>NZ_JAFBBP010000001.1:1850000-7163903 GCF_016907275.1 Micromonospora luteifusca
CCCTGCCGCGCGGACCACCCCCGTCCCTTCCGTCGGGATGACCGACACCAGATCGGCGACACGGGGGCATCCAGGCAGCGCGACACGCAGTCCGTCCCGACGTGCCAGAGTGTCAGACATGGATGAGTCCGGGCCCGGCACGACGGTGTTCGCCGAGGAGTCGCTGCTCGGCCTTCTTCTGCCGTTCTGGCGGGTGGTGATCGGTGCGGTCGTGCTGGTCGTCCTGGTGCTCTCGGTGGGACGACTCGCCCGCCGGGGCAGGTCCCGGATGACCACCGCTCTGCTGGTCACCGCCGCGGCCATCGCCGGGTTCGCAGTGATCGGCGTCCTGCTTGAGGGCTGAGGCTCAGAGCCGGGGCGGTGTGGCCTGGGTGGCAGTCGAGGTCGGCGCAGGTATGCGGCGTGGCGGTTGAGGTGGGTGGGATCGTCACCAGGTCGCCGATGTGGGGGTGTCGCTCTGCCTGGATGCCCCCAACGTCGCCGATCTGGTGTCGATCATGGCCCCCGGGCCGGGCCGGGCCGGGCCGGCCGAGCCGAGCACCTCCGTAGCTGAGGCTCAGAGCCGCCGGTTGGCCAGGCTGGGCAATTCGGCCCGGATGGTGGAGAGTCGGTCGAGGTCCAGGTCGACGATGGACACACCCGGGCCGTCCGGCAACTGGGTGAGGACCGTCCCCCACGGGTCGACCACCATGCTGCGTCCGAAGCAGGTACGGCCCGGATCGTGGTCACCGGTCTGGCCAGCTGCCGCCACGAAGCACTGGTTCTCGATCGCCCGGGCCCGGAGCAGGACCTCCCAGTGGTCCCGGCCGGTGTGCATCATGAATGCCGCTGGCACCACCAGCAGTTGTGCGCCACCATCGGTGGCGAGCAGTCGGTACAGCTCCGGGAAGCGCAGGTCGTAGCAGATCGACAGGCCGACCCGCAGACCCTCGATGTCCACCACCACCGGTTGCACCCCGGGGGCGACACTCGCCGACTCCCGGTAGGAGACCCGGCCGGGGATCTCCACGTCGTACAGATGGATCTTGCGGTAGCTCGCGGCCAGACTGCCGGAGCGGTCGAAGACCAGCGACGTGTTCCAGGTGTGCTCCGGGTCCGGGCCGGCCTCGTGGAAGGAGCCGGCCACCAGCCAGATCCCGAGCCGTCGGGCGATCCCGGCGAAGAAACTGCCGACGTCCCCATCCACCGGCTCCGGCTCCGGCAAGCCGGCGGCGGGGCCGAGGTAGTCGACGTACTCCGGCAAAACCGCCAGGTCCGCGCCGCCGGCGGCGGCGCGTTCCAGCAGGACCTCCGCGGCGGCCAGATTGGCCTTGCGGTCGTCTCGGGCGTTCAGCTGGCAGACGGCGACGCGCATGAGGACAGGGTACGACCGCAGCGGCAGCTCGGACAGCGTCAGACGCTGGCCTGAATCACAGGCTGGCCAGCACCAGGGCCCCGGCGGCGAAGCCGAGCCCGGCGACCTGAACCGCGCGCAGCCGCTCCCGGTCGACCGCCAACGCCAGCAGTACGGTGCTGCCCGGGTAGAGCGCGGCGACTGCCGCGACGATGCTGAGGTGGCCGCGGGCGGCAGCGGCCAGGAAGAGCGCGTTGGCGGCGCTGTCGAGCAGGCCGGCGACCGCCGCCCAGCCGATCACCCGTCGCCCCAGGCGCAACCGCACACCGGTGCCGACGGCCAGCGCGAGGCCGAACGCGATCGAGCTGGCCCGCACCGCCGCCACGGGCCACATTCCGGCGCTCTCGTCGGCCTGGCCGAGGAGGGTGTAGAAGACGCCGAACAGTGCCCCGGCGGCGAGGGCGAGCCCGACCAGTTGTGCCGGGACGACCCGGCGGCCGCCGCCCTCCCCCAGGCTGACCAGGGCGATCGCCAGCACGGCGAGGCCGGCGCCGGTGAGCGCCAGGGCACCCGGGAAGGAGGCGGTGAACAGGCCGGCGATGATCGGCACCACTGCGGCGGTGATCGCGGTGACCGGCGCCACCACGGCCATCATCCCGGTGGCGAGGGCGCGGTAGAGCAGCATGACACCGCCCGCGCCGGCCACCCCGGCGAGCAGTCCCCAGCCGATGTCACCGGCGTTCGGGGTGCCGGGCACAACCAGCACCAGGACGACCAGCAGCGGGACGCTCAGCAGCTGGGAGATCACGGTTACGGCGATCGGGTCGGCGTGCCGGGACGCCTTGCCGCCGGAGAAGTCGGCGGTGCCGAACGCGACGGCGGCCAGTGCAGCCAGGACAATGGGTAGCATGAATCAGTCGTACCATAATAGTGACCGTGAAGGATAGTTTGATGACCGAGTTCGGGGCCGATCGGGCCAGCGCGGTAACCGCCGCGGTGGCCCAGCAGGTACGTGACCTACGGGCCGCCCGAGGCTGGTCCTTCGAGGAGTTGGCCGGCCGGTCCGGGGTGAGCAAGGGGTCGCTCGTGCAGATCGAGGGCGCGCGCACCAACCCGAGCGTCGGCACGCTGTGCCGGGTCGCCGACGCGTTCGGCGTCAACATCGCCCAACTGCTGGAGCCGGCCGAGGCGCGAGCCGTGAAGATCACCTCAGCCGCCGAGGCGCCCGTGCTCTGGCAGGGCGAGCACGGCGGTACGGCCCAACTGCTGAGTGGATTGGCCGAGCCGGACCTCGTCGAGCTCTGGGACTGGCGGCTCGCGCCCGGAGAGGTGCACCGGTCCCTCGACCATCCGCGCGGCACCCGCGAGGTGCTGCACATCCTCGCCGGCACGGTGATTGTCCGGGTCGACGGGCAGGACCACCCCGTCCACGCCGGCGAGACCATCGAGATCCACGCCGACCGAGAGCACGGCTACCGCAACGACAGCGACGAGCCGGCCCGACTGATGATGGTGGTCGTCACCCCGTCGGGCGAATGGGACCGCCGAACGCGATCACGCCGGCCGCGTCAGGAGTGAGCGGCCGGCGTGACGTGGGGAGGATCAGGCCGACTTCTCCTCGCGGTCCCGCCGGGCCCGACGCCCGGTGAACTCGCGCGGAACGATCGTCGGATTGACGTTTTCCAGGACCACCTCACGGGTGATCAACACCCGGGCGGCGTCGGGGTTGCTCGGCACCTCGAACATCGCGGAGAGCAGGACCTCCTCGATGATGGCCCGCAGGCCACGCGCACCCGTGCCCCGCAGCATCGCCTGGTCGGCAATCGCCTCCAGCGCCGGCTCGTCGAACTCGAGCTCGACCCCGTCCAGCTCGAACAGACGCTGATATTGACGGACCAGGGCGTTGCGCGGCTCGGTGAGGATCCGCACCAGGGCGCTGCGGTCCAGGCTGCGCACGTTGGTGATCACCGGCAGCCGGCCCACGAACTCGGGGATCAGCCCGAACTTGAGCATGTCTTCCGGCATGACCTGACTGAAGATGTCATCGGTCGACCGCTCGGAAACCGACCGGAGTCGGGCACCGAAGCCAGTGCCGCCCTGCCCGGTGCGGGACTCGATGATCTGATCGAGACCGGCGAAGGCGCCACCACAGATGAACAGCACGTTGGTGGTGTCGATCTGGATGAACTCCTGGTGCGGGTGCTTGCGACCGCCCTGCGGGGGCACGTTGGCGACCGTGCCCTCGAGCATCTTGAGCAGAGCCTGCTGCACGCCCTCACCGGAGACGTCCCGCGTGATCGACGGATTCTCCGACTTACGGGCGATCTTGTCGACCTCGTCGATGTAGATGATGCCGGTCTCGGCGCGCTTGATGTCGTAGTCGGCGGCCTGGATCAGCTTGAGGAGGATGTTTTCCACGTCCTCGCCGACGTAGCCCGCCTCGGTCAGTGCCGTGGCGTCGGCGATGGCGAACGGGACGTTCAACATCCGGGCGAGGGTCTGCGCCAGGTGGGTCTTGCCGCACCCCGTCGGACCGAGCAGCAGGATGTTGGACTTGGCCAGCTCGACGGCATCACTGCCGGAGCCGGGCGCGTTGGCCGCCTCGGCCTGGATCCGCTTGTAGTGGTTGTAGACCGCGACCGCGAGCGCCTTCTTGGCCTGGTCCTGACCCACCACGTAGTTGTCGAGGAACTGGCAGATCTCCATCGGCTTGGGAAGCTCTTCCCACTTCACCTCGCCGGACTCGGCCAACTCCTCCTCGATGATCTCGTTACAGAGATCGATGCACTCGTCGCAGATATAGACCCCTGGGCCCGCGATGAGCTTCTTGACCTGCTTCTGCGACTTGCCGCAGAAGGAGCATTTCAGTAGGTCGCCGCCGTCACCGATCCGTGCCACCTACGTTCTCCCTGCACTCATCGGCCGGAGACCCGGCCCTGACCTGCGGACGCTGCGCGCCGCCCGGCTTGGTTCACCCCGCCGGCCCAACCGGCGAAGCGGTACGGACCCGACGTTACCCGCTGGCGGGGCATTCTCCGACCCCCAAAACGGGTGTGTCAGAGGTCGGCCGGGAACGATGCCCCGGCCAACCTCTGACCCGGTACTGCTCAGCTGGCGGAGTGGGTCGCCAGCAAACCCTTCTTGCGGCTGGTCAGGATCGTGTCGACCAGCCCGTACTCCTTGGACTCCTCGGCCGTCATGATCTTGTCACGGTCGATGTCCTTGCGAACCTGCTCGATCGGGCGGTTGCAGTGGCGGGACAGCATGTCCTCCAGCTGCGTACGCATCCGCAGGATCTCCCGGGCCTGGATCTCGATGTCCGAGCCCTGCCCGTAGCCGCCCTCGGTGGCCGGCTGGTGGATGATGATCCGCGAGTTCGGAAGAGCCATCCGCTTACCCGCGGTGCCCGCCGACAGCAGCACCGCCGCCGCGCTGGCGGCCTGCCCGAGGCAGACGGTCTGGATGTCCGGACGGACGTACTGCATGGTGTCGTAGATCGCCGTCATCGCGGTGAACGAGCCACCCGGCGAGTTGATGTACATGATGATGTCGCGGTCCGGATCGGTGCCCTCGAGCGTCAGCAGCTGGGCCATCACGTCGTTGGCCGACGCGTCGTCCACCTGGACGCCGAGGAAGATGATCCGGTCCTCGAAGAGCTTGTTGTACGGGTTCGACTCCTTGACCCCGTACGACGTGCGCTCGACGAACGACGGCAGCACGTAACGGTTGTGCACGGCCGCGAACTGGGGCGGCAGGCTCAGATCGGTCATCGTCAGCTCCTCAGCTCAGGGTCCCGGCGCCATCCGGAACCTGAGCGGCCCCGATGATCACCTTGTCGATGAAGCCGTAGTCCATGGCCTCCTGGGCGGTGAACCAACGGTCCCGGTCCGAGTCCGCCTCGATCTGCGACTGGTCTTGGCCGGTGTGGTGCGCGACCCGCTCCTGGAACATCCGCTTCGTGTAGAGCATCTGCTCCGCCTGGATGGCGATGTCGGACGCCGTGCCGCCCAGACCACCGGACGGCTGGTGCATCATGATCCGGGCGTGGGGCAGGGCGTACCGCTTGCCCTTGGTGCCCGCGCAAAGCAGCAGCTGGCCCATCGAGGCCGCCATGCCCATCGCCACGGTCGACACGTCGTTGTCGATGAACTGCATGGTGTCGTAGATCGCCATGCCGGAGTAGACCGAGCCACCCGGCGAGTTGATCCACAGGTTGATGTCGCGGTCCGGGTCCTCCGCGGCGAGCAGCAGCAGCTGCGCGCAGATGCGGTTGGCGACCTGGTCGGTCACCTCACTGCCCAGGAAGATGATGCGTTCCTTGAGCAACCGGTTGTAGACCGAGTCGTCGAGGTTGCCAATGGAGTCGCCACCGCGCGCGTCAATCGCCCGGAGCGACTTCTTGGGGATGTGCATGTCGGTCATGGCAGCCCTTCGCTCTCCGTACCGTCTTTCCCGACACTAACCGCTGTGCGGGGCGGCAGAGTCCCGGTCGGGGCACTGTTCGCTCTCAGCGCAGCTGTGTCGGGGGCACCCGCGGCGCGGGCTTCCGGGCGTACCCCGGAAAGGATTCGGCCGCCGCCCACCGCACAGCGGCGGACGGCGGCCGCACCCGACGATCAGTGGTCGTGGTTGTGCTCCGCCTCGTTGGCGGCGCGCAGCGCGTCGAGGGTGACCTCGTTGCCGGCCGAGTCCTTGATCGTGATGCGCTCCATGACGGCTGCGAGCGCCTTGCCCCGCCGCACGTCGCCGAAGACCGCAGCGGCTGCGCCGGAGCGCACCAGCTGGTCGTAGTACTGCTGAGGGGCCATCCCGGCGCGCTGCGCCCGGTGCACGATCTCGTGCCCGAACTCGTCGTCGGAGACCTGCACGTCCTCCGCGTCGGCCAGAGTGTCCAGCAGGAGCTGAACCTTGACACCCTCGGTCGCCGCCTCGGTCAGCTCGGCGTCGATCTGCTCCTCGGTCTTCTCCTCGGCCGCGAGGTATTCCTCCATCGAAGCGCCGATGCGCTCCAACTGGTCGACCATCGCCTGCTTACGGCTGGCGACCTCCTCGCGGACAACACCCTCCGGCGCCGGGATCTCGGCGGCCTCGACGAGCTGGGAGAGCGCCTTGTCGCGGGCGGCGTAGATCTGCTCGACCTGCTTGCCCTGGGTGACCCGCGCCCGCAGGTCGCCGCGCAGCTCTTCGATCGTGTCGAACTCACTCGCCATCTGGGCGAACTCGTCGTTCAGCTCCGGCAGCTCCTTCTCCTTGACCGTGCGCACGGTCACCGCCACCTCGGCGTCCCGACCGGCGAAGTCGCCGCCGACCAGCTGGGTGGTGAAGGTGGTGTCCTCGCCGGCGGCGAGACCGACCACGGCCTCGTCGAGGCCCGGCAGCAGCTGCTTGCTGCCCACCTCGTGGGAGATGTTGCTCGCCTGGCCGCCCGGCACGTCCTCGCCGTCGACGGTGGCGTTCAGGTCGATCTGGACGTAGTCACCCTCGGCGGCGGCCCGCTCGACGGTCTTCAGAGTCGCGAAACGCTCCCGCAGGTTCTTCACCTGCTCGTCGATCTCGCTCTCGTCGATCTGCAGCTCGTCGACGGTCACCTCGATGGTGGACGCGTCCGGGATGGTGATCTCCGGACGAACGTCGACCTCAGCGGTGAAGTTCAGCGAGTCACCGTCGTTGAACTCGGTGATCTCGACCTCGGGACGCCCCAGCGTCTTCAGGTCGTGCTCGCGCACCGCGGCGAGGATGTTCTCCGGGATAGCCTCCTGGACCGCCTCGTTGAGGACGGTGCCGCGGCCCACCCGCTGGTCGATCACCGCGGTCGGCACCTTGCCCCGGCGGAAGCCCGGAACCTGGACCTGCGAACCGATCTCCCGGTACGCCTTCTTGAGGCTCGGCTCGAGCTCGACGAACGGCACCTCGATGGCGAGCCGCACGCGCGTCGGGCTCAGAGTCTCGACGGTGCTCTTCACAGGCGTACTCCTTGACGGATCTCAGTTGAGTCTGGGCGTGATTCAGCCCATCGAGTGTAGGTGAGCCGGCCTGACGCACCGGCAGCGCCCGGGGACCGCACTGGGCGGCACCCGGGGCGGATCGGCCGCGGACGACAGTCGGGGTGGCGGGATTTGAACCCACGGCCCCTCGCTCCCAAAGCGAGTGCGCTACCAAGCTGCGCCACACCCCGTGGCGACGAGCAGTCTATGCCGTCGGCGCGACTCAGGCGGGGCCGGGGCACCCCCCACCCGGACATATACCCCTGAAAGCATTCTTACCGCCCACCTGGGCTCGCCGCCGCCGTACCGCCCGCCGCCCGCGCCTCAGCCGGGGCCCGCCCCCGGCCCGGCTCGGCCACCGGCCCGGCGCGGCCACCCCCAAGATCCCCGCAACATCGGGGAAAGTGCTGCTTCCCGGCGGGTCGAGGCCGCAACATCCCCGATGCTGTGCGGATCCTGGGGCCGCGACGGTGGTGCGGCTGCGCGGTCGGCATCGCGATTGGGTACGCTGTTAGCGCGTCCCGCAGCGGCGGGGTGCACGCGGGCGTAGCTCAATGGTAGAGCTTCAGTCTTCCAAACTGACTACGCGAGTTCGATTCTCGTCGCCCGCTCCAACGGCTCCGGCCCAGGTCAGAGGCCACGTCCCCAGATCCCGGGCCGGTCGACCACTTCCCCCGCTCTGATCTTGGCGGCCCTCCATGGGTCACAGCTCACGCCTGCGGTTGCCCGGCTGGACGATCATCACGGCTGTGGCAGACGACGAGTTCAGTAGCCGTGGTGGCGTGGCCTACGTCGACCCGGGAGTGAAGGCGTGGGGTCAGGGCTTCGCGAGCCACAAGAACGCGACGTGGCCATTCGCCCGGCTCCGCGTCGACGCAGAGCGCATCCTGATCACCTCGCCGTTCGGGACGGTCACGGTGACGCGAACCAACCTGGTCGCCATCACGCACTTTCGCGGGATGCCTGTGCTGGCCGACGGCGGGCGATTCGCGACGAACGATCACGAGGACGCGGTGATCTTCTGGGCGTTGCGCGGGAAGAAGGTCCGCAACGAGCTGCTGCGACGGGGCTGGAAGGTCCGGTAGGCGCATTCGGCCCGTCCGTGCAGGAAGCTGCCGGCGTGGGCTCGGCGCCACCGCCGAGCAGCTTCGCGGTCGCCTACGGCGAGCACCTCGAACGTGTCACGAGGCGCGCGGCAGCGCGAGCCAGTCCTGCCAGGTGATGTCGCGGCCCAGAAAACGGGGCTGCTGGAAGGGCCAGTCAGCGGCGATCCACTGCGGCACCAGCGCGTCGAGCGCGCGCTCCACGTCGCCGCCGACCAGGTCGTCCACCACCCACCAGGAGACCTCACCGTCGGAGCCGGTGCGCTCGGGTGGGTCGATGTAGACGCAGCCGAGAAGCGCGGTCTCCTCCTCGTCCAGCAGCGCGTAGTTGAACGACTCGTGTGCGGCGATCTCCTTCTCGTGCCGCAGCAGGTCGGCGCGGTCCTCCTCATAGGTCATCGTCTCCGGGGGCCATCTCCAGGCCGGGCCGAAGATCTCCCACAGGCGCTCCCGGGAACCCATCACGGCGGGGTAGTCGAGCGCGGTGTCCGCCTCCCGGATCGGCCGCAGGTGAAGCGCGGTGTGCGGCACGGGCACGTGGACAGGGTGGACGAAGTCGTCAGGCAGCCAGTTCATAAGCGCCGAGGCTACCGCCGGGGGGAACACGGGAAGATCCAGGCGGCGTGGGAGCCCGGGCGAACGACCACCCGGCTCCGACAGGACCGCTCGACGGTACGGTCCGTTACCCGCACGGAAACCCAGGTGGACCGCGCGACCGCGGCACCTGGGCCCACCCCGGCGAGGCCGGGTCACCGTGTCACTTCAGGTGGAACCGCTCGTCGACCGCGAGGGCCGCCAACTGCGGTACGGAGAACGGCAACTGCTTCAACGCCGGCCGGCTCTCGTCGAGCCTCGCGCCCTGCGCCACGAAGACCACCACGCCATCCGGGTGCCGGTACGCCGACCACTGGTCGAGCCGCTCGTCGCTGCCCGGTCGGACCACCACGCCGACCTGCGCCGCTCCGACCGTCTCGACCTGGCACTCGCCCTGCATGCCCCAGAAATTCTGGGCCAGCGCGCACGGCTCGGTCGGGAGCGGGTTGCCGGCGTCGTGCACCTCGACGATCACGCGCCCGGTGCCGGTCCCCTGGGCCACGGCGACCGAGGACATGTAACTCCACAGGTCGACCCCGTTCACCTTGGCCTCGAACTGCGCCTGGTGGGTCCGCAGCGTCCTCTGCTCGGCGGGTTGGTTCGCGGAGTCGTCCGGCTTGGTGTAGCCGTCGGGCACGACGGAGACGACCTCGTTGAGCAGGTGAACTCCCTGATCGTGCTTGGTCCCGGCCCGCGCGGTCCGGTCCTCCTGCGGGCGGCCGTCCGGCCCGGTCGGCCACGCCTCCTTGGTGTCCCCGGACTGATCCGACGGCGCCGGTAGACCACCCGCCGGTTGGTAGACCCGGCCACCCGGGTCGCCGACCGCCGCGAAGCCGGTGACCGCCAACACCACCGCCACCGATCCGAGCGACGCCCACACCGCCCGGCGGCGGAAATGCGCGCGCCGCGCCGCGCCGAGCGCGGCTCCCGTACTCAATGGTGGTGGCGGGGTGCTGCTCGCCATCTCGCTGCGCAACGCGTCGCGCAACTCTTCTCCGTTCATCGCTTCCCCATCTCGATCCCGCTGTCGGTGGGGGCCAGGAGGCCGCGCAGAGTGTCGAGCCCGCGTGCCGCCTGGCTCTTCACCGTCCCTGGAGAGCACTCCAGCAGCGCCGCGACGTCCTCGATCGAAAGGTCCTCCCAGTAGCGGAGAACCAGTACGGCCCGCTGGCGCGGTGCGACGGAGGCCAGGGCCTGGAGCAGCACCAACCGGCTCTCCGGCGAGTCTGGTCCGGCCATCTGCTCGGCGTTGCCGACCCCCACCCGCTCGCGCCGCCACCAGCCGCGGCGCCGCTCGTCGAGGAATGTCCGGATGAGGATCTGGCGCACGTAGCTGTCGAGCACCTCATGCCGCGAGATCCGATTCCAGACCCGGTAGAGCTTGACGAACGCGGTCTGGACCAGGTCCTCGGCCCGGTGCCAGTCGCCGCACAGCAGGTACGCCGTGCCGCGCATGGCATCGGACCGTGCGGCGAAGTACTCGGCGAACGCCTCGTCGCGATCGCTCATTCAGGCCTCCGATCCCCGTTTCGAGATAGTCACGCGGGGTCTGGCCCAGCGGGTTGCTCCGGAACTCGAGCTTTCCTGAGATCAACGAGGAACGGTGGCCGGAGGCTGCGACCTTGACAGAAATCGATCTATGCACTGGTGTGAGAGCAAGACATCGATGTCCGTCAGGAGGGCACATGATCGTCCGACGACGGTGGACAGCTGCCGCCACAACAGCGATCCTGTTCAGCGCAGTACTGTCCCACCCTGGTCCGGGGAGCGCGGCACCCGCCGATCCGGCCACACCAATCACCCTGAGCACCACCGAAACCGCCCTGGTCCGCGTACAGCTCCGCGATCAGGCACAGCTCGACCGGCTGGTCGCCGCCGGCACGGACCTGGCCAACCGGCCCCGAACCCGGGACGGGCGGATCCTCGCCGACCTGGTGCTGACCGGCGCGCAGCTCGCCGAGCTGACCTCGCAGGGCGCAACCGCAGTCCAGGTCGTGCAGCGTGCCGAGGACGGCAGCCGGCACTACGCCGACAGCGTCCGCGCGGCTCAGGCCCGCACCGCCGCCGGGCTGCGCGCTCCGGCGTCCGGCCAACGGAGCACCGCCGCCGCGGCCGTGGACACCCTCCAGGTGCAGCAGGCGTACTGGTGGACCACGGGTGGGCAGACGTTCCTGCAGGCCCAGGTCGCCACCACCGCCACCGACGACCCGGATGTGGAGATCACGGTCAGCTGGCGGACGTCCGACGGCGCCACCGGATCGTTCCCGCTGTTCCGGTTCGAGGATTCCGGCGAATACCAGTACCACTACGCGCTCCCCCAGCCGGTGCCGAACCGGCCGGTTCAGTTGACCGCCACCTCCAGCCTCGGCGGGGTCAGCCGGGTGGTCACGCCGACGCTCTGGCCGAACGCCACCCCGCCGCCGCTGCCGGCCGGCTACCAGAAGGACTTCATCGACGCGTACCTGACGCCGACTGACATCCAGGCGCGGATCAAGCGGCTGGCCCGCCAGTACCGGGATCTGGTCGACGTGATCGACCTGCCGAACAAGACCCAGGGATACCGACGCAACGCTGCCGCCTATCTGGGCGACCCGACGGTGGCCGCCGTGGTGGTCGAGTCGGTCCGCTTCGGCGACCAGGGCATGAACGGCGTCCAGGTGCGGACGGTCGACCCGGGCCGGCGAAACCGCCCACTGACCGTCGGCTACCGCGACCGTGTCCTCACGGTCTCGCTGGCCACCGACACCGCGGGCAAGACGGTGAGCACCACCGACGAGGTCGCGGCGGCGATCAACGCCCGCCAACCGAACCGGTTCCGGGCCACCGTCGAGGACGGTTCGGCCGGGCTGCCCATGCCGGTCGCCGGCCCCGCCCGGCTCGACGACGGCCTCCAGGGCACCGAGGTGCCGGCACAGCCGTGGACGGTGCAGGCCCTGCGCCTCGGCGTGCACCGGGACGGCTCCCGGGTCGGAGTGCTCGCGTACTCCCAGGAACATGCCCGGGAGTGGGCCACGCCGTTGGTGACGCTGGAGTTCGCCGAGCGGATGCTCGCCAACGCCCGGACCGACCCGGCCACCCGTGAACTGCTGGAGCAGGTCGACATCTTCGTCATCCCGATGGTCAACCCGGATGGCGCGAACTACTCGTTCAACGATTTCAACTTCCAGCGCAAGAACCTGGTCAACCACTGCACCGGGCCGGCTCGCGACCCGAAGAACCGCACGTCGTGGGGCGTCGACATCAACCGCAACTACACCGTCGGGTCCTACTTCGACGGGTACGTGGGCGGCAGCGCCAACTGCCTGTCCGGAACCTACTCGGGCACCGCCGAGCTGTCCGAGGCGGAGAGCAGCAACGTCATCGCGCTCGCCCAGGCCCACCAGAACATCAAGTTCGCGATGAACGTGCACTCCTACGGCGGGTATTTCATGTGGCCGCCGGGGGCGTACCGGGCCGACGGGCGGATCACCCTGCCCCGGCCGTCGATCGACGAGTCCACGCTGTTCCTCAACAGCGCCCGGCGGATCGTCGGCGCCATCGCCCAGGAGCGCGGCACCGTCACCTGGCCGTCGCAGACCGGGCCGGTCGCCGACGTGCTCTACTCCGCCGCCGGCAACTCGGCCGACCAGCTCTACTACGAGCTGGGCATCTTCGCCTGGGACTTCGAGGTCGGAAACGACAGGTGGAATGCGGCCACCAACGAGTGGGAGGGCGTCGGCTTCCAGCCGCCGTTCGACGAGGCGCACGGCGAGTCCCAGGAGTACGCCGGCGGGCTGGTGGAAATGGTCCGGGTGGCCCGCGACTACGCGGCCGCCGAATCCGCCGGCTGACCCTCAGCGGTGCCGCGTCCACTCGTTGGGGCGCGGCACCGCTGGCCGGTTTCACCCGTTTCCGTCAGGTGCCTGGCGGGTAGGGCCCGTCCATGGATACGAACACCACGGCCCACCTGGTAGGCGGCCCCCGAGACGGCAGCACCCACGAAACCGGCAACGAGGCACTCGTCGAGGTGGAGATCGACGGCCTGATGCACCGCTACATCAAGACCACCAAGCAGCACGACGATGGTCGACCGCTCTACAACTACGACGGCGCGGTCGCCCCGGACGGCGGCGAGCCCGGCGTCGAGGACCCGGCCGCCCGGGTCGCGTCGCCCCGAGCCGACGCGGAGGGGCACGGCGGCACCCACTGACCGCCGCGCCATCGGGATCACCCAAGCCCTCGAAGGAGGTACCGGTCGCTGCTTACCCGGCCAGCCACGGATGAACTGCGGTCGGCCGGGTAAGCAGCGGCCTTGCCTGGTGGGGAGACGACCGGGTGCACGGGTGGGCGGTCATGGACCGGCCCGCCCGTGCACGCACCGGGATCAGTTCGAGGAGATCCAGTTCCAGGCCGAGACGACCCACTCGGTCTGCTGGAGCCACGCCACACCCAGGCCGGCGAGGAACACCGCCGTCGCCAGGTGGGCGCCTCGGGCGCTGCGACGGACCCGTCCGAGCTGCCGCTCCAGCACCACCCGGCCGACCAGCCGGGACAGGGCGAACAGGCCGACCGCCACCAACAGGCTGAGCACCAGCACCAGCAGCGGGCCGCTCAGATCACCCTGGCCGGAGAGCGCCCAGATCCCCCAGCAGACGAACGCGAAGAGCCCGGCGGCCGCACTCCACTCACCACCACGACGCAGCTGCGCCATCCGCCAGCTCAGCGACCGACGCGGAACCGGCTCGCCGGGCCAGCCGGTGCCGGTCGGCTCCTGCTCGACCACCGGGAACGGTTCGGTCCGCGGGGTGCGCGGCTGACCCACCGGCGCCACGCCCCGGCGAAACCCGTCACGCTGCGGCGGCACCCCGACGCCGGCCTGCGGTGGCACCTCCACGGTCCGCTCCGCCCACGGCTGCGTCTGGTCTGCCATCTCGTCCTCCCCCTGACCGACGACATCACCGCCGCCTGGAATCGAGGGTAGCCAGCCGGCAAACAGGTCACCGAACCCGCCCGAGACGCGGGCCGGCACGACAGCGCCGAATCGCCCGGCGGGGTACGGTCGGCTGATGGGTGACCAGGACCGACGACGGCGACGGCTGCGCCACCACCCCGAAGCCGAGGCGGCCGGTCGGGGTGACGACGGCCCCAGGAGCAGCACCACGGCCGTGCCCGACAGTGACAACCCGCCGCCGCCGCGCCGCAGGAGCCCGGGCGGCGACGACCGTGACGGCGAGCGAGGGCTGCGCGGGCTGGTCGGTTCCGGCTCGTCCCAGGTGGGGCTGAGCGCCGCGCTGCGGGCCCGGGACGCCGCCCGACCCACCGACGACGACCTGACCGAGGCGGAGGCCCGGGTGGTGGTCGTCCGACGTAACTGGGTGCCCCGCGAGGAGCTGCCCCGCTCGCCGCGCTGACCGCCGGCCGGATCAGGGCAGGTCGGGCAGCTGCCGGGTCCGCTCGTACTCGGCCACCTGTGCGATCCGACGGGCATGGCGCTCGTTGCCGGAGAACGGCGTGTTCAAGAACGCCTCGACGATGCCGGTGGCCTCGTCCAACGTGTGCTGGCGGGCACCGACCGCGACCACGTTCGCGTCGTTGTGCTGGCGGGCCAGCTGAGCGGTCTCCACGCTCCAGGCCAGCGCGGCGCGGACCCCGGCGACCTTGTTCGCGGCGATCTGCTCACCGTTGCCGGACCCGCCGATGACCACCCCGAGGCCCGTCTCGTCGGCCACCACCTGGTCGCCGGTATGCAGACAGAACGTCGGGTAGTCGTCGTCCGGGTCGTAGCCGTGCGGACCGACGTCGACCACGTCGTACCCCTGCTTGGCCAGGTGGTTGGCCAGGTGCACCTTCAACTCGAAACCGGCGTGATCGGATCCCAGGTAGACGCGCATACCGGGCAGTCTGTCAGGCCGCGCTCTCCGACGTCGCACGGGCGGCGTCGGAGAGCCGGGTTCGTCACACGGTCGGGCGTGCCGCCGCTCAGCGCGGCAGCTCGGCGAGGACCAGACCGCCGCGCGCCTTCGGGGTGAACCAGGTGCTCTTGCGAGGCATCTTCTCCCGAGCCAGGTTGACCGCGACGAAGTCGGCAACGGTCACCGGCGCGATCAGGACGGCCAACTCGGCCCGCCCGGCGTCGACCTCACCGGTGAGCCAGCTCGCCGGATAGTCACCGCCGACGTAGGTGATCCGCTTGTCGCCCGGATCCAGCCCGAGCGCGTCGCGCAGCAGCAGCCGCTCGACCAGGGCGTGGTCCAGGTTCTCCAGGTCACCTGCGGCCGTGGCGGGCAGGCGCACCGCGTACCCCTGGCCGTCGAGGCGAAGGTGCACGGTGCCGCCGGCCGCCGGAACCTCGACCGGGCCGTTGATCGGCTCGACCTCGGCGCCCGCGGCCCGCAGCCGGGCGAGCAGCTCGGCCGGTGTGGTGGTCAGCTCGCTGACCAGCCGGTTGTACGGCTGGATGGCGACCGACGCGGGGGTGGTGACCACGGCCAGGAAGCGCGGCAGCCCGCCGGTCTGGGCGGCCAGGCTGCGGTGGTTACCGTCGGCGACGACCAGCTCCCCGCCACCGGCGAGGGCGGTCAGCGTGGCCTGCTCCGGGCCAGGGCCGAGCAGCCAGATGGCATGCGTGCGCCCCGCCTGGTCGGTGTCCGTCGCGGCGGGCACGCCGGCCGCGTCGGTCGCCGCCGCGAGGGCGGCGTGCAGCTCGTCGCCACGCCCGGTCTGCAGCAGGAGCACCGGGGAGAGCAGGTGGCCCAGCGCGTCGGCCAGCGCCACCCGCTCGCGGACCTTGGCGATGAAGACGTCCTCGTTGCGGATGACCAGGCCCGGCTCGTCGGCCCGGGTGGAGATCTGGTCGGTGTCCACCATCGCGAACAGCCCGTACGCCGGCGTTTCGCCGGGCGCGCTGATCCGGTAGAGCACCACCACCTGCTCGGCGGGGGTGTAGCTGCCGTCGGCCTTGGCCTCGGCGAGGCGGGCCACCGCGTCCGGCAGTGCGTCGAGGAACGACTTGCCCAGGCTCTGCGGGGCGCGATGCGGCATCTCGATGCCGAGAGCACTGTGCGGGTTCGCCTCGATGATCGCGGTGATCTCCGCGTCATCGGCGAACTCGTCGTAGTTTTGCGCACCGGTGCCACCAGTGGTGACCCAGGCCCGGGAGATCGGATGCACGACCGTCATGCCCACTGACGCTACCGGCGACGGTGTCGGCACCGACGGGGACCCGCGCGGCGTCCACCAGATGAAAGTGCCGGGTCGGTCAGCTGGCGCGGTCGGACGCGCCCCGGCGGTGCCGGCCCGTCGTCGCCGGCCCGCCGTTGCCCCGTCGGCCGGTCACGGCCGGCCCGATGTTCATCGCACGGCGGGGCGACGCGGGCGGCGACGGCACCGGGCGCTCGGGAGGCGGCGACGGGACGGGACGCGGGCTCAGCGGCGGCGTCGGCACCGGACGCGGGGCGGTGGGCGCCGGCGGAGGCGGCGCCGGTTCGGCCGGCGCGACCGCCGACGGAAGGACCGGAGCCGACGGTACGACAGCAGTCACGGCCGGGACCGACGGCAGAGACCCGAGAACCGGCGCCACCGACGACGCGGAATCGGCGAACGGTGCCGGAGGACCGGCCGAAGCATCGTCGGCGGGCGGGGTCAGGCGGGACGTCACCGGAACCCGGGCCACGCCGACCACGATGGGCGGGGCGAGCAGGTCCGCCACATCGGCGGGCAGGTCGGGGCGGATCGTCGGCCAGCGGGAGTCGTCGACCGACCAGTAGGCCGCGCCGGGAGTCTCGATCACCCCCTGCCGGGTCAGCTGATCGTCACCGGACGCACGGTGCTTGGCCATCGGGAAAGCCTCCACGAGCTGCGGGGTGCGGCCCTGCGGGTCGCTGCGGCGGACATGCAGGCCAACGAGCCCAGCGGGCTCCCGGTGACGGGGCGGGCGCCGCCGTGCCGCGACACGCCGAGCGAGGCACCGTGCGGTACGCGGACGGAAGGGTCCCCCGTCGAATCACGACAGGGGACCCTTCCCGACGCCTCAGTCGAAGATCGGGCCCTGCTCACGGGTGCGCTTGAGCTCGTAGAAGCCCGGGGTGCCGGCGACCAGCAGTACGCCGTCCCAGAGTCGGCCGGCGGCCTCCCCCTTCGGCGCCGGGGTGATAACCGGGCCGAAGAAGGCGACCGGGGTGCCGTCCGGGCCGGGCGCGTGCACGACCGGGGTGCCGACGTCCTGCCCGACCGGGCGCATGCCGGCCTCGTGGCTGGCCCGCAGCGCCTCGTCGTAGTCGGTGCTGTCGGCGGCCGCAGCCAGCGCCGGGTCCAGGCCGGCATCGGCCAACGCGGCGACGTAGAGCTCCTGCCCCCGCTCCTCCTTGCCGAGGTGGATCCGGGTGCCGAGCGCGGTGTAGAGCGGGCGCAGGACGTCGCCGCCGTACCGCTGCTCGGCGGCGATGCAGATCCGCACCGGGCCCCAGGCGGTCTTCAGGAACGTCTTGTACTCCTCGGGCAACTCGTCCCGGCCATCGTTGAGCACGGCCAGGCTCATCACGTGGAAGCGAATGTCCACGTCCCGGACCTTCTCGACCTCAAGCAGCCAGCGGGACGTGATCCACGCCCACGGGCAGGCCGGATCGAACCACATGTCGGCGGTGACACGATCGCTCACGGTGAGGTCCCTTCGCGGCGGGGTGACGCCGGAAGCCCGACGTCTCAAGAGAATCTTCACCCCGGAGTGCATCGACCGGCACCCGAATGAGAGCGTGACCTCGGCCACCGCGGGCTGCCCGTACGTGGAAGACTCGGATCGGGCTGGCCGCCACGAGCGGTTGGCGGACGGGCGCCGCCGGGCGTACGGCGAATTGTGGGATGGAGACGAACAGTGCCGGGAGTGCGCAACCTGACGCAGGTCGAGGCGACCGAGCGGGCACGCCTGCTCAACGTGACGGGGTACGACATCAGTCTGGACCTGTCGAGCGCCGTGCTGGCGGCCGACGGCCGCACTTTCCGGTCGACGACCGAGGTCCGGTTCCGCTGCGCCGAGCCGGGCGCGAGCACGTTCATCGAGTTGGCCGCCGATTCGGTGCGCTCCGCGACTCTGAACGGCGTGGCCGTCGACCTCTCCGACTGGTCGGCCGAGAAGGGTCTCGTGCTGACCGGGTTGGCAAGCGACAACACCCTGGTGGTCGACGCCGACTTCGGGTACTCCAACAGCGGCCAGGGACTGCACCGCACGGTCGACCCCGTGGACGGCGAAACGTACCTCTACAGCCAGTTCGAGACGGCCGACGCGCAGCGGGTGTTCGCCTGCTTCGACCAGCCCGACCTGAAGAGCGTCTACACCTGGCACGCCACCGTGCCGGCGCACTGGCGCGCGGTGTCCAACATGCCCGTGCAGCGCGAGGAGCCCGCAGGTGAGGGGCTCAAGACGCTGCACTTCGCCGAGTCGCCCCGGATGAGCACCTACATCACAGCGATGTGCGCCGGGCCGTACCACGAGGTGCGCGACAGTCACGACGGCATCGACCTGGGAGTGTTCTGCCGGGCGTCGATGGCGCAGTACCTCGACTCCGACGATCTGTTCCTGATCACCAAGCAGGGCTTCGACTTCTTCCACGAGAAGTTCGGCGTGCGCTACCCGCTGCCGAAGTACGACCAGCTCTGGGTGCCCGACTTCAACGCCGGCGCGATGGAGAACTTCGGCTGCGTGACGCACGCCGAATCGCACTACCTGTTCCGTTCGCAGGTCACCAACTTCGAGTACGAGCAGCGGGCCAACACGATCCTGCACGAGCTGGCCCACATGTGGTTCGGCGACCTGGTCACCATGCGCTGGTGGAACGACCTGTGGCTGAACGAGTCGTTCGCCGAGTGGGCCAGCCACTGGTGCAACACCCACGCGACCCGGTTCAACGAGGCGTGGACGACCTTCCTGTCCATCCGGAAGAACTGGGGCTACCGGCAGGACCAGCTCTCCTCCACCCACCCGGTCTACACCGAGATGCCGGACATGGAGGCCGTCGAGGTCAACTTCGACGGCATCACCTACGCCAAGGGCGCGAGCGTGCTCAAGCAGCTCGTCGCGTACGTGGGCGAGGAGCCGTTCGTCGCCGGTCTGCGGGCCTACTTCGGCAAGCACGCCTGGGGCAACGCCACCTTCGACGACCTGCTCACCGAACTGGAGGCCGCATCCGGCCGGGAACTGCGCAAGTTCGCCGCGCAGTGGCTGGAGACCGCACAGGTCAACACGCTGCGGCCGGAGGTGACGATCGGCGCGGACGGGACGTACGAGCAGGTGGCGGTTCTGCAGGAGGCGCCGACCGCGTACCCGACGCTGCGGACGCACCGCATCGGCGTGGGCCTGTACGACCTGACCGACGGGCGGCTGGTGCGTCGCGAGCGCTACGAGGTGGACGTGGCCGGCGAGCGGACCGACCTCGCCGAGCTGCGTGGTGTCCGGGCCGCTGACGTGCTGCTGCTCAACGACGACGACCTGAGCTACACCAAGCTGCGCCTCGACGACCGGTCGATGGCCAACGTGGTGCAGCACATCGGTGGCTTCGAGTCGTCGCTGGCCCGGGCATTGTGCTGGACCGCCGCGTGGGACATGACCCGCGACGCGGAGCTGTCTGCCCGTGACTACGTGGCGCTCACGCTGAGCGGGCTGCCCGCCGAGACCGACATCAACCTGGTCACCGCCACCCTGCGGCAGGCGACCACCACGCTCACCGTGTACGCCGACCCGGCCTGGGCGCCGACCGGTTGGGCCGACCTGGCCCGTACCGCGCGTGACTCGCTCGCCAGCGCCGAGCCCGGCAGCGGGTTCCAGCTCGCCTGGGCTCGCGCGTTCACCTCGGCGGCCCGCTCCGACGAGGACCTGGCGACCCTGCGCGGCTGGCTGGACGGCACCGGCATGCCGGCCGGTCTGACCGTGGACACCGAACTGCGCTGGTCGGTCCTCGCCGCGCTGGTGGCCAACGGCGCGGCCGGTGCCGCCGAGATCGAGGCGGAGCTGGCCGGCGACCGCACCGCCAGCGGTGAGCGGGAGGCGGCGTACGCCCACGCGCTGGTGCCGACGGCCGAGAACAAGGCGGCCGTCTGGGCGCTGCTGACCGGCCCGGACTCGCTGCCCAACTGGCGCCACCGGGCACTCCTGCAGGGCCTCACCCACCCGGCGCAGGTGGAGCTGGTCGCCCCGTACCGCGAGCGGTACTTCGCGGCGGTCGGCCAGGTGTGGGCCACCCGGGACAGCGAGCCGGCACAGGAGTTCGCCCAGCTGGCCTACCCGACCTACCTGGTGGAAGACGACACGGTGGCGGCCACCGACGCGTGGCTGGCCGGCGACGGGCACCCCGCCCCGCTGCGGCGGCTGGTCGCCGAGGGCCGCGACGGCGTGGTACGCGCGCTCAAGGCCCGCGCGAAGGACGCCCAGCAGGGCTGACCAGAAAGTACGCGGCCCGGGGCTGGCGTGGGTGCAAACCCGCGCCAGCCCCGGCTGGCGTTGGTGCAAGTCCACGCCGGTCGCGGCTGACGTTGGTGCAAAGCCCACGCGGTCCAGGCCAAATCGCCGCAAGCCCACGCCGACCCGGGGCCGATGAGGTTGGCTCGATCGACTGGCCGCGCTCCAACAGCCCAGCCAACCCGCAGCCCTGCCCGCTGCAAGGGCCGCCCGGACGGGCTGCTCGTTTGATCCACTCCATGTCGCCGATGTGGGGGTATCCGTCCGCCGGGATGCCCCCACATCGCCGATATGGAGTGGATCATCGCCCGATGGTGCTCACCCGCGCACGCTTGGCCGTGATCGCACGACGCGGAGACGCTCGACGGCGACGCTCGGGTAAAAGACGCGCGGCATGGCGCGGGGTGGAGACGCGCGGCATGGCGCGGGGTGGAGACGCGCGGCGTGGCGCCGCGCGGCGTGGCGACGGGTGGGGTGGGGCGGGCGGGGCTTCGCCGTACGAGTGGAGGGCTCAGCCCTTGCCGGCGTGGCTGGCGAGCTGGTCGAGGCCGTTGATGATGCCGCCGGCCAGGTCGCCGCCGCTGAATGCGCCGACCATGGAGAGCGCGGCCAGCTTCGCGTACGTGTCGGGGATGCGCTTGCGGGCGTAGCGCCCGGTGACGACCTCCAGCTGACGCTGGTTGGGTGACACGGCGATCAGCACCGACTTGTCGGGCTCGGCGAGCTGGTGGTGCAGTCGCTGGGCGTGCTCGCGGATGGGCTCGTCGAGACCGCCGACGAATACCGAGAAGACCAGCCCGGTGCCCTGGTCGGCCAGGCGCAGGGCCTCGTCGATGCGCAGCAGCTGGCGGGTTGAGAACGGCCCGTCGAGCACCTCGGGCGGATTTTCCGACCCGACCTGCTTCTCACCAACGGTCACTTGCGCCTCCGGTTCCACCGGCCGGCGCCTCGACGCTGGCCTTCTCAAGCTTGTGGCTGGTCAGCGCGGGCGCCTGCGCCCCCGCCGTCAGCGCGGTGCCGGCCGAGTCGGCCAGCTGCTCCGGGCGGCCCAGGAACCAGACCGGAGTGAAGTCGAAGGGCCGGCCCGGCCGGTAGCGCTTGGCACCGCCGCCACCGCCGGTGGCACCACCACGGCTACCGACGTACGACAGGCCGGCGATGACCAGCACCGCGGCCAGCGGGATGCCGACGAAGACCAGCAACGTCTCGGTAACAGACAATCCCAACGCCCCCAGGCGGAAGAAGGACGACCTCGAACAACCGGGTCGAATGGACGATCACGATGCCGACCACCCGACTCCGTCGCCATTCACGTTAGCGGAGTCGACGGCCCGCCAGATTGCGGGGTGCCGATCCCATCCGTCACAGCAGTTCTCCAGTTGCGCAGCGGTAGCGATCAGCCGCGCGTCGTCGCCGTACCGGCCGGTGAGCAGCACCCCGACGGGCAGGCCGTCGGTGGTGGTGCCGAGCGGCAGGGAGACGGAAGGATCGCCGGTGACGTTGAAAATGGCGCAGTAGGGCGAGAAGCGGCGTTGCCGTTCGAAGTCCGCCGCCGGGTCGCCGTCGGCGGTGAACCAGCCGACGGGTGCCTGCGGGGCAGCCAGGGTGGGGCAGAGCAGGAGGTCGCAGCCGGCGGTGCGACGGGCACCGAGGCGTACCTGCGCCTGCAACTCACCGAGAGTGGTGGCCAGGGTGCCGGCGGAGACCTCGGCGCCCCGGGCCCGCAGCAGCCGGGTCAGCGGCAGCAGTTCCGCTTCGCGCTGCGGGGGCACCGGGGCGAGCGCCAGCACGTACCAGAGGATTTCGAACAGCGGCCACACCGCCGGCCCGAGCGGCGGCGGCACCTCGACCACCTCGTGGCCGGCCGCGGTGAGCAGCGCGGCGGCCCGGTCCACGGCGGCCACACAGTCGGGGTGCACCGGCTCGTCGGCGAGCATCGGCGTGGTGAACCGGCCGATCCGCAGCGGGCCGGGCTCGGCCCGGCGCGCGACGGTCAGGTAGCCGCCGGGCGGCGCGGGCGGTGGCAGGTAGGGCTCGCCGGGGACCGGGACGGCCATGACGTCGAGCAACGCGGCGACGTCGGTGACGGTCCGCCCGAGCGGGCCGCTGGTGGGCAGGCCGAACGCGCCGGAGCCGAGCGGCCCACCGGAGACGAGGCCGCGGCTGGGTTTGTAGCCGACCAGGCCGCAGAGCGACGCCGGGATGCGCAACGAGCCGCCGCCGTCGGACCCCTGGGCCACCGGGACCAACCCGGCCGCCACCGCCGCCGCGGCGCCGCCACTGGAACCACCCGCGGTGTACGCCAGCTGCCACGGATTGCGGGCCGGGGGCGCGACGCGACCCTCCGAGTAGAGCGAGCAGCCCAACTCGGAGGTGGTCGTCTTGCCCAGGCTGACCAGACCGGCGGCCTTGATGAACCGGACCACGTCGGCGTCGACCGGTGGGACGAAGTCGATGAAGGCGGCCGAGCCGAAGGTGGTCCGGACGCCGGCGGTGAGCGTCAGGTCCTTGATCGCGGTCGGTACGCCGTGCAGTGGACCCCGGGCCTCGACGGGCACGGCGTCGGCTGCCCGTGCGGCCGCCCGGGCGAGATCCGGTGTGACGGTCACGAACGCGCCCACGGTGTCGCCGACGGCCGCCACCCGGCGCAGGTGGTGCTCGACCAGGTCGACGCTGGACAGCTCGCCGCGGGCCATCGCGGCGGCCTGCTCCAACGCGGTCAGGTCGTGCGGCTCGGACATGCCCTCATCCTGCCCGCTGGGCACCGCCGTCGACGGCCGACACGACGTCCACCGATCAGGTCGTGTCCGACCGGCCGAGGAAGCGTAGGGCGTTGGTGGCCAGGACCTTGTCCCGCTGGGCGTCGGTGAGGAAGTCGGCCGCACGCACCACCGCGCCGGCAGGGCGTTCGCCCAGCGGGTACGGGTAGTCGCTGCCGACCAGCACCCGGTCCTCCCCCATCGTGTCGACCAGCAGCCGCAGCGCGGGTGCCGCGAAGACCACCGAGTCGACGCTGAACCGGTCGACGTAGCTGCTGGGCGGGCCGGCGGACGCGCCACGGACCAGGTCGCCGCGGCGGTGCCAGGCGTTGTCGGCGCGGCCGAGCCAGAACGGGAAGCTGCCACCGCCGTGCGCGAAGCAGATCCGCAGCGTCTCCGGCACCCGGTCGAAGACGCCGCCCAGGATCATCGCCAGCACCGACAGGTGCGTCTCGGCGGGCATTCCGGTGAGCCAACGGGCCATCCACCGGTCCAGCCGGGGACCGCCCGGCATGTCCCACGGATGAACGAAGACGGGGGCGCCCACCTCGGCACAGTGCTGGAGGAAGGTGACCACACCGGCGTCGTCGAGGTCCCGGTCGCCGACGTGGTTGCCGATCTCCACCCCCACGTGCCCGGCGGCCAGGCTGCGGTCCAGTTCGGCGCAGGCGGCGTCCGGGTCCTGCAGGGGCACCTGGCAGAACGGCACCAGTCGGTCACCCCCGGCCGCGGTGACCTCCAGGGTCAGGTCGTTGAAGATCCGGGCGACCTTCACCGCCTGGTCGACCGGGCGGTCATAGCTGAAGAAGACCGGCGTCGGTGAGACCACCTGCACGTCCACGCCGTCGGCGTCCATGTCGGCCAGTCGGCGCGACGCGTCCCAGCACTCGGCGCCGACCGGGCGGAACTCGGTCTCCCCCACCATGATCATGGCGGCCCGCTCGGAGTCGACCCGCAACCAGGGCCAACCGGACCCGCCGCACGCTGCGCCGAGGTCCGGCCAACCCTTCGGTACGACGTGCGTGTGCACGTCCACCACACCTGTGGGCATCAGCCCTTGCCCGGGTGCAGGGTGCCGCAGTTGGCGCAGGTGCGCGCCTGCTCGTCGGCGTAGAACGCCTGGAAAACCGGCGGCAGGTCGGCGGCGATGTCGCGAACCTGCAACTCCACCTCGTGCACCTTGTTGCCGCACCCGGGGCAGTACCACTGGAACGTCTCCAGCGTGCCCTCCTCACGGACCCGCTCGACGACCACACCGATCGAGCCGGCCTCGGGCCGCTGCGGCGAGTGTGGGGTGTTGCGCGGCAGCATCCACATCTGGCCCTCGCGCACGTGCACCGTACGCGGCCCCTCCGGGGTCATCAGGTTGATGTGCATGTTGCCCTTGACCTGGTAGAAGAACTCCTCGTACGGGTCCACGTGGAAGTCGGTGCGCTGGTTGGGCCCACCCACCACCATCACGATGAAGTCGTCCCCGCCGGGGAACATCTCCTTGTTGCCCACTGGCGGCTTCAACAGGTGCTGGTTGTCCGCGATCCATCCTGGAAAGCTGAACGGCTCGGCAATCTCGCTCACGACTGACCTCCGGAGGGAAGAAGGGCCACGGCCTGGATCTCGATGAGCAGGTGCGGGTGCGGCAACTGGTGCACCGCCACCGTCGTGCGGGTCGGGCCGGACGCGTCGAAGAACTCCGCCCACACCTCGTTGTAACCACCGAAGTCGTTCATGTTGACCAGGTAGGACGTCACCTGGACGAGGTCGGTGAGGTCCGCGCCGACCGAGCGCAGCAGATCCCGCACGTTTTCGATGACCGCCCGCGTCTGCAGCCGGATGTCGAGGTTCGTGGTCCCGAACCCGTCCACCGACACACCGGCGAAGCTGTTGTCGGCTCGCCGCGACGACGTACCGGAGACGAAGACGAACCCACCCGCCACCTTGACGTGCGGAAAAGCCCCCCGAGGCACAGCCTTCCCCACAACGACCCGCGCACCGTCGATCACGATGAGGCCCGCAGCGACGCCGTGCCGAGCTTCTCGACGACAGCACGGACATGGGCACCGGGACGCAGCGGCACGGCGGCCGTAGCGGCACCGGCCAGGAAGACCCACCCGGACTGCAACCGCACCCCGTGCCGACCGGCCAGCCGGATGCCCTCGTCGAGGGCCCGGCGCGGATCGCCGAGGATCGCCGCCGTCGAGCCGACCTGGGCCACCCGCCCGTCGACCTCCAGCAGCACGCCGAGGTTGTCCAGCCCCGCGGGCACCGGCGACCACGGCCCGATCACGAACGCGGCGGCCGAGGTGTTGTCGGCGATCACGTCCGGCAGCGAGAAACGGAAGTCGGCGTACCGGGAGTCGATCAGCTCGATGGCCGGGGCGACCGCGCGGACCGCGCTGGTGAAGTCGCCGACCGGCTCGCCCGGCTCGGGCAGCCGGTCCAGCAGGAACGCCACCTCCGGCTCGACCCGGGGATGGATGTACGCGGCCGGGTCCACGGAACCGCCGTCGGGCACCCGCATCGCGTCGGTGAGTCGCCCCCAGATCACCTCGTCGACGCCGACCTGGGCCATCTTCGCCTTGCTGGTGAGCCCCATCTTCAACCCGACCAGCCGTTGACCGGCGTCGAGGCGGCGCTGGAGCAGGGCGGCCTGCACGGCGTACGCGGCGTCCACGTCGAGGCCGGTCTCGGCGGCGAGCTGCGGGATGGGGGTGGCCGCGTCCGCTGCCGCGCCCAACTTCTCGGCGATCCCCGCGACGTCCGGTCCGATCATGCTGCGCCACCCTTCGTTCGCGACTGCGGGGCTCGCAAACCCGGCTCACTCCTCGCGCTCACAGCCTCCGTGCCGGCCAGGTCGAGTGCCACGTCCACGATCATGTCCTCCTGGCCGCCGACCATCCGGCGCCGACCCAGCTCGACCAGGATCGAGCGGACGTCCACGCCGTAACGCGTCGAGGCCCGCTCGGCGTGCCGCAGGAAGCTGGAGTAGACCCCGGCGTACCCGAGAGAGAGCGTCTCCCGATCCACCTGGACCGGCCGATCCTGCAACGGGCGGACGATGTCGTCGGCCGCGTCCATCAGCGCGAACACGTCGCAGCCGTGCTTCCAGCCGTGCAGCTCGGCGACCGCCACGAAGACCTCCAGCGGCGCGTTGCCGGCGCCCGCGCCCATGCCGGCGAGGGAGGCATCGACGCGGACGGTCCGGCCGTGCGGTGCGTCGGGGCCGACCGGCGCGGACCCGGTGACCCGGCCGTGCTCGACGGCGAGCACGCTGTTGGCGACCCCGAGGGACAGGTTGTGGTGGGCATGGATGCCGATCTGCGTCTCCGGTGCCAGGACCTGCCGGTACGCGTCGACCCGCTGCGCCACGTCGGACATCAGCAGCCGACCGCCGGAGTCGGTGACGTAGACGCAGTGCGCCCCGTACGACTCCATCAGCTTGGCCTGTCCGGCGAGCCCGGCCGGGTCGGACATGTGCGACATCATCAGGAACCCGGCCACGTCCATGCCGTTCTCCCTGGCCCAGGAGATGTGCTGGGCGGAGATGTCCGCCTCGGTGCAGTGGGTGGCGATCCGGACGCTTGTCACCCCGAGCGCCTTCGCGGCCTTCAGATCGGCGATCGTGCCGATGCCCGGCAGCAGCAGGGTGGTCAGTTTCGCCGTGGTCAGCACCTCGGCGGCGGCGGAGATCCACTCGGCGTCGGTGGCCGCGCCGTGGCCGTAGTTCACGCTGGAACCGGCGAGCCCGTCACCGTGTGCCACCTCGATGGCGGCGACACCGGCGGCGTCCAGCGCGGCGGCGATGGTGCGTACCTGCTCGACGGTGTACTGGTGCGCGATGGCGTGCATACCGTCGCGCAGCGTCACGTCCTGGATGTACAGATCCGTCATGCCACCGCTCCCTTCACCCGCAACGCCACCAGCCGCTCGGCGGTGCGCAACGCGGCCGAGGTCATGATGTCCAGGTTCCCGGCGTACGCCGGCAGGTAGTGCCCGGCACCGGAGACCTCCAGGAACACCGACACCTGCAGCGCGGTGAGCTGCCGCCCGAGCGCCGGCAGGTAGGCCTCGACCCGGTCGAACTGCACGTCCTGCTTGAGTTGGTAGCCGGGGACGTACTCCTGCACCGACGCCACCATGTCCGCCACCGAGGCCGCGATGGCGTCGGTGTCGGCGTCGGCGTCCGGGCAGAGGCAGTAGACGGTGTCGCGCATCAGCAGTGGTGGGTCCGCCGGGTTCAGCACGATGATCGCCTTGCCCCGGTCGGCACCACCGACGACCTCGATGGCCCGGGCGGTGGTCTCGGTGAACTCGTCGATGTTGGCCCGGGTGCCCGGTCCGGCAGAGCGGGACGCAATCGACGCGACGATCTCCCCGTACGCCACCGGGGTGACCCGGCCGACGGCGGCGACGATCGGCACGGTCGCCTGACCACCGCAGGTCACCATGTTGACATTCGGCTCGTGCAGGTGCTCGTCGAGGTTGACCGGCGGCACCACGTACGGGCCGAGCGCGGCCGGGGTCAGGTCGACAATCGTGCGGCCGTGCGCTCGCAGCACCTCGTCGTGGCGTCGGTGCGCCCCGGCCGAGGTGGCGTCGAAGACCAGCTCGACGTCGGCGAACTCGGGCATCGCCACGAGCCCGTCCACGCCGTCGGCGGTGGTGGCCACGCCGAGCCGACGGGCCCTGGCGAGACCGTCGGACGCCGGGTCGATGCCGGCCATCGCCACCATCCGCAGGCTGTCACTCAGCCGGAGAACTTTGATCATCAGGTCGGTGCCGATGTTGCCGGAACCGAGCACCGCCACACCGGTCATGCTGATCTGCCTTTCGTTCGCGACTGCGGGGCTCGCAAACCCGGCTCACTCCTCGCGCTCACTGGTTACCTCCAGCACTGAAGCAGGTGCGCACCGAACCGAGCCCGGAGATCCGCGCCTCGTACGCGGCACCCGGCGTGACCGGCACCATCGGGCCGAGCGCACCGGAGAGCACCACGTCGCCGGCACGCAGCGGGTCACCGGCGCGTGCGAGGGTGCCGGCCAGCCACTGCACGGCGTGCAGCGGGTTACCCAGGCAGGCCGCGCCCGCGCCCACCGAAACCGGTTCACCGGCGTGCTCCAGCACCATCCCGCAGAGCCGCAAATCGATGTCGGCGAGTCGGCGCGGCGTCGTGCCGAGCACGAAGAGCCCGCTGGAGGCGTTGTCGGCGACGGTGTCCACGATGGAGATGTCCCAGGCGGCGATGCGCGAGTCGACGATCTCGATGGCCGGCAGCACGTAATCGACCGCGCGGATCAGGTCGACCAGCGTGATCTGTGGGTCCGGGAGGTCCTTGTCGAGCACGAACGCGATCTCCGCCTCGACCCGCGGCTGGAGCAGCCGGTCGATGGCCACCTCGACCCCGTCGCCGACCGCCATGGCGTCGGTCAGCATCCCGAAGTCGGGCTGGAACACCCCGAAGGTCTCCTGCACTGCCCGGGAGGTCAGCCCGATCTTCGCGCCGACCCGGCGTTCGCCGCGGCCCTGCCAGGCCCGCGCCTGAAGCTGCTGCACACGGTACGCGGACTCGACGTCCCCCTCCGGCAGCAAGCGACCGCGTAGCGGTGGGCACGGCTTGCCGGTGTTGCGGGCGTCGGCCAACTCCCGGTTGGCGGCCTCGATGTCAGGTTCCATGCCCGCTCCTCGCTGCGGTGCGCTCATGACAGGTCCACGCAGACGTTCGTGAGTTCGGAGTAGAAGTTCAACGAGTGCACGCCGCCCTCGCGGCCGATGCCGGACGCCTTCACCCCGCCGAACGGGGTACGCAGGTCGCGCAGGAACCACGTGTTGACCCAGACGATGCCGGCGTCGAGCCGCGCTCCGGCTCGGTGGGCGACACCCACGTCCCGGGTCCACACGGTCGCCGCCAGGCCGTACTCGGTGCCGTTCGCGAGCGCGTACGCCTCGTCCTCGGTGTCGAACGGCGCCACGTGCACCACCGGGCCGAAGATCTCCTCCCGGTTGGTACGAGCGTCGGGGCCGAGCCCGGTGAGCACGGTCGGTTGCACGTACGACCCGCCGTCGCGGGCGTCACCGAAGGTGGGCGTGCCGCCGCCGGTCAGCACCTCGGCGCCCTCGGCGCGGGCCAACTCGTACGCGCCGAGCACCTTCGCCCGGTGCTGGTGGGAGATCAGCGGCATGGTGGCGGTGGCCTCGTCGGTCGGCCAGCCGTACGCCAGTTCGCCGGCACGCTTGGCGAGCCGGGCGGTGAACTCCTCGAAGACCGGGCGCTGCACGTAGAGGCGTTCGGTGCAGAGGCACACCTGCCCGCCGTTGGTGAAGCTGGACCGCATCGAGCCGGCCACCGCGGCGTCCAGGTCGGCGTCGGCGAAGACCAGGCCGGCGTTCTTGCCGCCCAGTTCGAAGCTCACCGCCTTCACCCCGTCGGCGGCGGCCCGCATGATCGCGCCGCCGGTGGCCGACTCACCGGTGAAGGTGATCGCGTCGACCCCCGGGTGGCGGGTGAGGAACTCGCCGGCGGAGTCCGGCCCGAACCCGTGCACCAGGTTGAACACCCCGGCCGGTACGCCGGCGGCGGCCATCACCTCGGCGAGCAGCGTCGCCGAGGCGGGCGTCTCCTCGCTGGGCTTGACCACGACGGCGTTGCCGCAGGCCAGCGCCGGGGCCACCTTCCAGGTGAGCAGCAGCAGTGGCAGGTTCCACGGCACGATGACGGCGACCACACCGACCGGTTTGCGGAGCGCGTAGTTGAGCGCCCGGCCGCCGGTCGGGGTGACGGTGGTGAACGACTCGGTGGGCGCGGTCGCCACGATCTCCGCGAACGCCCGGAAGTTCGCCGCGCCACGCGGGATGTCCAGCGTGCGGGCCTGGGCGATGGACTTGCCGGTGTCGGCGACCTCGGCGGCGACCAGGTCGTCGAAGCGGCGTTCCAGTTCGTCGGCGACCCGGCGCAGCACCTCGGCACGTTCCCGTTCGCCCATCCGGCCCCACGGCCCGTGCAGGGCGGCCCGGGCGGCGGCCACCGCGTCGTCCACGGTGGACTTCGACGCCTCGACGACCTCGAACACCTGCTCCCCGGTGACCGGGCTCGCCTTGGCGAACGTCGGCCCACCGTCGACGAACTCGCCGCCGACGAAGTTACGCAGCCGCAGTGGCCCGGCCGGCGCGTGACCGGCCATCAACCGCGGATCCCAGTTGCCGGTCATCCGCGCCTCCCTCGGCTCAGTGCCGCGCCGACCGCGCCGACCAGCAGCAACGCCGCCCCGCCGGCGACCGCGCCGAGCACCCGGTGCTGCCGTCGGACCCGGCGGCGCACCTCCGCGTACCCGGTAGTGGAGAAGGACACCAGCTCGTACTGGGAAACGTACCGGCCGGGCAGGGCCCGTTCCAGTGCGTGCTCCACCCGCCGCCTCAACTGGAAGACCGGGGAGGCGACCTTGTCCCGCATCTCCACGAAGTTGGTCAGCGCCATCGTCGCGATGGCCTCGGCGTTCTCCTGCCGGCGTCGCTGGAACAGCGGCAGCGCCGCCAACCAGTCGTCAGCGCACTCGTCCAGACAGCGGTCCAGCTCGACCACGTCCTCGAACGCACAGTTGGCGCCCTGGCCGTAGAACGGCACGATCGCGTGCGCCGCGTCGCCGAGCAGGCCGACCTTCCCGTAGACCTGCCAGGGGGTGCAGCGAACCGTGCCGAGCACGCCCACCGGGTTGTGCTGGTAGTCGTCGACCAGGTTCGGTGCCAGCGGGATGACGTCCGGGTAGTGCTGGGCGAAGTGCTCTTCGATCGCCGCCGGGCTGTCCAGTGCCGCGAAGCTCCCGGCGCCCTCGTTGGGCCAGAACAGGGTGCAGGTGAAGGAGCGGTCCGGGTTGGGCAGCGCGATCATCATCGAGGTGCCACGCGGCCAGATGTGCAGGGCATCCGGGTCCAGGGCGAAGTCCCCGCCCAGCGCCGGGATCGTCAGCTCCTTGTAGCCGTAGTCGAGAAAGTCCACGCTCTCGTCCAGCAGCCCGTACGCGAGCAGTTGCCCGCGCACCGCGGAGCCGGCGCCGTCGGCACCCAGCACGACCGACGCCTTGGCGGCGACCGGGCCCTGCGGGGTCTCGAAGCTCAGGGTGCCATCGATCGGGTCGAGCCCGACCAGCCGGTGGTCGAAGACGATCCGCACCCCGGGCAGCGCGGCGGCCTCGTCCAGCAGGGCGTTGTTCAGCGCACCCCGGCTGATCGAGTTGATCGCCCGGTCACCGGCCGCGCTGTACGACTGGAACTGCTGCTCCCCCTCGACCGGGTGGATCATCCGGCCGCGCATCGGCAGGGCGTCGGTCATCACCTGCTCGGCCAGCCCGATCCGGCGCAGCGCGTCCAGCCCGCGCTCGGAGAGCGCCAGGTTGATCGAGCGACCGCGCTCGGCCGTGCCGGTGCGCGGGTCGGAGCGGCGCTCGTAGAGGGCCACCGGGTAGCCGCGCCGAGCCAGGAAACATGCGGCCAGACAGCCGGCCAGCCCCGCACCGATGATCGCGATCTCGTCACGCCGGGCGGTCATGAGGTCGCCCCGACCGTCGTGGCCAGCGCGGCCGCCGCCCGCCAGCAGTCAAGGTACGTGGAGTAGAGCGGCACCGGGGCGAACCGGACGACGTCCGGTTCACGGGCGTCGGCGATCACGCCGTGTTCGTACCGCAGGCGTTTGGTCAGCTCGGCGGCACTGCCGGCGGCGATGCGCACCGAGAGTTGGCAGCCCCGCCGGGCGGGGTCGCGCGGGGTGACCACGCGCAGCGGCCGGTCGGCGGTGACCTCGTCGAGCAGCGACTCCAGCCAGCCGGTGAGTCGCAGGCTGCGCGCGCGCAGCGCCGCCATGCCGACCGTGTCGAACAACTCCAGCGAGGTACGTACCGGGCCCATCGCGAAGATCGGCGGGTTGGAGATCTGCCAGGCCTCCACAGTGGTGGGTGGTCGGGACACCGGGGTCATCTCGAAGCGGGTGGCCGCCGCGGTGCTCCACCACCCCTCGAAGCGGGGCAGGTCGGGATCGCCGAGGTGCCGCTCGTGCACGAAGACGCCCGCCAGGGCGCCCGGCCCCGAGTTCAGGTATTTGTAGGAGCACCAGGCGGCGAAGTCGACGTCCCAGTCGTGCAGGGCCAGCGGCACGTTGCCGACCGCGTGGGCCAGGTCCCAGCCCACCACGGCTCCGGCCGCGCGACCGGCGGCCGTGATCGCCGGAATGTCGAGCAGCTCGCCGGTCAGGTAGTTGACCCCGCCGAGCAGCACCAGCGCCACCCGATCGCCCTCGGTGGCCAGGTAGTCGGTCACGTCCTCGGTACGCAGGGCGTCCTCGCCGGCGCGTGGGCGCAGCCGGACCACCGTGTCGTCCGGGTCCAGGCCGTGGAACCGGGCCTGACTGCGCACGGCGTAACTGTCCGAGGGGAACGCGGCGTCCTCGATGACGATCCGGGTGCGGGTGCCGGCCGGGCGGTAGAAACTCACCATCAGCAGGTGCAGGTTGACCGTGAGCGAGTTCATCACCACGGTCTCCGCGGGCCGGCCGCCGACCAGTCGGGCAGCCGGCGCGGTCAACAGCTCGTGGTACGGCAGCCAGGCGCGCTCCGCCTCCAGGTGCCCCTCGACGCCGAGCCGCCCCCAGGCGTCCAGGTCGGCGAGGAGTTCGTCGCGGGTGGCCCGGGGTTGCAGGCCGAGCGAGTTGCCGGCGAGGTACGCCGACTCGGGGTGGTCGCCGCCGTCGGCCGGCGGCACGTGGAACAGGTGCCGGTGCCCGGGGTCGGCCTCGTCGAGGCGGTGCGCCTCTTGTTCTGGGGTGTGCATGTCTTCTTCTCCGGTCACATCGCGGTACGGGCCGACCACAGCTCCGGGAAGACCACCCGGGACATGCTGCGCTGCAACCATGCCAGGCCGGCGGAGCCGCCACTGCCGACCTTGGCGCCCATCGTCCGCTGCACCGCCTTCACGTGGTTCCAGCGCCAGTCGCCGAACTCCTCGGCGACACCGCTCAGCGCCTCGCCGAGCAGTCGCAGGTGGTTGTCCGGGCCGGTGTCACCGTAGATCTGCACCCAGGCCGCCTCGACCGACGGCTGCGGGTCGTGCTCGACGGCCACGTCCCGGTCGAGCAGGTCGGCGGGGAGGTCGAAGCCGCGCCGGGCGAGCAGTGCGAGCACGTCGTCCCACAGGCTCGGGGTGGCCAGCGCGGCGCTCAGCGCCGCGTGCACCTCGGTCTGCCGGCGGAACGGCCTGATCAGCGCCGGGTCCCGCAGCCCGAGGAGGAACTCCAACTGCCGGTACATCGCCGACTGGAAGCCCGAGCCCTCGCCGAGCAGGTTGCGGAACCGGTTGAAGTCGGCCGGGGTCATCCAGCGCAGACCCTGCCAGGCGGCGTTGAGCCCTTCCAGGTGCAGGGCGGCGCGGCGCAGCGGCGCCAGCGCGTCCCAGACCTGGTCGGCGCGGAGCAGACGCTGGGTCTCCCGCAGCTCGTGGCAGGTCAACCCGAAGTACAGCTCCATGATCTGGCTGACCATCAGGAAGGACATCTCACCCGGGTCGCTGCTCAGTGGCTGCTGCAGCTGGTGCAGGGCACTGGCCTGCACGTACGCGTCGTACGGCACCCTCTCGGCGAACTCCAGCGTCGGCTCGCCACCGTTACGTGCGGCGCGGGCGGCCCGCTGGCGCGGGGTCACCGGTCGCACCGAGGCGGGGCGGTTCGGCGCCCGCCGCTCCGTCTGATCCACCATCTGTCTCCCTCCCCCGGACTAGCCGACGTCATGATCCCGCGGTCGGATCGGCCTACGGAATGCCGGATCAACGGCTCTCGGCGCTTTCTCCTGGCGAAACAACGGCAACTAGGCGAAGTCGGTTCACGAAAGTAAGGTCTGAGCGTGGACGACATGGACTGGGCCCTGCTGCGCGAGTTGCAGGCCGACGCGCGGCTCTCCTTCAGTGAGCTGTCCCGGCGGGTGCACCTGTCCCCGCCAGCGGTTGCGGAGCGGGTTCGCCGGCTGGAGGAGGCCGGCGTCATCACCGGCTACCACGCCCATGTCGACCTGACCCGGGCCGGCCGTACCGTGGTCGCGCTGATCCGGATGTCCTGCTACGGCGCGCGATGCATCCTGCACGATCCGGCGGTGGCCGGCTGGCCGGAGATCCTGGAGATCCACCGGATCACCGGCGACGCGTGCAGCATGCTGAAGGTGGCCGCCGGCTCGATCGGTGCCTTCGAGGGGGTCATCGACCGACTCGCCCCGTACGGCCAGCCGTCGAGCACGATGGTCCTCTCCTCCCCCCTCGACTGGCAGCCCATCACCCCCCTCCCCCGCCCCTGACCCTGACCGCGGCGAATCGGGGACGCGGGCCCTCGGGGTGGGTCGGTTTGGGCTTGGGCCAGGGGGAAAGCAGCGGCGTGCCCAGGGGAGGGTTCCGGCGGTCGTCGCCGGTTGGGGGGAAATCATGCAGGGAATCCGCACGATCAACCGCGCGCTCTCGTCCGCACTGACACTGGTGGGGCTGATCGGGGCGTTCGTCCTGATGTCTGTCGCGCCGGCGCGGGCCGGTGAGAACATCTTCGTCGAGGTGACGCCGAACAGCGCCCAGGCCGGTAGCCGGGTCAGCATCCGGGCGAGCTGCGACAACGACAACAACAACCGGAAGTCCAACGTGCACTCCGACGCGTTCGGGCACGTGATGCTCAAGCCGGACAAGGGCTTCCTGACCGCGCAGGTCACCATCCCGGCCGACAAACAGGCCGGTGACTACCCGGTCGACCTGCGCTGTGAGAACGGCCAGACCGCCTCGACCACGCTGACCGTGCTGAACATGGCGTCACCCAGCAAGGGACCGGCGACCGGGGGCGGCGGAACGGCCAGCGGTCGCGGTACCGGCTCGCTGTTGGTGCTCGGCGGCGTGGCACTGGTCGCCACCGCGGTCGCACTTGGGATGGTGGGCGGCCGGCGCCGGACCGGAGCCGGCTCCTGAGCCGGATCACCCATGACCCGCAGATCCGCGCGTGCGCGGCCGGACCGCACTGCCGCGCGCGCGCGGCCGGAGGGCCGCGCCCGCTTCCGGGCCGGGCCGGTGCTGCGCGCCTCCGGCCGGCTGGTGGCCCGCGCCTCCGGCCGGCTGCGTCGGGTCGCCGGGCAGGCCGGGTCGGCCAGTGTCAGCACCAGCGATCCGGCCGCCCGCCCACTGCCACCGCGCCGCCCTGCCGGGTCGAGGTTGGCCCGACCCCGTTTCGGTACGGGACCGGGGCTGCCGGTGCTGGCCATCGCCGCGCTGATGGTGGTGATCGTGGCGATGCTCGGCGTCGAGCAGGTGACCGGCATGAGCCTGCTGCCGGACCGGCTCAGCGCCGGCCTGCGACCGCCACCGAAGAAGTTCCCCGTGCTGCCGGCCAGCCCCCCAACCAGCCTCGCCATCGAAAAGATCGACCTGCGGGCACCCGTGCACGATGTGGGCATCGCCCCGGACGGCACCATCGCGGTGCCGGACGCGGCCCGCGCCCAGGAGGCCGGATGGTACGACCAGGGACCGACCCCCGGCCAGTACGGCCCGGCGGTGATCGTCGGGCACGTCGACACCACCAGCGGGCCGGCGGTCTTCCATCAACTCCGCGAGCTGCGTGACGGTGACCAGATCGAGGTCACCCGCACCGATCACAGCGTGGCGGTCTTCGAGGTGAATTCGGTGGAGAAGTTCGACAAGGGGCGCCTGCCGGTGAATGAGGTGTACGGCGACTTCAGCCGCCCGAGCCTTCGACTGATCACCTGCGGCGGCCAATGGGTCGGCGGCGAGACCGGCTACTCGGACAACGTCGTTGTCTTCGCCTCACTGGTCAAGGCTCGTGGAGGTGGTTAGCGCGCCTCGTCCCGCATCTCGGCGAGCGTCGCCGCCACGTCCACATTCTCGTCACCGAGCTTCGGCGGAAGCGGGACAGGGCCGCCGCTGGTCGGAGCGACGGCCCGCCCCGCAGCCACGAGTCCTAACCCTGGCTCGGGCTGGGGGCGCAGCCGGCGGCCGACGGTGACCGTCGGTCGCCTCCGGTAGGGCGGATGCGGTGTTGAGCGATATACCTCAGAGTCATATTCATACCTCTGAGGTATATCGCTCAACAGCACATCGACACGACATGCAGCCAAAGCAGATGGCGGGCGCCCTTCGCTGCGCCCGCAGGCGGGGCTATGGCACGAGGATGACCTTGCCGATTGCGCGACGGTTTGAGGGTTTTGGGGCTGTGACCGCGCTCAAGCGCTCGTAAGCCTCAACCGCTGGTTCAACGATACGGTTGATGGAATGACTTCCCTTCTCGACCTGCTTGCGGTATCGCCGACCCTGCTCGCGCTCGGCGAGCCGACGCATGGTGAATCCGCCTTCCTGCAGATCCGCAACGAGACCTTCATGTCGCTGACCGAGCATGGCTACCGGTCGATCGCGCTGGAGAGCGACCGGGCGGCGGGGCTGATCGCCGACGAGTTCGTGCGCGGTGACGATGCCGTATCGCTCGACCGTGCGCTGGCCGAAGGGTTCAGCCACGGGTTCGGCGCCGCCCCGGCCAACCGCGACCTGCTGCTGCGGATGCTCGAGTGGAATGCCGGACGGCCAACCGCCGAGCGTCTGACCTTCCACGGCTTCGACGCTCCACTGGAGATGGAGAGCGCTCCGAGCCCACGGCGCTACCTCGCCCGGGTTTGTGACTTCCTCGGCCTCGACCGGTCAGCGGAGATCGACGACCTGATCGGGGACGAGGATCGGTGGAGCGATACGGCCGCGATCTGGGAGCCGGGCAGATCGATCGGGCGCTCGACCGACGCCCAACGTCTGCGGGTGATCGCCGACGACCTCCTGACGGAGTTGTACCTTCAGGCACCCCGACGGCCCGAGGGCTGGCAGGCGGCGTTCGTACACGCCACCTCCGCGGTCGCGTTGCTGCGCTACCACGCCGCTGCCGCCGCACCACTGACGCAGGAGGAACGCTTCGCCCACCTGGCCGGGGTCCGGGACGCGCTGATGGCCGAGAACCTGCTCGCGATCCGGGCGACCGAGGCACACCGCGGGCCCACCCTGGTCTTCGCGCACAACACGCACCTCCAACGCCACCAGAGCACGATGACGATGGCCGGAACCGAGGTGGCGTGGGCTGGCGCCGGCGCGATCGTCGCCTCGCTGCTGAAGGACCAGTACGCGCTGGTCGTCGGCAGCCTCGGCGTGAGTCCCGCGCTCGGCATCGGGGCACCCGCCACGTCGACCTACGAAGGCAGGCTCCAACAGAAGGCCAACCATCCCGGGTACGTCCGTGCGTCCGAGATAGGACCGGCCGAACGGAGAGCCCACGACTACCGCTACTTCCCGCTGGATCAGACCACCATCGAACACGCCGATGCGGTGCTGCACATCCCGACCGGCGTCGACGCGGCCGTGCTCGCCGATCGGATCCTCGCGCTGCCCGGCGTCGAACAGGTCGTGGCGAACGAGGAGAACGGAGCGCCCGAGGATGCCTGGGGCGACCGGTTCTTCCATGTCGGCCCGGACCGCCGCCAGCCGTTCGCCACCATCGTCGAGCACGACGTGCCCGGCTTCGACGAGGCCGCACAGCTTGATCGTCCCGGTGTCTTCCGGCTCAACCTGGACCTGGGTCGTGCCGAGTTCGAGAGGCTGTTCGGCTTCCCGCCCAAGGCGTTCGAGGACCACCGGCACACCTTCGACTTCGCCCGGCTGGACACCCTCATGCCGCACCCGGGCTACGCGCTGTACGGCTTCGGCAGCATCGTCATGCCCGGTCCGCAACTGCTGCCCGAGATCGACCGGCTACTCGCGATCGCTCACGGCCGAGCAGCCGACCGTCACGAGCGCGCAGCCCGTCGCGCCGAACAGCAGGACTGAGCCAGCGACCAGCGCGGCAGCGCGATCGATGCCACCGTCGCTCCCGCCTGCGGCGCGATCGACGCCGCAGGCGGCGGCGGTCAGGCGGCGACTTCGGGCTCTCGCAGGTCGAGCCAGTCCGCCCAGCGGGGGTCGGGTGCGCGGTGCCCGAGCACCCGCCAGGCGGTGCCCTTCGGCGCGGCCGGCAGCGCGTGCAGCCGCCAGCCCATCTCGGCCGGGGTCTTGTCGCCCTTGGTGTGGTTGCACCGGGCGCACGCGGCGACCACGTTCTCCCAGGCGTGCCGGCCACCCCGGCTGCGCGGAAAGACGTGGTCGATGGTCTCGGCCGGGCCCCGGCAGTAGGCGCACCGCCACCCGTCCCGGGCGAAGATCGCCCGCCGGGACAATCCGACGTGTGTTCGGTACGGCACGCGGACGAAGCGGGTCAGCCGAACCACGGATGGCACCGGGAGGGCGTTCCGAGCGCTGTGCAGAATGCCGTCACCATCGGCGACGCAGACCGCCTTTGCGGAGAGGACGAGGATCGCGGCGCGACGCACCGACACGACACACAGCGGCTCGTAGGTGGCGTTGAGGACCAACGCGCCGGAGCCCACCGTGGGTCGTATGTCAGGCATCGCGATCACCCTCCCGGTTCAGCGGCTGCTGCGGACCGTCGCCGACCGGGGCCGGGGCACGGCGGCCCGCACGGTCGACGCCAGGCCGATCACCGACGTCCGTTGCGCCAATAGTCCCTGATCGGACCCCGGATTGCACGCACTAATCCGGGGTCGGTCATGAAGCTCTTTCCCGCACCTGTCACGATGGCCGGTTCGCCCCGTTCCGGCCATGCCCTCGGCGGCAGGTCACCCGGCCGGTGGGTCGGCGGCGGGCGCTCGGGCTCCTTGCGGTACGAAGACAGGGTGAGTGCCGTCAGCGTGATACCCCTTGCCCTGTCCACCGCCGGGTCGGTGAACTGCCAGGGCAGTTCCTCCTGCGAATTCCTGTACAGAATGACCAGGTCGGCCTGGTTCGCCGAGGGCAGTTACTGGATCCTGCTCAAGCCGCTGCGGGTGCTGTTGATCGTGGCACTGGCGATGGTGGCCCGCTGGGCGGTGCATCGCACGATCGACCGGTTGGTCCGGACGACCACCGACGGTGCGGTGCCGACGATGCTGCGGCCGCTGCGCGAGCGGGTGCCCAGCGCCGCGGTGGACCCGACCGAGTTCGTGCCGGAGCGGCGGCGGCAGCGGGCCGAGGCGATCGGCTCCGTGTTGCGCAGTCTGACCACGGCGTTCGTCTTCGGCATCGCACTGCTGATGATCCTGCGGGAGTTCAGCTTCGACCTGGCGCCGCTGTTGGCCAGCGCGGGTATCGCCGGCGTCGCGCTGGGCTTCGGCGCGCAGAGCCTGGTCAAGGACCTGATCGCCGGTCTCTTCATGCTGATCGAGGACCAGTACGGCGTGGGCGACAACGTCGACCTGGGCGAGGCGATGGGCGTGGTCGAGGCGGTCGGGCTCCGGGTCACCACCGTGCGCGACGGTCGCGGGGTGCTCTGGTACATCCGCAACGGCGAGATCATCCGGGTGGGCAACAAGAGCCAGGGCTGGGCTCTCGTGGTGGTGGACCTGCCGATCGGTTTCAGCAGCACCGAGGAGGCCACCGCCGTCCTGCGGACCGCGGCCGCCTCGATCGCGATGGACCCCGAACTGTCACCGGAGATCGTCGAGGCGCCGGACGTGCTGGGCGTCGAGCAGGTGACAGTGGACGGCGCGGTCATCCGGACGGTGGTGAAGACGACCGCCGACGGGCAGTTCGCGGTGGGTCGGGAGCTGCGTCGGCGGCTCGCGGAGGCTCTGGAGAACTCGGGGATCACCGCGCAGATCGCCGCGGCCCGCATCTATCCCGGGTTGCCGACCCGGCCGTTGCCGGACGGCGAGACTGGTCAGGGCGGCGCTACCTGACCCAGGTGCCGCCGTCCTCGAATTCAGGGGTCGCGGGCCAGCCGGCCCCTCAGGTATCGTCCGTTCGTTCAGTCGGGGAAGCGACGAATGACCCGTTCGGCCTAGATAGTTGTCAGACGATCGGGCAGAATCCGGGGCACGCGTTCCCGCCAATGCGTGATCACATCCTCGCTGATCCGTAGATCTGACGAGCGCTTCCGGCCGGGCTGCCACGAGCGGCCGACCCGGAGGCCGATGGAGGCGACGGTGCCCGACGAGCGACCTTCCGCGGAAGGCCCAGCCACTTTTCGCGAGGTGTTCGCCCAGCACGAGTTCCGCGCCGTTTTCGTGGCGGGTGCTCTCTCCTGGGTCGGCGACTACGTCGCGAAGGCTGCCGTCACCCTTCTCGTCTATCAGAAGACCGAGTCGGTTGGGCTCTCCGCGGTTGCCTTCGCGGTCAGTTTCCTGCCCTGGCTGCTCGGCGGTCCCGTGCTCGCCGCACTCGCGGAGCGGTACCCGTACCGGCGGGTGATGGTGGCGTGTGACCTCATCCGGATGGCGCTGATGCTGCTCATCGCCATCCCGCAGCTGCCGTACCAGGCGGTGCTGGTGCTCATCTTCGCCTCGACGCTGGCCAACCCGCCGAGCCAGGCGGCGAAGTCGGCGTTGATGCCACAGATGCTCGCCGGGGACCGGCTGGTGCTCGGGCTGTCGCTGAACGGCAGCGTCGGGCAGGCGGCCCAGATCATCGGGTACGTGCTCGGCACCGCCGTCGCCTCGATCGACCCGAAGGTCGCGCTGCTGTTCAACGCGGCCACGTTCGGCGTCTCGGCGCTGCTGGTCCGCCTCGGGGTGCGAGATCGCCCGGCGATGGCGAACCCGGCGCACCGCAGCCACCTGCTGCGGGAGACTCGCGAGGGCTTCACCATCGTGTTCGGAACACCGGTGCTGCGGGCGATCGCGGTGCTGGTGTTCAGCGCGATGCTCTTCTCGATCCTCCCTGAGGGGTTGGCCGTTGGCTGGGCCCACGAGGAGAGCAACGGCGCCATGAGCGCGGGCACGGCCCAAGCAGTGATCATGGTGGCCAGCCCGGTCGGTTTCATCCTCGGCGGGTTGCTGGTGAGCCGCCTGTTCGGGCCGGCACGCCGACTGAAGCTGATGCGGCCGCTCGCGGTGCTCGCCCCACTGGTACTGGTGCCTGCGATGCTCAACCCGCCACCGCTGGCGGTGGCGTTGCTGGCCGCTCTCTGTGGTTTCGCGGTCGCTGGCATGTTGCCGATGGCCAACGGGCTCTTCGTCCAGGCTCTGCCCAACGGCTTCCGGGCCCGCGCCTTCGGGGTGATGGCTACCGGTGTCCAGGTCATCCAGGGCTTCGCGGTGCTGGTCACCGGGTTGATCGCCGATCACTTCGACAACGTCCCCTTCGTGGTCGGGCTGTGGAGCGCGGCCGGCGTGCTGCTGATGGCGGTAGCCGCGCTGCGCTGGCCGAGTCAGCAGACGTTGGACGAAACGATCGCCGCGGCGTCGGCGGCCAATGCCAAACCGCCCGCCGACCCGGGCGATCCCGCCACCGGCACGGCGGCAGGCCCTCCCGAGCCGCGTACGGGCGACGAGCACCGCCGGCACGCGGTCACCTGACCCGGCACGCGCTCACCTGCCCCGGTGCGCCCACGCGGACACGGGTGGGCCGGGCAGCGGAGCCCCTGCCCGTCGGCCGGGCGTGATCCGACGCACGGTGAGCGGGTCGGGTTGACAGGCGACGCGCCTGGCAGGATGGAACGGTGAACCCCGCAGGCGAATCCGACCGTCCCGGCGCATCGACGACCCTCTTCGAAGCGGTCGGCGGCGAGCCCACCTTCCGCAAGCTGGTCGACGAGTTCTACGTCGGCGTCGCCACCGATCCTCTGCTGCGGCCCATGTACCCGGAGGAGGACCTGGGCCCGGCGGCGGACCGGATGACCCTGTTCCTCATGCAGTACTGGGGAGGGCCGAACACGTACTCCGCACAGCGCGGCCACCCTCGGCTGCGGATGCGGCACGCGCCCTTCCGGATCGGCGCGGCCGAGCGGGACGCCTGGCTGCGGAACATGCGCCGCGCCGTGGACCGGCTCGACCTGGAGCCGGGGATCGCCCGCACGCTCTGGGACTACCTGGAGCGGGCCGCGTACTTCATGGTCAACGCCGAGGATGATCCGGCCGACGGCGCCTGACCCACCCGTTCGAGGGGTTGCGTCAGAGCAGCGCGCCCTCGTCGTGCAGCCAGTCCACGAAGCTGGTGGCCACCGCCGCGCCGCAGTCGAGCATCTCGACCAACAGCGCGTCGTGAGTGCCGGCGCCGAGCGGCACCTGGAGCTCGGCGTAGATCGGCAACTGCCCGCGCTCGGTCGGGTCACCGATGTACGCCTTGCAGAACCGGCGGGTGTGGTTCCACTCGTTGACCACCCGGTAGGCCCGGTCAGCCCAGTCCGGCGGGACCGTGGCGTGCGGACGTGCCCGCATGACCAGGATCTCGTCCTCCGGCCCTTCGAGGGTGACCAGCACCGCGTGCCGCTCCCACATGGCCAGCAGGTTGCCGTCGCCGTCGGCCAGGTAGCGCACGTCGAGTAGATCGAGTGCGTCGCAGACCCGGCGCAGACTCACCGGCTCGACGGTGGCGAGCATCTCGGTCAGCACGGGCCGTTCGTTGGCCGGGCAGTCGTCCCCCGGCTTTCGAGGGCTGGGCGGTCCGACCCGGACCGCGCTCTCCACTGTGATCCCGCTTCGGGTTTCCGGATCGCCGCCGTCGGCGGGACCGGGGCGCCATGACCACCACGGCATCGCTCGCGCACCTCACTCCCCAGCGGATCCAGTCGCCTACGGTGCGTTGGATCCGAGGATGGACGGTACCCGGACAGCCGAGCTGAAGCACCCCCCCAACGACCGCCCCTGCCCAGAAGAATGAGCTGGGGTCATCCGTTCGGACGAGTAATGAGGGGTGTCACGGCAAGATCCGTGGCCTTCTGCAACCATGCGGCTCCGTATGGTCCCACCAGGCCAACCCAACGACCGGCCACCCGCACCTGAACGGCGGCCTCCTCGTTGCCGGCGGTCGGGCCATCGGCGGCGCCGAGGAAGCCCATCCGGACCACCCCCTGCACCAGCCGCTGCGACACCTCGACCGGCGCGGCGGCCGATCCGTCCGGCGTGACCAGCACCGCCACGTGGTCGAGCAGGGCGTCACGCAGCACCCGCTGGCCCACCGCACGGCCGGCCACACCCTGCTCGCTCGCCGTACGCAGGGTGCCCGCCGCCGCGTCCGCGATCCGCCGCAGCTCGGCGACGGGCAGTGCCTCCACCTGCCGGCTCCGCACCGGCGGCAGCGGCCATCGCCACTGCGCGTCCCGGCGTGGCGGCAGGGTCGCGCCACCGCGCTCCAGTTCGGCCAGCAGCTCCGCGGCGGTCACCGTGACGTCCTCGGCGATGCCGTCGGCCGGCCCACCGGCCACCGTGCGGCCCACCAGGACCTGCCACGGCAGCCGGGCCCAGAGGGTGATCCGGCCCGGCCCACCGGCGGGCCGCAGCCGGACCGGTGCGATCGGGTCCAGCCGGACCAGCCGGGCCAGGAAGGCGCCCGCGTCCGCCACCCCGGCGACGCCGTGCGTCGGAGTCGACGCCGCCGCCTGCCCAGGCCCGGCCGCGCCCGGCCGGGTCATGCCACGCCGCCCTGCGGTGCGTACGTGAGCAGGAAGTCCCGTTCCTCCGGAGTGATCCGGCGGGGCACCTGACGGGTCAGGTCGAACGGCACCAGCACCGAGCGGGCTCGGCTGGCCAGCACCTCGCCGTCGTACAACTCGTAGGCGACGGTGAACCGGGAGGCCCGGATCTCCTCCACCCACAGCTCGATCCGAACGGTGGGCGCCGCCTCCGCGGTGGCCCGGCCCAGCGCGTAGTCGACCGGGCGCAGGTAGTCGACCTCGTGCCGGCGGATCACCACCCCGTCGGCGAACGAGCCGACCCCCCAGGCCCGGCCGCCGGCGAACATCAACGCCACCCGCGCCTCCTCGTACAGGGTGAGGAAGCGCGAGTTGTTGATGTGGCCGTACGCGTCCAGGTCGGACCAGCGCAGCGTGCAGTGGTAGACGAACCGGTCAGACACCTTCTCGGCCGGTCAGTCGCGGGTCAGCTTGCGGTAGGTCACCCGGTGTGGCCGGGCGGCCTCCGCGCCGAGGCGGTCGATCTTGTTCTTCTCGTACGCCTCGAAGTTGCCCTCGAACCAGAACCACTTGGACGGGTCCTGATCGTCGCCCTCCCAGGCCAGGATGTGCGTGGCGACGCGGTCCAGGAACATCCGGTCGTGCGAGATGACCACGGCGCAACCGGGGAACTCCAGCAGCGCGTTCTCCAGGCTGGAGAGCGTCTCCACGTCCAGGTCGTTCGTCGGCTCGTCCAGCAGGATGACGTTGCCGCCGATCTTCAGGGTCAGCGCCAGGTTGAGCCGGTTGCGCTCACCGCCGGAGAGCACCTTGGTCGGCTTCTGCTGGTCCGGTCCCTTGAAGCCGAACGCGGCGATGTACGCCCGCGACGGCATCTCGACCTTGCCGACCATCAGGTAGTCCAGGCCGTCGGAGACGACCTCCCAGACGGTCTTGTCGCCGTCGAGGCCCTGCCGGTTCTGGTCGACGTACGACAGGTTGACGGTGGGGCCGACGCGGACCTCGCCCTTGGTCGGCTCCTCGAGCCCGACGATGGTCTTGAACAGCGTGGTCTTTCCCACGCCGTTGGGGCCGATGATGCCGACGATGCCGTTGCGCGGCAGCGAGAACGACAGGTTGTCGATCAGCAGCCGGTCGCCGAAGCCCTTGCTGAGGCTGTTCGCCTCGATCACCGTGCTGCCCAGGCGCGGGCCCGGCGGGATCTGGATCTCTTCGAAGTCCAGTTTGCGGGTCTTCTCCGCCTCGCTGGCCATCTCGTCGTACCGGTCCAGGCGGGCCTTGGACTTGGTCTGCCGGGCCTTGGCGTTGGAGCGAACCCACTCCAGCTCCTCGGTGAGGCGCTTCTTCATCTTGGCGTCGCGGCGACCCTCGACGGCCAGCCGGGCGGCCTTCTTCTCCAGGTAGGTGGAGTAGTTGCCCTCGTAGCCGATGGCCCGGCCGCGGTCCAGCTCCAGGATCCAGCCGGCCACGTTGTCGAGGAAGTACCGGTCGTGGGTGATCGCCATGACGGTGCCGGCGTACTTGGCCAGGTGCTGCTCCAGCCAGGAGACGCTCTCCGCGTCCAGGTGGTTGGTGGGCTCGTCGAGCAGCAGCAGGTCGGGCGCCTCCAACAGCAGCTTGCAGAGCGCGACCCGGCGGCGCTCACCACCGGAGAGCTGGGTCACGTCGGCGTCCGGCGGCGGGCAGCGCAGCGCGTCCATGGCCAGTTCGAGCTTGGAGTCGATGTCCCAGGCGTCGAGGTGGTCCAGCTCCTCCTGGAGCTTGCCCATCTCCTCCATCAACTCGTCGGAGTAGTCGGTCGCCATTTGCTCGGCGATCTTGTTGAACCGCTCCAGCTTGGCCTTGGTCTCGGCGACCGCCTCCTCGACGTTGCCGAGCACGGTCTTGGCGTCGTTGAGCGGGGGCTCCTGGGCGAGCATGCCGACGGTGTAACCGGGCATGAGCCGGGCCTCGCCGTTGCTCGGCTTGTCCAGCCCTGCCATGATCTTGAGGAGGCTGGACTTGCCGGCGCCATTCGGACCGAGCACACCGATCTTGGCTCCCGGCAGGAAGCTCAACGTCACGTTGTCGAGCACGACCTTGTCGCCGTGCGCCTTGCGGGCCTTTTCCAGGACGTAGATGTACTGGGCCACGGTGCGGGCTACCTCCGTCGGTTGCTGTCGCTGATCGGCGGCGCGGGCGCGGGCTGCGAGGACCGCCCGCCGCCGCCGGCCGGTGACCGGCCGCGCGCACGCCATCGTCAATCCTGACAGGTACGACGCGGTTCGCCCACATCACCCCGCCCCAGGAGTACGCGGGCGAGCCTCCTTGCCGCGCGGCAGTCCGCTTTTTATCGTGACTCGATGTCCACCGAGTTCGTCATCGAGCTGCCGGACGAGCTGGCCGACCGACTGTCCGAGGAAACGGATGTTTCGGCCTTTGTGACGGAGTGCGTACGAAAATACGTGGCCGACGAGCCCACCCTGCACACACTCCGGCAGGCGGGTTTCGCGCTCTCTCCAGCTCGCCTGGAGCAGGCCGGGCGGGTCTTGGACACGGCACTGGAGCTGACCACACCGGAGCTGGGTGCTCTCGTCGCAGGAACCAGGGCGGGATTGTCGGATAAACCGGCGTCGACTCCCGACGGGTCAGCATTCGTGCTGGATACGCCGGCGCTGCTGGCCTTTGCCCGCGGCGATGAGGATGTCGCCGCCAGAATCTCGGTGGCCTCTGATCGCCACCTGACGGTGGTCATCCCGGCGGGCTGCCTGGCCAGCGCCTATCGGCAAACCCCTCAGGAGGGGTGGTGGCCGCTGGGCCTCCTCGCCGGTCTACGTCCGACGCAGGTCAGGGCCCTGACCGCAGACTGCTCGGCCGCGCTGGGCCTGTGGTTGCGGAGTGTGCCGACCATGGATCTCGCGCAGGCTGCGATGGAGGCGGCGCGGGCGATCACGCCGATCATGACGGATCGGCGGGAGCTGCTCGGCGAGGTGCTGCCCAAGGAATGGCCGATCATCGACCTGTGAGCACGGACTGTCGACAAGATCACCTTTAGGATTCGGCGCATCCGAGGCGGGTAGGAGACTCCGGCACGGGGGCCCAGAGGCCGCAGCTACGCTCAGTACGCTCAGCGCGGTGGACCCGTCAGTACCCGGAGGTGGCCGATCGTGACCGTCCGTAGCTCCTTTGTCGTAGTGGCGAATCGTCTGCCGGTCGACGAGGTGAGCACACCCGAGGGACGGCAGTGGCGACGCAGCCCCGGCGGGCTGGTCACCGCGCTGCATCCCGTACTCGCCGAACACCAGGGCACCTGGGTCGGCTGGGCCGGTGGCACCGGTGCCGCCCCCGAGCCGTTCGACCTCGAGGGGATCCGCCTGCACCCGGTCCCGCTCAGCGCCGAGGAGTTGGAGCGCTACTACGAGGGCCAGTCCAACGCGACGATCTGGCCGCTCTACCACGACGCGGTGGAGACGCCGGCCTACAAGCGTCGCTGGCGGGAGGCGTACCGCCTGGTCAACGCGCGGTTCGCGGAGGCCGCAGCCGACGTCGCGGCCGAGGGCGCGACGGTCTGGGTGCAGGACTACCAGCTGCAGTTGGTCCCGGCGATGCTTCGTGAGCTGCGCCCGGACCTCCGGATCGGGTTCTTCCTGCACATCCCGTTCCCGCCGATCGAGCTGTTCATGCAGATGCCCTTCCGCACCGAGATCCTGCGCGGTCTCCTCGGTGCCGACCTGGTCGGTTTCCAGCAGCGGCTGGCCGCCCAGAATTTCGTCCGGCTGGCCCGGCACCTGCTCGGGCTGCGCTACGAGGGGCAGATGATCCAGGTCGACGGTCGGCAGGTGAAGGCGGGCGCCTTCCCCATCTCGATCGACACCCAGGAGATGGAGCGGATGGCCGCCGACCCGGCGATCCAGGCCCGGGCCAAGCAGATCCGCGCCGAACTGGGCGACCCGAAGACGATAATCCTGGGCGTGGACCGGCTGGATTACACCAAGGGCATCGAGTTGCGGCTGAAGGCCTTCCGCGAGCTGCTGGCTGACGGAAAGTTGACAGTCCCCGACGCGGTCATGGTGCAGGTGGCCACACCCAGCCGAGAGCGCGTGGAGCATTACCAGGCGCTTCGGGTCAAGGTCGAACGCGAGGTCGGCCGGATCAACGGCGAGTTCGGCAGGGTCGGCGTGCCGGCGGTGCATTACCTGCATCAGTCGTACAGTCGCAGTGAGCTGGCCGCGATGTACGTTGCTGCCGACGTGATGATGGTGACCCCGTTGCGAGACGGAATGAACCTGGTGGCGAAGGAATACGTAGCATCACGTGCCGACCAGGGCGGCGCACTCGTGCTCAGTGAGTTCGCCGGCGCCGCCACCGAGCTTCGTCAGGCCTTTTTGTGTAACCCGCACGACCCGGACGCGGTCAAGGACGCCCTACTCCGGGCAGTGCACGTGGAGAAAACCGAGGCACGCCGCCGGATGCGGACAATGCAACGTCACCTGCGTACCCACGACGTGGGCCACTGGGCCAAGTCTTTCCTCTCGGAGCTTGGAGTTTCCGAGGCGGAGGCCGAGTGAACACGACCGTCAACGATGGAGCGGCAATCGCCACCGGGGTCATGGACCCTGAGCTGCGTTCCGCCATCGGCCGGATCGCCCGGGTCCCCCAGCTCCTGATCGCCTGCGACTATGACGGCACCTTGGCGCCGATCGTGGAGGACCCGAGCACGGCCATCCCGCTGCCCGAGTCGGTGGCCGCGGTCCGCGCCCTCGCCGCGCTGCCGCAGACCACCGTGGCGGTCGTCTCCGGCCGGGCGCTGCGCGACCTGGCCGCACTCTCCCGGCTGCCCAGCGAGGTGCATCTCGTCGGCAGCCACGGCTCCGAGTTCGACATCGGCTTCGTCGAGCGGCTCTCCCCCGAGCTGGTCGCGGTCCGCACCCGGGTCCGGGACGCGCTGCGCGAGATCGCCGCCCAGCACCCGGGCATCCGGCTGGAGCGCAAGCCGGCCAGCGTCGCGATGCACACCCGCGGGGTCGACCCGCAGGTCGCCGCCTCAGCCATCGAAGCGGTCCGCAACGGCCCGGCCACCTTCGACGGCGTCACGGTGACCCAGGGTAAGGAGGTCATCGAGCTTTCCGTCGTGGCCACCCACAAGGGCACCGCGCTCGACCAACTGCGGACCCAGCTCGCCTCCAGCGCGGTGCTCTTCATCGGCGACGACATCACCGACGAGAACGCGTTCGGCCACCTGCACGGCCCCGACCTCGGCATCAAGATCGGCCCCGGGGACACCCAGGCCGGTTACCGGGTGGCCGACCCCCTGGAGGCGGCGCGCGCACTGGCGCTGCTGCTGGAGACCCGTCGGCACTGGCTGTTCGGCGAGCGGGCGGTGCCGATCGAGCGGCACTCCATGCTCGCCAACGGTCGTACGGTCGCTCTGCTCACCCCAGAGGCCAAGGTGAGCTGGCTCTGCCACCCCAAACCGGACTCGGCGGCGATCTTCGCCGACCTGGTCGGTGGCAGCCCGGCCGGTCACTTCAGTGTCGCCCCGGAACGCGGCGGCATCCCGCTGGGTCAGCGCTACCGCTCCGGCACGATGACCGTGGAGACCCGCTGGTCCGGGCTCACCGTCACCGACTGGTTGGACAAACCAGCCCGGGAGACAACCCCGGACGGCCCCGCGATCGTCACCGGCGACTCGACCCTCGTCCGGGTGCTCACCGGCAGTGGCAAGGCCCGGGTGGAGTTCGCGCCGAGGCCCGAGTTCGGTCAGGTCGCCGTGCAGTTGCAGCCGCTCGGCGACGGCCTGCTGGTGCTCGGCTCCAACGAGCCGGTCGCGCTCTACGCCCCCGGCGTGCAGTGGGAGGTCGTCAACGACGGCGGGTACGAAACCGCCAAGGCGGTCGTCGACCTCTCCGCCGCCGGCGGGCAGGTCGTGCTGGAGCTGCGCTTCGCCACCCACAGCCTGGAGCACCACCGGGTGCCGATCCACGAGCGGCAGGCCGCCGCCGAGCAGCCGTGGAAGGACTGGGTGGCCTCGCTGAAGCTGCCGTCCACCGCCCGGGACCTGGTGGCCCGCAGTGCACTCACCCTGCGCGGGCTCTGCCACGAGGCCACCGGCTCGATCCTGGCCGCGGCGACCACCTCACTCCCCGAGGAGTTGGGCGGCGTCCGCAACTGGGACTACCGCTACTGCTGGCTGCGCGACGCCGCGCTGACCGCGCGTGCGCTTGTCGACCTGGGCTCCGTCGAGGAAGCCGAGGCGCTGCTGCGCTGGGTGGATGGTTGCATCGAGCGCACCGGCGGCCACCCGGAGCGACTGCACCCGCTCTACACCATCGACGGCTACGAGCTGGGTGCCGAAGCGGTCATCGACACGCTGCCCGGGTACGCGGGCTCCCGACCCGTCCGGGTCGGCAACCTCGCCAACCACCAGCTGCAGCTGGACGTCTTCGGCCCCATCGCCGACCTGATCGCGGCCGTCGCCGACGCGCGCGGTTCGGTCCGCGACGACGAGTGGCGGGTCCTGGAGAACATGGTCGAGGCGGTCCGCCGGCGTTGGCACGAGCCGGACCACGGCATCTGGGAGGCCCGGCTGCCACCTCGGCACCACGTCTTCTCCAAGGTGATGTGCTGGATGACCGTCGACCGGGCGCTGCACGTGATGCGCGAGCACGGTGGCGAGGACCGGCCCGAGTGGAAGGACCTGCGCGACCGGATCGGCGCCAACGTGCTGGAGCACGGCTGGCACTCCGACGTCGAGGCGTACAGCGTCGCGTACGGGGACGAGGACATGGACGCCTCGTCGCTCTGGATCGGGCTCTCCGGCCTGCTCCCGGGTGACGACCCGCGCTTCCTGTCCACCGTCCTGCGGATCGAGGCGGACCTGCGCAGCGGCCCGGTCGTCTACCGCTACCACTGGGACGACGGCCTGCCCGGGCGCGAGGGCGGTTTCCACATCTGCACGGCGTGGCTGATCGAGGCGTACCTGCGCACCGGTCGCCGCACCGACGCCGAGGAGCTGTTCGCGCAGATGGTGCTCACCGCCGGCCCGACCGGGCTGCTCCCCGAGCAGTACGACCCGCTCGCCGAGCGCGGCCTGGGTAACCACCCGCAGGCGTACAGCCACCTCGGTCTGATCCGCTGCGCCCTGCTGCTGGACAACATGCTCAAGCAGTAGTCGACAGCTCGTACGACGATGGGGCCGGAGCGCTTGCGCTCCGGCCCCATCTTTGATCGACACCACCTCGGCGATGTTGGGGTATCACGTCGACGGGATGCCCCCAGGTCGGCGATCTGGAGTGGATCTCGCCTCCGGGGGCCCGCTCCCTCACCCGTCGAGCGCACCCACCACGTCGCCCACCACGACGACCGCGGGTGGGCGGATGTCCGCGGTGAGCGCGTCGGCGGCCACCGTGCCAAGGGTGGACCGCAGGGCCCGCTGGGTGCCGGTCGTGCCCTCCTGGACGACGGCGGCCAGCGTCTCCGGTGACCGACCGTGGGCGATCAGGGTGTCGGTGATGGCCGCGAGGTTCTTCAACCCCATCAGGATCACCAGGGTGCCGCGCAGACCGGCGAGGGCCTCCCAGCGCACCAGCGAGGCCGGCGAGTCGGGTGCCACGTGCCCGGAGACCACTGTGAACTCGTGCGCCACCCCCCGGTGGGTGACCGGAATCCCGGCAGCGGCCGGCGCGGCGATCGAGCTGGTCACCCCCGGCACGACGGTCACCGGCACGCCGGCCTTCGCGCACGCCAGCAACTCCTCGCCGCCCCGGCCGAAGACGTACGGGTCGCCGCCCTTGAGTCGCACCACGAAGGCACCGGACAGGGCCCGGTCGACCAGGATCTGGTTGATCTCCTCCTGCGCCCGGGACGGGCCGTAGGGGATCTTCGAGGCGTCCACCAGCTCGACGTCGGGGCGCAACTCGTCCAGGAGCAGCCCCGGCACCAGGCGGTCGGCGACCACCACGTCGGCCTCGGTGAGCAGCCGCCAACCCCGCACGGTGATCAGCTCCGGGTCACCCGGCCCCGCCCCGACCAACGCCACCCGCCCGATCTGCGGCCCACCGGTCGTCCCGGCCGCACCGGTCGCACTGGTCGCAGCGTCGGGCCGGCTCGGCGTCGGAGCGACCCCGTCCGACGCCAGGTGGACAGCGAGGAGGTTGCGGATCGCGTCACGGACGGTCATCGCACGGCGGGGATCGCCACCGCCGAACACCGCCACGGTGACCGGGCCGTGCCGGGTCACCGCCGGGGTCCAGGCGGTGGCGGCCGTCCGGTCGTCGGCCCGGACGCAGAAGATCCGCCGCTCGGCGGCGATGGCGCTCACCGAAGCCGCCGCTACCGGGTCGTCGATCGCCACCTGCACCAGCCACGCGCCGTCCAGGTCCTCGGGGGCGAACCGGCGCGGCACCCAGTGCAGCCGACCCGCGTCGACCCGGGCACGCAGCGCCGGGGTCAGCTCCGGTGCCACCAGCAGGACGTCCGCGCCCGCGTCCAGCAGCGCGGGCACGCGCCGGGTGGCGACGGCACCACCGCCCACCACGACCACCCGCCGCCCGTCGAGCCGCAGACCGAGGGGGTACGGACTGGTGGTCACGCCGTACCACCGAACCGGACGACTCGCTCACTGCCCGTGGTCACTTCTCGGCCACCCCGGCGGAGTCGAACGTGGCCACCTCGTGCAGCACCCGGACCGCGCCGGTGACGACGGGCAACGCCAGCAGCGCGCCGGTGCCCTCACCGAGGCGCAGCCCCAGGTCGATCAGCGGGTCGAGCCCGAGGTGGCGCAGTGCCAGCGTCGCGCCCGGCTCGGCCGAACGGTGTCCGGCGACCATGGCGCTCACCGCGTCCGGGGCGAACGCGGCGGCGGCGAGCGCGGCCGAAACCGCGATCACGCCGTCCAGCAGCACCGGGGTGCGACGGGCCGCGGCACCCAGGATCAGCCCGGCGAGCGCGGCGTGCTCCAGGCCACCGACGGCGGCCAGGACGCCGAGCGGGTCGGCCGGGTCGGGTGCGTGCCGGGCCAGCGCGGCCCGCACCACGCCGACCTTGTGCGCGTACGTCGGGTCGTCGACCCCGGTGCCCCGACCGGTGGTGTCGAGTGCGTCGGCACCGGTGAACGCGGCGATCAGCGCGGCTGCCGGGGTGGTGTTGCCGATGCCCATGTCCCCGGTGAGCAGGATGCCGGCTCCGGCGTCGATCAGCTCGTCGGCGATCTGGATGCCCGTCCGCACAGCCGCCAGCGCCTCGTCCCGGGTGAGTGCCTCGGTCACCGCCAGGTCGCGGGTGCCCCGGCGCACGCACGCGACGACCAGTCGGGGAACGGACGGGTCGAGGACGGCCGCCTCGGCGGCGGGCTGGACGGGCAGCGGGGTGGCCACCCCGACGTCGACCACGGTGACCGAGGCGCCGGCCTGCCGGGCGAACGCGTTGACCACCGCCCCGCCGGCCAGGAAGTTGCCGATCATCTGCCCGGTGACCTCCTGCGGCCACGGGCTGACCCCCTGGGCGTGCACCCCGTGGTCACCCGCGAAGATCGCCACTGCGGCCGGCTCGGGCAGCGGTGGCGGGCAGGCCCCGGCCAGACCGGCGAGGCGTACCGAAAGCTCCTCCAGCGCGCCCAACGAGCCCGCCGGCTTGGTCAGTCGGCCGTGCAGCTCACGGGCCGCCGCCATGGCCGTCTCGTCCGCCGGACGGATCGCCGCGATCGTGGTCTCCAGCATCATGCCTCCATGGTCTCGCGCAACACCTCAATGAAAGCGTCGGTGGTGTTTCGATCGCGCACCGCCACCCGCAGCCAGTCCGGGCCGAGGCCGGGGAACGTGTCGCCTCGGCGCACCGCCCAGCCCCGCTCGCGCAGGGCGGCCCGGATCAGGTTCGCGCCCGGCAGGTGCAGCAGGACGAACGCGCTGGCGGGACGGCCGACGACGCGTACACCGGGCAGGTCGGCGAGGCGGGCGACCAGGTGGTCGCGGTCGGCGGCGAGGTCGGCGGCGATCGCGCGTTCGGCCTGGACCGCGACGTCGGTGGCGCAGGCCGACGCGGCGGCGAGCGCGGGTGTGGAGACGGCCCAGAGCGGCTGGACGGCGGCCAGCCGGGTCAGCAGTTCCGCAGCGCCGAGCAGGTAGCCGATCCGCAGGCCGGCCAGGCCCCACGTCTTGGTGAGGCTGCGCAGCACGAGCAGACCGGGTAGGTCGCGCCGCTCGGCCAGCGACTCCGGTTCGCCGGAGTGCCCGGGGGCGAGGGTGGTGTCGGCGAACGCCTCGTCGACCACCAGCACCCGGCCGGGTCGGGCCAGCGCGGCCACCGTCTGCGCCGGGTGCAGCACCGAGGTCGGGTTGGTGGGGTTGCCGATCATCACCAGGTCGGCGTCGGCGGGCACCCGGGACGGGTCGAGCCGAAAGTCGTCGGCGGGGTCCAGCAGCACCCGTTCGACCGGGTGCCCGGCGGCCCGCAGCGCCGCCTCCGGTTCGGTGAACTGGGGGTGCACCACCACCGGCCGGCGCACGCCGCGAAGCGCCTGGGCGATCAGCACGAAACCCTCGGCGGCACCGGCGGTGAGCAGCACCTCGTTCGGGTGACGGCGGTGTCGGGCGGCGACCGCCGCCCGGGCCGACGTCGCATCCGGATAGCGGGCCAGGTCGGTCAGGGTCGCGGCGATCGGGCCGGTCAGCCAGTCGGGCGGTCGTGCCTGACGGACGTTGACGGCGAGGTCGATCAGCCCGTCGCCGACCTCCGCGTCACCGTGGTGCGCGAGGTCCGGCTCGGCCCCGGTGGGCGGGGCGATCGCGCTCGGCTGATCAGACATGTCCGCGATCCTGCCGGGAAGGCGGCCGGTGGGACAGCCGATCTCGGCGTAAGCCATGTCACCAACCGGCGGTTTAAGAGTTCTTCTCATGTACGAATCGGAAATGTCATAACTTTTAACCGTGAGCAACCGACCCCTTGCTGCCGCTGGTCGACTCGTCCCTCTTCTCCGCGCCGGGCTGATCGCCGGAATCGTGATCGCCGCCGCCGCGTACCCGCTGGTCGCCCTCACCGGGCTCGGCGCGAAGGCCACCGCGCACGCGGTGGAGCAGAAGACCAGACTGCTGACCACCGCCCTGCCCGCCGAGACCTCCTACGTCTACGCCCCGGACGGCAAGACCGTGCTGACCATGTTCTACGAGGAGTACCGGCAGTACACCAAGCTGTCGGACATGTCGCCGAACATCCAGCAGGCGATCGTCGCCGCCGAGGACTCCCGCTTCTACCAGCACCACGGCGTCGACCCGAAGGGCGTGGCCCGTGCCTTCGTGGCCAACGCCCGGTCCAGCGGCGTCTCCCAGGGTGCGTCGACCCTGACCATGCAGTACGTCCGGATGGCCCTGCGGGACAGCGCGAGCACCCCCAAGGAGATCCAGGAAGCCACCCAGCAGACCAGCCTGCGCAAGGTCAAGGAAATGCGGATGGCGCTGGACCTGGAGAAGGAGATGAGCAAGGAGCAGATCCTGGAGCGCTACCTCAACTCGGCGTACTTCGGGCACCGGGCGTACGGCATCTACGCGGCCAGCGAGATCTTCTTCTCCAAGACCCCGAAGGACCTCACCCCGGTCGAGGCCGCCACCCTCGCCGGGCTGGTCAAGTCCCCATCGGAGTACGACCCGGCCGACTCCGACCAGAAGGACGCCACCGCGCGGCGCAACTACGTGCTGGACCGGATGGGCCAGCTCGGCTACCTCTCCCCCGACTCGGCCGCCGCCGCCAAGGCCGAGCCGATCCGGCTGAAGCTGACGACCCCGCCGCACGACTGCGCCGCGGTGGCGGACAAGTACAACAGCTGGGGCTTCGCCTGCGACTACCTGAAGAACTGGTGGAGTGCGCAGCCCGCGTTCGGGGCGGACCGGCTGGAACGGATGGACAAGCTGCGCCGGGGCGGCTACCGGATCGTGCTCAGCCTCGACCCGAAGATCCAGGAGGCGGCGGAGAAGAACGTCGGCAGCAAGGAGTCCACCGGGAGCCCGTTCGCCAACGGGATCGTGGTCTCCGAGCCGGGTACCGGCCGGGTGAAGGCGATGGCGGTGAACCGGACGTACTCCCTGGACCTGGCCGAGAACCCGCAGAGCTCCAATCCCGAGGCCGGGCCGAAGGTGAAGGCCAACTACCCGAACACGGTGGCACCACTGCTCGGTGGCGGTGACCTGGCTGGCTACCAGGCCGGGTCGACGTTCAAGATGTTCCCGATGCTCGCCGCGCTGGACGCGGGGATGACGCTCTCCACCTCGTTCAACGCCCCGTACCGCTACAAGTCCTCCGTCTACGACGGTTGGGCGCCCTCCAACGCCAGCGGCGCGATGACCGGCCAACAGACCATGTGGTCCGGCTTCGGCAAATCGGTCAACACGTACTTCGTGTGGCTGGAGGAGAAGGTCGGCGCGGACCGGGCGGTCCGGCTGGCCGAGCAGCTCGGGCTGCGCTGGCGCACCGACGTCGACCGGGAACAGGCGTCCCCGGCCAAGGTGAAGAAGTGGGGAGCGTTCACGCTCGGCGTCTCCGACGCCACCCCGCTGGAGATGGCGAACGCCTACGCCGCCATCGCGGCCGACGGCCGCTACTGCGAGGCGATCCCGGTGCAGGCGATCATGAACCGGGACGGCACGCCGGCCACGTACACCACCCCCGGTGGCATCCAACGTGAGGTGGCCAAGCCGCGCTGCCGGCAGGTGGTCAGCGCGGACGCCGCCCGGGCAGCCACCGACGCCGCCCGCTGCCCGACCGGGGACACCCCGGCGCGCGGAAGCTGCGGCGGCTGGTCCACCGCCGACAGCGTGCGCGGCACGGTCGGACGCCCGGTGGCCGGCAAGACCGGTACCACCGACAGCACCCGGTCCGCCTGGTTCGTCGGCTACACCCCGGAGTTGGCCGCGGCGAGCTTCATCTCCGACCCGGACAACCCGTTCAACGCAGTCGGTGACGGACAGTCCCAGATCCCGATCCAAGCGGTCGCGGAGACCCTCCGCGACGGCCTGAAGGGCACACCGACCCGCCAGTTCACCCCGCCGTCGGACGCGATCGTCGGCTGACGCCTCGCCACCGGCCCGATCACACCGGCACCTCGCCGGACTCCGCCGGCACCACCTCGGCCGCCGGGTCGGCCGCCGCCGCGGCGACCAACCGGGCGGCCGTGGCCGGATGACCGGCCCAGTGCAGGGTGAGCTGCGAGGCGTGCACGTTGCGCCAGACGAAACCCTCCGGCGCGCCACCATCCCAGCTCCACGCCGGGCGCTGACCAGCGCGGGGGGTGAGCACCGCACGGTGCGCCTTGTGGCCGACCAGCACCGTGCCATGGGCGGCGACCACGCTGTCGGTCTGGGCGGTCGCCTCCCGGTAGCCGGCCACCAGGCCGTCCCGGCTGACACCTACCGCGTCGAGGACACCGCACATCGGCAGCCCGTCCAGCTCCCGGGCCAGCCAGAGCAGCCCGGCGCCCTCGGCGATCACCGGACGCCCGGTCCGCGCCAACTCGGCCACCGCGATGCACAGCCGCCGATTGGCCGACAACTGCTCGGCGTACGCCTCCGGCAGCGCGCCCCCGACGACCAGCGCGCGGGTGCCGACCGGCAGTGCCTCGTCACGCAGCGGATCGACGGTGACGACCTCGGCGCCGGCCGCCCGCAGCAGCTCCGCGGTCTCCGGGTGGCTGAAGCTGCCACCCGGCCCACCGGCCAGTGCCACCAGCGGGCGGTCCGCCGGGGCGGTGAACGCGCCAAGGGCCTCCTCGGGAGACCAGGCCGAGGCTGGCAGCGGTGGAGCCGAGCGGGCCAGCCCGAGCAGCCGTTCCAGGTCGACCGTGGCGGCGACGGCCTCACCCAACCGGCGGACCGCTCGGACGGCGTCGGCGGACCCGTCGACCACCGGCGCCACACCGTGCCGCCGCGACGGCAGCACCGCCGGCAGGTCGTGGCGACGCAGCGCACCGTAGACCGGCACACCCACGTCGTCCAACGCCTCGCGCAGCATGGCCTCGTGCCGAGACGACGCCACCCGGTTGAGGATCACCCCGCCGAGCCACAACTGCTCGTCGTACGAGCGGAACCCGTGCACCAGGGCCGCCACCGACTGACCCATCGCGGCCACGTCGACAACGAGCACCACCGGGCTGCGCAGCGCGGCCGCGGCAGCCGCCGTGGACTCCTGCTCGGGGCGGCCGCCGACCGAGTCGTACAGGCCCATGCTGCCCTGCACCACGGCGAGCCCGGCACCGGCAGCGCCGTGCGCCACCAGCGGGGCGAGCCGGTCGACGCCGACCAGCCGGGGATCGATCACCCGGCCCGGTCGACCGGAGGCGAGGCCGAGGTAGGCGGCGTCGACGTGATCCGGCCCCAGCTTGAACCCGGCGACGTCGACCCCTCGCTCGGCCAGGGCGGCGAGCAGCCCGATCGCCAGCGCGTTCTTACCGTGCCCGGAGGACGGCGCGCTGAGCACCAGGCGCGGCACGACGGTCATCATCGACTCCTCGCGAGCGGCGGCGGGTACGCGACGGGGACGACCGGGGCCGATCCGTCGGCGTGACGATACCTGTCCGCCTGGAGACGCGAGCACCGCCAACCGGGGCCGACAGCGGGGCCGACAGCACGGTGCCGACCCGGTCCAGCTCAGTGGCGCCGGTCATACGGGTAGCCTCGGTGCCGTGTACCGGTTCCTGCTGAGCCCACGATGGCTGGGCGCCCTCGCGCTGACCCTGGTCGCCGCCGCCGTCATGGTGTTCCTCGGCAACTGGCAGCTGGACCGCTACCGGGGGCGTACCGAGGTCAACGAACGAATCGACGCGGGCCTGCGGATGGCCCCGGCGCCGCTGGCCGATGCGCTGCGCGCTCCCACCGGTGGCACGGGGACGACGGGCCCGGCCCCCGCCGAGGACAAGGTCTGGACCCGGATCACCGTCACCGGCCGGTACGACCCGACGAACACCGTGCTGGTCCGTGGCCGGACGGTGGACAGCCGGGTCGGCTTCGAGGTGCTCACCCCGCTGGTGCTCGCCGACGGCACGGCCCTGCTGGTGGACCGCGGCTGGATCCCACCGGCGCCGGGTGGGGCGACCGCCCAGCCGGCGGTGCCGGCCGCGCCGACCGGCGACGTGACGGTGGTCGGACGGGTGCACGAGACCGAGAGCGGCGCCGGCGCGGTGGCACGGCGCGACGGTCGGCTGGAGATCCGGCGGATCGGGGTGTCGCGGCTGGCCAGCGAACTGCCCTACCCGGTCTACGGCGCCTACCTGCTGTTGGACGAGCAGACCCCGTCGGCCGACCCGGTGTTCAAGGCGGTGCCGGTCGGGCACACCAACAACTGGCAGAACTTCGGCTACGTCGTGCAGTGGTGGCTCTTCGCGGTGATGTCCCTGTTCGGCTACGGGTGGGTGGCCCGCCGAGAGGCCCGCCGCGCCGCCGGCATCGGCGTCGACCCCGGTCCGATGGACCGGGCGGCCGAGCCGACGCCGAGCCCGTCCGCCTGACCGAAGCGCGGCCCCGGTCTCAGACGGACAGTCGGGGGCACGCGGGACGACAGGGCAGCCGGTAGTCTCCGCCGCGTGACGATCTCGCGTTGGAGGTCTCGGTGAGCCCGGATCCAACCGCCCCGCTGCCCGAATCGGAGCCGGTGACCCAGCCGCAACCGCCGATCGATCCGTGGACCGCCCAGTCGTCCACCGCGCCGCTGCCGCCGACGACGCCGTTCCCGACCGTGCCGCCGCAGGCCACACCGCCGCAGCCCGCACCGCCACCGGCATCGTTCTCGGCACCGCCGGCACCGCCCGGTTTCGCCGGGCCGGACGTGGTCGCGGTGCAGATCGCCGAGATCGCGGTAAGTCCGCCGGTCATCCGCACGCCCGCGGGATCGCTGCCGTTGGCCGGTGCCACCTGGCACGTGGCCGACTACTGGCAACGCGAGGAGAAGGTGGCGACCTGGGCGCTGGTCTGCGCGATCGTCGGCTTCTTCTGCCTGGCCTTCTTCAGCCTGCTCTTCCTGCTGGTCAAGGAGACCCGGCACCACGGCACCGTGCAGGTGACGGTCACCAACGGCAATCAGCAGTACGTGGCCCGGATCCCGGTCAGCGACCAGGGCCAGGTGCAGTACATCAACAACCAGGTCAACTACGCCCGGTCGCTGTCCAGCAGGTGACCGGGGCTGGCGCGGGCCGGTCAGCCGGTGACGCGGCCGGCGTGGATGGCACGGACGGCGTCGATCGTGTCCGCCTCGGCGGCGGACTTGTCGTCGCGATACCGCACCACCCGGGCGAAGCGCAGCGCCATCCCGCCGGGATAGCGCGAGCTCGTCTGCACGCCGTCGAAGGCGATCTCCACCACCTGTTCGGGGCGGACCCGGACCACCCAGTCGCCGCGCTCCACGGCGAGGTCGAGGAATCGCTCGGTCTGCCAGCGCAGCAACTCGTCGGTGAGGCCCTTGAACGTCTTGCCGAGCATGACGAAGTCACCGCTGTGCGGGTCGCGCGCACCCAGGTGCAGGTTGGACAGCCAGCCCTGCCGTCGGCCACTGCCCCACTCGACGGCGAGCACGACCAGGTCGAGGGTGTGCCGGGGTTTGACCTTGACCCAGGCGGCACCGCGCCGGCCGGCGTCGTAGGGCGCGTCCGGTGCCTTGACCACCACGCCCTCCTGCCCCGCGTCGAGCGCGGCGGCAAACGCCGCAGCGGCCTGTTCCGGGCCGTCGACCTCCATGCGCCCGACCAGCAGCGACGAGTCGACCGCACCGCTCAGGGCCGCCCACCGCTCCCGGCCGGGCAGGTCGATCAGGTCTTCACCGTCGAGGTGCAGCAGGTCGAAGAAGTACGGGGTGAGCACGGTCGCGCCGGTGCTGGCCGCCGCGGCGAGCACCGCCGGGGCGACGGGTGTGCGCCCGGTGGTGCTGGGGGTGGTGCGTCGGGCGGCCCGGCTCGAGGTCTGCTGGAACGGCAGCGGGCGACCCGTCGCGTCGAGGCCGATGGCCTCGCCGTCGAGCACCAACTCCCGGCCTGGCAGGGCACGGACCGCGGCGACCACCTCGGGCACCCGGGCGGTGATCTCGTCGAGGCTGCGGGTGAAGACGGCGATGTCGGCGCCAGAGCGGTGCACCTGGATGCGGATGCCATCGAGCTTCACGTCGACCACCGCCGGTGTGCCGGTCGCGGCGAGGGCCTCGTCGACTGAGGGGGCGCTCTGCGCGAGCATCGGCGCCAGCGGCCGGCCGACCTGCAGGCCGAACCCGGCCAACTCGGCGGCCCCACCGGCCAGCGCGGCCACCGCCACGGCCCGCAGGTCACCGGCGAGCAGCAGGGCCCGTCGGACCGCCGCCACCGGCACCTCGGCCGCCCGGGCCACCGCGTCGGCGAGCAGCCCGGCCTGGGCACCCTGGCGCAGCTCGCCACTGAACAGGCCGGTGAGCAGGCGCTGCTCATCGGCCGTCGCCGCCGCGTAGAGAGCGCCGAGCAACGCCCGACGCCGACCCTGCGAGCCCGTGCCACGCACGGCGGCGATCTGCTCGATGGCGGCGTCGACGGCGGCCACGGTCAACGTCGGCTCGGCGGCCGGTGGCGGCAGGTCACGAAGGCTGGCGTAGCCGACCCCGGTCTGCCGTTGGCGCAGCTCACCGGCGAGATAGCCGGCGCCGGGCTCGACCTCGCCCGGGTCGAGTCGGCGCAGCGCATCAGCGAGCAACTCCACCTTGGCCCGCCGGCCGCTGGTGGCGCCGACGGCGGCGGAGGTGGCGGCCAGGTCGAGGAAACGCACGTCGTTCATCCTGCCAGTCACCTCCGACACCGCCCGGGCATTGCCGTGCCCGGGCGGTGTCGGCAGGGTGCCGCCCGCTCACGCGGACGACGGGTCAGGGCCTGTTTCATGAGGGCGGTCGAGCCGAGGCGGAGTCCGGGCGGCGATCCGGCAAGGCGCGGTTTCGTCTGGATACCGGTGTCGTATCCGGACGAAACCGCAACGCCGCCGGTCGTCGCCCGGGCCCGCCGCAGGCCGGCCAGTCCTCATGAAACAGGCCCTAAGCGGAGACGGGCTCCTCGATGCGCAGCCCCCGGGCACGGACCTCGCCGGCCACCCGGGAGAGCACCGAGTCGAGGGCGACCAGGGCTGCGGAGAGCTCAGCAAGCTGTTCGTTGAGCGTGTCCTCGGACCACGCGGAGACATCGACATCTCCCAGTGCGCTGACAGCGGCCCCCAACCGGGCCATCACCTCGTTCGTACTCATGTTCGAAAGGCTATAACAGCCAGCCGCCCGACACGCCGTAAACTGCCAGGATCAGGCCCGAAATCGCCGTTCCGACAGCTAACTGCCTGCTGCCGCCACATTACGCAGCAGCAACGCCTCGGCGAGGCAGACGCGGGCGAACTCTCCCAGGTGCAGACTCTCGTTCGGGCCGTGCGCCCGGGCGTGCGGGTCCTCCACGCCGGTCACCAGGATCGCCGCCTTCGGGAACATCTCCTGGAAGGTGGCGATGAACGGGATCGAGCCGCCGACACCGATGTCGACCGGGGCGGTGCCGTCCCAGGCAGTCCGGAAGGCCGAACGGGCCGCGTCGAACATCGGCCCGGACGCGTCGATCACGCACGGGTTGCCGTCGTGCTCGAAACTGACAGTCACCTGGGCGCCCCACGGCGCGTGCTCCTCCAGGTGCGCGCGCACGGCCGCGTACGCCCGCTTGGGGTCGTCGCCGGGGGCGAGACGGATGCTGAGCTTTGCCTTCGCGGCCGGGACCAGGGCGTTCGGCGCCTCACCGGTGGCCGGCGCGTCGATGCCGAGAACCGCCAGCGCGGGCTTGGTCCAGAGCCGATCGGTGATCCGGCCGGTGCCGATGAACTGCACGCCCTCGGCCAGCCCGGCCTCGGCCCGGATCCGGTCCTCCGGGTAGTCGACGGTGGCGCCCTCCCGGCCGACCAGCCCGTCCACGGCCACGTCACCGGCATCGTCGTGCAGCGTCGCCAGCAGCCGGACCAGTGCGGTGAGCGCATCCGGCACGGCACCGCCGAACATGCCGCTGTGCACGGCGTGGTCCAGGGTGCGGACCTCGACGAAGCAGTTGACGATGCCCCGCAGCGAGGTGGTCAGCGCCGGTACGCCGATGTCCCAGTTGCCGGAGTCGGCGATCACGATGACGTCGGAGGTGATCTTGTCGCGGTGGTCGACCAGCAGTTGCTCCAGCGAATCGGAGCCGTACTCCTCCTCGCCCTCGATGAAGAGGACCACGCCGACCGGCAGCGCGTCACCGTACGCGCGCAGCGCCGCGACGTGCGCCATGATGCCGGCCTTGTCGTCGGCCGCACCCCGGGCGTAGAGCCGGCCGTCGCGCTCCACCGGCTCGAACGGGTCGGACTCCCAGAGCGACCGGTCGCCGACCGGCTGGACGTCGTGGTGGGCGTAGAGCAGCACGGTGGGCGCGCCGGGCGGGGCGGCCCGACGGCCGATCACCGCCGGCTGGCCGCCGGAACGCACGATCTCGACGTCCAGGCCACAGCCGCGCAGCAATTCGGCGACCGCCTCGGCGGAGCGTTCCACGTGCGAGTGGTCGAAGCCCTCGAAGGCGATGCCGGGGATGCGGACGAGGCGCTCCAGGTCGGCGCGTACGCCGGGCATCTCCCGCTCGACGGCGGCCCGCACCTCGGACTCGGACATGATCGGTGAGGTCATGACCGGCATCGTATGCCGGCCTTACCGAGGCGTGTTGGCGGAGCCCGTACCGTCACCGCCTCCCGCGGGGCCGGCACCCGCGGTCGCGCCGGGTGCAGCCCGGCCGGCGCGGTGTGCGCGACCGGCGGCCTCGGTGGCGGCATCCATCCAGGAGCGGGCGCGACCGGCGGTGCCGCCCACCCACTCGCCGACGTCGCTCGCGCCGTCGCCGAGCCGGCGTAGCAACCCGACCAGCGGGTCGGTGGACCGGCTGAACTCCTCCCGGTACGACTCGGCAGCCGCCCTGATCTCCTCCGAGACACTGGTCGAGCTGTCCTCGTCGCGGCGCGGATAGTCCCCGGCCAGCACCCGCCCGTACGCCCCGGAGTCGATCCACTGGCGCAGCTGGGCCGCCCGCGCCACCGGCGTCGGGTGGGTGCTCCACGCGGTCATCCGAATCTTGTGCAGGCTGTCGCGCAGGTCCCCGCCGCCGGCGTACTCGGCGGCCTGCTCCAGGAAGGCGGTGGTGTCGATCTGGGACAGGTCACCGCCGCCGGCGAGCTTCATCAACAGCCGCAGCGCGGCGGCCGGGTCCTGCCCGGCGAGCAGACCGGCCCGGTCGGCGGAGAGCTCCGCCTTGCGCCACCACTCCAGCATCGCCGCGATGATGGCCCGTAGGGCGATCGCGCCGACCGGCAACCAGCTCAGATTGGCCGCCCACCGGGTGAGGATCATGAGCATGGTCTTGTAGACCGCGTGCCCACTGCCCACGTGCCCCAGCTCGTGACCGAGCAGGCAGCGCAGCTCGTCCTCGTCGAGCTGCTGCACACAGGCCGAGTTGAGCACGATGAACGGCCGGTCCAGACCGACCGCCTCGGCACTCAACCAGGGCGACTGGGTCACATACAGCTCCGGCAGCTCGGCCACGTCCAGCACCGCCGCCGCCTCGGTGTAGCGCTGCCACACCGCCGGATACTGCCGGTGATCGACCCGGATGCCGGAAGCCAGCACGGACAGTCGGAAACCACGCTCGTTCCACATGCCGAAGAACGCCCGCACCACGTCGTCGAACCCGCGCAACTCCCGCAGCGCGACCAGGGCACCCCGGTCGGCCGGATGCTCCCAGGCCCGCGAACTGATGCCGGTGAGGGTGATCCGGCGCCGCGCGGGCGTGTCTGTTGCCGACATGATGAGTCCCCTGTTCGCCGCGGCCCTGAGCCGTCTCGCTTCGGCCTTCTCGCTTCGTGGCCGATGGCGGCCTTCTCGCACGTGCTTCTTCTTCGCATCGTGCCGTAGCCGGTGACGGACGTCCATGCCCCACTCAGCGGATGCGCACGTAGTACCGGTCCGTGTCGTGCGGCAGCGCCGGTGCACCGTCCACCAGCAGGTCCGCGCCGGACGCGGTGTCGTCGGCGGCGAAGTGCGCCCGCTCCCCGACGTGCCAGCGACGCAGCTCGGGCAGGATCTCCGGCCCGTCCCGGGCCACCGCACGGGCCAGCCGCAACGACGCGGGCGCGGTGACGAACACGGCCAGGGTCAGCTCCGGCCGGACGACGGCACGGGCGGCGCTGACCCCCTCCAGCACCAGCACCGGCGTCACCGGCACCGGCACCGGCCGGGACAGAAAGCGTTGCCGCACCCAGCTGTAACGCCGATAGGCGCCGGGCTTCCCTTCCCGCAACGGGGCCAGCACCCACTCGTCGAGCCGGGGCCAGAAGGTGACCTGATCGTCCCAACCGTCGAGCAGGTCGTCGGTGTGCACCACCGGCGGCCGGCCACCGGGCAGCGCCGCCAGGGCATCCGCGAGACGCGCGGCGAACCGGCTCTTACCCGCGCCGCTCGGCCCGTCGACCGCGACCAGCCGGGTTCGCCCCAATCGCGCCGGGCCCGCGAGCACCCGACGAGCCAATTCGGCGTACGCCTCGACGACCACCACGGGAAGCCTGCCGGACCGCTCCTCGACGCCCGAGCCCCCACCGGCCCCCTTCCCGACACCGAAGGTCCCACCGGTCGGTCCGCCGACGTCCCCGCCTTCATCGTCCCGCTCTCCGACGTCCCCGGCCTCACGGCTTCGCGCCGCCCGGCCGCCGTCCGGGGTCACCGCAGCCACCCCGGCCTCACGGAATGGCGCCGCCCGGCCGCTGTCGGAGGTCACCGCAGCCACCCGGCCTCACCGCATCGCGCCGCCCGGCCGCCGTCCGGGATCACCGCAGCCACCCCGGCCTCACAGCATCGCGCCGCCCGGCCGGTGTCGGAGGTCAGCGCAGCCTCGCGTGGCACATGGCTGAAGTATGCCGTCGCCACCGCCGGCCAGGCTGATCGACTCCAGATCGCCGATGTGGCGCTATCCCGATGGCGGGATACCACCACATCGGCGAAGCGGAGTGGATCACGTGGATCAGCGGCCAACGGGGGCCGGACTGACCCGTCCGGCTGACCACCCTGACCGGGCACCGTCACGTCCGGGGGAATTGGGGCGGCGACGGGTGACGAGCGGCCAGTTCGCCGCCCGGGGGTGCTGCCGAATCGGCATGATCGGGTGGTGCTCCGAGACGTGATGAGCCCCGGTATCGACGCCCTGCTCGAACAGGCCCGCGCCGGGCTGCACCGACTAACTCCGCAGCAGACCGTCGAGGCGGTCCGCGGCGGCGCGCTGCTGGTCGACACCCGTAGCGAACCGCAGCGCCGCGAACAGGGCGACCTGCCAGGGGCGGTCGTCATCGACCGGACCGTGCTGGAATGGCGACTTGATCCGGCCAGCGCCTGGCGGATCCCCGAGGCCACCGGGTACGACCGGGAGATCGTGCTGGTGTGCAGGCAGGGCTACAGCTCCAGCTTGGCCGCCGCCAGCCTGCAGACCCTCGGGCTGCGTCGAGCCACCGACATGATCGGCGGTGTCGATGCCTGGCTGGCCGCTGGACTTCCCACCACCGACCGCCCCGCCGATATTCGCCCGTAAGTCCCAACGCCCCGCCCGAACGCCCGCATGCATCCGCCCCTGAATCCCCACCACCCAACCGTCGAAGCCCACCGCACTGCCGCCAGCGTGGGCAGTTGGGTTACTGGGACGGTGGCGGGCCGGGTGGGATGAACGGGAGGCCGGGCGGTGGTCCGGTTTCGATGAGTCGCCAGAGGGCATCGGTGTCCAGGTGTTCCTCGACCAGGTCGCCGAGCAGGTCAAGCGAGCGTTCCCGAGCGGCGTCGAAGCTGGTGGCCGGTGCGACCCGGAATCCGGTGCGGCCGGCCAGGCGAGCCGCCTCAGTGAGGAACCAGCGGCGGAACTCGTCGGACTCGAATGCCCCGTGCCAGTGCGTGCCGTGCACCGCGCCGAGCACGGCTCCCTCGCCGGCACCGTCGTCGCTGGTCAGTAGCGGGGTCAGGGTGGGGTCGGCGTGTGAGACGTACCCGTGGTGGATCTCGTAGCCGCGCACTGGAAGGCTGCCGTGGGCGGTGCCCACCGACTGCCTGACGGTCTTGCGAGGATCGAAGGTGATCTCGATGGGCAGCAGGCCAAGCCCTGGCACGCTGCCCCGTCGGCTCTCCACCGTGTCGTGGATGGCGCGGCCGAGCATCTGGAAGCCGCCGCAGAGGCCGAGCAACGGTTTGCCGGCCGCAACGTGTGCGGCCACCGCGTCGGCGAGACCGGTTTCGCGCAGCCAGGCGAGGTCGGCGACGGTGGACTTGGAGCCGGGCAGTACGACCAGGTCGGCGGCGGCCAGTTCGGCCGGTTCGATGGTGAGGCGTACGCGGACGCCCGGCTCGGTGGCGAGCGCCTCCACGTCGGTGGCGTTGCTGATCCGGGGTAGGCGGACGACGGCCACGTCCAGCCACTCGGTGCCGTGCGGGGCTGCGGGGCGGCCGAGCACACGGCCGTAGGCGAGTGAGTCCTCCGCGTCGAGCCACAGGTCCAGTGCCCAGGGCAGCACCCCGTACGTGGGGCGACCGGTGACGTGACGCAGCATGTCCAGCCCCGGTTGGAGCAGCCCGAGGTCGCCCCGGAACTTGTTGATCACGAAGCCGGCGATCAGCGCCTGGTCGGCTGGGTCCAGCAGGGCCACGGTGCCGAACATCGAGGCGAAGACACCGCCCCGGTCGATGTCACCGACCACGATGGTGGGCAGGTTGGCGTGCCGGGCCAGCCCCATGTTGACGTAGTCGCCGGCCCGCAGGTTGATCTCCGCGGGGCTGCCGGCGCCCTCGCAGATCACCACGTCGTACGTGTCACGCAACTCGGCGAGCGCCGCGTACGCGGTCTCAGCGAGTCGGGGACGCAGGTGCCGGAAGGTGCCGGCGGTGATCGTGTCGACCGCCTCGCCGAGCAGCACCACCTGGCTGGCCAGGTCGCTGCCCGGCTTGAGCAGCACCGGGTTGAATCGCAGGTCGGGTGCCAGCCCACAGGCTGCGGCCTGCATGGCCTGGGCCCGCCCGATCTCGCCGCCGCGTCCGTCCGACCCGACGACCACCGCCGAGTTGTTCGACATGTTCTGTGCCTTGTACGGCGCCACCTTCACGCCTTGGCGGTGCAGCCAACGGCAGATGCCGGCGGTGAGCACGCTCTTGCCGGCATCGGAGGTCGTGCCGGCGACCAGCAGCCCGCCGCTCACCGCCCAGTCCCCCGCCCCGTCGCGCCGGCCCCGCCCGTCCCGAGCAGCCCATTCGGGCCCGTGACGGCATTGAGGCAGCGGCGGCCCACGGCGCCGACCAGGCGGCCGAGGGTCACCGGGTACGCGGCGGCCAGCCCAACCGCGGCCAGCCCGACCGCGCCGGAGATCCGGGCGGCCCGCTTCAGGTGGCGCGCCTCCGGGCGGGGGCCGTCGCCGAGGAACGGCCGCACCTCGGAGCGCCCGAAGTAGACGTTGCGGCCACCGAGGCGGACGCCGAGCGCGCCGGCCATTGCCGCCTCGCACTGGCCGGCGTTGGGGCTGGGGTGGTCGTTGCGGTCACGCCGCCACACCTGCCAGGCCCGCTGCCGATCCCCGTTGGCGACCGGTGCCACGGCGATGGTGAGCAGCCCGGTCAGCCGGGACGGCACCAGGTTGAGCACGTCGTCCAGGCGCGCGGCCGGAGTGCCGAACCGCGCGTAGCGCGCCGACCGGTGTCCGACCATCGCGTCGAGGGTGTTCGCCGCGCGGTAGCCCAACAGGCCGGGCAGGCCGGCGATCGCACCCCAGACCAGCGGCGCCACGACGGCGTCGGAGGTGTTTTCCGCGACCGACTCGACGGTGGCGCGAGCCAGCTCGGACTCGCCCAGTGTCGACGGGTCCCGTCCGCAGAGGTGGCCGAGGCGTCGCCGGGCGGCGGGCAGGTCACCGTCGCGCAGCGTCCGCCCCATGACGGTGGCTTCGTGCCGCAGTGTCCGGCCGCCGAGCACGGTCCACGTGCCGGCGGCGACGAGCGCCGCCCGGGTCACCGGCCGGTGCCGGGTGGCCGCTGCGGCGACCGCGCCGAGCAGCACCGGCCCGCCCACGGCCAGGGCGGTGAATGCCGCACCCGCCGTCCGGTCCGGCCGGTAGAGGCGGCGCTCCAGCGCACTCGCGGCCTGCCCGAAGCCGGCCACCGGGTGCAGCCGGCGTGGATCACCGAGCAGCCTGTCCAGCGCGTACCCGGCAAGCAGCCCCACCGCATTCGCCACCGGCGCTGTCCGTCGCACCCGCACCACCTCCGGCCGGCCAGCCTAGACGAGCGCCCCGTGAGCCAGCCCGACCCACGGTGCTCCAGCGACCAGCGTCTCGGGAGAAGCCGCAACCGCCGCCTCCAGCCCGGTCTCCGCCGGCAAGTGGGGTGACCGCACTGGTCCTGTCCGCACCCCACCCCGTCGTCACGTGGGGTGACGGCGCTGGTCGCGTCGCCACCCCACCCCCGTCGTGCCGTGTTGTCGTGCTGCCCGCGCGCCCGCGACGTGCACGGGACCTCAGACAGCTCGGCCGCCGCCCGACCCGCGATGGACGAACCGATCGGTCACGCCGGCTGGGGAACCCGGCCCCGGCCCCGCCGCCCCCGACCAGACGGCGCGGGCTCCGGCTGACTCTCGTCCGGCGCAGGCCCCAACTCGTCGTCCAGGTCCTCGTCGGTGTTGTCGTCGAGGTCTTCCTCGGTGGGAAGGGTCAGCTCGTCGTCGAGGCCTGGTGGCAGGTTGGCCGGCCCGCTCGGCCCGCCGCTCGGGGTGCCGTCGTCGTCCAGGGGGCCGTCGGCGAACGGGCTGGTTCGCAGCGCCGCGTAGTCGGGCAGCTCGAAGTCGTCGTCCAGCGGGCGGTCCTCGGGCAACACGGGCGCGTGCCCGGCCGGCACCGGCTCGGTGGGCTCGCCGTGCACCCGACTCTCGGCTTCCGCGTCCTCCACCGCGCTGGTCGTCATGCTCGGCCGATTGCGCAGGAACCGGGCCCGTCCCCGCGACAGGTCGTGACCGACGGCGACCGCCTCCAGCTCGTAGAGGGTGCGGTGGTTGCCGGCGTCGTCGGTCCAGTCGCGGGTGTAGAGCCGGCCGCAGACGACCACCGGATCGCCGACCATCACCGAGGCCGCCACGCCTTCGGCGAGCTTGCGCCAGCAGTTGACGCGGACGCGGAGCGAGTTGCCGTCGACCCACCGGCCGCTGTCCCGGTCGAGCCGTCGGGCGGTCGAGGCGACCTTGAAGTTGGCCACCAGGGTGTTGCTCTGGGTGGTACGTCGCCATTCGGGCGTCGTCAGCACATTGCCGACAATTGTTACGTAGGTGTCGAACATCGTCCCTCCAGGGGGATCGGGGCCTGCCAGCGCGAGTCGACTCGACACCGAGCCTGTGCGTTGAGCGCGGTCATCGCCAGCACCCAGCCCCGGCCTGTGGACGACGAACCCACCTGTGGACAACGCCCTGATCACGCCCGGGTGTGGTACGGCGCACCACCCGGCTGAGCGTCGCCGGTTTCCGGGGCCGACCAATGTGGGTATGCATTTGATCAACGCACCACCGACAGCTCCACGTCGACGAGAGGTCAGCGCCATGATGATCACCAAAATCGGCTCCGCGGTCGCTTCCGAGGCACGGCGATGAGCGCCGTGGCGAACCCGGCCACCGTTGCTGAGTGCCTACGGGTGGGCGCCGGGTTCTCGCAGGGCGACCGCAACTGGATCGCCGAGCAGTTCGTCACCCTCGACGCCCGGCTGGCCAGCTTCCACGCCGACGCCACCGAGCTGGAGGTGTCGGTGAAGGACCGGGAGGCGCGGGGCCAGAAGGTCACCCTGGAGTGCTGGATCGCCGGCCGGCAGAAGATCGTCACGACCTCCACGGAGGAGGACCTGCACGCCGCGCTCAACGACGTCCGCGACGACCTGCGCCGCCGCCTCAACGACGCCAAGACCCGCCAGGAACCGCGGCACAACAAGCACCTGCGCGACCTCCCACAACCCCAGAGCGAGCTCGACGCAGACGAGGACCAGGAGAACCTCCCCGCCGCCGACCCGACGCGCGTCGAAGCAGAGACGGTCTGACCCACGCCCCGTCCCCGTGATCTTGCACTTCGAACAGCGAAAGGCGAGACGAGGGCAGGATCGCGGGACGGGCGGGGGCGAGAGCGAGGGCTACCGCTGGGTAGGTTGGCGGCGTAGCGTCGCGTTCGTGGAACCGGACGTGTTGGGACCGCCGTACGAGCGGCAGACGATCGACCTGGGCACCGATGACGAAGGGCCTGTCGTCGCGACCCTGGTCCGGCGCCGGGCCGAGCGCCCCACCGGACGGGCCGTCCTTTACGTGCACGGCTTCGTCGACTATTTCTTCCAGACCCACCTAGCCGACTTCTACGTCGAGCGGGGCTGGGATTTCTACGCACTCGACCTGCGCAAATATGGTCGCAGCCTGCTCCCGGGCCAGACGCCGAACTTCTGCCGTGACATCAGCGACTACTTCCCCGAGCTGGACGCCGCCGCCGAGATCATTCGCACCGACGACGGGCACGACACCCTGCTGGCGATGGGCCACTCCACCGGCGGCCTGATCCTCTCGCTCTGGGCGGACGCCCGCCGCGACACCGGCACCATCGACGGTCTGGTGCTCAACAGCCCGTTCTTCGACCTCAACGCCCCCTGGGCGGTGCGCCGACCCCTCGCGGCCGCCGCGTCCCGGCTGGGCCGCAGGGCGCCGCACCGCATCCTGCCGTTCGGGCTGGGCACGGTGTACGGCGAGAGCATCCACACCGACCACCGCGGCGAGTGGACCTACGACCTGGAGTGGAAGCCGCTGGCCGGGTTCCCGGTCCGGGCCGGCTGGCTGAACGCGATCCGCACCGGTCAACGCCGGCTACGCGCTGGTCTGGACATCCGGGTGCCGGTGCTGCTGGCCTGCTCGACCCGCTCCTACCGGGGCACCAAATGGCACGACAACGCCACCCTGGCCGACGCCGTCCTGGACGTGGAGCACATGGTCCGGTACGCGCCCCGCCTTGGCCGCCACGTCACCCTGGCCCGCTTCGACGGTGGGATGCACGACCTAACGCTCTCCGGCCCCGCCGTACGGAAGAAGGTCTTCGACGAGGTCGGCCGCTGGGCCGAGGCGTTCCTCGCCGCCGGTCCCACCGCCCCGGCCGACACGGCAGGGGCGACGACGCTCGGCGGCTGACCGTCGACCAGGCCGGGCGGCGGTGCGGGTCGCGGCTCAGACGTCGCCGGGCGTCGCCGGAAGGACGGCTCGGATTCGGTCGAAGGTCGCCACCGGGTGACCACCGACGCCGGGCAGCACCAGCCCCAGGCAGTACAGCGACACCTCCCCGGTGGTGTCCGGCTGGACGACGAAGACCGGCGCGCCGACGTACCCCGTTGGCAGCTCCGTCGTGATCCGCACGTCGTCCCCGTCACGGACCACTCGTTCGATCGCCACCTCCAGGGGGCGTGACCTGTCTTCGCGTACCCCATGGGCCAGCACGAAAGCGGAACCGGCGTCGGCGCCGAGGCGGGCGACCACCTCGGGCCCGGCGGCGATCCTCGCGGGCACCGGCTGGACCCGCCACCGCCAGCCGCCGTCCCCGGCATAGCGGTGCAGGCCGGCGGTCGGCAGCACCGCGACCCCGTCGCCCGGGAAACGGGCCCAGCCGGGCACGATCTCGGCCCCGGAGACGGCAGCCGGGGCAACCCCGGCCGGCTCGGTGACGCTCGCCCGCAAGCCCAGCTCACCACCCGCCGCGCCGACCAGGTCGGCCGCCGTCAGCAGCGACTCCCCCACCGGGTCGTCGCCGCCCTGAAAGAAGAACGCGGTGCCGTGGACCTGGTCATCGTCGACCGACGACCGGTACGGCAGGATGGCGCGACCGACGATCTGGCACAGCTCGTAGGCGACGTCGTTCTCGGCGTCGGGATCCAACAGCACCAGCCAAAGGTACGGTCCGTGGTCGGGCTGGTCCGTGGGAACCCAGATGCTCGCCACGCGGTCGCCGTGAGACCCTGCTCGGCAACGTGGACGCGGGCACCCTTTTCGCCGCCGGGCAGCGGGACGGCGGTACCCTCTGGGCGCAACATGCACGCCACACGCGCCCGTAGCTCAGCGGATAGAGCAGGGGACTTCTAATCCCAAGGCCGCAGGTTCGAATCCTGCCGGGCGCACCACCGTCACCGCAGGTCAGCGGCTTTCCGCTCCCGGTCGAGACGACCACCACGGCCTCCGTACAGCCATTCGTACAGCCAAGTCAGCCGAAGAGGTGCTTCGCGGCCTCGTCCGCGGCGACCCGCTCGATCTCCGGCAGGACGTGGGCCTAGACGAGTAATTCCTAACCCTGGTTCGGGCGGTGGGCGCAGCCGGCGGCCGGCGGTGACCGTCGGTCACCTCCGTGGGGGGCGGATGCGGTAGCGAGCGGTATACCTCAGAGTCATATTCATACCTCTGAGGTATACCGCTCAACAGCAGATCGACATGGCGGGCAGCCAAAGCGGATGGCGAGGGCCCTTCGCTGCAACCCCAGCCCCATCGGCACCACCCCGTAAATTCCTGGGCTGCCATCGGAGTGCCGGATGGCATCCTCTCGCACCGTCATCCACGGGTTGCGATAGACGACTCACCTGCTCATTTGCTCCATCAGGCCATGATCGCAACTCCGATGCCTGCCCGCAGTCCTCCGGAACATGCCGTCCGCATCTAGTCCGCAAGAGGTCAACCGACAGTGGGGCAGTGGTGTGAGGTGTCGAGAGATGTTTGCGCTGCTAGACCGCCACGTGCGCAGGTCGGCGGGACGGGCAGTTTGATCTAGTAATTCGTAGATCGCTGCAATTCGCCCAGCAGTGCCCCGCGCCAGGCCGTAGGTCAGGCCAGCCCGCAACAACGGCGGTCGGGTGGTAGAGCCACCCGCCCATACCCACACAGCATTCGAGGCCGCTTACCTTGCCGGTAGGCGGCCTCGGTCGCTGCGGTTCGTGGTCAGTAGGACTGGACCTTGACGCGCCACCTTCCATGGACGTCGTGGTCGCTGTCCGGCCTCCGCGGCGAGGACTCCGGCCCGGAGGGTGTGCTCAGCCCTGCTGGTATCTCTCATTGCGTCGGAGGGCCTCTTCGAGTTGGTCCTCAAGAATGATGATCCGGCAGGCCGAGGCCATATCGGTGCCCTGGTCGCACATCTCCCGGGCTCGCGCGGCGAGGCGCAGTTGGTAGCGGGAGTAGCGGCGGTGTCCGCCGCTGGAGCGCTGCGGGTCGATCAGTTTCGCGTCGCCGAGCCGGCGCAGGAAGTCCTGCGAGCAGCCGAGGATTTCGGCGGCGCGGCCCATCGTGTAGGCGGGGTAGTCCTCGTCGTCGAGCATGTCGCCGGATTGGGTCATCAAACCTCCGTCACGAGGGCCCCGGTGCTCGAAAGCACCGGGGCCCAAGGGTTGTGGGTCAGGAACACCATCTACCGACAGAACGTCGGCTTCTCTTGTCCACACCGGCCGTCAATGACGGCATCGGGTGCGAGGATCGCATATGCGTGACCGGAGACCACCTCTCGTTCGATGGAAACTGCGGTGTCCGCGTCCAGCCCACGAATGCGGCTGACGGCGGGCGATCCAACGGTGTAGTGCCCTCCCTTGCCTCTGATTTCCTCTGCCTTACTTTCGTGCCGTTCGTCGGTGTCCGAGCCCCACGCGACTTCATGGCCCTGACACGTACGACGAACTCTCCTTGCCTCGGGTGCAGCCCTGAACCAGCCTTGGCCCCACCCGCTGCCACTGCGGCAAGTTTCTGCCGCCGAACCGAGTGGGCCCACAAGTTCCCTGGCCCTACTCCTTCGCCCCCGGGGCGGGACGGTCACGTCAGCGTCTTTGTTTGCTCCGTTTTCGACCTCAGGAACGTTAGCCGGAGACGGCAAGGATGTCTAGCGCTTCGCACATAGATTTTCTCTGAGTACGCGGGTAGTCCCGCCGATACAGCCACCTGTGCAGCACCGCACCGCACCGCGTCCGGACCGAGACACCTCGGCCCGGACGCGGCGTACGACGGGAGGTAGCGGCGGCCTCTCTCAGGAGGCGTACGCCTCGAGTTCCACCACCCGCGAGTAACCGGCGGTCTCGTTGCTGGCCAGCGTGACGACCCGGAACGCGGTCCCGGTCAGCGGTGTGAAATGCGAGCTGACCTGACCGGCGACGTTGCCGCGCACCTGGGCAACGGTCTGCCAGTCCTCGCCGACCCGCACCTGGACGTCCCAGTCGCGCAGGCCGTACTTCGCAACCGGGTACTTGGTGGAGTCGAGCGTGTAGACGTCGACCCGACCGATCGTCTCGGGCTTGTCGAACGTCACCTGGAGCCAGTCGGGGAAGGCGCCCTTGTTTGCGTCGTTCCAGCCGGTGGTAGTTGCCCAGTGGTTCGAGTCGCGGTCGCCGTCCACCGCACCGCAGGCCGGGTAGCTGGGCAGGTTCTCCGAGGATGCCGTCACCGGCACATACCTGGCGAGGTTGCCGGTGGTGTCGACCGGTCCCGGTGCGACCTCCACCGGCACGGCGAGCCGGCGTTCACCGGACCGGACGGTGATCGTGTATCGGCCGGGGGCGGTGCCCCGGGGTGCGGTGACCGTGATCGGCACCTTGAGTGTGTAACCGGCGGGCAGGTAGCTGGAGACCAGGTTCCTGGACAGCGTCAGCGGCGCCTTCACCTCAAGGAACGCGTCGGCGTAGACGTCGGCGCGTCCGGTGTTGCCGAACTGGAGCTGGAAGCCCTGGTTCGCGCAGGGGATCGGGTTGACCTGCACCAGGCTGACGTCGGAGGCGAGGCTCAACCGGGTCGGGTCGGGTCGGCCGGCGACCGCGGGGGCCGTGCCGCCGATCGCCACCAGGGCGATGACGGCGCCGGCGACCGCGGCCTTTCGGCCACGGGACAGGCCGATGAGCCGGCGCCAGAGAGTACGGGTCATGGCTTTACCCCTCATGCCGGGTGCAGGCCGGGGTTACCGGCCTCGACGGTGAACGAACTGACGGTCTGGACGGGGGCGTCGTTCCGGTCGACGTACGGCACCGCCCGGTAGTCGGCCCGCAGCTCACGCTCGGTGAGCCGGACCCTGAGGTAGCCGCGCCGCTCGTTGACGAGCTTCAGGTGCGGGTTGCTGTCGAGGAACTTCTGCCCGGTCGCGGAGATCTCGCTGCCGTTGCCGCCGCTGCTGATCGACGTCGCCACCAGTTCCACGCCGTACGTCTGCGAGGCCGGGTCGGTGAAGTCGCGTTTCATGTCCAGCGCGTACGCGGCGTGCACATCGCCGGTGAGTACGACCGGGTTGCGTCCCCGCAGCATGGCGAGCCCGTCGAGGGTGACCTTCTGCTCGGCGGCGTAGCCGTCCCAGGCATCCATGTTGTACAGGTCGCCGACCGTCGGGTCCTGGTCCATCCGGCTCATGATCACCTGATTGGCGAGCAGGTTCCAGGTCGCGTGGGAGGTGCGAACGCCGTCCAGCAGCCAGCGTTGCTGCTGGGCGCCGGCGAGGGCACGGGCGGGGTCCCGCCGCTCCTCGGAGTCGACCTTCCAGCCGTCGCTCGAAGCCTGGTCGGCGCGGTACTGGCGGGTGTCCAGCACGTTCAGCTCGGCCAGCCGCCCGAAGGTGAATCGGCGGTAGAGCATGTAGTTGGGTCCCTGCGGGGCCGGTGAGCGCAGCGGCATGTGCTCCCAGTAGGCCCGGTAGGCGCTGGCCCTTCTGACCAGGAAGTCCTCGACCGGGGCGTTGCTCTTGGAGGTCAGGCCCGCGTAGTTGTCCTGCACCTCGTGGTCGTCCCAGGTGGGGATCCACGGCGCTGCCTGGTGCGCGGCGCGCAGGTCGGGGTCGGACTTGTAGAGCGCGTACTGGAGGCGGTACCGGTCGAGTGTGTCGGCCTCGGTGCGGAACTGGCTCGGCACCGGATCGGCGAGATTACGCAGCCCGCCGGAGGCGGAGACGCCGTACTCGTAGATGTAGTCGCCGAGGAACACCACCGCGTCGACGTCCTCGGCGGCGATGTGCTGGTGCGCCGTGTAGAAACCGTCCGGGAAGGACTGGCAGGAGGCGACGGCGAAGGTGAGGTGGTCGACCCGTTGCCCGGGTGCCGGGGTGGTGCGGGTACGACCGACCGGGCTGAGGTACCGACCGACCTTGAAGCGGTACCAGTACTGCCGGCTCGGCTGTAGGCCGCGCACGTCCACGTGCACGCTGTAGCTGTACTCGGGTCGCGCGGTCGCGCGTCCGGAGCGGACGATCCGCCGGAACCGCTCGTCGCTGGCGACCTGCCACTCCACCTCGACGGCGTGGTACGGCATACCGCCCAACGGCTCGTACGGTCGCGGTGCCAGCCGGGTCCAGATCACCACCGCTTCGGGAAGCGGGTCACCGGAGGCGATGCCGAGGGTGAACGGGTCGTCGGGCAGCGTGTCGGTGGCGGCGGCGGCGCTCGACCCGCCGGGCAGGTTGGTGGCGAAGGCGAGCGCCGTGGCGGCGCCGGTCACGGTCAGGAACCGCCGCCGCGCCAGACGGGCGGCCGGTCTGGGGTCTTCCACTGGGATCACGCGCAGGGTTCCTCTCGGAGGGACACGATTTGTCCTGCAGTCGTTGATCATTAAGTGGTAGCCAGATGACGGGCGGATGGCGGTCCGTTGAGCACGGTGTGGACCGAGGCCGACATCCACCCACCAGGGCGCGGCAGCGCCGGGCCACCAGGTCGCCGAGGTGGTTGTGGACTCCGCCTGCGGGAGTGCGGTCGAGCACGAAGCCGTTCAGCCGGCTCAGAGCGGCCCCAGCAGGGTGGCCAGAGTGTCGTCGCCCTGACCGAGCTGAGCCCCGCCGGTCGGTGGCACGATCAGGAAACGTCGGCAGCCGTCGAGTTCGACGTACCGGTCCGGACCGGTGCCGTCCAGCGGGCGCAGCACCGCGAAGCGGGACGCCGGGGTGGCGCAGTCGGCCACCGCTCGACGGTTGGCCAATGCCCGGAGCACGCCCGCCTGGCGCTCGGCCGGGAGCGGCCCGCCGTACACGAAATCACCCGCTGGTTTGCCGCCGCCCTGCTCGGATGCGGGCACCTGGTAGACGCAGAGGCGCATCGGCCCGGCGGCCGGCGACGTGGCCGCTCCGGGCGGCGCGGTGCGTCCGTTGGTGGTTTCCACCCACACCATGTCCGCCCACCGTTGCGCGCATCCGGCGGCGTCGGCCGCGGGGGATCCGACCTGCCCGACGGTACGGGTGTCCACCGTGGTCCATTTCGCACCGTCCAGTGCGGCGGTGACCTCGGGGCGGGGTTTGCCGCAGGAGGTTGTCGGCAGGTACGGGCGCAGCCAGCGCCCCCGGTCGTCGAGCAGGGCCAGCCAGGGCGGGACGACCATGTCGAGGGTGCAGATGTTCTCGCCGTGCGCCCGTTGGTTTGGCAGGCGCAGCGCGGCGAGCAGCGGTGCGATCTCCTCGGCGCGTCGCTCGGTGGCGACCTGCTCCCGACCTCCGTTTGGGGCCGGCCGGATCTGTCGACCACAGATCACGGCGGCGACCGGGGTGAACGCGGGGTCGATGCGCCCGATCCTGGGCTCGGGCACGGCCGGTGTCGGCGTCTGCGTGTTCGGCAGCGACAGGATGCCTCCGGCTTGTGGTGCCGCTGTGGCGCAGGAGGTCCACGTCTCGGCAATCTCGGCCGGGCCGGGCTCGTTCTCCCCACCCGGCCCGATGTTCGTGCCACCGCAGCCGCTCAGCGCCACGCCGAGCAGAGCCACCGCCAGTGCCGATCGGCCCGCGCGCATCCGGCTCACCACCTCTCCACCCGAAGATGGGACGGACGGCGAACACTCCCGGTTCCGGCGAGGCAGACGGAACCGAGGCCCGCTGTTCGGCGTCAGAGCGGGGTGGACAGACGACGTGCCGCGGTCCTCAGCGTGATTGCCTTGCTTGCCGCGACGGGATGCACCGGGCCGAGCGGCGGGACGAACTCCCCGTCATCGAGCGCGGCGGCGACTCCCCCGTCGACAGGCGCAGCCGCGCCCGCCGTCCGCCTCGTCGAGGAACACCTGGCGGACCTGCACCTCTGGGTGAGCAACCAGTCGTTCCGGGACGACCCGGTCGTCCTCACAATCAGCATCGACGGCATCGCGATCGTCGATCAACGCTTCACGGTCGAGGGCCAGCACACCTTCGTCCTGTTCCCGGTGCGGGTGCCGCCGGGCGGCCACGTGGTGCGCGTCGTCTCGGCCACGGGAGTCGACTTCCAGGAGAGGTTCACGATGCCCGAGCGCGGGCGCCGGTACGCGGCGGTCGGCTATGTGAACGCCGTCGATGACAGTGGCCGGGCAATCGACTGGCTCATCCGGTCCACCCCGATCGCGTTCGCCTGAGTGAACGGCGGCGTGACCCGGGTGACCAGCGGGGACGCCGCCGGGAAGGTGCCGAGCCCCCGCCGGCAGAATGACCGGATGGCACATCTGGGACTTGTCGCGCTGCTGGTCGGGGAGTACGACGAGGCGATCGACTTCTACGTCGGCGGCCTCGGCTTCGAGTTGGTGGAGGACACGGCCCGACCGGACGGTTCGCGCTGGGTGGTGGTCCGCCCGACGGGTGCCCGGGAGACGGCGTTGCTGCTGGCGCGACCGAGCACCGCCGAGCAGCGGGCCCGGGTCGGCGACCAGACCGGTGGCCGGGTCGGGCTGTTCCTCTACACCGAGGATTTCGCCCGGGACCACGCCCGGATGGTGGCCGCCGGGGTGCGTTTCCTTGAGGAGCCGCGGCACGAGTCGTACGGCTCGGTGGCGGTATTCGTCGATCTCTACGGCAACCGGTGGGACCTGCTCCAGCCCGCGGCCTGACATGGCGGTTTTGCGACACATCGCGCACAATGGGTGATCGTTGGCGTTCAGTCGTGTTATTCTCCGACGTCGATCTCTGCCGTGCGGACCCGGACCGGGTCGTTGTCGGAAGGACACTTCCCGATGCCGGCCGCTGCCACCCAGACCGTGCCGCCGCCGCCCACCCTGGACAATCCGGCTGGTGGCGCGCTCAGCCTCATCTTCACCACGATGCCGGCGTTGCTGCGGCTGACCTGCGGTGTGGTCGGCGCGGCGGTGGCCCTGTCGGTGCACACCCCGCCGGTCGAGTCAGTCGTGTTGCTGCCCGCTGTTGCCGGGTTGACCGCCTGGTCGCTCTGGTACGCGCACCGCGCGTGGCGTCATGGCATCAATCCCGCCCTGGTCGCCGCTGACGTCGCGATAACCGCGGTGACCTGCCTGCTCATCCCCGTGCTGGTGGCACCGGGGGTGCTGCCCGGCGAGGGCAGTTGGATCGCCGTGCTGGCCAGCACCACGGTGATCAACGCGCAGGCCACCGCCCCGGCGCGCTGGTCGATCCCGGCCGGGTTGCTCGTCGTCGCCGCCTACGCGACGGGCGCGCAGGCGGCCGGCAATTCCACCGAGGCTCGGGCGCACGCGGCCACTCTGCTGGTGCAGACCGCCTGCACGGCCATGATGGCGACGGTGATGCGCCGACGGATCGGCCGCGCGGACCGCGTGTTCGTCGAGCATCAGCGGCTCACCCGGGAGGCGTTGGTCGCACGGGCCGCCCGCGACGCCGAACGCCAGCAGAATCGCGACCTGCACGACACGGTGCTCGGCACGCTCACCATGGTGGGGCTCGGCGCGGTGGCCGGCCCCACGGCCGCCTTTCGCGAGCGGTGTGCCGCCGACCTGCGTACTCTCGTCGCGCTCACCGACGTCGGCCCGGTGGCCGGCGACGGCCCGGTGCCGCTGGACGGGCGGTTGCGGGCGGTGACGGGCCGGCTGCCCGAGCTTCCGGCGCACCTGGACCTGGCGTCGTGCGCGGTCCCGGCCGGTGTGGCCGACGCGATCAGCGAGAGCACCTACGCGGCGCTGTCCAACGTGGTCCGCCACGCACCGGGCGCGCGGGTCACGCTGCGGCTGAGCCGGGACGCGGTCGGCGTCGTGGTCGAGGTCGCCGACGACGGCCCCGGCTTCGACCCGACCACCGTCCCACCCCACCGGTACGGGTTGCGCGAGTCGATCCTCGGCCGGATGGCGGCGGTCGGTGGCCGGGCCGACGTGCAATCGGCACCCGGCGCGGGCACCCGAATCCGACTGGAGTGGCCCGGTGTCGGCTGACCTCGGCGCCCCGGCGCACCCCCTCAGCGGACCGGAGGTTCCGGAGCGGACCAGCGTGCCCACACCCCGGGAGCCGACGTCCGCGGCGGGGCTCGCCGCGCCGGCTGCCGTGGCACACGCCTCCGACCGGGGTGCCCGGATCGCCGCCGTCGCCATCGCGCTGGCCTGGCACATCGCGATCGGGTTGCCGGCGGTGCTGGCCGCCCGCGCGGAGTTCGCCGCACCGGCGGTGGTGCTCGGCGGCTGGGCACTGGTCGCGGTGGCCGGCGCCGTGGCCGGGGTACGACTCCTGCGCAACTCGCCGCTGCCGCCGTGGCCGCTGGCCGGGCTGCTGCTCGCCGTCGACGTGGCCGTCTTCGTCGCCGCCGGTGACCGGCAGTTGTTCACCGCCGCCAACTGGGTGTGGAGCACGCTCGGTTGGTTCTTCGTGCTGGCGCTGTGGGGTCGCCGGGTGGTGGGGCTGATCGCGCTGCTGACCACGCACGCGGTGATCGCGCTGCTCGCCGTGCTCGTGCACGGCCCCGACCCGGCCGACGTGGCCCGCTACGTGATGTACGTCTACGGCACGTTCTCGCTGCCGGTGGCGGTGTTCGTGGGCAGCGCGGTGATCGTCAGCCTGGCTCGGGAACGGGCCGCGGTCTCCGCCGCCGGCCATGCGATGGCCGCGGAGCGGGATGCCGCCGAGCGGGCCCTCCGGGAACGCCGCGATCGGCTCGCCCTGGTCGGCTCGGCAGCCGGGCGAGTGCTCGGGGAGTTGGCAGCCGGCCAGGTCGATCCGGGCGACCCGGAGGTGCAGCGCAGGTGTGTGCTCGCCGCCGCCCGGCTGCGCCGACTGATCGCGGAGTCCGACGACGTGCCCGACCCGCTGCTGCACGAGTTGCGGGCCGCCGCCGACCTGGCCGAACGCAACGGCCTGCCGATCGACCTGGTCACCATCGGCACCCCGCCGCCGCTGCCGGTGGAGATCCGACGCCGGCTGGCCGACCCGCTCAACGGCATCCTCGCCGACGCCCGGGGTTGGGCCCGACTGACCGTGGTCTCCGGTCCGAACGAGGTGGTGGTCAGCCTGGTCACACCGGACCGGGAGGGGCCGGAGGCCACCGGCCCGCCCCATGGGGAGCACGACGACGGGCAGGTTGAGCACCTCTACGAACGGGACGGAAGCATCAGATGGGCGCAGACCCAGTGGCGGCGGTGACCGGCGACCGGCCGATCGGGGTGGCGATCGTCGACGACCACCCGGTCGTGGTCGACGGTGTACGCGCCTGGCTCGCCACCGAGCCGCGGCTGACGGTACTGGCCACCGGGGACGACCCGGACGAGGTGCTGCGGGCGGCGCCGGACGCCGACGTCGTCCTGCTCGACCTGCGGCTGCACGGGCGGATGGCGTTGGACAAGTTGGCCGAGCTGAGCGCCGCCGGGCGGCGGGTGGTGGTCTACTCGGAGCACACCGACCCCGCGACCATGCTCGCCGCACTCGACGCCGGGGCGGTGGCGTTCCTGGCCAAGCACGAAGGCCGGGAGCACTGCGTGGCGACCGTGCTGGCCGCCGCGAGCGATCGACCGTACGTGCCGCCCACGCTGGCCGGGGCGATGGTCGGCGATCCACGGCCGGACCGGCCGATGCTGTCCGACAAGGAACGTGAGGCCCTGCTGCTCTGGTTCCAGTCGATGTCCAAGGCGTCGGTGGCCCGTCGGATGCAGATCAGCGAGCACACGGTGAAGCAGTACGTCGACCGTGCGCGGATCAAGTACACCCGGGCGGGGCGGCCAGCCGCCACGAAGGCGGCATTGCTCGCCCGCGCGATCGAGGACGGCCTCGTCCGCCCGGAGGAGATTGGCATCTACCGGTCACAGGCGACGCACGACCGGCCGACCCCCTAACGGGCGTCATGACAGCCGCCTTCCGATCCGCCACGCTTCACAGCACAGCCATCTGACCGGGAGGTCGTGACGATGCGCGCCGACGCGTCCCCCTTTTTCATAGCTCCCCATCGGTTCGACGCCCCGGACGACGATGTGGGGCCGACCCTGGACTACCGCTACAACCTGCGTCCCGCCCCCGGCGAGCGGGTGCTCGGGCGGCACCGGCTGCTGGTCGCGGGCTACCTGCTCGGGCCGACGGAGACGCGGCGCGGCTGGCGGCTGCCCGAGCCGGTCTCGGTGACCGTCACCGACCAGCGGATCTGCTGGGTGGGCAGCGGCGCGCAACTGTCGCTGGTCGTCGACCACACGCCACGGTCCCGGCCCCCCGCCCGCCTCAACGGCCTGATGAGCGGGCAGATCCGCTGGCAGTGGCCGTCCCGATTGGAGCTGCCGGCAGCCGAGCAGGACGCGGCGGCACAGTTGCTGATCGTCTGCGACGCGTTACGCACCATTCAGCAGCCGGCGTTGGCCCTGGGCGGGCCGGTCGGTGAGGTCGCCGCGCTGGCCCGGCAGATCCGCCGGGCGGTGGCCATGTTCCGGCTCACCCGCCCCGAACTGGTCGACCTGTCGGCACAGGAGCGCGACGTGCTGCTGCTGCGGGCCGGCCCCGGCCTGCTCGCCGGGGACACCCGGGTCACGCTGCCCGGCTCGCTGCCGGTGGAGTTCCACTCCCGGGACGACTACTACCGCTCGGGGCCGGAGCCGACCCCGTGGAGCGGGATCGCAGGCGGCGCAGCATCCGGGCATCGGTGAAGCCGACGGTCCGCGCGGCGGCTTCCACGGTCGTGCCGTGCCCGATCAGGTGCTCGGCACGCTCCACCCGCAGCAGTTGCTGGTAGCCGAGCGGGGTGAGCCCGGTCGCCGCGCGGAACAGCCGGGTCAGCGTCCGTTCGGCCACGCCGCCGGCGGCGGCCAGCTCGGCCAGTGGCAGCGGCTCCGCGTACCGACTGTCGATCAGATCCTGCACCCGGTGCACCGAATCAGACAGGTGGGAGCGGTGCCGCATCATCGCGCTGGCCTGCTGCTCGTGCCCGTTGCGGCGGGCGTAGACGACCAGGGTGTGGGCGATCTTTGCGGCGATCGCCGGGCCGTGCCGGGTAGCCACCAGGTGCAGCGCCACGTCGATGCCACTGGCGATGCCGGCCGAGGTGACCACCCGGTCGTCGACCACGTACAGCACATCCCGGGTGACCCGCGCCGCCGGGTGACGGCGGGCCAGGTCGTCCTGCACCTCGTGGTGGGTGGTGCAGCGTCGGCCGTCGAGCAGCCCGGCCCGCCCGAGGGCGTACGCCCCGGCGCAGACACTGGCCACCGTGCCGCCGGCCGCGTGGTGCTCGGCAAGCCGCCGCAGGTCGCCGGGTGACACCGGCCCCTCCGGCCCGTGCGCCGCCGGCCGCCAACCGGGCACGAGCACCAGGTCGTCCGGGGTCAACTCGGGCCACCGGACGTCGGCGACCAGCGGTACGCCCTGCACGGTGGGCACCTGCTCCCGCTCGGCGACGTAGTGCAGCCGATAGTCGTACCCCAGGTCGGCGGCGCTGGAGAAGACCTGGGCCGGCCCGGCGAGGTCCAGCAGGTGCAACTGCGGGACCAGCAGGAAGACGACCCGGGTCATCCCGTCAGCTCCGGGTGCCGGCGAGGGACGCGCCGGTCACCTCGTCCACGGTGCGGATGGTCGCGAAGCGGCCGGACAACGCGTACTCGGTGCGGGTGACGATCTCCTCGTTGGTCAGGGTGCGGGGGTCGGCGAGGATCTCCTCGACCGCCGCGGTCTCCGGCAGATCCCAGTGCGGGATGGGGAAGGTCAGTGTGGCGTCGGTGACGAAGGTCATCCGGTAGCCGAGGTCCGAGCCGACCCGGGTGGTGGTCTCCACGCACTGCTCGGTGCGGATGCCGCAGACGGTGATGTCGTGCACGCCGGCCTGGGTGAGCAACTGCTGGAGATTCGTGGTGGTGAACGCGTTGTGCGCGGTCTTGACCAGCGTCGGCTCCCCCGCGGCCGGCACCAGCCCCTCGATCAGCCGCACGTGCCCGAGTGCGGGGTCGAACAATCCGCCCGTGCCCGGCTCGGAGTGCAGGACCCAGACCACCAGGTCGCCGCGCTCCCGGGCAGCGGCGACCAGTCGATCGACCTGACGGACCAGGTCGGGGTTGGAACCGTACGCCCAGATCGGGCGCTGACGGAAGGACTCCTGAACGTCGATCACGACGAGTGCTGCTCTGTTCATGACTGAAGATCCTGACCGGGTGGCGGTCGCGTCGGCAGACACCATCGTGCCCGGGTGCGGAACGATCCGGCCAACTCGTCGTCAGGCGTTGGTCGCGCGGCGCTCGTCGGCGGCGTCCAGAGCGGCGGCCTCCTCCGGGGTGGGCGCGCTGCCGCCCAGGTGCGCGGGTAGCCACCAGGTGTCGTCCGGGCCGGCCGGTGCGTCCGGGTACTCCCGCTGGGCCCGATCGACGAGGGCGCTGAGCCGGGTTTTCAGCTCGGCGTCGAGCATGTTCGGGTCGGAGAAATCCGCCGGGTTGATCGGCTCGCCGATCAGAACGGTGATCGGAGTGTGCCGGCGGGTGAGCGTGCGCGGGCGGCCCTTGGTCCAGAGCCGCTGGGTGCCCCACAGTGCGACCGGCAACACCGGCACCTTGGCCGAGCGGGCCATCCGGACCGTGCCGCTCTTGAGCTCCTTGACGGTGAACGACTGGCTGATCGTCGCCTCGGGGAAGACGCCGACGACCTCGCCGCGCTTGAGCGCGGCCACGGCGGCGCGGAACGAGGCCGCGCCGGCCTGCCGGTCCACCGGAATGTGCCGCATCCCCCGCATCAGCGGCCCGCCGATTTTGTGGGTGAAGACCGACTGCTTGGCCATGAACCGAACCAGCCGACCCGACGCGTTGGCACCCAGGCCGGCGAAGATGAAGTCGAGGTAGCTGACATGGTTGCTGGCGAGCACCGCCCCGCCGGTGCGCGGTACGTGGTGGGCGCCCTCGATAGTGATCTTCAGGTCGAGAAGACGGAACAACGTCTTGGCGGTGGCGATAACGGGCGGGTACACGAGCTCCGGCATCCGCAGAATCTACCCTGCCCGGCTGGAGTTCGGCTGGGCGGCGACCGGCGGCGGCGCAGGCTGCGCGCCACCGCCGGGTTCTGCGGTCGGGTCGGTCAGTCGGCGAGGTTGTCCAGGTCCAGTCGACCCCGGGCGAAGGCGTCCATCCGACCCCAGCGACCCGGGATGTCCAGCACCTCGATGCGGCCCATCCCGACCGGCAGCCGTGGCTCGACCGCCAGGTGACCCTCGTGCGGTTCCAGACCGAGCATGGTGCGAAGCAGCAGCAGCGGCGTACCGGTCGACCAGGCCTGCGGGCTGCACGCCGTCGGGTACTCCACCGGGAACTTGGTGAGCTCCCGCGGGTAGCCGCCGAACGCCTCCGGCAACCGGCCGTCGAAGTACGTGGCCGCGTCCAGGATGCCGTTGGCGATGGTTGCGGCCTCCTCCGGGAAACCGTAGCGGCGCAGGCCCCAGGCGATGAACGAGTTGTCGAACGGCCAGATCGTGCCGTTGTGGTAGCCGATCGGGTTGTAGCGGGCCTCCCCCTCGGCGAGCGTCCGCACCCCCCAGCCGGAGAAGAGCCGCGGCCCCACCAGGTGTCGGGCGATCTTCTCCGCCCGCTCGGGTTCGACGATCCCGCTCCACAGCAGGTGACCGATGTTGGAGCTGAGGATGTCGCACTGGCGGCCGTCCGGGTCGAGGGCCAGGGCGTAGTACTCGCCGTCCTCCACCCACCAGTCCCGGTTGAACCGCGCCCGCAGCTCTGCCGCTTCCCGCTCCAACTGGTCGGCGAACTCCGGGTCGTCCCAGAACTCGCGAGCCATCCGGGCCGCGCGGATCTTCGCGTCGTACGCGTACCCCTGCACCTCGCAGGTGGCCCGCGGAAACGGCGGCAGCGTGCCGTCGGAGTAGGAGATCGAGTCCCAGGAGTCCTTCCAGCACTGGTTTTCCAGGCCGGTGTCGGTGTTGCGCCGCTCGTACCAGATGTAGCCGTTGCCGACCAGGTCGGCGTAGTTGTCGATCCACCTCAGCGCCGCCCGTGACTCCTGCTCCAACTCCTTGACCAGCGCCACGTCCCCGGTCCACCGCTCGTACTCGTCGAGCAGCACGACGAACAGCGGCGTCGCGTCCACCGAGCCGTAGTACGGCGAGTGCGGCTGCTCCTCGAAGGCCGCGGTTTCGCCGTAGCGCATCTCGTGCAGGATCCGCCCCGGGTCCTCGTCCCGGAAGTCGTCGAACCGGCTGCCCTGCAGGGACGCGAGGATACGTAGCGTCGTCTTCGACAACTGCGGGGTGAACGGCAGCGTCTGCAGGCAGGTGAGGATGCTGTCCCGACCGAACATGGTCATGAACCAGGGCAGGCCGGCGGCCGGCAGGGTCGCGCCGCCCAGCGACAGGGGCGAGAAGCGCAGCGCCGCCAGGTCGATCAGGCTGCGCCGGTAGGTGCTGGCCACCCGGCCATGTTCACTGTTGACCTTCGGAGCGTCGGCGATCCAACGCTCCAGGTCGTGTTGCAGGGCAAGCCGCTCGGTGCCGTGCACGCGCACTCCGAAACGCAGATCCCGACCGCCGGGCCCGAGCGCCTGGGTCTGGACGTCGATCACGGCTTCCCACTGCTCGTTGGGTTCCAGGTGGACGGTGTACGTGAAGCCCCTGTTGTCGTAACGGGGCGCCATCGACGAGGAGATGACCGTTTCCCGCTGGAAGTTGCCCCGGCGATAGCCCAACCGCAGCCGGTCCGATTCGACCTCGGTGTAGATCTCGCCCTTCTTGTTGAGGATCTCGTCCTTGACCTGGAACAGGTCGGCGAAATCCGAGGCCGCGTCCATCCGGACTTCCAGATCGACCGGCTTCTCGTCGTGGTTGAGAATGGTGAGCTGCTCTCGGAAGCTGCCGCCGACCGCGCGCTCCCGGATGATCGACAACTTCGCGTCCACGTAGTGGGTGGCCATCCCCGGGACGAGGAAGAACCGCGACTCGAAGTACTGCAGGTCGTCGTAGGAGAGCGAGTTCAGCCGGTCGCCGTTGACGGTCAGCACCCAGGTGGACAGGAACCGGGTGTCGATGGAGAACAGCCCGGTCGGCTCGCTCGGAGTCGCCTCGATGTCACCGGTGTCCTCGCAGACGACGAACGTGTTGCCGTCCAGGATCCGGACCGTGTTGCTCTGCCCCATCAGTGCACCCCCCCGGCGAAGCGCCGACGGGGCCCACGGGCGTCCGGGGAACTCGGGAAGATCCGCTCCACCTGCACCACCAGCCGGGCGTCGCCGGTCACGGTCATGTCCCCGCGCAACAGCGCAGCCAGGCCGTGCTCACGGCCCGCGGCGATGTCGTCGAAGAGGACCGGGCTCGCGCCGATCACGGTGTCGGCCTCCTGGTCCTCCTGACTCACGTTCAGCCGGCCGCGGTCGATCCTCAGCAGCCAGTGCCGGGTCTGCGCCCCCTCGTGCAGGTCGATACGCAGTGTCCCGGAGGTCTTCGCCAGCAGGGGCTCGTACCCCCGCCGGTCCAGATCCTCGAAGAACCTCGTGGTCGCGTCCACCATCGGGTCCACTCCTCCCAGTTGCCGGGCCCGGGATCCCAGTTCCGCGCTCAGTCGCGCGGACGGCCGGCGTTGCACGTCCCCGCACGGGTCCCCACCGCCTCCCCGGTCAACCTCGCCCGGATCGGGTGAACGACTCCGGCACCGACCTGGCCCGGACACCGCAGCGCCGGCTCTCCCGCATCGGGAGAGCCGGCGCGCCCGCGGCGGACGGTCAGTTGTTCGGGTCGTCGGCGCTGATGTCCGCGAGCACCGACTGTGGTTCGCGCTCGACGGCGAGGTCACCCATCGACACCAGGCCGACAAGGCGCCCGTCGTCGATCACCGGGAGCCGGCGTACGGCATACGTACGCATCAGGTCCGCGGCGGCCACCACGTCGTCGTACTGACTCACGGTGATCACGTCGCGGGTGGTGACCTGGCTCAGCCGGGTCGAGCCCGGGTCCATGTTCTCCGCGACACCTCGGACCGTGATATCCCGGTCCGTGACGATGCCGACCACGCTGTCGCCGTCGGTCACCACCACATCGCCAATCGCACTGTCACGCATTTCCTGCGCGGCTGCGATGAGCGTCTCGTTGCCGTCCATCGTCACCAACCGGGTCGTCATGAACTCTCCGACCGTTGTCATGGTGCTCCCCTCTCGGTGTCGGCACGGCCCGTCTACCCGCCACGCGGGAGGGGGTAACGCCGACCGCCGATGACTATCCGTGGGGGTGCCGCAGGCGCCGCAGCTCGTACAGGCCACTGCTGGTCAGGGAGTAGAAGATCGGCAACAGCAGGAAGATCGCCAGTGCGAACAGCGGGTTGACCAGGTATCCGACGAGGATCGCCAGCGCGTACCCCAGGAGGCCGATCGCGGCCCGTGCCCGTTCGGCCGGGAAGAAGCGACGCGGCACCGTCTGGTCCAGCAGGTCGTGATGCCGGGTGAGGTAGTGGTACAGCCCCAGCCAGCTCACCGAGACCAGCACGCCGACCAGACCGTAGACGACCACGCCGGTCCGCTGGTCCGCCTGGTCGCCGTCCCGCATGGCCTGCGAGACGACCGAGGTCGCGAACGGTAGCAGCGCGGTGCTGAACAGCACTCCGAGGTTGTACCACTGGAGGGCCTTTCCGCTGTTCTCCACCCGGTTGAAGGCCGCTCGGTGGTTCAGCCAGTTCACCGCCACGTACAGGTACGACGAGACATAGGCGAGGTACGCCGGCCACTGCTCGATCAGTGCGTGCAGCAGCTGACCGCGTTCGACCCGAGGTGGCTGCAGGTCGAGCACCAGCAGCGTGATGATGATGGCGAAGACACCGTCGCTGAACGACAGCAGACGGGAGGTTTCCCGTCGCAGCGGCGGGCCGCCGGGTGGGGTCTCGTCGCTGGTCCCGTCGACGCCCATCCACCCCTCCCCCGACGTTCCGTGGCGGCCGAGTCGGCACGGGAGGGCGGTATACCCGTCGGCGGGCGAGACACCCGCCTGCGGGCACCGCGCCCCGGCTACGCTGCCTACCACGGACGCACGATGACGGGCGAGCGGGTCAGCTCCGGGGCGGCATGCCGTAGATCCGTTCCACGTGCAGGCGCAGCACCAGCCGCCCCTCGTCGACCATGGCCTGGCGGTACTCGTCCCAGTCGGGGTGTTCGCCGCGCAGTGCCCGGTAGAGCACCACGAGTTCCTCGACGGTCTCGTCGCCGGGTTCGGCGGCCGGGGTGGTCAGCTCGGCGCGACCCTCGACCACCGCGTACGCCCAGCCGTCGTCGCTGGCGACGTGGAAGCTGGCCCGCGGGTCGCGGCGCAGGTTGGCCGTCTTGGCCCGGCCGTCGGTGACCGACACGCGGATCAGACCCGCGTCCCGATCGAAGCAGTGGACCACGGTGGAGAGCTGTGGCCGCCCGTCCCGCTTGATGGTCGCGAGAACGCCCATCGAACGCGCGGCGACCAGGTCGGTCAACGCCTGCTGGGTACGGTCATCCGGCACGTTTGCCTCCAGGTGGGACGGTCGACTTCGTCCCATCCAAGCACGACCGGTCGGCCGCCGCGCCCGGTCGTCAGCGGCCCCTCAAACGGGCCCGGGCCTTCGCCGACGTCGGCGAAGGCCCGGTGACGGCGACGATCAGCGGCGCTCGGCGGCGACCAACTCGGCGATCTGCACCGCGTTCAGCGCGGCACCCTTGCGCAGGTTGTCGTTCGAGCAGAACAGGGCCAGCCCGTACTCGGCGGTTTCGTCGGCGCGGATCCGTCCCACGTAGGTCGGGTCCTGCCCGGCGGCCTGCAACGGCGTCGGCACGTTGGTCAGTGCCACCCCGGGTGCGTCGGCCAGCAGCTCGTGGGCACGCTGCGGGGTGAGCGGCCGGGCGAACCGGGCGTTGATCTGCAGCGAGTGGCCGGTGAAGACCGGCACCCGGACGCAGGTGCCGGAGACCAACAGGTCGGGGATCTCGAGGATCTTGCGGCTCTCGTTGCGCAGCTTCTGTTCCTCGTCGGTCTCGAACGAGCCGTCGTCGACGATCGAACCCGCCAGCGGGAGGACGTTGAAGGCGATCGGTTCGGCGAACGAGCGCGGCGCGGGGAACTCCACGGCCGACCCGTCGAAGGCCAGCCCGGCGGCGTGCTCGGCAACCTTGCGGACCTGCTCGTCCAGCTCGGCGACGCCGGCCAGCCCGGCACCGGAGACCGCCTGGTACGTGGAGACGACCAGGCCGACCAGGCCCGCCTCGGCGTGCAGCGGGCGCAGCACCGGCATCGCGGCCATCGTGGTGCAGTTGGGGTTGGCGATGATGCCCTTCGGGCGGTCGAGGGCAGCCTGCGGGTTGACCTCGGCGACGACCAGCGGCACCAGCGGGTCCATCCGGAACGCGGAGGAGTTGTCGATCACCACGGCGCCGGACTCGGCGACCCGGGGGGCCAGCTCCTGCGCGGTGCCCTTACCGGCCGAGAAGAGCACGATGTCCAGCTCGGAGTAGTCAGCGGTTGCGGCGTCCTCGACGATCACCTCACCGTCGCGCCACGGCAGTGTGCGCCCGGCGGACCGCGCCGAGGCGAACAAACGCACCTGCTCCGCCGGGAACTCCCGATCCGCCAGCACCTGCCGCATCACGCCACCGACCTGGCCGGTGGCCCCCACAATGCCGATCCTCATGCCCGCGAGGCTACCCAGCCCACCCCGGAAACCGGGAGCCCTTCCCACCCCCCGGGTCCCGCATCACACCCCACCCCGCCCCCACACCCCCGCCCACCCCTGTCCACCCCCTCCCCCGTTGATCATGAAGTTATTGCCGTGACACGCCGTCGCAGGTGACAACAACTTCATGATCAACAGCGAAGGGCGGGACCGGGAGGACTCCCTCGTACATCCTCACTGTCAGGGGAGGAGGTCGCCTAGGGCGGCTGCTGTTAGTTCGTCGCGGATGATGGCGGCGTCGCCCTCCACGACCAGGGTCAGCGCGTCCGGATGCAGGTGGGTGGCCGCCGCCGCGGAGACCTGGTCCACGTCGGCGGCGAGCAGCGACTCACGCAACCGGGCGTGGTAGTCGTCCGGCAGGTCGTGCACCACCAGCGTGGTCAGCGCGGAGGCGATCGCCCGAGGGCTCTGCAACTCGACCGAGAGCTGCCCGGCCCGCCAGGAGCGGGCCACCGCCAGCTCGTCCTCGGTCACCCCACTGGCCTGGGTACGGTTGATCTCCCCCACCGCCTCGACCAGGGCCGGCACGGTGACCGCGGTCTGTACGCCGGAGCTGACCCCGAACCGGCCGAACCGCCGGGACGAGGCAAAATCACCCCGAATGCCGTAGGTGTAGCCGTGCACCTCGCGGAGCAGGTGGTTGAGCCGGGAGGTGAACGCCCCGCCGAGCACCGTGCCGGCGAGCGTCATCGGCACGTGGTCGGGGTGCGCCCGGTACGGCGACGGGTGGCCCAGCCGCAGCGTGGACTGCACCGAGCCGGGCCGGTCCACCAGGATAATCCGCCGACCGGTGTGCAACGGCACCTCGATCGGGCCGCCCCGCTCCGCCGGGCCGCCACCGGTGCCGGCGAACGCCGCGGCGCCCAGCGCGTCCAGGTCGATCCGGTCCAGGTCGCCGGCGACGATCAGGGTGCCGGGGCGCAGGAACCACTCGGAGTGGAAGACCGTCACGTCCTCCACGTCCAGCCCGGCGACCGACTCCGGGTCGCCGTGCATCGGGCGCCCCCAGCGGTTCTGGGCACCGAACAGGTCCGCGCGCAACGCGGCGTCGGCGCGCGGGCCCGGGTTGGCCCAGTCCATCCGCAGCGCGGTCGCCTCGTCGTCACGGACCCGGCGCACGTCGGCAGGGTCCAGCCGGGGCGTCCGGACAGCCTCGGCGAGCAGCTCCACGGCCGCGCTGAGCCGGTCCACCGGGACCACCACGCTGGCCTGGAACGAGTCCCAGTCCAACCCGGTCGACAACGCGGTGCCGAGCCCTTCGACGGCGAGCGCGTAAGCGGCGGCGTCCCGCTGTGCGGTCCCCTCCTCCAACGCCTTGGCCAGCACCCCGGACAGGCCCTCCTTGCCGAGCGGCTCCTGGCCCGCGCCCACGTCGAGCAGCAGCAGAGCAACGGCGAGGTTCTGCCCGGGCAGGTGTGCGGCGACGACCTGACCGCCGGCCACGGCGCGGCGCACCACCGGCGGGAACCGGTACGGGCGGGCGGCACCCGGGCCGGGACGGTCGGCGATCAACGTCATGAGGTCTCCTCGGGCAGGTAGGTCAGGATCACCCGGTCGGTGGCGAGCACATCGGCGGCGGCCTCGGCGATCTGCTCGGCGGTGACCGCGAGCAGGGCCGGCAACTGGTCCACGACACGGGCCGGGTCGCCGAACTGCGTGGCGTACCGGCCGAGCAGATCGGCACGGCCGTCCACCGTGGACAGCTGACGCCACCACCCGGTGCTGAGCATGGCCTTGGCCCGGTCCAGCTCGGCGGCGGTGACCGGCACGGTGGCCAGCTCGTCGACGACCTCGGCCAGCCCTTCGGCCAGCCGCTCGGCGCTCACTCCGGCGCGGGCGGTGGCGGTGGCGATCAGCGGTGCCGGGGCGTGCGCGAGGTCCACCCCGTACGCCCCGACCAGGTCCGGCTGGGCGATCCGTTCACCGTCGGCGAGCCGCTGGTAGAGCCGGCTGCCCCGGCCGCTGCCGAGGACGGTGGCGAGAACGGTGGCCACGTTGTAGCCCGGGCTGCCGTACGGGTAGGTGCGGTGGGCGACGTACACCCGCGGTGCCGGCACGTCGGCGCTGACCGACTCGACGGCCGTCTGCCCGGTCGCCGGCACGCTGCGGCCGTCCGGGGCGGAGGAAATGTCATCGCGTGCGGGCAGCGCGCCGAAGTACTTGTCGGCCAGCGCGAACACGTCGGAGGCGGTGGCATCGCCGACAACGGTGAGCACCGCGTTGTTGGGCGCGTAGTAGGTCTGGTGGAACGACTGGAAGGTGGCGAGGTCGGCGGCGTTCAGGTCAGCCATCGAGCCGATCGTCGGGTGATGGTACGGATGTCCCTGCGGGTAGAGCAGCGGCAACAGGCGCAGCCAGGCGTCCCCGTACGGGACGTTCTCGTAGCGTTGCCGGCGCTCGTTCTTGACCACGTCCCGTTGGTTGTCCAGCGTCTCCTGCGTGAGCGCGGGGACCAGGCCGCCCATCCGGTCGGCCTCCAACCAGAGCGCCAACTCCAGGTGCTCGGCCGGGACCGTCTCGAAGTAGTTGGTCCGGTCCGGGTTGGTCGTGGCGTTCAGCGAGCCGCCGGAGCCCTGGATCAGTTTCATGTGCTCGGTCTTCGCCACGTTCACCGAGCCCTCGAACATCAGGTGTTCGAAGAGGTGGGCGAAGCCGGTCTGCCCGGCCGGTTCGTGCCGGGAACCAACGTCGTACCAGAGGTTGACGGCCACGGCCGGCGCGGTGCGGTCTTCACTCACCACCACGCGCAGGCCGTTGTCCAGTCGGGACGTCTCGATGGGCCAGGGGTAACCGCTTTCGGGCATCCCCCGACGCTATCCGATCTCGTGGGCGGAAAGGTGACGTGCGGGCGGTCGGCGAGCCGACCGCCGGGCATCGAGGCCGCCGGTCGGGGTACCGGAGGGGCATGACCGTCAACCCGCCCCCGTCCCGGGCCGCCACCGCCGTCGAACGTGCCAGCGCCGCGCTCAGCCGGCGGCGCCGCGGCCGGTTGCTGCATCCGGCCGGTCGCTCGTTCGTCGGCGAGACGGTGATCTGGGGTACGCCCGGACCACCCACCGGGGTCGGTCTGCTGGACGACCCCGGTCGGTACCGGGCCACCGTCCGCCTCTCCAAGGGCACGCCCACGCCCGGCAGTTGGCCAGACGTGCTGGGCCTCGCGGTGCGCCTGCACCGTGACGCCGACCGACCGTTCGACCTGCTGGTCAGCTCCAGCGGCGCGGCCCCGGTGCTGCGGAACCTGCCGCTGCCCCGGCGCTGCTTCACCGGGACGTACAGCACGATCATGTGCTACCGCGCGGGCCCGCGCCGACTGTGGTTGGCCGCGCTGGCCGACCCCGACTCGGTCGACCTCGGTTGCAGCCTGGCCACGGTGGCCGCCGCGACCCGGACGGACACGCCGCGCCTGGTGCTCGCGATCGCGTCCGCCGTGGGGCCGTGGCGGCCGGTCGGGCAGGTCAGCATCGGCGCCCAGCTCGGTGCGGCGGAGGACGCCGCGCTCGCCTTCGACCCGGTGCGCAACCTGCCACCCGAGCTACGGCTGGCAGGTCCGCTGGCCTGGCTGCGGGAGCAGACCTACCGGGGGTCCCGCCGGGCACGCCGGTCGACCGCTCAGTCCGGCGGCTCGACCGCGGCCACCGTCTGATCCGAAGTACGGCGTTCCAGCACCGTGTCGGGCGCCGCGTTCTGGTCCGCCTCACGGATGTCCGATTCGGTGAGGATGGCCTCCGCCTGCGCCTCCGGGTCGTCGCTGCCCACCGTGGCCTCCTCGGGCAGGAGGTGCGCCCGGGACTCCACCCGGTCCTGATCGCTCTGCTCGTCCGTCATGGCACCCCTGTTACCCCGACCTCGCCCTCGGCACGCGGTGTTCGCTGGGCGGCCTTCGGCACGCGGTGTTCGCTGCGCGCATCTTGGGACGACTGCGGATCAGCCCGCCCGGTCGGGTAGGCTGGCCCGGTGACGCGTTCCTATCGATGGTTTAGACAGCCGGCTCGCAAGCCGGTGACTTCACCATGAACTGACGTCACCACGGACCGAGCCGGCTGGGCAGGAGCTGTCGTTCCTGCCCTTTTGCGTACGAGCAGCCGGCTCGTCCCGGGCACCGGCCCCGGGCACGGTCGGCGGAAGGATGCCCACCGTGACGACCCCGGAGACCGATCGGGTCAGTGATCAGCGGATCGACCGTGTCGTGCCGCTGACCACGCCCGCCCTCCTGCACCACGAGTTGCCCCTGGACGCCCCGCTCGCCTCGTCCGTGCTCAGCGGCCGCCGCGAGGTGGGTCGCGTGCTGGACCGCGAGGACGACCGCCTGCTGGTGGTTGTCGGCCCCTGCTCGGTCCATGATCCGGCCGCCGCACTCGACTACGCCCAGCGGCTGCGCTCCACCGCGGACCGGCTCGCCGATGACCTGCTGATCGTCATGCGGGTCTACTTCGAGAAGCCGCGCTCCACTGTCGGCTGGAAGGGTCTGATCAACGACCCGGGCCTGGACGGCAGCGGGGACGTCAACACCGGCCTGCGGCTGGCCCGGGCGCTGCTGCTCGACGTGCTCCGCGTCGGCCTGCCGGTGGGCTGTGAGTTCCTCGACCCGATCACCCCGCAGTACATCGCGGACACGGTGGCCTGGGGCGCGATCGGCGCCCGCACCGTGGAGAGCCAGGTGCACCGCCAGCTCGCCTCCGGCCTGTCCATGCCGATCGGCATGAAGAACCGCCCGGACGGCAGCATCGGCACGGCGGTGGACGCGATCCGCGCCGCCGGGGTGCCGCACGTCTTCCCCGGCATCGACTTCTCCGGCACCCCGGCGATCATGCACACCCGGGGCAACACGGACGGTCACCTGGTGCTGCGCGGCGGGGGCGGTCGGCCCAATTACGACGCGCAGTCGGTTGGCGGTGCACTCGACCTGCTCCGCGCGGCCGGGTTGCCGGAGCGGCTGGTGATCGACGCCAGTCACGCCAACAGCGGCAAGGACCACCGCAACCAGCCGCTGGTCGCCGCCGACGTGGCCGCCCAGCTGGCTGCCGGCCAGCGCGGGATCACCGGCGTGATGCTGGAGTCGTTCCTGCTGCCCGGTCGGCAGGACCTCGACCCGACCCGGGAGCTGGAGTACGGCCGGTCGGTCACCGACGCCTGCCTCGGCTGGGACGACACCGCCGAGGTGCTCGACCACCTGGCGTCCGCGGTGAAGGCTCGCCGGGCCACCCTGCCAACGACGGTGTGACGGCCGACACCTCGGTGCGTGGAACACCGGCGGGGGTCGACTCGTTGACCGGAGTGTCGGTGTGTCCAGTGTCCCCGGGCCTCACCTAAATAGCCTTCGCGGAATACCGTCCGGCTGGAGCCGCGTAGTGCCACTCGCCGAGAGGCGACCTGCACACCGACACCAGCGCCGCCCCCGGCCCACAAGGCCGGGGGCGGCGCTGTCTGTACGCCCACTTCCCCGGCTGGCTCCGCGTGAGGTCCCCCCAACGCAGATGGGCCAGCCGCTCAGCGTGAGGTTTCCCGGCGCGACGTTTGACCGATTCCGGCCCGGGTAGCTGATCGGCGTGACCGACGACGCATCCGTGGCCGGCGAGCCGGACACCCAGGCCCTCGACGACCTGCTCGACGACATCTACCGGGCGCAGGAGCGGGTCACCCAGGCACAGATCTACCGCCGGGCGGTGGCCGCCGAGCTCCCGCCGGACCTGCTCGCCCGCATCGACGCGCTCCCCGAGGGCGAGTACTCGGTGGACGAGGCGAGCGACCTGCTGGGCGGCTCCGTCGCGTGAGCGACCTTGGCGGTTCCACCGCCTGAGCGATGCAGAAGGGACACCGACATGACGCACCACGAGGACCACGACGAGAAGGTGTCGGCGCTGGGTCAACCGCCGAAGGGCAGGGACACCACGCCGGAGCCGGACTTCGCCAACGAACACGACCGCACCGCCGTGGATCGGGACATCATCACCGGGGCGGACGAGGATGAGCGGGAACCGGAGTCGCCGCACGGGTGGTCCGGCATGCAGCGCTGAGGCGTACGCGCAGCGGGGGCCGGCATCCGCCGGCCCCCGCTGCCGTTCACTTCCGTCAGTCGTCGCCGTGCCCACCCTCGGCGGCCTGCTGCGCCGTCGCGTATGCCATCTGCAGGAAGTCGGACGCGGCGACCGCCGTCAGCGCGGTGGCCACCAGCCGGGTCAGTCGGGGCGCGAGCACCAGGCCACCGGTCAGCCCGGTGGCCACCCAGACCGCCAGGCAGAACGGGCAGCTCAGCAACTCGCCGATGGCGTGCCGGGTGGAGCTGCCCGAGTCGCGGACCTGCTCCATCACCTCACCGCTGCCGATCGGGCGGTCGTAGCGGGTGAACGGCGCCCGCAACGGGCTGGTCACCGCGTCCTTGGACAGCAGCCGGCTCAGTTTGTGCGTGGCGATGGAGAGCAGCACCACGTCGGACGGGGCGGGACGCTCCGGCACCGGCCGACCGGTCACCTTGACCAGGCCGGCGAGCGCCCCGGTCACCCCGGCGTAGGCGCCCATCGCCGCCAGGTAGCCGCCGAGCGGCCGGTGTTCGTGCGGCGCGTACGCCCGACGCAGCCGCGTCGCCTTATGTCGCAGGCCAGTGTCGCTCACCCGGTCTCCTCGTTTCGTGTGGTGGTGCGGGCGCGCGTCCCGCGCGGCCGGCTCAGCCAGCCTGGAGGTTGTCGGCGACCTCGCGTGCCAGGTTGGTGAGCGCCTCGTCGGCCAACTGGTCCGGGCCCGGCCCGCCCGACCCGTCGGCCAGGTCGAGCTGGATCCGGGCGCCGCCGGAATCCGCCGGCTCGACCCGGATCTCGGCAGACCAGTCATCGGCGTCGCCGTCACCCCATCGAGCCCGCAACTCCTCGCCGCTGATCTCAGCGGCGGGGCTGCCGTCGCCGCGCAGCGGCTCCGGCAGCCAGGCCGAGGCTCGGTCGGGGTCGGTGGCCGTGTTGAAGACCACCTCGGGTGGCGCGGACATGCCGCGCACCGCGCGCGCCCCCATCAGGAGTCCCGCAGGCGGCTGGGGTCCACCTCCCGGCCCGGGTGGCGGGCCAGGTACTCGGTCTCCAGCTCCGCGGTGCGCCGTAGGTGGTTGGCGAGTGCGGAGTCCGCCGCGTGCCGCAGGGTATCCAGGCGGGTGCGGTGCAGGCTGTGCATCTCGCGGATCAGGTCCTCGTCGGTCAACTCCGTCGGGTCGATGCCGAGCAGGTCGCCGTCGAGACCCGTGGCACCCGCCGGGTCGTCCAGGTGATCGCCGCCCCACTCGGGCACCCGCTGCTCCGGGCTCATGTCCGTGCTGCCGCTGGACGCAAAGCCGTCCTCACGTACCGATCCGGTCATCATCGCCCCCCTTGATCTCGTTTGGGCTGGCGTCTAGACGAATGCCCAGGCGCGGTGACGCCAAACCCTCTCGGCGGTGCGACAGCTACGACACGGTGTCGGAGACCGGCACCGTGCCCGGTACCCTCGATGCCATGAGGCGGCTCTGGACCCCGACGTGGATCGCACGTCACGTGGCCATGGTCGTGCTGGCCCTGGGCTTCCTCGGGCTGGGCTGGTGGCAGGTCAGCCGGGCCGCCGCGGGCAACAGCCTGAGCTGGGGGTACGCGGTCGAGTGGCCGATCTTCGCCGGCTTCGTGGTCTACGTCTGGTGGCGCGAGGTGAAGCTGGCCCGCCGCAGCGCGGACGAGGCCGACGCGCCGCCGGCGGATCCGGCCGACGCGCCGGCACCGGTCGTCACCGCAGGGTCCCGACCGGCGGTACGCCGACCGGTGCGGGTGTCCCGCGTGTCGGCCGACGCCGACGCCGTCGAGGACACGGACCTGGCCGCTTACAACCACTACCTGTCATGGTTGAGCGCCAATCCGGGCGCCCGGCCCGGCGACTATCCCGGCTGAGCCGGACTCGGAAGGACGGACGAAGGTGGGCGCTGCCCTTACCCGGTACCGCGTGATCGCCTGGATCGTGGGCGTGGTGCTGATCCTGCTGGTCGTGATCGGCATGCCGCTGAAGTACGTGTTCGACAACGCCGTAGTGGTGGAGACGGTGGGGCCGGCGCACGGCTTCCTCTACATGATCTACCTGGTGGCCGCGTTCGACCTCAGTCGCCGAGCCGACTGGCCGCTCAAGCGGATGCTGCTGGTGATGTTGGCCGGCACCGTGCCGTTCGTCTCGTTCTTCGCCGAGCGTCGGGTCAGCGCCTGGCTGGCCGCGCCTCAGGCGACACGGGCTCCGGAGCCGGTCGCCCGCTGAGCGGCCGGTGGGTCGACGCCGCCTGGGCGCCGGCCCACCGTCGTGTCAGCGACTGGGCCGCCACGGGTCGGCCGACGCGAGCGGGTCGACCCAGCCGCCGTACCGGTTGACTTCCCGGGCCCGTAACAGCGCCCGGGTGACCTGGCCGAACTGCCGCTCGTCGTCGGCGCTGAACAGCAGCATCTCCGCTCCCCGGTGCCACCCCCACAACTCGTGGGGCGGCGGGCGCCAGCGATCGCCGACCAGGGCCAGCGCAGCGGGGAGCAGCAGCACCGCGCCGAGGATGAGGTACGCCCCGGCGGTCAGGCGTTGCAGCCCGCCGGTGAAGCCGAGCAGCAGCGCGACACCGCCGAGCATGCTGGCGGTGATGACGACGGCCCGGACGGCGATCCGGTCGTGCGGGCCTCGGGTGGTACGCAGATGGGTCAGGTCGGCGATTCGGTAACTGGTTCGGCCGACGGTGAACCGGTCGACGGTCACGATGATGCCGGGCCGCGCGTACAGCAGGGTCGACCGGGCGCCCGGCACCGTTCGCGGCGGTCGCACACTTGCGCCTTCACGATCCACGGTTCCTCCCGCGGGGGACGGTTGGCCGGGTTGACCCGCTGGTGACGGACGTCGCTCTCCGCGGACGGGATTCCCGGCTCCGCCTTCATTGTGTTGTGGCCCCGCCAGTCGGCCCGGGCATTTACGAACTCTCGACAGCTCCCCCAAACCGGTGACATCGTCGAGAAACAGCATCCATTTCAACTTTTATCGGTTATGGACGGCAGGATTCCGGCGGCATACGCCCGGAACGACGAAGGTCACATATCAGTCAAAAGCCTCTTGAACGGGTGCGCGAACGCACCGCAGCAGGTGTCATCAACGCCACCCAACGCAGGAACCCGACCTGTATCTCCGCCAACTTTCGCCCCTGCTTCAACTGCGAGCGACATCCGTCCCGGGTTAGGTTGGGCAAGCCGGTCCGGCCCAGTGCCGTCCGCCCGGATGGCTCCGGCCGGTGTCGCCGAGGGCGTCAGCAGCCCCGGCGGCCGTGGGAGAGGGGCCTTTCGCTCTTGTCATCCCTGAGAAACCTGCTGCGCACCGTGGCGCTGGTCGGCATGTCGGCCGCGCTGATCGCCCCGACGGCGGCGGCCCACGCCGAGCCGTCCCCGGCCGACCTGACCCGCCGGATCGAGACGTCCTCCACCGAGTTGGAACGGGTCGTCGAGTCGTACAACAAGCTGCGTGAGGAGATCAAGACAAACGAGGCCGCGGTGGCCCGATTACACGCCCGCATCGGTCCACTGGAGCAACAGGCCCAGCAGAGCCGGGCCGATGTGGCCGAGTTGGCCAACACCGCGTACAAGAGCGGCGCCCTACGTACCGCGGACGCCCTGCTGCATCCCGGCGGCGCCTCCGGGCTGCTGGACCGGCTTGGCACGATCGACCAACTGACCCGCCAGCGGCAGGAGCGCATCTCCGGCTTCACCGCCGACCAACGGCGGCTGCTCGACGAGAAAGCCGGCCTGGACGCCACCCTGGTCCGACAGGCCGCGCAGGCCCGCCAGCTCGCGGCCGGCAAGAAGCAGATCGAACGGGACCTGGCCAAGCTGTACGAGCTGCGCCGGCAGGCGTACGGGGCGGCCACCGAGCGACCCGAACCCAAGGCCGCGGCGGCCGAGGCCAAGAACGTGCCCGCGGTGGCCGGTGATGCCGGTGCCGCCGTGCGCTACGCATTCGGAGCGGTGGGCAAGCCGTACGTCTGGGCAGCCGACGGGCCGAACGGCTACGACTGTTCCGGGCTGACCTTGGCGGCCTGGCGGGCGGCCGGGAAGTCCCTGCCACACAACACCCGCATGCAGTGGAGCGCGGTCGCCCACATCGGCCGGGGTGATTTACGCCCGGGTGACCTGGTCTTCTACAGCGGGCTCGGGCACGTCGCCCTCTACGTGGGTGACGGCCAGGTGATCGACGCGCCGAGCGCCGGTCGCAACGTGCTCAAACGGGGGATGAACATGATGTCCATCCAGGGCTACGGCCGGGTTCGCTAGTAACGACCGGCTGACGGCGAACGGCCGGCGTCCCCCTATCGGACGCCGGCCGTTCGCCGTCGTTGCTACCAGGTCAGGCTGCCTGCAGCCCCTCCGCCCGGGCCAGCTCACGCAGCCGACCGAGGGCCTGGATCTCCAGCTGTCGGATCCGCTCGCGGGACAGCGAGAACCGGGACGCGACCTCGGTGAGCGAGTGCTCCCGGCCGTCCTCCAGCCCGTAGCGGGCCCGCATGATGCCGGCGGACCGGTCGTCGAGGTGGTTGAGCAGCCCTTCGATGCGCTGTCGCTCCAGGCCGCTGAGGACGATGTCCTCCGGCGACGGCGCGTCACTGTCGGCGACCAGGTCGCCGAGGCTGGTGTCGCCGTCGTCGCCGACCGGCGTGTCCAGCGACACGGTGTCCTGCGACCAGCGGCGCAGCTCGTTGACCCGCTCGACGGTGACGCCGAGGGAGGCCGCGATCTGCTCCGGCTCCGGGTCGGCGCCCAGCTCACGAGTCAACTGCCGGGCCACGTTGCGCATCCGGTTGACGTCCTCCACGAGGTGCACCGGCAGACGCACGGTGCGCTCCTGCTGGGCGATCGCCCGGCTGATCGCCTGGCGAATCCACCAGGTGGCGTAGGTGGAGAACTTGTAACCACGCTCGTAGTCGAACTTCTCGACCGCCCGGACCAGGCCGGTGTTGCCCTCCTGGATCAGGTCCAGCATGGGCATGCCCGACCGCACGTAGCGGCGGGCGATCGACACGACCAGTCGGAGGTTGGCGCGGATGAAGAGGTCCTTCGCGCGCTCCCCCTCGACGACCAGCCACTCCAGGTCGGCCCGGTCGACACCAGCGCGGACGGCGTCCTCACCGAGCAGGTGCTCGGCGTAGAGGCCGGCCTCGATCGCCTTGGAGAGTTCGACCTCCCGGGCGGCGTCCAGCAGTGGCGTCCGGGAGATCTCGTGCAGGTAGACGCCGACCAGGTCGCGCTCCTCGGCCACCTGATCGGTGCGCATGCCGATGTTCTTGTCCACGTTGCCCACGGTCCCCTCGCTCGCGCCGGTTGCCCGGTTCCTTGCCATTCCCCACGTCCGTCAACCCCTGGTAACTTCTGCTGTGCCCATCGGTGCTGACACCTACACAACAGATGAGACGTGCCGGGGATTCCATGTCGTGAGTCGAAAGTGTCACGAATGCCTGAGTAGTAGCTGAGAGCACGGTCCATGTTTGCTGTCAGCATCCCGTCGGGTGGCTCGCCGCTGGGCACCACGTGCGGGTTACCGCACCATGGCAACACCGCCCGCCGTGGGGGCACAGCGACCCGGGTCACCACCACGCTGCGATCCTGGTCACTGCCAGATACGCACCGGGGGACCGGTCGGTTCATCCACGGGAGTGTTATTACCCCCCGGCCAGATGAACAATCCGAAGCCCCGTTCGCTTCCCGGGGCGCGTGCGGCTAGGTCGCGAGCAGGGCGAGGGCCCCGCGTACCTGGTCGGCGGAGCGGGCCAGCGCGGCCCTGGCGGCCTCGACCTCGGCACCGGACACCAGGGAGACGAGTGCCGTCTTCAGGTCACCGTCAGCCTCGGTGAGGGCTTGCCGGGAGACCTCCTCCGAGCAACCGGTGGCCTCGACCAGAATCGAGATCATTCGGCCACGGAGCTTCGCGTTGGTGGCCACCATATCGATCATGAGGTTCGAGTAGACCCGCCCCAGTCGCACCATGACGGCGGTCGAGAACGCGTTGAGCACCAACTTCTGCGCCGTGCCCGCCTTCATCCGGGTCGACCCGGTGACCACCTCGGGTCCGGTGTCCACCCCGATGAACACGTCCACTGACCGGGCGGCCTCCGCCTCCGGATTGGCGCAGACCAGCACCGTGGAAGCGCCCTTGGCGCGGGCCGCGGCGAGCGCCCCGAGGACGTACGGGGTGCGTCCGCTGGCCGCCAGACCAACCACCAGGTCACCGGCGCGCACACAACTGGCCGCCTCGACCGCGCCTCCCCGGTCGTCGTCCTCGGCATCCTCGACGGCCCGCAACATGGCGTCCGGGCCGCCGGCGAGGTGGGCGCAGAACCAGTGCCGGGGCGAGTTGAAGGTGGGGGCGAGCTCGGCCGCGTCGAGCACGCCCAGCCGGCCGGAGGTGCCGGCCCCGAAGTAGTGCACCCGGTGACCGCCGAGCAGCGCCGCCACCGCCAGGTCGACGGTGGTGGCGATCTCGTCGAGCACTGCGGCGACCGCCGCCGGCACCCGCCGGTCGGCCTCGTTGATGACGGTGAGCACGTCCCGGGTCGACATCAGGTCGAGGTCGACGCTGAGCGGGTTGCGCCGTTCGGTGGGTGCGCCCACCCGGACCGTCGGGCGGGCAGACGGTGCTGGCATGTCCTCGTCCGGCTCCACCGCACCGGCCGTCATGCCCGCCTCCGGTTGGCACCCACCCGGTGCGACTGGACCGCCTCGGCTGTCGCCTCGAGGGCCTTGCGGGCCCGGGACCGATTGCGGGCGGCCACCCCGACGAAGAGACAGTCGACCACGGTGAGCTGGGCCAGTCGGCTGGCCGTCGCGCCGGAGCGGTAGGTGGTCTCGCGGGCGGCCGTGGTCAACACGAAGTCCGCCACCTCGGTGATCGGCGAGCGCGGGAAATTTGTCAGCGCCACGGTGACCGCACCCCGCGTACGGGCCTGCTCCAGCACCTCGATCACGTCAGAGGTGGTGCCGGTGTGCGAGATGCCGAACGCCACGTCTCCGCGGCCGAGGAGTGCGGCCGAGGTCAGCGCGGTGTGCACGTCGGGGAAGTAGAAGGCGATCCGGCCGATGCGGTGCAGCTTCTGCTGGAAGTCGGAAGCGACGAAGCCGCTGGCGCCGGCGCCGTAGATGTCGATCCGACCGGCGCCATTGATCGCCTCGACGACCTGCTCGCAGGCGGCCGGGTCGAGTTGCTCGGCGGTCTCCTCGACCGCGCGGGCGTCGTTGAACGCGATGGTGGCGATGATCTGGGCGAGGTCGGCGCCGGGCGGGATGTCTCCGCCGACCACCCGGGCGTCCGGTGGCTCGATCCGGCGGGCGGCCTCGGCGGCGAGCCGGATGCGCAGCTGGGGATAACCGTCCATGCCCACCGAACGGCAGAACCGGATGACGGTCGCCTCGGATGTCTCCGCGGCGGTGGCGAGGTCGGTGATGGTCCGCCGTGCGGCGGCGGCCGGGTCGGACACGACCAGCCGAGCAACCCGCTGCTCGGCGGGCGACAGCGACGGCAACAGCCCGCTGATGTGGACGATCAGCCCACCGGGCTCCTGACTCGCAGAAATCTTCGGACTCTTCGCCACGGGTGAAACTTACTTTCACCAAGCGTGAGCGTCAACTATGACAGGCCGGGTGGGGATGCAGTCGTCGGCCGGAATCACCGGGCCCGCACAGCCTGCCACTGCCGCAGTACCGCCACCTCATCCGCCGGGTCGAGTCCACTCTGCCGTACGGCGGCCGGGTGTGCTCTCATCCAGGACGCGGTCGCCCGAACGGTGTCGGACAGCGGACGGACCGCCAGCCCGGCGTCCAGAGCCGGTCGGGCGTCCCGGTCCATCAGGCCGGCGGACTCCGGCAGCCGCACCCAGAGTGGCAGCGCCCGCTCCCCCGACCACTCGCGTACGTCGTGGGCCAGCAGGAACTCCTGGTCGACCCAGGTGAGGACCGGATCCGCCACACCCAGCCCGGCGGCGACCCCGTTCAGCAGATCGGCCCGGGACATCGCCGGCCCGATGCCGTCGTACGTGCCGCCGAGGCGGGTGTCGGCGGCGTGCAGCAACCAGCCGGCCAGATCGGCCACGTCCACGAACTGCACCCGGTCGCTCGGCCTGCCGGGTGCGAGGACCTCCCCACCGGCCGACAGCCGACGCACCCAGTACGGGAAGCGGTCGCTCGGGTCCTGGGCGCCGACGATCAGCCCCGCCCGGCAGATGAACGAACGGTCCACACCCATCCGATCCCGGACCAGCCGCTCGATGCTCACCTTGCACTCGCCGTACCAGCGGTGGTCCGGCCCCACCGGACCGTCCACGTCCGGCGGGGCCGGTGGCAGCGCCGGTGCGTCCGTCGCGGTCTGACCCGGGGTGGTGTTGTCCGCGTACACCGAGATCGTCGACACGAAGGACCAGTGTCCGACGTGGTCGGCGAGCACGGCGAGCGCGTACCTGGCGTGACTGATCTGGCGGGTCACATCGACCACCGCGTCGAAGCTTTCGCCGGCGAGCCGCACCAACGCCTCGGGATCGTCCCGGTCGACCGGCACGAACCGGACCCCGTCCGGCGCGACTCCGGACACTCCCCGGGCCGCGCAGGTCACGTCGTGACCCTGGTCGACGGCGAGTTGGGCCACCGCCCGGCCGAGGAACCGGGTGCCACCGAGAATGAGGATCCGCATCCGTTGATCCTGCGTTGCCGACGGGTGTTTCAGCCAGCCGCTCTGCTCTCGGCAGAGCGCCGGCAGTGGGCCGCCGAGAGGATCGCGACGCAGGAGGCGCTAGCGTGACGCGCATGGCGGAGCGCAGCGTGTTGGTGACCGGAGGTACCGGCGGGCTCGGCGGGGCGGTTGTCACCGCGTTCGTCGAGGCGGGCTGGCGGGTGGTCGTACCGGAGCGGCAGCCCCGACCCGGCTCGGACCCGGCGGCGGACGGGCTGGTCCGGCTGAGCGCGGACCTGAGCGATCCGGCGGGCGCGGCGCGTGCGGTCGAGGCCGCCGCCGGGGAGCCGGCCGCGCCACTGCGGGCGGTGGTCAACCTCGTCGGTGGGTACGCCAGCGGCGGACTGGTGCACGAGACGCCGATCGAGGAGTTCGAGCGGATGCTCACCCTCAACCTTCGGCCGACCTACCTGGTCACCCAGGCCGCGCTGCCCCACCTGGTGGCAGCCGGCGGCGGCGCGGTGGTCTGCGTCTCGGCCCGCGCGGCGGTCGCCCCCTTCCCCGGCGCGGCCGGCTACGTGACGGCCAAGGCGGCGGTGCTGGCCTTCGCCAACGCGGTCGCGGTGGAGTACCGGTCCCGCAACGTGCGCTGCAACACCGTGCTGCCCAGCGTCATCGACAGCCCGGCGAACCGGGCCGCCCAGCCGGACGCCGACCACTCCCGCTGGGTGGCCCCGGCGGAGATCGCGACGGTGATCCGATTCCTCGCGTCGACCGAGTCGGCCCCGACCAGCGGCGCCACCGTCCCGGTCTACGGTCGGGCCTGAGCCGTCAACGAGCCACCATCATCCTGCGTCGTCCCGGGGGACGGCGGCAGCCAGGTTCCCAGGTACGCCTGGATCTGCTCGGTCACCTCCTGGGCTGGCCGGTCCGCGTCCACCAGCACGAAGCTCGGGTACTCGGGCAGGGCCCGGTAGGCGGTGTCCGCCGCGGTCAGCCAGCCCATCGTCTCGTGATCGGTGCCGCGCTCCTCGATGCGCCGGTACGCCTCCGCCGGGTCGACGGTGAGGAGGAAGGTCACCTCCGGTGTCGGGAACAGCCGGTAGCCGGCCCGGGCGAGCCGCTCCCAGCGCTGCCCGCCGTTCGCCCGGATGCTCGCGTACTGGCAGGCCGAGTAGCGGTCCATCACTGCCGTCCGGCCGGTGAGCAGGCAACTGAGCAGGGCTGCGGCGATGGCGAGCCAGCGCAGCACGGACTCCACCGCCAGCACCCCGTCGCGCCCGACGAGCCGTTGTGCGTCGGGCCGCCCGAGTCGGTGGGCGAGGCGGGCGAGCCAACGACGCCCGCTGGCGTTGCGGCGGTATTTCGCGGGGCGGCCGGCGGCCGTCAGCGCGTCGGCCAGTCGGTGTGCCTGAGTGGTCTTGCCTGAACCGTCGATGCCGATCAGGGCGACGGTGCGCAAACGGGCCCTGCCGCGTCGCATCCCCGATGATCTGGCCACCCTCCACAGGTTATCCGACGCATGCATCTGGTCCGCGAGGTTTGCGGTGTTTCATCCCTGTTGACGCCCAACCGCGACAGAACCAGGTGTGGCCGACCGTAATGCCGGGTACCGGAGTCTGAAAGCCAACCGCCGTTCCACCGACAGACGACGCGACACGACGACGGGAGAACCAGATGGCTGAGCACGGAGACGAGAGTCTGGTGCACACCCTCAAGAAGGTCGCCGCCGTGCTCAAGCAGTCCGAGATCCCGTTCGCCCTGGGCGGCAGCTTCGCCGTGTACGCCCACGGGGGCCACTCCAGTGAGCACGACGTCGACTTCCTGATCCGGGAGGCCGACGTGGAACAGGCGCTGGAGGCCCTGGTGGCCGCCGGCTTCGTCGCTCAGCGCCCACCGGAGGACTGGCTGGTCAAGGTCTTCGACGACGACCGGATGGTGGACCTCATCCATCGGCCGATCGAGACACCGGTCACCGAGGAGACGTTCGCCGACACGGTCATCCGGCCGGTGGACGCGATCCACATGCCGGTCCTGTCCGCCACCCAGCTGATGGTGCACAAACTGCTCAGCTTCTCCCAGCACTACTGCGACTTCGCCCGCGGCCTGCCGCTGGCCCGGTCGCTGCGGGAGCAGATCGACTGGGAGCGGGTACGCAAGGAGACGCAGCACTCGCCGTACGCGGAGGCGTTCCTGGTGCTGCTGGACCGGCTGGAAGTGGTGCCGTCCGTCGGCACCCAGCCAGGAGAGGGGACATCGTGACCCACCATCGCGACATCGGCGCCGGGCCACCGGACGAGTACGTCGAAGCGGAGATCCAGCGGCTGCTCGCCGAGGACCCCGCCGTCGCCGAACAAGGGATCACCGTGGTCCGACGAGACCGCGCCCTCGTGCTCTACGGCGAGGTGGAGAGCCCGCACCGGCGTGCGGAGATCCTGCGCCGGGTGTCCGAGCGCTTCCCTGACGTGCCGATCGCCAGCGACATCGGGGTGATCCGCGCCCAGGCGCCCACGGAGATCGAGCAACTGCCCTGAGGGAGGTTCCATGGTGATCCGGATCGCCGCTGTGGGTGACGTGCATCTGGACGAGGACGTGGTCGGCCGGTTCCGACCCGCGTTGGAAGAGTTGCCGGAGTGCGCCGACGTGCTGCTGCTGGCCGGGGACCTGACCCGGCACGGCACCGAGGCCGAGGCGCGCTGCGTGGCAGAGGAGTTCGGTGGGTTGGCCGTGCCGGTCGTGACCGTGCTGGGCAACCACGACCACCAGTGTGACCAGGTGCCGCAGGTGGTCAAGGTGCTCGAGGACGCGGGCATCACCGTGCTGGAGGGTAACGGCGTGGTGTTGGACTGCGCGGGTGGCCGGCTCGGCATCGCCGGCGTCAAGGGCTTCGGCGGTGGGTTCGCCGGGCGGTGCGCGAGCGACTTCGGCGAGCCGGAGATGAAGGCGTTCGTGCGGACCACCACCGACAGCGCGGACCGCCTCGGCGCGGCGCTGCGCTCACTGGACTGCGACATGCTGGTCGCGCTCACCCACTACGCGCCGGTGCCGGACACGCTGGCCGGCGAACCGTTGGAGATCTACCCGTTCCTCGGGTCGTACCAGCTGGGGCAGGCGATCGACTCCGCGCCCACAGCGCTGGCCCTGCACGGGCACGCGCATGCCGGCACCGAGCGCGGCACGACCCCCGGCGGGATACGCGTCCGCAACGTCGCGCACCCGGTGATCAAGCAGGCGTACAGCGTCTTCCACGTTGGCGATCAACTCGACACCGACCAGGTTTCCCCGCTCGGCCCGTCGGGTACCCAGAGGTCATGGAGCTGATTCTTTGGATTATCGCAGTCGTACTCGTGGTCGCCGGCATCCTTGCGCTGTTCCGCCGGCAGATCCTGTGGGGCATCGTCCTCATCGTCGTCGGGCTGTTGGTCGGCCCGACTGGTGTCAGCATCTTCACCAATTGACGTCCGCACCTTGTAACACCGGGACCCGCCGGGGTCGCCGCGGCCAGAGCTTCGTCCTCCCGACAGGAGCGCCGGTCGCAGCGGCCCCGGCGCTGTTCGTCCGCATCCTCGGCCGTTCCCGAGTTTGACCCCTCCGGCAAGCGGAAATATCGCGAACATGGAGACAGCGCAGAAAACGGGAGCCAACTCCGCCCGGCGGTCCTGGTGGGCGCTCGTCGGCTTCGCTGCGGCCGTCTTCGTCGCGGCCGCGATCGGCGGGCTGGGGGTGCAGGGCACCACCGACGAGTACGCGACCCTGCGACAACCCGACTGGGCGCCGCCGTCGTGGCTTTTCGGCCCGGTCTGGTCGCTGCTCTATGTGCTGATCGCGGTGGCCGGCTGGCTGGTGTGGCGCCGGGTCGGCTTCTCTTCCGCCCTCTGGGCGTGGGCTGCCCAACTGGTGCTCAACGCGATCTGGACCCCGCTGTTCTTCGGCGCGGGGCAGTACGGGCTGGCGTTCGCCGAGATCGTGGTGATGTGGCTGGCGATCGGGCTCACCGTGGTGCTTTTCGCCCGGGTGTCCCGGGTCGCGGCCGCGCTGATGCTGCCCTACTGGGCCTGGGTCACCTTCGCCGCCGCACTGAACCTGTCGATCTGGCGGCTCAACTCCTGACCGAGGGGTCTCCGGCGAGCGGCCGCCCGCCCGCCGGAGACCATCGTCGTTCCGCCCTCAGCAGCGGGGGACGTTCGGGATGTAGCCGTCGTGCCCGGTGTACACATACGCGTCGGCGATGAACCGACCGGAGCCGATCCGGTCCCAGATCGAGCTGGTGCCGTACGTGCCGGTGACCGTGGTGCCACTGGTCTGGCAGGCGATGGTCACCCGGGTGCCGTCGGCGACGGTGCCCACCGAGGCGTACCCGGTGCCGGGGCCGGAACGGACGGTCAATGGGGTGCCGCTGGTGTCGACCGTGCCGTTGCCGCTGCCCGAGGAGCAGCCGTTGTTGCTGCTGTAGCTCTTGCTGCCCCAGTACAGGGCGAGGGTGCCGTTGAACCGGACCTGGATGTCGTTGCCGTTGAGGCGCTGCTCGTAGTGCAGGTGTGGCCCGGTCGAGCCGCCGGTGCTGCCGACCCAGCCGAGCACCTTGCCGTAGGCGACCGTCTGCCCGACCGAGACGTTGAAGCCGTTGAGGTGGGCGTAGTAGGTGCTGTAACCGCCCCCATGGTTGATCCGCACGTACTTGCCGTAGCTGGTGCCGCCGAGGTCGGTCACCCGGTCGACGGTGCCGGGGGCGCTGGCCACCACCGGGTCACCGAGATCGTCGGTGCGGTTGAAGTCGACGGCGTACGCCGGGCTGTGATCCGACCTGGTCTGCCCGGACCAGGACTGGCCGCACGGGAACGGCACCTTGAACGTCGGCGCGGCCAGGGCCGGGCTCGCCGGCGTCAGTACTCCCGCGACGAGCAGACCCGTCGCCAACAGGCTGATCCACCGCTTACGCATGCAGCTCCTCCTATGTTGAAAACCTTCGATGAGGTGCGCTCAGCCTGACAGATATCGCCAATCTTCGAAAGGGCCCGAGATCCGGTCCGGGAGCGCGCCCACGAGGCGGCCCCGAGGTTTCCGGATTGTTACTCGCTCGTGTCTGACTGGGGGTGGACCGGATCGGATGCAAGCGCTTACATGTGTGCACGCCCAATCGGACCGGCGACGGGTCACCAGCACGACCGCGCCGGCTAGGAAGGAGGACGGCATGGCGGTCTTTACCAGACCACGCCAGGCCTTCGTGATCGCCGGTGTACTCGGGCTGGCGCTCAGCGCCACCGCTTGCGGTACCGGCGACGACAAGAAGAGCAACAACGCGGGCTCCGCGGAGTGCGCCGCATACGACAAGTACGAGGGCCACGACGGCAAGAAGGTCTCCATCTACGCGTCCATCCGTGACGCCGAGGCCGACCTGCTCAGGACCTCGTGGAAGGCGTTCGAGGACTGCACCGGCATCGAGATCGACTATGAGGGCAACGCCGAGTTCGAGGCGCAGCTCCCGGTCCGGGTCGACGGCGGCAACGCGCCCGACCTGGCCTTCGTGCCCCAGCCGGGTCTGGTCAAGCGGTTCGCCGACGCCGGCAAGCTGAAGTCCCTCGGGGCCGACACCAAGACCATGGCCGAGCAGAACCTGCCGGCCGACTGGCTGAAGTATGGCACCGTCAACGGCACCCTCTACGGCGTGCCGCTCGGCGCCAACGTGAAGTCCTTCGTCTGGTACTCGCCGAAGCTCTTCAAGGAGAAGGGCTGGACGGTCCCGACCAGCTGGGACGACCTGATCAAGCTCAGCGACACGATCGCCGCGAGCGGCATCAAGCCGTGGTGCGCCGGCATCGAGTCCGGTGACGCCACCGGCTGGCCGGCCACGGACTGGATCGAGGACGTGATCCTGCGTACGCAGGGTCCCGAGGTCTACGACCAGTGGACCACCCACGCCATCCCGTTCAACGACCCGCGGATCGTCGACGCGGTCAACCGGGCCGGCACGATCCTGAAGAACGAGAAGTACATGAACGGCGGCTTCGGCGGCGTGAAGAGCATCGGCACCACCGCCTTCGGTGAGGCCGGACTGCCCGTCACCACCGGCAAGTGCGCCATGCACCGGCAGGCGTCCTTCTACGCCAACCAGTTCCCCGAGGGCACCAAGGTGGCCGAGGACGGTGACGCGTTCGCGTTCTACTTCCCGGCCATCGACACGGCCAAGGGCAAGCCGGTGCTCGGCGCGGGCGAGTTCGTCGTCGGGTACACCGACCGCCCCGAGGTGCAGGCGGTGCAGACGTACCTCGCCTCCAGCGAGTACGTCAACAGCCGCGCGAAGCTCGGCAACTGGGTCACGGCGAACAACAAGCTGGACATCGCCAACGTCGCCAGCCCGATCGACAAGCTCTCCGTCCAGATCCTCCAGGACAAGAGCGGCGTCTTCCGCTTCGACGGATCCGACCTGATGCCGGCCGCGGTCGGCGCGGGGACGTTCTGGAAGGGCATGGTCGAGTGGATCAACGGCAAGGACACCGCGTCGGTGCTCCAGGGCATCGAGAGCAGCTGGAAGTGATCTGAGCGGTGGGCCGGTCCGCACCCGCGGGCCGGCCCACCGGCTGATCTGGACCTGGGAGGGTCGATGGAGTTCGACTTCGCGGAGGAACAGCCGAAGTTCCTCATGCTGATGTACGGGCTGATCGCTTTCGTCGTGGTGGTGGGCGGTCTGCTCCTGCTTCTCGACGTGGTGCCGGCCTGGTTCGCACGGCGCCGGGAGGCGCAGCTGGTCACCGCGTCTGCCAGCGGCGCCCCGCTCCCCCGCCGACGCAGCAAGGGGGAGGGACTCTTCGCGCTCTTCTTCCTGCTGCCGACGCTGCTACTACTCACGGTCGGGTTGGTCGTTCCGGCCATCCGCACCACGCTGCTCTCCTTCATGGACGCGGGCAGCACCAACTGGGTGGGGCTGCGAAACTACGGCTGGATGTTCTCCGACGACTCGATCGTCCGGGTCCTGATCAACACCCTGGTCTGGGTCGTTCTGGTCCCGCTGATCGCGACCGGGTTCGGCCTCATCTACGCCGTACTGGTGGACAAGGCCCGGTTCGAGTCGGTGGCCAAGTCACTGATCTTCCTGCCGATGGCCATCTCCTTCGTCGGCGCGAGCATCATCTGGAAGTTCGTCTACGCCTACCGCGGTGAGGGCGACCAGATCGGTCTGCTCAACCAGATCGTGGTCAGCCTGGGCGGTGAGCCGAAGCAGTGGCTGCTGGAATCACCCCTGAACACGCTGCTGCTGATCGTCATCATGGTCTGGATCCAGGCCGGCTTCGCCATGGTGGTGCTCTCCGCCGCGATCAAGGCGATCCCCGGCGACATCGTCGAAGCCGCCCGGCTCGACGGCGTCAGCCCGTGGCAGATGTTCTGGCAGATCACCATGCCGAGCATCCGACCGGCGCTGATCGTCGTGGTGGTGACACTCACGATCGCCACGCTCAAGGTCTTCGACATCGTCCGGACCGCGACCAACGGCAACTACGACACCAGCGTGATCGCCAGCGAGATGTACAACCAAGCCTTCCGGTACGGCCAGAACGGGCAGGGCTCCGCACTCGCGGTCTTCCTCTTCATCCTGGTCATCCCGGTCGTGATCTACCAGATTCGCAACCTCCGTCAACAGCGGGAGGGCTGAGATGACGACCGCAACTCCGACCGTCGCCGTCGGCACCCAGAAGACCGACGGCACCCCGTCCACCACCGCCGGCCGGGTCCGTAAGCGGTTGAACAGCCGCACCGCGACGCTGGTCTCGATCGTCATCGCGGTGGTCTGGACCATCCCGACCTTCGGTCTGCTCATCTCCTCCCTCCGGCCGGAGGACGAGATCAAGACGACCGGTTGGTGGACGGCGTTCACCAACCCACAGTTCACGCTGGAGAACTACCAGCAGGTCCTCTTCGGCCGGTCGTCGTCCTCCGGGCAGCTCGCCAGCTACTTCATCAACTCGCTGGCGATCACCGTCCCGTCGGTGCTCTTCCCGCTCGCCTTCGCATCCCTCGCCGCGTACGCGCTGGCCTGGATAAAGTTCCGCGGCCGGGACTGGCTCTACATCGCGATCTTCGCGTTGCAGATCGTCCCGCTGCAGATGGCCCTGGTGCCGCTGCTGAAGTTCTTCTCCACAGGCGTCACCCTCGGCGGCGTCACCCTGATGCCGGCCTGGGACCTGGTCGACGAGCAGAAGTTCGCCCAGGTGTGGTTCGCGCACACCTGCTTCGCACTCCCGTTCGCCGTCTTCCTGCTGCACAACTTCATCTCGCAGCTGCCCGGGGACCTGATGGAGGCGGCCCGGGTCGACGGGGCCACCCACCCGAAGATCTTCCGCACCATCGTGCTGCCGCTGATCACCCCGGCGCTGGCCGCCTTCGGCATCTTCCAGTTCCTCTGGGTCTGGAACGACCTGCTGGTGGCACTGATCTTCGCCGGCGGCGGCAACGAGACCGCCCCGCTCACCGTCCGGCTCGCCGAGATGGCCGGCACCCGGGGCAACGAGTGGCAGCGGTTGACCGCGGGCGCGTTCGTCTCCATCGTCGTACCGCTCATTGTCTTCCTGTCCCTGCAGCGCTTCTTCGTGCGAGGTCTGCTCGCCGGCAGCGTCAAGGGCTGACCCGCTCGTCCACCGTCGCCCGGCCCCTCGGGCGGCGGTGGACGAGCCGGGCACCGAGCGGGGGAAGCGTGACGAGGATCGATGATGTCGCCCGGTTGGCCGGGGTATCCACGGCCACCGTCTCGCGGGCCCTGCGCGGACTGCCGACGGTCTCGGCCGCCACCCGGCGCCGGGTGCTCGCCGCCGCCGAGCAGCTCGACTACGAGGTTTCACCGAGCGCGTCCCGGCTCGCCGGTGGCCGGACGGGCACCGTCGCGGTGGTGGTCCCCCGGATCACCCGCTGGTTCTTCAGCACCGTCGTCGAGTCGGTCGAGGAGTACCTCCACCAGTCCGGCTACGACCTGCTGCTCTACAACCTGGGCGGCCGGGAGCAGGTCCGCCAGCGGGTCCTGCGGACGGCCAACCTGCACAAGCGGGTGGACGCCATGATGCTTGTCGCCACACCACTGCGGCCGGCCGACCTGACCGCACTGGCCACCCTGGAGCTGCCCGGCGTGACCATCAGCTCGGGGAGCAGGGTGCCCAACTGGCCATGCGTACGGATCGACGACGTGGCGGCCGCCCGGGCCGCCACCCGGCACCTGATCGACCTCGGCCATCACCGCATCGCGCACATCTCCGGCGACCCGGACGACGAGTTGGCCTTCACCACCCACCTCGACCGACGCCGCGGATACCAGGAGGAGCTGCGCTCCGCCGGCCTGCGGCCCGACCCGAGCCTGGACGTGGAGTCCACGTTCACGATCGAGGGCGGCAACCGGGCCGCCGTCGAGTTGCTGGCCCGCGGCGAACCACCGACCGCGATCGTCGCTGCCTGCGACGAGATGGCGATGGGTGCGATGACCGCAGTGCGTGACGCCGGGCTGCGGGTGCCGCAGGATGTCAGTGTGATCGGCATCGACGACCACGACCTGGCCGGCGTGCTCGGGCTCAGCACCATCGCCCAGCCCGCCGCCGAGCAGGGCCGGTTGGCCGCCCGGATGCTGCTCGACCCGCTCGGTGCCCGACCGCTGGGAGCCACCGTGCGGCAGAGCAGCGCCAGTTGCGACACGCCGGTGATCCTGCCCACTCGGCTGGTGGTCCGGGACTCGACCGCACCGCCCCGGGCACACTGAACTTCACCACCCACAGCTCGACACGGGAGACGACCCTGAACACCGATCCGACGCAGCAGACCCCCTCCGGTCACCCGGTCACCGGCTGGTGGACCGAGGCGACCATCTACCAGATCTACCCCCGTTCGTTCGCCGACTCGGACGGTGACGGGATCGGTGACCTGCCCGGCATCACCGCACGCCTCGACCACCTGGTCGAGTTGGGCGTGGACGCGGTGTGGCTCTCGCCCTTCTACCCGTCGCCGCAGGCCGACGCCGGCTACGACGTGGCCGACTACCGCGACATCGACCCGCTGTTCGGCACCCTCGCCGACGCGGACAAGCTGATCGCCGACGCGCACTCCCGCAACCTGCGGGTGATCGTCGACCTGGTTCCGAACCACACCTCCTCGGCGCACCGCTGGTTCCAGGCGGCACTGCCGGCCGCGCCCGGCAGCCCGGAGCGGTCGCGGTACATCTTCCGAGACGGCCTCGGCCCGGCCGGCGACCAGCCGCCGAACGATTGGCAGAGCGTCTTCGGCGGCCCAGCCTGGACCCGGACGGTGGACCCCGACGGGCAACCAGGCCAGTGGTACCTGCACCTGTTCGACACGGGTCAGCCGGACCTCAACTGGGACAACCCGGAGGTGCACGCCGAGTTCCTGGACGTGCTGCGGTTCTGGCTGGACCGTGGGGTGGACGGCTTCCGGGTCGACGTGGCGCACGGCCTGATCAAGCAGGCCGACCTGGCCGACTGGCAGGAGCCACAGGAAATCCTCTCCGGCAACGAGGTCGACAAACCGCGCCCGCCGATGTGGGACCAGGACGGCGTGCACGAGATCTACCGGCAGTGGCGGCAGGTTCTCGACAGCTACCCCGGCGAGCGGGTGCTGGTCGCCGAGGCATGGGTGGAGCCCGCCGAGCGGCTGGCACGTTACGTCCGCCCGGACGAGATGCACCAGGCCTTCAACTTCGAGTACCTGCTCGCCGCGTGGACCGCCCCGGCCCAGTACGCGGTGATCACCCGCTCGCTGGAGGCGACCGACTCGGTCGGCGCGCCGACCACCTGGGTGCTGTCCAACCACGACGTGGTGCGGCACGCCTCCCGGCTCGGCCTGCCGATCGGCACCGTACGGCCCAACGGCATCGGCATCGGCGACCCGCAGCCGGACGCCGCGCTCGGCCTGCGCCGGGCCCGGGCGGCCACCCTGCTGATGCTCGCCCTGCCCGGCTCGGCGTACCTCTACCAGGGCGAGGAGCTGGGGCTGCCCGAGCACACCACGCTGCCCGACGAAGCCCGGCAGGACCCGACCTGGGCGCGCAGCGGGCACACCCAGCGCGGCCGGGACGGCTGCCGGGTGCCGATCCCGTGGGAGGCCGACGCCCCGTCCTACGGCTTCGGGCCGACCGACGCGAGCTGGCTGCCGCAGCCTTCGCTCTGGGCGGAGTACGCGCTGGACCGCCAGCGCGACGTGCCCGGCTCGACGTACGAGCTGTACCGTGCCGCGCTGCGGCTGCGCCGTGACCACGGGCTGGGTCGGGGCACCCTGGAGTGGGTGTCCTCTGGCGACGAGGTGCTGACCTTCCGCAACGCGGGGCTGACCGTGCTGACCAACTTCGGTGCGGCCCCGGTGCCGGTACCGACCGGTGCCGAGGTGCTCGCCACCAGCGCACCACTGGACGACGACGGCGCGGTCCCGACCGACGTGACCGTCTGGCTGCGCGGCTGACCCTGCCCTGAGCCCGGAGGGGCCAACATCCCGCGCAACATCAGGGATGTTGGCCCCTCACGCTCGCCCGAGGCAGCACTTTCCCTGATGTTGTGCGGATCAAGGCGCGCGTGAGGACGGGGCCGGCGGCGCGGGGTGGGCGGCGCGGGTCAGAGGCGGTCGGCGCGGGCTTGCAGCAGGTCGTGCACGTTGTCGATGTCCGCTGGTGAGGTCCGCGAGGCGAGCCAGTACATGACGCCGGTGGGAATGAAGAAGAGCTGGAACGCGGCCAGCCCGACCGCGAAGTTCAACGGCGGTGGGAATGCCGCCCGCAACCCCTGGAACGCGACCCCGACCAACCCGTTGCCAGCCGCGCGACCGATCCCGTTGACCAGGTTGCCCAGGCTGTAGACCGTGCCCCGGTGCTCGGGCGGGTTCACGTCGGCGATCAGCGCGAACCAGTTCGGCGAGTTGGCCGAGGTCAGTGCGAGCGCGACGACAGCGGTGAGCAGGCTCAGCCCCACCGACGGCTCGGTGAACACACTGGCCAGCACCGCGCCGACCACCGCACCGCCGCTGGCGCCGTCCGGCACGTCGATGGTCACCGGGACGAAGAACAGCACCAGGTAGAACGGCAGCGCGGCGAGGATGCCGACCGCGGCGACCAACGCCCGCCCCCGATGGGTACGCCGCTGCACCGCGTCGCCGATCAGCCCACCGACGATGGAGAGCACCCCGCCGAGCTGGAACAGCGTGGCGAAGACGCTGCCCACCACCACCGCGGTCGACGTCGAGTAGCCCTGGGCCTCGGCCCGCTCGGCGAAGAGCACCGGCAGCCACACCAGCGAGCCGAACGCCGCCTGCGCGGTCAGACCCTGCAGGATCAGCCATCGATTGGTCCGTCGGGCCAGGATGCGCGGCAGGTCGGCGCGGCTGATCCGATAGTCGTACTCGGCGCCGGCGTCCAACCTGTCGGCCAGCTCCGGCTCGCTCTGCCCTCGTCGGATGTCGTAGGTGAACAGGTAGGCCAGGGTGGCGACCAGGCCGACGCCGGTCAGGGTCAGGAACGGCCGTCGCCAGTCGGTTGCCCCGAGCAGCCCGCCGACGAGCGTGCCGGCGAGGGTACCGACGCCCTGGGAGAGCCCCCAGAAGCTCATCACCAACCCGCGCCGGGTCGGTGAGATCAGGTCGGTGACCACCGAGAAGCCGACCGAGCCGACCGCACCGAGGCCGACTGCGGCGACCAGTTGTGCGGCGAGGAACGTCAGGTAGCCACCGGCGAGCGCGCTGCCACCGGTGCCCGCCGCCCAGAGCAGCGTGCCGACCATGAGCAGGGGCTTGCGGTTGGTCCGGTCGCCGACGTACGCCCAGCCGACCGCCGCCACCGAGCTGACCAGGAAGCTGACCGCGGTGACCAGACCCAGCAGCCGCCCCGACACGTCGAAGGCGTCGGAGATCGGGCCGTACAGCGGCGGGACCAGCCCGATCGCCACGTTGTCCAGCGAGGCGAGCAGCACGAACACCACGACGCTGTACAACCGGTGCCCCGGGCCACCGCCTCGGCCGGGCCCGCCACTGGTCACCGTCATGACGGGCAGCCAACCAGACTCCGTTGCGGAGGTCGTCACGCGGGTGGGTGCCGGTCGGTTTCCACCGGCACCCACCCGCGTCGATCCCGCGCCTCAGCGTCGGTCGAGGACCAACCCGCGAGCCGCGGCGTACTGGTCGCGCACGGCGGGGACGGGCTCCGCCGCGTACTCCTCGGTGCCCTCGACCGCCCAGGTCGGCGGCGTGGGACCGCCCAGGGCGACCCAGGCGGCCTGCCGGGCTGCGCCGTCGGCGACGTACTCCCCGGCCGGCGGCACGACGACCGGGCAGCCGAAGACCTGCGGCGCGATCCGACGCACCGCGGCCGACCGGGCTCCGCCGCCGACCAGGATGACCCGGCGGACGGTGGCACCCTGCGCGGTCAGTGCGTCCAGGCCGTCGGCCAGCGCGCAGAGCATGCCCTCCACGGCGGCCCGTGCCAGGTGCGCGGGGGTCGACGTGCGCAGGGTCAGCCCGTGCACCGCGCCGGTGGCGAGCGGCCGGTTCGGCGTCCGCTCACCCTCCAGGTAGGGCACCATGACCAGCCCGTCCGCCCCGGCTGGCGCGGAGAGGGCCAGCTCGGCCAGCTCGTCGAGGTTGACGCCGAGCATCGCGGCGGCGGCGTCCAGCACACGGGCCGCGTTGAGCGTGCAGACCAGCGGCAGGAAGCGACCGGACGCGTCGGCGAAGCCCGCCACGGCTCCGCTCTCGTCGGCGGCCGGCACGTCGGCGACGCTGAACACGGTGCCGGAGGTGCCGATCGAGACGACCACGTCACCCGGCCCGGCACCGACGCCGAGCGCGGCGGCGGCGTTGTCCCCGGTGCCCGCGCCGAGCAGCGCGCCGCCCGACCCACCCAGCGCGTCGGCCAGCTTTCCCGCCGACTCCCCCGGACCGAGCACCTCGGGCACCACCAACTGCCGGCCGAAGCCCCGCTCCAGCAGGTCCAGTCGGTAGTCGCCGGTGGCCGGCGACCAGTAACCGGTGCCACTGGCATCACCCCGGTCGGTGCGCAGCGCGCCCAACCCCGGCGCGCCCGCCAACCGCCAGGTCAGCCAGTCGTGCGGCAGGCAGACGGCGGCCACCCGGGCTGCCAGCTCCGGCTCGTGCGTGGCCAGCCACCGCAGTTTGGTGATGGTGAAGCTGGCGACCGGCACACTGCCGGCGGCCTCGGCCCAGAACCGACGCCCGACCGCGCCGCCGCCGGCCTCCTCCACGAGATCGGCGGCGGCGTCGGCGGATCGGGTGTCGTTCCACAACAGTGCCGGGCGGACGACCCGGCCGTCCTCGTCGAGGCACACCATGCCGTGCTGCTGGCCGGCGACGGAGATCGCCGCCACGTCGGCCAACCCGCCGGCCTGGTCGGCGGCGCTGCGCAGCGCCTGCCACCAGGCTTCCGGGTCGACCTCGGTGCCGTCCGGGTGTGGTGCCCGGCCCTGCCGGAGCAGGGCACCGGTCTCCGCGTCCCGGATGACCACCTTGCAGGACTGGGTGGACGAGTCAACGCCTGCGACCAACGGCATGGCGGGGCCTCAGCGGGCGCCGAGCAGGTGCTCGACGGCGAGCTGGTTGAGCCGGACGAAGGCGAAGCCCCGCGCGGCAACCGCGTCGACGTCGACATCCTCGAACGCGGACCGGTCGGCCAGGAACTCCTCGTAGCCCTCGCCGTCGCCGAGCGTCGGCGTGTTCAGGTCGCCGACCTTGCTGGCGGCGAGCGCCTCGACCACCTCGGGGTCGGCGCGGAACGCGGCGGCCCGCTCCTTGAGCAGCAGGTACGTGCTCATGTTGGCCGCCGCCGACGCCCAGACACCGTCCATGTCCTCGGTTCGGGAAGGCTTGTAGTCGAAGTGCCGCGGCCCGTCGTAGGCCGGCCCGCCGTTGGGGCCGCCGTTCTCCAGGAGGTCCACCAGGGCGAACGCGTTCATCAGGTCACCGTGACCGAAGACCAGGTCCTGGTCGTACTTGATGCCGCGCTGGCCGTTGAGGTCCAGGTGGAACAGCTTGCCCTGCCAGAGCGCCTGGGCGATGCCGTGGGCGTAGTTGAGCCCGGCCATCTGCTCGTGGCCGACCTCCGGGTTGAGGCCGACCAGCTCCGGGTGGGCCAACTGGGAGATGAAGCCGAGCGCGTGCCCGATGGTGGGCAGCAGGATGTCGCCGCGCGGCTCGTTGGGCTTGGGCTCCAGGGCGAACCGCAGGTTGTAGCCCTTGTCGATGGAATACTGGGTGAGCAGGTCGACGGCCTCGCGGTAGCGGTCGAGGGCGGCGCGGACGTCCTTGGCAAGGTCGTACTCGGAGCCCTCGCGGCCACCCCACATGACGAAGGTGCTCGCGCCCAGCTCGGCGGCCAGGTCGACCTGGCGCAGCACCTTGCGCAGCGCGTACCGGCGGACGTCGCGGTCGTTGCTGGTGAAGCCGCCGTCCTTGAAGATCGGGTGGGTGAAGAGGTTGGTGGTGACCATCGGCACCACCAGGCCGGTCTCGTCGAGGGCCTTGCGGAACCGGGCGATGTGCTGGTCGCGGGTGGCGGCGTCGGCCCCGAACGGGATCAGGTCGTCGTCGTGGAAGGTGATGCCGTACGCGCCGAGCTCGGCGAGTCGGTGCACCGCCTCGACCGCGTCGAGCTCGGGGCGGGTCGCGTCACCGAACGGATCGCGGGCCTGCCAGCCGACGGTCCAGAGCCCGAAGGAGAACTTGTCGGCGGGAGTGGGACGGGGTGCCATGAGCGACCTCCGGGGTGGTGTTGTCCGCTATTTGTTCAGCCATTGAATTATTTGCCCGCCGTATGGCACTGTCAAGGGGTGACCCTCACCCGCGCTCCGGCCGGCGCAGTTCGTCAGGGCAGTCTGCGCGAGCTCAACCTCGCCCTGGTGCTCGGCCGGATCGCGGCAGCCCACCGACCTCCCTCCCGGGCCGACCTCGCGACCGCGACCGGCCTGACCAGAGCCACCGTGTCCGCGGTGGTCGAGGACCTGCTCGCCGGCAGGTTGGTCAGCGAGTCCGACCCGGCACCCCGTGCCGGCGCCGGCCGCCCGGCACGCGGGCTGGTCCTCGCCGACCAGGGACCGGCCGGGCTCGGCCTGGAGGTCAACGTCGACTACCTGACGGTCTGCGTGGTGGACCTCACCGGCCAGGTCCGGCATCGCACCGTGCACCGGGCCGACCTGCGCCCGGTGGCCCCCGCCGACGCTCTGGCCAAGCTGGTCGAGATGGCCGGAGCGGCCCGCGACGACGCTGCCGAGCAGGGCCTCACCCTGATCGGGGCCGCGCTCGCGGTGCCCGGCCTGGTGGACGACACCGGAGTGGTCCGGCTCGCGCCGAACCTGGGCTGGCGCGACGTGCCGGTGCCCGCGCTGCTCGCCGAGCATCCTCCGCTGATCGAGCAGGTGCCCGGTATCCCGGCACTGGTGGTGGACAACGAGGCCAACCTCGCCGCACTCGGCGAGCTGCACTCCCGGCCGCCCGGCCCGTCCAGCTTCCTGCACATATCCGGAGAGGTCGGCATCGGCGCGGGCATCGTGCTGGATGGGGCACTCTTCCGCGGCGTCCGCGGTTGGAGCGGCGAGATCGGGCACCTCCCGGTCCACCCCGAAGGCCGTCCGTGTCGCTGCGGCGGGCAGGGCTGCCTGGAGCAGTACGCCGGCCAGGAAGCAATCGTGACCGCCGCCGGGCTGGCCCGGGCGGAGCTCCCCGCAGACACCGCGACCGCGCGGCTCGCCGAGTTGGCCGAGGCCGGCGACGCGGACGCGCTGCGGGCGCTGCACGACGCCGGGACGGCACTCGGAGTCGCGGTGGCCAGCGTCGTCAACCTGCTCGACCTGGACACCGTGGTGCTCGGTGGCGGTTACGCCGCGCTGGCACCCTGGCTCTGCCCGCCGGTGCTCGCCGAGATCGCCGGCCGGGTGCTCACCGCCGCGTGGTCACCGGTCACGGTCCGGCCGTCGACGCTCGGCGCGGAGGCCGCTGCGGTGGGTGCCGCCGGCTCGGTGGCCCGGCGGATCATCGCCCAGCCCGCCGGCTGGCTGGCCCGCTCCGGCTGACCGACGCCGATGCGCTGACTGGCCCGCTCGGGCTGCTCGACGCCCTGCGTGCTGGGCGCCTGTCGGAGCGGATCGGTAGCCTTGCACTGCGGGCAGCGATCCGCGGTAAGGAGTCGAGAAGCAGCATGCGCACAGGTCGTCAGACGCGAGGCGGCGTCCGGCGGTGACCACGACCCGGCAACCCAGCGGCACCGCGCTGCCGGCCGACTCGCGGTTGGCCCGCGAGCTGCTCGACGGGCTCGCCGAGGCCGTCTTGACGACGGACGAGACCGGCCAGGTCACCCTGACCAACGCCATGGCGACGGAGCTGCTCCCGGAGGTCACCACCGGCACCGAGCTGGCCAGCTGCCCGGTGACGGCCCTGGCCCAGGCGGTCGCCGGCGACGCCGACCGCTTCGACGCCGACCACCACGGCCGGCGGCTGCGCGGCGCCCGACGGCACCTCGCCCGCTCCGGGTACGCCTGGTACATCCGTGACGTGACCGAGGAGCACGCCCGCGCCGATGCCCTGCGTGCCGAGCGCTCCCGCACCGCGTTCCTCGCCCAGGCCGGCAGCCAGCTCGGGCTGTCCCTGCAGCGGGACCAGGTGCTCCTGGCCGCCACCACCCTCGCCGTTCCATACCTGGCCGACATCGCCGTGGCGCTGCCTCGACCGACCGTGCCGGCCGAGCCGCACGCCCGCTGGATCCGGTACGCCGACGGTGAGCCGGCCCCGGTCACCGGGTTGGCCGGGGCGGCACTGACCAGCACCGTGCCCGGGCTCGCCGAGGCGCTGGCGGGCGACCTCACCGAGCCGGTCCCCTGGCTGGACGCCGAGCCTGCCAACCTGGCCACCATGCTGCCGCCCGGGTTCGGCCCGCCGGGCATGGTGCTGGTCTGCCCGCTGCTCAGCGCCGGCGGGTCGGCCGGTGCTCTGCTGCTGATCCGCCGAGCCGGGCGGGCGGGCTTCGACCGGCGCGACGTCGAGTTGGCCCGCGAGTTCGCCGCCCGGGCCGGTGCCGCGCTGGCCACCGCCGATCTCCACGCCGAGCAGGCCCACCTGGCCCGGGTGCTGCAGGCGAGTCTGCTCCCGCCCGATCTGCCCACCGTGCCCGGCGTGACCATGGCCGGCGGTTACCGGGCCGCCGGGGACAGCCTGCACATCGGCGGCGACTTCTACGAGGTGTTCCCGCACCCTCGCGGCGCCCTGTTCGCGCTCGGCGACGTGTGCGGCAGGGGCGTGGGCGCGGCCGTGCTGACCGGCCGGGTCCGCCAGTCGTTGCAGACGCTGCGGCTTGTCGAGCAGCGTCCGCTGGAGCTGATCCACCTGCTCGACCGGGCGCTGTTCGACGCGCCGGACGCGGCGGGACGCAGCCAGTTCACCACCCTGCTGCTCGGCTCGCTGGACTGCGGGCCGGCCGGGGCGGACGCCCGGATCGCCGGCGGGGGCCACCCGGCCCCCATGTTGGTGACCGCCGACGGCACGGTCACCCCGATCCCGGTCGGTGGCATGCCGGTCGGCGCGTTGACTGTCGCACGATTCGCCGAGGCACGGGTGCACCTCGACCCGGGTGACCTGCTGCTCGCGTACACCAATGGGGTGACCGAGGCGCGCGGCCCGCGCGACGGGGCGATGTTCGGCGCGGCCCGGCTGCGCGCCGCGCTCGCGTCGGCGGCCGGGCGGCCGCCGGCGGCGCTGATCGACCGGGTGCTCCAGGCGGTCGACGACTGGTTGGACGGGCAGGCCCACGACGACATCGCGATGCTGGCCGTGGGCGTCGACGCCGGTGTAACCGACGGGTTCGGCGCGTAGCCCCTGGTTGCCGACGGGGTGGCCGCCGCCCCGACCGGTGCCGGAGTGTCGGCCCGAACGGTCGTTCAGGCGGTCCGCGCCACCGGCGGGTCACCGGCCGGCCAGTCCCGATTGCTGCCGATCGACCGTTCCGGGCCGCCCGCTGGGCCCGCCCACACCGCGCGGGCCTGCCGGTCCGGATCGACCGACCAGTCCCTGGACCGCACGGTGGGCCGGTCCGGGTCGTCCGGCCACTCGCCCTGCCCCGCCGATTCGCCAGGCGCCGAAGCGCTCTGCGCCTGCTGACGGCGAGCGCTCTCGTCGAATTCCCGCATTCCGCTCAGCAGAGCGTCGCGGCCTCCCGGGCTCATCGCGGCCAGCACGGCGGCAAGCTGCGCCTGACGGTCGGCCCGCAACTCGGCGAGGAGTCGACGGGCGTCGGGAGTGAGGTGCAGCGAGATCTCCCGCCGGTCGAACCGGCCCGGCTCGCGCTCCAGCATGCCGGCGGCAACCAACCGGTCGCAGAGGCGGCTGGCGGAGCTGAGCAGCATGCCGAGCCGCGTGGCGAGCCGACGCAGGTTGATCCCGTCGTGCTGCTCCACCACCATCACCGCCCGTAACTGGGCGCCGGAGACGCGGTTGGCGGTCCCCTCCCGGGCGGATTCCCAGATGCCCAACAGGGCAGCGGCCGCCTCGTCCAACGCGGCAGCCATACTCTTCTCGGGGTCACTCGGACCGTTCAGTTCGGTCATGGTGGCCCGAGACTACTCCGAGCCCACTGGTCGTCGAGCTTTCAGCAGGGGAGTGACGATGAGCGAACCGGTCAATCAGGCACGACGTGCCCTGAACGAGACACCAGCCGACCGGCTCGTCGGTGGGGTCGGGGATGTGCTCGTCCGGTCGTACGGGATCACCGACGTCGAGCTGTACCAGGTCGACTACCGGCTCTCCGAACTCCTGCCGCTCACCGAGGGTGATCCGATCACGAGCCCCGGGCACCCCGCCTGGCGCGCCTTCGACCACCAGTCGCCGATACTCACCGACGGCACCGCCTGGTTCCCGGTCAGCATGCGTGGCGAGCGTCGGGGTGTGCTGTGCCTGTCGCCCGTGCCGGACGACCGGGAGGTCCTCGCCGCGCTGGCCGACATCTCCACCGCGCTCGCCCACGAGTTGGCGGCGGTCTCCGCCGGCACGGACGTCTACCGGGCGGCACGGCGCGCCCAGCGCCTCACCCTGGCCGCCGAGATGCAGTGGGACCTGCTCCCCGGCCGCAGCCGGATCCGACCCTCGTTCAGTCTGGCCGGCCAGTTGGAGCCGGCGTACGCGGTGCGCGGCGGCAGCTTCGACTGGTCCGACGACGGGCAGCGACTCTGGTTGTCCACCATCAACGGCACCGGTGAGGGTGTCTCCGCCTCCCTGCTCACCTCGTTGGCCACCCACGCGCTGCGCAACGCGCGCCGGGCCGGGCTGAGCCTGGCCGACCAGAGCGCCCTCGCCGACCAGGCCCTCTACGACCTGTACCGGGGCGAGCGCCACCTCTCGGCGTTGCTGATGGAACTGGACCTGCGTTCCGGGATGATGACCGTGGTCGACGCCGGGTCACCCCGACTGGTCCTGCTGCGCGACGGCGAGGTCACCGAGCAGCCCCTGGAGGCGCAGTTCCCGCTCGGCATGTTCGAGGCGACCGACTACCACGAGCAGAAGTTCCCGCTGGAGCGCGGCGACCGGCTCTTCGTCGTCAGCGACGGGGTGCTGGAGGCCACCGGGCAGAACGTGCGCTACGGCGAGACGGCACTGGACCGGTTCCTGCGGCGCACCGGCCCGATGGCGCCACTGGACGCCGTCCGGTCCCTGATCGGTGACCTTCGTGCGTTCGTGGCTGGTGACCTGGTCAACGACGCGGTGGTCGTTTGCCTGGACTGGAACGGTCCGCAACCGTGACCGGTGGTGGTCAGTACGCTCCGCGACCGTTCAGGACCGCACCGAAGGTCTTCCACAGGATGGTGAGGTCGGCGGCGAGGGACCAGTTCTCCACGTAGTAGAGATCGAGCCGGATGCCGTCCTCCCAGCTCAGGTCGGAACGGCCGCTGACCTGCCACAGGCCGGTCATGCCAGGCTTGACCAGCAGCCGCCGGGCCACGTCGCCGTCGTAGCGGGCCACCTCGGAGGGCAGCGGCGGGCGGGGCCCGACCATGCTCATCTGACCCAACAGCACGTTGGCCAACTGCGGCAACTCGTCCAGCGACCACTTGCGCAGCAGCCGGCCGACGCGAGTGACCCGGGGGTCCCGGCGCATCTTGAACATCAGGCCGTCGGTCTCGTTGCGCGCGGTCAGCTCGGCGAGCAGCGCGTCGGCGTTCACCACCATGGTGCGGAACTTGAACACGCCGAACTCATGCCCGCCCCGGCCAACGCGGATCTGTCGGAACAGCACGGGGCCCCGACTGTCCAGTTTGATGGCGAGGGCGATCAACGCGATCAGCGGCAGCAGCAGCGCCAGCGCCAGCGACGAGGCGGACCTGTCGACGAGGCCCTTCACCAGCTTGCGCGCACCGCGGAACTCCGGTGCCTCGACGTGGATCAGCGGCAGGCCGGCGACCGGGCGGGTGTGGATCCGCGGGCCGGCGACGTCGGTCAGCGCGGGTGCCACGACCAGGTCGACGCCGGTCCCCTCCAACTGCCAGCCGAGACGGCGCAACCGGGCCGCGGTCAGCTCGCCGGAGGCGGTCACGGCGACAGTGTCCGCGCCGATCGCGGTGGCCGCTTCCGGGATACCTCGGAACGATCCCACCACCGGTACGTCGCCCAGTCGCTGCGCCACCGGTGCGAGCAGCACGTCGGGGATGCACGCGCCGACCACCTGGTAGCCGGCGTACGGCTCGCGGCGCAGCGTGTGCACCAACTCCAGGACGTGGGCGGTGTCGCCGACCACCAGCACCCTGCGGGACCAGCCGGCACCCACCCGTCGGGCCCGGTGCAGGCGCTTGCGGACGACGAACCGCGCCACCTCCAGCCCGACGGTGCCCACCGCGAAGGAGATGCCCAGGAAGACCCGGGAGACGCCGAGGTCGGCGATGTAGCCGATGATGGCGGTCGCACCCGCGAGTCGCAGGCTGGCGGAGCTGACCCGCCGATACTCGTCGGCACCGTAGCCGACCACCCGGTCGTCGTAGCAGCCGAGTGCCTTGAGCGAGATCAGCCAGGCCAGCACCAACCCGGGGGCAACCAGCACGTACGGGATCTCCGAGCCGCCCGAGTCGCCGTCACCGAAGCGGGTGACGTACCCGATGAGCAGCGCGATGATGAGAACGCTGGTGTCGAGCACCACCAGGACCCGCACGTAGGACCGTTCGTCGGAGCGCGCCACCAGCCCGACACGGCGGCCTTTCGGCTCAACGGACGTGGCGGGGGTCAACAGTGTCGCCGCGGTCACCGGCCCTCCCACTCTGTACAGGATGGCCCCGGCCAACAGGGTCGGACCGGAGGCGGACCGACAATGCCGGAACAGTCGACATCCTGCCTCGGTAACCATGACGGCCGATTGCTTCGGACGTATTGCCGTCACTTATTTCTCAGCGTGGGAGCCAAAAAGGGGCCCGCCCTACCGTCGATCCGGTAGGGCGGGCCCCTTCGTGTTTCGAGCGTTGGCTCAGCGCGGTGCCGGCGGACGTCGCGCGATGGCGCTGAGGAAGATGTTGCCGATCTCGCTCGGGTCCTTGGTGACGAAGACATCGCCACCGGTCACCTTCGTGATCGACTCCAGCTCGGCCTTGCTGACGCCCTCGCCGATGCCGATCATGATGACCTGCACCGGGCGCTCCGGGTCGGCGAGCTGCTTGAGCTTGGCGAGCAGCTGCTGCTGGTTGAGGCCGTTGTCGTCCTCGTTCTCACCATCGGTGAACAGCACGATGGAGTTGACCCGGCCAGGTTGCCAGTTCTCCTGGACCGCCTGGTACGCGGCCAGCGTGGTGTCGTAGAGGCCGGTGTCACCGCTGGAGGGCGTGACGGTGGCGAGCGCCGCCTCCAACTGGGCTCGCTGGCTGGAGAGCGGCCCGATGGGCACCAGCTCTTTGTAGTCCCGGTTGCCGACCAGTTTGGTGGAGAAGGTCCAGAGGCCGATCGACCAGGAGTCGTCGAAGAGGCCGAGGCCGCGGCGGGCCGCGTCCACGGTGACCTCCTCCCGGCTGCGGTTGTTGGCGCTGGGCACCTCATCCTTCATCGAGCCGGAGACGTCGACGACGGCCAGCATCCGACCGGACTGGGTGGCGATCGACCAGCTGGAGACGACCCGCTGGATGGCGGCCGGGTCGAGGCCACCCGCGGCGGTGCCGCCGTTCGCCGGTGCGGTCGGCGCGCCGCCCGACGGGCTCGGGGCACCCTGCGGTGCTTTGAAGCCATCGCCCCAGCTGCCGTCCGGCGCGCGTAGCGACTGCGCCGCGAGCCGGTTGCGGAAGGATGGGCTGGTGAGCAACTCGAACAGCACCCGGGCCGCCGACGCCTTGCTCGGCTCGATGCCGGGCAGCACCGCGTACGGGTAGTCCAACGGCATCGGCGCCGGCTCCATGTAGAGAGCGGCGAGCGGGACCGGCGGCTCCTTGCTGTTGTAGGCCATCACGTCTTCTTCGGACAGCGCCGCCGCGCCGAGACCGCTGGCGATGGACGTCGCGTCCTTGGCGGTCGGGAAGCGGGCCAGCAGATCGTTGCGGAGCGACGAGCGCCCGGTGGCCAGTGCCCGAAGAGCGCCGACGGTGCTGCGCTGGGCGTCGCCGCCGGCAGCGCTGGCGGCCGCGGTCAGCGAGAGCAGACCGGACAGGCCGGCGGCGTCACGGGTCGGCTCGACGATCCCGGTGCGCAGGGGCGCACTGGTGTTGTTGACCTGCTTGAGCAGGTCCGTCCAGTTGAACTTCTTGTCCGGCCAGCCCAGTCGGGCGGCGATCGGCTCGGGCATCGCGACGACGATGGGGCTGCGTGCGATGGACGCGCCGTTGGTCGGAGCGAACGCGGTGGCGTCCTTCTTCAACCGGAGCAGCCAGGTCGAGGAGTCGGGCACCCAGACGTCCGGGCTGACGGCGGTGCCGCTGGCCTGCCCCACGCCGGCCAGGACAGCGCCGTGCTTGGCCGCCACCACGGCAGCCACGTCGACCGGGTCGGACGCCGAGACGTCAACCCGGATGCAGGTGGGGCCTACCGCAGCGCCGTCCTTGACCCACTGGGACGCGGCCGCGTCCACCGCGGGCGCGAGCTCCGAGGCGACCGCGACAGCGAGACGAATCTCCCCGGAGCAGTTCGGCTGGATCAACTCCCGATAGCCGAACCACACGCCGGTCGTGACGACGAGCACCGCCGCCGTCCCGGCGGCGGCAGCGAGATGGAGTTTCGAACGCATGCGATGGCGGCCTGCTGACACGGTGACCATCTTGCGTACTAGGTGCCGTCTCTGCCACATCCGTTTGGACTAAAGTTACGGAGGAGAAACAGTTGACCACGTTTTGGCGACGCAGAGTGATACAGCGGCCTCGTGGCGTTGCCGAATCAGTGCCACCCTCGCGTCTCGACGCCGAGGTTCACGGCAGCACACACGTCGGGCTCGGCACCGGCACCGGCTCGCCGATCGCCTCGGGGATGCCGGTGTCCACGTCGCGCCGGAAGACCCGCACCATGTCCGCCCGCTCATCAGCGACGTAGATGTGCTCCCCGATCAGCGCGAAGTGTCGGGGCCACTCACCGCCGGTGTCCACTTCGGCCACCAGCTCCGGCAGCTCCCCGACCAGGGTGAAGACGGCCAGGGTCCCCACTCCGCGGTTGGCGACATAGAGAAACCGGCCGTCCGGGCCGACCGCGACCTCCGAGGGCTGGACATGACCGGTCCGCTCGCTCGCCTCGACCCGACCGCGCTGGTGCAACGCGCCGTCGTCGGTCAACTCGTACGCGGTGACCGAGGCGTCCAGCTCGCCGACGAGGTAGCAACGCCGCCCGTCCGGGTGACGGGCCAGGTGCCGCGGCCCGGTGCCGGGTGCCGTGCGGATCCGCGGCGCACGGGGCACCAGCCGCCCCGTCGCGTCGTCCAGGTCGTAGCGGTAGACCGAGTCGGTGCCGAGGTCCACCGCGAAGAGCGGCCCCCGGCCCGTTCCCGGGTTGACCATGTGGGCGTGCGCGTGGTCCTGCCGCTGCGGGTCGGGGCCGCGCCCCTCGTGCACCACCAGGTCGGTGCGCTCACCGGGCACCCCCTGCGGGTCGAGCGGGAAGACCGCGACGCTGCCGCTGCCGTAGTTGGCCGCCACCAGGTGGCCGCCGTCGGGCAGCACCGCCAGGTGACAGGGCTCGGCGCCACCGGTCGACCGGCTGCCGAGCGGATCCAGCTCGCCGTCCGGCCCGACCCGCCAGGCGCTGATCTCCCCGTCCGTCAGCTCGTTGACCGCGTAGAGCACCGACTGGGTGGGGTGCCGCGCGAGGAAGGAGGGCGACGGCGTGGCCGCCACCGTGCCGAGTGGGGTCAGCGCCCCGGTCGTCGGGTCACGACGCGCCGCGACGATGCCGCTGCCCCGCCCACCACTCTGCGCGGTGTAACCCCCGATGTGGACGACCTCACCCTGACCACTCACGTCCAACTCCTCCGCCGGCATCCCCCGCTGATCCAACCAGAGGCTGCCCGCATTGCCCGCCCGTTAACCGGCATTGGCGCCCGGATCTCAGGCTGTCGGCACCGGCTCCCCGCGCTGCCGGGCGACGTGCTCGACCAGAGAGATCAACACCATCTTTCCGGACTGCCGGTCCCGGGCGTCACACAGCACCATCGGCACGTCCGGGTCCAGGTCGAGCGCCCGGCGTACGGTCTCCAGGTTGAAACGACGCGAGTCGTCGAAGCAGTTGACACCCACCACGAACGGGATGCCACGCTGCTCGAAATAGTCGATGGACGGGAAACAGTCGGCCAACCGGCGGGTGTCGGCGAGCACCACCGCGCCGAGCGCGCCGAAGGCCAGCTCGTCCCAGAGGAACCAGAACCGATCCTGACCCGGGGTGCCGAACAGGTAGACCTGCAGGTCGTCGTTGATGGTGATCCGGCCGAAGTCCATCGCCACGGTGGTGGTCGACTTCCCCTCCACCCCGGAGATGTCGTCGGTGCCGATCCCGGCGCCGGTCAACACCTCCTCGGTCTGCAACGGACGAACCTCGCTCAGGGCACTCACCAACGTCGTCTTGCCAGCTCCGAAGCCTCCCGCGATGAGGATTTTCAGTGCCAGCGGGATGGAGGTGCTGGTGCCCACCTGGTCAAAGCGCACGGAGTCCACTGACCACCGCCTTGAGGATGTCGTCGTCGGGAAGGATGCCGGCGGCCGGCGGCTCGTGCACCGCGACCAGGCCCTCAGCCAGGAGATCACCGAGCAGGACCCGGACCACACCGACCGCGAGGTCCAGCTCGGCTGCCAGCTCGGCCACCGACACCGGCCGGAGAGCCAACGCGACCAGCCGTCGATGCTCCGGGAGCAGGTGCGGATGGCTCGCCGCGTCGACGTCCGATCCGGCAAGCACGAACGCGACCAGGTTGAACCCGTCGGCGGCGGAGCGTACCCGGCCTCCAGTGAGGGTGTACGGGCGCACTACCGGGCCGGCGTCACCGTCCAGCCACTCGTGCTGCGGCCCGGGCGGTTCAGCCCGCATCACCGGTTCCCACCGACGATCGGGCCGGCGCGGCCAGGCTCTCCCCCACCCGGATGACCAGCATCGCCATCTCGTACGCGACCAGCCCGATGTCCGCGTCCGCGTCGCTCACCACCGCCAGGCAGGCGCCCTGACCGGCGGCGGTGACGAAGAGGTACGCCGACTCCATCTCCACCACGGTCTGCCGGACCGGGCCGCCGTCCACGTGCCGGCTGGCTCCTCGCGCCAGGCTGGAGAAGCCGGCGGCGAGCGCACAGAGGTGCTCTGCGTCGGAGCGCTCCAGCTCGGCCGAACAGCCGAGCAGCAGGCCATCGGCGGACAGCACCACCGCCTCCCGGGCGGCCGGCACCCGTTGCACCAGCTCGTCGAGCAACCAGTCGAGGCCGGTGCTCTGCTTCGTCGAATGCCGCACTAGGCGTCCCTCTCAGTTGCGGTCGGGGGTTTCGGGGTTCGTCGCCGGGTTGGTAGGGACCGCCGGGACCGCCGGATCGGTTCGCTCGGCCGCTGCGGCCGGCGCCGCCGGAGCAGCCGGCGCCGAGGGTGTGATGACCGTGGCGCGTCCGCGAGCCGTGCCCGCCTGTAGCGCGGCCATCACCCGACGGACCTCCTCCGGAGATCGGGGCGTCGGGGTGTCGGTGACGGTCGACCGGCGCTGCACTGCCGGGGTGTGACGCCGCACCCGGCGGGGCAGGCCGTCCAGGTCGTCAGCCGTCTCGTCAGGGGACGCCGCGTCACCGAGCCCGATGACCGGCGACGTGTCCGAGGTCGCTGCGCCGCCGGACGGGGCGGGCGGTGCTGCGTTGGTAGGCGGTGCTGCGCTGTCCGGCGGTGCTGCGTTGGTGGGCGGGGCCGCGGACAGACGCGCGCGGGGGCGGGGCACGGCGCTCCGGCGAGCCGTGCGGGCCAGCCGCCGGGCCGGGTCGGCCGACGCGGCAGGCAGCGTGGCAGGGTCGGGGCCGGCCGGCGGCTCGGCGGTGACCAGGTCGCTGGGGATCAGCACCACGGCGGTCACCCCGCCCTCCCCGGAGGGGCGCAACCGCACGCGTACGTTGTGCCGGGCCGCCAGCCGGGCCACCACGAACAGGCCGAGCCGGGCGCTCTGCGCCGGGTCGAACTCGGGCGAGCTGGCCAGCCGGGTGTTGGCGGTCTCCAGCGCCGCGGCGGACATACCCAGCCCCTGGTCGGTGATCTCCAGGGCGTACCCGTTGGCCACCTGTTCCCCCGTGACGGTGACCCGGGTGTCCGGCGGGGAGAAGGCGGTGGCGTTCTCGACCAGCTCGGCGAGCAGGTGAATGACGTCGCCGACCGCCCGGCCCAGCACACCGGCGGGCTGCGCGGCGGTGATGTCCACCCGGTCGTACGCCTCGACCTCGGAGATCGCGCCGCGGATCAGGTCGACCATCGCGACCGGGTTCCGCCAGCCGCGGCCGGGCGCGGAGCCGGCCAGGATGACCAGGTCCTCGGCGTGCCTGCGGAGTCGGGTTGCCAGGTGGTCGACCTGGAAGAGCTCGGCCAGCTCGTCCGGGTCCTCGGCGCGCCGCTCCATCCGGTCCAGCAGGTGCAGTTGACGGTGCACCAGGCTCTGGCTCCGGCGGGCGATGTTGAGGAAGACCTCGTTGAGCCCACGACGCAGGGTGACCTCGTCCACCGCGGCTTGGACGGCGGTGCGCTGCACCTCGGTGAAGGCGCGCCCGACCTCGCCGATCTCGTCGTGGCCGTACTCCAGCGGTGGCGCCTCCCGGGCGACGTCGACCTGCTCGCCGCGACGCAGCCGGGTCACCACGTCCGGCAGACGGTGCTCGGCCAGGTCGAGCGCGGCGGTGCGGACGCCGCTGAGCCGCCGGACCAGGGTGCGGCCGACCCGCAGCGCGACCAGCACCGAGACCACCACGGCGACGAGCCCGAGCACGCCGGCGGCGGCGAGGCGCACCAGGATGCGGACCGCCATCGGCACCGAGCGGTCGGTGAGTGCGTCGGCCTCGGCCAGCTCGAAGTCACGCAGCTGCTGTTGCACCGCGTCGTGGCTGGCCTGCCAGGCAGCCGCGTCGACCGGCGGCCGGCCGGCCCGGTTGGCCGCGACCAGCGCGTCCTGCATCGTGCGCAGCCGGGTGAACGCTTCACCCTCGGTCAACCGTTGGTACGCGACCCGGCCGGTCTCGGGCAGGTCGGCCACGGCGCTCTCGGTCAGCCACCGTTGGTTGCCGATGGCCTGCACGAGCTGGGTGTGCTCGCCCTCGGCGAACCGTCCGGCGGTCAGCGCACCGGCCAGCAGCGCGTCGCTCTGGCCGAGCAGCTCCCGGGAGCGGCCCAACGCGGTCAGCGCCAGTGCCTGCCGGTTGAGGTCGGGGTCGGTCAGGGTCGCCATCCCGGCGAAAGCCTGGAAGGACGCGGAGACCATGCCGCTGTAGAGGCCGATCGCCCCGGCCCGGTCCACCTTGCGGTCGTCGATGAAGTCCCGGCCGGCCGGCAGTGCCGCCAGGGCGGTGACCAGCTGGTCGACCCGGGTCTCCAGCAGGTCGTCGGCGGCGTCGCGCAGGGCTTCCCCGTCGACCCGGCGACGCAGCTCGGCGACCGCCCGATCGGTGCGCTCGCGCTGCTCGGCCAGGGCGGGCAGCTCGGTGGTGCCCGCGAGCTGCACCACCGAGAGCCGGCGTTCCCGTTGCAACTCGGTGACCACGGCCTCGCCGGGTCGACCCAGGTCGTACAGGAGGGTGCGGGCGGAGAGCAGGTCCAGTGCGGGACCGAAGGTCAACGTCGTCGCGAAGATCCACAGCGCCAGGAGTGCGGTCACCGGCGCGACGACCAATGCGGTCAGCTTCGAACGGATCGGCCAGTCGCGGGTTTTCATCAGACCTCGCCCGTACAGGGGTGGCAGGGGGTGCCGGCACCGCCGGGCAACGCGCCGGCCGGCTGCACGCCCGGCCGGACGCCGGGCACCGGCGCGGGCGCCTTGGGCAGGATACGTAATCGGGGGCCGTTGCACTACCGCCTGTCGCTCCGACATCGACGCTGCGAGATGTGCCGAATGGGCAACGGCGAGCGCCCCCGGCCGGCGGGGTGGGCATCACCCCACCCGAGCGCAACTTCTGGACTGGGTCAAGTTAAGCGGATGGTGAGGAAAGTACCCCCGATCGGGATTGGCGATCAGTGCGCGGAGGGAATACCAGATGACGAAGGAGGAGCCCATGTCGCCCACGCAGGTAATCGTCATCGTGCTCGTCGTGCTCGTGATCGTCGCGGCACTGGCCGTGGCCGCCCGGTCGCTCAGCCGCCGTCGCGCGCTGCGCAGCCGGTTCGGGCCGGAGTACGACCGGGTGGTGGAGGAGCAGGACAGCCGGTCCGCCGCGGAGCGCGAACTGCGCGACCGGGAACGCCGGCACGCCGAGCTCACGCTCACCCCGCTCAGCCCGGAGTCCCGGGCCCGTTACAGCGCAGCCTGGGAGGAGCTCCAGGTCCGCTTCATCGACTCGCCCGGCGAGACGGTGGGCGACGCCGACGCTCTGGTCACCCGGCTCATCGAGGAGCAGGGCTACCCGACCGGGGACTTCTCCGACCAGATCGCCCACCTCTCCGTCGAGCACGCCCGCACGCTGACCAACTACCGCGACGCGCACGACATCCACCTGCGCAACTCGCGGGGTGAGGCCAGCACCGAGGAGCTGCGGCAGGCGGTCGTGCACTACCGGGCACTCTTCGCCGACCTGCTCGGCGAGGAGCCGGCCGGCCACCATACGCCCGAACAGCGACACCACCCGGACCACGACGCCACGAGCCGCTGAGGAGGCCACCGATGCGCCAGGAAGAGCCGCAGGTGAGCAACGACCATCCGGAGGCCGTCCGGTCCGCGCCCGTTCCGGTACCGCCAGCCGGCGACCGGGACAGCCGCTCGGACGTCCCTGACGACACCCTGGACGACCGGGGCACCTTCGACGACCAGACCGCCTCCGACAAACGGACCAACGGCACCGAACGGGATGCCGCGTACGACCCGGCCGACGACGAGCGGGCCGACGACTCCGACCCGCGCCATCGGCGGGACGACCGGTCCACCGACGATGGTGGCTTCAACGAGCCGGGGCCGCTGCCGACGGCGTTCGGCGCCACCACGGTGGCCGACGCCGTCGCCGCCTCCGCGCTGGCCAGCCCACGCCCGCAGGATCAGCCGGACCCCAGGGCCGAGCGGACGGCCCAGCCGGGCGACGGTGCCGAGGACGGCGAGCGCGAGGGTCTGCGGGCCGACCCCACCGCCGAGTTGCACCGAAGGGATGCCGCCCCGGGGACCGACCCGGACGCCGTGGCCGCCGGCGCGGCCGGTTACGGCAGCGCGACACCGGGGATGGTCGACCCGGACGCGGACGGCGAGCCGGTCAGCACCGAGGGCGACGGCACGTCGCTGGGGGCTGCCGGGACGTCCCGGCCCGCCGGTTCGACGGTCGCGGCCGAGCCGGCCACCCTCCTGGACACGGACACCGCGCAGGGCTTCCGGGACCGCTGGCGGGACGTGCAGCTGCGTTTCGTCGACGATCCGCACGGGGCCGCCGGCGAGGCGCAGTCGCTGGTGGAGGAGGCCATCCAGGCCCTCTCCTCGGCACTGGCCGCACAGAAGAACACGCTGGGTGGGTGGCAGGACGCCGGCTCGGCCGACACCGAGCAACTGCGGATGGCGGTGCGTAACTACCGGGATTTCCTGGATCGCGTACTGGGTCGCTGAGCGACACCCCAGGGGCGCCCCGGCCAGTCGGCCGGGGCGCCCCTCGTCCGCGAGATCGAGCCCACGAAACCACCCGAATCCACCCGAAATCCACGTGACCCACGTGGAGGCGTGAAACCGGCCGCACAGGGGTAGTAGGGCGCGCGCGCACCAAACCAGCGCAGACGTCGGGACGAGGGGTGGCGGAGATGGACGGCGGCGGTCTTCGGCTCAACATGAACGGCCTGGACTATCTGATTCTCGCGCTGTACTTCGTCACCGTCCTCGGAGTCGGCTTCGCCGCGCGCCGGGCGATCCGGACCAGCGTCGACTTCTTCCTGTCCGGCCGATCCCTGCCCGCCTGGGTGACCGGTCTCGCCTTCGTCTCAGCGAACCTGGGCGCGTTGGAGATCATCGGCATGGCTGCGAACGGCGCCCAGTACGGCGTCATGACGGTCCACTACTACTGGATCGGCGCCGTACCGGCGATGGTCTTCCTGGGCATCGTGATGATGCCCTTTTACTACGGGTCCAAGGTCCGCAGCGTGCCGGAGTACCTGCGGCTACGGTTCAACCGCCCCACCCACCTGCTGAACGCGCTCAGCTTCGCCGTCGCCCAGGTGCTGATCGCCGGCGTGAACCTCTACGCGCTGGCCCTGGTGATGCAGGCGCTGCTCGGCTGGCCGCTCTGGACCGCGGTCGTGGTCGGCGCGGCGATCGTGCTGGCGTACATCACCATCGGTGGCCTGTCCGGGGCGATCTACAACGAGGTGCTCCAGTTCTTCGTCATCCTGGCCGGCCTCATCCCCGTCACCGTGATCGGCCTGGTCAAGGTCGGCGGGGTGAACGGCCTGATGGACGCGGTACGCGACTCCAAGCTCGGCGAGGCGGGCCTGCACGCCTGGCAGGACACCGGCAGCACCGCCAACCCGCTGGGCGCGCAGTGGATCGGCATCGTCTTCGGCCTCGGTTTCGTGCTGTCCTTCGGCTACTGGACGACGAACTTCGCCGAGGTGCAGCGGGCACTGTCGGCGAAGAACATGAGCGCCGCCCGTCGTACGCCGATCATCGCCGCGTACCCGAAGCTGCTCATCCCGCTGGTCACGGTGATCCCCGGCCTGGTGGCCCTGGTCACGGTGAAGGGCCTGGGCGCGGAGAGCGGCGACCTGCAGTACAACAACGCGATCCCGCTGCTCATGCGCGACCTGCTCCCCAACGGCGTGCTCGGGGTGGCGGTCACCGGTCTGCTCGCCTCGTTCATGGCCGGCATGGCGGCCAACGTGAGCGGCTTCAACACCGTCTTCACCTACGACATCTGGCAGGCGTACATCCGTCCCGGCCGGCCGGACGACTACTACCTCCGGATCGGCCGGTGGGCGACGGTCGGGGCCGTGGTGATCGGGATCGGCACCGCGTTCATCGCGGCCGGGTTCAGCAACATCATGAACTACATCCAGGCGCTCTTCTCGCTCTTCAACGCGCCGCTGTTCGCCACGTTCATCATCGGCATGTTCTGGAAGCGGATGAGCGCCCTGGCCGGCTTCTGGTCGCTGTTGTTGGGCACCCTGGCGTCGCTGGCGACGTACCTGCTCTACAAGGGCGGTGTGATCGACTTCAACTCCGACCTGGAGGAGAGCTTCTGGGGCGCCGGCATCGCGTTCGTCACGGTGGCGATCGTCGCCGCGATCCTGACCCCGCTCACCGCCCCCAAGCGCGATGAGGAACTGCGTGGGCTGGTCTACGGCATGGGCGGCGTCGACCTGAAGGGCGACGTGCTCGCCGGGGACGCCGTCTGGTACCGCTCCCCCGTGCTGCTCGGTCTGATCGCGGTCGCGCTGGCCGCCCTCTTCTACATCCCGGTCTTCTAGGAAAGGGGTTCGGCAGATGAGCAACGACGGCCAGCCGGCGCAGGACCCGCTGATCGACGAGACGCAGGCGGAGCAGCGCCGCTCCGCCGCCGCCCGGTTGTTCGACATCCGTCGGGTGATCGGTGGCCTCTTCGTGGCGTACGGGATCATCGTGACGTTGATTGGCATCTTCGACAGTGCGGCCGAGGTCGACAAGGCCCAGGGTGTCCGGATCAACCTGTGGGCCGGGCTGGTGATGCTCGTCTTCGGCCTGCTCATGCTGCTCTGGCAGTGGCGGCGTCCGGCGGAGCCGCCGGCCCCCAACGAGCAACAACCCGGCACCTGACCGGTGACCCCTGCGGCATGAGCGCGGCACGAGGGGGTACGCGACGGGGATCAGGCACCGTGTCGGACACAGGAGGCAACACCATGACCGATCGCGATCGCCAACCGCCGTTGGAGGACAGCCCCGAAGTGGCCTCGGCGGTGGACGATGACGCCACCGTCCCGCAGTTGCGTGGCGGGGGCGGCCCCGACCACGACACCCCAGGCTTCGCCGAGCCCCGTAGCCGGCCGGACGACCTCGCGCCGGGCACCGCCGAGCTGATCGGTGACCCCTACGCTGCCGGCACCGGAGCGACCGGGACGGGCACCGGCGCGGGCGGGGACAACATCCGCACCGGGGCGGAGCAACCCTGGGAGCCGGAGGACCTGGTGATGGCCCGCGGGCAGGACCTCACACCGGAGAACCTGGACAAAGCCCGCCGTGACCTGGCCGAACAGGGCCGGGCGGCGATCGAGCGCACCGTGCCCTGACCCGCCATGAGGGGGGGTCCCCGACCCGACCTGACGGTCGGGTCGGGGACCCGGGGGGAACCTGCCGCCGGCAGTGCCTCACCTACTGCCGGCGGCGGGTGGGTGCGGAGGCGATCCGGTCAGAGCGCCGGGTACGCGTTACGCATGAGCTCCTGGAACTGGGCGGAGAACCACGCACCGGAGATCGGCGCGTCCGCCAGAGCGCCCGACGGGTTGTTGCCGTTGCGGGCGTTACCGCCGTACGTCGGGTCGCACATCCGGTCGAAGCCCTTGCCCTCGGTGTTCGGGATCTCCTTGCTGGAGCCGTCCGACTCGCCCGGAGGCTTCACCCAGACGTAGGCGTCGATGCCGGGCTCCGGGTTGGCCCGGGGACGCTCGCCGAGGCCGGCGCCGGCCTGGTTGCACCAGTTGCCGAGGTGGAGCCGCCGGTCGATGCGACCACCGTTGACGTAGGTGTCGACGGTGGTCGTCGCGCCCGGCCCGGTCGGCCGCGCGGAGCCACCCCAGCCGTTACGGGACGTGTCGATCAGCATGCCGATGTTGGAGTTGAAGCCAACCGAGACCAGCTTGGTGCGGAACGCCTGGGCGAACGACAGCTCGTCGACGTAGTAGTTCCAGTCGACCCACTTGGACTGCCGCACCGTCTGACCGTTGACGTTGTCGGTGACCTTGAAGTACGGCTCGCGCAGCGCCGAGTAGTTCGCGGTGTTGGTGATGAACCCGTGCACGTTGTTGACCGTGCTGCCGGAGGCCACCGCGGCGGTCTTCAGGATGTCGGCGGTCGGGCCGAAGTTGGTGTCCCAGCCGAGCCAGCCGTGGTGGCCGGCGTCGATGTAGTTGTAGACGTTGCCGAGGGAGCCCAGCTTCGCCAGGGCGTAGCCGACACCGTTGACGTACGCGCCGTTGGCCTTGACCGTGTCACACATGACCGTGCCGCCGGCCTGCCCGGAGGTGTTGGTGATCAGGTTCGGCAGCGAGTCGATCTCGATGACGTTGATGATCCGCAGGTTGCGGTACTTCGCGTCACCCTGGATCGCGGCGATCGGGTCGATGTACTCGGCCTTGTACCTGGGCAGCTCGTCCGGGCCCAGCTCACCGTTGGAGGCGAGCGCGGAGCAGTCCCGGCCGGGCAGGTTGTAGATCACGAACTGGATGTACCCGGCACCCTGGCGCAGCGCCTCGTCCAGGTGGTCCCGCACCCCGAAGGCACCGTTCGAGCTGCTGTTCGGGGTGCCGTTGATCGCGGCGATCCGGTCCAGCCAGACGGCGGTGGGGTTGCTGGAGACCCGGCTTCCGCCCGGCTCGGCGTTCGCCTTGGCCTTCCACTCCGGGTTCACGTAACCCGGGACCCCGGCGTACGGGTTGTCCACCTTCACGCCCGGCGGCGTGGTGGTGGGCGGTGCGGTGGTCGGCGGTGCCGTGGTGGGCGGCGCCGTGGTGGGCGGTGTGGTGGTCGGCGGTGCGGTGGTGGGCGGTCCGGTGGTCGGGTTGGTGGTACCGCCGTTGCAGACCACGCCGTTGAGGGTGAACGAGGTCGGCTTCGGGTTGCTGCCGCTCCAGGCACCGTTGAAGCCGAGGCTCGTCGACGCGCCGGTGGCGAGGTTGCCGTTGTAGGACAGGCTCCGCGCGGTCACCTGGCTGCCGGACTGACTGAACTCGGCCGACCAGCCCTGCTGCACCCGCTGGCCGGAGTTGGGGAAGGTCCAGCCCAACGTCCAGCCGTTGACCGGGTCGCCGAGGTTCTTGATGGTGATGCTCGCGGTGAAGCCGCCGGGCCAGTCGTTGCTCGAGTAGGCGACGTCGCACTGCGTCGCGGCCTGCGCCGCGGTGACCGGGATCGTCACCAACCCGCCGGCGACCAGGACGCCCGCGCCGGCGAGCGCGAGGCCCCGGCGTGGGCCGGATAGCCTTCTCCACACATTCATGCCACTGATCTCCTTGGGCGAGACCGGGCTCGCGTACGGCCCGGCAGGACGGCCCGGTGGGCGTCCTGCACGGACGGCCGCCGGCGCCACGGGAATCTTTGGGGGCGCCCGACCCGGACGGGCGGTGGTGGTGGTGATGCACGACCGACGCGACGGTCAGTCGATCGGCGGCGGGATGTCGCCCCGGTAAACCGGGTGCCCTCGACTGCCCTGCCTGCGCGGTGTGGCTCTCCGTACCGCGTTCGCCGATTCTTGCATGGGAGCGCTTCCATGGCAATGGCTCGATGCGTGGCGGCGGGAGTCTCGCCCGTGGACCCGTTTCGGACGATACCCCCGAGTCGGCCCGAGCGGCGCGTAAAGGGAGCGGCGCTGGCGGTACCGGATGCCCGAGGCCGGCAGGCGCGACGAGCACAGAACACCGTGCGGCCCCCGCAAGGGCCTGCGGGGCCAGAGACGACGCTCGGCGCGCCGAAAGCCGCGTAGCACGCCTTCGTCTCTTAGCCGACTAAAGGTCAAAACGCGAATCTTTCACTTCATAAGTCGTGAAACGGTCTAACGTCGGTCTTAGCTCGGTTGTCGCCGAGCTCAGGACAACAGGGATGGAGTGACGCAGGTCATGGCTAAGAAGATGCTCGGGAAGGTCGTTGCGGGCGCCGCGCTCGGCGGCGCGTCGCTCCTGGTGTTCGCACCGGGGATCGCCTACGCCAACGGCCACGACGACGGCAAGGACCGCGACGGCAAGGTCTACGCCAAGCCTCACGTGGTCAAGGCCGGCGACGAGGTCAAGCTCCTCGAGATCTGCCCGGATCGGCAGGAGCACGCGTTCGTGTGGTCCAAGGTCACCGGCAAGGTCAAGCTCGAGCGGGCGAACGAAGACCGGGGCGAGGACCGCAAGTGGGGCGAGGAGGAGGACTCCTACGACCACGACAACGGCAAGGACGAGAACGGCAAGGACCACGAGGGCAAGGACGAGAACGGCAAGGACGACAAGGGCAAGGACCACGAGGGCAAGGACGAGAACGGCAAGGACGACAAGGGCAAGGACCACGAGGGCAAGGACGAGAACGGCAAGGACCACGAGGGCAAGGACGAGAACGGCAAGGACCACGAGGGCAAGGACGAGAACGGCAAGGACCACGAGGGCAAGGACGAGAACGGCAAGGACGACAAGGGCAAGGACGGCGGCCAGGGTGGCGGCGCCGCTGCCGACGCCCGCGACGACGAGGACCGCAAGGACTGGAAGGGCGAGGAGCACGGCCAGGACGCGGAGGACAACCGCGACAAGAAGGACTGGGACTCCAAGGACGAAGACAAGAAGGACTGGGAGTCCAAGGACGAGGACCGGTACGGCTCCGAGGGCCGCGACTCCAAGGACGAAGACAAGAAGGACTGGGAGTCCAAGGACGAGGACCGGTACGGCTCCGAGGGCCGCGACTCCAAGGACGAAGACAAGTACGGCTCGGACGAGTACGGCTCGGACAAGGGCTGGGAGTCCAAGGGCCACGGCTCCGACGAGTACGGCTCCGAAGGCCGGGACTCCAAGGACGAAGACAAGTACGGCTCGGACGAGTACGGCTCGGACAAGGGCTGGGAGTCCAAGGGCCACGGCTCCGACGAGTACGGCTCCGAAGGCCGGGACTCCAGGGACGAGGACAAGTACGGCTCCGAGGGCCGGGACTCCAAGGACGAGGACAAGTACGGCTCCGAGGGCCGGAACTCCAGGGACGAAGACAAGTACCGCTCGGACGAGGACCGCTGGGAGAAGGAGCGGGAGTTCGTCTACTACGGCGAGGCCAAGGTCGACAAGGACGCCAAGCCGGGTCGCTACGAGCTCAAGGGCTCGTGCGGCGAGGGCGAACTCGTCGTGCTGCCCCACGGCGGTGTCGACGGTGGTGACGGTGGCGCCAGCACCGGCACCGACCGTGGCCTTGCCACCGGCGGGGCGAGCCTGCTCGGCGCTGCCGCGCTGGGCGGGATCGTGCTGATGCGTCGTCGGCGGACCGATGGTTCGCTCGTCTGACGTGACGACGACACGGGCCGGCGGCCGTCACGGGAAACCGTGGCGTGCCGCCGGCGCGGCCGTCGTCGTCACCACGGCCATGATCGGTGCCGGCATGATCGGCGCCGCTCTGAAGGACACACCCGCTCCCCGCCCGCCGCAGCCGCTGGCCCAGGCCGGCCCCGAGGTCCCCGGGCCGGCGGCCACCGCCACCGACGTTCCGCCGGTCGACGGGCAGCCGACCGGTCAGGGAGATGCGCCGGCCGCGCTGGCGCGCTCGGCACCGACCAGCATCGAGATCCCCCGGATCGGTGTCGACGCGACGATCATGTCGTTGGGCACCAACCCGGACGGCACCGTCCAGGTCCCCCCGCTGGATCAGGCAGACCAGGCCGGTTGGTACGAGCCGGGCGCGAGCCCCGGCGAGACCGGCAACGCGGTCATCGTCGGACACGTTGACTCGGCGAAACTCGGCCCGGCCGTCTTCTTCGACCTCGGCGCGCTAACCCCCGGCGACACCGTCACCGTGCGGCGGGCCGACGGCCTGGCAGCCACCTTCAAAGTCGACTCCGTGAAGGCGTACCCGAAGACGGCCTTCCCCACCGAGTTGGTGTACGGGCCGAGCGACCGGCCCAGCCTGCGGGTGGTCACCTGCGGCGGTCAGTTCGACGAGGCCGCCAAGAGCTACCCGGACAACGTGGTCGTCTTCGCCAGCCTGGTGGGGTGACCCGCGACGAACGAAATACGGTCCGGCCGGTCGGGGTGACCCGACCGGCCGGACCGCGTCCGGCGTACCTGACTCAGGCGGCCGCGGAGGTCCGCACCAGGGTGCGGATCTGGCGTAGCAGCACCGACAGGGCGGCGAGGTCGGCCCGCGACTCGTCGAACTCCCCCATCGCCCGCCGGGCCCGGTGGATCGAGGTCGCGTTCGACTGCTCCCACTGCTGCACCCGCTCGTGTGGCGGCAGGTCCTCCGGGGTGGAGTCGAGCACCTCCGCGGTGAGCGCGGCCAGCGCGGCGTACAGGTCGTAGCGCAGCGCCATCCGGGCCAACGTCTGCCAGCGGTCCTCCCGCGGCAACAGGGAGATCTTCGACAGCAGCGAGTCCACCCGGAACAGGTCCGAGAGCACGAAGTAGACCGAGGCCACCTCGCTGACGTCCCGCCCGCTGGCGTTCGCGGTCTCCACCACGTCCATCAGACCGAAGCTGTACATCAGACGGGTCGCCCGCTCCGCCAGCTCGCGGGGCAGCCCACGCTCGGTCATCGAATCCATGTGCGCGGCGATGCCCTGACGCTCGTTGCCGTAGAACAGTTCCTCCAGCCCCGGCAGCAACCGGGTGACCCCGTCGCGCAGCCGGGCGATCTCGGCCGGTACGTCGATCGGCGAGCGCCGGTTCGAGACCAGCCACCGCACCGCCCGGTCGAGCAGTCGGCGGGTGTCCAGGTAGACGCTGGTCTGCAACTCGGGTGCGACCTTGTTGTCCAGCGCCTCGACCGCGTCCCACAGATCGCGCAGCCCGAACACCTCGCTGACCACCACGTAGGCCCGGATCACGTCCGCGGCACTGGCGGCGGTCTCCTCGACGACCCGGAAGACGAACGAGATGCCGCCCCGGTTGATCGCCTCGTTGACCAGCACCGTGGTGACGATGTCCCGGCGCAGGCGGTGCCGGCCCATCCGGTCGGCGAACCGCTCCCGCATCGGCGTCGGGAAGTAGTTGACCAGGACCTCGGTCGTCCACTCCTCGTCGGCCAACCCCTCGGTGAGGATCTCCCGTTCCAGGACGATCTTCACGTACGCGAGCAGCACCGCGAACTCCGGCGCGGTCAGGCCGGATTCGCTGCGAACCGCCAACTCCTCGTCCGGCGGCAGCGCCTCCAGCGCCCGGTCCAACGCACCCGAGCGCTCCAACTCGTTGATCATCCGGCGGTGCACCGGGAGCAGCGAGGCGGCCTGGGCCTGGGCGTTGTTGATCGCCCGAGCCTGGTCGTAGTTGTCCCGCAGCACCAGCTCAGCGACCTCGTCGGTCATCCCGGCCAGCAGCTCGTCCCGGTCGGCCGTGGTCAACTCCCCGTCGGCCACCGCGGTGTTCATCAGGATCTTGATGTTCACCTCGTGGTCGGAGGTGTCCACCCCGGCAGCGTTGTCGATGAAGTCGGAGAAGATCCGGCCACCGGTCAACGCGTACTCGATCCGGCCGAGCTGGGTCCAGCCCAGGTTTCCGCCCTCGCCCGCCACCCGGCAGCGCAGGTTGCGTCCGTCCACGCGGATCGCGTCGTTGGACTTGTCGCCCACCTCGGCGTTGGTTTGAGTGGACGCCTTGACGTAGGTGCCGATGCCGCCGTTCCAGAACAGGTCCACCGGGGCGGTGACGATCGCCTTCATCAGCTCCTGCGGCGACAGCTGTGCGACGTCGTCGTCCAGGCCGAGCGCCGCCCGGACCTGCGGCGTGATCGGGATGGACTTCGCGGTACGCGGGAAGACGCCACCGCCGGCCGAGATCAGCTCCCGGTTGTAGTCCTCCCAGGAGGACCGGGGCACGTCGAACAGCCGCCGACGCTCCGCGTACGAGGTGGCCGCGTCCGGCTCCGGGTCGAGGAAGATGTGCCGGTGGTCGAAGGCGGCCACCAGCCGGATGTGCTCGGACAGCAGCATCCCGTTGCCGAACACGTCGCCGGACATGTCGCCGACGCCGACCACCGTGAAGTCCTGGGTCTGGGTGTCCAGGCCCAACTCCCGGAAGTGCCGCTTGACCGACTCCCAGGCGCCCCGCGCGGTGATGCCCATCTTCTTGTGGTCGTAGCCGGCGGAACCACCGGAGGCGAACGCGTCGCCCAGCCAGAAGTTGTGCGCCGTGGAGATCTCGTTGGCGATGTCGGAGAACGTCGCCGTGCCCTTGTCGGCCGCCACCACCAGGTACGGGTCGTCGCCGTCGTGCCGGACCACGTCCACGGGCGGCACGATCTGCCCGCTGACGATGTTGTCGGTGACGTCCAGCATCGCGCCGACGAACTCCTGGTAGCAGGCGACCGCCTCGTCCCGGTCGCCCGGCTTCTGCTTCAGCACGAAGCCACCCTTGGCACCCACCGGCACGATCACGGTGTTCTTCACCATCTGTGCCTTGACCAGGCCGAGCACCTCGGTCCTGAAGTCCTCCCGACGGTCGGACCAGCGCAACCCGCCCCGGGCCACCGGCCCGAACCGCAGGTGCACACCCTCGAACCGGGGCGAGTAGACGAAGATCTCGAACTTCGGCCGGGGCGCCGGCAGGTCCGGGATGGCCTGCGGGTCGAGCTTGAACGCCACGTACGCCTTCGGCCGCCCGTCGGAACGCTTCTGGTAGAAGCTGGTCCGCAGGGTCGCCTCGATCACCGTCAGGTACGAGCGCAGGATCCGGTCCTGGTCGAGGCTGGCCACGTCGTCCAGCGCACCCCGGATCGTCTCCACCAGCTCACCGCTGCGCTGCTGACGCTGCTCGGTGCTGAGCTCGCCCGGCGCGAACCGGGTCTCGAACAACTCCACCAGCAACGCCGCGAGCTTCGGGTACGCGATGAAGGTCTGCTCCATGTAGTCCTGCGAGAAGACCGTGCCGGCCTGCCGCAGGTACTTCGCGTACGCCCGCAGAACCACCACCTGCCGCCAGGTCAACCCGCCGCGCAGCACCAGCTCGTTGAACCGGTCCACCTCGGCCTCGCCGCGCCAGGCCGCCGCGAAGGCGTTCTCCACGTGCGGGCGCACCTCGGCCAGCTCGTGGTGCCCCTCCGGCAGCATGAGGCCGAAGTCGTACAGGTAGACCCGACCGTCGATCCGGTCCACCTCGTACGGGTGCTCGTCGACCACCCGTACACCGAGGGAGTGCAGCACCGGCAGCACGGCGGAGAGCATCATCGGTTCGCCGTACCGGTAGACCTTGAACCGGACGTCCATCGCCTCGGCCAGGTCCGAACCGGGCACCCGGGTGCCCGGCCGGGGCGCGAGCTGCTTGCGGAACAGGTGCATTTCCAGCTGGCCGGGCTCCTCCAGCAGCTCCAGCTTCGCCAGGTCCTTCATCGCCTCGTACGGCGTGTGCCCGTCCTTGTAGCCCTCCGGGAACGCGTCGGCGTACCGGGTGAACAGGTGCTTGGCCTGCTCGTCGCCGAGCTTGCGTTCCAGCACCAGCCGGTAGTCGTCGTCCCACAGTCGCGTCGCGTCGGCCAGTTCCTCGGCCAGCAGGTCGGCGTCGATCTCGCCGGGCGGTCGGGTCGGGTCGGTGCGGACGATGAAGTGCACCCGAGCCAGCATCGACTCGGTCACGCGGGTGGTGTAGTCCACCCCGACACCGTTCAGCTCACGCAGCAGGATGTCCTGCATACGGAGCCGGTTCTGAGTGGTGAACCGGTCCCGGGGCAGGTAGATCAGGCAGGAGATGAACCGCCCGTACGCGTCCCGACGCAGGAAGACCCGCAGTTGCCGACGGCCCGCCATCCGCAGCACGCCGATCACCGCGTGGTAGAGGTCGTCGGTCTTGATCTGGAACAGCTCGTCGCGCGGGTAGGTCTCCAGGATCTGGATCAGATCCTTGCCGGAGTGGCTGCGCCGGCTGAGGCCGGAGCGGTCCAACACCTCGGCCACCTTGCGGCGCACCACCGGCAGCTCGCGGACGCTGGTCCGGTAGGCGGCCGTGGAGAACAGGCCCAGGAAGCGCCGCTCGCCGATCACCTCGCCGAGCTCGTTGAAGATCTTGAAGCCGATGTAGTCCAGGTACGCCGAGCGGTGCACGGTGGCGCGCGAGTTGGCCTTGGTGATGATGAGCAGGCGCTTCTCCAGCACCTTCTCGTGCGCCTCCGGGGTCATCGACGCCAGCGGCCGGGCTTCCGGCGCATCAGACCGCAGGATGCCCAGACCGGTGCCGAGCACCGCCTCCAACGCCTTGCCGCCGGCCGGGTCGGTGCCGTCGCCGCCCGGGGCGTCCACCAACCGGTACTCGCGGTAGCCGAGGAAGGTGAAGTGGTCGTGGGCGAGCCACCGCAGCAGCTCCACCGAGTCGGTGATGTCCTTTTCCGGCACCGGTGGGCGGTTGTCGGAGGTGCGGGCCGAGGCCAGCTCGTCGGCGAGCGCGAGGGAACGCTGACGCATCTTCGGCCAGTCCTCCACCGCCTCCCGCACATCGGTGAGCACCCGCTGCAACTCACCGCGCAGGCGGTCCCGCTCAGCCGCGTCCCGGACCGGGTCGATCTCGATCCGCATCCAGCTCTCGATGATGTCGCCGGCGATCGCGTCGTCCGGCTCCACATCCGCGGAGACCTCGGTCAGCCGGCCCAACGGCTCACGCCGGACCACCACCAGCGGGTGCACCAACAGGTGCACGTCCAGGTGGTACGAGTTGAGCAGCGCGGTCACCGAGTCGACCAGGAACGGCATGTCGTCGGTGACGATTTCGACGACCGTGTGGTGCTGGTCGGCGTGCGGCTCGTGAATCCGCAGCTTCAGCTCGCCAGGTACCCGCTGCTGTGCGAGGTCCCGGTGCGCCCGGGCCGCGTCGAGCATCTCCTCTGCCGTGAAGCCGACCAGTTCCTCGTCCGGTGCGAACCGCCAGAAACGGCCGACAAGTGTCGCCGCGTCGTGGTCGTCCCCGGCGAGCGCGACGGCCTGGGCCACCAGGCGCTCCGCGTTGGGGACTGGTTCGTCGAGCTCGGCGTCCTCCACGTCGTCGGCCAACGCCTCGGTGGGCAGGCCCAGATCGTAGATTGTGTCGATGCTCGACCCGGTCAGCCCGGTGACTCCCGTGTCGAGTCGGCCGTAGCCGTCCCCGTCGGTCGCCGAATCGAAGCTGTCCTCGTCCCGGCCGGAGTCATCCTGCCGGAGGTCGGGTTCCGGTTTGATCGCCGGACGCCGGTCCATCGGTGCCACTCCCCTCGACCCACCGCGTTGTGGGTCACTCTGCCGCTCAGCCTAGGCCCTACCGCTCTGCGCCTTCATCGGCGGACCAGTGGCCAGACGTCCGGATCGGGACTTTGTCCTTTCACCCGTTGCGGGTACGAGGTTGGCCGGCTGCGGGATACCCCGCCACGCGATGTTCATCACACCGGCCCGGCCGATCTTTGTGCCGCTCGCGCGCCTAGGGGACGTTGAGGACGGCGCTGCCGTACTACCGTGCGAGGGCGCTCCGAGATCGGAAGGACCAGCTCCATGCACTTGTCGTACCCCCGGCCCCACCGGCCGAACCCCGCCCGCCGTCTGGCCGCCGCCTTCACCGCGGCGCTGCTCACGGCCGGCGTTCTGGCTGGCTGCTCGGGTGACGACGGGCCGCAACGCACCCTCGACGCCTTCCTCGACGGCTGGCGCAGCGGTGATCTCCAGGCGGTCGGTCTGATCGACCCGACCGGTGGCAAGCTGCCGTCGGCCGACGTCTCCCGCGAGATCAAGGAACTCTCCGGTGAGCTGGCCGCCACCCCGCCCACGCTGACGAGTCGCGGTGAGCCGAAGGTCACCGCGGACATCGCGACCGCGCCCATCCGGGTCGAGTGGAAGCTGCCCGGCGAGACCAGCTGGGCGTACGACCGGGAGGTGCGGCTCGCCCAGGGCGACGACGACCAGTGGCAGGTGATCTGGGAGCCCCGGGTGATACACGAGCAGCTCACCAAGGGTGACCGGTTGGCGCTGCGCCGCGACGCCGGCACCCGGGCCGGGGTGCTGGACGCCGCTGGGCAGCCGCTGGTGACCCCCCGTCCGGTGGTCCGGGTGGGCGTGCAGCCGAATGGGGTCACTGACCTGAAGAAGCTGGTCAAGGACCTCGACGCGGCGTTCAAGGCGATCCGCCCGGCGCTGATCCCCGCCGTCGACCTGGCCGACCTGCCCGAGCGGGTCGCCAAGGCCGAGCCGGGTGCCTTCGTCGAGGTGGTGTCGCTCCGCGAGGAGGCGTACCTGCAGATCAAGCCCCGGATCTACGACCTGCCCGGCACCAAGTTCATCTCCGACAAGATCGACCTGGCGCCGACCCGCGAGTTCGCCCGGGCGTTGCTCGGCACGGTCGACCCGGCGCAGGCCGACGACATCACCGCGCACCCCGACCGCTATGTCGTCGGCGACCTGGTCGGGCACGGCGGGCTACAGGGCCGCTACGACGAGCGCCTGCGTGGTGGCACCGGGCTCAGCGTGGTGGTCGAGCGTCCCGCCGAGGGCGGCAAGCTGGAGCCCACCGGCACCGAACTGTTCCGCCGGGAGGCGCAGCCCGGGCAGGCGTTGAAGACCACGTTGGATGTCGCAGTCCAGAACGCGGCCGACGGGGCACTGCGTGCGGAGCCGCGCCGAGCCGCGCTGGTCGCGGTGCGGATCAGCGACAGCACGGTGCTCGCCGCGGCGAACGGCCCCGGGCCCGCCGGGGAAAACCTGGCCTTCACCGCCCAGGTGCCGCCGGGCTCCACGTTCAAGATGGTCAGCACCCTGGGCCTGCTGGACCGGGGCGCGGTCACCCTGGACGGGCCGGTGGCATGCCCGAAGACCTTCACCGTCGACGGCCGGTCCTTCAAGAACTCGGACAACTTCGAGCTCGGCTCGGTGCCGTTCCGCACCGACTTCGCCAAGTCCTGCAACACCGCGTTCGCCTCGCTGGCACCCAAGCTGGGTGGCGACGGGCTGGCGACCGCCGGTCGCGCACTGGGCCTGGAAGGTCAATGGGACCTGGGCACCGACGCCTTCACCGGCAAGGTGTCGGCGAACGGCAGCCAGGCCGAACAGGCCGCGGCCTCGTTCGGGCAGGGCACCACGCTGGTCAGCCCGCTCGCCATGGCCGGCGCCACCGCCGCAGTCGCCCGCGGCCGGTTCGAGCAGCCGAAGCTGCTGACCGACCCGGCACCGGCCAAGCCGGCCCCGGCGGGCGAGCAGCTCAAGCCAGAATCGGTCGCGGCGCTGCGCGCCATGATGCGCGAGGTGGTCACCAGCGGCACCGGCAGCGCCCTCAAGGATGTGCCAGGCGAGGTGTACGGCAAGACCGGCACCGCCGAGTACGACGACAACCCGGCTCACACCCACGCCTGGTTCGTCGGCTGGCGGGGCGATGTGGCGTTCGCCGTGTTCGTGGAGAAGGGCGGTGCCAGCACGGCATCAGCCGTCCCGATCGCCGAGCGCTTCCTCCGCGCCCTCCCCACCACCTGACCGACCTGGCACCCGCACACGCCGCGAGTCGCTGAACCCCGCGGTGACCCACGGGCGCATGATCCACACCAGATCGCCGATATGGCGGCATCCACGCCGCCAGACGCCCCGACATCGCCGATACGGTGTCGATCAAGCGGCTCGTGCGGTGGCGCGGTGGCGCGGTGGCGCGGATCGCCCAATGGCGCGGATCGCGCGGTGCTCAGGCCGCGCGGTGGCTCAGGCCGCGCGGTGGCTCAGGCCGCCCGGTGGCGTGGATCGCCCGGTGGCTCAGGTCGCGAGGTGACTCAGGCCGTGTCGGCGTCGGGGTGGTCGGCGTCGGGCGCGGTCGGCGAGGGGCGCCGCAGCAGGCCGGGGCCGGCCGACGCGGGTGGGCCCACCGGTTCGCGTTCGGCCGCCGCCGCGACGCCGGCCGGCCCGGAGTGCACCGGCCCGAGGATGCCGAGTGGGTCCGACTTCGCCGGGGCCAGGCCGCCAAGGGGCAACCGGCCAGCCGCATCGACGTCGCCGGTCGGCTCCGCCGCTCGTTCACCGGACGGATCCGCCGCGGGCTCGCCGAACTGCTCGACCGACCGCACCCCGGAAGGATCGACCGACCGCAAACCCGAAGGCCCGACCGACCGCCCGCCGGGAGACCCGCCGAGCTGCTCGACCGACCGCACCCCGGGGAGCTCGGCGTCGGCGGGCGGGCCTGCATCGACGGAGAAGTCGGGCGCGGCAGCCTCGACGTACTGCGACTTGTCGCCGGGCGCGCCTCGTGGCCCGTTGGATCGTTCGGTGGCGGACGTGGTCCGGCCGTTACCGCGCCTCGGGCTGGGGGTCGGCCGGGCCGACAGCAGGCGGGGCGGCACCGCTTCCGGGGCGGTGACCGGGGCCAGGCCGGCAACCACGGTGTTGACGATCTCGGCCGCGTACGAACCGTCCGGATCGTAGTCGGGGTCGAAGACGGTCAGCTCCACGCCGAGGCAGTGCGGGGTGTCGACCAGGCCGGCGAGCAGGATCTCCAGCTCGGCGAAGGCGATCCCTCCCGGGTCCGGGGCGTCCACGGCGGGCATCACCGCGGGGTCGAGCACGTCCACGTCGATGTGCACCCAGTAGCCCGCGCAGTCGGCGAGCTGCTCGTGCGCCCACTGGGCCGTGCGGGCAGCGCCTTCGGCACGCAGCGCCGGCACCGGCCGCGTGGTGATCCCGGCGGCCTGCAGGTCGAGCCGGTACTCGTCCTGCGCACGGATGCCGAGCACCACCACGTCGATGTCGCGGAAGTAGGGACGGCGCCCTTCCAGGGCGGCAAGGTCGGCCTGCCCACGCCCGGTGACGAGGGCCAGGTCCTCACCGGCGGCGGCGCCGACATAGGAGGCGTTGCCGGGGTGCCGGAAGTCGGAGTGCCCGTCGACGAAGACCAACCCGATCCGCCCGCCGACGGCCTCACCGAGGCGGTGCATGGCGAGCGCCGAGCCGAGCAGCACGGAGCAGTCGCCGCCCAGCACCACCGGAAACTCGCCCCGGTCGATGATCGAGCCGATCCGTTCGGCGAGGGCCAGCGAGTAGTCGGCGATCTCCCGGGCGTGGCACACCCCGTCGCCGGGGCGCCAGTCGCCCGGGTCGTACCGTGCCGGGGTGACGCAACCGGCGTCGCGGGCGCGCAGCCGGGCCAGCAGGTCGTGGTCGCGCAGCGCGCCAGGCGCCTTGGCGCAACCGGGGACCGACGTGGACGTCGGCGGCCGTAGACCGAGATTTGTCGGCGCGTCGAGGACGGCGATTCGGCGCATCATGAGCTCCCGTCCTCGTTGGTCGGGCGGGCCGGCCGGAACGCCGGCCCGCGCTGGCGTGCTACGAACTCAGAACAGGGCGCTGGCCAGGGCCCGGCGCGCCGAGGCGACCGCCGGGTCGTCTGGACCGGCGATGGAGAAGAGCGAGACCAGGTGCTGGCGGACTGTCTCGCGGTCCTCTCCGGCGGTGCGCCGGACCAGACCGACGAGCCGGGCGTACGCCTGCTCGGCCAGGCCGCTGAGCACCTCGATGTCGGCGGCCAGCAGCTGGGCGGCCACGTCGTCGGGGGCACTCTCGGCGGCGGCCAGGGCGGCGGCCGGATCTGCGCCGGCCACCCGGCGGGCGACCCCGACCTGGGCGAGCCCTGCCGTGGCCGCAGCGTCCGCCGGGGCATCGGCCAGAATCTTCCGGTACGCCTGCTCGGCGGCGTCCAGATCGCCGCTCATCAGCGCGTCGTCGGCCTCGTCGAGGCGGGGATCCTCCGGCTCGGCGACGGCCACACCGCCGGCCTTGAGCACGGCCTGGATCCACTGCCGCAGCTGCGCCTCGGGCACCACTCCGGAGAAGGCGTCAACCGGCTGACCGCCGACGACCGCGTAGACCATGGGGACGCCCTGGACCCGGAACATCTGGGCGATTCGCGGATTTTCCTGCACGTCGACCCGTGCCAGCACCCAGGTGCCGCCGCCCTCGGCGTTCAACTGCTCCAGGACCGGGGCGAACTCGTCGCTCTCCGGGAAGCCGGCCGCGCCGAAGAAGACGATGACGGGCATGGCCATCGACCGTTCGAGCACCTCGGACTGGATGGTCGCCTCGGTGACGTCGACGATGGCGGTGGCACCGCCGGCGGTGGGGGCGCCGGGGGTGCCGTTGGACGGGCCACCCTGCGGGGGTGTGCCGGGGCGGGTACTGGCTGGTGCGGGGCCACGCAGCGTGCTGAGGTCGACCGCGCCGCGGGTGAAGATCGACGAGGTGATCCGTGGGTCGCTCATGGTTACCTAGTCTCGCACGTCAGCCCACGATCTCAGGTCACCCGCAACCCCGACGTTGCAACTCTCACGCCGCCATCCCGACGCCGCCCCAGACCCGACCCAGGACCCGCCCCTGCCCCCACCCCAGACTCCCGCGATCTTGCACTTTCGGTCGCCGAAACACGGCATTCGCACCGTCTGCCGGGACAGCAAATGCAAGATCGCGGGGGCGGGGCGGGGCGGGGGTGGAGGTGGGGGTGGGGGTGGGGACGGGTTGGGGGTGGGGTGGGGACGGGTTGGGGGTGGGGACGGGTTGGGTTAGAAGCGGGCTGGTTCGCGGTAGGTGCCCCACTCGGCGCGGAGGGCGTCGCAGATCTCGCCGAGGGTGGCTTCGGCGCGGACGGCGTCGAGCATCGCGGGGATCATGTTCTCGTCGGTACGGCTGGCCTCGACCATCCGGGTCACCGCCGCGCGGACCGCAGCCTCGTCCCGGGCGCCCTTGCGCTCGGCGAGCACCCGGCGCTGCTCCAGCTCCACCTCATGCGAGATGCGCAGGATTTCCAGCTCCTTGGCGACCGTACCGGTGTGGCAATTGACGCCGACGATCTTCTTGTCGCCCTTCTCGAGGGCCTGCTGGTAGACGAAGGCCGACTCGGCGATGTGCCCGGTGAACCAGCCGTCCTCGATGCCGCGCAGGATGCCCGAGGTCATCGGGCCGATCTGGTGCGGCCCTTCCCCGCCGAGCTGCCGGATCCGGGCGAAGATCTCCTCCGCCTCGGCCTCGATCTTGTCGGTCAGCGCCTCGACGTACCAGGAGCCGCCGAGCGGGTCGGCCACGTTGACCACGCCGGTCTCCTCCATCAGCACCTGCTGCGTACGCAGGGCGATCTCGGCGGACTCGTCGGTGGGCAGCGCCAGGGTCTCGTCCAGCGCGTTGGTGTGCAACGAGTTCGTGCCGCCGAGCACCGCCGCGAGGGCCTCGACGGCGGTGCGTACGACGTTGTTGACCGGCTGCTGCGCGGTCAGCGACACCCCGGCGGTCTGCGTGTGGAACCGCAGCCAGAGGGCCTTCTCGCTGGTCGCGCCGTAGACGTCGCGCAGCCAGCGGGCCCAGATCCGGCGGGCGGCGCGGAACTTGGCGATCTCCTCGAAGAAGTCGAGGTGCGAGTCGAAGAAGAAGCTCAACCCGGGCGCGAAGACGTTCACGTCCAGCCCGCGGGAGAGGCCCAGCTCGACGTACCCGAACCCGTCGGCCAGGGTGTACGCCAACTCCTGCGCGGCGGTCGAGCCGGCCTCGCGGATGTGGTAGCCGGAGACCGACAACGGCTTGTAGCGCGGGATCTCGGCGGCGCAGTATTCCATCAGGTCGCCGATCAGGCGCAGGTGCGGCTCCGGGTCGAAGAGCCACTCCTTCTGCGCGATGTACTCCTTGAAGATGTCGGTCTGCAGCGTGCCGTCGAGCTTGGACAGGTCGGCGCCCTGCCGCTCGGCGGCGACCAGGTACATGCAGAACACCGGCACGGCCGGGCCGGAGATCGTCATCGAGGTGGTGACGTCGGCCAGGTCGATGCCGTCGAAGAGCGCCTGCATGTCGGTGGCGGTGTCGATGGCGACGCCGCAGTGGCCGACCTCGCCGAGCGCCTGCGGGTCGTCCGAGTCGCGGCCCATCAGCGTCGGCATGTCGAACGCGACCGAGAGGCCGCCGCCGCCGGCGCCGAGGATCATCTTGTAGCGCTCGTTGGTCTGCTGGGCGTTGCCGAAGCCGGCGAACTGCCGGATCGTCCAGGTCCGTCCGCGGTAACCGGTCGGATACAAACCCCGGGTGTACGGGTACTCGCCCGGCCACCCGATCCGCTCGAAGCCCGGGTACGCGCTGCCCTCCGGCGGCCCGTAGACCGGCTCCACCGGCATCCCGGAGAGCGTGGTGAAGTCCGCGTCCCGCTTGCGCGCGGCGTCGTATCGGGCCTGCCAGCGCGCCCGGCCGGCGTCGATCTCGTCGGCGTCCATGAGCAGGGCTCCTCCTCGGGTACTCGACTGCACGTCGAGTGTAGAGCCCCCGCCTGAACGATCGCTAAGTCACGTCGTACCCGTGGGTAACATATGCCGGCGACTGGCGCCCAGGCACCTACCCTCAGGCTCCGGCTACCCCCGGCTGGTTCAGCTCGATGTCGTCCACCGTGATGTTGACCTGGGTGACCGTCAGGCCGTACTTCTCCACGGCCTCGATCACCGCGGTCCGCACAGCCTCGGTCACGTCGGACACGACCTGACCGGAGTCGATCACCAGGACCACGTTGATGACCGCCGAGGTGCCGTTCACGTCGGCCGAGACGCCTCGTCGGGCATCGCCCACCTCGTCCAGGCCGACCTTGTCCAGGAAGCTGTTGAAGAACCGGGCCACATCACCGCCGAGGTCGGCGACGCCGGGCACCGAACGAGCGGCGGCACCGGCGATCTTCTCCACGACCTCGTCGGAGACCGACGTGCCGCCCCGGGCAGCGCTCGTCGCGGGCTGCACTCCACCGGCGTTCTCCACCGCGTCCGTCATGATCGCTTCTCCCCTGGTCCCGGCGCATTGTGGACCGACCGGCGCGTCAGCCCGCTTCGCGGAAGCCTCGCTCCCGGCCGCGCGCTGCGAGCCTACTAAAACCGGAGCAGCCTTCGCTTCCGGGCGACCGAAGCGCTACGGCCGCCGCGCCGTACCCCAGCGCACACGTGGGCGATCGGTCCAATCAGGGCGGATCATCCAGACAGTCCAGGGTGGACGTCTCTCGCACGACGAGTGCGGCACAGAAGGTTGTTGAGTTTCGCCACGGCGGTCACCCTGTCGATCGGGGCGCAGACGTGGGGTCGTCGCCCGTCGCCGGCCCCGCCGGCCGGTGCCTCCCGGGTCAGCGGGCGAGTTGGGCGAGCAGCTCGTCCGCCGCCGTGTACGGGTCGAGGGCACCTTCGGCGACCTTGGCGGCGAGCGTGGTCAACTCCGTACCGTCGCGCAGTGAGCCGATCCGGGCGCGGAGGGTGCCGAGCGCGATCGCCTCGATCTCGGCGGCGGCCCGCGCCTCCTGGCGGCGGCGCAGCTCGCCGTGCTCGACCAGCCAGCCCCGGTGCTTGTCGATCGCGGCGGCGATGTCGTCGATGCCCTCGCCGCGCGCGGCGACCGAGCGGACCACCTGCGGTCGCCACTGCCCCGGGCCGCGCTCGCCGAGGGCGATCATGCCCTGGATGTCGCGGACCGTGGCGTCGACGCCGTCCCGGTCGGCCTTGTTGACCACGAACACGTCGGCGATCTCCAGGATGCCGGCCTTGACTGCCTGGATCGCGTCACCCATGCCCGGGGCGAGCAACACGAGCGTGGTGTCGGCCAGCGACGCGACCTCCACCTCGGCCTGCCCGACACCGACGGTCTCCACCAGCACCACGTCACAGCCGGCGCCTTCCAGCACCCGGACCGCCTGCGGCGTCGCAGCGGCCAACCCGCCGAGGTGCCCCCGGCTGGACATCGACCGGATGTAGACGCCCGGGTCCGTGGCGTGGTCCTGCATCCGCACCCGGTCGCCGAGGATCGCGCCGCCGGTGAACGGGCTGGACGGGTCGACCGCCAGCACACCGACCCGGTGCCCCTGCGCCCGCAGCGCGCGGACCAGCTCATTGGTGGTGGTCGACTTGCCCACCCCGGGCGAACCGGTCAGCCCCACGACCTGGGCCTGTCCGGCGTACGGCGCCAACGCGGCGGCGATCGCCGGCAGCAGCGCATCGCCGTTCTCCACCAATGTGATCAGCCGGGCCACCGCGCGGGGGTCACCCGCGCGGGCCCGCTCGACCAGCAGCGGTACGTCCCGACTACGGCGCACCGACGTGGTGCCCGCCGGCGGGACGTGCTCAGCCGCTTCGCTCACTGTGCCTTCTCGACCTTGCCCGGAACGTGGATGATCAGCGCGTCGCCCTGGCCACCGCCACCGCAGAGCGCCGCCGCGCCCGTGCCGCCGCCACGCCGCTTCAGCTCCAGGGCGAGGGTGAGGACGAGACGCGCCCCGGACATGCCGATCGGGTGCCCCAGCGCGATCGCGCCGCCGTTGACGTTGACCTTGTCCGGGCTGATGCCGAGGTCCCGGGTGGACTGCACGCCGACCTGGGCAAACGCTTCGTTGATCTCAATGAGGTCCAGGTCCGCGACACTCAGGCCGCCCTTCTTCAGGGCGTGGTTGATCGCGTTGGACGGCTGCGAGTGCAGGGAGTTGTCCGGACCCGCCACGTTGCCGTGCGCACCGATCTCGGCCAGCCAGGTCAGCCCCAGCTCCTGGGCCTTGGCCTTGCTCATCACCAGCACCGCGGCGGCGCCGTCGGAGATCGGCGAGGAACTGCCGGCGGTGATGGTGCCGTCCGAGGTGAAGGCGGGGCGCAGCTTGGCGAGCGACTCGACGGTGGTGTCCGGGCGGATACCCTCGTCCTCGCTGATCACCAGTGGGTCACCCTTGCGCTGCGGGATCACCACCGGGGCGATCTCGTCGGCGAAGTGACCGTTCTTCTGCGCGGCGGCGGCCCGCTGGTGGCTGGCCGCCGCGAAGGCGTCCTGCTCCGTACGGGAGATGCCGTGCTTGGTGCCCAGCCGCTCGGTCGACTCGCCCATCGAGCAGCAGTCCCAGGCGTCGCTGAGCCCGTCGTGCGCCATGTGGTCCTTGACCACCACATCGCCGTACTTGTAGCCGGTGCGCTGGCCCATCAGCAGGTGCGGTGCGTTGGTCATCGACTCCATGCCGCCGGCCACCACGATGTCGAACTCGCCGGCGCGGATCAGCTGGTCGGCCAGGGCGATCGCGTCCAGACCGGAGAGGCAGACCTTGTTGATGGTCAACGCCGGCACGGACATCGGCACGCCAGCCTCGACGGCCGCCTGCCGCGCCGGAATCTGACCGGTGCCAGCCTGCAGCACCTGCCCCATGATCACGTACTGGACCTGATCCGGGCTGACCCCGGCGCGCTCCAACGCCGCCTTGATGGCGATCCCGCCGAGCTTCGTGGCCGGAAGGTCCTTGAGGTTACCCAGCAGGCGCCCCATCGGGGTCCGCGCGCCGCTGACGATCACCGAAGCCATGCCTGCCTCCGAGGGGGTGCCGAGCTGTACGCCTTAACGATTATTCGGTCAGACTAGCGCCATGGTTGAGAACTCCCCCGCCGAGCCCGGTGCGGACTACGTCACAGACATCGGACTTCGCAAGATTGACCACGTCGGGATCGCCGTGGCCGACCTGGACGCCGCGATCGACTTCTACCAGCGGACGTTCGGGATGCGCTGCGTACACATCGAGACCAATGCCGAGCAGGGCGTTCGCGAAGCGATGCTGGCCGTCGGTCCGACCACCGAGGGTGGTTGCGTGCAACTGCTCGCACCACTCACCCCGGAGTCGACCATCGCCAAGTTCCTGGACCGGAACGGACCGGGCGTGCAGCAGGTCGCGTACACCGTGGTGGACATCGACGCGGCCTGCGCGGCGCTACGCGCGCGGGGCGTGCGGCTGCTCTACGACGCACCGCGGCGCGGCACCGCGGACTCGCGAATCAACTTCGTGCACCCGAAGGACGCCGGCGGCGTCCTCGTCGAACTCGTCGAGCCCGCCGCCGGTCACTGAACCGCCCGCCGCGCGGGCCGCGCGCCCTGCGGGCGGTGATCGACTCCAGATCGCCGACGTGGCGGTGTCTCCACGGGCGGATGCCGCCACATCGCCGATGTGGAGTGGATCAATCACGGCGGCCGCCTGCTCGGCGCCCAGGACTGGCCCTCAAGCACGTCAGTGCGCGGTTGGCGGGGCGGCCGGACACCTTCACGCATCGGCGGATGCAGTTTTTCACAGAGGACTTCCCGGCCTAGCTACCGTTCAGTAACGTCCGGCCCCACAGGAGCGCGACCGGTGCCGGATGTGTCGAATGCCGACATGGCGGTCGTGCCCACCGGCGCCGACGATGGCAGCACCCGGGCCCGTGCGGGTGCGGATGAACCGGAGGTCACCGTGCAGGACATCCTCGAAGCGATCATGGCGGCGGAGGAATCGAACGATCCGGACCGCGAGCTCGCCGGCGTCGCCGGACTGCCCGTTCCGGAGAGCTACCGGGGCGTGGTGGTCCGCGCCGAGGAGGCCCGGATGTTCGACGGCATGGCCACCCGGGACAAGGACCCGCGCAAGGCGTTGCACGTCCAGGAGGTGCCGACGCCGGAGCTGGCACCGGGCGAGGCGCTGATCGCGGTGATGGCGAGTGCGATCAACTACAACACGGTGTGGACCAGCATCTTCGAGCCGCTGCCCACCTTCAAGTTCCTCCAGCGCTACGGCCGGGTCTCCGAGCTGACCCGCCGCCACGATCTGCCGTACCACGTGGTCGGCTCGGACGCGGCGGGCGTGGTGCTGCGAACCGGCCCCGGGGTGACCCGGTGGGCGCCCGGCGACGAGGTGGTTGCGCACTGCCTCTCCGTCGAGTTGGAGGACGCGGCTGGGCACGACGACACCATGCTCGACCCGCAGCAGCGGATCTGGGGCTTCGAGACCAACTTCGGCGGGCTGGCCGAGATGGCCGTGGTCAAGGCCAACCAGCTGATGCCCAAGCCGCGGCACCTGAGCTGGGAGGAGGCGGCCAGCCCTGGGCTGGTCAACTCCACCGCCTACCGGCAGCTCGTCTCGCACCACGGGGCCGACATGAAGCAGGGCGACGTGGTGCTGATCTGGGGCGCCTCCGGCGGCCTCGGCGGGTACGCCACCCAGATGGCGCTCGGCGGCGGCGCGATCCCGGTCTGCGTCGTCTCCTCGCCGGAGAAGGCCGAGCTGTGTCGCAGGATGGGCGCGGAGCTGGTCATCGATCGGGCGGCCGAAGGTTTCCGCTTCTGGAAGGACGAGGAGACCCAGGACCCGGACGAGTGGCGGCGCTTCGGCGAGCGGATCCGCGAACTGACCGGTGGCGAGGACCCGGACATCGTCTTCGAGCACCCGGGTCGGGAGACGTTCGGCGCCAGCGTCTACGTGGCCCGGCGCGGTGGAACGATCGTCACCTGCGCCTCCACGAGTGGATTCCTGCACCAGTACGACAACCGCTACCTCTGGATGCACCTCAAGCGGATCATCGGCAGCCACTTCGCGAACTATCACGAGGCGTGGCAGGCCAACCGCCTGGTCTCGCTCGGCAAGGTGCACCCCACGGTGTCCCGCACCCACTCGCTGGAGCAGACCGGTCAGGCCGCGTACGAGGTGCACCGCAACGCCCACCAGGGCAAGGTCGGCGTGCGCTGCCTCGCACCCACCGACGGGCTGGGCGTACGCGACGGGGAGTTGCGGGCCGAACACGAGGAGGCGATCAACCGGTTCCGGGGGCACTGACCGGCACCGCCGGCACGAAAGCACTGACCGGCACCGCCGGCACGTCAGCACCGACCCGCACCTCCGACACGTCAGCACCGACCCGCACCGACCGGCCGGACGGATGAACGCTCGATGGCCAATGCGGTGATCGGACATTGTTCTTCCGCTCCCATTAGCGGAAAACCCACCCGGATCGAACAAAGGGCCTCGGGGTGACCCCGGGGCCCTTTTCCGCGTCACGCTGCGTGGCGTCCGACCCGCCCGGGACCTGCCAAGATCGCCGATTGGTCCAGCCCTGCTGATCGCCGCAGTTGACCATGTAAAGAGGGCACGAAAGCTGCGCACCGCTCTTGCGAAGCACCCTGGGGCGTCTGCCAGTATGTCCCAATGCCCCAGCAGCAGTCCTCCCCTCTCGCGTTCTTCGATAACGCGAACTCGCAGCCAGACTTCACCGTCGGCCTGCGCGGTTACAACACTCACCAGGTCGATGACTTCCTCGGCCGGATGACCGCCGCGCTGACCCAGTCCGAGCAGGCCCGTGCCGAGGCCGAGCAGCGGATGAACGACGCCCAGCGTCGGCTCCGCCAAGCCGAACAGCGCATGAGTGCGCTGGAGCAGAAGCTCACCGACACGAACAAGCAGCTCGAAGAGAACAGCCGGCCCACCCTCTCCGGGCTCGGCACCCGCGTCGAGCAGATCCTCCGGCTCGCCGAGGAGCAGGCCAACGATCACCGCAACGAGGCGAAGCGCGAGTCGGAGGGCATCCTCTCCGCCGCCCGCCTCGAGGCTCGCGAGATCACCGACAAGGCACGTGCCGAGGCCGCGGCCATGAAGGCCAGCGCCGAGCGCGAGGCGGGCAACCTGCGCACGGCCGCCGAGCGCGAGGCCGCCGAGGTTCGGGTGCAGGCCCGCCGTGAGGCTGACACACTGCGCGCGGACGCCGACCGCGAGACCAAGCAGCTGCGTACCGTCACCGCGCACGAGGTGGCCGAGCTGAAGTCGACCGTCGAGCGGGAGGTCGCCACCCTGCGGGCCACCGCCGAGCGGGAGATCACCCAGCAGCGGGCGAAGGCCGCCCGCGAGGCTGAGGAGAAGCGCGCCGAGGCGACCAAGCTGCTGACCGATGCGCGGGACAAGCGCGACAAGGACCTCCAGGCTCTCGAGCTCCAGTTGGCCGAGCGGCGTGAGAAGTCCGAGCGCGAGGAGTCCGAGCGGCACGCCGCCCAGGTCGCGCAGACCCAGAAGATGGTCAGCGAGGCCGAGCAGCGTGCCCGGGCCGCGCAGGAGCGGGCCAAGGAAATCGAGCAGCGCGCCGAGGCGCGGCGGGTCGAGTCGGAGCGCAACGCCGCCGAGACGGTGGACAAGGCCAAGGCGCACTCCGAGAAGACGCTCAACGAGGCCAAGGCCGAGTCGCAGCGTCTGCTCACCGAGGCCCGCACCGAGGCGGAGCTGACCACGCAGGCCGCCCGCCGCGAGGTCGAGGACCTCACCCGGCAGAAGGACGCGGTCACCTCGCAGCTGGGCCAGATGCTCTCCGGGCTTGCCGGCATCGTTCCGGGGATGCCGGCGGCGGCCGCCCCGGCAGCCAAGCCGGAGGCCAAGAAGGCCGATGGCGGTCAGGAGCGGGTGCCGGCGGAGACCGCTGGCTGACGCGAGGCGTCAGATGGGGCATCGACGGCGCGAGGTGACACTGGGTAACCAGTGCAACCTCGCGCCGTGTGCGTTTCCCGGCTCGTGGTCTTCCCTGCTGGAAACCGAGTGAAGTAGCTCGCACAAGGCGCGTCCGTATCGCCCCAGCAGGCCCTGTTGCGTGTGAGGATGGGGGCATGTCGCACGGCGAGGAACTGTTCGCGCTCGGCGGGGACGTGACGACGGAGCCAAGCTTCGAGTCCGCTCTGCGGGGATACGAGAAAAAACAGGTTGATCGGTATGTCGCGCGTGCCGAGCACGAGATCGCGACCCTCGCCAACGAACGGGAACAGGCGTACACACAGATCCACAAGCTCGCCGGTCAGGTCGAGGTGCTCCAGCGCGACCTGACTCAGGTGCGCAAGCAGATGAACGTGGTCGACCGGGCCTCGTTCCGGCACCTCGGCCCCCTGGTCGACTCGATCGTCACCCAGTCCGAAGAGCTGGCCGAAAAGATCGTGTCCGACGCGAATGTGGAGATCGAGTCGCGCCGTGCCGCGGCCGAGCACATCATCGAAGAGGCCCGCGAGCAGGCCGCGCGGGCATTGAAGGACTTCGAGATCACCCTCGCCGCGCGGCGCTCCGAAGAGGAGCGGCACAGCGCAGCTCGACGGGCCGAGGCGGAAGCCACCCTGCGGTCAGCCAAGGACGAGTCCGCCCAGCTGCGCAAGGCGGCGCAGGACGCGCTGGCGAAGGCTCAGCAGGAAGCCACCCAGCTGCGGGACACCGCCAAGGAGATCCACGCCCGGGCCCAGCAGGAGTCGACCAAGCTGCGCGAGACGGCCCGCGAGACACTGGCCAACGCCCGGCAGGAGGCCAGCGACCTGCGCGACGCCGCCAAGGAGGTGCACGCCAAGGCCCTGCAGGAGGCCAAGCGGCTCACCGACACCGCGACCGAGGCCGGCCGAGCCACCCACGCGAAGGCCCAGCAGGAAGCCAAGCAGATCATCGACGACGCGTCGATGGCCGGGCGGGCCACCCGCGCCAAGGCGCAGCAGGAGGCCGAGCGGCTGACCACGCAGGCCGCCGAGGCGGCCAAGCGCGGCCGCGCCGAGACCGAGGCGTACGTGCAGCGGATGCGCGCCGAGACCGAGGCTTACGTGCAGCACACCCGGTCGCAGACCCAGCAGGAGTTGGGGGCGTGGCGGGCCGGGGTGGAGCAGGAAGTCAACTCGCGTCGGGAGACGGCCGACCGGGAGCTGGCGCAGCGGCGGTCCACGGCCGAGCAGGAGTTCGCCAAGCGCCGGGATGAGCTGGAAAAGCAGCACAAGGCCCGCCAGCAGGAGCTGGAGACCGGGTTCACCAGCCGTCAGCAGGAGCTGGAGACCGGTTTCACCACTCGCCGCGACGAGTTGGAAGCCGAGTACACGGGCCGCAAGAACGAGCTGGAGACCGAATACTCCACGCGCAAGAACGAGATCGAGCAGGGGGCGGCCGGGATTCGCCAGGCGGCCGAGCAGGACGCGGCGGCTCTGCGCCAGCGGTCCGAGGCGGAGGCCGCCGAGCTGCTCAGCCGGGCCGAGGCCGAGGCCGGCGCCAAGCGCCGCAAGGCCGACGAGCATGTCGCGGCCTCCCGTCGGCAGTTCGAGGAGTACGCGGCCACGACCCAGCAGCACCTGGCCACCACTCAGCAGCACCTGGCGGCCACGCAGCAGGAGTCGGCGGCGGGCCGGCAGCAGCTCGCCCAGGTGATGCTGGAGATCGCCCAGGCCCAGCAGCAGCTCGCGGACCTGCGACAGGAGACCTGGAAGGCTCGGCAGGAGTCCGACGAGCTCCAGCGGCAGATGTCCGACCTGCGGTTGCAGAGCGTCGCAGGCCCGATCGACGGCCCGACCGCCCCGACCGGCGGCGACGGGGCGAGCAAGAGCGCGCCCGGCAAGGCCGAGCCCGCCGACGCCAAGCAGCCGGTGAACGCCAGCGCGGAGGAGTCCGGGCAGTCCACGACGCGGCCGGTTGCCGAGCCGGTGACCACGGTGGACGGTGGGGCGGCGAGCGCCGGGGTGGAGGGCGAGCCGACCGTCGCCGCTGTTCCGGGCGAGGGTGGCCGGGGCGCCAAGCCAACCAAGATCACTAGCACCGGCGAGGGCGGCAAGCGCCCCACCAAGCCGACCACCGACGAGCGCAGCGCCAAGCCCAGCAAGGTCACCATCGAGAAGGACTGACCGCCGTCGGGGGCGGCGGCGGAAGCTCCGATCGCGGCCCAGCTCACGCCCGGTCGAACCCGTGCGGCGGAGCTGTCGGGTTGAGCCTCCGGCCACTCGGTCCTGTCCGGACGGGTGCTATACCTGTGAGTCATATTGATGACTCACAGGTATAACGGGTTCCGGGCATGCGCCGGGGCCACCCCCGAAGGAGACCCGGGAGGTTCTGGTGCCGCAGCACAGCCCGTTGGGCGATGACCCGGATGTGACTCGCCACCCCGCACCGGCCGGGCCGCCACCGCCCGAGGCAGCGCAGCCCGAGGCAGCGCAGCCCGAAACACCACCGGCCGAGGTGCCGCCTCCGGTGCCGGTCCCCGCTCCGGGGATCGACCCGGATGAGCCGCCGGCGGTCCCGTCCGGGAAGTTCGGCACGCCGGGGCGGCCGCTGCGCCGCAGCAGCTTCCTGATCGGTTTCACCGGCGCCCTGGGCGTGCTGCTGGCGTACACCCTCTATCAGGGGATTCGCAACGCCGGCGGCATCCTGGTGTTGGTGGTGATCGCGCTCTTCCTCGCGGTCGGCCTCAACCCGGCGGTGGTCCGGCTACGCCGGTGGGGCGTGCCGCACGGTCTGGCGGTGGCGGTGGTCGCGTTGACCGTGGTGCTGCTGCTCTGCGGTGGAGTGGTGGCGCTCGTCCCGCCGATCGTCACGCAGTCGGGGCAGTTCATCGAACAGTTGCCCAGCTACGTCGAGGAGTTGCGTCGCAATCCGACGGTCAATGACCTGGTGGAGCGCTACGACGTGGTGCAGCGGGTGCAGAACGCGGCCAACGCGGACACGATCGGCCGGGCGCTCGGCGGCGTGCTCGGCGGCGCCCAACTGATCTTCGGCACGGTGTTCCGGGCGCTGACCGTGCTGGTGCTGACCATCTACTTCCTGGCGTACTTCAACCGGCTGCGCACCCTGGGCTACTCGCTGGTGCCCCGGTCGCGCCGGGAGCGGGTGCAACTGATCGGCGACGAGATCCTGGCCAAGGTTGGCGCCTACATGGTCGGCGCGCTGAGCATCGCGGTGCTGGCCGGCGCGACGACGTTCGTCTTCGCGCTGATCGTCGGGCTGCCGTACCCGTTCGCGCTCGCCGTGGTGGTCGCGGTGACCGACCTGATCCCGCAGATCGGCGCCACCCTGGGCGCGGTGATCGTGAGTCTGGTCGGCTTCGCCGACAACCTGCCCACCGGCATCGCCTGCGCGGTCTTCTTCCTGATCTACCAGCAGGTGGAGAACTATCTGATCTACCCAAAGGTGATGCGGCGCTCGGTGGAGGTCAACGAGGTGGCCGCCCTGCTGGCCGCGCTGCTCGGGGTGGCCCTGCTGGGCGTGGTGGGCGCGCTGATCGCCATCCCCACGGTGGCCGCACTGCAACTGATCCTGCGCGAGGTGGTGCTGCCGCGCCAGGAGACCCGCTGACCAGCGGGTCGTGGGTCGGCGGGCCAGCGGCCAGCGGCCTGCGGGTCAGTCGGCCTTGCTCGCGGGCGGACCGGGGACGGGCGTGTCGGCGAACGAGGCCACCGTCCGGTCGGCGTACGCGCTGACGTCGCCGGCCTCCATCGGGCCGTCCCAGGTCGTTGGCAGCGGCACCTCGACGGCCGGGTTGACCCGCCGGACGATCTCGTCGAGCACCGTCTCCGCGTCACCCACCCAGAGGTGCTTGGCCCCCGGCACCCCGACCACCTCGGCCTGCGGCACCGCGGCGAACCGCTCCCGCGCCTCGGTCGGACGCAGGTAGTCGTCGAACTCCGGCACCAGCGCCACCAGCGGCCGGCCGGAGGCCGCCCAGGTGGCCAGGTCCGCAGGGGCCGAGAAACGCAACGGCGGGGAGAGCAGGATCGCCCCGGCGATCGCCGGGTCACAGCCGTACTTCAAGGTCAGGTCGGTGCCGAACGACCAGCCGACGAGCCAGATGTTGGGCAGCTCGGCGAACTCCGCGTACTCGATGGCGGCGGCCACGTCGTACCGCTCCCCCACCGCGCGGTCGAAGGTTCCCTCGCTGGTGCCGCGCAGGCTGCTGGTGCCCCGGGTGTTGAACCGCAGCACGGCCAGGTCGGCCAGCGCGGGCAGCCGCCAGGCCGCCTTACGGAAGACGTGGCTGTCCATCATTCCGCCGTGGGTGGGCAGCGGGTGCAGGCAGACCAGGGTGGCCACCGGCGGCCGGTCGGCCGGCAGGGCCAGCTCACCGACCAGCCGCAGACCATCGGCGGTGTGCAGCTCGATGTCCTCTCGGCGGCCGGGGAGGATCGACGACGCGCGGATCGCTGTGCTCACCGGACAAGTCTGTCGCGAAGTCACCGCCGCCGCCCGCCCAGGCACGAACAGGGTGACCCAGGTCGCTAAGCCATGGCACAAGGCAGGCTGCTCGGGAGGCTCAGTAGCGCGGGGTGCCGCGACCGCGCTGGACCGCCGGGCCACGCCGGTCGCGGGCCCGCCAGCAGCCGCTGTGCCAGTGCCGCCGGTCGGTCAGGTCACCCAGGCCGTCCGCCGGCCAGGCCACCAGGTGCGCCACCCCGGGGCGGATCTCCTGGTCACAGCCGGGGCAGCGGTACGTCTTGACCGACGCGCCCGCGCCGATCCCGCGTACCTGCCAGGCGCCGTCGGTCCACTGCTGCACCGAGGCGACGCCCTGCCGGACCCGGTCGGCGTCCAGGTTGGCGTTCTCGTCCCGGCGAGGGCGATTGCGACGGGGGCTCACAGTCACCAAGCGTACGGTCCGTCAGACGGGACAGCCTCGCGGCCAGCCCGCCCGACGACTGAGATCACTCCCAGCTCTCCGGCCGCGTCGGGTCCTCGACGACCCGCGCCCCCGCCAGAACGGTCGTCGCATCCGCCTCGGTGAAGCCGCTGGACGCGCCCGGCTCGACGCCGATCGGCCGTCTGCCTTCCCACTGCCATTCGAAGTTGGCACTCACCATCGTCTTGGGAATGCCGAGCAGATCCAGGGTCGTTTCGTCCGGTGAGAGGTACGCGGGCCGGCCAGCGACAGTCCGATTCCCTGCGGTACGGGTACCAGCCCCGCTCGCGTAGCGGTAGTTCACGAACATGACCTGGGTCGCCGCCCGCCCAATGGTGAAGTCCGAGGTGACCAGTCTCGGGTAGGAGCTGAGATCAACCGAGCAGCCGGTGAGCGACGCGCCTTCGGGCAGGGCGTCGAGCCGCAGCGGCACGGCGCAAGAGCGAGCCTCGTTCCAGCGCAGTGCCTCGACCGCCCGCTCCAGCCCGGCACGGTCCCCTCCCAGGATGACGGCACGGGCGTACAGACCTGGCGCGGGGTGCCACGACTTGACCATTGCACTTACGCCGCCGCTCGCCGGGTGGATCGTGCCGTCGAAGATCTGGGGCCCCGGTGCGGCCGCGTCAACCTCGACGCCGCCGAATGAGACGGTAATCGACAACTCCGGCGTACTGCTTACCTCGACATATACCGGTTGGTCATCCCGCACGCTGAGCCGTACCGATTCGGTGTGGCCCCGGACAACCGACCAGCCCAGATACCGGGCCCTGGCCGGGTCGAGGCCGAAGTGCAGCACGTTCGGATCGCTGCCGACCAACGCCGGGTCGGCGGCGGAACCAGGCACCCCGTCGACGCGGGGCGGCCCTGGTGTGGCCCCGGTCGACGTGGTGGCGGTCCAGGGCAAGCGGTCGGACAACCCGTCGAGGCCCGTCCCGGTCACTCCCACGACGCCGAGCGCCCCGATCAGAGACAACGCGGTCCCAGCGGCGACCCGGCGGTGGAGTTGGCGGCGGCGGCCGCGGGCGCGTGAAGCCCGCAACAGCCGGCCGGCGTCCACGGCACCCTCGGCACGGTCCCGCAGGGTTTGAACGATCTGGTCGTCGAAGTCGATCACGGCCGGCTCCCGTTCGTGGCCGGGGCACCGTAGCGCTCCCGCAGGTTGGCGAACGCCCGCATCGCGTGGGTGCGGACGGTGACCGGCGAGCAGTCCAGGATCTGGGCGATCGTCGCGTCGTCGAGATCCTCGTAGTAGCGCAGCACCAGCACTGCCCGCTGGCGGTCGGGCAGGCCGAGGATCAGCCGCCAGATCTCGTCCCGGTCGGCCACCTCGCCGCCGAGGTCGCCGCGCTGCGGCCGGTCGACGACGGTCTCGACGGCCAGCTCACGGCTTGACCGGCGGCGCCACCAGGAGTTGTTGGCGTTGACCAGCATCCGGCGCACGTACACGTCGGGTCGGTCGGCCCGGGAGATCCGGCGCCAGTGCACGTACGCCCGGGACAGCGTGTCCTGGGTGAGGTCCTCGGCCCGGTGCTCGTCGCCGGTCAGCAGCCGGGCGAGCCGGACCAGCGCCGGCCCCCGGCTGCTGACGTACTCCTCGAAGGTCACACCCTGCAGACGCCGTGGGCGCCCTCCGGCGTTGACCTGATCAGCGGTGCGAGTGGTCGCGGAAGCCGCGGCGGGTCTTGCGGCCCAGGTAGCCGGCGGTGACCAGGTGCTCCAGCAGCGGCGCGGGCGCGAACCCCGGCTCGCGCAACTCCAGGTACAGCTCGCGTTGAATCGCCAGCGCGACGTCCAACCCGACCACGTCGAGCAGCTCGAAGGGGCCCATCGGGTAGCCGCAGCCCAGCTTCATCGCGTGGTCGATGTCGTCGGCCGTCGAGTAGCTGGCTTCCAGCATCTTCACCGCGTCGTTCAGGTAGGGGAACAGCAACGCGTTGACGATGAACCCGGACCGGTCGCCGCAGACCACGGCGGTCTTGCCGAGCGCGGCGCAGACCGCGCGGGCGGTGGCGGTGGTCTCCGGGGAGGTGCGGATGGTGCGGACGACCTCGACCAGCGGCATGACCGGCGCCGGGTTGAAGAAGTGCAGCCCCACCACGTCGGCGGGCCGGTGGGTGGCCATCGCGACGTCGATCACCGGCAGCGAGGAGGTCGTGGTGGCCAGCACAACGCCGGGCTTGCAGATCTCGTCGAGGCTCGCGAAGAGCGCCTTCTTCACGCTCAGCTCCTCGACCACGGCCTCGACCACCAGGTCGACGTCGGCGAGATGGTCGAGCGTGGCCGACCAGGTGATCCGGCCGAGCGCGGCGTCCCGGTCGGTCTCGGCGAGCTTGCCGCGCACCACGCCCTTGTTCAGCGAGGTCTTCACCGCCTCGCAGACCGTCGCGGACTTCTCCATGCCCCGGGTCACCGAGACGACCTCGTAGCCGGCCTTCGCGAAGACCTCGATGATCCCGGTGGCCATCGTCCCGGAGCCGACCACGCCGACCTTCGCGATGGCGAGAGCCCCGTCGGCGAGCGCGGCCTCCGTGGCCGGCGGCGTCGCCTCATCCGGTACGACCACTGGCGAACCGGGCCGCTCGTAGGTGTAGAAGCCCCGTCCGGACTTCCGGCCGAGCAGCCCCGCGGTCACCATCTGCTTGAGCAGCGGCACCGGGGCGTGCCGGCGGTCCCGCCCGCCGCGCCGGTACATGGTGTCCAGGATCTCGTACGCGGTGTCCAGGCCGATCAGGTCCATCAACGCCAGTGGGCCCATCGGCAGGCCGCAGCCGAGCTTCATCGCGGCGTCGATGTCCTCCCGGGTCGCGTAGTGCGACTCGAACATGCCGACCGCGTGGTTGAGGTAGCCGAAGAGCAACGCGTTGGCGATGAAGCCGGCCCGGTCGTTGATGGTGACGTCGACCTTGCCGAGCCGGGCGCAGAGCGCCTCGACGTCGGCGACGACCTCGGGTGAGGTGACGACCGTGCGGACCACCTCGACCAGCTTCATCACGGGAGCCGGGTTGAAGAAGTGGATGCCGATCACCTGGTTGGGCCGGGTGGTGGCCACCGAGATCTCGGTGACGCTCAGCGACGAGGTGTTGGTGGCGAGGATGGTCTCCGGCCGGCAGACCCGGTCCAGCTCGGCGAAGATCCGCTGCTTGAGGTCCAGGTGCTCGGGCACCGCCTCGATGACCAGGTCGACGGAGTGCAGCGCGTCCAGCCCGGCGGCGAAGTGCACCCGCTCGTGCAGGGCGTCGCGGTCCGCGGCGGCGAGCTTGCCCTTGGCGACCGCCCGGTCGGTGGAGCGGGTGAGGGTGGCCCGACCGCGCTCCAGCGCCGGCTCGGAGATCTCGACCGCCACCACGTCGATGCCGTTGCGGGCGAAGACCTCGACGATGCCGGCACCCATGGTGCCCAGCCCCACCACACCCACGGTGCTGAACTCGCGCGCCACGACCGGCCTCCCCAGACACTCCGCCCGGCCCCTGAACGGCCGATAAGGTTATGCGCGCGAGTCTGCCACGTGACGTTCGGTTGTCGAGACGCCGTGGCTAATTTCACCCACGGCGCGCAGGGCCTCTAGGGGACGGGCACGGTGGTCAGTGCCAGCAACTCCGCGACGAACTCCGCCGGGCGCTCCAGGTGTGGGCTGTGACCGCAGCCAGGCAGCACGACCTCGTGGTACGCGCCGCCGGCCGCCGCGTACCGCTCCAGCACCGCGCGGGTCTGGCCGATCATCGGCTGCGGCGGGCAGGACTCCGCGCCTGGCCAGCCGGGCACGAGACCCAGGGAACCCAGGTACGCCAGGTCGAACAGCGAGGTGTCCGAGACGATGACGTCGGCGTCGCCGCGTACCCAGGCGACCGGGGGTTTGCCGGCGACGGCGACCAGCTCGTCGGCGAGCCGGAAGTGGGTCGGCGCAAGCGCGTTGAGCACCCCGCGCTCTCCCGGCGCGGTGCCCGGCCAGTTCTCCGAGGGCACCGCCGTGCCCGGGTAGTTGTCGTCCCCGGTGGCGGTGGAGAGCACGGTGTCCAGCAGCAGATCCTCGTCCGTGCCCAGCGAGGCGGGATCGGCCACATAGGTCGCTCGCAGGACGGCGCGTGGGCTGGCCGGGGTGTCCGCGCTCCGATCGCCGGCCGCGAGCCGGGCGACGAAGTCCGGGTTCGCCGTGCCGGCGCCGGTTCCGGCGAAGTCGGGGGTGGTCGGCGTGCCGGTCAGGTCGTGGGTGCCACCGAAGCCGTACGGGGAGACCGGCGCCGCGAGCAGCAACGCGTTGACCCGGTGCGGATGGTCGACCAGCAGTTGCATCGCCACTCCGCCGCCGAGGGAGTGCCCGACCACCACTGGGCGGACGTTGCTGGCGCCGAAGAGCGTCGGGTCGTCCAGCAGGGCGGCCACATCGTCGGCGAAGTCCCGCAAACCCCGGGTGGCGTTCACCGGAGCCGTCGCGGAGTCGCCGTACCCCCGCAGATCGGGGGCGACCACCCGCAGCGTCGGCGGCAGGCGCCGGACCAGCGGCTCCCAGAACAGCGCGGACGAGCAGTTGCCGTGGATCAGCAGCACCGGGGTGCCGTCCGGCGGGCCGGCCACCCGGACCGCCTGGGTGATGCCGTTCGCCGTCACGGTCCGCTGCTCGGTTTCCATCCGCGGCATGCTGCCACGGCCGCCTCCGCCGGTCCAGGTGCCGGACAGCCATCCCGGGCGCGGCTCAGGTGTGGGCCACGCCCGGGTCGGCGTGCGGTCGTGCAGAAGCGCCCTTGTTGTCGCAGGGCGACGACAAGGGCCCTTTCCACATTCAGCGGCGGACGCCGGGAGGCGCGGCCAACGGCAGCGGAAGTGTCGGTCGGACGTCCCGCCGGGACGGGCCGAAGCTGAGCCCCACCGGATCGGTGTGCGCCACCCCCGGGTCGAACAGGCGCAGTTCGGTACGGCCGAGGCGGATCACGTCTCCGTCGGAGAGACGTTCCAACTCGATGATTCGGCGATCGTTGAGCCAGGTGCCGTTGGTCGAGCCGAGGTCCCGCAGTGACGGGCCCTCCGGGGCCAGCCACACCTCCGCGTGGCGGCGGCTCAGATGCGGGTCACCGATGACAACATGGCCGGTCGGTGCCCGGCCGATCACTTGCGGTTCGACCCGAAGTCGAAAACTCGCCCCGCGCATCGGCCCGCCCGCGACCGTCAACAACGGTAAAAGCTCCGGATGTTCCTCCATGGACAGTCAGCCCTCCACCCCACACCATTACTCCGCGCGTCAGCCTGCCATCAGACGGTAATCACCAGAACCGACCGGCCGGTCAGCTCCTCGTGACCTCCCGACCATCCGCGGTTCGACGGTTCGGACGGGCCGTTCTGTCGTCGATGCCCTGAGCTGCACTGATCAACGATCGAGCGAGGCTGCGCGACTCCGGTTCCGCCGCCCGGGATCGGAGACCTACCGGCGAGTAATCCTCGGGTCTAGACTTCCGCCATGACGGCTGTGCATGTCCCGGGTCTCCCGGTCATCGAGGCGGATCAGCTGATCTCCACGAGCCCGGCCACCGGCGCTGAGGCCGGCCGCTTTCCGGTTGCCACCGAGGCCGACGTGCGGCGGGCCGTCGACCGCGCCCGCGCCGCCAGCGAGTGGTGGGCCGGGCTCGGCTTCACCGGCCGCCGCGAACGGATGCTGCGCTGGCGCGCCCTGCTGGCCAAGCGGATCGAGCAGTTGGCCGAGGTGGTGCACGTCGAGGGCGGCAAGCCGATCGCCGACGCCATCGTCGAGATCGTCACCGCGATCGAGCACATCGACTGGGCCGCCCGCAACGCCAGCCGCGTGCTCGGCCCGCGCCGGGTGCGGTCCCGGCTCATCCTCGCCGAGTTCTCCGGGCATCTGGAATACCAGCCGCACGGCGTGGTCGGCGTGATCGGGCCATGGAACTATCCGGTCTTCACGCCGATCGGTTCGGCCGCGTACGCGCTGGCCGCCGGTAACGGCGTGGTGCTCAAGCCGAGCGAGTACACGCCCACCGCCGGGCAGTGGCTGGTGGACAGCTTCGCCGAGGTGGTGCCCGAGCAGCCGGTGTTCACCGCCGTGCACGGGCTGGGCGAGGTGGGTGCGGCACTGTGCCGCTCCGGGGTCGACAAGGTGGCCTTCACCGGCTCGACCGCCACGGCCAGGAAGGTGATGGCCGCCTGCGCCGAGACACTGACCCCGGTGCTGATCGAGGGCGGCGGCAAGGACGCGATGATCGTCGACAGCGACGCCGACCTGGACGCCGCCGCCGAGGCGTGCGTCTGGGGCGGCATGACCAACGCGGGCCAGACCTGCATCGGCATCGAGCGGGTGTACGCCGTCGACTCGATCTTCGACGCCTTCGTCGACAAGGTAGTGGCCCGCGCCGGTCAGCTGACCGTCGGGGCGGAGGGCAGCGACATCGGCCCGATCACCATGCCCCGGCAGCTCGACGTGATCCGCGGGCACATCGACGCCGCTATCGCCTCCGGCGGGCGTGCGGTGCTGGGCGGCCCGAGTGCGGTGCGGCCGCCGTACGTCCATCCGACCGTGCTCGTGGACGTCGGAGAGGAGTCGGCCGCCGTCCGGGAGGAAACCTTCGGCCCGACGCTGACCATCAACCGGGTCCGCGACGCCGACGAGGCCGTTACCCGCGCCAACGCCCTGCCGTACGGCCTGGGCGGTTCGGTCTTCGGCCGACGACGCGCGGTGTCCATCGCGCGTCAGCTGCGCTCCGGCATGGCCTCGATCAACTCCACCCTGACCTTCGCCGGCATGTCCACCCTGCCGTTCGGCGGGGTCGGCGACTCCGGCTTCGGGCGGATCCACGGCGAGGACGGGCTGCGCGAGTTCGGCCGCGCGAAGGCGATCACCCGCCGTCGGGCCCGTTCGCTGCTGCCGTCGATGACCTTCGAACGGACCCCGACCGACGTGGCCCGGCTCGTCAAGGCCATCAAGGTGATGTACGGGAGGTAGGTGAACTCTTCGTCCACGGCGGCCGGGCGGCGAGCCGATCAGAAGAGCGTCAGCTCGTCCTTCTCGATGCCCCGCAGCCTGTCGTAGTTCACGACCACACACCGGATGCCCCGGTCGGTGGCGAGCACCCGGGCCTGCGGCTTGATCTCCTGGGCGGCGAAGACCCCGGCAACCGGGCTGAGTAGCGGGTCGCGGTTCATCAACTCGAGATAGCGGGTCAACTGCTCCACCCCGTCGATGTCGCCACGCCGCTTGATCTCGACGGCGACCGCACCGGAGTTGGCGTCCCGGCAGAGCAGGTCGACCGGGCCGATCGCCGTCATGTATTCACGGCGGACCAGCGTGAACCCCTCACCCAACACACCGGGGTTGGCGGCCAACAACTCCTGCAGGTGCGCCTCCACCCCGTCCTTGCGTAGGCCCGGATCCACACCCAACTCGTACGAGGTGTCCTGGAAGATCTCCTCCAGGGTGATCCGCAGCTCCTCGCCAGCCTTGTTGACCACCCGCCACACACCGGGGGCCTCCTCCAGCCGACACGGCGGGCTCATCCAGTTCAACGGCTTATACGCCCGGTCGTCGGCGTGAATCGACACCGACCCGTCCGCCTTCACCATCAGCAACCGGGTGGCCAGCGGCAGGTGAGCCGAGAGCCGTCCGACATAGTCCACCGAGCACTTCGCAATGACCAACCGCACCCGACGAGGGTAGCCGAGCACCCACCGGTCGCCAGCGAGCGGCACTGGCGCGTCGATGCGATGCTGAGATCGTGTTCGAAGTCCTCACCGGCACCGGTCTCGCCGCCTCAGCGGGGCTGAACGCCTACATACCCCTGCTCATCCTCGGTCTTCTCGGCCGCTACTCCGACCTGGTCGACCTCCCCAGCGGTTGGACCTGGCTCGGCAACGGCTGGGTGATCGTCATCCTGGCCGTGCTGCTCGCGGTGGAGGTGGTGGCCGACAAGGTGCCCGTGGTCGACCACGTCAACGATGTGGTGCAGACCGTCGTCCGGCCCACCGCGGGCGGCCTGGCCTTCGGCGCCGGGTCCTCGTCGGAGACGGTGACGGTCAGTGACCCGGGGAGCTTCTTCTCCTCGCACCAGTGGGTGCCGGTCGTCACCGGCGTGCTGCTGGCGCTGGGCGTGCACCTGCTCAAGTCGGCGGCACGCCCCGTCATCAACGCGACCACCGCCGGGTTCGGCGCCCCGGTCGCCAGCACCGCCGAGGACGCCACGAGCGTGGTGGTCTCCGTGGTGGCGATCATCCTGCCGGTGCTGGTGCTCGTCTTCCTGCTCGGTCTGGTGGCGTTCATCTACTGGTTCATCCGCCGACGCTCGGAACGCCGCCGGGAACGGGAAGCGGCGCGCGCCGCGGGCTTCCGCGTCTGAACCTCACGCCAGGACCTGCCCGCCGCCCGTGGGATCAGGGCAGGTCGTTGGCGTTGCGGATGACGGTCACCAGGTCGTCGATGATGCCGGTGAGGGCGAAGTCCCTCGGGGTGAAGACCCGGGCCACTCCGGCCGCCCGGAGCGTGTCCGCGTCACCGGCCGGGATGATGCCGCCCACGACCACCGGTAGGTCCGCCCGGCCGGCGGCACGCAGCCCGTCGAGCACCGCGGGCACGGCGGCCAGATGCGAACCGGAGAGCACCGACAGCCCGACCAGGTCGACGTCCTCCTCGACGGCGGCGGCGACGATCTGCCCCGCCGTCAGCCGGATGCCCTGGTAGACGACCTCGAATCCGGCGTCGCGGGCGCGTACCGCGATCTGCTCCGCGCCGTTGGAATGCCCGTCCAGGCCGGGTTTGCCGACCAGCAGACGCAGCCGGCCGCTGCCCAGCTCGCGGGCGGTGGCGGCGACCCGTTCGCGGACGGCGGCGAGGCCCGGGTCGCCGCCGCTGCCGGTGGCGCCGGCCAGGCCGGTCGGTGCCCGGTACTCGCCGAAGACCTGGCGCAGCGCGCCGGCCCACTCGCCGGTGGTCACCCGGGCCCGCACGCACGCCAGGGTGGCCGGCATCAGGTTGGTGGTGGTCGCGGCGTCCGCGCGCAGCCGGGCCAGTGCCGCGTCGACCACGGCCGCGTCCCGGTCGGCGCGCCACCGGCGTACGCCGTCCGCGGCGGCGGCCTCGACCGTGGGATCTACCTGTTCGACGGCTTCCGCACCGGCGGCGGTCAGCGGGGAGGGCTCGGTTTCGGTGTACCGGTTGACCCCGACCACCACGTCGGCGCCGGACTCCATCCGACGGCGGCGCTCGGCCAGCGAGCCGACGAGCGCGCTCTTGAGGTACCCGCTCTCCACGGCGGCGACCACACCGCCCAACTCCAGCACCTTGTCCAGCTCGACCCGGGCACCGGTGACGATCTCGTCGACCAGCGCGGTCATCACGTGCGAGCCTGCGAAGAGGTCGGGATATTCGAGCAGATCCGACTCGTACGCCAGGACCTGCTGCATCCGCAGCGACCATTGCTGATCCCAGGGGCGGGGCAGGCCGAGCGCCTCGTTCCAGGCCGGCAGCTGCACCGCGCGGGCCCGGGCATCGCGGGACATCGTCACCCCGAGCATCTCCAGCACGATGCGCTGGATGTTGTTCTCCGGCTGCGCCTCGGTGAGGCCGAGCGAGTTGACCTGTACGCCGTAGCGGAACCGTCGTTGCCGGGCCTCGGTGACCGCGTACCGGTCCCGGGTGATCTCGTCCCAGAGCACGCCGAACGCGCGCATCTTGGCGATCTCCTCGACGAAGCGCACGCCCGCGTTGACGAAGAACGAGATCCGCTGCACCACGTCACCCATCCGCTCGGCCGGCACCTGGCCGGAGTCGCGGACCGCGTCGAGCACCGCGACGGCGGTGGCCAGTGCGAAGCCGACCTCCTGCACAGGGGTGGCACCGGCCTCCTGGAGGTGGTACGAGCAGATGTTGACCGGGTTCCACCGGGGCATCGTCTTCAGCGTGTGGGCGATGACGTCGGCGGTGAGCCGCAGCGACGCGGCCGGCGGAAAGATGTACGTCCCCCGGGACAGGTACTCCTTGATGATGTCGTTCTGGGTGGTCCCGGAGAGCATGTCGACGGTCCAGCCCTGCTCCATGGCGACCGTGCCGTAGAGGGAGAGCAGCCACATCGCCGGGGCGTTGATCGTCATAGAGGTGTTCATCTCGGCGAGCGGGAGGCCGTCGAACAGCGCCCGCATGTCGCCGAGGTGGGCCACCGGCACGCCGACCCGGCCGACCTCACCGGCGGCCAACTCGTGGTCCGGGTCGTACCCGGTCTGGGTGGGCAGGTCGAAGGCGACCGAGAGGCCGGTCTGCCCCTTTGCCAGGTTGCGCCGGAAGAGGGCGTTGGTCGCGGTGGCCGACGAGTGGCCGGCGTAGGTGCGCATCACCCACGGGCGGTCCCGCTCGGGCAGACGCCCCGAAGATGCCGTCTCATCCATGGCTGGAGCTTAAGTTACCGTTCAGTAAAACGGGCTGTGGAAAACCACACAGGTCCATGTCGGGGACGCCCGGGCGCGAAGTGCCCGCAATGTTGCACACCGCCATGCCCCGGGGCACCAGGCGGCCTGGTCGGGGCGCACACTGGACGGCATGGATGACGAGCTGGCCATCTCCGTTCGAGGGCTGCGCAAGGCGTACGGCGACAACGTCGCGGTGGCGGGCGTGGATCTCGACGTCCACCGCGGTGAGGTGTTCGCCCTGCTCGGCCCGAACGGCGCCGGCAAGACCACCACCGTGGAGATCCTGGAGGGTTACCGGCGCCGGGACGCCGGCGAGGTCAGTGTGCTCGGCAGAGACCCGGCCCAGCCGGACAACGACTGGCGCTCCCGGGTCGGCATCGTGCTCCAGGGCACCGGCGAGTTCGACGAGCTGACCGTGGCCGAGGTGATCCGGCACTTCTCCGGCTTCTACCCCAACGCCGACGATCCGGACAAGGTGATCGAGCGGGTCGGGCTGGCCGGCAAGGCGAAGGCCCGGGCGCACACCCTCTCCGGCGGGCAGAAACGCCGCCTGGACGTGGCACTGGGCATCGTCGGTCGCCCCGAACTGCTCTTCCTCGACGAGCCGACCACCGGCTTCGACCCGGAGGCCCGCCGCGAGTTCTGGGAACTGATCCGCGACCTCGCCGCAGCCGGCACCACCATCGTGTTGACCACCCACTACCTGGACGAGGCCGAGGCACTCGCCGACCGGGTCGGTGTGATCGCCGGTGGCCGGCTGGTGGAGGTGGCCGCCCCGAACCGGCTGGGCAATCGGCAGGAGGCGCTCGCGACGGTTTCCTGGCGTACCCCGGACGGGACGCTGGAAAGTGCGCAGAGCGCGACGCCGACGGCCCTGGTGGCCGACCTGGCCGCGCGCTACGGCGGCGAGGTCCCCGGGCTCACCGTGACCCGGCCGACCCTGGAGGACGTCTACCTCACCATGATCGGACACGCACGATGACGACCACGACGAAGCCGGCGACGCCGGTCGCCGCGAGCCGCGGCCGCAGGCCGGCGGCAGGCGCACTCGCCCTGCGCCAGGGCCGGCTGGAGATCACCCAGTTCCTGCGCAGCCGGGAGTCCGTGGTCTTCACGATGGGTTTCCCCATCATCATGATCCTGATCTTCGCGTCGATCTTCGGCGGCACGATCGGTGGCGGGGTCAAGTTCACCCAATACTTCATCACCGGCATGATCGCGACCGGTCTGATGACGGTGAGCTTCCAGAACCTCGGCATCTGGATCCCGATCGAACGGGACCGGGGCGTGCTCAAACGCTACCGAGGCACGCCGATGCCGAAGTGGGTCTGGTTCGCCGGCAAGGTGATCATGGTGGTGGCGATCGGTATCGCCGAGACCGCGCTGCTGCTCGCCGTCGCGGTGGCGCTGTTCGACCTCGACCTGCCGGGTACGGCCGGGAAGTGGCTCACCTTCGGCTGGGTCGCCGTGCTCGGGGTGACCGCGTGCACGCTGTGCGGCATCGCGATCTCGTCATTGGCCCGCACCGCCCGCAGCGGCTCGGCGGTGGTCACCCCGGTCGCTCTGGTGCTCCAGTTCATCTCCGGGGTGTTCTTCGTCTTCACCGACCTGCCCACCTGGATGCAGCAGGTGGCGGCGTTGTTCCCGCTCAAGTGGATGTGCCAGGGGCTGCGGTCGGTGTTCCTGCCCGAGAGCTTCGGCGCTCAGGAGCCGGGCGGCTCGTTCGAGCTGGGCCGGGTCGCGCTGGTGCTGGGCCTGTGGTGCGTGATCGGTGTGGTGCTCTGCCTGACCACCTTCCGGTGGACCACCAAGCGCGACGGCTGAGCGGTCGACCGGGGCGGGCACCCACCCCGGTCGCCGTGACTCAGTACGTGTAGAAGCCCTTGCCGGTCTTGCGGCCCAGGTCGCCAGCGGTGACCATCCGCTGGAGCAGCTCCGGCGGGAAGAACTTCTCGTCGGCCGTGTCGGTGTAGATGTTCTTCGAGGCGTGCAGCAGCACGTCCACGCCGGTCAGGTCGGTGGTGGCCAGCGGCCCCATCGCGTGCCCGAAGCCCAGGCGGCAGGCCGTGTCCAGGTCCTCCGCAGACACCACGCCGGACTCCACCAGCTTGACCGCCTCCATCACCAGGGCGGAGATCAACCGGGTCGTGACGAAGCCGGCGATGTCCCGGTTGACCACCACCACCGTCTTGCCGATCTCCTCGGCGAAGGCCCGCGCGGTGTCCAGCGTGGCGTCGCTGGTCTTGTAACCACGAACCAGCTCGCAGAGCTGCATCATCGGCACCGGGGAGAAGAAGTGGGTGCCGACGACCGCCTCGGGCCGCTCGGTCACTGCGGCGATCTGGGTGACCGGGATGGCCGAGGTGTTGGTGGCGAGCACCGCGTCGGCCTTGCAGATCTTGTCCAGGGCGCGGAACACCTCGTGCTTGATCTCCAGCCGCTCGAAGACCGCCTCGACCACGATGTCCGCGTCCGCCGCCGCCTCCAGATCGGTGGTCGGGGTGATCCGGGCGAGGGTCGCCTCGACCTCCGACGCCTCGATCTTGCCCTTCTCGGCGAACTTCTCCAGTGACTTCCGGATGCCGCCGAGCCCTCGGGTGGTGGCCGCGTCGTCCAGGTCGCGCAGCGTCACCTGCCAGCCCGCCTGCGCCGCCACCTGGGCGATGCCGGAGCCCATCAACCCAGCCCCGACGACCGCGAGTCGACCCGCCATCTGCTTCTCCCTCGCTGCGATTGAGTGCCTCACTGCACCCTAGTCGGCGAGCCTGAACGATGACTAAGCGCTCCACACGAAAGGATGCTGGGCGCTTTCGGTGCACCTGGGAGGGGTGGGCAACCGGTGACAAATTCACGACTCCGCGCAGCGAACAAACTCCCTCGCGGGCGCATCGAACCCTACGACAACAACCCAGCGGAACTAGCCAGGAGTTCATGATGCGTGCCACGTCCTTGGTCGGAACCCTCACCTGCCTTCTGCTCGTCGCCGCGTGTTCGTCACCCGCGCACCAGAGCGGCGACGCCGCGCCGGCCGGCTCACCAGACCCCACGACCAGCGCGGCCACCACCGGGACGCCCACCTCGTCCACGCCGTCCGCGTCATCCACGCCGTCCGCGTCGTCTTCGCCGTCCGCGCGGCCGTCGAGCAAACCCGCCACCGATTCGCTCGTCCTGGGCCCGAACGGCATCGGCTCGCTGAAGCTCGGGATGACCCGTCAGCAGGCCACCGCGACAGGAATGCTGCGGCCGTTCGACACCACGGACCGCTGCGGCCACTCATTCCTGCGCGCCGCCCCGACCGAGGAGGGGCCCGTCACCCTCTCACCAACCCTGGGAATTGCCGCCATCAGCGCGTGGTCCGACATCAGGACGCCCGAAGGTCTGCGCATCGGCATGTCAAGCACCGAGATGCTTCGGATCTACCCGACGTGGAAGGCGGCCGACGGGGACGCGACCAACGGTCGCGGCTCCGCAAAGACCCCCGGCAACGACAAGGCAATCTACCGCATCGTGGCGAGGAACGGCAAGGTCATTGCACTGGACCTGCAGTTCAGGAACCAGGACTGCTACGAGTGAACGGAGCCGACCCGGCCGGCCTGCGGCGCCAGCGAGCTGGACATCCGCAGGCCGGCCAGGATCTCGTCGGTCAGGTCGGCGTCGCCCACCTGCTTGATCTGCAGGTAGACGCCATAGCTGCGCTGCGGCACGGTGAGCACCACCTCGCTGAACGAGACCGAGGCGCCACACGATGTCCACCGCCGTACCCGCGCCGGGTTGCCGCCCACGTCCACCGTCCGGTCGGGCTGCTGGACGCAGGAGTTGTGGCTGGGTAAGGCGGGCGCCGGGCCGCCGGCGAGCAGAGCCTTGCTCGCACCGACGAAAACACCGGATATCCGGCTCGCCGGATCCGGCCAGGCAGCAAGGTCCGGGGCGACCACGAGACCCGGCGCATGGCCAGCGGGAAGTCGCAGCACCGAAGGATCCCAACCGGCGTCCTTCACCTCGCCGGCCCAACTCGACGGCACGGCGATCGACAGAGCACCAGAGGCATCGGCTACGCGTACCCAGCCGGACCGTGCCTGCGGCGGGGAACTGGAACCCGCCGTCGCCAGCAGCGCGATCAGTGCGACCCCGACGCCGACGACCCGTGCCAACCGCCGCACGACCCGGCCACGGCCCGTGTCCCGTTCCATCGACGCGATGACCCGGTGCAGCTCGTCGAGCATGACCGCGGCGGACGCCCAGCGTTGCCGAGGGTCGTGATGCAGCGCACGTCGCACCAAATCGTCCACCGTGGACGGCACGCCGGGCCGCACCTGAGACGGCCTGGGCAACGACCGCCCGCCCCTGCCTGCGCGGCTGACCTGGTCGGGAGGGCTCCCGGTCAGCATGTGGTACAGGGTCGCGCCGATCGCGTACACATCGGCGCGGATGTCCAGGCCTCCGCCGGGGGTGGCCTGCTCGGGCGGCATGTAGCCGGGTGTGCCGGCGGCGATGGTGAAGCCGGACGCGTTCGCGAGCGCCTTGGCCAGGCCGAGGTCGGCGACGAGCACCCGATCCCGATCCGCGGCCGGCTGAAACAACACATTGGACGGCTTGAGGTCACGGTGCAGCACACCGGCCTCGTGCAGCACCGTGACGGCGCTGGCGATATCGGCCGCGACGAGCAGGGCCTCCCGTACCGGCATCGGCCCCGAGACGAGCCGATCCGCGAGGGTGCCACCGGCCGCGTACGGCATCACCAGATACGGCCGCCCGTCAGGCAGCTCACCTACGTCGAGCACACGCACGAGCAGGCTGGAATCCGCCCGCCGCATGATCCGTGCTTCCTGCTCGAAGCGCTCCCGCAGATCGGCGTGGTACGACCAGTTGTCTGCCAGCACCTTGATCGCGACGAACGCATCCAGCGCATCATCGGCGCCGAGCCACACCGTGGCGAACGCTCCGGAACCGATACGCCGCAGAACGCGATATCGGCCGATCTTGTCGGGTACTGACACGCCCGTATTATGGCCCGCAAGACGCTGAGGAACGGGGCCTGAGCATGTCAGACGATCTTGAAATCGAGGAGCTCGCCGGCCGCGCCGCCACGGGCGACGCTGCCGCTCTCGACGCGTTGCTGAGCAGGATCGGCCCGCGGGTTCTGCGCCAGTGTCTGCGCCTACTCCCGTGCAGGCAGGACGCCGAAGAGGCGTGCCAGGATGCCCTTCTGCAGGTCGCCCGCAAGATAGACAGCTTCGCGGGCCGGTCGAAGTTCTCCACCTGGCTGTACGTCGTCACGGCCAACTGCGCCCGGCAGACGTACCGAAGCCTCAAGCGCCGGGCCGACGAGCAAACCACGCCGTTGCTCCCACTCGATGCCCCCGACCCCCGCACCACGAGCGTGATCGCGGGTTCCCGCCTCGACCTGCTGGACGCGCTGGAACGACTGGAGGCTCACCGACCCGAACTGGTCGCCCCACTGGTAATGCGTGACCTGTGCCAGTTGACCTACGACGAGATCGCCGACCACCTCGCCATACCGATCGGCACCCTGAAGTCACGCATCCACGACGCGCGGCGGCACGTACGTGCCTCGTTGCAGGCCGCCTGACCTCCCGGGAGCCGCGAGCTGGCCTCAGATCTCCAGCGACGGCTCCTCCGGCGTGGTGCCACGCTCGACCGCCACCCCGAGTGCGCGCAGATCCGCCACGAAATCCGGGTAACCCCGGTCGACGTGATGCACGTGGGAGACCTCGGTGACCCCCTGAGCGCAGAGCCCGGCGATGATCAGCCCGGCACCGGCACGGATGTCGGTCGCCTGGACCGGGGCGCCGGACAGTCGATCCCGCCCACGGACCACCGCGTGGTGCCCGTCGGTCTTGATGTCCGCGCCGAGCCGCATCATCTCGTTGGCGAACATGAACCGGCCGTCGAAGATGTTCTCGGTGATCAGGGAAGCACCGTCACTGACCGCGGCCAGACCGATCGCCATCGGCAGCAGGTCGGTGGCGAAGCCGGGGTACGGCAACGTCACCACGTCCACCGCCCGCGGCCGGTCGTCCATCCGTACGCGAAAGCCGTCCCCCCGGGTCTCCACCAGGCCGCCGGCCGCCACCACCTTGTCCAGCGCCACCTCCAGGAACGCCGGATCCAACCCCGTCACCGTCACGTCGCCCCGGGTCATCGCCGCGCCGAACGCCCAGGTGCCGGCGACGATCCGGTCCCCCACCGTGGCGTGCCGCACCGGACGCAGACCGGGCACCCCGGTGATCCGCAGCGTGGACGTGCCCGCGCCGGAAATCCGTGCGCCCATCTGGTTGAGCATCGTGCAGATGTCGACGATCTCCGGCTCCCGGGCCGCGTTGTCGATCGTCGTGACACCCCGGGCCAGCACCGCCGCCATCACCAGGTTCTCGGTCGCGCCGACGCTGGGGAAGTCCAACACGATGTCCGCGCCGTGCAGCCCGTGCGGGGCAGAGGCGATGACGAAACCATGCTCACCGGAGATCTCCGCGCCCATCCGGGTCAGCCCGGAGACGTGCATGTCCAACCCACGTGACCCGATGGCGTCACCGCCCGGGTGCGCCACCCGCACGTACCCCCGGCGGGCCAACAGCGGGCCGAGCACACAGATCGAGGCACGCAACCGCCGGACCAGGTCGTAGTCGGCGTCCGCGCCGGGCTGCTCGGGCACGTCGATCGTCACCGAACGGGACCGGGCCACACCACCGCGGGCAACCATCGGGTCGACCGGGTCGTCCGCGTCGAACCGGACGTCGCAGCCCAGCCGGCGCAGCACCTCCCCCATGATCGCGATGTCGGTGATCCGCGGAACGTTCGTGATCACACTGCGGCCCGGTGCGAGCAGCGCCGCGGCCATCAGCTTCAACGCCGAGTTCTTGGCGCCGACCACGTGCACGGTGCCCGCCAGCCGGGCATCACCGTGGACCCGGATGACGTCGACATCGTTGACCGCCGGATCGCCGGCGTCGCCGGGGCCCACCACCACCGGCCAACTTGGGGTGCTGTCCGGGCGCGCCGGGATCGTCAGGTCGGGAATCCGTAGGCTGTGCGTCATGGCCGTCCACCTCACGCGCATCTACACCAAGGCCGGCGATGCCGGCATGACCAGGCTGAGCAACAACGAACAGGTACCGAAGACCGATCCACGAATCGCCGCGTACGCGGATGTCGACGAGTGCAATGCGGCGATCGGCGTCGCGCTCGCCCTGGGCGGGCTCGACGAGGAACTGCGGGGCGTGCTGGGGTCGGTGCAGAACGATCTGTTCGACGTCGGGGCCGACCTGTCCACTCCCGTCGAGCCCGAGCCGAAATACCCGCCGCTTCGGGTGACCGAGGAGTACGTCGAGCGCCTGGAGGGCTGGTGCGACGAGTACAACGCACGCCTGACCAAGCTCGACTCCTTCATCCTCCCCGGCGGCACCGCGGGCGCGGCACTGCTGCACGTGGCAAGGACCACTGCCCGGCGTGCGGAACGAGCGGCGTGGGCGCTGGTCAGCCACGATCCGGAACGAACCAGCCCGCTCCCGGCAAAGTATCTCAACCGGCTCTCCGATCTGCTCTTTATCCTGTCAAGAACGGCAAATCCGGCGGGAGATGTGCTATGGGTGCCGGGCGGCAACCGCTGACCGATCGGTGCTCTCCACCACGTCAAGGTGTGCGTTCCCGATCTGGCCGTAACCACGCGCAACAAGGTGCAGCCTCCTAGCCGGCAGGCGACGTGAGGCCGGCTACGTCCGGCCCCCGTGCGGGTCCGGTCCGGCGGCTCCGGCCCCCGTGCGGCCGGTCCAACCCAGCGCTTCCCCGGCGCGGTGCAACCCGGTCCGACGCGGCGCAACACGGTCCGGACCCGGTGCGACCCGGGCCAACGCGGTGCGCCCGGACCGACGCGGCGCCGCCCGGACCGAGGCGGCGCGACCCGGACCGACGCGGCGCGGTGCGGCGCGACCCGGTCCGGCGCGGTACGGCCGGTCCGGCGTGGTACGGCCGGTCCGGCGTGGCGCAGTGCAGTGCGGTCGGCGCGGTGCGGCCGGTCCGGCCCAGCGCTTCCCGGCGCGGTACGACCCGGTCCAACGCATGATCGACTTCATATCGCCGACATTGCGGTGTCCGGCCGCTCGGATACCGCAATGTCGCGGGAGTCGATCAGACTCGCTTGATGGGCGCGGGCCACACGCTCCACTTGAATGCGCTGGGGCCGCACGGTCCACGAGCCGGGCTGAACAACCCGGCCGGGCCGACCAGCCCCGTGAGCCACTCCAGGTCGGCGATGTTGGGGTATCCAACCCAGCGGAAACCCCAACATCGCCAACCCTGTGTCGATCAAGCCCGCCCACTCACCCGGCGAGGCAAACCAGCCCCACAAAGGCAAAACCGGCCCCACGGAAAGGCAAACCGGCCCGGAGAGGCAAACCGGCCTCGATCGAGGCACCAGCGACTGCGGAGAGGCAGAACCGACCGCAGGGCCACGACCGACCGCTGGAAGGCAGAACCGGCCGCAGAGGCAGAACCGACCGCGGAGAGGCACAACCGACCGCGGAGAGGCACAACCGAACCGCGAAGAGGCACAACCGAACCGCGGAAAGGCACAACCGACCGCGCAGAGGCACAACCCGCCAAACCCCGGTAACGGCAGCTGAGAATCCCCTCCCGCCGGACGGACGCAGAGTGCCCAACGAGGGTTTCCGGGGAGCCCGCCCGGCGCAGGGATCAAGCCTGACCGCCCGGAGCCGGGCGGGCTCCCCGGAAACCCAGACAGCGACCACGGACAGCTAGACAGGGACCACCGACACCTCAGACAGCGAACCAGAGACGACGACAGCTCAGGCGGCCGGCCAGTCCTGGGAGGCCATACGCGGCGAGACCGCCCCCGGAGGGGCGGCCTCGAGCCACGAGAGGAAACCGGTCACGGTCGACCGCGCCATGGCGATCTCCACCGGTGCATGGTGACTGGTACAGCGGAGGATCACCCAGTCGGCGGGCATGGAGAGCCGTTCCTGGCCCTCCGGCAACCGGCGACGTTCGACCGCGAGCCCCTTGCGGGAGAGCACCCGCTTGGGCCGGATTGCGAAGCTGAACATCCGGTACCAGCGCAGTTCGTCACCGGCGAACCGGCCGAAGCCGGGCGACCAGCCACGGCCGTCGAGCATGGTGGTGACTCGGACGCTGAGCCGGATGATGCCACCGCTGCGGGTGACGAGAGCTCGCCGGACGAAGAGGGTGAGGAGCGCGCCGAGGATGACGACGACGCCGATTCCGACTCCTTCGACGATCTCCATCCCCGGTGTGGCTCAGCGACTCTGCGCGGTGACCGGGGTCGCGCTCTCGGCCAGCACGATGACGCCGTCTGCGCTCACCGAGAGGAAGCCGCCGGCGACCTCGTAGGAGATCTGCTCTCCGCCGGCGAGCTTGATGCGGACCTGGCCGGGCTCTGCGAGCTGGCCGAGTAGCGGCGCGTGCCCCGGCAGGACACCAAGCTCGCCTTCGGTCGTCCGCGCGACGACCATTTCGGCGTCACCGGACCAGACCTTCTCCTCGACGGCGACGAGCTCGACGTGAAGCTGCTGTGCCACGCTGTCTCCTTGCTGCGGCGATGGATTGCCGAAAGTCTAGCCTGACGCGCACGCGCTCCCAACGCGGGTGGGGAGAACCGCGTCACGACTACTTCGTCTTGTTCACAAATTCCGGATGCTCGAGCAGGAACGCGTCGAGCTGCTCGTTGTGCAGGGCGGCGAAGAAGTCCGGGACCCCCACCTGGAACTGCTCTCCCAGGTATTTCTTGCCGTCGAAGACGCCACCACCGGGGAGCTTGATCATCTGGATGGTGTTCGGGCGGATGTCCTTCAGGGCGAGCCCGAAGTCGACCACGCTGCTGCCCCGACCGTTGAAGATCAGTGACTGCCCGGCGGCGCGGAGCACCTTGTCCAGCTTGAGCGGGTTGGCCACCACGTCGGCGCTGAACGCCTGGCCGACCATAGCCTTGACGAACTGCTGCTGGTGGCGCTGCCGGCCGTAGTCGGAGTCCGGAACACCGTTCTTCGGGTACCGCTGCCGGACGTAGTCCAGTGCCTGCCACCCGCTGAGGTGTTGGTTGCCCTTCTTGTAGATCGCCTGCGGGCCGACGTAGCCCTCACCGTAGGTCTTGCCGGGACGGGGCGTGCCGTCCGGCTGCTTGTGCTCCGACTTCACCTCCCGCTCGACGTACATGTCGACGCCACCCATAGCGTCGACGATCTTCTGGAAGCCGGTGAAGTTGATGATCGCGCCAGCGTCGAACCGCTTGATGCCGGTCACATTCTGCACGGTGGTCGCGAGCAACTCGAACCCGCGCGCCGCATCGGGGTTCTTGCCCGGCACCTGACTGCCTACAGACATGGCGGCGTTGATCTTCGCCTTCTCGCCGCTGAAGTTGGCCTTCCTGAACTCCGGGATGTCGACGTAGAGGTCGCGGGGCACCGAGAAGAGGTAGGCCCGGTCCATCGAGGCCGGTACGTGCAGCACCATGATCGAGTCGGCCAGCGGCGCCGCGGTCGGCGTACGCGGGTCGATGCCGACCAGCAGGATGTTGAGTGGGCCCTTGATGTCGCTCTTCTTCGGCTGGGCGCCCGCCGCCTGGTCGCCGAACAGGTCAGCCTTGCCGACCGCACCCTCGTAGCGGGCCATGAGTACCTCGGTGCCGACCAGCACCGCTCCGCTGAGCACGGTCAGCACGGTGCCGAACACCGTGCAGATCCTCGCCCAGCGCGGCACGCCCCGCCAGATGGAGGACTTGCGGCCACGCTTGCCGGCCTTACCCACGAGCAGCTCCGTTCGTTACGCCCACAGGGAGGAAGACGGGCGCACGTCGTCGAAAGGTTGCAAAGATCAACGCTCGTTCAGGTGAGCGCGCGAAACGACCGTATCTCGGGTGGCTCGGCACTGACGACCACGAGTAACGGACCGCGACGATGATAGGACGCGAAGATGAACAAAAGACTGCCCCGGCATTGCCGGGGCAGTCTCTTTGTTTCGGATCGAGTCAGTCCGTCAGGCCTTCATCAGCTCCTCGGCCTTGGCCTCCAGGTCCTCGAGACCGCCGCACATGAAGAACGCCTGCTCGGGGAAGTGATCGTACTCACCCTCGCTGATCTTGCGGAACGCCTCGATGGTCTCCTTGATCGGGACCGTCGAGCCCGCCACGCCGGTGAACTGCTCCGCCGCGTAGGTGTTCTGCGAGAGGAAGCGCTCGATCCGCCGGGCCCGGGCCACGGTGATCTTGTCTTCCTCGGAGAGCTCCTCGATACCAAGGATGGCGATGATGTCCTGCAGGTCCTTGTAGCGCTGCAGGATCCGCTTCACCTCGGTGGCGACCTGGAAGTGCTCCTGGCCGACGAACTCCGGGGCGAGGATCCGGGACGAGGACGCCAGCGGGTCCACGGCCGGGTAGATGCCCTTGTCGGAGATCGACCGCTCCAGGTTGGTGGTCGCGTCCAGGTGGGCGAACGTGGTGGCCGGGGCGGGGTCGGTGTAGTCGTCCGCCGGCACGTAGATCGCCTGCATCGACGTGATGGCCTGGCCCCGGACGGAGGTGATCCGCTCCTGGAGCTCGCCCATCTCGTCGGCCAGGGTCGGCTGGTAACCCACGGCGCTCGGCATACGGCCGAGCAGGGTGGACACCTCCGAACCGGCCTGCGTGAAGCGGAAGATGTTGTCGATGAAGAGCAGCACCTCCTGCTTCTTCACGTCCCGGAAGTACTCCGCCATGGTCAGCGCGGAGAGCGCCACCCGCAGCCGGGTGCCCGGTGGCTCGTCCATCTGGCCGTAGACCAGCGCGGTCTTGTCGATGACGCCGGACTCGGTCATCTCGGCGATGAGGTCGTTGCCCTCACGGGTGCGCTCACCCACGCCGGCGAACACCGAGGTACCACCGAAGTTACGGGCCACCCGGGTGATCATCTCCTGGATGAGCACCGTCTTGCCCACGCCCGCGCCGCCGAACAGGCCGATCTTGCCGCCCTTGACGTACGGGGCGAGCAGGTCGATGACCTTGATGCCGGTCTCCAGCATCTCGGTCTTCGGCTCCAGGTCCGCGAAGGCCGGGGCCTTGCGGTGGATGCCCCAGTGGTCGTCCGGGGTCAGGGTCTCGCCCTCTTTGAGGTTGAGCACCTCGCCGATCGCGTTGAACACGTGGCCCTTGACCGCGTCGCCCACCGGCACGGTGATCGGCTCGCCGCGGTCACGCACCTCCGCGCCGCGAACCAGGCCGTCCGTCGGCTGCATCGAGATGGCGCGGATCAGGTTGTCACCCAGGTGCTGGGCGACCTCCAGGGTCAGCGTCTTCTCACCGCCGGACAGGTTCACGTTGACGTTGAGCGCGTTGAACAGGGCCGGCATGGCGTCGCGCGGGAACTCGGCGTCGACGACCGGGCCGATGACCCGGACCACGCGACCCGTGGCCGTCTTGGTCTCTACTGGTGCAGTCATCACACTTCACTTCCCGACGCGGCCAGCGCGTTGGCGCCGCCGACGATCTCGCTGATCTCCTGGGTGATCCCGGCCTGCCGGGCCGAGTTCATCTCACGCGTGTACTTCTCGATCATCTCTTCGGCGTTGTCGGTGGCGCTCTTCATCGCCCGCCGACGTGCCGCCGACTCACTCGCCGCCGACTCGATCAACGCCGCGTAGATCCGCGTGTTGATGTACCTCGGCAGGAGCGCGTCGAGCAGCGCCTCCGCCTCCGGCTCGAACTCGTACGCCGGCAGCAGCCCCTCGGAGCGCGGCCGGTCCTCTACCTGCATCGGACCGATCACCTTGGTGACCGGGTTCTGCGTCATCAGCGAGTGGAACTCGGTGTAGACGATGTGCAACTCGTCGACGCCGAGCACCCCGTCGGCTCCGGCGCCGCCGTCCGCGTCGTCCGCACCGGCCGTGAACGCCTTGATCAGCGTCTCACCGACGGCACGGGCGTCCTCGAACGACGGCTGCTCGCTGAAGCCGGTCCAGTTCGCCTCGATCGGCCGATTGCGGAACCGGTAGAACCCGACGCCCTTACGCCCGATCACGTAGAGCACCGGCTCCTTGCCGTCCGCGTTGAGCCGCGCGATCAGCGACTCCGCCATCTTGATCGCGCTGGAGCTGTAGCCGCCGGCCAGACCACGGTCACTGGTCACCAACAGGACGCCCGCCCGCCGCACCCGCTCGCGCGGGGTGAGCAGCGGGTGGTCGATCCGCGCGTTGGACGCCAGCGCCGTGAGCACACCGGTGATGGCCTGGGCGTACGGCAGGGACGCCTGCACCCGGGCCTGAGCCTTGGCGATCCGGCTCGTCGCCACGAGCTCCATCGCCTTGGTGATCTTCTTCATCGACTTCGCCGAGCGGATCCGTTGACGAAGAACGCGTACCTGGGCGGCCATGGGATCAGCTCTCGGCCGGGCGGTCGGTCGCGCTGTCGCGGAAGCGGGTCACCGTCTCGCGGTTCTCGTCACCCTCCAGCGGCTCGGCCGGGGCGTCGTTGACCTGACGCTCGTCGGCCTTGCCGAGGAAGACCTGCTTGAACTCGGCGATCGCGGCGTCCAGGGAGCCGACGATGTCGTCGCCCCACTGGTTGTCGGCGATCCCGGCCAGCACGCCCTGGTGCTTGTGCCGCAGGTACTGGAGGAACTCCGCCTCGAAGCGACGAACGTCGCCCACCGGGATGTCGTCCAGCTTGCCCTCGACACCGGCCCAGACCGACACGACTTCCTGCTCTACCGGGAACGGCGAGTAGTTCGGCTGCTTGAGCAGCTCGACCAGGCGCACACCGCGGTCGAGCTGGGCCCGGGAGGCCCGGTCCAGGTCGGAGGCGAAGGCGGCGAACGCCTCCAGCTCGCGGTACTGCGCGAGGTTGAGCCGCAGCGAACCGGCGACCTTCCGCATCGGCTTCACCTGCGCGGCGCCACCGACCCGGGAGACCGAGGTGCCGACGTTGATCGCCGGACGGACGCCCTGGTTGAACAGGTCCGTCTCCAGGAAGATCTGGCCGTCGGTGATCGAGATGACGTTGGTCGGGATGAAGGCCGAGATGTCGTTGGCCTTCGTCTCGATGATCGGCAGACCGGTCATCGAGCCGCCACCCAGCTCGTCGGAGAGCTTCGCGCAACGCTCCAGCAGGCGGGAGTGCAGGTAGAAGACGTCACCCGGGTACGCCTCACGGCCCGGCGGGCGACGCAGCAGCAGCGACACGGCGCGGTACGCCTCGGCCTGCTTGCTCAGGTCGTCGAAGACGATCAGGACGTGCTTGCCGCCGTACATCCAGTGCTGCCCGATGGACGAGCCGGTGTACGGGGCCAGGTACTTGAAGCCGGCCGGGTCGGACGCCGGGGAGGCCACGATGGTCGTGTACTCCATCGCGCCGGCCTCTTCCAGCTGCCCCTTGATCGAGGCGATCGTGGAGGCCTTCTGGCCGATGGCGACGTAGATGCAGCGAACCTGCTTCTTCGGGTCGCCGGTGCGCCAGTTGTCCCGCTGGTTGAGGATCGCGTCCAGGGCGACAGTGGTCTTACCGGTCTTGCGGTCGCCGATGATCAGCTGCCGCTGGCCCCGACCGATCGGGGTCATCGCGTCGATGGCCTTGATGCCGGTCTGCAGCGGCTCGAACACCGACTGGCGGGACATCACGTTCGGAGCCTGCAGCTCCAGCTCGCGGAAGCCCTCGTTGGCGATGTCACCGAGCCCGTCGATCGGCTGGCCGAGCGCGTCGACCACGCGGCCGAGGAAGGCATCGCCGACCGGAACGGAGAGAACCCGCTCGGTGCGCTTGACGCGCTGCCCCTCCTCCAGCTTGGCGGAGTCACCGAGAACGACGACACCGATCTCCCGGACGTCGAGGTTCAACGCCACGCCGAGCGTGCCGTCCTCGAACTCCAGGAGCTCGTTGGTCATGGTCGAGGGCAGGCCCTCGACGTGGGCGATACCGTCACCGGTGTCGGCGACGGTGCCGACCTCCTCGCGGGAGACGTCGGACGAGTAGGAAGAGACGTAGCGCTCCAGGGCGCCGCGGATCTCCTCCGTCGAGATGGTCAGCTCGGCCATCCTCTGCTTCCTTAAAATTCAGGGGCCCGGGATACCTAGTACCGACCGGTCCGAATGGCGTCTGTCAATCCGGGCGCTGTGCGGCAGGGCCGCCCCGAGACTGGGCGGCGGAGCCGCTCAGCCGCTGGGCGGCGAAGCCGTTCAGCGCTTCGCGAGCGCGTTGCGGGTCTCGTTGAGGCGGCGCAGGATGGTGCCGTCGTACAGGTCGGAACCGACCCGCACGCTCACGCCACCCAGGACGTGGGGGTCCACCGTCTGCTTGACGGAGACCTCTCGACCGTATATCGCAGCGAGGCTCGCACCCAGCCGGCGCTCCTCCTCGTCACTCAACGGGGCCGCCACGGTGACGTACGCCACCTGACGGTCCCGCCGTTCGGCGGCGAGTTCCACGAGCCGGGTGAGCGATCCGCTGAAGGAACGCCCCCCGAAGCCGGACAGCGCCACCTCGATGAGGCGAACGGTGGCCAGGCGGGTCTTGCCGGCCAGCAGCTGGCCGACCAGGACCCCGCGCTGGTCCACCGGTGCCGCGGGGTTGGACAGCACCGCCGAAAGCTCGGGCTCGTTGGCGACGACCTGCCCGAAGCGGAACAGCTCGTCCTCGACCTCGCCCAGGTCACCGGCGGCCTCGGTGCTGGCCAGCACCGCTTCCACGCCGAGTCGCTCGACGGCGTCGAGCAACTCCGACGGCGCCGACCAACGGCCGGACACCAGCGCGGCGAGCAGCTCGAGCGCACCCTCGCCAACCTTGCCGCGCAGCATCCCGCCGAGCAGGTCGGCGCGGTCCGCGCCGGATCGGGCCGGGTCCGAGAGCGCTCGGCGCAGCCGCGGCTCCCGTCGCAGCAGCCCGCCGACGGCGAGCAGGTCGTTCGCGGTGTGTGCCACCGCGACCGCGTCATTGCCGCGGACGTACGCGTCGAGGTGCTCGGCCCCGACCTTGTACGACTCCCGGCTGGCGGCCTGCATCAGCGGGCCCCCGTGCTCTCGAGACCACTCAGGAACCGGTCGACGGTGCCCTTGCGTCGTGCCTCGTCGGCCAGCGACTCGCCAACGATCTTGCTGGCGAGGTCCACCGCGATCGTGCCGACCTCGGCGCGCAGCTCGCGCACGATGGTGGCCCGCTCGGCGGCGAGTGCGTCCTTGCCGGCCTGGATGACCCGGTCGGACTCTTCCCGTGCCTTGGCGAGGATGTCCTGTCGGATTCCCTCGGCGTCGGCCCGCGCGTCGTCACGGATCTTGGCGGCGTCGGTCCGGGCCTCAGCGAGCTGGGCACGGTACTGCTCGAGCAGCTGGTTCGCCTCGGCCTGGGCGGCCTCGGCGCGCTTGATGCCGCCCTCGATCGCGTCGACCCGAGCCTGGAACGTCTGCTCCATGCGCGGGAAGACGAACTTCATCAGCACGAAGCAGAGCACGATGAAGGCGACCGAACCAACCACGACCTCCTGCCAGAGCGGGATGATCGGGTTGTGCGCCTCACCACCCTCAGCGGCAAGGATGAACATGGTGACCTCCCGGTCGACGAGCGGGATCAGGAAAGCGTGCCCTGCCAGATGAAGCCGAAGGCGATGCCCAGCAGCGCCAGCGCCTCGATGACGGCGAAGCCGATCCAGACGTACGGCAGGGTCATCCGCGACGACTCCGGCTGACGGGCGGTCGACTGGATGTAGGCGGCGAAGACCAGGCCAACGCCGATGCCCGGGCCGATGGCCGCGAGGCCGTAGCCGATGGCGGCGGTGCTGCCAACGACACCTTCTGCGGCGGCGAGAACGCTAGCGTCCATTGGTGTGGTTCCTCCTGGGTATCACGCGTGTCTCTCACGCGGGACGACAACGGATGGTGCGGTGGATCAGTGCTCTTCGGCGAGCGCGCCCTGCACGTAACTGGCGGTGAGGACGGTGAAGACGTAGGCCTGCAGGACGATCACCAGGAACTCCAGGAAGGTGAGCGCGATGGTCATCACCCAGGAGAGCACCGAGACCGGCGCCAGCCAGGCAGTGGAGCTCAGCATCGCGAAGCCGCCGAGCGTGAAGACCAGCAGGAGCATGTGCCCCGCGAACATGTTCGCGAAGAGACGGACGGCCAGCGAGAACGGCCGGACGATGAAGGTCGAGAAGAGCTCGATCGGGATCAGCAGCGGCAGGATGAACCAGGGTGCCGGCGGAACCAGAGAGTTCTTGAAGTATTTGACGAAGCCGTGCTTCTTGATGCCGATGTAGTTGAACAGCACGTAGCTGATGATCGCGAGGAACGCCGGGAAGGCGATGTGCGAGTTCGGCGAGATCTGGAAGAACGGGATGATCGCGAACAGGTTCGTCAGCAGCACGAAGCAGAACAGCGTCGTGAAGTACGGAGCGAACCGCACCCCCGCGTGACCGATCATGTCGACCGCGATGTTGTTCCGCACGAAGCCGTAGATCGACTCGGCGAGCCACTGCTTCTTGGTCGGCACCAACTGCGGCTTCCGGTAGGTCGCCAGGAAGAAAATGATCAGGACGCCGACCGCGATCCAGACCATTGCCGTGATCTTGGTGAACCAGTACGAGTCGTGCGCACCCCAGGGCAGGATGCTGGGCAGGTAGAAGTCCTCCACACTGGGTGGGAATGCCGCCTGGCCCGCTGCCAGAACGTTCGCCTGTCCGAACACCGCGTCCCTTCCTAAGTAGGCGTGCCGAGTCGGCGGATGACCAGGATGATTCCCCCGGCCATACCGAGCACGACGCCGATCCCGGTGGCGACGCCGCCGGTGTCGAGCCACTGGTCAACAAGCCAGCCGATGAAACCCCACACGAGCATCCCTCCGATGAGGTAGCTGAGCGCGGTCCAGCCCTGACCGGCGCCGGACGGATAATCGTCCGGTTCACCGGCGGGACGGGGGGTTTGGTCACCAGCCATGACGGGGCGAACGATATCAGCCGGGAAGACGAGGCTGTGCCTCACCCCCCGCACAACCGTCGTTGTGTGGGCATCTCGTGGGCGCCGTCGTCTGTGGGCACGCTACTCCCCTTCCGCCCGTCGGAAAATGACCGGAGGCCGACACATTGCCGCGCGTCCGATAGTTGGGACGACCGGCCGATCGGCAGGTCAGCTGCGCGACCGACGAGCGTGCACCGTGGTCAGCCACCAGATGTGCACCGCAGTCCACACTGCCACCCCGGCGACGATGCCGAGGCAGAGCGGGATCAACCCGGGCCAGCCGGTCGACGCCACCGCCACCATCACCACCCCCAGCAGGGTGAACTTCAGCGTGTACAGACCCAGGCCCAGCGGCAGCAGCAGCTGGGGGTTGATCTGGTCGGCCCAGGCCAGCACCACCGTGGTCAGGGTGTAGCTGAGCACCGTGACGCCCACGCCGGCCGCCGCGCCGAACGCGGCCGTCGCGCCGCCGGTCGCCGCACCCACCACCGCGGCGACCGCGGCCAGCGCCACCGACGCCGCCAGCAACACCGGCAGGTGTCGCAACCGCCAACGCCGGTCGGCGCCGGGCTCGACCACCCCGGGCTCAGCCACGGGGGTACGCCGGAAACGCCGCGACCAGCTCAGCCACCTCGGCACCGATCCGGGTCAGCTCGTCGGCGCCGCCCGGTGCCCCGGGATCGGTGCGCACCGCGCGGGCGATCAGGGTGGCCACCTGCCGCAGCTCCCCCTCCCGCATGCCCTGGGTGGTGACGCTCGGGGTGCCCACCCGCAGACCGGAGGCCACCATCGGCGGCTGTGGGTCGTACGGGATGGCGTTCTTGTTCAGGGTGATCGACGCGGCGTCGCAGCGTCGTTCCGCCTCGGCACCGGTCACCCCCACCTCCCGCAGGTCGATCAGGGCAAGGTGGGTGTCGGTGCCACCGGACACTGGGCGCATCCCCTCGTCGGCCAGCCCGGCGGCGAGCGCCTGGGCGTTGCTGACCACCTGCCTGGCGTACGTCTGGAACTCGGGCTGGGCGGCCTCGCGCAGCGCGACCGCCTTGGCCGCGACCGCGTGCATGAGCGGGCCGCCCTGAGTGAACGGGAAGACCGCCTTGTCGATCCGCTGGGCCAACGACTCGCGGCAGAGGATCATGCCGCCGCGTGGGCCGCGCAGCACCTTGTGGGTGGTGGCGCAGACGACGTCGGCGTATGGCACCGGGGACGGGATCGCCCGGCCGGCGACCAGGCCGATGAAGTGCGCCGCGTCCACCATCAGGTACGCCCCGACCTCGTCGGCGATCTCCCGGAACCGGGCGAAGTCGATCAGACGGGGGTACGCGGTGGCGCCACAAATGATCAACTTGGGGCGGTGCGCCCGAGCCAGATCCCGTACCTCGTCGTAGTCGATCAGCTCGTTGTCCGGGCGGACCGGGTAGCCGACCGGGTGGAACCACTTGCCGGAGAAGTTCACCCGGCTGCCGTGGGTGAGGTGCCCACCGTGCGGCAGGTCCATCGCCAGCACCGTGTCCCCCGGCTGCACCAGCGCCGCGTACGCGGCCAGGTTGGCGCTCGCCCCGGAGTGTGGCTGAAGGTTGGCGTGCTCGGCCCCGAAGAGCTCCTTGGCCCGGGCGATGCCGATCTCCTCGGCCCGGTCCACCTCGGCACAGCCGCCGTAGTAACGCCGGCCCGGGTAGCCCTCGGCGTACTTGTTGGTCAGCGTCGAACCGAGCGCGGCCAGCACCGCGGGCGAGGTCAGGTTTTCGCTGGCGATGAGCTGCAGGCCGCCTCGCAACCGGTCCAGCTCGCCGAGGACCACCCCGGCGATTTCCGGGTCGGTGGCCCTGAGCTGCGCGAAATCCGGCCCCCAGAAGGTGCTCGTCTCGGTCTCCACAGCGAACGAGTCTAGGGGGCCGCAGACTGGGACCTGTGAGATGCCTCGTCACCGGAGCCACCGGTTACATCGGCGGGCGGCTGACTCCGCTGCTGCTCGCCGATGGTCACACCGTTCGCTGCCTGGCCCGCAAGGCGGTGCGACTGCGCGACGTGCCCTGGGCGTCGGCGGCCGAGATCGTCGAGGGGGACCTGAGCCGGCCGGAGACGCTGCCCGCCGCGTTCGCCGACGTGGACGTCGCGTACTTCCTGGTGCACTCGCTGGGCCGGCCCGACTTCGAGGCGGCCGACCGGACGGCGGCGACCAACTTCGCGGCGGCGGCCCGCGCCGCCGGGGTCCGTCGGATCGTCTATTTGGGCGGGCCGGAGCCGGCGTCCGACGAGGAGGTCCCGTCCGCGCACCTGCGGTCCCGAGCCGAGGTGGGACGGATCCTGCTGGGCAGCGGGGTGCCGACGGCGGTGCTCCGCGCGGCGGTGATCATCGGCTCCGGCTCGGCGTCGTTCGAGATGCTGCGCTATCTGACCGAGCGCCTGCCCGCCATGGTCACACCCCGCTGGGTCGGCAACCGGATCCAACCGATCGCGGTCCGCGACGTGCTTCGCTACCTGGCCGGCTGCGGCGAACTGCCGGCGGACGTCAACCGGGGCTTCGACATCGGCGGGCCAGACGTGCTCACCTTCCGCGACATGATGCAGCGCTACGCCCGGGTGGCGGGGCTGCGCCGACGGATCATCGTGCCGGTCCGCCCGCTCACCCCGTCGCTCTCCTCGCACTGGGTCGGTCTGGTCACCCCGGTGCCCAACGCCATCGCCCGCCCGCTGGTGGAGAGCCTGATCCACGAGGCCGTGGCCCACGAACACGACATCGCCCGGTACGTCCCCGACCCACCCGGCGGGCTGACCGGCTTCGACGACGCGGTGGCGCTGGCGCTCGCCAAGGTGCGCGACGCCCAGGTGGAGACCCGCTGGTCGACCGCGAGCGGCCCGGACAGCCCCGCGGAACCGCTGCCCAGCGACCCGGCCTGGTCCGGCGGTACCGCCTACACCGACGTTCGGGAGCGGGACGTGGACGCGTCACCCGCAGCGCTCTGGCGGGTCGTCGAGGGTGTCGGCGGCGAACACGGCTGGTACTCGTTCCCCCTCGCCTGGTCGGTCCGCGGCTGGCTGGACCGGCTGGTCGGTGGGGTCGGGCTGCGTCGGGGCCGACGCGACCCGCACCGCCTACAGGTCGGTGAGGCACTGGACTTCTGGCGGGTCGAGGAAATCATCCCGGGCGAGTTGCTGCGCCTGCGTGCCGAGATGCGGCTACCCGGCCGAGCCTGGCTGGAGATGCGGGTATTGCCGGGCAACGGCGGCCGCAGCCGCTACCAGCAACGCGCGGTCTTCCTGCCACGAGGGCTGAGCGGGCACGCCTACTGGGGGTCGGTGGCGCCCTTCCACGCGGTGGTCTTCGGCGGAATGGCCCGCAACATCGCCCGCAACGCAGAACAAACCCGCTGACCCACGCCCCGGCTCAGTTGCCGGTGCGGGCTCCGGTTTGCTGGAAGGCGGTTCGTTCGCTGGGCGGGACGAAGTCGCGTACCGGTTGGTCGCGCAGGGCGACGGCGAGCACCTCCCCGACCGCGTCCACCATCCGGGCCTGCACCGCCTGGCCGACCGCGTCCCGTGGATCGTCGGGGTTCGCCGCCATCGAGGCGACCGCGAGCTGCGGCGTGAACGCCACCACAGTCTCCGTCTCGTACCGTTCCGAACTGCCGGTCTTGCCCGCCACCGGACGGCCGAGCTTCGCCCGCAGCCCGGGTGCGGTGGCACCGTCACACCGCCCGTACATCGACTGGTCGCCGACCGGGCAGCGGGCGGCGTCGGTGGCTGCCCGCGCCACGTCGGCGTCGAGCACCTGTCGGCAGTCCGGCTTGGCGGCGTCGACCGGCCGGCCGCCCGCGTCGGTGATCGAGACCACCGGCAGTGGCGCGCACCAGGTCCCCTCGGCCGCCACCGTGGCGTACGCGGTGGCCAGGTCGAGCGGCGTGGTCGCGGCCACGCCCAGGGTGAACGGACCCCAGTTCTTCGCGCCGTAGCGGGCCAGCCGGGCGTCGGATTCGGCCCGCAGCACGATGCCGAGCCGCTCGGCGATCTCCACCACCCGGTCGGCGCCGACCTTCTCCGTGAGCCAGGCGAAGTACGTGTTCACCGACCGGCCGAACGCGCTCCACATGGTGCGGGGGCCATCCATCGACGACGGGCTGGCGTTCGCCGGACACCAGCGACCATCGCAGCTCGCCTCCCCGGTCACCGGGAAGCGGGTGAGCAACCGGGTGGGGGCCACGAAGTCGGTCGACAGCGGCAGGCCGGCCTCCAGCGCGGCCAGCATGGTGAAGAGCTTGAACGTCGAACCGCCCTGGTACCCCTCGATCGCACCGCCGCCGGCGATCAACTGGTTGACCGTGTTCGGGCGGTTCTTCTGCCCGACCGGGTTGTCCTGCACGCTGTAGTTGCGATTGACCGACATCGCCAGCACCCGCCCGGTGCCCGGTTGCACCACCGCGGTCGGCACCGCCTCGGCTTTCGTCGGCTGATAGATCTTCAGGACCTGCTCGGTGGTGGCCCGCTGCACCCCGGGGTCCAGCGACGACACGATGGAGAACCCGCCCCGGCGCAGCGTGCGCTGCCGCTCGTCGGCGGACGCACCGAACGCGGCCTGGTTGCTCCACCAACGGGTGAACCAGTCGCAGAAGAAGCCCCAGTCGTTGTGCGTTTCGGGCACCGCCGTGCAGTCGTTCGGGGTCTCGCTGGGCAGTAGCTGCAATGGTTCGGCCCGCGCAGCCGCCGCCGCGTCCGCCGGCACCTGCCCCGACTCCACCAGGCGCTCCAACACGTACGACCGCCGCAGCAGCGCGCTGTCGGCGTCGCCGTTGATCGGGTCGTCGCTGTCCGGTGACCGGACCAGGCCGGCCAGCAGCGCCGCCTGGGCCAGGGTCAGCTCGGCCGGTGCCCGGGAGAAGTAGCGCTTGCTGGCCGCCGCGATGCCGTACGCCCCGGCGCCGAAGTAGGCGATGTTGAGGTAGCGGGTGAGGATCTCCTCCTTGTCGAGCTCACGCTCCAACGCGAGCGCGTACCGCATCTCCTGGAGTTTGCGGGCGGTGCTGATCTCGGTGGCGGCCACGCGCTGCGCCTCGGTCAGCCGGGGGTCGCTGCTCAGCACGTTGCGGACGTACTGCATGGTCAGCGTGGAGGCGCCCTGCCGGGTCTGGCCGTCGCGCTTGTTGACGGTGAACGCGCGCACCACGCCCCGCAGGTCCACCCCACTGTGCTGGTAGAACCGGACGTCCTCGGCGGCCACGATCGCCTGGCGCATCACCGGGGCCACCTCGTGCAGCGGCACGTCCACCCGGTCCTCCTGGTAGAAGGAGGTGATCAGGGTGGTGCCGTCGTTGGCGTAGAGGTTGGAGCGCTGGGCGGTCGGCGGCGTGCGGAGTGTGTTCGGCAGCTCCGAGTACGGCGTGGACAGGGCGCTGAAGCCGATCCCGAAGACCAGGGCCACCGGCAGGGCGGCTGCGGCCAGCATCAGCCCGGCCAGCACTCCGGCGATCACCACGGTCAGCAGTTTGTCGAGATGGGCCCGCTTCATCAGCTCTCCCCGCAGGAGCCGGTCACGCTAGGACCCGTTCAGAATGACCCGGAACGCCCCTTTCGCCCCGGGTTTTCCCCAAACCCGGAGGAAACTCGCACCGCGCTCAGGGCAGCAGCGCGCCGGCCAGCGGGTGGACCGTCTCCTCGATCTCGTCAGCGACCCGGCCGAAGCACTGGTCACCGCGACCCCACGGGTCGTCCAGATCGTCGGTGGGCAGCGCCGAGGCGCCCAACCGGGCATCGTGAGCCGCCGCCACCAGAGCCACGCCCCGGGCGTACACGGCCTCCGGGGTGGCGTCGCCCGGCGGCAACGCGGCGGCGTCCACCGCGGCCAGCAGCCGGCCGAACTCACCCAGCACGAACGTGCGCGCCGCCGCGTCCGGCCGCAGGGCCACCACGTACTCCTGCTGATCGGCGGTGGCGGTCAGGACCAGGTCGGCGGCGTCGATGTGGTCCGAGCGCAGCTTGCGCGCGGCGAACCCCTCGACGTCCCCACCACGGCCGACAACCTGCCGCGCAGCCGGCGGGTTCATCTCCTCACCCGCGTGCCAACCACCCGTGCCGGCACTGTGGCTGTGCACCAACTCGTCGGCTCCGGCCGGGTCCTGCGCACGCCGCGTCAACCGCTCCCGCACCGCGAGGGCCAGCAACCGCTCCGCCATCGGCGAGCGGCAGATGTTGCCCATGCAGACGTGCAGGACCGTGAACGGGGGCACTCAGACTCCCCGACCGTCGACGAGATCCGGCACGACGTCACGCAGTTTCTCCAACGGGATCGCCCCGGCCCGCAGCAGCTGCGGCACCTCACCGGTCAGATCCACGATCGTGCTGGGCACCGGGTCCGGACAGGGCCCCGCCTCCAGGTAGGCCCGCACCGAGTAGCTGAGCTGGTCACGCGCCTCCTCGGCGGTCACCGCGGCAGGCTGGCCGGTCTTGTTGGCCGACGAGACCGCCATCGGGCCGGTCTCGCGCAGCACCTCCAGCGCCACCGGGTGCAGCGGCATCCGCACCGCCACCGTCCCCGTCTTGTCGCCCAGGTCCCACTGCAGGCTCGGCGAGTGCTCGACCACGATCGTCAGCGCACCCGGCCAGAACGCCTCCACCAGGTCCCGTGCGGCCGTGGGCAACGAGAAGACGAGGCCATCCAGCGTGTGTCGCGAACCGATCAACACCGGCGGCGGCATCTGCCGGCCCCGGCCCTTCGCATCCAGCAGCGCCTTGACCGCGTACGGGGTGAACGCGTCCGCGCCAATCCCATACACGGTGTCCGTCGGGAGGACGACCAGCTCGCCGTTCTTGACCGCCTCGATCGCCGCAGCGATGCCGCGGTCCCGATCGGCGGGCGACCGGCAGTCGTAGAGCATCACGAGGAGTCAGTCTGCCACGCCACCCCGATCGGGGCGTGCTGGCCGTCCGCCCGTCGGGACGCGGTGGCATAGCGGGGGCGTCCGGTGAGGTCCAGATGCTCCGTGACGGCGACGAACCCACCGTCCTCGGCGAGCAGCCCGGGCACCGCCGCACCGTGGGTGTCGTCGTGCTCGACCCCGAAGACGCCACCCGGGCGCAGCAGCACCGCCGCCCGGGTGACGACCGGCCGGATCACCGCCAGGCCGTCCGCGCCGCCGAAGACCGCCTCCGCCGGGTCGTGCCCCGCCACCTCCGGGGGGACCACCACATCGTCCGGCACGTACGGCGGGTTGCAGAGCAGCACGTCCACCGACCCCACCAGCTCCGCCAGCAGGTCCGGCGCGGTCACGTCGGCCTCGACCACCTCGATGGGCCGGTCCCCCGCCCCGGCCCGCTCCGCCGCGTTGCGCCGCAACCAGGCCAGCGCCTCCGGGGACCGCTCCACCGCGATCACCCGCGCTCCCGGCAGCTCCTGAGCCACCGCGAGCGCGATCGCGCCGGAGCCGCTGCAGAGGTCGACCACCACCGGGTCGGGTCGGCCCCGGGCCTGCTCGACGCCCCAGCCGGCCAGCAGTTCGGTCTCCGGCCGGGGCACGAAGACACCCGGGCCGACCGACAGCTCGAGGTACCGGAACCCGGCCCGACCGGTCAGATGCTGCAACGGCTCACGCGCGGCACGACGGCGGGTCAGGCCGTCGAGCCGCGCCAACTGCTCGTCGGTGAGGTCGTCGGCGAGCGCCAGCCGGCCCCGCGGCACCTCCAGCACGTACGCGGCCAACAACTCGGCCTCCACGCGGGCCGAACCGACCCCGGCGGCGGCGAGCACACGGGCCGCTCGGGCCACCGCGGCGGACGGGCGAGTGGGGCCTGTCCCTTCGGGGGGGTGTTGCGGCAGAGTGGTCACGCGATAATCATGATGCGTCGCGGGCTACGCGACTAACGGGTGCGCCGCGGCGCACACGACAGGAGGTTGGCGGGTGGGCTGGCTCGACCGGGTCGGTGACCAGGTTGATGCCCTGACGCACGCCCGTGCGTTGCAGGAGGCCAGTCGGTCAGCGGAGTCGTACGTCCTGCTGGAGCGTGTGATCCGCACCACCACCGACCCGGCGGCCCGAGCCGACGCGCTGGTGCAACGCCTCTCCGCGCTGATCAATCTCGGTCGGACCGCGGAGTTCACCCGGGCCATCGAGGAAGCGTCGGCGGCGGTCCGCGACCTCGCCGAGCCCTACCTGCACGGGCACCTCAACGCACTCGCCGCGCTCGCCGCCCACCACCAGGGCGCACTGGACCGCTGTGTCATGCATCTCGTCCGAGCCGCCCGGGCGCTGGGCGCCGTCGCCGATCCGGACCGGGACACCGCCTGGGGCTGGCACGACCTGGCCATGGCCTACAGCTACCTCAGCTTCCACGGGTACGCGCTGGGCGCCATCGAGCGTGCCCGGCAGCTCGGGCTCACCGCCGGCATCCCGGAGGAGACGTTCGCCGCGCCGGGCATCCGACTGCGCAACGCCGTGGCGCTGGACCACAACGGCGACAGCGACGGCTGCCTGCGGGTGCTCCGGGACGTGGCTGCCGACCTGGCCCGCTTCAAACGCACCGGGCGGGCCAGTCAGCTGCGCCCGAGCAGCCTCGCCGCGTACGGCTACGCGGCGGCCCGACAGGCCGCGCTCGGCGACCAGGTGGAAACCGACGGGGACACCGAACCGGGCCGCCTGATCAGCCACGGTGGGGACAGCGCCCGGGCCCGCGACCTGCGTCAGCTCGGGCAGGTGTGTCTCGCCGTCGCCGCCGGGCGGCCGATCGAGGCGGTCACCCGGTTGGACACCATCCACGTGTCCACCGAGACGCTCGGGGCGGCCGAGCCGGCCCGGCTGCGCAGCATCGCGCTGGCCCGTGCCGGTGACCACCCGGCCGCGCACCGGGCCGACCGGCTGGCGTTCCGGCTCGCGGCCCAGCGCAACGACCGGCTGCGTGACGTCTACATCGACGGCATCGCCGCCCGGATCGACCATGAGGAGATGCGCCGGGAGGCGGCGCGGTTCGAGGGTGAGGCGTTGACCGACCCGCTCACCGGGCTGCCCAACCGGCGTCGGCTGGAGCGCTACATCACCGCCGTGGTCACCCGAGGCGAGCGGGTGGTGATCGGCGTCTGCGACCTGGACGGCTTCAAGGCGGTCAACACCCGGCACGGGCACCACTCCGGCGACCTGGTGCTCCAGCGCATCGCCGGGGTGATCAACCGGGTGATGCGCCGGGGTGACTTCGTGGCCCGCTACGGCGGTGACGAGTTCGTGGTGGTGCTGCCGGACACCGGCATGTCCGAGGCCGCCGAGGTGGCCCGCCGGATCGAGGCCGCCGTCCGACTGGAGGACTGGGAGTCGCTGGTGCCGGGGACCCCGGTCGGGGTGAGCATCGGCTTCGCGGAGGTCTCCGGTGGCAGCGGACTGCGCGACGCGCTCAGCGTCGCCTTCGAACAGGCCGACCGGGAGATGCTCCGCGCCAAGTCCCGCCCCCGCGCGAGCTGATCGCCCCCGCGGCGTCGCGTCCGGCTGAAGGGCCGCGTCCCGGCGTCAGCGGCGGGTGAGCTCGGTGTCGCCAGCGAGCCGGGCGGCGCGGTCGGCCTCGGCGAGGGCGTCCAGCACCCCGTCCAGCTCACCGGCGAGCGCCAGGTCCAGGTTGTACGCGGTGTAACCGATCCGGTGGTCGGTGATCCGGTTCTGCGGGAAGTTGTAGGTGCGGATCCGTTCCGAGCGGTCCACCGTGCGCACCTGCGCCTTCCGGGCGTCCGAGGCGGCCGCGTCGGCCTGCTCCTGGGCGGCGGCGAGCAGCCGGGCCCGCAGGATCCGCATCGCCTGCTCCCGGTTCTGCAACTGGGACTTCTCGTTCTGGCAGGAGACGACGATGCCGGTTGGCAGGTGGGTGATCCGCACCGCCGAGTCGGTGGTGTTCACCGACTGGCCACCCGGGCCGGACGAGCGGAACACGTCGATGCGCAGGTCGTTCTGGTCGATGGTGACGTCGACGTCCTCGGCCTCGGGCAGCACCAGCACCCCCGCGGCGCTGGTGTGGATCCGGCCCTGCGACTCGGTGACCGGGACGCGCTGCACCCGGTGCACGCCGCCCTCCCACTTGAGTCGGGACCAGACGCCGTTGCCGCCTTCCGGCACACCCTTGGTCTTGATCGACAGCGAGACGTCCTTGACCCCGCCGAGGTCCGAATCCTGTGCGTCGATCACCTCGGTGACCCAGCCGTGCCGCTCGGCGTACCGGCTGTACATCCGCAGCAGGTCGCCCGCGAAGAGCGCGGACTCCTCGCCACCCTCGCCGGCCTTGATCTCGACGATCACGTCCTTCGCGTCGTGCGGGTCGCGCGGAATGAGCAGCTCCGCGAGGCGCTCCTCCAGCACCGGCACGGACACGGCGATGGACTCCGCCTCGCTCGCGAACGACGGGTCCTCGGCCGCCAGCTCCCGAGCCGCGGCCAGGTCGGCGCGGGCCTGCTCCAGCTCGTCGGCTGCCTTGTGCAGCGGCACCAGCTCGGCGTAGCGACGACCGACCCTGCGCGCGGTGGCCTGGTCGGCGTGGATGGCCGGATCGGCCAGCCGCTTCTCCAGCTCCGCGTACTCGTCGAGGAGCCCGGCCAGACGCTCGCTGCTCATGCTGCGGATGCTCCTTCGACGGTGCGGCACCGGCCGACCTCAGAACAGGCCGCCGGACGAAAACAGGGCGAAACGCGGACGGCGCCCGCGTCCGGTAAAAACCGGACGCGGGCGCCGAACAAGGAGTTACTTGGCCTTCTTGGCCTGAACCTTGGCGTACTTCTGCTGGAACTTCGCGACCCGGCCGGCGGTGTCGAGAACGCGCTGCTTACCGGTGTAGAACGGGTGGCAGGCGCTGCAGGTCTCGGCGTGGATCGCCCCGCCCTTGGCGGTGCTGCGGGTCGTGAACGTGTTGCCACAGGAGCAGCTGACCTCGGTGGTCACGTACTCCGGGTGGATGTTTGCCTTCATCTCGCCTCGGTCCTCTCGTTGGTGGTCGCCGGGTCGCCGTCATCGCTCGTCGCGCCGTACGCGACGGGCTCGGGCGTGAACCGGAACCGGTGGCCGATTGACCAGTGTGCCATGGGCCTGAGCCGACCCGGTAATCGGGCCGCACACCTCGTCCGGCATCGTCAACACGTGTCTCCCCGTCCGCATTCCCGCCGCCCAGCGGGGCATTCGCCCTTCCGCCGGCCCGTCACCGGGTGGCCCACCGGTGAGTGGCCCACCGGTGGTACGCCCGTCGAGCGAGAGGTGCGCCGATGACCCGCCTGATCGCCACCCGAGGACTGCCCGCCTCGGGTAAGACGACCTTCGCCCGCACCCTCCAGCCGTCCGTCGCCCGGGTCAACCGGGACGACCTGCGCCGGATGCTGCACGGCGAGCGGCTCTTCACCCAGTGGGCCGAGGCGCAGGTGACCGCCGTGCAACGGGCCCAGGTCGAGGCGTTGCTGAAGGCGAGGGCGGACGTCTGCGTGGACGACACCAACCTGCGCGCGCGGACACTGCGGGACTGGGCCGACCTGGCCGTCCGCCACGGCGCGGAGTTCGTGGTGCACGACTTCACCGATGTACCGCTGGCCGAGTGCCTGCGTCGCGACGCCGCTCGCCCGGCCGTCGACCAGGTCGGCGCGGACGCGATCCGCCGGCTGCACGAGCGGTACCTGGAGGGGCGGACACTGCCGTTGCCCGTGCCGCAGGCCCGCACCGGACGCCCCGCCGTCGTGCACCCGGCGTCGAGCGAGCCACCGGAGATCGTCCTGGTGGACATCGACGGCACCGTCGCGCTGGCCGTCTCCCGCAGCCCGTACGACATGACCCGGGTGGGCACGGACCAGCCGAACGCGCCGGTGATCGCGGCGGTCCGGGCGATGCACGCGGCCGGTTACGGGGTGGTCTTCTGCTCCGGGCGGGACGCCTCCGCCCGCACGGCCACCGAGGTGTGGTTGGCCCAGCACGTCGCGGTCCCCTACCTGGGCCTGCATCTACGCGCTGTCGGCGACACTCGTAAGGACTCGGTCGTCAAGCGGGAGATCTACGACCGGGAGATCCGGGACCGTTACCGGGTGGCCGGCGTCTTCGACGACCGCGTCCAGGTGGTCCAGATGTGGCGAGCCCTCGGCCTCACCGTCTTCCAGGTGGCCGACGGCGACTTCTGAGCCGTCAGGAAAGGGGCCCCGGTGGCCCGAGGCCCCTTCCTGACACTCAGCGGGTGAGGGTGATGGTGGCCTCGGCGCGGATGTTGTTGACGGTGACGGTGAGGCGTACGGGGGCACCGGGGCGTAGCGCGGTCAGCGTGCCGGTGGCCGGGTCGAAGCGGGCGGTATGCCACGGGCGCACCCCGGCTGCCGAGCCGATGTGCACGCCCGGCGAGGCGGACCAGTCGGCGCTCACCGGTGCGGCCACCGGGACCGTACGCCCGCCGGGCTGGGTCAGCGTGGCGGTCACCGACGCCGGGGTGCCGACCGCGACGCTGGCCGGCGCGGTCAGCGCGAGCCGGTCGGTGTGCGCGTGGAACTCCGCGTTCACCCAGTGTGGCCCCTCGGCGAGCGGGTCACGCCGAGCCCGATCGGCCTCCGCCGGCGTGACCGGGTCCACCCCGAACTCCGTCCAGCCGGTGAAGCCGCCCTGGTCGGCCGGGGTGGACGGCGTCTTGCCGGAGTTGCCGTTGATCACGTATGGCACCCCGTCCACCCGATCGGCGTTGAAGGTCCCGACGTGCCCGCCCACGAACAGCGCGCCCTTGCCGGTGCGGTGCTGGAAGTCGGCCAGCCACTGCTCCAGCAGCGCCGCCTCCTTGCGGTCACCGAGCTGGCTGGCCTGCGCCGGGCTGGGGTCGCGCGCCGGGTGGTGGTGCAGGACGACGACCGAGCCGACGCGGGGGTCGGTGGCCGCGGCATCCAGCGTCTCGCGCAGCATCCGCACCTGGTCGAAGCCGCCGCCGCGTAGCGTCCCGGTGGACGAGTTCAGGGTGACGAACCGGGTGCCCTCGTGGTCGAAGACCCGGGACGTGGCGCCGAAGGCGGTCGCGAAGTTGCTGATCGGGGCACCCATGATCTCGTGGTTGCCGGGGACGTAGTACCAGGGCAGCGCGTCGCCCAGCTCCTCGTCGAGGATCCGCCGGGCCAGCGCGAAGTCGGCCGGGTAGGCGGTGTCCACGAAGTCGCCGTTGATCAGGAGGAAGTCCGGGCGGGCCGCCTTCACCTCGCGCAGCGTCCGCCGGGCCTGGGCGACCAGGTCGCTGTCCGGGTCGGCGGCGACGAACTGGGCGTCGGAGAGCACCGCGAACCGCCAGGGCGTGCCGTCGACCGTGCCGTCGCGGACCACCACCCGATCGGTACGCGGGGCCACCGCCGGCACGTCCACCGTCGGCGGCACCATCGCCACCAGGTCATCGATGATCACCTCGCTGCTGTACTGCGCGGTGGCGTTCGTCTCGGCCACGTAGAACCGGCGCACCCGCACCGGGTACTGCACCCCGGCGGGCACCGCGAACTCCACGTACCGCCAGCCGGTCCAGGTGATCAGCGGGCCGCGCAGCACGTGCTGGGTGTCCTGGGCGTCGTGCAGGTGCAGGCTGGGCCACTCGCCGGTGCCGTTGCCGTGGATCCACATGCCGAACGCCTGCGGCTGGCCGGGCACCTCGATCCAGGCAGGCGGGTCGGCGTACGCGGCCCGCGTACCGGTGGACTGGCTGAAGTCGTACGACATTCGCAGGCCGGTGCCGGTGTGCCCCGGCGCCGACGCGACCGACCCGCTGGCCCGGGCCTGGCTGAACCGCCAGGACTGGGCGTCCTCGAAGCCGGCCACCGGCACGTCGGTCAGTCCGACGGTGACCGGGATGACGGTGCTGGTGCGTCCGACGCGGACCGACACCAGGCCGGAGCCGGTGTCGCGCAACGCGGTGACGGCGAGGTTGCCGTCCCCGGTCGGGGTGATCCGCAGCAGGTTCCGGTCGTAGTCGAGGGTCAGGTCGGCCGGTTCGATCGGCGCGGTGTTGCCTTCGGCGTCGTACCCGACCACGCCGACCAGGGCGTTGCCGTCCAGGCCGGTCAGCCCGACCCGCGGCACGGTGGGACCGATCCGGTCCAGCGGACCGAGCACGGTGAGATTCAGCGAGCCGGTGGCCCGGCCACGTGACGCGGTGACCGTGCTGGCCCCCGAAGTGCCGGCGTGGAACACCCCGTCGCGGTCGACGCGGCCACGTACCGCCGGGGTCGCCCGCCACGTGGGAACCCCGGAGGCCGGGCCGAACGTCTCGTCGTAGCCGGCGGCGGTGAGGGCGCGGGTCAGCCCGGGGAAGACGCGGTCGGGCCGGCCACCGCGGATCGGTGCGACACCGGGAGCGGCGGTGGGGTCGCTGGTCGTCTCGAGCCAGTAGCCGGTGAGCCGACCGCTGCCCTTCGGCGCGTAGATGGCCAGGCCGTTGGGCACGGCCCGTTCGCTGCCGTCGGAGGGGCCGTTCTCCACCTGCACGGCCGGCGCGCCCGGTTCCCGGGCCAGCAGCGTGGACGAGCCACCACCGTCCAGGTTGAGCGCGTGGTGGGCACCCAACTCGGCCATCATCCGACCCATCTCGGTCTGTGTCACGCCGCGGCTGTCGACCTGACGGCCGTCCACGGTCAGCATGATCATTTTGCGACCGTCGGCGCTGAAGCCGACCGCGGTGCGCGGAGCCAGCGTCGGGTCGGCGATGCTCTGGACGACACCGTCGCGGACCAGCACGTTGCCGCCCCCGACCGCCGCGCGCAGGGCGCTGCCGTCGGAAGGCTTCGGCCGCCAGGCCACCGTCACCGGATCACCGGCGTGCAGCCCCGCCAACGCGTCCGCGCCGGCGTCCCGGCCGAGCAGTACGGTGCTGCCGGCGACGATCGGACCGCTGCCGGCCACGTCCGTCACCGCGGCCACCCGACCGCCGGTCACGGTGACCTCGACCACCCGGGCCGCGCCCTCCACCGCCCGCTGCCGGGAGTACGACCCCCAGAGCTCGGTGAACGCGCCGATGCCGTCGACCTGCACCAGGTTGTTGAACTGGGTCAGCGCCACCGGCCCGGTGGGCAGGGTGGCGCTGCCGTCGAAGTTCACCTCGATCACCCGACCGAGACCGTTCGCGGTGACCGCCACCGCGTTGGAGTGACCGGCGACAGCGGACTGGATCAGCTCGCCGTCGCGGATGCCGACGCCCTGGGCGGCACCGGAGCTGTTGATGTCGAAGAAGTCGCCGTTGACTGCGGCGACCGCCCGCGAGGCGTCCACCGCGTCGCGCAGCGGCTCCGCCCGGCTCACCGCCCCCGAGTTGACGTAGTCGACGGTCGACCCACCGGCGAGGTCGGTGGTGAGCGCGTCGGCCCGCAACCAGCCATCGGCGTCGTACCGGTCGAAGGAGGTGAGCTGCACGCCCGGCGCGACCGGCCGCGTGGCCTTCGTGGTCTCCAGGCCGCCGGCCGGCTCCAGACCGCCGGCGGCGGCCGGGGCGGTCGCGGCGGCCGGGTCGGCAGCCAGACTGACCGAGCCGGCAGGCCGCGACGACGCAGCCGGCGCATCCTCGGCGACGGTGGGCGAGCCCGTGGACGGCGGGGCCACGGAGGACGGACCGCCGGTGAGCGGGGCCGGAGGCGCGGCGGTGGCCGGCAGTGGCGCGGCCAGGGCGAGCAGCGGTGTCAGCAGCAGGACGCCGGTGCGACGGACGGATCGTCTGCGGGTACGCATGGACGACAGTCAAGCCGATAGTGAATAGAACTTTCAAGACCGACCGACCAAACTGAAGAAAAACTCCACTTTCACCGGTGCTTGTCGCCGGTGCCTGTCGGCCTTGTCGCCGGTGCTTGAGGGGAGACATGACGGAGGGGCACGGCCACAGCGGCCGTGCCCCTCCGTCGTCGATCACCAGGGGTCGGTTACTCCCCCGGCGTCGACTTCGCGATCTGCATCAGGAACTCGATGTTGGTGCGGGACTGCTTGAGCCGGTCCAGCAGGAGATCCATTGCCGCCTGCGAGTCCAGCGAGTGCAGCACCTTCCGGAGCTTGTGGATGATGGCCAGCTCTTCGGGTGCGAGCAGGACCTCTTCCTTACGAGTACCGGACGGGTTGATGTCGATGGCCGGGAAGGTCCGCTTGTCGGCGATCTTCCGGTCCAGCTTCAGCTCCGCGTTACCGGTGCCCTTGAACTCCTCGAAGATGACCGTGTCCGCCATGGACCCGGTCTCCACCAGCGCGGTGGCGATGATGGTCAACGACCCGCCGTTCTCGATGTTGCGGGCCGCGCCGAGGAAGCGCTTCGGCGGGTAGAGCGCCGTGGAGTCGATACCACCCGACATGATCCGGCCACTGGCCGGTGCCGCCAGGTTGTACGACCGACCGAGCCGGGTCACCGAGTCGAGCAGCACGACCACGTCGTGTCCAAGCTCGACCAGACGCTTGGCCCGCTCGATGGCCAGCTCGGCCACCGTGGTGTGGTCCTGCGGCGGACGGTCGAACGTGGCCGCGATGACCTCGCCCTTGATCGACCGCTGCATGTCGGTGACCTCTTCGGGCCGCTCGTCCACCAGCACCACCATGAGGTGGCACTCCGGGTTGTTGCGGGTGATCGCGTTCGCGATCGCCTGCAGCACCATCGTCTTACCCGCCTTCGGCGGCGACTGGATGAGTGCCCGCTGGCCCTTGCCGATCGGCATGACCAGGTCGATGACCCGGGTGGTCAGGATGTGCGGCTCGGTCTCCAGCCGCAGGCGCTCCTGCGGGTAGAGCGGAGTGAGCTTGTAGAACTCCGGCCGGCGCCGCGCCTCCTCCGGCTCCATCCCGTTGATCGTGTCCAGCCGCATCAGCGGGTTGTACTTGTCGCGCCGCTGGTCGCCGCTGTTGCCACCCTCGCGGGCCGCCCGCACCGCACCGGTGATCGCGTCACCGCGCCGCAGGCCGTACTTCTTGATCTGGGACATCGAGACGTACACGTCGTTCGGGCCGGCCAGGTAACCGGTCGTCCGCACGAAGGCGTAGTTGTCGAGCACGTCGATGATGCCGGCCACCGGGACGAGAACGTCGTCCTCGCTGACCTGCGGCTCCCGCCCACCGGTTTCGGCACCGGTCTCGGTGCGCTCGCCGCGCCCGCGGCGACGGTCCCGGAAGCGGCTGCGCCGGCCGCGCCGGCCGCCGCCCTCGCCGTCATCGTCGTCGTTGTCCCGCTCCACACGCTCGGCACGCTGACCACGGTCGTTGCGGTCGTTGCGGTCGTTGCGCTCGGCCCGCTCGGTCCGCTCGCCTCGGTCGGCGCGCTCCGTGCGGTCGCCACGGTCGGCCCGCTCGCCACGGTCGGCCCGCTCGCCACGGTCGTTGCGCTCGGCACGCTCGCCCCGCTCGGCACGCTCGCCCCGGTCGTTGCGCTCGGCACGCTCGGGACGCTCGCCCCGCTCGGCACGGTCGCCCCGCTCGGCACGGTCGCCCCGCTCGGCACGGTCGCCCCGGTCGTTGCGCTCGGCACGCTCGGCGCGCTCCGGACGCTCGGCCCGGTCGCGGCGGTTCTCGCCACGGTCGGGACGCTCGCCGGCTTCGACCTCGTCGGTACGCGTCTCAGCGGCACGCGCCGTCTCAGCGGCACGCGGCGTCTCAGCGCCACGTGCTGTCTCGGCGGCACGCGGCGTCTCAGCGGCACGCGCCGTCTCAGCGGCACGCGGCGCCTCAGCGGCACGCGTCTCCGCCGCTGCGGTCCGGCTCCGCCGGGTGCGACCACGGCTCTCGGTCTCGGCGGCCGGCTCGGCCGGGGCCTGCTCGGCGCTGCGCCCTTCGGCTGCGGGCCGGTCGGCGGTCTCCCGCACCTCGGCACGCACCCCCTCACGGGTCGAGGCGGCCGCGGCCGCGACCTCGGCCCGCGGTCGAGGGGTCCCGGCGGCGTTGCCGCCCTGCCGCTCGGAGATCGCGGCGATCAGCTCGCCCTTGCGCATGCGAGCCGTGCCGGAGATGCCGAGCGACGCAGCCAGGCTCTGCAGCTCTGGCAGCAGCATCGCCGACAGACCGGTGCCGCTACGCCGCCGACGGGCGGGAGCGGCGGCGGTGGCATCGCCAGCGACGTTGGAAACATCCGACGTCACGTCGGTGGTGTCGCTCAATGGATTCCTTCCCTCGATAAAGGCCGGGACTGCCCGGAGTCGGAACTCAGGTGGCCGGGCGGCCTCGGTGCACCCGCCTCGCAAGGACGCGTCGCGGGAGTCTGTGACACAGCAGCCGGTCGGTATCCCGACTCACCAACGTCGGTGAGCAGGTCTCGCCGTCTGCGGCGACCTGTGGAATCTGCGGTGCGGCGTGGGCCTTTGGCAGGGGTGTGACGGGCTAACCGCCGAGAGCTTCGGGGGTGCGCCGCCCCGCAGGAGATCGCGTGCTTCGCGGCTGTGCTAGGTCTAGAGCGTAATCAACTCTTCCGACCTGCGGCAACAGGGTCCCGCTCGGCGTGTCCAAGTCTACCCCGAGCAACCCGCGCACCGCTGACGTCTATCGGTAACTGCCAGATCTGCCAGTCTGTTCCCACTGGAAAGCCCGCCGGAGGCTCGTCGAACGCCAGCACGGTCGGGCCCGCCCCACTGACCACAGCTGCCACACCCGCCAATCGCAACCCGCTGACCAGGGAAGACGTGCCCGGCATCCCGGCTGCCCGGTAATCCTGGTGGAGCCGGTCGGCGGTGGCCGGCAGCAGCAGCGTCGGGTCGGCCGTGAGCGCGTGCACCAGCAGTGCCGCCCTCCCTGCGGTGAACGCAGCGTCGCCGTGCGGCACGGTCGCCGGCAACGCGGCCCGTGCCGTCGCGGTAAAACCGCGCTCCGCCGGGACGAAAACTGTGGGCCGCACCCCCTCGGCGACCGGTAGGGACACCGCCTGAGCCCCGGTCGACTCGGACCAGGCCAACGTGAAACCGCCGAGCAGGCACGGCGCGACGTTGTCGGGGTGGCCCTCGATCTCGGCGGCCAGCCGGAGCGCGTCCGAGTCGTCCAACCGCTGCTCCCCGTCGGTGACCAGCGCGCGGGCCAGCAGCACCCCGGCGACGATCGCGGCGGACGAGGAGCCCAGCCCCCGCGCCTGAGGGATCCGGTTGACGCACTCCACGCTCAGCCCCGCGGGGTGGGCCCCGAGCACGTCGAACGCGGCCCGCATGGCCCGCACCACCAGGTGCCGGTCGTCGTCGGGCAACTCGCCGGCCCCCTGCCCGGTCACCGTGACCCGGACCCCGCCCGACGAGACCTCGGCGGCCACATCGTCGTAGAGCCCGAGGGCGAGACCCAGCGCGTCGAAGCCCGGACCCAGATTGGCGCTGGTCGCGGGGACCCGGACACGGACCGGCCCGGCGGTGAAATTCGTCGGCACGCGCCCATGCTAGGGCTCGGCACCGACGATCCGGTCCGGTGCCCGCAGCCTGGGATCGCCAGATTCAGGCGGCCGGGTCCGGAACCGGCTCCGCGACCGGGTCGGTGAGCGAGAGCCTGCGGGTGGCGATCCGCCAGCCGACCGCGTACACGAGGGTGATCAACCCGCAGCCGGCGAGCACCACCCGTTCGTCCACCGCGTCCACCACCAGGGCCACCGCCAACTGGCTCACCGAGATCGCCAGCGTCGCGAGCATCATGTCGGTGGCGAAGACACGCCCCCGCAGCCGGTCCGGGACCTCGCCCTGCAGGGCGAAGTTCGACATCACCCAGTTACTGCCCCCGGCGAAGTGCGCCACGAAGACCAGCAGCAGCACCAACGGAAACCACCGTACGACCGATGCGCCCAGGTAGGACAGGCCGTACAGCGACATCGACAGCGCGAGCCCGGGCAACAGCCACGCCCGGTTGGTGAGCACCCGACGCATCAGGATCGGCCCCACCAACGCCCCGGCGCCGCGCACCGCGAAGAGCAGGCCGGCACCGAGCGGGCCGACGCCGTACACGCCGGCCAACAGCGGGAACACGGTCAGCACGCCGTTGCCCAGGCCGACCGCCGACTTCACCGTGACCAGCGCGAGCACCCGGGGACGGTGACCGATGTAGCCGAGCGCCTCGCTCACGGCGGCCCAGGTCCGCTGGGGCGGTTGGTCGGTGTCCCGCGGTGCCTGCAACGGCCGGCGGATCCGCGTGGCGAGGCCCGCGGCCAACGCCAGGCCCACCGCCGCCACCCAGAAGCAGGCGTACGGGCCGGCAGCGGTGCTGAGTACACCGCCGAGCGAGGCGCCCACCACGGTCATGGTGCCCCAGGCCGAGCCGGCCACGGCGTTACCGGCGGCCAGTTCGTGGGGTTCTAGCACGTTGGGCAGCGCGGCCTGGGCGGCGGGCGAGTAGAACGCCTTGGCCACCGCGACCACTCCGATCGCGACCAGCGCCAGCCACGCCGTTCCGGCATCCCTTACGCCGAGCAGCAACAACACGCCGGCCAGTGCGGCCACGTTCGCGACGACCATGATCTTCCGACGGTCGAAGCGGTCGGCGATCGTGCCGGTGTACGGCAGCAGCAGCGCCACGATGCCGGTGTCCACCGCCAACACCAACGCGCCCCAGACCCCGCTGCCGGTCAGGTGCGGCAGCAGCACCAACAGCGGCACCATGACGAACCAGTCGGCGCCGAAGACCACCAGTTCGGCGAGGAAGAGATTGCGAAAACTCCGATTGCCGGTAAGGACCGAGAGGGTGGACGCCACGGACCGGGACCCTACCCGGTCGGTGTCGGGGTCACGCCTGCTCCCAGCAGCGCGGAGACGGTGACGAATGTGAAGCCACGGGCTGGGATGCCCATCGCGGTCCACTGTGGTGCGGGACCGTCGTCGAAGGTGAGCGCCAGCAGCCGTTGCCCGGTCGGCACCGACCAGACGACCGCCAGTGCCCCGGGTGTGCGGCTCCGCTGCTGGTTGGCGAGTGGAAGCCGGAACGCCCCCGGCGGAAGATGCCAGGGGCGTTCCGGGTGTCAGTCCGACCTACTCGGTCGGCTCCGACGGGGGCAGTGGCGAGGTACGGCTACGGGGCAACCGCAGCACCTCGAACTGGTCCGTGCCCTCCACCAGTGCGCCCGACGGGGCGGGTCGGTCGGCCGGCTGTGCGCTCCCGGCGGTCGCCGGGGCAGCTGCAGCGCTCGGTACTGCGACCTGGTTCGGCCGCGTCACCTCGTCGGTCTTCGCTGGCTCGCCGGAGCGTCGCCGGCTGCGCCGGTCCCGCAGCGATCCCTTGGTGTGCTCCACCATCGTGTACAGCGTCGGCACCAGGATCAGCGTGAGCAGCGTCGAGCTCAGCAGACCACCGATCACCACGACCGCCAGCGGCTGCGAGATGAAACCGCCCTCACCGGTCAACCCGAGCGCCATCGGCAGCAGCGCGAAGATGGTCGCCACCGCGGTCATCAGGATGGGGCGCAACCTGCGCCGTCCGCCCTCGACCACCGCCTGCTGGACGTCCATGCCCTGCGCCCGGTACTGGTTGATCAGGTCGAGCAACACGATCGCGTTCGTCACCACGATGCCGACCAGCATCAGCACACCGATCAACGCCGGTACGCCGAGCGGTGTGCCGGTGACCAGCAGCAGGCCGATCGCACCGGTCGAGGCGAACGGAATGGAGATCAGCAGGATCAGCGCCTGGGTCAGGCTGCGGAACGTGGCCACCATGATCAGGAAGACGATCGCGATCGCCACCAACACCGCCAGGCCCAGGTCACCGAAGGCATCCGCCTGATCCGCGCTGACGCCACCGATCGTGAAGCTCGCACCCGGCACATTGAGGGCGTCCAGCCGCTTCTGCAGCTCCTTGCTGGTCGCGCCCAGGTTCGAGCCGGTCGCCGCACCGGTCACCGACACGCTGCGCTCACCGTCGATGCGGGTGACCTGCTGCGGCCCCTCGCCCTGGGTGACGTCCGCGATGTCGTCCAGCTTGACCGGACCCACCGGTAGCGCCCGCAGCTCGTCCACCGTCATCGGTGGCTTCGAGCCCAACCGCAGCACCACGTGCTGCTGCTGACCGTCGAGCGCGACCTGACCCAGCGGTGCTCCCCGGAACGCCTGCGACACGAGCTGCCCCACGGCGGCCTCGGTGAGCCCGGCCCGGCCGGCGGCGACCCGGTCGACCGTCACGTCGACCCTCGGCACCCGGTCGGCCAGGCTGGTGGAGACGTCCTCGACGTCCGGGACACCAGCCATCGCGGCGCGGGCTTCCTCGGCGGCCCGGGTCAGCACCTCCGGCTCACTGGCCTGGACGATCACCTCGAGCTGGCTGGTCGACGCCTCCTGCCCACCACCGAAGCTGATCTCACCCACGCCGGCGCCGAGCTTGTCGAACTCCTTGCGCAGCACCTCACGCATCTGCTTCGCGTCGGTGTCACCATCGAGCGCCAGCGACCAGCTGGCGACGTTGTTGCCGCCGCCGCCCGCCCACGGGCCATCCCCACTACCCGCGGTCACCTGGTACGTCTCGACGCCCTTGGTGCCCGCCAGCACCGACTCGACCTGCTTGGCCGCGGCGTCGGTGGCCGCCAGGCCACTGCCGGCCGGCAGCTCCTGCCTCATGTTGAGGGTGTCCTGGCCGGAGTCGTCCAGGAAGTTGGTCTCCAACTTCTGGGACAGGCCGAAGGTGCCGAAGAGCACCAGCAGGCCGAGCCCCACGGTGATCCACCGGGTCGACCGCTTACGGGTGGCGAACCCGATCACCGGCAGGTAGGCCCGCTGCAACGGGCTGCGCAGCTCCTTCTCCTCCGCACCGCGCCGCACCGCCTCGTCGTCCGCGGTGCCGCCGCGCGGCTTGAGGAACCAGTACGCCAGCACCGGGATCACGGTCAGCGACACCAGCAGCGAGGCGAGCAGGGCCACCGTCACGGTGATCGCGAACGGCGCGAAGAGCTGACCCACGAACCCGCCGACCAGCGCGATCGGCGCGAACACCGCCACGGTGGTGAGGGTCGACGCGGTCACCGCACCGGCCACCTCGCGGACGGCGGTGACGATGGCGTGCCGCTTCTCCTCGCCGTACTCGAGATGTCGTTTGATGTTCTCCAACACCACGATCGAGTCGTCGACCACCCGGCCGACCGCGATGGTCAACGCGCCGAGGGTCAGCAGGTTGAGCGAGTAGTCGCCGATCCACAGGGCGATCAGCGCCACGAGCACCGAGAGTGGGATGGAGACCGCGGTCACCACCGTCGAGCGCACCGACAGCAGGAAGACCAGGATGACGATGACCGCCATCACCAGGCCCAGCAGGCCCTCGGTGGTCAACGACGCGATCGACTTCTCGACGAACGGAGCCTGGTCGAAGACCACGGTCAGCTCCGCGCCGGAGGCGTCCTTCAGGTCGGCGAGCCGGTCGCGGATCTCGTGCGAGATCTGCACGGCATTGCCGTCCGGCGCGGCGGTGACTGCGATGCCGAGGCTGTCCTTGCCGTTGGTCCGGGTGATCGCGGTGGCCGGAGCGCTCTGTTGCTCGACCGTCGCCACGTCACCGAGGCGGACGGGTGCCGCGCCCGGGGCGACCACGATGCCGCGCAGGTCCTCCAGGGTGGCGATCGGCGTACCGACCTGCACCGGGAGGGCCAGCGCGCCGTCGGTCACCGCGCCGGCCGGAACCGCCACGCCGTTCGTCTTCAGCGCCGCGCCGATCGCCGTCGGCTGGAGCTGCGCCGCAGCCAGCTTCGCCGGGTCCGGGGTGACCACCACGACGTCGTCGCGGGTGCCGGTCACCTCGACCGTGCGCACCCCCTCGATGCCCTCCAGCTCCGGCACCACCGTCGCGCGCAGCTTCTCAGCGACCGCCCGCTCGTCCGCCGTGCCGGCCGCGGCCAGCACCACCGCCGGCAGGTCGTCCGTGCTTCCCGCGATGACCTGGGGGTCGACGTTCTCCGGTAGCTGAGCGTTGATCCGGCTCAGCGCGGTCTGCATCTTGTTGACCACGTCGTCCAGGTCGGTACCGAACTCGTACGTCACCTGGACGGTGGTCGAACCCTCGCGGGTCGTGGAGGTGACCTTGTCCAAGCCCGGGATGCCCTGCAGGGCGTTCTCGATCGGCTCGGTCACCTGGGACTCGACGATCTCGGGGCCGGCACCGGGGTAGGCGGCCACGATGAACGCGGCCGGGAACTCGAGCGACGGCAGCAGTTGCTGCTTCAGCGACGGCACGGCGAACGCTCCGAACACCGTGGTCACCACCGCGATGAGGGCAATCAGCCCTCGGTTGGCGAGGCTGAATCTGGCGAGCAGCGACATCGGCCTGGTTCACTCCTGAACGAGAATGCGGGCGGGGATACCCGAAAGTGTGCCGGACTCGATCACCGGAACCCCCGCCGCCCCCACGCCGTCCCGCCGACCGCGTGCCCGCCGACCGGTCACCACCGGTCACCGCCGATGTCGGGCGTCGTGCCGCCCGGCCGCACGAATGGCGGTGACGTGCTCAGGCCAGGTCGAGGGCGCGGGCGGCGGCCATCGGGTCGTTGGCGATGGTCAATGGCGCCGGCGCGGTGGAGATCGCCCATTCCGGGTCTTTCAGCCCGTGACCGGTCACCGTGCACACCACCGTCGAACCGGGTGGTACCGCACCCGCTGCGGCCTGCTGAAGCAGACCAGCCACGCTGGCCGCGCTGCCCAACTCGACGAAGACCCCCACCTCGCGGGCGAGCAGCCGGTACGCGGAGAGGATCTCCCGGTCGGTCACCGCGGCGATGAGGCCACCGGAGGTGTCCCGAGCGTCCAACGCCTTGGTCCAGCTCGCCGGGTTGCCGATCCGGATCGCGGTGGCGATGGTCGACGGCTCCGGCACCACCTGCCCGGTCACGATCGGTGCCGCCCCGGCAGCCTGGAAGCCGTACATCTTCGGGGCCCGGGTCGTGGCGCCCGCGGCCTGCTCCTCCGCGTATCCCATCCAGTAGGCGGCGATGTTGCCGGCATTGCCGACCGGCAGGCAGTGGATGTCGGGCGCGTCACCGAGCGCCTCGACGATCTCGAAGGCGGCGGTCTTCTGGCCGTGCAACCGGTCGATGTTGACCGAGTTGACCAACGCGACCGGGTGATCCTGGGCCAGCTTCGCGGCGAGCGCCAGGCAGTCGTCGAAGTTGCCGTTGACCTGGAGCAGCTTCGCGCCGTGCACCAGCGCCTGGGCCAGCTTGCCCAACGCGATCTTGCCTTGCGGCACCAGCACCGCGCAGGTCAACCCGGCCCGAGCCGCGTACGCCGCGGCGGAGGCGCTGGTGTTGCCGGTGGAGGCGCAGATGATGGCCTTGTTGCCCGCCTCGACCGCCTTGGACACCGCGAGGGTCATCCCCCGGTCCTTGAACGAGCCGGTCGGGTTGGCGCCCTCCACCTTGAGGTGCACGTCGCAACCGAGCCGGGCGGACAGCACCGGCGCGGGCAGCAGCGGAGTGTTCCCCTCGTGCAGCGTGATGACCGGCGTGGCCGCGGTGACCGGCAGCCGATCCCGGTACGCCTCGATCAGACCCCGCCACATGTCGTTCTCCTCGCCTCTACCGCCGCGCCGACCCGAGCATCAGACCACCTTGAACCAGCCTGCGGCAGCGGTCGATGGCACACCCCGGCTTACCCACCTGGCGGGACGCGCGAGCCGTCCCACCGATGGTTCAACGACTCACGCGCCGCCCTCGACCCGCAGCACACTGGTCACCGACCGGACAATGTCCAGACCGCGCAGCTCGCCAACGGTCGCGGCGAGCGCGGCGTCCGGTGCCACGTGGGTGACGATGACCAGCTCGGCGTCGCCGTCACGACCGGGCGACCCACCCGCTGAGCCCTGCCGCACGGTCGCGATCGAGACGTCGTGCCGGGCGAACACGCTCGCCACCGAGGCCAGCACACCTGGACGGTCGGCCACGTCGAGGCTGACGTGGTAGCGGGTCAACGCCTCGCCCATCGGCCGGACCGCCAGGTCCGCGTACGCGCTCTCGCTGGCGGCGCGGACCCCGGCGAGCCGGTTGCGCGACACCGCGACCACGTCACCGAGCACGGCGCTGGCGGTCGGCGCACCCCCGGCGCCCCGACCGTAGAACATCAGCTGCCCGGCCGCGTCCGCCTCCACGAAGACCGCGTTGAACGCGTCGCCGACGCTGGCCAGCGGGTGGCTGCGCGGGATCATCGCCGGGTGCACCCGGACGCTGACCGTCTCCCGGCCGGTGGGGTCGACGCCGCGGGCCGCGATGCAGAGCAGCTTGATGGTGCAGCCCATCGCCTGGGCGCTGGCGACATCCGCGGCGGTCACCTCGGTGATGCCCTCACGGTGCACGTCGGCGGCGCCGACCCGGGTGTGGAACGCCAGCGAGGCGAGGATCGCCGCCTTGGCCGCCGCGTCGAAGCCCTCGACGTCGGCGGTCGGGTCGGCCTCCGCGTAACCCAGGGCGGTGGCCTCTTCGAGGGCCTCGGCGAAACCGGCGCCGGTCGCGTCCATCGCGGAGAGGATGAAGTTGGTGGTGCCGTTGACGATGCCGGTGACCCGGTTGATCCGGTCCCCGTGCAGCGACTCGCGCAGCGGGCGCAGCAGCGGGATGGCCCCGGCCACGGACGCCTCGTAGTAGAGGTCGCCGCCGCCCTCGGCCGCCGCCTCGTGCAGGGCCACGCCGTCCTCGGCGAGCAGCGCCTTGTTGGCGGTGACCACGCTCTTGCCGGCGCGCAACGCCTCGACCAGCCAGCCTCGGGCCGGCTCGATGCCGCCGACCACCTCGATCACGACGTCCACGTCGTCGGACTTGATCAGGCCGAGCGCGTCGGTGGTGAACAGGTCCGGATCGACCGGCAGGTCACCCCGGTCGCGGCCGAGCCGACGGACGGCGATGCCGGCGATCTCCAGCGGAGCGCCGATCCGCGCGGCCAGGTCGGCCGACTGCTCGTGCAGCAGTCGAACCACCTCCTGGCCGACCGTGCCACAGCCGAGCAGCGCCAAGCGCACAGGTGACGTCATCCAACATCCAATGCGAGCAGGTCCTCTTCGGTCTCCCGCCGGACGATCAGGCGCGCCTGGCCGTCGCGCACCGCGATCACCGGTGGCCGGGGCACATGGTTGTAGTTGCTGGCCATGCTCCGGCAGTACGCACCGGTGCCGGGCACGGCGACAAGATCTCCGGGCTGCACGTCGGCGGGCAGGAATTCATCCTTCACCACGATGTCCCCGGACTCACAGTGCTTTCCCACCACGCGGGCGAGCAACGGCTGCGCGTCCGAGGCCCGGGAGGCCAGCGTCGCCGAGTAGGAGGCGTCGTAGAGGGCCGTGCGGATGTTGTCGCTCATCCCGCCGTCGACACTGACGTACGTCCGGATGCCGTCGAGGTCCTTGACCGTGCCGACCTCGTAGAGGGTGAACACGGACGGGCCGACGATGGCCCGCCCCGGCTCGATCGACAGGTGCGGCACGGCCAGGTTCTCCGCCGCGCACTCCGAGTCGACGATCTTGCGCAGTCGCTTGGCCAGGTCCTGCGGTGTGGCCGGGTCGTCCTGGGTCGTGTACGCGATGCCGAAGCCGCCGCCCAGGTCCAGCTCGGGCAACTCCACCCCGCGCGCGTCGCGGATCTGCGACTGCAGGGCGAGCACCCGACGGGCCGAGACCTCGAAGCCGCTGGCGTCGAAGATCTGCGAGCCGATGTGCGAGTGCAGACCGCGCAGCTCCAGCACACCCTCGTCGAGGATCTTGAACGCGGCGTTCGCGGCCGCACCACCGGCCAGCGAGAAGCCGAACTTCTGGTCCTCGTGGGCGGTGGCGATGAACTCGTGGGTGTGCGCCTCGACGCCGACGGTGACCCGGACCAGCACGCGGGGCCGAACCCCCCGCTCGCGGGCCAGCGCGGTGAGCCGGTCGATCTCGGTGAACGAGTCGACGATGATCCGTCCCACCCCGGCGTCCAGCGCGCGGCCCAGCTCGGCGACCGACTTGTTGTTGCCGTGGAAGCCGATCCGCTCCGGCGGCATCCCGGCCGAGAGCGCGGTGGCCAGCTCACCTCCGGTGCAGACGTCCAGGTGCAGCCCCTCCTCGGCGATCATCCGGACCACCGCGCGGCAGAGGAACGCCTTGCCCGCGTAGTAGACGTCCTCGGTCGGGAAGGCCGCCCGGAAGTCGCGGCAGCGCGAGCGCAGGTCGGCCTCGTCGAGGACGTACACCGGGGTGCCGAACTCGGCCGCGATGTCGCGGACGCTGAGGCCCGCGACGGCGACCGCGCCGTCCGCGCCGCGCGTCACCGACCGCGGCCACAGCGCCGGCACGAGGGCGTTGACGTCCTGCGGGGTACGCAGCCAGGCCGGCCCCCGGTCGCTGATGTCCGCGTGCAGCGCACCAGCCTCATGAGCCCTCATGTCACATCCTCTCTGGGGCGGAGACGCCGAGCAGGCGCAGACCGTTCGCGATCACCGTGCGGGTGGCGTTGTTGAGCCAGAGCCGGGCGCGGTGCAGGTCGGTGACCTCCTCGTCACCCAACGGCAGAACCCGGCAGTTGTCGTAGAACCGGTGGTAGGAGGCCGCGACGCTCTCCTCCAGGTAGCGGGCCACCCGGTGCGGCTCACGCAGCTCGGCGGCGGTCGCCACCACCGCCGGGAACTCGGCGAGTGCCTTGAGCAGCTCGTTCTCCTTGTCGTGGTCGAGCAGCTCGGGTCGGAACGCGTCGGCGCCACCCGGGACCAGCCCCACCTCGGCGGCGTTGCGGGCGACACCCGCCGTCCGTGCGGCGACGTACTGCACGTAGTAGACCGGATTGTCGCGGGTTGCCCGGGTCCACAGCTCGATGTCGATGTCGATCGGGGAGTCGCTGGAGTAGCGGGCCAACGCGTACCGGGAGGCGTCCACGCCGATCGCCTCGACCAGGTCCTCCAACGTGATCACGGTGCCGGCCCGCTTGCTCATCCGCATCGGGGCACCGTCGCGCAGCAGGTTGACCAGCTGCCCGATGAGGATCTCCAGGTTGCGCTCCGGGTCGTCGCCGAAGCAGGCGGCCATCGCCTTCATCCGGCCGATGTAGCCGTGGTGGTCGGCGCCCAGCATGATCACGACCCGCTCGAAGCCGCGCTCCCGCTTGTCCAGGTAGTAGGCGCAGTCCGCGGCGAAGTACGTCCACTCGCCGTTGGACTTGCGCAGCACCCGGTCCTTGTCGTCACCGAAGTCGGTGGTGCGCAGCCAGGTCGCGCCCTCGGACTCGTAGAGGTGCCCCTGCTGACGCAGCCGGTTCAACGCCAGGTCCAACTCACCCCGGTCGTGCAGGTCCTTCTCGTTGAAGTAGGTGTCGAACTCCACCCCGAAGTCGCGCAGCGAGGAGCGGATCTCGTCGAACATCAGCGCGACGCCCTCGACCCGGAAGACCTCCTGGGCGGCGCCGTCGTCGAGCGAGCGCACCTCCGGCCGGCGGGACTGCACCTCGGCGGCGATCTCGGCGATGTACGCCCCGCCGTAGCCGTCCTCCGGCGCCGGCTCACCCTTGGCGGCGGCGAGCAGCGAACGGGCGAAACGGTCGATCTGCGAACCGGCGTCGTTGAAGTAGTACTCCGTGCCGACCTCGGCACCGGTGGCCCGCAGCAGGCGGCTCAACGCGTCGCCGACGGCCGCCCAGCGAACCCCGCCGATGTGCACGGGGCCGGTCGGGTTGGCCGAGACGAACTCCAGGTTGATCTTCTCGCCGGCGAGGCGGTCGCTGCGGCCGTACTCCGCGCCGGCCTCGACGATCACCCGGGCGAGCTGGCCGGCGGCGGCCGCGTCGAGCCGGATGTTCAGGAAGCCCGGCCCGGCGATTTCCACCGATTTGATGCCGGGTGCCCGACCCAGCTCGTCCGACAGGGCGGCGGCCAACTCCCGGGGCGGCACGCCTACCTTCTTGCTCAACTGCAGGGCGAGCGTGGAGGCGTAGTCGCCGTGCTCGGGGTTGCGCGGTCGCTCCACCACCGTGTGCTCCGGCAAGGCAGCGCGGTCCAGGCCACGCTCGGTGAAGACGGCGTGGGCGGCGGCAAGGACGACCGAGGCGAGTTCTGCAGGAGTCACCCAGCCATGTTATCGGGGGTAGACTCGGGCATTCGGCGGCTACCCTGCGCGTCATCCGGCCCGCCACTCCCCTGACCGACCGACTTGACGAGGCACGATGAGCATCAGCACCCCCGGTGGCCCTGAGCGCCGCCCGACCGTGGTCAGCACCGGCAAGAAGCCGGCCGCGGGCCGGCCGGCGTCCGGCGCCAAGGCCGGTTCCGGCAAGCCGGCAGGCTCCCCGCGGGCAGGTGGCAAGGGCCCGCGCAAGCCGGTCACCCCGGTCAAGGTGAGCCAGGGCCGCGCCTGGGGCCCGATCGCGCTCTTCGTCGCGGTGGGCATGCTCGCCGCCGGCATCATCGGGTACGGGGCGTGGGCCTCGTTCCAGGGCGCGAAGCCGTGGGACAAGCGGGCCAACGCCATCGACGGCATCGCCAACATCCGCAAGTCCGACCCGGACAGCCTGAAGTACGAGTCGCACAAGTCGGGCCCGCTGACCTGGAACTACTCGCCGCCGGTGGGTGGCGTGCACAACGCCGCCTGGCAGAACTGCATGGGCGACGTCTACGACGCCCCGATCGCCAACGAGCACGCGGTGCACAGCCTGGAGCACGGCGCGGTGTGGATCACCTACCGCCCGGACCTGCCGAAGGACCAGGTCGACAAGCTCGCCAGCAAGGTGCGCGGCGTCGAGAAGACGCTGATGAGCCCGTACGAGGGCCTGGACAAGCCGATCTCGCTCCAGGCGTGGGGCTACCAGCTCAAGCTCGACAACGCCGATGACTCGCGGATCGACGAGTTCATCAAGGACCTGCGGGTGAACGCCTCCGTCGAGGGCCCGACGGCGCTGTGCAACACGGGTATCACCGCCACCGGCACCACGCCGCGTGAGCTCCAGCAGCAGCCGCCCACTCAGTAAGGAACGCGATGACTGCCCCCACCACCACCGACAGCGATTACGACGAGGTCCAGGCCGCCCCGGACGAGGGCGGCCGGGCCCCGGCGCGACGCTACGGCGTGCTGGCGCTCGCCATCATGGTGGTGGTGGGCCTGCTCCTCGGTTACGCCAGCGGCCTGCTGACCCCGCGGCTCACCCGACCCGGTGACGCGTCGGTCGAGGCGGGCTTCGCGCGGGACATGACGACCCACCACGCCCAAGCGGTGGAGATGAGTCTGATCGCGTACCGGTCCGCGACGCTTCCCGAGGTGCGGCAGATCGCCGTCGACATCGCCACCGGGCAGCAGGGCGAGATCGGGGCCATGCAGACCTGGCTGCGCGAATGGGAGCTGAGCCCGACCGGGTCGAAGCCGCCGATGTCGTGGATGTCCGACGGTGCCAAGGTCAAGGACGGGCTGATGCCCGGGATGGCCACGCCGCAGCAGATGACCGCCCTGCGCGACGCTCAGGGCATCGAGGTCGACCGGCAGTTCCTGACCTTGATGTACAACCACCACCTGGGCGGCATCCACATGATCGACGCGGCTCTCGACGAGACCGACAACGCCGAGGTGGTGCGGGTGGCACAGGTCATGAAGTCCACCCAGCAGACCGAGCTGAACAATCTCCGGCACCTCCAGGATCAGGCAGCCAAGGGCTGATCGGCCGGACGGGCGTACCGGGCCCGCGTCACCGCCGTACACCGGCGGGACGCGGGCCCGCCTCATGTCACCCAGGCCCACCCAACGACACGGCCGTGCTCCACTCCAGGCCGGCGCGGTGATCGACTCCGGGTCGCCGATGTGGGGGCATCCGCACGCCGGGACACCGCCACATCGGCGAAACGGAGTGGATCACGGGCGTTGAGCGCCGTTTCCAGGGCAGGACGCGTGATCCACTGGGCCTCTGCGAGGACTTCTCGTGCGCTATTGTCCGCTGATGCCCGCTTGCGGGTGATTCGAGCGGTCCAACCGATTACGTTGCTTAGAGAGTTTTCTCCGCACATATCGTGACCAGTTGCGATTCGTGCTCGTTGCGCAAGACGTGGGGGTTGCACTCAGAGACGCACGGCGTTCGGTCACCAGTTGGTGCCGACGCCACACCATCGGCGGTGACGGGGCGGTGGCAGCCGTCCGTCGCGGACAGCGGCAGGGCGAGCCGGGAATGCTCAGCCGCGAACAGGAACTCGAACTGATCGACGCATTGCGGGGCGTCCACCCCGACGAGTTCGGCCTGGACGAGGAGCTGTGGACGCGGCAGAGCCTCACCACGCTCATCCAGCGCAGATTCGATCTGCCGTTGGATGCTGGCGCGGTCGGGGCGTACCTCCGGGCCTGGGGGTTGGGTCCGCGCGAGCCGCGCGAGCGGGCCTGCGGGCTGTGCGTCAGCGCGGTCGAGCGGTGGGTCCGCAGTGAGTACCCGGCGATCACACGGGCCGCCCAGGAGCACCTCGCGGAGGTCTACTGGATCGGCCGGGTCCGGCTGCGCGGCACCATGCCCGCCGCCGATGTGATCTCCGCGGTCTCGTCGCGCGGCCGGGTGCGCTTCATGATCACCACGCCGACGGTGGACCCGCCGCTCCCCCGCGACTTCGTGCTGCGGCTCAGCGGTGAGGAGCAGCGCACCGTGCACCTGATCGTGGACGGCTCCTGGCCGCGCAACGAGTGGCCCCGCCGGCTTCCCCGGCGAATCGTTCTGCACCCGCTACCGAGCTGCGGGCGGGCGGTCGCGGCCTGAGCACCGGGTGGGCCGGTTGTCGACACGATCGGCTCGCCCGATACCGATTCGGCGTACGGGGGGCGGGTTTGCTAGTCTTCTCCAGTCGCTGAGCCCCCGTAGCTCAGGGGATAGAGCACCGCCCTCCGGAGGCGGGGGCGCAGGTTCGAATCCTGCCGGGGGCACACTTGCTAGGAAAGATCCGACCAGCACGAAAAGGCCCCTGACCAGGAAAATTCCGGTCGGGGGCCTTAATCGTGCGTCCGGCCGTCTGGGCCATAGCCGAACAGCTCGACATGAGCGAGAGGCCGCCTGGCGCAGCACCAGCGGGACTGCCAGGTCGAGCAGTGCTCGTGCCGGTCGGCGCCGTGGTCGGGGCCGCAGCCGTTGACGAGCCCGCCTACGATGACGGTGGTCGATATATTGGCCGTCGGGCCCAGCTTTCAGGTCGGATGCCGCAGGGCCACCCTGGCGCGTCCCTCCGCTGTTTCGAAGGAGAAGCCTTGAGCAGCAGAATCCCCCGATCCCTCACTGTCGCCGCAGCGGCGCTCGCACTCGTCGCCGCAGGCGCGATCGCCGCCCCGTCACCCGCCTCGGCCCACTGGAGTTGTGGACGAGCGGCTCCGCCGGATATCGACACCACCGGTGGCCATCACACCGAAGTCGTCGTCAACCTGCGCGTCGGGTCCAGCCTCCGCTGTCTCGACGTCGGTGACGTGTCCCCCTCCGAGTCACTCGACTACCACTGCTACGCGCTGGACATCAACGGGCTCGACACGTGGACCTACGTGGTCAGCGTGCAGACGAAGGCCGGAGGCTGGATTCGCGACGATGGGCTGAACGACAACGGCTCCCGAAAGTGGTGTCCCAACCAGACCCAGGTCTGAGGCTGACGGCGACAAGCTCCGACTGATAACGGGACAACAGCGCGGGCCCGTCGGGCACCGACTCGATCGTCGGTGCCCGGCGGCCGATGCGCCTGCGGTGTCCGGCCCACGGTGCAACTACCCCGCGAAGGTCTGGCCCCGCACGAGATCAAGAATGTCGCCATGCTGTTTCTCGTGTTGCTCCTCGCCGCACTCGCCGGGGCCGCCACCGCGACGGTCCTCACCGTCCGCGGCATCAGAGCGGCGTTCCGGAGAGGCGAACGCGACCGGCCGGGTTGGCTGCGGACGGTAGCGCTCCTCGCCGGTGCCGGCACCGTCGCCATGTACGCGTGGGGTCTGCTCCACCTCGGCTACGCGGTGCTGCGGGCGGAGGACGGCGGAGCCGGCTCCTTCCCGATCGAACCCTGCCGAGAGGCCGGGCCGCAGCGGGCAAGCCAGGTCGACGGGTACGAGGTCAGCTACCTACCGATCCGCTTCGAGTGCCGCGTCAGCGGCGGTGGCACGTATGTCACCTCATCCGTGCCCGGGTACGTCAACCCGAGCGCGACCGCCCTCGGGCTGCTCACCGCCACGTGCGGCATCCTCGCCACCACGACGACACAGCGCGAGCCGTCGCCGCCGGTCGCCTAGACGTTCGACCGGCGGCGACGGTCGGTCAGGTGCCGACGTACGCCGCCAAATGCTCGCCGGTGAGAGTGGAGCGGGCGGCGACGAGGTCGGCGGGTGTGCCCTCGAAGACGATCCGACCACCGTCGTGGCCGGCGCCGGGGCCGAGGTCGATGATCCAGTCGGCGTGCGCCATGACCGCCTGGTGATGCTCGATGACGATCACCGACTTGCCGGCGTCCACGAGGCGGTCGAGCAGGCCGAGCAGCTGCTCGACGTCGGCCAGGTGCAGGCCGGTGGTCGGCTCGTCGAGGACGTAGGTGCCGCCCTTCTCGGCCATGTGGGTGGCCAGCTTGAGTCGCTGCCGCTCCCCTCCCGACAGGGTCGTGAGCGGTTGACCCAGGCTGAGGTAGCCGAGCCCGACGTCGGCGAGCCGGTCGAGGATGGCGTGTGCGGCCGGCGTACGCGCCTCGCCCGCGCCGAAGAACTTCTCGGCCTCCGTCACCGACATCGCGAGCACCTCGCTGATGTCGCGACCGCCGAAACGGTATTCCAGCACCGACGCCTGGAACCGCTTCCCCTCGCAGTCCTCGCAGGGTGCGGCGACACCGGCCATCATCCCCAGGTCGGTATAGATGACACCGGCGCCGTTGCAGCTCGGGCAGGCGCCCTCGGAGTTGGCGCTGAACAGCGCCGGCTTCACACCGTTGGCCTTCGCGAACGCCTTGCGGATCGGGTCGAGCAACCCGGTGTACGTGGCCGGGTTGCTCCGCCGCGAGCCACGGATCGCGCCCTGGTCGATCGAGACCACACCCGCGCCCGCGGGGATCGAGGAGCGCACGAGCGAACTCTTGCCGGAGCCCGCGACACCGGTCACGACGACGAGCACCCCGAGCGGTACGTCGACGTCGACGTCGTGCAGGTTGTTGGCCGTCGCGCCACGGATCTCCAGTTTGCCGGTGGGCGTACGCACCGTCTCCTTGAGAGCCGCCCGGTCGTCGAGGTGTCGACCGGTGATGGTGCCGCTGGCCCGCAGGCCCTCCAGGGTGCCCTCGTAGCAGACGGCACCGCCCTCCGTACCGGCTCCGGGCCCGAGATCGACGACGTGGTCGGCGATGGCGATGGCCTCCGGCTTGTGCTCCACGACCAGCACGGTGTTGCCCTTGTCGCGTAGCTGCAGCAGCAGCTCGTTCATCCGTTGGATGTCGTGCGGGTGCAGCCCGATCGTCGGCTCGTCGAAGACGTAGGTGACGTCGGTGAGCGAGGAGCCGAGGTGGCGGATCATCTTGGTGCGCTGCGCCTCGCCGCCCGAGAGGGTGCCCGACGGCCGGTCGAGCGAGAGGTAGCCCAACCCGATCTTCTCGAACGAGTCGAGGAGGTGTTGCAACCCCGCCAGCAGCGGGGTCACCGAGGGCTCCTCGATTTCCCGTACCCAGCCGGCGAGGTCGCTGATCTGCATCGCGCAGGCGTCGGCGATGTTCTTCCCCTTGATCTTCGACGACCGCGCTTCCTTGCTGAGCCGGGTGCCGTCGCAGTCGGGGCAGGTCGTGAAGGTCACCGCCCGCTCCACGAAGGCACGGATGTGCGGCTGCAGCGCGTCGATGTCCTTGGCGAGGAAGGACTTCTGGATCGACGGGATCAGGCCCGCGTACGTCAGGTTGATCCCGTCGACCTTGATCTTGGTTGGTTCCCGGTGGAGCAGATCGTCCAGCTCACGCTTGGTGTACTTGCTGATCGGCTTGTCCGGGTCGAAGTAGCCGCAGCCACGGAAGATCCGGCCGTACCAGCCCTCCATGCTGTAACCCGGGATCGTGATCGCGCCCTCGTTGAGCGACAGGCTGTCGTCGTAAAGCGCCGACAGGTCGATGTCGGTGACCGCGCCCATGCCCTCGCAACGCGGACACATACCGCCGAGACGGGTGAAGGTCGCCTTCTCGGTCTTCGTCCTGCCGGCACCACGCTCGACGGTGATCGCGCCGGTGGCCTTCACCGAGGGGACATTGAAGGAGTACGCGTTGGGCGAGCCGATGTGCGGCTGCCCGAGCCGGCTGAACAGGATGCGCAGCATCGCGTTGGCGTCGGTGGCCGTGCCGACGGTGGATCGCGAGTTCGCGCCCATCCGCTCCTGGTCCACGATGATCGCCGTCGTCAGACCATCCAGCAGGTCGACCTCGGGCCGCGCCAGCGTCGGCATGAAGCCCTGCACGAAGGCGCTGTAGGTCTCGTTGATCATCCGCTGCGACTCGGCGGCGATGGTGCCGAACACCAAGGAACTCTTGCCGGAGCCGGAGACGCCCGTGAACACCGTCAGCCGGCGCTTCGGGATCTCGACGCTGACGTCCTTGAGGTTGTTCACGCGCGCGCCCTGGACCCGGATCAGATCGTGGCTGTCGGCAACGTGCGGCGCGGACGGCTGGGTGGCCGTGCTCATCGTGTCTCCATCTGTCGTGCCAGGTGGTCAGCGCACTTCCTGGATGCGGACCATATTGCCCGCCGGGTCCCGGAAGGCACAGTCGCGTACGCCGTACGGCTGCTCGGTCGGCTCCTGGACGACCTCGGCGTCGCTGGCCTCCAGCTTGGCGAAGGTGGCGTCGAGGTCGGCGGTGGCCAGGTTGACGCCGAAGTAGCTGCCCTTGGCCACCAGTTCGAGGATGGTCTGGCGCTCGTCGTCGGTGATGCCGGGAGAGGCGGCCGGCGGGTGCAGGACGATCGACGTCGTGGGCTGGCCTGCGGGCCCGACCGTGATCCAGCGCATCCCGCCGTAGCCGACGTCGTTGCGAACCTCGAAACCGAGGGTGTCGCGGTAGAAGGCCAGGGAGGCATCGGGGTCGGTGTGCGGAAGGAAACTCGAGTGAATGGTGATGTCCATGGCCGTCACGCTAGTTGCGACTCCGTGACCTGCGCTTCTCGATTCCTGATCGGTCGGGTCACCTGCTTGGCCAGGCAGGACGGCATCCCCGCCGTGGCCTGCGCTGCCTGGCGGCGGTAGACGCTGGGCGGCACGCCGACCAGCTCGGTGAAGCGGGTGCTGAAGGTGCCCAACGACGAACAACCGACCGCGAAACAGACCTCGGTGACGCTCAGGTCGCCACGACGCAACAACGCCATCGCCCGCTCGATCCGGCGCGTCATGAGGTAGCTGTACGGAGATTCGCCATAGGCGAGCCGGAACTCGCGGCTGAGGTGCCCGGACGACATGTGCGCGCCCCGGGCGAGCGCCTCGACGTCCAGCGGTTGCGCGTACTCCCGGTCGATCCGGTCGCGGACCCGGCGCAGCCGCGCGAGGTCGCTGAGTCGCTGGGTCGCGTCGGGTTTGCTGGTCACCTGGAAAATCGTGCCACAACCCTCCGTCAATCGGCCTGCCGCCGGGCGCGGGCCCGGCGCTTCCCCTCGTGCATGGCCTGCACCCGGGCCACCGGGATGGTCCGACCCTCGGCCACCAGGTCGGCGGGGAGCGGCTGCGGCGCCGGCATCAGCGCGGCCCACGGATCACCGTCACCGAGCAGCGCCGGCGCGGTCCGGATGGTGAAGTCGGCGGGAGCCACCTCGGTCAGGTCGGCCCAGTCGACCGGAAAGGAGACCGGCGTCCCGGGTCGCAGCCGAGGGCTGTACGCGGCCGCCACGGTCGCCCCGCCGGCCCGGGTCGCGTCCACGAAGACCCGGCCACCCCGGTCCTCCTTGATGTACGCCGTGGTGGCCAGCGCCGGGTCGAGCCGCTCGGCGCGGACGGCGAGCGCCCGGGTGGCGGCGGCCAACTCCTCCGCCGTGGGATCGTCGGCCACCGGGACGAAGACGTGCACGCCCTTGGCGCCGCTGGTCTTGACCGCGCCGGCCAGGCCGGCATCGGCGAGTGCCTGACGGACCAGCAGGGCGGCGGCGACGGCCGCCCGGAAGCCGTCGCCCTCCGGTGGGTCCAGGTCGAGCACCAGATGGGTCGGGCGGTGCGGCTCCGCCGCGGTGGCCAGTGTCGGGTGGTACTCCACCGCCCGCTGGTTGGCGAACCAGAGCAGGGTGCGCCGGTCGTCGCAGAGGGCGTACGAGATTTCCCGGTGCGACGCCTCCGCCCAGACCGGCACCCGGCGGACCCAGTCCGGGGTGTAGCGGGGCAGGTTCTTCTGCATGAACGGCGGCTGGCCGGGGCGGACCCGGATCACCGACAGCGGCCGGCCCCGCAACTGCGGGAGGATCCGCTCACTGACCGCGTCGAGGTAGTCCACCAGGTCACGTTTGGTCGCGTCGTCGCGGTCGGACAGCGGCTGGTCCAGGTTGGTCAGGGCCACGCCGTCCCGGGTTTCGTCAGCCGCACTCATCCGACCACCCTCCCGGCCCCGGTGTCGTCGGTCAACCTGACGTGCCGATCGGTCCCGGCGGACCGGGCGCGAGGCAGCGTGCTCAGCGCCACCAGCAACGCGGCGACCACCAGGGCAGCGGCCACGGTGAACGCCGTCCCGTAGCCACCGGCCAGCGCGGCCGTCTCGGCCCAGCCGCCAGCCCGCAAGCCCGCACTGCGGGCGGCGGCCAGGGTGGCCAGCACGGCCAGGCCGACCGCACCACCGATCTGCTGGGTGGTGTTGGCCAGGCCGGAGGCGAGCCCGGCGTCCGCGTCGGTCGCGCCGGCCATGGCCAGGGTGGTGACGGCCGGCAGGGTCAGACCGCCGGCCACCCCGAAGACCAACATCGCGGGGAGTACGTCGGCGACGTAGGTGCCGTCGGCGGGCAGCCGGGCGATCAGCAGGAACCCGATGACTGCGAGGCCGAGCCCGGCCAGCAGCACGGTTCGGGCCCCCCATTGGGTGATCAGCCGACCGGCCAGGCCGAGCGAGACGACCGCGATCACGACCGGGGTGGGCAGAAAGGCCCAGCCGGTCGCCGCCGCGTCCAACCCGAGTACAAGTTGCAGCTCCACGGCGAGCAGGAACTGGAAACCGAAGTACGCGGAGACCATGAGGAGCTGCACGGCGTTCGCCGCCACCAGACCCGGGACGCGCAGCACTCGCGCCGGCAGCAGCGGGGTCGCCGCGACCCGTTGGCGTAGCGCGAACCCGCCGAGCAGCAGCGCCGCGAGGGCCATCGCGCCGAGGGTCCGGGGGCTGGTCCAACCGTGCTCGCCCGTTCCGACGATGCCGAGCACGGCGGCCATCAGCCCGGCGGTGGCGAGCAACGCGCCGGGCAGGTCCAGGCCGGCCCGCAGGCCGAGCCCCTGTTCGGTGGGGAGCCTGCGAACGGCCGCGAGCAGGATGGCCGCCCCGATCGGCAGGTTGACGAGGAAGATCGCCCGCCAGCCGGCCACCTCGGTGAGCACCCCGCCGGCGACGGTGCCGACCGACGCACCGGCCGCTCCGGTGAAGCTGAAGACGGCGATGGCGCGGGCACGCTCGGCCGGTTCGGGATAGAGCCGGACGATCATGCCGAGGCTGACCGCCATGGCCAGTGCCCCGCCGACGCCCTGGGCAAACCGCGCGCCCACCAGCAGGGCCGGCCCGGTGGCGACCGCGCAGGCCAGCGAGGCCAGAGTGAACAGCGTGACGCCAGCCAGGAAGACCCCCCGCCGGCCGAGCAGGTCGCCGAGTCGGCCGGCGAGCAGCAGCAGCCCGCCGAACGCGACCAGGTAGGCGTTGACCACCCACGCCAGGCCAGCGGCGGTGAAGCCCAGATCGCGTTGCACGGCGGGCAGCGCCACCGCCACGACGGTGCCGTCCAGGATGATCATCAGGCTGCCGGCACAGAGCACCAGCAGCGCCGGCCAGCGGGACGGAACGACGCGGTCCATGAAACCCCTCCTTGGTGCACGCTTTGTTACCGAGGTCATCGTCTGTGACCATGAAGCGGAGCGGAAGGAGGCACTTTGATGTCCCAGAGGAACAGCGATGTGCCCGCGCTGGTCGAAACCGAGCTGGCCTGCGCGGCCGAGAACGTGCCGTTCACCCCGGGTCAGGCTCGGGCGTGCACCGTCCGCGAGGTGCTCGACCGGGTCGGCGGCAAGTGGAGCATCGGCGTCCTGGTGGCCGCCTCCCACGGGCCGGTGCGCTTCACCGAGTTGGAGCGGCACATCGAGGGGATCAGCCGCCGAATGCTCACGTTGACGCTGCGCAACCTGGAACGGGACGGCCTGTTGCACCGCACGGTCTACCCGACCGTGCCGCCCAAGGTCGAGTACACCGCCACCCCCATGGCGCTGGAGCTGTACGAGTCACTGGTGGCGCTGACCACCTGGGCCGAACGCCACCGCCAGGCCATCGCCGAGGCGCGGACCAGGTACGACGCCGAGCACACCGGCTAGACCCGCCCCGGGTGTGGTGAACGCCACCGCTTCGGTCTGACCGATCGGTCAGGGTCTGACCGATCGGTCAGGCATGCTGGTCTGCGGGGGTGGACCGATGATGGCGAGAGCGGTGTCCGAAACGCACGGCGAGATCCTCGCCGCGGCGGCGCGACGATTCGCGGTGACCGGCTACCGGGGCACCTCCCTGCAGGACATCGCCCGCGAGGTCGGTTGCTCCAAGGCCACCGTGCTCTACCACTTCGCCAACAAGGAAGCCCTGCTCGCCGAGCTGATGGCACCGGCCATCGCCGTGCTGCAGGACCTCGACGACCAACTCACCGACCTGACCGGGGCGGCCGCCCAGGACGTCGCCGCAACCGGCTTCGTCGACCTCGCGGTCCGGTTCCGGCGGGAGATCGCGGTGCTGCGCGGCGAGTTCCCGGAGCTGCTGTGCCAGCCACCCTTCGCGCACATCCAGCAGATCTCCGAGCGGCTGCGGGACGCGTTGGCCGGGCACTCCGACCGGCCGGGAGCCCGGATCGCCGCGCTGGTGCTGCTCGCCGGCATCTCCGAGGCGTGCGCCGAGTTCGTCGACATCCCCGACGACGAGTTGCGCCCCGCCCTGCTCACCCTCGTCCGACGGGCCGTCGAACCCGTCGACGCACCCCTGCCCCAACCACCCACGACCGAGGACAAGGACTCCTGATGGCCACCCTGCTCTACCGGCTCGGCCGGGGCGCGTTGCGCCGGCGCCGGCTCGTCGTCGCGCTCTGGCTCGTCGTACTCGTCGTCGCCGGCCTGGCCGCGGCGACCCTGCGCGGCCCGACGGCGAGCAACTTCACCATGCCCGGCACCGAGAGCCAGCGCGCGCTCGACCTGCTGGCCGAGCAGTTCCCCGCGGCCAGCGGTGCCACCGGCACCATCACGGTCAAGGCACCGGCGGACGGCCAACTGGCCACCCCGCAGGGCCAAGCCGTGGTGCAGGAGCTCGTCCAGCAGGCCTCGACACTGCCCGGCGTGGTCGGCGCGGTCAATCCGTTCCAGGTCGGCGCAGTCACGCCCAACGGCCGGTACGCGCTGGTCCAGGTCCAGTTCGCGACTGGCGGGGACGACGTGACCGACGCGCAGCGCACCGCGTACGAGCAGGTTGGCGCCTCGGCCAAGGCACAGGGTTGGCAGGTCGCCCCGGGTGGCGAGGTGCTGGGCGGCGAACCGGAGATCGGCTCCACCGAGGCCCTCGGCGTACTCGTCGCCGCGATCGTCCTGATCATCACGTTCGGTTCACTCGTCGCCGCCGGAATGACCATGCTCAACGCGCTGATCGGCGTGGGCGCCGGGATGGCCGGGTTGTTCGCGCTGAGCGGCGCCGTCCAGCTCACCAGCACCGCCCCGATCCTGGCGCTGATGCTCGGCCTCGCGGTCGGCATCGACTACTCGCTGTTCATCACCTCCCGGCACCGGCAGAACCTGCTCGACGGACTGTCCCCGGAGGAGGCGGTCGGCCGGGCCGTGGGCACCGCCGGCTCCGCGGTGGTCTTCGCGGGCGCCACCGTGGTCATCGCACTGGCCGGGCTTGCCGTGGTGGACATTCCGTTCCTCACCGTGATGGGTCTCGCCGCCGCCGGCACCGTCACCGTCGCGGTACTCGTCGCGATCACCCTCCAGCCGGCACTGCTCGGCTTCGCCGGTCGCCGGGTACTCCCCCGCCGGCTGCGCGCGGTCGCCACCGACGACACGGTTGCCGCAGCCGGCCACCACACGAACGCCACCGACCGGCCCGTCGCCGAGACCGCCACGACCGAGGACCAGTCCCGTTTCGGGTTCCGCTGGGCGCGGCTGGTCACCCGGTTCCGCGTACCGGTAATCCTGGTCGGCCTGCTCGGCCTGGGCCTGCTCGCGCTGCCCACGCCGGACATGCGGCTGGCCCTGCCGGGCGCCGCGACGGCCGCCGTCGGCTCACCCGCCCGGGTGGCGAACGACCTGACCACCGAGGGTTTCGGAGCGGGCTTCACCGGCCGGCTCGCGGTGGTGGTCGCCGGTGACTCGCCACAGGCCACCTCGGCCGCCGTACCGCAGGTCACCGCGCTGCTGCAACGCACCGAGAACGTCCTCGCGGTGGCACCGGCCCAGCTCAGCCCGGACGGCCGGACCGCGCTGCTCGGCGTGATCCCGAAGACCGGCCCGACCGACGAGGCCACCGAAACCCTGGTCCACGACATCCGCGGCTCGATGGGTGGGATCCGCGACGCGGACGTACTGCTCACCGGTGTCACCGCCATCGGCATCGACGTCTCCGAGAAGCTCTCCGACGCGCTACCGATCTACCTGCTGCTGGTGGTCGGGCTGTCGGTGCTGCTGCTGATGCTGGTGTTCCGCTCGCTGCTGGTGCCGGTCAAGGCCGCGCTGGGCTTCCTGCTCACCGTCGCCGCCACGTTCGGCATCACGGTGGCGGTCTTCCAGCAGGGGCACCTCGCCGACCTGGTCGGTCTGGACACGCCCGGCCCGCTGATCAGCTTCCTGCCGATCCTGCTGATCGGCATCCTGTTCGGGCTCGCGATGGACTACGAGGTGTTCCTGGTGTCCCGGATGCGGGAGGATTTCGTACACGGCAAGTCCGCCCGGCAGGCCACCATCAGCGGCATGGGACACGGCGCGCGGGTGGTCACGGCAGCCGCGCTGATCATGATCTCGGTCTTCGGGGGCTTCGTCTTCCTGGAGGACCCGGTGATCAAGTCGATGGGCTTCGCGCTCGCCATCGGCGTCGCCATCGACGCGTTCGTGGTCCGGATGACCATCGTCCCGGCGGTGATGTCACTGCTCGGCGACCGCGCCTGGTGGCTGCCGAGCTGGCTCAACCGCGCTCTCCCGAACGTCGACATCGAAGGCGAAGGCCTCCGCACCCACCTGGAAGACCGCACCCCGACCCACGTCTGACCCACTCGACAGTGGAGGTGTGGTGCCCGAGGGTGCCACACCTCCACTGCGTCAGACGCCAGCCGGATACGTTTCCATCTCGCCGGGGGCCGCCGGGACGGGCAGCGGGTGCAGAGCGGTGGTCTCGTCGCACCAGATGAAGGCGTCGTACCGTTCGCCGAGCCGCGTCGGCACGTAGTTGCCCCAGGACTCGAAGGACGGGTCGTAGACGACCCCGATCGCCCGGTGGTCCGCGGTGTCGGTCACCCAGCCCGGCTGGTCACCGCCGAAAATCAGCACCGCTCGCTCCGGCATCAGCTCGTGCAGCCGCCGTTCGACCGATCCCTCCCGGGCCGGTGGCACCACCATCGACTCGGGAGGCGACCCCCACCGCGGAGCCGCGATCACCGTGCCCCGGTAGCTGCCGAAGCCGATCAGCGCCACCGCGTCGTCGCCGTGCCGCTCCCGGGCCAACTGACCAATGTTGACCATCCCGTCCGCGGCCATGTCGGTGGCACGGGCATCCCCGACGTGCGTGTTGTGCGCCCAGACGATGCCCCTCGCGTCCGGGCCGTATCGATCCAGCAGCCGATCCAGCGTGTCCTGCATGTGGGTGTCGCGGATGTTCCACGAGTCCGGCCCGCCGGCCACCATCGCCCGGTAGTACCGCTCCGCGCCGGCCACCACCTCGGCGTTCTGCCAGGCCGAGAAGCGATCTGGACCGTCGGAGAGGGCGTGTTCGCGGGTCCGGGCGAGCAGCCGGACGACCTCCTCCTCGCAACGGGCGGAGACGAACCGGCTGGCCGCGCCGTACTCCTCGACCCTCTTGCCGTACGGCTCGAAGCAGCGGTACGCGTCCTGCGCCGCCTCCAGCGACGTCGGGTCCTCCTCCCCCAGGTAGTCGAAGATCGCCTGCATCGACTCCCAGAGGCTGTACACGTCGAGGCCGTGGAACCCGGCTCGCTGATCCTCCGGACGCTCCACATTCCAGACCCGCAGCCAACTGGCGAACCGGGCCACCTCGGCGTTGGCCCACATCCAGGTCGGCCACCGCTCGAACTGTCCGAGCGCGAGCTGCGGCTCGAGTGCACCGCCGGGCGCGGCAGTCACCGAACGGTGCACCCGGTCACAGTCCGGCCAGTCGCCCTCAACGGCGACGAAAGAGAAGCCGCACTCCGCGATCAATCGGCGGGTGAGCTGCTCGCGCAGCCGGTAGTAGTCGTAACTGCCGTGGGTGGACTCGCCGATCATCACCACCCGGGAGTCCCGAACGCGCTCCAGCAACGGGTCGAAGTCGCTCGGCGCGCCGAGCCGCTGAACCAGCATGCCAGCGGCTACCCGACCGCCGCTGCGGCAAACCGTGGGTGCGTCGCGGCCCGACACGCCGGGCGCCGGGCCGTCGTGCGAGCCGACCGGGACGGTGTACGCCCACCGCGAGCGGGTAGCCGGCCGACATGACCGTCACCGGGGTTCAGTTGCAGGAGTACCTGGCCGGGCTCGACTACCCGGTCTCCCGGGAGGACCTGATCCGCTGGGGGCAGGAGAACGGGGCAAGCACGGCGATGTTGCAGATGTTGCAGGCGTTGCCGGTGGAGCACTTCGAGTCGCCGGACGAGCTGAACGCCGCGCTGACCACCCTCTCCTGACCTGGGCAGGGTCGTCTGCGGCGGGCACGTGGTCGCGCTCGACCCGACGATGCTGCTGCAGGAGCCGGGCCACTTCGGCGGGGCCCTGCTGGACTGGCTGGAGAAGGACCTGCGCTGGGTCCGGAAGAACACGCCCATCGTGATCTTCCAGCACCACCCGGTCGGGGACGCCTGGTACGGCCGCAAGCACTGGCGCGCCGCGATCGGCGGGTTCGCCGCCGGCCGTCTCCAGGAGCGCGGCGCGACGCTCCTCGTCGACGCGGTGAGCGGGGCGACCCGCTGGCAGGCCCAGCTGGGCTTTCCGGTCTTCAACTCCGGTGCGGTCGTCGACGGCGACGCCGCCTGGGGGCTGGGTGTCAACAGCCAGTTCGGCGCGTTGGACCTGAACACCGGCCGGCTGGACCGGCTGGTGAAGCTCGGCACCGGCTACAGCTTCTCCACGCCGGTGCTGGTCGGCGGTCAACTGGTGGCCGCCGACCAGAACGGCCGGGTACGCGGCGTCGACCTCGCCTGAGTGGCAGGGCGGGGCCCCGCGGAAAAAAGGGGCCCCGCCCTGTCGCCGTCAGGCAGGGAAGTTGACGGTGCGGGATTCGGTGCGGGCGGTTTCGGCGGCGGCGAGGATGCCGACGACCTCGCGGCCGAAGCGGACGTCGCAGCGGTGGTCCCGGGTACCGGCCCGCACCTGCTCGACGAGCTGGTCGATCGCGACGCCGAACGCGGTGGCTGCGTCGTTCTCGCCGAACGGGACGGTTTCGATGCCGTTCTCGCCGTAGAACACGAACTCCCGGGCCATCGACTCGGTCGGGGCGTCCAGGGAGAGCGAGGCGCTGCTGGTGGCGCCCCCCTCGTGGGTGAGCAGCAGGTGCACCATCCCGTTCGGCCCGTCCATCGCCGCCACCTGGGTCACCCGGCCCAGCACCGGCAGGAGGATGGAGAGCGCGTGCGGAGCGATGTCCCAGAGCGCGCCGTGCTCCCGGCGCCACAGCGAGCCGCCGTACGGGCTGCCGTCCTGGAAGATCGAGGCGAACGCGGTGGTCCGTCCGTGCTGCCAACCCCCGACGGCAGCGGTGGCGGCGAGGAAGGCGGTCACGTTCGGCTGGAACCGCTGGGTGAAGAAGACGACCGAGGCGACGCCGGACTCCTCGGCGGCGGCGACGACCCGGTCGGCGTCGGCCACGCTGAGCGCCAGCGGCTTGTCCAGCAGCAGGTGCCGGCCGGCGGCGGCCGCCCGGACCGCGATGTCGGCCTGGATGTCCGGAGGCAGGGCGACGGCGACCGCCTCGCACTGCTCGATCAGCGCGTCGACGTCGGCGAAGGCCGGTACCCCGTACAACTCGGCCAGCGCGGAGGCCCGCTCCGGGTTGCGCCCCCACACCCCGACCAACTCCGCGTCCGGATGTGCGTGCAACGCCTTTCCGTGCGTCTCGATCGCCCAGTGACCGGTGCCGAACAAGCCGAACCGCAGCACGTGTACCTCCACCTTTTCCCCCCGCCGCGGCAACGCCACGGACGTGATCCACGCTAGTCGCCGCACCAGGGGCACCGGCGGCGGGTCGACCAACCGGAGCAGCTCGCGTCCCGTGCCGCTCGGGCGCGACATGGTACGGCCAGTGCCTGTAGAGCTGCCCCAGATTTGGGGCACCACGCACGGTCCCCGACCCACCCCACTCACGGGAGGCCACGCACGATCCCCGAACCACCCCACTCAGAGAACGCCACGCGCGATCGCCGACCCACCCCACCCACAAAACGTCAAGCGCGCGGCCGCCGGCTCGCCCCACGCACGATCGTCGACCCGCCCCACCCACCGACCGGGCCTCACGCACGGTCCCCGACCCGCCCCACTCGTGGGGCAGCTCTACAGCGAGCGGCGGGGGCATGCGGCGGGAGGCGCGGCGGTGGCACGCGGCGCGGGTGCGAGGCGGTGGCACGCGGCGCGGGTGCGAGGCGGGGGCACGCGGCGCGGGTGCGAGGCGGGGGCAGTTGTTTACTACGACGGTTAGTAGGCTGTGCCGGTGACCGACGTGACGACCAGGTGGGGCCGATGACCAGCGCGGCGGCGGCCAACTCGCCGGTGGACGGGGCCCTGGCGACGGCATCGATCGTGCTGTCGCTGCTCGTCGCGGTGTGGGCGCTGGTGGCAGCGTTGCGTCAACGGCCGCCGGACCGGATGCAGTTCATCGGCCTGGGCATCCTCGAATTGGCGCTGCTCGTGTTGAGCGTGCTGGCCCTCGTCGCCGTCGGCGGTGGGGACCGGCCCGGTGAGCCCGGCGCCTTCTTCGGCTACCTGGTCACGCTGGTGTGCCTGCCGCCACTGGCCTGGGTGCTGGCCCGGATGGAGCCGACCCGCTGGGGTTCCGCGATCGTCTGTGCGGTCTGCCTGGTGGTCCCGGTGGTGGTGCTCCGGTTGCAGCAGACCTGGGAGGTGCTCGGTGGTTGAGACACGACCGGCGGGACGCGCCACGAACGCCGGCCCGGGCCGGTTGCTGATCGCGGTCTACCTGCTCTTCGCCATCGCGGCGACCAGCCGGGCTGGTCTGCAGATCGCCACCAAGTTGGGCGAGGCGCCGGTGGCGTACCTGCTCTCCGGGCTGGCCGCACTCATCTACATCGTGGCGGCGGTGGGGTTGGCCCGCGCCGGGCACACCGGCCGCCGGGTCGCGCTGGCCTGCTGCTCGGTGGAACTGGTCGGGGTGGTCGTGGTCGGCATCCTGAGCGTCGTCGACAAGGAACTCTTTCCGGACGAGACGGTGTGGTCGCAGTTCGGCAGCGGGTACGGCTATATCCCGCTGGTGCTGCCGGTGCTCGGCCTGATCTGGCTCTGGCGCACCCGCCGCTCCCCCGCCTGACCCGACGACGAGGGCGTTCCCCTGCACGAAGGAGCGCCCCCGTCGGTGTCCGGGTCAGTCCCGTGGGCCGCCGGCGACGTAGATGACCTGCCCGGAGACGAAACCGGCACCCTCGCTCGTCAGGAACGAGATGGTGTGCCCGACGTCCTCCGGCCGCCCCGGGCGACGGACCGGGATCTCGGCTGCGGCGTGCTTCTGGAAGTCGTCGAAGTCGACCTTCATCCGGGCTGCGGTGGCCGCCGTCATGTCGGTGACGATGAAGCCGGGCGCGACCGCGTTGACGGTCACCCCGAACGGCCCCAACTCGATGGCGAGCGTCTTGGTGAAGCCCTGCAGACCGGCCTTGGCGGCGGCGTAGTTCGCCTGACCGCGGTTGCCCAGGGCGGAGGTGCTGGAAAGGTTGACGATCCGCCCCCACTTACGGTCCACCATGTGCTTCTGAGCGGCCTGGCTGAACAGGAACGCGCCGCGCAGGTGCACCCCCATCACCGTGTCCCAGTCGGCGTTGGTCATCTTGAACAGCAGATTGTCGCGGAGCACACCTGCGTTGTTGACCAGCACGGTCGGCGCGCCCAGTTCGGCGGCGACACGGGCCACCGCCGCCTCGACCTGGTCCCGGTCGGAGACGTCGGCGCCCACACCGAGCGCCCGGCCGCCGGCGCCGGCGATGGCGTCCACCGTCTCCTTGGTCGCCGCCTCCTCGATGTCGACCACGGCGACGGCCATTCCGTCGGCGGCCAGCCGCCGGGCGGTGGCCGCACCGATACCGCGTGCGGCTCCGGTGACGATGGCGACGCGGGGCTCCTCCGACATGATTACCTCCCGGTAACTTGGGGTCGATCGAAGGAGCTTAACCTCCGTCGGCCGTCGGCGGCGATGGCCTGGTTTACACAATGGATCTATACGAGATGATCTTCCGGGCGTAGCGTCGCGAATCGCTGTCACCCCCGGCAGCGAACAGACGACGAGGCAAGGAACGACAACACGTGACGTTCTCGCGTACCCGTGGAGCCTGGCTCGCCGCCGTGGTCTCCACGGCCCTCGCGGCGACCGGTGGATCACCCGCCCTGGCCGCCGCCCCCGGAGCCCCGGCCGATCCCGGCGCCACCCCCGCCCCCGCGACAAGTCTCCCCACCCCACCCGGCACCCACTCGGTCACCCTGATCACCGGCGACACGGTCACCACCCGCCAGAGCGCCAACGGCGGCACCCTCGACGTACGGCGCCCAGACGGCGCCTCGACACCGGTGCGGGTGGTCGAGGCCGGTGACGACCTGTACGTCTACCCCCAGTCGGTACTGCCCTACGTGGCCGCGAACACCCTGGACAAGCGGCTGTTCAACGTCACTCGGTTGATCGCCGACGGGTACGACGACGAGCGGGTGGACCACCTTCCCCTGATCGTCTCGTACGACGCCGGGGCGGCCGGCCTGCGAGCCACCGCACCCGCCGGCGCGACCCGCACCCGTACGTTGAGCAGCATCTCGGGTGCCGCGCTCAGCGAGGACCGCGACAGGGCCGACGAGTTCTGGGCCGCGATCACGGCTGCCCCCACCGCGAAGGCGACCGCCGCGACCGACGACACGGGACGCTTCTCCGGTGGAATCGCCAAGATCTGGCTGGACGGGCGGGTACGCGCCGACCTCGCCGACACCACCGCGCAGATCGGCGCTCCCGCGGTCTGGGCCGGCGGCGACACCGGCACAGGCGTGCGGGTCGCCGTCCTGGACACCGGCATCGACGCGGCACACCCGGATCTGACCGACCGGATCAGCGCGTCCGCCGTGTTCGTGCCGGGCGAGGAGATCACCGACCGGGTCGGGCACGGCACGCACGTCGCCTCCACCATCGCCGGCACCGGCGCCGCCTCCGGTGGCCAGGAGAAGGGCGTTGCACCGGATGCCCGGCTCGCCATCGGCAAGGTGCTCAGCGACGACGGCCACGGGATGGACTCCTGGATCCTCGCCGGCATGGAGTGGGCGGCCCGGGAGGCCGACGCCAGTGTCATCAACATGAGCCTGGGCTCCAACCAGCCCAGCGACGGAACCGACCCGATGAGCCAGGCGGTCAACACGCTCAGTGCCGAGACCGGTGCCCTGTTCGTCATCTCCGCCGGCAACGCCGGCCTGCCCGGCAGCGTGGCCGCCCCGGGCGCGGCCGACGCGGCGTTGACCGTCGGCGCGGTCGACGGTGACGACCAGCTCGCCTACTTCTCCAGCCAAGGCCCGCGGATCAGCGACGAGGCCATCAAGCCGGAGCTGACCGCGCCCGGCGTCGGGGTGCTCGCGGCCCGCTCCCAGTACGCGCCCGGCGAGGGCTCGTACCAGACCATGGACGGCACCTCGATGGCCGCGCCGCACGTGGCCGGAGCCGCCGCCCTGCTCGCCGCGAAGCACCCGGACTGGACGGGTCAGCAGCTCAAGGACGCCCTGGTCAGCACGACCAAGGCCACCGCGCAGTACGACGCCTACCAGGCCGGCACCGGTCGGGTCGACGTCGCCGCCGCGGTCCGCGCCCCGGTCGTCGCCACCGGCACCGTCTCCACCAGCGTGGGTTCCGACACCGCGAAGGCGGGCGGCAGCACGCACCCGGTGACGTACACGAACACCACCGGCCAGCCCATCACCCTGGGCCTCTCGGTGGACGCGCCGAGCGCGCCGGCCGGGCTGTTCAGCCTGTCCGCGACGCAGGTGACCGTGCCCGCGAACGGCACCGCCACGGTCACGTTGACCACGGATACCTCCCGGGCCGGCACCGGCAGGCGGTACACCGGTCAGGTCGTCGCCGCTGGGCCGGACCGGGCCGCGCTGGCCCGCACCGCCATCGCGGTCGGCACGTTCACCCCGTACCACCACCTTCGGTTGGAGATGACCGACCGGGCCGGCAAGCCGGCCCGCGGGATCATCGAGCTGGGGCAGCCGGGCAGCTACGACATCAGCTTCGTCGAGACCGACCCGGATGGCACAGCCGAGCTCTACCTGCCCGAAGGCGTCTACTCGGCGATGAGCTTCCTGAACGTCACCGGCAGCCACGGCCCTAACTCGCTCGGCCTGGCGCTGCTCGGCAACCCCGACATCGACCTACGCACGGACACCACGGTTCGGCTGGACGGAAAGGCGGCCCGCCGGGTCGAATCGTCGGTGCCGCAGCAGACCGCCGACACCTTCACCCGGCTGGACTACCACCGGTCCCAGGGCGAGGGCCGGTGGCGCTCGTTCATCGCGGGCGGCGTGTTCTTCGACAGCTTCTGGGCGCAACCCACCAGCAGGGACGTGCGACACGGCGACTTCTACGTCGGTGCCCGCTGGCGCAAGGAACAGCCGGTGCTGACCGTGGGCACCACGACTGTGAACTTCGACGACGTGGTGCGCCAGCAGGGCACCACCCAATTGCCGAAGGGCAGCGGGACGCTGCCGACGGTCTTCGCCGGCAACGGCGCGGCGAGCGACTACGCCGGGCTGAACGCCCGGGGCGCGGTGGCCGTGGTCCGGCGCAACTGGGAGGTCAGCGACTCCGAGCAGGCCGCCGCGGCGACCGCCGCCGGGGCGAAGATGATGCTGGTGGTCAACGACTTCCCGTGGCGCGAGGTGCGCGACTACTCGGTCGACTTCTTCACACCCACCCCAATCGAGGTGGCGATGCTCAGCACCGACGAGGGCGAGGCGTTGATCCAGCAGATCCAGCGCGGGTCCACGAAGGTCGAGGTCGTCTCGCAGCCGGTCGCCGACTACGTGTACGACCTGGTCCAGGCGTACCACAACCAGATCCCGCGCGACCTGAGTCGGGCCGAGACCCCGAAGACGCTGGCCCGGATCGACGTCGGCTTCAACGTCCCGACGCCGCAGACCCGGGGTGGCGAGTTCCGGTACGACTGGCCGTCGTACAACAACTGGGGCATCGGCCAGACCAGCAACCGCCCGCTCGCCACGGTCCGTACCGACTGGGTGTCCACGGGCGACCTGTACACGTGGGGGCAGGAGGCGTACCTCGACTCCTCGACGTACCAGATCGACCCCCGGACCAGCTTCCGCTCCGGCAGCAGGAGCACCGAGCAGTTCTTCGAGCCGATCGAACGACCACACCTGAACAACAACTTCAAACTGCCGACCCGCTCCGGCGACGCTCTCAACCTCGACGTGCCCGGTTGGGGCGGTGCCGACCACGTCGGCATGGCGATGAGCGCCGCAGGGCAGACCAACAAGCTCTACCAGGACGGGACGCTGCTCGGCGAGAGCACCAGCACGTGGATCAGCGGCACGGCGCCGAGCGCGGCTGACCGGCCGTACCGACTGGTGGTGGGGACCACCCAGGATCCGACCGTCGGCCGGTACTCCACCAGCACCACGACCGAGTGGACGTTCCGGTCGAAGGCGCCGGCCGCCGGGGTGGAGTCGAGCGTGCTGCCGCTGCTCCAGCTCGACTACGGCGTCGACACCGACGCCGCCGGCACCGCGAAGGGCCGGACCGACCTGACCGTCTCCGCCGCGCATCTGCCCGGCGCCACCGGTTGCGGCAGCATCCGGCCGGTCAGCCTGGAGATCTCGTACGACGATGGCGCGCACTGGCAGAAGCAGTCGCTGAACCGTGCGAAGGACGGCTCCTGGACGGCGAAGCTGCGGGCACCGAAGGGCGCGACCTACGTGTCCCTGCGGGCCGGTGCCACCGACAGCTCCGGCAACTCGGTCAAGCAGACCGTGCTCCGCGCCTTCGGCGTGCGCTGATCGGCACACCGCGATGGGGGCGTGACTTCGTCCGGTGAGCACGCAGAGGGGGGACCGCGCCGATCGGCGCGGTCCCCCGGTCAGCTCAGAACCCGCGACCCCGGCAGAGCCGGATCCAGCGGTAGCCGTGGCCGGAAACCTTCACCGCGCCGAGCTTGCCCAGCTCTCCGTAGCCACGGTCGGCGAGCACGTCGATCGGCAGGTCGGCTTCCGGCTCGAGGGTGCTGAGGTCCACCTCGACGTCGTCGGTGCCCAGGTTGTGCAGGAAGACCATGGTGCCGGTCGGCCCGTCCGCCCGGTGTGCGAGCACGCCGGCCGGCATCGCCACGTCGATGTGGGTGGTCGAGCCGGAGCCGATCTCCGGGGCCTCGCGCAGCGTGCGGATCATGCGCTCGAACCAGGCGAGCAGCGACTTCGGGTCGCCGCGCTGGGCGGTGACGTTGACGGTCTGGTAGCCGAACTCACCCTTGTCGATCACCGGACGGACGAGCTTCTCCTCCTCCGCTGTGGAGAAGCCGGCATTCGGCTTGTACGACCATTGCATCGGGGTACGGATCGCCTCCCGGCCAGGCAGCGACAGGTCCTCACCCATCCCGATCTCCTCGCCGTAGCGCAGCACCGGCGTGCCGCGCATCGAGAACTGCAGGGCGTACGCCAGCTCGATGCGCCGCCGGTCGTTGCCGAGCATCGGGGCGAGCCTGCGCCGGATGCCCCGGTCGTAGATGCGCATGGTCTCGTCCGGGCCGAACTGCGCGTACACATCGTTGCGTTGTTCGGTGGTCAGCCGGGACAGGTCGATCTCGTCGTGGTTTCGCAGGAAGGTGGCCCACTGCCCGCCGACGGGCAGCTTCGGGGTGTCGCGCAACGCCTCGATCAACGACTCCGGGTCCTGCCGGGCCAGCGCGAGCATGAGCCGACCGTTGAGCATGAAGTCGAAGAGCATGTGGATCCGGTTGCCGGAGCCGCTGGCGTCGCCGAAGAACGTCGGTAGCTGGGCCGGCTCGACGTTCGCCTCGGCCAACAGGACCGCATCGCCGCGCCGCCACTGCACGTGCTGGCGCATCTCGGTGAGGAACTCGAAGTCCTTCGGTGAGTTCGGGTTGCCCGGCTCGGTCAACTCGATGATGAACGGCACCGCGTCCATCCGGAAGCCGGAGACGCCGAGCTGAAGCCAGAACGACATGACCTTCTTGATCTCCGCCCGGACCTGCGGGTTGGCGAAGTTGAGATCCGGCTGGAACTTGTAGAACCGGTGGTAGAACCACGCCTTGGCGGTTCGGTCATAGCTCCAGGTCTCGTTCTGCTCACCGGGGAAGACCATGCCCTGATGCCGGTCGTCCGGTTCGGAGTCGGACCAGACGTACCAGTCGCGGTACGGAGAGTCCGGCGAGGATCGGGCGGACTGGAACCACGGGTGCTCGTCGGAGGTGTGGTTGACCACCAGGTCGATGATCACGCGGATGCCCCGGTTCTCCGCCTGGTGCAGGAGCTCGGCGAAGTCGCCCAGGGTGCCGAAGCGCGGGTCCACGTTGTAGAAGTCGGTGGCGTCGTAACCGTCGTCACGGTTGGGCGACGGGTGGATCGGGTGCAGCCACAGGCAGGTCACCCCGAGCCGGGCGAGGTAGTCCAACCTCCCGATCAACCCACGGATGTCACCGACCCCGTCGCCGTCCGAGTCGGCGTACGTGTCGATGTCGAGGCAGTAGACGACGGCTTCGGAATACCAACGGTCACCCATGCGAAGGAAACTTCTCCGAACGATCACTACGGCAAACCCGTCCGGCGGCCGGCGACCTCGGTTGGTTACCGTGCCCGTCATGGAGACCGATCTCGTACCGCCGAGCGCACCGTTGGACTGGTCCGTGGGCAGTTGGCTGCACCCGCCAGTACGCGTCGAGGAGGGCCCGGCCGGTGAGCTGGTCGTCGAACCGGCAGCGGAGAGCGACTTCTGGCGGCAGACCAGCTACGGCTTCGTCCACGACAACGGCCCCGCTCTGCTGGCACCGCTGCCGCTCGGCACCGCCATGGAGGTGAGTTTCCGGCTCGACTTCTCGGCACAGTTCGACCAGGCCGGCGCGCTCGTCCGCGTCGACGAACGGACCTGGACCAAGGCCGGCGTCGAGATGAGCGACGGTGAGTCGCAGCTCGGCGCGGTGGTGACCCGGGAGTTCTCGGACTGGTCGGTGGCACCGGTGCCGCAGTGGGCGGGTCGGGAGGTGACCGTCCGGGTCAGCCGGGCCGGCGACGCGCTGACCGTCCGCGCCCGGGCCGACGACGAGCCCTGGCGACTGGTCCGGCTCACCCCGCTGGACCCGGCGGCCGTGGCGCTGGCCGGCCCGTTCTGCTGCGCGCCGTCTCGGGCCGGCCTGAGCGTGGTGTTCACCGGCTGGCGGCAGGGGCCGGCGGACACCGCACTGCACCCGGAGCACTGAACGGCAGGTGTGGGCGGGAAGCCAGTGGGTATGACCATCCGATCCCCGACAGCCGATCCGATGCGGAAGGACGACCATGGCGTACGCCCAGACTGGCGACCCGTCCGAGTTCACCGGGTTGACCGGTTGGGTGGCCTCGGTGATCGAGGTGATGGGCCCGGCCGGCGTGGCGCTGCTGGTGGCGCTGGAGAGCATCGTCCCGCCGATCCCCAGCGAGATCGTGCTGGCGCTCGCCGGCTTCCTGGCTCATGAGGGCCAGTTCAACGTGGTGGTCGTGGTGCTGGCCGCGACGGCCGGCTCGCTGGTCGGCGCGTTGGTGCTCTACTGGCTCGGTGCGGCGCTCGGCGAGGAACGGCTCAAGCGTTGGCTGGATCGCATCCCGTTGGTCGACAGCGACGACCTGGAGAAGGCCGACCGCTGGTTCGAGCGGCATGGCCGGTGGGCGGTGCTGATCGGCCGGGTGGTGCCGGTGGTCCGCAGTCTGGTCTCCGTCCCGGCCGGCGCCAACCGGATGCCGCTGGGTGAGTTCATCCTGCTCACCACCATCGGCAGCGGGGTGTGGAACGGTCTCATCGTCGGTGCCGGCTACGCGCTCGGCAACCAGTGGCAGGACGTGGCCCGCTACAGCGACTGGTTCAACTACGCGATCGTCGCGGTCTTCGTCGTCATGGCGGCCAGTTGGGTGATCCGTAAGATCCGCCGGCGCCGGGAGCGCGACGACCGGCGGTCGGTGACCGCCGGTCGCTGATCCGCTACCGGTCAGCCGGCGACGGAACCGCCTGCGGTCGCCGGAGGACCGCCTGCTCGATCGCCGACCACGTGCTCGTGGTCACCAGGTAGATCACAGCGGCGAGAGGCAGCACCAGCGCCACCAGCACCGTCGTGAACGGCAGCAGGGGCAGCAGCCGGCCGAGCACGGCCGCGCCCGGCCCTTCGGTGGGCGTACCGGCCACCGTGCCGACGGCCGCAGAAGCCCGGCGGGCCCGCCGCGACGACCACCAGGCCACCGCCAGCAGCACGGCCAGCAGCACGGCGAAGAGCGGACCGGCCGCCCCCGCCAACCCGTCGCTGAAGTGGTGGCCCAGCGGGACCCCGGCAAGCCGCTCGTCCAGCAGCCCGGTGCCGCCCTCACTCGTGCTGAACAGCCGGTACAGGACCAGCAGGAACGGCGCTTGGATCAGCAACGGCAGGCAGCCGGCGATCGGGTTGGCGCCAGCGGTCCGGTACAACGCGAACACCTCGCGCTGAAGCGTCGCCGGGTCGTCGGCGTACCGCTGCTGGAGGTCACGCACCTCTGGGGCGAGCGCCGCGCGGCGTCGCTCGCCGCGGACCTGCGCGACGGTGAGCGGCGAGATCAGCAGCCGGACGGCGATGGTGAAGAGCACGATGGCGGCGGCGGTCGCCATGCCGCCGGCCAATGGTTCGAGCAGGTCGGTGAGCCAGGACAGTGCGGTGCCGGCAGCGCCGACAGCGCCGTGCAGTGGTGCGAAGGCAAGCATGGAAAACCCCTCGGTCCGATTCCGGTGGGGTCCTCCCCCGGGCGACGTCCGCTCGACAGGGGGGACCGGTGACGGCGGGATCGGCCGCGTGGCGGCGTGGCGCTACGCGGCCGAGGGGTGCCCTGGGGCGCGGGGACGAGGTCGACCTGCGGCGTCCGGGTCGATCTGCCGGGGCATTCGCCGACCACGCGATCGGGCCCGCAACCCGGCCCAGCGCGGCCCGGCTCCGGGCCCACCCGAGCGGCTGAGCACCCGCGCCGCCAGCACCACGGCGAGCAGCACCAGGGCGGTCAGCGCAGCGCCCGCGAGTAGGTCGACCGGCCGGCCCGCGAGCAGGGTGAACTGGGCGAACGCGTAGATCCACGCGACCCCGAGAAAGCCCAGCGGCACCGGCACGGGCTCAGCATATGGCCCGGTGTCACGCCGCCCGGCCGAATCGACCGGCCCTACCTGGTCGGCACGCCGAGACGACGTGCCGCCACGTTTCCCGGCATCGCCACGTTGGGTAACCAGGCAGTGGACCGACGCGGACGGACCGCGAACGGCAGGAACGGACGGTGGTGTCATGACCGGCCAGGTGGCGGAGGCGCCCAGCGAGATGGCTGCGGCGACCGGTTTGCTCACCGTGGGTGTCGAGGAGGAGTTCCTGCTCGTCGACCCGCACACCGGGGCCGCGGTCCCGGCCGTCGACCTGGTCCTGGAGCAGGTGCCGGCCGAGTTGCGCGGGCAGGTGGAGCGGGAGTTCCAGACCAGCCAGATCGAGATCGGCAGCCCGCCCGGCCTGGAGCTCTCGTCGATCCGGCACTCCCTCGGCGTGCTTCGTCAGGCGCTCGCCGACGCCGCCGAGCGGGCCGGCGTACGCCTGCTCGCCATCGGCACCGGCCCGGTGGACGGCCCGGTGCCGCCGGTGGTGGACAAGCCACGCTTCGACCGGATGATCGAGCGGTTCCGGCTGCTCGTCCCCGGGCCCGGCAACAACGGCATGCACGTGCACGTGGGCATCCCCGATCCGGAGATCGGCGTGCAGGTGCTCAACCACGTACGGCCCTGGCTGCCGCTGCTGCACGCGGTGACGACCAATTCCCCGTTCGCCCGAGGTGAGGACACCGGCTATGCCAGTTGGCGCTCGGTGGAGTGGGAGCGCTGGCCCTCGGTGGCGCCGACGCCGTGGCTGGAGTCGCACGAGCACTACCAGCGGCTGATCCGTCAGTTGATCTCCAGCGGGGTGATGCTCGACGAGGGGATGCTCTACTGGTACGCCCGCCTGTCGGCGAAGTACCCGACGGTGGAGCTGCGCATCGGCGACGTCTGCCCCTCGGTGGACGACGCGGTGCTGGTCGCCGCGCTGGTCCGGGCCCTGGTGGCCACCGCCATGGCCGATGTCGAGGCCGGCCGGCCGGCGTTGCAGACCGACCACCACCTGCTGGTCGGCGCGCACTGGAGGGCCGCGCACGACGGCCTGGAAGGCGAAGCCGTCGACGTCACCACCGGCGAGCTGCGCCCGGCCTGGGAGCTGCTGGACCAGTTCGTGGATCGGCTGCGACCCGCGCTGGAGCAGCACGGCGACTGGGCCGAGGTGGCCGACCTGCTGGGCGGGTTGCGCCGGCACGGCAGTGGTGCGGCCCGGCAGCGCGCGGTGTACGCCCGCACCGGGCGGCTCACCGACGTGGTGCAGGACGTCGCGCGGCAGACCCGCGGCTGATCGCCCCGTGACAGGATGAACCCGTGGCGCAACGGCTGATCGTCATCGGCGGGGACGCCGCCGGCATGTCTACGGCGTCCCAGGCTCGACGCCGCCGCGACCGTGCCGACCTGGAAATCGTGGTCTTCGAGCGAGGTCACTTCACCTCCTACTCGGCGTGCGGCATCCCGTACTGGATCAGCGGTCTGGTGTCCGGTCCGGACGATCTGATCGCCCGGGATCCGGAGACGTTCCGCACGAAGCACGCGATGGACGTGCGGATGCGACACGAGGTCACGGCCATCGACCTGGACCGCCGCGAGGTGGTCGCCCGGGACCTGGACCGCGGCGGAGAGGTCCGCGAGCGGTTCGACGACCTGATGTACGCGGCTGGCGCGGTGCCGGTGAAGCCTTCCTGGGCGGACACGGACGCGAACGGCGTGTTCGGCATGCAGACCCTGGACGACGGGGCGGCGTTGCGCGACTGGCTGGAGACTGAGCCGCGGCCGCGCCGGGCGGTGGTGGTCGGTGGTGGGTACATCGGCGTCGAGATCGCCGAGGCACTGATCCAACGCGATCTCTCCGTGACCCTGGTCGAGGCGGGTAGCCAGCCCATGGCGACGGTGGACGGCGACATGGCCGAGCTGGTCGCCGACGCGATGCGCGGCCTGGGCATCAAGATCCGTACCGACCTGCCGGTGACCGGCTTGGAGCAGCGGGACAGCCGGGTGTCCGCGGTGGTCACGGCCGAGGGGCCGATTCCGACCGACGTCGTGGTCCTGGGTCTGGGAGTACGCCCGAACACCGCGCTCGCCGAGGCTGCCGGGTTCCCGATCGGGCCGACCGGCGGGATCCGGGTGGACCGCCGGATGCGGGTGGCCGAACTGCCCGGCGTCTGGGCGGCCGGCGACTGCGTGGAGACGCTGCACCGGGTCAGCGGGTTGCCGGTGCACGTGCCGCTCGGCACGCACGCCAACAAGCAGGGCCGCGCGGCTGGGATCAACATCGGCGGCGGCTACGCCACCTTCACCGGCGTGATCGGCACGGCCGTGACCAAGGTCTGTGACCTGGAGGTGGGTCGGACGGGCCTGCGGGAGCGGGAGGCCACCCGGGCCGGGTTCGACTTCATCTCGGTGGTCGCCCAGTCGACAAACCGGGCCGGCTACTACCCGGGTGCCCGGCCGATGACCGTCAAGTTGATCGCCGAGCGGCCCAGCGGCCGGTTGCTTGGTGCGCAGATCGTCGGTTGGTCCGAGGCGGCCAAACGCATCGACGCGCTTGCCGTGGCACTCTGGAACGGCATGACGGTGGACGATATGACGTCACTCGACCTGGGCTACGCTCCGCCGTACGCGCCGGTGTGGGACCCGGTGCTCGTCGCCGCCCGAAAAGCGGTCGACGCGCTCGCCGCCCTCGACCGCTGACCGGCGCCCGCCCTGGAGGACCACCCTGTGACGCAGACCCCGACCCGGCCGACGGTGCGTCGGCGCCCCACGATGGTCGACGTGGCCCGGCACGCCGGGGTCAGCTTGAAGACGGTTTCAAGGGTGGTCAACGACGAGCCGGTGGGGCAGGAGTTGGTCAGCCGGGTGCTGGCCGCCATCGCCGAGTTGGGCTTCCGGCGCAACGACATCGCCCGCAATCTGCGATCCCGGCAGCTCAATGCCACGGTCGGGCTGCTCATCGAGGAGATCGCCAACCCGTTCTACGCGACCATCGCGAGCGTCGCCGCCGAGATCGCGGCCGCCCACGGCACCATGCTGATCACCGCTTCGTCGGAGGAGGACCCGGAGCGGGAACGCGCCGTGCTCCAGGATTTCACCCAGCGCCGGGTCGACGGGCTGCTGGTGGTGCCGGCGGGCCTCGACCACTCGTTCCTGCGCCGCGAGGTCGAGCTGGGGATGCCGGTGGTGTTCCTGGACCGGCCGCCGCAGGGGCTGCTGGCCGACGCCGTGCTCTTGGACAACCGGGGTGGCAGCCATGCCGGGGTCAGCGCGCTGCTCGACCAGGGGCACCGACGGGTGGGTCTGCTGCTCGGCGCGCCGAGCGTGCCCACCATCCGCGAACGGCTGGCCGGGGCGCGGGCGGCACTGGCCGCGGCCGGGGTCGAGCCGGACGAATCGCTGGTGCGCGACCGGCTCATCGCCCCCGAGGAGGCCGGGCGGGCGGTCGCCGCGCTGCTCGACCTGCCCGACCCGCCCACCGCCTTCTTCTGCGCCAACAACCGGCTCACCGTCGGCGCGCTCCAGGAGTTGCACCGACGAGGCAGTGACGCCGCGCTTGTCGGTTTCGACGACTTCGAACTGGCCCACCTGATGCCCCGGCCGCTGACCGTCGTCGCCTACGACACCCGGGAGCTGGCGAGGGTCGCCACCGAGCGGCTGTTCCAGCGAATCGCCGGCGACGACGACTCCCCACCGTCAACCATCGTGCTCCCCACCAGCCTGCGCCCCCGAGGCCTGACCCCGCCCCCAACGCGCTAACCCCACGCCGCGCCCGCGCCCGCGCCCGCGCCCGCGATCTTGCACTTTGGGTTGCCAACTTGGCGTGAATTGCAACCTTTGCCGCAGCAGAAAGTGCAAGATCGCGTGGTGAGTTGGGTTGTGCGCGCTGGCCCGGCCCGGGACGGGTCGGGCCAGCGGGTCGGGGTTCAGCTTGCGGCGTTGAGCAGGGCGTCCAGTTCGGCACGGTGGGGCGGGTCGGCGCCCCGGCGGCCGCAGGTCAGCGCGGCCACCGTGGCGGCCTGCCGCAGCACCGCACGCCACTGCGGTTCGGTCACCGCGGCGAGCCGGGCGTCCGGCCGGTCACCGAGCGCGTCGAGGTCGGCCAGCGCGGCCAACAGGCCACCGGTGAACGAGTCACCGGCGCCGACGGTGTCGACCACCGTGGTGCGTACCGCCGGTTCCTCGTGCAGCGACCCGTCCGGGGCGAGCAGCCACGCGCCGTCCCCACCGCGGGTCACCACGGCGCAGGACACCCCGACCTCGTGCCATTCCGCCATCACCTCGGCCACCGACCGCTGCGGGTAGAGCCAGGCCAGATCCTCGTCGCTGGCCTTGACCAGGTGCGCGAGGGGCACTTGGCGGCGCACCCGCGCCTGCTCCGCCGCCCGGTCCGTGACGATGCTCGGACGCAGGTTGAGGTCGATCGAGATGGTGAGGCCGTCGCGGCGGCGTTCGCGGTCGAGCAGGTCCTCCAGCACCTGCGCGCCGGGGGCCAGCGCGAGCGCGAGGGACCCGGTGTGCAGGGCGGTCGCCGCAGTCCCGGCCAGCTCGGGCAGTTCAGGCGGCGTCCACTGCCAGTCCGCCGTGCCGGCGAGCCGGAACTCGTAGCTGGCCTGCCCGCTGGCGTTCAACGTGGCCACCGCCACCGAGGTCGGCTCCTCGGCGCGGACCGCCCACTCCAGGTCCACCCGGTTGGCGCTCAGGTACTCGGCGAGTTGCCGACCGTACTCGTCGGTGCCCAGCCGGGCCAGCAGCCGTACCGGCTGGTCGAGCCGGGCCAGGGTGACCGCCACGTTCGCCGGGGAGCCTCCCGGCACGGCCCGCTGCCCACCGGCCGTGACCACCAGGTCGATCAGCGCTTCACCCGCGACCACGATCATGCGGTCACCGTGCCCGGCGCGAGCGGGCCCGGGCCACCGAGCCCGTCGGCTGAACGGGACACCAGCACCGCCTGGTACGCGTGATAGACGTCCGGCCGGCCGTGCCAGACCGTGTCGGCGGGCAGGTTCCGCACGTCCAGCTCGTGCCGCCATCCGGTGGAGTCGATCAGGTAGCGGCGGGCGTACGCCCAGAAGACCCGGTACCAGTCGGCGTAGACCGCGTCCCCCGTGCGGCGGTGCAGGGTGACCGCCGCCCCGATGGCCTCGGCGAGCACCCAGTGCATCCGGGCGCGCACCACCGGCCGGTCGTCCCAGTCGATCGTGTAGACGAAGCCGTCGGCGCCGTCGACCGCCCAGCCGCGTCGCACGGCGGCGGCGAACAGGGAACGGGCGTCGGCGAGCAGCCAGCGTGGTGGCTGCGGCAGGACCGCCTCCAGTTCCAGCAGCAGCCGGGCCCACTCCAACCAGTGACCCATCGTCGAGCCGTACGGCCGGAACGGGTCCGCGGGCTGGTCCCGGTTGTAGTCGAGCAGTGGTATCCAGTCGGCCGTGTAGTGCTCGGGCAGCCGCCAGTCGTGCCGGGCCGCCTCGGTGTGCACGAGGTGGGTGGCGATCTGCAGGGCCCGGTCGGCCCAGCTCGCATCGCCCGTGGCGGCGCCAGCGGCGAGGAACGCCTCGACCATGTGCATGCTGCTGTTCGCGCCGCGGTAGTCCTCGGTGACCGTCCAGTCCCGGTTCCACGATTCGCGGACCGCGCCGACTTCGGCGTCCCAGAACCGCTCCCGCACCACGGCCTGCACATCGGCGAGCAACTGGTCCGCGCCGGGCCGCCCGGCTCGGGCAGCGCTGGACGCGGCAAGCAGCACGAACGCGTGGTCGTAGCCGGCCTTGCGGTCGTCGACGGGCGCGCCCTGCTGGTCCACGGCGCTGAACCAGCCGCCGTACCGGTCGTCGCGCAGCAGTGTGCTGAGCGCGGCGATTCCGTGGTCGACCAGGGCGGCGGCGTCCGGATCGCCGTTGCGGTGGGCGAGGGCGGCCACGTGGGTCATCCGGCAGGTGATCCAGGTGTGCACCGCCTCGCCCCGGTCCGGGGTGCGGTCGTCGGTCAGCCACCAGAAGCCGCCCTCGGGTCGGACCGAGCGGCGGGCCGTGTCGAGCAGTGTGTGGGTCTGGTCGGCGAGAAACTCGTTCAGATCGGGGAGATCGGGCGACCCAGCCGGGGCAGGGGTCGTTTCAGCGTCGGATCGGGGCACGTCGGTCATCTCAGCTGGTCACCGTTGGGTAGGGAAGGGACATACGGCCAGGATCGGTGCACGGAGCAGGTTCGCGCCGGAAAACCCGCCAACGGTACGCCGCGCGCCGACTGGCCGGGTCGGGTGTGCGACGGAGAGGATCATGGTTACGTTTCCTCCCTTTTGCCCGTTGACATCGTTGTCACTTCTCAACCCTGCTCTGGCAGCCGGTCAACTGTCAATTGCGGTTGCGTCACACCGGAGGCCCTGGACGGACGAGGCCGCTGCGAGGCCGGGCGGTGCCGCCCCCACGACAGCGCGGCGGATGCTCCAGGATGGACAGGTGGAACTGCCCGAGGGACTCGACTGGGTACGCGGGTCACCGGCCGGCCAGGGTTGGCTGGCCACACTCCCGACGTGGCTGGCCGAATGCACCGAGCGGTGGTCGCTGCGGCTCGGCCCGCCCTTCCGGTACGCGTACGCCTCGCTGGCGCTCCCCGCGGACCTGCCCGACGGTAGGGCCGCGGTGCTCAAGCTCCAGTACCCGGACGGGGAGAGCCAGCACGAGGCCGACGCGCTGGCCCACTGGGACGGCGTCGGGGCGATCCGGCTGCTCGCACACGACCCGCAACGGCGCGCCCTGCTGGTGGAGCGCTGCCAACCGGGCACTCCGTTGCACGAGATTCCGATGGACCGGGCGCTGGACGCGGTGATCGACCTGCTGCCCCGACTGTGGCGACCGGCCGGCGCGCCGTTCACCCCGTTGGCCGAGGAGGCCGCCGGCTGGATCGACCGGATGCCCCGCAAGTGGGAACGGGCCGGCCGGCCGTACGAGCGGCGGCTGCTCGACGAGGCGCTCGCCCTGCTCGACGGTCTGGCGTCGAGCCAGGGCGAGCAGGTGCTGGTCAACCAGGACCTGCACGCCGGCAACGTGCTCGCCGCCGACCGGGAACCGTGGCTGGCGATCGACCCGAAGCCGCTGACCGGTGAGCGGGAGTTCTCCGTCGTGCCGATGGTGCGCGGTCGGGAGCTGGGCCACTCGCCGGCCGCCGTCCGGCACCGGCTGGACCGGCTCAGCACCGAGCTGGGGTTGGACCGGGAGCGGGTCCGGGGCTGGACGATCGGGCACACGTTGGCCTGGAGCATCGCCGACGAGGTCGTCTTTCCGCACCAGATCGAGGTGGTCCACTGGTTGCTCGACGAGGGCTGACGCCCCCACTCGCTTGACGAGAGCTGACGCCCCAGTCGACGGAATCAGCCGACCTGGCAGGTACGGCACCAGTAGAGGTTGCGTCCGGCCAGCTCGCCGCGGCTGATCTCGGTGCCGCAGACGTGGCAGGGCACGCCGGGGCGGCGGTAGACGTACACCTCGCCACCGTGCCGGTCCACCCGCGCCGGCCGACCCATCGCCTCCGGCAGGTGCGCGTCGCGGACCGTGTCGATCCGTCCGTGCTCGACCGCGAGCCGCATCAGCCCGACCAGGTCGGCCCAGAGTGCGTCCCAGCCGGCCCGGGTCAGCCCTCGGCCCGGCATGGTCGGCGGCAGCCCGGCCCGGAACAGCGCCTCGGTCACGAAGATCAGCCCGCTGCCGGCCACCACCGACTGGTCCAGCAGCAGCGCGGCCAGGGGTGTGGGGCTGCGCGAAATCTTGCGGTACGCCCGCTCGGGGTCCGCGTCGGCGCGAAGCGGGTCCGGCCCGAGGCGATCCCGCAGCGCGGCCACCTCGGGTGGGGTGAGCAGCTCGCAGGCGGTGGGCCCGCGCAGGTCCAGCCAGTGCCGGTCGCTGGCCAGTCGCAGCCGCACCTGACCGACCGGCTCCGGCGGCTCCCCCGACCCGTCGGTGAACTTGCCGTAGAGCCCGAGGTGCACATGCAGCGTCAGTTCACCGGCGTAGTGGTGCAGCAGGTGCTTGCCGTACGCCTCGGTGCCGTCCAGCACGGTGCCGGAGAGCCTGGCGGCGCCCTCGGCGAAGCGGCCCTGCGGGCTGGCGGCGTGCACCTTCTCCCCGGCGAACAGTTCGGCGTGCCGGGCCGCCAGGCGGTGGATCGAATGTCCCTCTGGCACGGGTGCCAAGGATAGCCATCAGCGTCCGCAGGGCCGAGTTCCCTGCTGATCAGCGGCCGTCGCAAGGGGCCGAAGACGGCCGTACCCGGAATTGGTGTCAGGAAACGCCCAGCGGGGTACTTCAGGGCGGTACCGCGTGGGTGCCACCCGAACTGTCGGCCACCACGCATTAATCAGGAGGTGTGTAGTGGTCAAGATTCCTTCGCTGTCCCGTCGGTCCGAGCCGGCACCGACGCGGGACGAGAACCTCGACGGTCGCATTGACGGCCGCGACACCCCGGTAAGCGACCGGGAGAACACGATGGTGCTCGGAGGCCGGTCAAACGACGGCGAGCGCGACCGCCCGGTGGTCACCGACCGGGACACCGACCAGGCGACGTACCGCAACGCCGCCGCGCCCGCCGAGCAGACCGGCGGGACCGAGCGGAGCGGCGAGGCCGAGCGGCGGGCCGCCGAGCGGGCCGCCGTGGCCCGCGCCGCCACCGCCCGCCCGGTGGACAGCGAGGCCCGCGCCTCCGGCCCGGTGGAGACCGAGGCCCGGCCCGGCACCGACCCGACCACGGGGCGCATCGCCGAGCGGGACACAAACCTCGGCGGCACCACCCGACGGACCGACCCGACGGACCGGGTCGCGACCAGCCGCCCGACCGACCCGACACCCGACCACACCGAGCCGGAGCCGGCAGTGGTGCGCGGCCCCAAGCCGCGGGCCAGCCTGCTCGCCACCCTCGGTCTGATCGTGTCCGTCGCCGGTGCGCTGTTCGTGCTGACGGGCACCCTGGCCGGCTACGGCATCGGGCTCGGCGCGGCCGGCGCGGTGCTCGCGGTGCTCGGTCTGATGGCCACCCGCCGCCGGCACGTCGCCGGCAAGACCGACGCGCTGTTCGGAGTGCTGATCGGTCTGGCCGCCGTGGTGATCGGGGTGCTGGCGATGAGCGGCCAGTTCGACTGGCCCACCACCGACGGCGACTGGGTGCAGCGCTTCCGCGAGTGGCTTGACTCACAGTTTGTCGATCGTTTCTAGCGGGCACTGTTCCGCTCGCCGGTGGTGCACCGGCGAAAGCCGGCGGTTCGCCGGCAGCCCGAACTCTCCGGTGGTTCACCGGCCGGGCGACACCCTTTCAGGGGCGGCGGTTCGCCGCCCCTGAAGTGTTTCCGGGGTACGTCGAGCGCTGACGCAACGAATCGCGCCCCGCAGCCGCTCAGACGCAATGAATGTTCGGTCTGTGCAACTCTCATTGGTGGATCCTGCCGCTGAGGCCGCATAACGTTGAGCAACGGCGCCAGCCCGTGGGCCACGGTGGCCGGGCGCGCCCGACCCCTGGGAGCAGGACAATGACGATGGACGCCACCAGCCAGCGCCTGTTGATGTGCCGGCCGACGTACTTCGCCGTCGACTACGCGATCAACCCCTGGATGGACCCGAGCGCACCGGTCGACACCGCGCTGGCCGTCCGGCAGTGGGAGCAGTTGCGCCAGACGTACCGCGACCTGGGCCACACCGTCGAGGAGATCACTCCGGTGCCCGGCCTGCCCGACATGGTCTTCGCCGCCAACGGTGGCACCGTCATCGACGGCAAGGCGATGGCCGTGCAGTTCCGCGACCCGCAGCGGGCCGACGAGGCACCGGCCTACCGCGCCTGGTTCGAGGACGCCGGCTTCGAGATGTACGACCCGAAGCACGTCAACGAGGGCGAGGGCGACGTCCTGCTGGCCGGCGATTACCTGCTGGCCGGCACCGGCTTCCGCACGGCGCACTCGTCGCACGCCCAACTGCAGGAGGTCTTCGGTTACCCGGTGATCACCATGCAGTTGGTCGACCCGCGCTTCTACCACCTGGACACCGCGCTGACCGTGCTCGACGAGCGGACCGTGGCGTACCTGCCCGAGGCGTTCTCCCTCGGCAGCCAGGCCGTGCTGCGCCGGCTCTTCCCCGACGCGGTGCACGCCACCATGGCCGACGCCGAGGTGCTGGGGCTGAACGCGGTCAGCGACGGGCGGCACGTGGTGCTGCCCGCGCAGGCCACCGACCTGGCCGCCAAGCTGCGCGACCGGGGCTACGAAACCATCGGGGTCGACCTGTCCGAGCTACGTAAGGCCGGCGGCGGACCGAAGTGCTGCACGCTGCGACTCCGTCAGGGAAAGGCAAGCAAGTGATCGTGGATGACAAGCTGCGTACGCCGGGAGCGGTCCGGGACGCCGAGCGCTGGACTGCGCACAACTACCACCCGCTGCCGGTGGTGATCTCGTCCGCGGAGGGCGCCTGGCTCACCGACGTGGACGGCCGCCGCTACCTGGACTGCCTGGCCGGCTACTCCGCGCTGAACTTCGGTCACCGGCATCCGCAGTTGATCGCCGCCGCACACGCACAGTTGGATCGGCTCACGCTGACCAGCCGGGCGTTCATCCACGACCAGTTCGCCGACTTCTGTCGGGAGCTGGCCGAGCTGTGCGGCAAGGACCTGGTGCTGCCGATGAACACCGGCGCCGAGGCGGTGGAGACCGGGATCAAGGTAGCCCGCAAGTGGGGCTACCAGGTCAAGGGCGTGCCCGCCGGCCAGGCCAACATCGTGGTCGCCGAGGGTAACTTCCACGGCCGGACCACCACCATCGTGAGCTTCTCCACCGACGAGGACGCCCGCGCCGACTTCGGGCCGTACACCCCGGGGTTCACGGTCGTGCCGTACGGCGATCTGGACGCGCTGACCGCCGCGATCGACGAGAACACCGTTGCCGTGCTGCTGGAGCCGATCCAGGGCGAGCAGGGTGTGGTGGTGCCACCGGAGGGCTACCTGCCGGGCGTACGACAGGTCTGCACCGAACGCGACGTGCTCTTCATCGCCGACGAGATCCAGTCCGGCCTGGGGCGTACCGGCGCGACCTTCGCCTGTGACCACGAGGGCGTCGTGCCGGACATGTACCTGCTCGGCAAGGCGCTCGGCGGCGGCATCGTGCCGGTCTCCGCCGTGGCCGCGAACTCCGACGTGCTGGGCGTGCTCAAGCCCGGCCAGCACGGCTCCACCTTCGGCGGCAACCCGCTCGCCTGCGCGGTCGCGATCGAGGTGGTGCGGCTGCTGGCCACCGGCGAGTTCCAGCGCCGCTCGGCCGAGCTGGGTGAACGGCTGCGGGCCGGCCTGGAAGGGCTGCTCGGCAAGGGCCTGGTGGCGGTGCGCGTGCGCGGCCTGTGGGCCGGTCTGGACATCGACCCGGCGCTGATGAGCGGGCGGGAGGCGTGTGAACGGCTCGCCGACCGGGGCGTGCTCGCCAAGGACACCCACGGATCCACCATCCGGCTCGCCCCACCGCTGGTGATCACCGAGGAGGAGATCGACCTGGCGGTGGCCAAGCTCGCCGAGGTGCTGGCCAGCTGACGGACCTCGCGGGCCAAGATCTGCGCAACTACCGGGAAAGTGCTGCCTCGACACCATCCGAGGCAGCACTTTCCCTGTTCCTGTGCGGGTCCTCACCGGCTGCGGCGGCAGCGCGGCGGCAGCGCGGGGCGGGTCAGGGACGGGGTAGGCGCATGGCCATCGTCGGGGCTTCAGCCATCACCGAGGTCGGGGTGAACGGGGCACCGGCGGGCAGTTCCTCGGCCCGACCGATCTGCACGCCCGGGTAGAGCTCCACCATGTCGTTCTCACCCAACACCCGGGACTGCTGCGGTGCCAGGGGGATCCGCTCCGACTCGGTCATCGAACCGGCCGGACGGATGCCGGAGCCGTTGGTGCTGACGTCGGTCACGATGACCTCGCCAACCCGCAGCTCGAAGCGGACGTGGCCACGACTGATCCACCGCCGGGCCTCGTCGTTGAGCCACTGCCCGAGCATGATGCCGCCGTCCTGCTCGGGGGCCCGACCGGCCACCACCGGCTGCTCCTCGCTGAGCACGAACCGCCGCCGGACCAGGCCGCCGACGCGCACCGCGAGCACCTCCGTACGCGGCCGCGGGCCCCCGTCACCGAGCCGTGCGCCGTGCCGGGGGCAGGTCGGTACGCCATTGCGCAGCGCGGGCGGCGGCTGCGCGGCGGGGCTGCGGTCGGCACCCCCGGCCAGGTCGGCGAACGCGCCGCCCCCACCACCGCTGCCGAACAACGCGCAGCCCGATTCCGGGCAGCGCCACTGGCGGGCCAGCAACTTGGCCCCGGTCGGCGACCGCTTGCCGGTGACCGGCGCGTGTCCGCCACCGACGTGCGCGATGAACGCCGGCCCACCGGCTCCCGGCACCGGGGCGAGCACCCGACCGGGCTGCTCGACCAGCCACGGGAACCGTCCGCGCAGCCCGTCGAAGCGGACCCGACTGAGCACCGGCAGTCCGAGCAGGTCGGCGACCTCCAACATCCGGTCGCCCGGGTTGTCGAGCACCTCGACGAGCCCGTCGTCGGCCCAGCGGCGGACCACCATCCGCTCGTTGGAGGTCAGGTCGGCGTCGGAGAGCAGCGCCCGGTGCACCACCGCGTAGACCTGGACGCTGTCCTCCTCCAGCTCGCGGGAGAGCGCGTCGATGACCATGCCGAGCCGGAGCAGGCTGGCTGGCCGGCCACCGTCGATGTCCTGGTAGCGGATCACCTCGGCCAGGTCGAGCACTGCCCGGGCCAGCGACGGGTCCGTGCAGACCCGCCCCTCGATGGCGTCCAGAACCTTGCTGATCTCGAATCTCATGCCGCACTCCGGACGATGTCGTCGATCCGCCCGGCCAGCTCGATGTCCCGGTGGGTGACCCCACCGGCCGAGTGCGTGACACAGCGGAAGGTCAGGGTCCGCCATCGAATGTCGATGTCGGGATGGTGGTCGAGCTCCTCGGCGACGGCCGCCACCCGGTCGACCACGGCGATGACGTCGGGGAAACTGCCGAGCTGGACCGTGCGACCGATGCCGGTCGGGTCGCCCGACCAGTCGGTCAACCCGCCCAGCTCTTCTCGCACCGCGTCCGCGGTGAGCAGGTCTGCCATGACCAGACCCTACCGGTGGAGCATCGGGCGGGCCGGACACGCCACCACGCGACGGCTCAGCGGCCGGGCACGCCAGCCGGTCCGTCGACGCGGCAGCCGTTCGAGTCAGCCGCGCAGCGGCCGGCCCACGTCGTGCAGGTGACCGAGTGCCTGCCGGTACGACTCGATCAGCCCGGTCTCGGCGTACGGGATGCCCTGCTCGACGCAGTAGGCGCGCACGATCGGCTGGGCCCGGCGCAGGTTGGCGCGGGGCATGTTCGGGAAGAGGTGGTGTTCGATCTGGTAGTTGAGCCCGCCCAGCGTGGTGTCCACAAGTCGGCTGCCCCGTACGTTGCGCGAGGTCAGCACCTGCTTGCGCAGGAAGTCCAGCTCGTCTTCCGCGGTCGGCATCGGCATGCCCTTGTGGTTCGGTGCGAACGCGCAGCCCATGTAGAGGCCCCACAGCGCCTGGTGCACGACGGCGAAGAGCAGCGCCTTGACCGGCGACATGACCGCCAACAGCAGCGCCACGTAGCCGACGGTGTGCACGACGAGCAGCGCGGCCTCGACCGCCCGGTGCCGCATCGGGGTGGTGTACCGGCCGTCCGGCTCACGCCCGAGGATCGCCCGGATGCTCGCCACGTGCAGGCTCAGACCCTCCAGCAGGAGCATCGGAAAGAAGAGGTACGCCTGCCGCTTGGCCAGCCAACGGTTGATTCCCCGGGTCTCCAGCGCCTGCTCGGGCGTCCACACCAGGGCACCCGCGCCGACGTCCGGGTCCTCGTCCTCGTGGTTCGGGTTGGCGTGGTGCCGGTTGTGCTTGTCGACCCACCAGCCGTAGCTGATCCCCACCGCCACATTGCCGGCGAGCAGCCCCACCAGCTCGCTGGGGCCACGCCGTCGGAACATCTGACGGTGCCCGGCGTCGTGGCCGAGGAACGCGACCTGTGTGGTGGCCACCGCCATCAGGGCCGCGAGCGGCAGCTGCCACCAGGAGTCGCCGAGCAGGAACACGGCGACCCAGCCGGCCACGAAAGCGCCGAGGGTAAGCGCGATACGGGTGACGTACCAGCCGGGACGCCGCTCCAGCAGGCCCGCCTGGCTGATCCGTCGGGACAACTGTGCGTAATCACTGCCTCGCCGTCGTACCGGCGGTTCCGCCACCGCTCCGAGCGCCATTGCTGCTCCCGATCCGCTTGCGCCTGAACCGGGGTGGTTCGGGCTTAATGTCAAGTCTCCTGATCGCCGTAGCGCTGAGTAACCCCGACAACCCCCGGATGGGAGGTAGGGCAGGCCCTACCCCTACTGGTCCGGCTCAGCCCAGCCGGGCGACCGTTGCCCGCAACCGAGCCAGGTCACGCCGCCTCCGCTCGTAGGTGGCGGCGAGCCCGACCAGCGCCAACCCACCGGCACCCAGGTAGATCCACCGGGGCAGCAGGTCCCAACCTCGGGCCAGCTCGTGCAGGGCCAACAGCGCCAGCACCCAACCGCCGAGCAGCACCGGCGCCTGCCAACGGCGGGACGCGCCGGCCAGCACCGCGCCCAGCGCCGCCGCGCCGAGGAGCAGTCGCCGCCACGGCTGCGGGTCACTCCCGGCCAGCACCGACACGAGGCTCGGGAGCAACGCCGCGACCAGCCCCGGGCCGAGGGCCGGCCAGCTGGTCAGTCCAGGCCGGGTGCGCAGCGCCAGCAGACCCGCGCCGAGGGCGAGCGCCGAGGCCGGAACGGTGTACGCCTCCAGCACGGTCACGCCACCCGCGGCCAGCAGCACCCACGCCCCGAGCAGTTCGCTGCCGGCGGCGATCCCGGCGAACGCCCACCGTCGGCCGGCCCGCTCACCCCTGCGCAGCAGCCGCAGCGCGACGGCCGCGCCCCAGAGCACGCAGACGGTGGCGAGGTGCCGCGCGGCCTCGACGGCGAGCACCGCCGCCACCAACGCCACCGCCTGGGCGGCAGCGTCCAGCACCCGCCCGACCTGTGCCCGGGCCGGCGTCGCCGGGACCGACTGCGGCAGGGTGATCGCAGCGGCGACGGTCAACACCAGCGCCGCCACCGCCAGCAGCGGGTACGCCGCCGCCCGCAACGGCAGCCCACCGGCGAGCGGAGCGGTCACCGCCAGTGCGGTCGCCGCACCGACCGCAGCCAGGCAACCGGTGACACGCACCTCGACCATGCGGGCGCCGACGGCGACGGCAACCGCCACCACCAGCAGCACCCCCTCGGCGGCGAGCGTGCCGGCTCGGGTGGCCAGCAGACCCACCACACCGGATGCGACAAGCACTACGCCCACCGGTACGGCGATCGGCGCGAGCGCCGCGCGGGGCGCGACCAGAGCGGCGAGCAGCAGCGCGGCCGACCCGGCGAGCAGGACGGTTGCCGGGAGCACCGGCCACGGCGCACCGACCGCGATGAGCAGCACCGGCAGGGCCGCCGCGACGAACGGTAGTGCGGGCAGCACCGGAGGACGGATCCGCCGGCCGGCCAGCACGGCGGCCACCGCCAGCACGGCCAGCGCCAACCCGGCGGGAAGCGCCGTCGGATCGGCGACGACCGGGGGAACCCCCGCCCATACCCGCCCCGGACTGCCGTACGGCGACACGAGGGCGGTCAGCACCGCAGGCAGGGCCGCCAGGACAGCGACCGCCCCCAGCGCGCCGCCCGCCGCCAGCAGGCCCGGCCGGGTCGATTCGTGGTCGCCGGCCGCCGACCGGTCCCACCTCGCGACGAGCGCGACGCCCAGCGCTGCCAGCGCGGCGTACAGCGCAAGGGGTTCATTCCCCGCCGCGACCAGCGGCGCGAGTCCGGGCACGGTCACCGCGACCACGGCGCCAGTCACCGCGTACCCGGTCAGCTCCACCCGGTGACGACGCGCCGCGAGCACCGCGACCAGCGGCAGCCCGGCGGCGACCAGCGCGAGCCGCGCCTGCCACCAGGGCGGCGCGCCCCCCGCGAACAGCGCCACCGCCGCCACCCCGGGCAGCGCGAGCTGCGCGACCAGCAGACCCACGCCGGCCACCTGCCGGTACGGCCCGACGCCCCGACGTACGGCCAGCGCCAGCCCGACCACGGCGATGGTGCCGAGCGCCACCAGGACACCGGTCGCAGTGGCCAGCGCGACCAGCAGCCCGTGCCCGAGCAGGACGGCCGCACCGAGCGCGCGGGTACGCAGGGAGGCCGGGCGGACCGCCGGGCGGGCCAGCACGGCGAGCAGCAGCACCACTCCGCCGACCAGGTCGACGGCCACCACCTGAGGCCAGGAAGCCGTCCAGCTGGCGGGCAGCGCGAGCAGCACCGCCACCGCGCCGGCCGTGGCGAGCACCGCCCGCGCTGCCCGGGGCATCAGCAGCACCGTCGCGCCGAGCGCCAACGCCAACGCGGGCGCCAGCTGCCAGCCCCAGCCCAGGTCCGGTCCCGTCCCGGCCCCACGCCACGGCGGCATCGACCGGCCGACGGCGGCGACCGCGAGCGCTGCGGCGATCAACGCGGCCACCTGCGCCGTGCCAGCCGCGACCAGCAGCGCACCGGCGCGCGCGCCGGCGCGCGCGCCGGTCCGCCAACCGCCGGCACCGGCCAGCCCCGACCCAACCACCGCCGGCGCAACCGGCCCGGTCGCGTCCGGCAGCAGTCGCACCGCCGCAGCCAGCACGAGGGCCACCGTCGCCGCCGCGATCAGCAGCAGTGACGGCCGCTGCTCGGCCACCGGGCGCAGCAGGGCGGCGGCGAGCACCGACACCAGCAATCCCGCAGCCACCGCCCGCAGCGCCCGTCCGCCGACCAGCCAGGCCGCACCGAACCCGGCCAGCGCGACCAGCAACAGCGGCAACCCGGCCAGCAGTGGCGAACCCGCCGCCCGCCCGAGGAGCAGCGGCACCAGGGCACAGCTTGCGGCACCAACGAGCGCGGCGACGTGACCGATGCCCGCCAGCACCCGGCCGACGAGCTGCGCCACGCCTCCCCGGCCGCGCAGCCCGACCAGCACGGCCAGGTTCAGCAGCGCCACCGCCAGCAGGACCACCGCCCAACCGGCCGCACCGGTCTCGGCCTCGACGGCGAGCAGCGGCAACACCGGCTGAGCGGCCAGCAGGGCGGCGAACCAGGGCCCGGTCAACCTGCTCCACCGGCCGTACACCACGGCGACCGCCGCGCTGGCCCCCCCGACCAGCGCGGCGTACCGGCTGCCTGGCCAGCCGGCCACACCGGCCAGGTCCACCGACCAGGCCGCGTAACCGTCCAGCACCACCGACAGCAACCCGACCGCGGCGAACGTCTCCGCCGTGCCCCGCAGCCCCCGGCGGACCAGCAGCAAAGGTACGGCCAGCGCGAGCGCGGTGAACGCGGCCAGGATCAAGGCCCGCCCGCCGACCCCCACCGCCGCCCAGGCGACCGCGGTGAACACCACCGCCGCGGTACCCAGCAGGAGTCCACCAAGGACGAACAGCAGACCCTGGACGGTCCGGGTCGAGGTCTCCGCCGCACCCGGCACCGAATCGGCCGTGACACCCGCAGCAGTGGGCGGCACCGGCCCGACGAGAACCGCGGGACGCGCCACCACGGAGGCGGCCACCCCCGCGCGGACGACCGCCGCCAACTCGGCCCGCCGCCGCGACATGGCCGACAGACGTCCAGCCAACTCGGTGTACGTGCGACGAGCCCGCTCCACCTCCGGCTCGAGCTGGGCGACCTCCCGGCCCAGCCGGCACACCTCAGCGGCGATCGGGTCGGGTGCGCGCCGGCAGCCGGTGCAACCAGTGCTCAGGTCGGCCGGCGCACCACAGGCCGGGCAGGGATAGCGGGTGTCATCCACCCGGTCATCATCGAGAGCCGACCCGACCGCGGCCCAGAGTGCGCGTACTCAGAGGCGGGTGTGCTCGTGCACCCAGACGGCGTAGGCGGGATCGCCGCACTCCACCCTCGACACCAGGATCTCCGGCACCTCGTAGGGGTGGCTGAGCCGGATCTGGTCCACCAACGCGGACAACCGGTCCGGTGCGGTCTTGAACTGCACCGACCATTCGGTGCTGGTCTCCACTCCAGACCGCCACCAGTACGTGCTGTCGACCTGACCACCTACTTGTGCGCAGGCGGCGAGCCGGCCGGCAACGGCTGCGGCCGCCAGCACGTCGGCGACCGAACGCGCATCCACCACCGTCGTCACCACGCAGATCTGCTCCACGCTCGCACCCTACGCGGCACCATCACGATTAGCCGCCTTTCGCTCGCGACTGCGGGGCTCCGCTGCGCTGCACTCCTCGCGCTCACCGCGCCGAATTTCGCTCGCGACTGCGGGGCTCCGCTGCGCTGCACTCCTCGCGCTCACCGGTTAGCCGCGATCCAGGTGTCGATCTGCGCCCACCAGTCGAACAACCAGTCGATGCGTTGCTGCCGTCCGGCCGGTACCTCCTCCGGCGGCACCGACCAGAACCGCATCACGATCCGCTTGTCCATCGGTAGTTCCCGCCACACGTCGGCGACGGTGAGCATCCGGTCCAGCCCGGTGTGGGCGACGAAGATGACCCCGGCGTCCGGGGCGGCGTCCAGCGCGGCGAGCACCCCGCCGGGCTGCGGGGCGAGCACGTGGCGCATCCGCTCGGCGCGCAGGGCCATCCGTTCCAGACCGAGGGACCGTAGCCGGGCGATGGCGCGCAGCCGCCGTTTGGGGGTGAAGTTGCCGCCCTCGGGGAAGATGACGAACGCGTCGTTGTCGTCCAGATCGCTGGCCAGGTGCCCGACCGAACGGACCGTCTCCTCGGCGCGCTCCGGTGTCGGAGCGATGAACCGGTTGGGTAACCGGTTGAGCAGCACGTCGATCGCCGGGTCCCACTGGAGGCTGTCCTTGAGGACGATCCGTGGCTCCCGGTTGAACCAGTTGACCAGGCCGTGGATCAGGATGAACGAGTCGCCCGGCCCGGCGTGCCGGCAGAGCACCAACTCGGGCCGACCCGGCAGCGCAGTGTCCGGGTCGGTGCCCACCACGTCGATGTGCAAGCGCAGTGTCCATCGGGCCTGCCAGAACAGCACCCGCAGGAACCAGCCGGCCAGCACGTAGTGTGCGCGCTGGAAAACCGGGGACCGGGCCCGCCAGCCGAAGCCGGAGGCGACCCACAGCACGAAGAGCGCGAGCAGCGCGGCGGCGTCCCAGACCAGGTAGACGCAGCCGATCCAGAGCAGCCGCAGCGGGCGCAACCGGCCCGGGACCAGCGGGGAGGCGGCCGCGGCGAGTAGCGCCCAGACCGGCAACGTGGTGACCACGACGAACGCGAGCACCACCACGGCGGGGGCGATCAGCAGCCGACGCAGCCACCTGGGGGGCAGCGGCATCACTGTTCCAGGTGGGTGGCGAGGTAGCGCCGGGAAGCGGTGTAAGCCCGGCTGATCCGCCGCCCCACCGCCGCCATGTCCCGGTACGCCCACGGGGTGTCGTCGCGCGGGTTCAACCCTCCGGTCGGCAGGACGTACACCTCCACCCCCTCGGGCAGCGCCGCCATCTCCCGGAAGAAGCGGTGCCGGCGGGAAATCTCGAAGGCGACCTGCGCGATCTCCCACGGCCGTCGGGGCGGGGTCAGGTCCCGTTCGATCCGACCTACCTGGAGGACGTAGATCCGGCGGGCGCCGACGGCCACCGCCTCGCCGATCGGGATGGAGTTGACGATGCCGCCGTCCACGTAGTGCGCGCCGTCGATCTCCATGGGCGGGAGCAGGCCCGGCACCGAGGCCGACGCCAGCACCGCCGGCACCACCGGGCCGCTGTCGAACCAGTGCTCGGCGGCCCGCTCGATGTGCGCGGCGCAGCAGCGGAACGGCACCCGCAGCTCGGCGAAGGTGGTGTCCACCCCCAGCTCGGTCTCGAGCAGGCGGCGCAGCGGCCGAGGTGAGTGCAGATGGGTGCGGGCAGCGAAGCGGCGCAGCTGCCGGGCGACCGAGTCGCCGTACACCTCGCTCGCCTCCGGCGAGGCCCAGAGCCGGACCAGCCGATCGGTCACCGCCTCCGACGGGTCGGCGGCGACCAGCGCGCCGTTCACCGCGCCGATCGAGGTGCCGATCACCATGTCGGGTTGGATGCCGGCGCGGAACAGCGCTCGCAACATGCCGACCTCGACCGCGCCGAGCACTCCCCCGCCGCCGAGCACGAACGCCACCGGTCCCCCCGCCATGCCCCTCATCCTGGCACGGGCCCGCAGCCGTCCGGCCGGCCACCGTCGCCGGGCGGTCGGCGCACGCCAGGCACCGCCCGCCGACAGGCTGCGGCGACGGCGTTGACAGCCAGGACACATTCGCGCAACCTGATACCGCTCCCACCCCTGAGGCAGGTGCGATCGGTGAAGGCAGCACTGCATCCGGGCCGATTGCTGGCCCGCAGATACCGACTTCTCGACCAGATCGGCGCCGGCGGCATGTCCGTGATCTGGCGTGCCCGGGATGAGGTGCTGGACCGGGTCGTCGCGCTCAAGGTGCTCGCACCGTCGCTGGCCGCCGACGCGCGATTCCGGGGCATGGTGCGCGAGGAGGCCCGGGCCGCCGCCCAGTTGGTGCATCCGCATGTGACCTCGGTGCACGACTACGGCGAGACGGTCGCCCCGGACGGCTCGATCACCTCGTTCGTGGTGATGGAGCTGCTCAGCGGCGAGGAGCTGGAGCTGCGACTCACCGAAGGGCCGTTGCCGTGGGCCGAGGCGGTCCAGGTGGGCGCGCAGGTCGCGGACGCGCTGGCCGCCGCGCACCGACTCGGCATCGTGCACCGGGACATCACCCCCGCCAACGTGATGATGACCCGGACGGGGGTCAAGGTGCTCGACTTCGGCATCGCCACCCGGATCGGCGCCCCCGACGAGGACGAGGACGGGGAGACCTTCGGAACCCCGGCGTACGTCGCCCCGGAACGGCTCGACGGTGCGCCGGCCCAACCGTCCACCGACGTGTACTCACTCGGCGTCCTGCTGCACGAGGCGCTCACCGGCCGGGTCCCGTACCCGGCGGACACCTGGGAGGAGCTCAGCGCCGCGCTGGCCTCCGGCCCGTCGCCGACGCTGGCCGAGCTTCCGGAGCTGCCCCCGCCGGTGGCACGGATCTGCCTGCGCAGCCTCGCCCGGGACCCGGCCGACCGGCCGACCGCCCGGCAGGTCGCCACCGTGCTACTCGATCAGTTGTTGCCGGCCGACCCCGCACCCGCACCCGCGACCGTCCGGGCGCCCACCCGGCCCCTGCCGCCGGAGCCACTCACCGTCCCGGCGGCGGACGAACGGACGGCTACCGAGTCGGGCTGGTCGCGACGGCGGCTGGCGCTGCTGCTGGTCCCGGTGATCCTGGCGGTCGGGGCGGCGCTGGCCGGTGTGGCCCTGCTGCCCGATCAGCAGCCGGCACGTCAGGCGCAGCCCACGGTTGGTCCGGAGCCGACCCCGTCGACCGACCCGCCGGTCTCCGCGCCGTCCGAGCCGACCGCGGCACCGTCGGTGCAGCCGAGCACCGGCTCGCCGACCTCGGATCCGGGCACGCTGATCGAGGCCGCCAGCCGGGTCGACAAGCTGATCGGCGCCGGGCTGAGCGCCGGGGAGATTCGCAGCGACGTGGGCCTCGACCTGCGCAACGAGCTGCGCAACCTGACCACCGCGGTCAGCTCCGGCCGCAACGAGCTGGCACCACCGGTGGCCCGGCTGCGCCAGAAGGTCGCGGTCCGCCTCGGCGAGGGTGGCATCAGCCCGGCGTACGCGGAGCAACTCGACGCCGCCATCGCCAACCTGGGCGCGGCGAGGGTCTGACCGCACGGCAGCACCGGGGCGGGCGGGGTCAGCGGGCCGACACCCGGGCCGATTCCAGGAGGTCGCGGCGGTTGGCAGCGAAGCGCCGGTAGACCTCCGCATAGCCGTACGCCATCCGTTCGACCGAGAAGTTCTCCGCGACGTGCGCCACGCAGTCGTCCGGGTCGAGTCGCTCGGCTGCGAGCAACGCCGCGGGTAGCTCCTCCGGGCCCGCGCAGACCAGCCCGGTCATCCCGGGCCGGACCAACTCCGGCACCGCACCCCGGTTGAGCGCGACCACCGGCGTCCCGGTCGCCATCGCCTCCAGCATGACCATGCCGAACGGCTCGTCCCACTGAATCGGCATGATCAGACAGCGGGCGTCGACGAGCATCCGCAGCGTCTCCGCGCGGTCGGCGTTGAGCACGACTGTCACATTCTCGTCGACCAGCGGCACGACGACCTGCTCGTAATAACGGCGCTCGGCCGGCTCGTTGCACTTACCGGCCAGCAGGAGGGGCAACCCGGCCTCCCGGCACGCCTGGATGGCGACGTCCGGGCCCTTGTCCGGGCTGAACCGCGCCAGCCACAGCACCGGGCCCCGGCCCGGTTCGGTCTTGCGCGGAAGGCCGCGGATGTCCAGCGCGTTGTGCACCGTCCCGGCCCAGGGCAGGCTGGGGTTCAGCAGGCGCTGGGCGTGTGAGATCGCCACCAGGGCGACATCCGAGTCGATCTCGCTGAGCACATCGCCGTACTCCCCCACGGGGTTGCCGTGCACGGTCGCGACCGTCGGTACGGCCCGGCGGCCGGCGAGCAGCGGCCCGATCGTGGTGTGGTCGTGGATCACGTCGAATTCGGCGGCCGTGATCAGCCGATTCACCCGGGCCAAATGGGCCAGCTCGGGCAGCGACTCACCGAGCCGCTCGTACTGGACCTCGGGGACGGTGGAGACGAAGCCTTCGGCGTCGGTGCCGTGGTGGTTGCCGGCGCCGAACAGGGTCACCACGTGCCCATGCCTGGTCAACGCGTCCACCAGGGCCGCGACGACCTGCTCAAGGCCGCCGTAGCCGGGCGGCGGCACGGACAACCATGGTGGAACCACCATCGCGATGCGCAACGACCGCTCTGGAGGGCGGCCCGCAGGCGGATGGTTCACGGCCACGAGTCCTCCCCCGTTGGTTCCCGGTGCGGCGTCACCGCCGGCACGGGCGTGGTCGGCGGCGGGTTCCCTGTGACGCCCCGGGTAAACCGGACAAGGCGGACGCTCACCCGCCGACGAGGAGCTGGTCGTGCACCACCCGCACCCCCGGCGCGCACCAGGCGACCCGCTCGACCTGGTCGCGTTCCCACCAGGACCGGACCACCCCGGCGAGGACCAGCGTGTCGCCGTCCACCTCGACGGTCACCCGCTCGGCACCCATCGTGCGTACCAGCGCCCGCTGGACGTCCCGACGCAGCCGATCGGCGACCGGTGGGGCCGACGGTCGTACCTCGATCAGGTTGGTGATCCCCCGGAGTCCGTCGAGCCGGCGCAACTCCCCCTCGGCAGCGCGGCGCTGCCATCCGAACTCGACCTCGCCGCGCAGCATCAACCAGCCGTTGGCGACGGTCACGTCCAGCCGTTCGGCGGGGACGAAGCTGTCCCACTCCAGCGCGCGGGACGCGGCGAGGGCGATCTCGGCGTCGGTACGCCCCGGTGTGCCGGGCAGCCGCACCTCGATCTCGTCGGCCACCGCCCGTACGCCCCGCACCCGCTGTGCACACCGGGTCGCGGCCCACCTGCGAGCGGCACCGTCCACGAATCCGGTCAGGGTGACCACGCCCTGGTCGACGGTCACGCCGATCTCATTCGGTCGCAGCCGGGCGTCCCAGGCCAACTCCGCCAGGACGTCGCGTTGGATCCGCTGGTCGTCGCGGACATCCACCACCTCGGTCATGGCCCCCACCCCCGGTTCGATTGCCGAGACTCGCCCACCGAACCTGCCGGTCACACGGGTGACGGCGGTTCACCCGATCCGGGTGAACCGCCGTCCGGGCGGAAAAGAGCGGCGGGTGACGGAGCCGACCCCCTCGGCCCCGCCACCCGCCGCCGGAGGGAGGAGGCAGGTTCAGATATCGGTTAGGACGTCTCGGCGAGCGTCACGGTTGCCGACTTCTCGACACCGTTCCGCTTGAACTGCACCTCGACCCGGTCGCCGACCTTGCCGGCCTGCACCGCGCCGACCAGGTCATCCGAATCGTTGACCAGCTTGTCGCCGAATCGGGTGACGACGTCGCCACGCTGGAGGCCGGCCTTCTCGGCCGGGCTGCCCTGGGTGACCGACGCGACGAGTGCCCCACCGCCCTCGGCCTGGTTGACGCCCACCCCGAGCGACGGGTGGCTGACCTTCTCGCCGCGCTGAAGCTTGCCCGCGACGTCCTTGGCCTTGTTGCTGGGGATGGCGAACCCGACGCCGATGTTGCCGGTGCTCTGCCCGGAGGTCGCGATGGCGGTGTTGACGCCGATCACCTCACCCCGGGTGTTGACCAGCGCGCCGCCGGAGTTGCCCGGGTTGATCGGTGCGTCGGTCTGGAGCAGACCGGAGATCGAGCTGACGGGCTGGCTCTGCTGGGTCGGGTCCTGCTGCTGCCCCTCGCCGGCCCGGATGGTGCGGTCCCGGGCGCTGAGGATGCCCGAGGTCACCGAGCCCTGCAGGCCGAGCGGGCTGCCCAGGGCGAGCACCTGGTCGCCGACCTGCATGGCGTCGCTGTCGCCGAACTTGGCCGGCTTGAGGTCGGTGACCCCGTTGGCCTTGACCACGGCCAGGTCGGTCTTCGGGTCGGTGCCGATGATCTTCGCCTGCGCGGTCTTGCCGTCGGCGAAGACCACCTGGACGGTGTCACCGCTGGCGGAGGCGACCACGTGGTTGTTGGTGAGCACGTAGCCGTCGGCGGTGAGCACCACCCCGGAACCCTCGCCGCTGTCGGTGGCGATGGAGACGACGCTGTCCTGCACGGACGCGGCGATCTTCGGCAGGTCGGCGCTGTTGAGCACCGGTGCCGCGGAGTACGTGCGGGTGACGCCGCCGCTGTCGCCGTCCAGGGCGAGGGCGAGTGCCCCACCGGCCACGCCGGAGCCGAGCATCAGGGCGAACACCGCGACGCCGGCACCGGCGAACTTGGCGATCCGGCCCGGCCGGGGGCCGCTGCCGGGCGGCGCGACCTGCGGGCCCCACGGCGGGACCGGCTGACCCGGGTGCTGCGGCTGACCGGGGTGCTGGGCGTGCTGCCCTGGGTGCTGGGCGTGCTGACCCGGGTGCTGGGCGTGCTGCTGGTGCGGCGGGTACGCCATGCCCGGCTGCCCCCCGCCGGCCCAGCCGGACTGCTGGCTCGCGTACCAGGGTGCACCGGGGTACTGGCCGGCCGTCGGCTGCGGGTAGCCGGGCTGGCCAGGTGCCGAGTGCCCGGAGACCGGGTACGGCGGCGCGGACGGGGTGCTGGTCGGCGCCTCGTATCCGGTCGGCTGCGCGGGCGCAGACGGCTCGTACCCGGTTGGCTGCGCGACGGTCGGCGGCTCGTACCCCGTTGGCTGGCCCGGGTGTGCGGCCGTCGCGTCGGTCGCGGCGGGCGTGACGACGGTGGCCTCGGTGTCACCGGCGGTCGAAGCGACCGGGGAGTCACCGGCGGTCGAGACGACCGCGACGGGAGTGGTCGGGGAGTCGGACTGCGCGCGCTCGTCGCGCGGCAGCTCGGCGGTGGGATGCGACGGCTCGGCGTCGGTGGGGGCCGGCCGGCGCTGCGGGTCGGACTCGAACTCGGTCATGCCACTACCTTCTCCCTGGGCACTGCAATCAAGCTGGAACCGTCCTGGAAGTTGGCTGAAAGTCACTCGCCCGCTTCCTCGCCCTGTGGCAGCAGCGGCAGCCGGACCCGGAAGGTGGCTCCACCGCCGGGTGTCTCGGCCACCTCGACCGAGCCGTGGTGCGCGGCGACAAGCGCCGCCACGATGGCCAGGCCGAGGCCGGTGCCGGTGTTGCCGTCGGCCCGCCGCGTACGCGCCGCGTCGGCCCGGTAGAACCGCTCGAAGACCCGCTCCGCCTGCTCCGCCGAGAGACCGGGGCCGGTGTCGGCCACCTCCACGACGGCGAGGTCCCCCGCTTCGGCACGCAACCGCACGCGGATCTCGGCGTCCGGCGGGGTGTGGGTCAGCGCGTTGGTGACCAGGTTGCCGATCACCTGACGCAGTCGTGCGTCGTCGGCGGAGACGACGAGCGGACCCGATCCGGGCTCGATCTCCAACTCGATCCGACGATCCGGGGCCATCACCCGGGCGGCCTGCACCGCGTCGGAGGCGAGCACCGGCAACTCCACCGGGGTCAGCGAGAGCGGCCGTTCCCGGTCCAGCCGGGCGAGCAGCAGCAGGTCCTCCACCAGCAGCCCCATCCGGGACGCCTCGTCCTCGATGCGGCGCAGCAGACCCGCGGTCTGCTCCGGCTCCCGGGCTGCGCCCTGCCGGTACAGCTCGGCGAAGCCGCGAATGGTGGTCAGCGGGGTCCGCAGCTCGTGCGAGGCGTCCGCGACGAACTGCCGCATCCGCTCTTCCGAGCGAATGGCCCGCGACTCGGACGCCTGGGCGGCGACGGCCGCATCCCGTGCGGCGCTCTCCGCCCAGCGCGCCGCGGTCTCCGAGGCGGCTCTGGCGGTGAATGCCGCCTCGATCTGCGTGAGCATCGCGTTCAGCGCACGGGACAGCCGGCCCAGTTCCGAGGTCGGATGCTCCTGCCCCTGCTCCGGGTCGGGCACCCGCTGGGTCAGGTCACCACCGGCGATGGCGGCGGCGGTGCGTTCGATCTCCACCAGGGGTTTGAGGCTGGTCCGGACGATCGCCGCGCCGACCGAGGCCAACATGATCAGCACTGCGCCGCCGACCAGGAGGTCTATCCAGACGAGCTGCTTCACCGCCCGGTCCACGTCGGTCAGCGGCTGACCCACTGCCAGCACCGAGCCGTCCGGCTGGGCCGCGTAGTAGAGCCGCCACCGGGTGAGGCCGTCCTGCGAAATTACCGTCCGCGGCTCCCCCTCCAGATCCTCGAAGCCGTCGCGGCTCGTCGCGAAGGTGGGCAGCTGCTCGGGATCGAGACTGACTTTGTCGTAGACCGGCTTGTAGACCTGCTGCTCGTCGGCCAGGCGCAGGACATAGTCACTGGGCAGCATCGCGTTGACCTCACCGCTGCGCAGCTTCGGGAGCAGCTGGCCGAGACCCTGGGCGGTCGACCTGATCTGCCCGTCGACCTGGCCCTCCAGGTAGTTGCGGAGGAGGTAGGCGGTCAATGAGCTGATCACCAGTAGCGCGACGGCGACCAGCGCCAGCACCGAGGTGACCAGCTTGACCCGCAGCGGGATGCCCCGCACCCGCCCCTTCGCCTGCTGGACCGCCTTCACGCCGCCGGCTTGCGCAGCACGTACCCGACGCCACGAAGCGTGTGGATCAGTCGGGGCTGGGTGGTGTCGACCTTGCGCCGCAGGTAGGAGATGTAGGACTCGACGATGTTGTCGTCACCGCGGAAGTCGTAGTTCCAGACGTGGTCGAGGATCTGCGCCTTGGACAGCACCCGGTTGGCGTTGAGCATCAGGTAGCGCAGCAGCTTGAACTCGGTCGGCGAGAGCTGCACGCGCTGGCCGGCCCGGTGCACCTCGTGGGTCTCCTCGTCCAACTCCAGATCGGCGAAGGTGAGCCGGGACGGGGTCTGCTCGCCGGTCGTGGTGCGGCGCAGCACGGCGCGGATCCGGGCGGTCAACTCCTCCAGGCTGAACGGCTTGGTGACGTAGTCGTCACCGCCCAGGGTCAGCCCACGGATCTTGTCATCGGTGGCGTCCCGAGCGGTCAGGAAGACCACCGGGGTACGGGTGCCGCCCTCGCGCAGCATCCGGATGACCTCGAAGCCGTCCAGGTCCGGCAGCATCACGTCGAGCACCACCAGGTCGGGCCGGTGGTCCTTGGCGGCGTTGAGCGCCGCGCTCCCACTGGTCGCGGTGGCCACGTCGAAGCCCGCGAACCGCAGGCTCGCGGAGAGCAGTTCGAGGATGTTGGGGTCGTCCTCGACGACGAGCAGTCGCGCCTCGGTCTGGGTAGCGGGCATGGGCCCATCATCGGTGACGTCACTGCGGCGGCGCTGGACGGTTGCTGCAAAAAAGCTGTGAGTCGGCGGCCGCGCCCCGGGTCGGCGACGGCGTCGGTCAGCGCAGCAGGCGGCGCAGCCCGTCCAGCGCGCCGTCGAGCAGCCGGATCGCGGTGCGCAACTGGGTGTCGCTGAACTGCCGGGCGCGCACCAGCCGACCCACCTCGGTGGTGAACGCGGCCAGCCGCTTGTCGAACTCGTCGAGCAGTACGTCGTGCGGCCCGCCGGCCGGCGTCGGCCGAGGCGGCGGCGCCTGAGTCTCCCACCGGGTACGTCGGGTCTGCCGGGTGGCTTCGCTCAGCTCCCGCTTGAGGTCGCGAACCGAGCCGCGTACCTCGCTGCGGATCTCGCCGGCCAGGGTGGAGAGGTCGGCCACCGAGGCCGCGATGTCCGCCTCCAGCGCGGTCAACTCGCCGGCCCGTTGGCGCAGCTCGGCACGGCCGGCGTCGGTGATGTCGTAGGTCTTGCGACCGCCGGCGGCGGTGTGGCTGACCAGACCCTCGGCCTCCAACCGTTGCAGCCGGGGGTAGATGGTGCCGGCGCTGGGCGCGTAGAGCCCGAGGAACCGGTCCTCCAGCAGGCGGATCAGCTCGTAGCCGTGCTTCGGGCCGTCGTCGAGCAGCTTGAGCAGGTAGAGCCGGAGCCGCCCGTGGCTGAACACGGCGGTCACGGCAGCTCCTCCCCCTCGTCGTCGACCGCTCGGGCGAGCAGGGCGATGCTCCCCGAGGTCGCGGAAGCCCAGAGCTTACCTTCGCCGGCACCGAGCACTCCCGCGCTGCTGGGCAGGGGGAACGTCGAGGTGCGGATCTGCGGGAAGCCACTGGTGATCCGGCCCGAGGCGGTGTGCAGTTGGACGGCGAGGTCGCTGTCCGCACGGACCCGGACGGTGATGCTGCCCGAGATGGTGCTCAGCCGGATCTCGCTGCGCCGAGGACCGTCCAGATCACAGGTGATCGCGCCCGAGACGGTCTGCGCCCGCACCCGCTCGGCGGCGCTGTCGGCGATGATCACCTCCCCGGAGACTGTCTCCAGAGTGAGTTCGCCGCGTACACCGAGCGCTTCGACCGGGCCGGAGGTGATCTTCGCGGAGGTGTTGCCGCGCAGGCCCATCAGGGTGATCTGACCGGCGGTGACGTGGACCGTCGTCTGCCGGCGCAACCCGGAGGCGACCACCGAGCCGGCGACCAGGCCCAGGTCGGCGAGGACATCGGCGGGCACGGCGACGGAGACGTCCACCCGCGGATAGCGGTGGATCATCCGGAACCAGCGCAGGACGTCCGACCAGCCCCGGCCGCGTTCCTGGCGGATGCTGAGCCGGCCGTCGGAGTGCTCGATCAGGACCGGCCGGCGACCGACCTGGGTGACGTCGACCCGGGTCGGGCCATCGGTCGCGACCACGTTGAGCCGTCCGCTGACCAGGCGGACGTCCAGCCGGGTGACCGGGCCGTCCATGGTGAGCCGCTGCGGGCTCTCGACCGTCCATCCGGTCATGGCTGTCCTCCTCTCGACGACGCGCCGAAGCGCGTCTGACGAGAGGAGAGTAACGCGATACATCGCGATACTACAAGAGCGGTCGGCCGCCCCTCCCCGATCGTCGGGCCGGTCAGGCCGCGAGGTCCAGTTCGCTGCCGGTGGCGGCCGGCGTCCGCACCGTAACGGCGGCCAGGGGCGCCGTGGGCACCGAACGCTGCCGGGCTCGCGCCACGGCACCCGCCGTGGGCAGCAGACGTACGGCCGACTCGGCGGCCCGGGCCAGCATCCGCCGGTCGGCGTCACGGGCCGGGTGCAGCGCGGCGGCGATCGTCACCGACACCACCAGATCCCGCGCCGTGACCACCCGGGCCACCGACCGCAGCAGGGTGTCCGCACCGAGGAAGGCGGCAGCTGTGGTGGTCGTTCCCGTGGACGCACTGCGGTAGGTGAGTCGTAGCGGCACCACCGGGCTGCCCGCGTCGATGGCCGCCTGGAAGATCGCGGGCCGGAAACCACCGCCGGGGCGACAGTCGGCGGCACCGACACCGGCACACCACGTCGTTCCCTCCGGAAAGACCGCCACCGACCGTCCGGCGCGTAGCGTGTCCGCGACCCGGCCGACGGTGGTCGGCAGCGCCCGCGGCCGGGACCGGTCCACGAAGACCGTGCCCGCCGCCGCGGCCAGTAGGCCGACCAGCGGCCAGGAACGGATCTCCCGCTTCGCGACCATCCGGGTGGGCGCGACCGCCAGCACCGCGAGGATGTCCAGCCACGAGACGTGGTTGGCGACCAGCAGCGCCCGCCGCCGGGGCAGCCGACCCCGGATCACCAGCCGTACGCCGAGGGCTCGGGCGGTGGCCCGGGCCCAGCCGCGCACCGCCGCCTGCCGCTCCCGGGTCGGGAGCACGGGCAGCAGCACCACGAGGCCGACCCCGGCCAGCAGCATGCCGGTCACCGCGACCAGCCGGAGCACCCGGCGGGCCACCGGCACCGTGGGCACCTCGCCGGCCGCCGGCAGACAGTCGTCGTCGCAACCCGACAGGGGCCGCCACAGGTCGTGCGGCACGGCGGTCACCGCTGCGCCTCCGCACCCAGGAAGTGCCGCAGGTAGCGCGGGTTCATCCGGTCCAGGGAGAAGAGCACGTAGAAGTCCGCGCACCCAAAGTCGGGGTCGTACGACGGCTCACCGCAGATCCACGCGCCGAGCCGGAGGTAACCGCGCAGCAGCGGCGGCACCGCGGCGCGCCCGGCCGCGTCGGCTGCCAACGGGGCAGCGGCGGTGAGAGCGGCGGTCGGGTCGGCGAACCAGGGCCGCAGCGGGCGGACCCGCAGTGGCGGCGGCGACAGGTGCCGGGTCAGGGCCTGGTTCCACACCTCGGCGACCGTCCGCCCGCCGTCGGCCACCGGCACCGAGGCGCAGCCGCCGAGCCAGCGGGAGCCACGCAGATGCAGGTACCGGATGATGCCGGCCCACATCAGGTTGATCACCGCGCCGGTGCGGTGGTCCGGGTGCACACAGGATCGGCCCGCCTCGACCAGGTCGTCGCGGAGCGGGTCGAGCGCGGTGAGGTCGAACTCGTCCTCGGCGTACCGCCGGTGGGTGCGGCCAGGCGGCAGCAGCCGGTACGTGCCGACCACCTCGCCGGTGCTGTCCTCGCGGACGATCAGGTGGTCGCAGTACGCGTCGAAGGGGTCCACGTCCAACCCGGCCGCACCGGGGAGGAGAGTGGCGCCGAGCTCAATGGCGAACACCTCGTGACGCAGGCGTTGCGCGGCCGCGACCTGGGTGGGGTCGTCGGCGATCAGCAGGGTGTATCCGCTGGTCGTCAGGGGTGCGCCAGCGGCATGCAGAACGGCCATGGGATCTGTCTAGGTGCCCGGGTTGCCATCCATGGGGACCACTGGTGTCGATCGGATGAACGCCGGCAGGCGAGACCGCGAGCCGCACCCGGCGGTGGGCGTGCGAGGCTGCCGGGGCGGACCGGCGAACGCGCCGGCGCGCCCCCACCGGAGGTCGACGATGCGCATCGAGTCCCGCTACAACGGGCCCGCCGGATCCGGCAACGGCGGCTGGAGCGCGGGAGTGTTCGCCGCCGCGGCTGGCGGCACCGGCCCGGTCGAGGTGACGTTGCGCCGGCCACCGCCGTTGGAGACCGAGCTGAGCCTGGTCGACGGCGAGGTCCGTGACCCGTCCGGCGACCTGGTGGCCGAGGTGCGCCCGGCCGGGACGGTCGACGCCGTCGTACCCCCGGTCGACCTGGACACCGCGGTGGCCGCGGCGGCCCGCTACCCCGGCCTCGTCGAGCATCCGTTCCCCAGCTGTTATGTCTGTGGGCCGCAGCGGACCGACGGGCTGCGGATCTTCCCCGGTCCGCTGCCGGATGGCCGGACCGCCGCGCCGTTCCGGGCCCCCGAACAGGTCAGCGCGGCCACGGTCTGGGCGGCGCTGGACTGCCCCGGCGGTTGGGCTGTGCTCGCGCCGGGCCGCCCGTACCTGCTGGGTCGGATCGCCGCCGTGGTCGCGGCGCTGCCGGGGCCGGGCGACGAATGCGTGGTGACCGGGGCGTTGCTCGGCGTCGATGGGCGCAAGGCGCTCGTGCACACCAGCCTGTACGGCCCGGACGGCGCGCTGCTCGGCGCCGCCCGGGCGACCTGGATCGCCCGCTGAGCCCGGCCGTAGTCCCCAGGGAGGAGTCACCTCCACCCTGCGGCGGACCAGAAGGTACGGACCGAGCCTGATTGACCTCGTTGCCCCGGGCCGTCACGCTGTGCCACGGCGTACCTCGACGCCACACACGGGAGGAGAACGATGACTGACGGGCAGCGAAGCCCCACCAGCGACGGTCAGATCGTGGTGTCCGGTCTGACGAAGCAGTACAAGAACGTGCGGGCGGTGAACAACCTGTCCTTCACCGTGGCGCCGGGGCGGGTGACCGGCTTCCTCGGCCCGAACGGCGCAGGCAAGACCACCACGTTGCGCATGCTGCTGAACCTGGTCACCCCGACTGCCGGCACGGCCAGCATCAGCGGCCATCGGTACACCGACCTCACGAACCCGCTGCGGCACGTCGGCGCGGTGCTGGAGGCATCCAGCGCGCACAAGGGCCGCACCGGCATCAACCACCTGCGGGTCATCTGCGCGGCGGCCGGGCTGCCCAAGGAGCGGGCCGACGAGGCGCTGGCCCTGGTCGGGCTGACCCCGGCGGCGAAGCGCAAGTTCAAGGGTTACTCGCTGGGCATGAAGCAGCGGCTCGGCATCGCCGCCGCGATGCTCGGCGACCCCCGGGTGCTGATCCTCGATGAGCCGGCCAACGGGCTCGACCCGGAGGGCATCCGGTGGATGCGTGGGTTCCTCAAGAACCTCGCCCACGAGGGCCGGACCGTGCTGGTCTCCAGCCACCTGCTGTCGGAGATGCAGCTGCTCGCCGACGACGTGGTGATCATCGCGGCCGGGCAGCTGGTCCGGCAGGGGCCGGTCGACCAGGTTCTCGGCTCGATGGCGCAGAGCGCCCGGGTCCGGGTCCGCACTCCGCAGGCCGAGGCGCTGATCGCCGCCCTGAAGGCGCAGTCGGCGACCGTCGACACCGACGAGCACGGCACCCTGCTGGTTGCCGGGGTGGACGCCCCGACGATCGGCCGGACCGCCCTGGCCACCGGCGTCGAGCTGCACGAACTGACCACCGAACGGCCCGACCTGGAACGGGTCTTCCTGGAGCTGACGGCCGGAAAGGCGGGCATCCGATGAACCTGGTCCGAGCCGAACTGCTCAAGATCCGCACGACCAGCACCTGGTGGTGGCTGGCTCTCGGCGCGTTCGTGTCGATCGTCCTGGCCTTCGCGTTCAACGCCTGGTATGCCGTCACCGTCCTCGGCGGCGACGGCGGAGAATTCGGTGCCAGCCCAGAGCAGTCGACCCCGGCGGCGCAGGCAGCGAACATCTACACCTCGGGCCAGTATCTCGGGCTGATGTTCGTGATGCTCATCGGCATCCTGATGGTCACCAACGAGTTCTTCCACCAGACGGCGACCACGACGTTCCTGACCACGCCGCGGCGCACCTCGGTCATCGTCGGCAAGCTCGTCGCCGCCAGCCTGCTCGGCTTCCTCTTCTGGCTGGCGACCACGCTGATCGACCTGGCCGCCGGCTCGATCTTCCTGTCCCTCAACGACTACGGCGCTCAGCTCGGCGAGTGGCCGGTGCAGCGGGCGCTGCTGTTCAACCTGCTCGCGTACGCCATCTGGACGATCCTCGGCGTGGGTATCGGCACGCTGATCACCAACCAACTCGGTGCGGTGATCACGGCTGCGGTGCTCTACCTGGTCGGTACCCAGGTGGTGGGTCTGCTGTTCCTGCTCCTGTCGAACCTCCTCGACAGCGAGGCGGTGCTCAAGTGGCAGGTGGTCTGGCCCGCGGTCGCCTCCCAGGTCATGATCACCGAAGGCCAGTCCGAGTTCGTGCCGGCCTGGTGGGTCGGTGCCCTGGTGCTGATCGGCTACGCGGTGGTCAGCGGGGTCGTCGGAGTCCTGCTCACTCGGCGGCGCGACATCGCCTGACGGCGGTCTTCCGACCCCGGGGCGGCGGCGACAAGCTGGCCGCCCCGGGGTCGTCGTCGTTGCCGCAGGGTCGGGACGGGGCGGATTCCGGCGTGTTACCAGCCCTCGACCATCGGCGCAGCGGTTGCCGAACTTCTGGCATCTTCTGTGAAACCGGCCACGGGACCGAGGCGGAAATGCCTGCGCGATCGGTACGGCGTAGCCTGGGACCCGTCCGTCCCGTGCTCCTAATCGGGCGCGAGGGACACACCGCGTGCCACACAAACCCGCGTGAAAGAGGCGATTACCGGCCGTGTCGACCCAGCAGACTTCGCAGGAGAACCCACTGGCGGGTTTCGGCCCGAATGAGTGGATCGTCGAGGAGATGTACCAGCGGTACCTCGCCGACCCAACGAGCGTCGATTCGGCCTGGCACGACTTCTTCGCCGACTACCGGCCGGCACCCGGAGCGGCCACGCCGCGCGGGGCCGAGTCGTCGTCGGAGAAGCCGGCCACCGCCCCCGAGCCGGACGGCCAGCCGGAGGCAGCCGCCACGGTCACCCAGCCGAGCGCCGCCGCGCGGCCGGCGACCGCCCCGAAGCCGACCGCCGCGCAGTCGGCACCGACCAAGCCCGCCCCCGCTCCGGCCACCCCCAAGGCCGCACCGGAGAAGGCCGCACCGGCGAAGCCGGCCGCCAAGGCCGCCGCGCCGACCGCCGACGGCCCGCAGACCACGCCACTGCGTGGCGTCGCCGCGAAGATCGTCCAGAACATGGACGCCTCGCTCAGCGTGCCCACCGCGACCAGCGTGCGCGCGGTCCCGGCCAAGCTGCTGGTCGACAACCGCATCGTGATCAACAACCACCTCGCCCGCGGGCGCGGTGGCAAGGTCAGCTTCACCCACCTGGTCGGCTACGCGCTGGTCCGGGCGCTGGTCCAGCACCCCGAGATGAACAACTCCTTCGCCGAGGCCAACGGCAAGCCTGCGGTGGTCCGCCCGCAGCACGTCAACCTCGGCATCGCGATCGACCTGGCCAAGCCGGACGGCAGCCGCAACCTGGTGGTCCCCTCCATCAAGGGCTGCGAGCAGATGGACTTCCGGCAGTTCTGGCAGGCGTACGAGGACGTGGTCCGGCGGGCGCGGCGCAATGAGCTGACCATGGAGGACTACTCCGGCACCACGATCTCGCTGACCAACCCGGGCGGCATCGGCACCGTGCACTCGATGCCGCGGCTGATGCAGGGGCAGAGCGCCATCATCGGCGTCGGCGCGATGGAGTACCCGGCCCCCTACCAGGGCATGTCCGAGACCACCCTGGCCGAGCTGGCCGTCAGCAAGATCATCACGCTGACCAGCACGTACGACCACCGGATCATCCAGGGCGCGCAGTCCGGCGAGTTCCTCAAGGTGATGCACGAGCTGATCCTGGGCGAGCACGGCTTCTACGACCAGATCTTCACCTCGCTGCGCATCCCGTACGAGCCGGTGCGCTGGATGCGCGACGTGGCGGTCAACTCCGAGGGTCAGATCAACAAGACCGCCCGGGTGCACGAGCTGATCCACGCGTACCGGGTGCGCGGTCACCTGATGGCCGACACCGACCCACTGGAATTCAAGATCCGCAAGCACCCCGACCTGGACGTCCTCCAGCACGGGCTCACCCTGTGGGACCTGGACCGCGAGTTCCCGGTCAACGGCTTCGCCGGCCGGCAGCGGATGAAGCTGCGCGAGATCCTCGGCGTGCTGCGCGACTCGTACTGCCGCCGGGTCGGCATCGAGTACATGCACATCCAGGACCCGGAGGAGCGCCGCTGGGTCCAGGAACGGATCGAGCGCAAGTACGAGAAGCCGCCCGCCGACGAGCAGAAGCACGTCCTCAACCGGCTCAACGCCGCCGAGGCGTTCGAAACCTTCCTGCAGACCAAGTACGTCGGCCAGAAGCGCTTCTCGCTGGAGGGCGGCGAGTCGCTGATTCCGCTGCTCGGTGAGGTGCTGGAGTCCTCCGCCGAAAACGGGCTGGACGAGGTCGTCATCGGCATGGCCCACCGGGGTCGCCTCAACGTGCTGGCCAACATCGTCGGCAAGCCGTACGAGAAGATCTTCTCGGAGTTCGAGGGCCACCTGGACCCGCGCTCGACGCAGGGTTCCGGCGACGTGAAATACCACCTGGGCCAGAACGGCAAGTTCACCACTCCCGGTGGCGAGCACTCCGTCAAGGTGTCGGTGGTGGCCAACCCGTCGCACCTGGAGGCCGTCGACCCGGTGCTGGAAGGCATCGTCCGGGCCAAGCAGGACCGGATCGACCTCAAGCTCGAGGGTTACACCGTGCTGCCGCTCGCGGTGCACGGTGACGCGGCGTTCGCCGGGCAGGGTGTGGTCGCCGAGACGCTCAACCTGTCGCAGCTGCGTGGCTACCGCACCGGCGGCACCGTGCACGTGGTGGTCAACAACCAGGTCGGCTTCACCACCGCCCCGGAGTACAGCCGGTCCAGCCTCTACAGCACCGACGTGGCCCGGATGATCCAGGCGCCGATCTTCCACGTCAACGGGGACGACCCGGAGGCCGTGGTCCGAGTGGCGCGGCTGGCCTTCGAATACCGGCAGACGTTCAACAAGGACGTCGTGATCGACATGGTCTGCTACCGCCGGCGCGGGCACAACGAGGGCGACGACCCGTCGATGTCCAACCCGCAGATGTACAAGATCATTGATTCGAAGCGCTCGGTCCGCAAGCTGTACACCGAGGAGCTGATCGGTCGCGGCGACATCACCGTGGAGGACGCGGAAGAGCTGCTGCGGGACTACCAGGCGCAGTTGGAGAAGGTCTTCAAGGCCACTCGGGACGCCGCCTCGGCCCCGCGCCAGCTCAACCGGCCGCGCCGCGAGGTCGAGCCGGAGCCGCAGGTCGACACCGCCACCGACGCGTCCGTGGTGAAGGCGATCGGCGAGGCGCACATCAACCTCCCGGAGGGCTTCACCCCGCACAAGCGGATCCAGCAACTGCTGGACCGGCGGGCCAAGATGTCCGTCGAGGGCAACATCGACTGGGGCTTCGGCGAGATCATCGCGCTCGGGGCGTTGCTGCACGACGGGGTCACCGTCCGGCTGGCCGGGCAGGATTCGCGTCGCGGCACGTTCGTCCAGCGGCACGCCTCGGTGGTCGACTCCCGCACCGGCGACGACTACCTGCCGCTGAAGTCGCTCACCGGCGACGGTGAACGCTCCCGGTTCTTCGTGCACGACTCGCTGCTCAGCGAGTACGCGGCGATGGGCTTCGAGTACGGCTACTCGGTGGAGAACATCAACGCGCTGGTCGCCTGGGAGGCCCAGTTCGGTGACTTCGTCAACGGCGCCCAGTCGGTGATCGACGAGTTCATCTCGTCCGGCGAGGTGAAGTGGGGCCAGCGCTCCGCCGTCACCCTGCTGCTGCCGCACGGCCACGAGGGCCAGGGCCCGGACCACACCTCCGGCCGGCCGGAGCGGTTCCTGCAGATGTGCGCCGAGGACAACATGCGGGTGTCCATCCCGACCACCCCGGCGAACTACTTCCACCTGCTGCGCCGCCAGGCCCTGTCGCCCAAGCGCAAGCCGCTGGTGGTGTTCACGCCGAAGTCGCTGCTGCGGCACAAGCTCTGCGTCTCCTCGGTGGAGGACTTCACCACCGGCACCTTCCAGCCGGTGCTGCGCGACACGGCAGCCCCGGCACCGGAGGCGGTGAAGCGGGTCCTGCTCTGCTCGGGCAAGGTCTACTACGACCTGTTCCAGGCCCGTCAGGAGCGCGGCGTCACCGACACCGCGATCCTCCGGATCGAGCAGCTGTACCCGCTGCCGGTGGAGGAGATCCGGGCGGCCCTCGCGCAGTACCCGAACGCGGAGGACTTCGCCTGGGTGCAGGAGGAGCCGGCCAACCAGGGCGCCTGGTCGTTCGTCGCGCTCAACCTGCTGGAGCACCTCGCGGACGTTCGGCTTCGGCGGATCTCCCGCCCGGCCGCGGCCGCCCCGGCGGTCGGCTCGGCCAAGACCCACGAGGTCGAGCAGACCGCGCTGATCGAGGCGGCTCTCCCCCGCCCGTGACCTGACCGCACCACGAGAGCCGGGGCAGGGCCGTTCACCACGGTCCTGCCCCGGCTCCGTCGGTCCATCCGCAAACCCACCCGGCCCGCGCCGGGCCGAGCATGAGGACGTACGCATGTACTTCACGGACCGTGGCATCGAGGAACTGGTCGAACGCCGAGGCGACGAGCAGGTGACCCTGGAGTGGCTCGGCGAGCGCCTGCGCGACTTCGTCGACCTCAACCCCGACTTCGAAACCCCCATCGAACGCCTGGCAACCTACCTGGCCCGCCTAGACGACCCCGACGACAACGACGCCTAACAGCCCCCCACCCCCACCCCTGGCCCACCCCCACCCCTGGCCCACCGCCCACCGCCCACCGCCGTTGGCCCACACCGGTGATCATGAAGTTATGCGCGCGTGTCGTCGGCGTGTCGACCCATAGCCTCATGATCACCGGGGACAGGGCGGGGGCCGGGCGGGGGCCGGGGGCCGGGCGGGGGCCGGGGACAGGGCGGGGGCCGGGAGGGTGCCGGGAGGGCAGCGCGCGGGGGTGGGGCGGGTGGAGGGGTTGGGTGGGGGTCTTGCGATCTAGGGTGGGGTTGTGGCTCGCAGTGTGTATCTGACCAGCGTCGGTTCGGGCGGGGGCAAGTCGACCATCGCCCTCGGGCTGGCGGAGTTGCTGTCCCGTCAGGTCGGGCGGATCGGCGTGTTCCGGCCACTGGTCGCCGACACCGGTCCGGACCCGATCCTCGCCCTGCTCAGTGAGCGTTACCGGGTCGAATTGCCGCTGGCCGAGCTGGCCGGGGCGACCTACGCGGAGGCTACCGCCCTGGTAGCCGACGGCCGACGCGCGGAGCTGATCTCCGCCGTCGTCGAGCGGTACCGGGCGGTGGAGCGGCAGTGCCCGGCGGTGGTCGTGGTGGGCAGCGACTTCGACGAACCAGGCGACCCGGCCCATCCCCGCGAGTTGGCTTTCAATGCCCGGCTCGCCACCGAGTTCGGCAGCGTGGTGGTGCCGGTGGTGGATGGCTTCGAGCAGGAGCCGGAGGCCATCGCGGCGGCGGTTCGCGGGGCGTACCACGATTTGGCCGACCTGGGCGCGACGGTGCTCGCGGTGATCGCCAACCGCGTGCCCGGGCCGATGACGCTGCCCGACCTGCCGGTCCCCGCGTACGCCATCCCGGAGGTGCCGAGCGTGTCGGCGCCGACGGTGGCCGAGGTGGCAGCGGCGCTCGGCGCCACCCTGCTGGCCGGGGACGACGCCGCGCTCGGGCGGGACGTGTTGGATTTCGTGGTCGGCGCGGCGCATGTGCCGACCCTGCTCAGCCACCTCACCGAGGGCGCCTTGGTGATCACTCCTGGGGACCGGGCCGACCTGCTCGTCGCCGCGAGCGCCGCGCACGTGGCCGGGCAGGTGTCGGTGGCCGGGCTGGTGCTCACCCTGGGCGTTCAGCCCGACCCGAGGGTCATGCGGCTGGTGGAGGGGCTGAACACGGGGCTGGCGGTGCTGTCCGTGCGCAGCGACAGCTACGACACGGTGGCCGCGTCCAGTCGCATCGAGGGTCGGCCCAGTGCGGCGAATCCCCGCAAGGTGGAGGCCGCGCTCGGCGCGTTCGAGCGGTGCGTGGACACTGACGACCTGGCCCGCCGGTTGCGGGTCAGCCGGTCGACGCGGGTCACCCCGCTGATGTTCGAGAACGAGCTGATCGACCGGGCCCGCTCGCGGCCCCGGCACCTGGTGCTGCCGGAGGGCAGTGAGGAGCGGATCCTGCGTGCGTCGGAGATCCTGCTGCGTCGTGGGGTGGCCGAGCTGACGCTGCTCGGCCGACCGGACGACATCGCGCGGCGGACCCGCGAGCTGGGCATCGACCTCGGTGACGCGAACGTGGTCGACCCGGTCAGCAGCGAATGGCGGGACGATTTCGCGGCCGAGTACGCCCGGCTACGCGCCCACCGGGGCGTCACCGCTGAGTTGGCGCACGACATCGTGGCCCAGCCCAACTACTTCGGCACGCTGATGGTGGCGACCGGACGAGCCGACGGCATGGTCTCGGGTGCCACGCACACCACCGCCGCGACCATCCGACCGGCGTTCGAGATCATCCGTACCGTGCCGGACGTGTCGGTTGCCTCCAGCGTCTTCTTCATGCTGCTCGCCGACCGGGTGCTGGTCTACGGGGACTGCGCGGTCAACCGCGACCCGGATGCCGCCCAACTCGCCGACATCGCGATCTCGTCGGCCGACACCGCCGCCCGGTTCGGCATCGAACCCCGGGTGGCCATGCTGTCGTACTCCACCGGCAGCTCCGGTGCCGGCGCGGACGTGGAGAAGGTCGCCTCGGCCACCGCGCTGGTCCGGGAACGCCGGCCCGACCTGCTGGTCGAGGGGCCGATCCAGTACGACGCGGCGATCGACCCGGCGGTGGCGGCGACGAAGTTGCCGGGCAGCCCGGTCGCCGGCCAGGCCACGGTCTTCATCTTTCCGGACCTGAACACCGGCAACAACACGTACAAGGCGGTGCAGCGCTCCGCCGGGGCGGTCGCGGTCGGCCCGGTGATGCAGGGCCTACGCCGGCCGGTGAACGACCTGTCCCGTGGCGCTACCGTGCCGGACATCGTCAACACGGTGGCGATCACCGCCATCCAGGCGGCCACCGAGGAGGCCTCGTGAGTCGGGTACTGGTGCTCAACTGCGGGTCGTCGTCGGTGAAGTGGCGCCACTACGACGGTGACCGGACGCTCGACCACGGCACCGTCGAGCGGGTCGGTGAGCCCGGCGGCGGCCCGGCGGACCACGCCGGTGCGGTCCGCCAGATCCTGGACGGGCTGGACCTGACCGGGCTGGCGGCGGTGGGGCACCGAGTGGTGCACGGCGGCCGGAAATTCAGCACGCCGGTCCTGGTCGACGACGCGGTGCTGGCCGCGATCAAGGATCTGGTGCCGCTCGCCCCGCTGCACAACCCGGCGAACCTGGCCGGCATCGAGGTGGCCCGCGCGGCGCTGCCGGACGTTCCGCAGGTCGCCGTCTTCGACACCGCGTTCCACCACACCCTGCCGGAGGCCGCCGCGACCTACGCGATCGACCGGGACACCGCCGAGCGGTACGACATCCGCCGGTACGGCTTCCACGGCACCTCGCACGCGTACGTGTCCCGCCGTACCGCCGAACTGCTGGGCCGCCCGTACGAGCAGCTCAACACGATCACCCTGCATCTGGGCAACGGGGCCAGCGCCTGCGCGGTGGCGAACGGTCGCAGCGTCGCCACCTCGATGGGCATGTCCCCGTTGGAGGGGCTGGTGATGGGCACTCGCAGCGGCGACCTGGACCCGGCGGTGATCTTCCACCTGCGCCGGGAGGGTGGGCTGTCGGTGGACGACATCGACGACCTGCTCAACCACCGCAGCGGCCTGCTCGGGCTGAGCGGCGCCAACGACATGCGCGAGGTGCTGCAGCGCCGGGCGGCCGGGGACAGTGCGGCGGAGTTGGCGTTCGACGTCTACTGCCGGCGGATCACCGGCTACGTCGGGGCGTACTACGCGCTGCTCGGTCGCGTCGATGCCATCGCCTTCACCGCCGGGGTCGGCGAGAACGCCGCGCCCGTCCGGGCTGCCGCGCTGACTGGCCTGGACCGGCTCGGCATCGCCGTGGACGATGCCCGTAACGACGGCGACGGCGACCGGGTGATCTCGCCCGGCGGCGCGGAGGTGAGCGTCTGCGTCATCCGCACCGACGAGGAACGGGAGATCGCCCGGCAGGCCCGGGACGTGGTCGCGGGCCGCTGAGGAAGCTCCGGTCAGCGCAACGCGAGCCAGGCGACGACAGCCACCACCAGCACCACGACCACCGCACCGACGATCAGGGGGATGCGGGACGGGGTCGGCGTCGGCGCTGCCGCTTCCGGCGTCTCGCTGAAGGCGCGGAAGGCCGCGGTGTTGCCGCTGGGGTCGGTGTAGTTCTCAGGCATGCCGGTGACCCTAGCGAAACGGGTCACGCGGCACCGCCCCCGGCCCACGTCGTCCCAGGTTGGACCCGGCCGGAGGAAACGACCCGACCGGGTGGCGGGTGCAGGCGGGCCGGACGGCGGGGCCGTTACGCCCACCCGGGCACCTACCGTGGAACGATGGGGGCGGGACGACTGATCGCTGTGCTGATGACAACACTGCTGGTTGGTTGCGCGCCGACCACGGCCGGCACCGACGGGTCGCCGTCGGCGCGTCGGGCGCCCGAGGGGTCGTACGCCGTCGGCGTGCGTACGCTCACCCTCGATCCGCGCTCGTCGCGCCCCCTGCCGGTGACGATCTGGTTTCCGGCCGCGGCCGACGGGGTGGCCGACGGGCGGTTCCCGGTGGTGATCTACAGCCACGGGCTGCACAGCCGGCCCGACCTGCACGCTGGCCTGACGACCCGCTGGGTGGCGGCCGGTTTCGTGGTGGCCGCTCCCGCGTTCCCGCACACCCGGCAGGGTGCCGCCCAGTTCAACCGGGACGACGTACGCAACCAGCCCGCCGATGGTTGGCGGCTGATCCGACACCTGAGCCGCCTCGACCGAAACCGTGCGGATCCCCTCGCCGGCCACCTGGATCTGTCGTCGATTGCCGCCGCCGGACACTCGGCGGGCGGCTTCACCACGTCCGGCATGTTCAGTCAAGGGCACTCGGCCCGGCTGCGCTCCGGGATCGTGATCGCCGGCGGTGGGTTGCCCGGCAGCTTCGCCGGGCCGGCCGCACCGGTGCTCTTCGTGCACGGCACGGCCGACGCGGTGGTGCCGGTGACGGTCGGCCGGGCGGCGTACCGGCGTACTCCCGGGCCGGCCTCGTTCCTCAGCGTGTTGGGGCAGGACCACGGCGCATACCTCACGCCCGGCAACCCGGGGTTCGCCCCGGTTCTCGCCACCACCACCGATTTCCTCCGCTGGACCCTCTACGGCGACCAGTCGGCCGGCACCCGCCTCGCCGCCGACGCCCACACGCCGATGACCAGCTACGAGTCCCGACCGGCCAGCTGATCGGGCCGCGCCGCTACGGTGGTCCGGTGGACGAGCACGCGCGCCGCCAGTTGGCGAGCATCGCCGAGGTGCTCACGGTGGCCGGGGCAGACGGCATCCCGGTATGGCTGCGCGGCGGCTGGGCGATGGACTTCCACCTCGGCGCGGTGACCCGCCCCCACGTCGACGTCGACTGGTACTGCTGGTCGGAGGACGCGGACCTGCTCGCCACGGTGCTGCTGGCCCGAGGTTGGCGTCCCGACCCTCGGATGCCGGCGGAGTTGCAACTCGACGTGTTCGCGGGCGACGTCGAGGTCAGCTTCGCGTACCTGGGTCGGGACGACGCCGGCCGGCCGACGGTGGGTGCCGGGCCATGGGCCGGGACTCCGCTGCCGGCCGGGATGCTGGACGCGCCACCCGGGCGGATCGGCGCGCTCAGCGCGCCGATCATCTCCGTGCCGGCGCAGATCGAGTTCAAGCAGATGTACCCGGTGTGGATGCCGGAGCGTCCGCGCCGGCCGAAGGACGCCGACGACCTGATCCGGCTGCGTGCCAGCCCTGGCCCGGGACGAACCGGTACAACCCCAACGCCGCCTTCCCGCCGCGCTCCCTGACCGACCCTGCACGACGGCGGCGCCAACTCGCCGAACGCGCCGCGGCCGGACACCAGGTGTGCAGGGGCGGACACCGTGCGCCGAACTTCGCCGGTCGTGCCGACCAGACAGGGCACAATCGGATTCATGTCGCGTCGCGTCACCCCCGCCCTGCTGGCCAGCGCCGTACTCCTGGCCGGGCTCGCCGGCTGCTCGGCGGACACCCCACCGGGCGAGCGCTGGCACGCGCCGGTCGAGCCACCGACGGCCGCCGCCACGCCGACGCCGCAGGTCCCGGCCGGGACCGCCCCCAAGCGCGCCTTCGCAGTCGGCGTACGCCAACTGAAGCTGGACCGGGACGGCCGTGCGCTGCCGGTGACGCTCTGGTATCCGGCGGCCGGGGAGGCCGGCGGCGCGGCGAAGCAGTTGGCGTCGGCCGCGAACGGCCGCTTTCCCGTGGTGATGTTCAGCCACGGCCTGGGCGGGCGGCCGGACGACTACGCCACCCTGCTGACCCGGTGGGCGGCGGCGGGTTTCGTGGTGGCCGCGCCGGCCTTCCCGCACACCTCCCGAGGCGGCGACGGCAACGTTCTCGACGTGCTCAACCAGCCGGCCGACGTGTCGTACGCGCTGACCCAGGTGCTCGCGCTGAACGCCAAGCCCGACGAGGAGTTGCACGGCCGGTTGGACGCCGAGCGAGTGGCCGCGGCCGGGCACTCGGCTGGCGGGGTGACCACGATCGGCCTCTTCACCGCCAGCCGGGACGAGCGGCTGGACGCGGGCGTGGTCTTCGCCGGCACGGCGCTCGGCGTGGGCACCGCGTTCGCCGGCGCGTCCGCGCCGCAACTGTTCGTGCACGGAGAACTGGACGAGGTGGTCGACTACGCGGCGGGCAAGGCCGCCTACGACAAGGTGCCCTGGCCAAAGGCGATGCTGAGCCTGCCGAAGGGCGACCACGGGCGGGCGCTGCTCAGTGACGGCGCGACACTGCGAGTGGTCTCGGACACGTCCGTCGAGTTCCTCCGCTGGTCACTCTACGGCGACGCGGCGGCCAGGAAGCGCATCCCCACCGATGCGACGCGCGGCGACATCGCCACCTTCGACGATCATCTCTGAGTCCCGCGCGTCGGCCGCCTCCAGATCCGCACAACATCCAGGAAACAGTGGTATCCCGCGACGCTGAGGCCACTGTTTCCATGATGTTGTGCGGATCTTGCGGGCGGGGCGTCGGGCGCGGCGTCAGGGCGGGGCGGCGGGGCAGGGCGTCGGGGCGCCCCGCAGATCAGGCCGTGTGGTCGATGACGACCTTGCCGAAGGCGTCGCCGGAGTGCAGGCGGGCGAAGGCGTCCTCGACACGGCTGAACGGAACGACGGAGTCCACCACCGGGCGCACCTCGTTGTCGGAGCAGAACGCCAGCAACTCGTACAGCTCGCCGGGGGTGCCCATCGAGGTACCCAGGATCTCCAACTGCATCGCGAAGACCCGGCGCAGGTTGATCGCCGGCTCGTGCCCGGCGGTCGCGCCGGAGACCACGATCCGGGCCATCGGCGCGGCCGACTTCAGCGAGTGGTCGAAGGTGGCCGCGCCAACCGTCTCGATCACCACGTCGACCCGTTCCGGCAGCCGGGCACCGGGTTCCACGGCGGTAGCGCCGAGGGCCGAGATCCGCTCCCGCTTGCCGGCGTCACGGCTGGTGGCGTACACCCGCTTGCCCATCGCGACGGCGAGCGCGACGGCCGCGGTCGCGACGCCACCGCCCGCGCCCTGGACCAGCACGCTGTCGGCGTCCGCGACACGGCCCTTGGTGGTCAGCATCCGCCACGCGGTCAGCCAGGCCGTGGGCAGGCACGCCGCGTCGGTCGCCGTCATGCCGTCGGGCAGCGGGATCAGGTTCGATCGGGGTACGGCGACCCGCTCGGCGAGGGTCCCCGCGAAGTGCTCGGAGAGGATGGAGACCCCGCGTGGGTCACCCCGAGTGACCACCACCGGGTACACGACCACCGGGTGACCCTCCGGGTCGGCACCGACCGCGTCGCAGCCGAGGATCATCGGCAGTTGGGCCTCGGTGAGCCCCACCCCGCGCAATGACCAGAGGTCATGGTGGTTGAGCGAGGTGGCCCGCAACTGCACGGTCACCCAGTCGTCGGCCGGGTGGGTCGGCTCGGGCCGCTCACCGACGGTGAGGGCGGCGAGCGGATCGGCGTCGTCGAAGCTGGAGGCGAAGGCGGCACGCATGATCGGCACGGTAACAAGCTGAGCGCCCGTTAAGAAGGTGCCCGTCCGTGTGGGCCTTGTGTCGGGCGCTAGCGGCGGGCGACGCCGTCGCGTCGGGCGGCTTCGGCGACCGCCTCGGCGACGGCCGGCGCGACGCGCGGGTCGAGCGGCGAGGGGACGATCGCGTCGACGGTCAACGACTCGGCGACCACCCCGGCGATGGCGTCCGCGGCGGCGACCTTCATCGCCTCGGTGATCCGGGTGGCGCCGGCATCCAACGCACCACGGAACACCCCCGGGAACGCCAGCACGTTGTTGATCTGGTTGGGGTAGTCGCTGCGACCGGTGGCGACCACCGCGACGTGCCGCGCGGCGACCTCAGGGTGCACCTCCGGCGTCGGGTTGGCCAGCGCGAACACGATCCCGCCGGGTGCCATTCCGGCCACCGCGGTCTCGGGGATCTGCCCGCCGGAGACCCCGATTAGGACGTCCGCGTCACGCAGCGCCTCGGTGATGTCGCCGCGGCGGCCGTCCGCGTTGGTGAGCTCCGCCAGCTCGGCCTTGGTGCCGGTCAACTCGGTCCGGTGCCGGCCGATGATGCCCTTGGAATCGCAGACCACCACCTGGTCGGGATTGACACCCCCGGCGATCAGCATCTTCGTCACCGCCACCCCGGCTGCGCCCGCTCCGCTCACCGCCACCCTCAGGTCACCGAGCTTGCGGTTGAGCAGGGTCGCGGCGTTGCGCAGCGCGGCGAGCACCACGATCGCGGTGCCGTGCTGGTCGTCGTGGAAGACCGGAATGTCCAGCGCCTCGTCGAGCCGTCTCTCCACCTCGAAGCAGCGCGGCGCGCTGATGTCCTCCAGGTTGATCCCGCCGAACGAGGGGGCCAGCGCCCGCACCACGGCGACGATCTCGTCGACGTCCTGGGTGTCCAGGCAGACCGGCACAGCGTCCACCCCGGCGAACTGCTTGAACAGCACCGCCTTGCCCTCCATCACCGGCAGCGCGGCGCGTGGGCCGATGTTGCCGAGCCCGAGCACCGCCGAGCCGTCGGTGACCACCGCGACCGTGTGCGACACCCAGGTGTATTCGTCCACCAGGGCGGGATCGGCGGCGATCGCCTCGCACACCCGAGCCACCCCCGGCGTGTACGCCAGGGAGAGATCTTCCCGGCTGGTGAGCGGCACGGTCGAGGCGACGGCCATCTTGCCGCCCCGGTGCAGCAGGAAGACGGGATCGGCGGGGTCCACGGTGGACGAAGACATGGTGGTGACTCCAGGATCTGTCGAGCAGACGGGGCGGCCGGCCCTACCGCGGAGTGGGCGGCGAGCGGTGGCACGCGGTGCAGGGGGTCACCCGGGCACTTCCGAGCATAGTGTCGACACTGCCACTCGGATGTGAGCGGGGTCATAACAGTCGACGACGAACCCGGCCGGGGCGCGGCCAGTAGCGGGCCACGACCCTTGCCCGCACGTCGGCCACCCCGTACGCCCGGGAGTCATCGGTGATCAGGTCGTTGTCCCCGCGCAGCCACCAGCCGCCGTCCTGTTGCCGGACCGCCCGCTTCACCACCAGCAATTCGGGGCGGGTGCGGAAGACCGCGACCACCACGTCCCCGGGTCGAATCGGGCGGCCATTAGGACGCACCAGCACCGCGTCACCGTGCCGCAGCGTCGGCGCCATGGACGGACCGGTCACCAGAACCGCGGTCAGCGGCCTCCGCAACCGCGGCACCTCAGCCGGGTGATCGGTTCCCACTGGTTTCACCTCCACCCGGCCTGGGGAGCATTCCCAGGAGTAATGTCGCCTTTGATCATCGCAAACTTCCCATGGAGGATCCTGATGCGATTTCCGCGCATCCTTGCGCCCCGCGTCATCGCGAGCGCTCACTGCGACCTGCCGTGCGGTGTCTACGACCCGGCTCAGGCCCGGATCGAGGCCGAATCGGTCAAAATGATCTGCGAGAAGTACCAGGCAAACACCGACCCGGAGTTCCGCACCCGCGCCGTCATCATCAAGGAACAGCGCGCCGAGCTGGTCAAGCACCACCTGTGGGTGCTCTGGACCGACTACTTCAAGGCCACGCACTTCGAGAAGTACCCGCAGCTGCACCAGCTGTTCAACGAGGCCACCAAGCTCGCCGGCGCCGGTGGCGTCAAGGGCAGCCTCGACCCGGCCACCGCCGACAAGCTGCTCGCGAAGATCGACGAGATCTCGAAGATCTTCTGGGAGACCAAGAAGGCGTGACCTCACCGGTCATACCGACGATCCGGCCGGCGCGTCCCGAGGACGTGCCGGCCATCGTCGCCATGGTGCACGAGCTGGCGGAGTACGAACGCGCCTCCGACCAGTGCCATCTGACCGCCGAGCAGTTGACCTCGGCCCTGTTTCCCACTGTCCCAGGTCGCGGCGCGGCGGCGGACGCGCCGAGCCCTACGGCCGCTCCGGCGCTCTTCGGTCACGTCGCGGTCGACGAGCACGACGAGCCGATCGGCTTCGCGCTGTGGTTCCTCAACTTCTCCACCTGGGCCGGCGTACACGGCATCTACCTGGAGGACCTCTACGTCTCCCCGGCCGCCCGCGGCACCGGGGCGGGTCGGCTGCTGCTCGCCACCCTGGCCGACATCTGCGTACGACGCGGCTACCGGCGGCTGGAGTGGTGGATGATCAACTGGAACCCGGCCGCCGGGTTCTACGCCTCGATCGGCGCGGAGCAGATGAGCGAGTGGATCCCCTATCGGCTCAGCGGCGACGCGCTGCGCCAACTGGCCAATCAGGCCACCGCCGCCGGCACGCGTACCGACGACCGACCGGGTAGAGTCCCCGACCGGGGGGATGAGGCGTGACTCAACTGACTGGCCAGCCAGTGACCGACGACGTGGTGCACCTCACGGTGCCTGCCGACGGCGGTTATCTTGGCGTGCTCCGTACCGCCACCGCAGGTCTCGCGGCCCGGTTGCAGTTCGCGCTCGACGAGATCGAGGATCTGCGGATCGCGGTCGACGAGGCGTGCGCCATGCTGCTCGCCATCGCCACCCGTGACGCCGAGTTGGAGTGCCGTTTCGCGGTCACCGAGGACGCGTTGACCGTCGAGGTGACCGTGCCGACCGTGCGTGGTGCCACGCTGCCCGCCGAGTCGTCCTTCGCCTGGAAGGTGCTCACCGCGCTGACCACCTCGGCATCCGCCACGGCCGCCGACGGTCGGGCCACGATCGCGCTGCTCACCCGACGCTCCGGCGGCTACTGACCGGCCCAGCACACGCCGGCAGGGTCACTCGAAGCCGAGGGCCCGGGTCGTCGGTGGGCTGACCAACAGCCAGCTGACGCCCAGGCCGAGGGCCATCAACGGCACACCCAGCCAGCCGAGCCCAGCCTGGATCATGAACCACCCGATCGGCAGCAGCATCAGCTGAAGCACGATCGCGGGGGCCCGTGCGCCCGCCTTGCGGCGCAGCAGCGCACGGCCCAGCGCCCAGAGCACGACCGCGGCCCCGGCGGCGAAGGCGGTCACCAGCAACGCCGACGTCAGGTCGGTGGTGGTGGCCGTGAGGTCGGCCCAGACCAGCCAGGCCGCGAGCAGCCCGACGACGGCCGCTTCCGCCCACAGCAGCCGGACCGCCCAGCGGAGCGTGACGGGAAACGGGGCCGAGTCGATGGTCACGCGCGCCACGATACCCGGGCTACCGGAAGGTACAGTGCCGCCCATGCGGGCCGTCCTGGTGGTCAATCCAAAGGCCACCACCACCAGCGAACGCAGCCGGGACGTGCTCGTCCGGGCGCTGCGCAGCGAAGTCGACCTCAGCGTGCGCTACACCCGTCGGCGCGGGCACGCCATGGCGTTGGCCCGGGAGGCCGCTGCGGAGGGCGTCGACCTGGTCGTCACCCTGGGTGGCGACGGCACCGTGAACGAGGTGGTGAACGGTCTGATGACGGCCGAACCCCCGCTGGGCGCCGACGATGCAACGATGGCCGAGCGGCTGCCCGCGCTGGCGACCGTGCCGGGCGGGTCGACCAACGTGTTCGCCCGTGCGTTGGGCCTGCCCCGGGAGTGGCCGGAGGCGACCAGCATGATCCTCGAAGGGTTGCGCCTGGGCCGGAGCCGAACGGTTGGGCTGGGCCGCGCGGACGACCGCTACTTCACCTTCTGCGCGGGGTTCGGCCTGGACGCGGCCGTGATCCACCGGGTGGAGCAGGCCCGGCGGAAGGGTCGGGTGTCCACGCCGTCGCTCTATCTGCGCTCGATCATGAACCAGTACTTCTTCGCCTCGGACCGACGGCATCCGGCGATCGTCCTGGAGCGTCCGGGCGAGCCGGCGGAGGCTGAGCTCGCCACCGTCATCATCCAGAACACGGCGCCGTGGACGTACCTGGGCGACCGGGAGGTCAACCCGAACCCGGCGGCGTCGTTCGACCTCGGGCTGGATGTGCTGGCGTTGCGTCAGCTCCGGGTGGCTAGCACAACACGGACAGTGACGCAGTTCCTGTCCCGGCAACCCGATCCGCGCGGTCGGCAGGTGTTACGACTCCATGACTCGGCGGAGTTCACGCTGCTCTCCAGCCGTCCACAGGCGTTCCAGCTGGACGGCGACTATCTCGGCGAGCGGGAGAAAGTCAGATTCACCTCCGTTCCCGCCGCACTGAGAGTAATCTGCTAGGTCTCGGGTACTGCCCTTGGTCGACACGGTGACCGCGACCGCATCGGCCGGCCACCGCCACACCGAGGGGCAGGTGCCGGAAATGTCAGCAATGTCACGCGGACTGTACTATATTGATCCTCGGCTGTGGCACGGCGGGTAACCAGGAAAGCACTGGAACCCGGACAAATGGGTTGTGGGCTTGCTCACCGCCCGGAGTTTTTCCGAGCGTCACCCTTGACATCGCGACTGTTCGTGAAAGTATTCACAAGCGAACTTGAGTTACCGGGACATTGCCTGGATATGCTCGTCAGGTTGAGCTGTTCCAGCAGGTCCCCGGGCGCTAACCGCCTGCTCACGCACTGCCGAATGGACGAGCGCTAACTGTCACCGTCGGCACTGCGGATGCATATAGGAAAAGCACGACCAAGCAATTGTTGCCACCCATCCAGAATGAGGAGTGTTGCCGCCATGGACTGGCGTCACCATGCTGTCTGCCGCGACGAGGACCCGGAACTGTTCTTCCCGATTGGGACGTCCGGACCGGCTCTCCTGCAGGTCGAGCAGGCCAAGGCCGTCTGCAGGCGCTGCTCCGTGACCGACCAGTGCCTGCAGTGGGCACTCGAGTCGGGTCAGGACGCCGGCGTCTGGGGCGGAATGAGCGAGGAGGAGCGGCGCGCTGTCAAGCGGCGCGGCGGCCTCCGGGTGCTGCGCGCTCACTCCGCCTGATCCCCAACGACACAGCTGCACGCCCCGGTGGGTTCGCCCGCCGGGGCGTTCCGCTGCCCGGCACAAGAACTTTCGCGCCGTCACCCTGACGGTGTCACTCCGCGCCCGTCGGGCTGGTCATCGACCCGGCGCAGCACCAACCCGACCAACTCCGGTGCGTCGGTCAACGGCGCGGCGACCGCCACCGCGCCGGCCCTGCGGGCAGCCTCGGTCACCGCATCGTGGAACAGACCCGGCGCCAGGAAGTACGCGGACACCGCGACCCGGCGTGCGCCGGCCGCCCGCAGCCGGGACACCGCCACGCCGGCCGCCGGTGGAGCCGCCGAGGCGTACGCCACCCGGCAGGGCACCCCGAACTCCTCGCCGAGAGCATCCGCAACCCGGCCCACCGAACGGCGCGCCCGCGCGTCCCTGGTGCCCGCAGCGGCCAACACCAGTGCGTCGAACCGGCCCGGCTGCGCCTCACCGAGTCGACGGCGCAGCCCGGCCAGCAGCCCAGGGTCGACCGTCCCGTCCGCCGGGCCGAGCACGTCGGTCACCCGTACCGCCAGCGGTGGCCCGGCCTGCGCCGCCGCGGCGACCGCCGCCGGAATGTCCACCCGATGGTGGTACGCGGCGGTCAGCAGCAGCGGCACCAGCACCGCCCGGCGGTGGCCGGCCACCGCCAGGTCGCGCAGCACCTCGGTCGGCCCCGGCTCGGTGTGGTCCAGCCAGCTCGCCCACACCGGGGTGCCCGGCCGGGCGGCCGACACGGCCTGGGCCAGCGCCCGGGTGGCGTCGGCCGCTCGTGGATCACGGCTGCCGTGCGCGACCAGCACCACCGGGTCGGCCCCGCCGACCGCCGAGGGGCCGGTGGGGGTCGTCGCCGGGGAGGTCAGACGTGCAGCCCGCACTCGGTCTTCTCGAACATGGCCCAACGGCCGGCCCGCGCGTCCTCGCCCGCCTTGGTCCGGCGCGTGCACGGCCAGCAGCCGATCGACCCGTAGCCCTGCTTGAACAGCTCGTTGACCGGCACGTTGAAGCGGGCGATGTAGGCGTCCACGTCCCCCTGGGACCACGCCGCGATCGGGTTGACCTTGACCTTGGCGCGCCGCGCGTCGAAGGTCACCACCGGTGTGTTGGCCCGGGTCGGCGACTCGTCCCGACGCAGGCCCGCGGCCCAGGCGTCGTACCCGGTCAGTGCCCGCTCCAGCGGCTCCACCTTGCGCAACTGACAGCAGTCGTCCGGTGACTTGTTGAACAGCCGGGGGCCGTACTGGCCGTCCTGCTGGCCGACGGTGAGCCGGGGCCGGATCGACCGGACGTTCACCGGGAGCGTGCGGGCGACCTCGTCGCGCACCCGTAGCGTCTCGGGGAAGTGCAGGCCGGTGTCGAGGAAGACCACGTCCACCCCCGGGGCCACCCGGGACACCAGGTGGGCCAGCACGGCATCGGCCATCGAACTGGTGACGCAGAACCTGTCCCCGAAGGTCTGCGCCGCCCAGCGGGCGATCTCCAGCGCCGGGGCGCCCTCCAGGTCCCGAGCCGCCTGCTCGGCCAGCGACCGCAGCTCGTCCGGATTGCGCCGGGCCGGATCGGCCGGCGTCGGACCACCCGGACCGACCAGGCGCAGGCCGGTGGCGGAGACGAGGCTCATCGGGTCACCGCCCGCGAGAGCAGCCCGGTGAACTTCACCGAGAAGACCCGGGTGCAGGCGTGGCACTCCCAGGCGCCGTGCCCCGCCTCGTGCGGCCGCAGGTCTTCCTCGCCGCAGTACGGGCAGTACAGAGGTGCCGCTCGGTTCTCGCTGCTCACCGCAGTTCCTCCTCGTCGACTCTGATCACCCAGTTGGCGAAAGTCTCGCCCTCGCTCCGGCCGGCCAGGTAACGGCGGGCCAGCCGTTCCACGTACTCCGGAAGCTCCTCGGCGGTGGTCTTCAGGCCGCGTAGCTTGCGGCCGAAGCCGGCGGTCTGCCCCTGGGCCATGCCCAGCCCGCCGCCCAGGTGCACCTGGAAACCCTCCACCTGCCGACCGTCCGGGCCGACCACCAACTGGCCCTTGAGCCCGATGTCGGCCACCTGGGTACGCGCGCACGCGTTCGGGCAGCCGTTGATGTGGATGGAGATGTCGGCGTCGAAGTCGCGCAGCCGCTGCTCCAGCCGGGCCACCAACTCCTCACCGCGGGCCTTCGTCTCGACGATGGCCAACTTGCAGTACTCGATGCCGGTGCAGGCCATCGTGCCGCGCCGCCACGCCGACGGCCGGGCCTCCAAGCCGATGCCGCGCAGCGCGTCGACCAGCGACTCCGTCCGATCCGTCGGCACGTCGAGCACCAGCAGCTTCTGGTACGGGGTGAGTCGTACCCGGTCGCTGCCGTGCGCCTCGACCACGTCGGCCAGTTGGGCGAGCTGCTTGCCGGAGACCCGCCCGACGACCGGGGCGGCGCCCACGTAGTGCCGCCCGTCGGCCTGCTCGTGCACGCCCACGTGGTCGACCGGCTTCGACGGCAGGGTCGGTGCCGGGCCGTCGAGCAACGTCCGGCCGAGGTAGTCCTTCTCCAGGACCTCGCGGAAGCGCTCCACACCCCAGTCGGCCACCAGGAACTTCAGCCGGGCCCGGTTGCGCAGCCGGCGGTAGCCGTAGTCGCGGAAGATCCCGACCACCCCGGCCCATACGTCGGGTACCTCGGCCAGCGGCACCCAGACGCCGAGCCGCTGGGCGAGCATCGGGTTGGTGGAGAGACCCCCGCCGACCCAGACGTCGAAGCCGGGACCGTGCTCGGGGTGGTCGACGCCCAGGAAGGCGATGTCGTTCGACTCGTACGGGGTGTCCACCAGCCAGGAGATCGACGTCTTGAACTTGCGGGGGAGGTTGGAGAACTGCTTGTCCCCGACGTACCGGGCGACGATCTCGTCGACCGCCGGGGTCGGGTCGAGCATCTCGTCGCGGGCCACCCCGGCGACCGGGCTGCCCAGCACGATCCGCGGGCAGTCGCCACACGCCTCGGTGGTTTGCAGGCCGACCGACTCCAGCCGGCGCCAGATCTCCGGCATGTCCTCGACCCGGATCCAGTGGAACTGGATGTTCTGCCGGTCGGTGATGTCGGCGGTGTCCCGCGCGAACTGCCGGGAGATGTCCGCGATCACCCGCAACTGGGCCAGGCTGAGTTGGCCGCCGTCGATGCGGACCCGGAGCATGAAGAACTCGTCCTCCAGCTCGTGCGGCTCCAGCACGGCCGTGCGCCCGCCGTCGATGCCCGCTTTGCGCTGGGTGTAGAGGCCCCACCAGCGGAACCGGCCGCGCAGGTCCTGCGGGTCGATGGAGGCGAAGCCGCGGTGGGCGTAGATGGTCTCGATTCGGGCCCGGACGTTCAGCGGGTCGTCGTCCTTCTTGATCCGCTCGTTGGGGTTGAGCGGCTCGCGGTGGCCGAGCGCCCACTGACCCTCACCCCGTGGGCGGCGCGGGGCCCGCGCCGGGCGGGCCGTCGGGCCCTCGGGACGGGCCGGGGTGCTGCTGACCGCCATCGCGGCGTCCTCCGTTGTCTGCTGTGCCTCGGGCGTGCGCGGGGCGCGGCGGCCGGCCCGGCGAAGCGGGCGGGACAACGGTGTCTTCAGACAGCCGGCGCGGAGCGCGCCCGAGACGGATTGGTCGGGCGTCGTCAGTCGGCCGGACAGATCGCGCTGAACACGCGGCCGTAATCGACGTGGCGACGGGCCACGAAGCGGCGGACGACAGCGGCGGTCATGGGGCCATGCTGCCACACCGCATGGGGGCCGGCCAATGTCCACGTGCCAGATCCCACATCACGGGCCGGGGGCTAGCCGACCAGCTGGTCACCGAGGACAGTTCGGGCATAGCGGACCACCCGTCCCTGCCGTACGCCGGCGATCAGGCCGTTGTCCCGCAGCGTGGTGAGGTGGTGCGACGCGGTCGCCGGCGCGAGGCTCAACATCGCGGCCAGCTCGCCGGTGCTCAGCGGAGCGTCGAGTACGGACAGCGCCGCCGCCCGCGTACTGCCGAGCAGCGCGCCCAGCGCGGCGCTGGGCGGCGGCGACGTCCACAGCCCGCCCAGCCCTCCGGGTGGATAGCAGAGCGCCGGCCCGGCGTCACCCTCCATGATCGCGTGCACCGTCGGCCCGGCGAAGGAGGTGGGCAGCAGCGTCCACGGGCGCCCGTTCTGATCGGCCGGCCGGGTCGTGCCGACGGCGACCTGCAGCGCCGCGCCGTCCCAGCGGATCAACGGGTGCAGCTCGCGGAGCAGCGTCCGCCCGCCCTGCTCGGCGGCGAGCAGAGTCCGCCGCCGGATGTCCGCCAGCGCGAGCGCTCGCAGCCGGGGCCAGTCCGGCGCGATCAGCAGCGTGAAGTAGCGACGGAGCTGCGCGACCAGCTCGTCCGGGGCCAGCCGGGGTGCACCGGCCCGGTCCAGTTGCCGCCGCACCTGGGTCGGGCCGGTGCTGGCGACCGCCCGCAGCTCGGCCGCCAGATTCGGCGCCACCCCGATCGGGGTGAGGAAGTCCGGCACGTATCCGTTGGACGACTTGAGCACCGCCAACAGCGGCTCCAGGCCGGCACCCGGCAGCAGCCGCTCGGCACGCTCCCGCCACGGACGGTGCATCCAGTACTTCGCCGGCTTCCGCAAGGCCCAGGTGCTGGCCACCAGCTCAGCCAGCGGCGAGTGCACGAACCGGACCCGACTCAGGTCGTCGGGCGTGAAGTGGACCTCGATCACCGACAGATTCGACCACGTTCGAACGGTTCGGCGACAGCGCGCGACCGCTGGACGATCCTCGGATGGAATACAGGCAACTGGGCCGGTCGGGCCTGCGCGTGAGCGCGGTCGCGTACGGCAACTGGGTCACCCACGGCAGCCAGCTCGACGACAGGGCGGCGGCTGCCTGCGTGGCCGTCGCCCTGGACGCGGGCATCACCACCTTCGACACTGCGGACCGGTACGCCCAGGGACGGGCCGAGGAGGCGCTGGGCAAGGCGTTGAGCGGCGTCCGACGCAGCTCGATCGAGCTGTGCACGAAGGTCTACCTTCCGGTCGGCCCAGGGCCGAACGACGCCGGCCTGTCCCGCAAGCACATCATCGAGGGCTGCCACGCCTCGCTGCGCCGGCTGGGCACCGACTACGTCGACCTCTACCAGGCACACCGGTACGACGACACCGTGCCGCTGGAGGAGACGATGACCGCCTTCGCCGATCTGGTCCGCCAGGGCAAGGTGCTCTACATCGGCGCCTCCGAGTGGACCGCCGCGCAACTGCGTGCGGGCCTGCGGCTCGCCGCCGACCTGAACGTCCCGTTCATCGCCAACCAGCCGCAGTACTCGATGCTGTGGCGGGTGGTGGAGGCCGAGGTGGTGCCCGCCAGCGCCGAGCTCGGCCTGGGTCAGCTCGCCTGGTCGCCGCTCGCGATGGGCGTGCTGACCGGCAAGTACGAGCCCGGCCATCGTCCGCCCGCCGGCTCCCGGGCCACCGACGGCTTCGGCGGGTCGTTCATCGCCCGCTACTCCTCGGATCTGCTGCTCTCCCGGGTACGCCAGCTCCGGTCGATCGCCGAGGCCGCCGACTGCACGATGGCCCAGTTGGCGGTGGCGTGGGTGTTACGCCGTCCAACGGTGGCCAGTGCGATCGTCGGCGCGTCGCGACCCGACCAGCTCGCCGAAACGGCCGCGGCCACCACGGTCCGACTGGACGACGAGCTGATGGCACGGATCGACGCCGTGCTCGGCGATCTCGTCGAGCGTGATCCGGCGAAGACCGCCCGACCGAACGACGTGATGCCCGCCTGGCGTCCACCGCCTGCCGCCAGCTGATACCCGCGACCGGGATGGCCGTGGCAGGCTCGGACCGTGGGCACATTGTCCGAGAAGTCGACCGGCGCGGCGTGGGGCGACCTGCGCCGCGTGCCGGTCTGGCTTGCCCCGGCGCTGCTGACCCTGGCGGTGACCCTGACCGGGCTGGGCTCCGCCCAGCTCTGGCGCGACGAGTTGGCGACCTGGAGCGCGGCCACCCGGTCGCCGCACGACCTGGCCCGGCTGGCCGGCACCATCGACGCCGCGACCGGGCCGTACTACCTGCTGATGCACGGCTGGACCGCGATCGTCGGCGACTCCACGATCGCCCTACGCGTACCGGCCGTGCTGGCGATGACCGTGGCCGCCGGGTTGCTGGCGGTGCTCGGCGCGCGGCTCGTCGATCGACGAACCGGCCTCTTCGCCGGGCTGCTGTTCGCGGTGCTCCCCGGCACGTCGCGCTATGGGCAGGAGGCTCGCCCGTACGCGTTGGCCACCATGCTCGCGGTGCTCGCCACACTGCTGCTGGTGAGCGCTCTACGCCGGCCGAGCTGGGCCCGTTGGGCCGGGTACGCGGCCGCCGTCGCCGCTCTCGGACTCATCCACCTGATCGCACTCACCCTGCTCGCCGCGCACGCGCTGGTCGTCCTGCTCGCCTGGTGGCGCGGCCCGGTCGCGGCCGGCATCGCCGCCCCGGGCGACCGCAGCGCTGAGCGGGACCGGCGGGTGTGGCGGTGGGTGGTCGCCGTGGTGCCGGTCGTGCTGCTGGTCAGCCCACTGTTGCTCAAGGCGCGGACCCAGCGGTCTCGGCAGCTGAACTGGGTCGACCTGGCTCGACTGGACGACCTCACCGCCCTGCCCGGCGGCGTGACCCAGAGCAGCGTGGTGGGCGGCCTGCTGGTCGGGGTCGCCGCACTGGGCGCGGCCCGGCTCGGGCGGCGCGCCCTGCTGCCGGTGAGCGCGGTTCTGCTGCCCGTGCTGCTGCTCTTCGCCGCCGGCACGGTCGTGGCGCTGTGGGTACCCCGGTATCTGGTCTTCGTGGTGCCCTTCGTCTGCCTGCTGGCGGGCGCGGCGCTGGCCGCGGTGGCCGCGCCGGCCGCGCTCGTCGTGGTGGTCCTGGCCGGGCTGCTCGGCCTGCCCGACCAGACCGCGCTGCGGCGGACCCACGAATGGCCGCGCAACGCGCCGGTGGACTACGCGGGCGCGGCGCGGGTGATCGCAGACGGTCAGCGGCCGGGTGACGCGGTGGTCTACTCACCCCGGCAGAGCTGGCTCTTCCTCGACCTCGGCGTCGAGTACCACCTCGACGATCCACCGAGGGACGTGCTGGTCACCGAGGACGAGGTGCGCCGGGGTGACCTGTGGGCCGCCGAGTGCCCCCAACCGGCGCAGTGCCTGGCTGGTACGACACGGGTGTGGCTGGTCATCTCCGGCCGGCACGCCGAGCCGTTGGCCGCCGTGACCGGGACCAAGGGCGACGCGTTACGCGCGGACTTCACCGTCGCCCAGACCTGGCAGTTCCCTGGCCTGACCGTCGCGCTGCTGACCAGCCGCCCCGACCGCTGACCGACCGTGCCCCGGTCTGCCGCCCCGGTCGAACCCCGTGCCCTGCCGGCCGCGGGCCTCAGGCCTGCGAGCGGCCCTCGTGGGTGCTGCGGGCCAGCGGGACGACCAGCATCGCCTCGGTGCCACCGTTGGCGCCGGCCCGCAGCTCGATGGTGCCGCGCAGCTCCCCGGTGACCAGTGCGCGGACAATCTGCAGGCCGAGGCGGCTGCCGCGTTCGGCGTCGAATTCGGGCGGCAACCCACGTCCGTTGTCCGTCACCGAGACATGCAGCATCTTGCGGAACCGGTGCGCCGACACCACCACCTCCGGTCGGACCGACGGATCGGCCTCCGGAACGACGGCCGGTACGAAATCAGGGCCGGCCACGGCGGGGGCGTGTTCGTCGTCGGCCTCGTCGGCCGGCGGGAAGCCGTGCTCGACGGCGTTGAGCAGCAACTCGTTGAGGACCATCACCAGCGAGGTCGCGATCTCCGCCGGCAGCACACCGAAGCTGCCCCGCCGGCGCATGCCGACGCTCACCTCGGTCGCGGCCACCTCGGTCGCGGCGCTGGCCACCCTGTCGACGATGCCGTCGAACTCGACCGCCTCGTCGCTGGACATGGAGAGCGTCTCGTGCACCAGTGCGATCGAAGCGACCCGGCGGACCGATTCCTCCAGGGCGACCCTGGCCTCCGGCATGGCCACCCGGCGGGCCTGCAACCGCAGCAACGCGGCCACGGTCTGGAGGTTGTTCTTCACCCGGTGGTGGATCTCCCGGATCGTGGCGTCCTTGGTGATCAGTGCCCGGTCGCGGCGGCGGACCTCGGTGATGTCCCGCACCAGCACGAGCGCGCCGATCGGCACCCCGGCGGGCATCAGTGGCAGCGCCCGGGTGAGCATCGTCGCGCCACGTGCGTCGATCTCCCGTCGGGGCGGCGCCTCACCGCGCAGCGCGGCCAGGATGCCGTTCGCCGCTTCGGTGCCGTCCAGCGGGTCGCCGGCGAGCCGGCGGTGCAGCGCGGCCAGGTCTTCGCCCACCAGGTGGGAGGCGTAACCCAACCGCCGGTACGCCGACTGCGCGTTCGGGCTCGCGTAGGTGACCTTGCCCCCGGCGTCCAGCCGCACCAGGCCGTCACCGACCCGGGGCGCGGAGGTGGTCTCACCCGGGTGCCGGGGTGGCGGGAAGGTGCCGTCCGCGATCATCTGGGCCAGGTCGTCGGCCGTGGTCAGGTAGTTGAGTTCCAGCTGGCTGGGGGTACGCGCGGTGGAGAGGTTGGTGTCCCGGCCCACCACGGCGATGACCTCACCGGCCTCACCCTCGGCGGTGCGCAGACGGACCGGAATCGCCTCGTGCCGGGCGGGTACGTCGCCGTACCAGACCGGGTCGCCCTCTCGCCAGATCCGGCCCTGCGAGTACGCCACTCCCAGGTGAGCCACCTCCGGCCCCCCGACGATCCGCCCCACCTGGTCGTCCTGGTAGGCGGTGGGTGCGGTGGTCGGGCGGACCTGGGCGACGCAGAGAAACGTGCCGTCGGCGTCGACCGGCACCCAGAGCAGCAGGTCAGCGAAGGACAGATCGGAGAGCAACTGCCAGTCGCCGGCGATCCGGTGCAGGTGGTCGATGTCGGCCGGACGGAGATGGGTGTGCTCCTCGGCGAGGTCGCGCAGCGTGGACACGGTGACCAGGGTGCCACGCCGGGCCTCACATCGTCGCGGTGACCTTCTTCAACCCGCGCGGCGCGTCCGGGTCCTCACCTCGGGTGAGCGCCAGGGCCAGCGCCAACCGCTGCAACGGCAGGATGTCCAGCAGCGGGGCGTACCGCTCGTCGACCTCCGGAACGGCCAGCCGGGTGGCGCCCGGCACGTCGGCGGAGCCGACCACCACGACGTCGGCGCGGCGTTCGCCGAGGCGGGGCAGCACCTCCCCCATCGACCGTCCACCTGGGCCGGAGCCGACCAGGGCGAGCACCGGGACCTCCGGGTCGGTCATCGCGAGCGGGCCGTGCAGCAGGTCGGCGCCGGAGAAGGCGAGCGCCGGCAGGTACGAGGTTTCCATCAGCTTCAACGCGGCCTCCCGGGCGGTCGGGTAGGCGTACCCCCGGCCGGTGGTTACCAGTTGGCGGGCGAACCGGTAGCGCGGCGCGAGCTGGGCCGGGGTGCCGTCGGTCAAGGTGCGGGCGGCCAGCTCGGGCAGGGCGTCGAGCGCCTCGCGTTCGGCCGCCGGGAGCACGCCGTCGCCGGCCCGGATGCCCTCCACCAACATCAGCAGGGCGAGCAGTTCCGCGGTGTACGTCTTGGTGGCGGCCACCGCCCGTTCGTGCCCGGCGGCGATGTCGATGCTCAGCTCGGCCACGTCGACCAGGGGTGAGCCTGGCGCGTTGGTCACCGCGAGGGTCAGCGCCCCGGAGGCGCGGGCAGCGCGCAGCACCTCGGCCAGGTCGGGCGACCCGCCGCTCTGGCTGACCCCGACGACCAGCGCGTCGGACAGGTCGGGGCGGGCGCCGAACAGGGTGACCGCGCTGGGCGAGGCGAGGCCGGCGGGCAGGCCGAGCCGGATCTCGGTCAGGTACGCCCCGTAGAGCGCCGCGTGATCGGAGGTGCCCCGGGCGGTGAAGACCACGTGCCGTGGCCGACGTTCCGCGATGACCGCCGCCACCCGGGCGATCTCGGCGGCGTTGGCAGCGGAGAGCAGGCGCGCGTAGCCCGCCGGCTGCTCGTCGATGTCGGCGGCCATTCCAGCCCCTGCACGTGTCACGGAAACCCCTCCCCCTGCGCGATTGCCGCGCGGTTCTTGCTCAGTCTTGCACTTTTAAGCGTATCTCAGCAATCGAACGAGCAGGACTGCGCAGGTGATCACCAGTTGATCTCAACATCAACTAAGCTTTACCCGCTGCACCCGGTCTAGCTGCCACGAGAGGACGACGTGCCCGAGGGAACGGACGATCCCGCGCTCTCCGCGACGGAGGAGCTGGCGCTGGCCCGGCTGGCACTCGACGAGGGCGACCTGCACCACGCCGCCGGCCACCTCGCCAGCGCGTTGGCACAGGCCCCCACCCTCCCGGAGGTGCACGAGACTCTGGCGCGGCTCGCCACGGCGAGCGGCGGTGGCCTCGACCTCTTCCCGATCAACCACCACACCTTCGTGGGCGCGGTCGTCGCCCGCGCCCATCTGCTCGCCGCCGCCGGCCGCCCCGCCGAAGGGTTGGAGCTGCTGGCCGCGGCAACCGCGTACGCGCCGGGCACCCAGTGGGCCGGCGTTCCGTGGGTCACCGCGCCGGAGTTGGCCGAACGGCTGACCCCGGAGCACATCGCCCGCATCCTCATGCAGGTCTGCACCGCGCTGCCCGACCCGGTGCCGCGGGCCGGCCAGGCCGCCCTCACGCCGTACCTCACGCTGGCCCACAACGCGGTCACCGTCCACCCCGAGCACGGTCTGCTGCTGGGCGCGGCGTCCGCGCTGGCCCGGCGTCTCGGCGAAGTCGCGCTGGCGGTCCGCTGGGCCACCCGAGGGGTACGCGCACAACCATCGAAGATGGGCGAGGTCTGGCTCGGGTACGCGTACCGCAGCGCGGGCCGGACGCGCGACGGCCTCGCAGCCCTCGGTCGGGCCGTGGAGCTGGACCCCGACGACCTGGCGATCTACGCGGACATCGCCGGCACCCTGGCCGAGATCGGCCGGTTGGACGAGGCGCTGGAGTGGACCGAGCGGGCGCTGGCGCGCGACCCGTCGTTCGACTGCGCGGTGCACACCGCCCACCGCCTGCGGCACCTGCGCGACGGCGACCTGGCCCATCTGGTCGCGCTCGCCGACTTCGTCCGCGACCACCCTGACGACAGCCATGAGCACGGTGACCTGGCCCAGTGCTGCCGGGGCCGACCCTGGCTCGGCCAACTGACCCCGGCCGGCGGTCCACTTGTCGACGCGATGCGCCAGGCGGTGGCCGACGACGACAACGGTCTCGGCAGCGCCGTACGCCTACCCGCCGCCGCCCCGCCGAGCGCCGTCCGGACGGCGACGTCCACCGCCCCCGGGCTGCGGATCGACGTCGTCGGAACGCCGGCGCCGGACCCCCGCGAGCCGCGCCGCCCGTCCGCCCAGCGGTTGTGGCACTACGCGGACAACGTCCCCACGCCCGCACTGCCGGCGCCCTCGGCGACGGCGGTCGAACGGATCGGGCAGATCGCTCACCCGGCGTGGCCGCACCCACCGGCGGCGTACGACGCAGCGGTGGGCCTGGCTGGCCTCGACGTTGCCGACCTGCTCGGCCTGCTGGTGCACCCACCGGCGGCGCCAGCCAACGCGGTGGGTCGGCTGCTGGCCGCCCACGACCCGTCGGTCTGGGTCCGTGGTGTGCAGGTGTGGGCCTGCCTGGGGCTGCTGCACCATCGCACCGACGAGCCGTGGGAGGGGTCGACCCGACGCCGTGTGCTGCTCGACCTGATCTGGGACGTGGAGGACTGGGTCACCGAGGCAGCGCTGTTCGCTCTGATCACCGCCGCCTGGGTGGATCCCTCGGTACGACCGGACGTGGCGCGGGTGGTGGCGGACCGGCTCGCCGACGCGGCCGCCGTGGCGCGGGTCCGACCGGTCCCGATCGCCGTCTCACTGGCTCACCTGGCGCTTGCCGCCCCGGAGCTGGACCCGGCCACCGCGGCGCTCGCCACCGAACTGCTCAACGCGCGGTCCTCCCAACTTCCCCGCCCCCGCAACCCCCTCCGTCGCCTCTGGCAACGCCTAACCCGCCACCCCTGACCCCCGCCCCATCCCGCACCCCCGCGCCGCGCCCCGTCGATCTTGCACTTGCTGTCGTCGGTTTGTCGGAAACAGGGCTTATATCGGGGCAGGAAGTGCAAGATCGCGGGGAAAGCAGCGCGCCGCGCCGGCCCTGACGGGCTGGCGCGGCGCGGAGGAAGGGTGCAGGTCAGGCGACGGGGGCCTTGCCGAGGGCGATCTCGGCTTGCTCCTCCGGAGTGGCCTGCGGCGGCGCCTCGTTGGCGGTACGCAGCGGGATCTCCTTGATGAACCAGGCGAGCACCGGGATCACGATGGTGAACAGCACCGCCCAGAGGAAGACGTGCGAGATCGCGTCGGAGAGACCGCCGAGCACCGCCTCGCGCGCCTGGGCGGGCAGGTCCTTGAGCTTCTCCAGGTCCATCCCGGCGCCGGCGTCGCCGCCACCGAATGCCCGGCCACCCTCGGAGCTGGCCAACCGGTTGGCGAAGATCGCGCCGAACAGCGAGATGCCGAACGAGCCGCCGATCGACCGGAAGAACGTCGCCGCGCCACTGGCCGCGCCAAGGTCCTTCTGCTCCACGCTGTTCTGCGCGACCAGCATCGACGTCTGCATGAGGAAGCCCATGCCGACGCCGAGCACGACCATGTACAGCGAGGACATCAGCTTGCTGGTGTCGGTGTCGAGCATGGACAGCAGTGCCATGCCCCCGGTCATCACCACACCACCGATGATCGGGTACGCCCGGTACTTGCCGTTCCTGGTGATCGCCCGGCCGATGACCAGCGAGACGACCAACATGCCGAACATCAGGGGCAGCAGCAGCAGACCACTGTTGGTCGCCGACGCTCCCTGCACGGTCTGCTGGTAGAGCGGCAGGAAGTTCATCGCGCCGAACATCGCGAAGCCGAGCAGGAAGCCGATCACCGAGATCAGCGCGAAGTTGCGGTTGGCGAAGAGCGCCAACGGGAGGATCGGCTCCTGGACCCGGCGCTCCACCAGGCCGAAGGCCACCAACGCGAGCGCGGCCAGCACGGCCAGGCCGAGGATCTGCGGTGACGTCCAGTCGTACTCGTTGCCACCCCAGGTGGTGATGAGCACGATCGCGGTGATGCCGACCGAGAGCAGCCCGGCGCCGAGCCAGTCGATCCGGTGCTCGGTGCGGTACTTCGGCAAGTGCATGGTGCTGATCAGCACGAGCAGCGCGACCCCACCCAGCGGCAGGTTCACGTAGAACGCCCAGCGCCAGGAGAGGTGATCGGTGATGAAGCCACCGGCCAGCGGGCCGGCGACCATGGCGATGGCCATGATGCCGGCGATCATGCCCTGGTAGCGCCCACGCTCGCGGGGCGGGACCAGGTCACCGATGATCGCCATCACGCCGACCATGAGCCCACCGGCACCGAGGCCCTGCACGGCGCGGAAGGCGATGAGCTGAACCATGCCGTCCTGCGGGCCGCCGAGCATCGCGGAGCCGGCCATGCCACAGAGGGCCGAGCCGACGATGAAGATCACGACCGAGGTGAGGAAGACCGACTTGCGGCCGTAGAGGTCACCGAGCTTGCCCCAGATCGGGGTAGAGACGGTGGTGCCCAGAACGTACGCGGTAACCACCCAGGTGAAGTGGTTGAGGCCGCCGAATTCGCCGACGATCCGCGGTAGCGCGGTGCTGACGATCATGTTGTCGAGCATCGCGAGCATCATCGCGATCATCAGACCGAACAGCACGACCCGTATGTTGTTGGGTCGTACGCCGGTCTGGGTTGCCTGAGTCATGGGTAAGCTCCCCCCGAGAATTGCCACACTTACTTGCCGCCCGGCTAGTCACCTTACTAGCCGCACGGTAAGTTGGGTAGCAAGCGGCGGTCAAGCTGATTAGGGGGCGTGAGTGAGGGAGAGCACAGGCGGGACGCGGGAGCGGATCAAGGCCGTCGCGCTCGAACTCTTCACCGAGCAGGGGTACGAGAAGACCTCGCTCCGGGAAATCGCCGAGCGCCTCAATGTCACCAAGGCGGCGCTCTACTACCACTTCAAGAGCAAGGACGACATCGTCGCCAGCTTCGTCGAGGACCGGCTGGAGGGGATGGACGCACTGATCGCCTGGGGCGCTACGCAGCCCGCCACCCTGGCCACCCGGCGCGAGCTGATCTCCCGGTACGCCGACACGATGTTCGACGGGACCCAGCCGTCGGTGATGCGCTTCTTCGAGCAGAACCAGACCGCGCTCAAGAGCCTCTCCTCCGGCCAGAAGATGCGCGGTCGGATGTTGGAGCTGGCCGACGCGCTCTGCCGGGGCGACGACTCCCCCGCCGCGCAACTTCGCGCCGCGCTGTCGATCTTTGCGGTGCACACCAGCTGGTTCGCAGTGCGCGCACCGCACATCAGCGACGACGAACGCCGCAAGCTCGCCCTGGAGGTGGCCGACGAGTTGTTGGCCGCCATCGGCTCGGAGCCCGCGGAGCACAACTAGCTCGCGGAGCCCGACCGGGGCGCGAGCCCGACCAACCTGGGCTGATCGCCTCGACGGCGGGTCAGCCGCGCGTCAGGTCCAGTCGCAGGCCGAGCAGGTCGACGTCCGCCGCCGGCGACCAATCCTTCTCCGGCGCACGGACGAAACCGAGCCGCGAGTAGAGCCGGTGCGCCGACTCGGCCATCCCGGCCCGGACGCAGATCACGACCGCCGTGCAGCCCAGCTCGGCCGCGCGTTCGACACAGGCCTTGGCCAGCGCAGCACCGACACCCCGCCCCTGAGCCCCCGGGTCGACCGCGAGCATCCGGAACTCCGCCTCGCCAGGCCCGGACAACTCGGCGAACGGGGTGCCCGGCAGCACGAAGGTCACCGAGCCGAGCACCGCGTCGGTCACCTCGTCGACCGCGACCAGCACCTCGCCGCTGACGGCCCGGGTCGACACGTCGGCCAGCACCGTGCCGTACCCGTGTTCGCCCTTGAGCTGGCCGTCCGCCTCGTAGGCGGCCACGGTCAGCCGGGCCACCGCCGGGAAGTCGGCCGGCTCGGCAGGACGAACCCGTAGCCCACTCAAGCGATCACCGCAATGAGGTCGCCGTCCTGCACGACGTCGCCCTCGTGCACGGCGAGCTGCTGGATCACACCATCGGACTCGGCGATGACCGGGATCTCCATCTTCATCGACTCGAGGATCACCAGGGTGTCGCCCTCGGTCACGGTGTCCCCTGCCGTGGCGACGACCTTCCAGACGTTCGCCACCATCTCGGCGCGGATCTCCTCGGCCATGTCCAGGCCCTCCCTTTTCGCGATGTGCCTGCCGACGTATCCAATCATGCGGCTGCCGCCGGTGGGCGCGCAGCGGCACGGCCGGGATAGCGCGCCCGCCCTGGGGAAGGCGGCGGGTGTCGACCGCACTACCATCAGCGGGTCGGACCCGATGCCGGACCGCCGGTGGGCACACCGGCGCCGAGGTCGTCCGCAGAACGGATCCGACCCATCACGAGGAGGTCAGCATGGCGAAGAAGTCCCGCAAGAAGAAGGCCCGTAAGAAGAGCGCCGCGAACCACGGCAAGCGTCCCAACTCCTGAACGGGTCGGCGGGCCGGCGGCCCGTCACCGATCAGCCCGACCCGGCCAACGCCGGATACACCGGTGGCCCGGGTCGACATCGACCCGGGCCACCGGTCTTGGTCCGTCAGACAGGACCGACGCTCAGTCGGCCAGCTCGCGGGAATCACTGGTCTCGAAGACCACCAACTCGGTGAGCTTGACCCGCAGTCGCTCACGCAGCTCGTCCGGCGCGGTCTCGTTGCCGCAGCAACGAGCCACCAGCGCCCGCACCTCCTGCTCCAACCCGTACTCGCGCAGGCAGGGCCCGCACTCGTCCAGGTGGTGCCGGATCAGCGAGCGCCGCTCGTCGGCGCACTCCAGATCCAGGTAGAGGTAGACCTCCGCGAGCACTTCGCGGCAATCCGTCTCGTGCGGCTCCCCACAGCTCACGTCACACCTCCCGGCCGGCAGCGGCGGCGTTCGAACCCTTCGACGAGCGGGCCGCACTGAAGCCCCGCTCCCCGGCGTAGCGCTCGAGCAGCTTGCGCAGATTACGACGGCCCCGGTGCAGACGCGACATCACGGTGCCGATCGGCGTGCCCATGATGTCCGCGACCTCCTTGTACGAGAAGCCCTCGACATCGGTGAGGTAGACGGCCAGGCGGAACTCCTCCGGCAACTGCTGGAGGGCCTCCTTGACGTCGCTGTCCGGCAGCCGGTCCAGCGCCTCGGTCTCGGCGGAGCGCAGCCCACTGGAGGTGTGCGACTCGGCCTCGGCGAGCTGCCAGTCGGTGATCTCCTCGGTGGGCGCCTGGATCGGCTGGCGCTGCCGCTTGCGGTAGGAGTTGATGTAGGTGTTGGTCAGGATCCGGTAGAGCCAGGCCTTCAGGTTCGTGCCCTGCTCAAACTGGTGGAAGGCTGCGTACGCCTTCAGGTAGGTCTCCTGGACCAGGTCCTCGGCATCCGCCGGGTTGCGTGTCATCCGCAGCCCAGCAGCGTAGAGCTGATCGACGAATGGCATCGCGTCCCGCTCGAATCGGGCCCTGCGCTCGTCCGTCTTCTCGGTGGTCAACCGCACATCCCCTCGCGTCGGATGCTTCCCCGCCGAGGATACGCGCACGGACCTACCCGTAGATTCACTTCCGGTCGGTGTGCCCGTGCTCACGGCACCCACTCCGCCCGGTCCCGCCGTCGCGGGCCAATCCGGGCCAGCCAACAGCCGCTTCAGCTGCCGGGCGTCCCGCTCGTCCCGTTCCAGGCTCCGTGTCTCGGTTGGCACCGTGCACCCCCCTCGCAGAAAAGTCGTCCGGGGGTTGTAACGCGAGATGACCACTGGGGCATTCCGGCCCGCCCTCCCCGTTCCTGGCCCCGGCCCCGACGGCGGCCGGCGCTGGGACCAGGAAGGGCCTGGGAGGACTGGTATCGCCTGTCCGGTTCGGGCCGACGGCACCAACGGATGCAACGACCCGCGCCCGGCACCGGAAACGGTCGCCCGGGCGAGCCGGGGTCGGCCGGCCGCCGGTCGCCTGGGCGAGCCGGGGTCGGCCGGCCGCGTCGTGCCGAATCAGTCGGCGGCGGCCCAGCCCTGGGCGCGCAGCCAGTCCCGCACGAGGGCAGCGGTGCCGACCGGGTCCCGCCGCAGGTCGTGCGTCTCCCCCGGACGGCTCAGCACCTGCACGGCCGGCCCCGGCTGCGGCATCCCGAACGGGTCCCGGTCGCCGTTGACGACAAGCGTCGGCAGGCCAGTGGCCAGTTCGGCGGCGCGTGAGCGCTCCGGCCGCCCGGGCGGGTGCAGCGGGAAGGCCAACGCGACCACGCCGACCGCGCCCACCGCACGGGCCGTCCGGCAGGCCACCCGCGCACCACTGGACCGACCACCGACCAGCACCGTCGGCATGTCGGCGTGCCGGTCACGCAGCACGGCGAGCACCGCCGTCCAGGCCTCGTCGAGATGACCCGCCGGTGCCGGCGCACGTCGCCCGGCGACCCGGTAGGGCTGGGTCACCCGGACCACCGCCAGGCCGGCCGCGACCGACGCGTCCCGGACCGCGAGCAGGTCGGGGGCTTCGACGCTGCCGCCCGCGCCGTGCCCGAGCACGAGCAGCGCGGTGGCGGGGCGGGCCGGCAGATCGGTGTCGATCCGCGCCGGGCCACGCGGGGTGGTGATCTCGTCGCTGGGCAGCACCGACCCATTCTGCGCCGCCTGGCGGGCGACGGGTGCGGACCGGGCCGCTGATCAGCTCAGCGGGACCAGGGTGAGCAGGCGATCCCGCACCGGTGGGCCGGCGTCGTCGACGGCGTCCGGGTCCGGTTCGACCTCGCCGCGCCAGGCGACCAGCATCGCCCGCCGCTCGCGGGGCGTAGTGGCACCCCAGACGCCATGGCAGTCACCGACGTCGAGGGCCCAGGCCAGGCAGGACCCCTGCACGTCACAACTGCGGCACAGCGCGACGGCGGCGTCCGCCGGCTCGTTCGGTGCCGGAAAGAATGTCTCCGGATCGACCGCCTGGCAGGTGCCTCTGGTGCGCCATGCGTCGTCCTGTCGTCGTTCCCGCACGGCCCGCAGCAATCGCGGATCTCGCCGCGCCGCAGCCACCTCGTGCGGGCGGGGCATACGCGCCCGTGTCATCCACCCACCTCCCCCGTGGGACCGGCAAGATCTGTGGACGTCGTCCGCCCCGTGCGAATCGACAGCCACCACCGGCGCTGTGTTCTATCGCACTTCGCAACACCGGGACAAGGGTCTGCCGGGAACATGACTGAACAGCCAGGAGACGAATCGAGCGCAACCCTGGCAAATCGGCACCCGACGATGCGCCCGGCCTCAGAACAGGGTCAACTCCTGCGGAGTCACCGCCGGCACCCGGGCGGTCAGGTGCGGCCCGTCGTTGCGAACGTCACCCACCGCCGCCCCCACCGGGCGGATCTCCAAGCCGGAGAGCAGCTCCGCCGGCGCCGGCATGAGCAGACGCTCCGGCTCGTCGGTCGGCACCAGCCACGACGACCAGCGCTCGGGCGGCAGCAGCACCGGCATCCGGTCGTGCACCTCGGCCAGATCACCCAGCGCCGCGGTGGTCAGCACGCTGAAGGTGAGCCGGGTGTCGCCCTCGGGCCCCCAGACCGACCAGATGCCGGCCAGGGCGAGCACCGAGCCGTCGCGGGGAGTCATGAAGTAGGCCTGCCGCCCGCCGTCGGGCCGACGGACCCACTCGTACCAGCCGTCGGCCGGGACCAGGCAGCGGCGACGGGAGAACGACCCGGCGTACGCCCGGCTGGTGGCCACCGTCTCCGCCCGCGCGTTGATCATGCGGGCGGCCCCGGCGGCGGAACGGGACCAGTGCGGCAGCAGGCCCCAGCGACCGACGCAGAGACTGCGATGCCCCTCCGGGCTGACCCGGACCAGCGGCACGGGGTCGGTGGGCGCGACGTTGTGATCCGGCCCGAGCAGGCCGCCCGTGTCGTCGGACGACTCGAACAGCGCGCTCAGCTCGCCGGAACTCCGGGTCGTCGCGTACCTGCCGCACATGAGCCACACGCTAACGCGTCGGGGGGCCGGTCGGCTGTCCCGCCAACCGGGAGTACGACCGCCGGTTGCCGCCGTCCACCGGCCGACACGGCAGAATGTAACCGTGGGGAACCTGACCGCGACCCGGCCGCCGCAGCCGTGGACCGCACCGACCGCATCCGACCCGGTGGCGGCGACGCTGCGTCTGCCCGGTTCCAAATCGATGACCGCGCGGGCCCTGGTGCTCAGCGCGCTGGCCGCCGGCCCGTCCACGCTGGCCGGGCCGCTGCGCGCCCGGGACACCGAGTTGATGGCCTCCGGCCTGCGGGCGATGGGCGCGCACGTGTCGATCAGTGACGACGAGCGCTGGCTGGTCCGGCCCCACCCGCTGGCCGGTCCCGCGCACGTCGACGTGGGCCTGGCCGGCACCGTGATGCGGTTCGTGCCGCCGGTGGCCGGGCTGGCCGACGGTCAGGTCACCTTCGACGGCGACCCCCACGCCCGCACCCGACCCCTCGGCCCGCTGGTCGGGGCGCTGCGCTCGCTGGGCGTCCGGATCGACGTCACCGGCGCGGGCAGCCTGCCGCTGACCGTGTTCGGCACCGGCCGGGTCACCGGGGGCGAGGTGGTGATCGACGCGTCCGCCTCCAGCCAGCTCGTCTCCGGGTTGCTGCTGGCCGCCCCGCGCTTCGACCGCGGCGTCGTGGTGCGGCACGTCGGCCCGCCGGTGCCGTCCGCGCCACACCTTCGGATGACGGTGCAGATGTTGCGTGCCGCCGGGGCGGCCGTCGACGACACCACCCCGGACGTGTGGACCGTCGAGCCCGGCCCGCTCACCGGACGCGGCTGGGACATCGAACCAGACCTCTCCGGCGCGGTGCCGTTCTTCGCCGCCGCCCTGGTCACCGGCGGCGAGGTGACCCTGCAGGGTTGGCCACACAGCAGCGCGCAGCCGGTCGAGCAGCTCCGCTCGTTGCTGCAACGGATGGGCGGCGAGGTCACCCTCTCCACCAGTGGGCTGACCGTCCGGGGCACCGGCGTGGTGCACGGCCTGACCGCCGACCTCTCCGACGTCAGCGAGCTGACCCCGGCGCTGACCGCACTGGCCATGCTGGCCGACTCTCCGTCGGTCTTCACCGGCATCGGGCACATCCGTGGCCACGAGACGGATCGGCTGACCGCGCTCGCGCACGAGTTCACCGCGCTCGGGGCGGACGTCACCGAGGCGCCGGACGGGCTGGAGATCCGGCCCCGGCCGCTGCGCGGCGGGGTGTTCCGCACCTACCAGGATCACCGGATGGCGCACTCCGCCGCAGTGGCCGGGCTCGCCGTTCCCGGCATCGAGGTGGACGACGTGGGGTGTACCTCCAAGACCATGCCCGAGTTCCCGGCACTATGGTCAGCGATGGTGACCGGCAAGAGCTGACGCGAGAAGAGGACAGGTCCTGGCGACCAAACGGCGGGAGTACGACGAGGACGACGTACGGGTCCGACCCGGGAAGTCGTCGCGGCCGCGTACGCGCACCCGACCTCAGCACGCCGACGCCGTGGACGGCTTTGTCATCGCCGTCGACCGGGGGCGCTACCAGTGCGTGCTGGCCGGTGCCGAACACGGCGTGGTGGGGGCCGAGCTACCCACCGTCACCGCGATGCGGGCCCGTGAGCTGGGCCGCAAGTCGGTGGTGGTCGGCGACCGGGTCAGCCTGGTCGGGGACACGTCCGGGGCGGAGGGCGCCCTCGCCCGCATTGTCCGCATCGCCGAGCGCCGCTCGGTGCTGCGCCGCACCGCCGACGACGACGAGACCACCGCCGAGGGCCGGCTGGAACGGGTGGTGGTGGCCAACGCCGACCAGTTGGTGATCGTCAGCGCGCTGGCCGACCCGCCGCCGCGCACCGGGTTCATCGACCGCTGCCTGGTGGCCGCGTACGACGCGGACGTCGAGCCGCTGCTCTGCCTCACCAAGGCCGACCTGGCCGGCCCGGAGGAGGTGCTGGGCTACTACACCGAACTGGAGCTGCCGTACGTGCTCAACCGCCCCGATTCCGACCTGGGCGCACTGCGTGCGCTGCTCGGCGGGCGGGTGTCGGTGCTGGTCGGGCACTCCGGGGTGGGCAAGTCGACCCTGGTCAACCGCCTCGTACCGGACGCCCTGCGCGCGGTCGGCGTGGTCAGCGCGATCGGCCGTGGACGGCACACCTCCACCAGCGCGGTGGCGCTGCGGTTGCCACCGGTGCCCGGCGTCGACACCGACCCGGGCTGGATCATCGACACCCCCGGGATCCGCAGCTTCGGGCTGGCGCACGTCTCGGCCGACAGCCTGCTGCACGGCTTCCCGGATCTGGTCGAGGGCACCGTCGACTGCCCGCCCAACTGTCAGCACACGGCCGATGAGGCCGCCTGCGGGCTCGATGCCTGGGTGGCCGCCGGCAAGGCCGACCCGCGCCGGCTGGCCTCGTACCGTCGATTGCTCGCCTCGCGGGCCGGCGAGGGTGACTCGCGCGGCGAGAGCGACCAGCGCGGGCCCGGCGAGGGCGACCGACGCGGGCCCGACGAGTGAGCCGACGGGCGTCGGCTAGGTTGCCGGCATGACCGGGTACGCCGACGATCTCGCCCTCGCCCACCTGCTCGCCGACCGGGCCGACGCCATCGCCACGGCCCGGTTCCGCGCGCTCGACCTGCGGGTCGAGGCGAAGCCCGACCTGACCCCGGTCTCCGACGCGGACACCGCCGTGGAGCGGGAGATCCGCGCCCTGTTGGCCGAACACCGGCCGGCCGACGGGCTGCTCGGCGAGGAGTACGGGGCGCAGCCGGCCAGCGACCCGAACGGCCGTCGTTGGATCATCGACCCGATCGACGGCACCAAGAACTTCGTCCGTGGGGTGCCGGTCTGGGCCACTCTGATCGCGCTCTACGACGGCGACCGGCCGGCGGTCGGCGTGGTGTCCGCACCGGCGCTGGGCCGGCGCTGGTGGGCGAGCGCGGGCGCGGGCGCGTACGCCGGGACGGGCCCTGCCGACGGTGCGCGGATCGGGGTTTCCGCCGTGCAGCGGATCCCGGACGCCAGCTTCTGCTACTCGTCATTGGGCGGGTGGGAGCGGGCGGGGCGGCTCGACGCGATGCTCGACCTCATGCGCACCAGTTGGCGCAGCCGGGCGTACGGCGACTTCTACGGTTACATGCTGCTCGCCGAGGGCGCACTGGACGTGATGGTCGAGCCGGAGTTGTCACTGTGGGACGTGGCGGCGCTGGTGCCGATCATCACCGAGGCGGGTGGCACGGTCACGGATCTGTCCGGTCGGCCGGCCCCGGCCGGGGTCCCTGGCACCGAGAGCAGCGTGGTCGCCACCAACGGTGTGCTGCACGCCGACATCCTCACCCGGCTCGATCGTCCAGCCGAGCGCTGACTGTCGGCAACCTCTATCCTCGCCAGGTGGTCTCCTCCGGCTGGTGCTTCCTCGCGGCGATGATCGTCGCGTACGGCTTCGCCAACCTTCTCCAGTCGGTGGCCGCGGCTCGCACCACGGTCCACCACACCTTCGATCCGGGCCTGCTGCTGCGCCTCGCCGGGCACCGGACGTACCTGGTCGGCCTGGGCTGCCAGATCGGCGGTTTCGTGCTCGCCTTCCTGGCCCGCCGGGACCTGCCGCTGTTCCTCGTGCAGGCGAGCGTCGCGGCCGGGCTCGGGGTGACCGCCATCCTCGGCGTGCTGGTGCTGAAGTGGCGGTTACCGGTGGCGGAGGTGGTGCTGCTGGCCCTGCTCTTCGCCGGGATCACCGCGCTGGTGCTGTCCGCCCGTCCGGCCCCGTCGCGACAGCTCGGCACCGGTGGCGCGATCGCCCTGCTGGTGGCGCTCGGCGTCATCGCGGTGCTCGGTGTCTTCGCCGTCCGGTTGCGCGGGGCACCCGGTTCGGTGGCCCTCGGCTCGCTGGCCGGGTTGGCGTTCAGCTCGGCGGCGGTCGCCGCTCGCCCACTGGCGTCCGCGCCGTCCGCCGAGGCGTTCCTCGCCGACCCGCTGTTCTACCTGCTGATCGCCCACTCGATCGTCGGTCAGCTGCTGCTCGGGCTGGCCATGCAGCGTGGCTCGACGACCGCCGCGGTCGCCGCGATGGACGCCGCCGGTGCGGTGCCGGCCGCGATCGTCGGTCTGCTGCTGCTCAACGACAAGATCTGGCCGGGGCGGGAATGGTTGGCCGCGGCCGGTTTCCTGGTCACCCTGGCGGCGGTGATCGGGCTGACCCGGTACGCCGAGCCGCAGCAGCAACGTTCGGTGGCGCGCCGCCGCGACCAGGCGATGGTCGCCGTCGGCCGGACAGGCTGACGGGCCACGCCGCCCGGCGAGAAACGCCGCCGCGATTTCGGTAAACCATCGTGCGGGGGGCCTTTTCGCTGCTCTACGCCTCGACGGGCTTGCGGCGGCTCACCACCCGCTCGTAGAGGCGCTCCAACGCGCCGGCGGTGCGCTCCCAGGTGTAGCTGCTGCGCACCCGGTCCACCGCGGCGTGCCCGTAGGCGAACCGGCCGGCGTTGTCGGCGAGCAGCCGGCGCAGCGACACTCCGAGTGCGCGTACGTCGCCGGGGGGCACCAGGCGGCCGGTGACCTCGTCGACGACGGCGTCTGCCAGACCGCCCATCGCGTAGCCGATCACCGGCACCCCGCAGGCCATCGCTTCCAGCGAGACCCGCCCCGCCGAGGAGTAGTGCGGGGTGCAGGCGACCACGTCCGCCGAGCGGTACCAGGTGGCCATCTGGTCGTGCGGCACCGCCCCGACGAGCCGCACCTGGTCGACGACGCCGATCTGTTCGGCAAGCTCGCGCAGCCGTCGCGCCTCCGCGTGGTTGGCCAACTGGTCGGCCGGCGGCCCACCGGCGATCACCAGCTCGGCGTCACCGACCAACCGCATCGCCCGGACCAGGTCCTCCTGGCCGTGCCCGGCGGCGAGTGAGCCCACCGAGAGGATGCGGGGCCGCTGTTCGCGCGGTGCGGCCTCGCCGTCGGGATGGAACAGCTCGATGTCGACGCCGGCCGGCACCAACGCGACCGAGCTGCGTTGCAGACCCATCCGGGTCAGCTCGTCGACCTCGTCGTTGGACTGGGCCACGGCGATGTCGACCGCCCGGGTCAGGGCGCGTTCCAGCGTGATCCGCTGTCCCGGCCCGTCGTAGTGGCCGCCCAGGTGCCGCAGCTGCTCGATGCCGAGCGAGTGGAAGGTCTGCACCACCGGTATGTCGGTCTCCCGAACGGCGTGTGCAGCGGCCAGGCCACCGACCCAGTAGTGCCCGTGCACCACCTCGGGTCGCCAGGCACCCGACCACTCGTCGGCCAGCCAGCGGCCGACCTCCGTCACGTACGGGATCAGCTCGGCGGTGGGTAGTGGGGTGGGCGGGCCGGCGGGCACCTGGTGCACCTGGTAGCCGTCGACGTTCATCGTCGCCGGAAGCGTCGGGTCGTCCCGGCGGTCGTAGAGGCGGACGTCATGGCCCCGCTCGGCCAGCTCGGCGGCGACCCGCGCAATGTGCTGCCGGGTGCCGACCGGCGGGCCGTCGGCGTGGCGGTAGGAACTGGCGTGCGCGCAGACGAGGCCGACGCGCATGGGTCACCTCCCTGCGATCATTCCTCGGCGGTGGTCCTCCCGTTCAGAGCGTCCCATTAACCTCCGAACCCGGAGTCGAAACCTGGCAGATCGGGAACAGTCCCCGCAGGTGCCACCGACGCTTGCGCCACAGCAACCACAAAGGCCACATGTCAGGCCGTTTTCCCCGGTGATCAACAATCGGTACCTGGTATGACCAGGCCCGCGCGGGGGTACCGATCAGGAATGCCGCTGACCCGCAGCCTTGACGATTCGACCGTGGTGATCACCGGCGCGTCCAGCGGGATCGGCACGGCGACCGCGTACGCGTTGGCCAGGCGCGGTGCCGCCGTCGTGCTGGCCGCCCGCAGCGAGCCGGCTCTCCGACAGGTCGCCCAGCGCTGTTGGGAGTTGGGCGGACGGGCACTGGTCGTGCCGACCGACGTGACCGACCTGGAGTCGGTGCAACGGCTGGCCGATCGGGCGGCGGCCGAGTTCGGGCGGATCGACGGTTGGGTGAACAACGCCGCGGTGAGCGCGGTGGGGCTGTTCGACGAGATTCCGGTCGCCGAGTTCCGCCGGGTGCTGGAGGTCAACCTGCTCGGGGCGGTGCACGGCATCAAGGCGGCACTGCCGTACCTCAGCTCGGCCGGTGGCGGTGTGCTGATCAACAACGCCTCGGTGCTGGCCGAGGTGGCCATGCCGTACCAGTCGGCGTACAACGCCACCAAGCACGGCATCCGAGGGCTGGCCGACACGGTCCGGCAGGAGCTGCGGGTCACCGGTCGCGGTCAGATCTCCGTCTGCACCGTGCTGCCAGCCACCATCGACACCCCCTTCTTCCGGCACACGGCCAACCACACCGGCCGTGAGCTGTTGCCACCGCCCCCGATCTATCCGCCGGAGGTGGTCGCCGAAACCATCGTCCGGCTGCTGCGCCGGCCCCGCCGCGAGGCGTACGCCGGTGGCGCGGCCCGGCTGCTCGGTCTGCAGTGGCGGCTGGCGCCCGCGCTGGTGGAGCGCACCCTCGGCTGGTACGCCCACCGCACCCAGTTCGGTCCGGGTGCTCGGCTGGACAGCACCGGCAACGTGTTCCACCCCGACGGCCAGGCCCAGCGGGACGGCGGCTGGCACGGCCGACGGCGTCAGTTGGTGCGGATGACCGCCGCGTTCGGCCTCGCCGCCGCCGGCACCGCGGTCGGCACGTTGGCGGCGATCAACCGCCGGACCCGGTTGGACGGCCGATGACCGGCATCGAGCGCCCGAATGCGCGAACTGTCACCGACGCGCACAATGGGGCGATCATGTCGAACTGCCGCGTGGACATCGACGATTCGTCAGTGGTGGTCCGGCTCACCGGGGTGCTCGACGCCGCCGGAACCCGGGCCGTACGGGACGCGCTGCTGGCCCGACTCAGCGACCGACCAGGCCCGGTGGTGGCCGACGTGACCGGGCTGCGGGTCCTCGACCCGGCTGGGTGGGGTGTCTTCGCCGAGGTTTGCCGGGAGGTCGCCGACTGGCCCGCCGCGGATCTGCTGCTGTGCGACGCGACGGTGGACGGGCCCGACCACGCGGACGCTCCGCTGGCCGGTGTGCCGGCCTGGCCGACTCTGGACGGCGCGCTGGCCGCGGCGGCGCCGCTGGCGGCGGTGCTCACCGCCGAACTGGCCCCGACGGTGGGAGCGGCCCGGCAGGCCCGCGAGCTGGTCACCGCCGGTTGCGAACGCTGGGGCATGCCGACGCTCATCGACCCGGCCTGCATCGCGATCACCGAAATGGTCAACAACGTGGTGGCGCACGCCCGAACTCCGATGGCGGTCCGGCTGGCTCCCCAGGACAGCACCCTTCACCTGGCGGTCCGCGATCACTCCCCGCGTCGGCCGACGTTCGCCGGGCTGTCCCCGCCGAACCGGGTCGGCGGCCGGGGGCTGTTGCTGATCGACACCGTGGCCCGTCGCTGGGGCAGCAGCGCCGTACCGGACGGGAAGGTCGTCTGGTGCGTGCTGCACCCGGAAGACGAGGCCGCGGCACCCGAGTGACGGGGCTTTTCGCCTCCGCTGCCGGATTCGCCACGGCATGGCCGGCGGTGCTCCGGTTATGGCGGCAGGGCAGCGGGTAGTGATCAGACATGCGCGACAACGAGTACCCGACCCCCGTGTCCGACACCGAGGCGCAAGGGCTTCCCGACACCGCCGATGACGACTCGACCGCCAACGACGACGTGCTCACCGGGCGCGAGGCGGACGGCCCGGACCCGGCCCAACTGCCCGGCGACCGAACGCCGGTGGCGGTGGACCGGTTCGGTACGACCGCCGAGGAGCAGCTCGACGGTGAGTCGTTGGACTACAAGCTCGACCGGGAGGTCTACGAGCGTCCGGCGGACGACCCGCTGGCCGGGACGATCGATCCGAAGATCGCCTTCGAGGCCGACAACCTGGAAGCCGCGGCGGAGGCCCAGTTGGACGCCGACGTGATGGATCCGGGGCCCACCTCGGATCCGAACTCGCCGGTCTCCCTCTACGACCACGGCCAGCTCGGCACGGTGGCCGACGCCACGGTGGGCCGGCTGGTGGAACCGGACGAGGGGTCGCACACCGACCAGGAGACCGACTCGGTGGCGTACGACGCCGGTTCCGCTGGCGGCGGGGCGAGCGCCGAGGAGTTGGCCATCCACGAGACGGAGCCGCCGCGCTCGGTCTGACCCGGGTCAGTCGTCCAGGCCGCGTTCGATGGCGTACCGGGTCAGCTCGACGCGGTTGTGCAGTTGCAGCTTGCCCAGGGTGTTCTGCACGTGGTTCTGCACAGTGCGGTGCGACAGCCCGAGCCGCTGGGCGATCTGCTTGTAGGACACGCCCTTCGCCACCAGCCGCAGCACCTCCGTCTCCCGATCGGTGAGCTGGGGCGTTGCGGGCCCCGCGCTGCCGGCCGGGTTGTTCCCCCGCCCCGGTCCGGCGGCCAGCCGGCGGTACTCGCCGAGGACGAGCCCGGCCAGGCCGGGGGTGAAGACCGCGTTGCCGGCCGCGGTGCGGCGGACCGCGTCGAGGAACTCGGCGGGCGCGGTCGACTTCGTCAGGTAGCCGGTGGCGCCCGCCTTGACCGCGTCCAGCACGCTCTGCTGTTCGCCGCTGGCGCTGAGCATCAGCACCCGCACCTCAGGCAGTGCCGCGCGCAGCCCAAGGATCACCTCGACGCCGGAGATGTCCGGTAGTTGCAGGTCGAGGACGACCACGTCGGGCCGGGCGGCGCCGGCCACCCGGATGGCCTGTCGACCCTCCCCGCTGGTCGCCACCACCAGGAATCCGGCCTCGGTCAGGTCCCGGGCCACCCCCTCGCGCCACATCGGATGGTCGTCGACCACCATCACCCGTGTCGGGCTCACCGCTGCGGCCTCGGCACGGTCAGCTCGATCTCGGTGCCAGCCTCGGGGGCCGACACGATCCGCACCGTCCCGCCCAGGTCGGCCACCCGGCCCCGGATCGACTGGGTCACACCGAGCCGCCCCTGGGCGGCCGCCTCGGTCAGCCGGCCGTCCGGGATGCCCGGCCCCTCGTCGCGGATCGACACTGTCACCGTCGCCCCCTCGTCCTCGATCAGCACCCAGGCCCGCCCACCGGCATGCCGCCCCACGTTGTCGAGCGCCGCGCCGGTCGCGGCGGCCAACTCTCCGGCCACCCGTCGAGGCAGCGGCACCGGGGTGGCTGGTGCCGAAAGCGCCACCGCCGACGAGGCGTACCGGCCGAGGAGAGTCCGCAGGTCCACCGCGGCGGCCTCGGGACCGTCCGGGTTCACGGCGGCGGACGGGCCGGCACCGGCGATCAGCGCCCGCAACGCGGCCTCCTGCTCGCCGGCCAGCCGGGCCAGCTCGCCGGCCTCGCCGGGCAGGTCAGCGCCACGCCGCTGCACCAGCGCCAGCACCTGGAGCACCGAGTCGTGGATGCCGCGGGCCAGCCGCTCCCGCTCCCGGGTGGCGGCCTCCAGTTCCACCGCGCGTTGCAGCCGTTCCTCGGCGCTCGCCGCGAGCCGGGCCACGTGTCCGACCACCACTCCGGCGAGCAGCATCAGGATCACCCCGGTGAACGAGGACTGGCCGATCCGCTCCCGGGTGGCCAGGTCCGCGCCGGCGACCAGCAACGCCGCGATCGTGCCTCGCCGTCGACCGCCCGAGACGGCCCAGGCCAGCACCGGGCCGGCCATCCAGGCAACCCCCATGGTGGGTACGCCGGTGGAGAGCGCCGCCCGGCCGACCACCCACGGGGTGGCCAGCACGACGGCCAGCACCACCCCGAGGTCGGCCAGCAGCAGTGGCCAGCGCCGCCAGGCCGGTCGGGCGTAGCCGAGCGCGGTCACCCCGGTCCAGGTGATCATCACCAGGAGCAGGGCGCCGACGGCGTACGGGTGGGCGTACCGGTCGGAGTCGCGGATCGCGAGCACGCAGACGTACGCCAGGGACGCCAGCCTGAAGACCGTGAGCGCACGCCACAGCGGCACCTCGAGTCCACCCGGCGGCGACGGCATGGCGGTCAGGATGCCACAACCGGGCCAGTGGCACGGCGAGCAGTGAGTGCGGTTCGGGAAACCCTGACGTACGGTGGAAAAGCCGCGAAGCACTCCAAGATCCGCCGCCAGGACGGGCCCATGACGAACGCAGATCCGCACGCACCGCGTACGGTTGTGCCCATCGAACCTGCCCTCCTGATCGCCGATGCCTTCGACCAGGCCCAGGTGACCGAGATTCGACACTCGGTCACCTCCTGCGCGCATGCCTCCGGGCTCACCGGTCAACGGCTGGACGACTTCGTGCTCGCGATCAACGAGTTGATCACCAACGCGGTGCGGCACGGCGGCGGGCTCGGCTGGCTGCGGCTCTGGCACGAGTCGAGCCTGCTGGTGTGCGAGGTGGCTGACCACGGGCACGGGATCAGCCCGCAGCGGTTGGGCGACCGCACTCGGCCGGCTGCGGACACCGCCGGCGGCTGGGGCCTCTGGCTGGCCCGGGAGCTGACCGACGGCATGGAGGTCGTCACCAGCACCGCCGGCACCACCGTCCGCGTCACCACCGGTCTCGTCAGCCACGACCGCACCCCCAGCTGATCTCCCGGGGGCAGCGGCCTGCGGCTGTGCGGTTCAGGCGAACAGCGCCGAGACGGATTCCCCGTTGTGGATCCGGCGCATGGCTTCGGCCAGGGCAGGGGCCACCGACAGGACCTGCAGTTTGGGGACCCGCTTGGCGGCCGGGATGGGCACCGTGTTGGTGCAGACGATCTCCAGGACACCGTCCTGGTCGCTGAGCCGCTGCAACGCGTCACCGGAGAAGAGCCCGTGCGTGCAGGCGAGCCGGATCGAGCGGACCTTCAGGCCGCGCAGATGCTCCATCAGCTCGACCACCGTGCTGCCCTTGGCGATCTCGTCGTCCAGCACGATGACGTCCCGGTCGGTCACCTCGCCGATCACCGCGCTGATCTTGACCAGGTCGTCGCTGAACCGCTGCTTCGCCCCGGCCGCGACCGGCGTGCCGAGCAGTCGGGCGAAGGCCGCCGCCTCCTTGGCATTGCCCAGGTCGGGTGAGACCACCACGGTGTTGCTCAGGTCGTAGCGACGGAAGTGGGTGGCCAACTCCCGCAGCGCGTGCAGGTGATCCACCGGAACGCTGAAGAAGCCGTGCACCTGCGGCGAGTGCAGGGTCATCGCGAGCACCCGGTCCGCCCCGGCCGACGTGAGCAGGTCGGCGACGAGCCGGGCTCCGATCGAGATCCGCGGCGCGTCCTTCTTGTCCGAGCGGGCGTACGCGTAGTGCGGCAACACCACGGTGATCCGGCCGGCGGACGCACCCCGAGCGGCATCGATCATCAGCAGCAGCTCGACCAGGTGCTCCTGCACCGGCGGCACCAACGGCTGGATCAGGAAGACGTCACGCTCCCGGCAGTTGGCCTGCAACTGCACTTCCAGACAGTCGTTCGCGAACCGGGACACCCGCACCGGAAGCAGTGGCACCCCCAGGTGGGTGCAGATCTCGGCAGCAAGGTCAGGATGGGCAGTTCCACTGAAAACGGCGATGTCGCGCACGTTCGCACATCGTAGGCGAAGCGGTCGGCGACGGGCGGCGGCGGGCCACACCCCACCGTGACGCCTGTCGCACGCGCCGCCGGTCCGGGTACGGTGCTGCGGTGACCCCCCAGTACGTCGCCGCCATCGACCAGGGCACCACCTCCTCGCGGTGCATCGTCTTCGACCGGGCCGGGGAGATCGTCGCCGTGGCCCAGCGCGAACACCGGCAGATCTTTCCCCAGCCCGGCTGGGTCGAGCACGACGCCGAGGAGATCTGGGACAACGTCCAGCAGGTGATCGCCGAGGCGCTGCGGGCCGCCGGCACCGACGCGGCCGGGCTGGCCGCCGTCGGCATCACCAACCAGCGGGAGACCACCGTCGTCTGGGACCGGGCCACCGGCCGTCCGGTGGCCAACGCCATCGTCTGGCAGGACACCCGGACCGGGCCGCTGCTGCGCGAGCTGGCTTCGGCGTACGGCGAGGAGCGGTTCCGCACCCGCACCGGTCTGCCGTTGGCCACCTACTTCGCCGGACCGAAGCTGCGCTGGCTGCTCGACGAGGTCGACGGCCTGCGCGAGCGTGCCGAGCGCGGCGAGGTGCTCTTCGGCACCATGGACAGCTGGCTGATCTGGAAGCTGACCGGTGCGCACGTCACCGACGTGACCAACGCCAGCCGGACCATGCTCATGGACCTCACCACCCTCGACTGGGCCCCGGACCTGCTGGACGCGATGGGCGTCCCGCCGGCGATGCTGCCGGAGATCCGCTGCTCCGCCGAGGTGTACGGCCAGGCCAGCGGCGTGCTCGCCGGAGTGCCGGTGGCCAGCGCACTCGGCGATCAGCAGGCCGCCCTGTTCGGGCAGACCTGCTTCCAGCCGGGCGAGGCGAAGTGCACCTACGGCACCGGCAGCTTCCTGCTGCTCAACACCGGTGCCAGCCCGGTCCCGTCCACGCACGGCCTGCTCACCACGGTCGCCTACCGGATCAAGGGCCAACCACCGGCGTACGCCCTGGAGGGCGCGATCGCGGTCACCGGCTCGCTGGTGCAGTGGTTGCGGGACAACCTCGGGTTGATCTCCACTGCCGCGGAGGTGGAGGAGCTGGCACGCACGGTCGACGACAACGGCGGCTGCTACGTCGTGCCGGCGTTCTCCGGGCTGTTCGCCCCGCACTGGCGCAGTGACGCGCGTGGCGTGATCGCCGGCCTGACCGGCTACATCACCAAGGGGCACCTGGCGCGGGCGGTGCTGGAGGCGTCGGCATGGCAGACCCGCGAGGTGGTCGACGCGATGGACGCCGACTCGGACGTGGCGCTGCGCCGCCTCCGGGTGGACGGTGGGATGACCGCCAACGGGCTGCTCATGCAGTTCCTCGCGGACGTGCTCGACGTGCCGGTGGTGCGTTCCCGGATCACCGAGACCACCTGTCTGGGCGCCGCGTACGCGGCCGGTCTGGCGGTCGGCTTCTGGCCCGATCTGGCAACCCTGCGGGCCCAGTGGCGCTCCGACGCGCAGTGGGAGTCGACCATGGCTCCGGAGCTGCGCGAGGAGGAGCTGCACAACTGGCGCAAGGCCGTGCAGCGCACCCTCGACTGGGTGGAGTGACCGCCAGCCCGGCGGTCACTCCCAGCGGTTGCCGGTCAGCTTCTCGTAGACGTCGACGTAGCGCGCCCGGGTCGCCTCGACCACCTCGGCCGGCATGTCCGGGGCCGGGCCCTGCTTGTCCCAGCCGCTACCGGTGGCCCAGTCCCGCACGTACTGCTTGTCGTAGGAGAACTGCACCCGGCCCGGCTGGTACGACTCGGCCGGCCAGAACCGCGACGAGTCGGAGGTGAGCAGCTCGTCGGCGAGGACCAGCGTGCCGTCCGGCGCCCAGCCCAGCTCGAGCTTGGTGTCGGCGACCAGGATGCCCCGGTCGGCGGCCAGCTCCGCGCCGCGCCGGTAGACGTCGAGGGTGATCTGCCGCAGTCGCTCGGCGGTCGCCTGGCCCACCTTGTCCACCACGTCGTCGTACGTGATGGGTTCGTCGTGCTCGCCCATCGGCGCCTTGCTCGACGGCGTGAAGATCGGCTCGGGCAGGATCGACGCCTCGCCCAGCCCTCGCGGCAGTGGTACGCCGGAGACGGCGCCGGTCCGCTCGTACTCCCGCAGGCCGCCACCGGTGAGGTAGCCGCGGGCGACGCACTCGACCGGGAGCATGTCCAGCCGCTGGCAGCGGATCGCCCGCCCGGCGAACTCGGCGGGCACGTCGGTGGCGGAGATGACGTGGTTTGGCACCAGGTCGGCGAGTTGCTCGAACCACCAGAGCGAGAGGGCGGTGAGCAGGCGACCCTTGTCCGGGATCGGCGTCGGCAGCGCAACGTCGTAGATCGAGATGCGGTCCGAGGCGACCAGGATCAGGTCGTCGCCATCGGCGTAGACGTCCCGAACCTTGCCCGAGTGCAGAAGTTCCACGCGCCCTAGTACACCATGTGCCATCGGAGGACCCGAGTCGACCACCCCCACCGGGAGGTGACCGGACGGACGTTGACACCTTCGTGCGCCGCCTGCGTGAATGGTCCGACCGACGACCCCGCAGGTCCAGGAGAGCCCCGTGCCCGTTGTTCGACCCCCGATCGATCGCCTCGGCGCCGACCCGGGCCGGCGCCGACTGCTCACCGCGCTGCTCGGTGCGCCCCTGCTCGCGTCCGGCGGGCTGGCCGGATGCAGTGACGGCGCCGCCACGTCGACCCAGGACGGGCCGGTCGAGCTGTCGGTCTTCTGGTGGGGTGGCGCCAAGCGGGCCGAGCTCACCGAGAAGGCGCTGCGGCTCTACTCGGTGCGGAACCCCCGGGTCACCTTCCGGGTCACCTGGCAGGGTGCCGACGGCTACTACGACCGACTGGCCACACAGGCGGCCGGTGGGAACGTCCCGGACCTGATCCAGATCGACGACGCGATGCTGACCGAGTACACGCAACGCAAGATCATTCTCGACCTAACCGACCAGGTCGCCGATCACCGACTGGATCTGCGGGGCCTGTCGGAGGGCCTGATCCGCTACGGCACGGTGGAGGGGCGGACGATGGCGGTGGCCGGCGGGCAGACCCACGCCGCCGTGGTCTTCAACCGGGACCTGCTGCGGGAGCTGCGCGTGCCGGAGCCACGCGGTGGAATGACCTGGGCCGAGTACGTCTCCTGGGCCGAACAGGTCACCGAGGCCAGCGACGGCCAGGTGGCCGGCACCATGGACGCCTCCGGCGACTACCGGGCGCTCTGGCTCTGGCTGCGCTCGCAGGGCGGCGAGTTCTACCGGGGCAACCAGCTCGGTTTCGGCGCGGACGAGTTGATCGCGTGGTTCGAGCTGTGGCAGCGGGCCCGCAGAGGACGGGCCACACCGGGCGCGGCGCTGGTCGAGCAGGCCGACAGCGGAGAGCCGGCCCGGCAGCTGGTGGTGACCGGGTTGACCGCCGCGTCCTTCGCCTGGTCGCACCAACTGCCGGAGCTCCAACGACTGACCAAGTCCGAGTTGGGCATCGTCGGCCTCCCCGGCCCGCCGGGCGCTCAGTGGGCACGGGCGTCCATGTACTGGGCGGCGTTCCGGGGCACCCGCCACCCGGCCGCCGTCACCGACGTGATCAATTTCTTGACCACGAACGGTGAGGCCGGCACTGTCCTCGGCCACGAGCGTGGGCTGAACGCCAGCCTTCCCGTCCGCCGCTACGCCGAGGGCAGCATCACCGACCCGGCCCAGAAGCGTGTCGCCGCGTTCGGCGCCAGCATCGACGACCTGCTCGGGCCGGCGCCGGCGCCACCGCCCAAGGGGCACCCCAAGGTGCGCACCCTGCTGGTCACCGCCGCCGAGCGCATCCGCGTCAAGCGCGACGGCACCCGCGAGGCCACCGCGCGCTTCCTGTCCCAAGCCATCGCGGCCCTCGCGGTGTGAGCACCGGCGGCCGGCTTGGGGCCGGCCGCTGGTGACCTGCCGGTGCCTTCGGCCCGGTCAGCGGGGCGGGCCGCCCCGGCGGTTGCGGGTCAGACGCAGCACCAGGAACACGATGATCGCGACGACCACCAGGCAGCAGAGCAATCCGAGGAAACCGAAGCCGCCGCCGCCGCCGCGTCGCCGCCGGACGGCTTCCACCACCAACTCGCCGGTGCCCGTCGATGCCCATGCCGCGACGGGCACGAAGACCGCGAGTACGACCGCACCGAGGACGGCGCTCAGCCGGCCCCACCACTTACCAAAAGAAGACATGTGCCCATCCTCGCCGAAGGGCGCAACCTGGGCACGTCGGTCCACACCGAAATCATGGGATAGGGCGCTCAATGCCGGCGAGCCGGTCCGCCGGGCTCGGACGAGGAGCTCGCGGCCCGGAAAGGGATCAAGGCCCCGTCCCATGATCGGGACGAGGCCTTGATCCTTACTTCCTTCGTAGCGGGGACAGGATTTGAACCTGCGACCTCTGGGTTATGAGCCCAGCGAGCTACCGAGCTGCTCCACCCCGCGTCGACTGGTTAACCTTAACCCACCCGTTCCGGCGATGATCAGCGGGGGTCCCAAGGCGTCCCCACCGCTGCGGAACCCGTGCCGAACAATGTCGAAAGCCCGCCTCCGGTAATCCGGAGACGGGCTTCGAACTGGTGTTTCTCTCGTAGCGGGGACAGGATTTGAACCTGCGACCTCTGGGTTATGAGCCCAGCGAGCTACCGAGCTGCTCCACCCCGCGTCGGCTCAGTAACCGTAGCGCACCACCCCCGGCCCCCGCAAAACGACAACCGAATCCGCCGGATCGCGGTCCGGCACACGCAGGTCAGCCGAGCCACGCCTCGATGGCGGCGACCGCTCGGCGACTGTCCGTGTCGACCTGTGTCCGCGGGCTGGACCCGGTCTCCCAGCCGATCTCCCAGAGGACGGTCACGACGTCGCCGACCCGGATCACCCGAACCAGCCGGACCTCGTCACCGCCGGTCGGGTCGCCGTTGATGTCCAGATTCGGCTTCCGCGTCTCGAACAGCACCGACTCGTCGCCGTACCCGTCGCTGCTCAGCAGCCGCTGCCTGCTCACCACCGACGCGTCGCCTGCCGGCTTCTCCTGCTCCGGGCAGTCGCGCACCGCCCGGCGCAGCTCGTCCAGCGCGTCGTCGGCACGCCCTTCCCGGTAGATGGTGATGGTGTTCCTGTAGGTGCCATCCTCGCCGACGCTGCCATCCGCTGCGTTCCTCCCCGGAGTTTTCGCCAGCTTGTAGACCAGGGACCGGGTCCGACGCTGCACGATCGCCGACTCGCTCGGGTAGCGGGCGTCGCACAGTCCCGGCAGCACGTCCCCATTGAGGAACCTCGGCTTGATGCTGGTCTGGTTCGCCGACGCGAGAGCGAAGAACGCCCGATCCGGGATGCTGACCGGAGTGTGTGGAGGCGCCGCGCTGGTGCCACGCGGAGACGCGGGGGTCGTACCCGGGGGTCGGCCGGGCGTGGACGGCGGGGCGGACGGCGACGGCGAACCGGCAGTCGCACTTGGAGCGGGGATCGTCGGTGTGTCAGCCGGCAAGGGCCCGGTCCCGGGCGGCGGCATGGCAACCACCTGGGTACCGATCACGACGCCACCCACCACCAGCGCCACGGCCAGGATGCCTCCGGCTGCACGGAGCCGCGCCGTCCGGTCGGCCCGCCGCCGCAACACGCTGGGGACGCCCAGGTCGCAAGCGTCAGCGTCGACGGCGAGGCGCTGATACATCTCAGAAAGTTCACGCGACATCAGTGGCCTCCAGTTCCACGTTGGCGAGATCGGGCAGCAACGCGGCGAGCCGGGACCGGCCGCGGGAAAGCCAGGACTTCACCGTGCCGACGGGTACGCCGACCTCAGTGGCGATCTCGTCCACCGACTTGTCGAACAGGTAGTGCAGAGCCAACGCCTGCCGCTGGTTCGCCGGCACCTGGCGCAGAGCCTGAAGCAGCAGCACGCTGTCCTCACTGGGCGGTCCGACCGTCGGTGGCGGCCCCGCCAACCGCAGCGCCCCGCGCAAGGTGCGCAACCGACGCCAGCGATCTGTCGCCAACCGCGTCACCACCAGCCGCAACCACGCCTCCGGCGCAGGGTGCGCCGACAGCCGCCCCCAGTGCCGCCAGGCCCGGGTGTACGCCTCCTGCACCAGGTCCTGCGCCTCACCGTGGTCACCGGCCACCGCATAGCCGTACCTCGCCATCCGCCGCGAAGTGCTGCGGTAGAACTCATCGAAGCTCTGCGCGTCCCGCACGAATGTCTCCCTCGTTCCCACCCCGTTGACTTGAGGACGGGCGACCGGTGTCACAGGTTGCGGGTCGGCCGGACCTTTCGGCGAGGCACATGAGGGGGCACAAGTCCGGACACGGCGGAGCCCCCGCCGTCAGGACCGGATGTGGTCCGACGACGAGGGCTCCGAGACGAACTCCCGGCGGTGGAGGGTCAGCCGCCGACGCTCGGGCTGACGCTCGGCGACGGGCCTCCGCTGGGCGTACCGGACGTGTTGCCGGCCTGCTGCGCCTGTTGGAACGCGGTGAGCGCCTCGTCCAGCGCCTTGAGCGCGCGGCCGTACCGCTCGAAGTCGCCGGACGTCTGCGCGGCCCGGACCTCGGTGATCGCGGTCTGCACCCGGTCCGCGGCGACGGCCAGGTCACCGGTCGGCGGCGGGTTGCCGGTGCCGGCGCTCGGCGTCGCCGTCGGAGTGGGAGTCGGAGTGGCCGGGGTCGTCGGATTGCCCCCGGTGGTCGGGGGCGGCGACGTGCCCTGCCCGGCCTTCTTGCCCTGCTCGACCAACTGCTTGATGCCGTCGTTGATGTTGTCGGCGAGCGCCACGAAGGAGCCACCGTCACCGTAGGAGAGCAGCACCTTCTGCAGCAGCGGGTACGCGTCCTGCTGGTTGCTCTTCACATAGACCGGCTCGACGTAGAGCATCCCGTCGGCGAACGGCAGCGAGAGCAGGTTGCCGTACTGCACCTGCGCCTGGTTGCTGGAGAGCAGGTTGAGCTGCTGACGGATGTTGGCGTTGTTGGTCATCTGCTGGTGCACCTGCACCGGGCCGGAGATCCGGGTCTGATCCGGCAACTCCAGCACCTCCAGCCGTGGCTTCCCCTCGACGTACGACCCGGAGATCAGCGCGGCGAGGTTCTGCCGGCCGTTCGGGGTGACCGCCGAGGTGAGCTGGAACCGCGGGCTCTCCTGCCCCGGGAACTGGGTGAAGAGGTAGTACGGGGGCTGCTTCTGGCCGCTGTCCGGAGCGTCCGGCACATTGGGCACCTGCCAGAAGTCCTGCGCGGAGTAGAAGTCGCCCGGGTTGGTCACGTGGAACTTGGTGAGCAGGTTGCGCTGCACCTTGAACATATCCGCCGGGTAGCGCAGATGCTCGGTCAGCTCGACCGGGATGTCCGCCTTCGGCAGCACCAGGTCACCACCGAACGCCTTGTTCCAGGCCTTGAGCACCGGGTCGGTGTCGTCGTACTCGTAGAGCTTCACGGTGCCGTCGTACGCGTCGACGGTGGCCTTCACCGAGTTCCGCATGTAGTTGACGTTCTCCCGGGCCAGCTGGAAAGTGCCCCGGTTGGTCAACTCGTCGGTGGTCTCGGTCTGCAGGTTGACCCGCTCGGCGTACGGGTAGGTGGCCGCCGTGGTGTAGCCGTCGACGATCCACTGCACCCGACCGGCGACAACTGCCGGGTACGGGTCGCCGTCCAGGGTGAGGAACGGCGCGACCTTCTCCACCCGGTCCCGCGGGTTACGCACGTAGAGGAGCCGGGAGTCCTTGTTGACCGCCTCGGAGAGCAGGAAGTTCGACTCCTGCTCCTTGATGGCGTACAGCAGCCGTCGGGTGAAGGAACCGATCTTGACGCCGCCCTCACCGGTGTAGGTGTAGGACTCGCCGCCACCCTCACCGACCGGCCGGTCGAACTCGGCCTTCTTGTTCGGGTCGGCCTGACCGACGATCGCGTAGTCGTCGGCCGCCATCCGCTCGCCGTAGTAGATGCGCGGCTGCTTGGCCGGGATCTGCTCGGTCTGCGAGGAGCACGCTTCCTGGGTCTTCTCCCCCAGGAAACCGGAGACGAAGAACGGTTGCCCGCCGCAGACCACCTGGTTGGCCGGCGCGGCCACCAGCCCGTACCCGTGGGTGTAGACGGTGTGCCGGTTGATCCAGGTGTTCTGCTGGTCGGTCAGCTCGCCGTAGTTGATTTCCCGGACGCCGACCACGTAGTCGGAGACCGTCCCGTTCACCCCGTAGCGGTCGATGTCCAGCTTGGGGCCGAAGTCGTAGAAGCCACGCACCTGCTGAAGCTGGGTGTACGTCTCGCTGACCAGCTGCGGATCGAGCAGCCGCACATTCGACACCACCGAGGTGTCGGTGGCCAGGTTCCCCGGTGGGGTGAGGTTGCTCGCCGCGTACGGGGTCGTCTCGGTGGCTCCCAACCCGAACGCCGCCCGCGTCGCCTCGATGCTGCGCTGGATGTACGGCGCTTCCTTGTCCTTGGCGCTCGGCTTGACCTCGAAGGTCTGCACCGCCCAGGGGTAGATGCCGCCGATGGCCACCGCGGACACGCCGAGCAGTGCCAGCGAGATCCCCGGCCAGACCAGGTTCCGCATCCAGGCGTTGGAGAAGACGACGATCGCGATCGCCACCACGATCGAGATGTAGGCCAGGATCTCCTTCGCCGGCAGCAGCGCGTTGACGTCGGCGTAGCCGGCGCCGTACAACTTGGCGCCCTCGTTGTACTCCAGCAACATCGCTCGCCGGTCCAGCACGTACGCGATGGCCTTCAACAGCACGAAGACCGCGATCAGGCTGCTCAGGTGCGCGCGAGCCGCGTTGCTCATCCGGTCCCCGACGCCCTGCAGGCGGACCCCGCCGAAGAGGTAGTGCACCGCCAGCGCACCGATCACGGCCAGCACCACCGCGGTGAAGGCCACTCCGAGCAGGTACCGCCAGAACGGCAGTTGGAAGACGTAGAAGCCGATGTCCACCCCGAACTCCGGGTCCTTGATCCCGAAGTCACCGCCGTTGCGGAAGAGCAGCCACTGGTTCCACCGGTTCTGCGCGGAGAGACCAGCGAAGAGCCCAACCACCGCGGCGGTCAACAGGATCCAGGTGCCGAGTCGCGGGCTGAGCGCGATCCGATAGCGCTCCAGCGTCGCCTGCTCCACGGAGTGCGGACGCAGTCGCGGGCGCAGACGGTGGGCCAGCCACAGGTTGCCACCGACGACCACCGCCATGCCGAGACCGATGGCGAGGAAGAGCAACAGCCGGGTGAGCAGGACACCGGTGAAGACCTCGGTGTAGCGGACCTCGTCGAACCAGAGCCAGTCGGTCCACGCCTGGACACCCCAGCCCAGCAGGGTGAAGAGCACGAACACCCCGACCAGGACAGCGATGGTGACGCGCCCGCGCCGGCTCATCCTCGGAAGGGGGCTGCTGCTACGCATGACCACTGTTGGCTCCGCACGCTCGATGTGATCGGCTCCGACCAGGCACCCAGAGTACGGGGTGTTCCTGAGCGTGTCGGGGCACGGTCACACCGGTCAACAGCGGGTCGGCTGACCCCCTGAGCGCAACGCTTCAAGGGCGGTCATCGCCTCGTCCAACGAACCCACCCGGAGCAGCGGCAGACCGGGCTGCGGATTGCGGACCGCCTCGGCGCAGTTGTCCGCCGGCACCAGGAAGACCTTGGCCCCGGCGCGCTTCGCGCCGACCAACTTCTGCGCGATTCCGCCGATCGGACCGACGGTGCCCTCGTCGTCGATGGTGCCCGTGCCGGCGATGACCTGGCCTCCGGTGAGGTCGGCCGGGGTCAGCTTGTCCACGATTCCCAGGGCGAACATCAGACCGGCGCTCGGCCCGCCGATGTCACCCAGGTCGATGCCGAGGGTGAACGGGTGCGGCTGCTGCTGATCGATCTCGACGCCGATCCGCGGTCGACCGTCCTGCTCACGACTGGTCACCGTCGCCGTGGCCGGCGCACCGTCACGGGTGTAGGCGATCGTCAACGCCGTGCCGGCCGGCTTGGCCCGGACCAGTTCGGTGACCTTCGAGGCCACCGGCACCGGCTGACCGTCGACCGCGGTGATCACATCGCCGACCTTCAGCAACCCGGCGGCCGGGCCATCACCGGACACCGTCTTGATCACCACCTGCACCGGAAAGCCCAACTCCCGCAGCGCGGCAGTCTCCGCGCTGGTCTGCGAGGCCTTGAAGTCCTCGGCGTTGCGCTGCTCGACCTGCTCGGTCGACTCCCCCGGCGGGTAGACCAGCTCACGCGGCACCACCGCCTCGTCGTCGGAGAACCAGCCCGCGATCGCCCCACGCAGCCGCACCGTGGGCTGCACCCCCACCGTGGTCAGCCGCAACTGGCCAACGGAGGTCGAGGTTTCCCGCCCGGAGACCTGGATGACCTCCTTACCGTCGGCCGTACCCAGGGTGTTGACCGTCGGGCCCGGGCCAAGCACCACGTACGGGATCGGCACCCGGAGCACCCCGATACTCAGCAGGGCGGTGAACAGGGCACCGAGCAGGACCGTCAGGCCACGACGTCTCATGCCGCAGAGCGTACCGACCAGCTGGGCGCCGTCTGCCGGATGCGTCGTTCGACTTCGCCCTCAGCGCAACGCCAGCGGCGGCGACCAGGGGCGCGGCCCGCGTACCGTAGACGTCGTGCCTGATATTCCGTTCGGTTTCGCGCTCCCGGGTGGGCAACCACCAGACCCCAACGATCCCGCGCAGATGCAGCAGTTCATGTCGCAGTTGCAGCACCTGCTCTCCGCGCCGGGCAGCGGTCCGGTCAACTGGGACCTGGCCCGGCAGGTAGCGGCCAGCCAGCTCGCGGCCGCCGGCGACCCGGCGGTGTCACCGTATGAGCGCAACGCGGTCGAGGAAGCGCTGCGCCTGGCCGATCTGTGGTTGGAGCCGGCCTCGGCATGGCCGTCGGGCATCCAGTCCCCGGTCGCCTGGAACCGCAATGAGTGGATCTTCAAGACGCTGGACGTGTGGCGCAAACTCTGCGACCCGGTCGCGAGCCGGATGGTCGGCGCGATGGGCGACCTCGTGCCACCGGAGGCACGCGACCAGCTCGGCCCGATGCAGTCGATGGTCGCCACCCTCGGTGGCGCGCTCTTCGGCGGCCAGCTGGGCCAGGCCCTCGGTTCGCTCGCCGCGGAGGTGCTCTCCGCCGGCGACATCGGGCTGCCGCTCGGCCCGGCCGGCACGGCCGCGCTGATCCCGGCCAACATCCGGGCGTACGGCGAGGGCCTGGAGCTTCCCGAAGATGAGGTACGCCTCTACGTGGCGCTGCGTGAGGCCGCCCACCAGCGGCTGTTCCAGCACGTCCCGTGGCTGCGTGGGCATGTGCTCAGCGCGGTCGAGATGTACGCCTCGGGCATCCGGGTCAATCGGGAGGCGATCGAGGAGGCGATGGGTCGGGTCGACCCGACCGACCCGGAGTCGATGCAGGCGATCGCCCTGGAGGGCATCTTCACCCCGGAGGACAGCCCGGCGCAGAAGGCCTCACTGGCCCGACTGGAGACGGCCCTCGCCCTCGTCGAGGGCTGGGTGTGCCACGTCGTGGACAACGCCGCCAGCGACCGGCTGCCCAACGTCGTCCGGTTGGGCGAGGCGTTCCGCCGTCGCCGGGCCGCCGGCGGGCCGGCCGAGCAGACCTTCGCCGCACTGGTCGGCCTGGAGCTGCGCCCGCGTCGACTGCGCGAGGCCGCGGCGCTCTGGGCCGCGCTCACCCAGCACCGCGGCATCGAAGGCCGGGACGCCGTCTGGGGCCACCCGGACCTGCTCCCCTCGGACGACGACTTCGCCGACCCGGTCGCCTTCGCGATGAACGACATGGACCTGAGCGAGCTGGACAGCTTCGACTTCACCGCTCCCGGTGGCGCGGAGGAGAAGGCCCCGGGCCAGCCCGACGAGACCGACGGCGAGGGCGACGTCAAGCCCTGATGCCAGTGCCCTGACGCCAGTGCCCGAGTGCCCGCTCCGATCTGCGGCGGGCACTCGGCGTACAGGTGGGTTCTGCCTCGGGTCCGCCGTGACTCAGACCTGGCCCGACAGGTGCGGGCCGGCCGTCGCTCCGACCCTGACCCAACGCGTAGCCGGCACCCGAGACCCGGACCAGCGCATGGCGGCACCCGGGGACCCTGACCGGCGCGTAGCCGACGCCCGGAGACCCGGATCAGCGCCGAGTTGGCGCCGACGACCCGGACCTGGCGAGTGGCCGCGCCGGGGTATGACGCCGGTTAGGCGGGTCGGCTGCTCAAGTGGGTCGACCCGAGCCCGAGAGAAGGGCGCGGGTCGCATCCCAGCCCTCGAAGGCTGGGTCCAGCGTGGCCAGGTCAGCCGGGCCGCGCAGCCGTCGCCAGCCGGCGGTGACCGCCACGTCCCCAGGTCGAGGGGCACCGGAACGCACGTCGGCTGGGTTCGCCGTGTCCAGATCCAGCGGGGGCAGCCAGCCCGGCACGGGCAGTCGCACCGCCACCCCGAGCAGGCCTGGGCCGCCCCCCTCGACCGGGGCCACCGCAACCGGTCGGGTGGTGAGCGGACGCAGCAGCTTGCCGACGGTGAGTGCGGGCAGGTCGGGCACGTCGCCAGCGAGCACCGCCGCCTGGTCGTAGCCCTCCAGTGCGGCGAAAACGGCGTTCGGCGTCGGCTCGGTCACCTCGTACACGGCCGTGCCGGGCCAGACCAGCGCGTCGGCCAGCGCACGATCGGCCGGGGTCACCGCGACCGCGACTTCCACCTCGTTGAGGGTGGCGAGCAGGTCGATGACATCTTCTGCGAGAGCCGCTCGCCATTGCGCCCGGTCGACGCCGGGCGGCGACCAGCGGACCGGTCCGAGCAACGCCACCACCACTCGTCGTGCCACCTCCCGACCCTAGCGCCCGACCCGGCCTGGCCCTGACCCCGCCCATCCAGCCCGACTCCGGCGACCCGCCCAGACCCGATCCACCCCGGCCCGGCCCGTGAGCCCGCCGAGGCTGACCTAGCCGTCCGGGCCCAGCCCCTGACCTCGCCGGACTGACCTGACCGGTCCCGGCCCGACCCGGCCCGTCACTCCGCCGGGCCCGACCTGACCGGGCCCGACCGGGCCTGTGACCCCGCCGGCCCGTCCCTCCTGAGCCCCATCCGTTCTGATCGCTTTGTCCTGTGTTGATCCGACTCACCTGACCTCATCTGGCCAGGTTTGGCTGCCGCCACCCAGGCCCGAGGTGTGATCGACTCCGTTTCGGCGATGTGGGGCCATCCCAGCGCGCGGATACCCCCACATCGGGGATATGGAGTCGATCAAGAAGGTTTCGCCGCAACCGCCCCAGCAGCATCGCCCGCTCAGGCCGACTTGTCCGGATATGAGCTACAACGAAGATCCGCGCGTGCCGCCAAGTCGCTCGGCACTACGAGCACGCGGACAAGCGGGCGGTCGAACCCACGGGCACGCGGGCACACTGGACACACCGGGCACAGCGACACGCCGGGCACGCGGACGCGGGCACAGCGACACGCCGGGCACGCGGACGCGGGCACAGCGACACGCCGGGCACGCGGACGCGGGCACAGCGACACGCCGGGCACGCGGACGCGGGCACACCGACACGCCGGCACACCGGGCACGCGGACACGCGGGTACACCGGGCGCGGACACGCGGACCGGCGGGCGCGCAGGCGGGCGAGGATCGGTCAGGTCGTGACCGGGGCGCAGGAGGCAGCGGCAACGCCCTCCAGGTAGCCGCGGGCGCGTTCCGCTCTGGGGTAGCGGCCGACCAACGCCCAGAACCGGGCGTTGTGGCTGGGCACGATCAGGTGCGCCAGCTCGTGCAGCAGCACGTAGTCGATCACCCAGTCGGGCATTTCCTGGACGCGGTGCGAGATCCGGATGCTGCGGTCGGCAGGGGTGCAGGAGCCCCACCGGCCGTTCTGGTTGGTGACCCAGCGGACGCTGGCTGGCACCGCCTTCGTGGCGTACTCGGGGAGGTGGAGGTCGATGAGCCGGGTGGCTCGGGCCAGCAGCTCGGCGTCGGAGCGGGCCAGGCGCCCTTCCCGGGCGGCGAGCCGGGCGAGCATCCGGTCGACCCACTCGCTCTCCTCGGCACGGGAGAACTGGTCCGGGATGAGGACGACGACCCGCTCACCATCACGGTACGCAGACACCGTGCGTCGTCGGCGCTGGCTGCGCCGCACCTCGACGACCGGCTTGCGCGTCCCCGCCATCACTGGCCCGCGCAGCCTCTGCTACGTGTCACGAAGGAAAGCTAATGCGTACTGACCAGGGGTCCGCAAGAGTCAACCGCACGACACGCGCCCAGAAAATGGTGATTGGTCGCCAGGCGTCCCGAAAATTTCTTGACCGCGGCACCCCCGCGCCATCTCGTCACCCTTCGTGAACACCGAATGGGCGCCGATACGCGGCACCTCTCCACCGTAGGTGATCACCGCCCCGGATGCTGTCGCGGGGGCACCCGCACGGGTGGCTGTGAGGGTTTGGTCGGCGTGTCCCCGCCAAACTGACTTATCCGACCTATTTCGCCATGCACACTCTCGACGTCGACTTGCTCACAGTGTCGATGCACAGCTGACATGGAACTGCCCAGACCTGGGTAGGGTCCGCGGACCAGCGGTCATGAAGGTGGCCGTGGAGTGAGACCCAGCGCCGGCGCCCCGTGTGGCCCGCCGCCGGGCACCCCGCCGGGACGGCATCGACCGGCGGACGAGACGAGGAGGGCACCGTGGCCGACCAGGCCCAGACGACCTACAACGGTTACTGCGTGAAGTGCAAGGAGAAGCGGGACTTCGAGGGGCACGTCGAGGTCTCGAAGACCGGAATGAACATGGCCAAGGGCAAGTGTCCGGTATGCGGAACAACAGTGAACCGCATCCTGGGCAAGGCCAAGGTCTGATCCGTACGGGTGGCGGGGGTGGGGTGGCCGGTGGCCACCCCACCCCGTTGCCGTTTCGGGCTGGCGGCGCTCCCACGGGTCGTCGACGGCCTGTCGGGTGACCGACACCTCCGTCGGCGGGCTGTGGAAAACCCGCCGAATCCTGTGGACAACGCAGGACAGGGGCTTGGCCGCCTGTGGACAACGATCGACCTAACGCGAGGATGTGGTCACCATTCGTGACCATGAGCCGCACCGCACTGCCCCGCCCCACGCTGCTGCCCGGGCTCAACCGGCTCTGGCGAGACCGACACACCCTCCAGCTCGGCGTCGGCCCCGGGCCCGCTGTGCTGCTGGAGCTGGCCAACCCCCGCGCCGCCCACCTGCTCGACCTGCTCGACGGCACCCGCAGCGAGCGCGCCGTGCTGGCCGAGGCGGCCACCGCGCGGGTCACCGCCGACGACGCGCGTACCCTGCTCGACGCCCTGCGGGCGGCCGGTCTGCTGGTGTCCGCGCACAGCCTGCTCCCCCGTGACCTGGCCGGCGCGGTCCGTGCCCGGCTCACGGCGGAGGCCTGCGCGCTGGCCCTGACCGCCGCTCGACTGCCCGGTACCCCTGCTCAGGTCCTCCGTCGGCGGCGGGCCGCCCGAGTCGTGCTCACCGGCGCCGGGGCGCTCGGCGGGCCGCTGACGGTGGCACTGGCCCAGTCGGGCGTCGGGCAGGTGATCCCGCTGCTCACCGGCCCGGTACGCCCCGTCGACCTGGTCGGCACGGGCATCCCCGCCACCGAGCTCGGCCACCCGCTGGCACCGGCGGTGCGGGCCGCGGTCGACCGCCTCGCGCCAGGCACCGGAACCCGGCCGGGCCGGACCGGCCGGGTGGACCTGGTGATCCAACTCGGCACCGACCGGCCGACCGCGCTGCTCGCCGCCGGTCTCGCCCAGCGCCGGCAGCCACACCTGCTGGTCACCCTGCGCGAGGGCGTACCGGTCGTCGGGCCGCTGGTCCGCCCACCCGCCGGGCCCTGCCTGCACTGCGTCGAGCTGCACCGGGCCGACCGCGACCCGGACTGGCCGCGGCTCGCCGCCCAACTCGCCGCCGCCGACCCGGTGGCCGCCGGCGCGACCGGCACGCTGCTCGCGGCCATCGGGTACGCGCTGGCCGAGGCGCTGACGCAGCTCGACGGCGGGCAGCCGGAGACACTGGGTGGGGCCATGGAGATCACCGGTGCCGGCCGTTTCCGTCGCCGGGGCTGGCCGCCACACCCGGCATGTGGGTGCTCGCAGGGACGAGTGTCCGCACCAGCCCGGCCGCAGAGCAGCAGCGGGGCCCTCCGGTCGGTAACAATGACCGGGTGACCGACATCCCGCGCCGCGCCGTGTCCCGCACCGCCAAGCTCGCCGCCCTGCCGCTCGGCTTCGCCGGCCGGACCGTTCTCGGCATGGGAAAGCGCGTCACCGGGCTCGCCTCCGACGTGATCTCCGCGGAGATCCAGCAGCGCACCGCCGAACAACTGTTCAGCGTGCTCGGCCAGCTCAAGGGCGGGGCGATGAAGTTCGGCCAAGCGCTGTCGGTCTTCGAGGCGGCACTGCCGGAGGAGATCGCCGCGCCCTACCGTCAGGCGCTCACGAAGCTTCAGGAGGCGGCACCGCCGCTGCCGGTCGCCAGCGTGCACAAGGTGCTGACCGAGCAGCTCGGCCCGGACTGGCGGGACCGGTTCGTCGAGTTCAACGACGTCCCGGCCGCCGCCGCCAGCATCGGCCAGGTCCACCGGGCACGGTGGCGGGAGCCGGGGTTCGACGAGTCGGGCGCGCCGAACAGCCGCGACGTGGCTGTCAAGATCCAGTATCCGGGCGCCGGGGAGGCGCTGCTCGCCGACCTGAAACAGCTCTCCCGCCTGGCCGGGATGTTCCGGGCCATCCAGCCCGGTCTGGACGTCAAGCCGCTCCTGGTCGAGCTGCGCGAGCGGATCACCGAGGAACTGGACTACGAGCTGGAGGCCGAGTCGCAGCGCACCTTCGCGGCCGCGTACGCCGACGACCCGGAGATCTACATCCCGAAGGTGGTCCACGCGGCGCCTCGTGTGCTGGTCACCGAGTGGGTGACCGGCACTCCGCTGGCTGACATCATCCGCGAGGGCACCGAGGAGGATCGGGACGAGGCCGGCCGGTTGATGGCCACCCTGCACCTCTCCGCGCCACAGCGGGCTGGGCTGCTGCACGCCGACCCGCACCCGGGAAACTTCCGGCTGCTGCCCGACGGCCGACTCGGGGTGATCGACTTCGGCGCGGTGGCCCGGATGCCGGAGGGCACGCCGGAGCCGATCGGTCGCATCGCCGCGCTGGCCCTGAGTGGGGATGCCGACGGGGTGGTGGCGGGGCTCCGGTCAGAGGGCTTCATCGGCTCTGCGGAGGAGATCGACGCCGAGGGGGTGCTCGACTTCATCCGTCCGATGCTGGAGCCCATCGCGGCGGACGGGTTCCGGTTCACCCGGGCCTGGCTGCGGGGCGAGGCGGGCCGACTGGCGAGTCCCCGCTCCCCCACGTACCAGCTGAGCAGGCAGCTCAACCTGCCGCCGTCGTACCTGCTGATCCACCGGGTGACGCTCGGATCGATCGGGGTGCTCTGCCAACTGGAGGCAAAGGCCCCGTACCGCAGCATCCTGGAGCGCTGGCTGCCCGGCTTCGCCCCGGTCGCCTGAAGACGTCACGAAGGGCGGGTGCCGGTCGGCACCCGCCCTTCTGCGTGGGGTGGTACTAGAGAACGCCCAGGTCGCGCGCCGTCTGGTTGCGGCTGTTCATGGCGACGGTACGGGCGGATCGGGTTGCCTCAGTGCTCGTGGTGGTACGACCGGCCTGAGGCCGGCGCATTCGAGCCCGGGACAACGCTTCGTTGAGTAGTTGCATCTCGAAGGCTCCAGTCGGGAGGTTGAACATCGTCTTCTCTCTCACTGCCGGTGTGACACCGGCGTAGTTGGTACGGGTCGGGAACATGTCAGGCTGCCAGTCGGACCGCGCCACGCACCTCGGACAGCCCAGTGGCCGCCAGGCGCGCCTCGGCCTCGACCCGAAGTGCGGCGTCACGGGCGACGTCCTCCTTACGCGGACGGCCACGGGGCCGCTTACGCGGGACAACCGCGCCACGCTCGAAGATCTCGCCGCCCCAGACGCCCCACGGCTCGGCCCGCTCCACCGCCCCGGCCAGGCACTCGACGCGCAGCGGGCAGTCCCCGCAGAGCGACTTGGCCAGCTCGAGCTCGGCAGGCGAGTCGGAGAACCACAGGTCGGGGTCGAACTTCCGGCAGGGCAGGTTCGCCTCCATTTCGACGCTCACGTCGAGGGGGGCCAACGCCAGACTCATCTCCCGGTCACCTCTCTCTCACTTCGATCTCGTGGATCGCATTCCGACGTACTTACGGCGGGCAAAAACAAAGGCCGCGGATCCCGGTAAGCGGGTTCCGCGGCCTCGAGGTGAGCCGGTGTCTGATGGTCAGACCGGTTTACCTCGAGGTGGAACGCCGCGGACATCCATGCGCTTCTTGGCGACCTGGATGCCATTGCCCGTGAAGCCACTGGTCCCCTCGACTCCGGCGGGCGCGACGGTCAGGATCAGCTCGGCCTGAACCTGGTGCACCTGCGGAACCGACGGTCGTGCAGCCGTGAGGGCCACTCGGACAGCCGACAGCGGAGCGAGGACAGACGGCATCGCCGTCAGACGCTCATAGGTGAAGATCTTCACGGGTGCCACCTCCCTCACGTTCCTCGAATCGACCGGACCAACCCCGATGAGCAGCCGGAATGGCGCCGCTCGCGTGGTGTGTCCTGAGGCTATTCCTCGCGCTGGGGCGAGGGCAAACGAATTTAGGACGAGATTTCGAAAGTTTTCTCCGGGCAGACGTCGTCCACCCCCGCGCCGCCCACCAACGCCAGCACCGACTCCCCGTAGAGGCCCAGCTTGCGGGGGCCGATACCAGCGATGGCGATCAAATCCTCCGACCGGCCAGGTCGCCGCTCGGCCAGCGCGACAAGCGTCGCGTCGGTGAAGACCACGTACGCCGGGACCTTCTGCGCCCCGGCGACCCGTTGCCGCCACTCGCGCAGCCGTTCGTGCAGCTCGTCGTCGATGTCGGACGGGCAGGTGGGGCAGCGGCCGAGCTTGCGGTCGGGGCCGGCGAGCAGCGTGGCGCCGCAGATCCGGCAGGAGACGATCTGGGTTCGACGCCGCTCGGTGCGTTTGGCCGCCGGACCGGCGCCGCTGACGGCCCGTTCGGTGCCGCCGGAGCGGTCGAGCTGGGGCAGGAACCGCGACGGCCGCCGGGCTCGTCCGCCCGGTGAGCGCGCGACGGCGTACGACAACCAGAGCCACTGTCGTGCACGGGTGATCCCGACGTAGAGCAGTCGGCGTTCCTCCTCGACCTGCTCGACGGTCTTGGCGTACGTGGTCGGCAGGGTGCCCTCGGCGAGACCGACCAGGAAGACCGCGTCCCACTCCAGCCCCTTGGCCGAGTGCAGCGAGGCGAGGGTCACCCCGTCCACCGTCGGTACGTGCTGCTGGGCAGCCCGGCGGGCCAGCTCCTCGGTGAAGTTGGAGAGGGTGACGGGGCGTTCCACCGACGCGGCCTCACCGATCGGCACGACCTCGGGGGTGGCCGCGTACTCCTCGGCGAGCTGGACCAGCGCGGACAGCGCCTCCCAGCGTTCGCGGGCGGCGCCACCGGCCGGGGGCGCGTCGGGGGCCCAACCGACCGCGGTGAGCGCCTCGACGACGGCGGTCGGCAGCGGGGTCTCCCCGGGGATCGATCGGGTGGCGGCGCGCAACGCGACCATCGCCTGGCGCACCTCGGCCCGCTCGAAGAACCGTTCGGCGCCCTGCACGACGTACGGCACCGCGGCCTCGGTGAGCGCCTTCTCGTACGCCTCGGACTGCGCGTTGATCCGGAACAGCACGGCGATCTCCTTCGCCGGCGTGCCCGCGTCGATCAGCGACCGGCAGCGTGCGGCCACCGCGTTCGCCTCGGCCGGCTCGTCGGTGAAGATCCGCAGATCCGGCTCGGGGCCGGGTGGGCGTTGCCCGCTCAGCTCCAGCCGCAGCCGTGCCTCGGTGCCCCGGGCCTGGGAGATCACCGCGTTGGCGAGCCCGACCACCTGCGGCGTGGAGCGGTAGTCGCGGACCAGCCGGACCACGGTGGCGCCCCGGTGCCGGCGGGGGAAGTCGACCAGGTACGCCGAGGTCGCCCCGGTGAACGAGTAGATCGTCTGGCTGGCGTCACCGACCACGGTCAGGTCGTTGCGTCCGCCCAGCCAGGCGTCCAGCAACCGCTGCTGGAGCGGGTTGACGTCCTGGTACTCGTCGACCACGAAGTGCCGGTACTGGCCACGGACCTGCTCGCCGACATCCGGGTGCTCCTCGATGCCCCACACCGCGGCGCGCAGCATGTCCTCGAAATCGATCACGCCGTTCGAGCGTTTGAGCTGCTCGTACGCGGTGAACACCTCGGCCACCTTGGCCGGCTCGTGCGGTGTGTCGCGCAGTGCCCGGGCCGCGGAGACCACGTAGTCCGTCGGCTCGACCAACGACGACTTGGCCCACTCGATCTCGCCGGCCAGGTCGCGCGCCGCGGCCCGGTCGGTGCGCAGGCCGACCCGGGCCGCGGCGAGGGTGACCAGCCGTACCTTGCTGTCCAGCAGTTCGGGCATGGCGCGGCCGGCCAGCAGGCGGGGCGCGAAGTACCGCACCTGGCGCAACGCCGCCGCGTGGAACGTGCGGGCCTGAACGCCCTTCACCCCGAGTTGGGCGATTCGGTGTCGCATCTCGGCGGCGGCGCGGGCGGTGAAGGTGACCGCGAGCACATGCCGAGGGGAGATCTCACCGGAAAGAGCACGATGGGCGATCCGGGAGGTGATCGCCCGGGTTTTGCCGGTGCCCGCGCCGGCCAGGATGCAGACCGGCCCGGCGGGTGCGGTCACGGCGGAGCGTTGCTCCGGGTCCAGCCCGGCGAGCACCTGTTCCGACGCTGAGTGAACCACCACAACCAGGAATCATCTCAGCTCCTCCGAGCGTTGCAGCGAACAGCCTCGGCTTGATCCGCAAGCCGCGGCCGGAGGAGTTGGAGGATCCGACCATGCTGACGATGTATTCCACCCCCTGGTGCGGCTACTGCCACCGGCTCAAGTCGCAGCTCGACCGGGAAGGCATCGGGTACGAGGTGGTCGACATCGAGCAGGACCCGGAGGCCGCGGAGTTCGTGATGAGCGTCAACGGCGGCAACCAGACGGTGCCGACGCTGCGCTTCACCGACGGCAGCGCCCTGACGAATCCCTCGATCACTCAGGTCAAGCAACACCTGGAGACCCTCAACGCCTGACCGGCCGGGTCATTCTCGACGAGCGGTCGCCCCAGTCGGGGCGACCGCTCGTCGTGTCCGCTGTCCGTCACTCTGGCGGGCGGCCGGTGGGTGCTGGTCGTCACAGACCGGTCGGCGTCCTCGGCCGGTCCGCGGCCTCGGCCGGTCGCCGGGGCGACGGGAGCGTCGGGCGGGTCGACGGCGTGGGCGGGCGGGTGCCGGGCGGCGCGCTCAGGTGCCGGCCCCGCCAGAGGTAGCTGCCGGCGGCCAGCGTGGCCACCCCGACCAGCATGAACAGCACCCGATAGTCCAGGAAACCGACCAGCAGGGCACCTGCCCCGATGGAGAGCGCCTGCGGCCCGCTGACCACGGCCTGGGTGGCTGCGGCGACCCGGCCGACCAGCGCAGGCGGGGTCCGGCGCTGGATCAGCGTGTGCAGCCCCACCATCGTCAGTGGGAGCGAGACGCCGGCCAGCAGCACCGCCGCGAAAGCGAGCCGGAGATCGGGGTACGCGAGCGCGAGCGCGGCCGGTGAGAAGAAGGCCACCCCGGCGGCCAGGGTGCCGACCTCCCCGAGTCGGCGGACCAGCGCCGGTGAGCAGAGCCCGCCGAGCAGACCGCCCACACCCTGCACGGTGACCAGTACGCCCACGAACGCGGCGTCGCGGTTCAGCCCGTGGTCGACGTAGGCGAAGATGAGCGACTCGCTGAAGCCCATCACCAGCGACCCGAGCCCGTAGCCGAGCAGGGCCCGACGCAGGGCCGCCTCGCCAGCCAGGTGCCGCAGACCGGCGCCCAACTCGGCCGGCCAGCGCAACCGCACGGTCGGCGGCACCTGTTGCGGGGTGGGTAACGCGGTCACCACCACCGCCGCGGTCAGAAATCCGACCATGCCGATCCCGGCCAGCGCCCACCCGCCGAGGGCCGCGTAGAGCGCCGCGCCGGCCAGCGGGCCGATCAGCCGCATCCCCTGGCGTACGGTCTGCAGCACGCCGTTCGCCTCGGCCAGCAGTTCGACCGGCACCAACTCCCGGATGAGCCCACTGAGCGCCGCGCCGAGCGTGATGGACGACAGTCCATACAGGGCCGCCACCAGGTAGACGACCCAGACGTCCCCCGCGTCTGCGACGGTGAACAGCGGGGTGAGCAGCGCCGCGGTGACCACGTTCGCGGCGACGAAGAACGGCCGGCGTGGGCAGCGGTCGACGAACCAGCCGATCAGCGGCGCCAGCGTCATCGGGGCGACGACGGCGAAGATGGTGCCGCCGGCGAGCCCGTTGGAGCCGGTCAGGTCCTTGACCCAGATGGCGAGCGCGAGCAGCAGGATCGACTCGGCGGTCATGCTGGCCAGCAGGCCGCCGAAGAGCAGGCGGAAGTCGGGTCGGCGCAGGACGGTGCGCATGGGGTCCCTCCGGCGGGATGGCGTGCCCGGGTGGGCGTGGTCGACGGGGCTGCGACCGCAGGTCCGTCGTCATCCGGCGTACCCGTGGTCCATTTTTCGCAAGACACGCCCCCGCCGGAACCTCCGACGCCGGTCGCGCCGTCCATACTGACTGTGGGGGGCGAATTTCATACAGTTACCGTCGCGTCTGCGGCGGTCGACGGGAAAGAGGACACTGTGCCTCCTGCCGCACCCAGCCCGATCATGCGTCGCCGACGGTTGGGCCTAGAGCTGCGCCGCCTGCGCGAGGCCGCGGGCCTCACCGGCGACCAGGTCATCGAAAGAATCGGTTGGGCGTCCGCGTCCAAACTGTCCCGGTTGGAAAACGGCCGCAGCCGGCCGGACCCGCAGGACGTCGGCGTCCTGCTGGCCCTCTACGGTGCCGACGAGGCACTGCACGAGGAGTTGCTCGGAATCGCCGGCGAGGCCGGCGACATGCGGGGCTGGTTGAAGAACTTCCCGGTGATGACGCAGCAGCAGCGCAGCTGGGCCGAGTTGGAGGCGGGCTGCGCGGAGATCTCCGAGTACAACCCGGTGTTGGTGCCGGGCCTGTTGCAGACCCCCGGGTACGCGCAGGTCCGGATCGTCTCGGCCCGCGAGGTGGACGCGAGCGCCGGTGAGCCGGAGCCTGGCGACGAGCCCGCGACCGAAGTGAAGGCGCGGATGGCCCGGCAGTCGCTGCTCACCCGGGAGCCTCATGCGCCGCGTTACACCGCGGTCCTGGAGGAGGCGGCTCTCGGCCGCCGGGCCGGGCCGCCCGAGGTGCTGCACGAGCAACTGGTCCAGCTCTGCGAGCTGGCCCTACTACCCAACGTGACGTTGCATGTGCTGCCGCGGGACGCCCAGGTGGGCAATTGGTACCTTCCGCCGACAGCGTTTTCCGTCTACCGGTTCGCCGATCCGCTCGATCCGGAGACATTGGCCATCGAAGGGGGGTTCACCGACGTCATGTCGACCGAGGTAATCACGCTAAATAGATATAAAGTGGTGTTCGAGTGGCTATGCACGGCGGCACTTGACGAATCGGACACCCTCTCCTGGCTGATCGAGGCGACGGGACGGCTGACCGAGGCGGTGCCCCCATCCACAGTGGCGTTCGGGCCGGCAACGGCGCCGACCCAACGCCGTCGGGATTCGGGGCGGCTGACGGACCGGTAATCCACGGGGGACCCCTCCGTCGGGACGTGCGGCACCACTCGTCCCATCGGATCGGTTCACACCAGGAGCAGAACCATGAATGACATCCGCACAACGCCGTCCGTCTCCGCCCACTCGTTGGCGGACGCCCCGTGGCGTACCAGCACACGCAGCCAGACCTCCAACTGCGTGGAGGTCGCCCCACTGGCCACCGGTCCGTCCGCCGTCGCGCTGCGCGACAGCAAGGACCGAGGCGGCCCGGTGCTGTTGTTCAACCGGGCAGGGTGGCTCGGCTTCATCACCGGAGCGAAGGGCGGTCAGTTCGATCTGAGCTGACCCGGTGACCGAGACGGGGCCGTCGGCGTACTGCCGGCGGCCCCGTCTCGTTGCCCGCCAAGCCCGCTGAGCAGCCATCGGATGATCGGACGAGGCTCAAAACCGATAGGCGCGTTTGCGTTGCTGGAATGAACACGCGGCGTAACATGGCCCTCGGATACGTGGAACTTCCACACTGGCTCATCCGTCGCGGTTCATCCGGAGACCCTCATGCGGTTCCTGATCGTTCGCACCGACATCCGCGCCGTCGCCGACGGGGACATCGCCGCCGCCTGGGCGGACGGCCACCGACTTCGTGACGAGACGACCACGCCCGAGCCGCGACGGCAGATCGTGCACGCCGAGGACCGGGACGCTGCACTGCTGCTGGCCCGCGCCCTGGCCACGGTCGGCGCGGTCCGCGCCGGCAAGCAACGGGTCAAGGTCGTGCCGCTGAGCGAGCCCCGACCCGCCTTCCGAAACAGACCAGGCCGCACCGGCCCCTGATTGCACCAGACGTCCGTCGTGGTTGGACCGGCTCCCCCGCCGCGTTACTCGCACCCGCCGACCACGACGGCCCGTGTTCCCGGCCCGTGACCGCCGCGGCAACGGCGGCCACGGGCCGGGACCGTGCTCACTGTCCGGCGTCCACCCAGCCGTCCAGCCAACGGTGGATGAGGAACAGCGCGATCGACGACGGTGGCGGAAGGAGCAACCCGGCCCCATCGCCCACGTCCACCGTCTGCCCGGCCAGCGCCGCACCGATCTCCCGGCGTGAGAACCACCGGGCGTAGGCGATCTCGGACGGGTCGACCTGCACCGGAACGGTCGGGTCCGCGGTGGCCAGGAAGCCGAGCATCAGCGAGCCGGGGAAAGGCCATGCCTGGCTGCCCACATACCCGACGCGCTCCACGGTGATGCCCACCTCCTCGCGGACCTCGCGCAGCACGGCGGCCTCCGCCGACTCGCCCGGCTCGACATAGCCGGCCAGGCAGGAGTAGCGCCGACCGCCCGGGGTGCCCGGCCAGCTGGCGTTGTTGCCCAGCAGACAGTGCCCGTCCGGGCCGTCCACGCCGTCGTGCACCAGCACGATCATCGCCGGATCGGTACGCGGCCAGATCCGCCCACCGTTACGGTCCACCCGGGACCAACCGGCCTCGTCCATCGCGGTCGGTGCCCCGCTGCTCGTCGAGTAGCCGTGCCGGGTGTGCCAGTTGACCAGCGCCAACGCGGTGGTGAAGATGCCGGCCTCCCGGTCGGCGAGCAGGTGGCCCACCTCGCGCAGGTTGACCGCCCGGGTCCCCGGTAGCGCCGGAAGCGGCGCGTCGACCGCGAAGACCGGCACCCCGTCCGGCTCGACACCGAGGAACATCGCCGTCGACTCGGACCCGGCGGGCACGTCGGCCGAACCGAACAGCACCAGCGCCGGAGGCGACGTGCCCGTACGGGCCAGCGTCCGCCCCTGGTCGGTCGAGTCGAGCACCAGCACCCGGGCACGCAGCCACGCCTCGGTCAACCACTGCGCGTCACCCCGCCGGTGTGCCGCCCGATCCAGCGTGGAGCGGGCCAACGGCGGTGCCACCTCCCCGCTCACGACACAGGCTCGGTGTGGACCGTGGTCAGCGCGGCCAGGCCCGGCGTGACCCGCTCTGCGTCGCCGAGCACCACGATCGCCGCCCGGGCCGGCGCAAGGTACCGGGCCGCCGCCTGCGCGACGTCGTCGATGCTCGCCTTCGCCAACCTCGCCGCGTACTCGGCGAGGAAGTCCAGGCGCAGCCCGTTGCCCGCGTACGCGCTGGTCAGCGCCGCCAACCCGGCCTGGGTGGACATGCCGAGCTGAAGGGTTCCCAGGGCGTACTGACGGGCCTGCTCCAACTCCTCGGGCTTCGGTGGCAGCGACGCCAGCCGACCCAGCTCGTACGTCGTCTCGAGCAACGCCGGGCCGGTCACCTCGGTGGCCACCTCGGCGGCGGCGACCAGCACCGACCCGGCGACCGAGTGCTCGATCCCCGAGTGCGGGCCGTACGTGTAGCCCTTGTCCTCGCGGATGTTCTCCACCCAACGGGAGGAGAAGTAGCCACCGAAGATCAGGTTGGCGAGTTGCAGCGGAGCGTGGTCGGGGTCCGTGCGGGACACGGCCGGGAGCGCGATCCGCAGTGAGGACTGCACCGAGCCGGGCCGGTCGACCAGCAGCAGCGGCCCCGGCTCCAGCGGCGGGATCGCCGGCAGGTCGGCGGTACGCCCGGCGCCCGCCCAACCGCCCAGGGCCCGCTCGGCCGCGTCCAGGGCCTTCTCCGGCTGCACGTCGCCGACCAGCACCAACTGCGCGCCGACCGGGTGAACACGCTCCGCGTGCAGGGTGCGCAACGCCGCCGGTCGGACGGCGCGGATCTGGCCCGGCTCCGGGGTCTGCGTCGCGTACGGGTGCCGGCCGTAGACCCGCTTCAGCAGCGCCTCCCGGGCCAGGTGCGCCGGTTGGCTCTGCGCCACCTGGATCCGGTCGACCAGTCGGTCCCGTTCGGTGGCCACCTCGTCGCTGGGATAGCTGGCGCTGGTCAGCACCTCGGCCAACAGCTCCAGCATCCGGTCCAGGCCGGTGACCAGCCCCGCGCCGGAGAGCATCAGCCGGTCCGGGTCGACGCCCGCGGAGAGCCCGCCACCCACCTTCTGCAACTCGGCGGCGATCTGCACGCTGGTCATCGAGTCGGTGCCGGACAGCATGGTCTGCGAGAGCATCGCGCCGCGGGCCAGGTGTACCCGACCGAACGGGACCCAGAGCCGCAGCTCGACCAGCGGCACGGCAGGCCGGCGTACGGCGATCACGGTGAGGCCGTTGCGCAGCGTGCGCTCGGCCTGCTTGGGCACCTTGAGCTTGCGGGTCGGGCCGAGCGGCGGCAACGTACGCGGCCCGACGGAAGCGATGGTCGTACCAGTCACTGTGTCACCTTCGTTCGCGACTGCGGGGCTCGCAAAACCGGCTCACTCCTCGCGCTCACCTAACGCCTCCGGCAATGACCTCGATCGCGGCCCGACGCTCCGGGCGGAGGGTGGCCGCGGCGGCCCGGACCTGCTCCTCGGTGACCTCGCCGACCAGCCGGGGCAGCTCGTTGAGCAGGCCCGGTTCGCCGCGTTGCTGCTCCAGGACCGCCATGCGCAGCGCCCGGCCGAGCACCGCGTCGGTGTCGCGCAGCAGGTGGGTCGCCATCCGGGCCTGGGTGCGGGCCAGCTCACCGTCGGTCAGCCCGTCGCTGGCCAGCCGGTCCAGTTCCTCGTCGATGGTGCGCAGCACCTTGTCCACGTCTCCCCCGGGTGGCAGGTGCGCCTGCAACAGCAGTGCGGTGGGATCGCGTACGTCGAAGGGGTCGCCCATGAAGCCGAGGTAACCGCCGAGGCTGGTCACCGTGCGGTCGCGCTGCACCAGGCGCTCGACCAGCCGCGACGCGTCGCCGTCGGTGAGCACCTCGGCCAGCACCACGTACGGCAGGTAGCCGGCGAAGTCGGTGACCGGGTCCGGCACCCGCCAGGCGCCGGCCACCGCCGGCAGCGGTGCCAGGGCATCGGTGTACGCGGTGCGCCGCTCGGCGGTCAGGTCGGGTTCGGTGAAGTCGGGCCGCTCCGGAGCCGGCCGGGCTGGTACGTCACCGAAGTGGCGGTTGACCAGCTCGGTTGCCTCGGCCACGTCGATGTCGCCGCTGACGGCAAGGACCGCGTTGCCGCTGGCGTAGTAGCGGCGGAAGAAGTCGGCGGCGTCGGCGACGGTCGCCGACTCCAGATCGTCGAAGGAGCCGTAGCCGTCGTGCGCGTTCGGGAAGGTGTCGAACATGACCGGCGGCAGGGTCAGCCAGGGGAAGCCGCCGTACGGCCGGTTGAGGACGTTGACCCGGATCTCCTCCTTGACCACGTCGACCTGGTTGCGCAGGTTCTCCTCGGTCAGCCGAGGGCCGCGCATCCGGTCCGCCTCCAGGAACAGCGCGCGTTCCAGTGCGTTGCTCGGCAGCGTCTCGAAGTAGTCGGTGTAGTCCAGGTGGGTGGAGCCGTTGAAGGTGCCGCCGGCGCCCTGCACATGCCGGAAGTGGGCCAGCTTCTCCAGGTTTTCCGAGCCCTGGAACATCAGGTGCTCGAAGAGATGGGCGAAGCCGGTGCGACCTTCCGGCTCGGAGCGGATGCCGACGTCGTAGACGACTGCCACTCCGATCACCGGTGCACTGCGATCGGGGGTGAGCACCACCCGCAGGCCGTTGTCGAGGGTGAACCGCTCGACCGGATACTTCGTCGCTGGAATTCTGGATCTCCGCGCCGTCACGGGGTCGACCCTAGCGCGTCGGCACCCCCGCCACCGGCGACCTCCCCGGAGCCGCCGCCACCGGGGCAGTGACCAGAGGCAGCACCTCGGCGCCCACCCGCTCGGCCTCCTGCCGGTGCGGCCACCCGGAGAGGACGAATTCGTCGATGCCGAGCGGGGCGTACTCGTCGATCCGGGCCGCGACCTCGGCGTAGCTGCCGACCAGCGCGGTGCCGGTGCCCTCGCCAGCGACGATTACCCTAGCAAGCTGGTAGGAAATACCGACATATTCGAGACGTGCGATCCCGGCATCTGGACGGGTCTTGACGCTGCCCACCACCTGACCCACTCTTCCTACCAACTAAGTAGGAATACTGCGGATTGGATGGACGATGAGACGGCTCCCCCTGCGCCGGTTGGTCACCCTGGCCACCCTCACCGCCCTCGGCGCGGCGACCCTCGGCAGCACCGCCGCGTGCGGCGGCGACAGCGACGGCACGGGTGGCAGCTCCGGCCCGGTGACGCTACGTCTCGGCTACTTCCCCAACATCACCCACGCGCCGGCGGTCGTCGGCGTCGAGAAGGGCATCTTCGCCGAGAAGCTCGGTGCCGACGTCACGCTGGACCCGAAGACCTTCAACGCCGGCCCGGCCGCCATCGAGGCCGTCTTCTCCGGCGCGCTGGACGCCACCTACATCGGTCCGAACCCGACGGTGAACGCCTTCTCCAAGTCCAAGGGCGAGGCCGTCCGGGTCATCTCCGGCGCGGCCTCCGGCGGCGTGGCGCTGGTCGTCAAGCCCGGCATCACCGGGGCGCAGGACCTGAAGGGCAGGAAGATCGCCACCCCGCAGTTGGGCAACACCCAGGACGTGGCGATCCGTTACTGGCTCAAGCAGCAGGGCCTCACCACCACCAAGGAGGGTGGTGGTGACGTCAAGATCGTGCCGCAGGAGAACGCCCAGACCGTCGAGACGTTCAACAGCGGTGCGATCGACGGCGCCTGGGTGCCCGAGCCGTTCGTCTCCCGCCTGGTCAACGCCGGCGGCAAGGTGCTGGTCGACGAGCGCGACCTGTGGCCGGACAAGAAGTTCGTCATCACCAACCTGCTGGTCAGCACGAAGTTCCTCAAGGCGCACCCGGACGTGGTGCAGAAGCTGGTCGACGGCCAGGTCGCCGCCAACGATTTCGTCAACACCAAGCCCGACGAGGCCCAGCAGGCGATCTCCGACGCGATCGGCAAGATCACCGGCAAGCCGCTCGACCTGAAGCTGATCAAGCAGGCGTGGCCGACGTTGGAATTCACCAACGACCCGATCTCCTCCTCCCTCAAGGCTGGGCTCGACCACGCCGTCGAGGTGAAGCTGACCGACCCGGTCGACCTCAAGGGCCTGTACGACCTGACGTACCTCAACAACGCGCTCAAGGCGCAGGGCAAGCCCGAGGTCGTCCAGCCATGACGTCGACCACGACGACACCGGGAAGCGCGACCACCGCGGTCGCGCTCTCCGGCGTGACCAAGGTGTACGGGCGCGGGGCGAACGCCGTCCTGGCCCTGGACGGTGTGTCCCTGGACGTCGCGCCCGGCGAGTTCGTCTGCCTGGTCGGCGCCTCCGGCTGCGGCAAGAGCACGCTGCTCAACCTGGTCGCCGGGCTGGACCGGGTCAGTGGTGGGCAGATCACCCTGGCCGGCGACGCCAACCCGGGTCTGATGTTCCAGGAGCCGGCGCTCTTTCCCTGGCTGACCGTCGACGCCAACGTGGAGGTGCCGCTGAAGCTACGCCGGCTGCCCCGGGCCGAGCGCCGGGAACGGGTCGCCGAGCTGCTGCGCACCGTGCACCTGGCCGACTTCGGCCGCAAGCGCCCGCACGAGCTCTCCGGCGGAATGCGTCAACGGGTCGCACTGGCCCGCACCCTGGCCCTGGATACCCCGGTGCTGCTCATGGACGAACCGTTCGGCGCGCTGGACGCGATGACCCGCGACATCCTGCACGACGAGCTGGAACGCATCTGGTCGGAACGCCCGCTCTCGGTGCTCTTCGTCACGCACAACGTCCGTGAGGCCGCCCGACTGGCCGACCGGATCATCCTGCTCTCCAGCCGCCCCGGCCGGATCATCTACTCCACCGAGGTGGACATCCCGCGCCCACGGCGGATCGACTCCCCCGAGGTCGCCGCCATCGCCGCCGAGGTCACCGAGCGGCTCCGTACGGAGGTGGGCCGCCATGGCCAGTGACACCCTCACCAGTTCGGCGCGTACCGACGCGGAGATCTCCGGCCTGGACGCGTTGGAGATCGCCGGCCGGGACAAGGAGGTCACCCGGGGCGCCCGCATCTGGGCGGCCACCTGGCCCAAGCTGGCGGCGCTGACCATCGCCATCGCGGCCTGGCAGTTCGTGGTCTGGTCGGGCTGGAAGCCGCCGTACTCCCTGCCGGGGCCGCTGGAGGTCGGCCGTGAGCTGATCGCCCAGGCCCAGGGCCCGCAGCTCTGGGACGGCCTGCTCACCACGCTGCGGCGAGCCGCCGTCGGGTACGTCTTCTCGGTAGCCGTCGGCCTGCTGCTCGGCTTGGCGGTGGCCCGGTCCACGGTGCTGCGCGCCGCCCTCGGCTCGATGATCACGGCGTTGCAGACCATGCCGTCGATCGCCTGGTTCCCGCTGGCCATCCTGCTCTTCGAGCTGAGCGAGAAGGCGATCTTCTTCGTGGTGGTGCTCGGCGCGGCGCCGTCCATTGCCAACGGCGTGATCTCCGGTGTGGACTACGTGCCGCCGCTGCTGCTGCGGGCCGGCCGCAACCTGGGCGCTCGCGGGCTCAACCTCTACCGGTACGTCACCGCACCCGCCGCACTGCCCGCGATCGTCGCCGGGCTGAAGCAGGGGTGGGCGTTCTCCTGGCGCAGTCTGATGGCCGGTGAACTGCTCGTGGTCGGCATCTCGCAGACCTCGCTCGGCGCCCAGCTGACCTACTCCCGCGAGCTGTCCGACGCACCCTGGCTGCTCTCCACCATGATCGTCATCCTGGTACTCGGCCTGGTCGTCGACGCCGCGTTCGGTGCGGCCGACAAGGCGATCCGACGGCGCTGGGGTGTACTCGACCAGGCGGGCAACTGATCCCGTGTACGTCTCCGCGCGCAGCGACTACGCGCTCCGGGCGATGCTCGCCGTCGCCGCAGATAGCGGCGGCGGCAGTGACGTCGGCGGTGGCGGTGGCCGTGGCGGTGGCGGTGGCGGTGGCGGTGGCGGTGGTGAGACTGACGGCGGGTACGCGCTGACCCGTCCACCCGACGAGATCACCGTCGGAGACGCGATGTGGTCGGGTCGGTGCCCCGCCGACCCGACCACACCTCGTACCGATCCTGACCGGGCCTGCCCCTTCCCGGCACCGGTCGGCCGGCCGCTGCTCAGCCCACGTGTACGACAACCGGGCCGGAGCTCGGGTCGCCAGGGCTGTGCAGCTCCACCAGACTCGCGGGAGCGTTACCCGCAGAGGTGGCGTGCCAGGGTGCGAAGGCTGCGGCCATGGCGAGCAACAGACCGGCGAGCGCCACCGCGACCACCAGGATCAGTTCGCGCAGTGCACCCGAGCCGGCTTCGCCCGCCATGGTCACCCCTCCCACGCCGGGCCCCCCGGCCCGACTTCCCCCCGCCGATCAGCTTCGACCACGGGCAGCCGGGACACAGTCGGCCAGCCGACCCATTAGAGGCTGATTACCGATTCAACCGAACGGTCACATGACCGGACCACGACGGCGGCGGCCAGTATGGCGGCGGCGGAACAGGCCGAAGGCGAAACCGACCCGCCCGGCCGAAGCGGGGCGGGTCGGAGACGGTGCGACGAAGATCAGACGGTACGCGGGCGACGCGGGCGGCGGGACCGACCCGACGCGCGGTGCGCCGACCGGGCGGCGCCGTCGGCGACCGGGCCGCCAGCGGTGCGTACCCGGCCAGCGGGTGCCGGCGGAGCAACGATGGTCACCGGCACACCGGACGGCTCGCGAGCACCGGTCACCCGGGCCAGCGCCTCGCCATCGGAACGCACCTGGACCGACTCGGGCCGGATACCGGCGGTGGCCATCAGCCGGGACACGTCCCGGCGCTGCTCCGGCAGGACCAGGGTGACCACGGAACCGGACTCGCCGGCCCGGGCGGTCCGGCCGCCCCGGTGCAGGTAGTCCTTCGCCTCGGTCGGCGGGTCCACGTTGACCACCATGTCCAGGCCATCCACGTGGATGCCCCGGGCCGCAACGTCGGTGGCGACCAGAGCGGTCACCTGGCCGTTGCGGAACTGCTCCAGGATGCGGGTGCGCTGCGGCTGGGACTTGCCGCCGTGCAGCGCGGCCGCGCGTACCCCCTTGGAGAGCAACTGGCGGGCGAGCCGGTCGGCGCGGTGCTTGGTGCCCATGAACAGGATGGTGCGGCCCTCACGGGCGGCGATCCGGGTCAGCGCGTCGGGCTTGTCCGCGGCCTCGACGTGCAGCACGTGGTGGGTCATCGCGGTGACAGTGGCGGTGCCCGGGTCGACCGAGTGGGTGACCGGGTTGCTCAGGAAACGGCGGACCAACCGGTCCACGCCGCCGTCCAGGGTGGCGGAGAAGAGCATCCGCTGCCCCTGCGGCGCAACCTGCTCCAGCAGCTTGGTGACCTGCGGCAGGAAGCCCATGTCGGCCATCTGGTCGGCCTCGTCCAGCACGGTGATCTCGACCTGGTCCAGCCGGGCGTCGCCGCGGTTGATCAGGTCGTGCAGCCGACCGGGGGTGGCGACAACCACCTCGGCGCCGGCCCGCAGAGCGTCGGCCTGCCGCTGCAACGACAGCCCGCCGACGACGGTGGTGCAGCGCAGCCCGACAGCGCGGGCGTACGGGGCGAGCGCGGTGGTGACCTGCTGGGCCAGCTCACGGGTCGGCACCAGCACCAGGGCCAGCGGGCGACCCGGCCGGGCCTTACGGCCGGCGGTGCGGGACAGCAGCGCAAGCCCGAAGGCGAGGGTCTTGCCGGAGCCGGTACGACCCCGGCCCAGCACGTCCCGGCCGGCGAGCGAGTCGGGCAGCGTCGCCGACTGGATCGGGAACGGCTCGTTGATGCCCTGCGCGGTCAACGCGGTGAGCAGAGCCGGTGCCAGCCCGGTATGAGCGAAAGAAGGAATAACTGTGGTCATGCGGAAGCCTTCCTCGACGCGGCACGTGTCGAGGGAGGGCGCCGAAGTCGGCGCTGTCACCGGCGGCAAAAAGGCAGCCAGGACTCACAAGCACGAACCGATTGGAGTACGGGCCGGCCCGCCACCGGGCCGCCACCTGCGGAGGCAGGCGGCGGCGAGGCGGGCCGGTCCCGTCACCGTCACACCCGGAGGGCGCGACAGGTAATGCAGACCGATCCGAAGATCAGAGCGGGCGGATGTTCTCCGCCTGCGGGCCCTTCTGGCCCTGGGTCACCTCGAACTCGACCCGCTGGTTCTCGTCCAGGCTCCGGTAGCCGGAGGACTGGATCGCCGAGAAGTGGGCGAAGACGTCAGCGCCGCCGCCGTCCGGGGTGATGAAGCCGAAGCCCTTGTCAGCGTTGAACCACTTCACGGTGCCAATAGCCATGTGTTTCGTCTCCTTGACGGAACGTCGGACTCGCACTTGTTGCGTGCCCGAAGAGGAGCGCTCCGCGCGGGGATGCGCGAATCGCCTGTCGCTTCTGGTCGCCCCGCCCGGAGAACTCCGGACACAACAAAGAGCGCCTGGGGCCACAATCCCGCCAGGCGCACACAGAGTCTCTGGTAACCAAAACTGCAACCCGGTCAACCTACCACGGATTTCCCCGCCTAGGTCAATGTTGGGCGGAATCCTCGGGCAACTGGGCGATCATGGCTGTGAGACCCGTCACGTCCAGCAGGTCGGCAGGCCGGACAGTCACCCCGCGCCGGACGTAGTGAAACGCCGCGCCCACCCGGTCGACCGGCACGCCGGCCAGGTCCGCCCAGGCCAGCCGGTACACGGCCAACTGCACGGCGGCCACCTCCGCCGCCGGCCCGGTGGGTTGCGCGCCGGTCTTCCAGTCGACCACGTCGAACCGTCCACCCGGCCGGGCGAAGACCGCGTCCATCCGCCCTCGCACCACCACCTGAGCGATCACCGTGGCGAACGGGACCTCCACCTCCACCGGTGACCGGTCGGCCCACTCGCTGGCCAGGAACCGCTCCTGGAGCTCGGCCAGCGCCTCGTCGGGCGCGGCATCCGCGTCGGCCGCACCGGGCAGCTCGTCCAGGTCCAGGAGTCGGTCCGCGCCGAAGCGCTGCTCCAACCAGGCGTGGAACGCGGTGCCTCGGCGGGCGTACGGGTTGGGCTCGGCCGGAACCGGGCGGCGCAGCGTACGGGCCAGCGCCGCCGGATCACGTCGCAACGCGACCAGCTGAGTGACGCTCAACTGCCCGGGCAGGGCCACCTCGACCGCACCGGAGAGCCGAGTCAGCTCGGCCCGCTCGGCCAGCAGCAGGTCCGCCTCGCGCTGCCAGCGCGCCACCTCCGGGTCCACCTCCGGCTCGACCGACACCATCGGCCCGGCGACCACCGACCCCACCGGCTCGGCGACCACCGAAGTCGGGCCATCGGTCATCAGACGGCGCACCAGCCCGGCCGCCTCGGCCAACGCCGGCCGACGGCCGCCCAGTGGATCGGCCGGCCACTCCGCGCGGAGCACCACCTCGGCCGTGGGGTTCGTCGCATCCGGGGTCGGCTCCGGCGCCCACGCGTCGATCAGGTGCCCCGGCCCGCCGTCGAGGCAGGCGTCGTAGATCTCGCGCAGGAAGACCGACGGACCTCGCGGTCGCTTCGTGCCCTCACCCCACCAGTAGCCCGAGCAGAGCAGCAGCCGGCGGGGTCGGGTGACCGCCACATACGTCAGCCGGCGTTCCTCCCGCTCGTCGTGGGCCCGCCACGCGTCGGTGAAGTCGGTCACCGCCCGGGCCACCGCCCGCTGGTCCGCCGCCTCGTCGAGCGCCAACTCGGGCAACCCGTCGGCGTCGCCACGCAGCGGGAACGGCAACACGCCCAGCCCGCCCAACCAGTGGTCGGAGTTGCGTACCGGCCCCGGCCACAACCCGCGGCTCAGCCCTGCCACCGCCACCACGTCCCACTCCAGGCCCTTCGCGGCGTGCGCCGTGACCACCTGCACCGCGCCCTCCACCACCTCGACCTCACCCGGCGCCAGACCGCGCTCCTCGTCCTCCGCGGCGGCCAGGTAGGACAGGAAGCCGGACAGGGTCGCGCCCGGCGTCTCCCCACTGAAGCGGGCCGCCACGTCACCGAGCGCGTCCAGGTGCCCCCGGGCCAAGCCGGCGTCGCCGGCGCCGTCCCGGCCGGCCCGCACCGCGACCTCCACGTCCAGGCCGATGGTCCGCTCGATGTCCGCGATCAGATCCGGCAGGGCCTGGTCCAGCCGGTAACGCAACAGCGCCAGTTCCATGCCGTACGCGCGCAGCCGCGCGAAGCCCTCCGCCGAGTACGCCTGCGCCGGCCCGAGATCGGCCAGCGCCTCCACCAGGGTCGCCTCGTCCAGCAGGTCGGGGGTGATCTCCGAGGTGTCGTCGGCGGCCACCTGCCGCCGGGCCTTGGCGATGGCCCGAGCCCGTCGGTGCAACGCCACCAGGTCACGCGGCCCGATCCGCCAACGGGCACCGGTCAGCAACCGCAGCAGCGCGGCACCGTCGGTCGGGTCGGCCAGCACCCGCAGCGTGCAGACCACGTCACGCACCTCGGGGGTGTCCAGCAGGCCGCCCAGCCCGACCACCTCCACCGGAAGGCCGCGCTCACGCAGCGCCGATTCGATCGCCGGAATCTGGCTGCGGACCCGGACCAGCACGGCAGTCGTCGGACGCTGCGCCACCGGGATGTGCTCGGGGGCCGCGCCCGGCATCCGGGCCGCACCACGCCAGGCGGCGAGCACACTGTCGGCGATCCAGTCCGCCTCGTCGGCGTACGTCGTCAGCATCGCGCAGTGCACCGTGCCGCCCGCGGCCCCGCCGGGGCTGCGATGCGGGATCGGGTCCCGGACGGTCAGCGCGGAGCGCAGCTCCGGCACCCGGGCACCCGCCGCGCGCAACGGCGTCGACAGCGCGTTCGCCACCCGCAGGATCTCCGGGCGGTTGCGCCAGCTCGTGGTGAGGCCCAGCGCCCGGGCCGGCTGACCGTCGGCGCGGGCGAACTCGGTGGGGAACCGGTCCAGTGTGCCGGCGCTGGCACCCCGCCAACCGTAGATCGACTGGCACGGGTCACCCACCGCGGTCACCGGGTGCCCGCCGCCGAACAACGCGTTGAGCAGCACCACCTGGGCGTGGCTGGTGTCCTGGTACTCGTCGAGCAACACCACCCGGAAACGATCCCGTTCGATCTCGCCGACCGCCGGGTGATCCCGGGCCACCCGAGCCGCCCGCGCGAGCTGGTCGGCGAAGTCCATCGCCTCGAAGTCCTGCTTGCGCCGGGCATACGCCCGCACCAGCGGCAGCAGTCGCAGCCGGGTCTGCTGCAGGGCGAGCGCCTTGCGCACGTCGGCGTACACCCGGCCCGGCCGGGACTGCACCTCGGCGAAGAACCGACCGGTCCAGGCTGCCAACTGGTCCGGCGCGACCAGGTGCTCGTCCAGCTCCCCGGCGAGCGCCAGCACCGCGTCGGTGATGGTGCTCGGCATCCGGTCCACCTCGGACATGTCGCCGTCGTAGTTGCGCACCAGCAGGTCGACCAACTGCCACCGGGACGCCTCGGTGAGCAGCCGGGTGGACGGCTCGTAGCCGGCCCGCAGCCCGTGCTCGGAGACGATCCGCCCCGCGTACGAGTGGTACGTGGAGACGGTGGGCTCACCGGCGAGCGGATCGTCCAGCGGGTCACGACCCTGCCGGCCAACTCTGCGGATCAGCTGATCGAGTCGGGTGCGGACCCGGTGGGCCAGCTCGCCGGCCGCCTTACGGGTGAAGGTCAGCCCGAGGATCTGCTCTGGGCGCACGTACGAGTTGGCCACCAGCCAGACCACCCGCGCGGCCATCGTCTCGGTTTTGCCCGAGCCGGCCCCCGCGACGACCAGCAGCGGCTCCACCGGGGCGGCGATGATCGCGGCCTGCTCCCGGGTGGGTGCCGGCAACCGCAGCAGCTTGGCCAGCTCCACCGGCGTGTACCGGGGGCCGGAGTCCGCCAGCCGCGGCGCCGGCGCGGGACCGGTGCCGAACAGGGTGGGCTGGCTCATGGGTTCTCCGGACGTCGGACGGTCGGCGGCTCGACCACCTGGCGCCCCTGCCCGGAGACCGGGCAGCTGGTGCGTACCGGGCAGACCCGGCACTTCGAGTTGGCCACCGCGGCGAACGTGGCGGCTGCCATCGTATCGGCGGTGCGCCGGACCAGCGCGGTCGCCCAACCGGCCGCGGGCCCTTCACCTGCCGCCGGCTGGTTCTGTTCCCTGGCGTCCTTGGCGGAAGTGCCGAGCTGCACCAGCGCCGCACCCCCGGACTCGTCACCGAACTCGGCGAACGCCCCCGCCTCCACCGCAGCCTGGTACGCGCCGAGCTGCGGGTGCTCGGCCAGCTCGGTGCCGGTGACAGCTGTGGACTTGCCGGTCTTCAGGTCGATCACCACGAGCCGCCCGGCCTCGTCGACCTCCAGCCGGTCGACCCGACCGGTCAGGTCGACCGGGCGGTTCGGGTCGTCCAGGCGGACCGCGAACTCGTGCTCGATGGCGAGCAGCCGACGCGGGTTGGTGGCCAGCCAGCGCAGCAACTTGTCGACCATCGCCTCGGCTCGCTCCCGCTCCGGCCCGGCCATCCACCGGGCCGCCAGCTCGATCGCGTCGAACCGGGCGGCCACGTAGTCGAGCAGAGCGCCCCGGTCGGCGCTGGCGTCCTCGGCGAGCATCGCGGCGGCGTGGACCAGGTTGCCCACCCCCTGCGCCGTGCTGGTCGGGCCGCTGCCGCCGTGCCGTTCCAGCAGCCACCGCAGGCTGCACCGCAGCGCGCTCTCCATCGCCGACGGGGTGACCCGCACCGGATCCCCCTCGTCGACGAGCGGCCGGTCGTCGGAGAGCCCACGCAACCCCCACCAGTCGTCGGGGTGTGCACCGGAAACCCCGGCGGCGGCGAGCCGGGCCAGCTCGGCCGCCGCGGCGCGCCGCCGGCCCGCCGGGGCGGCCGGGTCGGTGATGGCGGTACGCAGCTCGGCCACCAGCGCCGGCAGTGTGAGCGCCCGGGGTGGGCGGGTCACCGGCAGCGCCCCGGGACGGTCCGGCTCGTCGTCGCCCCCGGTCGCGCCGTTGGCCCCGCTGCTGGCCGCGCCGCCGGTCGGGCCGCCGGTCGGGCCGTTGGTCGCGCTGTCGCCGGAGGTCGGGGCGCTCGGTGGGCTACCGCCGTGATCCCCCGTCTGCGGGCCGGTACGTGGACCCGGCGGCGCGGTCGGGTCGACCGGCCCGGCACCGCTCGGCGGTGTGGGCGGCGTGGTGGGGACCAGCTCGTGCAGGAACCGGCTCGGCTGTTCCTCGTGGTCGTCACCGCCGACGGCGGCCGATGCCACGGCACTGACGAGCAGCCGGTGCCGGGCCCGGCTGATGGCGACGTGGAAGAGTCGGCGTTCCTCGTCCAGCAACGCCGACGTCTGGCCCACCACGTTCGCCGCGGCAGCACCGTCGACAGACCGGCCGGCCAGCACGTCGACCAGCCGCTCGGAGCCGAGCAGACTGCCACGCAGCCGCAGGTCCGGCCAGATGCCCTCCTGCACGCCGGCCACCGCGACCAGGTCCCATTCCAGGCCCTTCGCGGCGTGCGCGGTGAGCAGCCGTACCGCCGCGCCCCGGTCGGCCGTCGGCGCGATGGTGTCGGCCGGCAGGTCCTGGGCGAGCACATGGTCGAGGAAGACCTCGGTGCGGGCACCGGGCAGCCGGTCGGTGAACCGGGCCGCCGCGTCGAAGAGCACCAGCACGGCGTCCAGGTCACGGTCGGCCGCCTCGGCCCGTCGCCTCCGGGCCAGGTCCCCCTCGCCGGCCGCCGGGCGCCCCTGGTTGATCGCGCCCGCCCAACGCTCGGCGAGACCACTGGCGTGCCAGACCGCCCAGAGCACGTCCTCGGCGGTCGACCCCGGCCGGGCGGCGGCTTCGCGAGCGATGGCCAGCAGCCCGGCCACCGCCTGCGCCGGCTCCGCCCACCGCCGGTCGATGCCGGCCAGCTCCTCCGGATCGAGTAACGCCTCGACGATCAGCTCCCCGGAGGGACGTCGGTCACCGCCGGCCAGCGCGAGCGCACGCAGGCCCTGGCGCAGCCGCCGCTCGGCCAGCGGGTCGGCGCCGCCGAGCGGCGAGTGCAGCAGCGCGACCGCCGCCTCCTCGTCGAGCCGCTCCGGCTCCAGCGCGCAGCGCAGCAGGAGCAGCAGCGGTGCGACCGCCGGTTGCAGGTGCAGGGGCAGATCCTCCCCGTGCACCACGGTGGGTACGCCGGCAGCGTGCAGTGCCCGTCGCAGGGTGGGCAGTTGCAACGCGGTGGACCGCACCAGCACCGCCATCCGCGACCAGGGCACGCCGTCGAGCAGATGGGCCGAGCGCAGCGCGTGGGCCAGCCAGGCGGCCTCGCTGGTCGCCGAGCGGAACGTGTGCACCTCGACCACCCCGGGTGGCGCGTCCGGCAGCGGGTGCAGCCGGCGGTGCGCTGCCGGGCCACGCAGCCGGCGACCCAGCCGGGCGATCGCGGCGAGCAGACCCGGCCCGGCCCGGTACGACGTGGTCAGCAGCACCTGCGCGGCCGGCGCTCCGGAGGCGGTCCGGAAGCGGTGCGGGAACGCGGTCACCCCGGCCGGGTCGGCGCCCCGGAAGGCGTACGTGGAGGAATCCGGATCGGCGAACGCGACAAGCGGCTTGCCTCCGCCTGCGATCACCGAGAGCAGCTCCAGCTGGGCGGGGTCGGTGTCGGCCAACTCGTCGAGGTACACGTGGGCGAGCCGGCGACGCTCGGCGGTCAGCAACTCCTCGTCGTCGCGCAGCAGACCGGTGGCCGCCCGGACCAGCTCGGCCGGGTCGTACGCGATGGAGCCCCGGTTGCTGACGTCGCGCAGCGCGAGCACGGCGACGTACTCCCGCAGGAAGCGGGCGGCGGCCGGCCAGTCGGCGCGGCCGAGCTTCTCGCCCAGCCGGGCCAGGTCGACCGGGCCTACGCCGCGCTCGGCGGCGCGCATCAGCAGGTCGCGCAGCTGACCGGCGAAGGCCCGGGTCCGGAGGGCGGGGCGCAGGTCGGTCGGCCAGCCGACCGGGTCGTCCTCGGGCTCCTCGCCCACCACGTCCAGCAGCTCGCGGATGATCAGATCCTGCTCGGGGCCGGTGAGCAGCCGGGGCGAAGGCTCGCCTCGTTCGGCGGCGGCGCGGCGGAGCAACCCGAAGGCGTACGCCGGGAAGGTGCGCACCAGCGGCTCGCGGAGCACCCGGTGGCCGTCCCGGGTGACGCGGGCCTCGATGCGCTGGCGTAGCGCGGTGGCGCCTCGACGGCCGAAGGTCAGCACCAGGATCCGTTCGGGGTCGACCCCCTCGGCCACCCGGGCGGCGACCGCCTCGACCAGCGTGCTGGTCTTGCCGGTGCCCGGGCCGCCGAGCACGAGCATCGGCCCGTCGGTGTGCCCGACCACCTCCGCCTGCACGGCGTCGACCCGCAGGCCCGTCCCGTCGGTAGGCAGGACAGCACCCACGGACGCGCCACCACCGACGACCGCGCCACCACCGACGACCGCGCCACCACCGACGACCGCGCCGTGACCGACGGCCGCGGTGCCCTTGTCGGCCACGGTGCCATCGCCCGGCCCGCCCCCCGGCGCCGACCCCCCGGACCGCCGCACCAACCGGTACGCCTGCATCAGCTCATCCCATCACGCCCATACGACACCAACCCACCCCCGCCAACCCCAACCCACTCCCCCAACCCACTCCCCCAACCCCACCCCATCCACCTCCGTCGATCATGGAGTTAGCGTCACGACACGCCGACAGCGGTGACGCTAACTTCATGATCGACGGGCTGAAGGGGGCCCGGCGGGCCCGGGAGGCCCGGAGGGGTGGGGGTGGGGGTGGGGGTGGGTCAGGTTAGGTGGGACTCCAGGGCGTCCAGGGCCTTGGGGACCGAGGGTGCCACCGTCAGGAGGCTGCGGCCGGCGGGCTTGAGGAAGCGTTGGTCGGCCAGCTTGTCGAGCCAGTCCAAGAGTGGGCGGTAGAACCCGTCGGTGTCGATCAGCACCATCGGCTTGGAGTGCAGGGCGAGGGTGGCGGTGGTCCAGACCTCGAACAACTCGTCCAGGGTGCCCAGCCCGCCGGGCAGAGTGAGGAACGCATCCGACTTGTCGATCATGAGGGTCTTGCGGTTGGCCATCGAGTCGGTCACCAGCAGCTCATCCGAGGCCAGGTCGGCGACCTCCAGATCGACCAGCGACTGTGGGATCACCCCCAGGGTCCGCCCGCCGGCGGATCGGGCGCCGTCCGCCAGCGCGCCCATCATGCCGACGCAGCCACCACCGCTGACCAGCGTGTGCCCGCGCCGGGCCAGCTCCGCACCGGTCTCAGCGGCCAGGTCCAACCAGCGCTGATCGAGGGTACGGGAGGAGGCGCAGAAGACGCAGATCGCCGCCATCAGCTGTCCCTCGGCTGGTCGGCGGCCTGTTCGGCGGCGGCCTGCTGGTCAGCGCCGGTACGGGCGACGGCCTCGTCGCGGACCGCCTCCTGCTCGACGGAGAGCGCGGCCTCGGCCTCGACGATGTACCGGACCGCTGCGTTGACGTCGTCGGTCAGGCAGATCAGCTCCAGGTCGACCGGCCCGATCTTGCCGTCGACGGCCATCGTGTCGCGCATCCAGTCGAGCAGGCCCTGCCAGTAGGCGACCCCCATGAGCACCACCGGGAACCGGGTGACCTTGCCGGTCTGCACCAGGGTGAGCGCCTCGAACAGCTCGTCCATGGTGCCGAACCCACCGGGCAGCACGACGAACGCCTGGGCGTACTTGACGAACATCGTCTTGCGGGCGAAGAAGTAGCGGAAGTCGATGGCCAGGTCGACCCACTCGTTGATGCCCTGCTCGAACGGAAGCTCGATGCCGAGCCCGACGGAGAGCCCGCCCGCCTCACTGGCGCCACGGTTGGCGGCCTCCATCACTCCCGGCCCACCCCCGGTGATCACCGCGTAACCGGCCCGAGCCAATGCACCGCCCACCTGCTCGGCCAGCCGGCACTCCGCGCTGTCCGGTCCGCTGCGTGCGGAACCGAACACGCTGACCGCTGGCGGCAGGTCGGCGAGGGTGTCGAAACCTTCGACGAACTCGGAGAGGATGCGCAGCGCGCGCCAGGCGTCCCTGGTCTTCCAGTCGTCCCGCCCGCGCGAATCCAGCAACCGCTGGTCGGCGGTGCTGCTCGGAATCGCCCCTCTGCGCAGCGTTACCGCGCCCCGGTGCCGCTCCCGTCCCGCACCGCGACCGGCCTCCCGCCCGTTGCTCTGGCTCATGGAGCAACCGTAGTGGAGTGACACCTGCCGGGTGCGCGGGGCGCGGACGCCGAGAAATTGTTCGGGATCATGGGCAACTATTCGACTCCCCCGTACGTCTTACTATTCACATACCGGGTATGCCCGGCCGCGCGCCTTCGGGGGAGGAGACAGCGTGATCAGCAACAACGAGATGATCCGGATCCGTCGCCAGATGCAGCGACGGATCCGAGACGTGGTGGCCGAACGCCGCCGCACCCGTCAACAAGATCCAGCCCCCCTCACCTCCACCCCCTCCGGAGCTGATCAAGAGGTTTGCGTCGCCGACAACGGGCCAGGCTGACGCAAACCTCTTGATCATCCGCGCGAACCGGGGTGGGCGGGGTCAGGCTGGGGCTAGCCAGCGGTGCAGGGTTGCCGCGCCGTCGCGGATCTTGCTGATCTCGACGTGCTCGTCCTTGTGGTGGGCGAGGTTGGGGTCGCCCGGGCCGAAGTTCAGCGCGGGGATACCCATCGCCGCGAACCGCGCCACGTCCGTCCAACCCAGCTTGCCGATCGGCGCCGCACCCACCGCGGCCAGGAACTCCCTCGCCGGAGCCGCGTCGAGCCCGGGGGCCGCACCGGCCGCCGCGTCGGTCACCGTCACCTCGAAGCCGGCGAACACCTCCCGCAGGTGTACCTCCGCCGCCGCCGGGTCACGATCCGGCGCGTACCGGTAGTTGACCTCGATCTCGCAGCGATCGGGGATCACGTTGCCGGCGACACCACCGTTGATCCCTACCGCGTTCATGCCCTCGCGGAAGTCACACCCCTCGATCGTGACCCGACGAGCCTCGTACGTCTGGAGACGCCGCAGCACCTCACCGGCCGCGTGGATGGCGTTCACCCCGTGCCAGGAGCGCGCCGCGTGCGCCCGCTCACCCGTCGTCGTCACGATCGCCCGCATGGTGCCCTGGCAGCCCGCCTCGACGATGCCGTACGTCGGCTCCAGCAGCACCGCGAAGTCCGCCTCCAGCCACTCCGGAAACGCCTGGGCGACGAGGTTGAGTCCGTTGTACCGCGACTCGATCTCCTCGGCCTCGTAGAAGAAGTACGTCACGTCGTAGCGCGGGTCGGGCAGCGTCACCGCCAGGTGCAGCGCGTACGCGGTGCCGGACTTCATGTCGGACGTGCCGCAGCCGTACATGAGGTCGCCACGCATGGTCGACGGAAAGTTGTTGTTCAACGGCACCGTGTCGAGGTGCCCGGCAAGCACGACACGCTGCGACCGACCGAGGTCGGTGCGGGCCATCACGGTGTTGCCGTGCCGGTGGGTGGTCAGGTGCGGTACGCCCCGCAGCACCTCTTCGACACAGTCGGCGATCGCCTTCTCGTTGAGGGACACGGACTCTATGTCGACCAGAGCGCGGGTCAGCTGCACCGGATCGGCGAGGACCTCGGGGGTCAGCGGGTTCTCCATGGTTCGCACGGTACCTTCAGGTCTGTCAGCGCGAGGAGTGAGCCGAGGCCAGCCCGGCTGCGACCGAGAGGTGTAACAGTGACGTCCGCAGATTCCGCCTGGGGCATCGGCCTGGCCACGGTCACCGCCGACGAGCAGGTGCTCGACACCTGGTACCCGACCGGCAAGCTGGGCCTGGGCGAGCTGCCGCTGGTCGCCGGCGAGGACAAGTCGGACGTGCTCGACCTGCCGCCGGCCGCACTCGGGGACCGGTCCCTGCCCGGTCTGCGTACCGTCCAGGTGGTCACCGTGATCGGCTCGCTGGACGACCCGATCAAGGACGCCCCCGACGCGTACCTCCGGTTGCACCTGCTCTCCCACCGCCTGGTCCAACCCAACCAGCTCAACCTCGACGGCATCTTCGGCAAGCTGGCCAACGTGGCCTGGACGTCCGCCGGGCCGTGCCCCCCGGAGCGGGTGGACGAGCTGCGGGTGATCGAGCGGGCAGCCGGCCGCCACCTGGCGGTGTACGGGGTGGACAAGTTCCCCCGGATGACCGACTACGTGGTGCCCGCCGGAGTGCGGATCGCCGACGCCGACCGGGTCCGCCTGGGCGCGCACCTGGCCGCCGGCACCACCGTGATGCACGAGGGCTTCTGCAACTTCAACGCCGGCACGCTCGGCACCTCCATGGTCGAGGGGCGGATCGTGCAGGGCGTGGTGGTCGGCGACGGCTCCGACGTGGGCGCGGGCGCCTCGATCATGGGCACCCTCTCCGGCGGCGGCACCGACAAGGTGAGCATCGGCGAGCGGAGCCTGGTCGGCGCGAACGCCGGCATCGGCATCTCGCTCGGTGACGACTGCGTGGTCGAGGCGGGTTGCTACGTCACGGCCGGCTCGAAGATCACCCTGCCGGACGGCCGGGTGGTCAAGGCCCGGGAGCTGTCCGGCGTCGACGGCCTGCTGTTCTGGCGCAACTCGGTGACCGGCGCGCTGGAGGCCCGGCCGCGTACCGGCCGGGGCATCGAGCTGAACGCCGCCCTGCACGCCAACGACTGACGGACCCGCCGGGTCCGCGGCGCTCGGCCGCGGACCCGGACGGGGTACGCCTCAGCGCAACCGGTACGCCTGGATGATCCGTTGCGTCACCGTGTTACCGGCGGTGTCGCGGGCGGTGGCCCGCAGCGACACGTGGCCGGTGCCGGCGGGATGGCGCAACAGAGCCGACCAGCCGTCGGCGGAGGTACGGACCAGCTTCGCCTTGGCCCAGGTCTTCCCGCCGTCGTACGAGACGTCGACAGCGAGCTTCTGCACCCGGGCGGCCGGCGAGCCGGGCTGCCGCTGCACCCGCACCGGGACGACGAAGTCCTGACCGGCCGGCGCGCTGTTGTCGACCCGCAACGGCGGTGCGAAGCGCACCGCCGACAGGGGCAGTCGGGCCGGCGTGTCACCGGCGACGTGCCCCGACCGGAAGGCCCAGGTGGATTCCACCTCGGTGCTCAGGTCGGTGAGGCTTCGCTTCGACGACGTGACGAGTCGGTAGTCCGCCCTGCCCGGCGGCACGGTGAACTCTCCGTAGCCGGCGTACTCGCTCTCGTCGACCAGCTTGCCGTCGCGCCAGAGTTGAGTTCGCTCGCTGTCGCTCAGCGACCCGCCCGGGTGCCCGGCCGCGTCGCTGAACATCGGCACGTCGACCAGGATGGTGTCGCCGACCCGGGTAACGCTCTGGTGCGGCCAGCGCGGGGTCGGGAAGGACGGCGCGAACGGGGCCTGGTTCCAGTTCTCCTGCACCGTCCGCCCGGCGCGGTACGCGGTGGGGGTGGAGAAGAGCACCGCCTGCGCGTTCAACCAACCGACCTCGTCCCGCGTTCCGAAGTAGATGTCGGATTCCCACTTCACACCCTTGGTGTTGTAGTACTCGACCCGTTGGCCGGGCACGACGGTGGGCAGGACCAGGGCGGAACCGCCGACGTTGTACTCCAGCACCGGGTACACGGTCCGCTCGGCCTCCATGCCCGGGTAGCCACCACGGAACCGGTGCACGACGGTGGCCAGGTCCCGTCGGGGGTAGTCGCGAACGAACCCCGTGGGCATCTGACCAGGGATCGCTTCGGCCAGCGCGTACAGGTACGGACTGTTGGCCGTGTCCGGCTTGATCCATTGGCTGCTGATGGTGGCGACGAACCGGTCGGCGGAGACCGTCTTGCCGAGTTGACCGCTGGTCAGGCCGGTGAATGTTTCCGCCCAGACCCCGATGCCGTACCCGCTGCCGTCGTCGGCCGTGAAGTTGCCGCCGACGTCGATCAGCACCGGGGCGGCGGTCCGGTCCGGAACGGTCACCCGTACCGGCTTGGTCCGGCGGGCGTCCACGACGATCCGGGTGTCCCGGTCGATGGTCAGTTCGGGCTGCGCCAACAGGGACATCCCGCCCTGCTCACCCTCCGGTGCGGGCTCGAAGACGACGCCATTCAGGCCGTAGTGCCCCTTGGGCACCCGCACGGTGGCCACCCCGTCCGAGCTGACGAGGTCCCAGTAGGCAAAGGTGTCCATCCCGACCAGGGTGGTCCAGTGGTCCGCGGTGCGCTCGGCGGAGCGGTTCAGGTGCTCCACGGTCAGCGTGTAGCTCTCCACCTCCCGGTTCACGGCCAGCGGGGTGACCGCGACCGTCGCCCCGGAGCGGGCCACGATCCGCCCGGTCCAGTAACCGTCGGCGTTGCCGAGGCGGGTGTCCGTGGTGACCGTGGTGCCGGCGGTGCCACCGGCCGGCACGGTGACCTGGCCGGCCGCGAGGGTGAACATGCCGGCGGGGGCCTGCTGCCCACCGGGGCCGGTCACTTCGAGGGTCAGGTCCAGGGTGATCGGATCCGGGCCGTCGTTCCGCCAGCCGACCTCGCGGGCGACCGGGGTGTCGTCGTCGTGCGGCCAGGCCGGTTGCCCGAAGGAGACGCTGACCGGATCGCTGACGACCCGCTGAGTGATCGCCCTGGCCACGTCGACCCGGCCGGCACCCTGCTGGAACGCGGTCTGCTCCGGGTGCGGTTTCGCCGAGGCCATCAGGGTGGCCTTGAGCTGGGCCCCCGCCCAACCGGTGTGCTGCTGGGCGAGCAGCGCCACCGCGCCGGTGACGTGCGGCGCGGCCATCGAGGTGCCGGAGAGCGAGACGTACGCCTCTCCCACCGGCGCGCCGAGTTGGGTGCCGTCGCCGCGGGCGGCGACGATCTCCACCCCGGGAGCGGTGATGTCCGGCTTCAGCCCGCCGTCGCCGACGCGGGGGCCACGGCTGGAAAAGTCGGCCAGCGCGTCGTCGCGGTCCACCGCGCCCACCGCCAACGCGGAGTCCGCGGTGCCCGGCGAGCCGACCGAGCCGTCCGAGCCGTCGTTGCCGGCGGAGATCACGAAGAGCGCGCCGGTCTGCGCGGTCAGCGACTCGATCGCCGCCTCCAGCGGGTCGACGTCGGGCGTGTCCGGCCCGGTCAGGCTCATGTTGATCACGTCGGCGTGCTGGTCGACGGCAGCCCACTGCATGCCGGCCAGGATCGCCGAATCCGAGCAGCCCTGGTCTTCGCACACCTTGCCGGAGAGCAGCGTGGCGTCCGGGGCGACGCCCCGGTACTTGCCGCCCGAGGCGGCACCGCTGCCCGCGATGATCGAGGCGACGTGGGTGCCGTGACCGACCGTGTCACCGGCCTCGGTGACCTCGGTGAAATTCCGCGATTCCGCGACCCGGCCGCTCAGGTCGGGGTGGTCGGCGTCGACACCGGTGTCCAGCACCGCGACGCGGACGCCCTGGCCGGTGAACCCGGCCTGGTGCGCGGCTGGCGCGCCGATCTGCGGCACGCTGTGGTCCAGGGTGACGTGTCGGCGGCCGTCGAGCCAGATTCGGTCGGCACCCCCCGCCGTGCCGACCCGGGCGCCGGCGCTGGTGCCGGTGAGCGTCGCCCAGATCGCCGCGGCCCGCTCCTTGTCCGCCGTCGCGGCGACACCGTCGATCGCGGGCAACTGCGCGGTGACGGTCAGCCCGGCGGGTGCCGCGGCGGCGCGCTGCCCCGCGCCAGCGTCACCGGTGACCAGCAGCGGCAGGTCGTCGCGGCGGGCGTCGTCGTAACCGGCGGCGATCAGCCCGGTCACGTCGAACAGTCGCCGGTCGACCCGGCCGGAGCGGACCAGCGGCAGGGCGTCCTGCGGCAGCACGGTGAGCTGGCCGCGGTCGCGGGTGGTGAGGAAGCGCAGATGAGTACGACCGGGGCCGGGATGGACGGCGGCGGTCCCGGACGCGGTGACCGTGATGCGGTCGCCGGTCAGCAGGGTGACGGTCTTCGTGGTGGCGGCGCCGATCGCGGTACGCGGAGCGGCGTCGGGGGCGGCGTTGGTGGGTGGGCTGGCCACGGCGGTCGCCGGAGTGCCCAGGACGAGGGCTGCTACGGCGGTAACTGCGGTGGTCATCCTGCTGCGTCGATGCAACGGATCCTCCTCGTTGGAGCGTTGATACCCATGAGAGGTGCATTGACCGCCGTCATTATTACATACCCGGTATGCAAATAAGGCGTCGAAAATATGACGAACCTGCCAACCAATGACAGTCCCGGCGGGCATCATCGACCGGGTGACCTCCATGAAGGACCGGATGCTCGCCGGCGAGCCCTACCTCGCTGACGATCCAGAGATCATCGCGGACCTGGACCGCGCGGCCCGGCTGATGGAACGCTTCAACACCAGTGCCGCAGCCGACCCGCAGGCCCGCCTCGCGGCATTACGCGACCTCCTCGGCGAGCTGGGCGAGGGCACCTGGATCCGCCCACCGTTCTACTGTGACTACGGCTGGCAGACCCGCATCGGGCCACGCAGCTTCGTCAACTACCACGCGGTCTTCCTCGACGTCGCACCGATCACCATCGGCGCCGACGTGCAGATCGGACCCAACGTGCAGCTGCTCACACCGACCCACCCGGTGGAGCCCGGTCCGCGCCGCGACAAGTGGGAGGCCGCCAAGCCGATCACCATCGGCGACAACGCCTGGCTCGGCGGCGGGGCCATCGTGCTGGCCGGAGTGTCGATCGGCGCGAACACCGTCGTCGGCGCGGGCGCGGTGGTAACCCGGGACCTACCTGCCGACGTGGTCGCCGTCGGCAACCCCGCCCGGCCGGTCCGCGAACTGGACTGACCACGCCGGCCTCGACGGGCCGATCAGGCCGCCGGCGGGTCGGACAGGCGGACCACCAGGTCGGCCTGATCGGCGGTGGGAGTGATCATGGCCGCGTTGGCCTCGTCACTGCCCAACGCCCACTCGCGCGCCTGCTCCGGCGAGCGCCCGAAGGCCTCGTGTCGGGCAGTCAGCCGACGCTGACGCAGCTCGGCGTCCAGATCGAGGAACCACGCCTCGTGCAGCAGCGTCCGCACCTCCTGCCACGGAAAGTCCGGCAGTAGCAGGTAGTTGCCCTCCGTCACCACCAACCGGACCGACGGCGGCACTTCGATCGAGCCGGCCACCGGCTCCTCCAACTCCCGGCGAAACTCCGGCGCGTACACCGAGGTCGGCTCCAGCCGGCGCAACCGGCGCAGCAGCGAGACGTACCCGTTGGCGTCGAAGGTGTCCTTCGCGCCCTTACGGTCCGCGCGGCCCAACCGGACCAGCTGGGACTGCGCCAGGTGGAAACCGTCCATCGGCACCAGCCGGGCCGTCGCCCCGACGGCGGCCACGACCTGCTCGGCCAGCGTGGACTTCCCCGCACCCGGCGCACCGGCGATGCCCAACAGTTGTCGCGGGCCCGCCTCGGCCAGCGCCAACGCCCGCTGCACCAGGTCGTCGACGGACAGCACCTGAGCCGGTGGCATCAGTCGAGGACCGGCGTGCTGATCGTGAACCGCGCCTGCACGGCCGCCTGCACGGTCTGCGGTTGTGGGTCCAGCTCAAGCTCCGGCGGGCCACCACCCGAGCCGCCGCCCCCGGCGAACGCCGCACGGGCGAACATCGGCCGGTCAGCAGGCCCGACATCGCTCAGCTCAAGCAAGGAGGTGACCTGGGCACCGAGCGCCTCGGCGTACTCCCGGGCCCGCACCAACGCGTCGCCGATCGCGGCCTGTCGGGCATCGCGGTGCGCGGGGCTGTCCGGGCGAAGCTCCCACCAGGGCCCGGCCACCTCGACCTGATCCTGGTCGGCCAACCGGAGCATCAGCTCGCCGAGGGCGGTGAAGTCGGTGACGGTAACCGTGGTGGTCACGCTGCCGTGCCAGGCGACCACCCGCTCGCCCGAGCGCCGGGTCTCCGGTCGCACCCGCAGGTCGCCGGTCTCCCGCCGCGCCACCGTCGGCCCGGAACCGTCCAGCAGCACCCGGATGGCGGCGGCACGCTCGGCCAGCCGGGTCAGGGTGGTCTCCCGGTCCCGATCGCGCGCTGTCGCGGTGACCGCGAAACGGGCCAGCTCGGGCGGCACCTCTCGGTACGCCTCGCCGCGCACCTGCACCACCGGACCGTCCACCGCCATACCCCTCAGCCTAGTCAGCGACGGGGAGCCACGCGGTGTAGGAAACGACGTCCGGACCGATCCGGCACCCGGTCAGGTGCCCGCCGACGTCGCCCAGACCGCGCAACCAGGCGACCTCGGAGTCATGGTCGCCGCCGGCCGGGAACTCCCGAGCCTGACCGGCGAACCGCCGGTCCAGCAGCGCCAACCGGGCCGTCCGGGCTTCGGTGTACCGCGCGATGAGCGCGGGTCCGTCGTCGGCCCGCAGCTCGGCGGCCAGCCCGTCCAGAAACGCACGGACCTCGTCCAGCTCGTGCAGCACGCGGTCGCGGTTGCCGAGCAGCATGTTCGCGGTCCGCTCCGCTGGTGTGCCGGCGACCCGCGTGCCGTCGGAGAAGCTGCCCGCGGCCAGCGCCAGCACCGCGTCGCGCAGCGGCGCCCGCTGTGTCGCTCCGGCCAACGCGCCGGCCAGCAGGTGCGGCACGTGCGAGGCGAGCGCGGCCGCCGAGTCGTGCGCCGGCGCGGACATCGGCACGACCCGCGCACCGAACAACTCCACCAGCAGCCCGGTCAGCCAGCGGAAGGCGTCCGTCGCGGCGCCCCCCGCCGGGCAGAGCACCCAGGCGGCGCCGGCCAGCAGGGTCGGCGAGGCGGCAGTCAGGCCGGCCGACTCCGCGCCGGCCATCGGATGCCCCGGGACGAACCGGTCGATCAGCCCGAGCCGGTCGGCCGTCTCGGCCACCTCGACCTTGGTGCTGCCGACATCGGTGAGCACGCAGCCGGGCGCGGTCAGCTCGGCCACCCGGGCCAGGGTCTCCGGGAGGGTGGGCAGCGGGCCGCAGAGGAAGACCAGGTCCCGATCGGCCACGGTCTGCTCGATCGTGGCCGGGGCGACCACCCCCCGGCCCTGGGCTCGATCACGAGTCGCCGGGTCCGGATCCCATCCCGCCACGTCCAGGCCCGCATCGGCCAGCCGCAGCAGAACGGATCCACCGATCAGGCCGGTGCCGATCACGGCCACCCGCACCCGCGTACCGGGCCTGTCCACCATCCGCGCGCCTCGACCTTCCTGCTGGGTGCGGGACCGACGCGGCCCCGACCAGGTCCGCGGCCGAGGATATCGCCCGGGCCGAGCCGCCCCCGGGTCAGTCCTCGGCGGCCATCGCCTCGTCGCGGCACGCGACGAACGGGATCACCGGGTTGCGGTTGCTGTACTGCCAGGGCCAGGCGGTCACCTGATCGCCGATCACCTCGAACCGGCCGGCGGCGGATCGTAGGTCACCGACCTTCGAGCGAGGTGCTGGAGAAGCAGAGCCGGGACACGCTGCTGAAGGTCTTCCGCCGGATCACCGACTGACGCCGCCCGGGCGGTCGGCTCGCAGGGGCCGACCGCCCGGACCGCGATCGATCAGGCGTCAGCGAGGCGGCCGGCGACCGCTGCGACGTGCTCGTCGGTCTCGGTCAGCGCAACCCGGACGTACTGGCCGGCGCTGGGGCCGTAGAAGACGCCGGCCGCGACCAGGATGCCGCGCCGAGCCAGCCAGTCGACGGTCTGCCAGCAGTCCTCACCACGCGTCAACCAGAGGTAAAGACCCGCCTCCGAGTGCTCGACGGTGAAGCCGGCACCGGTGAACGCGGCCGTCAACACCTCGCGCCGGGCACGGTAGCGCTCCCGCTGCTCGTCGGCGTGTCGCTCGTCCTGCAGTGCCGCCACCATCGCCGCCTGCACCGGCGCCGGCACGATCATGCCGGCGTGCTTGCGGACCTTCAGCAGCTCGGCGACGAGCGCCGGGTCACCGGCGACGAACCCGGCCCGGTAGCCGGCGAGGTTGGAACGCTTGGACAGCGAGTGCAGGGCCAGCACACCGTCGTAGCTGCCACCGCTGACCTGCGGAGACAGCACCGACACCGGCTCGGCCGACCAGCCGAGTGGCAGATAGCACTCGTCGCTGGCGACCACCGCGCCGCGTTCCCGGGCCCAGTCGACCACCTTCCGCAGGTGCGCCGCGGGCAGCACCCGGCCAGTGGGGTTGCCGGGCGAGTTGACCCAGACCAGGCGGACCCGCGAGGTCGGCCCGACCGACGTGAGCGAGTCGGTGCGGACGACGGTCGCACCGGCCAGCCGGGCGCCGTCCTCGTAGGTCGGGTACGCGATCGACGGCACCACCACCACGTCGCCCGGCCCGATGCCGAGCAGGGTGGGCAGCCAGGCGACCAGCTCCTTCGAGCCGATGGTCGGCAGTACGCCGAGACCGTCGACCCCGGCACCACAAGCCCGGGACACCCACGCCGCGATCGCGGCCCGCAACGCCGGGGTACCGGCGGTCAGCGGATAACCGGGAGCGTCGGACGCGTCAGCGAGCGCCTGGCGGATCACCTCGGGCACCGGGTCGACCGGCGTACCCATGGAGAGGTTGATCAGGCCCTCCGGATGCGCCGCGGCCAGGGTGGCCGCGGCGTCCAGAGTGTCCCAGGTGAACTCGGGCAGTCGCGACGAGACCGGCGCGGACCGGGTCAGTGGCCCTCGCCGCGCGGCGCCTGCGCGGCGACGAAGGTGGCGTCCTTCTCCACCTTGCCGATCTTCGAGGCGCCACCGGGCGAGCCCAGGTCCTCGAAGAACTCGTAGTTGGCGCCGGTGTAGTCCTTCCACTGCTCCGGGACGTCGTCCTCGTAGAAGATCGCCTCCACGGGGCAGACGGGCTCGCAGGCACCACAGTCGACGCACTCGTCGGGGTGGATGTAGAGCATCCGGTTGCCCTCGTAAATGCAGTCGACCGGGCACTCCTCGATACATGCCTTGTCGAGCACATCCACGCACGGCTCGGCGATGATGTAGGTCACCGGTCTTCTCCTCCGCAAGACGCGCCGCGATCTCCCGCGACAGTAAGAGCCTAGTATCTCGCCGGGGAGGGGGTCGATCGTGCTCCGACAGCAGGATGTGGGACACCGGATCGTAGTCCGCCGGATTGTGGGGATTCGCGAAGGGCGCCCGCTCTTTTCCGATGCCCTCGGCGAGCTGGTCGAGCTGAGCGAGACTCATCTCACGCTCTCCACCGCACGCGGCCAGCTACGGGTCCCGGTGGCACAGGTCCATCGCGCCAAGCGGGTGCCGCCGACCCGCCGGCCGACCGCCGCGGCGGTCGTGGCGCTTGAGCGGGCCGCCGACGAGGCCTGGCCGGCACCGACGCGGGGCCGGCTCGGCGAGTGGCTGCTCCGCTCCGCCGACGGCTGGACCGGCCGGGCCAACTCCGCCCTGCCGATCGGCGACCCGGACCGACCGCTGCCCGCCGCCGTGGACGCGGTCGAGCGCTGGTACGCCGAGCAGGGCCAACCACCGATGATCAACACACCGCTGCCACTCGCCGCCCCGGTCGGTGCCGAGTTGGACGCCCGCGGCTGGGGCGTCCGCCCGCCGACCCTGGTGCAGACCGCTCCGCTCCCCCTGCTGACGACGGCGTCCGCCGAAGCCCCGCCCGCGCTGACCGTGTCGGCCAACCCACCGACGGCCGACGTACCGGCAGCCGGCCTACCGGACGGTGACGGGCACGTCACTGTCTCCGCCGACCAGACCAGCCCCACTGACGGCCACACCGCCACCGACCAGGCCCGCGCCGGTGACGGGCACGGCGACGCGGTCGCCGACCAGGCTGGCGCCGCTGGCAGGCACGGCGACGCGGGGAGCGACGCGGTCGTCGAGCTGGCCAGCGCGCCGAGTGAGGCGTGGCTGGCCGTCGCCGCCGGCCGCAAGGGTGGCCTACCGGACGCCGCCCGGCACGTGCTCACCGCCGTGGACCAGGTCCGTTTCGCCCACGTGTACGCCGACGGCAGCCTGGTGGCGATCGGCCGGGGCACGGTGACCGGCCAGGGGCGCTGGTTGGGCCTCAGCCTGATCGAGGTGCTGCCGGTGGCCCGCCGCCAGGGGCTGGCCCGCCGGCTGATCCACGAGTTGGCCGCTTGGGGCGTGTCCGCCGACGCGACGCATGCCTTCCTTCAGGTCGAGCAGCGCAACACTGCGGCCGTCGCGCTCTACCAGCGGCTCGGCTTCACCACCCACCACACCTATTTGACCCGGTTCGCCCCAAACTCACAACGCTGACCGGCCCCACGAACCGCCTTCCGGGCGATGATCCACTCCACTTCCCCGACATGGGGGTATCAGACGCCCAGGACACCCCCACATCGGCGATACGGAGTTGATCAAGCCCGCTCCCGACGGCCCAGCACCGCCAAAGGGGGCCAACACCGCCAGCGGCGACCAGCACCGCCAGCCGGGGCCACCGTCGCAAGTGGCGACCAACGCCGACAAGGGCGAGCACCGACAGCGGGGGCCAGCACCGACAGCGGGGTCAGCGGCGGACGACGCGGCGGGGTTTGGCGGCCTTGACCTCGGCGTACCGCTTGAGCTGCCAGGAGCGGTAGTCACGCCCGAGCGCGGTGAGCACCAGGTAGCCGATCAGCACCCCGGCACCGGAGGCGAGCACGTAGAGCCAGATCTGGGCGAAGAACGTCGGCGCACCGCCAGCGAACGGGTTGTGGCCGATCAGCAGGGGCCCGACCAGCACGGTCAGCACCATCGCCACCAGCACCACGAGGGACATGTCGGCCGCCCAGTCCGCCAGCGGTCGGCCACGCCCCCAGCGGAAGGCGACCACGGCCAGGATCAGCCCGATCACCGCGAACATCGTCAACGACACCCGGTCGGCGGTGGTGTCGTCACCCTCGAAACCGAACCGGATGATCAGCCGGGCCACCACGTTGACCGCGAACAGTGCTGCCACGAGCACTCCGACATCACGCCACCGTTTGTCCACCGCTGGACCTCCTGCCGTACGCCCCGTCGCGGGGCTCGCATCCCTGGCTGGAATATCTACCACCCCTACCTGGGTGGCGTCATCAGCCTGAGCGGGGACGGCTGCGCGAGGATCTGCCGGAAGCCCATCACCGCGAAGGTCATCGCGCCGGCCACGATCATGGCGAGGCCGACCCAGTTGTCTCCGGCCAGCAGCAGGTCGCCCTCGCTGGTCCGGACGGCAGCCACCGCCATCAGCGCGAACCACGGCACCGCGGGCAGCGCCACCGCCCACCTGCGGCCGACCACCTCGTACGCGAACCAGCTCAGCGCGATGTTGGCGCCGACGGCGAGGAGTGCCGACACGCCGATCAGTTGGCCGCCGACGCGGACCGTGGCCAGCAGCAGCTCCAGCACCCCGGTCAGCACTCCGGCGACCACCACGACGATCGCGCCGGCCAGCCGCAGGCCCAGGTCCAGCAGTCGCGGCGGTGGCCCCGCCGGGGGCGGGGCATCCTGGTCGTCCAGAACCGTCATCGACGCGGGCAGGGTCACCGGAGACCCGCCGCCGCGACCGAAGACCGGTCCGGCGCGGTCCCGACCGAAGACCGGTCCGACGCGGTCCCGACCGACGACCGGTCCGACGCCGCCCCGACCGAAGACCGGTCCGACGCCGCCTCGACCGAAGACCGGTCCGACGCCGCCCCGACCGAAGACCGGTCCGACACGGTCCGGTCCGGGGTGGTCTCCTCGGGGAGCCCGGCGAAGAGGTCGTCCTCCCAGCCGTACGGCCCGGCACCTGGGCCCTTCTCGCCGACCGCGAGGGTGAAGAACTCCACGCCCATGAACTCGCCGCCGAAGTTGCCGGCGATCGAGTAGAGCCAGGAGGTGGCCGGGATCTGGGTGGCGTGCGCCCGCATCGCGGCCTCCTTGGCCGTGTGCTGGTCGGTGCCGTCGATCCGGGCGGCGATCTGGGCGTCCGGGGTGCCGAAGGGCAGGTCGGCGATGTCCTTGATGCCGGCGAACGGGTTGTCGGAGGACTCGGCGAAGTGCGTCATGCCAGCCTCCAGCACGCTGAGCGGCATGGCCGTCCAGTAGACCTTCAGCGGGGCGCAGCCCTCGGCGGCGGCCAGCTCGACAGCGCGCATCGCCACCCGGTGTGCCTGGATGTGGTCGGGGTGGCCGTAGAAGCCGTTCGGGTCGTACGTGATCAGAACCTGCGGGCGGACCTCCCGCATGATCTCCACCAGGTGCCCGGCGGCCTCGTCGAGGTCGGCCTGCCAGAAGGCGCGGGGGTGCTCGTTGGTCGCGAGCCCCATCATCCCCGAGTCGCGGTAGCGGCCGGCGCCGCCGAGGAAGCGGTGGTCGCTGACGCCGAGCGCCGCGCACGCGGCGGCCAGCTCGGTGATCCGGTACCCGCCGAGCTGGTCGGCCTCGGCGGCGGCGAGCTGGGCCAGCGCGGGTTCGTGGATCTCGCCCTCCTCGCCGAGGGTGCAGGTCACCAGCGTGACGTGCGCGCCGTCCGCGGCGTAGTGGGCCATCGTCGAGCCGGTGCCGATCGACTCGTCGTCGGGGTGCGCGTGGACCAGCAGCAGGCGGCGGTCGGGCAGCGTCGTCACGACCGTCACTCTAACTGGCGGTTACGGCCGGCTGGCACTGACGCGTCCGCCCAGGTCGGCCACATCACCTCCCGTACCGCTCTACGATTTGGCGTGTGGACTTTCCGGAGCTGGCCGCCCGCACCCGCCGGTTCAGCCACGGCGCGCCACGCGCTGTCTCCGTGGCCGAGGACGGCGCTCGGGTGATTTTCCTGCGCTCTGCCGGCCCCGAGGATCCGGCGGACGCGCTCTGGTTGCTGGACGTGGCCACCGCCGAGGAGCGTCTGGTCGCCGATCCGGCGATCCTGCTGGGCGAGGGCGGGGATGTCAGGTCCCTCTCCCCCGGTGAACGCGCGCTGCGCGAGCGGCTACGGCTCAGCGCCGCCGGCATCGGCTCGTACGCGTTGGACGCCGCCGGTCGGGTTGCGGTGTTCGCGCTGGCCGGGCGGTTGTTCCGGGCCGATCTGGTGCACGGCGACGTGGTCGAGGTGGCCGCTGTCGGCCCGGTGCTGGACCCACGTCCGGACCCGACGGGGCAGCGGCTGGCGTACGTGACCGACGCGGCCGAGGGTGTGCGCCGGGGCGAGCTGCGGGTGATCGACGCCGACGGCACCGACAGTCTGCTGGCCGGCGAGGACGCCGGGGTGAGCTGGGGGTTGGCCGAGCACATCGCGGCTGAGGAGTTCGGCCGGTTCCGGGGCTACTGGTGGGCGCCGGATGGCCGCATGGTGCTCGCCGCCCGGGTCGACGAGTCCCGCCTGGAACGCTGGCACCTGCACGATCCGGCCGAGCCGGCCAGCCCGCCGACCGCTGTCGCGTACCCCCGGGCTGGTGGGCCGAACGCGGAGGTCAGCCTGCACCTGTTGGACCTCGACGACGGCTGGGTCGACGTGCACTGGGACCGGGAGACCTACCCGTACCTGACCGCGGTCAGCTGGGTGGAGGGCAGCCCTCTGATCACCGTGCTGCGTCGTTCTCAGCAGCACGGGCTGGTGCTGGCGGTGGACCCGCGCACGGGTGAGACGCAGGTGCACGCCGAGTTGGCCGACCCGCGATGGGTCGAGCCGATCGCCGGCACACCGGCGCACCTGCCGGACGGCCGGGTGCTGGTCGGCGGGGAGTTGGCACACGACGGGTACGACGCACGCTGCCTTTTCGCCGACGGCACGCTGCTCACCCCGCCGTCGCTGTACGTGCGGCGGGTGGTGGGTCGGTTGCCGGCCGCCAGCGGCCCGGCCGACCTGCTGGTGGAGGCGAGCGACGGCGAGCCGAGCGAGCGGCACCTGTTCCGGGTCCGCACCACCATCGGCGGTGGGGTGGACGCACGCCGGATCACCACCGACTCTGGTTGGTACACCGCCGCCGTGGGCGGTGACGTGCTGGCCGTCGGGGTCGCGTCGCTGGACCATGCCGGGGTGCGGTGGACGGTCCGTCGCGGCGATCAGGAGGTCGCCGAGCTGCGGTCCTTCGCGGCGACCCCGCCCTACTCTCCGCTGCCGCTGTTGGAGCGCGTGACCGATCGGCGGCTGCCGGCTGCGGTGCTCTACCCCGACAACCACGTGACGGGTCGGCGGCTGCCGGTGCTGCTGGACATCTACGGCGGGCCGGGGCACCAGGAGGTCGTGGCGGCGCGGGCCGCGTGGCTGGAACGGCAGTGGTGGGCCGACGCCGGGTTCGCGGTGGTCACCATCGACAACCGGGGTACGCCGGGGGTGGCCCCGTCGTTCGAGAAGGCGATCCACCGACGGGTGGCCGACGTGATCCTCGCCGACCAGATCGACGCCCTGACCGCGCTCGCAGGCAAGCACCCCGACCTGGATCTGGGTCGGGTGGGAGTGCGCGGCTGGTCGTTCGGCGGGTGGCTGGCCGGGTTGGCGGTGCTGCGTCACCCGGAGCTGTTCCGGTGTGGGATCGCGGGCGCTCCGGTGACCGACTGGGCGCTGTACGACACCGCGTACACCGAGCGTTATCTGGGGTTGCCGGAGGACGGCATGGACGTCTACGCGCACCACTCGCTCGTCGAGATGGCCGCCGAGGCGGTCACCGGGCCGGACCAGGCCCGCCCGTTGCTGTTGGTGCACGGTATGGCCGACGACAACGTCGTGGCCGCGCACACGCTGCGGCTCTCCGCGGCCCTGCTGAGCACGGGCCGCCCGCACGCCGTGCTCCCGCTGACCGGCGCCACCCACCTGGCCGCGAACGGCACCGCCGAGCGGCTGCTCCCGCTGGAGCTCGATTTCCTACGTACGCACCTGTGAGGTCGAGTCCGCCTCAGCGCGGTCGTCGCCTCAGGCACTCAACTGCTGGCTGAGGAACAGGGCGGCGCGGTCCAGCGCATGGTCCGCCTCGTCAAGTTGACCGATGAAGGACTGGAACACGTGCGGTACCCCGGCCGTGATGTCGAGGATGACGTCGACCTCGGCGTCGCGGGCGCGTTCGGCGAGCCGTACCGAATCGTCGAGCAGCAGTTCGTTGGTTCCGACCTGCAGCAGCAGCGGCGGGAAGCCGGTCAGGTCGGCCAGGACTGCCGGGGCGAGCAGTTCCTGGTTCGGATCCTGCCCGCCGAGGTACAGCTCGCCCGTGTGAGCCATGCCCTCGGTGGTGAAGAAGGGGTCGACACCGGCTTTGGTCTCCATGCTCGCGCCCGTCCGGGTGTGGTCGAGGCCGGGTGAGAACGCGACGATGGCGCCGGGCATCGGCAGTCCGGCCCTCCTCGCGGCGAGCGTGGTCGTGACGGTCAGGCCGCCACCGGCCGAGTCGCCGACGAGGGCGATGGACTCGGGGTTCACCCCGGCGTCCAGCAGCGCCCGGTACGCGGCGAGACAGTCCTCGATCGCGGCGGGGAACGGGTGTTCCGGCGCGAGCCGGTAGTCCAGTGACAGCGCGCGGAACCCGGTCCGGGTGACCAGGCTGGCGGTCAGCCCCATCGCCGTCTGCGGGGAGCCGACGGCGAATGCGCCGCCGTGGAAATACAGGATGGTGCCCGGACGTGTCTCGCCCTCCGGTTCGACGAGCACCGCGGTCCGTTCGCCGAGCGTCGTGTCGGACGTGCGCACCTTCGGGACCGGGAACATCGCCATCAGCGCCACGAAGTTGCTTCGCATCTGCTCGATCGGCAGCGGGGTGAAGCCCTGAGAGCCGCGCCGCAGCATGGCGTCGATGGTTGCGCGCTGTGCCTTGCTCATGGTGGTACTCCTTCGAAACCGTGCCGTAATCTGCATGCCGTGGAAGATAATTTACATGCCACGGCATGCAATGACCCTGCGGCGGCGGCGAATGTGACTTTCTTCAGCGATCTGGTCCGGTGTGAGACACGCCTGTACAACATGCTGAACGACCTGCAGCGCAGCCGACACGGGATCGCCGCATCCCAGTTCGAGTTCCTGCTCCATCTACGCGGACACCCGGGCGCACGCGTCGCCGACCTGGCCGAGTTCTTCGCCATCGGCGTCGGCGCGACCAGCAAAGGTATCGACCGCCTCGAGGGACGGGGGTGGGTCAGGCGCATCCCCAACCCCGCAGACCGACGCTCCTCGCTGCTGGAACTCACCGACGCCGGCCGCGCCCTCGTCGACGACGCGGAGACCACCTTCGCGGCCATCACCGAACTCATCCAGGCAGCACTCGAACCCGCACAGTTCGACGCCGCGGCGGACGCGCTGCGGACGCTGCGGACCGCTCTCGAACGCGACAAGATCGGCAACCCCGTCGGCTGACCGTCTGCGGCTTCTGGGCGCAGGCGCTCGGCTGGGACCGCCACCCACCTCGGCCGCCCATCACGCGGAACTGGTCACGCGCCTGAAGGATCTCGGCGCGGGCCCGTCACGCTGGCTCGATGGGCAGCCACAGTTCGCAGGTCGCGGTGCTGAAGTCGTCCGCGCGTTCGAGGATCGCGACCATCGAGGGACCCGGCCGCAGTCGCCACGGGTTGGAGGGGAACCACTCGCCCGCGGTCGCGGCCCAGGTCTTCTGCAGGGCCTGCGGGTGAGGTCCGGCGGTGCGGAAGACCGCCCACTGCCCGGCCGGCACCTCGATGGCGTCCAGGTCGTCCGGGACCGGCGTGTCGCGGGACACTGCGACCCCGTGCAGGTAGGTCAGTTCGCTGCCCTCGGTGGCCTCGGCGTCGAGGTCGTCGCTGACCTGTAGCAGCCCGCCGGGTTCGGTGTCGCTGAGTGCCTTGAGCCGGAGATGCTCCTGCGGTGGCAGTCCGGTGATGTGCTGCTGGATGTGCGGGTTGATGCCGTGGTGGATGAGCGGGACCCGGGCCGCGTGTCCGACGAGCCGGAACGCGGGGCGGTCGGCGATACGGGTGTCCATGGGGATGCTCCCTTCGACGGTCAGGCGGAACCTGAGCTGCGGTTGTGTGCGAAGGGGGCCTCCGTCGCGACGTACGTCACCGGGGTTGGCACCGTGGACCGCCCGGAACGCACGGCCGAACGCCTCGGTCGAGCCGTATCCGTGCCGGACGGCGATGCTCAGCAGATCGCCCTCACCCCGAACGACGTCGGCAGCGGCGACGGTCAGACGCCGTCGACGCACGTACTCGGACAGCGGCATGCCGGCCAACGACGAGAACATCCGGCGCAGGTGGTATTCCGTCGTGCCGAGCGCCCTGGCCACTCCGTTGACGTCGAACTCCTCGGTGAGGTGCTCTTCGACCAGGTCGACAAGCTGGTTGAGTGCCGCGATCACGAGGCCTCCCTTCGACGTCAAGCCTGTCCGAAGGACCCCCGCCCACGCCCGACCGTAGCGGTCCGATCCGATCAGGTGCCCGGACTCTTGAACGACGACAGGGTCCCCTCCCGACCGCGCTGTCGGGAGGGGACCCTGTCTGTCTGCGGTGTGACTTACGGCTTGACGTACGCGTTCACGAACGACGCGTAGCCGAAGACGCTGGAGATGAAGACCCCCCCGGCCTTGGATCCGTGCACGTTGTAGGCCACGTCGACGAAGAGCGGCACCACCGGCGCGTACTCCTTCATGATCCGCTCGTCGAGCTTGGCCCACTCGGGGCCCTGCTCGGCCGCGGACATCGCCTGGATGCGGTCCATCTCGGCGTTGATCGTCGGGTCGTTGAAGTAGGACTGGTTGCTGTTGCCCTCGGCCTTGATGGTGCGGCCGTCGTAGAGCACCGGCAGGATCGACGCCCCGCTGGGCCAGTCCGCCGCCCAGTTACCGATGTACAGGTCCCAGGGGTTGTCCTTCTTCTTGATCTCGTCGAGCTTCGCGTCGTCCGAGATGTTCCGCAGCGTGATCTTGAAGCCGGCCCGCTCCAGGTTGGCCTTGAGCTGGGCGCCCTGCTGCTGCTCGGTCGAGTTGTCGGCGACACCGAGGACCAGCTCCGGCGTCTTTCCGCCGAGCAGCTCCTTGGCCTTGTCGACGTTGCCGTTGGCACCCGCCGGGTACGCGTCGTACGCCTTGTAGCCGATGGTGGCCGGCGGCATCAGCGTGGTCAGCGGCGCGGCGACGGTCTGCCCGCCCATCGCCTTGATCAGACCCTCACGGTCGATGGCGTAGTTGAGCGCCTGACGGACCTTCAGATCCTTGACCCGCTGGTTGTTGATGACCAGCTGGTTGGCGCTCGGCGTCGGCGAGAGGATCGTCCGCGACTTGAGTGCGGCATCCCCGGCGACCTTGGCGACCAGCGAGGCGGGCACGGCGTTGAACGCGAGCGCGCTCTGGTCGGCACCGTTGTCGGCGATCACCCGGTTGTTGGCGGCGTCCGCGGTCGGGCCGAAGGTCCAGACGAACTGGTCCGGGTACTGGTGCCGGACCGGGTCGGTCTTCGGGTCCCAGTTGGGGTTGCGGTCCAGGGTGATCTGCACGCCGACCTGGTTCTTCGCGACCTTGTACGGGCCGGACGAGAACGGCTGCTTGTCCAGGTCGACGCCGGTGTCCTTGTCCGGCGGCAGCGGCGCGGTGGTCGGCAGCGAGACCGCGAACGGCAGGTCACAGCGGGCCTTGGCGAACTCGAAGCGCAGGGTCTTGGCGTCCGGCGTGCTCAGGCCGGGCGGCAGCGACGCCTTGTTCTTCTTGAAGTCCCACTTGGTGTCGAACTGCGGGGTGTCGGCCAGCCACTCCTGAATGTAGGTGGGGCCGCTGGTCAGGTCCGGGTCGAAGGAGCGGGCGATGCCGTAGGCGATCTCCTTGGAGGTGATCGGCCGGCCGTCCTCGAACTTCACCCCGTCCTTGACCGTGAATTCCCAGACCTTGCAGTCATTGTTGACGTTCTTACCCGGGGTCTCGGCCAGGTCGCCGACGAGGACCAGGCCGCCCTTGCCGTCGTCCTTCCAGGTGGTCAGATAGCGGGCGAAGAGCGGGTTGGTCATCAGACCGGCGAACGAGTACGTCCGCTGCGGGTCGAGGTGGGAGATCGGCGACTCCCGGATGATGGTGAAGGTGCCACCCTTCGCAGCGCCACTCACCTCGGCCGCCGGGCCCTGCGAGTCCTTGGGGTCGGTCGCGATGACCCCGGTCTGCTGCCGTTCGGTGTCCACCGTGGTGCCCTCGCCCGTGTTCTTCGAGCACGCACCCAATGCCACAACCAGAGCTATCGCGCCGCCTGCGGCAGCCACTACGCGTGGTCTCATGAAGTACCCCCTTCACCCATGTGCCGTGCGGTTTCGTCGGGGCGAGAACCGCCGACGTCCCGTGGATCGTAAGGAAGAAAACCTGCAAATTGTGTAACAGTTGTCGATAAATTCCGCCACGGTCGGTGTGGCGGACACCCGGCTGCTCAGCGCAGCCGCACCCGGGGGTCGATCGCCGCGTAGAGCAGGTCGACCAGCACGTTCGCCAGCACCACGAAGACGGCCGCGATCAGCACGGTGGCCATGATGGTGGGCAGGTCGCCCGAACGCACCGCGTCCACCGCCGTACGCCCCAACCCCTGGATGCCGAACGTCGTCTCGGTGATCACCGTGCCGCCCAGCGCCCCGCCCACGTCCAGGCCGGCGATGGTCACCACCGGCGTGATCGCCGCGCGCAGCGCGTGCCGCCCGTACACCTTGGGTTTCGCCAGGCCCTTGGCCCGCGCGGTTCGGACGAAGTCCTCCGACAGCGTTTCCAACATCTGCGCCCGCGACAGTCGGGCATAGATGGCTGAGAAGAGGAAGGCCAACGCCACCCAGGCGAGCACCAGCCCACTGGCCCACTTCAGCGGGTTGTCGAACAGGGACGTGTAGCTGGGCACCGGCAGCAGTCGCAGGTTGTAGACGAACACCAGCAGCAGCACCGCGCCCACGAAGTACAGCTGCAACGAGGCGCCGGTCAGGGAGAAACCGATGGCGGCCCGGTCCACCCAGGTGCCCCGGCGCAACGCGGACACCATGCCCAGCCCCACCCCGAGCAGCAACCAGAGAATGGCAGCCGGGATCACGATGCTCAGCGTCACCGGCAGCACCCGGGAGATGGTGTCCGAGACGGCCTCGTTGCTGACGTACGACCAGCCCAGGCAGGGCGCGTCGCACCGGCCGCCCTGGGCGCTGCCCAGGTCCCGTCCGGTGACGATGCCCTTCATGTAGCCGGCGTACTGGCTGATCAACGGGTCGTTCAGGCCCAGATCGTCGCGGACCCGCTCCAGCCGCTCCGGGTTGCAGTTCTTCGGGCACATGCCGGTGACCGGGTCACGCGGCAGGGCGAAGAACATCAGGAAGGTCAGTACGCTCACCGCGAAGAGGGTCAGCGTGGCCGAGAAGAGCCGCTTGATCAGAAATCGCGACATGGTTAACCCCTACCGGGACGACTTCGGGTCGAGCGCGTCACGCAACGCGTCGCCGAAGAGGTTGAAGGCGAACACCAGCGCGAAGATCATGATGCCCGGGAAGAACACGTACGCCGGGTCCGTCTGGAGGAAGTCCAGACTGTCGTAGATCATCCGGCCGAAACTCGGAGTCTCGTCGCTGAGGCCCACGCCGATGAACGAGAGCGCAGCCTCGCTGGTGATGAACTGTGGGACCGCCAGTGAGAACGAGACCAGGATCGGTGCCCAGATGTTCGGCAGCAGTTGCCGGAAGAGCATGTGCCCCAGCCCGGCGCCGCTGGCCTTCGCCGCCTCCACGAACTCGCGCTCGCGCAGCGCGATCACCTGCCCACGGACCAGCCTCGCCGTGCTGGTCCAACCGAAGATGGCGAAGACGGCGATCAGCACGCCCACCCCGAAGGCCGCCGACACCTGCCCCCGCTCGCCGTAGAAGCGCAGCGTCAGGGTGGGGGTCAGCGCCAAGGCGATGATCAGGAACGGCATGGCCAGCGTCAGGTCGGTGATCCAGTTGATCACTGCGTCGAACCAACCGCCGAGGTAGCCGGCGAGGGCACCGAGCACCACGCCGATCGTCGCGGTGATCAGGGCCGCCGCGAACGCGATGAAGAGCGAGGTCCGCAGCCCGTAGATCAGCCGGATGAAGATGTCCCGACCCAGCCCCGGCTCCAGACCGAACCAGTGGTCCCCGGTCACACCGCCGACGTAGCCCAGCGGCATCCCGAAGCCGTCCAGCAGGTTCTGGAACTGCTCCCGCGGGCCGATCCCGTAGACCATCTCGATCAGCGGGGCCGCCAGCGCCAGCAGCATGAAGAAGATCAGCAGTACGCCGCTGACCCTGGCCGTACGGTCGCGGCGCAGTCGCAGCCAGGCGAGTTGACCGGGTGAGCGGCCGACGACGCCCTTCGCGGCGGGTGCGGTCGCGTCCGGGTCGGACTCGATCTCGGCCAGCGCCACACCCTCCACCGGGGACAGGCTCACGACGGCACCTCCTCGACGTTCGCTTCGACCCCGCGACCCGCCGGCTCGACGTTCGCTTCGACCCCGCGACCCGCCGGCTCGGCGCCGATCACGGCGGCGTCCGCCACCAGGCCGGCACCGGCTGGTTCCGGGCTCGTGCTGCCCGCTTCCCCTTCGGGGCTCGTGCTGCCCGCTTCCCCTTCGGGGAAGTGACACGCGGTGGCCTGCCGACCACCGTCGCGCGGGACCAGCGCCGGTTCCTCGGTGGCGCAGATGTCCTGCGCCTTCCAACAGCGGGTGCGGAAACGGCAACCCGACGGCGGGTCAAGCGGGGTGGGCACGTCACCGGTCAGCCGGATCCGGCCCGCCGGGCCGAGCTTGGTGACGTCCGGGATCGCCGAGAGCAGCGCCCGGGTGTACGGGTGCTGCGGGCGCTCGTAGATGTCCGCCCGATCGCCGATCTCCACGATCCGGCCCAGGTACATCACCGCGACCCGCTGGCAGAAGTGCCGGACCACGGCCAGGTCGTGCGCGATGAACACGAACGCCAGGCCAAGCTCCCGTTGCAGGTCGCGCAGCAGGTTGACGACCTGCGCCTGGATCGAGACGTCCAGCGCGGAGACCGGCTCGTCGGCGACGATCAGCTTGGGTCGCAGGGCCAGCGCGCGGGCGATGCCGATGCGCTGACGCTGGCCGCCGGAGAACTCGTGCGGGTACCGGTTGTAGTGCTCCGGGTTCAACCCGACCAGCTCCAGCAGCTCCTGCACCCGGGCCTTGATCCCACCCGGCGGCTTGATTCCGTTGACCTGCAACGGCATCGCCACGATCCGGCCGACCGTGTGCCGGGGGTTCAACGAGGCGTACGGGTCCTGGAAGATGATCTGCAGGTCCTGTCGCAGCGGGCGTAGCTCCCGGCGGCCGGCGTGGGTGATGTCCCGTCCGGCAAACTCGATGCTGCCGCTGGTCGGCTCCAGCAGCCGCACCAGCATCCGGCCGGTGGTGGTCTTGCCGCAGCCCGACTCCCCCACCAGGCCGAGCGTCTCGCCCGGGCGCACATCGAAGTCGAGCCCGTCCACCGCCCGCACCAGGCCGGTGGCGCGCAACCCCTGCCGTACCGGGAAATGCTTGCTCAGGCCGCGGACCCGCAACAACGGCTCATCGGTCATCGGGCCACCCCCACGGATGCGACGTCCTCGGCGTAGAGCGCGGTGCGCTCCTCGGCGCTCAGGTGGCAGGCGACCAGGTGGCCGGCCGGGTCGGCCAAGCCAGCTGCGTCGGCCGCGCTGGCCGCGTCGGCGGGGCGCAGCGCGGGCACGTCGGTGTGGGACCGGCCCCCGGTGCGGTCCGCGTACCGGCAGCGTGGGTGGAAGGCGCAGCCGGACGGCAGGTTGATCAGGCTGGGCGGGTTGCCCCGGATCGGCAACAGGTCCGCGTCCGCGTCGCCGTGCAGCGACGGCACGCTGGAGAGCAACCCCCAGGTGTACGGGTGCTGCGGCGAGCGGAGCACCTGCTCCACGCTGCCCCGCTCGACGGCGCGACCGCCGTACATGACCAGCACCTCGTCGGCGACCTGGCCAACCACGCCGAGGTCGTGGGTGATCAGGATGATCGCGGAGTGGAACTCGGCCTGGAGGTCGGCGAGCAGATCCAGGATCTGTGCCTGCACGGTGACGTCCAGTGCGGTGGTCGGCTCGTCGGCGATCAGCAGCGCCGGGTCGTTGACCAGGGACATCGCGATCATCGCCCGTTGCCGCATACCGCCGGAGAATTCGTGCGGGTACTGGTCGAAGCGACGCGCCGGCTGCGGAATGCCGACCCGGTCGAGCATGTCGATCGCTCGCTGGCGGGCCGCGCGCCGGTTGGCCTTCGGGTGGTGCACCCGGTACGCCTCGGCGATCTGCCGGCCCACCGTGTAGTAGGGGTGCAGTGCCGACAGTGGATCCTGGAAGATCATCGCCATGTCCCGGCCGCGCAGCCGACGTACCTCCTCGTCGGCGAGGCCGACCACCTGCCGACCACCGACGGAGATCTCGCCGGTGATGGTGGTCCGCTTGGGATCGTGCAGGCCGAGAATGGCCAGCGAGGTGACACTCTTGCCGGAGCCGGACTCGCCGACGATGCCGAGGGTGCGGCCCCGCTCGACGGCGAACGACACCCCGTCGACCGCGCGCACCACGCCGTCCTCGGTGTCGAACCGGACCCGCAGGTCGCTCACCCGCAGGTAGGCGTCCTCGTTACCGCGCTGGGCCGGCACGGTGGGATGGTCGTCCGGTTTCCCGGACGGCGCCGGATCAGAGCTGTCCACGGCCGCCTCCCTCAGTGACGAAGAGAACTTACAGGAAAGTCCCGAGGGTGAAAGTAAGCTACAAAGTCGGCAACTGTCAGCGTGCCCGAGCGTAACGAGTCAGCATCGGCCCCGCACCCCCGCCACCTCGCCATCCACGCCCATTCATCTCGCACCCCGCGCCCCACGCCCCGCTCATGGACTCGTGCCCGGCGCCCGGCGCCCGGCGCCCCGCGCCCCGCGCTCCGCGCCCCGCGCTCCGCGCCCCGCGCCCCGCGCCCCGCGCCCCGCGCCCCGCGCCCCGCGCCCCGCGCCCCGCGCCCCGCGCCCCGCGCCAAGATCAACGCAACTTCCCCGATGTTGCTGTCTCCGACGCGCGAGAAGCAGCAACATCCCCGATATTGCGCGAATCTTGACGACGAACACTGCCCCCACGAGACCGGCAGCGGGGTTTGGGGCGCCCACTGCCGCCAAGATCACGCTCGAACCAGGATGTAGTGGCATCACCGACGCGCTACACCACTACAACCAGGATGTTGCGCGATCTTGCGGCCCGCAGCTCGGCGCAACGCGGCCGGCGCGGCGCGGCACGGCGGCGCAGGACGGGGCGGGGGCGCGGGCTACGGGGCGGGCGACGGCAGCGGCGTCTAGGTCATGCTCGAATCCGGGGCCGGTGAGGTGCTGGAGTTGACAGAGCCGGTGCGGGTCACGATCCGGCCGGAGGATCTCGTCCCCTGACGGGTGTCGGCCGGCTGGCCTAGGGTCGGTCGCATGACCGAGTTCGACGCGGCCACCGCCGCCGTCCAAGCCGCCCTCGACGCGGGCGCACGGTACGCCGACGCCCGGGTGATGCACCGCCGCTACGAGTCGATGACCGCGCGCAACGGGGACGTGGAAGAGCTGACCCAGGATGAGAGCATCGGGCTCGGTGTCCGCGCACTTGTCGGGGCGAGTTGGGGCTTCTACGCCGTACCCGATCTGTCGGACGCCGCCGCCCGCGACGCTGGCCGACGTGCGGCACGGACGGCGATGGCCAGCGCGCGGGTGCCCGGCCCGCCGGTCGACCTGGTGCCGGTCGAGGCGGTCACCGCCAGTTGGGCGTCCAATTGCGAGGTCGATCCGCTCGGGGTGCCGCTTTCGGACAAGGGTGACCTGCTGGTCGGCGCGACCCGCACGATGGCCGAGCACGGCGCGGACCTGGCCGAGGGCCTGTACCAGATCTGGGACACCGCCAAATGGTTCGTCTCCAGCGAGGGCCACCGGATCGACCAGCGGATCCGTGAGTGCGGCGGCGGCATCTCCGCCACCTCGATCGGTGACGGCGAGACGCAGCGCCGGTCCTGGCCGAGCTACCGAGGGCAGTACGGCACCACCGGCTGGGAGTTGGTCGAGTCGCTGGATCTGGCCGCGCACGCCGCGCAGATCGCCGAGGAGTCCCGGGCGTTGCTCACCGCACCGCTCTGCCCGGCCGGCGAGACGGATCTGATCCTCGGCGGCGAGCAGTTGGCCCTGCAGATCCACGAGTCGGTCGGCCACGCCATCGAGCTGGACCGGATCCTCGGCTGGGAGGCCGCGTTCGCCGGCACGTCCTGGCTGGACCTGGCCCAGCTCGGCTCGCTGCGCTACGGCTCGGAGCTGATGAACATCACCATCGACCCGACGATCCCGGGGGCGCTGGGCAGCTTCGGCTTCGACGACGAGGGTTCCCCGGCGGTCAAGCGGGACGCGGTCCGTGACGGCCGCTGGGTGGGTGTGCTCGCCGGCCGGGATTCCGCCGCCATGGCCAGCCTGGACTACGGCGGCAGCGTACGGGCCGACGGGTGGGCCCGGCTACCGATGGTGCGGATGACCAACGTCGGTCTGGAACCCGGCCCGCACACTCTGGACGAGATCATCGCTGCGACCGACGACGGTGTGCTGATGGACCTCAACCGGTCCTGGTCGATCGACGACAAGCGACTCAACTTCCAGTTCGGCTGCGAGGTCGGGTGGGAGATCAAGAAGGGTCGGCGGGGGCGGATGCTGCGCAATCCCACGTACACCGGGATCGGTCCGCTCTTCTGGCGGTCGATGGACATGCTCTCCAGCGAGACGGTCTCCTGGGGCACGCCCAACTGCGGCAAGGGCCAACCCGGTCAGACCGGGCACACCGGCCACCCGGCCGCGCCGGCCCGGTTCAAGAACGTCCGGGTGGGGGTATCGGCATGACGGAGTTGGAGCTGGCCGGGCAGGTCATCGAGTTGGTCCGCCGCCTCGGTGGCCCGACCGTGCAGGCCGAGGCGGTGGTGACACGCGCGGATCTGGCGTTGACCCGCTTTGCCAATTCGGCCATCCACCAGAACGTCGCGGAGTCGACCGTCGGAGTCCGGCTCCGGCTACACGTCGATGGTCGGACCGCCGCGGGCAGCGGAAGCGTGCTCACCGCCGACGGCCTGCGCGCACTGGTGGAGCGCACCCTGGCCGCGGCGCGACTCTGCCCGCCCGACCCGGGCTGGCCGGGCCTGGCACCGCCCACACCCACGCCGGACGCTCCGGGGGTCGACGAGGCCACCGCGTACGCCGAGCCGGATCAGCGGGCCGACCGGGTCGGCGCGTTCGTGGCCGCCGCCGGGGGCCTCACCACGGCGGGATACTGCCGCACCGCGCACCGCTCGTCGGCGTTCGCCAACTCGGCCGGGCACACCGCGCACGGCCGCTCCGCGGAGGCGGCGATGGACGGCATCGCCCGCCGAGACGGGGCGGACGGGGTGGCCCGACGCTACGCCGACCGGCTCTCCGACCTCGACGGTGCCGAGTTGGGGGCGCAGGCGGCGGCGAAGGCGCAGGCGGCGGCCGACCCGGTCGAGCTGCCGCCGGGGCGCTACGAGGTGGTGTTCGAGCCGGCCGCCGTGGCGGATCTGCTGCAGAACCTCTCCTGGTACGGCTTCAACGGCAAGCGGTACGCCGAGCGGCAGTCGTTCGCCGAGCCGGGGTCGGCCCAGTTCGACTCGACGGTGACCCTGGTGGACGACCCGCTGGGTTCGTCGGGTCTACCGTTCGACGCGGAGGGCACCGGTCGACGGGCGCTGACCCTGGTCGAGGCGGGCACCACCCGGGCGGTGGCACACGATCGGCGGACGGCCGCCGAGGCGGGCGCGGAGTCCACGGGGCACGCGGTCGCGGGTGGAGCCACCTGGGGCCCGATGGCCCGCAACCTGCGCCTCTCCGGCGCTGTGGCCGGCCCGGCCAGCCCGGTTGGCCGGAGCACCACCGGCACGGCGGCCGGTGCGGTGGTCGACGCGGACACCGCCGCACTGGTCGCTGGCGTACGCCGAGGGTTGTTGGTCAGCGATCTCTGGTACACCCGGGTGCTCGACCCGAAGAGCCTCGTCGTCACCGGGTTGACCCGCAACGGCGTCTGGCTGATCGAGGACGGCACCGTCGTGCGGGCCGTACGCGATCTGCGGTTCACCGAGTCGTACCCGCGGGCCCTCGGGCCCGGGGCGGTGCTCGGGCTGGGCGCGCGGGCGGTGCGTCAACCAGACCGGGTGGACGGTGCCTGGTGGGCTGCCCCCTCGCTGCGGCTGGCGTCCTGGCACTTCACCGGAGGTGCTTCCGGCTGAGCGGGTGACGTTTCTCGATGACGTGCCATCGACCGCCGTGCCAAGGCTTTTCCGCAGGCCAGACACACGGGACACTCCCTTGCGCGGACGGCTCGCGGAGATCGGCGTAACGTGTGTCACTTAGCTGCGTCGGTCGATCCGGCGTGGTCGTTGGTGTGCGCATGACGTGGCAGCGGGTGCGGGTTCGCCGGTCCCGCGTGCCGACCGGAGAAAGATCAGCCCGCCCGTACGGGCCCGTCGAGGAGACGACTCGAATGACTTCATCGGCAACGAGGCCGCGGGGAGCGCGGGCGCGCGCCGCCATCGCGGCGAAGACGTTGCGTACCGACCGCTGGTGGTTGGCCCCGCTGATCACCGTGATCGGGCTCAGCGCCTGGGTCGCGTACGCGACGGTCCGGGTCTTCCAGCATGACAACTACTGGGTGGACGCGTACCACTATCTGACCCCGTTCTATTCCCCGTGCGTGACCGACCGGTGCGTCGAGGCGGCCTCGCACTTCGGCCGGTTCCTGCCCGGCTGGTGGGTCATTCCGGACGCCGCGCTGACCCTGCCGTTCCTGCTGCTGTTCCGGCTCACCTGCTACTACTACCGCAAGGCCTACTACCGGTCGTTCTGGCTGTCGCCGCCGGCCTGCGCGGTGCCGGACGGGCACAAGGAGTACGCCGGTGAGACTCGTTTCCCGCTGCTCGGTCAGAACCTGCACCGCTACTTCTTCTACGCCGCGGCGATCATCTCGCTGATCAACACCTGGGACGCGATCCTCGCCTTCCACTCGCCAAAGGGCTTCGGCTTCGGGCTGGGCAACATCATCCTGCTGGTCAACGTGGTGATGCTCTGGGCGTACACGATCTCCTGCCACTCGTGCCGGCACATCATCGGTGGCCGGCTCAAGCACTTCTCCAAGCACCCGGTGCGGTACAAGGCCTGGACGTTCGTCTCGGCCCTGAACGTCCGGCACATGCAGCTCGCCTGGATCACCCTCGGCACCCTGGCGCTGGCCGACTTCTACATCATGGCGCTCGCGGCTGGCTGGTTCTCCGACCTGCGGTTCATCAACTAAAGGGCCCCTGACATGACCACTACCACTCGTATCGAACGACACCACTACGACGTCGTCGTCATCGGGGCCGGCGGCGCCGGTCTGCGCGCGGCGATCGAGGCCCGGCTCGCCGGCAAGAAGACCGCGATCATCTCCAAGTCGCTCTTCGGCAAGGCACACACGGTGATGGCCGAGGGCGGCGCGGCCGCCGCGATGGGCAACGTGAACAGCCGGGACAACTGGCAGGTGCACTTCCGCGACACCATGCGCGGCGGCAAGTTCCTCAACAACTTCCGGATGGCCGAGCTGCACGCGAAGGAGTCGCCGCAGCGGATCTGGGAGCTGGAGACGTACGGTGCGCTCTTCGACCGCACCAAGGACGGCAAGATCTCCCAGCGTAACTTCGGTGGCCACGAGTACCCGCGGCTGGCGCACGTGGGCGACCGGACCGGCCTGGAGCTGATCCGCACCCTCCAGCAGAAGATCGTCTCGCTCCAGCAGGAGGACCAGCGGGAGTACGGCTCGTACGACGCCCGGATCAGGGTGTTCTCCGAAACGACCATCACCGAGCTGCTGCTCGACGGTGACCGGGTGGCCGGCGCGTTCGGCTACTACCGCGAGTCGGGCGAGTTCATCCTCTTCGAGGCGCCGGCCGTCGTGCTGGCCACCGGTGGCGTCGGCCGCTCCTACAAGGTCACCTCGAACTCGTGGGAGTACACCGGGGACGGGCACGCGTTGGCGCTGCGCGCCGGGGCGACGCTGATCAACATGGAGTTCCTCCAGTTCCACCCGACCGGCATGGTCTGGCCGCCCTCGGTGAAGGGCATCCTCGTCACCGAATCGGTACGTGGTGACGGTGGCGTCCTGAAGAACTCCGACGGCAAGCGGTTCATGTTCGACTACGTCCCCGACGTCTTCCGCAAGCAGTACGCGGAGACCGAGGAAGAGGCGGACCGCTGGTACACCGATCCGGACAACAACCGGCGCCCGCCGGAGCTGCTGCCCCGCGACGAGGTGGCCCGCGCGATCAACAGTGAGGTCAAGGCCGGCCGGGGCTCCCCCGCCGGCGGTGTCTTCCTCGACATCGCGAGCCGGCGTTCGGCCGACGAGATCCGCCGACGGCTGCCGTCGATGTACCACCAGTTCAAGGAGCTGGCCGACGTCGACATCACCTCCGAGCCGATGGAGGTCGGGCCGACCTGCCACTACGTGATGGGCGGCGTGGAGGTGGACCCGGACTCGGGTGCCGCCTTCGGCCACGTACGCGGGCTGTTCGCCGCCGGCGAGGTCTCCGGTGGCATGCACGGCTCCAACCGGCTGGGCGGCAACTCACTGTCCGACCTGCTGGTCTTCGGCAAGCGGGCCGGCGGGCACGCGGCCAGCTACGCCGACGGGCTGGCCGCCAAGCCGAAGGTGGCCGTGGACGCGGTCGAGGCTGCTGTAGAGACTGCGCTCGCCCCGCTGCAACGGGACACCGGCGAGAGCCCGTACACCCTGCAGCAGGACCTCCAGGCGGTCATGGGGGATCTGGTGGGGATCATCCGCCGGGAGGGCGAACTGGCCGACGCGCTCCGTCGGCTCGCCGAGTTGCGTGAGCGGGTGGCCAAGGTGAGCGCGGCCGGCGGCCGACGCTACAACCCGGGCTGGCACCTGGCCCTGGATCTGCGCAACATGCTGGTGGTCTCGGAGTGCACCGCGAAGGCGGCGCTGGAGCGGCAGGAGTCGCGCGGCGGGCACACCCGGGAGGACTATCCGGCGATGGAGCCGAAGTGGCGGCAGGTCAACCTGGTCTGCTCGTTGGACGGTGACACCGTGCAGCTGACCCGCAAGCCACTGCCGAAGATGCGGCCGGAGCTGATCGGCCTCTTCGAGCGGGCGGAGCTGGGCAAGTACCTCACCGACGAGGAGCTCGCTGACTTCGACGCCCTCGTCGCCGACGCTGGAGAGGCGGACAACCGATGAGCGCGAAGCGTCAGTTCCGGATCTGGCGGGGTGACGAGACCGGCGGGGACCTGCAGGACTACATGGTCGAGGTGAACGAGGGCGAGGTCGTCCTCGACGTCATCCACCGCCTGCAGGCCACCGACGCGCCCGACCTGGCCTGCCGCTGGAACTGCAAGGCCGGCAAGTGCGGCTCCTGCTCCATGGAGATCAACGGCAAGCCGCGGTTGGGCTGCATGACCCGGATGTCGACCTTCGGCGACGAGGAGACCGTCACGGTCACCCCGCTGCGCACCTTCCCGGTCATCCGGGACCTGGTCACCGACGTCTCGTTCAACTACGAGAAGGCACGGGAGACCCCGGCGTTCGCCCCGCCGGCGGACGTGGCTCCGGGTGACTACCGGATGCAGCAGGTCGACGTCGAGCGCTCGCAGGAGTTCCGCAAGTGCATCGAGTGCTTCCTGTGCCAGACGGTCTGCCACGTGATCCGCGATCACGACGAGAACAAGCAGGCGTTCTCCGGCCCGCGATACTTCATCCGCGCTGCCGAGTTGGACATGCACCCACTGGACAGCCGGACCGACCGCAAGGAGTACGCGCAGGCCGAACAGGGCCTCGGATTCTGCAACATCACCAAGTGCTGCACCGAGGTCTGCCCCGAGCACATCAAGATCACTGACAACGGGATCATCCCCATGAAGGAACGGGTCGTCGACCGCAGGTACGATCCCCTTGTGTGGCTTGGTAGCAAGATCTTCCGTCGGGGCGAGACGCCCCAGACCAGCGTGACCACTGCCCGTCAGGGCTCGCCGACGCCGGGCTCAGCCCGTGGTGGGCTGCACTCGCACGCGGGTGGGTCCCACGACTCGCAGGCTGAGGCGCAGGCGCAGAGCGGCGTCAACTGGCATCGGGAGGTGCCCCACCCGACCGCTCCGGCTGTCGACGACCGGGGCAAGCTTCCGCTGACCGAGCTCACCTTCGACCGGGCTGCCGCGCCGTCGCCGTTCGGCGACGACGTGACCTTCCCGCTGCCTCCGGAGCACCTCAACTTCGCGCACCCGGAGCAGGACGACAAGCAGCACTAGACACCGCAACGAAGACGGGGGCCGCGGCAACTGCCGCCGGCCCCCGTCCCATTTCCCCCACCCCCACCCCACCACCCCCACCCTCCCCACCACCCCCGTCCCAATAGTTGATCATGAGGTTATAGCTGCGACACGCCGGAGAGCGCGGCTATAACCTCATGATCAACGAGGGTCGGCGGGGGCCGGTGGGGGGCGGCGGGGGCGGGTGGGGTTGGGTTAGGTGGTTTTTAGTAGGGGGCGGAGGGCCGCGACGATGGGGGCGTCGGCCGGGAGCCAGGTGACCGACTCCAGCTCGTCGGCGGCGAGCCAGCGGAGCGCGGAGTGCTCCAGTGCCTGCGGCTGGTCGCCGTGCAGCAGGCGCGCGGCATACACCTTGAGCACCGAACGGCCGTGTGCCATCCGTACGTTGCGGCCGACCCGGTCGCCGATCTCCACGCGTACGGCCAGCTCCTCGGCGCACTCCCGGATCAGCGCGTCGGTCTCGGCCTCCCCCGGCTCGACCTTCCCGCCGGGAAACTCCCACATTCCCGCCACCTCGGGCGGGGCGGAACGCGCACAGGCGAGCACCCGCCCGTCCCGGATGATCGCCGCGCCGACGATCACCTTCAGGTCCCGTCGTTCGGCCTGCCCGCCATCATTCGCCCGTTCGGTCTGCACGGGCGTCCAGGGTGCCAGATCAATCGGCGGTTTGGGTACCGTAGCCGTCCGCTAGGCCAGCAGAACACGGAAGTGTGGGCGTGGACACCCCTTCCGAGCGGCGAGAGACTAGGGGACACCGACAAGACACGGGATGGCGACGATTTGGCCACGAGCCGACAACGGCGCTTGGGGGGTGCGGTGATGCGCGTGTTGTTCAACAGCAGGGCCAAGCAGGACTATCTTTCCGACGCGTTGACCTTGCTGTCTGGTTGGACGCGCGAAGGTGAGCAGATCCGACGGACGCTCGCGATCGACGATTCCCAACACGCCGCCCTCACTGAACGGGTCAAGGTCGTCGCGGACGCGCTGCACCTGCGCCCCGAGATCAGCCGTTCGCCCGACAGCACCCAGATCCGGGTCGGGCACGGCAACGGCGAGCCGCTGACCGAGGGTGAGGTCCTGCTGGCCGCCCGCATCGAGGACGCGTACCGGGCGGTCACCGAGTCCTGATGCCCGTGTCCGGAACCACCTCCGCGTCCTGGGGGTACCAGCGCAGCTCCACCGAGTTGCCGTCCGGATCTTCCACGTAGACCGAGGTCGCCGACCCGCGGGCGCCGAACCGCCCGACCGGCCCGGTCAGCACCGTGAAAGCCCCGGAGTCGACCACCCCAGCCCAGTCCAGCGGTGCCACCACCAGGCAGAAGTGGTCGACGTTCGCGCCCTGCCGCTCGCCTCGGACGAGGTCGATGATGCTGTCGGGGCTGATCCGCACCGACGGGAACGGGACGGCACCCGCGCGCCACTCGTCGACCCGTACCGGCGTCAGGCCGAGTCGGCCGCAGTAGAAGTCCAAGGACCGTTCCACGTCGGCGACGGTCAGCACCAGATGATCGAAGCCGGTCACCCGCACCGCGTTCACGCCTCCTCCAGCGCGGCCGCCGCGCCCAGCCAGCCCGCGAACAGGGCCGGATCGAGGTCGGCGACGTCGCGCAGCTGCACGGTCGCCATCGCGCGGGCGGCGGGCGCCAGTCGCCCGGACGGGTCCGCGATTTCCTGCCCCCGCCACAGCCCGAAGGTCACGTACGCCCGGTAGGCCTTGAAGAAGCAGACCGGGCGCTGACCGGGCCGGTCGCCCAGGCTCCAGACCGGGTGACCGTGCCAGATCGCCCCCGTCGCTCCGGGCAGTGCGTCCGCGATGATGGGCGTCAGCTTCTCCCCGATCTCGCGCAGCGGGCCGGCCAGGCCGGCCAGGTATTCGTCGATGCTCATCTCGCGGCCTCTCAGTCGTGCGGTGTTCTTGCTGGCTTCACGATTCCCTGACGGGGAACGCCGACCAAGACCTGATGTCGCTACGATCGTTGCCCACAGGTCAACGATGGGGGCGTGGTGCTGGAGCGGTACGAGGTCGAGACGTTCCTGACCCTCGCCGAGGAGCTGCACTTCGGCCGCACCGCCGAGCGGCTGGGGGTCAGCACCGGCCGGGTCAGCCACGTGGTCAAGAAATTGGAGCGCCAGGTCGGGGCGCCACTGTTCGCCCGGACCAGTCGAGTCGTCCGGCTCACTCCCATCGGCCGGCAGTTCGCCGATGATCTGGCCCCGCTGGTCGCCGGCATGGACGAGGCTTTCCGGCGCGCGGTCGACGCCGGCCGGGGCGTCACCGGGACGCTACGGGTGGCGTTCCTCGGCGAGTGGACCGCACCGGTGCTGCTGCGGGCCGTGGCCCTGTTCAGCGAACGGCACCCCGACTGCCGGGTGGAGGTGCACGAGGCGCAGCTGTCCAACACTCGTTCCGGGCTGCTCGACGGCTCCACGGACGTGTTGATCGCCTCGTACCCCTTTGACGGAATGGCCACCGGCCCGGCGCTGCTCTGCGAGGGCCGGGCACTGGCGGTGGCCGCGGGTCACCCGCTCACCCGGGAACGGTCGGTGTCGCTGGAGGTGCTCGCCGACCACCCGGTGGTGCAGTACCCGACGGTCACCTCGGTGGAGTTCAAGCGGGACCGCACCCCGGAACGCACCCCGTCCGGGCGGCCGGTGCCGAAGGGCCCCGCCGGGAACACCTTCTCCGAGATGCTGTCCCTGGTCGCGCTGGGTCGGGGTGTCCTGCCGGTCGGCGAACACACGCGGCGCTACTACCCGCGCTCCGACGTGGCCTACCTGCCCATCCACGACGCGCCACCCATCGAGCGAGGGCCGGTCTGGCTGCCCAGCAACACCACCACCCGGGTACGCGAGTTCGTCCGCGCCGCAGCCGACGCGAACGCCCGATGAGACACGGGGAGTTCCGCCACCAACGGCTGGTCCAGGTCTACGACGCCGAGTGTCCGTGGGGGCCCGACGACGATTTCTTCCAGGCGGTGGTCGACGAGACCCCGGCAGCCCGGGTTCTCGATCTGGGCTGTGGCACCGGCCGGCTCACCGTCGCCCTCGCCGCGGCCGGCCACACCATCACCGGCGTGGACCCGGCCGGCGCGTCCCTGGCCGCCGCGCGCGCCAGGCCAGGCGGCGAGCGGGTGACCTGGATCGAGGGCACCTCGGCGCGGTTACCGACCCGGGCGTTCGACGTGGCGGTGCTGACCAGCCACGTCGCGCAGTTCTTCGTCGACGACGCGGAGTGGGCACGTACCCTCGGCGACCTGCGGCGGGCGCTCGTGCCCGGCGGCCGGCTGGTGTTCGACGCCCGCGACCCGGCGGACCGTCGCTGGGAGCGGTGGAACCCGGTGGATTCGCAGCGGCGGATCACGCTGCCGGACGGCGGCGAGGTCCGCGCGTGGACCAAGGTCACCGGGGTACGCGACGAAGTGGTCGACTTTGTCCACCACTACCACTTCGCCGACGGTGCGGAGTTGCTCAGCTCGGCGACCCTGCGCTTCCGTACCGAGGCCGAGCTGCGCGACTCCCTGACCGCGGCGGGCTTCACTGTGGACCGCATCCACGGCGGCTGGCACGGCGAGCCGGTGGGCCGGGGCGACGGCGAGTTCGTCGTCATCGCCCGTGCGGACACGCTGGCACCGGTTTTCTAGCCTTGGGCGCATGGCGAACATCGCGTATGACCGCAAAGAGCAGGTCCAGCAGATCGAGAGTGGCCTCCTCGACGGTGAGCAGATCATCGCCGTCTACGACGCCGTCGGCACCGGCACCGGGTTCATCGGGCTGACCGACCGCCGCGTGATCATCCAGGACCGCTCCTTCATCGGGAAGCGGTTCGCGATCACGAGCATCCCGTACTCGAAGATCACCAGCGTGAGCGTGGTCAGCAACAAGTCCTGGGGTGGTTCGTTCTTCTCCACCGGGGCGATCGCCATCCACGTCGGCACGCACACCTACGAGGTGGAGTTCCGTGGCGCGCAGAAGAGCCACCACGTGCACAACGTGATCCTGCACCACATCTCCTGACCGCACGTCCCGTCGTGGGCCCGGCCGGCGTAATTGCCTTGCCGGGCCCGCAGCGTCTCTGATGTCCTCGGTCCACAGCCGCACGAAGGGAGCAGCCACCATGCCCGTCACGACGAAGTCCCCCGAACCCACCGTCATCCGACCTGAGGAATCGAGACTTCGTGAGCAGGACCGTTCCCCTGGCGCTGGGCGCCACTGACCCCAACCCCGGAGGCCGCTGATGTCGGTCTTCGACGATCCCGGCCTCTTCGGCCGGCTCTGGGCCGCCGGATACGACGACGGCGGCACCAACCCCGACCCGGCCCCCGCCGTCGACTTCCTGGCCGATCTGGCCGACGGGGGTCCGGTTCTCGAACTGGCGATCGGCACCGGCCGGGTCGCACTGCCGCTGGCCGAGCGCGGCCTCACCGTGCACGGCGTCGACGCGTCCGAGGAGATGCTCGCGCAACTGCGGGCGAAACCCGGAGGCGACCAGATCCCGGTCGTCGTCGCCGACATGGCGGACGTACCGGTGGCCGGTGAGTTCCGACTCGCGTACCTGGTCTTCAACACCCTGTTCAACCTGGTGGACGCCGAGCGGCAGGCGGACTGCTTCCGCAACGTCGCCCGGGTGCTGTCGCCCGGAGGCGCGTTCGTCATCGAGACGTTCGTGCCCGACCCGCGCAGCTTCGACTCGGACGAGCAGGTGCAGGTGCGTGCCGTGACCGAGGACTCCGCGACGATCCGGCTGCACCGGTACGACCGGCCGGCGCAGCGGTTCATCCGGCAGACCATCACGTTCGACGCGGACGGTGTGCACCTGAAGCCGTTCGCCATGCGGTACGCCTGGCCGCACCAGATCGACGAGATGGCGCAGCAGGCAGGGCTCCGGCTCACCGAACGGTACGCCGACTGGCACCGGCGACCGTTCCAGGCCGACAGCCCGTCGCACATCTCCGTCTACCGCGCGGAGTAACGGCGGTTGGTCGACTCCGGTTCCGGGAACCTGGGGTGTCAAGGCTGCCTTGCCCCGCCTTCGAGGAACCGGAGTCGATCTCCGCCGCCCGGAAGTGAGATGCCGCCATGAGCAGACGCGCCATCCAGGCAATCCTGGCCCTGTCGGTCGTCCTGATGCCGGTGATTCGAGCCCTCGCGCCCTCGGCTGATTCTGCTGGTAGCAGTAGGTGTTGATCCGCAGGTCCCACACCGGGTGAGCTGACAGCATGCCGGACGCCTCCCGATTCCCGCGCTCCTCGCCGTACTGGCCGGTGGTCAGTCACCCTCAACTCCGGCGCGTCCTGCCCGGGCTCGCCGTCTCCGCGTTGGGCGACGGCCTGGCGGTGGTCGCGGTCACCTGGCTCGCCATCCAACTCGCCCCGCACGATCAACGGGGCACCTGGATCGCGCTGGCCATGGCGGCGTACACGCTGCCCAGCGCGGCCGGGACCGTCGTCTTCGGCCGGCTGCTGCGTGGGCGTGGCGGCGCCCAACTCGCCGGGTGGGACGCCATCCTGCGGGCCACGGCGCTCGCGGCAATCCCCCTCGCCTACCTCCTCGGCGCACTCACCATCGGGCTGTACGTCGTCCTGCTGGCCGCGTCCGCATTGCTGCACTCGTGGGGTTCCGCCGGGCGTTTCACCCTGATCGCCGAACTGCTGCCGCAGCGACACCACCTGCCGGCCAACGCCGTGCTCGCCAGCATCGCCGGGTTCGCCACCATCGTCGGTCCACCACTGGCGGGCCTCCTGATCGCCTGGGTTGGGCCGGTATGGGTCATCGCCATCGACGCCGCCACCTTCGCCGCGCTGGCCCTCACGTACCGTCTCGCCCTTCCCGCACGCAAGAGCGACCACCGGCATGAGCCCGGCACCTCGCGGACCGCCGGCTTCGCCGTCATCCGCCGCAACCCCGCGTTGCTGGGCCTGCTGGTGCTGAGCCTCTGGTTCTTCTTCCTCTTCGGGCCGGTGTACGTGGCCATGCCGATCCACATCACCGACGACCTGCACGCCTCCGCGACGCTGCTCGGTGCCTACTACACCGCGTTCGGTGTCGGCGGTCTGGTCGGCGGTGTGGTCGCCGGCCAGCTACGTCGCTGGCCGTTGCGCGCCACCACCATCAGCATCGTCGTCGGGTTCGGCGTCGCCATGCTGCCGCTCGGCCTGGGAGCACCTGTCAGCCTGTCGCTGCCCGCCTTCGCCCTGGCGGGCCTGATCTGGGCACCGTACATGTCCACGTCGATGGCGCTGTTCCAGCGCAGCACGTCCATCGCGCAGCTACCGGCGGTGCTCGCCGCGAACGGCGCCATCCTCGTGCTGGCGGTGCCCCTGGGCACCATGCTCGGCGGGCCACTGGTGGGTGCCATCGGCGCACGCCCGACGCTGCTGCTGTGCGCCATGGCGATCGTGGCCCTCGGCCTGACCGCCGGGGCAATCGCGATCTCCAGGCGGAGCTCGCGATTGCCCGGCGATGCGGCCGTCACCGAGGTCAGTGCCAGTCGCTGATCCGGACGTCGTCCGGAGCCGGTCGGCCGTGCCCGGTCTCCACCTGCTCCTTGAGGCTCATCAGGAACAGCGCCCACTTGGTGCTGCAGTGGTGCATGAACTCGACCGGCTCGCGCCAGCCCTGGTGCGCGAACTGGACGATCGTGTACTCGCCGCGCTGGTCGAAACGCCAGTCGACCTCGGTGCCGACCCACTCCTCGGGGCCGTCGACGACGCGCCACCGCACCCGCCCGGCGGGGTTCAGCTCCAGGACCTCCATGTCGAAGCCGCCGGCATCGCCGAACCGGAAGGCCAACTGTCCACCGACTTCGCTCTTGCCCACCGTGTCGGTGGTCCACCAGGCGGCGAGGCCCTCCGGCGTTGCCACCGCTCGGTAGACGTCGTCGAGCGGAGCGACGACGCCGACCCGGTGCAGGATGTCGACCATTCTCAGTCTCCTTCGTCGTTGGTGCGGGTGCGTTCGATCGCCTCGGCGATCCGCTTGATCCGGCGCAGTCGGGCGTCCCAGGTGGAGCCGACCGCCGACAACTGGGCGACCGCGCGGGCGAGTTGCGCCTCGTCCACCTGGTAATGACGCTCGCGACCGGCCGGCTCGGCGTGGATCAGCCCAACCCGGTCGAGGACCGCCAGGTGCTTCGAGACGGCCTGACGGGTGACGGGTAACCGCCTGCTCAACGAGGTGGCTGTGCCCGGCCCGTCAGAGAGAAGAAGATCGATCATCGTACGTCGAATCGGGTCGCCGATCGCCGACCACAACTCGTCGTCGACCACCGTGCTCACGGGGTCGCGACCAGCCGCGCAACGTACGCGCCCAGCCGGGGCATGTAGTGGTCCCAACCGTTCTCGTGGTCGCGGTACTGCTCCTCCAGGACGGCGACCTCCCAACCCAGCTCACGGAATCCGGTCTCGGTCATCCGGACCAAGGTCCCCGCGCCGCTGGGCGCCAGGTCAAAGGTGACGAACAGCGCCTGCCCGCTCCGGTCCGGCTCGGTGAAGCACCACCGGAAGGAGAACCGCTTCGGCGGGTCGACCTCGACGACGGCGAGCGCGACGGTCTTCGTCTCACCGGTGTCAGCGTCGCGCCACACCAGCTCGCCGGGCGCGCCGGCGACCGACTCGAACCGCGCGTCGTCGGGCCACCACTCCCGCATGTGCTCGGGTTGGCTGACCACCTCGAAGACGACCTCGGGTGACGCGTTGACGTGGATGTCGCGTTCGATCGTTCCCTGTTCCATGCTCACAACCTTTCGCAACCTTTGGTTGCACTTAACCTACGACGTCCGCGGCCTATGCGCAACCTTTCGTTGCAGATCGCGATCTCGTCGTACCCGGGCCGCACAATGCCGCGTATGTCTGAGCCCTCTCCGCACCGGCACCATGCCATCGACTACGTCGAGCTCACGGTCAACGACCTCGTCGAGGCCAAGCGCTTCTACGCCGACGCGTTCGGCTGGCAGTTCAACGACTACGGGCCGGGATACTCCGGCATCCGGAGTCCCCACGGCGACGCCGCTCCGGAGGTGGGCGGCCTCCGCCTGGACCAGGACGTCCGGTCCGGCGGGCCACTGATCCTGCTCTACTCAAGCGACTTGGACCGGTCCGTGCAGGCCGTGAAGGACGCCGGCGGCCAGGTGGTGAACGGTCCCTACGACTTCCCCGGGGGCCGCCGGTTCCAGTTCACCGACCCCAGCGGCAATGAGCTGGGCGTCTGGGCCGAACAGTAGGGGCGCGACCCCGCGTCAAGATCGTGCTCGATCATGGATGCGGTGGTGTTCGGGTGTTGATCTCCGGCAGAGTGAGCCCATGGGCGGAAGAGGATTGGACGTCGAGGGGTCGATCGCGCGCGAAGGTGCGTTGAGTCGGGTCCAGGGCGCCTTCGTCGATGTTGTCGACGCGGCACGCACGCGGATAACCGAGTCCTTCGGCGCCGCGGGCCAGGGCGCGGACGGCGGCGGCCGACTGCACAGCGCCTACATCTACGGCAGCATCCCGCGTGGCACCGCCATTTCCGGAGTTTCTGATCTCGACCTGCTTCTTGCCCTGAACACCGAACCGACCGAGGCCGACCGGGCAGACGCCAAGAGCATCGAGCAGGCCCTCGACCGTTCCTTCGCACAGATCGACGGTGTGGGCATCCTGCTGTTCAGTGCACGTACCCTGCTCAGCGAGCTGGAACGTCACGACCTCGGCTTCTTCGTCGCCTGCCTGTGCACCCCACTGCTGGGCGACGACCTTGCCGACCATCTCCCCCGTTACCGGCCAACTCCCTTGCTGGCCCGCGAGACAAACGGCGACCTGTCACTTGCGCTCCCGGGTTGGCGGAGCCAAGCGGCCGAAGCGAACACCGACAATCAACGCAAGGCCCTCAGCCGGCTCGTCGCTCGTCGCATTGTCCGAACGGGATTTACCCTGATCATGCCTCGCTGGGGAGGCTGGACAAGCGACCTCGGCGAATCCGCTGAGGCGTTCGGGTTCTACTACCCGGAACGTGCCGGGCAGATGAGCAGAGCTGCCACCACCGGCCGTACGCCGTCGCCAACTCCTGCCGTGCTGCGCGAGCTCATCGACGACCTTGGCCCCTGGCTCGCGGCAGAATACGCAGCCGTACATGGCGAGAAGACCCTCCGCCCCTGACGCTGCGAGGTGCCAAAGGTCCGACATAGCCAACGTCAGCGGCGCGCCTCACGGCACGTGCCGACGTTTCTATCGGAGGTCCTCGCCGCTCAGCACGACACAACCGAACATGTCGCTGAGGACAGCTCGCTGGTGGTCGGTCAACGGGTTCACGAAGACCGCGACGCCGACTCCGTACGCCCGGCACGCATCGGCGACCTCACGCGCCTTGCCGGGGCTGAGCAACGTCCGTCGCGAGAACGGAGTGGTCATCTTGTCCACACCGCCGGAAGAGACGCCCCGCCGCTGAACATGCCGGCTCACCACGTGGCCACCCCGGGCTTCCACTGAGGTGGCCAGAAGATCGATCTTGCCGGCGAACTCCTTGTCCCTGGCCGAAAACAGACCCACCAACGCCACGTCGACGCCTGCCAGCACCGCGCTCGATGTCCCGACCCGATCTCGGCTCACTGCGTAATGATGTCGAACAGGCCGTCCGCCGATGGGCGCTGACGAAGGCCTTCGCTACCCATGACGAATGACCTGATAGAACGTCTCACGCTCCGGTCACAGCCGCCGGACGCGCAGCACGCCGGTCAGCATCGGCAGGGTGAACTCACCCTGGGCCGTTTCGGGCCTGTTCCCGAGGAAGGCGCGGATGCCACCGAGGGCGGCCTCGCGGTCCGAATCTGCCATGACCAGCATCCCTGCCCGCGTCGCGAGTGTCGCGACGAGGGAGTCGGCGGTCCGGCGCTGCCCGTGGGGGAACTCGGCCTGCTCCCGTGCACCGAACCGGGCGACCAGGCCAGGGCTGGGAACGAGCAGGTCCGCCGTCGCCGCGCGCCAACTACTCAACGTGTCACGGGGGCCGATGGCCGCGCTCCCGCTGACCCGTTCGAGCTCGCCGATCCAGTCGATCCGGTCGTCCATGACGTTCCACAGACCAGCCAGGGTGCCTTCGGGTGCGAGCACTCTGGTGATTTCCGCCCCCGCGACGGCCATGTCGAACCAGTGCAGCGCATTACCGGCCAGCACGGCATCGACGGAGGCGTCCGGCAACGGGATCGCCTCGGCGCTCCCCGGCAGGGCACGGACGGCCGGCAACGCGCGGCGCAGCTCGGTGAGCATCGCCGGGTCGGGTTCGACCGCGACAACGTCTGCACCAAGTGCGACCAGCGTGGCGGACAACTTGCCGGTGCCAGCGCCAAGATCGAGAATTCGCGGGCCGGGCGCGAGCTCAAGCGCCCAGCGCACCGCGGCCTCCGCATAGTCCGGGCGGTGCTCGGCGTATGCGGTCGCGGCCGCACCGAACGATGAACTGAGCCGCAGGCGTTCCTCCACGCGGCCACCCTATCGTCGCGCCACCCCCAATTGGGGGCGGTCAATCCGGCGAGGGCGGAGATACCGACTCTGGAGTGGCGTTGGAAGATCAGTTCGTCTCACCGGAACAGCAGGAGCAGCCGGGCTCGCACCCGCAGGCGTCGGGGCTCTCACCGTCAACGGCGAGTGAGGTCGAGCCGTTGGCGGGCATCGCGCAGCAGGTGTCCCCGCGCCACGCCTCGCGTCCTTCCTTGACCGCCACCACAGCGATGACGAGCGCCGCCACGGGGTCGGCCCAGGACCAGCCGAACAGGCTGTTGAGACCCAGGCCGACGAGCACCACGGCCGACAGGTAGGTACAGAGCAGGGTTTGCTTGGAGTCAGCCACCGCCGATCGAGAACCCAACTCACGCCCGGTTCGACGCTGAGCGTAGGACAGCACCGGCATGATGAGCAGCGACAGGGCAGCCAGGACCAGGCCGACAGTGGAGTGCTCGGCCTCTCCGCTGCCGGCCAGCGCACGAACCGATTCCACGGTGACGTACGCGGCCAGCGCGAAGAACGACACCGCAATGATCCGCAGTGCGACCTTTTCCCGCGCCTCAGGGTCACGGCCGGCGAACTGCCACGCGACCGCCGCCGCTGAGGACACCTCGATCACCGAATCCAGACCGAAGCCGATCAAGGCAGTAGAGGATGCAGCGGCACCGGCCGTGATCGCCACTACCGCCTCGATCACGTTGTAGGTGATCGTCGCAGCCACCAGGAGCCGCACCCGCCGAGCGAGGACACCACGCCGAGCCGCGGGGCTGCCGGACTGGATTTGCAGCAGAGGGGCGGACATCAGCAGCACCCCTTCTCATCGGCATCCGCGCACGCCGTCGGGTCAACTGTCAGGACCAGATTCAGCAGGTCACCGAGAGCGTGTGCGAGCCGAGCATCGGTCAGCTCGTAGCGCGTCCGCCGCCCCTCGGGCACCGCCACGACCAGGCCACAGCCGCGTAGGCAGGCAAGGTGGTTGGACAGGTTCTGACGCGTCGTGCCGAGCAGGTCAGCAAGGTCCGCCGGATAAGCGGGGGCATCGCGCAGCGCCAGGAGCAACCGCGCTCGAATGGGATCAGACAGTGCATGGCCGAACCGTGCAAGCACCTGCCCGTACGTCAAGGTCTCCATCCGCCGACAATACAGCTTTCGCTGTATTCAGCGTCAGCTGTACAGTGCTGCTGCCATCACTCAGTGCCGGAGGCATCAGTGGGCTGGGCCGACCGCCGTTCGTAGCCGCAGACGTCGTACAGCCAATAGTCGAAGTACCTACGTACCGCTTCGCTGTCGCGAGGATCCAGTGCCAGCCAATCACGAGCAGCGCGAGTCATCTCGGCAAAGGCGCGCTCTTCCTCGTCCGGCTTGAGTTCAACCCAGTCGGTGAGCGCGCCCCACAGGTTGTACATGCTGACTGCGTACTCGCCGATGCTGATCACGTCGATCGTCTCGCCCATGAACTGCAAGCCGAGATCGTACGGATCGTCCGCGCGAAGGACCTGTTCGGCGAGGTTTCGGACGCGTTCCAGATAGGCCGACCATGCCTCGTCGTCTGAGCTGCTCACCCGCGGGAGGATCACACACGGCCAAGTCCGACTGCAATCCCCGCGGACCCGGCTGCGTTTGCAACCGCCTGAACTGCGGAAACAGGCCGGATTCAGACGTTGAAGCGGAACTCCACAACGTCGCCGTCCTGCATGACGTACTCCTTGCCCTCGATGCGGACCTTGCCCGCCGCCTTGGCCGCCGACATCGAACCGTGCTCGACCAGGTCGTGGTAGGAGACCACCTCGGCCTTGATGAAGCCGCGCTGGAAGTCACTGTGGATGACACCCGCGGCCTCCGGCGCGGTGGCGCCGACCGGGACGGTCCAGGCGCGCGCTTCCTTGGGGCCGGCCGTGAGGTACGTCTGCAGGCCGAGGGTGCGGAAGCCGACCCGGACGAGCTGGTTGAGGCCGGGCTCGTTCTGCCCGATCGACTCCAGCAGCTCGCGGGCCTCCTCCTCCGGCAGGTCCACCAACTCAGACTCGATCTTGGCGTCCATGAAGACGGCCTCGGCGGGGGCGACCAGGGCGCGCAGCTCGTCGAGGAACGACTCGTTGGCCAGCTCGGCCTCGTCGACGTTGAAGACGTACAGGAAGGGCTTCGTGGTGAGCAGGTGCAGCTCGCGCAGGTGCTCCAGCTCGATCTTGGCGGCGGCGGCCCCGGAGTAGAGGGTGGTGCCGCCGTCGAGCACCTCGATGGCTGCCTTCGCGGCGGCGACCGCGGCGGCCCGGTCCTTGCGGAGCTTGGCTTCCTTCTCCAACCGCGGCAGAGCCTTGTCCAGGGTCTGCAGGTCGGCGAGGATCAGCTCGGTGTTGATCGTCTCGATGTCGTCGGCCGGGGAGATCTTGCCGTCGACGTGCACCACGTTCGGGTCGGAGAAGGCCCGAACGACCTGACAGATCGCCGAAGCGTCCCGGATGTTGGCCAGGAAGGCGTTGCCCCGGCCCTGTCCCTTCGACGCGCCGCGAACCAGGCCGGCGATGTCGACGAACGACACCGGGGCCGGCAGCACCTTCTGCGAGGAGAAGATCTCGGCCAGCTTGCCCAGCCTCTCGTCGGGCAGCCCGACCACACCGACGTTGGGCTCGATGGTGGCGAACGGGTAGTTCGCCGCCAGCACGTCGTTCTTGGTCAACGCGTTGAAAAGCGTGCTCTTGCCGACGTTGGGCAGGCCGACGATGCCGATGGAGAGACTCACGACCAGCCAGCTTACGCGGGTGCCGACCGGGCCGGCCCACGCGGCTCCGATTCGACAGTCCGGGCGATCGATCGTCGCTTCCGCCGGGCCGGGGCAGGCATTGCTACTCTCCCGATTCGATGTCTCGCTGCTGGAGGTGGGATGACCTCGACCTTGCCCGAGCTGTACATCGCCGTCGATGTGGAAGCGGACGGGCCGATCCCCGGGCCGTACAGCATGATCTCGCTGGGTATGGCCGTGACCGGCCAACCGGAGGAGACCTTCTACACGGAGCTGCGTCCCATCTCCGATGAGTTCGTGCCTGCGGCGCTGGCCGTCTCCGGCCTGGACCGGGACCGCCTGCTGCGGGAGGCGCCCACCGCGCAGGAGGCGATGTCGGCCGCGGCGGCCTGGGTCAACGGCCTGCGCCGGATCGGCCGCCCGGTCTTCCTCGCCGCACCCGCCGTCTGGGACGGCATGTTCGTGCACTGGTACTTCGTCCGCTTCGTCGGCCACAGCCCGTTCGGTGCCACCGGCTCTGGTGTCGATCTCCGCAGCTACTGGATGGGGCTGACCGGCAGCGAATGGGTCCAGACCCGCCAGGGCACGATCAAACAACACCTGGGCCTGCACGACGTGCCGCACACGCACCACGCCGGGGAGGACGCCGCCGAGCTGGCGCAGGTCTTCGACGCGGTGCTCCGCCGCCGGTCCGGCGAGCAGGACTGACGGTCAGCCGAGCAGGCGCGGGGCGATGACCGTCTCCTGGACGCTGCCGTCCGCGCTGCGGCTGACCTCGTACGCCGAAGCACCCTCGCGGTCCGCGATCGCCTCGACCAGCCGCGTGCCCCGGTAGACCAGGCCGACCCCGTCGTCGGTGCAGTGGCTGGTCGGCAGCGTCCCGTTGCCGACCAACTCGTGCATGAGCGGGCGCCGCTCAGCCTCGCTGTCGTAGTGCACCCCGTTGCCGTAGGGCAGCCAGGCCAAGCCCTCGGTGTAGCCGCGCAGGCGGGGGCCGAAGCTGTCGGTGGCACCGCCGACATGCCAGCAGATCGAGCCGGCGGAGACGCCGGCCAGCACCACGCCGGCCTGCCAGCACTCGCGCAGGATCTCGTCGAGCCCATGCACCCGCCAAACGGCGACCAGGTTGGCCACGCTGCCGCCACCGACCCAGACCACGTCCTGAGCGAGCAGGTGGGCGCGGACGTCCTCGACGTTCGGCATCGGGAACAGGGCGAGGTGCGACAGCCGGAACCGGGTGTCGGCGAACGCGCCGTAGACCGCCGTCAGCGAGGTGGGCTGGTCCCCGACGGCCTGCCCGAGGTAGCAGATCCGCGGCTGCGGACCGGCCTCGGCCAGCTCGGCCGCCAACTCGAAGACCGGGCCGGGGCGCAGGTCGGCGGGGCCGCGGTCGCCCCGGAAGAAGCCCATGCTGGTGGCGAGGATCGTCGGTTCGCTGGCAGGCATCGGAGGTGTCCTTCCGTCGGGGCGGTGCGCCGTCCATCCTGCCGCAGCCGGCCGCCTGCCCACGCGGCGGTCGCCTTGCCGCCCACCGCACTGATCATGAGATCAACCGGACAGGTCCGGCCGCCGCTGGCGGGGCACCTCGACCTCGGGCCGCTGGGCTGCCGAGGGCAACTCGTCGGCCGGGGCCAGTTGCGCGGACGCTGCGCGGGGCAGGGTGAACCGATCGGCGGCGGCCGGGCCGGCCGAGAACGACTCGCGCAGCATCCAGTGCACCTCGTCGGCCGTCCAGCCCAGCCCCGGCCGGGCGGCGATCTCGCGAACCAACCGCCGGCCGACCCGGGTGTCGTCGTCGTAGAAGCGCATGCACCAGTGGTGCGTCCACATCCCGAGCGCCCGCAGGCCCGCGTCGTCGAGTGAGCCCGCCAACCGGCCACAGGCGGTGTCGGAAAACGCCTGCTCCGGGTCGGTCACCCGGTCCCGTTCGATGGCCCCCACGGCGGCCGGCGCGACGGCCCGCATCCGGCGGTAGAGGGACTGCGCCACCGCGCGGGGCAGCGGCGGGAACGCGCCCTGTGTCGACGCCGCCGCCCAACCCGCCACGCTCGCCATTTCGCCGCACCCCTTCTTCAGTTGGTGGCCGGACGCTACCCGCCACGACCGACACTTCCGGGTCGAAAACACCCGTCGGATCGCGGATAGCGACGATGACCTGGGGCGTCTGTAGATGTGACAAAGAAACGGGGGGTGGTGGGTGGACGAGGACGAACGGAGATCCCGGTCACCTTCGCCCGGCGCTCCGCATGCCGGCGAGCGCGCCCCGCACCGGCGGACAGGATGCACCGGTCCACCACGTTTGCCGAGGCCGGCAGGTCCGCTCATTCTTGGGCCATGACCGAGCACGGACATCCGGTATGCGAGCTGCGGAGGCGGCGATGACGACCGCCATGGCCCGGGTGCCCAACTCGCTCACCGGGCAGATCGTCACACCCGGTGACCGCCGGTACGCGCAGCTGCGCTCGACGTACACCACGTCGGCGTCGCCGGCCGCCGTCCTGCTGCCGAAGACCACCGCGCAGGTGATCGACGCGCTGCGCTACGCGCGGGAACAGCGGCTGCCCATTGCCGTCCGCAGCGGCGGGCACGGCTTCTCCGGGGCGTCCTCCAACAACGGCGGCGTGGTCATCGACCTGTCCATGCTCAACCGGGTGCAGGTGCTCGACGAGCGGGCCGGGCTGGTCCGGGTCGAGGCCGGTGCCCGCTGGGCGAACGTCGCGAAGGCGCTGGCCCCGTACGACCTGGTGATCAGTTCAGGTGACCACGGCAATGTCGGCGTCGGCGGCCTGGCCACCGGTGGCGGGGTCGGTTGGCTGGTCCGCGCCCACGGCCTCACCATCGACCGTGTCCGCGCGGTCGAGGTGGTGCTCGCCGACGGAACGCTGGTACGTGCCGATGCGGAGCACGAGCCAGAGTTGTTCTGGCTGGTCCGCGGTGCCGGAGCCGGCGCGGGGATCGTGGTGGCCTTCGAGATCGAGGCAGCCGAGCAGCGCAACGTCGGCGTGGCGCAGTTGGTCGTCGAGGCGCACCCCGACGGTCGCACCATCCGGGAGTGGGCCGCTTACCTCTCGCAGGCCCCACGGGAGTTGTCCGCGGCAGCCGTGCTGTACGCGGAGGGCCGCTCGGCCCTCATGTCCATCACCGCCGTGGTGGCCGCCGAGAGCCTGCGCCGGGCCCGGCCCGCGGTGGAGCCGCTGCTCGCCATCGGAAAGGTGCTCGAACACCGGACCGACCTGCTGCCCTACCCAACCCTGGTGCCGACCGCGCACCTGCACCCCAACGTCGGGCAGCAGCGTGGCACGACCACCAACGGTCTGTTCACCGGGCTGGACGACGCCGTCGCGCGGGCCGTGATGCGAGCGGTGACCGGGCCGGGGCGGGCGGTGATCCAACTCCGTTCGATGGGTGGGGCGGTCAACGACGTCGCTCCCGACGCGACCGCGTATTCGCATCGCCACCAGGACACGCTTGTCATTGCCTCGGTGTTCCCACCGCAGGGCGGGGCGGCGTTGGACGCCGCCTGGCGGGCGCCTGGCGCCCGCGCCGACGGCGCGTACGTCAATTTCGAGAGCCGGCCGAACCCGGCCGCGTTCGCCCGGATCTACCCGGGCGAGACCGGGGCCCGGGTGCGGCGGCTGTGGAAGCGGTACGACCCGGATGGTGTCTTCCGGCCGGCCCTGCTGACCGGCCAGCCCACCCGACCCGGTCAGCAGGGTCGCGTCGGCCAGTCCAGCCGATCGGGCCAGCCCGGCCGATCCGGTCAGCCTCATCGGCGCCGCCGCTGACCCCCACGCCCTGCGCCGAGGCCGACCACCGACAGCCCGACCGGCGGGCCGTTGATGCGGGTCCCGCCCGGCCGGGCACACCGAGGTCCGATTCCCGCCAGCAGGCGGCCCGACCAGCGGGGCATCATCGGTGACATGGAGTTGGACTTCGAGCGTTGCTACCGGGCCGTGGACAGCCGCGACCAGCGGTTCGACGGCTGGTTCTACACCGGTGTGACGTCCACCGGCATCTACTGCCGGCCGTCCTGCCCGGCGATCACACCCAAGCGGCAGAACGTCCGATTCTTTCCGTCGGCCGCCGCCGCGCAGGGCATCGGGCTGCGCGCCTGCCGCCGCTGCCGGCCGGACGCAGCGCCGGGCTCACCCCTGTGGGACGTCCGCGCGGACGTGGTCGGCCGGGCGATGCGGCTGATCGCCGACGGGGTGGTCGACCGGGACGGCGTACCGGGGCTGGCCTCCCGTCTGGGCTACACCGAACGGCACCTGCACCGGATGTTGAGCGCCGAGATGGGCGCCGGCCCGCTCGCGCTGGCCCGGGCTCAGCGCGCGCAGACCGCCCGGATCCTGATCGAGACGACCGGCCTGCCAATGGCGGAGATCGCGTTCGCCGCGGGCTTCGGCAGTATCCGGCAGTTCAACGACACGCTCCGCGAGGTGTACGCGAGCGCACCGTCCGACCTGCGAACGGCCCGGGGCCGCCCGCAGGCGCCGACCGGAGCGGGGACCATCGCGCTCCGGCTGGCGTACCGCCCGCCGCTGCACGCCCGGGCGCTGCTGGACTTCCTCGCGGTGCGGGCGCTGCCCGGCGTGGACGAGGTTCGCGACGGGACGTACCACCGGGGTCTGCGGTTGCCACACGGCGCCGGCCAGGTGGCGCTGACCCCGGCGGACGGGCACGTCGCTGCGACGCTGCGCCTGGCCGACCTGCGCGACCTGGCACCCGCGGTGGCCCGCTGTCGGCGGCTGCTCGACCTGGACGCGGACCCGGCGGCCATCGACGCCACGCTCGCCGCCGACCCGGCGCTCGCCCCGGCGGTCGCCGCCGAACCGGGCATCCGGGTCCCCCGCGCGGTAGACGGCTTCGAGATGGCCGTCCGCGCCGTCATCGGCCAACAAGTCTCGGTCACCGCAGCCCAAAAATCCCTAACCCGCCTCCTGCTGACCCCCATCCCCACCCCCACCCCCACCCCCGACCGCGTCGATCATGAGGTTATTGCCGACGGCGTCGGCGTGTCGCGACAACAACCTCATGATCACCAAGGCGACGGAGGGCCGGACGCGGGGGGACTGCGGGGGTTCTTGAGCGCGGAGGACCTGTTGTCGCTGCCGGACTCGGGCTTCGGGATGCCCGCCGCACGGCGGGAGACCCTGCGGGGGCTGGCACGGGCGGTGGTCGACGGATCAGTGGACCTCGCGGCGGGTGCCCATCGGGAGGACGCCGTCCGGCGGCTGCTCGCGCTGCCCGGCATCGGCCCGTGGACCGCCAACTACCTGGCCATGCGCATCTTCGGCGACCCGGATGTCCTGCTCAGCACCGACCTCGCGGTCCGGCGCGGCGCCGCCGCGCTGGGCCTGCCCGACACCCCGACAACCCTCGACGGGTACGCCGAACGCTGGCGCCCCTGGCGGTCCTACGCCACGATCAGACTCTGGAGAGCGGCATGAGCATCGACAGCACTGTGCTGAGCACACCGACCGGCCCGCTCAGCATCCTCGCCGGCCCGGACGGCGACGTTCGGGCGGCCGGTTTCACCCCGGACCCGGCGGCGCTGCTGCCCCTGGTCCACCCGACCCTGCGGGCTCCGCTGCGACAGCGGGCCGACCTCGGCCCGGTCAGCGCGGCCGTTCGGTCCTACCTGGACGGTGACCTCAGCGCCATCGACGCGGTGCCGATCCGTCAGCACACCGGCGGAGAGTTCATGGCGCACGCCTGGCAGGTGCTGCGCGAGGTGCCTGCGGGCACCCCGATCACCTACACCGGGTATGCCGCGCTCGCCGGTCGGCCACCGGCGGTGCGGGCCGCCGCGGCTGCCTGCGCCCGGAACGCGGCGGCGCTGTTCGTGCCCTGCCACCGGGTACTTCGCACCGACGGCACGCTCGGTGGCTACCGCTGGGGGCTGGACGTGAAAAAGTGGCTTCTCGGTCATGAGCGGCGCTTGACGGCAAGCTGACACAATCGTCGCCTTCTATTAACGCTACCGTCTGGTAGTGCCTGTGGAGAGCGGCGGCAACCCGGCCACGCGGGCCGCCGCGCCCCTCCACCCGTTGCACAACCTCTGGCGGCTCCGTCCCTACCTGCGCCCGTACGCCACCGAGTTCGCCTGGCTGCTCGTCGCGGGGCTCGCCGGAACGGCGGCCGGGATCGCCGTACCGCTGGTCGTGCAGCGGGTGGTGGACGGGCCGGTGGCCCGACACCAACCGGTCGGGCTGCTCCAGCTCGGCGGCCTGGCGCTGCTGCTCGGCGTGGTCGAGGCGGTGCTCATCTTCATCCGTCGGTGGGTGCAGTCCTCCTCCGCGGTGGGCATGGAGGCGGCACTACGCGCCGACGTCTACGCCCACCTGCAACGGTTGCCGACGAACTTCCACGACCGCTGGCAGTCCGGCCAGTTGCTCTCCCGGATCACCAGTGACCTGTCGGTGATCCGCCGTTTCCTCTCCTTCGGCGTGTTCTTCCTGGTGCTCAACCTGACCACCTATGTGGTCGTGGTGGTGCTCCTGATCAACCTGCACCCGCTACTCGGGGTGCTGGTCGCGGCCAGCGCGGTGCCACTGCTGCTGATCAGTCGCCGGTTCGGGCGGCACTACCACGCCGCGTCCCGGCGGATGCAGGATCAGCAGGGCGACGTGGCAACCCTGGTCGAGGAGACCGCACAGGGCCTGCGCACCATGAAGGCGTACGGCCGGGGGCCCGAACTGGCGGCCCGCTTCGCCGGTGGGGCCCGGACACTGCACGACACGGGGGTCAGCAAGGCGCGGCTGCTGGCCAGCACCTCGGCGTTGCTCGACCTGGTGCCCAACGTCACCCTGGGCCTGGTGCTGGTGGCCGGAGCGGCCGCCGCCGCGAAGGGCTCGCTCACCATCGGCGAGCTGGTCGCGTTCGTCAGCCTTCAACTGATGCTCATCTGGCCGGTGCAGTCGCTGGGTTGGATCATCGCCAACGGCCAGGAGGCCGCCACCGCCGCCGACCGGCTTCAGGAGGTGCTGGACACCCCGCCCCAGATCGTGGACCGGCCCGGCGCGCTCGCGCTGCCCCGCGACGCGGTCCGCGGCCGGCTCCGCTTCGAGCGCGTCGCGTTCAGCTACCCGGGTGCCACCACACCGGTGCTGCGCGAAATCGACCTGATCATCGAACCAGGCGAAACGCTCGCCCTGGTCGGTGCCACCGGGTCCGGCAAGAGCACGCTGCTCTCCCTGGTGCCCCGGCTGAACGACGTGACCGCCGGCCGGATCACCCTGGACGGGCACGACCTGCGCGAGCTGCGGCTGGCCTCCCTGCGCCGACTGGTCGGGGTGGCGTTCGAGGAGCCCACGCTCTTCTCCATGTCGGTGCGGGAGAACCTCACCCTGGGACGCCCGGACGCCGGCGACGACGACGTCCGGGCGGCCCTCGCGCTGGCTCAGGCGGACTTCGCGTACGAGTTGCCGTGGGGACTTGCCACCCGGGTAGGTGAACAGGGGCTGTCCCTCTCCGGCGGGCAACGGCAACGACTCGCGTTGGCGCGGGCCGTGCTCGGCCGACCGGCGGTGCTGGTGCTGGACGACCCGCTGTCGGCCCTCGACGTGCACACCGAAGCGCTCGTCGAGGCGGCACTGCGGCGGGTCCTGCGCAACAGCACCGCGCTGCTGGTGGTGCACCGGCCGTCGACGATCGCTCTGGCCGACCGGGTCGCCCTGCTCCAAGACGGGCGCATCACCGCGATCGGGCGGCACTCCGAGCTGCTGGCCACCGTGCCGGCGTACCGGGCGTTGCTCGCCGCCGAGCCGCCGACCGGGCACCCACCCGTAGCCGGAGCCGCCGGCCCGAGCCAGTCCCCTTCGGACGGGTGGGGACTGGTGCACTCGTGACGGTGCCGAAGCAGGCCGACCCACCACCCGAGGAGGAACCGGAGCTCACCCGCTGGCGCGGAACCGCCACCGACCCGGAGGCCGACCGCAGCCGAGCCGAGGACGCCGCACCCGAAGCGGTGGCCCGGCTGCGCCGGCTCGGCCGGGCCCTGCTCGCCGACGAGCTTCGACCACACCGGGGGCGACTCGCCGCCGCGGTCGGCCTGCTGCTGACCCAGAACGCCGCCGCGATGGCCGGCCCGTACCTCGTCATGGTCGGCATCGACCGGGCCATCCCGCCGCTGCGCGCCGGCGACCCTGGCCCGCTGGTCGCCGTCGCCGCGGCGTTCGCGGTCGCCTCGATGACCGAGTACGCGGCCCGCCGCGGGTTCCTCACGATCTCTGCCCGGATCGGCCAGGCCGTCCTGCTCGACCTGCGGCAACGGGTGTTCGGGCACTTCCTGCGGCTGTCCGTGGGCTTCCACGAGCGGTACACCTCCGGCCGGATGGTCTCCCGGCTCACCAGTGACCTGGACTCGATTGCCGAACTGGTCGACGGTGGGATCGACAGCCTGGTGATGGCCGGGCTGTCGATGCTGTCGGTGGCTGCCATCCTGCTCTGGCTGGACCTGCCGCTGGCCGCCGTGACGCTGCTCGCCTTCCCGTTCCTGTTCTGGCTCTCCCGCTGGTTCGCCCGATCGTCGGCGAGCGCGTACCGGCGGACCCGGGACGCGGTCGCGCTGGTCATCGTGCACTTCGTGGAGTCGATGCGGGGCATCCGGGCGGTGCAGGCGTTCCGCCGGGAGCCGCGCAACCAACGCATCTTCGTGGCGCTCGGCGACGACTACCGGCGAACCAGCCTGCACACATTCCGGCTGATCGCCACGTACTCGCCGGCGATCAAGCTGATCGGCAACGTCACCGTGGCGGCGGTGCTCTGCTACGGCGGCTGGCGGGTGCTGGACGGCCAGACCGAGGTCGGCGTGCTCGCCGCGTTCCTGCTCTACCTACGTCGCTTCTTCGAGCCGATGCAGGAGTTGAGCCAGTTCTACAACTCGCTGCAGTCGGCAACGGCGGCACTGGAGAAGTTGGCCGGGGTGCTCGACGAACGGCCGGCCGTGGCCGAGCCGGCCCGGCCCATACCGCTGCCGACCGGGCCCGGTCGCGGCGAGTTGACCTTCCGCGCGGTCTCCTTCGGATACCGCGCGGGCACCCCGATCCTCGGCGGGCTGGAGCTGACCGTGTCGGCCGGACAGACCGTGGCACTGATCGGGCCGACCGGCGCGGGCAAGTCGACCATCGCGAAGCTGGTCGCCCGGTTCCACGACCCGGACACCGGCACCGTCCGGCTGGACGGGGTCGACCTTCGCGACGTGAGCGACGCCGACCTGCGCCGCGCGGTCGTGCTGGTGACGCAGGAGAACCACCTGTTCAGTGGGACCGTCGCGGAGAACATCCGGTTCGGCCGCCCGAGCGCCGACGACGCGGCGGTCGAGGCCGCCGCGCGGTCGATCGGCGCCCACGATTTCATCGCCGCCCTGCCCGAGGGGTACGCCACGCAGGTGCACCGACGCGGCGGCCGGCTCTCCGCCGGGCAGCGGCAGCTGGTCGCGTTCGCCCGGGCGTTCCTGGCCGACCCGACCGTGCTGATCCTGGACGAGGCGACGTCGTCGCTGGACGTGCCGACCGAACGGCTCGTGCAGCGGGCACTCGGCACCATCCTGCGCGACCGCACCGCCCTGGTGATCGCACATCGACTCTCCACCGTGGAGACAGCTGACCGGGTGCTCGTCCTCGACGACGGGAAGGTCGTCGAGGACGGCCCACCCGGCGTGCTGGCCGAGGCCGACGGCCGGTACGCGGCCCTGCACCGGCAGTGGCGCGACTCGCTGATCTGAACCAGCGATCCGTAACTGCGTGGCCCGACCCCCTGGTGGTGCCTACGATCGCAGGATGACCGATACGGCGAGGACGGCCCGCGCCGGCGTCCCCGAGCGTCCGACCCTGGACGGGCTCGAGGAGCGCTGGGCACGCCACTGGCAGGAGGAGGGCACGTACGCGTTCGACCGCTCGAAAAAGCGAGCCGACGTGTACTCGATCGACACCCCGCCGCCGACCGTATCGGGCGAGTTGCACATGGGGCACGTGTTCTCGTACACGCACACCGACACCGTCGCGCGTTACCAGCGGATGCGCGGCAAGTCCGTCTTCTACCCGATGGGCTGGGACGACAACGGCCTACCCACCGAGCGTCGCGTGCAGAACGTCTACGGGGTGCGCTGCGATCCGGCGCTGGCGTACGACCCGGTGTGGCGGCCACCGGCGACTCCGGTCGACGACGCGGCCCGCCGCGACCCCACCCCGATCTCCCGGCGCAACTTCATCGAGCTCTGCGAACGGCTGACGGTCACCGACGAGCAGGCCTTCGAGGCGCTGTGGCGACGGCTCGGGCTCTCGGTGGACTGGTCGTTGACCTACACGACGATCGGCCGGATCGCCCGGACCACCAGTCAGCGGGCGTTCGTGCGTAACCTGCTGCGCGGCGAGGCGTACCAGTCGGAGGCGCCGACGCTCTGGGACGTCGGCTTCGCCACCGCCGTCGCCCAGGCCGAGTTGGAGGACCGGGAGCGCCCCGGTGCCTACCACCGGCTGCGGTTCGCCGGGCCGGACGGGCGCGAGGTGCAGATCGACACCACCCGACCGGAGTTGTTGCCCGCCTGTGTGGCACTGGTCTGTCACCCCGACGACGAGCGGTACGCCGACCTGGTGGGCACGACGGTGCGCAGCCCGCTGTTCGACGTCGAGGTGCCGGTGCGGGCCCACCCGCTCGCCGAACCGGGCAAGGGCACCGGCATCGCGATGGTCTGCACGTTCGGCGACCTGAGCGACGTGACCTGGTGGCGGGATCTCGAACTCGACACCCGGGTGATCATCGACCGCGACGGCCGGCTGCTTCCGGAGCCGCCGGCCGGGGTGCCGGCACAGCCGTACGCGGCGCTGGCCGGGCAGACCGTCAACGGCGCCCGCCGGGAGATCGTCGGGATGCTGGCCGACGCGGGTGCCCTGATCGGCGAGCCACGCCCGATCACCCATCCGGTCAAGTTCTACGAGCGCGGCGACCGCCCACTGGAGATCGTCTCGACTCGACAGTGGTATCTGCGCAATGGCGGCCGGGACGCCGACCTGCGGGCCACGCTGCTGGCCCGGGGCGAGGAGCTGCACTGGGTGCCGGCGCACATGAAGCACCGCTACGACAACTGGGTCGGCGGCCTGACCGGGGACTGGCTGGTCAGTCGGCAGCGCTTCTTCGGGGTCCCGGTGCCGGTGTGGTACCGGCTCGACAACACTGGCGAGCCGGACTGGTCCCACCCTCTCACGCCGGACGAGTCCGCGCTGCCAGTCGACCCGTCCAGTGACCCGGCACCCGGGTACGACGAGTCGCAGCGCGGCCACCCGGGCGGTTTCATCGGCGATCCGGACGTGCTGGACACCTGGGCGACCTCGTCGCTGACCCCGCAGATCGTCGGCGGCTGGGAGACCGACCCGGAGCTGTTCGCGCAGGTCTTTCCGATGGACCTCCGCCCGCAGGGGCAGGAGATCATCCGGACCTGGCTCTTCGACAGCGTGGTCCGTTCGCACTTCGAGCACGGGGTGCTGCCCTGGCGGGACACGGTGCTCTCCGGGTGGATCCTCGACCCGGACCGCAAGAAGATGGCCAAGTCCAAGGGGAACGTGGTCACCCCGCTGGCGCTGTTGGAGCAGCACGGCTCGGACGCGGTCCGCTACTGGGCGGCCAGTGGCAAGCCCGGCACGGACCTGGCCTTCGACCCGGCGCAAATCAAGATCGGCCGTCGGCTGGCCACCAAACTGCTCAACGCGTCCAAGTTCGCGCTCGGGCTGGGGGCGGCGGACGCGCTGCGCGCCCCCGCGACCACGCCACTGGACCGGGCCATGCTCGCCGAGCTGGCCACCGTGGTCACCGCCGCGAGCTCCGCCTTCGACGCGTACGACCACACGGCGGCGTTGCAGGCGACCGAGGCGTTCTTCTGGCGGTTCTGCGACGACTACATCGAGCTGGTCAAGGAACGCGCGTACGGCACCGGCGCGGCCGCCGACTCGGCGCGGGCGGCGCTGGCCTCGGCTCTGTCGGTGCAGCTACGACTGTTCGCTCCGGTGTTGCCCTACGTGACCGAGGAGGTCTGGTCGTGGTGGCGGTACGGCTCGGTGCACCGCGCGCCGTGGCCCACCACCCACGAGGTGGCCCGGACGATCGAGGGGTCGGGTGACCCGGCGCTGCTGCGGCTTGCCGGCGACGCGTTGAGCCAGGTGCGGCGGGCCAAGTCGGAGCGGAAACTGTCGATGAAGGCGGAGGTGCCGCTGGCCGAGGCGCTCGGCCCGGCGGCGCTTCTGGAACAGCTCACCCTGGTCGCCGACGACCTGCGGGCGGCCGGCCGGATCGGCAAACTCGACCTGCTCCCCGACCGCACCCCGGAGCTCGTCATCGCCTGCGCCTTCTGACCCGCGTCCGCCGCCGCCCACCCCGCCGGGGCGGCGGCGGACCGGTCATCACCAGCCGCGCAGGAAACGCAGCCCGAGCAGGAATGCGATCACAGCGGGCCCCACCAGCAGGGTGATCGCCTGGAGGCGGTACGGCATCCGGTGCCGGGTCAGCTCGCCCGCGTTGCCGAGCACGATGGCCCCGGCCAGCATCAGGAACGCCCCCCACCAGCCGGTTTCCAGGTCGAGCAGATCCACCCGGATCAGTTGCAGGGTCAGGCCGAGCAACGCGCCGGTCAGCGCGAGCAGGGCCACCGCCCGGTGCAGGCCCCGGGCCAGCGGGTGGGCTGCCCGCCAACCGTAGGTGCCGGCGACCGCCAGGCAGGGCAGCACCACCATCAGCGGCCAACCCCGCCCCATCACGCCGAACATCAGCAGCGCGCCCACCGCGAACACCAGGGTGCCGACGCAGGCGAGCATGTAACCGGCGAAGGCCCGGCCACCACCCCGGGCCAGCAACGGCCCGCCGCTGGCCGCGATCAACGCGGCCGGGATCAGGATGAACACGGCCCACCAGTGGAACTGGCCGCTGCCCTGGGCAGCCGTGGCGACCGTGGCGCAGGCCAGCCCGGCGACCGCCAGGCTGGTCAGCCACGGCCGGCTGCTCCGGGAGTACGGCTCAGCCAACGACGTCCGCTCCGCTTCGACGCTCACACCCGACAGCCTGGCCCGACGGGGCCCCACCGGTCCATCCGGCCAGCCCTACCGCCGGACGGTGGCTGGCCGGAACACCGCTGCGCACCGGTCTCAGCTCGTTTCGCCGGCCACGCTGAACGAGCGCAGACGGTCGATGGCCAGCACGGTGAAGCCGACACTCACCAGCGCGGTCATCACCGACGCCACCGGCACCGACACGGTGGTCTCCAGCAGCCCGGTAGGGGCGATCCGATCGGCGAGGGCGATCACGTACTGCTGGATGGAGAGCACCTTGGTGCCGCTGACGAAGTTGCCCAGCAGCCCCTCCCAGATCAGCACGTACACCAGGCCGAGCAGCACCGGCCGCCTGGTGACCAGGCTGAGCGCGAGGAACAACGCCGAGTACGCCAGCGCGCCGAGCGCCGCCGAGACCGCCAGCGCCAGACCGAGGCGTACCGAATCGGCCAGCACGCCTGCGACGTAGAGCGGCACCGCGACGGTGACCGCGGTGACCCCGGCGGCCACCGCGAGCTTCGGCAGCACGATCTGCCAGCGCGGCAGCGGCTTGGTCAGGATGTGCACGACCGTGCCGTCGTCGATCTCCGCGCCCAGCACGCCCGTGCCGATGATCAGCGCAACCACCGGCAGCACCACGGCCAGCCCGAGGCCGACCAGCACCGGCGGCCCCCACTCGCCCGGGTCCACCCCCAGCGACCGGCAGAGCACGGCCAGCCCGAGCAGCACCACCGGCAGCGGGAGCAGCAGCAGGAACCGCCGCCGGCCGAACAGCCCGCGCGCGGTGATCCAGGTAATGGTCGACATGTCAGCTTCTTTCGTTCGTGACTGCGGGGCTCACTCGCTGCGCTCGTTCACTCCTCGCACTCACTGGTCAGGCCTCCACGAGATAGGAGAAGACGCTCTCCAGAGACTCGTCGGACGGCACCAGTTGGCGCACCCGGATGCCTTGCTTGAGCGCGATCCGGGGCAACGCGCGGGTGAAGGCGCCATAGTCGCCGGCCCGCACGGTCAGGCCCGTCGGGTCCAACTCGACCCCACTCACCGACGGCTCGGCGATCAGCGCGACAGCCAGCGCCCGGTCGTCGGTGGAGCGCACCGCGAAGACGTGCGGGCGATTGGTCATCAACCGGCGGATGGTCCGGAAGTCGCCGGAGGCCGCCAGCCGGCCGGCCACCATCACCTGCACCGTCCCGGAGACCTGCTCGACCTCCTCCAGGATGTGCGAGCTGAACAGGATCGTCCGGCCGGCGTCGCCCAACGTGTGCAGCAACTGCATCATGTGCAGCCGCTGGCGCGGGTCCATCCCGTTGAACGGTTCGTCGAGCAGCAGCACCTGCGGGTCGTGCACCAACGCGGCGGCCACCCGGGCCCGCTGCCGCATGCCCTTGGAGTACGTGCCGATCCGGCGGTCCTGCGCCGCCTCCAGCTCCACCAGGTCGATCGCCCGTCGGGCGGCCGCCGCCGGGTCGGCCAGCCGGTGCAGCTTCGCGCTGGCCAGCACGAACTCGTACGCGGTGAGGAAACCCTGCACCGCTTCCCGTTCGCTGACCAGCCCCAACCGGCGATAGACGTCCGGGTTACGCCAGGTCGGCTCGTCGTCGAGGGTGACCGTGCCACGTGACGGCGCGAGGAACCCGGCCATCATGTGCAGCAGCGTGGTCTTGCCGGCGCCGTTCGGGCCGAGCAGGCCGGTCACGCCCGGCCCGAGGGCCATGCTGATGTCGTTCACCGCGACCACGTTGCCGTACCACCGGGACACCCCGGTCAGACTCAGCGTGCTCATCAGGAGGCGACCTTCCGGTAGCGGGCCAGCAGGAGGGCGGTCGCGCCGGCGACCAGCAGCACCGCGGCCAGGGCGTAGACCGGACCGAAACCGCCGATCATCATCTCGCCCGGATCGCCCTCGACCAGGAGGTCGCCCAGCGACCAGATGCCGACCCCCTGCACCAGGGTGGAGGGGGAGGCGAGCCCGGCCAGCTCGTTGGCCGCCCGCGACGGCAGGATGCTCAGCACGCCCACGATCGGGGTGGTCATGAGGAAGACCGCGACCACGCCGCCTGCGGCGAAGGCCCGCTTGCCGGTCAGCGACGCGACCAGCAGCCCGATCGAGGCGAAGACCACCGCCCAGAGGCCGGCGTAGAGCAGCCCGGGCAGCAGGTCGAGCAGCTCGTTCCAGACCCCGCGCATGCCGTCCTTGGTGGTGAAAGCGGCACCCAGGAACATCACCAGCTGCGGACCACCGAGCAGCAGCCAGAGCGCGGTGACGAGCGCCAGCAGCTTGGCCAGCGCGTAGTCGGTGCGCGGCAGCGGTCGGGAGAAATACAGTGGCAGCACCCCGCTGCGCAGGTCGCGGGAGACCAGCTCGGGCGCGGCCACCGCGACGAAGAAGATGACCAGCCAGCTCATCGCATCGGCGAACTGGGCGTACGTGGCGACCACCTCGCCGATCTGGCTGCGGACGGCCGCGAGGGCCACCGCGACCAGGGTGACGATGCCGACCACCAGCCACGGGAAGATCTTGGCCTTGGCGCTGCGGCCGAACCCGAACGTGGTGCGCAGCCCGTGCAGGTAGAGCGCGCCGAAGACGTGCCGGCGGCCCAGCCTCGGCCCCTCGTAGCGCTGGTAGCCGATGTCATGGATGACGCCGGTCGGCGCGGGGCGCACGGCGGCGGAAGACGGCTCAGGCATTGGTGAGCTCCCTCGTGGCGAAGAGTTCGGCCACCCGGTGCCGGCGCTGGTCCAGTCGGTGCAGTGGCAGGTCCAGTTCGGCGACCGCGCCCAGGATCAGGTCGTAGGTGCGGTCATCGGCGAGCGGTACGAGTAGCAGACGCCCGTCCCGCGCCACCGGCAGCTTGAGCGCCGTGAGCCGGGCGGCGAGCTCCTCGGTGCCCTCACTGACCTCCACGGCGAGCACGTCGGTGGCCGTGGTCATCGCCGAGATGTGGTCGGCGCGCAGCAGCTTGCCGCCGTCGATGGCGATCAGCGTGTCGCAGATCCGCTCCACCTCGCCGAGCAGGTGTGAGCAGACCAGCACGGAGATGCCGAACTCGGTGCCGATCCGGTGCACCAGGGCCAGCATGGCGTCGCGGCCGGCCGGGTCCAGACCGTTGGTCGGCTCGTCGAGCAACAGCAGGTCGGGGTCGTGCACCAACGCCTGGGCCAGCTTGACCCGTTGCTTCATGCCGGTCGAGTAGCCACCGACCGGGCGGTAACGCTCCTCGTAGAGGCCGACGTGCCGCAGCGCCTCCGACGCCCGCTCGCGGGCGGCGGTGCGGGGCAGGCCACTCATCCGGCCGAGGTGGGTGACCAGCTCGGCGGCGGACAGGTCCGGCGGAAGACAGTCGTGCTCGGGCATGTAACCGACGCGGGCACGTACCGCCGCCGGGTCGGCGGTCGGGTCGATGCCGAGCACCGAGACCTGACCGCTGGTCGGGGCGATCAGGCCGAGCAGGATCTTGATCAACGTGGATTTTCCGGCGCCGTTCGCGCCCACCAGGCCGATGATCCCGGGCTCGACGGCGACGGTGAGGTCGGCCAACGCGGTGACCCGACCTCCGTACGTCTTGGTGAGCGACTGGGTCGCGATCAGTGTCACGCTGCCCAGCGTAGGGAGTCGATGCCCACCACGGACACCGGCACGCCCCCGGCGCTCCCCTGATCATTGCCGGTGCGGACCCCTAAGGTCCCTCGCCGGGGCGGCGGTTGGATCATCGTCGCCGTACGCGGCCGGCACGACCCCGCCTCGGGAAAGGCCCATCCGGGGTGACACCATTCACCTCCCGGCCGGCTGGCCGTCGCGCCCGCGTCACGGACGTGTCGAGCGAGTTCCTCTTCGCCGCCGGGGACCGGTTCGATGTGGAGCCGGGTGCGATCGGCGGCGCCGGCGTTGATCCGCCCGTAGGGGTCGTGGAGTGGCGCCCTCGACCGATCGGCGGTCGGCTGCGAAACTGTGTGCCGGTCAGCGAGTGGGGGGTGTGGATGAGCAACGGCTGGGTGCTGCCCGACGAGGTGCTACGGGACGCACCGGCGTACACGCCGCGTCCCGGTGAGCTCGCGGATCTGGAGCTGCTGCTGACCGGTGCGTACGCCCCTCTGACTGGCTTCATGACCCGCGCCGACCTGGTATCGGTCAGCCGGCGCGGCCGACTGGCCGACGGCACTCCGTGGCAGGTCGCTGTGACGCTGCAGGTGCCGACCGCGCTGGCTCAGGGTTTCGATCCGCGCGACCCGGCCCGCCGGGCGCTGGTGCTGACCGACGGCGAGGGCGCACCGGCGGCCGCCCTCGACGTGGCGGACGTCTGGCAGGTGCGCGAGGGCGTGGCAGGAGTGGGCGGCCAGATCCGACGGCTGGGCGACGGTGGGCACGGCCCGTTCCAGCGACTGCGCCGCAGCCCCGAGGAGGTCCGCGCGTTGCTGCCCCCGGGCCGGGTGCTCGGGGTGATCGCCGACCGGCCGCTGCATCGTCCGCAGCTCGCCCAGATCGCCCACGCCGCCCGTACCCTGGCCGCGCACCTGCTCGTGATGATCCCGGTCGGTGAGGGTGGCGCGGGTGGGCTCCCGCCGGAGGCGCTGGTACGCACCGTCTTCGCCGCCCGGGACCGGATGCCACCCGCCACCGTGGTCGCGGTGCCGCTGTCGCACCGACGGGAAGAGATCAGCGACGCGCTGCTGCGCGCCCGGGTCTCCGCCGCGTACGGAGTCACCCACCTGCTCTCCACCGGCGAGATGCTCTCCGGCGCCGGGCTACGGGTGCTGGTGCCACGCGAACTCGCGTACGACAACCGGGACGGGCAGTGGCGCTGGCGGGAGGACATCCCACCGCGCAACCGGCGGCTCGCGCTGACCCAGCAGGAGATCGACGACCTGCTCGACCGGGGCTTCCCGTTGCCGGAGTGGCACACCCCGCCGGCCGTGGCGAGGGAGCTGGCCCGGGCCCGGCCACCGCGCCGGCACCGCGGGTTGGTGGTCTTCCTGACCGGCCTCTCCGGCTCCGGCAAGTCGACAATCGCCCGAGGCCTGGCGGACGCGTTGCGGGAGAGCGGTGATCGCACGGTGACCCTGCTCGACGGGGACGTGGTGCGCCGGGAACTCTCCGCCGGGCTGGGCTTCACCAAGGCCGACCGGGATCTCAACGTCCGGCGGATCGGGTGGGTGGCTGCCGAGATCGCGCGGCACCGGGGGGTGGGCATCTGCTGCCCGATCGCCCCGTACGCGGCGGCCCGCACAACCGCCCGTGAGATGGCCCTGGCCGCCGGGGCGGGTTTCGTGCTGGTGCACGTCGCCACTCCGCTGGAGGTGTGTGAACGTCGGGACCGGAAGGGTCTGTACGCGCGAGCACGAGCCGGCCTGCTGACCGGGATGACCGGCATCGACGACCCGTACGAGGAGCCGGCCGACGCCGATCTGGTGCTCGACACCACCGACCTGAGCGTCGCGGACGCGGTGCAGGCAGTGCTGCACCATCTGACCGAGACCGGTTGGGTGGAGCTGAAGGTCGCGTCCGCCTGAGGCGTCGCCGTACCCCGTTTCTTCCGGCGCTGCCCGCTACGCGCTAGTGTTCATCTTTGTTGGAACACGTTTGACCGCGTGAGAGTACGTGGACCCCCGGGAGGCACGGCGAATGCTCGCTCAACAGCGGCAGGCGGCCATCCTGGAGCGGGTCCGGTCGACGGGCGGCGTCCGGGTGAGTGAGCTGGCCGGCGAGTTCGGTGTCTCCGACATGACCATCCGGCGCGATCTGGAGGCGCTGCACGAGCGTGGCCTGCTGGCCAAGGTGCACGGCGGTGCCACGACAGCCGGGTCGAGTTCGACCGACGAGCCGGGCTTCCACGCCAAGTCGGTCCGCCAACTGTCGGAGAAGGCCGCCATCGCGGACCGGGCGGCCCAACTGGTCCAGCCTGGCGCGGCTATCGCGCTGTCCGCCGGCACCACCACGGCCGAGCTGGCCCGGAGGCTGGTGGACGTGCCCGGCCTGACAGTGGTGACCAACTCGTTGCCGGTGGCCGAGATCCTGCACGCCGGAGGTCGACCGGACCAGACGGTGGTGCTCACCGGCGGCGTACGCACGCCGTCGGACGCGCTGGTCGGTCCACTCGCGGTCGGAGCCGTCCGGTCACTGCATTTGGATCTGCTCTTCCTGGGCGTCCACGGCATCACCGAGCGGGCCGGCTTCACCACTCCGAACCTGATGGAGGCGGAGACCGACCGGGCACTGGTGGCTGCGGCGGATCAGCTGGTGGTGCTCGCCGACCACACCAAGTGGGGCACGGTGGGCATCTCCTCGATCGTCGAGCTGGCAGCAGCACACGTACTGGTCAGCGACGACCGGTTGCCTCCGCCCGCGCGACGGGTACTCGGCGAGCAGGTAGGCGAATTGATCATGGTAAAGGCAACAGGGGCGGACCGCGCGACGCGCACGCCGACAAGTGAGGGGGCGGCGCAGTGAAACGCACCGCGATCGACCTGGCCGACGGCCGGGAGCTGATCTATTTCGACGAGCGCGACGACGCGGTCCGCGACCAGCCGGACCGCCGCGACCTGCCGCCGCCGCCCCCGGCGTCCCAGCTGCGCTACGACCCGCTGACCGACGAGTGGGTGGCGGTCGCCGTGCACCGGCAGACCCGCATCTTCCTCCCGCCGGCGAGCGAGTGCCCCCTCGACCCGTCCGAGGGCGACCGGCTGACCGAGATCCCCGCTCCCGACTACGACGTGGTGGTCTTCGAGAACCGGTTCCCGTCGCTGAGCGGCCGAGTGGCCGACGAGCCCGGAGAGATCACCCCGTTCACACCGGCTCGACCGGGGCTCGGGCGGTGCGAGGTGGTCTGCTTCACCTCGGACCACAACGCCTCCTTCGCCAGCCTGCCCCCGCGCCGGGTCCGCACCGTGCTGGACGCACTCGCCGACCGCACCGAGGTGCTCGGTGAACTGCCCGGTGTGGAGCAGGTCTTCTGCTTCGAGAACCGGGGCGTCGAGATCGGCGTCACCCTGCACCACCCGCACGGGCAGATCTACGCGTACCCCTTCGTGACGCCGCGCACCCGCGCGCTGCTGGGTGCGGCACGCCGACACGCCGAGCGGACCGGCGGAGGCAACCTGTACGCGGACGTGCTGGCCGCCGAGCGCGCCACCGGCGACCGGGTGGTCGCCGAGAACGAACACTGGACGGCGTTCGTGCCGGCGGCCGCTCGCTGGCCGTTCGAGGTGCACGTCGCGCCGCATCGCGTGGTGCCGGACATCCCGGCCCTCAGCGACAGCGAGCGGGACGCTTTCGGGCCGCTCTACCTGGATCTGCTGCGCCGCTTCGACGGCCTGTTCGACATGCCGATGCCATACATCTCGGCCTGGCACCAGGCGCCGGTGCGGATCGACCGGGAGTTGGGCCACCTGCACCTACAGCTGTTCAGCATCCGGCGAGCCACGGACAAGCTGAAGTACCTGGCGGGCTCCGAGTCCGGAATGGGTGTCTTCATCAACGACATCGCTCCGGAACGTGCCGCCGAATTGCTCCGCGCCGCCTGACGAAGGCACCTGGGGAACAGGGCGCGGGGGGCCCGGGACAGGGCCCCCCGCAGGGAAGGGACGGCTGGCTGTGCACGGCACAGCCGGGAAGGCTGGCTGATCGGCGCACGGGTGCCGCGGGTCGACCGTGGTCAACCTTCCTCGGACGTGACTGGCATCTCGTCCATCCTGGTCAACGAGGCGCGCCGACGGCGGTGACGCCAACCGGCGCGTCGCGGCCAGAAACGCCGAAGCCCGCCGGCAGGTGCCGACGGGCTCCGATCATGCGGTACGCCTGGATCAGGCGCCGATCTTGCGGGCCAGGTTCTCGTCGAGCGCGTTCATGAACTCGTCCGTGGTCAGCCACGGCGCGTCGCGCGAGATGAGCAGCGAGAGGTCCTTGGTCATCTGGCCGCCCTCGACGGTGTCGACGATGACCTGCTCCAGGGTGTTGGCGAACTCGGTGACCGCCGGGGTGCCGTCCAGCTTGCCCCGGTGGGCCAGGCCCCGCGTCCAGGCGTAGATCGACGCGATCGGGTTGGTCGACGTCTTCTCACCCTTCTGCCACTGCCGGTAGTGCCGGGTGACCGTGCCGTGCGCGGCCTCGGCCTCGACGGTCCGGCCGTCCGGGGAGAGCAGAACCGAGGTCATCAGACCCAGCGAGCCGAAGCCCTGCGCGACGGTGTCGGACTGCACGTCACCGTCGTAGTTCTTGCAGGCCCAGACGTAGCCGCCCTCCCACTTGAGCGCGGCGGCGACCATGTCGTCGATCAGCCGGTGCTCGTAGGTGATGCCGGCGGCGGCGAACTCGGCCTTGAACTCGGCCTCGAACACCTCGGCGAAGATGTCCTTGAACCGACCGTCGTACGCCTTGAGGATGGTGTTCTTCGTGGACAGGTAGACCGGGTAGTTGCGGTCCAGCCCGTACCGGAACGACGCCCGGGCAAAGTCCCGGATCGACTCGTCGTAGTTGTACATGCCCATGGCGATGCCGCCGCCCGGGAAGTTGGCGACCTCCATCTCCATCGGCGCGCCGCCGTCGGCCGGCGTGTAGGTGATGGTCACCGTGCCCGGGCCGGGGACGACGAAGTCGGTGGCCTTGTACTGGTCACCGTGGGCGTGCCGGCCGATGATGATCGGCTTGGTCCAGCCGGGGACCAGCCGCGGCACGTTGGACATGATGATCGGCTCGCGGAAGACGACGCCACCGAGGATGTTGCGGATGGTGCCGTTGGGCGACCGCCACATCTTCTTCAGGCCGAACTCCTCCACCCGGGCCTCGTCCGGGGTGATGGTCGCGCACTTGACACCGACGCCGTGCTCCTTGATGGCGTTGGCGGCGTCAATCGTGACCTGGTCGTCGGTCTCGTCGCGGTGCTGGATCGACAGGTCGTAGTAGTGCAGGTCGACGTCGAGGTAGGGCAGGATCAGCTGCTCCCGGATCTGCTTCCAGATGATCCGGGTCATCTCGTCGCCGTCGAGTTCTACGACCGGGTTGTTTACCTTGATCTTCGCCATCGGCCGGCGCTCCTCTCGGGGGACACGTGCTCAAGCAGTACGAGCGTACTGCAATGGGGCCGGCAGCTCCCAGCCGGCCTCGACCGGCCGGCGGAAACCGGGCTGCACGACGCAGGATTTCGCTGGCAGGATCGCCCGATGCCACTGAGCCGCACCCTCGGGTCTATCACGGTCACCGCACTCACCGACGGCGAGGGGGCCTTCTTCACCCCCACCCCGGTTGATCATGAAGTTATTGCCTCAACTCGCCGACATGACTGGCAATAACTTCATGATCAACAAAGCTGGCGGGGTGGGTGGGGGCTGGACGGCGAAGGGCGCCCCGGCGAAGCCGGCGCGCCCTTCGGTGGTGCTGCGGTTCGGGGGAACTACATGCTGGAGATGTCGCCCTGCTTGGCGCGGACGGCTTCGGCGGCCGCCAGGAGGCTGGCGCGCTCGTCGGCGTCCAGGTCGGTCTCGACGACCCGCTTGACGCCTTCAGCGCCGATCTCGGCCTCGACACCGAGGTAGACGCCGGAGATGCCGTACTCGCCGTCGACCCAGGCGCAGACCGGCATGACCTCGCCGGAGTCCTCGGCGACGGCCTTCGCCATCCGGGCCGCGGCGGCGGACGGGGCGTAGTACGCCGAGCCGGTCTTGAGCAGCGCAACCACCTCGGCGCCGCCGTTACGGGTCTTGACGACCAGTTCCTCGATCTGCTCGGCCGGCATCGCCTCACGCAGCGGCTTGCCGTTGACGGTGCTCTTCGACGGCACCGGGACCATGGTGTCGCCGTGCGAGCCGAGCGTCAGCGTGCGTACCGACGCCACCGGCACGTTCAGTGCCTCGGCGACGAAGTTGCTGAACCGGGCGGAGTCCAGCATGCCGGCCTGGCCGAGCACCCGGTTCTTCGGGAACTGGGTGGCGAGCTGCGCGAGCGCGGTCATCTCGTCCAGCGGGTTGGAGACCACGATGACGACGGCGTTCGGGGCGTACTTGGCGACGTTCTCGGCGACCTGGCGGACGATCTTGGCGTTGGTCTCCAGCAGGTCCATCCGGCTCATGCCGGGCTTCCGCGGCAGACCGGCGGTGATCACGACGACGTCGGAGCCCTCGATGTTCTCGTAGCCCTCACCGTTGGGGCCGGTGGTCACGCCGACCACCTTGGTCTCGAAGCCCTCGATGGCCCGGGACTGGTTGAGGTCGAGCGCGAGACCCGCGGGCTTGCCCTCCACGATGTCGGTGATCACTACGGTGTCGAAGACGTCGTACTCGGCGAGGCGCTGTGCGGTGGTGGAGCCGTAGAAGCCAGCCCCGACGACAGTGACCTTCTTACCCATGGTCGTCCCACTCCCTGCTAACCAGTCGGTTTTCCGGACCGTATCAGCCATCCTGGCACCGATCAGGTCAGGGTCGGACGGTTACGGCTTTACACCTCAACCGCGCTCGGCGCGCTCCACGACGTTGGTGAGCAGCATGGCCCGGGTCATCGGACCCACGCCGCCGGGCATGGGGACCAGCGCGCCGGCCGTCTCGGCCACCTCCGGGTCCACGTCGCCGGTGTAGCGGCCCTTGCCGTCCGCGCCGATCACACGGGTGATGCCGACGTCCACCACGACCGCGCCGGGGTGGATCATGTCGCCGGTGAGCAGGCCCGGCACGCCGGCCGCGACGATGACGATGTCAGCGGCCCGAGTGTGCGAGGCGAGGTCGAGGGTGCCGGTGTGGCACAGGGTGACCGTGGCGTTCTCGCTGCGCCGGGTGAGCAGCAGGCCGAGCGGGCGGCCGACGGTGTTGCCCCGACCGACCACCGCGACGGTGGCGCCGCGCAGCGCCACGTCGTGCCGGCGGAGCAGCTCCACGATGCCGCGCGGGGTGCAGGGCAGCGGACCGTCGTAGCCGAGGACGAGCCGGCCCAGGTTGACCGGGTGCAGGCCGTCGGCGTCCTTGTCCGGGTCGATCAGCTCCAGCACCCGCTGGGTGTCGAGGTGCGCCGGCAGCGGCAACTGGACGATGTAGCCGTGGCACGCCGGGTCGGCGTTCAGCTCGGCCAGCACGTCGTCGACCTGCTGCTGGGTGGCGTCGGCCGGCAGTTCTCGGCGGATCGAGGCGATGCCCACCTCTGCGCAGTCACGGTGCTTGCCGTTGACGTACGCCTGACTGCCCGGGTCCGCCCCGACCAGGACCGTGCCGAGCCCGGGGGTGATGCCGCGTTCCGCGAGTGCCTTCACCCGTATCCGCAGCTCGTCCTTGATCTCTGCCGCGGTTGCCTTGCCGTCCAGAAGCGTCGCCGTCACGACCTGATCGTCTCACGACCACCGCTCGCGGTTCAGACGACCTCGCTCGGGCGGCCCACCGACACCTGACTGTCGCCGGACGGGTGTGACGTTCCGTGACGTGTCGCTAGTCACTCTCAGTCACATTTTGTGGATTCGGTCACTGTCGAACCAGACATCAGGGCCGAGGGCGGCAGAGACCGGACGACCAGCCGAGATGGTGCGAACCGCACTGCGGGCGGCACAGCTTGCACTGCATCCGGCCGAACAATCACAGGCCAGAGACGTTTGAACCGCTTTTCGCTAGCAGGTCCGCCGGCCCTGAGCAAGCCGGGACGGCCCGGACCGTTACCCACCCGCAACCGCCTCGTTGCCGAAGACCCGTCGCCGACCTACCGTTGCCGCTTGTTGCGCAGCGTAAACCCAGCGTCGGGCCTGACTGCGCAGCGTGAGGAGATGAGGAGGCTCAATGCGAGTTCGTAGACTCGCCGCCTGGACCGCCCTCCCGCTCGCGGTGACGCTGGGCCTCGCGGCCTGCGGCAGCGGCGGAGACGGTGGATCCGGCGGCAGCGGCAGTTCGGCGGTCAGCATCCAGATCGCCGAGCCGAAGCACCTGGTTCCCACCAACACGACGGAGACGTCCGGGGCGCAGGTGCTCACCGGCCTGTTCAGCCCGCTCGTCGACTACGACGCCCAGAACAAGCCGTACGAGGTCGCGGCCCAGTCGGTGACCTCGTCCGACAACAAGGTCTGGACGATCAAGCTCAAGGACGGCTTCACCTTCCACAACGGTGAGAAGGTCACGTCCGAGGACTACATCAACGCCTGGAACTACGGCGCGTACGCCCCCAACGGTCAGGACAGCAACTACTTCTTCGAGAAGATCGCTGGCTACACGGACCTGCAGGGCAAGGCGCCGAAGGCCAAGGAGATGTCCGGTCTGAAGAAGGTCGACGACCTCACCTTCACCGTGACGCTGTCCGACCCGTACATCGACTTCAAGACGGTGCTCGGCTACACCGCGTTCTACCCGATGCCCGACGCCGCGTTCTCGGCCCCGGGCGTGCTCAAGGACTCCTACGAGCAGGCACCGATCGGGCAGGGCCCCTTCAAGATGAAGGGCACGTGGCAGCACGACAGCAAGATCGATGTCGAGCGCTACGACGCGTACCCGGGCGAGAAGCCCAAGGTCAAGAACATTGAGTTCCGGATCTACCAGCAGCTGACCGCGGCCTACGCGGACGTCCTGGCGGACAACCTGGACGTGCTGCCCACGATCCCGTCCGAGAGCCTGAGCACCGCGCCGAGCGACCTGGGCGACCGGTACAAGACGAGCCCGATGTCGTCGTTCCAGTTCCTGGCGTTCCCGACGTTCGACAAGGACTACAGCAACCCGGACGTGCGTAAGGCCATCTCGATGGCGATCGACCGTGAGGAGATCACCAAGTCGGTCTTCAAGGACTCGCAGCAGCCGGCGCGCTCCTTCGTCTCGCCGGTCCTGCCGGGCTACCGGGAGAACACCGCGGGCAAGGCCGGGGAGTTCAACCCGACCGAGGCCAAGAAGCTCTACCAGGCCGCGGGTGGTCCGTCGAAGATCGTCATCTCCTACAACGGCGACGGCGGTCACAAGGACTGGGTCGACGCCACGGTCAACCAGCTGAAGGCCAACCTGGGTGTCGACGCCGTCGGTTCGGCCGAGCCGAAGTTCGCCGACCTGCTGACCAAGGTCGAGAAGAAGCAGCCGGTGGGTATGTTCCGGATGGCCTGGGTCATGGACTACCCGACCATGGAGGACTACCTCGGCCCGCTGTACACCACGAACGGCTCGTCGAACTACTACGGCTACAGCAACCCGGACTTCGACCGACTGGTCAAGGAGGGTTCCGCCGCCAAGACGCAGGACGAGGCGATCGCCAAGTACCAGCAGGCGGAGGACATCCTGGCCAAGGACATGCCGGTGATCCCGCTCCGCTTCGGCGAGAACGTGTTCGGCACCTCGTCCAAGGTCAAGAACGTGCAGATGGACCTGTTCCAGCGGGTCAACCTCGTCAAGATCGAAGCAGCCAGCTGAGCTGACCATGGTGCGGGCCACCTGGGCGACGACGCCCGGGTGGCCCGGACCGCACCACCGGGGCCGGGCCGCAGCAGCGGACCCGGCGTCGGTGGTGCCGGCTCCCCCGGGCCGGACGGAATGTCTCGGATATTTCGGGTACGACCAGAGATGCCGTCCTGCGACCCTTTCGCACATTTCCGGAGAGACTGCTAAGCATGTTCCGCTACATCTTGCGGCGCCTACTGCAGATGGTCCTGGCGTTCTTCGGGACCACCCTGATCGTCTACGCGCTGACATTCGCCGGGCAGGGCGACCCCATCCAGGCGCTCGCCGGCGAGCGGCCGGTGACGCCAGCCCAACGGGCCTACCTGACCGAGAAGTACCACCTGGACGCCACCGGCGTCGGCGGCTTCTTCTACCGCTACTTCGACTACGTGAAGAACCTCCTCCAGGGCAACCTGGGCGAATCGCTGACCGGTCGGAACATCGGTGACATCCTCCAGCAAGCTTGGCCGGTCACCGTTCAACTCGCGCTCATCGCCCTCGCCGTGGCGATCATCTTCGGCGTCAGCGCCGGCGTGATCGCCGGTATCCGCCGGGCCAGCATCTTCGACAACTCGACGCTGGTGCTCACCCTGCTGGTGCTGGGCATCCCGACCATCGTGCTGGCACCGCTGGCGCAGTACTTCCTGGGCGTCAAGTGGCAGCTCTTCCCGCCCACCGCCGGCTCCGACCCGACGTTCTACGCGCTCCTGCTGCCCGGCATCGTGCTCGGCTCGCTGTCGCTGGCCACGGCGCTGCGGCTCACCCGCGCCTCGGTGGCGGAGAACCTGCGCGCGGACTACGTCCGGACCGCCCGGTCCAAGGGCCTGGTCAAGCGCCGGATCGTCGTCGTCCACGTGCTGCGCAACTCGCTCATCCCGGTGGTCACCTTCCTCGGTGTGGAGCTGGGCAACCTGATGAGCGGCGCGATCATCACCGAGGGCGTCTTCAACATCCCCGGCGTGGGCTTCAACCTCTTCCGCGGCATCCGCACCGAGGACGGCCCCCTGGTGGTGGGCATCGTCAGTGTGCTCGTCGTGGTCTACCTGGTCTCGAACCTGGTGGTGGACGTCCTGTACGCCGTACTCGACCCGAGGATCCGCTATGAGTGAGCGCAGCGAACGAATCGTCAGCGCAGCGTGCCCCGGCTCTCCTGCCGGCACCGAGCGCAGCGAGGTGGCGGCATGAGTGATTTTGAAACGGTGGCGGCCAGCGAGAACCAGGCCGCGCGGCGTGGCCCCTCGGGCGAGCCGGGCGCACCCAACCAGGTCGGCGCCCCGCACAAGCCTCGCAGCCTGGCCGGAGACGCCTGGCGCGACCTGCGCCGCAACCCGATCTTCTGGATCTCGCTGGCACTGGTCGTCACCTTCACCCTGATGGCGCTGTTCCCCGGCGTGTTCACCGCCAACAACCCGAACGACTGCGTGCTCTCCCGGCAGCACGCCGGACCGTCCGGCGGGGCCATCTTCGGGTACGACTTCCAGGGCTGCGACACGTTCTCCCGGGCGGTCTACGGCACCCGGGCCTCGCTGGTGGTCGGTGCGCTCGCCGCGCTCGGCACCGGGATCATCGCGCTGGTGGTCGGCATGCTCGCCGGCTACTTCGGCCACTGGGTCGACGCGGTGCTCTCCCGGGTGATCGACGTGGTGCTCGGCATCCCGCTGCTGCTGGCCGCGATCGTGCTGCTCAAGCGGGTGTCCAGCGACAGCCAGTGGGCACGGATCGGCGCGGTCGTCTTCGTGCTTGCCCTTCTCGGCTGGACGACCGCCGCCCGGGTGGTGCGTTCCTCGGTGATCACCGCGAAGGAGCAGGACTACGTCGCGGCGGCCCGGATGCTCGGCGCCGGCAACGGCCGGATCATGTGGCGGCACATCCTGCCGAACTCACTGGCCCCGGCCATCGTCGTACTGACCATCGCGCTCGGGTCGTTCATCGCGGCCGAGGCGACGCTCTCGTTCCTCGGCATCGGGCTGAAGGCACCGACCATCTCGTGGGGCCAGGACATCGACACCGGCCGGATCCACATGCGCGAGGCGGCCACGCCGCTGATCGTCCCGTCCGCGTTCCTCGCGCTGACCGTGCTGGCGTTCATCATGCTCGGCGACGCGATCCGTGACGCCTTCGACCCGAAGCTCCGGTGAGACATGCGAGCGCGAGGAGTGAACGTAGCGAGCCCCGCAGTCGCGAGCGAAAGGCAGGCACTGTCATGACCGTTCAACCCACGCCCGCCTCCGCAACTCCAGAAGGCGGCCACCTGCTGGAGTTGCGGGACCTGCACATCGAGTTCCGCACCAACGAGGGTGTGGCCCAGGTGATCAACGGCGTGTCGTACCACCTCGACGCCGGCGAGACGCTGGCCGTGCTCGGTGAGTCGGGGTCCGGCAAGTCGGTCACCGCTCAGGCGATCATGGGCATCCTGGACACGCCGCCCGCGTTCATCCGTTCCGGCCAGATCCTTTACCAGGGTCAGGACCTGCTCACCCGTTCCGAGGAGCAGCGCCGGCAGATCCGCGGCACGGAGATCGCGATGATCTTCCAGGACGCGCTCTCCGCGCTGAACCCGGTCTTCCCGGTCGGTTGGCAGATCGGCGAGACGCTGCGCCAGCGCGCCGGCATGTCCCGGGCCGACGCCCGGCGCCGGGCCATCGAGCTGATGGACCTGGTCAAGATCCCGGGTGCCGCCAAGCGGATCGGCGACTACCCGCACCAGTTCTCCGGCGGTATGCGGCAGCGCGTCATGATCGCGATGGCGCTGGCGCTGGACCCGAAGGTGCTGATCGCCGACGAGCCCACCACGGCCCTCGACGTCACCGTGCAGGCCCAGATCATGGACCTGCTGGCCGACCTGCGCCGGGAATTCAACATGGCGATGATCCTGATCACCCACGACCTGGGTGTGGTCGCCGGTGTCGCCGACCGGATCGCGGTCATGTACGCCGGCCGGATCGTCGAGCACGCCGACGTCCGCTCGCTCTACAAGGCGCCGGCCCACCCGTACACCAAGGGGTTGTTGGAGTCGATCCCGCGGTTGGACGTCCGTGGCCAGGAGCTGTCGACGATCAAGGGATTGCCGCCGAACCTGATGCGCATCCCGTCCGGCTGCCCGTTCCACCCCCGCTGCCCGTACGTCCAGCAGGTCTGCGTGGACGTCGTGCCGCACGACCTGGTCCTCGGCGACGGCCGGACCAGCGCTTGCCACTTCGCGCAGGAGGTCCGTGATGACAGCGTCGCCCGCTAACTCCACAAAGGTCCGTGGCGAGACCATCCTCTCCGTGGACAACCTGGTGAAGCACTTCCCGATCACTCAGGGCGTGCTGTTCCAGCGGCAGATCGGCGCGGTCAAGGCCGTCGACGGGGTGAGCTTCGAGCTGCGCCGGGGCGAGACGCTGGGCGTGGTCGGCGAGTCCGGCTGCGGCAAGTCCACCCTCGCCCGGTTGCTGATGCGGCTGGAGACGCCCACCTCCGGGCAGGCAACCCTGGAGGGCCGGGACCTGTTCAAGGCATCCGGGGGTGAGCTGCGCCGGCTGCGCCGCAACATGCAGATGGTGATGCAGGACCCGTACACCTCGTTGAACCCGCGGATGACCGTCGGCGACATCATCGGCGAGCCGTTCGAGATCCACTCGGATGCCGCACCGAAGGGCAGCAAGCAGAAGCGGGTCCAGGAACTGCTCGACCTGGTCGGTCTCAACCCGGAGCACATCAACAGGTACCCGCACCAGTTCTCCGGCGGTCAGCGTCAGCGCATCGGCATCGCCCGCGCGCTCGCGCTGCGGCCCGAGATCATCGTCTGTGACGAGCCGGTGTCGGCCCTGGACGTCTCCATCCAGGCCCAGGTGATCAACCTGCTGAAGCAACTGCAGGACGAGCTCGGGCTCTCGTACATCTTCATCGCCCACGACCTGTCCGTGGTGCGGCACATCGCCGACCGGGTCGCGGTGATGTACCTCGGCCGGATCGTGGAGATCGGCACCGATGACGAGATCTACGAGCGGGCCACCCATCCGTACACCCAGGCTCTGCTCTCCGCAGTGCCGGTGCCGGACCCGGAGGCCCGCGAGCAGCGCAACATGATCCGGCTGGTCGGCGACGTGCCCAGCCCGGCCGACCCGCCGAGCGGTTGCCACTTCCGGACCCGCTGCTGGAAGGCCCAGGACATCTGCGCCATCGAGGACCCGGCAACGGTCCCCCGCGCAGCGGATCCGCACCCCTCCGCCTGCCACTTCGCCGAGCTCCGCCCCGCAACCCCCTAACCCCGCCCGCCCCCTGCCGGCCGCACCCCGCCACCCCCGTTGATCATGAGGTTATTGTCCCGACACTCCGAGTGGCCGGGCAATAACCTCATGATCAACGAGGCAGGGTAGGGCAGGGCAGGGCAGGACGCGGTCAGTGGAAGAAGTGCCGGGTCTTCGTCAGGTACATCGTGACGTTGGCCTTCTTGGCTGCTTCGATGACCTCTTCGTCGCGGATTGAGCCACCAGGCTGGACGATGGCGCGGACGCCCGCGTCGATGAGGATCTGCGGACCGTCGGCGAACGGGAAGAACGCGTCCGAAGCGGCGACCGAGCCGCGCGCCCGATCGGCACCCGCGCGGCTGACCGCGAGCTGTGCCGAGTCGACCCGGTTGACCTGACCCATGCCGACGCCGACGGTGGCGCCGTCCTTGGCGAGCAGGATCGCGTTGCTCTTCACCGCGCGGACCGCCCGCCACGCGAACGCGAGGTCGCGCAGCAGCTCCTCATCGGCCGCCTCGCCGGTCGCCAACTGCCAGCTCGCCGGGTCGTCACCGGGTGCGTCCACGCGGTCGGCGACCTGGGTCAGCACGCCACCGGTCACCGGCCGCCACTCGACCTTCGCCGGGCTCCAGGCCGGCGCGCGCAGCAGCCGGATGTTCTTCTTGCCCTGCAGCACCTCGACCGCACCCTCGTCGAAGCCGGGGGCGACCACCACCTCGGTGAAGATGTCGGCGACCTGCCGGGCCAGCTCGACCGAGACCGGCCGGTTGACCGCGATCACGCCCCCGTACGCCGACACCGGGTCGCAGGCGTGCGCCTTGCGGTGCGCCTCGGCCACGTCCGCGCCCACCGCGATGCCGCACGGGTTGGCGTGCTTGATGATCGCCACGGCGGGCTGGTCGGCGAAATCGTTCGCGGCCCGCCACGCGGCGTCCGCGTCGACGTAGTTGTTGTACGACATCTCCTTGCCGTGCAGCTGCTCGGCCTGGGCCAGCCCCGCCGGGGCGTCCGGGTCCGTGTAGAGCGCGGCCGGCTGGTGCGGGTTCTCCCCGTAGCGCAGCACCGTCGACTTGCGCAGCGCCGACCCGGTGAACGCCGGCCACGAGTCGTCGGCCGGGGCCAGCTCCTGGGCGCACCACTGGGCAACCGCCACGTCGTACTCGGCGATGTCGGCGAACGCCCGCGCTGCCAACGCGCGACGCTGGGCCAGGGTGAAGCCGCCCTCGTCGAGCGCGCCGATCAGCGCCGGGTAACCGGTCGGGTCGGTGAGCACGGCGACCGAAGCGTGGTTCTTGGCGGCGGCCCGCACCATGGCCGGGCCACCGATGTCGATCTGCTCCACGCACTCCTCGACACCGGCGCCGGAGGCGACGGTCGCCTGGAAGGGGTAGAGGTTGGAGACCAACAGGTCGAACGCCGCCACCCCCAGCTCGTCGAGCTGCACGACGTGCGTGTCCTTGCGCAGGTCGGCGAGGAGACCCGCGTGCACCTTCGGGTGCAGGGTCTTCACCCGGCCGTCGAGCACCTCGGGGAACCCGGTCACCGTCTCCACCGGCGTCACCGGCACACCGGCGGCGGCGATGGTGCCCGCCGTGCTGCCGGTGGACACGATCTCCACGCCGGCGGCGTGCAGGGCCTGGGCGAGCTCGACCAGCCCGGTCTTGTCGTAGACGCTGACCAGCGCCCGCCTGATCGGGCGACGCCCGTCCTGAGTGGGACTCACGGAACCGTGACCTTCCTTCCGGTGATGGTCCAGCCTTCGCGGACCAGGCGACCGACCTGCTCGACGAGCTGGCGCCGCTCAGCTTCCTTGATGCGCTCGGTGAGCGTGTCCACGTCGTCGTCGTCGAGCACCGGCACCGCGACCTGCGCGACGATCGGCCCGGTGTCCATGCCGGCGTCGACGAAGAAGAGGGTGGCCCCGGTGAGCTTCACGCCGTAGGCGAGGGCGTCACGCGGGCCGTGGATGCCGGGGAACGCCGGCAGCAGGGTGTTGTGGGTGTTCAGGTAGCGGTCGCCGAAGGCAGCGAGGAACTGCGGCCCGACCAGCTTGAGGAAACCGGCGGAGATGACCAGGTCGGGTTGGTGCTTCGCGACGTGCGCGGTGAGCGCGGCGTCCCAGTCCGCCCGGGTGTCGTGGTCACGGACCCGCTCGACGAAGGTCGGCACCCCGGCCGCGGCGGCCCGGTCCAGGCCGGCGATGCCGTCGCGGTCCGCGCCGACCGCGACGACCTGCGCGCCGTACGCGGGATCGACGGAGGCATCCAACAGCGACTGAAGGTTGCTTCCGGAGCCGGAGACGAGGACGACGATGCGGGCGACAGACGCGGGCTCGGTCACCGGGCCACCCTATCGGGCAGGTCAGCCCGCCCTTCGGCTGGGCGGCGCGCCGATCTTGATAGTGCCGACGAGCATCGACCCGGTACGCTGCCGCTCGCCTGGGGCCGAACGCCGCGCCGACCCGCCCCCGTCACTGACCCGGCACGCCAGCCGGTTCGCTGAACTGAGGAGCGCCGATGCCGCCCGGTCCCCACTCCCAACGACAGCCGTCGATCGAGGGCAATATGGCGATGTCGTCGTGTTGCTGTGCTGTCCATTCGGAGGACTGGCAGCGATCATGGTTGGAAACAAACAGCAGCAACTGACGGAACCAGTTCAAGGAGCTTCTCGAATGCAACCCGGTAACCCCGGCCAGGACCCGTACGGCCAGCAGCCCAATCAGGACCCGACCGCTCCCCAGCCGCCGCACGACCCGTACGCCCCGCCGCCCGGCGCCCCGTACGGCCAGCAGCCGGCCGCCCCGTACGGCCAACAGCCGGCGGCCCCGTACGGCCAGCCGCCGGTCTCCGGTCAGCCCTACGGCCAGCAGCAGCCGTACCAGGACCCGTACGGCCAGCAGCAGCCTCCGTACAGCGGCGGCCCGACGTACCCGAACGCCGGATACCCGCAGGCGCAGGGGCAGAACAACACCCTCGGCCTGGTGGCGCTGATCCTCGGTATCGCGTCGATCCCGCTGTCGTGCTGCCCCTTCCTGGGCATCCCGGTCGGCATTGGTGGCCTGGTGACCGGCTACCTCGCCCGCCAGAAGGTCGCCCAGGGTCAGGCCAGCAACGCCGGGCAGGCCAAGGCTGGCCTGATCTGTGGTGCGGTCGGCGTCGCGCTCGGCATCATCGGGATCATCCTGAGCGTCGCGCTGAACGTCGGCCTGCCGACCCAGCCCTGACGGATCCAGCACACCTGGGGCGCTCCGGATTCGTCTGGGGCGCCCCGCGCTCGATCTACTGAGCGGAGGCGCGGGTAAGCGCTCGGGTGGCGGCGGCGCCGAGCAGTGCGCCGACCGCGATGACACCGGCCGCCACCGCCCCGACCTGCCAGCCCACCGGCCCGACCTGCGCCAACCGACCGGCACCGAGCGGCCCGCCGGACACTGCCGCGGCCACGCCGAGCAGCACGCCGGCCACCGGCCCGGCCAGCGCCGCCGACGCCAGCAACTCGGCCCAGCGCTGCGGGGCACGCTCCGGCCCGGCGAGTCGAGCCACCCGGCGTGCGAGCAACCAGCCGGCGATCATCCCGGCCAACACCGGCACCGCGAGCAGCAGGGCGCCGAAGCCGTCCACCGGGCCGCGCGGCAGGCCGGCGAGCAATGGCACGGCCGGCAGCGCGCCAACCGACACCTCACTGGTGCGAACCACGGTGTCGGTGCCGACCGCGAAGCCCGGCCCGAGCAGGTAGCTGGCGGACCAGATCGCCGCGTTCGGCGCGTACGCGACGCTGACCAGGGTGATGCCGGCCTGCCCGGCAACCCCGGTCCGGTACGCGCCGATCATGTCCGCCGCGTCGCCGCCGCCGGTTGCCACGGCCAGGCCGGCCGCGCCGGCGCCCGCGCCGAGCAGCAGCAGCCCAGCCACCAGACCGGTGCGAATGCCGTCGCGCACCGGTCCCGGTATCCGAGTGACGAGTAGCCGGGTCACGGCGGTGATGCGGGTCGCGCCGACCAGCGCGGCGAGTGTGCCGATCACCGCGAAGGTGGCTCCCGCCCGGAGCACGGACGCATCCGGCCCGCCGGTGCCGACCAGCACGGCCGCGAGCGCGCCGAGCAGCGCGTACGCGATGCCGACCGCGCCCGCGGCGAGCAGGGCCCGGCGCGGTGAGCGGGTGTCGCGGGCGCCGATCGCGCGGCTGACGTGCACACCGGCCCGGGTCAGTCGCCAGAGCGCGAGCACGGTCAGCGCCAGCGGGGCGAGCCCGAGTGGGCCGGACTCGGTGTGCAGTGGCACGCCGTGCCCGAGCAGCCAGCCGGCCAGCGCGGTGCGCAGGGTGCTGGTCAGGGTGGTGGAATCCGTGCCGAGCTGGACCAGGCCGAGCACGATGGCGACCGGCAGGTAGGAGGTGAGGGCAGCCCAGCCGGCAGCCACCCCGGCGGCGACGGGCAGCGGTGCACGCCCGCGTGGTGACCCACCCGCGCGGGGCGCGGGCACCCGTCGGGCCGGCGCGGCACGGTCGACCGGCCGGTCGTCGGCGCGCACACCGCCGGGACGGCTGGGACGGTCAGGGGTGACGGGGGACATCCGCTCTACTCTGGCACGTCGTGCGGGCGGTGGCAGTCCGTTAACCCGTCCGGAGGGCGGCGAGTTGACCGAACCTGAGTCCAGACCGCCTGGTCGGGTCTAGCCTCGGCCCTGAAGGGGGCGCGAATCGCCGCCACCGGGTCGGGTCCGCCGGTCACGGTCCGGGTCGGCACGCCGCCCACGACCACCCGGAGGAAGCCGTGACGACGCCATACCCGCCACCACCGCCGCCACCGGCCCAGGGACGGGACCGGACCACGCTCTGGGGCGTGCTGGGCATCGTGTTGGGGCTGATCTGCTGCGGCATCCTCGGCATCATCTTCGGGTACCTGTCCATCCGGGATGCGCGGCGGTACGGGCAGTCACCGTTGCTCGGCTACCTCGCCGTCGTCTTCGGCGTGATCAACATCATCGGCGGGGCGATCCTGCGCGCGACCGGCAACTACCCGTTCTGGAACAACGACTGAGCGGGCTGGCCGACCACCGACGAGACGCGCCGGCAACGCGGGTACGCCGAAGGGGGCCGACCGGCTGCGGTCGACCCCCTTCGGTGTTGCCTGGCCGGCTCAGCTGCCGGACATGATCTCCCGCATGAGGCGGGCGGTCTCGGTCGGCGTCTTGCCGACCTTGACTCCGACCGCCTCCAGCGCCGCCTGCTTCGCCTCGGCGGTGCCGGCCGAGCCGGAGATGATCGCCCCGGCGTGACCCATGGTCTTGCCGGGAGGAGCGGTGAAGCCGGCGATGTAGCCGACCACCGGCTTGGTGACGTTGGCCTTGATGAACTCGGCGGCCCGCTCCTCGGCGTCGCCACCGATCTCACCGATCATGACGATGGCGTCGGTCTCCGGGTCGGCCTCGAACGCCGCGAGCGCGTCGATGTGGGTGGTCCCGATGATCGGGTCACCGCCGATGCCGACGCAGGTGGAGAAGCCGATGTCGCGCAGCTCGTACATCATCTGGTAGGTCAGCGTGCCGCTCTTGCTGACCAGGCCGATCCGGCCGGAGCCGGTGATGTCGGCCGGGATGATGCCGGCGTTGGACGCGCCGGGCGAGGCGATGCCGGGGCAGTTCGGCCCGATGATCCGGGTCTGCTCACCCTTCGCCACGTTGTACGCCCAGAACGACGCGGTGTCGTGCACCGGGACGCCCTCGGTGATCACCACGGCCAGGCCGATCGCGGCGTCGATCGCCTCGACCACGGCGGCCTTGGTGAACTGCGGCGGCACGAAGATGACCGTGACGTCGGCTCCGGTCTCGGCCATCGCGTCCGTGACGGACGCGAAGACCGGCAGCTCGGTGCCGTCGAAGTCGACCTTCTGGCCCGCCTTGCGCGGGTTGACGCCGCCCACCACGTTCGTGCCGGCGGCGAGCATCCGCCGGGTGTGCTTGGAACCCTCGGAACCGGTCATCCCCTGGACGATGACCTTCGAGTCCTTGGTCAGCCAGATAGCCATGATCAGACCCCCGCAGCTGCCAGCTCGGCGGCCCGCTCGGCCGCACCGTCCATGGTGTCCACCCGCTGCACGAGCGGGTTGTTCGCGCTGTCCAGGATCGCCCGGCCAGCCTCGGCGTTGTTGCCGTCGAGACGGACGACGAGCGGCTTGGTGACCTGCTCGCCGCGCTGCTCCAGCAGGGCCAGCGCCTGGATGATCCCGTTGGCGACCTCGTCGCAGGCGGTGATGCCGCCGAAGACGTTGACGAAGACGCTCTTCACGGCCGGGTCGGAGAGCACGATCTCCAGCCCGTTCGCCATCACCGCGGCGCTCGCGCCGCCGCCGATGTCGAGGAAGTTGGCCGGCTTGACGTTGCCGTGCCGCTCACCGGCGTACGCGACCACGTCGAGGGTCGACATGACCAGACCCGCGCCGTTGCCGATGATGCCGACCTCGCCGTCGAGCTTGACGTAGTTGAGGTCCTTGGCCTTGGCGGCCTGCTCCAGCGGATCCACCGCGGCCTGGTCGACCAGCGCCTCGTGGTCCGGGTGCCGGAACGCCGCGTTCTCGTCCAGGCTGATCTTGGCGTCGAGCAGGAGCATCCGGCCGTCGCCGTTCTTGGCGAGCGGGTTGACCTCGACCAGGGTGGCGTCCTCGGCGACGAACGCCTGCCACAGGCCGACGGCGATCTCGACCACCTGGTCGGCGACCTCGGCCGGGAAGCCGGCAGCGGTCACGATCTCGCGGGCCTTGGCCTCGTCCACGCCCTTCACGGCGTCGATCGGGGCCTTCACGACCTTGTCGGGGGTGTCGGCGGCGACCTGCTCGATGTCCATGCCGCCGGCGACGCTGGCGATGCAGAGGAAGGTGCGGTTCGCTCGGTCGAGCAGGTACGAGAAGTAGTACTCCTCGGCCACGTCCGCGGTCACCGTGATCATGACCTTGTGGACGGTGTGGCCCTTGATGTCCATGCCAAGGATGTCGGTGGCGCGGGCCACCGTCTCCTCGGCGCCCTCGGCGAGCTTGACGCCGCCGGCTTTACCTCGGCCGCCGACCTTCACCTGCGCCTTGACGACCACGCGACCGCCGAGGCGTTCGGCGATCGCACGGGCCTCTTCCGGGGTAGTGGCGACGCCGCCGGCCAGCACGGGCAAGCCGTGCCGCTCGAACAGGTCCCGCCCCTGGTACTCGTACAGGTCCACGATTGCGCGTCCCGTCCCGTCTCCGCGGCGCGCCGTCGCGCCGCCACCAGCGTTCAGAAAACAGTTTGACGCCTGTCATCAGTTGAAACAGGCCATTGGCCGCAGCCTAGCGAGGTCGGCACCACCGGCAACCGAGCGGGTGCACGGTGTGCGGTAATGCACAACCGGGCATCGAATGCGACAGGTTTCCGGCCATGACTCGGCCGACATCCACCGTCCGGACGATGTTGACAGGGTTGCGTAACCCGGCCGTGGGGGCGTCGTTGAGTCAGGTGTCGGAGCGCTGAGAAGCGTGACGACGGGAGACGGCCGATGCCCTGTCGGTCGAGGGGTGGCGGCGGGGCATCGTGCATAGAGGGGCCGGACGTGTGAGGGGTGCGTCCGGCCCCTCCCCCGTGCCCGGAACCCGGTCGCCGACGCCCGTTTACGGCCTGCCGTGGCAAAGCCCTTGGCGGCCCGCCTCAGGAAACCGGCTGCGCGACGTTCTGTCGGACCCACTCGACAATCGCCTGGGTGGTGGCGCCCGGCGTGAAGATCTTTGCGACGCCCAGCTTTTCCAACTCGGGAATGTCGCCGTTCGGAATGATGCCGCCACCGAACACGACGATGTCGCGGGCGTCGCGCTCACCGAGCAGTTCCAGCACCCGGCGGAAGAGCGTCATGTGCGCGCCGGAGAGGACGGACAGGCCGACGGCGTCGGCGTCCTCCTGGATGGCGGTTTCCACGATCTGCTCGGGGGTCTGGTGCAGGCCGGTGTAGACGACCTCCATCCCGGCGTCCCGCAGAGCGCGCGCGACCACCTTCGCGCCCCGGTCGTGGCCGTCCAGGCCGGGCTTGGCGACGACGACCCGAATACGAGAGCTCATCAGCGCACACCTTTCACCGGCTTCACGGCCTTCACCTGAACGAACGGTAACCCGGCCGAGCGAGCGCAGGAAATCCGGGCCGGGAAACGGGTCCTCGTGCCGGTCAGTGCGCGGGGCGACCAGCAGGCAGCCGGGGGAGTCCTTGCCGCTGCTCCCGGCACCGCCCGCAGTCAAGCCGGACGACTCCGCCGGACCGGTCACGCTCGGCGACGAACGGGCAGCAACGGGGGCACCGTTCAGCGCCGCGATGCATGACAATCATGGACGCAAACGGACAGATCGACACGCCAATTTGGCGGTCTAGCTTGTGGCTGGCCTGGTGGTTGGCTAACGTGTCCACGGTTGTCATCAGGTCCATGGACGGGTGACGACGCGGTCAGCGGACGTTCATCGCAGCTTCGCGAACGTCCACCGGCCGCTTCGGAACCCCGACAACGGAGGGTGTGCGTGCGCCAGCGCCTGTCGTCTGAGCCCGATAGATATCGCGGTCGTCGCCGCGTGCCCACCCCGCCGCGTAGCCGTTACGCCGCTGTCGTCACCACCGCGTTCGTCGGGGCCGGCATCGTCGCACTCGGCGCGAGCGCCCTGCCGGATGCCAAGGACGTCAGCCCGACGGTGCTCGACGAGCTCAAGCAGGCGTCGGTCACCAGTCAGGAAGCGGCGGAACGCGCGGACCACGCCGACCGCGCCTCCCGGGACAGCCGCAGCAAGGACAGCGCCGAGCCCGAGGTGTGGCTGCTGCCGCTGCAGGGCTACGACTTCAACTCCCCCTACGGGATGCGCTGGGGCAAGCTGCACACCGGCGTGGATCTGGTCGCCGGCGAGGGCACCCCCTATGTGGCGATCCACGACGGCCTGGTCACCAAGGCCGGCTGGTTCGGCGGGTACGGCAACGCCGTGATCGTCCAGCACGCCGACGGCAGTGAGGCCATCTACGGCCACTCCTCCGCGGTGAGCGTCAAGGAAGGCCAGCAGATCAAGGCGGGCGACCAACTCGGCCTGGTGGGCCAGACCGGCCACGCCTACGGCACCCACCTGCACCTGGAGATCCATGTCAAGGGCCAGCCGGTCGACCCGGTGCCTTACCTCCAGCAGCGCGGAGTGGACATCAAGCTGCAAGTCGAGGCAATTTACAGCGAGGTAGCCGCGTCCTGACGCTACGTACCGACCGTTGACCGCCCGGATCTGTCGATCCGGGCGGTTTTTCGTTGCCCGACTCGGCCCGATGTCTGCCAGGTCACAACCGGGATTGTGACCGGCGACACCCAACAGCATGATCGCTTTTCCGGATGGAGCATCGCAGAGCGGGTCATATTCGGGCACGCGGCCCACCGCCCATCGCCCGGCCGCTCGGTCCCCCTACCGGCCTCCGCTCGGCCCGACACCAGTATTTCGAGGTCAAGTGCCCCTCGACTGTGAAGGCCCGCCGTGCAGGAAGACAGCCCCGTCCAGAACGAGAACACCCCCGACACCACCACCCGGATCGAGCAGCTGCAGCGCGCCGGCCGGCGCAACCGCCTCATCGTGCTCGCGGCCGCCGCTCTGGTGGCGCTCGGTATCGGCGGCGTCGCCGTCGCCACCACCGGCAACAACCACCCGGCCCCCACCGCCGTCTCCCTCGACGCGCAGTCCCGGGTCGAGGCCGCCAGCCGGGCAGACCGTTCCGCTCGCGAGTCGAGCACCCCGGTCACCCCCTCGGCGAGCCCGACGACGAGCCCGTCAGCGGCAAGCGCCAGCCCGACACCCACGAAGACGGCCGCCGCGAAGGCCAAGCCGAAGCCGAAGAAGACCACCAAGCCCACGCCCGCCTGGGTCGACCCGATGCCGGGCGCCTCGGTCACCTCCTGCTACGGGCAGCGCTGGGGCGCCCTGCACGCCGGCATCGACCTGGCGCTGCCCTCCGGCACGCCGATCCGCGCCGCAGCCGCCGGCACCGTGACCCAGGCCGGCGACGCCTCCGACGGGTACGGCAACTCCGTCTTCATCGACCACGGCAACGGATACCTGACCCACTACGCCCACCAGAGCCGCATCGCGGTCACCGTCGGCCAGAAGGTCAAGGCCGGCCAGGTCATCGGCTACGAAGGCGCCACCGGCGACGCCACCGGCCCGCACCTGCACTTCGAGGTGCACCAGGGCATGTGGAACCAGATCGACCCCGCCCCGTTCATGCGGTCGCACGGCGTGGATCTGGGCTGCTGAGGCAGAGCGCAACAACGCCGCGCGACCGCCCCCGCGTGGTCCGCGCGCAACATCAAGGTAAGAGTGGCCTCGGCGTTGCCGGAGGCCATTCTTACCTTGATTCAGTGCGATCTCGCGGGCGGCGGCGCCGACCCAGCCGGTCGGGTCAGAGCTTGTCGACCGGGGCGTGCCGCAACACCAGCCACATGGTCTGGTCACCGAAGTCGATCTGCGCGCGGGCGCCCGGGCCGTGCCCCTCGACGGCGAGCACCCGCCCCAGCCCGTACCGCTGGTGATTGACCCGGTCGCCGGCAGACACCTTCGGCCCCTGCGGCAGCTCGCTGGCCGTGGTCAGCCGGCTGGCGTCCACGCCGAGCCGCTGGGCCAACTGGGCCGCCTTCGGCGTGCCCCCGGTGAAGGTGCCCCGCCCGCCGGGCGCCCGGTCCGCACGACCGCCGACGCCGCCGCCTCCGCCGGCCCACGAGGTGTACGACCCTTCGGTGCGCTCCCAGTGCACCAACTCGGTCGGCAGCTCCTCCAGGAACCGCGACGGCGGGTTGTAGGACGGCTGCCCCCAGGCCGAGCGGGTCACCGCCCGGGAGAGGTAGAGCCGCTGCCGGGCGCGGGTGATGCCGACGTACGCCAGCCGGCGCTCCTCCTCCAACTCGCGGGTGTCGCCCAGCGAGCGCAGGTGCGGGAAGACGCCGTCCTCCAGCCCGGTCAGGAAGACCACCGGGAATTCCAGCCCCTTCGCGGTGTGCAACGTCATCAGGGTGACCACGCCCTGGTGGTCGGGGTCGTCGGAGGGGATCTGGTCGGCGTCGGCGACCAGCGCCACCTGCTCCAGGAAGCCGGCCAGGGTGGCCCGCTCCCCCTCCTCGCCCAGTGCCTCGATCCGCTCGGTGTACTCCCGGGCCACACTGACCAGCTCCTGGAGGTTGTCCACGCGGCCGGCGTCCTGCGGGTCCAGGCTCTCCTCCAGCTCGGTGAGGTAGCCCGAGCGGGTCAGCAGCGCCTCCAGCACCTCCTCCGGGGTGCCGGTCTCGGCCAGCTCCCGGGCACCGTCGAGCAGCGCCACGAAGTCGGCGATGCCGTTGGCCGCCCGGCTCGAGATGCCCGGTGCCTCCCGGGCCCGGCGCAGCGCCGCGCCGAACGAGATCCGGTCCCGGCCTGAGAGCGCCTCGACACACGCCTCGGCGCGGTCGCCGATCCCCCGGCGAGGGGTGTTGAGGACCCGCCGCAGGCTCACCGTGTCGTCGTCGTTGACCACCGAACGCAGGTACGCCAGGGCGTCGCGAACCTCCTTGCGCTCGTAGAAGCGCACACCGCCGACCACCTTGTAGGGCAGGCCGACGCGGATGAACACCTCTTCGAAGACACGCGACTGGGCGTTGGTGCGATAGAAGACCGCGACGTCGCCGGGACGGGTCTCGTCGGCGTCGACCAGCCGGTCGATCTCGCGGGCCACCCAGTCGGCCTCGGCGTGCTCGGTGTCGGCCACATAGCCGACGATCTGCTCACCGGCGCCGGCCTCGCTCCACAGCCGCTTGGGCTTGCGGGAGGTGTTCCGGTCGATGACTGCGTTGGCCGCGTTGAGGATGGTCTGCGTGGAGCGGTAGTTCTGCTCCAGCAGAATCGTCCGCGCGTCGGTGAAGTCCCGTTCGAATTCCAGGATGTTGCGGATCGTCGCACCACGGAACGCGTAGATCGACTGGTCGGCGTCGCCGACCACGCACAGCTCGGCGGGGTCCAGCCCGTCGGTGCCGGAGACCAGCTCCTTGATCAGCGTGTACTGCGCGTGGTTGGTGTCCTGGTATTCGTCCACCAGCACGTGCCGGAACCGCCGACGGTAGCTCTCCGCGACGTGCGGGTGGGACTGGAGCAGGTGCACCGTGGTCATGATCAGGTCGTCGAAGTCCAGTGCGTGCGCCTCACGCAGCCGGCGCTGGTAGAGCGTGTAGGCCTCGGCCAACGCCCGCTCGTTGGGCCCGGTGGCCCGCGCCGCGAACTGCTCCGGGTCGACCAGCTCGTTCTTGAGATTGGAGACCTGGGCGGCCAGCCCGCGCGCCGGGTAGCGCTTCGGGTCGAGATCGAGCTCGCGGGTGACCAACTGCATCAGCCGGCGGGAGTCGTCCGCGTCGTAGATCGAGAACGTCGACTTGAGGCCGGCGTGCTCGTGCTCGGCGCGCAGAATCCGGACGCACGCGGAGTGGAACGTCGACACCCACATCAGGCGGGCCCGAGGGCCCACCAGCGCGGCGACACGCTCTTTCATCTCGCCGGCAGCCTTGTTGGTGAAGGTGATCGCGATGATCTCCCCCGGATGAACGTCCCGTGCGGCGAGCAGGTAGGCGATCCGGTGGGTGAGCACCCGGGTCTTGCCGGACCCGGCGCCTGCCACGATCAACAACGGGGAGCCGGCGTGGCTGACGGCGTCGCGCTGTGGCCCGTTCAGCCCAGCGAGCAGCTGCTGCGGATCGAGGCGCGCAGCGGCCGGCCCAGGTCGGTGCGGGCGGGCCGGCGCGGACTCCGGCGCAGGCGGGGACGCGGGAATGTCGAAGAGAGGATGCATCGCCCGACAAGTCTATGCCGCCGGCCAGACACTTCCCCTTTCGCTGCGCCGGGGTATGGGGAAGGCCTTGCGCGCCCGATGCCGACGTGGGCATACTCGACAGCGTGATCGCTGCGCGCTACTACTTTTACTATGGCACCGGGAGTCCGGCTGCCGTAGGTCGCGCCTGATCGATTCAGACCTGCTAAAGCCCCGGGCTCCTGGAGTCCGGGGCTTTTTCCGTCCCGGGTTTCGGGCACCGGGCACCCCAGTGCGAGAGGTACCCGATGATGACAGACGTGATGGAGCAGAGCGGCGGCCCGATCCGACCGAAGGCTGAGCAGCCCGGGGCGAACGGGAGCGAGCCGGCGGTGTCCGCGTCGCCCGCGGTCCAGAACGCGGGGCCGGCCGAGCCACCGACCGGCACCGAGGAGCCAGCCGCGTCCGCGCGGATCCTGCAGATCAGGGAACGGATCAACGAGATCGACCACGCGCTGATCGCGCTGTGGCAGGAGCGGGCCGGGTTGTCCCAGGAGGTCGGGGCCACCCGGATGGCGTCCGGCGGGACACGTCTCGTGCTCTCCCGGGAACGGGAGGTCCTGGAGCGGTTCCGGGTCGCGCTCGGCGCCGACGGTACCCAGTTGGCCCTGCTGCTGCTCCGAGCCGGCCGCGGCCCGCTGTGAGGCTACACCGCTAGCAGTGGGCCGCACGGCCGCTGAAGCCACGTGCGGCCCGCTGTAAGCCCGCTCCAGGTCCTGGACAGACGAAACCGCCTGCCGTCGTCGTGGTGACGGCGGCAGGCGGTTCGGTTGACTCAGGCCTCGTGGCTGGCGACGATCTCGCGCCGCTCCGCGAAGTGGCAGGCGCTCGGGTGGTCCGAGTCCCGCCGGATCTCCAGCAACGGGACCTGCTCGGCGCAGATGTCCTGCGCCTTCCAGCAGCGGGTCCGGAACCGGCAGCCCGAGGGCGGGCTGATCGGCGACGGCACGTCACCCGTGAGCCGGATGATCGTCTTGTTGTTCCGCTGCGTCGGGTCCGGCACCGGCACCGCGGAGAGCAGAGCCTGGGTGTACGGGTGCGTCGGCCGCTCGTAGATCTCGTCCTCGGTGCCGATCTCTACGATCTTGCCGAGGTACATCACCGCGACCCGGTCCGACAGGTGGCGGACCACCGACAGGTCGTGCGCGATGAAGACGTACGAGAGCCCGAACTCGCCCTGCAGCTGCTCCAGCAGGTTCATCACCTGGGCCTGGATGGAGACGTCCAGCGCCGACACCGGCTCGTCACAGACGATGATCTCGGGCCGCAGCGCGAGCGCGCGGGCGATGCCGATGCGCTGACGCTGACCGCCGGAGAACTGGTGCGGGTACCTGTTGATGTGCTCCGGGTTGAGCCCGACCAGGTCGAGCAGCTCCCTGACCTTGGCCCGACGGCTGCCCTTCGGCGCCACCTCCGGGTGAATCTCGAACGGCTCACCAAGCAGGTCACCGACGGTCATCCGCGGGTTCAGCGAGGTGTACGGGTCCTGCATGACCAGCTGGATCTGCCGGCGAAGGCGCCGCAGCGCCCCGCCGGACAGCTTCGAGGTGTCCTGGCCCTTGTAGACCACGCTGCCGGCGGTCGGCTTCTCCAGGTTCATCAGCACCCGGGCGAGGGTCGACTTGCCGCAGCCGGACTCGCCGACCACGCCGAGCGTCTCACCGGCGCGCAGGCCGAACGAGACCCCGTCGACCGCTTTGACCTGACCGACGGTCTTCTTGAACACCACACCCTGGGTGACGGGGTAGTGCTTGACCAGGTCACGGACCTCGAGGATGTTCTCAGTCACGGTTCACCAGCTCCTCGGCGAAGTGGCAGGCGCTGGCCCGGCCGCTGCCCACCTGCAGCAGCGGCGGGACCTTCTCCCGGCACACCGGCTGAGCCATGGGGCAGCGCGGGTTGAACGGGCAGCCCGGTGGGATGTTCATCAGGTTCGGCGGGAGGCCCTTGATCGTCCGGAGCTGCTGCCCCTTCTCATCCATACGCGGGATCGAGTCGATCAAGCCCATCGTGTACGGGTGCGCCGGCTTGGCGTACAGGTCGTAGACGTCGGCTTCCTCGACGATCCGGCCCGCGTACATGACCGCGATCCGGTCCGCGACGTCGGCGACAACACCGAGGTCGTGGGTGATCAGGATCATGCCCATCTGCCGCTCACGCTGAAGCTCCGCCAGCAGGTCCATGATCTGGGCCTGCACGGTGACGTCGAGCGCGGTGGTCGGCTCGTCCGCGATCAGCACCTCCGGGTCGAGCGCCAGCGACATCGCGATCATCGCGCGCTGCCGCATACCGCCGGAGAACTGGTGCGGGTAGTTGTTGAACCGACCCTTGGCGTTCGGGATCTTGACCTGGTCGAGCATGTCGATCGCGCGCTTCTTGGCCTCCGCGCGACCCATGCCCCGCCGGACCCGGAACTGCTCGGCGATCTGGAACCCGACGGTGAAGACCGGGTTCAGCGCGGAGAGCGCGTCCTGGAAGATCATCGCGATGCCCTCACCGCGGATGCGGCGGCGCTCCTCGCTGGACATGCCGAGCATGTCCTTGCCGTGGAAGCGGACCTGCCCACCGGTGACGAAGCCGGGTGGCGTGTCGAGGATGCCCATGATGGTCTGCGCCGTGACGCTCTTACCGGAGCCGGACTCGCCGAGCACGGCGAGGGTCTCCCCCGCGTCGACGTGATACGTGACCCCGTTGATGACCTTTGCGACGCCGTCCCGGGTGCGGAACTCCACCCGCAGGTCGTCGACCTCGAGCAGCCGACCGGAGGGACGTCCGGACCCGCCGGATCCCGGCGCGGACTGCTCAGACACGAGAATGTCGGACACTGGATATCCCCTAGCGGAGTTTCGGATCGAGGGCCTCGCGGACCGCCTCACCGAGCATCACGAAGCTCAGCACTGCGGTGACGAGGAACGCGGCGGGGAAGAAGACCAGCCCTGGCGCAACCCGGATGAAATCCTTACCGCCGCTGATCATGATGCCCCAGGACACCACCGGCGACTTCAGGCCGACGCCCAGGAACGACAGGGTGGCCTCGGCGCCGATGAACGAGCCGACCATGATCGTGCCGTAGACCAGCAGCGGGGCCAGGCAGTTCGGCAGCAGGTGCTTCAGGATGATCCGGCCGGTGCCGGCACCCAGGGCGCGGGCCGCGACGATGTAGTCGGCCTCCTTGGTGGCGAGCACCGAGGAGCGCATCAGCCGCATGACGACCGGCCAGCTCAGCACGATCAGCGAGACGATCACCAGGCTCATGATCTGGGCCTTGCTGTTGCCGGAGCCCGAATTGTTGAACGTGGTCAGGATGACGATCGCGCCGAGCACGAAGGGCAGACCGAAGAAGACATCGGCGATCCGGCTCAGCAGACCGTCCACCCAGCCACCGCGGTAGCCGGCGATGATGCCCATGGCTCCACCGACGAGCAGGGTGCCGATCACGGAGAGCACGGCGACGATGATGGAGGCCCGCGCACCGTAGATGGTCCGGGCGTAGACATCGCGGCCCTGCACGTCGTAGCCGAACCAGCCATCGGCGGACGGCTTCTTGAGGCTGTTCGTCAGCGATCCGTTGACGGCGTCGCCGGGCGCGAACAGCGACGGGAAGGCCGCCATCAGAAGGAAGATCACGATCAGGGTGACCGAGATCCAGAACAGCGGCTTGCGCCGCAGGTCCCGCCAGGCGTCACCGAGCAGGCCACGCGGCTTCTCGTTGCTCTGCGGCTGGCCTGCGGCGGGGGCGGCGGATTCCGTCGGCTGCGCGGCAGGGGTACTGACGATCGATGCGGTACTCGGGTCACTCATAACGAATCCTCGGGTCCAAGGCGGCGTAGAGCAGGTCAACCAGCAGGTTCATCACGAGATAGACCAGCACTAGGACGACCACGATGCCCACCACGGTGGCGCTTTCCTTGGTCACGATCGCGCGATACACCGAGCGGCCGATCCCGTTGATGCCGAAGATCCCCTCGGTGACGATCGCGCCGCCCATCAGGGCGCCGAGGTCGGTGCCGAGCAGGGTCACCACCGGGATGAGCGAGTTGCGCAGCAGGTGAACGCCTACCACCCGGCGCATCGGCAGGCCCTTGGCGATGGCAGTACGCACGTAGTCCGCGCGACGGTTCTCCGCGATGCTCGTACGTGCCACCCGGGCTATGTACGCCACTGACGCGCTGCCGAGCACGAAGCCCGGCACGATCAGCTCGGACCACCGCATCTCGGAGGAGACGGTCGGCTTGACGATGTGCCACTGCACACCCAGCAGCCACTGGAGCACGAAGCCGACCACGAAGACCGGAAGCGCGATCAGGAAGAGGGTGGAGACCAGGACCAGGTTGTCCAGGAAGCCGTTGCGCCGCAGACCGGTCAGCACGCCGGCGCCGAGGCCGATCACGGCCTCGATGGCGAGCGCCACCAGGGCCAGCTTCAGCGTGTTCGGGTACGCGGTCGCGATGATGTCGCTGATCTCTTGCTGCGAGAAGGTCTGACCGAAGTCACCCTGGACCAGGTTCTTCATGTAGTTGGCGTATTGCACGAAGACGTTCTGGTCCAGGTGGTACTTCTCGGTCATGAAGGCGATGTACTGGTCCGGGCAGCGACGCTCGCCGCACTTTCCTGCAAACGGGTCGCCGGGGACAGCCCAGACGAGCCAGTAGATCAGGAACGTCGTACCGATGAAGACCGGCACGAGTTGCAGCAGCCGTCTCAACAGATAACGGCCCATGGGGTGGTCCTCCAGACAGGGGGCGCGTCGGACGGCCGACACGGTGGTGACAACGTGCGAGTGGAGTGTTGTAACACCCCCTCGCGGAACGGCCCCGGGTCGGGCTCACCGGATATGGCGAGCCCGACCCGGGGTCAGACCGTTCGGATCAGAGCTCGACCGAGGTGATGTCGAGCTCGCCGACGTTGTTCAGCTCGAGCTTCTTGATCTTCTCCGAGTGGCCAGACTGCTGACCGTAGAAGTAGATCGGGATGCTCGGAACGTCCTGGTCGACCTTCTCGACGGCCTTGGAGAACGCCTCGTGCGAGGCCTCCAGGCTCGGCGCGGCGCTGGCTTCCTTCGCCAGGGCGTCGACCTCCTTGTTGCTGTACAGGCCGTCGTTCGAGGAGCCACCCGTGACGTAGAGCGGGTTGATCCAGTTCTCGACGTCCGGGTAGTCCTGCTGCCAGGCAGCGCGGTACGGGCCCTTCATCGCGTGGGCGTTGACGTTCTGGCGGAAGACCGCGAAGGTCGGCACACCCTCGGCCCGAGCGTTGATGTTGAGGTTGGTCTTGATCTGCTGCGCAACGGCGTCCATCCAGTCCCCGTGGCTGGAGTCGGCGTTGTAGTAGAAGACCATCTCACCGGTGAAGCCGCCGGCCTCGGCCAGCAGCGTCTTGGCCGTGGCCGGGTCGAACTTGCAGGCGGTGCAGTTGCCCGGCTTGGCGCCCGGGGTCAGCGGGTTCGCCCAGCTGTCGGCCGGCTTGCGGGTGCCGAAGAAGATCTTGTCCGAGATCTCCTGCCGGTTGATCGCCAGCGACACGGCACGACGCAGCTTCGCGTTCTGGAAGCGCTTGTCGTAGAACGGGAACGCGATCAGCGCGGTCGACGGCGTGACGGTCGACAGGCCCCGCTCACCGAGGTCGGTCTTCCACTTGTCACCGGCGAGCGCCGAGGTGGGGACAACCTCCATGAAGTCGAGGTTGTTCGCCAGCAGGTCGGCGTAGGCGGCCGTCTCGTCCTGGTACAGCTTGAGGTCGACGTCCTTGATCTTCATCTTGTCGCGCAGGTTGTAGTCGTCGAAGCGCGTCAGCTTGATGAGGACGTTGTCGCTCCACGACACGAACTTCACCGGGCCGTTGCCGATCGGCTTCTTGCCGAACTCCTCGGGCTTCATGGTGAAGAAGGCGTCCGGCAGCGGCATGAAGGCGCTGTAGCCGAGCTTGGTCGGGAAGACCGCGGTCGGCGCTGCCAGGGTGACCTCGAAGGTCTGGTCGTCGACGACCTTCAGGCCGGACAGCTTCTCAGCCGTCGGCGCCGGGGCCTTCTTCGGGCCGTCCGGGCCGTCCGGGTCAGACGTGTAGGTCTGGTCGAAGCCCGCGATGTCCGCGAAGAAGGTGCCGTTCTGCGCGCCGTTCGGCGAGTAGGCGGCCCAGTTCCAGGCGTCGACGAAGTTCTTCGCCTTCACCTCGGTACCGTCGTGGAACTTGGTACCCTTCTTGATCTTGATGGTGAAGACCTTGGAGTCCGTCGTGGTGATGGACTCGGCCAGCGCGTTGCGCGGGGCCCCACCGTCGTTCGGGTACTCGACCAGGCCGGTCCACAGCCAGTCGACGACCTTGCCACCGCCGGTCTCCGTGGTGTTCGACGGAACCAGCGGGTTCTCCGGCTGGACACCGTGGACGACAATCGCGCCGTCCGCGCCGGCGCCAGTTTCGCCGTCGCCACCGCTCGAGCAACCGCTCGCGACAAGCGCGGCAGCCGCGCTGAGCGCGATCGCGCTCGTCGCCCGCTTCGAGACTCTCATTCCGAGGGGCCTCCTCTTTCTAACCAGGTTCCGTCGTGGGTTTCACGCACGTTTGGGGGTGACACCGCCCGACCACCCCGGGGCGCGGGTCGCCGGGACCACAGGGAAGTTGGGGACACCCCTGATGTTCCGATCCGCCGGGCTCCCCCGCCAACGAGGCGCGACACGACGCAGAAGGCACGGCCACGAACCGTCGTGATCGACGAGGACATGGGCATGGGCCGTACGGAGTGCCACACACCGATGGTGAGGTGCTGCCACTGTGACACCCACTGGCCGCTTCCGTGAAGGTGCCGTTATCAAGCCGTTAGTTGCCCGCCACGTTGCCGATACTTGAAAAATGATCATAAAGCGGTCGAGGTGGGCAGCTCTGACCAGGAAATACGTTTGCGCACCCGAGCACCCAGGCTCCGCCCGGACTCAAGCCCGGTGCGCCACCCGGGTCCCACTCCTGTCCAATAAGACGTCCGTCAGCGTTCGCGTTTCGACCCATCCGGACAGGTCGACTACGGCCCTACGGGCACGATCACCGACTGGGTGGGGGAGGGTGCGGAGATCACTTGTCTGATCACTCAGCCAGCGCGACGCGACGTCACACGAGCCGGCGATCGGCCGCCCAGCGGGAAAGCTCGTAACGGTTGGACATCTGAAGCTTGCGCAGGACGTTCGACACGTGCGTCTCCACCGTCTTGATGGAGATGAACAGCTCCTTGGCGATCTCCTTGTACGCGTACCCCCGGGCCAGCAGCCGCAGCACCTCCCGCTCACGGTTGGTGAGCTGATCCAGCTCGGGGTCTGCCACCGGGGCGTCCGGTCGGGCTGCGAAGGCGTCCAACACGAACCCGGCCAGCCGTGGGCTGAACACCGCGTCCCCGTCCGCCACCCGGCGGATCGCCGCGGCGAGCTCATCCGGGGAAATGGTCTTGGTGACGTAACCCCGGGCACCGGCACGGATCAACCCGATCACGTCCTCGGCCGCATCGGAGACGCTCAGCGCCAGGAACTTGACCTGCGGGTGGGTACGCCGCATCGCCTCCAGCACCGCGCGTCCGCCGCCGTCGGGCATGTGCACGTCGAGCAGCACCACGTCGGGTCCGACAGCGGCGATCCGGGTGACCGCCTCGGCCACGGTGCTCGCCTCGCCCACCACCTCGACGTGGGCGCCCAACTCCGCGCGCACCCCCGCCCGGAACATGGCGTGATCGTCCACCAGGAACACCCGCAGCCGCTCGGGGCGGGCATCCGCCTGGTCGAGGTGCTCGGTCGACTGCTCGGCCATGGTCATCTGTTCCTCTCCGCTGCGGACGAGTCCCGGGAGATCGGCAGGATCAACCGGACCTCGGTCCCCTCCCCCGGGCCGGACCGGATTTCGGCCCGTCCGCCGTGCCGCTTCATCCGCCCGATGATCGAGCCGCGTACGCCGTGCCGGTGGTCCTCCACGGTATCCGGATCGAAGCCCTTCCCCCGGTCCCGGACGAAGACGCTGACCTGATCGGGCTCCACCTCGGCGTAGAGCGACACGGTCTGCACGCCGGCATGGCGTGCCGCGTTCACCAGTGCCTCCCGCGCGGCCGCGACCAACGCCCCGACCTTCTCGTCGGTCTCCCGGTCTCCCACCACCACCGCCTCCACCGTGATGGCGTAGGTGTCCTCGACCTCGGCGGCGGCCTGCTCCAGCGCGGCGGCGAAACGTTCGCTCGGCGACGCGGTGGGCTTGTAGAGCCAGTTGCGCAGCGACCGTTCCTGCCCTCGGGCCAGCCGCTGCACCATCTTGACGTCGCCAGCGTTGCGTTGGATCAGTGCCAACGTGTGCAGCACCTGGTCGTGCACCATCGCGGCCAACTCGGCGCGCTCCTGCTCACGGATGCGCCCCTCGCGCTCCGAGCGGAGCTGGCTGTACGTCCGCCAGAGCACTGGCGCGGCGACCACGCCGACGCCTGCCAGCCCGACCAGCGCGAAGATCACGCCGTTGATCACCGCATCGAAGTTCTGCGCTGGCGAGTAGACGGCCGCGACGCCGATGATGCCGACCGCGACCAGCACTCCCCCGCCGATGAAGCGGAGCACGAACGCCCGCCGGTCGCTCTCCTCGACGACCGCGCCGAGCCAGGGCACCGGCATCGCCTCACCCCACTGCCGCCGCCGCTCCGGCGCGGACTGGTGCCAGATGACCCCGGCGCCGACCGCGATGATGGCCACCAGCCAACCCGCGGTGCCGGCCGCACCCACCGAATCGAAGACCATCACCTGGATCAACAGGACACCGAGCCCGATCCCGACGAACGGCAGGAGTTGGGCGACGTCACGCCGGGGCGGCACCCCGGTGTCACCGGGCCGCAGCGGCACCACCGCCCAGAAGGCCGCGTAGAGCAGCAGGCCGAGCCCGCTCAGACCGAGCAGCACCATGAACGCGACGCGCACCCGCAGCACCGAAATGCCGAGATGGTCGGCGATGCCGGCGGCGACGCCGGCGGCCATCCGGTGCTCGGGGGCGCGGTAGAGGCGCGGGGGCGGAGTCACGGTGCTGATCGGAGGCTCCCAGGTGACGGTGGCGGGTTGGTCGAGGTCGGTGATCCGATCGTCACACGCTGCGCCGCCCACGACCACGGGGAGGCCCCCGACATTCCGGCCGCCGTATCTCAGGGTGGGGTCAGGGTCGGGTCCTGAGGTCGCTCGGGTTCACCTGGCAGCAGTATCGAAGCATGACCGAGGAAGCTGCCCCGCCGCCCCGACCGGGGTCGGCACAGTCGGGCGGTTCGACACCGCCCCCGCCAGCCGCGACGCCCACCCAATGGACCGAGCCCACCACGTTCGGCCCGCACACCGGCCCCGGCCCGGCCGCCGACGGCACACCAGCCGCCGGCTACGGTCCGCCCGCCCACGGCCCGGCTGCGGGATTCGCGGCCGGCACCGGCTACGGCGCCGGCGGGGCTGGGGGCACACCACCTGGGCAGGGTGGTCCCGGTCCGTCCGTGCCGCCACCGCCGCTGGGCGGCGCTGGTTTCACCTCGCGGTACGGGCTGGTCCGACCGCGTGAGGGGCGGTATCTGGCCGGCGTCTGCGCGGCGATCGGACGAGCCACCAACACCGATCCGGTCCTCTGGCGGGTGCTGCTCGCGGTGCTCGGGTTCTTCGGGGGCATCGGCATCCTGGTGTACGTCGCCGCCTGGTTGATCATCCCGAACGAGGGCGACACCGCGTCCCCGGTCGAGTCCATGCTCGGGCGAGGCCGCTCCAGCATGTCGCCGGTGACCGTGATCGTGCTCGGCATCCTGGTCGCGGCCAGCTTCGGCTACATCGTCACCGACGCCTTCCGCGCGGTGCTGCTCGGCGCGGCCATCCTGGTCGCCGGCGCGCTGCTGCTCAACCGGGACAGCCGCAACAACCCACAGGCGGGCCCCCCGGGTGGGCCGGCACCGTCCGCACCGTCCGGCACCCCGCCGGGTCCGGTACCGCCGGTGACCTGGCCCGCACCGTCGTACGGCGCGGTCCCATCGACCGGTCCGCTGCCGACCGCGCCGATGGCCAGCGGTGGTCCGGCGTACGCCACCGCGACGACGGGGGCGCCGCCCACCCTCACCACCCCGGCGTACGACGTGCCGCCGACCGCCGTGCCGCAACCGTCCGCCACGACGCAGCCGATGTCCGACATGGGCCGGGTGTCCGGGCAACCGGCCGGCTCGACGACTGTCGGGGCAGGCTGGCCGGCACCCACCACGGGCTGGCCGAGCACCAACACGCCCAGCGCCGGGTGGCCGTCGGCACCGGTGACCGGTCCACCCGCTGCCCCGCCCAGCTATCCGACCGCCGCGCCGTCATCCGGATACCGTCCCCCGTTCGCGCCGCACGGCCCGTACGCCTCGCCGGCCCCGGCCGCCGCCCCGCCGCCCAAGCCACCGAAGCCGCCGAAGCGCCCCCGGGAGCGTTCGCCACTCGGCGCGGTGACCTTCTCGCTGATCTTCCTGGTCCTCGGTGTGGTCGCCCTGCTCGACCTGCTGGACGTCTTCGCCATCAGCGCCTCGGCGTACTTCGCGGCCGCGTTGGCCACGATCGGGCTGGGACTGCTGGTCGGCACCTGGTTCGGGCGGGCCCGCTGGCTCATCGCGCTTGGCCTGGTGACCGCAGCGGCGCTGGGCACGGCCACGGTCGCCGAGTCCTACGACCGGATCCGCGGGGTCGACGGCGCGGTGACCTGGGCACCGACGGACTACCGCGACCTCGCCGACCGGTACGAGAACAGCTTCGGTGACGCCGTGCTCGACCTGCGGGGGATCGACTTCGCGAAGCGGGAGAGCCAGGTGACGGTCGCGGTCAACTTCGGCAAGGCGACCGTGGTCGTGCCGCCGAACGTGGACGTCACCACGGTGGCCGACGTCAACGCTGGCGACGCCACCATCTTCGGCAACCGATCCGGCGGGCTGGACGGCCGCCTGCAGGAGAGCACCGACCTCGGCGTCGACGGTGCCGGCGGCGGGAAGCTGCGCCTGTACATCCATGTCAATGCTGGCAACCTGGAGGTGACCCGGTGAAGGCTCACCGCACGGATCTGGTGTCGTTCGCCTTCGGGCTCGTGTTCCTGGCGCTGTCCGCCTGGTGGTTGCTCGGCCAGATACTCGGGCTCGCGCTACCTGCGGTCGGCTGGTTCCTGGCCAGCGCACTGATCCTGATCGGCGTCTTCGGGCTGGTCGGTGCGCTGCGCTCCGGTCGATCGGGCCGGCCGGAGCAGACCGCCGAGGCCGGCGCCGCCGAGGCCGTCACGCCGGTTTCCGCTGCGTCCGCGCCGACCTCCGGTGCCGCCGCGCCGACCTCCGGTGCGGCTCTGCCAGCCTGGGAGGCCCAACAGTCCACCTGGGACGCTCCCCTGCCGGGATCGACACCCGAGACGTCGACCACGGAGGTACGAGCGCCGGAGGCACCGACCGACGTGATCCACCCGGCCTGGCTCGCTCACCCGCCGTCGGAGCCGCAGACCGCCCCGGTCCCCGGCCAGCCCGACGAGCCGACCATCGGAACTTTCCGAGCGACGCCGGTGGAGGGGGATGAACCGACCCGGTCCGATCATCCGGTCGAGGCGGTCGACGACGAACCGGGCAACGAGCGGGAGGGTCGGCGCGGGGAGGTCTGACGTCGAGCGCCCGGCCCGCGTCGGCCTACTCCACCGCCACGGCGGTGCGGCTGGCGCGGACGGGCGCATATGCTGGCCGGTGGAGATCTCGCCTCCGCCGGCCGGTCCGTCCCGCCATGGCGGTCCCGCCGCGATTCCCGTCTCTACCCCCGTCAGGAGCCCGCCCGACATGACCCAGTCCCCCGCCGTGCGTACCACCGGTCGGTCCGGTCCGGTCCGCATCGGCGAGCGAGCCGCCCGTACCCTCGTCTCCGAACTGGCCCGGATCAACGACCCCAAGGCCGCCCTGCTGGTCGGGGTGGGCCCGGAGTCCGCGGTGCTGGCCGCGGCGATCGAGGCGCTGCTCCCCGGTGACCGGCTCACCGTGGTGCCCGCCGAGCCGCTCGGCGCTGCCGCGCTCCGCGCGCACGTCACCGCCCAGGGCGGCTGGGTGGCCGACCGGGTGAGCGTCATCGACTCCCTGGCCGAGGCCAAGGCCGAGGCCGCCGAGGTCGTCATCGCCGGCGAGGTGTTCAGCGGCACCACCGAGGAGACCCGCAGCGGCATCGAGGGCCTGGCCAAACACCTGTCCGACGGTGCCGTGCTGAGCGTGGCGACCATCGCCACGCCCGGCCGGACCACCGGTGCCGCCGCCGAGCTGGCCCGGCAGGACGCCCTCTACGGCGTGGGCGCCGACCTGGTGCTGCGCAACAACCCACCGGTACGGGTCTACCGACTGCGCTTCACCCCCGCCAGCCCCGCCACGGCCGACAGGTTGACCCCCGCGCACCGGCCGTCGAGCGTGCCGCTGACCCGCGGCATGCACATCGACTCCAACGGCGTGGCCGCCGCCGGCATCGCGCTGGGCCTCGCGGCACTGACTCGGGTGGCGCGTCCCTCCTCCAAGCTCTGGCTACTGCCGGCGCTGGCCGCCGGGCCGGTCGCCGCGTTCTTCCGGGATCCAGAGCGGGACGTGCCGGAAGACCCGACCGCCGTCGTCGCCAGCGCGGACGGAAAGGTCCTGTCGGTGCAGCGCCTGCACGACGAGCGTTTCGGCGACGGCGAGTGGCTGCGGGTCGCGGTCTTCCTGTCGGTGCTGGACGTGCACGTCAACCGTGCCCCGGTCGCCGGCAAGGTGGTGGACTACTTCGTCGCCGACGGCGGATTCGTCAACGCCATGAAGCCGGACGCCGAGCACAACGTGGCGGCGTACACCGTGCTGGACACCGCTCGTGGCACCGTGGTGGTCGCGCAGCGCACCGGGCTGATCGCCCGCCGGATCGTCCAGCGCGCGCCGATAGGCGCACTGCTGGCCAAAGGCGAGCGCTTCGGGTTGATCCGATTCGGCTCACGGACCGACGTCTACCTCCCGGCCGAGGCTGCGGACCCGCTGGTCGGGCCGGGCGACAAGGTGGTCGGCGGGTCCACGGTCATCGCCCGCTGGCGCTGACCCACAAACGCAGAACGGGGCGCCGCTGTCCGCGACGCCCCGTTCTGACTGCTGAAATCAGGCGGTACGACGCTGCCGCAGCCAGAGCACCGGCCCGCTGACGAGGTAGCCCACCACGATCAGTGCGAACGTGAGCCGGATGTCGACCAGCGCGCCGATCACCGGGGCCAGCCACAGCCACGGCGGCAGCTTCACCAGGCGGGCGAGCTTGGCGTACGGGAAACTCGAGACCATCGCGAAGGCGAGCAGCGCGACCCCGGCGACCAGCACGGCACCGGGAACGGGCAGGCCGATCGCCACGGTCACGGCGAGCACCGCGGCGGCCATGGTGGTGGGCACGCCGCAGAAGAAGCGGCCGTCCTTCGGCGAGACGTTGAAGCGGGCCAGTCGAATCGCGGCACACGCCGCGACCAGGGCGCACGCCACCGCCGCGGCGGCCGTGGAGACGGAGCCAGCGAGCGAGGCGTAGACCACGACCGGTGCCGCGAGGCCGAAAGAGCACATGTCGGCCAGTGAGTCCATCTGCGCGCCGAACGGGCTGGCCACGCCGAGCCGGCGGGCCAGTGCGCCGTCCAGCCCGTCGAAGCCGACGCAGGCGATCAGGCAGAGCGCGGCGATCCGCACCTCGCCCTGCATGGCCAGGAAGATGGCCAGCATGCCGAGCATCAGGCTGGCCAGCGTGCAGGCGTTGACCAGGCCGAACTTCATCCGGCGGGCGATGGTCCGCTCGCCGGGGAGCAGCGGGATCGACCGCGATGAAGCCTCGTCGGCATGCGCCATCGGCGGCATCGCCGGGCTGATCGGCATGACCGCCTCGATCTCCGTTCGGCCGACGCCCAGTGTCGGTCGGCTGAGCCGGTCCAGGCCGTAGCGACGGCGCTGCCGGTCGGCGTACCGACGCTCGGGCTGGGCCACGTCGGTCGCGTGCAGGTCGCCGTCACGGCGACCGACCCGGACCAACAGCACCTGGCGGGCGAACGTGCTGCTGCGGCGCAACCGGCCCGCCCAGCGTCGCCCTGCGGGGCGCGGACTGTCAGTAGTACGACGCCGGCGCCATGGGGCTCTCGGCACGTTTCCTCCATCACCGGATCGGCTGGCCGCCGTGGGGCGGGGTGTCCGGCTGTCTCGTGCCGGACCCTGCGTGGCCCGGCAGCCGTTTTGCGGAGTACACCATCGCATAGGGGAACGTGGCTTGGCGATAGCTGCCGGCGGTACTTCCAACTGGTTGAAACCGCTCGAACCGCTCGCTTATTCCCATCCCGGGCTTCATCGCCCGTTTCCTCCATCATTCCCGCCTTTGACTGTACCGGAGGGTCACCATCCCGGCTCGTCGGGCGACGTGCTATCAACCACTCTGTCCGATTGCCAAGGCAGCGATGTCGCTCAACGGCAGGTCAAGCGCCTGGGCGCGGGTGAACCAGCCAGCCCGCGCCGTCGAACCCCCGGCGGATTCGGTGACCACCGCATCCGTAGGTACGTCCACCAGCATCCGATAGATCACCCGAACGCCATGCCAGTCCAACGGCCGACCCTCCGGGCCCAACGCGGCCGGATTGTGCAGATTGTCCACACCGAGAAGCTCCACCACCCGGCCCAGTTGCCCACCCTCCTCGACCAACTCTCGGAGCAGCCCAACCGTCGGCTGCTCGCCATGATCGGTGCCACCGCCGGGGAGGTGCCACTGGCCCGCACCCGGATAACCGGCCGCGATCTGCGTGAGCAGGATCCGCCCGGCCGGGTCGGTCACCAGCCCGTACGCCCCGAAGCGCAGCCTGCGGTCGGGATGCGGCGGCGGAAACGGCTCGTACGACCGGTGCGTACCGGAGGGTAGCGGGGTGACCGGCAGGCCGAGCGCCTCGGCACTGAACGGCGCCAACGGCAGCCGCGCCACCTCCGGCAGGGTGAGCCATTGAGCCTGGTCCACCGAGCCACCGCCACCCTTGCCCGACGCGCCGTCACCCAGTGCGCCGCCCCCCAGTGCGCCGTCCCCCACTACGCCATCGCCCGACGCGCCGTGGCGCAATGCACCGTCGCCCGATGCGCCGTCCCCCTGCGCGCCGTCCCCCGATGCGCCGTCCCCCTGTGCGTCGTCCCCCTGTGCGCCATCGCCCGATGCGCCGTCGCGGGCGCTGAGTTCGAAGAGCAGCCGGTCGGTGTGCTGCGCGACATCGTCCTCCGGGTAGGTGGTCACGTCGGCTAGCACTGCCCGCAGCGGGCCCACGGTCACAATCAGCCCGGCCTGTCTGGCGACCTCACGGACCACAGCGCGCTCCGGGTGCTCGGCGTGCGCGACGGCACCACCTGGCAGCCGCCAAACCCCCGGGAACTCACCCTCGACCCCGTCCCGAACCACCAGAACCCGGCCCGATTCCCACAAGATCCCGTAAGCCCCGACGCGCCGCACAAGTTCCATCCCAGCCCACTCCGCTTCCCCCGTCGAACTGCCCGTCGACCTGCCCGTCGACCTGCCCGTCGACCTGCCCTGTCGAACTGCCCGTCGATCATGAAGTTATCGCCGTCCATCTCGGCGTGTCCTGACAATAACTTCATGATCAACCCCGAGTGGGGAGCGGGCGGGCCGAGGAGGGAGGCGGAAGGGGGACGGGAAGGCAGGGGCCGGGGCCGGGCGGAGGACCAAGCGGGGCGGGGCGAGGACCAAGCGGGGCGGGGCGGGGCGAGGACCAGGCGGGGCGGGGCGGGGCGAGGACCAGGCGGGGCGGGGCGGAGGCCGGGCGGGGGCGAGGCGGAGGCCGGACGGGGGCGGAGCGGGGGCGGGGGCGGGGCGGGGCTGACTTGGCCGGCCGGCCGACCTGGTTGGGTTCGGCTCGTGCCAGACGAAGGCGCAAGGAACGTTGATCGACTCCATTTCGCCGATGTTGCGGTATGCCGGCGCTGGGATACCGCAATGTCGGCGAAATGGAGTGGATCAGTCGGCCGCGCCGCTTTTCCGCGGGCTTCCTGCCGATCGCACCCCCGATAGGCCACGACCCAGACCGTCCGGGAGCGCGACCGCCCGCACATCGGCACCCCAGCGCACGACCACACGCGCGGATCACCGCCCGCTGAACGACACCCCGACGCACGGCCGCCCGCATGCACGAGCCCCGACAACCAACGCAAGACCACACGCAGCCACGACCACACACAGCCACGACCAACACACAGCCACGACCAACACAGCCACGACCACACACAGCCACGACCACACACAGCCACGACCACACGCAGCCACGACCACACACAGCCACGACCAACACACAGCCACGACCAACACAGCCACGACCACACACAGCCACGACCACACACAGCCACGACCGCACGCAGGCAGGGGCACCCCGACCATCGACCCGTCCACGCACCAACGCCGGGCCGCCCGCCCGGGCCCGCCCCCATTCGGAGCCGAGCGGCCGAGCGGCGAAGCGGGGAACGGCCCGGGTCAGGTGAGCTGGGCGGCTTGGACTGCTTCGGCGGTCACCTCGGTGAGGTGATGGGTGGGTAGTGCACCCAACTCCTCGCGGGCGAACCAGCGGGCTTCGCAGGTGGACCCGCCCACGTCGGCCACGGTCAGCGGGTTGGGCTGGTCGACCACGACCCGGTAGAAGGCGCGGACGCCGTGCCAGTCGATCGGGTAGCCCTCTGGGCCGAGCGAGGCGGCGTCGCGGTGGCTGGCCACCCCGAGCAGTTCGACGAGGCGACCAGCTTGGCCGGTCTCCTCGATCAGTTCCCGGATCAGCGCGGCGCCGGGCTGCTCGCCGTAGTCGGTGCCGCCGCCGGGCAGGTGCCAGCAGCCGGCGCCCGGGTAGCCGTCGGAGATTCGGGTGAGCAGCACGCGACCGGCCGGGTCGGTGCACACCGCGTACGCGGCGAATCGCTGTGCGCGGTGCAGCCCGTCGGGGCCGGGCACCGCGTAGAAGGAGGGGAATTCGGGTGCTTCGTCGGGCACCACGTCGGCCGAGGAGGCGGGTAACCCGAGGGCGCGTGCGGTGAACGAGCGCAGCGGCAGCTCGCGCGCCTCGTCGAGGGTGTACCAGCGGGCCAGGTCGGTGGGGCGCTCGCCGACCCGGTCTGCGAGGGTGCCGCCGCGCACCGCCACGCGGTAGATCAGCCGGTCGGTGTGGATGGTGATGCCGCGCTCCGGCAGCGCCCGCATGTCGGCGAGCACGTCGGCCAGGCCGGAGACGGCGACGGAGAGGCCGGTTTCGGCGGCGGTTTCGCGGACCACTGTGTGGTTCGGGTCCTCGCCGTGGTCGACCGCCCCGCCGGGCAGGGACCACGTGCCGGGGGTGCCGGAGCGCTCGGACGCGCGGACCAGCAAGACTCGGCCCTTTGAATCAGCACAGACTGCGTATGCCGCGATCCTGCGGAGCGGCTCCAGCAAGGTGGTCACGGAAGCAAATTCTCCCCGCGCCGCGTTACCGGAACGGAAAAGAGTCGGATTCCTGACTATCTGACCCTGCTCAGGGATTGGTCAGGGTAAGGATCCGGGCGGTCACCGAGGGCGGGCCGGGCCCCGGCGCGGACCGTGGACGTATGACATCCACCACCGCTTCCCACGCCCCGTACCGGCAGCTCCGCCGACCCACCACCGACCGCATGGTGGCGGGGGTCGCCAGCGGCGTCGGCCGTTACTTCGCCATCGATCCCACCCTGGTCCGGGTGATCTTCGCGGTCAGCGGCCTGCTCACCGGCGGGCTCGCGCTGTTCGCGTACCCGATCATGTGGTTCCTGATGCCGGAGGAGCCCACCGGCGCGCCGGCCTGGCCGCACGCGGCGGGCGTCGCGCCGCAGGCGGGCCCGCCGCCCACCGCCGGGCCCGCGCCGGGTGGGCCGGAGCCGGGGTACGCCCCGACGCCGCCCTACCCGCCGACAAGCCCGTCCAGCACTCCGCCGGCTGCCTGAGCCGCGCTCACTCCCACTCGATGGTGCCCGGCGGCTTGCTGGTCACGTCCAGTACCACCCGGTTCACGTCGGCCACCTCGTTGGTGATCCGGGTGGAGATCCGGGCGACCACCTCGTAGGGCAGCCGGGACCAGTCCGCCGTCATCGCGTCTTCGCTGGAGACGGGGCGCAGCACCACGGGGTGCCCGTAGCTGCGCCCGTCTCCCTGTACGCCGACGCTGCGCACGTCGGCGAGCAGCACCACCGGGAACTGCCACACGCCCCGGTCGAGGCCGGCGGCGGTCAACTCCTCGCGGGCGATCAGGTCGGCCTCGCGGAGCAGGTCGAGGCGCTGCTGGTCGACCGCGCCGATGATCCGGATGGCCAGGCCGGGGCCCGGGAACGGGTGCCGCCAGACCATCGCCTCGGGCAGGCCCAACTGCAGGCCGAGCGCGCGGACCTCGTCCTTGAAGAGCGTGCGCAGCGGCTCGACCAGTGCGAACTTCAGGTCCTCCGGCAGGCCGCCGACGTTGTGGTGGCTCTTGATGTTGGCGGTGCCGGTGCCGCCGCCGGACTCGACCACGTCCGGGTAGAGGGTGCCCTGGACCAGGAACTCCACGTCGCCGTGTAAGGCGATCTCGCGGGCCGCGGCCTCGAAGACCCGGATGAACTCCCGACCAATGATCTTGCGCTTCTGCTCCGGGTCGGTCACCCCGGCCAGCGCGCCGAGGAACCGGTCGGCCGCGTCGACCACCTTCAGCTTGATGCCGGTGGCGGCCACGTAGTCCTTCTCGACCTGCTCGGCCTCGCCGGCACGCAGCAGGCCGTGGTCGACGAAGACGCAGGTGAGCTGGTCACCGACCGCCTTGTGCACCAGCGCGGCGGCGACTGCGGAGTCCACCCCGCCGGACAGGCCGCAGATGACCTCCTTGTCGCCGACCTGGGCGCGGATCCGGGCAACCTGCTCGTCGATGATGTTCTCGGGCGTCCAGGTCGGCTCGATGCCGGCGATGTCGTAGAGGAAGCGGGTCAGCATCTCCTGACCGTGTGCGGTGTGCCCGACCTCCGGGTGGAACTGCACGCCGGCCCGACGCCCGGCCAGGTCCTCGAAGGCCGCCACCGGCGCACCCGCCGACTCGGCGGTCACCGTGAAGCCCGCGGGCGCCTCGGTGACGCAGTCGCCGTGGCTCATCCAGACCGGCAGGTCCGCCGGCAGGTCGCGCAGCAGCACGCCGGGGTCGAGGAGGCGGGGGCGCAGCGGCGTGCCGCCGTACTCTCGGTTGCCGGTCTTCGTGACCGTGCCGCCGAGCGCCTGGGCCATCGCCTGGAAGCCGTAGCAGATGCCGAAGACCGGCACGTCGGCGCTGAACACGCCCGCGTCGATCTGCGGCGCGTCCGGCGCGTAGACGCTGGCTGGGCCGCCGGAGAGGATGATCGCGGCGGGGTTCTTCGCCAGCATCTCGGCGATCGGCATCGAGTGCGGCACGATTTCGGAGTAGACCTTCGCCTCGCGAACCCGGCGCGCGATGAGCTGGGCGTACTGGGCTCCGAAGTCCACCACGAGGACGGGGCGAGGCAGGCTCATGTGCACAAAGCCTACCGACAGTCACGACCACCCCCGGCACCGGCTCGCCGCCCAACCCCCGCCTTCCGCGATCTTGCACCTACGGTCCCGCCAAAAGCCGCATCTGCCACATAACGACGACCGAAACTGCAAGATCGCCGCAGGGGGCGTTCAGGGACGCAGCGCCCCCGGGGCGTTTGCCGGCACCGCCGGGTGGTTCGGGGGTACGGGGGCCAGCCGGCGGTACGGGGAGCCGAGCGGGGGGCGGGGGTCCTCCGCGCCCTTGTTGGGCCAGAAGGACATCGCCCGTTCCGCCTGTGCGGTGATCGTCAACGACGGGTTCACGCCGAGGTTGGCCGAGACCGCCGCGCCGTCGACCACGTGCAGCCCCGGGTGGCCGTACACCCGGTGCCAGGGGTCGATCACCCCGTCGGCTTCGGTGGCGCCGATCACCGCCCCGCCCAGGATGTGCGCAGTGATCGGGATGTCGAACGGCTCGGTGAGCGAGCCGCCGGGCGTACCGCCGATCTCCTCGGCGAGCAGCCGGGTGGCGGTGTTGCCGGCCGGGATCCAGGTCGGGCTCGGGGTGCCGTGGCCGGGCCCGGTGACCAGCCGACGACCGAAGACCCCGCGCCGCCAGCGGGTGGTCAGCGAGTTGTCCACCGACTGCATCACCAGGGCGATCACCGTCCGCTCCGACCAACCGCGCACGGACAGCATCCGGGCGGCCAGCCCCGGCTGTCGCACGATGCTGCCCAGCCAGCGCCGCACACGGTGCGGGCCGCCGTCGACGAGCAGCGACTGGAGCAGCCCCATGGCGTTGGAGCCGCGCCCGTAGCGGACCGGCTCGATGTGGGTCTGCGGGTCGGGGTGGAACGAGCTGGTGATCGCCACCCCCTCGGTGAAGTCCAGCCGCTCGGACCGGGCTCGTTGCCGCGGCACCGAGGCGCCCAGGATCGCCTCCGAGTTGGTGCGGGTCAGCTCGCCGAGTCGGGGCGAGAGCCCGGGCAACACGTCGTCGGCCTTCATCTCGTGCAGCAGCCGTTGGGTGCCGAGCGCCCCGGCGGCGAAGACCACCTGGTCGGCGTGGACCACCTGCCGTCCCCTGCGCAGCCAGCTGCCGGTGCGGACGGTGTGCACCTCGTACCCGCCGTCGAGGGCCGGCCGGACGGCCGTGACCGTGGTCAGCGGGCGCACCGTGACGCCGAGCCGCTCCGCGAGCCAGAGGTAGTTCTTGACCAACGTGTTCTTCGCCCCGTGCCGGCAGCCGGTCATGCACGAGCCGCAGTGCAGGCAGCCGGTGCGCTCCGGGCCGGCACCACCGAAGTACGGGTCGGCGACCCGCTGCCCAGGACGGCCGATGTGCACGCCCACCGGGGTGGCGTGGAAGGTGTGCCCCACCCCCATCCGCTCGGCCACCGCCCGCATGGCGCGGTCCGCGGCGGTGTCCAGGGGGTACGTGGTGACGCCGAGCATCCGCTTCGCCTGGTCGTAGTGGCGGGCCAGTTCGTCGCGCCAGTCGGTGATGTCGCGCCACTGCGGGTCGGTGTAGAAGGCCGGCAGCGGCTCGTAGAGGGTGTTCGCGTAGACCAGGGAGCCGCCGCCCACCCCGGCGCCGGAGAGCACCAGCACCCCGGTGCCCGAACGCCGGCCGGCCGGGCGGAGCAGGGTGAGCCGTTGAATGCCGTAGCAGCCCAGCTTCGGCGCCCAGAGGAACCGACGGGCCCGCCAGGACGTCTGCGGGAACTCGTCGTCGGCGAAGCGCCGGCCCGCTTCCAGCACAGCTACCGAATAGCCCTTCTCGGCCAGCCGGAGCGCCGTGACGCTGCCGCCGAAGCCCGACCCGATGACGACCACGTCGTACCGCATGGACGCATCATTACTCGCGAGTAGCGCTCGCGCCAGCGACCGTTTTTGCGCGATCATGCACCGGCCTACCGACCCGACGCCCCTCCGGCCGCAACCCGGAGCACCCGTCGGAGCGTTGTTCACCAGACGGGTGGAAGGAATCCAAGATGACCATCGGGTCGATGGCACCGCGCCGGCGGTGGCTGCTGCTGGGCCTGGTGGCCCTCGCCGCCGTCGCGTTGATCGCGGCTGGTGCGGCGGTGATCACCCGGCTGACCGGCGACAGTAAGCCCGGCGGCCCCCCGCTCGCCGGCTCACCGACCCCGTCGCCGATCGTCACGCCCACCCCGAGCCCGAGCGGCCCACCGCCGGGCGCGGACATCACCGGCCCACTCAACCTGCTGCTGGTCGGTGTGGACACCCGGGTCAGCGTGCCCGGCTGGGAGCCGCACGCGGACGCCGTGCTGGTGTTGCACGTACCCAAGGGGTTGGGTCGGGCGTACCTCTTCTCCCTCCCCCGCGACCTGCTGGTGGACATCCCGGCGTTTCCGAAGGCTGACTACAAGGGCGGCAAGACCAAGCTCACGCACGCGATGAGCTTCGGCAGCCGGGTGCCGGGCAAGCCCAAACAACCAAGCACCGCCCAGGGGTACGAGCTGCTGCGCAGCACGGTCAGCGGATACACCGGGCTGCGCATCGACGCCGGCGCGGTGCTCACGTTCAACGGGTTCGACAAGCTGGTCGACACCCTCGGCGGGGTGGACATCTACGTCGACCAGCGGGTCGCCTCGCTGCACCGCCGGCCGGACGGCAAGTATCGGGAGAGCGCGCCCGGCGGCTACAAGGGGCCGCAGCAGGTCTACGAGAAGGGCAACCAGCACCTCAACGGGTGGCAGGCGCTCGACTACGCGCGGCAGCGCTACATCACCGGCGGCGACTACGCCCGGCAGCGTCACCAGCAGCAGCTGGTCCGGGCGCTGACCCGCAAGATCCTGGACGAGGGCCTGGCCCGGCAACCGGAGCGGGTCGACCAGGTGGTCGCGGCGTTGGGTGACACCCTCGTCTACGCGGGTGGTCCCCGGATCGTCGACGTGGCGTACGCCCTGGGTGGGGTGCCGGAGAACCGCTTCACGCTGGTCGGCCTGCCCGGTTCCGGCGTCGGCAAGGGCAGCGCCTACCGCGGCGAACAGCTCACCAACGACGGCCGGAAGTTCATCACCGAACTTCGCGCCGGCCGCGCGGATGCCTACCTGGCAGCCCACCCCACCCTGATCGTCAAGAACTGACCCCGGTCAGAGCCGCTTGGGCGTTGAAGGCTTCCTGGTGCCGTAGAGCCAGGCATCGAAGAGCGCGTCGAGCTGCTTGCCGGAGATGCGCTCGGCGAAAGCCACGAACTCGGCCGTGGTGGCGGTGCCGTTGCGCTTCTCCGCCGCCCAGGTCTTGACGATCTCGAAGAACGCCTTGTCGCCAACGGCCACCCGCAGGGCGTGCAGGGTCATGCCACCACGCTGGTAGACCGACTCGCTGAACAGCTCCTTCACCCCCGGCTTGCCCGGCGGCGTCTTCCACACCTGCGCGGATGCCCTCGCGTACGCGGTCTCGAACGCCTCTTCGGCGGTGTACTTCCTGGTGTGCTCGGCCCACAGCCACTCCGCGTACGTGGCGAAACCCTCGTTGAGCCAGATGTCCTCCCACTTGGCCAGCGCGACGCTGTCGCCGAACCACTGGTGCGCCAGCTCGTGGGCGACCACCTCGGTGTTCGCGCCCTGCCGGAAGAAGCTGGCGGCGTAGACCGGACGGCTCTGCGTCTCCAGGGCGTAGGAGATCCGGCTGTCGGTGACCACCACACCGCCGTACGCGTCGAACGGGTACGGCCCGAACACGGTCTCCAGGTAGTCGGCGACCTTGGTGGTCTCGGCGATCGACGAATCCGCGGAGCCGTTGGCCGCGATCGCGACCGCGCTGTAGACCGGCTTTCCCCGGTGGGTGGCCGTGGTGATCCGGAACTCGCCGATCACCACCGTGCTCAGGTAACTCGCCATCGGCGACTTCTCCGACCACTTCCAGGTGGTCCAGCCGTCCTTGCTGGCCTTCCCGCCCGGCACGCCGTTGCTGACCGCGGTCAGACCGTCCGGAACGGTGATCTCGAAGTCGTAGGCCGCCTTGTCGGACGGGTGGTCGTTGACCGGGAACCAGGTGCTGGCCGACTCGGGCTGCCCCAGCGCGATGGCACCGTCCGAGGTGTGCAGGAACCCGCCGTCACCGAGCGTCTCGTTCTTCAACGGCTTCGGCACACCCTCGTAGGTGATCTCCGCGACGAACCCGTTGCCGTTGATCAGGCCGGAGGCCGGCTTGATCACCAACTCGTTCCGCTCCCGGCGGTGGGTTGCCGGTGCGCCGTCCACGGTGACCGCGGTGACGGTCAGGCCGGCCAGGTCGAGGTTGAACGTCGACAGGTCGGCCGTCGCGGAGGCCTGCACGGTGGTCGTACCGGTGAGCTGGTCCTTCTCCGGGTCGTAGCGCACCTTGACCGTGTACCGGTCGACGTCGTAACCGCCGTTGCCGTAGCTCGGAAAGTAGGCGTCCCCGATCCCCGCGGCACCCGCCGTGAAGGTCCGCGACGGCGTGGGGGACGCGCTCGGTGCCGGCTCCGCCTCCGTGCCCGTCGAGTCGCATCCGGACAGTGCGAGTGCCCCGGTCACCAGCAAGGCGGTACCCATCCGCAGTCTTTGCCGCGTCACCCGCATCCCACACCCTCCCGCATACGGTGGCGGTGGCGGCCCAGGCCGCTCCGCGCGAGCGGGCGTCTCCCCGCCGTCCCCGGCGGCAGCATATCGACCGACCATCGCGGCGTCGTCAGGGCAGTGTGGGCGCCGACCCACCCACCAACCAGGCGTCGAAGAGGGGTCGCAACTGTCGACCCGCCACCCGTTCGGCCAGCGCGACGAGGTCCGAGGTGCGCGCGTTGCCCGCCGCCCGCTCGGTGGTCCAGGTACGCAGGATCCGGAAGAACATCTCGTCACCGACGGTCCGTCGCAACGCGTGCACGGCGAGCGCCCCGCGCTTGTAGACGGCCGTGCCGAACATCCGCTCCCGGCCCGGCTCGACCGACGGCTGCGACCAGTCGGTCGTCGCGTACTGAAGTTCGAAGTTGCGCTGGGCGGTCCGGCCGCCGTCGTGCTCCTCCCACAGCCACTCGGCGTAACTGGCGAAGCCCTCGTTGAGCCAGATGTCGCTCCACCTGCCTACCGACACGCTGTCGCCGAACCACTGGTGGGCCAACTCGTGCGCGACGACGCTCAGGTTGGGCTTGTCGTCGCTGAAGAAGGCCGGCCCGTAGACCGGGCGCGACTGGGTCTCCAGCGCGTACCCGATCCGATCGTCGGCGATCGCGATCCCGCCGTACGAGTCGAACGGGTACGGGCCGAAGCGGCTGGCCAGGAAGTCGGCGATCGCACCGGTGCGGGCCAGTGAGGTGGCCGCGCCACCGGCCGGCGGCAGGCTCGCCGCCACCGCGGTGACCATCGGCCGGCCGGCGTGCGTGCCGACCACCACCCGGTAGTCACCTATCACCAGTGTGCTCAGGTAGCTGGCCATCGGGGCGCGCTCCGACCAGCGCCAGGTGGTCCAGCCGCTGGCGCTGCTCTTCGGCCCGGGCACCCCGTTGCTCAGCGCGGCCAGGCCGTCCGGGACGGTCACCGCCAGGTCGTAGGTCGCCTTGTCCGAGGGGTGGTCGTTGACCGGGAACCAGGTGGCCGCCGAGTCGGGTTGGCCGATCGCGACCGCGCCGTCGGCGGTGTGCAGGAAGCCGCCGCTGCCCAACTCCCCATCGACGACGGGGGTCGGCACACCCCCGTAGTCGACAGTCACGGTGAACTGCCGACCACGCGCAAGCCCGTCGCGCGGGGTCACCACCAACTCGCCGTCGCCGCGACGGTGGTCGGCCTGCGCGTCCCCCACGGTGACAGCGCCGACGTCCAGGCCGGCCAGGTCCAGATTGAACCGGGACAGGTCCTGAGTGGCCGTGGCGGTGATGACAGCTCGGCCGGTCAACCGGTCCGACGACGGGTCGTAGCGGACGTCCAGGCCATAGTGCGTAACGTCGTAACCGCCGTTGCCGCGCCCCGGCACGTACGGGTCGCCAGCGTCGGCCGCACCGGGCCGGAAACCGGCACCGTCGTCACCCGTACAACCGGTCGCGACCAACCCGATGACACAGGTCAGCGCGACGGCGAGCCGACGGCCAGCCGGTCCCCGTCGGGTCAGGACCATGCACACTCCTCCTGCGGCGATCCGGCCTCTTGCGGCATCCGGTCAGGACGAGCGTAGTCAGCGCGGCCGGCCGCGCGACCCGTATTGAGGGTCATCAGCATCTTTCGTTGAAACCTGCAAAAGTTGTCATCGATCGACACTTTCTTTTGACTTAGACCGTCGTTAGTGTCTGTTTCCAAGATGTAACGAGCTCGGAACATTCACGCCGATCACGGCTGGGACGGCACACCCGTCTCCTGGCCTCACGGGCGCTCGGCGGCGCCCAGCGACCAGACCTCGTCGCGTCTCTGCTGATCGTGATCGACGGCAACCGCCGTCGCGAAAGGTGGAACCATGCCCGACCACACCACCCCCGATGCCTCCCCCACCGGCCGGCTCAGCCGCCGGTCCCTGCTCGCGGCCTCGGCCGGCGCCGCCGCCGCGATCGGCGCGGCCGGCCTGCCGGTTCTCGCCACCGGCACCCCCGCGCTCGCCAACCCGAAGAGCAAGCTGCGGGTCGAGCCGCTGATCCCGGCCAAGAACCGCGGCATCATCCTCTACAGCGTCCGCGACCGGATCACGGCCGCGCCCGACGACAGCGGGGTGCCCTACGGCTTCGAGCGCGTCCTCGCACGGCTCGCCGAGATCGGCTACAAGGAGATCGAGTTCGCCGGCTACACCCAGAGCACCGAGATCCTCGGCCGGCAGATCACCCCCGCCGAGATTCGCAAGATCCTCGACGACAACGGGCTGGTGGCCAACGGCACCCACGCCTCGATCCAGCCGGCCACCTTCCAGCAGCAGCTGGACATCGCCGAGGAACTCGGCATGAAGAACATCGGCACCGGCAGCGACCCGACCAACAGCGCGTACAAGGCCGAGTGGGACGCCGCCGCGGACATCTGGAACGAGCTGGGCCGACAGGCCCGAGCCCGGGGCATGCGGCTTTACACGCACAACCACGACACCGCGTACAGCTTCCTGATCGACCGTGGCCCGCGCGACGCGCAGGGCCGGCAGACCCGGTCCTCCGGCGTCCGCCGCCTGGAGTACTTCTTCGAGATCACCGACCCGCGGTACGTCTTCTTCGAACTCGACATCTACTGGGCCTACGTTGCCCGCTACCGGCACCAGAAGTACGTCAACCCGGCCGGCCAGGAGGTGACCGACCTGTTCGACCCGATCCTCACCGTGGCCGACCGGACCACCCGGTTCCCGCTCTTCCACGCCAAGGACGGCGACCGGGACACCAGCGTGCCCAACGGTTACCAGATGACCCCGCTGGGCGAGGGCGACCTCAACTTCCAGCAGTTCTTCCAGACCATCGGCGAGCGCAACTTCCACCACGCCAACTGGGAGATGGACACCGCCCCCGGTGGCACCGAGAACAGGGGACAGTCGCTCGACTTCGCGGCGACCAGCTACCGCAACATGTCCGACCTGACCATCTACCTCGACAAGTGATCCCGGCGCGACCGGTGTCCAGCGGGCACCGGTCGCGCCCTCTCCGCCGGGCCACCGCGCCGGTTTGCACAGACGGACCGTACGACAGCGGCCCGGTCACCCGCGATCAGCGGCCTCGTCAACCTGAACTGGGTCGAGGTTCACCGAGGGCTGACACCCCCGGTGCGCCAAAGGCCGGCCCCGCAGCGTGGGGGCCGGCCTTTCGGCGTTTGACGGGATTGGTCAGCGGTCGAGGACCAGGCCGACCTTCTGGAACTCCTTCAGGTCGCGGTAGCCGCACTTGGCCATGGCCCGACGCAGCCCCCCGAACAGGTTGAGCTGACCGTCGGCCTCGTCCGCCGGGCCGAAGAGCAGCTGCTCCATCGACCCGAGCGGCTCACCGGCAACCTCGAAGGCACCCCGGGGCAGCGACGGGTGGCTCGCCGCCGAGTGCCACCAGGCACCACCGGCGGGTGCCTCGTCGCAGAGCGACAGCGGCTCGCCGAGCATCACCGCGTCCGCGCCGCAACCGAGCGCCTTGGCGATGTCGCCCGAGGTCTGGATGTCGCCGTCGGCGATCAGGTGCACGTACCGGCCGCCGGTCTCGTCGAGATAGTCGCGGCGGGCCGCCGCCGCGTCGGCGATCGCGGAGGCCATCGGCACCCGGATGCCCAGCACCGACTCGGTGGTCGACCACTCGTCGCCACCGATGCCCACGATCACGCCGGCTGCACCGGTACGCATCAGGTGCAGAGCGGTCTTGTAGTCCGTGCAACCGCCGACGATCACCGGCAGGTCGAGGTCGGCGATGAACTCCTTGAGGTTCAACGGCTCGTCGGTGGTCGACACGTGCTCGGCCGAGACGATGGTGCCCTGGATGACCAGGATGTCCACCCCGGCGTCCAGGATCACCGGCGCCAGCGCGAGGGTGTGCTGCGGAGAGACCCGCACCGCCACCGTCCCGCCACCGGCGCGCAGCTCGCGGACCCGCTCGGCGATGAGGTCCGGGCGGATCGGCTCCGCGTACACCTCCTGGAGCCGCTTGGTGGCGCGGGCGTCCTCACCGAGGCCAGCCAGTTCGTCCAGCACCTTGGTCGGGTTCTCGTAGCGGGTCCAGAGCCCCTCGACGTTGAGCACGCCGAGACCGCCGAGCTGACCGAGCCGCACCGCCGACGAAGGGCTCATGGTGGCGTCGGAGGGGTGGCCGACGCACGGGATGCCGAACGGGTACGCGTCGAGCTGCCACGAGGTCGAGACGTCATCGACGTCCCGGGTACGGCGGCTCGGCACGATGGCGATGTCGTCCAGGTGGTAGCCGCGCTGCGCGGTCTTGCCCAGCCCGATCTCGACCACGTCACGCATGGGGGACTCCAGGTGGTTGGGGGTGGTGGGTCAGCGGGAGTGGTAGTTGGGCGCCTCGACGGTCATCTGGACGTCGTGCGGGTGGCTCTCCTTCAAGCCCGCCGCGGTGATCCGGATCAGCTGGCCGCGCCGGTGCAGCTCGGGGATGGTCGGGGCGCCACTGTAGAACATGCCCTGTCGCAGGCCGCCGACAAGCTGGTGGGCGACGGTGGCGAGCGGGCCACGGTAGGGGACCTGCCCCTCGATGCCCTCCGGGATCAGCTTCTCGTCGGAGATCACGTCGTCCTGGAAGTAGCGGTCCTTGGAGTAGGACTTCTGCACGCCTCGGCTCTGCATGGCGCCGAGCGAGCCCATCCCCCGGTAGGACTTGTACTGCTTGCCGTTGATGAAGATCAGCTCACCCGGGCTCTCCTCGCAGCCCGCGAGCAGGCTGCCCAGCATCACCGAGTCGGCACCGGCGACGAGGGCCTTGGCGATGTCGCCGGAATACTGCATCCCGCCGTCGCCGATCACCGGCACACCCAGCGGCCGGCATGCCCGGGCCGCCTCCATGATCGCGGTGATCTGCGGTACGCCGACCCCGGCGACGACCCGGGTCGTGCAGATCGACCCGGGGCCGACCCCGACCTTGACGGCATCCGCACCGGCCTCGGCCAGGGCGCGGGCCCCGGCGTAGGTGGCCGAGTTGCCACCGATCACCTGCACGTCGGTCTCGCGCTTCAGGCGCTGGATCATCTCCACGATGGCCCGGCTGTGGCCGTGCGCCACGTCCACCACGACCACGTCCACCCCGGCGTCGACGAGGGTTCGAGCCCGCTTGTACGACTCCTCGCCGAAGCCGATCGCGGCGGCGACCCGCAGCCGACCCGACGAGTCCTTCGTCGCCAGCGGGAACTGCTCGCTCTTGGTGAAGTCCTTCACGGTGATCAGGCCGCGCAGCCGGCCGCCCTCGTCGACCAGCGGCAGCTTCTCGACCTTGTGCTTGCGCAGCAGGTCGAGCGCGTCGGCCTTACTGACTCCGACCGGCGCGGTGATCAGCGGGAGCTTGGTCATGACCTCGTGGACCGGGGTGGACGGGTCGGACACGAACCGCATGTCGCGGTTGGTGATGATCCCCACCAGGGCGCCGTTGGCGTCGGTCACCGGCAGCCCGGAAATTCGGAACTTCGCGCAGAGCCGGTCGACATCGCGCACCGTGTCCTCCGGCGAGCAGGTCACCGGGTTGGTGATCATGCCCGACTCCGAGCGCTTCACCAGGTCGACCTGCTGGGCCTGGTCCTCCATCGAGAGGTTGCGGTGCAGCACGCCGATGCCGCCGTTGCGGGCCATCGCGATCGCCATGCGCGCCTCGGTCACCGTGTCCATCGCGCTGGAGACCAGCGGGATGGCGATCTCGATCTCCCGGGTCAGCCGGGTGCGGGTGACCACCTCGCTGGGGGCCACGTCCGACTCGCCCGGCTGCAACAGCACGTCGTCGAAGGTGAGACCGAGTGGAACCACCCGGGCAGAGCCGGTCGGCAACTCGGGCAGGTGGCCGCCCAGGTCGGCGTACTCGGCGCCGGCCGCAAAGTTGGCGCTGGGCGAATTTTCCACGATTGCTCCCCTGAGCTGCTCGGATGGGCTTCAGCGAGGTGGCGCGGGTGGGCACCGGAGCGCGCCACGGTACCGGCGCGTCGCTTCATCGTACCCAGTGAGCTGGGCGACTCGTCCGTGGCGGGCCGGCCCGGCGCGAGCCCGGGGGCGGACGTCCCCGCCGCGTTGGGTCTACGGTGAGGGGGTGCACGACGAGCCCATCGACCCGTTCAACGGCGACCCGGCCGATCCGACAGCGGGTCTGGAGGACCCGGGCGACGACGCGACGCCGGATCCACTGACCGACGTCGAGCGGCAGGATGTGTTGGAAGACCTCGCCGACCTGGAGATCTACCAGGCCCTGCTGGCCCCGATCGGGGTCCGTGGCCTGGTGATCGAATGCGAGGACTGCCGGGAGCCGCACTACTTCGACTGGGACCTGCTCCGGGGCAACCTGCGGCACCTGCTCAACTCGGGTCGCCCCCGGGTGCACGAGCCCGCGTACGACCCCGACCCGGACCACTACGTGACCTGGGACTACGCCCGCGGGTACGCGGACGGGGTGCACGACACCCTGACCGAGGGCACCGAGGACGAGCCGGACACCCCGACCGTCACCGAGTGACGGTGGCGTGCCTCAGGCGACCAGGCCAGCCCGGAAACCGGCTGCCACCGCGTGCGCCCGATCCCGGGCACCAAGCTTGCGGAACAACCGGCGGGCGTGCGTCTTGACGGTGTCCTCCGAGACGAACAGCTCCCGACCGATCTCCGCGTTGCTCTTGCCCTCGGCCATGCCCAGCAGCACCTGAAGCTCACGCTCGGTGAGGCCGATCGACGCGCGGGCGGACCGGGCGTTCGGGGTGGGCCGGGTCGAGTCGCTCTGATCGGTCGCCGACTCGCCCGTCGCAGGTTCAGGCTCGTCGTCACCCCGCTGCACCGGCACCGACGGCACACCCGCCTGCCCCTCGCCGGGCGCGGCGCCCCAGCCGGGCTCACCGGAGCCACGCGGCGACGGCCCGGAGCGACCCGAGCCACCCACCGCCGCGGTGTCCCGGGCCGGATCGGTGATCCGCTGCCGGGAGGCCCGGCCGGGCGCGGTGAGCAGCAGCAGAGCCTTGGCCACCGCACTGGTCAGGTCGTGGTCGACATTCTGGATGAGACCCCGGGCGCCGGCGCTGATGGTGGCCGCCGCGGCCTCGGACTCTTCGGTGCCGAGCAGCACCACCGCGGCCTGCGGCGCGCGGGCCAGCACCCGACGGACGAAGCCGGCGCTGTCCGGCCGGGTGAGGGCCGTGTCGGCCAGCACCACGTCGGCAGGTCGCTCAGCCAACCGCAGCATCACCTCAGGATCGGAGACGGCGGTACGGACGATCGCGGACAACCCCAGCCGCGCGGCAGCAGAAGTAAGGTGCTGGGCCGCGAGTGGTGTCCGAACGCACACAAGAACGGTACGCACTGTGGTCTCCTCTCCGCCAACGAGCAGACCATGACGGGGTCGGCTGGGGAGCGGGTTCCCGGCAATCGTTCGAACTTTTCCGACAAATAGGGCGGAAGCCGCAATTTCCAGGACGTTTTCGATCACAGAAGTGTGAGGAGACGACGGTCCGGGTACCGGGAGAGCCAGGCCGGGAACGGTGCGCCTGCGCGGCCCGCCGCCCGGACGCCGGCCACAAAAAGGATTCTCGCGGAGCCGCGCGGGAGGAGGGGTGCTGATGTCGAACGTACGTAGACTGCCCGGACCCATCGTCGATCTCTGGGACTGGCAGCGGCTCGGTGCCTGCCGAGGGCGGGACAGCGCCCAGTTCTTCCACCCCGACGGTGAGCGAGGCTCATCCCGACTGCGTCGCGAGTCCGCCGCCAAGTCGGTCTGCCGCACCTGCCCGGTGCGGGCCGAGTGCGCCGCGCACGCGCTGTCCGTCCGCGAGCCGTACGGCGTGTGGGGTGGCTTCAGCGAGTCCGAGCGACTGCGGCTGCTCGCCGTCGGCTGGGAGGACCTCGCTGACCGCCGGCACGCCCGGGTCGACGTCGCACGGCTGGAGGCCCGCCTGGGCCGCCCACACAAGTCGACTGTCCCGGCCCAGCGCAACGTCGCCTGAGCAGCCCCCTCCGCGACACCGTCACTCGACGCCGCGCCCCGTTACCGGGCGCGGCGTCGACGGGCGCCGGGAGCTTGCCGCGAGAGAGGGCATCGGCCCGCGTGGTGTGATGGACGGGTGGAAATACGGGAAATGCGGGCATTCGTTGCGGTCGCTGAGGAGGGGAGCCTGTCTGCGGCCGCGCGCAGACTGCACGTGAGCCAGCCCGCCCTGTCGCAGAGCATGAACACCCTGGAGCGACAGCTCGGCGTGCAGCTGCTAATTCGTGGCAGCACCGGAGTGCAGGCCACCGAGGCGGGCACCACGTTGCTCGACGAGGCTCGCGCGGTGCTCGCCCGACACGACCAGGCGGTCACCGCCGTCGCCCGGCACACCTCCGTTGGCGACAGCGTGCTCAGGCTCGGAATTCCGCTGGAACTCCCCACCGACCTGCTCTCCCGGCCGCTGACCGACCTCGCCGCGGCGTACCCGGGCATCAAGGTGCAGGCCCGCCACATGTCCACCGCCGCCCAGGTCGCCGCACTGCGGGCCGGTGACATCGATGTCGGACTGGTCCGGGAACGCCCGATCGGGCCGGACCTGGATGCCGTGCTGGTCGTGGAGGAACGACTGGGTGTGCTCCTGTCCAGCGAACAGGCCGCGAAGATCACCGGGCCGGACGGGATCCGGCTCGATGCGCTGGCCGGGCTGAGCTGGGTGGGCTTCCCCCGCTCCGGGAGCCCCGCCTGGTACGACGAACTCACCGCGATCCTGCGAAGCCACGGGCTGGATCTCGGCCCGGCCGCGCCGGAAGGACAGGAACTCATCCCCGCGGTGAAGCTCGCCGCGGTGACCGCCGGCGCGGCCTTCGCTCTGGCGCCCCCCAACTGGTCCCCACCGATACCCGACCTGGTCACGTGGTCACCGCTGGTCGGGCATCCCCTGGTCCGGCGTACCTGGGCGGCCTGGCCGGCCGACTCCCACCGGCGCGACCTCGGCCGTTTCGTCGCCGCACTGGAACTGCGGGGCCCGGAGTAACTCCGGCAGCCGCACGAACCGGTGCTTATGGTGGCTATAACCAGCGCTCAGAGGGCGATGGGAAACGCTGAGCCCGTGGACGACTTGCACCCACTGGTCGGGACAGCCCCGACGGAAGCCGCCGCCTGGCGAAACTGAATGTGGGTGGAAATGACGATGACAGACCTTCGAGGAAAGTCGGCGCTGGTAACCGGTGGCAACAGCGGTATCGGCCGGGCGACTGCGCTGGCGTTGGCCACGCTCGGTGCCCATGTGGTGATCTCCGGGCGGGACGAGACCCGGGGTGGCGACGTGGTCCGGGAAATCCGTGCGGCGGGCGGACAGGCGGACTTCCTGGTCGCCGATCTGCGTGACGAGGCCTCGGCCCGGTCCCTGGCCGCACAGACCAGGCAACTCGTCGGGCAGGTGGACGTACTGGTCAACAACGCCGGTATCTACCCGTTCGGCCCCACCGAGCAGACCACCGAGCAGGACTTCGACTCGGTGTTCGCGCTGAACGTGAAGGCCCCGTACTTCCTGGTCGCCGAACTCGCGCCGGAGATGGCGAAGCGCGGCCATGGCACGATCATCAACCTGACGACCATGGTCGCCGAGTTCGGTCAGGCGGGGATGAGCCTCTACGGGTCGAGCAAGGCCGCGCTGGTCCTGCTCACGAAGTCCTGGGCCGCCGAGTACGGGCCTCAGGGCGTTCGGGTGAACGCGGTAAGCCCCGGCCCGACCCGCACCGAGGGCACCGCCGGCATGGGCGAGAACCTCGACCAGCTGGCCGCCATGGCGCCGGCCGGCCGGCCCGGTTCGGCCGAGGAGATCGCCGAGGCGGTCGCCTTCCTGGCAACCGAGCGGTCGAGCTTCGTGCACGGCGCGGTGCTGCCCGTCGATGGTGGACGAATCGCCGTCTGAGGTGCGGCACCACCCCGCAGCCCGCCCCACGCTGCCTCAGCCGTGGGGCGGGCCGCGGTCGGCCGAGTCGGGCCACCTGTGCGTGACCGACGGCCGCGGCACCACGGCGGAAGGGCCGTCAACGGGACCGGCCCGAAGCGGCACGTTGTTCGACGACCGCCAGCACCACCCACGCCGCAGCCACGAGCCACACCGCCGCAAGCGGCGGCAGTCCCCCCAGCGCGACCACCAGCGCGACGAGTCCCACCCCGGCCTGAGCCAGCGCGACCCAGCGGCTGACCGGCAGGCTGATTCCCCGGTAGATGATGACGCAACCGACGATCATCACCAGCTGACTGCCGCCCAGCAGTCGCCCGGCCACATCATGTCCGGGACCTCGGTTGGCCGCCTCCTCCGCCGCCAACTCGACGGCGACACCAGCGGTGACGATCGCGGCGTAGACCAACAGGTGCCCGTAGGCGTAGAGGTAGCTCCGGACCACCGCCTGCCGCCCGCCGCGCAGGGCCCTGTTTCCCGCTTCGCTGTCGAACGTGGCGACGAAGTACACCCACCAGACCCCGCTGGCGATGACGAACCCGCCGATCCCGATCGCCACCGAGACACCGTGCCAACCCGTGGCGTCGATCCCGTTCGCGACCGACAGGACCGCCTCTCCGAGCACGACGATGGTGAAGAGACCGAACCGCTCGGGCATGTGGGACGTCTGGGTCGGCGCCCGGCGTACCAGGGCGTAGGCCAGTGGTCCGGCGATCGTGGCGTTGACGACGAGTGCGGCGCTCCAGACCCCGTACCGCGTCGGTGGGGACACCAGGAGCGAACCACACCAGAGCCCGGCGGCGAGCAGGAAGCCGGTGGCGTTCCACCAGCAGAATTCCCGTGCCTCGACATCGAGCCAGCCCACGAACGCATACATCACGGTGAGCAGCGCCAGCAGCAGGCCGTAGATCACCGCGAAGCGGCTGGCGTCGGCAGCGGCGCCACCGGGGAGGGAAGCCGCCAACGCCAGCACCCCCAGCATCGCGGTCAGCTGCGCCAGGCGGCTCGGTGGGCGGTCATCGTCGAAGAGGTCAGCGAAATAGGAGAAGCTGAACCAGAGCCACCAGATCACGCTGATCAGGCCGGCGAAAACCAGCACTCCGCGGGCCGACGGATCCTCCACCAGCCGCTGACCGAGCCGGAGCACCGCGACCACGAACACCAGGTCGAAGAAGAGCTCCAGCCAGCTGGCCCGGCGCGCCACGCCGTAGCCATGGATCAGGGAGCGCCTGCCGGGACGCCGGGCCTCCACGGGCTGAGGTTAGCGAGGATCGGGCACCGATTGGCCTCGGTTGGCCAGTATCGGGACTCAGCGGACGGTGACGGTGACCGAGTGCCAGCCAGTGGCGCCGTCCGGGACCACGCCCTGCGTACGCTCGGTCTGGGTCTCGCCGGTTGCGTCCGTCGCCCGGACCTGGAGCCGGTGCTCGCCCGGCGTGGCGTCCCAGCGCCAGGACCACTGGACCCAGGTGTCCACCGACACGGTCGGTGCCAGCTCTGCCTGCTGCCACTCTCCGCCGTCGACGCGTACCTCGACTTGGCGGATGCCCCGGTGTTGCGCCCAGGCCACCCCAGCGACGGTCACCGGCCCGGTGGTCAGGCGGTTGCGCCGCCGGGGCGTGTCGATCCGCGACTGAGTCTTGATCGGCCCTTGGGCGGACCAGCCACGCGGCACCCAGTACGCGTCGAAGTCGGCGAACCGGGTCAGCTCCAGCTCGGTCACCCACTTGCAGGCTGACACGTACCCGTAGAGGCCGGGCACCACCATCCGGACCGGGAAGCCGTGCTCGACCGGCAGCGGCTCGCCGTTCATGCCGACCGCCAACAGCGCGTCCCGCCCGTCGCGCAGCGCGGCGGTGGGGGTGCCGCAGGTCCAGCCGTCGACCGACCGGCCGACGACCTGGTCGGCGTCCGCGTCCGGCTCGACTTCGTCCAGCAATTCGCGAAGGGGTACGCCGAGCCAGCGGGCGTTGCCGATCAGGTCCCCGCCCACCTCGTTGGAGACGCAGGCCAGCGTCACGTACCGCTCGACGAGCGGCCGGGCCAGCAGGTCCGCGTAGCTGTAGGTGCGCTCGGTGCCGACCCGTCCGTGGATTCGCAGCCGCCAGGTGTCCGGGTCCACCTGGGGCACCACGAGCGCGGTGTCGATCCGGTAGAACCCGAAGTTCGAACTGACGTAGGGCGCTACCTGTGCCAGCGAGAGGTCCGCGCCGGCCGGCACGGCCGGCGCGGGGGAGGCCGGCGCGGGCAACCGGATCGCGTCCCGGGCGGCGGACACTCCGCGTCGGCCGGCGAGCCAACGTCCACCGAGACCGCCGACCAGGGCCGTGCCGAGCAGCACCCCACTGCCGGTGAGGAACCGTCGCCTCGACTCCGGGTCGACGACCGGCGACAGCGCGCTCGACCCGGCCACCACCGCAGGCTCAGCCGAGGGCTCGGCCGAGGGCCCAGACGGAGGCCCAACCGTGGGCCCACCTGGAGGCCCAGAGGACGGGTCGGCTGGCGACGCCTGTGCGATCGGGGTGGGTGGTGACCAGGGCCAGGGGTCCAGCTCGAACGGGCCTTCGATGAACAGCCAGAGCACCAGGGCGCCCAGGCCGGCACCGACCAGTGACGGCAGGGCGTCGGCGGCATCCGCACCGGGGCGGGTCAGCGCGGCGGCCACACCGATGGCACCGAACGCGCCGATGCCGGCCAGGCCGAGCGCGACCCGGCGGACCGCCAGTACACCGAACAGCGCGGCGAACCCTCCGAGCAACAGGCCCGTGAGGACCAGCAGTGCGATCTTGTCGGCGGTGCCGAAGACGTCGATGGCGAACTGCTTCAGCGACTCGGGGACGGCGTCGACGACCACCCCGCCGACCGCGACCAGGGGCGCCGACCGGGGACCCGTCAACACTGCCACCGGTTCGGCGATCCCGATCGCGACAGCGGCGGCGGTCACTCCGGCCAGCGCGGCGTACCGCCGCGACGTGGTGCTCATCGGCCCAGTGTGCGCGATCATCTCACCCGGTCGCCAACAACGTCAGCGTCCGGTAATGATCCGCGAAGACGAACCGGGGCGCACCGTCGTACGACGGTGCGCCCCGGACGGGTGTCGCTTACCGGGTCAGAAGCCCGGGCCGTGCTGGTGGCCGTGGCCGTGGCCGTGCCCACCGGCGGCGGCCGGCTCGGCCTGCTCCGGCTTCTCCACCACGAGGCTCTCCGTGGTGAGCAGCAGACCGGCGATCGAGGCGGCGTTGGTGACCGCGTTGCGGGTCACCTTCACCGGGTCGATGATGCCGGCCTTGACCAGGTCGACGTACTCGCCCTTGGCAGCGTCGAGGCCGTTGCCCCACTCCAGGTCGGCGACCTTCTGCGTCACGACGTAGCCGTCGTGACCGGCGTTCTGCGCGATCCAGCGCAGCGGCTCGACGAGCGACTTGCGCACGACCGAGACGCCGACCTTCTCGTCACCGGTGAAGCCCAGGTCGTCATCGAGCACCGACAGGATCTGCACCAGCGCGGCGCCGCCACCGGGCACGGTGCCCTCCTCGACCGCAGCCTTGGTCGCCGCGATGGCGTCCTCGATGCGGTGCTTGCGCTCCTTCATCTCGACCTCGGTCGCCGCACCAGCCTTGATGACGGCGATGCCACCGGAGAGCTTTGCCAGCCGCTCGGCCAGCTTCTCCCGGTCCCAGTCGGAGTCGGAGGCCTCGATCTCCTTGCGGATCTGGGACACCCGGTCGGCGACGTCGGCCTTCTGGCCACCGCCGTCGACGATCGTGGTGTTCTCCTTGTCGACCACGACGCGCCGAGCGGTGCCGAGCACCTCGAGGCCGACCTGGTCAAGCTTGTAGCCCAGTTCCGGGGCGACCAGCTCGGCGCCCGTGGAGATCGCGATGTCCTGGAGCATCGCCTTGCGCCGGTCACCGAAGCCGGGGGCCTTGACCGCGCAGACCTTGAGGGTCTTGCGCAGCGAGTTGACCACCAGGGTGGAGAGCGCCTGGCCGTCCACGTCCTCGGCGATGATCAGCAGGGGCTTGCTGTTCTGCAGGACCTTCTCCAGCAGCGGCAGCAGCTCCTCGATCGCCGAGATCTTCTGGGTGGTGACCAGGATGTACGCGTCCTCAAGGACGGACTCCTGACCCTCCAGGTCGGTGACGAAGTTCGGCGAGATGAAACCTTTGTCGAACTGGAGACCCTCGGTCACGTCCAGTTCGGTGGTGAGCATCGAGCCTTCCTCGACGGTGATGACACCGTCGCGGCCGACCCGCTCCATCGCCTCGGCGATCAGATCGCCGATCGTGGCGTCCTGCGCGGAGATCGTCGCCACGTTCGCGATCGACTCCTTGCTGGTGACCTCCGCGGCACGGCCGAGCAGCGCCTCGGAGATCTTGGTGGCCGCCGCGTCGATGCCCCGCTTGAGACCGGCCGGGTTGGTCCCGGCGGTCACGTTGCGCAGGCCCTCACGAACCATCGCCTGGGCCAGCACGGTCGCAGTGGTGGTCCCGTCGCCGGCGACGTCGTTGGTCTTGGTCGCCACCTCCTTGACCAGCTGCGCGCCAAGGTTCTCGTACGGGTTGGTGAGCTCGATCTCCTTGGCGATGGTCACACCATCGTTGGTGATCGTCGGCGCACCGAATTTCTTGTCCAGGACGACGTTGCGCCCGCGCGGGCCGAGGGTGACCTTGACCGCGTCCGCGAGGGCGTTGACACCGTGCTCCAGCAGGTGTCGGGCGTCGTCCGAGAAGCTCAGGATCTTCGCCATGAATGTCCCTTCGAAGCGCCATTGCCCCGGCCCGGCGAGCCGGACCGGGGCAATTGCACTGATCGGTTGCTTACTTCTCGATGACCGCGAGGACGTCGCGGGCGGAGAGCACCAGGTACTCCTCGCCGGCGTACTTGACCTCGGTGCCGCCGTACTTCGAGTAGAGGACGGTGTCGCCGACCTGAACGTCAACCGGAACCCGGTTGCCGTTGTCGTCGACGCGCCCCGGGCCCACAGCGAGGACAGTGCCCTCCTGCGGCTTCTCCTTGGCGGTGTCGGGGATCACGATGCCCGACGCCGTGGTGGTCTCAGCCTCGTTCGCCTGGACCACGATGCGGTCCTCGAGCGGCTTGATCGCAACCTTGGTCGCGGTAGTCACGGGCATACCCTCCTGGGGTACTGGTTTCGTTGCTGGCCGGCGGGGCCGACCAGCGTCAATCTGCCTCATGCCACCGGGCGGGGCCGTCGTCGCGGGTGCCGGTCCGCCTGGCGTGCGCACCCGGGTCGCGAGACCCGGAAGCTGGCACCCTCAGGGTGAGAGTGCTAATCGCAGGTTATTCCGTGGCTAGCACTCCGTCAAGGAGAGTGCCAGCGCGTCGCGCCCCGCCAGCCAGGATTTTCGAGTCGACCAGGACAATGACCGGGTGGATCTCGACCAGCTGGCGGCGCTGCGTACCCCCGAGGGGTCGGCCGCGCTCGCGGCGGCGGCCGGGCTGGCCGGCGGTGATCCGCTGGCCGCGGCGTCGGCGCTGCGCGCTGGCGGGGTGCCGCCGACGCTGGCCGCGGCGGCGCTCACCCAGGCCGAACTCCGCCACCGGGCGGTCGGCAAGTTCGGCCCGGCCGCCGCTGGGATGTTCCTCACCCGCCCTGGCCTGGAGCAGGCCACCCGCCGGGTGGTCGCCGACCGTCGGGCCGCCAGGCTGCACGCGGCCGGCGTCCGCACCCTGGCCGACCTCGGCTGCGGCCTCGGCGCGGACGCGCTGGCCGCCGCCCGCGCCGGCATCCGGGTGTACGGGGTGGAGGCCGACCCGGTGACCGCCGCGATGGCCGCCGCCAACGCCGCAGCGGCCGGACTGGCCGACCTGTTCACGGTCGAGTGCGGCGATGCCACCGCGTTCGACGTCTCCCGCGTCGACGGGGTCTTCTGTGACCCGGCCCGCCGCACCACCGGCACCGGACGGCGGATCTTCGACCCGCGCGCCTACTCGCCACCGTGGGACTTCGTCACCGGGCTGGCCGAGCGGGTGCCGCGCACCGTGGTGAAGGTGGCGCCGGGTCTGGACCACGCGCTCATTCCGGCCGGCGCGGAGGCGGAGTGGGTCGGCGTGGACGGCGACCTGGTCGAGGCCGCGCTCTGGTGCGGCGAACTGGCGGAGGTGCCCCGCCGCGCCACTCTCTACCGCCAGCGGGGTGCCGAGGCCCACCGCCACCAGCTCACCGGCTCGGGTGCCGACGAGGCCGCGGTCGGGCCGCCCCGCCGCTACCTGTACGACCCGGACCCGGCGGTGGTACGCGCACACCTCGTCGCCGAACTGGCCGTCGAACTGGACGCCACCCTCGGCGACCCGAGCATCGCCTACCTCTACGCCGACCGCCCGACCCGCACCCCGTACGCGCGCTGTCTGGAGATCACCGACGTGCTGCCGTTCTCACTGAAGCGTCTGCGGGCGCTGCTGCGGGACCGCCGGGTGGGCCGGGTCGAGATCCTCAAGCGGGGTTCGGCGCTCACTCCGGAACAGCTCCGGCGGGATCTGCGGCTGGCCGGCGATGCGGCGGCGAGTCTGGTGCTCACCCGGGTCGGCGGGGCGCCGACAGTGCTCGTCGGTCGGCCGGTCGACTAGGTCCCCCGGTGTGGCGGGGGCGGATCCGGTGGCGCTGACCAGCGTTCGCACCGGGCCTTCGCAGACCCGCTGAAGACTTTCATGACGATCAACTCCCCCTGGATACCCGGGGAGTAACAGTCGCGTTGCTGAATTGTTATCGCTGCCAACAAACTTGGCACCTGCGCGGTCTTGTGGAGCTGGTGTGACCCGAAATACGTTGCCGGACACAACAAAACAACACCTCCCCCACCTCCGAAAGGACCCTGCACATGCGTAAGGGGATCCTCACCATCGCCGCCGTGGGCCTGCTCGCGACCGGCGGATTGACCGCCTGCAGCGACGACTCCGGCGGCGACAAGGCCGCCTCGGCCAAGACTCCCAAGATCGGCGTGATCCTCCCGGACAGCAAGTCGTCCGTCCGCTGGGAGACCGCGGACCGCCGATTCCTGGAGGAGGCGTTCAAGGCCGCAGGCGTCCAGTACGACATTCAGAACGCGCAGAACGACAAGACCGCCTTCCAGACGATCGCCGACCAGATGATCACCGGCGGCGTGACCGCCCTGATGATCGTCAACCTGGACTCCGGCACCGGCAAGGCCGTGCTCGACAAGGCCAAGTCGCAGGGCGTCGCCACCATCGACTACGACCGGCTCACCCTCGGCGGCTCCGCCCAGTACTACGTCAGCTTCGACAACGAGACCGTCGGCAAGCTTCAGGGCGAGGGTCTGGCGAAGTGCCTGACCGAGAAGGGCGCCAAGAACCCCGTCGTGGCGTACCTCAACGGCTCCCCCACCGACAACAACGCCACCCTGTTCAAGGCCGGCTACGACTCGGTGCTCAAGCCGAAGTTCGACGCCAAGGAATACGTCAAGGGCCCCGAGGACGCGGTGCCGGCGTGGGACAACGCGCAGGCCGCGACGATCTTCGAGCAGCAGCTCACCAAGGCCAACGGCAAGATCGACGGCGTGCTGGCCGCCAACGACGGTCTCGGCAACGCGGCCATCTCGATCCTGAAGAAGAACAAGCTCAACGGCAAGGTGCCGGTGACCGGACAGGACGCCAGCGTCGAGGGCCTGCAGAACATCCTCGTCGGTGACCAGTGCATGACCGTCTACAAGGCAGTCCGGGAAGAGGCCAAGGCCGCCTCCGACCTCGCCATCGCGCTCGCCAAGGGCGAGAAGAAGGACACCGGCCAGACGGTGAAGGACCCGGAGGGTGGCCGTGACGTCCCCTCGGTGCTGCTCACTCCGAAGGCGATCTACAAGGAGACCGTCAAGGACGTCATCGCCGACGGCTACGTGACCAAGGAGCAGGTCTGCTCCGGGACGTACGCCAAGCTCTGCGCCGACGCCGGCATCAGCTGACCGACGCCGCAGTACCCGCCGGGACGACCTCGCCGCCCGGCACGGGAGAACCCCTCCCGTGCCGGGCGGCGCCCGCCGGACGGGCCCCGACCTCCCTTGAGAAGGAGACCCCCGTGTCCGCGACCCCCCTGCTGGAACTCCGCGGGATCGACAAGAGCTTCGGTCCCGTCCAGGTGCTCCGCGACGTCGCCCTGACCGTCCACCCGGGTGAAGTGACCGCACTGGTCGGTGACAACGGCGCCGGCAAGTCGACCCTGGTGAAGTGCATCAGCGGCATCTACCCCACCGACGCCGGCGAGATCCTGTTCAACGGTGAACCGGTGCACGTCGGCAGCCCTCGCGACGCCGCCGCGCTGGGCATCGAGGTCGTCTACCAGGACCTCGCGCTCTGCGACAACCTGGACATCGTGCAGAACATGTTCCTCGGCCGGGAGAAGCGCAGCGGCATCGTCCTGGACGAGCCGACCATGGAACAGCTCGCCGCCGAGACGCTGGCCGGGCTCTCCGTCCGCACCGTCACCTCACTGCGTCAACACGTGTCCAGCCTCTCCGGCGGCCAACGCCAGACCGTGGCCATCGCCAAGGCGGTGCTGTGGAACAGCAAGCTCGTCATCCTGGACGAGCCGACCGCGGCGCTCGGCGTGGCACAGACCGCCCAGGTGCTCGAACTGGTCCGCCGCCTCGCCGACAACGGCCTGGCCGTGGTGCTCATCTCGCACAACATGAACGACGTCTTCGCCGTCTCCGACCGGATCGCCGCGCTGTACCTCGGCCAGATGGTCGCCCAGGTGAAGACCACCGACATCACCCATGCCCAGGTGGTCGAGCTGATCACCGCCGGGCGTTCGGGCGGGCTCGGCCTCACCACCGACCCGGGCAGCAACGGCGACGGCTCGCAGCCGGCCGACTCGATCTCAGGAGGCCTCCGATGACCACCACCGCCGTGCGGAAGGACGGCCCGGCGGCCGTCACACCGGCGCCGACCGTCGGGGGCCACGTCCGCAACTACCTGAGCCGGGTACGCGGTGGCGACGTCGGCGCGTTACCAGCCGTACTCGGCCTGATCGTGCTCTGCACCGTCTTCGCGGTCATGCGGCCGTCGTCGTTCCTGTCGGCCGGCAACTTCGCCAACCTCTTCACCCAGGGCGCGGCGGTCACGCTGATCGCGATGGGCCTGGTCTTCGTGCTGCTGCTCGGCGAGATCGACCTCTCCGCCGGCTTCGCCAGCGGCGTCTGCGCGGCCGTGCTGGCCAACCTGGTCACCGTGCTCGGCTACCCCTGGTGGGTCGCCGTGCTCGCCGCGGTCGCCACCGGTCTGGTCATCGGCACCAGCCTCGGCCTGCTGGTCGCGAAGATCGGCATTCCGTCCTTCGTGGTCACCCTTGCCGGCTTCCTCGCCTTCCAGGGCATCGTGCTGATGCTCGTGAAGGACGGCACCAACATCTCCGTCCGCGACGAGGTGCTGGTCGCCATCGCCAACCGCAACCTCGCCCCCACCCTCGGCTGGACGCTGGCCGCCCTCGCGGTCGTCGGCTACGCGGCGGTGCAACTGCTGCGCCACCGCAACCGGCTTGCCCGCGGTCTGATCACCGACCCGATCGCCGTGGTGGCGCTGCGGATCGGCGGGCTCGCCGTCATCCTCGGCGCGGCGGTGTACGTCCTCAACCTGGAGCGCAGCCGCAACGTACTGGTCGTCTCCCTCAAGGGTGTGCCGATCGTGGTGCCGGTCATCGCGGTGCTGCTGATCATCTGGACCTTCGTGCTTCAGCGCACCAGCTACGGCCGGCACATCTACGCCGTGGGCGGCAACCGGGAAGCGGCCCGCCGGGCCGGTATCGGAGTCGACCGGATCCGGATCTCGGTCTTCATGATCTGCTCGTCCATGGCCGCCGTCGGTGGCATCGTGGCGGCCAGCCGAGCCAACTCGGTCGACCCGAACACGGGGGGCAGTAACGTACTGCTCTACGCGGTCGGCGCAGCGGTGATCGGCGGCACCAGCCTCTTCGGCGGCAAGGGCCGCGTCCTCGACGCCGTGCTCGGCGGCGCGGTGGTCGCGGTCATCGAAAATGGAATGGGCCTGATGGGATACAGCGCGGGAGTCAAGTACGTGGTCACCGGCGTCGTGCTGCTGCTCGCCGCCAGCGTCGACGCGCTTTCCCGCCGCCGCGCGGCAGCCACCGGCACCCGCTGACCGCGCGGGAGGTAGCACCACAATGCGCCCAGGACCGAGCCAGGACGACGTCCGACGGCAGAACCTCGGGGCCCTGCTGCGGCACGTGCACGTTCACGGGGCGACCACACGCGCCGAACTGACCACCACGCTGGGCCTCAACCGCAGCACCATCGGCGCGCTCACCGCCGACCTGTCCGCGGTGGGGCTGGTCAGCGAAGGCGCGCCGAAGGAGACCGGCCGGGCCGGCCGACCGTCACTGGTCGTCCGGCCCGAGTCGGCCCGGGTCTACGCGTACGCGTACTCAGTGGAGGTGGACCGGCTGCGCGCGGCCCGGATCGGGCTGGGTGGGGCGGTCCTGGACCGCCGGAGTCTGGACCGACCCCGTGGCCTGCTGGCCGCGGAGGCCGCGCCGCTCCTGGCCGGTGCGGTGAAGGAGATGCAGCAGGTCGTGCCCACCGACGCGATCTGCGTCGGTGCCGGCGTCGCGGTTTGTGGCATGGTCCGCCGCGACGACGGCCTGGTGCGGCTCGGGCCGACCACCGGCTGGGTGGACGAGCCGATCGGCGCCGCACTCGGTGCCGAGTTGGGCGTCAACGTGCCGGTCACCGTGGGCAACGTGGCGGACGTGGCAGCGTTCGCCGAACACGCACGGGGGGTGGCGGCCGGCTGCGACAACGTCCTCTACCTGTACGGCGACGTCGGCGTGGGTGCCGGCATCATCGCCGGTGGGCGCCGGCTGACCGGGCACGGCGGGTACGGCGGCGAGGTCGGCCACATGAAGGTGGTCCTCGACGGCAAGCCCTGTGAGTGCGGCGCCCGGGGCTGTTGGGAGACCGAGATCGGTGAGCACGCTCTCCTGCGCGCTGCCGGCCGCTCCGGCGCCCGAGGTCGTGACGCGCTGCTCGCCGTCTTCGACGCCGCCGACCGGGGTGACGCCCGCGCCCAGACAGCCGTCCGCCAGGCCGGCGACTGGCTCGGCTTCGGGGTGGCCAACCTGGTGAACGTCTTCAACCCGGAGATGGTCATCTTCGGCGGGACCATGCGCGACCTCTACCTTGCGGCGGCAGCCCAGATCCGCAGCCGGCTCAACTCCAACGCGCTCGGCGCCTGCCTGGAGCACGTCCGGCTGCGTACGCCGAAGCTGGGCGAGGACGCACCTCTGATCGGGGCAGCCGAGTTGGCTTTCGAACGACTCCTCGCCGACCCCCTCGACGTGGGCTGATCCGCGTACGCTGTTCGGCGTGGATGTCGAGCTGCGCGCTTCCGACGACGACCGCCACCGGGTGGTCGCCGAGCTGCACCGGCACACCACGGCGGGCCGGCTGACCCTTGACGAGTTCTCCGATCGGGCCGGTGCGGTGTGGACAGCGCGCACCCTCGGTGACCTGGCCGCGCTGACCCGCGACCTGCCAGCCCTGCCCGACCCGGCCAACGACGGTGACGATCCCGTCGGGCACGGGCGCCGGGAGTTGCTGATGCTCTTCGCCGCCGCCGCACTCACCCTGCTGCTGCTCGGCGGCTTCCTCGCCGTCACCCGCTGATCCGCGTCGCCCTCCGATGAACTGATCGCGCGATCAGTCCGTATCAGTGGGCGGACGGGCAGCCGGCAGGTATGGCTGCCCGGTCCAGACGCGTTTCGGTCCGGACCGAGGAGGCACCACAGACATGGCACCGCTCAGATCCGCCCGTCGCCGGCTGGGCATCCGGACCCATCGAGCGGCGATGCTGCTCATCGCGATCATCGCGGGGATGGGTGTCCTGCCCGGCGTCGCCGTCGCCGCACCCGCCGGCGGCGGCCAGCAGCTCAATGCCGCCGACATGACGCTGCTCAACGGGGTGCGGCTGGCCGGGTTGTGGGAGATGCCGGCCGGCCAGATGGCCGCCGAGAAGGGCCAGTCGGCCAAGGTCCGGGAGATCGGCGCCGGCATCGCCAACGAGCACCAGCGGCTCGACCAGCTCACGGTGGACGCCGCGAACAAGTTGGGCGCGAGCATCCCCAGCGAGCCGACGGCCGAGCAGAAGGGCTGGCTGGCTGAGATGCAGAAGGCCTCCGGCGCCCGGTTCGACCAGATCTTCGTCACCCGGCTCCGGGTCGCCCACGGCAAGATCTTCCCGGTGATCGGCGCGGTCCGCGCCAGCACCCGCGACGCCACCGTCCGTAAGCTCTGCGACGATGCCAACGGCTTCGTCATGCATCACATGCAGATGCTGGAGAGCACCGGGCTGGTCCGCTGGCCGGAGCTGCCGCCCGCGGCGCTGCCCGCTCCCGGTGAGGACGGGCTGTTGGCCGCCGCCGCCGCCAACACCGGACCACAGGTCGGGGTCAGCAGCACCGTCGTCTGGCTGGTCTTCCTTGCCGCGCTGGGCACCGGCGGAATCGCCACCTACCGGATGCTGCGCCGCAACTGACCGTCGACAGTGGACTCGTTGGTGGCTCGCGTCACCGGTCGACCTGGGTGAAGTCCCAGGAGTGCGGAGCGCGGGCCACCAGCAGTGCGGGCGGATCCGGCAGCGGCCGGGGGTTGCTGCGCCACTTGGAGATGACCACGACACGGTGGTCGGTGGAGGAGAAGACCTCGCTGGAGACGTACAGCGGGTCGTGCTCCAGCTCGGGCAGGGCGGTGTCGCACACCCAGGTGATCAGGTCAGCGACACCGTACGCCTCGGCACGCGCCTCCCACATCCGCACGATCATGTCCGCCGCCCCCGTCACACGCTGACCGTGGTCAACGGCAGTGCCGAGTCGGCCGGCAGGTCCAGTCGGCTCGGTGCGACCCCAGCGGCGACCAGGTGCGAACCGAGCGCGGCCACCATCGCACCGTTGTCGGTGCACAGCTTCGGCCGGGGCACGCGGACCCGGATGCCGTACTTCTCGGCCCGCTGCTCGGCCATCGCCCTCAGCCGCGAATTCGCCGCCACTCCCCCGCCGATCACCAACGTCTCGATCCCGCTCGCCCGGCAGGCGGCGAGCGCCTTGCTGGTCAGGACGTCACAGACCGCCTCCTGGAAGGACGCGGCCACGTCGGCCACCGGCACCGGCTCGCCGGCACGCTGACGCGCCTCGACCCACCGGGCCACCGCCGTCTTCAGCCCCGAGAACGAGAAGTCGTACCGGTGGGCGGCGAGATCCTTCGCGGCGGTCAGACCACGTGGGAAGGCGATCGCGGCGGCGTCGCCGGCCCGGGCCTCCCGGTCGATGGGCGGGCCGCCCGGAAACGGCAGCCCGAGCAGCCGGGCGACCTTGTCGAACGCCTCGCCGGCCGCGTCGTCGATGGTGGCTCCCAGCGGGGTGACGCCCCGGGCCAGGTCGTCGATGAGCAGGAGGGACGAGTGGCCGCCGGACACCAGGAGCGCGATGGCGGGTTCGGGCAGTGGGCCGTGTTCGAGGGTGTCCACCGCGACGTGGGCGGCGAGGTGGTTGACGCCGTACACCGGCTTCTCGGCGGCGAGCGCGTAGCCCTTCGCGGCGGCGACGCCGACCAGCAGCGCGCCGGCCAGCCCCGGCCCGGAGGTGACCGCGATCGCGTCGATGTCGGCCAGGGTGACACCGGCCTCGGTCAGCGCCCGGTCCATGGTCGGCACGATGGCCTCCAGGTGGGCCCGGCTGGCCACCTCGGGGACCACACCTCCGAACCGGGCGTGCTCCTCGACGCTGGAGGCGAGCGCGTCGGCCAGCAGGGTGTGCCCCCGCACGATGCCGACGCCGGTCTCGTCGCAGGAGGTCTCGATACCCAGGATCAGCGGTTCGTCAGCCATGGTCGTTTGGTCCGTCCCCGGTCGGCTCGGCGTCGCGCCGCATGACCAGCGCGTCGGTGTTGCTCGGTTGGTAGTAGCCGCGCCGCACCCCGATCGGCTCGAACCCGTACGTCGCGTAGAGCCGCTGGGCGGCGGCGTTGTCCACGGCGACCTCCAGCAGGGTGCTGCGGGAGTCGCGCCGGGCCGCCTCGGCGAGCAGTTCCTCCAGCAGGGCACGGCCAACGCCGCGCCGCTGGGCGTCCCGGCGGACGGCGATGTTCTGCACCCACACCTCGCCCGGCGGAACACCGGCGAGCCCGGCGTAACCGAGCACCGAACCGTCTGCGTCGACGGCGACCCGGTAGTGGTGCCCGTTGGCCAACTCGTTCCAGAACATGGCCGGCGACCACTGCTCGGCGCCGAAGAGGTCAGCCTCGATCGGCAGCACGTCGTCGATGTGCCACCAGCGGAACGGGTCGAGCCGTACCGCCGTCACGGCAGGACCGGTTTGCGGCCGGTCGCCACCACGGCGTCCGGGCGGCGCAGGTAGAGCGGGGTGAGGCGCTCGCTGGGCGCGCCCGCCCGGATCCGCTCGGCTGCCAGCAGGGCCAGCACGGTGGCGTCCGGGTACCGCGGCTCGACCCGAACGGGCAGGTCCAGGATTTCGGCGTACCGGTGCGCCCCGTCGCCGACCGCGATCGTCGCCCCCAACTCGCGAGCGCGCGCGGCGGCGACCACCGGCGTGGACACCTCAGGCCCGACGACCCGCTCGCCAGCGCCGTCGTAGACGGCCCAGTAGAGCTCCTTGCGCCGGGCGTCGCTGGCGGCCAACACCGGCTCGCCGGACGCCGCCGGGTAACCGATGGCATCCAACGAGCAGACACCGTACGTCGGGATGCCGAGCACCTGACCCATCGTCGCGGCGGTGACCAGGCCGACCCGCAGCCCGGTGAACGGCCCCGGGCCGAGCCCGGCGACGATGGCGGCCAGGTCACGCGGGCGCGCGTCGGCATCGGCGAGGACCGCGTCCACCTGGGGCGCGAGCAGTTCGCCGTGGGCGCGGGCGTCGACGGTGCACCGGTGCGCCCGGGACACCACGCCGTCCGCCGAGACCTCCACCAGCGCCGCGGTCACCGCGGGGGTCGAGCTGTCCACCACGAGTACGAGCACGGTAAGCCAGCCTAGCCGGCCCGCCAAAAGCCCCCGGTCACGCCCCGCCACCTCTCCTACCCATGCACGCCCGCCTCGGTCGGCACACGGCGCCGGCACTCCCCTGCCCCGCCACCCGCGCCGCCCCGGCCGCACGCGGCGGAGGGCTGCACGCCTTGGCCTCATGGCGGGGGCGGCGCACCCAGCCCCACCGGGGCGGCGCACCTGGCCACACCGGGGGCGGCGCACCCAGCCCCACCCGGGGGCGGCGCACCCAGCCACACCGGGGGCGGCGCACCCAGCCCCACCCGGGGGCGGCGCACCCAGCCACACCCGGGGGCGGCGGCCCCAGCCACACCGGGGGCGGCGCACCTGGCCACACCCGGGGGGCGGCGCACCTGGCCAGACGGTGGCGCTAGGCCGCGCGCACCTTGGTGAGCGGTATACCTGTGGGTCATAAATATGACTCACAGGTATACCGCTCATTAGGGCAAGTCCAGGTGGCAGGAGCAGTTCACTCGCCCGCCGCGGCCTCGGGCAGAGGCTGGCCAGTCGTCAATCCGCCTCAGCGGTATCCGCCACGGGTCGGGCTGGTCCACCATCCCGACATGCCAACCACGCGCCTCGTCACCCTGCTCGGCAGCACCGTTCGACAGCAGCGGCACCTACGCGACCTGACCCAGGTTGAACTGGCCGAGTTGGCCGGGGTCAGCCAGGCGGCGGTGGCCCGGATCGAGAGCGGCAACCGCGCGCCCAGCATCGCCGTGCTCGAGGCACTGCTCGCCGCGATGGACGTCCAACTGGTCGTCGGGGTCGAGCCGCTGGACGCGCACCTCGACGCACGGATCGACGACCTGGCCTCCCGCCCGATCGGCGAGCGGATCGACGGGTTGGGCCTGGATCGGATGCTGGACCGGCTCTCCGACTTTCCTCAGGTGATCACCGGGAGCACGGCGGCGTTGCTGCAGGGCGCGCCGGTGCCGGTCGAGGCCCTGGAGATCGCCGTGCGATGGCAGGACTCGAAGAGGTTCACCCGCTGGCTGGAGGCGGCATACGGCCAGCGGTGGAACGCCAGCTGGGGTGAGTTCGGCGGAGTGTGGGTGGAGCCCGAGGAGCCGGGTGAGCATCGTTGGTCGACCCGGTACGGCGAGGTCAGGGCAACAATGTGCGACGAGCTGCCCGAGACGATCGAGGTGCAGCACGGTGGGCGGATCTACCGGGTGGTGCCACTGGTCGAGCTGGAGTTGACCGAGCCACGCGCGGGCGAACTGTTGCGCCGCTACCGCGATCGGCAGGCGGCCAGCGGCGGCTGAGCCACCGCCGACGCTCGACCAGCAGGAGCGCGACGGCGGGCTCAGCCGGCAGCGCAGCCTCAGCCGACGGCGGGCTCAGCCGGCAGCGCAGCCTCAGCCGACGGCAGGCTCAGCCGGCAGCGCAGCCTCAGCCGACGGCGGGCTCAGCCGGCAGCGCAGCCTCAGCCGACGGCAGGCTCAGCCGGCAGCGCAGCCTCAGCCAATGGCCCGGTCCCGGCGGACGGCGGGCTCAGCCGGCGGTGCGCTCCCAGTCGATGGTGGGCAGGCCAGCGTCGGCGAGCGCCTTGTTGGCCGCGCTGAACGGGCGGCTGCCGAGGAAGCCGCGTGGGTTCATCGGGCTGGGATGCCCGGCCTCCAACACCACGTGCTGCGGGTTGGTGACCAGGGCAGCCTTCTTGCGGGCGTAGCCGCCCCAGAGCAGGAAGACCACCCGGTCCGGCGACGCGTCCAGTGCCCTGATGGTCGCGTCGGTGAACTCCTCCCAGCCGGAGTTGGCGTGCGAGCCCGGGGTGGCCTGGCGGACGGTCAGCACTGCGTTGAGCAGCAGCACGCCCTGGGCGGCCCAACCATCGAGGTTGCCGCTGCGCGGCTTGGGGACGGCGACGTCCTCACCCAACTCCTTGAAGACGTTGCGCAACGACGGCGGCACCGTCACACCGTCTCGGACGCTGAAGCTCAGCCCGTGCGCCTGCCCGGCCCGGTGGTAAGGGTCCTGCCCGAGGATCAGCACCCGGGTGCCCTGCGGCGGGCAGAGCCGGTATGCCGAGAACAGGTCCTCCAGGGGCGGGAAGACGGTCTGCGTCGCGTATTCCCGGGCGACGAACTCGGCCAGCGCGGCGGTGCGGACCGCATCCAGGTGCGGGGTGAGCACGGCACGCCACTGCTCCGGCAGCAGGGCCAGCAGGTCAAGGGCGGGGGCGTCGTCGGGCATCAGAAACCTCTCACAGCGCGGGTCGGTCCCCCGCACTCTAGGCATCGGGTACGACAGCCGCCGACCTAACCCAGGTCGGCGAGCCGCCGCGCCCAGTCGCCACCGATCGGGTCCAGCTCGATGATCCGGGTGTCGTCGTCGCGGCGGTCGATGCGGACCCGCAGGTGCGCGTCGACCAACTGCTCCACCAGGCCCTCGCCCCACTCCACCACGGTCACCGAATCGTCCACCGAGGCGTCGAGGTCCAGGTCGTCGATCTCGGCGCGGGGATCGGTGGCGGCACCCAACCGGTACGCGTCGGCGTGCACCAGGGCCACCCGGCCGCCCCGGGACGGATCGGGTCGGTGCACCCGGGCGATCACGAAAGTCGGCGAGGTGACGTCCCCGAGGACACCGAGCCCGGCACCGATGCCCTGGGTGAGCGCGGTCTTGCCGGCGCCCAGCGGGCCCGTCAACAACACCAGGTCACCTGCTCGCAGCAGCCCGGCGAGACGCCGGCCGAACTCCCGAGTGTCCTCGACGGTCGGCAGCTTGACGACGTGACTCACCGTTCCTCCGGCTCTGGAAGTGATTCGAGGAACCGCGCGAGCGCGGCATCGACCTCGTCAGCGTGCTCCAACATCACCACGTGACCGCTGTCCTTGATCTTGACGAACTCGGCGTGCGGCAGGCGCCGGACGATCTCCTCGGAGTGGGTCACCGGGGTAATCATGTCCTTGTCGCCGACCACCACCAGCACCGGAGTCGCGGCCAGCGCCGCCAGCGCCGGGAAGCGCGAGTGGGTGGCCAGGGTCCGCAGGTAGCGGGTCACTGTGTCCGCCGACGTCCGGGAGTTCATCGTCTCCACGTAGGACACCAGCGACGGGCTGGGTTTGCGGGTGCCGAAGCCGTACTTGCGGGTCAGCAGCCAGGCCACGTTCGACGTCGACTTGCGGGCCTTGTCGATCACCGGCCCGCCGTACCGGGTGGCGTTGCTGACCATGTACAGCACCGGGCCGCCGACCCGGCCGAGCAGCGCGGGCGCGACCAGCTTGGTCTCGGCGATGAGCCCGCCCGAGGTGGCCATCAGGACCGTGCCCACCACCCGGTCACCGAACAGCTCCGGGAACAACTCGGCGAACGCCATGATGGTCATGCCGCCCATCGAGTGACCGACCAGCACCAGCGGCCCGTCCGGGGCGGTGCGGTCGATCACCTGGCGCAGCGTCCGGCCGAGCACCGCGAGGTCGTACTCCCCGGTCTCCAACCGGCCGGACCGACCATGACCGGGCTGGTCGTACGCCACGACCCGGTAGTCACCTCGGGCCGCGAGCATCTGGCGCTGAAAGTGGAACGTCCCCATGTCCAGGCAGAAGCCGTGCACCAGCACCACCGTCGGATGCCCCGGCACCGGCCTGGTCGGCTCGACCACCTCGACGTGGATGTCCGTGCCGTCCGGCAGCTCCAGACGGAACGCCTCGTCGTACCGTTGCTCGCCGAACGTCTCGTGCGCGTAGCGGTCGGCCGGGTCGGCCTTGAGCCGGCGGACCAGGGTGCGCTCGGTCGCGACGCCGGCCGCCAGACCCGCCGCCGCGACCCCGACCGCAGCCCCGAGGATCCCCGCGACCCGGCCCGCCGCGGTCCGCGGACGCGGAATGCGATAGCTCACGGCGCCACCCTGGTTCGCGACTGCGGGGCTCGCAACCCCGGCTCAATCCTCACGCTCACGGCCGCTCGCCGTCATAGACCCGCGGCACACGGGTGCTGCCGAACCGGGTGACGATCTCGTAGTTGATCGTGCCGACCGCCTCGGCCCAGTCGTCGGCCGTGGGCTCGCCGTCGATACCGCTCCCGAAGAGGGTCGCCACGTCGCCGTCAGCCACCGGGTCGTCGCCGCAGTCGAGCACGAACTGGTCCATGCAGACCCGCCCCGAGATCGTCCGCCGTACGCCGCCGAGCTGCACCGGCCCGGTGTTGGAGGCGTGCCGGGGAACCCCGTCGGCGTACCCCAGTGGCACCACGGCCAGGTTCGCCTCGCTCGCAGTGGTGTAGGTGTGCCCGTAGGAGACGCCGGTGCCGGCGGGCACCCGCTTGCTGAGCATCACCCGGGCGCGCGCGGTCATCGCCGGCCGCAGCCCGTAGGTCTCACCGGCCACCGGGGAGAGCCCGTAGATGGCCAGACCGGGGCGGACCAGGTCGAAGTGGGTGTCCGGGCGGGTCAGAGTCGCCGCCGAGTTGGCCAGGTGCCGCCAGCGCGGGCGCAGCCCGGCCCGCTCGACCATGGCCAGCCCCTCGTGGAAGACGGCCACCTGACGGTCGGTGGTGGGGTGGCCGGGCATGTCCGCGTACACGAAGTGGCTCCACACGCCGACCACCTCGACCAGGCCGTCGGCCTGCGCCTTCGCGGCGGCGTCCAGCAGCGCCGGCCAGTCGGCGACGGTCGCCCCGCCCCGGGACAGCCCGGTGTCGATCTTCAGGTGCAGGCGGGCGGGGCGCCCGGCGAGCCGGCTCGCCTCGATCATCTCGTTCAGCTGCGGCAGGCTGGCGGCACCCAGGTCCACCCCGGCGCTGACCCCCTCGTGCAGCGGCAGCCCCGGCGCGAGCAGCCAGGCCAGCACCGGCACGGTCACCCCGGCCCGACGCAGGGTGAGCGCCTCGTCGAGGGTGCAGACACCGAGCCAGTCCGCCCCGGCGTCGAGCGCCGCGCGGGCGGCCGGAAGCATCCCGTGGCCGTATCCGTCAGCCTTCACCACGGCCATCAGCTCGGCCGTGGTGCCGGAGCGGAGCGTGCTCACGTTCTCGCGGATCGCGTCAAGATCGACGCGTACCTCGGCCTGCCACATGCGCCCAGCCTACTTTCCGCCGAGATCACCGCGGGCGGCGACGCATGTCCCGGACAGTCGATCCGGTCGTCCCACCTGGAACCGGCCCGATCAGCCCAGCCGGGCGACGACCGGGCGCAGGGCGGTCATCACGTCGGGCGCGGTCACCGGCCCACCCCGGGCCGCCTCCCGGCCGGCGAGCCCGTGCAGGTACGCAGCCGAGGCCGCAGCCCGTTCGGCGGGCACTCCGGCCGCCAGCAGTGAGCCGAGCAGCCCGGCCAGCACGTCGCCGGTGCCTCCGGTGGCCAGTGCCGGGGTGCCGGTCGGGTTGACGTACGCCCGACCGTCTGGCGTGCCGATCACCGTGCGGTCCCCCTTGAGCAGCACCACCGCGTTCATCCAGGCGGCCAGCCGCAACGCGGCGCCGACCCGGTCGGCGCCGGGCTCCTCCCCGCAGAGTCGGGTGAACTCCCGGTCGTGTGGGGTGACCACGATCGGCGCGTCCCGCCCGCGCAGCCGGTCGGCGAGCGAGCCGTCCACCAGCAGGGTCAACGCGTCGGCGTCGAGCACCACCGGCACCGGGGCGGCCAGCACGGCGCGCAGTTCGGCGGCCGCGTCCGCACCGGTGCCCAGCCCGGAGCCGCAGACCCAGGCCTGCACCCGGCCCGCGTCGCCGACCCGCCCACTGGCGATCACCGAGGGGTGCTGGTGCAGCACCTCTGTGCGGGCGCTGCCGGCGTAGCGGACCAGGCCGGTCGGCCCGGCCAGAGCGCCACCCACGGAGAGCACCGCCGCACCCGGGTAGGTCGCCGAGCCGGTCGCCACGCCCACCACGCCCCGGGTGTACTTCTCCGAGGCCGGGGACAGCTGTGGCCACCAGTCGACCAGGTCGGACCACTCGGTGACCCGCAGCGCCGGGGTGCCGCGCAGCCACGGGCGCAGCCCGATGTCGACCAGCTCCACCTGCCCGGCCAGGACCGCGGCCGGCCCGACCACCAGTGCGGGCTTCAACGCGCCGAAGGCCACCGTCACGTCGGCGCGGACCGCGGTGGGCCGGCCGGACGCGGACAGCGGCACGTCGCCGGTGTCCACCGCGACCCCGCTCGGCACGTCCACCGCCAGCACCGTGGAGCGGTTGCCATCGCGCCCACGCAGCTCGCCGAGGCGCTGGACCACCTCGTCCGCGTTCGCCCGCAGACCTCCGGTGCCGCCGATGCCGATGATGCCGTCGAGGACCAGGTCCACCGGGCCGGTCGGACGGTCCACCAGTCGCCCGCCGGCAGCGCGCAGCGCGGCCAGCCCGGCGGCGTGCGCACGCCCGGGGGTGAGGAGCAGGGCGGACACGTCGACACCCCGGCGGGCCAGTCGCTCACCGGCGTACAGCGCGTCGCCACCGTTGTCGCCGGAGCCGACCAGCAGCAGCACCCGGCCGCCGTAGACCCCGCCCCGCTCGGCGAGCAGCAGCGCGGACCGGCGGGCCAGCCCGGCTGCGGCCCGCTGCATCAGCGTCCCCTCCGGCAGCGTGCCCATCAGCCCCGCCTCGGCCGCCCGTACGTCGGCCACCCGCCACACCGATCTCATGCCACCGTGTCCCATTCCGTTCGCGGGTGGACCCGATCGGCCCGCCCGGCCGACGTCACCGTTCCGCGACCACCATCGCCGACGCGATTCCCCCGTCGTGCGACAACGAGAGGTGCCAGTGGTTGACCCCCCGCGCGTCGGCCGCCGCCGCGACGGTGCCGGCGACGGCCAGCCAGGGACGGCCGTCCGGGTCGGACACGATCTCGCAGTCGTGCCAGTGCAGCCCGGTCGGAGCGCCGAGCGCCTTGGCGACGGCCTCCTTCGCGGCGAACCGACCGGCGAGCGACTCCGGTGAGCGCGGGTTGCCGGAGCGGGTCTGCCGCTCGGCTGGGGTGAAGAGTCGGTCGGCGAGCAGCGGCGTCCGTGCCAGGGCCCGGGCGAACCGGTCGACCAGGACGACGTCGATGCCGACAGCGACGATCACCACACCACCCTACCGGTGGCCGGGGCCGCAGATTAGCCGTCGGGACCGCCGTGGGCAACGCCTGTGGACACACCGGGGTACGGCCCATCGCCGGCTGTCCACAGGGCACCGCGGGGTCGCCGGGGCCCGCTTAGCGTCAGCTCGTCGATGCCGATCGTCCACGGGGGTGTGGTCATGAGCGATGGGTCGTTCAGTGTCAGGCCGGAGGAGCTGCGGGCGGTTGCCGTCACCCTCGACGACGAGGCGCACCGGCTGGCGGTGGGTCTCGCGGGGGTGCCCGGGTTGCTGGTGGCGGCGCCCGAGTGGCGAGCTGGCGCGGCTCTGGCCGGGCTGGAGGCAGCCGGGCATGCCTGGTTCTGCCGGCTGGGTGCCCAGGTCGCGGTGACCTCCGCTGCGGTCCGGGAGGCGGCCGAGGCGTACGAGGCGGTGGACGACCGAGCCGCTGACCGCCTCGCCGCTCTGCCCCGGTGAGCGTCGGCTACCGGCAGCTGTGGGCAGCCGATCCGGGCGGGTGGCGGGTCGCCGGGGCGGCCTGGGCGGGGATGGTCGGGCCGGTCGACCGACGCGTCGGCGAGCTGCGTGGGGCTGGTGGGCGGTTGCGGGGCGGTTGGTCCGGTGCGGCCGCCACAGCGGCCGACGCCCGGCTCGCCGGCCTGTCCGACGAGCTGATCTCGGTCGCGCCCGCGTTGATCGAGGTCGACCAGGTGCTGGCCGACCTGGCCGGCCGGCTGACGGTGGCGAAGGCGCGGCTCTCTGCCACGGTCGCTCAGGCGGACGCGGCCGGGCTGCTGGTGGACCGCGCGGGCAGGGTGCACATCGATCCCACCCGGGTCCGGCCCACCGAGCAGGCCGGCGTGGCGGCGGCTCGGGTGGCGGCGGCCCTGCGCGACGCGCTCGACGGGGCCGAGGCGGCGGATCGGGCCGCCGCCGACCGGTTGGAGGAGTTGGCCCGGGCCGCCGGCTCCGGCTGGGCGTGCCCGCCACCGCCGGGCCGGCCGGCAGCCGGTGCCGCACCGACACTGGTCCGCGCCTGGTGGTCGGGGTTGACACCGGCGCAGCGACGGTGGCTGATCGGGCGCGAGCCGGCCCTGGTCGGCCGGTTGGACGGGGTGCCGGTGGCCGCCCGTGACCAGGCCAATCGGCTGCGGCTCGGGTTCTGGCGCGAGGAATTGCTGGCTGAGCGGCGACGCTTGCTGGGCCGGGTGCCGCCGGGGCCACTCGCGGCGGTCCGGCTGCACGCGGTGGCCGGACGATTGGCTGGCCTGGAGGCGCTGGCTGGGCGGCTGGCGGCCGGCGGGGAGCCACGGGCGTACCTGCTCGGATTGGACCCGGCTGGTGAGGGTCGGGTGGTGGTGGCGCTCGGCGATCCGGACCATGCCGACCGGGTGCTGACCTACGTGCCGGGGATGACCGCCGGCCTGGACGACGCCCCCGGTGAGCTGGGCAGGGCGGCGCGCGTGCTGGACCGATGCGTCGCGCTCGCCCCGGGTGAGCGCAGCGCGGCGGTGCTCTGGTTGGACTACGACGCTCCGGACTTCCTACCCGAGGCGGCCTCGGCCGGCCAGGCCCGGGACGCCGGCCCGGCGCTGCACCGCTTTCAGGAGGGGCTGCGGGCCAGCCACGAGGGGCCACCGGCCCGGCAGACCGTGCTCGGGCACAGCTACGGGTCACTGGTGGTGGGAGTGGCCGCCCGGGAGCACGGGCTGGCCGCCGACGCGCTGGTCTTCGTCGGCTCGCCCGGGGTCGGCGCGTCGCACGCCGCCGAGTTGGGCGTGCCACCCGAGGAGGTCTGGGCGAGCAGCGCCCCCGACGACGTGATCCGTGCTGCCCGCCCAGCGGATGAGCTGGGCCGACGGGCCCTGCTGGGTGCCGCTCCGCTGGCGGCCGTGCTGGGTTGGCCCAACCGGACCGGGCACGAGCTGTGGTTTGGTCACGACCCGTCGGATCCCGGCTTCGGTGGCCGGGTCTTCGGCAGCGGGCGGGGCGGGCACACCGGCTACTGGGACCCGGGCAATCCCGCGTTGGACGGGATGGCCCGGGTCGTGCTGGGCCGCTGAGGGTTACGGGATGCCCTACTCGACGGTGACCGACTTGGCCAGGTTGCGGGGCTGGTCCACGTCGTGCCCACGGGCGGCGGCGATCTCGGCGGCGAGCACCTGCAGCGGCACCGTGGTGACGAGCGGGGCCAGCAGGGTCGGCGTACGCGGCACGTAGATCAGGTGGTCGGCGTACCGGACGACGGCCTCGTCACCCTCCTCCGCGATCACGATGGTCCGCGCGCCGCGCGCCCGGACCTCCTGGATGTTGGAGACGACCTTGTCGTGCAGCATGCCCCGGCCAACCGGCGAGGGCACCACGCAGATCACCGGGGTGCCCTTGTCGATCAGGGCGATCGGGCCGTGCTTCAGCTCACCGGCGGCGAAGCCCTCGGCGTGCATGTACGCCAGTTCCTTGAGCTTCAGCGCGCCCTCCAGGGCGACCGGGTAGCCGACGTGCCGGCCGATGAACAGCACGGTTGGCTCGGACTTCAGGTCCCGGGCCAGCTCACGGACGGGCTCGATCCGGTCGAGCAGCTCACGCAGCTTGCCCGGGATCTCCTGCAACTGCGCGACCACCGCGCCCACCTCGTCGGCGAACTTGATTCCGCGCACCTGTGCCAGGTGCAGGCCGATCAGATAGCAGGCGACGACCTGGGTGAGGAACGCCTTGGTGGAGGCGACGGCGATCTCCGGCCCACCGTGGGTGTAGAGCACCGCGTCCGACTCGCGCGGGATGGTCGAGCCGTTGGTGTTGCAGATCGCCAGCACCCGGGCCTTCTGCTCCTTGGCGTGGCGAAGCGCCATCAGGGTGTCCATCGTTTCGCCGGACTGGGAGATCACCACGATCAGCGTGGACCGGTCGAGGACGGGGTCGCGGTAGCGGAACTCGCTGGCCAGCTCCACCTCGCAGGGGATCCGCGTCCAGTGCTCGATGGCGTACTTGGCGACCATGCCGGCGTGGTACGCCGTGCCGCAGGCCACGATGAAGATCTTGTCGACGTCGCGCAGATCCTGGTCGCTGAGGCGGACCTCGTCCAGGGCGATCTCGCCGGTCTCGGTGAGCCGGCCGAGCAGTGTGTCGGCGATGGCCTGCGGCTGCTCCTCGATCTCCTTGAGCATGAACCAGTCGTAGCCGCCCTTTTCGGCCGACGAGGAGTCCCAGTCGATGTGGAAGTCCTTGCCGGCGGCGGGCTGGCCGTCGAAGTCGGTGATCTCGATGCTGTCACCGGTGATCAGCACGATCTGGTCCTGGCCCAGCTCCACCGCTTCCCGGGTGTGCTCGATGAACGCGGCGACGTCGCTGGCCAGGTAGTTTTCCCCGTCGCCCCGGCCGACCACCAGCGGCGAGTTGCGCCGGGCGCCGACGACCGCGCCGGGCACCGAGGCGTCGACGGCGAGCAGGGTGAAGGCACCTTCCAGCCGTTGGCAGACCACGCGCATCCCGGCGGCGAGCAACTGCGGGCTGTTCGGCTGGCCGGCGGCGCGCAGGTTGGCCAGCGCGGCGGCGAGCAGGTGGGCGGCGCACTCGGTGTCGGTGTCGCTGGTGAACTGAACGCCGTCGGCCTCCAGTTCGGCGCGGAGTTTGGCGAAGTTTTCGATGATGCCGTTGTGGATCACCGCGACCCGTCCGTCGCCGGCGACGTGCGGGTGGGCGTTGCGGTCGGTCGGGCCGCCGTGGGTGGCCCACCGGGTGTGCCCGATGCCGGTGGTGCCGTCACCGATGCCGATCGGGCTGGCCGCGCAGGAGGTCGGGTCTTCGGCGGCCCGCTCGGAGAGCACCTTCTCCAGGTTGGCCAGTTTGCCGGCCTTCTTCTCGGTCAGCAGCTGGTCGTCGCAGACGATCGCGACGCCCGCCGAGTCGTAGCCGCGGTATTCCAGCCGCCGCAGCCCGTCGAGGACGATGCCGAGTGCGGGGCGCGCGCCCGCGTATCCCACGATTCCACACATGGCCCGCAGCCTAACCCAGTTTCACTCACCATGGGTGCTCGAAAGTCGGGTTATCAATCACGGAATCTGAGCGATCGGTGGCTGACGGGCCACAACGGGACGAGCTTCCCGGCGCGCTCAGCGCCCAACCTCGGCGGACGGGGTTGCGGCGGGCCTTGGGAGTACGAAAGTCTCTCGACGGGTTCGGCGCGCCCGCCCACGGCCCTTCGTCCCCATACCCACTCCCGCCCGGAGCAGCCATGTCCGACGCGCCCCCGCCCGAGCCGTCCCCCGCCTCCCCTCCGGACCCGCCACCGCCCCCACCACCGCCGGACCCGACGGCGCAGCCCTCCTCGGCTCCGCTGCCAGCGCCCGACCCGCTGGCCCCGGGCCAGCCGTGGGCACCGCCGGCACCCTGGACACCGACCCCGTGGACGCCGCCTCCACCGGCCACGACCTGGTCGCCGGCCCCGTGGGGCCCGTCTCCGCCGGCCACGCCCTGGTCGCCGTCGCCACCTGCGGCCCAGTGGACACCCCAACCGTCGGCGTCCCCCTGGCCGCCGCCCCCGCCCGCCGCCTCGGGCCCGCCCCCCGCCGGATCGTCGCCGCAGGCAGGGTGGCCCACACCCGCCGAACAGCCACCGTCCGCGGCCTGGTCGCCGCCGGCCGGCGGATGGCCGCCGCCCGGCTATCCACCGCCGTACGCCTACCCCGGGCACCCGCACGTCAGCGGCAGACCGACGACGGACAGCGGCCGGATCGTCGGGATCATCGTCGCGGTCCTCGCGGTGCTGGTTCTGATCATCTGCGGCTGCCTGTGCGCCGGTGGCCTGCTGTTCAACAGGACCAGCCCGGACCCGGTCGCCGACGGCCCCTACGTCGCCCCCGACGACAGTTGGACGGCACCCACCGCCGGGCCGCCCAGCACGGAGCGACCCACCGCGCGGCCGCCCACCCCGGCACCCACCCCCACCAAACAGCCGATCACCGCACCGACCTCGGGGCCGGCCCCGGTGACCGTCGTCTACGAGGTCGCCGGGTCGGGCACGGCGGACATCGCGTACTTCGACGCCGAAAGCGACCTCATCCACGTCGACGACGCGAAGCTGCCCTGGCGCACCACCATCAGGACCAACGGCCAGAGCAGGGTGATGGTGGAGGCCACCTGGCCCGACATCGACTACCACGGACCACTCGACTGCACCCTCACCGTCACCGGTGTCGGCAAGCCGGTCGTCGACAAGACGCGGGGATACTGGCGGACCACCTGCTCGGTGGAGTGAGGCTGGGGTTCACCCCGGGGGCACCCGTAGGCTGGCGCGGTGACGACGAGCACCGATGTCGACCCGCTGGTGGCCCGGATGCGGCCGTTCGGCACGACGATCTTCGCCGAGATGTCCGCCCTCGCCACGCGGACCGGCGCGGTCAACCTCGGCCAGGGCTTCCCCGACACCGACGGCCCACCGGAGATGCTGGCCGCCGCCGCCGAGGCGTTGCGCGGCGGGCAGAACCAGTACCCGCCCGGCCCGGGGATTCCCGTCCTGCGCGCGGCGGTCGCGGCGCATCAGCAGCGGTTTTACGATCTGGCGTACGACCCGGACAGCGAGATCGTGATCACCGCGGGCGCGACCGAGGCGGTCGCGGCGAGCATCCTCGCCCTCTGCGAGCCGGGTGACGAGGTGGTCTGCTTCGAGCCGTACTACGACTCGTACGCCGCCTCGATCGCGCTGGCCGGCGCGGTCCGGCGGCCGGTGACCCTGCGTCCTGCGGCGGACGGCCGGTACGCCTTCGACCCGGCGGCGTTGCGTGCGGCGTTCGGCCCACGCACCCGGCTGGCGCTGTTCAACTCACCGCACAACCCGACCGGGAAGGTCTTCACCCCGGCCGAGCTGACGCTGATCGCCGAGCTGTGCCAGGAGCACGGCGCGTACGCGGTCACCGACGAGGTGTACGAACACCTGGTCTTCACGGACGCGGCGAGCCCGCACGTGCCACTGGCGGCCCTGCCGGGGATGCGGGAGCGGACGCTGCGCATCTCGTCGGCGGGCAAGACGTTCTCCTGCACGGGGTGGAAGGTCGGCTGGGCGAGCGGCCCGGCGGCGCTGGTCTCGGCGGTGCTCCGGGTCAAGCAGTTCCTCACCTACGTCAACGCCGCGCCGCTGCAACCGGCGGTGGCCGTGGCGCTGGCCCTGCCGGACGACTACTACACCGGCTTCCGGGACGGTCTCCAGCAGCGGCGTGACCAGCTCGTCGGTGGTCTCACCGACGCCGGGTTCGAGGTGCTCGACTCGGAGGGGACGTACTTCGTCACCGCCGACATCACCGCCCTCGGCGGCCGGGACGGGGTGGAGTTCTGCCGCTCACTGCCGGAGCGCTGTGGCGTGGTGGCGGTGCCCACCCAGGTCTTCTACGACGACGCCGACGCGGGCCGGCGGCTGGTCCGCTTCGCCTTCTGCAAGCGCCCCGAGGTGCTGACCGACGCGGTCACCCGGCTGCGCGCTCTGCGCCCGAGCCGCTGACCGGCGGGGAGCCGGCCGAGCCTGCCTCGTTCGACGACTGATCCGAGGTCGACGCCGCGAGCCCGGCGAGCAGTTGACCCCCGTCACCGAGCAGCACCGCCTCGGCATCGTCCACGAACGACAGGTCCGCCGTCACGTGCCGGCTGGCTGCGGTGAGCAGCAGCCCGACCACGGGGTCGTCGGCGGCACGGCGAAGGCCGTCCAGGTTGCGCAGCTCGCGCAGCAGGTGCCCGCGCTGGTTGCTGAGCACCGCACGCACGGTGGCCGTCGAACCGGACCGGGCGGCGGCCGTGACCTTGAGGAAGAAGTCGTCCCGGAATCCACCGCTGCGCGGGCTCGGCTCGGCCAACCACCGGGCCAACTCGGCGCGGCCGTCCGGGGTGATCTCGTAGACCACCCGGTCCGGCTTGATCGGCTGTGGTTGTCGTTCGGCGACGACCAGCTCGTCCCGGGAGAGCCGGTCGAGGATCTGATAGAGGTGGCCGATGTTGAGCGGGCCCCACTGCGGGCCGACGGCGGCCTCGAAAGCGCCCTTCAGCTGGTAGCCGTGGCTGGGGCCGCCGGCGAGCAGGGCGAGGACGGCGTGCTGGATCGCCATGTCACCTCCGGTTCGAGTCTTGCATTGTCACAATGTATCGCGCAGAGTGGGGACAGCACACGGGGAGGCGCGACATGTTCGGCTTCATCTGGCGACAACTGCGCGGCCGTGCGGGACGGTCGGTGGCACTGCTGGTCGGCGTGCTGGTGGCAACCACCGGCTTCGTCGTCCTGACTGGCGCCACCACCACCTCCCACCTGGACGTCATCGGCACGGTCGAGCGCAACACCCAGGTCGCCTACGAGATCCTGGTCCGCCCCCACGGGACCCGCGCGCCGCTGGAAGCCGAACGCGGCCTGGTCCGCCCCAACTATCTTTCCGGGCTCTTCGGCGGCATCACCACCCAGCAGTACGAGCAGGTGAAGTCGGTCCCCGGCATCGAGGTGGCGGCACCGATCGCGATGCTCGGCTATTCCACCACCCTGCTACCGACACCGATCGACCTCACCGACGCCGTCGACCGCTCGCTGGATAGTCAGGTGATCCGGGTCGACCCGACCTTCCACGCCGAACGGGGTCTCTCCAGCGCGCCGGGCAAGCCCCGGTACGTGTACGTGACCAAGAAGCCGCTGATCTATCCCCGGATCAACGGGGAGTTCGACAGCGATGCCACCCCGTACTCCGATGGACGGTCGTATCCCTGGTCGGACACCTGTGGGCCCGCTATCCGGGAGGTGCAGCCGGACGGGCGCAGCCTTCTCGTCTGTGATCCGCAATTCGCCCTGCTCGGAAACCCGGGCACCTACTCCGAGCGCGACGACTGGTCCCTGGACGCGGTGCAACTGCTGCCCGACGGCCGGTTCCAAGGCCCGCCCCACGTGCTGGCGACCGATCGGGACGGCACGTCGGCACCCGCCGACCACCTGGTGATGGCGTACGACCTGACCGTGCCGTTCCTCCTGGCGGCGGTGGACCCGGCGGCCGAGGAACAACTCGTCGGCCTCAACGGTGCCGTCATCACCGGCCGGGCCCTCCGCCCGGACGACACGGTCACCGTCGAACGGCGCGGCACCGCGGACAACCTGTCGGTGCCGGTCGTCGTCACCAACCGCCCCTTCATCGACGAGTCGCTGTCGGCCACATTCACGCGGCGAGCGATCAGTCCCGCCGGCGTGGAGGCGATCGACCTGGAGAAGACGTTGAGCCGCCCCGGCGGAACGCCGGCCGGGTCCGGCCGGTACGACCTCACCGCTGGGCACCAGGCGATGCTGACCGAGAAGCTCTCCCCCGCCGGGTGCTGTGGCGGTCAACTGCAGACCGTCGTGCAGTCGGCCGAAGTGCAGTACGAGCGCCTGCCCGACGGCAGCCTCCGCGCCCGCCCGCAGCCGCCGGTGAACCCCAAGGTGTACGGCGACAAGGAAACGTTCAACCCACTGCCCCGACCGTGGCTCGCCGACGACAGTGGTTCGCGATCGGTACGGGCGCTGCCACTACCCACCGGCGCAAACGCCGCCAATCGCTTCTGGCAGGCCACCGGCGTCTTCGACCCGAGCCGCCTGACCGGGTTCAGCGACCTCGGCCAGGTGCCGTTGGAGACCTACCAGGCGCCGCTGGCGCAGGGTGCCGACGACCGCAGCCGAGCAGCCCTGGGCGGCCAGCCACTGGCACCGAGCGGCAACCCCGCCGGCTACCTCTCCGCCCCACCGCTGCTGCTCACCAACCTCGGCAGCCTGCCGAAACTCCTGGAGGGTGGCGGGCCACAGGCCGAGGCCCCGATCAGCGCGATCCGGGTACGGGTGGCCGACGTGGGCGGCTACAGCGAGCGGTCGGCCGAGCGGGTCCGGCTGGTCGCCGAGCAGATCGCGGCGCGCACCGGGCTGGACGTCGACATCACCCTCGGCTCGTCGGCCGCACCGCAGACCGTGGAGCTGCCCGCCGGCTCGTTCGGTCGGCCGATGCTGCGGCTGACCGAGAACTGGTCGGCACTCGGCGTGGCCTCGATCATCACCCAGGCGGTGGACCGCAAGAGCCTGGTGCTCTTCGTGCTGGTGCTGGTGGTCTGCGTGCTCTTCCTCGGCAACGCGGTCAGCGCCGCCGTCCGGGACCGGCGCTCCGAGTTGGCGGTGCTCTCCTGTCTCGGCTGGCCGGTCCGGCGCATCGCGGCGCTGATCCTGGGCGAGGTCGCCCTGCTCGGGCTCGTCGCCGGTCTGCTCTCGCTGATCCTCGCGGTGCCGCTCGGGATCGCCCTCGGCATCGACGTCGACTGGCGGCGGTCGGCCCTGGCCGTACCCATCGCCTTGTTGCTCGCGCTCGCCGCGGGCCTGGTGCCGGCGCTGCGGGCGGCGCGCACCCACCCGGCCGCCGCCCTCCGCCCGATGGTGGCTGCCGCCGGCTGGGTACGCCGACCGCGCACCCTGTTCGGGCTGGCCCTGGTCAACCTTGCCCGGACGCCCGGTCGCACGTTCCTCGGCGCCGGTGCGCTGGCGATCGGGGTGGCCGCGCTGACGCTGGTCGCCGCCGCCGCGTGGGCCTTTCGGGGCGCGCTCGTCGGCAGCCTGCTCGGTGACGTGGTGTCGCTCAGCGTGCGCGGCGCGGACACGATGGCCGCCGCCGCCACGGTGCTGCTCGGTGCCGCGGCGGTCGCGGACGTGCTCTACCTGAACATCCGCGACCGAGCCGCCGAGCTAGCCACCCTGCGGGCGATCGGCTGGACCGACACCGAGCTGGGCCGGTTGGTCGGCTACGAAGGGCTGGCGCTGGGGATCGCGGGGGCGACGACCGGAGCGGCCGTCGGCCTGGCCAGCGCGGGCTGGTTGATCGGCGATCTGCCCGGCGCGCTGGTCCTGGTGGCCGCGCTGGCGGCGTTGGCAGGCGCGCTGGTCAGCGCCGTGGCCGCGCTGGTGCCGGCCGCTCTGTTGCCACGCCTACGGCCCGCCCGACTTCTGGCAGAGGAGTAGCAGTCATGAGCGAGCAGATCGGCAGCGCCGTCTCGGTCGACCACCTGGTACGACGATTCGGCACCGGCCCGGACCGGTTGACGGCGGTCGACGAGGTGTCCCTGACCATCCCGGCCGGTTCGGTGGTGGCGCTGACCGGGCCGAGCGGGTCGGGGAAGTCGACGCTGCTGCACCTGATCGGTGCGATCGAGCAGCCCGACGAGGGCACCGTCACCGTCGACGGCGTGGTCGTCAGCGGCCTGCGCCGTGCCGCGCTGGCCCGCTTCCGGCAAGGCGTCGGTTTCGTGTTCCAGCGTTACCACCTGCTGCCCGCGCTCACCGTGCTGGACAACGTGATCGCGCCGGTCCTCCCTCGCCGGGGCCGGGCCGACCACGCGTCGCGAGCCCGGGAGTTGCTCGACGCGGTCGGCCTGGCCGGGCGGGAGCGGGCCCTGCCCGCGCAGCTCTCCGGCGGCCAGCAGCAGCGGGTCGCCATCGCCCGCGCGCTGATGGGCGCACCGGGCCTGCTGCTGGCCGACGAGCCCACCGGCAACCTCGACTCCACCACCGGCGGGCAGATCCTCGACCTGCTGCTCGACCTTCGTGACCGGCACGGCATGACCATCCTGCTCGCGACACACGAGCAGGCCATCGCCGCCCGCTGCGACCGGCTGGTCCGACTGACCGACGGACGCGTCACCGAGGACCTCGACCTCACCGACGGCGAGGACCCGGCCGACACGTACGAGCGGGCGGCCCGACTGCGGCTGTAGGGCCGCAGGCAGGCGGATCAGCCGACCGGGCCGCCCGAAGACCGTCTCAGGCGACCGGGCTCGCGGTGCGGACCAGCTCGGCGATCCGCTCGGCGACCTCACGGGCGGTCGCCTCGGTGGCCGCCTCGACCATCACCCGGACCAGCGGCTCGGTGCCCGACGGGCGCAGCAGCACCCGGCCGGTCTCGCCCAGTTCCGCCTCGGCCCGTTCGACCTCGGCGCGGACGGCCGGTGCGGCGGCGCCGACGGTCCGGTCGCCGACCGGCACGTTGATCAGCACCTGGGGCAGCTTGGTGACGACCGAGGCCAACTCGGCGAGAGACTTGCCGGTGGCCGCCATCCGGGCCATCAGGTGCAGGCCGGTGAGCACACCGTCGCCGGTGGTGGCGTGCGCGGGCATCACGATGTGGCCGCTCTGCTCACCGCCGAGCGCCAGCCCGGAGGCACGCAGAGCCTCCAGGACGTACCGGTCGCCGACCTTGGTCTCGATCAGCCGGATGCCCTGCGCGGACATGGCCAGCCGCAGGCCGAGGTTGCTCATCACGGTCGCGACAAGCGTGTCCTGGGTGAGCGTGCCGGCATCCCGCATGGCCAGCGCGAGGATCGCCATCACCTGGTCGCCGTCGACCTCGTCGCCGTCGGCGGTGACCGCCACGATGCGGTCGGCGTCGCCGTCGTGGGCGATGCCCAGGTGCGCGCCGTGCTCGACCACGGCCTCGCGCAGCCCCTCGATGTGGTTGGAGCCACAGTCGTCGTTGATGTTCAGCCCGTTGGGCTCGGCGTGGATCGCGATGACCTCCGCGCCAGCTTCCCGGTAGGCGACCGGGGCCACCTCGGCGGCGGCGCCGTTGGCGCAGTCGACCACGACCTTGATCCCCTCCAGCCGGTGCGGCACGGCGCCGACGAGGTGCTGGACGTAGTGGTCCGCGCCGTCGAGCAGGTCGTGCACACGACCGATGCCGGCGCCGGTCGGCCGATCCCAGGCGGTGGTGGCGTTCGTCTCCACGGCCGCCTCGATCTGCATCTCGATCTCGTCGGGCAGCTTGTGTCCGCCGGCGGCGAAGAGCTTGATGCCGTTGTCCGGCATGGGGTTGTGCGATGCGGAGAGCACCACGCCGAGGTCTGCCTTGGCCTCGGCCGTGAGGAACGCCACCGCCGGGGTGGGCAGCACGCCGACCCGTACCACGTTGGCGCCGGCGCTGGTCAGCCCGGCGACCACGGCGGCCTCCAGCATCTCGCCACTGGCCCGGGTGTCGCGACCCACGACGGCCAGCGGCGGATGGCTGCGGTCCGTCTCAGCGAGTGTGTGCGCAGCGGCCACCGCGAGCGCCAGCGCCAACTCAGGCGTGAGATCCGCGTTTGCCCGCCCGCGTACGCCGTCCGTGCCGAACAACCGACCCATACCCGCCAACCTCCGATGCGCACTGCCGATGTGGAGAAAGCGGAACGGCCGGCCACCTCCCCGATCGAGGGGAGGCGGACCGGCCGTCCGTCAGAAGTACAACGCGCTGGTGAAGATCAGCGCTTCGAGTACTGGGGAGCCTTACGGGCCTTCTTGAGGCCGTACTTCTTGCTTTCCTTGACCCGGGCGTCCCGGGTGAGGAAGCCGGCCTTCTTCAGGGCCGGGCGGTCGTCCGGGTCGTTGATGATCAGCGCGCGGGCGATGCCCAGCCGAAGCGCGCCGGCCTGGCCGGTGGTGCCGCCGCCACGCAGGTTCGCGATGATGTCGAACTGCTCGGGCTTCTCGGCGGTGACCAGCGGGTCCTTGATGAGCTGCTGGTGCACCTTGCTCGGGAAGTACGCCTCGAGGTCCTGGCCGTTGCAGGTGATCTTGCCGGTGCCCGGGACGATACGGACCCGGACGATGGCCTCCTTGCGGCGGCCCACGGTCTGGATCGGCCGGTCACCACGAGGCGCGCGGGCGACGGGCGCCGGCGCCTCGGTGGCCTCGGGGACTTCCGGGGCAACCTCGGTCTCGGTGGTGATGTCGGTCATGCTGCTTCCTTCGCCCGCGCTCACTGCGCGATCTGCTTGATCTCGAACGGCACCGGCTGCTGCGCGAGGTGCGGGTGCTCGGCACCGGCGTAAACCTTCAGCTTCTTGATCAGCTGACGGCCGAGCTTGTTGTGCGGGAGCATCCCCTTCACAGCCAGCTCGATGGCGCGCTCGGGCCGCTTGGTCAGCAGCTCGTCGTAGCCGATCTGCTTCAGACCACCCGGGTAACCGGAGTGGCGGTAAGCAACCTTGGTCTGGCGCTTGTTGCCGGTCAACGCAACCTTGCCCGCGTTCACGATGACGACAAAGTCGCCCGTGTCAACGTGCGGCGCGAAAGTCGGCTTGTGCTTACCACGCAGCAACGTGGCGGCGTGGGTGGCCAGGCGGCCCAGCACGACATCAGAGGCGTCGATGACGTGCCACTGACGCTCGATCTCACCCGGCTTCGGGCTGTACGTACGCACAGGTCTACCTTGTCTCGTCGTCGGTCTGGGGTCGCGCGCCGAGGTGACCAGATCTTGCAGGCCGGACCAGCGCGCACGAACGACCAAGCGTACCTGATGGGGCACGCCTCTGGATGTCGTACAACAGCAGGCAACGATACCCGGCGCGGTGTCCGCAGGTCAAAACGGGGGTGGGGTCACGCGCGGCGACGCGCGGGCCGTGGCCCAGCTCACACGCCGACGAGGCGATTTGCCCCCGGACGGCGGTAGACGACCCAGGTGACCGCGAAACACAACGCGTACCAGCCGATGAAGGCCAGGTAGGCGGCGTCGGCGTTGCCGGAGCCGAGGAACGACTGGCGGAACGCGATGTTGACCAGCACCCCGCCGGAGGCCCCGATCGCACCCGCGATGCCGATCAACGCCCCGGTCATCCGCCGGGCCCAGCGCGCGGCCGCCTCCGGGTCGCGCAGGCCCGCGGCCACCGCGTCGGCCGCTCGGGCCCGGAAGATCGCCGGGATCATCTTGTACGTGGAGCCGTTGCCGATGCCGGAGAAGACGAAGAGGGCGAGGAACCCCGCCAGGTAGAGCCCGAACGAACGCTCCCGGGCCGCGTACAGCACGGCGCCCGCGCCGGCCGCCATCGCCACGAAGTTCCAGAAGGTCACCCGGGCCCCGCCCAACCGGTCGGCCAGGTGACCGCCCAGCGGCCGGATCAACGAGCCGACCAGCGGGCCGAGGAAGGTCAACCAGGCGGCGTCGACCGGAGTGGGGAACCGCTCGGCGAACTGGAGCTGGAGCACCTGGCCGAAGGCGAAACCGAACCCGATGAACGAGCCGAAGGTGCCGATGTAGAGCACCGACATGACCCAGGTGTGGGGGTCACGGGCCGCCTCACGCAACGCGCCCGGCTCATTGCGCGCCCCGGGCACGGTGTCCAACCAGCGGGCCGCGGCCAGCGCGGCCAGCACGATCAGCGGCAGGTAGACCGCCGGCACCAGCCGGGGGTACGCGGCACCGGCGGTGGCGAGGACCGCCAGCCCGACCAACTGCACCGCGGGTACGCCCAGGTTGCCGCCGCCGGCGTTGAGCCCGAGGGCCCGGCCCTTGAGCCGAGCCGGATAGAACAGGTTGATGTTCGCCATCGAGGAGGCGAAGTTGCCGCCACCGACCCCGGTGATGCAGGCGAGCACCATCAGGGTGGTGTAGGACACCCCGGGCTCCAGCAGCACCGTCATCGGCACCGTGGGCACCAGCAGCAGCAGTGCGCTGATGATCGTCCAGCGCCGCCCGCCGAAGCGGGCCACCGCCAGCGTGTACGGCAGCCTCAACACCGCGCCCAATGCCGCCGGCACGGCGGTGAGCAGGAACTTCCCGGCCGGGTCGATGCCGTACGCGGGGCCGAGGAAGAGCACGGTGACCGACCAGAGGCTCCACACCGAGAAGCCGACGTGCTCCGCGAAGATCGAGACCCAGAGGTTGCGCCGGGCGATCGGCGCGCCCGTCGCCTGCCAGAAGTCGGGGTCCTCGGGACGCCAGTCGTCGAGCTGACGCCCACGCCCGGTGGCGACCGACGGCGCGGCGGTGACTGCGGTGCTGGTGAGCGTGCTCACGGCGGCTCCTCCTCGTCGATGTGACGAGCAGAAACGCTAGGAACGCCGGGTTACCTGGCAGTGCCCGTCCCGGGTCGGCCCGGAAACGGGGACCGCACCACGGGCCGGTGGCGATGGTGAGCGCGCCACCAGGCCCGCCGTCAGAGCTGCTGAAGGATGCGCAGCGCCCGGCCGACCCGGAGCATGGTGTCGGTGTCGGCGACGTCCACGCAGTCGGTGAACCACTTCTTCATCGGCGAGGAGATGCGGTCGGGCATCACCACGTACCGGCCCATCGTCACGGCGAGCGGCGAGTCACGCAGCAGTGACTCCTCGACGACCTCGACCACGATCACGATGGGCACGTCGGTGGAGTTGTAGACGTCTGAGCTGATCACGAGGCCGAGGCGTTCCCGGGCGCCCTCGATGCGCCAGACCTCTCCCCTACGCAGCACGCGGTCGTCCGCCGGAGAGCAGGTCGTTGACCATGCCCACCTCGCGGGCGTCGGCGAGAGCCGCGGACTCCAGGTCCAGACCGGCGCGGCCCACGGCGGCGGCGTGCGCGGTGAAGACCTCGCGCAGCGCTTTCTCCCGGGCGGCCTGGTCCATCCATGCGGAGAGCGACAGCCCTTCGCGCTTGGCGAACCGCCGGGCCTCCTCGATCGTCTCGTCCGTGAACGACAGAGTCACCTTGGCAGTCATGCGGATGAGACTACCCAGCGGTATGACCATCAGTCATCCACGCGCTCACCAGCTCGTCCACCAGCGTCGAAAGGCACATTCTGGCGGCTCTCACCTGGCCCGGCCGCCGAACACCGCGAAGCGCCACTCCTTGAAGTAGCAGTCGACGTCGACCAGGCCGGCCTCGGCGAGCCACCGGCACTGGTCGGTGACGGTCGCCGGGCGGTCGTGTCGCATCCGCTCCCGGGAAGCGGCGATCTCCTCGGGGGACGCGCCCAGCTCGGTGATCCGCTCCAGCCACACCTCGTCGTAGCGCCGGTCCAACTCCGCGCTCGGGCCGGCGACCTGCTCGGCGTTGACGAACACCCCGCCGGGTGCCAGCGCGGCGGCGGCCCGTCGGTAGAGCGCCCGCTTGCCGTCGTCGTCCAGGTGGTGGATCGCCAACGCGCTGACCACCGCGTCGTACCGGCCCGGCGGCAGCTCGTCGGACAGGTCGGCCCGGACCACCCGGTGCGGCACGGACCGGGCGTCCAACTGGCCGGCGGCCCGGGCGAGCATCGCCGACGCCCCGTCCACCAGGGTCAGCCGGACACCGGGCACCGCCGCGGCCAGCAGCAGCGAGAGCAGGCCGGTGCCAGCGCCCAGGTCCAGAACCTCCGGTGTACGTCCGGCGGCGAGCGCCGCCCGCAGCGCTGGCGCGGCCACCTGGACGGCGGTGCCGTAGAAGGCGTCGAAGCAGGGCACCAGTCGCCGCCGGGACTGGTCGTAGGTGCCGGCAACCGCGTCGAAGACGTCCACCACACTCATCGTGCCTCCCATTGACTGAGACGGTTTTCCCACATTATAAGCGCGCCGTGCGGGCATCCGATCGAAGCCTGCGCCAACGCTCCTGACCCCGGACGCGCGAAAGGCCCCCGGCGCGAACCGGGGGCCTCTGCGTCATCAGCTTGTGTCGTCGCGACCACCATGGAGGCGCTGGCGGCCTCGGCACTCTGCAGGGGTGGGAGTGTTGCTGATGAGCCGTATACCAGGGAGTCATATTCATACCTGAGAGGTATAGGGACTACCGGGGTGACAGCGCCCGGCGGCGGGATGGCACGACCTCGCCGAGGGGCCACCCTGGACAAGCGAAAGGCCCCGGCCTCCTGGGATCCAGGGTGCCGCGGGCCTTCCGTGCTGCGTTGGTCAGCCGACGGGGCCGATCGCCTTCGCCAGGTCGACGAAGCTGGCCCATGCCGCCGGTCCGAAGGTCAGCGTTCCGCCGTCGCGGTCCTTGGTGTCGCGGACGAGGACGACGCCGGGGAGGTTGTCGGCGACCTCGACGCACGAGCCCCCGTTGTTTCCGCTCTTCGTGCTCTTACGCCACTGCGCGCCGGTCATGTCCATGATCCTGCCGCTTTCCTGATCAGGTCTAGGGACTGGTGACGGGAAAGAGCTTCGCTTCTGATGCGTTCCCATCTGCGATTCAGCGTAGCAACGTCCGCAGCTCCATTAACGATCTGCGCCCGCGCCTGGCTGTCGATGTGTGCGACCTGCTCGCCGCTTGGCAACTCGGCCACGATGAATCCCCCGCCAAGGCCTGGATACATCCCGACGTCTTGCGGCACTACGAGCACCCGCACAGCGGGCAGCGCCGCGCACTCCGCGAGGTGGACGAGCTGCTCACGCATCAGTGATCGGTCGCCGTACGCCGATTGGTACAGGACCAGTTCGTGCACGACTGCGATCAGCAGGGGCGGGCGTTCACGGCGGAGGATGGCCTGACGGTCGATGCGGGAGGCGACCACGTCGTCAACCTCGCCCCCCGTCAACGCTTCGCCTGTCAATGTCGCCCGCGCATACGCCTCGGTCTGCAAGAGGCCGGGCACCCATGTGTGCTCGAACCAACGAATCGCAACGGCTTCGCGTTCCCAGTCGACCCACTCGCGCAACCATTGCGGCTCGCGCCGTTTGAGGACATCCGGCCAGAGGTCCCCAACGTCCCTCGCAAGGATCGCAGCCAGCTTCGCGCGCCGACGGGGCTGCGGCACGCGTCCCGGGCTTATCCACCGAGCCGCCGTCTTCGGATCGACACCCGTCTGAGCTGCCAAGCTTTCGGCCGTCTCGCCAGCTTCGGCCATGGCCGCCTGAAGTGCATGATTCATCCTGCCTCCAGAGGAACGTCCCGAACGTCCCCCGAGAATAGAGCAACGTCGTGTACTGATCCTGTCGCTCTCGGCAATGTGACCGGTAGACGGCGCGACCGGTAGAGACCCCGAAACCCGGCGGACGCGTTCGTTCCAGGGCCGCGACGACGAGGGGAGCACCGTGCCGAAAGAGCCACCCGATCGGAAGCCGAAGCCCAAGCCGGAACCGGAACCGGAACCGGAACCGGACCCGACCCCACCGTCGTCGCCGGGCGTGCCCTTTCCGCCGGGGACCATCGTTCCGCCCTGGCCGGTGAACCGACTCAACCGCGTCGCCGAGCACGGCCGGGTGAACGCATGAGCGGGTCCGTGCAGAAGCCACGCACGGGTGACGTCCTGCACCTGACCCGCACCGCGAGTGTGCAGTTCCTGCGTCCGATCTTCGTCCGCGTGATTCGGGTTCTCGACTGGCCGACGTACGACGGGTGGCTGTGGATTGACGCATACGAGCTGGCCGCGAACGGCGATGCGGTCGCGCGCCGGACCCTGTTCGTGATGCCCGCAGGCCTGATCTGGCCGGCCACTCCCGCCCCGGCGGCCCGTCGCCCACCCACCCGCACGCCCGTCAAGCGAGGCCCGGTGAGGGTCGGATGACCCGCCGCCCTCGTCCGCACCATCCGATGCGTCCGGCGTGGCTCTGCCGTAACTGCGCCGCTCCCTGGCCGTGTGCGCCGGCCCAGCTTCACCTCGCGACCGAGTTCTACGGCCATTCGATCGCCCTGGCGTTCTATCTGGCAGCGAACATGCAGGACGCGGTCGACGACCTGTACTCCCTGGGCGTTCGCCCTGACCCGCGCGCACTTCACGCCCGGTTCCTGGGCTGGCTGTCCCTGACCCGCCGACCACACCGCGCCGACTTGCGCTGACCGCGAGATGAAGGCCGCTACCGCCGCGGCAATCGACCAGTCACCCGACACACCCGCTGCCCCGGTGCAGTGTGAGCCCCACTTGACAGGACCGAAACAGAAGGGACCCGGACTGGAAACTGCCCGGCGGCACGCTTTCCCGACATGACAGACGGTGCACGGTCGGCAACTCGACCGGGGCGGACGCCCCGGGACGTGGCGACGCACTGCCCGTACTGCGCGCTCCAGTGCGGGATGGTGCTGCGCGAGGACGACGCCGGCGTGACGGTCCACCCCCGCCAGTTCCCCACCAATCGCGGCGGGCTCTGCCAGAAGGGTTGGACCGCCGCCGAACTGCTCGACCACCCGGAACGACTCACCACTCCCCTGGTCCGCGACCCGGCCACCGGTGCGCTGCAGCCGACAAGCTGGGACGCCGCCCTCGATCGGATCGTCGCCGGCATCCGCGCCATCCAGGACGACGCCGGCCCGGACGCGGTCGCCGTCTTCGGCGGCGGTGGCCTGACCAACGAGAAGGCGTACGCGTTGGGAAAGTTCGCCCGGATCGGGCTGCGCACCCGGCACATCGACTACAACGGACGGTTCTGCATGTCTTCGGCGGCAGCCGCCGGGATGCGTGCCTTCGGCATCGACCGAGGGCTGCCGTTCCCGCTCGCCGACCTGGGCCGGGCCGACACCCTGCTGCTGGTCGGCGCGAACCCGGCGGAGACCATGCCGCCGCTGGTGCGGTGGCTCACCGAGCAACGCGGCAACGGCGGCCAGTTGATCGTCGTCGACCCCCGGGTCACCGCCACCGCCCGCCAGGCCGATCTGCATCTGCAACCGCTGCCCGGCACCGACCTCGCGGTGGCCAACGCACTGCTGCACATCGCGCTCACCCAGGGTTGGGTCGACCGGGCGTACGTGGCCGAACGCACCGCCGGATTCGAGGCGGTGCGCCGCAGCGTCGCGGCCTGGTGGCCAGCCCGTGCCGAACAGATCTCCGGCGTGCCGGTGGCCGACCTGGAGGCGACCGCCCGCGCGCTGGGCACCGGCGGTCGAGTGGTCATCCTCACCGCGCGCGGCGCCGAGCAGCACGCCAAGGGCGTCGACACGGTCTCCGCGTACGTCAATCTCGCCCTTGCCCTCGGCCTGCCCGGCCGGGCCGGCTCGGGGTACGGCTGCCTCACCGGCCAGGGCAACGGCCAGGGCGGACGCGAGCACGGGCAGAAGGCCGACCAACTCCCCGGCTACCGGCGGATCGACGACCCGGCGGCCCGCGAGCACGTGGCCCGGGTCTGGGGGGTGCCGGCCGACGAACTGCCCGGCCCGGGCGTGCCGGCGTACCAACTGCTCGACTCGCTCGGCACCCCGGACGGCCCGCGCGCGTTGCTGGTGTTCGGCTCGAACCCGGTGATCTCCGCGCCGCGGGCGGGGCGGATCGAGCGCCGGTTGCGCGACCTGGACCTGCTGGTCGTCGCCGACCTGCTGCTCTCCGAGACGGCCGCGCTGGCGGACGTGGTGCTGCCCACCGCGCAGTGGGCCGAGGAGGACGGCACCATGACCAACCTGGAGGGTCGGGTGCTGCGTCGGCGCGCACTGCGCCCACCCCCGCCGGGTGTCCGGACCGACCTGGCCATCATCTCCGACCTCGCGGCGAGGCTGGCCCCGGACGACGCCGCGGCCACCGACGCGGCGGCCCGGTTCCCGGCCGACCCGGCCACCGTCTTCGCCGAGCTGCGCCGCGCATCGGCCGGTGGGGCCGCCGACTACGCCGGCATCAGCTGGGCCCGGATCGACGCCGCCGACGGCGTCTACTGGCCCTGCCCGACCGAGGAGGGACCGGACACGCCGCGCCTCTTCGCCGACCGGTTCGCCACCCCGGACGGTCGGGCCCGGTTCCACCCCGTCGACCACCGGCCGGCGGCCGAGGAGGTCTGCGCCACGTACCCGCTGCACTTCACCACCGGCCGGGTGCTGGCGCAGTACCAGTCCGGCACCCAGACCCGCCGGGTCGCCGCGCTGCGCCGCGCCGCCGCTGAGGCATTCGTCGAGCTGCACCCGGACCTGGCCGCGCGGCTGGGCATCGACGACGGAGACCCGGTGCGGGTCACCTCGCGCCGAGGTGAGTTCAGCGCCCCGGCCCGCCTCAGCGCCGGGATCCGGCCGGACACCGTCTTCGCCCCGTTCCACTACGCGGGTGCGGGACGGGCCAACTCGGTGACCAACGACGCGGTCGACCCGGTCTCCGGGATGCCCGAATTCAAGATCTGCGCGGTCCGGGTGGAGAAGGCATGACCGCCCGGGTGGTGATCGTCGGCAACGGGATGGCGGGTGCCCGCCTCGCCGGTGAGCTGCATGCCCGGGAGGGAGACCGGAAGGTCACCGTGCTCGGGGCCGAGCCGCACCGGGCGTACAACCGGATCCTGCTCTCCACCCTGCTGGCCGGCCGGGTCGACGAGCCGGACATCGAGCTGACCGAGGCCGCCGGGCACGGCATCGACCTGCGCACCGGCGTACCGGTGGCCGCGATCGACCGATCCGCCCGAGAGGTTCGGACCGACGACGGCGAACGCATCTCCTACGACCATCTGGTGCTGGCCACCGGCGCCCGGGCGGTGCTGCCACCACTGCCCGGCCTCGACCCGGCAGACCTGCCGGAGCGGGTGGTCCCCTTCCGGACCCTGGACGACTGCCGACGAATCCTGGCCGCAGCGGCCGGCGCTCGCAGCGCGCTGGTGCTCGGCGGCGGGTTGCTCGGGCTGGAGGCAGCCCGAGGGCTGGCCATCCGAGGGCTGACCACGACCGTGGTGCACCCGCGGGGGCACCTGATGGAACGGCAACTCGACCCGGCAGCCGGGGCGGTGCTCGCCGGCACGCTCGACAGTCTCGGCGTCACCATCCAACTGGCGGTGCCGGCAACCGGCGTGGCCGCGGACGCCACCGGTGTACGCCTCGACCTGGCCGACGGCCGAACGCTGCGCGCCGACCTGCTGCTGCTCTCCTGCGGCGTACGTCCGGACACCGCGCTCGCACAGGCAGCCGGGCTGACCGTCCGCCGTGGCGTGGTGGTGGACGACCGTCTCCGCACCGACGACCGGTCCATCTCGGCGATCGGCGACTGCGCCGAGCACGACGGCGTGCTCACCGGGCTGGTCGCACCCGCCTGGGCTCAGGCCCGGGTGCTCGCCGACGTGCTGACCGGGACGGACCCGCTGGCCCGGTACCGGCCCCGGCCGGTGGTGACCCGGCTCAAGGCCGCCGGGATCGACCTGGCCTCGATGGGCGACGCGGTCGGCGGCGGGCCGGGCGAGGAGCTGACCTTCACCGACCCGACCCGGGGCACATACGCCCGGCTGCGGATCAGGGACGAGCGACTGGTCGGCGCGATCCTGCTGGGCGACAACCCGGCCGTCGGCACGGTGATCCAGCTCTTCGATCGTGGCCACCCGGTGCCGACCGATCGGCGGGCGTTGCTGCTGGGCCGGGCACTCGGCACAGCGGGTGCGGCCCCGGCCCCGTCACCGGCACTGATGCCGGACGCCGCCACGGTCTGCCAGTGCAACACGGTGAGCAAGGGCGCGCTGATCCGCAGTTGGCGCTCCGGGGCCCGGACGGTCGACGCGGTGGTGGCGGCGACCCGGGCCGGCACCGGATGCGGCGGATGCCGGGACGCGGTGGGCGGCATCGTCGATTGGCTGAGTCAAGCGGAATCGGTGGAGGTGACGCGATGAACGGCGGCGATCTGGTCGTCATCGGCAACGGCATGGTCGGGCAGCGCTTCGTCGACGCGCTGCGCGCCCGTGACCCACAGGGCCGTTGGCGGGTGACGGTGCTGGCCGAGGAGGGACGTCCGGCGTACGACCGGGTGCGGCTCTCGGCGTACTTCGACGGGGTGAGTGAGAGCGAGCTCAACCTGCACACGCCGCACGACGGGGTGCGGCTGCGACTCGGTGAGCCGGCCACCGCCATCGACCGGGTCAGACGGGTGGTGACCACCGCCGTCGGCGAGTACCGCTACGACATGCTGGTGCTGGCCACCGGGTCGTACGCGTTCGTGCCGCCGGTGCCCGGAGTGGAGCTGCCCGGGGTCTTCGTCTACCGGACCCTGGACGATCTGGCGGCGATCCGGGCTTATGCGCAGGGTCGGCGGGCCGGTGCGGTGATCGGCGGTGGGCTGCTCGGTCTGGAGGCGGCGAACGCCCTGCGGTTGCTGGGCCTCAGCACCGACGTGGTCGAATTCGCGCCCCGGCTGATGCCGGTGCAGGTGGATCAGGCCGGCGGCGCGATGCTCCGTCGCTACGTCGACGACCTGGGCGTACGGACCCATCTCGGGGTGGCGACCACCGCCATCCGATCCGGCCCGGACGGCGGCGTCGCAGCCCTGGCCCTCTCCGACGGTGGTGCCATCGACGCCGAACTGGTGGTGGTCGCCGCCGGGATCCGGCCTCGGGACCAGTTGGCTCGGGACGCCGGCCTGCCCCTGGGTCCACGCGGCGGGGTGCTGGTCGACGCGACCTGCCGCAGCGCCGACGAGCGGATCTGGGCGGTCGGTGAGTGCGCGGCGGTCGACGGCACCTGCCACGGTCTGGTCGCCCCGGGGTACGCGACGGCCGAGGTGGTGGCCGACCGGCTCGTCGGCGGCGCGGCGACCTTCCCGGGTGCCGACACCGCCACCAAGCTCAAGCTGCTCGGCGTCGACGTTGCCTCGTTCGGTGACGCGCACGGCACGACCCCGGGCTGCCTGGACGTCACGTTCACCGACCCGGCCACCCGGGTCTACGCGAAGCTGGTGCTCTCCGACGACGCGCACACCCTGCTCGGCGGGGTGCTGGTCGGTGATGCCAGCGCGTACCCGACGTTGCGGGCCAGCGTGGGTGGCCCGCTGCCGGCCGCGCCACTGGCGCTGCTCGCCCCGGACGGCGGCGGGGCGGACGCCGGTGCGTTGCCCACCACCGCCCAGGTCTGCTCCTGCAACGCGGTGACCCGGGGCGACGTGGACGCCGCCATCGCCGACGGCTGCACCGACGTGCCGGCGTTGAAGGCGTGCACCAGGGCCGGCACCAGCTGCGGTTCCTGTGTTCCGACCCTGAAGCAGCTCCTGGACGCGGCCGGGGTGGCGCAGTCCAGCGCGCTCTGCGAGCACTTCGACGTGAGCCGGCGGGAGCTGTTCGAGATCGTCCGCGTACGCGGCATCCGCACCTTCTCCCGGCTGGTCGCCGAGCACGGTCGGGGGCGTGGCTGCGACATCTGCAAGCCGGTGGTGGCGTCGATCCTCGCGTCGCTGGGCAGCGGTCACGTGCTCGACGGTGAACAGGCGTCGTTGCAGGACACCAACGACCACTTCCTGGCCAACCTGCAACGCGACGGCAGCTACTCGGTGGTGCCCCGGATCCCGGGCGGCGAGATCACCCCGGAGAAGCTGATCGTGATCGGCGAGGTCGCCCGGGACTTCCAGCTCTACACCAAAATCACCGGCGGGCAGCGGATCGACCTGTTCGGGGCGCGGGTCGAGCAGCTACCGCAGATCTGGCGGCGGCTGGTCGATGCCGGCTTCGAGTCCGGCCACGCGTACGGCAAGGCGCTGCGGACGGTGAAGTCCTGTGTGGGCGAGACCTGGTGCCGGTACGGAGTGCAGGACTCGGTGGGGCTGGCCATCGCGCTGGAGTTGCGCTATCGAGGGCTGCGCGCCCCACACAAGATCAAGTCTGCGGTCTCCGGTTGCGCCCGCGAGTGCGCCGAGGCGCGCAGCAAGGACTTCGGCATCATCGCCACCGAGACCGGCTGGAATCTCTACGTCGGTGGCAACGGCGGCTTCCGGCCCCGACACGCCGACCTGTTCGCCACCGACCTGTCCACGGAAGCGCTGATCACGCTGATCGACAGATTCTTGATCTACTACATTCGCACCGCCGACCGGCTGCAACGCACCGCGGGCTGGGTCGAGGCGCTGGACGGCGGTCTGGACCATCTGCGCTCGGTGATCGTGGACGACTCGTTGGGGCTCTGCGCCGAGTTGGACGCCGCGATGGCCCGGCACGTGGCGACGTACTCCGACGAGTGGCGCGACGTGCTCGACGACCCGGACCGGCTACGCCGCTACACCTCCTTCGTCAACGCTCCCGACGTGCCCGACCCGTCGATCACCTTCAGCCAGGAACGCGGCCAGCCGGTGCCAGCCGGCGACTCTCAACCGGCCCGACCACTGCCGACCGACGGTCACCGTCGGCAGCCGGTCACGCTGGGACTACCGGAGGTACGGCGATGACTCAGACCATCACGCTGAGCTGGACCACCATCTGCCCGCTCGACCGCCTCGAACCGGACCGGGGCGTCGCCGCCCTGGTCGACGGGGCACAGGTCGCCCTCTTCCGCACCCCGGACGGGCTGTTCGCGATCGACAACCGCGACCCGGTCTCCGGGGCGTACGTGCTGTCGCGGGGCATCGTCGGCAGCCGTGGCGGAGTGCCGACGGTCGCCTCACCGCTGCACAAGCAGGTGTACGACCTGCGCAGCGGGCACTGCCTCGATCTGCCCGGGGTGGCCGTGGCCCGGCACGACGCGCGTTGCCGCGACGGGCTGGTCGAGGTGCGGTTACGACAGGAGGGCTGATGCGGGAAGAACTGGCGGGCTTCACCATCGGGGTGACCGCCGACCGGCGGCGCGACGAGTTGGCCGCGCTGCTCGAACGGCGGGGTGCCCGCGTCGTGCTCGCCCCGGCGTTGCGGATCGTGCCGTTGTCCGACGACACCGAGCTGCGCGAGGCGACCCGCGCCTGCCTCGAACAGCCGCCGGACATCCTGATGGCCAACACCGGCATCGGCATGCGCGGGTGGCTGGAGGCGGCCGAGGGTTGGGGGCTGGCCGAGCCGTTGCGCTCGGTGCTGGCCAGCTCGTACGTGGTGGCCCGCGGCCCGAAGGCGCGCGGCGCGATCCGTGCGGCTGGGCTGCACGACCAGTGGTCGCCCGCGTCGGAGAGCTGCGACGAGGTGGTCAACCACCTGCGCCGGCGCGGCGTGGCCGGGCAGGTGATCGCCATGCAGCTGCACGGTGAGCGGCAGCCCGAATGCACGCTCGCACTGGAGGCTGCCGGTGCCACGGTGATCGAGGTGCCGGTCTACCGCTGGGCCCCGCCGAGCGACCCGGCACCGCTGCACCGGTTGATCGACCTGATCGCCGGCCGGCTGGTGGACGCGGTGACCTTCACCTCGGCGCCGGCCGCCGAGGCGCTGCTGCGGGCGGCCGGGGACCGTACCGACGCGGTGTTGTCCGCGTTCCGCGGCGACGTACTGGCCAGCTGCGTCGGCGCGGTGACGGCCGAGCCGCTGCTGCGGCACGGGGTGCCGGTGAGCGCCCCGGGTCGGGCCCGGCTGGGGGCGCTGGTGCGGACCATCGTCGACGAGTTGCCCCGCAGGACCGTGACGTTCAAGGCCGGCGGGCACCTGCTCACGCTGCGCGGGCACGCCGCGGTCATCGACGGCGAGTTGCGACCACTCGCTCCCGCCCCGATGGCGGTGTTGCGGGCGCTGGCGCAGTCCCCCGGCCGGGTGCTGTCCCGCACGGCGCTGCTGCGGACGCTGCCGCGGGGTGCGGATGAGCACGCGGTGGAGATGGCCGTGGCCCGCCTACGGGCCGGCCTCCGCGCGCCCCGCGTGGTGCAGACCATCGTGAAGCGCGGCTACCGGCTCCAGGTCGACTGACGCGTCACGGCCGGCTGGTGTGTGTGCCGGCCGTGACGCGGCGGTTCAGCCGACCGGCGTGGGGAAGCCCCGACCGTGCTCGGACTGGAGCCGAAGCATGGCGTGCTCCACGACCGTCACCAGCACCTGCTTGACCGAATCCCGGTGCCGGGCGTCGGTCATCACCAGCGGCACCTGTGGCGAGATGGCCAGTGCCTCGCGGACCTCCTCCAGCTCGTACTGGGGAGCGCCGTCGAAATGGTTCAGGGCCACCACGTACGGCAGGTTGCGGTTCTCGAAGTAGTCGAGCGGGGCGAACGCGTCGGTGATCCGGCGCGTGTCCACCAGCACGGCGGCACCCACCGCACCTCGGATGATCTCGTCCCACATGAACCAGAACCGGGTCTGACCAGGTGTACCGAAGAGGTACAGGATCAGATCCTGAGCCATGGTGATTCGGCCGAAGTCCATGGCGACCGTGGTGGTCTCCTTGCCCGGCACCTTGGACGGGTCGTCGATGCCGACACCCGCCGCGGTCATCAACGCCTCGGTGGTCAGCGGCGTGATCTCGGAGATCGCCCCGACCAGTGTCGTCTTACCGACGCCGAAGCCGCCCGCGACGACGATCTTCGCGGAGACGATTCCCCGGCCCGGCCGCCCCCCAGCGGGGTCATAGCCTGCGAAGTCCACTTAGCACCCTTCCAAGCAGTTCCATCCGCTCCTCGAACCCCTCGGCGGGAGCAGCAGTGTGTAACATCAGCAGGCTCTCGGCCACCATGTCGGCGACCAACACCCGGGCGACGCCCAGCGGCATCCGGGTGTACGCGGCGATCTCCGCCAGCGACTGTGCTCGGCCCTCACAGACCGTGGCGATGCGGTGCTTGTCATGCCCGGCGAAGCGGGACTCGGCGACCTGGGTGGGAGACGCGGTGAGGACGGCTTCCAGGGCGATGTCCTGGCGAGGTTCGGTACGACCACGGGTGACCGCGTACGGACGTACCAGTGCGCCGCGCGGGTCAGCGCGTCGTTGGTCCATTCCCGGTCACCTCCTCGTCCATTGTGGAGCCGGACCTCGCCGCCTCCCGTCCCTGCCTCGGCGCGCGGTCCGAGCGCCGTCCTACCCTGCTACGAGCGCACCGCGTCCCGCGGAAGAGGCACCAGCGCGGCACCCACCCGCTCGACCAGCAGCGCCATTTCGTAGCCCACCTGGCCGACGTCGCAACTGCGCGCGGCCAGGACGGCCATCGACGAGCCGTCACTGATCGACATCAGGAAGAGATACCCGCTGTCCATCTCGATGACTGTCTGCAACACCCCACCCGCGCTGAACATCCGGGCCGCGCCCTCGGTCAGGCTCACTACGCCGGAGGTGATCGCGGCGAGCTGGTCCGCCCGGTCCCCCGGCAGATCCCGGGAGGAGGCGAGCAGCAGCCCGTCGGCGGACACCGCCACCACGTGGGCGATGCCCGCCACGCTGTCGGCGAAGTTGGTGAGCAGCCAACCCATGTCCTGCATGGCAGCTGGCCTGTTCATCGGCTCTCCTTGGTCGAGGTGCTGTTCAGGTCCGTTCCGGCCGTCCGACCGCGCTGCACACCGCGGTGGTAGGCCGACAACAGACCGCGTACTTCATCGGGGGTCCGCCGGCTGCGGTCCCGGCCGCTCTTCGGTTCGATGCCGCCCGGTACGAGCTGCTGCTGCGGCACCCGCTTGGGCAGCCCGGAGCGGGTGGTCCCGGCGGGAGCCGGCTCGGCGGCCTGGCTGGCCCGCGACCAGCCCTCGTCCGCCGCCGTCCGCCAGGCGTGCGGGTCCGCGGCGGGGGCGGTGGGAGCCGCCGGTGCCGTGGGGGCAGCCGGCGCCGTCCGGGCGGCAGGCGGTGGGGAGTACGACGGCGGCGTGCCGAGCCCGCCGGTGGTCGCGCTGCCGCGCCCCCCGGTGGCCGGCGCGGTGCTGCCGTCGGTGTTGGAGTTACCCGGGGTGCGGGTCGGCAGTGGCGGTCGGGCCGGCGCGGCGGCCGGCACGGACGCGGCACTCGGCTGACGGCCGTTGCCCGTGCGCAGCCCGGCATCGGCCGGAGCTGCGGCGGGCGCTGGCGGCTCGTCGAACTTGGGCCGGGTGAAGATCGCGGTGGCGTCGTCGCCGTGCGACCGGAACCAGACCGCCTCCATCTCCCGGAAGATCGGTGCCTCGGCGGGGAATTCGGGCCGGGAGCTGACCGGAGCGGCGGGCACCGACGGCGCGGCGGGCGGTGCCACCGCTCCGGGGCCGGCGACCGGCCCGACCGGCAGACCCTGGGCGCTGCGCCCGTCCGCGGCATCCGCGGTCGAACCACGCCGGGGCAGCGAATCGATGGTCGGGTAGGCCACGGTCGGGCTGCCCATCGAGGCGCCCCCGCCGTTGCTGTACGCGGGCCGTGCCGGCGGGAGTGGGGCGACGGGAGCCGGGGCGGCCGGCGCCGTCGAACGCGTGCCCGTGTAGCCACCCGCCTGGACGGCCGGGGTGGTGTCCCGGGAGTCCAGCGGGGACTGCCACTGGGCGGGAGCCGGCGCGTTGGTCCGCCACTGGTCGGGCAGCGTGGCCGCCGACGTCGCGGCACCGGCGAGCTGCTCGGTGTGACCGACCGGAGTGAGCGGAGTCTGCTCCACGGCCATCGGCTGACGTGGCCGGCTGAGCACCTGCTCGCGGCCCCGGTTGGTGGGCAGCACCACGGTGGCGGCCGGCAACGTCACCTGGGCGACGGTGCCGCCCTCGACGTTGCGGCGCAGCTCGACCCGGATGCCGTAGCGGGCGGCGAGCCGACTCACCACGGCCAGACCCATCAGCCGGAACGCGGCGACATCGACGCTCGGCGGAGCGGCCAACCGGCGGTTGAGCGAGTCGAGCTGCTCGTCGGTGAGGCCGAGCCCGCGGTCCTCGATCTGGATCAGGACGTAGTCACGGATCCGACGACCGTCGGCGACCACAGTGGTGTTCGGCGGTGAGAACCGGGTCGCGTTGTCGAGCAGCTCGGCGACGAGGCGTACCACGTCGTTGACCGCGTTCGCGGCCACCGAGATGTCGGTGTCCACCGTCCCGAACTCGATGCGGTTGTACAGCTCGACCTCGGACTGGGCGGCGCGCAGCACGTCGACCACCAGCGCGTCGTCGCGGCGCGGCACGGCCGAGTCGGCGCCGGCCAGGACCAGCAGGTTCTCGTCGTTGCGGCGCATTCGAGTGGCCAGGTGGTCAAGCTCGAAGAGCTGCGCGAGCCGCTTCGGGTCCTCCTCGCCACGCTCGATCGCGTCCAGTTCGCCGATCATCCGGTCGACCAGGGTCTGACTACGACGTGCCAGGTTGAGGAACATCGCCGAGACGCTGGTACGCAACGCGGCCTGCTCGGCTGCGACCCGTACCGCCTCCCGGTGGACGACGTTGAAGGCCAACGCCACCTGACCGACCTCGTCGCGGCTGTTCAGCTGGATCGGGTCCCGGACCTGGCGGACGATCTCGTCCACTCCGCCGTCGCCGACGCTGCCCATGTTCTGCAGCCGCTGCACCGCGTCGGGCAGGTCGTGGTTGGCCACCGAGAGCGCACCCTCACGCAGCCGGCGCAACGAGTGGTTGAGCGAACGGGCCAGCACCACGGCCAGCGACACGGCGATGATCAGCGTCAGCAGCACCAGGACCGACTCGATCACGGCCTGCCGGATGACGTCCGCGCGTGCCTGATCGGCCTGCTGGAACAGGCGGTCCTGCAGTTGGATCTCGGCCCAGCGCATCAGGTCGTTCACGGCGCCGATGGCGGCGGTGGCGTCCTGCGCGGTGACCAGCGGGCGCTGCCCGACCGAGCGGGTGATGTCGGTGGCCACCCGGTCGGCCAGGCCGACCGCGTCACCGGAGACGGTGCTGTCGACAAGTGCTCGCTGCACCGGGTCGGCGGCCAGGGAGAAGGCGACCAGGGCCTCCTGCTGGCTGGTCAGGGTGGCCACGAACGAGGAGAACTGCTCCGAGTCGAGCTGGCCCGCCGTCAGCGCGGTGAAGGCGACCGCCTCCTCCTCGGCGACCGAAGCCTTGGCGCGGGCGAAGGCGGAGACCGCGCGGCGGCTGTCCGACAGGCTCTCGTCGCCGGGCAACTGGGCCAGGCCGTCGCCGTAGGCAACCAGGTCGGTGAGGATGACCCCGTAGCGGAGCACCGCCTCGGCCACCGCCATCTGCCGGCGGTCCAGCACCTCCTGGCGAGTGCCATCCAGAGTGGACAGATGACTGTCGATGGCGGCCAGGCGGTCCCGCAGGGCCGTCGGCACCTCGCCGACCCGGCCTCGCTCGGCGCGGTACTCGTCCACCTGCCGCTGGGTCTCACGGACCCGCAGGTTGTACGCGTCGGCCGGCTGCTGCGGAGTGGCCAGGTAGGCGGCTGCGGCCATCCGTTCGGCCTGGAGGTCCTGCGTGAGAGCGCTGACGTCGATGGAGAGGGCCGTCAGGGACCGGGCCTGGGTGGCGTCGAAGGCGCCCTCGCCAACGGAGATCAGGCGGACCGTGGCCAGCGCGATCACCGCCGCCACCGGGACGACAAGAATCAACGCCAGCTTGGACCGGATCCGGGCGTCCCGCAGGCGCGGCAACCGTCGGCGCGTAGGCCGACCGCTGTCACCGAGCGCGGGCAGGGTCGTCGGTCCGGTGCTCACGACATCGCCTCCGTCGTTTCTTCCCCGCCTGAGCCGCCGAGCCATGCCGTAAGCGGAGGGGACCACGCGCGGCACGGCCGCGATTTCATCAGAGAAGATCCTGTTTGGGAAGCCGCAGTGAGGTAGGAAACGGTCGGACGGAGCGCATCCCGTGATCCGGGCAACTGATACCTTCATTTCCGCAAGCCCCTGAACAGGGCATGTAACTCCTGAGTGGTCACGCGTGTATGCAAAGTGAGCTTTTGCAAACATTGCGTTACCCCAGCATGTGGGATGGCCGTCCCGAAAATGCTGGCGGGGTCCGCGCTTGACCACAGCGCCGGCCATTGGCAAGGTTTTGCAGGCTTCGCGCACACCGTACGGCAGAGGAGATCCCGTCTTCCACTGAGGACGGATTAGCGGCGGTGACCGGGCAGCGCCCGCGCCCGCACCTGGAGGACTGAGTTGAGCCCCATCCGCTCCGCGACCATCGCGGCGCTCGCATCGGCCGTAGTGGCCACCACGCTCACCGGCTGCCAGTTTGGCGGGGCGGAGCAGGACACGAGTCCGATCGTGATCGCCGCCGACCTCGAACTCTCCGGCGCCGCCGCCCCGGTTGGGCGCGCATACCAGCGCGCGCTGGAACTCAAGAGGGACCAGTTGAACTCCTCCGGCGCACTGAACGGCCGGAAGATCGAGCTGAAGGTGAAGGACAACCGTTCCGACTCGGCCGAGTCACTTCGCAACATCGCCGACTTCAGCAGCGATTCACGCGTCAGCGCCATCATCATGGGTGGCTGCAACGAATGCGCGGTCGGTGCGGTCGGAACCATCAACGAGAAGCGGATTCCCACCATTGCGCTCGCCGCTTCCGGCGCGATCGCCAGCCCGGTCGCCGAACGGCGCTACATGTTCAAGCTGGGCCCCAACGCCCCGGACAGCGCGGCCGCACTGACCACCGAACTGCGCCGCAACAACATCCGCAAGGTGGGGATGCTCGTCAGCGACGACGACTATGGCCGGGAGGGCGCGACCGCACTCAAGAGCGAGCTGGACAAGGCCAACATCACGCTCCGCGAGCAGAAGGTCAAGACGACCGACACCGTCGTCAGCCAGCAAATCCAACTGCTCGCGTCGGGCAAGCCCGACGCGCTGGTCTTCTGGACCCCTCCGGAGCAGGCGACACTGGCCGCCACCAGCGCCCAGCAGACCACCTTCCGAGGGTCGCTCTTCTTCGACGCGAGTGCCGCCGGTGACCTCTTCCTCGGCGCGGCGGCCAGGGCGACCGAGCGGGCCACGATGATCTTCACCCAGACGATGGTGATCGACGACGTGATCGCGACCACACCGGCCAAAGCGGCGCGGCGGCAGTGGTTCCAGGACTACACCGCGCGCTTCGGCGGCTACAACGGTTCCTCGTCCTTCGCCGCGGACGCCGTCCAACTGATCGCCGACGCCGAACGTCGCGCCGGTGGCGAGGTCGGGAAGGTGAACCGCAACGGCATTCGGGACGTGCTCGAAACATCCCAGATGGACGGCCTGTCCGGCCCGATCCGGATGACGCCCGACAACCACAGCGGGCTGATGCCGCAGGCGCTCACCACGTTGGTCGCCCGCAATGGTCGTTGGCGGTTGGCGGGGTAGACGCTCCGCCTTTCATCTGGCGGGTTCGTCGGGTGCCGGGTGGGGGTGTGGCCGACCGTACCCGGCTCCGGGCGGTCAGGCTTGATCCCTCCGCCGGGCACGGTCGGCCACACCTCCGCGCGTGACTCTTGGACGAAAGGGCCGGCCTCCTGGTGGGAGGCCGGCCCTGCGCGTTCTTGGTGTTGATCTCTTCTGTTGGGTTAGCGGCTGCTGGTGGTTTCTCTCACCCAGGGCAGCGCGATCCGCTCGATCAGCAGGAGCGCCGAGTAGAGCAGGATGCTCACCAACGCCACCAACATGATCGCCGCCCACGCGGTGGCGGTGTCGCCCACTCCGGCGTACTGGAGGATCAGGTAGCCGAGGCCGCTCTCGCCGGCCTGGAACTCGCCGATCACCGCGCCGATCGCGGCCAGTGGCATGGCCACCTTGAGCCCGACGAAGATCTGCGGCAGCGCCGCCGGGAAGCGCACCTTGCGGAACGCCTGCCAACGGGAGGCGTTCCAGGAGCGCACCAACTCCGCCAGGTCCGCCGGCGTGGTGGTCAGCCCGGTCGCGGTGGAGAGCACGATCGGGAAGAAGCAGAGAAGGAACACCATGGTCAGGATCGGCTTCTGACCCCAGCCGAGCGCCACCACCAACAGCGGGCCCAACGTGATCTTCGGTACGGCGTTCACCGCGACCAGCAGCGGGGTGAACATCCGCTCGACCGTGCGGGAGCTGGCCAGGGAGAGTCCGATGAGAACACCGGCGGCCGCCGAGAGGGCGAAGCCGTAGAGGATCTCCAGCAGGGTGTCCCAGGTGTGCTCCAGCATCTGGGCGGGCTTGTCGATGAACGCGGCGAGCACGTCGCCGGGCGGTGGCAGAGCGGCCGGGTGGACCAGCTCCAGCCGGGCGATCAGCCACCACGCCGCCAGGGCGACCAGGAGGCCGGCCGCGGGCAGCAGCGCCGCCCCGGCCCCGGCGCGAAGACCGGCACCTCGACCCGCCCGTCCCGCCTCGCGGCCACTACCCGCGGGTGGAGGTGCCACCAGCGCCGGATCCGCCGACCGGACGTCGGTCATCTTGTCCTCCTCGAATTCCATGGCCCCCGGGGGCCGACGAGCGACGGGGGTACGTCCCACCGGAATCGGCGGGACGTACCCCCTGGTGACGACCGGACGATCAGGCCTTCGGCGCGAGGCTGAAGTCGATGATCTGCTCGGGGGTGATGTTCTGCTTGAGCGAGCCAGCGCCCTGCAGGATGGCGATGCTCTTGGCGACCCGACCGCTGTCCAGGGTGCCGATCGCGGTGCCGGTGTTGCCGGAACGGACGTACGCGGCCATCAGGTCCAGCTCCGCGGCAGCGGCAGCCGGGTTGGCGGCGTCGACGTTCTTCTTCAGGATCTCGCCGGCCTCCTTGGAGTTGGCCAGGCTGTACTCCAGGCCCTTGAGCAGCGCCGCGGTGAACCGCTTCACCATCTCGGGCTTCTCCTTGGCGATCTTCGAGGACGTGATCAGCACGTTGCCGTAGAGGTCCTGCATCACGTTGCTGTACGGCAGCATGACGGCCTTCTTCTTGGCCACCGACTCGATGGTCGGCTGACCGACGACGAACTGGCCGATGCCGTCGACCGAGCCCGAGGCCAGCGTGCCGATCAGGGCCTGCGCATCACCGTTGACCCAGGTCACCTTGCTCGCGTCCACACCGGCGAGCCGGGCGTACGTCGGGAAGAGGTTGCGGACCACGGAGCCGGGGGTGTCGGCGAGCTTCTTGCCCTCCAGGTCCTTCGGCGAGGCGATGCTCCTGCCCTCGAGCGTGGCGATGCCCGCCATGGTGCGCTGCTGGATGGCGGCCACCACGGTGAAGTCCTTCGCCTGGCCGTTGCCGACCTGGAGCAGGCTGCCGGTGAGGTCGACCGGGCCGAAGTCGGCCTGACCACCGACGATGGTCTGGATCACACCACCGGTGCCCTGACCGGCCTTGATCTCGACGTCGAAGCCGGCGTCCTTGAAGAAGCCCTTGTCCTTCGCCACCCAGGCGTAGGCGTCACGGCCGAACTGGCCGAAGGAGGTCAGGTAGGTCACCTTCTCCAGCGCCTTGCCGTCACCGCCCTTGGCATCGTCGGCCGAATCCGACCCGCTGCTGCAGGCGGAGACAAGGGCGAGGGCGGTGGCCAGCGCGGCCGTAGCGACCGTACGGGTCAGCCTTCTCATCAGTGCACCATGTCCTTTCCGACCGGGGCCGGCAGGCCACCGGAGGGGGTTGTCTTGACGGGCCGGCAGGAGGGGTGGAAGCCGGGCGTCGCTGTCGTGAGGGGACTCATCGCGCGCACAGCGTACGAGAAACCCACACTTGCGACGCCAGGCGTATCGGGTTGCGGAACGGGAACAACCTCATGACCACCCCGGACGGTGCGATACGTGGACAGGCCAGCTAGCCTTTGTCCGATTCCTGACCGTCCACTCAGCGGAGGTCCGCCGGAGATGATCCAACTGGCCGGGGTGTCGCGTACCTTCGAGGGCCGATCTGGCCGGGTGGAGGCGTTGCGTGGCATCAACCTCGACGTCGCCGAGGGCGAGTTCGTCGCCGTGCTCGGCCGTTCCGGCTGCGGCAAGTCCACCCTGCTGCGGCTGATCGCCGGGCTGCTCCCGCTGAGCGCCGGCGAGATCACCGTGGCCGGTACGCCGATCGCCCGCCCGCGCCAGGACATCGCCATGCTGTTCCAGAAGCCGGCGCTGCTGCCCTGGCGCACCGTGCTGGACAACGTCATGCTGCCGGTGGAGATCTTCGGCTGGAGCCGCGCCAAGCACCGCGAGCGGGCTCGGCAGCTGCTCGACGTGGCCGGGTTGGCCGGCTTCGAGAAGAGGCTGCCGCACGAACTCTCTGGCGGCATGCAACAGCGGGTGTCGCTGTGCCGGTCGTTGATCGGTGAGCCCCGGGTGATGCTGATGGACGAGCCGTTCTCGGCGCTTGACGCGCTCACCCGCGAGGAGCTCTCCGGCGAACTCCAGCGGGTGCACATGGAGAACAAGCCGACAATCGTCTTCGTCACCCACTCGATCGACGAGGCGGTGCTGCTCGCCGACCGGGTAGTCGTGCTGAGCCCCCGCCCCGGCCGGATCCGCAAGGTGGTCGACGTCAACATCCCCCGGCCCCGCACCCTGGGCCGCAACGCACACCTGGCCGATGTCGCCCAGGTCAGCGCCGACCTCCACGAGCTGTTGATGGAACGAGACCAACCGGCCCCGGCCGGTGCGGAAGGACGATGAGCATGCGGGTTTCGGTCTTCACCGAGCCCAACCGGGGCGCCAGCTACGACACACAGCTCCGCTTCGCCCGGCTGGTCGAGGCCTGTGGGTACGAGGGTTTCCTCCGTGCCGACCACTACCAGTCGATGGGCGCCGACCCGGGCCTACCCGGTCCGACGGACGCCTGGCTGACCCTCGCCGCACTGGCCCGGGAGACCGAGCGGATCCGGCTCGGCACCCTGGTGACGTCCGCCACCTTCCGACTGCCCGGCCCTCTCGCGGTGATGGTGGCGCAGGTCGACCAGATGAGCGGCGGACGGGTCGACCTCGGCATCGGCGCCGGCTGGTACGAGCGCGAGCACACCTCGTACGGCATTCCGTTCCCGCCGGTCGCGGAGCGCTTCGACCGGCTGGCCGAGCAGCTCGAAGTGATCACCGGGTTGTGGCGGACCCCGTCCGGCGAGACCTACAGCTTCACCGGCGACCACTACCGGCTGGTCGACGCCCCGGCCCTGCCCAAGCCGGTGCAGGTGCCCGGGCCACCGATCATCGTGGGCGGGCGCGGCCCCAAGCGCACCCCCGAGCTGGCCGCCCGGTACGCCGACGAGTTCAACATGCCGTTCAAGTCCGTGGCGGACACGGCCAAGGCGTTCGACCGGGTACGTGAGGCGTGCGAGCACCACGGCCGGGCGGAGTCCGGGCGCGAGCCGTTGGTGCTCTCCGCCGGGATCGTCGTGGCCATCGGCCGGACCGACGCGGAGGCCCAGCGGCGTGCCGCACCCCTGCACGAGAAGAGCGCGCTGCCGCCGGAGGACCCGGTGGTCGGCTCACCCGCGCAGCTCGCGCAGCGGATCGGCGAGTTCGCCGCGATCGGCGCCACCCGGGTCCACCTGCGCCTGATCGACTTCGGTGATCTCGACCACCTCGAGCTGATCGCCGCCGAGGTGCTCCCTCAACTGGACGGAGAACGATGAGCGACGTGACCGTCGACGGAACCGAACTCGGGCCGGTGGGCCAGGAGATCGTGTTCGAGAACGACCGGGTCCGGGTCTGGCACATCCGCCTTGAGCCGGGCGAGCGGCAACCGCTGCATCGGCATGATCACCCCTACCTGGTGGTGGCGATCGAGGGCGCCAAGAACGTCGTGCAGACCATCGACGGCACCCGGATCGACGCCGACGAACCCACCGGTGGGGTGGTCTACCGGGACCCGGGTGCGGTGCACATGCTCACCAATGTCGGAGACACGACTTACCTCGCTCGGCTGGTCGAACTCAAGTAGACCCGCCGGGCGTGGGCCGGCGCGCCGCGCGGCGCGCCGGTGGCGATCGGGTGTACCGGGTGCGTAACGTGCCGGTCATGGCCTTTCGGACCTGGGGCAGACTGCTGCTCACGGCGCTCGGGGTGAGCGTGCTGGCCGGGGCCGGCCAGCTCGGCGTCGCGTACGGTTTCGGCATCGTCCGGCTGACCGGCGCATTCACCGGCACGACCGTCAACCAGTGGCCGGCCCAGCTCGTCTGGGTGGGCTGGTTCGCCGCGAACGCCGCCGTCGCCGGTGCCGTCCTCACCGGACGCATCGCTCGCCGCGACGCTCCGGCTGCCAGCACCGGTCGGCAGTTGGCAATCGGTGGCGCGGCGGCACTCGGTGCGACAGTCATCGCCCCGCTCTGCATGCAGCCCGCCCGCGCCGCGGAGTTGATCTCCATCGACCCGGTCTGGGCGGTGGGGATCTGCGCCGTACTCGGTGCGGTGATCGGTGCGGGCGCGGCGACCGCTGTCCTGCTCCGGCCCGAGCTGGGCTGGAACATGGCGGCTGTGGGCGGCGCGGTCTGGCTGCTGGCGCTGATCTCCGTCCTGCCGTCACTCGGCATGGCCGGCCCACTGCCGACCGTCCGACTCGGGGTGCTGGAGCCGAGCTGGCTGAACGACGCCGCCGCGCAGCAGCTGGCGCTGCTCCTGCTGCCCACCGTGGCACTGCTGGCCGGTGCCGCGACCGCCGGGTTCGCCCGCTGGCGGGGCCAGGCTCCACTGGTCAGCGGGGCTACCGGCGTGGCCGGTCCGGTGCTGGTGGCGTTCGCCTACCTGACTGCCGGCCCGGGCGACGCGGTGGACCGCTACCAGGCCAGCCCCTACTACGGCTCGCTGATCGCGATCCTCGCCGGTGCGCTCGGCGCGGCCGCCGCGGCGCTGCTGCGCTGGCCGGCGACCGCCCGCGCCGCGGACCCGCAGGCGATCGAGCCCAGCGACATCCTGCGCCCGCTGCCCGCCAGCCCCGCCCTGCCCGGCACCGCGTCGGCAGGTTCGACGAACGACCGGGACACCGTCGCACGCACCGACGCGCGGCTCGTCACCACAGAGCCGCCGGTCGGGCAGCCGACCGGCGCGGAGCTGGCCGGTGCCAACCCAGGTCCGCGTGCCGCAGGCGGCTCCGATGGCGTACGCACAGTCCCAGCGCACTGGGACTGGCCGGCGACCACCGCGAGCGGCCAGCACGGTCCAGCTCCCGCCGCTCCGGCGACACCCGCGGCCTGGCGGACCGATCCGACCACCGCCTTCTCCACCGAAGCGCTGACGCGCAGGTCGAACCGGGACGATGTCACCTCCCCGGCCGACGCCGCACCCCCGGCCTCCGACGTCAGCAACTCGACCGAGGCCACCCCGACCAGCACCACCGCCGGACCCGCCGACGCCGCCACTCCGGCAGCCGGCCCTGACGACGCGCCGACGGGCAGCGCCACGACGGGTACCGGTGACCGACCGGCCGGCGACACCAGCAAGGACACCCCCACTACCGAGCCGACAAGCGCGGGCCCGACCAGCGCGGTCCCACCCAGCTCCGCCACGACGAGCGCAAGCACGACCAGCGCGGGCCCGACAAGCGCGGCCCCGACCAGCGCGGGCCCGACCAGCGCGGGCACGGCCGGCGCGGGCGCGGGGGACGCCGGCACGGCCGACGCACCGGTGACGCTCAAGCCGCGGCGTACCCGTAAGCCGAAGGCCAGCCCGGACGTCACCACCTCCCCCACCCCGGACGACACGCCGTCAGCTGAGTCGGCGGCCACCGACGAGACGACCACCGGTCGGGCCAGAAAGGTCACCCGGCCCACGAAGTCGGCCGACCGGACCACCCCTGGCAAAGCGACCGGCACTCCCGCACGCAGCACGGAGAACCAGGACTCCAGGTCCGGTCTGACCACCGAAGCCGATCCGATCGCTGGCTCCGCCGCGTCAGCGGAGGCAGCCGCGCCGGCCAGCCCGATCGCCGCAACCAGCTCGACCGGGACACCGGCCACCCCGACCGCCGCAACCGACGCCAAGGCACGAGCCGCCGAGCCGCCGCGCACCCCGGCCACCACTGCCACCACTTCCACCGGTCCCGCCGCGTCGTCGCCGGCCGAACCGGCCAGTGGATCCGCAGCCGCCGGGGCCGATGAGACCGGCAGCGCGCGGCCCGCCATCGAGGACGGTTCCACCGCCGGGTTGTTCGGGATCACCGCCGACAGCGACCCGGGCCGGTGGACGCCGACAGCACCGGCCTGGCCGGCCACCTCGGCGTGGCCGGTGCCGCCGCAGGCCGCCGAGCCGGGGCCAGCACCATCGGAGACAGCGGCCGGACCGGATGAGCCGACGCCGAGGCCCCGGCACCGGGCGCCGCTGCCGGATCTGAGTCGGGCCAGCACCTGGGACGCCTTCAACACCGCCCGCCGTGCTGGGCCGGCGCGGTCGCCGAACACCGCCCGGTCGACCTCGGCTGGCTCCACCGCGGCCAGCGAATCGGCCGCCCCCGCCGAACCTGCGAGCACAACAACGTCGCCGGTCGTCCAGGGTCAGGCAGCTCCCGCCGAACCGGTCGCCCCCACGCGGCGATCGAGCCCGACAGCGGCACCAGTCGTCCCGGGGCAGGCTGGCGCGCCCTCCGATACCCGCACCGCCGACCCCACGACCACCGGCGACCCGACGACTACCACCGACCCGGCGACCACCGACGACGAGCCGGCCGCCGGGGCGGTGGCGGAGCAGCCCTCCCGGCGAGGACGGTTGGGCGGTCTGTTCCGCCGCAACCGGTCCCGCGCCGAAGAGGCGAGCCAGGAGCCGTCGGCCGAGACGGAGCCGCTGCCGACCCAGGACGAGGAGTTCGTCGACTGGGTCGCCGGTCTGAGCAAGCCGGTGTCGGACAATGAGCCGGAGCAGGAGAGTGGCCGCCGGTCGCTGCGCTCCACCGGTCGGCACTACCGCGACTGACCCACCAGATCGCGCATCGGAACGCCCGACCGATCAGCCCAGTTGATTGATCACCTACGAGTAGGTCCTGATTCAAGACGGGCTGCGGGCGCAGCGAAGGGCTCTCGCCATCGACTTGGCTGCCTGCCATGCCGATGTGCTGTTGAGCGGTATACCAGAGAGGTATAAATATGACTCTGAGGTATACCGCTCATTACCGCATCCGCCCCCAACGGAAGTGACCGACAGTCACCGCCGGCCGCCGGCCAGAGTGCGGGACAGTCAGGCGAGCGGCAGGTAGACCCGTCCGCCGCCGGAGACGAACTCCTCCGACTTGTCCTTCATGCCGCGGGCGGCGTACTCCTTGAGCTCCTGGGTGATCTTCATGGAGCAGAACTTCGGGCCGCACATCGAGCAGAAGTGCGCCGTCTTCGCCGGTTCCGCGGGCAGCGTCGCGTCGTGGTACGAACGCGCCGTCTCCGGGTCCAGCGAGAGGTTGAACTGGTCCTCCCACCGGAACTCGAACCGTGCCTTCGACAGCGCGTCGTCCCAGTCCTGCGCGCCGGGGTGCCCCTTCGCCAGGTCCGCCGCGTGTGCCGCGATCTTGTACGCGATCACGCCGGCCTTCACATCGTCACGGTCCGGCAGGCCGAGGTGCTCCTTGGGCGTGACGTAGCAGAGCATCGCGGTGCCGAACATTCCGATCATCGCGGCGCCGATCGCCGAGGTGATGTGGTCGTACGCCGGAGCGATGTCGGTGGTCAACGGGCCGAGCGTGTAGAAGGGCGCTTCGTGGCACCACTCCTGCTGCAGGTCCACGTTCTCCTTGATCTTGTGCATGGGCACGTGGCCGGGGCCCTCGATCATCACCTGCACGTCGTACGCCCAGGCGACAGTCGTCAGCTCGCCAAGGGTGCGCAGCTCGGCGAACTGCGCCTCGTCGTTGGCGTCGGCAATCGAGCCGGGCCGCAGCCCGTCGCCGAGGGAGAACGTCACGTCGTACTTCGCGAGCAGCGCACACAGCTCCTCGAAGTTCGTGTAGAGGAAGTTCTCCTCGTGGTGCGCCAGGCACCACGCCGCCATGATCGAGCCGCCTCGGGACACGATCCCGGTCACCCGGTCCACGGCCAGCGGCACGTACGGCAGGAGCACCCCGGCGTGCACCGTCATGTAGTCCACGCCCTGCTCAGCCTGCTCGATCACGGTCTCCCGGAACACCTCCCAGCTCAACTTCACCGGGTCGCCGCCGACCTTCTCCAACGCCTGGTAGATCGGGACCGTCCCGATCGGCACCGACGAATTCCGCACGATCGCCTCGCGGGTCTCGTGGATCCGCTTGCCGGTGGACAGGTCCATCACGGTGTCCGCACCCCACCGGGTGGCCCAGGTCAGCTTCTCCACCTCCTCGGCGACCGACGAGCTGACCGCCGAGGTGCCGATGTTGGCGTTCACCTTGACCAGGAACGCCTTACCGATGATCGCCGGCTCGCACTCCGGGTGGTTCACGTTGAGCGGCAGCACCGCCCGACCGGCGGCGATCTCGGCCCGCACCAACTCCGGGTCGACGTTCTCCCGGATCGCCACGAACTCCATCTCCGGCGTCACCACGCCGGCCCGCGCGTACGCCAGCTGCGTGGGCCGGCGACCGTCCACCCCGGCGAGCGGCGTGCCCGCACCCCGCACCGGCGCCACATCACCCCGCTCGGCGATCCACGGTCCGCGCAGCGGCGGCAGCCCCACCTCAGGATCAGATCCGGGACCCGACGTGTCGTAGAGCCGCACCGGCGGATGGTCACCGGTCAGCTCCACCTCCGCGAACGGCACCCGGACGTCCGGCCGTGAACCCTCGACGTACACCTTGCCTCGTGCCTGCATGACAGCCTCCCTGGTGATCAAGCGGACCAGCCGAAGTGGTCCAGCGGCCCACGTCCCGCGCCCAGCTCCCAACCCCGCGCGCCGGTCAGCGCGCGGAGCACGTACTCCTTGGCGGCCCCCACCGCCGCCGGCACCGGATCGCCCAACGCGAGCCGCACGGCGATCGCCGCCGAGAACGAACATCCGGTGCCGTGGGTGTGCCGGGTGGTCACCCGGGGCGCGCGCAGCAGGGTGGTGACGCCGCCGCCGTGCAGCACGTCGACCGCTTCGCCCCCGTCCAGGTCACCGCCCGTGACCACCACGTATTCCGAGCCGCCCGCCACGAGGGCTTCGGCGGCCACGACCATCCCGGCCACGTCGTCCACCGGGCGCCCGGTGATGGCCGCGGCCTCCGCACAGTTCGGTGTCGCCACCCTGGCGTACGGCAGCAGCCGCTCCACCGCGCCCACCACACCGAGCCGATGACCACTGGTGGCTACCAGCACCGGATCGACGACGAGTTGGGGCAGCCGACCGTCCCTCGCGACGTCGGCCACCACGTCGGCGACCGCCGGAGTGCCGAGCATCCCCGTCTTGACCGCGCCGATGGTGAAGTCACCGAGGACGCTCTCCAGTTGCTCAGTGACGGTGCGCGGCGGCAACGGCAGCACGGCGTCGACACCCCGGGTGTTCTGCGCGGTGACCGCCGTGAGGATGCTGGTGCCGTACGCGCCCAGCGCGGCGAAGACCTTGAGATCAGCCTGGATGCCAGCACCGCCGCCGGAGTCCGAGCCGGCGATGGTCAGCAGTGTTCGCGGGGTCATTTTTCCTCGTGTTTGGTTGCGGTTTGGGGCTGCGGCCGACCGTGCCCACTCCGGGCGGTCAGGCTTGATCCCTGCGTGGGCACGGTCGGCCGCAGCCCCGCGCGTGGGGACCTGGTGCCTCCGTGCCGGGTTTGGGTCAGCTCAGGGGTTACCGCCTCGACATAGGCGCTGGTCAGGATGGTGGCTGTTTCGGCGGGGTCTTTGGCTCGCATTAGTGCGCCCAGTACTGCTACTCCGGTGGCTCCTGCTTGGACGCAGGCGGTTACCTGTTGTGGGGTTTCCACTCCGCCTAGGGCCAGCAGCGGCACGGGGCTGGCGTCGACCAGCTTTCGCAGGCCTTCCGGTCCTAGTGGTGGGCCGTAACCCGGCTTTGTTCTGCTGTGGTAGACCGGGGAGATGGTGGCGTAGTGCTCGGTGGTCAGGCGGTCCAGTTCCGTGTCGTTGTGGCAGGAGCGGCCGACCAGCCGGTGGGGCGGCGGCGGGTACGGGCCGGCGGCCGGCAGGTGGACGGCATCGCCGTCGAGCGGGTCGGGGCCGGCCACGATGAGGGTTCCGTCGACCTCGGCGAGGATCGCGCGCAGGTCGGTGGCGAGGGCGGCGCGCTCGGTGCGGGGCAGGTCCTTCTCCCGCAGCACCACCCAGCGCACTCCCCCGGCCACCGCCCCCGCCACGACCCGGGCGAGCCCGCCCCGCGCGACAAGCCGGTCGGTCAACACGACAACACCGGACGGCGGGGTCACAGGTCGGGTCTTCCCTCATCGGAGGTGGAGGGGAGGGCGTGGAAACGGCGGGCGATCCGGCCGGCGCTGGCCGCCAGGCGGCCGGCCTCCACCGCGTACCGCATCGCGGTGGCCATCGCCACCGGGTCGGCGGCTCGGGTGACGGCGCTGGCCAGCAGCACTGCGTCGCAGCCCAACTCCATGGCCAGGGCGGCGTCGGAGGCGGTGCCGATGCCGGCATCGAGGATCACCGGCACGTCGACACCCTGGCGGATGAGCCGGATGTGGTGCGGGTTGCCGATGCCGAGCCCCGAACCGATCGGCGAGCCGGCCGGCATCACCGCGGCACAGCCCACGTCGGCGAGCCGGCGGGCGAGCACCGGGTCGTCACTGGTGTACGGCAGCACGGTGAAACCATCGGCGACCAACTCCTCGGCGGCGCGGAGCAGTTCCACCCCGTCGGGCAGCAGCGTCCGCTCGTCGCCGATCACCTCCAGCTTGATCCAATCGGTGTCGAACGCGTCCCGGGCCAGTCGGGCCACCTTCACCGCCTCGGTCGCGGTGTGGCAGCCGGCCGTGTTCGGCAGCAGCCGTACCCCGCACCGGTCCAGCAGCTCCAGCAGCCCGCCGGAGGAGCCCGGCGCCGTGCCCACCCGGCGCAGCGCCAGGGTGACCAGCTCGGTGCCGGACGCCCGGATCGCCTGCTCCAGCACCTGCAGGTTCGCGGCGCCGCCGGTGCCGAGGATCAGCCGCGAGGTGAACGTCTCCCCACCCAACTCGAATGGCACCCCGCTCACCCGCCCTGCGCCGCGGTGAGCACCTCGACCCGGTCACCGTCGCGCAGCGCCGTGGTCGTCCAGCCGGCGCGGGGCACCACCTCACCGTTCACCGCGACCGCCACCCCACGTTGCTGAGGCACGACGTCGCGGACCAGGTCCGCCACCGACGCACCGCCGGGGACGCTGCGCCCAGCCCCGTTCACCGTCAACTCCACAGGTCCCCCACCATCGTCGGTTCAGGTGCGCCACCGTCGGCCGCGCCGACGAACCGGTCCGGCAGGAAGGGAGCGAGCAGCGGATCGGGTACGCCGGTGAGCACCAGGTCGGTGATCAGGTCGGCGGTGATCGGGGTGAGCACGACGCCGTGTCGGTGGTGCCCGGTGGCGGCCAGGACGTCCGGCCGGCCGGGCAGTGGCCCGAGGATCGGTGCGTTGTCCGGGGTGCCCGGGCGCAGCCCGGCGACCGCTTCGACCAGGTCGTACTCGGCCAACTCGGGCAGCAGGTCGACGCCGGCGCGGAGCAGGCGTTGCACGGCGCCGGCGGTGACCGTGGTGTCGGACCGTTCCTCGACCGTCGCGCCGAGCACGACCTCGCCGTCGGCTCGGGGCACCAGGTAGACGGGCTCGCCGTCGGCGTACCCCCGGATCACGTGCCGGAAGCCCGGCGCGACGCCATCGGGCGCGCGGAGCCGGAGGATCTGGCCTTTCACCGGTCGGACGGGCAGGCCGGTGAGTGCGGCGGCCCCACAGCCGGCGGCGACCACGGTGACCCGGGCGTCCAGATCGGACACGGCCCGGACGGCTTGCGGCACGAGCACCGCGCCGGCCCGCTGCGCGGCCGTGCGCAGCGCCGGCAGCAGCAACCGGGGGTCGACCTGGTGGTCGGTGGGCGCGAGCGCGCCGCCGCGCACCCGCGGGGCGAGCGCCGGCTCGCGGTCGCGCAGCTCGGTGGGGCGCAGCAGGGTCACGGGCAGACCCAACCCCTGCTGGTACGCCCAGAGCCGCCCCGCCTCGGCCAGGTCGTCGCCGGTCAGCCCGACCATCAGGGTGCCCTCGGTCCGGTAGCCGATGTCGGCGCCGGTCGCTTCGGTCAGCTCGGCGGCGAACGTCGCCCAGCGGGCGGCGGACGCCAGCAGCAGCTCGGTCAACTGCCGCTCACCGAAGTACGCCTCGGCGACCGGGGCGAGCATGCCGGCGGCCACCGCCGACGCCCCCGAGCCGGGTGCCGGATCGTGCACCACCACCCGCAGTCCTCGGGCGGCGCAGCGCCAGGCGATCGCCAGCCCGATCGGCCCGGCCCCCACCACCGCCACGTCCGGCCGGACCCGGTCGCTCGACGGCGCTGACTCCGACCGGCCGGTCAGCACGTCAGGGCCTCGATCAGTTCGGCGGTCGCCCGCGCCGGGTCGGCGGCGCCGGACACCGCACCGACCACCGCCACCCCGTACGCCCCGGCGGCCCGCAGCGCCGGCACCCGGGCTGCGGTCACTCCCCCGATCGCGATGACCGGTACGTCGACGGCGTCGACGACAGCGCGTACCCCCGCGGCTCCGATGGGGTCCGGCAGGCCGGACTTGGTGCTGGTGGGGTGGCACGGTCCGACACCCAGGTAGCTGGCTCCCGCCGCGACGGCCGAGGTCGCTGGTCCCGGCGCGCGAGCGGTGGCTCCGAGCACCCCGGTCGGGCCGAGCACCCGGCGGGCGGCGGCGACCGGCAGGTCGTCGGCTCCGACGTGCCCGCCGGCGGCGCCCACCGCCAGCGCCACGTGCAACCTGTCGTTGACCAGGCAGGTCGCCTGGTACGGCGCGCAGAGCGCCAGCACCCGCCGGGCCAGGTCGTACGCCTCGCGGTCGGTGGCGGAATCCTCGACCCGGACCTGCACCACCAGGTCCGCGCGGGCCGCCGTGAGGGCGGCCCGGACCACAGTGAGCGGGTCCCGCCCGGGTCGGGTGTCGGTGATCAGATGCAGTCGTCCTAGGGACGGCACGGCAACGCTCCTCCCTGCGCCGGCATTACCCGGATCAGGTTCAACGGTCGGGGGCTGTCAGCCCCCCTCTCAGCCCGGTACACCGGGCTCCCGTGGGTTACTTGCGTGTCACCGTACGACAGATCCGCCGGTCTGCCAAGGCGAGGTCTCGGCGGCGACTGGTCAGCCGGACCGCCGTGGCAACGAGCGAAATCGATGGGCCGTTTCGTGCGGTCCTGTTCGGAATGTCGCCCGCCGTTACCGAACCGTTACCCGCCGGCATCTTGCCGGACATTGAGACAGCCGAATTAATTTGTTCAGCGATTCGACAAAATGTCGGCGGGGCATCCTGGCACGGTGTAACCGCCGACTCCATCTGGGAGGGCGTTCGGCGAGCCGACTCCCGCGAGCTCTGTCACTACGACACAGGAGGCGGCGTGTCCCGTTCTCGTCGTGCCCGCTTACCCATCACCGCGACCTTCATCTCCCTAGCTCTCGCCTCGACGACGCTGTTCGGTGCGCCCGCCCAGGCGGCACCGACGGCCACGCAGGTCCCCCCACGAGAAGCACCAGCCGCCGCCCCGGTCACCCAGGCGGCGCCGAAGGTAGCGAAGGCCGCCGACGATCCCTACTCCGTCCTGGTCTTCTCCAAGACCGCCGGCTTCCGGCACGACTCCATCCCCACCGGCATCGCCGCCATCCAACAACTCGGTGCCGCCAACGGATTCACCGTGGACAGTTCCGAGGACGGCGCCGCATTCAGCGACGCCAACCTCGCGAAGTACAAGGCGGTGATCTGGCTTTCCACCACCGGTGACGTGCTCAACGCCGACCAGCAGGCGGCATTCGAGCGCTACGTGAAGGCCGGCGGCGGCTACGTCGGCATCCACGCCGCATCGGACACCGAGTACAGCTGGGCCTGGTACGGCGACCTGGTCGGCGCGTACTTCGCCAACCACCCGGCCAACCAGCAGGCCACGGTCAAGGTGGAGGACCACGCCCACCCGTCCACCGCCACGCTGCCGGACCGCTGGTCCCGCTTCGACGAGTGGTACAACTTCCAGACCAACCCGCGGCCCGACGTGCACGTGCTGGCGAGCCTGGACGAGAAGAGCTACACCCCGGGCGCCGGGGCGATGGGCGCCGACCACCCGACCGCCTGGTGCCAGGACTTCGACGGCGGCCGCTCCTGGTACACCGGTGGTGGACACACCCGGGAGTCGTACGCCGAGCCCGAGTTCCTCTCCCACCTGCTCGGCGGCATCCAGACCGCGGCCGGTATGGTGGACGCGGACTGCGGCGCCTCGAAGACCTCCAACTTCGAGAAGGTCGCGCTGGACAGCAACACCAGCAACCCGATGGAGTTGGACATCGCCCCCGACGGGCGCGTCTTCTACATCGAGCGCGACGGTCGCGTGCAGATCGTGAAGCCGGACACCGGCAGCACCGTCACCGCCGTCGACCTGGACGTCTTCACCGGCAACGAGGACGGTCTGATCGGCATCCGGCTCGACCCGGACTTCGCCACCAACAAGTGGGTGTACCTCTACTACGCGCCGAACGACGGCGTCACCCGCAACCTGCTGTCCCGGTTCACGGTGACCGGCGACACGATCGACCTGGCCAGCGAGAAGCAGGTGCTGCGGGTCGACACGCAGCGCAACACCTGCTGCCACGCTGGCGGCAGCATGACCTTCGACAGCGCCGGCAACCTCTACCTGGCCACCGGTGACAACACCAACCCGTTCGAGTCGAACTCGTACTCGCCGATCGACGAGCGGCCGGGCCGCCAGGACTTCGACTCGCAGCGCACCTCGGCCAACACCAACGACCTGCGCGGCAAGGTGATCCGTATCCACCCGGAGGACGACGGGACGTACACCGTCCCGACGGGCAACCTCTTCGCGCCGGGCACCGAGAAGACCCGTCCCGAGATCTACGCGATGGGCTTCCGCAACCCATTCCGGATCGGCACCGACCCGAAGACCAACACGCTGTACGTCGCGGACTACGGGCCGGACGCCAACGCGGACAACCCGACCCGGGGCCCCCGTGGCCTGGTCGAGTGGAACATCGTGACCCCCGGCAACTACGGCTGGCCGTACTGCACCGGGACGAACGAGGCCTACAACGACTACACGTTCCCGTCCGGTCCGAGCGGGGCGAAGTTCGACTGCGCCGCGCCGGTGAACAACTCGCCCAACAACACCGGCCTGACCAACCTCCCGCCGGTCGTTCCCGCGACCGTCGACTACGGGTACGCCGGTGACGCGCGTTACCCGGAGATCGGCGGCGGTGGCGCCCCGATGGGCGGCCCGGTCTACCGCTACGACGCCGACCTCAACTCCACCCGCAAGTGGCCGGCGTACTACGACGGCAAGGCGCTGCTCGGCGAGTGGAACCAGAACAAGATGTACACGATGCAGGTGACCGCCGACGGCAAGTCGCTGGTGGACATCAACCAGTTGCTCACCGGGATGAGCATGGTCCGGCCGATGGACTTCGAGTTCGGCCCGGACGGCGCCCTGTACCTGATCGAGTGGGGCAGCGGCTTCGGCGGCAACAACGACAACTCGGGCATCTACCGGATCGACTACATCGCTGGTGACCGCGCGCCGATCGCGGCGGCGTCCGCCACCCCGACGTCGGGTGCGGCGCCGTTGACTGTCACCTTCTCCAGCTCCGGATCCCGGGATCCGGACGGTGGCACGCTCACCTACGCCTGGACGTTCGGTGACGGGCAGACCTCCACCGAGGCGAACCCGACGCACACCTACGCCACGGCGGGCAACTACACCGCCCAGCTCACGGTCACCAACCCGAAGGGCCGTACCGCGGTGGCCAACGTGCCGATCACCGTGGGCAACACCGCGCCGACGGTGACCATCGAGTTCCCGCCGGACGGTGGCTTCTTCAACTGGGGTGACCAGGTCCGCTACACCATCAAGGTGACCGACCCGGAGGACGGGCAGGTCGACTGCGACAAGGTGCAGTTGCAGGTGCTGCTCGGTCACGACGAGCACGCCCACCCGCTGGAGCAGCACACCGGCTGCACCGGCACCGTCCAGACGTCGCTCGCCTCCGGGCACGGCGCCGAGGCGAACGTCTTCGCGGTCTTCGAGGCCACCTACACCGACGAGGGCGGTGCGGGCGGTTCCGCCTCGCTCACCGGCCGGTCGATCGAGGTTCTGCAGCCGAAGCAGAAGCAGGCCGAGTTCTTCACCGCCACCGGGCGCGCCCCGGTGAGCACCGGCGGTGGAGACGCCGGCGTGCAGCGGGAGACCGGCGCCGACACCGCCGGCGGTGGTCAGAACATCGGGTTCATCGAGGACGGCGACTGGTGGTCGGTGGCCCCTGCGGACCTGACCAACATCACCGAGATCCGGTTCCGGGCCGCCTCGGCCGCCGCTGGCGGTCGGATCGAGGTCCGCGCGGGTGCGGTTGACGGACCGGTGGTCGCCACGGCCACCGTGCCGGCGACGGGCGGCTGGCAGACGTACACGGACGTGAGCGCGCCGGTCACCGGTGCCGCGAGCGGTTCGCTGTACTTCCTGGCCCGCGACCCGAACGGCGGGACGGGCTCGCTGTTCAACGTCAACTGGATGGACTTCGTCGGCCGCGGTGTCACCGAGAACGCGCCGCCGACGGTCAGCGCCACGGCCACCCCGGCGACCGGCACCGCGCCGGTCACCGTCGCCTTCGACGGCACGGCCACCGACGCCGACGGGAACACCCCGCTGACGTACGCCTGGGACTTCGGTGACGGAGGCACGGCGACCACCCTGGACGCCAGCCACACCTACGCCAGCCCGGGCACCTTCACGGCCACCCTCACGGTGACCGACAGCAAGGGTGCCAAGTCGTACGCCACGGTGCCGGTGCGGGTGAACGCTCCGGACACGTCCTGCTTCGGAGCGCGTTCGGACGACTTCAACGGCAACACCCTCGACAAGGGCCGGTGGACCAGCGTGGTCCGGGAGAACCAGCTCTACTCGCTCACTGGCGGCGCGCTGCGGCTGCCCACCTCGGTGGGTGACCTCTACGGCGCTCGCAACGACGCCACCAACCTGGTGCTCCAGGCGGCTCCGACCGGCGCCTGGGAGATGACCACCAAGGTCACCCTGCCGGTGACGGCCAACTACCAGCAGGCTGGCGTCCTGGTGTACGGCGACGACGACAACTACGCCAAGCTGGACCTGCTGTACAACGGCAGCCGGCGGGTGGAGTTCATCCGGGAGACCGCCGGCACGCCGCGCAACGAGGCCGGCGACGCCGCCAACGCACCGGCGGGTGACACCGTGTACCTGCGGATCACCAGCGACGGGACGAACCTGACCGCGGCCGTCTCGGCCGACGGGCAGGCCTTCACCCCGGTCGGCCGATCGGCCGCGCTCGACGGCATCACGAACCCGCGGATCGGGGTCTTCGCGCTCAACGGAGGCACCGAGGCACCGGTGGTGGACGCCGCGTTCGACTCGTTCCAGGTGACGCCGGACGCCCCGGCTGGGCCGGTCGACCCGTCGGACGAGTTCACCGGCGCGACGTTGGACAAGTGCCGGTGGGACGCGATCCTGCGGGAGGACCCGGCCGGTTACCGGGTCACCGATGGCTCGCTGCGCATCGACGTGCCCAACGGTGACATCTACGGCACCGACAACACCGGGCCGAAGAACTTCATCCTCCAGACCGCGCCGTCCGGCGACTGGACCCTGGAGACGAAGGTCGACGGCAGCCTGCTGAACGAGCAGTACCAGCAGGCCGGTCTGCTCGTGCAGGCGGACGACGACAACTACCTGAAGTTCGACTTCATCGCGGACAACCAGGCCGGCCAGGCGGTGACGCGGCGGATCGAGTTCCGCAGCGAGATCGCCGGGGTGGTCCAGAACCCGCAGCCGGAGGCGGCCAACCTGACCGGTGCCGTGTGGCATCTGCGGCTGGCCCGTACCGGTGACACGTTCACCGCGTCGTACTCGGCCGACGGGACGACCTGGACCGCGTTGACGGCGTTGACCAACAGCGCGGTCGGGGCCACCCCGAAGGTCGGGCTGTTCACCCTCGGTGCCAACCAGACGGCGTCGAAGACCGCCTCGTTCGACTACTTCCGGCTCAGCACGGAGGTGGCCGACGAGACCGCGCCGGTGACCACGGCGGCGGTTTCCGGCACCCCGACCGACGGGTGGTACACCGGGCCGGTGACGGTCACGCTCACCGCTGCCGACGAGGCCGGCGGTAGCGGGCTCGCCGGTACGGCGTACCAGCTGGACGGTGCCACCACCTGGACGGATTACACCGCACCGGTGGAGGTCACCGGGGATGGCGAGCACGAGCTGCGGTTCCGCTCGACCGATGAGGCGGGCAACGTGGAGTCGACGAAGACCGTCTCGGTCAAGATCGACGCCACGGCGCCGGTGACCTCGGCGACGTTCGCTCCGGCGAACGACGCCGGCTGGCACGACGGGACGATCCCGGTCGTGTTGACCTCGAGCGACGCCGGTTCCGGCGTCAAGACGGTGGAGTGGTCGCTGGACGGTGGCGCGTGGACGCCGTACTCGACGCCGGTCGAGGTGAGCGGTGACGGGCAGCACGAGCTGCTGTTCCGCTCGACCGACAAGGCGGGCAACGCCGAGACGCTCAAGTCGGCGGTGCTGCGCATCGACGGCACCAAGCCGACGCTGCTGGTGTCCGGGATCGCCGACGGCCAGCTCTACGGCGACAGCCAGGACGTCCGGGTGTCCTGGCAGGCTGTCGACCCGACCTCGGGCATCGCGACCGTGGTCGGCAAGTTGAACGGCCAGACGTACACCAGCGGCACTCTGCAGGCCATGTACGAGCTGCCGCTCGGCCTGCACGAGCTGACCGTGACCGCGACCGACAAGGCGGGCAACGAGACCACCTCGGCGGTCCGCTTCTTCGTCACCACCTCGTTCCGGGACATGCAGAACCTGCTGGACCGGTTCAAGGCGACGGGGCGGCTCTCGGCCAAGGCGCACAAGCAGCTGACCGCGAAGCTGGACGCGGCCCGCAAGGCAGAGGCGGCCGGCAACGACAACAAGGCGATCAAGCAGCTGACCGACTTCCGGAACCTCGCCGCCGACGCCACCCTGGTGGCCGAGGCGGAGATCCGGGATGTCCTGATCCGGGACGCCGACTCCATGATCGTCCGGCTCGGCGGCACGGCCAGCAAGGCCGGCGTCAAGGCGAACGACGGTGAACCGATCAAGGGCACCGGGCGGCTCGGTGGCGATGCCACCCGGCTCGCACCCGGTCGCCAGCTCTGATCCGACGAGGCCCCTCCCCGACGCCGTGGCGTCGGGGAGGGGCCTCCCCCTTCAGTAATGAGGAGAGGCCCGTGACGGGTATCCGCAAGGTGTTTGCCGCAGTGTTCGCCGGGCTGGCCCTGACCCTGCTCTCCGCTGCCCCGGCGGCCGCTCAGGCCGACAAACTCAAGCTGACGGTGGCCGGTGACGGGGCCGAGGGGGTCACCATCCAGGCCACCCACACCGACGGTCGTCGGCTGGACAAAGTGGTGCGGTTGGTCCTCACCGCCACCGGCCCGGACGGGCAACAGATCGGGCCGGTGCAGCTGGACCCTCAGCCCGAGGGCCAAGGCTTCTACAGCAGCGGCCCGGTGCTCTCCGGCGGCAAGTGGAAGGTGACGGTCAAGTCCCCCGCTCCGTTGCAGAGCGAGGCCACCGCCGTGGTGCAGGCCAAGCCGCAGGCGCAGGCCCCGAGGCAATCGCCGACGCCCTCGCCGACGCCCAACCGCGACAGTGGGGAGGGGTTCACCTGGTGGTGGTCGGTCGGGGCCGCCGGCCTCGCGCTCGTCGCCGTCGCGATGGGGGTGGGCATCCTGCTCGGCCGCCGACGCACCGCTGAGGAGAACAACTGAAGCTCTGGCCTGGCGCTTCGCGCCAGGCCAGAGCTTTGATCGACACGAGTCGTCTGCGACTCGAACCCGCTGCTCAGCGGACAACCCGCACGGAACGACGGCGCTCGCCGTCGCGGGCTCAGAGGATGGCGCGCAGCGCCGCCAGGTCCTCGTCGCTCGGCTCCCAGGTACCGGCGGCGGCGTTGGCGCGTACCTGCTCCGCGGTGGTGGCACCGGCGATCACCGAGGTCACCGCCGGCTGGGCGGCCAGCCCGCCGATCGCCACCTGGAGCATGGTCAGCCCCCGCTCGGCCGCGTACGCCTCGATCGCCTCGATGGTGTCCCAGTCGGCTGCGGCGAGCCGCTCCGCGTACCGGCCACCGCCGGAGAGCCGGCTGCCGGCCGGCGGCTGACCCGAGCGCTTGTACTTGCCGGTGAGCAGCCCGTTGGCGAGCGGGAAGAACGGCAGCATGCCAAGGCCGAACCGCTCGCAGGCCGGGATGACCTCGGTCTCCACCGAGCGCTCCAGCAGGCTGTAGTGGTTCTGCGCGCTGATGAAGCGGGACCGCCCGTTGGACGAGGCGACCCAGTCCGCGTCGGCGATCTGCCAGCCGGCGAAGTTCGAGTTGCCCAGGTATCGCACCTTGCCGTCGCGGACCAGGTCATCCAGGGCGGCGAGGGTCTCGTCGATCGGGGTGCCCGGGTCGGGCTCGTGCATCTGGTAGAGGTCGATGTGGTCCGTGCCCAGCCGACGCAGCGACGCCTCCACGGCGCGGGCTATGTAGCGCCGCGCACCCCGCGCACCGAAGTCCGGTCCGTTCAGGCCGTTCATGTCCATACCGAACTTGGTGGCCACCACCACGTCGTCCCGGCGTCCCTTGAGCGCCTGCCCGAGCAGTTCCTCGGAGGCGCCCTGCGGCTCACCGTAGATGTCGGCGGTGTCGAACAGGGTGATCCCGGCGTCCAGAGCGGCGTCCACCACCGCGCGGGTGCCGTCGAGGTCGAGCTTCCGGCCGAAGTTGTTGCAGCCGATGCCGACCACGGACACCACGAGCCCGGAGTCGCCCAGCCGGCGATAGGTCATGTCAGTCACGAGATCCACCCTATGCCGGCCTGGTGCGGGCCACCTCGGCGGTGGCTCAACCGACCACCTCTGAGACCAGCTCGCGGGCTGCGCTGATGGTGGCGGCCAGCTCGGCGGGGCTGCGGCCGACGGCACCGAGGAGTGCCTGGGCCCGCCGCTCGAAGTCCGGCGGGGCCCCGGGCAGCCGACCCGCCGCGGCGATCATTCCCTTCTCGTTGACCAGCCACCGGCCCGCTCGGGCGTGCAGCACCTGGGCGAGCACCCCGACCGCCCGGAACAGGCAGCCGGCGACGTACCCGCTGTCCCCTGCGGTGCTGGCCTTGGCCGCGCCGGCCAGCAGAAACCCAGCCTCCCAACCGCCCGCCACCAGGGCATCGGCCAATGCGGGCGGATACTCCCGGGCCTGTTCCTTCAACCGGGCCAGCTCGCCGGTCGGATCCGCGAGCACCTGACACAGCGCCACCTCACCGACGTAGGCCGACGAGTAGAACCCGAGTGGGTGCCCGGCCTGCACCCCGACCTCGAACCGCCCGGTCCGGCAGTCCGTCCAGATGCGGTGCACCCGGTCGAGGTCCCGGTAGATCCAGTCCACCGCCGTTCCACCGACCCGCAGCCAACCACCGCCGTCGACCCACGGACCCCAGCCACCCGGGGCGGTGAGCGCGACGTCGGTGTCGTCGGCAACCGTCACGGCGACCGCGCGCAGCGCCCGTACGTCCAGCTCACCCCGGTAGTACAGACCCAGATCCCAGTCCGAGTCCGGACGCTGCTCACCGCGCGCCCGGCTACCACCGAGCGCCACGGCGACCACTCCCTCGACGGCGCAGAGCCGGTCGGGCAGGTCGGCGGGGATCACCCGACGTCCCAGACCGGCTCCGGAGTCTCCACCACCTCGCTGTCGCCTCGGAACAGCACGAACCTGTCGAATGAGCGGGTGAACCAGCGGTCGTGGGTGACCGCGATCACCGTTCCCTCGAACGCGGTGAGGCCCGCTTCGAGGGCCTCCGCGCTGGCCAGGTCGAGGTTGTCGGTGGGCTCGTCGAGCAGCAGCAGGGTCGCCCCGGACAGCTCCAGCAGCAGCACCAGGAAACGGGCCTGCTGACCACCGGAGAGCGTGCCGAAGCGCTGGTCGCCCTGACCGGCCAACTCGTAACGGCTGAGCACTCCCATCGCCGCGTGCCGGTCCATCCCCGTGCGGTGCTCGTCGCCCCGCCAGAGGATTTCGACAAGCGTCTTCGACATCAGTTCCGGCCGGTCGTGGGTCTGCGAGAAGTGCCCGGGGCGGACCCGGGCACCCAGCCGGGCCACACCGTCGTGGACCACCGGGGCGAGCGCGCCCGCCCCGTCGACCGGCCCGTTCGCCGGGTCCGGGTCGGTGCCGCCCCGGGCCAGCAGCCGCAGGAAATGCGACTTGCCGGTGCCGTTGGCACCGAGCACCGCCACCCGATCGCCGTACCAGATCTCCAGGTCGAAGGGAAAGGTCAGGCCGTCGAGCTCCAGCTGCTCGCAGATGACCGCGCGCTTGCCGGTCCGCCCGCCACTCAGCCGCATCCGGATGTCCTGGTCCTTCGGGGGTACGGGTGGCGGTCCGGCCTCCTCGAACTTGCGCAGCCGGGTCTGCGCGGCCTGGTAGCGCGAGGCCAACCCGTCGTTGTACGCGGCCTTCTGCTTGTACATCAGCATCAGCTCGCGCAGCTTCTGGTGCTCCTCGTCCCAGCGTCGACGCAGCTCGTCGAGGCGGGCGTGCCGGGCCACCCGGGCGGAGTGCCAGCTGGCGAAACCGCCCGGGTGCACCCAGGCGCTGCCACCCTCGACGGCCACCACCCGGTCGGCGCTCTGGGCCAGCAACTCGCGGTCGTGCGAGACGTAGAGCACCGACTTGGTCGACTCGCGCAGTCGCGCCTCCAGCCAGCGCTTGCCGGGCACGTCGAGGAAGTTGTCCGGCTCGTCGAGCAGCAGCACCTCGTCCGGGCCGCGCAACAGCAACTCCAACGCGAAGCGCTTCTGCTGGCCGCCGGAGAGGGTGCGCACCGGTCGGTCCCGCACGGCGTCCCAGGTCAGGTCGAGCACGATTGTCGCGACGGTGTCGAAGAGCACCTCGGCGTCGTACCCGCCGGCCTCGCCCCAGGCGCCCAGCGCGTCGGCGTACGCCAGCTGGGCCTTGCCCGCGGCGTTGCTGAACTTGCCGTGGGCCTCGGCCGCCCGCATGGCCGCCTCGGTCTCACCGAGCCGCCGGCCGGCGTCGCGTAGTGACGGCGGGGCCAGCGACAACGCCAGGTCGGCGAGCGTCGACTCATCGCCGATCATGCCGATGAACTGGCGCATCACACCCAGCCCGCCGGCCCGCGCGACGACGCCGGTACGCACCGGCAGGTCACCGGCGACCATCCGCAGCAGCGTGGTCTTTCCCGCGCCGTTCGGCCCGACGAGGGCGACCTTGCTGCCCTCACCGACCCGGAACGACACGTCGGCGAAGAGTTCCCGACCGTCGGGCAGGATGTGCCCGACCGCTGCCACGTCCACGTATCCCACGCCGGGATCCTGCCCCAGCAAGGGCCGGGAGGGACATCCAATTACCGGGTGACTCGCAGCACCCGGAAGCCCTTCTGGCTGGCGTACCGCTCGACCTGCCAGCTGTGCTCGGTGAGCCAGCGCTGCAGCGAGTCGCCGCCGAGGTGCCGGGCGACGACCAGCCAGCCGACGCCGTCCGGGGCGAGCCGGGGCAGCCAGCGCAGCAGCAGTTCGTGCAGCTCGTCCTTGCCAATGCGGATGGGTGGGTTGGACCAGAGCTGGGCGAACCGGGTGTCGGCCGGCACGTCGTCGGGCGCGCGGACCCGGACCCGGTCGGCGGCGTCGATCCGGGCCGCGTTGGCGGCGGTCAGCTCGCGGGCCCGGCTGTTGACGTCGACCGCCCAGACCGTGGTCGCGGGTGCCAGGTCGGCCAGCACGCACGCGATCGGCCCGAACCCGCAGCCGAGGTCGAGCAGGTCACCGACGGTGTCGGCGGCCGGTAGGTCGGCCTTGCGCAGGAGTACGGCGGTGCCCGGGTCGAGACGGCTGGCGGAGAAGACGCCGCCGGCCGAGACGAGCCGGTAGTCGCGGTCGGCGACGGAGAACTCGACCTCGCGTGGCGGAGCGTCGCTGGCGGGCTGAGCGGTGAAGTAGTGGTCGCCGGTCACGCCGGCAATTCTCGCACCGGCCCGGGGCGGCCATGACACGGCCCACGCGCACATTTCCCCGATATTACCCCCTAAAGGGACAATAACTCCTACTCTGGGCGACATGGTGTATCGGTACGAGTCCGATGAGGACGCTTTCGAGGAGTACCCGGAGCCCGGGTCCGACCTGTCGGTGCTCGGCGCCGGTCCGCCCCCGGCGCCCGGGCCCTCTCCGTCACGCTTCCCCACGCCGTCGCTGCCCCGGGCGAACCAGCTCTCGCTGCCGTCGTCGCAGCCACCGCCGGCTCGTGCCGACGTCCCGCCCGCCGCGCCCCGCAGCCAGGTCTACACCTCGGCCACGCCGATCGAGCCACCCGCCCGACGCGGCGGCGGCCGACTGTGGCAGGTGCTGATCGGCGGCGCAGCGGTCCTGGTGCTGCTCGCACTCTGCGGCCTCGGTGCCGCCGCGCTGCTCATCGATCGCGGCGAGCAACCGCAGAGCAACCCGACGTACCAGCCGAACGCCGCGCCGACGTCAGCCGCACCGGAACGGCCGGCCCTCGACTCCCGGGAGTCCGACCAGGCCCCGCTCACCGCCAAGGAACTCTTCCCCGCCAAGGAACTGAAGCTCACCGGCGGCCAGCCGAGCTACCAGGTGCTCAAGACACAGTCCAGCGGCAGTTGCGCGGTCGCCGCCACCGACGAGGTCGCCGACCTGCTGGTTCTCCTCGGTTGCAACCAGGTCGTCCGGGGCACGCTACGTACGTCCGACGGCGACCACCTGGTCACCGCCGGCCTGTTCAACCTCACCGACAAGGTCAGCGCGGACCGCGCCCGGGACCGGGTACGCCAACTCCTCGACGAGCGGCAGGGCCGGTTCCGTGGCCTCGTCGCCGGCGACGGCACCGACGTGCTGACCACCGCCCCGGCCCGGGTTGGCTGGCAGGTCCGTGGCCACTACCTGGCGTACGCGCTGGTGGTCCGCGAGGACGGCGAGGCGATCAAGGCGGGTGACACCAAGGTCCGCGAGATCCTGTACGACATGATCGAGCTGCACCTCAGCCGGGGCGTGCTGCAACAGCGGGCCGACGGCGGCACCGCCGCCCAACCGACGCCCTCCGACGGCAGCGCGAGCCAGGGCGGCAGCACCGGCGACGGCGGGTTGCCGGGCGACTGACCATCGCCAGGTGGTCGGCGGTCAGCCCTCGATCGGGACCCGCAGTCGGCGGGTGAGGTCGGCGCGGCGTGAGTACTCGGCCGGATCGGCCGGGTAACCGACGGCGACCAGGGTCAACCCGTGCGCGGGGGCCACGGTCACCTCGCTGGACCGCTCCTGGCGGGTGAGCAGGCTGCCCGGCCACTCGACCGGGCGGCGCCCGTCCCCGGCCACCAGCATCGCCCCCACCAGGCTGCGCACCATCGCCTGGCAGAACGCGTCGGCCTGCACGGTGGCGACCAGGATGTCGTCCGGGTCGCGGCGCCAGTCCAACCGGGTCACCTCGCGCAACGTGGTCGCGTTCTCCTTGCGCCGGCAGTACGCGGCGAAGTCGTGCTCCCCCACCAGGCCGTTCGCGGCGGCGTTCAGCGCGGCCAGGTCCAGCGGCTTCGGCCAGGCCAGCACCTCGTGCCGGCGCAGCGGCTCCGCACCGAAGGGCGCATCGGTGACCCGGTACTCGTAGCGCCGGAACGTGGCCGAGAACCGGGCGTCGAAATCGGCCGGCACCTCGGTCATCGCCCGTACGCGCATGTCGGTGGGGAGCAGACGGGCCAGCCGACGCAGCAGCCGCCCCTCATGCTGCCGCCACACGTCGACGGGCAGGTCCAGGTGGCAGACCTGCCCGGTAGCGTGCACCCCCGCGTCGGTCCGCCCGGCGACCGTCAGCCCGGTGGCCGTGCCGGCTCCGAGGACCAGGTCCAGGGTCTCGACGAGCACCCCCGCGACGGTGCGTCGGGTCGGCTGGGCAGCCCAGCCGGAAAAGCCCGTGCCGTCGTACGAGACGTCCAGCCGCAGCCGGATCCGCTCGTCCACCTCGTACCTCCTGTTACGGGTCGGGCCCGACACCCCGATGGGGTGCCGGGCCCGACGTTGCCCTTGATCAGGCCTTGTTCTCGGTGGCCTCGTCGCTGTCCTCGCGGGCGGCGTCGGTGTCACCGGACGCCGACACCGGCGCCTCGGAGTCCTGGTCGGCCTGAGCCGACTGCGGGGTCTCGTCGGCCGGGGCCAGGGCCTCGACCTTGTCCTGCTGCGCGGCCTTGCGGGCGGCGGTCTTCTTGTTCACCTTCGGCTCGGCGACCTGAAGCTCTTCCACCAGCTCGATGATGGCCATCGGCGCGTTGTCACCCTTGCGCGGACCGGTCTTCACGATCCGGGTGTAACCGCCGGGGCGGTTGGAGTACCGGGGCGCGATCTGGTCGAACAGGGCGTAGACCACGTCCTTGTCCTTGACGACACCCAGCACCCGCCGCCGCGAGGCGAGGTCACCGCGCTTGGCCTTGGTGATGAGCTGCTCGGCCAGCGGGCGCAGCCGCCGGGCCTTCGTCTCGGTGGTCTGGATCTTGCCGTGCTGGAACAGCGCAGTGGCCAGGTTGGCCAGCATCAGCCGCTCGTGCGAGGGGCTGCCGCCGAGGCGGGGGCCCTTGGTGGGCGTGGGCATTTTTGGTGCTCCTCAGTTGTGGCGGCAGCGCGGACTAGAGCTGCTCGGTCTCGCGGTAGTCGTCGGTGTCGTAGTCGGCCTCGCCGAAGGTGTCCACGACGTGCGCCGGGTCGAAGTTCGGAGCCGAGTCCTTCAGCCCGAGACCCATCCCGGCGAGCTTCATCTTGACCTCGTCGATCGACTTCTGACCGAAGTTGCGAATGTCGAGGAGGTCGGCCTCGGTACGCCCGATGAGCTCACCAACGGAGTTGATGCCCTCGCGCTTGAGGCAGTTGTAGGAGCGGACGGTGAGGTCCAGCTCCTCGATCGGCAGGGCAAGGTCCGCCGCCAACTGGGCGTCCTGCGGGGACGGCCCGATGTCGATGCCCTCGGCGGTCTCGTCCAGCTCCCGAGCCAGCCCGAACAGCTCCACCAGCGTCGAACCGGCGGAGGCCAGCGCGGTGCGCGGACCCATCGACGGCTTGGTCTCGACGTCGATGATCAGCCGGTCGAAGTCGGTACGCTGCTCGACACGGGTCGCCTCGACGCGGTACGTAACCTTCAGCACCGGCGAGTAGATCGAGTCGACCGGGATCCGGCCGATCTCGGCGCCGGACTGCTTGTTCTGCGCCGCCGTCACGTAGCCCCGGCCCCGCTCGACGGTCAGCTCCATGTCGAGCCGGCCCTTGCCGTTGAGGGTGGCGAGCTTGAGATCCGGGTTGTGCACCGAGACGCCAGCCGGCGGCTGAATGTCACCAGCGGTCACGTCGCCCGGGCCCTGCTTGCGCAGGTACATGCTGACCGGCTCGTCGTGCTCGGAGCTGACGCACAGCTCCTTGATGTTCATGACGAGCTCGACCACGTCCTCCTTGACACCGGGGATCGTGGTGAACTCGTGCAGCACACCGTCGATCTTGATCGAGGTGACGGCCGCGCCCGGGATCGACGACAGCAACGTGCGCCGCAGCGAGTTACCCAGGGTGTAGCCGAAGCCCGGCTCCAGCGGCTCGATGGCGAACCGGGACCGGGTCTCGTTGATCGACTCCTCGGAGAGGGAGGGTCGCTGGCTGATGAGCATCTTTTCTCTTCTCTTCCGGGGCGCCCGCTATTTGACGCCCACGACACAAACTGTTCCGGTGGCCCGCCCCGAAGGGCGGGCCACCGAACGAGCTCGGACTACTTGGAGTAGAGCTCGACGATCAACTGCTCCTGGACCTGCGTGTCAATGACCTGCCGGGCCGGGAGGGAGTGCACGAGCACCTTCATCTGGCTCGGGATGGCCTCAAGCCATGCCGGAACCGACTTCGAGCCGGCCTGGGCCTGCGCGACGATGAACGGGGTGAGCTCCTTGCTCTTGCCCCGAACCTCGATGATGTCGTGCTCCTTGACGCGGTACGACGGGATGTCGACCTTCTTGCCGTTCACCGTGAAGTGACCGTGCTTGACCAGCTGGCGGGCCATGTCCCGCGAGTGGGCGTAGCCGGCCCGGTAAACGACGTTGTCCAGCCGCGACTCGAGGATCTGCAGGAGGACCTCACCGGTCTTGGCCTGCTTGCCAACGGCTTCCTCGTAGTAACCGCGGAACTGCTTCTCCAGCACGCCGTAGACACGACGGGCCTTCTGCTTCTCACGGAGCTGGAGCAGGTACTCCGTCTCCTTCGTGCGGCCGCGGCCGTGCTGCCCGGGCGGGAACGGCCGGGACTCGAACGGGCACTTCGGACCATCGCACTTGCTGCCCTTGAGGAACAGCTTCATCTTCTCCCGCCGGCAACGGCGGCAGTCTGCACCGGTGTAACGAGCCATCTCTCTCTACCTCTCAGACCCGGCGACGCTTCGGCGGACGGCACCCGTTGTGCGGCTGCGGGGTGACGTCGGCGATCTGCCCGACCTCGAGGCCCACGGCCTGCAGCGAACGGATGGCGGTTTCCCGGCCGGAGCCGGGGCCCTTGACGAACACGTCGACCTTGCGCATGCCGTGCTCCATGGCGCGACGCGCGGCAGCCTCGGCGGCCAGCTGCGCGGCGAACGGAGTCGACTTGCGGGAGCCCTTGAAGCCCACCTGGCCAGCGGAGGCCCAGGAGATGACCGCACCGGTCGGGTCCGTGATGGACACGATGGTGTTGTTGAACGTGCTCTTGATGTGCGCCTGCCCGTGGGCGACGTTCTTGCGTTCCTTGCGCCGGACCTTCTTTACAGCGGCTCCGGCACGAGCCTTCGGTGGCATAAGTCTGTGCGCTCCTAGTTGACTTTCCGGATTGGGTTGCGGCCTGCCCTATCTCGGCGGCCGACCCCGTCATCCGGTCAAGAACTACTTCTTGCCGGGCTTCTTCTTGCCGGCGACGGTCCGCTTCGGGCCCTTGCGGGTCCGTGCATTGGTCTTGGTCCGCTGGCCACGCACGGGCAGGCCCCGGCGGTGCCGGATGCCGGCGTAGCAGCCGATCTCAACCTTGCGGCGGATGTCAGCGGCGACCTCGCGGCGCAGGTCGCCTTCAACCTTGTAGTTGCCCTCGATGTGGTCGCGGAGCTGCACGAGCTCCTCGTCCGTGAGGTCCCGAGCGCGCTTGTCCGGCGAGATGCCGGTAGCGGCGAGTGTCTCCTGGGCGCGGGTGCGACCGAGCCCGAAGATGTAGGTGAGCGCGATTTCCATCCGCTTCTCGCGGGGGAGATCCACGCCGACTAGACGTGCCATGTGCGGGCGTACTCCTCGTGATGTGTGGCGGAGGTGTGGACCCGTCCCATCCCGCTACCGGCCGTCCCGTCTTTCCGACGCGGTGAGCGCCGGCGACCGGGAACGGTCGCTGCCCGAGCGGGCCCCGGCCTCCGACCGGGGGTCAGCCACGCAGGAGTACGTCTCGCGTACCGCTCGTGGCTGGGACGAGCATGTGTGATGTGTGTGTCGCTGGGGATCTGCCTGGACCAACGCCACCCGGCGGTGTTACGGCCGGACGGGCTGAATCAGCCCTGGCGCTGCTTGTGGCGCGGGTCGCTGCAGATGACCATGACCCGGCCGTGCCGGCGGATAACCCGGCACTTCTGGCAGATCCTCTTGACGCTCGGCTTGACCTTCACGGTTGCCTTACTTCCCATCTGGCCCGGGGACGCGCGTTGCACGACACCAGACGTCGAAGACGGACACGGGACTCCCGGCCGTCGTCAGGACTACTTGTAGCGGTAGACGATGCGCCCGCGGGTCAGGTCGTACGGCGAAAGTTCGACGACGACCCGGTCCTCCGGAAGGATGCGGATGTAGTGCTGCCGCATCTTGCCGCTGATATGAGCCAGCACCTTGTGGCCGTTCGCGAGCTCCACCCGGAACATGGCGTTCGGCAGGGGCTCGATGACCCGACCCTCGATCTCAATGGCTCCGTCTTTTTTCGGCATGTCCTCCGCTGTCCTGACGTCGATTGCTCCGGGCGGCCCACAACGTCTTACACGGGAATCTGACCAAAATCAGATGCCCGCGCCAGCCGCGGCTCCAGGTCCCACCGAAGCGCAGGGTGGGCATGAAGGAGTGGACGCTGTGCGCCGATCTGAAAGTGTACGCCGGCCTGCGCGCGGTCGCCAAACCGGCCACCCACCGCACCGCCGTGTCGGCGATCGAGCCCTCAGCCGAGGGTCCGATGATCTCCGCGAGACCCACCGCCGGCCCCTGCACGCCGGTCGTCGACGACCGGTCCACGCCCGAACCGGCGGCGACTCCGCCGGCGCCAGCGGTCAACCAACCACTGGCGGCGCATCCCGTTCGTCCGGTTCAGCGGCGGCGCAGCTCCCTCTTGCGTTCCCGCTTCGCCCGCTTACGCTGCCGCTTGCGCTCCCGCTCGACCGCTTGGCGCCGGGGCTCCCCCGCGGACAGCCCGGTCACCGTACGGACCAGCAGCACCGCGCCCCACGGCCCGGCCACCCAGGCCGGCCAGAAGTAGAGCAGGTCCTGACTGAGCAGCGACGTCACCGCCCAGATGATCACCACGACCAGGATCACCTGCGGGTACGGCAACCACAGATCGGCCAGCCACCGGGCGGTGACGCCCCGGCCGGAGACCTGATCGGGCTGACCGGCCACGGGGCCGACAGCCGAAGCGCCGGCTGAGGCCGTCGCCAGGGTCGACCGCTGCGCCGGTGTCACCGGTGGCAGGTCGCCGAGCAGAGACTCCAACTCGGCGTACGTGCGCGCCGCGTAGGCCCGCTGCAACCGCTCGTCGTACTCGTGCAGGTCCAGTCGGCCTTCTTCGAGGGCGACCCGTAACCGGTCGGCCACCGCCGCACGGTCCGCGTCCGCGGCTCGCATCCCGTCGCGCCCGTTCATGCCGGCAAGCATGCCACCGTCACGCCAGTCCCGTCCGACCCGACCGCTCCAGCCTTGATCCCCTCAGGGTGGAGCTGTGCTCCGCGGCCGGACCGGTCAGGGGGCGGTCGAGGCGGCGGGTTGCCGCGCGGTGACCAGGTCGCCGAGGCGGGCCCGACCCCCGTCGAAGGCCGTGAGCACCCAGACGCCGTCCGGCAGCAGAGCCATCGAGTGCTCGACGTGCGCGGCCACCGAGCCGTCCCGGGTCACCACCGTCCACCCGTCGGCTAACTCGACCGTACGCGGCGACGCCATCGTGATCATCGGCTCGATGGCCAACGCCATGCCGGGAACCAGTCGTGGGCCCTTGCCCGGCCGACCGTGGTTCAGCACGTGCGGGTCCTGGTGCATCTCGGTGCCGATGCCGTGCCCGCCGTAGCCGTCGACGATGCCGTACCGGCCGCCCTTGCGGACCGCGCTCTCCACCGCGTGGGAAATGTCGGTCAGTCGGCCCTTGCCGCTGGCCGCACCACGTGCGGCGGCGGCGATGCCGGCCCACATCGCGTCCTCGGCGACCTCGGCCATCTTCAGCAGCGCCGGATCGACGTCGCCGACCCCGACGGTGATCGCCGAGTCGCCGTGCCAACCGTCCAGCACCGCGCCGCAGTCGATGGAGATCAGGTCACCAGCCTGGAGCACCTGCCCCGGCGAGGGGATGGCGTGCACGATCTGCTCGTTGACCGAGGAGCAGATCGACGCCGGGAAGCCGTGGTAGCCCTTGAACGACGGAACGCCACCCGCCTCGCGGATGGTCGACTCGGCGATGGCGTCCAGATCGGCGGTGCTGACACCGGGGGCAACTGCCTCCCGCATCCGGCGAAGCGCCTCGGCCACCACCAACCCGGCGGCCCGCATCTTCTCGATCTGGTCAGGGGTCTTCAGCTGGATGTCCAGCTGGGGACGACGCATTGAGCGATTACCTTTCGTTGCCGAACAGCGGGGCACGTCACGCGTACCCCGCTGTTCGCACTCTATCCGCCGTGGCCCGGCAGGACCTCAGCCGCCGTACGACCGCAGTGCGTCGATGGCCCGGGTGGTGACGTCCTCCACCGGGCCGGTGGCGTCGATCCCGACCAGCTTGCCCTGAGCGCCGTAGTAGTCGACCAGGGGCGCGGTCTTCTCGCTGTATTCACGAAGCCGGGTGGCGATCGTCTCCGGCTTGTCGTCGTCGCGCTGGAACAGCTCGGCGCCGCACCTGTCACAGATGCCGGGCCGGGTGGTGGCGTCGAACTCGACGTGCCAGATCTTCCCGCAGCCCCGGCAGGTACGCCGACCGGAGAGACGCCGGATCACCTCGTCGTCGTCGACCACCAACTCCAGGACCAGATCCAGGGCGGTGCCCAGATCGGCGAGGAGCTTGTCCAGGGCGGCGGCCTGCGGAGTGGTCCGCGGGAAACCGTCGAGCAGAAAGCCCTCGGTGGCGTCGGGCTCGGCCAGCCGGTCCCGGACCATGTTGATGGTGACCTCGTCCGGAACCAGCTCGCCTGCGTCCATGTACCGCTTCGCCTCGATACCGAGCGGCGTGCCCTGGGTGACGTTCGAACGGAAGATGTCTCCGGTCGAAATCTTGGGCACCGACAGGTGCGCGGCGACGAATTCCGCCTGCGTGCCCTTACCCGCGCCCGGCGGGCCAACCAGAACGAGTCTCATCTACCGCAGGAACCCTTCGTAGTTCCGCTGCATGAGTTGGCTCTCGATCTGCTTCACGGTCTCCAGACCGACGCCGACCATGATGAGCACAGCGGTGCCGCCGAACGGGAAGTTCTGGTACTGCTGGTTGTCCAGCCAGATGAAGAAGAAGTTCGGCAGGATCGAGATGACGCCGAGGTAGAGCGCGCCCGGCAGGGTGATCCGGCTGAGGATGAAGTCGAGGTAGTCGGCCGTCGGCTTGCCCGGGCGGATGCCCGGCACGAACCCGCCGTACTTCTTCATGTTGTCCGCGACCTCGGTCGGGTTGAACGTGATCGAGACGTAGAAGTACGTGAAGAAGATGATCAGCAGGAAGTAGACCGTGATGTAGATCGGGCTGTCCGGTGCCACCAGGTTGTTCTGGATCCACGCCTGGACCTTGCCCGGGTCGTTCTGGTCGAAGAACTGCAGAGCCAACTGCGGCAGGTAGAGCAGCGAAGAACCGAAGATGACCGGGATCACACCAGCCTGGTTGACCTTCAGCGGGATGTAGGTCGAGGTGCCGCCGTACATCCGCCGGCCGATCATCCGCTTGGCGTACTGCACCGGGATCCGGCGCTGCGCCTGCTCGATGAAGGTGACTGCGGTGATGACCACCAGGACCAGCGCGATGACCAGGGCGAACATGTCCCAGCCCTTGCTGGTCTTGATCTGCCAGCCCTCGCTGGGCAGGCGGGCCGCGATCGAGGTGAAGATCAGGACGGACATGCCGTTGCCGACGCCGCGGTCGGTGATCAGCTCACCGAGCCACATGACCATGCCGGTGCCGGCGGTCATGGTGATCACCAGGATGGCCAGGGTCAGCCAGTCCGGGATGCCGGTGCCGGTCGGGATGATCGGGAACTGGTCGCACTTGTTCTGGAACAGCTGCCCCGAGCGGGCCAGGGCCACGAACGCCGAGGCCTGCAGCACACCAAGACCGAGGGTCAGGTAGCGGGTGTACTGGGTGATCTTCGCCTGGCCGGCCTGGCCCTCCTTGCGGAGCTGCTCCAGGCGCGGGATCACGACGGTCAGCAGCTGCAGGATGATCGACGCGGTGATGTAGGGCATGATGCCCAGCGCGAAGACCGAGAGCTGCAGCAACGCTCCGCCGGAGAAGAGGTTGAGCAGGTTCAGCGGCCCCGTCGAGTCGCCCGAGATCGAGTCGAGGCACTTCTGCACGTTGCCGTACGAGACGCCCGGGCTGGGGAGCGTTGCACCCAGCCGGTAGACCGCGATGATGCCTACTGTGAACAGCAGCTTCTTGCGCAGGTCAGGCGTACGGAACGCACTGAGAAAGGCGGACAGCAACTTCTTCCTCCTGCGCGAGGCGGGCCGCCGGTGAACCCTGGCGGGTGGGGGTGGATCACGGGCGAGCGCCCGCAATCCATGGCTGGGATGGGACTCTAACAGCCCCACGCCGGTCCGGGCAGATGCGCCCGACTACATAAATCGAATCCGATGTTACCGGCCGCAATGGGCCCAGGTAGACCATGGCGCCCGCCAGTTGCTCACAACTGGACGGGCGCCATGGGTGGTACGCCTTACAGCTCGGTGGTGGAGCCACCGGCGGCGGCGATCTTCTCCTTGGCCGACGCACTGAACGCGTGCGCAGACACCTGGAGCGCGACCCCGCCGAGGTCCCCGGTGCCGAGGACCTTGACCGGGTGGCCCTTGCGGACCGCGCCGGACTCGACGAGCTCCAGCGGGCCGACCTCGCCACCGTTCGGGAACAGCTCAGCGAGTCGGTCCAGGTTGACAACCTGGAAGACCACCTTGAACTTGTTCTTGAAGCCCTTCAACTTCGGCAGGCGCATGTGGATGGGCATCTGCCCACCCTCGAACGCCGCCGAGATGTTCTTACGGGCCTTGGAACCCTTGGTACCGCGACCAGCGGTCTTGCCCTTGGAACCCTCACCGCGACCCACACGGGTCTTCGCGGTCTTGGAACCGGGCGCCGGGCGCAGGTGATGCACCTTGATCGTCATTACTCGACCTCCTCGACCTTCACGAGGTGGTTCACAGTGAAGATCATGCCGCGGATCTCGGGCCGGTCCTCCTTGACCACCACATCGTTGATCCGCTTGAGACCGAGCGAACGCAGCGAATCACGCTGGTTCTGCTTGGTCCCGATGACGGACCGGAGCTGGGTGACCTTCAGACGTGCCATCAGTGCGCCACCCCCGCACGCGACGCCAGCATGGCGGCCGGCGCGACGTCCTCCACCGGCAGACCACGACGCGCTGCGACCTGCTCAGGGGACTCAAGCCCCTTCAGGGCCGCCACGGTGGCGTGCACGATGTTGATCGGGTTCGACGAGCCGAGGCTCTTGGAGAGCACGTCGTGGATCCCGGCGCACTCCAGCACGGCACGCACCGGACCACCGGCGATGACACCCGTACCGGCCGAGGCCGGCTTGAGCAGCACGACGCCAGCGGCGTCCTCACCCGTCACCGGGTGCGGGATCGACTGACCGATCCGCGGAACCTTGAAGAAGTGCTTCTTGGCCTCCTCGACACCCTTGGCGATGGCCGCGGGCACCTCCTTGGCCTTTCCGTAGCCCACGCCGACCGTGCCGTCGCCGTCGCCCACGATCACCAGAGCGGTGAAGCTGAAGCGACGACCACCCTTCACGACCTTGGCGACGCGGTTGATCGCGACGACCCGCTCAAGGTGCGGGGTCTTCTCGACGGGCGCGTTTCCGCGGCCGCCCTCACGGCGGTTGTCGCGGCGACCACCCTCGTTGCCACCGGACCCGCCGCCACGGCGCTGTTGACCTGGCATCAGCAGCCTTCCTTATCTCTCGTGACGGGGTTGTTAGAACTCGAGCCCGGCTTCGCGGGCGGCGTCGGCAAGCGCGGCGACTCGCCCCGCGTACCGGTTGCCACCGCGGTCGAAGACGACCTTGGAGACGCCGGCGGCCTTGGCCCGCTCGGCGAGCAGCGCGCCCACCTTGCCAGCCAGGGCGCTCTTGTCGCCCTCCGTACCGCGCAGCGAGGCGTCCAGGGTCGACGCCGACGCCAGGGTGTGACCCTTGGTGTCGTCGACGATCTGGGCGACCATGTGCCGCAGCGAACGGGTGACGACCAGGCGCGGACGCTCGGCCGTACCACTGACGTTCTTGCGGACGCGGAAGTGTCGACGCGCACGCCCAACGGCGCGCTTGGCGGCGACACCGCGGCGGCGCTTGAGCAGCGTGGCGCTCACTTCTTACCTGCCTTTCCAGCCTTGCGGCGGATGACCTCGCCCTGGTACTTCACGCCCTTGCCCTTGTAGGGCTCCGGCGGACGGATCTTCCGGATGTTGGCGGCGACCTCACCGACCTGCTGCTTGTCGATGCCAGCCACGTGGAACAGGGTCGGCCGCTCCACCGTGAAGGTGATGCCCGCCGGGGCGGGGACGATCACCGGGTGCGAGAACCCGAGCGCGAACTCGAGGTCCGAACCCTTGGCGGTGACCCGGTAACCGGTGCCGGCGATCTCCAGGCTCTTGCGGTAGCCCTCGGTGACCCCGACGATCATGTTGGCAACCAGCGTACGGCTCAGGCCGTGGAGCTCCTTGGCCTTGCGCTCGTCGTTCGGCCGGTTGACGCTCAGCTGCCCATCCTCGGCCCGCTCGACCGTGATCGGCTCGGCGAGGGTGTGCTGGAGCTGGCCCTTGGGGCCCTTGACCTTGACGGTCTGCCCGTCGATCGTGATATCGACGCCGGCTGGTACCGGGATCGACTTACGTCCAATTCGCGACATTTCTACCTGTCTCCCGTTACCAGACGAAGGCGAGGACTTCCCCGCCAACACTCCGCTTGCGGGCCTGCCGGTCGGTCAGCAGCCCCTGGGACGTCGAAATGATCGCCACGCCCAGCCCACCGAGCACCCGGGGGAGCCCGTCCGACTTGGCGTACACCCGGAGACCGGGCTTGGACACGCGCTTGATGCCGGCCAGGCTCCGCTCGCGGTTCTGGCCGTACTTCAGCTCGACGACCAGTCGCTTGCCGACGGCGCCCTCCTCGGGCTCCTCGACCGACCAGGTGGCGATGTAACCCTCGGCCTTCAAGACCTCGGCGATGTTCGCCTTGATCTTGGAGTAGGGCATCTTCACCTGATCGTGGTACGCCTGGTTGGCGTTACGCAGACGCGTGAGCATGTCTGCGATCGGGTCGGTCATCGTCATGGATTTCGTCAGCCTTTCTCGCCGGGGTTCCCGGGGCATCAGCCCCGGGCCTACGGCGAAGAGCAATACCTAATCGGTGCAGGAGTTCCCGGCCGACGGCCGGGACGCGGTCGCCCTTACCAGGAAGCCTTGGACACGCCCGGCAGCTCACCGCGGTGGGCCATCTCCCGGATGCAGACCCGGCAGAGCCCGAACTTGCGGTAGACCGCCTTCGGACGCCCGCACCGCTGGCAGCGGGTGTACGCGCGAACCGAGAACTTCGGCTTCGCGGCCGCCTTGATGATCAGCGCCTTCTTGGCCATCTCAGTTCTCCTTGAACGGGAAGCCCAGGAGCTTGAGCAGCGCCCGGCCCTCGTCGTCGGTCGTGGCGGTGGTGACCACCGTGATGTCCATGCCCCGCTGGCGATCGATCCGGTCCTGGTCGATCTCGTGGAACACCGACTGCTCGGTCAGACCGAACGTGTAGTTGCCGTGCCCGTCCAGCTTGCGCCCGTCCAGACCGCGGAAGTCGCGGATACGCGGCAGCGAGATGGAGAGCAGCCGGTCCAGGAACTCCCACATCCGGTCGCCACGAAGGGTCACCTTCGCACCGATCGGCATGCCCTCGCGGAGCTTGAACTGCGCGATGGACTTGGTCGCCCGCCGCACCTGCGGCTTCTGGCCGGTGATCGTGGCGAGGTCGCGGACCGCGCCGTCGATCAGCTTGGCGTCGCGAGCAGCCTCGCCGACACCCATGTTGACGACGATCTTGACCAGCCGCGGCACCTGCATGGGGTTGCCGTAGCTGCGCTGCTCGCGCAGCTGGGCCACGATCTCGTTGCGGTACCGCTCCTTGAGGCGCGGCAGGGTCTTTTCGGTAGCCGTGGTCATCACAGGTCCTTACCGGTGCTACGCGCGATGCGGACCTTCTGGCCGTTGTCGTCGATCCGGTAACCGACGCGCGTCGGCTTGCCGTCGGAGTCCAGGACCTGCACGTTCGAGACGTGGATCGGGGCCTCCTGGGTGACGATGCCGCCGGTCTTGGCGCCACGCTGGGTGGTGCTGATGCGGGTGTGCTTCTTGACCCGGTTCACGCCCTCGACCAGGACCTTGTCCTGCCGCGGGAAGGCCGCGATGACCTTACCCTTGGCACCCTTGTCCTTGCCGGCGATGACGACGACCGTGTCGCCCTTCTTGACCTTCACGGTCACAACACCTCCGGCGCGAGGGAAATAATCTTCATGAACCGCTTGTCCCGCAGCTCCCGGCCCACCGGGCCGAAGATGCGGGTTCCACGCGGGTCCCCGCCGTCCTTGATGATGACGGCGGCGTTCTCGTCGAAGCGGATGTACGAGCCGTCCGGCCGACGCCTCTCCTTGGCCGTGCGAACGACGACCGCCTTGACGACGTCGCCCTTCTTCACACCGGCACCCGGGATCGCGTCCTTGACCGTGGCCACGATGACGTCGCCGATGCTCGCGTAGCGCCGACCCGAGCCACCGAGAACCCGGATGCACAGGATCTCCCGAGCACCCGTGTTGTCGGCGACGCGCAGTCGCGACTCCTGCTGAATCACGTCTATCTCCTATGTCTGCCGGTTCTCCGGCCGCCGTAGCGGCCGGCCGGAGCCTGGCGGAACCTACGCCCGACGCAACGCCGGGCGAGCTCGAGCCTTCGCTACTTGGCCTTTTCCAGGATCTCCACGATCCGCCAACGCTTGGTGGCGCTCAGCGGCCGGGTCTCCATGATGAGAACCCGGTCACCGGTGCCAGCGGCGTTCTGCTCGTCGTGCACCTTCAGCTTGGCCGTACGGCGCATGATCTTGCCGTACAGCGCGTGCCGAACCCGGTCCTCGACCTCGACCACGACGGTCTTGTCCATCTTGTCGCTGATCACCAGGCCCTCGCGGACCTTGCGGCGCGACCGCGCGGCGGCGGTGGCGGTCTCTTCGGTCATGATGCAGTCACCTCAGTCGGCGCGGCCGAGAGCCCCAGCTCGCGCTCACGCATGATCGTGTAGATCCGGGCGATCTCCCGACGGATGACCTGCAACCGCCGGTTGTTGTCCAGCTGCCCGGTTGCGGCCTGCACGCGGAGGTTGAACAGCTCCGCCTTGGCCTCCCGCAGCTTCGTGACCAGCTCCTCTTCGGAGAGCTCACGCAGCTCGGTCGCCTTAACGCCCGCTGCCATCAGGATTCACCCACTTCGCGCGTAACAATGCGGCACTTCATCGGGAGCTTGTGGATCGCGCGACGCATGGCCTCTCGCGCGATCTGCTCGTTGGGGAAGGACATCTCGAAGAGAACCCGCCCCGGCTTGACGTTGGCGACCCACCACTCGGGCGAACCCTTACCGGAACCCATCCGGGTCTCGGCAGGCTTCTTGGTGAGGGCCTGGTCCGGGAAGATCGTGATCCAGACCTTGCCACCACGCTTGATGTGGCGAGTCATCGCGATACGTGCCGACTCGATCTGCCGGTTGGTCACGTACGCCGGCTCGAGAGCCTGGATCCCGAACTCGCCGAACACCACCCGGTTACCACCCTTGGACGCGCCACTGCGGTCCGGGTGGTGCGGCTTGCGGAAGCCCTTCGGGGGCTTGCGCGGCATCAGCATCTGTCAGCCCTCCTGCTGCGTTTCTGCCGGAGCAGCCGCGGCCGCGACAGCTGCGCTGTCGACCGGCTCGCCGCTCGGCGTCTCGGCCTGCTGCGCGATGGTGGTCGCAGCAGCCCTGCCGGCCTCGGTGCCACCGGCCGTGGTGCCGGACGAACCCGACCGGCCACGGCGCGGACGCTCGGGACGGTCGCCACGCTCACCACGACGCGGGCGGGACGGACCGGCCTCGGCCGGAGCCTCCCGGCCCGGGACGGCGTCGCCCTTGTAGATCCAGACCTTCACACCGATCCGACCGAACGTGGTACGGGCCTCGAAGAAGCCGTACTCGATGTTGGCCCGCAGCGTGTGCAGCGGAACCCGGCCCTCACGGTAGAACTCGGTCCGGCTCATCTCGGCGCCGCCGAGGCGACCCGAGACCTGAACCCGAATGCCCTTGCAGACCGGGTTCTTCATCGCCGACTGCATGGCCTTGCGCATCGCCCGACGGAAGCTGACCCGGCTGGACAGCTGCTCGGCGACACCCTGCGCAACCAGCTGAGCGTCCGACTCGGGGTTCTTCACCTCGATGATGTTCAGCTGAACCTGCTTGCCGGTGAGCTTCTCGAGCTCGCCGCGGATCCGGTCGGCCTCCGCACCCTTACGGCCGATGACGATGCCCGGCCGGGCGGTGTGGATGTCGACGCGAACCCGGTCGCGGGTGCGCTCGATGTCGACCTTGGAGATCCCGGCACGCTCGAGGCCCTTGGACATCATGCGGCGGATCTTGACATCCTCGCCGATGTAGTCCTTGTAGAGCTTGTCCGCGAACCAACGGGACTTCCAGTCGGTCGAGATGCCGAGCCGGAACCCAGTGGGGTGAACCTTCTGACCCATTACTCGGCGTCCTCCGTCTTGCTCTGCGCTTCGGCCGGTGCGGCCTCAGTGGCCGGGGCGGCCTTCTTCGCCGCGGCCTTCCGCGGCGTTGCCGGCGCGACCGCTTCGACCGCCACCGTGATGTGGCAGGTCCGCTTGCGGATCCGGTACGCCCGACCCTGCGCCCGCGGCTGGAACCGCTTCATCGTCGGGCCCTCGTCCACGAAGGCCTCGCTGACGAGCAGCGCGTCGGGGTCCAGCCGCTCGTTGTTCTCCGCGTTGGCGATCGCGCTAGCGAGCACCTTGTACACCTGCTCGCTCGCAGCCTGCGGCGCGAACTGCAGCACCGTGAGCGCCTCCTTCGCGGGCAGGCCGCGGACGAGGTTGACCACCCGGCGCGCCTTCATCGGCGAGATGCGCACGTGCCGCGCAACCGCCCGCGCGCCCGGAAGCACCGGAGCGTCGCCCTTTCCTGGCATCGCTGTAACCCCTTGTTCCCTCTATCCGTATGCCCGCGGCGTCAGCGCCGACGGCTCTTCCGGTCGTCCTTCTCGTGACCCTTGAAAGTGCGGGTCAGCGCGAACTCGCCGAGCTTGTGCCCGACCATCGCCTCGGTCACGAACACCGGGACGTGCTTGCGTCCGTCGTGCACGGCGATCGTGTGTCCCAGCATCTCCGGGATGATCGTCGAGCGCCGCGACCAGGTCTTGATCACGTTCTTAGAGCCCTTGTCGTTCTGGACTTCCACCTTCTTGAGCAGGTGGTCGTCTACGAACGGGCCCTTCTTCAGGCTGCGAGGCATGTCTTATCTCCCTCAGCCGCGCTTACGCGTGGCGTAGCGGCGGCGGACGATCAGCCGGTCACTCGGCTGGCCCTTACGGCGGGTGCGGCCCTCGGGCTTACCCTGCGGGTTGACCGGGTGGCGACCACCGGAGGTCTTACCCTCACCACCACCGTGCGGGTGGTCGACCGGGTTCATGGCGACACCACGGACGGTCGGGCGCTTGCCCTTCCACCGCATACGGCCGGCCTTACCCCAGTTGATGTTCGACTGGTCGGCGTTGCCGATCTCGCCGACGCTGGCGCGGCAGCGAACATCCACACGCCGGATCTCGCCGGACGGCATACGCAGGGTCGCGTACGCGCCCTCACGGCCGAGCAGCTGGATGCCGACGCCGGCGGACCGGGCCAGCTTGGCCCCGCCACCCGGACGCAGCTCCACGTTGTGGATCGTGGTACCGACCGGGATGTTGCGCAGCGGCAGGTTGTTACCCGGCTTGATGTCGGCGCCCGGACCGGACTCGACGCGGTCGCCCTGCTTCAGGTCCTTCGGCGCGATGATGTACCGCTTCTCGCCGTCGGCGTAGTGCAGCAGCGCGATGCGCGCCGTGCGGTTCGGGTCGTACTCGATGTGAGCGACCTTCGCCGGCACGCCGTCCTTGTCGACCCGCTTGAAGTCGATCAGACGGTACTGGCGCTTGTGACCGCCACCGTGGTGCCGCGTGGTGATCCGGCCGTGGGCGTTACGCCCGCCCTTCTTCGGCAGCGGAACCAGCAGCGACTTCTCCGGCGTGGACCGGGTGATCTCGGCGAAGTCAGCGACACTCGAGCCACGTCGGCCCGGCGTCGTCGGCTTGTACTTACGGATAGCCATTGTCTACACCCCTCAGCTGACCGGGCCGCCGAAGGCCTCGATGCGGTCACCGTCAGCCAGCTTCACGATCGCCCGCTTGGTCGCCTTGCGCTGACCGAAACCGGTCTTGGTGCGCTTGCGCTTACCCTGGCGGTTGAGCGTGTTGACCGTCAGGACGCGGACGTTGAAGATCTGCTGGATAGCGATCTTGATCTCGGTCTTGTTCGCGTCCGGGTGCACCAGGAAGGTGTACCAGTTCCGGTTCAGCTCGCTGTAGCTCTTCTCCGAGACGACCGGCGCCACGATGATGTCGCGCGGGTCGGCGATCGTGCTCACTTGCCACCCTCCTCGGTGGTCTCGGCGGGCACGCCCAGGAACTCGTCCAGGGCGTCCTTGGTGAAGACCACGTCGTCGGCCACCAACACGTCGTACGTGTTCAGCTGGCCGGACTCGATCAGGTGCACGCGCGGCTCGTTGCGCAGCGACACCCAGTTCAGCTCGTCGGTGCTGCTCAGCACGACCAGGACCCGACGGGCCTCGGTGAGCTTGGTCAGCGTGGCCAGGGCCGCCTTGGTCGACGGCTTCTCGCCCGAGACGAACGCCTCGACGACGTGCACCTGCCCGGCGCGAGCCCGGTCGGAGAGGGCACCGCGCAGGGCGGCAGCCTTCATCTTCTTCGGGGTCCGCTGGCTGTAGTCACGCGGCACGGGACCGTGCACGACGCCACCACCGGCGAACTGCGGCGCGCGGATCGAGCCCTGCCGGGCGCGACCGGTGCCCTTCTGCTTGTAAGGCTTCTTGCCGCCACCGGCGACCTCGGCCCGAGTCTTGGTCTTGTGCGTGCCCTGTCGGGCCGCCGCGAGCTGGGCCACCACGACCTGGTGCATCAGCGCGACGTTGGCCTGCACGTCGAAGATGTCCGCCGGCAGCTCGACCGAGCTGCTGGTGGTGCCTTCGACGGTGCGCACGTCAACGGTGGTCACTTGGCCGCACCGCCCTTCTTCACCTTGATCTTGGCCGCGGTACGGACCAGAACCAGCGCGCCCTTGGGACCAGGAATGGCACCACGGACGAGCAGGAGGTTGTTCTCGGTGTCGACCGCCTGGACGGTCAGGTTCTGCACCGTGTAGCGAACGCCACCCATCCGGCCGGCCATCCGGGTGCCCTTGAAGACACGACCCGGGGTCGCGCAGGCGCCGATGGAACCGGGCGAACGGTGCTTGCGCTCGACACCGTGGCTGCTGCCGAGACCGTGGAAGCCGTGCCGCTTCATCGGGCCGGCGTAGCCCTTGCCCTTGGTCTTGCCGGTGACGTCGATGGTGACGCCGGCCGGGAACTCTTCGACCGTGACTTCCTGGCCGAGCGAGTATTCCCCAGCGTCCGTGGTGCGCAGCTCGACGATGTGCCGGCGCGGTGCCACGTCCGCCTTGGCGTAGTGCCCGCTGATCGGCTTCTTGACCTTGCGCGGGTCGATGGTGCCGTACGCCAGCTGGACCGCGGAGTAACCGTCCTTCTCGGCGCTACGAACCTGGCTGATGACGCACGGGCCGGCCTCGACCACGGTCACGGGAACAACACGGTTGTTGTCCCAGACCTGGGTCATGCCGAGCTTGGCGCCCAGGATCCCCTTGACTTGCCTGTCCATTTGTCCGGTCCCTACAGCTTGATCTCGATGTCGACGCCAGCCGGCAGGTCGAGGCGCATGAGCGAGTCGACCGTCTTCGGGGTCGGGTCGATGATGTCGATCAGCCGCTTGTGCGTGCGCATCTCGAAGTGCTCGCGCGAGTCCTTGTACTTGTGCGGCGAGCGGATAACGCAGAAACGGTTGATCTCCGTGGGCAGCGGCACCGGGCCCGCGACCTGCGCCCCGGTGCGCGTCACCGTCTCGACGATCTTCCGAGCCGAGGAGTCGACGACCTCGTGGTCATAGGCCTTGAGCCGGATGCGGATCTTCTGTCCCGCCATGGTGGCTTCTGTTCCTTCTCTCGATGCCGCTGTGTTGCGGGCGCCTGTACCGGCTGGTACAGGCCCACTTCGCCGACCCCCGCGGTCGGGCGTGTCGCGCCCTCGGGCCGGGCTCCGCCCCGTGGTTCCGGAGTGGTGCTGACCGCGCGGGGGGTCAAGGCGCCGATCGCATTACCGCGACCTGAACGCCGTGCGAGGGTGGTTGGCGACTGGGCCGCCAACCACCCCACGCTCGACTGTCTCGCCACCCGGAGGTTCAGCGCAAGCCGAACACAGGCGACGGTCTGTCGTTACGCAACCTGACTAGTATGCCGCACGACCGGCGGCGGGCCTAATCGGGGTTACCTAGTTCACTTCTGGATCTTGGTGACGAACCCGGCGCCGACGGTGCGGCCACCCTCGCGGATCGCGAACTTGAGGTTCTCCTCCATGGCGATGGGCTGGATCAGCTTCACCGACATGGTGGTGTTGTCACCCGGCATGACCATCTCGGTGCCCTCGGGGAGGGTGACGACACCGGTGACGTCCGTGGTCCGGAAGTAGAACTGCGGGCGGTAGTTCTGGAAGAACGGGGTGTGCCGGCCGCCCTCCTCCTTGGAGAGGATGTAGACCGTCGCCTCGAACTCCGTGTGCGGGGTGTTCGAGCCCGGCTTCACGACGACCATGCCGCGCTCGACCTCGTCGCGCTTGGTGCCACGCAGCAGCAGGCCGACGTTCTCGCCTGCGCGGGCGTCGTCCAGGGTCTTCCGGAACATCTCGATCGCGGTGACCTTGGTCTTGAAGCTCTTCTCCTTGATACCGACGAGCTCAACATCCTCGTTCGGCAGGAGAACGCCGCGCTCCACGCGACCGGTGACGACGGTGCCACGACCGGTGATCGTGAAGACGTCCTCAACCGGCATCAGGAACGGCTTGTCAACCTCGCGCTCCGGCTGCGGGATCGAGGTGTCGACCGCGGTCATCAGGTCCAGCAGCTTGCCGGTCCACTCGGGGTCACCCTCGAGGGCCTTCAGCGCCGAAACCCGAACGACCGGCAGGTCGTCACCCGGGTACTCCTGCGAGGAGAGCAGCTCACGAACCTCGAGCTCGACGAGCTCCAGGAGCTCCTCGTCATCGACCATGTCGCTCTTGTTGAGCGCCACGACGATGTACGGCACACCAACCTGACGGGCCAGCAGCACGTGCTCGCGGGTCTGCGGCATCGGGCCGTCGGTCGCCGCGACCACCAGGATCGCGCCGTCCATCTGCGCGGCACCGGTGATCATGTTCTTGATGTAGTCCGCGTGGCCGGGGCAGTCCACGTGCGCGTAGTGCCGCGCCTCGGTCTGGTACTCGACGTGCGCGATCGAGATCGTGATACCGCGGGCCTTCTCCTCCGGCGCCTTGTCGATCTCGTCGAACGGCGTGTAAGGGTTCAGGTCCGGGAACTGGTCGTGCAGGACCTTGGTGATGGCCGCCGTCAGCGTCGTCTTACCGTGGTCGATGTGACCAATGGTGCCGATGTTGACGTGCGGCTTAGTCCGCTCGAACTTAGCCTTCGCCACTGGTGTCCTCCTGTGGACTTCTTGGTTCGTACGCCCGGCGCGCCGGTCGGCGCTTAGGACTCTGTCGACAGCCTTTCCGGCCTGACGGCCGGGAAGCCATTGTGGGTTCTGCGGCGATGAAGCCTACAGGCCCGGTCTCACGCGATCCGATCGTGGTGGCCGCGGGCGGGTGAAACCTCCCGCGACCAACCACGAATCACCTGCTCAGGGCGTTACTCGCCCGTTGCCTTGGCGATGATCTCCTTCGCGACGCTCTGCGGAACCTCAGCGTAGGAGTCGAACTGCATGCTGTAGCTAGCCCGGCCCTGGGTCTTCGACCGCAGGTCGCCGACGTAGCCGAACATCTCCGACAACGGCACCAGAGCCCGGACGATGCGGGCGCCGCTGCGCTCCTCCATCGCCTGGATGATGCCGCGGCGGGAGTTGAGGTCACCGATGACGTCACCCATGTTCTCCTCAGGAGTGGTGACTTCAACGGCCATCATCGGCTCGAGCAGTGCAGGATCGGCCTTGCGGGCCGCGTCCTTCATCACCATCGAGCCGGCGATCTTGAATGCCATTTCCGACGAGTCGACCTCGTGGTACTGGCCGTCCAGCAGGGTCAGCTTCACGCCGACCAGCGGGAAGCCCGCCAGGATGCCGTACTGCAACGCATCCTGCGCACCGGCGTCCACCGACGGGATGAACTCCCGAGGGATGCGACCGCCGCTGACCGCGTTGGCGAACTCGTAGGTCGGCGAGTCGTTGTCCAGCGGCAGCGGCTCGACGCTCACGATCACGCGGGCGTACTGGCCGGAACCACCGGTCTGCTTCTTGTGGGTGTACTCGACCTTGTCCACCTTGCGGCGGATGGTCTCGCGGTACGCCACCTGCGGCTTGCCGACGTTGGCCTCGACGTTGAACTCGCGGCGCATCCGGTCGACCAGGATGTCCAGGTGCAGCTCGCCCATGCCGGAGATGACCGTCTGACCGGTCTCCTCGTCCAGCTGGACGCGGAAGGTCGGGTCCTCCTCGGCCAGGCGCTGGATGGCCGTACCCAGCTTCTCCTGGTCGGACTTGGTCTTCGGCTCGATCGCCACCGAGATGACCGGCTCCGGGAAGGTCATCGACTCCAGGATGACCGGGTTCGCCGGGTCCGAGAGCGTGTCGCCGGTGGTGGTCTGCTTGAGACCCTGGACGGCGATGATGTCGCCGGCCTGCGCCGACGGACGCTCTTCCCGCTTGTTGGCGTGCATCTGGTAGATCTTGCCGATGCGCTCCTTGCGGTCCTTGGTGGAGTTGACCACCTGGGAACCGGAATCGAGCGTGCCGGAGTAGACCCGCACGTAGGTGAGCTTGCCGAGGTGCTTGTCCGTCTGGATCTTGAAGGCCAGGCCGGAGAAGGGCTCCGAGTTGGACGGCTTGCGCAGCAGCGGGGTCTCGCCGTCGGTGGCCGTACCCTCGATGGCCGGAACGTCCAGCGGCGACGGCAGGAAGTCGACCACGGCGTCGAGCATGGGCTGAACGCCCTTGTTCTTGAACGCCGAGCCGCAGAGCACCGGGTTGGCCTTGCCAGCGATGGTGGCACGCCGGATGGCGGCCTTGATCTCCTCGACGGAGACCTCCTCGCCTTCCAGGTACTTCTCCATCACCGAGTCGTCGACGTCGGCGAGGGTCTCCATCAGCTTCTCGCGCCACTCGGCCGCGGAGTCGGCCAGCTCGGCCGGGATCTCCTCGATCGCGTAGTCCTCACCCTTCTGGGTCTCCCCGCGCCAGGTGAGGGCGCGCATGCCGATCAGGTCGACGACACCGATGTGGTCGCCCTCGAGCCCGATCGGGATCTGGAGCACCAGCGGGGTGGCGTTCAGCCGGTCGATCATCATCTGCACGCAGCGGAAGAAGTCGGCGCCGGTCCGGTCGAGCTTGTTGACGAAGCACATACGCGGGACGTTGTACTTGTCGGCCTGCCGCCAGACGTTCTCCGTCTGCGGCTCGACGCCGGCGACACCGTCGTAAACCGCGACCGCACCATCCAGGACCCGCAGCGACCGCTCGACCTCGACCGTGAAGTCGACGTGGCCAGGCGTGTCGATGATCTGGATCGTGTGGCCCTTCCACTCACACTTGGTAGCAGCGGAGGTGATGGTGATACCACGCTCCTGCTCCTGCTCCATCCAGTCCATGACGGCAGCGCCCTCGTGGACCTCACCGATCTTGTACGTGATGCCGGTGTAGAAGAGGATTCGCTCGGTGGTGGTGGTCTTACCGGCATCGATGTGCGCCATGATGCCGATGTTGCGTACGTTGGCGAGCGCGTCTGCGGCGGCCACTTCAATCCCTACTTATCGTCGTCTCGACTCAACTGGTGGCGGTTCCGGCGCCCAGTGGGCGCCGGAACCAGGGTGTTACCAGCGGTAGTGCGCGAAGGCCTTGTTGGACTCGGCCATCTTGTGCGTGTCCTCGCGCCGCTTGACGGCGGCACCGAGGCCGTTGCTCGCGTCCAGCAGCTCGTTCATCAGCCGCTCGACCATGGTCTTCTCACGCCGAGCGCGGGAGTAGGTGACCAGCCAACGCAGGCCCAGGGTGGTCGCCCGGGTCGGGCGAACCTCGACCGGAACCTGGTAGGTGGCGCCACCGACACGACGGCTGCGCACCTCGAGGGTCGGCTTGACGTTGTCCATCGCCCGCTTGAGGGTGACGACCGGGTCGGTGCCGGACTTCTCGCGGCAGCCCTCGAGAGCGGCGTACACGATGGTTTCGGCGAGCTGACGCTTGCCGCGCAGCAGGATCTTGTTCACCAGCTGGGTGACCAGCGGAGAGTTGTACACCGGGTCAGCGACCAGCGGCCGCCGCGGAGCGGGTCCTTTACGCGGCATGTCAGCTCTTCTCCTTCTTCGCGCCGTAACGGCTGCGCGCCTGCTTGCGGTTGCGGACACCCTGGGTGTCCAGCGATCCGCGAACGATCTTGTAACGCACGCCGGGAAGGTCCTTCACCCGGCCACCGCGGACGAGCACGATCGAGTGCTCCTGCAGGTTGTGACCGACGCCCGGGATGTAGGCGGTCACCTCGATCTGGCTGCTGAGCTTCACGCGAGCGACCTTGCGCAGCGCCGAGTTCGGCTTCTTCGGGGTGGTGGTGTACACGCGGGTGCACACGCCGCGCCGCTGAGGGGAACCCTTCAGCGCCGGGGTCTTGGTCTTGGTCGTCTTCGCCTGGCGGCCCTTTCGGACCAGCTGCTGGATCGTGGGCACCGGGTTTCTCCGCTCCCTTCGGCCGCATCCGCGGCCGCGCCGTCTGCTCGTTAACCGGCCTGATGACCGGCTCTCCTACATTCCGACCAGGGCCACCTTGCGGAGACCCCGGCACCCGCGGTCGGGCGTGTCGCCCTCTTCACGGTCCCGTTGCGACGCTTTCGCGCGCGACCGGGTTTGTGTCACCGGCGCGCGGGTCGCCCCGTGCCGGATCCTTGGCTTGTCGTGCCGCCGCCCGGAATCCGGAAACAGCGCACGCACGAGTTGCCCGGGCATGCCCGGGCACAAGGGGAAAGAGTACCTACCACAACCGCCCAGGTCAAAACGGAAGGGCCCGGCGACTGTCTCACACCCGCCGGCCGAATCTCGTCTTGCCCCGTCGCCCGCGATGGGCACCTACAGACACAAGTGTACCGGCTTCCCCGCGCGACCACCCGTCGCCCCCGGGGCGGGCACCGGGATGGTCCCACGGAAGCCGCGGACAACCGGCTCAGGCTCCGAGCCGGGCGGTGATCAGACTCACGTCAGGGCGAGAAGCAGCGCCAGACCCAGGCCCAGGAGGCTGAGCAGTGCCCCGGCCGCGCCACAACTGATCCCCGCCACCGCCAGCCCTCGGCCGGTGAACCGGACCGCAGAGGGCGCGGCCGGCCGGCGGATCTGCCGCTGGCCGAGCAGACCAGCGACGACCGCCGCGACACCGGCCAGCAACCCGAGCACAGCGAACGCTCCGGAAGCCCAGGCCCCGCCATCGTTGGAGAAGGCCACCCCGAAGCAGATCACCAGCAGCGAGACCAGGACCGACGCGACCCCGGCCACCAGCGCCCCGATGGCCAGCCCGGAGGTGACCGGCGCCACGTCCAGGTGCACGACGCCGAACGGCGTACCAGGCACCGCCTCCACCCGCTTCGGCGGCCGACGTTGGTCGTCGGTGGGCGGTGGCACCGCATGTGCCGGCGGGCCACCCCAGGCGGGGGCGTAGCCCGACGGCGGCGGGCCCCAACCCGGCGGCCCACCCGGCCCCGACGGCGGCGGACCCCAACCGGGCGGCCCACCCGGCCCCGACGACGGCGGACCCCAACCGGGCGGCCCACCTGGAGCGGAGACCGGGTGCGGCTGACCGGAGCCGGGCGGGCTGGCCGTGGCCCAGCCGGAGTGCGGCACAGGAGCTGGCGGCCCGCCCCAACCCGGTGCGGACGCGGGTGGGTGCGGCTCGCTGCTCGGGCCCGGTCGCGCCCAGTCGTTCGGCTCGGACGGGGCCGGCGCATCGGAATGGCCGGCCGGTTCATCCGCCGGGGGCCGCGCCGGATCCGTCACGAGGTCCTCCTGTCGAAAGGCCGCCACACCGCACGGCGGACACCGGCCAGGCTACCGCCGAGAGTGCCATTGCCCGCGCCGGGCGGCCACGGGCGGCTCAGTCCATGTTCGCCGGGTAGTCGTGGCCGAAAGGGGCGCCGGCCAACCGCACGACCCCGATCACCACCACGGCCACCACGGTGACCGCGACCAACACCAGGCCGGCCCAGGCCATCCGCTCACCCCGTCGCAGCCAGGCGCCGCCGGTCAGGAAACCCCCCGAGGAGTACGCCTCGCGGCGCGCCTGCCTGGCCAGTTGCAGTGCCACCGTCGCCGGCACCACCCCGCCGATGAACAGCCCGGTCAGCAGGCCGAGCAGCCCCAGCGCGAAAACCGCCCGCGCCTTCGTCGCACGGGCCGGATCCGGGTCCAGCGGGTGGCGCAGGCCCTCCTGCGCGACGGACACCTGCCCGGGTGCGGTCGTCATTCCCCCATCATGCCGAACTCGGACCGGGGGTGGGTGGGTCCGGACGCGACGAGGCCCCCGGCGGATGCCGGGGGCCTCGTCGTGTTACTGGTGCTTAGCGGTACGACCCGAAGTCGAAGTCGTCCAGCGGCACAGCCTGCCCGCTGGCCGGCCCGAAGCCGTAGTCGGTCTCCGGGTACCCGGTCATCGAGTAGACCTTGGCCTTGGCCTCCTCGGTCGGCTCCACCCGGACGTTGCGGTACTTGCTGATGCCCGTACCGGCCGGGATGAGCTTTCCGATGATCACGTTCTCCTTGAGGCCGACCAGCGAGTCGCTGCGCGAGTTGATCGCAGCGTCGGTCAGCACCCGGGTGGTCTCCTGGAAGGAGGCCGCCGAGAGCCAGGAGTCGGTGGCCAGCGAGGCCTTGGTGATACCCATCAGCACCGGACGACCGGCGGCGGGCTCGCCGCCCTCCGAGACGAGCCGGCGGTTCTCCGACTCGAACAGCGCCCGGTCGACAAGCACACCCGGCAGGAACTCGGTCGAGCCGGAGTCGATGACCGTCACCCGCTTGAGCATCTGGCGGATGATGATCTCGATGTGCTTGTCGTGGATGAGCACACCCTGCGAGCGGTAGACCTCCTGGACCTCACTGGTCAGGTGGACCTGGACCGCCCGCGGACCCATGATCCGCAGAAGCTCGTGCGGGTCGATGGTGCCCTCGGTCAGCTTCTCGCCGACCGCGACGTGACCGCCGTCGTGGGTCCGGAGCTTGACCCGCTTCGAGATCTTGTCGTAGACGATCTCTTCGCTGCCGTCGTCCGGCACCACGATGATCTTCCGCGAGCGCTCGCCGTCCTCGATCCGGATCCGACCCGGGGTGTCGGCGATGGGCGCCTTACCCTTCGGGACCCGAGCCTCGAAGATTTCCTGCACACGGGGCAGACCCTGGGTGATGTCCTCACCCGCGACACCACCGGTGTGGAAGGTACGCATCGTCAGCTGCGTACCGGGCTCACCGATGGACTGGGCGGCGATGATGCCGACCGCCTCGCCGATGTCGACCGACTTGCCGGTCGGCAGCGACCGGCCGTAGCAGGCCGCGCAGACGCCCAGCTTCGACTCACACGTGAGCACGCTGCGCACTCGGACCGTCTCCACACCAGCGGCGACGATCTTGTCGACCCCGATGGAGTTGATGTCCTGGCCGCGCTCGGCGACCACGGTGCCGTCCGGCCCCTTGATGTCGTCGGCCAGGGTCCGGGCGTGCACGCTGGTCTCGGCGTGGGTGTGGACGACGAGCTTGCCGTCCAGCTTCTCGCCGATCTGCATCGGGATCGCCCGGTCGGTGCCGCAGTCCTCTTCGCGGATGATGACGTCCTGCGAGACGTCCACCAGACGACGGGTCAGGTAACCCGAGTCGGCGGTCCGCAGCGCGGTGTCGGCGAGACCCTTACGGGCACCGTGCGTGGAGATGAAGTACTCCAGCACGGACAGACCCTCCCGGTAGCTGGCCTTGATCGGCCGCGGGATGATCTCGCCCTTCGGGTTGGCCACCAGACCACGGATCGCCGCGATCTGCCGGAGCTGGAGCAGGTTACCGCGGGCACCCGAGTTGATCATCTTCCACAGTGGGTTCTCCTGCGGCAGCGCGGTGTCCATCTCCTTGGCGACCTCGTTGGTCGCCTTGGTCCAGATCGTGATGAGCTCGCCGCGACGCTCCTCGGCGGTCATCAGACCACGCTGGTACTGCTTGTCGATCCGGTCGGCTTCCGCCTCGTACTTCGCCAGGATCTCCGCCTTGCGCGGCGGAGCGATGACGTCCTCCATGCCGATCGTCACGCCGGACCAGGTGGCCCAGTGGAAACCGGCCTCCTTGAGCCCGTCCAGGGTGGCGGCCAGCGCCACCTTGGGGAAGCGCTCGGCGAGGTCGTTGACGATCGCGGAGAGCTGACCCTTGCGGATCTCGTAGTTCACGAAGCGGTAGCCCTGCGGCAGCGTCTCGTTGAACAGCACCCGACCCAGGGTGGTCTCCACGGTCAGCGGGTCACCCTCGACCCAGCCCTCCGGGGCGGTCCACGCCTCGGCGCCGGCGCCGTTGTCGACACCGACCACCGCACGCAGGCGGATCTTCACAGGCGCCTGCAGGTGCAGCTCGCCGTTGTCGAAGGCCATCCGCGCCTCGGCGTCCGAGCTGAACGCCCGGCCCTCGCCCTTCTCACCGGCGGTGAGGTGGGTGAGGTGGTACAGACCGATGACCATGTCCTGGGTGGGCATGGTGACCGGCTTGCCGTCGGCCGGCTTGAGGATGTTGTTCGACGACAGCATCAGGATCCGCGCCTCGGCCTGAGCCTCGGCGGACAGCGGCACGTGCACCGCCATCTGGTCACCGTCGAAGTCGGCGTTGAACGCGGTGCAGACCAGCGGGTGGATCTGGATCGCCTTGCCCTCGACCAGCTGCGGCTCGAAGGCCTGGATGCCCAGGCGGTGCAGGGTCGGCGCGCGGTTCAGCAGCACCGGGTGCTCGCCGATGACCTCTTCCAGCACATCCCACACGACCGGGCGCTGACGCTCGACCATCCGCTTGGCGGACTTGATGTTCTGTGCGTGGTTGAGGTCGACCAGCCGCTTCATCACGAACGGCTTGAACAGCTCCAGTGCCATCTGCTTGGGCAGACCGCACTGGTGCAGCTTGAGCTTCGGGCCGACCACGATGACCGAACGGCCGGAGTAGTCGACGCGCTTGCCCAGCAGGTTCTGACGGAACCGGCCCTGCTTGCCCTTGAGCATGTCGGACAGCGACTTGAGCGGGCGGTTACCCGGGCCGGTGACCGGCCGGCCGCGACGGCCGTTGTCGAACAGCGCGTCGACGGCCTCCTGGAGCATCCGCTTCTCGTTGTTGACGATGATCTCGGGCGCGCCGAGGTCGATCAGTCGCTTGAGGCGGTTGTTCCGGTTGATCACACGGCGGTACAGGTCGTTCAGGTCGGAGGTCGCGAAACGGCCACCGTCGAGCTGCACCATCGGGCGCAGGTCCGGCGGGATGACCGGGACGCAGTCCAGCACCATGCCGAGCGGCGAGTTGCGGGTGTTCAGGAACGCCGCCACGACCTTGAGCCGCTTGAGCGCCCGGATCTTCCGCTGGCCCTTGCCGGACCGGATGGTCTCCCGCAGGCTCTCGGCCTCGGCGTCGAGGTCCATGTTCTGGACCAGCGCCTTGATCGCCTCGGCGCCCATGGATCCGGTGAAGTACTCACCGAACCGGTCGCGCAGCTCACGGTAGAGCAGCTCGTCGGTGACCAGCTGCTTCGGCTCCAGCTTGCGGAAGGTGTCCAGCACCTCGTCCAGGCGGTCGATCTCGCGCTGGGCCCGGTCGCGGATCTGGCGCATCTCGCGCTCTCCGCCCTCCTTGACCTTGCGCCGGACGTCCGCCTTGGCACCCTCGGCCTCCAGCTCGGCCAGGTCGGCCTCGAGCTTGGCGGCCCGCTTCTCGATCTCCGAGTCGCGGCTGTTCTCGGACTGCCGCTTCTCGGCCAGGATCTCGTTCTCGATCGTCGAGAGGTCACGGTGACGCGACTCGGCGTCCACGCTCGTCACGACGTACGAGGCGAAGTAAATGATCTTTTCGAGGTCCTTGGGGGCGAGGTCCAGCAGGTAGCCCAGCCGGCTCGGAACGCCCTTGAAGTACCAGATGTGGGTCACCGGAGCGGCGAGCTCGATGTGCCCCATCCGCTCACGACGGACCTTGGAGCGAGTCACCTCGACGCCGCAGCGCTCACAGATGATGCCCTTGAACCGGACGCGCTTGTACTTACCGCAGTAGCACTCCCAGTCCCGCTGCGGACCGAAGATCTTCTCGCAGAAGAGCCCGTCCTTTTCCGGCTTCAGGGTGCGGTAGTTGATCGTCTCAGGCTTCTTGACCTCGCCGTGCGACCACTGACGGATGTCGTCGGCGGTGGCGAGACCAATGCGCAGCTCGTCGAAGAAGTTGACGTCGAGCACTATGTCCCCTATGTCGTCGTCTGTACTGCTAATTCTCGGGTGGGGTCGGGGGCCGGCGAGCCGGCCCCCGACCGCTCACCTCAGACCTCTTCGACCGAGCTCGGCTCGCGCCGGGACAGGTCGATGCCCAGCTCCTCAGCGGCCCGGAACACCTCGTCGTCGGTCTCGCGCATCTCCAGGGCCACACCGTCGCTGGAGAGCACCTCAACGTTGAGGCACAGCGACTGCAGCTCCTTGAGCAGCACCTTGAACGACTCCGGGATGCCCGGCTCCGGGATGTTCTCGCCCTTGACGATGGCCTCGTAGACCTTCACTCGGCCGAGCACGTCGTCGGACTTGATCGTGAGCAGCTCCTGCAGGGCGTACGCGGCGCCGTACGCCTGCATCGCCCAGCACTCCATCTCACCGAAACGCTGACCACCGAACTGCGCCTTACCACCCAGCGGCTGCTGCGTGATCATCGAGTACGGGCCGGTCGAACGAGCGTGGATCTTGTCGTCGACCAGGTGGTTGAGCTTCAGGATGTAGACGTAGCCGACCGCGATCGGGTCCGGCAGCGGCTCGCCGGAACGACCGTCGAACAGCTGTGCCTTGCCGGTACGGCCGATCAGCTGCTTGCCGTCCCGGTTGGGCAGGGTCGACTCGAGCAGACCGGAGATCTCCTCCTCGCGGGCACCGTCGAAGACCGGGGTGGCCACGTTGGTGTCCCCCTCGGACTCGTGCGCGTCGATCGAGCGGAGCTGGCGCTTCCAGTCGGCGTCGTCACCCTCGACCTTCCAACCGGTCTTGGCGACCCAACCGAGGTGGGTCTCCAGGACCTGCCCGATGTTCATCCGGCTCGGCACACCGAGCGGGTTGAGCACGATGTCGACCGGGGTGCCGTCCTCCAGGAACGGCATGTCCTCGATCGGCAGGATCTTCGAGATGACACCCTTGTTGCCGTGTCGGCCGGCGAGCTTGTCGCCGTCCTGGATCTTGCGCTTCTGGGCGACGTAGACCCGGACCAGCTCGTTGACACCCGGCGGCAGTTCGTCGCCGTCCTCGCGGGAGAACGTGCGCACACCGATGACCGTGCCGGTCTCGCCGTGCGGCACCTTCAGCGAGGTGTCCCGAACCTCACGCGCCTTCTCACCGAAGATCGCGCGGAGTAGGCGCTCCTCCGGGGTCAGCTCGGTCTCACCCTTGGGCGTGACCTTGCCGACCAGGATGTCGCCGGGGACGACCTCGGCACCGATCCGGATGATGCCGCGCTCGTCGAGGTCGGCGAGCATTTCCTCGCTGACGTTCGGGATGTCGCGGGTGATCTCCTCCGGGCCGAGCTTGGTGTCCCGAGCGTCGACCTCGTGCTCCTCGATGTGGATCGAGGTGAGCACGTCCTGCTGCACGAGGCGCTGCGACAGGATGATCGCGTCCTCGTAGTTGTGACCCTCCCAGCACATGAACGCCACCAGCAGGTTGCGTCCGAGTGCCATCTCGCCCTCGTCGGTGCACGGCCCGTCGGCGATGACCTGACCGGCCTCGACGCGGTCGCCCTCGAAGACCACCGGCTTCTGGTTGACGCAGGAGCCGGCGTTGGAGCGGCGGAACTTGTGCAGCAGGTACGTCCGGCGGTGGCCGTCATCCTGGTGGATGGTGACGTAGTCGGCGCAGAGATCCTCGATCACACCGCCGACCTCGGCGACCACCACGTCGCCAGCGTCGACCGCGGCCCGGTATTCCATGCCCGTGCCCACCAGCGGCGCCTCGGCCTTGACCAGCGGCACCGCCTGGCGCTGCATGTTCGCGCCCATCAGTGCCCGGTTGGCGTCGTCGTGCTCGAGGAACGGGATCATGGCGGTCGCGACCGAGGTCATCTGCCGGGGCGAGACGTCCATGTAGTCGACGGCACCGGGGAGGACGTCCTCGGTCTCGCCGCCCTTACGACGGCAGAGCACCCGCTCCTCGGCGAACGTGCCGTCAGCCTTCAGGCGCGCGTTGGCCTGGGCCTTGACGAACCGGTCCTCCTCGTCCGCGGTCAGGTAGTCGATCTGGTCGGTGACCCGACCCTCGACGACCTTCCGGTACGGCGTCTCGATGAAGCCGAACGGGTTGACCCGGGCGAAGGTGGACAGCGCGCCGATCAGACCGATGTTCGGGCCTTCCGGCGTCTCGATCGGGCACATCCGGCCGTAGTGGGACGGGTGCACGTCGCGGACCTCGAAGCCGGCCCGCTCCCGGGACAGACCACCCGGGCCGAGCGCGCTCAGCCGGCGCCGGTGGGTGAGACCCGCCAGCGGGTTGGTCTGGTCCATGAACTGGGACAGCTGAGACGTCCCGAAGAACTCCTTGATCGCCGCCACCACCGGGCGGATGTTGATCAGGGTCTGCGGGGTGATCGCCTCGACGTCCTGCGTGGTCATCCGCTCGCGGACGACCCGCTCCATCCGGGACAGGCCGACTCGGACCTGGTTCTGGATGAGCTCACCCACGGTACGCAGGCGCCGGTTGCCGAAGTGGTCGATGTCGTCGGCCTCGTAGCCGTCCTCGCCGGCGTGCAGCCGGCACAGGTACTCCACGGTGGCGACGATGTCGTCCTCGGTCAGCGTGCCGGTGGTGATCGGCACGTCGACTTCGAGCTTCTTGTTGAACTTGTAGCGCCCGACCTTGGCGACGTCGTACCTCTTCGGGTTGAAGAAGAGGTTGTCGAGCAAGGTCTGGGCGTTCTCACGCGTCGGCGGCTCGCCAGGGCGCAGCTTGCGGTAGATGTCTAGCAGGGCCTCGTCCTGGCCGGCGATGTGGTCCTTCTCGAGCGTGGTCATGAGCAGCTCGGACCAGCCGAACCGCTCACGGATCCGCTCGGCCGACCAGCCGATGGCCTTGAGCAGGACGGTGACGGCCTGCCGACGCTTGCGGTCGATGCGTACGCCGACCGTGTCGCGCTTGTCGATGTCAAACTCCAGCCAGGCACCCCGACTGGGGATGACCTTGACGCTGGAGAGGTCGCGGTCGGAGGTCTTGTCCGGCTGCTTGTCGAAGTACACGCCCGGAGACCGGACGAGCTGGCTGACCACGACGCGCTCGGTGCCGTTGATGACGAAGGTGCCCTTGGGCGTCATCATCGGGAAGTCACCCATGAACACCGTCTGGCTCTTGATCTCGCCAGTGGTGTTGTTGGTGAACTCCGCGGTCACGAAGAGCGGAGCGCAGTAGGTCAGGTCCTTCTCCTTGCACTCCTCGATCGAGGCCTTGACCTCGTCGAAGCGCGGTGCCGAGAAGGAGAGCGACATGGTGCCGGAGAAGTCCTCAATGGGACTGATCTCTTCAAGGATCTCCGCGAGACCCGAGCGTGCGTGCGGGTCGTCCGCCGACCGGCCCTGCCAAGCCTCGTTGCCGACGAGCCAGTCGAAGGACTCGTTCTGGATGGCAAGGAGGTTGGGGACCTCGAGGTGTTCGGTGATCCTGCCGAATGAAACTCGGCGGGGAGCGAATGCGCTCGACGTACGACTGGTCTTCGCAGGGCGGGAAGCTGCCAAGATGCGTCCTTCCGAGGACCGGTGCTGCAGAACGGCTGGTACGCGTGCACTCCAATGACCCCACCAGAAATATCCGTAAACGGACATTTCCGAGCAGGGGTCAAGTCGGAAGGCAGCGCAAACTAGCAGTGTAGCCGAGAGGCTAACCGCTGTCCAGCCCACCCCGCAGGTCGTTTGCGGAACGCGCCTCGGCCCCCGTAAACCGGGGTCTGCCGGGCCGCTCAGAACGCAACGTCCCCACTGGGCCGCTCGGGTTGACGCGGCGATGGTGCCGCCACTGTCATACCCACGTCGTGGCCGTCGCAAGCGCGGTGTCTTGCTGGTGTCAGCGTGCCTGGCAGTCCGGTGCCGCGTCAAGGGCCGGTATCCGGGTTGCCCCTTCTTTCCCACCGGAGGGCGACCCGCCGCGCTCGTTCGGGTCACCGGTGCCGGTGGTCGGAGCCCAGCTCAGGACCGTTCGGCGCCGGACACACCAACACGGCGGGCGGTGATCCGTGTCGGATCACCGCCCGTCGCTACGCGATCGTGTCCCGGCTCACGAGCCAGGTACGCGCAGGTGGAACGTCAGGTCACTTGAGGGTGACCTTGGCGCCTTCACCCTCGAGCTTGGTCTTCGCCTTCTCGGCGGTCTCCTTGTTGACCTTCTCCAGGATGGCCTTCGGCGCGGACTCAACCGCGTCCTTGGCCTCCTTGAGGCCCAGGCCGGTCAGCTCACGCACGACCTTGATGACCTGGATCTTCTTGCCACCGTCAGCCTCGAGGATGACGTCGAACTCGTCCTGCTCCTCCTCGGCCGGCGCAGCAGCGCCACCGGCGGCACCGCCGGCCGCGGCGACCGCGACCGGAGCGGCAGCGGTGACCTCGAAGGTCGTCTCGAACTGCTTCACGAACTCAGAGAGCTCGATCAGCGTCATCTCCTTGAACGCGTCGAGCAGCTCGTCGGTGCTGAGCTTCGCCATATCTGGCGTCCTTTCCTGATTCTGTTAAGTAAAGAACTGGTGCGCCGTGGTGGCCTCAGGCCGCCTCGGCGCCCTCCTTCTCGCGCTTGTCCTGCAGGGCAGCCGCCAGACGGGCGGTCTTCGACAGCGGGGCCTGGAACAGGGCCGCGGCCTTGCTCAGGTTGCCCTTCATCGCGCCGGCCAGCTTGGCCAGCAGCACCTCGCGGGACTCAAGGTCGGCGAGCTTCGTGACCTCGGCCGCGGAAATGGCCTTGCCCTCGAAGACACCGCCCTTGATGACGAGCTTCGGGTTGGCCTTCGCGAAGTCGCGAAGCCCCTTCGCCGCCTCGACGACGTCGCCCGAAACGAAAGTCAGCGCGGTAGGACCGGTGAACAGCTCGTCGAGGCCGGTGATGCCCGCGTCCGTCGCAGCACGCTTCGCCAGCGTGTTCTTCGCGACCGTGTAGCTGGTCTCGGCGCCGAGCGTGCGCCGAAGCTGGGTGAGCTGGGAAACCGTCAGACCGCGGTACTCGGTCAGCACGGTGGCGCCCGAGCTACGGAAGCTCTCGGTCAGCTCAGCGACGGCCGTGGCCTTGTCGGCCCGGATCGGCTTGTCCGCCATGTCCCTCCTCTCTCGTTACTCGAGGCTGGTCCCCGTCACAGCCGAAGCCGGGGCGGGGGCGGAGGCAGCACGACAACGAAAAGCCCCGGCGCAGGGCGCACGGGGCGAGGGCCGGAAGTTCGTCACGGTCGGCGGACCATGCTCACTGCCGAGTTACGCTTGCCGCCCTACGCGGGTCGCCCGTTGTCGCGGGGCCTTCGACCGTGCCGAAGCACAGTGACCAGCGGTCTCTGGGTGGTTCCTCATCCGTGAGAACACGGATGACGTTTGAAGAGTACGCGACCCCACGACCTGCACCAAATCGCCCCCTGTGAGCCGCGCCACCGGCGGCCGGCGCTCCCGTCGCCGGTCAGCCCTGGGCCCGCCGCCGCCACAGGTAGCCGCCGACGACCACGGCGCTCCACGCCAGCGCCCACACGGTCAGCCCCAGCAGGGTGAGCGCGGCGGCGTCGCCTCCGGTGGTGCGGGCGGTAGCCATGATCGGCGGCGCCAGCCAGGGGGCCACCGAGCCGCTCAGGCCGAGCACCACCGCGCCGACGCCACCGAGGGCCAGCACCGCGACGCCGTACCCGGCACTGCCAACGGAGGCCCGGCTGGCCAACGCGCCCAGCGCAACCGCAGCGGGCAGGGCGAGCAGATGCGCCCACAACCCCAGGGCGAGCCCGACCGGGATCGACCGGTCCCCCGGGTCGACCGGGCCGGAGATCCCGCCGACCAGCCACGGGAAGAGCAGCGCGACCGCCACCGTCACCAGCGCCGCCACACCGGCGGCGAGGAGCCCGGCCAACCGCTCCCGGGCCGCACCGACCGCCACCTGTGCCAGCCGGCGCTGCACGTCCGGCTCCACGTCCAGAAGGATCTTGGTTTGCCAGGCGAGCACCGGGAAGAGCACCACCGCCGAGACGCCGTACGCCTCCGCCGGCTGGGCCCGGCCGCCGCCGTACAGCGTGCCGAGGGTGATCAGGCCGGCGAGCAAAGGTGCCAGCGCCCGACCGGTCCGTAGGAAACCGGCCAGCCGCATCCGCACCAGCGCGATCACCGGGCCTCCCCCGCTGCCGGCTCGACCACCGCGTCCGCGCCCTGGCCGCCCACAGGCTGCTCGGGCGTCAGCTCACCGGCTGGCCGGGCCGGTGGGGAGTGGGGGCGAGCCTGTGGTGCGGCGAGGGAGGCGTCGGCGCGTACTCGAAGAATTTGATGGCCCTCGGCGCGCAACCGGGCGACGGTGCCGGCGACCCGCGCGGCCGGCACCGCGACCTCGACCACCGCGATCGCCTCGTCCGCCGACGGCGCCTCTTCGGTCAGCGACCCGTCGGCCACCGACCAGCGGCGCGCGGCCGGCAACCGGACCGTCTCCCCACGGTGGTCGCTGACCAGGACGGCACCGTCGGCGGCGAGCACCTCGGAGATCAGCTCGGGGACCAGCTCGCGGGTGGCGGCGTCCAGCCCTTCCCACGGCTCGTCGAGCACCAGCAGGCCCGGCAGGCGCAGCATCGCCTGGGCGAGCCCGACCTTCTGCGCGGTGCCCTTGGACAGCTCCGGCAACCGGACCGAGCGGAAGGCGGACAGCCCGAGCCGGTCGGTCCAGGAGGTCACCGCCTCGTCGACCGCCGTCCCTCTCAGCCCCGCCACCCGGGCCATCCCGGTCAGGTAACGGACCACGGTGAACGGCTGGTCGGCCGGGAAACGCTCCGGCACCCAGCCCACCCGTGCCGGCCGGCCGGTCACCCGACCCCGGCCTGGGCGGAGCACTCCCGCGGCCACCTGGAGCAGGGTCGACTTGCCCACGCCGTTGCGGCCCAGAACGACCGCCACCTCGCCCGGACCGAGCCGCACGTCCACGCCCCGCAGCACCCACGGCCCCTGCCGGTGGTACCGCACCCAGACGTTCTCCAGCTGCATGGCACAGAGCCTGCCACACCTCAGACGCGCCGGGGCGCCGCCACGATCGTGGCGGCGCCCCGGTGGAACGAACTGTCGACTCAGGCCTCGGTAGCGTCTCCGGTGAGGTTCTTCACCAGGTTCGGGTCGACCGGAACGCCCGGGCCCATCGTGCTGGTGAGGATGACCTTGCGGAGGTACTTGCCCTTGGCCGCGGACGGCTTGGCACGCAGCACCTCGTCGAGCACCGCCGCGTAGTTGTCCACCAGCTGGCTCTCCGTGAAGGACGCCTTGCCGATGATCAGGTGCAGGTTGGAGTGCTTGTCCACCCGGAAGGTGATCTTGCCGCCCTTGATGTCCTGCACCGCCTTGGTGACGTCCATGGTCACCGTGCCGGTCTTCGGGTTCGGCATGAGACCGCGCGGGCCCAGGATCCGCGCGATCCGGCCGATCTTGGCCATCTGATCCGGCGTGGCGATCGCCGCGTCGAAGTCGAGCCAACCACCCTGGATCCGGGCGACCAGCTCGTCGGTGCCCACCTCGTCCGCACCCGCGGCGGTGGCCTCCTCGGCCTTCGCGCCACTGGCGAACACGATCACGCGGGCGGTCTTACCGGTGCCGTGCGGCAGGTTGACCGTGCCGCGGACCATCTGGTCCGCCTTGCGGGGGTCGACGCCGAGGCGCATGGCGACCTCGACCGTGGCGTCGAACTTGACGTTGGTGGTCTCCTTGGCCAGCTTCACGGCCTCGGCGGGGGTGTAGAGCTTGGACCGGTCGATGACGTCGGCGGCCTTGCGGTAGCTCTTGCTGCGCTGCATTGCTGATTACTCCTGTGGTCTCTGGCGGGCCGCTCGGCGCGAGCCCTCCCACGGTCAGATCGACGGCCTGGGCCGACGTCAGTCGTTGACGGTGATGCCCATCGAGCGGGCGGTGCCGGCGATGATCTTCTCGGCCTGGGCCAGGTCGTTGGCGTTGAGGTCGGCCATCTTCTTCTCGGCGATCTCACGCAGCTGGGCGCGGCTGACCGAGCCGACCTTCTCGGCCTGCGGAACGCCCGAACCCTTCTGCACACCGGCGGCCTTGATCAGCAGCCGGGCAGCGGGCGGGGTCTTCAGCACGAACGTGAAGGACCGGTCCTCGTACACGCTGATCTCGGCGGGGACGATGTCGCCCCGCTGGGACTCGGTCTGCGAGTTGTAGGACTTGCAGAACTCCATGATGTTCACGCCGTGCTGGCCGAGCGCGGGGCCGACCGGCGGCGCCGGCGTGGCCTGGCCCGCCGGCAGCTGAAGCGTGAACGTCTTGACGAGCTTCTTCTTCGGAGGCATGTCACTTCCTGGGGCTTGGAGCTGGGAAAATGCGGCTGTCGCCGCTCTCGGAGCGCGCACGGTCAGCGCGGTGCGACAGCGGCGACATTCAAGAGTAGCGCAGGCCGCAGCCCACTCGTCCGCCGAGGTCGAGCGGGAGGGCGTACGCCGACGTCGGCGGCGGGCTGGGCCCGCCGCCGACGACCAATCAGATCTTGGCGACCTGGTTGAAGTTGAGCTCCACCGGCGTCTCGCGACCGAAGATCGACACCAGCACCTTGAGCTTCTGCTGGTCGGCGTTGATCTCGCTGATCGTGGCCGGCAGCGACGCGAAGGCGCCGTCGGTGACGGTGACCGAGTCGCCCACCTCGAAGTCGAGGACCTTGATCTCCGGCTTCGACTTCTTCTGCTCGGTCTCGACGGCCGGCGCCAGCCACTTCAGCACCTCGTCGAGGGAGAGCGGGGCGGGCCGGTCGGCCCGGTCGGTCGCGCCGACGAAGCCGGTCACGCCCGGCGTGTTGCGCACACACGAGTAGGACTCGGCGGTCAGCTCCATCCGAACCAGGATGTAGCCCGGGAAGACCTTGGCCTGGATCTGCGAACGCTTACCGTTCTTGACCTCGACCTCTTCCCGGGTCGGCACCTCGACCTGGTAGATGAAGTCCTCCATGTCGAGGCTCGTGATCCGGGTCTCGAGGTTGGTCTTGACCTTGTTCTCGTACCCGGCGTACGAATGCACCACATACCAGTCACCCGGCGCGTAGCGCAGCTTCTGCCTCAACTCGGCGACCGGGTCGTACTCCTCGTCCGGCGCGGGTTCGGTCATGGGGAATTCCGGCTCGCTGGCGGCCTCAACCGACTCGTCACCAGCCGCCGTCGCGACCGTGGACTGCTCGTCCACCGGTCCGGCGGTCTCGTCGTACTCAGGCACGCTCGCTCACTTCCGTCACTATCGGCTGGAGACAGCCGGTCAGTCCGAGTTGCCGAAGACAAACAGCACGACCTTGGCAAAGCCGAGGTCCAGCAGGCCGACGATCGTCAGCATCACCGCGACGAACGTCACCACCACGGCGGTGTAGGTCAGCAACTCCTTACGCGTCGGCCAGATGACCTTACGCAGTTCGGCTACGACCTCGCGGAAAAACCGGGCGATGCGGCCGAACACGCCCACTCGACCGGTCTCCGACCGGGTCGTGGGCCGGCTGTCCGCCGACTCCGCCCGGGCACGCGACCGCGTGGCGGTGCCTCCCCGGGAGACCGGCTCGTCCGCGCTGGGGGCGTCGTCATCGGCTACCTCGTCGACGACCTCGTCGTCCAGACGATCGTCGCCGGCGTCCTCGCCGCGCCGCTTGTTGTCGGCCACTTCGCCCTCCGTCGCGGAATCTCGGGTCGCACGCCGAGTGGCGTACGCGGCGCTGGTCACGCCGGCCGGACCCTACCGTCCCGCGACGGGCCGCGGCCGGTGGATCAATCCGGAGGGCCCGATTGCCTCGGAACCACCCCGCCGATGCCACCACCACGGGCCGGACGCCGCCAAGCTGGCGGCGCGACCCACGGGAACGGTCAGGCCTGAGGCGCAGGGGTGACAGGACTTGAACCTGCAGCCTGCGGTTTTGGAGACCGCTGCTCTGCCAATTGAGCTACACCCCTGTGCGGCAACACTCGCCCCACGCGGTCACAGACGACCGAGCAGGGGTCACTTGCCCCACGGCGGACCAGTGTACGGGTAGCCGCCCGACTTTCCCAACCGGTCTCTCCGCCACGCGTGGCGGGCCTGCTTCAGCGTGTCGTCCGGATGGTTGCCCGGGCCTGCGAGAGCACCTTCTCGCCCAGGCAGGTGGCGGTCACGTCGAGACGGGTGAGGCCGTCCTCGGTCACCTCACGGACCCGCGCGGAGACCTCGATCTCGGTCCCCTGGTCGTCGTCCGGGACCACCACCGGCCGCGTGAAACGAACGCCGTACTCGACCACCGCGTCCGGCGACCCGGCCCACTCGGTGATCGCCCGGCCGACCAGCGCCATGGTGAACATGCCGTGGGCGATCACCCCGGGCAGACCCACCTTGGTGGCGAACCTGTCGCTCCAGTGGATCGGGTTGAAGTCACCCGAGGCGCCGGCGTAGCGGACCAGATCCGCGCGGGTCACCCGAAACGTCTTGGCTGGCAACTCCATCTCAGGCCTCTCCGCGTACGACGATCTTGGACCAGACGGCGACCACCGGTTCCCCGCCGACGGTGGTGACGTCGGTGCGCGTGGTCAGGAAGCCGTGCCCGCCCCGGGTGCTGACGTCCTCGATGGTGTTGGTGCAGACCAGCTCATCACCGGCGACCACCGGCCGGGTGTACGCGAACCGCTGGTCGCCGTGCACCACCCGGCTGTAGTCCATACCCAGGGCCGGGTCCTCAATGATCTGGTTGCTCGCGGCCATCGTGACGATCACCGGGAAGGTCGGCGGGGCCACCAGGTCGGGGTGGCCCAGCGCCTGCGCGGCCTCCAGGTCGTGGTGGGCCGGGTCGGTGGCACCGATGGCGGTGGCGAACTCGCGGATCTTTTCTCGGCCCACCTGATAGGGGGCGGTCGGCGGATAGGTCCGGCCGACGAAGGAAGGGTCCAGAGACATGCCGCGAACCTACACGGAAAGCACAATCGCCGACCTGCTCGGCAGGCAGCGGCACAGCCGCGCCAAACCGGTCAGATCGGCGATTGAAAAGCTTCGACAGCGGCCGGCAGGAGCCGGCCAACGGTCAGCGGGTCTCGCGGTGGACCGTGTGACGGCCGTCGCGCGGGCAGAACTTCTTCAGCTCGATGCGATCGGGGTCGTTACGGCGGTTCTTGCGCGTGATGTAGTTGCGCTCCTTGCACTCCACACACGCCAAAGTGATCTTCGGCCGGACATCGGTAGCCTTCGCCACGGCGGAGTGCCTTCCTCGCTAACGGAAACAACTACGACGCGCCAGCCTAGACGCTGACAGCGCGGACATGCAAAGTGGGCGCCGGAAGCGCCCATTTCCTACGACCACCGGCAACGAGCCCGGAAGACGAGAGTAGCGGTGGCCGGACTTGAACCGGCGACACAGCGATTATGAGCCGCTTGCTCTACCATCTGAGCTACACCGCTGCGATGGGTCCAGCTGAACCCTCGAGCCCCCTTACGGAATCGAACCGTAGACCTTCTCCTTACCATGGAGACGCTCTGCCGACTGAGCTAAGGGGGCCTGCGCGATCTCCCCGTGGGGCGCGCAGAAGTAAGAGTACACGGCCCGGCTCGACAGGTGAAATCGGATCCCCGGTGATCGTCTACGCCCTGCTCAGGGCACGACACGAAGGCGCGGCAACTCCCCGTTGGAGACCGTTTCCGGCTCGATCTGGGCGCCGAACCAGGCGGCCAGCCGCTCGTACGGCAGCGGCCGGCTGAACAGGAAGCCCTGCCCGATCTCACAACCGATGTCCTGGAGAAGCTCCAGGGTCAGCTCACTCTCCACGCCCTCGGCGACCACGGCCAGGCCGAACTGCTGCGAGAGGGTCACCACGGCGTTGACGATGGCCAGGTCCCCCGGGTCGGTCGCCATGCCCTGCACGAAGGAGCGGTCGACCTTGACCTCGTGCACCGGCAGCCGGCGGAGGTGCGCCAGCGACGAGTCGCCGGTGCCGAAGTCGTCCACCGAGAGTCGGACACCGAGGTCGCGTAGCCGTCGCAGGGTCGGGATGGGCCGGTCCGTGCCGTCCAGCACCCCCGCCTCGGTGATCTCCAGGGTCAGTCGCTGTGCCGGCACCCCGTACTCGGTCAGCAACTCCTGAACCCGGTCCGGGAAGTGCTGGTCGGTGAGCGTACGGGCCGAGAGGTTGACCGCGATCGGCAGCGGCTGATCGGCCAGCGCCCAGTCGCGGCTGCGGCGCAGCCCCTCGCGGAGCACCACCTCCGTGAGCCGGCTCAACTGGCCGGTGTGCTCGGCCACCGCCACGAAGTCCTCAGGAGCGACCGTGCCGTGCGTCGGGTGCTCCCACCGGGCCAGGCACTCGACACCAACCAGGCGCCGGTCCCGCAGAGTCACCTTGGGCTGGAAGTAGACCTCCAGGTCGTCCTGGTCCAGTGCTCGGCGCAGATCGCCGGCCAGACCGAGCCGGCGCAGCGATCGGGACTCCAGCGCAGGGTTGAACAGCTGCACGCTGCCCGGCACCGACTTGGCCGCGGTGGCGGCCAGGTCGACCCGGAGCAGCAGGGTCGCCGCATCGCTGCCGTGGTCGGGGTGCACGGCCACCCCGACGGCGGTGTTCACGTCGAGGGTGAGCGCGTCGAAGACCATCTCGTCGCGGATCTGGTCGCGCAGTTGAGCGGCCAACTCGAGTGCCGCGTCGGCGCTCTCCAACCGCAGGGTCACCAGGAACTCGTCCCCACCGGCCCGGCCGACCAGAGCCGACGACGGCGCGCTGGCCCGCAACCGGCTGGCGACCTCGGCGAGGACCTTGTCCCCGGCCGCGTGACCGAGAGACTCGTTGACCTGGCGCAGCCCGTCGACGTCGAAGAGCAACAGCGCCACCACCTCGCCGGGGGCAGCGATCTTGAAGGACTCCGCGAGTGCGCCGGTGATCCGCCGACGGTTGGGCAACCTGGTCAGCGCGTCGTGGTACGCGTCGTGCCAGAGCCGGTCGACCAGCCGCGAATTCTCCAGAGCGACGGCGGCATGCGCTGCCACGGTCTCGAAGATGGGGATGTCGGCCGGGGCGAAGTGGCCCACGTCGCTGAGCCGGTTGACCACCTCCAGCGTGCCGATCACCGCCTGCCCCGATCGCAGGGGCACCGCGATGACGTCCTTGACCTTGGAGCCGGCGAGCGCGGACCGCAGCGTCGGGTCACCGTCGAAGGCTCGACCGAGGGCGACCGTCTGGCCCGACTCGCGAGTTTTCTCCCGAACCACCGACGGGGTACGGGCGACATCGAGGAGACCCCGGTCGTCGAGGCGTGCGGTCAGCAGGACCTCCGGGTGCCGACCCTGCGCCGGGAGCCACAGCGTGGCGTACTCCGCCTGCATGAGAGAACGGATCCGGCCGAGCAGCACGTCGGTCAGGTTGCCCTCCTGACCCGCCTCGCTCATCGCTCGGGTCAGCTCGTACATGTCACCCAGCGTGCGGTGCTGCCGGATGAACTGCGAGTACGAGCGGTAGAGCATGACGCCGGCCACCGCCAGGGCAAGCAGAAGCAGAATCGACCAGAGGGTCGTCACCAGCGCGATAAGGATGATCATCCCGATCGCGACGTTCAGCACCGTGGTCAGCAGGACCTGGACGGCCGTACGCACAGTCTCGCGGGTGCCCTGCCAGCCCTGCAGGAGCGTGATCACGCCGACCACGGCAACCAGGCTGATGAGCGTGTTGGCCGTGACAGCGGCGAAGAGCACAACCCAGGTCGCAGGGCCCACTCGGTCGTGAGGCGGCACGGCGGCCAGCACCAGGCCAGCCACCGAGCTGCCGGCCGCCGCCCGGGCGACGTTGAACCAGAACTTCGGCGGGGCGTACCCGCGCTGCATCTGGGTGAAGAGTTCGGCTGCCGTGGCGACGACGACCACGAGGAGCGGCGACAACCAGTACGCCACGAGCACCAGCGGGATCTCGCTGAGCGTCACCACGACCGCCTGGCGGCGGGCCACCATGCTGAGCGTTGGTATCCCGGCAGCAACCATCACCACCAGCAACGCCACAGCAATCGGCCAGTCCGCCAGGCGGCTGGGCACCGACAGGGCGAGGACCAGACATCCCACCAACGCCATCCCGGCGAGTGGAGCTGTGATCAGCCAGGCGTGTTCGGTGGTACGACGTCGGACAGCCTTAGGTGACACCGCACCGCCCTGTCATCGGTCACGTCATCGCCGCACCGGGGTCACCGGGTGACGACGGACTGCACTCCACTCGGAACCGACACGCTGTGGCCGGTGGGTGCGCCCCATTCGACGGCGGTGGACTGGAAGGCGCCGCCGAGCTGGGCACCTAGGAGGCCAACGGCCAGCGCGGCAAGGGCAAGCGACGCCATACGCAGCCGGCCAAACTTTCGACCAGACATGTGGAACTCCTGTCGGCAGGGGGGGTGTGCGGGGATGGAGATTCCACGATGGTGCCACAGCGGCGTCCGCCAGGAAAGTTCTCCCACCCGCGATCAGGCCGACCGACCCGCGAGCCGACCCGCTCGGCCGGACAGGGACAACGTCCGGCCAGACGATCTGCTGATCAACCCATGTTCGTACGCCCAAAAAACGACCTAGCAGAGAAAGCACACCTATTAGACGTAACAGTTCATTTGAACTGCGTGCCTCTCCGCCAAGTACGCACGCTACTCGCCGCTACCTCCTGGCAACAGGTCACTGTCACCTTCTGGTTCCTGTCCGTATCAGGAGTCGATTCAGCGGCATCAGATTGCCACCCGACTGGCCCAGCGTCGCCACGCCATCGATACATGCACATCAGCTCCGCGATATCGCGGCATTCGGTCCGACCGGAACACGACCACGCTCAGGAGTCGCGGCTTTCAGTCGTCCTTCGGCATCGACCACACATCCCGAGAGTCGTTGAAGGCTCCCGGGGACGGCTCGACCGTCAAAGACCGCACCCAGCGTGGGAGGGACGCAGCCCCACGTCCCACGGAACGCCAGAGCCGAGCCGCGGAGTAGACCACCCCGAGGACCACCGCCAAGCCCAGCGCCGGCAGCACCACGAAGGCCACCATCGCTTGAAGGATCACGCGGACATTCTCGTCCAGCGGTCAAGGCCGGCTATGCATCCGGAGCGCGGGTCAGGTGTTCCGCATCGGCCGGAACACAGCCCGCATCTCGGCTGCGCCACCGCTGTAGTAGCTGTCCGTGTCGTGGTCGAGCATCCACGCCGCCGGCCCGACCGGAGAATCCAACAGGAAGTAGCCGATCGTCTGAGGCCGAGTGGACTGCTCCAGGAAGTAACCGAAGCCGTCCGTGGTGAACGGGTTGAGCGCGTCGTACGCCGCGCGTTCCTGCTCCGACCTGGCCGGCAGTTGGTCCTTCAGACCGATCGCCCCGGCGAGCAGGTTGACGTGGATGCCGAGCAGCCCTTCGGGTCCCTGGCGGCCCATCGCGTCCGTGACGGGGCACCCACGCCCCCACCCTGGCGACGTGGCGCGTGTAGCCGAGGCCGTCCATCAGTTTCGCCCAGGCCTCCCCTGCCAACTGATCTGCGCCACCTCAGCGTCCTGATCGCGGCAGGACAGCCAATCAAATTCGAAGCCTCTGCAGACCCGGTTGGAAGCGGACAGATTGTCAGACCCGGGTCTCATCATGAGCGTCATGTTGCAGGGAAGGGTTATAGCCGAGAGCCTTCGCGTCGGATGTGACCTGCAGATCCGGGGCCTTCGGATTACCCGGATCAATCGGCAGGACGTCTCCGCTGCTGCTAGTAGCCACCAGCCCGACGTGTGGACATTGCTGGATGTCGAAGGCACTGATGACACTGCCGAGGAGTTCGCGTCCGCGCTGCGAGACGCTCTGATCGAAGACCAAGGCTGGTACGCCGACTTCCGCGTCGCCGATGATCATGTCGTGATCTTTCCTGGGCGGATCTTCCGCTATGCCATTGGTGACCACGCAGGACGCGCCGAGACCGTGCGGTACGGGAGGCTCGCCGGCGTGCCCCCACACCAACTCGACTGGGGCGACTAGCTTGGCGGCTGGCGTTTGCGGTCGGTCAGCGGCAGCAGCGGACGCCGTGCGGCGGGACGCTCAGGACAGAAAGTGGTGCAGCGCCGCAGTCAGGTCGTCGGGGTTCTCCTCGGCGACGTGATGGCCGGACTCGATCGGGTGTCCACGTAGATCGGCGGCCCAAGGGCGCCAGACGGCCAGCGGATCGCCGTACAGGTCCTCCAGGTCGTCCCGAGTCGACCACAGCAACAGAGTTGGGCAGCGGACAGTGCGACCGTCACGCCGGTCGGTTTCCTCGTGTGCTCGGTCAACGCCGAGGCCGGCTCGGTAGTCCTCCAGCATCGCCCGTACGGTGGCCGCATCGTGGATGGCCTGCCGGAACTCCCGGTAGTTCTCAGCTCCCATGCTCTCGGGCCGGGCACTACCGGCGTACCAGGCATCGGGGTCGGCGGTGATGGCCCGCTCTGGCTTGTCCGGCTGGGCGAAGAAAAACCAGTGGTACCAGTCCTGGGCGAACTTCGCATCGCACCTGGCAAGAGCCTCACTGATGGGTACGCCATCGATGACCACCAGATGACTGACCGCGTCGGAATGGTCCAGCGCCAGGCGTAACGCCACGTACGATCCGCGGTCGTGCCCGACCGTGGCGAACGTCGTATGGCCCAGTTCATTCATCAGCCGGACCATGTCCGCTGCGACCACCCGCTTGGACTGCTGGGAGTGATCCGCGAGGATTTTCGCCTTGCCGGATTGCCCGTAGCCGCGCATGTCGGGACAGACGACGGTGAACCCGCGATCAACCAGCTGCGGCGCGACTCGATGCCACGTCGATCCCGTACGCGGATGCCCGTGAACGAGGAGGACCGGAAGCCCGTGCCCCGCATGCCGGACCCGGAGCACCACCTCCCCGACATCGATCCGCTCGTCCTCGAAACCGTCAAACATGCGCGACAAGTATCCGGGCGCCCGTCGAGCAAACATCTGCTCATCGGCAGGACAGCACGGTCGTCGGCGCTGTCGCCCTGTCGCCCCCGGATCGCTGGGACCTGCCGCAAATCACCCGGCGAAGTTGTGTGACAGCCGATTCAGCTCTTCATCGGGCGAGTCTTCCTTGGGCGAGGATCGAACGCGCTCAGCGCGGAACTTGAGGTTCTTCCATCTGGTACTCCCAGCCCTCACGCCAGGCGAAGTCGGCGTCGACCAGGTCCTCCAGCCGGACCCCGTTGATCCAATGGTCGAAGCCCCAGCGAGTGGCAACGTGCCCGATCACCAGAACTCGCCGGCCCGACCACCGCAGCGACAGATCGTCGAGAAAACGACCGACCCGGTGCACGGCCTGTCGCCAGCTCTCGCCGCCGGGGTAGGGATGGTCGAGATACCGGCTGCGCCGCTCGTGCAGCTCGGCGGCCGGAAGGCCGTTGAGCTCCCCGTAGTCACACTCCCGCAGGCGCCAATCATGTAGCAGGGGGATCGTGGTTCCCGAGAGGGCAATGTCGGCCGTCTCCACAGCCCTCCGCAGGTCCGAGACGAAGACCGCCTCGATGCCGTCGCTTCTCCTCCGCTGGCCGAGTTCGGCTGCCAAGGCTCTTCCCCTCGGAGACAACCGACCCGGCAGCCATCCGGTGGCAAGACCTCGGTCGTTGTCCTCGCTCCAGGAGTGAGTCTCGAAGACGATCTCAATCGGCATCAGGCGATGTTACTGACGAAATGAGAACGGGTCGCTGACGACACCGCAGCGGCCAAGCCCGATCGGTTGCGCCCGAACCATCAAGATCCCCGAGACAGGACCTGGTCCGCAGAGGCGGCACGAGCGCAGCAGGGAAGCCTGGACGGGTCGATCTGGCCGAGGGTCTGGGCTTCCGGCGGCACACCTGCGGCGCGGTCCAACTCCGCAGGCAACACCAGCACCGGCATCCGCGGCCGCAGCCGAGCCCCCAGCGGCAAGATCGACCTGCCCGACAGCTGCGTCGTCATCGGCTGGACCCAGCCGGACTCAGCCAGACGAACGACAACGGCCCCCGATCAGCATCTCTGCTGGTCAGGGGCCGTGTCTGCACCTGGTGGCGGGTAGAGGATTCGAACCTCTGAAGCTTTCGCGACGGATTTACAGGGCGTCAGCGATCTTGGCCGCGTCAGGGCCGATGAGCTGGCGCTTCGCTCCCCTGATCAGGCGCCGACCAGGCTCCCGCCCACCATCTGCCCACGCCCACAGAACCAGCGCCCCACATCTTCACGGGGGCGGATATCGGAGTGACTCCGCTGGCTTGGCGGCGGAACATGTACCAATGCTCAGCAGCGACGCACTCGCCCGCCTCCAGGACGCCACCACCCTTTGGAGCATCGGGCAGGGCAAGGCAGCCGAGGTGATCGAGGCCGCCTGTGACTGCCTCGTGGCAGGCGTTGAGAGCGCCTCGCTGTGCATCCTGGCCGGGGTCTCGCCCACCGCCACCGATCAGGATCTGCTCCAGTGGCTTGAACCCACCCTCGACGAGCTTGGCCTGACCTTCTACCCCAGAGGCAGCGAAGATGCTGAGGACGCCGCCGTACGCATCATGGCTACCAAGCTTCTCGCCGGCGCCCTTCCCCCGCGCGAGTTGGCTCGCTGGACCCACTCGGCCATCGGACATGACGGCACACCCCTCGCCGAGGAGTTGGTCATGCTCGACGACGTGTACGACACGCTGGAGTACTGCGAGGAAACCGAAGCGGAGATCGATGCTCGCGTTCTCGCAGAGGCCCGCCGCTTGACCGCCACAGGCGTACCCACCCAAGGTGCCGACTCCACCGACTGACTCAGGCAGGATCACGCCAGAGCCTCGCCGATCTTGTCGTTCATGGTGTCGTCGCCACCGTCGATGCAGTTGGCGTAGACGCGGAGGAGGACGGCGACGCCGTGGCCCAGGCGCCGGGCTACCTCGGTCGGCGGGACGCCGGCATTCAGCCAGAGCGAGGCCGCCGCGTGACGTAGGTCGTAGGGCCGGCGGACGAGCGGCGAGGCGACCTGCGATTCGGTCAGCGCCTTCTCGCGGGCGAGCTTCCACCACCGGTCGTAGACCGACTCGGACAGCGGCCCACCGTGCAGACCCCGGAAGAACCGCCCGTCCGGACCGACCCCGTGATTCTCGACGTGCACGTACAGCAGCTCGACGAGCCGGGGCGGGATCGGGACCGTACGAGTCTCCGCCCTCCCCCGGTGCTTGAGTCCCCGCCGCTCGTGGGAACCGCCATCGTCGGTCCAGTGCGACCCGGCGCGCGGGGAGGTGCCGGCGAGCACCAGGCGGCCCCAACGATGTTCGATCTTCTCGTGCTCGCAGGACCGGGAAGGCTTGACCGCCGCCAGGTCGTCGAAGTCGGCCCCGCAGTCGACGCAACGGCCGGCAAGGTCGCAGTCCTCCCGCCGTAGGTCCGCGGCTTCCGAGGGCCGCATCCCCGCGTAGTAGAGACAGCCGAAAAACGCGGTGACCTTGTCGGCGCGTTTGCCGAGAGATTTCACCGCCTCCAGCAGCGTGGCGACCTGGGCCGGATTCGCCACTACCCGCCGGTCGATGGACTGTGCGACCTCGGGGGCGGTCCACTGAACCCGGTCGACCGGATTGGAGGCGATCAGCTCCAGCTCGACGGCGTACCCGAGCACGTTGTAGAACGTGGCCCGCTTTCGCTGGACGGTGGAGGCAGCCGCAAGCTTGCCGTCGAGGCGTACGCACAGGCTGTCGAGGACGCGGCGGACCATCGCGGGCGAGTCCAGCTCGACGACCGGGAGGGACACAGTTTCCAGCCAGGCCAGCGCCGCTGCATGCTCGGGCGGGATCTCGTCGGACCAGCGGCGCGGGTTGAGGCCGTAGAGGTACAGCGCCTGACGGAGCAGGGTGTCAGTCGGTCGGCCCCGCTTTGTCGGCCGGGTCAGGGTCACCGTGATCGAGGTCAGCGCTTCGACGATCGAGCGCCGGGTCTTGGCCGCCGCCCGGGGCCACTTCATCTCGACGTACGCGCGGCTGTGGGCGTACCAGGTGGTGGGGTTCTTGGTTCTGGCCTCGGAGACCGGGCGGCCGGTGGCCGGGTCGAAGGGCTCCCCCGCGTTGGCCGCCTGGACCAGCTCGGCGCGGAACGAGTGCGCTAGGGCTTTGGTGCGGAACATGTCCTCGAAGCGTTGGCCGCTCACTGCCCAGCGGACCCGCCACGGCCGAGCCTTCCGGTCAGCGCGCTTACCGATATCCCAGATCTGGACCTCGTAGCTCTTCATGCGGCGTCCTGCTCCAGGTCGCCGAGCCACCGACCGAGCGCCGACCGGCGGACCCGCAGCTGCCCGTTCGGGAGCTTAATCACCCGTGGTCCCTTGCCGGTCTGCCGCCAGTAGAACCAGGTCGAGCGCGGTACGCGCAGTTCGGCGAGCACTTCCGGCACGGTCAACAACTCTTCGTTCACTGCGTCTCCTCCCCGTCGTGCTGTGCGCTGTGCTGAGTTGCCGAGAGATCTGAGGACCCCTGCGCTGCCCGGTCCTTGGCGGCGAGCAGTTCGGACCGCCAGCGGGCGCGTTCGCTGATCGACCGCATGAGCCGGTGGGTCATCGGGCCCACGTCGGGGTCATCGGGTCGGGCCAACTCCCAGGCGTGGCGGACCCGTTCGGTGGTGGCGCCCTGGTCGTCGACGACCTGAGTGCCGTCGGTGGTGACGCCGAGCAGTGCCCGCACCCAGGCCCGCGCGTCGTGCTTGTGGTCGGCGAGGGTCTTGCCGGACCAGTCGCGGGAGATGAGGATGCGCCGGCCGCCGATGCCGAGGGTGTCGCGCTGGTGGACCTTGCCCTTGCAGCGGCCGGGCTTGAGCTTGGCGTGCGCCTTCTTCGGCTGGACGCCGTAGAGCAGCCAGTTGGCGCACCGGTCGGTACACGGGGTGAGCTGGAGTTGCTGCCAGAGCCGGTCGAGGTGCTTGCGTTGCCGGTCGGTGGTGGCCTTGTGGCAGTCGCCGGTGTGCTTGGTGATGTATTTCGTGACGTACCGGATGGTCCGTTCGGCGTCCTCGGTGCCGGGCATGACGCCGCGGGCGTCGACCTGGGCGCCGAAGCGCACGACGTGCACCGGCTCCGCGTCCGGGTCGTCATCGATGGCGTCGAGGGCTTCCGTCCAGGTGGTCAGCGGCACGTGGGTGTCCGGGTCGACCCATGCCGCCGCCTGCTCGTCCCAGACCGGGAGCCGATCGAGGGTGTAGCGCTGGACGTCGACCGAGGGCCACCACACCTGGTGGTAGGTCGCCGCCGCCACGGTGCGGAGCACGTCCCGGGGGATGGTGCCCCGGATGGCGAAGTGGGCGTGTGGGGCGAGTCGGCGTTGCGGCTCGACGCAGCCGGCGTACTGGACGTTCCAGCCCTCGCACCGCCGAAGGTTCTGCCAGAACCGGTCCAGCAGCCGGGGGAAGTGCACGGCGTCCCAGGCTGCGCGGCGGTAGTCGTACCTGGCCGGGTTGACGGGGGTGCCGTCGGGGCGGACCGGGCCGTACGAGTCGAGGGTGAGCGTGAGCCACATCGATGGTTGGTAGGTGGAGCCGTCCGGGGCGGTGTAGGTCTTGCCGACGGTGCGGCGCTCGACCTTGCGCCGAGGCAGTTCTGGGGCGTCCTGGCGCCGCTTGGTGGAGCGCTTGCGTCGCTGGCCGGGCTCGTCGTCCTGGTCCTCGTCGTCGCTGGCGTGCGGTGGTCCGACGCGCCCGCGTAGGCCCTCAGCGGCGATAGCTTCCTCTACCTCGCGGATTGCCTCGTCGAGGTCGGTCACCTGGTCCCACTGGGCGGCGCGTACGGCCTCGTCGCGGGAGAACTCCAGGTGTGCTCGGAACAGGATCAGCGACTTCTGCGCTTCGGTGGCGGGTTCCGGGCCGGGTAGTGGCTCGTCGTCGCGGTGCCAGCCCTCGCGGATCTGGGCCTGCCGTAGCCGGCGGTTCTTCTTGGCGCACGGTGGGCACTTGTCCTCGCGGGTAGCGCCGCAGGGAAGGTCGATGACTTCGGTCAGGCCGGTGTCGAGGTCGGTCCGGCGCATGGCGAGCGGGCGGACGCAGACGCCGTACTCGATGGCGATGTCTTTCAGGACGTCGATCGAGCGGGGCAGCGCCATGCGGGCCGCCCGCGACCCTGGGCGCGGAGCGACGCGGGTCGGGGCGGGTTCGAGGCCGGCCAGGGTCGGAGCCGTCATCGGCCCACCTCTACCGCGAGTCGAATGCGGTGGTCCCGGCTGCAGCTCCGCCGGTACTGTCCGGGCTCACCAAGAATCCGAGCGGCGAGGTCGACATGAACAGCGATGACGGTACGACGGTGCTGTGGCGCCCAACCGGGCCGAACGAGCTGGCTCTCGTCCGCGAGTCCGGATGGCGGGCGTGGCCGCCGCGCCTGCCGGATCAGCCGATCTTCTACCCCGTCCTGAACGAGGACTACGCGGTGATGATCGCCCGAGACTGGAACGTGCCCGCGTCGGGCGTCGGCTACGTGACCCGCTTCCGGGTGGAGTCGGAGTTCCTGAGTCGGTACCCGGTCCGCCAGGCCGGCGGAAAGACCATTCTGGAGCTGTGGGTGCCGGCCGAGGAGCTGGACGAGTTCAACGCTCACATCGTTGGAATGATCGGGATTGTGCACGAGTTCCGGTAGCCGCCGCCCGGCGACGAGGATGGCCGTCATCGGATGATCCCGACGACCTGGGGCCGGTTGGGCTGAACGACACCGACCCGAGGCAGCACCGCGGCTGATGCCGGCGGCATCACCGGAGCCGGCGGCGTGGGTTCGACCGGCTGCGGCTCGTCGTACCAATCGCCCTGCGGCTGATCGGGCTCAGGAGCCGGCGGTGTGGCGGGTTCGCTGGACAGGACAACCTTCACCAGGGCGAGGAAGGCCAGCGACGGCACCGCCGCGACGATCCAGCCCCAGACGGACGGTTCGGCTTCGGCGACCTGGGCGGCGAGGGAAAGCAACGCGAACGCGATCAGGAGGACCCCGACCAGGCCGACGGGGCGACCGGTGCGGCGGCGGGTGCGGATTTCCAGGCCGAGGTAGATGGCCATCAGCTCGACCGCTACGGCGTTGGCCCAGCCGATCCAGTCGGGCTGACCGTGGGCGACGGTCAGGTCGTGGACGTGGGTGAAGGCGGCGGCGCCGGCCATGGTGCCGACGACGAGCAGGATCAGCACCCGGATGCCGGATTCAGCGCGGATCATCGGCTGCTGCCGTTGTCGCGGACGGTCAGGGTGATACAGATCTGTTGGCCGTTGAGGTCGCGGCGGCGGTTGACCATGTGCGCCAGGCCGTGCAGGGCACCGGTGAGCCGGTCCGGGGAGCCGTTGAGTTCGATGTGCAGCGGCTTGAGGCGGTGGGTGCCGAGGAAGAAGCTCTTGAGGGACATCGGTTACCTCCGGGCCGGGGCGACGCGGGTACGGATGTGGTCGGGTGGCTCGCCGAGGGAGGCCACCGCTTCGGAGAGGCAGCGCCACAGCGCCCACGCCTCGTCGGGGGTCAGGTACATGCGGCGCCGGCCGCCACCGACGGCGAGATAGACCGGGTACGGATCGGGCCGGGCGGGGTCGACGCGGACGGAGACGGCGGTGCTGGTGGCGCCGTCGGTGCCGGGTGCGCGGAGCCGGTAGAAGGTTCGGCCGTCGGTCGGGGCGGTCACCGCGGCTCACCCCCGTCGGTGTCCCGGTCGAGGATGTTCAGCAGCGAGTCGGGCAGCAGTGGTCCGCGACGCTGCCGGGGCAGAGGCGGCCGGGCCGGTTCGGTGGCGGTTTCGCGGCCGACCTGGGCGAGGATGTCCGCCGCGTCGGCCGGCGCCGGGTATTCGGCGGCCAGCTCCCGAATGTGGTCGTCCGAGATGTAGGAGAAGCGGACCCGGGCCGGCTCTGGGGTGCCGTCGAGGATTACGTAGCCGACGCCCTTGGCCCAGCGGGGCATCTGGTCAGCGAGGGCACCCCGGTTGCGAGCACCATCACCCAACACGAGGTCGACCTGAGCGGCCTCGGTCAGACCGAGCGCGATCCGGGTCGGGAACAGGTCCCGAAACGGCAGCACCTCCTTGCGGGGGTCCTGCAACGCCGCCACAACCAGCACACCAACGCCGGCACCCTGCGACAGCAGCAGCCCGAGCGAGCCGGCGATGCGCTTGCGCAGGTCAACATCTTGGAGGTACGCGGTCAGTGCCGCCATCTCGTCGATGACGACGACGACCAGGGGGTCATCCAGGGTCGGAGTGTGGACCCGCACCGCGCCGGCAAGCCGGGTCTGCCGTTCCCGCACCACGGTGACGGCCTCGTCGAGCAGGTCGGCCATGGCCTCGAACGACTTGCAGGCGAATCGGGCGAACAGCGGCCGACCCATGGCGAACTCCATGCCGCCCTTGGGATCGATCACCCAGAGCCGGACCAGCCCGGAGGAGATCCCCCCGGCTAGGACGCGGACCAGCGACCACAGGACCGAGCCCTTCCCAGAGCGGGTGGAGCCGCCGATGAGGACATGCGTGGCGAGCAGATGCAGACACCAGTGCCGCAGGTCTTCCCGCCGAGCCAGAGGTAAAGCGGTGAAGTCGGGCACCGACGGGATGTCGAAGGGGCCGACCAGGGTGCGCAGCGCATCGGTGCGGACCACGACCAGGTAGACCACCGAGGGCCGGTCCCGGAACCGCAGCCGGTCCACCGCGCCGAGCACCAGTGCCCAGTAACCCGACCGGATCGGCGGGTCATCGGGGCGCTCGGAGTAGACCCGCGCGTGCCGCCGGCCGAAGGCGTACGCCAGGTTCGCCGTTGCCTTCTGGAACTCCTCCGGTGTCTGACCGCGGACCATGCGGATGGTCAGCACATCGAGCGCCTGATCCGAGCGGACCCGCAGCAGCTCCGGCAGGACCGTGCGATGGTCGTACACCTTGGCCAGGCCGCACAGCGTCATGGCCTCACGCCAGGCCCGCCGGTAGACGAAGAGCTGACGGAACCGGCCGAGTATCGGGCCGGCACACCAGGTCCACCAGGACGACTCGTGCCGCCACCGCCACAGCGCCGACACGGCAGCGGCTAGGACCACGGGCACGACCACGCCGACCCGGCCGAACTCGCGGAAGAGGCTCACCCCGGCCACGACCAGGCCGACAGCGACCGGGTGGCGAAGACACCACCACAAGCCCCGCCAGAGCCACCGCAGCACCAGCCCGACCGCGATCAGCCAGACCGGCAACTCCAGGCGGCGCGGGCGGATCACCATCAGGTCCCCGGCGGTGGTCATCACGACCTCGCCCCGCGGCCGGCGCATCATCGCGCACCCGCCAGGACGAGCCGCCGCAGGACGGCAGGCATACGCTTGGACATGTCACTACCTCTCTCGACAGAGCAGGGGAAAGAGACAGAGGGCGGGGCTGCCGTCCGCCAAGACCTGACAGCCCCGCCCCCACCAGAAGCGGCTACTGCGCCGCCTTCGTCGCCACGCCCGCCGGGGCACGCATCCCGGTCGCCCGCAGCGAATACGCCATCCGACCGTTGTTGCCCACGTACGGCGTGACGGTCATGCCGTCGAACTCCACCGCCTCGAACAGGCCACCCGTCGGCGGCACCGGCTGGTAGTCCGCCGAGATCTTCACCGTCGTCTCCCGCGACCGCTTCCCCAGCTCCGGGTCCAGGTCCATCACCCGGACCTGCCACACCCGCTGGCCGGTCAGCTTGTCCTTCGCCGGGCTACGCCGACCGGTCTTCTCGTCGTAGTCCTCGACCTCGCCCAGAGACTCGGGCACCAACGCGCACCCCGCCGGGAACACGTCCTCGCACCGCACCGCGAACCTCGTGCCGCCTCGCAGAGCCATCGCTCAACCTCCAACTTGTTAACTTGTCTGCCAAGTTGCGTTCCAAGGTAGACGGCACTTGGCAGACAAGTCAATGAGTTCCGGCCCGAAGTCCCCGAAAGACCCTTTTGTCACTTTCGTTGAGTTGGCAGCACCAACGGGACGGAAGTGTAAATAAAGCCAAATAAAAACGCGGCCAGAGAATTCAGGCCACCTCTAGTCGGCACGGATAATGGTTAAACAACTCTATTTCTAATCAATTTAAGCCAAACCCTTACCCTCTTGACTAGATGCGAAGTATTGGTATTCTTGGACCAAGCAAGTGAAAGGCGATTTGCCGCCGAAAGAATTCCCAGAAAGGAACTGGAATGACAGCAATTCTACTTAACTGCATAGATCTGGAAAGCGAGGGGGCGCTCTTTAGAATAACTATTCTGATCATAATATTGATCGGTTTGTTGACGCAGCCGGCATCAGTGTTCCAAGGATGTGAGAGCAGCCCAACCTGGGAGGATGCACCCGTGCCCTTCTTCCTGCAGGCGAGGATCGCGCTCCGAATGGCACCGACGGCCGTTTGCAGCAACGGATGCGGAAGGGTCCCGGGACCGGCAGGACCGTGCGTGGTCTGGTGAGTCGACGGTAGCCGCGCCATCTTCGGGGTACTGCTGATGCCATGGGAGACGAACAACAGGGCCTAGCAGTCGATGAGGTCCACTCACGACCTGATGGCCTGGGAGACACGACCGTCGAAGCGTTGGGCGAGCTAAGCAAGGCCCTTGAGACGATTTACCGGGTGCGCGGTCACCTGTATTCGGCGCACCAGCTCGTCGGCGGCGCGGATTTCACCCTTGACCGGGTGGTGAAGCTGCTCCGCGAGGCAGGACACGACGAGATGGCCGACCGGGTCGAGCAGGAGCTGTTGGGGCGCAACGTGCTACCCGGCCGGTGGACGTTCCAGATCGTGGAGGAGTTCGACGACGGCTACTACGCCGCGTTCCAGGAGATCGAGCGGGAAGCGCGGGAGAAGCTAGCCGGCGGACGGCGGCACATCTTCGAGGCGGAAATGAAGGAGCGGCGGCGTACCCACGGGATGCCGGGGCACGAAGCTACGCCGTAGCGCTGCCGTCGAAGCCGTCTGGGATCATCGAGGCCAGGGCGTTGGCTCTGGCCTCGATGATTCTCATCCGTCCCTGGTACTCAGCCGGTTCCCGGTGTGCAGCCTGGCTGGTCACCTGGCCGGGCCACTTGCGGTAGAGCAGGCCGTATTCGCGGGTGAAGTAGCCCGCGGTGACCGCGTTGGCGGCGAGCAAAAGGCCGGTGTCCTCCGAGGCTGGTAGGGCCATCCAGCCGCCCAGGGCGAAGACGAGATCCCGCCGCAGGCACAGGGTCGCCGGGTGCACCGATGCTCGGTAGTCGTTGGCCTTCCAGAACGTCAGGACCGAACCGCGGTCGATAACGCCGCCGGCCGGGTCCTTGTCCCATCCGGCGGTCGAACCGTCGGGGAGCAGGTCGAGGACCCGCGAGGTGGTCCAGCCGATCTGCGGGTGCGCATCGAACGCGGCGATGTCCCGGGCGAGCGCGCCAGGGGTCAACTGGTCGTCGGCGTCCAGCACCTTGATGAGTTGCCCGGAAACTCGGGAAAGAGCGAGGGTACGGGCAACACCAGGCCCACCGGGACGGCCGGTGCCCAGACTGATCCGGGGATCGTCAGGCAGCGCGTCGCCCAGGGCGCCGGTCTGCCCGTCCTCCTGGACGAGCCATTGCCAGTCCCAGCCGGCCGGCATCTCTTGCTTGGCCAACGACTCGTAGGCGCCAGCCAGGTGCTCGATGCTGGGCGCATGGACCGGGGTGATGACCGAGACGAGCTGCGTCAAGTTTTCCACCGCTGGAGTTTGTGGGAGTAGACAAGCTCGGTGCGGTCGCCCGGCATCACCACGTCGGCGACCTCGACGACCCGGCCGGTGGTGTCGGTCGAGGTCTTCCGCACAGTGAGCACGGAGACGCCCGGGTCGATGTCCAGCAACTCAGCCTCCTCCGGCGACGGCGGGCGGGCGCGGATCTCGTCGTCGATCCGGTCCAACTCGATGCCCAGCGTGTAGAGCTGATGCTGCGTGCCGCCCGGCCACGGTTCCTTGTCCGCGTCGAGCAAGTCCGGGTTCGCGGCCACCAGGTCGTACGGCAGGTAGGAGTACGACACGGTCAGCGGCGCGTTCTCATGCCGGGACGACGTCCAGTAGACCCGGCGCAGCAGCGGCGTACCCGGCTCGACCTGCAAGGCTGCCGCCATCTCCGCATCAGCCTCCACCCGCGAATACTCGGCGTGGAACTTCAGGTCGTCGACGGTCAGGCCGGTGTCGTGCTCTGTGGCGCCAGTCTTCAGCCGCTCGTCCTCGTCGAGCAGGACGCGATCCTTCTCCCACTGGTACCGCTCGGTGTTGCGACGGCGTACCCGCTGGCGGGGTGCCCGCACGTAGGTGCCGCGCCCCTGCTCCGCCCGGACCAGGCCCCATTCCCGAAGCTGCCGGATGGCGTTGCGGACGCTGGTGCGTGACAGGCCCGAGGTGTCGGCCAGCTCGGTTTCGCTGGGCATCAGGGTGCCGGGGGCCAGTTCGCCGCTCACGATCTTTGCCCGCAACTCTTCGGCGAGTTGCAGGTAGCGAGGGCGCCAGTCCCGGCCTTGCACACCGGTCACCGTACCCCCTAGACGTTCCAACGTCTGCCAGGTGGTCCCGCCAGCGGGCCGCTCAGGAACCGGCGGTACGGCTACCGCTGCTCGCGGTGGCCTCGCAGGGCGCAGGCCAGGAGTGCGGGGAACGGCTGAGCTCCGGGTGTTGGCGTTCACCGCGTCTCTCCGGCCCGCTCGCCGCCTTCTGCCGGTGTCAGCATCTCCAGCTGGGCGTAGACCAGCTCGTCGATGAGCCGGTCTACCTGCGCGGGCGACAGGAGTACGGTCTGCGTCGCGCCATAACGGGTCGCGTCGAGCTTCACGGCCAGGTCCCGGCGGGCGAACCGGTCGACGATCAGTTGGACGGTGACCCAGCCGGTCCGCTCCCGTCCAATGGTGGAGAGAAGCCCGCGGTGCATCGGATCGTTCGGTCCGCAGCCCCGACACCAGACCGGGCACACGAACGGCGCAATCGACGACGGCGACCGGCCCTCTGGAATGGCGGCGCCCTCACTCATCGCCGGCCCCCTGCTGCCCGGTGGCCTGTGCCAGCGATCCGCGAAGTTGCTCGACCAGTTGGGCTGCCTGCGGCACGGACAACTCCGCCCAGGCGTTCCCCGCCCGGCAGGTCACGTGAACACCGACCAGGGGACCGCCCAGAGCCTCACTGCTGATGAGGTACGTGACGACGAGCCCGCCCGCCCGACTCTCGCCGACCCGCTGCACCGGGCCGCGATGACGGCGGGCCATGTGCGTCATCACCGGTGGCACCAGGTACCCGCAGCGATCCGGGGCGCACCAGTCCGGGTGGCTCGTGACGGCGGCCGGCTTGTTCGTTCGACTCATCGCGGCCACCGCCCCCCGTTGCCCCGGAAGAGCTGGGCCCGCGTCATCAAGGGCGCGTACCGGAGCACAGGCAATTCACGGGTGGCACCTTTTGACCACTGCGGCGAGGAGGCCGCAGAAGCCGCGCGAGGACTCGATCGACCGATGCTGCTGGCACGCCGGGCAAATGGGCGCCTCCGAGACCACCAGGACGAGAGCCGATGGTGTCGACGATGAGAGCCGGACATCGCACCTCCACAGGTAGGCGGGGACCGGTGGCCAGCCGCGGGGGAATGCGGCCGGCCACCGGCCCGGATGAAGGCACGGCGCACCGTCCGACGCCGGACGGGTCGGGTATCGCCGAGCCAACTTGTACGCGCGGCGACCGCAACCGGTCCGACAGGACGCCGCGCATCACGTGCGACCAGAGCCGACGCGTGACCACCCCTGACACGAGCCGTCACCCCAGCCGCCTACACGGAAACGTATCTACAAGTGGATGAGTTGTCTAGACGTCGAATCAGGTCAGTTGGTTGGCACTTGGTAAGACAAGTGCCAGGTACGGTGAGCGGGTGCCCACCCCGCACTACGGCCAGCCCCGCTACCGCGTCATCGCCGAACAGTTGAGAGAGCGCATCGAGAGCGGCGTCATCCCGCCCGGAGCCCTCTTGCCGGCTGAGAGCGCGCTAACGGCCGAATTCGGGGCAGCACGTGGCACGGTTCGTCAGGCAATAGCCGCGTTACGCGAGGCAGGCTTGGTGGCTACCGAACACGGCCGCGGAACCTATGCAACCCTGCGCCTGCGCGAGTGTGGGCTATACGAGGGTTCCGAGACGGAGACGCAACAGCGCCAAGTCGCCGCCGACGCGGAGCTTGCAGCCCTTTTCGCTGTCGAGGTGGGCGCGACTCTGATGGAACAACAGAGCCTCACCCGAACAAACGGAGCCGTCGGAACAGTCGTCAGAACCTACCGACTGCCGCCGACAGAGCGATAGGGCAGTTCACACCCTCGATACGTCCTCAATGCGGCCCTGAACGGGCCGCACGCGCCGCCGCCTGGGCGCGCCGGCCGCTGCCGCTGGCGCCCTGCGGCCGAACGTGCGTCAAGGTTCGCTAGACGTGGCGGGCCGGGCGGCGGCCCGCTCCCAGGATGGCGGGTCGAGGGCACACGGGATGGCAGTCAGCATGGACCAGTTCGTATGGCTAGGCAGGGCCGCACCGTCACGGCTTCACCGGCATCTGAGTACGGCGACGTCCAACGGGGTGAGGCGAAACCAGGGCGTTCAGGACCGCTCATCTGTCCCACCCGGCGCCGTCCTCGCACCTCCTGCCACTGTCCTCGTAGGCGTCTCGAACAGCTACAGTCAGGGCACCGACAAGGGAGAGGTCACCAAGTGGCGAAGCTGACGTTGCCGCAGCTTGAACGGCATCTGTTCGGAGCCGCAGACATCCTTCGCGGCAAGATGGACGCTTCGGAGTTTAAGGAATACATCTTCGGGATGCTGTTCCTGAAGCGCGCTTCCGACCAGTTCGACGCAGTCCGCCAGCAGCTCATACGGAGATGGGAACTCCAGGGGAAGAGCCCGGAGGAAGCCGAGAGGATGGCCGCTGCCCCCAATTTCTACCGCGGAGAGAGCTTCTTCGTCCCGGAGAAGGCTCGCTGGCAGCACATTAAGGATCACTCCCGCCTAAAGAACGTCGGCAGTCTGCTTAACACCGCACTCAACGAGCTCGAGCAAGCTAACTCATCGGCCCTCGAAGGCGTGCTTGAGCATATCGACTTCATGAAAAAAGTCGGGCAGTCGATCATTCCGGATAAGCGGCTCCAACAGTTGATCGACCACTTCAACCGCGTCCGGCTGCGTAACGAGGACTTCGAATTTCCCGACTTACTCGGCGCCGCATATGAATATCTGATAGGAGAGTTCGCCGACTCCGCCGGAAAGAAGGGCGGCGAGTTCTACACCCCGCGGGGTGTCGTCCGTATGATGGTTCGGCTAGTCAAGCCGGAGCCGGGTATGCGCATCTACGACCCCTGCGCCGGTTCAGGTGGAATGCTCATTCACGCTAAGGAGTACGTCGAGGAGCACGGCCAAGATTTCAAGGACCTGACCCTCGCGGGCCAAGAGTACAACGGCGGAACTTGGGCCGTCTCAAAAATGAACGTGATCCTCCACGGCGTGCTCAACGCCAGCCTAGAGAACGACGACACGCTCGCCAATCCATTGCACAAGGAGGGCGGCGAGCTGATGCGCTTCCACCGAGTGCTCACCAATCCCCCGTTCTCGCAGAACTACGTTGCTGGCGACATGGAACACAAGGAACGTTTTAAGTACGGTTTCGCGCCCGAGACCGGCAAGAAAGCGGACCTCATGTTTGCTCAGCATGTGCTCGCCGTACTAACGCCTGACGGCATCGGTGCCACGGTTCTTCCGCACGGCGTTCTGTTCCGCGGTGGCAAGGAGAAGGAAATCCGCGAAGGCATCATTAGTGATGATCGCTTGGAGGCGGTAATCGGTCTCGCTCCTAACCTTTTCTACGGGACGGGTATCCCGGCTTGCATTCTCGTTCTTCGCGGTACCGCACGTCCGCATCAGAAGCGGCGCGGCAAGGTGCTGTTCATCAATGCTGACCGGGAGTTCACCCCTGGCCGCGCGCAGAATTACTTGGATCCCCAACATGCTGAGAAGATTGTTGTAGCCTTCGAGGAGTACAAGAACATCCCAGGTTTTGCCCGCGTCGTCGACATCCAGGAGCTTAGGGAAAACGACTTTAACCTCAACATCCGGCGCTATGTCGACAATGCGCCCCCGGCGGAGCCGCAGGACGTCCGAGCCCATCTGCACGGCGGAGTTCCGAAGGTTGAAGTCCTCAACAAGACTCCGGTGTTCACTGCGTTCGGCATCGATCCCACCACTCTGTTCGTCGAGAGGGACAACGACTACTACGACTTCCTGCCGGAGGGCTGGAAGGCGACGATGGAGCGACTCCCAGGGCTCGCCCGCTCTGCCGAGATAAAGCTAAGCGAGGCGTTCTCGGATTGGTGGGCCCGGCACAGCAAGCGCCTGGTTGAGCTGCCGGATTCCCCAAAGGTCATGGAGATCCGAGCGGAACTGCTCGAGTCATTCGTGGCCGAGCTGAAACCGCTGGGCCTGCTTGACCGGTTCGAGCTAGCCGGCGTTGTGGCCGCTTGGTGGGGTGAGACCCAGTACGACATAAAAGCTTTGTCACTCAACGGCTTTCAAGGCGTCGTCGAGGGCTGGCTAACCACGATCGAGTCGGCCTTCGACCTCGATGAGGAAGAGGTCGAGTATTGGGACAAGCAGAAAATTGCGGCCGAGAAGCGCAAGGCCCGCTCTCACCGCGTCGTCCCGGCACTGCTCCCTGAGTACTTAGTCGAGCTTGAAGCGGCCGAGTCTCGATACGCCCAGCTGAATGCGCAGCTTAAGGCTGCTACCGCCAAGCCCAGCGAGGATGACGATGACGACGCTGGGGAGCCGACCGTGCAGGTCTCGGCGGCCGAGGTCAGAAAGCTCAGGACCGACATAACGGCCGCAAGGAAGGAAGCCTCAGCCCTGGTGAACGGCTTTCTACCCTCGCTTAGGACGGCAGTGACAGCTCTCAACGAGGACGACCGCCGCGCCCTGGTCCTCGAAGTCCTCCGAACGCAGCTCTCATCCCGCCTCGACAGCCGTACGGCTGCGGCGCGACGGCAACTCGAATCTGCGTACCAGACCTGGGCTGGCAAGTACGCCGTTACCGTTCGGGGCCTCGAAGCCGAGCAAGGTGCTGCTGCAGCTCGGCTCAACAATTACCTGAGGGACCTCGGCTATGCATGAACTTCCCGAGGACTGGATGTCGGTGCGATTGCGGGACACTGGAACCTGGCTGTCCGGCGGAACGCCGTCGACGGATGAACCACGGTTTTGGGGTGGCGACCTGCCGTGGATCAGTGCTGCAAGCTTGAAGGAATTTGATATTCACGACTCCGACCGGCGGCTCACGAAAAGCGGTTCGTTGGCGGGCACCAGGCTCGTGCCTGATGGCTCCGTCCTTTTTGTGGTACGCGGCATGAGCTTGAAGAAGGAGTTCCGGGTCGGAGTCACGCGAAAGCGGGTCGCCTTCGGCCAAGACTGCAAGGCGATTGTTCCCCGTCCTGGTATTGACGCCAGGTTTCTCGCCTTGGCAATGAAGGTCCGGACCCGCGAGATCCTGAGCATGGTCGATGAGGCTGGTCATGGGACAGGTCGGCTGCCGACGGATCTTATCGCCAAGCTGGAAGTGGGCATTCCGCCCTTTCCAGAGCAGCGGCAGATTGTTGAGGTCCTCGATAGCGTCGATGCTCGGTTCCACCTCGAGGGCCAAACCGTTGCGAAGTTGCGAGCGCTCCAAGAGGGCGTCGTTGAAGCTCTGCTTGCGAGTCTCGTTGCCGACACCTTACCCCTCGGCGAACACCTCGCGCTTCCGCCCAAGAACGGCTTTTCACCTCAAGAGGCTGACGAATGGACGGGACTTCAAGCCTTGGGTTTAGGGTGTCTTACCCCTAACGGATTTCAGGCACGTCAGCTAAAGAACGTACCAGTTCTCGATGGCAGGAACTCGGGTGCCCTGCTCGCCGATGGTGACTTGCTGATGAGCCGTGCAAATACGCGCGACTTGGTAGGCCTCGCTGGGGTTTACCGAGACGTCGGCACTCCGTGCATTTATCCAGATCTCATGATGCGGCTAGTTGTAGGACGAGGCTGCCGTTCCGAGTACTTGGAGCTGGTCCTACGAAGCGCGAATGTTCGACGGCAGATCCAAGCGTACTCTCAAGGAACCTCCGAGAGCATGGTGAAGATTAGCGGTTCATCTGTTCGGCGATTGCTGGTAGCTATTCCACACCTAGTGGAACAAGACCGTATTCTCGCTGTCGTTGAGGCCACTAAGAACGAGATTGAATCTCATCTGAAGGAGCAGCACAAGCTTTACCTACTCAAGCAGGGTCTCATGGAGGACCTGCTATTTGGGCGGGTACGGACTGCGGCAGCTGAAGCCGTGAGGTAGGTCATTAGTTTCTGAATCACGCGGCTTGCTCACCGGATGCGGGATCGCATTGTTGAGGGAGTTGCGAAGGCGAGCGGTAACGGATGGAGGCCCAACTTTGGCAAGTGAGCTGGAGTATACGTTGGTGGAGAAGCCTCTCATCGATCAGCTCAAGCGAATGGGCTGGCGGCATTTGGAGGGTGCTCCGCCGAACGCGGTAATGCCTACGACTGCTCGCGACTCCGGCCGTAGCGGCTTCGACGAGGTGATACTTGGAGAACAGCTGCGCCAAGCGCTTCTGCGAAACAACAAGAATCCGGAGGGTCAGGAATGGCTCGATGACACGCGGATCAGCTCGGCCTTAAGCGCTCTAGCCCGCACGCCCTCCGGCAACTTGCTTGAAGTCAATCGCCTAGTCACGGAACTCCTGCTCAAGGGCACTACGGTGGAGGGCGTGCCTGGCTGGGAGGGAGGCAAGACGCGCACGGTGGCCTACATTGATTGGCAGAACCCAGCTAGCAATGAGTTCACGGTGGTCAACCAGTTACGAGTGGACATCCCAGGTGGCCGTGGCTCGATCGTGCCTGACCTCGTGCTGTTCGTGAACGGCATTCCGCTCGTGGTCATCGAATGTAAAAGGACCACTGAGACGGATCTCGGCGCAGCCGTCGGTCAGATACGAAAGTACGCAGAGCAGGTAGCTGGCGATAGCCGCACAGGTAACCAGAAGCTCTTTCACACGGTACAGCTCACGGTCGCAACCAGCGGAGAAGCCGCTCGCCTCGGTACGTTCACTGCCAAGTACGAGCATTATGTGCCGTGGCGCGACCCTTACCCGTTGAGCAAGGATGATCTCGCTGTACGGCTGGGCAAAGATGCGGGACAGCTCAGCCGGCAGGAAATCTTGGTCGCCGGAGTGCTCGATCCCGTCAACCTGCTTAATGTTGTTTACAACTACGTCACTTTCATGACGACGGACCAAGGCAGGACCATCAAGCTCGCGCCTCGCTATCAACAGTTTCGCGCGGTGGAAAAGGCGATCAAACGGCTACTCGGCGGCAAGACCCGCAAGCAAGACGGCGTTGTCGATAGGCGCGGCGGGATTGTCTGGCATACGCAGGGGTCCGGTAAAAGCATCACCATGATGTTCCTCGTACGGCGGCTCCGGTTCGAGCCGGAATTACGTGACGCCAAGGTAGTCGTTGTCACCGACCGCACCCAGCTGCAGGATCAGCTGTGCGAGACGCTGAAGCTCAGCGGGGAAAAGGTGGACATCGCGAAGTCAGGCGCGCGCGCCAAGAGGCTGCTTGGCCTCCACGGCCCTGCAGTTGTCTTTGTCATGGTTCAGAAGAACCAAGCTGGCGATGGCATCACCGCGTCCACAGATCTGGGTGTGATCAACGCAGACGAGTCAATTGTTGTGCTGATCGACGAAGCGCACCGATCCCATACCGCTTCGCTTGGTGCGAATCTTCGCGAGGCGCTGCCGAATGCCGCACGGATCGGCTTTACAGGCACTCCTATCATGACCAGAAAGGGTCAACGCAAGACAAGCCTCGATCTTTTTGGGCCTTTTATCGACACCTACCGATTGAAGGAGGCCGAGGAAGACGAGGTCATCGTCCCAATCCTGTATGAGGGCGTCAAGGTCAAGGCAGCGGTCCGCGATCGTCAGAACCTCGACGAGATCTTTGATGACGAGTTCATTGACCTCAACGAGGAAGAGCGGCAGCAGCTTCAAGAGCGCTGGGCAACCAAAGGGAAGGTATCCACCGCCCAGCAGTTGGTGGATGCCAAAGCTAAGCACATGCTGCTGCACTATGTGGACAATGTGCTGCCCGAAGGGTTCAAGGCCCAAGTAGTCGCGCATGACAGGGCGACCACAGTCCGCTACCGAGAGTCGTTGCTCGCCGCGCGCGACGAGCTCGTCGCCGCCGTCGAGAAGTTGCCCACCCAGGTACTCGCCACGCCGCCCTATGAAATCCGCAATGCGAGCCGTGCGCGGCTGGTGCGGGCGGCCAAGTTTCTAGATCTTATAAAACGAATCGACTTCGTGCCGGTGATCTCTGAGGGTGATTCGGAGGAAGAGCATCTGTTAAACGAGTGGACCGATGAGACGAAGCAAAAAGAGCGAATCGAGGGCTTCACTCGACCCTTTGGAGAGAATGACACAGCGTTCCTCATCGTGAGGACGATGCTTCTCACCGGGTTCGATGCACCGATTGAGCAGGTGATGTACCTAGACCGCAAGCTTTATGAGCATGATCTGCTGCAAGCCGTCGCGCGAGTTAACCGTACTGCGGACCGCAAAACCAACGGTCGGGTCGTGGACTATAGCGGAGTCGCCAAGAGCCTCTTAGAGGCGCTGCGGATCTTTGCGGCGGAAGATTTCGAAGGCGACGAGGGCAACGACGCGGCGGATGCCCTGCGAGATGCGCGCTTGGAAGCTGCCAAACTGGATCCGCAGTTGCAAAGACTCAGGATGATGTTTCGCGCTCCAGAGGACGTTGAGCGCTGCGTTCAGGATCTCGCCGACTCGGACTTGCGAGATCGCTTTTACGCAGAACTCGGCCGGTTCGCTCAAACCGTTAACACGGTGCTGCCGGATCCGGCGGCGAAGCCGCATCTTTCGGATTTGAAGCGGTTCGTGACCATCAAGCTGACGTCCGTGAGGCGTTATCGGATCGATTCGGGCGAGTTCGATACGGGAGCGTATGGCGCGAAAATCCGCGCACTGATTGACGAGCACATCGCTTCTCTCGGTATCGAAGAACAGTTGCCGCCTATCAAGATGACGGCACCAGGCTTCGCGGTGAAGGTCGAGGCGATGACCGGTGGATCTCGGGCGAAGGCGTCGGAGATGGAGAACGCCATTCGACACCACATCCTCGTCCACGGCGGTGAGGACCCCGTTCGGTACCAGACGCTCAGCGAGCGGCTTGAGAAGATTCTGACCGAGCTGAAGGACCACTGGGACCAGCAGGCACTCGCACTCAAGGACCTGATGACGGAGATCATTGAAGAGACGCCGGATGCACTCTTCGGCCTGAGTGAGATCGAGGCGCGGCTGCACCGAACCATCACTGCCGAGCTGGCGACTTCTCCGGAAGAGGCTTTGACGGACGTGCGGCTCGCCGATGCTGCCAGGGAGGTCTACCTGAAGGCCGCCCAGACGATCCACCGACAGGACTTCTGGCGCAAACGCGTCGACCAAGACGACCTCAGGCTCGATATCTTCGGGATCCTCTATGCGCGGGCTCTCGGTGACTACGAGCAGCTCGACCAGCTCGCCACAGCCCTCCTCGAAGTTATCAAGAGCAATCGCCACCTCATTCAGAGGGCTCGAACCTGACATGGCAGGTGCTGTGGGTGACTTTCCTGGGGTGTTGCGCCTCGGCGATCTAGAGGTTGCGGTGTCAGTGAGTGAAGGGCGCAAGAGCGTTCGGCTGACTGTCGAGCGTGACGCGTCGGTCACCGCTGTAGTCTCGCCGCGGATCTCCACTGCGGAACTAACCAAGATGATCGAGGCCAAGCGGTCGTGGCTGTACGGGAAGCTCGCCGAGAAGCGAGATCTGGGTCAACTCCCACCGAGTAAGGAGTACATCTCGGGTGAGGGGTTTCTCTATCTCGGACGGTCGTATCGCCTGAAGGTCGTAGACGCAGGAGACGTTCGACTCGTCCGCGGTCGCTTGGAGCTTGCCCGCGGAGGTGGTGCCAAGGAACTTGTGGGCTGGTATCAGCGGGTCGGTACGCCTTGGCTCCTGAGGCGCGTCCAGCCCTGGGCTTCACGCATGGGCGCCGATATGACGGGGCTGCGCGTACGGCCATTAGGCTACAGGTGGGGCTCGTGTTCCCATGACCGGACCGTCAACATCCACTGGGCCACTATGCAGCTTCCGCCTACCTTGATCGACTACGTTCTCGTGCACGAATTGGCGCATCTTCGCCGCCCAAACCATGGCTCGGAGTTCTGGCGTTTAGTCAATCGATTGTTGCCCGGCTACGAGGAATATCGAGAGCGGCTCCGCAGGGCGGGTAACGATCTTTGGCTTCCGGAGCGGGGATGATTAGAGCTATCCGATCTCGATCTGCCTGACGTACCCCTGGATCTGGCGCCCCATGCTGCGCTTTCAAGGATGCAGAGGGCTGCGGTCATGCAGGAACTACCTCGTGAAACGTGAGGGGTAAGTCGGAAGCACTTGGACCCGCGGCCTTAGCAACGGACGCAACTTCTGGTCAAGGAGCCTCACGTCGGAGGGTGGGAGCGTGAGCAGGGTACGCCGCAGATAGATGGCCCAAGCGTCCGGCTTGGGGAACGCTTCCAATTCCCGCACAAGCGGGGCCACCTCAAGTCCGTTTGGATAGGGAACTAAGCCGTCTATTCGCAAGGTGCAGCCGGAGAGGTACCGCTGTGTACCGATCTCCAAGGGCCTGTCAAAGCTGCTTACGGCGCTCGCGACCGTGGCATGGCCGATAACCCGACCTCGGTCGCGAGCCGGGTTCTTCCAGGCGCTCCGGCTGCTGTAGAGGTAGAGCCCATCCCCGACGGCTAGCGCGGCCACCTCTCCGCGAGGTGTTGCTGAGAACGCCATTCGCTGCTCCCGCAGTACCCAAGCGATCGCATCTCGTTGCGAAAGGATGAGTAGGTAGGCACGATGCATAGGAGAAGAGTAGCTAGCCGCCCTGCAACCAGCGGAGGTCCGGTAGCCGGCGGATGCGGTGTCGACAGCAACACTGACAGCAACTCCGCCGGACGGGGGCACGCTCACGAACGCCGGACGGACGAATCTCCGAGCCTGCAGCCGTTGCCGGACGCGTGCGGACGCGACGCACAGAGCTTGTAAACGAGGTGTCTCGCACCTCACCTATCGCCCCCACCTATCGCCCCCACGCTGTTGCTGATTTCTTCTGTTCTGGATCAAGGCGCCGCGCTCCGCACGGCGCGGGCGGTGAGCCGGCCGGCGGCAAGCCACCCCGGCCGCCTGCGGCGCCGGGGCGGAAAGCCACCGACTGCCGCCGGACCGCCGCCCCGAAGTCCACTTATCCAGACGCAGGACGACCACGGCCAGGCGACACGGAAGCCGGCAGGTCGACCTGATCGAGGGCCAGGGCTTCCGACTGCCGCGCCAGTCCAACCCCGGGACTGGCTTGCCCCCGGTCTACCTACGCAGCCAGCTAGCCCGCGGCAGCCCCAACCGGTGCTCCAGGTACGACCAGGCCAGGCCGGCAACTCCCGGAGCACGGGCGTTCGCAGCCCCCAGCGGAGCCCTGAGAGGCAAGATCGACCTGCCCACCATCTGCCCACAACCAGTCGTCAACGGCTGGACGCAGCCGGACCCGACCGGACAAACGACAACGGCCCCCGATCAGCATCTCTGCTGGTCAGGGGCCGTGTCTGCACCTGGTGGCGGGTAGAGGATTCGAACCTCTGAAGCTTTCGCGACGGATTTACAGTCCGCTCCCATTGGCCGCTCGGGCAACCCGCCAGGGCACCCCACCGCGTCGTAACGCGGCGGCGGAAGCAAGGATAGCGGCTCCCCCCGGTACCGGCGCAACCGGGTACGGTCAGGGGGTCGTGCCGCTGGTCGGCGGCCGACGGCAGGCCCAGACCGCCGGACAGCAGGAGCAGAAACATGGCAGCAAACCCGTCGTTCGACATCGTGAGCAAGGTTGACCGCCAGGAGGTCGACAACGCCCTCCGGCAGGCGGAGAAGGAGCTCGCGACGAGGTTCGACTTCCGTGGCACCGGCGCGGAGATCTCCTGGTCTGGTGAGGAGGCGATCGGCCTTCAGGCGGAAACCGAGGAGCGGGTTCGCGCCGCACTGGACGTGTTCAAGGAGAAGTTGGTCAAGCGGAACATCTCGCTGAAGTCGTTGGATGCTGGCGAGCCGCGCCCGTCCGGCAAGATTTTCAAGATCGACTGCAAGGTGATCCAGGGCATCGAGACGGACAAGGCCAAGGCGATCAGCAAGAAGATCCGCGACGAGGGCCCCAAGGGCGTGCAGGCGCAGATCCAGGGCGACCAGCTGCGGGTCACCGGCAAGAAGAGGGATGATCTCCAGGCGGTCATCTCGCTGCTCAAGGGCGAGGACTTCGGGGTCGCCCTGCAGTTCAACAACTACAGGTAAGGCACTAGCTACCTCACCGGTCACTGTCCGGGTCACGTTGCGTCACCTGGTCAGATCTCGTCTGCAACGGTCATCTTTGGTCGTCCTTGTCCGGCCTCGGACGGCCTGGCGACGGCCTGGTGGGTGCCTACCTTCACTGAATCGCGGAGAACTGCACCTCGGGCTTGCATCTGATACCTAGGTACAGGCTTACCGTCGGGGTATGAGTGACCACCACATCACGACGGACGACGCCTGGGTGTCGGATGCCTGCACCCTGCCGACGGCTGAACGGCCGCTGCGGCTCGCCGAGTTTGATCAGTTCTTCACTGATGCCGTGCGGGGCCTCGACCGGCTGTCGGCTCAGCATCTGCGGTTGCAGCTCGACGGCGCTGCGCAGGTCGAGGAGACGGCGCGGGACCTGACGGCCCGAGAGTCGTCCTGCTGCTCGTTCTTCACTTTTGACCTCTCCCGGCCCGACCCCGACTCGCTGTCGCTAGACGTTCGGGTACCAGCGGCCCACGTTGACGTGCTCGACGCCCTCGCCGAACGGGCCGAGTCTGTCCGGAATCAGGGATGACCGGGTCGGGACTGCGCAGCGGCCAACTGGCCGACGCGGCCGGAGTCAACCAGCAGACGCTGCGCTACTACGAGCGCCGGGGCTTGCTCGACTCACCGCAGCGGTCGCCGGGTGGGCACCGGCTCTACCCGGCCGAGTCGGTCACCCTGCTGCGAGTCATCAAGACCGCGCAACGTCTCGGCTTCACCCTCAACGAGGTTGCCGACCTGCTCGACTTCGGCCGACACCAGCACAGCGGCCGACCCGACACCGGCCTGCAGGCACGTGCCAGGGAAAAGCTCATCGAGGTCGAGCAGAAGCTGTCCGACCTAACCGTCATTCGCGACACCTTGCGGGCCGCCATCTCGGCCGGTTGTGACGACCTGGTCGCCTGCGCCGGCAGCTCCTGCTGCCCCCTGCCCTTCGCTGAACTGGTCGAGAGGACCGATCGTGCCGACACCTGCTAACCGACTTCGCCGCCTACTGCCCTCCGGTATGACGGGACTCGCGGGAGCCGCCTGCGCCGCCTGCTGCGTCCTGCCATTCCTCCTAGCCGCCGGGATCCTCGGCGGTGCCGGATGGGCCGCCGCGAGCCGCTTCATGCCCGGCGTCGCCGTCGCCCTGGCCGTGCTCGCCGGCCTGTCCTGGTGGTGGGCCAGCAAACGCCGCCACACCACCGGCTGCGCCGGCGGCAACTGCTCCTGCGGCCAACGCGAGCAGCACGACCGCGAGGTGATCCCGCTACGGTCCGACGCATGACAGTCGCCCGCTCGATCCTGCTGTTCCTGCTCGCCGCGCTCGCCGAAATCGGCGGCGCCTGGCTGGTCTGGCAGGGCTGGCGGGAGAACCGAGGGCTGCTGTGGATCGCGGCCGGAGTCATCGCGCTCGGGTTCTATGGCTTCGTCGCCACCTTCCAACCCGACCCGAACTTCGGCCGCATCCTGGCCGCCTACGGCGGGATCTTCGTCGCTGGATCTCTGGTCTGGGGCATGGTCGTCGACAAGTTCCGGCCCGACCGCTACGACCTCATCGGCGCAGCCCTCTGCCTCGTCGGCGTCGCGGTCATCATGTACGCCCCACACAACGGCTGATCGTGGTATTACCACTCGTCTAGCCGCGTCGGCTCCGTCGAGGCCAAATGAGCAGACCTGCGACTGCAGCCGCGATGGCGGCGAGGATGGACCAGTCCCCCGCGACGGTCGCCTCCGGCAAGGCCCGCAACGACTTGGGCTCAGCCTCGTACTCGTCGCTCCCGGGCGCTTCGTTCATGCCGATACGCTATCGCGCCGAACCCACCAACCCGAGTGACGCTTGCGCCGCGCCGTGGTTCGAGCACGGCAGCTAACCTCACAACCGTGATTGTCGTCTAGCCGGACGTGTTACGGATCAAGTGACACTGATCCGTAACGCATCAACTGAAGCTCGACATCGCCGGCAGCCGGCGGCTCAACCGAGTGCCGGGGCTCCCCTGGCTGTCCGGTCCGCGTCGAGCTTCCGGCTGACCGTGGGCCAGTCTTCGGTGGTGACGCTGTAGTAGATCGAGTGCCGGACGTGGCCGTCTCGCAGGATGCGGTGGTTCCGAAAGGTGCCTTCCTCTGTTGCCCCGAGGCCCTTGATGGCTTGTTGCGATCGGGTGTTGCGGCTGTCGGTCTTGAAGGCCACGCGGATGGCGCCCAGGTCGTTGAAGGCGTGGCGCATCAGCAGGTGCGACGCTTCGCGGATCGCGCCGGTTCGCCAGTAGCTCGGTGTCAGCCAAGCCCACCCGATCTCCAGGCTGTGGTGAATCGGTGAGATGTCGATGTAGCTAATGCTCCCGACAGCCTTGCCCGTGGTCAGGTCAACGATGGCGAAGGGCAGCCGGTCGCCTCTCTGCTGCTCGTCTAGTGCTTCCTGGATTAGCGCGGCCACCGGTTCCTGGTCTGTCGGCGTCGCCTCGTCCAGGTAGGCCCAGACCTGATCGTGATTCGCCGCTTCGGTGAGATCGCCGAGGTGCCTAATCGCCCTGCAGTTCAACAACTACCGGTAGCGGCTCAGTAGACGACGGTGTACCAGTGTGCGGTCTCGCCGGGTAGCGGCGCCAACCGCACGTTGGTGCCGCCCGGGTGGTCGAACATGCGCACCCCGTCGCCGAGCAGCACCGGGGCGAAGAACATGAGGATCTCGTCGAGCAGCCCGGCCTGAATGCACTGCTTGGCGACATTCGCGCCGAGGATGTTCACGTACTTGTCCCCGGCGGCCTCCTTGGCCTGCGCGACGGCGGTGTGCAGGTCACCGACGAACGTGACGTCCGGGGGTGGCTCGGTCGGCGGCCGGTGGGTGAGCACGAAAACCGGCCCGTGGTACTGACCACCGAAGGCGCCCTCGCGATCGGTGCCGCGGTTCGGGTCGTCGCCGCCGAAGGTGCCGTTGCCGACCAGGAGCGCGCCGACGTTGTCCAGCACACGCTCCGCCGTCGGATTGTCGCCCCCGACGTGCTCGGTCAGCCATGACATGTCGCCGCCGGGGCCGGCGATGAAGCCGTCGAGCGACGCCGTCGCCGAGTAGAGGACCTTGGCCACGATTTTCTCCTCTCCGCGGCGTTCAGTCTGCTGGCCACCGGCGGCGGGAGCAACGGCTCAGGTCAGACGGTGACAAGCTCTTCGGTGCGTACCGCCGTGTTTTCCGCACGGGCGATGGGCCCGGCGGGCGGCGCGGCGACCGCGGCCCCGACGGCGACCGCCGCCCCGGCGAACAGGAACGCCCACTGGACGCCACCGGCGTGGTCCACGATCAGGCCGGCCACCGAGCCGCCGGCGGCGCTCGCCGCGACCGCCACGGTGACCACCCAGGTGTACGCCTCGTTCAGCATGCCGGCGGGTGCGATCCGGCCGACCAGGGTGTTCTCCAGGGTCAGCGCGGGTGCGATGGTGGCGCCGCCGACGACCAACGCGACACCCAACGCCAGCGGGGTGGGCATCAGCGCGAACACCACGAAGGTGCCGGCCAGTGCGGCGAGCAGCAGGGCGAACTGGCGGGTCATGTTCGGTGCCGGCTTGCGGACGCCGAACCAGAACCCGCCGATGGCGCTGCCGATCCCCCAGACCGCGAGCAGGAGGCCGGCCAGGCTCTCCGGGTCGTCGGTGGTGTGACCGCTCGCGTAGGCCGGGACGATCACCCCGGCGGCGCCGAACGCGATGCCCAGGCTGGCCACGCAGACCAGCAGGGCCGGGAAGCCGGCGACCCGCAGCGGGCCGAGCCCTCGGGCGTGGTGTTCCCGCGGGTGCGGGCGCCAGCCGCGCATGACCCGGCCGAGGGCCACGGCGGTCGTGCCTACCAGGGTGACCACGGCCGCACCGATCAGCGCGGCCGCCGCGTCGGCGAACAGGACGAAACCGGCCACGAGCAGGGGGCCGAGCACGAAGACGATTTCGAACAGCGAGGTCTCGGCGGCCAGCGCGGTGTTACGCAGGGTGTACCGGCCGGAGTTGGGGCCGGTCAGGTCGTTCCAGGCGCCCCGGATGGCGGCGGTGAGCGGCGGGTACGTGGCGCCGGCCACAGCTGAGGCGACGTAGATGGCAGCGAGGGCGTCGTCGCCCGAGCGGCTGGCCAGCAGCAGGCCGATGAGCGCCAGCGGGTGGGCCACGGCGGTGACCAGCAGGACGGGGCTCGGGCCGACGCGGTCGGCGATCCGCCCGGCCACCGGGCTGAGCGCGGCGCCTGCGACGGCGTAGATCCCGCCCGCGATGGCGGCCAGCGCGTACCGACCGGTCACCTGCTCGACCACCAGGAGCAGCGCCAGCGGGGTCATGCCGATCCCGAGCCGCCCGATGATGCCGAGGACCAGCATCATCGGCGCGCCGGGAATCCGCCAGACACCCAGGTACTGACGCAGCGCGGCCACCGTGAACCTCCAGGGGATGTAACGAGCGTTAGCGGTTACGACCCTAACGCCACCACTGTGTGGGCAGATACCGGATATCTGCCCCGGCACAGCACTTCGCCCGTACCCGGTGTGACCGGGTACGGGCGGAGGCGTGGATTCAGCGGGTCAGCGCTGGAACTGCACCGGCCCCGAGTTGGCGGCCATCTGCTCCAGCCGGGCGACGCGGTCCTCCATCTTCGGGTGAGTGGAGAAGAGCGCGGCCATGCCACCGCCCCGGAACGGGTTGGCGATCATGAGGTGCGCGGTGCTGGTGAGCTGGCCCTGGGCCGGCAACGGCCGACGTCGAGCCACCGCGTCGATCTTGCGAAGTGCGCTGGCCAGGGCCAGTGGGTCACGGCTCAGCTCGGCACCCGAGGCATCCGCCTGGAACTCGCGGCTCCGGCTGATCGCCAACTGGATCACGGTGGCCGCGATCGGGCCGAGGATCAGGGTCAGCAGCAGCACGGCCGGGTTGGGCCTGTCCTCGTCGTCCCCACCGCCCAGCGGGATGAAGAAGGCGAGGTTCGCCAGCAGGGTGATGATGCTGGCCAGACCAGCCGCCACGCTGGAGATCAGGATGTCCCGGTTGTAGACGTGTGACAGCTCGTGCCCGATCACACCGCGCAGCTCGCGGTAGTCGAGGACCTCGGTGATGCCCTGGGTCACGCAGACCGCCGCGTGCTGCGGGTTACGACCCGTGGCGAACGCGTTGGGCTGCGCGGTCGGGCTGACGTAGAGCCGTGGCATGGGTTGGCGGGCGTCGGTCGCCAACTCGCGCACCATCCGGTACAACTCGGGGAACTGTGCCTCGGTGACCGGTTGCGCCCCCATCGAGCGCAGTGCGAGCTTGTCGGAGTAGAAGTACGAAACGCCGTTCATGACCAACGAGATGAGGACGGCAATGACCAGGCCGCCACTGCCGCCGAACCCGTAGCCCACCGCGAGAATCAGTGCGGAGAGCAGGCCGAGCAGCGCGGCGGTCTTCAGACGGTTGTGGTGCACGATCTCTCCTTCGGTGCACGGATCGCCGGGATCCGCTGACCGGTGCAACAACCCGGTACCCACCAACCATCCGTCTCAACGCTGAGAGTTCACTGAGACTGCAGTTGCAGGTCAGGTCAGCGGCCGGCCAGGTCGAGCACCAACTGCGGAGCGAAGCCGAGCACCACCGCAGCCACCGTCGCCACCGCCAGCACCACCGCCACCACACCCACCACGGGTACGGCCGCCGTGCCCCCACCTGACGCGGAGGCCAGACCGGGCGTCGTCGGCGTCGGCGCCCAGAGCGCGGCGGTCACCCGCAGGTAGTAGGCCAGCCCGATCACGGCGTTCAGCGCAACCACCAGCGCCAGCCAGGCCGCCCCGCCGTCCAGCAACGCCCGCACCACTGTCACCTTCGCGAACAGGCCGGCCAACCCCGGTGGCAGGCCCGCCAGACCCACCAGCGCGAGACCGAGCGCCGCGGCCCGCCACGGATGCCGACGGGCCGCCCCGCGCAGGTCGTCCAACGTGCCGCCATCGGCACCCGCCGGGCGCAGCGCGGTCACCCCGGCGAACGCGGCCAACTCCAACACCACGAAGAAGACGGCGTACGCCACCGCGGCGGCGTACGCGGCTGCCCGTGCGTCGTCCGTGCGCCCGGCAGCCAACGCCAGAGCGCCCAGCGGGGCGAGGATGTAGCCGGCCTGCGCGACGGACGACCAGGCGAGCAGGCGGACGGTACGCCGCTGACGCAGGGCGACGAGGTTGCCGACGGTCATGGTGAGCACCGCGAGCAGGGCGAGCACCGGGCCGGTCTGATCCGCCGGCAGCGCCCTCTGCACCACGGCGAGCAGAGCGACCAGGCCGCCCAGCTTCGACGCCGTGGACAGGTACGCGGCCACCGGCAGCGGCGCGCCGTCATAGGTGGCCGGCGCCCAGGCGTGGAACGGCACCGCCGCCACCTTGAAGGCCAGCCCGACCAGCAGCACCGCCACCGCGGCGGTGGTCAACGGCAGGTCCCGCAGCTCGGGCCGCTCGGCGAGCAACGCGCTGAGCCGGTCCAGGTGCAGCCCACCGGTCACCGCGTACAGCAACGCGGCACCGAGCAGGGTCAACGTGGTCGCCACCACGCTGACCACGAAGAACGTCAGTGCCGCCTCCGCACTGGCGAGGCTGCCCCGGCGCAGCCCGACCAGCACGTACAGCGGCAGCGTCAGCGTCTCCAAGGCGACGATCAGGGTGATCAGGTCGCCGGCCGCGCCGAGCACCACACCACCGGTCATCGAGCAGGCCAGCAGGAAGGCGTACTCCCCCACCGGCGACCGCCCGGCGAGCAGCGCCGGCACGGAGAGCCCGAGCACGCCCAGGGTGAGCAGCGCCACCACCGCGGCAACCAGCGCGGCCCGACCGCCGAAGATCCAGGAACAGTCGGCGCCGACGCAGAACGTCCGCCGCTCCCCGCCCAGGCCGACCAGGACGGCACCGACGGCGGTGCCGAGCGCGCCGAGCGCCGCCACCACGATCGTGGCCCGTGGCCGGGCCAGGAACAGGTCGGTGAGGAGCACGAGCACGGCGGTGCCGGCGGCCAGGTACGCCGGCAACAGCGCGACGTTGTCCACGCTCTGCACGCCAGTCACGGGAAGACCACCCCAATCAGGGCGTCGACGGGAGCCTCGGCGACACCGAGGACCAGCGCCGGGGCCAACCCGATGGCCAACGCGAGCAGCACCAGCGGCACCCACGCGGTCAACTCCGCGCCGGCCAGGCCCGGGCCGACCTGCCCGACGGCGGGGCTGGGCCGGTTGTGGGTGACCTGGCGCAGCAACCGCAGGAAGTACGCCGCGGTGAGCGCTCCGCCGACCGCGGCCAGCACCCCGAGGGTGATCCAGAGTGGGCCGCCCACCTGAACCGCCGCGATCACCGCGAACGCCTCACCCCAGAAACCAGCCAGGCCGGGCAGGCCGAGCGACGCGATCGCCGCGAACGCGAGCAGACCAGCCAACCGAGGCGCGGTCTCCCGCAGCCCGGACAGCTCGGCGAGCGTGCCCGTGCCGGTACGGTCCTTCACCGCCCCGGCGAGGAAGAACAGCAGGCCGGTGATCACCCCGTGCGCGATGTTGCCGATCAACGCCGCCTGGATGCCGACGGTGGTCAACGTGGCGACACCCAGCAGCACGAAGCCCATGTGCCCCACGCTCGAATAGGCGATGAGCCGCTTCACGTCAGACTGGGCCAGGCAGACCAGCGAACCGATCAGGATCGCGGCGACGGCCAGCACGCCGAGCACCGGCGACGCCCAGCGGGCACCCTCCGGCGCCACCCCCACCGCCACCCGGATCAGACCGTAGGTGCCCATCTTCAGCAGCACCCCGGCCAGCACGACACTGCCCACCGTGGGGGCCTGGGTGTGCGCGTCGGGCAGCCAGGAGTGCAGCGGCCACAGCGGGCTCTTCACCGCGAACGCCAACGCCAACAGGGTGAACGCGGCCAACTGGGTGCCCCGGGACATCCCCGCACCGCCGGTCAACGCCACCACGTCGGCGGTGCCGGCGGCCGCCACCACGACGTACACGCCGACCAGCAGCAACACCGAGCCGAACAGGGTGTAGAGCGCGAACTTGCGGGCAGCCCGACGCCGGTCCGCGCCACCCCAGCCGGCGATGATCGCGTACATCGGCAGCAGGACTACCTCGAAAAAGAGGAAGAACAACACCAGATCCAGGGCGAGGAAGGTGCCCAGGATGCCCACCTCGACCACCAGCAGCAGCGCGACCAACGCCCGGCCACTGCCGCCGCCCGGAACCCGCCACACCGTGTACGCGCAGCAGAGCAGGGTGAGCAGCGCGGTCAACACCACAAGCGGCCAGGAGATGCCATCGACGCCGAGATCGAAACGCAACTCCAGGCCGGGCACCCAGGGCAGGTCCAGTTCGTGCCACGGGCGCACCGCTGGCGCGTCCGCCGACCAGGCGAACCAACCCCGGCCCCCGAACACCAGCGGCACCGCGGCCAACAGGGTCAACGCCGCCGCTACCGTGCCGACCAGCCGGGCCGCCCGGTCCCGTGGCGTCGCCGCCACCGCGACCGCGCCGAGCGCCGGGAGCGCCAGCACGGCCACCAGCAACACCTGCCCAAAACTCACTGGACCGCCTCTGTTCGCGACTGCGGGGCTCGCAACCCCGGCTCACTCCTCGCGCTCACCGGACCGCCTCTGTTCGCGACTGCGGGGCTCGCAACCCCGGCTCACTCCTCGCGCTCACGGGATCACTCCGATCAGGGCGGCTGCCAAGCCGATCAGCAGCGCGCCGGCCAGCACACCTGCGGCGGCCCGGGGCAGCGCCGCTCGGTGCAGCGCGGCCAGCCCCGCACCCAGACCGGACGCGACCCGCCCGCTGCCCTCGACCGCGCCGTCCACCACCACCTCGTCGCCGGAGCGCGCGGCGCGGGCCAGCGCGCGGGCGGGACGTACGACAAGGGTGTGCTGGACGTCGTCGAGCCGGAACGCGCGGGCGAAGACCGGCCGCAGCGGACCCAGCGCGGCCGCCGGATCGGCGGCCCGGTTCCGACGCCAGCCCAGCGTTACCAGCCCCGCGCCGACCAGCAGCAACGCCAACGGCAGCAGCACCCCGGACCCGAGGTGGACCAAGCCGTCCTCGGAGCCCGCCACCGGGACGGTCGGGAACCGCAGGCGATCGGCGAACGCCCCGACGAACCCGGCCAGACCGAGCAGCGCGGCCGGCACCGCCAGCAGCAGCACCGGCCAGCGCAGCAGCGCCGGCGGATCGTGGGGCCGGACCAGCGGCAGGCGTGGCGCACCGAAGAAGGCGCGCAGCAGCAGTCGACCCGCATACCAGGCGGTGATCGCCACCCCGACCAGCCCGGCCAGCCACACCAGCCAGCCCACCCAGGACGGCGCCGGGCCGGTGCCCTCCAGCGCGGCCGACTCCGCCACCGTGAGTACGCCGTCCTTGCTCCAGAAGCCGGCCAACGGCGGCACCCCAGCCAGCGCGCCCAGGCCCACGACGGTGCACCAGAACGTCACCGGCATGCTCCGCCGCAGCCCCCCCATCTCCGACATCAGCGTGGTGCCGACCGCGTGGATCACCGCGCCGGCGGCGAGGAACAGCAACGCCTTGAATGCGGCGTGGGTGAGCAGGTGGAACAGCGCCGCCGACGGTGAGCCCACCGCCAGCGCGCCCGTCATGTAGCCCAACTGGGACACGGTCGACCAGGCCAGCACCCGCTTGATGTCGTCCTGTGCGGTGGCGGCGAGCGCACCGAGCAGCAGGGTGATCGCGCCGACCACCCCCAGCACGGTCAGCGTGACCGGCGCGGCCGTGAACAGCGGGTAGAGCCGGGCCACGGCGTACACGCCGGCGGCGACCATCGTCGCCGCGTGGATCAGCGCGGAGATCGGCGTCGGGCCGGCCATCGCGTCCGGCAGCCAGGTGTGCAGCGGGAACTGCGCGCTCTTACCGGCCACCCCGGCGAGCAACAGCAGGCCGGCGGCGGTCAACGTCGCACCGGAGTGGTCATGGGCGAGCACGTCGGCGATCCGGAAGCTGCCCGTCGACACGCCGAGCAACGCGATGCCGAGCAGGAACCCGACGTCACCGACCCGGGTCACCAGGAACGCCTTCATCGCGGCGGCCGGAGCGCCGGGGAGTCGGCGGTCGTGGGCGATGAGCAGGTACGAGCAGAGGCCCATCACCTCCCAGCCGACCAACAGCATGATCAGGTCGCCGGCGACCACCACCAGCAGCATGGCACCCGTGAAGAGGCTGATCTGCGCGGCGTACGGCGGGTAGCGGTGGTCGACGTCCACGTCGTCGTGCGGACCGCGCCGCAGGTAGCCGATCGAGTAGACCTGCACGGCCAGGGCGACCGCGGTGACCGCCACCGCGACCAGCGCCGCGGCACCGTCCAGCCGTACGCCGAGCGTCACCATCAGCCCGCCGACGTCGACCCAGGTGGTCGACGTCTCCGTCGGCCCGTCGACCGTCAGCAGGAGCGCCACGGCCAGCGCCAGCGCGCCAGCCGCGCCGGTGACGCCGAGCGCGATGGCCAACCGTCGGGCCCGGTCGCCACCTGCGGCACCCGCGCCCAGATGACGCGGGGCCGGCGGCAACAGCAGACCGACCAGGCCGGCGACCAGCGGAACGGCGGGCAGCAGCGCCCCGAGCAGCCCGGTCACCGGCCCGCCTCCGTGTCCAGGACGGCCGGCTCGCGCCCGCCTGCCGGCTGCGCCGGCTCGGTCAGTGGCACGTCATCCACCGCCACGCTGGCCCGCAGCCGGTAGAGCTGCAGGACGATCGCCAGCCCCACCCCGATCTCGGCCGCGGCGAGGACGATGACGAACAGCGCGAAGACCTGCCCGGAATGCGGCAACACGGCGCGGGCGGTGGTGTCCGCGGTGACCAGGATCAGGTTGACCGCGTTGAGCATCAGCTCGACTGACATCAGCACCAGCACCGCGTTGCGGCGGCGCAGCACGCCGTACACGCCGAGGCCGAACAGCAGCGCGGCGGTGACGTACGGGATGACCGGCCTCACCGGCGCCCCCCGGTCTTGACGTCCACCCCGGGCCGCTCGGCGGCGGGACCCGCGCCGGGGCCGGGCCGGCCGATGTCCGGCCGGGACAGCACCACCGCTCCCACCAGGGCGGACAGCAGCAGCACGGAGAGCACCTCGAACGGCAGCACCCAGGACTGGAAGATCTGCTCCCCCAGCCGCTCGGCGGTGCCCGCCCGGGGCAGTGCGACAGTGCTCCAGCGGTACGCGTCGACAAGCAGGACGGTCAGGCCCAGCCCAGCGCCGCCGCCGATCAGGGCGGCCGGCCAGCCAGGCCGGTCCAGATCGTCGGAAGCACCGATCGGGGCCCGGGTCAGCATCACCGCGAACAGCAGCAGCACCACCACCGCGCCCACATAGATCAGCACCTGCACCCAGGCCACCAACTCGGCGCTGAGCACCAGGAAGTCACCGGCCAGCGCGCCCAGGCACACCACCAGGTAGAGCCCCGCCCGGACCAGGTGTTTCGTCGTCACCACCAGCACACCGGCACCGACCGCCACCGCGCCGAGGGCGAGCAGCAGCACGTCCGCGCCGGTCACCGGGCCGCCCCCACGGCTGGGGCGTGCACCCGTCGGGCCGGCCTCACGACGCCGGACCTGGGTCGGCGCCGGGCTCGGAGCGTACCGATGGAGGCGCCGGACGCGCGGCGGACGCCTTGCGCGCGGCGGCGGTCTCCTCCTTGGCCGGCTCGCCGTTGGGGTCGTGCGCGGTCGGCGGCGGAACGGTGGCCATCCACTGGCCCAGGTGGTCCTTGTCGTGCAGCAGGTCCTTGATGTCGTACTCGGCGTACTCGAACTCCGGCGACCAGTAGAGCGCGTCGAACGGGCAGACCTCGATGCAGATGCCGCAGTACATGCAGAGCGAGAAGTCAATGTCGAACTTGTCGAGCACGTTGCGCTGGCGGGGGCGGGCGGCGCCGGGCACCGCCACCTCCTCCTTGTGCGAGTCGATGTAGATGCACCAGTCCGGACATTCACGGGCGCAGAGCATGCAGACCGTGCAGTTCTCCTCCGACAACGCGATCACCCCACGGGAGCGGGGCGGCAGGTCAGGGGCCACGTCCGGGTACTGCTGGGTGGTCGACCGGCTGGTCATCGTCTTGAGGGTGACCGCCAGCCCCTTCACCAGACCCGCGCCGGGCAGGCTGCGCGCGCTGGTGGCGCCGGCCGGGTCGCCGTGCTCGCTGGGGTCGCTCATGTCGACCATCCTGCCCTGTGGCCCCGGCGCGCGCGACCACCACCCGTGGGTCGACGACGCTACCGTGGTCGTGGGGAGAGCCCTCGCCCCGAGATCCTGGACGGAAACCTGCTCATGTCGCTCTCCCCCACGCGACTCCACCAGTCCATCGCGCTCATGCTGGGCTCGGCCCTGCTGGAGAGCTGCCCGCACGACCTCGACGTCACGCAGGGCGTCGAGGTACGCATCTCGCGGAAGCGTTCGTTCATCCCCGACCTGCTGGTCACCTACCTCGACGCGGCGCAGCGGAATCCGTCGCACTACCTACCGGACCAGGTTCTCCTGGTGGTGGAGATCGTCTCGGCGGGGTCCCGCAGCATCGACCGGGTACTTAAACCGGCCCTCTACGCCGAGGCGGACATCCCCTACTTCTGGCGGATCGAGACCGAGGTTGGCATCGTCGTACACACTCACAAACTCGACGCGATGAAACAGGTCTACGTCGAGCAGGCCCGGATGACCGACGGCATCCTCGTGCCGGAGCCGTGGGAGATGGACATCCCGCCGGAGCGGTTCACCCCCCGGGCCCGCTGACAGCGGTCGGTGGGAGCATCTCGACGCCGAGTTGCTGAAGAAGCTGGAACAGCTCATTGCAGCTCCACACCTCGACGATCCGGCCCGCCGCGCCGAAGCGCAGGAACGTCGCGCCGGAATAGCTCACCACCTGCCCGGTTGGCGGCACCGGCCCGAACTGCCCGGCGTGCGTGCCGGCAGCCCGCCAATGCACGGCAACCCGCTCGCCGGCCGCGACCACGTCCACGATCTTGTAGCGGAGGTCCGGGAAGGCCGCCCGGCGCTCCCGGTGCCAGGCCAGCGTCGCCTCGGGCCCGGTGCCGCCCAGCCCCGGGCACTCCTCGGCGATCAACTCGTATGCCGACTCCTCCCGGCGGGCGTTCCACACGTCCGCGATGAAACGCCGGGCCGTGGCCTCCACATCCGTCATGCCGGCAGAGTATCCGGACCGGCTGGGCGTCCGGTGAGCCGTAGATCCGCAAGGATGGGGTAGAGACAGTGACCGGACCGGGAGGGTGACGTGGGCGAGCAAACAGGCGGGAAGTACGTCGAGCCGGGTGGCGAGTTCACCCGCGACCAGCGGTACATCGCCACTCGGATCACCGAGGACGGGCGCGACGGGTACCCGGTGGAGCCGGGTCGGTACCGGCTGGCGGTCAGTCGGGCCTGCCCGTGGGCCAACCGCCTGATCATCGTGCGTCGGCTGCTCGGTCTGGAGGACGCCATCTCCATGGCGGTGGCCGGCCCGACCCACGACGCCCGGAGCTGGACCTTCGATCTCGACCCGGGCGGGCGGGACCCGGTGCTCGGCATCGAGCGCATCCAGGAGGCGTACTTCAAGCGCTTCCCCGGCTACGAGCGCGGCATCACCGTCCCGGCGATCGTCGACGTGCCGACCGGGCAGGTGGTCACCAACGACTACGCGCAGATGAGCCTCGACCTGTCCACGCAGTGGGGCGCGTACCACCGCGACGGTGCCCCGCAGCTCTACCCCGAGCACCTGCGGGCCCAGATCGACGAGGTCAACGACGTGGTCTTCCGGGACGTCAACAACGGCGTCTACCGCTGCGGGTTCGCCGGCAGCCAGGAGGCGTACGACAAGTCGTACCACCGGCTCTTCGACCGGTTGGACTGGTTGACCGAGCGGCTGACCGACCAGCGTTACCTGGTCGGCGACACCATCACCGAGGCGGATGTCCGGCTGTTCACCACGCTGGTCCGCTTCGACCCGGTCTACCACGGCCACTTCAAGTGCAACCGGCAGAAGTTGAGCGAGATGCCGGTGCTGTGGGCGTACGCCCGGGACCTGTTCCAGACCCCCGGTTTCGGCGACACCATCGACTTCGACCACATCAAGCGGCACTACTACGAGGTGCACCGCGACATCAACCCGACCGGGATCGTGCCGCTCGGCCCGGACCTGTCCAATTGGCTCACCCCGCACGGTCGGGAGACCCTCGGTGGCCGTCCCTTCGGCGACGGCACACCGCCCCCGCCGCCGGCCGAGCCCGTCGACCCCGCACACACCCCGCTGCGCTGATCGGCTGTCGAGTTCGCGCCGCGACCTTGTGGTCGCGGCGCGAACTACAGGGCTATGCGGACGGCGGCCGTCAGGACCAGTTGGGCGAGGGACGCTGGCACCAGCACCAGCCAGCAGAGCCGCTGGAGTTGGTCCTCGCGCAGCCGGGGGTAGGACACCCGCAACCAGATGATCACGAAGGACACCGCGAAGATCTTGAGCAGCGTCCAGAGCCAGCCCAGCTGATCGTCGGCGAACGGGCCCTGCCACCCACCGAGGAACAGCACCGTGGTCAGTGCGGCGATCACCACGATGCCGACGTACTCGGCGAGCAGGAAGAACGCGAAGCGCAGACCCGTGTATTCAGTCATGTAGCCGAAGACCAGCTCCGAGTCGGCCACCGGCATGTCGAACGGCGGCCGACGGATCTCGGCCAGCCCGGCGACGAAGAAGATGATCATCGCGGGTGCCTGCCAGAGCAGCCACCACGGCTGCCACGCCTCGACGATTCCGGAGAGGCTGAGGGTGCCCGCCGCCATCGCCACCGAGGCGGCGGCCAGCACCAACGGCAGCTCGTAACCGAGCAACTGGGCGGCCCCACGCAGCCCACCGAGCAGGCTGTACTTGTTGGCCGACGCCCACGCCGACATGAGCACCGCCACGACCCCGACACCGACCACGGCCAGCACGAAGAACAAGCCGATGTCCAATGGTTGACCGACCAGGTCGTTCGGGCCGAGCGGAATGACCAGCAGCACCAGCAGGTAGGGCACCAGGGCCACCGCCGGGGCCAACCGGAACACCGCCCGATCCGCCTCGCGCGGGGTCACGTCCTCCTTCTGCACGAACTTGACCCCGTCCGCGACCAACTGGGCCCAGCCGTGGAAGCCGCCCGCGTACATCGGACCGAGCCGGCCCTGCATGTGCGCCATCACCTTGTGCTCGGCCTGGCCGACCAGCAACGGCAGGGTGAGAAACGCGACCAACACCCCACCCACCCGCAGCACCAGCTCCACCCAGAGCGGCATCAGGTCGTACCCCCGTCGTCGTCGGTGCGGCCGTCGCGGGCCGGCGGGTCCGCGACCGGACCGGGCGCCGGCTGGTCCGCCGCGGGCTGGTCGGGCGACGTGGCCGGGGGTGCGGACCTCTCGACCGCGCCCGCCGGGCCGTCGTCGGCCACCGCAGGCCGGGGAGTACGCGCCGGACGGGCCCCCGGGGCGGGCCGCGCCGGACGGTCACCGGCCGGCCTGGCCGGGGTGCCGCCACGCGGACCCTCCCCCACACCACCGGCACCGGCCGGGGTGGGCGTGGTCCCCCACTCCCCCGGAGCGGGAACACCCGGCGGGCGGATCGGTCGACGCCCGCCACCGGCCTCGGACTCGCCCGGCTCCTTCGCGCCCGGCCAGGGCTTGGCCACCCGGGAGGCGAGCACGAACTCCTTACGCAGCGGGTGCCCCTCGAACTCCGGCGGCAGCAACAACGGCAGCAGCTCCCCGTGGCCGGCGAAGTCGATGCCGAACATCTCGTGTGTCTCCCGCTCGTGCCAGGCGGCACCCGGGTAGACCTCGACCACCGAGGCGACCGTGGGCGCGCCGCGCGGCAGCCGGGTACGCAGCAGCACACCGTGTCGCAGCCGCGTCGACCAGAGGTGCGCCACCACGTCGAAGCCCTCGGTCAGCTCGTCGACCGCGGAGAGCCAGTCGAAGAAATCGCAGGCCAGCGCGTCGTCGTCGCGGGCGGCACGAACGGCGGCCAGCCAGCTCTCCGACGGCACATCGACGGTGGCCCGAGCGAACCGTTGCCCGCCGGAGACCGACGGGGTCGCCTCAACCGGCGCGAGCAGCGCAACCAGCCGAGCGCCGAGGGCTTCGGGAGTCATGCCGCTGATCCTAGGACGTCGCGCCGATACGAGCCCGGCCCGCGCCCGTCCGCCGCCGATGCCCGACGATCTGCCGGCTTTGCGCGCGGCGTCGCCGTCGGCGGGGAAGGATGAGGGAGTGCGCGCTGTGACTGTGACACCCGGGGTCGCCAATACGCTGCGTCTCATCGAGGATCAACCCGAGCCGGCTGCCGAGGAGGGCTCGATCCTGGTCGAGGCTCTGGCGGTGGGGATCTGCGGCACCGACCACGAAATCGTCAGCGGCGAGTACGGCGAGGCGCCGCCGGGCGCGGACCGTCTGGTCATCGGGCACGAGTCGTTGGGCCGGGTCCTGGAGGACCCGACCGGCACCCTGCAACCCGGCGACCTGGTGGCCGGGGTGGTCCGGCATCCGGACCCGGTGCCCTGCTCCAACTGTGCGGTCGGCGAATGGGACATGTGCCGCAACGGGCAGTTCACCGAGCACGGCATCAAGGGCCTGGCCGGCTTCGCCCGGGACCGCTGGCGGCTCCAACCGCGCTTCGCGGTCAAGCTCGACCCGACGCTGTCGCGGGTCGGCGTGCTGGTCGAACCGACAAGCGTCGTCGCCAAGGCGTGGGACCACATCGAGCGGATCGGGCACCGAGCCGAGTGGCAGCCCCAGACGGTCCTGGTGACCGGGGCCGGGCCGATCGGGCTGCTGGCCGCACTGCTCGCCACCCAGCGCGGGCTCGCCGTGCACGTGTTGGACCGGGCGACCGAGGGCCCGAAGCCGGAGCTGGTCGCCGCGCTCGGTGCCACCTACCACACGGTGCCGGTCAACGATCTGCCCTTCGAACCGGACGTGGTGGTCGAGTGCACCGGGGCACCCACGGTCGTCCTCGACGTCATGTGCAAGGCGGGACCAACCGGGATCGTCTGCCTGGCCGGGGTGTCCAGCGGCGGCCGGAGCATCGACTTCGACGCCGGGGCGCTCAACCGCGCGCTGGTCCTGGAGAACAACGTGGTGTTCGGCTCGGTCAACGCCAACCGCCGACACTGGGATCTCGCCGTGGAGGCACTCACCCGCGCCGACCAGGGCTGGCTCGGCTCGCTGCTCACCCGCCGGGTGCCGGTGGAGGCGTACGCCGATGCGTACACCGCCCGACCGGACGACATCAAGGTGGTGCTGGAGTTCGCGGCCTGAGCGACGCCCCGCCCGATCAGAGGCTCGGCAGACGGCCGTTGCGGAACAGGTCGACGAAGAGCTGGTGATCCTGCCGGGCGCGCACCCCGTACGCGTGCGCGAAGTCCACCAGGTGGGTGACGAAGCCCGACTCGTCGGCGTCCACCGCGGCGACGATCGCCTCCTCGGTCGAGTAGTCCACCAGGTCGTGGCTGGATTCGTCGTCGGCGACCGAATGCATCCGGGCCACCGCCCGACCCAGGTCGACGAGAACTCCGGTCAACTCCTCCGGCTCGTTCACGTCCGACCAGTCCAGGTCGGCCGCGTACGGGGAGACCTCCGCGACGAGTTGGCCGACCCCGTCCAACTCGGTGAAGCCCAGCCACGGGTCGGCGTGCGCCTGCAACGCCCGCTGCGACTCGGCGGTCCGGTGCCCCTGGTGCTGGAAGTAGCCGCGGACCGACTCGTCGGTGACGTACCGCGCCACGGCCGGCACCTGCGCCTGCTTCATGTAGATGACGACGTCGTTCTCCAGGGCCTGGGTGTGCCCCTCCAGCAGCAGGTTGTACGACGGCAGTCCGGCCGAGCCGATGCCCACCCCCTTGCGCAACACCACGTCCTTGATCCGCGCCTCGACCGGCCGGAGCTGCGTCGACGCCACGGGCAGGGTGCCCAGGTAGTTCTGGAACGCGGCGCGAACCCTGTCCCGCGTGGCGTCGTCGATCTCGAAGACCCCGTCGCCGATGGAGAAACGTCGCTCGTAGTTGTCGATGGTGGTCTGCGCGGCGAGCAAATCGACACGGGTGTTGAGTCGAGCCTGCTGGAGCACCCTGCGCAGCACCCCGTCGGCGTTCTCCAGGGTGATCGAGCCGATCGCGTCGTCACCGCCGGCGGCGATCGCCCGCAGCTCGGTCAGGTACGACCGGGCGAAGCCAGCCACCAGGTCCCCGATCGAGGTGTCGGAGAGCGCCTTGCTGTAGCCGAGCAGCGCCACGCTGGCCGCGAGCCGGCGCAGGTCCCAGGTGAACGGCCCGACGTACGCCTCGTCGAAGTCGTTGACGTTGAACACCAGTTGCCCGGAGGCGTTCATGTAGGTGCCGAAGTTCTCCGCGTGCAGGTCACCGTGGATCCACACCCGGCTGGTCTGCTCGTCGCTGAACCGGTCGTCGGCGAATTCGCCGAGCTGGTCGGCGTAGAACAGCGCGGCGCTGCCCCGGTAGAAGGCGAACGGGGACGCCGCCATCTTGCGGAACTTGCGGCGGAAGGCGGCCGGATCGGTCGCCATCGACGCGCCGAACTCCTCGGTGAGCACGTCGACGATGTGGGCGGACCGCTGGTCCGTGGAGCTGGTCATGATGCGCAGGCTAGCCCTGCCCAGCCACCTCGTCGTCAGTTGGCGGCGGGTGGGCGTACCGGCGGGGCGGTGAGTGAGTCCACGGAGCGGGGGGCAGCGGCTTCGCGGGGTGGGGCGTCCAGCGGCGCGGCCAACACATCACGTTGCGGCACACCGCCGATGCCGGACTGCTCGGCGGCGATCTTCTCCTGCAGGCGCAGGATGCCGTGCAGCAGCGCCTCCGGGCGGGGTGGGCAGCCGGGCACGTAGACGTCGACCGGGATGAGCTGGTCGACCCCCTTGGTCACCGAGTACGAATCCCAGTAGGGGCCGCCGCAGTTGGAGCAGGCGCCGAACGAGATGACGTACTTCGGCTCGGGCATCTGGTCGTAGAGCCGCTTGATCGCCGGCGCCATCTTGTCGGTCACCGTGCCGGAGACCACCATCAGGTCGGCCTGTCGGGGGCCGTGGGCGAACGGGATCACACCGAGCCGGATGAAGTCGTGCCGACCCATGCTGGTGGCGATGAACTCGATCGCGCAGCAGGCCAGGCCGAAGTTGAAGACCCAGAGCGAGTAGCGGCGGCCCCAGTTCAGCACGAACCGGATCGGCTCACCGAGCACTCCCGGCAGCTGCACGAGCGCCCCCTCTCCTCACCGACAGTGAATCACAGGCAGTGTCGACGTGGTCCGGCGGTGAGCGTCCTGAGCGCCCGGCCAGGTGTCCCGGACCCGACAAGAAATCGGCATCGATTGACGCGCAACCTAGTGGCGCACTCGTCTGTGTGACCAGTGCTGGCGAACACGCCGCCCGCAACCGCCACGGGGAGGACGAGTGCTTGTGACGAGAGAGGTGCGGGTGGGTGGACGCCCGCCGGACCCGCCGGGAACCGCAGCCTCGGCGCAGGCAGAGCTGCTCTTCGACGACTTCTACCACGCCCACTTCCGTGGACTGGTGGTGCAGCTGACCGCGTACACGGGTGACCGTGGGCAGGCACAGGACCTGGTCCAGGAGGCGTTCTGTCGGGCGTACGCCCGCTGGGACCGGCTCGCCCGCTACGAGGATCCCCTGGCCTGGGTACGCAAGGTCGCCTGGAACCTCGGCCACAACCGCTGGCGGCGGCTGCGGACCGCCCAGACGTGGCTGCTGCGGCAGCGGGAGACACACGTCGCGGAGCCCAGCCCGGACCGGGTCGCCGTTGACGCCGCGTTGGCGAAGTTGCCACCGAAGCAGCGGCGGGCGGTGGTGCTGCACTACCTCGCCGACCTGACGATCGCGGAGATCGCCGCCCAGGAACAGGTTGCCGAAGGGACGGTCAAGTCCTGGTTGCACCGGGGCCGGACCGCACTCGCCACACACTTGCGCGACACCAATGAGGAGGTGCGGGATGTCTGAGCAGGAGACCCTTGGCCTTGCCGAAGAGTTCGCCCGCTACCGCCGTACTGCGCTGGCAGAGGTCGAAGCGCCGGGACCCGCCGCCGTTCGACGGACGGTACGAGGTCGCAGCCGGCGCCGGCTGGGCGCCACCGCCACGACGGCGCTCGCGCTGTTGGGCGGCTCGGCCATCGGCTACGCGGCGATGACCGGCCCGGACCACCGGCCGGGCCCGGTCGATCCGACGCCGAGCGTGTCGGCGTCGCCGACGCCGACGCCGACGCCGAGCTTGACCCCCAGCCCTTCCGTGACCAGTGCCAGCCCGACCGCGCCCGTGCCGGACGGCCGGATCAGCCGGGCCCAGTTGTTGGGGGCGTCGGTGACCCTGCCGGCCTGGCGGGCCGGCCCGGGCTGCCCGACGTCACAGACGCGGATCAGCGGCGACGACCGCGAGGGCGTCAACTGGCTCATGGCGCTCGACCACGGCGACCTCGACGGGGACGGCGCGGTGGAGACCGTGGCGCTGGTGCAGTGCGTGCTCGGCAGCGGCGGGCCGATGCAGGTGGTCGCCTTCGACCGGGACGAGGGAGGGAAGGTGATCACGCTCGGCCGGGTGGTCGCGACCACCATCGACAAGCCGCAGTGGCTGTTCGCGCTGGATGTCGTGGGTGACGGCACGGTCCGGGTGCAGGTCGGTGACATCGCTCCCGGGGGCGGCTGGGCAGCCAAGTGGTCACAACGGCAGTGGCGGGGCTACCGCTGGAAGGGCGATGCCTTCGCCCAGGTCTCCGGACCGACGAGCTTCGGTCCGAACCCGAACTGGGGGATGGACGTCTCGGTCACCGCCGCCGACCTCGTGCTGACCACGGCGGACGACGGCTCCCGGACGGGTACGGCCACGGTGCGGATTCGTAACCGGGGCGCGGGGCCGGTCGCCCATGTGGGGCTGCGGTTGGGCGTGCCCGCGGTGGTGCGCGCGGACGTCGACGGGTGGGAAGACTGCGTGGGTGTCCCTGAGAGCACCGAACCGATCATCTGCCGCCTGCCTGGGCTGGCCGCCGGGGCGGAGATGCGGCTCGACCTGGCCTTCCGGGTGGCCGAAGGGATCACGCTGGGCACGGACAAGGCCGACGTGGATGCCCAGCCGATGGACAGCGAGGGCGACGAACTACCAGATTTCCACGACACCGACAACCTGGTGCAGATGCGAATGATCTACGGCTGAGGATCCGGCTGCCGCCGGCCGCGTCGTACGCCATTCCGGTGTACGGCGCGGCCGGTCTCCGTTCACCGGGTGAGGCGTTGCCGCAGCCCGACGACTCTCGGGCCGGCCTGTCGGATTCGCGGCCGAACGAGGCGCAACCACATCCCCTCTCCTGGAGTGTTACCGGTGCCCAGGGCACCGGCCCAACGGCAACGGGGAGGGGCAGTGACAGCGACGATGGGGGGCCGCGCCAACGAGCCACCGGTGGCGGTGAGGGCCGGCGGGTCGGACGCGGTGACGACGACCTTCGACGAGTTCTACCACGCCCATTTCCGAGGGGTGACCGCGCAACTGTGCGCGTACACCGGGGATCTGGGACAGGCGCAGGACCTGACTCAGGAAGCGTTCCTTCGGGCGCTGGCCCGTTGGGACCGCCTGGTCCGCTACGACGATCCGGTGGCCTGGGTCCGGCGGGTCGCGTGGAACCTGGCCCGCAGCCGGTGGCGTCGGCTCCGCACCGCCCGCAACCACCTGCTGCGGCAACGGCGGAGCGAGGCGGAGGTCGCCGGTCCGACGCCCGACCGCGTGGCCATCGACGCGGCGCTGGCGAAGCTGCCTCCCAACCATCGCCGGGCCGTCATCCTGCACTACCTGGCCGACCTGCCGGTGCACGAGATCGCCGCCCAGGAAGGGGTGGCTGAGGGCACCGTCAAGTCCTGGCTGCACCGTGGCCGAGCTGCCCTGGCCTGCCTGCTCGACGAGAACACCGAGGGGGTGTGCGATGTCTGACCTCGACCCGCTGCGCGAACGGTTCGCCGCGTACCGCAGTGACGTGACAGACCAGGTCGTCGGTCCCGGACCCGAACAGACCCGGCACACCCTGCGCCGACGGCGGCGGACGACGGCGGTGGCCCTCGCGGTCGCGGCGGTGGTCCTGGTGTTGGCCCCGGTCATGGCCAATGCCGCACTGCGGGACGATCGAAACCCCCCCTTGCCGGCGGAGTCCGTCGAACCGACCGCCCCGCCGACGCCCGGCCCGACGCCGACCGTCACCGGGTCGCCGAGCGCGTCGGCGACCCCCACGCAGACGCCGCCAGACTCGATCAGTCGGACCCAGCTACTCGCCGCCCGCCTCGATCTGCCGGCCTGGCCGCCGGTCGTGTCGAAGACCTGCACCACCTCGAACGTGCGGTTGAGGACCATGGCCAACGAGGGCTCGGTGCAGGTGCCGGTGCTCGCCGACGTGCCGGTAGCTCACGCTGACCTGGACGGTGACGGCGTCGACGAGACAGTCGCCGTCGTCGCCTGCCGGATAGGCGAGGCGTTGGCAAAGCAGGTCGTCGCCTTCGACCGGGGCAGCAGTGGGCAGATCGTGACGCTCGGCCGGGTCGTCCGGACCACCGACGATGTTGAGGACATCCTCGGGCTGAAGGTCACCGCCGCCAACTCGATCGAGGTGCGGGTGGCCGACCTCCAGCCATGCTGCACCACACCGGAGTACTGGAAGCAGGAGCAACTGCGCACGTACCGGTGGGAGGGAAGCCGGTTCACCCAGACCAATGGCCCGACGAAGTTCGGGAAGGACCCCCGGCTCACCGATCTGCGCTTGACCATGACGTACAAGCTGGGTGCGTTCGTCGACAACGACGCCCGGCAATATCTCACCACCGTCCTGACCGTTCGGAATGCCGGTCCCCGAGACGTGGAGCGGATCAGCTTCGAAGGGCTGGGCCTGGGCGACCCGACGGGCGGCGACTGGTCCAAGTGCGGCCCCCCACCGTCGACGGAGCCGAACGACGACGCTTGCCTGCTCCCCGGGATACCGGCCGGTGAGAGCCGTCGGTACACCTTCGAGGAGCTGATTCCCGGCGGGGCACGGCAGGAGTACATGGCTCCGCGCACCTTCAGGGTGGTGCACTGGGACCGACAGGACCGCAGATGGCGCGACCTGACACCCGCCGACAACGCGGTGAAGCTCGACCTCAGTTGAGCCTGCGGGTGCCCTGCCCGTGCGGGCGGGGCACCGGCAGGCTCAGGCGCCCGCCTACCAGGCGGGACGTTGCAGCAGCCCGACGAACTCCACCAGCAGCCGTTCCCGCAGCGCGGGCGGAGCCGCGTCGAGCAGCGTGTTCACCACCGCCATCCGGTCCGGCGTCGGCGCGTCCCCGGCACCGAGCCCGAGCCCGTCCGCGAGCCCGGCGACCAGTTCGGGCGTGAGCGCGTCCGGCGTCAGGGCCGCCGCCAGTGCCATCAGCTCGGGCGGGAGGGCGACCGGGCCGGCAGCCCGGGCCGCGGCCACCGCGTCGGCCAGGTCCGGGGCGAACTCGGCCACCCGGGGCGCCACCGAGGCGGTCACCGTGAGGTGCACGCTGGCCGGTAGACCGGCGTACGACAGTTGGGGTTGGGTGTGCCAGCCACGCGCGGTCAGCTCGTCGACCAGGACGAACAGGTCGGGGCCACTCTCGGTGGCGGTGAGACAGACCACCGTGGACTCGGGCTCGGCCATCAGCCGCAGCCCGTCGACGGCACGGACGGCGTCGGCCAGACCGGCGACCGCGTCCCGGGTGACGCTGGCCAGCCGCAGGTAGCCGTCGTCGCCGAGGTGTCGCACCGTCGCGTACGCGGCGGCGATCGGCCCGCCCGACCGGGTGGACGCGATCACCGGGTTGATCATCGTGTAGCCGGGCCAGTCGGCGTACGCGAAGTACTGCGGGGCACGCAGCGCAGCATCACGATGCAGCAGCACCGACACCCCCTTCGGCGCGTACGCGTACTTGTGCAGGTCAACCGAGATGGAGGTGACCCCGGGTACCGCGAAGTCGAACGCCGGCACCGGCTCCCCGAGACGACGCAGGTACGGCAGGGTCCAACCGCCGAAGCAGGCGTCCACGTGGCAGCGCACCCCGGCGTCGGCGGCCGCGGCCGCGATCTGGGCGACCGGGTCCACCACCCCGTGCGCGTAGGACGGCGCGGAGCAGGCGACCAGCACCGTCTCCGGGCGGATCGCGGCGGCCATCGCGGCCGGGTCGGGGCGCAGCGTGTCCGGGGAGACCGGCACGACGTCCAACGCCACCCGCAGATAGTGCGCCGCCTTCGCGAACGCGGCGTGCGCGGTCGACGGCACCACGATCCGGGGCGCGGTGATCTCCGGGTGGGCATCCCGGGCCGTCTTCACGGCGAGGATCAGCGACTCGGTGCCGCCGCTGGTGACGCTGCCGACGACGTCCGGGGCGGTGGTGCCCGGGCCGGCGCCGAGCACCCGGCCGGCGGCGCCCACCAACGCGTTCTCCATGGCCAGCAGGGACGGGAAGGCGGTCGGGTCCAGCCCGTTGACGTGCGCGCTCTCCCGGTGCGCGGCGGCGGCCAGCTCGTCCAGCCCCGCCACCGCCGGGTCGTAGACGTACGCGAACAACTGCCCCCCGTGGGTAGGCCGATCACCAGCGCGCAGTTGACGAACCTCCGCCAGAACCCGTTCAGCGGAAACCCCGGCAGGAAGCGCCCCGACGCTGTTCTCGTCGATCATCAAGTGATGGTGCCCTTCTCGTGACGATTCCCCACCGCGACCTCCTGGACGACGCGCCGCTCGTCGGTGGCGGCGGCCAGGACGGCGGGGGTCAGGGTGTAACGGCGCAGGAGGAGGATGGGCGGGGCCACCAGCAGCGCCGGCAGCACGGTGAAGCCGAGGAGGACGCCCAGTCGGGCCGTGTCGGACTGGGCGGCTGCGGTGCCGGTGTCGGAGGAGACGTAGCCGGAGAGCTGTAGCACCAGTCCGTAGATGCCCGGGCCGAGCGCCAGACCGAAGGTCTCCCCGGCGGTCCACAGGCCGGTGAAGACACCCGCCTGCCGTCGACCGGTGCGCGCCGTGTCGTACGCGATGCAGTCCGGCAGCATCGCCAACGCGAAGACCTGCTGCCCGGCGTACCCCACGCCGATCACCGCGACCACGAGGTAGACCGCGACCGGCGGCAGCACCGGCGCGGCGACCAGGGCGAGCGCCCCGGCGGCGAGGATCAGCGAGGCGACGACCAGCGCGGTCCGCTTGCCCAACCGGGCACCCGCCCGGGTCCAGATCGGCATCACCAGCAACGCCGGCCCGACGAAGCAGACGAAGAGCAGGGTTGGTCCGCTCTCGTCGTCGCGCAGGATCTGCCCCGCGAAGTAGTTGACCCCGGCGAGGATCGTCGCCACCCCGGCCGACTGCACCACGAAGCAGATCAACAGCGCCCGGAACGGGCGGTTGGCGGCCGCCACCGCGAGTTGGGCGCGCAGGCTCGGCTCGCTGCCGCCCACCGTGCCGAGCGGCGCGGACCGGGTGCCGAAGAACGCGCCGACCGCTCCGACGGCGATCAGCGCCGCCACGAACAGCCCCATCCACCGGTGTCCGGCCACACCGTCGCCACCGGCGGTCACCACCAGCGGGGCGACCGCACCGGAGACCAGGATGGCCAGCGCCAGCACCGCGATCCGCCACGTCATCAGCCGGGTGCGCTCGGCGTAGTCGTCGGTCAACTCCGCAGGCATTGCCACGTACGGCACCTGGAAGAAGGCGAACGCGGTGGCCGTGGCGAGAAAGGCGAACGCCACGTACGCCGCGGCGGCCGAGCCGTTACCGAACGGCGCGGCGAAGATGGACGCGAACAGGACGGCGAGCGCCAGACCGCCGATGAGCAGGTACGGCCGGCGGGCTCCCCAGCGCGACCGGGTGCGGTCGGAGATCCGCCCGGCGACCGGGTTGACCAGCACGTCCCATGCCTTCGGCAGCAGCACCAGCAGTGCGGCCAGCCCGGCGGCCACGCCCAGCGTGTCGGTCAGGTAGGGCAGCAGCAGCAGACCGGGCACGGTGCCGAACGCGCCGGTCGCCAGTGAGCCGAGCGCGTAGCCGGCGTGCACCGGTCGAGGCAGCGAGCCCGGCGCGCCGGTGCCCGGCGGCGTTTTCATGGGCCCGAATGTTACTCACGTTATGCCGAAGCTCACATCCCCTCATCCGGTGACCAGCCCGCCGCCGCGATGTCCACGCCCTCGCCACGCAACGGCGCCCCCTCCGCGCGCAGCCGGGACCGCGCCTCCCGCTCGTGCCCCGGTGGCAGCCGGCCGGCGGAGGTCACCACCCGGTGCCAGGCCACGGCACCACCGTGCCGGGCCATGATGTTGCCCACCAGCCGCGCCGAGGCACGACCCGAGCGCTCGGCGAGCGCGTCGGCGACCGCCCCGTACGACATCACCCGACCCTCCGGGATCCGTTCGACCAGGTCGAGCACCGCCTCGACGTACTCGTCAGGAGTCACAATCCGCCACCATATGGGAACGCCGCCGGGCGGCGCGGCCGTGACCACGCAGAATGGTCGGGTGCGCGACGCAGTCACGACGGCCCGGCGGGTCGTCGTCAAGATCGGATCCTCCTCGTTGACCACCGCCAGCGGCGGGCTGGCCGACGAGCGCGTCGACACGCTGGTCGACACCCTCGGCCGGCTCACCGCCGAAGGGCGCGAGGTGGTGCTGGTGTCCTCCGGGGCGATCGCCGCCGGTCTCGCCCCGCTCGGGCTACCGCGACGCCCGCGTGACCTGGCCACCCAACAGGCCGCCGCCAGCGTCGGGCAGGGGCTGCTGATCGGCCGGTACGCGGCCAGCTTCGCCCGGCACGGCCGCACCGTCGGGCAGGTGCTGCTCACCGTCGACGACGTGACCCGGCGGGCGCACTACCGCAACGCGTACCGGACGCTGCGCAAGCTGCTCGACCTGCGAGCGGTGCCGATCGTCAACGAGAACGACACGGTGGCAACCCAGGAGATCCGGTTCGGCGACAACGACCGGCTGGCCGCCCTGGTGGCCGCGCTGGTGCACGCCGACCTGCTGGTCCTTCTCTCCGACGTGGACGCCCTCTGGACCGGCGACCCCAGCAAACCGCACTCGACCCGGATCACGGAGGTCCGCGACGACGCGGACCTCGCCGGGATCACCATCGGCGGGTCCGGCCGCTCCGGCGTCGGCACCGGCGGCATGGTGACCAAGGTCGAGGCGGCCCGGATCGCCACCGGCTTCGGCATCCCGGTGGTGCTCACCGCCGCCGACCTGGCTGCCCCGGCCCTGGCCGGCGAACCGGTCGGCACGCTGTTCCACCCGCAGCGGCAACGCCCGACGGCCCGGCTGTTCTGGCTGGCCCACGCCACCTCGCCCCGGGGCCGACTGCACCTCGACCCGGGTGCGGTGGCCGCCGTCGTCGGGCGGCGCAAGTCGCTGCTGCCCGCCGGCATCACCGCCGTGGACGGCACGTTCACCGCAGGCGACCCGGTGGACCTGGTGGACACCGCCGGCGCATCGGTCGCCCGGGGGCTGGTCAACTACGACGCGGTGGAGCTGCCGGGGCTGCTCGGCCGTTCCACGTCCGAACTCGCCGCGGCGCTGGGCCCGGCGTACGAACGAGAGGTCGTCCACCGTGACGACCTGGTGCTGCTGTGAGCAAGTGCCCTTCCCACCACCTGAGGAGCGCAGGATGACCGTGAACGAGCAGGCGCGACGGGCACGGGACGCCGCCGCGGATTTGGCCGTGGCCACGCGTACGGTCAAGGACGCCGCGCTGGTGGCGATGGCCGATGCGCTGGTGGCGCGTACCCCGGAGATCCTGGCCGCGAACGAGACGGACCTGGCGGCCGGCCGAGAGGCCGGGCTGAGCGCGGCCGTGCTGGACCGGCTCGCCCTCGACGCGGGCCGGGTGGCCGGCATCGCCGACGCGCTGCGCGAGATGGCCGCGCTCCCCGACCCGGTCGGCGAGGTGGTTCGCGGCTCGACCCTGCCCAACGGGCTGGAGCTGCGCCAGATCCGGGTGCCGTTCGGGGTGGTCGGCATCATCTACGAGGCGCGGCCGAACGTGACAGTGGACGCCGCCGGCATCTGCCTGAAGTCCGGCAACGCGGCGCTGCTGCGCGGGTCGTCCTCGGCCGCGCACTCCAACGCCGCGCTGGTGGCGGTGCTGCGCGACGCGGTCGCCGGCGCCGGGCTGCCGGCCGACGCGGTGCAGCTCCTCGACGCCAGCTCCCGCGACTCGGTCAAGGAGCTGATGCGCGCCCGAGGGCTGGTCGACGTGCTCATCCCCCGCGGTGGCGCGTCCCTGATCCGCACCGTGGTCGAGGAGTCGACCGTGCCGGTGATCGAGACCGGGGTGGGCAACTGCCACGTCTACGTGGATGCCGCCGCAGATGTGGCGAAGGCCGTCGCGGTGACGCTGAACGCCAAGACGCAGCGCCTGTCCACCTGCAACACCGCGGAGTCGTTGCTGGTGCACGCGGGCGTCGCCGACACGTTCCTGCCGCCGATGCTGGCGGCCTTCGCCGAGGCCGGGGTGACCGTGCACGGCTCACCCGAGGTTGCGGCCTACTCCGCCGCCGTGGTCCCGGCCACCGAGGAGGACTTCGCCACCGAATACCTGTCCGCCGACATCTCGGTCGCGGTGGTCGAGTCGCTGGACGCGGCGGTCGCGCACATCCGCCGTTTCGGCACCGGGCACACCGAGGCGATCCTCACCGACTCGGCGAGCGCTGCCCGCGACTTCGTCGCCCGGGTGGACGCGGCCGCGGTGATGGTGAACGCTTCGACCCGCTTCACCGACGGCGGCGAGTTCGGGTTCGGCGCGGAGATCGGCATCTCCACGCAGAAACTGCACGCCCGCGGCCCGATGGGCCTGCCCGAGCTAACCTCGACGAAGTACGTGGTCACCGGGGACGGGCACCTGCGCGGCTGACCGTCCCCGGTGGACGGGGTCCCGCCGGGGTGTGCCGGGTCGCTAGTCTGAGGCTGGTTCGGCACGGCCAGTCCGGGGAGGCAGCATGCTGGGTGAGAACGCCCTGGAAGAGCAACTAGCGCAGGCACGGGCCGCGTTGCGGGATGTCAGCCGCACCGTCGCGCCCCAGGAACGGGTCGAGTCGGTGGGCGAGGCCGCCGACGGACGGGTCCGGGTCACCGTCGGCAGCGACGGACGGGTCAGCGCCGTCGACCTCGATCCCCGGGTGCTGCGCGAAGGCTCGGAACAGCTCGCCGAGGAGTTTCGCCGGGCGGTGAACGCGGCCCTCGACGGGCAGGAGGAGGCCGTCGCCGCCGCGGAGCCGATGCCCGACCTGGCCGCGATGACCGCCACCGTGGAGCGGCTCCAGGACCAGGGCCTGCGGCAGATGCGGGAGATCACCCTCGCGGTCAGCGAGACCATGCGGAAACTGCATGGGAGGAGCTGACGATGAACCCGCTCGACGTCGACGTCGACTCGGTGCGCCGCGGCGCGGAGGAGCTGGTCCAGGCCAAGGAGGCCGTCGGGCAGGCCTTCGACGCGTTCCAGGCGGCGGTGGGCAGCTACGCGGACGCCTTCGGCGGCGACGACATCGGGATGTTGCTCGGCGTCGCCCACCAGGCCTGTGTGGACGGGCTGACCGAGTGCCTCAGCACCAACCTCACCGAGCTGGAAAACTACGCCGCTGGCCTGCACTCGATGGCGGAGGGTTACCGGGCCGTCGAGGAGGGCGTCACCGACATCTTCCAATCAATTCTCGGCAAGCTCGGCGGCTGAGCCCGCCGCACGGGGAAAGGAGTCGCCGTGGGCCTGACGCTTCCGGGTGAGCTCGTGTCGTTGCTCTCGATGATCGGTTACGACTGGCCGGAGTCGGACGAGACCGCCCTGTTCCAGCTTGCCGGCGAGTGGACCGGCATGGCCGACCGGATCAACGGTTCGGTCGCCCAGTTGGAGTCGGCCGCGCGGACGGTGCTGGACACCAACCGGGGCGAGAGCTTCACCGCGTTCGCCGAAGAGTGGAACGACGGGGAGTCGGCTCCGCGCAACATCGCCGACGCCACCGACCCGACGAACATCATCGCCATCGGGCTGATGGCCGGGGCGGGCATCGTGCTGGCGTTGAAGATCCAGGTGATCGTGCAGCTCATTCTGCTGGCGATCCAGATCGCGCAGGCGATCGCGACCGCGGTGGTCACCTTCGGGGCGTCGCTGCTGGAGATCCCGATCTTCAAGATGATCACCGGGATGATCGTCGACCAGCTGATCGGCATGGCGGTGGACGCGGTGCTCAATGGCGGGTAAGAAGCGCGATGCCCCGACGCGGCAGGCCAAGGCGAAGGGCGCGCGAATCGTCTCGGCGTTCCTGGACAACGCGGAGGTCTTCCGGACCGCCAAGACCACCGGCGCCAAGGTCAACGAGCCGGCGGTGCTGCGGCTGAAATACCGGCCGGACTTCGACAAGAGGGACTTCGACCGCAAGGCGAGGGATCTGGTCCGGCTCGGTCAGGAGGGCAAGCTGTCCAAGGCGAAGTCGGACCGGACGAGCAACTCGGTCTACGACCGCAAGACCGGCAAGACCCGCAGCCGGACGAACGTGTTCCGCGAGCGGGTGCTCCGGCAGCTGACCAAGAACAAGAAGCTGACCCAGCAGCACGGCACCCGGGAGACCAACAAGTACCTGGCCAACAAGTCCCTGGTGGATCGCCTCTACGCGGGCCAGCGGGGCGGGATCACCGCCCGCGGCCAGGGCGTCGACCCGGACCACATCCAGGAGCTGCAGATGGACGGGGAGGATGCATACGATAATCTCAGGCTGATGGACTCCTGGACCAACCGCCAGATCGGCAGCGACATCTCCGTCGCGCTGCGGGACGTCCCCGAGGGCCACCCGATCATCGTGAAGTGGATTGACGAGTGAGCAGCCCCGACGCCACCGGCGTGCTGGCCGAGATCCGGGACAAGCTGGCGCTGCTCACGCGCCTGGAGGCCGAGCACGGCTTCGGCGTCGTCATCGAGGGGCCGGCTCCGCTGGAGCCCCTTCCCGACCTGCCTGGCGTCGCGGAGGTCTACGGTCTCGTCGGCCGGGTGGAGGGCGACAACTTCCGGTTCAAGCCCCCCAAGGAGATCACCAGCCCGGCGGCCTGGAGCGCCTACACCGTCGACCCGGACGATCCGATGGGCAGCCCGTTGGCCATCGGCCACGAGGTGTGGAGCGTTCCGCGAGGCCTACGCGGCGAGATCGAGGGCGGCGCCTCGATCTTCCTGGACACCGAGGACCTCGAGGTCTACTGGATGGAGCCGGACGCCTACATCTTCCAGTACGAGCACCCGGACGAGGACGTCGAATACACAGTCCTCGCCCCCGACCTCGCCACGTTCTTCAACGAGCGGGTGTTCGGTCCGGGCTACCCCGACCTGGTCGCGACCGTCCTCGGCCCCGGGGTCCGCGATGAGCGGCTCCGCAAGGGCCGGCATGCCGGAGAGTACGCCGACAACTGGCGGCGCCTGCTGATCACCGCTGGCCTGTCGTCCTGACCGACCCGACTCCTGTGACCACGAAGGATCGTCATGGCCGCTGATCCCCGGTTCCGTGCCCTGTGGCACGAGGACGAGCTCATCCCGTACCCGCGTGAGGCGTGGCTGGAGGGGGGCTTCGGCCCTGACCTGCTCCCCGCCGGCGACGAGATCCCGCTCGACGTGGCGGTCGTCTACACCGCCTTCCTCGAAGACGACATCGAGCTGTACGACACCATGCAGCTGACCACCGAGGACGGTTCGCTGGACATCCGGCTGATCGTGGTGGGCGCGGTCGCCGACAACCCCAACCTGCTCTACGTGCTGGACCCGCGCACCGGCGAGATCCTCCAGTTCGATCTGAACCAGAAGGACGTCCAGGGCGTCAACAGCAGCTTCCGCACGTTCGTCGAGTTCCTCTACCAGTTCGCGCTCTTCGTCGAGGCGGACGAGGGCAAGGCGGGCCGGGCGGAGCGGGCCGAGACGCTGCGGACGGTGCTGGAGAGCATCGATCCGGCCGCGTTCGCCCCGGACGCCTGGTGGCCGCTGGTGATCAGCCAGCTGAGGTGACCGCCCGGCAGGCCCGGATCGCCCGCAGCGTGGTGTGCACATCGAACTGGTGACCGTCGTCGCTGTCCCAGCCGCCGTCGCTGCGCTGGGTCCTGGTGAGCCGCTCGCGAGCCGAGACCAGCAACCAGTGCTCCTCGCCCACGTCGACCCGGCGCAGCGTGCCGGCCAGCCAGGCCACGTCCGCCGGGGACAACTGCGGGATCCGCTCGGCGAGCACCCCCTGGATCAGCGCCGACTCGTAGTACATCTCCTGCCGGTGCAGCACGGCCGCGCTCAGCCAACCGACGGCCACGAAGGAGGGCCAACTGCCGTCCGGGGCGAGCTGCACGGCGAGCGCCTGCGCGGCGGCCTGCACCACCCCGGCGTACGACCCGCCGACCCGGTGGTCCAGCGGCCCGGCGGCCCGGGCGTCCCGACCGCCCACGCTGAGCCAGAAGCCGGCGTTGGCGGTGAGGTAGAGGCGGGCCTCCGGGTCGCCCGGCCGGGCCCACTCCGGGGCGAGGTCGGCCAGCGCCGGGTCCTCGTCCCAGCCGCCGTCGGGCAGTTGGCGGGCGGCGAGCCAGTCCAGTGCGTGCCGGGCCGCCGGGCGGCCGAGGGCACCGAGGTCGTCCAGCTCGGCCAGGCGGAAGCAGGTCGCGTCGACGGAGCCGACGGCACCGTCGAGGACGGCCGGCCAGCCACCGTCGGGCGTCTGCCCGGCCTCGGCGGCGTCGAGCACCTCGTCGGGCACCGCGGCGCCGGTGCGCAGCCAGGAGAGACGCGCGCGGTCGACCGCGTCCCCGTGCGCTACGACGAAGCCGATAGCGGCGTCCATGTCCACCACGGCGGTCACGCTACCTGCGTAAAGGTCGTCGCGCCTCGGGGAATCGGCCGAGGCCGGGGCGGGTGAGTGGCCCGCCGCCGGCCCCGGTCGTCGCTCAGTACGCCGGCAGCGACGGGTCGATCTGCTTGATCCAGGAGAGCACGCCGCCCTGCAGGTGCACGGAGTCCCGGAAACCGGCCGCCTTGAGGGCGGCGAGCGCCTCCGCCGAACGGACCCCGGACTTGCAGTGCAGCACGATCTGCCGGTCCTGCGGCAGCTTCGCGAGGGCCTCCCCGGAGATGATGTCGCCCTTGGGGATCAGGGTGGCGCCGGGGATACGGACGATTTCGTACTCGGCCGGCTCCCGGACGTCGACCAGGAAGATGTCCTTGCCGGCGTCCTGCCACTCCTTCAACTCCAGGGCGGTGATGGTCGAGTCGACCGTCGCCTCCTGGGCTTCCTCGGAGACCGCGCCGCAGAAGTCCTCGTAGTCTTCCAGCAGGTCGGTGACCGTCGGATTCTCGCCGCAGAGCGCGCAGTTCGGGTCCTTACGGACCTTGATCTTGCGGTATTCCATTTCGAGGGCGTCGTAGACCATCAGACGGCCGACCAGCGGCTCACCGATGCCGGTCAGCAGCTTGATCGCCTCGTTCACCTGGATGGAGCCGATCGACGCGCAGAGCACACCGAGCACGCCACCCTCGGCGCAGGAGGGGACCATGCCCGGCGGCGGCGGCTCCGGGTAGAGGCAGCGGTAGCAGGGACCGTGCTCGGCCCAGAACACCGACGCCTGGCCGTCGAAGCGGTAGATCGAGCCCCAGACGTACGGCTTGCCGAGCAGCACCGCCGCATCGTTGACCATGTAACGGGTGGCGAAGTTGTCGGTGCCGTCGACGATCAGGTCGTACTGGGCGAAGATCTCCCGGACGTTCTCCCGGTCCAGCGCGGTGTTGTGGATCTCCACGTTGACCAGGGGGTTGATCTCGCGGATCGACGCGGCGGCGGACTCGGCCTTGGACCGGCCGATGTCGGACACGCCGTGGATGATCTGCCGCTGGAGGTTGGACTCGTCGACGGTGTCGAAATCGATGATGCCGAGCGTGCCGACCCCGGCCGCGGCGAGGTACATCAGGGCGGGCGAGCCGAGGCCACCGGCGCCGACACAGAGCACCCGGGCGTTCTTCAGCCGCTTCTGCCCGGTCACTCCGACGTCCGGGATGATCAGGTGGCGTGAGTAGCGGCGGATCTCGTCAACGGTCAGCTCGGCGGCGGGTTCGACGAGCGGGGGCAACGACACGGTGGACTCCCCGGGATCGGCGGTGTGAACCGCGCCATTGTCGCTCGCGGGAGCCCCACTCGGCCATGAGGGACGACACTGGTCCGCGATGCGGGAGCGGGAATAACCGACGACCCGGTCGATCAGGGGACGATGTCACCCGCATAGCGACGGCCGTCGAGGTAGGGCCAGGCGTTGGCGAGGCAGCCGTTCAGTCCGTACGTCTGCTGTTGCATCACCGGAGCAGCCTCTCCCGGGCCAGGGCAGGCCTCGTGCTCCTCGCCGAACTCGTGGCCCACCTCATGGTTGATCACGTAGGTGCGGTAGGTGTCCAGCGGCGCGCCGTAGTCGGGGACCGCCTCCATCCAGCGGGCCAGGTTGATGATGACCTGGCCGGGCAGGCGGCAGGAGGTGTAGCGCTCGGTGGTCAGCCCACCCTCGGCGCACATCCGCTCGGACGTGACCGGGGTGGCGAGGTAGATGGTGAAGTCGGCGGCGCCGGCATCGGTCACCCGTTGCACCCGCAGTTCGTCGGAGGCGATCCAACTGCGCGGGTCGGTCAGCACCTCGTCCACCTTGGCGGCGAATGCGTCTGCGTCCTGGCCGGTGCCGCGTTCGACAGTGACCCGGTAACGGCGCAGCGGCCCGTCCGTGCCGTGCACGGCTGTCTCGCCGTCGGCCACGGTGAACCGTCCCGCTCCGACCGACGGGTAACTGGTGGGCGCCGGGTGCGCGGGTGCCCCTCCGCCGTGCCCCATCTCGGCCTGGTTTGCGGCAGGAGGCTCGGCTGGCGGCTCGCCGCCCCGGTTCAGCGTCACGACGGTGGCGGCGGCGAGCACGAGCAGGCCGAGCAGCAGACTGCGGCGACGTCGCCGGTGCATCCGGACGATCTCGGGACGCGCACCCCCGTGCACCGGCCGGCCCGACGGGTCGGGCGGCGCGGGTGGGCCGTAAGGGGACGACGGCGTCATGACGTCGAGCGTGCCAGATTATTCGGGCATTTCCCCGTTTTTGCCGCTATTGACGCAAGCCGTCTGACGGAGGGCTAGACGGCCGGCGTGTCGGTGGTCGTTCAGAGGGCAGGGCCGGCGTACCGACGCCCGTCGAGGTACGGCCACGGGTTGACCCGGCACCCGTTGAGGAAGAGCGTCTGCTGCATCATCACCGGTGCCGGCCGGCCGGCACCCGGGCAGCGCTCGTGCCGGTGCCCGAGCTGGTGACCCACCTCGTGGTTGACCACGTACGTCCGGTAGACCGCCAGCGGCACGCCGGCCGAGACGAAGTGCGGCACGGACAGCCGCCACCGATCCAGATTGATGATCACCTGGCCCGGCGCCCGGCAGGACGTGTACGGCCGACCCCCGATGCGGATGTCCACCCCACCATCGGCGCACATCCGACCCGCCGTGCGGGCGGTGGCCAGGTAGACGGTGAAGTCGCGGGGCGCGTCCCCCGGCACCTGCTGCAGCCGCAGTCTGCCGCTGTCGACCCAGCTGCCCGGCCCGGCGAGCGCCACCTGGACCGCCTGCGCGAAGTCCGCGGCGCCCTCGTTGCTGCCCGACTCCACCGCGACCCGGTAACGCCGCAGCTCACCCGCCCGGCCCAGCACCGGGCCGGAACGCGCGTCGTAGCCGAACGTCCCCGTGCCGGCACTCGGGACCGCGCCCGACACCCGCAGCACCGGTGGCGGGCTGGACGGGACCGAGGCGGAGGGCGACGGACTGGCCGACGGCGGCAACGGCGCGGCCACCAGCGGCGGCAACGGCGCGAGCTCCTCGGCGGCCAACTGGTCGGCAGCGGGATGTCCACCCGGCCCCTCGGCGATCACGGTCACCACCGCGCAGACCGCCAACACCACCGCCACCAGTTGGGCGAACAGCGCGAAGCGTCGCTGACGGCGACCGGGGAGGGGGGCTGAGCTGGGCATCCAGCTCAGCCTGCCAGATCAGACCTCCCGACGGTGTCCCCCGTTTCGGCGAGCAGGCCGACCACCGCCCGGGCAACCAGGCGGGGCACCTCCAGCTGCGCCACATGACCGACGCCGTCGAGCATCATCAACCGGCTGTCCCGGATGACCCGGGCGGTCTGCGGCGCGACCCGCACGTCGACCAGACGATCCTGTCGACCGCCCACCACCAGGGTCGGTGCACGCACCGACGCGGCGAGGCGCCACAGCGAACCCGACCCCGGCAGATACGCCCGCAGGAAGCTGGAGACCAGCCCGCGGAACGTCCGGACGTACGCGGCGGCGTAATGCTCCGCCTCGTAGCGCACCCGGATCTCCTCCAGCGCCTCAGCCCGGCGCTGCTCGCAGATCCGGCTGAGGTCGGCGACGCAGGCCTCCAACACCTGCTGGGCCATCACCTCCGGGGCGAGCTGGGTGAGCCGTCGGGCGACCAGCCGTTCACCCCGTGGAATGGCGAGTACCGGCAGCATCCGCCCCTGCAGGGAGCGGCGGAAATCCAGGAACGGCAGCGCCGGGGAGATCAGCGTGAGGGTACGGACCAGGTCGGGCCGGAGCCCGGCGACCTGGACCGCGACCGCGCCGCCCAACGAGTTGCCGAACAGGTGCACGGGGCCCCGACCGGAGTGCTCGATCCAGCGGACGACCAGATCCGCGAAGGCCGGGATGGTGTAGCGGGGGCCCGGCTCGCTGCGGCCGAAACCGGGCAGATCGATGGCCTGACCGTCCAGCCGGTCGGCGAGCAGCCCGGCCAGGTCGGTCCAGTTCTGCGACGACCCACCCAGCCCGTGCACGTACAGCGCCGGCTCCGCACCGGCGGCGGTGGCCGGGGTGTCCCGCACGTACGTGACCAAGCCGTCGAGGCGGACCTCCCGGCCCGGCCACGGCGGCGGGACCCGGTCATCGGGGAGCAGATGGTCCGGCCAGAGGGTGGCGCGTTTCATCAATACAGTCTGCCCCGGCCCACTCAGGACAGCAGCGCCTCCAGCCGACGATTCACCGCCGCGAGCGTCGCCCGGACCACCGCCTGCCGCGGATCACCGGCGACCAGAGCCGAACCGGCGAGCTGCTCGACCCAGCCCTCACAGACGAGCAGCACCACCACGGTGGCCACCTCGCAGTTGCCGAACGGCACCACCGCCGCGTGCTCGACGAAGCAGCGCCCCCGCTCGGCGTTCTCGGCGCCACGCAGCAACTCGTCGACCGCGGCGGCCGCCGCCACCGCGCAGAGCCGCAGCACGTAGCCGTCCACGGCCGGGCCGGTGGCGTACCCGGAGGCGCTGTCGCCGTCGGCCAGCAGCCGGACCTCCACGTTGGCGTCCAGGCCGAAGGTGCTGACCTGCACATGGTCGATGACCACCCGCGGACCCGGCGTGCCGCCGGTGTCCAGCGGTCGGGACGGCGCCGACTCCGTCGTGGTCACCTGACCACCGGAGTACGACGTGCCGAGCGTCGCCGGGCTGCCGGTTGCGGCACCGGCCGGGGCGGCGGAGACCGATCCCGGTTCCTCGACGGTGGCGCGACCCCGGTGCGGCGCGTTCGACCGGCGCCGGCGCGAGGTGTCCGTGCCGGTCCACTGCTCGCGGTCTACCGGTGTGGCCTCCGCCCGACCACCTGACGGACGACCGACCGCCGTCGACTCGGCCGCCCGGACCTCACGGGTACGCGGGTCGGCACCGGCATCGCGCGGGGTTGCGCCCTGGGGCTCCGCGGTACGCCGCTCGGCAGATCGGGGCTCGGCAGATCGGGGCTCGGCCACGCGACGGCGAACCGGCGGGGGTGGCGTGGTGGGCAGGCCGGGCACGTTCTGTGGGGCGGCGGCCAGCCCCATCCGCTCCTGAAGCAGCCGGGCCACCTGTCGGCTCACCTCGGCCGGGTCGGCGCCGTCGGCCAGGTCCAGTCGCAGACTGTGCGCCCCTGCCGGGGTGCGGCGCAGCGCCGCGTCGCGGACACCGGCGACCTCCCGGACGGCGTCCAGGATGGCGTTGACGTCGAACCCCTCGGGGCGCTCCCGCAGTGGGGCTGGCTCGTCGTCACGGCGGAGGTGGGTGGCGATGCGGGCGAGTTCCGGGGTTTCGGCGGGTGGCTCCACGGCTGGCGGCTCCGGCACGACGGGCACGTCCGGTTCCGCGGGGACGCGCTGCGGCAACACCACCGCGCTCAGGTCCGGTTGTCGGACGTCGTCGGCCGGGTCGGTCGGCGGCGTCCGGTCGGTGGCGGATCGGCGAGCCGCGTAGGGGGAGGTGGACGCGGGTGCGGGCCGGTCACGGCGACCGGGCCCGTTCGTGGCGGGAGGCGGGACCGCTCCGCTGGAGGACGCCCTGTCATCGGCGGACGACGCCGTGCTCATCGGCGCGGGTGCGCGCGGTGGATCGACGGGAGACAGCCCGGGCGATTCGGGTGCCGCCGGCCGGAGCCGGAACGGTGCGGCCGGCCGGATCTCGGGCCGTGGCACACCGGGCGTCTCCCCCGCGTCGCCCCCGAGGGGCCGGCTGGCCGACTGGCTTGCCGGCCACGACGGGCGCTCCGCAGAGGCCGCGGGGATGCGGCCCTCGGACCAGTCCGGCCGCTCGGCACGGGAGGCGCTCGCCGCGGTGGTGGACGCACCGCTCACCCAGGAGGGGCGCTCCGCCACCAGGGGCGGGCCTGCCGGAGCAGGTGGCGCGTCGGCCACCGTGAGGGGTGGCCCGGCCGGCGCCGGGGGTGGCGCGGATGGCGCGGCGGGTGGCTCGGCTGGCGGGACAGGCGGCGCGGCTGGCGCGGCAGGTGGCGCGACTGGCGGGACGGACGGCGCGGCAGGTGGCCCGTCGGCTGAGGCCGGGTTGGCGGCCCAGGAGGGGCGCGTCGGCGGGGAACTGGTTGGCGCCGGATCGGAACCCCCAGCCCAGGACGGCCGGACCGACGGGACACTGGTCGACGCCTCGGACCCACCGGCCCACGACGGCCGGACCGGCGGGACACTGGTCGACGCCTCGGACCCACCGGCCCACGACGGCCGGACCGGCGGAACGCTGGTCGACGCCTCGGACCCACCGGCCCACGACGGCCGGACCGGCGGAACGCTGGTCGACGCCTCGGACCCACCGGCCCACGACGGCCGGACCGGCGGAACGCTGGTCGGCTCGGAGTCGGCTCCGCCAGCCCAGGACGGCCGATCGAGGCGGGGTGCGCTGGTCGCCTCTGATCCGGCCCAGGATGGCCGGTCGGCGGGCGGGCCGCTGGTCGGCGTCGGGCCACCGGCCCAGGCGGGGCGCTCGACGACCGGTGGTGTCAGACCTGACGACGACACCGGCGGCCCACTCGTGGGGGACGGGTCCGCGTCGGTTGCCCGCAACGGGCGATCGGCGGGCGGAACGGCTGCCGGTGCGGCCCAGGCAGGACGGTCGGACGGCGGCGCGCTGGTTGGTTCGGCGGGGCGCACCGGCCCGGCATCCGACGGGGACTCACCCCGGGCGAAGTCGTAGGGCTGGGACTGCTCGGCGCGCACCGGCTCGTACGGCTGGTGGGGCTCGGCGTCCCAGCCTGGCGCGGACTCGTCCCGGGCTGCGGCGCCAGCCGGCTCGTCGTCCTGACGGGACCAGGGCGGGGCCCATCCGCCACCCCAGCTCGGCCGGTTCCAGCTCGGCCCCGGCCAGTCCGGCTCGATGGCCGACGATTCTCCGGCACGAGGCGCGTCACCGGCACGGCGGGATTCTCCTGGCCGGGAGCTGTCGGCGGCGCGACCCGGGTCGGTCGCGTCGGAGTGCCCGGACGGTCCCGGACGCTCCGGTGGGAGCGGGTCCCGCCAGTCGCGTGGCCCGGCCGGTGGCTCGTCGGCGGCCAGCCGCTCGCCGGTCGGCGCGTGGAAGCCGGGCGGCACCTCGAAGCCCGACGCGGCGGTGCCGACGGGCGGCACCTGGACGGCCGGCGGCGCCGAGGTGGGCAATCCAGGCTCGCCCCAGCGAGCGCGGTGGGCGGCGGCTGGATCGGCGGTGGAGCGTTTGGCGGGGCCCGTGTCGGGCTCGCCGCCCCCCTGTTCCAGCGGAGGTACGGGACGTTGGGCGGGCACCACCAGCCGGTCGCTGGTCGCCTCGGGCCGGCCCTCCGCGGGCAGCCCGGGCGGCGCGCTCACCGGCGTCAAGCGCCCTGCGGGTGGTTCGAGACCCGGACGCCGGACACCGTTGGTGTCGTCCGGGTGGTGCGTGCCGTTGGTGTGGTGACCGTTGGCGCGGGTCGGCGGATCGAGGTCAGCCGGCTGCCCGACCAGGGGCGGCGGCAGATCGCCATGTCGGGTGGAAGAGGTGCGCCAGCCGGACGCGGGGTCGGGTTGCCAGTGTGGCGCCTCGTCCCGGGCATCCGCACGATCGGCGGCTCGGGGCCACCCACCCGCCGGGGGCGCCCACCCGCTGACGGGACGGCCCGGGTCGTCGTGCTGACCCGCTCCGTCACCGTGCTCTCCCGGGGTGGCGGCTCCGGGTTGCCCTGTTTCACTCACCGCGCGCTCCTTGGTCGCCCTCGCTGAGGCTACCGTGTGCCGAGAGTGGCGATAAGTTACAGCGGCGGGCCATTTCCACGACGGGGGTCGCGGGCTTCGCCCGGTCTGGGGGGAAAATGCCGGCTCGTACGGAGAACTCGGAGGATCCCATGACCGCTGCGGGGAACGGTGCACAGACCGCTGGCCGGCCCACCCGCCTGCCCCGCTCCGCGCGCCGAAAGCAGCTTCTCGCTGCGGCGCAGGAGGTGTTCGTCGCGCAGGGCTACCACGCCGCCGCGATGGACGACATCGCCGAGCGGGCCGGGGTCTCGAAGCCGGTGCTCTATCAACACTTTCCCGGAAAGATGGATCTCTACCTGGCGCTGCTCGACACGCACTGTGACGCCATCGTCGCTAAAGTGCACGACGCGATGCGCGGCACCATCGACAACAAGGAACGGGTCGGCGCCTCGGTGCGGGCCTACTTCGACTTCGTCGATCACGAGAGCGAGGCGTTCCGCCTCGTCTTCGAGTCGGATCTGCGGAACGACCCGGCGGTGCGGCAGCGGGTGGAGCGGGTCGAGCAGGGCTGCATCGCGGCGATCACCGACACCATCATCTCGGACACCGGGGTGAGCCGGGCGCACGCCGAGTTGCTCGCCTCCGGGTTGGTCGGCGCGGCGGAGACGGCCGCGCAGTTCTGGCTGGCCGGTGGCCGACAGGTGCCGAAGGCCGAGGCCGAGGCGTTGGTGGCCGCGCTGTCCTGGCGGGGCATCGCGAGCTTCCCGCTGCAAGGTGAGTCAGCCTGACCACCGACCCCGTGATCGGATAGCCTTCGCAGGGCGGTTCTTTCGCCCCAGTTGAGGAGGCACAGTGGAGGTCAAGATCGGCGTGCAGTACGCGCCGCGTGAGCTGGTACTGGACAGCGCTCAGTCGCCGGCCGAGATCGAGCAGATCGTGACCGACGCCTTCGCCGGCAACGGCGGCACGCTCTCCCTGACCGACGAGAAGGGCCGACGGGTCATCGTTCCGGTCGAGAAGGTCGCCTACGTCGAGATCGCCGAGGCGTCGCCCCGGTCGGTCGGTTTCACCGTCCGCTGACCGGTCCGGCCATCGCGGCAGGTCGGCGTTGACCCACCTGCCGCAGGCCGGCACCGGGGGCCCCGCTCGCCCGGGGTGGTCGCTTCTCCATCCCGACGGCCACCCGCGTGGTGTGCGCGGCAGCGGGCCTCCCGGGCAGCCAGGCACGGCCGGCCCGAGCCGGCCGTGGCGCAGTGCGCGGGGTGCGTGTGGCCCGCTCGGTCCGCACCTCGGCACTTCCAGCACACCGGTGACGCTCGGATGAAGTCGTCGGTTTTCGCGTCACCGCCCTCTGCGATCGTGTGACTCAGATCACAATCGCCGCCCCCGCGTGGCACCTGGCCGGCCGGGAATCGGGACGGGGCCATGCCTGTTCAGGTAGCATGGAGCAGTTGCCGTGGGCGCCGATCTGATCGAAGCTCAGCCCGCGGCGCGCGTGCGGCCCGGTCCGGCTCGGCAGTCTGCCGCCGACCGTGTGGCCCGCGTCACACCGATAGCGCCCTGAGGACATGACGGGCGCACCCACGAGAGGGCACCCCCACATCCACATGAGCGAGCTGACTCAAGATTTGATGGACGGCCAGGAACTGGCCCCCACTGCCCCGGTTCGACCGGAGGCCCCCACGTTCGCCGCACTCGGCGCCCGTGCCGAGACCGTCGAGGCCCTGGCCGCGGCGGGCATCACCCGCGCCTTCGCCATCCAGGAGTACGCAATCCCGATCGCGCTGCGCGGCGTCGACCTGATCGGTCAGGCGCCCACCGGCACCGGCAAGACCCTCGGCTTCGGCGTCCCACTGCTCGACCGGGTCTTCGCGCCGGGCGAGGGCAGCGACGGCGTCCCCCAGGCACTGGTCGTCGTCCCCACCCGTGAGCTGGGCATCCAGGTCGCCAAGGACCTGGCCGCCGCCGGCCGGACGCGAGGCGTCCGGGTGCTGCCGATCTACGGCGGCGTGGCGTACGAGCCGCAGATCGACGCGCTGCGCAAGGGCGTGGAGATCCTGGTCGGCACCCCCGGCCGGCTGATGGACCTGCAGAAGCAGAAGCACCTCCGACTGGACCGGGTGCACGCACTCGTCCTCGACGAGGCCGACCGGATGCTCGACCTGGGCTTCCTCGACGACGTCGAGAAGATCCTGGCAATGCTCCCGGAAGACCGCCAGACGATGCTCTTCTCGGCCACCATGCCGGACCCGATCGTCACCCTGTCGCGGCGTTTCCTGCGTCAGCCGATGACGATCCACGCCGGGCACACCGCCGAGACCGGCCCGTCGCCGCAGACCCAGCAGCTGGTCTACCGCACCCACTCGATGAACAAGGTCGAGGTGGTGGCGCGCATCCTCCAGGCCGAGGGGCGCGGATTGACCATGATCTTCACCCGCACCAAGCGGGCCGCCGACCGGGTTGCCGAGGACCTCGACTTCCGCGGGTTCGCGGTCGCCGCGGTGCACGGTGACCTCGGCCAGGGTGCCCGCGAGCGGGCGCTGCGGGCCTTCCGGGCCGGCAAGATCGACATTCTGGTCGCCACCGACGTGGCGGCCCGAGGGCTGGACGTCACCGGCGTCACCCACGTCATCAACTACGACTGCCCGGAAGACCAGGACACCTACACCCACCGCATCGGCCGTACCGGCCGGGCGGGCGCGACGGGTGTCGCGGTGACCTTCGTCGACTGGGACGACATGCCGCGCTGGCGGATCATCGACAAGACCCTCGGTCTGGAGATGCCCGAGCCGCCGGAGACGTACCACACGTCGCCGCACCTCTACACCGACCTGCACATCTCCACCGAGGTCAGTGGCACGCTGCCTACTGCCGAGCGCACCCGGGCCGGGCTGTCCGCCGAGATCGAAGAGGATCTGGGTGGGACGACCCGCTCCCGTCGGGGCGACAGCGGCCCTCGGGGCGGCCGACGCGGTGAGAGCCGGGGCGAAGGCCGCGGTGAGGGTCGGGGCGAGCGCCGTGGTCGGGGCGACAGCCGTCGTGACCGCTCCGACGCCGGCACGCCGGCCGTCGCCGAGGCGCCCGTCGGCGACGCCGCCGAGGAAGGCACCCGTACCCCGCGCCGCCGGCGTCGCCGCCGGGCCGGCGATGCGGTCGTGGGCGAGCCGACCGCGGTGATCTCCGCCGACGCCGGTCCCGCCGAGCCGGCCGTCGCGTCCGACGGCGAGCCGTCGAAGCCGCGCCGCCGTCGGCGCCGCCGTGGTGGCGGTTCCGACGCGGGTACGCCGGCCGAGGCGACCGCGGACTGACCACCAGCCACACCTGACATCCCCCGCACCGCCTCGCGCGGTACGGGGGATGTTCCCTTCCCACCCCACCTGCCGAAAATGGAACGATGCCGGAACCACTGGACGCCGCCCTGACCGAAGTTCGGGCGTTGCTGCTCGACCCCGCGCTGACCCGAGCGGTCGCCGCCGGACGACGCCGTGGGCGCCATCCCGTGGTGATTCGGGCCGAACTGCGGCCGGTGACGCTCAAGGCCGGCCCGCGGCTGCAGATCGCCACCTCCGACGGCACGCGCCCGTACACCCGCAATGTCGCCCTCGGTCCGGAGACGGTCCAGGCCATCGACGAGCTACTGGCCGAACCGTTCGGCAACTGGCACGTCGAGACGACCGACGCGACGCTGCAACTGCGGGTGACCAAATCCGGCGAGGCGCAGGTGCACCGTGCCGCGACGTCCCGCCCGGCGGCTACGACGGGTGGGAATGACCGGACGAAGGAATACCTGCTCGACCCGGGTGACCCGATCTTCGCCGAGATCGGCGGCTCGGCGGCCAAACGCCGGCAGGTGGACGCGTTCCTGCGTGCCCTGGCCGCGACCCTGCCCGACGAGCTGACCGGTCCGCTGCGGGTGGTCGATCTGGGTTGCGGCAACGCGTACCTGACGTTCGCCGCGTACCGCTATCTGACGAGTCGCGGGCTCGACGTCCAGCTGATCGGTGTGGACGTCCGGGAGGACCAGCGGCGGCGCAACACCGAGCTGGCGCAGCGGCTGGGCTGGGCCGACCAGGTCAGTTTCGTGGCCGGCACGATCGCCGACGCTGTCGTCGACCCCGCCCCCGACCTGGTGCTGGCACTGCACGCCTGCGACACCGCCACCGACGAGGCGCTGGCCCGCGCGGTGCGCTGGGAGGCCCGCTGGGTGCTGGCCGCGCCGTGTTGCCACCACGACCTGGCGAAGCAGCTCCGCGCTCACCCCGCCCCGGCCCCGTACGAGCTGCTGACCCGGCAGGGCATCCTGCGCGAGCGCTTCGCCGACGTGCTCACCGATGCGCTGCGGGCCGGGCTGCTGCGGGTGCACGGATATCGGGCCGAGGTGGTGGAGTTCGTGGACTCCCAGCACACGCCACGTAACCTGCTGATCCGCGCCCGCCGTACCGGCGCGGCGGCAACCGAGCCGCAGCGCGCGGAGTATCGCGAGCTGGTAAACCAGTGGCAGGTCACACCCCGGTTGGAGACGCTGCTGGCCGCCGGCGAGCAGCCGACCGACCAGCAGCCGGCGGCCTAGTCGGCCTCGGGGCTGCGGCTAGCGACGCCTCTCGCCGCGATCCCGACCACTGTTGCGCTCGCCGGCACCACCGTCGAGGACCGTCACCCGGTCGCCACCGCTGCGCTGGCCGGCCCAGTCGGCGTCGCCCTGGGGGGTCGGGAACGGCACCACCTTGCCCGTGCTGTCGGCGTTGCCGGCGGCGGTGAAGGCGTTCCAGGAGATGTCGACCAGCAGCTTCTTCACTTCCGCGTGCCGGATGGCGGCGTTGTGCTGCAGCGCCATCCGGGCGCCGAGCACCACGCCCAGCAGCGTGGTGGTGATGGCGCCGGTGGCTGCGAGCACCTGGAGGCCGGTCGCCGAGTCGGTGCGGAGCACCAGGATCAGCAACCAGATCCAGAACGTGGCAGCGAAGACGCCGGCCTTGGCGACGAAGAAGAGGCTCACCGCACCGGGCTGGTACGGCTGGGGACGGCTCGTTTCGGCCATGGTGCTCCTCGGGGTGGCGGTCGAACACGGCAGGCGAACGGTTCTGGTCGGCATACACCCTGACGGATGCGAAGTCCCGCCGGCGGGACAGTTTGTGCGATCAGTCAGTTGTTTCCGGCCCCGGGGGTACTACCCTCGGAAGGCGTATCGTCCCAGTGCCCGGCAGGGAGGAACAGACACACAGGGATGGGATCCGCCGACACATCACCGCAGATGGCCTTCGCCCGCTTCGTTCGGCGCGCCATCGACGATGCTCGCGACGAACGTGGCTGGACCGTGACCGATCTCGCCGCACACACGGGCGTGGGCCGCTCCACCGTGTTTCGCTGGCTGGCCGGTGACTGGCAGGACTATCCCGAGTTGGCCAAGGTGCGCGGCTTCTGCGCCGCACTGGACCTGCCGGTCGCTGCCGCGTTCCGCGCGCTCGGGCTGCCCGACGCCGGCCCCGCGCCCCGCCGACGCCATGACGACGGCCCGGTCGAGGCGGACGTCCGCGCCATCCTGGATCGGCTGGCCGACCCGACGGTCCCCGCCGAGGAGAAGCACCACATCCGCGATCTGCTCCGCTACCTGGCCCGCCGCCCCATCCGCCGCGCCGGCTGAGTCGACCGGCTCAGGGGACGATGAGGGTGAATTCGGCGGTGTGGACGTCGGCCCCCACCTGGAAGTCGAAGTAGAGGCGGTAGCGGCCGGGGCCCGTGGTGGTCAGCCAGAACTTGACCTGGCCGTCGACCAGCTCCGGCTCCGGGTGCACGTGCAGGTAGCCGAGGTCGCCTTCGCGTAACGCCACCAGGTGCCCGTACGCCCCGAGGTAACGCTCCAGCGGGGCGGCACCGCCAGCGCCGTCGACCCGGAAGGTCAGCGGCACGGTCGCTCCGGCCTGCGGGGTGCCCTGGTAGCCGACGGTGAACCGGTCCACGGTCGTCGAGGTGGCCGGATCCGGCAGCGGGCGCGGCTGGTAGCCGCCCGGTGCGACCAGGTCCGTGCCGAGAGTCACCGCCGTCTGCGCGCCGTTGTCGGCGACGACGGTGAAGTCGGCGTACGCGCGCCAGACACCGGACTGCGGGAGGGTCAACGGCACCGACCAGGTGCCGTCCGTGGCCATGGTCGGGTGCAGATGCTGGTAGCCGGTCAGGTCCCGGCGGACGACGATGAGGTGCATCGGCTTGTCGTGCACGATCGCGAATCGGGTGACCGGCCGACGTTGCACGTCGCGCACCTGGAAGCGGAGTTGACCGGGGCGACCGGCCACGAACTCGGTGCCGAGGGGGGCCAGGGTGAACCCGGCCGAGCTGACCGCCAGACCACCTGGCTCGGTCGGCGCGCCCTGATCGGTGCTCGTGGCGGTGCCGTGGTTGTGCGGCCCGATGCCCGGCGGGTCGGTGTGCCCGGCTGCCACCGAGGGGCTGCCCGTGGCGGCGCCGTTGGTGTTCAACCGGCCGAGGCCGAAACCGAGCAGGACCGCCAGCACCAGCCCACCGACCACCAGCGCCAGCCGGAGTGTGCTCCGATCCGGCGCGGCAGAGACCTCGTCCAGCGCCGCCGGCGCGGCGGGGACCTGGTCAGACGCCGCCAGCACGGCGGAGACCTCGTCAGACACCACCGGCACGGCGGAGGGGTGCTGGTCGGTCATGCCGCCCACGGTACCGCCGCGGTGGGCTTGTCCAGGCCGACGCCCGGACGGCGTGGCGCCCGTCGCATTCGGCGGCGCCCGGGAACTTTCCCGCCCGACCGGACGAGGCTGGGGTCACAGGTGCGAGCAGCACGGCCATCCGACCCTGACCGCCGCGAGCGGCAGCGAGCCAGCAGGCCACCGCGACCGGCAGCGGGTCAACCGGCCACCGCGTGCGGCAGCGAGTCAGCCGGCCACCGCGACCGGCAGGGAGTCAGCCGGCCACCGCGAGGGCGAGTGGGAGCACGTCGGGTGCGCCGGCCCGGCGCAGTGCCCGGGCTACCAGCGTCATCGTCCAGCCCGAGTCGATCAGGTCGTCGACGAGCAGCACCGGACCGTCCAGTCCGGCGAGTGCGTCGGCCAGGTCGGCTGGGACGGTGAAGGTGTCGTGCAGCGCGCGTACCCGTTGGGCGCTGTTGCCGCGCGGCCCGCCGGGGCCGCCCGGACCGGCCGGGGTGACCTCGCCGAGAATCGGCAACCGGCCCACGGCGGCGATCCGCTCGGCGAGCGACCCGACCAGCCGGGGCCGTCGCCGCGAGCCGACCGCGACGACCGCCACCGGCCGGCGCGGCCACGGGTCGTCACCGTGCGCCCACGCCTTCAGCACCTCCACCACCGCACCGGCGACGTCGTCGGGCAGCGGTGCGTCTGGCGCCTCCGGGCCGACGAGATCGCGCAGCCGACCACCCCAGCCCAGGTCGGAGAGGCGCCCGACGGCCCGGCCCGGCAGTGCCTGCTCCCCGGGGGCGATCCGGCCCTTGAGGGGTACGCCCACCGCGTCGAGCCCGGTCGGCCAGAGCTTCTTCGGCGCGATCTCCACGCCGGGGCGGCCCAGGAAGGTCTGCGCGGCGGCGAGCGCGGCCGTCGACACGTCTCCGGAGAAGAGTGGGTCGGCGCACCTGTCGCACCGGCCGCAGTCGGTTGCCCCGGTGTCGTCCAGGCGTTCCCGTAGATACCGCATCCGGCAGTCGGTCGTGGTCGCGTACTCCCGCATGGCCTGTTGCTCGACGGTGCGTGCCTCGGCGACGCGCCGCAACCGGGCATCGTCGTAGACCCAGGGCTCACCGGTGGCGAGCCAACCACCGCGCACCCGGCGGACCGCGCCGTCCACGTCGAGCACCTTGAGCATCAGCTCTAACCGGGCCCGGCGCAGGTCGACGAGAGGTTCGAGGGCCTGGGTGCTGAGCGGGCGGTCGGTGTGCAGGGCGGCCAGCACGGCACGCACCTGCTGCTCCGGCGGGAACGCCAGCGAGGCGAAGTAGCGCCAGATCGCCGCGTCCTCCGCCCCGGGCAGCAGCAGCACCTCCGCGTGCTCGACTGCACGGCCGGCGCGGCCGACCTGCTGGTAGTACGCGATCGGCGAGGGCGGCGCGCCGAGGTGAACGACGAAGCCCAGGTCAGGCTTGTCGAAGCCCATGCCGAGGGCGCTGGTGGCGACCAACGCCTTGATCTTGTTGTCGAGCAGGTCCTGCTCGGCGGCTCGCCGGTCGGCGTCCTCGACCTGACCGGTGTACGAGGCCACCGGGTAGCCCCGGGAGCGCAGGAACTCGGCCGTCTCCCCCGCTGCCGCCACGGTCAGCGTGTAGACGATGCCCGAGCCGGGCAGCTGGTCGAGGTGGTCGGCGAGCCAGGCCAGCCGGTGCGCCGGGCTGGGCAGGTCGAGCACGCCGAGGCGCAGCGACTCGCGGTCCAGGGTGCCGCGCAGGATGAGAGCGTCGCCCAACTGCTCCGCGACGTCCTGGGTGACCCGGGCGTTCGCGGTGGCGGTGGTCGCCAGCACGGGGGTGCGCTCGGGCAGCTCGGCGAGGAACGTCCGCAGGCGTCGGTAGTCGGGCCGGAAGTCGTGCCCCCAGTCGGAGACGCAGTGCGCCTCGTCGACGACCAGCAGCCCGGTGGTCGCGGCCAGCTTCGGCAGCACACCGTCGCGGAAGTCCGGGTTGTTGAGCCGCTCCGGGCTGATCAGCAGCACGTCCACCGCACCGGTCTGGATCTCGGCGGTGATCTCGTCCCACTCGTCGAGGTTCGCCGAGTTGATCGTGCGAGCCCGGATGCCGGCCCGGGCAGCCGCCTCGACCTGGTTGCGCATCAGCGCCAACAGCGGCGAAACGATGACGGTCGGGCCGTGCTCGCCGCGCTCGCGCAGCAGGGCGGTGGCCACGAAGTAGACAGCCGACTTGCCCCAACCGGTCCGTTGCACGCAGAGCACCCGGCGCCGGTCGACGACCAGTGCCTCGATTGCCCGCCACTGATCCTCCCGCAGCCGGGCGTGATCGCCGGCCAGCCGGCGCAGCACCGCCTCGGCCCGCTCCCGTACCGCTGCTCGATCGTGGCTCATCCGGCATTTCTACCAGCCCTCGCCGGTGAACCCCCACGATCAGCGGGGCTCGGCTGGCCCCGCCTCCATCGCGGCGGGGCGGGCGGCGGGCGGGGCGGGCGGCGGTAGGAAGAGCAGGACGCCGCGGAGCGCATCGATAGTCGCGAGCGGCAACGGGCAGCGCGCGGCCAATTCCTCCATCGACGCGTACGGGCCGCGTACCCACCGGTCCATCGCCACCTGCCGGCGTTGCGCTTCGGTGAGCCCGGGCAGTGTGGCGAGCACCTGGTCGGGTACGGCGTTGACGTCGATGAGCCCACCGTCATCGAAGGCGCGGGCCAGATCCGGTCGGCCGATCGCGAACTCGTAACGCGCCGATGGGTAGCGGTGCAGCAGGTTCCGCGCCTGCTGGCGGCGCACCCGGAGCTCCTCTTCGCGCGCCTGGGCCACGAGCCGCCGCCCGGTGAAGCGCCCCCAGACCCATCGGTTGAGCAGGACCACGTGCGCGGCGCCCACCAGCCAGCAGAGACTGAGCACGCCGAGCCAGAAGAACGCCTCGGCCGCCGAGTCCTCCGTCTCGAGATCGTCGGTGGCCATCATGAAGACCAGCACCGTCGCGGTGACGAGATAGCCGAGGGCCGCAAGGCCGAGCCGCCCACTGCGCCGCCGCACCGCGTACGCCAGCATCACCAGCCAGGTCAGCGTGCCGAACGACAGCAGCGGCAGGAGGGTGCCGGCGACGGTGGCCGTGGTGCTCACCCACGTCGGCAGCGGGTGCCGCTCCCGGCGCGGCTGGTCGACCCCGAACGGGGAAGGCGGACCGGCGGGCAGACCGTCCAACGCGGGGTACCGCGGCGAGGGGAGATCCGCGTACGGCGGGACGGCCGCCTGGGGCGGCGGGGGCGGCGCGTGAAGCGGCGGGGCGGCGGCCTGGGGCGGCGGGGGCGGCGCGTGAAGCGGCGGGGCGGCGGCCTGGGGCGGCGGGGGCGACGCGTGGTCCGAGGCGGCTGGTGCAGCGGGGGGTGGGACGGTCGGGTCGGGGGTCGGGGCAGCCGGAGGTGAAGCGGCGGACGGTTGCGCCGGCACCAGGGGCACCCTGCTCACCGCCTGCCGCGCGGCGGAAGCCGAAGCGGGCCATCCCGTTTCCGGGACACCGGCGGTGAGGGTCGGGTCGGCGCGCAGGATCCGCCCGTGCAACTCGCGGAGCGCCTCGCCGGGCCCGATGCCGTATTCCTCCCGGAGCAGGCTGTCGATGTCCCGGTACGCGGCCAACGCCTCGGCCTGCCGTCCGCTGCGGTACAGCGCCAGCATGTACTGGTGGCGCAGCCGCTCCCGGACCGGGAACTCGGCCACCAACTCGACCAACTCGCCGACCAGCTCGCGGTGCCGCCCGCTGTCCAGTTGCAGCTCCGCGCGAGTCTCCAGGGCGACGGCCCGCAACTCCACCAGGCGGTGCCGGGCGGCCTCGAACACTCCCCCGGAGAAGCCGGTGAACGGCTCTCCGCGCCACAGGTCCAGGGCGGCGGTCAGCTCGGCCAGCGCCTGCTCCGTACGGCCGGACGCGTGCCGCTGCCGGGCAGCCTGGACACCCCGGTCGAAACGGACCGCGTCCACCACCTCGGGGTCCACCCGCAGCAGGTAGCCGGCATCGGTCAGGCTCAACACCTGCCCCGGCGTACGCGGCGAGCGGTCCGGCTCCAACACCCGGCGCAACCCGGCGACGTACTTCTGCACCACGTTGGGGCCGTTCGCGGGCGGATCGTCCGGCCAGACCGCCTCGACGATCTGCCCGGTGGCCACCGGACGGCCCGTGGAGAGCAGCAGCACGGCCAACACCGCACGCTGCTTGCCGGGACCGAGGTCGATCTCACGGTCGGCGTACCAGGCCCGCTGAGGCCCGAGAATCTCGAAACGCAGCGTTCCTGACATGCGAATTTCCGCTCCTGACACCCCCGACGATCGCCGGACGGCAGTGCCCGGCAGCCGGACGGCAGCATATCGGCAGCCGTACCGCCGTGCCCGCCGAGAACATGGTCATCGGCACAAGCCACGCAGCGAGAAAGAGAAATGTGATGACACAGGCAACGGGCAGCGCGAGCACCATCCGACGGACGGTCGGCGCGTTCGCCGCCATGCTGGCCACGACCACCCTGCTCGGGGGGTGTGGGCCCAAGAGCGAACCGGCCTCGGCACCCCGGAGCGGCCCGAGCGCCAGCCCGACCGTCGACCCGAAGCAGGCGCTCCTCGACGCCGTCCCGGACGGCACCGAGGGGACGTTCCAGTTCAGTGGCAAGGACTCCTCCAACACGCACAGCGGACGGGTCGACCCGGCTTCGAAGGCGGTCGAGATCAACACCACTGGCGCGCCGGACGACGGCATCACCACGAAGATGTCGTTCCTGCTGATCGGCGAGGAGGTCTGGTTGAAGGCGAAGTTCAGCGGCCAGCCGGGCCTGCCGAAGTTCCCGGACAAGTGGATGAAGCTGGACCGCACGAAGCTGGCCGACAGCGGCACCATCCCGGCCTACGACGGTGCGGACCAGGGCAACGCCGGCCCGCTCATCGAGGCGGCCACCTCCGTCAAGGAGCAGAGCCCCGGCCAGTACGTCGGCGTCATCGACGTGAGCGCTGGCAACGCGGCCCAGGTGCTGGAGGAGGGCGAGGCGGCGGCGCTCGGCGAAGCTGCCAAGACGGTGCCGTTCACCGCGGTCGTCGACGCGGACAAGCACCTGACCTCGCTGACGCTGAAGATCCCGGCCGCCGGCAAGGCGAAGGCGTACGACTACGTCGTCACCTACGCCGACTACGGCACCACCCCGAAGATCAGCGTGCCGGCCGGCGCCGCCGTGACGAACGCCCCGAAGATGGCGTACGAGATGTTGAACGGCTGACCCACGACGCAGGAGGGCGGTGGCCACACGGGGGGCCGCCGCCCTTCAGTCGTTCAGGGCACGAGCATGCGCCCATGGGCTCGTGCCTGCTCAGCGGCCGAGGACCGAGCCTCCGTTGACACCGAGGACCTGGCCGGTGACGTAGCCGGCAGCCGGGCTGGCGAGATAGCGGACGGCCTCGGCGATGTCGTCCGGCAGCCCGGCCCGCCCGACCAGGGTCGCGGCCACCCGCTTCGCGTGCCCCTCGGCGGTCATCCGGTCACCGAAGAACTCGGTTTCCGCGACATAGCCGGGGCTCACCACATTGACCGTGATCTGTTCCGGGCCGAGCTGTGCGGCCAGGTCGTACGCCCAGCCGTGCAGGGCGGCCTTCGCCGCCGAGTACGCCCCAGCGCCGCCGCGCTGGGCGGCGATCGAGCTGACCAGGATCACCCGGCCGCCCGGGCGGCGCAGGGCGGGCCGAAGCGCCTCGGTGAGCAGCACGGCGGTGAGCACGTTGGCGTCCAGGTTGGCCCGCCAGTGCGCGGCGACCCCGGCCAGCGTGCCGGTGTCTCCGCCCAGATAGCCACCGGCGTTGTTGACCACCACGTCGACCGTCCGGCCGTCGACCGCGGCGAGTACGCGGTCGAGCTGCGGCGACTCGGTCAGGTCAGCGGTGACGGCGGTGACGGCGTCGGCCCGACCGCAGTCGAAGGAGATGCGTGCGGCGGCATCCGTCAACACGTCCGCCCGCCGCCCGACGATCAGAACGTCGTACCCGTCCGAAGCGAGCACCCGCGCGACGGCCGCACCAATCCCGGTCCCGCCCCCACTGACAACCGCAACCCGCGAGTCCATCTCCTCGACCTCCCCTGCACAGAACCCCGTCGATCATGAAGTTAGCGACATCCGGCGCGGCGTGTCGCGGCAATAACCCCATGATCGACGGGGGTCGCGGTGGGGGTCGCCGTGGGGGGTCAGCCTGGGGGGGTGCGTTGGGGGCGGAGGGCGCGGGTCAGGTGGGACAGGCGGGGGGCGAGGCTGGTCAGGCCTCCTGGGAAGAAATAGACCGCCAGGATGAAGACCGTGCCCAGGACGAACAGCGGCTGGCTCAGTGGACGGCTCAGGACCGCCGGCAGGTTGTCGACCGCGTCGGAGGTGCCGAAGGCGGTGAGCCGATGGTCCAGGTACATGTAGAGGACACCGCCGAGCACCGGCCCCCACCGGGTGCCCGGCCCGCCGAGCACCACCATCACCAGCAGCGACAGGGTCAGCTCGGACGAGGTGATGTGCGGCGACGCCCCGCCGACGATCAGGACATAGACCACCCCGCCCGTCGACGCCAGCCCGCCGGCCAGGGTGAACGCCACCAGCTTGTAGCGGTAGGGGTCCAACCCGAGGACACCGATCCGCCGCTCGTCGTCGCGCAGCCCGGCGAGCACCCGACCGGTCGGTGACCCGCTCACCCGGTGCACCACGAAGACCACAAGCGTCAGGTACGCCAGCGCCAGCCAGTACAGGTTGACCGTGTTCGTCACCCCCACCAGCCCGGCGGGCAACCCGGACACGTCCAGCGGCAGGCCCTCCTCGCCACCGGTGAGCCCACCGAAGTCGCGTGCGACCAGGATCGCCCCCACCTGCGCGAAGGCCAGCGTGACCATGGCGAAGGCGATGCCCACGGTACGCAGCGCCACCGCACCGAGCAGCGCGGCGAGGATCGTGCCGCCGGTGATGGTCAACAGCGCCGCCTGCCACAGCGGGAGGCCGGCCCGGGTGACCAGGACGTCGGTGCCGTACACGCCGGCCGCGAAGTAGAGCGCGTGCCCGAAGGAGAGCATGCCGGTCCGGCCGAAGAGCAGGTCGTACCCGGCGGCCAGCCCGCCGAAGATCAGGCAGATGGCGAGTAGTTGCAGGGTGCCGGGCGAGTTGACCGGCCCCTCGAAGATCCCCGGCAGGGAGATCGTCGAGTACGGCAGGATCACGAGGACGACCAGCGCGACCAGCGGCAGGAACGGGCGCAAACGCTGCCACCGTCCCCGTTGCGGGGTCAGCTCGGCGGGTACCCGCGCGGGAGGCGCGTCGAGGGTGGAGTTCGTCATGCCGTTGCCACCTTTCCGGCGATGCCCTGCGGGCGCAGCAGCAGCACCACGGCGAGCAGACCGACCACGCAGATGTCGCCCAGCCCGGACGTTCCGTAGTAGTTCACGAACTGCTGCACCAGCCCGACCACGACCGCCGCGTACGCGGAGCCGACCACCGAGCCCATCCCGCCGATCACCACCACGATGAACGCGAAGATCAGCAATGAGCTGCCCTGCCCCGGCGAGACAGTGCCGAAGTAGACCCCGCCGAGCGCACCGGCGAGCGCGGCAGCCGCCCCACCGATCGCGAAGACCAGAGTGAACGCCTTACGTACGTCGATGCCGAGCGCCGTCACCATCTCCCGGTTCTCCACCCCGGCCCGGATCACCAGGCCGTACCGGGTCCAGCGCAGGAACGCCAGGATCGCGCCGAGCACCAGCACCGCCGCGATGATCAGCAGCAGGCCCCCGTTCGGCACCTGCGCGCCGAGGATCCCGGTCACCTGCCGGGTCCAGTCCGGGCGCGGGAACGGTCGGGCGTCCGCACCCCAGGTGGCCTGCAACAACGCCACCCCGGCCAGGGACAGACCGACGGTGACCAGCACCTGCTCGATCGTGCGGGAGTAGAGCGGGCGGATCAGCACCAGCTCGACCAGGATCGCCACCAGCGTGCCGGCGGCCACCCCGAAGGCGACCGCGAGCACGAAGCCGAACCCGTCGGGGCCGGCGCCCGGCAGGTTGCCCGCCGCCCACCAGGTCCCGTACGCGCCCACGCCGAGGAACAGCCCGTGCGCGAAGTTGAGCACGTCGGCCAGACCGAAGACCAGGGACAGACCGGACGCGACCAGGAAGTACAGCGCCGCCAGGCCGAGCCCGGTCAACGCCAACAGGATCACGGTGCCCATCAGTGCGCGTCCTTCCCGGCCACCGAAGCGCGGTCCGACCCGGCCGGGCGGTGCGCCTCGCCGGTGCCCACGCCGAGCAACGACTTGGTCAGCGCGGTTTCCAACAGCAACTCGCGGGCATCGCCGGTCCAGGCCACCTTGCCGGCAGCCAGCACGACCGCATCGCGGGCCAGCCGGCGTACCACTGCCAGGTTCTGCTCCACGAGCAACACCGGCACCGACTCCGCGACCCGTTCCAACACCTCGGCCACCTCGGTCACCACCTTCGGCGCCAACCCCTTGGTCGGCTCGTCGACCAGCAGCAGCCGGTTGTCGTTGAGCAGCACCCGACCGATCGCGAGCATCTGCTGCTGCCCGCCGGAGAGCGAGCCGGCCCGTTGCCGTCCGCGCCGGTCCAGCTCCGGGAAGAGCGCGAAAACCTTGTCGTACGCCGGGCTGGTGCCGCGCCGCTCGGCGAGCCGCAGGTTCTCGGCGACGGTGAGGCCGGCGAACACGCACCGGTCCTCCGGCACGTAGCCGAGCCCACCGCGGACCAGCCGGTGCGTGGGCCGCGCCAACAGGCTCTGCGCGCCCATCCGGATGGTGCCGCGGACCTCCCCGGCGGGCGGGGTGAGGCCGACGATCGCACGCAACGTGGTGGTCTTGCCGACGCCGTTGCGGCCGAGCAGGACGGTCACGCCGGTCGGGGCGACCGTGAAGGACACCCCCTGGAGGATGTGCAACCCGGAGATCCGGACCGACAAATCCTCCACACTGAGGATCGGTTCCATCAGAGCGACTCCCCCAGGTAGGCCTCTTGCACGGTGGGGTTGCCCATCACCGTCTCCGGGGTGTCGCAGGCCAGCAGTGCGCCGTGGTGCATGACGGCGATCCGGTCGGCCAGTTCGAGGATGACGTCCATGTGGTGCTCCACCATCAGCACCGCCCGGCCGCTGTCACCGGTCAACGACTTGATGACGGCCACCAACTCGGGCACGTCCTCCGCGCTGACCCCGGCCATCGGCTCGTCCAGCAGCATCACCCGCGGTTCACCGGCGAGCAGCAGGGCGATCTCCAACTTGCGTTTCTCGCCGTGGGCCAGGGTGCCGGCCAGTGCCGTACCCCGATGGGCGAGACCGACCCGGTCGAGCGCCGTGTCGGCGGCGACGGCGACCTCCCGGTCGGCCGCCGCCCGCCGCCACAGTGCCATCGAGCCCCCGCGGTGCGCCTGCACGGCGAGCCGGACGTTCTCCCGCACGCTGAGCGAGCCGAAGACCGAGGACGCCTGGAAGGTACGGCCCAACCCGAGGCGGGCCCGCCGGTGCGGCGGAAGCGCCCCGATGTCCTGCCCGTCCAGGATGATCCGACCCTCCGTGGCGCGGCGCAGGCCAGTGATCAGGTTGAACAGTGAGGTCTTGCCGGCGCCGTTCGGCCCGATCACGCCCAGGAACTCCCCGGGCGCGAGGTCGAGGTAGACGCTGTCGACGATGGCGACCTCACCGATCCGCCAGGTCAGACCGCGGGTGGCGAGCATGGGTCAGCCCTTCATCGCCACGGCCGGTGGCGCGGTCTCGTCACCGGTGAGGCTCTTCTGCGCGGTCGCCGTGAACGCGGTGCCGCTGCCGGTCAGCTTGGCCTGGAACATCGGCTGAAGCAGTGCGTGGTCGGCGGCCCGGATGGTCATCTTGCCCTTGACCCCATCGAAGCTCCAGTCCTCCAGAGCGGTGACCATCTTGTCGACGTCGTCCCCGCCCTCCTGCACCGCGCGGACCACCATCTGGGCGGCGGCGAAACCGTCCGGGTGGAACAGGTCGATGGTGCTGACCTTGGCCTTCAGTGCCTTGCTGGCCTCGGTGTCGCTGGCACCGTCGAAGTAGTGCGACAGGAAGGAGATCTTCGTGCCGGCGGCACCGAAGGTCGGCCAGGAGGAACGGATGTCCAGGCCGGTGACGACCGTGGTGGACGAGAGCACGCCCTGCTGGTCGAGGCTCTGCCACATGGCCGGGGCGGTGGTGCCGGCCCACGCCACGAAGAGCAGGTCCGGCTTGGCAACCTTGATCTGGCTGGCGAACGGGGTGAACTCGGTGGCGCTGGCCGGCGCCCGGACACTGCTCACGGTTGCGCCCGCGCCGCCGATGACGGTCTTGACGGCCGCCTCGTTGGCGTCGCCGAACGCGCCGTCCTGGGCGAAGACCACGACCTTCTTACCGGCCGGGTCGCCGATGAAAGACTTGGCGGTGACCACGTCCTGGTAGGACTGCCGGCCGGAACGGAACGTGTACTTGTTCGCCCCGGTCACCGCGTCGGTGGCGGCCGGGCCGGAGATGAACAGCACCTTGTTCTGCGCCGCGATCGGCGCGACCTGCAGCGCCACCCCCGAGGCCGTGGAGCCGGCAATGATCTTCGCGCCCTTGCCGATCAGGTCCTTCGCGGCGGATACCGCCTTGGCCGGATCGCCCGCGTCGTCGACCTCGGTCAACTCGATCTTGCGGTCACCGACCTTGCCGGTGCCCATGGTGGCAAAGTCGAGCCCCGCCTTGAACCCCTCGATGTACTGCTTTCCGTAGCTGGCCAGGGCTCCCGACTGGGAATACACCAGGCCGACCTTGACCGGCGCGGCACTGTCGCCGCCGCCGGTGGCGGTGTCCTGCGGGCTGCCACAGGCCGTGGCGGCCAGCGCCGCCGCCATCATCGTGGCGGCGGAGAGGAACACCCGCCGCGTCGTCCGGACCGTCATTGCGACTCCACATGAGGACTCGGAGGGAGAGAACTTCTTCGTGTCGGCTCACGCTAGAAGTGACGTCACCCACGAGCTATGTGGCGGAAGCACACAAGTAACAGGAATGAGGTGGCCCGGGGTTACAACGGGCCGCACGACCACTCGGAGACCTGCCCTCCCGGTGGCCCGAACCCCCACGGACCACGCGAGGTCTGTGTCGGGCCGCGCCATCCCGCCGCGCTTGATCGACACCCCGCCGGCCACCCCGTCGCCGCCCCGCCCCGCTTGATCGACACCATGTCGGCGGTATCGCTGCATCAATCGGGCTGGACACCGCTACATCGGCGTTATGGCGCGGTGGCGGCGAGGCCGGCGCGGGCGGCGACGGCGGTGTCGGGCTGGTCGGTGAAGACGCCGTCGAGGCCCAGGCCGAGGAAGAGTTCGTACTCGGCGGTGATGTCGCCACGCGCGTTGGGGTCGGTGCCGATTCGGAAGTTCATCGGGAGGAACTGGTTCTCCGCGCGGAACGTCCAGGAGTGCACGAGTAGCCGCTCCCGGTGCGCGTCGCGCACCACGTTCGTCGGGGCGAGCAGTGCACCGGCGGCGTCCCGGGGCACGATCAGATTCTTGTTCGCCCCGATGCCGTCGGCGTACCCGGCGATCCACTTCAGGCCGGCGGGTGAGGCCAGGTCCTGGTAGCTGCGGGTGTCGCCGGCGACGGTGAAGTCGTACGGGCGGCCGGTGGCGTCGAGCAGTTGGATCAGCTTGACGTCGGTCAGCCGGCTCAACCGGCGCAGGTTGGCCGTCTCGAACGACTGGATGAAGACCGGCGAGTTCTTCCGGTCCAGTTTGTTGTGGCGCAGCACCCGGAGCAGCGGTTCCTCCAGCGGCAGGCCGATCGAGGCGAAGTAGCTCGGGTGCTTGGTCTCCGGGTAGATGCCGATGGTGCGGCCCCGTGCCCGCCCCTCGGCTCGGGCCAGGTCGATGACCTCCTGGAGGGTGGGCACCTCGAAGCGGCCGTCGAAGGCGGTGTTCGGCACCCGTGCCTGCGGAAGCCGTTCCTTGGCCCGCAGCGTCTTCAACTCGGCGAGGGTGAAGTCCTCGGTGAACCAACCGGTCACCGCGACGCCGTCGATGGTCTTCGTCGCCTTGCGGGTGGCGAACTCCGGGCGGGCGGCCACGTCGGTGGTGCCGGAGATTTCGTTCTCGTGCCGGGCGACCAGCACGCCGTCGGAGGTGGAGACCAGGTCGGGCTCGATGTAGTCGGCACCCATCCGGATCGCCAACCGGTACGCCTCCAGGGTGTGCTCCGGCCGGTAGCCGCTGGCGCCGCGGTGGCCGATCACGATCGGTCGGTCGTTCGCCTGGGAGCGGTCCGCGTCGGTCACCGGTTCGGCTTCGGCCATCGTCGGCACGGCCACGGCGAGCAGTACGCCGGCCAGGCCCAGGGTCGAGAGGGTGCGTCGCATCGCCGTCTCCTGTCGTCGGGGGAAGCCGCCTCAGCAGACCTCCTCGGATTGACCGGCAGTTGGTCGATGGCTGTCCGGGAGGTGAATCTCCGGAATGGGCGTTCCCGCTCCCAGCGGCGGACGGAAAAGGAAGATTGTCTGGTGCGCCGGCTTTTCCGCAACCCCGTGCGGCTGGTGCCGTTCGCGTTCCTGGTGCCGATCCTGCTCGGTACCGGGTTGCTCATGGCGCGCTGGGCGACCATCGATCATGAGCGCCCGCCGGTGGTCACCGCGCTCTTCACCGCCACCTCGGCCGTGTCGGTCACCGGCATGGCGATCAACGACACGCCCAACTACTGGTCCGACTGGGGACTGCTGGTGATCACCCTGCTCACCCAGCTCGGCGGTCTCGGCATCCTCACCGTCGCGGCACTGGTCATCCTGGTGGTCTCCAGTCAGCTCGGGCTGCGCAACCGGCTCCTCGTGCAGGCTGAGACGGCGGAATTCGGCGTCGGCGATGTTGGGCGGCTGCTACGCCGGATCGCGGTGACCGTCTTCGCCTGCGAGGCGGTGATGACGGCACTGATCGCCGGTCGACTCTGGCTGGCCTACGACTACCCACCCGGGCGGGCCCTCTGGTCGGGTGTCTTCCACGCCGTGCAGGGTTTCAACAACGGTGGCTTCTCGCTCTACTCGGACGGTCTGCTGGCCTTCAGCCGCGACCCGTGGGTGTCGCTGCCCCTGGCGGTCGGCACGATCATCGGAGGGCTCGGGTTCCCCGCGCTGTTCGAAGCGGTCCGTGAGTGGCGCCAGCCGGCGCACTGGGCGGTGTCGACCAAGTTGACCATCTGGGGCAGCGCGGTGCTGCTGCTGATCGGCTTCGCCGGTCTGCTTGCCGCCGAGTGGACCAACGCGAGGACGATCGGCCAGTACGACGTACCCGGCAAGATGCTCGCGTCGTTCACCCAGATCGCGTTGAGCCGCACCGGCGGCTTCAGCGTCCTGAACATCGCCGCCCTGCACGAGGAGAGCTACCCCCTGCTGATCGTGCTGATGTTCATCGGTGGGGGCAGTGCCAGCACGGCCGGAGGCATCAAGGTTTCCACGTTCTTCCTGCTGGCATTCACCATCTGGGCCGAGCTGCGCGGCGAGCCCGACGTGACGGTCGGGCATCGGCGGGTGGCGAACGCCAGTCAGCGGCAGGCGGTCACCGTGACACTGCTCGGCGTCGCGCTGATCGCCCTCGGAACGATGACGTTGCTGCTGCTCACCGAGGGCGTCCGCTTCGTCGCGGCCCTGTTCGAGGTCACCTCCGCGTTCAGCACCACCGGCCTGTCCACCGGTCTGGCCAGCGAACTGCCTGCCGGCGGTCAACTGACCCTGACCGTGCTGATGTTCATCGGCCGGGTCGGGCCGCTCACTCTCGGGTCGGCGATCGCCCTGAACACGCGACGCCGGCTCTACCGCTATCCCCAGGAACAACCCATCGTCGGCTAGCAGGGAAGGAGCGGCGCGGTGTCGGCAAAGAGAGCGGACGGCGGCGGCGTCGTGGTGATCGGGCTGGGTCGCTTCGGCTGCCATCTGGCCGGGTCGTTGGCCCGGATGAACCGCGAGGTGTTGGCGATCGATCGCAATCCGGCGCAGGTGCAGCGCTGGTCGGCGCAGCTCGACCGGGTCGTCCAAGCGGACTCGACCGAGGAGGGCGCGCTGCGGCAGCTCGGGATCACCAGCTTCGGTCGGGCGGTGGTGGCCATCGGGGCCTCGGTGGAGGCGAGTGTGCTCACCGTGCTGGCGCTGGTCGAGCTGGGCCTGCCACAGGTCTGGGCCCGGGCGACCTCACAGAAGCACGCCAAGATCTTGTCCTCGGTGGGCGCACACCACGTGATCTTTCCGGAGGCGGAGACGGGGGACCGGGTCGCGCACCTGATCGTCAGCCAACTGCTGGACTTCATCGAGTTCGACGACGATTTCGCCATCGCCACCGTCCGGGTGCCGGAGTCCCTGGTCGGGCGCACCCTGCTCGACCTGCGACCGGAGGAGCGCTACGGGGTTCGGGTGGTCGGCGCCAAACTGCCGGGTGAACGTTTCCGCTACACCTCGGACGACACCGCGCTCCCGCACGGTGGGGTGCTCATCGTCGAGGGTGGGATCGACCAGGTTCAGCGGTTCGCGGGGCAGCGCTGACCTGGCGTCTGAGGCCGGTGTGCCTGTCTCCGGACAATGCCCCGCTCCGCCTGCCAGCGCATAGCGTTCACTTCAACTCATAGCAACGGCGACGTCAAGATCGTTGCGTTAGCATTACGTCCGATGCAACGATTTTAGCGGCTTGACCTGCTTAAACGCCGCCGCATCGCAACAAGCGACTTGAAGGGCATTGGAAAGCAACGTAGCGTTTCCGATGTCAGAAAGAACGGGTCGCAAGGAGAACGTCATGCGGAAGTTCGACAGCCCCACCCCTATCTCCACCGTCCTGGACATCCCCGCCGGCCGTGTGCGGTTCATCGCCGCCGACCGCGTCGACACCGCGGTCGAGATCCTCCCCGCGGACGCCTCGAACGGCCGCGACGTGCAGGTCGCGGAGCAGACCACTGTCGAATACAGCGACGGCGTTCTGCGGATCGAGGCTTCGGCGAAGAACAGGTACTTCGGCAGTTCCGGATCCATCGAGGTGACGGTCCAACTGCCCGCCGGTTCCCGGGTCGAGGCCAAGGCGGCCAGCGCCGAACTGCGGGGCGTCGGACGGTTCGGCGACGTCGCCTTCGAGGTCGCACACGGCCACATCAAGCTCGACGAGGCCGCCAGCGCCCGACTCACCACTGCCGCTGGTGACGTCTCGGTCGGCCGCCTCAACGGCCCCGCGGAGATCAGCACCAGAAAGGGCGACATCCGCGTCACCGAGGCCGTGCGCGGCACGGTCGTCCTGCGCACGGACGCCGGCGAACTGTCGGTCGGCGCCGCCCACGGCGTCTCGGCCGCCCTGGACGCCAGTACCGGCTTCGGCCGGATCCACAACGCGCTGAAGAACACCGAAGGCACCGCCGACCTGAACATCCACGCGACCACCGGCTACGGCGACGTCGTCGCCCGCAGCCTCTGAAGGGCATGATCATGACCAACCTGGCCATCTCAGCGAACGGGCTGCACAAGTCCTACGGCGACAAGATCGTGCTCGACGGCATCGACCTGGCCGTCCCCGAAGGAACGATCTTCGCGCTGCTCGGCCCGAACGGGGCGGGCAAGACCACCACCGTCCAGATCCTGTCCACGCTGATCCCCGCCGATGGCGGCACCGTCCACGTCGCCGGCCACGACCTGGCCCGAAAGCCGGACGACGTACGCGGCGCGATCGGCGTCACCGGGCAGTACTCGGCCGTCGACAAGCTGCTCACCGGCGAGGAGAACCTGCTCCTCATGGCCGACCTGAATCACCTGTCCCGCCGAGATGGCAAGCGCAAGGCCGCCGGGCTGCTCGAACGGTTCGACCTGGTCGACGCGGCAAGCAAGCCCGCCAGCACCTACTCCGGTGGAATGCAGCGCAGGCTCGACCTCGCGATGACCCTGGTCGGCGACCCCCGCCTGATCTTCCTGGACGAGCCCACCACCGGGCTCGACCCCCGCAGCCGTCGCTCCATGTGGCAGATCGTCCGTGAACTGGTCGCCAACGGCGTCACCATCTTCCTCACCACCCAGTACCTGGAAGAGGCCGACGAACTCGCCGACCGCATCGCCCTCCTCGACCACGGACGCCTGATCGCCGAAGGCACCGCCGAGGAGCTCAAGCGACTCATCCCCGGCGGCCACATCGAACTCACCTTCACCGACACGCACCTGCTCGACGCCGCTCGGCACCTCCTCGGAACAGGAGTCGCCGACCCCGAGGCGCTCAGCCTGCAGGTGCCCAGCGACGGAAGTGTCCGCGCGATCCGCGAACTGCTCGCCCGCCTGGACGAAGGCTCGATCGACATCGACGAGATGAGCGTCCACACCCCCGATCTCGACGACGTTTTCCTCACCCTCACCGGCCGCCAGAAGGAGACCACCCGATGAACACCCTCACGCTCGCCATGCGTGACTCCTCCACGATGGTCCGGCGGCAGCTCAAGCGCCTGCTCCGCTACCCGTCCATGACCGTGCAGCTGGTCGCGACGCCCGCCATCCTCCTGGTCCTGTTCGTCTATGTCTTCGGCGGCACCCTTGGCGCGGGCATCGGCGGCGGTCGCGACGCCTACGTCGACTACGTCGTCCCCGGCATCCTGCTCATGGCGGCAGCCACGGCCGCGACCGGAACCGCCGTCATGGTCGCCACCGACATGACCGAAGGCATCATCGCCCGCTTCCGCAGCATGCGAATCTCCCGGGCCTCGGTCCTGACCGGCCACGTCATCGGCAGCCTCGTCCAGCAGTTGCTCAGCATGGCCGTTCTCATCGGCATCGCCCTCGCCATCGGCTTCCGCCCGAACGCCAGCGCAGTCGAGTGGCTGGCCGCCGCCGGAGTGCTCACCCTGCTCGTCCTGGCCGTCACCTGGCTGGCGGTCGCTCTCGGCCTGAAGTCCTCGACCCCCGAGGCCGCCAGCAACGCGCCGATGCCCCTGATCCTGCTTCCCTTTCTCGGCAGCGGCTTCGTCCCCACCGACTCCATGCCCACCGCCCTCCGCTGGTTCGCCGAATACCAGCCCTTCACCCCGATCATGGAAACCGTCCGCGGCCTTCTGCTCGGCACCCCGATCGGCAACAGCGCCGTCATCGCCGCCGCCTGGTGCACCGGAATCGCCCTCGTCTCCTACCTCTGGGCCAAGAACACCTTCAACAAGGCCTGAACATCAGCACACCAAACGGGGCCGTCAGACCAACTGGTCTGACGGCCCTGAATCGTGACAACGCGCTGACCGTCGCCGTCAGCGACCGTCGCGGCTCTCGGTCAATGTGACGCTTTCCCCCGGCCACCGCCACCGTGCCCCTCGCCCTTGCCCGGCTTCGCAGGGCCCTTTGCGGGCTTCGGGGGCTTGGCCTTCGCCGCACCGCCGCCCGCACCGGAGCCGCCGCGCACCGTCGTCGCCTCCGGCGGGACCTTCGTCGTGGCGGCCTTGCTCGGCGGGGCCGTGGACGGCGCACTGCCGGCGACCCCGGAGACGCGGACCCCGCAGGTCGACTCGCCGAGCCGGAACTCCACCGGCAGCGGGTTCGCCCCGCTGTACGTCCCCGTGAGCGTGAGCTTCTCGGTCGCACCGGGTGCCAACGTGTTGCGCTGGGCGGTCGGCCGAATCAGCACCGTACTTCCCTGCTGGTGCACCGGCGCGGGCTCGGCCTTCGTCACCGTCTGCTGGCCGGGAAAGGTGAAGCTCATCGCCCAGTCCCGCAGCTCACGATCACCGGTGTTGGTCAGCGTCAGCTCCGCGGCGAAATCGGTGCCGGAGTCCGCACGCAGCGCGTACGCCACCTCGCAGGGCGCCGCCGTCGGCAGGCCCATCCGGGCCTCGGTCGTCGGCCGGCCCTCACCGCTGGCCGGGGTACGTGAGGTGAACCCCCACATCGCCCCGGTGACCGCGATCAGCCCGACGGCGGCCACCCCCGCCTCAACCCGCCGGCGCCGGCTCACCCGCTGCCGCGTCCGCCGGTCCCGTTCACGGGTACGCGACAGCGGCAACGCGTCGGTCGCCGCCGACCAGGGCAGAATCGTGGTACCCACACTGCCCAACATGGCGGGATCCAGGGGTCCACCGGCCGGGGAGACCGGCACCGCCGCGAGCATTCCGGCTGCGTCCGCGAGGATCCGGGTCAACTCGGTGGTGGCCGGTCGGTCGGCGGGCCGCTTGGCCAGGCAGCACCCCACCAGGTCGGTCACCTCGTCGGGCAGCCCTGCGACGGTGGGCATCGGCTCCGGGTCGTTGTACATGTGTGCGCGCAACATCTGGGTGGTCGTGCTGGCCCTCCACGGCAGCCGCCCGGTGAGCATCCGGTAGAGCAGCAGCCCGACGGCGTACACGTCGGTGGCCGGGGAGACCTGGCCGTTGTCGAGCCGTTCCGGAGCGAGGTACGCGGGAGTGCCCAGCAGCGCGCCGTCCGGCCCCTTCTCGCTCTCGCCAACCAGCGCGGAGATACCGAAGTCGACCACCTTGACCCCGGTCGACGTGAGCATGACGTTGCCCGGGGTGACGTCGCGGTGCACCACGCCGCGGGCGTGCGCGGTGGCCAACGCCGAGCTGACCTCCGCGGCGATGGTCACCGCCTCCCGCCACGGCAGTTGGCTCTCCCGGCCCAGTCGGCTGGCCAGCGAAGCGCCGTCGACCAGCTCCATCACGACGTAGGGAACGGTCAGACCGACCTGCTCGGACTCGCCGTAGTCGTACACGTTCGTGATGTTGGGGTGGCAGAGCCGCGCGGCGGCCTGCGCCTCGATCCGGATCCGGTGGCGGAAGGCCCGGTCGCTTGCCAGCCGCGAGGCCAGCACCTTCACCGCGACCTGGCGGCCGAGCACCTCGTCGTAGCCGCGCCACACCACCGACATGCCGCCCGCGCCGAGCTGCTCGATCAGTCGGTACCGCTCATCGAGGAGCTGCGCGCCGTTTCGGTCCCCACCACCCATGGTGACCGTTGTTGCCCAGGATCAACCGGCCTACACCTGGAGTGTCGGAATCGGTCAGAGCTGTCACCCGTTCAGGCGGTCGCCAGTAGTTGGTCCACCGGGGCATAGTCGTCGGTCAACACCAGAGCCCCGCCGACGAATTCCGTCAGCGCCGCGCCGGACAGCAGGCTGACCTTGGGATCCACCTCGCTCAGCCGGGTGCGGACGGCGTCCAGCGGCAGCGGCGCGTCGGAGCCGACGATGAGGAAGTTGGAACCCTGTTCCTCGGCGAGCGCCTCCGGTGGGGCGATCAGCGCGACGTGCGTGAACTCGGCGGCCACCGTGGCCAACTCGGCGCGGATGAACCGCAGCGGCGGGTAGTCGATGACGTTCTGCACGTACACGCCGCCGGGGCGGGTCACCCGCCGGACCTCGGCGGCCATCTCCCGGGTGGCCAGGTGCCAGGGCACCACCAGGTGACCGAACGCGTCACCGACCACCAGGTCACGGCTGTCCGTCGGCTCGCCGGCGACCAGCATCCGGGCGTCGCCCACGACCGCCCGCAGGTCCGGCCCGGTGCGTACGCCCAGCTCCCGCTCGCCCAACTCGACCAGCCCGCCGTCGATCTCGAAGACCACGTTGTCGGTGCCCGGCCGGGTGGCGGTCAGGTAGCGCGGCACGGTGAACCCGCCGCCGCCCAGGTGCAGCGCGTCCAACCGCTGCCCGGTCGGCGCGGCCACGTCGGCGACCGCGCCGATCCACTTCGTGTACGCGTACTCCAGGTGCTTCGGGTCGGCCAGGTCCACGTACGAGTGTTGGGCCGAGTTGAGCAGCAGGGTCCGTCCGTTGGGCCGGTCCGGGTCTGACGTGACCCGGGCGCAGTGGTACGCCGTCTCGATGTCGCACGGGTTCGGTGCGACGGTGGTCAGCCCCGCTCCGACCAGGCCGAGCACGGCCAGCACGGCCCTGGTCCGGGCGGGACCGGGCAGCTCGGTGGGCTCCTGCCGGCGCAGGTACCAGCCGAGGCCGATGCCGACCAACCCGAGCGCGACCGCCAGGGTCAGCAGGATGACCGTGCTGCGCAGTGCGGCGACCAGCACGAAGCCGGTGAGCAGGGTCGCGGTGATGCCGCCCAGGGTGCCGATCCCGGAGAGTCGGCCAACCACCTGGCCGGTGCGGCGCAGATCGGCGAGTTGGAGCTTCACGACCAGCGGGGTGACCGCGGCCAGCAGCGCGGCCGGTACGAACACGGCCAGGGCGACAAGCAGCAGGATCGCGCTGGCCGCGCCGCCCCGCAGCACCTCACCGGCGTACCGGACGACGGGCAGGGTGATCGCGGTGGCGATGCCGGCCAGCACCAGCGCCGGTGCCAGCAGGCCACGCGGGTTGCGCCGGTCGGCCAGCCAACCACCGGACCACGCCCCGTAGGCGATCGCGGCCAGCGCGATGCCGATCACCGAGCTGGTCACCTGGAGGGTCACCCCGACGTACGGGCCGACCAGGCGCAGGGCGACGGTCTCCAGCACCAGCACGGCGCCGCTGGAGAAGAAGACCAGGAAGGCGGCCAGGCCGTTGGGCAGGGCCCGGCCGGTGACGGACACGGGCGGGGCCGAGGAGGCCGGCGGAGCCGCCACGTCGGACGGTGGGGTGTTCATCGTCGCGATGGTACGCAGGGAAATGCTGGCTCGGGTCAGTACAGCGATAGATGAACGTGGTTCGTGTGGGACGCGGCGGGACTGCCACTGCCGCTGTACGAACGCCACCCGGTGCCGGGGTGCCAGATCTGCCGGTACCAGATCACGTAGAGCACACCCAGTCGGTCGGCGTTGCGCACGTGCCAGGCGGCGAGGCTGTCGCCGTACGCCTTGTCACCGCCGGTCGCGTTGCGGTCCTCGAAGCCGTTCGTGGCGGCCGCGAAGTCACAGGCCCGCCCCTTCGGGTGCTCGCCGCCGCCACCGGTGCGCTTGCAGGAGACGTGCCGCTTGTAGCCGGCCGCCTGGGTCTGGTTGAGCGCGTTGAGGGTGCGTGGGGTGATGCAGCCGGAGGTGGTCGGGTCCTTCACGGAGCAGGATTCCGACGGCCAGGATCCGTCGGGGTTGCGTGGCGCGGGCTTCGCCGAGGCGGAACTGCCGCCGCTGAAACCGTTGCTGCTGCCCGAGCTGACCTCGGCGAGTGCCGCCTCGGCTTCCTTCTTCTTCTTCGCCATGACGGCGAGCTGCTTCTGCTGCTCGCGGACCTCGGCGTCGATGGCGACCTTGGCCTGCTGCGCCTGCTGCCGGGCTTCGACGAGGTCACGCAGCCGCTTGCTGTCCCGTTGGGCCATCAGCTCAAGGTCGCTCGCGCGCTGCAGGAACGACTGCGGCGTGGCGGTGTTGAGCAGCATCGCGACCGGGCTGAGCCGGCCCGCGCGGTACGACTGCGCAGCCACCTCGCCGACCTGGGCGGTGAGCCCGACCAGGCGACCCTCGACCACCGTCAACTCGCCGGTCAGCGCCGTCTGGCGACGCTTGGAGTTGTCCAGTTTGGCCTTGGCTTCGATGTGACCCTTGGCGGTCAGCTCCAACGCGTCCTGCAGCTTCTTGCTGCCGCCCTCGCCGGGTTCCGCGTACGCGGGCACGGCGGTGCCGCCGAGCATCAGCGCGACGGCGGCGAGCAGGGCGAACAGTGCGCGGCGACCGAGCCGCGGGCTGAGCCTGGTCCTGGGCACGCAAGCGTCCTTCCGTCGACCGCCGGCCCCCGGGTGAACAACTGCGCGGCGGCGTCCCCGCCGGCGCCGGTCGGCGGCCTGCTGGCGGAGACCGCCGGTCACGATACCGGACTGTGGGCCGGTGACCAGCCCCCTGACCTTCGGACTACGTCAATGTCGACGGAGTGTCCTGACGCCGTTGCGCAGTGCGCGGATCAGTGGCTGAGGAGGGCGTCGCGCACCTCGGCCCAGACCTGCTCGTTGACCGCGACGAGCAGACCTCGGCCGTCGTCGGCGGGGTGGTAGTCGACACCGTCGAACCGGCGGGCAACGCCACCGGCCGCACGGACCAGCACGGTGCCCGGCGCGTGGTCCCAGGGCAGGGTGCGCCAGAAGAGCACGAACTGCTGCTCGCCGTTGAGGATGTCCAGATACTCCCGGCCGGCGCAGTGCTGGCCGGGCAGCAGCTCACCGAGCCGACGGCCGCCGGCGCGGACCCGGTCGCGGGTCTCCGGCGGCAGGAACTGGGTCATCGCCGCGCCGCGCAGCTCGCCGAGTGGCGGCACGGTGGCGGTGCCGTCGACCGGTCGACCGTTGAGCAGGGTGCCGTCGTCCGCCCAGCCCGCAGCGAGAGTGTCGGCGAGCGGGTCGAGGATCCAGCCGGCGGTCGGCAGCCCGTCGGTCAGCAGCGACACCATCAGGGCGAACGGCCGGCGACCCGCGGCGAAGTTGGCGGTGCCGTCGACCGGGTCGACCAGCCAGACGTCCCCACTGTCGCGCAGGTGCCGCAACAGCCCTGGATCGTCGGCGACGCCCTCCTCACCGACCACCGTCGAGCCCGGTCGCAGCCGACGCAACCCCGCCGAGAGCAACTCCTCGGCACGGCGGTCGGCGATGGTGACCACCTCGCCGGGCGCCTTCTCCGACACGTCGGCGTCGTCGAGTTTGCGAAACAGTGGCAGCACGACCTGGTCGGCGGCCTCCCGGAGCAGGTCGCCGACGTCGTCGAGCAGGGTGTCAGCCACGCGGCGGCAGCCTGACCACGCTGACGAAGAACTCGTCGATCTGACGGACCACCGAGATGAAGCGCTCGAAGTCCACCGGCTTGGTCACGTAGGCGTTGGCGTGCAGCTGGTAGCTGCGCAGGATGTCCTCGTCGGCCTGCGAGGTGGTGAGCACCACCACCGGGATCCGACGCAGTTCCGGGTCGTTTTTGATCTCTTCCAGCACCTCCCGGCCGTCACGGCGGGGCAGGTTGAGGTCGAGCAGGATCAGGTCGGGCGCCACCGCGTCCGCGTACTGGCCCTCCCGCCGCAGGTAGGCGAGCGCCTCGGCGCCGTCGGAGACGACGGTCAGCCGGTTACGCAGCTTGTGCTCCTCGAACGCCTCCTGGGTCATCAGCACGTCACCCGGGTCGTCCTCCACGAGCAGGACCTCGATCGGGCTCTTGCCATCCGCCGGCGCGGTCATCCCACCGTCTCCCTCATGTCACCCGTTCTACCGCTTTCCGGCGCCTCGTCGGCCCGGTCCGGCCGGTCCGAGGAGTCGGACTGCTCCGTCGGAGCTGCCGGAACCTCGTTCGAGGGCGTCGCGTCGCCCGCTGCCAGATCCTGCGGCTGCTCCGACGAGTCGACAGCGGCCGCCGCCGCGGCCTCGATGTCCCCGGGAAGCGCCGGCAGGGTGAACCGGATCGCGGTGCCCTCCGGCACGTCGGTGTCCACCCAGACCCGACCGCCGTGATATTCGACGATCTTCTTGACGATGGCCAACCCGATGCCGGTACCCGGGTACGCGTCCTTCGAGTGCAGCCGCTGGAAGATCACGAAGATCTTGTCGGCGAACTCCGGCTCGATCCCAATGCCGTTGTCCTGGCAGCTGATCTCCCACTCGGCACCCACCAGCCGGGCCGAGATGTGCACCTTCGGCGGCACGTCCGGGCGCCGGAACTTGATCGAGTTGCTGACCAGGTTGGCCAGCAGGTTGGTGAGCAGTGGCTCCTCACCCGAGATCACCGGCAGCTCGGACCAGGTCAGCTCGGCGTCGGCGTACTGCCGGGCGGCTTCGGTCTGGCCGGCCACGTCGCCCATCACCTTGTTGAGGTCGACCTCGACGAAGCCGGTGGTGAGACGGCCGATCCGGGAGAACGCGAGCAGGTCGTTGATCAGGCGCTGCATCCGCTGCGCGCCGTCCACCGCGAAGGCGATGTACTGGTCGGCCCGCTCGTCGAGCTGCCCGGCGTAGCGGCGCTGGAGCAGCTGGCAGAAGCTGGCCACCTTGCGCAGCGGCTCCTGCAGGTCGTGCGACGCCACGTACGCGAACTGCTCCAGGTCACGGTTGGACCGGGTGAGCTCCTCGGCCTGCTTCTGGAGCTGACTGTTGACCCACTCGATGCGCTCGCGGGCAGCCCGCACCTCGGCCAGATCGGCGGCGATCTTCTGGCGCATCGCGTCCACGTCCTCGCCGAGCCGGAGGAACTCCGGCGGGCCGACGGCGGCGATGCCGTGTTGGTAGTCGCCCTCGGCGACCTCGCGGACCTGGTTGGCCAGCCCGGTCAGGGGGCGGATCACCATCCGGTCCAGCGAGAGCAGCAGCACCGCGCCGGCCACGACCACCACCAGGGCTGCGACGATCAACAGGACGACCAGCACGTTGCTGCTGGTGCGCACGTTGTCGGCGGACTGCTCCCGAGCGGTCAGGATCTCCTCCTGGAGGTCGTTCACCGCCGAGCGCACCTCGTCGAACTGCTGCCGGGCCCGTTCGGTGACCAACGCCTGGCCCGCGCTGGTGCCACTCTGTTCGGTGGTGGTTATCACCGGCTCCGCCACCGACTGCCGCCACTGCGCGGTGCGCTCCTCGACGATCCGCAACTCCTGGCCGATCTGCGGATAGTCGCCCAGCAGCATCCGCATCCCGGCGACGACGCTCTTCTCCTGCTCGAGCCCTTCCCGATAGGGGCTCAGGTCGGCCGGATCACCGCTGACCGCGTACCCACGGATCGCCGTCTCCTGGTCGAGCAGCGCGTTGAGCAGCTCCTGCGACTGCACCCGCAGCGGGCCGGTCTCGTTCAGGACGGCGTCGATCTGGGTCCGGTTGCGAGCGGCCATCGCGGCTTCCGCGCCGGCCAGGGCGATCAACAGCACACCCACCACGGTGAGCAGGGTGATGACCCGACGGCGCAGACTCCAGCCGCCGACCACCGGCGTCACCGGCCACCACCCCGGCTGACCAGCAGCATGGCCACATCGTCGGCGAGCGGGCCGCCGTTGATGTGCTCGGCCCTACCGACCAGCCAGGCCGGCAGCTCGGGCAGCGACACCGCACGGTTGGCCGGCTCGTCCAGCAACCCGCTCAGGCCCGGCACGTCGAGCCGCTCGTCGCCGGCACCCACCCGCCCCTCGATCAGGCCGTCGGTGTACATCAGCAGGGACCAGTCATCGGTGTCGAACTCCAGGTCGTAGGCGATCGGCCGGCGGGGTCGTACGCCGAGCAGTCGGCCGCCGGGCGCGGGCACCGGGGCGACCCGGCCGCCGGAGAGCAGCAGCGGCGGCGGGTGCCCGGCGAGTCGGACGGTGGCCCGGTTGGCGTCCAGGTCGAGTCTGGTGGTGGCGACCGTCGCGAAGATCTCCTGCAGCCGGCGCTCACTCATCAGCACCTGCTCCAGCGCGGGCAGCACCTCGTCGTCCGGCACTCCGGCGAGCACCAGTGCCCGCCAGGCCACCCGCAGCTCCACACCGAGGGCGGCCTCGTCCACCCCGTGCCCGCAGACGTCGCCGACGATCAGATAGAGGCGGTCCGGCCGGGTCTGCACCACGTCGAAGAAGTCCCCACCGATCAGCGCGGCGTGCCGCCCGGGCCGGTAGAAGGTGTGCACCGCAACCTGGTCGGTCGTCATCAGCGGCTGGGGCAGCAGGCCACGTTCGAGGCGGGCCGACTCGGCCTGGCGCAGCTCGACCTCGCGCAGCCTGCGGGCGTTCTCGTCGGCGCGCTTGCGCTCCACGGCGTAGCGCAGCGCGCGGGTCAGCAGCACCCCGTCGACCTGGCCCTTGACCAGGTAGTCCTGTGCCCCCTCGGCGACCGCCACGATGCCCAGGTGCTCGTCCGAGCGGCCGGTCAGCACGCACACGGCGGCGCCGCTGGACATCTCCAACACGTGGCGCAACCCGTCCAGCCCCTGTGCGTCGGGCAGGCCCAGGTCGAGCAGGACGCAGTCGACGCCGGTGATCCGCTGACGTGCCTCGCTGAGACTGGTGGCGACCAGCAGGTCGATCATCGAGTTCGTCTCGGCGAGCAGCTCACCAACCAGGAAGGCGTCACCCTCGTCGTCCTCCACCAGCAGCACCCGCAACCGTTCGCCGGGCGGCAGGTTGGCGTGCCGCGCCAGGCCACCGTGGGGGTACGGCACAACTGGGGAACCGGCCAAGCCGGCCCCCCGGTGCGGCCGGGTCACCGCCGCGAGACGCGGGAGTTCGCTGGTGATGTCGGGCTCCTTCCGAGTGCCCTGCTGATCCTGTATTAGACAACGGTCGCACACAACACGACGCCTGCGGCGCGGGCGGGGATGGGCCGCATCACTGCCCGCCGAATGACAAACCGGGCGGACGGTGGGGGTAGGGCGTACCGGCCATCCCATCCGGGGCGGCGGACGGGCAGGATGGTGCCACCCCAGGCCCCACCACCCCCCGAGGAGTTCCCGTGGGCGCACCCACCACCCCGGCCACGACGGGCACGCCGGCCCGTCCGACTCGGGGCGTACCCCCTGCCGACCGTGCGTTGACTCGACCGCACCGGCGGCTCGTGGCCGCTGCGGCGGCGCTGGTGGCGCTGGCCGCCGTCGGCGCCGGCAGCCTGCTCGACCTGCGCACGCCGACGCCGAAGCCGGCGGACGCGCCGGCGGGTGAGTTCAGCGCCGCCCGGGCGTACGAGGACGTGCAGGTGATCGCGGCCCGGTCGCACGTCGCCGGCAGCCCGGCCAACGACCAGGTTCGCGCGCACGTCGAGCAGCAGTTGCGCGGGCTGGGCCTGGAGACCGAGGTGCAGGACACCGTGGCGCCGGAGGCCGGCCAGCTCAGCGGGGCGGCGGGCGGGGCGACTCTGGCCCGCGTCCGCAACGTGGTGGCCCGGCTGCCCGGCACCGACTCGACGGGCCGGGTCTTCCTGGTCGCCCACTACGACTCGGTGCAGACCGGGCCGGGCGGCAACGACGACGCGGCCGGCACGTCGGCCATCCTGGAGGTGGCCCGCGCGCTGAGCACCGGCCCCCGGCCCCGCAACGACATCGTCTTCGTGCTGACCGACGCCGAGGAGGCGTGCCTCTGCGGCGCGGCCGCGTTCGCCGCCAGTCACCCGCTGGCCGCCGACGGCGGTGTGGTGCTCAACCTGGAGGCGCGCGGCTCCACCGGGCCAGTGATCATGTTTGAGACGTCCCGGAACAACGCGAATCTGGTGGACGTCTTCGGCCGGTCCGCCCCGCACCCGGTCGGCACCTCGTTCGCGGTGGAGATCTACCGCGCGCTGCCCAACGACACCGACTTCACCGCGTTCCTGGACCAAAAGTTCGTCGGGCTGAACTCGGCCTACATCGACGGCGGCGCGATCTACCACACGCCGTTGGACACTCCAGCGGCGATGGACCGGGGCAGCCTCCAGCAGCACGGGGACAACGCGCTGGGCCTGGCCCGGGAGTTCGGCCGAACCGACCTGACCGACCTGCGCTCCGGGCACGACGCCACCTACTTCCCGGTCCCCGGCGGGCTGGTCCGCTACCCGGGCTGGCTCACCCTGCCGCTGGCCCTGCTCGCGGTGGCCGCGGTGGCCGCGCTGGGCTGGTTGACCCGGCGACGGGGTCGGGCCAGCACCGGCCGGCTGGCCGCCGGCTTCGGGCTGGCCCTGGTGCCGATCGTCGCCGCGCCGGTCGCCGCGCAGCTGCTCTGGCTGGCGATCACCACGATCCGACCGGGGTACGCGGAACTGCTCGACCCGTACCGGCCGATCTGGTACCGGTTGGCCGTCCTGGCGCTCGCCGCAGCCATCCTGTTCACCTGGTACGCGCTGACCCGCCGCCGGATCGGCCCGGCCGCCCTCGCCGTCGGCGGGTTGGCCTGGTTGGCCCTGCTCGGGGTGCTGCTCGCCGTGGCGGTGCCCGGCGGGGCGTACCTCACCACCCTGCCGGCGCTGGCCGGTGCCCTCGGCGGGCTGGTCGCGCTGCGTACCCGACAGACCGGGCCGTGGCCGGTGGTGGCGGTGACCGCCGCCGCGGCCGTCGGCGTGATGATCCTGCTGCCCACCGTGGTGCTGCTCTTCCCCGCGCTGGGGATGGCCATGGGCGGGGTGGCTGCGCTGGTCGCGGTGCTGCTCGGCCTGACCGCCCTGCCGGTGGTCGACCTGCTGCACCCGCAGGCCGGCGGCCAGCGTGGCCTGCGGGCGTTGCAGGCCCGCCGGCTCGGCGTGCTGCCGGCCGCGGCCACCGCCGTGGTGGCGGTCGTGCTCGCCGGGGTCGGGCTCGGCGTCGACCGGTTCGACGCCGCCCACCCCGCGCCCACCCATCTGATGTACGCCCTCGACGCGGGCACCGGCCAGGCCCGTTGGCTCAGCCACGAGAGCGACCCGCAGTCGTGGACCGACGGCTACGTGGACGGGGTGACCGACGTCGGCGACGACTTCCCCGGGCTCGGCGACGGTGAGCTGCGGGCTGGGCCGGCACAGCCGGCGAACCTGCCGGCGCCGAAGCTGGAGGTGCTGGCCGACACCAGTTCCGGCGGCGAACGCACGCTGCGACTGCGGCTCACCCCGCAGCGAGCGGCCCGGCTCGCCACCCTGCACGTCGACACGTCGACCGCCACCGTGCTGCGGGCCGAGGTGGCCGGACGGTCCGTGCCGGTGGAGCCCCGCGAAGGCAAGTGGGGCTTCGGGCTGGTGTTCCACGCCCCGCCGACGGAGGGCATCGAGGTCGCGTTGACCCTGCGGCCGACCGGCGGGCAGGTGGCGCTGCGGGCGATGGACGCCAGTGACGGCCTGGATACGCTGCCCGGCTTCCGCCCCCGGCCGCCGGCCGTCGGCGTCGTCGGGTCGCACAGCTCCGAGATGCTGGCGGTCGCCCGCACCTATCCCCTCTGACGCCGGTGGCCCGGCGGAGTCATTCTCCGCCGGGCCACCGCTCTTCGGCGTCAGTGCGGCGCGGCCGGGCCCAGGTCACTCGGGTCGGTGTTGCCACCACAGATGATCACTGCCACCCGCTCCCCCGCCTGCGGCACGTACGCGCCGCCGACCAGCGCGGCCAGCGCGGTGGCACCACCGAACTCGGCGGCGACCCGCAACTCCGACCAGAGCAGCCGACGCGCCCGCACCAGGTCCTCGTCACTGACCAGCACGGAGACCACCCCGGTCCGGCGGGCGGTGTCGAACGCGATGTCGCCGATCCGGCGGGCGCCCAGCGAGTCCGTGGCGATACCGCCCACCTCGATGTCGACCGGTCCGCCCGCCTTCAGCGCGGAGTGCAGGGTGGGGATCTGCTCGGGTTCGACGGCGACGACGCGTACCGAACCGTCGAACCAACTGGCGATGCCGGACACCAACCCGCCGCCGCCGACCGCCACCAGCACCGTGTCGATCCCGTCGACCTGCCGTTCCAGCTCCCGGCCGACGGTTCCCTGACCGGCCACCACCTCCGGCTGGTCGTACGCGTGCACGACCAACGCGCCGGTCTCCCCGGCGCGTTGGCTGCTCGCCGCCAACGCCTCCGCGTAGTGCTGGCCGACCTGGCGCACCTGGGCGCCCAACCCGGCCAACCGCTGCACCTTGACCGGCGAGGAGGTCACCGGCACGAAGACCTCCGCCGGCACGCCCAGCGACCGTGCCGCGTACGCGACGGCAAGGCCATGGTTGCCGCCCGAGGCGGCGATCACTCCGGCCGTCGGCAGCTGCCCCTGAAGCATCCGGTTGAACGCGCCACGCGGCTTGAACGAGCCGGTGTGCTGGTGCAACTCCAACTTGAGACTGAGCTGCCCGGGCACGCCCAGGTCAGCACCGTCGACGGCGATGACCGGGGTCTCCCGGACCCGCCCCTCGACCAGTGCGGCGGCCGCCTCGACGTCGCTTCTGTCCACCATGGGGAAACGCCCTTCACTACGGCCAGAGGCCAGCCGACTGGCGTCGGTGAGCCCGACAAAACATCCTAATGAAACCGCGCACTCGGGCTTGGGCTGGCTCCGACCCGCGCGTGCACTGACCTCGCCAGACGCGGCGCGCAGGGTTACCGAAGTGGGCGAACAACTGCCCTGGCCAGCGCTTCGGCGGACGCGCGCGAAGCCGGCTCTGCGTCCGGCCCCTGGGCGTAGTAGCGCAGGAACGCCTCGTGGAAGCAGGCGCCGATCAGTAGCGACGCGGCAGCTTCCGGGTCCGCGCCCGGGTTGAGGCGACCGATGTCCTGCTCAGCTCGCAGGTACGTGGCGAAGACGGCGACCGCTTTGTCGGGGCCTCCGCCGTGCCGGCTCATTGCCACCCGGTGCGCCGCCATGCGCTCGGGGTCGGCGAGGAGCGCCCCCAGCATCGGGATCGACTGCTGGTAGAAGTCCAGGACCGCGTGCGCGAGTTCGGCAAGGTTTTCCTCGACGTCGCCTGCACCAGGGAGGACCGAGACCCGGGACGAATTGGGCATTTCGCCGCCAGCATCGATGATCGCCACCACATCGCCGACGTAGCGGTATCCCGGCGGGCGGATACCGCTACGTCGGCGACGTGGAGTGGATCAAGCACTCACCGCAGCCGGCGGCCTGGTCGCGTCGTTAGTTGTCGGCACCAGAGAGGGAGAGGTAGCGGCTGAGGTAGAGGGGCCATCCGGTGTCGCTGTCGACTCCGTCTCGGACCGACTCCCAACCCGGGCCGTGCCGGTCAAGGTGCCGGTGTTCCAGCTCGATCCGGGTCTGGGCTGGAGTCTCGGCGACGAATACGACTTCGACCTCGCTGGTGAGGTCCGGGTCGGTTTCGACCTGCCAGGTCGGTCCGATGTCCCAGCTGAAGACGACCCGGGTCGGCGGCTCGTACGCGAGAATGCGTGCCCACCGGCATTCGCTGCCGTCGGCACCCCGGTCGTAGATGTGCCCGCCGACCTTGGGCTCGAACACGGTCTCGGCGATGGGGACGTGGAGCAGGTTGTGCTCGCGTGGCTTGAAGTCGCCGAAGCGCTCGGTGAACACCGCGAAGGCCCGTTCGATCGGCGCGTTGACGACGACCTGCCGGCGAACCACCGCCGAAGCTGCTTGCGTCATGAACTCTCCTCGGTCTCGTCGACGATGTCTTGATAACCGTCCAGCGCCCGGCGCCAGAAGGTGTCGAGCTGGTCCCGTAGAGCGGCCAACCCAACCGGACTGAGCCGGTAGACGCGGCGGGTTCCCACCGCCTGGTCGACGACCAGGCCCGCACCCTTGAGCACCTTGAGGTGCTGCGACACGGCTGGTCGACTGATGGGCAACTCATCTGCCAGCTCCCCCACGGCCCGGGGCCGCTCGGCTAGGCGCTGAACGATGGCGAGCCTGCTGGGATCGCCCAGCGCCTCCCAGCCCGGATGCACTCCGTAAGTCCCCACGAACGAAAGCTACGACTTACCAATGCGGTCGTCAAGGCGAACCACTGAACGGCCCGTGGCTCCGGCCTGTTGCCCCCGCCCGGCCATCTCGTCAACCGGCTCCCACTCAACCCCGGGCACCGTCGGTCGCGTCTCACTCTGCATCCGCACGCGAACGCGAGGCGGACGCGACCTGGAGGTGGCGTGAGCCGGCACGAGGACGACGAACAGTTCCGGCTGTTCGTACAACGACAGTGGGGGCCGTTGCTCCGAACGGCCTACCTGCTGACCGGCGACCGAGGGGCAGCCGAGGACCTGACGCAGTCGGCGTTGGAGAAGACCCATCGGCGCTGGGGGCGGGTGCTGCGCAGGGACGCGCCCGAGGTCTACGTACGCCGGGCGATGGTCAACACGGCGATCTCCTGGCGGCGTCGGCGGCGGCCGTTGGAGGTGCCGCTGTTGACCTCCGACAGCACGCCGACGCTGGACGCCTACGCGCAGGTGGAGGAGCGGCAACTGCTCCTCACCCTGCTGCGGCGGTTGCCGCCCAGGACCCAGGCGGTCCTGGTGCTGCGCTACTTCGAGGACCTCAGCGAGGCGGACACCGCCAAGGTTCTCGGCTGCTCCATCGGCTCGGTGAAGAGCCAGGCGTCGCGCGGGTTGGCGCGGCTGCGGAACGAGTTGGCCCCACCCGTCCCGCAGTCCCCGGTACGGCTGCTCGAGGAGGAAATCGCATGACCGATAGCTTCGCGAATTCAACGCTGAGCCCGGCGCTACGACAGGCCACCCACGGCGTCGACGTACCCGAGGACCCGTGGCCGGGATTCGCCCGGCGCGAGCGACGGCACCGGCGGACGCGGCTCATTCGGGCGGCGGTGGCCGCCGCGGTCGGGGTCGCGCTCGTCGGGGTTCAGGCCAATGTGGTGCCCCTGCCCGGGTGGGCGCCGGGCATCGCGGTCGCCGCCGCCCCTGCAGCGCTGCTCGACGCACCACCCCGGGGCTCGCTGGCCGGTGATCGGGCCTGGCTGGAGACGCTGCGGACGCGGATCAGCACCGACACCCCGTTGGGCGGTGGGAGCCGGGACGGGATCTGGAAGGTGGGCGATCGTGACCGGATTCGTCTGCTCTACGGCAGTGACCAGCCGGGCCACCGGGTCGCGCTGGTCGCCGTGCCACTGCGGTTCGGCCTGCTGACCAAGGAGGCGCTGGTCTGGTACGTGGGTCCGGCCGGGACCGGCGCCCAACAAATGCACTACTCCGGCCACAGTGAAAGTGTCGACGACCCGGTGATGACGCTGATGCAGGCCGAGCCCGGCCGGGACGCATTCGCGGTCGTCGTCGGGCCCGTCGATTCGACCGTGACGATCAGTGGCGAGCCGCGATACACGCCGAGGGGGACGCTGGAGTACCAGGACCTCGCCAGGCAGGACGGCAGCGGGGTCGGGTTTGCCGCCCTGCCCGCCGCGCCGCTTCCGGGCGAACCCGTCGTCCGGGTCAGCCATGGCGACCGGGTGCTCTTCCAGGGCGGCTTGGGCGGCGGCCCGTACGCCGGTATCGACCCGACCGGACCGGAGATGAACGCCCTGCTCGCCGGCGCCCGACGGGGTGCCCGAGGCACACCGATGGACGACGCCAACCTGCGCAGCTACATCGAACTGGCGCTCGTCGACAGTCGCCTTCCGGCGGCCGGGACGACGGTACGGCTACGCTGGTCCGGCAGCGAGCACGGCCAGGCCGCCGCGCTGCTCACCGTGCAGCCCGCTGGCGGCGGCGTGATCGCGTACGCCAGGCACGGCGACGAGCGAACTGGTTGGTGGACGGACCTGCGGCTGCTACTGCCGGCCGAGGGTGCCGACCGGCGGCCGATCGGCTGGCGGATCCGGGAAGACAACGGCACCCGCCCGTCGACCGAGCAGGTGCGGGTGATCGCCCCACCGGACGCGACCCGAGTCACCGTCACGGTCGGCGGCGCACCTCCGGCTCCGGTCACCCTCGACGCCTCGAACGCCGGCACCACGCGGATTCCGCCGGACCAGTCGGCCACCTTCACCGCGTACGCCGCGGGCGGTCGCGTCCTCGGCACCACTCCGTTGCCGCCGGTCGAGGCCGAGATGTCGGGCCTACCGGGCGACAGCCCGGCCACCCGGGTGACCCCCTGACAAGGACCGAGAGCGGGACGTGCCCCCTACCCCCTTGATCGACACCACGTCGCCGACGTTGCGGTGTCCGCCCGTCGGGATACCGCAACGTCGGCGATATGGAGTGGATCAAGCGCTCGCCACGGACCGTCACAGGCTCCGGTTGCTGGCATGATCGCGCGGTGGGGATTCTCTGTGACTACTTCTCAGCTCCCACCGATGAGGCCGCCGCCAAGGTCATCGACGTCCTAGGCGGTCCCCGCGTTGCGTCAGATCCGGGCTTTGATGTGGTTGAGCTGAAGGGGATCCAGCCCTTCGTGCAGTTCGGGAAGCTGGAAGAGTTATTGACCGGCATCGACTACAAGGCCGTGACGGAGAATCCGAGGTGGGTTCACGACGTCGCCGTCCGTGATGACGGCGAACTACTGGTCGTCTCGCTGACTGACGAGGTCCAAGCCGCGCTGGCTGGCGCTTCGGAGAGCCAGCTCCGCGAGGTAGCGGTGCCCTGGTCACAGATCGAGGAATTCTGGGGGCATGCGGAGCCATCCGACCTGGCCGAGGTTCTGATCGAGTTGGCGGGCCTGGCACGCAGAGCAACAAAACGCAACGAGAGAATGTACTGCTGGGTCTGTCTCTGATCTCTGGTTGGCGATTGAAACCTGGGTAGCCGCCAAGCTCGATCCGTGTCCCGCCCTACTGGCCATCCCGTCGGCCTTCGGCCCCACCTGCTCGGCTCTGCTCGGAAACACACCCTTCGCTACAGCCGGTCGGCCATCGTCGGTGAGCCCGCGCCGATCAACGCGCGCGACGGGCACGCCGCCCATCGAGCCGGATCGTCCACGGCTCGATCCTGTCAACCCGCAGATGCGTCTCGCTCCACGGATCCCGCCCCAGCGTGTCGCGGACCTCGTCCTCCGACGCGGCGACGACGACGAGCACCACGCGATGCTCGTCCGCCAGCGGCCCACCGAGGACGACGAAGCCCGTGTCGACGAGCTCATCCATGAACGACGCGTGCGCAACCCAGTCAGACTGCTCCTCCATCGGCCGCCTCGGGTCCCACCGGGAACCGCTGCGGCGCAGGATGACCAGGAACGTCGCCATGCTCGGACGCTACTGCACGACGAGACGTCCGCCATGCCCGCTCAGACGCCTCTGGCCCCGTCGATGGCTTGTCGCAGCAGGTCGGCGTGCCCGTTGTGGCGGGCGTACTCGGCGACCATCTGATGGTGGACGTAGCGCAGCGACGCCACATCCCCGTCGGGAAAGGTGAACGTGTCATCCATGGCGGCCGAAGCCACGGCCTGACGTGCCAACTCGGTCTCCTCGACCAGGCGGGCGTAGTCGGATTGCGCGCTCGCCGGGTCGACGTCCTCGAAGTCGGCGTCGCGCCACTCCGGCGTGGAGTAGAGCGTGTCCAACGATTCGCCGCGGAAGAGCGTCCGGAACCAGACGCGCTCAACCTTGGCCAGGTGCCGGATCAGGCCGAGCAGCGAGAGGTTCGAGAAGGCCAACGGCGCCCGCGCCAGTTGCCCGGCGTCCAGGCCGGCGCACTTGTGCAGCAGCGTGGCGCGCTGCCAGTCGAGGAGACGACGAAGTTGGTCGGCCTCGGGTGCGACGAGAAGGTCGCTGGGACGGCTCACCTCGGGGGCGGTCCACGTCATCGGGCCATGATGGCACGCGCTGGAGCATCGCTCCAGCGCAAAGATCGACGACCCGGACTCGACCCGACTCGACCCGACCCCGGCGGCGGGGGCGGCGGGGGCGGCGGCGGCGGCGGCGGCGGCGGCGGCGGCGGCGGCGGCGGCCAAGGTCCCATGCGGCTGCACTCGCTGATGCGACAATTGTGATGGTTTGCCCAGCGTCAGGAGACGACGATGACCGAGCGCGAAACCGCGATCAGAGACCGGGCCCAAGAGGTCAATAGGAACAACCTGTCTCCCGAGACTCACCGCGGACAGCCGCACGCCGAGGGCCCCCGTTTCACTAGCCGGTCAATAGACAAGCAGCTAGGTAGGGCGACTCGCTACGCCCGGCTCGCCGCAGCGTTCGGTGGAAAGATCCCGTTGATTGGCCTGCCAATCGCCGTCGGCAACGTCATCTACGACATCAAGGAGGGCAAGTCACCCAGTCAGGCGATCGTTTCCGGGGCCTTGAGTACGACCGCCGGTACGGCAACCGCCGTCATCGTGGGCACGGCTCTCGGCGGTGCCGCAGGAAACGTGCCGGGTGCGATCGCCGGAGGCCTGGTCGGATTCGGTGTCGGCGCCCTCTCGGGCCTGGCCGTCGACGCGGCGTGGGAGAAGTGGATGCCGACGGAGATCGAGAAGTTCATGGACGACGCGTTGCGGAAGGGCTGGGACGCTGTCACCCCTGGCTGACGGCATCGCGTTCGGATACGGGATTGACCAATTTCTGGGCATTGTTGACGTCGCCGGGCAGAGTATCGAGCCAGTGGGTGAGGCGGGCCCCCTCGCGGGTCATGATCTCTGGGTCGCGTAGGGCGTTGGCCAGCAGGGACATGCCTTGATAGGCGCCGACGAACGTCGATCCCGGCAGGGCCGTCATTGGGCCGACACACACCTCGCCACGCTGACCACGACGCAGCCCGACCACTCGCCGAAGATGGCGGTCGTCCGGCTCACCCGAGGTAGCACAGCACGTCGGTGGAGTGCACGGATCCGTCAGCTACCGATCCGTGCACTCCACCGGGAACCGCCGTACTGCGCCACCTGGTCACACGGTTCACCAGGGATCGGTTACGAACCGACAGCGGCAACTGCCACCGGCGCAGGACCGCCGGGTTGCGACACCGGACGGCACCATAATGGCCACATGGCAAAGTCGATGACCGACGGACAGTGGCAGCAGTTCGTCTCGTACGGCACCCGCACCGGCAAGCTCGCGACGACACGGGCCGACGGCTCGCCGCACGTCGTCCCCGTGTGGTTCGTACTCGACGGCGACGACGTGCTGTTCAACACCGGCAAGACCTCGGTGAAGGGCCGCAACATCGCCCGAGACGGCAGGGCCGTGCTGTGCGTCGACGACGAGACCCCGCCGTACGCGTTCGTGACGCTTCGGGGCCGCGCGACGATCAGCGAGGATCTGTCCGAGATGCGGCGGTGGGCGATCCGGATCGCCGAGCGCTACATGGGGCCGGACCTGGCCGAGGCGTACGGGACGCGCAACGCCGTGCCGGGCGAGCTGCTGGTGCGCCTGACCGTGGACAAGGTCGTCGGAAGTACCGGCGTCGCCGACTGAGCGCCCGCGCGGAATGTGATTCTGGCGCGAGCAGGCGCGGCGTGGCATGACCGGGCCGCTTGATCGACACCAGGTCACCGAACTGGCGGTATTGGATCGACTGGGACACCGCATTTACGGCGATGTGAAGTGGATCAATTTGGAGGGCGCGCTACTTCCAGCGGAAGTGGACGAAGAGGCGGCCGAAGTTCTTGGAGTCCTTCTCCACGCGGTGGTAGAGCTGCTTGACGTCCTTCTGGTCGAGGAACCGCAGCACCCGCTTCTTGAGCTGGCCGGAGCCCTTGCCAGGGATGATCTCGACGAGGGTGGCCTTCTTCGCCACCGCCTCGTCCATGATCCCGCGTAACGCGCGATCGATGTCCTGGCCCTTGTTGAAGATCTCGTGCAGGTCCAGCTTGAGCTTCATGCCGCAGCCCCCGGCCGGTCAGGTCCCATGTCCGCCATCCTAGGGCCCGGCGGTCCACCCGCCGGACGACGAAGGGGCGGCCCCGAAGGACCGCCCCACCACGTCACCGGTGCACGCTCAACGCGTGCCGCCCAGGCGGGTCTCCACCCGCTCCAGCGCCGTCCGGTAGTCGTCGTTGGTCGCGTACATCGCGGCAGCGATCCGCAGGTGCCGCAGCGCGTCGGTGTGCCGGTTCAGCCGTTCCAGCGTCCGACCGAGCACGTGGTGCGCGTAGTGGTCGCTCGGGTCCCGCTCGACCAGCTCCCGCAGATGCTCCTCGGCCCGGTTGAGCTGGGCCGACTGGAAGTACGCCCGGGCCAGCAACTGCCGGACCGCCGCGTTGCCGGGTTCGGCGGCGACGATCGGCTCCAGCAGTCGGGCCGCTCCGCTCGGGTCACCGGTTTCGAAGAACATGGTCGCCCGCCGGTAGTCCGCCAGAAGATCCATCTGCCCACCTCCTCGGGTCGCACCGTCACCTGTTCCGACGCTGGCACAACGCTGGGCGTTTGGCGACTGTTCCCGGGAGCCGGGGAGCCCCGGGGCCGAAATCGGTCAGGTGCGGGCATCCCGGCGTCCGACGGACAGTTCCCAGGCGCGCACACCGCCGACGATGCCGGCGGTGTTCGGCACCACCACCACGTCGTCGCCCATCCGGGCGAGCTGCTCGGGTCGGATCAGTCGGGAGTTGCCCCCGCCCAGGTAGAGCCGGTCCCAGCGGAAAACCGGGCGCAGCCCGTCCACCACCTGCCGGATCCGGCGGGACCAGAAGGCGTCGCCGAGCCGCCGGCGTTCCGGCTCACCCACGTACGTGTCGTAGGTGGTGCCCCACCGCACCGGCGCGTGTGACAACTCCAGGTGCGGTGCGAGCACCCCGCCGTCGAAGAGCGCGCTGCCCAGCCCCGTCCCCAGGGTCAGCACCAGCTCGCAGCCGGTGCCGGCGACCACCCCGGCACCGTGCACCTCGGCGTCGTTGAGCACCAGCGCCGGCACCCCGAACGCGTCGGCCAGCGCACCGCGCGCGTCCCAGCCGGACCACTCGGCGAGCAGATCCGGGTCGACCCGGCTGCGTGGGCCGTTCCGGGTCACGTAGTGCGGTGTGGTCACCACCACCCCGTGCCGGATCATCCCCGGTACGCCGACCGTCAGCCGGTCCGCCGCCGGCAGGCGCCCGCCCAGATCCAGCAGGGTCCGGACGAACAGCGCAGGCGGCAAAGGGTACGGGGTCGGCACCCGCAGCGGCCGGGCCCGCATCGTCCCCGCCTCGTCGAGCACGGACGCCTTGATGCCTCCGCCGCCACAGTCGATCGCCAGTGTGGTCACCACGCCGTTGAGTCTGCCCGCTGCCGTCTGGTCGTATGCCAGCAGCCGGATAGGCTGCCGTTCTGATGAGCGCCACGATGATCGTCAAGGACCTGGCCGCCGGGCACGGGGACCGCCCACTCTTCGCCGGATTGGACCTGGTGGTCGCCCCCGGTGACGTGGTCGGCCTGGTCGGGCCGAACGGGGCCGGCAAGTCGACGCTGCTGCGTACCCTCGCCGGGTTGTTGCCGGTCGAGGCCGGCACCGTGCGGCTCACCCCGCCCACCGCGAGCGTCGGGCACCTGCCCCAGGAGCCGGAACGGCGGCCGGGTGAGACGGTACGGGACTTCCTGGCCCGGCGGACCGGGGTGACCGCCGCGCAGGCGGCGCTGGACGCGGCGACCGAAGCGCTGACCGCCGGGGCGCCGGGCGCCGACGACGCCTACGGCGACGCGCTGGAGCGTTGGCTCGCCCTCGGCGGCGCGGACCTGGACGAACGCGCCGAGCAGGTGAGCGCGGACCTGGGGCTCGCGGTCGACCTGGACCACCCGACGACCGGGTTGTCCGGCGGCCAGGCGGCCCGCGCCGGGCTGGCCTCGCTGCTGCTCAGCCGCTACGACGTGTTCCTGCTCGACGAGCCGACCAACGACCTGGACCTGGCCGGTCTGGAGCGGCTGGAGGAGTTCGTCACCGGGTTGCGGGCCGGCACGGTGTTGGTCAGCCACGACCGGGAGTTCCTCCTCCGCACGGTGACCCGGGTACTGGAGCTGGACCTGCCGCAGCAGCAGGTGCACCACTACGGCGGCGGCTACGCGGCCTACCTGGAGGAGCGCGAGGTGGCGCGCCGGCACGCCCGCGCCGACTTCGAGGAGTACGCCGACACGAAGGCAGGGCTGGAGGCACGGGCCCGCACCCAGCGCGGGTGGATGGAGAAGGGCGTGAAGAACGCCCGGCGCAAGGCCACCGACAACGACAAGATCGGCCGCAAGTTCCGGAGCGAGGCGAGCGAGAAGCAGGCCGCCAAGGCCAAGCAGACCGAACGGCTGATCGAACGGCTCGACGTGGTCGAGGAGCCCCGCAAGGAGTGGGAGCTGCGGATGGAAATCGCCGCCGCGCCCCGCGCCGGCGCCGTCGTGGCCACGCTGCGAGGTGCGGTGGTACGCCGAGGCGGCTTCACCCTCGGCCCGATCGACCTGCAGATCGACTGGGCGGACCGGGTCGCGGTGACCGGGGCGAACGGCTCGGGCAAGTCCACCCTGCTGGCCGCGCTGCTCGGGCGGCTGCCCTTGGACGCCGGCACCGCCTCGCTCGGCCCCGGAGTGGTGGTGGGCGAGGTGGACCAGGCACGCGGGCTGTTCCTCGGCGACGCGCCGCTGATCGACGCGTTCCAGGCGGCCGTACCCCACATGTCACCGGCGGACGCGCGGACCCTGCTGGCCAAGTTCGGGTTGCGAGCGGCGCACGTACCCCGGCCGGCGGCCACCCTCTCCCCCGGCGAGCGCACCCGGGCGGCGCTGGCTCTGCTCCAGGGGCGCGGAGTCAATCTGCTGGTGCTCGACGAGCCCACCAACCACCTGGACCTGCCCGCCATCGAGCAACTGGAATCGGCGCTGGCCAGCTACCCCGGAACGCTGCTGCTGGTCACCCACGACCGACGAATGCTGGCCGCCATCGAGACGAACCGCCGAATCCGGGTCGACGCCGGGCGGATCGCCGAAGATTGATCCGTGCCAGCGGGCCAGCGCGGGGTGAGAATGACGCCATGCTCAAGTGGGAGTACGCCCTGCTGGTCCGCCGCCGCCAGGCTGCGACCAACGACCTCGGCTGGGAGGTCGTCTTCGTCTGGTACGGCCCGGACGGCTCGATGGTCGACGTGACACCGTACGGCGACACCGCCCTGGCCCACCTGAACCGGGCCGGCGACCAGGGCTGGGAGTTGGTCGCGATGAGCGAGGACCCGTCCCTGCCCGGCAACAACGAGCTGCATCGCTATCACCTCAAACGGCCCAAACCCGCCGCCCCGCAACCCCGCCAGCGGATACGCGGCGGCCGCCGTACCGTCTCGGGCTGACTGAGCCACTCCGGGCGCACCCTGCGGGCGCCAAGGTCATGATCGACACAACATCGCCGACGTTGGTCTATCCCGCGCCGTTGATACCGCAAGATCGGCGATGTCGTGTCGATCATGCGACCCTGCCCGACATGCCCATTGACCGGCCACGCCCGAGCGGATTGACGAGGCCGGCGGGCGGTTGACAAGGCCGACAGGTGGGGCATACCGGGCGCGAATGCGGGTAACGCGCGGCGGGAGGTGACCCGAATGGTCGCGTTGGCACAAACTCCACCCTCGGCCGACCGGCTGCGGGCGATCGACGAATTCCTCGGCCAGGCGTGGGCGGACCAGGTCCGGCACGACGACCGACTCCGGGGCCTGGCGGTCGAGGTGCGGTTCGACCGGGGAGTGGCCCACCTGAGCGGGGAGGTCGCCGAACCCGCCCAGTTGCGCCTCGTACGGGACCTGGTGGGACGACTGGCCGGCGTCTACGGCGTGTGGTGCCGGGTTGGCATCGACGGGCGGGCGCCGGTGGTCGTGGACCTCGGCTGCGGGCCGACCAAGCAGTGGTCGAGCAACCTGGGGCTGGACATCTACCCGGCGCCGGGGGTGGACGCCGTCGCGGACCTGTCCGGTTCGCTACCGCTCGCCGACAACTCGGTGGACGTCCTCTTCGCGGTACACATTCTGGAGCATTTGATCGACTTCCTGCCGCTGGTGGACGAGTGCCACCGGGTGCTCCGGCCAGGCGGTGTGCTGCACGTGATGAGCCCCTGGTGGGGGCACGTCAACGCGGTGGCCGACCCGACTCACGTCCGGCTGATGGACGTGCAGACGTTCAAGGGAATCTGTCAGCTCCGGCCGCCGGGCGCCCCGCGGTGGTACCCGCTGCACGCCGGCTGCGACGGTGCCTCGATCTTCGCGGACCTGACCCCACTCCCCCCAGACGCCAACCCCGCACCCAAGCCCCACCTAGCCCGCTTCTTCGACTAACCCCCACCCCACCCCCACCCACCCCACCCCCACCCACCCCACACCCTGGTCGATCATGAGGTTATAGCCGCGACACGCCGACATCGATGGCAATAACGTCATGATCAACGGCGGCGACGGCGACAGAGGGCCGGAGGGGGAGGGAAGGGAGGGGGGAGGGAAGGGAGGGGGCTAGGGGGCTTGGGTTGATTCGCGGAGTTCTAGGCGGTGGGGGGCCTTCAGCTCTCTGGCGGGGGCGGTGCGGTCGCCGTCCAGGCGATTGGCCAGGAGTTCGACTGCCAGGCGGGCGATCTGCTCCTTGTCGGGGGCGACGGTGCTCAGGGTGGGGATGGAGAACCGGCCGTCCTCGATGTCGTCGAAGCCGACCACCGCCACGTCCTCGGGCACCCGCAGGCCGGCCTCGTGCAGAGCGCGCAGGGCACCCAGCGCGAGCGTGTCGTTGAAGCAGAAGACGGCGTCGGGGCGTACGCCGGAGGTGAGCAGGCCCCGCATGGCGACCGCGCCGTCGGCGCGATGCCAGGCCGCCGCGGGCGCCACCAGGGCCTCGTCGTAGTCGAGCCCGGCGGCGCGCAGCGCCTCGGCGTAGCCGGCCAGTCGCAGGCGGGCGCTGGCGCCTTCGTCGGTGCGCTGCGAGCCGATGGCCGCGATCCGGCGGTGGCCGAGCTGGATCAGGTGGCTGGTGATCTCCCGTGCTGCTGTCACGTTGTCGATGACCACGCGATCCGCGGGGCCGTGTTCGACCCGCTCGCCCAGCAGCACCATGGGGGTGCCGTCCAGGCTGGCGAGGTCTTCGGCGGTGAGCGCCAGCGGGCTGAAGATGAGCCCGTCGATCAGGTGGTCGGTGATGCCGGAGGCGACGACGCGTTCCTGCTCGCGCCGACCGCCGGTCTGGTCGATGAGCACCGTCCAGCCGTAGTTGGCGGCGGCGATGACCACGTGGCGGGCCAATTCGGCGAAGTACGGGATGTCGAGTTCCGGAACGGCCAGCGCGATCACGCCGGTGCGGCCCTTGCGCAGGTGGCGGGCGGAGAGGTTGGGCCGGTAGTTGAGTTCGGCGATCGCCTCCTCGACCCGGGCACGGGTGTCCGGCCGAACGTGCACGTAGCCGTTGACGACGTTGGAGACGGTCTTCACCGACACGCCCGCCCGTTCGGCGACGTCTTTGAGCCTGTGTCGCATTCCGCAACCTCCCCGAGGTAACCCAGCGCACCTTACCCCGTCGGCAGCCCTTTACAACGTTGCCTACAACGTTGTAGAAACGATGGACACCGGGTGAACGGTGACTGCGCTCACCCGGGCAACAGCACTGAGGAAAGGTGGCATCCCCTTGCGGACCGCGCAGCTGACGATCGACCCGGCCTTCTCCATCGGCCCGGCCGACCGACGCCTCTTCGGCTCCTTCGTCGAGCACATGGGGCGGTGCGTCTACGGCGGCATCTACGAGCCCGGCCACCCCACCGCCGACACCCGCGGCCTACGCCGCGACGTGCTGGAACTGACCCGCGAGCTGGGCGTCTCGGTGGTCCGCTACCCGGGCGGCAACTTCGTCTCCGGCTACCGCTGGGAGGACGGCGTCGGCCCGGTCGGCAACCGGCCGCGCCGGCTCGACCTGGCCTGGAAGACGATCGAGACCAACGCGTTCGGGCTGGACGAGTTCATGACCTGGGCCGCCGAGGCCGGCGTCGAGCCGATGATGGCGGTCAACCTCGGCACCCGCGGCGTCCAGGAAGCACTGGACCTGCTGGAGTACGCCAACCACCCGGGCGGCACGGAGTTCTCCGACCTGCGGCGCAAGCACGGCGCCGAGGATCCGTACGGGGTGCGGCTGTGGTGCCTGGGCAACGAGATGGACGGCCCGTGGCAGGTCGGCCACAAGACCGCCGACGAGTACGGTCGCCTCGCCGCCGAGACCGCCCGCGCGATGAAGATGATCGACCCGTCGATCAGCCTGATCGCCTGCGGCAGCTCCAACCGGCGGATGCCCACCTTCGCCTCCTGGGAGGCGACCGTGCTGGAGCACACCTACGAGCACGTCGACTACATCTCGGCGCACACCTACTACGACCCGTCCGACGGCGACCAGGCGAGCATCCTGGCCTCGGCCGTCGACATGGACAACTTCATCACCGAGGTCGTCGCTACCGCCGACCACGTGGCCGCCAAGCAGCGGCACAAGCGCAAGCTGAAGATCTCTTTCGACGAGTGGAACGTCTGGTACGAGTCCCGCCTCCAGGCCGACCTGGACCGGCGCGGCTGGGTCGAGGCTCCCGCTCTGATCGAGGACAACTTCACGGCTGTCGACGCGGTGGTCGTCGGCGACCTGCTGATCACCCTGCTGCGGCACGCGGACCGGGTCGGTGTGGCCGCCCAGGCGCAGCTGGCCAACGTGATCGCGCCGATCCGCACCCGCAACGGCGGCCCGGCCTGGCGGCAGAGCATCTTCCACCCGTTCGCGCTGACCGCCCGGTACGCCCGGGGCACCGTGCTGCGCACCGATCCGGTGTCGCCGCGCTACGACACGAAGAAGTACGGGGACGTGCCGGTGCTCGACACGGTCGCTGTCCACGACGAGGAGACCGGCGAGCTGACCGTGTTCGCGGTCAACCGTGGTGAAACGGACCTCCCGCTGGAGATCGATCTGCGCGGCCTGCCGGCTTTGTCCGGTCTGTCGTTCCAGAGCATCGCTGCCGGGTCTGACCCGTCAGCGACGAACACCGAGGCCGAGCCCGACCGGGTGACGCCTCGGGACCTGCCCACCCCCACCCCCGACGGCGGCCGGTGCACTGTGCGCCTGCCCGCCGTGTCCTGGAACGTGCTGCGTTTCGGCCCGGCCAGCGCCTGAGGTCTCGCCGGGCTTGAGCAGGCACAATTCATACCGTCCCCCCACAAGGAGAGATAAAGCATGATCCAGAACGACATGAGCCGGCGGCGCCTGCTCGGCCTCGGTCTCGGACTCGGCGCTGCGGCCTCGCTGACCCTCGCGGGCTGCGGCGGCGGCGGCGATGACAGCGCCTCCGGGCCGGCCGCCGGAAACGGTGGCAAGGAATACACCGGTCCCAAGGTGGACCTGAAGCTCTGGAACGGCTTCACCGGCGGTGACGGCGACATCTTCAAGGCGCTCGTGAACCAGTTCAACACCGAGCACCAGAACATCGCCGTGTCGGTGGCCACGTACCAGTGGGAGGACTACTACAACAAGCTCCCCGGTGCGGCCTCCAGCGGCAACGGCCCGGACATCGCGGTCATGCACATGGATCAGCTCGCCACCTTCGCCGCCCGCGGCGTGATCAGCGAGTTGGACGACGTGGCCAAGAACCTGGAGCTCTCCGAGGCGGACTTCGCCCCCACGGTGTGGCAGGGCGGGCTCTACAACAACAAGCGGTACGGCATCCCGCTGGACATGCACCCGCTGGGCTTCTACTACAACAAGGCCGTCATGCAGCGGGCCGGCCTGGACCCGAACAAGCCGCCGACCACCAAGGACGACTTCACGGCGGCGCTCGTCGAGTTCAAGAAGTCCGGCGTGCAGGGCTTCTGGATCAGCCCGTTCCAGTTCACCGGCGGCATGACGTTCTACTCCCTGCTCAACCAGTGGGGCGGCACGCTCTTCGACGCCGACGTGGCCAAGGCCACGTTCAACTCCGACCCGGCGGTCGAGGCCTGCACCTGGCTGGTCGACATGATCAAGCAGGGCCACTCGCCGGCCAACGTCGGCCAGGACGCCGAGTACCTGGCGTTCAAGAGCGGCAAGAACGCCTTCACGTTCAACGGCATCTGGCAGATCAACGATCTGTTGAAGAGCCCTGAGGTGCAGTGGGGCGTCGCACCGCTTCCCCAGATCGGCAGCAAGCCGGCGGCCTGGGCCAACTCGCACAACTTCACGATCGTGAAGCAGCGGGCCAACAACGCCAACAAGGTCTCCGGCGCGAAGGTCTTCATCAACTGGCTGAGCCAGCACTCGCTGGACTGGGCCAAGGGCGGCCAGATCCCGGCCCGCAAGGCGGTCCGGGAGAGCGCCGAGTTCAAGGCGCTGCCGGAGATCTCGGCGCTCGCCCCCGAGCTGGAGTACGCGGCGTTCCCGCCGGCGACTCCGGGCCTCGGCGAGGTCATCAAGACCTTCTACGACACGTTCAACGTGGCCGCACTGGGCAAGAAGACGCCCAAGGAGGCGCTCGACGAGGGTGTGGCCAAGGCCAACAAGCAGCTCGAGGAAAACCGCAAGAAGTACGGGAGCTGATAACCAGTGGCGGACGTGATCGAGGTCGGGGCGGCGCGCGGTGACGCGCCGCCCCCGGCGGCCAACGCAGCCCGCCGGGCCGCTTCAGCGGGTCGGACCAGACGGGCGACGCCATACCTGTTCCTTGCCCCGTATCTGGTCCTGTTCGGGGTCTTCGGGCTGTTGCCGATCGTCCTCGGCCTCTGGCTGAGCGTGCACCAGTGGGACTTCCAGCTACCCAACCGCCCGTTCGTCGGGTTGGACAACTACAAGCAGCTCTTCTCCAGCGACTCCGCCATCTACGGCGACTGGTGGCAGAGCGTCCGGGCCACCGCGATCTTCACGGTGCTGTCGGTGCCGCTGCTGGTGGTCGTACCGCTGGGGTTGGCGCTGCTGCTCAACCGCTCCTTCCCGGGTCGGACCTTCTTCCGGGCGGTCTACTTCGCGCCGTACGTGCTGGGTGTCGCGGTGATCGGCCTGCTCTGGCGGTTCCTGCTCGACGCCAACCTGGGCCTGGTCAACCGGCTCCTCGGGGTGGTCGGGCTGCCGTCGGACACCCCCTGGGTGACCAACATGCCGTGGGCGTGGATCTCGCTGGTCGGGGTGACCGTCTGGTGGACCTCCGGCTTCAACGCGGTCATCTACCTGGCTGGCCTGCAGGACATCTCGCCTGAGCTGTACGAGGCCGCCCGGGTGGACGGCGCGAACGCCTGGCAGCGGTTCCGCAACGTCACCCTGCCCGGCCTGCGCCCGGTGCTGCTCTTCGTGATCACGACGACCGTGCTCGCCTCGGCGAACATGTTCGGCCAGTCCTTCCTGATCACCCAGGGAACGCCCGGCACGGAAACCCGCACGGTGGTGTGGTTCATCGTCGAGGAGGGCCTGCGGAACAACAACGCCGGTCGCGCCGCCGCGATGAGCATCGTGTTCGCCCTGCTGCTGGCGGTCGTGAGCATCGCCAACTTCCGCCTCTTCCGCTACCGGGAAGACTGAGGGGACCGCCATGACGACGCCCACGCCGACCACCGACGGCTCCGGATCGGGGCTGCGCCGGGTCGGGCTCTACACCACCCTGGTCGCGCTGGCCCTGATCTTCCTGGTCCCGCTGGTGTGGATGGTCATCACCTCGCTGAAGACCTACACCGCCGCCCAGCAGATCCCGCCGAGCTGGCTGCCGAACCCGATCGCCGGGTACGGCTACGAGCAGATCCTCAACAACTCGGCGAACCCGGTGCTGCGCTGGTTCCTCAACAGCATGGTGGCCGCCACGCTGCACGCGCTGCTGGTGCTGGTGACCGCTTCGATGGCCGCGTACTCCCTGGCTCGACTGCGGTTCCGCGGACGCGGGGTGACCTTCGCCCTGGTCGTCGGGACGCTGTTCATCCCGCCGACCTCGCTGCTCATCCCGAACTTCCTGATCGTCGATCAGCTCAACTGGATCGACACCCTCGCCGTGATCGTGGTGCCCGGCGCCGCCAGCGCATTCGGGGTGTTCTTCCTGCGGCAGTTCTTCCTCTCGTTGCCGAACGAGTTGGAGGAGGCCGCCACGCTCGACGGCGCCAACCAGTGGCAGATCTTCTACAAGGTGGTCCTGCCGCTGTCCAAGCCGGCGCTGGCCACCCTGGCCGTGCTGTCGTTCCTCACCAACTGGAACGACTTCCTCTGGCCGATCTTCGTGCTGTTCAGCCCGGAGAAGCTCACCCTGCCGCCGGGCCTGGGCCTGCTCCAGGGCTCGTACGTCACCGACTACCCGGTGATCATGGCGGGTGCGGTGCTGGCCAGCGTGCCGGTGCTGATCCTCTTCGTGCTCGCCCAGCGGCACATCATCCAGGGCGTCTCCCGTAGCGGCCTGAAGGGATGACGCGCACAACCGTCCGTCGACGTGGCGCGGCGGCGATCGTCCTCGCCGCCGCGTTGCTCGTTCCGGGCTGTGCCGACAGCAGCGAACCCACCCCCACGAGCAGCGGGAGCGACCCCAGCATGTTCACCAACCCCGTCGTGAAGACCGACGCCCCGGACCCGCAGGCCATTCAGGTGGGCGACACCTGGTACCTGTTCCACACCAACTCCGAGGGCCGCAACGTTCCGGTGCACACGTCGACGGACCTGGTCGACTGGACCGAGGCCGAGGACGCCCTGCCGACGCTGCCGGACTGGGCGGACCCCGGCAAGACCTGGGCACCCGAGGCGATCCAGCTGGCACCGGACAAGTTCCTGCTCTACTACACCGTCGCCGGGCGGGAGTCCGGGCGGCAGTGCGTCGGGCGGGCGGTGGCCAGCGCGCCGCAGGGGCCGTACCGGGACGACGCGAGCGGCCCGCTGATCTGCCAGGCCGACCTGGGCGGGGCGATCGACGCCAGCCCGTTCCGGGACACCGACGGCAGCCTCTGGCTGCTGTGGAAGAACGACGGCAACGCGATCGGGGTGGACACCTGGCTCTGGTCCCAGCGCCTCGCCGACGACGGCCTGACCCTCGTCGGCGAGCCGACGAAGCTGCTCAAGCAGACCGAGCCGTGGGAGGGCACCCTGATCGAGGGGCCGTTCTTCCACCGGCAGGACGGTCGGCTGCTCCTGTTCTTCGCCGCCAACGCCTATGACAGGGCGGAGTACGCCGAGGGCTACGCGGTCTGCGAGAGCCCGACCGGCCCGTGTGTGAAGGCCGCCGAGAACCCGATCCTGAAGAGCAGGGACGGTGCCTCGGGCCCCGGTCACGCCTCGATGGTCGTGAAGGACGGCCGGACGTGGCTGCTGTACCACGCCTGGCCGCCCGGCCAGGAGGGCAGCACCGACCCCGGCCGGCAGGTCTGGCTCGACGAGGTGACCTGGGTCGACGGCAAACCGGTGGTCAACGGTCCCACCGCGGCGCCACAGCCCCGCCCCTGAGCTGATCGTGCGGAGGGGCGCTCGGCCCCTCCGCACATCGGTCAGGCGGTCGGCTCACGGGGGGTCGGAGCGACGGCGGGCTCGTGTCGGGCCAGCCGGTTGCGGCGGTGGCCGTAGCCGAAGTAGATCAGCCCGCCGAGCAGCATCCAGGCGAGGAACCGCAGCCAGGTTTCCACCGACAGGTTGAGCATCAGGTAGAAGCAGGCCAGCGCCGAGATGATCGGCAGCACCGGGGAGAACGGCACCCGGAATGGTCGTTCCAGGTCCGGGCGCCTGCGGCGCAGGATCGGCACCGCGATCGACACGAGCACGAACGCGCAGAGCGCGCCGATGCTGACCAGGTCGGCCAACGCGGACAGCGGCAGGAATCCGGCGAGCAGCGCTACCGCGACCGTCATGATCGCCGAGATCCGGTACGGGGTGCCCCAGCGCGGGTGCACGGTCGCGATCGAGGGCGGGATCAACCCGTCCCGGGCGATGGCGAAGCCGATCCGGCCCATCGCCACCAGGTCGACCAGGATGACGCTGGTCAGGCCCGCGACGGCGGCGATGGAGACCAGCACGGCCGCCCAGCCCGCGCCGACCGACTCGAAGGCCGACGCGATCGGGGCGCCCCGGTCGATCTCGGTGTACGGCACCATCCCGACCACCACCAGCGAGACACCGATGTAGAGCACGGTGGAGATCAGCAGCGTGCCGAGCAGACCCAGGGTGAGGTCCCGCTTGGGCTTGCGAGTCTCCTCGCCCAGGTTCGCCACCGCCTCGAAGCCGGTGTACGCGAAGAAGACGACGGCAGCGGCGCTGAGCACCCCGACGAAGCCGAAGACCGACGGTTCCAGCCCGAAGAGCGCCTGCGTGACAGGTTGCTTGATGCCGTCGTCGCCGCCGCCTGCGGGCTCGGCCGGGGGAATGAACGGCGTGAGGTTGGCGGCCCTGACGAAGAACAGGCCGGCCACCACCACGAAGATGCAGATGGCCACCTTGACCAGCACCAACAGGTTGGTGATGCGGGCGGATTCCCGAATGCCGACGATCGCCACGACGCCGAGGATCAGCACGATGGCGATGGCACCGACGTTGACCGTGCTGCCCTCCTCGCCGAACCATCGGGTCGGCAGGTCGAGCAGTTCCGCGAGGTAGCCGGACCAACCTCGCGCCACCACGGCGGCGCCGAGCGCGAACTCCAGCAGCAGGTCCCAGCCGATGATCCAGGCGACGATCTCGCCCATCGTCGCGTACGCGTAGGTGTAGGCGCTGCCGGCGGTCGGCACGCTGGACGCCAACTCGGCGTAGCAGAGCGCGGCGAGCAGGGCCACCAGGCCGGCGATGGCGAAGGAGATCACCACGCCCGGCCCGGCGCTGTCCCGGGCTTCGATGCCGGTGAGCGTGAAGATGCCGGTGCCGATCACGATGCCGATGCCGAAGCCGGTGAGGTCGACCGCGCCGAGCCGTCTCTTCAGCCCCAGCTGACCGTCGCTGCCGTCGGCCTCACCCTGGGCTATCACGTCCTTGATCGGTTTTGTCCGCAGCACGGACATGCGCTCACCCCTCCCACCGTGCGACCACCTCCGCGGCGGCCGGTGACCGGCGTTGCTACCCAGCGGCGGGAATGGTCAACCACGAGCTCTTGCGGTAACGGCCCGATTGTGAAAATTTCCTACCAGCGGTAGATAGCAATCGGCGAATCTTGCCGAGGGTGCCGCCTCATCACACGGGAGCCCCAACGGAGGGACACACCGCATGAAGCCAACTCGCCTCGCAGCCGCCGGGCTGATCACCACCCTGCTCGGCAGCCTCGTCGCCGCCACCCCCGCGAACGCGACACCCGGCCCAGCCAGCACCTCAAGCACCTCAAGCACCACCTGCACCACCGACCCGGCCACGCCGAAACGGCAGTTCCGCGCCATGTGGATCTCGTCGGTGGTCAACATCGACTGGCCCAGCAAGGCGTCCCAGACCAGCCCGGACCAGGTCGCCGCCCAGCAGACCGAGTATCGGGAACTGCTCGACCTCGCCGAGCGGCTGAACCACAACGCAGTCGTGGTGCAGGTCCGGCCCACCGCCGACGCGCTCTGGCCCTCGCCGTACGAGCCGTGGTCGGAATACCTGACCGGCATCCGTGGGAAGGACCCAGGCTGGGATCCCCTAGCCTTCCTGGTCGACGAGGCCCACCGGCGCAACCTGGAATTCCACGCCTGGTTCAACCCGTACCGTGTCTCGATGCCGGCACCCGGCGGCGCCGGCGCGGACCTCGCCCAGCTCGCCCCCAACCACCCGGCCCGGCAGCATCCGGACTGGACCTTCGCCTACCCGCCGGCCGGCGTGGCCGGCAGCCGGCTCTACTACAACCCCGGCATCCCCGAGGTCCGCGAGTTCGTGCAGACCGCGATGATGGACGCGGTCAGCCGGTACGACATCGACGGCGTGCACTTCGACGACTACTTCTACCCCTACCCCAGTGGCACCTACCAGGTGCCGGACGACGCCACCTTCGCGGCCCACAATCGGGGCTTCACCGACCGGGCGGACTGGCGGCGCGACAACATCAACCTGCTGGTCCAGGAGATGAGCGGCAAGATCAAGGCGGCGAAGCCGTGGGTGAAGTTCGGGGTCAGCCCGTTCGGCATCTGGCGCAACAAGGCCGCCGACCCGCTCGGCTCGGACACCACGGGCAGCCAGTCGTACGACATCATCTCCGCCGACACCCGTAAGTGGATCAAGCAGGAGTGGATCGACTACGTGGTGCCGCAGCTCTACTGGTACATCGGCCAGTACCCGGCGGCCGACTACGCGCGACTCGTGCCGTGGTGGGCCGAGACCGTGCGGGGCACCCACGTGCAGCTCTACATCGGCCAGGCCGACTACAAGAGCGGGGACCCGGCGTACGGGCCGTACTGGCAGAACCCGAGTGAACTCTCCGACCACCTGACGCTCAATCGGGCGTACCCGGAGGTGCAGGGCAACGTGCACTTCTCGGCCGTGCAGGTGCGGGCCAACCGGCTCGGTGCCACCGACATCTACGCGGCCGAGCACTACTCCCGCCCGGCGCTCGTACCAGCCATGCCGCAACTGCCGGCCCGCCCACTGCTCTTCCCGGTGGTCACCAAGGCAGCACGGCCGGCTGACGGAGTACGACTGACCTGGCGCCAGCCGGCTGACGGCGTCGGACCGCTCGGCACCGCCACCTCGTACGCGATCTACCGGTTCGACGGCACCGCGGTTCCCGGTCGGTGCGGCACCGCGGACGCCGCACACCTGGTCGACACCGTCCGGGCCACCCCGGGCGGCTCCCAGTCCTGGGTGGACACCTCAGCCGTTCCCGGCCGGCGCTACACCTACCAGCTGACCGCGCTGGATCGATCGGCCAACGAGAGCCCGACAAGCCCCCCGGCCTTCGTCCTGCGCTGACCCGTTCGTCCCTCGCCGAATGCCCCGGGTGCGCCGAGCACCCGGGGCATTCGTCTGTTTCGACGCCTGTCATCAATAGTTGGCGCGGCGCATACCGACCGGTTGATCAGCTGATCGACACTCATCGACATCCGGTAACCCGCCGGTAACTTACGCCCCGCCCGCTCACCCCCGCGGAGGTAACCCGTGCCCCGACGTCTCGCCACCCTGTTCGCCTCGGGCGCGCTCGCGCTGCTAGCCACCCTCGCCATCGCCTCCCCCGCCGCCGCCGTCACCCCCGCCCAGCGGCTCTCCGTGCTGTCCAGTTGGACCCAGACCAGCGCCTCCAGCTACAACTCCTGGAACAGCGCCCGGGTCAATCGGGCCCCCTGGGCCGAGTACAACTTCAACTGGTCCACCGACTACTGCTCGTCCAGCCCGGACAACCCGCTCGGGTTCACCTTCAACCTGGGCTGCTACCGGCACGACTTCGGCTACCGCAACTACAAGGCGGTCGGCCAGTTCCCCGCCAACAAGTCCCGACTGGACAGCGCCTTCTACGAGGACCTGAAGCGCGTCTGCGCCACGTACAACTCGATCGTCCGGCCGGCCTGCTACAGCCTGGCCTGGACCTACTACCAGGCGGTCAGCCTCTTCGGATCGCTGGCGGCCGTACAGCAGGCCGACATCGACCGCGCCGCCCAACTGAAGGCCACCGCCGAACGCCGCACCACCCCCCGCGCCTAACCCCCGACGCCCGCGTTGATCATGAGGTTATTGCCCGTTCACTCGGCGTGTCGCAGCAATAACCTCATGATCGACAACGGTGTGGGGGTGGGGTGGGGGGTGGGGGGTGGGGGTGGGGGTGGGGGTTAGGCGTGTTCGGTGCGGGTGGCTGGGTGGCGGTCTGGGTCGGCGGGACTGAGTGCGGCTGGCTCGGGCACGCTGGTGTTGAAGCGGGTCGAATCCGCTGCCAGGTCCGGGTGCTCCACGTCCAGTGCCAGCGCCGCGGCCTCGTCCAACCCCAACTCGGCACCCTCGCCGTACGCGTCGTCGAAGGCCGCGTCGCCCAGCACCGCGCGCAACTCCGTCTGCTGTTCGGCCCAGTAGCCGCCGTAGATGCCCGGGGTCGCTCGCATGCTCGCCCGGGTGGCCTGCGCCGCTCCGAACAGGCGAGCGGCGGTCAACCGGTCTCCGCCGATCGCGCAGCGCACCGCGATCGCGTTCAACGTGTCGCAGGCCCGGCCGTGGTAGCCATGACCCATTCGAGAACGCAGCGCCACCAACAGGTGTTCATGTGCGGCGATCACGTCACCCCGGGCCAGCGCGACCATCCCGAGCAGCATGTCCACCGAACGCCGACCCCGCTCCACCGGACGGACCGCCTCCACCGGACGGACCGCACCCAGCAGGTCCGCCGCCTCCTCCAGGGCGCCCCGCCGCCAGAGCAACTCGGCCAGGCTGAACACGGCCAACAGTGCTTCGCCGACCACGTCCTGCCCATGCGCCCAGTCGATGACCTCCCGGCACACCCGCTCGGCCTCGACGAACTGCCCCATGTCCACCAGCGGCGCGGCCCGTCCGGCGAGCACCCGGGCCAGCAACCCGGCATCACCCGCCTGTCGAGCGGCCGCCTCGGCCCGCTGGGAGTAGCGCAATTCCTCGGCGAACTCGCCGTCCGCACCGGCGTGCAGAGAATGCATGTGGTAGACCGCCGCCAGCTCCGCCTCGGGGATCCGCTCACCCGTCTCAGCGAGACGCCCGTACAACCGGAACAGCCACAGCCGCCCCTCCCGGGCCAAGCCCCGCTCAAGCCACCACTGGTCCAGGCCACCAGCCAGCCCGAGACCGGCGCGGGCGCTGCCGCCGGTGGCGCACCACCGCAGTGCGGCGCGAAGCTCCCCGGCCAGTGGGTCGAGGGCATACAGCGACAGCGTCACCGGTCGGCCGTCCTGGCCCAGGTGTGCCCGCTCCACCGCGTGCGCTGACCAGGCCACATGCCGGTCCCGGGCAGCCTGCTCCTCACCCGCCTCGACCAATCGCCGCGCCGCGTACGCCCGGATCGGATCGAGCATCCGGTAGGTGCTCCCGGCAGCACGCGGCTCGGCCAACACCATCGACTTGTCCACCAGCACCGAGAGCGGGTCCAGCGGGTCGTCACCCAGCAGCCACTCCACCGTCGCCAGGTCCACCGGCCCGGCGAAGACGGCCAGCCACCGCAGCAGGCGAGCCGCCCGAGGTCCGAGCGTCCGGTACGACCAGGTGACGGTGGCCTGCATGGTCAGGTGCCGCTCGGTGGCTGAGCGCTGCACCGCCCTGCTCGCCGGGGTGGGCGGCGACGTTCCGGCGGCCGCGGCGACCAGGTCCACGGTGTCCTGCTGGTTGCCGGACCACGCCCGCTCCACCGGCGGTGGATCCGGGTCCTCCCGGCCGGCGTCCAATGTGCCGAGAACATCGTCCAGCCGCTCGGCGAGTTGGCCGACAGAGAGCACCCGCAGGCGGGCGGCGGCCAACTCGATGGCGAGCGGCAACCCATCCAGCCGCTGCACCACCCGGCGAAGATCGGCCGACTCGGCTGGGTCCGGCTGTCGACCGCCGCGAGCCGCCGTCGTACGGTCCAGCAACAACGCCACCGCGTCGCTCTCCACACCGTCCGCCTGCGGGTCGACCGAGAGCGGCGGGATCCGCCACACCACCTCGCCCGGCAGGCTGAACGACTCACGACTGGTCGCCAGCACCCGCACGCCGCCCCCGCCGGACAGCAACCGCGCGATCACCTCCGCACAGGCGGCCGGTTGGGTGTCGCAGGTGTCGAGGACGACCAGCATGCGGCGGCCGGCCGCGTGCTCGACCAGGGTGTCCAGTATCGGCCGGCCCGGCTCGGGTCGCAGGCCGAGCACCGCGGCGATCGCGAACGCCACCAGCCCCGGGTCGGTCACCGCGGCGATGTCGACGAACCAAACCCCGTCCGGGTACGCCTCGACCACCCCGCTGGCCAACTCCACCGCGAGCCGGGTCTTGCCCGCGCCGCCCGCGCCCAGCACGGTCACGAGGCGGTGCTGCTCCAGCAACAGCCCCAGCTCGACGCGCTCGGACTGCCGACCAACGAACGAGGTCACCTGGGTCGGCAGGTTGTGCGCCACCGCGTCGGCGGTGCGGGGTCGGGGGAACTGCCGCTCCAGGCCCGGTGCGACCAGTTGGAAGAGTCGTTCCCGGTCGTCGAAGCCGCGCAACCGGTGCAGGCCCAGGTCGAGCAGGGACGCGCCGGGTGGCAACGGATCGGCCCGACGGGCGGTGGACGCCGAACAGAGCACCTGCCCGCCATGCGCCGCGGCGGCCACCCGGGCGGCGCGGTGCACCTCGGGGCTGGCGTAGTCGCCGTCGCGCGGCTCGGCGTAGCCGGTGTGCAGGCCCATCCGCACCCGGGGCGCGGCTTCGGCGGTGGGCCAGTCGTGGCTGGACAACGCACGCTGGGCGGTCAGGCATGCGGTCAGCGCCGCACCCGCGTCCTCGAAGGCCAGGAAGAACGAGTCGCCCTCGGTCAGCAACTCCGCGCCGCCCGTGCTGGCCAGGGTCCGGCGCAGCAGCCGTCGATGCTCCGCGAGCACCGGGCGGTAGTCCGGCCCGAGCAGCTGAGCCAGCCGGGTCGAGCCCTCGATATCGGTGAACACGAAGGTCACCCAACCGCTCGGAAGCTGAATCCGTGGCGACATGCGTGGAACCTCCGCCCGTGACGTCGGGTTCATGCTGCCTGAGTCCGGGGGGTCACACATCGTGAGAACGGCCGGGCAGGTCCCGCCTCAAGGTGCCACTCGGACCCGCTCCCGGCAAGACCAGCCCACCAGGTGGCTGCGAACTGGCCCGATCAACAGCCGCAGGCGCCGCCGCAGCACCCGCCACCGGTGGACGCCGGGGCACCACCGGCGGCACCAGCCCGGCCGGTGACCGCGATCGCGGAGAGCAGCTTGACCGTGTCGGCGTGGCCCTGCGGGCAGGTGGCCGGGTCAGCGGCCGCAGCCATCGAACGGTTGACCTCGAAGGTGTCGCCGCAGGCGCGGCAGCGGAACTCGTACCGGGGCATGGCACCCAGGGTACGTGGATCTGACGTTCGGCGGAGTATGGGTGATACTCGACGGGTGGTGGACGGCGAGGACGACACGCGTGTGCAACCGTTACGACCGGCCGCGCCGCTGGACGGGCCACTGGAGGGCTCGGGAGCCGCGCCCGATCCGGTGCGCGCGGTGCCCCGCCCCCGCCGGCCCTGGTTGAGCGGCCGGTCCGGGGGTGCGTCGACCACACCTGCCGCCCCGTCCAGCCCTACCGATGCCGCCGGATCCGGCCCGGATGCGAGCGTCACCGCTCCCGCCGCGAAGGGCCCAGCCGAACCCGACCCGATCGCCGACACGAAGGCCGAAGGCGCAAAGCCCGAGAGCGCGAAGACCGAAGGCGCGAAGACCGAGAGCCCGAAGGCCGAAGACCCGAAGGCCAAGAGCCCGAAGGCCGAAGACCCGAAGGGCAAGAGCCCGAACAACGAAGGCCCCAAGGTCGAGAGCGCGAACACCGAGAGCCCGAGCACCGGCAGCGCGAAGCCCGGAGGTGCGACGGCCGAGAGCGCCATCGCCGGAATCGCGAAGACTGACGGCGGCGGTGCCGGTGCTCCGGCCGCGCCGAAGTCTGCCGCCGGGTCGAGCGCAGGCGCGCCGGCTGGCGATGCGAAGACCGTGGTCGGCGCGGCAGGCCTGGCGAAAACCAGTGTGGACGAGGTGCCCGTCGTGCCGGCGTCCGCACCCACCCGGCGCCGGCGGGTGCCGTTCGCGCACGCGGTACGGCTGCCGCCGCGCCAGGCGGCAGCCTCCGCCGCCCGTGCGACCCGTGCCTGGGCTCGCCGGCCGAGTGGTCGGCTCACCCTGCCCGGCCTCTTCCTGCTGGCGCTGGTGGCCGCGACCGCTGCGGCGGGCGCGCTGCTCGTGCCGGCCACGATCCGCGCACCCCGTCCGGTCGCGGACGACTCCTCTGCCGGGCCGACCGTAGCCGCACCGCCGGGGGTGCCGTCCGGGCCGGTCCCGACCGGCCCGCTACCCAGCGGCGGGCTACCCAGCGGGCTGCCCAGCGGGCTGCCCAGCGGGCTGCCCAGCGGCGGGCTGCCGACCGGGCAGCCCACCATCGGGCAGGTGACCGGAGTCCGACCCTCGGACGCCCTGGCCGGCTGGGCTCAGCAGGTCGGCACCAAGGTGGGCATCCCGGCCGTCGCCATGCAGGCGTACGGGTACGCCGAGTTGATGCTCAACCAGACCAACCGCAGCTGTGCGCTGAGCTGGACCACGCTCGCCGCGATCGGCCAGGTCGAATCGGGGCACGGCTCGGCCAACCAAGCACGGCTCGGGCAGGACGGCAAGGCGCTGCCGAAGATCATCGGGCTGCCGCTGGACGGCAAGGACGGGCGGATGCGGATCATCGACACCGACCGCGGGCAGCTCGACGAGGACACGACCCTCGACCGGGCGATCGGGCCGATGCAGTTCATCCCGAGCACCTGGCTGGAGATCGGCGCGGACGCGGACAACGACGGGGTCAAGGACCCGCACGACCTGGACGACGCCGCCCTGGCGGCGGGGAACTACCTCTGCAAGGGCGGCCGCAACCTGAGCATCCCGACCGACTGGTGGAACGCGATCTTGTCCTACAACGACGTGCGGCGGTACGCCCAGGACGTCTACGACACCGCGAACCGGTACGGACGGGCCAGTCGCCCGTGACGTGATCGTCTCGATACGTTGGAGAACTAGACACTTCCCCCGGGCACCTGTTAGCGGCAAGCTAGACGGGTGATGGTGCGCGAGTGGGACCCGAGGACCGCGTCGTCCGCCGAGATCGCGTCGCTGCTGGCCACGCTGAACGCGGTCCTGGCGACCGATCTGCCGCACGACCCGCCGTGGCGGGAGACCTCGCTGCGGGAATACCTCGCCGAGGTGATGCCCGGCGAGCGGCGGATCTCCTGGATTGCGCAGGCCGACCCGACCGACCCCGATCATCCGGGCGCGGTGCTCGGCCAGGTCCATGTGCTGCTCCTCGGTGACATCGGCGTGCTCGAGGTGTTGGTGCACCCGTCCGTGCGGCGCAGCCACCTCGGCCGGGACCTGGTGTTGCGCGCCGCCCGCCGGGTCTACCAGGAGGGCTTCCGGTCGATCGGGGTCGAGGTGGTCGGCGACACGCCCGCAGTCGGGTTCTACGAGTCGCTCGGCTTCGCCCGGGAGTACGTGGAGACGCGCAGCGTGCTCGACCTGACCACGGTCGACTGGGCCGAGCTGGCGCAGATGGCCACCGGCGTCGCGGCGGGCTACCACCTGGAGTTCTTCCCTGGTGGGCCACCGGATGACCTGATCGAGGCGTACGCGCGGGCGAAGGCCGAGGTGCGCGACGTCGACGACGGCGAGCTGCGCCCGAGCTCCTACGACCCGGAGCGGCTGCGCGACAGCCTCGACACCCTGCACCGGCGGGGCATGAAACCGTACATCGTGCTCGCCCGGCACGAGCAGAGCGGCGAGGTGGCCGGCCTGACCGAGGTGGTGGTCCCAGCGCAGCACCCGACCCGCGCCGACCAGTACGACACGATCGTCGCGCAGGACCATCGGGGCTACGGCATCGATCGGGCGATCAAGGCTCGGATGCTGCTGGAGCTGCGCTCCTCCGAGCCGGAGCTGATCGAGGTGCAGACCTGGAACGCGCAGGCCAACGAGGCGATGCTGAAGGTCAACGCCGAGCTGGGTTACCGGCCCGACCGGGACTGGTGCGAATACAGCGTCGATGTCGCCGAGCTGGTGCACCGCCTCGACCCGCCCCGCTGAGGGAATTCACGGAACTGTCCACTTGGGGATGGACGGTGGACAGTCGCGCACCTTAACGTGCGTTGACTCCTATCCACCCATCGTGGAGGCCCTATGCGCCCGCGCCGCTCAATCGCCGCGCTCGCGACCGCCACCGCCGCCGTGACCATCACGGCACTCGGCGTCGCACCCACCGCGGCCAGCGCCGCGCCCACCGACCTGTTCATCTCGGAGTACGTCGAAGGTTCGTCGAACAACAAGGCGATCGAGCTGTTCAACGGCACCGGTGCCCCGGTCGACCTGAGCGCCGGTGGCTATCAACTCCAGCTCTACTTCAACGGCTCCACCACGGCCACCACGATCGCGTTGACCGGGAGCGTGGCCGCGGGTGACGCGTTCGTGTTCGCCAGTGCCTCGGCCGGGGCCGCCATCCTCGCCCAGGCCGACCAGACCACCGGGGCGAGCCTGTTCAACGGTGACGACGCGATCGTGTTGCGCCGGGGCACCACCGTGCTCGACTCGATCGGACAGGTGGGCGTCGATCCGGGCAGCGAGTGGGGGGCGGGCGCCACCAGCACCGCGGACAACACCCTGCGCCGGCTGTCGACTGTCACCGCTGGCGACACCGATCCGGCCGACGCGTTCGACCCCGCCGCGCAGTGGGCCGGCTTCCCGGTCGACACCTTCGACGGCCTCGGGACGCACACCGTGGACGGCGGCGGCCCGGTCGACGCGCCGGCCACGCTGACCTGTGGTGGCCCGCTGGTCACCACGGCGGGCACGGCCGCGAGCCGGGAGGTCACCGCCACCGACCCCGATGACACGATCGTCGACCTGGCGGTGACCACGGTCAGCCCGGCCCCGGCCACCGGCGCGATCACCCGCACCGCGTTCACCCCCGCCGAGGGCGTCGGCGGCACCGCCCACGCCACGGTCGGCGCGAGCGCCGACCTCGCCGCCGGGGCCTACACCGTCGCCCTGACCGCGACCGACGCGGGCGGTGGCACCGCCACCTGCACGCTGGTCGTGCAGGTGACCCGGGAGTTGACCGTCGGCGAGGTGCAGGGCCCGACCACCGACGCGGAGTCCGGTCCAACCGACCGGTCGCCGCTCGCACCGGCGAGCGGCAACGGCACGAGCAGCATCCTGTACGACGTACGCGGGGTGATCACCCAGTTGACCCTGGCCCGCACCTCGGCCGGGGCGGAGCAGCACGGCTTCTTCCTGCAGAGCCGGACCGGCGACACCGACGGCGACCCGACCAGTTCCGACGGCATCTTCGTGTTCATGGGCACGTTCACGTCGCTGATCGGCGGCTACGTCCCGACGGTGGGCGACGAGGTCGTGCTCCGGGCCCGGGTGTCCGAATACTTCAACTTCACCCAACTCTCCGGCGCGTCGCTGGTCCGCCGGATCGGCGGCGGCCTGGCCATGGACACCGCGGTCGCGGTCACCGACGCGGTACCACCGGCCGAGTTCACCGACGCGCAGCGTTTCTGGGAGCGGCACGAGGGCAGCCGGATGCGGGTACGCGCAGGCAGCGGCGCGGTGAGCGGACGGGACGTCTTCTCCTCCACCGCCGACGCCGAGCTGTGGGTGGTCGACCGGGACGACCCGCTGTTGGACCGCACCGACCCGTACGCCCGTCGGGTCTTCCGGGACTCGCACCCGCTGGACAACGACCCGACCCGCCGCTTCGACGACGGCAACGGTCAGCGGGTGCTGCTCGGCAGCATGGGCGTGAAGGCCACCGCCGGGGACAGCACCGCGCTGCTCCCGCCGGCGCACACCTTCGACACGTTACGCGCGGACGCGGCCGGCGCGGTCTACTACTCGTTCGAGAAGTACGGCGTCCAGGTCGAGCGGGCGGAGTTCGCCGCCGGGGCCGACCCGTCGAAGAACAACCCGCCCAAGCCGGCCGACCGGTCGCAGGAGGTGGCCGTGGCCACCTACAACGTGGAGAACCTGTACGACTACCGGGACGACCCGTTCGACGGCTGTGACTTCGCCGGTAACACCGGCTGCCCGGGTGTCGACCCCCCGTTCGACTACGTGCCGGGCAGCGAGGCGGACTACCGCGAGCAGTTGGCAGCGCTCGCCGACCAGATCGTCTCCGACCTGCACGCACCGGACCTGATCCTGGTGCAGGAGGCCGAGGACCAGGACATCTGCACGGTCTCGGGGGCAGCGCTGAGCTGCGGCGACACCAACAACGCCGATGGCGCTCCGGACAGCATCCAGGAGTTGGCGCTCACGGTGGCGGCGGCCGGCGGGCCCGCGTACGCCGCCGCCTATGACCGGACCGGCGCGGACGCCCGCGGTATCACCGCCGCCTTCCTGTACCGCACGGACCGGTTGTCGTTGGCGGCCGCGACGGCGAACGACCCGCTGCTCGGCTCGGCACCGACCGTTCAGTACCGCGCAGCGGGGCTGCCGGCCAACTCCGACGTGCAGAACCCGAAGGCGCTCAACGCGGTGCTGCCGTCGGACGTGGACACCTCGACCGGTCGCGACGGTAACAACGTCTTCACCCGCGCTCCCCAGTTGGGCAAGTTCAGCGTGGCCGCGTCACCCGGTTCGACCGAGCGGTTCACCCTGTACGCGCTCAGCAACCACTACTCCTCCGGCCCCGACAGCCGGATCGGGCAGCGGCGGGAGCAGGCACGTTACGGCGCGGCGATCGTCACCGCGATCGAGGCGGCCGACCAGAGCGCCCGGGTGGTCTACGGCGGGGACCTGAACGTCTTCCCCCGCCCGGACGATCCCATCGCCACCGGCGACCAGCCGACACCGTCGGACCAACTCGCACCGCTCTACGAGGCGGGGCTGCACAATCTGTGGGACAACCTCGTCGCCGACGTGCCGGCGTCCGCCTACTCGTACAGCTTCGAGGGTCAGGCGCAGACACTCGACCACCTGTTCGTCAACGACGCGTTCTACGGCGACCTGGTGCAGGTCCGGGCGGCGCACATCAACGCCGACTGGTCGGCGGAGTTCACCGGCGACGGGTCGCGCGGTTCCAGCGACCACGACCCGCAGGTGGCGAGGTTCCGGTCCCGGGCTTCGCTGACCGTCGCCGACACGACGGTGGTCGAGGGCGACAAGGGCAACCGGCAGCTCACCTTCACCGCCACCGTGTCCCGGCCGTTGTCCCAGCCGGTGCTGCTCTGCGCCGCCACCGTCGGCCTCACGGCGCAGGGCGGCTCGGACTTCGACCCGTACGCCGGTTGCAAGGTGTTGGCCGCCGGGCAGACGTCGGTCGCCTTCCCGGTGACCGTGCGTGGTGACCGGAAGCGGGAGTCGGACGAGAAGCTGACCCTGCTCGTGGCGGGCGTGCCCGGCCTACGACTGGCCGACCCGCTGGCGACGGGCACCATCGCCAACGACGACTGAGGTCCGCCCTTTGCATGATCGCGCTCGACCCAGGATGTAGTGGCCTCCGGTGACCAGGAGGCCACTACATCCTTGTTTCAGCACGATCTTGCTGAGGAGGCTCGACCCGCTCGGGCGCGGCCGCGCAGGTCAGTAGCGCTGGCGGAGCAGCTCGGCGGCCTCGACCGCCCAGTAGGTGAGGATGACCTGCGCGCCGGCCCGCTTGATCGAGGTGAGCGTCTCCAGCATCACCCGCTCCCGGTCGATCCAGCCGTTCGCGGCGGCCGCCTCGACCATCGCGTACTCGCCGGAGACCTGGTAGGCGGCGACCGGGACGTCCACCGCGGCCCGGACCGCCGACACCACGTCGAGGTAGGGCAATGCCGGCTTGACCATCACCAGGTCGGCGCCCTCGGCGACGTCGAGCGCCACCTCGCGCAGCGACTCCCGCAGGTTGGCCGGATCCTGCTGGTAGGTGCGCCGGTCGCCCTCCAGCGCCGACTCCACCGCCTCCCGGAACGGGCCGTAGAAGGCAGAGGCGTACTTCACGGCGTACGCCAGCACTGAGACATCCTGGTGCCCGGCGGCGTCGAGCGCCCGACGCACCACGCCGACCTGGCCGTCCATCATCCCGGACGGCCCGACCATGCCGACCCCGGCGGCAGCCTGGGCCACCGCCATCTCGGCGTACGCGGCCAGGGTGGAGTCGTTGTCGACCTCGCCGTCTCCGTTGAGCAGCCCGCAGTGCCCGTGCGAGGTGAACTCGTCCAGGCACAGGTCGCTCATCACCACCGTGGCGTCGCCCACCTCGGCGACCACGTCACGGATGGCGACGTTCAGGATGCCGTTCGGGTCGATGCCGCCGGAGCCGGTCGGGTCCCGCTGCTCCGGCACCCCGAAGAGCATGATCCCGCCGACCCCGGCCTGGACCGCCTCGGCCGCCGCCTTGCGCAGCGAGTCCCGGGAGTGCTGGAGCACCCCCGGGAGCGACGAGATGGCCCGGGGCTCGGTGAGCCCCTCCTTGACGAACATCGGCACGACCAGCTCGGCCGGGTCGACCCGGGTCTCGGACACCAACCGGCGGATCGCCGGGGTGCGGCGCAGACGGCGGGGCCGGATCTCGGGGTACGACATGGAAGGGCCTTCCTGAAGACGACTACCGGAAGCGCAGGGCGGTCGGCCCCTGCACCTTCGAGCCGCGGCGCTGCTTGGCCGGCATGGCGGCCAGCTTCTCGCGCAACTCGACGGCGTAGGCGGCGAGCGCCTCCACCAGGTCGGGCACCGAGGCGTGCGGCGGCTGGACGTCGACCCGCAGGCCGAACTCCGTCGCGGTCTCCGCCGTCTTGGGCCCGATGACGGCAACAACGGTACGCGCGTGCGGCTTCCCGGCGATACCGACGAGGTTCCGCACGGTCGAGGAGGACGTGAACAAGACCGCGTCGAACCCGCCCGACTTGATCGCGTCCCGGATCTCGGCGGGCGGCGGCGCGGCCCGCACCGTCCGGTACGCGGTCACGTCGTCGACCTCCCAGCCGCGCTCGGTGAGCCCGGCGGCGAGCGTCTCGGTGGCGATGTCGGCGCGCGGCAGCAGCACCCGGCCCACCGGGTCGAGGATCTCGTCGTGCGGGGAGAACTCGGCCAGCAGCCCCTCGGAGGACTGCTCCCCCGCGGGGATCAGCTCCGGTTGGATGCCGAACGCGCGGACCGCGTCCGCCGTCGCCTCACCGATGCAGGCGATCTTGACGCCGCCGAAGTGCCGGGCGTCCAGCCCGTGCTCGGCGAACTTCTCCCAGACCGCGCGGACCGCGTTCACCGACGTGAAGATCACCCAGGCGTACCGGCCGTCGACCAGGCCCTTGACCGCCCGCTCCATCTGCGCCGGGGTGCGCGGCGGCTCGACCGCGATGGTCGGCACCTCGCACGGGATCGCCCCGTACGCGCGCAGCCGGGCGCTCATCGCGCCAGCCTGCTCCTTCGTGCGGGGTACGAGCACCTTCCAGCCGTACAACGGGCGGTTCTCCCACCAGCTCAGCTTGTCGCGCTGACCCACACCGACGCCGATGGTGAGCACCACCCGGCCGGTGAAGCCGAGGGCGGCGGCCACGAAGCTGTCGACGGTCGACGTGGTCGTGTACTGGGTCTCGCCGGTGCCGTCGCCGGTCACACCGACGCCGGTGGTGCCGTCGACCCCGGCGGCGAGCAGCCCGTCCCGGACGGCGGCGAGGTCACCGGCGTCCACGGCGAGCGCGAGCGAACCCCGGCCGACGGCCGTGGCCAGCGCCTCGAAGTCCAGTGCGCTGACGTCCTCGACGTCGGCGGCCGTACGCACACCCGGCAGCGGGACACCCGCGTAGGTGGCCACACCCTCGGCCTGGCCCACGCCGGGTACCACCTCGAAGTGGGCGGCGGTGCGGGCGACGGCCTGCACCTCCTTGACCACCGAGTCGTGGCCGAACGGGTCACCGGTGACCAGGTGCACCGCGTTCAACCCGGATCGGGCCGCGGAGATCAACACCTTCGCCACGTCCCCCGGCGCGCCTTCGGCGGGGGTGAACTCGGCATCGTCTCTGGCATCGGCGCGGACGACGGCGAGCAACGACTCGGGGACTCCCCGGTCATAAATCACCTGGTCGGCGTCGACCAGGGCGTCGTGCGCCCGACGGGTCAGCAGACCTGGGTCACCGGGGCCAGCCCCGACGAACGCGATACGGCCGACGGGCTTACGGGTGCGGGTCATTCTGTGCTCCCAAATTGCTGGGTCCCCGGGCCGGTGTGTCCTTCGTGGCCGAGGATCGAGTCGGCGCCGAGTTCGAGGAGTTCGGCGGCGAGTGCCTTACCGATCTCCGCCGCGTCGGCGGGCGTTCCGGTGCGGGACAGCCGGAGGTCACGAGTGCCGTCCGGGCTGATCACCGCCCCGCGCAGGTAGATCTCATCGCCGGTATCGCCCTCGGCGAGTTCCGCATAGGCGGCGACGGGTGCGCTGCACCCGGCCTCCAGGGTTGCCAGCAACGCGCGTTCCGCGGTGACCGCGGCGTGCGACGGTGCATGGTCGAGCACCGCGAGCAGCTCGACCAGGTCCTGGTCGTCGATCCGGCACTCCACGGCCAGCGCACCCTGGGCGGGTGCGGGCAGCATCAGCATCGGATCCAGCGTCTCGGTGATCACGTCGACCCGACCTAGTCGGGCCAGCCCGGCCCGAGCCAGGACGACGGCGTCCAGGTCGGCCTCGGGCCCGAGCACCCGCGCCAGGCGGGTGTCCACGTTGCCGCGGATCGGGGTGACCTCCAGCTGCAGGCCGAGTGCGTGCAGCTGGGCGATACGGCGCAGCGCACCGGTGCCCACGGTCGCCCCGGGCGGCAGCTCGGCGAGCGTCCGGCCGCCCTGGGCGATCAGCGCGTCGCGCGGGTCCTCCCGAGCCGGCACCGCCGCGATGTGCAGCCCGCCGGCGGCAGCCGTGGGCAGATCCTTGTAGGAGTGCACCGCGAAGTCGATCGTCCTGGCGGTCAGCGCGTCGCGCAGCGCGGAGACGAACACCCCGACGCCGAGCCGGTGCACCGGCGCGTTGGAACGGTCACCCGCGGTGACCACCTCGACCAGCTCGACCGGGCGGCCGGTGGCGGCGGTCACCGCCTCGGCGATCTGGCCGGACTGGGCCATCGCCAGGGCGCTGCCCCGGGTGCCGAGACGCAGGGGGGCGGTCATCGCGCACCTCCGGTGGGTGGGGTGGGCTCGGCGACGTCAGCTCCGGACACCTGGTCGATGCCAGGGAGCCCCATGCCGAGGTCGGGGGTGAGCACGTCGGGGACGGTGTCCACCGGTGAGGTCTGCGGCACCTCAAGGTCGAACAGCTCGCGCAGCAGGGCCGCGTACTGGTCGCCGCCGGGCTCCGCGGCCAACTGGCGGACCTTGACGGTGGGTTGGTGCAACAGCCGCTGCACGACCCGGTGCACCGTACGGGCCACCTCGGCCCGCAGGTCGTCGCCGAGGTCGGGGCGACGCTGAGCCAACCGGCGGAGCTCGGCGGTGACCACGTCGTCGGCCCGGCCACGCAGCGCGGCCACGGTGGGTGCGACGTCGGCGCCGCGCAACCAGGTGAGGAATCCCTCCACCTCGCCCAGCACGATCCGTTCGACGGCAGCCGCGTCCGCAGCGGCCGGACCGTCGGCGAGCAGCGCCGCCATCCGGTCGATGTCGATCACCTCGACGCCGGGCAGCTCGGCGACGCCCTCCTCGACGTCGCGCGGGACGGCCAGGTCGAGCAGGACCAGCGGGCCCCGGGCCGGGTCCCGTTCGGCCAGCGCCGCGCTGACCACCGCTCGGGTGAGGACCGGTTCGGTGGACGCGGTGGCGGCCACTACGATGTCCACTGTGGAGAGAGTGTCGACCAGCTCGGTCATCGGCGCGGCACTTGCCCCGTACGACTCGGCGAGCCGGACGGCCCGGTCGGCGCCCCGGTTGCTGACGGTGAGCGGTCCGGCGCCCAGCCGGGACAGCGTGGCCACCCCGAGCGAGCCCATCGCGCCGGCGCCGACCACCAGGGCCGGGTGGCCGGCAAGGTCACCGTCGAGGTGCCCGGCGGCCAGCTCCAGTGCGGCGGTGACGACGCTCTGGCCGGCCCGGTCGATGCCGGTCTCGGCGTGGGCCCGCTTACCGACCCGCAGCGCCTGCTGCATCAGCTCGTGCAGCAGCCGGCCGGCCGAGTCTGCGCCGGTGGCCCAGTGGTACGCGTCACGCAACTGGCCGAGGATCTGCGCCTCGCCGACCACCATCGAGTCCAGGCCGGTGGCGACCCGGAACACGTGATCCACGGCGGCGGTGTCGTAGTGCACGTACAGGTGGCTGGCGAGCGTCGCCGGCGAACTGCCGGCCTGCTCGGCCAGGACGGCGCAGACGTCACCGAGCCCACCGTGGAAACCGGACACGGCGGCGTAGACCTCCACCCGGTTGCAGGTGGAGACGATGACCGCCTCGGCCACGTACGGCTGGGCGATCAGATGATCCAGGGTGCGGGTCAGGTCGGCGGGAGGCACGGCCAGTTGCTCCAGCGTGGCGACCGGGGCGGTCCGATAGGACGCGCCGACGACGAGCAGTTTCACGTGCCGATCGCCTCCTGGGTGTCGGTGGCCGCGAACCCGCCCGGCAGGGCGGTGAGAGCGGACCCGCCGGTGGCGGGCAGCGCGGTCAGCGACGCCTTGCGGTGCTCGTGGAAGGACAGAATCTGCAGCTCGATGGCGAGGTCGACCTTGCGCACGTCGACCCCCTCCGGAACCGAGAGTACGCACGGCGCGAAGTTGAGGATGCTTGTCACGCCGACGGCGACCAGCTGATCGGCGACCTGCTGGGCCGCGGCGGCGGGGGTGGCGATCACGCCGATCGCGAGGGATTCCTCGACCGCGACCGTCGGCAGGTCGTCGACATGCCGGACTACCAGGCCGTTGATCTCCTCGCCGACCAGGGACGGATCGGCGTCGAGCAGTGCGGCGATCCGGAAGCCTCGGCCGGCGAAGCCGTCGTAGCCAGCCAGAGCGTGACCGAGATTACCCACGCCGACCAGGGCGACCGCCCGGCGTTGGGTGAGCCCGAGCACATTCTCGATCTGCTCGATCAGCAGCGCGACGTCGTAGCCGACCCCCCGGGTGCCGTACGAGCCGAGGTGGGAGAGGTCCTTGCGGAGCTTGGCGGAGTTGACGCCGGCGGCGGCGGAGAGACCCTCGCTGGACACCGTCTCGTGGCCGGTGTCGGCGAGGTTGTGCAGCGCGCGCAGGTACTCCGGGAGCCGAGCGACGGTCGCCTCGGGCAGATCGGGGAGCGCCGGTACGGCACCGGCGCGGCCGGGCGCGCCTGGGTGACGGTGCTGACTCATGAGACTCCGTGCGGTGCGATCCTCGGCCAACTCCGCTGGTCGGCCGCTTATGGACTCCCGCTGGCGACCGAGGTTGCCGGCTGTGCTAGCAGGGCGCGTCGGAGTCACAGAGTAGGCGCTTGTGAAGACGTGCACAAATCGCGATCTTGCCGCTGCGTGACGCAACCTCACCAGCACCTCCATTCCACAAGATCGATCCGGCCGGTCCTCGCCATCGCCGCCCGGGCGATTATTGCTCAATCCCGACTTCTCTGACCAATCCCGCGCCGCACCCACCCACCCCGTGATCTTGCACTTCCTGCCCCCGCATCAGGCCCATACCGGACGAGTCGATGACCGAAAGTGCAAGATCGACGCAGCAGAGGGGCGTGCGGGGGCGGGGGGGGTAGGGACAGCACTACAGGGGAGAGGCGGGGCTTCGGGATGGGGGCGGGGAGCACGGATGCCTAGCCTTCTGGGCATGACCGCAGTTGCCGCCACCAGCGACCACCCGATGCTGGCACCGAGCATCCCCCGCCAGCTCTTCGTCGACTCCGGGTACGTGCTGCTCGGCCTGCCGCTGGCGGTGGCCAGCTTCGTCGTCCTCCTGGTCGGCCTGGCGGTCGGCATCGGCCTGGTGGTCACGGTGATCGGCCTGCCGATCCTCAGCGGCACCCTCTACGCCGCCCGTGGGCTGGCCGACATCGAGCGGTTGCGGCTGCCCGCGGTGCTCCGGCAGCCCCGGATCCGGCCGCACTACCGGCTGCCCGAGGCGGGAGCGAACGCCTGGCGGCGGATCTTCGTGCCAATGCGGGACGCCCAGTCCTGGCTCGACCTGGCGCACGGCATCCTGCGGCTGATCGCGGCGGCCGGCACCTTCGTGGTGACCCTGGCCTGGTGGGTCGCGGCCATCGCCGGCTCGCTCTACTGGGCCTACGACTGGGCCCTGCCCCGCGCCGACGGCGAGGGTGACCAGGACCTGGCACAACTGCTCGGCCTGGGCGACTCGACCACCGCCCGGATCGGTCTGTACACCGCGCTCGGTGTGTTCTTCCTGATCACCCTGCCGATCGTGGTTCGGGGTTGCGCGCTGCTCCAGGCCAGCTTCGCGAAGGCCATGCTGACCGGCGTGGCCGAGATGCGCGACCGGATCACCGTGCTGGAGGAGCAGAAACGGGCCGCCGTGTCGGCCGAGGCGTCCGCGCTGCGCCGGTTGGAACGCGACATCCACGACGGCCCCCAGCAGCGCCTGGTGCGCCTGGCGATGGACCTCAGCCGGGCCCGGATGCAGCTCGCCTCCGACCCGGAGGCCGCCGGCCGGACCATCGACGAGGCGGTCGCCCAGACCCGGGACACGCTGGCCGAGCTGCGGGCACTGTCCCGGGGCATCGCCCCGCCGATCCTGGTCGACCGGGGCCTGCCCAGCGCCCTGGCCGCGATCGCCGGACGCGGGCTGATCCCGATCGAGCTCCAGGTGGATCCACAGCTCGGCACCCCGGCAGGGCGGCTCGACCCGGCGGTGGAGAACACCGCGTACTTCGTGGTGTCCGAGGCGCTGACCAACGTCGCCAAGCACAGCCGGGCCACCGAGGCCGTGGTTGCCGTCGCCCGACAGGGCGGCCAACTCCAGGTGCGGGTCGGCGACGACGGGCAGGGCGGCGCGCACCTGGCCAAGGGGCACGGGCTGGCCGGCATCGCCGACCGGGTCCGGGCTGCCGGGGGTGAACTGATGGTGGTCAGCCCTGCCGGCGGTCCCACCGAGATTCGCGCGGAGCTACCGCTGTGACCAATCGGGCACCGCGCCGAGCCCTCGGGGCAGGCCAAGCATGGTAGATAACACAGCCATGCGAATCGTGATCGCCGACGACGCCGTCCTGCTCCGCGAGGGGCTCGTACGGCTGCTGACCGAGAGTGGGCACGAGGTGGTGGCCGCCGTCGGGGACGGCGACGCGCTCGTCGAGGCAGTGGTGCGGCACCAGCCGGACGTGTCGATCGTCGACGTGCGGATGCCGCCGTCACACACCGACGAGGGGCTGCGGGCTGCGGTCGAGGCGCGGCGGTTGGTACCGCGTAGCCCGATCCTGGTGCTCTCCCAGTACGTCGAGGTCTCGTACGCCGATGATCTGCTGGCCACCGGCGGTGCCGGCGGCGGCATCGGCTACCTGCTCAAGGACCGGGTGGCCGCGATCGACGAGTTCCTGGACACGCTGCGCAGGGTTGCGGCCGGCGGCACGGTGCTCGACCCGGAGGTGGTCGGCCAGTTGTTCGCCCGGCGCCGCCGGGACGACCCGCTGCGCGAGCTGACCCCCCGCGAGCGCGAGGTGCTCGCGCTGATGGCGGAGGGCCGCTCGAACACCGCCATCGCCCGTGCTCTGGTGGTCAGCGACGGCGCGGTGGAGAAGCACGTGCGCAACATCTTCACCAAGCTGACCCTGCCACCGGACACCGAGCAGCACCGGCGGGTGCTGGCCGTCCTCACCTATCTGCGGAACTGACCTCCCGGGCCAGCCGCACCGCGTCGGTGAGGGTGTCGGCCACCGGGTGACCGGAGGCGCGCAGGCGGGCCGGGTCGGTGAAACCACCGGTGTAGAGCACCGCACGGCCGCCCACCGCGAGCGCCGCGTCCGCGTCGTCGATGGAGTCGCCGATCAGCACCACCGAGGCGCCGTCCACGTCCAGCTCCGCCAGGTGCAGCTGAAGCGATTCGGCCTTACGGCCGCCCCCGACCGTTTCCCGCAACCCGTCGACCCGGGTGAAGTGGCCGGTCAACCCGTACGTGTGCACCGTCGGCACCAACTCCTCGTGGAACCACATGGAGAGCAGGCTCTGGCTGCCCGGCCAGGCGGCCATCGCGGTGCGCGCGTCGGCGGCCAGCTCACAGGTGGTCAACCCGGTGCGGTACGCGTCGTGGAAGATCCGGTCCAGTCGGCCGAACTCGTCGTCGTCCACGGCCTGTCCGAGCACCTCGGCGTAGTACTCGGCGATCGGCCTGCGGAACCGCACCCGGTGCTCGTCGAGGGTGACCGTCGGCCCACCGAGGCTCGTGAACACGACGTTGGTGGCGGACACCACCAGACTGAGGTCGTTGAGCAGGGTGCCGTTCCAGTCCCACACGAGGTGGGGGTGCGCAGTGTTCATCACAGCACCATAGGCACCGCTCAGAGCTGAGGCGTTGTCAGGTCCCGCAGCAGCCGGTCCTCCTCGACCCGCCAGTAGCCGTGCTCCTTGCCGTCGAGCATCACCACCGGCAGCCGGTCCCCGTACTCCCGCTCCAGCCCTTCGTCGGCGGTGACGTCCCACTCGACCCACTTGTCGCCGGTGACCGCCACCACCCGGTCGAGCGCCGCCTTGGCGTCGTCGCACAGGTGACAGCCGGGTCGGGTGATCAGGGCTAGCCGGGCGTCACTGGACATCGGTTACCTCCGTGGGGTGTCGGCGATCGCCGGTGGGTCGGTCGGCATCGTCGCCGGTCGCCGCGGCGCCGGCACCACGTTACGTCGGCACAGTCTCGTCCGCGCCGGGACGGGGATGTCGCGGAGTCCCGCTGACGGGACTGTCCTGTGTGCCGCCGATGGTCCGATCGGGTCCTGTCGATGGGATGCGCGGCGGCGCCCACGGCCGGTTCGGCCGGGCCCGCGCCGTCACCCGGGGCGGCGGGTCAGCCGAACGGGCAACCCCGCCCCGACCAGGGTATCCATCCTGGAACACCGGGCCGACGGAAAGTCAATCGCACACGACGGACAACCGGTCCGCTGCCGGTACGACAGAGCGGGAAATACTTCCGCCTTGTGTAACGGACTTGCCACGCGCGGGTGACGTTGGCCCTATCATCACTCGGGTCGGGTCACCCCATTTGCCGTGAGTCGACACCCCTCAGCCCGAGGAGGCCCCCGTGCCTGTGAGCGCATTGGACCAGCACCTCCAGGGGAGCTGCCGCCCGTCGGCAACCCCCGCGACCGTCCTGCCCGACCGGCTGCCCGGTCGGTCCGCCCCGACGACACACCGATCCGCCCCGACGCACAAACCGGCCCGTCCGGCCGATCCGACGGGGGCAGGCCGGTGACCACCTTCGGTTATGCGGAACGCCCCATCGGCCTGACCGGTCAACCGGCTCGCTCCCACGTCAACGAGCGACCGGCGGCCCGTGCCCCACTGGACGATCCACACGGCCCCGCCGTGCGGGGCGACGGCGCGGCGCAACGGATCCGCAGCCGGCCACACCACAACGAGCCGCCGCCGCGGCCCGCGGTGCCCGGTGGAAATGCGAGACCGACCGGCGGACGGGTTGCCGTTCCGGCCCGACCGACCATGCCTGCGCAGGGCCGACGGGGCAGCGAGACACCGGTGGCGACCACCGACCCGGCGGCGGGCGAGACAGCGGTGCTCCCGGCGGTGCCGGCCACCACCGCCACCACCCCGACCGGCTTCCCGAGCCGCCCCGACCCGTCCGACCCGGCCACCGAGGTCTGGACGCTGATCGAGCGGGCCCAGGCCGGCGAGTCCGAGGCGTTCGGTCTGATCTACGACCGGTACGTGGACACCGTGTTCCGCTTCGTCTACTTCCGGGTCGGCAACCGCCAACTCGCCGAGGACCTGACCTCGGACACCTTCCTGCGCGCGCTGAAACGGATCGGCAGCTTCACCTGGCAGGGCCGCGACCTCGGTGCCTGGCTGGTGACGATCGCCCGCAACCTCGTCGCGGACCACTTCAAGTCGGGTCGGTACCGACTGGAGGTCACCACCGGCGACGTGCTCGACGCCGATCGGGAGGACCGGGGCCCGGAGGGCAGCCCGGAGGCCGCGGTGGTGGAGCACATCACCAACGTCGCGCTGCTCACCGCCGTGAAGCAACTCAACCCGGAGCAGCAGGAGTGCATCGTGCTCCGCTTCCTGCAGGGCTTCTCGGTCGCCGAGACGGCCCGTGCGATGGGCAAGAACGAGGGTGCCATCAAGGCCCTCCAGTACCGGGCCGTCCGCGCTCTGGCTCGACTCCTGCCTGACGGCTTCCAGCCGTAGTTTGTGCTGGCGGGACCGATGGATGTCGATCGACGTCCGTGCAGCTCAGAGTCGGTCCCGCCCGGTGACGACGATCACTTTCTGTAATTTCCGCCCCGCCAGGCCCGTAACCCGTGCCCGGTCCGCCGCGTTTCTCCGGGTGCGACCGGTGGACGTCCCGGCAGGCCCGGGTCACCGAGGTCCGACCGGCATGCCGGCGGCACCTCACCTCCGTGGTGTCACAATGCCGCCCGGTCGTCGGCAAGGACGGCGGCCGACCGGCCGTGACCAGCGAGAGGAGGTGCCTGCGGTGGACGACATCCTCTTCTCCCGCCGGCGCGCCGAGCGCTTCGCGCAGCTTCTCGACGAGGCCAACGGCGCTCGGCGACACCACGTGCGATCCGGGGTGGACGGTCAACTCGCGCCGCTCGTCGCAGTGGGCCAGCGGCTCAGCGTCGACCCCCCGGCTGTCGAGGTGGACCAGGACTTCCGGACGGGCCTGCGGGCGATGCTGCTCGCAACCGCCGAACGGGAAGGGCTGGGCACCACGCCGGCAGCCAGCGAACCGGCCGCCACGCGTCCCAGCACGACCGTCCGTGGGCGGCTACTGCCGGCGGTCACCGCCCGCCGGGCCCGAGCCCGGGGCGCGATCCTGGTCGGCATCGCCGCCGGCGCCATCGCCGTCTCCGGCATCTCCGCCGCCAGCGAGAACGCGGTGCCCGGCGACGCGCTGTACGGGATGAAGCGCTCGACCGAACGGGCTCAACTCGCCCTGGCCAGCTCCGACATCAGCCGCGGCCAACTCTTCCTGGATTTCGCCCGGACCAGACTCGGCGAGGCCGCCAAGCTGCGCGGTGACCGGATCGGCTACAGCGCGGTCCTCGACGACATGGACGCCGACACCCGGCAGGGCGTTCGCCTGCTGACCACCGCCGCGGTGCAGCGGGCCGAGTCGGGCAGCCTGGACACGCTCAACACCTTCGTCACGAGCCAACGCCGGGCGGTGAGCGGCCTGGTCGACGGGAGCACCCGCGCCGACCGGGACCGGACCCAACGGTCGCTGCACCTCCTGGACAGCATCCGGGAACGCTCGGACACGCTGCGCGCGGCGATTGCCTGCGGCCTCCCGGCGCCGACCGCCAGCGATGCCCTCGGCCCCGACCCGAGCACCTGCCCCGGGGTTCGCTGACCCGCGCCCCTATACCGCACGTCCGACCGGCCGCGTCGCAGTTCGCTGTGTGCCCGGCCGGTCGACTGTTCGCGGCGGCTACCCTCGCTGGAGGCATCCGTCGTACCGGTGAGGAAGGGAGTCGCGTGGCGCGCAGCCGTAAGGTGACGGTCAGTACCGACGCCGAGGGGCACACCGCAGGCTGGGCGGAGACCGACCTGGCCCGGGCCACCGCACCGGACTCGACGGCCGCGGCGTTCTTCGACGTGGACAACACGATGATGCAGGGCGCGTCGATCTACTGGTTCGCCCGTGGGCTCGCCTCCCGAAACTATTTCACCACCACCGACCTGGCCCGATTCGCCTGGCAACAGCTCCGGTTCCGGCTGCTGGCCCGGGAACACGCCGGTGACATGTCCGTGGCCAAGGAGGCCGCGCTGGCCTTCGTCGAGGGGTGGCGGGTCGACGAGGTGGAGCGCCTCGCGGAGGAGATCTTCGACGAGATGATGGCTCCGCGCATCTGGGCCGGCACCCACCAGCTCGCTCAACGTCACCTGGAAGCCGGCCAGCGGGTCTGGCTGGTCAGCGCCGCCCCGGTGGAGATCGGCCGGGTGATCGCCGCCCGGCTCGGCCTGACCGGTGCCATCGGCACGGTGGCCGAGATCCTGGACGGGGCGTACACCGGGCGGTTGGTGGGTGACCTGATGCACGGGCCGGCGAAGGCCGAGGCGGTCACCCAACTCGCCGCGGTGGAAGGGCTCGACCTGACCCGCTGCGCGGCCTACAGCGACTCGGCCAACGATCTGCCGCTGCTCTCCTCCGTGGGCAGGGCGGTGGCCGTCAACCCGGACGGCAGTCTGCTGCGGCAGGCCCGTCAGCACGGCTGGGAGGTGCGGGACTTCCGCACCGGCCGTCGGGCAGTCAAGATCGCCGTACCGTCGACCGCGGCAGCCGGGCTGGTCGCCGGCGCGGTCACCGCCGGCCTGGCACTGCAGCGCCGCCGCCGCGCCGGCTGACTCAGCCGCTCAGGGGCCGAACGGGTCGGGCCGTCGCTCCAGCAGCGTGTGCAGGGTCTGCTGGATGGTCTCCCGCACCTGGTCGGCGAGGTTGAAGACCACCAACGGGTCGTCCGCCGAGTCGGTCAGGTGGGCGGTGGGGATCGGCGGGCAGAACTCGATCAGCCACTTGCTGGGCAGCGGCACCATGCCCAGCGGGCCGAGCCACGGGAAGGTCGGCGTGACCGGGAAGTAGGGCAGCTTGAGCAGCCGTGCCAGGGGCTTGATGTCGGCGAGCATCGGGTAGATCTCCTCGCCACCGACGATGGCGACCGGCACGATCGGGGTGCCGGTGCGCAGCGCCGCCGAAACGAACCCGCCGCGCCCGAACCGTTGCAGCTTGTACCGGTCGGCATAGAGCTTGCCGATGCCCTTGAAACCCTCGGGGAACACACCGACCAGATCGCCGCCGCCGAGCAGCCGCTCGGCATCCGGGTTGCAGGCCACCGTGCCGCCGGTCTTGCGGGCGATCTCGGAGACCACCGGCATCCGGAAGACCAGGTCAGCGCCGAGCAGCCGCAGGTACCGGTGGGCGGGATGTTTGTCGTGCAGCGCCGCCGAGAGGATCAACGCGTCCAGCGCCACCGTCCCCGAGTGGTTGCCGACCACCAGGGCGGGGCCGTCGACCGGCACGTGCTCCACCCCAGTGACCTCGGTGCGGAACCAGTCGCGGTAGAGCAACCGCAGTAACGGGTGGAAGACGGCGTCGGTCAACTCCGAATCGAAGCCGAACTCGTCGACCTCGTAGTCACCGGAGAGCCGTCGACGCAGAAACGCCAGGCCATTCGCGACCTTACGGTCCCAGTGGTCCCCCGGCCGGTCCGGCACCGCCGGCTCGGCCGGCGGGACCTGCGCCGCCGGTCGATGTCCGTTGCGCCGCGCCGGCTCCGGATCCGGTGCGGGCGACCGCTGCGGTACGTCGAAACGCCCGGCCCACTGCGGGTCGCGCCCCTCCCCTGGCCCGGTCACGGCGCCATCTCGGTTCGCGACTGCGGGGCTCGCAAACCCGGCTCACTCCTCACGCTCACGGCGCTACCTCGGTTCGCGACTGCGGGGCTCGCAAACCCGGCTCACTCCTCACGCTCACGGCGCTACCTCGGTTCGCGACTGCGGGGCTCGCAAACCCGGCTCACTCCTCACGCTCACGGCCGTCGCTCCCGCACTGCGGCGCGCACCTGCCGGATGCCCTCCAGGACGAGTTGCTCGGCGGCGGCCAACTGCCCGCGCGTGACCACGACCCCGCCGTGGTGGGCACGAATGAAGTCCTCGAACGCCTCGGCGGTGGAGCGGGGCGTGAAGTCGTACTCCTGCTCAAGCCGGGTGGTGTCGACCACCCGGCCGTGCACGAAGAGGTCCACCTGGTCCAGGCCGTAACGGCCGAAGCCCATGGTGCGGGCCAGCGCGGCGGCACTGGAGAGACTCGGCTCCAGCACCGGCACGGCCACCCGACCGGCTCGCCGGATCGCCTGGGACAGCGACAACACCCCCGGGCCGGCGACGTTGTAGGTGCCGGGATGGTCCTCCACGATCGACCGGTGCAGCACCTCCAACGCATCGTCGAAGTGCAGGAACTGCAGACGGGGGTCGCGGCCGAAGACGGTCGGCACGAACGGTTGCGCGAAGTAGCGGGTCAACGTGGTGTCGGCGGTCGAACCGATGAACGGTGCGAAGCGCAGCACCGTCGCCGTGACGTCGGACCGGCGACGCCGGAAGCCACGGACGTACCCCTCGATGTCGAGGATGTCGCGGCCGAAACCGCCACGCGGCACCTCGCGGGGCTCGGTCTCCTCGGTGAAGACCGCCGGGTCCCGGAACGACACCCCGTACGCGGCGGTCGACGAGCGGACCACGAGCTTGCGCAACCGCGGTGCCCGTTGGCAGGCGGCGAGCATCTGCATGGTGCCGATGACGTTCTGGTCCTTCATGGCGGACCGGCCACCGTGCTGCGAGTCGGGGGCGCTGACCAGGGCGAGGTGCACGACCGCGTCCACGTCCAGGTCGGCGAGGAGGCCACCGATCGAGCCGGAGTCGACGCGGATCCGTTCGACCCGGTCGAGCAGGTCGGTGAACTCGGCGCCGGAGTCCGGCGCGTCGACCCCGATGACCCGTTCGATGCGCGGGTCGGCGGCCAGTCGGGCCGCCACGTGGGCACCCAGATAGCGGCCGACCCCGGTGACGAGGACGACCCCCGGAGCACCTGGGGTGCCACCGGGGGTCATCTGACGCACCTACCCCGGCAGGAAGGATCGAGCCGGGACGACCACGGCCTGATCACCTGAGCCTCCGGGGGTCGACAGTTAGGCAAGTGACGCCGAACGCCGGGCGGTGAGCCCGGCGGCGATCACTTGCCGAGACGGCGACGCTGGACGCGGGTCTTGCGCAGCAGCTTGCGGTGCTTCTTCTTAGCCATGCGCTTACGGCGCTTCTTGACCACCGAGCCCATACGACAGCCTTTCGATACAACGTGCGGGGCGGACCGGATGACACCACGCAGGTGGCGAAGACGGCGACCGCTTGCGGACAACGGACCGGACCAGTCTGGGCGGCGGGGCGCACCGGTGGGGTCTCGGTCGGGCTCCAGGGTAGCCGGAGGGCGTCAGCCGGACCAACGCGCCCCCGTCGATGCCGGTTAGGTGGCACCCGGAGGGCGGGGCGGTGGCTCAGGCGGTCTCTTGAAAAGCACCCCGGAGATATTCGTGCACCGCATGCTCAGGCACCCGGAATGACCGGCCGACCCGGACGGCGGTCAGCTCACCGCTGTGCACCAGGCGATAGACCGTCATCTTCGACACCCGCATGACCGTCGCGACCTCCGCGACGGTCAGGAACCTGACCTCCGACAACCGTCCGTCGGACTGTGACCCGGCCATGGCTCACCAACCCATCCCATGCCCGGCGCGTGCCAACCCGACGGATGCTCCGGGCCGGGCGGCGACGCGCGTGTTACCAGTACGGTAGCGGGGCGGCTGTGACCGGCGCGATCCCTTCGTACAACTGATCATGATTCTCCTCGCCGTTCACCCGATCTGTGCTTCCGGTATCTCCCCGCCTGCACCCGGCGTCCCGGTTGCCCCGCCGTTCACTCGGCGCGCAGCGCGACCACCGGGTCGAGTCGGCCGGCGCGTTGCGCGGGGACGACCCCGAAGACGATGCCCACCACCGCCGATACGCCGAAGGCGAGCGCCAACGACCACCAGGTGATCGCGGCCGGGATCGGCGACAGCGCATCGACCAGCAGGGCGGTCCCCACGCCGAGCGCCATCCCGGTGATCCCACCGATCGTGGTGAGCAGCACCGCTTCCAGCAGGAACTGCACCCCGATGTCGCGGGGGCGCGCACCGACGGCTTTGCGCAGCCCGATCTCCCTGGTCCGTTCCCGGACGCTGACCAGCATGATGTTGGAGACCCCGACGCCGCCGACGAGCAACGAGATGCCGGCGATGGCGGCCAGCACGCCGGTGAGGACTCCGAGGATGTCGCCGAGCACCCCGAGGATCTGCTGCTGGGTGACCGCGCTGAACTCGGTGTCCGGGTGGCGGCGGGTCAGCTCGGCGACGATCCGCTCGCCCAGCTCCTCGATCCGCTCGCGGTCCGGTGCCTTCACCGCGATGCCGTCCACCCGCTGGGTGCCCCAGAGCCGCTGCGCGGCGGTGACCGGCACGTGCACCTCGTCGTCCCGGTCGACCCCGAGGCTCTGCCCGAGTGGCGCGAAGACGCCGATCACCCGGAACCGCACCCCGGCCAGCGCCACTTGCTGGCCCAGCGGGTCCCGGTCGGGGAAGAGGGTGCGGGCCACCGCGTCACCGAGCACCGCCACCCGCCGGCTGGTGTCCACGTCGGTGCCGGTGAGGTAGCGGCCCCGGGCCAGCGACCGCGTGAACACCGCCGGGGTGGTCTCCAGCACCCCCTGCACCGTGGTGAAGTCGGAGTGGTTGCCGGCCCGCGCGGTCGCCCCGGAGGCGATGGTGACCGCCACCCGATCCGGGTCGCCGACCACCCGGCTGACGGCGTCGGCGTCCTTGAGGGTCAGCGGCGAGACCACCGGAGCGTTGCCCACCTCGATCCGCCCGGGGACGACCAGCAGCAGATTGGAGCCGAGGCCCTCGACCTGTTGCTCGACCTTTTGTTTGGTGCCGGTGCCGATGGCCACCAGCAGGACCACCGAGGCCACCCCGATGATCACCCCGAGCATGGTCAGCGCGCTGCGCAACCGGTTGGCCCGCAGGGCGTCCAGCGCCACCCGCCACGCCTCGGCGAGCCTCACGCCGCGCCTCCCGGCCGCTCGACCTCGGGCCGGCCCGGGTCGACCTCCCGCGGAAGGCGCCCGGTGGCTCCGGCGGCGCCACCGGAGCCACCGGACGGGTGCCCCGGACCGCTTCCGGACGCGGACCGGGGCTCCGCGCTGGGAGCGGGGACCAGTGTCGCAGGTCGACCGTGATCGACGGACGGCGGTCGATCATGCGGGTTGTCGCTGTCCGCCACGACCACTCCGTCGCGCATCGTGATCCGGCGCTGGGCCCGGGCCGCCACCTCCTGGTCATGGGTGACCATCACCAGCGCCACCCCGGACTCCACGTTCAACTGCTCCAACAGCTCCAGCACCGCCGCGCCGGTGACGCTGTCCAGGTTGCCGGTGGGTTCGTCGGCCAGCAGCACCGTCGGTTCGGTGACCAGCGCGCGGGCGATCGCCACCCGTTGCTGCTCACCGCCGGACATCTGGTTGGGCCGGTGGTCCAGGCGGTGCCCGAGGCCGACCCGGCCGAGCATCGCCGCCGCCCGCGCTCGACGCTGCCGGGCCGGCACACCCCGGTAGACCAGCGGCAGCGCCACGTTCTCCACCGCCGAGGTGCGCGGCAGCAGGTGGAACGCCTGGAAGACGAAGCCGATCGTCTCGTTGCGCAGGGTGGCCATCTCCGGCGGAGCGAGGGCGTTGACGTCCCGCCCGCCGATCACCAGCCGGCCACCGGTGGGCCGGTCCAGTCCGCCGAGCAGGTGCATGAGGGTGGACTTGCCCGAGCCGGACGGACCGACCAGGGCCACGTAGTCCCCCGCTTGCACGACCAACGACACCCCGCGCAACGCCTCGACGGACACCCCGTCCAGTTGGTACGTCCGGGACACGTCCACCGCCTCGATCGCCGGCGGCGCGTCGGTCACCGCACCTCCTGGCCGTCGCGCACCTGGTCGGTGCCGCGCACCACGATCCGGTCGCCGGGCTGCACGCCGTTGAGGATCTGCACCAGATCCGACCCCTGCACGCCCACGGTGACCGCCGCCCGGCCAGCCTTGCCGTCGTGGACCACCCAGACCGCGTCCCGGCCGTCGGCGGAGAACACCGCCGAAGCGGGGACGGTCACCGCGTCGGCGGCCTCGCGTACCCGCAGGTGCACGATCGCGTTCATGCCCGGCCGGGGGTCGGGGGCCGGCTCGTCCTCGGCCAGCTTCCCGGCGCCCAGTGCGAGGCGCACCCGGTAGGTGACGCCGCCCTGCGCGGAGTTGGTGGGCAGCACGTCCACCGAGCGGACCGTCGCGTCGTAGCTGGCACCGGTGACGGCGTCCAATTCGACGGTGGCGGTCACGCCGGCCTTGACCAGCAGCACGTCGGTTTCGTCCACCTCGGCGAGCAGCCCCAACTGCCCGGTGTCCACCACGGTCAGCACCGGTGTGCCGGCGCTGACCTGGCCGCCGACCGCGACCGCGTCGTCCACCCCGGCGGGCGACCCACCCTGGCTGGGGGCCAGCACGGACGGGTCGATGCCGGCCGCCTGGGCGCCGCCGGCCTGCTCCAGCAGCCCCGCGAGGCCACCGGTCGAGCCACCGCTGGCCCGCGTGCCACCCGGCTGCACCACCCCGGCGATCGGGGCACGCAGGGTCAGCGCGTCGACGGTCGCCTTCGCCAGGTCGTACGCCTGCTGGGCCTGCAACCGTTGCGCCGCGGAGAGCGCGCCGACGGCCGAGCTCAGCCCGCTGATCCCCCGCTGCACCGCGCGAACGGCCTGGTCGGCGCTTCGCGCGGCGGCAGCGTACTGCCGTTGCGCGGACGTCACCTGGGTCAGCAGCGCGTCCCGCAGTTGCGGGTCGGCGATCTTCTCGGCGGCCTTCCGGGCGGCGTCGAACGCCTCGTCGGCCGCCTTGTCGGTGCCGCGCCGGCTGCCGGTCAGGTCACCCGTGGAGACGCCCCGCCCGGCGCGCTTCGCCGCCTCCAACGCCTGCTTCGCCTGCCGAAGCCGCTGCTGCGCCGAGGGCGAGTCGACCACGGCGAGGACCTGACCGCGCTTCACCTGCTGTCCCGGCTGGACACGCAGGCTCACCAGGGTGCCGTCGGCGGGGGCGCTGAGCGTGGAGGCGGCCCGGGCCGTCACGGTCGCGGGCGCGTCGATCACCTCACTGACCTGGCTGCGAGCCGCTGACGCCAGCGCGAGATCGGGGTCGTCGTCGCCGCACGAGGCGGCGGTGGTGACGGTGAGGACGGCGACGGCGGTCAGGGCGGTGAGCAGGCGGGGCCGCGTGACGCTGGGCGGCCGCGGCAACTGGGGGCGGCGCACCCATCGATGGTACGGCTCACCAGCGCACCACCCAGGAGCCCGTCAGGCGGTGGCGGCGCGGACGTACGCGACGCACTCGTCGTGCAGCGTCGACCACTGCTCGCCGAACGCCTCCTCGGCGGCCACGTCGAGGGTCTTGCGCTCGTGCACCACGGCCTTGAAGAAGGTGAGCAGCCGCTGTGGCCCGTACCTGTCGACGAGGTGTCGGACCGCCAGGTAGCCGACGCCGTAGCTGCCGCTGACCTGCTCGGCGGAGGCGTCGTCGGCGGGGTTGATGCCCGCCAACTTGCCATCCCAGTTACCCCGGATCAGTTTCCGCACCTCGGCGAGCCCCTCGTACCGGTCGACCGCCTGACCGCCGGCGCCGGCGAACTCGGCCAGCCCTTCCACCAGCCACCAGGTGGCCTTGCCCGGATAGCCGCGCTCCGGCAGTGAGGCCGCGTGGGTCAACTCGTGTCGGAGCAGATCATCGGTGCCGCTGCTGGGGAGCCCGTCGGCGTTGAGCACCACCTCGTGGTGGCCGCCGCCGACGGTCACCGCGTACCCGCCGGTCCATTCCGGTCGTTCGCCGCCGTACCAGCGCTGCCACTCGGTACGGCCGGCGTAGAAGATCCGGTAGCGATCCGGTGGCGAGCCGGCAACCACGTACCCGTCGGCGATCTTGGCCGCCGCTTCGGCCTGGGCGAGCAGGCCGGGCAGCTTGCCGCGCAGCGCCGGGGTGGTGGCGACGATGGTCCGCGCGCCGATCGCGACGGCCAGGTCGCTGATCTCCCACGGCCGGGTGCCGGTCTCCACCGACTTGGACTCTTCCATCGCGACCAGGCGGGGCTGCTCGCCGTTCTCCCGCCAGCGGGTGCCGATCAGCACCGGGCTGGGCCGGCAGTTCGGTGCGACGAAGCAGTACTGGAAGCGCACGAGCAGGCGCCACTCGCCCGGCTTGCCGACGATCGGCGCGGGCAGACCGCTCGGCTCGGCCCGCCAGACGGTGACCTTGAGCGCGCGCAGCGCGGCGAAGCGGCGGCGCAGGTCGGCGTGCGTGGTCGGATCGGCGACGGCGAGGAAGCCGGCCTGGTCGCCGCCGAGCAGTGCCGTGCCCTGCCGGTCGAGCTGGGCGGTCATCCGGTCGGCCAGCCGTCGGGCCGCCGCGGTGGCCGGGTCGTCGGTCGCCGAGGCGCCGACCCGGCTGATCGTCGACCGGGCACCGCTCTCCCGTACCACTCCCACCACGAGCAGCGCCGGCATGCCGCAGCCCAGCAGGAGGACGATCACCACGAGCCCGGTCCACAGTGGCCAGAGCCGCCGTAGTGATGGCTGATGCACCCCGTCGGTCACCCGGCGAAGGGTACGACCTGCCGGCCGATCGGGCGAGGCCGGCACGCCCCCGACCCACTCCGCGGACCACGGCCAGGGACGCCGCCGGGCCCGGCCAGGGGTGCCACTCAGGCCTGGCGGCCAGCGCGGCGGAGCAGGATGGTGACGACCGCCCAGACGACGACCAGGGCGAAGCCGAGCCACGGCTGCCCGAGCAGGGCGAGCATCCCGCCGCCCAGCACGAACCAGCCGGCCTGGAAGGCGTGCTTGGCCGGTGGGCGCAGCGGGACCCGGGCACGAGGTGAGCCGAGGACACCCCAGAGCCCGGCGAGCAGCAGCGGCACACCGACAGCGGCGAGCAGTCGGACGGCCGTGGGTACGTCCAGGGACCAGCCCCACCGAGCACCGACGGCCAGGACGGCCAACTCCAGCAGGAAGACCAGGAACAGCCCGAACGCCCGGATCACGGCTGGTCCGCCTGATCGACGATGCCGCGAACGCGGGGCCAGGAGCGGAACGTGACGTCCAAGCCAGCGATGAGTTGGTGGTACGAGCGGTCGACGTCGCGGGGCAGGCCGAAGCCGCCGGCAGCCTCCAGGGAGACGAACCCGTGCAGAGCGCTGCGCAGCGCCCGGGTCGCGTCCACCGCGTCGTCGTCGGTGAGCCCGTACCCGCGCAGCACGGCGAAGATGGCGCCGACCGCGCGCTCACCCGCCTCGACGTGCTCCGGGTCGGCCGGATCGGGCACCCGCTGGGTGACCGGGTAGCGACCGGGATGCCGGTGGGCGTAGCCACGGTAGGCGTCGGCAATCGCCCGGAGGGCGTCGCCGCCGGCCCGGCCGACGGCGGCGGTGGTCATCTCCGTGGCCAGCTCGCCGGTGGCCAGCGCGGAGAGCTTCTGGTCCAGCGCGTCCGCTCCCCGCACGTGCTTGTAGAGGCTGGGCAGCGCGACGCCGAGTCGGCTGGCGAGCGCGGCGAGGGTGAGCTGCTGGTAGCCGACCTCGTCGGCCAGCCGGGCCGCCTCCCGCACCACGGTCTGCTGGTTGAGGCCGACCCTAGGCACCGGCGCACACCGCCAGAAAGCCGAGCAGCTCGTCGGCGGTGCGCTGTGGCCGGTCGGCGTGCGGGTAGTGGCCGGCCTCCTCGATCATCCGGGCTTCGGCGATGCGGAAGAGCCGGCGGGCTGCCCGCGCCTCGGCGCCCGGGTCGGGGAAATCCGGGTCCTTGGCACCCATCAGCACCAGCACCGGTTGCCGGACCTGCGGCGCGCGGGCGGTCCAGTGGGGCTCGACCGGCTCGCTCACGCCGCGCATCGCGGCCATCCGGCCGGGCTCGCGCAGGGTGGCCACCATCGACTTGCGGTACGCGACGTCGTCGGCGGGCCGGTGCACCGGGAAGAGCGTGCTGTGGAACATCCCGAACAGTCGAGGGCTGCGCAGCACGGCCGCCATCGCCACCCGCAGCAGCGGGTTGAGCTTCGCCTGACCGACGAACGCGCCGATCTGCACGATGCCAGTGACCGACTCGGGCGCGTCGGTCGCGGCGAAGACCACCGCCGCCGCGCTGGACGAGCTGCCGACCAGCACGGCCGGCCCGGCGTCGAGGTCCCGGACCACGGCCAGCAGGTCGGCGCCGACCTCCGCTGGGGCGTACGTCGGCCATCCGACGCTGGACTCGCCGTGCCCCCGAACGTCCACCGAGGCGACCCGGTGGCCGGCCGCGACCAGCAGCGGCACGAGGTGCCGGAAGCTCGCCTTGTTCTCGCCCATGCCGTGCGCGAGGACGACCAACGGCCCCTCGCCCTGCACCTCGTACGCGATGTGTCCGCCGTCCCGCCGCACCTGGCTAGTTGTCATAGCCTTTAGGCTAAGGGTATTAGCCAGAGTTGGCAAGTCGGTTACGCGAAACGGGCCGACGGTGACCCGAGGGGTCGCCGCCGGCCCGTCGACCGAACCGGAGAGATTACTTCTTGGAGATCAGGGCACGGCCGAAGAAGACCAGGTTGGCCGGGCGCTCGGCGAGACGGCGCATCAGGTAGCCGTACCACTCGTCGCCGTACGGGACGTAGGTGCGGACGGTGTAACCCTCGCCGGCCAGGCGAGCCTGCTCCTCGGGGCGGATGCCGTAGAGCATCTGGAACTCGAACCGCTCCGGCCCCCGGTCGAACCAGCGGGCCCGATCCTCGCCGATGGCGATCATCCGAGGGTCGTGGGTCGCCAGCATCGGGTAGCCGTCGCCGGACATCAGGATGTTCATGCAGCGCACGTAGGACCTGTCCACCTCGCGGGCGGACTGGTACGCCACCGACTCCGGCTCCTTGTAGGCACCCTTGCACAGCCGCACCCGCGACCCCGCCGAGGAGAGCTCCCGGCAGTCCGACTCGGTCCGGCGCAGGTACGCCTGGAGCACCGCACCTGTCGACGGGAAGTCCTTGCGCAGCCGGCCCAGCACCTCCAGCGTCGAGTCGGTGGTGGTGTGGTCCTCCATGTCCAGGGTGACCGTGGTGCCCGCCGCATCGGCCGCCACGCAGATCGCCCGGGCGTTGTCGTACGCCAACTGCTCGTCGAACATCTGGCCGAGAGCGGAGAGCTTCACGCTCACCTCGGCGGCCGGGGTGAGCCCCGCGCCGCCGAGCATCTTCAACAACTTCAGGTATTCGTCGCGCGTGGCGGTGGCCTGCTCGGGGGTGACGGTGTCCTCACCCAGGTGGTCGAGGGTGACCGCGAGACCGTCGTCGACGAGCCCGCGGGTCGCGCGCAACGCGTCGTCGGTGGCAGCGCCGGCGACGAACCGGCGAACGACGTCCCGGGTGTACGGGGCGGTCGCGACAAGCCGCTCGACCTGGGATGACCGGGAGGCGGCGAGGATGACGGAACGGAGCATGAGCCGAGCGTAACGCCCCTGCCAGGACCCCCGCCGAGGGGCGGCCGGGGCACCCCGACCTCCGGAGCGGGGGTGCGGGAGAGCGCCAGCCTGATCACCGACGGCTACCCGCGCTTTCTGCCGCACTACATCGACGCGGCACGCACCCCATGAGTCGTCTACCGTTGGGGGCGTGAACTTCGACGCGTACGCCCGGACCGGCGTTGACTTGGTCAACGCCCGTCTGGACGACCTCGACGACCTGCGGGCCCTGTTTCCCGACGACAACGCCTGGATGCGCGACGAAGTCGCCGACCGGGACGTCGCGATCTTCCGACGGGCGCAGAAGCGGTTGCGCGATGTCTTCGAATACGGCACCTCGGGTCGTGACGCCCGAGCGGTCACCGAGCTGAACGCGCTGCTCGAAGCGTTCCCGGTGCAGCCGCGAATCTCCGGGCACGACTCCAGCGACTGGCACATGCACGTGACCAGCCGGGGTGCCTCGGTCAGTGCGGAATACCTGGCCGGCGCGGTCTGGGGGCTGTCGGTCTGGCTCTGTGAGTACGGCAGCGCACGGTTCGGGGTCTGCGCCGACGAGCGGTGCGGCAACGTCTACCTGGACACGTCGTCCAACTGCTGCCGGCGGTTCTGCTCGGAGCGCTGCGCCACCCGCTCGCACGTGGCCGCGCACCGGGCCCGCAAGCGGGCGGCGGTCGGCGAGCAGGTGACGGTCGCCGCGCAGCCCACCGTGAGCGCCGACTCACTCTCGCCGGTCAGCTGACACCGCCACCGCCCTGTCTTCGAGGGCGGGACCGGCCAGGTCAGACGTCGGCCGGGGACGGCGCGGTCAGGTGCTGACGGGCGAACTCCAGTGCGGCGCGCAGGTCCGCCTCGCGCACCGCGCGGCTCTTCGCGCCCCGGGTGGCGACCTCCACCGCCACCGCCCCGGTGAAGCCACGTCCGGCCAGCGAGGAGAGCAGCTCACCACAGGGTTGCGTGCCACGGCCGGGCACCAGGTGCTCGTCGCGGCCCTCACCGGTGCCGTCGCCGAGGTGCACGTGGGCCAAACCGGCACCCATCCGGTCGGCCATCGCGAGGGGGTCGCTGTGCGAGGCCGCGCAGTGCGACAGATCCAGCGTGTACGACGGGTAGCCGGTGTCGGTGGGATCCCAACCCGGCACGTACGGAACGAACTGCCGACCTGCCATCCGCACCGGGTACATGTTCTCCACCGCGAACCGCAGCCCGGTGAACCGGGCCGCGACCGTGGCCAACCCCTCGGCGAAGTTACGTGCGTAGTCCCGTTGCCAGGTGAACGGTGGGTGCACCACGACAGTCGGCGCCTCCAGCGTCTCGGCCAGCTCGGCGGCCTTGCGCAGCCGCTCCCACGGGTCCGGGCTCCACACCCGCTGGGTGACCAGCAGGCAGGGCGCGTGCACGGAAAGCACCGGCGTGCCGTAGTGCTTGGAGAGGCCGCGCAGCGCGCCCGCGTCCTGGCTGACCACGTCGGTCCAGACCATCACCTCGACGCCGTCGTAACCGAGTGCCGCGGCCAGTTGGAACGCCGCCGCGGTCGGCTCGGGAAAGACCGACGAGCTGGACAGGAGCACGGGAACGCGGGAAGTCACATCAGTCAGCGTAGCCCGGCGACGCAGGGGGCATCGTGACGAGCGCTGGCGAATCAGCCTAAACCGCGCGTCCGATCAGATCGGTTCGAGTTGATCGAGTCGGCGGAGAATGACGCCTTCCCGCAGCGCCCACGGGCAGATGTCCAGCGAGTCCAGATCCAGGCGGCGCATCACCGCCTCGGCGACCACAGCGCCGGCCAGCAACTGGTGGGCACGGCCCGAGCTGACCCCCTCCAACTCCATCAACTGGGCCGGTGGGATGTGTCGGATGAAGCCGATGACCTGCCGTAGACCGGCGCGGGTCAGGCTGCGCCGCGCCCAGAGCCCGGCACCGGACGGTGCCGCCCCCGCCAGCCGGGCCAGGGTACGGAACGTCTTCGAAGTGGCCACCGCGCGACCCCAACCCACCTCGGTCATCTGGTCGACCACCTTGTCCAGCCGACCTTCCACGTACTCCCGCAGCTTGTCGACAGCCTCGGCGGACGGCGGCGTCGCGCTGCCCGGGTCGACGCGCAGCCGCTCCCGGGTCAGCCGCCCTGCGCCGAGCGGCAGCGAGACCGCCGCGTCCGGGTCCTCGTCGATGCCGGCGGCGATCTCCAGGGAGCCACCGCCGATGTCGAGCACCAGCAGCCGCCCCGCCGACCAGCCGAACCAACGCCGTACCGCCAGGAACGTCAGCCGCGCCTCGTCGGCCCCGGAGAGCACCGCGAGGCGTACGCCGGTCTCGTCACGGACCCGCGCCAGCACCTCGGCCGCGTTGGTGGCGTCGCGCACCGCGGACGTGGCGAACGCGATCAGGTCGTCGGCCTCCAGCCCGGTGGCGGCCGCCTTGGCCATGCCCACGGCCTTGACGAGGCCGTCCGCTCCCGCGTCGGTCAGCGCGCCGTCGGGGCCGATCTGCTCGGCCAGCCGGAGCACCACCTTCTCGGAGTGCGCCGGCCATGGGTGCGCGCCGTGGTGCGCGTCCACCACAAGGAGGTGCACCGTGTTGGAACCGACGTCGAGGACACCCAGTCGCATGGTGAAGACCCTAGGTGCAACACGTTTGCGCGGCTCGCGGGCCCGTGGACGTCACCGCGCGTACGCTGGTCCGGGTGACGATGGAGCTCCGTGTGCTGGTGGACGACCCGGGCGACCCGCGCAGTCGCGAGGTGCCGTTGGACTTCCCCCGAGAGTGGATCGAGTTCGCCGACCCGGCTGACGAGACGCACCTGATCCGCGCCGACCTGACCTGGCTGCTCTCCCGCTGGACCTGCATCTTCGGGAAGGGCTGCCACGGCATCATCGCTGGGCGGGCCGCCGACGGTTGCTGCTCGCACGGTGCGTTCTTCACCGACTCGGACGACGAGAAGCGGGTCCGCAACGCCGTCAAGCGGCTCACCCCGTCGACCTGGCAGCACTTCCAGCGTGGGTTCAAGAACTGGACCGACGAGGACACCATCGACGGCAAGAACCCAGCCCGCCGTACCGCCACCCAGGGCGCCGACGGTCCGTGTGTGTTCCTCAACGACGCCGACTTCGCCGGCGGTGGTGGCTGCGCGCTGCACGCCCAGGCGTTGCGCGACGGGGTGCACCCGTTGGAATACAAACCGGACGTCTGCTGGCAGTTGCCGATCCGCCGAGATCAGGACTGGGTCAAGCGGCCGGACAACACAAAGGTGCTGGTTTCCACGCTGTCCGAGTTCGATCGGCGGGGCTGGGGGGCCGGCGGGCACGACCTGGACTGGTGGTGCACCTCCTCGACGGACGCGCACGTCGGCACCGAACCGATGTACCTGTCGTACTCCCCGGAGCTGACCGCGCTGATCGGCGCTGCCGCTTACGAGCGGCTGGCCGAGCTGTGCGCGGCCCGAACGAAGCAGGGCATGGTCGCCCCGCACCCGGCCGACGAGTCCTGAGCGCCGCTCAGCGCAGGGCGTCGTCGACCAGTGTGCGAGCGCTGCGCCGGGCCGCGTCGGCGATCAGCGGGTCGCCATCCAGCACACCGCCGGCGAGCCCGCCGTCCAGCAGCAGGGTGAGTTGCCGGGCGAGCAGTTCCGGGTCGGCCGCGCCGGCCTGACGGGCCAGCTCGGTCACCCAGGCCCGTACCACGACTTTGTGCTCGACCGTCCGGGCGTGCACCGGGCCACCGGCGGACGATTCGGCGGCGGTGTTGATGAACGCGCAGCCGTGGTAACCCTCCCGGCGGCAGGCGCCGGCCAGTGCGTCGAACATCCCGACCAACTGGTCGCGCGGCTCGTCGCCGGCGTCCCGGGCCGCGGACCGCAGCGCGCCGAACCACGCCTGGTCGACCCGATCGAGGTACGCCAGCACGAGATCGTCCTTGCGCGGAAAGTGCTTGTAGAGCGTCGCCTTGGCCACGCCCGACTCGGCGATCACCGTGTCCACCCCCACGCCGCGCGGCCCGTGCGCGTAGAAGAGCCGGAACGCGGTGTCCAGGATCCGGTCCCTGGCCGAGCCGGCCGGAGTGCGGGGCGCGGGCATCGGTACTCCCTCAATCTGCTGGTGGCGGCACAGATCCTACAGACAGTTCCGTCTACATCTCCCGTCGCGTCAGCGGACAGGCACCACCTGGGCAGGGCCGGCTTGACGTCCCACCATCATTGACACGTCCACTGCCGGCCTCCGCTGCCAGCCTCCGGTCCACCGTCCATGGCCACCGACCCACCCTGGGGCGCCCCTGTAGAGCTGCCCCACAAATGGGGCGGTTCTCCGGACGGAGTGAGACTCGTCCGAGCAGGAGGAGGCGCGCGAGCAGGCGGAAGCGCGTCCGAGCAGGCGGAAGCGCGTCCGAGCAGGCGGAAGCGCGTCCGAGCAGGTGCCACGCTTCTCCCGCAGCAGACGAAGCTTGTCCGAACAGGCGACACGCGGCCCGCGCAGGCGGAGGCACGTCCGAACCGACGGCACCCGACCCCGCGCAGACAGAGGCACGTCGGAGCAGACGACACGCACCCTGTGCAGCAGGCGGCATGCGGCGTCCAGCCCCTTCCGAGGGCCGTGCCGGTTGAGCCGCCCCATATCTGGGGCAGCTCTACAGGCGCAGGAAGACCCCACCCCACCCACCCACCCGCCGGCCCGCCCGCCGGCCCGCCCGCCCGCCCGCCCGTCGCGCAAGCCCCAGCAGGTGACATCGGCACACACGACGCCTCTTCGAGGGGCCAGCAATAGACAGACCTGTCTGTTAGCCTGCTCGCAATCGGCACGAGCCCATTCGATGTCCCGACGGAGGATCGATCGACATGCGTATCGCAGTTCTCGGCACTGGCTCGGTCGGTCGAGCCATCGCCGCCCGCGCGGCGGAGCTGGGTCACCAGGTGACCATCGGCACCCGCGATGTCGCGGCCATTCGGTCCGGCGAACACGCCCACTGGGCGGCGCAGCACCCCGAGGTCGGCCTGGCGACCCTCGCCGAAGCCGCCGGCGCCGCCGAACTCGTGGTGAACGCCACCAACGGCAACGGCTCGCTACCCGCGCTGGCCGCGGCCGGTGCACCGAACCTGGCCGGCAAGGTTCTGCTCGACATCGCCAACCCGCTCGACTTCGGTGCGGGCTTTCCGCCCACCCTGTCGGTGCACAACACCGACTCCCTCGCTGAACGCATCCAGCGCGAGTTTCCGCAGACCATGGTGGTCAAGTCGCTCAACACGCTCACCGCCGAGCTGATGGTGCATCCGCGTCAGCTCGCCGGCGGCGAGCACAGCGTCTTCGTCTCCGGTGACGACGCGGAGGCCAAGCGGATCGTCACCGGACTGCTCATCAGCTTCGGGCACACCGACGTGATCGACCTCGGTGACCTCTCCACCGCGCGGGGCACCGAGATGCTGCTGCCACTCTGGTTACGGCTCTACGGGCGACTCGACACCGCCATCTTCAACATCAAGGTCGTCCGCTGACCAAGCCCGAACAGCCCGAAGGGGGCCTGCGCCGAACGCAGACCCCCTTCGGGTACGCCGATCACGGCTCGAACTTGTAGCCCAGGCCCCGAACGGTGACGATGAAGCGCGGCGCGGACGGCTCCGGCTCGATCTTGGAACGCAGCCGCTTGACGTGCACGTCCAACGTCTTGGTGTCACCGACGTAGTCGGCGCCCCAGACCCGGTCGATGAGCTGGCCGCGGGTGAGCACCCGGCCCGCGTTGCGCAGGAGCAGTTCCAGCAGCTCGAATTCCTTCAGCGGCAGCTGCACGGCCCCGCCATCGACGGTCACCACGTGCCGTTCGATGTCCATCCGCACAGGCCCGGCGGCAAGCGTCGGAGCGCCCGCTTCGGCCACCTCCGGGCTCTGCCGGCGCAGCACCGCCCGGATCCGGGCAACCAGTTCCCGCGGCGAGTACGGCTTGGTGACGTAGTCGTCGGCGCCGATCTCCAGCCCGACCACCTTGTCGATCTCGCTGTCCCGGGCCGTGACCATGATGATCGGCACGGCCGACCGCTGCCGCAGTTGCCGGCAGACCTCGGTCCCGGACATCTCTGGCAACATCAGGTCGAGCAGCACGATGTCGGCGCCGGTCCGGTCGAACTCGGTGAGGGCGTCAGTGCCGGTCGCAGCGACCGAAACCTCGAAGCCCTCCTTACGGAGCATGTACGACAAGGCGTCGGAGAACGACTCCTCGTCCTCGACCACCAGAACGCGGCTCAACGGGGACTTCCTTTCCATTTGCTGTCAGACCTGCCGTAGCCCAGCCGGACCGGACTCGATCCCAACCGGCGGCAGTGTCGCCAGCAGGTCATCCGGGGGACTGGCGGGCAGCCGGAGGGTGAACGTCGATCCACCACCAAGAGTGCTCGACACCTCGACCCGTCCGCCATGGTTGCTCGCGATGTGTTTCACGATCGCCAGGCCGAGCCCAGTGCCGCCGGTGGCACGCGAACGGGCCTGGTCTGCCCGGTAGAACCGCTCGAAGATGCGATCCACGTCGGTGGGGGCGATGCCGATGCCCTGGTCGGCGACCGCGATCTCGACGTGCTCGTCGTCACCGCGGAGGGTGACCCGCACAACGGTGTCCTCGCCCGAGTAGTTGATGGCGTTCTCCACGAGATTCGCCACCGCCGTGGCGAGTTGGGAGTCGCTGCCGTACGCGGTGAGGCCACGCTCACCGTCGACGCTCACCTCGACACCGCGGGCGGAAGCTGTGGTGCGGGTCCGGTCGACCACCTCGGCGATCACCCAGTCCAACGCGACCGGCTCGGGTGGCGGCTGCGGTTCGGCGCCCTGCAACCGGGTCAGCTCCAGCAACTCCTGCACCAGCCGGCCCAGCCGGGTCGACTCGTGCTGGATCCGTTCGGCGAACCGGCGGGCGGCCACCAGGTCCTCGGAGAGGTCGGGTGCCGCGGCGTCGGCCGGCTCGGTCGCGTCCAGCAGTGCCTCGGCGAGCAGTTGCAGCGCCCCGATCGGGGTCTTGAGCTCGTGGCTCACGTTGGCCACGAAATCGCGTCGTACGCGGGTCAGCCGGTGTGACTCGGTCACGTCGACCGCCTCCACCGCGATGAAGCCATTGCCGAGGCCCATTGCTCGCAGGTGCACGCCGAGCGGGTTCTCCCCCGCGCTGTCGCGACCTCGGGGCAGGTCCAGCTCGATCTCGCGCCGCACACCGGTGCGTCGTACCTGACCGGCAAGGGTGCGGATCAGCGGGTGCGCCGCGATCGAGCCGGGGCGACTGCCGGTACGCAGAAGCCCCATCGCGCGGGCGGCCGGATTGATCAGCACGGGCACGTCGTCGTTGTCCAGTACCACGACACCGGCGCGGAGTGAGTCGATCGTCCGGCGGCCGAGTCCGGCCTGCTGCTCGTCGGCTATCGCGGGCCTCCCCCTGCTCCAGCGGGAGCTCGCGCTGCCCGTCGACGTGGAGCGACCGTCCCGCGCCGGCAGGAACCGGGGCAGCACGAAACCGGCGGCCAACCCGGCCACCAACGCCACGGCCACCACGACCGCCACCGCCCACTCCACCCGGCGATCGTAGGGTCATTGTTAACCTGGCTACCACACAGACCGGGACGAATCACCCTCACTTTCAGAATTGTTCACCCCTGCGTCTGGCGTCGTTCACCGTGGTTCATCCGGGGTCCGCCCGCGCGCCCTACCGTTGGCGTCGCACCTGCTCAACCCCCCTGCGCCGGCACCCGTCGGCGGCGACCGACCACAGGACGTGATGATGCGCGACGAGTTCCGGGCCGACCTCCAGATCGTCAGCCAACTGCTGGTGGACATGGCGGAGGGCGTCCGCGCCGCCATGCGCCAGGCCACCCGGGCCCTGCTCACCGCCGACCGGCAGGCCGCCGAGACGGTCATTGAGCGGGACGCCGAGATCGACGACCTCTACCGGCACGTCGAGGAGCGGGTCTGTGACCTGCTCGCCCGACAGGCGCCGGTCGCCTCCGACCTCCGAGCAATGATCACCGCGCTGCACGTTGCCGCGGACCTGGAGCGAATGGGCGACCTCGCCGAGCACGTGGGCAAGACCGCGCTGCGCCGGCACCCCTCCCCCGCCGTCCCCGCCGAACTGCGGACGGTCTTCACCGAAATGTCCGAGATCGCCGACCGGATGGCCGTGAAGATCGGCTCGGTGCTGGCGAAGCCCGACGCCGACCTCGCTGGCGAGCTGGACAGCGACGACGATGCCATGGACGAGCTGCACAAGAACCTGTTCGCAATGCTGCTCGGCGACGAGTGGCCGTACGGGGTGGAGACCGCGATCGACGCCACCCTGCTGGGCCGCTACTACGAGCGCTTCGCCGACCACGCGGTCAACGCCGGCGAGCACGTGATCTACCTGATCACCGGGGAGAACACGCCCACCGGCAGCTGAGCCCCGATCGGGATCGGGGCCCCTCGTCAGCGCTCACGCGCTGACGAGGGGCCCCTTTTCAGCAGCTCAGCGACCCTGGTTCGCCACCGCGGCGGCGGCTTCCTTCGCGGCGGTCGGGTCGAGGTAGGTGCCACCCAGCGTGAGCGGGCGCAGGTGCGGATCGAGGTCGTAGCGCAGCGGGATGCCCGTCGGGATGTTCAGCTTGGCGATCGCCTCGTCGGAGATCTGGTCGAGGTGCTTGACCAGGGCGCGCAGCGAGTTGCCGTGCGCGGCCACCAGCACCGTCCGGCCGGCCAGGATGTCCGGCACGATCGAGTCGTACCAGTAGGGCAGCATCCGGTCGACGACGTCCTTGAGGCATTCGGTACGCGGCATCAGCTCGGTCGGCAGCAGCGCGTAGCGGGGGTCACCGACCTGCGACCACTTGTCGTTGTCGTCGATCGGCGGCGGTGGGGTGTCGTACGACCGGCGCCAGAGCATGAACTGCTCCTCGCCGTACTCATCCAGGGTCTGCTTCTTGTTCTTGCCCTGCAGGGCGCCGTAGTGCCGCTCATTGAGCCGCCACGACCGGCGCACCGCGATCCAGTGCCGGTCGGCGGCGCTGAGCGCCAACTCGGCGGTGCGGATCGCACGGCGCAGCACGCTGGTGTGCACGACGTCCGGCAGCAGGCTGTGCTCGCGCATCAGCTCGCCACCGCGCCGCGCCTCGCCCTCGCCCTTCTCGGTCAGGTCGACGTCCACCCAGCCGGTGAAGAGGTTCTTGGCATTCCAGTCGCTCTCACCGTGCCGCAGCAGGACCAGCGTCCCGACGGTGGGCCCTTCGCTCGCAGTCATGCGGATCATCCTGCCTCAACCGTCCCTGGGACACGCGGGCAGCCGTCGTGACGACCACCACGTGAAAACGCGGGTGACCAGCGGATCCACCCGCCGCTAGGGTTGTAAGGCACGACAGTCACATCGGTCATTACTTTCGAGCGGGGCGCCATATGCGGACGATGCGGAGTTGGTTCCGGGACACCACCGGCGGCCTGCCGACCACTTTCTGGTACCTGTGGTCAGGCACCCTGATCAACCGGCTCGGCTCGTTCGTCCTCGTCTTCCTCGCCATCTACCTGACCCAGGAGCGCGGTTTCTCGGCCTCCCAGGCTGGCCTGGTGATCGGCCTGTGGGGCGTCGGCGGGGCGTTCGGCACCACCGCCGGCGGCACGTTGGCAGACCGGTGGGGCCGCCGACCGACGTTGCTCACCGCACACGTGGGCGCCGCCGCCATGATGCTCGCGCTCGGGCTGGCCCGGGACCTCTGGGCGGTGGCGCTGGGCGCCCTCCTGCTCGGCATGTTCGCCGAGGCGGCCCGGCCCGCGTTCGGGGCGATGATGATCGACGTGGTCCCGGCGAAGGACCGACTACGCGCCTTCTCGCTCAACTACTGGGCGATCAACCTTGGCTTCGCCTGCGCCGCCGTGCTCGCCGGCCTCGCCGCACAGGCCGACTACCTGCTGCTGTTCGTGGTCGACGCGGGCACCATGCTGGTAACCGCGCTGATCATCTTCATGCGGGTGCCGGAGACCCGGCAGGCCGGTTCCGCCAGCACCGCAACGGCGAGTGCCCCACGCGGCGCCCTACGCACGATCCTCAGCGACCGCGTCTTCCTGGGCTTCGTGGCCCTCAACCTGTTCTCCGCGCTGGTCTTCCTCCAGCACATCTCGATGCTGCCGATCGCCATGGGTGACGACGGCCTGAGCCCGGCCACCTACGGCACGGTCATCGCGCTCAACGGCGTCCTCATCGTGGTCGGCCAGCTCTTCGTACCCCGACTGATCAGGGGTCGGAGCCGCTCGTACGTGCTCGCGCTGGCGGCCGTGGTGATGGGTGTCGGGTTCGGGCTGACCGCGTTCGCCGGCACCGCCTGGTTCTACGGGCTGACCGTGCTGATCTGGACGCTCGGCGAGATGCTGAACTCGCCGTCCAACTCCACGCTGATCGCCGAGCTTTCCCCGGCCGAGTTGCGCGGCCGCTACCAGGGCGTGTTCTCCCTCTCGTGGCAGATCGCCGGAGCCAGCGCACCGATCCTCGGCGGTCTGGTGCGCGAACACGCCGGCAACGACACCCTCTGGTACGGCTGCGCGATGCTCGGCGTTCTGACCGCGGTGGCCCACCTGGTGTCGGGGCCGGCCCGGGAACGGCGTGCCGTCGCGCTGCGCCGCTCCGGCGAAGCGCTGGCACCGGTCACCGCCCACCGGGGGCCCCAGCCCGCCGAAGCAACCGCCTGACGAAAGACCGAAGATCAAGATAACGGCTGGCGCAATGGCCCCCGACTTCCTACCGTGCACAGGAAACGGTTAGGAAACCGAACTGTCGGGAGGTCGGGTGTACGCCCTGCGGCGCTGGTGGCACGACACCGCGGGCGGTCTCCCCGCCACCTTCTGGTACCTCTGGGCCGGCCTGCTGATCAACCGGGCCGGTGCCTTCGCCATGCTGTTCCTCTCGCTCTACCTCACCGACGTACGCGGAGCGAGCGTTGGGCTGGCCGGAACGGTGGTCGGCGCGTACGGGGCCGGTGGGGCAGCCGGTGTGCTGCTCGGCGGGGTGCTGGCCGACCGGTGGGGCCGCCGGGCAACCCTCCTCGCCGCGCACCTGGTCACGGCCGGCCTGATGGTGGCGCTCGCCTTCAGCCGGCCGCTGCTCCTGATCGCGGTGCTCTCCGCGCTGATCGGCGTGGTCCACTCGATGCCCAGCCCGGCGTTCGTCGCGGCGATCGTCGACGTGGTGCCCGCCGAACGGCGTTCGCGCGCGTTCAACCTCCAGTTCTGGGCGTTCAACCTGGGAATGGCGGTCGCGTCGTTGCTCGCCGGGGTGCTGGCCGAGGCGAGCTTCACCGCGCTCTTCCTGGTCGACGCCGGTGCCACCCTGACGGCCGCCGCCGTGATCGGCTGGAAGGTGCCGGAGACTCTGCGCATTGCCGCGCCGGCCGTCGACCTTCAGCCGCCGGCACCCTCGGCGCCGACGTCCGTCCGGCCCCGCCGTCCGGGGCTGCACACCGCGCTCACGGACCGCACGTTCCTGGTCTTCGTCGGGCTCACCTTCGTGCTCGCCGTGCTCACCATGCAGACCTCCACGATCATGCCGCTGGCGATGAGCGCGGACGGCCTGGGCCCATCGGCGTACGGGTTGGTGGTGGCGCTCGGTGGCGCGCTGATCGTGGTTGGGCAACTGTTCGTGCCCCGGCTGATCGACCGGCACCGCAAGGACGTCGTGCTGGCCGTCTCCACCGCGCTGCTCGCGCTCGGTTTCGGCGTACTCGCCGTCGCCGACGGGCTGGCCATCTACCTCGGTGCCGCGGCGGTCTGGACGGTCGGTTCGATGCTCGCCGCCCCGCCCAACGCGCAGATCAACGCCGACCTGGCCCCGCCGCAGCTACGCGCCCGGTACCAGTCGGTCTTCTACCTGACGTTTCCGGCCGCGGCGTTCGTCGCTCCCACGCTCGGCGGGTTGAGCCTGCAGCACCTCGGGGACCGGCACTGGCTGATCGTGGGTGGGCTCGGCATGGTGGCCGCACTCGGGCACCTGTTCGCCGGACCACCCCGGGAGCGACACGTGGCCGCGCTCCGCCGGGCCGCCGAGCGGAAGCCGGTAACACCCGTCGACGACCGCGCGCCGATCGCATAAGGGCGTTTATCGCATAAGGGCGTTTACGGTACGCAACGTTTCACGCAAAGCGCCCACCACGTCCCTAAGGTCGTGGTGGGCGCCCGCCGGTGGGGCCGGCGGCGGCGGGCAACACTCACCCCCGTAAGCGTCGCCCGCTCAGCCGCCGGTCCAAACAGGTGGGCACCGTCCCCCAACGGTAGATCCACCCGTCCCCTCGCGCCTCGCCTGGTGCGCGGATCTGATCGATCCGCCGCTCCCCCGAACGTTTCCAAGCGTGGCGCGGTGCAATAAAGCTAGTTCGCCCGGATTCTGGATTCAACCCAGAACGCTGTCTCGCCGGTCACAACTGGCGAGTATCCGCTGCTCCGGTCTCGCTGTTTGGCAACAGCCGCGTACCCCTCAGCCATTCCCGCAAACACCTCAACCGTCTTCCCGATCGGGTGACTCGGTCCGGAAGAAGTTGCTCTGCCGGCCGTCACGCAGCTGTTCCTGATAAATCAGGTTCAGCCGGCGCAGGTCAAAGGTGTAGAACCAGTCATCCCAGGTGATCTCGCGAATTCGGCTGCTTTCCCGATATCCGGGAATGTTGAAGGTCAGAACTCCCGCCCGGCCGTCCCGCTCGGTGCCGGCGATGGTCGCCGGCTTCGCCCCGCGCTCCCGGGCCCAACGCTGAATCACCTCATGATTCGCGGTGATCAAGCTCCGGCCCGGACGCTCCGGCCGGTCCGACAGCGACGAGATCACCTGCGAGCTGCGGACCGACCGTCCGGTACTCCGTCCGGTCCGGATCCCAACAGCACCCATCCCGCTGCCGGCCGACGGTGGCGCCGCACGCTTGGCGGGCGCCGCGCGCTGGGCCGTCGTGCGCTTGGCGGGCGCCGCGCGCTTCGCCGCCGGCCGCGCTGGCGCCTTCTTGGCCGCTGCCTTCCGCGCGGGTCCGGTCGACCTGGTCGCCGCTGTCTTCCGTGCGGCGGTCGTCTTCTTCGCGGCGGTCGTCTTCTTCGCCGCCGTCGTTCTCTTGGCCGCAGTCGTTTTCTTCGCCGCCGTCGTTCTCTTGGCCGCAGTCGTCTTCTTCGCCGCCGCCGTGGTCTTCTTGGCGGCGGTCGTCTTCTTCGCCGCGGTCGTCTTCTTGGCCGCGGCCCGCTTCGCGGGAGCACTCTTGTTCGCCGGTGCGGCCTTCGCGCGACTCGGTGCCGCCTTCGACGCCGACTTCTTCGTCGCGGAGGCCCTACCGGCCGATGCCCTGGTGCCGGTGGCCCGACCAGCCGGTCCAGTGCTGCGCCGGCCCGCGCCACCGGCATCGGAAACCAGCGAGCGCACCAACTGTTTCACCAGGTCGGGCTTGCGCAGGGCGGAGATCCCAGAGACCCCACGTTTGCGCAACTGCCCGCGGATGTCGTCCACCCGCATCCGGGAAATCTCCGACTCGGAGATCCCGGGAGTACCCGGCGTCTGGTTGCCGCCCTGTCGTTTGGTCCTGGTCGCAGTCCCGCCGCGACCTGAGCTGTTCCGCTGAGCCATGGGACGCTCACGCTCCTCGACACTCCGTCCTCGGCGCGCGGGGGTCCCTTGCCGCACCGCGCGGTGCGGCATACCCGTCAGGAGCAGTCCGAACCCACCGTCAGTTCGCCATGATCGTGCTGGATCCAGGATCGAGTGGCATCAGCGTTCAACGAGGCCACTACTTCCTGGTTCGAGCGCGATCTTGGGGTGTGGGGTGTGGGGCGCGGGGCGCGCGGCACGCAGAGCGCGCAGGGCGCGCGGCGGCGCTGGGGGTCAGGTTGGATCGGGGCCGGCGCCGGAGGGCTCGAAGAGATGGGCGAACGCGGCCAGGTTGGCGGTCGACTCGCCACGCTTGACCCGCCACTCGTACTCCCGCCGGATCGAACTGCCGAAGCCGATCTCCAGCATCGTGTCGAACGACTCGTCGGCGTACGTGAGGACGGCGCCGAGTAGCCGGTCCAACTCGTCGGCGTCCACACCGGCCGGGTTGACGCGCCCGGTCAGGTACACGTCGCCGACCGCGTCGGTGGAGAAGGAGACGCCGTACATGCGGGCATTGCGCTGTAGCAGCCAGGCCCACAGCTCTTCACGGCGCTCGTCCGGTTGGCGCATCACGAACGCCTCGACCCGCAGCGCGTGCTCGCCGACGATCAGGTTGCAGACCGTCTTGAGCTTGTGGGTGCCCGGCAGGGTCACCGCGTACGAGTTGGGGCCGGTCGACTCGCAGGCCAGGTCCCGCTCGGCACAGACCGACTCGATCAGGGTCGCGAGATCGCTCTTCGGGCTCACCGGGCCTACTTTACGACCGACCTGGCCGGCGCACCGGTTGGCGACCGACGCCCCCCGGTCACCAGGAGCAGGAGAGTGCGGGGTCGGCCGCCAGGTCGGCCGCGAGCCGGGCGCGGTGCGCGGCGATCGCCTCGCCGTAGACGCCGAGCAGACCGGCGACCGTACGGTCCCAGGAGAAGTGCCGGGCGTGCTGCTCGGCGCCCCGGGCAAGCACCGCCCGGAGGGCCTGGTCCGGCAGCAGCCGGCCCAGCGCCGTGGCCCAGTCGACCGGGTCATGCCCGTCGATCAGTACGCCACTCACGTGATCCCGCACGGCAGTGACCAGACCTCCGACGGCGGCGGCCAGCACCGGCGTACCGCAGGCCTGTGCCTCCAGGGCGACCAGCCCGAACGATTCGTTGTGTGACGGCACCGCGACGAGGTCGGCCGCCCGGTACAGGGCTGGCAGGTCGTCCCCGGTGAGCGGCGGCAGGAACCGCACCCCGTCGCTGACCCCGAGCTTGGCGGCCAGCTCGATCAGCGCGGTCGGCCGGTCCAGCCCACTGCCGCTGGGCCCGCCGCAGATCACCACGGTCACCTGGGCGGCCAGCGCCGGGTCGCGCTCCCGGAGGGCGGCGATGGCGCGGATCAGCACGTCGGGGGCTTTGAGTGGTTGGATCCGGCCGACGAAGGCGACGACGTACCCATTGGTCGGCAGGCCCAGCCGGCGGCGAGCCTCGTGGGTCGCCGCGGACCGGTCGCCCGGTGCGGGCCGGAACCGGTCCAGGTCGACGCCCGGTTGCACCACGGAGACCCGGGCCGGGTCGGCGTCGTACCGATCGAGGAGGTCGCTGGCCTCGACCCGGGTGTTGGCGACCAGCCGGTCCGCCTCGGCGACCACCTGCTCCTCGCCGATCACCCGGGCCTTGGGCTCCGGCCGGTCGCCGGCCGCGAGCTGGGCGTTCTTGACCTTCGCCAGGGTGTGCGCGGTGTGCACCAGCGGCACACCCCAACGCTCCTTGGCCAGCCAACCGACCTGGCCGGACAGCCAGTAGTGGGAGTGGATCAGGTCGTAGTGCCCGGGCGGGCGGGACGCCTCGGCGCGCAGCACCCCGGCGGTGAAGGCGCAGAGCTGGCCGGGCAACTCTTCCTTGGTGAGGCCCTCCAGCGGGCCGGACGTGATGTGCCGGACCTGCACGCCGGGCGCCATCTCGACGACCGGGGGCAGGTCACCGGAGGTGGCCCGGGTGAAGATCTCCACCTCGACGTTGGCCTCGGCGAGTCGCCGGGCGACCTCGAGGATGTAGACGTTCATGCCACCGGCGTCGCCCGTGCCGGGCTGGTGCAGGGGCGAGGTGTGCACCGAAAGGGTGGCGATGCGGCGAGGCCGAGGCCACGGTCGGGCACCTCGCTGACGCCCGACACCGGTGTGCATTTCCGCCACATCCGCTCCTTTGTCACGGTTAATGCCGTCTCGCACGACCGGCGCTTCTCGGTCAACCTCTACGCCGGATGCCATCTTCCCCATCGGGCTTCGGAAATTCCCCGCCACGGCCCCCGGGCGTGACGGACCTCATCACCGCACGCCCGTCAATGACGGCACGACGCCCGGTCGGGACGGGTTGCGCGGTCGGGGTGAGAATGTCGGGATGACCTCTGTCGCCATCGTCACCGGAGCATCCAGCGGGATCGGCGCCGCCACCGCCCGCCGACTCGCCGCCGAGGGCTTCCACGTGCTCGCCGCCGCCCGCCGCGCCGAGCGGCTCGCCGACCTGGTCGCCGAAATCACCGCCGCTGGCGGGCAGGCCACCGCGGTGACCTGCGACATCACGTCGGACGAATCGGTAGCCGGGCTGGCCGAGGCCGCCGCCCAGGCACCCGGGCCGGTCACCCTGCTGGTCAACAACGCCGGCGGGGCGCGTGGGCTGGACCCGGTGGAGTCCGGCTCGGTCGCCGACTGGCAGTGGATGTACGACGTCAACGTGCTCGGCACACTGCGGGTCACCCAGGCCCTGCTACCGGCCCTGGAGGCGTCAGGCTCCGGCACCATCGTGGTGGTCTCCTCCACCGCCGGCCTGACCGTCTACGAAGGCGGGGGCGGCTACACCGCGGCAAAGCACGCGCAGACCGCCATCGCCGGCACGCTCCGCCTGGAACTGTGCGGTCGCCCCCTGCGGGTGATCGAGATCGACCCGGGCATGGTGAAGACCGACGAGTTCGGGCTGGTCCGGTTCGAGGGTGACGCGGAACGGGCGGCCGCCGTCTACGCCGGAGTGCCGGGGCCGCTGGTCGCCGAGGACGTGGCCGACTGCATCGCCTGGTGCGCCACCCGCCCCGAGCACGTCAACATCGACCGGCTGGTGGTCCGACCGCGGGCCCAGGCCGCCCAGCACAAGGTGCACCGGGTCTAGCGGTACGCGCGAAGTGAGCCGGGTCTGCGAGCCCGCAGTCGCGAACGGAGACCGGCACTGGGGTCGTCGACCGGGAGGGGCGGTATGAGCGGCGCGGCACGACACCGGCCGCTCGGCGTGGTCACGAGAGGCACCACCAACCCGAACCGGCTCCGCCGGGTGGACAACTGGATCGTCGCCACGTGCGCCGACCGGCTGTTGGCGGCGGCCGACCCCCTGGTGGTCGACCTCGGCTACGGTGCCACCCCGGTGACCGCGGTGGAATTGCGCGCCCGGCTGGCGGCGGGAGTGCGTCCAGACGTACGGCTGGTGGGGCTGGAGATCGACGCGGCCCGGGTGGCCGCGGCCACACCGGCCGCCGACCCGCCCGGCCTGACGTTCGCCCGAGGCGGGTTCGAGCTGGCCGGGCTCCGGCCGGTGCTGGTCCGCGCGTTCAACGTGCTGCGACAGTACGACGAGAGCGAGGTGCCCGACGCCTGGCGGACGATGACCACCGCGCTCGCCCCGGGTGGGGTGCTCGTCGAGGGCACGTGCGACGAGTTGGGGCGGCTCGCCAGTTGGCTGCTGATCGACGCCGACGGCCCCCGCACGCTGACCCTGGCCGCGAAGCTCACCACGCTGGGCAGCCCCGCCGAGTTGGCCGAGCGGCTACCCAAGGCGCTGATCCATCACAACGTCCCCGGCGAACCGATCCACGATCTGATCCGCGCGCTCGACGACGCCTGGCAGGCCGCCGCGCCCTACGCCACCTTCGGCCCCCGCCAACGCTGGCTGAGCGCGGTAACCCGTCTCCGCGAGACCGGCTGGCCCATCCTGAACGGCCCGAACCGCTGGCGCCAAGGAGAGCTGACCCTCCCCTGGCCCCCACCCTGACCCCACGCCCCCGCGATCTTGCAGGTCCTGTCGTTGATTTACGGCTTTACGCCCCGTATGTCGTGACAGAAGCTGCAAGATCGCCGAGGTGAGGGTGGCGCGTGGGCGGTGGGTCTAGAGGGTGCAGTTGATTAGGACCGGTTCGGGGTGGAGGGTTACGCCGAAGCGGGCGTGCACCGTGTCGCGGATGTCGCGGGCCAGGGTCAGCAGGTCGGCGGTGCGGGCTCTGCCGCTGTGGTTGGTGAGGGCCAGGGTGTGCTTGCTGGAGATGGTTACCCCGCCCGCACCGGCATGGCCCTTGCTGAAGCCGGCCTTGTCGATCAGCCAGGCCGCGCTCACCTTGACCAGGCCGTCGGCCCCTGGCCAGGCGGGCGGGTCGCCCAGCTCGGCGGCACGCTCCAGGAGCAGCTCGTACGTCGCCTGGTCGAGCACCGGGTTGGTGAAGAAGGAGCCGACCGACCGAGTGTCCGGGTCGGTGGCGTCGAGCACCATGCCCTTGCCCGCGCGCAGCCGCAGCACCGCGGCTCGGGCGTCGGCCAGAGGCACCCGGTCGCCCACCTCGACACCGAGCGCACGGGCCAGTTCGGCGTAACGCACCGGGCCGGAGATCGGGGACCGGGCAAGCCGGAAGTCGACCGCGAGCACCACCCAACGGTCCCCGTACTTGAAGATGCTGCCCCGGTAGGCGAACCCGCAGTCGGCGGCGGGGATGACGTGGCGGGTGCCCTTGGCGCGGTCGTACACCTCGACGCCGGTGATCGTCTCGGCGACCTCCTGGCCGTACGCGCCGACGTTCTGGATCGGGGTGGCACCGGTCGAGCCGGGGATGCCGGAGAGGCACTCCAGGCCAGCCCAGCCGTTGGCCACCGTGGCGGCGACCAGGTCGTCCCACGGCTCGCCGGCGTCGACCCGTACGGTGACCGATCCGGCGTCCTCGGCGAGGACGTGCAGGCCACGGGAGCGCACCAGGACGACGGTGCCGGGGAAGCCGGAGTCGCCGATCACCACGTTGCTGCCGCCGGCCAGGATCAGGAGTGGCTCCTCCGCCGCCCGGACCGCCCGAACGATCTCGTCAGCACTGCCGGCGGCCACGATCCGCTCGGCCGACCCACCCATCCGCAGAGTGGTGTGGCTGGCCAGTGGACCAGGGATGGCACGATCGGCTTCGGTTGTCGGCTGGGCGGAGGCGTCTGGCACGCCCTTCACCTTAGGCTGAGTAATAGCCGTGGCACCCACTGGTCGCCCGGCACCCCCGGGAGGATGGCGATGAGCAGACTGCAGGGCAGCAAGGATTTCTGGATCGGGGCGCTCCGGGCGGAGGGGCCGGCTTTCGCGGCGGCGGTGGCCGAGGCGCCGCCGGAGACACCGGTTCTGTCCTGTCCGGGCTGGACGGTCAACGACCTCACACTGCATCTCGCTCGGATCTACCACTGGGTTTCGTCGTTCGCCGGCGCCGGGCTGACCACCCGGCCGGAGCGCCAGGACCGGGCCGAACTGGAAGCGGGCGTGAATCCGCTCCAACTGTGGCGCCAGGGGTACGACCAGCTGATGACCGTCTTCGACGGGCTCGACCCGGAGGCACCGGCGTGGAACTGGGCTCCGCAGCCGAAGAAGGCCGGTTTCTGGCCGCGTCGAATGGCGCACGAGACGGCGGTGCACCGCTGGGACGCCCAGCTCGCCATCGCGGCCGGCGAGCCGGTGGAGGCGAAGCTCGCGGCCGACGGGGTGAGTGAGGTGCTGGACACCTGGCTGCCCGCGGGTCGGCGGCGGACGCCGGGCGGCTGGCACGGGGTGGTGCAGCTCACCGCCACGGATGCGGCTCAGGAGTGGTATCTGCGGCTGCGTGGCGAGGGGGTGGCGCTGCTCGACACCGCGACCATCTTCGACCACGACGACCACCACGCCCGGGCCCAGGTCAGCGGCACCGCGAGCGACCTGCTGTTGGCGCTCTGGGGTCGGGTGAGCTTCGAGACGCTGGACGTCGCCGGCGATCGCACCCTGCTGGAGGGTCTGCGTACCCGCTGATCGGCTCTGCCACGACGAGGGCGTCACCCCGCCGGGGGTGGCGTCCTCGATCTCCTTCGGGTTCGAGCCGACAGGTCTGGGAGAGCGCTCTCTTGACACGACACGGACCCACCCACCACCCTGACGTGAGAGCGCTCTGGTCAGTCCATCTCGGACACCTTCAGCCGCACTCCGGGCAAGGCGTACCAAGTCACTGCCGATCACCGAGGCGACTTCCCGGGGCGTGGACCTGGGCGGTTATCTCGTATGGTCAATCCTGGACAACGTCGAACAGGCGGAGGGTTACCGCAAGCGGTTCGGGATCGCGCACGTCGACCACCTGACCCAGCGGCGCACACCGAAGGCCAGCGCCCGGTGGGACCACGAAACGGTCTCCCGGAACGGGCTGCGACGAGCGGGGGGAAGGCACGATGACGACGGCGCAGCGGCCGACGCTCGAAGCAGTGGCGGCGCGGGCCGGGGTGTCCCGGGCGACGGTGTCCCGTGTGGTCAACGGCTCCACCACCGTCGCCGAGCCGATCCGCGAGGCGGTCACCCGGGCGGTCGCCGAACTGGGGTACGTCCCCAATCTCGCCGCCCGCAGCCTGGTCACCCAACGCACCGACTCGATCGCCCTGGTCATGCCGGAGGCGGCCACCCGGGTCTTCTCCGACGACCAGGTCTTCCCCGGCATCATCCGCGGTGTCAGCCAGGAGTTGGAAGCGGCCGACAAACAACTGGTGCTGATGCTCGCCGGTTCACCGGCAGGCCACCATCGGGTCGAGCGCTACACCACCGGCCGGCACGTCGACGGGGTGCTCTTCGCCTCGCTGCACGGCGCCGACCCGCTGCCCGGCACGCTCGCCCGGCTCGGCATCCCGGTGGTGGTCAGCGGCCGGCCGCTCGGCGACGTGCCCGTGCCGTACGTCGACGTCGACCACGTCGGCGGGGTGACCGCAGCCGTACGACACATGATCGACAGCGGTCGCCGCCGGATCGCCACCATCGCCGGGCCACAGGACATGGTCGCCGGGATCGAACGGCTCCGCGGCTACCGCGCCACGGTCGCCGACGCGGGGCTGCCCGAGCTGATCGCCGTCGGCGACTTCACCCGCGAGTCCGGGTCGGCGGCGATGCGACGGTTGCTCGCCGAGCACCCCGACCTGGACGGCGTCTTCGCCGCCTCCGACCTGATGGCGCACGCCGCCCTGCGTACGCTGCGCGAGGCCGGCCGTCGGGTGCCGGAGGATGTCGCCGTGGTCGGCTTCGACGACATCGAGACCGCCGCCTACACCGAGCCGCCGCTGACGACCGTCCGGCAGCCGATCGTGGAGCTGGGCCGGCGGATGACCCGACAACTGCTCCGGCTGGCCGCCGGGGAGACCATCGAGCAGGCGATCATGCTCCCCACCGAGCTGATCCGGCGCGACTCGGCGTAGCCGGGGGCCCTCCTCCACGAGGAGAGCCCCCGGGACCCGCTAGCAGTTGCGGGTCCGATGCCCGTGCTGGCCGATCAGCTCTCCGCGTCCCGGCGGCGCCGCACGGCGATCAACGTGGCGCCGAGCGCCACCGCACCGATTCCGAGGATGGCCATCGGGATCAGCCCGCTGCCCGCCGACGTGCCGGTGATCGGCAGGTGGCTCTTCGTCGGGGTCGTGGGCGGCGCGCTTGTGGGCGGCGCGCTGGTGGGCGGCTGGGTGGGCGGCGCCGTGGTGGGCGGCGCCGTGGTGGGCGGCGCCGTGGTGGGCGGTGGCGTGGTCGGCTGACCGCTGGCGGCACAGGTGTGGGTCAGCACGAAGAACTCCGCCGTACCGGTGATCACCGCGGTGGCGTCGGTCAGTGTCCAGCCGGCGGGCAGCCGGATCCATGCCTTGCTGGTGCCCATGCCGTTGACGATCGCCCCACCGTCGGTAGGGATCGTCCGGGTCACGGTGCCGTCGTTCGGGATGCTCCAGGTGCCAGTGACCGTGACGAACTGACCGGAGGTCCCCGGGTTGCCTGGCAGGTTGAACACCCACACGTCCTGGTCCGGGAACGGCCCACCGCCGAGGTTCGGCTCGCAGCTCTGCGTGAACGCGGCCGCGGTCGTGGGGACGTTGCCCGGGTTGATGTCGATGTTGCTGACCTGAGGCGGCGGCTGGGTCGGATCGGTCGGCTGGGCGAGCGCCGCGCCTCCCGCCCCGACCAGAAACGCACCGGCTGTGGCACCGGTGGCGACGAGCTTGACGAGTAAAGCTCTCACATTTCCCCCATGATCGATGTGACGATTTACGAACTTTTGAGCCGGTAAAGGAGAATAGTATGATTTGCACCTTTTGCGGGTCTTGTTCATTGCTTTCGCACCCGTGCGGGCGCGTGTGCAGCCGTTAATCCGTCGCCCGGGGACCCGATCGTCGTTAGCCTCGCCGCCATGCCGGATCCTGACGCGCTGTTGCACGTCCCCGCCCTCTCCGACGCAGCCGAGTACGCGTACGCGGCCACCGTCGATCCACCCGCCCGGCTGGTCTTCACCGCCGGCGCGTGCCCGCTGGACGCCGAGGGGCGCACGGTCGCGCCGGGCGATCACGCCGCGCAGGCCCGGCAGGTGATGACGAACCTGGCGACCGCTCTCGACGCCGCCGGCGCGCGGCTGACCGACGTCGTCAAGACCACGGTCTATGTGGCGTCCTCGCACCAGGTCGACCTGGTGACCGTCTGGGAGGTGGTGCGGGACTTCTTCGGCGACCACGACCCGCCCAGCACCCTGCTCGGGGTGACCGTGCTCGGCTACACCGACCAACTGGTCGAGGTCGAGGCCGTCGCGGCCGTACGGATGGGGGCCTGACATGCGCATTCGTGTGGCGCAGCCGGATGATGCCCCGGCCGTGGTGGCCCTGCGGGCGATGGTCTACCCGTACCAGGTGCGCGGCGTCGAGTCGACCCGGAAAATGATCGCCGAGCCGGTACCGGGCAGGGACTGGCTCGCCTTCGTGGCCGAGGTCGATGCCCAGGTCGTCGGTTGGGTGACGGCCCAACGCAACGACTCGACCTCGACGGCGAACTTCGGTGACATCACCCTCCTGCACGTCCACCCGGAGCACCGGCGGCGCGGCATCGGCACCGCGCTGCTGACGGCCGCGACAGGTCACCTCGCCCCGCTGGGGGTCCGCCGGCTCCGCACCTTCGCCCAGCCGGACGCGCTGCCGTTCGCCCGTCGGCACGGCTACGAGCCCAGTCGTGAGCTGCGCTTCTCCGCGCTCGATCTGAATCCGGCACCCGCGTTGCCCGACCCGCCGCCGGGCGTACGGCTGCTCCCGATCTCCGACCTCGACCCGCATCTGCTGTACGCGGCCGACGTGGCCGCAGCCGCCGACGAGCCGGGCGACGTGCCGGTCGACTCGATCAGTTACGAGAGCTGGCAGTACGACGTCTGGGACAACCTCGGTCTGGACAAGACGGCCAGCATCGCTGCCGAAGTCGATGGTGAGGTCGCCGCCTTCAGCCTGGTGAAGCGGGACGGGGACCGGATGTGGTCGGATTTCACCGGCAGTCTCCCGGCGTACCGGGGGCGGGGCCTCGCCCGGCTCGCCAAGACGGCCGCGCTGCACCGGGCTGCCACGAACGGTGTACGCGTCGCGTACACCTCGAACGACGAGGCGAACGGACCGATGCTCGCGATCAACACCCGGCTGGGCTACCGCCCGGTGGCAGCCGAGTGGAGCTGCCTGGCCGACCTGACCTGATCAGCGGTCAACTACTCCCACCAGAACCCCTACGCGACGGGGTTGTCGTAGACCTGGCGGGCGACGGCGTGGGTGTCGGCGCCGAAGAGCACCAGGCGGGCATCGGTGACGGTGGTCGGGGTGGCCGAGCGCAGCACGGCCAGCGCCTGACCGACCGCGTCGTCGACCGGCCAGCCGTAGATGCCGGCGGAGATCAGCGGAAAGGCCACCGTGGTCGCGCCCACCTCGTCGGCCACCCGGAGACTGTTGGCGTAGCAGTCGCGCAGCAGCGCCGACCGGTCCTCGCTGGCCGACCAGACCGGCCCCACGGTGTGGATCACCCAGCGGGCCGGTAGCTCCCCGGCCGTGGTCGCGACCGCCTGGCCGGTGGGCAGGCCCCTGCCGTAGTGGGACGCCCGCAGCGCCCGGCACTCGGCCAGGATCGCCGGCCCGCCGCGCCGGTGGATGGCACCGTCGACCCCACCGCCACCGAGCAGGGACGAGTTCGCGGCGTTCACGATGGCGTCCACCTGCTGGGTGGTGATGTCCCCCTCGACCAGGGTGATCTCCATGTCAGCTCTTCTCGATCGGCTGGCCGAGCGAGCGGCGGGCCAGCAGAGTGGCGCCGGCGACCGCAGCCGGCATGATCAGCACTGCGCCGAGCGGAATGAGGAAGCAGAGGAAGACGGCCACCCCGAAGCCGAGTGCGGCGGGTCGGTCGGCCTTCAGGATCGTCCGGCGCTGCGGCAGCCGCATACCGCGCCGGTAGAACGGTGCCCCGACCAACTCCACCGCGAGGAACCAGCCGCCCACCGCCGCCCCGATCACCGGGACGACGGTCTGGCCGACCACCGGGATGAAGCCGGCGAGGAACAGCGGGATGCCGACCAGCGCGGTGAGAGCCACCAGCCGTACCGAGTCGGCGAGGCTGCGGCGCAACGACGACCAGAAGGGCACGTCCACCGCGTTCGGCGTGCCGCCGTACCGCTGCTCGACCTGCTCGGAGATCTTCTCGTAGAACGGGTCGCCGATGACCAGGGTCACCGCGGTGAAGGTGAGCACTCCGAGCAGGCCGCCGAGACCCAGGAAGGCCAGCCCGGCGATCACCCGGACCAGGCTGCGGGCGGTGGTCGACCAGTCGTCGGCGAACGGGGTGACGAGCGCGGCGAGGTCGTCCACGAAATACACCAGGGTGGCGAGCGCGGCCACGAAGAGCGCTCCCGAGATCAGCGCCGGCACGACGCCGAGCAGCATCAACCCCGGGCTGCGGACGTAGAGGCCCAGCCCCCGCAGGAGCAGGGCCGCCCCGGCGAAGAAGCGTGCGACGACCCCGGTCACCGGGCTGGCGATTCTGCTGACGTCCACGATCGAGCAGCCTAACGAGCGGTGATCGAATCCGCCGGGCGGAGCGCTGGCAGCGACTCTCGTCGTACACATCAACCAGTTGATGGACGCGGGTGATCCACCGGCGACGTCGGTGATCGTCGCCGACCGGTCGATTCGCCGCCGGGTCACCCCGACAACCCTTGAGGAGGTACGAAGCCAGCGGCGGAAGGCGGCACGATGCCGGTCATCGAGGTGACCCACCTGAAGAAGACGTACGGCGATCTGGTGGCGGTGGGCGACGTCTCGTTCACCGTGGAGGCGGGAGAGATCTTCGGCGTCCTCGGCCCGAACGGCGCCGGCAAGACCACCACCGTCGAGTGTGTCGCCGGGCTGCGCGTCCCCGACGGGGGCGGGGTGTCGGTCCTCGGGCTCGACCCGCGCCGGGACGCGGCCCAGCTTCGGCAGCGGGTCGGGGTGCAACTCCAGGAGAGTCAACTGCCGGACCGGCTCCGGGTCGCGGAGGCGCTGGAGCTGTACGCCTCGTTCTACCGCAACCCGGCCGACCCGGCCGCCTTGATCGACAAGCTGGGCCTCGGCGAGAAGCGGAACACCGCGTACAAGAAGCTCTCCGGCGGTCAGAAGCAGCGGCTCTCCATCGCGCTGGCTCTGGTGGGCAACCCGGAGATCGCCATTCTCGACGAGTTGACCACCGGGCTGGACCCGCAGGCCCGCCGGGACACCTGGGGCCTCATCGAGCAGGTCCGCGACAGCGGGGTGACGATTGTGCTGGTCACCCACTTCATGGAGGAGGCCGAGCGGCTCTGCGACCGGGTCGCGGTGATCGATCAGGGCCGGGTGGTCGCCCTGGACAGCCCGGCGGGCCTGGTCTCGACGGTGGCTCCGGAGCAGCGGATCCGGTTCCGGCCCTCGGCCCCGGTCGACGACCGGCTCCTCACCGACCTGCCCGAGGTGTCCGCCGTGCAGCGCACCGGTAGCCAGGTGGTGGTGAGCGGCACTGGCGAGTTGCTGCACGCCGTCACGTCGGTGCTCGCCCGCCACCAGATCGTCGCCGCGGACCTGCGGCTGGAGCAGTCCACCCTCGATGACGCCTTCGTCGAGCTGACCGGGCACCGGCCCGCCAACTGAGAAGGAGCCAGCATGCACGCCTTTCGCCAGATCCTGCGGATCGAGGCGCGGCTCTACCTGCGGGACCTGCCGACGCTGCTCGCCACCGTCGGGATGCCCACCCTGATCCTGACGGTGCTCGGGCTGATCCCCGCGCTCCGCGAGCCGGACCCGACCTTCGACGGGCAGACCTTCGTCAGCTACTTCGCACCGTCCCTGCTGGTGGTCACCCTGGTCATGGTCGGGGTGAACACCCTGCCCGCCGTGTTGGCCACCTACCGGGAACGCGGTGTGCTGCGCCGGCTGGCGACCACCCCGGCGCACCCGGCGGCTCTGCTCGCCGCCCAACTGGTGCTAGCCCTGGCCGGGATCCTGGCCAGCGCGCTGCTGCTCATCGTCGTCGCCCGGCTGGCTTTCGGGGTGCCGCTCCCCCGGCATCCGCTCGGCTTCGCGCTGGCGTTCGTGCTCGGTACGGCGGCGCTGCTGGCACTCGGCCTGCTGGTCGCCGCCGTGGCCCGGACGACGAAGGCGGCCCAGGCCCTGGCCGTGCCGCTGTTCCTGGTCACCATGTTCTTCGGCGGGGCCTACCTGCCCCGGTTCCTGCTCCCAGACTTCGTGGCGCGGATCGGTGACTACACCCCGCCGGGTGTGCAGGCGCTACTCGACGCCTGGACCGGCACGTCGCCGCAGCCGCTGCACCTGACGATAATGGCGGTGATCGCGGTGACGGCCGGCGCCAGCGCGGCGAAACTGTTCCGCTGGGAGTGAGCGAGGAATCGATGACCTGCAGCGGTGGGCCCGACCGTCTGACCAGTTGGCGAGAGCGCGAGGCGAGCCTCTATCGAGTGTTCCCCTATGGCGGGCTGGCCCTGGGCACCGTGTTGGCCCTCGTCGCACCGGCACCCCGGGCCCTCGCCACCGCGCCCACCCTCGCCATCGCCGTGACGGCCGGGTGCTGGGTCGCCTGGTTCATCACCCTGCATCCCGGCTGGCAGAGCCGGCGCGGGTTGATGGCGGTCTACTACGCCGGGCTGCTCGCGTTCGCCGCGGTGCTGGTGGCCGCCAATCCGTGGTACGGCTTTTTCGCCTGGGTCGGATACACCCACGCCTTTCCGGTGCTCCGCACTCGCTGGCGGATCGCCGGGGTGATCACCACGGCCACCCTGGTCGCCACGTCGCAGGGCGGCGGTCTGTCGGTGGTGACGTCGCACCTGCCGCTCTGGCTGGTGCTGGTGCTCTTCAATCTGGTGGTGGCCGGCTCGTTGAGCTGGTTCGCGATGGTCGCCGAGCAGGAGGACGCCAGACGCAAGCGGTTGATGGCGGAACTCGGCGAGGCCAACCGCCAACTCACCGAGACGGTCAGGGAGAACGCCGGGCTGCACGCCCAACTGCTCACGCAGGCCCGGGAGGCCGGTGTGCTGGACGAGCGTCAGCGGATGGCACGGGAGATCCACGACACCCTGGCGCAAGGGCTGACCGGCATCATCACCCAACTAGAGGCGGCCGAGCAGACCCGTGACCGGTCCGCCGACTGGCGCCGGCACGTCGACAACGCCCTCGCCCTGGCCCGGGAGAGCCTCACCGAGGCCCGCCGGTCGGTGCGCGCGGTCCGCCCGGAGCCGTTGGAGACCGCCCGACTGCCGGACGCCCTCGTCGAGCTGAGCGGGCGCTGGTCGGCCCGGAACGGGGTACGGGCCGAGGTCGCCACCACCGGAACGCCCCGCCCCCTGCACCCGGAGGTCGAGGTGACCCTGCTCCGGGCCGCCCAGGAGGCGCTGGCCAACGTGGCCCGGCACGCCGCCGCGTCACGGGTCGGGCTGACCCTGTCCTACATGGCGGACGTGGTCACGCTGGACGTTCGCGACGACGGGACGGGCTTCGACGTCACCGGCCAGCCGGCGCCCCGCGAGCCGGGCGGCGGATACGGGCTGACCGCGATGCGGCAGCGGGTGACCCGCGTCGGTGGCGAGTTGGCCGTCGAATCCGAACCGGGAGGCGGCACCGCCATTTCGGCGTCGGTCCCCGCGCTGCCGGGAGGTGCCGGTTGACCGCCCCGATACGGCTGCTGATCGTCGACGACCATCCGGTGGTGCGCGACGGGTTGCGCGGGATGTTCACCGGCGACCCCGGGTTCGAGGTGGTCGGCGAGGCTGCGGACGGCGCGGAGGCGTTGGCCCTGGTCGAGACGGTGCGGCCGGACGTGGTGCTGATGGACCTGCGGATGCCCGGAATGAACGGGGTGACCGCCATCGGCAGGCTGGCCCGCTCCAGCAGCACCGCCCGGGTGCTGGTGCTCACCACGTACGACACGGACGCCGACGTGCTGCCCGCCATCGAGGCCGGTGCCACCGGCTACCTGCTCAAGGACACGCCCCGCGAGGAACTAGTCCGCGCCGTACGGGCCGCCGCCCGGGGCGAGTCGGTGCTCGCGCCGAGCGTCGCCGGGCGGCTGATGGGCCGGCTACGTGCACCGGTCGAGGAGCCGCTCAGCCAGCGTGAGCTGGAGGTGCTCACCCTGGTGGCCCGTGGTGCCTCCAACCGGGAGGCGGCGGCTCGGCTGTTCATCAGCGAGGCCACCGTCAAGACGCACCTGCTGCACGTGTACGCCAAGCTCGGGGTCAACGACCGGGCCGCCGCAGTGGCCACCGCGTACGACAAAGGGTTGCTGACCCCCGGCGGGCGGTGAGTGAGGGCCGGGCAGGATGGGCGGGTGCGCGCCTCCCGACTGATCTCGCTGCTCCTGTTGTTGCAGGCGCGCGGGTCGATGACGGCGGGTGAGCTGGCGCGGGAGCTGGAGGTCTCCGAGCGGACCGTCTACCGGGACGTGCTGGCACTCTCCGCCGCCGGGGTGCCGGTCTACGCCGATCGCGGCCGGGCCGGCGGGTACCGCCTGCTCGGCGGCTATCGGACCCGGTTGACCGGGTTGACCCGGGACGAGGCCGAGGCGCTCTTCCTCGCCGGGCTACCCGGACCGGCCGGTGACATGGGGCTCGCCGACGCGGTCGCCGCAGCCGAGCTGAAGGTGCTCGCCGCGCTTCCGCCAGCCCTGCGCGACGCCCCGGCCCGCGCCGGGCAGCGGTTCCACCTGGACGTCCCGGGCTGGTTCCGGGAGACCGCGCCGCCGCCGTGGCTCACCGAGCTGGCGCGGGCGGTCTGGCGGGACCGGGTGGTGGAGTTGCGCTACCGACGCGGCGACCGGGAGGTGAGCCGCCGGGTCCAGCCCTACGGTCTGGTCCTCAAAAGCGCGGTCTGGTACCTGGTCGGCCGGGTCGGCGACGACACCCGCACCTACCGGGTGGACCGGGTGACCGGGGTCGAGGTGGGCGAGGAGAGCTTCGACCGCGACGGGGACTTCGACCTGGCCGGGCACTGGCGCGAGCAGGCCGGGTCGTTCCTGCGAACCATGCTGCGGGCCGAGGTGACCGTCCGGCTCAGCACGGCCGGCCTGCGCCAGCTCCGGCACCTGGTCGATGCCCCCAACGTGTACGACGAGGTGGTCGCCGCCGCCGGAGCACCCGACGGGCTGGGCTGGGTGGTGGCCCGATTGCCCGTCGAGTCCGTCGAGGTTGCCTATCACCAGCTGTTGGGGCTCGGCCCCGAGGTGGAGGTGCTCGACCCACCCGAGCTGCGACGGTTGTTCACCGAGGCGGCCGACCGCCTCGGCGCGCTCTACCGGTAGCCGGTGACGTCCGCCGGTTTGCCGGCGTCGACCACCTCGACGATGTAGCGGAAGCCCTCCGGCTGGCTGCCGTCGAGGTCGGTGAACCCGTACACCTTGGACAGCGTGCCAGCATCGACGGACTCGCCGTTCCAGCGGGCCTTCTCCTCGTCGGCGGCGAGTGCGGCCACCGCGCGGCCGACGAACGCCGGGGTCTCCGAGATGAGGAAGTTCGGGTCGGTGGCGGCGCCGTCGCGCCAGTTCTCCTCAGTCACGCCGAAGTGCTCCAGCATCGCCTCCGAGCGGATCCACCCGGGGGTGAGCGCCACGGCAGTGCAGGCGTGCGGCCTCAGCTCGTGTGCCTGGCTGAAGGCGAGGCGGTTGACCGAAACCTTGGCCAGGTCGTAGAAGACGGAGAGCCGGTAGTTCGCGTCGTTGTACGCCTTGGTGCCGTCGCCCATCTCCACCACCAGACCACCGGGCTTGCGGATCAGCAGCGGCAGCGCGAAGTGGCTGGTGATGATGTGGGTGTCGATGGCCAGTCGCAGGGTCCGGAAGCCCGCGTCCAGCGGCTGCTCCCAGACCGGCTTGTCCCAGGTGACCAGCGGGTCGCCACCCCAGATGTCGTTGACCAGAACGTCGAGTTGGCCCTGCTCGGCGTCGATCCGGGCGACGAGTTCGCGGACCTGCTCGGGCACCAGGTGGTCGACCTGGACGGCGATACCGGTGCCACCGGCGGCGGTGACCAGCTCGGCGGTCTCCTCGATGGTCTCCGGGCGGTTCATCTCGGAGCGGCCGGCGCTGCTGCTGCGGCCGGTGGCGTACACGGTGGCACCGGCGGCACCGAGCTGGATCGCAATCTGTCGACCGGCACCCCGGGTGGCACCAGCGACGAGCGCGATCTTTCCTGCGAGCGGTTGTGTCATACCTGCGAGGTTGTCAGCGATACCTGACAACCGGCGTCCGAATTCCCGGACCGCTCTGGCGAACCGCAGGCGACCCCTACATGTCGAGCGACCGCGAGTCTGTTGGGCTCCGAACCTGCCCCTCAGTCCACCAGGCGGACGCGGACCCGGCGATTGGCCCGGCCCTTGCTCTCCACCTTGACGACCTGCACCTTGCCGATCTGGGCGGTGGACGCGACGTGGGTGCCGCCGTCGGCCTGCACGTCCAGCCCGACGATGTCGACGATCCGGACCTCCTGCTCATCCGGTGGGATGAGGTTGGACTGGGTGCGGATGATGTCCGGCAGGGCCAACGCCTCGGTGCGCGGCAGCACCCGGGTGGCGACCGAGCGGTCGGCGGCCACCTCGGCGTTGACCAGCTCCTCGATGCGGCTCTTGAAGTCCGGGGGGACCTCGGGGAGGTTGAAGTCCATCCGGGCCTCGCCCGGCTCCATGTTGCCGCCGGTCACGAGCGCGCCGAAGTCGCGGAACACCACACCGCAGAGCACATGCAGCCCGGAGTGGGTACGCATCAGCCGGGTGCGGCGCTCGTCCTCCACCGCGCCGACAACCTCGGTGCCGACCGGCGGCAGCGGGTCACCCTCGGCGGGTATCAGGTACGGGTCGTCGCCCTTGCGGGTGCCGACGATCCGGGTTTGCACGCCCTGCCAGAGCAGCACGCCGTGGTCGGGTGGTTGGCCGCCGCCGCCCGGGTAGAACGCCGAGCGGTCCAGCACGATGCCCTGCTCCGCATCGGCGTGCAGGACCGTGCACGTCCACTCGCGCAGGGTCGGGTCGGCGAGGTCGAGCCGGTGCGTCCGGCCATGCTGTGTGACGCCCATGACAGGGCAGGTTACTCGTTCAGGAAGCCGGAGATGCGGTCCCGCAGGTCGGCGCGTTCCGTCCAGAGGACACCGGGCCGGTCGTACACGTGCAGGGTGGCCTGGGGAAGCGCGACGGCGAGCCGCTCGGCGACCTCGACCGGGTGCAGGTCGTCGCCCGCGCAGCCGATCACCAGCGCCGGAGCGGTGACCGCCGACAGAGCACTGATGTCGCCCAGCGACGTCTGCTCCGCCAACGTGGCCAGACCTTCCGCCAAACCGTCGCGGAGCAGCTGGTCGAGCCGCTGCCGAAGGTACGCCCAGCCAGCGGGGGTGTTGCGCACCGCCGCGGGCATCTCCAGTGAGACGACATCCGCGACCGCCGAGGCGTCCCCGCTCTCCACCGCCTCCAGCAGATCCGTGATCCGTTCGCGGGCGACCGGCCCGCGCGGCTCGTCGAGCACCGCAGGCAGGAAGAAGACCAACTTCTCGAAACGCTCCGGGCTCTCCGCGAGCAGTCGGCAGAGGGCACCCGCACCGAGGCTCGCGCCGAACGCCCGGCTGGCCCCGCCGAGGTCCGCTATCGCGCGCAGATCCCGGGCCAGGTCCAGGTAGTTCCACGGCCCGTCCGGGGCGTCGGAGCGACCGTGCCCACGGAACTGGAAGAAGACCTTGCGACCGGTCACTCCGCTGCCGAACGGGCGGGTGGTGGCGATGCCGTTGCCCAGCCCGTGCGCGAAGACGGTGACCGGATCACCGGTGCCGGTGACCAGCCGCTCCAGCCGTACGCCGTGCGGGGTGGTGACCAACTCGGTCTCCGGTTCGGGCAACGCCGGTCGACCGGTACGCGGCCCACCCGGGCCGGGCCCCCAGGTGCGGGGCCCGCTGTCCGGTGGGGGTGGCCAGCGGAAACCTCTCACCAGAACCCTTTGCCGTCGCTCAGATCGCGCAGACCGACCCGAACATCGAGGAGGTAGATCAGGCCGGCGGCGATACCGATCAGTCCGAAGAGGCTGATCGGACCGAAGCCGAGCAGGGTCAGCACGAGACAGACGGCGAGAATGGCGATCCAGCCGCCCTTCGGAAGGGTGCCAATGGCGGGGAAAGCGTCGGAGCGCTGGGTGATCGCGTGCACCAGGGCGACGCCCTGGACGATCAGCGCGAAGACGAGCAGGATCAGCTCGATCACGTAGCGGACTTCGAACGCGAAGATCGGCGCGGCGTTGGCCATGCCGGCAAGCTTATGTCGAGGACCCCGGCTACGTCCGACAAGGACGCCGCCGGGGTCGTCGACATGACGAACTACTCGGCCGCCGGACGGGTCTGCTTGGTGGCCCGGGGAAGCTTCGCCGACGGGGTCGCGGCGGGCTTGGGAGCCTTCGGTGCGCGGGCGGCCTTCTTGACGGCGACCGGCTTGGCCTCGGCGATCTCGGCCACGTCGGCCGGCGTCGGCACGTCGGTCGCGGTCGGCACGTCGGTCGCGGTCGGCACGTCGGTCGCGGTCGGCACGTCGGCCGGCGTCGGCACGTCAGCCGCGGTCACCGCCTGGGTCGCCTCGATGTCGGCGTTGACCGTCTCGGCGGCCTCCAGCACGCCGGCACCGACAACCCGCTCACCGCGGGCGACCAGAGCGTCGTACGCGGCGAACGCCCGCTCCTGGGCGGCCTGGGCGGTCGCGAACACCATTACGGCGTTGCGGGTCGCGGCGGCGCGCAGCTTGTCAAGATCGGCGACCTCGCGCAGCTTGGTCAGGTCGGCAGCCTCGCGCAGCTTGCTCAGGTCGGCCGACTCGCGCAGCTTGGCCAGGTCGAGCTCGGCCTGCGCCCGGCCGCGCAGGGTGCCGGCGGTCTCATTGGCGGTACGCAGCGTCTCGGTGGCCTTCTGACGCAGCTCGAAGCCGGTCAACACGGCCCGACCGCCCAGGTCGGCGATGACCCGGGTGCCGAGGACGCCGACCACGGCCGGCAGCTTGCGCAAGTGCTCGATGGCCAGCTCACCGGCGCCGGCGGCGGCGTAGATCGGGGCGGGGATCCGGTTGGTCTTCGGCTCGCTCATGACGTCTCCTCTTCGGCCGCCTCGGCGGCCTTCCGGACCGCCGGACCGGCGGCCTTCTTCTCGGGGGTGCTGGTGCTGGTGCTGCTCGGGGCGGGAGCGGTGCCCGCCTCGGTGACGGCAACCGACTCGAGTACGGCCTCGGTCGGGGTGCCGCCTGCGGTGGTGGGGCCGGTGGCGGCCAGGTTGGCCACGTCGGCCGGCTGGTCGGCGACGTCCGTCGGGGTGGTCGCCCCGGCCGTGCCGCCGGGGGTACCGGTGCGCTCGGCGGCCTGGGCTTCGGTCGTGCTGGCCCTCTCGGCCTCGGCCTGGGCCTCGGCGAGCCGGGTGTTCTCCCGGCGGAACGTCTCGTAGATCTGGCTGAGCGACTGCTTCTGCGCCATCGTCAGGTCGGCGTCCACGGCGATGGCGGCGAGCACACCGTGGCCCTCCTTGTCGTCGAGCAGCCCGGCGCGCAGGTACATCGCCGGGGTGGAGACCCGCAGCGCGCTCGCCAGTTGCTGAAGCACCTCGGCGCTGGGCTTGCGCAGGCCGCGTTCGATCTGACTGAGGTACGGGTTGCTGACCCCCGCCTGCTCGGCGAGCTGCCTCAGCGAGATCTTGGCGTTGCGCCGCAGATCGCGGATGAACCCGCCGACGTCGGGAAGGTCCTTCGGTGTGGCCATGACGCGACGCTAACCCGGCGCGCTAACTCTTGCAAGCAAAACGCTAGCCATAGTTAGCAACGTCTCAGCGTCCTGTTTGCGCGCCGCCCGTGCGATCCGTACCGTCCGGCCGTGCACAGGATCACAGTCAATGGAGCAAGCATCGCGTACGACGAGGCCGGCACCGGTTCACCCGTCGTACTGCTGCACGCCGGCATCACCGACCGGCGAATGTGGCGCGGACAGCTCGCCGCGCTCGCCACCCGGCACCGGGTGATCGTTCCGGACCTTCGCGGCTACGGTGACTCGGAGCTGCCCCCGGCCCCGTTCGCGCACCACGACGACGTGGTCGGGCTGCTGGACGCGCTCGACCTGCCCCGGGCCGCCCTGGTTGGCTGCTCCTTCGGTGGGTCGGTCGCCATCGACACCGCGCTGGCCCACCCCGACCGGGTGAGCGCGCTCGCGCTGTTCGACACGGCGGTCTCCGGCAACGAGTGGTCCGAGGAGGCGAACGACCTCTGGGACGACCTGGTCGGCGAAGTCGACCCCGACGACTTCGTCGCCGGCGCGGCCGGCGAGGTGCGGTTCTGGGTCGTCGGCCCGGGCCGCCAGCCCGAGGACGTGGACCCCGAACTGATCGCGTTCGCGCAGGAGATGGACCAACGCGCGCTCGCCGCCGAGCTGGCGCTCGGCGCGGTCGAAGTGGGCGAACTGACGCCGCCGGCAATCGACCGCCTCAGCGAGTTGAAGGTGCCTGTCCTGGTCACCGCCGGGGCCGCGGACGTGCCGGACATCATTCTGCTCGCCGACCGGATCGCGGCCGAGGTCCCCGGCGCGGTACGACTGCCCGACGTGCCGGACGCCGCACACCTGCTGCCGCTGGAGCGTCCGGAGCCGGTCAACGCCGCCCTGCTCGACTTCCTGGGCTGACGGCGCGCGGCGCCGGCGCCACGACAAGGCCCGAGGCCGACGAGGCCCGCACGCCGACGAGCGGTATACCTCAGAGTCATCTTTATGCCTGTGAGGTATACCGCTCCACAGGAAGTTGGCCTCCGCGTGAGGAGGTCGGACCCACCGCCCGGTGGGTCGGCGGTGTCACCAGAGCGGGCGGACCGCGCCGACCGGGACGCCACCGCCGAACAGCGGCACCTCCGCGTACTCGGTCAGCACCGGGGCGTCCACGCCGAGCCGGCGCAGAGCCGAGACCAGCACCGGCATCCGGGCGCGGTCGGCGCCGTCGTCGATCTTCAGGGCTACGGCGCCGACGCCGGGCAGCGCCACCGCGATCACGCCCTCGGCACCGACCTTGGCCAGCAGATCCGGCACACCACGCATCAGCCGGGTGTCGTCCGCCTGGGTGCCACCGACGATCTCCGGGTGCGCGCGCATGGCGTCGGCCACGGTGCGCGGCACCGTGCCGGGCTCGGCGTCGACCAGTCGGAGGAACGCCCCGGCGAGGCCGGTCAGCGACACGGCGAGCACCGGGGCGCCGCAGCCGTCCACGCCCACCGCCGCCGCCTGCTCGCCGGTGAACTCCTCGATGGCCGCCCGCAACCGCTGTTGCAGCGGGTGCTCCGGCCGCCAGTAGCCCTCCAGCGGCCAGCCGGCGGCCGCACAGGTCAGCAGCATTCCGCTGTGCTTGCCGGAACAGTTCATCTGCACCCTGGTGGGGCCGCCACCAGCGCGCAGCACCGCCTCCCGGGCCGCAACGCCCACCGGCAGGTCGGGCGGGCAGTGCAGCGCCGAAGCGTCCAGCCCGGCACGCTGCAACAACGCACCGACCCGGGCCAGGTGGAAGTCCTCACCCGCGTGGCTCGCCGACACCATCGCCAGGTCGGCCGGGTCGGTCAACGCCAGGCCGGCACGGAGCATCCCGATCGCCTGCATCGGCTTGCTGGCCGAACGGGGAAAGACCGGCGAGGTCACGTCCCCGGCGGAGGCCACCGGCACACCGGCGGCGTCCAGCACCACCACCGAGCCGCGGTGCGCGCCCTCCACGAACCCGGACCGGACCACCTCGGCGAGCGGCGCGCCGCCCTCGTACGTCTTCGTCACGCGCTGGACGGTACCGACGGTCCGGGGGTGCCCGTCGGCGGGGTGACCAGGAGGTCCACCGCCCGGGTGACAGGGGCGTGGGACATGCCTGGCCTTACAGCCCGAGCAGCTCGCGGGCCTCGGTGGTGGTCAGCGGCGGGCGCTGCGCGAGCTGGGCGAAACCGACCGCGCGGGCGACCAGTTGCATGTTGGACTCCACCGGGCGGCCCTTCGCGTACGTCACGGTGTCTTCCATGCCGACCCGCAGGTGCCCGCCGGTCGACAGCGCGGCCAGCAGCACCGCGATGGTGCTGCGGCCGACACCTGTGGCCGAGAAGGTCGTGCCCTCGGGCAGGTCCCGCAGCATCCGGTGGGCCGCGACAAGCGTCTCGGTGGTGCCCGGCATTCCGCCCGGCACACCCATCACGAAGTCGACGTGCACGTGCCCGCCGGCCGGAAGCCCGTACTTGCCGAGCAACCGCTGCAACGCGGACAGGTGGCCGAGGTCGAAGATCTCGTACTCCGGCACGATCCCGCGCTCCTGCATCCGGGTGTGCAGGTCGACGATGAACTCCCAGCGGTTGAGGAAGACGTCGTCACCGAAGTTGACCGTGCCCATGGTGCAGGAGGCCATGTCCGGCCGGGCGTCGAGCACGGCGAGCCGGGCGGCCTCCGGGTCGGTCACCGCGCCACCGGAGGAGAGCTGCACGATCAGGTCGGTGCTCTCCCGCAGCGCCGCCACGGTGTCGGCGAGGCGCACCGGGTCGAGGGTGGGCCGCGCCTCGTCGTCGCGGATGTGGACGTGGATCACGGCGGCGCCGAGCGCCTCACACTCCTTGGCGGTGAGCAGTAGCTCGTCGAGGGTCACCGGCAGCGCCGGCACCTCCGCCTTGGCCGACTCAGCGCCGGTCGGGGCCACCGTGATCAACGTCCCTGTCGTCATGCCGGCGATCCTAGACGCCCCGCTCAGGACGGGTCGATCGCCGCCGCGGTCTCGCCGATCAGCAACGCGGCGTCGTCCGGGACGTTGCGCTTCAACACCGCGAGGGCGACCTGACCCAGCTCGTGGTGCAGCACGGCGGTGCCGACGAAGCCGACCGCCCGACCGTCGAGGGTCACCGGCGTACCGGCCACCGGCGGCTGGTCGGTGGTCACCCCGTCCAGGTGCAGCAGCACCAGGCGACGCGGCGGCCGGCCCATGTTGTGCACCCGGGCCACCGTCTCCTGCCCCCGGTAGCAACCCTTGTCGAGATGCACCGCCGGGGCGATCAGGTCGACCTCCGCCGGAATGGTCCGGTGGTCGGTGTCCACCCCGACCCGGGGCTGCCGGGCGGCCACCCGGATCGCCTCGTACGCCCAGAGCCCCGCGACCGGCACGCCGGCGCCGCGCAACTCCGCCACCACCTGCTCCATCGCCGACCGGGGCACCAGCAGGTCCACCCCGAGCGGACCACGTCGGGCCCAGCCGCCGATCGGCAGCGGTCGTACGTCGTACCGAGCGCTCGCCCGGGGTGGCACGGCACCGTGCGGGAACTTCGGACCCGGCACCGCGACCACGTCCGGTGCGGCGAGCCCGGTCACGCCGAGCGTGCCGAGCGCCTCCATGGCCGCCGGCCCGACCAGCGACAACAGCGCGCGCTCGGCCGTCGCGTCGCGCGGCTCGACCTTGCTGAAGAACCGCATCTTCTCCAGGTAGGTCAGCAGGCCCTGGGTCGCACCGGGCTCGGTGTCCAGCCAGGTGGTCTCACCGTCCTCCGCGACCAGGGCGTGCTGCTCGACGTGGCCGTGCGGGGACAGCACCAGCAGTTCGGTGCCCTCGTTGGCGGCCAGCGTGGTCAGGTGCTGCGAGGTGACCGTGTGCAGCCAACTGGCCCGCTCTTCCCCGGGCACCGCGATGACCCCTCGGTGCGACCGGTCGACCAGGCCGACCTCGGTGTCGAGGGTGCGCTGCTCGCGCAGCGGGTCGCCGTAGTGCGCGGCCACCCCCCGCACCCCGGCCGCGACGTGCGCCGGATCCGGCTGGTCGCGGCTCGCCTCGTCGATGCTCTCGACGGCTACCGCACCCGCGATGTCGATCATTTATCGTCCCCGTTCTCGCAGCGTACGCAGACGCCGAAGAGTGATACGTGCCCGATGTCCACCCGGAACCCCCGCTGCGCTGCCAACTCGTCGGCGAGCGGGCGGAGGAGTTCGGGATCGATCTCGTCGATCGCTCCGCACTCCCGGCAGACCAGGTGGACGTGCTGGTGCTCACCCGCCGCGTGGTAGGTCGGCGAGCCGTGCGACAGGTGCGTGTGCGTGACCAGGCCGAGCCGTTCCAGCAGCTCAAGCGTGCGATAGATGGTGGTGATGTTGACGCCGGCGGCGACCTCCCGGACGGCGGTGTGCACCTGCTCCGGGCTGGCGTGCCCCAGATCGAGCACCGCCTGAAGGATGAGCTGCCGCTGGGCCGTCAGCCGCAGCCCACGGGCCCGCAGCATTTCCGCGAGGGAGGATTCGGACACCGTCCGATCATAGTTCGGCCACCATGCCGGTCTGCGCATCGCGACCGACCGCCGCTACGCTCGACGGTCATGATGATGCCGTCCGTCGGGAAGGTCGCGGCCGACCCGACCGCGCGGATCGTCGTCCTCGGGCGCGGCCCGGTGCCCGCCGGAGACCCCGTGCTCCGTGGCGACGACCTCGGCGTGCTCCGTGGCGACGGCCTCTTCGAGACCATGCACCTGCGTCAGGGCCGGCCGTGGCTACGCGACGAACACCTGGCCCGCCTGGTCGCGGCGGCCAATGCCGTCGAGCTGGCCCTGCCCCCCACCGCGGCGCTGATCGACCTGCTCGACGAGGTGCGCCAAGGCTGGCCAGCGCGGGTGGAAGGGGCACTTCGGCTGGTCTGCACGCGGGGCCCGGAAGCCGGCGGCCCACCGACGGTCTACGCCACCCTGGCCGAGGTGCCGGCGGCCTCCCGGGCCGCCCGGCGGAACGGGATCAGCGTGGCCACGTTGCCGCTGGGGGTGCCCGCCGACGCCCGCAACGGGCTGAGCTGGCTGCCGGCCGGGATCAAATCCACGTCGTACGCGGTCAACAGCGCCGCCCGCCGGTGGGCCGACCGGGCCGGCGTGGACGACGTGCTCTGGATCTCCTCGGACGGCTACGCCCTGGAGGGCCCGACGGCCAACGTGGTGTGGCTCACCGACGGCACGCTCTGCACGGTGCCGGCCGCCACCACCGGCATCCTTGCCGGCACGACCGTGGCCTGGCTGCTCACCCACGCCGCCGAACTGGGCCTCGACGCCGCCGAGCGGATGGTCACCACGGGTGACCTGCACGCGGCGGACGGCGTGTGGTTCACCTCATCGGTACGCGGGGCCGCCGAGGTCCACACGCTGGACGGGGTGCGCCGGGCCCACTGCCCCCGCACCCCCGCCCTGCAGGCCCTGCTGGGGTTCCCCGTCTAGTCAGCCGCCGACCCGGACGAGCCGGGCGGAGAGGTGCGGGCTCAGCCCGTGCCCCATGGCGGCCATCTCCTGGGCATAGAGCAGCGCGCCCTCGACGATGCCGAAGAGCCGGTGCCCGCCGGTGACCTCCTTGGCGGTCGGAGTCCGGATCACCGCGTCGGTGGCGAACTCGACCTGGGTGCCGGTGCGCTTGCCCAGGTGCAGCTCCATCACCCCCGACGGGGTGGTCAGCAGCGCCTCCAGCTCATCGGTTGCCCGGCCGTCCACCAGCACCGGCCGCCACCAGCCGACCTCGCGGCCCGCCGGACGGACCGGCTTGCTCTGCTCGTCCAGGATCCAGGCACGGGACTCGTAGTGCAGGAACGGCCGGCCGTCGTGGCTGATCCGGATCTCCTGCGCGTAGTCGAAATCCTCGATGGTGGGGAAACCGCCCTTGCCCCGGCCGCGCCACAGGCCGATGTAGGGCAGCAGAGCATCCAGCGCTGGGTGCAGCTTCGGCCCGACCCGCAGGTCGTGACTCTCCTCGAACGGGTACTCCTCGACCGGCGGCGCGTTCAGCCACGGCGGCTGCAGCGGATTCTCGCTCACCAGCGTCACCAACGTCCTCTCGAAATGCGTACGGCCAGGTAGACGAGGCCACCGGCGAGCCCGCCCAGGCCAGCGACCAGCAGGCTGACAAACCCGATCTCGGTAACCATCCCGGCCATCCTATGCTGGGCCACATGGCCCGCACTCTCGTCGTCAAGGTCACCGCGGGGGCGGACGCCCCGGAGCGGTGTGCGCAGGCATTCACGGTCGCCGCGACGGCGGTCGCGGCCGGAGTGGACGTGTCGCTCTGGCTGACCGGTGAGTCCACCTGGTTCGCGCTGCCCGGTCGCGCCCAGCAGTTCGAGCTGCCGCACTCGGCACCGTTGGCCGAGTTGTTGCACGTCATCCTGACCAGCGGCCGGGTGACCGCCTGCACCCAGTGCGCGGCCCGGCGGGAGATCGGCCCGGACGACGTACTGCCCGGTGTTCGGATCGCGGGCGCCGCGGTCTTCGTCGAGGAGGCAATGGCCGAGGGCGCGCAGGCGCTGGTCTACTGACCACTGGGCGGGGTTGGTCGAGTCGAGCGGAGTGCCGATACCGACCCGACATCTCGGACAGCTGCCTACCATTCGGATGTGACCGAGGCGACGCAGAGGTTCTTCGACTCACTGCCTTCGCGCGCCCCTGATCTCCTGGGCGGCCTGACCGACGGAACCCTCCAGATCGACCTTGGCAGTGACCACCAGACCGAGCACTGGCTGGTTCGGATGCGACCCGGGTCGGTGCAGATCAGCCGTGAGCGTGGGCCGGCCGACGCCATCTGGTTCAGCAGCGCGGCCCTCTTCGACCGACTGATCACCGGTGAGGCCCAGGGTGTCGCGGCGGTGCTGCGCAACGAGAGCACGTTCAGCGGGAACGTGGTGCTCTTCCTCGCCTTCCGCCGGTTCTTCCCGAACCCGCCCGGCACCCGCGACCCCCGCGAAGCGGCCCGCAGAGCGGCCGGACGACCCGCGTGAAGGAACTCGTCAGCATCCTGGACGGCAACACCTTCCTGGTCAGCGACCGGCGGGGAGACATCGAGCCGTCCTACGACTTCCCCACCGGGTTGTTCTCCTTCGACACCCGATTCCTGTCCAGTTGGGTGCTCACCCTGAACGGCGAGCGGTTGCACGCCCTCTCCGTCGACGACACCGAGTCGTACCGCACCAAGTTCTTCCTCGCACCCGGTGAACCCACGCACTATCTGGACGCGAAGGCATCGGTGATCCGCAGCCGGGCGATCGTGGGCAGCTTCGAGGAGGAGCTGACCGTGCTGAACCACAGCGGCGCGGAGGTCGAGTGCACCGTCCGAATCGAGATCGGCGCCGATTTCGCCGACCTGTTCGAAATCAAGCGTCCCCGGGAGAAGCTCGGTAAGACGACCGTCTCGGTCTCGGCGGACGAGTTGCGGATGACCTACCGCAGGGAGGCGTTCCACCGGGAGACGCTGGTCAAGACCAGTGTGCCGGCGCAGGTCGACGCCAACGGGATGACCTTTCGGATCCGGATCGCCCGCAACAGCAGATGGACCACCCGGCTACACGTGTCCAGCGTCGTCTACGGGGCGCGTGGTGAGGACATCCGGGCCACCCTGCCGTACGGGGGCAGCCGCAGCGCGGACGCGATCCGCGCCGAGCAGCAGGAGTTGATCGACCGGGCGCCGAAGCTCGGCTGCGACTGCCAGCCGCTGGCCGGGGCGTACCGGCGCAGCCTCAACGACCTGGCCGCTCTGCGCTACGAGTCGATCGCCCTGGGCGTGCGGCTGCTCGCCGCGGGGCTGCCCTGGTTCATGACACTGTTCGGCCGGGACAGCATCATCACCTCGTTGCAGGTGCTGCCGTTCCTGCCGGAGCTGGTGCCGCCGACCATCCTGATGCTGGCCGGACTGCAGGGGCACCGGGTGGACGACTTCCGGGACGAGGAGCCCGGCAAGATCCTGCACGAGCTGCGGTACGGGGAGACCGCCGGCTTCGAGGAGCAGCCGCACTCGCCGTACTACGGTTCGGCCGACGCCACGCCACTGTTCATCATCCTGATCGACGAGTACGAGCGTTGGACGGGCGACGCCGCGCTGGTCCGCCGGTTGGAGCCGCAGGTCCGCGCGGCACTGGAGTGGATCGACACCTACGGTGACCTGCTCGGCACCGGCTACCTCTGGTACCAGACCCGCAACCCGGAGACCGGTCTGCAGAACCAGTGCTGGAAGGACTCCTGGGACGGCATCTCGTACGCCGACGGGCAACTGCCCGGCTTCCCCCGGGCGACCTGCGAGCTGCAGGGCTACGCGTACGACGCGAAGATCCGGGCCGCCCGACTGGCCCGGACCTTCTGGAACGACCCGGAGTACGCCGACAAGCTGGAGCGGGAGGCCGCCGATCTCAAGCATCGGTTCGACCGCGACTTCTGGATGGACGACCGCGGGTACTACGCGCTCGCACTGGATGCCGACGGCCGGCAGGTGGACGCGCTGACCTCGAACATCGGGCACCTGCTGTGGAGCGGCATCGTGGACGAGTCCCGTGCCGCCAAGGTCGTCGAACACCTGCTCGGACCACGCCTGTTCTCCGGCTGGGGGGTGCGGACGCTCGCCGAGGACGAGGGGCGGTACAACCCGATCGGCTACCACGTCGGCACCGTCTGGCCGTTCGACAACTCGATCATCGCCTGGGGGTTGTGGCGGTACGGCTTCCGGGACGAGGCCGGGGTGATCTGCGACGCGATGCTGGCGGCGTCCGAATTCTTCGACGGGCGGCTGCCGGAGGCGTTCGCCGGTTACGCCCACGACCTCACCGAATACCCGGTGGAGTACCCGACCGCGTGCAGCCCGCAGGCCTGGTCGACCGGTACGCCGCTGCTGCTGCTCCGGGTGATCCTCGGGTTGGAGCCGCAGGGCGAGCACCTGATCATCGACCCGGTCGTGCCACCGGGCATGGGTCGGGTCGAGCTGCTGGACATCCCCGGCCGGTGGGGCATGGTCGACGCGCTGGGTCGCAGCCGTGGCCCGGAGGAGCAGCCGCGCGACGGCTGACCGGAGGAAACGCCCGATTCAGCCCGGGCAGCCGACGGTGGCGGCCAGGCGGGTGGCATCGGGGCTGAGCTCTGCCAGCACCGTGACCGGGCCGGTGCGGTACGCGTACACCGGGGGTTTGTCCAGCAGTGGGGCCTCGCCGGCCAGCGGGGCGAGGGCGTCCGTCGACGGGGCCGGGCCGGGACCGCCCGCGGACCGCGCGGTGCGGGCCATCCCGCCGCCCGGGCAGGGCGCGGTGACCAGCTCCGGTACGGCGTCGCTCGACCGGCCGAGCGCGCCCAGCGCGGCGGTCAGGGCGGCAGCCTCCGCGCCGGCAGCGGTCGTCGGGGCTGCCGTGTAGCCGGTGCCGACCGGCCGGCAACCGGTGTCGACGATCAATCGCACCCGACCGTCGACGGTCGGCAGCCCCTCGACGGCCACGAACTCCCCGGCGTCGGCGTGCAGCTCGGGGCCGTCCAGTCCGGGCCCGACCTCGGCCCGCCAACTCGCCGGAAGCCGCTCGGCGATGCCGACCAGCACGGCCCGCTCGGTGCCGGTGGGCGCGAGCACGCCGACCTCGCGCCGCAGCCTTGCTCCGTCAGCGAACGGGGTGACCCGGCAGCCCGACGCGACCCGCGCTGGGCTCAGCTCCAGCAGACCGGCTGCGCCGGCCGCCCGGGAAAGCTCGCCGACCGCCCGGTCGACCACCGGGCCAGCCTGGCCGAGGGTGCGTTGCTCGCGCACGGTCGGCGGGTCGTTGCGGACCGACATCCAGGTGAGCAGGGCCAGCAACGCGGCCCAGGCCGCGGTCGCGGCCAGCAGCCGACGCCGCCACGGCCGGGCCGGCGCCGGCGTGGCGGGACCGGCCGACGAAGGCCAACCCGTCTGGACAGCACCGCTCATCCGGCCATGGTGTCACGGGCGATCCGCCGGCCCGGCGGCGGAGGACGTCGGGCGGTGGGGCGGTGGTCGGCCGAACGGCGCGGCGACCGGCGGTCAGGCTGACCGGGGCGGCGGGCCGAGCCGGTAGCCGACCCCCTGAACAGGGTGCACGCGCGGTCCGCCCGGCAGATCGCGCAGCTTGTGCCGGAGCTGATCGATCACGGAGTGCAGGATCGCCTCGCCCCGGTACGGACCACCCCACACCGCGGCGAAGAGCTGTTCGTAGCTCCACACCACCAGCGGCGGGCCGATGAGCCGGACCAGCAGCTCTCGTTCGACGGGGGCGAGCGGAAGCGTGTCGCCGCGCCAGGTGACCAGGTGGCCGGCCCGGTCGACGACCAACTCGCCCCAGCTGACCGGCCCCTGCGACACCGCCGGTGGGGCGAGCGGCCCGACGGCCGGCGTCGAGCCCTCGGGTGACGGAAACAGCACCGCCCGCAGCTGCGTCAGGTCGGCGCAGCTCACCACCGAATCGGCCCCGTCGAGCTGTCTCAGCACCCGCTCGAGCACCGAGGCATCCGCGCTGACGCAGAAGACGATGGGAACCCCTTCATCAGACACGCCGCCGCCACCCGCACCAACCGTGATCTCCACCCGTAGATAGTGACGCATGCCGATGCCTTTCGGAGGCCTGCGCGACTGCCCCTACCGAGACGCCACCCGCACCCGCGCAACGACCAGGGCCGGTCGCCCGTGCGGGAGACCGGCCCTGGTCGATCAGAGCAGTGGGTCAGGCGACAGTGACGCCAACCTCGTTGACACCCCGGCCGGCGGTGATGGCCGTGTCGCCGTTGCCGTGCCGGGACAGCGCCCGGAGCGTCCAGGAACCCGGCGCGGCGAAGAACCGGAACTGGCCGGCCGCCGAGGTCACCACCTCGGCGGTGAACTCACCCGTCGAGTCGAGTAGCCGGACGTACGCGCCCGCCACCGGCTCGTCCTCAGCGGAGCGGACGATGCCGGTGATCACGGTTTCCTTCTCCAGATCCAGGCTGGCAGGCAGCGGCGCGGCCTGATCCGGTGCGGCGCAACCCGCGGCGATGGGAAGACTCATGATCAGACCTCCCCGGGTTCGTCGCCGAGCGCGACCGGCACGCCGACCAGCGACCCGTACTCGGTCCAGGAACCGTCGTAGTTCTTGACGTTGCGGTGGCCCAGCAGCTCCTGCAGCACGAACCAGGTGTGCGAGGAGCGCTCACCGATGCGGCAGTAGGCGATGGTCCCCTTGCCGTCGTCGAGCCCCGCGTCGCCGTAGATCCGGCGCAGCTCGTCGTCGGACCGGAAGGTGCCGTCCTCGTTGGCCGCCTTCGACCACGGGACGCTGATCGCGGTGGGGATGTGACCGGCCCGCTGCGCCTGCTCCTGCGGCAGGTGGGCGGGGGCGAGCAGCCGGCCGGCGAACTCGTCGGGGCTGCGTACGTCGACCAGGTTCTTGGTGCCGATCGCGGCGACCACCTCGTCACGGAAGGCCCGGATGGAGGTGTCCGGCTCCTGCGCGACGTACTGGGTCGCCGGGCGGGACACCGCGTCGGTGACCAGCGGGCGAGCATCCAGCTCCCACTTCTTGCGACCGCCGTCGAGCAGCTTCACGTCGCCGTGTCCGTAGAGCTTGAAGTACCAGTAGGCGTACGCGGCGAACCAGTTGTTGTTGCCGCCATAGAGGATGACGGTGTCGTCGTTGCTGATGCCCCGCTCCGAGAGCAGCGCCTCGAACTGGGTCTTGTTGACGAAGTCCCGGCGGACCTGGTCCTGCAGGTCGGTCTTCCAGTCAATCTTGATGGCACCTGCGATGTGCCCGGTGTCGTAGGCCGAGGTGTCCTCGTCGACCTCGACGAAGACGACGCCCGGGGCGCCGAGGTTCTTCTCGGCCCACTCGGCCGAAACGAGTGCGGTGTCGCGACTCATCGAATCACTCCCTGGTGAGGATGGATGGTGAGCCAACGCGCGAGTATCGATGAATGCAACTGTCGCACCACGCGCGGGACCCAGCGGAAGGACGGGATCACGGGTTCGTGCGACGGCGCCGCTGCCGGTCGTTCGGTGGGATCACCGGAGGGTGCGAGAACCCTGTGCCGGTGGCCGCCGTCAGGCGGCCGGAGACAGCCCCGCCGTCAGATGACGGGGCGACACAGGCAGGTGGCCACGCGGCACAGGTCGACCGCGCGCCGTTTGGTGAGGTGGGTCCCCATGGGCAGGGAGCCTACCAGCCGGTGACCGTGCTGCCACTGAGTCGACCACCATCCGGGAAGGACCCGACCCGCCGGCCGAACCTCAGCCAGCGGAATTGATCGGTACGTTCTTCGCGTCGGCGGTGACCGCCAACCCTTCCGGCAGCGGTCGGACCTCCCGGACAGCTAGCTGAAACGGCAGGTCGGGCAGGGGCACGTCGATGGAGATGCTCTTGGCGAAGTTGTTCAGGAAGGTGCGGGCCAGCGGCAGGTTCGGCAGACCCGCGGCGTCCAGGTCGTTGAACCGCAGGGCGACCGCGCCGTTGTCGGCGACGGTGACGTCGGCGGTGCCGCTGATCGTGATCTTCTGACCGAGGATGTCGGCCGGGCCCGTGACGGCGAGCTTGCCGTTCTGCTCGCCGAGGGTCAGGCCGGGCCGTTTCAGCAGTGCGGCGAGACTGTCGTAGCTGATCGTGCCCGTGCCGTTGACGGTGTCCGCGACGACGTCCCCCTGGCCGGTGCGCAGAGTGTCCAGCGAGGCACGCACGTTGCGGGCGTCCACATCGAGCACCGACAACCGGACGGTCTGGTCCTCGACCGGGGCCTGCACGTCCCGCAGCTTGATCGAGATCCGCTGGTAGCGGCCGTCGACCACCTGGGTGAGGAACGGAACGCCCGCGACCTCCACCTCCGGCGCGGTGGACTGCGCGCCCTGCTTGGCGATTTCCTGACGGACACGGTCGGCGATGGTCCGCTCCGCCACCCCGACCGCTACCCGATCCGCGACCACCAGCAACCCCGCCACCAACACGAGCAGGACGACGAGGGTGATGAGCACCTTGCGACCACGCCGCCGGGGCCGGACCTCACTCGCCGGACGATCCTGCGCCACGCCGCCTCCTGTCTTGACCCGTCGAGGTGCGACGGGTCGTCCGTGCCGATGCCGCAGCGCGGCGCACCCATAGGTACCCGACCGGGTTCGGGCTCAACCGTGACTCAGAGGAAGAGCATGCACATGGCGTACGCGGCCGGCGCGGCGAGAGCGAAGCCACCGAGCGGACCCTGCATGTGCCGGGCCACCCACATCGTGGGCGGCTCACCGGCCATCAGGCGGCCCGCCTCGGCGTACCCCACGGCGAGATCGGAGAGGACGGCGGTGACCGCCGCGACCAGGCCGATCACGGCGGCCCGGGTCGGCGTGAAGGGAGCCACCAGGTAGCTGCCGAGGAGTGCGCTGGTGAGCGTGCCGACCATCGCGCCGGCCACCACCCCGGCAGCCCCCCGGGGCACCTGCGGAGCCAGCCGGGGCCAGGGCAGAACGGCGTCGGTGAGCCGGGCGACGGTCAGCGCGACACCGCTCGCGGACAGGCAGACGGTGATCGCCTGGGTGCCGGCCGGGATCCGGCTGAGCACGATCAGGGTGCCGAAGGCCACCACCCCGACCACGATGAGCAGCGTGGCGCCGAGTGAGTCGGTGACCCGGACCCGGTCGACCCGGCGGACCAACTGGCCGAGCACCGCGGCGAGGAAACCGCCGACGGCCAGGTAGCCCAGCGGAGCCAGGCCGGCGATGTCGGTCTGCACCGCGGCGATGTCCGCGAGCGCCGCGACCGTGGCGCTGATCCCGCCGACCACCAGCAGCGCGGGCGGTCGCATGGCCATCGTCCAGGCGAGCACGAACAGCAACTGGACGCCGAAGATGATGAAGGCGAACGGCAACCGGTGACCGGGGCCCGACGTCTGCGCGCCGAGCACCAGGCCGACACCGAGCAGCGCGGCGAAGCCGGCGATGGTCATCGCCAACTGGCGGCGCACCTCGACCGGGGGTACGACCTCCTCTTCCGGCTCGTCGATCTCGTCCTCGGATCGGCGAGCCGGCTCGCCGGCACGACGGGCGCGGCGAGGCCCACCCCGTTCGCGACGATCGCCGTCGGCGGTGGCCGGGCCGGTACGCGGGGCGGGCGGGTGGCCGCGGGTCGGTGCGGCGGCCGGACCCGGGTGTGGCCCAGCGGGCCACGATTCGCGGCCCGCCTCGGGCGAGGTGGAGGGAAACACGACCCGATCGTGCCAGACCGACCGCCCGGCGCGATGGTCACGGGTTTCAGCAACGTTAAAAACTATGCCGCGATCAGGGGCAAGCTGGGCAAACGGTAAATGGCCTGACGGCGCGGCCGAGGCGATCGGTTACGCTCAACCCGTTACCCGCCCGTCAGCGACGCCGGGACCACGCAATTTCTCAGCGCACTCCACCGTGGGTGTGTCTGGTCGCGTGCGGCCCCGCGCCGCCGGGACGGAGGTGATCGTGGAGATCCTGTTGCTGGTGACCGCGCGCGCAGGCGAACCGTCGGCTGTACTGCCGGCACTCGACCTGCTGCCGCATTCGGTCCGCACCGCGCCGCGCGACGTCCGCACCCTGGTCGCGGGCCCCAGCCCGGACGCGGTGATGGTGGACGCCCGGTCCGAGTTGAGCGAGGCCCGCGCGACCTGCCGAATGCTGCACGCCACCGGGCTCGGCGTGCCGCTGGTCGCGGTGGTGACCGAGGCCGGCCTGATCGCGCTGAACGCCGACTGGGGCGTCGACGACGTCATCCTCGCCTCGGCCGGCCCTGCCGAAGTTGAGGCACGGCTGCGGCTGGCGGTGGGCCGGCTGAGCAACGCGACGGCCGGCGCGGGCGGCTCGATCCGGGCCGGCGAGCTGACCATCGATCCGGACACGTACGCGGCCAAGCTCAAGGGTCGCCCACTCGACCTCACCTACAAGGAGTTCGAGCTGCTGAAGTTCCTGGCCCAGCACCCGGGTCGGGTGTTCACCCGGGACCAGCTCCTGCGCGAGGTCTGGGGCTACGACTACTTCGGCGGCACCCGCACGGTGGACGTGCACGTCCGGCGACTACGCGCCAAGCTCGGCTCGGAGTACGAGTCGATGATCGGCACCGTTCGCCAGGTCGGCTACAAGTTCGTCGTCCCGCCGTCCCGCTCGCTGGCTGAGGCGGAGCACGCGCCCCTGCCGGTCTGATCGGCGGAGTCGCACCGGGCGATTTCCCATATGCCCTTTTTGCGCAGCTTGCCAGTCCTATTCTGACTGCCGGGTTTGTCGTAGAAAGGGGCGACGGTGCGCGCAGTGACCACGGGGGCGACGGGCCGGCCTGAACGGCCAACCAGGCGGAAGCCGTGAATCGGGGCGACTCGACCGCGAGGGCGGCGGGAATCGTGACGCTGGTGGTGGCAGCCCTGCTCGGCTCGGCGTACGTGCTGGGCCGCAGTCTCGTCCCCGACCAGCAGCCCCAACGACACTCCACCGGGATCACGTCGAACGCCGACGCGCCGGACTATGCCGACCAACCCAACGGCGGTGAGCCGACCGCCGCCCCGAGCGCCAGCGGGAGCACCGGCCCCACCGAAGCCGGTCAGGACGGGTCGGGACGAGACGCCGGGGGCGACAAGCTGTTCGGCGCACACGCCACCACCGGCTCCCCCCGGCTCGCGCTGACCTTCGACGACGGACCGGACCCGCAGTACACCCCGCAGGTCCTCGCCACGCTGCGCGAATTCGGCGTACGGGCCACCTTCTGCGTGGTCGGCGAGAACGCCCAGAACCACCCCGACCTGATCCAGGCGATCGTCAACGACGGGCACACCCTGTGCAACCACTCCTGGCAACACGACGTCGGCCTGGGCGCTCGATCGACCGACGCGATCCGCTCCGACCTCCTGCGCACCAACGAGGCGATCCGGGCGGCGGTGCCGGACGCACCGATCGTCTGGTACCGCCAGCCCGGCGGCGCCTGGACGTACCCGGTGGTGTCGGTGGCGAGCCAGCTCGGCATGACCCCGCTGCACTGGTCGGTGGACCCGTCGGACTGGGACCTGCCCGGCGCCGGCAAGATCACCGCCACGGTGTTGACCCAGGCCGAACCGGGCTCGGTGGTGCTGCTGCACGACGCCGGCGGGAACCGCCAGGGCACGGTGGACGCGCTGCGCCGGATCCTGCCCGACCTGACCTCGCGGTTCGAGCTGGAGGCGCTGCCCACCGACCCGACGTGAGGCGACCGGGCCGGCCGCCCACGGGTTGGCGAGAGTCGGCGCGTCGACCAACACCTCGCCCACCAGCGCCCTCCGCAGCCTCCACCGCACGCCGCCCACCGCTTGTCTCGGCGACGGACCGGGCGCCACGACACGCAGCGACTACGGTGACGGGATGAGCAGCGCGGAGCCGACCAGCGACCAGGTGACCCGGACCGACCGACTGGCACCGGCGGAAATCGCCGACGTGCTGGCCCTTGCCAGCTCTGCGGGCGACACCGACGGCGCGAACCCGCTCGACGAGCACGTCCTGCTCCGACTGCGTGACCCGGACGCCCCAGCCCTGCACCTGATCGCCCGCGCCGACGACGGCACCCTCACCGGGTACGCGCACCTGGACACCACCGACCCGGTCGGCGGGATCGGAGTCGAGCTGGTGGTGCACCCCGCGTTCCGGCGGCGGGGCACCGGTCGCGCGCTGGCCCGGGGTGTGCTCGCCTCGGCGACCGGGCCGCTGCGGGCGTGGGCGCACGGCGACCACCCCTCGGCCGCGGCGCTCGGCGTCGACCTCGGGTTCACCCGGGCGCGGGTGCTCTGGCAGCTGCGCCGGCCGCTGGCCGCTCCGCTGGGCGAGCCGCGCCTGCCCGACGGGGTGGCGCTGCGCGAGTTCCGGCCCGGGGCGGACGACGCGGCCTGGCTGACCCTCAACTCACGGGCCTTCGCCGAGCACCCCGAGCAGGGGCGGTGGACCTCGGACGACCTGCGGGTCCGTCTCGCCGAACCGTGGTTCGACCCGGCCGGCTTCCTGCTCGCCGAGGAGACCGGAACCGGCCGGCTGCTCGGCTTCCACTGGACCAAGGTGCACGAGCGTCCGGGGTCGGCCCGGATCGGCGAGGTGTACGTCCTGGGCGTGGAGCCGACCGCGCACGGCGGCGGGCTCGGCCGGGCGTTGACCACCGCCGGGCTGGCGTACCTGCGGGACAAGCGCGGCCTGGACCGGGTGATGCTCTACGTGGACGAGTCGAACACCGGGGCGGTCGCGCTCTATGAACGGCTGGGTTTCGCCCGCTGGTCCGCGCACATCAACTACCACCTCGGCTGACCGCCGACCGCCAGAGCATTCGATCGGGCGGAGTGCCGGTCACCGGCGGGTAACGGTCGGGCGTCGGCGGGATCACGGCGAACCGGAAATATACCCATACTTCCGACAGGTGTACCCGGGTTCACTTAACGGACAACTCACCCTCGGCAAGCGGTCACCTGGGCGGCCGTACGTGTTCACCTTGCGTTCACTTGCGACCGGCGAACCGGCTACCTGGCACTTCTAACTTTCGTGTCAGCCGGTCAGTGCCGGTCCTCGGGCCCCGGGATCGGGGTGCCAAGTCAGACGCGAAGGGAAACCCCTCAGGTGAAGCTCCAGCGGTACGGCACTATTGCCTGCCTCGCTCTTGCCGCGACGCTCGGCCTCAGTGCATGCGGCTCGGACAACAACGAGCCCGCCACCGGCGCCAGCGCTTCGGGCTCGGCCGCCGCGGTCGACTGCGCCACCGGAACGCTGAACGCCCAGGGCTCGTCGGCGCAGAAGAACGCCATGGCCGAGTGGATCAAGGCGTACCAGACGAAGTGCCAGGGCACCACGATCAACTACGAGCCGACCGGCTCGGGCGCCGGCATCCAGGCGTTCATCGCCGGGACCGCCGACTTCGCCGGCTCCGACTCCGCGCTCAAGCCGGAGGAGCAGCCGCAGGCCGACGCCAAGTGCGTCGGTGGCAAGGCCATCCACCTGCCGATGGTGGTCGGCCCGGTGGCCATCGCCTACAACGTCAGCGGCGTGGACAACCTCCAGCTCAAGCCGGCCACCCTGGCGAAGATCTTCGCTGGCACGGTCACCAAGTGGGACGACGCGGCGATCAAGGCCGACAACCCGGACGCCAAGCTGCCTGCGACCACCATCCAGACCGTCCACCGCTCGGACGAGTCGGGCACCACCGACAACTTCACCAACTTCCTGTCCAAGACCGCCGAGGCGGACTGGACCCTGGGCAAGGCCAAGGCCTGGAAGGCCCCGGGCGGCACCGGTGCCAAGGGCTCGGACGGCGTGGCCAGCCGGGTCAAGGCTGGCGACGGCTCCATCGGTTACATGGAGTGGTCGTTCGCCGAGAACGCCGGTCTGAAGATGTCCAAGATCGGTAACGGCAACGGCGAGTTCGCCGCGCTGACCGCCGAGGCCGCTGGCAAGACCATCGCCGGCGCCAAGGTCGAGGGCCAGGGCGACGACCTCAAGCTGTCGATCGACTACAACACCAAGGAGGCCGGGGCCTACCCGATCGTCCTGGCGACGTACGAGATCGTCTGCAGCAAGGGCCTCGCGGCCGACAAGTTGAAGCTGGTCAAGGGTCTGCTGGGCTACGCCGCCAGCGCCGAGGGCCAGAACTCGCTGACCGACCTGGGCTACGCCCCGCTGCCGGAGACGGTCCGCACCAAGGTCGAGACCGCGGTCAAGAACCTCTCCTGACCCGACCCCACCACCTCCGCAACCGAATCGAGCGAGCAGATGGGTGAAACCCCTCACCGCTCGGCCGACGCCGGCACCGGCGGGACGCGCGTGACCCAGAGTCACGAGTGGCCCGCCGGTGCCTCGGCGCGTGTGGCCGAGGCACCAGTCAGCACCCGTTCCCCGGGCGGCACCGGGCTGGGCGGCGGCGGCGCGCTGCCGCGCAGCCGTAAGTTCGGCGCCGAGCGGGCCTTCCGCGGTCTCACCCTGGCCGCCGGCACCGCCGTTCTGGTCATCATCGCCGCCATCGCGATCTTCCTGGTCGCGAAGGCGGTGCCGGCCCTGCGCGCCAACACCGAAAACTTCTGGTCCTACGAGGGCTGGTCCCCGAACGAGACGCAGCCGAAGTTCGGCATCGGTGCACTCGCCTTCGGCACCGTGCTCAGCTCGGCGCTCGCGCTGCTGATCGCGGTGCCGGTGGCGCTGGGCATCGCGCTCTACCTCTCGCACTACGCACCCCGCCGGCTGGGCACCGCGCTCGGCTTCCTGGTCGACCTGCTCGCCGCCGTGCCGAGTGTGGTCTTCGGCCTCTGGGGGCGAGACGTCTTCAGCAGCCCGGTCCGGGACTTCTCGCTCTGGCTGAACCACCACTTCGGTTGGATCCCGCTCTTCGGCGGCGACGGCCCGTTCGGCGCGTCCGTCATGCTGGGCGCCCTGGTGCTCGCGATCATGGTGTTGCCGATCATCACCTCGCTCTCCCGCGAGGTGTTCCTCCAGACGCCGACCGCGAACGAGGAGGCCGCCCTCGCCCTGGGCGCCACCCGTTGGGAGATGCTCCGCACCGCGGTGCTCCCGTACGGCCGCCCCGGCATCATCGCCGCGATGATGCTCGGCCTCGGCCGGGCGCTTGGCGAGACCATCGCCCTGGCGCTGACCCTCGGCATCACCTTCAACGTCTCGTTCAACCTCATCCAGAACGGCGGCAACACCATCGCCGCCAACATCGCCAACGCGTTCGGCGAGGCGAACGAGACCGGCCGGGGCGCACTGATCGCCTCCGGCCTGGTGCTGTTCACCATCACGCTGATCGTCAACATCACGGCGCGGGCGATCATCTACCGCCGCCGGGAGTTCACGGAGTCGGCCGCATGACCACAACCGTCACCTCCCACCGCTCCCGCCCGCCGGCCCAGCCCGTCTCGCTGCGGGCCCGGCGGCTGCCCTGGTACGCCGCTCCGGCCATCGCCGTGGCGGCTCTGGTGCTCTCCGCCGTGCTCGTCTACGGCACCGACATCGGGGGCCCGGTCCTCGTGGTCGTCCTCGGCGCGGTGCTCTACCTGGTCGGGCTCTTCGTCGCGGCCAACGTGGTCGAGGGGCGCCGATCGGCCCGCAACCGCACCTGGAGCGCGCTGATCCACTCTGCGTTCGTGCTGGCGGTGCTGCCGCTGGTGTCCGTGGTCTGGACGCTGGTCAGCAAGGGCGCCGAGCGGCTGGACGGCAACTTCTTCCAGACCTCGATGAACAACATCGGGGCCCGGGACGCCACCGGCGGCGCGTACCACGCGATCGTCGGCACGCTGGAGCAGGTCGGCATCGCCACCCTGATCACCGTGCCGCTCGGCATCCTCTGCGCCATCTACATCGTCGAGTACGGCCGGGGCAAGTTCGCCTTCGCGATCCGGTTCTTCGTGGACGTGATGACCGGCATCCCGTCGATCGTCTCCGGCCTCTTCGTGCTGGCGTTCTGGGTGCTGGTCGTGTCGCCGTGGTTCAACGACGGCCGGCCCAGCTTCTCCGGCTTCGCCGCCGCGCTCGCGTTGAGCGTGCTGATGCTGCCGACCATCGTCCGGTCCACCGAGGAGATGCTCCGCCTCGTCCCGCCGCCGCTGCGCGAGGGCGCCTACGCGCTCGGCGTACCCAAGTGGAAGACCATCCTGCGGGTGGTGCTGCCGACGGCGCTGCCCGGCATTGTCACCGGCGTGATGCTCGCCATCGCCCGTGCGGCCGGCGAGACCGCGCCGGTGCTGCTGGTCGCCGGCGGCGGTGCCGCGATCAACACCAACCCCTTCGAGAACAACCAGTCGTCGCTGTCCCTCTTCGTCTACCAGCAGGCCGGTGACGCGTCGAAGTACGCACCGGCACGGGCGTGGACCGCGGCACTCACCCTGGTCGCCCTCGTGCTCATCCTGACGATCGCGGCGAAGCTGCTGGCCCGCCGCAACAGGCTCAGCCGATGAACCCCGGAGGTTCCACCATGGCCAAGCGTGTCCAAGCCGCGAACGTCACCGCCTACTACGGTGGCTTCAAGGCGATCGAGAACATCAACCTGACCGTCGAGCCGAAGACGGTCACCGCCCTGATCGGCCCGTCCGGCTGCGGCAAGTCCACCTTCCTGCGGTCGATCAACCGCATGCACGAGGTGCTGCCGGGGGCCCGGGTCGAGGGCAGCCTGACCATCGACGACCAGGACATCTACGACCGGGACGTGGACGTCACCGCGGTCCGGCGCACGATCGGCATGGTCTTCCAGCGGCCGAACCCGTTCCCCACCATGAGCATCTTCGAGAACGTGGTGGCCGGGCTGAAGCTCAACGGGGTCCGCAAGAAGTCGATCCTGGAGGACGCGGCCGAGAAGGCCCTGCTCGCCGCGAACCTGTGGGGCGAGGTCAAGGACCGGCTGGGCAAGCCCGGCGCGGGCCTCTCCGGCGGTCAGCAGCAGCGGCTCTGCATCGCCCGGACCATCGCGGTCGAGCCGCAGGTCGTCCTGATGGACGAGCCGTGCTCCGCCCTGGACCCGATCTCCACGCTGGCGATCGAGGACCTGATGTTCCAGCTCAAGGACAAGTTCACGATCATCATCGTGACGCACAACATGCAGCAGGCAGCGCGTGTGTCGGACCGGACCGCCTTCTTCTCGATCGAGAAGACCGGCGACCCGGGTCGGTTGATCGAGTACGACAACACTCAGAAGATCTTCAGCAACCCGAGCGTGAAGAAGACCGAGGACTACATCACCGGCCGCTTCGGCTGAGCCGCTGGCTCCCAGTCCGCCAGGGGCGTCGGTCAACCTGACCGGCGCCCCTTCTGCGTACCCTGACGTGGTCACGGCGCGACCCAGCCCGGCACGGCACGTCCAAGATCGTGCTCGATCAAGAATGCAGTGGTCTCACCCCGCAACGGAGGCCACTACCTCCATGTTCGAGCGCGATCTCCGGGTAGAGCGGGCCTGCGCTCCAGACCGCGCCCAAGATCTGCCCAACTACCCGGATACTGCTGTCTCCCACGAGTCCGAGGCAGCAGGATCCCTGAAGTTGCGCGGATCTTGACGGCACGCCGGACGCGCGCCCAAAGGCGAGGGCGCCGCAGCACGGGCAGCGCGAGGGCAGTGTGGGCAGCGGTCAGCCCAGGACGAAGCGGGGTTCGCCGTTCGGCGGCAGGTCCAGGCGTGGGGTGACCGGGGTGGCCGCGTCCCGTTCGGCCGCCGCTCGCGCCACTCCGGCCAGGTCGCCGGCCGCCGTCACCTGCGCCAGCGTGACCAGGGTCGGCGGCAGCATGGTCAGCTCCCCGGCCTGGGCCCGGGCCAACGCGTCCGCCGGCCGGATCCACAGGGTGTGGTCGGCCTCGCCGGAGACGTCGCGGGTCCGCTGCCCGACCGGCAACAGGGCGATGAAGAAGTACGTGTCGAAGCGGCGCGGCTCGAACTCGGGAGTGATCCACCGGCTCCAGGGCAGCAGCAGGTCCGACCGCAGGGTGAGTTGACGCTCGGCGAGCAGCGCGGCGAAGCCCAGCCGGCGCCCCTCCAGGTCCTGCCGCGCGGCCTCCCAGTCGTCGCCGCTGACGTCGCCCACCACGGTGTCGCGGTTCGGGCCGGCGAGCAGTACGCCGGCCTCCTCGAAGACCTCCCGCGCGGCGGCGCAGACCACCGACTGCGCGGCCTGCGGGGCCACGCCGAGCCGGTCCGCCCACTCGCCCGGGGTCGGGCCGGCCCAGTCCAGGTGCGCCTCCGAGTCGGAGCGGTCCACCCCGCCTCCGGGGAAGGCGTACATCCCGCCGAAGGTCATCGCGGCGACCCGGCGGATGACGTACACCTCGAAGTCGCCGTCGGTCGGACGCAGCAGCAACACGGTGGCCGCGACCCGCGGCGTCGCCGGGGTGCCACCCTCGGCCTGGAACCGGCGGGCGTGCTCGACCAGGGCGGCCGGGGCTGCGAAGCCAGCACTGTCGATCGTCATACCGCGAGCCTAGTTCCCGACAGCGCGATTGCCTTCCGCGCGCCAAGCCACGAAGAGGTCGGCTCGGTCGGGCCCGGTCCACGACTTGAGCGGTATACCTCTGCGGTATGAATATGCCTCAGAGGTATACCGCTCGTCAGGGTGCCAGGCCCGAGGCGCGCGCCGGTCGGGGCGTGGTCGCGGTTGCGGTCGCGCTCGCCGCCGAACGAGATGGCGTCGGGGGCAGGGCACATGGCCGGGCAGCGCGAGCCGGGCCCCGGCGAGCCCGGCAGCAGCAGGCCGGACAGCCGGAGGTTCACCTCGGTCGGCTAGCGTGCCCGGCATGACTCGTTGGGGCATCCTGGCCACCGGCCACATCGCCAGCCGTTTCGCCGAAGACCTCCGGCTGGTGCCGGACGCCGAACTGGTCGCGGTCGGCTCCCGTGCCGAGGAGAGCGCGCGGCGCTTCGCCGACACGTACGGCGCGAAGCGCGCGTACGGCTCCTGGGTGGAGTTGGCCGCCGACCCGGAGGTCGACGCGATCTACGTGGCGACTCCGCATTCGGCGCACTACGAGGCGGCGATGACCTGCCTGACCGCCGGCCGCGCGGTGCTGCTGGAGAAGCCGTTCACCCTCGACCTGGCCACCAGCACCGAGTTGGTCGACACCGCCCGCGCCGCCGGGGTCTTCCTGATGGAGGCCATGTGGATGCGGACCAACCCGCTGATCCTGCGCGCGGCTGAGCTGATCGCGGAGGGTGCCATCGGCACGGTGAGCAGCGTCCGGGCCGACTTCGGGGTTCCCGGGCCGTTCCCGCCGGAGCACCGGATGCGGTCCGCTGTGCTGGGCGGGGGTGCCCTGCTCGACCTGGGGATCTATCCGATCAGCCTGGCCCACCTGCTGCTCGGCGTGCCACAACACATCCGGTCCTGGGCGAAGCTCGGCCCGGAGGGCACCGATGAGAACACCGGCATCCTGTTCGGCTACGACACCGGTGCTCTGGCCGCGCTGAGCTGCGGCATGGTGGGGTCGAGTGAGCTGTCCGCCTCGATCACCGGCAGCACGGGCCGGATCGACCTGCCGGAGCCGTTCTTCCGGCCGGGTTCGCTGACCCTGCATCGGGCCGGCGCGGAGCCGGAGACGATCACCGCCGACGGAGCCGGCAACGGCTACCAGTACGAGGCGATCGAGGTGCAGCGCTGCCTCGCCGCCGGGCTCACCGAGAGCCCGCTGGTGCCGCACGCCGCCACCCTCGAGGTGATGGCGCTACTGGACGCGGTCCGCGAACAGATCGGCGTGCGCTACGCGTGACGGAAAGGGCCCCTCTTCGAAGAGGGGCCCTTTCTTCACGACGGTCAGCCGAACAGCGGCCGGACCACCAGGTAGGTGACACAGGCGATCAGCGCGGCGGCCGGGAACGTGATGATCCAGGCGAGCACGATGTTGCCGGCGACGTTCCAGCGGACCGCGGAGAGCCGCTTGGTCGCGCCCACGCCCATGATCGCCGATGTGATCGTGTGCGTGGTGGAGATCGGCGCCTTCAGCACCAGGGCGTTGAAGTAGAGCACCGCGCTGGCAACCGTCTCGGCGGCGAAGCCCTCCGGCGGCCCCAGGTCGATGATCTTACGACCGAGGGTGCGGATGATCCGCCAACCACCGGCGTACGTGCCGAGGGCCAGCATGGTCGCCGACGTCCAGAACACCCAGCCCGGGATGTGCGTCTTGCTCTCCTGGAACCCGCCGGTGTAGAGCGCCAGCACCACGATGCCCATGGTCTTGGCGGCATCCTGCATGCCGTGGCCGACCGACATGGCGGCCGCCGACGCGGTCTGCGCCCAGCGGAAGCCCCGGTTTAGCTTGCCCGGCTGCCCCTTCCGGAACAGCCAGAGGATGGCCAGCATCAGCAGGTAGCCGAGGGTGAGGCCGACGATCGGCGACAGCACCATCGGCAGCAGCACCTTCTCGCCGATGTTGGCCCACTGCACGATGCCGCCGGTGGAGACCAGGGTCGCGCCGACCAGGCCACCGAAGAGCGCGTGCGAGGACGACGACGGCAGACCGAAGTACCAGGTGATGAGGTTCCAGGCGATCGCGCCGAGTACCCCGGCAAAGACCACTCCGAGGCTGCTCACCCCGGTGGGGAGGGTCACCAGTCCGTCACCGACGGTCTTGGCCACCCCGGCGCCGAAGTGCGCGCCGACGAAGTTGCCGACCGCGGCGAGCCCCAGGGCGATCCGGGGTGTCAGCGCCCGGGTGGAGACGCTTGTCGCGATCGCGTTGGCGGCGTCGTGGAAGCCGTTGGTGTAGTCGAACGCCAGGGCCACCGCGATCACCGCCAGGACGGCGATGAGTTCGGGGGTGAAAGTCACCGGCTCAGGACTCCTTGACGGCGATGGTCTCGACCGTGTTGGCCACGTGCTCGAAGGCGTCGCAGGCGGCCTCCAACTCGTCGGCGACCTCCTTCATCTTCAGCACCGTCAACGCGTCGTACTCGCCGGAGAACAGTCGGACGAGCAACTGCCGGTTGATCCGGTCGCCCTCGTTCTCCAGCCGGTTGCACTCGATCCAGTAGTCCTCGAGATCCTTCATCGACTTCAGCCGGGGCATCGCGTCGGCGGTCAGCTTGGCCTGCTGGTCGAGCACGTTGACCATCTCGTGCAGCTCGCGGGGCAGTGCCGGCAGCTCGGTCAACCCGTACAGGTAGAGCAGGTCGCCGACCGCCTCCAGGTGATCCATCACGTCGTCGAGCAGCGAGCCGAGCCGGTAGATGTCCTCCCGGTCGAACGGGGTGATGAAGGTCGAGTTGATCTTCTTGTACAGGTCGTGGGTGATCTGGTCGCTGTCGTGCTCGACCTCGGTCAGCCGCTCGCTGACAGACTGCACATCCACGCCGGGCAGGGCCAGCTCGTTGAGCAGCGCGGTGCCGCGGACCAGGTTCTGCGCGGCCCTGGTGAAGAGCTCATAGAAGGCGCCCTCGGTGGGGCGGAAGGAAAACTTCACAGCACAGACCTCGTCGCGTCGGTGGAAGGGTGGCACCCCGTCGGGCACCCGCTCGGTGAATGCTAGGAAACGACAGAACCGCGAATTCGCCGGCCCACCCCAGGCCAGGCGGCATTCACCGCTCGTTCATCTGCTGTTCATCTCGGCCGTCCCACCCGCACCCGCTCCCCCAGCGGACAGCCGCTCCCGCTCCCGCTCGACGTCAAAATCGGCAGCCGGATACCCCAAGCCGAGGGTGTCGAACGTCTCACGCAGCAGATGGGCCACCGCCCAGTCCCGGTACCACTTGCGGTCCGCCGGCACCACGAACCAGGGCGCGGCGTCCGTGCCGCACCGGCTGAGTGCTTCGGCGTACGCGGTCTGGTAGTCGTCCCAGTGGGACCGGGAGTCGACGTCGGACGGGTTGTACTTCCAGTGTTTGCGCGGGTCGGTGAGCCGTTCCAGCAGGCGCTTGCCCTGCTCGGCGTACGAGATGTGCAGCATCACCTTGATCAGGGTCAGGTGGCCCTCGGTCAACTCCCGCTCGAACGAGTTGATCTCGTCGTAGCGAGCCCGCCAGGTCGCCTCCGGCACCAGCGAGCCGACCCGGGCGATCAGCACGTCCTCGTACTGCGAGCGGTTGAACATCCCCACGTACCCGGGCGGCGGCAACTCGCGACGGATCCGCCAGAGGAAGTCGTGCCGCAACTCCTGGCGGGTCGGCGGCCCGAACGAGCGGATGTGCAGGCCCAGCGGGTTCATCGCGCCGGCCACCCGCTTGATCGTGCCGTCCTTGCCGCCGCAGTCCATCGCCTGGAGCACCAGCAGCACCCGACGTGCCGGCCGGTCCAGCCCGGTCTTGGCCATCGCGAAGAGCATCTCCTGCTGTCGGCCCAACTCGCCGCCGACCAGCGCCACCTGCTCTCGTGCCCAGGCCTTACGGTGCTCGCCGCGCCCGGCCGTGCTCGGCAGGCCGGGCGTGGACCGTGGATCGATCGCGCCGAGATCCACAGGTGCGCCGACCCGCAGCAGTTCCCGTACCGAGCCGCCGTCGGGTGCCACGATCCGCCCTTGCTGGGGTGCACTCATCCACGGATCATCGCCCACCCGCAGGCGATTCGCCCGCCGAGGACCACCCCACACCACCACCGGTCGGTGCGGACCGTTTGATGCACCGGCTGCCCCCGGGGCTGCCGGGGCGTCCAGTGGCGGGAGGATGTACGCCAGAACAATGCGGACCGGGGAGGGTGGTGGGTCGTGCAGGACCTGGCGACGGAGTTCGAGACCGAGCGAGGGCGGCTGCTCGCGGTGGCCCACCGGATGCTGGGCAGTCGCAGTGAGGCCGAGGACGCGGTGCAGGAGACCTGGCTGCGCTACGCCGGGGCGCTCGCCGCCCCGGCGGCCCGCGCCGAGATCCGCGAACTGTCCGCGTGGCTGACCACCACCTGCGGTCGGATCTGCCTGGACGTGCTCCGCTCGGCCCGGGTCCGGCGGGAGGCGTACCCCGGGCAGTGGCTGCCGGAGCCGGTGGTGAGCCAGTTGGGCGCTGGGTCGCCGACGGACGGGTACGCACCTGACCCGGAGGAGCGGGCGGTCCGCACCGACCAGGTCGGCACGGCTCTGCTTGTGGTGTTGGAGCGGCTCACACCGGAGCAGCGGGTCGCCCTCGTGCTGCACGACGTGTTCGCGGTGCCGTTCGCCCGGGTCGCCGACGTGCTCGGCACCACCGACGTGGCCGCTCGGCAGCTCGCCGTCCGTGCACGTCGGGCGGTCACCGCGCCGGACGTACCCCGGCACACCGCTGACCCGGGCGAGCAGCGCCGGGTGCTCGAAGCGTTCGTCGCCGCCACCGATTCCGGTGAGCTGGACCAACTGCTCAAGGTGCTCGCGCCGGACGTGGTCTTCGCCGGTGACTCGGGCGGGCACTTCCCCACGGCCCGCCAGCCGGTGCTCGGCGCGGACGCCGTGGGTCGCTTCGCCCTGGGCCTCTTCGGCCAGGCCGGCCGGTACGCCGGCCGGGTGCTGGCCCGGCCCGTGCTCGTCGACGGCGTGCTCGGCCTGCAGATGGAGGCGGTGCACAGTGACGGGCGGCCGATCCGCCTGGTCACCGCCTTCGCGGTGGACCAGGGCCGGGTCACCGCCATCTACAACCAGCTCAACCCGGAGAAACTGGCCGACCTGCCGCCGCTTGGTGACGACGACCGCTGGCCACCGCGCTGGTGAGCCGGCCCGGCCGGGCGTGCGGGATCAAACCACCAGGGCCAACCACTTGCGGTACGAGGTGGCGAACGGCTCGGTGCCGTCGCCGAGCGCCCCGAACAACCGCTGGGCTGCGGCTTCGGCCTCGACCACCACGTCGTCCGGGTAGCCGAATCGTGCCCGGTGCTCGGCGAACTCGTCCTCGTCGAGCAACTCCACCAGGCCGGTGGCGCGACGCCGGACGACGTCCAGGTCCAGGTCGATCAGGTGGACCGTGTCGTCGGATTCCCAGTGGGCCGGGGTGGCGATGTCGCAGTAGACCTCGCTGGTGCGGGGCGGTGGGTTGAACATGGCCGTCCACCAGGCGCGATGCGGCACCAGCAGCACGAACGGGATCTTCTCCACCGACGGCCGGCCGTGGTAGACCGACTCGGTGCCCTGCGGCACGCCGAGCCAGACGCCGAGGTCGTCCTCGGTGAGCCGGCGGGCCGGGTAGTCGCGGTGGGCGCTGCCGTCGTACTTGCGGTAGATCACTCGGACCATGTCGCTCGGCATGATTCGCACCCTAACCGATACTGCCCACGCGTCGTAGCGCGGCCGTAACCGGACGGCGCGGACCCGCGACGACCAGCTGGCCCGGCAGCACGCCACGCGGCGGATGGGCGCAGCCCGTGTCGGCGGCGGCGGGTACCGTCGCACGGTGACTCCGCCCCGCACCGCCACCGGTTCCGCCACCCCATCGGCCCGTGCCGGGAGCCGGCGGCGGGGCGCCCGGCCCAGTGGCACGGAGTTGCTGGCGGCGGCGGTCGGCGCGGTCCCGGGCGGCGCGGAACGCCCCGGCCAGCAGCAGATGACCACGGCCATCGAGGAGTGCGTGGCCGGCGGCGAGCATCTGCTCGTGCAGGCGGGCACCGGCACCGGCAAGTCGTTGGCCTACCTCGCGCCGGCGCTCACCGTGGACGGCCCGGTAGTGGTCTCCACCGCGACCCTGGCGTTGCAGTCCCAGTTGGTCGACCACGATCTGCCCCGGCTGGCCGACGCGGTGGAGCCGCTGCTGGGCCGCCGGCCCACCTTCGCGGTGCTCAAGGGTCGCCACCACTACCTCTGCCTTGCCCGACTGGACAACTCCACCGAGGAGGAACCGGAGGACACCCTCTTCGACGCCCCCGCGGCTCGCCCCGGCGGCGGGACGAAGTGGCTCGGTGAGGCAGGCCGGTTGGGCAAGCAGGTCGAGCGGCTGCGTGACTGGGCCGAACGGACGGCCACCGGCGACCGGGACGAGCTGGACCCAGGCGTCGACGATCAGGCCTGGCGGCTGGTGTCGATGCCGGCCCGGGAGTGCGTCGGGGCGGCCCGCTGCCCGTTCGGGCAGGAGTGCTTCGCCGAAGCTTCGCGGGCCCGGGCCCGCGAGGCCGACATCGTGGTGACCAACCACAGCCTGCTCGCGGTCGACATGCTCGCCGACCGGCACATCGTGCCGCCGCACAAGCTGCTCATCGTCGACGAGGCGCACGAGCTCGCCGACCGGGTCTCCTCCGCGGCCCAGGCCGAGCTGGTGCCGGAGCTGATCGACCGGACCACCCGGCGGGCACGCCCGCTGCTGCGGCCGGAGACCGCCGACGCGCTCACCGCCGCCGGCGACGCCCTCGCGGTCGGGCTGGCCGAGGCGCCGGCCGGGCGGATCACCGCCGGGCTGCCGACACCGCTGCGGGAAGCGTGCACGCTGCTCGACGCGGCGACCCGGTCCGCCCTGGACGCGATCGGTGACATCAAGTCCGACGATCCCGACCCGGTCCGCAAGCAGCAGGCCAAGGCAGCGCTCGACGAACTCTCCACCACCGCACAGCGCCTCCTGGAGGAGGCCGACCACGACGTGGCCTGGGTGGAGAAGAACGACAGCGGCAACCGCCGGGCCCTGGTCGTCGCGCCGCTGTCGGTGGCCGGCACCCTCGCCACCCACCTGTACGACGAACGCACCGTCGTCGCCACCTCGGCGACCCTGGCGCTGGGCGGCCGGTTCGACACGGTGGCCCGCGCCCTCGGGCTGGACGCGCCGCCACCCGCCCCGCCGTCCGCCGCCGCAGCCGCACTGGCGGCCCGCACCGGCCCGGGCCGCCCGGCCGCCGAGGCGCCGGGCCGTCGCCTGGCCGGCGACGTCACACCGAATGCCGTCGTACCGGCCACCGAAGGCCCCGGTTGGCGGTCGCTCGACGTTGGTTCGCCGTTCGACTACGCCCGGCAGGGCATCCTGTACGTCGCCGCGCACCTGCCCCGGCCCAGCGTCTCCGGGCTACCCGACGCCGCTGGGGAGGAGCTGCTCGAGCTGGTCGGAGCGCTCGGTGGTCGTACTCTCGGGCTCTTCTCCTCCCGGCGGGCCGCGCAGCAGGCGGCGGAGCTGCTCCGCGCGCGGACCGACCTGCCGGTGCTGTTGCAGGGCGAGGAGGCCCTGCCACTGCTGGTCCGCCGCTTCCGGGAGGAACGTGCCAGCTGTCTGTTCGGGGTGATGTCGCTCTGGCAGGGGGTGGATGTGCCGGGTGACGCCTGTCAGCTCGTGGTCATCGACCGGCTGCCCTTCCCGCGACCGGACGAGCCGCTTGCGGCGGCTCGTGCCGCCGCCGTGGATGCGGGCGGCGGCTCCGGCTTCGCTGCGGTCAGCGTGCCGATCGCGGCGGTACGGCTGGCTCAGGGCGTGGGCCGGTTGATCCGGGCGACCGGCGACCGGGGCGTCGTCGCGGTGCTCGACTCCCGACTGGAGACGGCCCGGGGCTACGGGCCGTTCCTGCGCCGCTCGTTGCCGCCGTTCTGGTACACCACCCGCCCCGAGGTGGCGAGAGGCGCCCTGGAACGCCTGGCCAAGTCCTGACGCCGGCCCAGGCCGCGGGACGCGCGGGTCCAGGCCGCGGGACGCGCGGGTCCAGGCCGCGGGACGGGGTGTGGTCTAGGGGGCCTGGGAGGCGACGACCACGGCGTCGGGCGGGGTGTCCGGAACCCTTCGAGCGGCAAGCCTGCGGATCGCGGTGTTAAGTACCGCGATGAGCGGCACGGAGACCAGCGCGCCGGTGATGCCGGCGAGTACGACACCGGCGGCGATTCCGATGATCACGGCGAGCGGGTGGAGGGCGACCGCCCGTCCCATGATCAGCGGTTGGAGCACGTGCCCCTCGATCTGCTGCACACCGATCACCGCGCCCAAGATGATCAACGCGGTGACCGGGCCGCTGTCGACAAGCGCCACCAGCACCGCCACACCACCGGAGAGCGCCGCACCGACGATCGGGATGAACGCGCCGAGGAAGACCAGCGCGGCCAGCGGGAAGGCGAACGGGACGTCGAAGATGACCAGGAAGATGCCGATGCCGACCGCGTCGATGAAGGCCACCAGCACGGTCGCTCGGACGTAGGCGCCGAGCGTGTGCCAGGAGGCGCGGCCGGCGTCGTCGACCTTCCACCGGGCAGCGACCGGCAGCAGCCGAACCAGGAAGCGCCAGATCCGGTTGCCGTCGCGCAGGAAGAAGAACGTGGCGAAGAGCACCAGGAGCGTGCCGGTCAGCACCTCGGCCAGCGTCGCGGCAGTGCTCAGCGCCCCGCTGGTGAACTTCGAGGTGTTGTCGTTGATCCAGGCCTGTGCCTCGTCGATGTAGCGGTCGAGCTGCGTGTCGGAGAGGTGCAGCGGGCCGGTCTTCAGCCAGTTCTGGATCTGGCGGACACCCTCCGACGACTTCTCGCTCAGCTCGGGCACACCGCGGATGAACTCGTTGACCACCAGCGTCAGGGTGCCGATCACCGCGACCAGGCCGCCGACCAGCACCACTGCCGTCGCCAGCGAGCGGGGCAGTCGGGCGCGCAGCAGCCAGCCCACCGCCGGTGCGAGCAGCGCGGAGAGCAGCAGCGCGATCGCCAGCGGAATGATCACGATCTTGATCGTGCCGACGATCCTGAGCAGGGCCCAGGCCACCACACCGATCACGATCAGTCGCCAGCACCACGCGGCGGCGATCCGCAGCCCGTGCGGGACGTCGGCGTCGTCCCGGCTGGCGGTCGAGCTGTGCAGGTCCAGCGGGGCTTCCGCGCCGTAGACCGCGGCGCTCGGCGGTGCGGTCGGCCCCGGCACCGCCGGCGACGCCAGCCGGGCCGCCTCCGACACGTCGGTCAACTCTTCACTCGACGTGCGCTGGTCGGCGCGCGCCGACTCCTTCCGCGACTGGTAGGCGCGGCGGAGCCGCCCGCGTACCCGCTCGAAGCGGCTCAAGCGCACCTCCTGGCAGAAAAGCCGGTCCGCCCACGACAACAGGTCGGACAGCATACGTCCGTTCCCGACACCGTAGGGCAGTTCCGCCACACAATGCCCCGACCACCACCGGCATAACCACCGGCGGGTCCGCCGTCGGCCACACGGTAGCGTTTGCGGCGTGACCGCCGACAACGATCTCGACACCGGCCTGCCGATCCGCATGCTGCACGACCGCGTGCTGGTGCGGATGGAGGGCAGCGAGGGCGAGCGGCGCTCCACCGCCGGCATCGTCATCCCGGCGACCGCCGCGGTCGGCAAGCGCCTCGCCTGGGCCACCGCGGTCGGGGTGGGGCCGAACGTCCGCGCCATCGTCTCCGGCGACCGGGTGCTCTTCGACCCGGACGACCGCTCCGAGGTCGAGCTGCACGGCCGTGGGTACGTGCTGCTGCGGGAGCGGGACGTGCACGCCGTGGCCGCCGAGCGGATCGAGAACGATCCCACCGGCCTCTACCTCTGACCCACCTCCCCCGGCCAGCAGGCCCGGCCGCGCACCGTTTGCCCTGGCGCACGACGGGAAGCCATCCGGCGACCGTGGCCCTGGGGAGGGACGATGCCAGTATTCGTCAAGAAGCTGCTGACCTGGGGCAGTGTCGCGTTCCTGATCTACTTCGTGGCCTTCCGGCCGGACGGCGCCGCGCAGATGTTCAAGGCGATCGGGGCTGCGCTGATCGCGATGTTCCAGGGCTTCGGTGACTTCCTCACCACCCTGATGACCTGAACCGGCCCGCCGGGGCGCCGGCGATCAGGGATGACCCGGCGGCCACGGCGCCGCAGGGCGCAGGCCGGGCCAGCCGGGCGGGGCGTATCCCACCGGAGGCGGAGCAGGGGCCAGCACCACCGGAATCGGCACCACCGGCTCGTCCGGCGCATCCACCGAACGCTGCGTACCGTCCGGGAAGCGCAGGTGGTAGCGGCTGCCGTCCCAGACCCCCGTCGGGGCCTGCGGGTCCCGACCGACGAAGAACGACCGGTACGCGCTGATGGTGTCCAGCAACTCCCGCTCCTCCCGTGCGGTCCGTTCCTGGTCGGCGGGCTTACGGTCCAACCCGCGCAGCGTCCCGTCGCGCAGCAGGGCCAACCGGGTGGCGGCGGACTGGTAGCCGCGCATCGCCCGCACCCCGGCGTCGCCGGCCACCCGCCGCGCCCAACTGCGGGCCGCGTGCCGCCTGCCGAGGCTGCTCAACGCAGCCACCTCGGGTGGGCTCAGCCAACCGGCACGGACGTAGTCGGGCAATGTCCGCTCGGTGAGCCGCCCCTCCCAGGCGCGCAGCCACACCGCCAATCCCACGGTGCCGAAGAAGACCGGCACCATCAGGCCCAGGAAGCCGTACAGCATGATCAACGCTTCGCCGGTGACCTGGGTCAGCGTGGGCAGCAGGTTCCACGTGCCGTGCAGCATCATCGCCAGCAGCAGGCCGGCGATCGGGGCGAGCACCCGCACCCTCCGGTCGGCCGTCCGCGCCGCGATGCCCAGCCCGATACCGGTCATCGAGGTGAAGAGCGGATGGGCGAACCCGAACAACAGGATCCGCAGAATGAAGATCGAAATCACCTGCTGGATGCCCGTCGCCGGGCCATAACGGTCGGCACCGGACGCGTAGCCCAGCCCGCCCAGGTAGAGGATGTTCTCCACCATCGCGAAGCCGACCGCGGACAGCCCGCAGTAGACCAGGCCGTCGGTGATCCCGGACCACTCACGACGGCGGAACACCAGCAGCAGGATCGGGCCCAGTGCCTTGGTCAGCTCTTCGACGAACGGCGCCACCAGCACCCCGGTGAGCGCGGACGGCAGGCCCCAGTCGTCGAAGCGGCTCGCGGCGAAGTCGTTCACCGTGAGCGAGGCGGCGGTGGAGACGAACGCCCCCCAGGCGAAGCAGAAGACCAGATATTTCAAGGGCTCCGGTTCGTACCGGTCCAGCCAGAGGAAGCAGGCGACCAGCACCGGCACCGGCAGAATGGCGGCGGCCACCCCGATCAGCAGAGCCTGCGCGCCGAGCGACTGGCCGAGCGTGAAGACCATGAACACCGCGCAGGCGGCGATGAACAGCACTACCCCGGCCAGCACCAGGAACCGTCGCCAGCCCAGTCGGCGCAACGGCATCCGGGGTGCCTCGCCGACGGACGGGGCCGTGGATGCGGGCGACGACGGCAGAGGTGAACCGGGCGGGGTGTCGGCCATGCGGTCAGCGTAGCCATCCGCTGCCGGCTGGTCCGGGCGCATCGGTAGCCGCTATGCTGCCGACAGGTCACGAGTGCCAGCGTTCAGCCCCGGCTTGCTGGCCGGCAACCCTCGTCGAGTTCGCGGTGGGGTGCCCCGGGTGATGACCGGGCCCAGCCCGATCGGTGTGCTGGGCAAGCGCGGACCCCGTCCCAACAGTGCACCCGGGGTCCCTGACCCCGGAGGTTCCGGCGTGCCCGTCACCCTCGTCCCCTCGCTGCCCACCCGCTTCGACGCCACGCCCACGCCGGCCTCGTCGCGGCCGCTCGACGTCCTCGGCGTGCCAGGCGAGATCAACCTGGACTACGCGGCCAGCGCACCGTGCGCGCAGGCCGCCGCCGACGCGGTGGCCGAGCTGCTGCCCTGGTACGCCAGCGTGCATCGTGGCGCGGGAGCACTGTCCCGGCGCTGCACCCTCGCGTACGAGCAGGCCCGGCAGACGATCGGCGACTTCTTCGGCGTCCGCGCCGACGATCACGTGATCTTCACCCGCAACACCACCGACGCGCTCAACCTGCTGGCGCGGGCGCTGCCGGCCGGCACGACCGTGGTCACCTTCGCCTCCGAGCACCACGCCAACCTGCTGCCCTGGCCGCGCGGCTCGGTGCGGCTCCCGGTGCCCACCGACCCCGCCGGGGCGGTACGCGACCTCGCCGCCGCCCTCAGCGAGCTACGTCGGGGCAGCAGCCCGGCGCTGCCGGTGCTGGTCGCGGTCACCGGTGCGAGCAACGTGACAGGTGAGCTGTGGCCGGTCGCCGAGCTGGCCCAGGTGGCCCACCGGCACGGTGCCCGGATCGTGCTCGACGCCGCGCAACTCGCCCCGCACGCCCCGGTCGACCTGCTCACCCTCGACGTCGACTACCTGGCCGTGTCGGGCCACAAGCTGTACGCGCCGTTCGGCGCGGGCGTGCTGATCGGGCGGGCGGACTGGTTGGACGAGGCCCCGCCGTACCTGGCGGGCGGCGGCGCCACCAGCCGCGTCGGTCCGGCCACCCATGACGTGACCTGGACGACCGGTCCGGCACGGCACGAAGGCGGTACCCCGAACCTGCTCGGCGCGGTGGCGCTGGCGGCAGTGTGCGCGGCGCTCGGCGACGCCGACCGGGCCGCGCTGGCCGCCCGCGAGCAGGCGCTGCTGGCCCGACTGCGGACCGGCATCGCCGCCCTGCCGCACGTGGTGGAGCTGCGTACCTTCGGCCCGGACGCGCCGCGGGTCGGCATCGTCTCGTTCGTGGTCGCCGGCTGGGACTCCGCCGACGTGGCCGCGCGGCTGGCCGGCGAGCACCGGATCGGCGTACGCGACGGGTTGTTCTGCGCCCACCCGCTGGCCCGACGGCTGCTCACCGAGGCGGCGGGGCGTACCGGCCGGCGGGACCTGCCGCCGACCGCACTGCGCGCCAGCATCGGCCTCGGCAGCACGGCAGCACAGGTGGACCGGCTGCTCGCCGCGCTCGCCGAGCTGGGCTGAGGGCACAGCACGCCGAGCTGGGCTGGATCCCGCTCAGCCCACCGGTGGGGCGGTGGGTGGTTTCGGCCCCTCGTCGGGCTCGGCCGGTTCACCGATCGGCCGCTCCTGCTCGCCGAAGGCGGTGCGGATCCACCGGTTCGCCTCCTCCTGCTCGATCCCGGAGGCCACCAGCAGGTCGCTCGCGGTGGTCCGGACCTGGGCGATGACCACGCTGCCGGAGAAGCCGACCCCGGCGCCGTACGCCCGGCCGGCCTCGCTGACCGCCCGGAGCGACCGCTCCCGGGCCTTCTCCGGCTCCTCACCGGCGGCGAACTCGTGCTTGAGCAGCCGGACCGACTCGGCGAGGTGGCCGATCGCGTCCGGCATCGGATCGGGAACCGGCTCCTCGTCCTCGATCAGCGTGACGGACCGGCGGATCAGCGTGCCGGTGTTGCGCATCGCCCGGTCGATCGGGTCGGCCGCCTCCGCGTAGTGGATCAGCTCGCCGCGGCGGTGCCAGCGGGCCGGGGAGAGGGTGGAGGTCTCCTTCGCGCCCTCGATCGCCTCGGCCAGCGTGTTCAGCTCGTCCTTGTTGTTGCGCAGCCGATCCAGTGCCCGCTGGACGCTCGCCCGGTCGCGGCTGCGCAGCCCGTCGGCGGTGACGTCGAGCTGGGTGGCGAGCAGGTCCAGCGCCGGTCGGGCGGCCCGGTTGATCACCCGGAGCGGGTTCAGCGGCAGCAGCACCGCCGTGACCAGCAGCGCGACCCCACCACCGAGAAAGGCGTCGACGAAGCGTGGGATCTCCAGATTCTGGGTGGAAGGGCTCAGCGTGACGATCAGCACCGCCGTGGCTGCCGCCTGGATGACGATCGCCACACTCGCACCGGCGAAGATCGTGAGCAGGATCGCGACCGTGACCACCAGGCCGAGCTGCCACGCCCCGGTGCCGAGCAGGTAGATCAGGAAGTCACCGATGGCGACGCCGATCCCCACCCCGGCGATCAACTCCACGGTCCGGCGGAACCGCTGGCCGACCGACGCGGCCAGGGTGCCGACCGCGGAGATCGGCGCGAAGACCGGTTGCGGGTTGCCGAGCACCTTGTGCGAGATCAGGTACGCCACCCCGGCGGCCAGCCCCGCCTGCACGGCCAGCCCGCCCGCCATCCGTATCCGGTGGAACCGGTCGTGCAGGGTGGCGCGGCCGCGATGGCGTAGCTGTTCGGTGGCTTCGGCGATCCGCGCGCCGTCGATGTCCACCAGGCCCTCGCGCAGCGCGGTGCGTCGCACCAACGGAGGTCGGTTGTCCCGGGCCACGGCCATGGGCGCGACTACCCGTGGGCGGCCCGCTGAATCCTCCCGTGCCGCGCCGCGAAGCGATACGGCAGACTCGGCTGGTGGTTGATCTGCTGGAACGATGGCGGGCGGCGGCCCTCGGCGCTGGTGCACGGCCGGACGCGGCGTCGACCGGGGCCGGGGAGCAACTGCTCGCCCGCTGGCGGGAGCCGCACCGGCACTACCACACGCTGGCCCACCTGACGGCGGTCCTGGACGTGGTGGACCAGCACGCCGAGCTGGCCGACCGGGTCGACGTGGTCCGGCTGGCAGCCTGGTGGCACGACGCGGTCTACGACCCGCGAGCGGCCGGCGACGCCAACGAACGGGACAGCGCCGCGCTGGCCGAAGACGTGCTCACCGGGCTCGGAGTGCCGGCGCCCACGGTGGCCGAGGTGCACCGGCTGGTGCTGCTCACCGCCGGGCACGAGGTGGCGCCGGGTGACGCCGACGGCGCGCTGCTCTGCGACGCGGACCTCGCCGTGCTGGCCACGTCGCCGGCCGCGTACGAACGCTACGCGGCGGCGATCCGACGGGAGTACGACCATGTGCCGGAGCCGGCCTTCCGTGCCGGGCGAGCCGCGGTGCTGAGGGGCCTGCTGGCGCTGCCGGCGCTGTTTCGGCTGCCGCCGCTGGCCAGCCGGTGGGAGGGGCCCGCCCGGGACAACGTGCGTCGCGAACTGGCCGCGCTCACCGAGTCGGCGACGGGTGCGGCCGACCCGGGCTGACCAGGTGCTTCGGGCGGCGCAGGCCGGCGGCGCGGAGCAACCGGACCAGCTCCCGGCTCGGCACCTCCTGGGCACCGAGCCACACCGCCGCCGCGAACCGGTCGGCCGGGATGTCGTAGTGGTCCCGGTCGAAGCCGCGCCGGGGCGCGCCGAGTGCCTCGGCGAAGGCGTGCAACTCGGCGTACGAGACGTCGCTGATCAGGTGCGACCAGAGTCGACCGCGCCACGGCCAGGCAGGCCGGTCCAGGTAGAGCATGATGCCCAAGTTATCCCGCGCAGTCGATCATGTTGATGATCGGCAGCCGCCGACCTAGCCTCGGCTGCATGGCCCCCACCAGTCTCCTCGACGACCTGCGCGCCGCGCTCGGTGCCGACGCCGTGCTCACCGACCCGGATCTGCTGCGGATGCACCAGCGGGACGAGGCCGACCTGTGCGCCGCCGGCACCCCGCTCGTGGTGACCCGACCACGCAGCACCGAACAGGTGGTCGCGGTGGTCCGGGCGGCGGCGCGCCACGGCGTACCCGTGGTGCCGCAGGGCGCGCGGACCGGGCTGGCCGGCGCGGCGAACGCGGTGGACGGCGCGGTGGTGCTCAGCACCGTCGCGATGGACGAGATTCGGGAGATCGACCCGGTGAGCCGGATCGCTGTGGTTCAACCGGGGGTGGTCAACGCGGCGCTGGCCGGGGCGGTGGCCGCGCGGGGGCTCTGGTACCCGCCGGACCCCGGCTCCTGGGAGTCGTCCACGATCGGCGGCAACGTGGCCACCAACGCTGGCGGAATGTGCTGTGTGAAGTACGGCGTGACCACCGAGTACGTGCTCGGCCTGGAGGTGGTGCTCGCCTCCGGTGAGGTGCTGCGCACCGGTCGGCGTACGGCCAAGGGGGTGGCTGGTTACGACCTGACCCGGCTCTTCGTCGGCTCGGAGGGCACCCTCGGGGTGATCACTGAGGTGACGGTGGCTCTGCGGCCGGCGCCGGCCGACTCGCTGACCCTGGTGGCGGTCTTCGGATCCACCGCTGCGGCCGGCGCGGCGGTGGCCGAGATCGCGGCCCGAGGGCTCACCCCCAGCCTGCTGGAGTTGCTCGACCAGACCCATCTGCGGGCGATCGAGGCGTACCAACCGATGGGGCTGCGGACCGATGCGCAGGCCCTGCTGCTGGCCGCCGCGGACACCGGCAGCCGGGCCGCCGAGGACCTGGCCGCCCTGGCCGAGGTGTGTGAGGCCGCCGGGGCGGACGAGGTCTACGCGGCCACCGACGCGGTGGAGGCCGCGGCGCTCCTGCAGGCCCGCCGGCTGGCCCACCCGGCGATGGAGAAGTTCGCCGCCGACGCCTACCCGGGCGGCAACGGCGGTCTGGTGATCGACGACGTGGCGGTGCCGCGCGGTTCGCTCGCCGCGCTGCTGGACGGGGTGGCCCGGATCGCGGAGGAGTGTGCGGTGCCGATCGGCGTGGTGGGGCACGCCGGCGATGGCAACATGCACCCGAACATCGTGGTCGACCGGGCCGACCCGGCGAGCGTGCAGCGAGGCCGACGGGCGTTCGACGAGATCATGCGGCTCGGCCTGGACCTTGGTGGCACGTGCACCGGAGAGCACGGGGTGGGGTTGCTCAAGCGGGACTGGTTGGCCCGGGAGATCGGGCCGGTCGGCGTCCGGGTGCACCAGGCGATCAAGTCGGCTCTGGATCCGACCGGCCTGCTCAATCCCGGCAAGGTGCTCTGACCGGCGCGGCGGTTTGGCGTGCTCAGCCGACGATCTCGGCCGGGGTCGCCTGGGTGAGCAGCAGCAGGATCTCCCCCGCGACCCGTGTGCGCTCCTCACCTGGGCAGTCCTGCGAGGTGATCAGCCCGGTCGAGGTGAGCAGGCTGGACGTGAGTGCGTCGATGCAGGTGGTTCGGTACGTCCGCGCCTGATCGGTCTCGGTGGCCAACGCCGGGTCGGCGAGCAACACCTGGAGCCGTTCGACCAGCTCCGGGGCGAGGGTGCCCCGGGAGGTGACCCCGTCGCCGGCGCAGTCGAGGCACTGCCACGCGCCGTCCCGCTCGACGCTCAGGGTGCGCAACGGGCCGTCTGCGCCGAGTCGCTGAAGCAGGCTGACCTGGCCGGCGGCGACCGTGGTGGGGATCTCCAGCTGCGATCCGCCACCGGCCGCAGCGGACGGTTGCGCCACCGACGTGCCCCGCACGTCCCGGTCGAGCAGCGAACACCCGGCCAGGGCACCGACGAGCGCGGCGGCGAGGACGGGTAGCAGCAGACGAGAGCGCGCGCGGGGTAGCACGCGCGGAAACCTACCCCACCGTAGGTAGCGACCGAAACCACCATCCGGGTCACTATCGACGGTTACCGCTCGGTAACGTTCCAAATCGTCATCGAGCGGACGGACGCAGCTCCGCCTGGTCGTCGTCGCCACCCCGGTCGGCCGCGTAACCCCGCACGTCCGGGGCGCCGAGCCGGGCCGCGTCCGCCGCAGCGTCATCCGGCATCAACTGGGACTGCCGCTCCGCTTCCACCCGGGCGCGATAGTGCTCGACCTCGCGTGCCCGGGTGGCGGCGTCCCAGCCGAGCACGGCGCCCATCAGCTCGGCGGTGTGCTCCGCCGACTCCACCCCCCGGTGGCTGGTCTCGAACGAGATCCGGGTCCGCCGGGTCAGCACGTCCTCCAGGTGCAGCGCGCCCTCGGCCCGCGCCGCGTAGGCGACCTCCGCGGCCAGATACTCCGGAGCACCGGCCAGCGGGGACGCGAGCAGCGGATCGGCGTCGATCAGCGTCAGCAGGTCCAGGGTGAGGGTGCCGTACCGCTCCAGCAGGTGCTCCACCACGCCCACCGGCACGCCGTGCCGGCGGGCCAGGTCGGCCCGGTCCCGCCACATCGCCGGATACCCGTCGGCGCCGAGCAGCGGCAGGTCGGCGGTGCGCGACGAGCGGGCGCCGCCGAGCCGGCGGGCCGCCCGGTCGACGACGTCGGAAGCCATCACCCGGTACGTCGTGTACTTGCCGCCGGCCACCAGCAGCAGCCCGAGCATCGGCTCGAAGACCGCGTGCTCACGGGAGAGTTTCGAGGTCGAGTCGGCCTCGCCGGCCAGCAGTGGTCGCAGCCCGGCGTACACCCCCTCGATGTCCGCGGTGGTCAACGGCCGGTCCAGCACGGTGTTGACCTCCCGCAGGAGGTAGTCGATGTCGCTGGCCGAGGCGGCCGGGTGGGACCTGTCCAGCCGCCAGTCGGTGTCCGTCGTGCCGATGATCCAGTGCCCGCCCCACGGGATGACGAAGAGCACCGACTTCGCCGTACGCAGGATGAGCCCGGTCTCGCCGGTGATCGCCGAGCGGGGCACCACCAGGTGCACCCCCTTGGAGGCGCGTACCCGGACGCCGGGCCGCAGGCCCACGTCGTTGAGCATCCGGGACATGTCGTCGCTCCACACACCGGTGGCGGCGATGACGGTACGAGCCTGCACCTCGAACTCCGCGTCCGGTGAGCCGGCCGGCGCCTCCAGGTCCCGAACGCGCACGCCGGTCACCTCGCGTGCCTGCCGGATCAGCCCGACGGCGCGAGCGCTGCTCACCACCGTGGCACCGAGGCTGGCCGCGGTGCGGGCCAGAGTGACGACCAACCGGGCGTCGTCGACCTGCCCGTCGTAGTAGCGGATCGCGCCGGACACCGCGTCGGCCCGCAGGCTCGGAAAGATCCTCCGGGCGCCTTCCCGGGTCAGGTGCCGGTGCAGCGGCATGCCCCGGCCACCGCCGAAGACTCCGGCGAAGGCGTCGTAGGTGGCCACGCCCGCGCCGTAGTACGAGCGGCGGAAGATCCGGGCCGGCAGGTCCCGTAGGCCCCGCCCGGCCGGCAGCGGCACCAGGAACGGCACCGGGCGCACCAGGTGCGGCGCAAGCCGGGTGGCCAGCAGACCGCGCTCGGTGAGCGCCTCATGGACCAGGTGGAACTCCAACTGCTCCAGGTAACGCAGGCCACCGTGGATGAGTTTGCTGGACCGGCTGGAGGTGCCCGCGGCAAGGTCGCGCGCCTCGACCAGGGCCACCTTCAGGCCTCGGGACGCCGCGTCCAGGGCGGCACCGGCACCGGTCACCCCGCCGCCGATGACCAGCACGTCGAAGCGCTCGGCGCGCAGTCGACGCAGGTCGGAGGCGCGGCGGACCGGCGAGAGCTGACCGGCGACGGATCGGGACACATTGGGGTCACGCACCCGTCCACCGTAACCGTCGCGCCGGCGTGTCGACATTCGCAGCCCGCCCCGTACTGTGCGAGTCATGCAGGTCGGGCCTCCGTCACCCGCTGGTCAAACGCCGCCCCACCCGCTGCCGCCGGGCCGGGCCAGCCCGTGGCCGGTGGTCGCGGCCGTGTTTGCCGGCGGCTGGACGGTTGCGGTCACCGTGGCCACCCAGACCGGTGGCTGGCTCACCGATCAGGTGCTGCTGGGCTTCGGACGGGACCGGGTCGGCTGGCTCTGGCCGGTGCTCGGCCTGGCCACCGTCCTGCTGGTCGGCACGCCCGCCCTGCTGCTGGCCGTCCTGCCCCGGTCGAGCACGGTCCGGGCCACCGGGCGACTCTGGCTGCTCGGGGCACTCGCCCTCGGGGTGCTGACGCTGCTGCGGGTCGTGCCGCCGGTGCACCACGAGGCGTACCTGGCCGCGCTGGCCGGCGTGGCGTCGCTCACCGCGCTCGCCGTACGCCGGTCGGCACGGTGGTGGGCCGGCTCGGTCGTCGGTGCGACGCCGGCCGCGCAGGGTCCTGGCAGTGCGGCGTCGAGCGGCGACGCCGCGCCGCAGGCTGACGGAAGCCCGGAGCCGGTCGGCCGCCAGCGGGGGTTGCGCCGACTCGGGCCGGTGCCCCTGCTCGCGGTCGCCGCCGGGGTGGCGCTGCTGCTGCCGTGGGCCTGGCTGGGCGCGCTCGGCGGGCTCCTGGAGACGGCGCTCGCGCTACTCGCGGCCGCCGCGCTCGGTGTGCTGGCCGCCACGCTGCTGGATGCCACCTTCTGGTCGGGGTTCGCCGTCGGACGGCCGCCCCGGCCGGCCCGGCTGGTGCTGGTCGGAGGTCTGGTCGCCGGAGTGGCGCTGCTGCTGCTCGCGGCCGGCACCGGTCAGTCCGGTGCGCAGCTGCCCGCGCTGCTGACCGTGCCGCCGATGGGTTTCGTGCTGGCCGCGCTGTGGGCCGCGACCTGGTGTCCCACCGCCGACCCGACCGCCGCCACACGCGCCGGCCGCACGGCGACCGGCTGGCTCGTGGGCCTGGCCGTACTCGGCCCGCTGGCCTTCACCGACCCGGAAGAGATCACCCTGCTGCTGGTCGGCACCCGGGACGTCCCGTTCTGGGTGGCGACCGCCGCCGGCGCCGGGCTCGCCGTCGCGGTCCTGGTCGCCATCGGGTACGCGGTGCTGCTCGCCCGGCCGACGGCCGGCACCCCGAGCCGTCGGGTCGCCGCGGTGGCAGCCGTGGTGCTGCTGGTGGCGTTCGGTGTGGTCGACCTCGGCCCCGGCCAGCCGGGCTTCTACGGCGAACGGCTGCTCGTGGTGCTGCGCGCGCAGGCCGACCTGACCGGACTACCGGCCGGGGCGCCAGGTCGGGCCGGGCGGGACGCCCGGGCGGCCGAGGTCTACCGCCGGCTGGTGACGACCGCCGAGCAGAGCCAGACGGACCTGCTCCGAGGGCTGAACCGGCTACGACTCGACCCGGTGTCGTACTACCTGGTGAACGCGGTCGAGGTGGACGGCGGCCCAGCGATACGGGCCTGGCTCGCCCGCCGACCGGAGGTGGCCCGGGTGCTGGTCAGCCAGCGCCTGCGGCCGCTGCCAGCCCCGGCCGGGCAGACCCGGGGCACCGCCCCACCGCCCAGCGGGCCGGAGTGGAACATCCGCCAGATCGGCGCCGACCGGGTGTGGTCCCAACTCGGGGTGACCGGCACGGGCATCGTGGTCGGCAGCTCGGATTCGGGAGTTGACGGCGCCCACCCGGCGCTGCGAGCCGGGTTCCGTGGCGGGGACGACTCCTGGTACGACCCGTGGGACGGCAGCCGGAACCCGACCGACAAGGGCGGGCACGGCACCCACACGGTGGGCAGCGCGGTCGGGCGGGACGGCATCGGGGTGGCGCCGGACGCGCAGTGGGTGGGCTGCGTCAACCTGGACCGCAACCTCGGCAACCCGGCGCACTACCTGGACTGCCTGCAGTTCATGTTGGCGCCGTTCCCGGCCGGCGGCGACCCGTTCACCGACGGCCGACCGGAGCGCGCCCCGCAGGTGCTGACCAACTCGTGGGGCTGCCCGGCGATCGAGGGCTGCGACCGGGGCGTACTGCGGCCGGCCACCGCGGCACTCGACGCCGCCGGGATCTTCGTGGTCGCCGCAGCCGGCAACACCGGCCCGTGGTGCGCGTCGATCGACGACCCGCCCGCGCCGTACGCGGACGTGTTGACCGTGGGCGCGGTGGACGCGCAGCGCCGGGTGGCCGAGTTCTCCTCGCGGGGGCCGGTGCCGGGCGGCACGGGTAAGCCGGACGTACTGGCGCCGGGTGTGGGTGTGGTGTCCGCGATGCCGGGCGGCACGTACGCCGCGCTCGACGGCACCTCGATGGCGACCCCGCAGGTGGCCGGGGTGGTCGCGCTGATGTGGTCGGCGAACCCGGCGCTGGTCGGCGACGTGAAACGCACCCGGCAGATCCTGCGGGACACCGCCACCGCGGCGACGCCGACCTACCGCTCCGGCAACCCGACCGACGCCTGCGGTGGCCCCTCGAACGTCACCGGCGCCGGCCAGGTCGACGCCTTCGCCGCCGTCCGAGCCGCTCAGCGGTGAGGATGGGGCGGGAGTGCGGGCCGAGCCCCCGGTGACCTAGGGTCGGCGACCATGGACGCCGAGATCATCGTCACCGAACTGACCCCCGACCTGGCTCCCACCGTGGTCCGGCTCTGTGCGCAGGCCCTCGACCTTCCCGAGGACGCCGCCGAGGCGGCCCCCATCGTGGACGTGCTCTGGCCCCGGGCCGCCGCCGACCGACCGGTGGTCGGGCTGGGCGCATACCGGGGCGAGGATCTGGTCGGGGTGCTGCTCTGCTCGGTGTCGTCGACCGAGCCGGGCATCGGGCACGTGGACCTGGTCGCGGTCCTCCCCGAGCATCGCCGCCGGGGCGTCGGCCGGGCGCTGCTCCGCCGGGCCGAGCGTGTGCTCGCCGAACGCGCGGTGACCGAGGTGCTGCTGGCCGGAAACCCGCCGTACTACGCGTGGCCGGGCATCGACGTCCGCTACACGCCGGCGGTCTGCGCCGCCCTCGCGTTGGGTTACCAGCAGGACCGGACCGCCTGGAACATGACCGCCGACCTGTCGTACGACGGGTCGCCGGCACTGCGCTCCACCGAGGCGGCCGAGCGGCGGCTGGCCGATCAGGGCGTCACCGTACGCCGGGCGGAGCCGGCTGACCTGCAGGCGCTGGCCGCGTTCGCCAGGTCCACCTTCGGTGGCGCGTGGGACGGCGAGCTGGCCGGGTCGGTGGGTCGGGACGGCGCCGGCTGCCACCTGGCGGAACGGGACGGCGAGGTGCTCGGCTTCGCCGCGTACGGGTCGTCCCGGCCGAGCTGGTTCGGGCCGATGGGCACCGCGCCGGCCGCCGAGGGGTCGGGCATCGGTGGCGTGCTGCTGCGCCGCTGCCTACGGGACCAGCAGGCAACGGGCCTGGACCGGGCACAGATCGGCTGGGCGGGGCCGGTGCCGTTCTATTCCGGCAGCGCGGGCGCCCGGATCGAGCGGGTCTTCTTCCTGTACCGGAGAGCGGTCGGAGCGCGATAAGGGGCGAACGGGACGCTGGTCCAGATAGCGCCATTCGCCCGCACCGGCCATCGACGCCCCCTACCGTTTTGGTAGAGGAGGCAGCCATGACCACGGATGACGACAAGACCGAGGACGGCCCGCCGATCACCTGGAAACCGGTCGGCGAGCTCCCCGGCCAACTGCCGTTCGACCGGCTCGACTACGGCGACGCCGAGCAACTGGCCGAGATGACCACCGACGACTCACCGTCGGTGGTCGAGGAGCCGCAGGAGATGGTGGACGCGCCGATCCAGCTGCTTCCGCCGTACGACCGGGCGCACAAACAGCGCAACCAGCGCCCACTACCGACCTGACGACGAACGGGGCGGACCGCGTCAGCGGCCCGCCCCGTTCTGTGTCGGAACTGGACTCAGAAGTCCATGTCCCCGCCACCCGGGCCAGCCGGGGCAGCCGGGTTCTTCTCCGGCTTGTCCGCGACGACGGCTTCGGTGGTGAGGAAGAGCGCCGCGATGGAAGCGGCGTTCTGCAGCGCCGAGCGCGTCACCTTGGCCGGGTCGATGATGCCCGCGGCCAGCAGGTCCACGTACTCGCCGTTGGCGGCGTTGAGGCCGTGACCCGCTTCGAGGTTACGGACCTTCTCCACCACGACGCCACCCTCGAGGCCGGCGTTGACGGCGATCTGCCGCAGCGGGGCGTCCAGCGCGACCTTGACGATGTTCGCACCGGTCGCCTCGTCGCCGACCAGGTCGAGCTTGTCGAAGGCGGTCTTGCCGGCCTGAACCAGCGCGACGCCACCACCCGGGACGATGCCCTCCTCGACGGCAGCCTTCGCGTTGCGAACGGCGTCCTCGATGCGGTGCTTGCGCTCCTTGAGCTCGACCTCGGTGGCCGCGCCGACCTTGATGACCGCAACGCCGCCGGCCAGCTTGGCCAGCCGCTCCTGCAGCTTCTCGCGGTCGTAGTCGGAGTCGCTCTTGTCGATCTCGGCCCGGATCTGGTTGACCCGACCCTGGATCTGCTCGGCGTCACCGGCACCGTCGACGATGGTGGTCTCGTCCTTGGTCACCACGACCTTGCGGGCGCGGCCCAGCATGTCGAGGCTGGCGGCGTCGAGCTTGAGGCCGACCTCCTCGCTGATGACCTGGCCACCGGCGAGGATGGCGATGTCGGTCAGCATGGCCTTGCGGCGGTCACCGAAGCCCGGCGCCTTGACGGCGACCGACTTGAAGGTGCCACGGACCTTGTTGACCACCAGGGTGGCCAGGGCCTCGCCCTCCAGGTCCTCGGCGATGATCAGCAGCGGCTTGCCCGACTGCATGACCTTCTCCAGGATCGGGAGCAGGTCCTTCACCGACGAGATCTTGCTGTTGGCGATCAGGATGTACGGGTCGTCGAAGACGGCCTCCATACGCTCCGGGTCGGTCATGAAGTAGGCCGAGATGTAGCCCTTGTCGAAGCGCATACCCTCGGTGAGCTCCAGCTCCAGCCCGAAGGTGTTGCTCTCCTCGACGGTGATGACGCCTTCCTTGCCGACCTTGTCCATCGCCTCGGCGATGATCTCGCCGACGGTGCTGTCGCCAGCGGAGATGGAGGCGGTGGAGGCGATCTGCTCCTTGGTCTCGACGTCCTTGGCGAGCTTGGACAGCTCCTCCGAGACGCTCGCGACCGCAGCCTCGATGCCCCGCTTCAGGGCCATCGGGTTGGCGCCAGCGGCCACGTTGCGCAGGCCCTCGCGAACCAGGGCCTGGGCCAGGACGGTCGCCGTCGTCGTGCCGTCACCGGCAACGTCGTCGGTCTTCTTGGCGACCTCCTTGACCAGCTCAGCGCCGATCTTCTCGTACGGGTCCTCGAGCTCGATCTCCTTGGCGATGCTCACACCATCGTTGGTGATGGTGGGGGCACCCCACTTCTTCTCGAGCACGACGTTGCGGCCCTTGGGGCCGAGGGTCACCTTTACGGCGTCGGCGAGCTGGTTCATGCCCCGCTCGAGGCCGCGGCGCGCCTCTTCGTCGAACGCGATCATCTTGGCCATACGGCGTTGTCCTCCTGGACACTCACGGGCCACCCGAGATGTGTGCCTCGAATGGGCCGCCTGGTGTACGCACCTTGGGACGTCGCCACCTGGCGACGACGACGTCCTTCGGCCGGGCCGGATAGCCCGCGACGACCGGCCATGTGCCGCCCCGGCGTCTCCACGCCGGTGCAACCTGGCCCCACCGTCCCGACCATTGGCACTCACGGTATGCGAGTGCCAATGACTTGTTTAGCACTCTCCCCTGCCGAGTGCAAGCACGATGGGGCCGCTCAGCCGAGTTCCGCGGCCAGTCCGGCAGTGTTCACCGGCGCCTCATGGGCCCGCTGCTCGGCGTACGTCACCAGCAGACCGATCAACTGGGCGAGGTGGGCCGGCAGCGCCAGCACCGCAGTGACCCCGATCACCGCCACCGCCCCGGTCGCGGCACCCGGCGACGCGAAGGGATCCGTACCGAACGCGGAGGTGCCCGCCCCCTCCAGCGCCCCCGGGATCAGGCTGCCGACGATCACCGCCAGGGCCACCAGGGCCACCCGACCGAGCACCAGGCCGAGCCGGGCGTGGAACATCCCGAACGATCGGCCGATCGGGTCGCGGCGTTCGAAGAGGTAGACCGGGCCGGCCATGCTCAGCGCGAACGCCAGGTAGATGCCGGGCAGCACGCAGAAACAGAGGCCGACGCCGACGATCACGCTGACCAACAGGGTCCAGCCCCACAGCCCGAGCGCCCGACGGAGGCCATAGCGCAGCGCCGACTCGAGGCTGCCCGGCCGACCGGCCGCCTGCTGGGTGATCACCCAACTGCCGGCGGCCCACCCGGCGGCCTGCAGCAACCCGATCAACAAACTGCCGCCGACCAGCACGACGATGAGGCTCACCAACTCGGCGGCGAAATTGTCCGGCAGCACGGCGGTCGGATCCGCCTCGGCCTGGGCGGCCCACTTCGCCGTCGGGTCCAGACCGAGGGAGATCACCGAAAGCACCGCCGCCGGCAACACCTGGGTGAGCAGCATGATGGGCACCAACTGCCGCCAACCCCGGCGCAACGCTGCCCAACACCGGTTGAACCATCCGGCAAGACCGGCACCGGGGGGAGTGACCAGCGGGTCGTTCGGGTCGAACCCGTAACCCGGCGGGTACCAGCCGACTGCCGACCCCGGATACCACGGCTGCCCGCCATAGGGACCCGCCCCGGGCTGCCCGCCAGAGGGACCCCACCCGGGCTGTCCGCCGTAAGCGCCCACCCCGGGCGGGTAGCCCCCGGGTGGCGGGTAAGCCCAGCCCTGCGGGGGCGGACCGGCCGCACCCCGCGCGGGATCCCAGCCAGACGCCGTGCCCGGCGTCGCGTTGAAACCGCCGTGGGGCGGGGTCGGCTCGGACGGACCCGGCTCGGACGGACCCGGCTCGGACGGGCCCGGCTCACCCGGCCCGGAGGGTGGGGTGGGCGGGGGTGACTCGTCGGTCATGAACGCTCCTCAGCATTGGCTGGAACGGTTCACGATCTTCCCGGCTGCGCGCCCGTGCCGCAGCCCCGACGTGGGGGCCGATCGGGGAGGAAGCTCAGGCGATGACGCGTACGTGCTCGGCCTGCGGGCCCTTCTGCCCCTGGGCGATCTCGAACTCCACCCGCTGACCGTCATCCAGCGCCTTGTAGCCGTCCATCTCGATTGCGGAGAAGTGAACGAACACGTCCTGACCGCCGTCGACGGCGATGAAGCCGTAGCCCTTTTCGGCGTTGAACCATTTCACGGTGCCCTGTGCCACGGTGCACTTCCCTCACTCTGCGCAGCGTTGCCTGACCCGGCGCACGGCGCGGCCGGGCGCCCTCGGACCACCGCCCCAGCGATCGATGGCGGCCATTGAAGCAGGTGACCGGAATCGCACGCTACACGAGGGATGACGACCGCGCACGACCACAAATCGGGCACCGTTCTGGCCGCTCCGGCACCGCCTCCAGCCGTGCTCGGAAAATGGTGTCCACCCCTGTGGTAGGCATGCGGGCATGACCACCGATACCGGCCCAGCCGCCCTCCGGCAGACGCAGATCCGCCGGGTCCGGCCTGGCGACGCCGCCCGGATGCGGGCGCTACGCCTGGAGATGCTCGCCGACGCACCGTTGGCTTTCCTGGAGACCCTGGCGGACGCGGCGGCCCGACCGCACACCGAGTTCGCCGCCCGGGTCGCCTTCACCTCGGCCGGTCCCACCAACGCACAGTTCATCGCCGATCCGGGCGGCCGGCTGGTCGGACACGCCGGCGGCACGGTCGCCCCGAACGAGCCGGGGCTGACCGTGATCTACGCCGTTTACGTCACGCCAGCCTGGCGGGGCGGCGGGCTGCTCGGCGACCTGGTGGACGGGGTGGCCGCCTGGTCGCGGGCCTGCGGCCGGCCGGAGCTGCTGCTGGAGGTGGTGGTCGGCAACAACCGCGCCTACCGCGCCTACCAGCGGCTGGGCTTCACCGACACCGGCGTACGGGTCCCCCACCCCACGATCCCGGCCCTGACCGAACTACAAATGCGCCGAACGGCCTGAACCCCGCCGCGCAATGACCCGCTGTCGACGCCGCCAACCCCATGATCGCGCTACAACCAGGATCGAGTGGCCTCCCCGCAAACGGTTACCACTACATCCTGGTTGCAGCACGATCATGGGTTGATGGGACAGCGCAGGCGCAGAGACGCCCACGACCACCGTGCCCACAAAGGGTTTCCGGGGCAGCCCGACCCGCGCAGGGATCAAGCCTGACCGCCCGGAGCGGGTCGGGCTGCCCCGGAAACCCCCAACCGCAAGCAGGGCGGGCCGCCCCGGAAAGCCCAAAAGCAACAACCACAGATCAGACGTGCCGCCGAGACTGCACGATCCGGAATCGATTGGCCACGTACGCCCCATCGGTCAACGCCGAGTTCGCCGCCGCGTTGGCGCCACTGCCGTGGAAGTCGGAGAACGCCGCCGACTGGTTCACGAAGACCCCGCCGGTGAGGTTGCAGGACAGGTGCACCCCGACCTCGACCGCGACCGCCTCGGTGGCGTCCAGCACGGCCTCGTCGGTGGAGTAGACCCCGGCGGTGAGCGCGCCCTTCTCGCCGACCGTGCGGCGCAGCAGGTCCAGGCTGTGCGTGGTGGAGTCGGTCGCGATGGCGAACGAGATCGGCCCGAACCACTCCCGGCCGTACGTCTCCGCGTCGTCCGCGGTCAGTTTCACGATCGTCGGGGTACGCACCACCGCGTCGGCGTACGACGGGTGGATCACGGCCCGCGACTCCAGCACCGGCTCGCCGACCTTGGTCACCTCGGCCAGCCGCTCCAGCACCCCGTCGTTGACGATGGCGCCGGTCAGCTCCACGCCTCGGGCCGGGTCCGCGGTGAGCTTGCCGACCGCCGCGGCGATTCCGCCGGCCACCTCGTCGAAGCTCTTGCGCCCCTGGTCGGTCTCGATGCCGCCGGCGGGGATGAGGATGTTCTGCGAGGTGGTGCACATTTGGCCGCTGTAGAGGGTCAGCGTGAAACCGAGGTTGCGGCACATCCCGGCGAAGTCGTCGGTGGAGTCGATGACGACCGTGTTCAGGCCGGCCTTCTCGGTGTAGACCGACGCTTGCCGGGCGTGCGTCTCCAGCCAGTCGCCGTACTCGGTGGAGCCGGTGAAGTCGACGATCCGGATGGAGCGGTGCAGGGCCAGGTCGCTCGCGAGCTTCTCGCCGGGGGCCTCAGCAGCCAGCATGATCAGGTTCGGGTCGAAGCCGGCCTCGGCGAGCACCTCCCGGGCGTACTTCACGGTGATGGCCAGTGGCAGCACCGCGCGCGGGTGCGGCTTGACGATCACTGGGTTGCCGGTGACCAGCGAGGCGAACAGCCCGGGGTACGAGTTCCAGGTCGGGAAGGTGTTGCAGCCGATCACCAGCGCCACCCCACGCGGCACGACGTGGAACGTCTTGGTCATCCGCAGCGGGTCACCCTTGCCGGCGGCCTTCTCCCAGCCTGCCGTCCCCGGGTGCCGGGTCATCTCGGCGTACGCGTAAGCCAACGCCTCCAGCGCCCGGTCCAGCGCGTGTGCGCCGCCGGCCTGGAAGGCCATAACGAACGCCTGCCCGCTGGTGAACTGCACCGCGTTGGCCAGCTCGAAGATGTGCTTGTGCAGCCGGTCGAGGATCTCCAGGCAGACGCCCACCCGGGCCTGCGGGCCGGCGTCGCGCCACGCCGGAAGCGCGGCGGAGGCGGCGTCGATCAGCTCGCCGGGGGCGGCATGCGGGTAGCGCACCGCCAACTCCACCCCGAACGGGCTCGTCTCGGTGGCGACGCGTTCACCGGCGCCCGGCTGGTCGAGCGGAAAATCACCACCGAGGTACGCCTCGAAGGCGGCCTTACCGTCGGCGGCGGCGGTCTCGCCGTACACCCGGGGGCTGGGAGATTCGGGATAGGCGGACCAGTAGCCCCGCTCCGTGATCGCGGTCAGCGCACGGTTGAGGGTGTCGGCGTGCCTGTCGTACAGGGGCTGCGGGGTCTCCGTCATGCCCGCCATCATGCCGCAGCCGTGTTCGGGAGCAGAAGCGCCGATGACAGACAACGCCGCATGCCTGAGTCACGTCCGCGAGCACCAGCGTCCGTCAGAGCGTGAGCTGCCAGTCGGTCCAGGCGTCCACCGGCCGGAAGCCGAGCTGCTCGTTGATCGCCACCATGTAGCTGTTGCTTGCCGCGTTCCAGGTGTCGATCATGCGGACCGCCGGCTCGTGGGTGAGCAGGTGGTGCAGGTTCTCGGCCTTGGCGATGAGGCCGAGCCGGTGCCCACGGTGGGCCGGGTCGACGATGGTGATCTGCTGGAACGCGTGCCAGTCGGCGGAGGCGCCCACGTCCAGCAGGGTCCAGGCGACCAGCCGGCCGGTCGCCTCGTGGCGCATCCCGAGGTGGTAACGCCGCCGGCCCCTGGCGTCCAACGCCCGGTCGTTGCCGCGGATGCGCTCGGCGTCCACCTGCTCCGGTTCCCACTGCACGTCCCCCATGGGAGCGTCGATGAGCAGCCGGCCGTCCAGGTAGGCGATGTCCGCGACGTACTCCTGCGGGGTCGCCCCCTGCCAGCAGACCGACCGGTAGCCCTCGGCCCGCGGCTGGGCCTCGGCCAACGCCGCCCGCAGCGCGACCCGGTCAATCTCGTCGACATCGAGCCGACGACGCACCTCGGCCAGGGCGGATTGAGCGCCCGTCGAGGCGGCGAACGCGTCACCCGCCACGCTTCGGGCGGGCCCGCCGGGCAGCGCGGAGACGGCCATCGCGACCACCCGCTTGCGTCCGTGCTCCCGCAGCAGGCGCAGCCCGTACTCGTGCAGTGCCCGGCCGACGCCCCGCCGCCGCAGCTCCGGATGCACCACCAGCTCGGCGGTGGCGTTGTCGGTGTTGTCGAGCTGCGGCAGGTCCAGTTGGAGGTAACCGGCCGGCACGCCGTCCAGTCGGGCCAGCGCCCAGAGGGACCGGGTGCCGGGCATCGGCGTGTGGAACATCGCGTCGAACCGCCGCCGGCAGAAGGGCGGCAGGTCCGGCAGATCGGCGTCGCTGACGGCCGCCCCGATCAGGTACGCCTCGTCGACCGAAGCCCGGTCGGCGCCGTCGAACGACGCGATCGTGATGCTCATGCCGCCGAGCGTGCACCCGGAAAAGCGATCGGGCCAGCGAATTATTCGCTGGCCCGATCGAACGTGGTCGGGAGGGACACTCGCACAACGCCTCCGGCGTTGGGTCGCAAGAACTTCAAAAGTCTTCGGCGAAATGCCCTCCCGCACGGAGCATCTTGCGCCGTCCGGTTCCTGCCGTCAAGTACAGAGCGGCGGGTTTTCCACACTCACAGCGAAATTCCAGTTACCGGGCGGCTCTTCCCCACGCGACCCCGACCCAGCACGTGATCCACTCCAGATCGCCGATGTGGCGGTGTCCAGGCGCTCGGATACCGCCACGTCGGCGAAACGGAGCCGATCAATATCGCGACGCCAGCGACCCGGACCGACGCCACAGGCGCGGGCGCGGGCGCGGGCGCGGGCGCGGGCGCGGGCGCGGGCGCGGGCGGGGTCAGCCGAGCAGGCCGGCGTCGCGGGCGGCACGCAGCGAGGGCTTGATGTGGTGGGAAGGCCCGACCTGGCCCGCCACCGCGTCGATGGTCTTCAGTCCTTCGCCGGTGTTGAACACGACGGTCTCCGCCGTCGGGTCGAGCCGACCGGACTCGACCAACTTGCGCAGCACCGCGACGGTCACCCCGCCAGCGGTCTCGGCGAAGACACCGGTGGTGCGGGCCAGATCGCGGATGCCGGCGCGGATCTCGTCGTCGTCGGCGTACTCCATCCACCCGCCGGTGCGGCGGACCGCCTCCAGGGCGTAGAGGCCGGCGGCCGGGTCGCCGATGTTGAGCGACTTGGCGATGCCGGTGGGCTTGACCGGGATGATCGTGTCGGTGTCGGCGTGCAGAGCGGTGGCGATCGGGTTGCAGCCGGCCGACTGGGCCCCGAAGACCTTCCAACCGCCGGCCGGGGCCTCGACCAGGCCGATCTCCACCAGCTCGGAGAAGGCCTTGTCAATCTTGGTGAGCAGCTCGCCGCTGGCCATCGGGATGACCACCTGCGCCGGGATCCGCCACCCGAGCTGCTCGGCCACCTCGTAGCCGAGGGTCTTGGAGCCCTCCGCGTAGTACGGCCGGACGTTCACGTTGACGAACGCGGTGTCCTCGAACTCGTCGGTCTCCACCAGCTCGCCGCAGAGCCGGTTGACATCGTCGTAGGAGCCGTCGATGGCGACCAGCTCACCGCCGTAGACGGCGGTGGTGATGACCTTGCCCTGTTCCAGGTCACTGGGGATGAAGACCACCGAGGGCACCCCGGCGCGGGCGGCGTGCGCGGCCACCGAGTTGGCGAGGTTGCCGGTCGACGCGCAGGCGAAGCGCGTGAAGCCGAGCGCCTTCGCGGCGGTGAGCGCCACCGAGACGACGCGATCCTTGAACGAGTGGGTGGGGTTGGCGCTGTCGTCCTTGACCCAGAGCGGCGCGGTGAAGCCCAGCTCGGCGCCGAGGTGCGGCGCCGCCACCAGCGGGGTCAGCCCCGGGTCGAGGGTGACCCGGCTGGCCGGGTCCTGACCGGCGGGGAGCAGTGCGGCGTACCGCCAGATGTTCTTCGGGCCGGCCTCGATCTGCTCACGGGTGACGGTGGCCAGGGCGGCGGTGTCGTAGTCGACCTCCAGCGGGCCGAAACACTCGTAGCAGGCATGCTGGGCGACGAGCGGGTAGCAGGCCGAGCAGGCGCGACAGACCAGGGCGCGGGCGGGGCTGGCGGAGGTGCCGATGCCGGATTGGGCGAGCGTCGACGTCATGTCGAGAGTCCTCTCATCTTTCCCCGCATCGCACGGTGCGGCGGGGACGGAATTGGCACCTGCCCCGCGGGGCGCTCAGCGGTGAGCGCGCGGGGTGGTTGCCGGGGCGTCGTCGGGCCGTATCCCTCAGCCCCTCTGGATGAGGTATGCAGTTGTGACGTCGAGTCTAGGCAAAGCCGGGCGCAGCCTCCAGCGCCCATCCCAGTGGGTGGGTCAGCGGGCGTTCACCGCCACCGGGTCGACCACCGCGATCTGGTCCGTGACCGCGGTCGACTGCGGCAGGGACGAGGGCCGGACCCGCGCCCTGGTGGCGAGGTTCGCGGCGATCAGCGCGGCGATCGTGATGGCGGCACCGACCAGCTCGACGGGTTCCGGGCGGTAGCCGCGGGCGATCTGAACCGCGAAGGTGGTCACCGGGACCAGGTTCATGAACAGCGCGGCGTTGGCGGCACCGAGCCGCTGCACGCCGGTGTTCCAGGCCAGGACCGCGATCACGGCAGCCACAATCACGGCGTACGCCAATTGCGGGGCGACCGCCGCGAGGTCGGCGGCGGCCGGCGCGTGCTGCCAACCGACGGCGTCGGCGCCGATGCTCGCGGCCAGCATGGCGGCTGTGCCGGCGAGCGCGGTCAGTGTGGTGAAGCGCAGCGGCGACCAGTCGCCGAACCGGCTGGCACCATGCGTGTAGATGCCCCAGCCGAGCACCGCGCCGATCATCATCAGGCCGCCGAGACCGAACTGGCCGAGCCCCGCCAGGCTCCCGCGGGTGATCACCAGGCCGACGCCGAGGAGCGCCACCAGGGAGAGGGCCAGCAAGAGCGGCTTCGGCCGTACGCCGTCACGGGCCCACCGGACCAGCTGAGTGATCACGGGGGTGGTGGCCACGAAGAGGGAGATCTGCTGGGGGGCGGCGTGTTCGAGCGCCAGGTTGGTGAGCAGGTTGAAGCCGGCAAAGCCGACTACGCCGAGCACCACGATCTCGACGGCCCGGCCGCCGGGCCGCAGCGCGCCGGAGCCCTCGCGGAGCAGCAGAATGGCGACGAGAATGACGGCGGCGAGCAGGTAGCGGGCGGTGGTCAGGTTGAGCGGGTCGATCCGGGTCAGCGCACTGGCCAGGACCGGGAACATCACGCCCCAACCGAGCACGGCGAGCAGCGGATAGGCGGCGGCGCGGGATCGCATCGTCAGCTCCAATGTTCGAGTATCGTCGAACCAACGACACCGACCCTAGGGTGTCGTTCGACGATTGTCGAACAACGGTTACACTGGTCACATGGAGCCGCACGAACCTGACCTGACCGACATACCGGTCACCACCGTGCTGGCCGCACTCGCCGACGACGTGCGGCTACAGATCGTCCGGGCACTCGCCGAGGGCGGCGAATCCGCCTGCGGCAGCTTCGACTTCGGCGTCTCCAAAGCGACCCGCAGCCACCACCTCAAAGTGCTGCGCGAGGCGGGCCTGACCCGCACCCGGGCCGCCGGCACCAGCCGCCTGGTCCGCCTCCGCCGCGACGAACTGGACCGCCTCTACCCGGGCCTCCTGCACGCGGTTCTCGGCGCGCGCACGCCAGCCTGACGCTCCGCCGCCGGAATGACCCCAGACCGGGGCACGTCGCCGGAACCGCCTCGTCGAGGCTCCGGCGACGCGCGGTACGCGTGCGGTCAGACGACCATCGAGTTCGGCTCAGCCACCGACACGGGCGGAGTTTCGGCGCGACGCCGGGCGAGCAGAGTGTCGAGCGACCAGGAGCCCGCACCCAGAGCCGCGATCAGCAGGAACGACCAGCAGAAGAGCGCCGACAGCTCACCGCCGTTGTGCAGCGGCAGCAGACCCTCCGGCTGATGCACGACGAAGTAGGCGTACGCCATCGAGCCGGACGCGAGGAGTGCGGCCGGCCGAGTGAAGAGCCCGGCCAGCACCAACGCGCCGCAAAGCAGTTGGATCAGCGCGGCCCACCAGCCCGGCCAGGTGCCGAACGGTATCGCCGCGCCGGTCATCGGGTTGCCGCCGAACAACCCGAAGATCGAGGACAGGCCGTGCAGTGTGAACAGCAGGCCGGTCACGATGCGGAACAGGGACAGGATCGGCCCGCCGAGCCGAGAGACGTTCATGGAACTCCCATCGAAGAGGATAAATGGATCCCATCAATGTTGAGGCATGAAGACATCGAGGGTTACAAGTTCCTTGTCAGTGGGAAGATCCCTCGTGAAAACGATGCTGGGCTCCGCACGACGACGAGCAGCCGCGGAGCAAGTGCCCGACGCGGCAGCCCTGAGCCGGCCCGTTGGCAACCGGCGCGACCCCTCCAGCCCGAAACCGGCCCGCAGACAACCCCGGCGCAACCCCACCGCCGACACTCCAGCCCAGAGCCGGCCCGCTGGCGACTGCGGCCCGCCCGTCGTCGACGACACGCCGACTCTGAGCGGGCCCTGGAGAGTCGACCAGTCGACCGCGAGCGAGCGGACAACCAGTTCCCGCCCACCCGGGCCTCGCGGGCGTGACGCCCCGCCTGCCCGGCGGCTCGCGGTGCACCCCTCCGCACCGGTCACCCGCCAGCCCGCTCTCCCGGCCGACATTTGGGACTCGGCGGACAGATCTGGGCCGCCGCGCGCATGATCCACTCCATATCGCCGACATTGGGGTATCCAGGTCGCGGGATACAGCAATGTCGGCGAAATGGAGTGGATCATCAGCACGCGAAGCCGGAACAGGCTGGTGATATCGCAATCGGTTCAGCGCGAAGGACCACCAGGCGACCCCGCCACGCCTGCGCGACCGGAGCGGCCGGGACGGTCAGCGCGGACCGAGCGGACCGAGCCGACCGGAGCGGCCGGGCCGGTCAGCGCGGACCGAGCGGACCGAGCGGACCAAGCAGGATGGGCGGGGACGAGCGGACCGAGCGGACCGAGCGGACCAAGCGGGATGGGCGGGGACGAGCGGACCGAGCGGACCGAGCGGACCAAGCGGGATGGGCGGGGACGAGCGGACCGAGCGGACCGAGCGGACCGAGCGGGATGGGCGGGGACGAGCGGACCGAGCGGACCGAGCGGACCGAGCGGGATGGGCGGGGACGAGCGGTGCGCGCGGCCGGAGGCCGGCAGTGGTGGGACGCTGACGTAGGCAATGATCGACGAATGATTTCCCGCAACACCGCAGCATGGCGACGGATCAGCGCAATGGGCGCCACGGCTCTCGTCCTCGGCGCCTGCTCTTCTGACCATCGGGGTCAGGACGGGGACGGCCCGCGCCCGACGCCGACCGCGCCGACTGTCAGCCCGTCGGCGAACGTCGACCCGTGTCCGGCGTCTGGCGTCCGGATCCGGTCGACCGGCGGGGACGCCGCGATGGGCCTGCGCGCCCTGGGCATTGAGCTCATCAACTGTGGTGACCAGCCCTACGAGCTCAACGGGTACCCGGTGCTGCACGTGTTCGACGAGGAACGCGAGCCGATCATGCTGCGCGTGGTCAACGGCGCCAAGGAGATCACCTCGGGTTTCGACCAACCGCCACGAAAGGTCACCCTCGCCCCCGATGAGCGGGCCACCGCCGTGGTGCTCTGGCGCAACCTGGTCACCGATTCGACAGTGGTGGCCACCAACGGCGAGTACCTGACGGTGGCACCCGCCGCGGGGCAGCCGGCCGAGGACGTCGACCCGGACGGGCCAGTTGACCTGGGCAACACCGGCCGGATCGGCGTCAGCGCCTGGAAGAAGGCCGACCCGTCCACGCCCGCGCCGACGCGGCCGGCCCCGCCACCGGCTCCGAGCGCGGTGCCATCTTCGGTGAGCCCGCCGGACAGCCGGCTGTGAGTCGATCCGCTACGACGTGATGTCCTTGCGGGTGAAGCGCCAGAACGCCAACCCCCAGAACAGCGTCGCGTAGCTGATCGCCGAGATGCAGCCGCGTACCACGTCGTCGGTCTGCACCGGGGTCGAGAGCAACCCCAGCCAGGCGGTGCTGAAGTGGGTGGGTAGGAAGTCGCGCAGCGCGCCCAGGGCGGTGATCTGGTCCAGGATGCTGGACAGGATCCAGAGCAGCACGGCGCCGCCGACCGCGCCGAGCGCGGCGTCCGTGGTCACCGACAGCAGGAACGCCAGCCCGGCCACCACCAGCAGTACGACCGCCAGGTAGCCGAGCACGGCCAGCAACCGGAACAGCCCTTCGGTGGGTTCCAGCTCGGCGGCGACCGTGCTGCGCAGCGGTGACCAGCCGTAACGCAGGGTGCCGGCCAGCAGCGCGGTGCCAGCCAACAGCACAAGAGCCAGTCCCGAGTACGCGAGCGCGACCACCAGCTTCACCGTCAGCAACCGGGCCCGGGGTACCGGGATCGCCAGCAGGTAGCGCAGGCTTCCCCAGCTCGCCTCACTGGCCACCGTGTCGCCGCAGAACAGCGCGACGACCACCACCAGCAGGAACGACGCCGACACGAAGATCGAGAACAGGGTGAAGTTGAGCCCGCCCGAGGTGGCCAACTCGACCAGGCTGGCGAACTCGTTGCGGCCGTTGTCGTCGTCGCCGCCCGAGTCGAACTGGAACGCGATCAGGATGATCAGCGGCAGCAGCACCATGAACCCGAGCGCCAACTGGGTTCGCCGTCGGGACGCCTGCCGGCGGAACTCCGCCGCGAACGGCATGGTGGCCGACGGCCGGTAGCCCCGGGCCGCACCGGCCGGGTCGGTGACGCCCAGCGGCGTTTCGACGGAAGAGCCTGCCATCACCGGTCACCGCTTCCCCGAGAGTTGTCGCCCACCAGGGCGAGGAACGCGTCCTCCAGGCGCCGCCGGGGCACCACCCGGTCCACGCCGATGCCGGCGCGCACCAGCTCGGCGACCACCTCGCTGCGGGCCGTGCCGTTGGTGTCGACCACCAACTGGCCGTCGCTCTCCGGCAACACGCGGACGCCGTGCAGGCGGTCCAGGACCGCCCGCGCCGCCACCGGGTCGCTGACGTCGAAGAGCACACTCGGCGACTCGCCCACGATCTCCTCCACCGGCCCGGACGCCACGATCCGGCCCTTGTTCACCACCACCGCATGCGTGCACGTCTGTTCCACCTCGGCCAACAGGTGGCTGGAGACCAGCACCGCCCGGCCGTCCGTGGCGTACCGCTGGAGGACCCGGCGCATCTCGGCGATCTGTGGCGGGTCGAGCCCGTCGGTCGGTTCGTCCAACACCAACAGCTCGGGGAGGCCGAGCATGGCCTGGGCGATGGCGAGGCGCTGACGCATCCCGTGGCTGTAGTTCTTGATTTTCCGGTGTACCGAGTCGCCCAGCCCGGCGATCTCCAGGGCCGCGTCGAAGTGCGCGTCCTCGGCCGGTCGTCCGGTGGCCTGCCAGTACGCCTTCAGGTTGTCCAGGCCGGACAGGTGCGGCAGGAAGCCGGGCCCCTCCACCAGCGCGCCGATTCGGGACAGCACCGGCGAGCCGGGCACCAGCCGGCGACCGAAGACGTAGATCTCCCCTGCGGTCGGCTGGGTCAGCCCCATCAGCACTCGCAGGGTGGTGGTCTTACCGGCACCGTTGGGCCCGAGCAGGCCCACCACCTGACCGGGGTGCACCTCGAAGTCCACGTTCGACACCGCCACGAAGCCGTCCGCGTACTCCTTGCGCAGTGAGCGCACGGCCAGCGGGGTGTCCGCGTACTCCGGATGCACCGACCGGTCCTGGCGACGGTGCCGGCGGCGAACCACGGCGACGACCACGACGAGCCCGACCGCGATGGCGGCGAGCAGGCCGGCGAGCACCCAGCGCCAGATCGTCGCGGCGGTGGGGATCGGCTCGCCGCTGACCGTGGGCAGCGTGACCGCGCCGTCCGCCGCCACCGTGTAGACGGTCGGTTCGGCGGGAGTGGTGTACGCCTGGTCGGAGGTGGCCACCACCAGGCGCAGCCGATGTCCGGCCTCCACCCGGCGGACGATCCCGGGCAGCGTCACCGTGACCGGGCGAGCGTCCTGCACCCGCTGTGGCAGGCCGGTGAGTCGGACCGGGGCGACCAGCCCGTTCGGCAGGGTGGCCGCGCCGTCCGGGTCGACGTCGTAGAGCTTGACGAAGAGCACCGCCTCGCCGGTCGGCGACGCGGCCCGCACGGTGACGGTGGGCGCACCGGCGATGTCCACCGCGTCGGTCAGCGGCGCCGACTCGAACCGGGCGTGCTGGCCGGGCACGTCGCCGGCCACGCCGTCCAGCAGGGAGGCGAGCCCACCGGCGAACGGGATCGAGGAGATGGCGGCCGGGTTGCCGTTCGGTGGGTTCGCGATCGACTGGGCCGGGCCGGCGACCGTGACGTCTCGGCGGGCGTTGCCGGTCAGGCCCGGGTAGTCGGCGCGGCGGAAGCCGGTGGCGACCAGACCTCGGTCGAGCGCGTCGAAGCCGGCGATGCGCGACCAGGTGAAATCGTCGCCGGGCGCGTCGCCCTCGCCCTTGACGTAGTGGTCGAGCCACTGGACGGTCAGGAACTTCACCCGGTCGGAGTCGGAGCGGGGGCCGGCGCCGCCGTCGTGGCCGCCGGTGAACCAGGCGACCCGCACCGGGGTGCCGGCGGCGGCGATGCCCTTCGCGTTCGCGTCGGCCTCGCCGAGGGGGAAGAGCGTGTCGGCCTCACCCTGCACCAGCAGGGTCGGTGCCTTGATCCGGTCGAGTACGCCCGCCGGGCTGGAGCGGCGCAGCAGGTCCACGGCGGCCTGGTCGGCGCGGCCGGTGGTGGCGATCCGCAGGTACGCGGCGCACACGTCGGCGGCGAACCGGCCGCAGGACGGGTCGGCGGCACCGGCCGGGGCGCCACCGGGACCGGTGCCCGGGCCGGCACCCGGCCCCGGACTGGGCGGGCCGGCCGACGCCGGTGCGCCCTGCGGCTGGGCGGCGGTCCCGCCGGAGAGCCCGGCCGGGCCGCTGCCCACGTTGCCGCCTCCGCCGAAGAAGAGGCCAGCCCAACCTTTCTTGAACACGCCCTCGGTCGGTGCCCCGCCGGTGCTCTCCGGCAGGAACGCGCGGGACAGGTCATTCCAGGTGATCATGGGGACGATCGCGTCCACCCGACGGTCCTGCGCGGCCAGCAACAGTGCCAACCCGCCGCCGTACGAGCCGCCGACCACACCGACCTTCGGGTCGCCGGCGGCGTCGGTGCGGATCTCCGGTCGGGCGGCCAGCCAGTCCAGCAGCCGCTGGGCGTCGCGCACCTCGTAGTCGGGGCTGTCCAGGTGGATCTCGCCGCCGCTGCGACCGAAGCCGCGCGCGGTCCAGGTGAGCACCGCGTAGCCGCGCCCGGCGAACTCCTCGGCGTCGGAGCGCACCGACTCCTTCGTGCCGCCGAACCCGTGCGCCAACAACACCGCCGGCACCTTCCGACCGGACGACGCGTCGTCGGGCAGGTAGAAGGTCGTGTCCAGGCTCACCGGCTGGTCGTCGGACGGTCCGGAGCGGACGGTGAGCATCGCGCTCGCACTGCGTACGCCGGACCCCCGCGGCCACACCGCCCAGGTCACGGCGGCGGCCAACAGCACGACGACCACAGCTGCGGCGATCGCGCGGCGGCGGGTGGGCAGGGCACGCCGGAACCACGCGGCCGGCGACGGCGATGTCATTCGGCACACGGTACGGCCCGCAGCCTGAGCGTTGGCTGAGATCCGCCGTACGTCCGTCCGGTTGCCCCGATCGGTGTTCGGGTGGGTGCGAGCGAGTCCTGTCCGACGCGGCCCAGTGAGTTGACTTCGGATCCCGTGAATTCCGATCTTCCACGGATATCCACCTCGATCCCTCCATGTCACACCGGCCAATCAAATCGAGCGTGCCGGAAACGCGGACAAATGGCGACATCGCTTGAACTGACGCGAACCTGACTCGTCGAGCTGGGCCTGACCAGCGAGGGGGTCGGTTAGTTTTCCGGTCCGGTGCACGGGACTTGTCGGTTGACCCGACACCGCGCCGACCCGCGCCCCACGCCGGAGGAGACACACACATGACAGTCCCCGCGCCGCGGGCCCGTCGACGGCCGTCCACGCTGGGCCGACTGCTGCCGCTACTGCTCATCGGGGCGTTACTGGCACCGGTGGGACTGCTCCTCACGTCCACCTGGCGGCAGTCCACCGACGACCGCGACCTGGCCGTCCGGGAACGGCTGGGCGTGCAGTACCTCGGCGCTCTGGGCTCGGTCACCGACGCCCTCGTGGAGGCCCAGACTGCTGCGATCAACGGTCGCCCCGTCTCCGGAGAGGCACTGAACCGGGCGGTCGAGGAGGCCGCCGCGGTGGACGCTCGCATCGGCGTCGAACTGCTCAGCCAGGAACGCTGGGCCGGGGTACGCGCCCGGCTGGAGGCGTTGCGTGGTCGCAGCGCCGCCGACCCGGAGTCCGCCTACACGGCGTACAGCGAGGTGTCCGACCTGCTGCTGGCCCTGCACCGGAAGGTCCGCGAGAGCTCCGGGCTGGTCCGCGATCCCGTTGCCGACTCCTTCTTCCTCCAGGACAGCGCGGGCCAGGAACTGCCCGAGGCGGTGGTGGCCGCCGGTCGACTCGCCGATCTGGGCACCCTGGTCGCTCGGCGCCCGGCCGCCGAGCAACCCCGCGGCCTGATGGAGCTGACCGGCCTGCGGGTGGCCGCCCTGGGCCCGGCCAGCGACCTCGTCGACAATTTGCGCTCCGCCGTCGACGGCTCGGAGAGCACCGATCTCGGTGCCAACGTGCTGACTCCGTTGGACACCTACCAACGCTCGGTGGAGGCGTTGGCCGCGTACTCCACCCCCGCCAGCGGCACGGGCACGGTGGACCCGGGTCAGTTGAGCGCTGCCGGGCTCAACACGCAGCGCGCCGCCCGCCAACTTCAGCCGGTCATTCTCGGCGAGCTGGACGCCCTGCTGGTCGAGCGCATCGACGAGCTGGACCGGGACCGCTGGCTGACCGCCGGAGCGGGCGTGGTCGCCGGGCTGTTGCTGAGCTGGCTCGCCGCGCTGCTGTTCACCGCCGGTCGGCGGGCCCGACGCCGGGCCGCCATGGCCGCGACCCAGGCGGACAGCCCCGACACCCCCGCGGCGATCGACCTGTGGCAACCGACGGCCGGCGACCCACGCGGCCTGCAACCGGCGGCCAGCGACCCGCGCGGCCTGCAACCTGTGGCCGGCGACCCGCGCGGCCTGCAACCGGTCGGCACGGCCCGCGACCCGGAGACGGCGCAGTGGGGGGCGTTCGATGCTGCTCGGTAGGCTCCGCATCCGCGGCAAGCTCGCGCTGCTCGTGGTGATCCCGCTGCTCAGCATGGTCGGCCTGGCCGTGCCCGTCATGCTCGACCGGGTGGCCGCGGCACAGCGGGCCGGCGACACCGCCGACCGGGTACGACTCGCCAGCCAGGTCGGCAGCCTGGTCCAGGACCTCCAACAGGAACGCATCCTCTCGGTCGGTTTCCTGCTCGGTCGAGTCGAACGCGGCGAGCTGATCCGCAAGGCCGCCGACGTGGACGACCGGGTGGCCGACCTGCGGGCTGGCGACAGCGACGCGCTGACCGACCGGGTCGACCACGCCCTGGACGGAGTGTCCAGCCTCATCGACCTGCGCACAGCCGTACTGGCCCGGGTCGCGAACCCCGGCCAGGTGATGGACGCGTTCACTCCGGTCAACATGGGGTTGATCGAGTCGCTGCGCCTGGTGTTCGGTGTGGACACCGACACGTTGCCGGGTCGGCAGGTGCTCGCCCTCGACGGGCTGCTCCGCGCCGACGAGGGCCTGGGCGCCTGCGCCACCCTGAGCCTGCTGGTCAAGGCGATCGGCAGCCCGGACACCACCGCCGGGTACGTGGCGTGCATCGCCGCGCTCCAGGTGGACAATCTGCGCTTCCGCAGCCTGATCACCCCCGAGCAGCTCAAGGTGGCCGAGCTCAACGACGCGGCCGTGGCGGCACGTACCAGCGCGGATTTCCTGGTCAACAGCGCTCGGGACCCAGCCGGCGCAGTCCGCGACGTGCCGATGGAAGCGCTCTTCCCGGCCGTCCGCACGATGATCCGACTCGGCCAGTTCGTGGAGAAGAAGCTGGTCGCCGACGTCCTCACCGAGGTGACCGCCGAGCAGCGGCGCGCGCTGACCGCCGCATACCTGGTCGGTGCCGCGGCAGCGCTGATCCTGACGCTGGTGGTGCTGCTCAGCGCGGCGGTCGCGCGGACGGTGGCCCGACCGCTGACCCGCCTCACCCGCTCGGCGGACCGGGTCGCACGGGTCGCCGAGGCGGAGCTGGTCCGTGTCACCGACGACGAGGGGGAGAGCCCTCAGCCGGTCCGGCTGGAACCGGTGGACATCCGGGCCAACGACGAGATCGGCGACCTGGCACGGGCCTTCGACCGGGTGCAGAGCACCGCCGCGCGGCTGGTCGAGCGGCAGGTCGCCGGCCGACGCAACGTGGCGCAGATGTTCGGCCACGTCGGGCGGCGCACCCAGAACCTGGTGGGCCGGCAGATCGCACTGATCGACCGGCTGGAGCAGCAGGAGGTCGACCCGGGACGACTGGAGCACCTGTACCGACTCGACCACATCTCCAGCCGGTTGCGGCGCAACGCCGGCAGCCTGGTGGTGCTCTCCGGCTCGGCCGGCGCCGACGCGCACACGGCACCGGTACCGCTGGCCGACGTGGTCCGGTTGGCGCTCGGCGAGATCGAGGATTACACCCGGGTGGAGGTACGGGTGCCGGCGGGCATCTCGGCCGCACCGGCGGTGGTCGGCGACCTCATCCTGACGCTGGCCGAGCTGATGGAGAACGCCACCGCTTTCTCCCCGCCGCACACCCGCGTGCTGGTGGCCGCCGAGGCGTCCGGCCTCGGCGCGCGGATCACCGTCGTGGACCACGGCATCGGCATGGGCGAGCAACGGCTGGCCGAGGAGAACGCCCGGTTCACCCGCCGGGAACGGCTCGACCTCGCACCGACCGAGGTCCTCGGTCTCTTCGTGGTGGGCCGGTTGGCCCGCCGCCACGGCTGGGAGGTGGGCCTGGCCGGCACCGTCGGCGGTGGGGTGACCGCACACCTGGAGATCCCACCGGCGTCCCTGGTGCTGCGCCGCCCCGATCGGGCCGGGGCGACCGTCGCCCGGGCCGTGGTGCCGGAACGAGACCGGCGTACGGCGGCGACACCCGACCACGGCGCGCGGTCCCTTCCGGCGGCCATCGCCGCACCGGCCCGCTTCGACTCGGACCTGCTGAGTCGTGCCACCCGCAGCCTGGAGGCCAGCCCTTCCTGGAACGCGTTCGGCCCCGACCAGCCGGAGCAGACCGACCCCACACCCCCGGCTCCGCAACCGTCGGGCTCGCCAGCCGGGCCGCGGGTCCGGCAGCGGGTGCCCGGGGCCAGCCTGCACGCTGCCGCCCCACCGATCCGACCGGTGGACGCGACCGGCGCGGACCCCGCCGCCGCCCGTGCGCTGGTCGAGGCGTTCCAAGCCGGTGTACGCCGGGCCGAGCTGAACACCGTCGACCTCCCGAGCACACCCGGGGGCGTCGGTCCCCTGGTGGCGGCCAACGCCGGCCTGGCCAATGGCACCCCGGATCGGCCCAGGCTGATCCGACGGGTGCCGGGGGCGAACCTCGCTGCCGTTCCGGCGTGCCAACCCCTCAGTACGCACCTCGGTGACCCGGCCGAGGTCCGCAATCTCATCACCGAGTTCGAGGCGGGCGTCGCCCGCGCTCTCCGCGAAGTCAGCCCAGACCGCCGGAACGAAGAAGGATCATCACGGTGACCAGCCCCTTCCTGCACGACAACGTCGACCACCCGAGCCAGTCCGTCGCCGGCGGTGACCTCAGCCCGGAGGCCCGTACGTTCAACTGGCTGCTGGACTCCTTCACCTCCGGCACCGCCGGGGTCCTGGAGGCGATCGCGGTCTCCTCGGACGGCCTGCTGATGGCCATGTCGGCGATCAAGGACCGGTCCAATGCGGAACGGTTGGCCGCGGTGGTGTCGGGGATGACCAGTCTCGCCGGTGGGGCGGCCAGTTGGTACGCGCTCGGCGGTTTGAACCGGGTGATCGTCGACATGGCCGACGGCTATCTGCTGATCAGCGCGATCAGCAGCGGATCCGTCCTGGGGGTCGTCGCCGACCGGTCGGCCAACCTGGGCACCGTCGCGTACGAGATGACGCTCTTCGCCGGGCGGGCCGGTGGTGCCCTGACCCCCCGGCTGATCGTCGAGTTGAAGAACGCCGCTCAGCAGTGACCCCCGACGTCGCCGGCGAGGATCCGGACCCGGAACCCACGGTCCGGATCCGCCCGTACCTGCACGCGGCGCCCCCGACCGAGGACAACGCCGTGGCATCGGCGCTGCCCGAGCCGGGCGGTGGTCGTCCGGCCGGGCCTCGCCCATTCGTGCTCACGGCCGGACGGGTGGCGGGTGCCGACCCGGCGATCGGGCTGGAGACGCAGGTGACCGCCCGCACGGACAGCGGCTGGTGGACCGGCTCGCCCGGTGCCCTGCTGGCACCGGAAGTCCAGGCGATCATCGCGCTCTGTGCCGAGCCGATCTCGGTGGCCGAGATCTCGGCACGTACCCGGTTGCACTTCGGCGTGACGCGGGTCCTGGTCGGTGACCTGCGGGCGGCCGGACACCTGGACGTGCACGTCACCGACACCGACGACGCCTTCGACCCCGACCTCATCCTGCGAGTGATTGATGGACTCCGTGCGATCTCCTGAATGGCCGGTCGCCCCGCTCGGCGGGGTCGCCGGAAACAGCGCAACCGCCCGGTACGGCATGCCGGCGGCCAGTGGGCCGACAGTCGGGCGCGCCGGCCCGCCGCCGTACCAGCCTCCGTCCGGCACCGGGGCGACGTCGCCGCCGGTCGGTAAGCCGACGGCACCGCCGATCCCGGTCAAGATCCTGGTGGCCGGTGGGTTCGGGGTGGGGAAGACCACCACCGTGGGGGCGATTTCCGAGATCGCTCCCCTGACCACCGAGGCCGAGATGACCAGCGCCGGGATCGGCGTGGACGACCCGGGTGCCCGGTCCACCAAGACCACCACGACGGTGGCGATGGACTTCGGCTGCGTGACCATCGATCGGAGTCTGAAGCTCTACCTGTTCGGCACGCCCGGGCAGGCCCGGTTCGGCTTCATGTGGGACGACCTGGCCCGCGGGGCGCTCGGCGCGCTGGTGGTGGTGGACAGCGCCCGGTTGGACGACTGTTTCCCGGCGGTCGACTTCTTCGAGCGGGCGGGGTTGCCGTTCGTGGTCGGGGTCAACGCCTTCGACGGGCGGCTGGCCCTGGAGCTCGGTGAGATCCGCTGGGCTCTGGCCATCGGTGACCACGTTCCGCTGGTGCAGTTCGACGCCCGGGACCGGCTCTCGGTGCGGGACGCCCTGCTGGTCGTCCTGGACCGTGCGCTGGAACGTGCTACCCGGGACAGGAGCGCCTGAGCCGGCGGGCTCCGGCCGTGGCGGGAAGGGGTGGTCCGGTGAGGGGCGATCTGGACGAGACGTTGGCCCGGCTGGCCCGGCGTGAGGAGGCGCTGCGTCGGCGCGCCGACGACCGTGACGAAACCGCGTCACCGCAGGGTCCTCCCGGGCTCGGCGGTAGCGACGCCCGCAACGCCGGGCCGGGCCGGTACGGCGCCCGCCACGCGGGGGCACCCGCATCGGGTGACGTGGCCGGGTGGGGGCCGGTCGAGGAGGTGGCCGATGCGGTTCGCCAGGTCGTCGGCGCGCACCCCGGGCTGACGGTGACCGTGCACGTGGAGCACGCGGGGCGGACGTACCCGTTGCGGGTCTCCTGGAACGGCCCGGACGTCACGGTCGGGCCAGCGCCCTCGGCGGCCCCGGCGCCGGCCCCCGCTCCGGCAGTTCCGAACCCGGCAGCCCCGAACCCGGCAGCCCCGAACCCGGCAGCCCCGAACCCGGCAGCCCCGGCCCCGGCGGCCCCGGACCCGGCGGCCCCGGCCCCGGCAGCCGCGGCCGAACCTCCGCCGGCCTGGCCGCTGTCCGGCCGGACGATGCCCGCGTGGGCGCCCGGTCCGGACGGGTTGACCCCGGACCCGGCGGCCCGGTTGGCCGAGCTGATCCGGCGGGACCCGTCGCTGTTGGACGAGTTGGATCCGCGGCGCTGACCGGCGGGGCTGGCCTCTGGCGGCTACGGTCGGGCGGTGGCGCAACCCGACCTGACCCTGACGGCGAGCCTGCGGCCGGCCGCGCTGGACGCCCGACGAGGCATCGTGCGGCTGCATCCGGAGGCGCTGACCGCGCTGGGGCTGCGCCCCGGCGACCCGGTCCGGCTTGCCGGCCGCCGGGTGACGGCGGGGATCGTGGCGGCGGCCGCGCCGGGCGCGAGCAGTGCCCTGCTGTACGCCGACGACCTGACGCTGGGCAACCTGGGCGTGCGCGACGGCGGTCAGGTGCGGGTGAGCCCGGTGCCGCTGATCCCGGCGGGCCGGGTCACCCTGGCCGGGCCGGTGGGGGTGGTCGCGGCGGTCAGCCCGGAGATGCTGCGGTTGGCCCTGCTGGGCAAGGTGCTCACCGACGGCGACGACGTGTCGTTGCTGCCGCAGGACGTGCTGCCGGACGCCTCGGTGCGCAGCCTGGTCGAGGTGGCTCGACGCAGCCTCGCCAACACGGTCGGTTTCGCCTGGACCAGCACTCTGCTCACCGTGCTCACGGTGGAGCCGGCCGCTGGCGCGCTGGTCACCATGGACACGGTGGTCGCCTGGGAGCACGGCCCGACCACCCACGGCGGGCCCGCCCCCGTCGATGCCGGGCCGGCACGGCCGTCTCGGGCGGCCGACGCGGCTCCGGCGGACGACGCGCCCGACGTGGACGAGCTGCCCGGGCTGCGGGCCCAGGCCGAGGAGCTGACCGAACTGCTCGACCTCGGCTTTCACCACCGGGAGGTGCTGGGCCGGCTGGGCACCACCATTTCGTTGGGGGTGCTGCTCGTCGGCCCGGCCGGCTCGGGGAAGTCCGCGCTGGTCCGCGCCGTTGCCGCCCGGGTCGGTGCCCGCGTACACCCGCTGTGGGCACCCGAGGTGGTCGCGTTGACCAACCAGGCCGCCGCCGAACGGCTGCGTGCCGCGGCGACAGCCGCCCGAGCCAGCGGGCCGGCGGTGCTGCTGGTCAGTGACGTCGAAGCGCTCGCGCCGGCGGACGAGCCCGGCCCGCTGGCCACGGTGTTCCGCCAGGTGCTCGTGGAGAGCATCCGAGCCGGTGTCGCCGTGGTCTGCACCACCGGCCGGCCGGAGTCGGTCGATCCCGCGCTGCGCGCGCCGGACCTGCTTTCGCTGCGGATCAGCATCCCGCTCCCCGACCAGGCGATGCGCCGCGAACAGCTCACCGTGCTGACCCGCCAGGTGCCACTGGCTGACGACGTCCGGCTGGACGAGGTGGCCGCGCGTACCCCCGGGTTCGTCGCGGCGGACCTGGCCGCGCTGGTCCGGGAGGCCGGGGTACGCGCGGCGCTGCGGCAGAAGTCCGCCGAAACGCCGACGGTCTCGATGGCCGACTTCAGCGCCGCTCTGGAGGTGGTCCGGCCCACCACGATGGCTGCCTCGACCCTGGATCTGGCCTCGGTGACCCTGGAGGACGTGGGTGGCCTGGACGAGGTCAAGCAGACGTTGACCGAATCGGTGCTGTGGCCGCTGACCTACCCGGACACCTTCGCCCGGCTCGGGGTGCAGCCGCCGCGCGGTGTGCTGCTCTACGGGCCGCCGGGATGCGGCAAGACGTACCTGGTCACCGCGCTGGCCGGGTCGGGGCGGGCCAATGTGCTGTCGGTGAAGGGAGCGGAACTGCTCTCCAAGTGGGTCGGCGAGAGCGAACGGGCCGTCCGCGAGTTGTTCCGCAGGGCCCGGGAGGCGGCCCCCACCCTGATCTTCCTGGACGAGGTGGACGCGCTGGCGCCGGTACGCGGCCAGGCGACCGACGGGGGCACCACGGACCGGGTCGTCGCCGCGCTGCTCACCGAACTGGACGGGGTGGAGACGCTGCGCAACGTGGTGGTGGTCGGCGCGACGAACCGGCCCGACCTGGTCGACCCGGCGCTGCTGCGGCCGGGCCGGTTGGAACGGCTGGTCTACGTGCCGCCGCCGGACGGGCCGGCCCGTTCGGAGATCCTGCGGGCCGCGTCCCGGCAGGTGCCCCTGGCACCGGATGTCGACCTGGCTGCCCTCGGCGACGAGCTGACCGGCTTCTCCGCGGCGGACTGCGCGGCGCTGGTCCGGGAGGCGGCGCTGGCCGCGATGCGTGAGTCGCTCGCTGCCGCCACGGTCACCGCCGAGCACGTGTCGACGGCGCGGGCACGGGTGCGCCCGTCACTGGACCCGGCCCAGGTCTCCTGGCTGGCCGCGTACGCGGCGAAACGGAATTGAGTCCGTAGCCAACCTTTCGGCGGGCCCAGGGGGTTCATACGACGTCAGATTCCCCTGTGGAGTTATCCACATGCACGTCAGGTGGTGTTCCTTGCGCAAGCTGCTATCCCTTTTTATCGTCCCCCTGGTCGCGGCGGCGACCCTCGCCACGGTCGGCTCTCCGGCGACGGCTCATCCGACGAAGCCGTTCCCGGCCCGGATCGCCCTGCCCGACGGCTTCACCCCGGAAGGGTTGACCATCGGCCATGGCACCACCGTGTACGTTGGGTCCATTTTGGACGGTGCGGTCTGGCGCGGTGACTTACGGACCGGGCGCGGCTCGGTGCTGATCCCAGGGACGCCCGGCACCGACAAGGCGGGCCTCAAGCTCGACCCGCAGGGCCGGCTCTGGACCGCCGACTACTCCGGTGGCGGCGCCAGCGTCTACGACGCGGGCACCGGCGCCAAGCTGGCCCACTACCAGTTCAACGACCAGCCGGGCGTCAGCTACATCAACGACCTGGTGATCACCAAGCGGGCGGTCTACTTCACCGACTCCGCACTGCAGGTGCTGTACGTGGTGCCGCTGGGCCCGGGTGGTCGCCTGCCGGCACCCACCGCCTTCCGGGTGCTGCAGCTCAGCGGTCCGGCCGCCACGCCGGACGTCTACCACAACGGGATCGTGGAGCTGCCGGACGGGGATCTGCTGGTCGCGCAGATGCTGAACGGCAAGTTGGTACGCGTCGACCCGCGTACCGGCCGCAGCCGCCTCGTCGACCTCGGCGGCTACTCGGTCGAGCGCGCCGACGGGCTGGTGCTGCGTGGTCGCACCCTTTACGTGATCCGGAACCTGAGCAACGTCATCGCGGTGGTCCGGATGAACGCCGACTACACCGCCGGGGTGGTGCAGCGTGAGATCACCGGCCCGCAGCTACGTTCGCCGGCCACCGGCGACCTGCTCGGCTCGTCGTTGTACGTGGTGAACGGTCGGTTCGACGTGGAGTCGACGCCGAGCACCGACTACGACATCATCCGGGTTCCGGCCTGATCCAGGCGGTCGGCGGTGGCCCTCTCGGGCTGCCGCCGGCCGGCCCGGGATCAGTCCGTGGGGAGGAGCGGGCCGAGCGGGCCAAGGTCCAGGTTCAGATCCTCCGGAGCCAGCCCGAAGTGTTCGCGCAGCCCGACCATCTGCTCCTCCAGGGCCATCAACGTCACTCCGATTCGCTCGACCTGCTCCTCAGTGAGGTCTCCGAGGTCCACCCGGCGCAGGGCCTGCCGCTCCATCAGCTGCCGCAGCAGCTCGACGACGGTGAGCACCAGGCTCGCCAGCCCCCGCTCGACCGATTCCCGGTCCACGGAGATTCGGCGGTCCAGCGGGGTCACCCTGGGCTGCTGCCACGACTGGGCACCCAACGCGGCAGCCAACTCCGTGGCCTCGTTCCGCCCGGTCATCCGGCGTCCTCCGTCTGAGTCAGCGAGCCGACGGATGCGACGAGCGCGCGCAGCGAGATCCGGACCAGGTCCACGTCGGCGATTGCCAGGGTGATGTCACCGCTGATCACCACGCCGGTGGCGAGGACCCGGTCGAGCAGGTCCACCAGGGCGACCGGCCGGTACGCCAGCGGATCGTCGGCGCTGCTCGGCGCGAGCACGCTGGTCACCACGGCTCCCGTACGGTGAGCGCGGGCTCCGGCCGTTCCGCGACGAAGGAGTACGCCGGCCACGGCCCGGTCAGCTCCAGCCGGATCTCCGGATGCCGGCTGCCCAGCGCGCCGACGAGGTCGGTGAAGCCGGGCAGCGCCGCGAGGTCCATCAGGTACGCCCCGTTGAGCACCATCGGGGTGGACGCCCCGGACAGTCGTTGGTCCTGCGGGGCGTGCCGCCGGCCCGCCACGGCCAGCTCGCACAGCGCGGCGTGCACCGTGTCCGCCGCCGCGCTCGCCGCCTGCTGGCCTTCCTCCCGGGCGGTCAACTGCGCCCGGCGCCGCCGCAGGTACGCCGTTCCCACACCGCCGGCGCCGACGGGTTCGGCGCTCACCGGAGCCACTCCCGGCACCAGGTAGCCCTTTACACCCCACTCGCCGCGTCCGGTGAGCCGGTCCAGGGTGGCCTCCAGCTCGGCCTGGCGCTCGGCGAGTGACCTGGCGACCCGGTCGTCGTCCGTGTGCACGGTGGCGAGCCGGGCCGGCACCACCGGCCCTCGTCGGGCCAGTGCCTCGACCACGCCGTGGTGCGCCCGGGCCGCCCGCTCCAGCCAGGCCAGGTCCTCCAGGTTGCGGCGCAGCGGCTGCTCGCCGTACTCGTCCAGCGGCGCGGTACTGACCACAGCGACCAGGCCGGAGGCGGACACCACCCGGACCGGAGCGCCGTCCATCCCGGCGATCGCCGCCAGCGCCGCCGGATCGACGTCTCGGACCACGCCGTGCAGCCACGCCCCGGCGACCGGGACGGGCCCGGCGCTGGCTACCTCAACCGTCGAACTCATTCCACTCCTCCAGTTCGGCGTCCCGGCGGCGCGCCCGGGCCGCCACCCGGGGCCGGCGCTCCGCCTCGACCTCCTCCGGGTCCCGTGGGCCAGGCTCCACCGGCGGTCGGGCCCGCGAGCTGAGCCACGGGTCGTGTTCCCACCAGTCGATGCCGATCTGCCGCGCGGTGTCGACCGAGGCGATGACCAGCCGCAGCTTCAACGTCAGCAGCTCGATGTCGAGCAGGCTGACGCGGATGTCACCGGCGATCACGATGCCCCGGTCGAGCACCCGCTCCAGGATGTCGCCCAGGTTGGCCGGCTCGTGCCCGGCGGGCAGGACCTGGCCGGAGTTCTGCACGACCGATGGAGCCTGCGGTCTGGTCATCTCAGCCCACCTCGCCCTTCCCGCGCTGGTAGCGGCGCACCCGCCGGTAGCCCAGCAGGCCGCCCTCGATGTCGAGTTCGACCTCGTAGAGGCCGAGCAGATCGGTCGACGCGGGAATCCGGTGGTCCTCGACCACCTCGACCCCGATCAGCCAGCCGTCGTCGGTGGCCTGGAGCGAGGTGGCTCCGACCGGGTCCCGGCCGGACAGCTCGACAATCTGGCGCAGCCCTTCCCGGACCGCCTCCGCGGCCGACACGGGCTCGACGTACTCCTCCTCGTCGTACCGGTCAACGTCAGCGCCCTCCGGCGCCCGCCGGCGGGCGCGTTCGCCGTCGCTGCGGACTGCCACCTCGCTCACCTCCCCCCTCGCCGGTCCGGGTCACCCGACCGGTCGGCACGCCGTCGCTGGCCGGTCTCCCGTGGCCCCCCGGAGCGGGCAGGGCGGTTACCCGCCCGGCCCGCGCCCGGGGCAGCGCCACGAGCGCCGCCACCCATGCCGGTCAACCGGTCCAGGACCTGCTGCTGTCTCAGGTCACGCTCCTGCGAGGTGATGTCGCCGGCGGCCGCCGCCGCGTCCAACTCCTCTAGCTCACGCCGGATGTTGGCCGGGTTGTACCGCTGTGCCTCCGCCTCCCGCGCGATCACCTTCACCACCGCGGTCAGCCCTCGCACCGGGGCGTACGGCAGCGTCAACAGTCCAAAGAGGATGTCCACGCGTCACTCCACCAACTGGTGCGCGCTGACGAAGTCGTACGGGGCGAGCGGCCCGAGCAGCCGCATCCGGATCAGGTCCCGGCGCTGCTCGGCGAACTCCTCCAGCACCCGCACGAACTCCTCCTCGTCGTCGGTGGCGACCAGGAAGGCGACGTTCATCGCGTCCAGTTCGCTGCTCGGTGGGCGCGGCACCTGCGCCACCGCGTACGGGGTGAGCGCGTCGATCAGCGCCCGGTTCTCCGCCTCCCGCCGCAGCTCCACCCCCTGGCTGATCATCTCGCCGAGCCGGATCCGCTGTTCCCGGCTCTCCGTTTCCGGCCGGCCGCGCACTTGGTCGGCGAGCGCGGCGGCGGAGCGGTTCTCGGCGAGGAAGTCGCCGATCATTTCCTCCTCGTCGAAGCGGCCGTGCACGGTGTACTGCAGCCGGTCCTCGAACTCGTCGAGGGCGGTGGCGAACTGGTCGTGGTGGGCCTTCAGGAGGTCCTGGACCGCGTCCGGCCCGGTCACCACCGTGCCGAACCGGACCGGCAGCACGGGCGCGACGGCCGCCGTCCCGTCCAGCAGCGTCTGGTACGCGGTCAGGTCGGCCGGGCGACCCATCGGCTCCTCCAACCCGACGTCGCTGACCAGCGCGGCCACGTCGCCGTGCCGGATCACGGTCACCTCGCCCGGCGGGTTGCCGACCCCTTCCGCGTCCGGGGTCGGCTCCACGTCGGACGGCACGATGCCGTAGATGAACAGCCCGGCCTCGTCGGCCGGCTGGGCCTGCTCGTCGGTCATGTTCACCGCTCCTCGTCCCGGCGTCGGCGTGGCCGCTCCCGCTCCCGGTCGGAGCCGCGGTCGCTCAGCGAGTCCGCCACCGCACCGCTGATCTCCTGGGCCGCCTTGCCGAGGCCGGAGATCGCCTTGCCCTTGGTCGCCGCCCCGGCCGCGTCCCCCACCATGTCGGGCAGCCCCTTCGTGCCCTTGGGCACGATGCTCAGCCGGTCGACCGCCTCGGCGAACCGCAGGTACGTCTCGACGCTGGCGATCACGATCCGGGCGTTGATCTCCAACAGCTGGATGCCGACCACGGCGACCGACACCTGCGCGTCGATCACCACGCCCTTGTCCAGCACCGTCTCCACGACGTCGGCCAGAGTGCCGCCGCCGCCTCCTCCGCCGCGCTCCAACGCGCCGCCCTGGCGTCCGCTAGTCGTCGCGATGCTCACTGGTCACGCTCCTCACGTCGGCGGCGGACCACCGGCCGTCGTGGTGCCTCCGGGGCCCGACGGGCGGCGGGGCGGGCGCGCGGCGCCCGCTCTTCGCGGGGCTCCCTCTCCTCGCGGGGCTCCCTCTCCTCGCGGGGCTCCCGCTCCTGGCGCGGCTGGGCGCGGCGGGCCCGCTCCGGCTGGCGCCGGCGCGGCGGAGGCTGCTCCTCCTCGGGTTCCTCCTCCTCGTACCCCTCGTCGTAGTCCTCGCCCTCGTCGTACGTCTCGTACTCCTCCTCCTCCGGGGGACGGCGGCGCGCCGGCGGCCGACGGCGGCCGCGCTCGGCGGGCTGGCGCCGCCCCTCCTCCGGCCGCTCCTCCTCCCGCTCCTCCTCGGGCTCCTCCGCCCGGCCCTGCTCCTCGCGGGACTCCCGCTCCTCGCGGAGCGTGGTCTCGTGGTCCTTGACCACCTGGGAGTCCTCGATCTCGCCGCGCCAGCCCTCGACCGAGTCCGGGTCCAACACGGTGGAGGTCATCACGTGCCGGACGAAGTGCTTCAGCTCCAGCCGCACCCGCCGGCCCTGGGCGCGCCACAGGTTGCCGGTGTGTTCGAAGAGTCCCTGAGGGTGGTACTCCAGCACCACGAGGATGCGGGTCAGGTCCGGGGTGATCTCGTGGAAGCTGACGGTGCCGTCGACCGAACCCTTCTCACCCTTGGACCGCCAGTGGATCAGCTTGTCCGGCACCTGGCGGACGATGGTCGACTCCCACGTCCGGTGCGACCAGAAGACCTGCGCTTTCCAGGTCAGCTTCTCGTCGGATTCGGCGTCGACGCTCTTGACCTTCTTCATGTAGCTGGGGAAGTCGCCGAACTGCGTCCACTGGTTGTACGCGGCCCGTACCGGCACACCGACCTCGATCGTCTCGACGATGTTGGTGACCTTCTTCTTCCCACCGCCCTTCCCGCCCGCACGGCCGAGAGCTGCCATCACCTTCTCCTTACCGCCGGCCAAACCGGCATGCACCATCGCCTTCACCGGTGAGTCGCCCTCGGCCAACTTCTGCGCCCCGGTCGCGGCGGCGATCAGTCCCGGCCCGCCGCCCTGTCGCGCGTACTCACTGAGACGGCCGGTCGCCCCGGTGATCCGCTCGGTCACCACGCTCATCGCGCGATCGCCGATCGCACCGGCCAGGTTGCGCATCTCGTCGGCCAATTGGCCGCGCAGCTTCTCGCCGAGTCCGATGGGATTGGTGTTCGCCGTCACGGTCACCGCCCCCGTCGCTGCTCGGCCGTTGCGTCGTCCCGGTTGTCCGACGCGCCACGGTCGCCGCTGTCGCGCCTGTCGCCGTCCTGGTCACGGCTGTCGTCGCCCTGCTCACGGCTGTCGTCGCCCCGGCTGCCGGAGCGGCGGCGCAGGGCGTCGGCGGAGCCGCGGAGCCGCCCGGTGAGCGCGTCGACGCTGCTTCCGGCAGCGGCGGTCGCGGCAGCCCGACCGGCGTTGACCAGCGGCCCTCCGAGCCGGCCCAGGTTGCCCAGGTGGGGGGAGGACTGCAACGCGTCGGTGCCCCGCTTCAACAGAGCGCCCGGGTCCCGGCTCGCCCGGCCGGCGGCGACCGCCGCGGCCAGGGTGAGCGCCGTACGCATCTTGCGGCGACGGCCCAGCAGGTAGCCGAAGCCCACCGCCAGCCCGATTCGTGTTCCGGTCTTCATCAGTTCTCCCTCGCTCCCCCGGTGGGTCCGGACGTCTGCCAGGTGAGGGCCGGAAAAGGGCTGCCGGGGGACAGCGCGAACCATGCCCTTGATCAGACGTCCGTATCTACGGACCCGGCGGGCAGTACCCAGCGGCATTACTCCGAAACCGCTACGACAATTTCCGTGGACGTCCCATTAAGGCATTCGGAAATGCGGTGCCGAAGGACCCAGACCGGACTTTGCGGTGGTCACGCGTAGGGAGAATGCCGGAGAAGGCGAAAGGCAAGAACCGCGCTCAGAGCGCGGGAGGGGTCGAATCGAGGCAGATTTCGGCGTGCACCTTTCCGCCGTCCTCGCGCAGTTTCGCACCGCATTTCTCGAGTACGGCGACCGCGCCGATGTTGTCCGTGGTCGTCTCGGCGACCACCGCCCGCATGCCCACCCCGGCGGCGGCGTTCAGCAACTCCCGCAGGGCGGCCGCGCCGATCCCCTGCCCACGCGCCGAGCGCCCGAGCCACATGCCGGTCTCCACCGTGCCGGGCTCGTCACAGCGCGTCATCCGGACCATGCCCATGACCTCGCCGCCGACGAGGATCGCGAACATCTGGGAACCGGTGGGGCCGTCCAGGCCACCGAAACTGGCCCGGTGGAAGTCCCGGAATGCCTCCCGACGGGCGAGCGACCAACCTGCGGGCGCCTCGACCGGAGGCATCACGTCATCCGGCTCGGCCTCGGCAGCCGCTACGGAGAGCAACGGCTCCAGGTTCTGCTCGTCCACCGGCTCCAGCCGGACCGCACCCGCCACGTGCCGCAGTCTGCCGCCCTCATCGGCCGAAGTCCACCCCAATGGCGATGCACTGGCGGTCCGGCTACCGGTACCGGCCGGTCGGGCGGCTTGGGTGTTACTCCTCACGCTCTGTTGTCACCCGTTGGTGTTCGAACCGTCGGCCCGAACTCACAGAACACCACCGACGCGTCGTCGGTGGGCTTGTGCCGGCGCAGCCGGTCGGGGTGATCCCGCTCGGCGGCCCGAACCCGGTCGATCAACGCCTCCGGCCCGTCGGCGCTCAGCAGATCGAGCAGACCGGCCCAGTCGGTGAGCCCGAACTGCTCCACCGCGCTGGACGCACCGTCGCTGAGCAGTGCCGCCCTGCGAATCGCCCCCGGCCCCCGCCGGGGCATCGACCCGGTCACCGCGTGGAAGGCCGCGTCCGGGTCCGACGCCGCGACCCAGTACCCGTGGGTGCGGTTCATCCGCTCCCGTTGGATGCTCACGGCGTGCCGGAACCGGGTGACCGGGTCGGCCGCGCCGCCCGGCACGGTGGCCACTGTCTCCCGCAGCTCGGCCATCGCCTGGTCCAGGCGGTTGTCGGTCACCACGCTGACCTGGCCGCCGACGTCGAGGACCAGTGGGCTGTCGCAGAGCACCAGATAGTCCACCTGGTCGCCGCAGTCACGCAGGAGGCAGACGGTGCTGGACGGGGTACCGGGCTGGTCGAGGTCGCACTGCCCGCCGTGGTCGGCCCGCACCGCGAGGATGGCCGCGGCCAGGTTGCTCGTCAGCCGGGCCGCCGGGCGGGCCGCCTCCGCCACGCTGAGCCGCGCGGCCAGGTGCCGGACATACCACTCCGGCCCGTGTACGCAGCCGGTGTCGAAGCCCTCCGGCACGGTCGCGCCGTCCAGGACGCCGACCAGCGGGCCGATCCGGAAGACCAGGTCCTCGTTGACCGGCCGGCCCGGGGCCGGCGCGGACGCGGAGCGTACCCGCATCACCGGCGCCGGCCCCTCCGCCCCGACCGGGTCAGCGCTGCCGGAGGTCGTCGGCGGCCGCATGTGCCTCCCCCTGCACCTGGCCAGCGGCCGAGCGGCCCTGGTCGCGTACGGCGGACATCCCCTGCTGGGCGGTGGACCGCACCGACTGCGTCGCCTGCTGCACCGGCTCCCGCATGTTGTCCTGCATCTGGTGGCCGACCTGGCTCGCCTGCCCGCGCAACTGATCGGAGTGCTCACTCACCATGGTCCGCGCCCGTCCGGCGAGTTGCCGTTCGCGCCCGCTCGGCGGGATCAGCGAGGCGGCCAGCAGACCGACCCCGAAGGCGACCAGGCCAGCAGCCATCGGGTTGCCCTGAGCCTGCTCACGGCCCTGCTGCCCGAGCGAACGGGTCTCGTCGCGTACGGCTCCTGCGGCGTGCGACATCCGCTGACCGGTCTCCTGCCCGAGATGGTTCGAGTTGCCCATCATCTTCTCCTTCGCTCGGGTGAACGCGTCGCGTGCCTGCTCGACCCGATCACCGGCGATCCGACGGGGATTGACCCTGTCGGCCAACGCGTCGACGTCACTGCTCAGCTCGTTGCGGGTGGTCTCGATCTCCCACCGGATCCGATCCGGGTCACTGGACATGACCTGTTCCCTCCCGACTCGCTCACCGACCCCGCAGGGCGTTCGGCATCTCCCGGGCGGTCTGCTTCGTCCGAGGCAGCACCGCACGTGCCCGTTTCAGCTGGGTCTTGGCGTTGATGAAGAGGCCACCGGCCACGACGGCCCAGAGCACCGCGACGATCAGCGCCGCCCATCCCTGGTCCATCGTGTTGGACAGCCCCCACCACAGGGCGTACGACACGAAGAGCACTGCCAGGAACCCGGCCAGCCCGGCGCCGCCGAACATGCCGCCCGCCTTACCGGCCTGGCTGACCTCCTCGCGGAGCTCGGCCTTGGCCAGCTCGACCTCCTTGCGCACCAGCGTGGACACGTCCCGGGTCACATCGCCCAGCAGATCGCCGACCGAGGCCTGGGTCCGTTCCTTCTCCGGGGCGCTCACGGTGCCACCCCGCCGGGCAGGTCCAGGTTCGGTTGACCGGCGGGCGAGACGTTCCGCGCCCGGGCCGTCCCGACGTACGGCTGCTGAGCGCCCTGCGCTGGCGGCGGAGCGCCGGACGCGCTTCCACCCTGACCGTTGCCGGAGGCTTGTGCGGTCAGGCCACGGGTGAGCCGCCCGACCAGCAGCCCGGCCACTGCGGCACCCGCGAGGAACGTCCCGGGGTGGCTCCGCGCGTACGTGCGTACCTCGTCGAGCACCTCGCCGGGCTCGCGCTCGTCGAGCCAGCCGGCGGCCTGCTGGGCGGCATCAGCCGCCCGGCGTACCGCGTGACCGGCCAGCCCGGAATCGCCGTCCCGTTCGGCCATCGAGCCCAGGTTCCGACCCAAGTCGCGTAGGCCCTCGGCGGCGCGCCGCTGCTGCGTCTGCGCCTGGTCCCGAAGCTGCCCGCTGGCCTGGCCGGTCAACTGCTGTGCCTGTCGCCGCGCCTCTGCGGCCACCTGCCCGCCCTGCTCGGCCGCGGTGTGCGCGACCTGCCCCCCGGCCTGCGTGGCCTGCTGGCCTACACGGGAGGCCTCCTGCCGGGCCTGCTGTCCACGCCCGCTCTGGTTCGCTGCCGTCATGCTCCGCTCCCCTCCTGGGTGCTCGGTCGTCTGGCGACCTCGGAACGCCACCCGCCTACCCGGCTGGCCAGCCGGCATGCGGTATGCCGGCTGGCCAGGTCAGGAAGACCGGCAGGGCAGGCGTCGGCGGGAGGAACAGCCCGAATCGGCACACCAGCGCGAAACGGGGACGGATGACGGTCAGCGGCGGCGATTGCGGGCGCGCGACGAACGCAGTCGACGGAGCCGACCGATCAGCACGGGATCGGCGGCAAGCGCGGCGGGGTTGTCCAGCAGACCGTTGAGCAGTTGGTAGTACCGGGTCGAGGAGACCCCGAAGGTGTCCCGCACGGCCTGTTCCTTGGCGCCGGCGTGCCGCCACCACTGCTGCTCGAAGGCGAGGATGGCCCGTTCCCGCTCGGTCAGCCCGGCAGCCGGCGGGGCGGGCTCGGCGTGGACACCGTCGTCGTCCGGCGCGAGATCGTCGGTGCTCTCGACGGATGGCGCCGGCCGGGGCGTCGGAACGCTGGGCCCGCTACCAACCGCCGTGACGCCCGGGTGAGCGTCGGTGGACGGCTCGGGGGCGGTCGGGGTGGTGTCGGCGGGCATGGCGCTCAGCCTAACCAGGGTCGACCAGGGTCGCAGCAAGCGGCGCGGCCGGCCCTGAGCCGCCGGGAATCCCGACGGCCGGGCCGGCCACGTCACCGTGCTGTGGTCAGGAGATGTCGCGGCGACGCATCACCCAGAGCGCCGCCCCGAGGATCACCACCAACCCGACCGAGAAGAGTACGGAGGACTGCTGCCAGGTGATGTCCAAGGTCGCCGATTCGCAGGACCCGTAGTAGGTCGCGTTGCAGGAGTTGTAGTCCTGCAAGGTGACCGTCTTCGTCATCCAGGCCAGCGCGTACGTGGGCAGCAGCCAGGCCTCGGCCCACCGCACGTTGGCCATCGCCAGCAGGATGCCCAGGCCGAACTGGCCGACCACCATCACCGCCACCACGCCGCCGAGGGCCATGGCGGTGTGCCGACCCAGCGAGGCGAGGGCGAAGCCGATGGTGGTGAGCACCAGCACCAGCACCACGCCGCGCACTCCGGTCAGGACGAACGACTGCCAGACCCCGGAGGTCATCTTTTCGGTGCTGCCCCGGAACGAGGCGACCGCCCAGAACCCGGCGAACCAGATCACCGCGGCGGGCAGTGTCACCGCCAGCATGCCGGTGAGCAGGGCGGCCAGCTTGGTGAGCAGCACGGTGAGCCGCTTCGGCCTCCAGAGCAGCAGGTTCATCATGCCGCCGGTGCTCCACTCGGCACCGACGAAGGACGCACCGACCACGAACCCGACCAGGGCGAGGATCGCCGCGAACGGGATCAGCGTCTCGTCGAACGTCTTTCGGAAGTCGAACGTCGAGGGCAGGAACCACTTCGCCTCGATCTGGTCCCGGGGCGGCGGCGAGATCACCGAGCAGTCGTCGGGGTAGCGGCCGTCGGTCGGCGTGCCGGCCGCCTTGGCCTGCTCGCACGCGGCGCGTTCCTGATCGCTCCAGCGCACCTGCTCCTGGTACTGCTGCTCGGCCTGACGTTCGGCCTGGGCGAGTTGATCGGCACCGATCTTCTGGTTGGTGAAGAACACCCCGACCACGATCGCGACCAGCACCAGCAGGCCGAGCAGCGTCATGTAGCGGGTGAAGCGCCGCTTGGTGAGTCGGCGCAGCTCCGTACGAAAGAGGCTCACGCGCCCCACCCTCCTGCGGCGGCACCGGGCTGACCCGCCCCACCGACCTTCATTGACTCGTCGACCTGCCGGTTCTGACCGGGGACCGGTGCGGTGGCGGTCAGTTCGAGGAAGACGCTCTCCAGATCGACGGCGATCGGAGCCAACTCACTGACGTAGAGGTTGTGCTCGGCGAGCAGTCGCGTCACCGAGGCCGGCTTGTCGACGCCGGCCAGCATCAGGTGGTCCGGGTGGCCGGTGACCCGGATCCCTGCCCGGGTGAGCGCCTCGGTGGCCGCAGGCAGATCAGTGACCGCCTCCAGTCGGACGCGTACCGCACCGGACGAGTGCTGCGCGAGCACCTCGTCGACCGGGCCGAAGGCGACCCGCCGGCCCAGCGAGATGATGGTGACCGAGTCACAGATCAGCTGGATCTCGCCGAGGATGTGGCTGGACAGCACCACGGTCATCCCGGATTCGGCGAGATTACGCATCAGCGTGCGCATCTCCCGGATGCCGCCCGGGTCGAGGCCATTGGCCGGCTCGTCGAGGATGAGCAGCTTCGGGTTCTTCAGCAGGGCCGAGGCAACGGCGAGCCGCTGCTTCATGCCCAGCGAGTACGTCCTGACCCGCTCGCCGGACCGGTCGCGCAGCCCCACGAGCTCCAGCACCTCGTCGACCCGGATGGCCGGCACCTCGCCCGCCCCGGCCAGCAGGGACAGGGTGTCCCGCGCCGAGAAGTGCGGGAAGAACTGCGGGCTCTCCACGATCGCGCCGACCTGACCGGCGACCATGGGCAGCGCGTCGGGGACCTCGTGCCCGAGCAGCGCCATCCGGCCGCCGTCGGGCCGGATCAGGCCGAGCAGGGTACGCAGCGTGGTGGTCTTGCCGGACCCGTTGGGGCCCAGGAAGCCGTGCACCTGCCCCGCGTCGACCCGCATGTCGAAGCCGTCGAGCGCGTTGCGGGTGCCGCGTCGACGACTCTTGTACGTCTTACGTAGACCTTCGATCTCCAGGACAGCTGGCAAGCTGCACCTCCCCCGATGGGTGGGCGTGACAGCCGACACCATACGCGGTATGCAGACCCGCGCAATACGCCGTATGCATAGACGCGCCGAACGGGTTACTTCATCGACGGAGCGTGACCGCTCAGGCGCAGATGACCTGCACACCGGCAGCGCGGAACGCGTCCACCACGTCCGGGTCGGCGCCGGAGTCGGTCACCAGCGTCTCCACGCGCTCGACCGGGCAGATCCGGGCGAAGGCGTGACCCCCCAGCTTGGACGAATCCGCGATGATCACCACGCGCTTGGCTCGGGCCACCATCAGGTTGTTCATCGCGGCCTCCCCCTCGTGGTGGGCGGCGGCCCCGAGCTGCGGATCGATCGCGTCCACACCGAGCAGCGCGACGTCCAGGGTCACCTCGCGCAGCAGCGCCCCACCCAGCGGGCCGACAAGTTCGAACGACTTCGGGCGGACCACCCCGCCAGCCACCACGACCTTCATCCGCGACCGGACCAGCAGCTCGTTGGCGATGTTCAGCGCGTTGGTCACCACGGTGAGCTGGGCACCCTCGGCACTGGTGTTCAGATCCGGTCGAACGGCGAGCGCCCTCGCCACCTCGGTGCTGGTGGTGCCGCCGTTGAGGCCGACCACGGTGCCCGGCGTGACGAGCGCCGCCGCAGCCGCGCCGATCCGCTGCTTCTCCGCCGAGTGCTTGGCCGTCTTGTAACGCAGGGGCAGGTCGTACGAGACGCCGTTCGCGACCGCGCCACCCCGCGTCCTCGTGATCATCTGCTGCTGGGCGAGCTGGTCGAAGTCGCGCCGGATGGTGGCCTGGGAGACGTCCAGCCGCTCGGCTGCCGTCTCGACACTGACCCGGCCGTTGTCGGTCAGCATCTCGAGCAGGGCGTTCCATCTGGCGTACCGGTCCACCGCGGGGGCCCTCCCAGAGACTGCACGGACGGTGATTGATTGCGTGCACAGTAGTGCGCGAAACTAGGCTGGCGCAAAAGACTCACCTGCGCGATCGGCTGGTCGGTTGCCACGACCACCCGCATTCGCGCAGAATAACGCGCGAAATGCGGGTCTAACGAGCCGTATTGCGCACCGGTCGCTTCTGCGAGGAGTTTTCCATGGCGTACGTGGACGCGGAGATCGCGAGCCAGCCCGACTGCTGGCGGGAGGCGGCCGAACTGGCCGGCGTCGTACAGGGTGACCTGCCGCGCCCCGGTGAGCGGGTCGCCGTCGTCGGTTGCGGCACGTCGTGGTTCATGGCGATGGCGTACGCGGCCCGCCGCGAGCAGGCCGGCCAGGGCGAGACGGACGCGTTCCAGGCGTCCGAGTTCCCCGCCGGCCGCCGCTACGACCGGTTGATCGCGATCACCCGCTCCGGCACCACCACCGAGGTGCTGGAGCTGCTCGCCGCGCTGCGCGGCCGGACACCCACCACCGTCATCGTCGGTGACCCGGCGTCCCCGGTGGTCGAGTTGGCCACCGCGACGGTGGCCATGCCCTTCGCCGACGAGCGGTCGGTGGTGCAGACCCGCTTCGCGACCACCGCACTGGCCCTGCTCCGGGCCCACCTGGGCGACCCGGTGGCCGCGCTCGCCGCCGACGCCGAGGTTGCGGTGCGGTCCCCGTTGCCGATCGACCCGGCCACCATCGAGCAGGCCACCTTCCTGGGTCGAGGGTGGACGGTCGGGCTGGCGCAGGAGGCAGCGTTGAAGTGCCGCGAGGCGGCCACCTTCTGGGCCGAGGCCTACCCGGCGATGGACTACCGGCACGGCCCCATCTCGGTCGCCGCGCCCGGCCGGCTGGTCTGGGCGTTCGGGGAGCTGCCCGACGGGCTACCCGAGGATGTGGCCGCCACCGGCGCGGCCTTCGTGCACAGCCGCACGCACGGGTGGCGCACGGTGTTGGGCAGCTGGTCCGCCGGTCGTACCCCGGTCGACCCGATGGCCGACCTGATCCTGGCTCAACGTTTCGCGGTCTCGCTGGCGACCAGCCGGGGTCTCGACCCGGACGCCCCTCGACACCTGTCCCGGTCCGTGGTGTTGACGTGACCGGCGGCGACGCCACGGGCACCGAGCGCGTGGTCGTTGCGCTGGACGTCGGCGGCACCGGCATGAAGTGCGCCCTGGTCCGGCCGGACGGCGTCGCGGTACGCACCGAGCGGCACCCCACCGACGCCACGCGCGGCCCGGCCGCGGTGGTCAACACGATCCTGGATGTGGCCGGCGGGCTGGCCGCGAAGGCCCGCGCCGACGGGCTCACCCCGATCGCCCTCGGCATCGCCGTGCCCGGGGTGGTGGACGAGGCGCGCGGAGTGGCGGTCTGGTCGGCGAACGTGGGCTTCCGGGACGTACCCCTGCGGGACCTGGCGGTGACGCGGCTCGGTCTGCCGACGGCGATCGGCCACGACGTGCGCGTGGGTGGTCTGGCCGAGGCCCGTCTCGGCGCCGGCCGCGGCGCCGGGCACGTGTTGTTCGTGGCGATCGGCACCGGCATCGCCGCCGCGCACGTCGTCGACGGCACGGCCGCCGTGGGTGCCCACGGCGCCGCCGGGGAGATCGGCCACATCCTGGTGCGGCCCGACGGCCCGCGCTGCGGGTGCGGTCGACCCGGCTGCCTGGAGGCGGTCGCCTCGGCCGCCGCGATCGGCCGCCGCTACGCCGAACTTTCCGGCGTGACAGCCGACCCTCCGGTGACAGCGGCCGAGGTGGCCGAGCGGGCCGCGGCCGGCGAGGCGCTCGCCAACCAGGTTTGGCAGGAGGCGGTCGAGGCCCTCGCCGACGGCCTCGCCACCGGGCAGGCGCTGTTCGACGTGGCGACGATCGTGCTCGGTGGCGGCCTGGCCCAGGCCGGGGACCGGCTGCTGATCCCACTGCGGGCAGCACTGCACGAACGGATGACCTTCCACCGGGAGCCGCAGCTGGTCGCGGCGGCCCTCGGCGACGAGGCCGGATGCCTCGGCGCCGCCCTGCTCGCCCTGGACGCGGTACGCGTCCGTGACCTTCAGGAGAAACGATGACCGCGCGGGTGAACGGCCGAGTGGTGACCCCGAACGGTGTCATCCGACAGGGCTGCGTCGAGTGGGACGGGGACCGCATCACCGCGGTCGCCGAGTACCCGTCGGTCCGCGACGGGCACTGGATCCTGCCCGGCTTCGTCGACATGCACACACACGGTGGTGGTGGGCACACCTTCACCACCGGGGACGCCGACGAAGCCCGGGCGGCGGCCGACTTCCACCTCGCGCACGGCACGACCACCCTGCTGGCCAGCCTGGTCAGCGCGCCCTTCCCGCTGATGCGCGCGGCCACCGAGGCGTTCGCCCCGCTGGTCGACGAGGGTGTGCTGGCGGGAGTCCACTTCGAAGGGCCCTACCTTTCCGCTGCCCGGTGTGGGGCGCAGAACCCGGAGTACCTGCGCGACCCGTCGACCGACGAGCTTTCCGAGCTGATCGAGCTGGGTCGGGGCGCGATCCGGATGGTCACCCTCGCTCCGGAGCGCGACGGCGCACTGGAGGCGATCAAGCTGCTCACCGCGCAGCGGGTGGTGGCTGCGGTGGGCCACACCGACGCGACGTACGAGCAGACCCGCGCCGCGGTCGCCGCCGGCGCCAGTGTCGGCACTCACCTGTTCAACGGCATGCGGCCTGTGCACCACCGCGAGCCGGGCCCGGTGGTGGCTCTGCTCGACGCGCCGACCGTGATCTGCGAGTTGGTCGCCGACGGGGTGCACCTGCACGACGGCATGCTGACCTTCGTCGCCGCGACCGCGGGCCCGGACCGCGCGGCGCTGATCACCGACGCGATGGCCGCCGCGGGCATGGCCGACGGCGAGTACGAGTTGGGCGGCCAGGCCGTCACCGTGACCGACGGGGTGGCCCGGCTCGCCCGCGACGGCGCGATCGCCGGCAGCACGCTGACCATGGACGCCGCGCTGCGGCACGCCGTCGGTGTCGGGATCCCGATCGCCGACGCGGCGCGGATGGTGGCCACCACCCCGGCGCGGGCCATCGGCCTGGGCAACCGGGTGGGTTCCCTCCAGGTGGGCCTCCGCGCCGACCTGGTGGTGCTCGACGCCGACCTGAACGTGGTCCGGGTCCTCCGCAACGGCTCCTGGAGGGAGTGAAGCCGGCCCGGCCGCGCCTGCCCCGCGCCCCCGACCCTGCGCCCCAAGCCTGCCCGCGCCCGACCTTGCCGCACGCCCGAGCCTGCCCCGCCCCGCGACGACCCGCGACGACCCGCGCCCCGCCCCGCCCCGCCCCGCAGCCGAGCCTGCCGCACCCCCGCGCCCAGCAGCCAGCAGCCAGCAGCCAGCAGCCAGCAGCCGAGCCTGCCGCGCAGCCTGTAGACCTGCCCCAGATTTGGGGCAGGCAAGTCGGGCTGCGCACGGTCGATGGCCACACAGGGCTCGTCGTCGCGGCGCGCGGGGCGACGCGGGGCGACGCGGGGCGACGCGGGGCGACGCGGGGCGACGCGGGGCGACGCGGGGCGACGCGGGGCGACGCGGGGCGACGCGGGGCGACGCGGGGCGACGCGGGGCGACGCGGGGCGACGCGGGGCGACGCGGGGCGACGCGGGGCGACGCGGGGCGACGCGGCGACGCGGGGCGACGCGGGGCGACGCGGGGCGACGCGGGGCGACGCGGGGCGACGCGGGGCGACGCGGGGCGACGCGGGGCGACGCGGGGCGACGCGGGCGACGCGGGGCGACGCGGCGACGCGGTTCAGAAGTCGGCACACAAGGTGGCAGGCGGGGCTGCCCCACATCTGGGGCAGCTCTACAGGGCGCCAACAACGACCTGCCATCTCCAGCGCGCCTCGTGAGAACGCAGGTCAGGCCGTTCGGTGGGGCGGAAGGTCAGCTGAGGGTGGGGACTTCCACACCGAGCACAGCCTGCTCGTCGGGGCGGTGCACGAGCACGTCGACCAGGTACGACTGGACCGCGTGGCGCATCCCGACGTCCCGGCCGGCCTGCTCGGAGAGCAGCCACTTGTGCTCGATGATCTGCGCGAACAGCTCCTGCGGCTCCAGCTTCTGACGAAGGTGCGCGGGAACGGCCCGGACCACCGGCTCGAAGACCTCGGTGAGCCAGCGGTGCGCGGCCTGCTGCTCGTCGACCAGGTCACTTTCCGCCCGGTAGGCGTCCAGGTCGTTGAGCAACTTGCGGGCCTGGTTCTCCTCAGCGTCCAACCCGGTAAGCCGCAGCAGCCGCCGGGTGTGGTACCCGGCGTCGACCACCTTCGGCCGAACCAGGTAACGCCCATCGTCGATCGATGACATGGCAACCTCGGCCACGTCGAAGCCCAGTTCGTTGAGGCGGCGGATCCGGCCCTCGATGTCGTGCCGGGCCTCCCTCTCGACGGCCTGCTCGTAGGTGATCTCGTGCCAGAGCCGCTCGTAGCGCTGCACGACCTCCTCGCAGACCACCTCCGGGTCGATGGACTCGTGCAGCAGGCCGGCGGCCTGCAGGTCCAGCGCCTCGCCGAAGATGTTCACCCGGGCGATCTCCAGGTCCTCACCGCGCTGCCCATTGGAGAGTGAGTTGTGCAGCGCGCCCGTCTCCGCGTCCACCAGGTAGGCGGCGAAGGCACCCGCGTCCCGCCGGAACAGGGTGTTCGACAGCGAGCAGTCGCCCCAGAAGAAGCCGGTCAGGTGCATCCGCACGATCAGGGCGGCGAGCGCGTCGAGCAGCCGGCTCATCGTCTCCGGACGCAGGGTGTGCGAGAAGAGCGCCCGGTACGGCAGCGAGAACTGCAGGTGCCGCGTGATCAGCACCGATTCGAGGGGCTCCCCGTCCTCGGTCTGCCGGTCGGCGACGACCGCCACCGCCTCGACCGACGGAAAGTCGATCCGTTCCAGGGCCCGGAGCAGGTCGTACTCGCGCTCGGCGATCCGCTCGCGGGTCTCCTTGAACGCGTACACGTAGTCGCCCAACCGGACGAACCGGACGATGTGCCGGGAGATGCCCTGCGGCAACGCCACCAGATGTTGGGCAGGCCACTCCTCCAGCGGTGTCGACCAGGGAAGGTCGAGCAGCGCCGGGTCCACGAGGGCAGACGTGATCCGCACGGGCACAAGCATGACTGGTCGTCCCCCGTATCCGCCCCTGATCGTGGTTGGGCCCACAGCGCCGCACACCCCGGCCTCGCGCCGGGCCGGTAGCGTGGTCGCGTGCTCAAACCCACAGCGGTACGACGTGACCTGCGGCTACGGCCCGTCCGCCCGGCCGGCTGGTGGTTCGACGCGCTCCTGCTGGTCGGGTTCGGCGCGTTGACCCTCGCCCTCGCCGGGGGTGCGTTGCTCGGTCTGGACCTCGCGGTCCGGGAGTGGGCCTACGCCCATCACCCAGCGCCGATCTACTGGACGGCCCGGGTGTTCAACTTCCTCGGGCAGGGTGGTTGGCTGCTGATGCCGCTCGCCGGGGCGCTCGCCGTCGCGGTGGCCTGGCGGAGCCGCACCGTCCGGCCACTGCTGCTGCTGGCGGGGGCGTTCGTCCTCCTTTATCTGACGGTCGGGCCGCTCAAGGTCCTGACCGACCGGGCCGCGCCCAGCTCCGACCTGCCGCCGACCCAGTCGGTTCGGATCTTCAACAACCTGCCGCCCACCGAGTACGACCTGTCCTACCCGTCCGGGCATGTCGCCAACGCGATCGTTTGGTACGGGGTGATGGCCGTCCTGCTGACCGCGCTGACGGCGGGGCGACTGCACCCGAACGTGCACCGACTGATCCGATTCGCTCCGCCGGCGATCCTGCTCGTCACCACGACCTACCTGAACTTCCACTGGCTCACCGACGGCGTGGCGGCCCTGCTGCTCGGGGTCTTCCTGGACCGGCTGCTGCACCGGGTGCCCTGGGACGACATCCCGCTCCCCCGACGGCTACGCGATTGGGACCGGCCGTTCACCTCGTACCCCTAGGGTTTCAGTCCGTGAATCAACTGGCGCGGCGGCTGGGCGTACCCGATGCGGTTGTCATCGGGTTGGGCTCGATGCTCGGCGCGGGCGTCTTCGTGGTCTTCGGCCCGGCGGTGGCGGCGGCCGGCGGCGCCGGCCTGCTGCCCGCGCTGGTGCTGGCCGGCTTCGTCGCCTTCTGCAACGCGACCAGCTCGGCGCGGCTCGCGGCCCGTTACCCGGAGTCCGGCGGCACCTACGTCTACGGCCGGGAGCGCCTCGGGCCGTTCGCCGGGTTCCTGGCCGGCTGGGGCTTCGTGGTCGGGAAGACGGCGAGCTGCGCGGCGATGGCGTTGACCATCGGGGCGTACCTCTGGCCGGGCCAGGCCCGGCTGCTCGCCGCCGGCGCGGTGCTCGCGGTGACCGCGGTGAACCTGCGCGGCATCGGCAAGACCGCCACCGTGACCAGGGCGTTGGTCGCGCTGGTGCTCGCGGTCCTCGTCCTCGTCACGGTTGTCGGCGTGGTGGGCGGGCCGGTGCACCTGGACCGGCTCGGCGCACCCGGCGGTTCGGCGCGGGGCGTGCTCACCGCTGCCGGGTTGCTGTTCTTCGCCTTCGCCGGGTACGCCCGGATCGCCACGCTCGGCGAGGAGGTCCGCGACCCGCAGCGGACCATCCCGCGTGCGGTGCCGCTGGCGCTCGGGGTGGTGCTCGTGATCTATCTGGTGCTGGCCGTGGTCGCCCTCGGCGTGCTCGGTGCCGACCGGCTGGCCGACTCCGCCGCGCCCCTGGTCGACGTGGTGACCGCCGCCGGGCTCCCCGGCCTGGCGTGGGTGGTCCGCGCCGGTGCCACCATCGCGGTCGTCGGGGTGCTGCTGTCCCTGGTCGCCGGGGTCGGCCGGACCACCCTCGCGATGGCCCGCCGCCGTGATCTGCCCAGCGCGCTGGCCGTCGTGCACCCCGTGCACCAGGTGCCGCACCGCGCCGAAGTGGCGGTCGCCGCCGTGGTGATCGTGGTGGTGCTGCTCGGCGACGTACGCGACGCGATCGGCTTCTCCAGCTGCACGGTGCTCGTCTACTACGCGATCACCAACGCGGCGGCGCTCACCCTGGGCCGAGACCCGGACCGGCGGTTGCCGGTCCGGGTGCTCGCCGGTCTGGGGCTGGTCGGCTGCCTGCTACTGGCGGTCAACCTGCCGCTGGGCAGCGTTCTCGCCGGCTTCGGTGTGCTCGCCGTCGGTGCCGCCTTCTACGCCCTGCGGGCTCGCCACTGACCCTGGCAGGCGGCCGGAGTCAGCGACTCAGCCGCCGGTAGCGGCGCACCGCCAACGGGGCGAACGTCGCGATCAGCAGCACCGGCCACAGGACCGCCAACAGCATCGCGTGCTCCGCCGGCCAGGAGGTGCCACCGAGGCCCGGATTGCCGAACAGTTCGCGGATCGCCGCGACGGTGGCCGACAACGGATTCCACTCCGAGATCGTCCCGATGACCGACGGCATCAGCTCGGGCGACACGAAGACATTGGAGATCGCGGTGAACGGGAACGCCGCCGGAAAGACGATCACACCGACCGTGTCCGGGTTGCGGACCAGTAACGCCAGGTAGATCCCGACCCAGGTGATCGCGATTCGCAGCAGCAGGAGGAGACCGACGGCGAGCAACGCCTTGCCGACACCCTGTCGCCACTGCCACCCGACGAGCAGGCCACAGATCAAGAGGGTGGACATCTCCAGCAGGGCACGCAGCAGGTCGGCGGCACTGCGACCGGTCATCAGGGCGGACCGTGCCATCGGCATCGACCGGAACCGGTCGACCACGCCCCGGCTGAGGTCCAGCGCCACGCCGGTCGCGGTGGCCCCCAGCCCGTACAGCATCGTCATCACGAACACCCCCGGCAGCAGGAACTCGCGGTAGCTGCCGCCACCGGACACCTGCATACCGCTGCCGAACACGTACCCGAAGACCAGCACGAACATGATCGGCAGTGAGAAGTAGAGGATCAGCTCCTCCGGCGCGCGTACCACGTGGGTCATGTTCCGCCTGGTCATCGTCCAGCCGTCAGCGATCACAGCGGTCATGCCACGTCCGCCTTTCGTCCCGCGGCGACGGGCTCGCGGGCCTCGTCCGGCCGGTGTCCGGTCAGGTGCAGAAACGCCTCGTCCAACGTTGCGCGCCGCAGACCGATGTCCTCGACCGCGATCCCGGCGTCGTCCAGCGCGCGTACCACGTCGACCAGGCCAGCGACGCGATCGACCACCGGCACGCTGAGCCGGCGGAGCTCCGGGTCGAGTTCGGGCTCCGCGCCGCAGATCGGCGCGACGAGGCGGGCAGCGCGGCTCAGCTCGGCCGCGTCGCGTACCACCACCTCGATCCGGTCGCCACCGGTCATCGACTTCAGCTCGTCCGGCGTGCCCTCGGCCACCACCCGGCCGGCGTCGATCACCGAGATCCGGTCGGCGAGCTGATCGGCCTCCTCCAGGTACTGCGTGGTGAGCAGCACCGTGGTCCCGTCCGCGACGAGACCACGGACCAGGTCCCACACCTGGTTGCGGCTGCGCGGGTCCAGGCCGGTCGTCGGCTCGTCCAGGAAGAGCACGCGCGGCGTACGGATCAGGCTGGCGGCGAGGTCCAGTCGTCGGCGCATCCCACCCGAGTACTCACCGGCGGACCGGCTCGCCGCCTCGTCGAGCCCGAACCGTTCCAGCAGGTCGCCAGCGCGTCGACGGGCCTCCCGTCGATCGAGCCGGAACAGTCGGCCGAACAACTCCAGGTTCTGCCGGCCGCTGAGGATCTCGTCGACCGCTGCGTACTGCCCGGTCAGCCCGATCCGGGCGCGCACCTCGTCCGGCTGGCGCAGCACGTCGTACCCGGCCACCGTGGCCCTTCCCGTGTCGAAGCGCAGCAGCGTGGTGAGGATCCGTACGGCCGTCGTCTTGCCCGCGCCGTTCGGTCCCAGCAATCCGTGGACCGTGCCGGTCGGCACGGCCAGGTCAAATGCCTCCAGCGCGCGGGTCGGGCCGTACCGCTTGCCCAGACCCTCGGCGACCACCTCGAATGTCGTCATGCCCCCACGGTGCGGTGCGACGCTGACGGATCACGCACCGTCCGCTGACGGCGGCGCACCGGCCTTCTCCGCCTCGGTGATCTCCTCAAGTGCGAGAAGGATCTCCGCGCGGGCGGCCTCACCGACGTACCAGCCGGTGAGCCCGCCGGCCAACGCCTCCTCGCAGAACCGTCTCGCGGCGGCCAGGTCCCCGCGCAGCCGGGCCACCTGGGCGAGACCGAGCCGGGCGCTGGCCACGAACTCGGGCGCGCCGCTGCGCTGCGCGAGGAGCAGCGCACCGGCGAAGTCGTCGTGCGCCGCCGCGAGGTCACCGGCGCGCAGCCTTATCTCGCCCCGGGTACGCAGCATGTCGGCCTGGTCGACGGCCGAGCCGAGCGCCTCGACCAATCCCATGGCCTCATCCATGTGGGTGCCCGCCGTCTCCGGGTCGCCCTGCCAGGCAGCCAGTTCGCCCAGTGCACCGAGGGTGATCATGCAACCCCACCGGTCCCCGGCACTCCGGAAGCCCTCGAGTCCGGAGGCCAGCGCCGCCCTGGCCTGGTCCCACTGGCCGCCCCACATCAACGCCGAGCCGCTCCCCATCGCGCCGAGCGCGTTGATCCACACGTCCGGGCCGACCAGCCGCCGCAACTCCCGCATCAGTTCGTCGACGTGCTCGGCGCCGCCGGACGGTGGCCCGGTCGAGATCCCCGACAGATACAGCAGGAACGGTTGTCGAGGCGGCCGGTCGAGGCTACGGATCACGGACCGTTGCGTTCCGAGAGAGGGCAGCGGACCGGAGCCAGCGAGCGAGGCGTTGTAGACGCAGAGGGCGAATTCCTCGGTCAGCCCCGGCGGTGCTTCGGGGCCGAGTAGTTCGAGGACGTCGGCGGCCAGCCGGGCACCTTCCCCGCGCATACCGCGCAGCCACCAGTAGAACGACAGGGCCGCCACCAGCCCAGCCGCATCGGACGCGTCACCGGCGGCCGTGGCTCGGCGCAACGCCGCGTGCAGGTTGTCCCGCTCCGCGTCGAGCAGCCGCAACCAGTGCAGCTGTTCGGCGCGTCGGAGGTGGTCGCTGGCGGTCCAGGCGAACTCCAGGAAGTACTCGGTGTGCGCGCGACGTAGCCGGTCGGCCTCGTCGGCCTCGGCGAGACGCTCGGCGCAGAAGGCCCGCACCGTTTCGAGCATCCGGTACCGGCCACCGGTCATCTCCACGAAGGACTTGTCGACCAGACCGGTGAGCGCGTCGACGAACTCGGAGGCGGGCAGGCCGCAGACCCGCCCGGCCGCCTCCAGCGTGGCCCCACCGGCGAAGACGGTCAGCCGTCGGGCCACTCTCCGTTCGGCGTCGTCGAGCAGATCCCAGCTCCACTCGACCACGGCCCGGAGGGTGCGGTGTCGCGGCGACACGGCCCGACTGCCCGTGGACAGCAGCCGGAACCGGTCGTCGAGACGGGCGGCCACCTCGGCGACGGACAGCGCCCGCAGTCGCGCGGCGGCCAACTCGATCGCCAACGGCAGGCCGTCGAGGCTGCGGCAGATCCGCAGCACCATCTCGACGTTGCTCGGCGTGACGGTGAAGTCGGGCGCCACGTCGACGGCCCGCTGGGCGAAGAGCCCGACCGCCGCGTACTCGTCGGTGTCCAGCGCGGACGCGCCGAGCGGCGGCAGGGTGAGCCCGGACAGCGGGCACAACGCCTCACCGGCCAACCCGAGCGGCTCCCGACTCGTGGCCAGGACGCGCAATGCCGGGCACGCGCTCAGCAACCGGGCAGCCAGCCGGGCCGCGTCGACGAGGACGTGCTCGCAGTTGTCGAGCACCAGCAGCAGTCGCCGCTCGGCGAGCGCCTCGACCAACCGGTCGGTGGTCAGCCGGCCCGGCTCGGCCGGGGCGCGCAGGCCCGCGTCGCGCAGCCCGAGCGCGCTCAGCACCGCCTGCGGTACGTCCGATCCGTCGGCCAGCCCCGCCAGCTCGACGAAACGAACCTCCCCGTCGACGTGGCCGGCAGCCTCGATCGCCAGGCGGGTCTTACCCGCACCTCCGGGGCCGGTGAGGGTGACGAGCCGGCGCTCGCCGAGCAGGTCGCCGACACGCTTGAGCTCCTCCTCGCGCCCGACGAACGTGGTGAGTTGACTCGGCAGCGCCGGTTCGGCCGACCCGCGTTCCTCACCACGCAGCACCGCCAGGTGAATCGCGGCCAGCTCCGCCGATGGATCAACGCCGAGTTGCTCGGCCAACGTGTGCCGGGCGTCCTCGAACTCGGCCAGCGCCTCCGCCGACCGCCCCAGGGCGGCCAGGGCGCGCATGAGCTGGCCGCGCAAGCGCTCCCGCAACGGATGCGCGGCGACCAACTCCCGTAGCTCCGCGATCAGCGCGCCGTGTGCGCCCAACGCCAGGTCCGCCTCGACCCGATCCGCGATGGCGGCCAGCCGCAGTTCGTCCAGCCGGGCCGCCTGCGCGAGCGCATCGGCTGCGCCGAGGGCGTCGGCCAGGGCAGGACCACGCCACAACTCCAGCGCCTCGCGCAACACCGCCGCCGCCCGGGTCCAGTCTCCATCGACGAGCGCCCGGCGTCCCGCCTCGGCGAGCCGTTCAAACCGGTACGCGTCGACGTCGTCGGGATCCACAGCGAGGCGATAACCGGCCGGGTGGAACTCGACCGGGTTGTGCTCGGCGGGCAGCGCCTGGCGCAGCCGCGACACCTGGGACTGGAGCGCGTTTGCCGCGCCCCGCGGCGGATGCTCCCCGTACAGACCATCGATCAGCCGCTCGGCGGAGACCACCCGACCCGCGTCGATCAGCAGGAGCGCCAGCAGCGCGCGCAGCCGCGGACCGCCCACGGGGACCTCACGCCCGTCGGCCAGCAACACCTGGGTCGGCCCCAGGATGCGGAAACGCATGACATGGATTGTCGCTCAGTGCCGGCCGGTTCCTGCTCACCGATCCGCCGGCGTTGCTGATCTTCACCGGCTGTGCCGGGTGGCGTCAGCTCACCTTGCCGGTCCCGTCATGCCGACGCGTCAGCTCGAATTCGTCAGGTGGGCCGCCTGTGGTCGTCGAAGAAGCGCCCTCGGTGGGGGGAACGGGATGCGCCGCGCCGGGCGCAGCCGCGGCGACCCTGGAGTCAGTCGGGCCCGGCACCGAGGAGGGCACCACCGTCGGGATGTGCACCCCGCTGTGGACCGCCCCGGCCGGCTGGGGGACTGGGCCCGGTCGGGCCGGCGGGGCGCACTGCCGCGTCAGCCAGTCCAACCCGCGCCGCCGGGCGACCACGGTCAGCCGGTCACCGGGGAAGATCACCTGTCGGGGGTCGAGATCCTTCCACCAGATCGTCTTGGCGCCGCCGGCCGGGGTACGGGCGATCAGCCGGACCTGCCCGTCCCGGTTGACCACCTCCAGCGGTCGGCCGTCCAGCTCGGAGCCGGCGGCCACCGGCACCTCGGCGACCGGCAGCGCGTGCCGGTCGACCGGAATGGTGGTGATCACCGCGCGTTCGGTGAGCGCGCCGATGAAGGCCGGGGCGGCCAGGTAGGAGACCGACCGGGACACCCCGAGGGCGAAGGTCTCCTCCACCCGTTCAGCGAGGTCACCGTCGAAGAGCCGCAGCACCACCCGCAGGTCGGGGTTGAGGTCACGGGCGGCGAGCGCCGCCTCCAGGTTGGCCACGTCGTCGGTGGATGCCACCACCAGCGCCTGGCAGTCGGCCACCGACGCGGCGACAAGCGTCTCGGACAGCGCGGCGTCGCCGACGATCACCGGCACCTCCAACTGACGGGCGAGGGCACCGCCGCGCGGCTCCGGATCCTTGTCGATCGCCACCACCTCGACGTCGTACTCGCGCAGCTGCGCCATGACGCGGGTGCCGACGTTGCCCAGGCCGATCAGCACGACGTGCCCGACCCGCGCGGGTTGCAACTGGCCGGTGTGCAGGGCCAGTCGTGCGTTGACGATGCCGTCCACCACGACGGCGGTGATCAGCGGAATCAGCGCCAACCCGGCCAGGTTGAGCACCACCTGCATGATCTGGGCGCCGGCTGGCTTGGTGGTGTCCGGGTCGGCGCCGCTGAGCGTGGTGACCAGCGTCAGGTACAGGGCTTCCAGTGGGGAGGCGCTCTCGGTGCGGGAGATCAGCGCCCCCAACACCGCGATCACCGCGAGCACCAGCATCACCGCGACGCCGATCTTGCGGGTCGCGAAGCCGCGTACCGCTCCCAGCAGCACCGTGACCGGGCGACGTCGCCGGCGGGCCCGGACCAACCGACGGGCGGCGACCTCGGTGCCCGGCGGCTGCCCGGTCGCCTCGGCCAGCACCAGGTCCGCGCCAGCCTGCTCGGCCGGAAGCAGCTCCACCCCCTGCGCCTCGGTGAGGTGGGCCAGGGCGCAGACCACGTCCTGCGGGCGGACGTCGACCCGCCGCGCCACCCGCAGCGTCTTGTCCCGATGCTGGAAGGAACTCGGGTCGACCTCGCCGAGCGCGGCGGCCACGAAGGCCGGCGCGGCCATCTCGGCGTCGGAGAGCACCTCGACCGGCGCCTTGAGCAGCTTGCGCACGCCGTCGGCGAGGGTGCCGTTGAACATCCGCAGCACCTGACGGACCCGCTGATCCACGGCCTGCGCGCAGAGCGCCGCGTGCAGGTTGCCGACGTCGTCCTGGTGCAGCAGGGCCAGCCCGGTCGCCCCGGCCAGGCCGGCGGCCTCGAAGGTGGCCACGTCCAGCCGATCCGAGCGGACCACCCGAACACCGCGCAGCCCCGCCACGTCCGGGCCGTTGCTGCGGTAACGCTCCGGCACCACGACTGTCACCCGGGCCCCACCCGCCGGCAGTTCGGATTCGAGCATCGCCCGGGCCACGTAGTAGGCGAGCGCGTCCTTCCCACAGATCACGTAGTGCGGGCGCGGATCACCGACGGACCGCAGCCGCCAGTTCCACTCGACCGCCCGTCGCGCCCGGTCCCGCCACGGCTCCGCCATGCCCGGATCGTAATCAGCACGACCATGATGGGCGACCCCGTCCGGATCATCCCAGCGCCAGGCATGCCCGCCCGGGCGACGGGTAGAGCAGCGGCATGCAGACGTTCCTCCCGTACCCGGACTTCCTGGCCAGCGCCCGCACGCTGGACCAGAAGCGGCTGGGCAAGCAGCGGGTGGAGGCCATCCAGGTGCTGCGCGGGCTCACCCGACCCGGGTACGGCTGGCGCAATCATCCGGCGGTGAAGATGTGGGCTGGTTACGAGGAGGCGCTCACCCGCTACGGGCTGGACATGTGCGCGGTCTGGACCGAACCGGGGCGGGCGGACACCTGCGCCACCACGATGACCGTCGACCTCGCCGCCGCCTGCGGGGCCGGCGTCGTACGGACCCAGGACGAGCTGGCCCAGGCTGGTGAGCTGCCACCGTGGCTGGGGCGCGACGACCTGCACCTGAGCCACCGCTCGTCGCTGCTGCGCAAGGACCCCACGCACTACCGCCCCATCTTCGGTGACGACGTGCCCGGGGACCTGGAGTACGTCTGGCCCGCCTCGGACCGCCCCCGCCGCTGCTTACCGCCCGACTGAGCCGCAGGTGCGGCAGACTGGTGCCCATGGCGCTGTCGCAAGTGGCGGGTCGACTCATCGGCGTACGCCGACATGAGGTGGACCCGGGCGGCGGTGGCGCCGACCGCGTGCCGCGACCGACCGCGGCGGTGGTGGTGGGTGGCGGCATCGCCGGCATGTCGGCGGCGGTGGTGCTGGCCGAGCGGGGTGTGACGGTCACGGTGCTGGAGGCTGCGCCGACGCTCGGCGGCCGACTGGGTGCCTGGCCGGAGGCGCTCGCCGATGGGCACCAGCAGAACGAGCACGGCTTCCACGCGTTCTTCCGGCAGTACTACAACTGGCGGTCGATCCTCCGCCGGGTCGATCCTGACCTGGGCTTCCTCAGGCCCATTGCGGGGTACCCGATCCTCAGTGCACAGTGGCCGACCGAGGAGTTCGGCAGGCTGCCGCCCGCCCCACCGGCGAACCTGCTGGCGCTGCTGTTGCGCAGCCCCAGCCTGCGCCTTTCCGACCTGCGACTGATGGACCGCGACGCCGCGTTGCCGTTGCTCAGCTACGACCCGGTGCGGACCTACGCCGAGCTGGACGACACCACCGCCGACGAGCTGTTGGCGTCGCTGCGGCTGCCGGACCGGGCGCGGGCGATGCTGTTCGAGGTCTTCTCGCACTCGTTCTTCAACCACGAGGCGGAGATGTCGGCCGCGGAGATGGTCGCCCAGTTCCATTTCTATTTGCTCGGCAACCCGGAGGGGTTGGCGTTCGACTGCCCGGACGAGGACTACGCGACGGCGATCTGGGAGCCGTTGACCCGGCACGTGGAGAAGCACGGCGGCCGGGTGCGCACCGGCTCCGCCGCGACCGGGGTGCACCGCGACGCCGACGGGTGGCGGGTGACGACCGCCGACGGCGGCAGCCACCCGGCGGGCCACGTCGTGCTTGCCGTGGATCCGCCGGCACTCGCCGCTCTGGTCGCGGCCTCCCACGACCTGGCCGAGCAGGCACCCGAGCTGGCGGCACGGATGCCGGCCTTCGGCGTTCCCGGCCCGCCGTACGCGGTGGCGCGGTACTGGTGCGACGGAGACGTGGGCGCCGAGCGGGCGGTGTTCAACGGCGTGTCCCGGCAGCCCACTCTGGACTCGGTGACGCTCTACCACCGGTTGGAGAACGAGCCGCGGCGTTGGGCTCGGCAGACCGGTGGATCGGTCATCGAGCTGCACGCGTACGCCTGCGATCCCGGCGTGCCGGCCGAGGAGCTGGCCGAGCGGATGCGCCGCGAGTTGGTCGCGCTCTGGCCGGAGGTCGGCGACCTGCGGGTCCGCGAGCTGCGGGCCCGCGTCCAGGCGCAGGCGCCGGCGTTCACGCCGGGCAGCCACGCCTGGCGACCGGGGGTATGCACCGACGCGACCGGCCTCTACCTGGCCGGCGACGGCATCACCACGGACTTTCCGAGCGCGCTGATGGAACGCTCCGCGGCGACGGGGATCATCGCCGCGAACCACATCCTGCGCGCCGAGGGCGGCGCGGCCGAGCCGGTGCGCTCGATCCGGCCGCGTGGGCTGCTGGCCGGTCGCGGCCGTTCAAACCGACAAAACACAACATAAGCATCGGTACGCGCCGTACGCTTGATTGATCAACCGTCGATCGGCCGGGCGGGAGGGCAGCGGGGGATGTCACCACTGCACCGCGCCGGCGCGGAGAACGCTCCACCAATCGGCGAGATCGGCCGCGACGACGCGTACCCACTGATCCGCGACGAACGCGCCTGCATCGTCACGGCGCTGCGGCTGGGCTGGTGGATGGCGGACGCCTATCACCACGGGCAGCACGCCGAACTCGGCGTCCCGGTCGAGGCGCGACCAGCCGTACCGCCAGCCAAGCTCTCCAACCTCACCGAGATGTCCCCCCACCGGCGGATGCGGATGTACCTCGACGGCGTGGACGTCGCCCTGGCTCAGATCGCCGAACTCACCCGGCACACCGGGCCGGTGCCGGACACGTCTGCCGCCCGGGCGCTGCTGCCCGACCTGGCCCAGCCCGACCCCGCCGACCCGGTGCCGCTGCTGCTCGCCCTCGACGAACTCAACGTGGAGGTGCTGCGCTGGGCGATGGCCACCAACCACCGGGTCGGGCTGGCCTACCGGCTGGGCCGATCAGTGGCCGACACCGTCCGAGCCGGTGACTCCGCCCAGTTGCTGCGACAGTTCGGCGGCCGGCAGATCCAGATCAGCCGGTGGCTGGACGAGTTGGCCAGCGTGCTGCCGCCGTACTCGGCTGCGGTGGTGCGCCGGTCGCTGGCCACCTGGGCGACCGCGGTCGAACGGGCCGGCCACGGGGACCCGACCGAGCCGGCGCCCGCCGAGCTGAGCCGGGCACTGCGTGGCCAGGGTGACCTCTGGCGGGACGTGCTGACCGGCGGCCTGCACCCGCGCGACCTGCTCGACGAGGAGGACTACGCGGTGATCGCCAGAAATCTGATCATCCGGGACCGGCGACTGGTGGCGCAGGCGGCACGGGGCATCTTCTGGCCGGTGCTCGTACCCCTGCTGTTGGTGCTCTTCGCGGTGGTCGGGGTGAGCGCCGCCGCGGCCGCCGGATCACCCACCACCCGGGCCACCGTCGCCCTGGTGGGCCTCGGCGCCGGGCTGGCCGCGATCTGGCGGTCGGTGTCCGGGCCGGCACTCGCGGTCGCCGGCGAGGTCAACCGGCCCCTGCTGGACAGCGAACTCACCGCGCGGATGGCGCTGCGGCTGAACCGGCCGCTGACCAACGCCCGGCGCTCGACGGTCGTCGCTCCCCGGACCCGCCGTCAGCGCCGTCCGGAACCGCCGGGCGGTCGATCGAAATACGTTGCCCCTCTCTCCCGCCCCGACCTACCGTGATCGCGCAAGGTCAACCACCGGCCCCGGTCAGCCGGCACGTTCCTTGACCTTCGGCATCGGACGCCCGTTCGGGCAGTGCACCCGGAACTCACTGCGGTGCTCGACCGAGGTCAACTCGACCTGGACCTGCTTCGCGGGGCCGGGGTCGTACGCCTCGGCCAGAAAGCCGGGCGCGAGCGTCACCGCGAGCACCTCGGCCGACTTTCCGACGCAGCGAACGGTGATCGTCCCGCCCCGCGCGTCCACCCGTACGCCCGAGGAAGGAGAGGGCGTCGGCGCGCCCCTGGTCGGGGTCGGTCCCGGGGCGTCAGCGGTTGGGCTCGCGGCAGCCGGATCACTCGGAGCGGTCCGAGGGCCGCTCTGCGGGTTAACCGAGGTGTACCTGGCCGACGGCGCAGCGGGCGGTGCGGAGTCGACCGCAGCGAGCGACGTGGCCGTGCCCGGCAGCCCCACCGTGGTGGCGTCATCCGGCCCGATACGGGTCGACGGCGCCCCCTGCACCGGTCGGCGATTGGCTGAGTCGCCGAGCGACCCGGCCATCGCCACGACAGCGATCACCGCGCCGCCGACCGTCAGCATGACCCGCCGCCGACGCCACTGCCCCCGCTGCGAGGTCGGCCCCGCCTCCGTACCGCGCGTCGGCCCTACGGCCGCCGCGTCGGCCTGGCCCGCGTCGCTCTGGCCCACGTCGCTCTGGCCCACGTCGCTCTGGTTCGCGTCGGTCTGGTTCGCGTCGGCTGCCGCTGGTCCTGCAACTGGGGCGGCCGGCCCGGCGGTGGCACCGCTGACGGCAGCCGTTGCGCCGGAGGCGGCGAGCAGGATGCGGGCCGCCTCGGCGGCCGGTGGCCGGTCGGCGGGTTCGGGGGACAGGCACCAGCGGTAGAGCCGGTGGACCTCGGGCGGTACGCCGTCGATCCGGGGCAGCGGCTGCGGCTCGCCATGCGTGTGAGCGCGGGACATGTCGGTCTGCGCCTCGGCGTGCCACGGCAACCGACCGGTGAGCACCCGGTACAGGAGCAGGCCGAGGGCATACACGTCGCTGGCCGGCAACACCTCGCCGGCCTCCAGCCGTTCCGGGGCGAGATAGGCAGGGGTGCCCAGCAGCCGTCCCTCGAAGTCGACTTCGGACGCACCGGCGACCGCCGCGATGCCGAAGTCGAGCACCTTGGCACCGGTGGGGGCGAGCATCACATTTCCCGGCTTGATGTCGCGGTGCACCAGGTCTTCGGCGTGCGCGGCCGCGAGGGCGGCAGCCACCTCGGCGCAGACCCGCAAACCCGCGCGGGGCGGCAACGGCCCGGCCGCCAGCCGTTGTTCGAGAGTGTGACCGCCGAGCAACTCCATCACCACGAACGGGACCGGGGAACCGTCCAGCGACGACTCGCCGTAGTCGTACACGCTTGTGACATGCGGGTGCGACAAGCGCGCAGCGGCCTTGGCCTCGGCCCGGATCCGCTGCCGAGCGTTGGCGTCCGAGGCGACCAGCACCTTCACCGCGACATCCCGTTCGAGCACCTCGTCGTACGCCCGGTGCACCCTCGACATGCCGCCACTGCCAAGGCGCTCCAGGAGCCGGTAGCGGCCCGCAAGCAACCGATCACGCTGCATGACCGACAGCCTGCCCTACCGACCCGGCGTGAACCACCCCGGATCGAGGTACCGCAATGCTTGCTGCGCCGACGCCACCGCCCGGTCGGGTCACAGTGAAGGCGCAGAAGGCACCCAGCGGCGGCGACGGTCGAAGATGGTCAGTCGCCGACCGGGCGCTGCCAGGCGAAGTGGGGCGTACGCCGTTCGGCGATCGCCGCGACCCCTTCCCGGGCCTCGCCGGTGATCACCACTTTTCGGTGCCACCAGGCGATCCGGGCAGGCCCGGCCCGGTCGTCGATGATTTCCTTGGCGGCGGCGACGCTCAGCGACGACCGCTGGGCAATCGTTGCCGTCAGTTCGTCCACCCGCGCGGCGAGCCGACCGGACGGCAGCACCTCGTCGACCAGACCGATCCGCAGGGCGCGCTCGACATCGATCAGCTCCGCGGTGAACAGCAGATGCTTGGCGGCGGACGGGCCGATCAGCCGGGCCAGCCGACGGGTCGTCGGCGCCGGGTAGACCAGTCCGAGCCGGGCCGGAGGTACGCCGAAACGGGCGTCGTCCGCGGCGATCCGCAGGTCGCAGGCGACGGCGAGTTGAGCTCCACCACCGACGCAGGCACCCCGGATCGCCGCGACGGTCGGCTTGGCGAAGCGGGCCAGCCGTTCCTCGGCGGCCACCGCGATGCTGGTGTCACCGGCGTCCAACAGCTCCGCCAGATCACCGAGATCCGCACCTGCGCAGAAGGCGTCGCCCGCGCCGGTGAGCACCAACGCCCGTACGTCGGGGTCGGGCTCCAGCCGATCGAGCAGCTCGGGGAGCTGACGCCACATGGCGGCGGTCATCGCATTGCGCCGAGCCGGGTTGTGGATCACCACGGTCGCGACCGGTCCGGCCACCTCGACGGTCAACTTCGCGTCCGACACGTCCGCTCCCTCCCGCGCCAACCGTCCTGGGCCGCCGATCTGGTCCCTCGGCGTCGCCCACCCATGCGGCGACCATAACGGCGCGAGCGGGACGGCCACCGGCGAGGGGTGAACCGTGGGCGTGGCAGTGGAACCGGCGGACCGGGCCGAGCGTCCGACGGACATGAGACCCGCATCGACGGCCGCCGTCACGATCGCACTCCTGGTCGCGTCGCTGACCGGCTGCACCAGCGTCGACCGAGCCCCGATCACCTCGGACCAGCCTCAGGTCACCACGTCCACGGGACCAGCCGGCACCGCCACCGGACCGGCCGGCGCGACCACCGGCATCCCGCAGCCGACCATCATCGCCACCGTCGCCCCGAAGACCGGAGGCGTGGCCGCCCGGGTGATGTTGCGAACCTCCGGCGGCTTCACCGGCCGCGGTGACGCCGTGACCGTCGAGCCGGACGGTAAGTGGACCGCGGTGGACCAGGCCGGCAGCCGGCGCGACGGCCGGCTCACCCCCGCCGATCTCGGCCGCCTGACGGGACTGGCCGCGGACCCCCGGCTGGCCGTCGAGGCGCGGCAGCCGACCAGCCCGACCGTCTGCGCGGACGCGTTCCGCTACCGGCTCACCGTGGGCAGCATCGAAACCGGGTACGTCGACTGTCCGGCCGACGGGCCGCCGCCGCCGACCACGCAAGCGCTGGTCAAACTGCTGCTGCGGGCCACCGCCACGCACACCAGGTAGTCCGGGCCTGGCTCGTCGTCGGCTCCCTTACGCCGTCCGCGGGAACATCTGGCCGATGCGGATCCGGTTGCCGAACGGGTCCCGGATGCCGAAGTCGATCCCGTACGGACGCTCCGTCGGCTCGTCGGTGATCTCGACGCCCTTCGCCACGAGATCCTCGTGCGTCTTGTGGGCGTCGTCGGTGGTCATGAAGAGGTATCCACCCAGGGCACCCTTGGTGAGCAGCTCGCGGACCTGCTCGGCGGTGGCCGGGTCCAGCGCCGGTGCGCCCGGCTTCTCCAGCAGGATCTCCCGCTCCGGGTCGCCGGGCAGGTTGACCGTCAGCCACCGCATGAAGCCGAGATCCTGGTCGGTGTTGACCTCCATGCCGAGCTTGTTCACGTAGAAATCGAGCGCCTCGTCCTGGTCGAGGACGTAGATCTGGGAGCGGCTGATCGCGTTCATCGTCATGCCGACAACGGTAGAGGGCGGCGTGACCTGCTGCTTATCCAAAACTGCTGGGTCGCGTCCAGGCTTTGGTGAAGCACGACGGCACATTGGTCGGCGCGACGCGGTGACGGCGGAAATCCGAGGGCGACTCCCCGACGATCTGCCGAAATGTCCGGCTGAACGTACCCAGACTGCCGAAGCCGACGGCGTAGCAGATGTCGGTCACGTCCCGGGCGGTCTCCACCAGCAACGACATCGCCCGCTCCACACGGCGGCGTTGCAGGTAGCGGTGCGGGGTCTCACCGAACGTGGCCCGGAAGGTACGGATGAAGTGCGCCTCGGAGACGTGCGCGATCCGGGCCAGCGCGGGGATGTCCAAAGGCTCGGCGTACGCCCGGTCCATGGCGTCCCGGGCACGCAGCATCGCCCGGTTCGACTCCTCCACCGCGCGACTCATCGGCCCCCGTCCCGCTCCGCTCGCTAACCGGGCCCCAGGCTACCGCCGGGCACTCGTCGTCCGGTCGCGCGCTTCCCGGGTACGTCGTGGTCCACCACATGCCGGCACCATCCAGATGACCGTTACGCCGGAAATTTTCCGGCCACGGCGTGCCTGTCGTACGTCACCTTTCCCTCTTCCAGCAACTCCTTCAGCCTTTGCAGATTTGACTGCACCTCGTCGGCCGGGGGTTTCCCGATCAGCGCGAGACCGGTGCGGCCCAGCCTGCCGAAGGGCGTCGTCATCACCTCACGAACCTCCGTCTGCCCAGCCTCAGGTCCAGGCCGGAAGAAGACCTCCCAGCAGGTGCTCAGACCGGTCGCTGCCACCGTCTCGTAGCGAATCAGCTCGTTCGCGCGCTCCTCGGTCAGCCGCACCGTCCACCTGATGTGCATACCCAGCGGGCCCTGAATCGTCCACCGCGAGGTCTCCGGCCCGATCTGCTCCACAGCCATCACGTCGCCCAGGAAACGCGGCATGTTCGTGAAGTCTCGATAGAACCTGAAGGTGTCCGCAACGGTGCGGTTGATCGTGATGCACGCATCGACGGCATCGAGGCGCCGCAGTAGACGCCGGCTCCCATGCATAGTGGTCTCCGGTTGGCTGGAGTGACTCGGTCGGGTGGCTGACGCCCCGCCTCCCCGTCGGAATGCGTCGCGCCAGCCCCAGGCAGACGGCCGCCGGTCATCGTGCTGCCAGTCGTCCCTGTGCCGAAGGGGCGAGTACCCCGCGTGTTGCTGTCGACCCTCCCGCTGCCCCGGTCTTTCTCATGCTCGCGCACCCTCGCTACGAGGTTGGCAAAGGGCTGTCCGTCGACCAGGTACGAAAGATCCTGGCCGCGCCGCCAGGGCTCGTGCTGCCAACGCTGCTGCCGTCCGGCTGACCGCCATCCAGGATTCAGGAACGATTGTTCTTGACTGGACGTTCCTTTTGAAATTACGGTACTGCCATGGGCCGACCGAGAGCATTCGACGAGGCCGAGGTGATCAAGACGGCGGCGGGCCTTTTCGCAGGCCGAGCCTACGACGGCATCTCCGTCGACGACCTTGTCTCACACCTCGGCGTGCACCGCAACAGTCTGTACAAAGTCTTCGGCAGCAAGCGGGGGCTTTACCTTGCCGCCCTGCGCTGGCACTTGGAGCATCAGGTCCGGCCTCTGCTCACCAAGGTGAGCACGGCGCCTGATCCGGCACAGATGTTGCGGGACACGCTCGTGGCTGACGACGCAAATTCCGAGCTGGACCTGCTGCTGATGGCTGCGGTCGAACGCGCCCCGGTGGATCCCGAGGTGGCCGATGAGATCGCCCGCACTTTGCGGGGCTGCGACGCCGCCGTGGATCTCGCCCTGCGTGGGGCGGCGATCGGCGGCGACGCACCATCTGAACTGGCCTACACGCTCGTCGCCACGATCCTCGGCCTGCGCCTGCGGTCCCGGACCAGCGCCGACCTCAGCGGTGCCGGCATCGCTCTCTTCAACCACCTTCACCAAACCCGACGCTAAGGAACTCCCATGGCTCAGGTAAGCATCCACCGCGACACTCTGGTCGTCGAAATCGAAGGACTCGACAAGCTCTGGGCGCTCAAGAGCCGCCTGGAGATCCCAATGGTCAACGTCCGTGGCGCTACCGACGACCCCGGCGTAATCAAGGAACCGAAGGGCATCCGCTCGCCCGGCGCGCATGTGCCCGGCGTCATCACCGCCGGCACCTTTCGCATCGACGGCGAGCGCATTTTCTGGGACGTCCGCGACGCGGCGAAGGCCATCGTCATCGAACTACGCGACGAACGCTACGCCCGGCTCATCGTCGAAGTCGCCGACCCCCGGGCCACCGTCGCACTCATCGAGCACGCAATCGTCCGCTCGACCAACTGATCTCCATCGGACCGAAGGAGATGCTGTCAGCCGGTCGACTCGCGGCAGAGCCGATCGGGAAAAGCCTGGTGGATATGGAGCCCCCGGCCGGGATCGAACCGGCGACATCTCGCTTACAAGGCGAGTGCTCTGGCCAGCTGAGCTACAGGGGCGCGTGCGTCGACGTCAGCATAGCGAGTGACGTCCGGATATCCCGCTCGCGAGGCCTCCCGAGCACGGGAAACGTCAACAACCCGACGCGCGCCGCGTCGGTGGGGCGCCGATTGATGTCTGAGCGTGCCCGAGTGCCCGGAATGAGTAGGCCGTGGGCCAGGTTAGGCGGTCCCCCGCCTTGGCAGCGCGGGGAAACCCGTTTACGGTTCAGTCACACGGACGACCAACTCGGCGCCCCCGCGATCGAGTCGCCGTCCGCTGACCGGCACGGACACGTGCCGGTCGCTCCTTCACTCGGATCGTCCGGCACGTTCCTGCCGGTGAAAGGAAGCGCTTCACCATGGCTACGGTCACTTATTCCAAGGCGTCCCGGGTCTACCCGGGCCAAGAGCGTCCCGCCGTCAACGAGCTGGACCTCGAGATCGGCGACGGCGAGTTCCTCGTCCTGGTCGGCCCCTCCGGTTGTGGCAAGTCCACCAGCCTGCGGATGCTCGCCGGCCTGGAGGACGTGGACGCCGGCTCGATCTACATCGACCAGCGTGACGTGACCCACCTTCCTCCGAAGGCCCGCGACATCGCGATGGTCTTCCAGAACTACGCGCTCTACCCGCACATGACGGTGTACGAGAACATGGCGTTCGCCCTCAAGCTGCGTAAGACCTCGAAGTCGGAGATCGACCGGCGGGTCAAGGAGGCGGCTGGGCTGCTCCAGCTGGAGGAATACCTCAGCCGCAAGCCGAAGGCGCTCTCCGGTGGTCAGCGTCAGCGTGTCGCGATGGGCCGGGCGATCGTCCGCGAGCCGCAGGTCTTCCTCATGGACGAGCCGCTGTCGAACCTCGACGCCAAGCTGCGTGTGCAGACCCGTACCCAGATCGCGTCCCTGCAGGCCAAGCTGGGCGTCACCACGGTCTACGTCACGCACGACCAGGTCGAGGCCATGACCATGGGTCACCGGGTCGCGGTGCTGCTCGACGGTGTCCTGCAGCAGGTGGACACCCCGCGGGCGCTCTACGACACCCCGGCCAACGTGTTCGTCGCCGGCTTCATGGGCTCTCCCGCCATGAACATCAAGACCGTTCCGCTGAACGAGAAGGGCGCCGAGTTCGCCGAGCTGCACATCCCGCTGACCCGGGAGCAGGTCGAGGCGGCCCGCGCCGAGGGTGGCGACGGCAAGGTCACCGTGGGCTTCCGCCCGGAGGACTGCGACCTGGTCAGCCCGACCGAGGGCGGCATGCCGGTCGTGGTCGAGCTCGTCGAGGACCTCGGCTCGGACGCCAACGTCTACGGCCACGCCGCTCTGGGTGGCAACTCGGAGCGCTTCGTCGTCCGCACCGACCGGCGCAACATGCCGAACATGGGTGACACCGTGTTCGTCCGGCCGAGTGCCGGTCGCAGCCACGTCTTCCACGCCGCCACCGGCAGCCGGATCTGACGTAACGCGCAACTGACAGGGGCGGTCCGCTTCGGCGGGCCGCCCCTGTCGGCGTACCCCGGCGGGTGTCTCACCCCTCGGAGCCAGCGCGGGGATGGCTCTCCGGGGTGACTCGGCACGGCGGGCCGCGCTCGTACGGTCACGGTGACCCGAACCGAGGAGACGCCGTGCCAGCCGTTACCGCCACCCCCGCCAATTCCGCCGCCCAGTCGACCGGGCGCTCGCTGCCGTACCGGATGGGTCGCCGGGCGGGCCGTAGCCTCGCCTACTGCGCGACGCTGATCCCGGTCGCCCTGCTCGCGCTGATGACGGCCCCGGTGGGCGGGGCCGGTGCGGCCGCCGCCCGTTGGCGGGCCCTGCGCACCGGTCTGCTCGGGGCCGCACCGACCGCCACGCCCAGCCGGCGACCCGGCCCGCTCGCGGTGCTCGGCCACGCGCTGCTCAGCCTGCTCCTCGGAGCCGTGGCCCTGCTCCCGCTCGGCGTCGAACTGCTGATGGTGCTACGCGGCGTGCTGTACGGCGTGGTGGACTCCGGGCCGTACAACCATTCTTGGGGTGGTCCGACCCGGGCCGGCGCGTGGCTGGCGCACTTCCTCGTCGGCCTGCCGTTGTCCGCCGCCGGGCTGGCCGCGCTGATCGGCATCGCGGCCGTGCACCAGCGGCTGACCCGACGTCTCGACGGGGAGCGGGGTCCGCTCTGGCTGATCCCGACCGCCCTGCTGATGGCGCTGGCCGGTGCGTTGCTCTTCGTCGCCTGGACCCACCAGATCTAGACACACGACGAGGCCCCCCCGGAGCCGGGAAGGGGCCTCGTCGACGTGGTTACAGCTCGACGGCGCGCCGGCGGGCGACCTCGGCCAGGGTGACCGCGGCAGCCACGCTGGCGTTGAGCGACTCCACCTCGGAGATCATCGGAATGCTGACGGTCAGGTCGCAGGTCTCCCCGACCAGGCGGGACAGCCCACGCCCCTCGGAACCGACCACCACCACCAGCGGACCGACCGCGGCCTCCAGGTCGTAGAGGTCGGTGTCGCCGTCGGCGTCCAGGCCGACCACCATGAAGCCGGCGTCCCGGCACGCCTTCAGCGACCGGGTCAGGTTGGTCACCTGCGCCACCGGCACCCGCGCGGCCGCGCCGGCACTGGTCCGCCAGGCGGTCGCGGTGATCCCGGCGGCCCTCCGCTCGGGTACGAAGACACCCTGCGCGCCGAACGCGGCAGCCGACCGGATCACGGCACCCAGGTTGCGGGGGTCGGTGACACCGTCCAGCGCGACCAGCAGCGGGGCCTGCTGCTCCAGGGCAGCGGCGACCAGGTCCTCGAACGGCTGGTACGCGAATGGCGGCACCTGCAGCCCGACACCCTGGTGCAGCACCCCACCGGTCATCCGGTCCAGCTCGGCCCGGCTGATCTCCAGGTTGGCGATGCCCCGGTCGGCGGCGGTCCGGATGATCTCGTTGATCCGGTCGTCCATGTCGATGCCCTGGGCGACGTAGAGCGCCGTCGCCGGCACCTGGGCGCGCAGCGCCTCCAGCACGGGGTTGCGCCCGACCAGCAGCTCCGGGGTGTCCTTGCTCGGGTTGGACTTGCGCCCCGGCGAGACCCGAGGGCCGCCCCGGCCGCCCGTGGCACCCCGGCCGCCGGTGGCACCCCGGCCGCCGGTCGCGCCCCTACCGGCGGCGGCACCCCGGCCGCCCGGCACGCCCCGACCGCCGCCCCGACCCCAGGTGGTGTCCTTGCTGCCGGGCTCACCGATCTTGGGGGCGCGCCCCTCCTCGGCCGCCGCGCGGCGCTCCTTGTCCTGCTTCCAGGCGGTGCGCTGGGGCAGCTTCTCGGTGCCCGAGTAGCCCTTGTGCCACGGCCGCTCGTCCGCGGGCAGGGTGCGCCCCCGCCCGGCCAACGAGTCCTTGTTCTTGCCGCCGGTGCCCTTGGGGGCGCCTGCCTTCGACGTCAGTCGCCGGCCACGGCGCTGCGAGTTGCCGGCCATCAGTCCTGCTCTCCAATAGTCCAACGGGGCCCCTGGGGGGTGTCCTCGACCACCACACCGGCCAGCTTGAGCTGGTCACGTACCGCATCGGCGGCAGCCCAGTCCTTCCGGCCCCGGGCCTGCGCGCGCTGCTCCAGGGCCAGCGCGATCAGGGAGTCCACCACGGCACGCAGATCATCCGAGCGGCCGCCACCGGTCCAGGCCGGGCTGAGGGGGTCGATCCCGAGGATATCCAGCATCGCCCGCACCACGGCCAGAGTGGTGCGGACGGTCACATCGTCGCCGGCGCTCAGCGCGGTGTTGCCGTCCCGTAGGTGCTGTTGCAGCACAGCCAGCGCGGCGGACGTGTTGAGGTCGTCGTTCATCGCCGCGACGAAGCCGGCGGGCAGCTCACCGACCTGCCCGGCACCGACCCGCTCGGCCGCCCGCTGCACGAAACCCTCGATCCGGCGGTACGCGGTCGCCGCGTCGCGCAGCGAATCCTCCGAGTAGTCGATCACCGAGCGGTAGTGCGCGGCGGCGTAGTAGTAACGCAGCTCCACCGGCCGCACACCGAGCGAGGCCACGTACGCCAGGTCGAGGGCGTTGCCGGCGGACTTGCCCATCTTGGCCCCGCCGATGCTGAGCAGCCCGTGATGCACCCAGAAGCGGGCGAACGGCAACCCGGCCGCCTGGGACTGGGCGATCTCGTTCTCGTGGTGCGGGAACGTCAGATCCAGCCCTCCGCCGTGGATGTCGAACTCCGGGCCGAGATACCGCCAGCACATCGCCGAGCACTCGATGTGCCAACCCGGGCGACCCAGCCCCCACGGCGACGGCCAGTAGGCGTCCGCAGGCTCGTCCGATTTGGCGCCCTTCCAGAGGGCGAAGTCGCGCGGGTCCCGCTTGCCCCGGTCGGGCGCGTCCCCGGCGGACTGCATCGCGTCCGGGGACTGACCCGACAGCGACCCGTACGCCGGCCAGGACGCCACATCGAAGTAGACGTCGCCGGAACCGTCGGTGGCCGGGTACGCGTGCCCGTCGGCGATCAACTTCGTGATCAGCTCGTGCATCTCCGGGATGTGCCCGGTGGCGCGCGGCTCATAGGTGGGGGGCAGCACGTTCAATGCCCGGTAGGACTCGGCGAGCAGCAACTCGTTGGCGTACGCGATCGACCAGAACGGTCGGCCCTGCTCGCCTGCCTTGACCAGAATCTTGTCGTCGATGTCGGTCAGGTTGCGAATGAAGGTGACCTCGTAGCCGGCGGCCAGCAGCCAGCGACGCAGGACGTCATAGTTGACGCCGGAGCGAAGGTGACCGATGTGCGGCGGTGACTGGAGGGTGAGACCACACAGGTAGACCCCCACCTTGCCGGTTTCCCGCGGGACGAAGTCCCGCACCGATCGGGTGGCAGTGTCATACAGGCGAAGCGTCACCGTACCAGGGTAGCTGTCCGTGCCTGTCCGAGTCGGCCGGTGCCGGGTCGTACGCTGCCAGGCGTGGACGCGACCGCACATGCCGGTGAGCCGCCGGCCAGCCCCCGAGCCCCCGCGGACGGGGTTGCCGGGCGGGGTGACGCCGTCGCCGGGCAGCCCGACGGGGTTACCGGGCAAGCCGACCCGGTCGCCGGGCGGGCCGACGCCGCCGCCGGGCAGGGTGACTTCGTCGCGGGGCGGGGCGCGGAGATGTCGCAGACCCTCGACCGGGGGTTGCGGCTGCTGCACCTGGTTGCCGACGCCTCGGCCGGTCTGACCGTCACCGAGGCCGCGAACCGCCTCGGCATCGGCCGGGCCGCCGTCTACCGGCTGGTCGGCCCGCTGACCGGGCACGGCATGCTGCGCCGCGACGGCGACGGCCGGCTGCGCCTCGGCGCCGGGCTGCTGCACCTGGCCCGACGCGCCCAGCCGTTACTCGCCGAAGGTGCGCTGCCCGCACTACGCCGCCTCGCCGAGCAGGCCGGCGCGACCGCGCACCTGACCGTCGTCGAGGGTGGCGAGGGCGTCGCCCTGGCCGTGGTCGAGCCGAGCTGGACGTCGTTCCACGTCGCGTACCGGGCCGGGGCGCGGCACCCGCTGGACCGGGGGGCGGCGGGCCGAGCCATCCTGGCTGGTCGAGCCGGGGTGGCGGAGCCGATAAGCAGCAGCGGCGAGTTGCAGGCCGGAGCGTACGGGGTGGCCGCACCGGTGCTCGGCGTACCTGGCCTGGAGGCCAGCGTCGGCGTGGTCGCGCTCGCCCCGCTGGACGTCGACACGATCGGCCCTCAGGTGCTGGCCGCCGCCACAGCCATCACCACCGCCCTCAGCTGACCCCCAGCCTGCCCACCCGACCAGAGTCGACCGCCTACCCCGACCCGCGACCGCCCACCCCGAGGCGCCACCGCCCACCGGCCCGCGACCGAACGCCCCACCTCGGCGTGCGGCGGCTTGATCAAAACCAGATCGGCGATGTTGCGGCATCCTCGTCGATTGATAGCGCCATATCGCCGACATGGTGATGATCTCGCTGTATAGCACTCTGATTCGGCGGCTGGCGGTCATCCACAGGCGCGCGCCGAGTGCTCTCCCGGCGCTGTCCACAGGGGTATCGGTCGCCCCGCCGGGAGTCCGAGTCTGGGCGCATGCCTCCTCACCCCCACCGACCTCCTGCCCTGGCCTGGCAGGTCTTCCGCGGTTCCGACGTGATCCGACGAGGCCTGGTCACCAGACATCAGCTACGCGGATCGTCCTGGGTCCGCCTTCGGCACGACGTGTACGCCGACGCCCGCCTCGATCGTGACCACGAGCTTGCCTGCCGCGCCGCGATGTTGCGGCTGCCGCCCGGAGCGATGATCGCTGGGCCTTCGTCGGCCTACCTGCACGGCATCGAGCACGCCGCAGACTTCGACGATGACGTGCACGTTCTGGTGCCGAGGGTCGGCCGCGTCGACTCGCAACGCGGCCTGCGCGTACACCTGGCGGGAGCCGACACCCCTACACCGACCCCTGGGGTGGTTGCCGACGCGCAGCCATCTGCCTCGATCACTGCTCAGCCGAGCATGCGGAGCAGCCCTCCGCTTCGCCGAACGGACCCGTCCTCGGCGGCTTGGGAGGCAGCAGCCTGGTTGGACCCGCTCCGCGCCGTCCCGATCGTCGACTCGCTGCTCGCGAGCGGTTTGACCACCCGGGCGGCGCTGGCCAGCGTCCGCACCGCCTACGCGGACCGGCCGGGTGGTCGGCGAGCGTGCTGGATCTTCGATCTGGCCGATCCGGGGGCGCAATCGCCGCCCGAGTCGCAGCTACGGGTACGTCTGGTGCTGGGCGGGCTACCTCGGCCGGTTGCCCAGCACCCGATCCAGTTGGCCGGCGGGCTCGTGCTCCACCCCGATCTGGCCTGGCCCGAGTTTCGGGTGGCCGTGGAGTACGACGGCCGATGGCATTCTGACCCTGAGCAACTGCACCGGGACCGTCGAAGGCTCAACCTCCTCGTCGGTGCGGGCTGGCTGGTGCTGCACGTGACCAGCCGACGGCTGCAGAACGACTTCCCGGCCGTACTGAGCGAGGTCCGGGCGGCCCTGATCTCTCGCGGCTGGCGCCGTTGATCACCGCCAGCCTTGATCGACACCAGTTCGCCGACATGGGGGCATCCGCCGAACCGGAAACCACCACATCGGCGACCTGGAGTCGATCAAAGCCGCGCACGAAAAAGATCCGGCCCGCCACAAGACCCGGGCACGCCGGGAGCCCACGAACGCCACAAGACCGCCCAGGCGCCGATAGGGCACCGACCATCCGGCACCAGCTCATCGACCGTCGAGCGCCAGCGCGGGCTCGGGCGAAACCGGTGCGGACGTCGACGGAGTCCCGCGCAGTTCGTCGAGGCGCACCAGCGCGACCCCGGCGATGATCATCGCGCCGCCGAACAGCTGCCAGCCCGTGGGCAGTTCGTCCAGGAACAGCCAGGCGATCAGCACCGCGAAGAGCACCTCGGTCAGCCCGACGAACGACGACAGCCGGGGGCCGAGGATCCGCGTGCCGGCGATCCCGGCCAGATACGCGATGACGGCGGCCACCAGCGAGAGCCCGGCGATGGGCAACAGCCAGGTGGTGGGCTGCCCGGCGAAGGTGACCTCGCCGAAGGTGGCGTGCAGCGGCAGCAGGCCGGTCAGCCCGATGAGGAGCAGTACGGCGGCGCCGACGGCCATTCCCCCGCTGGCCAGGGCGACCGAGGGCAGCCGGGGATCGACCCGGCCGGCGAGCACGAAGTAGCCGGCCAGGCCGAATGCCGCGCCCAGCCCCCAGAGCACGCCGACCGGGTGGAAGTCGGCGGTCCCGGCGAGATCCAGCACGAACGTGAGCCCGGCCAGGGCGGCTACCGATCCGGCCACGGTGAGTCGACGGGGGCGCTGCCCGTGCCGCAGCCACATCCAACCCACGACGAGGATGATGCCGAGGTATTCCAGCAGCAGCGCGACACCGACCGGCAGGTAGCGCACGGCGTTGAAGAAGCAGACCTGGGCCAGCGCCACTCCGAGGAGCCCGAAGAGCCCGATGGCCGTGGCGTTGCTCCGCAGCACCTGCCACCTGCCCCGCAGCGACAGCAGGGCGGGGATCGCCAGCACCAGGGCGGCGATGCCGACCCGGGCGATCACTGCGGCCTCCGCCGACCAGCCAGCGTCGATGAGCGACCGCGCGAAGGTGCCCGAGGTGGCGAAGGTGACTGCGGAGAGCAGTGCCAACGCGGCGCCGGCGGCAGGTCGTGAGTGCATGTCGCGCTCCTCGGGACGGCACCGTGTCATGAGCAAACTATCCTTGTACCGATGACGGTAGGCGGCACCTGTGACAGGAGTCAAGTTGCTATTCGCTCATGACACCGAATGCTCGCTGATCGCCGCCGCCGCACTGGTCAACACGGCGGGGCGGGACGGCGAGTTGCTGCCCGACATCGCGGCGCTGGACGCGTTCTTCGTCCGGCACGCCTACAGCGGGCGGCACGAACACACCGACGCCGAGTTGCGCGACGTCCGGGAGTTGCGGCCCCAACTGCGCCGCATCTGGTACGGCGAGCCACCCGAGATCGTCGCGCTGGTAAACGGTCTGCTGCTCGAACACCGGGCGCTGCCTCAGCTCATCGAACACGACGACGAGCCGTACCACCTGCATGCCGTGCCCCGCGACGCACCGCTGGCCACCCGGATCGCGGTGGAGACGGCCATGGCCATGGCCGACCTTGTCCGTGCGGGTGAGCTGAGCCGGCTGCGGATCTGCGAGTACCCGAACTGCGACAACGTGGTCGTCGACCTGTCTCGCAACCGGTCACGACGGTTCTGCGAGGCCGGCTGCGGCAACCGCGCAGCGGTGACCGCCTACCGCGCCCGTCGGGCGGCCGGCCGCTCCTGACCGGCTGCCCACTCCTCGGCCCGCAACTCGTACTCCACCTCGCCGTGCTCGGTGCCCGGGATCGGGTCGTCCCACTGCAGGTGGAAGGTACGCACGTGGTGCAGCCCGGCCTTGGCCATCACCCGCCGGGAGCGTTCGTTGACCGCCATCGTCTCGGCCCAGACCCGACGCACCCCGACACTGTCGAAGGCGTAGCGGACCAGCGCCCGGGAACCCTCGGTGGCCAGGCCCCGCCCCCACGTCGAGCGGCGCAGCCGGTAACCCAGCTCGGCCTCGGTGCCGTCCGCCGACGGGTCGAGCGCGAACCAGCCCAGGAATTCGCCGGTCTCCCGGTCGAGCGCTGCCCAGCGGCCCAGCGCGGGGTGCCGGTCGTACCCGGCCAGCAGCCTCGGCATCTGCTCATCGCGGACCGTGGCGAGCGGGGTGGCGACACCACCGCTGAGGAAACGCATCACCTCGGGATCGCTGTCCAGCTCGACCAGCGCGCCCACGTCACCCATGGTCAGCCGCCGCAACCGCAACCGCCGCGTCGAAGGCAGGCCGATGTCATCCACCCCCATGACCGGATGATCCCGCCCCCACACACCACCGTCGAGCCGTTTACCGCGCGGCCAACAGTGAAGATCGCGGACGAGGCAGCGGGTTGATCCACTCCAGTTAGGCGATGTGGAAGTAACCCGGCGGGTGCGATACCGCCATGTCGCCGACCCGGTGTCGATCAACCGGGCCGTGCCCGGTCGGCCGGCTCGACCCGCTCGACGGCCCCGCCCCTCCCCCGGCGCTCTTCACCCGCTGCCTCGGCTGGGCGGCACCGGTCAGGGGTGGGTCATCCGGAGCAGGTCCAGCGTCTCGTCGAGCTGGGTCTCGGTGAGCTTTCCGGAGTCGACGTGGCCCCGGGAGATCACCACCTCGCGGATGGAGGCCTGCTTGGCCAGCGCCTCCTTGGCGATCGACGCGGCCTCGTCGTACCCCAGGTAGCGGTTCAGCGGGGTGACGATCGACGGCGAACCTTCGGCGTACGCCAGGCAGACCTCGGCGTCCGCGACCAGGCCGACCACCAGCCGGTCGGCGAACAGCCGGCTCGCCGCGGAGAGCAGCCGGATCGACTCCAGCAGGTTGCGGCCCATCACGGGGAGCATGACGTTCAGCTCGAAGTCGCCCTGCGAACCGGCGAAACCGACTGTCGCGTCGTTGCCGATCACCTGTGCGCACACCTGCCGCATCGCCTCGGCGACCACCGGGTTGACCTTGCCCGGCATGATCGACGAGCCGGGTTGCAGGTCTGGGATGCGCAGCTCGCGTAGACCGGCGCGGGGGCCGGAACCCATCCAGCGGATGTCGTTGGCGATCTTGTAGAGGCCGACGGCCACGGTACGCAACTGCCCTGAGGTCTCCACCAGCGCGTCCCGGGCGCCCTGCGCCTCGAAGTGGTTGCGCGCCTCGGACAACGGCAGCCCGGTCGATTCACGCAGCTTGCCGATCACTGCGGCGGCGAAACCGAGCGGGGTGTTGATCCCGGTGCCCACGGCGGTGCCGCCCAGTGGCAGTTCGGCCAGCCGGGGCAGCGCGCCCTCCAGCCGGTCCACGCCGTAGCGGACCTGGGCCGCGTACCCGCCGAACTCCTGCCCGAGGGTGACCGGGGTGGCGTCCATCAGGTGGGTACGCCCGGCCTTGACCACCGTCTCGAACTCGGCTGATTTGGCCTCCAACGCCGACGCCAGGTGGGCGAGCGACGGCAGCAGGTCTTCCACGATGAACTGGGTGGCAGCCAGGTGGATCGAGGACGGGAAGATGTCGTTGCTGGACTGGGAGGCGTTGACGTGATCGTTGGGGTGCACGTCCTGGCCCAGTTCCCGGGTCGCCAGGGTGGCGATCACCTCGTTGGCGTTCATGTTCGACGACGTGCCCGAACCCGTCTGGAAGACGTCCACCGGAAACTGGTCGTCGTAGCCGCCGTCGGCCACGTGTGCGGCGGCGGCGGCGATGGCGGCGGCCACGTTGGCGTCGATCACGCCCAGCTCACCGTTGACCTCGGCCGCAGCGCCCTTGATCTGTGCGAGAGCCTTGATCTGGGCCGGCTCGAGGCCTCGGCCGGAGATCGGGAAATTCTGTACCGCACGCTGGGTCTGTGCCCGCCACAGCGCCTCGGCGGGCACCTCCACCTCGCCCATCGAGTCACGTTCGATGCGGTAACCGGTCGCCTCTGGAGTCGTCACGCGTACCATCCTGCCGCGCCCGCCGCCGCCTCGCAGATGATCCGTCAGCCCAAATCGGCGAGCAGGCGTTCCACCTCGTGCTGGTCCGGCGACTCGACCTGGCGAAACAGGAACAGCGCCCGGGTCAGGTGAGTGCGCGCCGCTGCCGGGTCGGTGGGGCGCAGGCAGCGGGCGAGGCCCAGCAGGGCCTGGGCCTGCTCGTAGCGGGCACCCAACCGGTCGGCGTCGGCGAGCACCCGGCGATGCAGGTCGAGCGCGCTGGTCACGTCCCCCTGATCGAGGATCGCCCGGGCCAGCAGGTTGCGCGACCTGCACTGCGCCATGCGGTCCCCCACCTCGGTCATCACGACGAGCGCCGCGCGGTGCAGGTCGGCGGCCCGTTCCGGACGGCCATCCTCCCGCTCCATCGTCGCGATCTCGTTGAGCACCTCGCCCTCGCCGAAGCGGGTGCCTACCTGTTGCTTGAAGCGCAATGCCACCCGCAGCAACCGGCGGGCCGGGCCCACGTCACCCATCCGGTGCCGAACCATGCCCAGGTGCCCGAGGGCGTTGCCGATCCGGCGTGGATCGCCGATCTCCCGGGCGAGCCCCAGGTGCCGCCGGGCGGTGCGCAGCGCCTCGTCGTGCCGTCCCCAGAGAAGGAAGGTGATCGACAGGTTGTTGAGGACGTTCGCGAGTGCCTCCTTGTCGCGCACCTGCCTCGCCAGGGCTGCACCGGCGTCGTAGCACTCCTGGGCACGGCGGAATTCGAAGTTGGCGGCGTACGAGGTGCCCAGGTTGCCCAGCGTGTTGCGGATGTCGTTGCGCAGCCCGAGACGGCGGACGATGTCGAGCGACCTCTCCATCAGCCGGATCGACTCGGGAAAATTGCCCAGCCGGTAGTGGGCCGAGGCGAGATAGTTGAGCATCGTCGCCACCGCCCGGTCGTCGCCCAACTCCTCGGCGGCGCGCAGGCCGACGGTGTGCGTCTCGATCAACTCGTCCAGGCGACCGCCCTCGAACTGGGCGTGCCAGCAGGCCCTCGCCAACTGCCAGCTCTGACTGAGGAACCCCTCGGCCTCCGCCAGACGCACCAGGTTGGTCCACACCGCCAGGTTCTCGTCGAGCCAGGCGCGACCCTGCTGAGCGACGAGGGTGACCAGTTCAGGGCGGACCGGCTCCGTCGTCACGATCAGTGAGTGGCCCGAGGAGAGCTCCGTCGTCCGGGCGATCGCCGTGGCGACGTGCAGGTGGTGGTCGAGCAGGCGCCCGATGGCATCCCGCCGCTCGGCTGCTCGCTCCGGCTCGGCAACCAACGTCCGCGCGTACTCCCGGACCAGGTCGTGCAGCCGGTACCGGCCCGGCTCCGCCTCCTCCACCAGGTGCGCGTCGACCAACTCGTCCAGCAGGTCCTGCGCCTCGGGTAGGGGCAGCTCGGCGAGCACGGCGGCGACCGAGTTGTCGAAGCGTACCCCCGGGTGCAGGCCCAGCAGCCGGAACGTGCGCTGCGCGGTCGGCGACACCTGGGCGTACGACAGGGCGAAGGCCCGGCCGACGGACCGCTCGCCCGCTTCGAACTCGGCCAACGGATCAGGTCGGGTGCTCAGCCGCTCGGCCAGGTCGGCGATTCGCCAACGGGGTCGGTGCGCCAGCCGGGCACCGGCCAACCGGATGGCGAGGGGCAGGTGCCCACAGCGACGGACCACCTCGGTGGCCGCCTCCGGCTCCGCCGCCACCCGGCTGACACCGGCCACCCGCCCGAGCAGCTCGATCGCCTCGTCGGTGTCGAGCACGGGCAGCGACGACGGGCGCCCTTCGTCGACACCGACCAGCCGGCGACGGCTGGTGATCAGGATCAGGCAGTGCGAGCCATTGGGCAGCAGCGGTGTCACCTGATCGGCGCTGGCGGCGTTGTCCAGCACCACCACAGCTCGCCGGCCGGCCAACTCGGTGCGCCAGAGCGCCAACCGGTCGTCCTGGTTCGTCGGCACCCGCTCGGCGGGCACACCGAGCTGCCGCAGCAGCGTGGCCACCGCCGCGGCCGGCGTCAATGGTGTGCGCTCGCTGTGCCCGTGCAGATCGATGTAGAGCTGGGCGTCGGGGTAGTTGCTCGCGAGGGCGGTGGCGACGTGCACCGCGAGCGCGGTCTTGCCGCTGCCGGCCATTCCGTCGATGAGCTGGATCCGCGCTCCGGCCTCCACCTCCTTGACGAGGCGGGCCAGCGTCTGCTGCCGACCGGTGAAGTCGCCAATCGCCCGAGGCAGGGAGCGGACCGGGGCGATCGGCCCGGACTCCCGACCCGCCAGAGCGAGGTCGCCGGCGAGGACCCGCTGGTGCAGCTCCTGCAACTCGACACCCGGTTCGATGCCCAACTCCTCGGCGTAGAGCCGCCGGCCCTCCCGATAGGCCCTGAGCGCGTCCGCCTGCCGACCCGTCGAGGAGAGGGCGAGCATCAGTTGGCCGCGTAGCCGCTCCCGCAACGGGTGCTGGTCGACGCTCTCGGCGAGCTCGTCGATCAACTCGACGGCCGGCCCGAGGCGCAGCTCGACGTCGACGCACTCCTCCAGCGCGGTGAGGCGCTGCTCGTCGAGTGCGTGCGCCCGACGGCGGACGCTGCGGCTGGAAATTCCGGCGAGCGCCGGCCCTCGCCAGAGCGCCAGGGCGGCGCGGAATTCCGCACGCGCGTCGATCAGGCGACCGGTCGCGACGGCGGCACGAGCCGCCTCCACACCCCGGGCGAAGACCTCGGCGTCCAGGTCGGTCGGTGCGATGCGGACGCCGTACCCCGCCGGGTCGGTGACGATGGTCTCCGCTACCAGCCCGAACTCGGCCAACCTGCGACGTAACCGCGACACGCAGGTCTGCAACTGGGCCCGGGCGGTGGCCGGAGGGCGTTCCTCCCACACCGCGTCGACCAGCTCGTCGACCGGCACGAGCCGGCCGGCCCGCAACAGCAGCATGGCGAGCACGACCCGGTCCCGACCAGCGGTGACAGTGGACTCGCCACCGCCGACCCGCAGGGGCCCCAGGATCCCGAACCGCATCTACTCCCCCGCATCAGTGCCGCAACTTCCAGCAGAGTAGTCCGACGGTCACAGATCGCCTCAGTCAGGCGATAGTGATGTGAGAGCGGATCGACAGCGGTGCACCCGACACTCGCTCCGGGTTGTCGGTGACGGCATCCGACGGGGGCGGTGCGCCCGTCCCCCAGCGGGGCGGGGCGCACCGATGTCGGTGTAACACAGACGACAGAAGAAGGGGTGCCGGGCGGATTCGCCCGGCACCCCTTCTCGTGTACGCGTCGAGTCAGCGGCGGCCGACGGTGAGCACCGGCTTGGTGACCTCGGCGAAGAAGTCGTTGCCCTTGTCGTCGACCACGATGAAGGCGGGGAAGTCCTCCACCTCGATCTTCCAGACCGCCTCCATGCCGAGCTCCGCGTATTCGAGCACCTCGACGTGCTTGATGCAGTCCTGGGCGAGGCGGGCCGCCGGGCCGCCGATCGAGCCGAGGTAGAAGCCGCCGTGCTGCTGGCAGGACCGGGTCACCTGACCGGAGCGGTTGCCCTTGGCGAGCATCACCTGCGAGCCACCAGCGGCTTGGAACTTCTCCACGTAGGCGTCCATCCGGCCGGCGGTGGTCGGGCCGAAGGAGCCGGAAGCGTACCCCTCGGGGGTCTTCGCCGGGCCGGCGTAGTAGACCGCGTGGTCGCGCAGGTACTGCGGCATCGGCTCGCCCGCGTCCAGCCGCTCAGCGATCTTGGCGTGCGCGATGTCCCGGGCCACCACCAGCGGGCCGGACAGCGAGAGGCGCGTCTTCACCGGGTACTTGGACAGCTCAGCGCGGATCTCGGCCATCGGCCGGTTCAGGTCGACCCGGACGACCAGCTCGGCGTCGAGCGAATCGTCGGTGACGTCCGGCAGGAAGCGCGCCGGGTCGGTCTCCAGTCGCTCCAGCCACACGCCCGACGGGGTGATCTTGGCGACCGCCTGCCGGTCCGCGGAACAGGAGACGGCGATCGCCACCGGGCAGGACGCCCCGTGCCGGGGCAACCGGACCACCCGCACGTCGTGGCAGAAGTACCGGCCGCCGAACTGCGCTCCGATGCCGAAGTTGCGGGTCAGCTCCAGCACCTCCGCCTCCAGCTCCAGGTCACGGAAGCCGTGCGCGCTCATCGAACCCGAGGTGGGCAGCGCGTCAAGATACTTGGCGCTGGCGTACTTCGCGGTCTTCAGGGCGTACTCGGCGGAGGTGCCGCCGATGACGATGGCCAGGTGGTACGGCGGGCAGGCTGCGGTGCCGATCAGCCGCAGCTTCTCCTCCAGGAACTGCATCATCCGCGTCGGGTTGAGCAGCGCCTTGGTCTCCTGGTAGAGGTACGACTTGTTGGCCGAGCCCCCACCCTTGGCCATGAACAGGAACTTGTACGCGTCGGGGTGCCCGTCCGGGTCCTCGGCGTACAACTCGACCTGAGCCGGCAGGTTGCTGCCGGTGTTCCGCTCGTCCCACATGGTCAGCGGGGCGAGCTGGGAGTAGCGCAGGTTGAGTTTGGTGTACGCCTGGTAGACGCCGCGGGAGATGGCCTCGGCGTCCGCGCCGTCGGTGAGCACGTGCCGACCGCGTTTGCCCATCACGATCGCGGTGCCGGTGTCCTGGCACATCGGCAGCACCCCACCGGCGGCGATGTTGGCGTTGCGCAGCAGGTCCAGCGCGACGAACCGATCGTTCGGCGAGGCGGCCGGGTCGTCGATGATCGCTCGGAGTTGAGCCAGATGCGCGGGGCGTAGGAAGTGCGCGATGTCGTGCATCGCCTCGGCGGTCAGCGCGGTGAGCGCGGCCGGCTCCACGGTGAGGAACCGGCGGCCTCCCGGCCCGTGTACGACGTCCACACCCTCGTCGGTGACCAGGCGATAGTCAGTCTGGTCGGGGCCGGTCGGCAACAGGGGGGCGTAGGAGAATGCGGCGGCACTGCTCATGAGCGGCAAGCCTAGGGCAGACCGGTCGATCACTCCCACCCGCCGGGCTGCTCCTGGGACGCCGCTCTCATCGCCTGGACACGCCGCCCTCCGCCGTCAACTCGTTCCGCGGGCGTCCTGGCCGCTCAGCCGTCCCGGTCCCGGCCGCTCAGCCGTCCCGGCCGCTCAGCAGCCCCGGCCGCTCAGCAGCCCCGGCCGCTCAGCCATCCTTGCCGCCGTCCGGGTCGGGGCAGAGCTCCCCCTTCGGCCCACAGTCGCCGTTGTTCTGCCCGCCACCCGGGCCGGTGCCGCCCGGTCTGGGATTTCCGCCGTCGCCGGGCGGCCGGGTGGGCGACCCTCCGGTAGCGCCGAAGCGGACATACCCGATCTCGCGTCCCTCGCCGATGATCATGCCCTGCGACCCGACCGCGAGGGCGTTCGCCGAGGTCCGCAGCGCGGCCAGCTCCCGGCCGGTGCGCGGATCCACCGCGGCCAACCGGGACGGCTTCTCGTCGGCGACCACCGCCGCGTACGGGGTGAGCGCGGCACCCGCCTTGCCGCTGGCGGGCCGTGTCCACAGCACTCGATCGGTGCCCAGCTCACGGGCGACCACCGAGCGCTTGTCGGCGGCCCGGAACACCGCGTAGCGGTCGTCGACCGCGACCAGTTTGGTGCCCGAGTCACCGACCCAGAGCAGTCGTCCGTCGTACCCGTCGATGACCGCCTCGCGACCGTCCGGGCCGACGCCGATCAGCACGTTGCGCGCACCCTGCGGGTCTTCACGTTGCACGCAGCCGGCGGTGTCAGCGGTCCGCAGGTTGACTCCGGCCCGCTGCCAGGCCTCCTGCCCGGTCGCCGGGTCCCGTGCGGAGATGGCGAAGTAGCAGGTGCCGTCCTGGGAGCGGGCGGCGATCCGCAGCATCCGCCCACCCACCACGGAGAGCCGCTCGTCCCGGCCGGGCTCGACGTTCTGCAGCACTCGGCCGGTGGCGGTGTCGACCACGTGCACACGGCCGTCGACCGGGAAGCCGAGCAGCGGTGGTGCGGGCTCCGCCCCGGCCACGCCGTCGTCGATCCGGGTGGCGGTGAGCCGGCGGGTGCCGCGCAGGCCCGGGTTGTCGGCGAGCAGGCCGCTGTGCACCCCGGGCAGGAAGGCCGTCCAGAGTGGTGCGGTGCCGCGCGGGTCCCAGGCGCTCAGGGTGCAGTCGGTGGCATCCGTGCAACGGGCGTCGAGGAGCAGGTTGCGGTACGTCCATACGGCCACCGCGTCGTCGTCGCGTCGCCGGGTCGCCCCGGTGGCCGGGTCGAGCAGCTCGTACCCCTTGACCAGGAGCTTGCCCACGGCGACGACCGGGTCCCGGTCGCCGCCGGCGACCGCCGACCAGTCCGCCTTGCGCTCCCAGAGCTGCGTGCCGGTCGCCAGGCTGCGGGCCTCGACCCGGGTGCGCTGCTCGACCACGACGGCGTCACCGGCGATGGTCACGCTACGCGGTGTGCCGCCGACCCGTTGCTGCCAGACCACGTCGGGTTCGGAGATGGGTTCGCTGCGGTCCACCCACTCCCACAGGCCGGGGAACGGGTTCCACACGCCGGTCGCGGCGAGCGCGACGACCACGGCGAGGCCGAGCAGCAGCCCACCACGCACGCTCCCCTTCGCCACACCGCACACGGTAGCCACGATCACGGATCTTCCGTACGCCCGCGCCGCCGTGTCGCCGCGCTTTCTGGGCTCGGAGGTGTTACAGCGCCCTTGGGTCGGCCCGTACGGCGCTGCGCACCAGCGGCAGCGTGCGGTAGGGGATCTGCTCGGCCAGCGCGATGATCGTCGAGGCCCGGGTGATGCCGGCCGACGAGACGATCTGGTCGATGACCCGTTGCAGGTCGGTGTTGGAGCGGGCCACGATCCGGCAGAGCAGGTCGCTGGAGCCGGTGATGGTGTGCGCCTCCAGCACCTCGGGGATGGCTGCGAGGTGGGCGGTGACCGGGTCGTGACCGTGCCGCTGACTGATCTCCAGGGTGACGAAGCTGGTCACCCCGAACCCGATCGCGGCCGGTGAGATCTCGGGGCCGAAGCCCTCGATGACTCGACGCTCGATCAGCTTGTCCAGCCGGGCCTGCACGGTGCCCCGGGCCACCCCGAGCCGACGGGAGCACTCCAGGACCCCGACCCGCGGCTCCTCGGCGAGCAGTTCGATCAAGCGCACGTCGAGCTCATCGAGCTGTACATTCTGCTCACCATTCATGGGTTAAGACCATACCGAATGCGCAACCTGACCAGCATTTCTGTCAACAGTTGCCCAGCCGGTGCCGGGGCAGCGATCCTCGCCACAAGAACCGACAACGGCGGCCCACCAGGCCGGCCGGTACGCGAGGGAGCCCACCATGACCCAGGCGATCGACCGACCCCAGTCGACCGAGGACGTCGACGTCGACCGGCTCATCGGCGCCGTCGACCACGACATCAGCCACGACCCGTTCCCGGTCCGGGGCCTCGACCACGTGCACTTCCTGGTCGGCAACGCCAAGCAGGCCGCCCACTACTACTCCACCGCGTTCGGCATGACCTGCGTGGCGTACCGCGGCCCCGAGCAGGGCTACCGCGACCACGCCCAGTACGTGCTGACCAGCGGCTCGGCCCGGTTCGTGCTGACCGGCGCGGTACGCCCGGACGCCGACGGCGCCGAGCACGTGGCCCGGCACAGCGACGGGGTGAGCGACATCGCGCTCGAGGTGCCGGACGTGGACAGCGCGTACGCGCACGCCATCGCCCAGGGCGCCACGAGCGTCGTGGAGCCGCACGAGGTGACCGACGAGCACGGCACGGTCCGGATGGCCGCCATCGCCGCGTACGGCGACACCCGGCACACGCTTGTCGACCGGTCCCGCTACACCGGCCCGTTCCTGCCCGGCTTCGTGGCCCGTGGCCCGATCGTGGACCGGCAGCCGATGATCGCCGCCGGCATCCAGCCGAAGCGCTTCTTCCAGGCCGTCGACCACGTGGTCGGCAACGTGGAGCTGGGCCGGATGGACGAGTGGGTCGAGTTCTACAAGCGGGTCATGGGCTTCTCCAACATGGCCGAGTTCATCGGCGACGACATCGCCACCGACTACTCGGCGCTGATGAGCAAGGTCGTGGCGAACGGCACCCGCAAGGTGAAGTTCCCGCTCAACGAGCCGGCGATCGCCCGCAAGAAGTCGCAGATCGACGAGTACCTGGAGTTCTACCAGGGCCCGGGCGCCCAGCACATCGCGGTCGCCACCAACGACATCCTGGCCAGCGTCGACGCGATGCGGGCCGCCGGGGTGGAGTTCCTGGACACCCCGGACTCCTACTACGAGGACCCGGAACTGCGCGCCCGGATCGGCAACGTGCGGGTGCCGATCGAGGAGCTGAAGGCCCGCAAGATCCTGGTCGACCGGGACGAGGACGGCTACCTCCTCCAGATCTTCACCAAGCCGGTGCAGGACCGCCCCACCGTCTTCTTCGAACTGATCGAGCGGCACGGCTCGCTGGGCTTCGGCAAGGGCAACTTCAAGGCGCTCTTCCAGGCCATCGAACGGGAGCAGGAAGCCCGCGGCAACCTGTAACACTTGCAGGCGTGACGCAGCCTCCGTCGTACCCGACGCCGCCGGTCGGTGGGCCTCAGCCCGCCGCCGGCGGCGTCGCGCCGCCGCCCGGACCACACCCGCAGGGGTACGCCGCGCCGCCGCAGTACGCCCCACCCGGGTACGCCCCGCCGCAGTGGCACGCCGGACCACCCGGCCCGCCGCCCCCGCCGCTGAGCCCGGGTGGTCAGGTGCTGGCCAGCTTCACCGACCGGCTGCTGGCCTGGCTGATCGACTCGGCGCTGGCGGCTGCGGTGTCGCTGGCGCTGTTCAGCCCGTTCTTCGTCATCCTGTGGTGGCGGATGTTCAGCGAGATGACCCGGACCAACCCGGACGGGACATTCGTGGAACCCGACCCGGGCACCTTCCTCGTGGACTTCTTCCTGCCGATGATCTTGCTCCAGTTCGGGCTCCTCGTGGTGATGCTCGGGCTCTACTGGATCTACCACGTGGAATACCTCAAGCGCGGCGGTCAGACGCTCGGCAAGAAGGTCATGAAGCTGAGGGTCGTGCCGCTCGACCCGACCCGCACGCTCAACCGGGGGATGGCCGGCCGACGGTGGGTGGTGCAGTACCTGGCGGGCTCGCTGGTCCCCGGGAGCAGCTACCTCGACGGGTTCTGGCAGCTCTGGGACAAGCCGTGGCAGCAGTGCCTCCACGACAAGTTTGCCGAAACGGTCGTCGTTAAGGTGTCCTCGTGAGCGAGCACAGGGAACGGACCAGCAGTGTGGCGCCTCGCGCCGTCGTGCAGGGAAGCGGAGCGACGGCGTGAGTGTGCAACCCGGCTGGTACGTCGACCCCGCCGACACTGAGACCCGGCGTTACTGGGACGGCGAGGGTTGGCTCGGCGCACCCATTCCTATCGACGCCACCCCGCCCGACGGCCCACCACCGGTCGAGCCACCGCCCGCGCCGGTCACTCCGGCCGCGCCCGCCGCGTCGGGCACCCCCGGCCCGACGACCGGCGCGCCCGGCTGGCCACCACAGCAGGGCCCACCACCGGGGTACGGCCCGCAACCGGGACACGGCCCAGGCTGGGGAGCACCTGGCGGCCAGCCCGGCTGGGGACCGCAAGGTGGCCAACCCGGCTGGGGACCGCAGGGCGGTCAGCCCGGCTGGGGACCGCAGGGCGGTCAGCCCGGCTGGGGACCGCAGGGCGGTCAGCCCGGCTGGGGACCGCAGGGCGGTCAACCCTCCTGGGCGCCTCCGGCCGGTCACCACGGCTGGCCCATGCGAGCGCCGGAGCCGCGCCCGCATGGCTTCGCGCTGGCCGGCTATGGCCGCCGGCTCACTGCGCGGCTGATCGACTTCGGCCTCGTCCTCGCGCTGAACGTGGTGGCCAACGGCTGGTTCGTCTGGCGCTGGCTGCAGGAGTGGGCACCGTACTGGCAGGAGGTCTTCCAGCGAGCCTCGCGGGGCGAGACCTCCGCCGAAGGCCTACCGGTGCCCAACGCGCAGGCCGAGTCTCTCCTGCTGGTGATCCTGCTGATCGCCACCGCACTCTGGCTGGCGTACGAGGTGCCCGCCATGGCCGCTGGTGGGCAGACCGTCGGCAAGCGGGTGATGCGGATCCGAGCGGTGCCGATCGCCGCCGACCAGCCGCTGGGCTTCGGTCGGTCGTTGAGCCGCTGGAGCACGCTGGGCCTGCCGACCCTGCTCTGGTACTGCGCGGGGATCGGCCTTGTGCTGCAACTGGTCGATGCGCTCTCCCCGCTCTTCAACCACCCGCTGCGCCAGGCGCTGCACGACAAGCGCGCGCAGACGGTAGTCGTCGAAGTTCCCCCACACACCGGCCCCACCCCCTCGAACGACCGCAACCAGCCCACGGGAGACAACCCATGACCGACTCCGGACGTCACCAGCCGGCGCTGCGGCTGACCCGCGCCGACCTGGACGCGCTCCCCAACTACGTGCCCGGGCGCAGCCCCGCCGACCTGGCTCGCGAGCTGGGCCTGCCGGAGGCCATCAAGCTGGCCAGCAACGAGGTTCCGTACGGGCCACTGCCCGGCGTGGTGGAGGCGGTCACCGAGGCGATCACCGCCTCGCACCGCTACCCGGACATGGGCGTGGTCGCGCTGCGCGACGCGTTGGCCCAGCAGTACGGGGTGGATGCCGACCGGATCGCCACCGGCTGCGGTTCGGTGGCGCTCGCCGAGCACCTGGTCCGGGCGACCTGTCTGCCCGGCGACGAGGTGCTCTACGCGTGGCGGTCCTTCGAGGCGTACCCGATCATCGCGGCGACCAGTGGCGCGACCAGCGTGCGGGTGCCCAACGACGCCGGGCACGGGCACGATCTGGCGGCGATGGCCGCCGCCGTGACCGACCGGACCCGGGTGATCCTGGTCTGCAACCCGAACAACCCGACCGGCAGCGCGGTGCGCCGGGCCGAGTTGGACCGGTTCCTCGACGCGGTGCCGGACGACGTGCTGGTGGTCATCGACGAGGCGTACCGGGAGTTCGTCACCGACCCGGAGGTGCCGGACGGTCTCGACTACCTGGACCGGCCCAACGTGGCGGTGTTGCGGACCCTGTCGAAGGCGTGGGGTCTGGCCGGGCTGCGGATCGGTTGGCTGGTCGCTCAGCCGGTGGTGGCCGCCGCGATCCGCAAGGTGGCGACCCCGTTCTCCACCAGCATGGCAGCCCAGGCCGGGGCGATCGCGGCACTGAGCCAGGTTCCGGAGATGGAGCGCCGCTGCGCTCTGGTGGTCGCGGAGCGGGACCGCGTCACCGAGGCGCTGCGCAAGCTCGTGCCCGACGTGCCGACGAGCCAGGCCAACTTCGTCTGGCTGCCGCTGGGCGAGCAGGCGGTGGCGTTCGGCAAGGCGTGTGAGGCGCGCGGAGTGATCGTGCGGCCGTTCGCCGGGGACGGCGTGCGGGTCACCATCGGCACTCCGGCCGAGAACGACGCGTTCCTGACCGCTGCCGGGTTGGCGCTGACCTGAACCACCAGTCCCACCCGATGGCCATGATCGTACCATAAGTTCTGTTTGTCCAATTTTGCGCCTTAACTGCCCTATCTTCCGAAGTAGCCGGATGTGCCGAGGACTCACGCCGGCTCACTTCGAGAAAACGGGGTAACAAAGTGCGTACTGCCAAGATCTGCCTGGCCGGAGCGGCCGCCGCCGCGATGGTGGGCTTCCTCGCTGCGCCGGCCTCCGCCGCGCCCACCGACACCACCACCGTCACCTTCGAGGTGCTCGTCGGCACCCTCGACATCGACGCGCCGGCCACCGCCAACCTGGGCAGCGGCGCGCCCGGTGGCATCATCACCGGCCAGCTCGGCACGGTCACGGTCACCGATTCCCGGGGTGCGGCGAACGCCTCCTGGGTCGCCACGGTGACCGCGAGCGTCTTCCAGACCGGCGGTGGCAGTCCCCCCGAGACGGTCCTCCCGGAGGAGATCGCCTACTGGTCCGGCCCCGCCGTGGGGACCCCCCCGACCACCGGCGACGGCACCTTCACGGCCGGACAGCCGACGGCCGGCGACGCCGCGCTGCTCAGCAGCGTCACCCCGCTCACGGCGTTCACCCACTCGGGTGGCACCGGCGGCAACAGCGCCAACTGGAACCCCAGCCTGATCGTCAACGTGCCGCTGGACAGCATCGCGGGCACTTACACGGGGACGGTGACGCATTCGGTGGCCTAGCCGCCACGGCCGGTCGACCGTCGCGGTCGCACTGGCGCTGCTCTCCCTCGCCGGTCCGGGTCTGTCGACCCGGGCCGGCGCGGCCGAGCCAGACGCCGACGACCGCCTCGGAATCCGGCTGCTGGAGGCACCCACCAACCGCCGCGACGACCCTCGGGCGTTGCGCTACATCGTCGATCACCTACCGCCGGGCACCACCATCAAGCGGCAACTTCTGGTCACCAACCGCACCGACGAGACCCGGCGCATCGACGTGTACCCGGCGGCGGCGACCGTGGAGGGTTCGGAGTTCAAGTTCGGCGAAGGCCACGCGGCCAACGAGCTGACCTCATGGATCACCCTCGACAAGTCAGCTGTCGAAGTGGAAGCGGGGGGCGAAGCCCGGGTCCTGGCGACCATCACGGTGCCGCCGCCCGCCTCGCGCGGCGAGCGGTACGGGGTGATCTGGGCGTCCGCCACCTCCGCACCCCGGCCCGGAGGGGAGATCACCCAGATCCACCGGGTCGGCGTCCGGATCTACCTCGACATCGGGCCCGGTGGCGAACCGGTCTCCGACTTCTCGATCGGTGAGCTTCGCCCGGCCCGCGGCCCAGAGGGCGTGCCGTCGGTCACCGCCCAGGTCACCAACACCGGCGGTCGTGCCATCGACCTGACCGGCACGGTCGCCCTGACCGACGGACCAGCCGGCAGCCGCGCCGGCCCGTTCCCGGTGGGGCAGGGCGTCACGCTACCGCCGGGCGGCTCCGGGCAGGTCATCGCCCGGCTACCGGCCGAGTTGCCGAACGGGCCCTGGAAGATCGAGGTGAACCTGGAGAGCGGGTTGGTGAAGCGCAGCATCACCGCGCAGATCCAGTTCCCCGAGGCGGGTCAGGTCGGAAAGCGCGGCAGCGTCATCTCCCGGATGACGTCCGCCTGGACCGTGGGGGCGGCCATCGCCGGCCTGCTGCTTCTCACCGGCCTCGCGGTGTTGGTCCGCCGATCCCGGCAGCACGTCAGACCGTCCGCCTGCGGCGGGCGGCGAGCCCACCGACGACCAGCAGGGTCACACCCAGTCCGGTGAGCATCAACGTCGACCCCCCGGGACCGGTGACCGGCAACTCCCCACCATGGCTGGGCGTGGGTTGGGGTGGCCCCGGCGTGGGTTGCGTCGGCGTGGGAGTGGGTGGCGCGGGCTGCGTCGGCGTGGGCGTCGGCGTCGCGGGCAAGATCTCGAAGGTGACGCCGGTGCCCGCCGACGGCATGGCCCGGACGGCGCTGAACCCCCGCGCCGACGCGGGATCCGCGGCAAGCACCGGCGGAACCGCAAGTGCGAGGCTCGCGGCGGCTAGTGCACCACCCACGAGGTAGTTGGCTGCTGTCCTGCCCACGCGCCGACCCCTTCCAACGGAAACCTGAACCGTGAAAAACATACCCTTTACGGACAAAGGGCATGGAAGGTTCAACTCTCGTGTGCCGGAGACGCCACGATCAGGTGGCGGCCAGGATCACCGTTTCCGCCGTCAGGAAGTAGCGCTTGTCGTCGCCATCCGGGTCAACCGGACTACGGAGCCGTTCCACCGCGACGTAGCCGCCCTCGGCTGCCACCGCTCCGGGCGCCCAGCCCGTCCCATCCCGGCCGACCTTGAGCGAGAAGCGGGACAGTTGCGTACCGGTCGCCGGGTCCAGCGTCACCAGGTCGTTCGCCTCGGTCAGCAGATGCACCCGGCCGGGCTGCGCGGCCAGAACGCGTGCCGTGCCCAGATCCGCGGACCGCCACAGCTCGGTGCCGGTACGCGCCGACCGACCCACCGCCACCCCGTCGCGCACCACGACGACCTGCGCACCCACGACGATGGCGCCGGTGGGATCCAGCGCGGGGGCGGCGACCGGCTCGCCGGCACCCACCAGCCAACCCCGGCCGCCCGCGTCGCCCGGCCCAGCGGTCCGCAGAGCCGAGCAGGACGACCGACCGGGACGGCAACCGAGCGGAGTGACCACCAACTCGTCCGGACCACCTGGCGGTCGCCAACGTTCGCGCACCGCCCCGGTCGCCGCATCCCGGAACTCGACCGTCGCAGGCCCGGCGCAGGTGTCCAGACCGATCAGTTGCCCGGAATCGGTGGTGCCGACGTCGCTGCGGCAAGCGCCGGGCAGGTCAGCCCGCCACAACTCCCGACCGGCGCTCAGGTCGACCCCGCGCGCCTGGGCGTCTCCACTGACCACCACCACCGTGCGGCCGTCCGGAAGGTTGGTGAGGTGAAGCCCGCGCGGGTCCCAGACGGTGGCCGCACCGGTACGCCGCACCGGCGCTCCACCCTCGACGGGCTTCGGCCCCTCGGTCTTCCAGCGCACCCGGCCGGTCGGCGCGTCGAGCGCGACCAGTTGACCGTCGGACCAACGGCTGACCACCACGCTGCCGCTGGCCACCACCCCGGTCAACTCCGCCGGCCAACGTCGGTACGACCAGAACGGGCTGCTCCGGTACCGCCCGTCGACCGGCTGGTCGGCATAGACCTGACGGTGCGCCGCGTACACCCGCAGCCTCCCGTCCACGATCAACGGGGCGGCCGGTAGCCGGCCGGCCACACCGGTGGCGGGTCGGGCTGCGGCCGGATAGTCGCCCCGGGCCACCGTGCTCACCTCGGCCGGCGCGAGCACCCGGTAGACGATGACCACGACGACCACGGTCACGAGCAGCGCCGCGACCGCCATCGCGAGCCATCGCCGGCCCCTCGGGATCCCCATGCCGCACCTCCGCCCGGCACCCTACCCAGCGGCACCGGCCGAACCCCGCCCAGGTCGCGGCGGCCACGGCCGGGCACAGCGCGGAGGTGACCGGCTCGCTTTCAGGCGGCTTCGACGGAGCCGGTGGCAGCGGTCGCCACGGCCAGGTCGGCGAGGTCACGCCGGAGTGCCACCTCGACCGCCCGCGCGGCAAGGCCGCCGAGCAGCAGCGCCACCACCCGACCGTACGGAGCGGTCGGCACCGCCTCCTGGGTGACGGTGACCGCCGTGCAACCCCGGCGGCGACGTCGGACCGGCCGCAGACTCCAGGTGATCCGGTAATCCACGCCGGCACCGGAGGAACAGAGCACCAGCCGGTGTGGGGCGAGTGTCTCCACGACCAGGAACTCCTCGGTCAGCGTGCCGCCGCCCGGTTGGGCGCGCTCCTCACGCCAGGCGGTGCCCGGCCCGAACGGCCCCGGTGTGAGCACCTCGATCGGGCCGGCCGCGGTGAGTCGGGCCGAACGGCCGGGCAGGTCGGTCAACAGACACCAGACATCGACAGCGTGCGCCTCGATGAACCTGGTAACCGCCACCGTCGACATGCCACCCTCCCGTGTCCCCGACGGTACGCGGAGTAAGGGCCGGACGGGGCCTCCGGGACGGAATTTCCACCCCCGGAGGCCGCACTGTCCGATTAGGCCGTCGCTCGGCACCGGTCAGCGTCGACCGGTGCCGGAGCACCGGTCAGCGTTCGAACCGACCGACCCGAATCGCGCCGATGAACGCTGTCCACCCAGGCGGGCTGACCGCGAGTGTGGGCCCGGCCTGATCCTTGGAGTCGCGGACAGCGACCAGACCATGGACGTCGACCAGGTTGTCCGCTACCTCCACGCAGAGCCCCTGGTCGTTCGAGCGGCTACTGGTACGCCAGACCGCGCCCGTGAGATCGTGCATCGTCGTTACCTCCGTGTGCGATGGGATGCCCCACCGCTGGCAGCCGGGCATGGCCCGGCCCGGATCGCGCGGCGAGGCGACGGAATCCGGACGATCAACGGGTTAACGAGGGCGGATGATCGCACAGCCGGTGCGATCACGGGTCCCATGGACGAGACGACTGGAACGAGTCCGCTCAGCGAGCCGGATGAACCGTGCCGGTGACCTCGCCCAGGGCGATGGTGGTGCCGTCCGGGCCGGGAGCCGTGGCGGTGATGGTCACCGTGTCTCCGTCGGCGAGGAAGGTGCGGCTCTCGTCGCCCAACTTGACCGGCTCCGCCCCGCCCCAGGTCAGCTCCAGGAACGAGCCGACCTGCGACCGGTCCGGGCCGGAGACGGTGCCAGAGGCGTACAGGTCGCCGGTGCGCAGTGACGCGCCGTTGACGGTGAGGTGCGCCAACTGCTGCGCGGGCGTCCAGTACATGGTGGCGAACGGCGGCTCGCTGACCTGCTCGCCGTTCCACTCGACCGCCAGCCGGAGGTCCAGGCCCAGGTGCGGCACGGCACGCAGGTAGTCGGCGACCGGTGGGTCCTGGTCGGGGGCTGGCACGAAGGCGTCGCCGAGCGCGTCCAGCGGCGTGACCCAGGCCGAGACCGAGGTGGCGAACGACTTGCCGAGGAACGGGCCGAGTGGCTGGTACTCCCAGGCCTGGATGTCCCGCGCGGACCAGTCGTTGACCAGCACCACCCCGAAGACGTGGTCGGTGAAGTCGTCGACGGAAACCCGGTCGCCCAACGCACTGGGTACGCCCACCACGAAGCCGACCTCGGCCTCGATGTCGAGGCGTACCGATGGGCCGGTGACCGGACCCTCGGCGGAGGCGCGCTGCCCGGTCGGCCGGATCACCGGCGTGCCGGAGACGACCACCGTGCCGGCCCGCCCGTGGTAGCCGATCGGCAGGTGCTTCCAGTTGGGCAGCAGCGGTGGCTGGCCGGGGCGGAAGATCTGCCCGACGTTTGCCGCGTGGTGCTCGGACGAGTAGAAGTCGACGTAGTCGGCCACCTCGATGGGGAGCAGCAGCTCCACGTCGTCGAGAGGCACCAGCATCGGCTCCACCGCAGGCCGGTGCGCCGGGTCGGTCAGCAGCTCGGTGATCCGCTGCCGCACCGAGGTCCACTGCGGACGGCCGAGCGACATGAACTCGTTGAGGGTGGGTCGGAGCAGCGCACCGGCGGCCAGCACCAGCTCCGCGGCCTCCGCCGCGGCCAGGTCGAAGACCCATGACCCGATTCGTACGCCGATCCGTGGCTGCCCCCCGTCGGTCCGAAACACTCCGTACGGGAGGTTCGTCACCCCGTACGGGGAACCATCGGCGCCGGTCACCCAGGTCATGCGTCGTAGCCCCCGTTCACCAGCCCAAGCCGGATCAGATCGGTCAGTGGTTCCAGGATGCTGCACGAGCCGAAACCGACCCACAGTGGGCGGGGTTCGGCCAGTCGTGCCGTCGCGCGTTCCACCAGGGGGCGCGGGTCGACCACGGTCAGCAGCTCGGCGACCGCCCGCGCACCCTCACCATCAGCGGCTGCCAGGGTCGCGGCCAGCACGTTCGCGTAGCCGTGGTGGGTGAACCCGGTCTCCGGGTCCAGGTGTCGGACGGCCTGGTGCAGCCCGGCGGTGAGCTTGAACGGCAGGCCACGGTCGCGGCACGCGCAGATGACCGCGGCCAACTCGGTCGGCGTGGGGAACAGTTCGGCGGCCAGGCCACCGGTGCGGAACTTGGCCGCGATCGGTACCCCGTCATCCCGGGCGGCGGCCAGGGCATCCAGCGCGCTCATCAGCCCGAAGGTCAGCGGCAGCTCGGCGTAGACGGCCTCGACGTCCGGCATGGCACCGGTCAGTCGCACCAGCTCGGCGACGCCGGGCAGCGGATCCTCTCCCCGTTTGGCGACGGCCACCTCAACCTGGCGGGCGGTGACGCCGTCCGGGGCCAGGAACGACAGCGCGAACGGGAGGTGCCCGATCCCGGTGTCACCGATCACGCCGACGACCAGGCCGTTGCCGGGGTCGACGAGACCGCTCAAGTCGCCGCGCGCCACGGTCGAGGCCGGGACCAGCAGCGGGCCGACGAGGTCGGCGTACCAGGCGGTGCGGTGCCGGCGATGGGCGGTCAGGGCGTCGGGCAGCGCGGCGCTGCCCGGTGGGAAGACGGCGGCGTCGTCCACCAGGCCGTCGAGGAGTGCGGGCACCTGCGTTGACACGGAACAAGAATGTACGGGACGCTACGAGGAACGGACAACAGCGTCCGATTATCGGACACACCTGGCCGGTGGACGGGACATATCGGGAGGCGAGATGCCGTATTACCGCAGCGTCGGCGAGGTGCCACGCAAACGCCACACCCAGTTCCGTCAGCCCGACGGGCGCCTCTACGCCGAGGAATTGATGGGCCAGGAGGGGTTCTCCTCCGACTCGTCCCTGCTCTACCACCGGCACGCGCCCACCGCGATCCTGGCCGCCGACGAGTTCACCGCACCCGCGTTCACCCGGGCACCGAACCTGCCGCTCAAGCCCCGCCACCTGCGCACCCACAAGCTGGACACCGGCGGCGTCGACCCGATCCTCGGGCGGCAGTACCTGCTCGCCAACGACGACGTTCGGATCGGGTACGTGCTCGCCGACCAGCCCTCGCCGCTGTTCCGCGACGCCACCGGTGACCACTGCCTCTACGTCGAGTCGGGCACCCTGCGCGTCGAGTCCCCGTTCGGGGTGCTGGACGCGGTCGCCGGCGACTACGTCATCATCCCCACCTCGACCATCCACCGCCTGGTGCCCACCGGCGACCAGCCCGTCCGGCTGCTCACCGTCGAGGCGTCCGGGCACATCGGCCCGCCCAAGCGCTACCTCTCGGTCCGTGGCCAGTTCCTGGAGCACTCGCCGTACTGCGAGCGCGACGTCCGCGGCCCCGACGCCCCGCTGCTCGTCGACGACGAGGAGGTCGAGGTGCTGGTCCGCCACCGCCGTGGATGGACCCGCTACGTCTACGCCAACCACCCGTTCGACGTGGTCGGCTGGGACGGGCACCTCTACCCGTGGGCGTTCTCCATCCACGACTTCGAGCCGATCACCGGCCGCATCCACCAGCCCCCACCGGTGCACCAGACCTTCCAGGGCCCCAACTTCGTCATCTGCTCATTCGTGCCCCGCAAGGTCGACTACCACCCGCAGTCGATCCCGGTGCCGTACAACCACCACAACGTCGACTCCGACGAGATGCTCTTCTACACCGGCGGCAACTACGAGGCCCGGCGTGGCTCCGGCATCGAGCAGGGCTCGATCTCGCTGCACCCGTCCGGTTTCACGCACGGCCCTCAGCCGGGTGCCGCCGAGCGTTCGATCGGTGCGGACTACTTCGACGAGTTGGCCGTCATGGTCGACACGTTCCGCCCCCTGGATCTCTGCGACGCCGCCAGCAACTGTGAGGACGAGGGGTACGCCTGGACTTGGGCGCGTTCTGTTTAGTCGCCCTTTTGGTTTTCGCCGGAGCCCGACCCGCTCCGGGCGGTCAGGCTTGATCCCTGCGCGGGTCGGGCTCCGGCGAAAACCTGACCTGGTCGAGCTAACCGACGCTAGGTGATCTTCTGGATGCGGCCGCGGTCGGGTGGCCGGAGGGTGGGTCAGCGGAGGGCTGTTCTGGTGAAGACGGTGAACTCGGCTACCGCCGTGACCGCGATGGCCAACACCAGGGGCCACGGGGAGCCGACCACCGCGTACACCAGCAGCAGCACCGGCGCGGAGGCCACGGCGTAGATCGCCAGCGCCATCGCCCGGTCCGAGTGCAGCATGGTGGGCAGGACGGTCCGGGTCAGCCCCGGCAACCGGGCCGCCAGCTGCCAGACGACGATCCCCCCGGTGAGCGCGGCGAGCACCGCCAGGATGCGGGAGAAACCGTCGTTCGCCGAGGCCGCGAACGCCACCAGCACCGCCGCCGCCAGCGTCCAACCCGCGCCGTAGAGCACCAGGCGGTGCAGGCCGTGCGCCAGGGTCCGCGGCGAGTCGATTCGGCTCGGGGTGATCGTCACGGCCTCGGCGATGTGTTCCAACGCCTCCGACCAGCGGCGCTGCTCCAGTCGCATGACACCCACATCGTGCCCGGCCTCGGCGATGCGCGGGTCGAGCCGCAACGCCTCCCGGTAGGCCCGCTCAGCCAGGTCGAACAGGTCCAGTCGGGCGGCGACCAGACTGAGCACCAGGTGCGCCTGTGGCTCCTCCGGGGCCAGTTCGACCCCACGCCAGGCCGCGTTCAGCGCCGGCTGACCGTTGCGGGCGCCGGCCAGGATCGCCGCCGCGCTCCGCTGGGCGTACGCGTCGGCCGGGCCCAGGGCGAGGATCCGGTCGGCGGTGGCGGCCGACTCGGAATAGCGCTCCAGGTCGGACAACGCCATGCCCCTGGCGACCAACGGCGGGAGGGTCTCCGGTGCGACCGCCACGGCCGTGTCCGCAGCGGTGAGCGCCTCGGCCGGACGGTCGGCGGCCAGGTGCACCCGGGCCAACATGGTGAGGGCGTCCACGTCATCCGGTTGCAGGGCCAGCCCGTAGGTCAGCTCCCCGGCCGCCTCGTCGTGGCGGCCGAGCTCGGCCAGGAGTTGGGCCCGCTGGACGTAGCCGTCGGCGGCGGACCGGTCGGGGGCGGGATCGCTGGACATCGCGGCGAGCTTAGGCGGCCGGCGCGTCGTACACCAGGGCAACCGCGACGCCCGCCAACCCTTCCTCGCGGCCGGTGAAGCCGAGCCCGTCGGTGGTCGCGGCGGAGACGGTGACCGGGGCGCCGACGGCGGCGGACAGTACCTGCTGTGCCTCCGCCCGGCGGCGGCCGATCTTGGGCCGGTTGCCAACGACCTGCACGGACACGTTGCCGATCTCCAGGCCGGCGGCCCGCACCCGGCGGGCCGTCTCGGTCAGCAGGGCCACCCCGGACGCACCGGCCCACTCCGGCTCGCCCACCCCGAAGGCGGAGCCGAGATCACCGAGGCCGGCGGCGGAGAGCAGCGCGTTGCAGGCGGCGTGCGCGGCCACATCGGCGTCCGAGTGCCCGGCGAGGCCGTCCTGGTCGGGCCAGAACAGGCCCGCCACCCAGCACGGCCGGCCGGGCTCGAACGCGTGCACGTCGGTGCCGATAGCCACCCGGGGAACGATCATGATCAGAGGGTACGCGTCAACCGGAGGCGGCGAGCAGATGCTCCGCGAGGGCCAGGTCGAACGGTCGGGTGATTTTCAGGGCGTACTCCGAGCCCGGCACACAGCTCACCGTGACGCCCTGCTTCTCGACGAGCCCGGCGTCGTCGGTGAGGGGGTCACCGGCGACGGCGTGCGCGGCGCTGAGGACGGCCCGGCGGAAACCCTGCGGGGTCTGCACCGCGCGCAGGGCGGAACGGTCGACGGTGCCGAGCACCACCTCGCCGGCACCGACCTCCTTGATCGTGTCGACGACCGGCAGAACCGGGATCACCGCGTCATGCCCGTCCCGGACCGCCGCCGCGACGGATTCGACGAGCTCGGGAGGGGTGAGCGCGCGGGCGGCGTCATGCACCAGGACGATCGTCGGGCCGGCGGGCACCGCAGCCAGCGCGGCGGCTACCGACGCCTGCCGTTCCGCACCGCCTGCCACCACGATCACCGGCGCGATCGGGGCCAGCAGCTCACGGACGGCCTGCACCTCGGCGACCGGCGCGGCCACCACGATCGTGTGCACCGACGGTGCGGCGGCAAGTCGACGCACGGCGTGCACCAGCAGCGGCTCGCCGGCGAGCAGGCGCAGCGCCTTGGGTCGGCCGGGGCCGAGCCGTACGCCAGCACCCGCCGCAGGCACGAGGACCGCGACGTCACCGCGCGGATTGAGCTGCGCGGTCACGTCGCGGTCCTCGGTGGTTTCTCTGCTACGAATCGGGTACGACGATGCTGTGCGGACTAGGCCTCGGTAAGGACCTTGTCGAGCAGCGTCTCCGCCTCGTCCTTGGTGCTCTTCTCGGCCAGCGCAACCTCGCCGACGAGAATGTCCCGGGCCTTGGCAAGCATTCGCTTCTCGCCTGCGGAGAGGCCCCGCTCCCGCTCCCGGCGCCACAGGTCACGCACGACCTCGGCGACCTTCAGCGGATTGCCGGAAGCCAGCTTTTCCAGGTTGGCCTTGTAACGCCGCGACCAGTTGGTCGGCTCCTCGGTGTGCGGAGCCCGCAGAACGTCGAAGACCTTACCGAGGCCCTCTTCGCCGACCACCTCGCGAACGCCCACGATCTCGGCGTTCTCGGCGGGCACCCGGACCGTCAGGTCACCCTGCGCGACCCTCAGGACGAGGTATTGCTTAGGCTCGCCCTTGATGACCCGAGTCTCGATTGCCTCGATGAGTGCGGCCCCGTGGTGGGGGTAAACAACGGTCTCGCCGACACTGAAAACCATAGGTTCGAAACCCCTTTCGCTGTGTCTAGGGTAACACGGTCAGGCAGCGATGTCTCACCGATGTCCTGACCGTTGGCGCAGCTCAGGGGCCCTGTGAGAGGTCTTGCTTCAGCTTGACAGGCGGTCAAACCAATGGTTCGAACACGCTCCGTAACGTGCGGATGACTGCCCGGCACGGGTGAACAGAACGTCGAGATCAAGGGCTATGCGCTCCTCCCATGGTATCCCGCCCGGCGCAACTGCGCCCAGATGTAGCGGGAGGTGCCCCTGGTGCGGGACCCTGGAGACCGAGCCGCACTCCGCTCTCGAGCCCCTTCAGGAGGTCCGATGGGCAAGCCCGATGCAGAGGGCCAGGGGCCAACCGACGGTCTGCCTGGCCTGCCGCCCGAATGGGGCCGGGTCGTGGTCCCCGACGACGCCTCCGCGCTTGCCGCCGAGGCCGCCCAGGTCCGCCGCGAGCTGCGCCGGGCCACCGGTCTGTCCGGCGACCCCCGGGCTCTGGGCCTGCCGCTGCTGGTCCTGCTGGTCGCGGTCCTCACCACGCTGGGCGGCCTGCTAGCGGTCACCTGGCCACGGGCCAACCGTGGCAACGACCGACCGACCCCGGCCCCCTACTCGCCACCCGCGACCCTCACCGGGCGGGCACTGCCCGCACTGGACCTGGTCGACGCGAGCAATGCGCCGGTGCCACTGCGCGGCCTGCTGCCCGCCATGATCATCCTGGTGGACGGCTGTCCCTGCCCGGAGCGTGTCGCCGACGCCCTGGCGGCCGCGCCCGCCGGTGTCTCCGTGGTCACCGTCACCGGCGGGCGGACGGTCTCGGCCCCGCCAGCCAACCAGCGGCAGGTCCGGGCACTCGCCGACCCCGCCGGCGGGCTGCGCTCGTTCCTGGGCCAGCCAGCCAGCCCAGGAGGCCTGACCGCGTTGCTGGTCGACCGCGGTGGAGTGGTCACCCGGGTGCTGCCCGACCTGGGGCCGGTCGAGACGTACCGGCAGGACCTGACAGCCCTCGCCGCCTGACCCGACGAGGCCCGAGGTAGATCGACTCCGTGTCGGCGATGTGGCGATTTCCCGGCACGGTGGATGCCGCGACGCCGGCGATGTGGAGTTGATCTGCGGCCGGACGGTCGGCTGGCTTCGGTGGCTGGTCGGCCGCGGGCCGGTGGGGGCCCGTGGGTACGGGAACGGCCGGCAGACCCCAGACTCAGGGCATCACGAAAAGTTGCGCCTCGGCATCGATGGGGTGATCGCCCAGGGCCGTCAGGGACACCCGGATCGGCCCGCCAGCGGGCAGCACCTCGGCGGTGGCCATCGTGCCGTCGCAATCGATGTGCGACGGACCGGCGATCGCGGCCCCGGTGCTCGTCACCATCATCGCGCCGGGCCGGGTGCACCGGTATTGGAGCAGGTAGCGCGCGCCGTCGTTGGTCGACTGTCTGGTCACGTCCTGACCGGGGATCAGCTCCCCCTGCTGCCGCCAGATCGTCCCTTCGAACACGGGCAGATCACCCGGGGCGTCACCGGTGCCAAGGGTCGCGCCCACCTGCGGGTCGAACGTCCTCGTGGGGCGTCTGATCTCGAGGACCTCACCCGTCTCGGGGTCAACTCGAAAGGTCACCGAGTCGTCGGGCTCCGTCGACGGCAGGAGGCGTTCCAGTGAGCTGACGGTCGGCTCGACGCTCGGCGTGGCCGCTGGCGGACGAGCCGAACTGGCCGCCGGGGTGGGAGCGGCGGCCCGCCACCACCAGCCGCCGGCCACCAGGGCAGCCACGGTCACCCCGACCAGCACCACCGACCGCAGCCGGTCGTCCGTCGTTGGATCCATCCGGTGAGCGTACCGGCGGGATGTTCAGTCCTGTCGATCGAGCAGAGCGGCGTAGAGGGTCAGACCCGGGCCGAAGGCCAGCATGACGACACGTCGAGCCGCCGGTGTCGAGCGGCCCAGCCGGTCCAGGATCAGCAGCACCGTCGGCGACGAGCAGTTGCCATGCTCGTCGAGCGTCGCCCGGGACGCCGCCAACCCCTGCGGAGGAAGGGCCAACTCCCGCTCGACCACGTTGAGGATCCGCGGCCCGCCCGGGTGCACCGCCCAACCGTCCACCTCGGAGCTGCTGACCCCGTGCCGAGCCAACAGGTCGTCGATCAGCCCGCGGACATGCCTCGAGAGCACCTGCGGCACCTTCGGTGACAACCCCATCCGGAAGCCCGCGTCGGTGACGTCCCAGGTCATGTGGTCGGCGGTCGAGGTATCGGTGACGGCGGTGACCTCGCGTAAGGCGTACCCCCGGCCCCCCGGCACGACCACGGCGGCGACCGCGGCGTCCGAGAAGAGCGCGTGGGAGACGATCTGCTGGGTGTCCACCCGGGCGCTGGACGGCTGGATGTGCAGGCTGGTCAGCTCCGCGCAGAGCAGCAGCGCCGGTCGCCCCCGCGCGGTGACGAAATCACTCGCCGCACCGAGCCCCGGCAACGCCGCGTAGCAGCCCATGTGGCCGATGAACATCCGCTGGGTGTCCGCAGCCATACCGAGATCCCGAGCGAGCAGGATGTCCAGCCCGGGGGTGGCGTACCCGGTGCAGGAGCAGACGATGAAAAGCCCGATGTCGCCGGCGCCCAGCCCGGCGGCGGTCAACGCACGACCCACCGCCTCCTTGCCCAGCGGCAGAGCCTCCACCTGGTACCGGCGCATCCGGCGCTCGGTCGGCCAGTCCGAGACGTCCTCCAACAGGGGGTTGACCGAGGCCTGCCGCCGGGTCACCCCCGAGTTCGCGAAGATCCGCTGGGCCAACGACCGGGTGGTGCCGGAGAAGTGCCGAGCGAAGAAGCCCTCCCACAACTCGTCCTGCAATGCCGACGGCGGCTGTGCAATCCCGAGCCCTGCGATCACTGGTACGGACACGATCCCCACCTCTCGTCAGACGCTGTCCTCCCCCTGACCGACCCACCAGCCACCTCGGCCGGCGTACCTCCCGCGCGCGTCCCGCACGACCCGCTCACCAACGTGGTGCCGATGCGTCGCGATCCGGGTCGCCTCCCAGCGCGGCAATGCCGAGCCAGTCGGCGCAGACATCCGACGTGGCCGGGTGCAGGGAGCCGCAGCGGGCATCCCGGTAGAGCCGCTCCAACGGATGACCACGGCGGGTCGCCGAGGTGCCCGCCGCCTCCAGCACCGACGCCGCCACCTCGGCGGCGGTGGTGCCGGCGAGCAGCTTCGCCCGCCACACCCAGCGGTTGGTCTCCTCGTCGCCCGGTGCCTCGTCCACTCGACGGGCCGCCTCGGCGACCACCAGCTGCGCCGCCGCCGTCGCCGCGTCGGCCCGACCCAGCCGGGCACGCACCGCCGGCAGACCGGCCAGCTTGCGCGCGTTGAGATGCTCGGCCGCCGCGTCGATCGCAGCCCGGGCGACCCCGACGTAGACAGCGGCGTAACTCGCCACCAGCCAGTGCGGCATCAGCTGGGCGACCACCAACGCCAGACCCTCGACCCCGCCGAGCAGTCGACCGGCGGGCACCGTGACGTCCAGGTGCAGGTCGTGTGAGGAGGTGGCGCGCATGCCGAGCGAGTCCCAGGTCGGCTCCACGGTCAGGCCATCGCCGGCCGGCACCAGAAACTGCGAGACCACCGACTGGTCGGCCGCGCTGCGCGCCGCCACCAGGTAGCCGTCGGCGTGCCCGGCACCGGAACAGAAGGTCTTGCTGCCCTTGAGATGCCAGCCCTCTTCGGTCGCCTCGTAGACCGTGCTCAACTGGGACAACCGCGCGCCGGCACCACGCTCGCTCATCGCCACCGCGTACCAGGAACCCTGCGCGGCGGCGGTGAGCAGGCGGTCCCTGGCGGCCAACGCCTCGTCCGGTACGCCCAACGCCTCGGCCAGCTCCTCGGTGACGGCGCCCAACGCGCCGGTCACCGAGGCGTGCATGTTGAACACCAGGGCGGTCGCGCCGTTGCCCCGGGCAAGCTCAGTTGCCACTGCGGTGTATTCGGCGAAGGAGGCTTCCATGCCTCCCAACGCGCGGGGCACCATCAACCCGAAGAGGCCGGCCTCCCGCAGGTCACGGAAGTCGTCCACCGGAAAGGAACCGTCCTGGTCGTGCTCCGCCGCCCGCGCGGCGAAACGTGGCGCCAACCGGCGGGCCGCCTCAAGCGCCTGCACCGTCATATCGCCTCCTCCTCGGATTGCCGTACCCCGCCACGGCCCGACTATCCGCTTCGGACCCCCCGGCCCTGGTAGAGCACGGCGGTGGAACGCGTCGGCACGATGCGCGGCACGCGGCCAGCCGACGTCGCACCCGTACGGGCCGCGCGGGCCCGCCGCAGCAGCCAGGCGACCAGACCCCCGGCCTGCGGACGGATGCCGCGCAGCCGTAGGTCGACGCCATGCCGTGCGCATTCGGCCACCAGCGCCCGAGCGTCCACGAACAACCGTGGGTCGTGAATGCCCCGCGGCACCGTCGGCAGCCGCTCGGCGAGCCGTACCGCAACGAGCCGGGCCAACGCCGTGTCGTTCAGGGTGTCCAGCACCAGCAGGCCACCCGGGCGCAACAGCCGGCACGCCTCGGCCACCACCCGCGGCCAGGCCGGCACATGCTCCAGCAACTCACCCGCCGAGACCACGTCGGCGCAGCCGTCCGGGAGCGGAACCGCGGTGGCGTCGCCCTGGACGACGCACACGCCGTGCTCGGCTGCCTGGACCAGCGCCGAGCGGGTCAGATCCACCCCGACGTGGCGGTAGCCCTTGCCGGCCAGGTGCGGCGCGAGCAGGCCCGCACCGCAACCCAGATCGACAAGCAGGGCGTCCGGACGGGTGGCCGGCGGCACCAGCGCGGCACGGGCCTCAGCCAGCCAGTGCAGCATCGCGAACACGCCATCCGGCCGCCACCACTCACCGGCCAGATCGTCATACTGGCGCGGGTCGTTACGCGGCAGCACCCGGGGGCCGGAGGACGCCGCGGCCGCAGCCACGTCTCGCATGGAACCGAGCGTGGCACGACTGCTCGGTAACGACCAGACTTCCCTTATGTCGTCGAGGGTGTTAGGGCTGGTCAGAGCGAGCCATCCGGAACCGGCCGCAGCGGTGACCACGGTGGCCGGTCTGCTGGCCTGGGGAGTGGGCCACCGGCCGGCCGGAATCGTCTCGGTGGTGCTCGCCGTGCTGGCCAGCCAGCTCGCCGTCGGCTGGACCAACGACGCGCTGGACGCCGAGCGGGACGCCACTGTGGGGCGTACCGACAAACCGGTCGCCGCCGGCGCGGTCGGTCGGCGCACCACGGCCTGGGCCGCGACGGCAGCCGCGGTGGCATGTCCGTTGCTGGCGCTGACCACGAACCCGACGGCGGCCTTCTGGCTGACCGTCGCCCTGGTCTCCGCGCTGCTCTACGACTGGCCGCTCAAGGCCACCGCGTTCTCGGTGCTGCCGTACGCCGTCTCGTTCGGCGCGCTACCCGCCTTCGTGGTGCTGGCGCTGCCCGGTCAGCCGACTCCGCCGGTCTGGCTGCTGGCGGCCGCGGCGTGCCTGGGTGCCGGCGCGCACTTCGCCAACGTGCTGCCCGACCTGGCCGACGACGCTCGGACCGGGGTGCGCGGCCTGCCACATCGGCTGGGCGCCGCCGGGAGCCGGGCCGCGGCTGCCGGACTACTCCTCGCGGCGACCGCGGCCCTGGTCATCGGGCCGCCCGGGCCGCCGTCGGCGATCGGGTTGGCGGCGGTCGGCACGGCCGCCGTGGTGCCGCCGCTGAGCTGGTACGCCGGACGCTCGGCGGTCCGGTCCGGCCGGCGGCCGGTGGCGGCCTTCCGGGCGGTGATGCTGGTGGCCCTGATCGACGTGGTCCTGCTGGTCGCGAGCGGTCGGGTGGTGTGAACGGCACCCGGGTAGGTGGCATTGCCGGGTCCGCGTGCGGGCCTCGATCAGTCCCAACTACCCTGGAGCGCGGTCTGCGCGGGTATGGCCACCGTGCCCGGGCGTGCGGCCTGGGTGGGGATTGTGACGAGGAGGACCGACGTGACGCGCTCGATCAGGGGATCCCGGCGGGCGGCCCTGCTGCTGTCCGGGATTGCGGCGGCCAGCCTGCTGGCTTCCGGATGCGGCACCGGTCAGATCGCCGAGACCGCGTTGAAGGAGGCGTCGGTCCAGGGCGTCAGCCTCACCACCAACAACGGTTCCTTCTCCGTGCGGGGCCTGCTCGTGGACTACCCGGGCACCGAGGGCTACAAGGCCGGCCAGGACGCTGGGCTCAGCGCCGTGATCTACAACGACTCGAAGGAGACGGTGACGGTCACCGTCACCACGGAGAGCGCCCGCGAGGTGCTGATCAGTGACGGCTCGGCGAACCCGTCACCGTCCGCCTCTACGAGCCCGTCGCCCTCCGGTTCGGCCAGCCCGTCGACCTCCGCGTCCGGCTCGGCCCGCCCGTCGGCGACACCGTCCGAGACCGGGTCGTCCTCGGCCACCCCGTCCGCCCCGGAGTCGGCGCGGGCGTCGGGTTCGGCCAGCCCGGCCGCCCCTGGTCAGCCGGCCCGGGTCGAGCTGGCCCCACTGAGCTACATCCAGCTCAACTCCGAGGCCACCACGCAGCTCCGGCTGATCGGCCTGGCCGAGGCGCTGCGCTCCGGCCAGAACGTCGTCGTGACCTTCGATTTCGGTAACGGCAACACGGTCACCGGGCAGGCACCGATCGCGGTGCCGCTCACCCCGGCGGCCCCTCCGTCGCCGATCATCGAGCGCGAGGGCGGCTACGAGGGCAACGAGGGCGGCACGACCCACGAGTGACCCGACCCGCACATCGACAGACGCCCCGGCGTGGTGACCACCACGCCGGGGTGTTTTCGTCGTACGCGAGGGCTAGCGTCCTGATGTGACCACCTCCCGATCGACCCCTCCACGCGGCGGCACGGCCGGTGCCTCCCGTGGGCGGTCCGCCGCCCGCGACCCGCGTCCGGCCTACCAGTGCGACGCGTGCGGGCACCAGCCACCCAAGTGGGTGGGGCGCTGCCCCGAGTGCGGCGAGTGGGGCGCGGTGGTCGAGAGCACGGTGACCGGCCCGACCGTGGCCGGTCGGGTGGTCAGCTCCCGGCTACCGTCCGAGCCGGCCCGGCCGATCGCCACCATCAGCGCCGCCCCGGCCCGCGCCGTGCCCACCGGGGTGAGCGAGCTCGACCGGGTGCTCGGCGGCGGTCTCGTGCCCGGTGCCGTGGTGCTGCTCGCCGGCGAGCCCGGCGTCGGCAAGTCGACCCTGCTACTGGACGTGGCCCAGCAGTGGGCGGCCGGCGCCGGCAGCCCTTCGCTGGTGGTCAGTGGCGAAGAGTCGGTCAGTCAGGTGCGCCTGCGCGCCGAGCGGATGGGCACCCTGCACGACAAGCTCTACCTTGCAGCCGAGAGCGACCTCGGGTCGGTCCTCGGGCATCTCGACGCGGTCAAGCCGGGCCTGCTGGTGCTCGACTCGGTGCAGACCATCTCGACCACCGGCACCGAGGGGGTGCCCGGTGGGGTGACCCAGGTGCGCGCGGTCACCGCCGCGCTGGTCTCGGTCGCCAAGGAGCGGGGCATCGCCACCGTCCTGGTCGGGCACGTCACCAAGGACGGCCAGGTGGCCGGGCCCCGGGTGCTGGAGCACCTGGTCGACGTGGTGCTGCACTTCGAGGGCGACAAGCACTCCTCGCTGCGTCTGGTGCGCGGCGTGAAGAACCGGTTCGGCGCGGCCGACGAGGTCGGCTGTTTCGAGATGCACGAGGGCGGCATCAGCAGCCTGGCCGACCCGTCCGGGCTGTTCCTGACCCGCTACGCGGAGCCGGTTCCGGGCACCTGCGTGACAGTGGCGATGGAGGGGCGACGGGCCCTGGTCACCGAGGTGCAGGCCCTGATCGGCGCGACGGTGGCCGGCTCTCCCCGGCGCACCGTCTCCGGCCTCGACTCGGCGCGTCTGGCGATGGTGCTCGCGGTGCTGCAACGGCGCACCGAGCGGCTGACCCTGCACGACCGGGAGGTGTTCGCCGCCACGGTGGGCGGCATCCGGGTGGTGGAGCCTGCCGCCGACCTGGCGGTCGCATTGGCGGTCGCCTCCGGCGGGCTCAACCTGGCCATCGCGCCACACCTGGTCGCAATTGGCGAGGTGGGGCTGACGGGCGAGGTGCGCCGGGTCGGGGCGGTGCCGCGTCGGCTGGCCGAGGCTGCGCGGCTGGGGTTCAAGGTGGCCCTCGTGCCGCCCGGTTGCGGCCCGGCCAGCACCGGTGCCGGCCCCGAGCAGATGCGCGTGACCGAGGTCACGGATGTCCGTTCGGCGCTGCATCATGCGGCCCGGGCGTCCGCCGAGTGACTCACCGTGCCGACGAGGACGGCGAAACCGGACAGCACGTCGCAAGCGGGAAACGGGTTGGAAGGGCCGCATCGTGACACATCACAGTAACCACGACAGCACCCACCGCACGGCAGTCCGTAGACTGTGCCCGTGCCGATCGACCGCGATACCACCAAGCCAGCCGGCGCGCCGCCCCAGGCCCGCACCGGCGCCGTGGGCTCGCCCGCCCGCCCGATCAGCGTGAGCGTGACCGCGGGAGCCACCGGGAGCGCCGGGGATCCGCTGCGCGCCAACCTCGCCCTGATGGCCCCCGGCACCGCCCTGCGCGACGGTCTGGAACGCATCCTGCGTGGCCGCACCGGCGCGCTCATCGTGCTGGGCTACGACAAGGTCGTCGAGGGCCTGTGCACCGGCGGCTTCCCGCTGGATGTGGAGTTCTCCGCGACGCGGGTCCGGGAGCTGTGCAAGATGGACGGCGCCGTCGTGCTCTCCAGCGACGGCACCAGGATCGTCCGGGCGGCCGTGCACCTGATGCCCGACCCGTCCATCCCGACCGAAGAGTCCGGCACCCGGCACCGCACCGCCGAGCGGGTGGCCCGGCAGACCGGCTACCCGGTCATCTCGGTCAGCCAGTCCATGCGCATCATCAGCCTCTACGTCAACGGCCAGCGGCACGTGCTCGACGACTCCGCGGCGATCCTCTCCCGGGCCAACCAGGCGCTCGCCACCCTGGAGCGCTACAAGCTCCGGCTGGACGAGGTCTCCGGCACGCTCTCCGCACTGGAGATCGAGGATCTCGTCACCGTGCGGGACGCGGTGGCCGTGGTGCAGCGACTGGAGATGGTTCGCCGGATCGCCGACGAGATCGCCGGGTACGTGGTGGAGCTGGGCACCGACGGTCGCCTGCTCGCCCTGCAGCTCGACGAGCTGATGGCCGGCGTGGACGCCGACCGGACACTGGTCATCCGGGACTACCTCCCGGTCGGCCGCAAGTCGCGCACCCTGGACGAGGCCCTGGTCGAGCTGGATCTGCTCGGCGCCACCGAGCTGATCGACCTGGTGTCGGTGGCCAAGGCGATCGGCTACCCGGCCGCGTCCGACGCGCTGGACGCCGCCGTCAGCCCTCGCGGCTTCCGCCTGCTGGCCAAGGTGCCACGGCTGCCGGTGGCGGTGGTCGACCGCCTGGTGGTGCACTTCGGCAGCCTCCAGCGGCTGCTGGGCGCGACCGTGGAGGACCTGCAGGCTGTCGAGGGGGTCGGTGACGCCCGGGCTCGCGGCGTCCGTGAGGGGCTGTCCCGGCTCGCCGAGGCATCGATCCTCGAACGCTACGTCTGACCCCGGCTCAGCCAGTGATGGTGAGCTTCACCGGGGCGCTGAGCTTCGTGCCGACCCGGGCGAACACCTCGTACGCCCCGAGCGGCGGGAACGGCCCGGCGGCCAGCCCGCTGCCGTCGCACCGACTGGTGTCCCGCCCGTTCCAGGTCACCTCGTAGTAACGCTCGAAGGTCGGCGTGAAGGACTGCACGTCCGAGCCCTGGACCTTGCCGCAGGTGTCCGATGACCAGACCTTCTCGGCACCGGACTTGATGAAGATCTCCTGCAGATCGGCACCGACGTTCCGGCTGCACGTCCGGTCGGACGTGTTCTTGATCTTGAGTTGCAGGTCGACCATCGCCCCGCGCTGAACCGAGGTGGGACTCGCCACCGAGACCACGCGAATCTCCGCGTCGGTGCAGGTGCCGTCGTCCACCGAACCGGCCGCCGCGCCCAGCTGAGGCTCGTTGCTGGTGATCGCGGGGCTCGGGTTGGACGTCCCACCCGCATCGGCGGACGTCGGCGGAGCACCGGTCTGCGGTGTCAGCACCGGCCCGCCCGAGCCTGACCCGGGAGACTCGGCGGACGTCGGCGCCGAGTTCGGAGTCGCCCCCGCCTTCGGGTCTCCGTCGGAACGACCCGAGCCGGTGCAGGAGTAGAGCAGGACAATCAGGAAGAGAAGCCCCGCTCCAAGTACGACGACGCGACGCCGCCAGTACACGGCGGGTGGCAGGGGGCCGACCGTCAGACGCATGATGCCCCCCACCGTAGCCGCGCTGTGCCCGCCAGCGCGGCGCGACGCGCCGGAGCGGCTCCGAGCCGTACCCTCCACTGTCCACTCAGGATGGACACGTAACCGATCAGAGGTAGACCTTGCGCTGATAGACGGCGTGCGCACCGGCCACCCGATCCAGGAAGAGCAGCCCCGCGCAGTGGTCGATCTCGTGCTGCAAGGCCCGCGCCTCGAACCCGTCGGTCACCAACCGGACCGGCTCGCCGGTGCCCGGCAGATCACCCTCCACCACCAGCCGGCTGGCCCGCTTCACATCCCCGGTCAGGTCCGGCACCGACATGCACCCCTCCCGGCCCGCCTTCCAGCGGGTCGCCTCGACCACCCGGGCATTACACAACACGAAGGTGCCATGCACCGTGACCGCCTTCGGGTGCCCGGTCACATCGACCGCGAAGACCCGAGCGCCCACCCCGAGCTGCGGCGCGGCCAGCCCAACGCAGCCCGGCGAGACCCGCATCGTCGCGACCAGGTCGGCCGCGAGCTGGACCGTCTCCTTCGCCGTGGGATCGACCTCGTCAGCGGCCCGGCTCAGCACCAGATGGGGGGCGGACACCACCGCCCGCACCTCACCCGACACGACCAGCGACTCCGGTGTCCAATCGCCCAGACCGGCGTACGCCTCGGCGTCCGGCCCGCTCCCCGGGCCCGTCACAACAGATCCGGGTCCGCCGGCCGGAGCGTGACCTCGACGCCCAGCTCGGCAGCCGTCCGGTGCAGCCGGTCGACAAGCGTGTCAGCCACACCCGCCGGCAACTCCACCTCGGCCAACACGACATAGAGCGAACCAGCCAACCGGGTGCTCAGGTCAGTGACATTCCCACCCCCGTCGACCAGCACCCGGGTCATCGCAGCGACGATGCCCATTCGGTCCGAACCGTGCACCGCCATCACGTACGGCTCACCCGCGGGAGGCACCTCACCGTCGGGGGTGACCGCGCGTACCGTCGCCAGCAGTTGACCCTCGGCGGCCAGCGGCGCCAGCGCGGCCTCAACCTCGGCGGCGGCCGGGCCGGTGCAGATCAGGGTCATCGCGAAATGCCCCCGCAGCCGCGTCATCGTGCTGTCGGTGAGGTTCGCGCCCAGTTGGGCCAGCACCTCGGCGACATCGGCCACGATGCCCGGCCGGTCCCGACCGATGACGGTGATCGCGAGCTCGTTCATCCGCGCATTCTCTCCGATCCGTCGGCCGCCGCCGTGACACCCCGCCCGAGCCGCCCACCCAGCGGGACCAGACCGCGTGACATCATCGACGGCGCCATGACTCAACCCGATTTCGCCACCCTGGTCAGCCGGTGGTTCCAACAACACGCCCGTGACCTCCCGTGGCGTGAACCCGGGACCACCCCCTGGGCCATCCTGGTCAGCGAGGTCATGCTCCAGCAGACACCCGTGGTCCGAGTGGTGCCGGCATGGCAGGCATGGCTGGCCCGCTGGCCCGAGCCGGCCGCGTTGGCGGCGGACACCCCAGCCGAGGCGATCCGGATGTGGGGACGTCTCGGCTACCCCCGTCGAGCCGTCCGACTGCGGGAGTGCGCGGTCACGATCGTGGACCGGCACGGCGGCCAGGTGCCGGACCGGCTGGAGCAACTGCTGGCACTGCCCGGAGTCGGCACCTACACGGCCCGGGCGGTGGCGGCATTCGCGTACGGGCAGCGGCACCCGGTCGTCGACACCAACGTACGTCGGGTGGTTTCCCGCGCCGTGGCCGGCGAGCCCGACGCCGGGCCGGTCACCCGACCAGCCGACCTGGTCGCCACCGAGGAACTGCTCCCGGCGGCACCGGCCGCAGCGGCACTGGCCAGCGCCGCGTTCATGGAACTGGGTGCGGTGATCTGCACGGCCCGGTCACCACGCTGTGCGGCCTGCCCGGTCGAGTCGGTCTGCGCGTGGCGTGCCTCGGGCCAGGAAGCCCCGGCCGGACCGACCCGTCGACCCCAGCGGTACGCAGGCACCGACCGACAGGTACGCGGCCTGCTGCTCGGGGTGCTCCGAGAAACCGCCGGGCCAGTCCCACACCAACGGCTGGACCAGGTCTGGACCGATGACGCGCAGCGTGCCCGAGCCCTGGCCGGCCTGGTGCAGGACGGGCTGGTCGAACCGGCCGGCACCGGTTCCTTCCGCCTCGTCGGCGACGGCCCGCCCCAACCCACCACCAACCTCACCAGCTCGCCATGATCGACACCAGGTCGGCGATGTGGGGTTATCCAAGCCGCGGGACACCCCCACATCGGCGACCTGGTGACGATCACGCTCGCCTCTCCCGGCCCGGCGGTCGGTCCTTGCGGGTGGTGCCAAGAAGGCGCACCAAAGGCGGCGCCCAGAACGCGGCACCAAAGAAGAGCGGCACTGACAAAGCGGGCCCGACGGCGCTTGCGCCATCGGGCCCGCTTTGTTGCAGGTTGTGCTACTCGTCGGCGCCCGCCACGGCGGTGCCAGCGGCAGTGCCACCGAGGTCGGCCGGTACGGCGTCCGGAACTTCCACCGGCTTCTCCGCGCCCCGGAATACGAGCTTGGACTTGTCGATGTCGTTCGGGTCGCCTTCGCAGTCCACCACGACGATCTGACCCGGGGTCAGCTCGTTGAACAGGATCCGCTCGGAGAGGTTGTCCTCGATGTCGCGCTGGATCGTGCGACGAAGCGGACGGGCACCGAGCACCGGGTCGAAGCCCTTCGCGGCCAGGTACTTCTTGGCGTTGTCGGTGAGCTCCAGGCCCATGTCCTTGTTGCGCAGCTGGCCTTCGATCCGCTGGATCATGATGTCCACGATCGAGAGGATCTCGCTCTGGCGCAGCTGGTGGAAGACGATGGTGTCGTCGATCCGGTTGAGGAACTCAGGCCGGAAGTGCTGCTTGAGCTCGTCGTTGACCTTCTGCTTCATCCGGTCGTAGTTGGACTCGGAGTCCTCCGACTGCTGGAAGCCCAGCGACACCGCCTTGGCGACGTCACGGGTGCCCAGGTTGGTGGTCAGGATGATGACCGTGTTCTTGAAGTCCACGATCCGACCCTGACCGTCGGTGAGCCGACCGTCCTCGAGGATCTGCAGGAGCGTGTTGAACACGTCCGGGTGGGCCTTCTCGATCTCGTCGAAGAGGACCACCGAGAACGGCCGACGCCGCACCTTCTCGGTCAGCTGCCCGCCCTCGTCGTAACCGACGTAGCCGGGAGGTGCACCAACGAGCCGGGAGACCGTGTAGCGGTCGTGGAACTCGGACATGTCCAGCTGGATGAGGGCATCCTCGCTGCCGAAGAGGAACTCGGCGAGCGCCTTGGACAGCTCGGTCTTACCGACACCGGACGGGCCGGCGAAGATGAACGAGCCCGACGGGCGCTTCGGGTCCTTCAGGCCGGCCCGGGTACGCCGGATCGCCTTCGAAACCGCCTTGACCGCGTCCTCCTGGCCGATGACGCGCTTGTGCAGCTCGTCCTCCATGCGCAGCAGGCGCGAGGTCTCCTCCTCGGTCAGCTTGTAGACCGGGATGCCGGTCCAGTTGCCGAGCACCTCGGCGATCTGCTCGTCGTCGACCTCGCTGACGACGTCCAGGTCACCGGCCTTCCACTCCTTCTCCCGCTGAGCCTTCTGGCCAAGGAGCTGCTTCTCCTTGTCCCGCAGCTGGGCGGCGCGCTCGAAGTCCTGAGCGTCGATCGCGGACTCCTTGTCGCGACGCACCTGGGCGATGCGCTCGTCGAAGTCACGCAGGTCTGGCGGCGCGGTCATCCGACGGATCCGCATCCGGGCACCGGCCTCGTCGATCAGGTCGATCGCCTTGTCCGGCAGGAAGCGGTCGGAGATGTACCGGTCAGCCAGCGTCGCGGCTGCCACGAGGGCGGCGTCGGTGATGCTCACCCGGTGGTGCGCCTCGTAGCGGTCACGCAGGCCCTTGAGGATCTCGATGGTGTGCGCCAGCGACGGCTCCCCCACCTGGATCGGCTGGAACCGGCGCTCGAGAGCCGCGTCCTTCTCGAGGTGCTTGCGGTACTCGTCAAGGGTGGTGGCACCGATGGTCTGCAGCTCACCACGGGCCAGCATCGGCTTGAGGATGCTCGCCGCGTCGATCGCGCCCTCGGCGGCACCCGCACCCACCAGGGTGTGGATCTCGTCGATGAACAGGATGATGTCGCCGCGAGTGCGAATCTCCTTGAGCACCTTCTTGAGGCGCTCCTCGAAGTCACCGCGGTAGCGGGAACCAGCGACGAGCGCACCGAGGTCGAGCGTGTAGAGCTGCTTGTCCTTGAGAGTCTCGGGCACCTCGCCCTTGATGATCTTCTGGGACAGCCCCTCCACCACGGCGGTCTTACCGACGCCGGGCTCACCGATCAGGACCGGGTTGTTCTTGGTACGGCGGGAGAGCACCTGCATGACCCGCTCGATTTCCTTCTCGCGCCCGATGACCGGGTCGAGCTTGCCCTCGCGGGCGGCCTGAGTCAGGTTGCGGCCGAACTGGTCCAGCACCAGGCTGGTCGACGGCGCGGCCTCACCCGGCGCGGCACCCGCCGCGGCGGGCTCCTTGCCCTGGTAGCCGGAGAGCAGCTGGATCACCTGCTGGCGGACCCGGTTGAGGTCGGCGCCGAGCTTGACCAGCACCTGGGCGGCGACGCCCTCGCCCTCACGGATCAGCCCGAGCAGGATGTGCTCGGTGCCGATGTAGTTGTGGCCGAGCTGCAGCGCCTCGCGCAGCGACAGCTCCAGCACCTTCTTGGCCCGCGGCGTGAACGGGATGTGCCCGCTCGGCGCCTGCTGGCCCTGGCCGATGATCTCCTCGACCTGCTGGCGGACGCCCTCCAAGGAGATGCCGAGGCTCTCCAGGGCCTTTGCCGCGACGCCTTCACCTTCGTGGATCAGGCCCAGCAGGATGTGTTCCGTACCGATGTAGTTGTGGTTGAGCATCCGGGCCTCTTCTTGGGCCAGGACGACAACCCGTCGCGCTCGGTCGGTGAACCGCTCGAACATGCCCTCGTGCTCCTCACGTGCCGTGCGCCTTGATGGTCAATCTTGGCGGGGCCGGTGCACGAACGTCCGGGACGGGCGTCCGTGCCTCCTTACTCTATCGTCGCTGACCGACTCAGCTGAGGTCGTGTGTCTCTGGTCCGGGTCGGTTGCACCTCGTTTTGGACAACCGTCCGCGCTCAGGAGGTGTTCCGGTAGTCCTGTCGCTACGCGCAGAGCGAAATCCGACTGGCGCGACGCGGGCCCGATCCCGGCTCTGAGAGCGTTTCGGGAGGCCCTGGGAGGGCGGACCGACGGTCTCGACGAACGCCGCGCCCAACCCTGGGGATGGTTGTCCACAGGTTGTGGATAATTGGTCCACTGGTTGTGGATAACGCCGGTGCGCACGGAATGCTTCCCGGCCCCGGAGGCGGTCAGTCGACCGAGGGCCCGCCAGCGACCCGCTTCCGACCGGAGCCGGCCGCCAGACACGGCGACGCCGGCCCGGAGAACTACTCCGGCCCGGCGTCGGTGTCGCCCGCGGTGACGCTAGCCACCCAGCTGCTGACGGATCAGCGCTTCGCGTGGTACTCGTCAACGATCTCCTGCGGGATACGACCCCGGTCCGAGATGTCCTTGCCGGCCTTCTTGGCCCACTCCCGGATCGCCTTGTTCTGTTCCCGATCGGCGGTCGCGCCACCCCGACCGCGGGCAGCACGCCCACCGATCACCACGCCGCCCCGGCCGACCTTCGTGCCGGCACCCACGTACGAGGCGAAAGCGTCGCGCAATTTCGCGGCGTTGGCACTCGACAGGTCGATCTCATACTGAACGCCGTCGAGGGCGAACTTGACGGTCTCGTCAGCGTCCCCGCCGTCCAGGTCATCGACCAGCTTGTGAATGATCTGCTTGGCCACGTCCCACATTCCTTTCGAGCAGGGTGCTCCTGCTAAGAAGAGCACAATAACCCGCGTGCTGCTCGCCGCGTCAATAGGATGCCGTTACAACTCGGCGCGAGCCGCTCTGGACTACTCCGGGCGGACCAACGGGAAGAGGATCGTTTCCCGAATTCCGAGCCCGGTCAGGGCCATCAACAGCCGGTCGATTCCCATTCCCATACCGCCCGCCGGCGGCATTCCGTACTCCATCGCCCGGAGAAAGTCCTCGTCGAGACGCATCGCCTCGTCGTCGCCACGGGCCGCCAGCTGCGCCTGGGCCACCAGCCGCTCGCGCTGCACGACCGGGTCGACCAGCTCGGAGTACGCGGTGCCCAGCTCGAAGCCGAGCACGTAGAGGTCCCACTTCTCGGCCAGCCCCGGCTCACTGCGGTGCGCCCGGGTGAGCGGGCTGGTCTCCTCCGGGTAGTCCCGCACGAAGGTGGGTGCCTGCAAACCGGGGACGACCAGTTCCTCGAACAGTTCCTCGGCCAGCTTGCCCGGGCCCCACTTCGGGTCCACGGCCAATCCGACCTTGTCCGCGTACTCCACCAGGCGGGATCGGTCGGTGCGGACCGTGACCTCCTCGCCGAGTGCTTCGGAAAGCACGCCGAACAGAGTCACGGACCGCCACTCGCCGCCCAGGTCGAACTCCTGCCCGTCGGCGTGGGTCACCACCATCGAGCCGCTGACCGCGATCGCGGCCTGTTGCACGAGATTGCGGGTCAACTCGGCCATCGTGTCGTAGTCGCCGTACGCCTGGTACGTCTCCAACATCGCGAACTCCGGCGAGTGCGAAGAGTCGACACCCTCATTACGGAAGTTGCGGTTGATCTCGAAGACGCGGTCGACACCGCCGACCACGGCGCGCTTGAGAAACAGTTCCGGGGCGATTCGCAGATACAGATCGGTGTTCAACGCATTGCTGTGGGTCACGAACGGTCGGGCCGCCGCACCACCGTGCAGCAGTTGCAACATCGGCGTTTCCACCTCGATGAAACCCTGCCCGTGCAATGAATCGCGCAGACTGCGTACCGCGGCGGCTCGGGTACGGACCATCTCCCGTGCCTGCGGCCGGACGATCAGGTCGACGTAACGCTGCCGGACGCGGGCCTCCTCGGAGAGGGGCTTGTGCGCCACCGGCAACGGTCGCAGCGCCTTGGCGGTCATCTCCCACTGCTGAGCCAGCACCGACAGCTCACCCCGGCGGCTGGTGATCACCTCACCGGTGACGCCGACGTGGTCGCCCAGGTCGACGAGGCGCTTCCACGCCTCCAACCGCTCCGGCCCGACCCGGTCCAGGGAGAGCATCGCCTGCAACTCGGTGCCGTCGCCGTCGCGCAGAGTCGCGAAGCAGAGCTTGCCCGTGTTGCGTACGAAGATCACTCGGCCGGTGACGGCCACCTGGTCGCCGGTGGCGGTGTCGGTCGGCAGGTCGGCGTAGCCCGCCCGGACCTGCGCCAGGGTGGTCGTGCGGGGGAAGCCGACCGGGTAGGGCTCGACGCCCTCGGCGAGCATCCGGTCCCGCTTCTCCCGGCGGACCTTCATCTGCTCGGGAAGGTCGTCGGCGGGGTCCACTGGCACGGCGTTCTGCTCGCTCACGGCACGCTTCCTCGTCACGGGAGATACAGGGGGTCAGGCCCGAGCGTACTCAAGCGTCCCGGGGGCTGTTAGCGGATAACCTGCCCGTTATGGTCGATCACACTCGGGCCCTCTCCTTCGGCGCTGCAGCGAACGATTACGACCGGTTCCGACCCAGCTATCCCGAAGAGGCGGTCCGCTGGGCGCTTGACGGTCTGGACGACAGCGCCCGGGTGGTCGACCTCGCCGCCGGCACCGGGATCCTGACCCGGGTCGTGCGGACCATCGGGCACCAGGTGCTGCCGGTGGAGCCCGACCCCGGCATGCGCGCCCAACTGGACAGCACCACCCCGGATCTCACCGCCCAGGCCGGCAGCGCCGAGTCGATGCCGTTGCCGGACGGCAGCGCCGACGCGGTGCTGGTCGGGCAGGCCTACCACTGGTTCGACAAGGAACCCGCACACGCCGAGATCGCCCGCGTACTCCGGTCGGGCGGGACGTTCGCCCCGATCTGGAACATTCGTGACGAGCGGGCGGCCAGTTGGATGCTGGAGCTGACCCGGATCGCCGACCTCCGGGACAACGCCCCCGATCTGCGCAGGCAGGTCGCCGGCTTCGGGCCGGCCTTCGGGCCGGTGGAGGTGGCCCAGTTCGTGCACCGGACGCTGCTCACCCCGGACGAGCTGCTCGGCATGCTGCACACCCGCTCCTACTGGCTGACCGCCAGCAGTCAGGGGCGGGCCGAGGTCGACCGGAACGTACTCGACCTCCTCGCCCGCCACCCGGACCTGGCCGGCCGGGAGACCATCGAGATGGCGTACCGGACCGTGGTCTATCGCGCCCGACGGCGGTGAAGCCCCGCGCGACGACCGACCCGGCGGCGACCCGGGTCACACGTTGCGGTCGTAGACCATCCGCAGGCCGATCAGCGTGATCATCGGCTCGTGGTGGGTGATGGTGCGGCATTCGTTGATCACCAGGGACGCCAGGCCCCCGGTGGCGATCACCGCCTTCACCTCACCCAACTCCTCGGTCATCCGCTCGACGATGCGGTCCACCTGGCCGGCAAAGCCGAAGTACAGGCCGGCCTGGAGGCACTCCACGGTGTTCTTCCCGATCACCGAGCGGGGCTTGGTGGCCTCGACCTTGCGCAGCTGGGCGGCCCGGGCGGCCAACGCGTCGAAGGAGATCTCGATGCCCGGGGCGAACGCCCCGCCGAGGAACTCACCCCGCCCGCTGATGACGTCGAAGTTGGTGGTGGTGCCGAAGTCCACCACGATCGACGGGCCGCCGTAGAGGGTGTACGCGGCGAGCGTGTTCACCACCCGGTCCGCGCCCACCTCCTTCGGGTTGTCGATCGCCAACTGCACCCCGGTCCGCACGCCCGGTTCGACGATGACGCTCGGCAGGTCGGCGTAGTAGCGGCCGAGCATGGTGCGCAGTGACCGCAGTGCGGCCGGCACCGTGGAGCAGGCGGCCACACCGGTGATCTCGACGTTGTCGCCGGCCAGCAGACCCCGGAACATCAGGCCCAACTCGTCCGCCGTCGAGCGGGCATCGGTCTTGATCCGCCAGGAGTGCACCAGCTTGTCGCCGTCGAAGGTCGCCAGCACGGTGTTGGTGTTTCCGATGTCGATGCAGAGCAGCACGCACGCAGCCTAGACAACGACCGTACGGGCGGGTGCGGACCGGCCGGCGGACCGTATCCTGCTTGTATCGCTACATGAGCATGGGTCAATCCACCGCGCGACCGGACGGGGAGCGGACATGTCGGGGACGTGGTGGGTTCGGGGTCGTAACACCCTGCGCCGACGCCGACGACACGTGCTGGTGCTGGTCGCCTTGGCCGGCGGCGCGATCTGGATGATCGTGCAGGCGTGGCGGGCGTCCGTTCGGGAGAGCGGCAGCTTCACCGGCGACCTCTACCTCAACATCGGCGCCGCTCTGATCATGACGCTGCTGACCTACGTGGTGCTCAACCCGCTCTTCCGCGAACTTCAGACGGTCAGCATCATCGAGCACCCCCGACTGGACCGGGACGCCCTGATCGAACGGGTCGCCCAGTCCCGGGAGATCGTGGCCATCCTGGAAACCTGGACCAGCATGCTGGAGGGCCCGTACGCGGCCCGGTTCGTGGCCGCGCTGCGCTCCGCGCTCGTCAACGGCGCCGCCGTCAAGGTGCTCCTGCTCGACCCGGACTCACCGGCGGTCCGACTGCGCGGCGAGGAGTTACGCCGACGGGACGCCTCGGTCGCCATCCTCAACAACCTGTGGCACCTTGCGCGGCTCAGCGAGGAGTTGCCCGAGTCGGCCCGCGCCCGACTTCAGGTCCGGGTCTACAGCGCCGCCCCCTCCGTGCAGATGTACCGCTGGGACGGCAAGGCGTTCATCTCGTTCTTCCCCGTGCAGGGCAGCACCTTCGACACCCAGCAGATCGAGGCGTTCGTCTCGACCCCGTTGGGCGAGTTCGTCGACGACCGGTTCGCCGAACTGTGGGACACCGCTCCCCTGGAGGACCTGGCGGCCTGCCTCACGCTGCGGCTCTGCCTGCGGCAAGCTGGTCGGGACCTGGAGACCTGCGACGCGCTCTACGTACGCTCCGACGGCGAGTGGTACATCGCCGGCACCGACCTGGTACGCAACGTGGCCCGGCACGGCCTGGCCGGGCTGACCGTCGTGCTGGACCGGCCCGAGGCGGCCGGCGAGATCTTCGCCATCGGCGAGGCCGACGAGTTGCCGCCCGAGATCTACAACCGGGTGCTGGAGCTCTTCCGAGCCAAGTACGGCCTGGACGGCCGACAGGACACCGAGAACCGGGTGATCTTCAATCTGGCGACCAGCTCCCTGACCACCGTCTGAGTCGCCGACGCGCCCGCTACTCAATCCGCAGGTCCAGCGCGATGTCCAGGATCGGCGACGAGTGGGTCAACGCGCCCACCGAGAGGAAGTCGACGCCGGTGGCCGCGTACCGGCCCGCCACCTCCAGGGTCAGCCCGCCGGTCGCCTCCAACTCCGCCCGGTCACCCACCGCGGCCACCGCCTCGGCCAGCACCTCCGGCGTCATGTTGTCGCAGAGCAGGAAATCCGCCCCGGCCTCCACCGCCTCCACCGCCTCGTCGACCGTGGTCACCTCGACCTGCACCGGCACCTCCGGGAACGCCTCCCGGACCCGCCGGTAGGCCGGCGTGATGCCCCCGGCCGCCAGCTTGTGGTTGTCCTTGATCATGGCCACGTCGTAGAGGCCCATCCGCTTGTTGGTGCCGCCGCCGGCCCGCACCGCGTACTTCTCCAGCGCCCGCAGGCCCGGCGTCGTCTTGCGGGTGTCCAGCACCATCGCCTTCGTGCCAGCCAACGCGTCCGCCCAGGCGCGGGTGTGGGTGGCCACCCCGGACATCCGGCAGAGCAGGTTGAGCGCCGTCCGTTCGGCCGTCAGCAGCAGCCGGGTCGGGCCGGTCACCGTCGCCAGCACCGCACCGCGGGCCACCCGCTCGCCGTCGCGGGCCACCACCGACACCTCGACGGTACGACCGAAGCCCGTCACCTCGCCGACCAACTCGAACACGGCGGCGGCCACAGCCATCCCGGCCAGCACACCGTCCGCACGGGCCACCAGATCGGCGGTGTCGGTCTGCTCCGCCGGAATGGTGGCCACGCTCGTGACGTCCAGGAAATCCGGGCCCAGATCCTCGATCAGCGCGGTCTCGATCACCTGCCGCACCTGCGCCGGATCCAACCCTGCCGCCTGCAAAGCCGCCTGCGTCGACTCCGTCATGAAGATCGCCCCTCCCAGTGCTGCCCTATCCGGCCCTGCGCCCCAACCGACCCGACCAGGTGGCCCAGCCACCGCTCGTCGGCCGTCGGAAAATCCTCCCGCCAGTGGCAACCCCGAGTCTCGCCGCGCGCGTACGCGGCAGCAACCAGCGTGGACGCCACGGTGAGCAGGTTGGTCGCCTCCCAGTCGGCGGTCCGCGGCCGGCCCCGGGCAGCGCCCAGCTCGGTCAGCGTTCCGGCTGTCTCGGCCAGCGTCGCCGCGGATCGGAGCACCCCGGCCCCCCGCGTCATCGCCCGTTGCAGGGTCGGCGTCACCTCCGCGGGCAGCACCCAGCCGGCGCCCCCGCGCCAGGCACCGGTGTCCGCCGGCTGAACCTGCTCGGGCAGACCGGCCGCAATGTCCTCAGCGATCCGCCGGGAGAAGACCAGACCCTCCAGCAGCGAATTGCTGGCCAGCCGATTCGCGCCGTGCACACCCGTGCAGGCCACCTCGCCGCAGGCGTACAGGCCCGGGATGGAGGTGCGGCCGCGCAGATCGGTGCGGACGCCGCCGGATGCGTAGTGGGCGGCCGGTGCCACCGGAATCAGGTCGGTCGCCGGGTCCACGCCGATCGCCAGGCAGGACGCCACGATGGTGGGGAACCGCCCGGCCAGGAAGTCCCCACCCAGGTGCCGCGCGTCGAGGAAGACGTGGTCCGCGCCGGTGGCCAGCAACACCCGGTGGATGCCCTTGGCCACCACGTCCCGGGGTGCCAGCTCGGCCAACTCGTGCTGGCCCACCATGAACCGCTTGCCGTCGGCATCCACCAGGTACGCGCCCTCACCGCGCAACGCCTCGGAGACCAGCGGCTGCTGCGCGTGCCCGGCACCGGGGACTCCCGCGCCGGGTGGAGTGATCAGGGCGGTCGGGTGGAACTGGACGAACTCCACGTCGGTCACCGCCGCGCCGGCCCGCATCGCCAGCGCCACCCCGTCGCCGGTGGAGACCGCCGGGTTGGTGGTGGCCGCGAAGATCTGCCCCATCCCGCCGGTGGCGAGCACCACCGCCCGGGCCAGCAGGGCACCGACGCCGTCCTCGCTGCCCTCGCCGAGCACGTGCAGGGTGATCCCGCAGGCCGGCCCGAGCCCGTCCGGGCCGTCGCCGGGCGCGCGCAGCAGGTCGAGCACCAGGGCGTGTTCGACCAGCCGGATCCACGGGTCGCGCTGCACCGCGGCGTGCAGGGCCCGCTGCACCTCCGCACCGGTAGCGTCGCCGCCCGCGTGCACGATCCGGTCCGCCCGGTGCCCGCCCTCACGGGTCAGCATCAAGGAGCCGTCCGGGTGACGATCGAACTCCGCCCCGATGCGCATCAGCTCCCGCAGCCGGGTCGGGCCCTCCTCGACCAGCACCCGGACCGCCGCCGGGTCGCAGAGCCCAACCCCGGCGACCTCGGTGTCACGGGCATGCGCCGCCGGGGTGTCCGTCGGGTCGAGCACCGCGGCGATGCCGCCCTGCGCCCATCGGGTCGAACCATCATCGATGTTGACCTTGGTGACCACCGTGACGTGCAGACCCGCCTCACGCAGGTGCAGCGCCGCGGTCAACCCGGCCACCCCGGAACCCACCACGATCACGTCGGTGGTCTCCACCCAGCCGGGCGCGGGCGCGGCCAGCAACGCGGGCAGGGCCGGCAGGTCGATGGTGGGAAGGTCCATCCCCTCAGTCAACCCGAACCGTCCTCGTCCGGGGCGGCGGGGGCGGGACGAGTGTTTTCGGCGACCCCGTCCGGCGTCGCCCGCGCGGTGCCGACCGTCAGGCCGTGGTCACTTCGTCCGGACCGGTAGGCCAGCCGGGCCCGCGCCCTTCAGCGAAACAGTCACCGTACGGTCGCTGAGCCACAGGTAGCAGCGGACGCCCCGGTCACCGACCCGCCAGCGTCCCGCACCCGGAGGGCGGACCACCACACCGCTGCGGAAGTTCAGCCTGGCGTCGTCCGGCACACCCACGAACCGGGCGAGGGCGCTCCGGCAGCCGGTGTAGAGCGGAGCCCAGTCGGAGTCACGGCTCGGGTACGCCATGTCCGGTGCACGCCACACCCCGACGAACTCGGCGTCGTGCTGTTGTGCGCACTCCACCGGGGCCAGCGTCTGCACGGCCCGACCGGCCGCCTTGCGGGTCTGCTGACAGCCGAGCCGCAGCCCGGCGGCCCCCTTCAACGCGTCCCGCAGGCTGCCCGATCGAACCACCACGGTGGCCCCAGCCTCGACCGTGTTCAGCTCGGTGAGGTCGCACCGGAACCAACGGGAGCCCGCCGCCCAGCCGGGCCCGGAGGGCAGCGCCACCGACAGTCGCAGTCGGCCGGCCCGCCAGTCGTCGCCCACGTAGCCGGTCGCCCGGGTGTCGCACTCGGCGAACGCGCCCCGCAACTCCGCCGAGCCACCCGCCGGGGCGCTCGACCGCTCGACCGGGAACGCCCCCACATGCACGGTCTCCACCCGGTGCGGGCCGGCGCAGTCCACCGGCTCGTAGCTGGCCAGGGTGACCACATCGAGGAAGTCGGCGGCCTGACACACACCGGCGGCCGGGGTGAACGCCGACGGCGGCGGCAGCGCCGCCCAGTCGTCGGTCAGGTCACCATCCAGGCCACCGGAGCCGGCGCAGCCCACCAGCAGCACCGCCGCCACGGCAGCGGCGAACAGGGTCGTCGTGGCTCTGCGCATAGCGGCCTCCCCCAGCCACCGCCGGCTTCCGCCAGCGCGCCAAGGGTAACCGGAAATGACCTTCCGGTAACAGACCGGAATCGCGTCGCGGGAGATCAGACTCCGGACAGGGCCAGCGGGCTGGGCACCGGATCACCGACCATGCCGGGCGCCACAGCGGCGGGGTCAGCGCCCAACTCGATCACCCGATTGTCGGCGTTCACGTGGACCACCCGCGGCCGGTACGACCGGGCCTCGGCGTCGTCCATCTGCCCGTACGAAATCAGGATGACCAGGTCACCGGGGTGCACCAGGTGCGCGGCGGCACCGTTGATACCGATCACACCGCTGCCCCGCTCGCCCGGGATCACGTACGTCTCCAGCCGGGCACCGTTGGTGATGTCCACGATCGCCACCTGCTCGCCGGGGAGCAGGTCGGCGGCGTCGAGCAGGTCCTCGTCCACCGTCACCGAACCGACGTAGTGCAGGTCGGCCTGCGTCACCGTGGCCCGGTGGATCTTCGACTTGAGCATCGTCCGCAGCATTGGGGTGGCCTTTCACGAAAGTGGTGGAGGGTGGTGCGGCCAGGTCAGGGGCGAGGTGCGAGGTGGATCGCCGCGTTGTCGATCAACCGGGTGGCACCCACCCACGCGGCGATCACCAGCCGGGCCGGCCCGGACACCAACCCCGGCTCCAACTCGGGATCGGTGAGCACCAGGTAGTCGAGGCGGGCACCCGGCGCACCTGCACCGAACGCGGCGTGTGCGGCGGTCAGCACCGCACCCGCGTCCAGGCCCTCGTCGGCGGCCTGCCCACCGGCCCGCAGCGCGGCGGACAAACTCAGCGCGGCGTCCCGCTCCGGCTCGCTCAGGTAGCGGTTGCGGCTGGACAGCGCCAACCCGTCCGGCTCCCGAACGGTCGGCACGCCCACCACCTCGACCGGCACGTCCAGGTCCCGGGTCATCCGACGGACCAGGGTGAGCTGCTGGTAGTCCTTCTCGCCGAAGAACGCCAGGTCCGGCTGGGTGAGTTGGAGCAGCTTCAGCACCACCGTGAGTACGCCGTGGAAGAAGCCGGGGCGGCTCGCCCCCTCCAACTCCGCGCCGAGCGGGCCCGGGTCGAGGCGTACGCGGGGCTGGCCGTCCGGGTACATGTCGGCCACCGACGGGGCAAAGACGAGATCCGCACCCGCCCGCCGGCACACCTCCAGATCCGCGTCGAGGGTGCGCGGGTAGCGGTCGAAGTCCTCGTTCGGCCCGAACTGCAGCGGGTTCACGAAGATCGTCACCAGCACGTGGTCGGCCTGCTCCCGGGCCGCACGCAGCAACGTCTCATGCCCGGAGTGCAACGCACCCATGGTCATCACCACACCGACCGTGCCCGTCAGCCCAGCCCGGGCCTCGGCCAACTCGGCGCGCGTGTGCACAACCTGCGTCATGCCGTCACCTCCCTGTTGCTGTCGGCCAGCACACCGAGCAGCGACTGCGCGTCGACCGGCCGCAGTCGGCCGGCGGCGATCGCCCGGTCGGCGGTCCGGCGGGCCAGCGCACGGTACGCGGGAACAGACTCCGGTGCGGTGGCGGCCAACCGGTCCAGGTGCCGCTGGACGGTGCCCGCGTCGCCACGGGAGACCGGGCCGGTCAGCGCGTCGTCACCGAGCCGCAGCGCGTTCTCCAGGGCGGCCCGCAGCAGTGGGGCGAGCACCTTCTCCGGCCGGGCCACCCCGGCGTCGCGCAGCCGGTCGGTCGCCTCGTTGACCAGGGTCACCAGGTGGTTCGCGCCGTGGGCCAGCGCGGCGTGGTAGAGCGGGCGGTCCGACTCGGCCACCCACTCGGGCACGCCGCCCAGGTCGGCGACCAGCCGGGCAGCGAGCGGGCGCAACTCCGCCGGGGCGGTCACCCCGTACGAGATGCCGGCCAGCCGGGCCAGGTCGTCTGGCGTACCGGTGAAGGTCATCGCCGGGTGCAGGGCGAGCGGCCGGGCACCGACCTCGGCGGCCGGCCCCAGCACGGCCAGTCCGTGCGCTCCCGAGGTGTGCGCGACGATCTGGCCCGGGTGCAGCGCGCCCCGCTCCGCGAGGTCGGTCACCACACCGGCCAGCTCGTCGTCCGGCACCGCGATCAGCAGCAGGTCGGCGGCGGCGTGGGCCACGGCGGCGACCGGGCGGCGGGGCACCTCGGGCAACAGCAGGGCGAGGCGGGCGCGGCTGGCTCCGGAACTGCCGGAGACGGCGACCACCCGATGCCCGGCGGCGGCGAGCGCGGCGCCCAGCACGGCGCCGACCCGACCGGCGCCAACGACACCGACGGTGAGCAGACGGGAGGTGGCGGGGGTGCCGAGAACGGCGGGCCCGCGCGGGGCGGCCGGACGCGGGCGCAGCGGTGCGCTCATGACGACGATCCAGTCCTCGAGAAGGGGTACCGGTCGATCGCAAGTATGCGCCCGGCCTACCGAACCCGGACAAGCATGTGTGAAAACCTTCACCACCGCCGGAAGTGCCCTTCGCCACCGTCCCCGACCGCCCCAGGAGCGCTGCCCACCAGCGCGTTCCCGCAACATCTTGATCAATTGATGAAAAATAGGCACCCGGAGCGTTTCTGACCTACTTTTCATCACCTGATCACCGCACGGCCCTCCGGCGTCGAGCCGGCCACTGCGGGTGATCACGGCGCACGAGAGACTCGGAGTGAGCTGATGCCGATCGCCTGGGGAGACGCGATGAGCCGGGCCCTCTACGGGCCGGGCGGCTTCTTCGTCGCCGACACCGGGCCGGCCGACCACTTCCGCACCAGCGTCCACGCGTCCCCAGCCTTCGCCGCCGCGCTCCTACGCCTCATCACAGAGGTGGACACCGCCCTGGGCCACCCGTCGCGGCTCGACGTGGTCGATGTCGGAGCCGGGCGCGGTGAACTCCTGCATGGCCTGCTCAGGCTCGTCGCGTCGACACCCGCCGTCGGGGGTGCGGTGGGGGTTTCCGGGGAGCCCACCCGCTCCGGGCGGTCAGGCTTGATCCCTCCGCGGGCGGGCTCCCCGGAAACCCTGACTCCCACGGCCTCCGCCGGGGCGTCGGCCGAGGCTGCGCCGATGGTCGCCGCCCGTCCGTCGCTTGCGCAGCGGGTGCGGTTCACAGCAGTCGAGTACGCGGCCCGCCCCGAGAACCTGCCCGAAGAGATCAACTGGACATCCGAGATCCCCGCCGGGATCACAGGAGTGCTGCTGGCCACCGAGTGGCTGGACAACGTCCCGTTGGACGTAGCGGTGCACACCGAAGACGGCTGGCGGTACGTGCTGGTCGACCCCGAGAGCGGCGCCGAGTCGATCGGCGAGCCGGCAAGCCCCGACGATCTTGATTGGCTGAAGACCTGGTGGCCCAGCCCCACAAGCCCGACCAGTACGAACAGTGCCCCGGACTGGACCTCGGCCTTGACCTCAGCAGACGCGACAAGCGAAAGCGAGTCGGGTTTCGGGGCAGCCCGGCCGGCGCAGGGATCAAGCCTGACCGCCCGGAGCCGGCCGGGCTGCCCCGAAACCCCCCACAGCGCCCACCGCGCAGAGATCGGAAGAAGCAGGGACGAAGCCTGGGCCAACGCAGTCCAGAAGATCAGCCGAGGGCTGGCGGTGGCAGTCGACTACGGGCACCTGCGGGAAACCAGGCCGGTCGACGGGACGTTGACCGGGTACCGGGATGGGCGGCAGGTGCCTCCGGTGCCCGACGGGTCGAGTGATGTCACCGCGCACGTGGCCATGGACTCGGTCGCCTCCGCTGGTGCGGCGGTCGCCCGGTGTGCGTACTCCCTGGTCCTGCAGCGGGAGGCGCTGCGCGCGCTCGGGGCCGACGGCGGCCGACCGCCGCTGAGCATGGCCGGCACCGACCCGGCGGGTTACGTGCGGGCGTTGGCCGCCGCGTCGCAGGTGGCGGAGCTGACCGACCCGGTTGGGCTCGGTGGGCACTGGTGGTTGCGCCAACCGGTCGGCATCCCGCTCGGCCGGGCCGTGGCACGATGACGGGCATGACCACCGACGCCGGGGACCTCCGTGAACTGACCGTCGGCACCGGAGCCGGCCTGGTCGCCGGCACCGGCGATCAGCAGCTCGGCACCGACATGGTGCTGAACATCGGCCCGCAGCATCCCTCCACGCACGGAGTGCTGCGGCTGAAGCTGGTGCTCGACGGCGAGCGGGTGGTCGCCTGCGAACCCATCATCGGCTACATGCACCGGGGCGCGGAGAAGCTCTTCGAGGTGCGCGACTACCGGCAGATCATCGTGCTGGCGAACCGGCACGACTGGCTCTCGGCGTTCTCGAACGAGCTGGGTGTGGTGCTCGCGGTGGAACGCCTGATGGGCATGGAGGTGCCGGAGCGCGCCACCTGGCTGCGGATGGCGCTCGCCGAGCTGAACCGGGTGCTCAACCACCTGATGTTCCTCGGCTCATACCCGCTGGAGATCGGGGCGATCACGCCGATCTTCTATGCCTTCCGGGAACGGGAAACCATCCAGGCGGTGATGGAGGAGGTCTCCGGCGGCCGGATCCACTACATGTTCAACCGGGTGGGTGGCCTCAAGGAGGAGGTGCCGTACGGGTGGACGGGCCGCGCCCGCGCGGCGATCGGCGAAGTACGCCGGCGGTTGCCCGACCTGGACCACCTGATCCGACGCAACGAGATCTTCCTCGCCCGGACCGTGGGCGTGGGCGTGCTCTCCGCCGCTGACGCCGCCGCGTTCGGCGCGTCCGGGCCCGTGGCCCGCGCTTCCGGGCTCGACCTGGACCTACGGCGCGACGACCCCTACCTGGCGTACAACGAGCTGGACGTACCGGTGGTCACACGGACCGCCGGGGACTGCCACGCCCGTTTCGAGGTGCTGCTGGACCAGGTGTACGCGTCGCTGGACCTCGCCGAGCAGTGCCTGGACCGGGTGGACCAACTGACCGGGCCGATCAACACCCGCCTGCCGAAGGTGCTCAAGGCGCCGGAGGGGCACACCTACGCCTGGACGGAGAACCCGCTCGGCATCAACGGCTACTACCTGGTGTCCCGGGGGGAGAAGACGCCGTGGCGGTTGAAGTTGCGCACCGCCTCGTACGCGAATGTGCAGGCACTGGCCACCCTGCTCCCCGGCTGCCTGGTACCGGATCTGATCGCGATCCTCGGCTCGATGTTCTTCGTGGTCGGCGACATCGACAAATGACGTCAGCCGCCTGACCTGTCAGCGCCAGCGGTCGCCGGGCGGGGTGCCACCGGCACGCGGTACGTCGTCCTGGGGTGGGTAGCCGTAGCGCTCGTCGACTCGGCGCCGACCGGGCCGCTCGGGTGCGGGTTCCGACTGGTGACCACGCTGGCGCGGCGGGCGCCACTCGTCGGGCACCGGGACACCGCCCACCGGCAGCGCCGGCCGGTCCGCCGGCTCGGCCCGCCAGCCGCCGTCGCGATCGGTTCGAGGCGCCGGCTCGTCCCGGTGGTACGACTCGAACTCGTCATGACGGCGCGGCTCCTCGTGGCGGCGCGGCTCCTCCTGACGGCGCGGCTCCTCATGACGGACTGCGGCCCAGCGGTCGGCCATCCGGTACTCGGTGCCGGCGGCGTCGGCGTGCATCTCGGCTCGGCGCTCGCCGACCCGCAGCTCACGGCCGTTCTCGTCGTCGCGTACGGCGGCCCACCGGTCACCGGCCCGCAACTGCGACCAGTACTCGCCCGTGTCGTCGGCCCGCAGGGGTGGCCCGGTCTGCGGAGCGGCTGCACTCGCCCGATCGCGCTGCTCCGACCAGCCGCGATCGTCCGGGCTGTCCCAGGAGTCCGCGGCCGGCCTCTCCGGTGAGCGGTGCGACCGGGCAGCCGAGCCGGGTTCGTCAGGCTGGGCGTACGCGTCGCGCGGATCAATCCACTCGGGCTCGCCCCGGGACACGGCCGGCGCACCCCAGGAGCGGTCGTCGCCGGGGCGGGCCCGGTCGTCGCCGGATCGCCGGTCGTCGCCGTACCCGGCTCGGGGGCGTTCCTCCGGCTCATTTCTCCCTCGGCCGGCTGAGCGGGGACGTTCATCCGCATCGCCGCCCCGGGTCCACTCCTGTGCTGGCGAGGTCCACTGGCCGGCGTACCCGCCGCCGTAGCGCCCAGCCGGTTCGGCCGGCCCGCCGTCCACCACGGTGTGTCGGGTGGTGACATGCACGGTTTCGGTGTGCCGGACCACGCCGACCGGCCGGTGCGCCGGCTCGGGGCGGTCGTGCTCTCGGGGGCGGGCCGAGCCGTACGCGGTGGCAGCCGGCCGCTCCGCGCTGTACGTCCCTGCGGTTGCCGGTGACTCGACGGCCTCTCGCGGGTACGCCGGCTCGCCGTCGTCGGCGTGCTCGGAGCGACCCCAGCGGGCCGCGTCGTCCGGGCCGGACACCCGGGCCCGGCCCGGCGGTGCGTCACCCGGCACCGGAACCCGGCTACGGGCCACCGGTACGTTGTCCACCGGCGGCTCGACCGCCGACACCCGCGCCCGGCCAGGATTCGCCGGCTCCCCGGGCGGCGCGGCGGCACCGACCGGAGCGGCACCGGCGAGCGCGGCACCGCTGGCGTCGAGACGGCGGCGGATCGCGACGAGCCCCTCCTGGGCCCGGTGCGCCTGGTCGAGCGCCTGGTTGCCGCGCTGCGCGACAGCCACGATCTCAGCGCGCAACTCCCGGCGGAGCTCCTCGATCTCGTCCAGCAGCTCGTCGGCTCGCACCGACGCGTCCTCACCGTCGGGCCGCAGCGCGATGGAGAGACCGATCAGCACCACCGCGAGGATGGCGAGCACCGCGGCGAAGCGCAACGGGCCGTTACCGTCGGCAACCAGGAGGATCAGCGCCGCCACCGGCGCGAGAGCGACGCCCGCCCAGAAGAGCATGGTCAGCAGCGGTGGTTGACGCCGCGCGTCAGGGGTGGCCGGGGCTGGCATGGATGTGCAGCCTACCGAGGTTCTCCACCGGAGGGAACGGGTCCCGGGACGCGCGGACGCCCCCGCCAGGTTGGGGCGGGGGCGTCCTCAGCACGCAGGAGAGGGTCAGCTGGTGGCGAAGGCGCCGTCCGAGGAGAAGATCAGGCCCACGCTGATCGAACCGTCGCGCAGCCCGCTCTTGGTCAGCGGCCCACCCTGGTCCAGCGAGGAGAACCTGCCCACCGACAACCCGTACGTCTTCTCCAGGCCCGGCTTGCAGAACGGACGCTGCTCGCACTCCGGCGGGCCACCCAGCACGGTCGCACTGCCGGAGCACTTCGCGGCGAACTCGGAGAGGGTCCGCACGCCGTGCTTGTCGGCGAAGGCCTGGGTGACGGCGAAGGCGTTCTGGTCCTGTGCGGCGGCCGGAGCACCGAAGGTGATGCCGGCCTTGTCGCCCTCGGCCTTGAGCGCGGTCACCGTCGTGTTGATGTCGGGCGAGGACACCGGCGGAGGAGTGCCGCCCTTGTCCTTGGTGTTGAGGAACTCGGCCATGGTCGCCGCGTACTCCGGGACGACCTGGATCTCGCCCTTCACCAGCGCCGGCTCGTAGAGCTCGCGGTTGCCGATCTGCTGCACCTTGACCTGGTAGCCGGCGGCCGTGAGCGCGATCCGGTACAGCTCGCCCAGAATCTGACTCTCGGCGAAGTTGGCGGCGCCCACCACGATGTCGCCGCCCGGCCCCTTGGCGATGCCCGCGGTGACGTTGTTGGCGGAGGCGAACTCCTCCGCCGCCACCTTGGGCGTCTTACGATCTTCGTTCACGGCCTTGTTGAGCTGGATCAACTTCGGCGTGTCGAGCGCCGCGGAGACCTTGTCCAGAGCGGCGATCAACTGCGGGTTGGCCGCCTTGCTGTTGACCGCGGGAATGATGTTGTCGGAGTTCTGAAGCTTCTTGTCGTCCTGCAGAGCGATGAGCTGCTGACCGGCGACCGGGGCGCACCCGGCACCGGAGGCGCCCTCCTTGGGCGCGTCGGTGCCGGAGGAACCGGCGCCACCGCAGCCGGTGAGAAGCGCTGCCCCGGCGACAGCGCCGACAGCGCCGATCGCCAGACGTGTACGTGCGCGCATGTGCCCGCCTTCCGTGTCCCGGCGCGGCCCGTTCCGGGCCGGCCGCGTGTCCGACGGGCGATCCTGACTGTCGGTCGCCCGCGAATATCCACCCAACATGCTCCGCAACCGACCGACAACCTGGGGTGGACTTCGTCACCGCATCGTCACCGATCGGCCACCGTTGGCCGCGGCCTCGACGGAAGGCTCACCCGGACGGGTCAGGCGCTCCCGGTGGCATCAGCGGGCCGGGGCCGGCCCGCGCGCTGACGTCCGCGCCGCAGCGGTCGGGGGGTGACCAGCCGTTCGACGCCGCCGAGGACCACCTCGGCCAGCAGCGCGAGCCCGGCCACCAGCACACCACCGGCGACGATCTGCCCCCCGCCGGCCGCGATACCGATGCCGAAACCGGTCCGGATGATCTGGCCGAGGCCGCCGCCGTTGACGAACGAGGCCAGCGCGGCGGTCGCGATCACCTGGACCGCAGCGGTCCGGAACCCGGCCGCCAGGTAGGGCACCGCGAGGGGCAACTCCACGCGGCGCAGCAGCTGCCCGCCGGACAGGCCCATCCCCCGGGCCGCGTCAAGCGCTTCCGGGTCCACCTGCCGCACCCCGGTGTACGCGTTGGCCAGCAGTGGTGGGACGGCGAAGACGGCCAGCGCCACCACGACCGGCGTCCGCCCGAAGCCGCTGGCGAAGACCACCGGCAGGATGGTCAGCAGTGCCAGGGTGGGAATGGCCAGGGTGGCGTTGGACACCAGCACCACCAGGCCACCGCCCCGGCCCAGGTGCCCCAGCCAGAGACCCAACGGCCAGGCCACCAGGCAGCCGAGCGCCACCGCCAGGGCGGAGATCGTCAGGTGCTCGCCGAGGCGGTCCAGCATGCCTCCGGGGTTGGTCCAGTTCAGTGGGTCGTTGATCCAGACGACCGCCTGGCCGATCGGGTTCGTCGCGACGGTCACCGTGCCCTCCGGGTGGACCAGGGGGTCACCAGGCGGGCGACCAGGACGAGCAGCAGGTCGAGCACGACCGCGATCGCCACGCAGAGCAGAGCGGCCGTCATGATCTCGGCTTTGTAGAGGTTGTTCTGGAAGCCCGCGAAGATCAACTGCCCGAGGCCGCCGTGCCCGACCAGCACCCCGACCGTGACCAACGCCACCGTGGAGACGGTCGCCAAGCGCACGCCGGTCACGATGCCCGGCAGGGCCAGCGGCAGGTCGATCCGGAACAGCCGCCCCCACCGGCCGTACCCCATCCCCTGGGCGGCCTCGCCGACCTCCGGAGGCACCTGGTTGAGCCCGGCCACCACGTTGCGCACGATCAGCAGCAGCGCGTAGAGGACCAGCCCGACCAGCACGGTGGTGGTCCCGGTGCCCAGGTAGGGCGCGATGAACGCGAAGAGCGCCAGCGACGGAATGGTGTAGACGACCCCGCTGACGGCGAGGATCGGACCGGCGAGCGGCCGGAACCAGTACGCCAGCACGGACAACGGCAGGGCGATCAACACCGCGATCAACACCGCGCGCCCGGTGAGGGAGGCGTGTTCGCGCACGGCGGCGAGGATCGTGTCAGAGTTGTCCCGCACGTACTGCCAGGAGAACCAGGGGTTACCCGGGTCGGCCCGGTAGCTCAGGCGGAAGGACATACGTGGACGTTACCCCGGAGGCTGCCGACGTGGCCCGATCCCCTCGCGCAGCGTCGATCTCCCTGCAGGGCATCCAGAAGCGCTACCCGGATGGCACCGAGGCCGTCCGGAAGCTCAGCCTGGACGTCCGGGCCGGTGAACTCGTGGTGCTGATCGGCCCGTCCGGCTGCGGCAAGTCCACCGTGCTGCGCATGATCAATCGCCTGATCGAACCGACCGGCGGCCGGATCACCCTCGGCGACGAGGACGTCACCGACGTCGACCCGGTGCAGCTGCGCCGTCGGATCGGGTACGTGATCCAGAACGTCGGCCTTTTTCCACACCAGACGGTACGGGCCAACGTGGCCACCGTGCCCGGCCTGCTCCGGTGGTCCAAGAGTCAGACCCGGGCCCGGGTCGACGAGCTGCTCGACCTCGTCGGACTGGACCCGGCCCAGTTCGGCGCCCGCTATCCGCACGAGCTGTCCGGCGGCCAGCGGCAGCGGGTCGGGGTGGCCCGCGCGCTCGCCGCCGACCCGGTGGTGCTGCTGATGGACGAGCCGTTCTCGGCCGTCGACCCGATCGTGCGGGCCCGCCTCCAGGAGGAGTTCCTGCGCCTGCAGGCCGAAGTCCGCAAGACGATCGTCCTGGTCACGCACGACCTGGACGAGGCGGTCCGGCTCGGCGACCGGATCGCGGTGCTCTCCGAAGGCGGGCACCTGGAGCAGTACGACACGCCGGCCGCTCTTCTCGGCGCACCCGCCACCCCGTTCGTACGCGAATTCGTCGGTGCCGACCGGGGCATCCGTCGGCTGGCGGTCACCCCACTCGACCGGGAGTCGCTGGAACCAGTACCCGGGGACGCCCCGGCGGACCTGCCCACCGTGGCACTGGACAGCTCCGCGTACGACGCGCTGGCGGTGCTGCTCACCTCGGGACGGGACCAGCTCGTGGTGACCGACGCCGGCCGACCGGTGGGTGCGCTCAGCCGACAGCGACTGCTCGACCTCGGCCGCCCGACGAACTGACCTGCCCCGGTCGGGTCAGGCGCGACCGCCGAGGCTGGCGGTGCCGATGATCCACCCGGTGAGGAAGCCGTAGCCGGCGCCGGCGCTGGCGTCCTGCAGGGCACCCAGCAGCGAAGGGGCCGGGCCGAGCAGCGCCGCCAGCACGGCGGCGAGCCCGCCGGCCAGCACGTACGCGGCCCAGCCGGAGAAGAACTGGCTGACCGGGCCGGGCACCCGGGCCACCTGCGCGGCGGGCAACAGGTAGAGCAGGGCCACCGCCAGGACCACCAGCAGCACGGCCCGCAGGTCGGCGGCGAACAGGCCGCCGGCCTGCCCGTCCGCGTCGAGGCGCCAGGCCGGCCATGCGAGCAGGCGCACGTAGAAGGCACCCGCCGACTCCGGGTCGGTCTGGGTGGCGGCCCAACCGGTGTACGCCGGACTGCCACAGATGCCGACCAGCAACAGCACAGCGAGCGCGCCCGTGCCGGCGGCCGTACCGTAGCGGCCGACCGGGCCGGAACGGTGCATGAACGATGCGATCCGCCCAGGCCCCGAACCGGTCGCTCGGGCGGACCTGGGTTGCCCCGAGCGGTTCAGTGCTTCATCAGGTAGTCGATGAAGGCGGCCCGCAGCAACGGCGCGGACTCCTCATAACCGTGACCGGTCAGCTCCCGCCACAACGCGTTGGCCTCGTCGATGGTCGGGCCGATCGAGTTCGGTGCGCCGTCCAGCACCGTGGCCTCGTCCGCGTTCGGCAGGTGCCGCAGCACCGACCAGTAGAACCCCACGTCGCGGTGCTCCCGAGCCAGGGCGAACGCCCGCTCCCGCAACTCCTCGGTGGACAGCGCGTCAAGCTCCTCGAACGAGGCTCCGCCCGGGGTGGCGGCAGGTGTGTCGGTCATGTCGCCGAGCCTAACGGTCGAGATCAGCTCCGGCTCGGCGGACGCGACGTCGGTCACCGCTCGTCGGTGTCCCACCGACGCGGGCTGTCCTCCCAGCGGGGATCCCGCCACGGGTCGACGGGTTGGGGTGCGGCCGGCGTCGGCAACGTCGGGGGCCAGTTGTCGACCGACTGCGACTGCGGCATGGTCCAACCCGTGCTGATCGTGCCGTCGCCGACCGGCTCGGGCTTGTCGGTACTGCCCGGTCGGGGCCGACCGAACGTCTCGACCAGCCGGGTGACCAGCAATCCGACGCCCAGCGCGGTGCCGCCGACCACCCAGTTGCTGAATGTCCAGCCGCGCTCCGGCGCGTACACCTGGAAGACGGTGACCAGGCTGACCGCCAGCAACGTGCCGAACACACCGCCCCGACGGCCGTACGCGCTGGTGCCGGCGAGCATGGCCACCCCGACCGCCAGCACCGTCAGGTCCAGCCCCGGCGTGGGCGTGACCACCCCCGGGCCGTTGGCGGCGAGCAGCACCCCGGCGAGAGCGGCCAGCACGGTCGAGCCGACCAGTGCGAGCGCGGTCACCACGGCGGCAACCGCACCCCGCCGTTGGGCCGGATCGGCGATCGGCCGGTACCGGCCGACCAGCCGGCGAATCGCCCGGATCGCGCCGAACAACCCGCCGAGGACGGCCACCGCGGCGAACCCGGCGAAGAGGTATCCGGCGTTGCGCCCGGGGTCGTAGTCGCTCTGCACCAGCACGGGCGCCGAACGGCGTTCGATGAACACCACCACACCGGCCGCGCCGGCCAGACTGGCAGCCCAGCCCGGCACGTGCAGCACCACCACGGCCAGCCCCAGCGCGAGCCCGCCCAGCGCGGCGACCGCCACGGCCGGCCCGACCGACGCTGGTAGACCCCGATCGCCCTGCTCGGCGTAGTGCAGGGCGGTGGCGACCGCGACCGGCCCGACGGCCAGGTTTGGTGCGGCCGTACGCAGGCTCAACCCGGCAGCCAGGGCGAGCAGCCCCAGCCCCACCGCGTCGATGAGCAACGTGCGCAGGTTGTCGGCGCGCAGGGCGGCCGGGTCTTCCTGCCAGAGCAGCCAGCCCAGGGTCGCCAGCCCAGCCAGCAGCACAAACTCCCAGCCCAGATGCACCCCGACCCGATCTCGGCCGGGCTCACCGTGGCTGGGGTCGTCGAAGACGTTCTCCAAGACGGCGACGGGCACCCCGGATGAGGGCTCGACCGCGCGGTCCCGGCCCGTTTCTTCGTACCCCATGACGCCGCCTCCCCAGTGGCCGGCCGTCCCCGGTCCGGCGTGCGGACGATCGGTGGGCGGCCATTGCTCCCCGATCGCAGGCACCGTACCCGCGACCGGAGCCGGGCGTAACCCCATGCTCAGCGCTGGCCGGGGCGGCTCTCCCGCGGGTCCTGCTCGCGCTCGTCGTCGGGGCGCTCCGGCACCCGGCAGGAGCGCTCAAGCCACAACGCGGCGCCGACCAGAGCCAGCGAGGCGAGCAGACCCCCGCCGGCAGCCGGTCGATCGTCCAGGGCGGCACGGGTGGTCTCCACGAAGAGCCAGCCGGTGAGCCCCGCGTAGAAACCGGCGAAGATCGCCGCAGCCAGCGCCGACGCCTTGGCCAGCACCACGAAGCGGGCAACCAACAGCGGGTCGACCGCGTCCCGGCCGGGTCTGCGCGCGATCCGGCCACGGGTGTTGATCGCGGCGTACGCCTCGAGCAGGGCCAACCCGGCCAACGTCACCACCGGCAGCCAGGGCAGTCGGGGGATGCCGCTGTAGTAGAGGGTGCTGATCAACAGCCAGGCCACCGCCGCCGCAGCCAGTGCGGCCACGACCAGGGTCGAGATCCGGGTGGGGCCCATCCGTGACCGATCCGGGCCCGACCCGCCCGGTGGTGGGGACTTCGCCTGCGTCATGCCCGGCTCCGCTCGGTCATGTCGTCGACTCTAACGCCAACTCCGGCCGGGGACGCAGTTCCAGCGCGTCGTCGGCCGCGGGGCCGGTGGTGAGCAGATCGGTCAGCCAGCCGTGACCGGGCAGCCGCCCGTACGGCTGGATGTCGATCCACGGCCGCAGCACGAAGGCGCGCAGGTGCGCCCGGGGGTGCGGCAGCGTCAGCTCCGGGTCGTCGCTGAGCACCGGCGTGTCGTCGTCGTCCCAGACCGCGATCACGTCCACGTCGAGGGTGCGCGGCCCGAACCGCCGCTGCGGGTCACGGACCCGACCGGCCGCGCGCTCCGCGCCGCGAGCCCGCTCCAGCCAGTCGCGCGGGGTCGCGGTCCCGTCCTGGGCCAGCAACACCGCGTTGAGGTACGCGGGCTGGTCGGCGTCGCCCCACGGTGGAGTCTCGTACACCCCGGAGAGCACCAGCACGGCGTCGCCGAACGTGGCGACGGCCGTGCGCAGGTGACCCAGCCGGTCACCCAGGTTGCTGCCGAGCGACAGCACGGCCCTGGTCACCGGCCGCGCGTCCGGGTCATGGTGACGGCCACGTCGGTGAAGGTGTGCGGCACCGGGGCCTCCGGCTTGTGCACGGTGATCGTGGCGGCGGCGACCCGCTCGTCGGCCAGACAGACCGCGAGGAGTCGGTCCGCGAGGGTCTCGATCAGGTTGACCGGCTCGCCGGTCACCACCGCGACAAGTCGTTCGGCCAGCTCGCCGTAGTGGACGGTGTCGGTGACGTCGTCGCTGGCGGCGGCCGGAGCCAGGTCCAGTTCGAGGACGGCGTCGACCACGAAGTCCTGCCCCTGCGCCCGCTCGAAGTCGTACACCCCGTGCCGGCCGCGGGCCCGCAGGCCGGTCAGGTGGATCCGGTCCGTCGTCATCGCCGTACCCCATGCTCGTGATCGTGTTGCGTGCGCTTCTTGTCGTGCGGCCGTACGGCCAGGCGGGGGCTGCCGGTCGCGGCCCAGACGGCGAGCGCGTCGGCGGTGGCCTGTACGTCGTGCACGCGTACGCCCCAGGCGCCCGCGGCGACCGCCAGCACGCTGGTGGCCACGGTGGCCGCCTCCCGTTGGGCGGTCGGTCGCGGCGCGCCGTCCGGGGCGGCGAGCAGCCTGCCGAGGTACGACTTGCGGCTGGCCCCGAAGAGCAGCGGGTAGCCGAGGTCCAGCAGCTCCGGCAGGCGGGCGCTGAGCTCCCAGTTGTGCGCCGCGGTCTTGGCGAAGCCGAGTCCAGGGTCGACGATGAGGCGGTCGGCGGCCACCCCGGCGGCCAGCGCCGCGTCGATCCGTTGGGCCAACTCGGTCCGGACGTCGGCCACCACGTCGGTGTAGTTGGCCAGCTCCCGCATCTCCCGGGAGTGGCCACGCCAGTGCATCAACACCCAGGGGCATTGCGCGTCGCGGACCACGCGGGCCATGTCCGGGTCGGCCAGCCCGCCGGAGACGTCGTTGACCACCGCCGCCCCGGCGGCCAGGGCGGCCTCCGCCACCCGTGCGCGGCTGGTGTCGATGCTGACCGCCACCCCGGCGGCGGTCAGCTCGCGGATGACCGGCAACACCCGGGCGACCTCGGTCGCGGCGTCGATCCGCTCGGCGCCCGGACGGGTCGACTCGCCGCCGATGTCAATCAGGTGCGCACCGGCGTCGCGGAGACGGACGCCATGTCCGACGGCCGAGTCGAGGTCGGCGTACCGTCCGCCGTCGGAGAAGGAGTCCGGTGTGACGTTGAGGACGCCCATCACCACCGGGCCCGGAGCCCGCACCAGATCGGTCACGACTAGACGGTACCGGTCGCGCCGGCGGCGCCCACCGACCCGGGTCGGCTCGCAATCACCAGCGCTGACGTGCATGTTAGAACAGGTGTACGATCGGTCATCCGGGCAGCATCGGGCAGTCCCTTCGCGGCTTGTCGCAATCCGGGGCGGCCCGTACGCTCTGGAATTGGCCAGCATCGAGATGGCGAAGCTTGGAGGGAGGGCCGAAGCGGGGAAAATCCGCCCAAACCTCGCCACGCTCCGTGGTGAGTAACGAACACAGGGTCAAGATCGCTGTGCCCTGTGGAGCACTTTTCCCGCCAGGCTCGCCTATTGCACCGCCGCGGCACCGCCGGCCGCGCTATGGGGAGGTTTCCAGTGATCGCCTTCGAGCTCATGGAGACGGCGTCGTCCGGCGTCGCCCACGCGCTCTCCACCCTGGCGTCGACTCCGCTCGCCGAGCCGGCACCGAAGGGGATCGACACCAACAGTGTCGTCACCTTCTTCGCCAGCAAGATCGCACCGATCCTGCTCGCCGTCCTGGGCGTCATCTTCATCGGCCGTGCCAGCCGGGGCGAGATCTCCAAGGTGCTGACCAGCTCCGCGATCGCCATCGTCGGGCTCGCCTTCATCGCCGGCGCGGCAACACTCTTCTTCGTCGGCGATTACCTGATCGACCTGATCTTCGAATAGGCGCGTTCACCAAATGCGGCTGCGCACCGACGACGACATCTACCGGGCCCGCCTGGTCTACCTCGGGCCGCCCGGTTACACCCTTCCGGTCCACCTGCCCTACGCCCAGTACGGGCTCTTCATTCTGCTGGTCCCCCTCTACATGTTCATCCACTGGCTGTTCACGTTGACGGTCGACCTCTTCCCCGCCTGGGAGATCGCGCTCGCCATCGTGACCACGTCGTTCATCTTCCGGCACGTCGACCCCGATCGGCCGGCGCGGGTGGTCATCCGCACCGCGCTGACCGACTGGCGACGCACCCGGGAGCCGGCGATCGAGCAGCGCGACCCGCGCCTGGTCGGCAGCCGGATCAGGATCCGGGAGGAGCTGGCATGACCGGGCGTACGCCGATCGGTCCTTCGCACGACGCAGGCAACAGCCTGCGGCCAGTCGCTGAGGCGGTCGCATGAGTCGCTCTTCCACGCCGGGCTCCCCGGCCGGCCACCCGGCCGTACCGGCAAGTCACCGTGCGCAGTCATACGACTACACCGGAGCCGAGGATGAGGACGAGGTGGCGCTCGATCCCGCGTTGGTGACGTCGCCCGGCCACGGTGCGGTCGGCGTGTTCCAGGCACCCAGGCCGGTCCCCCGCCGGACGCCGCCCGCTGAGCCCACCGCGGTGTCGGCCGGCGAGAACGCCGACATCGACTCCCCCTTCCTGGACCTCTTCGGCGGTGCACGGCCCGGCGCGCCCCGAGCCCTTTCGGCCGGTCCGAGCACCCGGGAGCAGCCGGCGATCCCACAGCAGCCGCCACCTGGGGCCGGCCCGGCCCCAGCCCGCCCGATTCCCGAACTGGAACCACCGTGGACGCCCGACGACCAGCCCGGCAGTGGTCGCCGGCCCGTCGAGCCACGACACGGGGGCGGCCACCCGACCGGCGAGTCCCGGGTGCCGCATCAGGTTGGTGATCGGCTGCCGATGCTCCGTCCACCGGCTGAGCCCGGCCCGACCGCCGCCGCACCGCCGCCGACGACCGCCGGTCCCGTCAGCCGCCCCGCCAGCACCGGGCCGGGCAGCGGCTCCGCGGCTACGGCGGCCGGCCGACCGACGGCTCAAGCGAGCCGCCCAACAACTCAGACGGCTCGGCCGACAGCGTCGGCGGAGCAGTTGGCCAGCACCGCGCCCCCGCAGCGGCCGGCTCTGGAGCGCACCGCGCGCCGGACCACCAACACGGAACGGCCCCGGGGCGTCGACACCGAGCCGGCCGGGCGGGAAGTCGCCCCGCCCCGCCAGCGTGCCGCGAGCCGACCGGACCGGCCGACCAAACCAACGCGGGTCCGCGCCCCGAAGTTCAAATTTGGGGATCGGGACCCATCGGTCGAGCTGGCCATCACCGAGATCGCCGGGCACCTGACCTTCACCCCGAACACCGTCACCGCCTGGTACTGGCTGCCCGAGGTCCGCTGGGCATTCCGTCCGGACGCGGAACGCGAAGCACTGCTGTCGGCAATCTCCGAGCAGTACGCCGGCCTGGCCGGCTTCCGGCTGCACCTGCGCCGCACCACCCGGCCGTTCCCCGCCGACGAGTGGGCACGCACCATCGACGCACACACCTCGGCACCGCTACCCGACGTACCCGGCACCACCGGCTGGGCCGATCACCTGGTCGCCGCCCAACGGCACCTGATGGCGGTCAACCACGCTGAGGGCCAGACCTACCTGGGTGTCACCTTCGCCCGCCGGTCCCTCGGCGACTCGCTCACCGAACGGTTGCTGCGCAGCTTCGGTCGGGGCACCGCCGAGGGTGAACGCCGCAAGCTGGGCCGCACCGTGGAACAGTTCGACGAGGTGCTCGGCGCGTTCGGCATGCGCGGCCGGCGGGTCACCGCCCAGGAGCTGGAGTGGCTGCTCTACCGCTCGGTGGCGCTGTGCATGTCACCGCCGAGCACCCTCTCCCCCGTCACCGACGGGCGCTGGGAACGCGGCGACCTGCTCGCCATGACCGAGCAGGTGGAGCGCTACCGCACCCCGTACGGCTCGACGGTGAAGCTGGTCAACCGGATGACCGGCGAGGAGCGGCACGTGGCCGTACTCGCCGTCGGCCGGATGGAGCCGCTGGAGATCCCGGAACGGCACGAGCCCTGGCTGCACTTCCACGAGCGGCTGCCCTGGCCGATGGAAATCTCCACCCGCGTCGACATCCTCGGCTCCAACGACTCCTTCCGAAACCTCGAACACCGGCTGCGGATGATCCGCTCGCAACAGCTCGACTATGCCGAGCACGGCATCGACGCACCCCCGGAGTTGGAGCGACTGGCCAAGCGCGCACTCGTCATCGGCGACGAAATGACCACCGGCCTGCCGGTCGACTCGGCCCGTGCACACGGCTGGCACCGAATCGCCGTCGGCGGCCGGACCAGGGAGGAATGCCTGGAGCGGGCACGCCGGCTCATCCAGCTCTACTCCCGGGAGCTGCGCATCTCGCTGCAGCACCCGAAGAACCAGGACTGGCTGGCCCGCGAGTTCATCCCCGGCGAACCGATCGCCAACACCGGCTACGTCCGCCGCATGCCGGTGCCGTTGCTCGCAGCCGCGCTTCCCCAGGCCGCATCGAACGTGGGCGACCGGCGAGGCGACCTGATCGGCCGGACCGCCGGCACCTGCCGCCGTCCGGTCTTCCTCGACCTGCACTTCCCCATGGAGGTCCGGGAGCGCTCCGGGCTTGCGGTCTTCGTTGCCGAACCGGGCGGTGGCAAGTCGACCCTGCTCGGCGCACTGGGCTACCTGGCGGCCCGCAGAGGTGTCCAGGTGACCCTGCTCGACCCGTCCGGGCCGCTGGCGCGACTCTGCGCGATGCCGGAGCTGCGACCGTACTCCCGGGTGTTGAACCTGACCGGCTCGGAGCACGGCACGCTGGCGCCCTACTCGCTCATTCCCACGCCACTGCGTACCGAATTCGCTGCCGGGGCGTCCGGTGACCGCGAGTTCGAGATCGCGGTCTCCAACGCGCGGGCCGAGCGGCGGATGCTGGTCCAGGACATCTGCATGATGCTCGTTCCTCCGCAGGTGGCCCGGGAGGCGTCTACCGCCACCCTGTTCCGGCACGCGGTCCGCCAGGTCCCCGCCGAGGAGACATCCACGTTGGACGACGTGGTGAGCTGCCTCGGTCGTCTCGACGACGACGCCGGCAAGGAGCTCGCCAACCTCCTGTTGGACACCGCCGAGATGCCACTGGCGATGCTCTTCTTCGGGCGGCCACCGGAAGGGCTGCTCGGCGCCGACGCCGCACTCACCGTGATCACCATGGCCGGGCTGCGGTTGCCCGACCTCAAGATCGAACGGGAGTACTGGTCGGCCGAGGAGGCACTGGCCCTGCCGATGCTGCACACCGCGCACCGGCTCGCCGTCCGCCGGTGCTACGGCGGCTCGATGTCGTCCCGAAAACTGGTGGGCCTGGACGAGGCGCACTTCATGGAGGGCTGGCGGTCCGGGCGCTCGTTCCTGGTCCGACTCGCTCGCGACTCCCGCAAATGGAACCTTGCCGCGCTGGTCGCCTCACAGAACCCCCGCGACATCCTCGGTCTCGACGTGCAAAACCTGGTCTCCACCGTCTTCGTCGGCCGGATCGCCGAAGACGCCGAGATCGCCTCCGAAGCACTACGGCTGCTACGGGTGCCCGTCAACGACGGATACGAGGCCACACTCGCCTCGCTCTCCGCCGCCGACACCAACTCGGCCACCCGCCTCGGCTTCCGCGAGTTCGTGATGCGCGACGTCGACGGCCGCGTGCAGAAGGTCCGAGTCGACGTCTCGTACGTCGAAGGGCTGCTGGACCACCTCGACACGACGCCCGCCGCGATCGCCGCAGCGGCCGGAGTGCTGCCGAGCATCCCCCTGCCGGATCTGGAGGCGTGACATGGCTAGGGCCTGGGTCAGGGTCCTCGGTCGAGCCGAGGCGGAGTCCAGGCGGCGTCCGCCAAGGCGCAGGCCGGCCGAGGGCCGTGACCCAGGCCCCGGGGCCCGGGCAAGGATCACGTCGTTCCTGCTCACCCTCGGCGTACTGGCCGTGGCCACCCTCAGCTGGCCGCTGATCGGTGCAGAGGCCGCAGCCGCCGCACCTCCCGCCGCGCAGGCCCGCGCCGACCTCTGCACAACCGCAGAGTGGCAGGCCGACTTCCGGGCCTGCGTAGGAAAGCTCAAGAAGGTGAGCGAGGCGGAAATTGACTGCCGAAAGCCGCCCGTGCCGTCCACCCCGGATTCCGGCCTAGCCGGCTGGTTCGCCTCCCGCCCGGAATCTTCCAAGTTGCCTGGGCCAAAAGGCATCTACAGCGACTACGGCTATGGCGGTTACAGCTTCAACACGTACGACGTGGAGGGTGGTTGTGCCTCCACCGTTCTTCACCCGGACTACAAGTTCACCACCACAGTCGCCAACGGCGAGCTCATGATGGCCACGGCGGTGGTGGGCGCCTCGAACGCGATGCGGGAGCGGGCTTGGGATCCCCGCTCGATGTGGGACTGGGCCGACCCGTTGGTCGAGAAAGCCACAAAAGCCGTATACCAGAAGGTATTCAGTGTGTTCGGCATCATCACGCTTTGCGTGGTGGGCCTTTACCTGCTTTGGCGCTCGCGCCAGTCGGACATGAGCAATGCGATGACCACGGCCGGTTGGGCGTTGCTGGTGATGGTGGCCGTCACCGCGCTGGCCGCCTGGCCGGTTAAGTCGGCGAACATCGCCGACGGCACCCTGATCACCTCTCTCGGCGTCGTGCACGACGCCATAGGCCCGGCGTCCAGGGACATCCCAAGCGACAAGTGCGTACTCCCTAATCCGGATGCCTGTGTCGACAAGCGACCACCGGCGGTCCGGGCCAGTGACACCGCGACCGAATCAATGCTCTACCGCAACTGGCTCCGCGGTGTGCTCGGCTCAGCCGACAGCGAGACCGCCAAGAAGTACGGCCGGGCACTTTACGACGCTAAGTCACTTAGCTGGGGTGAGGCAGAATCAATCCGCTCCAATCCCGCCACTCGTGATGTAGTCATCAAGGCTAAGCAGCAGCAGTGGATGACGGTTGCAGAGCAGATTGAGACCGAGGACCCGGAGGCGTATGAGTTTCTGGTGGGCACCCGCGACATGGACCGAATCGGCTCTGGGTTCATCGCGGTGCTCGCGGCCGTGCTCTTCGCAATGTTCGACCTCACCGCGTCGGTGTTGGTGCTGCTCGGCTTCCTGATCTTCCGGTGGGCGGTGATCGCGGCACCCATCCTGGGTACGGTCGGTCTGCTCCGGCCGGCCAGCGCCGGGCTGCGGCGGTTGGCGAATGCCGTGGTCGCCGCAGTCTTCAACATCGCCATCTTCGGCACCGGGGCGGCCATCTACCTGTTCGCGGTCGACCTGATCATGAGCACCCCCACCCTGGCCGGTTGGCTCCAGGTGGTGCTGGTCTGGCTGTGCGGTGTGGTCGGCTGGCTGCTGCTACGGCCGTACCGGCGGATCACCCAGCTTGGCGGCAAGGACAGCAGCGAGGCGGTCAGCTCGGCCGGGTCCTGGCACCGCCGGTTCTTCCGTGACATGCGGACCGCCGCACGACTCGATGTGGCGGAGCCGGGTGGCACGGCAGAGCCGGTAGGCGGACGTCGCCGGTCGCCGGACGCGGAGCAGACCCGGCTGCGCCCGGAGGCGCGTAGGGAAGATCCGGTTTCGACACGGACCGCACCGGTCGAGGGCGGACGCACCGACAGCGGCCGACCAGACGGCCGGGAACGCACCGATGAGACGCCGACGGAGAAGACGCGCGGCCGTGGTCGCCCGGTCGCTCCCCAGCCCCGGCGGCGACAGCCGGCGACGTGGACCGAGCCAGACGTGCCGGCTGAGAACCCGTCGTTCGTGGTGTACCGGCCGGGCTCCACCGAGCGTGCGCCGGACCGCACCGGACCACGGGTGCGCTCAGAGGCTCGGTGACGGCATTGCGACGGGCCCTGGAGTTCCTCTTCACCCGGGCACTGCGGTCCCGGCTGGGGGTGGCGCTGGTGATCGCGGTGCTCATCTTCGGCGTAATCGGGGCGGCTCGGCTGGTCTCCGATCCGGCAGACCCGGGGGACGGGTTGAGCAGCCGGCCGAACCGGCCGATCACCACCGTGGACCCTACAGCCGGCGACGACGGCGTGCTTTCCAGCGAGGCCGCCCCCTCACCGGTGACGTCGCCCGGTGCTCGCACGCCTGAGCAGACCGCCGAACAATTCGCTGCAGCCTGGCTCGGCCGCCCCGGAATCACCGCCAAGGAGTGGCAGGCAGGCCTGCGGCCGTTGTCCACGCCGGCCCTTACGGAGAAACTGATTGGTGCCGACCCAGCAGGAGTGCCAGCCAAGAAGCTCACCGGTCCCCTGACGATGCGGGAGCGGACTGAAGCGTTCGTCGAACTGGAGATTCCCCTCGACGCCGGCCGACTCCGGCTTGAGCTGGTGGCCTCCAGTGAAGGATGGCTGGTCGACGTGTTGGACTGGGAGCGGCCGTGAACGACGTTGGTAGCGCCACAGCCCCCCGCCGGTCCCTCCGGCTCGGTGTAATCGCCACAGCGCTCACCGGGATGCTGTTCCTGTTGTGCTGCACCGGCGGCACCGCAGCGTTCTTCCTCACTGGGCTCGGTGGCGACGGCGAGGACGGGGACTCCTTGGCAGGCATGGGCTGCGGCCCGATTCGTCCGGTGGACATCGCTGGCGAGCTACCACGGTTCACCGAGTACGGCGACGCGCAGGTCCGCAACGCGGCGATCATCATCAAGGTCGGCCAGGACCTGGGAGTACCCACGCGCGGCTGGGTGATCGCCCTGGCCACCGCGATGCAGGAGTCCGCCCTGCGCAACCTGGCGAATAGCAGGGTCCCGGAGTCTCTGGCCCTGCCGCATGAGGGCGTCGGCGCCGACCACGACTCCCTGGGTCTGTTCCAGCAGCGACCGGGATGGGGCTCGATCGCCGAGCGATTGACCCCCGCCTACACGGCCCGGAAGTTCTACGAGAAGCTGGTCAAGGTGCCGAGCTGGCAGCGTCGTCCGCTGAGTGTGGTGGCGCAGCAGGTTCAGATCAGCGCGTACCCGGATGCGTACGCCAAGCACGAGGAGTTGGCGAGCAAGCTCGTGGACGCGCTGGCCGGCGGTGCGGCCCGCACCGTCGAGATCAACGGTAAGGCGGTGTGCAATGCGGCCGAGCGTGGTGAGATCGCCGCGTCCGGCTGGACCGCGCCAATCTCCGGCGACGTCGGCTCCGGATTCCGGACCGCTGACCGGCCCAGCCACAACGGGGTGGACATCGGCGCGGCCAAGGGCACCGAGATCCGTGCCGCGGCCGCCGGTCGGGTGCTGGTCGCCCGTTGCGACCCGGACGACCGTGGGCGGCGGGACTGCGACGTGGACGGGTACCCCGGCAAGGGCGGCTGCGGCTGGTTCGTCGACCTGCTGCACGCCGGCGGCTACATCACCCGCTACTGCCACATGGTGGTCCAGCCCCGGGTGACACCCAATCAGATCGTGCCCGCCGGCGAGGTGATCGGGCAGGTCGGTAGTAGCGGCAACTCGTCCGGCCCACACCTGCACTTCGAGGTACACCTGCGCAACGACCGGTCCAGCCGGGGCGCGATAGACCCGATTCCGTTCATGCGCGAGCGGGGCGCCCCGCTGCGCGCCGCGGAGTGAGACCGCCACCGATATGACCGGACCGATGCCGGACCCGTTCGCCGACCAACCCGACTGGGCACCTCGGCCACCCCGCCCGTTGGCCATCGTTCCCGCCACCGAGCGCGTGGAGTTGCGCGGGCGACGCGTACTGGTCGGTCTGCCCGGGCTGGGTTGGCGGGGTGACCTGCGCGCGGACGACCGGGTGGTGCAGGGCGCCCGGACCTACGTGCCGGTGATCCCCGAGCACGAGTGGTACCGGGCCGAGGCCGACCAGGTCGAGGTTTTCGCGCCGCTGGTGCCGGTGGAGCGGGTCTGGGTGGAGACGGTCGGCAGTCGGTCAGGGTCGGAGGGCAACCGCGAGACCGGCATCCGGTTGGTCTCGCTGGACGGTCCGGCACACCGGACCCCCACACCCGTCTTCGAGGCGGACGCCGTCACCGGGCGCCGGGTGGTGCACGTCGAGGGCGGTCTGGAGCACCGCGACCTACGAGCCGTCACCGAGACCTACTCGGGTGCCGAAGGGGACATCTGCGTGCGGATCACGCCCGAGGTGGAGTGGTATCGGTGGGCCTGGCGCGGCCAGTCACCCACCACGTTGGAGGTCCCGGTCCACCTGCTTTGGATCGAGTGAATCCGCTCAAGATCGCTCGGCTTTACACACCCGCCAGCCGTCTTGGTGCCGCGCCTCAAAGCGCCAACGCTGGCGATCGCTCTGCGATATGCCATCGACAAAGGCCGAGAGGATGAGGTCGACTTCAACGTTGGCGCGGTCGCCCTGCCGCTGAACATCGAAACTCTCCCAACTCGTTGAGATCTTCGTGCTGAAGCGTTTTTCACGCGCTACCAGATCGTCTCGAAGAAGCCGCATTTCGTTGAAATCTGCACCGCTCTGACAGACGAACTCGTTCGCTCTCGCGTCGTTGCGGTCCGATAGGAAGGACTGGATGTAACTAGCCACCGCCACATCCGGAGTGCTGCGGTCCGGGGCGGCGGCGCGGTTGTACAGCACATAGCCCGCGATGAAACCGCCGAGGCAGAGCACTGCGAGCACCCCGGCGACGACCGTGAGCACCGTCCTCATTCGGCGGCGTGGCGGCTGTGGCTCCGGCGTTACCGGGGCCGGCGGCAGTTGCTCGGACGGTGTCCGTTGGGCCGGTACGCGGGAGACCTGGGAACCGGCGGGGGGCTGCACTGATTCCACCTCCTGAAGTTATCGGCTGGACGCCTCGGAGCCAATGCCTCAGATCGAGCGGATCGTGACGGACCCCTCCCCACTGGTGAGATCCACGACATCACCGACGCACCGCCGTGGCACCTCCCGGAGGAGCAGCCTCGGCTGGGATACCGTTCTGCTCGGGGAGGGGTTGCCAACCTCGCAGAGGGGGTGGATGCGGTGGCCGGGCCGAAGGCACGCACGAACCGCGCCGCAGCCCTGCATCGCCGGGCAGCTGCCGTCGCGACCGCTGCCACCACGATCCTGGACGAGACCCGACCGGTGCCGGCCGACCAGCGCCGCCAGTACGAGTTGGCCGATCGCCTCCGGGCGGTTGCGGCACGGCTGGCCCCGGGCTGGTCGGGCGCCGCATTGGACTCGCTCACCGTGGACTCTCCGGCGGGCGACGGCCCGCCGCCGTTCGTCCGGGTCGGCACGGCGGCACCGTTGGACGACGCCCGCTTTCCCGCGTTGGTGCCGCTGGTGGGCACCGGTCATCTGAGCGTGGACGCCGACGCCCGGGAGCCGCGGGTGGCGGGGTTGCTTCGGGCCGTACTTCTGCGGTTGCTGGGTGCGGCACCGGCGGGTGCCCTGCTGATCCGCGCGGTCGATGCCACCGGCGCGGCGCTGGCCCCGTTCGGGGCGCTCGCTGATGCGGGCCTGCTGCCGCCGCCGGCGGTGGACGTGGCGGGTCTGCGGGCGGTGCTGACGGAGGCGGAGCAATGGGTCACGCCGGGGGCGAGTGGGCGACGCCGCCACGATCGCACGCTGTTGCTGGTGGTCGCCGCGCTACCGGAGTCGACTGGCTCGACCGATCTGGCGCGGATCGAGGCGCTGGCCGAGCAGGGGCCGGCCGCGGGGCTGCACCTGGTGGTGGCCGGGTGGCCGCCCGCCGGCCCGTACGCGGCCCGGGCGCCGCTGCCGCACACGACGCCGTTGGCGTTGCGCAACGCGTACGCGTTGCTCGGTGATCCGCCCGGGGCGTCCTTCGCCAGCCCGGGCGCGGATCCGCCGGGTGGATTGAACTCACCGGTCTTCGTTGAGGCGGATCCGCCGGCCGAGCTGGTCGACGCGGTCTGTCGGCGGCTCGCCGAGCAGGTGGAGGCTGGCTCACGGTTGGGGTTGGCGGCTCTGCTGCCGCCGACGGGTGAGCGGCTGTGGGAATCGGATTCCGCAGGCGGGCTGACCACCACGGTCGGTGATGCCGGAGGCCGGTCGGTGCCGCTGGGCTTCACCGAGCTGACCCCGCACTGGCTGGTCAGTGGTCGGTCCGCGGGTGGTCGCGCGGCGTTCCTGACCACCGCGCTGCTCGGCCTGGCCGCCCGGTACGGCCCGGACGACCTGGCGCTCTACCTGGTGGACCTCGGTGACGGTGAGTCGTTCGTTGAGTTCCTGCAGACCGAGCGGGACCGGTCGTGGATCCCGCAGGTGCGTGCGGCCGCGATGGCAGCCGACCGGGAGTACGTCCGGGACCTGCTCGACGAGTTGACGGCCGAGGTGCAGCGCCGGGCGGAGGCAGGAGCGCGGGCTGGCGGGCAACGCTTCGCGGAGTTGCGTCAGCACCAGCCGCTGCCCCGGATCGTCTGTGTGTTGGACAATGTGCCGCTGCTCTTCGCGGAGCGGGACCGGCTGGCCACTGAGGTGGCCGCCCAGTTGGACGGGCTGGCTCGGGCCGGGCGGGCGTACGGCGTGCACCTGGTGTTGGCGGGCGCGGGCGAGTTGGGGTTGAGTGCCCGCGCGGATGCCGGTCATCGGGATTCGGTGCTGGGGCAGTTTCCGGTGCGGGTGGCGCTGCCGGGCGGCAGTCCGGTCCTGGAGCCGACGAACGACTCGGCTGCGGGCCTGCCGGTGGGCAGCGCGGTGGTGAACACCGCCGGCGGCCTCGGCGGCCCACGGGGTGCGACCCGAGGCCACGAACGGTTGATCCGGCACCCCGACCCGCAGGACCACCCGACGGTGGTGGAGGAGTTGCGGCACGAGCTGTGGGCGGCCCGGCCGGCCGGGTCGGTGCCGCCGGTGGTCTTCGCCGGGTACGCCCGCCCTCTGCTGGGCAACGATCCGCGGCACCGGGCCGCCTTGGCGGGGCAGGCGCACGGGCCGGCGGCCCTGCTGGGTCGCGCGGTGGACGTGGCCCGATCGACGGTCGCCGTACCGTTGGGGCCTGCGGCGGGCCGCAACCTGGCGGTGCTCGGGTCGGGTGCGGCGGCGGGTGGGCTGCTGGCAACGGCAGCCCGGAGCACCGCGGACCACCATGCGCCGGGCACCGCCCGCTTCCTGTTGGCCGCACCGGACCCGGGGGCCCGACCGTTGGCCGAGGCGTTGACGGCCGAGTTGGCGACCCGGCATCCGGCCGAGATGGTGGATTTGCCGACGCTGCTCGCGGACGGCGACGACGAACTACCGACGTATCTGGTGGTCTTCGGACTGGACCGGCCGGGCCCTCGCGAGCTGCCGGTGGACCGGCTGCGTGCGCTGCTGCGGGACGGACCACCGGCGGGCAGGCACCTGCTGGGTTGGTGGCGTGCGGTGCCGCCGTTCGCCGCGCTGCTGGAGCCGGAGGGCGAGGTCGACAAGCTGGCCGCCGTGGCCGTGCTGGACGTGCCGGTCGCGCAGCTGGCTGCGGTCTTCGGCCGGTCGATGGAGTGGCGGGCTCGCCCCGATCGGGCGGTGCTCTGGGACGGTCCGGACGAGCGGGGCACGGTTCTGGTGCCGTTCGCCGATGAGGCCGGGTGATCTGGTGACGCGGGCGGGGGGTGTCGAGATGGTTCCGAAGGCGACGGTGACCGGGCCGGGTCGACAGCGGCCCGCCGCGGCGAGCGGGGACACCACGCCAGCGGCGGTCGAGCCCAGCACGGTCTGGGCGGAATACCTGGCCGCAGCCCGCCAGCTCGACGGGGTGCGCCGCAGCGCGGCTGCCGCCGCCGGTGAGCAGGCCCGGTCTGCGGAGGCTGCCCGGGAGGAGCTGACGGTGGTCCGGACCGGGCTGGCGAGCCAGCAGGAACGGCTGCGTGAGTTGGGCGTACCGGCGATTTCCCTGGTGCCGTCGCCACCGGAGCTGACTGAGGCGTCCCGGTCGATGGCGGGCGGCCCGGCAGCGGTGCTGGCGGCGCTGCGGGTCGCGCGGGGCCGGGCCGAGGCGGCGGACGCGGCCCTGGCCGCGCGCCGCCGGTTCCGGCCGGGGTCCTGGCCCGCGCGGGCGCGCAACCTTCTGGTGTACGGGCCGTTGGCGCTGCTGGTGCCGTTGATCCAGGTCGTGGTGTACGCGACTACGGGGGTGGGGCCGGCCAGCGTGGCGGCGCTGATCTGCGGGCTGCCGATGCCGGCGGTCGCGTTCGTGGCCGGCTGGGTGGGTGTTGGGCGGTTGTTCCGCGTCAGCCCCGTTGAGCGGCTGGACCGTACGGTGCGTTTCGGCGCTCTGGTGTGCCTGGTGCCGGCGGTGCTGGTCACGGCAGGTCTGCTGCTGGCCCTGCTCGCCGGCTGACCCGCCCCGGCTGTTCGAAAGTGCCGGTCGGAACGGAACGGCCGGCCGCCCCGCGAGGGAGTCGACCGGCCGTGGTGCAGCGGGATGTCAGCGGGGGATGATCAACGCCATCGCCTCGGAGCGGGACTTCGAGTCCGTCTGAAGGATGCCGCGTACCGCTGAGGTGATGGTCTTGGCACCGGATTTCTGGATGCCGCGCATGGCCATGCACATGTGCTCGCACTCCAGCACGACGACGACGCCGCGTGGGGCGAGTTTGCTCATCAGCAGGTCGGCGACCTGCGAGGTGAGCCGCTCCTGCACCTGGGGCCGGCGGGCGAAGACCTCGACCAGTCGGGCCAGCTTGGACAGGCCGGTGATCCGTCCGTCCGGGCCGGGGATGTAGCCGATGTGCGCGCTGCCTCGGAACGGCAGCAGGTGGTGCTCACAGAGGCTCATCACGTCGATGTCCCGGACGATCACCAGCTCTTCGTGGTTGGCCTCGAAGGTGGTGCTGAGCACCTGCGCCGGGTCGACCCGCAGGCCGGCGAACAGCTCGGCGTACGCGCGGGCCACCCGGGCCGGGGTCTGCTGGAGCCCGTCGCGGTCCGGGTCCTCGCCGACCGCGATGAGGATCTCCCGGACGGCCTTCTCGATCCGGCCCAGGTCGACGGCATCCTCGACCGGGCGGCCGGTCAGTTTGCCGCTGATCAGCCGAGCGGCCACGTAGTCCAGTTCGTCGTCGCCGTCGGGCTCTGTCGCGGAGACGGCCAGCTCCCGGTGCGGGGAGCTGGCCGTCGGGTCGTTGCTCAGTGTGCGCCGTCCGAGTTGTTGGACGGCGCCCCGCCGACCGACGCCTGCGCGCCGTCAGCCTGGGCCTGCGCCTTGAGCTTGTCCTTCTCCGTAGGGGTGAGCACGGGCGGCTCGGTGGAGGGCTGCCGCTTGCCGAAGCCGTTGTACGGTGCCAGCGGCGGGCGCTTGACCACCCGGGAGCAGATCCGCGCCATGTCGGCGGTGGAGAGGGTCTCCTTCTCCATCAGCTCGAGCACGATGTTGTCCAGGACGTCCCGGTATTCCACCAGGATCTCCCAGGCCTCGTCGTGCGCCAGCTCGACCAGTGCCCGCATCTCGCCGTCGATCTCGGCGGCGACCGAGTCCGAGTAGTCCCGCTCGTGGCCCATGTTGCGGCCGAGGAACGGCTCGTCCCCGCTGGTGCCGTACTTGATCGCGCCGAGCTTGGAGCTCATGCCGTACTGGGTGATCATCGCGCGGGCCAGTTGGGTGGCCTTCTCGATGTCGTTGCCGGCACCGGTGGTGGGCTCGTGGAAGACCAGCTCCTCGGCGGCCCGACCACCCAGCGCGTACGCCAGGGTGTCGATCATCTCGGCGCGGGTCTGGGTGTACTTGTCCTCGGTCGGGAGCACCAGGGTGTGGCCCAGTGAACGGCCACGGGACAGGATCGTCACCTTGTGCACCGGCGCGGCGTGCGGCAGCGCCCAGGCGACCAGCGCGTGCCCACCCTCGTGGTACGCGGTGATCTTCTTTTCCTGGTCGCTCATCACGCGGGTCCGTCGCTGCGGACCTGCGATCACCCGGTCGATCGACTCTTCCAGCGAGTCGTTGGAGATCGCCCGCTGGTCCTTACGGGCGGTGAGCAGGGCCGACTCGTTGATCACGTTGGCCAGGTCCGCGCCGCTGAAGCCCGGGGTGCGCCGTGCCACCGCGTCGAGGTCGACGTCGGGGGTGAACGGCTTGCCCTTGGCGTGCACCCGCAGGACGGCCTTGCGGCCCTCCATGTCGGGGGCGTCCACCGGGATCTGCCGGTCGAACCGGCCCGGGCGCAGCAGCGCCGGGTCGAGGATGTCCGGCCGGTTGGTGGCGGCGATCAGGATGACCCCGCCCTTGGTGTCGAAGCCGTCCATCTCGACGAGCAGCTGGTTGAGCGTCTGCTCGCGCTCGTCGTGACCGCCGCCCATGCCGGCGCCGCGGTGGCGACCGACGGCGTCGATCTCGTCGACGAAGACGATCGCCGGGGCGTTCGTCTTGGCCTGCTCGAAGAGGTCGCGGACCCGGCTGGCGCCGACACCGACGAACATCTCCACGAAATCGGAGCCGGAGATGGAGTAGAACGGCACCCCGGCCTCGCCGGCGACCGCGCGGGCCAGCAGCGTCTTGCCGGTGCCGGGCGGGCCGAACAGCAGCACGCCCTTCGGGATCTTGGCGCCCAGGGCCTGGTACTTCGCGGGGTTCTGCAGGAAGTCCTTGATCTCGTGCAGTTCCTCGACGGCCTCATCGGCACCCGCGACGTCCTCGAAGGTCGTCTTCGGAGTGTCCTTGGTGATCATCTTCGCCTTGGACTTGCCGAAGTTGAGCACCCGGGAGCCGCCACCCTGCATCTGCGACATGAAGAACAGCAGCAGGAGGACGAGCAACGCGATCGGCAGCAGGTTGACCAGCAGGCTCACCCAGATGCTGTCCGACGAAACCTTGGCGTCGGCCGGGCCGGTGACCCGGTTGGCCGACTTGGCGTCCAGCACCTCGTTCCAGATCTGGTCGCCGACCTGGTACGGGAACTGAGCCTCGATCTTGTTGGTTTCGGTCTTACCGAACTTGGTCTTCTGCGCCAGGTCCAGCTGGAGCGTCTGCTCCTTGTCCTGGAAGACCACCTTGTTGATCTTGGCGGTGTGGAGCTGATCGAGCGCAACGGAAGTGTCCACGCGGTGGTAGCTGGGACCAGCGGTGAACAGCTGACTGAGCACAACGGCGCCGAGGATGACCAGGATGATCCAGACCACCGGTCGGCGGAAGAAACGCGTACGTTCCATACTGTTGTCGAGCGCCGGAGCGCCCGCATCCTCCTGATCGACGTCCTGACCGTCTGATGGTGTTGCCGCGTGAGCGGCGGCCGGAGCCGCCGTGCGGGCCGGCCTCGACCCCGAAGCGCGAAAACTGCCGCGCCGCGGTCATTCGACGGTACACCGTGTACGCGAGGAGTGAGCTTGCGAGCCCCGCAGTCGTGCACCATCAAAATCACCATGTACGCGAGGCGTGAGCTTGCGAGCCCCGCACTCGGCACGCCTTGGAGATCGACGGCACGCACCGTGGGCAGGCCCACCAGCCCCGCAACGAACGTACGACGGGTCCGGGTAGAAGCCGGCGTGGCGGGGAGTCCGGCCCGGCCACCTGTTCGCCCGGTCACGCGGTCGAGGGGGTCGGGCGCGGAGTTTCCTCCACGTCACCGGGGTCCACGGTAACCGCAACACCTGAGAGCGCGCTGAACGTCGGCTTGATGGATGCCGATGCGAGTCGACCTCACGCCGCCCGCCGGGCCCACCCCGACCGAGCGGGTCGGGCGTCAGGAGCGGGCGTAGACCTCGGGCTTGAGCACCCCGACGTAGGGCAACTCCCGGTAGCGCTCATCGAAGTCCAGGCCGTAGCCGACCACGAACTCGGTGGGGATGTCGAAGCCGACGTACTTCACCGGAACCGGCACCTTGACCGCGTCCGGCTTGCGGAACAACGCGACGACCTCGACGCTCGCCGCCGAACGAGACTCGAGGTAGCGCAGCAGCCAGGAGAGCGTGAGCCCGGAGTCGACGATGTCCTCGATGACCACCACGTGCCGGCCGGCGATGTCCCGATCGAGGTCCTTGAGGATGCGGACCACACCGGAGGAGGTGGTGCCCTGGCCGTAGGACGAGATGGCCATGAAGTCAAGCTCGGCCGGCGGGCCGTTGCGGCCCAACGCCCGGGCGAAGTCCGCCATGAACATCACCGCACCCTTGAGTACGCATACCAGCAGCAAACCGTCGCCCACGTGGGCGTAGTCGGCGGAGACCTGCTTGGCCAGCTCCGCCGTCTTCTCGCGGATCTGCGCCTCGGAGATGATCACGTGGTCGATGTCGGCGTCGTACCAGGAGCCGTCAGCCATGACTCCTAGCCTGCCGTACGTCGGATGGCCCCCGTCGGCGGGGCCGCACCTTTTGGCGCGGTCCCGCCAGGGATTTTCCGGGCAAATAATGCTAATCACATCAATTGGTGCAGGACCGCCAGCGGCGGCCGTCGTCGCTGGGCTTCCAGTCGGCCGAATCGTGACTGTCGGCGGTGAGGCCAGCAGCCGAAGCGGCGATGAGCAGGGCGAGGAAGAGAAGGAAGAGCAGGAACTCCATGGCGGCGCTCGCTTTCGCATGATTGCTGTCGGTTTCGCCGCCGGTGCGCACCGGACTGAACCCAGTCTGCGACCACTCGCATCGACCGGACAGTGGCAGGAATGCCATTGGGCATCGATTTACTGCCACCTGTCGGGTTACCCTCGTCACATGCTCCGGTCCGTCGCCGTCCTCGCCCTCGACCAGGTCGCTCCGTTCGAGCTCGGCGTGCTCGCCGAGGTGTTCGGCACCGACCGGACCGCCGACGGCTTCCCCGGCTACCGCTTCCAGGTGTGCAGCCCCGACGGCGCTCCCGTGCGTACCTCGTCCGGCTTCCACCTCACCCCGAACGCCGACCTCGGCCCGGTCGACGAGGCCGACCTGGTGGCCATCCCCGCGCACAGCCAGGGCACCACAGTTCCGGGCCCGGTGCTCGACGCGCTGCGCCGGGCCGACGCGCGCGGCGCGTACCTGTTCAGCGTCTGCTCCGGCGCCTTCCTGCTCGGCGAGGCCGGGCTGCTCGACGACCGGGAATGCACGACCCACTGGCGGTACGTGGACGAGTTGCAACGCCGCCACCCGCGTGCCCGGGTGCGCTGCAACTCGCTCTACGTCCAGGACGGGCGGCTGCTCACCAGTGCCGGCACGGCGGCCGGCATCGACGCCTGCCTGCACCTGATCCGCCAGGAGCACGGCTCGGCCACGGCGACCAGGCTGGCCCGGCGGATGGTGGTCCCGCCACACCGCGACGGCGGCCAGTCCCAGTACGTCGAGGCGCCCATCCCGAAGGCACCCGAGGCGCCCACCCTGGAGCCGGTGCTGGAGTGGCTGATGGGTCACCTGGACCGGACGATCACGGTGGAGGAGTTGGCCGCGCGCGCCGGCATGGCACCGCGTACGTTCGCCCGCCGGTTCCGGGCCGAGACCGGGACCACCCCGCACGACTGGCTCACCAACCAGCGGGTGCTGCTCGCCCGGCGGCTGCTCGAGGAGACCCCGTTGAGCGTGGAGGCGGTCGCCGACCAGGCCGGCTTCGGCGACGCCGCGGCGCTACGCCACCACTTCAGCCGCCGAGTCGGCGCCACCCCACACAGTTACCGGACCACATTCCGGGACCGGGCGCACAGCGGCTGAGACCAGCAGACCCGACGGGACGCTCAGGTGGGCTCCACCGGCGTCAACCGGTCAGCTCGACGAAGCACCCGGACACCCCCGGGCAGATCGGTCGGGCCCTGACCACGCCAATCGGCGACCAGGGCGTCCAGGGCAGTGACGTGTCGGTGCGACAGCGCGCCCGGCACCGCGCCCAACTCCCGCGCCCAGCTGTGCAGCACCCGGCCGCGCACCGCGGGAACCAGGCCGACCAGCCCCGACACGGAGAGCCCTCCGCCGGGACACCGAGCCGCCGCCAGCGCCGTCGCGGCCAACTCGTCGAGCGCGGCGTTGTCGGCCGCCACCAGCCGGGCGGTACGCGCGAGGTTGTCCACCACGCCGGGGCCCAGCGCCCGCACCAGCGCCGGCAGCAGGTCGGCTCGTACCCGGGAGCGCGCGTACGACGGATCGGTGTTGTGGGGGTCCTGCCACGGGCTCAGCCCGAGCGCGGCACACGCGGCGCGCGTCTGCTCCCGACCGATCTCCAGCAATGGCCGCAGCAGCGGCACCCCGTCCAGGTCCCGGCGGGCCGGCATCCCGGCCAGCCCGCGGGGGCCGGCACCGCGGGCAAGCGCGAGCAGCACCGTCTCCGCCTGGTCGTCGCGGGTGTGCCCGGTGAGCACCGCGACCGCGTCCTGCTGCCGGGCCACCTCGGTCAACGCCTCGTAGCGGGCCTCCCGGGCGGCCGCCTCCGGACCTCCCGGACGCCCGGCCACCTGCACCCGCACCACGGTCGCCGACGCGAACCCGGCCCCACCGGCCCACCTGGCCACCGCCTCGGCGCGCTCCGCGGAGCCGTCCTGCAGGCCGTGGTCGACTGTGACGAGCGCCGCGGCGCGGCCCAGCCGAGGCGCCACGAACACGGTGGCTGCGGCGAGGGCGAGCGAATCGGCGCCACCGGAGCAGGCGACCAGCACCGGCCCGTCGGACGGCACACCGGTCAGTGCACGGCGGACCGCGACCCGGATCGCGGCCACCGGCGGGGCGAGCGCGGCCACCGGCGGGTGGTCAGCCAGCGGCCGGGATGGTGCCGGCCGGGCCGTGCACCCGGGCCACCCAGGCATCCGGGTCACCCAACTCCGACAGCCTGGGGAGGGTGAGCGGCGAGTTGAAGATCGAGTTGAACCCGTCCATACCGACCCGCTCGACCACACCGTGCACGAACTTGCGCCCCTCGGCGTACTGACGCATCTTGACGTCCACCCCGAGCAACCGGCGGATCGCCTTCTCCAGCGGGTTACCCGCCTCCCGGCGACGGTTGAACGACGCCCGGATCCGCTCCACGCTCGGAATCACCTGCGGGCCGACGCCGTCCATGACGAACTCGGCGTGCCCCTCCAGCAGGGTCATCAACGCGGTGAGCCGGTCGAGCACGGCCCGCTGCGCCGGGGTCTGCACGATGTCCAGCACGCTGGTGCGGCTGTCCGGGTCACGGATCGCGTCGGAGAGCGTCGCCACCCCGCGCCGCAGCCGCTCGATGAGATGCTCGCTCCCGCTGGACGAGGCGTCGACGAAGGCCTGCACCTCGCTGAGGAAGTACGCCCGCATCCACGGGACGGCGGTGAACTGGGTCCGGTGGGTGACCTCGTGCAGGCACACCCAGAGCCGGAAGTCCCGCGGGTCGGCGCCGAGCTTGCGCTCCACCTCGACGATGTTCGGTGCGACAAGCAGCAGCTGGCCCGGCTCAGCCGAGAAGACCTCGTACTGGCCGAGCACCCGGCCGGAAAGGTAGGCCAGCACGGTCCCGGCCTGCACCCCGGTCAGCCGAGACCCGATCGCCTCGGTCAACGCGCCCGGCTGCTTGTCGCCGGAGAGCCGGCTCACCAGCGGGGTGATCACCTCGCGAAGACCGGCGATGTTGGTCGCGGCCCAGTCGCGCCGATCGACCACCCGGACCGGCGGATGCGCCACCTGCGCCCGCAACCCCGTGTAGTCGGCCACGTGCCCGGCCGCCTCGTCGGTCAGCCGACGCAGGTCGCCGACCACGTCGGTGGCCTCGGCGTACGACACCCGAGGGCCCGACTTGCTCAACGCCCCCGCGGTGGCGGCGGCCAGATCCCAGTCCACGAACTGCGCCATGGACCCACCGTACCCGCGCCGCGACACCCCGACCCGGGCTCGCGCCGCCGATCGACGCCGGTGGGGAGCCGGGAGCCCTCGTCAGCGGCAGCCGCAGCCGGCCAACGCGGCGGCGATCCGGTCCAGTGCGGGCTGGGCCGTTTCCTTCCCGCCCGGCACCTGGTCGGTGAGCACCGCGAAGGTGAGCAGCCGACCATCAGCGGTGGTGACCAGGCCCGCAATGGCATGCACGGCGGTCAGTGTGCCGGTCTTGGCCCGGACGCTGCCGGCACCGGCGGCGGTGCCGGGGGTGTTGCGGTAACGCTCGTTCAGGGTCCCGGACCAGGCGCCCACCGGCAGGCCACCGAAGACGCCGGCCAACTCCGGATGGTCCGGGCTGGCCGCCAGTCGGATCAGGTCGGTCAGCAACGACGGGCTGATCCGGTTACGGCGGGACAGCCCGCTGCCGTCGGAGAGGGTGATCTCGTCGGCGGGCAGGCCCAGCTCGGCCACCTCGGCGTCCATCGCGGCGGCACCCCCGTCGAACGAGGCCGGCTGGTTGCGCGCCAGCGCGACCTGACGGGCCAGCGCCTCGGCCACCAGGTTGTCACTCTCGCTGATCATGATGTCGACCATCCGGATCATCGGCGGAGACTGCACAACGCCCAGTTCGGTGCCCGGTGCCGGGGTGCCACCGGCTGCGGCCGGCGCCGGGGCCGTGCCACGCTTCACAGCGTTGGCCGGCACGCCGAGCAGCCGGGCGAACGACCGACCGGCCGCCAGGTCCGGCTCGCTGAACCGATCCGCGGCCCCGTGCTCGACGCCCGGGTCCCTGCGCGCGCCGTCGGTCATCAACGCGGTCACCGCGCCGCCAGATCCACCGGTGGGGATGTCGGGGTCCCAGCCCGGGCCGTAGACCGGGCCGGAGTAGACCGAGCCGTCGACGGTGACACTGGTCGGGGCGGTGCCGCCGAGCGCGGTACGTACCTGGGCGGCCAGATCGTCGAGACGCGCCGCCCCCGGGTAGTAGCCCTTCTTGTCGATCGCGACGGTGGGATCGCCGCCCCCGATGATCACCACCTCGCCGGCCTTCGCGCCGGCCACCGCGCGAGTCGGGATCCGGTAGCCAGGTCCACGGGCTGCCAACACGGTCACCGCGGTCGCCAACTTGGTCACCGAGGCGGGCACGGTGCCGTCGTCAGCGCCCTTGTCGAACAATGTCTGGCCGGTGATCACATCGGCCACCGAGACGTTCACCCGGTCACCCAGGGCGGAGACCCCGACCAGCGGGTCGAGCACCGCACGAACCCCGTCCGGGGTGGGCAACGCGGCGTTCGGGTCCGGGCCGGGCAGCACGTCCGACGGGTTGGGCTCCGGGGCCACGCCAACCGCATTCGGCGCGGAACCGGCGTCGTCGCCCAGCCAGCCGGCGACCGGACCGGGCCGGGTGACGACGACTCCTACGCCGGCGAGCACCAGCAGCAGGACGACGGCCAACACCACCGGCAGCCGCCGCCGACGGCGCGGTGTGACGGGCGCGGGTGCCGGCCCGGCGTCGCCGGGCGCGGGCAGTGCGGAGATCGGCGGACCCAGCGGTGGAACCCGGCCGGGGTCGCCCGGACCGGGGCCCGACGGGCCGGTCGGTGCCGGGCTGACCGGAACCGAAGCGCTGCCGCGCGACGGACCGCCCGAGGCGGGGCCGACCGGAACCGAAGCGCTCCCACGCGACGGACCGCCCGGGGCGGGGCCGACCGGAACGGAGGCGCTGCTGCGCGACGGACCGCTCACCGGCCGGTCGCCACCGACCACCGGAAAGCGACCCGGGTTCGGGCTGGGCGGGGGCGACCCGGTCGGCGGGCGCCAGGGCAGCGGCGGGGGCCTCTCGGGCGTCCTCCCCGAGGCTGGGTTCACTGGCTCGGGGCCCCGTGGGAGGTGGGCGTCGGGCACCGGGACCCGCCCCGTCGCACCGCCGGTTCCGGATCGTCCGGTACCGTGCGCGGAGCCCCCGTCCGGGCGGTAGTGTGAATCTTCCCTCCCCACGACCCCCTCCTCCCCCAGCAAAAATCGGCTTGGGTGACACTACTTCGGTCCGAAGACTATGCGGTGGCCGGAGTCGGCGGGTGGGCATTCACCTGTCCGGAGGGGCCGCCAGTGGTTCCGTTAGCCAGCGTGGGCAGACGAGGGAGCGTGCACATGGATTTCGACGTGACGGTTGAGATCCCCAAGGGTCACCGGAACAAGTACGAGGTGGACCACAAGACCGGCCGGATCCGGCTGGATCGCACCCTCTTCACCTCCACCCAGTACCCGGCCGACTACGGGTTCATCGAGGGCACCCTGGGCGAGGACGGCGACCCGCTGGACGCGCTGGTGCTGGTCCCCGAACCGACCTTCCCGGGCTGTCTGATCCGCTGCCGCACCATCGGCATGTTCCGGATGACGGACGAGAAGGGCGGGGACGACAAGGTCCTCTGCGTGCCCTACGAGGACCCGCGCCAGGAGCACCTGCGCGACATCCACCACCTGGGCGAGTTCGACCGCCTGGAGATCCAGCACTTCTTCGAGGTGTACAAGGACCTGGAGCCCGGCAAGTCGGTGGAGGGCGCCACCTGGGTCGGCCGCACCGAGGCCGAGGCCGAGATCCACGCCTCCTACCAGCGGGCCAGGGACGCCGAGGCGCGCGGCGAATCCGCCCACTGACAACCGCTGACGCACCGGGCCCGAGGGCCGCTCAACCGAGCAGCCCTCGGGCCCGGTCGTACAGGTCGAGCACCGCGCAGGCGATCGGCACCACGGCGACCACCAGGGCCGTGTCGGTCAGATCCGCGACCCTCCCGAGGTACGGCGAGACCGGCCGGCGGGCGTATGCGGTGCCGCTGGCCGCAGCAACCAGGGCCAGCGCCGCACCACCCAGGACCAGCGCCAGGCGTCCCGCGTCGTCGGCCCGGCCGACCAGCACCGCGCCCAGCACCGCGTAACCGGCCAGCCCGGCGAGCACCGTCGGCACCCGGTGTCGCAGCGCCACGAAGAGCCGCGACCGCAGCAGAAGCACCGCCGAGGTCACCGCGACCAGCACCCGACCGGCCGTTCCACCAGCAATCCCGAGTACGACCGTCGAGGCCACCACCAGCAGGGCGTGCCCGATCAACATCCCGGTGAGCATCTCCTCGGTGCGGGTCACCGCGGCGTGTACCCGGCTTCGGTCCGGCAGATCCCGGGCCCGCTCCGGCTCTTCCGCGGATGTCGAGGCCGGCAGGGTGATGGGCGGCAAGGGCAACTTGCCCAGCCGGATGGCCAGCAGCGGGATCACGCCGACCGCGAAGGCCAGTGCGCTGAGCAGCACCGCGGCCGTGCCGGCGGAGGTCAGCAGCAGCCCACCGAGCGCTGCCCCGGCGCCGATCAGGCCGACCGTGACACCAGCCACGAAGACCCGCAGCCGGCTGGCCACCCCGAGCAGGCCGATCAGCGCCACCAGCAGCAGCGCCACCGAGCCGGCCAGCAGCTCGGGCGCCCCCACCCAGCGGGCCGGCCCGAACGGCCCGACCGGGTCGCCGGAGCCGACCGCGAGGGCGCCGGCCGTGAACGCGTACGGCAGCGCGTAACCGCCGAGCGTCGCCCCGGCGGCACCGTCGCCGTTGGCGCGGGAGGCCACCGTGCCGGCCACGGTGAGCACCAGCGCCACCACAGCAGCCGCCAGCCAGCCGGCGCGGTGCGTCGGGCCGCCGGCGAGCAGGGCGAGCAGCCCGACGAAGAGCGGCACGGCGGCGCCGGCCAGACCGGCGGCCCGGGTGGCGGTGGGCGACCAGGCGCCACCGCGGCGGCGGGCACCGTCGGCGATCGCCTCGACCACGTCGTCGTACTCCAGCTCGGGCCAGTGCGCGCGGGCCGGCACAAGGTGCAGCACCTCACCGTCGCGGACCCCCTGCGGCAGCAGCGCCTGAGCGGTCACCAACAGTGCGCCGTCGGTGCGGCGGAGCACCCAACCGCCGTGCTGCTCGCCGTCGTCGGCCAGCCCGACACCGGCGTGCCGGAGCACGTCGGGCAGCAGCTCGGCCAGGGGCACCTGCTCCGGCAGGGCGACGTCCACCCGTCGTTGCGGCGCGCTGATGGTGACGCGGGCCAGCCCGGTTGTCATCGACTGATCTCCATATCGAAGGGATCGGAGGCTGCGCGGACGACAGGACTTTACCTACCATGAGCCAGGCTCGGGTTACCCAGCGCTGTCAGGAGGCCGAGTGTCCACCGTCGTCATCAAGCGCCCGCCGCGTCGACCGGCGCCGGAGATCCCCGCCGGCGAACTGCCGGTCGAGGCGCCGCCGGAGATCCCCGTGGTGACCGGCGGGCGGTGGCAGCAGATGCTCATGCTGCTGCCGATGCTCGGGGGCACGGTGGCGATGGCGATGATGTTCGGCCGGGGCGGCGGTGCCTACTCGTACGTGGTGGGCGGAATGTTCGGGCTCTCCTCGTTGGCGATGCTGGTGACGTCGTGGGGCAGCGCCTCCGGCACCCCGAAGAAGTCCGAGATGATGGCCGCCCGCAGGGAGTACCTGCGCCACCTGGCCACGCTGCGGCGCAGGGTCCGCCGGACCGCTGGACAGCAGCGGGCCGGGCTCTACTACCGGCACCCGGACCCGGGCGGGCTCTGGTCGACCGTGGACAGCCACCGGGTCTGGGAGCGGCGCCCCGCCGACCCCGATTTCGCGGTGGTGCGGGTCGCCGTCGGGCCACAGACCCTGGCCACCCCGCTCGTTCCACCGGTCACCCGGCCACTGGAGGAGCTGGAGCCGATGACCGCCGGGGCGCTGCGCCGCTTCCTGGACGCGTACTCCGTGGTGCCGGACCTGCCGGTGGCCCTGTCGCTGCGCAGCTTCGCCCGCGTGCACGTGCGGCCGGCCGGCCGGACCGGGAGCGGCACCCCGACCAGCGCCGGGCCACCCACCGGCGACCCGGCCGCGCAGGCGCTGGCCCGGGCGGTGCTGACCCAACTGGCGGTCTTCCATGCCCCCGACGAGCTGCTCGTCGCGGTCTGCGCCGGCCCGGAACGCCGGGCCTGCTGGGAGTGGGTGAAATGGCTCCCGCACGCCCACCACCCCGGCCGCACCGACGCGCTCGGCCCGGTACGCCTGGTCACCAGCTCCGCCGCCGAGTTGGAGCGGCTGCTGGGCGACGTGCTGGCCAGCCGGTCCCGGTTCAGCCCGGCCGGCCCCGCCACCGACGGCCCGCACGTGGTGGTGGTCCTCGACGGCGGCGACCTGACCGGTGCCAGCGACCTGACTGGTGACGGCGGTATCGACGCGGTCACCGTGCTGGACCTGGACACCCCGGCGCCACGGCTGCTCGACCGGTACGCGCTGCTGCTCGAGTTGCACGGCCGGCGGCTGCACTCCTGGTCGTCCGAGGGGCACGCCGAGGTGGGCATCGCCGACCAGCTCGACCTCGCCGACGCCGAGGCGGTCGCCCGACGGTTGGCGCCGCTGCGGCTCGCCGGCGCGGCCCGCGGACCCGACGCCCCGCTCCAGACCGACCTGGGCCTGCCCGAGCTGCTGGGTCTCGGTGACCCGGAGGGCTACACGGCCGAACAGGGCTGGCTCCCGCGCTCGGCACGCGACCGGCTGCGGGTGCCGATCGGGGTGGGCGCGGACGGCGGTGCCATCGAGCTGGACCTCAAGGAGTCCGCCCAGGACGGGATGGGCCCGCACGGCCTGCTCATCGGGGCGACCGGTTCCGGCAAGTCCGAGCTGCTCCGCACGCTGGTGCTGGGGCTGGCCGTCACGCACAGCTCCGAGCAGCTCAACTTCGTGCTTGTCGACTTCAAGGGTGGCGCCACCTTCGCCTCGTTCGACAAACTGCCGCACACCGCAGCCGTGATCACCAACCTGGCCGACGCGTTGCCCCTGGTCGACCGGATGGTCGACGCGATCAACGGGGAACTCGTCCGCCGCCAGGAGCTGCTGCGACGCGCCGGCAACTTCGCCAGCGTGCGGGACTACGAACGGGCCCGGGCGGCCGGCAGCCCACTGGCCCCGCTGCCGTCGCTGCTGCTGATCTGCGACGAATTCTCCGAACTGCTCTCCGCCAAGCCCGACTTCATCGACCTGTTCGTGCAGATCGGCCGGCTGGGTCGGTCCCTCGGTGTGCACCTGCTCCTCGCCAGCCAACGGCTGGAGGAGGGACGACTCCGTGGGCTGGACACCCACCTGTCGTACCGGATCGGTCTGCGAACCTTCTCCGCGCTGGAGTCCCGCACCGTGCTCGGGGTGGCGGACGCGCACGAGCTGCCCCGCTCGCCGGGCCACGGCTACCTGCGCGCCGGCACCGACCCACTGGCCCGGTTCAAGGCCGCGTACGTCTCGGGTGCCGTCCGACGTCGGGCCGCGACGACCGGCGTGAGCGCCGAGGGAGGCGCGCGACTGCTCACCTTCACCACCCACGTCGTGCCGGTGCCCGAGCCGGCGATCCCGGTCGCGCCCGTCGTGGCGGAGGACGAGGGCCGAGAGACACTGCTCGACCTGTTGGTGGACCGGCTCGTCGGGCAGGGCCCGCCAGCGCACCAGGTCTGGCTCCCGCCGCTCGGTCAACCACCGGCCCTGGACGAGTTGCTCGGCCCGGTGGAGGTGGACCCGAAGCGCGGGCTCACCGTGGGCAACCCGGAATTGCACGGCGCGCTCGGAGTGCCACTCGCCATCGTGGACAAGCCGTTGGAGCAGCGCCGGGACCTGCTCTGGCTGGCGCTGGACGGCGCCGCCGGGCACGTCGCGGTGGTCGGTGCGCCGCAGAGCGGCAAATCCACCGCGCTGCGTACGCTGATCTGCGCACTGGCACTCACCCACACCCCGGCCGAGGTGCAGGTCTACTGTCTCGACTTCGGTGGCGGCGGGCTGGCCGCCCTGCGCGACCTCCCGCACGTCGGCGGGGTGACCGGTCGGGCCGACCCGACCGCCGTACGACGCACCGTCGGCGAGATGACCACCCTGCTGGCGGATCGGGAACGCCGCTTCGCGGAGCTGGGCGTGGAGTCGATGGCCGCGTACCGGCAGCGACGGAACGCGGCGGCGACGACCAACCAGCCGGGCCACGATCCGTTCGGTGACGTGTTCCTGGTGATCGACGGTTGGAGCACGGTCCGCGGCGAGTACGACGACCTGGAGCCGCTGGTCACCGACCTGGCCACCCGAGGGCTGTCGTACGGGCTGCACGTGGTCGCCGCGGCGCTGCGTTGGCTGGACTTCCGTCCGGCGATCCGGGACCTGTTCGGCTCGCGGTTGGAGTTGCGCCTCGGCGACCCGTCCGACTCGCTGGTGGCCCGTCGTGCGGCCGCGAACGTGCCGGAGCGCTCCGGCCGAGGGGTGACCGCGGAGGGGCTGCACTTCCTCACCGCGTTGCCCCAACTCGCCGCCGCCAGCGGGGACACCGCCGACCTGGTCAAACGAGCCGCCGACGGGTGGGCGGGTCATCCGGCGCCCCGGGTCCGGCTGCTCCCGCCGGTGCTGCCGTACGCCGATCTGGACCTCGCCGCGACGACCGGGCTGCGGTTGCCGATCGGGATCGCGGAGGCGGACCTGCGCCCGGTGCTGCTCGACTTCGCCAGCGAGCCACACTTCGTGGTCTTCGGGGACTCGGAGTGCGGCAAGTCCTCGTTCCTGCGTGCGCTGGCCACGTCGATCGTCACCCGGTTCACGCCCGAGCAGGCCCGGGTGATCCTGGTCGACTACCGGCGCAGCCTGCTCGGCGCCATCGAGACGCCACACCTGATCGGGTACGGCACCGCCGCGGCGCGCACCGCCGACCTGGTCGAGTCGGCCGCCGGTTATCTGGAGCGGCGCGCACCCGGGCCGGAGGTCACCCCGCAACAGTTGCGGGAGCGGTCCTGGTGGACCGGACCGGAGCTGTTCGTACTGGTGGACGACTACGACCTGGTGGCGGCCGGGCCGGCGAACCCGTTGCGTGCGCTGGAGGAGCACCTGCCGCATGCTCGGGACGTCGGGCTGCACCTGGTGCTGGCCCGCCGGTCCGGCGGCGCGGGCCGCGCCCAGTACGAGCCGATCGTGCAGCGGCTGCGGGAGTTGTCCACCGCCGGTCTGGTGATGGCGGGCAGCCCGGAGGAGGGCGCACTCGTCGGTCCGGTGCGGCCTGGGCCGCTGCCGCCGGGTCGCGGTCGGCTGGTCACCCGACGCGAGGGCGTACGCCTCGTTCAGCTCGCACAACTGCCGCCACAATGACCTGACTCGCCGGTTCTTCCCGTGACGGGTGGGGAAACCGGTAATCTCCGATCGTCATGGTTCCGTCGGGATGAATGGCTGGGGATGTGACAGGGGTGCGGCACAGCGGTCCGTCGGCGGACCGACGGGCGACCGTCCGGGCGCTGCTCGGTGTGGCCGCGGCGCTCGCTGTCGTGGCGCCGACCGCGGCGGCCGTGCCGGTCTCGGCGCCCACCCACGGCGGGCAGGTCGCTGGCGCGTCGATGGCGATCGCCCCCGGCGACACTGTCGCCCGCACCGACCAGGTCCGCGACGAGCAGTGGCAGCTCGACGAGTTGCAGGCCGCCACGGCCTGGCGCACCTCGACCGGCCGGGGCGTGACCGTCGCGGTGGTCGACTCCGGAGTGGACGGCACCCATCCCGACCTGGTCGGTCAGGTGCTGCCCGGTCAGGATCTGGTCGGCCCCGACGGGGGTGCGGGCCCGGATCCGGTGGGGCACGGCACCACGGTCGCCGGCCTGATCGCCGGGCGCAGCGACGACAAGCGGGGCGCGGTGGGCCTCGCACCGGACGCCCGGATCCTGCCGGTCCGGGTGCTCGACGAGGACAACCGCTACGACGACGCGCTGATCGTCGCCCAGGGGGTCCGCTGGGCGGTCGACCACGGCGCCCGCGTGATCAACCTGTCGTTGGGCGGCAGCGGCGACAGCCCGGCCCTGGCCGCGGCCCTGGACTACGCGTTCGTCCGGGACGTGGTCGTGGTCGCCTGCACCGGCAACCTGGCCACCTCCAGCAGCACCAAGGTGTGGTACCCGGCCCGCGAACCGGGCGTGATCGCGGTCGCCGGCCTCGAACGCAGCAGCGACAACCTGTGGTCCGGGTCGATCACCGGCCGGGCGACGGTGCTCACCGCCCCCGCCACCGGGCTGGTCGGCGCCAAACCGCCGGACGGCTACTGGCGGGTGCAGGGCACCAGCTTCGCCGCACCACTGGTGGCGGCCACCGCCGCGCTGGTCCGGTCCCGCTATCCGCTGATGCCCGCGGGTGAGGTGGTCAACCGGTTGCTGGCCACCGCTCGGGATCTGGGCCCGACCGGGCGGGACGACCGTTTCGGGTACGGGATGGTCGACCCGGTGGCGGCGCTGACCGCTCAGGTGCCGCCGGTGGCCGCCAACCCGCTGGATGATCAGACTTCGCCGGGCGTGACCGGTTTCGGCCCGGCTCCGGGCTCGGCGGATGACGAGCCGGTGGCCGGTGCCGGCAGCGATCCGCTCGGCTTCGCCGCGCCCCGTCGACAGACCCAGTGGACGGCGCGGGCGGCGGGTGGCGAGGACACCTCGGCACCGGAGCAACTGTGGACCGGGGTCGTGCTGCTCGTCGTCCTGGCCGGCGGCGCCGCCCTGTTGGTGCGCCGGCTCCGTCGGCGGGCTCCTTGATCGCGGCCCACCGGCAGGCCTGACCAGCCGCCCGGTCGGGTAGAACCGACCCATGAGTACGCATCGGCCGCCCAGCCTCGTCTCCTCCGCACAGCCGTCCTGGCGGCGCCGCCGGCTCGACCCGGACCATGCGCTGGGTCTGCGCCTGACCCTTGCCGCGACGGCGGCGTTCCTGGTGCTGGTGCCTTTCGCGTTGCTCGCGCTGCTGGTGCTCGGCGCCTGGGCGCCGCTGCACCGGCTGGACACGGCGGTCACCCACGCGCTGCACGGCTACGCGGTCGACCACCCGGCCTGGGTCGCGCTGATGCGAATCTGGAGCGACGTGTTCGCGCCGATGCCGTTGCGGGCCGTCGCCCTGGTTCTGGTGATCTGGCTGCTGCGCCGGGGAGCCCGCCGGCTGGCCCTCTGGGCGGCCACCACCATGGTCGTCGGTGGGTTGATCGGTCCGCTGCTCAAGCTGCTCGTCGGTCGGGACCGGCCGGAACTGCTGGACCCGGTGGCACGGGCCGCCGGCTACTCGTTCCCCTCGGGTCACGCGCTGAACGCCACCCTGGCCGCCGGGGTGCTGCTGCTGGTGCTCCTGCCGTACGCCGGGCGGGGGGTGGCGCGGGTCGCGCTCTGGGTCGCCGCCGTGCTGCTCACCGTCGTGACCGGGCTGAGCAGGGTGGCGCTCGGTGTGCACTTCACCAGCGACGTGCTGGGCGGTTGGCTGCTCGGTGTGGCGGTGGTCGCGGCGACCACCGCCGCGTTCACCAGTTGGCGCGCACAGGCCGGCCTTCGGCCCGTCCAGCCGGCCCGCGACGGCGTCGCTCCGGAGGTCGAACGGCACCCCGGAGCGGCCTGAGGCGTGCCGAGGAGCCCAATCGGGTACTGGCCCACCCATGTCCGACACCGTGGTCCAGATCGTCCGGCGGGTGCTGCTGCCGGTGTCCCTCCTGCTCGGCGTCATGGTGCTGCTCGGGGTGCTGATCACCCGGGTGTTCGCCCGGACCTGGCCGTTCACTGTCGAAGACGCGGTGAACCGGGAACTCGCCGGCGACCGCACCAGCGGCTGGAACGGCGTCTCGCTGGTGTTCAGCACGCTGGCCAGCACCCAGATGATCGTCGTGGTCACCGTTCTGGTGGCGCTGGCGCTGCGCCTCTGGCTGAAGCGCTGGCGGGAGCCGCTGTTCTTGTGCACGGCGGTGACCGCCCAGGCGCTGGTGTTCCTGCTGACCACGATGGCGATCGACCGACACCGGCCGGCGGTGGAGCACATGGATGTGTCGCCACCCACGTCGAGCTTCCCGTCCGGGCACACCTCCGCGGCAGTGGCGCTCTATGTCGGCACTGCCGTGCTGATGGCGCTGCGGGTGCGGAGCACCGGGGCGAAGGTTGCCTGGTGGGCACTGCTGCTGATGGTGCCGCTGGGTGTGGCGGCAACCCGGCTGTATCGGGGGATGCATCACCCGAGCGACGTGCTGGCGTCCTTCCTCAACGGCGGCACCTGCGTCGCGATCATGGCCCGCGCCGTGCTGGACCGGGGGCTGCGGTGGGGGCGGGCGAAGCTGCCGGTCGGGCGACCCACGGTGGCGGCCCGGAGCTGACCCGGGGCGCGGCGCTCAGGTGCACTCGCCGGTGACGACCTGCCGGTTGCGTTCGGCACCGGCCAACGCGACCGGACGGGCCTCGGCCGCGGTCACCGCGAAGCCGGTGTTCGGGTCGTCGGCCGCCGCCGCGAAGATCACGCCGAGCACCAGGCCGTTGGCGGAGAGCAGCGGGCCACCGGAGTTGCCGCTGCGGACCAGCGCTCGGATCGTGTAGATCTCCCGGGTCACGTCGCCGGCGGAGTAGATGTCCGGTCCTTTGATCCGGTCGACGTCGCGGACCCGCGCCGACTGCGCGTTGTAGGGGCCGTCGAGCGGGAAGCCGAGCACGATGGCGTCGGAGCCGCTGCCGGCGTTACCCGCGGCGAACCGCAGGGACGGACCAGGCAAACCGGGCACGAGCAACACGGCCAGGTCCCGGTCCGGGTCGTAGACCACCACCTTGCCGTCGTACCGTTCGCCACCCAACTCCACCGCCACCGACCGGGTGCCGGCGACGACGTGCGCGTTCGTCATCACCCGGTCGTCGGCGTACACGAAGCCGGAACCCTCGATTCGGCGCGAGCAACTGGGTGCGGAACCGAGGACCTTGACGACCGACCGCTGGCCGCTGACCACGAGCGGCGAACCGGCCAGCGCCGGGTCGGGTGGCTCGACCTGCCGGGCGCGGGTGGGTGCGAGACCACCGAAGACGTCCGGGAACCCGTCGGTGTCGACGGTGTCCTCCAGTGCGGTGGACAGCTGGTGAGCCCGCTCCGGCAGGACCCGGTTGACCACCGTGATCAGCGCACTGTTGCGCACCGAGGCGGCGAGCCAGGGCACCGAGGACGAACCGAGCGGCACGGCGACCAGCCAGGCGAGCAGGAGCACGGCGAAGAGCGAGACGAACGCCCCGCCGACGTCGTCGATCCGTTTGCCCACGTCGCTGGTGATCGTCTTGCGCAGGTGTGAGCCGAGCCAGCCGGCGAGCGCCTGCCCGATCACGGCCAGCCCGAAGATCGCCACCAGAGAGATCAACACCCGGGTGCCGGCGTCCACGAACTGCCGGGCGAACAGCGGCCCGAGCTGGAGGCCCAGCAACAGACCCAGGAAGAAGCCGGTCAGCGACGTGATGCCGATGACGAAGCCCTGGCGGTATCCGCTGATCGCGAACACGAGCATGAGCAACAGGAGGGCGAGATCCACGACGGACACGGGTCAAGCGTACGGGCAGCGCGCCCGCCAGATGACCATCGCTTGCGGAAGGTGACCGCGCGGTCAGCGCACTGCGGTCTCGTCGACCTCGTCGGTGCCGGCCGACGGTGCCGGAGTCATCCCGGATGGCGGCAGCTCGACCACCCGGTCGTCCCGCCAAGGGCCGGCCCAGCCCCCCATCTCCAGCAGAGTGGCCAGCACCCCGGCGGTGAAGCCCCAGACGAGCATCCCGCGCGCTGAGAAGGCCGGCCCGATCCAGCCGCTGGGGTGGCGGACCCGCAGCCGGTTGGCCGGGTCGACCAGCTCGCTGACCGGCAGCCGGGCGACGTGCGCCACCTCGGCCGGCTCCCGGGGATGCACCGGGTGCGGATCGTGCCACCAGGCCAGCACCGGCGTGACCACGAAGTCGCTGACCGGGATCCACAGCTTCGGCAACTCGGCCAGCACCGTCACGCTGGTCGGGTCGAGGCCGACCTCCTCGTTCGCCTCGCGCAGCGCGGTGGCGCGGACGTCGGCGTCCTCCGGGTCGGCCGCACCGCCGGGGAAGGCCGGCTGGCCGGCGTGGTTGCGCAGGGTGGCGGCGCGTTGCAGCACCAGCACGTCCGGGCCGGCACCGGGTTGCTCACCGAGCAGCACCAGCACGGCGCTCTCCCGACCGCCCTCGGACGGGGTGGTCAGCCGGGTGAAGTCCTCGGCGCGGGCGGTGCCCAGCCGGGTCAACAAGGGCTCGGTCCACTCGGGTGGTCGACGGATCACGCCGGCACCGCCAGGCCGAGGTGTTGGCGGACCAGCTTCACGAGCTGGGCGTCGTCGAGCGCGCCGGTGGCGTCGATGTGCCGGATCCGACCGTCGGCGTCGACGAAGAGGGTGAGCGGGAAGGCGTTGCGCTTCAGCTCCCGTTGCAGCGCGTCGCCCTGGTCGACCAGGATCGGGAACCGTACGCCGAAGTCCTCGCCGATGGACTGGGCACCGCCCCGGCTGTCGCGGGTGTTCACCCCGACCACCTGGAGTTGGCCGGCGGTCCGTTCGCTCAGCCGTTGGAAGGCGGGCAGTTCCTTACGGCACGGCCCGCACCAGGACGCCCAGACGTTGATCACGGCCGGCCCGGCCAGGTCCCGCAGAGCGACGGGGGCGCCGCCGGTGAAGCAGGACAGCGTCAGCTCCGGCAGCGTCTGCCCACCGGCGGCGGCCGTCGTACCGGTCGTGGTGGGGGCCGTCGTCGCGGCCGTGGGCGCGGCGCCGAGCGTGGAACAGTCCCGGAACGGCGACGGCCGCTCAGCGGCGGCCGGCCGGGGGGCCGGCTCGTCGTCAGCCTTGCCCGCGGTGCAGCCGCCGACGACCAGCAGCAGCGGCAGGACGAGCAGGGCGAGGCAGCGGTTCACGGCACCTCCGCGGCGATCGCCTGTGCGGGCACCAGCTCCGGGTCGACCCCGGCCGCCACCGCGAGGTCGCGTGCCCGGGGGCCCTTGAGCAGCTTGGCGGCAGCGGCGGGCTCGGTCGGGCCGGTGCCGTACGAAGGGCAGAGCTTCGCGAGTGTGCACGCCCCGCAGGCCGGCTTACGGGCGTGGCAGACCCGTCGCCCGTGGAAGATGATCCGGTGCGACAGCATGGTCCAGTCGCGCTTCGGGTAGAGAGCGCCGACCGCGTGCTCGATCTTGACCGGGTCGGTCTCGGTGGTCAGCCGCCACCGGTGGACCAGCCGCTGGAAGTGCGTGTCGACGGTGATGCCCGGGACGTCGAAGGCGTTGCCGAGGATCACGTTGGCGGTCTTGCGACCGATGCCGGGCAACGTCACCAGGTCGGCAAGCCGGCCGGGGACGTTGCCGTCGTACCGGTCGAGGAGCGCCTGGCCGAGCTTGAGCAGTGAGTCGGTCTTGTTGCGGTAGAAGCCGGTCGGCCGGATCAGCTCCTCCATCTCGCCCCGGTCGGCCCCGGCGTACGCGGCGGCGCTCGGGTAGCGGGCGAAGAGCTTGGGGGTGACCTCGTTGACCTTCTTGTCCGTGCATTGCGCGGAGAGAATGGTGGCGACGGCCAGCTCCAGGGCGTTGGAATGGTCCAGCTCACAATGCGCGTCGGGGTGCGTTTCGGTCAGCACCCGACCGATCTTGCGGGCACGGCGGGTGCGCCCGAGGTCGGTCTCGCTGGCGCCGGGAGGACTATCGGTCACGACGGCCAGCCTACGTCGCGCGCCGGACGTTCCCGGTCGGGTCAACCACCGGTCGGGGACGAGATCTTGCCCTGCCCGTCGAGCCGGGCACCGCTCTTCGGGAAGTCGCTGCGGCTCAGCTCGGTGACCAGACCCAGACCCCGGTCGTCCCGGTCCATGGTCGGCTTGCCGGCGTCGTTCATGTACGTCGAGGTGAACGAGCCGCCGACCCAGGTGCCGTCCGGCTTGAGCGACACCTTCAGCACTCCACCCCAGCCGAGGCGGCCGTCGTTGTTCAGCGAGTTGCCGCCGCCGGCGAAGTTACCCAGGCTGTACGCGATCAGTCGGCCCTTGTAGAACTCCATGCCGCGCAGCACGTGCGGCCCGTGCCCGACGATCAGATCGGCGCCGGCGTCGATCATGGCGTGCGAGAACTTGATCGGGTCGCCCCGGTTTTCACCGAGGAACATCTCCGTGCCCGGCTTGACCCGGGTCTGGGCGACACCCTCGCCACCCATGTGCACCTGCACCACGACCACATCGGCCATGGTGGCGGCCTTGGCGATCACCGTCTTCGCCTTGTCGATGTCGACCAGGCTGTTCGACCAGACGTACGACGAGAAGCCGGCCACCGCGACCTTGACGCCCTTGACGTCGACCACGGTGATCTGGTCCGGCGCGCCCGTGTGCTCCAGGTCGTACTTCTCCAGCGCCTTCTGGGTGTTCTCGTAGCCCTTCGGCCCGTAGTCGTAGCCGTGGTTGTTGGCCTGGTTGAGCACGTCGAAGCCGGCGTCGCGCAGGTGTGCGGCGTACTCCGGTGGGGCCCGGAACTGGTAGCAGCGGGTGGAGTTGGCCCCGCACTTGCCGGTGCCGGTGTCCACGGTCAGCGGCTCCTCCAGGTTGCCCATCACCAGGTCGGCCTTGAGCGCCTCGGTGATCGAGGTGAAGAAGCCCTTGCCGCCGGCGGCGGGCAGCCGGCTCGGCGCGTTGCCCATGATGATGTCGCCGGTGGCGGAGAGCGAGATCGCGCCGCCCTCCTCGGAGGCCGCTGGCTCGGTCGCCTTCGGGTCTGTCGTGCCCACCGGCGCGCCGGTGCCACCGCCGCCGGCGCCGGGCTGCCAGACGGGGGCGTCACCGCCGGAGTCGGCACAGCCGGCGGCGAGCAGGGTGGCCAGCAGCGCGGCGAGGCCGAGGGCCACACGGCGGCGCGGGCGGGACACGAGGGAGGCGGGAGAATACATCGCTCGCGACCCTACCGGGCCGTCAACGCGCCGACGACAGCCGATCGGTTGAAAGTTCAGCCGTTGAGCTGCTCTGACCAGGGCACGACCGCCCGGGTGCCCCCGGCGAGCACCGCGGCGTGCACCGCTCGGGCGAGCGGTGCGCCCCAGGTGGAGCGAGGCCCGCCGTACGCGGCTTCCGGCCCGTCCACCGGGCAGAGCACGGTGACCGCGTCGGTCGGGGTGCCGGTCCCTGGCAACCCCAGCTCGGTGATCGCCTGGGTCTTCGCCTCGGTCGCCGTGGCCACGGCGTTGACCAGTGCCGAGTCGGCGAGCCGGGCGGGCACGTACACCACGATGTTGACCGTGCCGACGCGCTCGGCGAGCGCGGCCGGAGCGTGCGCGGCCGCGAGCACCGGCGTCCCGAGCCCGACCGTCGCCCAGGCCCGCACGCCGGTGTCGGTCCGCGCCACCACCTCGGCCACATCGACGCCGGTCAGCAGACCCACCCCGGACCCGTCGAGGGCGAGGTCGGCGGCGAGTGCCGCCAGATGCGCGGCGGGGTCGTCCCGGTCGTACGACATGGGTACGGTCGCGTTCAGCACCCAGCGTCGAGCGCCGATACCGCCGCCCAGCGGGCCGCTGCTGATCGCCCGCAGGGGAACGTCCGCGCGCCAGACGAGCAGCGGAATGTGCCGCCCATCCTCGGCGCGGCTGGTCAGAATCGGCTCGCTCAGCACGTCGGGCAGGTTACGCCCACCGATCAAGATTCCAGGGGCGACCTCTGATTCATGCTCACGTGCGCCTAGACTTGGCGGCGCGCGAGGGGATCAGCGGACGGCGGACCCGGCCGACGGACGGCACGCGTAAGCGGAGGTGCGCGATGGACGAGGTACTGGCCCGCAGCGGGATCTTCCAGGGTGTTGACCCGGAAGCTGCCGAGGCGCTTGCCAAGGAGATGGAGACGATCGAGGTCCGTAAGGGCGAGATCGTTTTCAATGAGGGCGAGCCCGGTGACAGCCTCTATATCCTGCTGTCCGGGAAGATCAAGGTTGGTCGCCGCGCTGCGGACGGCCGGCAGAACCTGATCGCGGTGATGGGGCCGTCGGACATGGTTGGTGAGCTGTCGCTCTTCGACCCTGGCCCGCGTACGGCGACCGCCACCGCGGTGACCGACACTCGGCTCGTACGTCTGCGCAAGCAGGCTCTGCGGCCATGGCTGGCCAACCGCCCGGAGATCGCCGAGCAGTTGCTCCGGGTGCTCGCCCGGCGGCTGCGCCGGACCAACGACTCGCTCGCCGACCTGATCTTCACGGACGTGCCGGGCCGGGTCGCGAAGAACCTGCTCCAGATGGCTGGCCGGTTCGGCACCCGCGACGGCGGCGTCCTGCGGGTGACCCACGACCTCACCCAGGAGGAGATCGCCCAGCTCGTCGGCGCCTCCCGGGAGACGGTCAACAAGGCACTGGCCGACTTCGCCTCGCGCGGCTGGCTGCGCCTGGACGGCAAGAGCATCATCATCCTGGACCCGGAGCGCCTGGCCCGTCGCGCCCGCGTCTGAGTAGCACGTCCCGTCCCCGCCTTCCGTCACCGACGGACGGCGGGGACGTTTCGTCTGCCCGGCGCAGAAAATGCTGGCTCGGGGCGGCCGGAGCGGTGAGGGTGGGGCCATGGTGAACAGCGTTGCGGTCCTCTCCGACATCCACGGCGTACTCCCCGCTCTGGAGGCCGTGTTGGCCGAGCCGGACGTCACCGCCGCCGACCTGATCGTGCTGACCGGCGACATCGCGGCCGGCCCGCAGCCGGTCGAGGTGCTGGACGTGCTCGCCGGCCTCGGTGACCGGGTCTGCTGGGTGGGCGGCAACTGCGAGCGGGAGCTGGTCGAGGCGCGGGCCGGCAAGCCGGCGTCGATCGAGGTGTCGAACTGGGCCGCCGGGCAGCTCCGCGACGACCAGGTGGCCCGCCTCGCGGCCCTGCCGGCGACGGTGACATTCAATATCGACGGCCTCGGGCCGACGCTGTTCTGTCACGCGACCCCCCGTGACGACGAGGAGTTCGTGCTCGTCGACTCCCGGATGTCGCGCTGGGCGGAAGTGTTCGCGGGCCTCCCGGCCGAGGTCTCGACGGTGGTCTGCGGCCACACCCACATGCCCTTCACCCGGCTGGTCGATCGACGTCTGGTGGTCAACCCGGGCAGCATCGGCATGCCGTACGGCGGCGCGGGCGCGTGGTGGGCACTGCTCGGGCCGGGCGTCCAGCTGCGCCGCACCGCCTTCGACGTGGACGCGGCGTGCGCCCGGGTGGCGGCGGAGTCCACCTTCCCGGATGCCGCCGCGTGGGCCGACGAGTACCTGCGCTCCCAGCACAGCGACGCCGACGCGCTGGCCGTGTTCGGCCCTCGCGACGGCCGCTGAGCGAGGGCTGCGGATCGGGGCCGGGATACGCGCAGCGGGTCAGCGGGCGCGGGCCGGGCAGGGGGAAGGTCCCTACTCGGTGCCTGTAGAGCTGCCCCAGATCTGGGGCAACCCGGTCGGGCCACCCGGTCCGACCATCCCAGTCCAACCACCCCCGTCCGACCATGTGGGTCGGCCCGGCACGCAGGGCCGGCCTGCACCCAGCGCCGGCACCCAAGGCCGGCATGCAGCCAGGGCCGGGTTGCCCCATTGGCGGGGCAGCTCTACAGGGACTGCTACACATTGGTGCCGGCGCGTCCGGTCCCGGTGCGGGCCGCCACTGACGACGGAGGCCCAAGCACCCGCCTCGCCGTCCCGCCCCCGGCCAAGACCAAGGCCAAGACCAAGGCCAAGACCAAGGTCCTAGAAAAAGTCAGGCTTGACTGTTTGTTTCTCAGGCCGCAGGCTGTTCCCGTGCCGACCGCATCGACGCGCGTCCCTCAGCAGGAGCGCAGCCGCGCCACCCAGACCCGGCTGCTGGAGGCGACCGTCGACTGCCTGATCGAGCACGGCTGGTCCGGCACCACGACCACCGTCGTCGCCGCACGGGCCGGTGTCTCCCGCGGCGCTCAACTGCACCATTACCCGACGAAGGCGGCACTGGTGACGGCCGCCGTGGCCCATCTGGCCGAGCGGCGGGCCGCCGAGTTGCGCACCGAGGCCGAGGCCCTGCCGGCTGGCCCACAGCGGTTGGACCGGGTTGTCGATCTGCTCGCCGTGGCGTTCACCGGGCCGCTGTTCGTGGCCGCGTTGGAGCTCTGGGTCGCCGCCCGCACCGATCGGGAGCTTCGGGACGCCCTGGTGCCGCTGGAGGCGACCGTCGGCCGGGAGATGCACCGGCTCACCGTTGCCCTGCTCGGCGTCGACGAGCGTCGACCCGGTGTCCGCGAAGCGGTGCAGGCCACCCTCGACCTGCTCCGCGGGCTCGGGGTGGCCAACCTGCTCAGCGACGACTCCGCACGCCGTACGGCCCTGTTGACCACCTGGAAGCGCCAGCTCGCCACCCTGCTCACGCCCTGACCGCCGGCCGCACCGGCCACCACCAACCGGAGGCACCATGGTCGACCTCAGCAACCTGCTCACCGACCTGGCCGACGAGTCCGCCCAACTGGACGCCCTGGTGGCCCCACTGCCCACCGCCGACTGGGCGAGGCCGACCTCCGCACCTGGCTGGAGCATCGGGCACCAGATCGCCCACCTCGCGTGGACCGACCACGTCGCGCTGCTGGCCGCGACCGATCCCGAGGCGTTCTACGCGACGGTCACCGCCGCACCGGACCCGACCCGAATGGTCGACGCCGGGGCCGAAGAGTTCCTCGCCCCGCCGGCCGAACTGCTCGCCCGCTGGCGGGCCGGCCGGACCGCGCTCGTCGACGCACTGGCCGCCGTTCCGGCCGGTGGGAAGCTGCCCTGGTACGGCACCCGGATGTCCGCCACCTCGATGGCGACCGCCCGGATCATGGAGACCTGGGCCCACGGCGCGGACGTGGCCGACGCACTCGGCGTCGTCCGCCCCGACAGCGACCGACTCCGGCACGTGGCGCACCTCGGTGTGCGTACCCTCGGGCACGGCTTCGCCGCGCACGGCCGGGCGGCACCGACGGCGCCGGTCCGGGTTGAGCTGGTCGGGCCCGGCGGCGACATCTGGAGCTGGGGCCCGGCGGACGCCGCCGACCGGCTCACCGGCCCGGCTCGGGACTTCTGCCTGCTGGTCACCCAGCGCCGACACCGCGCGGACCTCGCCCTGGTCGCCACCGGGCCGGTCGCCGACGAGTGGCTCGACGTGGCGCAGGCGTTCGCCGGCCCCCCGGGTGCCGGTCGCGAGCCGGCAGGCGGAGACGGAGTACGAGCATGATCCGCATCGGCAACGCCTCCGGTTTCTACGGCGACCGGTTCACCGCCTGGCGGGAGATGCTCGACGGCGGCGAGTTGGATGTGCTGACCGGCGACTACCTGGCCGAGTTGACGATGCTGATCCTCGCCCGGGATCGGCTGCGCGACCCCGACCTGGGCTACGCGAAGACGTTCCTGCGTCAACTGGAGACGTGCCTCGGCACCGCCCTCGACCGGGGAGTGCGGATCGTGACCAACGCCGGCGGGTTGAACCCGGCCGGCCTGGCCGCCGCCATCGACAAGCTCGCCAACCGGCTCGGCCTGCCAGCCCGGGTGGGGTACGTCGAGGGCGACACGATCCAGCGGCCGGACGCGTTGAGCGCGAACGCCTACCTCGGCGCGTTCGGGATCGCCGCCTGTCTCGACGGCGGTGCGGACGTGGTGGTCACCGGCCGGGTCACCGACGCCTCGCTGGTGGTCGGCCCGGCCATCGCCCGGTACGGGTGGGGCCGCGACGACCTCGACGAGCTGGCCGGGGCGACCGTCGCGGGGCACCTGATCGAGTGCGGTGCACAGGTCACCGGCGGCAACTTCAGCTTCTTCACCGAACTGCCCGACGGCGGGCACCGGCCCGGTTTCCCGATCGCCGAGGTGCACGCCGATGGTTCAACGGTGCTCACCAAGCACGTGGGCACCGGCGGCGCGGTCACCGTGGAGACGGTCACCGCCCAACTGCTCTACGAGATCGGTGGGCCGGCGTACCTGGGGCCGGACGTGGTCGCCCGACTGGACACGGTGACGTTGCGGGCCGACGGGCCGGACCGGGTCCAGGTCTCCGGGGTCCGCGGTACGCCACCGCCGGCCACGCTCAAGGTGGGCGTCAACAACCTCGGCGGCTTCCGCAACTCGATGACGTTCGTCCTCTGTGGTCTGGACATCGAGGCGAAGGCCGCTCTGGTCCGGGGGCAGGTCGAGCAGGCGGTGGGCAAGGACGGGCTGGAGTTCGTGCTGGCCCGGACCGACCACCCCGATGCCGCCGACACCGAGGCGGCCAGCGCCCTGCTCCACGTCCACCTTCGCGACGGCGACAAGGCGCGAGCCGGGCGGGCCTTCTCGGCGGCGGCGGTGGAGTTGGCGCTGGCGTCGTACCCGGGGTGCACGCTGACCACCCTGCCGGGCGACGCGACCCCGTACGGTGTCTTCACCGCCGACGCGATACCGCAGGACGCGGTGGCGCACGTCGCGGTGCTGCCGCGCGGCGAGCGGGTGCCGATCGCCCCGCCGCTCCGCACCGCCTCCGCCCCCACAGCAGCCGCCGCCGCCGAGACAGTTTCGGGTGGCGAAGCGGCGGTCGACGGCCCGACCCGACGCGGAGCGCTCGGCGAGTTGGTCGGCGCGCGCTCGGGGGACAAGGGTGGGGATGCCAACCTGGGTGTCTGGGCACGAACCGAAGCCGGGTACGCGTGGCTGCGCGCCTGGTTGACCGTCGAGCGGCTGGCCGAGCTGTTGCCGGAGACCGCGCCGCTGACGGTGCGGCGCTACGAACTGCCGAACCTGCGCGCGGTCAACTTCGTGATCGAGGGCCTGCTCGGGGCAGGGGTGGCCGCGTCAACCCGGTTCGACCCGCAGGCCAAGGCGCTCGGCGAGTTGCTGCGCGCCCGGATCGTCGACCTGCCGGCTGACGTGCCACCGGGGCCAGACCCGCGGTCGCGAACAGAGGTGACGCCGTGAGCATCGTGGACACCCCGGAGCGGCGACAACTGCGCGAGCTGACCCGCGCATTCGTGACGCGCGAGGTGCTGCCGCACCTGGACGACTGGGAACGGGCCGGTGAGGTGCCCCGGGCGCTGCACGCCACCGCGGCGAAGCTCGGCCTGCTCGGCATCGGTTTCCCCGAGTCGGTTGGTGGCAGCGGCGGTGACCTGCTCGACTCGATCATCGTGACCGAGGAGCTGATCCGCTCCGGCGGCTCGTCCGGGCTGGTGGCGGCCCTGTTCACGCATGGCATCGCGTTGCCGCACATGGTTGCGGCGGCGGGTGCCCGTAGCGGCGGTTCGCTGAGTGGCCGACTCGGCGTCGCGGCGACGCCCGGTGACGATGACCTGATCGATCGGTACGTCCGGCCCACCCTGGCTGGCACGATGATTGGCGCGTTGGCGATCACCGAACCGGACGGTGGCTCCGACGTGGCCGGCATCCGCACCACCGCTCGTCGGGACGGCGACCACTACGTGGTGAACGGGTCGAAGGCCTACATCACCAGCGGGCACCGGGCCGACTTCGTGACCACGGCGGTCTGCACCGACTTCCCCGGCAGCGGTGAGCTGACCCTGCTGGTCATCGACAAGGGACTGCCCGGGTTCACGGTGGGGCGGCGGTTGGAGAAGTTGGGCTGGCACTGTTCGGACACCGCCGAGCTGTCGTTCGTCGACGTGCGGGTGCCGGTGGCCAACCGGATCGGCGCGGAGAACACCGGCTTCCTGGCGATCATGCAGCATTTCGCGGCGGAGCGGCTCTCGTTGGCGACGCAGGCGTACGCCACCGCTCAGCGTTGTGTCGAACTGGCGACGCGCTGGTGCCGGGACCGGGAGACCTTCGGCCGTCCGCTGGCCAGTCGGCAGCTGGTCCGGCACCGGTTGGCCGAAATGCACACCCGGGCAGAGGCGGCCCGGTCGTACGTGCACGAGGTGGCCCTCCGTGTGACGGCGGGCGAGCCGGTGGTGACCGAGGTGGCGATGGCCAAGAACGTGGCGGTGGCCGCCTGTGACCAGGTCGTCGACCAGGCGTTGCAGTTGCATGGCGGCTTCGGCTACCTGCGCGACGCCGAGGTGGAGCGGCACTACCGCGATGCCCGGCTCCTCGGCATCGGCGGCGGCACCACCGAGATCATGAATGAGATCATCGCGAAGGGCATGGGGCTGTGAGCATCCTGAACAGCGCGGTCGAGGTGTCCACACCCGGGCACGCGGCGAACCGGGCGGCCCTGCTGGACCGACTGGCCGAGTTGGACGCCGCGCTGGACCAGGCTCGGGCCGGCGGCGGTGCGAAGTACGTGACCCGGCACCACGCGCGCGGCAAACTGCTCCCCCGCGAGCGGATCGAGCTGCTGGTGGACGCGGACAGCCCGTTCCTGGAGTTGTCGCCGGTCGCCGCGTACGGCACGGACTTTCCGGTCGGGGCCAGCGTGGTCACCGGCATCGGGGTGGTCGAGGGCGTGGAGTGTCTGATCGTCGCCAACGATCCGACGGTACGCGGCGGCGCGGTCAATCCGTGGTCGCTGGCGAAGACCCGGCGGGCCGGCGAGATCGCCCTGGCCAACCGGCTGCCGATGGTCAACCTGGTCGAGTCGGCCGGGGCGGACCTGCCCACGCAGGCGGAGATCTTCATTCCGGGTGGTCGGGTGTTCCGTGACCTGACCCGGCTCTCGGCGGCGGGCATCCCCACGGTCAGCGTGGTCTTCGGCAACGCGACGGCCGGTGGCGCGTACGTGCCGGGGATGTCCGATCACGTAATCATGATTCGGGACCGGTCGCAGGTCTACCTGGCCGGGCCGCCGCTGGTGAAGATGGCGACCGGCGAGGTCACCGACGACGAGTCGCTGGGCGGTGCGGCGATGCACGCGGCCACGTCCGGGCTCGCCGACTATCTGGCCTCCGACGAGCGGGACGGCATCCGGTTGGCCCGGCAGTGCGTACGCCGGTTGAACTGGCACAAGCAGGGCCCGCCGCCGCGTACGGCCGTGCCACAGCCACCGAAGTACGACCCGGAGGAGCTGCTCGGCATCACCAGCGCGGACCTGAAGGTGCCGTTCGACCCGCGTGAGGTGCTGGCCCGGATCCTGGACGGCAGCGACTTCGACGAGTTCAAGCCCGCGTACGGGGACGCGCTGGTCACCGGCTGGGGTGAGCTGCACGGGTACCCGGTTGGCGTGCTGGCCAACGCCCGCGGGGTGTTGTTCAGCGAGGAGGCGCAGAAGGCGGCCCAGTTCATCCAGCTCGCGAACGCCGCGCACACCCCGCTGATCTTTCTGCAGAACACCACCGGCTACATGGTCGGCACGGAGTACGAGCAGCGCGGCATCATCAAGCACGGCGCACTGATGATCAATGCGGTGTCCAACTCGACGGTGCCGCACCTGACGGTGAACCTCGGTGCCTCGTACGGGGCCGGCAACTACGGCATGTGTGGCCGGGCGTACGAGCCGAGGTTCCTGTTCACCTGGCCGAACGCGAAGTCGGCGGTGATGGGTCCCGCTCAGCTCGCCGGGGTGCTCTCCATCGTGGCGCGGCAGGCTGCCGCCGCCCGTGGGCGCGATTACGACGACGAGTCCGACGCCGCGATGCGGATGATGGTCGAGCAACAGATCGAGTCGCAGTCGGGTGCGCTGTTCCTCTCCGGCCGGCTCTACGACGACGGGGTGATCGACCCTCGGGACACGCGTACGGTCCTCGGGCTCTGCCTCTCGGCGATCCACAGCGGACCGGTGAAGGGCGCCGATGGCTTCGGCGTCTTCCGGATGTAGCCCGTGAGCGCGAGGAACGCAGCGAAGCGGAGTCCCGCAGTCGCGAACGAAAGGCAGGTCCAGCGCTGATGATCAGCAGATTGCTCGTCGCCAATCGGGGGGAGATCGCCCGCCGGGTCTTCGCGACCTGCCGGGCGCTCGGTGTGGAGACGGTCGCGGTGCATTCGGACGCGGACGCCGCCGAGCCGTTCGTCGCCGAGGCCGACCACGCGGTCCGGCTGCCCGGTGCCGCTGCGGCCGAGACGTACCTGCGGGTCGAGCTGATCCTGGACGCGGCGCGGCGCAGCGGCGCGGACGCCGTCCATCCGGGCTACGGGTTCCTCGCCGAGAACGCCGAGTTCGCGGCGGCGGTGACCGACGCGGGGCTGATCTGGGTCGGGCCGCCGGCCAAGGTGATCGCCGCGATGGGCGACAAGCTGGCGGCGAAGGCGCTGCTCGCCGAGGCGGGTGTGCCGATGTTGCCGAGCTGGTCCGACACCGATGCGATCTCCGATTTTCCGGTGCTCGTCAAGGCGTCCGCCGGTGGCGGCGGGCGCGGGATGCGGATCGTCCGGGATGGGGGTGGGCTGGCCGAGGCCGTCGCCTCGGCGCGCCGCGAGGCGGCTGCCGCGTTCGGTGACGGCACGGTCTTCATTGAGCGGTACGTGGAACGCGGCCGGCACGTCGAGGTGCAGATCTTCGGCGACGCGCACGGTCGGGTGGTGGCCCTCGGTGACCGGGAGTGTTCGATCCAGCGCCGGCACCAGAAGATCGTCGAGGAGGCGCCGGCGGTCGTTCCGGAGCGGGTGCGGACGGCGTTGCACGAGGCGGCGGTGGCCGCTGGCCGCGCGGTCGACTACCTGGGTGCGGGCACGGTGGAGTTCCTGCTCGCCCCGGGTGGGGAGTTCTTCTTCCTGGAGATGAACACCCGGCTCCAGGTGGAGCACCCCGTCACCGAGCTGTGCACGGGGCTGGACCTGGTGGGGTTGCAACTGCTCGTGGCCGAGGGTGAGCCACTGCCGGCGACCCTGCCGGTCAGCACCGGCCATGCGATCGAGGTACGCCTGTGCGCCGAGGACGCGACCGCGGGTTGGCGACCGGCGACCGGCACTCTGCACCGGTTCGCGGTCCCTCAGGTGGCGGCCGAGTTCGGCGGGCTGGCCGGGCCGGGCCTGCGGCTCGACTCGGGTGTGGTGGCCGGCTCGGTGGTCGGGGTGCACTACGACTCGATGCTGGCGAAGCTGGTCGCCTGGGGCCGCACCCGCCCGGAGGCGATCCGACTGCTGTCCACCGCGCTGGCCCGGGCGCAGTTGCACGGGGTGACCACCAACCGGGACCTGCTGGTCCGGGTGCTGCGCAGCCCCGCGTTCGCGGCCGTCGAGATCGACACCGGGTTCCTGGACCGGCACGCGGAGGTCTTCGCCCCTCTGCTCCCCGCCGACCGGTTCCCGCTGGCCGCGCTGGCGGCGGCACTCGCCTCCGCCGCTGGTCGCCGCGCCGAGGCGCCGGTGCTGGCCGGGCTGCCGTCGGGCTGGCGTAACGTGCCGGCCGTCCCGCAGGTGACCCGGTTCAGCGGGCCGGACGGTGCGGTCGAGGTCCGCTACCGGCTGGACCGCACGGGCGGGCTCGCCGAGTGGTCCACCGAACCCGGCGCTGATGCCACCGTCGAACGGCCGGACGTGGCGCTGGTCGAGGCCACCCCGGGCCGGGTGGTGCTCGACGTCGACGGGGTGCGGCACGCGTACCTCGTACACCGGGTGGGGTCGGCGGTGTTCGTGGACGGCCCGGACGGGGCGGCGAGCCTGGTCGAGCTGCCGCGTCTCCCGCTGCCCACCGCGGCGGTGGCCGCCGGTTCGCTGCTCGCGCCGCTGCCTGGCGCGGTGGCTCGGGTGCACGTCCAGGTCGGCCAGCGGGTCTCGGCCGGCGATCCGCTGCTCACCCTGGAGGCGATGAAGCTGGAACATCCCGTCGTCGCCCCGACCGACGGCGTGGTCGCCGAACTGCCGGTGCCGGCCGGCGGTCAGGTGCGCGCCGGCGCGGTGCTGGCCGTCATCGACACCACGGAGGAGAACCCGCGATGACCTTCGACCTCACCCCTGAGCAGGACCAGCTGCGCGACGCCGTGCGGGCGTTGGGCCGCCGTTACGGCCACGGTTACTTCGTCGAGAAGGCGAAGGCCGGCGAGCACACCACCGAACTCTGGGCCGAGGCCGGCCGGCTCGGCTACCTGGGGGTCAACATCCCCACCGAGTACGGCGGTGGGGGCGGCGGCATCACCGACCTGGCCATCGTCTGCGAGGAGTTGGCGGCCGCCGGCTGCCCGCTACTGCTGCTGGTGGTCTCCCCCGCGATCGCGGCCACGGTGCTCAACCGGCATGGCACCGAGGAGCAGCGCAAGCGGCACCTGCCCGGCCTCGCCGACGGCTCCCAGAAGATCGTCTTCGCGATCACCGAACCGGAGGCCGGTTCCAACTTTCACCGGCTCGGCACGGTCGCCCGCCGCGACGGCGACGGTTGGCTGCTCTCCGGTCGCAAGTGCTACATCTCCGGTGTCGACGAGGCGGGCCATGTGCTGGTGGTGGCACGAACCGAGGACTCGTCCACCGGGAAGCTGAAGCCGGCGCTGTTCCTGGTGCCGACCGACGCGGCTGGGCTGACCAGGTCCAAGCTGGACATGGAGATCGTGTCCCCGGAGAACCAGTTCCTGCTCTACCTGGATGACGTGCGACTCCCCGGCGACGCGTTGCTCGGTGAGTCGCTGGACGCCGGGTTGCCGGCGCTCTTCGCCGGGCTCAACCCGGAACGGATCACGGTGGCCGCGATGGGTGCCGGCACCGGCCGGTACGCCATCGAGCGGGCCAGTGAGTACACCGCCACCCGCAAGGTCTGGGGCGGCCGGACCATCGGCTCGCACCAGGGCGTCTCACATCCGCTGGCACACGCCGCGGTGCAGGTGGAGCTGGCCCGCCTCATGATCCAGAAGGCGGCCACCCTGTACGACGCAGGCCGCGACCTGGAGGCCGGGGTGGCCAGCAACATGGCCAAGTACGCGGCCGGGGAGGCGGCGGCGCTCGCCGTGGACACCGCCGTCCAGGTGCTCGGCGGGGCCGGCATGACCACCGAGTACGGGGTGGCGACCCTGCTCGGCGCGGTCCGGGCTGGCCGGATCGCCCCGGTCAGTCGAGAGATGATCCTCAACTTCGTGGCCCAACACGTCCTCGGTCAGGACAAGTCCTACTGAGCCGCCCAGTGCCGCGCTCACGTGAGCGCGGCACTGGCTTCGTGCTCACACGTGTCGCGGGCCCGGCCGCTCCCGGTGGTGCAGGATGGCCACGGCCACCGCGAAGAGCAACGCGGGCGCCAGCAGCAGTGTCGTCCACTGCGCCGAGGTGAGCGCAGCGAGCACACCGTCGTCGGTGGACCGCTCGAAGAAGGTCCCCGTGGTCCCGAGCAGCACTCGGGTGAGCACCAGCGTGACGCCCACCGGGACCAGCAGCGCGAGCACGCGCCGCCGGAGCACCGCCGGCGTCGACAGGACGGCGAGAGCGAAGAGCAGGTATCCCACGGTCAGCAGGATCGCCTCGATCTGGCCGACGCCGACGGTGAATATCCAGGTGCCTCGAACGGGTTCCGTCCGGCGATCAGCTGACGTGACGGTGGCGATGCTCGGAGCGGCGACGCCGACCAGCGTGGCAGTCGTCAGCAGGCCGAGCCGCCAGTGTGCGACGACCGCCCCGGCCGAGCGGGGAGCGCGAACGGCGAGCGCCACCGGGACCATCGCGGCGAGCACGGCGGGCCAGAGATTGAACACCGTGGAATATTGCGCGTAATCCTGGGCGACACGCACCACCTCGAAGGCCGCGGCGCAGACGGCGATCGCGGCTGCCGTCCGGCTCCACCCGAACGCGGCCAACATCGCCACGAGAAGCCACACCACCGACACGAGCCAAACCGGCCACGAGACGACCTCCTGACCGAGCCCATCGGGATAGCCGTCCGCGAGCAGGGCCAGGTGCAGCACCGGAAGGCGCGCTGCGCGCACGAACAACACCAGCGCGGCGATCAGGCCCAGCACCTGCGCCGCTTCCCGCCAGGCGTCGACCGAGAGTCGAGCGCCAACCTGGCGTACGTGTGCACGAAACGCCCCGCCGAGCAGGGCGAGCACGTCTCGTGCGGCGGGTCGGCGCTGGCCCGGCGTCGCGTCGTCCAGCAACACCCCGATCATCTCGTCCTCGTACTGCCGCCGGTACGCACGGGGATAGCACCCCAACAGCCACCGGTATGCCTGCTCCAACGTCACGCCGCACCGCCTTCGAAGATGAGGCCGGCACGGCGCAGTCGCACGCTCGCCGCGTCGGCGTTGCTCCGCAGACGCGCCGACTCCTCGGCCAGGCGCTGCACCCCGGAGGCGGTGAGTCGGTAGTACCGGCGCAACCTGGACTGCACCTGCTCCTCGCGCTCAATGTCGATGAGACCCTCGGTTCGTAGCCGGTCCAGGGCTGCGTAAAGGGTGCCCGCGCGCAGGTCGACGCGTCCGTCGGAGATCCGGCGGACCTCGTCGAGGACGGCGTAGCCGTGCCGCGGGGCCTCGACGAGCGCGGTGAGAATCAGATAGGTCGACTCTTGCATGGAAGCCTTCGCCATCACCGCAGCATATACCGATGGACTGTATATACGGGTGCCGTCCCGGGCGCGTGAATTCGCATTGACCCCCGTTGAAATACTGGGCGGGTGCCCAACGATGTCGAGTTCGAGCGGGTCGTGGAGCGGCTCTACGCCGCCTTCGCCCACCACCCGATGCCCGCCGACATGGCCGCCTGCGAGCACTGTGTGGACCGGGCCGACGTGGCACTCTTCGCCCGCACTCCGCTGCGGAAGCTGACCGTGGACCAACTCGATGCCTACCTGTCGAACCGGAGCACGTGGGGGGACGGGACGGAGGTACCGCACCTGCTGCCCCGGCTGTTCGAGGCGTTCGCCAGTGGCGAGATGCGGCACCGGCATGCAGACGCCGTCATCGACCGGATGGCGGACCAGTGGCAGGACTGGCCGGCCGCCGAGCGCGCGGCCGTCGAGCGGTTCCTCAAGTGCTGGTGGCAACGGACCCTCGTGGAGTTTCCGTCCACCACCTCGGCCTGGGACCTGCTGGAGGCGGTCGCGGGGCTGGAGGTCGACCTCGGGCCGTACCTGGCGGAGTTCGCGGCCGTTCCGGGCGAGCCCACCGCGCGGCACCTGGCCGGTGTCGTCGCCGGCTGGTCGTACCACGGCCCCCTGCCCGACGGGGCGCAGGAGACGATGCGGCGCTGGATGGCCGGCGCGACGCCGACCGACGTGCTGTGGACCGCCGCGATCAACTCGGCCAACCCGCAGGTCGCCGACGAACTGGCCGACGCCGCCGAAGCGGCACTACGCCCACCGTACTGATCGGACCGGTAGGGGTTTCCCCACCAAGGAGATCATGGGCCGCCGTGTGTTCCGGAAACGCCGTCTCGACCAGGCTTTCCGCTATGCGAAACAGCGATGTGACCCCCGGTCGAGGGCCGGTCGTCGAAGTGCTCGACGTGACGAAGACCTATGCCGGCGGGGGCGGTGTCCGGGCGCTGGACGGCGTGTCGGTCGCCTTCGAGGCCGGTTCGTTCTGCGCCGTGATGGGACCCTCGGGCTCGGGCAAGTCCACGCTTCTGCACTGTGCGGCGGGCCTGGATCGGCCGGACAGCGGACGGGTGCTCCTCGCCGGTCAGGACATTGGCGGGCTGCGTGAACCGCAGCTCACCGAGGCACGGCGGCAGCGGGTCGGCTTCGTCTTCCAGTCGTACAACCTGATGGATTCGCTGTCGGTCTGGCACAACATCCTGCTGCCACAACGGCTGGCCGGAGTACGACCGGACCGCAAGTGGGCGCAGGAGGTGATTCGCCGCGTCGGGCTCACCGGACGGGAAAGCGCTCGGCCCAGCCAACTGTCCGGAGGTCAGCGGCAGCGGGTCGCCCTCGCCCGCGCCCTGGCCAGCCGACCGGAGGTCATCTTCGCCGACGAGCCGACCGGGGCGCTGGACCTGTCGACCGGCCGCGAGGTACTCCAACTGCTGCGCGAAGCGGTGGACGGCGTCGGCACGACGATCGTCATGGTCACGCACGACCCGGCTGCGGCGGCGTGGGCCGACCGCGCGGTGTTTCTCGCCGACGGGCGGATCGTCACGGAGCTCGCCGACCCCACCGCCGAGAAGATCGCGGCACAGATGATGGCGGTGACCGTCCGATGATCCGGCTCGCTCTCGGCACGCTGCGCCAGCACCGCGGTGCCTACGCGGGCACGTTCTTCGCCGCGCTGCTCGCCGTGGCCCTACTCGCCGGCGGCGGTCTGCTGCTCGCCTCGGTGCTCACCGCGAAGCCGCCGGCCGACCGGTTCGCGGCAGCGTCGATCGTCGTGTCGGGCGACCGCGACGTGACCCTTGAGAAGGTCACCACCAAACACAAGAAGGACAAGGTCAAGCGCAAGGTCAAGGTCAAGTCCGAGCAGCTCACCGGTGCCGGCTCGCTGCCGGCGGACCTCGTCGGTCGGCTGGGCAACCTTCCGGGCGTCGCGGCCGCGACCGCGGACGTCGCCTTCCCGGTCCAGGCCGGCACGCCGGACGGACTGCTCCTGCACGGTGCCGACGACGCTCCCGTGATCGGACACGGGTGGGGCTCCGCACGGCTGACTCCGTACTCGCTGCGCACCGGCGAGGCGCCCGGTCCGGGCCAGGCCGTCATCGACGCCGACCTTGCCAACCGCTCGGGCACCACTGTTGGTGGACGGCTCGTCGTCACCACGAAGACCGGCGTCCGCACCCTGGTCGTGTCCGGTATCGCCGCGCCGGCCGGGCGGGACGGATTGCCCGCCCAGGGCGCCCTGTTCGTCGCCGATTCCGACGTAACGTCGGTGTCGGGGCTGCCCGGGCCGACCGCAGTGGCCGTCCTGGCCAGACCCGACACCGACTTGGTCGCGCTCCGCCAAGCCGTCGAAGAGGTCGCTGGGGACGCGCCCGTGCTCACCGGTGACGATCGAGTCCGGGCCGACCTGCCCGGCGCCCTGCCCGACTACATCGGGCCGATCTCGATCTTCGGTTTCGTCATCGGTATCACGGCGTTCGCGGCCGTCTTCGTCCTCACGGGCACGGTCACGCTCGGGGTACGTCAACGTCTGCGCGAGCTGGCCCTGCTGCGCACTGCCGGCGCGACCCCCGCCCAGCTGCGCCGCCTCCTCGGTGTGGAAAGCCTCCTGCTCGCCGGGGTCGCCGCACTGCCGGGCATACCGTTGGGTGTGGTGATCGCCCACGTGGTGGCTGCCCGGTTCGAGAAACTGGGCGCGGTGCCGGCCCAGTTCGTCGTACAGACCAACGTGATCGTGCTCATCGCCGCCGCGGCGGCCGGGATGCTGGTGACCTTCATCGGTGCCTGGATCGCCAGCCGCCGAGCGGTGCGCATCGCACCGACGCAGGCACTCGCCGAGACCGCGAACGCGCCGACCGGTGGTCTCGTCCTGCGGACCGCCCTCGCGGTGGTGACCGCCGCCGGCGCAATCGCCCTGCTCATCTTCATTCCGCTCGACGGACCGCTCGGAATGGGCATGAGCTTCGTGTCGTCCGCCCTGTTTATGTGCGCGGTCGCGGCCCTGGGACCGCGGCTGGTCGGGGTCCTGACCACACCGGTATCCCGTCTCATCGGCATCGGCGGCGCGACCGGCTGGCTGGCCGGCCTGGTCACCCGGGCCGAGCGGCGAAGGGTCGCGGCGGTCGCGGTCCCGCTCGTGCTGATGTTCACGATCAATGCCACCATGCTGCTCAACAGCGCGCTGCTGGACAAACTGACCGGGCAGGAGCAGGCGGCCCGGACGGCAGCCGCGACAGCGCAGGTGACCGCACCGGGCGGGCTGCCGCTCAGTACCGTCAGAGAACTCCTCGCACTCAACGGGGTGACCGGCGCGGCAGCGACGTTGCCGACGCGGGCGATCGTCGAGCAGGGTGGCAAGCCCGAGGACTACGCGACGCAGGGTCTGCTGGTCGCCGGCACCGAGGCGGCGCTCGACCTCGATCTACGAGCCGGGACGCTGCCGGGCGATGGCACGTTCGCCGCCAGCGAGTACGTGACCAAGCAGTACGGCTGGCGGGTGGGCGACGACGTGCCGGTCTGGCTCGCCGACGGCTACCAGGTCCAACTGCGCCTCGCCGGGGTGTACGCCCGAGCCCGGGGGTTCGGCGACCTGGCACTGCCCGCAGACCTGGTGGCGGCGCACGATCCACGCGGACTTGTCAGCGCGGTCGGGCTGCGTTACAGCGGCGACGTACCGGAGCGGATCGCCGCCTCGTGGCCCAGCCTTCGGCTGACCCCCACGCTCGGTGCGGCACCCGCCGGTGACATCCAGAACCAGGGTGCCTGGGAGCTCATGGTGGTCATCTCCCTCGGCTTCACGGCGATCGCGGTCGTCAACACCTTCGCCATCGCCACCGCCGCGCGCCGCCGCGAATTCGCCGACCTGCGCCTGGCAGGGGCGACGACCAGGCAGCTCCACCGGATCGTCGGACGCGAGGCGATGATCACGGTCACTGTCGGGATGGCGCTGGGTGTCCTGGTCACCGCGATCGTGGTCGGCGCGTTCAGCACCGCCCAGGACGGCACGATGCGGGTGTTCGTCGACGCTGCCAGGTACGCGGGGATGTTCGGCGGTGTCGCGGCCCTGGGATTGGTCGCGGGTGCCGTACCGGCGCGGGTTCTGCTGCGACGGCGCAGTCTGCCGGCACTGAGCGACGGGCGCTGACGGTGCCCACGACCGGAACGCCGTTCGGACCCATCCCCCGGATCGTCGGGGGCCGGGTCCGGCCGGCGGCCGTCCTCCGGTGTCGGCTCGCCGTCGGTAGGATCGCCGCGATGATACGCACAACGGCGTCGGCGATGGCGTACCTGGTCAGCAGCATCGTCGCCGGCTTTGTCGGTCTCCTTTGGAGTTTGGCGATCATCCTCGGCGTCGGCCTACTGTCGATCACGCTGGCCGGCGGCCCGGCGTTCCTCGGCACCGCCTGGGTGACCCGGCGCCTCGCGGACCTGGAGCGGCACCGGGCCGGTTGGGTGCTCGGCAGCGCGATCCCCGCGCCGTACCTGCCGATCGAAGGCGCAACCGTCCAGCAGCGGGTCAGCGCGGTCGCCACGCAACCGGCCACCTGGCGAGACCTGGCCTGGCTGGTCGTGCTGTTTCCGCTGGGCCTGGCGGGCGGGATCGCCGCCATCGTGGCCACTGTCGTCGACCTCGCCGCCGTCGTGGCGCCGGCCTGGGCGTGGGCGGTGCCGAACCCGCGCGCACCATTTCCGATGGATCCCCTCATGACGACGATGCCGGGCCGGTTCGGCCTGACCATCCTCGGCGTGCTGCTGTTGCCGGTCACCGCGTGGTTCCTGCGGACCGCCGGGCTGGCCCAGGCCCGGACGGCCCGGGTCCTCCTGGCACCTGGCGCGCACCGGTGCCTGGTCGAGGAAACTACCCGCCTCGTACAGACCCGCCGTCGGGTCGTCGATGCCCAGGCGGCAGAGCTGCGTCGAATCGAGCGGGACCTGCACGACGGTGCCCAGGCCCGGATCGTGGCCGCCGGCATGACCCTGGCACTGGCTGCTCGCAAGCTGCCAGCCGATGCGACCGCCGCATCCGACGTCGACCTCGCCCGTCGACAGCTCGACGACGCCCTCACCGAGCTGCGCCGGCTGGTACGTGGCATCCATCCGCCGATCCTCACCGACCGAGGGCTGCACGCCGCTGTCGCCGCCCTGGCCGGCGACAGCCCACTGGCCGTCGAGGTTCGGGGCGACCCGGACGATCGCTACCCGCCGGCGGTCGAGTCGGCGGCCTACTTCGTCATCGCCGAGGGTCTCGCCAATGCGGGCAAACACGCCGACGCCCGGACCTGTGTCGTCACTCTCGCCCGCACCGCCGTCACCGTCACCGTCACGCTCGTCGACGACGGACAGGGCGGCGCCGACCCGTCCGGCTCCGGGCTCGACGGTCTGCGCCGCCGCGTCGAGGCACTCGACGGCCAACTCACCATCACCAGTCCACCCGGCGGTCCCACCGTCCTGTCCGCGGAGCTGCCCCACTGATGCGCATCGTAATCGCCGAGGACCTGCTGCTGCTCCGGGACGGCATGGTGCGGCTGCTGACCGACACCGGCCACACCGTCGCCGCCGCCGTCGACACCGCACCCGCCCTGCTGGCGGCCGTCGCCGAACACCGACCTGACCTGTCCATCGTCGATGTTCGACTGCCACCCGGCTTCCGCGACGAGGGACTCCGCGCCGCGCTGACGCTGCGTGCCACGGACCCGGACACCAAGGTGCTCATCGTCTCCCAGTACGTCGAACGGGCCTACGCGGTGGAACTACTCGCCGACGGTCGGGGCGGTGTCGGCTACCTCCTCAAGGACCGCGTAACGGCCCTCGACGATTTCCTCGACGCGGTGGAGCGGGTCGCCAACGGGGGAACGGCCCTGGACCCGGAAGTGGTACGGCAACTGTTCACCCGCAACAGCCACAACCACGGGGTCGACGGGCTCACCCCACGGGAACGGGAGGTGCTCGGCCTCATGGCCCAGGGCCTGTCCAACGCGGCCATCTGCGCCGCACTCGTCCTGGCACCGGTGTCGGTGGAGAAGCACATCACCAACATCTTCGCCAAGCTCGACCTGCCGCCGGCCGACGACGCCAACCGGCGTGTTCTCGCAGTCCTCACCTACCTCAACCACTGAGATGGCCAACTAACGGGGCGGGTCACGTCGAACGGACCGGTCGACCGGCGTGGCGTTCCGCTCTGCGGTTGACAGCCGCCGATGTCACGACATGCTGGACAGGTGAGTCGATTGTCCAGGCCCGATGCGCGGACGGTGGCGGTGCTCGCGGCACTGGGAGCCCTCGCACCGCTGGTCATGCTGCTCCTATGGCGCCGACAAGACCTTCTCGGCGTGGTCCTCGCGCTGCTCTGCGTCCTGCTGACCATGGTCGCCGGGGTCGCCGCCTCCGCTGCCCGTCAGGTCGACGACCCGGAGCCGGTGGACCGGTCGACGACCGCCGGGCCGGCGGACCTGATGCCGTACGGGATCGACGCGGACACCCTCGACGCCCTGGACAGTCGGGACGCGTTGCGTGCGGTGCGTGACCGGCGGCGCGGGTCGAACGGCTTCAGCGGCCGGTGAGGGTGGGCGCGGCGAGCGCGTCCACGCCCCGCCCGGCCAGACACCGGTAGACCCGGTCGATGCTGCCGTCGACCGGCGGGAGCACCTCCAGGTGCCAGCCGCTCGGCTCGGCGATCCCGGTGGTCAACCGGAACGTCGTCACACTGCAGACCTGCCGCACCGGCTGGGCGGCGATCACCTCGTCGTAGTCGGCGCCGACCAGCGACACCGGCAGGATGCCCTCGGCGTACGTCTCCCAGGTATGCCGGTCGGCGCAGGACAGCCGGGTCGCCTCGGCGCGGCTGCCACGGATCCGCACCGGGCCGAAGCATTCCAGCTCGGGCATGCACCGGGCACCCTCGGGCAGGGCGGTGGGCGGACCGGTGCCGGTCACGCAGCCGGGCAGCGGCCCGGTCGCCGGTGCGGCGATCTGGGTGGCCGACGGGTTCGGGGAGGGCGGTGGCGCCCGATCGGCGATCCAGGCACCGGCGGTGGCGGAGCCGGCGAGCGCGAGCACCCCGGCACCTCCGAGGAACCAGCGCCGCCAACGCGGCCAGCCACCGGGGACCGTCTGCTGGGTGTCCTCGATGGGCGGCCGGGGCACCGGCTGACTGGCCGCGTACGGGCCGGAGCGGGTTGCGCCACCGCTGGTCGGGGCGCCGCTGACCGGCGCCGACGGTGGGCCGAGGGGCAGGCTGGCGAGCAGGTCGTGCAGTTCGAGAGCGGAGGGGCGCTCGGCCGGGTCGTTGGCCATGCCGGCGCGCAACACGTCGATCAGCTCGTCCGGTACGCCGGGCAGGGCCGGGAGCGGCTGGTTGAACATCTCCAACACGGTGACCAGGCTGGGGTTGCGCTCGGACTGCCAGCGTGGCGGCCGACCGTGCATCACCGCGTAGAGGGTGGCGCAGAGCGCGTACACGTCGACGGCCGGCGACGGCGGGCTGTGGCTGAACATCTCCGGCGGCGCGTACGCCGGGGTGAGCACCTCCAGGGTGACCGAGGCGTCCCGGTGTTCGGCGAGCACGGCCAGCCCGAAGTCGGCGAGCACGGCCGAGTTGAAGCCCGAGTAGAGGATGTTGGCCGGTTTCACGTCCCGGTGCAGCACCCCGGCCGCGTGGGAGTGGGCCAGCGCGTCAGCGATCTTGATGCCGAGGTCCCGGGCCTCCACCGGGTCCAGCGGTGAACTCCGCATCCGTTCGGCGTACGAGCCGTCGCAGAGCTCCATGATCAGGTATGGGTGCTGGTCGACGGTGACCCCGACGTCGAAGAGGTCCACCACGTGCGGGTGCGACGACATCCGGCCGGCTGCCCGCGCCTCGCGCAGGAAACGGGCCTGATCCCGCTCGCTGTCCAGCGTCCGGTTCTCGACCTTGACGGCGACCTCACGACCCACGGAGATCTGGGTGGCCTGGTAGACGGTCGCGTACCCGCCCCGGGCAAAGACCCGCAAATCAGTCAGACCAGGCACAATCGGCACCGGCAGGCCGCCGGTCGGGGTGTCGGTCACCGCTCGAAAATACCCAACCCGGCCAGTGCCTCAGCGCACCGCATCCGCCGGAGCGGCACCGGACGGACCGGTACCCTCCTCGGCGGGCGCAGCGGACCCGGAACCATCGGGCTCGGCGACTTCGCCGGCGGGCGCGCCCCGGCGGGCATCCAGACGCAGGCCAACGGCGGTGGCCACAGCCCCCAGCCCTTCCCAGGCCGCCACGCCGAAGAACCGGTCGGGGGCGATGTCGGCCAGCACGGCGATGGTGAACACGGTGAACGTAACCAGCCGGAAAACCACGGTGAACCGGTAGAACGCCCGCCACTCGGTGACCGTGGCGAGGAGGTAGTAGACGCCCATGTTGAACGCCGCCATCGAGGACGCCAGCAGGAACGTGCCGGTGTGGTCACCGACGGCACGCGTCTCCGGCACCTCTAACCCGAGCATGCGCAACTGCGCCTCCGGCCAGAGCAGCCCGACCGTGCCCATCACCAGCGCCAACACGCCGAAGACCGCGATGGTCCAGCCCGCGATGGAACGCGGCAGCTTCATGAAGAGCCTCCCCAGGCACGGCGACGGTTACCAATGTGGACCGGCACGCGGTGCTGACACGCTAGCCCTTCACCCCGACAACCACATCCCCAGAACCGACAAAACCCAACCCCACCCCAACAGGTTGATCAAGAATTTCGATCACCGGAAGCCGGCTTGCTGACGCAAACCTCTTGATCAACCCTGTAGGGCGAGGGGGGCCAGGCGGGCTCGGAGGGCATTGGCCGCGTCGCGTTCGCTGCGCTGCTCGGTCGAGTACGCCAGGCGGACCGCCTCGTCCGCGTAGGACAGAGCCTCCTGCGGCTCACCACAGGCGGCGAGCGCCTCGGCGAGCACGCTGGCCGCGAGCACCTGGCTGCGCACGTCCTCGGCCGGCGCGGTGACCGCCCGCCGAGCCCAGTCCAACGCCTGCTCACGCTGACCATGGGCGAGCAACGCCGACGCGTACTGGGCCATCGTCTGTCGGCGGGAGAAGAGCAGCGACGGTGCGTTCGCGGCGACCGTGGCCACCGGGGCGAGCAGCCCGACCGCGGTCGCCGAGTCACCGGCGGCCAGACGCGCCGTCGCCAGCAGCACCCGGGGGGCTACCTGCGCCGGGGCCTGCGGGTTGTGCGGCTCCACAGCGGTCAGCACCGCGCGGGCGACCCGCTCGGCCGTCTCGCAGTCACCCATGTCCATCGCGACGAAGCCGCGCAGCGTGCCGGCCATCCCGGTGAGCAGCGGGTGCGAGGTGCGCTCCGCGTACGCCAGAGCGTCGGTGAGCAGGTCCGCAGCGTGCTCCGGCTCGCCCAGCCCGCGCGCCACCACCGCCCGGACGACCAGCGCGAACCCGCGCCCCCAGTCGTCCGACGCGGCGGCGAACTCCCGGTACGCCCTCCGGGCCTCCCGGTCCGCCTCGGCCAGGTCACCCAACTCGGCGGTGGCGAACGCCGCGACCGCCCGCAGCGTGCCCACCGCCCACGCCTCACCGACCCGCTCGCCGAAGGGCAGGAACACCTGCGCCATCCGACACGCCTCGCGCAGCCGGCCGGCGAGCAGCCGGGCGAATGCCGTCGTGCCGCGCAGCCAGGCCCGCCCGTACGGGTCCTTCAGCTCGGCGAAGAGCCGGGCCGCCCGCCCGAGCACCGCATCGGTGCCGGCGAAGTCACCCCGGGTGGTGGTCACCCAGGCCAGGTTCTGCAGGGACCAGGCCTGCCCGCGCCGGTCCTGCGCACCGAGGCTGACCTGGTACGCGGCAGCCAACCGGCTACTCGCCTGACCCAGCCGGCCGGCCACGAAGTCGGCCATGCCGAGCCGGCGCATCGCCGTGGCACGCTGCACGGGCAGCCCGCCCGCCGTGGCCACCTGCAACGCCTCCTGCCAGGCGGTGACCGCCCGACCCTGATCCCCCAGAGTCTCCTGGGCCTGCCCCGCGAGCAGCAGGGCATTGACCCGGGTTGCCTCGTCGCCCGCGTTCGCGGCGATCTTCTCGGCGTACGCGAGCGCGTCGGCGACGCGACCGACCTGGAGCAGCGCCCGTGCGTGCACCACCCGATCGGCCGCCGGCACCCCGTCGCGAGCCAGCTCGGTGGCGCGTTCGGCGTACTCGACGGCCAGCACCGGCTCACCGGCGGACAGCGACCGGCGGGCGGCCCGGCCGAGCGCGGCGACGCCGAGCGGGACCACCGTTCGGGCTGGCGCGTCCGGACGCAGCTTGACCGCGTCGGCGAGCCTGGCGGCCCGCTCGACGTGCGTCGCCACGAAGTCGTCCCGGGCCTCGTCGGTGAACCCGCCCACGGTGCTGGTCGTGGCCTCGTCCGCCGGTGCCGCCCAACGGGCCAACGCCGCGTGCCGCTCGGCCAACTCGGCCTTGCTCACCCCGGCGTACGCGGCCTCCCGCATCAGCGGGGTCGCGAACGAGTAACCGGTACGGGAGCGGTGCAGCATCCGGCGTTGCAGCAGTTCCTCGACAGCCCGGTCGAGCTCCACCGCGACCACTGCCGACGGCCGACCATCGCGGCCGGCACGCTGCTCACGCATCGCCTCCAGCGCACCGGTCGGCACCGTGTCACCGATCACCGCGGCATCACGCAGCACCGAACGGGCGTCCGGCGGCAACGCGTCGATCCGGGCGGCCAGCACTGCGGCGAGGTCCCGGGAGAGCAGCCTGCTGCCCAGCGAACCCGGCACCAACCGCCAACCGGCCGACGTGCTCTGCTCCCGCTCACCCGGCGCGGGCCGCTCCACCGCGGCGCGGACACCGGGCGCAGACTCGGGGGCGCGGACACCGGGCGCTGATTCCGTGAGCGCCCCGCGCTCGATGAGCAGGGTGACCAGCTCAGCCAGGTAGAAGGGGTTGCCCTGAGCGGTGGCGAGCAGCCGGTCGGCGTCGGCCGGTGGCAACTTGCCGCCACCGAGGTAACTCGTCAGCAGCCGCGCCGCGTCGGCACCGCGCAGCGGCGGCAGGGAGTGCACCTCGGCGTCCGCGACCCGGGTCAGCGCGCCCGCGGTACGCACCAACTCGGGACGGCCGAGCAGCAGCACCAGCACCGGGCCGGTGAGCCTGGACAGGGCCAGCCCGAGTGCATTGATCGTCTCGGCGGTGGCGTCGTGCAGGTCGTCCACCACGATCACCAGTGGCGCCTCCGAGGCGAGCCCACTGAGCAGGTCGGCGACCGCGTTCGGCACCACCTCGGCATCCGCGGCCGGGGTGGTGGACCCGCCCCACTCGCCGGTGTCCGTGCCTGCGTGTGCCGGGAGTTCGGCGTAGCCGAGCAGGGCGAGCAGCTGCTCGATGGCGATCGGCGCGGCATCACCGCCGGAGCGGGCGAGCCGCTGCCCGAGCCGCCGCAGCCTCTCCTCCACCGCTGGGCGGGTCAGCGCGGTGGAGGCGTCACTGGGCAGGCCGACGGCGGCACGCACCAGGTCGGCGAGGGGCGCCAGCCGGCGCCGCTCACCAAACGCGGCGCAGCGCACCGAGAGCACCCGTGCACCCGTGTGCGCCGCGTACCGGCCTGCGCCCACGTCGTACCCGGCGGCGAGGCGCTCCACCTCCGCGGCGAACCGGGACTTGCCGATGCCCGCCTCGGCGGTCATCAGCAGCACCCGCGGGTCCCCCTGGTCGATCACCTCGGCGAGCCGACCCGCGATCCGGCCGATCTCTGTCTCCCGGCCCACGTACGGCGCTTCGTCGCCGAGCCCCGACCGGGTGCCCGGCGCGTCCAGCAGACCCAGCAGCTCGTACGCCTCGACCGGCTCACGCTTGCCCTTGAGCCGCAGCGGGCGCAACGCCCGCCAGGAGGACACGTGCCGGGTGGCGGTGACGGTGCGCCCACCGGCATAGACCGCGCCCACCGCGGCGGCGTCGGCCAGCCGGGCCGCAGTGTTCACCGTGTCGCCGATGACCGTGTATTCGATGGCGGCCTGGATGCCCGCGATGACGTCGCCGGTGTTCAGCCCGACCCGCAGCCCGAGCGGCGCTCCGCCGCCCCGCTCGTCGTCGAGCACCCGACGGACGGCCCGCTGCATGGACAGGGCGGCCCGGACAGCACGTTCGGCGTCGTCCTCGTGCGCCACCGGCGCACCGAAGACCGCCATGATCCCGTCACCGGTCAACTTGTCGACGTGCCCGCCGAAGGTTTTCACCGCACCGGCGAGGGCGGCGAGCACCCGGTCGGTGACGGCGCCGACGCGTTCCGGGTCGAGATCCTCCGACCAGGAGGTGAACTCGGAGAGGTCGCCGAAGAGCACGGTGACCACCCGGCGCTCGGCCGCCGGCAACGTGGCGGCGGCCGGCAGCGCGGCACCGCAGTTGTGGCAGAACCGCGCACCGGGAACGGCAACGGTTCCACACACGGGGCAGGTCACATGTGCTCCAACCCACTGACCCCGGGTGCGGATTCCCCGGTGCCGACACCCAGATACTCCAACTGCGCCCGGACCGACCATTCGGCCGCCCACCAGAGCGAGCGGTCCACGTCCGCGTAGACCACCGCCACCACGTCGGCGGGCGTACTGGCGCCGGCGGCGACCGCCGCCCGGACCTGGTCGAGCCGGGCCCGGCGGTGGGCGAGATAGAAGTCGGCGGCCGCGGCGCAGTCGGCCAGCGCCGGGCCGTGCCCGGGCAGCGCCGGGATCCCCCGGTACGCGGACAGCAGCTCCAGGCTGGCCAGGTAGTCACCGAGGTGCCCGTCCGGATGGGCGACCACGGTGGTGCCCCGGCCGAGGATGGTGTCACCGGTGAGCACCACCCGCTCACCACCGTGCTCGACGAGGAAGCAGACCGAGTCGGCGGTGTGCCCCGGAGTGTCCAGCAGACGGATGTCCAGGCCGAAGCCGCCGAACTGCTCACCCGGCTCGGTCAGCGGATCACCGCCGATGGTGTGCGCCGGGTCGACCGCGAGGACGTGCACCCCGCCGAGCAGTTCACTCAGCCGGGCCGCGCCCTCGGTGTGGTCCGGGTGGCCGTGGGTGATCAGGATCAGACCGACGGGGCCGTGCTCGGCGATCCGGGTCAGATGCCCCTCGTCCGCCGGCCCCGGGTCGACCACGACGCCGGACTCGGCTGCCGGGGCGCGCAGCACCCAGGTGTTGGTGCCGTCGAGGGTCATCGGCCCGGGATTCGGCGCACGCAGCAGTGTCACCCAGGTCGGCAGCTCGTCGGCGAGGGCCGCCGCCGGCGCCGTCACGTGCCCGCTCATGGCTGCGATCGTACGACCCCGCCCACCACACCCCACGATCTTGCCCACCCAACCCGATGGAAGGGCCCCTTGCTAACGCGTGATTGGCGGGAAGGGGACCCTTCCGGACGGGCTGCGGATCGCGGTGGCGACGCGTCAGGCGACCTCGACGATCAGTTCGACCTCCACCGGGGCGTCGAGGGGCAGCTCGGCCACCCCTACGGCGCTGCGGGCGTGGCGGCCGGCCTCGCCGAAGACAGTGCCGAAGAGGTCGGAGGCACCGTTGATCACTGCGGGCTGACCGGTGAAGCCGGGAGCCGAGGCCACGAAACCGGTCACCTTGACCACCTTGACCACGTTCTCCAGGCCGACCAGCGAGTCGACCGCGGCCAACGCGTTGAGCGCGCACCGCTGGGCCAGATCCTTCGCCTGCTCGGCGGAGATCCCGGCGCCGACCTTGCCGGTCGCGAGCAGCTTGCCCTCGGCGATCGGCAGCTGACCGGAAACGTAGACGTGCTGCCCGGACTGCACGGCCGGCACGTAGCTGGCCACCGGCGGCACGACCTCGGGCAGTTCGAGACCCAGCTCGGCAAGCTTCGCGTGCGGTCCGTTACTCACGGGGCCACCTCGATGTTCGCGACTGCGGGGCTCCGCTTCGCTGCACTCCTCGCGCTCACGCCTTAGGCCGCTTCAGGTAGGCGACCAGCTGGTCCGGGTTCGGCCCGGGGACCACGGCGACGAGCTCCCACCCGTCCTCGCCCCAGTTGTCGAGGATCTGCTTGGTCGCGTGGACCAGCAGCGGGACCGTGGAGTATTCCCACTTCTGCATCGCTGAAGGGCTCCCTCTCGGTGCGGAATTGTTCGAGGGACAGCCTACGGTCCGCCGGCCGGGCGGGACGCGGGACGCTGCTCCGGCGCGGCCGGTACCTCCCCGCAGAGCCCTTCGTGCTCGTACCCCTGCGGGCAGCGGGACCGGTCGGGCAGCAGCAGGTCGCAGAAGACCCGGTGGCGGTTGTTCTGATCGTCGGCGTTGGAAACGGTGGTCTCGCCGGCATCCAGTTCGGGGAGGAAGCCCAGGGACACCGCGACCCGGCCGGCCAGCACGGTCGCCGCCGCCAGGTTCGGCACCCGGATCGGCAGGTGGATGACGAAGCCCGGCTCGTCGTCGTCGCGCGCCCGCTCGGCCAGGTGGCTCGGTGCCCGAGCCACCTCCGCCTGCTCTGGCATTCGACGGTACGACCGTTCGTTGATCGACTGGCCGCCGATCTGCCCACCGGCCTCGAAGACGGACCCGGCCCGGCGCGGCCGGTCGTTGTTCGGGTACTGGGTGCGAGGGATGTTGTCCGCGTCGCGCATGCACTGCCTCCGGTCGTACCGCTCGGACCACGCTTCCGGTCCGGACCCATTCGTCCGTTCCGGCCCCCGCGCCGGGACGAAAGGTAGGTCCGTGGTCACAGTCCCGCCAACAGGACGCGCCCGATTGGTCACCTACAGTCACATATACGACACAAGCCAGCTGAGAAGCCCGACCGCGCATCGGACGCCGGTCCCGCCGGCCGGATCGCTGGGCAGCGCGGCGCGGCAGGGGCGACACCGATGCGGTCATCGACCGCTACCCTTCCGGTCGGACGGTCGCGCAGCGCCCGGCAGCCCGCTCGATCACGCTCGACGCCAGGGGTGGCGGCGGGCTCCGCACCCCCGGGGGAAAGACGATGACCCAACCACCCAACGGTGACCAGGCCGGCCCACCCGCCCTTCCGCCGGCTCAGCCGGAACCCAGCGTTCAGCCCGGCGCTGCGGTCGTCCCCGGTCAGCCGGCCCCCGCCGCGCCGTCCGGGCAGCTCGCGCTCCCCACGTCCCCCGCCCCGGCGGCGCTCCCCGCCCAGCCGACCGTTCCCCTCCAGCAGGCCTTCCCCAGGCCGACCAGCGGGGCTGGCGCTGCCGGCCCGCCGAGCGACCCCATGGCCGCGGCAGCGACGCAACCGGGCACCCCGGCCCCCTCGGGTATCCCGCCGTCCCCACCGGGATACCCGCCTTACCAGGGCACCGCCGAGCCGAAGAAGAAGCGCGGCCTGCTGATCGCCGCGATCGCACTGGTCGTGATCATGGTGCTCTGTGTGGGCGGCGGTGTGGTGGCGTTCCTGACCCTGCGCAACGCCGAGACCGGGGAGGGCGCCAATGAACCGGCGGTCGCCGTCGACGAGTTCCTGACCGCGGTCTACAAGGATCGCGATGCGACCAAGGCCGCCAGCCGCGTGTGCGCCGCCTCCCGCGACGACGAGAAGATCACCGCAAAGGTGGCCGAGGTGCAGAAATACGCCTCCGCGTACCAGAACCCGCGCTTCCGGTGGACCACCCCGAAGGTGGACAACCAGACCGGGGACCGAGCCACCGTCTCCACCCGGGTCACCATGACCACCTCTGACGAAAAGGTGGCCGACCAGGACCTGCGCTTCACGGTGGTGCAGAAGACGGGTTGGTGGGTCTGCGAGGTCGCATGATCACCAGGCGTGGATAGGCTCGACGGGTGTGTGCAGCTGAGCGGCCTGTCGACCCGGCCGGTACCGGATGGCCCGCCCGCCTCCACGTCGTGACCGGCAAGGGCGGCACCGGCAAGACCAGCGTGGCGGCGGCCCTGGCCCTCGCGCTCGCCGCAGGTGGTCGGCGCACCCTCCTGGTCGAGGTCGAGGGGCGGCAGGGCATCGCCCAACTCTTCGGCATCGACCCGCTGCCCTACGAGGAACGACACCTCGCCGAAGCGCCAGAGGGAGGGGAGGTGCGCGCCCTCGCGGTGGACGCGGAGGAGGCGCTGCTCGAATACCTCGACATGTTCTACAAGCTCGGCGCGGCGGGCCGGGCGCTGCGCAAGCTCGGCGCCATCGACTTCGCCACCACCATCGCGCCGGGTCTGCGGGACGTGCTCCTCACCGGGAAGGTGAAGGAGGCCACCACCCGCACCTCCGGGCAGCGGCGCGCGTACGACGCGGTGGTGCTGGACGCCCCACCGACCGGGCGGATCGGTCGGTTCCTCAACGTGACGGCGGAGACGGCCCGGCTGGCCAAGGTCGGCCCGATCAAGACCCAGAGCGAGGGGGTCGCCGCCCTGTTGCGTTCCCCGATGACCGCGGTGCACGTGGTCACGCTGTTGGAGGAGATGCCGGTACAGGAGACGGTGGACGCGATCGCCGACCTGACCGCACTCGGCTTCGGCATCGGGAAGGTGATCGTCAACGGCACGCGACCCCCGCTGCCCGCCGGCCAGGCGGTCACCGCGGCGGAGCTGAAGCGTGGGCTGGTCGCCGCCGGGCTGCCGGCCGATCGGGACATCGTGGCCGGGTTGCACGACGAGGCACGGGACCAGCTCATCCGGCGCGAATTGGAGGATTCGCTCCGCGCCGACCTGGTGGAGTTGGGGCTGCCGATGATCGAGCTTCCGTTGCTGCCCGATGGGGTGGACCGGGCGGGGCTCGCGGCACTGGCCCAGGCTCTCGTCCGCGCCGATTGACTCACACCTGAGCGCAGCACGGGGGCATGGACCCACCCGGCCCGATACGCTCGATTGGTGCCTTCCGAAGACGCGGCGCCGCAGCTGGACGTCGACCAGATCCTCGCCGACCCAGGCGTGAAGATCATCGTGTGCTGCGGTGCCGGCGGGGTGGGAAAGACGACCACAGCCGCGGCGCTGGCGCTGCGGGCCGCCGAGCACCACGGCCGGCGCACGGTGGTGCTCACCATCGACCCGGCCCGCCGGCTGGCGCAGTCGCTGGGCCTGACCGAGCTGGACAACACTCCTCGCCAGGTCAAGGGGATCGACGTCGAGGACAGCGGCGGCGAGCTGCACGCCATGATGCTGGACATGAAGCGCACCTTCGACGACGTGGTGCTGCAGCACACCGATCCGACGAAGGCCGCCGAGATCTTCGCGAACCCGTTCTACCAGGCGATGAGCTCGACGTTCGCCGGCACGCAGGAATACATGGCGATGGAGAAACTGGGTCAGCTGCACGCCCGGGGCGAATGGGACCTGATCGTGGTGGACACGCCACCGTCCCGCTCGGCACTGGATTTCCTGGACGCGCCGGCCCGGCTCTCCCGATTCCTCGACGGCCGGATGCTGCGACTGCTGCTGGCCCCGGCGCGCAGCGGTGGGCGGAGCATGTTCAGCCTGGTCACGGCCTCGTTCGGGATGTTCTCAAAGGTGGTGCAGAAGGTGCTCGGTGCGCAGCTGCTCACCGACCTGTCCGGCTTCGTGGCCGCTCTGGATTCGATGTTCGGCGGTTTCCGGCAGCGGGCCGAGCAGACGTACCGCATCCTGCAGGCGCGGGAGACGGCCTTCCTGCTGGTCGCGGCGCCGGAGCCGGACGCGGTCCGGGAGGCCGCATACTTCGCGGGCCGTTTGCGGGACGAACGGATGCCACTGGCCGGCCTCGTGCTCAACCGGGTGCACCGACCGGCGGTGCCGGAGCTGGACGCCGAGCAGAGCCGGGTCGCCGCCGAGCGGCTGACCGAGCTGGGTGGGCATGAGGCCACCGTCGATGTGCTGCGGGCGCACGCGGCACTGGCCCGTCAGGCGGTACGCGAACAGCAGGTGGCCGCGCGCTTCACCGAGGCGTTCCCGGCGGTGCCGGCGGTGTCGGTAACGGCGCAGCCCGCCGACGTGCATGACGTCGACGGGCTCCGGACGATCGGCGCGGCAATCAGCCGGCCGTGACCGACGTCAGTTGGCCGCGCTGACGAGGATCTTGTCCTTGGCGGCCTTCTCCTTGCTGTTCTTCTTCATCGCAGCCTCGAACATCTTGCGCCAGCTCGTCACCTGCGGGTGTCGACGCAGCAGCGCCCGCCGTTCGCGTTCGGTCATGCCGCCCCACACACCGAACTCGATCCGGTTGTCCAGCGCGTCGGCCAGGCACTCGTACCGAACAGGGCAGCTCCGGCAGATCCGCTTCGCCACGTTCTGTTCGGCGCCCTGTACGAACAACGCGTCCGGGTCCCCGTTCTGACATGCCGCAAGCGACGGCCAGTCAGTGATCATGCCCATGTGTACACGTCCCCCCTTGCAGTACCTACCGACCTCGTCGATACACGTCAGCCGGCAATTCCCCCCGATCGCCCGGCTCGCCTTCCCCAAGGCGGCACGGACGACATGTGGCGCTGTCGCCGCCCCCATCATGCTCTGTAGTCGACTGATTACGCAACGTTGTCGACGAAATCCATCATTCCGGACACTCCCGGCTTCCCGGGCTTTCGACCGCCGGTTACCCCGCCGAGGTCAGCGATAACGCTGCGCCGCCTCCCTGAATCGGAGGAGACTCACGCCAGGTCACACGCAACCAAGCACCGGGGGTCGTGCGTTTAGCACAACGAGGGCGGCGCGTGCAGGAAATGGGGAAAGAACACCCCAGCGCCCCCGTTCCCTACTCGCGTACCCTGTCGAGGTGAACTGGATGCGGAAACGTGACCACAATGTGCTGACCAACGCCGCATCGCTGCTCGTATGTGGCCTGTTGGCTGGCGTGGTGGTCGCTGCGGCGGCCTTCCCCGCAGTGGCGATGTCCGGCTTGGCCGCCAAGGCCGGCGCCGAGACATTCGGCGCCCTGCCCACGGAGCTGACGGTGGCCCGCGCGCCGCAGATCAGCTACCTGCTGGCCTCGGACGGCAAGACACCGCTCGCGACCATGTACGACGAGAACCGGCGCGACGTGAAGCTCGCCGACATCTCGCCGTACATGCAGAAGGCCATCATCGCGGCCGAGGACCATGACTTCTTCAAGCACAACGGCGTCGACATCAACGGTGTCGCGCGCGCGTTCGTCAACAACCAGAGCGAAGGCTCCGGCCGGCAGGGTGCTTCGACGCTGACCATGCAGTACGTCCGGCTGGCCATCGCCTACTCGGCCACCCACCCGGCCGACGTGGTCGCGGCGACCGAGGACACCAGCGCACGCAAGCTTCGCGAGATGCGGCTGGCCCTCCAGGTCGACAAGGAATTCTCCAAGGAGGAGATCCTCACCCGCTACCTCAACCTCGCCTCGTTCGGCAACGGCGCGTACGGCATCTACGCCGCCAGCCAGGTCTACTTCGGTAAGCCGCCGAGCAAGCTCAAGATTGAGGAGGCGGCGCTGCTGGCCGGCATGGTCAAGGCGCCCACGACGAACGACCCGACCACCGAGGGGGGTTACCCCCGCGCACTGGACCGACGCGACTACGTCATCCAGAACATGGTCGACATCAAGGCCATCACCCAGCAGGAAGCCGACACGGCCAAGGCCGTCCCGCTCAAGGTGCAGGACAAGCGCACCCCCAACGGCTGCGTCGCCGCGAACGTCAACAGTTGGGGCTTCTTCTGCGACTACTTCTACCGCTGGTGGATGCAGCAGGAGACGTTCGGTTCGACCACGTACGACCGGGAGCGGCGGCTGAAGAGCGGCGGCTACACCGTCGTGACCTCGATCGACGTCAACGCGCAGAGGGCCGCGGACAAGGCGGTCCGCAAGGCCAAGAGCGAGAACAGCAAGGAAGCCGCGATGGTCGCGGTGGTCGAGCCCGGCAGTGGCCGGGTCCGGGCGCTCGCGGTCAACCGGCAGTTCAAGCTCGACGACCCGAAGAAGCCGACCAACAAGCTCTCCAGTAATCCGGCGAAGAGCAGGAAGGGCATCCGGGGCAACTACCCGGCAACCGTCAACCCACTGCTCACCGGCGGCGACGGCATCACCGGTTATCAGGCCGGCTCGACCTTCAAGATCTTCACGATCGTGGCGGCGCTGGAGAAGGGCATCCCGCTCAGCTACTCCATCAACGCGCCGCAGAGGTTCACGTCGGAATACATCATCGACCCCAGCAGCGACGCGGCCTGCCCTGGCACCCACTTCTACTGCCCGACCAACTCGGGCAAGAAGGCCGGCGGCGTGCAGAACATGTGGACGGCGTTCGGCCAGTCGATCAACACCTACTTCGTGCCGCTTCAGCAGCAGGTCGGTGCGGAGAACGTGGTCAAGGCCGCCAAGCGGCTGGGCATCAACTTCCGTTCCGAGGAGGATCTGGGCCTGGAGAAGGGGGCGCACCAGTGGGGCGCCTTCACCCTGGGTGTCTCGCAGACCACCCCGCTGGATCTGGCCAACGCCTACGCCACACTGGCCGCCGACGGCACCTTCTGTGAGCCGATCCCGGTGCAGGAGATCCGCGACCCGGAGGGCAACAAGCTCGACATCGCCAACCCGCGTTGCGAGAAGCGGGTCAGCACCGAGGTGGCCCGCGCCGCGGTGGACGCGGCCCGATGCCCGGTCGGTGACAACTCCTCCACCAGCAAGTGCGGCAGCAGCCGCACTGCCGGCAACGTACGCAGCGACGTCGGTTATCCGGTGGCCGGCAAGTCCGGCACCACCGACTCGGAGAAGACCGCCGCCCTGGTCGCGATGACCAAGCAGTACGCGGTCGCCGGCATCATGGCCGACCCGGACTGGCCGCAGACCAACGTCGAGATGAAGCACGCGGAGCATGACGGCATCAACCCTCCGGTCTGGGAGACGCTGCGGGACGCGATGAAGGGCAAGAAGGCGATCCCGTTCGATCCGCCGGGCCAGAAGATCTCCGAGGGTGACCAGCGCAGCATCCCCGACGTGAAGTGCATTTCGGTGGAGCAGGCGAGGAACCGGCTCAAGGGTGCCAGCTTCGAGCCGGTCGTCTCCAGCACGAAGATCGCCTCACCCTGCAAGGCGGGCGAGGCGGCAGGCACCAGCCCGGACGGACGCACCATCAAGGGTGGCGTGGTCACCATCCAGGTCAGCAGCGGTGCCGGTGCGACCCTGCCGGGCAACCCCCCCACCGGGCAGCCCGGCGGTCGACCCGGTGGTCGCCCCGGTGGTCGCCCGGGCGGCTGAGCCGAACCAGTAGGACACAACGGGCGGGCACCCTCTGCGGGCGCCCGCCCGTTTCGTCTGTCCGGACTACGGCTGGCCGCGGCTACCGCCGCTGATCCAAGGCCGGCGATCTCGACGCCGCCGACCGGGGGTGCCGGCGAGTCAGAGGCCGAGCTGTCGGCGTACCTCGGCGGCCACCCGACCACCCTCGGCCTGGCCCGCCACCGCCGCCTGGGCCGCCTTCATGGCCGGGCCCATCTGGGCCTTACCGGTGAAGCCGCCCGCGGCGAGCGCCCCCGCCACCAGCTCGGTCAGCTCGGCGTCGGCGAGCTGCTTGGGCAGGTAGCGGTCCAACACCTCACCCTCGGCGCTCTCCTTCGCAGCCTGCTCGGCGCGGCCGGCGTCGGCGAAGGCGGTGGCTGCCTCCCGGCGCTTCTTGGCCTCCTTGGTCAGCACCGCGAGCACCTCGTCATCGGTGAGCTCGCGCTTGGCCTTGCCGGCGACCTCGGCGGTGCCGACGGCAGCCAGGGCCATCCGCAGCGTGGAGGTGGTCAGCTCGTCGCGCGCCTTGAGCGCGGAACGCATGTCGGCAGTGAGGCGGTCCTTCAGCGTGCTCATGGACGGTCAAACTACCCTGAACGCCATGCGAAAGCGCACACTATTCCGGCTTGCGGCCGGAACCGCCACGGTCGGCGCGGCCACCCTCGCGTACGCGTCGCTCATCGAGCGCAACATGTTCACCCTGCGGCGGTACGACGTGCCGGTGCTGCCGGCCGACGCGGAGCCGCTGCGCGTGCTGCACCTGTCGGACCTGCACATGATGCCCGACCAGGCGCGCAAGCAGCGCTGGGTGGCGTCGCTGGCCGCCCTCGACCCCGACCTGGTGGTGGTGACCGGCGACAACATGGCGCACCCGGACGCGGTTCCCGGAGTGCTGCGGGCTTTGCAACCGCTGCTGGACTACCCGGGCGCGTTCGTGTTCGGCTCCAACGACTACACCGGGCCGGTGTTGAAGAACCCGTTCACCTACTTCCTGCCCGACCGGGAGTACACCGAGGGCGTCGAGCTGCCCTACGAGGAACTGCGTCAGGTGTTCACCGGCGCCGGCTGGGTGGACCTCAACAACGCCCGGACCATGCTGAAGGCCGGCGGTCGGCAGCTCGACCTGGTCGGCGTGGACGACCCCCACATCGAGCGGGACGACTACCCGTCGGTCGCCGGCCCGGTCTCGTCCTCGGCCGACCTGTCGATCGCGCTGGCGCACTCCCCTGAGCCGCGGGTGCTGGACCAGATGGCCGCGGACAGCTTCGGGCTGCTGCTGGCCGGGCACACCCACGGCGGTCAGGTCTGCGTACCGGGCTTCGGGGCGCTGGTGACCAACTGCGGCCTGCCCCGCTCGATGGCGCGCGGTCTGCACCGGTGGCCGGGCTCGGACTCCTGGCTGCACGTCTCCGCCGGCCTCGGCACCCACCCGACGGCTCCGGTCCGCTTTGCCTGCCCCCCGGAGGCCAGCATCCTCACCCTCATCCCCCGCTGACCCAGGCTGCCCGCCGCCCCGCCGCCCCGCCGCCTCCCCCGCTCCCCCGCTCCCCCGCTCCCCCGCTCCCCCGCTTCCCCGCTTCCCCGCTTCAAGATCCGCGCACCATCGGGGATGTTGCTGCCTCGGCGCGTCGTGAGGCAGCAACATCCCGGAAGTTGTCCGGATCTTGACCACTCCGAGCAGGGTCGGGGCGGCGGGGGTACCGAGTTTGACCATCGGGTCGGGTGGGCTACTATTTGTCGGCACGCCTCGGGGTGTGGCGCAGCTTGGTAGCGCGCTTCGTTCGGGACGAAGAGGTCGTCGGTTCGAATCCGGCCACCCCGACCGAGATGGGCAGGGCCAGGTGAGAGGTCATCTCACCTGGCCCTTTGTCATATCCGGCGCGATCTGATTCGTCGACCTGCGCCGCTGCCGGCCCGCCCTCCTGTCACAGCGGCTCGACCAGATCGTTCGGTGCTGACCGCACTATCCGGCGGATAACTTGCGGGGCGTGTCGCGGGTGATGCCCGCGCCGGGCAGCTGGGAGGGCACGAATGCTGGGAACGGACCTGAGACGACAACTCGCCGACCGGTTCCGCGAGGTCAATGGTGAACATCCGATGACCGGGGCCGACGATGCGTACGTCAGCGGCCAGTTCGTCGTCTTGGAGGAATTGTGCGTGATCCAGGACCGCGACATCGACGAGGTTCGTCGGCTGATGTTGGAGCGCCGGCTGCCGCTTCCCGGGTACCTGCGCTCAGACGATGCCGAGATGGTGCCGTCTGACCTGTTCGTTCCAGCGCAGGAAGCAGGTGGCGTGGACCAGCTTGAGACCTGGTTCACTGCGCACTGGGCTGACTCGGCAACTGGCCGGGAGGAGTGGAATTCCTACCTCAGCGGACAGTACGTCTGCCTGCACTCCGTCACACCGACCACCATCCAGCGCAAGGATTACCTGACGGCGGCGATCAGCGCAGCTCCGAACGAGCCGGACGCCGGTTCAGCGCAGTGGTCCGAACGGCTGCACGCTTTCATCGACGAACTCGATGCGTTGGAGCCTGCATTCACTGCTTATGACCGTCTCCGCTTCGGTGGCCCCACCTCCCGCGACACCTGCATCGATGCGATGCGAGCACGGTTTCCCCGCCCGGTGCAGGCCAACAGGTAGGTGGAGCCGAGGGACCGCCCTCGACCGCTTACCGCGTGCGGCTGGTGAGCTGCTGGTAGACCTCGAGCGCGTTGCGCTCGACACGGTTCGACAGCAGCATGCCGTCCTCGCGTACGGCCCAGACGGCCGTGCCGAACATCTCGAGTGGCGCGCCGTCGGGGGTGGTTCCGAACACGCCGTTGTTGTTGCCGGTCAAGCGGAAGGTGGAGGCCACGCGCGAACCGTCGTGACTCTCGAACGAGTCGATGACGTTGAAATCGAGGTTGTCGATGACCGCGCTGAAGCCCCGCACCCACTCCTTGAAGCGAGCGCGCGACTCGATGCGCTTGCCGCCGGAGATGAGGACGAAATCCTCCACCACGAGTTCGTCGATGGCGTCGTAGTCCTGCGGCGCCTGCCAAACACGCGCCCAGAAGTTGTGCACGGCGTCGACACCGGAACGTTTGGTCACGCTGTTCAGCCCCTCACAAGCGGAAGGCCCGCAGACGGGTAACCCTGTGAATGATCTCGAAGGGGGCACCTTCCAGGGTTGTCGCTGTCAGGTATCGGGACCTTGCTTACAGTAGTCAACCCGGCGACGCCTTGAGCCCGGAATCCGGGGTTTGAGCAAGACCGGACGAGCAGCGCTGGGCACCGCTGACTGCTGTCCTGCAGAGCCCTAGGGATCAAGGAGCGGCGTCCCGCTGGCAGCAGGGCTCTCCTGACGCAACTGCTGCCGGCTTTCAACCTTTCGAGCCCCGACGGAGTCGTGATGGGTAACCAATCGAGGCGAGGGCTTATGGCAGCTGACGACGAGCATTTTCGCGAGTTCGTCGATACGCGCTACATCGATCTCTTGCGCGTGGCGTACCACCTCACCGGATCCGCGCAGGATGCCGAGGATCTGGTGCAGGCGGCGCTGGTGAAAGTGATGCGCCGGTGGCGAAGGGTCGACGATCCGATGGCCTACCTGCGGCGGGTCATGATCAACCAACACATCAGCACCTGGCGCCGCCACCGGATGCACGAGGTGGTGACGGCGATCCTGCCGGACCGGTCCACCCGGGACATGACAGATGCGGTGACGGAACGGCACGCCCTCTACGAGGCGATGCGGGCGCTGACGCCCCGCACCCGGGCCGTGATCGTGCTGCGGTACGTGGTTGATCTGCCGGAGGCGGAGGTTGCAGCCACCCTCGGCTGCTCCGTCGGATCGGTCAAGAGCCGCGCATCACGAGGACTGGCTCGCCTGCGTCTGGCCCTGGCGCCGGACGCGTCACCGTCGACACAGGTGCCGATCTCGACATCAGCGGCAGCTGATCCAGCGCCGACCGGTATGACGAAGATGACGGGGGCAACGCCGTGACTGTCGACAAGGAGCTGAGCCGGGCCCTGGCCGAGCTGACCAGGACCCTGACCCCACGACCCGATCCGTACGGTCGCGCCAGGGCGCGGTACCGACGGATGCGGCAACGACGCCTCGGCGGGCTGGCCCTGGCCCTCGTGGTCTCCGTGGGCGGCGCGGCCTTCGCCGTCGCCGGCCCAGGCCGGACCACCCAGCCGCCACCAGCCGACTCGACCGAGCCCTTCGCACACGTGCTGGCGTGGTCGGACAAACTGCTCCAGTCGCCGCCGCGCGGTGCAGTGGCCCAGGACAGCACCTATATCGGGCAACTCTCCGAACTCCTGTTGGCCACCCAGCGCAGGGGGGAACTCCCTCGACTGACGGTGCCGGTGAGCACGGTGAAGGTCCTCTTCGCCGACGACGTCGACGGCCAGCGGATCGCGCTCGCCGCGTTCGTCCGAGACCAGCCCGATCCGGCCACCGGCTGGCCGAGCGCAGCCGTGTGGTTGGTCGCCGAGGAGGGTGCCAGCGCCCAGAAGCTGGCCAGCACCGCCGCCGCCCGGGGTACGAGCGACGCGCTGGAACCCTACGAGAGCCTGGCCGTGGACGATCCGTCGAGTCCGGGGAAGGCGGTACACGTGGCGATCGCACCGGCCGGCTGTGCCTTCCTCAGCTCACCGCTGCCCACCGACGCGTTCCGGTGGACCCCGGAGGCGACCGGGTCCTACCTGATCCGCACGCCGCAGACCCAGCGACCCGAGTGGTGGCGGGTCGACTGCGGCACTGTCACTCGCAAGATGACCCCCGGGCCGGGTTCGCTGGGAGTTGAGCCGATCACCGACGCCCAGCTCGCGACCGCGATGTCCCGCGTACGCGGCAGTGCCACGGAGCAGCGTGCCCGAGAGTTGGTGGATCAGTACGCCCAGTCCGAGGGCTACCGACTGAGCGGCCTCCCGAAGGTGGTGTGGGGTGGGCACGTTGCTGGCATCCCGAGCGGCACGATCGACGGGTCGCCGAGCGCCGGGAAGCCGTCGACGGAGAGCGCCACGGTGACGGTCCTGGCTGCTCCCACCGTCGGTGGCGGCTGGGTCGGCGAGGTGACGATCGACCCCGATCAACCAAGGTCCGACGGCGCGGTCAGCACCAGCACCTATTTCACCGTGGCGACAGACCCGACCGATCCCGCAGGCCTGCTGGCCGTGTCGTTGGACGGTGACGCAGCCGGTGGCGAGGGCCCGCAGGCCCTGCTCGTGGTGGCGCCAGCCGCCGCCACCACGGTACGGGTCCGGTCAGCCGGGCGAGTGGCGGCGACTGCGGTCAGCGGCTCCGGGGCGCTGCTGACCGTGCCTCGCCCGACTGCGGGCCTCGTCGTGGAGGCGCTCGACGCGTCCGGCGGCACGCTCGCGACCGGACAGGTGGCCAAGGCGGGTGGACTGCAGACACTCAAAGTCGACGCCTGGAACCAGGAGTGAACTGCCGACACGGGTGACGTCGGCCGGGCCCCCCACTGACTAGCATCGACCTCGATGGAGCTGCTGGAGCGCACGGACGCGCTCGCCACCCTGGACGGGCTGCTGGCCTCCCCCGGCGGCGCGGTCGCGCTCGTCGCGGGCGAGGCGGGTGCCGGCAAGTCCGCCCTGGTCGGCGCGTTCGCCGCGACGACCAGGGCCAGGGTGCTCTGGGGCAGCTGCGACCCGTTGCTGACACCCCGGGCGCTCGGCCCGCTGCATGACGTCGCCCGCCAGGTGGGTGGCGTGCTCGCGGACCGACTGGCCGCGCTGCACGGGGCAGAGGCCGAACGCCGGGGTGCCGTGTTCGACACGCTCCTCGACGAGTTGACCGATTCGCGGCCCGGCCGTCGAACGGTGCTGGTGGTGGAGGACGCGCACTGGGCGGACGGGGCGACCCTGGACCTGATCGCGTACCTGGGGAGGCGACTGACCCGCCGCCCGGCGCTGCTCGTGCTGACCCTGCGCGACGACGAGGTCGGGGCGGAGCATCCACTGCACGCCGTACTCGCGGGCCTGCCCCGCCCGCTGGTCCGGCGGCTGCCACTGCCGGCGCTGTCGACCGACGCGGTCGCGGCGCTGGCCCGCGCGGCCGGCCGAGCCACAGACGGCTTGTACCAGGCCACCGGCGGCAACCCTCTGCTGGTCACCGAGGTGCTGGCTGCGACCGGTCCGGACGTGCCGCCGACCGTACGCGATCTGATGCTGGCCCGGCTGGCCGCGCTGCCGGCGGCGGCCCGGGAGGTCGCCGCCCTGGTTTCCGTGGTGCCTTCCCGGGCCGAGCCGTACCTGCTGGACGACCACCCGCCTGCCGCCGTCCAGGAGTGCCTGGACCGGGGCGTGCTGGTGTCGGTGGGCAACGCGGTGGCGTTCCGGCATGAGCTGCTGGGTCGGGCGGTACGCGAGTCGCTGTCCCCGGTCCAGCGGGTGGCACTGCACGCCGCCGTGCTGACCCGGCTCACACCACGCGCGGACGTGGACGCCGCCCGGCTGGTGCACCACTCGCACCACGCCGACGATCCGGAGGCCATGCTGCGCTGGGCGCCGGTGGCGGCCGAACGGGCCAGCCGGGCGGGCGCCCACCGGCAGGCGGCCGACCACTACGCCGTCGCGCTTCCGCACGCCGCGCGCCTGCCGGCAGCGAGCCGGGCGGAGCTGCTGGAGGCGTACGCGACGGCCGCGTACCTGGCCGGGCTGGCCGCGCAGGCGCTCGACGCCCGCCGGGCAGCGCTGACCCTGCGCGAGGCCGACGGCGACCCGCTGCGGATCGGTGAGGACCTGCGCTGGGTTTCCCGGTTGTGCTGGTGGACCGGGGACAGCCCGGCGGCCCGGACGGCGGGCACCCGTGCGGTCCAGGTGCTGGAGTCGGCAACACCCGGCCGGCAACTGGCGATGGCCTACAGCAACATGTCGCAACTGCTCATGCTCGCCGACGACACCGGCGGAGCTGTCGATTGGGGTGACCGGGCCCGGGAGCTGGCCCGCCGGCTCGGGGACGTCGAGACCGAGGCGCACGCCCTGGTCAACGTCGGCTCGGCACGCCTACAGGGCGGGGACGTCGCCGGCATCATCGAGCTGGAACGCGGGCACGCCCTGGCCGCCGCACACCACCTCGACGACCACGCCGCGCGTGCGTTGGTCAACATGGCCACCCTGACGGTGGACTGGCACCGGATCATGCCGGCCGCCGACGCCCTGGAACGGGCGCTGCTCTTCACCACCGGCCGGGACCTCGACGGGTACGCCCGGCACCTGCTCGCCTACCGGTCCCGACTGCGGTTGACCACCGGCGACTGGGCCGGCGCGCGCTCCGACGCCGAGCGGGCGCTGGCCGGCGCCGCGCAGCCCGGCGGCAGCCTGATCCCGGCCCTGGTCACACTGGGCCGGCTCGGTGCCCGCCGAGACGAGCCGACCCCGCACCTGGACACGGCGGCACGCTGGGCGGCGCAGAGCCGGGAACTCCAGTTCGTGGTGCCGGTCGCGGCGGCCCTGGCGGAACGGCACTGGCTGGCCGGCGATCCGGACCCGGCGGTCGCCGAGCTGCGGCGTGTGCACCGACTCGCCGCGGAGGCGTGCCAACCCTGGTTCGCCGGCGAGTTGGCGTACTGGCTGTGGCGGGTCGGCCAGCCGGTCGGCGACACCGGTGCGCTGGCCTCGCCGTACCGGCGACTGATCGAGGGCGACTGGGCAGGCGCGGCCGGAGAGTGGCAGCAGCTCGGCTGCCCGTACTCCCGGGCCGAGGCCCTGGCCTGCGGCGACGGCCCGGCGGCTGGCGAAGCGCTGCGGGTCCTGGACGGGCTTGGTGCGGTGGCCGTGACCCGACGGGTCCGGGCCGACCTGCGCGGACGTGGCATGACGCGGGTGCCGAGAGGGCCGCGACCGGCGACCGCCGCGCACCCGACGGGTCTGACCACGCGGCAACGGGAGGTGCTCGCGCTGCTCGTCGACGGGCTCAGCAACGCCGAGATCGCCGCCCGGCTGTCGCTCTCCACCCGGACCGTCGACCACCACGTGTCGGCGGTGCTGGGCAAGCTCGCGGTGCCCAGCCGGGGCCAGGCGGCCGCGACGGCTCGCCGACAGGGCCTGGTGCCGCCAACATAGGTGTTTTTGCCGATCCCCGGAGACGCCGCCACACCTAGCGTCAGTGGCACGACGAACAATCCGAGGGGGACCACCGATGACCACCGCACTCGATCTCGGCGCTGTGAAGGCACGTCAGCAGGTGACCTGGGCCAGCGGCGACTACGGCGCGGTCGCCGCGCTCATCCATCCGATCTCCGAGTTGCTGGTGACCTCGGCCGACCTGTCCGCAGGCGCCCGCGTCCTGGACGTGGCGACCGGCTCCGGCAACGCCGCCATCGCCGCCGCCCGCTGCGGCTGCATCGTGACCGGTGTCGACTACGTACCCGAACTGTTGGAACGGGGCCACGCGCGGGCCGCGGCGGAACGGCTCCCGGTCACGTTCGTGACCGGTGACGCGGAGCGCCTGGCGTACGCGGACGGCTCCTTCGACGCGGTCCTCTCCGTCGTCGGCGTGATGTTCGCGCCGGACCAGGAGCGGGCGGCGGCCGAGCTGGTCCGGGTCTGCCGGCCCGGCGGCACGGTGGCACTGGCGTCGTGGACGCCGCAGGGGTTCATCGGCGACCTGTTCCGCACGGTGGGTCGGCATGTGCCGCCGCCGGCAGGGCTGCGCCCGCCGGTCCAGTGGGGCGACGAGGCCCGGGTCCGCGAGTTGCTCGGCGGGGCCGTGGGCGACCTGCGGACGGTACGCCGGGAGTTCGTCTTCCGCTTCGGCACACCTGAGGAGTTCGCCGACTTCTTCCGGGCCAACTACGGGCCCACGTTGAAGGCGTTCGAGGCGCTGCCCGAGGAGCGGCGGCCGCAGCTCCACGCCGACCTGGTCGAGTTGGCCCGTACGCACAACCGGGCCACCGACGCCACGGTGCGGATCCCGGCGGAGTATCTGGAGGTGGTGGCGCGGCGAGGCCACGACCCGGCCTGACGCGCTCGCACTGGCGTTTCCCGCCGCAAAACTGAGGGGGCCGGGTCGACCACAGTGGTGCTGTGGTCGCCCCGGCCCTTCAGTCCTGCCGTTCGGTGCGCTCGATCTCAGCGAACGCGGCGGCCAGGTAGTCGTCAAACGGCACACTGGTCGCCGCCAGCAGGTCGGCCACGAGCAACGGGGCGTGCCGGGCCAGGGCGGACGCGTCCGGAGGTGACTCGTCACCCTCAGGGTCGTACACCCCCAGCGCACCGGCCAGCAGTACGAGCACCACGTGCGGGTCCACGTCCGAGCGCCACCGTGTCGCGCCCTGCACGCAGCGGGTCAACACTTGGCGGATGTCGTCGCCGGTCAGCCCATCCGGATGGCTCTCCTCCAGCAGCAGCCGGACCACCGCACCGAGCACCAGGCCGGACCGCTCGTCCGCGGCGAGCCCACCGACCGCGTCGTCGTAGGCCTGTCCGTCGCGTGCCTGGGCGGCGGCAACGGCCGCGGTGGCGGTCACCGCGATGGCGCGGGCGGTAGCGGGCAGATGTCGCCAGGTGCCGGTCATCGGGCCAGCATCGCAGACCCGGCGGCCTGCCGACCTTGGCGCCCATCCCCGCCACCGACGGGCCTCCACCGACGGGCCGCTGCCGAGCCGAGTGGATCATCGTGTGATTGGTCACGCGACGATCCCGAAGACAGCGGGACGGGGCCAAAACCCCTCGCGCGGCGTCACACCCGGCGAAGAGAATGCCGGACATGCTGCGTCGTGCCCTGCCCCGCCGTTCGGAAGCTCGCCGGATCATGCTCGGCACCCTGCTGTCGGCGATCGGACGCGGCCTGACCCTGCCGTTCCTGTTCATCTATTTGACCGACGTACGCGGGCTCACCGACACCCGCGCCGGGCTCGTGATCGGCTGGTACGGCGTCGTCACGCTGGCCCTGTCGCCGCTGGGCGGAACACTGATCGACCGGATCGGCGCCCGTCGGGTGGTGCTGCCCTGCCTGCTGATCGAGGCGGTCGGCACCGGCTCCCTCGCGCTGGTCCACTCCACCGGGTCGGCCCTGCTGGTGATGACGGTGATCGCCATCGGCAGCTCGGCGATCTGGTCCGGGCAGAACACGATCCTCGCGTCGCTGACCGACGACGGTGAGCGGCAACGCGTCTTCGGGCTGAACTTCGCCCTGCTCAACCTCGGTATCGGCATCGGTGGCATGACCTCCGGCGCGATCGTCGACACCGCCCGGCCCGGCACCTTCCAGACGATCTACCTGCTGGACGCGGTGACCTACCTGATGCCGGCGCTGATCCTGCTCACCCTGCCCACCGTGGGCCACCGACTCGGCAGCCGTCGAGGCACGGACGAGCCCTCACCCGGCGGCTACCTGACCGTGCTCCGCGACCGACCGTTCCGGCGGCTGGTGATCTTCGGGCTGGTCCTCACCACCTGCGGCTACGCGCAGATCGAGGTGGGCTTCGCCGCGTACGCGGTGCGGGTGGCCGAGGTCAACCCGCGGGTGGTGGCCTGGGCACTCGCGGCCAACACCGTGATGATCGTGCTCGCGCAACTGCTGGTGATCCGCCGAATCGAAGGGCGCAGCCGCACCCGGGCACTGGCCGTGGTCGGGGCGGTGTTCGCCGCCGCCTGGCTGGTCCTCGGCGCCGCCGGCCTGGTGAATGGTGAAAGCGCCCTGCTGGCCGCCCTGTGCGTGGTGGCCTGCTCGGCGATCTTCGGCTTCGGCGAGACGATGCTCTCGCCGGTGATGCCCGCGCTGACCAACGCGCTGGCCACAGACGAGCTACGCGGCCGATACAACGCAATGAGTTCGATGATCTTCGGCATCAGCGGTGTGATCGGCCCGGTGACCGCCGGCCCGCTCATCGGCGCCGCCGACGGCAAAGTCTGGGTGGCGACGGTGGTCGGCGGCTGCCTGGTCGCCTCGCTGGTCGCGCTCTCTCTGCGCCGCCTGCTCAGCCCCGAACAGGACGGCCTCGCAACCACCGCCCCGGCATCCCCCGCCCCCACGCCCGCCCCCGCCTGACGACCTCCGAGTCCCCCTCCCCCGCGCCACCCCGCGCCCTGCGCGCTGCGCCCGCACCCCGCGCTCTGCGCGCTGACCCCGCACCCCGCACCCCGCACCCCGCACCCCGCACCAACATCCGAGCAACTTCCCGGATGTTGCTGCCTCCGGCGCGCAGAAAACAGCAACATCCCTGATGTTGCGCGGATCTTCCTCGTTGATCTCGCCGCGCACCAGGATCGCGCTCGATCCGGGATGTAGTGGCATCCCCCGCGCGCTGATGCCACTACATCCATGTTCGAGCGCGATCTTGCCCGGCGCGGGCACGGACGCGGGCACGGACGCGGGCGCCGGCGCGGGCACGGACGCGGGCGCCGGCGCGGGCACGGACGCGGGTGGGCGCGGCAGACGCGGGTGGGCGCGGCAGACGCGGGTGGGCGCGGCAGACGCGGGTGGGCGCGGCAGACGCGGGTGGGCGCGGCAGACGCGGGTGGGCACGGCAGACGGGGAGATGGAACGGGTCGAGCCCCGGAGCGGATGCTCCGGGGCCCGACGTGGCGCGGGGTCGGCCGTCAGGCGGCGGGGACCTCGGCGGTGGTGCGGATCCGGTCCAGCGTCGGCGCGGAGACCGGCGACTGGGCGGTCAGGTAATCCACGAAGGCGTCCAGGTCGATCTGGGCGGTGACGAGGTTCGTCCCGCCGGTGAGGGCGCTGAAGCCGTCACCGCCGCCGGCCAGGAAGTTGTTCACCGTCACCCGGTAGGTGGCGGCGGTGTCGACGGCGGTGCCGCCGAGGGTGAGGCTGCCTCGGACCACGCGGGTGCCGGCGCACGGGTCGGCCACCGTGCCGGTGGTGCCGGACGGGTCGACCACGTAGCCCACCGTCGCTGACGGGTACAGCGTCCGGCCGGTGACGAACTGCTGCTCCAGTACGCAGTAGAGCTGTGCACCGGTCAGGTCCAGCGTCACCAGGTTGTTGGCGAACGGCTGCACCGTGAACGCCTCCTCGTAGGTGACCGGGCCGGCGTCGAGGTCGGCCCGGACCCCGCCCGGGTTCATGAAGGCGGCGACCGCCCCCTGTTCGTCGTCGGTGGCGGCGAGCTGAGCGTCGGCGATCAGGTTGCCCAGTGGCGATTCACCCAGACTCGTACCGAAGAGGGTTTCCTGGCTTCGGGTGATCGCCTGGGTGGTCTCACCGACCTGGCGGCCGGCGACCGGGCCGAGCACGGTCTTGTACCGGTCGATCAGCGCGGTCTGCTTCGGGTCCTTGGCGACGTCGCGGGTGACCACGACGTTCTCTGCCGCGGCGGAGATGACGTCACCGGATCGAGGGTCGATCTTGAGGTCGATGTTGGTGATCAACCGACCGAAGGAGCTGGCACTGGTGACCAGCTTGCCGTTGATGTCGCAGTTGTACGCCTGGTGGGTGTGCCCGCTGACCACCACGTCGATCGACGGGTCCATCCGGTTGGCGATGTCCACGATGGGCCCGGTCATGCCCACGCAGTCGTTGATCCCACCGGTCGCCGCCTGGGCACCACCCTCGTGCAGCAGCACGACGATCGACTCCACGCCCTTGCGGCGCAGCTCGCGAGCGTACCGGTTGGCGGTGTCCGCCTCGTCGGCGAAGCTGAGGCCGGCGACGCCCTGCTGGCTGACGATCTCCGGGGTGCCCTCCAGGGTCATGCCGATGAAGCCGACCTTGACGCCCTGCACCTTGTGGATCGCGTACGGCGCCATCAGCGGCGTGCCGGTCGCGGTCTTGAAGGCGTTCGCGGACAGGTACTGGAAGTCGGCGCCCCGGTACGGGGTGCCGTCGGCGCAGCCGTCGACCGGGTGGCAGCCACCGTTCTGAATCCGCAGCAGCTCGGCGGCCCCCTCGTCGAACTCGTGGTTGCCGACGCTGGCGTAGTCCAGCCCGGCCATGTTCAGCGCCTCGATGGTCGGCTCGTCGTGGAACGCGGCGGAGAGCAGCGGGGACGCGCCGATCAGGTCACCGGCGGCGACCGTGATGGTGTTCTTCTTCTTGGCGGCGGCGCGCAGCTCGGCCAGGTGGGTGGCCAGGAACTCGACGCCGCCCGCGGTCTGCCCGGCGATGGTGCCGCTGGACCCACTCGGCGGTTCGAGGTTGCCGTGGAAGTCGTTGAGGGCCAGCAGGCTGACGTCGACCGGCTTCGGCCGCGCGTCGGCTTGCTCAGGGCTGGTGGCGACCGCGCCGAACGCGGCCACCGCGAACGCGGTCAGGCCGACAGCGGCCCGACGCAATCCGGGTGTGGACATGAATCTCCTCGTGAGAATCGGCGCGTGCGGTGCCCGGCCTCTGGGTCGACCGGGCCGCCAACCGACGCCGTCGGAAGGGTCGTGGATGGCGGCGGATGGGGATGGCCGCCTGCACCGACAGCCTCTCATCCGGACGCCGGCCGGTCGAGCCAGGCAGCGCAGCAGAGCTGCGAGTAGGTCCGAACCCCCAACCGACGGGCGTTCGGCGTGATCTGCCAGACATCGTCGGACCCAGGGTCTAGAAAGGACGGGACAGCCAGCGTGGACGGAGGCGGCATCGTGAGCGGAACGACACCGGTGGTGGAGCAGGTGCGATCGGCGGACGGCACGCCCATCGCGTTCGAACGGTCCGGGACCGGGCCCGCGATCATCCTGGTCGGTGGCGCGTTGAGCGACCGCAACACGACCCGCGACATCGGTGCGGCGTTGGCACCGGATTTCACCGTGTTCAGCTACGACCGTCGAGGTCGGGGCTACAGCGGCGACACCGCACCGTACGAGATCGGCCGCGAGATCGACGACCTGGCCGCCCTGATCGCGGCGGCGGGTGGTTCCGCGGCTGTCTACGGGATCTCCTCCGGCGCCGTCCTGGCCGCTCTCGCCACGGCACAGGGCCTGCCGGTGACCGGGTTGGTCCTGTTCGAGCCACCGTTTCAGGTTGGGCCGCACGTCGGCGTCTGGAAGGACACCACCGCGCAGCTCATCGAGTTGATCGCCGCCGGCGACCGGGACGGCGCGGTGGAGACCTTCCTCAGCGCCTCGGTGGGGCTGCCGACCGAGGCCATCACGGGGATGAAGGCGCAACCGATGTGGGGTTCACTGACCGCGATCGCGCACACCCTGCCGTACGACGAGATCGTCACCGCGGGAGGTCGCATGCCCGCCGACCGCTTGGCGGCGATCACCGCGCCGACCCTCGCTGTGGACAGCACGGGCAGCCCGCAGTGGCTGCGCGACGGGAGCCGTGCCGCGGCCGAGGCGGTCCCGGGCGGCCGGTCTGTCAGCCTCGACGGTGGCTACCACGAGGTGCCGCCGCGGACGCTCGCTCCCGCATTGCGCGAGTTCCTGCTCGCTTGACAGCCCGGGGCGGGCAGCGAGTCACCGTCGGGTGCCCTCAGAAGCCGCAGGTCTGGCCGGCGGAGTGGCTGACCTGCACGGTGTGTGTCACGCAGCCGCCCGCCTCGATCAGGTGCAGCAGGAAGGCGGTCGGCTCGTCGACCCAACCGATCTGCTCGTCGGCGCTCATGGTGAGCGTGCTCTGCCTCCAGGTGCTGGGCGCCACGGTGAGCACCGTGCCCGCGTACGCCGTGGTGACCGGGCGGTGCAGGTGGCCGGCGGCGACCCGTACGACGTGCCGATGCCTGCCGATCACCTCGGCGAGCGCGTCACCGTCGGCGAGCCGGAGGGAGTCGCCCGCGGGAATGCCGACCGCGACCGGCGGATGGTGCAGGCAGACCACAGCGGGCACCTCGGGCCGCCCGGCCAGCACCCCGTCGAGCCAGCCGAGCTGCTCCTCGCCGAGCTGGCCGCTGTCGCTGCCGGCGACAAGCGAGTCGAGCACCACGACCGTCGCCGCCTCGTAATCGACGTGGTAGTAGGCGGAGAAGCCGCCACCGAGCCACGGCGTGCCCCCGAAAGCGTCGAGCAGCGACTCGCGGTCGTCGTGGTTGCCGGGGACCAGGTGCACCGGCAGCGGGAACTGGCCGATCAGCTCACGCAGCGCCGCATACTCGTCGGGCCGGCCGTGGTCGACCAGGTCACCGGTGATCACCACGCAGTCCGGTCGGGGCCGTAACGCCAGCACCCGGCCGAGCGCACGGTGCAGCCCGGCGGCCGGTTGAGCGGCGAGCAGGCCGGTCGTCAGGTGCGGGTCACTGAGCTGTGCGATGAGCATGAGCTCGCCTCCTCGGCGCCGGGAGTTCCACGCTATCGCCGGCCCCGGTGTCCTGGGGGGCACGCGCCCACAGGCTGTGTCCACAGCCTGTGGATAGCACGTGTGTACGAAGCCTGGCCGACCCCGCCGCCGTGAGTACGCTTGATCGTGCGGCTCGGCGCCGGCCGGCCTGTCCCCTACCTGGAACGACGTGCGAGTGGATCATCAGCGAGTCATCCGTGACGTGACCGTCCGCCTGCCGATGGCGTCGAGCGCGCCGGAGGCCTGCCGGTGGACGGTCACCGCGCTGTCCCGCCACACCACGGCGACCATCTCCGTGCTGCTCGCGGTCCACGACCGCCTGCGCTGCGTCGCGGCGACCGGGGCCTGGCAGGTCTTCGCGACCGTGCCGGCAAAGACCGGCATCGTCGGGCGGGTGTACGCCACCGGCACCCCCGCCGTCGTCCCGGACGTCACGGTCGACCCCGACTACCTACCGGTACGCCCGGACGTGACCGCCGAACTGTGCGTACCGGTGCTGGACCCGGCGGGCCGGGCGATCGGCGTACTCGACCTGCAGTGGAGTGAGCCGGTCGACCTGGAGCCGTGGCGGGAGACCACGCAGCGGTTGGCCGACCGGCTCGGTGCGCGGATCGCCGCGCTCGGCGGCCCACCGGCGGAGAGCCGCAGCGAGAAACTGCTCCGGCACACCGCCGCGCTCACCTCCGCGTCGACCGAGGGGGACGTGCTGGCTGTTGCGGCCCGCGCCGCCCAGGAGGTCTCCACCCTCTCCACCGCGGTGCTCCTGATCGCCGGCCAGCTCGGGCCGCCGCCGGTGGCGCCGAGCGACCTGGAAACCCGGATCCGCGCCGAACTGACCGAGGCGGGTCCGGCCGCCCTGGACCGGATGGTCGACCGGGCACACCGGTACGGCGCCGGGTACACGCTGGGCGAGGCGGGGCACCCCCCGACCGAGGCCTACCGGCCGCTGACCCGGGCGGGGGTGCACACGCTGGTCGCCGTTCCGGTCGGGCCACCGGACACCGGCGGGGTGCTGCTGGTCGCCGACGAACGCGCACTGCGCCCGGACCCGACCACGGTCAGCCTGATGGAACTGCTCGCCGGGCAGGCGTGGACGAGCCTGGACCGGCTCCGCACGCTGGCCCGACTGCGGGAGCAGGCCAGCTCCGACCCGCTGACCGGGTTACGGCACACCGGCCCGTTCGGGCAGCGGATCGCGGCGGCCACCCCGGGGCGTACGGCCCTGCTGGCGATCGACGTGGACGGCTTCAAGACCGTCAACGACACGTACGGCCACCAGGCCGGCGACCGGGTGCTGGTCGGGTTGGCCCGGGCGCTGGAGGGCGCACTTCGGCACGGCGACGAGCTGTACCGGATCGGCGGCGACGAGTTCGTCGCGGTGATCGAGGTGAGCCGTCCCGAGGAGGCGGTCCGGATTGCCGAACGGCTGACCGAGGCGGCCCGACGCATCGGTCGCACGATCAGCGTGGGCGTCGCACTGCCTCGCCCTGGCGAGTCCCCCGATCGCACCCTGCGGAGAGCCGACCAGGCCCTGTACGCGGTAAAACGCCAAGGCCGAGACGGCGTACACCTATCCGCGGCATAACCCCCCGCCCTTCCCGCCCTCCCGACCCCTCCCTGTCGGCGACTTTGAGCGAATCGTTTGGCCTGTCTGGTCGGCGCCGGGCAGTGCGGGGAGGGGTATCCCCGACGCGGGACATCCCCATAGCGGCGACCGGTGTGGGATCACAGCAAGACGACCACCGCTTCATGGGCATGATCGACTCCATGTCGCCGATGTGGCGGTATCTCCCCCGGCGGATACCGCCATGTCGCCGACATGGAGTCGATCACGGGTCCGCGCTCCCCAGGTCGATCACGGAGTTGGGGTGCCCCGCGAACACCGGGTCGGGCGAGCCCCGGGCAGGGCGGGTCAGGCCGAGCCCCGGGGCAGGGCGGGTCAGGGGTTTATTAGCTCCTTGGCGAGGAGTTCGGCGATCTGGGCCGTGTTGAGGGCAGCGCCCTTACGGAGGTTGTCGCCCGTGACGAAGAAGTCGAGGGCGCGGGGGTCGTCCAGGGCGCGGCGGATCCGGCCGACCCAGGACGGGTCGGTGCCGACCGCGTCGATCGGCATCGGGAACTCCCCGGCTGCGGGGTCGTCGACGAGGATCACCCCGGGTGCGTTGCGTAGTGCCTCGCGGGCGCCCTCGGCGTCCACCTCGGTGCCGAAGACGGCGTGCACGGCCACCGAGTGGGCGGTGACCACCGGCACCCGCACGCAGGTGGCGGACACCTTGAGGTCGGGCAGGCCAAGGATCTTCCGCGACTCGTTGCGGATCTTCATCTCCTCGGATGACCAGCCGTCGTCGGCCGGGGAGCCGGCCCAGGGCACCACGTTGAGCGCCAGCGGGGCCGGGAACGGTCCGAGGTCGTCGCCGACCGCCTGGCGGACGTCGCCGGTGCGCGAGCCGAGCGCGCGATCTCCGGCGACCTTGGTGAGCTGGTCGTGCAGGATGTCGACGCCGGACTGGCCGGCTCCGGAGACCGCCTGGTAGGAGGCGAGGACCAGCTCCCGCAGGCCGTACTCGCGGTGCAGCGGCGCAACGGCGACGATCATCGCGAGGGTGGTGCAGTTGGCGTTCGCGATGATGCCGCGGGACCGGTTGCGGACCTCTTCGGGGTTGATCTCCGGAACGACCAGCGGAACGTCCCGGTCCATCCGGAACGCGCCGGAGTTGTCGACCGCGATCGCGCCTCGGGAGACGGCGATCGGCGCCCACTCGGCGGAGACGTCGTCGGGCACGTCGAACATCGCCACGTCGACCCCGTCGAACGCCTCGGGGGTCAGTGCCTGGACGACGAGTTCTTCGCCCCGGCAGCGCACCCGGCGCCCGACCGAGCGTTCGGAGGCGAGCAGCCGAATCTCACCCCAGACGTTGCGGCGCCCGGTGAGCAGCTCACACATGACGGTGCCGACGGCACCGGTTGCTCCGACCACGGCGAGGGTGGGCAGCGCCGTCATCGGCGCTACCTACCCGTCCCCGCGTAGACCACGGCTTCGGTGTCGCCGCCCAGCTCGAACGCGTCGTGGATGGCGCGGACGGCGGCGTCGAGGTCGGTGTCCCGGCAGACCACGGAGACCCGGATCTCGGAGGTGGAGATCATCTCGATGTTGACCCCGGCCGCGCCGAGCGCGGCGAAGAAGCCCGCGGCCACACCGGGGTGCGAGCGCATGCCGGCGCCGATCAGGGAGACCTTGCCGACGTGGTCGTCGTAGAGCAGGCCCTTGAACTTGACCGGCTCCTGGATCTTGCTGAGCGCCGCCATCGCGGTCGGGCCGTCGGCCTTGGGCAGGGTGAACGAGATGTCCGTCCGGCCGGTGCCCTCGGTGGAGACGTTCTGCACGATCATGTCGATGTTGATCTCGGCGCCGGCGACGGTATCGAAGATCCGCGCGGCAGCACCCGGCTCGTCGGGCACCCCGACGATCGTGATCTTGGCCTCGCTGCGGTCGTGCGCGACCCCGGTGATCAGTGCCTGCTCCACGGAAAGGTCCTCCATCGATCCGGTGACCATCGTGCCGGTGTTGGTCGAGTATGACGAACGGACGTGGATCGGCAACCCCGCCCGCCGGGCGTACTCCACGCTACGCAGGTGCAGCACCTTCGCGCCGCACGCGGCCAGCTCCAGCGTCTCCTCGTAGGTGATGTTCTTGATGTGCCGGGCGTTGGGCACGATCCGCGGGTCGGCGGTGAAGATGCCGTCCACGTCGGTGTAGATCTCGCAGACGTCGGCGTGCAGGGCAGCGGCGAGCGCCACGGCGGTGGTGTCGGAACCACCCCGGCCCAGCGTCGTGACGTCCTTGGTGTCCTGCGAGACACCCTGGAAGCCAGCCACGATGACCACCGACCCCTCGTCGAGCGCGCCCTTGAGCCGCCCGGGGGTCACGTCGATGATCCGTGCGCGCCCGTGCACCGAGGTGGTGATCACGCCGGCCTGTGAGCCGGTGAACGAGCGGGCTTCGTACCCCAGGTTGTGGATGGCCATGGCGAGCAACGCCATGGAGATCCGCTCCCCGGCGGTGAGCAGCATGTCCAGCTCGCGGCCCGGCGGCAGCGGGCTGACCTGGTTGGCCAGGTCGAGCAGCTCGTCGGTGGTGTCCCCCATCGCGGAGACCACCACCACCACGTCGTCGCCGGCCTTGCGGGCGGCGACGATGCGCTCGGCCACCCGCTTGATCCGCTCGGCGTTGGCGACGGAGGACCCGCCGTACTTCTGCACCACGAGTGCCACGACGGTGCACTCCCTCCCAGCGACCCTGAGCGTGCCGACGCCGCCGGAACCGGGGCCGGCGGCGCGTGTCAGACCCCTTGAGGGTATCCGGCAGGTAACGACGCCGGGTCAGGTGATCCCACCATCCGGCCCGCGCGGGGCCGGCCGGGCCGCTCCGACCAGGTCCGACGGTACGCAGGGACGGGCCAAGCCCGACACGCCGGGACGCACCCGGTACGCGCCGGTCCCCACCGACCGCCCGCACCCACCAGAATGGGCCGGTGCCCGTCCTCATCCGCTCGGCCGGCCGCGTGCTCGGGCCGCTCGTGTTCGCCCTGCCGGCTCTCCTGGTCGCCTGCACCGGCGAGCAGCCTCCAGCCCCGCCGCCCGCCGATCCAGGACCGGTCGCGGTGGACGCCGCGCGGGACGAGCTGGCCGCCCTGGCCGCGGCTGCGCAGGACCGCCATCTGGTGGCGCAGTACGTGTACAGCCAGGCGGGTCGACCGGACCGCACGATCGCGTTCACCAGCGCGAACGACGGCAGCTGGCGGGTCGACGTGCCGGGGGGCGCGTGGGGTGGCGCCGCCGACATCTCGATGGCCGCCACGACCGACGGGCTGTTCCAGTGCGCCCTGCCGTCGGCCGGCCGACCGGAGTCGGCGAGCTGCGTACGCCTCGGTGAACGCGACGACGCCATCCCGCGCCGGTCGGACCCCTGGGTCCAGCATCCGCTCACCGACTGGCTGGACGTGCTCACCGACCGGCGCGCGCCGTTGGCGGTGGCCCCGGCCAGCCCGCCCAAGGGCCTGTCCGGCGCCTGTTACTCGGTGGACTCCACCTCGGCGTCGTTGAACGCTCCGTTGGAGGTGGGTATCTACTGCTACGACCGGGACGGCACGCCGACCGGTGTCCGGACCGGGGCCGGGACGCTGAGGTTGGCCGCACCACCCGGCCCGGCGCCGGCCACCGTGCAGCTCGCCGGCCCGGTGGTGGTCGACCGGGATCCGCTCGATACCGCAGCGCCACCGACCCCTGACCCGTCGGACAGCCCGAGCGCGGGAACGTCCTGATCTTCGTCCCGTTACGGGTGCTCTTGCCCACATTCAGGTCACCCGAGCAAGGTGGGCGAATCACCCATACGGAACACTTCATCGCATGGCCGATCTCACTCCTCTGCTCGCCTACCGCTGGAGCCCTCGGGCCTTCGACCCGAGCGCCGAGCTGACCCCGGCCGAGGCGGCCTCGCTGCTGGAAGCCGCACGCTGGGCACCCTCGACGGAGAACCGGCAACCCTGGCGGTTCGCCATCGGCCACCGGCACGACGAGACCTGGAAGCGGATCCTGATCAATCTCCCGGGCAGTGACCAGGGTTGGGCCCGACACGCCGCCACCCTGGTGGTCGGCGCACACACCGGCGGCGACGCCGAGCGGGCCGCGTACGACCTCGGTCAGGCGATTGCCCACCTGACGTTGCAGGCCACCGCACTCGGCCTGCACGTGCGCCAACTCACCCACTTCGACCAGACCGGCCTCGCCACCGAACTCGACCTGCCCGGCGGCATCCGCCCGCTGGTGGTCGCCGCCGTCGGCCGGCTCGGGGACCCGTTCACGCTCCCGGCCGATCTGCGCGCCCGGGAGACCGGCCTGCGTCACCGCCGCCCGGTCGCCGATCTGCTGCTCGCCTGATCACACCGTCGAGTCACCCGCCCCGGCTGGCTCGAAGCAGCACCTTCGCTGCGTCGGTGTTGCGGTAGAGGACGTGCCGACCCTGTCGGGACCGGGAAACCAGGCCGGCGGCGTGCAGCGCGGTCAGGTGCTGCGAGACGTTTCCGGCGGACATCCTGGCGAGTCGGGCCAGGTCGGTGGTGGTCACCGCTGTCTCGAGCAGGTGCAGCAGGGCGGCTCGGCCCGGGCCGATCACCCGTGCCAGCGGGTCGCCGGGCGGCGTCGCGGCCGTCTCCCAGAGCGTTCCCACCGCCCGGACCGGGTACACCCCGGCCGGCAGCGAGTCCTCCAACAGGTTCCACAGCACCCGACGGTCGGTGAATACGCCCGGATTCAGCGCCAGCCCACGACCGCGGAGGTCGAAGTCCCGCTCGAACGGGTCGTCGCTGACCACCCGGTCACCGTGCCAGCGCAGGCTCGGGTGGAGCTGCTCGAAGAACTGACCTGCTCCGCCCTCGGCGAGCTGAGCGGCGCGGTACGCCACATCGGCGTCGAGAAGCGCGCGCATCTGCGGCCAGTCCGGGGCGATCGCCTCGTCGTACCAGACCCGCACCGCGTCGACGACCTGCGGCAGCAGCCCGCGGGGATCGGTGAGCAGCGCCCGCCCGAACGCGCCCAACGGTCGGCGCGGGGTGGTCGCCAGCAGATCCCGGACCACCACGTCCGGAGGCGTCGCCGCGATCTGGTCGAGTTGCTCGGCCATCTCCACGTTCGGCCGGGCCGCCGGGGTGAGGAAGTCAGGCAGCCAGCAATGCGGCCGGGTCAGCTCCACCAGCGGTCGGACCCGGGCGGCCACCTCGGGACGACGCAGGGTCACCCGGGCACGGTCGATCCAGGGCAGGTGCACCGCGTAGTAAACCGGGCTGGCCAGCGCCCACATGCTCATGACCGTCTCGTTGGCCGGCGACACGGCGAGCCGCACCCCGGCGACGTCGGCCAGACTGAACCGCAACTCGGACACACGCATCCCCGGCGCAGGATTCGGCCCAGGCTAAAAGAATCGACCGGGACGATGGGGGCACGGTTCACTCACCGGCCATGGAAGCCAGAGAGACCATTCGTACCGTTGTCCGAAACATCGTACCGCCGGCAGGGTTGACCCGCGCCCTGGCCGTGCAGGCCATGGTCTACGCCGTCGGCAGCGGCCTGTTCCACGCCGGCAGCGCCGTCTTCTTCACCCGGGCACTCGGGCTCAGCGCCGCCCAGGTGGGGCTGGGGCTGTCCATCGCGGCGGGGGTGTCGTTGCTGGGCACGGTGCCGCTGGGCGGGCTCACCGACCGGTACGGACCGCAGCGGGTCTGGTTGGTCGGGCTGGTGCTGAACGCCGCGCTCTTCGCGACCTACCCGTTCGTGGGCGGCTTCGCCGGATTCCTCGCCGTGGTGGTGGCTCTGGCCGCCGTGGAAGCCGCGAGCGGCGTGGCCATTCAGGTCTATTCGATCAACGCGCTCGCCCCGGCCGAACGGGTCACGGCGATGGCCTACCAGCGCTCGTTGCTGAACGTCGGCTTCGGGCTCGGTGCGGTGCTCAGCGGCCTCGTGCTGGCGGTGGACACGATCGGGGCGTACCGGGCAATGGTCTGGTTCATCTCGACGGTGTTCCTGGTGACGGCCTTCTTCGTGCGGCGACTGCCCCGGCTGCCGCAGACGACCCGACCCGTGGAGCCGATGAGCCGGCTCGCCGTGCTCCGGGACCGCCCGTTCATGGCGGTGGCACTGCTTTCCGGGCTGCTCACCGCGCACCAGACGCTCTACCTGACGGTGCTGCCGCTCTGGATCCTCACCCACACCGACGCCCCGAAGACGGTGATCGCAGGGCTGGTGCTGCTCAACACGGTCCTGATCGTGCTGCTACAGGTACGCGCGAGCCGGGGCGCCGACACCGCTGCGGACGCGGCACGGGCTTCTCGCCGGGGCGGTTTGCTGATCGCCCTGTTCTGCCTGGTCCTGCCGATCTCCGGGGTCACCCGGGGCATGCTCACCGTGGTGGTGCTGGTGGCCGCCGCGACGGTACTGATCCTGGCCGAGCTGATCGAGTCGGCGGGCGCGTGGGGGCTCACCGCCGCCCTGCCGCCAGCCTCCCAACGTGGCGCGTACGTGGGGGCGTTCCGGCTCGGGACACAGGTGCAGTACCTGATCGCCCCGGCCGGACTGACCGCGCTCGGGGTGACCACCGGCGGGTGGGGATGGTTACCGGCCGCAGCGATCTTCGCGCTGGTCGGGCTGGCGATCGTGCCCGTGGTGGCCTGGGCCGGACGGACGCCGCGGCTGGTTGCCGATGACCCGGAGCCGGCCATGGCCCCGGTCCCATAGTCCGGACCTGCCTTCCCACCTCCCCCTCCATCACGTAGGGTGACTTGGTCATGTGGCGGGCGCTTCTTCTCCTTAGCCGCCGCGACGAGGCCTGACCGGCCGGCACCTCGTCGCGGAGTTGCATCGCGCCGTCCAGCACATCTGAGTTTTCCGATCGGCATCGCCGCGCATCGTCGCCTGGCATCTCGCCGACACCTTTCGATCTGCTGACGCCACATGTTCCAGGGAGCACTCTGAGATGGCTCAACCTGTCACCGACGCCGAGACTGATCCGATCGCCCGGCAACGCCCGAGCCGGATGCCGTACCACCGCTACCAGCCGTACCGGGAGGAGTTCCGGGTCGACCTGCCGGACCGCGCCTGGCCCACCCGGCACATCGACGCCGCCCCACGCTGGTGCGCGGTGGATCTCCGCGACGGCAACCAGGCGCTGATCGACCCGATGTCGCCCGAGCGCAAGCGCCGGATGTTCCAGCTGCTGGTCCAGATGGGCTACAAGGAGATCGAGGTCGGCTTCCCGTCGGCCAGCCAGACCGACTTCGACTTCGTCCGGCAGCTCATCGAGCAGGACATGATCCCGGACGACGTCACCATCCAGGTGCTCACCCAGTGTCGGGAGCACCTGATCGACCGGACGTTCGAGTCGCTGCGCGGTGCGAAGCGGGCCATCGTGCACTTCTACAACTCGACGTCCACCCTCCAGCGCCGGGTGGTCTTCGGCCTGGACAAGGACGGCATCGCCGACATCGCCACCACCGGGGCCCGGCTCTGCCAGAAGTACGCCGAGATCCACACCCCGGACACGGACATCTTCTACGAGTACTCGCCGGAGTCGTACACGGGCACCGAGCTGGAGTACGCGCTGGAGGTCTGTTCCCGGGTGATCGACGTGATCGACCCGACGCCCGACCGGCCGCTGATCATCAACCTGCCGGCCACGGTCGAGATGGCCACGCCCAACGTGTACGCCGACTCGATCGAGTGGATGCACCGGCACCTGCCGCGCCGGGACAGCGTGGTGTTGAGCCTGCACCCGCACAACGACCGGGGCACCGGGGTCGCCGCCGCCGAGCTGGGCCTGCTCGCGGGCGCGGACCGCATCGAGGGTTGCCTGTTCGGCAACGGCGAGCGCACCGGCAACGTGGACCTGGTGACGCTGGGCCTCAACATCTTCTCCCAGGGCATCGATCCGATGATCGACTTCTCGAACATCGACGAGATCCGGCGAGCCGTCGAGTACTGCAACCAACTGCCGGTGCACGAGCGCCACCCGTACGCGGGCGACCTCGTCTACACCGCCTTCTCCGGCTCCCACCAGGACGCCATCAAGAAGGGCTTCGACGCCCTCGCCGCCGACGCCAAGGCAGCCGGCGTACCGCTGGACGAGCACACCTGGGCCGTGCCGTATCTGCCGATCGACCCCAAGGACCTGGGCCGCACCTACGAGGCGGTCATCCGGGTCAACTCGCAGTCCGGCAAGGGCGGCGTCGCGTACATCATGAAGAGCGAGCACCAACTGGACCTGCCCCGCCGGCTCCAGATCGAGTTCTCCGGTGTGGTTCAGCACGTCACCGACCACGACGGCGGCGAGGTCGACCCGAGCGCCATGTGGGAGATCTTCGCGACGCACTACCTGCTCGACCACCAGCCCGACCCGGCGGTCCGGCTGGCCAGCTACTCGATCGGCACCACCGACGGCAAGGTCGAGATCGAGGCCCAGGTCGGCGTGGGCACCGAGCAGCGCTCGCTCGTCGCGGTCGGCAACGGCCCGATCGACGCGTACGTCAACGCGCTCCAGTCGATCGGGGTGGGCGTGCGGGTGCTCGACTACCACGAGCACGCGCTCTCCTCCGGCGGGGACGCGCAGGCAGCCGCGTACGTGGAGTGTGAGGTGGACGGGCGGACGGTCTGGGGTGTCGGCACCGACGCCAACATCGTCACCGCCTCGATCAAGGCGGTCACCAGCGCGGTCAACCGCGCCCGCCGCTGACCTACGCGCGACCCCCCCGGGGCAGCTACTTCGGGGGTGTCGCGGCGGGCAGCGAATGGCAGGGCTGGGACGGCGGGGCGTCCCGGGGCGGTCGGTGGACCAGCAGGAGGGCCAGCACCGCGCCCACCACGAGCAGGCCGGCGCACAGTTCCATCGCACCTCGGAACGCGTCGGTCAGCTCAGCCTTCTGCTCGTAGCCGCCCCCGGAGAGGCCGACCAGCAGCGGCAACGCCGCCACCGCGAGCAGGCTACCGGCGCGGGACGCGGCGTTGTTGAAACCGCTGGCCACCCCGGAGAACCGGTCCTGCACGGCAGCCAGCACCGACGCGGTCAGCGGTGCCACCACCAGGGTCAGCCCGATGCCGAAGAGCAGCACCCCGGGCAGCACGTCCGTCCAGTACGACGCACCCGGCCCGATGCCGCGCAGCAGCAGCAGACCGACCGCGGCGATCACCGGCCCGACGGTCAGCGGCAGTCGCGGCCCGATCCGTGCCGACAGGGCACCTGTCCGAGCAGACCCGATCAGCAGCAGCAGGGTCATCGGCAGCAACGCGATGCCGGTGCGGAAGGCCGACCATTCGACCACGTTCTGCAGATACACGGCGAAGAAGAAGGTGAAGCCGCCGAGCGCCGCGTACACGACCACGGTGAAGAGGTTCAGCACCGAGAAGAGTCGGCTGCTGAACAGCCCGGTGGGTAGCATCGCCCCGTCGCCGCGGCGCCGTTCGAGCAGCACGAAGGCCGCCGCGGAGAGCAGGCCGACGAGCGCGGCGATCAGCACCGGCGCCGAGTCGTAGCCGCGGGTCGGCGCGTCGATCAGGGCGTACGTGACGCCGGCGAGCGCGAGCGCTCCGAGCAGTGCTCCTCCGACGTCGAACCGCCGTCGCGTCCGTCCCGGCCCAGCGGTCCGCGAGGCGCTCTCGTCTCTGCTTTCGGGCACCCAGCGCATCGCGGCCAGCACCACCAGCACGGCGATCGGCAGGTTGAGAAAGAAGATCCAGCGCCAGGACAGCGCGTCGATCAGCCAGCCCCCGATGAACGGGCCCAGCGCGGTGGACACCCCGGACAGCCCGGCCCAGGCGCCGATGGCCCGGCCCCGGTCATCCGGGTGGAAACTGGCCTGCAGAACCGACAGCGATCCGGGCGTGAGCAGCGCACCGCCGGCACCCTGGATGAACCGGGCCGCGATCAGCCAACCGGTCCCCTGGGCCAACCCGCACAGCACGGAGGCGGCGGTGAACCAGACCACGCCGATGAGGAAGATGCGTCGCCGACCGAAGCGGTCCCCGAGTGCGCCGCCGAGCAGCACGAACGCAGCCAACATCAGCAGGTAGCCATTGATGGTCCACTGGAGATCGGATACGTTCGCGCCGAGGTCCTGCCCGAGCTTCGGCAACGCCACGTTGACGACAGTTGTGTCGAGGAAGACCATGCCGGAGGCGAGAACGGCGGCGAGCAACGTCCCCCGACCGGCGGCGGTCCCCATTCGGAGGGCGGGCGCCGGTACGGGTGCGGTCATCCCACCAATCTGCCTTGCACCATGTGGGAGACGCCACGAAACGCCGAAACCATCCCCGGGTACTGTGCGCAATCGCCGGGAGACCGCAAGCTGGAGAGGTGTCGTCTGTGCGTACCAGATCAGGACCGCGAGCGGCGGTGGCCGCGCTCGCCGCGGCGCTGGCGCTCAGCGTGGCCGGTTGCGTCCCGCAGGACGAGCCGGACACGCCGCCGCCGAGCGACGGCGGCAGCGCCATGGAGCAACTCGGTCAGCTCACCGTTGCCACCGCTGGCTCGATGAAGGGCTACAGCCGAGACCACTTCCCGCACTGGCGGGACACGGGCAAGAACTGCGACGTGCGGGACAGCATCCTCCAGCGTGACGGCAAGGAGGTGAAGCTCTCCGGCTGCAACGTGGTCGATGGTCGCTGGGAGAGCGTGTACGACGGCCGCAGCGCCGCCGATCCCTCCGAGGTGGACATCGACCACATGGTGCCGTTGGCCAATGCGTGGCGCTCGGGTGCCGACGAGTGGGACGACGCGAAGCGCGGTGACTTCGCCAACGACACCACCCGTCCGCAACTCCTCGCGGTTTCCGCGTCCTCAAACCGGTCAAAGGGTGACCAGGACCCTTCGCAGTGGAAGCCGGCTAACCGGTCGTACTGGTGCAAGTACGCTGAAAGTTGGGTAACGGTCAAGCACTACTGGCGGCTGACGGTGACCAGCGCCGAGAAGACCGCCCTGACCGAGATGTTGGAGGGCTGTTCAGTGGGGAGCGATTCGTGAGCACTGCCGGGGAGAGCGGCCCGTCCGCCGCCGGCATGACCGCGGACGGCACCGCCGAGGCTCCCGCCGCCGTGCCGGGTGCCGGCATGGTCGCCGATTCGGGCGGTTCGGCTGGCCCGCAGAGCCGCACCACCGACATCGTGCCCGGCCCTGGCGGCGTGATGACCGATGAGGTCGGCGTCGTCACCGGCGACCTGACCCTGCGCACCGAGTACGCGGACGGCAAGATCACCCTCCGGGTGCAGTACAAGGACGCGGACGAGTGGTACACGGTAACCGGCGCGTCGGTCGCGCTGGCCGACCCGGCAGGGCTGGACGCGGTACACGGTGTCGCGGTGGGCCTGCTGCACCGTCCCGAGGGTTGAGCCGCCGCGAGGGTTGAGCCGCCGCCAGACCGCATACCGGCTCAGGGGCCGTCCTGTTCGGGACGGCCCCTGGCGGCGTCACGGGGTCGGGATCAGCTCGCCCGGCGGGTCGACGGGGCCGGTGCCCTCGGCCGGGCGGACCAGTTCCACCTCGACCTCGTGCGGCCGGATCGTGCCGGCAGCGATGTCCTCGGCGAAGTGGCAGGCCACCCGATGCCCGCCGACCACGTCGCGCAACTGCGGCCGCTCGTCGGCGCACCGGGTCGGCTGCGCCCACGGGCACCGGGTGTGGAACCGGCAGCCCGACGGCGGGTTCGTCGGGGAGGGCAGGTCGCCGGCGAGCAGAATCCGCTCCCGGCGGTCCTCGACGAGCGGATCGGGCACCGGCACCGCGGACATCAGCGCTCGGGTGTACGGGTGCATCGGCTCGCGGTAGAGGTCGTCGCTGGACGCCTCCTCCACCAGCCCGCCGAGGTACATGACACCCACCGTGTCGGCGATGTGCCGGACCACCGCCAGGTCGTGGGCGATGATCAGGTACGTCAGGCCGCGCTCGTTCTGCAGGTCCTCCAGCAGGTTGAGCACCTGGGCCTGGATGGACACGTCCAGCGCGGAGACCGGCTCGTCGGCGACGATCAGGTCCGGGTTGAGCACCAGCGCCCGGGCGATGCCGATCCGCTGCCGCTGGCCGCCGGAGAACTCGTGCGGGTATTTGCTCAGGGACGACGCGGGGAGGCCGACCGCTTCCAGCGTCTCGCGCAGCCGCCGGTTCGTTTCGGCCTTGTCGTTGGCCAGCCCGTGCGCCTTGAGTCCTTCCACCAACAGCGACTCCACCGACTGCCGGGGGTCGAGGCTGGAGAGCGGGTCCTGGAAGATCATCTGCATCCGGCGGCGGGCGTGCCGCATCGCCTCACCCTTGAGGGCGCGGACGTCGGTGCCGTCGAAGATGATCTCGCCCTCGGTCGGCTCGACGAGCCGCAGCAGGCCGCGACCGAGCGTCGACTTGCCGCATCCCGACTCACCGACCAGGCCGTACGTCTCACCCTTGCGGATGCTCAGCGACACGCCGTCCACCGCGTAGACGTACCCGACGGTGCGATCGAAGAGCAGGCCGCTCTTGATCGGGAAGTGGACCTTGACGTCGCGCAGCTCGATCAGGGGTTCGGTCTGTTCGGTCATCGGACCGCCACCTCCTCGGAGACGGGGTTGTTGCAGCGGAGGTCACCGCCGGTGGCGGTGGGTTCGAGCGGCGGGGGCCCTTCCAGGCACGCGTCCACGACGTTGTCGCAGCGCGGCGCGAACGCGCAACCCTCGACCCACGGGATGTTGTCGGCGACCGACCCGCGGATCGCGTGCAGCCGCTCACCGCGCGGTGAGTCCAGCCGGGGCACCGAGTTGAGCAACCCGTGCGTGTACGGGTGCCGGGCATGCGCGAACAGCTCGTGCCGCCGCTCCCGCTCGACCACCTTGCCGCCGTAGAGCACGTTCACGGTGTCGCAGAGCCCGGCCACCACACCCAGATCGTGCGTGATCATGACGAGTGCGGTGCCGGTTTCGTCGACCAACTGCTTGAGCAGGGTGAGGATCTGCGCCTGGATGGTCACGTCGAGCGCGGTCGTCGGCTCATCGGCGATCAGCAGTCGAGGCTTGCAGGCCAGCGCGATGGCGATCAGCGCGCGCTGGCGCATTCCGCCGGAAATCTGGTGCGGGTATTCCGTGAGCCGCCGCTGCGGGTCGGGAATTCCGACCGCGTCGAGCAACTCCCGCGATTCGCGCAGCGCCTGCTTGCGGTCCCGGCCCTGGTGTCGCTCCAACACCTCGGCGACCTGGATCCCGATCGGGATGACGGGATTCAGCGAGGAGAGCGGGTCCTGGAAGATCATGCTGATCTCCCGACCGCGTCGGTCGCGCATGTCGTCCGGCCGCAGCTTCAGCAGGTCGGTGCCCTCGAAGAGCACCTCCCCGGTCACCTTGTTACCTCGCTTGGGCAACAGGCCCATGATGGCCAGGCTGGTCACGCTCTTACCGCAACCGGACTCGCCGACCAGGCCAACCGTCTGCCCCGGCTCCACCGTAAAGCTGACCTTGTCCACGGCGGTGAAGGGCCGCTCGCCTCGCCGCTGGAACACGACGCTCAGGTCACGGACGTCGAGCAGGCTCATCGAGTCACTTCCTCACTGCTTTGGTCCTTCGCTCGCGACTGCGGGGCTCGCAAGCTCACTCCTCGCGCTCGCCCGAGACGGGTGCCGGCCGTGCTGCTGGCGCTCACCGTCGTCACCGCCGGTTCTTCGGGTCGATCGCCTCACGCATCGCCTCACCCAGCAGGGTGAAGCCGAGCGCGACCACGATGATCGCGAGCGCGGGGAAGTACGCCAACTCCGGACGAACCTCGAAATAGCGCTGACCGTCCACGCCGAGCATCAGACCCCACTCCGCCCGGTTGATGTCCGGGTCGCCGAGGCCCAGGAAGGAAAGCGCCGCGGCGTCCAGAATGGCCACCGCGAAGGTCAGGGTGGCCTGCACGATCACCGCGGTCAACGAGTTGGGCAACATGTGCCGCAGCACGATGTTGCGCTCCTTGACGCCGAGCGCGCGGGCGGCGAGCACGTGGTCGCTCTCCCGCTGGGCCAGCATCGAGCCGCGCAGCAGCCGGGCGAAGATCGGCACGCTCACGATGGCCACCGCGAAGATGACCGTCCACTGGCTCGACCGGCTGGCCATCGCGACCAGGGTGATCGCGAGCAGCAGGCTGGGCAGGGCCAGCATCACGTCGGTGAGTCGCATCAGGACGACGTCGACCCAGCCGCCGAAGGCACCGGCGATCGCGCCGATCAGCACGCCGAGCGCGAGACCGATGAGGGTGGCGAGCACACCGACGAAGAGCGTCTGCCGGGCGCCGTAGATCATGCGGGACAGGAAGTCCCGGCCGAGCGGATCGGAGCCGAGCGGGAATTCGCCGCTGGCGCCCGGGATCGTGTCGACGGTGAGGTTCTTCGTCAGCTCGTCGAAGCGCTGCACCGGATCGTGTGGGGCGATCAGCGGAGCGAAGATCGCCACCAGGACGAACAGCCCCACGATGCCGGCTCCGAGGATGGCGACCGGGTTGCGCCGCAGTCGGCGTACGGCGTCGCGGACGAGGCTGACCCCGCCACGGTCGGCGGCGCTCGCCCGGGCCAACTCGTCGAGCCGGGCCTTCTTACGGTCGCCGAGCACGCCGATGCTGCGCTCGCTCATGCCGGGGCGTGGCTTGTCGTCCCCGCTGCGGGGAGCCGGCGTGCCGGCCTGGGTGATCGGGTCACTCATCGCACACGCACCCTCGGGTCGATGAAGGCGTAGGAGAGGTCAACCAGCAGGTTGACCACCACGAAGACCAGCGCGGCGAGCAGGATGATCGCCTGGAGCACCGGGTAGTCCCGGCCGCCGCTGATCGAGTCGGTGATCAGCGTGCCGATGCCGCCCCAGTTGTAGACCTTCTCGGTGAGCACCGCGCCGGAGAGCAGCGCGCCGGTCTGCAGACCGATTGTCGTGACCACCGGCAGCAGCGCGTTGCGCAGGATGTGCCGGCCACGAATCGTGCGGTGCCGCAAGCCCTTCGCCTCGGCGGTCCGCACGTAGTCCTCGTTCAGCACGTCGAGCACGCTGGCCCGGGTGATCCGCACGATCACCGCCAGCGGGATGGTGGCGAGCGTGATCGCCGGCAGGATCAGATGCCACAGCGCGTCGGCGCTGGCATCGAACTCCCGGGTCAGCAGGCCGTCGAGCACGAAGAACCCGGTGACATTGGTGTTGTCCAGGCCGGTGGTGAGCCGCCCGGACGGCGGGAACCAGTGGATGTTCTGCGTGAAGACGTCCTTGAGCAGGTAGCCCAGGAAGAAGATCGGGATCGAGATGCCGAGCAGGGTGCCGGCGATGGTGAGGTTGTCCAGCGAGCGTCCACGCCAACGCGCGGCGAGGTAGCCGAGCGGCACCCCGAGACCGACCGCGATGATCATCGCGGCGAGGGCCAGCTCGATGGTGGCCGGGAAGGCGCGGCTGATGACGTCGGTGACCGGGTCACCGGTCCGGATCGAGTTGCCGAAATCGCCGGTCACCACCCGCTGCATGAACTTGCCGTACTGCACCAGGATCGGCTGGTCGTAGCCGAGCGCCTTGGTCAGCAGGGCGCGGCGCTCGGGCGTGGCCCGCTCGCCGAGCAGCGCCTCGACCGGGCCTCCGGGCAGGTTCCGCAGCCAGATGAAGATCAGCGCCGACAGCGCTATGAGGGTCACCACCAACTGCAGCAGGCGGCGAACTATGACTCGCAACATCTCTCACACACCAGACTCTCGATGATCGCGGAATCGGCCCGGGCCGGGAGGAGCCCCGGACCCGGGCCGATCACGCCTACGACGTCAGCCGATGAACGTCACTTGCTGATGCTGACCGTGTTGAACCGCTCGTCGGTCAACGGGCTGGCAACCAGACCCTTGACGTCCTTGGTGACGACGATGGCCGGCGGGGCGTGCCAGAGCGGCACGGCCGGCAGCCACTTGGCGGCGATGTCCCGGTTGACCTGCTCCCAGGCCGCCTTCTTGCCGGCGTCGTCGACGGTGCCGTCGGCCTTGGCGATGGCGTCGAACATCTCGGTCATCGACTGGTCACCGAACTCGGCCTTGGCACGGCCGAAGAAGGTGCCGACGAAGTTGCCCGGGTCGTTGTAGTCACCGGTCCAGCCGAGGATGTGCAGGTCGTGCTTGCCGAACTGCTGCACGTCGTCCTTGAAGCCACCGTTCCACGGGCGAGGCACACCGTTGACCTTGATGCCGACGGCCTGCAGGTCGTTGGCGAGGACGGTGAAGATCTCCTGCGGGTTCGGCATGTACGGCCGGGTGACGTCCGGCGGGTAGTAGAAGTTCAGCGTCAGACCCTCGGCGCCGGCCTCCTTGAGGAGCTGCTTGGCCTTGTCCGGGTTGTACTCGTACTTCTGCACGTCCGGGGCGTAGCCGAGCACGGTGTCCGGCTGGAACTCGTCGGCGACCTTGGCGCCACCCGGGCCCTTGGTCTGCACCAGCTGCTGGCGGTTGAGCGCGTAGGCGATCGCCTGGCGCACCCGCAGGTCCTTGAGCTTCGGGTTCTTCTGGTTGAGGCCCAGGTAGAGGATGTTGAACGCCGGGCGGTTGACGACCTGGAAGCCCTCACCCTCAAGCGCCTTGCGGTCGGCCGGGGCCGGGAAGTCGATGCCCTGGACGGTGCCGGCACGGAGCTCCTGCTTGCGGGTGCTCTCGTCCTTGATGATCTTGATGATCACCTTGTCTACCTTGGCCTTGTCGCCGTAGTAGTCAGCGTTCCGGTTCAGGGTGATCTCGTTCTTGGCCTTGTCCCACCCACCGAAGGTGAACGGACCGGTGCCAACCGGGTGCTCGTTGGCGAACGCGCTGTACGAGAACGAGTCACCGTTCTGCGTGACCGTGTTGGCGTCGTACTTCTTGAGCGCCTCGGGGCTCGCGATCGACAGCGAGGTCAGCGCGAAGGCACCGGGGAAGGCGCCCTTGTACTTGTTCAGGGTCAGGACGGCGGTTCCGTCGTCCTTGGCCTCGCACTTGTTGTAGATCGACTCGCCGGCACCCTCGGCCTCGTTCTTGGCGAACCCGCCGAAGGTGTCCATGTAGTAGATCATCTGGGACTGGGCGGCAGCGCCCTTCATGTTGTACCAGCGGTCGAAGTTGAAGCAGACCGCGGCGGCGTTGAACGGCGTCCCGTCGTGGAACTTCACGCCCTGGCGGAGCTTGAACGTCCAGACCTTGCCGTCCGGGTCGTGCTCCCAGGTCTCGGCCAGCCCACCCTCGAGGTCCGCGGTGCCCGGCTTGTGGGTCACCAGGGTGTCGAACATCTGCCGGACCGGCCGGAACGACTCACCGTCATCGTTGAAGATCGGATCGAAGTTCTTCGGGTCACCGGCACCCGCGAAGATGAAGGTGCCGCCAGTCTTGGCCTCGCCACTGTCGCCGTCGCGCTCGCTCTTCGCGCAGCCGGCCGCGCCGACCGCCAGAGCGGCAACGGCCGCGATGGCCACGGCCGTTTTAAGCCTTCTCGCCTGCATCTCTCACCTCTGTCATGCGCATGACCACGCCGAGCTGTGGCTCGGTCCGTGTGCGGGAGGCTATGACATGTCACACGCGATGCGGAACGGCCGTCAGGCAATCGCTACCAAGCCGACACCTTCCGCCGGGGTCTGACAGTCGACGGCACGGTGAATACATGGAGCGACACATCGATCCACACGGGGCCCGGGCACCACGACGGGGGTGGCACCGTCGACGACGGCACCACCCCCGGGGGTACGACTCAGACGGCCCGGCGACCCTCGAAGGCCCGGCCGAGGGTGATCTCGTCGGCGTACTCCAGGTCGCCGCCGACCGGCAGCCCGCTGGCGAGCCGGGTCACCGAGATCCCCATCGGCTTCACCATCAGCGCCAGGTAGGTGGCGGTCGCCTCGCCCTCGGTGTTCGGGTCGGTGGCCAGGATCAACTCCCGCACCCCGCCACCACCGAGCCGGATCATCAGCTCCCGGATGCGCAGATTGTCCGGGCCGATCCCCTCCAGCGGATTGATCGCGCCACCCAGCACGTGGTAGCGACCGCGGAACTCACCGGTCCGCTCGATGGCCACCACGTCCTTGGGCTCCTCCACCACGCACAGCACCTCGTCGGTGCGGCGCGGGTCGCGGCAGATCCGGCACTGCTCGGACTCGGCCACGTTGTAGCAGGTCGTGCAGAACCGCACCAGCTCCTTGACCTTGCGCAGCGCGCCGGCCAGCCGGTTGACGTCGGCAGGATCCGCCGACAGGACGTGGAACGCGATCCGCTGAGCGCTCTTCGGGCCCACGCCCGGCAGCCGGCCCAGTTCGTCGATCAGATCCTGAATGGCACCTTCGTACATCTGCCGGCTCAGAAACCGGGCAGGCCGAGGCCGCCCATGCCACCGGTGACCGGGCCCATCTTGCGCTCGGTCAGCTCCCGTGCCGCCTCGGCGGCGTTGTGCACGGCCGCAACGACCAGGTCTTCCAGAGTCTCCACGTCGTCCGGGTCGACGGCCTTCGGGTCGATCTTGATGGCCTTGAGCTCACCGGCACCGGAGACGGTCGCGGTGACCAGCCCACCGCCGGCGGTGCCGGTCAGCTCGGCCTCGGCCAACTCGGCCTGAGCGGCGGCGATCTGCTGCTGCATCTTCTGCGCCTGCTTCAGCATCTGCTGCATGTTCGGCTGTCCACCTGGGCGCACGGATGGCTCCTTCTCGCACTCGTCTGATCGACCGCCGCCCAGCCTATCCGCTGGGACCGACCTCACCTCGCCCGGTGCGTCCGCCCACGCCGAGCCTTCCGGCCACTGCTCAGAGCCGGTCGTACTGGTTGCGAAGCAGGGACTCGACGACGGGCACGGTTTCCGACGGCCCGCCGACCACGCTGACGATCACGACGACCTTGGCCCGGCCCGCGACGGCCCACACGCCGGCCCGCTCGGCACCAACGAAGACCGCCGCCCCCGGCACGTCGGCGAGCGGGGTCGCCTCGCCGGGAGTTGCCTGCCGTAAGTCGGCGTAGGAACGCTGGAACTGGTCAGCCGACGCCGACGAACTGAACTGGACCAGGGTGATCGATACGGCAGCATCGTCCGGGCGCGTCCAGGCCGTGCCAGCCACGTGGACCACGTCGTCGCCCGCCTGCTCGGCGAGCAGGTTCGCCCGTGCCGGGGAGAGCGGCAGAATCCGGCCCAGGTCGACCCGGTCGTCCGCTGCGGCCGGCGCGGTGGGTGCCGAATCGGGCGGAGCCACCACCACCAACGCGCCGAGCTCGGCGGGCTGCTCATCCACCGAGTCATCTACCGAGTGGATCGCCCGCCAGGTAACCACGCCAAGGATGGTGGCCACACCGAGAACCGTCAGCACGCCGACGATCGGTCCCGGTCGCCGCCACCACGGCGCTGCCGATCGGGCGTTCCGCCGTGAACCCTGCCAAACGAAGGGGGTCGAGTCCGGCGCAGCCGACGGGTCTGTCGCGATGGGCTCATCGGCCGGTAGGGCGGGTGGTGCCTCCGGCGCGGCGGGGGTCGACAGCTCCGGCAGGGTCGTCACGGCGCGCATCAGCAACGCCACCCCGAGGAGGCCGAGCCACACACCGCCGAGGAATTCCGTACTGGGGTTGGCCTGCAGCGGAAAGCCGCTGACGTCGATGGCGGCCGTGCCGGGAAGGAGGGTGCCGACTGCCAGAACCACGCCGAGCAGCATCGCGGCCAGCCGCAGACCGAACCGCCACGGCGGGCGCAACCAGGCCACCACCAGCAGCACCAGCAGCGCGCCCCATCCGACGCACAGCGGTTGCCAGTAGCCCGCAAGGTCGGTCAACGCGAACGTCCGCACCTCGGTCGGCGGACGATGACCGAGAAGCCGATCAACGACGGCCTGACCGGGGCGCACCGCCACCCACGACATCGACCACGCCCACAACAGCGCGGCCAGACCAGCGACCGCCAGCACTGCGGCCTTGATATGGCGACGGCTGGTGTCGGCGACCCCCTGTGGAGCGGAGGTGATCTTCATGGCGCACATCATGACAGTGCCCGCAACACCTTCCACCCCGGCTTGAACTGCCTGCCGGGTACGGCTACCTCTACCCCGAACCAACCATCTGTCGGTAGTGCGCGAGAGCCGTCGCTCTGGTGTGCTCATGGACATGAATCTCAACCGCACCGGCCGGGTCGGCGCACTGTGCTGGGTCGCGGCCGCACCGATCTTCCTCATCGCCAGCCTGGTCACCGGCCTGCGCTGGCGCGAGCCGACCTACAGCTGGGCCATTCAGAACATCAGCGACCTCGGCAACGCCCACTGCGGCATGTGGGACAGCAGTCGACTCCGCTACGTCTGCTCGCCCTGGCACCCGCTGATGAACGCCGCGACGCTGGCCACCGCGCTGCTGCTCGCCGCCGGGCTCCTGCTGACCTGGCGGATCCTTGGTCGCGGCGCGGTGGTGCGCTCGGCCCAGACACTCCTGCTGTTGGCCACCGGCGGATACGCCCTGGCAGCCCTCTACCCCGCCGACGTCGACGAGAACCTGCACGTCCTCGGCGCATTCCTGATCATGGGCCTGGGCAACGTCGGTCTGCTCCTCGCCGGCTTCGCGCCGGGCACCACGACGCTCGGCAGGTGGCGACGAATCACCCTCACCGCCGGGCTCGTCGCGCTGGTCGGGACGGTGTTGTTCTTCGCCCAGCAGGGCGTCGGCATCGGGGTCGGCGGCATGGAACGGGTCGCCGTGCTGCCCTTCCCGCTCTGGGCCTGCTGCCTCGGCGTCCTGCTAGCCGAAACAGCAACCAACCGGGCTCGCTCCCCCAACCCCACCCACCACGACTCCATGATCGACGGACGTTAGCGAGCGTCGACCTCGTCGATCTTCTCGGCCCCGAACGTCTCGCGGAGCAGCCGTACCGCCTGCTCTTCACTTGACTCACGGGCGGTCTTCTCGTCGATGACCTCGTCCAACGGCTCGTCGCCCGGGTCGAACCCCTCGTAGGCCGGGGCCGCCGCTGGCGCCGCGCCTCCCGGCCGACCACCCCGCGAGGGGCCGTCGAAGTCCGGGTCGTAGGGCGGCTCGCCGGCCCATTCGGCGTCCGCGATGGGCCGGGCCGCCGATCCGGTACGCGGACCACGCCCCGCCGCCGCCGCGCGAGCTGCGGCGATGGCGCTGCTCACCGGCGCACCACCGGCTGTCGCCGGCTGCCGGGCCGCCGGTGTCGGGTTGCCCCGCGCGCCGGAGTTACCACCGGCCGCTGGGTCGGGGACACCCGAACCGCCCGGTCCGGTGCGGGTCCCGTTGCCGGCGTTGGAGCTACCGCCGTTGCTGCTGCCGCCGTGCGCGCCACCGCCGCTCGCACTGCCGCCGTGCGCGCCACCGCCGTTCGCGCCGGTGCCGTTCGCGCCGGTCGGTGTGGATGCCGAGCCGGGGCTGCCTGGTGCGGTGCCAGGGCCTACGTCGTTCCCGACCGACGCGCCACCCGGGCGGGCAGCCTCCGGCCAGTCCTCGTCATCGGTCGCCTCGGCAGTGAGGGCGCCACCGCCGGGACGGGCCGCCTCCGGCCAGTCGTCATCGCCGTCAGCGGATGCGGTGGGCGGCGTTCCCCGGCCCGCATCGCGGCCACCGGAGCCATCGCCACCGGAACCCTCCCCGCCGCGCGCCTCCGCTCCGCCAGACAGACCGCCACGGGCACCCGGGCCGGCGCCGCCGGTCGGATTCGCTGCGACAGGCCGCGCGTTGGTCGGGCCGGAAGCAGCGGTTGGGGTCGGCACGGCGGGCGGCGCGCTCATCGGGCCGGCAGTCGGGCTCGACGCGGCAGGCCCGGAAGTCGGGCTCGACGCGGCAGGCCCGGAAGTCGGGCTCGACGCGGCAGGCCCGGAAGTCGGGCTCGACGCGGCAGGCCCGGAAGTCGGGCTCGACGCGGCGGACCCGGCAGTCGGGCTCGGCGCGTTCACCACGGCACTCGGGTTCGGCGCGTTGAAGGCGGCAGGCCCAGCACTCGGGTTCGGCGCGCTCGGCGGGGTCGGCGGCCCGTCTGGCGCGGAGGGCGGGGCGGTGGGGCGGGCCGGCGCGGATTGCGAGCGCTGCGAGCCGGACAGCGACACGCCACCGCGCTCACCGGCCACCTCGCAGCGGATCTGCCAGCGCCCGCCCAACTCCTCGTAGAGCGCGTCGGTGAGCACCGCCGCGTGATCGGCCATCATCTTGGCCAGCACGGTGGACTTCACCGTCAGCACCAGCATGTCGCCGTCAAGTTCACGCACCACGGCGTCACGCATCAGGGCGGCGATCCGCTTGTTGGTCCGGTTGACCTTGCCGACCACGTCGGGCCAGACGCGGCGAACCGCTACCGCGTCCAGCGCCGCGGCCGGCGCACCCGGTCGAGGCGGCTCCGGCGTGGCCGGGTCGGGAAGCACCGCCGACGGTGGCACCACGCGACGTGGGGCCGGCGAGCCGGTGCCCGGCCCGGCAGGTGCGAACCGATCCTCGGGTGCCGACCCGGCGACGGCCGACGCGCCGGGTGACGCCGGGATCGGCGAGTCGGCGGCCGAGACGTACGAGGCAGGTGCGCCGGAGGTCGGGACGTGCGAAGCCGGTGCGCCGGAGACCGGAGCGTGCGAGGCAGGTGTGCCGGAGACCGAGGCAGCCGACGCGGGAGCGGCCGAGGTCGCAGCGCTCCGGGTCGGGGACGCTGCCGGGTCGACCGCCCACGGCGGTGCGGAGGTCGGGGCGTTGAGGGGTGCCGGGGTCGCGGCAGCCGGGACCGGGGTGCCCGGGTGTGGGCGTACTCCCGGGTGGGTGGCCGGAGCGGAGCCGGCGGGGGCCGACGGCGCGTCGGTGCCGCCCAGGGTGAGCCGGCGTTCCATCCGCTCCAGGCGCTGGAGGAGGCCACCGGTGGAGTCGTCCACGCCGGGCAGCAGCATCCGGGCGCAGATCAGCTCCAGCAGAAGGCGGGGCGCGGTGGTGCCGCGCATCTCCACCAGGCCGTCGTGCACGATGTCGGCGCAGCGGGAGAGCGTGGCCGGGCCGAGCTGGGAGGCCTGGGCGGCCATCCGCTCGATCTGGTCGGTCGGGCCGTCGATCAGGCCCTTCGCGGCGGCATCCGGCACCTGCTGGAGCACGATGAGGTCGCGTAGCCGTTCCAGCAGGTCGGCGGCGAACCGGCGCGGGTCGTGCCCGGCCTCGGCGACCCGGTCGACGGTGGCGTACGCGGCGGCGCCGTCCCCGGCGGCCAGCGCGTCGCACATCTCGTCGATCAACGCGGCGTCGGTGACCCCGAGCAGCGCGGCGGCCCGTGCGTAGGTGACGCCCTCCGGGCCGGCGCCGGCCATGAGCTGGTCGAGCACCGAGAGGCTGTCCCGGGCGCTACCGCCGCCGGCGCGGACCACCAGCGGGAAGACCGCCGGCTCGACGGCGACGCCCTCGGCCTGGGTGAGTTGTTCCAGGTACGGGCGGAGCACCTTCGGCGGGATCAGCCGGAACGGGTAGTGGTGGGTCCGCGAGCGGATCGTGCCGAGGACCTTCTCCGGCTCGGTGGTGGCGAAGATGAACTTGACGTACTCCGGAGGCTCCTCGACCAGCTTGAGCAGGGCGTTGAAGCCCTGGGTCGAGACCATGTGCGCCTCGTCGATCACGTAGATCTTGAAGCGGCTGCTGGCTGGCGCGAAGAAGGCGCGCTCACGCAGCTCACGGGCGTCGTCGACACCACCGTGGCTGGCCGCGTCGATCTCGATCACGTCGATCGAGCCGGCGCCGTCGGTGGCCAGCGAGCGGCAGGACTCACACTTGCCGCACGGCTCGGGGGTGGGGCCCTGCTCACAGTTGAGTGAGCGGGCCAGGATCCGGGCGCTGGAGGTCTTGCCGCAGCCGCGCGGCCCGGAGAAGAGGTAGGCGTGGTTGAGCCGTCCGCTGCGCAGCGCCTGCGACAGTGGCTCGGTCACGTGCTCCTGACCGATGACCTCAGCGAAGGTACGCGGCCGGTACTTGCGGTAGAGCGCCAGCGTCACTCGTCCCGCCTCCTCTCGACCGAGCCATTCTGCGCCGGTCGGGCGCGGGTGACCACCCACCCCGCCGCGCACCTTGGTTGCGGCGCGTTTGACCCGTTTGACCGGCTTGATCGACTCCATGTCGGCGACATGGCGGCATCCACGGCCCGGGAAAGCCCCACATCGGCGACCTGGAGTGGATCGAGGGCCCCGGAAACGAAAAGGCCTCCCGTGCACCCGGCAGAGCTCGCTTATCCTTGCTGCCTTCCGGCCCTGGGGAGGTTCACGAGATACCGCCGCACGGGAGGTGCCGCCAAGCCTACCCGACCGCCCGTCGATCTTCAGGGGGTGGTGGGGTGGCCCGGCCGACGCGGACCTGTATCCTGGCTCGCGGAGGATTCGCCTAGAGGCCTAGGGCGCACGCTTGGAAAGCGTGTTGGGTTTACACCCTCACGAGTTCGAATCTCGTATCCTCCGCTCGCTTGATCACAAACGCGAGGGTCGGCCCCACCGGGGACCGGCCCTTCGTCGTCTCTACGTCACTCCCGGGCCGCCCGGGCAGCCACCCGTGAGTGATCGGTACGTCGGGACGAAGCGTGGCCACCGCTCCCGGGTCCGGTCGCTTCGCTAATCCATGTTGCCGATCTCCCCTTCGGGAGGGAGGACTTGGCTGCGGGACTGCTGTTGACTACCGGGATGACAGCCGCTGCTCACGCAACCGATCGTCCCGAGGCCCCTGCGCGACCCGGCATCGGCATCACCGTGACCGGCCGTCTGATGGCCCTGTGCTGCGTCGGGTTCGCGGTCGTCAACATCGTTTTCGAGCTGACCGATCGCTTCGCCGACGGTCCCTATGCCGAATATTCCACCGGGATCGCCGTGATGAACTGGCTTGTCGTCGGGCTCAAGGCGGTGGGCGCGGCCGTGGCACTGTTGTCGGTCGCCAGCCGCCCGAGATTTCTTCCTCCGGTGTTTCTGGGCGTGTTGGTGTGGGGAGCGTTCGCGATGCTCGCCGTGTACGCCCTGGGCAGCGTGGTGCAAGCGATCGGCATGGCCTCGGGCCTGGCTGGTAGCGCCGACCAGATCGACCTGGCCGGGGTCGCTTACGTGCTCTTCTTCCTGTTGGTTGCGGCCGGCTTCGGCGTCCTGGCGATCTCATACTCGCGGCGCTTCAGACTCCGGAAGGGCGTCGTCGTCCTCGGCGCGCTCGGCGCACCCGTGGCGTTGGGCGTGATCCTGCTGGCCGTGCCCATGCTGCTGGCCGCCCTCGGCGTCATGCCCGCGCCCTGAGTCGTCTACGCGGTGGCTTTAGCCCACCACCTGGACGCTCTCCGCGCCCTGCGTCGAGAGCCACTCTTCGAGTTCGCCGCCGCCGAGGAACCGGGTCGCTTCCTCGTCGACGAAGACCGGACCGACGACGGCCCCCTTCGCGCCTTCGAACTGGCACCCGAACATCCTCGCGCCACTCAGCACCGCGGGCATGGTCGCGCCGCCGAGGGTGCACCAGCGCAGGCTGGCGAACTCAAGGTTGGCGCCGCGCAGATCGGTCTTGCAGAGCTTGAGCCAACCCGTACGACTGTCCAACTGAGACGGCATAACCCACCCGCTGCGCTGCCCTGTGGTCTGATCGACGTCGTGACTGAGGCGACGTGGCAGTGGGACAGGTCGTTGTACGCGGGCAGCGCCCGCCACTACAGCGTCGGCCGGCTGCCCTATCCATCCAGTCTCGCGGAGGCCATCGGCACCGCGCTCGGACTCGACGGCAGCGGCCGACTCCTCGACGTCGGCTGTGGGCCCGGGTCGTTGACGCTGCTGCTCGCGCCCCTGTTCGAGGTGGCGGTGGGCGTTGACGCTGACCAGGACATGCTCGTCGAGGGGCGGCGCCGAGCTGATGACATCGGGGCGACCAACGTCGAGTGGCGACACCTACGCGCCGAGGCCCTGCCGGCCGACCTGGGTACGTTCCGGGTGGCCACGTTCGCCCAGTCGTTCCACTGGATGGATCGCTCGCTCGTGGCTCGTCGCGTGCGCGAGATGCTCACGCCCGACGGGGCCTGGGTCCACGTGGCCGCCAGCACGCATCGCGGCCCGGCCGACGACGAGACGCTGCCCTACCCCCACCCGCCCTGGCGGGAGATCGACGAACTGGTCGCCAGCTACCTGGGGCCGGTCCGCCGGGCCGGGCAGGGGTTGTTGCCGGCGGGCACCCCTTCCGGGGAGCAGGAGATCATGTTGGAGGCTGGCTTCACCGGCCCCATCCGGATCGAGGTCGACGGGGGGATGATCGTGGAGCGTTCCGTGGAGGAGATCACCTCGGCGGTGTTCTCGCTGTCCAGCTCGGCGCCGCACCTGTTCGGTGACCGGCTCCCCGCGTTCGAGGCTGACCTGCGCGGTGTCCTGACCACGACGGCGCGAGATGGTCTCTTCGCCGAACGGCGACAAGAGGTCGCCGTGGTGATCTGGCGTCCGTGACACCCGTCGGCCGAGGGCCGGGGCCAGGAGCACCCGTTAGCCGCGGGCGCGGGCCCAGGTGAGAAAGCGTTCGGTCAGCCGCGCCGGGTCGACCTCGGTGAGCTGTTCGCCGGCCTCGGCCTGGAGCGTCGCCAGGTAGACGGTCAACGCCAGCCGGTCGTGCCGGTACTCGCCGAGCAATCGCAGCTTCGCCGCCGAGCAGGGCCAGGCGATGCCGCACGCCGCGCAGCGCCAGGTGGGGCGGGTCGGTAGGTGATCCCGGTGGCGGCGGCGGGACATGGGCGGGTCTCCTTCGGCGTTGGAGGGGTGCCGCCCCGCCTCCCCGTCGGGGCGGCACCCGAACTGACGCCGACCGCCGGGCTACTGCACCTCCACCGGCCGCGCCGTCTTCTGTGAACCACCCTCGGGCGGGTCACCGGACAGATACACCGCGTAGCGATATGGTCTTCAAATATTTGAGACATCCGATGGAGGGGCCGTGAACGACGCGCTTCGGGTGGCGCTCAGCGACACCGGGCACACCACCGAATCCCTCGCCGAAACCGTCGGCGTCGACCCGAAGACCGTGGGGCGTTGGTTGACCGAGGGGCGCATCCCGCATCCTCGGCACCGCCTGGCGGCGGCCGAGGCTCTCCACAAGGACGTGTCGGACATCTGGCCGGACACTTCAAGACGTCGTGACCCCATCTGGTTCCGTCCATGGCAGGAGATCGAGCGGGAGGCGGTGTCGCTGCGGTGGTTTGAGTCAACCGTTCTGCCGGGGTTGCTCCAGACCGAGGCGTACGCCCGCGCGGTGCTGAGCGGCGCAGGTCTGATCCCTCGCGACGACATCGACCGACACCTCACGGTTCGGCTCGGCCGGCAGGGCGTGCTCAAACGCGACGACCCGCCGCAGTTCACGGCGGTCATCGACGAGGCGATCCTCCATCGCCCGGTCGGCGGTCGGTCGACCATGCGCGAGCAACTGCTGGCCGTGGTGACGGCCTGCGCCGAGCCGCACATCCGGGTGCACGTCGTGCCCAGCACGGTCGGCGCCTACGCCGGCCTCAACGGGCCGTTCGTGATCGCCCACAGCCACGACCACCGGGTCGCCGGCTATCTCGACAACCAACTCCAGGGACAAGTGGCTAGCGACCCCGACGACATCGCCGCCATGATGGCGGCATGGGAGAACGTGCGCGGAGAGGCGCTGTCCCACTGGCAGTCAGTCGATCTCATCATGAAAGTGGCGGAGTCATGGAGCTGAATGGCGCCAGGTGGCGCAAGAGCAGCCGCAGCAGCGGCAACGGCGGCGCGTGTGTCGAGGTCGCCGACAATCTGCCCGGCGTCATCGGCGTACGGGATTCGAAAGACCCGACCGGCCCGGCGCTCACCTTCGCGCCGAAGTCCTGGCGCACGTTCGTCACGCACCTCACCCGCAGCGCCTAACGACACTCGCCGCCCCGACCTCAACAACTCGGCGATCTTGCGTTTGCTGTCCCGACGGATCAGGGCATTTACCCCGAACAAGCATCAGCAAGTGCAGGATCGCGGGGGTCGGAGGGGTGGTGGCGGACGGCGGGTACGGTCCGAGGGCGGGCGGACCGGGAAGCCGTCGTACACATGTTCTATCCACAGGCTGTGGACGACGGAGGGTTTGATGAGTTACCAGCTCAGCGCGGTCGTCGCGGACGCAGAGCTGCTCCGCGAGCAGACCGCCGAGCTGGATCACGCGGTTCTCGGCGAGCTACGGCAGGACTTTGCCCTGCTGCCGATCACCCCGCAGTTGGTGGTGGAGCTGACCGGGTCGCTGCCGGATTTCGCGACGGACGACCGGAGTGCAGAGCACCCGTTCGAGCTGGTGTTGACTCCAGCGCTGGTGGAACTGCTGGCCCGGTGGTCCCTGTCGGGGCCATTGGCATATCTGGAGGCGGAGTTCTGGGCCGGCGCGGGCCGCCAGTCGGCCGCGGTGTGGTTGGGTGGTTCGCTGTCCTGGGGTCCGCGCTTCGACGACGAGCTGGATGCACCGCGCGAGCAGTGGCCGATCAACGCGGCGCTCGTCCGGCTCGGCGTCGAGCCGGGCGCGTGGATCGACCCGTTCGCCGAACTGGGGTTGCATCTGGAGCGGAACACCGACGGCTGGCTGGCGCACGGGCGCCGTCGGCTCAGTGCCGACTACTGGGACGAGCTGGTCGAGCAGTGGGAAAATCAGTAATCCGGCTACCGGCAGCAACCTGAACGCCCCCGTTCCGTTGGGGACTGGGGGATTCCATGAAATTGCGACAATTTGCGTTTATTGCAACGCTGATGACGGCTGCCTCGATCGCTGGCAGCGGCGTACCGCCAACCGGGCCGATTCCGGACGGCCGACCCGCCGGCAGCGTGGAGATCATCGACCTGAACGGCCTCAGCAACATCGAGTTCGGTGACACCGAGGACGAGCTGACCCGACGCGGCATCCTGCTCACCGATCTGGATGCCTGCGGGCCGATGCTCGCCGGCCACGACACGGTCAGCCCGGTCTTCGTGGAGGACAAGCTGGTGCTGCTCTGGGTCGGCGATCCGATGCGGACACCGGAGGGCATTACAGCGGGCTCACCTGTCGAGGAGGTGTGGGCCCGCTATCCCCAGGTCACTCGGCTTCACGCTCCACAAGGGACACATCGGCTTGACGGACTGCTCGCCCGCAGCGGCGACCGCGCGTACCTCTTCCTGCACGACGGGCGCACGGTCCGAAAGACCATCGTGGGGTACGCCGACTGGGCCCGCCGCCTCTTCGACGAGGGTGCGGGCCCGTGCTGACCGGCGCAGGCTGATCAGGGCGACGAGGCGCCAACACAGTCGAGGTCGCTGGCCGGCCGTCCTGGCCACGACATCAGTGCAACGACCGCCAGAAGTCATACGAGTGGGCGGCCGCGAAGTCCGTCGTACCCAATTCGCCGGCGAGCACTGCGGTGAACCTGCAGCAGGGAGCCGAGGCGGAACAGGACACCGTCCTGGCCGTTGTCGCTGACGTGGCCCGAGCCGCAGCGGCGGCAGGCCCCGCGCCGACGCAGGTGGTAGGCGACGGTGGCGACGCCCAGCCCAATCCCCCAGGCAATCCAGAAGACGCTCGGAACGTAGAGAGCCCAGGTGCCCCGGACTTCGGGCGTCCACAGAAACATCAACCCGGCCGGAATGATCGTTACCGACACGATCGACGCTGGGACGACGGCGAGGGCGGGCGGGACCCGTTTACCGGCCTTGAACCAGATCCAGCGGGGGTACACCTCGCCCCACCGGCCGACCAGACCATGGGTGAGCACGCCACCCGCCGCTGACGCCACCGCGCAGCCGAGCCCGACCGCCAGCATCCCGGGCGTGTCCTGCATCATCCGCAGGAAGTCCGGGGTGACGCCGAGCGGGAAGCCGAGGGCCCAGGCGATCCTGGTGACCTCGTAGGGCAGCGGGGCGAGGCAGGCGACAAGGACCGCCCATCTGCCCCAGCGCAACAGTGTGTGCCGTGCTGGCCCGTCACCAGCCCCGTGGCGGCGGCCGCAGTGGCCACAGGCGGCCCGGACCCGCCGACGGTAGGCGAGAGTGGCAGCAGCCCACAGCAGGCCGCCGACAAAGATGATGATCAGGTTCGTCCGGTGCCAGTAGAGAATGTCACCGACACCGGCCTGGTCGCCGGGCACGCCGGTGAAGGCGAAGACCAGCAGCAGTGGCGCGAATGCCACCAGGGTGATCAGGGTGTAGTCGGGAACGATCAGAACCAGTGCGCCCGCCATCGCCCATCCGAAGGCAACCAACCCCACGGACAGGCGACCGGGCCGGGCCCGGCGCGTCATCACCAGCGCGACGATCGCGCCGAGCAGGCCGACTGCGGCGATGACCGGGGCCACCACCTCGACGCGGCTGCCTTCCAGAATGGACCCCGACGCGTGGTCCGGGTCGACCGGCGCGAACGGGAATCCGTCCCCACCGGCCCACCAGTACAGCCCCAACCCGCCGTACAGCAGCGAGAAGGCCGCAGCCGCGTAACCCGACCACGCCGGCCAGTACGCCCACCAACGCCAGATCATGGTCACGGCCGATCCCGGCGCTCTGGATCGGGAACCTCGGCACCCGCTCGGCTCTGCTCAGCGGCATGAACGGCATACCCGCCAGCGAGAATCGGGTAGCGGGGTCTCTGCGGTGAGCCCGGAGGAAGGTCCGTCTCGGGGTCGAAGCACCCGGTGGGCGGTCGCTCGCTCCCGTTCGTCGCCTGAGCGTCGACGATCTGATCCGCCCCTCTTCCACCGTCGATGATCTTCACGTAGAAACCATGGTTCCTCGCGGTGCCTTGGCCCTCCGGGACGATCGCGGTGAACACCGCGACGTTTCCGGTGACCTTCAGACACGTCACGTCGGCTCGCCCCTGTGCTGCCAGCGTGCCGTCCGCCTGCTCGTGCCGGTACAGAAACCGGCCGTGCGTCGACCCGTTGGGGGCCGTCACCGCGTAGACGCCGAACCAGATCCGGTGCCCGACCGTGTTGACCTCGTCGTACACGAAATGTCCCAACCCGGCGACGACCGACCGCCCGGCGGCGGCGCTTGCCGCCTCGGCCTGTCGGGCCTGCGCGACACCGGGCGACGCCGCGACCCCCACGGCCGCAACCGCCACCAACGCCGTCGTACGAAAACCAGACCTGAACATGTCGCTCCTCCTTCTGGCCACCCGTCGGCTGACGTGCTCCAGCATCGCCACGCGCCGACGTGACCGACTCCCACCGCCGGGCCAGCCACATCCCCTGGCCGAGGGAGCAATGCCGCGCCAGTGCAGGGGAGGAGGCGGCCCCGGTGCCAGGCGGCGCGCGAACGACCGGGCGTCCTGGCCGAGTTGATCCCCGCGCTGCTGGCCGGCGCTCGATAGATTGACCGCCATGTCTTCACTGATGGAGCTCGACGGGTGGGAGTCGCTGTCGCCGGCGTTGCGGGAACAGTTGGCCAGCGCGGACCTGCCGGAATCGCTGCGACTCGACGAGTACGACCTGTTTCTGCTCGGCCCGGATTTGATTTATCGGGATGGCATGTTGCGATTCGGTTACGCCACGGCCGGACTGAAGGGCGAATTCTGTCTTGATCTGGACACGGGTGCCGTGTTCCTCATCGACGGAAACCCGCCACCAACGTTCGTGAACTCGTCGCTCGGGTTGTTCGCCCGCTCGTTACGCCTTGTGGCGGGCCTTGCGCCCGCGATCGTCGGTGGCGACCCGGACCGCTGGGAAGACGCCAAGAACGAGGTGCGGCAGGTCATCGAGGAGTGGGATGCGCCGGCGATGATCGAGGAAAACTACTGGGAATTCCTCTCGTGGGAGATCCAAGCCGGCAACTACGCCGATCAATCGGACCTTTAGCAGAATTTCCGATATGTCGGTCGGGAACACCCATGTAACACTGACTGTCTAGCATCCCTCAAAGCCACGTGACATCGACGTTCACGTATGGCATAACTCGCATGTGACATGCGTACAAACAAAAGATCACCCGTGCCGACGCGCGATCTTGAATGCGCGTTGGGGGGCCTTTCTGTGTCGCGGGTGCGAAGGGGGACAGCGGATCTGATGGGCAACATCATCAAGGAACGTCCGCGGACAGGGGCGCTGACGCGACTCGCGACGGTCCTGGTCCTGATCTGGTCGGTGATCGGCGGTGTGCCAGCCGCCGCCCAGGCGGGATCGCGGGTCGTCGCGGATTGGCCGATCATCGATGCCAGGTGTCCGCCGGTCACGCCGGAAGGCCTGGTCGGTTATGGGTGCACCAAACTGAGCACGTACCTGCAACGGGCGCGACTGGATCTCCGGTACCACCGGCCGCCGAAGACCAAGGACTTGCTGTACACGAACGTCCGCGGCAACTACGCGATCGCTCAACTGCAGGACGGCAAGTACATCATCGGTTACAGCGGCGGTACGCAGCACGCCGAGGAACGGCTGCTCGATCAGATGCGGGGCAGGGCACCGCGCATCGAGTTCGACCCGCAGACCGGCAAGGTGTCCTACCAGCCGGCCAAGGCCTCGCCGATCAAGGAGGGTTACTCCGAGATCGAGCCCTGCAAGAAGACCTGCAACCCGGCCCTGGAGACCGCCAAGGTCCGGGACAAGTTCACGTACAGCTACCGGTGGAACCCCGGCCCGGGCGAGACCACCCAGGAGGTCCACGACAAGACCAACCACCCGAAGACGGGTGAGAAGCAGGTCGCGGTCAAGGCCCTGCTCAAGGAGAGGGCCCCAGGTCCCATCCTCCCCAAGTCGCCCGAGGAGTTGGCCAAGGGCAGCGCGGTCAGCAAGGCGGTCGGTAAACAACTGGGGCCGGTCCGGCCGGGTGGCATCGACTTCTCGTCGGTCCAACTGCGGTACGTCACGGACGGCGGATCGGGCGGCAACACGTACTCGTTCGAGACGGTGACCACCCCTGGCCAGGAGTCGAAGGACGGCACCGACCAGATCTACGACGCCGACGAGGCACTGAACACCTGGATGGTCGTGGAGCCGTCGCGGTTCTGGGTGAACCTCAACCCAAGTCAGCCGGACAAGGTGATCGACGAGTACCTCGGCCAGACCGCAGTCGGTCGCATCCTGCTCGATGCCGACCTCGAGTTGAAGCGGGCCTGGACGCGATCCCAGGACCCGAAGACGGTTGTCGGCCTGGAGTACTGGAACCGGATGACCGGCCTGGACGGGGCCTGCATCCGACAGTGGATCGTGCCGAAGGCGGCGACGATCCGCGAGGAGGGAAACCGCCTCTACATCCTCGACGCGCCGCTCGAGGTGAAGGCCGAGGCGTTCGACTTCACGATCCCCGGCGACCCGGACTTCACGTGCCCGGCCAATCCCGAACCGTCCATGGCCGTCTACCGGGACCTGCTTCTGCCCGAGTTGAACAAGGCCGTGAACGACGCACCCGAATTCAAGGACCTGCGCCGTGCCTACATCAGCCGGGTGGCTGCCGAGTGGTACCGCGACCGGATGACGGCCGACGGCCGGGCGGAAGAGGCCGGCATCGACACCAACGACGTCACCACCCTGGAGCGGGAGGACGACTGGAAACCGACCGACGTCTTCAACCAGTACCTGAAAGAGCTCTCCGCCACCAAGTACGAGTTGCCGAACGGCGTGACGGTGACCACGGGCGGCGTCGACTTCACCCAGCCGGTGAAGACGACCAAGGTGAGTGACACCACGTTCAAGGAGCAGCACGCGGCTCTGCCGACCACGGTCGACAAGTCGCTCACCGAGGTCACCAAGACCTCGGACGAAAAGCAGGCCTACCTGGGCGGCTCCGACGACATCCCCGTTTTCGTCGCCCTGAAGCAGCCGAGCGGCACCGAGGGCGGCGAGGACGGCGGAGGCGGCGGAGGCGGCGGCGGCCTGCCGATCACCGGTGCGCCCATCTTCGCCATCGCGGCGGCCGGCGTGCTGCTGATCCTGATCGGCATGGCGGTCCTCTGGCGCACCCGCCGGGTGCGGTGGATGGCCAACTGAGACCAGATACAGAAGCGCCCGGTCGGTCCTCGCGGATCGACCGGGCGTTTCTGCATTTCCTGAGCGATGGCAGCGGGACTCGAACCCTCGGAGGGCGTTAACTTGCCGCCCACCCTCATCCAATTTAGATACGGGGTGTCGTCGCCCAGCCGCGAAGAGTAGCAAGAATTGTCGATCGGAATGCGGACTCGGCCGTGGCTGCGTCAAGCGCCCCGGCCAGTTCGAGAGTCACGAGTCCGTGCAGGGTCACCCAGATCGAGAGGGCGATGGATGTCGCATCGCCAACAAGCGCGGACGCCGACAAGGCGCGACCTATCGCCTCCAGGAGCGGTCGGACGGGGTCGCCCGTACCGACCACGCCCGACGGGTCGAAGGACTGCACGCCACCGAACAACACCGTGTAGAGGTGGCGGTGCTCGCGCCCCCATTGCCGGTACGCGACAGCGAGCGCGTAGATGTCGGCGAGGGGCTCGTCGGAGGTTGGCACCGCCGACAGGTCCTGGAACAACCCGGCGACCGCCCTGTTGCGTACCTCACCGATCAGCGCGTCCTTGCTGCCGAACAGCGAGTACACCGCCGCGGTCGCGGCCCCTGCGGCAGCAGCCAGGGCGCGAACAGTGATCGAGTCTCGTGGATGGGTGGCGAACATTTCTGTCGCGGACGCTACAAGACGCTCTCTCACGGCGTCGTCGTTCGTCCTCGGCCTACCCATGGCAACCATCCTAGGCCTGCCTGATACGTTGTTTCGAAACAGCGTTTGGAAACAACGTTTGGAAACTATCGGAGCTGCCGTGATGCCACCCTCCATCCGCCTTGCCCGCTTCGCCGGTCGCCTGGGCCTGGCCCTGGCCATCGTCGTGGGACTGTTCGTCCTGTTTCTCGCACTGATCGTCCTGACGGACGGGGCAGGCTCGGGGCTCGCCGCATGGCTGACGACCCTCGGAGTTGGGACCGTGGCGACGCTGTGGCGGGGCCGCCGCCAGAGGTGGCCGATCCGACTCTTGCGGCTCCTGCCGGTGGTCGTCGCCTCGGCGCTGACGGCGTCGGTCTGCATCCCGACCGTACCCACGCAGCGGCGCTACCCGACCGATCTCCCGTTCGTGGCAACGCAGCATTGGAGCCTGGCCACAGGGAGCCGGGTCGCGGTTTACCACTACCCGCCCGCCCCCAACGCCACGGCTTACGCGACGCCCTTCGTGTACCTCAACGGCGGACCCGTCCGCAGCATCTCGCTGCTCGACCACCAGTTCCTGCAACTCCTGGCACGGCAGGGCTACGACGTCTACGCCTACGAGCAGGCCGGCGGCGGGCGAAGCGACCTACTGCCCATGGACCAATACACCGTCTCCAGGTCGGTCCGCGACCTCGACGCCTTCATCGACCACCTGGGCAAGGGTCCGGCCGACGTCCTCGGATTCTCCTCAGGCGCGGTCGTGCTCACCCGAGCCCTGGCCGACCCGGGCGTCGCCGCAAACATGCACCGAGCGATCATTGGCGAGCCTGGCCCGATGGACGGCCCCACCGCGCGGATCAACGGGCAACAGGGGCGACCGTCCGCACGCGGCCTCGCACCGGCCATGAGCGGACCACGATCGACATATGTCCCCAGGTATGGGGTCGCATTCGGCCTCATGCGCCTCGGGCTCCTCTCACCCGACACCGCCCTGATCGGACAGGCCGAAGGCGCTAACGCCTTCACGGCCGCCGATCTGGGCAGCGACACCGCGTCCGGCTACTGCGCGCGGGACGCGCACCGCATCCCCACTGAGGACACGGCGCAGAACTTCTCCTTCAGCGCCGCCGCGAGCCTGAACATCCAGCAGACGATCAAGGACTCGCCCTCCATTGCCCCGCAGCTCAGGCTCTCCCGCACCCCGGCAATGCTGATGATTGCTGAGTGCTCCGCACAGATCCGTCAATGGGCGACCACCGTTCTTGACAACGACCCCGCCATCCAGCGCACCCAGTACATGCCTGGCGTCGGACACCACATGTGGAACGGCCTCGATGACAACAACGAACGGGCCGCCGCCGTCATCACCGCGTTCCTTCAAGACAAGCCGGCACCCCTGCCGAATTACCCGGTCCGCGCCAACATCTCCACATTCCTTGATGACCACAAATGACAGCGACAAAACGCCCGCCGTTGCGGCCTTGTTGCCCGTACTGATTCGCGACGGGGCTTTCGAGGTCTGCGACACGACGGTCAGCTACAACCGACTAGGGCCATGAGCAGGGCGGGAAACCTGGTCCGACCTCCGATGGACGGTCTCGAACGTTGATGAAGGAGACCACAACACTTCAGCCGGGAGGAGGTAACGAACGTCTGGCAAATGCCCGGCGCGATCGGCACTCCCACCGCGAAGGTAGCGCCAGGCAAGTCGAAGTCGTCTGGATGATTGGTGTACCGGATGCCCTCGTAGAGGGTGAAGGCCCGGCCGGGAAGTGCTTCCCGGCCGGACCTTCGAAGAGCCTCGGTAGGTGTCAGCCGACGTGAGGCCGGTTGCCCTTCTCCTGCTTGGGCATCTGCTGCTTCGCCGGTGGCCCTTCCGGCATCGGCAGGTTCTTGATCGCGTACTGGGTGAAGTTGTAGTCGCCCACAGTGTCCGGCATCGTCGGGGCCTCGGCCCGCCGCTTGTTGAACCGGAACGCCGCGGTCAGGTCACCACAGGTTTCCCGGCGCCACGCGCTGATGTTGGTCTCCTTGACCCCGGTGATGTGCTCCAGGAACTGCAACTGCGAGGTGTGGTCGGAGACCTCGGAGCAGACGTAGCCGCCCGCGGTCCATGGCGACACGATGATGCACGGCACGCGGTAACCGAGGCCGTTGGGCCATCCCCGGCCCTGCTCACCAGTGTTGGAGGTCTTGAAGACGAACTCGTCCGGGGTGCCAGCCGGCGGGGTCGGCGGAACGACGTGGTCGAAGAGGCCGTCGTTCTCGTCGTAGGACAGGATGAAGACGGTCTTGGCCCACACCTCGGGGTTCGACGCGATGGCGTCGATCTTGCCCGCGATGAACTGCGCACCGGCCGCGGCCGAGCCTGGGGTGGAGGGGTGCTCGTCGTAACCGGACGGTGGCAGGATCCAGCTGACCGTCGGCAGCGAGTCGTTCAGGCAGTCGTACTCGAACTGACCCAGGGGCTGGGTCGCCACGCCGTTCTCGTAGAAGCCGTCGCCGGACTGGGCCTGGGCGAAGTCGGTGAACTTGCTGATCGCGGACGATCCGGTGAGACCGCCGGGCTGGCGGTAGACCTTCCAGCTCACGCCCGCTTCGCTGAGTCGCTTCGGGTAGGTCTTCCAGGAGAACTGGTTGGCCGGACCACCGGTGGTCAGCGAGGGGCCGCCGGCCAGACCGTCGACATCGATCGTGCCCGACATCCACATGTGCCGGTTCGGGCCGGTCGGGCCGATCACCGAGCAGTGGTAGTGGTCCAGGATGGTGAAGGACTCAGCCAGTGCGTAGTGGAACGGGATGTCCTCACGGGTCAGGTAGCCCATGGTGAACGGAGCGTTCTCGCCGTCGCTCGGAATGTGCGCCGGGATCCAGTTGTCCATCTTGCCGCCGTTCCACGCCTCGTGCTGGCCCTGCCAGCCGTGGTCGGTAGAGGGCAGCGCGTGGCCGGCGAGCTTCTTGGTGTCAAGGTGGAACGGCAGCACGTAACCGTCCGGGTGACCATCCCAGGGCTGGTGGAAGACGGAACGGCCGTTCCCCAGGATCAGCGCATTCGGGTCGTCGAAGCCGCGGACGCCCGACATCGTGCCGAAGTAGTGGTCGAAGCTGCGGTTCTCCTGCATCAACATCACGACGTGCTTGATGTCGCTGAGACGACCGGAGGTCGTCGGCGGCTTGGCAAGCGCCTTCTGCACGTTCGGCGGCAGCGCCAACGACGCAGCACCAAGGGCGGCGGCAGCAGCCCCGCTCCCGAGAAGTCGTCGACGGGTGAATCGGGATGGGCTCTCTGGCATGGGGGTGGAGTCCTCTGCTCTCCGGGCTGACTGCGGACTCGTTGATCATCTTCGAGAAGCGTGAACGGGACCCTAACCAGCACCTACGGCCCAGAAAGAAAGGCGGCGAACTGTCGGACTCGATACAGGTTCCATGGAGCGCTGGAGCGCTTCTACCGACGGATGCAGGAGAACGGCAGCGCCCCGGCAACCGCCCACCAGGCCCATCGCACGTTCCGGACCGCTCTCAACGAGGCGGTACGCCGCGGGCACCTGACAAAGAATCCGGCCGTCCTCGCCAAGCCCCCCGCCTGCCCGAGAGCGAAATTGAGCCGTACTCGGTCGCGGAGGTGCAACGACTTATGGCTGCCACCCGCGGACCGCGCAACAGCGCTCGTTGGGCGGTTGCGCTCGCCCTCGGCCTGCGTCAAGGGGAGGCGCTCGGCTTGCGCTGGTCGGATGTCGACCTGGACGCTGGGACGCCGGCGGGCTGCTCTGGGACAGCGCGACAGAGGACCCAGAAGCGGCCTCCTGAGCAGGAACTGAGAAATTGAGACCACAAGCAGAAACGCCCGGTCGATCCTCGCGGATAGACCGGGCGTTTCTGCGTTTCATGAGCGGTGGCGGAGGGATTTGAACCGTCGGAGGGCGTTAACCCTCACACGCTTTCGAGGTCTGCGACACGACGTTCAGCCTCAACCGGCTGGGGCCATGAGCAGGGCGGGAAACCTGGTCCGGCCTCCAACGGACGGCCTCGTATGTTGATGAAAGAGACCACAACTGAGACCAGCAGGGCCAGGGCCGGCGTGAGCAGCGCCCAGGCACGCTTTCCAAGTCTGCTCAGCCCCATACGCGCTTGGTCGGGCCGGTTCGCAACCTAGGCCAACGCGACCGGCCGTCCGTCCACAGCCGCCCCCGCACGCTAACGAACGAGACGACAAGTGAGACGAAGGCGGGAGTCCCCCGATCATTCTGATCTAAAGGTCGCCCTCGGTGGCCAGACGTAAAATCCGGGGCGGGCAGGCACGCCACCGGGGGGTAGCCCTGTCGGCTTGTGGGATGCCGTTGAGCGTGCGATTGGCCCGGGAGTTCCAGGGCTGGTCAGCCGTGTGGTCCTGTGCTCGACGTGGTTGCCGGCGTCCGTGCTCGTCCGCTGCTGCTCACCGGTTTGGCTGCTCGCTGGGCTGCTCGGCCTCCAGCCCGCTCCTGGAGCACATCGACTTCCCCGGCCAGGCTGCAGACGAGCTTTCCCCCGACGGAGTCAGGATCAGCCGGGCGAGGATCACTACCAGAAAGTGCGATTCCGACCCGCCCATGGCGATGGTGTCAGCGCTGCTGTCGACGTTTGCACCAGCCGAGGGCCCTGGCTGGGGTGCCCATGGCTCGCCGCTATGTCGATCTTGCCCCGATGAACCATCTACCCGCCTCAGCTGCCTGCTTACCGATCCCTTCTGTTAAACGATACGCCCCATCTCTCGTATCCCGATATGAAGAGGCGTAGAAGAACAGGTAGAAGACCGGCTGGATAAGGCAGAGCACAGCTACCGCGAGCAGTTGGTACAGCAGCAAATCTCCCTCGGCGACTCCTGACCAATGTGACGCGATGGTGAGCGAAAATCCCGAGAGCAGAACCACGCCCGAGATCAGGAACGGCAGGATCCCACCCCTCTGATGGAGCGGGAGAAGGACGGCCGCGGCCGCTATAAGTCCCCACTGCCACGGCACGAGCGGGGGAAGGCCGACGAGCGATCCTGCCGCGACGCTTATGCAGAGCACCCACAGGGCTGCCCCCAGCCGCCAAGCAGAAGGCATAGACCATCGGACCTCTTGAAGAAGCTTCAGGTCCGCGCCGTCAACTTCATGCCCGGCAAGCGGCTCTTGTACGCGAGTTCGAGCGCCAGAGACCTCTAGCAGCTTCAGCAAGTGAGGCTTCCTTCGTATCGCGTCCGCCGCTGTATACCGGCGATCCGGCCCGTCGACCACCGCCGAAGTTATGTAGCTCGCGCCCTCAAGCACCCACGTGAGAGTGACGACCCCGAGGCCCAGTCCGGCGAAAGCGATGACCGCCAGGACAAAATTCGTGCTCAGTATCGGCCCTCCGACGGCGGCCCAGCCCAGGCCGAATCTGAGGGGGTAGCCCAGGCTCACCAACAGGAGAAGCCATCTGAAATCGCGCGTGCCACTCTCCTCGGAGCGCCGCATGCGCGCGCGCACCCACTCGTACAGAACAGCGAGGATGTAGATCGCCGGAATGCTGATGAGCAGAATTTGGTCACTGAACGAAAAACGAGGGGCGGGACTCCAATGCAAGGAGATGATCCACAAGACGAGGTAAAGGCGTACAAGCATGATGATCAGGGAATACTTCACACTGGTGTTGATCGTGCTTTCGTCACCAGCAAGTCGCCGTCTGGCCTTCGCAAGCGGCGCGCTCCGGTCCTCGTATACTCCGCGTATGTCATTCCATTGGTAGCGCGACTGGTATACCAGCAGTTCGACGCCTACAACGAACATCGCGATTTCGGGCAGACTCGGTCCGTACGCGCGCGCGGGGGGCCCTGCGTTACTCGAAACCGCCAACCACCCGAAGAAGGCTCCCATGACTACGTATATAGCCTTCGCCAAATCGTCGGGCCGGGGCAGCGCCAGATATGTGCCCAAACGTCCAAGGTGGGCTCTCTTGCCGCCAATCTCCGTTGGATAGAGGTCCTTAGCCAGCCTTGATGCCGTCGCCTCGACGTAGCGCTTGAATATCTTCCTGCCGCCAAGGTTGGACCTTATCGTTTCCGAAAAAATGGCGATTGCGGCCGCCCCGTATACGAGCAACATGACCAGTCGCCATGGCAACGGAACATTGAGGCCGAGGAAAATGGTCAGACCACCAAAGACCAGGCAGAGAATCACGAAGACCATCACGGCCATGACTTGCTGGAAGGATGACGTCCTGCCCCCCCTTGCGCTGAGGCTGTTATAAGTGTTAAGGAGTTCAATATATGTGAACGGCTTCAGCCCCTTATACGCTGCGAGATCTTTGACGGCTCCCAGCCGCTGGCGAATCTCCCTCTCCAGGGCCCGGAGATAGAAACTTCTCATGACGGCCATTGTCCCTGCGGCCTGGAGGAACGCCAGGATGGCGATGACGGGCAGCGGGGCTGTTACGAGGACAGCTGAAGCAATCTTCGTGCCCTTTGCTACCTCGTTCACAAGGGCGCCTAGCAACGATAGTGCCCCGAGGCAGAGGGTCAGGACGGTGCCTTGGAGGATGGAGAAGTGGCGTTCCTCGTCTCGACCTTGTTGATAGTCAACGAGGAGCGATTCGAGATACTTCCCCTCAGGCGCGGTTGCCTCAGGCACGGATGTGCCAGGCAGGCGAGGAGGAGGCACGGGTGCATCGGGCACAGGAACCTCTCAGGGTCGGGTGCCGGCGGTGAGCAGTACGGATCCGAGGATGCGACCCACGGCGTGGATCAGGCGTGGCCAGATCGGCGTATCCCCTTCCCACTGCAGCCACACGAAGGCTGCTCGCAACCTTCGGGCCAACAGTCCGTCGAGTAGCAGCGAATCGCCGACTACGACAGGGCGATCGCCGAGAGGACCTATCCGGCGGCGACTAGTCCAGGGTTTTCGAGCCCGACCAACGTATGCGGTGGCGATTGCTGCGTTTTTGAACCTTCTCGAGTTGGTACAGAGCACGACGGCACTGCACTCTGGTGCCAGCCGTCTGAAGTCCGCTAACCGCTGTGCTAACCCATCGGACGGCGCGGTCCAGTGGATCAACCACGGTTCGATGTCGAGCACGATTGTTGTGGCGTTGATTGCGCAGACGTAGTCGAACACGGTTACCGAGTCCCTCGCCTTTATCACGGCAAGGTTATTGCCAGATCCCGACCAACGCCGCCAAGCCCAGATATCAGGCGCTTCGGACCGTCCGGCAGAACCAGAAGCTTCCTGGTTGTCCCATCCCTCAACGGGCCACTTCGCTCGCACAAGCACACTATGCGCTCTGGAGGCAAGACTTCGTCTCGTCCTGTCAGATCCACGACCAGAAGGGCGGCACCCCGGTCCCGGGAGTGGGCGCCCCGCCCATGGGCAGGATCAGGCGGAACTGGTCCTGGTCCGTCGTCCACAACGTTCAATGTCAGCCATGCATCTTGTCGATCAGGGAGAGAGGGGTGGCGGATGATGGCGGATCGCGGCGATAGGGCATGTTGGCTCCCGGGCCCTCGTCCGCACCCGGTCCTCCTTCTGGACATGGCGTCCCGCTCCGCGACCTCGGCCGTTGCCACCCGGTACCAACACCTGACCGCCCAGGTCCGTCGGGACATCGCCCAGCGCGTCGGCGGGCTGCTCTGGGACAGCGCGACAGAGGACCCAGAAGCGGCCTCCTGAGCAGGAACTGAGAAATTGAGACCACAAGCAGAAACGCCCGGTCGATCCTCGCGGATCGACCGGGCGTTTCTGCGTTTCATGAGCGGTGGCGGAGGGATTTGAACCCTCGGAGGGCGTTAACCCTCACACGCTTTCGAGGCGTGCTCCTTAGGCCGCTCGGACACGCCACCGCCGACGAGGGTACAGGACCGCTGGTTCCGACGCCGAACCGGTATCGCCCGGGCCGGCCTGGCAGGATCTTTGCCATGAGTACGCACATCGGCGCGAAGCCGGGCGAGATCGCCGAGCGGGTCCTGATGCCGGGCGACCCACTGCGGGCCAAGTGGATCGCGGAAACCTACCTCGAGGGCGCCACCTGCTACTCGACGGTTCGGGGCATGCTGGGCTTCACCGGCCGTTGGAACGGCGTCGAGGTCTCGGTCCAGGGCTCCGGCATGGGTATGCCGTCCGCCTCCATCTACGCCCACGAGCTGATCAACGAGTACGGCGTGAAGACGCTGATCCGGGTCGGTTCCTGCGGTGCCCTCAGCACCGACCTCCAGCTGCGCGACGTGGTCGCCGCGATCGGGTCGTCCACCGACTCGAACATGAACCGGATGCGCTTCGACGGGTTGATCGACTACGCGCCGGTGGCCGATTTCGGGCTGCTGCGTACGTCGGTGGAGGTGGCCGAGCGGCGCGGCATCACCATGCATGTCGGGCCGATTCTGGCGGCGGACGCCTTCTACACCGACCGGCCGGACCTCTACGACACCCTCGCCGACTATGGGGTGCTGGCGGTGGAGATGGAGTCGGCGGCGCTCTACACGATCGCCGCGCGGTTCAAGGCCCGTGCGCTGACCGTGCTGACCGTCAGCGACCACATCAAGACCGGCGAGAAGACCACGTCGGAGGAGAGGGAGCAGACCTTCAGCCAGATGGTCGAGATCGCTCTCGACACGATCATCGCCTGACCCTTCGTCGTACGCCGCCGCCCCGTCGTCCGTCCGGACGGCGGGGCGGCGTGCTGTCGGGGCAGGGTCGGGTGACGACGGTCACCCGATAAAACAATACGACCGGTCGTGCTGGTTCGTTACCGTGTCCGCATGACCGTCGACGGACGCCTCGCCCGGGGCGAACGCACCCGGAACGCCGCGCTGGACGCGGCCGTTGCGCTCGCCACCCAGGCCGGCCTGGACGGGCTCAGCCTCGCCCAGCTCGCCGACACGCTCGGGGTGAGCAAGTCGGGCCTCTTCGCGCACTGGCGGTCGAAGGAGGCGCTACAGCTCGCCGCGATCGACCGTGCCGTGACGCTCTGGCAGGAGCGGATCGTCGCGCCGGCGCACCTCGCCCCGCGGGGCGTGCGGCGGCTCCGCGCCCTGCATGACGCGCGGCTCGACTTCTACGCCACCCGGGTGCTGCCCGGCGGCTGCTTCTTCGCCAACACCCAGTTCGAGTTCAACGCCCGCCCCGGCCCGGTACGAGACCGGCTCGCCGAGGCGCACAGCCAGTGGATTGCGTACCTCGAACGCCTCGTCCAGCAGGCGGTCGACGCCGGCGAACTCACCGCCGACCTGAGCGTCCCGCAGCTGGCGTACGAAATCGACGCGCTCGGGATGGCAGCCGCGATGAACTCCCGGCTGCTCGACCCGGACGCCACCTACCGGTACGCCCGCGCCGGCCTGTTGGACCGCCTGCGGGCGCTCTGCCCCCGACCGACCCTGTTAACGGAAGGCCCCTCATGACCAACGCCGTCGCCGACCAGCCCACCGTCCAGTTCGGGCACGTCGAGCACGTCACGGTGCACTTCGACGACCTCGACGCGATGGGCATCCTGCACAACGCGCGGTACGCGGTGCTGCTGGAACGGGCCCTGACGCCGTACTGGACCGAGCGCGGGCTGGCCTACCGGGGCAGCGCCACCCCGCCTGACCTGTTCCACGCGGTCCGCGAGTTCACCATCACCTTCCGGGCGCCGATCGCCACCACCGGCCCGGTGGCGGTGCACTTCTGGCTCGAACACTTCGGCACCAGCAGCGCTGAGTACGCCTTCCAGTTCCGCTCCCTCGATGGCGACACGGTGCACGCCGAGGGACGGCGGGCGATCGTCCGCCTCGACCCGGCGACGCTGCGGCCCACGCCGTGGACGGAGGCTGCCCGGGCGGTGGCCAGCACCCTGCTCCGCCCCACCGCCTGACGCGCTCCGGCGACGCCAACGGGTGCGTCCGCTGTCCTGGCGACAACAGACGCACCCGAAGGAGGCCCGACCTGAGTTCGCCCCGGCGGGTCAGCGGAAGAAGGCGCGCAGAACCGCTGCGGTCTCTGCTTCCAGCACCCCGCCGTAGACCTCGGGGCGGTGGTTGAGCCGGCGGTCGCGCAGCACGTCCCAGAGCGATCCGGCCGCGCCGGTCTTGGGCTCCCACGCGCCGAACACGACGGTGGAGACCCGGGCGAGCACCAGGGCCCCCGCGCACATGGTGCACGGTTCGAGGGTGACCACCAGGGTGCAGCCGTCGAGCCGCCACCGGCCGGTCCGTTCGGCACCCCGCCGCAGGGCCAGCACCTCGGCGTGAGCGGTGGGGTCACCGGTCAGTTCCCGCTCGTTGCGCCCGATGGCCAACTCGGCGCCGTCCGGCCCGTAGAGAACCGCACCCACCGGCACGTCGTCGACGTCGGTGGCGTCCGTGTCGTCGACGGGTGGGCCGGTGACGGCGACCTCCAGCGCGCGGCGCATCCAGGACTCGTGCCGCTGCCGCCGGCCGACCTCACCCAGGTCAGCGAAGCTCTCGTGGGCGCCGGGCCCGGCCCGCTCGACCGCACCAGGGGTCGGCTGCCCCGGCCGGAGCCCTTCCAGCGCCGGGTCGGTGGCGTCGGCCGGCTCAGACCTCACGCAACTCCTCGACCTCGTCGGCACAGCCGAGCACCTGGCAGATCTCGGCGGTGACGTCCGCCGGCAGCATCCCCTCGTGCGTGCAGAGGGTCAGCAGCTTCTGCGCGGAGATGCCCAGGTTGGCCAGCAGGTCGGCGTCGCCGACCGGGTCGGCTTCCGGGTCGACGACGGGCTGCTCGCTCTCCTCGTCACCGGTGGTCGCCGCGCGTGGCTCCTCGTCGCCGTCGAGCCCGGTGACCGACGTCTTCAGGTCACCGACCAGCAGCGAACCCAGCTGAGACTCCTCGGCGTACGCGGAGTCCGAACCGAACACCCGCAGGTCCTCGCCCTCGTCGAGACGCAGCACCACCAGATAGGCGTCGTCGGCCTCGACGAAGAGCAGCGACACGTCGGCCTCCTGGTCGACGTCACGCAGCCGGTCCGCGACCTCGTCGATGTCAGTGGCGCCACGCAGGCTGACCTCGGCGGCGGTCCAGCCACTGTCGTCGCGCACAACGGCCGCAGCGAAGTACGACACGGTCCCCCCAATAGCCCTCGACACAGCGTCGACTCGTTACGCGTGCACGTTAGCCGGTCGGGTCGGCAGGCGACTCGTCAACGCCCCGAAGGGTCGGTCATTCCTGACAAAGTCGGGTCAGCTGGCTACCCGACGGCGGGTCGCAATGAGCTGGCGCAGCCGCTCGGTGCGCTGCCGCTGGGGTCGGCTGCGCTGGCGGACCGCGCGGGCACCCGCCAACTCGGCCAGCAACTGCAGGCGGCGGCGGCAGCGATCGGGGTCCTGTCGCGGGGTGGTCCAGGCCATAGTGCCGAGCGTGCCGAGTCTCGGCGGCCACGTCAAGACGGCGTTCGCTACGCAGCCAACCGGGCACTCGGCGCAGTCACCGGCAGCCGTCTCGGGGCCCGTCCCGGCCGTCTCAGCGGCAGATCACCACAGCGGCCAGTCACCACTGGTGGCCCAGCGGACCGCCACCACGGCGGCGGCGATGCTCCAGCCACCCGCCGTGACGATGGCGACGCCGGTGGCAACCCCGCGGTCGCCGTAGCGGACCAGCACCAGGGCAGTCGTCCACGCCAGCAGGCCGGCCACCACCGTCCACCACGCGTAGCTGGTCACATCGGTGCCAAGCAGGCCGAACAGCAGCAGCCAGGTGGCCGCCGCGCCACCACCTGCGGCGACACCACCGCCGGTGACCGGGTGCGGCTCACGGTAGGTGGGCCGGGACGGGGGCCCGGCGGGAAAGAGCCCCGAGGGGATACGCCCCATCGAGCGTGCGGCGGCACCGGGATCCGGGCCAGGGTCGGGTCGGGCAATGCTCACCGTCGCTGCCCTCCCTCACGCGCGCCACTCGTGCTCACGGTACCGGCTCTGCCAGGATGACCGGATGCCCTCGCCGACGATCAGCCGCCGGGTGCGTCCGGCGTACCCGATCCTGCTGCTGCTCGCCCCGGTCCTGGCCGCCGGCTGCGCGACCACCCGGCCTGGCGTGCCGGCCGACGGCACCGCACCGACGGCGCCGGCGGTCTGGGCGACCGCCGACCAGCCGGTGTCGCCGTCGGCCGCACCGCCGGTCGTCCCGGCCCGCCCCGCGCCGTCGTCGGCCAGACCGTCGGCGCCGGCACCCCGCGCCGGGCTGCGGCATGTCTTTCCGGTACGCGCCGACAACGTGGACTATCACCCCACGCACGGGGCATACCCGGCCACGGATCTTTTCGCCGATTGCGGTGAGTCGTTCGTCGCGGTGACCGACGGGAAGGTGCTGGAGGTGAGTCGCGTCGACAGGTACACGAAGCGTGGACCGCAGGGCCCGGAGAACGGCGGCCTGTCGGTCTCCCTGCTCGGCGACGACGGGGTGCGTTACTACGGCTCGCACCTGAGCGTCGTGTCCAGCGGTGTCGACGCCGGGGTCCGCGTCCGCGCCGGGCAGCAGCTCGGCAAGGTGGGACGCACCGGCAACGCCAACAACGTCTGCCATGTGCACTTCGGCATCTCGCCGCCGTGTCCGGGCAAGGACGGCTGGTGGATCCGACGCGGGGTGCTCTGGCCGGCGCGTTACCTGGATTCCTGGCGGAGTGGCGGCAATCGGGAACCGGCCACCGAGGTCGTCGCGTGGCAACGCAAAAACGGCTGCCCGAAGGCTCCCTGACGTGACGAGCGCCCGGGATCCCATCGCCGACCTGCGCCGGATCGCGTTCCTGTTGGAACGGGCGAACGAGGCCACCTATCGGGTACGCGCGTTCCGGTCGGCGGCGAAGGCGTTGGCCGGCCTGCCGGCTGAGGAGGTGGCCGAGCGGGCCGGCAACGGCACGCTCACCAAGCTGGCCGGGGTCGGTGACGTCACGGCCCGCTGCGTGGCGGAGTCGCTGGCCGGTGAGGAGCCGGTCTACCTGCGCCGGCTGGTGGCGACCGAGGGCAGCGATCTGGACGCCGAGGCGACGGCGCTGCGCGCCGCCCTGCGGGGCGACTGCCACACCCACTCGGACTGGTCCGACGGTGGCTCGCCAATCGAGGAGATGGCGCTGGCGGCGGTGGAGTTGGGCCACGAGTACATGGTGCTGACCGACCACTCGCCCCGGCTGACGGTGGCCCGAGGACTGACCGCGGAACGCCTACGCCGGCAGCTCGACCATGTGGCGCAGGTCAACGCCGCCCTGCCGGAGGGTTTCCGGATCCTCACGGGGATCGAGGTGGACATCCTCGCCGACGGCTCGTTGGATCAGGACGATGACCTGCTGGCCCGGCTGGACGTGGTGGTCGGGTCGGTGCACAGCGGCCTGAAGGACGAGCGGTCGAAGATGACCCGACGGATGGTGACCGCGGTCGCCAATCCGCACCTGGACATCCTCGGCCACGTCACCGGCCGGATGGTGTCGTCCCGCCCGGCCGGGGTGACCGGTCCGGGTGACCGGGGGCACCGCGCCCGGACCCGGGCGGAGAGCGACTTCGACGCGGACGCTGTCTTCGCCGCCTGCGCCGAGCACGACACCGCCGTCGAGATCAACTCCCGGCCGGAGCGGCAGGATCCGCCGAAGCGCCTGATCCGCCGCGCACTGGAGGCCGGCTGCCGGTTCGCCATCGACACGGACGCGCACGCGCCCGGCCAACTCGACTGGCAGCGGTTCGGCTGCGAGCGGGCCGCACGCTGCGGCGTCCCCGCCGACCGGGTGATCAACACCTGGTCGGCGGAGCAACTGGTGCAATGGACGCGCGACCGGGGCTGAACGACCCGGCTGTCAGCGGCTGGCGGGCTCGGCGGCGGGTGCGGTGGGGGCTCCGACCCCGACCACCGGGCGGACCTTCCGACGGCCGAACAGACCCTGCGCGACCGCGACCCCCAGCAGCACGATGAGCGCACCGACCGGTTGGTGCCAGTTGAGTCGCTCGTCGAGCGCCACGGCTCCGATCAGCACCGCGAAGATCGGGATCAGGTACGTGACGGTGGACGCGGTGCTCGCGCCAGCCAACCGGATGTTGCGCATGTTGATGACGAAGGCAAGCCCCGTGCCGAGCGCGCCGAGGGTCAGCACGCTGGCCACCACCCCCGGCGACAACTCGGTGGGCAGCGGCGGCAGGCCGGCGACGAACGGGGTGACGATGGCCAGCTGCCCGGCGGCGAGCAGCAGTTGCGCGGCGGAGAGCGACAGGCCGGAGTACGCGCTGCCGGCGACGAATTTCTTCTGGTACGGAATGGCAACGCCGTAGCAGGCAGCCGCGCCGAAGCACATCAACTGCCCGGTGAAGTGCGCCCCGCCGATGCCCTCCCAGACTCCCAACACGACCAGCACCCCGAGGAAGCCCAGCCCGAGCCCGACCGCGCGGCGCACGGTCAACCGCTCGGTGCGGAAGACCAGCACCGCCAACGGCAGCACGATCAGAGGCGTGGTCGCGTTCCAGATGCCAGCAAGCATCGACTCGACCCGCTGCTCGCCGTAGCCGAACAGGGTGAACGGAACGGCCACGCCGAACGCGGCGACGACAGTCAGGTGCGCCCAGACCCGGGGCTCGCGGGGCAGCCGGTCGCGTAGCACGGCGAGGACGACCAGCAGGGTGAGCGCGCCGGCGACCACCCGGTAGAGGGTGAGCTGGACCGGGTGCAACTCGGCCACCCCGATCTTGATGAACAGGAAGCTGGAACCCCAGATCGCGGCGAGGGCCAGGAAGCCCGGCAGCCAGGCGCGAGCCGGTGCCTTGTCAGGGGTGATATCGGCAGTCACCCCTGACACTCTGCCGGAACCCTCCGACAAAGTCGTGCGCCTTTCGGACCTCGCGCCCCCACCACGCCGGTGGCCTGAACACGACAAACGTCGTCGACACGGGGGCAGGGTGGTCACGTAGGGTCGCAGCGTGGGACGAATCGATGAAATTGCCAACCGTTACGTGGCCGAGTGGGCGCCGTTGAGCCCCACTGGCGCGACCTACGTCGGCATCGCCGGCCATGACGACCAGCTCGACGACCTCTCGCCCGAGGGTTACCAGGCGCGCGCGGACCTCACCCGCCGGACGCTCGCCGAACTGGAGGTGACCGAGCCGCAGACCGAGACGGAACGGACCGCCAAGGAGGCCATGCAGGAACGGCTCGGCCTGGACCTGGCCCGGTACGACGCGGGCGAGACGACAAGCGAAATCAGCGTGATCGAGAGCGGGCTCCACGAGATCCGCATGGTGTTCGACCTGATGCCGACCGCGACCAGCGACGAGCAGGCCAATATCGCCGCCCGGCTCAACGGCTTCGCCGGCGCGCTGGAGAGCTACAAGACCACGCTGCGCGAGGCGCTCGCCGCCGGCAAGGTCAGCTCGAAGGTGCAGTTGGTCGAGGTGGCCAAGCAGTGCGACATCTGGGTCGACCCGACCGGGGACAACTTCTTCCACGGGCTGGTCGAGCGGCTCGGCGCAGAGGGCACGCTCGGCGCCGAGCTGCGTCGGGGTGCGGCCGCGGCGACCGCGGCCACCGCCGAGTTCGGCCAGTTCCTACGTGCCGAGCTGGCCCCGCACGGGCGGGACAAGCAGGCCGCCGGCCGGGAGCGCTACGAGCTCGCCTCGCAGTACTTCCTCGGCGCCAAGGTCGACCTGGACGAGACGTACGCCTGGGGGTTTGCGGAGCTGGCCCGCCTGGAGGCGGAGATGCGGGTCGTCGCAGGACGCATCGCCCGCTCCGGTGCCACCGTCGACGAGGCTGTCGCCAAGTTGGACGCCGACCCGGCCCGGACCATCCAGGGCAAGGAGGCGTTCCGGGACTGGATGCAGGCGCTCGCCGACAAGGCGATCGCCGAGCTGCACGGCACCCACTTCGACATCCCGGAGCAGGTCCGCCGCATCGAGTGCTGCCTCGCCCCGACCAGCGACGGTGCCATCTACTACACCGGGCCGAGTGAGGACTTCTCCCGCCCGGGCCGGATGTGGTGGGCGGTGCCGCAGGGCGTCACCGACTTCTCCACCTGGCGAGAGGTGACCACGGTCTACCACGAGGGCGTGCCGGGTCACCACCTCCAGGTGGCGCAGACCGCCGTCCGGGCCGACCTGCTCAACCGCTGGCAGCGGCTGCTCTGCTGGGTCTCCGGGCACGGCGAGGGCTGGGCGCTCTACTCGGAGCGGCTGATGGACGAGCTGGGATACCTGGAGGACCCGGGCGACAAGCTGGGCATGCTCGACGGCCAGGCGATGCGCGCAGCACGGGTGATCGTCGACATCGGCATGCACCTGGAGCTGGAGATCCCCAAGGACAACCCGTTCGGCTTCCACCCGGGCGAGCGGTGGACGCCCGAGCTGGGCTGGGAGTTCATGCGGGCGCACTGCCGGGTGCCGGACGAGAACCTGCGCTTCGAGCTGAACCGCTACCTGGGCTGGCCGGGACAGGCGCCGTCGTACAAGGTGGGTGAGCGGATCTGGCTCCAGGCCCGGGATGACGCCAAGGCCCGCAAGGGTGCCGATTTCGACCTGCGCGAGTTCCACCGGCAGGCGTTGGACCTGGGTGCTCTCGGTCTCGACCCGCTGCGGAAGGCACTGGCCCGGCTCTGAGTCACAAACGGTTCCGGGCGTCGGCGGTACGACGAGCCGCCGGCGCCCGGGACCATCGGACCGGTGTGCCGCTCAGCCGAGGGTCAGCGCCAACGCCGGTCGGGCGGTCAGCGTGTCACTGGTGACGTACGCCAGATCCATGACCGGGTCGGTGAACGTGATCGGAACGGGCGAGGTGATCGGAATGCCGTACGGCAGCGGCAGATCGGGAGTTAGCGTGATCTTGATGCCGAGCAGCCGGCCGACGAACCGGGTGGCATAGAAGGCCACGTGCCCGCTAACGGTCAGTCGGTTGGTCGCGTACCGCTGGTTGCGCCCCTCGGGGCCGTCGGCGCGTAGCAGGAAGTCGTCGGTCACCGCCTCCCGCATGCTGAACTTCAGCACCTTGAGGTCGCCCTTCACGGTGCTCAGCTCGGTGATCCCCTCGAACCGCAACTCGGTCATCCGGACCGACGACCCGGTGAGCTTGGACGGCGTCTGAGCCACCATCGGCAGGCCCGGATCGGCGGCGATACGCGGCAGCGGTTTGCCCGGTTCCACCGTGGCCGGCTTGTCGGGGGCGGTCGTACCCGGCTCGCCGGGCGCCGTCGTGCCCGGCTTGGCTGGGGTCGTCGCGCCCGGCTCGCCTGGGGTAGGCGGCGGGCAGTTGGTGGAACCGGGGCGGGTCGTCGGCGTCGGGGTTGGGCTCGTTGATGGTGTCGGGGTCTCCCCGCCGGATCCACCAGCAAGCAGGTCGCCGATTCCGCCCAGGATGTCGGTGACCACATTGCCGCCCTGCTCCGGGCTCGGGGTCGGCGTAGGCGTGGCCGCGCTGGCGCTGGGCGACGGACTGCTGGACCGGGACGGGGTAGGGCAGGCCATCGCGGCGGGCCGGGCCGAGGCGGCCTGCACCGGTCGGGGTTGGAAGGCCAGTCCAGCGGCGGCTAGACCGAGCACCACGAGAACGATGCCGAAGGCCCGCGGGTCAGCGGAACGTCCCGGCCACGCTGGCGGCACGCCCTCGTCGGACGCCTGGGCCCCGGTGAGGTGATCGGCCGGCTCGACGTTGGCCGGCTCGACGTTGGCCTCCGTGACGTCGACCGGCGCAACGTCGACCCGCGTCACATCGGCCTGCCCGACGTCGGCCTGCGCGACGTCGGCCCGCGCGACGTCGGTCTCCGCGGCATCGGTCTCCGCAGCATCGGTCTCCGCAGCATCGGTGTCCGCCAGGGACGGCGCGACGTCGGCCCGCGGTGTGGTGGGAGGTGCTGGTCGGGTCGGCGTCCAGGCGAAGGCGAGGGCGCTGCCAACGATGCCGAGCAGCAGACCGACGAAGAAGCCGCCGAGGTTGAGCCCGATCAGCGAGTAGACCGCGGTCACCGCCGCGACGACCGAGTAGAACAGGCGCTGTGCCGGAGTGAACCAGAGCAGCAGGCCACAGGTCACCAGGATGACCGGGATCAGCAGCGAGAGCAGGCCGCTCGCCCCACTGTGGAAGCTGAGGCCGTTGAGGGTCACCCGGGTGGAAGCGAACATCTCCAGCCCGGCCAGAGCGGTGAGCAGACCGCCCCAGAACGGTCGGCTGCGCTGCCAGCGGCGGAAGAGCCGCCACGCCTGAGCCGGGCCGCCGGGCCGGGCGTGCGACGGGTTCGCGGTTGTCACGTACTCCTCCTGACGGAGCGGGGACGGGAACACGGGCCAGGCCCGCAACGGTGGGGCGTAGGCCCGATGATCCACTCCACTTCGACGATGTGGCGGCATCCAGCCTTCGGGACACCGCAACATCGGCGATCTGGAGTCGTTCATTGCCCAGCGCTGCCGCAGCCTGACGGCGGATGCCCTCGGCGTGCGCGTCGGGCGGTCACTGACCAAAGCGCCCTCGGCGGACGGCCCCAGACCAGCGGCGCCCTCGGCGTGCGGCCCTCGAGCAGCGGCCCTCCACCAGCGGCCCTCGACCAGCGGCACACTCGGCGGACGGCCCCAGACCAGCGACACCGTCGGCGGACGGCCACCGGTCAACAGCTAGTTCGACGAGGACACCGCGGGCCGCGGTGTGGGGCACCGCGAGCCACGGCTCACCTCAGAAGCACTCCTTGCCCTTGGCGTCTTCACCCACGTTGACCTTCAGCCGAAGGCCGACCAGGTTGAAGGTGGCTGCCGTGGTGTAGCGGGACACCTGCTGCAGGTTGGTGATGGTGACGTGTTCGGAGTTCTGCCCGAACGAGCCGGCCTGCGCCGTCGCGTTCAGGTCGGTGGCGTCCCGACCGATCTTGATGTTGGTGAAGGTCGCGTTGCCGTTCAACGAGTCCATTGCGATCAGCAGGTCCTTGGCCCGTGCGGGCTCCTTGCCCTCGCCGGCGTTGATGGTGAGCACCACCGGCAGGCCGGGCAGGTCGGCGCGGACGGACTGGCAGAGGCTGTACAACTCCGCGCTTCTGATCTCGGAGAGGGCGACCGGGTGGACCTGCCCGGATTTTCCGTCTTTGCCCTTCTCCCGGACGATGCCGCCGTACTGCTTGAAGCCGTCGCCCTCGAGGCGATCGGCTCCAATCTTGAACGTCTGCCCGGAGACCGTGATGTCGGACGCGATCGCGCCGGTCGACATTCCGAACAGGATGGCGCCTGCGGCGGCTGTGGCGGGCACCATCATGGCGACGAACCGCCACCACCGGGTACGGCCCTGATTGTCAAACCGATCCTGCACGGATTCCTCCTCGAGGTGGATGCGCGCGGGTCGCCGGTCCCGATCTGGCGGCCTGCGCCGGGCCCGTCATCTGTTACTGGCGGGTAACGATCGGGCTTGATGGTGCACCCACTGGGGCGCAGCTCACAACCCCCCCGATTACTCGGCGGTAGCAGGAGGGCGATCCAGCAGTAGCAGCACGGCGTCACACCGAGTTGGCTGGCCGGATACCGAAACAGTCAAATGCCTACGAAAGATGTCGCAATCAACAGAGTTGGATGCGCACCGTAACGGCGTATTGACTGATTACAATAATGTAACGAACGTAGAGCGTAAGGCTCCGTCCCGGCAAGCGTCCCCTGTCGCACGCGGACCGTCGGATCGATCGACCCATCCGAACATCCCGAATGACCGAGGAGTACCAGGTAGCACCAGCCCAACGGGTCAGGGTGCCGTGGCCAACCAGTCCTCCAGAAGGCGGTGGTCGATCGAGTCCACCCGCCCGAGCGTGCGACCGGCAGCCACCCGGTCCCGCAACTCCGCCCGGGTGAACCAGCGCGCCTCCAGCAGTTCGTCCCCGTCGACACGTACCTCGTCGGACGTGGCGGTGGCCCGGAAGCCCACCATCAGGCCGGCGGGAAACGGCCAGGCCTGCGACCCCTGGTAGGTCACGTTGGTGACGGTCACACCCGCCTCCTCGGCCATCTCCCGACGGACCGCGTCCTCCAGACTCTCACCGATCTCGACGAAGCCGGCCAGCGTCGAGTAGGCGTCCTCGGGTGCGCCCGCGTGCCGGGCCAGCAGGCAGCGCCCCGGCGGGCCGGGGGCCTCGACCAGCACGATGATCGCCGGTTCGATCCGAGGGAACAGGAGACGCCCGCACTCCCCGCCGGCGCAGGTCCGCACGTGCCCGCCGCCGTCGGCGACGGCCGGCGCACCGCACGTTCCGCAGAATCGCTGCTGGCGGTGCCAGTGCAGCAACCCCCTGGCGTACGCCTGGACGGCCGCGTCGCCCGGTTCGAGCCGCCCGACCAGTGCCCGTACGTCGACGGACCGCGCCGCGCCGGCCATTTCGGTGGCGGCCTGCTCGGTGAGTGTGGACAGGTCCGCGGCGAACACGGCAACGTCCCCGTCGAGCCCCAGGAAGACCGTCTCGCTGGCAGCGGACAAGATGAGAGACGCGCGCTCCGCGGTGAGCCGGACCGGGCCGTCCGCGTCGACGAGACAGCGGTCCCGCCACAGCGGCAGCACCACGGTGGACGATTCGGTGCGCAACGCGCTCAACCGGGTCGGATCGGTGCGCAGGGGGCCCGCCCGGTCCAACCACCCGCCGCCGTACGCCAACACCCGCTCCGCAGTGTCCACCCGGCCACCGTGCCACGTCTCTGGTCCGCCGCCGGCACCGCCCCCGGGCCCGTGTGACACGCCGGGCGACACGCGGTAGCAGCGCCTGGTGGGCGCAGCCCACAAGGACGGCCGTGCATTCGTTACCGTAGGTGCCTCCGGGAGGGGGGACCTCCCGCGGCACCCTGGCGATCGAGGTTGCAGTGACGCTGTACGGCGAAAAAACTCCACCCGCCGACGACCGGCCCACCGTGCAGGTCACTGCGGTCACCTGGCCGGACGACGGCCCGGACCCGGTGACGGCACCTGCCGCCGGTGACCCGGAGGCCGGCCCGAGCCGCCCCCGCCGGATGCGGATGCTGCTCGCCACCGGCGTCACCGGTGGCGTACTCGCCGCCGTGGCCGGTGCCGGTGCCTGGGCGTACGCCGGGGACGTGCCCCGCGGCACCAGCGTGCTCGGCACCGAACTGGGTGGCCGGAGCCGCGCGGACGCCGACCGGGAGTTGCGGGCGGAGCTGGACCGGCGCGCGGCGGCGCTCGCGGGTCCGTTGAAGGTCACCGTCGACGGGCGTAGCGCCGAGATCAACCCGGCCGACGTGGGGCTGGCCGTCGACGTGCCGGCGACCCTCGCGGCAGCGGCTGCGGCCGACGCGCACGCGGTCAGCCGGCTGGTCGGCTCCCGCACGGTCGATCCGGTGGTCACCGTCGACGTGGACCGGTTGGACGACGCGCTCCGCAAGGTGCTCGGCGAGAAGGCCCAGGGCATGACGATGCCAGCGATCACCTACCAGGGCACCACCCCGAAGGTCGTGCAGCCCAAGCCCGGGCTGGCCCTGGAGCCGCAGCGCTCCGCCGAGGTGGTCCGCGCCGGCTGGCTGGCGGGCACCCCGGTCACCGTGCCGCTGGTGGAGCGCCACCCGGCGACCACCCCGGAGGAGTTGGACCGCCTGGTCAACGAGTTGGCGAAGCCGGCGGTCGCCGCACCGGTCACCCTGCGTACCGGGAAGGGCTCGGTGAAGGTCCCGCCGGCTGCCATCGCGAAGAGCCTGCGATTCACCGCCGACAAGACCGGCAAGCTGACCCCGTCGGTGGACGTCAAGCAGCTGCGGGCTGCGCTCGGCGACAACCTGGCCAGCATCGAGGTGCCGCCGAAGAACGCCACGATGACGATCTCCGGTGGCCGGCCCACCACCACCGACGGGCGACCCGGTCAACAGCTGGATACCGCGACCCTGGGTCAAGACCTGCTGGCGGTGCTACCAAAGTCGGACGGCCGCGAGGTAACCGGCGAGTTGAAGCCGGCGCCGCCGGAGCTGACTGCGGAGAAGCTGTCCGGCCTGGGCATCAAGGAGCGGGTGTCCACCTTCACCACCCGCTTCACCGGTGGGATGGCCTCGTCGCGCAGCCAGAACATCGCGACCATCGCACGGCAGGTGGACGGCACAGTCGTCCTGCCCGGAAAGACGTTCTCGCTGAACGGTCACACCGGCGAGCGCGGCTACGCCCAGGGCTACCGGGACGCACCGGTCATCCTCGGCGGCAAACTGGTGCCGGGCGTCGGGGGCGGCACCTCGCAGTTCACCACCACCCTGTTCAACGCGACGTACTACGCCGGGCTGGAGGACGTCGAGCACAAGCCCCACTCGTACTGGTTCGACAGGTACCCGGCGGTCATCGAGTCGACGATCTTCTGGCCGGACCTGGACTTCAAGTTCCGCAACAACACCGAGTACGGCCTGCTCATCGACACGTCGTACACGTCGAGCACGATCACCGTGTCGATCTGGAGCACGAAGATCTACGACAGCGTGAAGACGGAGTACGGGACACGCCGCAACATCACCACGCCGAAGCAGATCCATCTTGCACCCGGCCCCTCGTGCATCTCGACCAACGGCATCAACGGCTTCACCCAGGACGCCTTCCGGATCATCAAGAAGGGTGGCGCGGTGGTCAAGCGGGAGAAGTTCACCTGGCGCTACGACGCGGAACCCCGCTACGTCTGCGGGCCGAAGCCCTCCTGAGCCTCGGCCGTCCGCCGCACGACTCGAACACTCAGGACCGCCGTGACCACGGCCAACGCCGTCCCGGCGGTCCAGAGCGGATAGGCCACCGGCCGGGTGTCCAGCGAGGTCTCGTGGAACCTGCCGCCGTCCGAGGTGGCCCAGCGGTACAGAAAGCTGAGCAGGTAGAGAACGACAGTGCCGAGAACGGTCGAACACCACGTTCTCATTGTTCGGGCCGGCGGCCACGGCACTGCGTCTCCCAGCCACTGCGCTGTGCGCCGCACGTAGTACTGCCAGGTGACGACGGCGGCGACTGCGGCAATCGAGGCGAGTATCCACAGCCAGTCCGCCGCGACTGTCACGAAGCCGTACGGCAACGGCTCACTCAGGATCGTGTACGCGTACCAGGCAGGCGCCACGTCGACGTTTCCGTGGGTTGCCACCTCGATGCGGGCCTCGTAGTGCCCCACTCTGAGGATTGCGCGAACCACGTCGACGACCCCCCACAGGGTCAGCGCGATCACTGCGAGCCGGGCGGTGCCCTGCAACCCGCGCCGCGGCTGCGGCGATGTACGCGGCGGCGTTTCACCGGATGATTCGGCGGTGGGTGGCGTCACGGTCACGTTCCCGCTTCGAGAGTCACACGAAAGTATTGACTGTCGTCAGGCGCTCGCGCGACCCCGTGAGTCCGGACGTCTGGGTCCGAGGACGCAGAAAGGGCCACCCCGTTGGGGGTGGCCCTTTCTGAAAGATTGTCCGGCGGCGTCCTACTCTCCCACACCCTCACGAGTGCAGTACCATCGGCGCTGGAGGGCTTAGCTTCCGGGTTCGGAATGTGACCGGGCGTTTCCCCTCCGCCATGACCGCCGTAACTCTATGAACATATCAAACAACCCCGGCACAAAAATCACGGGTGTTCGCTTGTTCAGAGTTGCACAGTGGACGCGTAGCAGCTTAGTAGTCAAGTCCTCGGCCTATTAGTACCGGTCAACTGAACCCGTTACCGGGCTTACATTTCCGGCCTATCAACCCAGTCGTCTAGCTGGGGGCCTTACCCCACAAAGTGGGTGGGATACCTCATCTTGAAGCAGGCTTCCCGCTTAGATGCTTTCAGCGGTTATCCCTTCCGAACGTAGCTAACCAGCCGTGCCCTTGGCAGGACAACTGGCACACCAGAGGTTCGTCCGTCCCGGTCCTCTCGTACTAGGGACAGCCCTTCTCAAGTATCCTACGCGCACGGCGGATAGGGACCGAACTGTCTCACGACGTTCTAAACCCAGCTCGCGTACCGCTTTAATGGGCGAACAGCCCAACCCTTGGGACCTGCTACAGCCCCAGGATGCGACGAGCCGACATCGAGGTGCCAAACCATCCCGTCGATATGGACTCTTGGGGAAGATCAGCCTGTTATCCCCGGGGTACCTTTTATCCGTTGAGCGACACCGCTTCCACTCGCAAGTGCCGGATCACTAGTCCCGACTTTCGTCCCTGCTCGACCTGTCAGTCTCACAGTCAAGCTCCCTTGTGTACTTGCACTCAACACCTGATTGCCAACCAGGCTGAGGGAACCTTTGGGCGCCTCCGTTACCTTTTAGGAGGCAACCGCCCCAGTTAAACTACCCACCAGACACTGTCCCTGAACCGGATAACGGTCCGAAGTTAGATACCCAAATCAACCAGAGTGGTATTTCAAGATTGCCTCCACCCATACTGGCGTATGGACTTCACCGGCTCCCACCTATCCTACACAAGCTAATTCGAGTACCAATGTCAAGCTATAGTAAAGGTCCCGGGGTCTTTCCGTCCTGCCGCGCGTAACGAGCATCTTTACTCGTACTGCAATTTCGCCGGGCCTGTGGTTGAGACAGTGGGGAAGTCGTTACGCCATTCGTGCAGGTCGGAACTTACCCGACAAGGAATTTCGCTACCTTAGGATGGTTATAGTTACCACCGCCGTTTACTGGCGCTTAAGTTCTCCGCTTCGCCCCGAAGAGCTAACAGGTCCCCTTAACGTTCCAGCACCGGGCAGGCGTCAGTCCATATACATCGAATTACTTCTTCGCATGGACCTGTGTTTTTAGTAAACAGTCGCTTCCCCCTGCTCTCTGCGGCCATACAACGCTCCACCCGCGCGGGGCTTCACGTCTCCGGCCCCCCTTCTCCCTAAGTTACGGGGGCAATTTGCCGAGTTCCTTAACCACAGTTCGCCCGATCGCCTCGGTATTCTCTACCTGACCACCTGTGTCGGTTTGGGGTACGGGCCGCTAAGAACTCGCTAGAGGCTTTTCTCGGCAGCATAGGATCACTGACTTCACCTGAATCGGCTCGGCATCACGTCTCAGCCTATATGTGTTGCGGATTTGCCTACAACACGGCCTACACGCTTACCCCGGCACAACCACCGGCCGGGCTCAGCTACCTTCCTGCGTCACCCCATCGCTTGACTACTACCCATCAGGTTCCCACGCTCCCTCAGCTCAGTCCGAAGACCTCACCAAGTTCGGGCGGTTAGCACAACGAGGTTCATCAGGGACGCTCTTTCGCGGGTACGGGAATATCAACCCGTTGTCCATCGACTACGCCTCTCGGCCTCGCCTTAGGTCCCGACTCACCCAGGGCGGATTAGCCTGGCCCTGGAACCCTTGGTCATCCGGCGGAAGGGTTTCTCACCCTTCTTTCGCTACTCATGCCTGCATTCTCACTCGTGCCGCGTCCACAACTGGGTCACCCCGCTGCTTCACTCGCGGCACGACGCTCCCCTACCCATCCACACACCTGCACAAGGAATCAAGTCCAAGCGAGGATAAAATGTGAATGCCACAGCTTCGGCGGTGTGCTTGAGCCCCGCTACATTGTCGGCGCGGAACCACTTGACCAGTGAGCTATTACGCACTCTTTAAAGGGTGGCTGCTTCTAAGCCAACCTCCTGGTTGTCTATGCGACCCCACATCCTTTTCCACTTAGCACACGCTTAGGGGCCTTAGCTGGTGATCTGGGCTGTTTCCCTCTCGACTACGAAGCTTATCCCCCGCAGTCTCACTGCCGCGCTCTCACTTACCGGCATTCGGAGTTTGGCTGATTTCGGTAAGCTTGTGGGCCCCCTAGACCATCCAGTGCTCTACCTCCGGCAAGAAACACGCGACGCTGCACCTAAATGCATTTCGGGGAGAACCAGCTATCACGGAGTTTGATTGGCCTTTCACCCCTAACCACAGGTCATCCCCCAATTTTTCAACATTGGTGGGTTCGGCCCTCCACGCGGTCTTACCCGCGCTTCAGCCTGCCCATGGCTAGATCACTCCGCTTCGGGTCTAGGACACGCGACTGAATCGCCCTATTCAGACTCGCTTTCGCTACGGCTCCCCCACACGGGTTAACCTCGCCACATGCCACTAACTCGCAGGCTCATTCTTCAAAAGGCACGCCGTCACCCCGCAAGGCTCCGACGGATTGTAGGCGAACGGTTTCAGGTACTATTTCACTCCCCTCCCGGGGTACTTTTCACCATTCCCTCACGGTACTTGTCCGCTATCGGTCACCAGGAAGTATTTAGGCTTACCAGGTGGTCCTGGCAGATTCACGGCAGATTTCAGGGGTCCGCCGCTACTCGGGAACACCCACAGAAGGTCAGCAACTTTCACCTACCGGACTTTCACCGTCTACGGTCAGCCATTCCAGACTGTTCGACTAGCCACTAACTTTGTAACTTCTCGAACAAGTGTCAGCTTGTTCAGCAGGGTCCCACAACCCCGACCACGCAACCCCTGACAGGTATCACACGCAGCCGGTTTAGCCTCGATCCGCTTTCGCTCGCCACTACTCACGGAATCACTAAATTGTTTTCTCTTCCTGCGGGTACTGAGATGTTTCACTTCCCCGCGTTCCCTCCACACACCCTATGTGTTCAGGTGTGGGTGACACCACATGACTGGTGCCAGGTTTCCCCATTCGGACACCCTGGGATCACAGCTTGGTTGACAGCTCCCCCAGGCCTATCGCGGCCTCCCACGTCCTTCATCGGCTCCTGGTGCCAAGGCATTCACCGTTCGCCCTTGACAACTTGACCACAAAGATGCTCGCGTCCACTGTGCAATTCTCAACAAACGACCAACCCACAACCCGATCCGCCCCACACCAAACCCGACAACCGCCGGCGGTATGTGGAGCCAGGCCATGCCTGGCAGACTTCCAGCCCCCACAAGGAGGCTGGCCAAGTCTCTGAAACAACAACCAATGGTTGTTCCTTCAGGACCCAACAGGGTGCTCACATTCTCCCCCAGCCGCACCAACGTCATCCGTTCCCACCACACCCCGAAGAGAGTGGCTGTACTAAGCGCCGCCGGCCGTTGCCAGGGTAAAACTTGCCAGTGTCTCCGCCATCTGAGCACCCCACCACCACATTCGGGTAGTGCGGGCTCCTTACCGACTTTCGTCGGAAGGTGCTCCTTAGAAAGGAGGTGATCCAGCCGCACCTTCCGGTACGGCTACCTTGTTACGACTTCGTCCCAATCGCCAGCCCCACCTTCGACGGCTCCCTCCCACAAGGGGTTGGGCCACCGGCTTCGGGTGTTGCCGACTTTCGTGACGTGACGGGCGGTGTGTACAAGGCCCGGGAACGTATTCACCGCAGCGTTGCTGATCTGCGATTACTAGCGACTCCGACTTCACGGGGTCGAGTTGCAGACCCCGATCCGAACTGAGACCGGCTTTTTGGGATTCGCTCCACCTCGCGGTATCGCAGCCCATTGTACCGGCCATTGTAGCATGCGTGAAGCCCTGGACATAAGGGGCATGATGACTTGACGTCATCCCCACCTTCCTCCGAGTTGACCCCGGCAGTCTTCGATGAGTCCCCGCCATAACGCGCTGGCAACATCGAACGAGGGTTGCGCTCGTTGCGGGACTTAACCCAACATCTCACGACACGAGCTGACGACAGCCATGCACCACCTGTGACCGCCCCCGAAGGACCTCACATCTCTGCGAGTTTTGCGGCCATGTCAAACCCAGGTAAGGTTCTTCGCGTTGCATCGAATTAATCCGCATGCTCCGCCGCTTGTGCGGGCCCCCGTCAATTCCTTTGAGTTTTAGCCTTGCGGCCGTACTCCCCAGGCGGGGCGCTTAATGCGTTAGCTGCGGCACAGGAAACCGGAGAGGCCCCCCACACCTAGCGCCCAACGTTTACAGCGTGGACTACCAGGGTATCTAATCCTGTTCGCTCCCCACGCTTTCGCTCCTCAGCGTCAGTATCGGCCCAGAGACCCGCCTTCGCCACCGGTGTTCCTCCTGATATCTGCGCATTTCACCGCTACACCAGGAATTCCAGTCTCCCCTACCGAACTCTAGCCTGCCCGTATCGACCGCAGGCTTGGGGTTGAGCCCCAAGTTTTCACGGTCGACGCGACAAGCCGCCTACGAGCTCTTTACGCCCAATAAATCCGGACAACGCTCGCACCCTACGTCTTACCGCGGCTGCTGGCACGTAGTTGGCCGGTGCTTCTTCTGCAGGTACCGTCACTCTCGCTTCGTCCCTGCTGAAAGAGGTTTACAACCCGAAGGCCGTCATCCCTCACGCGGCGTCGCTGCATCAGGCTTCCGCCCATTGTGCAATATTCCCCACTGCTGCCTCCCGTAGGAGTCTGGGCCGTGTCTCAGTCCCAGTGTGGCCGGTCGCCCTCTCAGGCCGGCTACCCGTCGTCGCCTTGGTAGGCCATCACCCCACCAACAAGCTGATAGGCCGCGAGCCCATCCCAAGCCGAAAAACTTTCCACCCCCGGCCATGCGGCCAAAGGTCCTATTCGGTATTAGCCCCGGTTTCCCGGGGTTATCCCAAAGCTTGGGGCAGGTTGCTCACGTGTTACTCACCCGTTCGCCGCTCGAGTACCCCGAAGGGCCTTTCCGCTCGACTTGCATGTGTTAAGCACGCCGCCAGCGTTCGTCCTGAGCCAGGATCAAACTCTCCAACAAAAAATTAGTTGAACAGCATCCTGACAACAAACAAATGTTGCCAAAGGAATCCCAACCAGCCAGAAAAACTGACCAGTCCGGGGTATAAATCATAATTGGCACTGGCTTTACAAGCACCCTGTTGAGTTCTCAAAGAACAACCACACACCGACCAGAAGCCCCACCTCAGCGGAACCCCAACCGGGGCTTTTCGTTCTGCGTGCCCCGCGCTCTCGCGCCGGGGCACTTTTACTACGTTACCTTACCGTCTCTGCCCTGTCAAACCGTGTGTCCCGGTCTGTCATGCTTCGTGCGGCTTGGCGCCGGCGCACTCACTCAGCGGCGAAGCCGCTGTGTCAGGTCGTCGGATTCGGCAGACCGGCCGCTGCGGTGTCCCGCAGTCGCGCCCGGTTCCCTGCCGGTCGTGAACCTTACCCGGCCGGCTTCGCTGCACCAAATCCGCCTCGCGGCCGATTCGGTGAGCCCCGCCCGGACCGTGTCTGGCAGAAGCGAACCCCTGTCTGACCCGGCTGTCAGCCCGTTCCGGTGCCTCAGGACTTCGTCCCGTTTGCCCCGTTCCGCGCTGGCAGAGAGAAAGTTACGCGTCTGCGGGTTTGATCGTCAAATCCGCAGGACGCGTCCCGCGTCACACTCCCGAGCAGGGGCGATTTCCCCAGGTCAGTCCGAATCCCCGACCCAGCCTCCGGAGCCGCCGGCGCCGCGAGGGATGAGGCCGGCGGCCCACATCCAGCGTCTCCAGGCCGTTGGTCCACTCCACTTCGGCGATGTGGGGGTGTCCCGGCGGGTGCGATACCGCGATGTCGCCGATCTGGTGTCGATCACTCGCGCACCCCCGCCTCAAGTAGGCAGACCGCCGACACCAGACCGTCGGGGAGTCTGGTCGGGCGGAAGGTCAGGACGCCTGCCGGCGGCGGGCGGCAATCCAGGCCCGGATACCGAGGACCCCGACGGTGGTGCCGATGGCCAGGGACGCGGCAATCAACAGCGCGTGCACCCACAAAAAGCTGGTGGCCGCGCCCTCCGCCACGACGCCGGAGGCCCAGGACCGCGGGTCCTGCCAGATGGCGACCGCAAACCTCGGCCAGATCACCCAGGTCCAGACCCCGACGCCGACCAGGAAGACAGACCACCCGCGCGAAAGCACCATGGCAGCCGAGTATGCCAGCGCGTCCGTTCACCAGAACCGGTTGCCGACGCGCGGCCCCCTGTTCACCAGGCCTGATGCCCACGCCAACCCGCCTGGGCCACCAGGCCTGGTGCGGAGGTGAACCCCGCCTGGGCACCCAGGGCCGGACAGGCGCCAAGGGCCGGATACACATCCGCGGGCACCGAGGGTCGGATGCGAGAACCAACCCACCAATCCCGCGCACCAACCCCGCCGGCCACCAAGCCCTCACACGCGGCCCTCACACGGGCGACGCACCCGCCTGGACGCCAGGGCTGGTCAGGCACGCGAACCAATGGTCGACGCCTGGACCGGAGTTTCGGCACGGGAGCTGAGCTGGATCGATCTGTTTCCGGCGCCAGCGGGGCGGGCACTGCGAGACAGGACAGCTGAGGACCGTCCCCGGAGGTGCCCCGTGCAACCCTCGATGTTCAATCCCTGGGCCTGGCGCGATCCGTCCGCCCTCGCTGGTGGGTACACACAGACCACGCCGTCGACCACACCGCCGGATGGTCCGGACGGTGGCCACGACGCGCCGGACGCCCCCGGGCCCGGCACGCCGGTTGACCTGGTGGGCTATCACGTGCAGGCGAACGACGGGCGCATCGGCACCATCGACGAGGCGAGCAACGACGCGGATGCCGGGTACGTGGTCGTGGACACCGGTCCGTGGGTCTTCGGCCAGAAGGTGCTGCTGCCGGCCGGCACGGTGGCTCACGTGGATCACCAGGAACGCGTCGTGCACGTCGACCGCACTCGGCAGGAGATCAAGGACGCGCCGCCGTTCGATCCGGAGTCGGCCGACCCGGAGTACCGGGAGCGCGTGGGCAACTACTACGCCGACAAGTACCTACCGCCCCCGGGAGCCATGCCGCGGGTAATGTGAGGCCGTGGTCCGGACAGGCATCTGCACATCGGAGGCGGTCGACATGGTTGTCGGCGCCCCGCTCGGTGCGGTGCCCGGGGTCTTGACCAGCTCCGGCGATGGCCGTGAGCAACTCCTGAGCGTCCTCCGTGCCGGTGGTCTGCGGTACCGCGCCGGCGCGCGATGGCGGACGGCTCGCTGAGCCGATCCCGCTGACCGAGAGGGCTGAACCGGCCCTGCTCGGCGCGCGCCAACGCGTTACCCAATTCTCCCGCACGAAAGGCGCATCACCATGTCCGTCGCACGAATGCTCACCGGCGACCGGCCGACCGGCCGCCTGCACCTCGGCCACTACGTCGGCAGCATCGCCAACCGGGTGCGGTTGCACCGGAGCTACGAGAGCTTCTTCATCATCGCCGACCTGCACATGCTCACCACCCGTAACCGTCGGGAGGACATCGACCAGGTCTCCGGCAACGCCCGCGAGATGGTGACCGACATCCTCGCCGCCGGCGTCGACCCGCAACGGGCCACCTTCTATCTCCAGTCGGCGATCCCCGAGGTTGGCGACCTCAACACCCTCCTGCAGAACCTGGTGACGGTTCCCCGGCTGGAGCGGGTGCCGTCGCTGAAGGACATGGCGCGTGACGCCGGCAAGGAGGAGATGCCGTACGGGCTGCTGGGTTATCCGGTGCTCCAGGCGGCGGACATCCTCTGCGTCAAGGGGGAGGTGGTCCCGGTCGGGCGGGACAACGCCGCGCACGTCGAGGTGACGCGGGAGATCGCGCGGCGTTTCAACCATCTGTACGGCCCGGTCTTCCCGGTTCCCGAGCTGATCTCGGCCGACACGCCGAGCCTGGTGGGCACCGATGGCGCGGCCAAGATGAGCAAGAGCCGCGGCAACACGATCGCTCTCTCCGACGATGCGGCCACGGTGCGTCGCAAGGTGCTCGGCATGTACACCGATCCGAACCGGGTGCGCGCCGATGTGCCGGGCACGGTGGAGGGCAACCCGGTCTTCGCGTACCACGAGGTTTTCAATCCTGATCGGGATGAGGTGGCCGAGCTGGCCCGGCGTTACCGGGCCGGGCGGGTCGGTGACGTGGAGGTCAAGGAGCGGCTGGTCGTCGCGTTGGAGGGGTTCCTGGCGCCGATTCGGGAGCGCCGGGCCGAGATCGAAGCCGACCGGGGGTTCGTCGACCGGCTGATCGTCGAGGGCACTGAACGGACCCGCCAGGAGGTACGCCAGACCCTGGTCGAGGTGCGGCGGGCGATGGGGCTGACCGGCGCGTACCAACAGGTGCGGCGGCGGGCCGAGCGAAGTCGGCGCCGGACGGACGCCTCGGCCTGAGGCCGGGGCGTCGGTCACCGACGTGTCGCCGGGTCCGCTGCCGCACCACCGGTGGTTCAGCGGATGCGGACGTCCGCCAGGTCCAGCATGATCGGTGTCCAGGAGAGGTCCGGAGTGCGGTCCTCCTGGCTGATGTGGATCCGGCGTCGCGTCGGTACGACCAGGCCGTTGACCTCGGTCGCCCCTGACATGCCCCCGATTGTGCAGAATGCGAGGATGAAGGGGATTTTCGGCGTTCGTCCGGTGCCGGCTGCGGAGACGCACCGGACCACGATGTTCGAGATCTTCTTCGACCTGGTCTTCGTCTTCGCGCTCACCCGGGTCATCACGTTCATGGCGGAGTCGCCGAGCGCGCTCACCCTGGCCCAGGGGCTGCTGCTCCTGCTCCTGCTGCTCTACTCCTGGTCGCCGTACATCTGGGTGGGAAACCTGGTCCGCCCGGATGTCGGCCTGGTCCGCGCGGCCACCCTGGTCGCGATGGCGGCGATCTTCGTGGCCGCGCTGGTGCTGCCGGGTGCGTGGCAGCAGGGTCCGGAACTCTTCGACGCGCCGCTCACCCTCGCCCTCGCCTACGTGGTCGGCCGGGCAGTGCAGCTCGTGATCCTGTTCTGGGCGAGCGCGACGGACCCCCCACTGCGCTCGACGCTGCGGTTCTTCACCGTGCCGGTGATGCTGGGTTGGCTCCCGCTGATCATCGGCGCGCTGCTCGGCGGCACAGCCCAGACGGTGCTCTGGACGGTCGCCTTCCTGCTGAATGTCGGTGGTGCCCGGATCGCATCCACCTTCCGGCCGTGGCAACTGCGCAGCGTGGACCACTTCACCGAGCGGTTCGGCCTGGTGCTCATCATCGCGCTGGGTGAGTCGCTGATCTCTGCCGGCGCAGGACCACGGACGATGGCTCCGATCGGCTCCGCCGTGCTGGCCGCACTGCTCGGCCTCACCAGCACGGTCTGCCTGTGGTGGCTCTACTTCGATCGACTGGCGCCCGCCGCACGGCGGGCCGTCAGCGAGGTGCCGGATGAGCGGCGGGCCGACGTGGCGGGTGACGCGTACGGCCTCGGGCACTCCACTCTGATCATCGGTGCCATCTACGTCGCGCTCGGGATCGAAGAGGTGATCGGTCAGCTCACCGAGGAGTCGGCCCATCCCCACGGGCTGGGCTGGGAAGCCGCGACGGCGCTCTACGGCGGCACCGCCCTCTACCTGCTCAGCAGGTTGGTCTTTCGTCGGCTGACCATTCGCTCGGTGTACCCGACGCAGGTCGTCGCCGCGCTGCTGCCGCTGCCCCTGCTGCCGATCGGCCGGTCCCTGCCCCCGTTGGCGGCGCTCGCCCTGCTGACCGTCTTCCTGATCGGCGTGACCTGGTACGAGGGACGGATGGACCGGACCGACCCAACGCAGCCACTCGTCCCGTGAGGCCCGAGGCCCGAGGCCAGGGCCGAAGACCACCTGTACACCTGCTGCGCCGGCTGGCATCCGTCACCGCCGACTGAGTGGATGCGCCGGTCCCGGCCCGCCCGCTGTACCCTGCTCGGGTGAGTCTGCCCCTGCCATCCGGTGAGTTCGCGGCGTACCTGTTCGACTGCGACGGCACCATCGTCGACTCGATGCCGCTGCACTATCTGGCCTGGCAGCGGGCCCTGGACGAGTGGGGCTGCGAGTTCCCCGAGGACCTCTTCTACGCCTGGGGTGGGCGGCCGACCGCCGACATCATCGTCGACCTGAACGAGCAGCACGGCCTGGCCATGCCGGTGGAGACCGTCGTCGAGCGCCGGGAGAGCTACTACCAGGAGCTGCTGCCGCAACTCGCCGCCGTACCCGACGTGCTGGCGCACATCCACGACGCGCACCGACGGGTCCCGTTCGCCGTCGTCTCCGGCAGCACCCGAGCCTCGGTCACCGCCTCCCTCGACGCACTCGGTCTGCTGGACCGGTTCGACGTGCTGGTCTGCGCCGACGACTACACCCGCGCCAAGCCCGACCCGGAGGCGTTCCTGCTCGCGGCGCAGCACCTCGGCGTACCCCCGGCGGACTGCCTGGTCTTCGAGGACACCGACCTGGGCATCCAGGCCGCGACGGCGGCCGGCATGGCATCGGTACGCGTGCCGCAACAGCGTTCGCGCTGAGTCTCAGCCGACCGTCAGCAGCAGCTTGCCCGAGTAGGACGTCTGCAGGCGCTTGTGCGCCTCCCGTACCTTGCCGAGCGGGAACTTCTCCGCGACGTGCACCACGAACGGGCCTGCCTCGATGAGTTCGTTGAGGCGCTGCAACTGTCGAGGGTTCGATACGCCGTCGTACGCCCGGACCACGACGCCCGGCCGCTCGCGCGGCTCCGGCTGCACACCGTGGGCGTACGCGACAACGCCGCCGTCGACGAGCGCTTCGGTGAGCCGTTCCAACGTCGCGCCGGCGGCCATCGCCAGGATGGCGGCCACCCCGGCCGGTGCCGCGTCCCGGATCCGCGCGAGTGCGTCGGTCAGATCGCCGTGGCCGTCGAGGGACACGTCGGCACCGAGGCGGGTCACCAACGCGACGCCGTCGGCACCGGAGGCGACGGCGATCACGTTCAGCCCCTGCCGCTTGGCCAACTGCACGGCCAGGTGACCCTGACCGCCGCTCGCCCCGAAGATCAGCAACCAGTCGCCGGCCGACAGGCTGAGGGTGTCGAGCCCGGCCAGCGCGGTCAGCGCGTCGGTCGGCATGGCCCCCGCGTGCTCCGCCGGCACGCCGTCGGGCAGCTTCGCCGCGTACTGCGCCTTGACGGCCGCGTACTCGGCGTACAAGCCGCCCTTCGGTCGGGCGGTGGCGGAGACGTAGACAAGATCGCCCACCACGAGGTCGGTCACCTTGCTGCCGGCCGCGATGACGGTCCCGGCACCGTCGGAGCCGGGCACGATCGGGAGGGTCGAGCCCTCCGGCACCAGCACACCCTGCCGCTCGTACGCGTCCCACACCCCCACGCCGGCGCTCAGGACCTTGATCAGCACCTCGTCGGCGGCGACCTGCGGGATCGGCAGTTTCCGCAGGGTGATCACCTCCGGCCCGCCGAACTCGTCGAAGGCCGCGGCCTGCATCCGCTCTGGCACATCCCCGTCAACCATGTGGATTCCCCCTCCGTGCCGGCGTCACCGTCGCAGCATGCCGGCTCGGGGACAGGCGTGGTCCGGGGCCGAGTGCCGTTCACCCACAAGGGCGACGCCAGCGCCCGGTGCGCCCCGACGGGGCGTAGCCGGTGCCAGCACGGGAATGGCTGCCACCCGGGTCGGGCGGCTCCGGGCGATCGCGGCGGTCACGCCGCCAGCGGGGACCGACGGGAGGGCACGGTGCGCGCCCCCTCGACACGGGCCACGGCCTGGCTCCTGGTCGCCTTGGCCGCGGCCTCCGGCTGCATCGACGTGATCTGCCTGACCAGGCTCAACGCGTACTTCGCCAGCGTGATCACCGGCAACCTGGTGCACTTCGGCCACGCGATCGCCACTGCCGACGCCCGCTCGCTCGCGGGTGCGGTGGTGGCGGTTGGTGGGTACGCCGTGGGGGTGGCCGCTGCCACGGTGCCGTTGCGCCACACCCCGCCGGGGTGGAACGTCCGTACCGCGGTGGTGACGTCCGCCGAGGCGGTGCTGCTGCTCGGGTTCACGGTGGGCTGGTTGGCCTGTTCGGCACGTCCCGGGTACGGCTTCGGCCTGGTGCTGCTCGGGATGGCGGCAGCGGCGAGCGGCATACAGAGCGTGATCACCGTTGGTGCCGGCGTACGCGGTGCGTCGACCACCTATCTGACGGGTTCACTGACCGAGCTGGTCCGGCGTCGCGTCGTTGACCCGCACCGGTTCGCCGACGTGGGCGGTGTCGGTCGGCTGGCGGGGTTGGTGGTCGGCGCCGTGCTCGGCACGGTGGTACTGCGCACGGCCCCGACCTGGGCATCCGTGCCGGCGGCGGTGTTGGTGATAGCCGTGATCGTGGTCGCGGACGGCCTGACCCGCCGTGCGGCCACCGCCGCCGACCACGACCAGCGGCGCTGACCGGGGCCGCGATCAGGACGTCGGCGGCTCCTGACCACGCAGCGCCTGCTCGACGGCGTCGCGTACGCGGGCGTCCTCACGCGCCTTGCGCTGCGTCCGGTTGCGGCGCCGGTACAGGAACGCCCCGACGAGCACGGCGATCAGCACGACGAGCACCAGCACCAACAGCCACGGCAGGGCCCAGCCGTGCGCGGTGACCTGGACCGGCTTGAGCGGGGTGGTAGAGCCCGAGGCGTCAGTGAGCAGGGGCGTGAGGGTCGCGGTCGCGGCCAGCGAGACGACGGGAGCCACACCGTGCAGGGGCACCGTCACCTTCCAGCTCTCGCCCGGAAGCAGCTCCGGCGGCGCGGCGATGTCCTTGGCTCGCACTCGCAGCAGCCCGAACGGGCCCGAGACCGACACCGCCTGCTGCCCGGACAGGGCGGCGTTGCCGACGTTGTGGACCGTGTAGGTGATGGTGGCGTCACCCTTGCTGAACGGATTGGACGGGCCGGCGTACTTCACGTGGAGGTCCTCGATCGCGAGGTTCGGCTTCAGGTCACCGCCCACCCGCATCTTGATCCGGATACCGAGGCGCCGGTCGACGTTGACGCCCTCGGCCTGGTCGGACTGGGTCAGCGTGGTGAGGATGCCGCCGACGTAGTCGCCGGGCGTGGCGTTGTCCGGGACGCTGATCTTGAAGGGGACCTGCGCGGTCTTTCCGGGCTGGACCACCACACTGCCGGCGTTCGGCTTCGCCCAGGCACCGATCGCGACGGACTTCTTGTCCTTGGTCAGGAGATCGAGCTGGCCCGCGCCGGTCGTGAAGCCGTCGGCGGCGTACACGGACAGGGTCAGCGGAGCCGGGCCACGGTTGGCCACGACCATGGCGTCCTCGACGGAGCCACCGGGGTTGACGTTGTAGCTGTAACTGGACCGAGCTTCGCCGTAGCTGTTGGAGGCCGTCCGGACCGTCCAGGCGACGTTGCCGTCTGCCGCCAGGGCGGGGCCGGCACCGACGCCGGCGGCCGCGACGGCGGCGAGCAGGGACAGCGCGGTCGTACGAAGGAGGATGGCGGTCGTGGTCTTCCAGCGCGTTACGGACGGTTGCATTTCAGATCCTTGAGGTGATCTTGGGAGGATGACAAATGGGTGGCGGGGTAGGCACCCGAAGGTGCCTACCCCGCCCGATGGAGCTGTTCGGTCAGCTGCTCAGCGCAGTGATCGTGAGGGTGGTGCGGTAGCTACCCACCGCGATGCTGTCCGGGATCTTCAGATCCAGGTCAGCACCGAGCCGGGCGTCGCCCCGCGGGTGACCCTGCACGGCCGCGGCGAGGCCGCTGGAGACCGAGAGGCCCTTGCCCTGGTCGTCGAAGGACGACAGGACCGGGGCACCAGCCTCGGCGCCCGCGCCGCCGTCGAGCACGTACGGGTTCCAGCCCAGGTAGGAGCCGGAGAACTTCTTGTCGGCGTCCTGGAAGTCGCCGACGTTGGCCGAGATCGACCACGGGGCGAGCGTGCGGCGGCTGTCCGACACGAGGATCGGGTTGATCTTGCCGGCCGCCTCGAAGGAGGTGCCGTTGCGCTCCTGGGCGGTGCCCAGGTTGACCAGGCCGTTGTAGCCGTCGATCGTCCAGCCGAACTCGCCCGGAGCCGGGTTCGGCACGTTGACCTGGATGGCCTGACCGTCACCGTGGTACGGGTGGATGGTCGTGCTGTCGACGATCGAGCCGACCGGCTGACCCTCGGCGGTGTTGACGCAGGAGAGGCCCTTCTCGACGGCCGCGTTCGGCGCCGCGCAGGTGCCGCTGCGGATGTTCTCGAGCACCAGCTTGTCGGCCTTGACCGACACCTTGACGTAGCTGCGGACGTGCTCCTGGTTCTCCACCGAGTTGAACCAGTAGTTGCTCGGGTTCAGCGGGTCCGGGCCGAGGCCGTCGGGACCGGTGCCGGTGGTGCCCGGCTTCTTGATGTCGTAGTACTTCGAGCCAGAGGCGGAGTTGGCCGTCGCGTAGATGACGCCGCCCGGGCCGGGGAACACGTCGGCAGCGCCAGGCTGCTCGGCCGGGTTCTCCTTCTGACCGTTCTTGATCGAGTAGCTACGGGTGTAGACGTGGTCGTGCCCCTGCAACACCATGTCGATGCCGAGGTCGGAGAACGCCGTCGTGAAGTCCTTCCGACGGGCCGCGTTGTCCCCGTCGGTGGAGTGGGTCGCCGCCGAGTAGATGGAGTGGTGGTAGACCAGCACCTTCCACTTGGCCTCGGACCCGTGCTTGTTGACGACGTCGGTGACGTACGAGACGTGCGCCGCGTCGCCGCCGGCGGAGCCATCGGCCGGGTTGACGTAGCTGTTGCTGTTCAGGTCGATGAACAGCACGTCCTTGTAGATGTACCAGAAGTCACCGCCGGAGCGGGTCGCCTGGTCCCCGGTGTAGTACTGGGCCGAGCGGTCGGTGTTCGGCGTGAAGTGGTGCTGCTCCCAGGACTTGCCGCCGACATCGTGGTTACCGATGGTGGCACCGAGGGGGTACTGACGCAGCTGGTCGGGGGCCAGGAACGAGTCCCACTGACCCTCGTCGTTGGCGCTCTCGACGTGGTCACCAGCGGAGACCAGCAGCTCGGTGTTCGGGTTGGCCGCGGTGGCGACCTTCAGGGTCTCCTCCCAGCCGGCCTGGTCCTTCAGCCGGTCACCGGAGGAGCCGATCTGCGGGTCCCCGAAGAACAGGAAGTCGTAGTCGCCCTCGAACGCCCGCGTCTTGAAGGAGTACGCCGGGGACCAGTTGCCCTCGGCGCCGACCCGGTACGAGTACGTCATGTTCTCGCGCAGGTCACTGATCGTGGCGTGCCGGTTGAAGCCGGTGGTGGAGGTGTTCGCCGCACCAACGGCTTCGAAGCTGACCGCGCTGGCCGGGAACTCGCCGTTGACGATCTCGGCGGTCGGGGCGAGCTGGATCTTCTGCGCGGTGTCGGCAGAGGAGTACCAGGTCACGATGCGCTGGGTCTCGTTGGCGCCGACGCCGAGGACCACACCGGTGATCGTGGTGGACGCGGCTGCACTCGCAGTGGCCATGAGACCACTGCCGAGGGCCGCGCCCATTCCCAGGAACCCGGCTGCGACCCCGGCGACCACGCGCCGCCGCACGAGCCCGGGGGCCCGTGTCGAGGTGCTCAATGTCATCGACATTGTTCCCTTTTCAAATAGAGAAATGGATTGTGCCTTCCCCGACGCTGGGGAAGTAAATCCACGCTTTCGCTGCCTGATGAACCAACCATGAACGTGATCTTGCGAAAGCCTGCACTTCGCGAACTACTTAGCCCTACTCAGGACCCAGAAACGCGCTGCACAAACCAGATGAGGCCCATGACGGACACGGCTGCGGAAACAACGCCGGTCGCCCAGATGCCGGCTTTGGGCGCACGGCGGCGCAGGACGAGCAGCAGCGGGAAGACAAGAGCGATAATCGTCAACTGAACGACCTCGATGCCGATGTTGAACACCAGCAGCGACCAGAGCAGAGTCCACGACCAGGCCTCGTCGATGCCCAGCGCGCCCGCGAAACCCAGGCCGTGCACCAGGCCGAAGCAGAACACCACACCGAGGCGGATCCAGCCGGCCCGATCCAGGCTGAAGTGACCCTGCCCGGTCGTCTCCAGGTCGGACGCGTGCTCACCGCGCCGCCAGATCCCCCACAGGTGCCAGCCGGCGACCACGGCGATCGACAACGCGATGACCGGCTCCACGATCGCCCCCGGCACCTTGACCAGGCCGAGTGCCGCGAGCATGAACGTCACCGAGTGGGCCAGGGTGAAACTGGTGGCCGCGAGCACGATCTCGCGAAGGCGTCGCGACCCGGCGATGAGCGCGAGCAGGAACAGGATGTGGTCGATCCCGGAGAGCAGGTGCTCGGCGCCCAGCAGGAAGAACTCGCCGAACCGCTCGTACCATGCCTGACCGGTCGAGAAGGAGGGGTTGGCGGCGTCGAGCGCCGCGCTGCCCGAACGGCCGTCGATCTCGTAGGTGACGATCGTCTTGGTGCCCTTGACGTAACCCTCGTCATCAGGGAAGAGACCGCTGCGCACCTCGTGCTCGGCAACCCGCTCGGGGCAGGTCCAGTCCAGCAGCAGAGTCGCGTGCGGGACGCCATCGCGCTCGCCGATCGTCGCGTCGCCCACCTGGGTCGGCCGGCAGTCCGCGCTGCGCGCACGCACCGAGAACCGGTCGGAGACATACGTGAGAACCGTCGACGCATGGCTCTTCAACGCCGCGGCCTGAGCGTCGGCGTCACCCGCCTCAAATGCGGCCGTTCCCGTCTGGAAGAGCGGATCATCGTCGCCGGAATCAGCGGCGGACACGATGAGGAGGTCGTATTCGAGCTCCAACGCCGTGCGGATGTGACCCTCGTCTCCCGCGGTGATTTTCGCGTACACGGTCGACGAAAAGCCGTGCGCGGACGCCGTTCCGGCACCCAGAAATGGAATCACCGCCGCGGCGATCCCGACAGCGATGACGATAACGGTACGGCGGATGCGCCCTAACATGCGGCTCCCTCGGTTGGCCAGTGCACGTTGCACGTCTCGGGTGAACACCAACCCCCGCACCGACGAACCGCTGGAAAACAAAGGCCTCGCCCGGCCGCCCACAGCTAATCGGCGACCGGAATTGAGATAGGAATACGAAGAACCACGCCGACCTTCCGCCACCACTCGAAAGGACGACCGCCTTGCGCCCCCCGCTTCGGGCCGTTGCCATGCTGGCCGTGACCGCCGCGCTGGTCACCGCTTGCAGTTCCGGCGACGACTGGTCACAGCCGCACCCCACGCCCAGCGCCGTCGGCGCACTCGGCCCCGGGTTCGTCGACCCCTCCACGACGCCCGCCCCGGAGGCGACCATCACGCCGGCGCCCGGCTCGTGGGCCGATGTCCACCCGCCGAAGGACTACCGGGTGGTGCTGCTCACCGTCGGCGACGACAACCCGACGAAGGCGCTCGTGACGGCGGTCAAGGACTGGGCCGACGACGAGCACGTCGCCCTCAGGACGATCGTCGTCGGCGACGCGCACGACGCCCTTCCCAGCATCACCAAGGCGAGAGAGATGGGCCCGGACCTCATCGTCAGTGCGGGCAACGACCTCATCGACCCCCTCGCACTGGTGACCCCGAACCACCTGGACGAGAACTTTCTCGTGGTGGGCGCGGAACTGGCCGAACCCACCCACAACGTCACCTCGGTCGACTGGGACGGCGCGTCGTTCCGCGGGGAAGGGCTCGGCATGTCCTCGACGTACGACCCGAACTCGTTCACCGCCGAACGCTGCGGGGCGGCGATCAGGGCCGGCGTGGCGGCGGTCCTCAACGACCTGACCGGGATCGTGGTCTGGCTCTGACGATCGGGGCCGTCCGGGCAGAACCGGCAGGACCCGGTGCGGAGGCTTGCGACCTCCACACCGGGCCTGAGGGGTTATGCGGCCGAGCAGGTGGGGCTCGTCCCCGCTCCGGTGCCCGTGCCCTGGTAGCCGAATTCGGTCGACTGACCAGGTCCGATGGAGCCGTTGTAGGCGACATTGGTGAACTGCACGGTGCCGGTGGTGCCGCTCCGGTTGGCACTCCAGATGTTGGTGATGCCGGCTCCTGACGGCAGGGTCATGGTGACCGTCCAGCCGTTGATCGGTGTGGTGCCAGCGGTCACCCGGACCGCGGCGACGAAACCACCCGCCCACTGGTTGACCGACACGGTCGCCGTACATCCACCACCGGTGGGCGGCGGCGTGGTCGGCGGCGGCGTGGTCGGTGGTGGCGTCGTGGGCGGTGGCGTCGTCGGCGGCGGGGTCGTCGGCGGCGGGGTCGTCGGCGGCGGGGTCGTCGGCGGCGGGGTCGTCGGCGGCGGGGTCGTCGGGCCGTCAGCCAGGGCCGGCGTCTGCCAGTCCCGCCAGTCGGCCAACCGGCCGAGCGCCTTGCTGTGAATCCGGATCGCTCCCGGCTCGTTGCCCGTCTTCAACAGGAACTTCCGGATGTTGTTCTGCAGCGGGGTACGCCACTCGGGGCGGTTGGCGCAGTGGCTGCCGTCCTGGACGTCGGACCAGTAGGTGATGTTGTCGCCAGCGCCGAGCGCCTTGTAGACCTCCGCGCCGCCCAGCGCCGCCACGCTCGCCGACCGTGGTCCAAGGTTGGCGATGTGCGGGTTGTCCATGATGAACAGCCCTCGCGGTGCCACCATGGCGACCATCTCGTGCGTGTCCACCGGGAGTCGGTTCGGGCTGCCGGTGAAGGAGCCGAACTCGTCACCCAACCATGGCTGCTCGCCGTACGCGCTGCTCAGGCTCTGGGCGCCCTCCCCGGGGATGCCCCGGAAGATGGGAACTCCCGCGCTGCCCGACTCGATCGGCATGGTCAGAGCGATGCGCTGGTCGAACACACCGATCGCGAAGGCGCCCTTGCCGTAGCGCGAGCATCCGGTGACGCCCATCGCGTCGGACTTGAGGATCGTGGTGCCGGACTGCTCGATGACGTCGATGATCCGGCTCACGCCCCAACCCCAGGCCGCGAGCAGCCCGGTGCTGCTCGATGAGCCGTAGATGCTGTAGAACGCGCCCTGCTTGTTGTTTCGGGGTGTGCCCTCGCGACCAACGGCCAACGGGTCGTAGCTGATGACGGCAGCACCAGCGGCCCTGATGGTGGCCGTGTCCGCGCCGAACCCACCCACGACCACGACGGCCGGGAACGGACCGGTGCCGCTGGGCAGCTCGACCCGTGCCGAGAAGCTGGAGCTCCTGCCGTTGTGCGACACGTTCACGGTGATGTTGGTGGTCGAGACCGTCCCCGTGACGGTGGCCGGCTTGGCCGGCTTCTCGCCGAAGACGAATTTCTCGGCCAACTCCTTGATTTCCGCCCGACGGCAACGCCAGTCGGATTTGGCGGTGATGGTCGCACCGTTCAGTTTCTTGAAGGGATCGGGAAGCTTGGCGTTGGTGGGCAGCGAACCGAGGTCCGGCAGACCGGACACCGCGCAGTCGGCGCCCTCGTCCTCCACCGCCGCGGCCGCCAGGACGTCCGCGGCGGCCTGCGCGGTTGTCGTTCTTGCTACTACCGATACCGATCCGGCGACGGTGAGCGCGGCTACCGCCAGCGCGACGAGCACAGAGCGGGTCCTTGAACGGCCCGAGCGGATGATCACCAGGGCTCTCCTTCCGAGGGTGATGGTGGGAAGGAACGAAACGTGATCGATGATCACGAATGCCAGCCGTGTCAAGTCTGAGCAAAACCATCGTGAGGTGTCAATTACTTTCCGAAACTTTCGGTGCCGCTCGTCGTCACCCAGCGAGCAACCACCCAGGGCGAGATGCCAGCACCATGCCGAGCAACTGCGGGTGCGCCGGTGGTCCCACCGTCCGTTTCGGAAACCTTTCGACAACCGGCGAGCGTCGACGTCGCACGGCTCAGCGCGGGACGGGCCCGCGATCCTCGAACTCGTACGTGGTGGTCAGCCCCTCGGGCAGGTCGGGGACCAGCGCGTTGGTGCCGTCGACCACCTGGACGTAGCGCTTGCCCTGAAAGATCGAGTAGCTGCCGTCAGCGACCTGGTCGATCCGGAAGAGCTGTGTCGCGGCAGCCGGATCGCACACCCGTCCGCGTACGCTGCCCGGCGCGGTGTCGTGCACGACGGTCATGCAGACCGCGCTGCCGCCGGAAGGCGCGGCCAGGGTGATCCGGTAGCTGTTCCCCTCGGGACGCAGAACCCACAGCGCCCCGTCGCCCACCCCCCGCTCGATGGTGGCCTTCACCTGGTCGGTGCCACGGCCGATCGCCAACGTGGCCCCGGCCACACCTGGCACCGCGATCTCGACCTGCCGCTTGCCGCCGAGGATCTCCTGAGGCCCGGCTGCGGACGTCACGGACGGGACGACAGATGGTGGGACCTGGCTCGCTGGGCCGGCGACACCCGGCGTCTCGACGTTGGCTCGTACCTGCATCAGGGTTGTGCCAGCGGCAACGGCCACGACGGCCAGCCCCGCTGCGCTGACGGCCGCCCGACGCCGTCGTCGCCGGTCGCTGCGGTCGCGCAGCGTCTGCGCCCCCGGCAGCGTGGTGACTCGCCGAACCTCGTCGACGATCGCCGTGAGGTCATCGCGCGGATCAGCCATGGGGGGTCTCCTCCTGGTGCACATCGGTCAGCAACCCGGCCATTGCTCTCCGACCCCGGGCGAGGTACGTCTTCACGGTCCCGACGGGCGCCTGCATTTCGGCTGCCACGTCTGCGACGCTGAGATCGTTCAGATGGTGCAGCACGACGGCTCGGCGCTCGTTGGCACTCAGCCGCTGCAGCGCCTGCAACAGGGCGACGTGGTCCTCGTTCAGTCCGGGCACGCCCTGGTCGACGGCGGCCCGACGATGAGCGCGCATCCGATTGAACGTCTTGCGCCAACTGCTCACCGCGATCCGGGACGCGACGCGGCGGACCCACGCCTCCGGGCTGTCCGCCTCCCGCACCGTCCGCCACCGCTGCCAGGCCCGCATGAACGCCTCGGCCACGGCATCCTCCGCCTCGGCACGGTTTCCGGTCAGCGCGTACACGTGACCCACGACCCGGCCGGCACAGGCCGCGTAGAGGGCGTCGAACTCCTCGGCATCACGCATCCGACCGGTGCCCTCCAATGCCTCGTCCCCTGGTCACCGCCGCATGGAACCCGCCTGGGTCAATCGGACACCTCGGCGCGGGGCAAGATTGTGACCGCCGTCACCACAGGGTGATCAACCTAACGCTCCGGCCAGGCGTCATCGTGCCGTCCCGGGAGACGCCCGTGGCGGAGAGGACGATGTGCGACGACGGCAACGACGGGCGCTGACAGCGGGCGTACTCGCGACCGCGCTGGTAGCGGCGGGCCTGACGGCCACCCCGGCGAATGCGCAGGTGCAGCCGGTGGCCACGGCCAAGGGCAGGCCCGGCGCCTTCACGCTGATCACGGGCGACCGGGTTTCGGTGGACGCGGACGGCCAGCCGCAGATCCAGCGCGGGCCGGGGCGGGCCGACATGCGGTTCGTGACCAGCCGCGAGGGCGGCCACCAGTTCGTGATCCCGGTGGACGCGATGCCACTGCTGCGGGACGGACGCCTCGACCGCCGGCTGTTCGACCTCACCACGCTCGGCGAGTTCGGCTACGACGACCGGGCGGCCGACCTGCCGCTGCTGGTCGCGTACCCCGAGAACATGGCGACGCAGGCACGGGCCGCGACCGTCGGGGGTGACGGACGGGTGCGGGCCGACCTGCCCGCCGCCCACGCGTTGGCCGTACGGGCGAACCGGGACGACCGGGTCACGCTCTGGACGTCGCTCACCCGGGGAACGACGTCGGCGCGCACCCTCGCCGCCGGGATCGACCACATCTGGCTGGACGGCAAGCGCGAGGTCTCCCTTGATCGCAGCGTGCCGCAGATCGGTGCCCCGGCCGCCTGGCAGGCCGGCTTCGACGGCACCGGCATCACCGTTGGCGTGCTGGACACCGGGATCGACGCCGCCCACCCCGACTTCGCCGGGCGCCTCACCGAGGTCCGGGACTTCACCGGTGGCAACGACCCCGCCGACACGGTCGGCCACGGCACCCACGTGGCGTCGACCATCGTCGGCAGCGGCGCCGCCTCCGGCGGCCGGTACCGAGGTGTGGCGCCGGGAGCGAAGCTGCTCGTCGGCAAGGTCTGCGCCACCACCGAATGCCAGGACTCGGACATCATCACCGGCATGCAGTGGCTCGCGCCGCAGACGCGGGTGGTCAACCTGAGCGTGGGCGGCGACGACACGCCCCGCCTCGACCCGCTGGAGACGGCGGTCCAGGAGCTCAGCCACCAGTACGGCACCCTCTTCGTGATCGCGGCCGGCAACGAGGGCAAGCCGAAGTCGGTCTCCTCGCCGGCCTCCGCCGACGACGCCCTCGCCGTCGCCGCGGTCGACGCCGACGACCAGCGGGCCTACTTCTCCAGCCGGGGTCCGCGCATCGGCGACAACCACATCAAGCCCGAGATCAGCGCACCCGGTGTCGACATCGTGGCCGCTGCCCCCGGCGGCGACTACGCGACCATGTCGGGCACGTCGATGGCCACCCCGCACGTGGCCGGAACTGCCGCGATCCTCGCCGGGCAGCACCCGGACTGGACCGGCCCGCAGCTCAAGGCCGCCCTGATGGACTCCGCCAAGCCGACCGGCGAGGACACCCTCTACGAGCTGGGCGCAGGTCGGGTCGACATCGCCCGCGCGGTAGCCCAGCCGGTCGCCGCCGACATCGCCGCCATCGACTTTCCGGTCCAGCGCTGGCCGCACGCCGACGACACCCCGATCACCCAGGTCGTCGGCTACCGCAACACCGGCAGCGCGCCGGTCACCCTGAACCTGACCATCGCCCCGGCTCCGGCCGGCATGATCACCGTCAGCCCGACCACGCTGGTGGTGCCGGCCGGCGGCCACGCCGAGGCGACGATCACCGTCGACACCCGGGTGAACGCCACCGACGGCGTCTACCAGGGTGCGCTGACCGCGACCGGTGCCAACGACCTGCGGGTACGCACACCGTTCGCGCTGAACCGCGAGATCGAGAGCTACGACGTACGGGTCAACCACACCGGACGTGACGGCAAACCGGCCACGGAGTACACGACCGTGGCGGCGAACCTGAGCACCGGCGAGTTCACCACCCTCGACGGGGAATTGGACGGCAGCATTCTGCGGCTGCCCAAGGGCCGTTACGGGCTCTACAGCACCATTCACGAGGGCAACGCGTCGACGCTGCTCGTCCAGCCCATGTTGGACGTACGCGGACCGGTCACCGAGGCCGTCGACGCCCGTACCGCCAAGCCGGTCGCGCTGACGGTGCCTCAGCGCGACGCCGCGCCCCTCTCCATCAACGTGAGCGCGAACTGGAACGACGGCCTGCGCTACCCGGGTGTCCAGCTCAGCGGGGTGTCCTTCGCCGACGTCTTCTTCGGTCGGATCGGGCCCGCCGTCGCGGCACCCGAGTTCACCGCGACGCTGGGTGTCGGGCTTGCCCGCCCCGGCAAGGACGGAACCTTCCGGAACAGCCCCTACACGTACGACCTGGCGTACGTCAGCCCAGGCGACATGTTCACGGGTCTGACCAGGAAGCTGTCGGCGAAGAACCTCGCCACGGTCAAGGCGACCTACCGCAGCCAGTCCACGGCCGCGACGGCCGTCCGGTTCCACCGTGCGTCGGCGCCCGGTGGCTCGGGCCCGATCGGTTCGAGTACGCCTGTCGACCTGCCGTTCCACGGCACCGAGTACTACAACACCGACGGCGGCATCGTCTGGACGTCCACGTTCGTCGAGGGCGACAACTTCAGCACGCAGGAGTCGACCTTCAAGCCCGGTCGGACGTACCCCCAGATTTGGAACGCGGCGCCCTTCGGGCCCTCAGTGACCCAGGCACCGACCCTGTCGCCCCTGGGGTACGCGGGCCGCGACGGCGACACCATCTCCCTCTCGTCGTTGCCGCTGTTCGGTGACGCCGCCGGTCGCCCCGCGAGTCGCGACGACCGGCCGGTGCAGTTCCGGCTGTTGCGCAACGGCACGGAGATCGGCACCTCGGACAATCCGTGGGCCGAGTTCGCGGTGCCCGCCGAGAAGGCCACCTACCGTCTGGAGGCGACCGTCACCCGCGCCGCCCCGGACACCCTGTCGACCTCGGTCTCGGTGGCCTGGACCTTCACTTCGGCGCACACGACGGCTCCGCAACGGCTGCCCCTGACGACAGCCCGAGCGACGCCGGTGCTCGACGACACCAACACGGCCCGCGCGGGCCGGACCATGACCATTCCGGTGGCCCTGGACCGCCAGGCTGGCTCCACGGCCGCGCCCAACCGAACGCTGGACGTCTCGGCGTCGTTCGACGACGGCAGGACGTGGGTCGCGCTGCCGGTGCTCCGGGACGTCGCCCGCATCAGTCACCCCCGGCAGGCCGGCTTCGTCTCGCTCCGACTGACGGCGACCGACACCGCCGGCAACATGGTCACCCAGACGATCCAGCGCGCCTACCGGATCGCCTGATCCCCCAGTGAGTCCGGGGCGGCGTCTGCTCGACGCGCCGCCCCGGACCACGAGGCGGGCGTGGCCCTGGTGCCGGTGACGGTCACCACGCTGGGCCTACTCTCCCCGCACGGAAGAGTAGGGTCGGACGCCCGAGTGGAACTACGAGGACGCCGGCACCACCCGCGTCACCGCCCTGCGTGACCAGCTGACCATGGCCGAGGGCTTCGCCGGCACGCTGCGCGACAGACTCGACCACCACGGCGGCGCCACGGCCAAGGCGGCGCAATTGCCGCAGAGCACCGCACCGGTGACAGAGGACACGGTGCACTGACTCGCCCGGCAGGGTGGAATCAGAGATGTGCGTAGAGCAGGCACCGGCGAGTGACGTCGTGAAGTTCACCCTGCCGACCGGCGATCCGGGTTTCTCCACCGCCGACACCGTCTCCGCACCCGACGAACCGGTGCCGACGACGGCAGCCCATCGGCAGCGATGGGCGGTGGACAGGATGGCTGTCGCAGCCGACGACCAGGTGTTGGAGATCGGCTGCGGTCGGGGCGTGGCCGTCTCCCTGGTCGCCAGCCGACTCACGACCGGCCGAATCGTCGCCATCGACCGAGCAGCGACGATGGTGCGGCTCGCGACCGAACGGAACCTGAGCCACATCAACGCCGGCAGAGCTGAGATTCGATGTGCCGGACTCGAGTCGGCCGACCTTCCGGCCCACCGTTTCACCAAGATCTTCGCGGTGAACGTCAGCCTGTTCTGGCTGGGCGACGCGGTTCAGCCGATCGACCGGATGCGGAGCCTGCTGGCCCCCGGCGGGCAGCTCTACGTGTTCGGCGAGCGGCCCACAGCCGCACACGCCACGGCGAACCTCACCGCAACCAAGCTGCTACTCGAAGCCCGCGGGTTCACCACGGCCAGATCGAGCGCCATTCGCGGTCAGGGCCAGGTGCTCACCTGCGTCAGCGGCACACCAATCGGGTGATGCTGGCTGCTGGCATCGTGCACTTTCTTCGTGAGTCGGGCGGGCTCGGCTTGACGCCGAGCCCGCCCGTTCAGTTCCGCTCGATCCTTGTCTCACCCATTTCGGTGTACGGATCGTCTGGCTCGGAGCTGGGTCACGCCTTCATCGTTGCAGGGTCAGCAGACCCGGCCGGTACGGCAGGAGCCCGTAGTCGACGCCGTTGGAGCTGGGCGAACGGCCCTGGTAGAGCAACTGCAGGTTGCAGGCGTTGACCGTCATCGTCTGGTCGGCGCTGGTGCGCAGCAGCTCACCGTGGCTGATGTCGTTGGTCCAGGTGGCACCGCTGTTGGCCTTACCCGCGAACGGGTTGCTCTCGGTCGCGGCCTGCGGCGTCCACGAACCGTTCAGGCTGGTCGCCGTGAACGAACGGAAGTAGCGTCCCTGCGAGCCGATCGCCTCGACGATCATGAGGTACTTGTTCAGACCCTGCAGCTTGTAGACCTGCGGGGCCTCGAACAGGTTGTTCGTGGTGTCGCTCATGATGGTCGTGTAGCTGCTGCCGAAGTTGCCGGGGAAGTTCCCGATCGGCATGCTGGCCCGGTAGATCTTGCCGTTGTCACCGGCGAAGAAGAGGTACATGTTCGTACCGTCACCGATGATCGTCTGGTCGATCGGCCCGGTGCCCGAGCCGGTGATGCTTCCGCTGAACAGCGGCTGCGCCGCCGACCAGCCATTCGCGTTGGTCGGGTTACTCGAGGTCCGGTAGGAGAAGGCAGTTGCACCCCACTGGTAGGTGAGCACCCAGATGTTCTTCGGCGCGAAGTAGAACAACGACGGCGCGACGGTCCCCGAGTTCATCCCGGTCTGGGTTGCCGAGGCCATCTGCGAGTAGTTCGAGAAGAGGCTGAAGTTCATCGAGCCCCAACTGCTCCCGAAGTCGTGCGTGGTGGCGTAGACCAACTGCTGGCCGTTGTAGGGGGCCACGGTGAAGTCCTTGAGCGACACCCACCCCGACTTCGGGGTCGCCAACACGCCCGTCGACGACCAGCGGTACGTCGAGGGCAGATCGCAGGTGCCGCCCGGCGGCGGGGTCGTCGGAGGCGGCGTGGTGGGGTTGCCGCCACCGTCGACGCGGACGAGCTGCCACTGCTGGTTGGTGCCGTTCCAGTCGTCGTACTGCACGATGTTGCCGCCGTCGGCGGTCGAGGCGCCCTGCACCTCCATCACCTTGTTGCTGTTGCGGTTGATCAGCCGGACGTAGCCGCTGTCCGAGTCGGCCAACCGGAACTGCTGGTTGGTGCTGTTGTTGTCGCTCCACTGCACGATGCTGGCGCCGTTGGCGGTCGAGAAGCCCGAGACGTCCAGCACCTTGCCGGACAGCCGTGACTTCACCCGGTAGTTGCCACTCCCGGAGTCGACGAACTGCCACTGCTGCTGGTTGCCGTTGTTGCGGGTCCACTGGGTGATCCGGGCGCCGTCATTCGTGGCCAGGTTGTACACGTCCAGGGCCTTGCCGCTGTTGCGGTTGACCAACACGTACCAGGCGCTCGTGTCGACAGTCGCCGCTGCGGCCGGCGACGACACCACCGCTGCGGCGGCACCGCCGACCGTCACCGCCATCACGCCAGCGGCGAAAACCCGCAGCAACCACCCGCGCCGCCGCGGCGGTGCGATCGATGGAGACCTATCGAGGGCAGACATGATCCTCCTTCAGAGACCAAGAGCCGAACGGTCTGCCCGAACATGGGCACACCGCGACGCGTGGCCAGGAGCATGCTTCGAACGTTAGCGCTAACAACACGTTGCATGCCCTGGCGCACGCCCTGATTCGAGGTCGACGAAGCAGGCTCGCCCGGTAAGCCAAAGGTGTCGTCGTCCTTAGCCATCGACTGTGAGCGATAACATGGCGTTCGTCAAGACGTAACGTGCTGGGAACATCAGCCGGTGGCATGCCGCGACCCATGGCACGACCCCTCCGCACCGCACAACCCGCAGGCCATCACCCCGGCCACCCGCGCCGGACCCCGCCGGACGCTTGAGGACCACTGTTCGTGGACGCTAACATCGACGATTGCCCATGATCATCGTCCGGTTACCAATTCGCAGCCCAGAAGACGTAGACCACGCCGTACGGCCTCCACCCGACCACCTGCCACTGATCTTCCGGATCGCCGCGCTCTCCGGAGATGGATAATGATGATGGTGTAGCCATCGCATCGCCGACGGGGGAAGCACGATGATTCGAGGCATCCGAGACTGTGCCGGTCAGCTTCAACCGCCGTCCGCGCTGGACGGCCTGGTGACGGCGCACCTCGTTCGAAGGTCGATGGTGTCGTGGCTGTGCCGGTAGTCCCGCCGCCGAATCCGGACGAGGCCCGTAGCACCCCGGAGTTCCTCGCCGCCCTGCGCCGGCTGAGAGCCTGGTCGACGCAGACCTATCGACAACTCGCGCGGCAGGCCGAGGCTGCCGGTGACAGCATGCCCGCGAGCACCACGGCGACGATGCTCAGCCGTTCCAGCCTGCCCAGAGGCGAGTTGGTCTCGACGTTCGTCCAGGCGTGCGGGCTCGACGCCGCCGCCGCCGTGCGCTGGGTGGCCGTACGTGACGCCCTCGCCTCCACCAACACCGTCGGTGACGACACAACCCCCGCGCTGCCCGCAGGCCCGTGGCAGGCTCCTGCCCGCAACCTCGTGCCCGCCATGCTGCCCACGGACATCGCCGACTTCACCGGCCGAGAAGAGCACGTGACGACGCTGTACCAGCACCTGACCGGGCTGGACCACGGCAACCGGCACCACAATGCCACGCCCATCGCGGTCATCAGCGGCATGGGCGGCGTCGGCAAGACAACCCTCGCAGTGCATGTCGCACATCGACTGGCCGTCGCGTACCCGGACGGCCGGCTGTACGTGAACCTGCGTGGAGCCGAGACGTCACCAATGCCCGCCAGCGACGTCCTGGCGAGGTTCCTACGCGCCCTGGGCCTGGACAGCCGGATGATTCCTCCCGACGAGACCGAGCGTGCCGAACTCTTCCGCACCCACCTCGCGGATCGCCGAGTGCTGCTGCTGCTGGACGACGTTGCCAGCGAGGCGCAGGTCAGACCCATCCTTCCGGCAACGGCGACGTGCGCGGTGTTGATCACCAGCCGATCGCGTCTGACCGGCATCGAGGGAACCCACCGCCTCGACCTGGACGTGTTTCCAGCCGTCATCGCGCTGCGGTTGCTGGCCAGTGTCGCCGGCGCCGACCGGGTCAGGGCCGAGCACGTCGAGGCGACACAGATCGTCAGGCTGTGCGGCGGTCTACCGCTCGCGATCCGGGTAGCCGGCGCCCGCCTGGCCGGGCGACCAACATGGCGACTCGGCCAGCTGGCGACGATGCTCGGCGACGAGCGCCGACGCCTGGACCATCTGGCGGCCGGTGACCTGGCCGTCCGCCCCTCACTCACACTCAGCTACCAAGCGCTCGATCCGGAAGCGCGCCGACTGCTCCTCCTGCTCAGCGTCTTCGACCTTCCGGACTTCCCGGCATGGTTCGCCGCGGTCGTGCTCGGGACCACGCTGGAAGACGGCATGGCGCACGCCGAAACGCTTGTGGACGCGCAACTGCTCACCGCCGTCGGCACCGATGTCTGCGGTCAGCACCGCTACCGCTTCCACGACCTGGTGCGGCTGTTCGCCAGAGAACGCGCCGCCCTGGAGGAGCCTCGCGAGGCGACAGCGGACGCCCTGCGCCGCGGGCTCGGTGGCTGGCTCGCCGTCGCCGAGCGGATGGCCAGGCACATCCCGGGTCCCTGCTACGCGGCGATCAGCGGACCTGCCACGCGTCCGGAGATGGACTGGTCCCACCCGTACCTGTCGCAACCTGACCCGGCACGGTGGTTCGACGCCGAGAAGGCGACGCTGCTCTCGGCAATCCGGCAAGCCTGCGCGCTCGGTTATGACGACCTGGCGTTCGACCTGGCCGGATGCATGGAGAAATACTTCGACGTGCGCGGCATGTACCGCGACTGGGCCGACATCAACACCGAGGTTCTGTCCGTCTGCAGGGCCGCCGGCAACCGCCTCGGTGAGGCCGTCATGCTGCGCGGGCTCATCGATGTGACGACGTGGATCGACGACCATCCCCGCGGCGACGCCATGTCCCGTCACCACGACGGAGCGCAGCGGCTACTGGCCATGTTCACCAAGCTGCGACACGAGCCGGGCATGTGCGACGCCGCGGTGATGTGCGCGTGGGCACTCGCAGCCGCCGGCGACCACTCCGGGGCGGCTGCCTATGCCACTCAAGCCCTGCAACTCGCCGACCGGTCGGATCACCGAGGCGGTCGGATTCGAGCCCGGCTCGCACTGTCGATCGTCAGCTACGAACAGGGACGCTTCGCGGATGCCGCGTCGCTCATCGAAATGTTGGACGAGGCGCGCGCGTTGAACAACCCGCGCTGGGTCGCGACCGTGCTGCAGTTCGCCGGCATCGCCCACGCTGACCTCGGTGACTTCCCGCGCAGCCAACAGATGCTGTACGAGTCGATGAGCATCGCCCTACGCCACGGCGACACATACACCCACGTCTTCACGCTCATCGCGCTGGCCCGCCTGGAGATGCGACATGGCGCCTCTACCGCGCGGGCGACCGCCGAAGCGGCGGTGATACTCAGCCGCGAGTACAACATGGCCCACCACCTGGCCGAAGCGCTCATGGTGCTGGGCGAGATCGAGTTGGCGGAGGATCGCCCCACAGACGCGATCGAGCACCTTGAGGAGTCCGTCGCGCTGTGGAGGACACGTGGCTGGCACTCCATGCATGTCGCGGCACTGGCAAGCCTCAGCCACGCCTACGCGCGCACCAATTCGCCGGCCGCCCGACGAGCACTCGAAGAGGCCAACGCGATCTCCGCCCGCCTCGGTGCCACCGCCAACGAGGCTCCGCCACCCGCTCGCCTACCCACAAACGACAGGCATCGATATCTGAGCATCTGAGCCGCATTTTGCCCGACGACAGACGTCTTGTACGTTGATCTTGTGTTTGAGCAGGTCCAGCGCTGGCGGCAACTTCCACCCTGGGTGACCGACGCCGCGCTGACCACGGCGGTGCTGTTGGCACAGCTTGCGCCGTTCGTCTCGAACGACCCGCCGCCCGGCCATGCCGGCTGGGAGCCCTTGGTGTTCCTGCCGATGCTGGTAACGGTAGTTCCATTGCTGTGGCGGCGCCGGGCACCATTCGTGGTCCTGATCGTCATCGAGCTCGGCGCCGGCGCGTACGCCCTGCTTCCCGAGGGTGCGCCACAACCGGTCTGGTACGGCGCGCTCGTGGCGATGTTCACCCTCGCCGCGCAGGCGCCCCGATGGCAGCGCGTCAGCGCCCTGGTCTTTATCGGCTGGGGCGCGCTGCTGGTCACCGGTTCGCTGGACACCGCGGCCCGCGGCGTGCTGCTGTGGCTCGCCGCCTACATGCTCGGTCGGGCCTGGGCAGCCCGCGGCACGCAGACGGCCGCTTTGCAGGAACGCACCCGGCACCTCGAGCGGGCGCGGGAACTGGAAGCCGCCCACGAGCGAGCCCGGATCGCCCGGGAGATGCACGACATCCTCGGTCATGGGATGAGCGTGATGATCGCCCAAGCGGAGGCCGGACCGGTGTTCGTGGGGCGCGACGATGCCAGGACGACGGCCTCGTTCGAGGTGATCGCGTCCACCGGACGTGAGGCCATGGCGCAGCTGCGCCGCATCCTCGGCGTACTGGGGCAGGGACCCGACGATCTGGCGCCGGCACCGACACTGAGCGGCTTGCCAGACCTGGTGGCCCGGGTCGGGCGCTCTGGCGTCGACGTGCAGCTGATCCGGTCCGGTGAGCCGGGCATGCTGGGGCCGGACGGAGAGGCGGCCGCCTACCGCATTGTGCAGGAAGGGTTGACGAACGTGCTCAAGCACGCCAGACGTGAGGGCGGCGCGGTCCGGGCCGACGTGACGCTCGACTGGCACGACGACGGCCTGCGGCTGCGGGTCGTCGACAACGGCGACGGCGGGCCGCCGGACGCCGAGGGACGCGGTCTCGTCGGCATCGCCGAGCGCGCCGCCGCCTGTGGCGGGACCGCGACATGGGGACCTCGCCAGGAAAACACCGGATTTGAGCTGTCGGTCCACCTGTCGTACGTCGCCGTCCCGGGGGCGACACGGTGAGCGCCCCAACGACCGTGGTCGTCGCCGATGACCAGGAACTCATTCGCGGTGCGTTCGCTGCGATCCTCGACGCCGAGCCCGACCTCACAGTGGTCGCCGAGGCAGCCGACGGCGCGGAGGCCGTCGAAGCCGTCCGCCGCCACCGTCCGCATCTGCTTGTCGTCGACATCAGGATGCCCCAGATGGACGGTGTGGAAGCCACCCGCATCGTCTGCGCCGAGACCGACACCCGCGTACTCGTCCTCACCACCTTCGACCAGGACGAGTACGTGTACGGGGCGCTGCGCGCGGGTGCCAGCGGGTTCCTGCTCAAGGATGTACGCCGGGCGGAGCTGCTAGCGGCGGTACGGGTGGTCGCGGCCGGCGAGTCCCTCCTCGCACCCTCGGTCACCACCCGCCTGATTGACGACGTGGTCCGCCAACGGCGGCCAAAGCCGACGGAAACGGCGGCGCTGACGCAGCTGAGTGGCCGCGAGCGGGAGATCCTCGGGTTGGTCGGCCTCGGGCTGTCCAACGCCGAAATTGCCGGCCGGCTCACGCTCAGCGAACACACCGTCAAGACTCATGTCAGCAGCGTGTTGAGCAAGCTCCATCTACGCGACCGGGTGCAGGCCGTGGTGCTGGCCTACGAGTCGGGCCTCATCCTGCCGGGTGAGTGACGCTCACCGCCGCGAGTGAGAGGCCACCGCCGTGCGTGGTGATCATGGTTGGTGCCGCAGCGCGATGTGTCGACCCACGCCGGCAACGAAGATCAACGGCATGTTTCGACGCGCCCTGCTCACCATCACCGCAGCCCTGGCCGCAGTCCTGCTACCGGCTCTTCCTGCCGGCGCCGTACGGGCCACGCAGGCTCAGGACCTGACGACAACCGACCTGACCGTCACCACCGGCGACGGTCAGCACCTCGCCGCGACTCTGTACGCCCCGCGGCAGAACGTCGGGCGGCTGCCCGGTCTCGTCCTCATCGCCGGATCGGGCGCAGCTCCCCGGGAGGAACTCGTGCCGGAGGCGGCGGCCTTCGCTCGCCAGGGCATGGCCGTGCTGGCCTACGACAAGCGGTACACCGGCTACACCAAGACCCATCGCGACTACAGCCAACTGGCTGACGACGCCGTACGCGCGTACGAGGTGCTCCGGGACCGGCCCGAGGTCGACCCGACGCAGGTCGGCTTCTGGGGCATCAGCGAAGGCGGCTGGGTCTCGCCGATGGCGGCCGGCCGCGCCGGTGCCGCCTTCCTGGTCGCGGCGTCTGCACCGGGGTTGGCACCACTGCGTACGCAGAACTGGAACATGCGCAACAAGGTGGCCCGAGCGGGCGTCACCGGCTCGCTGATGACCACCCTCGCTGATCGGGCACACCGACTGTCCGCCGACGCCGGACTCTTCGCGGAGCCGTACTACGATCCGCGTCCGGCGCTGCGCCTTCTTCACCAGCCGGTGCTGGCCGTCTACGGCGGTGCCGACGAGCAGGTGCCCGCCGCCGAGAGCATGGGCGTCCTCCGACAGAGCGTCCCCGGCCCGCTCACCGTGCGCGTCCTGCCCGGTGCCGGTCACGCCCTCCACGTCCGTGACACCGCTGGCGGGTACACCGAGGCCCTTGTCCCTGGCTACGCCGACCTGGTCGGGACCTGGGTGCGCGCGGTGGCCGCCGGTCACCCGCCGACGCCCACCGCCGACCCGATGCCGGCCCAGCCCACGCGCAGCACCGCACTCCAGGCGTCGGCGTGGTGGGAAGGCTGGCCGATGCAGGCTGCCGCCCTGATCGCGCTGCTACTGGCGTTCGCGACGTACCCCGTCATCGGCGGTGTCCGCAGGTTGCAGCGCCGGCCCGGCACGGCGCACCGCCCGGCGGCTGTCCTGAGCACAGCCGGTCTACTCAGCGTGATCGGGTTCGCCGGCTACCTACTCGTCGTCGAGTCCAGTGCCGATTCGAGAGGCATCACGGTCGGGCCGATCGTCGGGGGCCGGCCGGCCATCTGGCTGGCGCTGCAGGGCGCCGCCCTCGTCGCTGTCATCGCCGCCGCAATGACCGTTCCGGCCTGGCGCCGCGACCGGGTCAGGCTCGGCGTCCTCATCGCCGGCGCGGTCGTCTACCTGCCCTGGGCCCTGTACTGGGGCCTACTGCTTCCCTGACCAGCTGATCCACTCGTCGGCACCCCCACGACCCGCACAGGAGCCATCATGTCCCCGCGCCGTCCCCGCACCAGCCTGGTCCTCGCCGCCGTCCTCGCCGCCACGACCCTCGCCGCCTGCGGGCAGAACACCACCACGACCACCACCAGCCACGAGATCGCCAGCCCCATGACCAGCCTTCAAGTGACCAGCGGCGGTGGCGACATCACGCTGGTGCCCACCGGCGGCGCCCTGCGGATCATCGAGACCGCCACCTACACCGGCCGGGTGCCGCAGGGCACGCCGCAGGTTCACGACGGCGCGGTCACCGTCACCACCAGCGGCTGCGGCGGCCAGCACGGCGCCTGCGGCATCAGCTACCGCGTGGAGATCCCAGCCGGTCTCACCGTCCGTCTCGCCAGCGGTGGCGGGGCGATCGACGCGCAGGGCAACGTCGAAAACCTGGACGTACGCTCGGGCGGCGGGTCCGCCACGTTGCGCCTCTCCGCCCCGCCGCGCCAAGTTGACGTGGACAGCGCCGGCGGCCAAACCACGATGGAACTGCCGGCAGGCCCGTACGCGGTGACCACCAACACCGGCGGCGGCCTCCTCACCACCGCCATCGACACCGACCCGGCCGCCGTGCGTCGCGTCACCGTCACCACCGGCGGCGGCGACCTCGCCATCACCCGCCTCAAGGCCGCATGAGCGGAGCCTCCCTGAGAACCCCTCTCTGCGATACGAACCACCGCCCGTAACCGGGCATGCGACAGTGGCAGTGTGGCTCCCAGGTAGCCTCGCGGCATGAATTCAACTTGGCCGATGATCAAGCGGCTCGGTCTGTTGTGGATTCTTGCGGTGCTGCTCCTTGTGCTATTTGCGCACGGACTACGCGCCGAGTACCTGCCGATCGAGGCGCTCACCGCCACCGTCTGGGCGGCGCTCCTCGGCATGGGCGCAATCCTGGCCAGTCGGCTGGCGAGGTCAGGACACGCCAAAAGTGCCGTCGTGCTGCTGGGCGTCGCGGCCCTGGTGGCCTGCGATGTGGCGGTGGTCGTTGACAGTGCGTTGATCTACGACGCGGCCGGATACTGGACGCTCAACGGTGGTGTGGGCCTGCCGTACTCGTACGCGCCGCTGTGGTATCCGACCTCGCTGCTGCCGTCGATGGATGTCTTCGGCGTCGATCAAACAACTATCACCGCAGGCGATTTCGAGTGGCAGGCGGAGCACATCGCTCCGGTGGCCGTGGTGCTGACCATCGCGTCGGCCGTCTTCATCGCTTCCATGGTGCGGGCGCTGTTCGGACGTCGGCAGGCCAGCCCGGAGTTCGGGCCGGGACGGGCCTACTCATAACGCCAGGACCGCCACCGCGAATCCGGGGGCGCACCTCGGCCGCTGGGCGGGCCGCCGCACGGTCAGTACACGATCTCCTGTTCGTCAGGCCCGGCGCAGCCAGAAGGTCAGACCGAGCGAATCATCGTTGAACGGCTCGGGGTCCGGCCAGGACGGCTCACCCTCCGCGCAATCGACGGCGAGCACCTCCTCCGCTACCACGTTCCGGTGCTCGACCAGTGCGAGCGCCGTGTCCTCCCGCGTGGCCACGTACCGCAGCACGACCCGGTCGGTTACCTCCAGCCCGCTGGACTTCCGGGCCTCCTGGATCTGCCGGATCGCGTCGCGCGCGACGCCGGCCCTGCGCAGCTCGGGCGTGAGCTGCAGGTCGAGCGCCAGGGTCGCGCCAGCGTCGCTGGCGACCGTCCAGCCCTCGCGGGGCGTCTCGACGACAACGACCTCGTCCGGGCCCAGCAGCACCGGCTCGCCGCCCACCAGGACGGTCGCCGACCCCGATTCCCTGAGCGAATCCTTCAACGCGGCGGCGTCGGCCGCCGCGATGGCCGACGCCACCTGCTGCACGGTCTTCCCGAACCGTTTCCCCAGGGTACGGAAATTGGCCTTCACCGTGGTGTCGACCAGCGAGCCGCTCGTGTCGCCAACCGCGGCGATCGAGCCGACGTTCAACTCGGCCGCGATCTCGGCCAGCAGGTCGGCGGGAAGATCCCCGAAGCCGCTGGCCGAGACCAGTGCCCGGTCCAGCGGCTGGCGTACCTTCACGCCGGAATCCGCCCGCGCCGCTCGGCCCAACTCGACCAACCGCCGGGTGAGCGCCATCTGGCCGGACAGCGCGGGTTCGATCAGCGACTCGTCGGCGGACGGGTACGCGGCCAGGTGCACGGACTGCGGGGCCTCCGGGTCCACCGCGACGACCAGGTCCTGCCAGACCCGCTCGGAGATGAACGGGGTGAGCGGCGCCAGCAGCAAGGTGAGCGTGGAGAGCGCCTCGTGCAGGGTGGCGAGCGCCGCCCGGTCGCCCCGCCAGAAGCGCCTCCGGCTACGTCGGACGTACCAGTTCGACAGGTCGTCGACGAACGCCGCCAGCAGCCGCCCGGCCTGGTGGGTGTCGAACGCGGCCATTGCGGCATCGACCTGCCGCACCAGCATGTTCAGCTCGGAGAGCACCCACCGATCGAGGACCGGCCGATCCGCCGGCGCCGGGTCGTCACCAGACGGCGACCAACCTGCGGTCCGGCCGTACAGGGTCTGGAAAGCGACGGTGTTCCAGTAGGTCATCAGGACCTTGCGGACCACCTCCTGGAGCGCGCTGTGCCCCACCCGGCGGGCCGCCCAGGGCGAGCCGACGGCAGCCATGAACCAGCGGACGGCGTCCGCGCCGTGCTGGTCCATCAGCGGGATCGGTTCCAGGATGTTGCCCAGATGCTTGGACATCTTCCGACCGTCCTCGGCCAGGATGTGGCCCAGACAGACCACATTCTCGTAGGGCGAGCGGTCGAAGACCAGCGTGCCGATCGCCATCAGGGTGTAGAACCAGCCGCGGGTCTGGTCGATGGCCTCCGAGATGAACTGAGCCGGGTAGCGTTCGGCAAACAGTTCCTGGTTGCGGTGCGGGTAGCCGAACTGCGCGAAGGGCATGGAACCCGAGTCGTACCAGGCGTCGATCACCTCGGGCACCCGGGTGGCCGTCTCACCGCAATGACAGGTGAACGTCACCTCGTCGATGAACGGGCGGTGCGGGTCGAGGCCGCTCAGGTCTGCCCCGGTCAGTTCGCTCAGCTCGGTCAGCGAACCCACGCAGGTCAGGTGCCCGTTCTCGCAACGCCAGATCGGCAGTGGGGTGCCCCAGTAGCGCCGCCGGGAGAGCGCCCAGTCGACGTTGTTGTTCAGCCAGTCGCCGTACCGACCGTGCTTCACCGTGGCGGGTTGCCAGTTGGTGCGCTCGTTCTCGCGCAACAGGGCGTCACGGACCGCAGTGGTCCGGACGTACCAGGAGGGCTGCGCGTAGTAGATCAGCGCGGTGTGGCAGCGCCAGCAGTGCGGGTAGCTGTGCTCGTACGCGACGTGGCGGAAAAGTAGCCCGCGGGCGGTCAGATCCTCCACCAGAGGGCGGTCCGCCTCCTTGAAGAAGAGGCCACCGACGAGGGGGAGTTCCGGGAAGAAGCGGCCGTTGGGGTGCACCGGGTTCACCATCGGCAGGCCGTACGCGCGGCAGCTGACGAGGTCGTCCGCGCCGAAGGCGGGCGCCTGGTGAACCAGTCCGGTCCCGCTGTCGGTGGTGACGAACGGCGCGAGGATGACGATGTGCGCGTCACTGACGTCGACCAGGTCGAACGGGGCTTGGTAGCCCCACCGCTCAAGCGCCTTGCCCTTGAACGATTCCCCGGTCAGATCCCAACCCTCGCCGAGCGCCTGCGCCAACAGTGGCTCGGCGACGACGACCTGCTCGTTGCCGTCCGACGCCACCACGTACGTCACGTCGGGGTGTACGGCCACCGCGACGTTCGACGGCAACGTCCACGGCGTGGTGGTCCAGACCAGCAGCGACGCCCGTCCGGCCAATGGGCCGGAGGTGAGCGGGAAGCGGACATACACCGACGGGTCGACGACCGTCTCGTACCCCTGGGCCAGTTCGTGGTCGGACAGGGCCGTCTCGTCCTTCGGACACCACGGCGCGACCCGGAAGTCCTCGACCAGCAGCCCCTTGTCGAAGATCTGTTTCAACGACCACCAGACGGACTCGATGTACTCCGGGTCCATGGTCCGGTAGGCGTCGTCCATGTCGACCCAGTAGCCCATTCGCTCGGTGAGCAGGGCAAACGCGTCGGTGTGCCGGGTCACCGACTCGCGGCAGCGAGCGTTGAACTCGGCAATGCCGAACTTCTCAATGTCCTGCTTGACGGAAAAGCCCAGTTCCTTCTCGACGGCGAGCTCGACCGGGAGCCCGTGGCAGTCCCAGCCCGCCTTCCGGGCGACGTGGAAACCCTCATCGTCTTGTAGCGCGGGAACACGTCCTTGAACACCCGTGCCTCGATGTGATGGGCACCGGGCATTCCATTGGCGGTTGGGGGCCCCTCGTAGAACACCCACTCGGGGCGGCCAAGGGACTGCTCCAGGCTGCGCCGGAAGACGCTGTTGGCATGCCAGAAGTGCAGGATCTCCTGGTCGAGAGCAGGTAGGTCGACCTGCGTCGGTATCGCGCGGTACATGGTTCCTCCGTCGGCCAATGGTGCTCCGGCGGAGGGACGAGGCTGAGGCCCCGCGGTACCACCCTCCTTGACCGCGAACGGCCCTCTCATTTGAAATGCGGTCGGTTCTACTCGGCCTCCGGGCCTTTCTTCCGACAGCTCTGGGGTGATCTTCCCGCCGCGCACACCCCCGGGCTCGCACCAACCCCGGGTCGCTCCTGGCTGCGTTCGGCGGTACTCGTCCCCTTCGACGCCTCGCCTGCGGATGGTAACGCACCGCCTGGGTCCCCGAGCTGCGGACCGATGCCGGGTGCTCCTGGTTGGCGACCCTCAAGCCTTGCCCAACGTGAGCGTTGGCAAAGAACATTGACCCATGGACGCGGATGTGGTGATTGCCGGATGCGGACCGGTCGGAGCGGTGCTCGCCGCACTGCTCGGCGACCGTGGCATCCGCGTCATCGTCGTGGACCCGGCGTCCGACGCCCGGTCTGGGCCGCACGCCCACCCGCGGGCAGCGGTCCTCGACTCGCACGTGCAGCGGATCCTCCGCCGCATTGACGGCCTGGACGACTGGGACGAGTGGGCGACGCCGTTGCGCCGTTCGCAACTGCTCGGCCCCGACCGCCGTCCGCTGTTGACGCTTCGCCTGGCGGATGACGTCCCGGCTGGCGTCATGCTCGACCAGCCCCGCCTGGAGCGGGCACTACGCGACCGACTGGCGCGGATGCCCACGGTGCACCTACACACCGGTCGGTCGGTGACGGCGCTCGAGCAGTCGGGCGACATCGTCGCCGTCACGCTCGACGACGGCTCGACGCTGACCGCCTCGTGGCTCGTCGGCTGCGACGGGGCGCCGAGCACCGTGCGGGGCCTCATCGGGGCCTCCTATGACGGCGTCAGCTACCCGGAGCCGTGGCTGGTGGTCGACGCCCGCACCGATGAGCCCAGCACTGCCGAGCCGACGTTCTCCCAAGTGCTCGACCCGGCCCGGCCGATGGTGACGTTCGAGCGACCCGGCGGCCGGCGGTGGGAGTGGATGCTGCTGCCCGACGAGGACCCGGTCGGCATGGTGGCGCGGATCGACCAACTGATCCAGCCCTGGGCGGACCCTGCGGCGCTGCAGGTCGAGCGGGCCGCGGTGTTCACGTTCCATGCCCGTACGGCCTCGGCATGGCGCCGCGGCCGCGTGCTGCTCGCCGGCGACGCGGCGCACTCGATGCCACCGTTCACCGGTCAGGGCCTCGGCGCCGGCCTACGCGACGTCGCGACCCTGTCCTGGCTGCTGGCCGACGCGCCCGGCGACGTGGACCGCTACGAGCGCGAGCGGCGGCCGGCCGTGGCGCGGATGACCCGCATGGCGTTACTCAGCGGCCGGGTCATGCTCGGCCGCAACCGTTTCACGGCAGCCGCGCTGCGCGCGTTGGTGCGGACCGCCGGGATGCTCCCAGGCCTCGACGCGCGCGTGGCCAGGGCAGCCGCAGCGCCTGAACGCCTCCCCGACGGCACCCGACAACTGCCCGATGCCCCGCTCGTCGTCGACGGCCGGCGCACCAACCTCGACGCGTTGCTGGGCAACCGGTGGGGCGTTGTCGGCGGCGAGGCCGACAGCCTCGACCCCGGCACCAGGGGGTGGCTCACCACACACGGCGCCGTCTTCGCCGACGTGGACAGGTTCGCAAAAGGGCAAGCGACGATCGTGCGCCCCGACCGTTTCGTCGCGACCACCGTCCCGTTCGCCTGAGGGGCATCGTCACCTCAGGTCGTCACGCACGACTGTCGGTCGACGCCGGCCATTGCCGTCGACCGTCGGGCTTTGTATCGTCCCGCCCGTGACGCGCTCCGACTGGTCAGAAGTACGCGAACGGCTTGCGCGGCTGGCCGCTGCGCCCGCTGCCCCTGATGCCCTTGGTTCTTCGGCTCACCGTTGGGAGCTTGAGCCGCCATTGAGTGCCGAGGAACTGGCTGAGGCGGAGACACAGCTCCAACCGCAACTGCCCAGCGAGTACCGCTCCTTCTTGCTGGAGGCGGGGTCCAGATCGTGATGAGCTCGCCGCGACGCTCGCTCAGGGCACCGCGCTGCATGTGGTGCCGGAAGTCCTCGGGCATACGTCGATCGCGATCACCAAGGATGTCTACGGTCACCGAATGGAAGGCGACGTCGTTCTGCTGCGGAGGCCATGTCCGGTGCGCTGTTCGGGCAAGAAAGACCCTGGCTCCCACCGCCGCTCGAAGCCTGATTCTGCGGACATGAAAAACCCCCGACCTTGCCGTTTTGGCTGGTCGGGGGCTTCCTCTTGCTCTGTGCGCCCGAAGGGACTCGAACCCCTAACCTTCTGATCCGTAGTCAGATGCTCTATCCATTGAGCTACGGGCGCTCGTGCTCAGCCAGTCTACACACCCGGCTTTCGCGCGGAGACTCCGGGATTCGAACCCGGGAGGGGCTTTAAGACCCCAACCGCATTAGCAGTGCGGCGCCATAGACCAGACTAGGCGAAGTCTCCCAGGTGGCCCGCAGACCACCGCGCCCGAGAATACAGGTCGCTACCCACCGGGAGCAAAACGACTTCCCCGGTACGCCTGCCGTGGCCCCCCGGACCCGTGTTTTGACGCTGTGCGGCAGCGTGATCGGGACTACGCTCCATCGATATGCAGGAGCAGCCGCCCAGCGAGTCGACCCGTCGAGAGCCTGCTGAGAGAGCGCGTCGGCGCTCCCCGCGGGCCACCTTCACGCCGCCGGTTGCCGCCGAGCAGCCCACGGAGACGGCGGCACCGCCGGCAGCCGCTCCGGCGAGCCAGCGTCCTCGACGGGCCAAGGCCGCCCCGGCGGTGCTCTTCCAACCACCGGAGCCGGACCGCCCCCTGCCCCGACAGCCGAGCCGCCCGTCGACCGGCCCGACCGGCCCGACCGGCCCGACCGGCCCGACCGGCGAGCAGCCAAGCCGGCCGAGCAGCGACCAGCCAGACCCGCCGACCCACGAGCAACCAGGCCCGCCGGCCGGCGAGCAGCCAGACTCACCGACCGCCACCGGGGGTAGCAGCCAGCCAGGCCCGTCGGCAGGCGTCGAGCCGGCGACCCGGCCGTCGAAGGCCCGGACCACCCCCGTTCGCAAGGCAGCCGCCAGGAAGGCAGCCGCCACGTCAGCCGATGTGACCCCGAGCACGCCGCCGCCGGCACCCTCCCCGCGCAAGCGCGCACCGAGCCCCACCAAACGGACGGCGCCCCCTCGAAAGAGCACGACGCCGAAAGAGTCCGCACCCGAACCCGTGGCCGAGCCGCACAAGGCACTGGCAACCCCCACCGGGGCGCAGACCGCGCCGGCTCTGGGGCGTACCCCGGAATCGGAGCTGCGGGCGGTCGCCGCGCGCGTGCTCGACCACCCGGGCTTCGCGCCGGAGCTGTTGGCTCTGGCTGCGGTGCGGGCACTCGGGCCCGGCGCGGCCGACTGGGCCGAGCGCCTGCGAGCGCGCTACCCGGATGCGTCGGCGGACGGCCTGGCCCGGTTGGCCACCCAGCGGTTCGTCCGCTCGGCGGGCGCGGGCGGGGCGACCGCGGCGCTGGCCGGTCTCTTCGCGCCGCTGGCCGAGTTGGCCTCGGTGCTGTGGACGCATGCGAATCTGGTGCTGCACCTGGCTGCGGCGTACGGCAAGGATCCGGCTGATCCTGCCCGGGCCGTCGAGTTGCTGGTGCTCACCCAGGTGCATCCGGATTCGGCGAGCGCGCAGGCGGCCCTGGCTGCCGCACAGACGGCGGGCGATCCGGTCGAGGGGGCCTGGCCACGGGCGGCAGAGGCCGCCTGGCGGTTGGCCGCGCCGCTCACCGCACAGGCAGGCGGCTGGGTTGCGTTGCGGCTGGTGGCGCGGCTGCTACCGGGCGCGGCGGTGCTCGCGGCGGCGCTGGGTGACGCGGCTGCGGCCGACCGGCTCGCGGCCCGAACGGTGGCCGCCTACCGACCCCACCGGGCGCTGACCGGTCAGAGCCAGTCGAACCACTCCCGGGGCAGCAGCGCGTAGCCGACGAAGGCGACCACGTCGAGCAGGGTGTGCGCGATGACCAGCGGCAGCACCCGCCGGGTGCGCAGGTAGAAGAGGCTGAACACGACGCCCATCACCGCGTTGCCGACGAACGCGCCGAAGCCCTGGTAGAGGTGGTACGAGCCGCGTAGCAGCGCGCTGGTCGCGATGATCGCGCCGAGCCGCCACTGGAGCTGGCGCAGCCGGGTGACCAGGTACCCGACCACGATCACCTCCTCCAGCACGGCGTTCTGCACGGCGGCGAGGATCAGCACCGGGACCGCCCACCAGACGTCCGGCAGCGCGGCCGGCACGAGCGTGGCGTTGAGGCCGAGCTGAGCCGCCACCCAGACCAGGGCCAGCCCGGGCAGGCCGATCAGCGCGGCCAAACCAGCGCCGCGGGCCAGGTCCTGGCCGGGCCGCCGGGCGTCCAGGCCGAGGGTCCGCGCAGGGTCGCCGGGGTCGCGGCTGAGCAGGTGTACGGCGAGCAGCACCGGCAGCAGCGCGAACACGATGCCGAGCAGTTGGTACGTCAGGTCCAGCCATTGTCGGGCCGACGCCGAGGTGTTCAGTGCGGCGGTCTGCTTGGAGAGCGGCCCCTCCGCGGTCAGCTTCGCGATGATCGAGACCACCGCGTAGACCGCGGACTGGCCGAGGGAGAGGCCGAGGACCAGCAGCGTCTCGGTGCCCAGCAGTCGGCGGGACACCGGGCGGGTCAGCTCAACGGTCACCGCACCACTCTGCCCGACGGCTGGCGCCGCTGACACGGCCGACCGGCCAGCATGAGCCGATCGCACATTCTGTGCGACCAGCCGACACTCTCCGTGGACATTCTATGGGCGCCCGTTCCGCTGCCGACTGGAGGAGGAGCGCCCCATGGACAACCTCGCGCGGTTGCTGAAGGAGAGCTGGACCCTCGTCGAGGACGACCGGGCCCGGCTGAGCGGCCACTTCTACGCCCGGCTGTTCCTGCTCGACCCCGCCCTGCGGCAACTCTTCCCGGTGCAGATGGCCGACCAGGGCGACCGCCTCCTGGAGGCGATCATCACGGCGGTCCACACCGTGGATGATCCGGAGAGCTTCGACGAGTTTCTCCGGGCGCTGGGCCGCGACCACCGCAAGTACCACGTCGACGACCGGCACTACGCGACGATGGGAGTTGCGCTGTTGGATGCGCTGCGCAGCACCGCTGGCGACGGCTGGAACCTGGAGTACGACCAGGCGTGGCGAGAGTCGTACGCGGCGATCGCCGCCCTGATGATCGCCGGAGCCGCGGACGACGAGGACCCTCCGTTCTGGCACGCCGAGGTGCTGACCCACCAGCGGTACGGCCCGGACACCGCCGTGCTGACCTGTCAGGCGTTGCAGCATCCGCTGCGCTGGCGGGCTGGGCAGTACGTCAGCCTGGAGGTCCCGCGCCACCACCCCCGGGTGTGGCGGAACTACTCGGTGGCGAACGCCCCGAAGAGCGACAACGTGCTGGAGTTCCACGTGCGGTCGCCGGGGGCCGGCTGGGTGTCCGGTGCGCTGGTGCGTCGGGTGCAGCCGGGTGAGCTGCTCCGCCTGGCGGCGCCGATGGGGTCGATGACCCTGGACCGCGCCTCGGAACGGGACATTCTCTGCGTCGCCGGCGGGGTCGGCCTGGCGCCGATCAAGGCCCTGGTGGAGGAGTTGGCCACCTACAACCGGACCCGGTGGGTGCACGTCTTCTACGGTGCCCGGCATTCGGCGGACCTGTACGGCCTCGCCGGGTTGCAGGAGTTGGTCGCCGTACACCCGTGGTTGTCCGTCACCGCGGCCTGTAGTGACGACCCGGACTTCGACGGTGAGCTGGGCGACATCCCGGACGTGGTGGCCCGGTTCGGCCCGTGGACCACGCACGACTGCTACGTCTCCGGCTCCGCCCGGATGGTCCGGTCCACGCTGCGGGTGCTCGCCGCGGACGAGGTGCCGCCGCCGAACATCCGCTACGACACCTTCGGTGACCTCTAGACGTTCCTCCCCCCATACCGGGGCGCGTGCCCCTGCCCCCTGGGGCACGCGCCCCGGTCCCCCCTCTGCTCAGTAGCGCCAGGGGCGCCCGGTTTCGCGGTATTCCTCCACCGGCACCAACGGCACCCCGGGTGCCATCCGGTCGACGTAGAGCTTGCCCTCCAGGTGGTCGATCTCGTGTGCGACCAGCCGAGCCATGCCGAACTCGAACGACGTGATGATGCGACTGCCGTCCCACTGGGCATGTTCCACGTCCAGTCGCAGCGGTCGGGGCACCAGACCTCGGTGATCGAAGAAGGACAGGCAGCCCTCGTACTGCTCGTCGGTGTCCGGGTCGGCGTCGACCACCCGGGGGTTGAGCAGCACGACCGGTTCGGCCGACCGGTCGGGGGGCCGCAGTACGGCCGCCGCCCGGCCGACACCGAGCTGCGGGGCGGCAACGCCGACTCCCTTGCTGAACGGGTGCAACTCGTCGAGCCGGGCCAGTGCCCTGGTGAGCCGGTCGACCACGTCCCGGGCGATCTGCTCCTCGCCGGGCAGGTCGAACGGGCGGGCACGCTGGCGGAGCAGGTCGGCGCCGCGTTGCACGATGCCGAGGCCGCGCATCCGGTCGCTGGGCCGGACCCGGACCCCGTTGGGCACGCTCTCCTGATCGGTCTCCGGGCGGGCACGGAAGCGCCACTGCATCCGGTAGCGGGCGTTCAGCGGTGGGTCGTCGGTCTGCCAGTCGTAGATTGCCCGGTCGCCCTCGTCGTGGCGCTGCGGGGCCGTCCGCAGCGGGCCCTCCTCCGCCGAGAGCGAGGTCTCCTCGCCCCAGACCTGCGGGTCGAGCGCCGCCGGTAGGTCGAGGCGTACGGCCAACTGCCGGGTGGGTAGCCGGACGGCCCGCTGGAACCAGGGACCCCACTTGTCGTGCCCGACGCTGTACGCGTACTCGATGGTGGCCCGGTCGCCGGGGTAGAGCGGGAAGCGCCGCTCTTCGTTCTCGAAGAGCAGCCAGATTTCCTTGAACGCGTCCCGATCGTGTTTGGCTCGCCAGTGCATCGGCTCCGCGTCGCCACCGCCGTCGTCTCGACGGGCCTGTAATTGCAGCTCGGCGAACGTGAGTTGGTGCTCCCGGTGGTGCCGGTTGGAGCGGCCGGGGTCGTTCGGGTAGCGGTCGACGGCGACCCGGACCAGGTAGCGGGTGACCGGCTCGGTGCCGGCGTTGTACAGCTCGCGGTGGATGACGCACCGGTAGCCCTCGTCGGTGTGGGTGAGGGTGGCGAGTTCCCGTTCCACGACGAGGCCGGTGCCGGGAGGCAGCCACTGTCCGGGCAGGTACGGCTCACGGTGCGACTGACCCGCACGGGCGTGCCGTAGGTCGTCGTACTCCCGGAAGCGCTGCCAGATCGCGCCGCTGGCCTCCAGGACGGCCTCGGCGCGGCGGGCGAAGTCTTCGGTCGGGCGGTGCCGGCGCCCTTCGACGTGGCTCACGTAGGACGGGTCGAACCCCATCAGGACGGCCAGTTGTTTCTTGGACAGCCCTCGCCCGGTCCGTTGTCGGGCGAGCTCGGCCGCGAATGAGTCGGCAGCCCGTTCGAGGGGTGAGGTCGTCATCAGCTTCCTCGTGGCCGGGGCTATAAGTTTCACTTTCTGTGCGCGAGCACACACGCATCTGGCATCTTTTCGACACACCGCTTGACAAGTCGCGGACGATCACCGATCGCGCCGTCGTTTCTCGCCGCTCACGCCGGGTAGTACGCGGAACACGCCGCGCTGCTTTCGCCGGGAGCGGGCGTGACCTGGGCCTCCCGATCAGACCAAGGTGAGGCTTCCCTTAGACCCGACGACCTGGTTAGGCTAGCCTTAGCTCAGGACGGCACTGGTCGTCCGCCGAGGGCACACTCCTCGGTCACGCGAACGGGGGACGACTCAGGTGACAGCGGTGATGCCCAGGCGGGACACCATCGCCACGCCGCTCGCCCCCGTCACCGCGGCGCTACGGGCCATGTTCGGCACCGACGACGTTCCCGGGCTCGCCCGGGGCCTGCTGGTCGACGACGAGTTCGGCTGGACGCCCGCCACCACCCTGATCGACGGCAGTCGGCTGCCCGACCTGCTGCGCGGCGCCGCCGCCCGCTGGGGCGGCACCCCGCACGCCTGCGCAGCGCTGGCCTGGAAGTCGTACAGCTATTGGACCGCGCTGCCGGTCGTGCTCGGCTGGGCCTCGGCCCGACGGGTGCCGCTGGTCGACCCGGCCGACGTGCTGATCCACTTCGAGGACCACCGGCAGCTGTTCACCTTGGGCCTGCGCCGCGGCACCACCGTGGCGGTGCTGCCGAGCGACCCGCTGGCGCTCGCCGGCCTGCCGGAGGTGCGGGTCGTCGCCGACGAGGCGGAGCTCCTGGCCGCGCTGCGCGCCGCACTGCTCGACGCTCACCTGGCGCCGCTCATCACGGCGATCCAGTCGGAGGTCCGGGTGGGCACCCGGACGCTGCTCGGCTCGGTCGCCTCCGGCATCGCCCACGGCATCCTGCGGGCCGCGGACGGTCTGCCCGGCTCGACGGTGGAGAGCATCGACACCCTGCTCGGCGCGCTCGACCTGGATGACCTGATCGAGTTGGTGCCGGGGCCGACCGGTGAGCCGAGCGTGCAGCGGCGCACCTGCTGCCTCGCCTTCACCCTGCCCCGCCCGAAGGTCTGCCAAGGCTGCTGCGTCCGCTAGGTGTTCTGCCCTGGGCCTCGCCGCTCAGTCGGTCAACGATCGGACGTCCCACACCCACACACCGCCGGTGAAGACCGGTTTGATCCCGGTCAGCTCCGTCATCCCCCGGCGCAGCGCGGTCTCGTGCTCGTGCGGCCCGAGGACGACCACACCGGCCCGCCAGAAACGCAGGTCGTCGACCGCCTCGACCCGAGCCTGCGGGGTGATCGGCGGCACTGCCCCGGTGCGCCGGATGGTGGCGAAGAAGCTGCTGGTGGGGCGGGGCGGCGCACCGAACAACGCGACCCGCGGGGGCTCGGCGTTGGGGCGGGTGTCCGGGCCCAGGAAGTAGCCACGGGCCAGCGGCATGTCGAGCCGGGTTTGCGCAGACCACCGCAGCGGCTCGGCGTAGGTGGTGTCCGGCAACGGCAGGGCCACCACGCTGCGCCCACCGGTCACGTACGGACGCCAGGCCCCACTTGTCACGAAGGTGGGGACCGGGTTGAGGTGGGTCACGGGCAGCGGAGTGGGGACGATCGGCAACAGGGCCATCGTGAGCACGGTTGCGGTGACGAACCGGACCTGTCCCCTCGCGGCCGGGTGCGAGCTGGCCAGTTCGCGGGCGCGTTCGGCAGCGTAGGCGAGCAGCAGCCCGATGATCGGGGTGATCGCCAACGCCCACCGCGTCGGCACCACCGAGTGCAGGATCGGCAGGTTCTCCAGCGCCGCCCAGGGCCCCGGCACACCGGTACCCCGGTTGTCGAAGCGAACCTCGCGGCCCAGCGAGAGCACCGCGAAGAGGAGCCCGAGCGCGGCCAGCGCGAGCACCACGACCGAGCGGCGTAACCACCAGACCAGGGCGATCACCAGGACCACCAGCGCCCAGCCGAAGAAGCTGTTCTCCTCGGTCGGATTCTTGGCCAGCCCGGCGGCGGTACGCGGGCTACCGGCAAGCGCCTCCCGGGAGTACGCGACGAACGAGGCCAGGTCGCTGGAGTAGCCGCGGATCAACCGGGACAACCCGGAGTACGCGTCCGGCCCGAAGAACTGCACGTACAGGGGGTACGCCAGCAGCAGCCCGGCGACCCCGGCCGCGACGGCGAGACCGGCGACGAAGGGCCGGGCCCGTGCTCGCAGATCGGCACGACCGAGGGCGAGCACGCCGATGATCACGCCGAGCCCGATCGCGGTCATCAGCAGGATCTCCAGGTTGAGGAAGGCCTGCCAGACGATCACGAGCGCGAGAAGGACTCCGTTGCGCAGCCAACGGCCCGCCTCAGCGAGTCGCAGCGTGCGCCAAATGATCAACGGGACGACGAACTGCGACACGATGTTCGGGTGCCCATTGGCGTGCGACACCATGGCCGGCGCGAACGCGCAGAAACCACCGCCCAGCCACGCCGGCCCGCGGGCGCCGATCAGGACCCGGGAGAGCAGGAAATACCAGGCAGTGGCGGTGGCAATCATGCCGGCGGTGAGAAAGACCAGGAATGCCACCCGCGGCCCCAGGAGCAGGGTGACCGGCGTCAGTGGCAATGAAATGGATAATACGGACGTATTGGCCATCAGATTCACGCCGTCGGGAACGTTCATCTGATTGGAGTGGAACGGATAGGCAAAATGCGTAACAACTCGCGCACCGTGCGCCATCATCCATTCGAACTGCGACTGATCGGACTGGTTGTCCCGCACGCCACTGCCGGGCTCCAACCAGAGGCGAGCAGTCACCCACAGACCGAGCACCACGAAGCTCAGCACGGCGGCCAGGTCGACCCACTTCCCCTTGCGGGAAGGCCGAACGCCACCAGAGGCCCCCTGCACCGACGACGCAGCGGCCGGACCGCCACTGTCGCTGGGTACGTCCGGTTCAGGAGTAGTCATGACAATTCATAGGGTAGTCAGGGCATGGCGCTGCCGTGACATGTTTCGGGGTACTGCCGTACTATGTGCCGGGTTCGCCGACCGCCGATCACGAACCCACCCCCCGACCACAATTCGGCCACCCCCGATGCCCCGATTCTTCTGCCATCCCAGCGGATGATTCACTCTGTCGGTCCAGGCACGGGTCGAGTTCATATCGTGAGGAATCGACGCATGGCAGAAATCACTGGGGATCAGCGCGTGCAGTCCGAGGTGCTGGAAGGCCTGGCGACCGCTGTCAACCACCGTCGCTGGTTCATCGAACTGGCCCTGCCCTACCTCGGCGACGATCCGATCGAGATCGGCAGCGGTCTCGGTGACTACGCGCTGGAATGGTCGGAGCTGCTGCCCCGCTTCACCGCCACCGAGGCCGACCCGGACCGGCTGGTGCAGCTCAAGGAGCGCCTCGCCGACCGGCCGAACATCGACGTCCGGCAGATGCTGCTGCCGCACAACGACCGCGGCGACCACAGTGCCGCGGTCTCGTACAACGTCCTGGAGCACATCGAGGACCACGTGGGCGCGCTGAGCAGCATGCGCGACCTGGTCCGCCCCGGTGGCAACGTGATCATCATCGTGCCGGCGTTCCAGTTCGCGATGAGCCCGGCCGACATCGCCACCGGGCACGTCCGGCGCTACACGAAGAAGACGCTCGAGGCGGCGATGACCGAGGCCGGCCTGACCGTCGAGAAGATCCACTACGCCAACGCGCTCGGGTTGATCGGCTACTTCATGGCCACCAAGGTCTTCCGGCTGATGCCGAAGGAGGGCCCGATGGTCAAGGTCTACGACACCGTCGTCCTGCCCGCCACCAAGGCCGCCGAACAGCGCCTCCGCCCCCCGTTCGGCCAGTCAGTCTTCGCCGTAGCCCGCGTCCCGTCCTAAACCCCCACCCCACCCCGCGCGGCCCCGCCCGCCGGGGTGGGGTGGGGGGAGGCGGTTAGCTCTTGATTTGGTACGTCGGGCGGATCACCGCTCGGGCCAGGGTGTGGAACGCGAGGTTGAAGCCGACGTAGGCGGGACTGGCGTCCGGGGTCACGTCCAGGTGGTCGACATCCACGGCGTGCACCGCGAAGACGTACCGGTGCGGGCGGTCGCCGGGCGGCGGAGCCGCCCCGCCGTAAGCCTGCTCGCCGTAGTCGTTGCGAACCGAGAACGCCCCCCCGAGGTCGGTGCCCGCCGCGCCGCCGGCGCCGCTGGGCAACTGCGTGACCTCGACCGGCACGTTCACGAGCACCCAGTGCCAGAAGCCGCTGCCGGTCGGCGCGTCGGGGTCGAAGCAGGTCACCGTGAAGCTCTTCGTCTCAGCGGGGAAATCCGACCAGGTCAGCTGCGGAGAGACGTTGTCACCCCCGGTGCTGCCATGCGCGTGCCGGGCATCCATCGGCTCGCCGTTCTGCACATCGTCACTCGTCAGCGTGAACGAGGGCAGCGTCGGCAGCAGCTCGTACGGGTCCGGGGCGATCGGTCGTTCCAGGGTCATCGGGACGCGTCCTTCCGGTGTGCGGAGATATCAGCCCCTTCTTACCCCGTTCGGCGGCGGTCGACGACCGGTTGGCCGGTGTCCGGGAGGCACCCGACAAAATTATAGTTGTCGCCGCAACGTTCCACGAGGGGAACTCCTTGGCAGGCATCTGGCGTGACTTCCTGATCGGCGTCGTCTCCGCCGTGCGGAAGCCCAACGTGCGGTCGCTCGTCCGGGAACGCCGACGCGCGGTCGAGCGGCTGGCCGAGGAGACGATTCGCGAGGACCGGCGGGCCGCGAACCCGCCGGAGTGACCGGGCGCGTCACGACGCTGCTCAACACCTCAAGCGGTCAGCAGCCCGACACCGAGGCTCACCACCCCTGCGGCGAGACAGAATGCGCCCAGCCACAGCACCCAGACGAACCGGTTCGGCGCGGTGACGTTCCTGCCGGCGGACGACGCGAAGAATCCCGCCGACATCAGGATCGCGGCGAGCGGCACGCCAAGCCTCGCGGTCCAGAGCAGAACGCCGCTGAGCCCGGTGGCGTCCACATAGAGCAGGGCGATCAGGCTCAGGAGGACCAGCACGCCGGCGTGACCATGTCCGGCGCGTGCGAATGACTTCTGGAAGTCCGTCATCGGAACCTGACCGCGGGCGATCCGCGTCAGGAACCAGCCGCCCACCTGGATGGTGACGATGGTGAGCAGCACCGCTCCGGCAAGGATCCGCGACTCGGTGCTGAGGGCCAGGGTCTGCACGGCAGTCTCCGTTCGGGTGTGAAGATGCAGACGGATAGCAGCGCTATCCGCTTACGGATAGCGCTACTATCCATCCCGATGAGAGGAAACGCAATGCGTATCGCGGAGCTGAGTCGCCGGTCGGGGGTGCCCGTGCCGACCATCAAGTACTACCTGCGGGAAGGCCTGCTGCCACCGGGCGAGTTGACCAGCCCCAACCAGGCAAGGTACGAGGAGCGCCACCTGCGCCGGCTGCGCCTGATCCGCGCCCTGATCGAGCTGGCGCAGCTACCCGTAGCCAGCGTGAAGATCGTCCTGGAGGGGTTCGACTCCGACGCCCGCCCGCTGCACGAACGGATCGGGGCGGTGCACCGCGCCATCACGCCCCACCACCAGGTGACCGCCGACGACGACGTACGTGCCGCCGCCGCAGCGCAGGTACGGGAACTTGTAGAGCGGCGCGGATGGGCGGTCGAGCCGGACGCGCCCGCCATCACGACGCTCATCGAGACCATCACCGCCATGCGCGCGCTCGGCCAGGACCGCCTCACCGGCCACCTCGACGCGTACGCGGAAGCCGTCGAGCGGTTCACCGATCTGGAACTCGCGGCGGTCACCTCGTACGCCGAGCCTGACCAGGTCGCCGAGAGCGTGGTGATCGGCACCATCCTCGGCGAGACGCTCATCGCGGCGCTACGGCTGCTGGCCCAGGAGAGCATCTCCGCCCGCCTGCTGGGCCCAGCGTCCACGTCCGAGGGGCGTGGAAATCCGTTGGACGGTCGCGGCCAGGCAGGGTGATCGTGGGCGAATGCGCCAGGACGAGATCTGGGACACCGAAACCGCGAGCCGCTACGACACCCCGGGCACCGGCATGTTCGCGCCGGAAGTGCTCGACCCGACGGTGGAGCGGCTCAGTCACCTCGCCGGCACCGGACGGGCGCTCGAATTCGCGATCGGAACCGGCCGGGTGGCGATCCCGCTGGCCGAGCGCGGCGTGCCGGTCACCGGCATCGAGCTGTCCGCGGCGATGCTCGCCGTGCTTCGCCAGAAGGTGGACGAGACGCGGATCCCGGTGATCGCCGGTGACATGGCCACCGCCACCGCACCGGGTGAGTTCGCCCTGGTCTACCTGGTGTTCAACACGATCTCGAACCTGCTCACCCAGGCCGAGCAGGTGGAATGCTTCCGCAACGCGGCCCGGCACCTGACGCCGGGCGGCCGTTTCGTCATCGAGCTGTGGGTGCCCGAGCTGCGCAAGCTGCCGCCGGGCCAGGCCGCGACAGTGTTCGCCTGCGAGCCGGGCTACATCGGCCTGGACACCTACGACACCCTGCTCCAGCACGTCGTGTCACACCACTTCGAGTTCGGTCCAGGGCGAGACGCGCGGGTGGGTCGGTCGCCGCACCGCTACATCTGGCCTGCCGAGCTGGATCTGATGGCGCAGCTCGCCGGCTTCGAGCTGGAGAGCCGGCACGCGGACTGGTCCGGAGCCGAGTTCACCGCCGACTCCCGCTCGCACGTCTCGGTCTATCGCCTGCCCAGTCACTCCTGACCAGCGTTCGCGCTGGTCAGGAGGAATTTTTGCGGTCCAGAGGGGCGGAGGGTGTGGGATTCGAACCCACGAAGACATCGCTGCCTTACCGGTTTTCAAGACCAGCGCCATCGGCCACTAGGCGAACCCTCCTGGGCCGCAACCCGCAGGTGTACGGCCACGCATAGTCTGCCACGGCCCTCGCCGGTCGGCCCGGCGTCCCTCCCCGGTGCGCCGGCCAGGAGTCTTGGCGCGTCCACAGTGGGCTGGAGGGTGCGCCTGCGGCACCCGGTGAGATCGGGAAGACTGAGCCCATGCGAGCCATCACCATTCCGCAGCCCGGTGGACCCGACGCGCTGGTCTGGGCCGAGGTGCCCGACCCTGAGCCAGGGCCCGGCGAGGTGATCGTGGATGTGCGGGCCAGCGGGGTCAACCGCGCTGACCTGCTGCAACGGCAGGGGCACTACCCTCCGCCGCCGGGCGCGCCCGCGTACCCCGGCTTGGAATGCTCTGGGGTGATCACCGTGGTCGGCCCGGAGGCCGCCGGGTGGGCGGTCGGGCAGCAGGTCTGCGCGTTGCTGGCCGGCGGGGGGTACGCCGAGCGGGTCGCGGTCCCCGCCGAGCAACTGCTGCCGGTGCCGGCCTGCGACCCGGTCGACGCGGCGGCGCTGCCTGAGGTGGCCTGCACGGTCTGGTCGAACCTGGTCATGGTGGCGCGGCTCGGCAAGGGCGAAACGCTGCTGGTGCACGGCGGGGGCAGCGGGATAGGCACCTTCGCGATCCAGCTCGGGGCGGCGCTCGGCGCCACCGTCCTGACCACCGCGCGGGAGACCAAGCACTCCAGGCTGCGCGAGCTGGGCGCGGCACACACGATCGACTACCGGGAGCAGGACTTCGTCGAGGAGGTCCGGCGAGCCACCGATGGTCGTGGCGTCGACGTCATCCTGGACATCATGGGCGCGTCCTACCTGGGCCGGAACGTCTCCGCGCTGGCGACCGGCGGCCGGCTGGTGACGATCGGGTTGCAGGGTGGGCGCACAGCCGAGTTGGATCTCGGAGCGTTGTTGACCAAACGGGCGAGCATCGCCGCGACGTCGCTACGCTCCCGCCCGCTCGCGGAGAAGGCGAAGATCGTCCAGGGCGTACGGGACGAGGTGTGGCCGTTGATCGAGGCTGGCATGGTCCGACCGGTGGTGGACCGGCGGCTGCCGATTACCGAAGCCGCGCAGGCGCACCGGCTCGTCGAGTCGAACGATCACTTCGGCAAGGTGCTGCTCCTGCGGGTGTGATGCGGCGGCGTCAGGCGAGCGAGTCCGCCGGGGTCGACTCCTCCGGCGCCCGGGGCAGCATCAGACGGGCGCCCGGCCCCTCGCCGGCCAGCGCGTCCCCGGGGTTGTTGAGCGTGCACCGCTGCAGGGAGAGGCAGCCACAGCCGATGCAGCCGTCCAGGTCGTCGCGGAGGTTGGTGAGCAGCCGGATCTTCTCGTCCAACCGGCCCCGCCAGCTCGCGGAGAGCCGCGCCCAGTCCTGCGGGCTGGGCGTGCGGGCTTCGGGGAGTGACTCCAACGCGGCCCGGATCTCGTCAAGCGAGACGCCGACCTGCTGGGAGATCCGGATGAAGGCGACCCGCCGCAACTCGGCGCGGGCGTACCGGCGCTGGTTACCGCCGGTACGGTCGGCGCGGATCAGCCCGAGTCGCTCGTAGTAGCGCAGCGCCGACGGTGCGACGCCGGAGCGGACGGACAGCTCGCCGATCGTCAGTAGATCCTGCATCACCGGGTCCTTGAGTTGAAGTGCACTTCAACTCACACAGTAATGGCACAGCCACCGTACCGACCACCGAGACCGGCGCCCGGCTTCCCGGGCTGCTCCGACGACCTGGCGCGTTCCTGGGATCAGCGCGCGGACGAGGCCGCGGGGCGGCGGCGGGCGCGTTCGCGACCGAGGATCCAGATCGCCTCGACGCCGTCCTTCCAGGTGATCTTCTTGCCCTCTTCCCGGCCACGCGCCCGGTAACTGATCGGCACCTCGTACGGGCGGATCCGTTGCCGCAGCAGCTTGCCGGTCACCTCGGCCTCCATGCCGAAGCCGCGCGAACGCACGTCGAGCGACCGGTAGAGCGCCACCGGCATCAGCTTGAAGCAGGTCTCAAGATCGCCAATGTACGAGTTGAACAGCACGTTGGCCGCCATCGTGACGCCCTTGTTGCCCATCACATACCAGAAGCTGTAGGCGCTGTGGCTGCCGAAGGTGCGATTGCCGTAGACGACGGTCGCTCGCCCGTCGAGCACCGGGGCGAGCAGCTTGGGGATGTCCTGCGGGTCGTACTCCAGGTCGGCGTCGAGGATGACCATGTAGTCGCCCTCGGCGCTGTCGACCGCCGTCTTGATGGCGGCACCCTTGCCGGCGTTGCGCTGGTGGGTGATGACCCGCAGGCGTGCGTCGTCCGCGCGACCGAGGACCTCGCCGGTGCCGTCCCGACTACCGTCGTCGACGACGACCAACTCGATCTCGCACGGATAGTCCACCGCCAATGCCTGCTTGAGGGCATCCGCGATGCGTTCTTCCTCGTTGAAGACCGGCATGAGGATCGAGAGCTTCACGGGAATCTCCACGGTGGTGACGACACGTCGGACATAGCCTAGCCTGGCTGGTCAGCCCGACGTCTGCCACCACCATCGGGCAGTCGGCGTGGCGGGCTCAACCCGATGGTGTTTACTTCCCGCCATGTCGGCTGCCGGCTCCCTGCTCGCGGCGGTTCCTGTCGCCGCGGTGCTCCTGCTCACCGTCGCGACGAGGCCGCGCGAGGCCGGCGCGGTCGCACCGCTGCGGCTCGCCGTGGTGCGCGCCGCGCTGCTCAGCGGGGCGTACGCGGTGCTCGTCGTCGAGGTGCTCGGCGCGTTGCACGTGCTGACCCGGCCGGCGTTCGTCGCCGCCTGGCTGCTCTTCCTGGCCGCCGCCGCGACAGCAGTCGGGGTGCGGCGGCGACGGGAGACTCCTCGCGCGCAGCCGCGTAGCGCCGCACCGCGACCGGTGCAGGTCGGCGCCGCGCTGTCCGGTGGCAGCCCCGAGGCCTCCGCCCCGGCCGTCGACCCCGGTGTGGCCGAGTCCGGCCCCACGCCGACCCAGACCGGCCGGGCACCCTCCGGCCTGCTCGCCGTGGCGGTCGACGCCTGGCGTACGGCAGGTCGGGGCGAGCGGTTGCTCGCCGGCACGGTCGCCGGGCTGGTCCTGGTGGAGTTGCTGGTCGCGCTGCTGGCCGAGCCGAACAACTTCGACTCGCAGACGTACCACCTGCCGAAGGTGGAGCACTGGGTGGCCCAGGGCGACCTGGACTTCTGGCCCACCGCGATCCACCGGCAGGTGACCATCCCGCCGGGAGCCGAGTATCTGCTGCTGCACCTGCGTCTGCTCACCGGCGGGGACCAGCTGTACAACCTGGTGCAGTGGGCGGCCGGTGTGGTCTGCCTGTTGGTGGCCGCACGGATCACCGCGCAGCTCGGCGGCGGCCGGAGGGCCCAGTTGCTCACCGCGTTCGTGCTGGCGACCACGCCGATGGCGGTGCTCCAGGCGACCAGCACGCAGACCGACCTGGTCTGCGCGGCGTGGGTGGCCTGCGCGGCGACCCTGGTGCTGGACGGGCTGCGGCGGCGGACCGGCTGGGGCACGATCCTCGGGTTGGGCGCGGCCACCGGGCTGACCGCGGTGACCAAGACCAGTGGCCTGATCGCGGTCGGCCCACTGCTGGTGCTCTGGGGGCTGGCCCAGCTGCGGCTGGCCCTGACCGCGAACGCGGCGACGACCGGCACGGCATCGCCCGGAGCGACGACGCCCGGCCCGACGACGGCAGGCACGGCGACGAGCGGCGCGGCGACGACCGGCGGAGGTCAGCGGCCTCGGCCGGTTGGCGGGCTGGCCCGCACGGTCGGTGGCTCAGTGCTCATCCTGCTGGTCGCGGCCGTGGTGGTCGGCCCGTTCCTGGCTCGGGTGACCGCCGAGTTCGGGCACCCGCTGGGGCCGCCCCGGCTACGCGAATCGATCCCGATGGAGCGGCACGATCCGCCGTCGATCCTGGTCAACGCTCTGCGGATCGGGCACACCGCGTTCGACACGCCGCTGGCGCCCCTGCGCCGGGCCGGAGCCGAGGCGATCATCGACGGCGCTGGCGCGATCGGGGTCGACCCGCAGGACCGCGCGATCACCTTCGGTCGGGAGATCTTTCCGGAGCCGGCCTGGTATCCGGACGAGGATCGGGTGGCGTTCCCCCTGGCCGGGGCGCTGGTGTTGATCGGTGCGGTCGTCGCGCTCACTCGTCCGCGCCGGATCGGCCCCGAGCGGGCCGGGCCGCTGCGCGCGTACGCGGTGGTGGTGCTGACCGCCGTCCTGCTGCACACCTCAATGATCAAGTGGCAGCCGTGGGGAAACCGGCTGATCCTCTACGCCCTGGTGCTCGCGGTGCCGTTGGCCGGGCTCTGGCTCGACGCGCTTTTGCGCCGCCATACGCACCCGAGCAGGGTGGGGGCGCGGCGGTCGGTGGCCACGCTGGCGGCCGTCACCGTGCTGGCCGCCTCGGCGCTGGCCGGGGTGCTCGCGGTGTCGTACGGCTTCCCCCGGCGGCTGGTCGGCACCGGCTCGGTCTTCACCACCTCGGACTGGGACACCCGGTTCGTGCGTCGCCCCGAGTGGGCTGACGAGTTCCGCTGGGCCGCGGCGGCGGTCCGCGACAGCGGTGCCGGTCGGATCGGGCTGGTGCAGCAGAACGACAACTGGGAGTACCCGTGGTGGCTGCTGCTGCGGCAGCCGGACGGACGCTCGCCGGAGTTGGTGTCGCTGCAGTCGGTGCTGCCGGAACGACCGCCCGCGGACCCCGCATCGGTGGACGCGATCGTGTGCACCGGCAGCAAGCCGGCCTGCGCCAAGCTCGTCCCGGCGGGCTGGCGGCTGGAGTTCCGCGGCTACGTCGGCTACGCGCTGCCGCCGGGTCGCTGATCCGGCGGTCCGCTGCCGCGCACCCGCCGCCCAGATAGTCCGTTCCGGGCGGTTCTGCAGCTCGCGCGCAAGGATCCGAGGCGCATTCACATCCATGGATCGGCACGTTACCGTCTGGTAACTCAATCGACGTCCCGCGATTGAGCCGAAAGGAGTGCGTCGATGCCTGCAAACCCCGCCAGGCCCGGACGCGCGACCCGACGACGGGCCTGCACCGTCGCCGTCGCCGTCGCCGCTCTCGTCCTACCGATGCTCGCCGGACCCGCCGCCCCCGCCACCGCCGCCGACCGGCCAACCGTCCAACCACTCCCCGCCAACCTCGAAGCCATCCGGGCCGCCGAAGCCACCGCCCTCTACGGCAGCCCGCAGATCCGCCCGATCGACCAACGCCACACCGCACTCATCACCATGGGCGACAGTGAGATCTCCGGCGAAGGAGTCGGCAATTACGTCCCCGGCACCCACCAGGACGGCAACTGGTGCGACCGCTCGTACGACCAGGCGGTGTTCCGCACCGGCATCACGTCGGACGCGCAATACAACCTGGCCTGCTCCGGTGCCACCCCGTGGAACCTCATCGCTGGCGGCCCGACCCAGCACAACGAGCTGAACCAGGGCGACTACCTGGGCATCAAGGCGCGCAACACGCACGTGAAGCTGATCTGGGTGGTGGTCGGCGCGAACGGTGACGGGACCATCCAGTTCGGTCCGGTCGCCACCGACTGCGCCGTCCGCCGGGTCTTCTTCCAGGGGGCCTGCTACCCCACCTACACCGACCAGTGGACGATCCGCACCGACGGCAGCCGGCAAGCGGTCGAATCGGCACTCACCGACATCCGGCAGACCATGACCAACGCCGGCTACCTGCGCTCGGACTACGAACTGGTGCTCATGTCGTACCCGAGCCCGGGCAGCCCCGACGTCGAGGACAACCCGAACTTCCCCGGCTGGTACTCCGGTGGCTGCCTGCTCTATCTGGCCGACGCGGCGTTCGCCCGGAACAAGGCGGTGCCGATGTTCGAGTCGGCGCTACGGTCGGCTGCGGCGAACACCGGCACCCGCTACCTGGACGCCAGCCGGCTCTTCCACGGCCACGAGGTGTGCACCGACAACACCTCGGTGCGCGGCCTCTACATCGAGGTCGGGATCTGGAACGAGAACGCTGCCCGGCAGTCGTTCCACCCCAACGCTCGTGGGCACGGCATGTTCGCCCAGTGCATCACCCAGTTCTGGAACTCCGGCCAGGACCGGGCCAGCTGCGTCGACCCGGCCAGCACCGGCAGCGGCGTGCTCTACCCGGGGTTGCTGGAGTTCAAGCAACTGCGCAACCTGGCCACCGGCACCTGCGTCGACGGCAAGGGGTACGACTCCCGCAACGGCACCGCACAGCAGCCGTACTCCTGTCACGGTGGGCGTAACCAGGGCTTCTGGTACGACCAGAACCGGCGGTCGCTGCACTCGGAGCTCTCCCACGACCGCTGCCTCGACGTCGCCAACAGCTCGATGACCTCCGGCACGGCGGTCAACATCTACGACTGCAACGGCACCGGCGCGCAGCAGTTCGTCTTCGTGGGTAACCAGATCAGGCCGGCGAGCGCCAACAACCTCTGCGTGGCGTTCGACAACCCGCTGCTGGGCAGCTCTCGCCTGCGGTTGGCGAGTTGCTCCAGCAACACCCGGCAGCAGTGGTCGTTCGAGGCCCGTACCGCCGCCAACCCGGTCGGCTACGGTCACGACGACTTCATCGGCTCCCGCGTCTACTGAGACGACTTCATCGGCTCCCGCGTCTACTGATGAGGGCAGGGGCCCTGGCGTCGACCAGGGCCCCTTCGTTCACTTCGCGCGGGGAATGAGGATGAGGCGGGCCACGGCCTTGTCGCCGTCCTTCGCGCCCGCGACGCCGAGCGTCGCGCCGACCTTCACCTCGCTCGGCTGCACGGTGGCGCGCCGCTCGACGACCCGCAGGTCGTCGCCGAAGGCCCAGGTCATGGAGAAGCCGTCGGTGGACTTGACGGTCATGGAGTCGCCGTCGATCGCGGTCACCTCGCCGCGCTGCACGGCGACGGTCTGCGTACCGCTCTCCTTGGTCTGCACCACCGCCTCACCGTGCAGGGTGTTCTTGCGCAACTGCACGCGGGCCTGGCGGCGCTTGCGCCACTCCTCGCCGCGCTTCTCCCGGGCCTTCTCCCGCGCCGTGGGGGACGCGCCCGGCGTCGGGGTGGCCGGGGCGGCGACGGTCTGCACGTCCAGGTCGTCGGCGTCGAAGCCCATCGCGGCCAGCGCCTGGCCCTCCACCCCCATCGCGGCGGCGACCTCGACAGCGGCCTCCCGGGCGGGTTGGCTGGCCACCTCGGCCGCACCGCAGCCGGTGAGGCCGAGCGCAACCGCCGCGAGCAGTGCCGTGGTGCCGGTGGCGAATCCCCAACGTGGCATGGCTGTTCCTCTCGTCCGTGGAGCCCTCAGCATTCCCTCCGACGACGAGCGGACCGTCAGGCCGATGTTCGGGCCAGGTAAGGATCACCGGGTAGTCGGACCGTGAAGGCGGCACCGCCCTCCGGTGCGTGCCCCGCGGCGATCTCCCCGCCCAACCGACGGACCAGCCCGGCGGCCAGCGCCAACCCCAGCCCGCTGCCCACCTTGCGCACTCCCCGGTAACGCTGGTGCAGCGCACCGCGTTCGAACGCCACCGCCAGGTCGTCGTCGGTGAAGCCGGGCCCGCCGTCCCGGACCTCCAGCACACCGCCGCAGGCCGGGTCCGTGTCGGCCGGCCGGACCGCGAGCACCACCGGCGACCCCGGGGGTACGACCCGCAGCGCGTTCTCCAGCAGCCCGTCCAGCACCTGCCGGATGCGCCCCGGATCGGTGTACGCGGGCACCGGCTGACCCGGCGTGTCCACCCGGAACGACACGCCCACCGCCGCGCACCGGCCGGACCAGGTCGGCTCCGCGTCCATGGCCAGCTGGGTCAGGTCCACCGGCACCGGTTCGAGGGGGAAGTCGGCGGCCTCCAGGCGGGCCAACGCCAGCAGATCGCCGATCAGCCGGTCCAGGTGTTGGGCTTCGGCCAGCATCGTCCTGCCGGTGTCGACCGTGTCGTCCGCGCCGAGCACCCCGTCGGCGAGCGCCTCGGCGTACCCCCGGATCGCGGTCAGCGGGGTGCGCAGCTCGTGCGAGACGGACAGCAGGAACTCCCGTTGCCGACCCTCACTGGTGGCCAGCGCGGCGGCCAACCCGTTCAACGCCTCGGCCAGGTCGGCGACCTCGTCCGGCGACTCGACCGGCACCCGGACCGCACGGTCACCGGCGCGCAGCCGGGCGGCGGCGGTGGCCGCGACGCGGATCGGCCGGGCCAGCCGTCGGGCCAGCAGCAGCCCGGCCACCACACCGGCGGTCAACCCGGCCAGCAGCGGCAGCCACAGACTGAGCAACACCTTGGCCCAGAGCCCGTTTGCCGCAGGACGGGAGAGCACCACCCCGTTGCCGTTGGGGAGGGCCCGGCCCTCGACCAGGGCGCGCTCGCCGTTGACCGGGCGGCGGACCGACACGTTTCCGCCCTGCTCGATCCGCTGCACCACCCGGGGCGGCAGGCCCGGCCGGTCGACCGTCCCGCGCCGGATCAGGTACGCGTCGATGCCCTGGTTGCGCAGTTGCTGGATGAGTCGCTCCTCGTCGGCGCTGCGACCCCGGTCCAGTCGGGTCCTCAGCACCTCGGCGGCGAGCCGGGCCTGTGCGGCGAGCGCCTCCTGATCGCGGCGCTCCGCACCCCGGATTGCCAACGGCACGGCGACGATCGCGGTGACCAGCACCGACACCAGCGACACCGCGCAGGTGACCAGCACCGCCCGGGCGGTCAGCGTGCGGCCGAACCGGCCACGTCGGGGCGCGGCCGGCGGGCCGGCGCCGACCACCGGCAGGGCCATGGTCGGCGATTCGGCGCGCCCGGGGTGGTCAGGCATCGACCGCGTACCCCACGCCGCGGTGGGTGCGGATCACGCTGGCCGGTCCGAGCTTCGCCCGCACCTGGGCGACGTGCACGTCCACCGTCCGGGTGCCGGCGTGGGCCGCGTAACCCCAGACCCCGGCCAGCAACTCCTCCCGGGTGAAGACCCGACCGGGCCGGGCCATCAGGTGGGCCAGCAGGTCGAACTCGGTGGAGGTGAGCTGCACCGGGGCACCCGCGACGGTCACCGTCCGGCGGGCCGGGTCGAGCGTCACCGGGCCGACGACGCGCGGCCGGTCCGCGCCCTCCGGGCCGCCGGCGGAACGGCGCAGCACCGCGCGCACCCGGGCAACCAACTCCCGGGGGCTGAACGGCTTGGTGACGTAGTCGTCGGCACCCAACTCCAGGCCGACGATCCGATCCACCTCGTCGTCCCGGGCGGTGAGGAAGATGACCGGGGTCCAGTCACCGGCCTCGCGCATCCGGCGGCAGATCTCAGTGCCGGGCAGGCCCGGCAGCGCGATGTCCAGGACGCAGGCCACCGGGCGCAGTCGGCGGGCGGCGCTCAGGCCGGCCGCACCGTCCCGCTCCAGGTGGACACCGAACCCGTCCCGGGTGAGGTACAGCCTGACCAGGTCGGCGATGGCCGGCTCGTCCTCGACCACGAGGACGAGCCCGCGGTGCGGCGGTTCGACGGTCACCGGCCCAATGATTCCCGACCCGGAGGGCTCGACGCGATCGACGCGTGTTCGAGTTCGGTAAAGGCGAGGCGGAGCCGGAGAGGCGTCAGCTCACCACGGCGGGACGGAACACGCTGGGACGTGCGGCGGCCGGCGCGTCACCGATGGTGGCGACGATCCGCTCCCGGGGCGCCCGCAGGCGGGTCCGGAACGCGTGGTTGAGCAACGCGTCGAGCTGCCACACCCGCTTCGGTTGACTCGTACGGATCAGGAACCGCTCACGGATCCCGTCGATCGCGGTGGCCGCCAACTCGACCGAGTGCAGCCGCGGGTCCGGGCTCCAGGTCACGTTGCTCAGTTCACGCAACTCGGTGTTGAGGTGCAGGCGCAGTCGGTGCAGCAGCCGGGTCTGTTGGGTCACCACAAGCCGGCGGTGGGTGAGCAGGATCAGGTAGTCGCCGGTGACCGGGCGGTCGGGGCGGCTGCAACGGGTGACCAGGATGGTGGCGTCACCGGAGCCGACGCAGCGCCGGAAGACCGGCATGTGCCGGCTCACGGTCTGCACGGCCAGGCCAGCCTCGGCGGCGGCCGGAAGGAACGTTCGGGAGAAGACGTCCATGACCTGCCCAACGACCTCCCTTAGTGGGGTGACGTGGGTCACGCGCCTTTTTTGGAAGTTCCACGCGGCGTGTCGCACTCCCTGTCCGATTTCCGTCTTGGACGGATCATGGTCGGGAATCGGGCTGGAGCGGACTTGCGGCGAACAGCTCCTCCAGCCAGCCGGGCACCGCGTCGGCGTACTCGGCGCGCGACTCCTCGGCGGTGTCCAGAGCGCGACGCCAGGACAGCGACCGGCTCACCGCCCCCAGGTTTATCGCGAGGTCGGCCGCCTCGACGAGGGTCCGACGGTCGTACCGGTCGGTCCACGCTTCCAGGTAGGCGTCGCGCAGCCGCACCAGCCGGGCGTCGTCGGCTGCCAGCTCCATGCCGTACCGGATGGAGCGCAGGGTCACCAGCAGCGTGCCGAACGGGTGCGCCACCGAGGCGTCGCCCCAGTCGAAGTAGCGATAGCCGTCCCGGCCCGCGAAGACGTTGCCGTCGTGCAGGTCGTCGTGTTGCACAGTGGCCGGGATGCCGATGTCGGCGAGCCGGCGGCACCGCTCGGCGTACGACGGCAGCTCGGCCCGCAGCCGCTCGTACATGTCCGGGCTGAGCCCGCCCTCGGCACCGATCAGCAGTGACTCGCGATCGTCGAGCAACTCGGCGAAGAGCCCGGCCAGCGCCTCGGGGCGGTGATCCGGCACGCCCAGGGAGACCAACTCGTCGGCACCCGGCGCGGTGGCCAGTTGAAGCGCGGCGTACCCGGGCAGCGCCCGCTCCCAGTGCGCCAGATCGGGATCGCGCGCCAGCACGTCGCGCAACGACTCGCCGCCGTCGGGCAGCAGCGACCAGCCCTGCACCGGGTCGACCGCGATCGGTGTCAGCACCCGCTCAGGCGTCAGCTGGGCGAGCGTCGCGATCAGGACGGCCTCGTGCACCGTGCCCCGGTTGTTGGCCTTGAACCAGACCGAGCCGTCGTCGGTCGGCACGCGCCACACCAGCGACCAGGGACGAACCCGGGGCTCCACCAGCCCGGTCACCCGCCGACCGGCCTGACTCAGCTGCGTCTCGACCCAGGACCGGGCCCACAACTGCCACTGCTCGCTGGACCAGTCGAGGCCGCGCCCATTCGCGTTCGTCGTCACGCTGGGCACCATAGGCGGCCCTCCCAGGCCGGGCCATACGTTTTCCGGGCCGAGCCGTCAGACCAGCTCGACGATGGTGGCGTTGGCCATTCCGCCGCCCTCGCACATGGTCTGCAGGCCGTAGCGGATCCCGTTGTCCCGCATGTGCTGGAGCATCGTGGTCATGATCCGGGCACCGGAGCCGCCGAGCGGGTGACCGAGGGCGATCGCCCCGCCGCGCGGGTTGAGCCGCTCCGGGTCCGCCTCGGTCTCGGCCAACCAGGCCAGCGGCACCGGGGCGAACGCCTCGTTCACCTCGTACACCCCGATCTCCTCGATGCCCAGCCCCGCGCGGCGCAGCGCCTTCGCGGTGGCCGGGATGGGGGCGGTGAGCATGGTGACCGGGTCGTCGGCGGCGACCACGGCGGTGTGGATCCGGGCAAGCGGCCGAAGGCCGTGCCGGCTGGCCCACTCGGAGGTCGTCACCGCGAGGGCCGCGGCGCCGTCGGAGATCTGGGACGCCGACCCGGCGGTCACCACGCCGTCGGCACGGAACGGCGTGGCCAGCTCGCCGAGCTTGGCCAAGGTCGTGTCCCGGCGGATGCCCTCGTCGGCGGCGAACTTGCCGCCATCGCCGAGCGGCACCGCTGCCAACTCCGGGTCGAAGGCGCCCGCATCCTGTGCAGCGGCTGCCTTCTCGTGGCTGGCCAGCGCGAACTCGTCGAGCTGGGTACGGGAGAGGCGCCACCGCTGGGCGATCAGCTCAGCCCCGACGCCCTGGTTGAACGGCAGGGGCGCGTCGTCGGCGAAGCCCTCGACACCCCGGTAACGGTCCCGGAGCTGGTCACTGAACGGCATGCCGCCAGCCACACTGGAGCCCATCGGCACCCGGGTCATCGACTCCACCCCGCCGGCGACCACCAGGTCGGCCTGGCCGGACAGCACCGTCGCGGCGGCGAAGTGCAGTGCCTGCTGGCTGGAGCCGCACTGCCGGTCCAGCGTCGTGCCGGGCACCGTCTCGGGCCAGCCGGCGGCGAGGACGCCGTTGCGGGCGATGTTCCACGACTGCTCGCCGACCTGGGACACGCAGCCCCAGAAGACGTCGTCGACCTGCGCCGGGTCGAGCCCGGTGCGCTCGGCGAGGGCACGCAGCACGTGCGCCGACAGATCGACCGGGTGGACGCCGGCGAGACTGCCCCTGCGCCGCCCGACCGGGGTGCGCACCGCGCCGACGATGACCGCGTCACTCATGTTTACTCCCCGGTAACTTGGGCTGCCCCGATCCTACGTCGTCCCCGGACCGACCGTCCGATCAGGCGTCATCCGGATGCCGCTGGCATGCTGGGCGGGTGGATGACATCCCCCCGGTGCGGCAGTGGCGAGTGCCGACGAGCCTGCCCGTGGCGAAGCTGGTAGGCGCCGTCCTGCTGGTCGCGCTCGGGCTGCTCTTCGCCGACGGCGACCCGGTCCGCCTGGCGCTGGCCGTCCTGGCCGCCGCCGCGCTGGCCGGCTGGGCGGTACGCGACCTGGTCGCGCCGGTCCGGTTGGCGGTGGACGCCGCAGGCCTCACCGTGATCCAGGGGTTCGCGGGCCGGCGGCGGCTGCCCTGGTCGGCTATCGAGGCGATCACCGTGGACCGCCGGCAACGGTTGGGGACGACAAGCGAAACCTTGGAGATCGACGCGGGCGACTCGCTGCACCTGTTCGGTCGGTACGACCTGAGCGCCACCCCGGAGGAGGTGGCCGCCGAGGTGCGTGCCGCCCGCCCGAACACCGCCGGCTGACCCCTCGCTCGCTCAGCCGAGCAGGTAGGCGCTGCGGAAGAGGGCCAGGGCGAGCAGGACCAGCAGGATGACCGCACCGCCGGCGACCTGCACCAACGTGCGCCGGCCACGCGGTGCGTACGCGAGCACCAGCGCCATCAGCGCACCGACCACCAGGCCACCGAAGTGCCCGGGGATCGAGATGCCCCGCACGGTCAGCGTGAACACCAGGTTGATCACCAGGACCGGGATGATCTGGGAGATGTCCCGGCCCATCTTGCGCTCGACGATGAGCAATGCGGCGAAGAGCCCGAAGATCGCCGTCGACGCGCCGGCAGTGGTCGCTCGCGGGTCACTGAACAGGTAGGCCGCCACGTTGCCGCCGAAGCCCGCGATCAGGTAGAGGGCGGCGAAACGCACCCGCCCGAGGCTGGCCTCCAGCGACCGGCCGAGCACCCACAGGGCCCACATGTTGAGCAGCAGGTGAATCACGCCGTAGTGCAGGAACATCGCGGTGACCAGCCGGTACCACTGGCCGTCGGCGATTCCGCCGATTGTGCCGTCGGGGAACATCGCCCGACCGAGCACCGACCCCCAGTCGGTCAGCGGCGTGTCGCCGCCCATCAGGCCGCCGAAGCCGGCACCACCCACCGCCGCGTCCCCGCCCCGATCGGAGGCGATGGAGAGCAGCATGAACAGCACGTTCACCGCGATCAGCGCCTTGGTGACATAGCCGTGCCGGCCGGCCGTACCACCACCGAAGGCGGTACGCGCCGGCCGGACACTGCGACGTCCCTCGTTGACGCACTCCGGGCACTGGTGCCCGACGGACGCCTCCCGCATGCAGTCCGGGCAGATCGGCCGGTCGCAGCGGGTGCACCGCACGTAGGTCTCCCGACCGGGATGCCGGTAGCAGACCGGGGCGGTCGGCGGAGACTCGCTCACCGGGCCGACCCTCCGTCCACCGCTACACGATCCACCGGCACCGGCCGGTGCGGTGCTCCGGAGCGCTCAATCATGCGAGCAAAGGTACCTCGCCGGTCGGTCAGGCAGCAGACCGCTCGATCTCGACCCGCTCGATGACGACGTCCTGGAGCGGACGGTCGCTCGGGCCGGTCGGGGTGCTCGCGATCGAGTCGACGATCTTCACCGACTGCTCGTCGGCAACCTGGCCGAAGATCGTGTGCCGGTTGTTGAGGTGCGGCGTCGGGGACACGGTGATGAAGAACTGCGAACCGTTGGTGCCCGGTCCGGCGTTCGCCATCGCCAGCAGGTAAGGCCGGTCGAACCGAAGCTCCGGGTGGAACTCGTCGGCGAACTTGTAGCCCGGCCCGCCCCGACCGGTACCGGTCGGGTCGCCCATCTGGACCATGAAGCCGCTGATGACGCGGTGCGAGATGGTGCCGTCGTAGTACGGACCACTGCCCGGCTGACCCGTGCGCGGGTCGGTGTACTCCCGGTTGCCCTCAGCCAGGTCGACGAAGTTACGGACGGTCTTCGGCGCGTGGTTCGGGAAGAGCTCCAGCCGGATCGGGCCGGCGTTGGTGTGCAGGGTGGCGTAGACAGCCTCGGCCACGGGTACTCCTCACTCGATGGTCAGTTCCATGCGGATCCTCCCATGTGCCCGATCTGGCATCGCGGAGGCATCCGAAGGTGGAGGATGACGAAGGAACAACTCCCAGGAGGTAGGACCGTGTTTGGATTCGGGCGGCGTAAGTCCCAGGGGCAGCTGGCCAAGGCCGAGCTGAACCAGAGCATCAGCCACCTGATGCAGGCGGCCAACCACGCCGCGAAGGGCGCCGGTGCGACCGTCGGTCCGCGGGTCCAGGTGGCCCGGGGCTACGTCGGACCGGCCGCGGCGAAGGTTCGCGACCAGGCGTCGACCGGCTGGGGGACGACACTCACCACGCTGGCACCGCTGGCCGCGGCGGCCCGTGACGGCGCCGCGCAGGCAGGGCCGCTGACCAGGAAGGCCAAGTCGAAGACCATGCGGATCACCGGTAAGAAGAAGCAGCCGCGCCGTCGCGGCTCGATGATGACCGGCCTGCTGGCAGCAGGCGTCGTAGCCGGCCTGGCCGGCGCAGTGGCCATGCGCCGCCGCCGGGAGCAGCAGGAATGGGCCGAGTACGACCCGGCTCGCAGCCTCGATCCGATGCGCGACGAAGTCGACTCGATCGAGGTGCGGACGCCGTCCACCGCCAAGGGGACCGACGGGGCCGCCATGACCGGCGCGGCCGGGATGACCGGCGCCGGCAGCTCGGCGGTGGCCGGCGGCACCAGCGCGAGCACCACCGGCACGGCCAAGCAGAGCGGTATCCGACCGACCGACAAGGTCCCGTCGGTCGCCGAGGGTGCCACGGACGTCTCCGGTCGGCCGACCGACGACCTCACCAAGGCGCTGGGCAAGGACACGGCCCGCACCAACGGCCGCCGCTGACTCGACGACAGCGCGGCGAGCGCCGGCGACGCGGGGTCACCCCGCTCGTCGGCGCTCCCGCATGCCGGTGCGCCCCCGCGTGCCGGTGCCGTCGCCTGCCGGTGCCCGGCTTCGCGGTCAGAGCCAGCCGTTGCGGCGGAACCAGCGGTAGAGGGCCAGCGAGACGCCGAGCATGAGGGCGAGGGCCACCGGGTAGCCGTACGTCATCTTCAGCTCGGGCATGTTGTCGAAGTTCATCCCCTCGACGCCGGCGATGGAGGTCCAGACCGCCGCGATGGCCGCCCAAGCGGCGATCTTGCGCATGTCGTTGTTCTGGTCGACGGTGACCTGGGCCAACCGCGCCTGGAGGATCGAGTTCAGCAGGTCGTCGTAGGAGTTCACCTGCTCCACGGTGCGGCTCAGGTGATCCTGGACGTCCCGGAAATAGCGCCGGATCTCCTTGGGCACCTCGCGGTTGACCTGGGAAGTCAGCGTCATCAGCGGCCGCTGCAACGGCACCACCGCCCGCTTGAACTCCACCAACTCCCGCTTCATCTGATAGATCCGCTGGATCCGCCCGTGGCCGTGGCGGTCGAAGACCTCCGCCTCCAGCACGTCCAGGTCGTCCTCGATCTGCTCGGCGACCTCCAGGTAGAGGTCGACCACCCGGTCGGTCACCCCGTACGCCACCGCCCACGGGCCCTGGAGCAGCAACTCCTGCTTGGTCTCCAGATCGGCACGGATCGGGGCGAGCCGGCAGGCGTCCCCGTGCCGGACACTGATCACGAAGTTCGGGCCGATGAAGAGCATCACCTGCCCGGTCTCCACGACCTCGGAGTTCTCGGTCAGCTCGGCGTGCTCGCAGTACCGGGCGGTGCGCAGCACCAGGAAGACGACGTCGCCGAACCGCTCCAGCTTGGGGCGCTGCTCGGCCTTCACCGCGTCCTCGACGGCGAGCTCGTGCAGGCCGTAGGTCTCCGCGATGGCGGTCATCTCGGCCAGCTCCGGCTCGTGCAGACCGATCCAGACGAAGCCGTGCTCCTCACGACGGGCAGCGGCCAGCGCGTCCGCGTACGTCCAGTCGCCGGGTTGCCGCTTGCCGTCGACGTAGAGCGCGCAGTCGACCACGGCGCTGCGGCCGGTGCCGGTGGGGGTCGGCACGGGGGGCGAGCCGTCGGCGTTGAGCATCCGGGTCATCGCCCGGACCGGGGACGGCCACGCCCGAGGTCGCAGCACCCGACCGGTGGCAGACGGTGCCGTCCGGTCCCGCTCTGTCCGATCCGTCATCGCGTCACCTCCCACGCTCAGCTGCGGCTTGCAGGCTACGCCGACGGCGGTCGAGGAAACGTGTGACGGCGGTCGCCCAGGGCCCCCTTGGGGCGGCGCCGGGCGGGCCGGGCCGCATCGGGGGGGTGCGGGGACGACACGGCCCACCCGGCGCCAGTGGGGGCGGGAGGTTGTGCTGCCGCATCACCCGGGCCGCAGCCGGCCCGAACGTCGGCGGTGATCTCCGCTACGTCTGACGGGTGACGCTCGCAGCATTGTGAGCCGCCGGCCGCCCGGACGGGAGTCCCGGGACGGCCGGCATCGTCGTTCTGTCGGGAACCCGACAGTTGCCTCAGCTGCGGACAGCCTCGACGGCCTCCGCGAGCCGACGGACGCCCTCGTCGATCCGATCGACGGTCACCGCCGAGAAGGCCAGTCGCAGGGCGTGCCGCCCGCCGTCCAGCACGAAGTCGCTGCCCTTGACCACGGCGACCCCGCGCTCGGCCGCCGCCGGGGCGAGCCGGTCGACCAGCACATCCTCGGGGAACTCCACCCAGAGGAAGTAGCCGCCGTCGGGCTCCACGAACCGGGCCTGCGGCAGGTGCCTGCGCAACGACTCGGCGAGCACCCGGGCTCGCTCGCCCAGCGCCGCACGTACCGTCTCGATCGAGCGGTCGATGTCGCCGGAGACGCAGAACTGGTGCACGATCGCCTGGGACACCATCCCGGGCGAGATGTAGAGGCTTGTCGCGTTCTTGGCGATGTCGGCGATCAGATCCGCCGAACCGACCAGATACCCGACCCGCACACCCGGGCAGACCGTCTTGGTGAAGCTCGACGCGTGCACCACCACGTTGCGGGTGTCCAGCGAGAGCATCGACGGCAGCGCCTCACCGCGGAAGCGGATGTCCGCGTACGGGTCGTCCTCGAAAATGATGAACTCGTACTCGGCGGCAAGGTCGAGCAACTCTCGACGCTTCTCCAGGGAGAGCGTCATGCCGGCCGGGTTCTGGTAGTTCGGAATGACGTGGGCGAGCCGGGGTCGAACCCCGGACTCCAGCAGCTTGCGCAGCTCGGCGGTGTCGAGGCCATCCGGCTGGACCGAGATGCCGTGCAACTCACTGCCCATCCGCTGGAGGTTGAGCAGCGTCCGGTCGTACGTCGGGCGTTCCACCACCACCGCGTCGCCCGGACGGACCAGGTGCTCGAAGAGGAACGCGTCGGCCTGGAGTGATCCGTTGGTGACCAGCACCTGGTCGGCCTGGACTCCGTGCTTCTCGGCGATCCACTTTCGCAGCGGAAGGTAACCGACGGAGGTGCCATACGCCGTGACCCCCGCAGGGTCGGCGTCGAAGGCACGGACGGCGGCGGCCTTGAGCCCCTCGACATCGACGATGTCCAGCGAGGGAGCCCCACGGGCAAAGGAGATCAACTGCTCGGCGGTCATGGATGTTGAGCGTACGGGCGGCAGCGGGGGACGCGCGGACGGCACGGCGATGTCCGCATCCTGAGCCACCGGGTCGGGTGACCCCACTCCACCGGTCGGCGACAGATCAGACCGGAAGGGCGAGCGCGTCGTGCTGCGCAGCCCGGGAAAGTCCCTCCAGCTGCACGCCGAGCGCGTCGAGGAGCTGGCTCCAGTCGAAGTAGGAGCGCCAGGCGACGATCCGGCCCTTGCGGGCCCGGACCACGTCGGCCACCTCCCAGGTCACCGTCCGGCCGGTGGGCGCGACGGTGCCGTACGGCGAATGCAGCGTGCCGGTGTGGGTGCCGGTCAGGCGCAGCTCGACCGCCGCGCCTCCACCCGTGCGGACCGCGCCGATCGGGTCGACCCGTAGGTCCGGAAAAGCACCGGTCCAGGTGCGCAGGAGCGCGGGCAGCTCGATCGGACGGACCGTCACACCCGGCATGGCGTAGAACGCCTCCGGGGCGTAGAGATCCGGTAGGCGGGCCACGTCCCGACTCAGGAGCATGGCGTACTGCTGCTCGACCAGGCGCTCCGCGTCACGCATCGGGCCCTCCCTTGCGAACCACGGCATCTCCGCGCCCGCAAGGGATCCCTACCCGTCTATTCGGCCCGGCACACCTGCGCCCACCGGGAATCCGCCCGCCTGATCAGGTGGGGACGGTGGCTGCCTGGCTCTCCGCCCAGACCCGCATGATGTCCCGGACCGAGATCACCCCGGCCACCTCCCGGCCGTCCAGCACCACCAGGTGCCGGAACCCGCCCCGGGCCATCGCGGCGGCAGCCTCGGCCACCGTCCACTCCGGGCCCGCGTAGACCACGTCCCATGTCAGGTGGGCGCCGGTGCGTTCCACGTCGCAGTCGAGGCCAGCGCCGATGGCCTTCAACACGTCACGTTCGGTCATGATCCCGACCCCCTCGGAATCCGGGTCGATCACGACCGCCGACCCGACACCGCGGGCCGACATCATCCGGGCCGCCTGGCGAAGCGTGTGCTCCGGACCGACGACGAGGACCTCGCTGGACATGGCATCCCGTACCTGCATCACCCATCACTCCTTCGGGACGGTGGCATTCGGTACGGACATGGTGGTCCGTGGATGTTTCCGGGACAAGAGCGGCATCGCAGTTGCAGCGGGCGCTCGCTACTGTCGGACGGTGTCCACCGAGCCTCTGCGCAGCGCCGGTCCGCTGATCGTCGATCGGTCCGTGCACACCGTCGAGCTGGTGCCGCACCGCATCGCCGGGCTGCTCGCCCCGGCCGTGGACCGGGTCTTCCGCGCCGGCATGCTGGCCGGCCGCGACGGTGGCGGCGCCGAACTGAGCCAGCGGTACGGCGGAGTGGCCGCAACCGGCTTCCTGGTGGACCTGCGCACCCGGCTGGCCGCACCGGGCGGCACGGTCGACGGACCGGGATTCGCGGCGATCACCCGGTACGGCGATCCGCTCGTCAGCCGCCGGATCGTGGACAAGCAGGTGGCGTACGGCATGCTCCACCGGCACCCGAACGGTGGACTCTCCGCCACCGAACGGGGTGCCGCTTTCCTCACCGAGCTGTACCAGGTGCACGCCGAGGTCACCGAGGAGCTGTGGGCCGGGCAGGACGAGCGAGTACTGCGGCTGGTGGCGGCGCTCGGCCGGGTGCTGGCGTACGCCCTGGTGTTGGCCGACGAGGAGGGCGACCAGACCGGCTCCGCGTTCACCGCGCTGGCGCCCCCGTACGAGCCGGACGGCACCGGATCCGGCGTGCTGCTGCTCAACCGGCTCGGCACGCTGCGATACCACCGGGCCGACGCGCACGCCGCCGCCTGGACCGCCGCCGGGCACACCGCGTCGAGCATCGCCGCCCTACCGCCCGGCCCCGAGCGGTTCGCCATCGAGTTGGAGACGGACCGCCGGGCGGCCGGACCGTACGCCGCGCTCGGCGCGGACGAACGGCTGACCATGCTCGCCGACCTGGCAGCCCTCCCCGGCTGACCCGGTTGACCGGAGGGGCCCGGCCAACCGGCGCTATCCTCCAGCGGTGACGGGGAGCAGGACTAGGGAGGATGTCGCGATGATCGGAATGGTGCTCGCGGCCGGAGCGGGACGGCGGCTGCGCCCGTACACCGACACCCTGCCCAAGGCGTTGGTGCCGGTGGACGGCGAGATCACGATCCTGGACATCGCGCTGGGCAACCTCGCCGAGGTCGGGCTCACCGACATCGTGATCGTGGTCGGCTACGCCGCGGACGCGGTCCGCGAGCGGCAGGCCGACCTGGAGAAGAAGTACGGGGTCACGCTCACCCTCGTCCACAACGACAAGGCCGAGGAGTGGAACAACGCCTACTCGCTCTGGCTGGCCCGGGAGTACTTCGCGCGCGGGGTGCTGCTGGTCAACGGGGACACCGTGCACCCGGTGAGCATCGAGAAGACCCTGCTGGCCGAGCGTGGCCCGGGCATCCTGCTCGCGGTGGACACCCTCAAGCCGCTGGCCGAGGAGGAGATGAAGACCACCTTCGACGCCGCCGGCCAGCTCACCCGCATCACCAAGATCATGGACCCGGGCGAGGCGTACGGGGAGTACATCGGCGCCACGCTCATCGAGCCACAGGTCGCCGACGCGCTCGCCGACGCCCTGGAGGCGACCTGGCGGCGTGACCCGAACCTCTACTACGAGGACGGCTACCAGGAGTTCGCCGACCGGGGCGGGGAGGTGCGGGCGGCGCCGATCGGTGACGTCCCATGGGTCGAGGTCGACAACCACGCCGACCTGGCCCGCGCGCGGGAGATCGCGTGCCGCTACTAGCTCGCAGCGTCCTCACCCCGCTGCACATCGACGTACGACGCGGGGCGGTCGCCGACCTGGGCGCGATCCTGGCCGACGGGCGGATCTCCTCCGGGGGCGACGTCGCGGTGGTGGTCGGTCCGGGTCAGGGCGCGCAGATCGCGGAGCTGATCCGACCGTCGCTGCGCTCGGCGGACGTGTTCACCGTCGCCGGGGCGACCCTGGACGCCGCCGACGACCTGGGCGGCAAACTCCGCGCCCGGTCGTACGACGCGGTCGTCGGCATCGGCGGCGGCAAGACCATCGACGTGGCCAAGTACGCGGCGACCCGTCGGGGCCTCCCGATGGTGTCGGTGGCGACCAGCCTCGCCAACGACGGGATCGCCTCCCCGGTGGCCAGCCTGATCACCGACGGGATCAAGGGCTCCTACGGGGTCCACATCCCGATCGGGGTGATCGTCGACCTGGACTTCGTGGAGAGCGGCCCGGACCGGCACAACCGGGCCGGCATCGGCGACGTGATCAGCAACATCAGCGCGCTGGCCGACTGGGAGCTGTCCCGGCAGGTACGCGGCGAACCCGTCGACGGGCTGGCCGCGTCGCTCGCCCGGGCGGGCGCCGAGGCGGTGCTCAACCACCCGGGCGACATGAGCGACGACGCCTTCGTGATCGTCCTCGCCGAGGCGTTGATCTCCAGCGGCCTGGCCATGGCGGTCTGCGGCACCAGCCGCCCGTCCAGCGGCGGCTGCCACGAGATCATGCACGCGGTCGACGCGCTCTTTCCGGGCACCGCCTCGCACGGCGAACTGGCCGGGCTGGGTGCGCTGTTCTGCACCTGGCTGCGCGGCGACCTGCGCCGCTTCGGGGAGATGTCGGCCTGCCTGGCCCGACACGGTCTGCCCCGGCTCCCCGCCGAGGTGGCGCTCACCGACGACCAGTTCATCGAGGCGGTGCAGTTCGCGCCGCGTACCCGACCGGACCGGTACACGATCCTCGAGCACCTGGCCTTGTCGCCTACCGAGACGCGGGAGCGGCTGGCAGACTACGCCGGTGCAATCCGCGACCAGCTTGGCTGACCCCCGTCCCTCAGTCGCCGACTTCCACCGGGTGAACCGGGGCGGCGGCCTGTTCAGCGAGTCGATCAGCCAGTGGCTGGGGGCCGTGTTCGCGCTGGTCGCGCAACGCCTCGGGCTGCGTCCGACCGCGTTGACCATCACCAACCTGGTGCTCGGGCTGGCCACCTCGGTCACCGTCGTGGCGCTCGCCGGGCCGGTCGCCGACGGCGACATACCGGCCTGGGTGGTCGGCCTGCTCGCCCTGATCGGCTGGCAGGTGGCGTACTCCCTGGACTGCGCCGACGGGCAGCTCGCCCGGGTGACCGGCCAGGGCAGCGCGGCCGGCGCCCGCGTCGACGTGCTCTGCGACGTGGCCGCGCAGATCGCCCTGGTGGCCGCGCTGGCCGCCACCTCCGTGGCGCAGGAACCGTCCACCCCGACCTGGCTGGTGGCGACCTTCGCGGGCACCTGGATGGTCAACCTGGTCACCTCGGTGATGCAGGCCGGCCCGAACGCGGCCAGCATGGTCACCTCGACCTCGCTACCGGTCCGCCTGGTCAAGTTGATCCGGGACTACGGCGCGGTGATCTTCGTGGCCGCCCTGGTGCTGGCCGTGGCCCCCGCGCTGGTCCTCTGGGTGATGGTCGCGTTCACCCTCGTCAACGGCGGCTTCCTGCTCGCCAGCATCGCCTTCTCCGCTCGCGCCTCGCTCCGCTGACCGGTCACCCGAGCCCCGCTGCACCCTCGCAAGATCAGCGCGGGCAAGGGCGGGCGGTTCAGGCGCGGCTTGGGGTGCGGGCCATGCCCGCGTAGATGTCGATGAGCTGCTTGGTGACGACGTCGGGGTGGAACATGCGCTCGTAGCGGGCGCGGGCCGCCAGAGCCAGCCCGGCCGCACCAGCGCGGGCGACCGGCAGGGCGGCTGCGAGCGCGGCCGGCTCCGGCGCGACCACCCACCCGGCCTCGCCCAGGCCGATCCCCGCGGGCATGGGCGGCCCGCCACCCCCGGCGACCGCGGAGGCGACCTCGGCTGGGCCGGTGCCGGCTGGTTCGTGCGGGGCATCCGCTCCGAGCAGGTACGGAATGCCGCCCAACGCCGTGCCGAGCACCGGCCGGCCGCTCGCCAGCGCCTCGATGATCACGGTCGGCAGCACGTCGTGCCACATGGAGGCGGCGATCACCACCGCGCTCGCCTCGACCGCCGCCCGCACACCGGCCCGGTCGAGCTGACCGAGGTAGACCACGTCGGGTCGCTCGGCGGCGGCCGCCTCCACGAGCGGGCGCAGCTCGCCGTCGCCCGCCATGCGCAACGTGCCCAGCGCACCCACCGGGTGTCGACGCCAGGCGTCCAGCAGCAGGTCGACGCCCTTCTCCGGGGAGAGCCGGGCCATGTAGAGGAACCCATCACCGAGCGGGGTCGGCCGACCCGGGTCGGGCACCGAGTTCGGCTTCACCACGACGCGTTCGTCCGGAATGCCGTAATCGTGGAGGTGATCGGCGATTGCCGAGGTGAGCGCGACGTACCGATCCACCGAGCGCCAGGTGCCCCGGTGCACGGCCAGCGTGGTCGCCATCAACGCGCTCTGCGCCGCCGAGTCGCGGTAGCAGCGGTGCTTGATCGCCGGCACGCCCAGCGCCCGGCCCTTGCAGTCCTGACAGATCACGCCGTCCCGGAAGTAGATCCCCGACGAGCAGACCTGCCGGTAGTTGTGCACCGTCTGCACCACCGGCACGCCGTGACGGTGCGCGGTCCGAACCACCCAGGGCGACAGCAGAGGGTACGGATTGTGCAGGTGCAGAACGTCCGGTCGATGCTCGGTGAGCAGCCGGCTCAGGTCGTGCTGGGCACGCGGCGCCCAGATCGGGGAGATCGGCAGCAGCGCCTTCGCCGCCTTCGACATCGACGGGATCTCGTCGGAACTCCGGATGAAGGGAAGCACCTCGACGCCAGCGGCGGTGAGCTGAGCGATCTCCGCGTCGACGATCGTGTTCTCGCCGGAGGGCTGAGCTTCCCGGTACCGGTTGTGCGCCACCACGATTTTCACGGAGCTTGCCCTTCGTTCGCGGCTGTGCCGACTGTTGCTCGCGACTGTGGGGCTCGCAAGCTCACTCCTCGCGCTCGCGGCGGGGAGTCGCGAGCTCATTCCTCACGCTCACGGGAAAGAAGGCTACCGTTGGCTGGTGCCCGAACTACCGGAGGTTGAGGCGCTCGCGGGTTACCTGCGACAGCGCGCGGTGGGGCGGCGCGTCGATCGGCTGGAGATCGCCGCGATCAGCGCCCTGAAGACGTACGAACCGGCACCTACCGCAGTCGCCGGTCGGGCCGTGATCGACGCCGGCCGCCACGGCAAGTTCCTCGACGTGCTCTTCGAGGGCGACCTGCACCTGGTGGTGCACCTGGCCCGGGCGGGTTGGCTGCACTACCGGGAGGCGTTTCCCGCCACCACCCCGCTGCGCCCGGGCAAGGGCCCGATCGCGGTGCGCGTACGCCTGGACGACGGCTCCGGCTTCGACCTGACCGAGGCCGGCACCCAGAAGAAGTTGGCCGCGTACCTGGTCACCGACCTGACGGCGGTGCCCGGAGTGGCCAAGTTGGGCCCGGACGCGCTCGCGGCCGACCTGCCCACCTTCGCCGAGCGGCTGCGTAGCCGGCGGGGGCAGGTCAAGGGGGTGCTGACCGATCAGTCGGTGCTGTCCGGGGTGGGCAACGCGTACTCCGATGAGATCTTGCACGCCGCGAAGCTGTCCCCGTTCGCGATCACCGACCGGCTCACCGACGACCAGATGGCCACCCTGCACGCGGCCACGCGGCAGGTCCTCGGCGACGCCGTCGAGCGGTCTCTGGGTCAGCGGGCGGCGGAGCTGAAGGGCGAGAAGCGCTCCGGGTTGAAGGTGCACGCCCGCACGGGGCTGCCCTGCCCGGTCTGCGGAGACACGGTGCGCGAGGTTTCGTTCGCCGATTCCAGCCTTCAGTACTGCCCAACGTGCCAGACCGGTGGAAAACCCCTCGCTGACCGACGGTTGTCCCGCCTCGTACGGTGAGTAATTCCACTCGTCGACTACGGAGCGGAATCGGCCCGACTGAGCGGAAGCTCCGGTCCGCCGCTCTCGCCTCGCGCGCATCCATCGGTATAGTGGCCCGGTCCCCGGCTTCTGAAATGGTGCGGAGCCGGCCAGATCCCGCCGGCACCATCGGTCGCCAATCTCCTTCGGGCGGCGACCGGTCGGAGCCCGCGTGGGAGACTGGGACGGTGGGCGACCCGGGCCCTCACGCCGAGTGAGCGGCCCGTGTCATGCGGGAGGACATGGGTGAGGTGACGGCAAGCCTCCAGCGCCCGGTAACCGACGAAGGCCGGAGCAAACTCGTGCGGCACGTGGACAGCTTTGAGATCCAGCCGCCGACGCCGCCGTCACACAACGGCGTCCCTCGGTCGGCGTGGACCAGGGCGCGACGTCGTGTCTCCCGCTGGCACCGGCCCTACATCGCGATCCTGTTGTTCCTCGATTTCGCCGCGGCCGCGTTCGCCAGTTGGATCGCGATCCAGCTCTTCGACCAGGCGCCGTCCGGCTTCTCCGGAACGCACAAGGACCTCACCTGGTTCCACACCGTCTCCTACCTGCTGCTCCCGCTCGGGTGGGTGGTCATCCTCTGGAGCAACCGGGCCTACGACCGGCGCTACCTGGGCCTCGGGCCCGACGAGTTCAAACGCGTGATCCGGGGCGCGGTGACAGTCACCGCCACCCTCTCCTTCCTCGTCTTCTCCACCAAGACCGCGCCGTCCCGGTGGACGGTGGGCACGGCGCTGCTCGGGGCGCTTCTGCTGATCCTCTGGTGCCGTTTCGTGGCCCGTTGGGCGCTGCACTACATCCGTCGGCGGGCCGGTCAGGCCGCGCATCGGATGGTGCTGGTCGGCACCCTGCCGGAGTGCCTGGAGGTCTACGCGGCGGTCACCCGCAACCCGAACGCCGGGCTGGTGCCCGTCGCCATCCACATCACCGACGGCTACGCGGCGGCCCGGGGAATGCCGACCCCGGTGCCGGTGTACGCCGGGCGGGACGTCCTGGCCCTGGTCCGTGAGGTCGGCGGGGACACCATCGCCGTCTGCGGGTCCGCCAGCGCCGAGCCCGGTGAGCTGCGCCGGCTGGCCTGGCAGCTCGAAGGCTCCGGCGTCGACCTGGTGGTCGCCCCACAGCTCACCGACATCGCCGGCCCTCGGGTGCACATCCGGCCGATCGAGGGCCTGCCGCTGCTGTACGTCGAGGAGCCGACCCTCTCCGGGCCGGCGCTGCTGGCCAAGAACCTGATGGACCGGGTGGCCGCCGGCCTCGGCCTGTTGCTGCTGATCCCGCTCTTCCTGGTCATCGCCGTGGCGATCCAGATCTCCGACCGCGGGCCGGTCTTCTTCCGCCAGCCTCGGGTGGGGCATGAGGGGCGCACGTTCCGGGTGTGGAAGTTCCGGACCATGTACGTCGACGCCGAGGACCGACTGGCCAGCCTGGTCGACCGGAACGAGACCGACGGCATGCTGTTCAAGATGAAGCAGGACCCCCGGGTCTTCCCGGTGGGCGGCTTCCTGCGGGCCTCGTCGCTGGACGAGCTGCCGCAGCTGATCAACGTGCTCTGGGGCGAGATGTCGTTGGTCGGGCCGCGCCCGCTGCCGGCCGACGACGGCGACTTCCTGGGTGATGTGCGCCGTCGGCTGCTCGTCCGCCCCGGCATGACCGGCCTGTGGCAGGTGTCCGGCCGTTCCGACCTGTCCTGGGACGAGTCGGTCCGCCTGGACCTCTACTACGTCGACAACTGGTCGTTGGCGTACGACCTGAGCATCCTGTGGCGCACCGTCGGGGTGGTGCTCGCCCGCAAGGGCGCGTACTAGGGGGTTGGCGCGCCGGCTCGCAACGGCAAGGATCGCTGCGTGGGTGCCAACCTCTCCGCCGTGGTCGGTGTCGTATCACTCGTCACCGCGCTGACCGCTGCCCTGTTGGCGGTGCTGCGGCTACGGGCCCGCCGGGGCATCGCCACCGCTACCCAGCGGGCCACCTACGAGGTGCTGCACACCGCCGGCCTGGCCGCCGAGCCGCTGCGGGCGGGGCTGAGCGAGGCGGGGGCGGCGAAGGCCGTACGTCATCTGCGGGCCCTGGTTGGCGCGGCCGGGCTGGCGCTCACCGACGCCGACCGGGTGCTGGCCCTCGACGGGCGCGGCACCCACCACGGCGAGCAGCTGCTCTCGGCCGCCCGGCGGACGGTGGACACCGGCCGCTCGACGGTGCTCGGTGAGCAGGAGCTGCACTGCGACCGGGTCGACTGCCCGATCCGAGGGGCGGTGGTCGCGCCGCTGCAGGGGGCGGACGGTCGGGTGGTTGGCGCGCTCGTCGCCATCGCCGACAGCCCGCCGGCCCCAGGCTTGGTGCAGGCCACCCTGGAGACCGCGCACTGGGCCGGCAACCAGCTTGCCCTGGCCGAGCTCGACTCGTCGCGGGAGCGGCTGGCCCGGGCCGAGGTCCGGGCGTTGCGGGCGCAGATCAGCCCGCATTTCATCTACAACGCGCTGACCGCGATCGGCTCGTTCGTCCGCACCGATCCGGAGCGGGCCCGGGAGCTGATCCTGGAGTTCGCGGAGTTCACCCGGTACTCGTTCCGGGCGCACGGGGAGTTCACCACGCTCGCCGAGGAGCTGCGGTCGATCGACCGGTACCTGACCATCGAACGGGCCCGGTTCGGCGACCGGTTGCAGGTGCGGTTGCAGATCGCCCCGGAGGTGCTGCCGGTGATGCTGCCGTTCCTCTGCCTGCAGCCACTGGTGGAGAACGCCGTCCGCCACGGGTTGTCCCGCAAGCCGGGCACGGGCATGGTGAGCATCGAGGCCCGGGACGCGGGTGCCGAATGCCACATCACGGTGGAGGACGACGGAGTGGGAATGGACCCGACCACGCTGACCGCCGGCATCGCCGAGCTGGCCCGCGGCACCGGCGATCCGGGCGACGACACGGGCCAGCACGTCGGCCTCTCCAACGTCGACGAGCGTCTCCGGTCGGTCTTCGGGGACCGGTTCGGCCTGGTCGTGGAGACCGGGCTGGGCTCGGGCACGAAGGTGAGCATGCGGATCCCGAAGTTCCACGCTGGCGTACGGGCAGGGTCGTGAGCGGGCGCAGCGAGCGAACCAGGGTGGTCGTGAGCGGGCGCAGCGAGCGAACCGGGGCGGCGCGGTGAGCACGTCCGGCTTTCTCCGGGTGTTGGCGGTGGACGATGAGCCGCCCGCGCTCGACGAGCTGGCGTACCACCTGCGGGCCGACCCCCGGGTGGCTCGGCTGAACACGGCCGGGGACGCGACCGAGGCGCTGCGACTGCTCCGTGACGGTGACGTGGACGTGGTCTTCCTGGACATCCGGATGCCCGGGCTGGACGGGATGGAGCTGGCCCGGGTGCTGCGGCGGTTCGCCCGGCCACCGGCGATCGTCTTCGTCACCGCGTACGACGACGGCGCGGTGGACGCCTTCGATCTGGGTGCCACCGACTACGTACGTAAACCGGTCCGCGCCGACCGGCTGGCCGAGTCGTTGCGCCGGGTGATCGGTTCCCGGGTGGTGCCGTCGCACCCGGCGGCGCTGGCCCGCGCGGAGGAGGACCCGACCATCCCCATCGAGCTGGCCGGCACCACCCGGATGCTGCCCCGCTCGGCGGTGCGGTGGGTGGAGGCGCAGGGGGACTACGCCCGGTTGCACACCGCGGAGGGGTCACACCTGGTGCGGGTTTCGCTGGCCACGCTGGCGGAGCGGTGGGCCGATGCCGGTTTCGTCCGGGTGCACCGGTCGTATCTGGTGCAGTTGAAGCTGATCGCGGAGCTGCGGCTGGTCAACTCCGGCTATGTCGTGGTGATCGACGGTACCGAGCTGCCGGTGAGTCGGCGACACACCAGGGAGCTGAAGGACAAGCTGGTCCGGGCCGCGAAGCAGGATTGGAGTCGCTGAGCCGGGAATGGGACGACCACCGCCGTACGTTGTACGATAGGCCGTACGACTTCCGGGAGGCCGCCGTGACCGAAACTCCGTTCGACGCCGAGACCGAGTTCGACCGCCAACTCGACCGACTGGTGCAATTGGGTTACCCCGCCCTGGCCGGTCTGCCCGAGACCGCGTTCCGCGACCTGGTCGCACCCTTGCGGGTCAGGGCGGTCGAGGGCAGCGCCGGCCTCCCCGCCTCGACGGACGCCCGGGTGCCATTCCTGCTGGTCATCACTCGGGACCTGATCGGGGTGGTGGAGCGGCTGGAGCTGACCACCCTGGCCGGCAAGCGCAAGCCCGGCTTCCTGGACCGCAACTACGCCGAGGCCGACCTGCCGCGCTTCGATCCGATCAAGGAGTTGGAGGTGCCGACCGGGCCGGCGTACCTGCTCTTCGACGTCGACCGGGGAGAGGAGTTCCGCAACCTGCCCCCGGTCACCGCCGTGGAAGGGATGACCGCCCAGGGTCGGCTGCCGCTCAGCATCGACGAGGGGCTCGCCTTCGTCACGCTGCACCCGGCCGCGCTGGCGAGCAACCGGTGCTTCTCGCTTGTCGGTTCCCGGTGCGGCGACAAGCGGGTGCCGGCGCTCTGGATCAGCCAGGGCGCACCGAAGCTGGGCTGGTGCTGGTACGGCAATCCGCACACCTGGCTCGGCTCCGCGTCGGCCCGACCGGAGCGTGTCGGCCTGGAGTGAGCACCAGGTCATGCCTGATCCACGTCGGACGGTGGCCGGTCGGGCAGTTCCTACGGCATCGCCGGCCACCTATTCTTCGGATACCGATTCCCGTACGGGGCGCAGGGTCGGTGTGGGCGAAGTCTGCTCGGGGCCGCCCCACCACCCTCACAAGGGGACATCGATGCAGCTAATCACAGCTCACCGCACCCTCCTGGCCAGTGCCGTCGTGGCGGCACTCGTGCTGCCCGGGGCCACCCCGGCCCAGGCCGCGGCAACCGGCGCGGTCGGCGGACGCCTGACCACCAGCACCGGTGCCGCCGCCGCCGAGGTCCAGGTGCAGGTCTACGAGGCCGACAGTTACAACTACGTCGACAACACCAGCACCGACGCCGACGGCAACTACACCATCGCCGGGCTGCCCACAGGCTCGTACCTGGTGGGCTACTTCCCCCTCGAGCAGCCTGGGCAGTACTACCGCCAGCACCCCACGATCTGGGACGCCAACCCGGTTACCGTCACCGCCGGTGGCACCGCCAGGGCCGACGATCAGCTCTTCGGCACCGGCACCATCACCGGCCAGCTCGTCAACACCGCGGGCGACCCGGTGCCGGACCTGTACATCGAAGCCCGCGAGGTCGAGACGGACGGTGCGTCCGGGGGTCGCACGGACGACCAGGGTCGATTCACCTTCACCACACGACCGGGCCGCTACATCCTGAGTTTCCAGCCGATCGAGGGCTCCTACCAGGTGCAGTACGTACCCGGAAAGACCGACCGGGACAGCGCCACCGTCTTCGAGGTGAAGGCGGACGAGGCGACCGTGGTCAACGAGACGGCGCTGCCGGTGGGCGGCCTCAGCGGCCGGTTCACCACCGCCACCGGTGCCCCCCTCGCCGACGCCCAGGTCGTCGTCAGCGCCGGCAACTCCAGCGGGGCGTACACGGATACCGACGCGAACGGTGAGTTCTCCGTGCAACTACTCCCGGGCTCCTACATCGTCGGCCTGTACGCCGGTGACCGGCAGCAGTACTACCGCGGCAAGTTGACCTCCGAGGAAGCCGACCACGTCGAGGTGCGGGGCGGGCGGCAGACCCGGATCACGGACAGCCTGCTCGGCACCGGTTCGGTCACCGTGCAGGCGGTCGACTCGGTCACCGGCGCGCCCATCGCCAACTTCTGCGCCCAGTCGGTGTGCAGCAAGGGCACCGGCACGGTGACCGTCACCGGCCTGCCGCAGGGCGGCCACACCATCTACCTGGACACACCGGACCGGCTTCACTTCTCCCGCGAGCGGGCCGGGGTGAAGGTGAAGGCGAACCGCGACACCAAGCTGACCGTGAAGCTGCGGCCCGGCGCGGTCATCAGCACCACCATCGTGGATAGGCAGAGCGGCGCGCCGCTGGCGGACGTCTGCCTGGACACGTTCCTGCCCAAGCAGGCCTCGCTCCAGGACGGTTACGGCGACTGCAGCGACCGCAACGGCCGGATCCAGGTCGGGCCGCTCACCGCCGGCAGCTACAAGCTCTTCGCGGTGCCGCTCAGCGACACCTACGGCCGCCAGTGGGTGGGCGCCAACGGCGGCACCGGCGACGAGCGGGAGGCGCTCGCCGTCACCGCGACCGCGGGCCAGGTCGTCACCGGGCCGCAGGTCAGGCTGGACCGGGCCGGCACGGTCACGGGCACGGTTACCGACCCGACGGGCAAGCCGGTGCCGAACGCCGGCGTGTCGGTGCTGACCGGCCACCCCGGGGTCGGGGCCCAGGACGCCACCACCGACGAGCACGGCGTCTACACCCTTGAGCGGCTCGGCCCGTACGCCTGGCCGCTGGTGGTCAACGCCAACCCGTACGCAAGTGTTTGGTCCGGCGACAAGACCAGCCGGTTCACCGCCACGCCGGTGACGGTCACCGCCGGGGCGGCTGCCACCCACAACGTCCAACTCGACCAGGGCGTCGAGCTGACCGGCACCTTCCGTACGCCCGACGGCACCCCCTTCACCAGTGGGTTCGTCATCGCCCGCAGCGCCGACACCGGCGACATCGCGGGCAACGGCTGGATGACCGACGGACAGTTCAGGATGCGTCTCAAGGGACCGCAAAGAATCTTCTTCACCTACAACACCTCGCTCGGTGAGAAGCAGTTCGACGGTCGCTACCTGGTGACCCGGCCGGACGGCACCCGCAAGCTGGGGCTGTTCTCCGTCCCGGCCAGCGGCAGCATGTCCGTGGAGCTGGTCGTACCGACCCGCTGACGGTTCGGCGAAGCGGGGCCGGTGGCACTGCCACCGGCCCCGCTTCACGTTCTCCGGTCAGAAGATGTCAGCGAGCGTCAGGGCGAGGGGGAACGGCTGCTCGGTGCGGTAGACCTCACCGACCGAAAGCAGTGCCTGCTCGCGGTAACCGCCCGCGCCGTTCGCCAGCACGGTCAGGGTCTGCTTTCGCGGCTCCACCAGCCAGTAGAGGGGGATGCCGGCAGCCGCGTACTCGTGGCGTTTGAGCACCAGGTCGCGGCCAGCGTTGCTCGGCGAGATCACCTCGACGACGAGGAGCACGTCGGCCGGGTCGAGCGCCGCGCCGCCCCGGTCCACCGCGCTCTCGCGGGCGACGAAGAGATCCGGCACGAAGTAGGAGGAGCGTTTGGCGCTCACCCCGATGTCCTGACCGACGAGCACGCCGGTGGGGGCCTGCCGGTCGAGGAGCCGGCGGAGGCGGTTCGCGACCGCGCCGTGGAAGACGTCCGCATGGGGGGACACGAGCAGGCTCCCATCGAAGATCTCGTAGACCTGGTCGTCCTCCGGAAGACTCTGGAGGTCGTCCACCGTCCAAGCGGCCCCGTGGCCGGGCCGAGCAGGATTGGTCACCGTCACACCCCCTCTCTACCGGACCACCCTGACAGCTCCGCCGATCGTCCACAACGAGCCACGGGTCTTCGCACAGGCCAGCCAGCACGTCCGCCGAGTTATCCACAGGCGTGAACCGTTCTCCACAGGTTATTCACAACGCGACCCACTGATCTCCACGGCGGCTCCCTACAGTCAGGAGCCATGAAGGAACGCCGGGTACTGGTGGTCGAGGACGAACGAACCATTGCCGAGTCCATCGCCGCCCGATTGCGGGCAGAGGGTTTCGCGGTGCAGATCGCGGCGGACGGGCCGAGCGCGGTCGCGCAGTTCCACGCCGGGCAGCCGGATCTCGTCGTCCTCGACGTGATGCTGCCCGGCTTCGACGGCCTGGAGGTGTGCCGCCGGATCCAGGCCGACCGGCCGGTGCCGGTGCTGATGCTCACGGCCCGCGACGACGAGAACGACCTGCTGGTTGGGCTCGCGGTCGGCGCGGACGACTACCTCACGAAGCCGTTTTCGATGCGGGAACTGGCGGCTCGGGTGCACGTCCTGCTGCGGCGGGTGGAGCGGGCCGCCACTCCGACGCCGCCCGCCATCCGCCTCGGCGACATCGAGATCAACGAGGCCGAGCGGCGGGTCCGCCGCGACGGCACGGACGTGCACCTCACGCCGACCGAGTTCGACCTGCTGGTCCACCTCGCCGGGCGACCGCGCACGGTGCTCCCCCGGGAACGGCTGCTCGCCGACGTGTGGGGATGGGTCGACGGAAGCGGCACCCGCACGGTGGACAGCCACATCAAGGCACTGCGTCGCAAGTTGGGTGCGGGTCTCATCCGTACCGTGCACGGTGTCGGCTACGCCCTGGAGCTGCCGTCATGACCGCCACCGTGCTCGCCCGACTGGACCGGGTGCTGGAGCTGCTGCCCCGCCCCCTGGATCCGGTGCGGTCCATCAAGCTGAAACTCGGCGTGCTGCTGGTGGCCAGCGGTGCGGCCGGGCTGGCCTACTTCTCGTACGGCATCGGCTGGCCGCCACCGGTGACCTCGGCGACCGCCATCGCCGTCGCCCTGCTGACGTCGCAGGTGCTCGCCCATGGCATGACCTCGCCGCTGCGGGACATGACGGCGGCCGCCGGTGCGATGGCCCGCGGCGACTACACCAGGCGGGTACGTGCCACCTCCCGCGACGAGGTCGGCGAGCTGGCTCAGGCGTTCAACAAGATGGCCGAGGATCTGCACGCCGCCGACCAGCGCCGACGCGAGCTGATCGCCAACGTCTCGCACGAGCTGCGTACGCCGATCACCGCACTTCAGGGCGTGTTGGAGAACATGGTGGACGGGGTGGCCGATCCGGAACCGGCGGCGCTGCGATCGGCGCTGGCCCAGACCGAACGGCTCGGGCACCTCGTCGCTGACCTGCTCGACCTGTCCCGCCTCGACGCCGGGGTGGTGCCGCTGCGGCGGGTACGCATCGACGTGGGGGACTTCCTCGACGAGGCGGTGGAGCACGCCACCGCCAGCGCGTCCGGCGCCGGACTGGACGTGACGTTCCAGCTCCGCGAGCTGCCGACGCCGCTGACCATCCACGGGGACCCGTGGCGGCTGCACCAGGTGTTCGCGAACCTGCTCGACAACGCGGCGCGACACAGCCCACCCGGCGGCACCGTCCGACTCAGCGCAGAGGAACACGCCGACCAACTCCGCTTCGAGGTGAGCGACGAGGGCCAGGGCATTCCGCCCGGCGAGCGTCTACGGGTCTTCGAGCGGTTCACCCGCGGCGATCGCTCGGCTGGCGGCGGGACCGGGCTCGGCCTCGCCATCGCCCGCTGGGTCGTCGAACTGCACGGCGGTCGGATCGCTGTCCTCGATCCCGCCAAACCGCACCGGGGTGACCGGCCCGGCTGCCGCATCCAGGTCACCATCCCGAGCGACGGGCCAGACCGGAGAGAGATCGCATGACCACCCCTGGCACCAACCCCCTTCCAAGCAGCGGTCCGGCCGGACCGCAGGTCCCCCCGACCGCCAAACCCGGCCCCGCCGGACCGCAGGTTCCCACGGCTGTCAGGCCTGGCCCGGCCGTCCCACCTGCCGCCGGTCAGCCCCAACCATGGCCGGCCGCACCCGCTCTGCCGCGGCCACCGTCGCTGATCGAGCGGCGCTGGCCAGGCCCGTCCGGGTCGGCCCGCCCGCTGATCCTGGCGGCACTGACCGCGGCGGCGGTCATCGGCACCTCGGCGCTCACGACGGTCCGTCCCGGCCTCGGCTGGCTGGTGGCCGCGCTGGCCGGCACCGCCGCCCTCGTCACCGCCAGCATCCTCCGAGCCGCGGCACCGTCCCCGACGGCGAGCGTCCCCACGCCGCGCACAGCCACCGCCGACGTCGTCCGGGCTCCGGCGCCGTCCCCGACGGCGGGCGTCACCACGCCGCGCACAGCCACCGCCCGTCCCGGTGCCACGGGGGCACCGGGGCGGGCGGCACAGGTCGCCTGGGCCGCCGCGACGGTCGCCCTGGTCGCCGTCGGCACGGTCCGGGCCGCCGGCTGGCTCTTCGCTCTCTGCCTGATCGCGGCGGCGGTGACCGGGACACTCGCCGTGACCGGTGGGCGAAGCCCGCTCGGGATGCTGGTCGCCGCGACACTGCCGCCGGCCGCGACGGTACGGGCGCTCCCCTGGGCGGTACGCGGACTGCGCGACACCCGCCCGGCCGGGTCGGGGATCGGGCTCGGGCGCATCCTGACCAGCTTGACTATCTCCGCCGGCCTGCTGTTGCTCTTCGGTCTGCTCTTCTCCTCCGCCGACGCGGTCTTCGCCGATCTGGTCACGGGGCTGCTGCCCGACATCTCAGCAGCCGGTGTGATCGGGTGGCTGCTGCGTCTGCTGTTGATCGGCTGTGGGCTGCTCGGTGCCGCGTACCTGGTCAGCCGTCCACCCGACTTGGAAGGCCTGCGTCCGGGGCCGTCCCGGCCGGCTCACCGGCTGGAGTGGACCCTCCCACTGGTGTTGCTCGACGCCCTGTTCGCCGCGTTCGTGCTGGTCCAGTTGACGGTGTTGTTCGGCGGGGCGGGGCACGTGCTGGAGACGGCCGGGCTCACCTACGCCGAGTACGCCCGCGGCGGGTTCTGGCAGTTGCTCGCCGTCAGCGCGCTCACCCTGCTGGTCATCGCGGTCGCCGCCCGCCGGGCACCGAAGGCCACCCGGGCCGGCCGGCTGCTGGTCCGCGTACTGCTCGGCACGCTCGCCGCGCTCAGCCTGGTGGTTGTCGCCTCCGCGCTCTACCGGATGCAGGTCTACACCGACGCGTACGGCGCCACCCGTCTCAGGCTCTTCGTGACGACCGTCGAACTCTGGCTCGGGCTGCTCTTCGTCCTGGTCGGGGTGGCCGTGGTGCGGCTGCGGGCCGCCTGGCTGCCCCGGCTGGTGATCGGAACGGCGGTCCTGGCGTTGCTCGGGTTGGCCCTGGTCAACCCGGACCGGTTGATCGCCGAGCGGAACGTCGACCGGTACCTGCAGACCGGCCGGTTGGACGTCGGCTACCTGTCCGGGCTGTCGGCTGACGCCGTACCGGCCCTGGCCCGACTGCCGGAGCCGATGCGCGTCTGCGCCCTGGGGCAGATCGCCGCCGAGCTGCCCCGGGACGGAGTCTGGGCGACGAACCTCGGCCGGGAGCAGGCTCGCCGGAAGCTCGACACGATCCCGCTGACCGGCAGCGCGACGGACTGTCTCGGTCTGCGGGGATGGTGATCGGGAACGCTTGACAATCCCGCACGGCGGGCAAGACTGCCGGGGTGGCCAAGCAACTCCCTGACGTGGGGTCGGGCGGTGCGGTACCGCCGCCCCGGCGGGCCCGGATCGTGCTGGCCGAGATCACCCGGCAGGACACGCGCGCCGAGCGGACCCGCGCCGAGTTGGCCCAGCAGACGCAGGTCGGCGAAGCGCTGGTCCGTGGCCTGGTCCGGGCTCAACTCGCGCTGGCGTTGCGGCTGTCCATGGTGGTGGTCATCGGGTTGGGCGGGCTGCCCTGGCTGTTCGCCATCGCACCGTCGCTCGGCCGGACCACCGTGGCCGGCGTCAACCTGCCGTGGCTGCTGCTCGGGGTGGCCTCCTTCCCGTTCCTGATCGCGGTGGGCTGGGCGTACGTGCGGCTGGCCGAGCGCAACGAACAGGACTTCACCGATCTGGTGCAGCGGCCGGAGCGCTGAGGTGGGCAACGACTTCGTGGTCCCGGCCATCGTCGCGGTCACCCTGGTCACCGTCGGGATCGGCTTCTACGGGTTGCGGCTGGCCCGGACCACCTCCGATTTCCTGGTCGCGTCCCGGGCGGTCAGTCCGACGTGGAACGCCGCCGCCATCGGCGGGGAGTACCTGTCGGCGGCGAGCTTCCTCGGCATCGCCGGGCTGGTCCTCAAGTACGGCGTGGACGTGCTCTGGTATCCGGTCGGGTTCGCCGCCGGCTACCTGGCTCTGCTGCTCTTCGTGGCGGCGCCGCTGCGCCGCTCCGGCGCGTTCACCCTGCCCGACTTCTGTGAGCTGCGGCTGGGGTCCCGCCGGCTCCGCATCCTGGCCACCGCCTTCGTGATCTTCATCGGTTGGCTGTACCTGGTGCCGCAACTCCAGGGCGCCGGTCTCACCCTGGCCACGGTGGCCGGCTCCCCGTACCCGCTCGGTGCCCTCCTGGTCGCCGCCGTGGTCACCGCCAACGTGGCGCTGGGCGGGATGCGGGCCATCACCTTCGTGCAGGCGTTCCAGTACTGGCTCAAGCTGACCGCGCTCGCCGTACCGGTGATCTTCCTGGCGCTGCAGTGGCAGGCCGACGGCCGCCCGGCGGTGACTCCGCCCGACGGGCCGACGTTCCGGGCCGCGACCACCGTCGTGGTCGAGCACCGCGCGACCCTCACCCTGCCCGACGGCGACATCCGGGAGGTACGCCCCGGCGACGAATTGACCTTCGCTGCCGGTGATCCGGTGCCGGAAGTATCCGGAGTGGCCACCGACGCCAGCGATTGGCTGCTGCCCAGCGCCGCGGGCAACGACGACCGGGGGCTGTTCGCCACGTACTCGCTGATCCTGGCCACGTTCCTGGGCACCATGGGCCTGCCGCACGTGCTGGTCCGCTTCTACACCAACCCGGACGGCGCGGCGGCACGCCGGACCACCCTGGTCGTGCTGGCCCTGGTCGGAGTCTTCTATCTGCTGCCCACCCTGTACGGGGTGCTCGGCCGGATCTACACCCCACAACTGCTGGTCAGCGGGCAGACCGACGCGGTGGTGGTGCTGTTGCCCGGTGCGGCCCTCGGCGACGGGACACTTGGGCGACTGCTCGCGGCACTGGTCTCGGCGGGCGCGTTCGCGGCCTTCCTCTCCACCTCGTCCGGGCTGTTGACCAGCGTCGCCGGCGTGATCTCGACGGATGTGCTCGGTCGGGGCTCGGTACGCGGCTTCCGGCTCGCCACGGTGATCGCCGGAGCTGTGCCGACGGTCCTGGCGCTGCACGTCTCCGGGCTGGACGTCTCGCAGGTCGTCGGGTTGGCCTTCGCGGTCGCCGCGTCGAGTTTCTGCCCGCTGCTGGTGCTCGGCATCTGGTGGCGTGGGCTGACCGACGTGGGCGCCGCCGCCGGCGTGGTGGTCGGCGGCGGGGCGGCGATCGGGGCGGTGCTGGTCACCGTGCTCGGTCCGCCGCTGTCCGGCTGGCCGGCCACGCTCACCACCCAGCCGGCCGCCTGGACGGTGCCGCTGGCCTTCACCGTGATGGTCGCGGTGTCGATGGCGACCCGGCGTCGGGCACCGGCCGACGTCGCGGCCATCATGCTCCGCCTGCACACTCCCGAGGCGCTCCGCCTGTAGCTGTTCCACGGCTGAGCCGACGGGCCGTCCGCCTCGCGGATGATCGCGAATCCACCCGTGGCCTGACGGCGCAAGCGGCGACCGGCGGTTAACGTTCGGTTCATGACTGTTGAGCACCCCGCGCTCGCACTGCGTGGCCTGGCCAAGCGGTTCGACGGCACGATCGCGGTGGCCGGCGTCGACCTCGACGTTCCCGCCGGCTCCTTCTACGGCCTGCTCGGGCCGAACGGCGCCGGCAAGACCACCACCCTGTCGATGGCGGTCGGGCTGCTGCGGCCGGACGCTGGTTCGGCCTGGGTGCTCGGGCACGACGTGTGGCAGGACCCGCTCACCGCGAAGCGACTGCTCGGTGTGATGCCCGACGGTGTCCGGCTGTTCGACCGGCTGACCGGGGCGGAACTGCTGGCGTACAACGGGTTGTTGCGCGGGATGGACCCGGCGGTGGTCGACCAGCGGGCCGCGGAGCTGCTCGACGTGCTGGCGCTCGGCGACGCCGGTCGGACGCTGGTGGTGGACTACTCGGCCGGCATGAAGAAGAAGATCGGCCTGGCCTGCGCGCTGCTGCACGGCCCCCGGCTGTTGGTGCTGGACGAGCCGTTCGAGGCGGTCGACCCGGTGTCCGCCGCGCTGATCCGGGACATCCTCACCCGGTACGCGGCGGGCGGCGGCACGGTGGTCTTCTCCAGTCACGTGATGGAGGTCGTCGAACGCCTCTGCTCGCACGTGGCGATTCTGGCCGGCGGCACCATCAAGCGGGTCGGCACGCTTTCCGAGGTGCGCGGGGACCGCTCGCTGGAGCAGGTCTTCGTCGAGGTGGTCGGCGGGCGCACGGCAACCGGTGAGGAGCTGTCGTGGCTCTCCCAGTGAGCACGGACGCCGCGCCCGGCGCGCCGGTACGCGTCGTCACCGCGCGGCACTTCGTGCGGCTCAAGCTGCGGGTAATGGGCAACAGTTTCCGGGGCCAGGGCTGGCGGATCGCCATGTTCATCGGTGGCGGGGTGCTCGGGCTCTGGTTCGCCGTCAGTGGCTTCTTCCTCTTCGCCGCGCCCGGGCTGGCGGGCGACGGCCAGTACGCCGTGCTGGCCGCCGCGGGCGGCGGCGGGCTTCTGGTGCTCGCCTGGCTGCTGCTGCCGCTGATCTTCTTCGGGGTCGACGAGACACTCGATCCGGCCCGGTTCGCGCTGCTACCGCTGTCGCGACGGACCCTGGTGACCGGTCTGTTCGTCGCGGCCCTGATCAGCGTGCCCGCGCTGGCGGTGCTGGTTGCGTCGTTCGGGATGGTGTTCACCGCCTGGGCGTTGGGCGGTTGGACCGCCGGCCTGGTGGCCGTCGTCGGCGTGGTGGGCGGGCTGCTGCTCTGCGTGGCCGCGAGCCGGGCGGTGACCAGCGCCTTCGCCACCATGTTGCGGTCCCGACGGGTCCGGGACCTGGCGGCCGTGCTGCTGGCGGTGACGGCCGCACTGCTCGGGCCGTTGCAGTTGTTCGGCCTCGCCGCGCTACGGGAGGCGGACTGGACCCGGCTGGCCGGTGTGGCGACGGTTCTCGGTTGGACGCCGTTGGGCGCTCCGTGGACCGCCGGCATCGACGTGGCCCAGGGTCGGGTGTGGGCGGCACCGGTCAAGTTGCTGATCACGGTGGTGGCGCTCGGTGTTCTGTTGGCGTGGTGGTCGCGGTCGCTGGAGTCGGCGATGGTGGGCGCGGTGAGTGCCGGCAAGGCTCCGGTGCAGCGCGGTGCCACCGGCGGCGCGGTCAGCCAACTGTTTCCCTGGATCGCCGGCTGGGCCCGTCGGGACCGGTTCGGCACGTTGGTCGCCCGGGAGGCCCGCTACTGGTGGCGGGACGCTCGCCGCCGGGCCAACCTGATCACAATCGCGGTGGTCGGCATCTTCGTGCCGGTGTTGATCAACGTTACGGGCGGGGATTTCGCGTCCATGAACGACGAAGGGTTCACGGCGGCTGCCAGTGACAGCTCGCCTGTCGTGGTCACCATCTCGATGGTCTTCGTGGGCGTGCTCGCCGCGGTCACCCTCGCCAACCAGTTCGGCTTCGACGGCAGCGCGTACGCCGCGAACGTGGTGGCCGGCGTGCCGGGCCGGGTGGAGCTGCGCGCACGGATGACGGCCTTCTCGCTGTACGTGCTGCCAATGCTGGCGATCGTCGCGGTGGTGCTGTCGGTGGTGCTCGGTCGGCCCGAATGGATCGGGTTGACGGCAGGCAGCCTCGCGGCCACCTACGGCGCGGGATTGGCGGTGAACAGCTTCGTCTCGGTGCTCGGGGCGTACTCGCTGCCGGAGACGAGCAACCCGTTCGCGATGAACAGCGGCGCCGGCCTGGCGAAGGGACTGCTCACCCTGCTGTCCATGGTCATCTCTGCGGTCGTCGCGGTGCCGATGGTGGTGGCAGCGGGGCTGCTCGGTGACGCCTGGCTCTGGCTGGCCCTGCCGGTGGGCATCGCGTACGGGCTGGGCACGGCTCTGCTGGGCGCGTACCTGGCCGGTGACGTGCTGGACCGGCGTCAGCCGGAGCTGCTGGCCACGGTCACGCCGCGCCGCTGAGCGCGGCCCGTCCGTCCGGGTCCGCGAGGAGGGCGGGCGGGGTCACAATGTTTCACGTGAATCATGAGCCGGGTGCCGAGATCCATTCCACCGACCCGTTCGCGGTGCCGAGCGGGCAGCGATCGCCGGTACGTCGACTGCGTGGTCGGCTCGCCGCCCCGGTGACCCTCTGGACGGCCCCCGGCCCGGCCGGGCTCACGGTGTCGTCCACCCTGGTCGCCGAGGGGGAGCCGGACCGGCTGCTCGGGCTGATCGACCCGGAGTCCGACTTCTGGGCGGCAGCCGAGGATGCGGGCCAGTTCGCGGTCACGCCGCTCGGTCCGCCGCACCGGCAGCTCGCCGACCGGTTCGCCGGCCTGTTCCCCTCCCCGGGCGGGCTCTTCGCCGCGGACGCGTGGATCGAGACGCCCTACGGGCCGGTGCCGGCGGACGCGGGCGGTTGGGCCGGGTGCCGGCTGGACACCGCCCGGGAGTACGGCTGGGGCCTGCTGGTGGAGGCCACCATCGAGGCGGTCGACCTGGCCGAGGATGCCTCTCCGCTGCTGCACTATCGCGGCCGGTACCACGAGCTGCCGTCCTGAACCCGGACCGACCGATCACCGCAGTGACCTGAGTCACTTGGCGCAGCCAGCCAACCGCTCGGCGCACTCGCCGACCGGCGTCGATCTCGGCCTTCCCTGTCGGGGAGTGCGCTCTTTACGGTGCGCGAAACTCCTCTGACGCCTGTGAAGGTGGTGATCCACAGATGTCCACGGACACACCCGCTCCGGCCGCTTCCCAGTCGGACAAGTACCTGGCCGTACAACGGTCGGACGAGTTCGCCGGGCTGCGGCGTGCGCTGCGCGGCTTCGTCTTCCCGATGACCGTCGCGTTCTTCCTGTGGTATGCGCTCTACGTCATTCTCTCCGCGTACGCCCGGGACTTCATGGGCACGAAGCTGTTCGGCAGCAACATCAACGTCGCGCTCGTCTTCGGCCTGCTCCAGTTCGTCTCCACGTTCCTGATCGCCTGGCTCTACTCCCGGTACGCGGACCGGAAGATCGACCCAATCGCCGACCGGATCCGCGAAGAGATCGGGGAGGTGACCCATGAGCAAGGTCCACGCGGTTGAGACGTTCCTGGCTGCTGAGGCGGGCAATCACACCGCCCGCAACCTGACCATCACGCTCTTCCTGGTCTTCGTGGCGGTGACCCTGGCCATCACCATCTGGGCCAGCCGCCAGACCAAGACGGCGACCGACTTCTACGCCGGCGGCCGGTCCTTCAGCGGATTCCAGAACGGCATGGCGATCGGTGGCGACTACATGTCGGCCGCCTCGTTCCTCGGTATCGCCGGCATCATCGCGCTCTACGGCTACGACGGCTTCCTCTACTCGATCGGCTTCCTGGTCGCGTGGCTGGTGGCCCTGCTGCTGGTCGCGGAGCTGCTGCGGAACTCGGGCCGGTACACGATGGCCGACGTGCTGGCCTTCCGGATGCGCCAGCGTCCGGTGCGTACGGCGGCAGCGGTCTCCACCATCACGGTGTCGATCTTCTATCTGCTCGCGCAGATGGTGGGTGCCGGCGCGCTGGTCGCGCTGCTGCTCGGCATCCGGCCGGGGACGACCTTCCTCGGCATGGACGCGTCCACCGCGAAGATCGCCACCATCATCATGGTCGGCGCACTGATGATCATCTACGTCACCGTGGGTGGCATGAAGGGCACCACCTACGTGCAGATCGTCAAGGCGTTCCTGCTCATGGGCGGCGCGCTGCTGATGACGATCCTGGTGCTGGCGAAGTTCAACTTCAACCTGTCGGCCCTCCTGGGCCAGGCCGCCGAGGCGTCCGGCAAGGGCAGCGCGTTCCTCGAACCCGGGCTGCGGTACGGCGTCGAGGTCGCCGGCAACTCGACGCAGACCTTCTACAACAAGGTGGACCTGCTGTCCCTGGGTATCGCCCTGGTGCTCGGCACCGCCGGTCTGCCGCACATCCTGATCCGCTTCTACACGGTGCCGACCGCGAAGGCGGCCCGCAAGAGCGTGCTCTGGGCGATCGGCATCATCGGCACCTTCTACCTGCTCACCCTGGCCCTCGGCTTCGGTGCGGCGGCGTTGGTGGGCAGCGCGGCGATCACGGCGCAGGACAAGGCCGGCAACACCGCGGCGCCGCAGCTGGCCGAAGCGCTCGGCATCGAGTTCTTCGGCGGCGAACTAGGTGGAGCGGCTCTGCTGGCGATCATCGCGGCGGTCGCCTTCGCCACCATCCTGGCGGTGGTCGCCGGGTTGACGTTGGCCTCGTCGTCCAGCCTGGCGCACGACTTCTACGCCAACGTCATCAAGAAGGGCGACACGTCGGAGCGGCAGGAGGTACGGGTCGCCCGGATCTCCGCCCTGGTGATCGGCGCGGTGTCGATCGCCCTGTCGATCTACGCGCAGAACCTCAACGTGGCGTTCCTGGTCGCGCTGGCCTTCGCGGTCGCCGCCTCGGGCAACCTGCCGGCGATCCTCTACAGCCTGTTCTGGAAGCGGTTCAACACTTCCGGCGCGGTCTGGGCGATCTACGGCGGTCTGCTCTCGGCCGTACTGCTGGTGTTCTTCTCGCCAGTGGTCTCCGGTGCGGCGACCTCGATGTTCCCGGATCACGACTGGCAGTGGTTCCCGCTGTCCAACCCGGGCATCCTCTCCATCCCGTTCGGTTTCCTGTGCGGGTGGATCGGCACTGTCATCTCCAAGGAGCACGACGAGGACAAGTACGCGGAGCTGGAGGTGCGCGCCCTCACCGGCGCTGGCGCCCACTGATCGTTGCGCACTGTCAGGACGGGACTCCTGTTGACGCCACGCGTCAGCAGGGGTCCCTTTCCTCCAGTTGGGGGTCGGTAGGCTGAGCGTCATGAAGGTTGCTGAGCGCTTCGGGTCCGGTCACCGCGTCCTCGTGACCGGCGGAGCTGGTTTCGTCCCGTCGCACCTGGTGGACGTCCTGATCGCCCGTGGTTGCACGGTGGTGGCGCTGGACAATTTCGTCACCGGCTCCAAGGAAAATGTCGCCCACCTGCTGGACCGGCCAACCTTCACCCTGGTCGAGGCGGACCTCTCCGACGGCCTGCCGACCCACCATCCGGCGCTGGCCGAGCGGTTCGACGCGATCCTGCACATGGCCTCACCGGCCAGCCCCACCGACTTCGCCCAACTGCCGGTGGAGATCCTCCGGGTCGGCTCGGTCGGCACCCTGCACCTGTTGGAGCGCGCGGTCGCCGACGGCGCCCGGTTCCTGATGGCCTCCACCTCCGAGGCGTACGGGGACCCGAAGGAGCACCCGCAGCGCGAGACCTACTGGGGCAACGTCAACCCGATCGGGGTCCGCAGCGTCTACGACGAGGCGAAGCGCTTCTCCGAGGCGGCCACCATGGCGTACCACCGCTACCGCGGGCTCGACGCGGCGATCGTCCGGATCTTCAACACGTACGGCCCGCGGATGCGCCCGGACGACGGCCGCGCCATCCCCACCTTCATCTCCCAGGCGCTGCGCGGCGAGCCGATCACCGTGCACGGCACCGGCAACCAGACCCGGTCGATCTGTTTCGTCGAGGACCTGGTGCGGGGCATCCTGCTGCTGCTCGACTCGACCGAGACCGGCCCGGTCAACTGCGGCACCGAGCACGAGCTGACCATGCGGCAACTCGCTGAATTGATCGTGTCGCTCTCCGACAGCAGCTCGCCGGTGACCTATGTCACGCGCAGCTCGGACGACCCCGAGATGCGTCGGCCCGATCTCACGCTCGCCCGCGAACTGCTCGGATACGAGCCGACGGTGGCGCCCGAAGATGGCCTGCGACGCACGATCGAGTACTTCCGGGCGCGGCTAGGGTAACCGGTTGGTTGGCCATCGACTGTCTCTGAGTGTCGCCTGAAGGCGGCGGTGGCTCCCGCTACGTACCCTGAGTTACATGTCAGCGACTTCGCCTGCCGGCGTCCCGCGTCCGCATCTGCACCGCAGCGCCGGGCGCGCGTCGGTCCCCGGCCCCGATCGGGGCGCCTCCGGGCGTGCCCGACCGACCGAGGCGCGCTTCTACCCGTCGTATGCCGAGGAGCAGCCCAGGCCCGGCGGACCGGCCGGGCCGAGAGGGCCCGGCGGACCGGGTGGCACCGGCGGTTCGGGGCGGCGTGGCCCGCGACCGCGCTGGGGTCGGATCGCCCTCGTGGCGGGGATCGCGGTGTTGGTGCTGGCGCTGCTCGGCAGCGTGGGTGCGTGGCTGTACGCGCGCAACCTCAACGGCGATCTGGCCCGCACCGACCCGTTCGCGGAGATCACCGGTGGCAGGCCGACCAAGACCGTTGATGGGGCGCTGAACATCCTGCTCGTCGGTAGCGACTCGCGAGACCCGGACGCGCCGGTCGACAGCAAGAGTCAGTGGCGCGCCGACACGATCATCGTGATGCACATCCCGGCGGACCACCAGGAGGCTTACCTGGTCTCCATCCCGCGGGACCTCTACGTGCCGATCCCGGAGAGCGCCGGCGCGGACTGCGACTCCGGCAAGCGCGCGAAGATCAACGCGGCGTTCGCGTTCGGCGGGCTGCCGCTGGCGGTGCGTACGGTGGAGTGCTTCAGCGACGTCCGGATCGACCACGTGATGGCGATCGACTTCGGCGGTTTCAAGGAGGTCACCGACGCCCTCGACGGGGTGGACCTCAAGGTGGAGCGGACGATCACCTCGATCCACAAGCCGTACCGGACGTTCACCAAGGGCACCAACCACATGGACGGCGCCGAGGCGCTGGACTGGATCCGTCAGCGCAAGCAGTTCCCGGACGGAGACTTCGCCCGGATGCGGCACCAGCAGGATTTCCTCCGGGCGCTGATGGACAAGGCCGCGAGCACCGGCACGCTGGCGAACCCGGCGAAGCTCAACAATTTCCTCCAATCGGTCACCGCGGCCGTAACCGTCGACCAGGGTTTCTCGGTTACAGACATGGCGCTGCAGTTCCGCAACCTGCGCGGCCAGAACCTCACCTTTGTGACCAGCCCGAACTCGGGCAGCGACACGATCAACGGCGAGTCGGTGGTGGTCTCGGACCGGGAGAAGGCGCTCGCCATGTACCGGGCCATGTCGGCGGACACCATGGCGGACTGGGTCAAGGCCAACCCGCCGAAGAGCAACGACGGCGGCTGACCGCATCCAGGGGGTGGCCTGCCGGTACGACCGTCGGCGGCCCGACGGCCACCCCGCCGTTCGGGTCATCGAGCGGCGACGATCGACTGAGCACGAGAAAACAGACGTCCGGATTGACCCGGGATGAACTCGCCAAGTCGAATTGATGTACGTACAGTGGTGCCGCCCCCTCCTGATCACGAGCTGGAGCACGCATGCCGGTTCAGGCCAGTCGTCGCCCTTCGTCCCCCGGGCCCGCCGCCCCCAGCGGCCGGGTCGCCGCAGCCATACCTGTACAGGCCAGCCCCTCGCGCGGTGGGCCGGGCGATCGCCCGCCCGGCGGTGGCGATGACGGCCGGGCGGGTGGCGGTGGATCGGCGCGGAAGCGGACCAAGCGCAAGGACCCGCTCTGGGCGCGACTGACCGTGGTGTTCGGGGCGGTGCTGATGCTCAGCAGCGGGGCGGTCGTCGTCGGCAGCAAGGTGCTGATCGGTCAGGCGACCGGTGACATCGCCCAGCGCAACCTCCTGGGTGGGGCCGGCAAGACCGACGCCGAGGGCGGGGCGAGCCTGGACGGGCCGATCGACATGCTGCTGCTCGGCGTGGACGCACGGGAGCGCTGGGCAGCCGACAACGTCCGCTCGGACAGCATCATCATCCTGCACATTCCGGCCACGCACGACCAGGCGTACCTGATCTCCATCCCCCGGGACACCGAGGCGCACATCCCGGCCCGCCCGAAGAACGGTTGGGCCGGCGGCAACGGGAAGATCAATGCAGCCTTCGAGGTGGGTGCCCGCAACGGCGGCGGGTGGGAGGGCGGCGCTCAGCTGATGGCCGAGACGATCCAGCAACTCACCGACGTCAGCTTCGACGGCGCGGCAATCATCAACTTCGGCGGCTTCAAGAGCGTCATCGACACCCTCGGCACGGTGAAGATCTGCGTGAGCCACGAGGTCAAGTCGAAGCACATGTCGTACGTCGACGGCAAGCCGTTGTGGAACGCCGACGCCAAGAAGACCGGCAAGAAGATGACCCCGGTGCTGCACAAGAAGGGCTGCCAGGAGATGGAGGGCTGGGCGGCCCTGGACTACTCCCGGCAGCGCTACGGACTGCCCGGCGGCGACTACGACCGGCAGCAGAACCAGCAGCAGCTGATCAAGGCGATGGCCCGGAAGGCGACCGACGGCGGCATGCTGACCAAGCCCGCCAAGCTCCAGCAGCTGGTCAAGACGGCGGGTAAGGCGCTCGTGTTGGACACCGGCGGCGTGCCGATCGAGAAGTTCATCTTCACCATGCGCGGGGTCACCGCGAACGAGCTGACCATGCTCAAGACCAACAACGGCACGTTCAACGGCAACGGCAACGGCAACGAGGCCCTGAGCGAAGAGACGCTGGCCATGTTCCAAGCGGTCAAGCAGGACAAGCTCGCCGAATTCGTCTTCACCCACCCCGAGGTGATCTCCACTCGCAAGTGAGGGCGGTGGCCGGAAGTCACGAAACCCGGCGACGGCACCGTCACCGCCCGTAGCCTTACGTGAGCAGGTTTCACGTATCGGCGGGGAGGCTGTCACGTCCAGGTGGGGACGGAACGCGGCGGGCCGGGCCGGAGGGGCCCCGACCGCCCGACCACGCCGCGCCCGAGGGTCGCGGATCCTGCTCGGCATCGGCCTGGTCCTCGTCCTGCTGGCCGGGCTCACCCTGGTCGGGATGAAGACGCTCAGCCACCGGTACGACCGCACGGTGGCCAAGGAGCAACTGCTCGACCCCGACGCCCGCACCGACCGGACCGACCTGGACGGGCCACTCAACTACCTCCTGGTCGGCTCCGACCGGCGACCCGGCGACAGCGGACCGGACCAACGCTCGGACACCATCCTCATCGTGCACGTGCCCGCCGGCCAGCGGGAGGCCTACCTGGTCTCCATCCCGCGCGACCTACTGGTCACCATTCCGCCCGCGAACGGCTTCGGTGGCGGGCAGGACAAGATCAATGCCGCGTACGAGCACGGCGGTGGCGGGCAGGCCGGGGCCCAACTGCTCTCCGCCACCCTGAACCGGCTCACCGGAATCCGGTTCGACGGTGCCGCACTGATCGACTTCTCCGGCTTCCGGAAGGTCATCGACCTGCTCGGCGGGGTGGAGATGTGCGTGGACACCGAGGTCCGCTCGATCCACACCAATCGGGTCTTCCCCACCGGGTGCCAACAGATGGACGGGGCACAGGCGCTCGACTACGTACGACAGCGCTACGACCTGCCCGGCGGCGACTACGACCGGCAGCACCACCAGCAGCAACTGCTCCGGGCGATGCTGGACAGCGCCGGCAAGGCCGACCTGCGGAGCAACCCGGTCAAGTTCGACCAGGTGCTCCGGGCGGTGGGCGGCTCGTTGACCGTCGACACCAACGGCGTACCCCTGGAGGATCTGCTCCTCGCGCTGCGCGCGCTGCCGCCCGACGGGATGCGCGGCATCCAGGTGCCGTCGTCCCCACAGACCATCGACGAGGTCTCGTACGTGGTGCTGGACAACGGGGGCGACGGGCTGTTCGAGGCGGTTCGCGGCCGACAGATGCCGACCTGGGCGCTGGCCAACCCGCGCTGGGTGACCCGGTTGTGACGGTGCTGACGGCCAGGTCGGTGCCGAACCGGTCGATGAGGATCTAGTGTTGCTTCCTGTGTTCGGACCCCAGGTTCCCACCGTGCCCGTGACCGAGATCGCCGACGAGACCTACCTGCTGGATGTGCGGGAGGACGACGAATGGGCGGCCGGCCACGCTCCCCATGCCCACCACCTGCCGATGATGGAGCTGCCGGCTCGGCTCGCGGAGGTGCCCACCGACCGGGACGTGGCGGTCGTCTGCCGCTCCGGGGGGCGTTCCGCCCAGGTCGTCGCCTACCTGATCAACAACGGCTGGGAGCAGGTGCGTAACGCCGACGGCGGGATGCGCCAGTGGGCTGCCGTCGGCCGACCGGTGGTCGACGCGAACGGGCAGCCCGGCCAGGTCATCTGAGGCGGCCGGGATGGCTGGACCACTGGTCTTCGCGCACCGCGGCGCCTCGTACGACCTTCCCGAGCACACCCTCGCCGCGTACCTGCGCGCTCTCGACGAGGGCGCCGACGGCCTGGAGTGCGACGTCCGGCTGACCCGGGACGGGCACCTGGTCTGCGTGCACGACCGACGACTCGACCGCACCAGCAACGGTCGCGGTCTGGTCAGCGCGCGTACGCTCGCCGAACTGGACGCGCTGGACTTCGGCTCGTGGCATCCGGGGAGCGCGCCGAGCGGGGACCTGCCGCCGGACGAGTCGCACACCCGGCTGCTGACCCTGGCCCGGCTGCTGGACGCGGTGCTTGCCGCCGGCCGGCCGGTCCGGCTGCTGGTGGAGACGAAACATCCGTCCCGCTATGGCTCGAACGTGGAACGGCGACTGGTCGGTCTGTTGCGTCGGTACGGGCTGGCCGATCCGGCGCCGGACGACCCCGTGCAGGTCACCGTCATGTCGTTCTCCCCGCTGGCGGTCCGCCGGGTACGCGAGCTCGCTCCGAAGCTGCCCACGGTGCTGTTGCTGGAGGTGTTGCCGCCCTGGCTGCGGCTGGGTCGGCTGCCGTTCGGCACCCGTATCGCGGCACCGGGCATCGGCCTGGTCCGGGCCCGTCCGAAACTGCTGCCCGCACTTCGCATGGCCGGCAACCAGGTGTACGTCTGGACGGTCAACGAACCGACCGACCTGGAGCTGGTGCTGGCCGCGGGCGCGGACGGGATCATCACTGATCGGCCGGCGTACGCCCTCGCCCGGCTGGACCGCTGACCCGGCAGGGGTGCCCAAATCCGCAGCGGCGGGGCAGACTCGGCACATGCTGGAGCGTATCGATTTTCCCGCTCTCCTCGCTGGCCACTCCATCGTGATCGAGATGATCAACTCGGGGGAAGCGGGCCTTCCGGTCCTCACCCAGCTGCTCCGAGTGGCTCAGCCAGCCCTCGGCGCGACAGGTATGGCGTTCGTCGAGTTCGGTCCGACCGGCGGTCGCGTGATCGCCGCGACCGGCGCGGCGGAGTGGGCCCTCGGCCGTCCACTGGCCGCCGACGACCCGGACACCGTCTGCCTGCTCGCCGGGCCACGCGTGCAACAGGTGCGGGTGGGCCACCTCAACGGCAAGTTGGCCAGCGAGCTGGCCGGCAGTGGCCTGCGCCAGATGGTGGTCTCCCGGGCCGAGATCGGCGGCCACACGGTCGGCAGTTTGCACGCCCTCTATTCGAGCGATGAGGAGCCGGGCGCCGAACGGCAGGGGGTGGTCGCCTACCTAGCGTCCTGCGTCGGGCACATGTACGGCGACCAGACCGGCCTGCCCGTACACGGCGACGGCCCGGTGGTGGCGGCACTCGCCGACGGGCTGGCCGTCGTCGACCGCGACGGGCACGTCCGACTGTGGAACCCGGCAGCCGCCCAGGTCACCGGCCGGCCGGTCGAGCAGGCGCTGAGCCGCCCACTGCCGTTTCCACTGCCACCCTCCGGTCAGGTTCGAGACCACCGGATGCCGGACGGTCGCTGGCTGCGGATCACCTCCGGTGACCTACCCGGCCCGGGCACACTGCGGGTGGTCACCTTCCGCGACATCACCGACCAGCAGCGCCGCGACCACGACCGGGAGCTGTTCGTCGCGGTGACCAGCCACGAGCTGCGCACCCCGGTCACGGTGATCAAGGGGTACGCGGACACCCTCACCGACCATTGGGAGTCGCTGACCGAGGCCGACCGGCGGCAGGCTGCCCGGGTGATCGGGCAACGTGCCAACGAGTTGGCCCGGCTGGTCGACCGTCTCCTCAGCTCGGCGGCCGAGGCAGGGCCGGGGGACGAACCGCCCACCCTGTTCGACCTCGGCGACGCGCTGCGTTCCGCCGTCGCGGACCTGCCGGCGGAGTTGCGCCGCCGGCTGACGCTCCTCCTCCCGCCCGACCTGCCCAAGGCGCTCGGCCACCGGCCCAGCCTGACCACCGTGCTGACCGAGTTGACGACCAATGCCGGCAAGTACTCCGCTCCGGACACTCCGATCGAGATCACCGCCTCGGCCGACGGCCACCTGGTGGCGTTCCGGGTCAGCGACCGGGGCATCGGCATCCGTCCGGAGCACGTGGAGCGGGCGTTCGACCGGTTCTGGCAGGGCGAGTCCGGCGACCGGCGCGGCTACCCGGGGGCGGGGCTCGGCCTCTATCTCGTCCGCCGAATCGTTGAACAGCAGAATGGATGGGTATCCCTACGTCCGAGGACCGGCGGCGGTACGGTCGCAGAGGTGCGGCTACCGCGCGGTTGATCGAGGGTGACGCGACGTGGAGGCGACGGTGGCAGCGAGGGATCGGGCGTGGTGCGTGGTGGTTCCCCACCACCCGGCCGGGGCACGGCTGGCCCGGCACCGGCTCGCCGGTGAGTTGGCGGACGTCGTACCCCCGACGCTCTTGGCGGATCTGATCGCGGTGCTCGCGGAGCTGGTGGGCAACGCGGTGCGGCACGCCCGACCGCTGCCCGGCGGAGTGGTCCGGGTGGCCTGGCGGTTGCGATCCTCGGCGGAGGGCGCAGTGATCCAGTTGGGGGTCACCGACGGCGGCGCGAGCACCGGGCCCCGGCTCCGCACGGCCAGCGCCGACGCCGCGGACGGGCGAGGGCTGCACATCGTGGCGGGTCTGGCCACCCGCTGGGGCGTCGAGCGGGACGGCATGGGCCAGCGCGTCTGGGCCGAGTTCGACCCGGTGCCCACACACCGACCGGACCTGGTGCCAGCGGGCTGAGCGCGGCTCGGTCGGGCGGCTCCCGCCCACCAACGCGGCCGGTCAGTCGGTGTGGCCCTCCCCGCCGCTCTGCCCGGTGAGGTAGGCGTGCTGGTGCCCGAGGCCGGCGTCGACGTTGATCTGATCCAGTTGGTCCGCCGCCACCGACCAGGCGGCCGCGGCGGCGGTCCGGGACCGCTTCACGATCTCGATCAGGCCAGCGCGCTGCGCCTCCGGGCCGGCCTGCGCGGCGGCGAACAGGTCGACGGTGACGGCGAAATCGTTGACCGCGCCACGGAATCCGCCACGGGCCACATTGGTCGCCGTCGTCCCGGACGGGCTCTCGGCGTGTTTGGCGACGAGTTGCCTGATCGTCGTCTGCCAGCCCTGGACCGTGGCGGCGTCGGCAGGCTGACCCTTCTCCAGTGCCCCGTCGAACGCGGCCAGCAGGGTGTCGAGCGCCTTCTGCGAATCGCCGACGACGACGGTCAGCTCCTGAATCTGCTGCTTGTCGCGCACGGCCTCCTGGGCCCGCAACTCCTCGACCGCACGGGTGGTGCTGTCGGGACGGCCGATGAGGAAGCCGCCGAGGCCACCGGCGAGCACGGCCATGACGACGAGCACGATGACGACGGTCAGCGGCATCCGGCGGGTCTGCTCCGCCTGGGCCTGACGCACGTACGAGGGCTTCCCGGTCTTACGTGACACCGGCACTCCATGCGAATCCGTCAATAAAGGATCTGACCTTATTACGGGTACGCCCACACCTTCAAGGGCACCCGGCTCTGCCTGGTCCGCCCCTCCGCCGACTCGGTCCGCTCCAACCCCCGAAGACCCGACCCGGCACTGCACTAGGCTGTGACGCCGTGAGCAAGCGTCGAAAGAGCCAGCGCCCCGCCGCCGACACCGCCCCCCGCCGAGACAAGGTGCGGGACGTCTTCGTGCCGCGTCCGTTCGACGGGCTGGTCGACGAGCCCGAGTGGATCGCGTTGCGCGAGTTGGTGCCCGCCGCCTCCGCACCGCTGCGGTTGGCACCCGCCCTCGTCGAGGAGTTCGGGGACCGGCCGGCGACGCTCGCCACGGTGCTGCCGATGGCCGCCCCGGCGATCACGAAGCCGGACGGCCGGGTGCTCATCGGTCTCCAGCGCCACCAGCAGTCCGGTGATGTTTCCCGGGACCTGGCCGAGGCGCTGCTCAGCGCGCTGCGGACGGAGCCGGGTGGCCAGGTGGCCGTGCCGCCGTTGCCCGGCCCCGGCCCTCGCCTGCAGGACATCCTCGTCGACGGCCCGCTGGAGATCACCATGCATGAGGGGTTCGAGTTCTGGCTCGACCCCGGGGCCGCCGACGATCCGACCGTCCAGGCGTCGCTGGAGCGGGCGAACGCGGCCATCTACCCGACGGTGCGGCTGACCGCGGCGAAGGCCGCGTACTGGTGCCAGGTCCCGGAGAAGGCACACGTGCGCTGGGTGCTGCCGGACGACGAGGACGCCGCCCTGGACGCGCTGGCCCGCCTCGGCGCGGCCGGTTCGCTGACGCTCGGCGAGCAGACGAAGTTCGCCGGCATGTTCCGCGCGCACGGTCGGCTGGTGCCGGTCTGGGACCTGCCGGAGGAGACTCCGGCGTCCGAGTGGGAGGAGCCGGTGGCGCAGTTCGCCAAGCGGTACGCCGAAGCGCTCAGCTCCACCGACCCGCTCGACGCCGCCGGCCGGCGCTCCCGACAGGGTCTGCTCGGCCGCCAACTCACCCTTCGCTGACGTCAGGAAGGGTCCCCTGGTCCAGGGGGCCCTTCCGCACGGAGCGGGTCGCGGGTGATCGGGCAGGACATGCAGCGCGGCCCGCCGCGGCCGGAGCCCAACTCGGAGCCGGCGATCGGGATCACCTCGATCCCGGCTCGCTCCAGTTGGGCGTTGGTCTCGGTGTTGCGCTCGTAGCCGACGCAGAGCCGCGGCGCCAGTGCGAGGGTGTTGTTGCCGTCGTCCCACTGTTCGCGTTCCGCGGTGACCGGGTCCAGCCCGGTGTCGATGACCCGGAGCAGGTCCAGGTCCATCGCGTCGGCGGCGGCTCGCAGGAACGGCGCGGGTCCGTCCACGCGCGGGTCCTCGCCGTCCGCGCCGGCGATCACCGTGTACGCGGACAGCGTGCTCGCGATGTTGGGGTACATCAGTACGGCGTCGACGTCGACCATCGTGCAGACCGTGTCGAGGTGCATGGTGGCGCGCTCCTGGGCGATCGGCACCACCAGGATGGTGTGGGCCAGGCCGGCGGCGAAGACCTGCCGGCCGAGGCGTTCGGCACCGGCCGGCGTCGTCCGCTCGCCCACCCCGACCGCCAGCACCCCGGGTGCGAGCAGCAGCACGTCCCCGCCCTCCAGGTGCTCAAGGTCGGGGCGGTAGACGAACTCGGTGCCGGCGAAGCGTGGGTGGTGGCGGTAGATGGCGTCGGTCAGGGTGGTCTCGCGGCTGCGGGCCGGCATGGCCAGGCTGGTGACACCGACCCGATCGCCGATCCAGAGCGACGAGTCGCGGGTGAACAGCAGGTTGGGCAGCGGGTCGATGACGAAGTCGTGACGGTCCATCAGTGTGTAGACCAGCCCACCCGGCCGCTCTGAGCTGATCCGCAACTCCTCGTGGGCCAGCCCGGCGGTGAGCACGTCGGCGAGGGCGGCCGGGTCCAGGTAGGAGAGGTGGTCGGCGACGCGGGCCCGCAGGGTGTCACCGAGCCGCCGGGAGCGCAGCACCTCCTCGGTGAGCTCGGCACGGGCGTCCGCGACGGCCAGCGTCTCGGTCAGCAGGGTGGCCAGGTAGAGCACCTCGACCCCACGCTCGCGCAGGGCGGCGGCGAACGCGTCGTGCTCCTCCTGGGCGCGTCCCACCCAGGGGATCGCGTCGAACAGGAGCGAGTCGTTGTTGCGTGGGGTGAGCCGGGCCAGTTCGGGCCCGGGCCGGTGCAGCAGTACGGTGCCGAGCCGGCCGACTTCGCTGTCGACGTAGTGGGTCACTACCGCAGCGTAGGGCAGGGTTTGGCGGCATCCGAGAAAAGAACTGTGGATGAATATGGCATTCATCCGCACTCACTCTGGCGCTCCGGCTTGCCGAACACCGGTAGTAGCAACGTAGGGTAGTGAGGACATAACTTCGAGGGACCTTTTGCCGGAGGTCGCGATGACTGTCTTTCCCGCACGACGAGCCGTACCGTCCGCTCGGGCACTGCCGCCCGTCGCGGTGCCACACCCCCGCGTCGAGTCGCCGGGGGTTCTCGAACCGGCCCGTCCGACACCGCTCGAATGGGCCCGTCGCCGTCGAGCCGAACGGGGTGCGCGCCGCCTGGAGGCGGCCGGGGCGCGGGCGCTTGGTCAACTCGACCACCTCGGGCCCGCCTGGCACGTCATCGAGTGGCCACGCACCGACGTGACCGACGTCCTCGACCGCGGTCAGGACGACCGCGCCGGGTTCCTCGCCATCGGGCCGAGCGGCCTCTTCGCCGTGACCATCGCCGACCACGGCCGGGCGAGGGTGCTCGTCGCCGGGGACGTCGTGCAGATCAACGGCAAGCGTCCACCGTACGTGGCCGAGTCCCGCCGGGACGCCAAGCGGGCCAGCAAGGCCCTCTCCGACGCGGTGGGGTTGACCGTTCCGGTGACGCCGGTGCTGACCTTCGTCGGCTCCGGCGTGATCAGCGTCTACGGCCTTCCAAAGGACTGCCTGATGGCCACCCATCGGGAGTTGGACCGGCTCCTCGTGGCTGGCGGCAGCCGGATCAGCCCGGCTACCGCCGAGAAGCTTTCCCGGGTTGCGCAGCACCCCGGGACCTGGCTGAACGGCACGTACCGTCCAACAGCCGACTACCGGTGGTATGACGAGGGCCGAACGGCCGCTGACAAGCCGGCTCACCGCCGGTAACGTCACCAGCGACGCCACGCGGCTCCGGTCCCCCCGTCCACCTCACCGGTTCTCGCGCCGTCACTGGCCGCCCCCCTTCAGGCTGCGCGGCTCGGTGACCCGGTGCGCTCGGTGATTCCGTCGGCGACCCGCTAGCGTGGACAGTCGATCGGTGCACATAGGAGGCGCGGTGGCCCACGTCGAACTTTCGCTCTCGGAAGCGTTCGTGCCGGCGGCACGGGCTTCGACAGAGCCGGAGTCCGACAATGTCGGCCAATGGTCCTCGACGGTGTCCCGAGCCGATGAGCCCTGCGTCCTGATCGATGCCGACACCAGGGTGGTGGCGATCTCCACGGCCGGCTGCGAGTTGCTCTGCCTGGGCGAGCCGGACGGCCTGATCGGGCGACCGCTGCTCGACGGAGGGTTACGCCTCCTCGACTTCACCGCCAACCGGGGCGAGTTGACCGAGGCCGAGATCGACAAGATTCCGCCCCTACTGGCGCTCTCTTCCGGCCGACTCGCCCGCGGGCTACTCCGTGTGCAGGCCGCCTCGGCGAACAGCTCCGACGCGACCGTCGACGCGATCTCCACCCCGGTGCTCACCGACGGCACCGTCGCCGGTTCGCTCACTTTCTTCTCCGAGGTCTGACCTGCGGCAGAGCCGCACTCGGCGTTGCTGGGGTGGGCTCACCCGCGCAGGCCGTAAGGTGCCCTCATGCTCGATATCGCGCTGCTGCCAGGGGAATACGCTGTGTGGCGGCTGGCCGCTGGCGCCGCCCTGCCGTACGCACTGTCGAGCGGGCTGCGGGGCACCGACGTGGTGACGGTGAGCTGGACCTCCGACGGGATCTCCGTGATCTGTCCGGCGGACCGGGCCCCGGCGCAGGCCGTGGTGGAGACCGTTTGGCGCTGTCTGCGGGTCACCGCCCCGGTGGAACTGGCCGGCACCGGCAGCCTGGCCGCACTCGTCGACCCGCTCGCCGAGGCACGGGTCAGCGTGGTCGCGTTCTCCACCTTCGACACCGACTATCTGCTGGTCCCGGCCGTCCGGCTGGCCGAGGGCACGGCCGCGCTGCAGCGCGCCGGGCATCGCGTCACCGGCTGACCTTCACCCGATCGGCCGCTCACCCTACGATGGGCTCGGCCATCCCGGCCGCGAAGAATTCTCCGGTGTCCCGAGGATCGACCCGTGCCGTTCACCCCACCCCGCCCCGCGTCTTCCCCCGCGCGGGCGACGGTCGTCCACATCCCACCGGTGACCCGCGACCGGGCGGCTGACCGCGTTTCTGCGCGGACCGCGCTCCTGCCGGTTGCGCTCGCGACGCTCACCGTCGCCGCGATGGCCGGCTGTGGCGCCCCACCCGAGTTGCGGGAGCCGTCTGCCGCGCCCACCCGCACCGCGGCCCCGACGACACCCGGCGTGAGCACCACACCCGCCACCCCACCGGCCACCGCACCGTCACTCGGTGGGGCCACACCCACTCCGGACGCCGGCCTGGTCGCGACGGCCTGCCGGAACGGGCCGACCGCGGAGCGGGTGGTGCAACTGCTGCGCGGCCGGGCAGGGGTGCTTCCGGCCAACGTCCGGGTCCAGGTCCACACCGGGCCGCTCTGCGCCGCCGACTGGCAGTTCACCCTTGTGGAGGTGACCGGGCACGAGGAACTCCAGGTGGTCACCCGGGGCCAGCCCACCGCACCGGCGCTGGTCACCGCCGGCACCGACGTCTGCACCATCGAGGTACGCGCCACCGCCCCGGCCGGGATTCGAACCCTCGCCTGCGACGCGGGTCCGGTCACCCGGCCGAGTGCGTAGGCTGACCGGCATGCCGGGAACACCGCCGACACGCTTCGTCTACCTCGGGCCGGAGGGCACCTTCTCCGAGCAGGCACTGCGCTCCGTCCCCGCCGCCGAACGCGGCGCCCTCACCCCTGCCCGCAGCGTCGGGGAGGCACTGGACAGCGTCCGCGTCGGCGATGCCGACGCCGCGCTGGTGCCGCTGGAAAACTCGATCGGCGGCGCGGTGGGCGTGACGCTGGACGAGATGGCCGAGGGCGACCCGCTGGTGATCACCCGGGAGGTGATCCTGCCGGTGGAGTTCGTGCTCGGCGCCCGACCCGACACTGCGCTGACCTCGATCCGCACCGTGGCGGCCCATCCGCAGGCGTCCACCCAGTGCCGAGGTTGGCTGCGTGACCATCTGCCCGACGCCGTGGTGGTCGATGTGCTCTCCAACGGCGCGGCCGCGGCCGGTGCCGGTTCCGGCGAGTACGACGCCGCGATCTGCGCGCCGATCGGGGCGGCCCGACACCGGCTCGCGACACTCGCGGAGAAGATCGCCGATCACCCGGACGCGGTGACCCGGTTCGTGTTGGTGTCCCGCCCCGGGCCGCCCCCGCCGTCGACCGGCGACGATCTGACCTCACTCGCGGTCTACATCGCGCACGACCGCGTTGGAGCGCTGCTGTCCGTGCTGATGGAGTTGGCCGTCCGTGGGGTCAACCTGACCCGGATCGAGTCCCGCCCGACCGGCGAGGCGCTGGGCCGGTATGTCTTCTTCCTGGACTGCACCGGGCACGTGGCCGACGTACGGCTGGGTGAGGCGTTGCAGGGGCTGCGCCGGGTCTGCGCCGACGTCCGTTTCCTGGGCTCGTACCCCCGACACCGGTGGGCCGAGGCGGCGGGCGAGCGGCCGGTGCCCGCGCCAGCGGGCCTCTCCGACGCCGACTACGTCGACGCGGCGGCCTGGCTGGCCCGACTGCGCACGGGTGAGTTGACCTGACCGGGCAGGGCGCCCCCACAGACCGGGAGCGCCCGCACCGAGGTGGTCAGCTCAGCAGACCGCCGAGCAGACCGCCCTCCTGCTGCTGCTGGCCACTGCCCATGACCGGCGGCTCCTCGGACGGCTGCACCACCACGAACCCCTGGCCGGCGAAGCTCATCGTGAACGACTCACCGGTCCGCCGACCCAGCAGCGTGCCGAGGCCCATCTGCTCGGCCCGGTGGTAGCCGGTCTGGAGGTTGGCCGACCAGCAGACCGCGGCCTGCGGGTCGACGTACGTCGGCGCGTCCACGTTGAGCACGACCGGGGTGCCCTTGGTGGTGATGGCGATCCGTCCGTGGCCACTGAAGACACAGTTGAACAGGCCGGACGAGGAGGCCATCCCGGCACCGCCGACCATCCTGATGTCGTACTGGAGGGTCGAGTCGAAGGCGAGCACGCTGGAGCCGTTGATGGAGAGCGCGTCACCCGGCTCCAGGTCGATGATGTGCACGTCCTTGGCCAACTCGGCGAGGAAGACGTCACCATGGCCGGAGACCTTCATCAGCGGGACACCCTCGCCGGTGAGCTTCTGCTTGAGGAACTTGCCGAGCCCGCCCGAACCCAGCGCCTGGAACTGCACATTCCCCTGGTAGGCGACCATCGACCCGACCCGGGCCATCGCCTCGCCGTTGAGCTCGATCTTCAACATCTTGGAGTTTTGCAGCCGCATGCCGGGCTGCGCGGACTCCTTCTCCAGGTTCTCCGAGGAGAACAGCTCACTGCGCATGAAAGGGTGCCTCCTGACAGGGTTTGCGGTCGCTGCACCGACGGTAGGCGACCAGGGCAACCACGGGCCATCGGCCGAGGGGCGTGCCGTGCTCTGACCGGCGGCTGCCGGTGGGGCTCAGCCCCAGCCCAGCGAGTGCAGCCGCTCGTCGTCGATGCCGAAGTGGTGGGCGATCTCGTGCACGACGGTCACCGCCACCTCATCGATGACATCGTCGTCGTTGTTGCAGATCCGCAGGATCGGGTGTCGGTAGATGAAGATCCGGTCCGGCAGCACGCCCGAGTAGTCCCAGCCGCGGGCGGTGAGCGCGTGGCCTTCGTAGAGGCCGAGCAGGTCGGGCTCGCCCTGCGGCGGGTCATCCTCGACGAGGATCACCACGTTGCTCATCAGGCCGAGCAGTTCCTCGGGCACCTCGTCGAGGGCATCGGCGACCAGCTCCTCGAAGCGCTCGCGGGTCATCTCCACCGGCACCTCACCCATTCTGCCCGATGCCGGATCGGTTGGCCCGGTCGCAGCGTGCGGCCGACCGGATCCAGGCCCGGTCGCGGTGTGCCGTCGAGCGGACCCGCGGGTTCACGGAGAGAGTGACCGCCCTGGGTCGGGCGGAGACTCTGTCCGTGAACGAGCGGTTGTGGGTCGACCGGCTCAGGAAGCCAGGCGCGCGCTGAGGGTGATCTCGGCGCCCGGCGAGAGCAGGCGGGAGATCGGGCAGTTGGCCTTGGCGGCCTCGGCGAGCTTCTGGAACTCGGCGTCGTCGATCCCGGGGACCTGGCCGACGGTCTCCAGGTCGATCCGGGTCACGGTCATCCCGGCGTCGGTCTTGTCCAGGTGGACCTTGGCGGTGGTCTCGACCGAGGTGGCCGTCGAGCCGGCGTCGGCGAGCGCCTTCGAGAACGCCATCGAGAAGCAGCCAGCGTGCGCGGCGGCGATCAGCTCCTCGGGGTTGGTGCCCTCGCCCTCCTCGAAGCGCGACTTGAAGGAGTAGGTGCCCGACAGGCCGCCCTTACCGGTGCGGACCGTGCCGGCGCCCTCGGTGAGATTGCCCTGCCATTGTGCTGAAGCGGTACGGATAGGCATGAGGAGAACGCTAGCGGAAAGGTGACCGCCGAGCGACCGACCGGCACGGACGCGAGCCCTGCGATCCCTGTCACTACCAGTTGGCTGTGCCATGATGCGAACCAGGTCCGTGACCGGCGGAGGGATGGCCGATGTCCGACGAGCTTCCAGTCCCACGGCAGAGCGACCGGTCGGAGGGGCCGGCCGTGATCGAGTGGGGTGCGGTCGACCCGGCTCCGCGGCGCCGCTTCGGCATGTCTCTGGCCGGTTTCACACAGGACCCTCGGCTGCCCCTGCTGCTCGCCGGTCTGGGCGCGGTGGCCGGGGTCGCCTCGCTGGTCGGTGAATGGCTGGTGATGAACCTGCCGAACGACGGGCCTGACGGGGAGGGCACGATCGAGGTGCCCGCCAGGGTGTCCGACGTCGGGGGCTTCGGGGTCGCCTACCTGGTCGGGCTGCTCGGCCTCGTCTGCATCGTGTCGCTGGCGCTGCGGGGCACGGCGGCCGTGCGGCCGAACGCCCGGCTGGCCGGTCTCACGCTGGCCGGCACCCTGTTGGGGCTGCTGATCGCCGCCGCGGCCACCCTCGACGACCCCGGTCAGCGAAACTTCTTCTACTCGCCTCAGGACGGCTTCCGGACCGAATACGGTCGCGGTCTGGTGATGGCGTTCGCCGCCTGTGTGCTGTTCGGCGCGGCGCTTTGGCTGGCTCCGGCCGCGCTACCCGCCGCACTGGGCGGCCTACCGGAGGACGAACGGTCCGGCGATGTGCCAGCGCCCAGGTGGCGGCGCCGGCACCGAGACCGGGTCCAGGAGGACGGCCTGCCCGCACCAGCCGACCTGACCGTCACCCCGGCCGCCCCGTTCGCCCGCCCCGAAAACCCCACCTGAACGCCCACCCCGCCCTCTCCGCTCCGCCGATCTTGCACTTGCTGTCCCAACAAAAGGCGCATTTCACGCATCAGGGCGACCGAAAGTGCAAGATCACGCGAAGGGTTGGGGGGACACCACACGGGCACCGCTCGTTGGCGCCCGATTCGCCTGGAAGCCATGGATGCGACCCGTTCCGCGAGGTACGGTTGCTGCCCGCCGTCACGCCGGGGCCTCGGTTTCCTTGGCCGTGGCAGGTACGACGGCGGCGGGCGAAGGAGGAACGATGACCCGCCCGGGACTACCCAAGCTGATCGCGACCGACCTCGACGGGACGCTGGTCCGCAGCGATGACACCGTCTCCGCGTACACCCATGGGGTGCTCGACCGGGTGCGGGCCGCCGGAATTCCGGTGGTCGGCGCGACCGGTCGCGGCCCTCGGCTGACCGAGTTGACCCGCAACGACATCCGCGCCGCCGATTTCCTGGTGATGGCCGGCGGCGGACGGGTGGTGGACCAGAGCGACCCGACCGGTCCGCTGGTGCTGCGCGACGAGCGGCTGCCCGCCGAGGTGCTGGCCGGGCTGCTGGCGGACCTGGAGGCCGAGGTCGGCCCGCTGACCGTGATGGTGGAGGCGTCCGACGAGCACGACGCCCCGCTCTGGGGCGACTACCACGAGAGCTGGCCCTACCAGGACCGGTTCGAGGCGCGCAGCCGCGCGGAGTGCCTCTCCTGCGACGTGATCAAGGCGTTCGCCCGGACCGCCGACCACCACGTGGACGAGCTGCTGGCGGTGGCCCGCCGGATCGTCCCGCCGCAGGTCGCCACCCTCACCCAGGCCGGGCTCGGCTTCATCGAGATCTGCCCGCCGGGTGTGGACAAGGCAACCGGACTGGCAGTGGTGGCGCAGAGCCTCGGGGTGGACCCGGCCGACGTTCTGGTCTTCGGTGACATGCCCAACGACCTGCCGATGTTCGAGTGGGCCGGCTGGTCCCGGGTGGCGGTGGCCAACGCGCACCCCACCCTGCGGGCCGCCGCCGACGAGGTGACCCTGCGCAACGACGACGACGGGGTGGCGGTGTACCTAAACCGGCTACTGTCCCGGTGATGCAAGAGACACCCCGCCTGATCGCCACCGACATCGACGGCAGGCTGATCCGCGACGACCACACCGTCAGCCCACGCACCGCCGACGTGCTCGCGCGGATCTCCGCGCGAGGCACGCCGGTCGTCCTCGTCACCGGCCGTCCGGTCCGCTGGCTCAAGATGGTGTACGACCAGCTCGCCCAGCCGCTGCCGGCGGTCTGCGCCAACGGGGCCGTGGTCTACGACCCGTTCTCCGATGAGGTGCTGCGGGCCGACCCGCTCGCGCCGCACCACCTGGCCGAGGTGGCCCGGAGGTTGCGCGCCGAGGTGCCCGACATCAGCTTCGCCGTGGAGATCCTGGACAGCCGGGAGATGCGGCACGAGGCGCACTACCCGCTGCGCTGGGACGTCGACCCCGACGGCATCCGGCCGATCGAGACGCCGGAGGAGTTGCTGTCGGTGCCGGCGGTGAAGCTGCTCGCGCGGGCCGGCGAGCAGGACCCGGATGCGTTCGTCGAGCTGATCTCCGCAGCGGTGGCGGGGCTGGCCGAGGCCACCCACTCGTCCTCCTCCGGCCTGGTGGAGATCTCGGCGGCCGGGGTGACCAAAGCGGCTGGGTTGGCCTGGTACTGCGACCGGCTCGGGGTCAGCGCGGCGGACGTGCTGGCCTTCGGCGACATGCCCAACGACGTGCCGATGCTGAGCTGGGCCGGGCGCGGTGTGGCGGTCGCCAACGCGCACCCCGCCGTCCTGGCGGTCGCCGACGAGGTGACGACGACGAACTCCGAGGACGGCGTGGCGGCGTACCTGGAGAAGGTTTTCGGGGTGGACTGAGGTCAGAGGTACTGACCGGTGTTGTGGCCCTCGCCACCGCCCGGCTGGCCGATGCCCGGCATTCCGGGCGCCATCCCGCCGGGGCCGCTGGGCAGCGCCTGCCGGCCACCGCGCATCTGCTCCAGCTGCACCCGTGCCGCCATCTGCTGGGCCACCAGGGCCGCCTGGATGCCGTGGAACAGGCCCTCCAGCCAACCGACGAGCTGGGCGTGCGCGATCCGCAACTCGCTCTCGCTGGGGGCCTTGTCCTCGGCGAAGGGCAGCGAGATGCGCTCCAGCTCGTCGCGCAGCTCGGGGGCAAGGCCCTCCTTGAGCTCGACGATCGACCGCTCGTGGATCTCCCGCATCCGGTTACGGCTGGCGTCGTCGAGGGGTGCGGCCTTCACCTCCTCCAGCAGCTGCTTGATCATGCTGCCGATCCGCATCACCTTGGCCGGCTGTTCGACCAGGCGGGTCGGGTCCTCACCCTGGCCCTCGTCGGTCTGCATCGTCCCGATCGGCCGGCCGTCCGGGCCGACCACCACAACCGTGCCGGGGTGGCCGGAGTCGTCAGGGCCGTGCTCGTCGGTCTGTCCAGCTGAGCGCGCTTCGGTCATGAGGTCCATTTTTACTCAGCGGGCTCGACCCGTGGCGTCCGGGACCGACTACCGGGGCCGAAACACCCGGGCGGGCGCGCTACCGTCGCGCCATGTCTGCCGACCCGCGCGCCGTGTTGACCCGGCCCGCACCGGAGCCCGACCGGACCGTCGCGTACGGCGACCACCCGGATCAGGTGGCCGATCTGCGGCTCCCGGCGGGCACTGGCCCCGCGCGGCCACTGGTCGTCGTCCTGCACGGCGGTTTCTGGCGGGCCGAGTACGACCGGCGGCACACCGGCCCGCTGGCCGCCGCGCTCGCCGCGGCCGGCTACCCGGTGGCGCAGTTGGAATACCGGCGGACGGGTCAGCCGGGAGGTGGTTGGCCGGGCACGTTGACCGATGTGCTGACCGGGGTGGCCGAGCTGCCCGTGCTGGCCGCCGAGGCACTGCCCGGCCGGGTGACCCTGGCCCCGCCGATTCTGATCGGGCATTCCGCCGGGGGCCACCTGGCGCTGTATGTGGCGGCCACCGCCCCGACGACGGTGGGCGGAGTGCTCGCTCTGGCCCCGGTTGCGGACCTGGGCGAGGCGTACCGGCGGGATCTGGACTCGGGTGCGGTGGCCGCGTTGCTCGGTGGCGGTCCGGCCGAGGTCCCGGACCGGTACGCGGCAGCGGATCCACGCGAATTGGTGCCCATTCAGACACGGACCGTAGTTTTGCACGGCTCGGAGGACCAGCAGGTTCCGGCGGAGATGAGCCGGGACTTCGTCGCGGAGGCGACTGCCGCAGGTTCCGATATTTCCCTTGTTGAACTGCCCGGATGTGAGCATTTCGGGCTGATCGACCCGGAGTCTGCCGCGTGGCCCCGAGTCCTTGCTGTGTTGCGGTCGTTGCACGATGATCACTAGCCATTGACGCAGCGTCGCCGACCAGGTAGAACGCCGGAGGGGCGGTGTTCGGCCCTGCAACGCTCCTTGGAAGGAACTCGGTGTCACAGATGAATCGCAGACGAGCGCTCCAACTGTTGGCCGCGCTCGGTACCACCGGTTTCGTCGCCGGATGTGGCTCCGACACCGACCCCCAACCGACCACCAACCGGAGCCCGATCAAGATCGGGATGATCACGCCCCAGGCCGGTGGTTTCAAGAGCATCGGCGACGAGATCACCAACGGCTTCCAACTCTTCCTCGACCTGCACGACAAGCGGCTGGGCGGCCACCCGGTGGAGTTGCTGACCGCCGACGAGGGTGACACCGCGAAGACCGGCAAGGCAGCCGTCGACGGCCTGCTCAAGCAGGGCGTGCTGGCGCTCACCGGGGTGGTCAACTCAGCGGTGATGGTCGGCATCCGAGACACCGTGGAGCAGGCCCGGGTCCCGCTGATCGGCTCCAACGCCTCGCCGAGCAGCCTGCAGAGCGTCTTCTACATCTGGCGCACGTCGTACGTGCTGGATGAGGCCGGCCGGGCGCTGGGCGGCTACCTGCGTGACCAACTGCCGGCGAACGGCCGCGTGGCGATCATCATGCCGGAGAACGTCGGCAGCCCCGACGTGGTGCGCGGCTTCCGGCAGGCGTTCGGCGCGAGCGACCCGCGCATCGGTGACCCGGTGACCTACACCAACGCCACCGCCACCCCCGGCAAGACGACCTACTCCGCGGACATCAGCAAGGCACTGGCCAAGAAGCCCACGGCGGTCTTCTGCTTCTTCGCCGGGGCGGCCGCAGTGGAGTTCATCAAGCAGTTGCGGGAGAAGTTCTCCGGGCCGGTCTACGCACCCGGCTTCCTCACCGAGGGCACCGTGCTGGAGAACCTGAAGGAAAGCGCTCTGGGCATCCAGACCGCACTGAACTACTCGGCCGACCTGAACAACACGTCCAACCGGGTCTTCGCCTCGGCCTATCGGAAGAAGTACCAGATCACGCCCACCACCTACGCCATGGCGTCGTACGACGCGGCGCAGGTGCTCGACCAGGCGATCCAGCTTGCCGGCGGCTCGCCCAACCCGCAGCAGGTAAACCTGGCCCTCGGCAAGCTCGGTCAGATCGACAGCCCGCGCGGCATCTGGCAGTTCAACCAGCCGCGTACCCCGCAGCAGAAGTGGTACCTGCGGGAGGTGCAGCGCGATGGCCAGGTCATGTCGAACGTGCTGATCAACGAGCTGGCCACGCTGGGCTGAACGCCCACCGGAGCAACGTCAGGGGCCGGTCTCCCGAACGGGAGGCCGGCCCCTGACGTACGCGGCAGTCTCGGGGTCAGTGCCGCAGTTCGGCGATGCAGCACTTCACACTGCCGCCGCCCTTCTTCAGCTCGGCCAGGTCGACGGGGACCGGGGTGTAGCCGGCGGCCTTGAGCTTGCCGGCCAACCGGGCGGCCTCGCTGTTGAGCACCACGTTCGCGCCGTCGCTGACCAGGTTGAGCCCGAAGGCCAGAGCGTCCTCGTCGTCGGCGATCACCGCGTCGGGGAAGAGTTGGGTGAGCACCCGCTGGCTGGCTGCGGAGAACGCGCCCGGGAAGTAGACGACGTTCGAGTCGTCGATGGCCGCCAACGCCACGTCCAGGTGGTAGAAGCGGGGGTCGACCAGACGCAGCGACACCACCGGCCGCCCCAACGCCTCCTGCGCCTCGGCGTGTGCCGGGATCTCGGTGCGGAATCCGTGGCCGGCCAGGATGAGCCCGCCGTGCGCCTCCGGGACGTACGCGAAGTCGCCCTCACCCTCGTTGGTCTCGCTCGGCGCGATGAACCGCCAGCCCTGCGACTCGTAGAAGGCGTGGTGGGCGGCGGCCTCGGCGGCCCGCTGCTCGTGCTTGAACCGTGCGCCGTACGCGCTGCCGTCCACCACGAAGGCGCCGTTGGCGGCGTAGACCATGTCGGGCAGGCCCTGCTCGGGGGTGAGCAGGTGCACCTCGTGGCCGAGGCCGACAAGCGTCTCGCGCAGCCGGTCCCACTGTTTGACGGCCAGGTCCCGGTCGACCGGGGTGGTCACGTCCATCCACGGGTTGATCGCATACTCGACCGCGAAGTGCTCAGGCGAGCACATGAGATATGTCCGCTTTCGCGGGACTCGCTGCTGGTTCACGGTCACCAAGAGTAGGTACCGTGGAACTTTGGTAACAGCCACAACCGTTGCTTCCCAGAGGCGGAACGTTGCAGATAGACGCGGTAGACCAGCGGATCATTGCGTTACTCGTTGCCGACGCCCGTGCGTCGTACGCCGACATCGGTACCCGGGTGTCACTCTCCGCCCCGGCCGTCAAGCGTCGCGTCGACCGGCTGCGGGCCACCGGCGTGATCAGGGGATTCACCGCCGTGGTTGATCCGGCCGCCGTCGGCTGGACCACCGAGGCGTTCGTCGAGCTGTTCTGCGCCGGCCGGACCACCCCGGCGCAGATCGGTGTGGCCACCCGGCGACACCCGGAGGTGGTCGGCGCGTACACCGTCTCCGGGGAGGCGGACGCGCTCGTGCACCTGCGCGCCGCCGACATCGCCCACCTGGAGGCGGCGCTGGAGCGGCTACGTGGCGAGTCCTTCGTGACCTCCACCCGCAGCACTATCGTGCTGTCCCGGCTGGTCGAGTCCCCCGGTGTGGGCCCGTCCAGCCGCACCCCTTGACCTCAACCCCGGTTGAGGAGATGGACTGACCAACAGCGTGGGCATGCCACCCACCACGGTCGAGGGGGATGTCATGCGGGCGGTCTGGTTACGTGAGTTCGGTGGACCCGAGGCGCTGGTGCCCGGCCCGGCACCCGAGCCGACACCGGGCCCGGGCCAGGTGCTGATCGACGTCGCGCACGCGAACATCACCTTCGTCGAGACGCAGCAGCGCTCCGGTCGCCCCGGACCGTTCCGGGTCACCCCACCGCTGATCCCCGGCAACGGCGTGGGCGGGCTGATCGTCGCCGTCGGGCCGGGCGTCGACCCGGCACTGATCGGGCGGCGAGTGGTCAGCGCCACCGGCGGATCCGGCGGATACGCCGAACGCGCCGCGGTGGACGCTGCCGCGCCGATCGAGGTGCCCGACGGGTTGGCGCTGGACGAGGCGGTGGCGCTGTTGGCCGACGGGCGTACGGCCACCATGCTGGTCCAGGCAGTCGGCGTCCGCCCCGGTGACCGGGTGCTGGTGGAGGCCGCCGCGGGCGGCGTGGGCAGCCTGTTGGTGCAGCTCGCCGATCAGGCCGGCGCCCAGGTGGTCGGCGTCGCCGGTGGGCCGCGCAAGGTGGATCTGCTCCCCGGCCTCGGTGCCGACCTCGCGGTCGACTACCTCCTGCCCGACTGGGCCGACCGCGTCCGGGCCGCGCTGGGCGGGATCGACGTGGTGCTCGACGGCGTCGGCGGAACGGTGGCGCGGGCGGCCTTCGACCTGCTCGCCCCGGGCGGGCGCATGGTCAGCTTCGGGTTGGCGAGCGGGCAGTGGTCCCCGGTGTCGCCCGAGGCCGCCACGGCACGGCAGGTCACCCTGGTCCGACCGGACGTGCCACCCGCGCAACTGCGGGCGTACACCGAGCAGGTCCTGGCGGACGCGGCAGCCGGCCGCCTGCGACCGCTCATCGGCCAGCGTTTCCCGCTGGAGCGCGCCGCCGACGCGCACGCCGCCATCGAGACTCGCGCGACGGTCGGAAAGACCCTGCTCGACGTCTAAGGCCTGTTTCATAAGGGCGGTCGAGCCGAGGCGGAGTCCGGACGGCGGTCCGGCAAGGCGCAGTTTCGTCCGGATACCGGTGTTGTATCCGGACGAAACCGCAACGCCGCCGGTCGTCGTCCGGGCCCGCCGCAGGCCGGCCAGTTCTTATGAAACAGGCCTTAGAGGTACATGCCGGTGCGGTGCTGCGACTCGTCGCGCCGAACCGGCTTGTCGCCCTCGCCGAAGAACCGCTTGCCACCGAACTCGCCGTGCAGACGGTCGTCCAACTCGTCGGCGAGACCGGTCATCACCTGCACCGCCAGCATCAGGTGAGTGGCCTGGAAGTTGCGGCCGAAGACCGGAATGGACGCCCAGACCGTGTCATCGGCGCAGTAGAGGCGGCCGATCGGCATCCGGTTCGTCAGTTCGGAAAGCTTGACGTAGAGCCGTTCGGTCGGCTCGACCTCCGTGAGCACCGGGGAGAAGACGTCCACCAGCGGCGGGTTGTCCCGCACCCGCACGAAGACCATCGCCGAGCCCGCGCGGATGGTGATGTCGCCGTCCGAGTCGATCTGCAACCGGTCGTTGTCCGACTTCAGCATCGTGGAGACCACGGTCCGAACCCGATCCGCCAGGTCGAGCACGTCGTCCCGCTCGACCTGCGCGGCAGCCGCCTCGGCCAGCGCCTCCTCCAGGTCGGCCTCGACGTCGGCGTCCGGGCCGAACTCGCTGCGCGCGGTGCCCAACGGGTCCACGGCCAGCGGCTCGCCCTCGGTGTCCTGCACCAGGTAGACGAGGAACGCCGGGTGCGGAGCGCCGTAGACGTCACGCAGCGTCCTGGAGAGCAGCGCGGCGATCCGGGCCGACTCGGTCGTCGTACCGTCCAGGCCGAAGGAACCACCGGAGCCGGCGACCACCCCGGGCGGCGACCAGCCGAGCGCGATCATGTCCGCCACCGCGCTGCGGTCCAGCCGGTAGCCCGCCGGCAGGGCGGCGTTTCCGACCGCGCGGGCCGACAGCCCGCCGTCGTCGTTCACGTCCACGCTGATCGAATAGACGGCGTCCCCGGTCCCGGAGGCGGTGGGGTCCAGGGTCACCTCCAGGTGCGTGCCGACCGGAAGTTCCCGCAGCCGCACGGCGAGCGCCCGGGCGAACTCCCGCCACGCCTCGGTCACCTTCGCCCGCAGGTCGGTGGTGCTGGGTTCGTCGAGCAGGATCGATTCTGCCGGCTCAGCCGTAGCGCCGGGCAGCTCATCGTGCGGCGCCGAGGGGTGGTCAGCCGTCATGATCGCCTCCGTCCGTCACGATCACCCTACCCACGCCTCGCCGGGGCCCGATCAGCCCGGACCGGGATCGGACAACGGTGGTCAGGGGGCCGTCGGGTCCGCCGGGTCCGCGCCCAACTCGACCGGCCAGGTACCCGCCAGGGCGCTGAGCCGGGCCGCGGCGTCCGCCGGGTCGGCACCCCGGCCGACCGCCAGCCCAAGCAGGTACGCGGTGACCGGCGCACCCGGCCGAAGCACCTGGTGGGCGACGTCGCGGGCCAGGTCCAGCACCGCCGGGACGGGCACCCCGGCCGGATCCAGATCCAACTCGGCGCACACCGCCGTGACCCAGTCGTCCAGCACCGTCATCGCGCCCACTCCTCTGCCCGGCGTACGTCCTCGTCAGTGTCGCAGTCGAACCAGGGCGGCGGGCCGTCGCCGGACCACGGGACCTCCCGCACGACGAGGCCGGCCAGCAGCGCCCGGACCGGTGCCCCGGCCAGGTTGCCACCCCGGTCGACCGCCAGCCGGTCCAGCCCGGCCCGCAGCGCCGCGACCCGCCAGACACCGCAGAGCGACTGCCGCCGCCCGTCCCCGTCGGCGAAGCACGCACCGTCTGGTGGCTGCTCCGACGTTGCCGCTGGGCGGCCCTCCGGGGCGAGGTGGGTCAACAACTCGCCGATCGCCGCGCGGGTGAGCAGCGGCAGGTCCGCGGCGAGCAGCGCGACCAGTGCCGTGTCGGGATCGAGCAGCGCCAGCCCGGCAGCCGCCGCGGCGACCGGACCCCCGCCGGGCGGGTCCTCCCGGGTGACCCGCACGCCCGCCGGGACGACCTCAGCCGGACCGACCAACACCCGTGGCCTGGCATCACCTACCGCGGCCAGCACCCGGTCACGCATCGGCCGGCCACCGACCGGAAGCGCGGGCTTGTCCACCCCACCCATCCGTCGGGCGGACCCACCAGCGAGCACCACGGCGGCGTATGTCCCCACCCGGCCACCGTAGCCGGGTCGACGCCCGTTGACTGTCGCAGCCGGGTGCCCGATGCCCGGTGGCCGTGCGCACGTGTCGACGCGAGGTGGAGGATGGCGGGATGGGACGGGCAACTGATCGACGGGGCGTACTCCGGATCGACCTGGACGCTGTGACTGCCGGGCGCGGGTCCATTCGTCGGCCGGACACCCTGGCGGTGGAGGAACCGCTGGAGATCCGGGTCGGCGCGGCCGGTCCCGGCCGCCGACGGCCGCTCGCCGTCACCATGCGCACCCCCGGGGACGACCTGGACCTGGCCATCGGTTTCCTGCTGACCGAGGGGCTGATCAGGTCGACCGACGACGTGCTGACCGCGCAGCTCTGTGCGGGCGCGGAGACACCGAACACGTACAACGTGGTGGACGTGGTGCTCGCCCCCGGCGTGCCTGAACCGACCACCGACCCGTCCCGCAACTTCTACACGACCAGCTCCTGCGGGGTCTGCGGCAAGGCCAGCATCGACGCGGTCCGCACCCGGTCACTGTTCCCGGTCTCGACCGACCCGCTCAGCGTGCCGGCCGCGCTCCTCGCCGAACTGCCCGACCGGCTGCGCGCCGCCCAGCGCGGCTTCGACCGGACCGGTGGGCTGCACGCGGCGGGTCTGTTCACCCCCGACGGGGAGCTGGTGGTGCTCCGGGAGGACGTCGGTCGGCACAACGCGGTGGACAAGGTGATCGGCTGGGCGGTGCGGGAACGTCGTCTGCCACTGGCCGGGCACCTGCTGCTGGTCTCGGGCCGGGCCAGCTTCGAGCTGACCCAGAAGGCGTGGATGGCCGGGTTGCCGCTGCTGGCGGCGGTGTCCGCCCCGAGCACCCTCGCCGCCGAGTTGGCCGACGAGGCGGGGATGACGCTTGTCGGTTTCCTGCGCGGCCGGACCATGAACGTCTACACCGGGCCGCACCGGATCACGATGGAACTGCCGGCCTGACACCCGGGCGGACGTTCACCGACCGATCAGGTCGATCAGCTCCAGCCGCGCGGCGGCGTCACGGGCGATCAGGAAACCGGCGATGCCGAGGATCCAGCCCAGAGCGCTGCCCGCCTTCGTGACGATCCAGGTGTTCAGGCGGGCCAGCACCGGCTCGACGAGTGTCGGGCGGGCCACCCTGGCACCCAGCAACACCACCGCCGGCAACACCATGACCAGGCAGTATCCGGCGAGCAGCGCCACCACGGTCGCCGGTCCCACCCCGGAGGTGGCCAACAGACCCACCGCGCCGAGGTACGGCAGCATGGTCGCCACCTCGGCAAGTGCGGCGAGCAACGCGAGCCCGACCAACCAGCGGGCCGAGGAGTCGCCGGCGGTGGCCCGGTCCCGCCACCGCAACACGCCACCGGTGCGGGGACGCCGTTTGCCGTCGTAGCGGAAGCTGAGCGCCAGCATCGCGACACCCAGGACGAGTTGCGCCCAGAGCACACCCCGGTTGTCCAGGGCGCCGCCCAGCGCGTCCGCCAACCTGCTGCCGCCCCAGACCAGCAACAGCCCCACCGCGAGGTAGAACGCCGCGATCGTGGCGAGGTAGCCAAGGATCCGTCGGGCGTTGACCGGCCCGGGAGCGAGCAACAACCAGACCGGGATGAAGAGGGTGCCGATGCTGGTGCTGTCGATCAACGCCAGCCCAGCCAGCGACAGCAGCAACGCGATGGTCATGTCGTACCGGTACGAAGACGGGACACGCAATCAGTGTCCGGCCTCCACCACAGCGCCGAGTCGGCCGCGATCAGGAGAGACGTGTACATCGTTCGACGGAGGCTTTCATGATCCAGTCATGCCAGACGAGTCCGACGCGGGCACCGCTTCCGCCAGCGGTCCGCCTACCGCTGCCGACATCCTGAGTCACCCAACCGGCGACGGTGTCGGCGGCGACCGCCCTGCCGCACGTCAGTCCAGGGCGAGGATGCTCCAGTTGGTCGGCAGCATCTTCGCCGCCAACCTGGGCTGCGCGGTCGCGTAGTGCGCCTCGTGGGTGAGTGCCGCACTGGCGGCCTGACCGAGCGAGATGTCCCCGCCGACGGCGCGGGCCAGGGTGCCCGTGTCTCGCACGCCGTCGGCATCGAGCGGCAGCACGCATATCATCGGGGCGCTCACCATCAGGGCCAGCAGCGCGGCGCCAACCTCGTCGCCCGCGCCCGCGATGGCGACCGCCAGACAGGCCGCCGGAACGGCCACCTGCCGGCCCTCCTCGGCGACCTCCAGCATCAACTCCCCCACCGAGACGTTGCCCTCGACGTAGGCGGTCAACGCCGACGCGTCGAACACCGCCGCGATCCGATCGCTCATCCGGCACGGCCCAACATCCGCCGACCCTCAGCCAGGGCGTCCGCCGGAATGGGCGTCGCCAGCCGCTCCCGCCACCGCGCCCGCCCCGCCTCGGTCACCTCGATGCCAGCTCGCCGCAGCACCTCCTGGAGGTGCACGGCGGCCATCTGGGCCCGGACCGCCTCGGTGATCGCGGCCGACACGTTGGGCTGCTGGTCGAGCCACTCCGCGACGTCGTCGGGGAGGCTCACGGAGCGTTTCACGGTCATGTCCACCAGCCTACCAATTCCGGTAGCACCAACGGTATTACCGCGTGACTGGTGGGGCCGGTCAGCGGCGGCCACGTCGACTCCGTTTGCGCGGCCGGACCACTCCGGGCATCCCCACCGACGGCCACCCGTCCAGCTCGGACGGGGGCACGCCGCGCCGGAGCAGGTCGTCCAACAGCATGGCGAGGGAGTAGTCAGGGTGCAGGCTCAGCGTGCGCTCCAGTGCGACCGCCGCCAACGCCCCCTGCCCCGCGCGCCAGGCCGCGAACGCCAGCAGCGCCCCCGGCGCGGCGGCCAACCTCGGCTCGGTCCGGCGCAGCACGTCGGTCCAGAGGGCGATGTCCCGGTCCCGACCGTCGGTGCGTTCCCAGGCGTGATCGCGGATCGGCAGGTGGGTCATCAGCAGGGTCAACCAGGCCACCTCGTCGTCGTCCAGCCGCTCACCGCGGCGCTGCCGGCGCTGGGCCTCGCGGACCGCGGCGACCCCGGCGGAGCGCATCGTCCGGCTGCCGAGCAGATCCTCCGCGGGCGCCTGATCCAGCAACTCGGTCAGTCGTAGCTCAGCGCGGACGGTTGCCGCGCGCACCGCCTCCCGGGCCGGGCCATCCACCGGTGACACCTGCGCCACCAGAGCGGCCCGGTCGGGCAGCGCGACCTGGCCGGCGAAGACCGCCGAGGCGGTCACCGGGTTGGCGGCCGGGTCGTAGCGCCGACCCTCGGGCGGGCAACAGTCGGGCTCGGTGCAGAGGTAGGACCACCACCGGCCGTCGGTCACCCGCAGCGCGTCGAGCACCTCCAGACCGGCGGCGCCCAGTGCGGCACGCACCGCGTCGACGGCCGGAGTGACACGGTCGGGTGGCCCGTAACCGACCACGGTGGCGGCCTCCGCGCCCTGTCGGCGAATCACGGCGGCCAGGTGCCGGGCCCGCTCGACCAGATCGGTCGACGGGTCGGGCAGGTCCGCGCGGGCGGCGAAGATGATCTGCCGGCCGAGCAACGCCACGGCGACCACGCTGTCGGTGGGGTGGAAGCCGAGCAGGTACGGCACAGCGGCGATCAGGTCGGCGGGCGAGCGGACGGCGAGCTGAGGGCGATCGGTCGAGGTCATGGCGGAAGCCTGCGGCGGGCGTACCGGGCTCCGCCGCCCCTGTGGACGACACGCGGCTTATCCACAGCTACTTAGCGTGTTTTCCCTGCTCATCCCGCACCCACGGGTGCCGAAAGAGACCCGATGTCTCCGGGCGGCGCCGTGGTGTCGTGGGGAGCGGTTACCGTGCGCTGATGGACCTGGCGTACCTGCGCGCACACCCGGCACACCTGCCGACCTTCCGGACCCACCAGCGGATCCGGGAGACGCCGGTGGCCGGTGGGCACATCTGCGCCGCCGCTCGGCTCACCCTGGACGACGGCCACTCGGTCTTCGCCAAGTCCTGGCCCGAGGGGGCCGGCGGGCCGGCGCCGGAGGGTTTCTTCGCCGCCGAGGCGGCCGGATTGCGTTGGCTGCGGGAGGCCGGCGCGATCGGCGTACCCGAGGTGATCGTGGCATTGCCGGACCTGATCGCGCTCGACTGGGTGGAGCCCGGCGAGCCGACGCCGGAGGCCGCGGAACGCTTCGGCCGCGAGTTGGCCGGCCTGCACCGAGCGGGCTCAGCCGCCTTCGGTGCGACCTGGCCGGGTTTCATCGGGCCACTTCCGCAGGACAACACCCCCGCCGACGGTCCCTGGTCGACGTGGTTCGCCGAGCGACGCCTCGCCCCCTACCTGCGCCGCTCGGTCGACGGTGGTGCGTTGACCAGCGCCGACGCCTTACTGGTCGAGCAGGTGATCGGTCAGGTCGGCGGGCTCGGCGGCGACGAGCCACCCGCGCGCATCCACGGCGACCTGTGGCCGGGCAACGTGCTGTGGGGCTTTGACGATCGGGTCTGGCTGGTCGACCCAGCGGCGCACGGCGGGCACCGGGAGACCGATCTGGCCCAGCTCGCTCTCTTCGGCGGCATTCCCCATCTGGATCGGGTGCTGGCCGCCTATCAGGAGAGTTGGCCGCTGCCGGACGGCTGGCGCGACCGGGTGCCACTGCATCAACTGCATCTGCTGCTCGTGCACACCGCGCTCTTCGGCGGCGGTTACCGAGATGCGGTCGTCCAATCTGCCCGCGCCGTCCTGGCCCGGGCCGAGCGCGCTACGGTCGACAGGTGAGCGCCGCCCTGGGGACCGACGGCGTCCTCGTCGACCGGTACGGCCGCGTCGCTCGGGACCTGCGCGTGTCCCTCACTGACAAGTGCAACCTGCGCTGCACCTACTGCATGCCGGCGGAAGGGCTGCCCTGGCTGGCCGGCCCGGAGTTGCTGACCGACGAGGAAGTCGTCCGGTTGGTCCGGGTGGCCGTCGAGCGGCTCGGCGTGACCGAGGTGCGGTTCACCGGCGGTGAGCCGCTGATCCGGCCCGGGTTGCTCGGCATCGTGGCCGCGGTCGCCGCGCTCGCACCCCGCCCACGCATCTCGCTCACCACGAACGGCATCGGCCTGGACCGGCTGGCACCCGCGTTGCGAGAGGCCGGCCTGGACCGGGTGAACGTCTCACTGGACACCCTCGATCCGGCCCGGTTCACCACGCTCACCCGTCGTCCTCGCCTGGACGCGGTGCTGGCTGGGCTCGCCGGGGCGGCGGCCGCCGGGCTCAGTCCGGTGAAGATCAATTCGGTGCTGATGCGCGGCGTCAACGAGGACGAGGCACCGGCCCTGCTCCGCTTCGCCGTCGACCACGACTACCAGCTGCGGATCATCGAGCAGATGCCACTGGACGCCCAGCACGGCTGGGACCGCGCCACCATGGTCACCGCCGAAGAGATCCTGACCTCCCTGCGCACGGTCTTCGATCTCAGCCCCGACCCGGCGGAGCGCGGCGCGGCACCGGCGGAGACGTGGCTGGTCGACGGTGGCCCCGCGCGGGTCGGTGTGATCGCCAGCGTCACCCGCCCGTTCTGTGGCGACTGCGACCGCACCCGTCTCACCGCGGACGGCCAGGTCCGCGCCTGCCTCTTCGCCACCGAGGAGTCCGACCTGCGCGCCGCGCTACGCACCGGCACGGACGACGAAGAGTTGGCCCGGCGTTGGCGGACCGCGATGTGGGGCAAGCGCGCCGGGCACGGCATCGACGACCCGACCTTCCTCCAGCCGACCCGACCGATGTCCGCGATCGGGGGTTGAGGCGTGGAACCGACACCGCTGACCGTCCGCTACTTCGCCGGCGCCCGCGCCGCCGCCGGGCACCGCGAGGAGGTCCTGCCCGCCGGCCGGTCACTCGACGACCTCACGGGCGAGTTGGTGCGGCGACACGGCGACCGACTCGGCGCGGTGCTGCGGGTGGCGAGTTTCCTGGTGGACGGCGTCACCTGTCATGATCGTCAGGCACCCCTGCCGGCCGGGGCCACGATCGATGTCCTGCCCCCGTTCGCGGGCGGCTGAGGGAGGCGCACATGTTGGCGGTTCTGGGGTTCGTGGCCGTCCTGGCGCTGATCACCGGCCTCATCCATCTCTACCTGTGGAAGCGGCTCGTTCGGGACACCACCACACCGGGCCGCTGGCGGCGGGTCGGTGCGATCGCCGCACTGGTGCTGGCCCTGCTCGTGCCGGTCACTCTCGCCGGGACGCAGGCCGGGCTCTACTGGCTCGCCTGGCCGGGCTACCTGTGGCTCGCGCTGATGTTCTACCTGCTGGTCGTGCTGGTCGTGCTCGAAGTGCCGATGCTGGTCACCCGGCTGGTGCTGCGCCGCCGGCTGACCGCCGCCGAGCCGACCACCGCCGCACCCGAACCGGTGCTGGTCGGCGCCGCCGGGCCGCCCGAGCCGCCGGCCGCCGGCGCCGTCGCGGCCCCGGATCACGACCCGGCCCGCCGGCTGCTGCTGGCCCGCGGGGCGGCCATCTTCGCCGGCCTCACCGCCACCGGCATCACGGGGTACGGCGTGCGCACCGCACTCGGCCCGCCGCGCCTCGACCGGGTGCAGATCCCGCTCGCCAAGCTCCCGCGCAGCATGGACGGCATGCGCATCGCGACCGTCTCCGACATCCACCTCGGCCCGTTGCGCGGGCGGGCACACACCGAGCGGATCGTCGCCGCGATCAATCGGCTCGACGCGGACCTGGTCGCGGTCGTCGGTGACCTGGTCGACGGTTCGGTCGCCGAGCTCGGCTCGGCGGCGGCACCGCTGCGCGACCTGCGATCCCGGTACGGCAGCTTCTTCGTCACGGGCAACCACGAGTACTACTCCGGGGTGGAGGAGTGGGTCCAGGAGGTCGACCGGCTCGGCCTGCGGGTGTTGCAGAACCGGCGGCAGGAGATCCAGGCCCGGGGCGGCGTGCTCGACCTGGCCGGTGTGAACGACCTGGACGCCACCGGAGACAGCGGCCTGGCGGCCGGGCCGGACTTCGCCGCCGCCCTCGGTGACCGCGACCCCAGCCGTCCCGTGGTGCTCCTCGCCCACCAGCCGCTGGCGGCGGTGGAGGCGGCCAGGTACGGCGTCGATCTGCAACTGTCCGGGCACACCCACGGTGGGCAGATGGTGCCGTTCAACCTGGCGGTTCGGCTGGAGCAGCCGGTGGTCAGTGGCCTCGGCGAGGTCGACGGCACCAAGGTCTACGTGACCAACGGCGCCGGCTTCTGGGGGCCGCCGGTCCGGGTCGGGGCGGAGCCGCAGATCAGTCTGGTCGAGTTGCGCTCGGCATAGCGGACGTCACGTCCGCGCGTGGCGGCGGGCGACCGGCGCGGCGGGCGTGACAGGATGCGGCGTGCCCCCGTTCAGCGCCGTACCCCCCGGTGGCCTCCCGCCATTCGTCGCGGACCTGCACATCCACTCGAAATACTCGCGCGCGTGCAGCCGCGACCTCACCCTGCCGAACCTCGCGTGGTGGGCCCGTCGTAAGGGCATCGGTCTGCTCGGCACCGGCGACTTCACTCACCCCGCCTGGTACGACCATCTGCGGGAGACCCTGCGCCCGGCCGAGCCGGGGCTGTACCGGCTCGGCGCTGAGGCGGAACGGGACATCGCCCGCCGGCTGCCGCCGCGACTCGCCGGGACGGCGGACGCGGACCCGGTCCGGTTCATGCTGAGTGTGGAGATCTCCACCATCTACAAGCGGGACGACCGGACCCGCAAGGTGCACCACCTGATCTACCTGCCGGATCTCGACGCGGTGGCCCGGTTCAACGCCGCCCTCTGTCGGATCGGCAACCTCGGTTCGGACGGCCGGCCGATCCTCGGTCTGGACTCCCGCGACCTGCTGGAGATCACCCTGGAGGCCAGCCCGGACGGTTTCCTGGTGCCGGCGCACATCTGGACGCCGTGGTTCTCCGCGCTGGGCTCGAAATCCGGCTTCGACGCGATCGCGGACTGCTACGCCGACCTGGCCGGACACATCTTCGCCGTGGAGACCGGCCTCTCGTCCGACCCGGCGATGAACTGGCGGGTCGGCAGCCTGGACGGCTACCAACTGGTCTCCAACTCGGACGCGCATTCGCCGCCGGCCCTGGGCCGGGAGGCGACCGTGCTGACCACCGAACGGGACTACTTCGCCGTCCGGGAGGCGCTGCGGACCGGTGACGGCCTCGCCGGCACCATCGAATTCTTCCCCGAGGAGGGCAAGTACCACGCGGACGGGCACCGGCTCTGCGGGGTCAACTGGTCCCCGGAGCGGACCCGGTCCGCCGGCGGGCGCTGTCCCGAGTGCGGCAAGCCGCTCACCGTGGGTGTCCTGAGCCGGATCGAGGAACTGGCCGACCGCCCGGCAGGGCACCGACCGGCACACGCCCGGGACGTCACCCACCTGGTCCCGCTGGCCGAGGTCCTCGGCGAGATCAACAAGGTGGGCGCCCGGTCGAAGAAGGTCGAGGGACGACTCAACGAACTGATCGCCGCGCTCGGCCCCGAGCTGGAGATCCTGACCACGACGCCGTTGGCCGACATCGCACAGGCCGGCGGTGAGCTGCTCGCCGAGGGCATCGGGCGGCTACGACGAGGCGAGGTGCGCCGGGTGCCGGGTTACGACGGCGAGTACGGGGTGATCACGCTCTTCGAGCCGGCGGAGTTGGGCGCCAACTCCGGGTCGGCACAGGAGACGCTGTTCGACGTACCGGTGCCGGCGCAGCGCCGCCCCGCGGAGCCGCCGGCCCGCTCGACGGCCAAGCGCCCGGCGGCGGCGAAGGCCGAGCCGAAGCGTAAGCCGGCCCCGGCCCCCGCACCGCCGATCGCGCCGCCGCCGTCTCCCCACGAGCCGTTCGAGCCGATGCTCTCCGGCATGGAGGAGGTCGGCACCGGCCTGCTGGACCGGCTGGACGCGATGCAACGGGTGGCCGCGTCCGCGCCCGGCGGCCCGCTGCTCATCGTGGCCGGCCCGGGCACCGGCAAGACCAGGACGCTCACCCACCGGATCGCGTACCTCTGCGCGGAGCTGAACGTCTTTCCCGAGCACTGCCTCGCGATCACGTTCACCCGCCGGGCGGCCGAGGAGCTGCGACACCGCCTTGACGGCCTGCTCGGCCCGGTCGCCGAGGACGTCACCGTGGGGACGTTCCACGCGCTGGGGTTGACCATCCTGCGGGAGAACGCCGACGCGGCGGGCCTTCCGGCCGACTTCCGCATCGCCGACGACGGCGAACGGGCGGCGGCCCGGTCCGAGGCCGGCGACGACCTCGCCAGCTATACGGCGCTGCTGCGCAAGCAGGACCTGGTCGACCTGGACGAGCTGGTCACCCTGCCGGTGGAGCTGCTGCGGGCCGACCGGAAGTTGGTCGAACAGTACCGGGACCGCTGGCGGTGGATCTTCGTCGACGAGTACCAGGACGTCGACGCGATGCAGTACGAGCTGCTGCGGCTGCTCAGCCCGGCGGACGGCAACCTGTGCGCGATCGGCGACCCGGACCAGGCGATCTACTCGTTCCGGGGTGCCGACGTCGGCTACTTCCTGCGCTTCTCCGAGGACTTCACGGACGCCCGGTTGGTCCGGCTCAACCGCAACTACCGCTCGTCTGCGCCCATCCTGGCCGCCGCCGTGCAGGCCATCGCACCGTCCTCGCTGGTTCGTGGCCGGCGGCTGGACCCGGCCCGACTCGACCCGGAGGCCCCGCTGGTGGGGCGCTATCCGGCGGCGTCCGTCGCCGAGGAGGCCGACTTCGTGGTCCGTACCGTCGACGAACTGGTCGGCGGACTGTCCCACCGTTCGCTGGATTCGGGCCGCATCGACGGCCGGTCGACCTCGCTGTCGTTCTCCGACATCGCCGTGTTGTACCGGACGGACGCGCAGGCCGCGCCGGTGGTGGACGCCCTGAGCCGGGCCAACATTCCGGTGCAGAAGCGCTCGCACGACCGGCTGCGGGACCGGCCCGGGGTGGCGGCCATCGCCCGCGAGTTGCGACACGCGGACGGGTTGGCCGGTTCGCTTGCCGCCCGGGTGCGGCTGGCCGGCCAGGTGGTCGCTGAGCGGTTCGCCGTGCCCACCCTTGACGGCACCGGCACGGTACGCCCCGAGGCCGTCCGTTCGGCCGTGGACCTGCTGACCCCGCTGGCCCGACGCTGCGGTGACGACCTGGAGGCGTTCCTGTCGCAACTGGCCACCGGCGCGGAGGTGGATGCGCTCGATCCGCGTGCGGAGGCGGTCACGCTGCTCACCCTGCACGCCGCAAAGGGCCTGGAGTTCCCGGTGGTCTTCCTGATCGGTGTCGAGGACGGTCTGCTGCCGTTGCGCTGGCCGGGCTCGACGCCCGACGAGGACGCGGTCGCCGAGGAGCGCCGACTTTTCTTCGTCGGCCTGACCCGGGCCCAGGACCGGCTGTACGTCAGTCACGCCGCCCGCCGCACCCGGCAAGGCGCGGAGCGCGACTGTGCTCCGTCGCCGTTCCTCGGCGCCATCGACCCGGGCCTGTTCGAGCGGTTCGGCGAGACGGAGCCGCGTCGCCCGAAGGACCGCCAACTCCGGTTGATCTGAACCGCCCGGGGCCTACGAGCCACCGGCGTGTTGCGGTTTCCGGCCGCGTCAGCCGAGGAGAACACCGAGCCAGGCACCGGCGAGCAGAGCCGGCCCGAGTGGCAGCAGGGTGTCGCGGCGTACGCGTCGCGTGGCGAGCAGCCCGAGCACCAGCCCGCCGTGCAGCAGATGAGGCAGGAGCAGCCCGGCCAACAGGGCGTCCCGCCCCAGCCAGCCGAGCGGTGCGCCGAGGACGGCGGCCAGCTTCACGTCCCCGAAGCCCAGCCGGGACCCGGGCAGCAGGGCCAGCAGCACGTGCGCTGCGCCGGCCACAACCGCGCCGGCCGACGCGTCGAGCATCCGGCCGGGAGTGCCGGCCAGCATTGCCGCACCGGTCAGGCCACCGAGGGCCAGCGCCCCGGCGGCGAGGACCAACGGGTCAGGCAGTCGCAGGCAGGCCAGGTCCACCCCGGCCAGCACCAGCCCCACCGCTGCCACCGCGAGGAAGACCGGCAGCGCCGGGTCGTCCGCCCGTGCGACCGCGAGCCCGGCGAACACCACGGCCGCCACCGCAGGGCTGAGCCACGTCGACGGGCCGGGGCGCGGTCGCGGATCGCCCCACGACCCGACCGGCGGGGTGGTGAAACGCCGGGCCAAACGGGGTACGACGAGGCCGACCAGCGCGCCGAGCAGCCCGATCAGCAGCAGTGCGGCGGCCGACATGGGCCGGACGTTACCGCCGGCTGCTCACCGGCGAGGCCCCCGACCGTGATCTGGCGCCCGCCCGGCGAGGCCGTTCGGTAGTCACCACCAGAGCCACCCCGGCGACGATGACCGCGCCACCGAGCAGCACCTGCGGAGTGATCGGCTCGGCCACGATCAGCGCGCCGAGCGCCACCGCGACGGCCGGGTTGACGTAGGCGTACGTCGACACCAGCGAGATGGGCGCGTTGTGCAGGAGCCAGACGTACGCGGTGAAGGCCACCAGCGAGCCCGCCACCATGAGGTAGCCCAGCGCCAGCCACGATCGGGTGCTGACCGCCGACGGATGGAAGTCGCTCAGCTCGCCCCGACCGGCGGCGATGACGGCCAGCACCAGCGCGCCGGCCAACATCTCGTACACCGTGGCCACGAAGGGATCGGCGGGCATCCGGATCCGACCGGACAGGAACGACCCGACCGACCAGGAAATTGCCCCCGCCACCACGGTCAACGCTCCGACCAGCGGTACCGCGTCCGAACTGCCGGCGGGCAGCACCAGCAGGATCAGGCCGACGAAGCCCAGGGTGACTCCGGCGAACGTCCAGATCGGCGGGCGGTCCCCGGTGCCGGCGCGCAACAACACCACGAGCAACGGCACGGTCGCCACCAGCAGCGCGGCGATCCCGGACGGGAGCGCCACTCCGGGCGGCCCGGATTCGGCGAGCACCACCAGGCCGTTGCCGCCGGCGAGCAGGAGCACCCCGACCAGCGCGGCCGAGGCGAGCTGCCGCCGATCCACCCGCAGTGCGCCGGGGCCTCGGCGCAGCCGCAGCACCACCGCCAGAATCAGGCCGGCGACGGCGAATCGGAGGGCGGCCGACAGCAGCGGAGGCAGCGTCTCCACGGTGATCCGGATGGCCAGATAGGTGGACCCCCAGAGGAGGTAGACCACGATCAACGCGGTCCAGATCAGGGTCGGGGCTATGTCAGCGCGGCGGCCGACGGCGGCTGCGGCGCTCGGTGGAGGTGAGCTCATCAGTCGACCACGCTACGGTGACGTCGGAGTCGGCGTCGCGCTTTGGTGGCCGGCCTCTCACCACTTGTGCAGGAGGGTGGCATGACGAACTACGGACCACCCGGGGGCGGCAACCCGGGACCGTGGCGTGGGCAACGACCTGACGAGACGCCCGGACGGCCGGTGCAGCAGCCCTACCCGCCCGCCCCCCAGGGACGACCCGGGACGTACGGTGGCCCACCCGCCACGCCCTACGGAGGTGGTTCGGGGTCGCCCTACGGCGGTGCGCCCGGTTCTCCGTACGGCGACGGGACGGAGAGTCCCTACGGCCGTGAGCCCGCAGCACCCTACGGCGGCGCGTACCAGCCGACCGGGGCGAACCCGGCCTACGGTGGGCAGCCGTACCGGCCCGACGACGACCGGTACGGCGGCGGGGACCCGGCACCGGCACCCGGCCGGCGCGGTCGAGGACCGCTGATCGCTGTACTGGCCGTCGTACTGCTGGTGGTGGCCGCCGGCGGTGCGTTCTGGTTCCTGCGCGGGCAGGACGACCCGGCGCCGGTGGCCGCGCCGACCGGTTCGGCCGTTGCTGGTGAGCCCAGCGCGGACGCGGACGCAACCGAGCCCGTCCAGAGTGCCCCGGCACCGGAATCATCGGCCGATCCGCGGTTCGCCAAGGTCGGCCAGTGCGTCCGCAATGACGGCGCGGCGGGCGGCAAGCCCAAGTTGCTGATCAGCGGCTGCGCCGCGAAGTCGTACGAGGTGCTGAGTCGGATCGACGGCGCGACCAGCGGCGAGCGCGATGCCGAGGCCAAGTGCGGCAAGGTCGAGGGTTACACCAACTGGTACTTCTTCGACAGTGAGCTGGACACCCTCGACTTCGTCCTCTGCCTCAAGCAGCGCTGAGACCACCCACCCCCAGGGATGACATGACGACCTACGGACCAGCGGGTTCCGACCAACCGGACGACCCCTATCAGCGCCCGCCCGCCGAGGATCCGACCCGGCAACAGTGGGGTCCGCCGCCGAGCGATGCCGAGCCGCCGACCGCACCGATGTGGGCAGCGCCGCCGACCCAACCGGAGCCGCCGACCGCACCGATGTGGGCACCGCCGCCCACCTCGGGCCCGGGTTACCCGCCGCCCGGGCCCTTCCCGCCGGCCGGGCCGATGCCGCCCGCCGGGCCGATGCCGCCGCCCGGGCCGATGCCGGGTCAGCCGCCCTCACCGTGGGGCCAGCTGCCTCCTGGCGGCTACGGGATGCCGCCCGTCGCGCCGGTGAAGAAGACCGGCCGCAACGTCGCTCTCATCATCGCGCTGGTGGTGCTGCTCGTGCTCTGCCCGTGCCTCGGCCTGGCCGGTTGGGCGGTCTGGAGGGTCGCCGACATCGGCGACGCGGCGCGTACGCCGTCGACGAGCGCGCCGGTCGTCCCGCCCGACCTGCCCAGGGACATGCCGAGGTCGGCCCCGCCGACCCAGGACGAGGAGTTCGCCACGGGCGACTGCCTGGTGAACGAGGGCAGCGAGGACGACGCCGAGCTGCGCAAGGTGCCGTGCGGCCCGAACACGTATCAGGTGCTGATGCGGATTCCGGCGACCACCGACGGGGACCGGTGCGAGCTGCTCGCGCCGGAGGCGACCGCGAACTACGTGCACGACAACTCGGTCGACCTGTTCGACTACGTGCTCTGCCTGAAGGAGCGGTAGTCCCGATTGCCAAAACTAGGGCTGTCTAGCGTCCAGGCTAGACAGCCCTAGTTTTCTGTCGACAGCCGCGACACGCCGGTAGCCCCATCTATCCATGTCTAGCCTCGCAGCTAGATGCCCCGATACTCTGCGATGCGTGGATCCGGTCCGCAACCCGTACGCGCCGGGCGCCGGCCAGCGTCCGCCCGAACTCGCCGGGCGGGGGCGGGAGCTGGACGTCTTCGACATCGTGCTCGAACGCATCGCACGAGGGCGACCCGAACGCAGCCTGATGCTCACCGGGCTGCGCGGCGTCGGCAAGACGGTTCTGCTCAACACCCTCCGGTCGCAGGCGATCAATCGGCTCTGGGGCAGCGGCAAGATCGAGGCACGACCGGACCAGTCGTTGCGTCGTCCGGTCGCCGCCGCCCTGCACATGGCGGTCCGGGAGTTGGCCCCCCGACATCGCGCGCCCGATCGGATCGACGCGTTCCTCGGCGTCCTCAAGGCGTTCGCCCAACGGTCCGCCCCGACCGGCCGGGCCGGTGCCGCCCCGAAGCTGCGCGACCGGTGGCAGCCCGGGATCGACGTGCCCGCGGCCAGCGGCCGGGCCGACTCCGGCGACATCGAAATCGACCTGGTCGAGCTGTTCAGTGACGCCGCCGCGGTGGCCAGTGACGTCGGCACCGGCATCGCCATCTTCATCGACGAGATGCAGGATCTCGGCCCGGAGGACGTGTCGGCGCTCTGCGCCGCCTGCCATGAGCTGTCCCAGCTCGGCGCGCCACTGATCGTCGTCGGCGCCGGCCTTCCGCACCTGCCGGCGGTGCTCAGCGCCGCCAAGTCGTACTCCGAACGGTTGTTCCGCTACCAACGCATCGACCGGCTCGACCGGATCGCCGCCGACCACGCACTCTGCGCGCCCGCCGAGCGCGAGGAGGTCGAGTACGAGCAGAAGGCACTCGACCTGCTCTACGAGAAGTCCGGTGGCTACCCCTACTTCGTCCAGGCGTACGGCAAGGCGACCTGGGACCACGCGCCGCGCTCGCCGATCACCGCGGCTGATGTGCGGGTAGCCGCGCCCGAGGCGGAAGCCGAGCTGGCGGTCGGGTTCTTCGGCTCCCGGTTCGAACGGGCCACCCCCGCCGAACGCGAGTACATGCGGGCGATGGCCACGATGTCCGCGGTCGGGGACGACTCCGGAGCGGTGGTCCGCGACGACATGGACGCGGCGGTGCCCACCGCGGAGATCGCCCGCGCCCTCGGCCGCAAACCCGCCAGCCTCTCCCCGGCCCGGGACGCGCTGATCAAGAAGGGGCTGATCTACTCCGGTGAGCGGGGCACCGTCGCCTTCACGGTCCCGCACTTCGGCCGGTACCTGCGCACCCAGCCGGCCTGACCGGCACACACCTGTCGGGCGCGGTCAGACCTTCGACCAGGGCGCCGGAAAGAGCACCTCGCCACGTGGCGGAGGCCCCTCCTCGCTGGTGGACGGTGGCAGCACCAACGCCTGCCAGGGCTCACCGAGACCGGCCCATGGGCCGGTCAGGCCCAGCTCGGTCGCAGGGCTGAAGCCGAACCGGCGGTAGAAGGCCGGGTCACCGAGGACCACGACCAGCCGCTCACCCAGCTCGGTGCAGGCGTCCAGGGCGGCCTGCACGACCGCCGTGCCATGCCCGACGCGCTGTCGGTGCGGCGCGACCGCCACCGGGCCGAGTGCCAGGACAGGCACGTCCGAGCCCTGCTCCGGCCGCACCCGCACCCGGGTGAGCAGCGCGTACCCGACCACCTCGCCGCCGTACTCGGCGACCATGGCCAGCTCCGGCAGCCAGGCGGCCGTGCCGCGCAGCTCGTCGACCAGGCTCACCTCCGGCGGCGTCGCCACGTCTGGGCGGGCGAAGGCGGCGGCCAGCACGCGACGTAGCGGGCCGGCATCGGCCGGGTCCTCAGGGCGTAGCCGCAGCGTGGTCACCCGCGCGACCTTACCCGCCACGGCCCGGCCATCCGTGACGATCACTCGATTCGGCGTGGCGCGGGCGCACGATCACCGATCCGGATCCGGCGGTTGCCGGGGTAGCAAACCCCGCGACGGGGTATGACTGATCCATGACGCCCGTACGTTCCCTCGCCCGCGCCATGCTGAGCGGCATCTTCGTGGTCAGCGGGTATCGCAACCTCCGTAACCCGGCTCGGCTGGCGGTGGCCGCAAGGCCGGTGACCGAAAAGGTCGCACCGATGCTGAAGAAGGCACATCCGAGCTTCCCGACCGAGACCGAGACGTTGATCCGGCTCAACTCGGCGGTGCAGGTCACCGCTGGGCTGATGATGGCCACCGGGCGGTTCAGCCGACCCGCTGCGCTGGTGCTCGCCGGCACGCTGGTGCCGGTGACCCTCGCTGGGCACCCCTTCTGGAAGAACGACGACCCGATGGCCAAGAACAACAACCAGATCCACGCGTTGAAGAACCTCGGCCTGCTCGGCGGTCTCCTGCTGGCCGCGACCGACACCGGTGGCAAGCCGGGTCTGCGCTGGCGGACGGGGCATCGCATCGGCCACTCTCGACGTTCGGTGCAGCGCGCCGTCCGTACCGCCCGACGCGAGGCCCGCATAGCCGTCCGATCCGCGTCCACCGCACGTCGACTCCCCGGCTGAACTGCGTCGATGCGTTTCTGTGCCAGACCCACCCCCCGCTAAGGCCGCGAATTACCTGAACCACCCGGTAGGCGTTAACGCGGTGGAAATGTCAAAAACTTGTGTGGGATCGGACACGGTCGCATAACGCGGGAGGCACTGACGTGAGGCGCCGCTCTAGGCTCCGTGCAGGACCTGGACGGGTAGGACGACCTTGGTATGGGGGTGGCCACGCCATGCCGACGGCTGTCGGTAGTCGGGCGGACCGCCTCGCCCAAATCCAACGCGTGACGCGGCGGATCGATCGCAGGAACGTCGTACGGGGTGCCATCGTGGCCGCCGTCGCCTACGCCGCATGGCTCGCCATCGGTGCTTTCGGGCGGCCGTACAACTTCTTCGACATGAAGATCTACCACGGTGCCGTGGTGTGGTGGGCGAGCGGTCATGAGCTCTACGAGTTCATCGCGCCCGGGACGACCCTCGGTTTCACCTACCCGCCGTTCGGCGGGCTGGTCATGTTGCCGATGGCGCAGCTTCCGATCGGTGTGGCCGGCCTGGTCAACGCCTTCGCCAGCATCGCCGCGTTGGCGCTGGTGCTGGCCGGGCTGCTCCGACCCATCGTGGACCGGCTGGGGTGGCCACTGTGGTTCACGGTGGCCGTGGCGGTGCCGCTCGCGGTCGCCATCGAGCCAGGTCGGGAGACTCTCGGCTACGGCCAGGTCAACATCCTGCTGTTCGCGTTGATCATGGCTGACCTGATCGGCCTTCGGTGGCGCTCCCGCCGGGGCACCCACTACGCCGCGACCGACGGCCCTCTGCTGCGTTTCCTCTACGGCGGAGCCTGGGCCGGCACCGGCATCGGCCTGGCCACCGCGGTCAAGCTCACCCCGGCACTGTTCATCGCCTACCTGCTGATCACCCGCCAGTGGCGGGTGGCGGCCACCGCCATCGGCACCACGATCGGCGTGACGGTGGCGACCTTCGCGATCGTCGGCGACGAGTCGCGGACGTACTTCGGCAGCGTGCTGTGGCAGACCGAGCGGGTCGGCGCTGCGGACATGACACCCAACCAGTCACTCGCCGGCCTGCTCGCCCGCCTGTACGACTCGATCGAGACCCCCGGGCTGCTCTGGCTCGCCTTCTCGGTGCTGGTCCTGGCGCTGGGCCTGTCCCGAGCGGCCAGTTCCCGCGCCGATGGCGACGAGCTGACGGCGTTCACACTTGTCGGTCTGACCGCGAACGTGATCAGCCCGATCTCCTGGACGCACCACCTGGTCTGGGTGATCCCGGCGATCATCGTGCTGGCCGACGCCGCCGTGCGCCGCCGGGAGGCGAGCCGGGGGATTCCACAGCGCACCGGCCAGGGCCCGGCGTTCGGCGGGCTGCCCGGGGTCAACGGGCTCCGCCCGCCGATCTGGTACCCCACGCTGACCGGGCTCCGCCACGGCGTCGCCGCGATCGGGCTCTACCTGCTCTTCCTGATCTCACCGATCTGGCCGTACGAGCACCAACTGCCGGAGATGTCCCACTATCAGGACGGTCTCTTCGGAGCCCTGATGGAAAACTCGCTCGCACTCGCGCTGATCGTGCTGGTCGCCGCACTGCCGTGGCGCCCAGGTGCGGAGCCGGCGTTCTACGGCGACCGGCTCGCCAGGGCTGTGGCGGTCAACGGCCGCCGCTGAGCACGATCAGGGGCAGTTGACCCATTCTTCGGTGCCATCGGTGAAGACCTGCCGCTTCCAGATCGGCAGGCGCGCCTTGACCTCGTCGACGAGCCGGGCGCACGCCGCGAAGGCCGCCGCCCGGTGCGCAGTGCTCACTGCGGCGACCAGCGCCACGTCACCGATCTCCAGCGGGCCGATCCGGTGCGAGACCGCCACCGCGTAGACGTCGGGCTGGGCGGCGATCTCGACGGCCACCTCGCGAAGCACCTGCGCGGCGCTCGGGTGCCCTTCGTACTCCAGGCTCGTGACCTGACGCCCGTGGTCGTGGTCGCGGACCACGCCCTGGAAGGAGACCACGGCGCCGGCCCGTCGGTCGGCGACCGCCGCCTCGTGCGTGGCGAGGTCGAGCGGCTGGTCGGTGATCTCGCCGAAGGTGATGGCCGGGGCGGTCATGACGCACGCTCCCCGGGAAGCAACGGCAACGGCACGATCGGCACCCGGTCGCCCGGCTCGCCCCTGGTGCCGGGCCGGATGACGGCGAACCCGTCCGCGCCGGCCAGGCCACGCAGCATCGCCGAACCGACGTGTCGCACCGGGAACGCGGTGCCGGCGACCCGGTCGAGCCGGACCAACGCCAGGTGGGTGTGGTCGCCCCGGCCGGGCACCGCCTCGGCCAGCGTGGCGTGCGGCAACACCGGCATCGAGCGGCCCTGCAGGCCGGCGAGCAGCGGAGCGACGAGCGACACCAGCGCGACGATGGCGGACTGCGGGTTGCCCGGGAGCCCTGCCACGAACCGGATCCGCCCGTCGTCGCCGGCCACCCGGGCCAGCAGCATCGGGAAGCCCGGACGGACCGCCACCGTGTTGACCACGTAGTCGGCGCCGAGCGCTTCCAGGGTCGGGTGCAGGTGGTCGACCGGGCCGTTCATCGTCCCGCCGGTGGTGCAGACGAGGTCGGCACTGGCAAGCGCCGAGCGCAGGGCCGCCACATGCGCGGGCAGCGTGTCGGCCACCGGGCCGACCACGTCGGACGAGCGGACCTGGCAGCCGTACCGCCGCAGCCACGCCGGCACCGCGGGGCCGAGCGCGTCCCGGACTCGACCGGCCCCGGGCGGACCCGCGGTCAGCAGCTCGTCGCCGAAGACCAGCAGCGCGGCGCGCGGCGCCCGCCGGACCCGCAGCGTGTCGTGCCCGCAGGAGGCGGCCAGGCCGATCACCGCCGGGTCGACCGGCGTGCCGACCGGCAGCAGCTCCTCTCCGGCGTACGCCTCCTCGCCCGGCTGCCGCCACTCGGGCGCCTGTCGGGGAGTGCCGCTGATCAGGCCGGTGGTGGATGCGGCGGACTCCTCGACCCGGAGCACGGCGGTGGCACCCTCGGGCACCATGGCCCCGGTCGCGATCTCGACGGTCGTGCCGTCCTCGGCGAGCGGCGCGGGGGTGCTGCCCGCCAACACCCGGCCGACGACCCGCCACGGGCCGTCGCCGCGCACCGCCCAGCCGTCCACGCTGGAGGTCGGGAAGGCGGGCAGGTCGGTGCGGGTGGTCAACGGCTCGGCCAGGGTCGCCCCGTCGGAGTCGAGCAGTGCTCGGGCGACGGCGGGCAGCGCGGCGGCCAGGCCGACGGCGTAGACCCGCGAACGCGCCTCCTCCCAGCCGGCTGGCGGGGGTGCGTCGACCCGATCCGCGGTGGGTGCGGTTTCCGTGCTCACCGGCCGAGCCTATCGGCATGGACCGACACCCGCCGGGGCCTGGCCTGGACCGGTCAGTGGTCCCCACCGCGAAGCTGATCGACGGTGTGCCCGAGGATCGGCCCGAGCACCGCCAGCCCGTCCCGGGCGCCGCCGGTCGAGCCAGGCAGGTTGACCACCAGCATCCGGCCGGCGACACCAGCCAGGCCCCGGGACAGCACCGAGGTGGGCACGCGGTCGCGGCTGTGCGCGCGGATCGCCTCGGCGATGCCGGGAATCTCGTAATCCAGCAGGCCCCGGGTCACGTCCGGGGTCCGATCCGACGGGGTCACCCCGGTGCCACCGCTGGTCAGCACCACATCGACACCGTCGGCGCGGGCGGCCTCAAGGGCCACGCCGACCGGCTCACCGTCGGGCACCACCACCGGCTCGTCGACCTCGCACCCCAGCTCGCGCAGGCCGGCGACGAGCAGCGGACCGCTGGTGTCGGCATAGACACCGGCCGCGGCGCGGTTGGACGCGACGATCACCCGGGCCCGGATCACGGCCGGTCCTCCGGCCGGATCCACTCGCCGGTCTTGCCGCCTTCCTTGCGCAGCACCCGGACCGCCTCCACCGAGGCCGCCGGGTCGACCGCCTTGACCATGTCGATCAGAGCGAGGCCGGCAACGGCGACCGCCGTGAGTGCCTCCATCTCCACCCCCGTCCGGTCCGCCGTGCGGGCGGTGGCCGTGATCTCCACGGTGTCGGCGGTCAACCGCAGGTCGACGGTGACGCCGTGCAGGGCGATCGGGTGGCAGAGCGGAATCAGGTCAGGGGTGCGCTTGGCCCCCATGATCCCGGCCAGGCGGCCGACCGCCAACGCGTCGCCCTTGGGCAACCCGTCACGATGCAGCAGGTCGATGACCTCGGGCGTGGTCCGCAGACGGCCGGCCGCGACGGCCAGCCGGCCCGTCACCGCCTTGGCGGAGACGTCGACCATGCGGGCCGCGCCGGCGCGGTCGACGTGGCTGAGCTGCGCGGGTTCGGTCACGACCGTGAGCCTATCGGTGCGGTACGACGATGCTCGGAAGGAGCGGCGTCGGACCACCTGCCGCGCCGGGTGCTGACGGCGCGTGCCAGCAGGACACCGCCCCTTCCTCGCCGACCCGCCGCCGAGGTCGCTGGGGGGACCTGACAGCGGGTGCATGTCGACGACCTGGTTCTGCCCGAGGGCAGAACCTCCCCCGTTCGCCGATACGGCCGAGAAGTTACCGGACCCGGCGATAAGAAATCGATAAGCGCCGTTTGGGCTGGTCAGCGCCCGGCGTCCGCGACTCTGTCGCCCAACTCGGCAAGACGGCGTTCGGCTTCGAGACGCTCCGGTACGCCCATCCGCCGGAAGATCGCCAACGCTCGCTCCCAGTACCGCCTGGCCTCCGCCGGGTCCAGGGGGACGAAGTGTTCGGCAAGACCTGCCAGAGCGCGCCCCTGCTCGTACGGATGTGAGATCCGAGCCGCCAACCGCAACGCCTCCTGGTGCCTCTCGAACGCCTCGCCACCTCGTCCCTGCGCCAGCAGGGTGCGGCCGAGTTCGTTCAGCGCAGCCGCCTCGACGTGTCGTTCCCCCGAGCTGATCGACAGCTTTCGGGCCACCTCATGTTCCTGCTCGGCCTCGACCAGACGACCAAGACCGCGGTAGGCGATCCCGAGGTCGTTGCGCACCTCGGCCTCGGCGTACCGGTGGCCGGTGCGATCCCGCAGAGCCAACGAGGCCCGGAGGATGCGGATCGCCTGCGGAAGGTCGCCCATTCGGACTCGTACGGCGCCGATGTGGCTGAGAGCGTTGAGCACGTGGAAGTCATTGGAGTTCGTCCGCGCCCAGGTCAAGTGCTGACGGTGCATCCGCAGCGCCTCCTGGTACCGACCCAAGCCCGTCAAGGCCAAGCCAAGATTCGGCAGCAGCATCGGCACCCCGACATTCCCGTACACCTTGTAATCCCGCAGACAGTCGAAACCCAGCGTCACCGCCTCGGTTAGCTGACCGCTCCACCAGTAGACGGCGGCGAGGTTGGCGCGGTACCGCGCGGCGTTCAGCACGTCCGGCGAATTGCGGGAGAGCTCGACCGCACGGGTCAGATGGTCGAGCGCCCCCCGGTTGTTCCCGGTACGGACGTAGGCGGAGGCCAGGTAGTTGTTCGTCAGCGCCATCGCATCGACATCTCCCGTCGCCTCCGCCGCGCGGAGCGCGTGACGGTGGGTCAGGATGATGTCCTCGAAGTATCCACGGATGTAGTAGAACCGCCAGATGGCACGGGCCAACCGCCACGAGTACTCGCGAAAACCTGACTCGCTCGCCGACAGCACCATTCTCACCAGGTCCGCTCGCTCCGTTTCCAACCAGTCGGCGGTGGGCTCGCCGATGGCCTCGACCAGTTCGGGCCGCCCGAACGGGAGTTGAGTGACCTGGGACCTTATGACGCCGGGCTCCAGCGTTTCGGCGACCCGCAGAGCGGCCTCCAGCGTGAAGCCGAACAACTGGGACAGTCCGCGCCTCCGGTCGCTCTGGGAGTCGATGCGCGAACACAGGTCGACGGAGTACTCGCGCATGAGGTCGTGCAGTCCGTACCGCGTCGAGTCGAGGTCCTCGACCAGGTTCCGGTCGACGAGGTCATCGAGCGCCGAGTGAGCCTCCGCAACGGTCAGACCGGTCAGCGCAGCGACCGCCAGGGAACTGAATCGATCACCCGGGTACAGGCCCACGAACCGGAAGACCCGTTTGGTCACCTCCGGTAGCGGCTCGTAGGAGGCGGCGAAGGCACCGACGACAGTGCTCTCTTCCTGGCCCAGGTGTTGCAGCAACGGATCGCCGCCGGCCATCTGGGCGGCGAGGTCCGCCAACCGCCAGCCGCGCCGATGAGCCAGTCTGGCACCGGCCAGCCGGATCGCCAGCGGAAGATGACCGCACCGGCGGACCACCTCGGCGGCCGCCTGCGGCTCGGCTTCGACCCTGTCCGGACCCACGCTGAGGCTGAGGAGCTCCACGCTCTCCTGGGAGCTCATGACCGGAAGCGTCTGCGACGGTGCGACATCCGGGTGTGACAGTCGCCGCCGTGAGGTCACCAGGACCACTGCGGTCGGCTCGGCCGGCAGGAGGGGCATGATCTGCTCACTGCTCGCGGCGTTGTCGAGAACTATCACCGACCGCCGCCGGGCCAACTCCCGTCGCCACAGGTCCACCCGGTCGTCAACCTCGACCGGAACCTGTTCGGCCGGCACCCCGAGCTGACGAAGCAGGGTTACCAGGGCGCTCGCCGGCTCCACCCGGTTCTTCTCGCCATGCCCACACAGGTCGATGAACAACGCGGCGTCCGGGTATCGATCGGACAGCCGTCGGGCCAGGTGCACAGCGAGGGTCGTCTTGCCGCTGCCCGCCATGCCATCGATGATGTGGACGGCCGGCACCCGCGACTCGACCCTCCGGGTCTCCGCCAGCAGCCGCGACACCACTTCTTCCCGTCCGACAAAGTCGGTAACCGCCCGGGGAAGGTGATCCACCGGGCTGACCCCACTCGTCCGTCCGGATGCCGTATCAACCGCCACGTCAGCCGCCATCGCCGTCGAACGAGCTGGGCCGGTTTCCCGCTGGGAGGCGCCGGGACGCGCCGGGACGCGCCGCGACGCTGCCGCGACGATCGAGCGGCGCAGGTCCTGCAGGTGATCCCCGGGGCCCACGCCCAAGTCCACGAGCAGCCTTGTTCGAATCTCGTCGTACGTTGCCAGCGCCTCCGCGTTGTCCCCGCGCTGGTGCAGAGCCCGCATGAGAAGGAGGTGGGCCGGCTCGCGGAGGGGATGTCGAGCCGCCACTTCACGCAGCTGCGGAATCGCAAGGTCGTCGCGGCCCGACCTGAGCTGAACGTCGGCGAGAAGTTCGGTCGCCAACAGCCGCTCCTCTTCGGCGGCGACGGTTCGGGCGGCGAGGACGGGGCCGAGCGGGAGGCCGGCGAGCATCGGGCCCCGCCACCGCGCCACGGCGCGGCCCAGCAGTTTCCCCGCCTGGTCCAGATCGCCGTCCGCCAGGGCGTCCCGACCGGCGCGGCGCTCCATCTCGAAGCGGAAGACATCTATCAGATCGGGCCGCAGAACCAACCGATAGCCGTTGGGTTGCCGCACGACCGCCCCACGGCCAGGCTGCGAAGCCTCGAAGCCTCGGCGCAGATTGGCGGCGTAGGTCCGTACATTCGCAACCGCAGATCGCGGAGGGCAGTCGGGCCATAACTCATCGACGAGATCTTCGATAGTCACGAGCTGGCCGGGCTGAACTGCGAGCATCGCGAAGACGACCTGTTGTTTTGGCGTACCCAGCCGCAAAGTGCGGGCGGGCAGTTGCACCGAGAGGCCGCCAAGAACTCGAATCTCCACCCGTCCCCCCTACCTCAACGGCAGCAGTGATGTATCCAGTCGATCACCCAACGAAGCCTACGGTCACCAACCCCACCCTGACGGCGTCACCACCCTTAGCATCAGCTGGAATGATCTGCTCAGATGCTTGCCCACGAACGATCCGATTCGCCTACGTGGCGGCCCGAACCGCGGATCGACTCGTGCACAGACTCCGCGACACTGAATACGCCTTGCCGGCCACCGCACCAATGGTCGATTCGTCCCGACCGTCCGGCGAGAAGGTTGAGCGCTCCGCTCAGGAGTGCGGACAGAAAGTGACATACCCGCTTCAGCTTGGCTAATGTTGCGCATACCGACATTAATTGTTCCTTCCTGCGCATCAACTCTCCTACTCTCAGCCCTACGAACGAATGGCGCCCAACGCGGCGCTCCGTGGTGGCAAGGGGGGTCGAACGATGCGCAACAGCACCGAGTGGGACTAGTTCACCTGCGGCCCGACGCAAATCCTCGACGCTGAAGGGGTGTCAGATGCGTAGCACCGAATGGGACTGAATCCTTATCACCGTGGCGACACAGCGGTACGCTGCCCGTCAGCGGACACCGACGGTGGGTTACGGGTGAGGTTGAGTGAGCCGGACGACGCGTCGTCACAGGGGAGCCGACCCACGCCTGCTGGGCCTCGTCGGGCTGATGGTGACGCTGGCATCCGTCGTCGCCGTGACAGCAGCGATCGCAACGACACGCAACGTGCCAGACAGCGCGGGGGACGTCTCGACGATCTCGGCGCTCGTCCTGATGATCGCCTTAGGGGCGGTCGTCAAAACGCGCCTCCGGATCAGGTCGACGACATTCTCGTTCGCCTGGGTGGAGACGGCCATCGTCCTCGGACTCGCGCTGGCCCCGCCACCCTGGGTGATCCTGTCCACGGGCCTCGGCATCGCCTGCGTGTCACTCGTCAACCGGCTGACCGCGATCAAGGCAGCCTTCGCTATCGCCAAGCACACCCTCGTGGCCGGCGGCGCCACTCTAGTGATCATGCTTCTCGGCCCGCGCTGGCCGCCAGACGACCTCTGGAATCACCTCATACTGCTCGGGACGGTCTACCTCGTCGCCGCAGTACTCGATGACCTGTTGGCCGTTCCGGTCATCGCCCTGGCGTCGGGCACGCGGATCGTCCGGCAGTTCCGTACCCACTTCGACCTGCGGCTGGCCGGATTCGCCGTCCGGTTCGTGGTGGCCGCCCTCACCTTGATCATCCTTCAGGCGGATCAGCGTCTGCTGCTCGCCGTTCCGCCCCTGGTCCTGAGTCTCCACCTGGCCTACTCCGCGCGCATCCGCGGCCGCACCGAACAGCAGGCGTGGCAGCGGCTCGCCCGCACCACCGACGCGCTCAACGTGGTCGACCTGGACACCGTCCTCACCACCGCCATCACCCAGGCCGCCGAGTTGTTCTCCGCCGACGAGGTCGAGATCGAGTTGCGCGACGGCAACCGCGCCGTGCGCGGCGGCACCGGCGGCATCACCTTCGACGGCCCGACCGGCACGCCCACCGACGTGGACGGCACGATCGTCCCCACACCGCTCGAAGGACATGACCGGACCGTCGACGTCGGCGTGTTACGACTGCGCTTCCGTGGCCCGGTGCAGCTCTCCGAACGGGAGCAGTACACCCTGCGCACCTTCGCCTCCGCGCTCTGCACAGCGGTGCGCAACGCCCAGGCGTACGCCGAACTGGCCCGGGTGGCCAACGAGCACGCGTACGCCGCCGCGCACGACGCGCTGACCGGGCTGGCCAACCGCCGGCACCTCCTCGACCAGGGCACCGAGCAGTTGAGCAGCCGCCACGCCGACGGGGTCACGGCGCTCGTGCTGATCGACCTCAACCACTTCAAGGAGGTCAACGACACGCTTGGGCACGCCGCCGGCGATCAGGTGCTGGTGCAGGTCGCCGACCGGTTGCGGGAAGCGGCCCAGGCGAGTGACCTGGTGGCCCGCCTCGGCGGTGACGAGTTCGCCGTACTCCTGCGCGGGTTGCCGGCCCCGGCGGTGGCCGCCCACCGGGCCGAGACGCTGCTCGCCGCCCTGCACGAGCCGTTCGACCTGGACGGCATGCGGATCAGCGTCGAGGCCAGCGGCGGCATCTCCGTCGCACCGTCGACCGGCGGCATGGCCGAGCTGCTGCGCCGCGCCGACGTGGCCATGTACCAGGCGAAACGCGCCGGGCAACGGATCTCCTCGTACGCCCCGACCCGGGACACCGCAGACCTGGGCCGCCTCACCCTCGGCGGTGACCTGCCACGCGCGGTCGCCGACCACGAGTTCGTCGTCAACTTCCAACCGATCGTCGACCTGGGCACCGGCGAGGTGACCAGCGCGGAAGCGCTCGCCCGCTGGCGCCACCCCACCCACGGCATGATCGACCCACTGCGTTTCCTGGAGGCGGTGGAGCGTTCGGGCCTGCTGCCAGCCTTCGCCGAAGCGATCCTCGACCAGGCGCTGATCGCAGCCGGCAACTGGCGTGACGCCGGCTTCGACGTACCGGTCGCGGTCAACGTGTCCCCCCGCAGCCTGCTCGACGCACGGTTCCCCGGCTCGGTGCTGGCCCGCCTGCGCGCCCACGACCTCCCCCCGGACCGGCTGGTGCTGGAGCTGACCGAGACCCTCACGCTCAGCCAACTCGACGTGGTCGACCGGGTGCTCAGCCGGCTGCGCGACGAGGGTGTCCGGCTCGCGTTGGACGACTTCGGCACCGGCTACTCCTCGCTCTCCCTGCTCTCCCGGATCCCGGTACACGAGTTGAAGATCGACCGGAGCTTCGTGACGACGATGGAGAGTTCGGCGGAGGCCGCCGCGGTCATCCGCTCCACCCTCGACCTGGGCCGCAGCCTCAACCTGGACGTGGTGGCCGAAGGGGTGGAGAGCGAGCCGCAGCGGCGGGCCCTCTGGGAGTTGGGCTGCGTCGCCGGCCAGGGCCACCTGTTCGCGCGGCCGGTGCCGGCCGGCACCCTGCTCGCGGCGATGCAGCGCGGCTCGGGCGGGCGCCCCGGCGCCCTCGCCGCGCCACTGCACGACGCCGGCGCGGTGATCCGGTTGAGCCAGAACCGCCGCCAAACCGGCCGCAACCGCCTCCCGCACCTACCCGCCTGACCGGGCACCGACCGACCAGCACGACACGGTCCGGTGCAGGTGCGGCCCGGTCTGCCAGACTGGCCCGCGTGATCGCCGACGCCCCGACCGCCCGCCGCCGTCGCTGGCACTGGCACTGGCGGACGCTCGACACCGCCGCCGGCGGACTCGCCCTCGACCTCGGCCTCTACGCCGTCTCGGCCATCTTCGCCGCGATCACCGCGGTCACGTCGACCCTGCTGCCGCACCGGGCCTGGGGCACGGTCGCCGCCGTCGGGTACCTGATCGCGACGCTGGTGGTGATCGCTCAACTCCTGTTACGTCGGCGCTCCCCGACCACACGGCTGGCCGGTCTGCCTGCCCGCTGGGCGGTCACCGGATTCGCCTGGGCCAGCGCCGCGCTGCTGCCCCTGCTCTGGCAGAGCATCGAGCGGGCCAGCGGGCGCACCGATCGGGCCCAGGAGGAAGTACTTGTCGTGGAGCAGGCCGGCACCCGCCTCCTGGAGCACGGCACGCCATACCTCGGACCCGACGCGATAGCCGCCCTCCCACCCGGGGAGCAACTGCTCGGCTACACCCCGTACCAACCCGGAATGGCGATGTTCGGCCTGCCCAGAGCACTGGCCGACACCTGGTGGACCGACTCCCGGGTCTGGTTCGCGGTGGGCACCGTGCTGGCGCTCGCCCTGGCCGTGACCGCCCTGCGCAGAACACCGACCACCGCCACCACCAGGACGGATCGCCAGCGAGACGCCGCGATGCCTCACCGGCGAGACGCCGCGCTGCTGCGAGGCGTGCAGGCCGCCACCGTCCTGCCAATCTGCGCCCTCACCCTCGCCACCGGCGGCGACGACCTACCCGTACTCGCGCTCTGCCTGCTGGCCCTCGCGCTCGCCGCCGCCGACCGGCCCGGCCAGGCCGGCCTCGCGGTCGGGCTCGCCGGCGCGCTGAAGCTGTTCGCCTGGCCGGTGGCCCTGGTCCTGATCGTCTGGGGCCTGACCCGCCGCGCCGGCACCCGCGTCGCCGCCGGGGCAATCGGCCTGCCCGTCGCGGCCCTCCTGCCGGCGATGCTTGTCGACCACGACGCGCTGACCGAGAACGTGCTGCGCTTCCCCCTCGGCCACGGCCTGGTCACCAGCCCGGCCCAGTCCCCGTTCCCCGGCTACCTGATCGCCACTGCGATGCCCGCCGGCCGGCTGATCGCCGCCGCGCTGCTGGTCGCCGTCGGCGTGGCCATCGCCGTCCGGCTCGCCCGCCGCCCGCCGCGCACCGCTGTCGCCACCGCGCTGATCTGCGGGTACGGGCTGCTCGCCGCCATCGCCCTGATGCCCTCGACCCGCTTCGGCTACCTGCTGTACCCGTTGGCCCTGCTCACCTGGGCACCCGCCCTGCACCGCCGGGTCGACACGCCGACCGCCCCGGCGCCCGACGAGCTGTCCGGTCGGACCACTTCGGCGTAACTGCCGGGCGAAACGGCGCGACAGGGCGTAGACCTGAAGGCATGACGACGTACCGCGATCGGGCCGAGGCGGGCCGGGTGCTCTCCAAGCGACTCACCGCACTCATCGGCGAACCGGACGTCATCGTCCTCGGCCTCGTCCGTGGCGGCGTGCCGGTCGCCCGGGTCGTCGCCGAACGGCTCGGCGCACCCCTGGACGTGCTGGTCATCCGCAAACTCGGCATGCCGTGGGCCCGGGAGGTCGCCTTCGGCGCGCTCGGGCCGGGCAATGTCCAGGTGCTCAACGACGCGGTGGCCAGCCGACTCAGCAGCGACGACATCGCCGAGGTCAGTCAGCGGGAGCAGACCGAGTTGGAACGCCGGGAGCGGCTCTACCGGGGCGGTCGCCCACAGCTGGACCTCACCGGCCGGACCGCGGTGATCGTCGACGACGGCCTGGCCACCGGCGCGACCGCCCGCGCGGCCGTGGAGGTCGTCCGTCAACTCGGGGCACGCCGGGTCGTGGTCGCGGTCCCAGTCGGCGCGCAGGAAGCATTCGAACTGCTCGCCGCCGAAGCCGACCAGGTCGTCTGTGCCCAACGCCCACCGGACTTCGGCGCGGTGAGCGTCTACTACGACGATTTCCACGAGGTGTCCGACGAAGAAGTCACCGAGGCGCTCACAGCAACTGCATAGGTCCACCAGGTACCGTCAGGCGATGAGTAGCCTCACCTGTCCCAAGTGTCACGGAGAAATGCGCCAGTACGAGCGCAGCGGCGTCGTCATCGACCAGTGCGGGGAGTGCCGAGGCATCTTCCTGGACCGCGGCGAGCTGGAGAAGCTGTTCGAGGCGGAGGCCAACTGGAGCCGCCAACAGACCGGCGGCGCGCCAGGGCAGCCCGCGCAGCAGCCGGCCGGCTACCCGCCCCCGCCGCCCCCGCCGCACCAGCCCGGTTACGGTGCCGTCCCGCCGCCGCCCGCACACGGCTACCCGCCGGCGCCGGCCTACGGCCACCAGCAGCAGCACCACGGCTACCACGGTCACTACCGGCAGAAGAAGCGCAAGGGCTTCCTCGACGAGATGTTCGGCTGAGCCAGCCTGACATCCCGCCCGGGTCGATCACGCATCGGCCCGGGCACACTGCCCACGCCGTCGACGGTTGGCGGGAGGGGCTGGTCCGTGCGAGGCTGGTTCGCGTGAGCACGGGCCGATCCCACGCCGCGCTGGCCCAGGCCTACGACGGGATCACCGCGGTGGTCGGCGACCTGGACGACGCCGGCCTGCAACAGGCCACCCGCTGCCAGGGCTGGCTCGTCGCGGACCTGCTCCTGCACGTGCTCGGCGACGCCCAGCGGGCACTGGTCACACTGGCCAGCCAGGTCGACGGCCCCGCCGACACCGACGACGTGAGCTACTGGCGCGACTTCCCCGCCGGCGGCGAAGAGGCCGCCCGGCACGCCTGGTGGGTCCGCCGGTCGGCCGCCGCGTTCGACCGTCCGACCGGCATCGTCCAGCTGTGGCGAGAGACCGCCCCGGCGGCGGTCCGCGCTGCCGCGTCAGCCAACCCCGAGGGGTACGTGACCACGCAGGGGCACGTACTGCGCGTACCGGATTTCCTCGCCACCCTGACCACCGAGGCCGTCGTCCATCACCTGGACCTGCTGACACCGGCACTGCCCGACGCGCCGCCGCCCGACCCACTGGCCGTACGCGTCGCGGTGGCCACCATGGATGGCCTGCTCAGCGACGACACGGTCCGCCCGGCCGCCTGGGACGACCACGATTTCCTGCTGAAGGCCACCGGCCGCGTCCCGCTCACCGACCGCGACCGGTTGGAGTTGGGTGAGTCGGCGGGCTGGTTTCCGCTGCTCGGCTGATCCCCGGCGCGTGTCGTGCGGGTCAGCCGATGGCCATGTCCACGAAGCGGGACAGGTGTAGCTGGGCCGCGACGGTCACCGTGTCGGTCGGGCCATTTCGATGCTTGGCAACAATAAAATCCGCCTCCCCCGCCCGCGGCGACTCCTTGTCGTAGTAGTCGTCGCGGTGGAGAAGGATGACGACGTCGGCGTCCTGCTCAATGGAGCCCGACTCACGCAAATCGGACAGCTGGGGTCGCTTGTCGGTGCGCTGCTCGGGGCCACGGTTCAGCTGGCTGACCGCGATGACCGGGCACTCGACCTCCTTGGCCAGGAGCTTCAGGCCACGGGACAGGTCAGCGACCTCCTGCTGGCGACTCTCGGTGCGCTTCGGTGAGGTCATCAGCTGGAGATAGTCGACCACGATCATTTTGAGATCGTGCCGCTGCTTGAGCCGCCGAGCCTTGGCCCGGATCTCCATCAGGTTCATGCTCGGCGTGTCGTCGACGAAGAGCGGCGCTTCGCTGATCTCGCCCATGCACCGGGCCAGTTTGGTCCAGTCGTCGTCGGAGAGCTGACCGCTACGCAGCACGTGCAGCGGCACCCGCGCCTCGGCGGAGAGCAGCCGCATGACGATCTCGACCTTGCTCATTTCCAGCGAGAAGATCGCGGCCGCCTGGTTGGCGCGAATGGCGGCATTTCGGGCAAAGTCCATGCTAGCGGTCGATTTTCCGAGACCGGGCCTGCCCGCCACGATGATCAACTGCCCGGCGTGCAGGCCGTTGAGCAGCCGGTCCAGGTCGCTGAAGCCGGTCGGCACGCCGGTCATCATGCCGCCCGTCGCCCCGACCGCCTCGATCTCGTCGAGCGTCGGCTGCAACATGTCGGCGAGGATCGCGAAGTCCTCGCTGACCCGACGTTCGGTGACGTCGTAGACGGCCTGCTGGGCGAGGTCCACGACGTCGTCGACATCGCGGCTGCCGCCGCTGGCGGTGCCGTAGCCCAGTTGCACGATCTTGGTGCCGGCCTCGACCAGCCGCCGCAGCACCGCGCGTTCGCTGACGATGCGCGCGTAGTAGGCCGCGTTCGCCGCGGTCGGCACGCTGGCGATGAGGGTGTGCAGGTAGGGCGCGCCGCCGATGCGTACCAGATCGCCGGAGTCGGCGAGCGCCGCCGCGACCGTGATCGAGTCGGCGGGCTCACCCCGGCCGTAGATGTCGAGGATGATGTCGAAGATGGTGGCGTGCACCGGCCGGTAGAAGTCGTTGGTCTTGAGGATCTCGACGACGTCGGCGATGGCGTCCTTGGAGAGCAGCATGCCGCCGAGGACGCACTGCTCGGCAGCAACGTCCTGGGGCGGGGTCTTGTCGAACTGGCCGTCCCGCTGTGCGGGTGGCTGACCACCACCGGAGCGTGGCTCTGCCCGCATGTCGTCAGTGACCGACACGGGTCCCCCCTCCACTGCGCCGGATCCGATTCCAGCTCTACCGCTGGGGTGCGACACTTCCGTCCGACCGGGCCGGTCGATCGGGGGCCATCGCGCCGGCGGTCGAGGGCCAACCATACGGACCCCGAGGTCAGAGACTCAACAACGCCGGTGGACGAGCCTCGGGACAACCTGTGGATGCCGGTGGACATGATGTGCGCAGCGTGTGCACAGCCTGTGGACAACTGTTGGGGAATTCTTGGCCTTACGTCGTTGACCTGCGGAAACATGCTCCCCAGCCTGTGGAGGAGAATATTTCGGTCGGGCCTGTGACACGATCGTCCCGTACTATCTCCAGCGAACGGCTACACCTGGACAGCGGATTCCGCTTTCGGTTCAGAAGGGTCACACTCCGGCCGTGAGTTACCGGGACTGGGGACGCGGGGATGGCAGCCCGCGCGAGCGCCAGCCGATCGCCTCGTGGAGTGAGCGCGCGGCGTCTCTTCCGGTCGATCCGTACGACGAGGACGGTCGCTACCGCACCTCCAGCCGGCGGCGTGCACTGGATCGCGGCCAGGACGAGCCCGTCGATGCCTACCTGCCCCGCTGGGCGCTGGAGTCGGGGGTCCGGCACGCTGACGGCGGCGGTCGCCACGCGGCACCGGACGAGGACGCGGACGACCCTGAACGCGAGCCCGAGCGCCCGAGCGCCGCAGCCGGTCGGCGGTCCATCGAGTCGCCGGGCAGCCGACGGCGGGGCAGCGAGCCGAGTTGGCGGGAGCAAGCGGCCATCGGCGCGGCCCCCGAGTCGGACCACACCCGGGAGTGGACGCTCGACCGTCCGCAGGAGCAGGGGTATGCCGGCCGCCGACGCGCGGACGCGGGGGAGGACGAGCCGGTTTCCGGCGCTGTCCCGGACCGCCGCCCCCGCCGCGCACCCGCTGGCCGTCCGCAGGTGATCTGGTCGGGTGGGGATCTGGAGCCGACTCCGAGCGAGCCGACACCGGGCCCGGACGTGAGCCGTCCCACCCGGCGCAGCCGCCGTGCGGCGGAGGAGTCCTGGTCCCGCCCGGCGGCCGACCCGTGGGCACGCGGGTCCGATCGGGTGGCTGAGCCCGAGCCTTCGTACCCGCCCGCGGTGGACCCGTGGGACGCCTCCGGAGTGCACGCGTGGCCGCCCGGCCCCGGTGCGGACGGCACGGATCTGAGCGAGCAGTGGTCGGCGGTGGAAGGCGTCGGTGGCTGGGAGCGATCCGACCGCACCGGCCAGTGGGAGCGGTCCGCGATCGAGGACGACCAGTGGGACCGTACGCTTCCGCCGCGCTCCGACCGGTCCGTTGCGGCGGAGGGTTGGCCGACCCGGGACGACGGGTTCTGGTCCGGCACTCGGCTCGCGGACGATGACCCGAGATGGACGGATCCGTCGACGTCAGCGCCCCGCTCGCCGGTGGTGGGCTACACGGCTCCGCGACCGCGCAGCGCACCTGTGCCCCCTGGGGGTACGCCACGGCGTCGGGCGGACCGGCCGGCGGCCGGGGCGGCGTCGGTGCGTCAGCGCGTCGAGTCGGCGGCGACGGGTGCCTGGGCTCGCCGCCTGGAAGACGATCTGCTCGACCCCGATCCGGGTGGGCCGTTCCGGCCGTTGCTGTACACGGCCGCCTGTTACCTGATGCCGGCGATGCTGATCTTCGTCTGGCTGTTGACCTTGGACAGTCAGGCGCCGGCCGGTTGTGTGACCGACATCAGCGGGGGCGGGTGCGACTCGCCCCGGTCACGCGCGTTGGAGTCGTTGCTCGCCGGCTCGCCGCGCTTCGGGTTGGCGCTCCTGAGCAGCCTGGTGGTGGCGGCGCTGCTGCGTCGGGTGGGCACGACCTGGCGCTCGGCCACCATCGCGGTCGCCGCGGCAGTGGTGGGCGGCGGCCTCTCCACGGTGCTGATCAGCGCGGTCACCGGTCAGCCGATCGGCTGACCAGCCTGCGGTCGTTCTGCCGGTCTGCCACCGCCGGGTCCGCCCGGTCCGCCGGTCCGCCTTTTCGCCGGTCCGCCTTTTCGCCGGTCCGCCTTTTCGCCGGTCCGCCCGGGGCGGGCGGGACGGGCGGACCGCGCTTGATCAACACCAGATCGCCGACATTGCGGCATCACACCCACCCCGACACCCCCACATCGCCGACCTGGAGTGGATCAACCCACCTCGACACCCTCGACCTCACCGCCAACCCCCACCCTCGCGTCATCACCAACCCCGAAGAGCCGGGCCAGGCCAGGCTCGTCGACCTTGCCGGACGACGTACGCACGAGGGCCCGCACCGATCGCTCGGTGCGGGCCCTCGTGGTGGTGTTGCGGACGTCAGCCCTGAACGACGTTCAGGTTGAACGACGCGGTCACCTCAGGGTGCAGCTTGATCTTCACCGGGTAGGTGCCGGTCGACTTGATGTGACCGGGCACCTCCAGCCGACGCCGGTCGAGGACCGGGCCACTGGCCGCCTTGACGGCGTCGACGATCTCGGTCGGGGTGACCGAGCCGAAGAGCCGTCCGCCGTCGCCGGCGCGGACCTTCAGGTTGACCTTGAGACCCTCGAGCTGAGCCTTGACCTCGTTGGCGTGGTCGAGGTCGCGGATCTCACGGGCCCCACGGGCCCGCTTGATGACCGTGACCTGCTTTTCCGCGCCCTTGGTCCAGGCGATCGCGAAGCCCTGCGGCAGCAGGTAGTTACGGCCGTAGCCGTTCTTGACCTCGACGATGTCGCCCGGGGCACCGAGGCCGGACACTTCCTGAGTCAGGATGATCTTCATATCGGTGCCTCCTCTCAGCGGGTGGTGGCCGTGTACGGCAGGAGCGCCATCTCACGGGCGTTCTTGACCGCACGGGCGATCTGCCGCTGCTGCTGCGAGGTCACGCCGGTCACCCGCCGAGCGCGGATCTTGCCGCGATCGGAGATGAACTTGCGCAGCAGCGCGGTGTCCTTGTAATCGATGTAGGCGATCCCGTCCTTGTCGAGCGGGTTCACCTTCTTCTTGGGCTTGCGCAGTGCCGCAGCCTTGGCCGTTGCACGTGCACCTGGTTTGCGATCGCGGGCGCTCGGCGCCATTAGAAAGGTGGCTCCTCGTCAAAATTGGCACCCGAACCGGCACGCGCGGGAGAGGGAGCAGCCGAAGCCCAGGGGTCGTCGAAGTTGCCTCCGCCGCCACCCTGGCTGCCACCGCCACCGCCGCCACCGAAGCCGCCGCCAGCGCCGCCGGAGCGGGACATCTTCTGCACCTTCGCCGTGGCGTAGCGCAGCGACGGGCCGATCTCGTCGACCTCAAGCTCGATGACTGTGCGCTTCTCACCCTCGCGGGTCTCGTAAGACCGCTGACGCAGCCGGCCTGACACGATCACCCGAGCGCCACGCTGCAGCGACTCGGCGACGTGCTCGGCGGCCTGCCGCCAGACGGTGCATGCGAGGAACAGCGGCTCGCCGTCCTTCCATTCGTTCGACGCCTTGTCCATGAATCGGGGCGTCGAAGCGACACGGAACTTGGCGACCGCAGCCCCAGAGGGGGTGAACCGCAACTCGGGGTCATCGGTCAGATTGCCGATGACCGTGATGGTGGTGTCTCCTGCCATGACCATCTCCTCGCGCACTCAGCGTCTCGTCGTACAGGCTCGCAGAGCCGTACGACAGAGTCGCGGAGGCTGATCCGGGCGAACCGGGTTGATTGCCGGACTGAAATGCTTAGCGCATCTCCGGCCGGATGACCTTGGTGCGCAGCACGGACTCGTTGAGCCGGAGCTGACGGTCCAGCTCGGCCACGGCAGCAGGCGTAGCCTGCAGGTCGACGACGGCGTAGATGCCCTCGGCCTTTTTGTTGATCTCGTACGCGAGGCGCCGGCGGCCCCACACATCGGTCTTCTCAACCGAGCCACCCGCAGTCCGAATCACGTTCAGGTACGTGTCGAGCGACGGGGCGACGGTGCGTTCCTCGAGGCTGGGATCAAGGATCACCATGATCTCGTAATGACGCAAGACGTGCTCACCTCCTGTGGGCTAAGCGGCCACGGTCCTTCCGTGGCAGGAGGTCGTGCGTCGCTGCCCGCACGTGCCGGGGGAACCCGGCCGGACGCGGACAACCTGACCAGGATACCCGGTCCGAACGATCACGCCCGGGGCGGTCGGGTCGGTACCCACACGTGGTGACGGGGGTCCACCGTCCGACCGTGTACCGGCCGGTGGTGGACCCCCGTCTACGAGGCCGCGGGGCGTCCCGTCCGCATTCCTTGGGTGGGACCTGGGGAGGAACGACCACACCGATGAGGTTGGACCGAAGACGCCCCGCGGAGCTTTATCGTGTTGTTATCTGACGATACAACGGCACTCGTACCTTGTCGGGGGAAAAGGCACAAATTTCCGAGATTCTTCATCGGCCGGAACCCGGTGTGCGAAGGGGCCGCCCCCGCCGCGCCGGGCCGCGTGGCGGAGGTGACCTCGCTGTCGTCCGTCGACCACCGGTCGCCGTACGCGGCGCTCACGCCGCCGGCTTACCGGGAACTGGTTGCCGGTTCAAACCCATCAACGATCGCCGGTCCGTCTGGTGACGTGAACCCCGAGCGACACCGCCCCGACCGTCGCTCCGGCGGTCAGGGTCGCGACGTAGGCTCGCTCGCATGCGTATCGGAGCCCACGTCGATTCGACCGACCCGCTGGCGGAGGCGGCCGACCGGTCCGCCGACACCGTGCAGTTCTTCCTCTCCGACCCACAGGGGTGGAAGGCGCCCAAGCCTCGGGAAGATGCCGAGCGGCTGCGCGCGGCCGAGGTCGACCTCTACGTGCATGCGCCGTACGTCATCAACGTGGCGACCCTCAACAACCGCATCCGGATCCCCAGCCGGAAGCTGCTGCTCGGGCACGCCAACGCGGCCGCCGACATCGGCGCCAAGGGCGTGATCGTTCACGGCGGGCACGTCAACGCCGGGGACGACCTGGCCGTAGGTTTCGACAACTGGCGCAAGACCTTCGCGTACGCAGCCGACTCCGGCGGCTTCGGCGTGGCGGTCCTGATCGAGAACACCGCTGGTGGCGACAACGCGTGCGCCCGGCGACTGGACGCGCTCGCGCGGCTCTGGGACGCCGTCGGCGACTACGAGGTGGGCTTCTGCCTGGACACCTGCCACGCGTTCGCGGGCGGCGAGGAACTGCTCGGCCTCGTCGACCGGGTCAAGGCGATCACCGGACGAATCGACCTGGTGCACGCCAACAACTCCAAGGGAGCGTTCAACTCCGGCCAGGACCGGCACGACAACCTGGACGGCGGGACGATCGACCCCGAGCTGGTGGTGGCGGTCATTCGGGCAGCGGGGGCACCGGTGGTCGTCGAGACACCAGGCGGTGCAGCCGGACAGGCCGCCGACATCGACTTTCTCCGTCAGCAGCTCGGGACGGAGAGCCAGACAGCATGACGACCGGACAACCCGGGACCGGTAAGGCCCGGCCCGCCCCCGCCCGCGCGGAGGCCGAGACCCAACCTGCCACCGCAGCCGCAGCCGCAACGAGCACCCCCGCCCAACCGGCCCGCACCTCCGACAAGGCATCCGCGGTGCCGACCCCGGAGAGCGGCGCGCACCGCCCGCGACCGACCGACGGTACGACGACCGGAGCCGCCACGAACGGCACGCCCCACGGCACCATTGGTGACAACCAGCCCCGCCCCGCGAAGAGCGATGTGGCCGAAGACGGCAACGCGGCAGAGGATGGTGCGACAGCCAAGGCCATCGACGCAGCCCTCGGCCGGCGTGACCGAGGTCGTGGCCGAGCATGGCGGTGGTGGGCCAAGGACACCGCCGCCACGGACGGCGCGAAGGGCAACGCGACCACGGACGGCACTCAGGGCGACACCGCCAACAACGGCGCGAAGGGCGACGCGGCAAAAGCTGGCGAGGCAGCCAAGAACGCTGAGGCAGCCAAAGACGGCGAAACGGCAGAGGCCGGTGCGGCAACAAAAGCCGGCGACACGGCAAAGACCGGCGACACGGCAAAGACCGCTGCGGCGGCCAAGAACAGCGACACGGCCAAGAACGACACAGCCAAGAACGACACAGCCAAGAACGACGCAGCCAAGGCCGGCAGCACCAAGGGCGACGCCGATGAGGTCGGTGACCCGGCCGAGGACGGTGGCACGAAGGACGCTGCGACCAAGGGCGGCGGCGCGGCCAAGGATGAAAAGGCGGGCGACGCCGACGGTCGGGTGAAGACCGACGGCGAGTCGAAGCCGGTGGCCGCTGATCGGTGGGAGGCGTTCGCTTCCGCTCCGGACCCGAAGCCGTCCATCTTTAGCCGGGCGGGCCGGGCCGTCGGCCGGTTCCTGATCCACGAATGGACCCTGGCAAGTCTCGGTGCGCTGGTACTGGCCGTACTGATGACCTGGCCGACGCTGCGCTACCCGCGTTACACACTCCCGCAGGACTACTGGGACCCGAGCCTGCAGGCCTGGCAGATGGCCTGGTCCGGGCACATCCTGCTGACCGACCCGGCGCACCTGTGGCAGTCCAACACGTTCTTCCCCGAGCTGTGGAGCTTCGCGTTCTCCGACACACTGCTCGGGTACGCCCCGGCCGGGATGCTCGGCAGCGGCCCCGAAGACGCGGTGCTGCGCTACAACATCATGTTCGTGCTGGCGCATGCGCTCGCCACGCTCGGGGCGTACGCGCTGGCTCGTCAGCTCGGGGCCGGCCGAATCGGCGCCGCCGTCGCTGGCGTCAGCTACACCTACGCGCCGTGGTTGCTGGCCCAGGCCGGGCACCTGCACGTGCTTTCCAACGGCGGGATTCCGCTGGCGCTGGCCATGTTGGCACGCGGACACGGGTGGTCACTGCGGCACGGTTACCGACCGGAGCGCCGGCACGACGGTTGGATCTACGCCGGCTGGTTGGTGGCGGCCTGGCAGCTCAGCCTCGGCTTCGGCATCGGGCTGCCGTTCGCGTACCTCCTGGGCGGCGCGGTCCTGGTCGCCGTCGTCCTCTTCTACGTGCGGCGGTTGCGCACCCGCCGGGCCATACCGTTCGGTCGCCGGTTGCTCGTCGCCGACCTGCTCGGCGGCTTGTTGTTCGCGGGTGTGGGTCTGCTGATGGCGATCCCGTTCTTCAAGGTGACCGAGCTGCACCCGTACGCCGAACGCACCATCCGCGACATCAGCATCTTCTCGCCGCCGGCGTCGGGTTTCGTGACGGCGCCCGCCGAGTCGCGGATCTGGGGTGGACTGCACGAGGGCGCCCGCGCGGCGCTGCCGTGGCACCCGGAGATGACCCTGTTGCCGGGCTTCGTGCTCTACGCGCTCGCTCTGGGTGGGCTGTTCTTCTCGGTCTGGCGGCTGCGGCACCGACTGCTGCTGCTCGCCGGGGTGCTGGTGACGATGGTCTTCGCGATGGGCACGCGCTTCTTCGACGGCACTTTCACCTACGTGCCGCTCTTCGAGCACGTGCCGGGCTGGAGTGCGCTGCGTACCCCTGGTCGGTTGATGCTCTGGACCACGTTGTTGCTCGGCCTGCTCGCGGCGGGCGCGGTCACCGCGCTCACCGACCGGGTCCGCGAGTTGACCGCGCAGCGGATCCCGTCGTGGCCGGGGCCGTGGCTGCGGACGGCCACCCTGCTGCCGCTGCTGTTGGTCACCCTGGAGGGCCTGAACACCACGCCGCACCCGGTGGTGCCGACCCAACCAGCCGCGATGCGCTCGGCGGAGGGGCCCCTGCTCGTGCTGCCCAGCAACCAGAGCCTGGACCAGCACGTGATGCTCTGGTCGACCAGTGGGTTCCCCGATGTGGTCAACGGCGGTAGCGGCTTCACCCCGCGCCAGCTCGACGACGTCCGTCGGGTGAGCCAGTCGTTCCCCAACCAGACCAGCGTCGACTACCTGCGCACGCTCGGCGTCCGCACCGTGGTGTTGTTGCGCGAGCAGGTGGCAGGCACCCCGTGGGAGATCAGCATCGACGCGCCGGTCGAGTCGCTCGGCATCACCCGTCAGGAAGTCGGCTCGGCCGTGGTTTTCCGGCTGTGAACGTGGTTGCTGGTTAGGGCGGGTTTGCGGGGGAGCCCACCCGGCTCCGGGCGGTCAGGCTTGATCCCTGCGCCGGGCGGGCTCCCCCGCAAACCCTCACGCCAGCAAGCCGCGCGAATCCTTGCGGGTCGCAGGCTTGATCCCTGCGCCGGGCGGGCTCCCCCGCAAACCCTGACGCCAGCAAGCCGCGCGAATCCTTGCGGATCGAAGGCTTGATCCCTGCGCCGGACCGGCTCCCCCGCAAACCCTCACGCCAGCAAGCCGCGCGAATCCTTGCGGATCAGGTGGTGGTGGCGGGCTCGCGTGCGGGTTCAAGGGTCGGTGCTTTGCGGCGCCATCGGTCCAGCCAGGGGGCGTCGGGGGCGCCGTCGAGCACGCCGCCGTCCGGGTCGTCCGGATAGGTGGCTCGCACCGCATCCCGCTCGGGGTGCAGGATCTCCCGGATGACCAGTACGCAGAGCACCACCACAGTGGTCAGCCGCAGCGTCGAGGCCAGCACGAACACGCCCTCCGGGAAGACCGGACGGCTGGTCGCCGCGCCGAGCAGCTCACCGTAGAAGGCGACGAAGTAGCAGACCTCGGCGATCTGCCAGGCCAGGAACGCACCCCACTTCGGTCGGGCCAGCACCACCAGCGGCAGCAGCCACAGCACGAACTGCTGCGACCAGACCTTGCTGAAGATGAGGAAGGCCGCGACCACCAGGAACGCGAGCTGACCCAGTCGCGGTCGGCGCGGCGCCCGCAACGCCAGCACGGCCACACCGAGACAGGCCAACCCGAACAGCGCGTACGAGAGGGTGTTGAGGGTGGGGATGTTGGCGTTCAGCCACTCGAACGGGCCAAGTCGGGCGGGGTCGTTGCCGACCTTGCCGTCCAGATAGCGCCCGATGTACCAGAGCGTGCCCCAGTCGATCGGCCGGGTGGTGTTCAGCTCGAAGAACCGGTCCCAGTTGTCCGGGTACGCCCGTGCGGCGGGCAGGTTCACCAGCACCACCGCGGCGATCGCCGTACCCGTGGCGACGAGCGCGGCGCGAAGCCGGTTGGCGCGAAGCGCCAGCACGAGGATCGGCCCGAGCAGGAACAGCGGCCACAGCTTCGCCGCACCGGCCAGTCCGAGCAGCACGCCGGCTGTCGCTGGTCGTTTTCGGGCCCAGGCCAGCAGGCCGAAGGCCGCCAGCCCGATGGCGAGCAGGTCCCAGTTGACGGTGGCGGTGAGCACCAGCGCCGGGGCGAGCGCGAACAACGCGGCGTCCCAGGGTCGTCGGCGGCGCAGCGCCAGGATCACCGCCACGGTGGCCACCGCGAGCGCGCCCAGCACCAGCGCGTTGAGGTTGTAGAACCACTGGCCCTGGTTGATGCTCGGGTCGCCGTCACCGACGGCGTGCACCGGCAGGCCCAGGGCGCCCATGAAGTAGCCGGTCAGCACCGGGTACTCGACCGGGTGGTCGCGATAGGGCACCTTGCCCTCGTTGAGTCCCTCGGCGTAGTAGAGGGCGAGGACGTCGGTGTAGCAGAACCGGGTGTACTGGGTGTTGTTCTGCCAGGCGCCGTCCTGGCAGGGCGACTTCTGCACCCAGTGCAGCGCGAGAGTGAGGCAGGCCAGCGCGAGCACGATCCGGACGGCGGTCCAGAAGCGCCGCTCCTGGCCGGCCGGCCGGTCCAACGCGGTCGCGTGGTCGCCCAGCGGGCCGCCGATCGCGCCAGAGATGCCGCGGACGAACCCATCCGAGCGGGACGGGTGGTCAGTGGTTCCGGCGTCGTCGATGCCGGGCGTCGACTGGGTGCTCATGAAGAGGCATCCTGCCGTACGACAGGGGTGTCCGTCCCGTCCCGGCGCGGAGATCCCGGTAGGAAAACGCCGCCGCCGGCCGGAATCGTTCGTCCGGCCGGCGGCGAGGTCATGCGGTGGTGCGGGTCAGTCCCGGTTGGGTGGCAGGCTCGGCAGCACTCCACCGCCGCCGCCACCACCGCCCCCGGGTCCACCGGGGTTACCCCCAGGATTTCCGCCGGGGTTGCCGCCAGGATTGCCGCCCGGGTTGCCGCCAGGGTTGCCGCCGGGGGTATCGCAGAACGGGGTGGTCAGCGGGTTACAGGTCGGCTGGCCGCCCGGGAAGATCGGCGGTGGCGGCGCCTGCGTCTCCACGCCGTTGCCCTTCGTGACGTCACCCTCGCCGGTGACGCTGGGCAGGGATATCTCCTCCTGGCCCTTCAGGGCGGCGTTCATGTACTTCTCCCAGATTGGTCCGGGGAGAGTGGAACCACCGATGTCCTTGCCGCCGGTGAGCCGGATCTGCGGCTTCTTCGGGTCCCGGCTGCCCACCCACACCGCGGTGGCGATCTGCGGGGTGTAGCCGACCGTCCAGGCGTGCGAGTTGTCGTCGTTGTCGTACTCCCAGGTGCCGGTCTTGGCGGCGGCCTGGCGGCCGTCTTCCAGGGAGATGTCGTTGGGGCGGGGGATCTGCTTCAGGACGCCGGTGACCTCGTCAGTGATCTTCTTGGGGATCCGCTGCTCGGGCTTGATGCGCTCGCTGCCGACCACCTTCCACTTACCGGTGTCCTTGTCCTGCTGCTCCACCTTGACGACGAAGTGGGCCTTGATGTATTTGCCGTCGTTGGCGAACGTGGCCATGGCGTTGGCGTGGTCGAACACGGTGATCGGGTACTTTCCGAAACCGGTGTAGTTGTCGAAGGGGTTCGGCCCCTTCTTCGACAGGTCGAAGGCCTGCGGCGGGTCGACGCCCCACATCGTGGTCACGCCGGCCTTCCTGGCCATGTCGACGACCTTGTCGGCGCCGATCGTGTCGGCGACCCAGTAGAAGGGCACGTTGTACGACTGGACCGTCGACTCTTCAAGGGTGCACCACTTGCCGCACTTGAGGTTGGTGCGGTTTGCGTTTCCGATCGCCACCGCAGAGCCCTTGGGCTTGTACGGCGTGGGGTCCCAGTGCGACTTGACCGAGATGCCGGCCTCGATCGCGGCGGCCAGGGTGTACACCTTCATCGACGAGCCCGGCTGGTGTCCGCCGGTCAGGTCGCCGTTCTTGTCGGTGTTCTTGCCGGCGTAGTCGAAGTCGGCGCCGCTGTCACCGCCGTAGTAGGCGAGCACGCGACCCTTCGACGGGTCGATCGAGACCACCGCAGCCATCAGGTTCTTCGGCTGCTCGTTGAGCAACGATCCCTTCTTCGACTGCATCGCGATGTTCTCGGCGGCGGTCTGCAACTTCGGGTCGATCGTGGTGGTGATCCGGTAGCCGTCGTCCCGCAGCGCGTCCACGCAGCTCTTCTTGCCCTCCGCGCCGTTGTCGGAGCAGAGCTTCATCTCGTCCATCTCTTGGCGGACGTAGTTGATGACGTTGCCGCGCGGGCTGTCGACACCGAACCCGTTCCCGCCCTTCTTCGGCGGCAGCACCTTCGGGTATTCCGTCGGCGACGCGGGCTTGTTGGGGGCGTCCACCCAGCCTTCCTTCTTCATGCCGGTGATGACGTAGTCCCACCGCGACTTAGCGTCCGGCAGGTTGACCGCCGGGTCGAAGCCCTTGTGGGTCTCGCTCGGCACCGGCTGCTTGATGACCGCCGCGAGCACCGCACCCTCGCCGACGCTCAGGTCCTTCGCCGCCTTGCCGAAGTAGGTCTGTGCCGCCGCTTCGATGCCGTAGGCGCCGCGTCCGAAGTAGATGACGTTGAGGTAGTGCTGCATGATCTCCGGCTTGCTGTACGCGTCGTTCAGCTTGGAGGCGAGGATGGCCTCCTTCACCTTCCGGCCGTACGTGTCGTCCTGGAGGTTCTCGAACGCGTTGCGGGCGTACTGCTGGGTGATGGTCGAGGCACCCTGCTTGTCGCCACCGGAGATGTTGTTCCATCCGGCTCGGACGATGCCCTTGTAGTCGACGCCCGAGTGCCGGTAGAAGTTCCGGTCCTCGGCCGCCGCCACGGCATGCTGCACGTGCTCCGGAATCTGGTTGATGGTGACGAAGGTGCGGTTCTCGCTGCCCAGCTTGGCCAACTGGGTCTTGCCGTCCTTGGCGTACACGGTGGTGGACAGCGGCAACGGCAACTCGTTGGGCATGACCACATTGGTCGAGTAGTAGGTGAACCCGACCACGCCGATACCGGCCAGCATGATGAAGACCGCGACCCCGGCGATCAGCAGGTTCATCCGCTTGCGCTTCTTGGATCGCGCCGCACCCGCGCCGCCCGCACCACGACCGCCCCGGCCCGGGCCGTTGGGCCCACCGGGACCGTTGGGCCCGCCGGGCCCACCCGACCCACCGGAGACCGGAGAGACGCTCGCCCGAGCGACCGCGGCCCGGCCACCCACCGACGCGGAGCCGACACTGGCCCGGCCCGCCGACGCGGTGCCGACAGAGGCGGCACCGACCACGGCCCGACCCGCCGGTGCACCCGGCGCCGGGGACACGGGCACCGATGCCCGGCCCGCTCCGGCGCGACCGGCGGCCACGCCCGGTGCCGGTGACACCGGCACCGATGCCCGCCCTGTTCGGCCCGGGGATGCCGAACCCACCGAGGCGGATCCAGCCGCCGCGGCGCCACGCGGTGGCACCGAGGCTGAACCGCCCACCGAGGCCCGCCCACCGGCGGCTCGTGGCGTCACCGAGGCGCGGCCCGGGGTTGCCGCGTCGCCTTCCGATGCCGACCAGCCACTCCCGCGGGAGTCACCGCCGGGTCGGCGGTACGCGTCGTCCGCTCCCGACCCGGGGTCGCCGTCCGCGCCCGGGTACTGGGCCCGTCCGCGCGCAGAACTGGGATCGCCGTACGAGTTCATTCCTCACACCCTGCCGGTCGCGGTGGGGCGCAACTGCGCCGCCACCGGGTTGCCGTGAGTTGCTTCACCCGGGACACCGGCACGGGGGTGCCGTATCACCGAGGTCATTGCCGTATCAATCGGGCCAATCGGACCAACGAGCGGTCGACCGTTCCGGGTTTCGTTGATGGCCCCGGGGCCGGTCCAACCAGCTGCGATCACCGTTGCGCCTCTCGCCTCCGCCGACCCGCACCTTCGGCGGACGCCACGTCCTGCTCGCCGGTGCCGTCGCTCTCGCCGATCAGACCATCCCGGCCGAGCAGGTACTGCTCGACGAGATGGTTCCAGTCACAGCCGAGGCACACCTCCACCACGAAGACCTGGAACTCACGCAGCGTCATCGCCAGCACGGGCAGCTCGGTCAGTGTCCGGGCCTGCCCGGCGGACTGCTTGAGCTCGTCACCGTAAATGTAGTGGACGAGCGTCAAGTTCTCACTGCGGCAGATCGGGCAGCGCCGGTCAGTTGGTTCTCCGTGGAACCGGGCGGCGTTCTTCAGGTACGGCGACGCGTCGCAGACGTCGTACGTGCCGACCCGACCGGCCAGGAGCTCACGCAGCACTGCTCGCTTCTGAAGCGAGTAGTCGACGACCTGGCGCTGCGTACGCATGCGGAGAAGGGTACGCGGTCCGGCCCGACCAGGCGACCACGCTCACGATCCGTGACGACAGCATCCCGGAACGGGGGTTTGCCCTGGCCCGCGCGACCCGCTAACGTGCGATGTATCGGTCCGATACATCGCGGCGGTTACCACTTCAAGCCGGAGGGTAAAGAGAGGGTGGCCAGTGCTTGAGTTCGCCATCCTCGGCCTCCTGCAGGAGTCTCCGATGCACGGCTATGAGCTGCGCAAGGAGTTGACCGCCAAACTCGGCGCGATCCGGGCGGCAATCAGCTACGGCTCGCTCTACCCGACCCTACGCAGGCTGCAGGCGGCGGGATGGATCACCGAAGCTGCTGAGACACCCGTCACCGCCGAGGAGGTTCCCGCGCTGACCAGCCGACGAGGTCGGGTGGTCTACAAAATCACCGCGGAAGGCAAGGAACGCTTCGGCCAGCTGATCGCACAGGCCGGGCCCGAGACGTATGACGACACGGGTTTCGGAGTGCACTTCGCGTTCTTCGCCCGGACCGACCAGGCGACCCGACTGCGCATTTTGGAGGGTCGCCGCCGCAAGATCGAGGAGCGTCGCGAAGGGCTTCGCGACGTGCTGGGCCGAGCGGCCGAGCGCCTCGACGCTTACACCCTGGAACTGCAGCGCCACGGCCTTGACGCCTGTGAGCGCGAGGTCCGCTGGCTGGAGGAGCTCATTGCCAACGAGCGCTCCGGCCGAGCCCCGACGGTCCCGAACATCGGGACAGCCGGCGGCCGACGAGAAGACAACAGCCCGCCTCCGCCTGGAGAGACCAGGAATGAGCGGCCGTGACAGAAAAGAAGGAGGCAGACGCTATGGGCTCCGTCCGCGTCGCCATCGTCGGTGTGGGTAACTGCGCCTCGTCCCTGGTTCAGGGCGTCGAGTACTACCGGAACGCCGACCCGAACGACCGCGTCCCGGGTCTCATGCACGTCACCTTCGGCGAGTACCACGTCTCTGACGTGCAGTTCGTCGCGGCGTTCGACGTGGACGCCAAGAAGGTGGGCATGGACCTCGCGGAGGCGATCGTCGCCAGCGAGAACAACACCATCAAGCTCTGCGACGTGCCGCCGACCGGCGTGTCCGTGCAGCGCGGCCCGACCTTCGATGGTCTGGGTGAGTACTACCGCGAGATCGTCGAGGAGTCCGACGCCACGCCGGTCGACGTGGCGCAGGCACTGCGTGACGCGCAGGTCGACGTGGTCGTCTCCTACCTGCCGGTGGGTTCCGAGCAGGCCGACAAGTTCTACGCGCAGGCTGCGATCGACGCCGGCTGCGCGTTCGTCAACGCCCTGCCGGTCTTCATCGCCTCCGACCCCGAGTGGGCCAAGAAGTTCGAGGACGCGGGCCTGCCGATCGTCGGTGACGACATCAAGAGCCAGGTCGGTGCCACCATCGTGCACCGCGCGCTCGCGAAGCTCTTCGAGGACCGCGGTGTCGAGCTGCTGCGCACGTACCAGCTCAACTTCGGCGGCAACATGGACTTCATGAACATGCTGGAGCGCAAGCGGCTGGTCTCGAAGAAGATCTCGAAGACCCAGTCGGTCACCTCGCAGATCCCGCACGAGATGAGCAAGAGCGACGTGCACATCGGCCCGTCGGACCACGTGCCGTGGCTGGACGACCGCAAGTGGGCGTACATCCGCCTGGAGGGCCGTTCGTTCGGTGACACCCCCCTGAACGCCGAGCTCAAGCTCGAGGTGTGGGACTCGCCGAACTCGGCCGGTGTCATCATCGACGCGGTCCGGGCCGCGAAGATCGCGCTGGACCGGAAGATCGCCGGCCCGATCCTGTCGGCCTCGTCGTACTTCATGAAGTCGCCGCCGGTGCAGTACGCCGACCACGACGCCCACCAGGCTGTCGAGGAGTTCATCGCCGGCGAGGTCGAGCGCTGACCCGCTGAGCAGCAAGCACGGCCGAGGGCCGGGTCCGAATGGGCCCGGCCCTCGCCGCGTTCAGCTCGCCATCTTCAGGTACGGCCGGGGCCGAGTCACCGGCGGCGGTGGCGGTGGCGGTGGCGTGGTCGACTCCATATCGCCGACATGGCGGTATCCGAGCGGCCTGACACCGCAACATCGGCGGTGTGGAGTCGATCATGCGCCGGGCCGGGCCGGCCGGGCTGGGGGTCAGGACCAGGCGTGTCGCAGGGCGACCCCGGCCTCCAACTCCAGCAGCTTGACCTTGCGCGGCAGACCTCCACCGAACCCGACCAGCTTGCCGCCCGCGCCGACGATCCGGTGACACGGCACGATCACCGGGACCGGGTTGCGGTTGCACGCCACTCCCACCGCCCGCGCCGCCCCGGGGTCGCCAACCAGGCGCGCCACCTCGCCGTACGTCAGCGTCTCCCCGTACGCGATCCGGGTCATCTCCCGCCAGACAGCGCGCTCGAAGTCGGAGCCGCGTGGCATCGACACCGGGACGGTGAACGCGGTCAACTCACCCGCGAAGTACGCCCGCAGCTCGGTCGCCACCTGCCGGGACAACGCGTCACCGGGCTCGTCGACCGCTGCCTCGACCCGTCCGAACGACGCGCCACACACGTTGGTGCCGTCCGTGGCGACGGAGAACTCACCGATCGGTGAGTCGAGCACGGTCCAGCGCATCAACCCATTCTCCCCGACGCCGCTGCCGGCAGGGCTACCAGCGTCGGGCCGAGCGCCACTCCTCGGCGGCCTGGATCGCCTCTTTCGCCGCGGCCCGTTCGGCGCGGGCCCGGTCGCGGTCGCGGAAACCCAGGTAGAGCTTGCGCCCGGCGTAGAAGGGGAGCAGCAGCGCCCCGTAGAAGATCGCGACGGTTTCGTCGTTCGAGCTGAGCAGGTAGTAGACATAGTAGCCGGCGAGGGCACCACCGATACCGGCCAGCACCCGGTCGACCCGGGAGGTGGTGGCGAACGAGGTGATCGCGACGCCCAGCAGCACGACCGCGGTCAACGCCAGGCTGACGATGTAGAAGACGACCACGACGTTCGGGATGATTGGGTCGGCCACGGGCAGGTCCTCTCGATGCGTGTTGACCGGGACGATCTGCCGGCGGCGCAGAAGATAACGCGCCCGAGCCGTCGGGCGCTGCCCCGTTTTCGATCTACACCAAAACAAGATCACCTTTGATCGAGCGCGATCGTCAGATGTTGCGCCACGTCGATACCGTGCAGGTCGTGGCAACGGGGACGCTCATCTTTCTGATCATCGGCGCAGCCGGCATCGGGGTGCTCGCGCTCGCGCTGCTCGGCACCGAGCTGTTCCAGTTCGGGCACGCCGACGTGGACGGTCCGATCTCGGTGGAGACGGTCGCCGGTTTCGCCGGGGCGTTCGGGTTCGGCGGGGCCATCGTCAACGAGCTGCTCGGTGCGCGTACCCCCGGCATGGTCCTCGGCGCGGCGGTCGGCGGCGTGCTCGCGGCCGTGCCGACCGGCTGGTTGGCGTCCCGGCTGAGCCGGGCGGCTCGGAACATGCGCACCGACCCCACCCCCACCCGCGACGACCTGGTCGGTGCGATCGGCCTCGTCGTCACCCCGGTGCCGGTCGACGGCTACGGCCAGGTCCGGGTACGCCTCGCCGGCCAACCGGTCAAACTCAGCGCCCGTGCCGATCAGCCGATACCGATCGGCACCCAGGTCTTCGTCGTGCAGGCGCTCAGCGAGACCAGCGTGCACGTCGAAACCTACTGACCTCCTCCTCGCAGAACGGGACTCCTTATGGCCCTGCTAATCGCCATCGGTGGCGCGGTCCTCCTCGCGCTCATCCTGGTGCTCTTCGTGCTCTCCCGGATCAAGGTGGCCGGGCCGAACGAGGCGTTCATCGTCACCGGCCGCAAGGGCCGCACCACCCAGACCGCCGACGGCGGCCGCTCCACCGACAACTCCGGGCAGAAGGTCGTGCTGGGCGCCTCGGTCTTCGTGCTGCCGGTGGTGCAGAAGCTCCAGTCGCTGGACCTGTCCAGTCGGCGCATCGACGTCGGCATCCGGGGCGCGGTGAGCAAGCAGGGCATCCGGGCCGACCTGCACGGTGTGGCGATCGTCAAGGTCGGCGGCACCGAGGACGCGATCCGGGCCGCCGCCCAGCGGTTCCTGCACCAGCAGGACGAGATCGACAACTTCACCCGGGAGGTGCTGGCCGGCGCGCTGCGCTCGATCGTCGGTCGGCTCACCGTGGAGGAGGTCATCCGGGACCGAGCCGCGTTCGCCAGCGCCGTCGCCGAGGAAGCCGAGCACTCGATGACCAACCAGGGCCTGGTGCTGGACACCTTCCAGCTGCAGGACATCCTCGCCGAGGGGTCCTACCTGCAGGACCTGGGCCGGCCCGAGGCCGCCCGGGTGCTCAAGGACGCGGCCATCGCCGAGGCTCGCGCCCGGCAGCAGGCCGAGCAGGAGCGGCTGCTCGCCGAGGAGGCCATCGCGGAGGCGAACCGGAACCTGGCCCTCAAGCAGGCCGGCATCCAGGCCGAGATCGACGCGGCGAAGGCGAAGTCCGCCGCCGCCGGGCCACTGGCCCAGGCCGAGCGGGACCAGGCGATCCTCTCCGAGCAGCAGAAGGTCGCCGAGCGCAACGCCGAACTCAAGCAGCGCCAACTGGACACCGAGGTGCGCAAGCCGGCCGACGCGGCCCGGTACAAGGTGGAGCAGGAGGCCGAGGCGTCCCGCAACGCGGCGGTGCTGCACGCGGACGCACAGCGGCAGGCGGTCATCGCCGCCGCGCAGGCCTCCGCCGAGCAGGCCCGACTCACCGGTGAGGGCGAGCGGGCCCGGCGTGCCGCGCTCGCCGAGGCGAACGCGATCGAGGGTGCCAAGGAAGGTGAGGCCGAGCAGCGTCGACGCTCCGCGATCGCCGAGGCGGTGGAGCGGGAAGGTCAGGCCGAGGCCGCGGCCATCCTCGCCAAGGGTGAGGCCGAAGCCGACGCGATGGCGCGCAAGGCCGAGGCGTTCGCCGCCTACGGCGAGGCGGCGGTGCTGGACCTGCTGGTCAAGGTGCTGCCGCAGGTGGTCGAGGCGGCCAGCGCGCCCATCGGGGCGATCGACAAGATGACGGTCATCTCCACCGACGGTGCCTCGTCGCTGACGAAGTCGGTGGCCGGAAACGTCGCCCAGGGGCTCCAGCTCGGCAGTGACCTCACCGGGATCGATCTGGCCGGTCTGCTGGGCCGGCTCGGTTCGGCGTCCAGCCTGGGCGGCAACAACACCTCGGGCGGCAACGGCACCACCGCCGTGGACGGAACGGCCGTCGAGACGCGCTGACCCGCCGTACGCCGACGGGCGCTGCTCCCAGTCTGGGGGGCGGCGCCCGTCAGTCGATCAGGCCCTCGGCACGGGCCCAGCGCAGCAGCTCGACCTCGGCGGCGTCCCGGTCCAGTGGGCCGTGCTCGAGGCGCTGCTCCTTGAGGTGCTTCCAGGCCCGCCCGACCACCGGCCCCGGCGGTACGCCGAGCAGCTCCATGATCGCGTTGCCGTCCAGGTCGGGGCGGACCCGGGCCAGGTCCTCCTCGGCCTCGATCCGGGCGATCCGCTCCTCCAGCGCGTCGTAGTCCGCGGCGAGCTGGGCGGCCTTGCGCCGGTTACGGGTCGTGCAGTCCGAGCGGGTCAGCTTGTGCAGTCGGGGCAGCAGGTCGCCGGCATCGGCGACATAGCGGCGCACCGCCGAGTCGGTCCACTCGCCCCGTCCGTACCCGTAGAAGCGCAGATGCAGCGCGACCAGCGCGGTCACCTTGGCGGTGACGTCCTTCGGGTACCGCATCGCCTTCATCCGAGCCTTGGTCAGCCGGGCGCCGACCACCTCGTGGTGGTGGAAGCTGACCCGGCCGTCGGACCCGACCGCCTTCGTCGCCGGCTTGCCCGCGTCGTGCAGGAGGGCGGCCATCCGCAGGATGAAGTCGCAGCCCTCCTCCTCGTAGGAGACGGCATTCTCGACGACCGTCAGCGTGTGCTCGTAGACGTCCTTGTGCTGGGCGTGCTCGTCGATCTCCAGCTTGAGGCCGGTCAGCTCCGGCAGGAACCGCTCGGCCAGCCCGGTGTCGACAAGCAGCCGCAGCCCGGTGATCGGGTCGGCGCCGCAGAGCAGCTTGGTGAACTCGTCGCGGATCCGCTCGGCGGTGATCCGATCCAGGTCGGCGGCCATCTCGGTCATCGCCGTATGCACGTCCGGGTGCACGGCAAAGCGCAACTGCGCGGCGAACCGGGCGGCCCGCAGCATCCGCAACGGGTCGTCGCCGAACGACTCACCGGGCGTGCTCGGGGTGCGGATCACCTTGGCCGAGAGGTCGTCCAGCCCGCCGTGCGGGTCGGTGAAGCGGTGCTCCGGCAGGCTCACCGCCATCGCGTTGATCGTGAAGTCGCGCCTCTTGAGGTCCTCGTCGAGGCTGGTGCCGTACACCACCACGGGGTTGCGGCTGACCTGGTCGTACGACTCCGCGCGGAAAGTGGTGATCTCCAACTGGAGGCCGTCGCGCTGAGCGCCGATGGTGCCGAACTCCCGACCGGTCTCCCAGATCGACTCGGCCCAGCCCTTGAGGATCCGCAGGGTCTCGTCCGGGTGCGCGTCGGTGCAGAAGTCGAGGTCGTCGCCGAGTCGGCCGAGCAGGGCATCCCGCACCGAACCGCCCACCAGGTGCAATTCGTGGCCGGCACGGACGAACCGGCGGCCCAACTCGTCCGCGACCGGGGAGACCCGGAGCAGTTCGGCAACGGCGTTGCGCTGCGCGGCGGTGAGTTCGCGGCGGTCGGCGGCGTGGGGAGCGGAGGCTTCGGACATGGGATCGCCAGCCTATCGGGCCGAGGTGTGATCGGATCCGCCGGGCGCGGGTAACGGGTGGCGGTTGACTAAGGTCTGTGGCGTGCGGGTCGGTGCCCGACTCGACATACCCCCTGGGAGGCTGGAGATGAGCGGCGGGCTCTACCGCAGCGCCAACGCCACGGAGGGTGGTGCGGGCGCTGGCTTCCGGCCCGGCGACGGCGCCACCTTCATCTCCGCGGAGCCGCTCAACCAGCCGTCGATGGAGTCGACCGCACCTCCGCAGGAGCAGGTGGGCGAGGCTAGCGCCGCGACCAACAGTGCGGTGATGGCGGTCGGCAGCCTGGTCAGCCGGGGTACGGGCTTCCTCCGCAACCTGGTGATCGGGGCGGCGCTCGGTGGCGGGTTCGTCGGCAACGCGTACACCACGGCGCAGATCCTGCCCGGGATGGTCTACGAGTTCCTGCTGGGCGGCGTCCTCACCAGCGTGCTAATCCCGGTGCTGGTGCGCCGACGCAAGATCGATGCCGACGGCGGCCAGGCGTACGCCCAGCGGCTGCTGACCCTCGCGGTGCTGGCGCTCGGCGCGGCTGCCGTCCTGGCGGTGGCCCTGGCGTCGCCGCTGACCTGGCTGTATGGCGGCCACGAGTCGACCAACGGGTATTCGGGCCTGGTCACCAGCCTGTCGTACCTGACACTGCCAATGATCTTCTTCTCCGGGTTGAGCGCGCTCATCAGCGCGGTGCTCAACACCCGGGGTCACTTCGCCGCGCCGATGTGGGCGCCGATCCTCAACAACCTGGTGGTCATCGGCACTGCCGGCCTCTACATCGCCGTGTTCGGGGCGAAGATCGTCCGGCCGGATGACATGACCCCCGGGCGGGTCTTCCTCATCGGTGGCGGCACCCTGCTCGGCGTCGCGGTCCAGGCAATCGGTCTGCTGCCGGCGCTGCGCAAGGTCGGGTTCCGCTGGAAGCTGCGCTTCGACTTCCGGGCGCTCGGCCTGCGGGAACTGGGTCGACTCGGGGCCTGGATGATCTGCTACGTCGCGGTGAGCCAGGTCGGCCTGATCGTGCTCTTCAACCTGCTGAACCGGGTGCGCGAGGAGAACGCCGCCGGGCCACTGATCTACAACAACGTCTTCCTGCTGCTGATGACCGCACACGGCATCATCGCCGTCTCGATCATCACGGCGCTGATGCCCCGGATGAGCGCGGCCGCCGCCGACGGCCGGTACGCCGACCTCGCCGCCGACCTTTCCCGGGGCACCCGCACGGTCACCGCGGTGCTCGCGCCGATCGCGGTCTGCTACGCCGTCCTCGCCACGCCGATCGCGTTCACTCTGTTCCGGTTCGGCGCCTTCAACGAGGACAACGCCACCGCCACCTCCGTCGTGCTGCTCGCCGCAGCGGTGGCGCTGGTTCCGTTCGCGGTGAGCCAGCTCTTCACCTTCGCCTTCTACGCGCTGCCGGACACCCGCACCCCCGCGCTGATCAACATCCCAGTGGTGGCGCTGCGGGTCGGCGTGCAGATCGTGCTCTTCGTGGCCTTCTCGGCGACCTTCGCCGGCGCCGGGATGATGATCGGTAACGCGGTCTCCTATCTGGCGGCGGCAATCGGGTCCGCCTGGCTGCTCCGTCCCCGGGTCGGCCGTATCGGCCTCGGCGAGATCACTCGCACCGCCGGCCGGGTCCTGCTCGCGGCACTCGGCGCAGCGCTGGTCGGCCTGCTCGTGGTCAAGCTGCTCCCCGGCGACGCCACGCCGACCCGTCTCGAGGCCATCGTGCAACTCCTCATCGGCGGCGCGGTGATCGGCGGGACCTACCTGGGTCTGGCCATGCTGCTGCGGATCGGAGAGATCACCGAGGTGGTCGGCATGGTCCGCCGCCGCCTCGGTCGCTGACCGGCAGCGGTCGGTCACAAAATTTGCCAACCACACGGACCGTGACGGCGGATCACCAGGCTGGGGACACGCCTGTGGATAACTCCGCGATTCGCCGGTCACCCACCGCATCAGCCTGTGGATAACCAACCGTACGGCTGAGCGTGGCAAGCCGATCGGCGGGAACATGCCTGTTGGCGGGAGTGTCCCAACAGCCCAGCCCCGGCGTCGGTCACTTGCGGTGAAGCCGTAGATTAGCTAGTACATGTGCCAGCAACGTGGCTGACAACGGTCGTAACCGGACGAGTTCTTCGACTGCCGGAAGCCCGCCGGTTACGGCGGGAAGATGACATGTCGGGGAGACGGGCAACCCAGGTAAGGTCGCTCTCGACGGGTACGGCAGGGGCCGACGCTGCGCGTCGACACCGGTCGGCCGGTTCCTTCAACGGCAGAGCGGGAAGCCACATGCCCAGCAGTGCGGGTCCATCGATCGACACGATCACCGAGGGAGGACGGGTGACTCAGGTCGGCGAGGGTCAGGAGGCGGACGAAAGCGCTCCTCCGGTCATGACCTTCGGTGCTCCCACGGCCGGTGAAGTCCTCGCCGAGCGTTACGAGCTGGTCGAGCACATCAACAACGACAGCGCGGGTCGACTGGTCTGGCGCGGGGTCGATGTCATCCTGCGCCGTCCCGTCGCGGTGGTGCTGCGCTACCCGGGTGGCGACTCCGCCACCGAAATGCTTCAAGCCGCCGTCGCGGCCAGCCGCGTCATCCACCCCAACCTGGTCGGCGTGTACGACGCGATCGACGAGGCCGACCGGGCGTACGTGGTGCGCGAGTGGGTCGACGGGCAGTCCCTGCGTGACCTGGCGACCGATGGTCCGCTGGATCCGGCCCGCGCAACCTCGATCGGCAACGCCGTCGCGAGCGCACTCGCCGCAGTGCACGCCACCGGCATGGTGCACGGCAACGTCCACCCCGGCACCGTCATGATCAGTGACGAGGGCCGCGTGGTCCTGGCCGACGCGCGCACCGATGGCGCCGACAGCCAGGAGAACGACATCCGGGCAGTCGGCGGCGTCCTCTACTTCGCCCTGACCGGCTACTGGCCGCACGCCGAGGCACCGCTGCACGGCGCCACCGCCGGCCATGGCCGTGCCGCCATCCCGGACGCCGTTCGGGATGCCGGGGGCGCCCTCGCGGCGCCCCGTCAGGTCCGGGCGGGTGTGCCCGCGTACCTCGACGACCTGACCATGGATCTGCTCGACGCCGAGATCGCGCCGCCGTCCTCCGATGTGCTCGCCGCCGAGTTGGCCCGACTGGACGTGCCGGCCGAGGAGGAGCACTACCTCGAAAACAGCGGCCCGCTGCGGTTCGCTGCCGACACCGGGGAAGAGCCGTCGCCGTTGGCCGCGGCAGGTGGTCGCAAGGTCGCCGTGGGCATCGCCGGTCTGCTGGCGGTCGCCCTGGTCGGTCTGCTGATCGGGATCAGCACGCTGGGCGACAAGGACCCGCAGGCCGGCCAGAGCCCCGCTCCGTCCGCGACCGCCCCGGCCGGCGATGCCACCCCGGCCGCCGCCACTGTCCGCAAGCTGCCCGTGAAGGACGTCCGGATCATCGACCCGGACAGCCAGAAGCGCGATGAGCTGGGCGGCGCCGACAAGGTGATCGACGGCGACGCGGACAAGGGCTGGGGCACCGATACGTACACGGCCGCCAAGTTCGGCAACCGGAAGTCGGGCATGGGGATCTGGCTGGATCTCGGCGAGCCGCACACCGTCAAGTCGGTGCAGGCGGTGCTCTCGGCCCGCGGCGCCTCCGCCCAACTCCTCACCGGCACCATCAACCCGCCGTCGACCTCCAACGGCGACAAGCAGCTGATGGCCAACTACAAGACCGACAAGACCGCCATTGGGCAGCCGTTCGTGGACCACGATGGCACGACCATGGCGTTCGACGGCTTCGACGCCGACGCGAAATACCAGTACCTGCTGTTCTGGATCACCGAGTTGCCGGCCAGCGAGCGGGGCTTCCAGGTCGACGTCCAGGAGATCACGGTCCAGGGGTCGTGAGCCCGGCACCTACCCCGTGGCACCGCATCCGCAGGGCGTGGTGATGGACGGGCACGCCGCCGCTTCAGATCTGGAGTTGCTGCGTGCCCACGTCGATGGTGACCAGCACGCTTTCGCCGAGCTGTTCCACCGGCACCGCGACCGGCTCTGGGCGGTCGCCCTGCGTACGCTCGGTGACCGTGAGGAGGCCGCCGACGCACTCCAGGACGCGCTGCTCTCCGCGCACCGGGCGGCCGGCCGGTTCCGAGGTGACTCAGCCGTCACGACCTGGCTGCACCGCATCGTGGTGAACGCCTGCCTGGACCGGATCCGTCGTCGGCAGGCGCACCCGACCGTGCCGCTTCCGGACGGCAACCGTGCGGAGGCCGGCTCGGGCATCGGCGGTGTGGAGCCGACCGCACCCGCGCAGGACCACGACACCGCGCTGGTGGTCCGCGAGGCGCTCGCCACGCTGCCCATCGAGCAACGTGCCGCGCTGGTGCTGGTGGACGTACAGGGCTACCCGGTCGCCGAGGTCGCCCGGATCCTCGGTGTCGCCGAGGGGACGGTGAAGAGCCGATGTGCCCGGGGGCGGGCCCGGCTCGCGGCGCTGCTCGGGCATCTTCGCCCTGCCGTCGCCACGACGCCTTCAGCCCGACCGGACCCGACCGGCTCGACCAGAGAGGTGCCGGGCGTCACGCCGGGGAACCCAGGCCCGGCCGAGGGCGTCGGATCGGGGTCGGGCCGGTATCGGCGGGACGCCAACCAGGAGGACACGTGACGACCGAGGGGTTCCGGGAGGTCGACGACGACCTCCTCGCTGACTACCTCGGCGGGGCGTTGGACGGCACCCCGCAGCAGGAGGAGGTCGCCCGGCTGGTGTCCACGGACCCGGCCTGGGCCGAGGCGTACGCGCTGCTCGCTCCCGCGCTGACGGAGGTCCGCGCGGACCTGGCCCGTTGGGCCGAGCCGTCGCCCGAGATGCCGCAGGCGACCGCCGACCGTCTCTTCGCCGCGCTGGCCGCCGCAGGAGCGATGCCGAAGGACGCCTCGACCGACGAGGACACCGACGCTCCCGAGGTCGACCGGCACGGCGACGACGCCACGCCGCCGGTCGTTCCGGTGCAAGGCGGAGCTGGTCGCCGGCCAGCCGTCCCCACACCCGCCGGGTCGAGTCGCTGGGCGCCCACCGGCCCGGGTCGTCGCCGGCGCGGCTGGGTCCGCCGAGGCGCGCCGGTGGCCGCCGCGGCGATCGCCGTCGTCGCGGTCGCGCTCGGCCTCAACCAGCTCTCGATGAACGCGGCGGACACCGCCGGCAGCGCCCTGAACCACCCGGCCAGCGCACCCGAGGCCGCCGCGGCGGCGGGGGCGGCCCGCACCACCGGGCCGGCACTGCGCAGCGGTACGGACTACACCCCGCAAACCCTCGGCGACGCGCAGGGCGCTGACGCGCAGAGCAGACCGGTCCCCACCCGGGCCACCGGCAGCACGCCTGGCACCCAGCCGGGGGTGGACGCCGAGGAGGATCGACGTCCCTCGCCCGACGGGCGGGACCAACTGGCCCGGCTGACCGCAGAGGCCGCGCTGACGACCTGCCTGGCCGAGGTGGCGGCGGAGCACGGATCCGCCCCGCTGGTGGTCGAGGTGATCGACTACGCGCGGTTCCAGGGCGAGCAGGCGCTAATCATCCGTTTCACCGACGCGACCGGGGCCCGCTGGGCCTGGGTGAGCGGCCCGGAGTGCGGCGTGCCTGGGTCCGGCTCGGACAGCCGGTATTCAGCGCGGGTAGGGTGAATCCACGGTCAACGGCACGTAGACCGCCCACGTGACCTGACCCACCGGATGCCCGGCTCGGGAATCCCCGGTTCGTACGATGACGTTCTGGAAGTCAGCTGCCGGCCCCACCCAGGCGTCGGCAACTCGGATCAGCATCGGTGCTCGCGCCGACGCCGAACACACACAACTCGGGAGACGGCAGTGGACGAGGTCCGCAACCTGATCATCATCGGCTCCGGGCCGGCCGGCTACACGGCGGCGGTCTACGCCGCACGCGCCAACCTGAAGCCGCTGATCATTGAGGGCGTGCAGTCCGGTGGCGCGCTGATGACCACGACCGAGGTGGAAAACTTCCCCGGCTTCGCGGACGGCATCCTCGGCCCCGAGCTGATGGACAACATGCGCAAGCAGGCCGAGCGGTTCGGTGCGGAGTTCCTCACCGACGACGTGACCCGTGTCGAGCTGGTGGACACCGGCGACGCCGGCTCCGGTGCGGTGAGCACCGTCTGGGTCGGCGAGACCGCCTACCGCGCCCGAGCGGTCATCCTTTCCACCGGTTCGGCCTGGCGTCCGCTGGGCGTGCCTGGTGAGCAGGAGTTCCTCGGCCACGGCGTCTCCGCGTGCGCCACCTGTGACGGCTTCTTCTTCCGCAACCAGCAGATCGTGGTCGTCGGTGGCGGTGACTCGGCGATGGAGGAGGCCACCTTCCTCACCCGCTTCGCCGAATCGGTCACCATCATCCACCGGCGCGACTCGTTCCGGGCCAGCAAGATCATGGCCGACCGGGCGCTGAGCAACGAGAAGATCAAGGTCGAGTGGAACAGCACCGTCGAGGAGATCCTCGGCGATGACGGCAAGGTCACCGGCGTACGGGTCCGAAACGTGCACACCGGCGAAACCAAGGTGCTGGACGTCACCGGAGTCTTCGTGGCCATCGGTCACGACCCGCGCAGCGAACTCTTCCGTGGCCAGGTCGAGCTGGACGACGAGGGCTACGTGAAGGTCCAGGCCCCCGGCACCAGCACCAACGTGCCCGGCGTCTTCGCCGCCGGCGACGTGGTCGACCACACCTACCGTCAGGCGATCACCGCGGCCGGCACCGGTTGTGCCGCCGCGCTCGACGCCGAGCGGTTCATCGCGACGCTCAGCTGAAGCAACGCAACACATCCCGGAGGAGGGGCATAGTGGGAAAGACCAAGGCGGTCACCGACGCGAGTTTCATCGCCGACGTGCTGCAGGCCGACAAGCCGGTTCTGGTGGACTTCTGGGCCGAGTGGTGCGGGCCGTGCCGCAAGGTGTCGCCGCTGCTCGAGGAGATCGCCGGCGAGATGGGTGACCAGGTCACCATCGTCAAGCTCAACATCGACGAGAACCCCGAGACCGCCCGGGCCTACCGGGTGATGTCGGTGCCGACGCTCACCGTCTTCAAGAACGGCGAGCCGGTGCAGTCGATCGCCGGTGCCAAGCCGAAGGGTGAGCTGGTCCGACTCATCGAATCGGCTCTCTGACCAGCAGAAACATCCACTGAACCCCGTACCCGCTCGCCGGGTGCGGGGTTCAGTGTCTTCCCGGCCGCGTTTTTCCCGCCCAAGCCACCTCGCCGCCTCGGAACGCATAGCCTCAAGCCTGGGCCGCCCGGCCAGCCAGCGTCGTGCAGAGGGGGTCGTGCGTGCGTCCGATCCGACCCGGTGACCGGGGACCCGCGGTCACCGAGATCCGCAGCATCCTGACCGGCCTCGACCTGCTCACCGTCGCCGGGCCGCACACCGACGAGTTCAACCTCGACACCGAGCGAGCGGTCCGCGCTTTCCAGCAGTCCCGAGGGCTCAGCGTGGACGGCCGGGTCGGGGCGGAGACCTGGCGCGCCCTGGACGCCGCCCGCTGGCGGCTCGGCGCCCGCACCCTCTACCACGCGGTCCCCGATCCACTCAGCGGCGAGGACGTCCGGTCGCTGCAGGAGCGACTGCTGGAGATGGGGTACGACGTGGGCCGGGCGGACGCCATCTACGGCATCCGCACCTCCCGGGCCGTGGCCCAGTTCCAACGCGAGGTGGGCCTCACCCCCGACGGCTCCTGCGGCCCCCACACCATGAACGCGCTGCGCCGGATCGGCCGCAAGGTGGTCGGCGGCCGCCCGCAGTGGCTACGCGAATCTGACGCTATCCGGCAGTCCGGGCCGGCGTTGGTCGGCAAGACGGTGGTCATCGACCCCGGGCACGGGGGCACCGACCCTGGCATGGTGGTGCCCGACGGGTCGCTGCGCTGGACGGAAGCGGACCTGATGCATGACCTGGCCAGCCGGCTGGAGGGGCGACTCGCCGCAACCGGGGTGCGGGTGCAACTCACCCGGGGCCCGTCGCCCGACAGATGCCTGCCGGATGCCGACCGTGCCCTGCTGGCCAATTCGCTGGGCGCCGACGTGTTCATCTCGCTGCACGTGGACGGTCACGCCAACCCGGCCGCGGAGGGCGTCGCGACCTACCACTACGGCACCGACAACGGGGTGACGTCCGCGACGGGTGAACGCCTGGCCGGGCTGGTGCAGCGGGAGATCGTCGCCCGGACCGGGCTACGGGACTGCCGCACCCATGCCAAGACCTGGGACCTTCTGCGACTGACGCGGATGCCCGCCGTCCGGGTCGAGGTCGGCTACCTCACCTCGCCCACGGACCGCGCCCACCTGGTCGACCCCCGCTTCCGGGACCGGGTGGTGGAAGCGATCGTGGCCGCGGTGCAACGGATGTACTACCCGATCGAACGGGACGTTCCCACCGGCTCGCTGGACGTCAGCGAACTACGGGCCGTCGTCACCGCCGGCACGGTGCTCGACTGATCCGCTGCGCGGTGGGCAGTCGCCGCGGGTTCAGTCGTCAGCCGTTGGTCGAGCGGGTGGCCGGGGCGGGACGGACCGGGCGGAGCAGGGTCTCCGGGCTCATCGAGCCGAGCAGCTTTTCCAGCGCGTACTCGACGTCGGACTTCCAGCTCAGCGCGGTCCGCAGCTCAAGGCGCAGCCGGGGGAAACGCGGATGCGGACGTACGGTCTTGAACCCCACTGAGAGGAAGAAGTCGACGGGTGCCACGCAGCCACCGGCAGGGTCGTCCGCGTCGCCGAACTTCGCGTCGCCGAACGCCTCGATGGCCTTGATCCCCCGCTTGGTCAGGTCCCGGGCGACGCCCTGCACCAGCATCCGGCCCAGCCCGCCACCGGCGAACGCGGCGACCACGTTGGCGGTCATCAGCAGTGCCGCGTCAGCGGAGACCGGCGAGGTCGGGAACGCCATCGAGCGGGGCACGTAGGCAGGCGGGGCGTACATCACGAAGCCCGCCGGCATGCCGTCGACGTACGCGAGCTTGCCGCAGGAGCCCCACTCCAGCAACGTCTGGGAGACCCACGCCTCTTTCTCCAGACCCGGGTCGCCGGCGGCGCAGGCCCGGTCCGCGGAGACCGGATCAAGCTCCCAGTAGACGCACTGCCGGCACGGGCGAGGAAGGTCTTCCAACGTGTCGAGGGTCAGGCTGACCAGACGTCGCGACATATGGCGCATCCCCACAATAGGCTCGGTGGTAAGACCGGCATGGAACGACAGCGCCGCCTTCCTGCCCCCCCGACGAGCGATCGTACGCCGCGCATCGGCGCTGCGGGAGGGGACGCGCAGATGCCCACCACACCGGGGGACGCCCAGGACGGTCCGCCATGTGGTCGATCCGTCTCGGCACGCCGTCAGCGTGGCGCTGGCGGACTAGGATCGACAATTGGTGTCCCGCCGCCATGGTCAGCGGTGGATGGGGTACCCGGGGCGGGAGCCACCCGAGCAGCGATCGAGGTGAGGTCATGACCGGCACGACGCTCGACGACTACACCGACCGGTACGCCCGGCGGGTACGCGGGATGACCGCCTCCGAGATTCGAGCATTGTTCGCGGTGGCCAGTCGTCCGGAGGTCGTCTCGCTCGCCGGTGGCGCACCGTACATCGCCGCGCTTCCTCTGGACGCGGTCGGTGAGATGCTCGGCCGGCTCGGCTCCGAACATGGCGTGACCACCCTGCAGTACGGCATCGGTCAAGGCACCCTCGAGCTGCGCGAACGGATCTGCGAGGTGATGTCGCTTTCCGGGATCGACGCCGCGTGTGGCGCCTCACCGGAGGACGTCGTGGTCACCGTCGGCGGGCAGCAGGCACTGGACCTGGTGGCCCGACTCTTCCTCGACCCGGGTGACGTGGTGCTCGCCGAGGGGCCGACGTACGTCGGTGCGCTCGGAGTGTTCCAGGCAGCCCAGGCGCAGGTCGCGCACGTCGCGATGGATGCGGACGGGCTGATCCCGGAGGCATTGGAGACGGCCATCGCCGACCTGGCCCGCGCGGGTCGACGGGTGAAGTTCCTCTACACGATCCCCACCTACCAGAACCCCACCGGCGTGACGCTCAGCGAGGAGCGCCGGGAGCGGGTGCTCGACATCTGCGAACGCGCCGGCCTGCTCGTCGTCGAGGACGACCCGTACGGTCAGTTGGGGTTCGAGGGTGAGGCGCCAGCGCCGCTGCGGGCCCGCCGCCGGGACGGCGTCTTCTACCTCAGCACCTTCTCCAAGACCTTTGCCCCGGGGCTGCGGGTCGGCTGGATCCTGGCGCCGCACGCGGTACGCGACAAACTGGTCATCGCCAGCGAGGCGCAGATCCTCTGCCCCAGTGGCTACGCCCAGGCCGCAGTGGCCACCTATCTGGGCACCATGCCGTGGCGGCAGCAGCTCAAGGTCTATCGGGAGGTCTACCGGGAACGCCGGGACGCCCTGCTCGACGCGATGGCCGACCTGATGCCCGAAGGCACCAGCTGGACCACCCCGGCCGGCGGTCTCTTCGTGTGGGCCACCCTGCCCGACGGGCTCGACTCGAAGGCCATGATGCCGCGGGCGATCGCCGCCCGAGTCGCTTACGTGCCCGGCACCGGCTTCTACGCCGACGGCACCGGCACCGGTGCCATGCGGTTGAATTTCAGCTTTCCGCCGCCGGAGCGGATCCGTGAGGGCGTCCGCCGACTCGCCGGTGTGATGGAGCAGGAGACCGCGATGCGCCGGGTCTTCGGTGCCGTGGGCGGTGCCGCCGGCCGGCGCGGCCAGGCCGGCTCCGACGTGCCAGGGCCCGACTTGGCATGATGCCGGCATGGGTACGACCGCCGCCGAGCGCCTCCTCGTGACCAATTCCGCCGTCTCGGCCGACCTCCACGTTGTGGTGCTCGCGGGTGGGCTTTCCTACGAACGGGACGTCTCACTGCGCTCCGGTCGCCGGGTGCTCGACGCACTGCGCGCCGTTGGGGTGGAAGCCGAACTGCGGGACGCCGACGTGGCCCTGCTGCCGGTGCTGGCCGCCGACCCACCGGACGCGGTGGTCATCGCGCTGCACGGTGCCACCGGCGAGGACGGCTCGCTGCGCGGCGTGCTGGACCTGTGCGACATCCCGTACGTCGGCTGCGACGCCCGTGCCTCCCGAGTCGCCTGGGACAAGCCGTCGGCCAAGGCGGTGCTCCGCGAGGCTGGCATCCCCACCCCGGACTGGGTGGCCCTCCCGCACGATCGCTTCTCCGAGCTTGGCGCGGTCGCCGTACTGGACCGGATCGTCGACCGACTGGGCCTACCCCTGATGGTCAAGCCGGCACAGGGCGGTTCGGGGCTGGGTGGTGCGGTGGTCCGGGACGCCGCGGCGCTGCCCGCCGCGATGGTGGGTTGCTTCGCGTACGACTCCACGGCCCTGGTGGAGCGGTACGTGCCCGGCATGGACGTGGCGGTTTCCGTGGTCGATCTCGGCGACGGGCCACAGGCGCTGCCACCGGTGGAGATCGTGCCGCGTAACGGCGTGTACGACTATGCCGCCCGCTACACGGCTGGACGGACCACCTGGCACGCTCCGGCCCGCCTGGCGCCGGAGGTGGCCGCCACCGTCGCTGACGTGGCCCTCGCCGCGCACACCGCGCTCGGTCTGCGGGACCTCTCTCGCGTCGACGTGATCGTGGATGCCACCGGCCAACCGCACGTGCTGGAGGTCAACGTCTCGCCCGGCATGACGGAGACGTCGCTGCTGCCGCTCGCCGTGCAGGCGGCGGGGCTGGACTTTGGCCGACTCCTCGGCACCCTGGTCGCCCGAGCGGCGGCACGCCTCACCACTTCCTGACCTACTCGCGCATCGGTTGGGGCGCAGCGCTGCCCAGGGCCGACCAAGAGGGTGCGGCCCGTCTGCCGGTGCCACCCCTCATGGTCGGCCCGCAGTGTCAGCGGGTGGTGCCGTTCGTGTGTGGGGTTGCGGCAGGTGCCACACCCGAGGTGCCGCTGTCCGAGGTGCCGCCATCCCGGGTGCCGCCGGGCTTGGCGGCCTGGTTGGTGGCTCCGTTGGCCGCGTCGGTGGCGGCCTCGTCATCGGTACCGCCCGACCGCTGACGAGGGATTGCGGGTCCGCCGGTGGGTTCCACCGGGGCGTCGGTGCGGAACGCTTGAGCGGCGGACGCCGCCGCACTGGACGCTGAGGCGGTGGACGCTGAAGTGGTGGGAGCGTCGGTCGCCACCTTCGTCGTGGCGGCCGGCTGAGTGGATCCACCCGGCGGATCGTTGACGGCGGCCGTGGCATCGGCATCGGGGTCGGCGTCGGCGTCGGCGTCGGCGTCGGCATCCGGGTGCACGGGATCGGCTGAGGACGCCACGTCGCCGCCGGTCTGCTCCGCACCGCCGGCCTGCTCCGCACCGGGAGTCGGCTCGGGCGCCGGTTCCGGAATCTCATCTGCCGCCTCGATGACCGAGACTGCCTCCGCGACAGCAGCTTCCGCAACGGCTGCGGCCGCTGCGGCAGCGGCATCCGCAGCGGCGGACTGAGCCAGCAGGCTGGACGGCGCCTGCCACTGGATGCGGGGCGGCTCAGCGAGCGGACGGCCACCGAATTCGGCGAGCCAGGCGGCGACGAGCGCCAGATTCTCTCGCCACTGCGCCTCGGAGATTGGCGGCAGAATCGAGTCCCACAGTGACAGGAACGTGCCCCGCAACTGAAGGCGGCCGTACGGTCGGGCGAGGAACCACATGTGCAGGTGGGCTGAGCCGTCGCCCCACCGATTGACGTGCACCCGCGCCACACCGTCGAGAGACCGGATGGCCCGCTCCAGCCGTACGGTCATCACACCCAACTCGGCGGCGAGCAGGTTCGGCAGGTCACCGAGATCGAGGTGCGTCCGCGATTCCAGGATGAGCACCATGGGCAGGCCCGTGGGCCGGTCCATCGCGCGTACCCGCCACCTCTCACCCACCCAGATATAGGCGTCGTCGGGTGCGTTGCAGGCGGTGCATTCCCGGAGACCCTCGCCCTTCCGAGGCGGTTCGACCGGGACCGGATCATCGAGTTGCTTCACGTGGAGGTCACCCTCGAAGGGGAACGACGGCCACTGGGTGAAGTCCGGAACTGAGGGAGGGGTGTCGTGCACGACGCTGACCCTAACCGAGTCTGGCACCGCTGTCCCTACCTGTTTGACCGGCCTGGACCGACCGGATCATCGCCCTCCGTCGACCAGGTACGCCGAGTCACCACTAGCACCAAGAAGCGATATCCACAGGCTGCCGAGATCCTGAACACACGCCGTCATCCACAGGCTTGCACCCGCTCCCACGCGCTGTTTCACGTGAAACAGGGGGTGCCTGTGGACAACGGGTGTGGATAACTTTTTGGCTCCACGGTCGTTGTCCGCGGACCGCAGAATCGCTCGACGGCGACCCACCTGGGCGCCGCTGCCGGAACGGTGCGGCCCTGACCTCGTTCTTCCTCAGTGAATGCCCCTCCAGATGAGACGGGCTGCGCCGCCGGGGGCCGGCGCCCACGCCGGCACGATTGCCGACACGCTCGCTGGAAGGCTCGACGCGCATGGGCTCACGGGGCGGCGTCCCAGAGATGTTGGCCGGAGCTGCGTGCTCACACGATGGGAGAGGTATGGCGGCCATCGTGCGGTCAGCGAGGCCGCTGTCCCAAAGCTGGTCGAAAAGGCACCACCACGCGAGCCCGCACGAGGCACATGATCGCGGCGCGGCGCGGCGCGGCGCGGCACGCCACGGCGCGGCACGCCACGGCGCGGCACGGCACGGCGCACGGTCGGGTCGGGGCGGGCACAAGACCGACTCCATATCGCCGATATTGCTGCGTCCCGGGCGCTGGGATACCGCAATATCGCGGACATGGAGTCGGTCACGATCGCTTGATTGGCTCGGGGCGGCACGGCCCCACGGCGCACAGCGGCTTACCGGCGCGCGGTGGACCGCGCAGGGCGGCGCACGGTGCACGCCGCACTGCCACAGCACACAACGCTCGGGGCGCGAGCCGGAACGGAGCGCGAGCCGGAACGGAGCGCGAGCCGGGGGGCTCAAGGCACGAGGCACAGGCACAGGCACAAGACTGGCGGCGGGGCACGAGCCAAAAGCGCGGGCGCGAGGCGGGGGCGCGAGCCGGGGCACGGACCGGGGCGAGGACCGGGGCGAAGGCGAGCGGGGGTAGGAACACGCACGGCACGATCCACCCCCGCACGAGCACTGAGATGACCGTGGACAGCCCAGGCCGCCCAGAGCCACCCCCAGCGGCATGCAGTGCGGCAGTGGGCCGCTCAGCGGCCCGCAGGGGCACTGCATGCTCACTCCCGTGAGCCGCGCAGCGTCCTGACGGTCCACAGCGACTCCGTTTCACGTGAAACAGAGCTACGCGTTGCCCCTGCACGAGCCGCGACGAGTGGCCAGAGCGCGGAAACCAGGGACAGTCGGTCGCCTTGAGCCTCTACCCCGCCAGAGGGACGGGAAGCCGCCCCCGTTTCACGTGAAACGCACGAGTCGGATGCAGAACGGCCGCGCCCCCTCCGGGTAGCGCGGCCGTGGGCGAGAAGGGTGGACTCAGTCCCCGCTCTCCTCCTGCTGAACTCCGATGATCCCGACGATCCGCTCAAGGTCGTCCACCGTGGCGAACTCAATAGTGATCTTGCCCTTGCTCCGGCCGATGTCCACCTTTACCCGGGTGTCGAACCGGTCGGAAAGCCGATCGGCGAGATCGGTCAGCGCCGGCGCGTGCGCCTTCGGTCGCCGTTTCGCGGCTTGACCCTTCGCCGGTCCGTCATTGAGTGCCAGGGCCACAATTTCCTCGGTCGCTCGAACCGACAGGCCCTCGGCCACGATCCGCAACGCCAGCTGCTCCTGCGCCTCGGCCTCGTCGAGACTCAGCAGGGCGCGGGCGTGGCCTGCCGACAGGATCCCCGCAGCAACGCGGCGCTGCACCTGGGCTGGCAGGTTCAGCAGCCGGATGGTGTTGGAGATCTGCGGGCGACTCCGGCCAATCCGGCGGGCCAACTCCTCGTGAGTGGCCCCGAACTCCTCCAGCAGTTGCTGGTAGGCGGCGGCCTCTTCGAGAGGGTTCAGGTTGGCCCGGTGGATGTTCTCCAACAGGGCGTCACGGAGCATGGCGTCGTCACGGGTGTCCCGGATGATCGCGGGGATGCTCTCCCGCCCCACCGCCTGGGCGGCCCGCCAGCGCCGCTCGCCCATCACCAGCTCGTACTTCTCGTCGTCGAGCTGACGCACCACGATGGGCTGGAGGAAGCCGACCTCCTGGATCGAGGTCTTGAGCTCCTCCAGTGCCTCCTCGTCGAAGACCTGGCGGGGCTGCTTCGGGTTGGGCAGGATCGCGTCGACCGAAATCTCGGCGAATCGAGCTCCGGGTACCGGGCTGAGCGTGGGCTCCGGTTCGTGAACCGGCGCCACGGCGGGCACCGTGGGGACGGCTACGGCACCCGCATCGTCCGGGAGCTCGTTCTCCGGCTCAGCCGTCGCGGTGCCGGCGGCGGTGGGCGCCGGCCCGGTCGGGATCAGCGCCCCCAGGCCCCTACCCAGACCGCCCCGAGGACGGTTCTTCATGCCACGCCTCCCAGCGACTCGTGCGCACTACGCATTCCGGCCCACCGGCTCCTTGACGCCCCGCTCGGCGATTTCCTGAGCGGCTTCGAAGTAACTCGTGGCCCCCCGCGATCCGGGATCGTAGGTCATCACCGACTGCCCGTAGCTGGGTGCCTCGGAAACCCGGACGTTACGGGGGATGACCGCCTGGAGAACCTTGTCTCCGAAGTGGTTCCGGACGTCCTGCTCGACTGCGTCGGCCAGCCGGGTACGCCGGTCGTACATCGTCAGCAGGATGGTGGAGACGTCGAGCTTCGGGTTGAGGTGTTGGCGCACCAGGTTGATGTTGTTGATCAGCTGGTTGAGCCCCTCCAGCGCGTAGTACTCACACTGGATCGGGATCAGCACTTCCTGCGCGGCAACCAGGGCGTTGACCGTGAGCAGACCGAGCGAGGGCGGGCAGTCGATGAAGACGTAGTCGAACTCGCCCGGGTAGGCGGCGATCGCCCGGTCCAGGCGCGACTCCCGCGCCACCACCGACACCAACTCGATCTCCGCGCCGGCCAGGTCGATGGTCGCGGGCACGCACCACAGGTTGGGGATGCCCTCGACCGCCTGCGCCACCTCGGCCAGCGGCACGCTGTTGATGAGGCAGTCGTAGACGTCCGGGATCCCGGTGTGGTGCGGGACGTTGAGCCCGGTCGAGGCATTGCCCTGCGGATCGAGGTCCACCACGAGCACCCGGTTGCCGTGCAGGGCGAGCGCCACCGCAAGGTTGACGGTGGTCGTGGTCTTGCCCACGCCGCCCTTCTGGTTGGCGACGCACATGACCCGGGTCCGGTCCGGCCGAGGCATGGTCACCTCGCCACTGGGATTCAGGATCTGCACGGCGCGCATCGCCTCCATAGCCAACGGTGGGTCATCCTCTTCGCGCGTCGGGGTTTCACGTGAAACGTACGTGGGATCGGCCGCCACGGCAGCCAACGACTCGGTCGAAGCGACCGGGGCGTCGGCGACCACCGGCGCGGCGTCCCGAACAACCGCCGCGCCGGGTTGGTGCGGGACCGCCGGCTCGAAGCGAACGGCTGCTGCGGTGTTCCGCCGACCCAGCGTCTGCCGCACCTCGGCGGCATTGGCCGGTCGGGTTGACCCTTCCGTTGTCCGTCGGACAACCGTCGGGTCCGCGCCTTCTGGCCCGGTCGAGTGATCTGCCGGACCTCCGCGCGGCGGCTCGCTGTCCGCGGATTGGGCCGATGGCGCGGTCGCGCCGGGCGACCAGCTCGGGTAGTCGGTTTCACGTGAAACGGGATCGCTGGTCGACCCGGTCACGCGTGGATCGTCGTACCTGCCGTCGTCATGCACCTGTCATCCCTGCCCGCTTCGGATGGTCGGTCCGCGCCCCGGTCAACTTCGCCATACCCACGCTCGCAACCCGGAGCGTACGGCCCTCGGGAGCGGTCGGAGACCCACGGCGTCCGTCGCCCGCTCCACACTATCGACGCGCGGTCAGCCTACGGCGGACGGGCGCGGCCGGTCCACGTCGGGTTCTCATCCCCTCGTCCATCCGTACCGGTACAACGAGGCAACCCACCGGCCGGAAGCCCGATGGCGCGAAGTGTCAACGTCGGCGGGAACGTCCGCTCCGGGAGTGCTTGCTGGCCGCCACCCGCGGGGGGCCGATCATCTTCTCGCGCACGATCTCCACGACGGTCGTCGGCGGATCGATCACCCCGACGCCGCAGAGGAGTACGGAGGGCTCCCCGCCGCCGAGTCGCGCCACCACCCCAGCGTGTTCCTCGATCTCAGCTGCGGCGGATGAGCCTTTGAGTGCCAGCAGACGGCCACCACGGACTGCCAGAGGAAGGCTCCACCCTGCCAGGCGATCCAGCGGCGCGACCGCGCGAGCAGTCACCACGTCTCCGCTGATCGGTTCCCGGCCACTTGATCCGGTGGCCGCCTCGTCGGCTCGACCACGGAACACCCGCACCGACTTGGCCAGGCCGAGCCGCTCGACGACCTCAATCAGGAAGGACGTACGTCGAGCGAGGGGCTCGATCAGGGTGACCGTGAGGTCGGGGCGTGCGATGGCCAGGACCAGACCCGGCAGACCAGCACCGGACCCAACGTCGAGCACCGTGGCGCCGGACGGGATCCGCTCGGCGACCGCCGCACAGTTGAGCAGGTGCCGATCCCAGATCCGCGGCGCCTCCCGGGGGCCGATCAGACCGCGGACGACCCCGTCGGTGGCCAACAGCTCGGCGTACGCGGCGGCCAGATCGAGTCGGTCGCCGAAGAGGGTCAACGCGGCCGGAGCCAACTCGGGCGGCAGCGCCGCGTCATCCGGCGACGGGGTGGTGTCGCGCCGAGTCGAATCGGCGTCGACGTCAGGAGTGGCGGGCTGGACAGCGGACGGCCCGGGCGGCGTGCCGCCCGGGCCCGTCACGGCGTCGGCCGTGAAGTCGTCGTGGGTCACTCGGTCAGTCCGCCGGCCGTACGACGATGCGCCGGTTCGGCTCGACACCCTCGGACTCGCTCGCCACGCCAGACATGGCGTTGACCACGTCGTGCACGCACTTGCGCTCGAACGCGGACATCGCGTCCAGTCGGACCGGCTCGCCGTACTCCTTGACCTTCTCGACGGCGTTCTTGGCGACCGCGGCGAGTTCCTTGCGGCGGTTCGTCCGGTAGCCGCCGACGTCGAGCAGCAGGCGGCTCGGGGTCCCGGTCTGCCGGAAAACGGCGAGGCGGGTCAGCTCCTGGAGCGCCTCCAGCGTGGCTCCTCGCTGACCAACCAGATTCTGCAGCCGCTCGCCGACCACCTCGACCATCGGGCGGCCGGCGGAAACCAGCTCGTCGATGTCGCCGTCGTAGTCGAGGATGTCGAGCAGCCCTTCGACGTAGTCGGCCGCGATCTCGCTCTGCCGGAACAGGTCGCCCTCGCTCACAGCCTTCTTCACCCGGCCGCCAGCGGCGGTCTCGGTATCGTCGTCGGCCTCGGTGTCGTCGGCTTCGGTGTCGTCGCCGTCCACCGCGAGCGTCGCGGTCTCCTCCTCGTCCAGGGACTGCTCGGCGCGGGGGATGCTGGTCTCGGTCACGGTCTCATCTCCGTACTCGCTCGGCCGGACCGCAGGGTCCGACTGGTTTCCCGGGGCCGGCTGGAGGTCGCCGGTGCCCACGGGCACGTCTGTACGGGCAGTGTCGCCCGCGGCCGCGCGATGCGCGGCCGGTTCCGCCCGGCGCCGACCGTACGGCGGCTGCGCGGTGCGGAACGGGCCGCCGCCGGTCACCCGGCGACGGCCCTTGGAGGTCAGCCCTGCCGCTTGGCGGGACGGCTCTTCTTCGAGTTGTTCACCGGCTTGGCACCCGGCTTCGGCCCGGCAACCTTGGGGGCGGTCGCCTTGACCGGTGCCGGCGGGGCCGACTTGCCACGACCGAACAGGCCACCGGACTTGGCGGGCTGCACCGGGCTACGGGTGGCGGAGGGGGCCACGGCCTTCTTGGCGGTCACCGGCGGCGGGAACTTCCGCAGCACCCACTGCTGCTGGCCGAGGGTGAAGAGGTTGTTGGTGACCCAGTAGATGATCACACCGATCGGGAAGATCGCGCCGGAGATCAGCAGCGACGCGGGGATGCCGTAGAGCATCAGTCGCTGGATCATCCGCTGCTGCGGGTCTTCCGCCCAGCCGGTCTTGAGGATCATCTGACGGCTGGTCAGGTAGGTGGTGCCGATCATGACCAGAACCAGGAGACCGGCGATGACCTTCACGGTGGTGCCGTTGGCGCCGAGGCGGGCCAACTCGTCGGCCGTGGAGCCGAACTTGCCTGACAGCGGTGCGGTGAAGAGCTTCGCGTGCGAAGCGCTGTTGAACTGGTCGACGGACCAGCCGTAGATCGTCTTCTTGTCTTCGCCCTTGAACGGGTCCAGTCGCCGCAGCACGTGGAAGAGACCGAGGAAGACCGGGATCTGAAGGAACATCGGAAGGCAACCCATCAGCGGGTTGGCCTTCTCCTTCTTGTAGAGCTCCATCATTTCTTTCTGGAGCGTCTCCCGGTCACCCTTGTGCTTCTCCTGCAGCTCCTTGACCTTGGGCTGAAGCGCTTGCATCGCCCGCTGGGACTTGATCTGCTTGACGAAGACCGGGAACAGGATCACCCGGACGGTGACCACCAGGAAGATGATGGCCAGGATCCAGGCGAAGTTGGTGCCGATCACCGCGCCGACCGGCACCCCGATGGCGTCCCAGGCAGAGTGCCAGGTCAGCAGGATCCACGAAATCGCGTAGTAGATCCAGTCGAGACTCAGACTCAATTCGGGGCTCCAGTCACATCAGCACGGCGGCGGCCGCCCGGCTCCGGCACCGGGTCATATCCACCAGGGTGAAAGGGGTGGCAGCGCAACAACCGCCGGACCGCCAGCGCGGCTCCCCGGAGCGCGCCGTGCTGAGCGAGCGCCTCCTGGGCGTACGCGCTGCACGACGGGTAGAACCGACAGCGGGCCGGCAGTGCCGGACTTATCCACCGACGGTACGCGATGATGGGCGCGATCAGCACCTTGGCACCGGTTGTCGAGGGGCGTGGGCTGGTCTGCTCTGTTCCGGTCATCGGGATCGCCGCTCGCGGGGCGACCGAGCGACCGCGATGGCGGCGTCCAGGTCGGTGGCGAGCCGAGGGTACGACGCCTGCGCCGCTGCGGGGAGCGCCCGGACGACCAGGGTGCTGCCGGCCGGCAGGGTGGTCATCCGCTCCCGGACCAGTGCCCGCAGTCGACGCCGGACCCGGTTGCGGGTTACCGCGTTGCCGACAGCTTTGGACACGACGAAGCCGGCGCGGGACGGCACGGATGTCTGCTCCGCACTGTTGTCCCGCACCGGCTCCGGCAAGGTCGGTGTGCTGGGGTCGATGGCCGCCGGCACGGTCAGGTGGACCACGACGGCGCCACGTCCGGCGCGTCGGCCACCACGAACCGCTGCGGCGAAGTCAGTGCTGCGCCGCAGTCGCTGCGCGGCGGCCAGCACGACTGCCCACGTCCCCTGGACCGGCCCGGTCGGCTCAGGCCGACAGGGTGGTGCGACCCTTGGCGCGACGGCTCGAGAGGATGGCACGGCCGGCACGGGTGCGCATGCGCAGCCGGAAGCCGTGGGTCTTCGCGCGCCGGCGGTTGTTCGGCTGGTAGGTGCGCTTGCTCACGTCAGGCTCTCCGTTTTCGTACGCGCCCCGCGCGACGGGATCGCCGGGGTCGTGGGGTGGTCCAGGCCACCTCGACGGTGGCCCCCGATCGGTGCTGTCCGGTGGTGCGGGACCTCGACGAGGCGGGGATGCGACCGCGGACAGCAAGCACCCATCACCCTAGCAGAGGGCGAGAAAGCAGCCGTTCCAGCCTACGCAGGGGGGCAATGACCGTCAAACACCCCGAGTAGCGGACAACAGGACGCGCCCGAGGCCGAAGGGCGGTTTTCGCTGATGCCGACAACGGTGTCGCCACGTCGCCGGTTGATGGCGCAGGGACAACGCTGTTACCGTGCCCGATTGCGGTGAGCGTCGAAAGGCTCCGGTCGTCGCGCAGGCAAGACCGGACAAGGTAGTGAATCGTTCGGCACGGTGAACCCGCTTCAACGCCCGGCCAGGCAGGGGGCAGGTCCCCACCCGCGTCCGGCGGCGGCCACAATCGGTCGGTACACACAGGGTGTGGATAACTTGTGGATGACCACCGGTCGACCGTCCGGGTGGGTGTTGTTCCACCCCGCGAACGCGGCGGGCCCGGGACGGCCGGCTGGTCAGACAGCGGCGGCCGGGAGCAGCAGAGGCGAGGGGGTGGCACGACGGTGGCCGGTAAGACCGACCTTGCCGCAGTGTGGTTAGCGGCGACCGACGAGCTCGCCGACGAGATCATCTCCGCTCAGCAGCGTGCCTATCTCCGACTGACCCGGCTGCGGGCGATCGTCGAGGACACCGCGCTGCTGTCCGTGCCGGACGCGTTCACGCGCGACGTGATCGAGTCACGACTGCGCCCGGCCATCACCGAGGCGCTCACCCGCCGGCTGGGCCGGCCGATCCAGGTCGCTGTCACCGTTCGGGTGGCCGAGGACGCCGCCGGCCGACCGGCCGGCACCGTCTACCGCAGCGCCCCGGAGACCGGGCCGCTCGACGTCGAGGGCCCGGCCGCCGCACCACTCGGTGACGACCATGGTGTTCGACCGGTTGCCGACGCGCTGATCCCGGAGCAGTCACACGGGGCACATGCGCCCGAGCCCAGCGGGCCGCCCGCACCGGCGGGTCCGCCGCTCGCGCCGGCCGTCGACGGGCACCGTTCCGGGCTGATCCCGGCCAGCAGAGACGGGCAGGAGGCGCTGTTCAGCGCCGCGTTCGCGGAGCCGATGCGGCCGTCCCGACCCGGGCCGGACCGGCGCGGCTACGACGAGCAGACCGCTCGCCTGGAACCGCCGGGCCCGGACACCCGGCCCTACGAGCCGCGTTACCGGGACGACTCGGCGTCGCCGCGCGACCAGCACGTGATCCGCGCGCTGCCCCGGGACAACGGGACGGACAGCGGCCCGGGTCGCAGCGGGGTGGACCATCGGGCGGGTGGCCGCGACGACCGCCGGCTGCCCGGTGCCGACACCGGCGGCAACCGGCTCAACCCGAAGTACATGTTCGAGACGTTCGTCATCGGCTCGTCCAACCGGTTCGCACACGCGGCGAGCGTGGCGGTGGCGGAGTCACCGGCGAAGGCGTACAACCCGCTGTTCATCTACGGTCACTCGGGGCTGGGCAAGACCCACCTGCTGCATGCCATCGGGCACTACGCCACGACGCTCGGCAACGCCCGCTCGGTCCGGTACGTGTCGACCGAGGAGTTCACCAACGACTTCATCAACTCGCTCCGGGACGACAAGACCAGTGCGTTCCAGCGGCGCTACCGCGACGTCGACATCCTGCTGATCGACGACATCCAGTTCCTGGAGAACCGCGAGCGCACGCAGGAGGAGTTCTTCCACACCTTCAACACCCTGCACAACGCCAACAAGCAGATCGTGATCACCTCCGACCGGTCGCCGCGCCAGCTCGCCACTCTCGAGGACCGGATGCGAACCCGGTTCGAGTGGGGGTTGCTGGCCGACATCCAGCCTCCGGACCTGGAGACCCGGATCGCGATCCTGCAGAAGAAGGCGGCGCAGGAGCGGATGTACGCCCCGCCGGACGTGTTGGAGTTCATCGCCTCCCGGGTGTCGAACTCGATCCGGGAACTGGAGGGTGCGCTGATCCGGGTGACGGCGTTCGCCAGCCTGACCCGATCGACCGTCGAGCTGTCACTGGCCGAGGAGGTGCTCCGGGACTTCATGCCCGACGGCGCCGGGCCAGAGATCAACGCCGACCAGATCATGGCATCGACCGCCGACTATTTCGGAGTGAGTCTGGAGGACCTCCGCGGTCAGTCCAGGTCTCGGGTGCTGGTCAACGCACGGCAGGTGGCCATGTACCTGTGTCGGGAGTTGACCGAGCTGTCGCTGCCGAGGATCGGGCAGGCCTTCGGTGGCCGGGACCACACCACGGTGATGCACGCCGACCGGAAGATCCGTCAGCAGATGGCCGAGCGCCGCTCGCTCTACAACCAGATCGCCGAGCTGACCAACCGGATCAAGCAGAACAGCTGAGGCGTACGCCAGCCGTCGCGACGGCACACAGCTCGGGACACGCCCGGCCGGATCTCCGGCCGGGCGTCCTTTTTCTCGTCCTCAGCTGGACTCTCGACATGGTCTAGACCACATCATCGGGGCCGTGACCGCTTCGACGCCCAATCGTTGTCCACAGCTCGTTGTCCACCGTCGGTGGACAACTACGGTCCGTCCTCCGCCGGTTACCCACAGGCTGTGGAGAAACCCTGTGTACGGAGCTGTGGACGCCTGGGGACAACCGTCACGTTATCCACCGATGACCGTCGACCTGTGTACGAGCTGTTGAAGGTTCTGGGGATGACGGCAATGGTGATCTTCACCGTGATCCACAGGCTTGGGGAGAAAGTCGGTGGATTACCGGTGGACAACCGGTGGACAACGGTGGACAACCGGCCGTCCGGATCGGCCTGTGGACACGCAAGCCGGTTGTACCCCCGGTTCTCCACAGCTAAATCACCGGTGGATAACCTGTCTGAGCTGGGCAGACCCGGGTTTTCCACAGTTTGCACAGGTGCGATGAAGACGATGAGTTATCTCTTCTAAGAGAACAAAAACCAATCATCACCGTTGGGCTTTCTGTGGATCGTGCCGAGAGCTGCCGGATCAGCCCGTCAGCACCGACACGATCCATGGGGTCGGACGCACAGCCGATGCCCCCGCGCCCTAAGGTGCGATGGGTACCCGCACGGTCGGGCGGGACGGTAGGCAGCGGTCGGCATGAGAGAGTTGTCGCTGACGTCGACGCGGAGGCATTAATGAAGTTCCGAGTGGAGCGCGACGCGCTCGCCGAGGCTGTGGCGTGGACCGCGAAGAGCCTGCCCAACCGGCCATCCGTTCCGGTGCTCGCCGGGGTGATGCTCCGGGTCACCGACGGCAACCTGCGGGTTTCCGGGTTCGACTACGAGGTCTCCAGCCAGGTGACCGTTGAGGTGCAGGGTGACGCCGACGGCGCCGCGCTCGTCTCCGGCCGCCTGCTCGCCGAGATCACCAAGGCGTTGCCGGCCAAGCCGGTCGACATCGCCGCGGTCGGTGCCCACCTCGAGCTGGTCTGCGGCAGTGCCCGGTTCACCCTGCCCACCATGCCGGTGGAGGACTACCCCGCGTTGCCGGAGATGCCGCAGAGCGCCGGCACGGTCGACGCGGCCGCGTTCGCCACCGCGGTCTCCCAGGTGGCCATCGCGGCCGGGCGGGACGAGACGTTGCCGATGATGACCGGCGTCCGCGTCGAGCTCTCCGGCAACACGCTGTCGATGCTCGCCACCGACCGTTACCGGCTGGCGCTGCGCGAGATCCAGTGGCAGCCGGACGACCCCGAGGTGAGCATCAACGCCCTGGTGCCGGCCCGCACCCTGAACGACACCGCCAAGGCCCTCGGCCCGCTGGGTGGCGAGGTCACGCTCGCCCTCGCCCAGGGCGCTGCTGGCGAGGGCATGGTCGGCCTGGCCGGCGGCACCCGACGCACCACCAGCCGCCTGCTCGACGGTGCCAACTACCCGCCGGTGCGTTCGCTCTTCCCGGCCACCCACAACGCCGCTGCCCGGGTGCCGGTGAGCACCCTGATCGAGGTGGTCAAGCGGGTCGCGCTGGTCGCCGAGCGGGCCACTCCGGTGCTGCTCAGCTTCAGCGCCGACGGCCTGGTGGTCGAGGCCGGCGGTTCCGAGGAGGCGCGGGCCAGCGAGGCGATGGAGGCCACCTTCACCGGCGATGCGCTGACCATCGGGTTCAACCCGCAGTACCTCATCGACGGCCTGGCCAACCTGGGGTCCCAGACCGCCGTGCTCTCGTTCGTCGACGCCTTCAAGCCCGCGGTGATCTCTCCCGCCGGCGAGGATGGCGAGGTCATTCCGGGGTACCGGTACCTCATCATGCCGATCCGCGTTTCCCGCTGATCGCGCCCAGCAACACCCAGATCCACGGAGGTAGAAACACATGCAGCTCGGCCTTGTAGGACTCGGCCGTATGGGCGGCAACATGCGGGAGCGGTTGCGTGCCGCTGGTCACGAGGTTGTCGGTTTCGACCACAACGCGCAGATCAGCGACGTTGCGACCATCGCCGGCCTGGCAGAGAAGCTTGAGTCGCCCCGTGCGGTCTGGGTCATGGTGCCCGCCGGTGTCACCGACGCCACCATCGACGAGCTCGCCGCGGTGCTCGGCGAGGGCGACATCATCATCGACGGCGGCAACTCCCGCTTCAGCGACGACGCTCCCCGGGCCGAACGGCTCAACGAGCTGGGCATCGGCTACCTCGACGTCGGCGTCTCCGGCGGCGTCTGGGGCCGGCAGAACGGCTACGGCCTGATGGTCGGCGGTGCTCAGGAGCACGTCGACCGGCTGATGCCGATCTTCAACGCTCTCAAGCCGGAGGGCGAGTTCGGCTTCGTGCACGCCGGGCCGGTCGGTGCCGGGCACTACTCGAAGATGGTGCACAACGGCATCGAGTACGGCCTGATGCACGCCTACGCCGAGGGCTACGAGCTGATGGCCGCCTCCGAGCTGGTGACCAACGTGCCGGGGGTCATCAAGTCCTGGCGGGAGGGCACCGTCGTCCGTTCCTGGCTGCTCGACCTGTTGGACCGCGCGCTCGACGAGGACCCGGAGCTGGCCGACCTGAGCGGCTACACGGAGGACACCGGCGAGGGCCGGTGGACCGTCGACGAGGCGGTCCGCCTGGCGGTGCCGCTGAACGTCATCACCGCTTCGCTGTTCGCCCGGTTCGCCTCGCGGCAGGACGACTCGCCCGCCATGAAGGCCGTTGCCGCGCTGCGCCAGCAGTTCGGCGGCCACGCCGTCCACAAGCGCTGAGCGGTATCCACAACCTGTGTATGTTCACCGGCTGGAACTGGTCGACTTCCGCTCGTACGAGCGGGTGGCCGTCGACCTCCAGCCGGGGGCGAACGTCCTGATCGGCGCCAACGGCGTCGGCAAGACCAACCTCGTCGAGGCGCTGGGCTACGTGGCGACCCTGGATTCGCACCGGGTCGCCACCGATGCGCCGCTGGTCCGGATGGGCGCCGCGTCCGCGGTGATCCGCTGCGCTGTGGTCCACGACGGGCGGGAGCTCCTGGTCGAGCTGGAGATCGTGCCCGGCAAGGCCAACCGGGCCCGGCTGGGCCGGTCACCGGCTCGGCGGGCGCGGGACGTGCTCGGCGCTCTGCGACTCGTGCTCTTCGCTCCGGAAGACCTCGAGTTGGTCCGGGGTGATCCGGCCGAGCGCCGCCGCTACCTGGACGACCTGCTGGTCAACAGACAGCCCCGGTTCGCGGGTGTGCGGGCCGACTACGAGCGGGTGGTCAAGCAACGCAACGCGCTGCTGCGGACCGCGTACCTGGCGCGTAAGACCGGCGGGTCGCGGGGCGGGGATCTCGGCACCCTCGCCGTCTGGGACACCCACCTGGCCCAGCACGGCGCGGAGTTGCTCGCCGGCCGACTGGAACTCGTCGCCGCCCTCACCCCGCACGTCGCCAAGGCGTACGACGCGGTGGCTGCCGGTCGGGGTGCGGCGAGCATCGCCTACCGGCCCTCGATCGAGCTGGCCGAGCCGACCACCGACCGGGCCGCGCTGGCCGACGCGCTGACCGCCGCCCTGGCCGCGTCCCGCTCCGCCGAGATCGAACGGGGCACCACCCTGGTCGGCCCACACCGTGACGAACTGGCGCTGACCCTCGGCCCACTGCCCGCCAAGGGGTACGCCAGCCACGGCGAGTCGTGGTCGTTCGCGCTGGCGCTGCGACTGGCCGGGTACGACCTGTTGCGCGCCGACGGCATCGAGCCGGTGCTGGTGCTCGACGATGTCTTCGCCGAGTTGGACACCGGCCGTCGGGAGCGGTTGGCGGAGCTGGTCGGCGGGGCGAGTCAGCTGCTGGTCACCTGTGCGGTGGACGACGATGTGCCGGCGGCTCTGCGCGGCACCCGCTACCAGGTTGGCGAAGGGACGGTACGCCGTGTCGGATGAGCCACGCTCCAAACGACCCGAGAGCGCCGGAGGCGACGCTGCGGCCGCGCGTACCCCTGGGGTGCAAGCGGCGGGCGGTGCGGCGGCTGCGGCCGCCAGCGGGCCGGAGTTGGCCCGTGCGGTGCTCGATGCGGCGCTGTCCCGGCGGCAGGCGGCGGCTCGCGCCCGGCGTACCCCTGGCGGCGCAGGAGGCGACGCCGGCGGCTCGGGGCGGCGGTTGCGTGGCTACTCCGGCCCGGGCCCTGACCCGCGCGATCCGCAGCCGCTCAGCGCCGTGCTGAACCGGTTGGTGAAGGCACGTGGCTGGCAGCAGCCGGCGGCGGAGGCCACCGTGTTCGGTGCCTGGGAGCGGGTCGTCGGCGCGGAGGTCGCCCAGCACAGTCGCCCGGTCAAGCTGGAGAACGGCGAGCTGACCGTCGAGGCGCGCTCGACCGCCTGGGCGACCCAGCTGCGGCTGCTGGCGGGCTCGCTGCTCAAGCAGATCGCCAGCGAGGTCGGCCACAACGTGGTGCGCAAGCTGCACATCCACGGCCCGGCCGCGCCCTCCTGGGGGAAGGGGCCACGCCGGGTGCGCGGTCGGGGCCCACGCGACACGTACGGCTGAGCCGGCTCGCTCAGCTGCGCCGGCCGGCCTCGCGGGCGGCCCGCTTCTGTTCGCGCTGTTCCCGGGTGTAGCGCTTGCGCTCGGCCAGGTCGCGTTTCCACGCCTCGCGGGCCTCGGCCGAGCCGCCCTGCACCGCACCCTGCACACCCTCGGCCGGGCCGGCGAGGTTCCGGAAGGCCCAACGCATCAATCGGCCACCCTCGCCCGGGGCCCTGGTGATCGCGCCGTCGTCGCTCATCTGCCGCCCTCTTCCCCGCGTCGCCTCGCCGGTTCTCGCCGTCGCACGAGCACCTTTGGGGCACCAATGGTTTGTGTACCAATGATCGGTACGATAGCCACCGTGCTGGGGAAGGGCAACAGATGAGCGAACAACCTGAAGGCGTCGACCCGCTGGCGCTGGAGCAGCAGGTCTGCTTCGCCCTTTCGGTGGCCGCGCGCAGCGTGGTGGCTGTCTACCGGCCACTCCTGGAACCGATGGGGCTGACCCACCCGCAGTACCTGGTCATGCTGGCGCTCTGGCAGCACGCGCCGTTGTCCGGCCGTGATCTCAGCCGCCTGTTGCAGCTCGACCCGGGCACACTGTCACCCCTGCTCAAGCGGCTTGAAGCGGCGGGCTACCTGCGCCGGGAGCGCGACCCCAGCGACGAGCGCAGCCTCGCCGTCACCCTCACCGCCAGCGGTGCGGCCCTGCGCGGCCAGGCAGAGCTGATCCCGGCCGCGATCGTGCAGCGACTCGGGCTGCCCGTCGAGGACCTGCAACACCTGCACGCGGTGCTCACGCAGGTGATCGCGGCAGCCAACCGGCCGGGCGGCGACCAGACCGCGCCGGAGGCCGACGCGTCGGCTCAGGCGTCGGCGTAGACGGCGAACCCACGCTCGGCGCAGCGCCGGTAGAACGCCGCCAGCACGCCCAGCTCGGCGCAGGTGAAATTCCACTGCGGCGGGTCGCCGCGCTCGTCACGCAGCGCGTCGAGTCGGCTCTCCAACCACCGCAGCTGCTGCTCGGCCAACCTGCCGTCGCCGAGTAGCGAGCGCAACACGGTGCTCACCGACTCGAACGTGACCGACTCACCGAACGGCCGGTGCCCGGCCACGAACCTCTCGATGCCGCTGGCGATCCAGGAACAGCCGTCCGGATCGATCACCGGGTCCTCGTCCTCGGCGGCGGCGTCTGTGGCATACAACACACCTTCGAGGCCGAGGAGCAGGTCCACCAACTCGGTGTACGCGGTCGCCCGGATGGTGCCGGTCTTCGCGATCAGCTCGGCCAGGGCGGCCGTGGGCGCGGAGATTCGCGGCAGGTCGACGATCTCGCCGAAGTCGACGAACTCGGCCGGAGCGACCGGGTCGTAGAAGCGGCCGGTCCGCGGCCAGTGCACCGCGACGTTGTCCAGCCCCATCTGTCACCTCTTAAAGAGCACGTGTCGGGTCGATCGGGTCGATCGTCCCGGTTCCGGCGGGTAAAGATCAAGGCAGGTTCCCGGGGCGCCGCAAACGTACGGCACGGACGCTTCGGCCGCGACCCCCGACCCGCCCGGCCGCGGGTCAACCCGTTCGGGGACGGCGCGTGCGATCGGAGCCTGGCGTGTGGGGGGAGTCGCGGGCAACGGGGTTCTGCCCGCTACGGACTTCTCAGCCGCCTCTCTGAGGGTGCCGAGTGGTGGTTCTGTCCTCCACGCACAGTAGGATTGACAGCGAGACGAAGACCCGGTGCGGGAGAGGGACGGGGCCGGTGGCCCCAAGTTCATTCTCCACGTCGGGTCGAGCCGATCGCGATCCGCGGGCAACCGCGGCGACCGGCGCGTTCGACCCGTTGTCCGGAGCTCTCCGGCACCGGTCCGCGCGCCGACGTCGCGTCCTGTCCGCCGAACCCGCGCCCGCCGCGCCCTACCGGCGCGGCTGACGCGAGAAAGTGGCCGAGGGTGGCAGCGCAGGACAAGCAGGAGTACGGCGCAGAGTCGATCACCGTTCTTGAGGGGCTGGAGGCGGTTCGCAAGCGGCCCGGTATGTACATCGGGTCCACCGGCGAGCGCGGTCTGCACCACCTCGTCTGGGAGGTCGTCGACAACGCGGTCGACGAGGCGCTGGCTGGATACTGCGACACCATCGACGTGGTGCTGCTCGCCGACGGTGGCGTCCGGGTCACCGACAACGGCCGTGGTTTCCCGGTCGACCTCCACCCGAAGCTCAAGAAGCCGGGTGTCGAGGTCGCGCTGACCGTGCTGCACGCGGGTGGCAAGTTCGACGGCAAGGCGTACGCGGTCTCCGGTGGTCTGCACGGCGTCGGCGTCTCCGTGGTGAACGCGCTCTCCACCCGGATGGCCGTGGAGATCCACAAGTCCGGCTTCGTCTGGCGGCAGCAGTACAACAACTCCAAGCCCGGCCCACTGGACAAGGGCGAGGCCACCGACAGCACCGGCTCGGCCGTCTCCTTCTGGCCCGATTCGGACGTCTTCGAGACCGTCGAATTCGACTTCCAGACCATCTACCGGCGCCTGCAGGAGATGGCCTTCCTCAACCGTGCCCTCCGCATCCACCTGCTCGACGAGCGGGTGGCCGAGGAGGAGGACGGCCGGCAGCGCGAGGTCACCTTCTTCTACGAGGGCGGCATCGCGGACTTCGTCCGGCACCTCAACGCCTCGAAGAGCCCGATCCACAAGACCGTGGTCGAGTTCGAGGCCGAGGAGGAGGGCATGTCACTCGAGATCGCCATGCAGTGGAACGAGTCGTACGGCGAGTCGGTCTACACCTTCGCCAACACGATCAACACCCACGAGGGCGGCACCCACGAGGAGGGCTTCCGGTCCGCGCTGACCAGCGTGGTAAACCGGTACGGCACCGACAAGAAGCTGCTCAAGGGCGACGAGAAGCTCTCCGGCGAGGACATCCGCGAAGGGCTCGCGGCGATCATCTCGGTCAAGCTGGCCAACCCGCAGTTCGAGGGCCAGACCAAGACCAAGCTCGGCAACACCCCGGTGAAGAGCTTCGTGCAGCGGGTCTGCAACGACCGGCTGGTCGACTGGTTCGACCGCAATCCGGCCGAGGCCAAGATGATCATCACGAAGGCGTCGCAGGCGGCTCGGGCCCGGATCGCGGCGCAGCAGGCGCGCAAGCTGGCCCGACGCAAGTCGCTGCTGGAGTCCGGCTCGATGCCGGGCAAGCTGGCCGACTGCCAGTCCACCGACCCGCGCGAGTCCGAGGTGTTCATCGTCGAGGGCGACTCGGCCGGTGGTTCGGCCAAGCAGGGCCGCGACCCGCGGACCCAGGCGATCCTGCCGATCCGCGGCAAGATCCTCAACGTGGAGAAGGCCCGGATCGACCGGGTGCTGAAGAACAACGAGGTCCAGGCGCTGATCACCGCCCTGGGCACCGGCATCCACGACGACTTCGACATGGAGAAGCTGCGGTACCACAAGGTGGTGCTGATGGCCGACGCGGACGTCGACGGCCAGCACATCCAGACGCTGCTGCTCACCCTGCTGTTCCGCTTCATGCGTCCACTGGTCGAGATGGGCAACGTCTACCTGGCCGCCCCGCCTCTCTACAAGATCAAGTGGAACAAGAAGGGCGACGACGCCCAGTACGCGTACTCCGACCGCGAACGGGACGGTCTGATCGCGCTGCGCCAGCAGAAGAAGCCGAACGCCAAGCCGGACGACATTCAGCGCTTCAAGGGCCTCGGCGAGATGAACTACCCCGAGCTGTGGGAAACCACGATGAACCCGGCGACGCGTACCCTGCGTCAGGTCACTCTCGACGACGCGGCGACCGCCGACGAGTTGTTCAGTGTGCTGATGGGTGAGGACGTCGAGGCGCGCCGGTCGTTCATCCAGCGCAACGCCAAGGACGTGCGATTCCTGGACATCTGACGGACCGCGGTGGAGCGGCCGGGCAGCGCTCGGCCGCTCCAGCGGTCCACAGAGTTATCCACAGCTTGGCCGGTATCCACAGCGGTTATCCACAGCACGAAAACGACTCTGAGTCTGATAAGGGTATACAGTGACCGATTCTCCCGAGTCCACACCGAACGAGCCCGAGGTCCCCGCCGACGCCATCGCCGCCGTGGTCGCACACGACCGGATCGAGCCGGTCGGGCTCGAGGTGGAGATGCAGCGCTCCTACCTCGACTACGCGATGAGCGTCATCGTCGGGCGCGCGCTGCCGGACGTCCGGGACGGGCTCAAGCCGGTCCACCGCAAGATCCTCTACGCCATGTTCGACTCCGGCTACCGGCCGGACCGCGGCTACGTGAAGTGCTCCCGTGTCGTCGGTGACGTGATGGGTCAGTTCCACCCGCACGGCGACTCGGCGATCTACGACGCGCTCGTCCGGATGGCGCAGTCCTGGTCGCTGCGCTACCCGCTGGTCGACGGCAACGGCAACTTCGGCTCGCCCGGTAACGACCCGGCTGCCGCGATGCGCTACACCGAGTGCAAACTCGACCCGCTGGCCATGGAGATGCTGCGGGACATCGACGAGGACACCGTCGACATGCAGGACAACTACGACGGTCGGGCCAAGGAGCCCACGATCCTGCCGTCGCGGATCCCCAACCTGCTGGTGAACGGCTCCGAGGGCATCGCGGTCGGCATGGCCACCAAGATCCCGCCGCACAATCTGCGCGAGATCGGCGCGGCGGTGCAGTGGTGCCTGGAGCACCCGGAGGAGGACGAGGAGACCACCCTCGAGGCGCTGCTCGGCATCGTCAAGGGCCCGGACTTCCCGACCCACGGTCTGATCGTCGGCACGACCGCGATTCAGGACGCGTACCGCACGGGCCGTGGCTCGATCCGGATGCGGGCCGTGGTGGAGGTCGAGGAGGACAAGCGGGGCCGCCCCTGCCTGGTCGTCAGCGAGCTGCCCTACCAGGTCAACCCGGACAACCTCGCCGAGCGCATCGCCGAGCTGATCAAGGAGGGCAAGCTCGCCGGGATCGCCGACATCCGCGACGAGTCCTCCGGCCGTACCGGCATGCGGATCGTGCTGGTGCTCAAGCGCGACGCGGTCGCGAAGGTCGTGCTGAACAACCTCTACAAGCACACCCAGCTCCAGGAGACCTTCGGCGCCAACATGCTGGCCCTGGTCGACGGGGTGCCGCGCACGCTCAACCTGGCGCAGTTCATCCGGTACTACGTCGAGCACCAGATCGACGTGATCCGCCGGCGGACCGCGTTCCGGCTGCGCAAGGCCGAGGAGCGGGCGCACATCCTGCGCGGTCTGGGTAAGGCGCTGGACGCGCTGGACGAAGTGATCGCGCTGATCCGGCGTTCGCCGACCGTGGACGACGCCCGGCAGGGCCTGATCCGGTTGCTGGATATCGACGAGATCCAGGCGACTGCGATCCTGGACATGCAGCTGCGCCGCCTCGCCGCGTTGGAGCGGCAGCGGATCGTGGACGACCTGGCCAAGCTTGAGATCGAGATCGCCGATCTCAAGGACATCCTGGCCAAGCCGGAGCGGCAGCGGAAGATCGTCTCGGAGGAGCTCGGCGAGATCGTCGCCAAGTGGGGCGACGACCGGCGCACGCAGATCATTCCGTTCGACGGCGAGGTCTCGATGGAGGACCTCATCGCCCGCGAGGATGTGGTCGTCACGATCACCCGAACGGGGTACGCCAAGCGGACCAAGGTCGATCTCTACCGCTCCCAGCGGCGCGGCGGTAAGGGCGTCAGTGGCGCTACGCTGCGGCAGGACGACATCGTCAGCCACTTCTTTGTCTGCTCGACCCACGACTGGATCCTGTTCCTGACGAACAAGGGTCGCGTCTACCGGGCCAAGGCGTACGAGTTGCCGGAGGCCAGTAGGGTAGCCAAGGGCCAACACGTGGCCAACCTGCTCGCCTTCCAACCCGACGAGCAGATCGCGCAGATCATCGAAATCCCGAATTACCAGGTAGCCCCCTATCTGGTACTGGCCACGAAGAACGGCCTGGTGAAGAAGACGCGGCTCGAGGAGTTCGACTCCAACCGTTCCGGCGGAATCATCGCGATCAACCTGCGCGACGAGGACGAGCTGGTCGGTGCTGCGCTGGTTGCACCGGAGAACGACCTGCTGCTGGTCTCCAAGAAGGCACAGGCGATCCGGTTCAACGCCTCGGACGAGGCGTTGCGGCCGATGGGGCGGGCAACCTCGGGCGTGATCGGCATGCGCTTCACGGACGACGACGTCCTGCTCGCCATGGAGGTCGTTCGGGAGGGCCTGGACGTTCTGGTGGCCACGAACGGGGGATACGCGAAGCGGACCCCGATCGAGGAATACCCGGTGCAGGGCCGGGGAGGTAAGGGCGTGTTGACTGCGAAGATCACCGAACGGCGCGGTGGTCTGGTTGGCGCGGTGGTGATCGATCCGGACGACGAGCTCTTCGCGATCACCAGCAACGGTGGTGTCATTCGGACTCCGGTGAAGCCTGTACGCCGTACGCGTGACCGGAACACAATGGGGGTCAAGCTGATGGACCTCCCGGACGGCGTGACTATCGTGGCGATTGCTCGCAATGCCGACGAGCCTGACGAACAGGACTAGTTGAATGACGGAGACACAGGCGAAGTCGGGGAACACGGGGACCTCGGCCAACCCGGTCGACGAGGAGGCCGCCAAGGGCGGCACACCATCGACCGGCCGCGCGGCCGTGGGCCGGGCGACGGTCCCCGCTGACGCGCCTGCGCCGAAATTCACGAGGGCCCCGGGCATGACACCCCCACCGGAGCCGTCCGGCGATGATGCCGGCACCGGCGACAAGACCGAGGCGTCCGCCGCCGAGGCGCCGACGTCTGCTGCCGCCACGCCTCCGGGTGCGGCGGCGGCACCCTCGGCCCGGCCGGCGACCACCCAGCCGATCAACGTCCGACCCGGCCAGGCGGCGTCGACCGGGGCCACCGGCACCCAGCCACGGATCACACCCGGCATGACCCAGCCGCAGCCGGACACGGCGCGTACCTCTGCTGCAGGCCGCCCGGCCAGCGGTGGCGGCCTGCCGCCGGGCATCGGCAACGCCTCCGCCGTCGGGGCTGCCCGGGTCGGCGACGCGGTACGCGCGGCGCGGACCTCGGTCAGCTCGGCGGCGTCCCGCGGGCCGCGCCGGGCACGGCTGAACCTGAAGCGGATCGACCCGTGGTCTGTGATGAAGTTCGCGTTCGCCGTCTCGGTGGTGCTCTTCATCGTCGTGGTGGTCGCCACCTCGGTGCTCTACCTGGCGCTGGACGCGATGGGTGTGTTCCAAAGCGTCAACGACAGCCTGAGCGACCTGGTCAACGCCGGCGGTGGGCAGGGCACCAGCGGCTTCCAGATCACCGCCAAGGGCGTGATCCTCAGCTCGGCGCTGATCGGCCTGGTCAACGTGGTGCTGTTCACCGCGCTGGCCACGCTGGGAGCGTTCGTCTACAACGTCTGCGCCGACCTGGTCGGCGGGATCGAGCTGACGCTCGCCGAGCGGGACTGAACGACCGGGACGCCGGGGCACCGTGAAAAGCGGTCGCTCCGGCGTCCCGTACCCAGATAGGTTTTGCGGGCGTCGATGGCCCGGCTCATGGTCCGGACCCCGATTTGGGGCCGGCGGAGCGGATGGGTTAATCTTGCTCGTCGCAACGCGGGGCTATAGCTCAGTCGGTTAGAGCGCAGAGCTGATAACTCTGAGGTCGATGGTTCGATTCCATCTAGCCCCACCGCATTGTCGTCCGACGGTAGTCGAGCTTGAGGGGTCGCCCCATGTTCAAGAAGCTGCTGATTCTGGCTGGCGTCGTCGGCGTGGCCGCCGTCGTGTTCAACAAGATCAAGGCGTCGAACGACGAGCGCGCCCTGTGGCACGAGGCGACCACCGCGACCGACCTGCGCTGACTTCCGGCCGGCGACGAGCGATCGACGCCACGGCCACCCGCGGGGCCCTAGCTCAACTGGCAGAGCACTGCCTTTGCAAGGCAGGGGTTAGGGGTTCGAGTCCCCTGGGCTCCACCAGCACTTTCCTCGGATGATCTCGGTCCGAGTACAGCCATCCGTACAGCCAAGCCGGTCACGCCGTCTCCTCCTGGCCGAGAATCCGGTCAATGGCCGAGGCAGCCTGACGAGCCCGCGCCGGAGCACGATCAAGCCCGACGCGAGTACATCGAAACTCTGCGTGCCCACCGCAACCAGCCCGGCGGCTTCTGGGTAGCCGCGGGCGACGCTCAGGCAGCATCCGAAGCCCTCATCGGAAGCCGACCAATCCAGGGCCTCACCAGCGCCGTCCTGCTCAGTGATGGGGCAAGCCGCATCGCGGATCGCTTCGCACTCGCGGACTGGCCGGAAGTTCTCGCCCTCGTCACTAAGTCGGGACCAGCCGAAGTCATCAGGCAAGTCCGAGCAGCGGAAGGCAGCGATCCGCAGGTAGGAAGTGGCCGCGTGGCAAGACCCACGACGACGCCACCCTGACCTACTGCACTCAGCTTGGCGAGCCGGTTTGTCTAGTCCCACCACATGCTTGACAGATCTGTCCCAGCACATGCTTGCCAGATGGCCTAGTGCCGGCCGGCAGAATCTTCGCGGTCAGTCTCCGTTGAACAGGAGCTGTCGGTGGTGGGGGCGTCGAGGCGCGATCTCTAGGAGCGATGCGAGCTGAAGTATCGCCTGGCCGGCTGCTCGCACTCTGTCATCCTTGGATCGCTCGATGATCGACTGAAGTTCGATTGCCAGCCTGGCCGTCTGGCGGCTGTTGAACCAGGTGTTGTCGTAGGGATCGACTCCGGAGAGCAACGGGTAACGGGACGGCTCCGATGCAGCCAAGGAGCAGAGAGACTCGATGCTCGCGTCCGTAAGTTGCTCTACGACGACACCGGTGTACTCCCAGACCTCCACACTCATTCCCACGGCCTCATTGTGCCGGACCGGGTGATCGCCGGGTGAGCCTGGTCCTCGCCGAAAGCGCCCCGATCATGTCAAGCATCTGGTGGGACGCCAGTGTCAAGCATGTCCCGTGACGGGACAGCTTGGCGAGCCGGTTTCACTGCCGAATTGACCTCTTAAGAATCAAGGCGGCCCGCAAGCGGGCCGCGCCGGCCCGGCCCCGGCCTGCTGGCGACCTCCGGCCGGCATCGGCCGGGCCGGCCGGCCACGCTGAGGGACGACCAGGATCTAGAAGACCTCGGGGCTCCGCCCCGAACCCCGACGCTCCTCAGAGATGCCGCCGCAGATCTCCTCGCCGGGCACCACAAGGGCTACCGGCCTCCCCGGACGGGGACAAGGTGGAGCGCCCTACCGGACGAACGACCTTGGCCCCGTCCGGGGAGGCCGGAAGATCGGAGACTGCCCGACGAGGAGATCCGCTCTATCGCTCGCCGTTGGTGTTACTGCCAGAACCAGCGCGGCCCTTAGTCAGCTGCCGGATCTGGTGCGTCGGTGCATCTGTCGACAGGTTCCACCGATGAAAGAGCCTTCCTGTCGAAGCGAACTCGCCAGGTGGTCCCGTCCTTGGCGGACAGCGCGATCTCGTCGTTGTCAACGAAGCTGGCCCGGCCGAAGAGCCATTCCGGGCCGGCGCCAGAGCTTTCCTCAATGAAGCAGGCCAGACTCTCGCTACCCTCGCGGCTGGCAATGCCCTCCCGGCTTTGCAGCCTCAGCAATACGCTACCGGAGCTGAAGAAGCCGGGAGATCGATACGACACGAGCCTGAAATCGGGAGACGCTGCCACGACGGCCTCCCTGGACGCCTCGAACCGGGGACCGAGGGAATCGAGCAGACCGAGAAGCAGGGCTGCGACACCTACGACCGCCGCGACTGCCTGTGAGGCGACACGTGAAACGCGGTGCCTAACAGCGAGGTGAGCGGCTGCCGCACCTAGGCCGGCGGCGAGCGCGATACCCAGAAGCGGATGGGCCAATGGCCGCAGGTAGATGTGCCCCCCTCGCTTGGGGCTCATGCATAGCAGCCCATCTCCCTCGCACCAGGCCAGCCCTCCGACCCCGTCGACGTTCGCGAGGACCGTCACAGCAACTGCCATTGAAGCGACAGCCAGAAGTCCTACTGCGAGCCAACGGCGAAGGGTCAGTTTCACGGCCGGCAGTATGCCAGGGGGGGGCGCTGCCCATGGTTGCCCGTAGGCCGCCGTGCCATCCACGTGCCAGTAGCCGGTACCCGGCACGGTCACCCGGGGGCACGAACGGTCACACGTCTCTTGCCTTGATCTGGCCCACCAGGTCCTCGCTGGCGATGATCTTCGTCCTTCCAAACTGACGGTGCGGTAATTGCCGTCGACACCCACCAGCTTTCGACCATCATGTTGACCATGGAAGAGCCCTTCGTGCTGCGACCGCTCGAAACGAGTTGCAGTTGGGTACTGCACCCTCCAACCGACCCGTACGGCGACGGCTACATCTGGGCTGTGCGGTCAGAGATCTCTGACGAGGGCATGACGGCGGAGACGAGCGCCACGATGGCGGGTCGCTGGGCGCCCGAGAACGAGTCTCTTGGGTGGTTCTTTCAGTCTCTGGCAGACGACTGGCGGGGATGGGAAGGCGGACGAGAGTGGCGTTCGCTTGAAGGTGAGATGGAGATCGATGCGCACCACGACGGGCGAGGCCACGTAGCCGTCGGCGTGACGTTGAGGCGTGCCCGGCAGGCGTATGCCGACGATGCTTGGTCGGCTCGGATGGTCTTCATGGTGGAGGCCGGCGAGGAGATGACCAGACTGGCGGCCGACCTCCGTGATTTCCTAGGCCGAAAGGCCCTATCCGGCTGTCCAGCCATCCGTACAGCCAAGCCCGCCGACAGACACGGTCCGGCGTCGACGGTAGGCGACCCGGCGAGCAGGTCAGCGGCAGTGACCGACGCCGACCGACAGGAGTCTTGATCTTTGCAAGGCAGGGGTTAGGGGTTCGAGTCCCCTGGGCTCCACCAGCACTTTCACCGGTTGATCTCGGTCCCGAGTACAGCCAAGCAGTCACACCGTCCCCTCCTCGCCCAACACGCGATCAATGGCCGAGGCAGCCTGACGAACCCGCGCCAGGACGAGCAGCGGCTCCAACCGGTCCCCGGCCCAACCCGACAGAAGCGTCTTGCATTCCTCAGGAGTCAGAGCACGCCGCTCGGCCCGACTGAGGGCCGGAGGCTTGGCTGCCTTGGCCGCGTTGCGTGGCACCAGGTCCATCCGCTCAGCGTCGGCCAGGGCGACGCGCAGCACGGCGTGCACCTTGATGATGCTGGCCGGTGCGAGCCTGCCCCGCAGCCCGGAAGGAACCGCTGCACGTCACGAGGCGTCAGCCGATCAAAGCGGCTCGCAAAGCGGGCCGCGCCGGCCTGGCCTCGGCCTGCTGGCGACCTCCGGCCGGCTACGGCCGGGCAGACCGGCCGTAGCGATGGATCGCCCTTGGTGGCGTTGGCCGCGTCAGTTGGTGGCCTCGCGGAGTTTCCGGAAGAACGCCCTCATGTCCTCGACCAGGAGCTCCGGTTCCTCCATTGCCGCGAAGTGCCCGCCCCGGTCGTACTCCGTCCACTGCACGATGTGGTTCGTGCGGTCCGCAATGTGTCGTAGGGGAATGAAGTTGTCCTGCGGGAAGACGGCCAGCGCGGTTGGTGCCGTCGACGGTTCGGGGGGCTTGCCCCAGTGGTCGGCGTGCGCGCGTTCGTAGTAGATGCGGGCGGACGAGCCGGCCGTGCCGGTCAGCCAGTAGAGCATCACGTTTGTGAGCATCTGGTCGCGATCGACCGCGTCCTCGGGGCGGTCCTCGGAGTCCGTCCACTCCTTGAACTTTTCGACGATCCAGGCCAGTTGGCCAACCGGCGAGTCGGTCAAGCCGTACGCCAGCGTCTGTGGCCGTGTGGCCTGGATGTCGGCGTATCCCTGACGCTCGCGGGTCCAGGCCTTGATGCGTTCCCAGGAGGCCAACGTGCGCTCGCGCTCGTTCGGGCTCATAGCCTCCAACTCGTGCCGGTCGGGCTCTTGGGCCTGGAATGAGTTGGGCAGCAGGTTGAGATGCACGCCGATGACCTGGTCGGTTCGGGTGCGGCCGAGTTCTCGGGAGATGATTGATCCCCAGTCACCGCCCTGCACCCCATACCGCTCGTAGCCAAGACGTTCCATCAGCACGGCGAACGCAGCGGCCACCCGCTTGAACTCCCAGCCTGTCTGCGTCGTCGGCCCGGACAGGCCGAATCCCGGGATGCTCGGGAGCACCAGGTGAAACGCGTCGGCGGGGTCGCCGCCGTGCGCACGGGGGTCAGTGAGCAGGCCGACGACTCCGGCGAACTCGACAATCGATCCCGGCCAGCCGTGCGTCATGAGCAGTGGAGTCGCGTCCGGTTCGGGCGACCGGAGGTGGGCGAAGTGAATGTTCGCACCGTCGATCGTGGTGACGAACTGCGGCCATTGGTTCAGCTTGGCCTCTGCGGCCCGCCAGTCATACCCGTGGCGCCAGTAATGCACGAGCTCCCTGAGGTAGTCCAGCGGGACGCCGTACGCCCAACCCACACCCGGCAGTTCGTCGGGCCAGCGCGTGCGGTCGAGACGTTCGTGCAGATCGTCCAGATCGCTTTGGGGCATGTCGATACGGAATGGATAGATGCCCTCGTCGGCGGTCCCCTTGGTCACTCCGCGCATGTTACGTCCAGGCACCCACAACCACGAGTTCGTTACGGGTACCCAGCCAACCGAAGGGGCTCCGCCCCGAACCTCGGCCTTCCCTCAGAGATCCGCGACGGACGTGCCGCCCAACCGGACGTGCGAGTCGGGCATCCACCCGGCCCCCAGGCTATTGATGGGGTCGCCAGATATTGTCGGCGGCTGCGGGGTGGCGGCTGCGTCGATCGTTTGGGCAAGGGCCGTCAGAGTGGGTCGAGGCGGCGCTTGAGCAGGCAGAACTCGTTGCCTTCTGGATCGGCGAGGACGTGCCAGGACGCATCCGCAGGCTGACCGATGTCGACGAGTTTGGCCCCGGCGGCCAGGAGGCGCTCGAGCTCGGCGTCCTGATCGCGGTCGGTGGGGTTGACGTCGATGTGCAGGCGGGCATGCCCGTTCTTCGGCTCGTCGTTGCGAATGAGGAAGATCGTTGGCTGCGGGCCGCCGAACCCTTCGCGCGGGCCTATCTCGATGTAGACCCCTTCTTCGCGATCGAGCTCTATGAAGTCCAGGACCTCGCACCAGAACCGCGCCAGCACCTCGAGGTCGCGGCACTTGAGCACGAGCTCACTGATACGGCATGCCATTGACGAAACCTACTCTCAGCATGGGAACTCTCGGGGCGGCCGCACGCGGACCTCATGGGCTCCCTGCAGTGCGAACAAGCTCGCGACCATACCGGGCGAGGCGAGCGGGGCTGGACGAGGGTGCCCGTCGGGCTGAGCCCTGACGGCCGTCAGTCGGCAGGAAGTCAGCGAGACGCGCGACAACAGCCGTCAACCGTTGGTACGAGACAGCAAAGTCCCGGACGACAACACCAGAAGGGCGGCTCACCGCTGCCAGTTGTAGGGCGTCGTCGTCGACACCTTGATCAGGCCGTAGCGCTCAAGGATCGGGCGCGAGTACTCGGTCGAGTCGCTGTTGATGAGTGTCTTGCCCATACGGAGTGCTGAGCGGGCCCGCGCCGCGGTCAACGCGCGGTAGATCCCACGGCCGCGCCACTCCGCAAGGGTCGCGCCACCCCAGATCCCGGCGAAGTCGGTCCCGGGCACGGGCTCCAGCCGGCCGGCACTGACGATCCGTCCCCCCGCCTCTGCAACCCACAACTCCATTCCGTCATCGCGGGCCAGGCGGCGCAGGAGGGCATTCGCCATGTCATCGCTTACCGGGTTCTCAAAGGCTTCGTCTTGCATCGCACTCATCGCGCGAACGTCCGCCTCCTCGCTGACCCGACGCAGTGTCACGCCTTCGGGCAGCGGAACGTCAACGGCTAGCAGCCGCGCCTCGCCAATCATGATCGACTCAGGCTCATCCGCAGTGAACCCATTCTCTAGCAACGCCTCGTGCAACCCCGGCGCATGGTCGTGCCCACGCGCCTTCCACTTGACCCGCTCGATCTCGGGGTCTGCCTGATAGTGAGCGAGCGTCTCTGGGACGAGCCGACGAATCGTATCGGCGTCCGCCCCGCCGAGATCGCGGTACGTGACAAAACCACGACCACCCGCGAAGGTCACGAGACGCAGTGGCCCGTGTCGGGTGACTGAGACCGCGCTCGGCGTCTCGGCGTCAGTTCGAAGCTGTTCGTCGTAGGCCGCAAGCAGTCCAACCGAATTGATCATGTCCGTACGCTGTAACAACGGGTCCGGAGAAGCAACTGGTTTCGAGCCACCCCCACGCTGGAGCCCGGTCTTCCCCGCCCTGCCGCGTCCGGCCAAGGTGTGTGTATGGACGAACAGTCAGCACCCGTCACCATGCACATCTACTGCCGGGTTGAGGTGCTCGTCACCGACCCGGCGGCGGTCACCGGTCACGCGGTCGCCGACCTACGTGCGGCCGACATCGACTGGTCCACCGAGGAAGACGACCTGGAGACGGCGGTAGAGGAGCTTCGCTCGGACCTCGCCACCTCTCTGGCGAACATGGTGGACATCAGCCAACTTGCCGACGATGTTCCGGGGGTGGAGTTCCGTGGCGGCCTCTGTTGGGCCGAACAGGGACCGGCTCGGGACCCTTTCCGCTCCGACGAGCCGTGACGACACGGCGGGCGGCATGGCAGGAGCCGACCGGGGTAGGAGAAACGGCAACAACCCCCCGGGAAGTGAGGTGTCTTACCAATGCCTACGGCACGCGAGATCATGACGAACGACGTGACCTGTGTCCGCGAGCAGGACGACCTGAAGTCGGCCGCGAAGCGGATGGCGGAGCTGGGGGTCGGCGCCCTGCCGATCTGTGGCGACGACAACCGGCTCAAGGGCATGCTGACCGACCGCGACATCGTGGTGAAGGTGCTGGCCGAGGGCCGTGACCCGGCCAACGTGACCGCTGGTGAGCTGGCCCAGGGCGAGGCGGTGACCATCGGCGCGGACGACGAGGCGGCCGAGATCCTGCGCACCATGGGCCAGCACAAGGTACGCCGACTGCCGGTGATCGATGGCCACGAGCTGGTGGGCATCGTGGCCGTCGCCGACGTGGCCCGGTCCCTGCCGGAACGCCCCGTGGGCGACCTCATCGAGGCCATCTCCGAGCGCAGCTGACCGACCGTCGTACCTGTCAATGATCGCCGCCGCCGGTTCGCCGGTCGGCGGCGATTCGCGTAGTCCGGCGACCTGTGCCGGCAGTTCGGCTGCCGGGACTGGCAGTGCGGTCAGGCGGGCGGAGTGAGCGGGACGGTCTCACCGCGCGCGATGGTGCGGACCTGTTGGACCCAGCCACGGCGGCGGGCCTCGTCGACGAAGTGCGCCAGTGGGGAGCGGAAGACCGGGTAGTCGTCGTAGTGGATCGGGACGGTCAGCTGCGGACGGATCAGCTCCACCAGGTCCGCACCCTGGTGGGCGTCCATGGTGAGCAGGATCCCGGCGACCTTCGTGCCGCCGAGGTGGATCAGCATCGCGTCGATGTCCGGGTAGCGTTCGGGGATGGCGGTGAGCAGCGGCCGGTTGAGGGTGTCACCGGTGACGTAGAGGCGGAACTCCCGCCGCCCGGAGCGCTCCACGTCGATCATCGTGCCCATCACGTCGGGCATCAGCCGGTCCAGCGCGCCCGGGCCGTGCTGGCCGGGCATCGAGGTCAGACGCAGGGTCGTACCGTCGCGGTGCAGCTCCCGGGACGACCAGGTCGGCAGGCCCTGGGCGGCCCGGAAGCCCCAGCGAGTCAGCTTTCGTTCCGCTGCGGGGGTGGTGACGATGGGCAGCTCGCGGTCCAGTTCCCGGCGGGCCACCCGGTCGAAGTGGTCGCCGTGCAGGTGGGAGAGGACCACCGCGTCCAGCTCTGGGAGCTGGGCGATCCGCAGCGCCGGGTCCGTGCGTCGGCGCGACCACAACCCCTTGCCGAGGTACGCCCGCTGACCCCGGTGCAGGAAGTTGGGGTCGGTCAGCAGGGTGAAGCCGCCGATCCGCAGCACCGTCGTCGCGGTACCAATGAACGTCACCTGCGGTTGCTCCGCCATCGTGCCCACCTCCTCCGGCTCCGGTACCCCGGTGAGGCGTCGGCATGCGGGTCAGCCCTCGGCGACCGCACCCGTGGAGTTGGGCGGACGGGCCTCCGGGAGATGTTCCATCAGCTTGGTCAGCGCTCCGTTGGCGAAGGTGGCGCCGAGCGCCGACCCGGCCCCGATGGTCCAGCCGACCGGCCCGAGCGGGGTGCAGCCGAAGAACTGGCTCACGCCCGGCGTCTGCACCACCACGACGAGCACGCCCAGTGACGCCGCCGTGGAGGCCAGCACGGCCGGGCTGGTGCCACCGGCCAGGATGGTCTGCCCGAGTTGGGTGCCGACCAGGGAGACCAGAGCGACCGTTCCGGCCCGCTGGCGACGTCCGGTGTACCGGGCCAACGTCCAGCCCGCGGTCGCGCCCAGCGTGGTGGCTGCCGCCCGCAGCCCGATCTCCCGGGTGAGGCTCTCGCCGAGCGCCGTGTCCGGGCCCTCGCGGAGCAGCGCGTCGGTGCGGTCGGACGCGGGGGGCCGGACCGCGATGGCCAGCGCCGGCGCCAGGTCGGTGAGCAGGTTGACCAGCAGCAGTTGTCGTCCGGTGAGCGCGGAGCGGCCGGTCGCCGCGGCGGTGAGCACACTGAACGCGATCTCGCCGAGGTTGCCGCCGACCAGGATGCTGAGCGCGTGCCGCACCGACGACCACATCGCCCGCCCTTCGATCAGGGTCGCGATGATGGTTTCCAGCCGGTCGTCGGTGACCACCAGGTCGGCTGCGGCGCGCGCGGCCGGGGTGCCCCGTTGGCCGAGGGCGATGCCGACATCGGCCAGCCGGATCGCCGGGGCGTCGTTGGCACCGTCGCCGGTCATCGCCACGGTCCGCCCGCACTTCTGCAACGCCTGGATGATCCGCACCTTGTGGGCTGGGGTGCAGCGGGCCACCACGTCGGTGTTGGCCAACCGCTCGGCGAGCGCGTCGTCGTCCAGTTGGTCGAGCTCCCCGGCGGTGACCACCCGCTGCTCGTCGTGCTCACTGATGGTGGCGGCAATCGCCTCGGCGGTCGCCGGATGATCGCCGGTGATCATGATGGTGTGCACACCGGCCTGCCGGATCCGGCGTACCGCTGGAGCAGCGCTCTCCCGGACCCCGTCCGCGAGGGCCAGGAAACCAACGAAGGTCAGCCCACGCACGTCCGAGTCGGTCACCTTCGGGTCGTCCACCTGGCACTCGGCGACCGCCAGGATCCGGTTGCCCGCCCCGGCCCGATCGGAGAGCATCCGCTCCAACTCCGCGCGGCCGGCGTCGTCCAGTGGCTCCTGAATGCCGTCGGTGCGCCGGGCCGAACAGCGCGGCAGCACGGTCTCCGGGGCACCCTTGACACTCAACAACAGGTGACCGTCGGTCTCTCCGATGCTCGCGTGATAGCCGCGGGACGGCTCGAACGGCAGCCCGCCCGCAGCCCGCCAACCGGCGGCACCGGTCTGCTCCACCACCCCGGCCACTCCAGCACCCCGCCGGACCGCCCGGTCGGTCTGCAACGCCAACTCCTCCGGGTCGGCCGCGGCGGGAGTGGCCCGCAGGGCAGCGGCCAGCGTCAACTGGAGGCGGTCATCCAGCCGGTCCACCGGGGCGTACCGGTCGCCGACGCTGTCGCCGACCCCGGCGAGCAGCAACTTGCCCTCGGTGAGGGTGCCGGTCTTGTCGAAGCAGAGCACATCCACCCGACCCAGCGCCTCGATGGTTCGCGGGTTGCGGACCAACGCGCCGTGCTCGGCCAGCCGCCGGGCGGCGGCCAACTGCGCCGCACTGACCAGGAACGGCAGCCCCTCCGGCACCGACGCCACGGCGAGGTTCGCGGCGGTCGCCGCCGTTTCGGCCAGGGGTACGCCCCGAAGCAGACCCGCCCCGGCCACCGCCACCGCAGAACCGGCGGCCAACGGGATGGCCGCGCTGGTCAATGAGCCGAGCCGGGCTTCCACCCCACTGGTTGGTGGGGCCTGCCGAACCAGCGCAAGGCTGCGTCCCGCCTCGGTGTCGCTGCCGGTCGCCACCACCACGGCAGTGCCGTGCCCGGCGGCGACGGTGGTGCCGTCGTACAACATCGAGTGCCGGTCGGCGATGGCGGCGGCCACCACCGGTCGGTTGGACTTGGCAACCGGCAGCGACTCGCCGGTCAACGATGATTCGTCCGCCTCCAGACCCACCGACTCGAGTACGCGGCAGTCGGCGGGCACCGAGTCACCTGGTTCGAGGGCGATGACGTCCCCGACGACCAGGTCCTCGGCGGCGAGAACCTGCTCGGCGCTGTCCCGGCGGACCCGCGCGGTCACCGCCGAACGGGACAACAACTCCGCCAGGGACCTTTCCGTGTTGCGCTCGTGCACCGCCCCGATCAGGGCAGACCCACCAACCACGCTGCCCACCAGCGCGGCGTCGACGAGCGAACCGAACGACGCGGAGAGCACCGCCCCGGCGGCCAGCACCGGGGTCAGCGGGTTGGACAACTCCTCCACGAAGGCACGCAGCAGACCACCACGTCCGGCGCCGGCATCACCGTTCCCCCCGGCGCTGTGCTGCCGGCGCTGCGCCTCCGTGCTGGCCAGACCGTCCGGCGTGGTGCGCAGCTGGTCCAGCACGGTGCTGACGGGCATCAGGTGCCAGGCGGTCGCCACGGGCGCCGGGGTGTCCGACTGGTCGTGCAGTCGACGGGCCTGCCACACCCCGTTCGCGAAGGCCAGGCCGGCCGCTCCGTTGACCGCGACGAGCGCCCGGTGGGGCAACTCGGTCGGTGGGGCGGTGAACGCGCCAAGCGCCCCGAGACCGGTACCCGCCATGGCCAGGCGGATGTTCTGCTGGGCCGTCCGCCGGGCAACCCCGGTCGCCTCGATCACCAAGGCCACGACCCGCAGGTCGGCACCGACCAGCAGATGTGCCCCCCACGGCGGCAGCTCCTCCGGCGCGGCGAACCCGAGACCGCAGTCGGACGCGCCCAACGCCTTCCGGTCCGCGGAAACCAGCATCACCACCGCGCCGTCGCGCTGCAGAGTGCGCACCGACTCGGCCAGCCGGTCCCCGCCGGGCAGCATCGCGTCGGCGAAGCCGTACCGCTGCTCGTCACCGCCGGCCACGACGAGCCGCAGGCCGGCGTGTCGGGCGGCGGCCGGCAGGCCATCGACGCCCGGTGCGGGTTCCGGCTCGACCCGCAGCAGTGCGGCGAGTCGGTCACCGTGGGCGAGGCCGAGTAGCTGGCCGCCGGCGGACTGCAGCCGGTCACCCTCCGGGACGGCGCCCGGGTCACTCGCGGGCAGCTGATCCAACGGTCCGAGCTGCCAGCCGTCCGCGCTACGGAACGCGGTCGGATCGTCCGGGTCGAACAGCGCGAAGGCACGCTCCGCCACCTGGTCGACGTCGGCTCCGGGCGCCGGTGCCAGATCGGCCAGCACGCCCCGGTCCGACCCGAGCACTGCGGCGTCCAGCACGAGCGTGTCGATCCGGTCCAGCTCCCGCAGCACACCGCGGTCCATCGCGATCACTCCGCGCCGGGCCAGCATCCGGCCGAGCTGGGCGGCGTACCCCTCGCGTCCGCTGCCGGGAGCCTTGGGCAGCGTGGACAGGCCCAACGCGGTGGCCCGTTTCGGCCCGGCGAACGGCATCGCCGCCACACCGGCGGCCGCACCGGCGGCGAGCATGCGGTTGACGTACCGCTCGACCGGGCCGTCCGGCTTCGGCAGGGGACGTTCGATCACCGGCCAGCGGGCGGTGGCCCGTTCGGCGTCGCCGGTCAGCCGTGGCTCGGCCTTTTCCCAGGCGGAGAGTTGGGCCCGATCCTCACCCCACTGCACGATCCGTTGTGCGCCGTCCAGGACGATCCCCGTCCAGCGGCCGGTCAAGCCCTGCACCACCGCCTCGGCCAGCGGAAAGAGGATGTCGGCGCGCGGGTCTGAGCGCAGTCGTTTCCCGATGAATTTGTGCAGCTTCGGTTGCAGATCCACCGCGGAGAGCACGCCGGCCACCTCACCGGGCAGAGGCGCGAACGGCAGGATCCGGGTGGCCGCCGAGATGGTCAGGCCCAGCGCGTCCGAGGCGAGTGCGCCGAGGGTGCGAGGGGTGCGCGGCCCCTCCTCCGGCGGGTGCGGTGGTGGGATCTCCGGATCGGGTTCGTGGTCGCAGGTCCCCTCGATGCGGCTGATCGTGGCAATCAGGTCGCGCAGCGGCGGCTCGGGGGTCTGGACGGCAACCACCACCCGGCCGGATGGGGCGTTGACCCGGGCCCAGGCCACCCCGGGCATCCGCTCCAGCGCGCCCTCCACCTGACGTGCCAGCTGGTTTCCGCCGTCCTGGCAGACGCCGTGTACCTCGATGTGATGCCGGCCCGGCCGGGACCAGACCCGACGCCGTGTCAGCCCGGCCGTCCGGGCCAGCCGGGTCGCGGCCGAGCCGACGGTCCGGGACGCCTCACCGAGCAGGTGTGGCACGCCGAAGGACGGCAGGATGCGGCCGGCCGCGCGACCCGCCGCCGTCATCGAGGCGTACGGCTGGACGGACGCTGGCCCGGCTCCCGGTTGCTGCTGGTTCTGACCTTGGCCATCTCGTCCCTCCCACCGCTCACGTCCGGCGGCCTGGCTTCCCGACCTGTCGTCCGTTATGCCCCTCCAGTGGAGGAACTTTCGGTCGCTGGAGACGCATGGACGAGGTGGGCTGTGGAATCCGACGACCATCACCGGACATGGGGAGGCCGGATTGAGCACGCTGACGCGACATCTCAACGGATCGCACGAGAACGTCCGGATGTACAACCGGCGGGTGGATCTACCGGTGCTGGGCGAGGTGGCGGTGCCGCCACCGGACAAGGTCGTCTACTACGCCGGGCTGGGGGTGCTCGCCGCACTCCAGGTCATCGAGTGGCCGATCGCTCTCGTGATCACCGCTGGTCACCTGCTGGCAGACCAACATTTTTCCGGACTGGTGCGCGGGGTCGGGGAGGCGCTGCAGGACGCGTGACGAGAGCCGGGTCACCGGCGATTGACATGAATCCGGGTTGAGGTCGCATGCTCGGCGCATGCCGAGCACAGTCGCCGCCACCGCCGTACCGGCCCCACCGGGGCTGTTCGCACCCCGCTTGCGAGCGATGACGGTGGGCAGCGTCGCGTTGATCTCGTTGCTCGCGTTCGAGGCGTTGGCGGTCGGTACGGCGATGCCGACCGTTGCCCGCAACCTGGACGGGCTCGCGCTGTACGGGATCGCGTTCGGTGGCCCGTTCGCCACGGGCGTGCTGGCCATGGTGGTCTCGGGTATCTGGTGCGACGCCCGTGGGCCTCGGGGGCCGATGTGGCACGGGGTCGCCTGGTTCGTGGTCGGGTTGTTGATCGCCGGGACCGCCCAGGTGATGGGTGTGTTGGTCGTCGGGCGGGTGGTGCAGGGGTTCGGCTCCGGGCTGCTCTCGGTGGCGCTCTACGTGATCGTCGGGCAGGCGTACCCGCAGGAGCTGCATCGGCGGATCTTCGCGGCTTTCGCGGCGGCGTGGGTCGTACCGTCGCTGGTCGGGCCGGCGGTGGCCGGGCTGATCGTGGAGCACCTGGGCTGGCGGTGGGTTTTCCTCGCGGTGCCGGCGGTGGCCGTGCCGGCGGTGCTGCTGATCCATCCCGGCCTGCGGTCGCTGGGGCGGAGCGCGGCGACCCGGCCGCCAGCCGGCGCGGCAGGCCGGATCGCCTGGGCGTGCGGGGCCGCGGCGAGCGCCGCACTGCTGCACATCGGGGGACAGCAGCGTGGCGGCTTCGGCCTGGTGCTGGTCGTGCTCGCCGTGGTCGGCCTGCTGGTCTGTGCCCCGCGCCTGCTGCCGGCCGGGTTTCTGCGGGCGGCCCGGGGGCTCCCCACCGTGGTCGGGTTGCGCGGTCTGGCCTCGGCGGCGTTCGTCGGCGCCGAGGTGGTCATTCCGTTGATGCTCTCCCGGGAGCGGGGCCTCTCGCCGACCGCTGCCGGGCTGGTCCTCACGGTCGGGGCGCTGGCCTGGTCGGTGGGCTCCTGGGTGCAGGGCCGGATCCCGGTGCCGGCCTCCCGGGCCAGCCTGCCGCGCGTCGGGCTGAGCTGCATCACGGTGGGCACCGCCACGGTGGCGTTGGCCATCCGGCCCGAGTTGCCGGTGACCGTCGCCGTGGTCGGTTGGGCGGTCGCAGGTCTCGGCATGGGGCTGCTGTATCCGTCGCTGTCGGTGCTCACCCTGGAGTTGTCCGCACCCGGTGAGCAGGGCCGCAACAGCTCTTCGTTGCAACTGGGTGATTCCCTCTTCGCGGCGACCGTGCTCGCGTTGACCGGTGCCGTGCTGGCCGCGGGGAGCGCGCCTGGCCCGGCCAGTTACGCGCTGACTCTGGTGGTGGCCGCGGGCCTGGCACTGCTCGGGGCGCTGCTGGCCGGCCGTGTCGTGGTGGGCGCCGGGGTGCGACCGGGCGGGTGATCCGGAGATTCGGCCGCGTTCGACCTGGTGGGGCCGGGAGGATGGCGGGCGATGAACTTCCTGACCATCCTGCCGCTCGCCGTGGTGATGGTCGCCGGCACCCAATTGGTCGTGGCGGTCTTCCTCGCCTCGTCGGACCGGCCCCGAGCGGCGTCGCTGGGCTTCCTGGCCGGTGCCGGGCTGGTGGTCGGTGCCGGGGTGACGGTGAGTTGGGTGCTGACCCGGTTGGTGGGCGGCCTGGCCACCGACGCCAGCGACGTGGCCGGCCGGGTCGATCGCGGTCCCGCCATCGACCTGGTGGTGCTCGCGCTGCTGGTCAGCCTGGCCGTGGTGGTCTGGGTACGGCGGAATCGGGCCGGGCCGCCGAGATGGCTGGGGAGCATCGAGCACGCTGATCCGCGTGCGGCGCTGCGCCTGGGTGCGCTGCTCTTCGTGGTGACGCCCACCGATGACCTGACCATGGCGGCCGTCGGGGCGAGCGTGGCCCGACACGACCTGCCGTGGTGGCATCTGGCGCCGTTCGTGCTGCTCACCGTGCTTCTGCTCGCCCTGCCCCTGCTGGCGTTGCTGCTGCTCGGGGGAAAAGCGGCCCGGGCGCTGACCCGGATGCGGGAATGGGCCGAGGGGCACGCCTGGATCGTCAACGAGATCGTGATCGCGTTCTTCGCGCTGCTGACCGTGTTGGACCTGCTGCGGTCCGGATGAGCCGTTGCCGGACACGCCCGCACGGAACCGTCGACACGTACGGGGGAACCGGGCAGAAATGAGAGCAACAACGGTTCACGTTCGTCTTACCGTGACGGCATGTTCGCTGTCGTCACCACGGTGATCCTCTACGTCTTCGGTTTCGTCTTCCTCTACGGCGTGATCCGGCTGGGTGTCCGGCACGCGTTGGAGGACCTGGAGCTGCAACGCGCCAAGGCCCAGCGCGAAGAGGAGGTGGCGGCCGCCCGGGACCGCTCCTTCATGCGCGACAACGCCTTCCTCGCCGGCAGTTGAGCACCGCGTCGGCCCGACCCGGGCCGGTGGCGTCCGGGGGTGTTCCGGGAGCCGCCGAGCGGTTGAGCGTGGCGGATGCGAGGATCGCACCCGTGATGGGAACGCTGAAGACCGAACCGGCCCGCGCTCGCCTCGACCTGCTCGCCCCGCCGGTGGCGGAAGCCATCACGCAGTGGCCCGCCGATGCGCCGGTGGACGTCAACGATGTGCTGGTTGCGCCGATCGACGCCGAGCTCGCCGACACCGCGGCGTTCTGCGCGGCGTACGAGGTGGGGTTGGACGTGTCGGCCAACTGTGTCGTGGTGGCCGGCAAGCGTGAGGGTGTGGTCCGCTACGCGGCCTGCATCGTCCTGGCCACCACCCGGGCCGACGTGAACGGGGTGGCCCGCCGGGCGCTGGACGTTCGCAAGGCGAGCTTCGCCCCGATGACCGATGCGGTCGAGTTGACCGGCATGGAGTACGGCGGCATCACCCCGATCGGGCTGCCGGCGCAGTGGCCGATCCTGGTGGACGCTCGGGTCATCGCCACACCGCACGTGATCATCGGGTCCGGCGTGCGGCACAGCAAGATCGCGTTGCCGGGGCCGGCGCTGGGCGCACTGCCTGGCGCGCAGGTGGTGGAAGGCCTGGCCAGGCCGGCGTGACCAGCCACCGGCATCGATGCCGTTGCACGTGAAACATTACGGTCGTCGATGCCGGTGCCAGCTGGTCAGTGACTCAGTGTGAGTGTGCTGCCGCCTCGCGCTGCTCGACCTCGGTGAGCGCGGCAAGCAGCGTCTGCGTGTCCTGAGCACCGGAGACCGCGTACTTCCCGGCCAGGATGAAGGTCGGCACGCTGCTGATGCCCAGGTCTCGCGCGGTGGCCAACTGGGCGGCGACGTCGGCCGAGCGTTCGTCGGAATCGAGGAATCGGCGCGCGTCGGCCGCGTCCAGGCCGATCTCGCCGGCGATGGTGGCCAGAGCTTCCCGGGAGCCCACGTCGACGCCCTGGGTGAAGTGCGCCTGGTAGAGCGCCTCCACCATCTCGGCGGCCCGCCCGTGGTCGCTGGCGTAGGAGACCAGCCGGTGCGCGTCGAAGGTGTTGGCGATCACCGCGCGGCCGTAGTCCAACTGCAGGCCGTCACTCGCCGCGACCTGGGTCACGTGGTCGACCATCTGCCGGGCGCGCTCGGGGCCGCCGAACTTCGCGGCCAGCGCCTCCACCAGTGGGAGGGGCTCGGGCACCGGCGAGGGGTCGAGCTGGAACGGCCGGTAGCGGACCGTCACCTCGCCCGGATAGGTGGCGAGGGCCGCATCCAGGCGGCGCTTACCGATGTAGCACCACGGGCAGATGACGTCCGCGTAGATCTCGATCTCCATGATCGGTGCCAACCCCGCGGTCAGCCGAGTTGTTCCCGCACCTGACGCTTGAGCCGGCGCAGGATCGCCGTGCCACCGCGTATCCGCAGCGGGCTGATCGCCTGCGCCAGACCCATCCGCTGGTAGAGGTCGTCCGGAACGGCCAGCACCTCCTCCGGGCTCGCCAAGGCCAGCCCTTCGGCGAGGATCCCGGCGAACGCCCGGGTGGTGGGCGCCTCCGGCGGGCAGTCGAAGATCGTCGCCACGGTGCCCTCCGGGGTCACCTTGGCGCGCAGGAAGAACGACGTCTGACACTCCGGCACCTGCTCCATGCCCTCGCGTTCGACGGTGCCCTCCGGCAGCGCCGGGATGACGTCGGCGTACTCCAGGAGCATCTCCAACACCAGGTCGCGCGGCGCGGCAGCGAACTCGTCGACGATCTCGGCCAGTCGGGCCGGCATATCAGCCATGCGTCGAGGCTACCGCTGCCGTGCGGGGCTCCTCAGACGGTGGGCGACTGCTCGCTGATCTCGCTGAGGGCGCTGGTGGGGTCGAGCTGCATGGCCAGGTCGCCGAGCGAGACGATGCCGACCAGCTTGCGATCAGTGTCACAGACCAGCACCCGCCGGATGCCCCGGTCCCGCATCAGCGCCGCCGCCTCACCCGCCGTGCAGTGCTGCTCGATCATGACGACCTCACGGGTGACGATCGAGCCGATGGTGGTGGCCGCAGGGGAACGGTTCTCCGCCACGGCCCGCACCACGATGTCCCGATCGGTCAGCATGCCGGCGAGGCTGGCGCCGTCGGTGACCACCACGTCACCGATGTCGGCCTCCTTCATCACCCTGGCCGCCTCGTCCAGGGTGGTCTCCGCCGGCAGATACACGACTTGCTTGGTCATCACGTCGCTGACCCGGTAATCGGTCATGAAAGCCTCCACGAACGTCTTCGGTCGATCCGACTGCACTACCCCGTGACGTGGCAGCTACACCAGGTTTCCACGTTCCTCGCGCACCTGATGGACAAGTCGGTCGACCAGGCCGTCCAGCGGTAGTTCGGTGCGCGCGTCGCCGGCCCGCTCACGCAGTTCGACGTACCCGTCGGCGAGTCGGCGGCCGACCACGACGGCCCGGGGGATGCCGATCAGCTCGGCGTCGGTGAACTTGACCCCGGCCGAGACGTGCGTGCGGTCGTCGACCAGCACCCGCAGGCCGGCGGCGTCGAGGCGCCCGCCGAGCTCCAGGGCCGCGTCTAGCTGCGGACCCTTGCCCGCAACCACCAGGTGTACGTCGCACGGCGCGATCGCCGCCGGCCAGATCAGCCCCCGATCGTCGTGGTGCTGCTCGGCGATCGCCGCGACCGCCCGGGAGACCCCGATGCCATAGCAGCCCATGGTCGGCCGGACCGGCTTCCCGGCCGGCCCGAGCACGTCGACCGCGAACGCATCGGTGAACCGGCGCCCGAGCTGGAAGATGTGCCCGATCTCGATGCCCCGCCGGATCGTCAGTTCGCCCGCGTCGCAGTCGGGGCAGGGGTCGCCGGCGCGTACGTCGGCCGCCTCGATGGTGCCGTCGGGCGTGAAGTCCCGTCCGCACACCACGTCGGTCGCGTGTCGGCCCGGCTCGTTCGCCCCGGTCAACCAGGCCGAGCCGGCCACCACCCGCGGATCGACCAGGTAACGGATGCCCAGCTTGTCGAGCAGCTGCGGTCCGATGTACCCGCGTACCAGCTCGGGATGGTCGGCCCACTCCTCGAAGACGGCCACCTGGGCCGGGTGCAGGGCGGCACCGACCCGCTTGAGGTCGACCTCCCGGTCACCCGGAAGCCCGATCACCAGAGGCTCAGCCCGGTCCGCGCCCGGTTGCCGAACCGACAGCACGACGTTCTTCAGGGTGTCGGCGGCGGTCCAGCCGTCCCGACCACCCAACCGGCGGGCGTTGGCCAGCTCCACCAGGCCGGCGATCGTCGGAGTCTCCGGCGTGTCGTGCACCATGGCGGCCGGCTGCGCGGCCGGGTCACCGGCAACCGGCGCCCGGGTGATCACCGCCTCGGTGTTGGCCGCGTAGGCGCAGGAGGTGCAGCCCACGAAGGTGTCCTCGCCGACCGGCGTCGCCGCCAGGAACTCCTCCGACGCCGACCCGCCCATCGCGCCGGACATCGCCCGCACCACCGTGTAGTCCAGGCCCAACCGGTCGAAGATCCGCCGGTACGCCGCCCGATGCCGTGCGTACGCGTCCCGCAGCCCCGCATCGTCCAGGTCGAAGGAGTACGCGTCCTTCATCAGGAACTCCCGACCGCGCAGCAGACCGGCCCGGGGCCGGGCCTCGTCGCGGAACTTCGTCTGCACCTGGAACAGCGTCACCGGGAAGTCCCGGTACGAGGTGAACAGGTCCTTGACCAGCAGCGCCGCCATTTCCTCGTGGGTGGGCGCCAACAGGTGCTCGGCACCACGCCGGTCGGCGAGGGTGAAGATGTCGTCGCCGTACTCCGCCCAGCGGCCGCTCGTCCGATAGGGATCGGCGGGCAGCAACGCCGGAAAGTGCACCTCCTGGTCACCGATGGCGAACAGCTCGCCACGCACCACGTCGGTGATCCGGTCCAGCACCAGCTTGCCCAACGGCAGCCACGTGTAGCCGCCCGGTGCGGCGCGACGGATGTAACCGGCGCGCAGGAGGAGCCGGTGGCTCGGCACCTCCGCGTCGGCCGGGTCCTCGCGCAGGGTTCGCAGCAACAGGGTCGACATGCGCAGCAGCATGGGTGCAGCGTAGGGCTGCGCCGATCGGACGAGCGAACCATTTCGTCGCGCGATCCATTGACGGCGGTGCGGGGTCACCCCACACCGGGAAGCCGCCTCTCGCCGCGTGTCAGCGCGCGTCGCCGGCCAATGACCTCCGCCACGTCGCACGATCGGGGCACTGTTCGCCCTGCCTCCGGTGACAGACTGGTCGCCGCAGGCAACGAACGGCGTAAGGGGAACGCGGGTGGGCTGGCGCAGTTTTGTCGCGGTCGGGGACAGTTTCACCGAGGGCATGGACGACGCGTACCCGGACGGCACCTACCGGGGTTGGGCGGACCTGGTGGCGACCCGGCTCGCCGCCGAGGCGGGCCCTGAGTTCCGGTACGCGAACCTGGCCATCCGGGGCCGGCTCTTCCCCGGGGTGGTCGCCGAGCAGGTGCCGGCGGCGGTGGCGATGAAGCCCGACCTGATCAGCTTCGCGGCCGGCGGCAACGACGTGCTGCGCCGCACCTTTGACCCGGACGCGCTGGTTGCCCGCTTCGACGAGGTGGTCCGGCAGCTCCGCTCGGGCGGTGCGGACGTGCTGCTCTTCCGGTTCGCCGACGTGATGGCCCGACTGCCCGGCCAGCGCCTCGTCGCCCCTCGGGTGCAGTTGCTCAACCAGGCGGTCGGCGAGACCGCGGAGCGGCACGGCGCGATCATGGTCGACCTGTACGCAGACGACACGTTCCTCAACCCGATGCTCTGGAGCACCGATCGGTTGCATCTGTCCGCGGCCGGCCACCGACGGGTTGCGGGGCAGGTGTTGAACGCCCTCGGGGTCGGGTGCGACGAGGAGTGGCTGATGGTCCCGCCGCACCCGGCGCCGTCGCCGTGGTTGGCCGCGCGTGCCGCCGACGTGCGCTGGGCCGGTCAGCACCTCGCCCCCTGGGTGAAGCGGCGGCTGACCGGTCGGTCGTCCGGTGACACGGTGACGGCGAAGCGTCCGCTGCTCGGGCCGATCGTCGACTGAGCGTGCTCACCCTGCACACGGCGCCACTGCTGCGGCGCACCCCTGGCGGCGAGCCGGTGCCGGAGCACGCCGTGCTGGTCGGCGGCGACCGGATCCAGGCTGTCGGCCCGCTGGCCGAGTTGGTTGAGGCGTACGCGGGCGTCCGGGTGCGCCGCTGGCCCGGCACGCTGGGGCCGGGTCTGCTGCACGACGGGCCGCTGCCGGCAGCGCCCACCCCGCGCGAGCGGGTGCACGCGCTGCTGCGCAACGGGGTGACGGCGGTGTTGGTGGAGCACCTGGCCGAGCCGGCGCTGCGGGCTGCCGCCGACAGGGGTGACCTGCTGGCGCTGTCCGCCGCCGTGCCGCCGACGTTGCTCGTGGGTGGACGTGCCGACCTCGCGGTTCACGGAGTCGACGGCGCGTGTCTGGTGACGGTGGTCGCCGGCCGGATCGCCCACCGCCGCGCCTGAGGACAACTCGCGTGCGCCCCGTCGCACCCCGATGGCCGGTCACCGGACACGGTTGCGGCGTAGTTTGGGGATCATGTCTGTGCCGAACGATCCTGATCCCCGCCTTCAGTCGTACGCGGACCCGCAACGGCTGGTCACCACCGAGTGGCTGGCCGAGCACCTGGGCGACGAGGGCCTCGTCGTCGTCGAGTCCGACGAGGACGTGTTGCTCTACGAATCCGGTCACATCCCCGGTGCCGTCAAGGTCGACTGGCACCTGGAGCTGAACGACCAGGTGACCCGGGACTACCTGGACGCGAAGAGCTTCGCCGAGTTGTGCGCTGCGAAGGGCATCGGTCGCGGCGACACGGTCGTCTTCTACGGCGACAACTTCAACTGGTGGGCCGCGTACGCCCTCTGGGTGTTCTCGCTCTTCGGCCACGCCGACGTGCGACTGCTCGACGGTGGTCGGCAGAAGTGGATCGCCGAGGGCCGCGAGGTGACCCGCGACAAGCCTGCTCGCCCCCGCGCCGACTACCCGGTGCCGCAGCGGGACGACGCGCCGCTTCGCGCCTACCGTGAGCAGGTCATGGCGCACATCGCCGCCGGCCGGCCGTTGGTCGACGTTAGGTCGCCGAGTGAGTACACCGGCGAGACGCTGCACATGCCGGACTACCCGCAGGAGGGCGCGCTGCGTGGCGGGCACATCCCGGGTGCGGTCAGCAAGCCGTGGAAGTCCGCCGCCAACGAGGACGGCACGTTCAAGGCGTTCGACGAGCTGCGGGCGATCTACGCCGACCAGCTCGGGCTCAGCCCGGACGACGACGTGATCGCGTACTGCCGGATCGGTGAGCGGTCCAGTCACACCTGGTTCGTGTTGCGGTACCTGCTGGGCTACCCGCAGGTGCGCAACTACGACGGCTCGTGGACCGAGTGGGGCAACCTGGTCCGGGCCCCCGTCGTCAAGGGTGACCAGCCCGGCGGCCTCGCCGCCTGACCGCTCTGCGGCCTAGCCGCCTGACCGCTCTGCGGCCTAGCCGCCTGACCGCTCTAGGGCCTCGCCGCCTGAGCGGCCTCGACCGTTCCCGCGTGACCACGACGGTCGCGCGGGAACGGGCTCAACTGGCCAGGGAAATCACGCCGGTCAGGTCGCGGATCACGCCGGTGATCTCGCCGGTCTCCGGGTTCCATCGCGCCACGACGCCCGGGTCCAGCCGGAGCAGCACGGCACCCCTGTTGTCCCAGCCCAGCACGGGGCAGCAGCCTTTGCTCCGGTCCCGACCCAGGTCGAGCATGTGTGCCACCGCGCCGGTGCGGGAGTCCAACACTGCCACTCCCTCGGCACCGTCGAGCTCACCGCTGGTGATCCACGCCGCGCTGACCACCCGAGCGCCGTGCAGCCAGCCCCGGCCGTAGAACTCGTTGACCTGGTAGGGCGAGGGCAGCGCCGAGCTGGTGACCGGTTGTTCGGAGCGAACCGTGCCCTCGCGGGCGTCCCGACTGCGCAACTTCAGGCCGCCCCGCTCGCCGACCATCTCGATCAGGGGTGCCTCGCGGCCGGCCGCTGGGTCGGGTGCGACCACGTCCCAGGCCGAGACGTCGATGGTGCTCGCCGCGTCGGAGTCCCGCTCCACCGCGTACGTCCGGTTGTCACCGCCGACCAGCACCCGGTCGCCCGACCAGACCACCAGCTCCAGGTAGCCGTCGAGCGGGATCCGGCGTACGCCCGGTCTGACCAGGTCGACCATGACGAGCTCGTTGGTCTGCGCGAAGGCCGCCCATCGGCCGTCCGGCGACAGCACTCCCGGCTTCACGGCGGATGCCTCGTTGCCGCCCGCTTCCCTCGTGGGCGCCAGGGTCACCACGTCGAGACTGCGCACCACGCCGTCATTGCCGAGCACCCGAACTGGCCCGTTGGCGTGGGACTCCTCGTCCAACGGCTGGTACAGCGCGAGCGCCCGCTCGACCGGTCGCTCGGAGAGCCGCACGGTCGCCGGGCCGCTGAGCCGGGCCAGCGGATCGGGTGGGAAGGTCAGCTCGGCGGGTGGCCGCTGCACGGGACCGGCGTGGGTGGGCTCGGCGGTCGGGGTCGGCGCCACCGGGCTGTCCGGGGGTGAACCGGCGGGCGGTCGCAGAACCGCCACCGTGCCACCGCCGACCAGCGCCACGGCCAGGGCGACCGCGCCGACGGCCCGTCGGGTACGCCGGGTCCGTCGAGCCCGATCCCAACCGGCGGTGGCCGGCTGGCTGGGCAGGACGTCCTCGACGCTGACGGTCAACAGTTGGCGCAGCTCCTGCTCGTTCACGGGTTCACCTCCACGCCGGTGGCCAGATCGGCCGAGCCCTGGCCCGGTCGGGCGTCGCGGGTGAGATCCGGCGCCACCTCACGGAGTCGGCGCAGCGCGGCATGACACTGGCTCTTCACGGTGCCGACGGTCACCCCGAGCGCCTCGGCGGTGGCGACCTCGGTCAGGTCCTCGTAGTAGCGCAGCACCAGCACTGCCCGCTGCCGGGGCGGCAGCAGACCCAAGGCGTCGTGCAGTGTCAGCCGCAACGCGCCGTCCCGGTCGTGGACCACCTGCTCCGGCGGTGCGGCGCTGAGCCATTCCCGTCGGCGGCGACGCCACCACGACACCGCGTCCCGGTAGAGGATGGCCCGCACGTACGCGGAGGGGTCGCCGTCCCGGACCGACGTCCAGCGCAGCGCCAGCTTGAGCAGGGCGTCCTGGAGAAGATCCTCGGCCTGGTGCCGATTGCCGCAGATCAGGTAGGCCGCGCGGAGCAGCCGGTGTTGGTGGCTTTCCACGAAGGCGAGGTAGCCGTCGCGGCCGTCGTTCCCCGTCGGTGCCATCCGCCCCCCTCCCGGCCGTCGCGGTGCGCGTCACCTGGCAGACGCACGGGGAGGGCCAAAAGGTTGGTTCAGCTCGCCGGCATCCCGGTGAGGTAGCGCTGGAGGGTCGGTGCGATCCAGGAGACCAGTTCCTCGGGTGGCGTGTCCACCATGGGTGGCAGGCGGACGATGTACCGGGTGAAGGCGAGGCCGAGGATCTGGCTGGCCACCAGGCCGGCACGTCGGGCGGTCATCGCCGGATCGGTGCCGAACACGGCCACCGCTGCGGTGAGCTGGTCGGCGAAGATGCCGCGCATGCGTTCGGCCGCGCCCGGATTGGTGCTGGCGGCGCGAAGCAGCGCCACGAGCGTCTCGTCGCCCTCCCATCGGGCGAGGAAATGCCGGATCAGCACCGCGCCGAGGTGAGCGGGCGGCACCGCGTTCAGATCGGGCAGTCGTAGGTCGAATTCGGCGGCTGCGGCGAAGAGCCCCTCCTTGCTGCCGTAGTAGCGCATGACCATCGACGGGTCGATCTGGGCGTCGGCGGCGATGGCCCGGATCGTGGCGCGCTCGTATCCGTCCGCCGCGAACCGTTCCCGGGCAGCTCGCAGGATCGCCGCCCGGGTGGCGTCGGAGCGGCGCGGATGGGTCGGCTGGGCGGACGCTGTCATGTCGACGACCGTATGCCAACAACTGTTGACACACAATCAGCAGCGCCTTAGCGTTGCCAACAAGTGTTTGCCAACAACTGTTGGCATCGGTCTGGAGGTGGACATGCTGCCCACGAGCACCGACGTCCTGGTGGTGGGCGCCGGCCCCACCGGTCTCGCCACCGCGCTGACGCTGGCCCGGCGCGGGGTCGAGGTGACGGTGCTGGACCAGCTGGCCGAGCCGCCGACGACCTCCCGTGCGGCGGTCGTGCACGCGTACACCCTGGAGGTGCTGGACCGGATCGGCGCCGCGGCGCCGCTGGTCGCCCAGGGGGTGCGGTCGCCGCGCTTCACCGTCCGCGACCGGGACCGGATGTTGCTGTCGGTGCCGTTCCACGAGCTGCCGTCCCGCTTCCCCTACGCGCTGCTGGTCTCCCAGTCGGTCACCGAGGCGGTGCTCACCGAGCGGTTGGCCGACCTCGGCGTCCGGGTGCGGCGGCCGTGCCGGCTGACCGGGCTGGATCTGACCGCTGACGGGGTGCTCGCGCAGGTCGACGGGGAGGCGTTGCGCGCCCGCTACGTGGTCGGTGCCGACGGCTTGCACAGCACCGTGCGGCAGGCGGCCGGCATCGAGTTCAACGGACTCAGCGACGCGGAGTCCTTCGTGCTCGCCGACGTGCGGGTGGACAGCGCCCTACCCCGTGAGGAGGTGGCGCTCTTCCTTGCCCGCTCCGGGCCACTGGTCTGGGCGCCGCTCCCCGACGGAGTGGTCCGGCTGGTAGCCGCCGTGGAGACAGCCCCGGCCGCACCGGACGTGGCCTACCTCCAGGCGCTGCTCGACGAGCGCGGCCCGACGCGACGGCCCAGCCGGGTGACCGAGGTGCTCTGGGGCTCCCGGTTCCGGGTGCACCACCGGCTCGCCGACACCTTCCGAGCCGGGCCGGTCCTGCTGGCCGGGGATGCCGGGCACGTGCACAGCCCGGCCGGCGGGCAGGGCATGAACCTCGGCATCTGCGACGCGGTTGCCCTCGGCACCGCGGTGGCGGACGTGCTCCACGGGGGTCCGGAATCGCTGCTCGACGACTACACCGCCCAGCAGCGGCCGATGGCCGAGGACGTGCTGAGCTTCGCCGCCGGGCTGACCCGGCTGGCCGCCGTGTCCCCGGCCCGCCGCCCGGCCCGGGACGTGCTGTTCCGGCTGCTCGGCGCACTGCCGCCAGCCCGCCGGAAGGTCGCGCTGCGCCTGTCCGGGCTGTCCCATCGGGAACGGACACCGGGCTACCGCTAGGCCGCGCCGGTGGGGCTCAGCACGCCGGGCTCAGACCACTAGGCCGCGCCGGTGGGGGTCAGCACGCCGGGCTCAGCCGGCCGCAGTGTCCGCCAGGCGGCCAGGGTGACCAGCGCGAACGTGCCCGCCGCCGCGCCCGCAACCGGCACCGTGCCGTACGCCGCGGCGGCCAGCCCGGCGACCGCCGCCCCGACCGGTGCGGTGAGCAGACCGACCATCCGCTGGGCCGCACCCACCCGGCCGAGCAGCCCGGCCGGCACGTGCCGCTGCCCGTACGACGCACAAAGGCTGTTCCACACCACGGTGCCGGCCGCGAAGACGGCCAGCGCGAAGCCGCCCGGCACCGGACCCCGGGCAAGCGCGAAACCGGCCAGCGCCACGGTCTCCACGGCGAGCACCGCGCGCAGCGCCGGCACCGTGCCGAGCCGGGCGGCGAGCCGACTCGCGCCGAGAGCCCCCGCCACACCGCCGACGATGGCAGCGGCGGCGAACAGCCCGTACCCGGCGGGCGGCACCCGCAGCACGTCCAGTGCGTAGAGCACCAGCACCGCCATGATTCCGCTGATCGCCAGGTTGCTCGCGGCGGCCAGCAGGGTCACCCGCCACAGGACCCGGTGCGCGCGCAACCAGCGCAGCCCTTCGACGATCTCGCTCCACACCGACCCGCGCCGCACGGCCGGCCGCGGATGCGCGCTCGGGACGGGAGCCAGGGCCAGCACGAGCAGGGCGGCCGCGGCGAAGGTGAGGGCGTCGACCGCGAACGGGAGAGCCGGGGCGACGGCGAAGAGGACACCGGCGGCGGGTGCGCCGAGGAAACCCCCGGCCACCGCAGCGCCCGCCTGAAGTCGACCGTTCGCCCGGGGCAGCGCGTCCGGCAGCACCAGCGCGGGCAGCAGCGCGAACGAGGCGGAGTCGAAGAGGGTGCCCAGCGCGGCGAGCAGGAACGCCGCCACCAGCAGCACCGCAACGCTGATCCGGTCCAGGGCGACCGTCACGGCCAGCGCCGCCACCACGATGGCGCGTACCCCGTCGACCAGGGCCATCGTCCGACGACGGTCCCAGCGGTCCGCGTACACGCCACCGAGCAGGCCGAAGAGCAACGGCGGCAGTTGGCCGGCCACGGTGATCGCCGCGATGATCCGGGGGTCGCGGGTCACCGCCGCGGCCAACAGGGCCAGTGCCGGCGTACGCAGCGCGTCCCCGAACCGCGACGACACGGCCGCGGACCAGAGCAGCCGGAAGTCCCGGCCGAGAGGGGAGGAGGTCATCCGGTGACCGTGCGGGTTCGACCGGGTCGAGGGTCAAGCCGGGCGCTGCGCCAACCGCCACTCCATCGCGGGCAATTCGCGGTCTACGCTTGCCCGGTGACGGTGGAGCAGCAGGCACGGGGTGCGGCGGGTGCGGGCCGGCGCAGATCCCGCAAGGACGAAATCCTGGAGATCGCGGTCGGTCTGTTCGCCGCCCGCGGCTATCACGGCGTGTCGATGGATGACATCGGCGCGGCGGCCGGTGTCACCGGTCCGGCGCTCTACCACCACTTCGCCGGCAAGGAGGCGATGCTGGCCGCCGCGCTGATCCCGGTGAGCGAGGGTTTGCTGGCCGGCGGGCGGGAACGCGCCGCCGGGCGCCCGGACGACCCGCGTGGTGTGTTGGAGTCGCTGATCGACTTTCACGTCGAGTTCGCGCTGGCCAACCCGGCGGTGATCGCGTTGCACCTGCACGAGCTGGACCGCCTGCCGGAGGAGCCGCGGCGGCGGATCCGTCGCCTGCAACGGCTCTACGTCGAGGAGTGGGTCACCGTGCTGACCGCGCTGCATCCGGGTATGCCCGATGGTGAGGCGCGGGTGCTCGCGCACGCCGCGTTCGGCCTGATGAATTCGACCCCGTTCCTCGGTGGCGAGGTGGACCGGCGACGCCGCGCCGAGTTGCTGCGCGACGCCACCCTGGCCGCTCTGCTCGCCTGAGCCCGACTCGTCAGAAGTCCACCGGTCGTGATTCCCTAACCATCGTCCCAACATCCGGACGCTGGGGAGGAAACATGATCGAGTCACTGCTGGTCGCCAATCGGGGTGAGATCGCCCGCCGGATCATCCGTACCGCCAAGCGGCTCGGCATCCGCGCGATCGCGGTGTACTCGGAGGCCGACGCCGACCTGCCGTTCGTCGCCGAGGCGGACGAGGCGGTCCTGATCGGCCCGCCGAACCCGGCGCAGAGCTACCGCAACACCGAGGCGATCATCGCCGCCGCGAAGTCGACAGGTGCGCAGGCCATCCACCCCGGGTACGGCTTCCTGTCGGAGAACGCCGAGTTCGCCCGTACCGTCGAATCGAGCGGCCTGATCTGGGTCGGGCCCGGCGCGGACGCGATCAGCGCGATGGGCGACAAGATCAATGCCCGGAACCTGATGGCCGCGGCCGGCGTTCCGGTCGCGGCCGGCACCGCCGACCCGGCCGCCGACCTGTCTGCGGCCGTGACGGCCGCTGCCGAGATCGGCTACCCGGTGATGGTCAAGGCCGCGGCCGGTGGCGGCGGCATGGGCATGGGCGTGGCCGTCGACGAGGCCGCACTGCGCACCGAGTACGACAAGGTGCGCACGTTCGCCGAGCGGATGTTCGGCGACGGCTCGGTGCTGATCGAGCGGTACTTCCCCCGGGTGCGCCACGTCGAGGTGCAGATCCTCGGCCTGGCCGACGGACGGGTGGTGGCGCTCGGCGAGCGGGAGTGCTCGGTGCAGCGGCGCAACCAGAAGTTGGTCGAGGAGTCCCCGTCGCCGGCGGTGTCGCCGGAGCTGCGGTCCCGCCTCCTCGCGGCGGCGGTGCGTGCTGGTGAGGCGGTCGGCTACCGCAACGCGGGCACCGTGGAGTGCCTGCTCGACCCAGCCTCCGGTGAGTTCTTCTTCCTGGAGATGAACACGCGACTGCAGGTGGAGCACCCGGTGACCGAGTACGTCTACGGCGTCGACCTGGTCGAGGAGCAGTTGCGGGTGGCGGCCGGGTTGGCCCCGACCTTCGACCCGGACGCGCTGGTTGCGCGTGGGCACGCGATCGAGATGCGGATCAACGCGGAGGACCCGAAGCGCTTCTTCCCCGGCCCCGGCGTGATCAGGACCTGGGTGGAACCGACGGGTGACGGTGTCCGGGTGGACTCCGGCTACACCGAGGGCAACACCGTCACCCAGTTCTACGACAGCCTGTTGGCCAAGCTGATCATCAGCGGCGCCACCCGGGACGAGGTGCTCGAGCGCGCGAAGGCAGCGGTCGCCCAGTTCCAGATCGAGGGCCCGAAGAACAACGTCCCCTTCTTCGCCGAGCTGCTGGACAACGCCGAGTTCCGCTCCGGCACCTACGACACAGGCATCGTCTCCCGAATGCGCTAACCCCACCCCCCCACCCGCCCCCGCGCCGGTGATCAAGAGGCTTGCGTCAGGATTCCGGCTGCGGATGACGCAAACCTCTTGATCAACAGGTGGGGTGGCATGCTGGGAGGACCCCCAGCACAGCACTACGTCACAGTGAGGTGACCCCTTATGGCGGACCTGCCGGATTTCGTCTCCATTCGCGAGGTCGGGCCGCGCGACGGCTTGCAGAACGAGGACCCGATCCCGGCCGACGCCAAGGTGCGGCTGCTCGACGCGCTCTCCGCCACCGGCGTACGCCGGATCGAGGCGGTGTCGTTCGTGCATCCGCTGGCGATTCCGCAGATGGCCGACGCCGACGACGTGTGGCAGCGAGCGGCGAAGGCCGACGGCGTGCGTTATTCGGCACTGGTGCCGAACACCCGGGGTGCCCAGCGGGCTCTCGCCGCCGGGTTCACCGAGATCGAAGTGGTCGTCTCGGCCAGCGACACGCACAACCGGCGCAACGTCAAGCGGTCCACCGACGAGTCACTCGACGACATCGCGGAGCTGATCGACCTGTTGCACGGCGCTTCCGCGCGGGTCGAAGTGATCGTGGCGACCAGCTTCGGCTGCCCGTACGAGGGGGACATCGACCCACAGCGGGTGGCCGGGATCGTGGACCGGGTGGTCCGCGACGGCGCCGACCGGGTCGCGTTCGGCGACACCACCGGCATGGGCACGCCGCGCCGGGTCCGTGAGCTGCTGACCGCGGTCCGCGACCGCAACGCGCACGTCCCGGTCCTGCTGCACTTCCACAACACGCGGGGTACGGCGCTGGCCAACCTGTTGACCGCGCTGGAGTTGGGGGTGACCGAGTTCGACGCCAGCGTCGGTGGTCTGGGCGGCTGCCCGTACGCGCCGGGGGCGAGCGGCAACCTGGCCACCGAGGAGGCCGTGCACATGCTGCACGACATGGGCGTCGACACCGGCATCGACCTGGCGGCCCTCATCGAGGTGGCGGAGCTGGCCGAGGAGTTGCTCGGCAAGAAGCTCCCGTCCGGCGTGCTGCGCGCCGGCCCGCGGACCCGACTGACGCCGATGCCGAGCTGACCGCTGGGCAGACACGGGGAGGGGCCGGCGCCATGCCGGCCCCTCCGACGTACCCGGTCGATCAGCTCACGGAGGTGAGCATGCTCGGCCAGCTGTCGCGGAAGATGTCAGCCCCGGCGCGGTCCGTGCCACGCTCGGTGGCGATGCGGGTGCCGGCGAAGAGGTTGCTCACCCGGTTCGCCTCGGCGGTGCTCGGGTACGGGTTGGTGCAGCTGGTGCCGGCGCTGCCACCGGACATCAGCAGCGAGCAGTTTCCGTTGTAGTTGTCCGGCAGGCCGAGGATGTGCCCGATCTCGTGGGTCACGATCCGCAGCGGGCTGTACTGCGCCGCCTGCTGGGTGTCGATGTAGACCCGGCCGTTGCCGAGGCTGGTCCGCACGGCGTACGAGCCGCCGCCGGTGATCTGGTAGATCCGCAGGTTGGAGCCGCAGTTGGCGGAGAGCGTCAGGTTGCTGGTGGCGTTGTTCCAGATCGAGGCGGCCTGGCTGGCGGTGCCGGCGTAGCTGCCGGCCTGGCTGGTGTTGTAGCAGATGGTCATCGCGGCGGACGCGGGCGAGGGGTTGGCGACCGTGACGCCGAGGGTGGCACCTGCCGTCGCCACCAGGGCGACCGCGAACCGACTGAGTCGTGAGGTCATCGCTGACTCCAATCCGGGAGGAGGGGGTGCCAGGAGCCTAGCGACAAGCATTCACGTTTTTCAATGTCTTGCCCTGGGCTTCACCGTCTGGTTCGCTCATGGGTCGCCGACAGTCGCGCCGATGCGCTAGCCTAACGATCGTTCAGGTCAGTATGGCGAGGGAGTCGGCGTGACGCTCGACAGTGAGGCGCTGGAGCAGCTGCGCAAGCGGGCCCGGTCCGGCGGCGCGGACAAGTACCACGCGGCCAACGCGGCCAAGGGCAAGCTCTTCGCCCGTGAGCGGGTCGCGCTCCTGGTCGACGAGGGCTCGTTCGTCGAGGACGGCCTCTACGCGAACGCGCTGGCCGAAGGGCTGCCCGCCGACGGGGTCGTCACCGGCACCGCCACGATCGACGGCCGCCAGGTCTGCCTGATGGCCAACGACTCCACCGTCAAGGCCGGCAGCTGGGGCGCTCGCACCGTCGAGAAGATCATCCGCATCATCGAGCGCGCGTACGGCGCCGGTGTGCCCATGGTCTACCTGGTCGACTCGGCCGGCGCCCGGATCACCGACCAGGTCGACCTCTTCCCCGGCCGGCGTGGCGCCGGAAAGATCTTCTGGAACCAGGTGCGCGCCTCGGGTTCCATTCCGCAGGTCTGCGCGTTGTTCGGTCCGAGCGCCGCCGGTGGGGCGTACATTCCGGCGTTCTGCGACGTGGTGGCCCTGGTCGACGGCAACGCCAGCATGTACCTCGGGTCCGACCGGATGGTCGAGATGGTCACCGGCGAGAAGACCACCCTGGAGGCGATGGGCGGGGCCAAGGTGCACACCGCCGAATCGGGCGTCGGGCACTTCCTCTGCAAGACCGAGGCCGACGCGCTCGACGTGGTGAAGACCTACCTGTCGTACCTGCCGGCGAACTGGACGCAAGCGCCGCCGACCGCGCCGGCGGTCGCCGCGCCCGCGAAGGCCGACCTGGCCGCGCTGGTGCCGGCCAGCGAGCGGCAGGCGTTCGACATGCGACGGTACGTCAAGGGCCTGCTCGACGAGGGTTCGTTCTTCGAGATCCAGGCGCTCTGGGCCAAGGAGTTGACCATCGGCTTCGGCCGACTCGACGGCCAGGTCGTCGGTGTCATCGGCAACAACTCGATGTTCAAGGGTGGCGTGCTCTTCGTCGACTCGGCCGACAAGGCGACCCGGTTCGTGCAGCTGTGCGACGCGTTCAACGTGCCGCTGCTGTTCCTCAGCGACGTACCCGGCTTCATGGTCGGCAGCGCCGTGGAGAAGCAGGGCATCATCCGGCACGGCGCCAAGATGATCACCGCGATCTCCGAGGCGACGGTGCCGAAGATCTGCGTTGTGGTGCGCAAGGCGTACGGCGCCGGCCTCTACGCGATGGCCGGCCCGGGCTTCGAGCCGGACGCCACCATCGCGCTGCCCACCGCGAAGATCGCGGTGATGGGGGCCGAGGCTGCCGTGAACGCGGTCTACGCCAACAAGATCGCCGCCATTCCGGACGAAGCCGAGCGGGCCGCCTTCGTCGCCGCCAAGCGGGCCGAGTACGAGCAGGACATCGACGTGGTCCGGCTCGCCAGCGAGCTGGTGGTGGACGCCATCGTCGAGCCGCACGACCTGCGCACCGAGTTGGTCCGTCGCTTCGCGGCCGCGCGTACGAAGGATCGGCACTTCTCCCGCCGTCGGCACGGCGTCACCCCGGTCTGACCCTCGACCCCGGCCCCCACAGCGACCCGTCCCGACGTCACGAGCGCCGGGCGGGACCGTCCTTACAGGAGGATGAGATGGACTTCCGGCTCACCGACGAACAAGCGGCGCTGCGGGACAGCGTGCGGGACTTCGCGCGCGAGGTGGTCGCCCCGGTCATCGCCGAGCACTACGAGCAGCACACGTTCCCGTACGAGGTGATCCGGCAGATGGGCAAGATGGGCCTGTTCGGCCTGCCCTTCGGCGAGGAGCACGGCGGCATGGGCGGTGACTACTTCGCGCTCTGCCTGGCCCTGGAGGAGTTGGCCCGGGTCGACTCCAGCGTGGCCATCACGCTCGAGGCGGCGGTCTCGCTGGGCGCGATGCCGATCTACCGCTTCGGCACCGAGGAGCAGAAGGCAACGTGGCTGCCCAAGCTGCTCAGCGGTGAGGCGCTGGCCGGGTTCGGTCTCACCGAGCCGGGCACCGGCTCGGACGCCGCCGGCACCCAGACGCGGGCGGTGCTCGACGGCGACGAGTGGGTGATCAACGGGTCGAAGGCGTTCATCACCAACTCGGGGACCGACATCACGGCCATGGTGACCGTCACCGCGGTGACCGGCACCAACCCGGACGGCTCCAAGGAGTTGTCGACCATCATCGTGCCGACCGGCACGCCCGGCTTCACCGTGGCGCCCGGCTACTCCAAGGTGGGGTGGACCGCTTCGGACACCCACGAGTTGACCTTCGACGACTGCCGGGTGCCGGCGGCCAACCTGCTCGGCGAGCGGGGCCGTGGCTTCGCCCAGTTCCTGCGGATCCTCGACGAGGGTCGGATCGCCATCGCCGCACTGGCCGTCGGCCTCGCCCAGGGCTGCGTCGACGAGTCGATCAAATACGCGAAGGAGCGGCACGCCTTCGGCCGGCCGATCGGTGCCAACCAGGCCATCCAGTTCAAGATCGCGGACATGGAGCTGAAGGCACACACCGCCCGGTTGGCCTACTACGACGCTGCCGCCCGGATGCTGGCCGGCGAGCCGTTCAAGCGGCAGGCCGCCATCGCCAAGCTGCACGCCAGCACGATCGCGGTGGACAACGCCCGGGAGGCCACCCAGATCCACGGTGGGTACGGCTTCATGAACGAGTACCCGGTGGCCCGGTTCTGGCGGGATTCCAAGATCCTGGAGATCGGCGAGGGCACCAGCGAAGTGCAGCGCATGATCATCGCTCGTGATCTGGGCCTCTGAAGGTTCCGCCGAGCAAGCTGACTGACCGGCCCCGGCGGGGCTGTCCAGACGGCTGTCGGGTTTCGGCGAGCAGGCGTCGGTAGCCCGACGTTCGGCTGCCGTCGGTCGTAGTCGATCCGTACTCTTCGTGCCCATGACTCCGGATCATGATCGGTCGCGGAGCCCGGCTGGTCGTACCGCCCTGCCGGAGCTGCTCCGCGGGCATCGACGCGCCGCGGGCCTGACCCAGGCCGAGCTGGCGTCGCGGGCCGGGGTGGGTGTGCGAACGGTGCGTGACCTGGAGCGTGGTCGGTCGGTCCGGCCGCAACGCACCACTGTCGAGTTGCTGGCCGCGGCGTTGGCGTTGACCGGCACCAAACGGGCGGTATTCCTGGCTGCAGCCCGCGGCTCGGCCGGTGCCGATTCATCCTGGCCGGACGCCACCTCGACGACGGCGCTCCCGGTCAGCGGCGCAACCGCGTCGGAATCCGCACCCGCCGATCCGCCGGTCGTCCTTCCGCCGCCGGTCACGCTGGTCGGCCGAGATCGCGACCTCGCCGAGTTGGCCGGAATGCTGACCGCGGAGCGCGGGCCTCGTCTGGTGAGCCTGGTCGGCTTGGCCGGGGTCGGCAAGACCGCGCTGGCGCACGCGGTGGCGCACACGGTGGCCTTCGCCCATCCGGCCGGCGTCGCGGGGGTGCTGGTCGGCGAGGGCTCGGACGGTCCGGACGTGCTCGCTGCCTCGATGTCCGTACTCGGCGCGGCGCGGCTGCCGGACCTGGCGGCTCGGCTCGCCGGGCGGCCGGCGCTGCTGGTGATCGACGCCGTGGACCGCGCCCCCGTCCCGGCGGCCGCGGCGCTGCACCGCCTGACCGGTGCGCTGCCCTCGCTGCGGGTGTTGGTCACCGGGCGGCATCCGGTCGGGATAACCGGTGAGAGGGTCTGGCCGGTCGCGCCACTCGACGTGCCCCCGCCGGGCGCCGAAGGCTCCGGGGCGGCCACGCTCGAATCGTGGCCGGCGGTCGCGTTGTTCACCTCCCGGCTCGCCCAGATCCGCCGCGAGCCGCCCACCCCCGAGGAGCTGCCAGCGCTCGCCGCGCTGGTTCGCCGGCTGGGAGGGTTGCCGCTGGCCATCGAGCTGATGGCCGCCCGGGGCCGACTCCTCGACCTCACCCAACTGCTCGACCGGTACGGCGACCGGGTGCTCGACCTCGCCACTACCGCCGATCCAGCGGTCCGCCTCGGTTGGGAAGCACCGGACGCGCTCACCCGTCGGGCGAGCGGCCCCGACACCACACCTGCGCCGGCGGCGGTCACGATCACCCTGCGTGAAGCGGTGGCGACCAGCTACCGATTGCTGGCACCGGAAGAGCGGGCCGCGCTGCGCCGGCTCGCCGTGTTCGGCAATCGCTGGTCGGTGGAGTTGGCCGAGGAGATGCTCGCCGACGAGGCGGACCGGGACGGCACGGTGGTGATCGACCCTGTTCCGCTGTTGGACCGGTTCGTCGAGCTCGGGCTGCTGAGCGTACGTGGCGCCGGCTCGTTCCGATTCCGGCTGCTCGACGCGGTCCGTGACTATGCCGTCGAGCAGGCGGCCGGCGGGGGCGAGTCGACCCGCATCCGACGTCGGCACGCGGAGGTGATCGCGCGCCTGGCGGCGCGGACCGCGACCGAACTGGTCGGCCCCCGGTCGTCTGAGGCGGTGCAACGGCTGGACGAGATGAGCAGTGACATCAGCTCGTCGCTGGTGCACGCGGCCACGGACGACCCGCTGATCGCGCTGCGGCTGGCAGCCTGCCTGACCCGCTGGTGGCGGTTCCGTGGGCGCGACGTCGCCGGGCGGCAGTGGCTGCGGCGGCTGTTGGCGGACCCGCGGACCGCCGACGCCGATCCGGTCCTGCGTGGCTGGGCCGCTCTCGGGATTGCCCGGCTCGCGGTCGAGCACGGTGCGGGCGCCGAGGAACTGCCGGCGGCGCGTACGGCGTTGGATATTTTCCGGCAGGCCGGCGATGTCACCGGGGAGCTGGAGGCACGAGACGTACTCGGCACCCTGCTGCTCTCCGTCGGCCAGCAGGACGAGGCTCGCGAGCAGGCCGAGACGGTGCTGCGGATGGCCGCCCGCAATGGTCGAACCAGGGACCTGGCGGTGGCCCAGAACAGTCTCGCCTGGCATGAGATCCGGGTTGGCGACCTGGCGGCAGCCCGCCGCCGGCTCGCTGCGGCGGACCGGCTCGCTGCCGAGAGTGGGGAGCAGCGGCTCCGAGTGCTGGCCTGGGCCAATCGGGCCGAGGTCGCCCGCCTGGAGGGCTGGTACGCGGACGCCGTGGACCACGGCCGACGGGTCGTTGCGGCGTTGTCCGAGCTGGGTGATCCGGGGCTCCGCCGGCGGGTGCTCGGCAAACTCGGGTTGGCGCTCGCTCAGGACGGGCGTGGTGCCGAGGCCGCCGAGGTGCTCACCGAGCTGCGCGCGGGGGCCGCCGAGGCCGTATCGGTGCGAGCGCCGGCTCGGCCGGCCGTCGCACCGCGACCGCGCTCGGAGGACGTCGCGCTGTCCTCGGGTGGGGCGGAGGCAGGGCTCTGTGCGTTGATTGAGGGGAATCTGGCGCTGCACCAGGGTGACCGGGAGTTGGCCGCCGAGTGGTTCGCCGCCGCCGCCGACGACGCGGGTCAGGATCGCAGAGACGTGGTGGAGGCCCTGGTGGGACTGGCCGCGAGCACCGCGAACCCGGCCGTCCTCGACCGGCTGGAGCGGGTCTGTCAGGAGAACGACATTCGGCTGCTGCCGCAGGAGTCGGGGCTGCTCTACGCGTTGACCGCCGCTCGGGGTGGGCCGGAAGGACGGCAGCCGCGACAGGCTGGGGTGTCGTGAACGACCCTGGGGATGTCGGCGTCGGGGAGAGTGGCGCGGGCGAAGAGCCCCCTTGGTGCTACCCCTCGCTGTCCGCCCGCGCCGTCACCCCCCGGTGATCCCCGGTGAAGGAAGCCTGCCACCGCTACGGCGGCAGGAAGTCGGGTTAGACCGAATCCTCCGGCTTGGCCGGGCCAGTTCTGCCGGTCTTTCTGCCGGTCCTGCCACGTACGGCGCTCAGCGTTGTCTGCCGCTGCCGGTGGCGGCGGTTTGCTGCTCAGGGCCGACGTCGTCGCTGCCAGCGGTGGCGCATGGATGCGCGGCGTCACGGACTCGACGCAGCCCGTCCAGAAGAGCCGCCAGCGCCTCCGGGTCGAGTTGGCCGGTGAACCACTGCTCGATCATCTGCAGATGCCCGGGTAGCGTCTCGTTCAGTCGGGACATCCCGGCGGCGGTGACCACCGCGTACGAGCTGCGTCGGTCACTCGGACAGGCTCGGCGGGTGAGTAGACCGTCCCGTTCCATCCGGTCCACGACGCGCGTCACGCCGCTGGTCGACAGCGAGGTTTGCGCCGCGAGGTCGGTCATGCGCAGTTGGTTGCCCGGCGAGCGGGCGAGTCGGGTGATGACCTCGAACTCGACCGCGGAGAGGCCGTGCTCCTCGAATTGGGCGTTGAACCGGGCTGACAGCCCGGCGTGTGCCTCGAAGAGCAGGCCGACGGCGGTGATCCGAGGATCGTCGAACACGTTGGTCACGGGTTCACCCTACCAGTACTTGACACGGGGAATGTTGTTGCGGTTGTATTTGCTTCAGCAGTCGTTGGGCTACTAAACATTCTTCTGGAGGACAGCAGCATGACCAGCAGCATCGATGCGGTTACCCGCGACTGGGACGGCCTCACCATCCCGACGGCCGGCACCTACGCGCTCGACGTGGCACACAAGCGTGTCGGCTTCGTTGCCCGGCACATGATGGTCAGCAAGGTTCGTGGTGAGTTCAAGGAGGCGACCGCCACCATCACCGTTGCCGAGGACCCGCTGCAGTCGTCGGTCGTCGCGACCATTCAGGCCGCCAGCATCGACACCACCCAGGCCGACCGGGACGCACACCTGCGCAGCCCCGAGTTCCTGGAATCCGAGAATTTCCCGACGATCGAGTTCCGCAGCACCGGGGTCAAGTCCCGTCGTGGCAGCGAGTTCGTGCTCACCGGCGAGCTGAGCATCAAGGACGTCACCCAGCCGGTCGAGCTGAAGGTGGAGTTCGAGGGTGTCGGCCGCAGCCCGTTCGGTCAGGACATCTTCGGTTTCTCCGCGAGCACCGAGATCGACCGCGAGGAGTTCGGCCTGACCTGGAACGTCGCCCTGGAGACCGGCGGCGTGCTGGTCAGCCGCAAGATCAAGATCGAGATCGAGGGCGAGGCCGTCCGCCAGGCCTGATCCACCCCGGATCGTCAGTACGCAGGGCCCGCGCCGCACGTTGGCGCGGGCCCTGCGTCGTCTCCGTACCCGACGCCGATGCCGTGGTAATTGTCACGAGTTGTTCGTACCGCCATCCGGTCCGGTCGGTCGACGACGGGGTACAGATGGCGCCACGAGCGCGCCCGCTCCGGTCGATGTCGGATCACCGCTGTCGGCCTCTGGCCCGGTCAGGTGGGCGCTCTTAACGTGGAGGGTTCACAATGCGCTTTCCGGGACGGCAGGATCCCGACCGCGCCGGCCGTCGGGAGGACACATGGGCAGGGACGTCTCGCAGGGCGCCTTCACCCGGGACGATCGCGTCCGCTACCGGCAGAAGGTGCGGCGCTGCCTGGACGTCTTCGCCCTGATGCTGGACGACTTCGGGTTCGACGCCGACCGGCCAATGACCGGCCTGGAGATCGAGCTCAACCTGGTCGACTCGGCCGCCGAGCCGGCGATGCGCAACGAGGAGATCCTCGCCGACATCGCCGACCCGCTGTTCCAGACCGAGCTGGGGCAGTTCAACCTCGAACTCAACGCCGAGCCCCGACTGATCGAAGGCACCGGCTTCGCCGACTACGAGCACGACCTGCGCGGCAGCCTCTCCCGGGCCGACGAGCGCGCGGCCAAGTCCGACGCGAAGATCGTCCTGGTCGGGATCCTGCCCACCCTCACCGAGGGGCACCTGGTCGAGGACAACCTCTCCACCAACGAGCGTTACCGAGTGCTCAACGACCAGATCGTCGGCGCCCGCGGCGAGGACATCGAGCTGGACATCCGTGGCGTCGAGCAGTTGCAGACGCACACCGACTCGATCGCCCCCGAGGCCGCCTGCACCAGCCTCCAGTTCCACCTCCAGGTGGCACCGGACAGCTTCGCCGACTACTGGAACGCGTCCCAGGCCATCGCCGGTGTGCAGGTGGCGATCGGGGCGAACAGCCCCTTCCTGTACGGACGCCAGCTCTGGGCCGAAACTCGGATCGCCCTGTTCGAGCAGGCCACCGACACTCGACCGGATGAGCTCAAGGCCCAGGGCGTACGACCCCGGGTGTGGTTCGGCGAGCGCTGGATCACCTCGATCTTCGACCTGTTCGAGGAGAACGTCCGGTATTTTCCGCCGCTGCTGCCAATCTGCGAAGACGAGGACCCGGTGGAGGTGCTGCACGCCGGCGGTGTGCCGCAACTCGGCGAGCTGAGGCTGCACAACGGCACGGTCTACCGGTGGAATCGCCCGGTCTACGACATCATGAACGGCCGACCGCACCTGCGGGTGGAGAACCGGGTGCTGCCGGCCGGTCCGACGGTGGTGGACATGCTCGCCAACGCGGCCTTCTACTTCGGGCTGGCACGAGGGCTGGCGGAGGCGGACCGCCCGATCTGGAGTCAACTCACCTTCAGCTCCGCCGAGGAAAACTTCCACGCCGCCGCCCGACGTGGCCTCGACGCCTCGCTGCACTGGCCCGGCCTCGGCGACGTGCCGGTCTCCAGGCTGGTGCTGGAGCGGTTGCTGCCGACCGCCGCGGCCGGCCTGGACGGGTTCGGTGTGGCCCCGGCGCAACGGGACCGCCTGCTCGGCATCATCGAGCAGCGCTGCCGGACCGGCCGTAACGGTGCCGTCTGGCAGACCGAGGCAGTGTGGGCCGCGGAGCGCCACCACGGCATGGACCGCACGGCAGCCCTGCACCACATGGTCCAGCGCTACGCCGAACTCCAGCGCGCCAACGAACCCGTCCACACCTGGCCAGTCAACTAACCCAGAACCCCCACCCACCGCACCCGGCCGCCCGCCCCCTGCCGCCAGCCCCCGTCGATCATGAGGTTGTTGCCACGACACGCCGGGTGGGGTGGCAATAACCTCATGATCGACGATGTGGGTCGGGTCCGGAGGGCCCGGAGGGTCCGGAGGGTTGGGCCCGGAGGGCCCGGTGGGTCGGGGTTTAGTCGGTGGTGGGGCGGGTGGGTCGGCGGGTTGCGCGGGTGCGCCGACCGCTGGCCGTCGGATCCTCCGCTGTTCCTGTTTCGGCAGGGTGGGCTGGACCGGAGAGGTTCGGTTCGGTACGCGGCGCGGGCACCCGCGGTGCGGCGGTGGCCTCGCCCGGTAGAGGGCCCGTCCCGGTTGTCCGCGGTGCGGCGTCGGCCCTGCCGCGCCGAGGCGCGGTGCCGATCGACGAGGCGGAAGTCGACGGCCCGGAGTCGCCCCTGTCGACCGGAGCCGGGTTGGCCCGAGCGGTCGGGGTCGGCCCGCCGCCGCCGGTGGCCGAGGTCGAGTCGCTGCGAGTTGCCGAGGTCGAGTCGCCGCGAGTTGCCGAGGTCGAGTCGCCGCGAGTTGCCGAGGTCGAGTCGCCGCGAGTTGCCGGGGCTGAGTCGCCCTGAGTTGCCGGGGTCGAGCCGGTTTGAGTTGCCGGGGCCGGGGCGGTCTTCGTGGCCGACGCAGCCGCACTCCGGTCGGCCCGCTCGGCCAGGACGGCGGCCAGCACCGATCCGCCGATACCGGCCAGCACCGCATACGGGGCGATCAGCTGGGTGGACAGCTGCGCGGGGCCCAGCGTCGACCAGTGCGGCAGAGTGGTCAGGTAGGCGAGCGCGACGAGCACCGGACCGGCAGCGCCGGAGGCCGCGGCGCCGACGCGGTGCCCGGCCGATCGGGCGGCCCGCCGGGCGGCCAGCGCGCCGATCAGCAGCGCGGGCACGAGTGCCAACAGCGCGCCGGGCCAGTAGAGCTGGTCGGATATCCAGTAGCGCGGGTGGTCCGGGTCGAGCTGCCAGGTGCCGAGCTGGGCGCCGGTCAGCCCTCGTCCGACGCGTACCCCGTCGATCACCGAGACCACCGCGAGCAGCCAGAGCCAGGCGGCGGTGGCGGTCACGTTGATCGCCGCAACCCGGGAGCGAAGCGCCCAGATCGCGACGAGCACGCCAATCAGGATGCCAAGCGTCGCCTGCACCGCGGCCGTCCGTTGTGGTGCTCCGGTGTCTGCTCCGGTGGCGACCCGCGCGGGTACGGCGATCAGCAGCACGGTGACCAGCCCGCCGATCCCGGCGCCGAGCGCAAGGGCCACCCGCCGCAACAGGTCGCCTCGGCCACGGGTCGGGGCCTCGACCACCGGTGCTGAGCGCGTGACGGTCGCCGCGGCGCCGGTGACGTGCCCGCCCTGGGTCGGCTGCTCCGGCGAGGTCGCGGCGTCAGGACCCTCCTCGGATTGCGGCTCGGCCGGCGCTGGTGCGTTGCGTTGGTGTAGCCGCTGCGCGCAGACTGCCCCGAGGACCGTCGAACTGGCGGCGAGCCAGGTGGCCCAGGCGAGGCCGTCGGCCCAGGCTGTATCGGTGGCACCGGCATCGGTGGGCGTCCACGTGAGAACGCCCAGCCCGTAGCCGAAGCCCAGTTGCGCGGCGCCCGCGCCGGCAGCGACCCCGATCGCGGTCGCGATCGACACTCCCCAGCCCTGTCTGGCCATGCCGGGCAGCGTAACGTCCCGTCGTCGGTGCGGCGAGTCGCAACGACCCGCCGGTATGAACCGCCGGCGCAGCGGATTGGGCGACGGGCGGTACGGTCGCCGGTGATGAGGCGGTGGGCGGCATGACGGACACGAACATGGGCCAGCAGGATGCCGTTGGCGGCTGGGACGGCGGCGGGCCGGGGCGGGCCAACGTACTGCTCGGTGGTGGGTTGGTCGCTGTGCTGCTCGCCGCGATCGGTGCGACCGGCGGGTGGCTGCTGGCCGGCGACGGCGACAACCCCTCGGGGGATCCGCTGGCGGTCGCGACCACGGCCGGTCCGCCGACCGGCCGGGCCACCGCGCCCCGGCCGAGCACCGGCCGGACCACGCCATCGCCCGTCCGGACCTCCGCCACGGCCACCAAGGGGGCCGGCCTGACCGTGCCTCCGGTGGTCGGCACCGACTTTGTGCAGGCCCGGGACATGCTGCGCAAGCAGCGGCTGGGCTGACAGCTGATCTTCGGTAGCGGCGCGGGTCGTACGGTCGAGAGCGCCGCACCGGAGGTGGGCGCCGAGGTCGCCCGGGGTACGACCGTGCAACTGCAGGTGGCTGGGCCAGCGCCAGACGCGGAGGTGCCGGACGTGGTCGGAAAGGACTGCGCAAAGGCCGTCGACGATTTGATCGACGAGGGTCTGTACCCGCGTTACATCAGTGGCCGCAGCGGAAAGGTCGCCAAGCAGGAGCCGGCCGAGGACGGCCCTGCCCGATGGAACGACGAGGTCAGCATCTGGTGTGGGGCGGGCGCCCCGGACCAGCCGACCACGAAACCCACTTCCTGATCTCGCCCCGCGAGCCGATCCTCGCGACGACCCCGGAAGGCCGCACCAGCCGGATATCGGAGCACCACGTCAGTGCTGGCGTCCGGCGCGGCTCGGCACGCTGATCCCCACCGATGGCGGTGCGGGCGGCTAGGTTGACGGTCGAGGGCCATGACGCCCGTCCGGTTCGGGAAAGGACGTGCGATGAGCGACGACCGCCAGGAGCCGCCCACCGGCGAGCACGACGATGACCGGACCCGCCCCCTGCCACCCGCCAGCGACCGCCCGGAGCCACCGCAACCGGCCCGACCCGCCGCCGAGCCGGATGAAACGGCACCGATCGGCCGAGATGTCTCGGCTCGCCCCGCCGTGTCCCCCGACGAGACCATGCCGATCGATCGTTCCGCCGCCACTCGACCGGGCCCGCCGGTCGACCGGACGGCGCGGATACCCGCGGAGCCGTCGGCCTCGCCGTCGTGGTCCGGGCGGGCCGAGGTCCGACCGCCCCGGTCGGCTGAACCCGCCGGGGATTGGTACGTCGAGGAGCAGGGCGGCCGGCGATGGTGGCTGCCGATCCTCTGGGGTGTTCTCGCGCTGCTGCTCGCCGCACTGCTCGGGGGTGCGCTCTGGTTGGTGCTCTCGACGCGGGATGACGACCGGGACGGTCCGGCTTCCACTCCGTCACTCCCGCCAGCCAGCGCCACCAGCGCCGCACCGACCAGCGCATCCCCCTCCTCGGCCGCGCCGACCAGCGCGACGCCGAGCAGCCCGGCGGCCACCAGCGCGTCGGTCGAGGTGCCGGTGCCACCGCTCGCCGGCCTGCCGCAGGCCACCGCCGAGGGTCTGCTGGACCGGCTCGGCATTGCCTACCGGGTGGTGTACCGCCCGTCGGAGTTGCCGCCGGGGACTGTGGTGGGCACCGAGCCTCAGACGGGCACGCCGGTGTCGACCGATGACGAGGTGCTGCTGATCATCTCGCAGGCCCGGCCCTCGACCGGGGTGAGCCCGACCGCGCCGAGCCCGACGTCGTCGAGTACGCCGTGACACCGGCGGTCACCACATCCGGCGGCGGGTACCGACCAGGCCGAGGCCGGCCAGCGAGATAGCGAGCCCGAAGATCCCGGACCAGAACAGGGAGCGGCGGGCGTCCGGCGCGTTGCGCCCCACCGGAGCTGCTTCGGTGAGTTCCTGACTGCCGTCGGACTGGCCGCCGGCACCGCGGCCGGCCACCGGCTCGGTCGGGTCGGTGACACCAGCGTGGCTGCTCGGGCCGTCGGCGCCGATCCAGTCGGGTTCTTCGTGCACCGATGGACCGTCGTCCGTCGGCGGGTCGGCGTCGACCACGGTGATCTCCGGTGCGGGCACCGGTGTGGCCAGCCGGGTGGATGACATCGCCGGGTCGTGGACGAGGACCAGGAGTGTGGCCATCGCCCCGAGGAGGGCGAGCAGTCCAAATGCGTAGGCGATACGGGAGCGGTGGTGCCGCCGCAGGGCGGGCTGATTGACCATGACCATCCCAGGGTCAGGGTCCTGGACGCGCGGGTGGAACAGTGCCGGGGTGGGCGTACCGATTCTATGGCGACGGCACGCCCACCGGCGGCGGATCGGGTCGGTCAGCCGACCCGGAGTGGTGTGCGGGTCACCGGACGTCGGGCCCGTACGGTGTGGGGGCGGGGCTCGGAGGCTGCCTGCAGTTGCTGCAGCCCGTCCCGCTGGACGAAGATCGACCGTCGGTTGACCGCGTCGCCCGCGGCGTTCAACTCGTAGCCGTCGAGCCAGAGCCAGCCGTCATAGGTAGGCCAGTCGAGCACCCGGATGACCCGGAACTTGATGGGCCTGAGGAACTGGACACTCGCCGCGCGAGTCACGTGCAGTACGTCACCGGTGCGGGGAAGCACATGGGCTCCTGGGGAGGGTCGGCCGGCAGCTGCGCCGGCGGTGCCTGAACGGGGGACGTCTCGGCCGGCGACGGGGTCGTGCCTCGTGAACCGGTGGTGCGGATGGTGGTGGTCGGGCCGTACCCCGCTGGTGGCGTGCCGCCACCCGACCACCACCCGGCTGCTTCCGGGAACCGCGCCCGCCGCCGCAGCTTGCCGGCTTGCAGCGGCGAGGTCATTACCCCGGAGCAGGTCTCGGTGTCGATGGCCGGGCCCGCGCCGTGCCCGGCTTCCCCGGATCGGTGGGGTCACCACTCCGAGGGAGCGGACGGAGACGCTGAGTGATCCGTGCCATACGGACAGAGTGCATCAGCGACGTGCTTCATGCAAGTTGCACGTCGACTTTTGCCGATACGTGAACGTGTCGCGCGAAAGGCCTATTGAAGCCTTCCGCGTATGGACGGCACACTGGGAGCCGGTTTCGCCCGTCGCGGCCGGCCGAGGACCGGCACCACCCCCATCGTCGCGAACGCTCGCCGGTCGACGGTCGCGCCCCCGGCGGGTGTCACCCAGTGGCGCGTCGACCGGAGGTAGCCCGAGTGGGGTCGAGCAGCCAGCGGCGGGGACCAGTGGCTCACAGGTTGCGCGATGAGTGAGCGGCGCAGTCCCACCATCAGACGGCGGCGGCTCGGAGCCGAGCTGCGCCGCCAACGGGAGTCCGCCGGGATCACGATCGAGGTGGTCGCCGAGCAGCTCGAGTGTTCGGCGTCGAAGGTCTCCCGGATCGAGACCGGGCACACCACGGCCACCCCTCGCGACGTGCGGGACATGCTGCGGATCTACGGCGTGGTCGGTGCCGAGAGCGACGAGCTCGTGCAGATCGCCCGGGAGGCCCGACAGAAGGGCTGGTGGCATCCGTACAGCACGGTGCTCGTCGGCGCGTACGTCGGGCTGGAGGCGGCCGCGAGTTCGATTCGGGCGTACGAACAGCAGGTCGTGCCGGGTCTCCTGGAGACCGAGGAGTACGCCGGGGCGATGATCCGCGCCGCTCGTCCGGACTTCACCGCCGATCAGGTGCACCAAAGGGTGCGTGTCCGTCTGGGCCGTCAGTCGTTGTTGACCCAGGACGATCCGGTCGATCTGTGGGTGGTACTCGATGAGGCGGTGGTGCGTCGGCCGGTAGGCGGGGACGAGGTGATGCGTGGCCAACTCAAGCGGTTGGTCGAGGTGGCCGAGTTACCGAACGTGACGCTGCAGATCCTGCCCTTCGAGGTGGGTGCACACGCTGGCATGGACGGCACTTTCACGATCCTCAGCTTCCCCGAACCCGGTGATCCGGATGTTGTGTACGCGGAGAACGCCACGGGTGGGCTTTTCCTCGAGAAGAGCGACGAACTGCAGAAGTACAGCTTCATCTTCGATCACATCCGCGCCGCGGCCATACGTCCAGAGGAGTCCGTCGCACACATCGCAAAACTGGCAGAGGAGCCGTTGTGGAAATGGCGACCAAAAGGTTCCCCGTGGACCTGACGCAGGCAGCATGGTTCAAGAGCTCGAAGAGCGGGCCGAACTGTGACAACTGCGTCGAGGTGGCGTACGTGACGGGGGCGGTCGGAGTGCGGGACTCGAAGGACAAGGCGGGCCCAGCCCTGGTCTTCGCCCCGAGTGACTGGCACGCCTTCGTCGGCGGCACCCGAGGCGGTGCGTTCGGCGCGGTCTGACCGAGTGGTCAACTGAGGTCCCCGTCCGGGTCAGACCGGACGGGGGCCTTGTCGTGTCCAGGGAGGCCGGGCAGCGCCCGCGTCGCGACGGCGGTCGGCGAGGTTCCGCCGGGATTCCCGTCGCCACAGCGGGCTCGTCTCGTTGAACTGGTCGGTGCGGCGCAGGTCGACGACCCGCCGTACCGATCGGCAACCGAGCGAGGTAGGCGAGACGGATGACGACGATCGGGTCAGACAATCTCACCAACGGTCCGGGCAAACCGGAGCGGTTCGGTGGCAAGTACCGCGGAGCGCGTCGGGACACCGTGCTGACCGAGGTGGTTTCGACCGACCAGGACATGAGCGGGCGGGATGCGTCCGCCTCCGAGTCGGCGGACCCTCCGCTCTCGCTGCCTTCGCTGGACCCGAACCCGCTGGTCGAGCCGTCGTTTCCGCCGAGCGGCTGGCCGATGGAGTCCAGCGGGTCGCTGGCCGACCACCCTCTGCTGCGCGGCCTGTTGATGGAGCTGCCGCCGCGGGGCAGCGTGCCACCGCCGGGCTGGCTGGACCGCTGGTTCGAGGCGACCAGGGCGATCCTTGAGTTGCTATACGTGCAGGGGGCCGGCCGTCCGCGCTGATCGCGGAGCGTCGGGCTGGGCCCGTTCGGCGAACCGGCTGTGCCGTAGCGCGTGTCGGACACCGATGGCGAGCACCGTGAGCGCGCCGAGGGTGATCGCCGGCCCGGTGACACCGGGGTCGGCTCCGAGGTCGGTGCCCGCCGCCGCGATCAACGCCGGCACCGTGGCCAGGGCGGTCACCTGCAGTGGCAGGCCGACGAGCGGGTGGGCCGCGGCGGCGCGCAGCCCGTGCGGCGCAGGCGTGGCGGGGGCACTGGCGAACGCGCCCGCCCCGGCCCACAGCCGGCGGATCCGCCGTAGGGAGCAGACCGCAGCCACGAGCGCCGGGCCGGCGACCAGGGTGAGCCCGGCGGCGGCCCGGTCGACCGGCGCGGTGCCGGCACTGAACAGGCCGCCGCCGAGCACGGTCGCGGTGAGCGCCACGCCGGTGAGGGCCAGCACCAGCAACCATCCGGTACGCCGGCGCAGCATGCGGGTGTTGTGCAGCCGGGGAAGCCCGTCGGCGACGACGCCAGCGGCCAGCCAGACGGCGGCAATCGGAAGCAGGATGGTGAGCTGACTCTCCATGTTCGAGAGTCTTTCCCGAATCGTGGCGGGGCGAATCGGGGCCGGTCCCCCGTTCACCCCGGACGCCAGGCCCGTAGGGGGCCATCCCACCGAGGTTATGGACGTTTCGACATGTCCAACTGCCGAGTCACTGACTTACCCTCAGCTAGATCGGCAATTGTCGATTGATGTTGGGGCCGGTGGACACGTTCCGCCGCCGGTCAGAGGGAGGTAGGAGATGGGTCTTCCACGAAGGTCCGTACTGGTCGGGGTGGCCATGGCGACCGTGCTGGCCGTCGGCACCCCGGCCCTGGCCGCCGAACCCGCCGGTGCGGTCAGGGCGGCCGGCGGAGCCACTGCCGTGCCGGACAGCTACATCGTCGTTCTCAAGGACAGCGCGGTGGCCCGCGACCGCGTCGGCGACACCGCGAAGCGACTCTCCGGCCGGCACGGCGGCAAGGTGGCCCGCACCTACAGCGCGGCGCTGCGCGGTTTCGAGGTCACGGTGAGCGCGGCCGCAGCCGCGCGGATCGCCGCCGACCCGGCGGTGGCGTACGTCGAGCAGAACCACACCGTGTCCATCTTCGGGACGCAGACCAACCCACCCTCCTGGGGTCTGGACCGGATCGACCAGCGGAACCTGCCCCTGAACAGCTCGTACACCTACCCGAACACGGCATCCAACGTTCGCGCCTACATCATCGACACCGGCGTGCTGTACGGGCACAACGACTTCGGCGGTCGGGCCGTCTCGGGCTTCGACGCGGTGGACGGCGGCTCCGCCGACGACTGCAACGGCCACGGCACACACGTGGCGGGCACGGTCGGCGGCTCGTCGTACGGTGTGGCCAAGGGCGTCCAGATCGTCGGCGTCCGGGTGCTCAACTGCCAGGGCAGCGGCACCAACGCCCAGGTGGTGGCCGGCATCGACTGGGTGACCGCGAACGCGGTCAAGCCGGCGGTGGCGAACATGAGCCTCGGTGGTGGCGCCAACAGTTCGATCGACACGGCCGTCAGCAACTCGATCAACTCCGGCATCACGTACGCGGTCGCCGCCGGCAACGGCAACACCCTCGGCGTCCGGCAGAACGCCTGCAACTACTCCCCGGCGCGAGTCGCCTCCGCGATCACCGTGGGTGCGACGCAGAACAACGACGCCGCCGCGAGCTTCTCCAACTTCGGCACCTGCGTGGACATCCTGGCCCCGGGCGTCAACATCACCTCGGCCTGGTACACCAGCAGCAGCGCGACGAACACCATCAGCGGCACCTCGATGGCATCGCCGCACGTCGCCGGCGTGGCGGCGCTGGCGCTGTCGGGGAATCCGTCCTGGAGCCCGCAGCAGGTGCGGGACTACCTGGTCAACAACTCCACCCCGAACGTGGTGACCAACGTCGGGACCGGCACCCCGAACCAGCTGCTCTACGTCGTGAACGGCACCCCGCCGGCCAACGACTTCTCGGTGTCGGTGTCGCCGACCTCCGGCTCCACCGCACCTGGTGGCTCGGTGACGGCCACCGTCGGCACGGCCACCACCGCTGGCTCCGCGCAGTCGGTCAGCCTCTCCGCCAGCGGCCTGCCGGCCGGCGCGACCGCGTCGTTCAGCCCGTCGACGGTGACGTCGGGCGGCTCGTCGACCCTCACCATCGCCACCTCGGCGAGCACCCCCGCCGGCAGCTACCCGGTCACGATCACCGGCAGCGGCGCGGCGGGCACCCGCACGGCCACCTACACGTTGACCGTGACCGGGTCGGGTGGCGGCGGATGCTCCGGCACCAACGGCACCGACGTCGCGATCCCGGACACCGGCGCCACGGTGAGCAGCTCGATCACGATCGCCGGCTGCAACCGCAACGCCTCGTCGAGCTCGACGATCGCGGTGAACATCGTGCACACCTTCCGCGGCGACCTGGTGATCGACCTGATCGCTCCGGACGGCTCGGCGTACCGGCTGAAGAACAGCAGCTACTTCGACAGCGCCGACAACGTGAACACGACCTACACCGCCAACGTCTCCAGTGAGGCGGCGAACGGCACCTGGCGACTGCAGGCGCGGGACGTCTACGCCGGTGACACCGGCTACATCAACACCTGGACCCTGACCCTCTGACCGGCCGCCGACGACCGAGGCCCCACTCGGCTTGCCGGGTGGGGCCTCGTGTCGTACGGATCGGGATCAGACCGTGAAGGTGGCCGGCCGCTCGGTGGCCGGGGCCGGCGGGCGAGCCTTCCACAGGCCGACCTTCTGGGCGGCGAGCCGGCTCAGGTAGGCCGGGTTGAGGATGACGTAGCGGCGCCAGAGCCTCTTCGGCTCCAGACCAAGACGCCAGAACCACTCCAGGCCAGCACGCTGCATCCACGGCGGGGGCTGGCGCAGCAGCCCGGCGTGGTAGTCGAAGGCCGCACCGACCGCCATCAGCGGCATGTCGAGCAGCGGTCGCATGGCGTACGCGAAGACCTCCTGGCGCGGGCAGCCGAGCCCGACCAGGACCAGCCGGGCACCGCTGGACCGGATCCGGTCGGCGATCTCGGCGTCCTCACCTGGCTGGACGGCACGAAACTTGGACGGCTCCACCCCGGCGATCTTCAGTGCGGGGAACATCCGCTCCAGGGCCGGGATCAACCTGGCGAGGGTCTCCTCGGTCGAGCCGTACAGGTAGACCGGCAGCCCCTCGTCGGCGAAGCGCGACAGCACGTGCAGGGTCAGCGTCGGCCCGTAGACCCGGTCGGTGAGCCCGGCGTGGTGCAGCAGGTTGAGCGCCCAGCGCACCGGCTGCCCGTCCGGCGTGACCACGTCGAAGGAGTTGAGCCGCGCGTTGTGCGCCCGGTCCAACACCCCGGTCATCACGCCGTGCACGGCCAGCGCGGTCAGCGCGAACGGGCGCCGCTCGTGTGCCGCGGTCACCACCGCATCGGTCGCGGTCGCGTAGTCGGTGGCGTCGACCAGGACGCCGAGCACGTTGCGCTTGGTCCGCGTGGTCATGCCGTGGGCACCCATTTGTCGACGTTGGCCTCGTAGATCTCCTGCAGGATCATCGGCACGTCGTATGTGATCTTCCAGTCCGGGTACTGCGCCTCGAACCGGGCCATGCTGCTGACGTACCACTGGTGGTCGCCGGTGCGGTTCTGCTCGACGTAGTTGATCCGCGCCTCGCGGCCGGTGATCCCCTCCGCGATCCGGAACGCCTCGATGTGGGAGGTGTTGGAGTGCCGGCCGCCACCGAGGTTGTAGACCTCCGCGGATCGCGGAGCCCGGAAGAACGCCTCGAACGCGGTCAGCACGTCGCGCGAGTGGATCGCGTCCCGGACCATCTTGCCCTTGTAGCCGAACAGGTTGTATGTCCGGCCTTCCATGACACAGCGCATCAGGTAGGCCAGGAACCCGTGCAGCTCGGCCGCCGAGTGCGCCGGACCGGTCAGCGTGCCGCCCCGGAAGCAGGCGGTCTTCATGTCGAAGTAGCGGCCGTACTCCTGGACCATCACGTCTGCGGCGACCTTGGAGGCGCCGAAGACCGAGTGCAGCGAGTGGTCGATCGACATCTCTTCGGTGATGCCCTCGTACCAGCGGTGGTCCTCGGGCAGTTCGTACCGTGTCTCCAGCTCGATCAGCGGCAGGCTGTTGGGCCGGTCGCCGTAGACCTTGTTGGTCGAGCAGTGGATGAACGGCGCGTCGATCGCGTGCCGGCGGGTGTTCTCCAGGATGTTGAGCGTGCCGCCAGCGTTCACGTCGAAGTCCGTGTACGGCTCCTTGGCTGCCCAGTCGTGGCTCGGCTGGGCAGCGCTGTGGATCACCACGGCGATGTCCTTGCCGTACTTCTTGAACACCTGCTCCAGGCCGTCCCGGTCCCGGATGTCCACCGCGAAATGGGTGTACGCGTTGCCCAGGTCGCGCCCGAGCCGCTCAAGGCTCCAGGATGTGGAGCCGTCCTCGCCGAAGAAATACCGGCGCATGTCGTTGTCGATGCCGACGACGTCCAGACCGAGGCCGGCAAAGTGCCGGACCGCCTCGGAGCCGATCAGGCCACCCGACCCTGTCACCAACGCGACACTCACACGCCACTCCCGGTCCATCGGAGGCAGAATCCATCGCAGCATAGCGTGACGCCCGGCACGCCCCGATATGACGGAAGGGCCCCGCGTAGTGCGGAGCCCTCGTCGTTGGTGGGGATGGGGGGAGTTGAACCCCCACGCCCTTTCGGGCACACGGACCTGAACCGTGCGCGTCTGCCATTCCGCCACATCCCCGTGGCACGACCCGGAACACTGTAGCCGCCCGGGCCCGCTGTCTCCAGCGGGCCCCGGGAATACTACGCTGTCCCAGGCGCTCGCCACGAGCGATTACCGTTCGTGGCGGACGAAAGATTAGCACGACAGACCCGGCCCTTCCGAACGGGTCGAGAGCAGGCGGCCGAGCGGCGTGTGAGCTGCGCGCGCGCCGGCCGGATACCATCATGTCCTCGGGACCCGAGGAGGAGCCGGTGAGCGTGCTGCAACGCTTCGAGAAGCGTCTGGAAGGCCTGGTCGAAGGGGCCTTCGCCAAGGTCTTCAAAGGGGTGGTCCACCCCGTGGAGATCCTCAACGCCATGCAGCGGGAGGCCGAGGCGCACAAGGCGATCCTGGCCGGTGGGCGCACGTTGGTGCCCAACCGCTACGTGATCGATCTCTCGCCGTTCGACCACAGTCGGCTGGCGCCGTACGCCGCTGCCCTGGCCCAGGAGTTGGCCCAGTCGCAGGCGGAGTTCATCGGCGAGCAGGCGTGGACGGTCTATGGCGACGTGATCGTCGAGATCGAGCGAGGCGAGGGCCTGGACACGGGCATGTTCCGTGTCACGGCCGAGGTCTACACCGGTGGCGAGGTCGCCCCGGTGTCGGCACCCGGCTACGACGCCGGCCCGCCCGCCTACCCCGCGTACGACCAGGGTGGTGGCTACGGCCCGCCGCCAGGGCACGGCGGCGGTCGCAACGTGCGGCTGGTTTCCGGTGACGGTCGCACCTACCCCCTCCAGATGGGGTCGACGGTGATCGGTCGCGGCGACCAGGCCAATCTGCGCCTGCCGGACGTCGGCATCTCCCGGCGACACGCCCGGTTGGATTTCGACGGGGGGCAGGTCGTGCTGACCGACCTGGGGTCGACCAACGGCACCATGGTCAACGGGCAGCGGGTCTCCGCCGTCGCACTCAACCCCGGTGACATGGTCCAGCTCGGCACCACGACGCTGACCTTCCGCGTGGACGGCTGACCCGCCTTGCCGGAACTGGTCATCACCGTTGCCCGGTTCGGATTCCTGATCCTGCTGTGGATCTTCGTGTTCACGGTGGTCGGCGTGATCCGTCGGGATCTCTTCGCGGGCGCCCGGTCCGGTCGCCTGGTGGCCGCACCGCGCGCGGTGGGCGCCTCGACGGGGCAGGCGGCGAAGCCGGCGAAGGTGAAGCGGGGTAGGGCGGCACACCAGATGGTGGTGACAGCCGGTCAGCTGGCCGGCACCAGGATCACTCTCGGTGAAGCGCAGATCACCATTGGTCGGGCTGAGGACTCCACCCTGGTCATCACCGACGACTACGCCTCCGCGCGACACGCCCGGCTCGTGCCGCGCGACGGGCAGTGGTACGTCGAGGACCTCGGCTCGACTAACGGCACGTACCTAGATCGCGCTAAGGTCACCGGACCAACCCCCGTCCCCCTCGGCGTGCCGATCCGGATCGGCCGCACTTCCCTCGAATTACGGCCATGACTCTGACCCTGCGCTATGCGGCCCACAGCGACCGCGGTCTGATCCGAGACGGCAATCAAGACTCCGTCTACGCCGGGCCGCGGCTACTCGCCGTTGCCGACGGCATGGGCGGCATGGCCGCCGGTGACGTCGCCAGCAACATCGTCATCGGTGCCATGGCGCCGCTCGACGAGGACGTCCCGGGGGACGCCCTCGTCGATGCGTTGCGTTCGGCCGTGGGCACCGCCAACCAACAACTCCGCGACACGGTGGACGCCAACCCGCAGTTGGAGGGGATGGGCACCACGCTGACGGCGACCCTCTTCACCGGCAGCAAACTGGGCATGGTCCACATCGGCGACTCGCGGGCCTACCTGCTGCGCAACGGCGAATTCGCGCAGATCACCAAGGACGACACGTACGTCCAGATGCTCGTCGACGAAGGCCGGATCAGCGCCGAGGAGGCGAGCAGCCACCCGCAGCGGTCACTGCTCACCCGGGCCCTGGACGGCCGGGACATCGACCCGGAGTACTCGGTGCGCCAGGTGCTCCCCGGCGACCGGTACCTGATCTGCAGCGATGGCCTGTCGGGTGTGGTCAGCGCCGAAACCATCGGCGACACGCTGCGGGAGTACACCGACCCGCAGCAGTGTGTCGAGCGACTGGTGCAGCTCGCGCTGCGCGGCGGTGGACCGGACAACATCACGGTGATCATCGCCGATGCCACGGATCAGGACATCGTCGAGGCCAGCCCGATCGTGGGCGGTGCCGCCGCGCGGGACCGGGGCATGGCAACCTCCGCCGACGACTCCACTCCGGCCGCCCGGGCCTCGGCGCTCGCCGCGCCGCGCCCGGCCGCGCCCGAGGAGCCGGCGGCCTCGGACGACGAACCGGACCGGCCGAAGCGCCGCCCGGTGCGGACCGCCGCCATGGCGCTGGCACTGCTGGTGATCATCGGCGGAGGCGCCTTCGCGGGCTGGACGTACACCCAGCGGCAGTACTACGTGGGAGCCACCGAGGAGGGGCAGGTCGCCGTCTTCCGTGGCGTCCAGGGTCAGATCGCCGGCATGGACCTCTCCACCGTGCACCGCCGCAGCGGCACCCGACTGGACGACCTCACGGTCGCTGCTCAGGACACGGTCAAGGTCGGCATTCGGGCCAAGAGTGAGCCGGACGCCGAGCGTCAGCTCGCCGAGCTGACCAGCGACACCCCGAGCAACCCCAACCTGAAGCCGCTCTGCCCGCTCGACCCGACCGCCGCGGTGGGTGGCACGCCCACGCCCACGCCCGTGCCGACCGATACGACGCCGACCCCGAACGGCAGCCCGAGCGCCAACGTGTCGGCGACCCCCAACGGGGTTGTCAGCGCGAGCCCGACCGACGCTGCCAGCGCCGCTGTCGGCCCGACCACCACACCCGACGTCACGCCCTCCGACTCGGCCACGCCGGCGCTCGACCCGGCCGGCTGCCGGTCTCCTGAGTGAGCGTCGGCTGAGATCCCGAGGACTCCACCCGTGACCGTAGCGGCCACACCGGCATCCTCGCCCGCGACCGCGGGCGAGCAGTCCGGCGTACGCCTGGCGCGGTCGCGCCGCAACGCCGAACTGTCCCTGCTGCTGCTCGCCATGGCGTTGGTGGCCGCGTACGGCGCGACCGTCGAGGCGAACCTGCTGGACACGGTCACCCCGGACTTCTGGATGCCCGCCGCCGCGCTCGGTGTGGTCTTCCTCGGTCTGCACCTGGTCATCCGGTTCCTGGCCCCGTTCGCCGACCCGGCCCTGCTGCCGGCGGTGGCCCTGCTCAACGGGCTCGGGGTGGGCTTCCTCCGCCGGATCGACCTGGGCGAAGCCCCGGTCGCCGACCGGGAGAGCCTGGCCACCTTCGCGGGGCAGGGCGGGCGTCAGTTGGCCTGGACGCTCGCCTCGGTGATCCTCGCCGCCGTCCTGCTCGCCGTCATGCGTGACCACCGATCGATCTCCCGGTACGCGTACACCCTGGGGTTGGCCGGCATCGTGCTGGTGATGCTCCCGGCGGTGCTGCCGCCCAGCATCTCCGAGCGAAACGGTGCCAGGCTGTGGATCCAGGTCGCCGGTTTCTCCATTCAGCCGGGTGAGTTCGCCAAGTTGGCGCTGCTGGTCTTCTTCGCCTACTACCTGGTCCGCAAGCGCGAGGTGCTGTCGCTGGCCAGCCGGCGATTCCTCGGCATCGACTTCCCGCGCGGGCGCGACCTCGGCCCGGTGGTCGGGGTCTGGCTGATCAGCGTCCTGGTGCTGGTCTTCGAGAAGGACCTGGGCACCTCGCTGCTCTACTTCGGCATGTTCGTGGTGACGCTCTACATCGCCACCGAACGGGTCAGCTGGCTGCTGATCGGCCTGGTGCTCTTCTTCGGTGGCGCGTACCTCGCCTACGTCCTCGGCGAGACGGTCGGCGGTCCGTTCGCCAACTTCTACCTGCGCGCCGAGATCTGGCTCGACCCGTTCGCCGATCCGACCGACAAGGGCTACCAGTTGGTGCAGGGGCTGCTCGCGCTCGGCACCGGCGGCCTCTTCGGTGCCGGCCCGGGCGGCGGGCAGCCCGGGCTTCTGCCCGAGGTGCAGAACGACTTCATCTTCGCCGGCATCGGTGAGGAGCTCGGCCTCTTCGGGCTCTCCGCGCTGCTGGTCGTCTACCTGCTGATCGTGGAGCGAGGGCTGCGTGCCGCGCTCGCGGTGCGGGACTCGTTCGGCAAGCTGCTCGCCGGTGGTCTCGCGTTCACCCTCGGCCTGCAGGTCTTCGTGATCGTCGGCGGGATCAGCAAGCTCATCCCGCTGACCGGTCAGACCACCCCGTTCCTGTCCGCCGGTGGTTCGTCACTGATGGCGAACTGGCTGCTCATCGCGGTGTTGCTGCGGGTCTCCGACGGAGCCCGTCGGCCGGTCACGGGGGCCGGCGGCAAAGCGCCCCGGCCCGCCGCCGGCCCGCCCGAGCAGCTGCACGGTGCTCCCACGGAGGTGATCAAGCCGTGAACGCACCCCTGCGCCGTGTCGGCGTCGTCGTCATGGTCCTGTTCGGTCTGCTCTTCGCGAACCTCAACTGGATCCAGGCCTACAAGGCCGACGAATACCGCACCAGTGACTACAACGACCGGGTTCAGGTTGCCGACTACAAGCGCAAGCGCGGCAACATCGAGGCTGGCGGCACGGCAGTGGCCACCAGCAAGGAGACCACTGGCACCCTGAAGTTCCTCCGCACCTACCCGGGCGGCGCCGAGTACGCCCACGTGCTCGGCTACAAGCCGGTCAACCTTTCGGACCAGGGCATCGAGCGGGTGGAGAACGACTTCCTGGCCGGCACCAGCGACCAGTTGATCGGCGACCGGTTGAAGGACATGTTCACCGGCGACGACAGCGGTGGTGGCAACGTGCTGCTCACGCTCTCCAAGAAGGCTCAGGACGCGGCGTACAACCAGCTGCGCAACAACCAGGTGGGGGCGAAGAAGGGCGCGGCGATCGCCATCGACCCGCGTACCGGCGCGGTGCAGGCGCTCGTCTCCATGCCCAGCTTCGACCCGAACCCGCTGGCCAGCCACGACACCACCGAGGCGGCTGCGGCGTTCAACAAGTTGGAACAGGACCCGGCCGGTCCGCTGAAGAACCGCGCGCTCTCCGAGACGCTGCCCCCGGGCTCCACCTTCAAGATCGTGGTGGCCGCGGCAGCACTGGAGAACGGCATCACCAAGACGACCCAGATCCCGGCCGGTCCCAGTTGGACCCCGCCCACCTCGGGCAGCCCGATTCGCAACGCCGAGGCGTCGATCTGCCCGGAGCCGAAGGTCACCCTGCTGGCAGCGGTCACCGAATCCTGCAACACCGGCTTCGCCCAGCTCGGCGTGCAGCTCGGCGCCAACGTCATCAAGGAGAAGGCCCGACAGTTCGGCTTCGAACAGGAGGACCTGACCGTCGGTGAGCTCGGTGAGGGCGGCCTGCCCACGGCGGCCAGCCGGACCGGCACCATCCAGAACGCCGACGGCGGGGACGACCCGGCCGCGCTCGCCCAGTCCTCGATCGGGCAGCGGGACGTCCGGATGACCCCGCTGGAAGGCGCCATGATCGCTGCCTCGGTCGCCCACAACGGCAGCCAGATGCGGCCGTACCTGGTGCGGCAGTTGCTCGCGCCGGATCGGACCACCAGCTACTACACCGCCAAGGCACGGGAGCTGCGCCAGCCGGTCAGCCCGCAGGTCGCCTCCGACCTGCGCGACATGATGGTCAGCGTTGTCCAGAACGGCACCGGCAAGAAGGCCGCGATCAGCGGCTACACGGTCGGCGGCAAGACCGGCACCGCTCAGTCCGCTCCGGACCGGCCCGACCACGGCTGGTTCATCGGCTTCGCGCTGGACAAGAACGGCACGCCGATCTCGGCGGTCTGCGTGATGCTCGAACAGGCCGGCCCCGGCGGCAGCGCCGAGGCAGCTCGGATCGCCGGCCAGATCATGAAAGCCGCGATCGCCGACCCCGGGGGTCGCTGACATGCTCAGCCCCGGTGTCCAGCTCGGCAACCGCTACCGCCTCGACGAGCGGATCGCCAGCGGCGGCATGGGCGACGTCTGGCGCGGCACCGATCAGGTGCTCGGCCGGACGGTCGCGGTGAAGAGCTTGCTCCCCGCGCTGCTCGACGACCCGGACTTTGCCGAGCGGTTCCGCGGCGAGGCCCGCACCATGGCCACCATCAACCACCCCGGCGTGGTGGACGTCTACGACTTCGGCAACGACCAGCAGATCGCGTTCCTGGTCATGGAGTACGTCGAGGGTGACGCCCTGTCGTCCACGCTGAGCCGGGTCGGCCGGCTCACCCCGGCCCGGACGATGGCCCTCGTCGCGCAGGCCGCGGACGCGTTGCACGCTGCGCACGAGAAGGGCATCGTGCACCGCGACGTTAAGCCGGGCAACCTCCTCGTCCGGCCGAATGGCACGCTGGTGCTGACCGACTTCGGCATCGCCCGCTCCGACCTGGTCGGCCAGCTCACCGCAGCCGGCTCGGTGCTCGGCACCGCCTCGTACATCTCGCCCGAGCAGGCCACCGGTGGCGTGGCCACCCCCGCGTCGGACGTCTACGCGCTGGGCGTGGTCGCCTACCAGTGCCTCGCCGGGCGGCGCCCGTTCGAGGGCGACAACCCGCTCGACATCGCGATGCGGCACGTCCGGGAAGCTCCCCGGCCGCTGCCCGCCGACATCCCCCCGCAGGTGCGCGCGGTGGTGGAACGGGCGTTGGCCAAGGACCCGGCCGCCCGTTGGCCGAGCGCCGCCGCGCTCGCCGGGGTCGCCCGCCAACTCAAGGCCGCGCTCTCCCAGCAGGCCAGGGCCGCCGGCAACTCCGGGCCCGTCTCCGCGGCGCCGGCATCGCCTGCGGCGCCCGGTCGGGCCCAGGTGCCGCAGGCGCACCAAATGCGCCCGCCAGGTGCCCGCCCGCCAGCCGCCGGGTTGAGGCCGACCGCGGTCGCGCCGGCCCAGCAGCCGCGCCCCACCGCCGTCGCGCCGGCCGCCCGGCCGCCGGTCGCACCGAACGGATACCCACGCGGTGCCGCAGCGGTGCCGTCAGCACCGCCCCACCAGCAACCGGCGGCGTACGCCCGGCCGGCCGGCCCGTCGGTGCCGTCACCCGAGCCCCGCCGGTCCCGGCCCGGGATGGTGCTTCTCGCCATCCTGTTGGCCGTGCTGGTCCTGCTCTGCTCCGGCGTGATTTCCTACAACCTGCGGAAGCAGTCGCAGGCCGGTGAACGCGCCGGGTTGACTCCGCGCGCCGTGACGTCCGGCGCGCTACGACTCGACGGACGCGACGATCCGGCCCGGACGTCGTACCGTCGGGAGATACGACTCCAGCCGGGCGACGGCGGGACGACGACGAGCGAAGGACGACAGACGCGATGACAGCGCAGGCCCGCCTGCTCGGTGGCAGGTACCAGGTCGGCGAGCTGCTCGGCTACGGCGGCATGGCCGAGGTGCACCGCGGTCGCGATCTCCGGCTCGGTCGGGACGTCGCGATCAAGATGCTCCGTACCGACCTGGCCCGGGACGCGACGTTCCAGATGCGGTTTCGTCGGGAGGCGCAGAACGCCGCCTCGCTCAACCACCCGGCGATCGTGGCGGTCTACGACACCGGTGAGGAAACAGCACCGACCGGCGAGACGCTGCCGTTCATCGTGATGGAGTTCGTCAACGGTCGGACCTTGAAGGAGGTTCTCGGCGCCGAGGGTCGCTTGCAGCCGCGCCGGGCGTTGGAGATCTGCGCCGACATGTGCGCCGCGCTGGAGTTCAGCCACCGGCACGGCATCATCCACCGGGACATCAAGCCCGGCAACGTGATGCTCACCCAGACCGGCCAGGTCAAGGTGATGGACTTCGGTATCGCCCGGGCGCTGGCCAGCGGCGCGACCACCATGACGCAGACCAGCGCGGTGATCGGTACCGCGCAGTACCTCTCCCCGGAGCAGGCGCGCGGCGAGGCCGTCGATGCCCGCTCCGACGTGTACGCGGCCGGCTGCGTGCTCTTCGAGTTGGTCTGCGGGCACCCGCCGTTCGTCGGGGACAGCCCGGTCAGCGTCGCCTACCAGCACGTCCGGGAGACGCCGCCGACGCCGAGCGACATCAACCCGGACGTCACCCCGGCCGTCGACGCGATCGTCTTGAAGGCGCTGTCGAAGAACCCGCTCAACCGCTACCAGAGCGCCGGCGAGATGCGTGCCGACCTGCTCCGCGCTGCCGCCGGCCGGCCCGTGTTGGCCACCCCGGTGCTGCGCGAGGCGGAGACGGTGGCGATGGCACCGGCCGCCGGCCGGGGCGGCTATCCGGCTCCCGCCGGTGGGCCGCAGACCGGGCAGATGGCCCGGGTGGGCGATCCGCGCCAGCGCAAGGCGTCCTCCTGGTTGATCGCGACGTTCAGCGCGGTGGGTGTGCTGGCGGTGATCGCCCTGGTCGCCGCCCTGCTCTGGAGCCAACAGCAGAACAAGGCCAACCAGGCGGTGCCCACCCTTGTCGGTAAGAGTCAGGCCGCCGCGGTCACCGAGATCCGTAACGCCAAACTTCAGCCGCAGGTGGGCGACTCTGTCCTGGCCAACGACTGCACGAAGGGCACCGTCGCCCAGCAGAATCCTCCGCCGGGCACTCGGCTGAAGCAGGCCAGCACGGTGACCATCCAGCTCTGTGGCGGCAAGCCCGACGTGAAGATCCCTCCTCGCCTGGTCAACTCCCAGTTCGAGAACGTCAAGCCCCAGCTCGAGGATCTGGGGTTGGTGGTCCAGCCGAAGGAAGTGGACAACCCGGCACAGAAGGGCATCGTCCTCAAGCTGACCCCGCCGTCGGGGACCACCGTTGCGCAGGACACTACGGTGATCGTCGAGGTTTCCAAGGGCAACGTCAGCAAGGTGCCCAACGTGATCAACTCGACGCAGGACGAGGCCGCCCAGGAGCTTCGCGAGGCGGGCTACGATGTCGAGATCCGCGACGGTGACGAGGTGCCGGCCGACCAGGCCGGCCGGGTCCAGAAGCAGAGTCCGAATGCGGGCACCGAACTGGCCAAGGGCAGGAAAGTGACCATCGAGGTCGGCATTCCGGAGAAGGTCGTCGAACCGTCGCCCACCGGCACGCCGACCAGCACGCCGTCGGGCACGCCAACTACGCCCGGCGGCGGTGGCGGCATCGGTCTGCCGTTCCCGCCCCAACCGACCCGGCTTCCCGAGGACTAGGCCGGCACCCCGGTCCCGGACCTCGGTATGAGTGACGCGGAAGCTACCGGTGTCGAGTCGGTGGTGAGCCGACCGCCTCGACGCCTCAGGCGCGTGGCCATCCTGGGTGCCGTCGTGCTGCTGCTCGTCAGTCTTCCGTGGCTGTGGACGACGCTCACCGCCCGCGGTCACGTGTACGCCGAGGCCGAAGCTCCGGCCGCCGAAGTGGTGATCGTTCTCGGCACGGCCGTGGCGGCTGATCGGCAACGGCCGGGGGACCGGCTGGCCGGCCGCCTGGAGACCGCCGCCGAGTTGGTGACGAGCGGGCGGGCCAAGGTCGTGCTCGTGTCGGGCGATGGTGGTGGCACGTCAGGTGACGAGCCGGCGGTCATGACGTCGTACCTCACCAAGCTTGGCGTCGACGCACGTCGGGTGGTATCCGACCCGTTCGGCCTGGACACGTACGACAGCTGCGCCCGAGCGCGCGAGGTGTACGGCGTCGAGCGGGCCCTGATCGTGACCCAGTCCTACCACCTGTCGCGAGCGGTGACGTTGTGCCGGCATCTGGGCCTCGACGTCGACGGAGTCACCGCACGCTGCGACGGTTGCGGGTCCTTCCTGCTCGCCGAGAAGTCCGTCCGGGACTACTTCGCCAGTGGCAAAGCGGCGTTGGACGCGGTCCGGGACCGCGCGCCGGCCGTCCGCTCGCCTGCGGATCCGGCGGTTCAGGACGCGCTGCGGGGCTGATCCGGCGGCGTGCCGTCCCTGGGACCGGTGAACGAGCGGCGGGGCCTCAGGTGGTGGCGAAGGCGGCCCGGCGACGGGCGTCGACCTCGGCGGCGAGCGCGGGTGCGCGCTCCAGCGCCTCCTGGTGACCGCAACTGGCCAGCCAGTTGGCCAACATCAGGTGGCCGCCCTCGGTCAGCACCGACTCCGGGTGGAACTGGACGCCCTCGATGGGCAGCGTCCGGTGCCGCATCGCCATCACCACGCCGGAGCCGGTCCAACCGGTGACCTCCAGCTCGTCCGGAAGCGTCTCGGGCAACACCGCGAGCGAGTGGTACCGGGTGGCGGTGAACGGATCGGGCAGGCCGGCGAGCACACCGACCGCGTTGTGCCGTACCTCGGAGGTCTTGCCGTGCAGCAGCTCGGGGGCCCGCGTCACGGTCGCCCCGAAAGCCTCGCCGATCGCCTGGTGGCCGAGGCAGACGCCGAAGATCGGCAACTCGCCCGCGTACTTCCGGATGACGTCCAGACAGATGCCGGCCCGGTCGGGGCTGCCCGGCCCCGGTGAGAGCAGGATGCCGGCGGCGCCAACCTTGCCCACCTCGGCGATGTCGATCTCATCGTTGCGGCGGACCTCGCAGTCCACGCCGAGTTGGCCCAGATATTGCACGAGGTTGAAGACGAACGAGTCGTAGTTGTCGATCACCAGGACGCGCATGGTCACCTGCTCGGGGAGGACGGCGCGGGGTTGTTCTGGTCGGTGTCGTACGGCAGCTCGTGCTCATCGCCCGCCGGGGTCTCCCCGGTCACCGGGCCGCCGTCGCCCGGCTCTGCGGGGACACCGGACTCGACCTGCACGTCGTCGAACGGCAGCAGCGGCTCGGCCCACGGGAAGGCGACATACCAGAGCAGGGCCACCGTGGCGGCCACCAGAAGCACCGAGCCGATCAGCTTTCCGGCCAGGCCGAACGGCAGCTTGCGCCAGATGAACGCGTACATCGGGTCAGCCTCCCAGCTCGGCCGGGCGGCCCGCCGACTTGGGTTGGCTGCGGTCCAGCTCGGCGTGGATGATCAGACGCTGGTAGTTGTCGAACTTCGGGTTGCACGTGGTCAGGGTGAGCATCCGCTTGGTCGGCTTCTTGTCCGGTTCGCCGGGCACCGGCGCCACCACTTCGACCTGGGTCGGCTTGACGATCCGTGACCGCGACACCCGGTAGACGTACCAGTCGGTCTTGCTCTCGACCACGATCGCGTCGCCCTCGTCGAGCTCGTCCAGCCGCCAGAAGGTGGCCCGGTTGCGGTGGCCGGCGACCGAGAAGTTGCCGACCTGGCCGGGCAGTGCGCTGGCCGGGTAGTGGCCCGGGGCGTAGCGGATGTCGGCCTGGGTGACTCCCTCGACCACGACCCAGTTCTTGTCGAGCTTGGGGATGTGGAGGCCTGCGAGCGGCTTGCCGCGTACCGGTGGCGACGGTTTGACGCTCGGGCCGGCCGCCGTCGGGGCGACCGTCGGGTCGTCGGTCGGGCCCCAGGCCTGGTTCAGCTGGTTGTTGAGGTCGTTCTGGTGGGCGTCGACGATGGCCGACTTGCCCCAGACCTCGTAGCCGGCGAAGAGCAGCACCACCAGGCCAAAGGTGATCAGGACCTCGCCGGTGACGCGGATGCCGGTGCGCAGCCGGGAGCCGAGCGACGGGCGGGTGAGCTCGGAGTAGACGCTCTTGTAGCCCTCGCCGGTCTGGTGCGGCCGGAGTTGGACCACCCGCTCACCGCGCCTCGGCCGAGGAGGCTCGGCGGGGTTGTCGCCGCCACCGGTCGGCCCGTCGGGGACCGCCGAGCGGGGGACGGCACCCATCAGCGCGGTCGAGTCCATGGTTGGCGGCCGGGTGGTGGGTGTGGCGGGCACGGCCGGAATCAACGCGGTGGCGGCAGGGTCGGCGACCCGGTCCGGCCCACTGGGAGGGCCAGCGCCCGGCGCAGTGGGAGGGACACGGCCGGGCCCGGCCGGAGAGAGGCTGTCCTGCCCGGTCGCCGGCACGGCGTGGGGGGCGGCCGGTGAGACCGGAGCGGCCGGGGAGCCGGTCGGCCGGGTGGGCCGGGCGGCGATCTGGGGGATGAACGCGGTCGGCGAGTCAGCAAGCGGCGGCGTCGGAGGACCGGCCGGCTGACTCGGCGTGCCGGAGGTCGCCGGCCGGGTCGGCATCCCACCGGGCGTACCCGAAGGGGTCGGGGTGGCGCCCGGCGTGTCGCCGGTGGCTGGCGGCCGACTGGACGCTGCCGGTCGGGTGGACGCGGCCCCGGGCGCGGCCGGGTTGCCCGGCCACGGCGGTGGGGCGTCGCCACCCGGGCGGCCCGGGGTGTGGGTCGGGTCGGCGGTGCGCGGAGGCTCCGGCGTGGCTGGCGGGCGCGACGCACCGGGACGGGCGGGCAGCACCGGCTCGGGCCAGTTGCCGGCCGGGCTCGACCGACCAGGTGCCGGCTCAGGCCGGTCGACCTTGGGCAGGAATGCGGTCGGATCGTCGGTCTGGTCCCGGTGCCGTCCGTCGCGACGCTCGTCCGGGCCGCTCACTTGAGCACCTTCGCGGAGCGGAGGGCGGTCGAGTCTTCGAATGCGGGAACTCGCACCGTGGAGGCCGTCTCCTCGTAACCGAGCTGGTAGTCGTCGACCGCGTCCTTGAACAACCGGACTCCCTCAGAGCTGGCGAGGGCCTGCTGAAGGGCAGCGGGATCGCCGATTGCCACGATCTTGAACGGTGGGGAGTACACCCGGCCATGAAGCAGCAGGGTGTTACCGACGCAGCGTACCGCGCTGGTCGTGAGCACGCGGACGTTCATGATTGACATGGCCTCCGCTCTGCCGGCCCAGAGCGCGTTGACCACTGCCTGCACGTCCGCCTGATGCACCACCAGGTCGTCGTTGCTGGCGTCCGACTGGGTCCGGTCAAGTTGGGGCGCGTCGTTCAGCTCGACCGTGACTCCGGGCCCGCCGAGGGCGGTGAACCCGGCGGTCTGGAGGCTGCCCTGGGCGCGCTCCTGCTGATCCTTGATCGGGGCGTCCGAGTCGGCCAGCGTGTCGGTCCGTTGCTCGACCTCGCCGCGGAGGGTGGCGGCGCGGCGTTCGCTCGCGGCCACCTGCTCGCGCCGGTCCTCGATGAGTTGGTTGAGCTGGGGCCGTCGGTCCTCGCGCAGAGCGGTGCCGTCGGCGGTGGTCGCGCTGGTGGTGAAGAGCAGCCCTGCCGCGGCGGCGATCAGGGGCACCCCGATCGACCAGCCCGGTCGGCGTTGACGCGGTCGCCGGGGCAGCAGCCCGGCGGCGGCCCGTCGGAGGACCTTCTGCCAGGAGGTTGCGCCGGATGTGTACTCCACCGAGCGTTCCTTCCGCGTGTCAGGGATCGGTCCGTGCCGGCCGGGCCGGTGATGCGAACAGTCCCGCCTGTTTCGGTCACTCCGTGCACCGGCCTGACCCCATTCGTGGTCCGGGCGGCCAATCGGGACTACGCTAGCTCTCGAACATTATTGGCCATGGACCGTCGCCCCCGCGCCCGGTTGTCAGGCCGGACGAGGTCGTCACCCCTCTGGAGAGCGCCGTGCCCAAGTCTCAGGTCCGTAAGAAGAAGGTGTACACCCCGCCGACGGACGTCCGTCCGACGACGACGGCGTCGTCGCGCAAGCCTAGCCCGGTGTGGTTGCCGGTCACCGCGGTCGCCTTGATCGTCGTCGGGATCGGCTGGCTGGTGCTCTACTACCTGTCCGAGCAGGAGTACCCGGTCATGGCCTGGGGCTACTGGAACCTCGCCGTCGGCTTCGGCGCGATGGTCGCCTCGCTGGCGTTGCTCTCCCGCTGGCGCTGACGCGAGCGGACCGTCGCATCGGCGGTGCTACGTCACCCCGTCGAGCCCCTGCCCGGCAGGATCGGGCGGGGGCCCCTATGGTGTGCGCAGGCAGCGTGGCCTACTGCGAGATGACTCACGTTACTGCTGGGTAACCTTCGCGTAGGCTGCACTGCATGACCGAGCAGAGCGAGGTCATCAGGCAGCAGACCGGGGAGGCCAACTCGATGGGCAGCGTCCAGATCGTCACCACGATCCTCGCGGCCGCCATCACCGCCGTGGCGGTGTGGCTTGCGGTGCGTGCGGTCCTGAAGATGGTGGCAGTCATCCGGCTCGGGCAGCCCGCACCGGAACGCTTCACCGACAAGGTCGCTCGCGCCAGGACCATGCTGGTGGAGACCGCCGGCCACACCCGGATGCTCAAGTGGGGCGTGGTGGGCGCCGCGCACTGGTTCGTGATGGTCGGCTTCATCGTGCTGTCGCTGCTGGTGCTCGAGGCGTACTTCGAGGTGGTCACCCCGACCGGCGGGCTGCCGATCATCGGGCACTGGACGATCTTCGGTCTGGTCACCGAGGTCATCACCGTGCTGGGCCTGGTCGGCATCCTGGTGCTGATGGCGATCCGGCTGCGCAACCGGCCGACCCGGCCGGGCGGGCGGTCCCGGTTCACCGGCTCGACGATGTGGCAGGGCTACTTCGTCGAGTGGATCGTGCTGCTGGTCCTGATCTTCGGGTTGGTGATCCGCGGCTTCAAGGTCGCCACCGACCACTTCGAGTACCCGTTCTGGGCCACCCCGGTCAGCCACGCCGTCGGCGCGGTGCTGCCCGACTGGCAGGACGGTACGAGCGTTGCCGCGATCATCAAGATCATCATCTCGATGACCTGGCTGATCGTCATCTCGCTGAACGTCACCATGGGTGTCGCCTGGCACCGCTTCCTGGCGTTCCCCAACATCTTCTTCAAGCGTGAGCCGGCCAAGCCGGCCGGCTCCGGCCTCGGTGCGCTGCGCCCGATGACGAGCCAGGGCAAGCCGCTCGACTTCGAGGAGGCCGACCCGGAGTCCGACCAGTTCGGCGTCGCCCAGGTCGAGCAGTTCAGCTGGAAGGGTCTGCTGGACTTCAGCACCTGCACCGAGTGCGGTCGCTGCCAGTCGCAGTGCCCGGCCTGGAACACCGGCAAGCCGCTGTCGCCGAAGCTGCTCATCCTGAGCCTGCGCGACCACGCGTACGCCAAGGCGCCCTACCTGCTGGCCGGTGGCGGCAAGGACCTGACCGGCGAGGAGAAGGCCACCGCCGCGCAGCTCGCCCACATGGACGTGCTGGCGTTGGCCGAGGCCGACCGCCCGCTGATCGGCACCGCCGAGGAGGGCGGGATCATCGACCCGGACGTGCTGTGGTCGTGCACCACCTGCGGCGCCTGCGTCGAGCAGTGCCCGGTGGACATCGAGCACGTCGACCACATCGTCGACATGCGCCGCTACCAGGTGCTGATCGAGTCGAGCTTCCCCTCCGAGGCCGGCGTGATGCTGCGCAACCTGGAGAACAAGGGAAACCCGTGGGGCGCACCGCAGAACACCCGTGAGGACTGGACCAAGGGCCTGGACTTCGAGGTGCCCCGGGTCGGCGAGGTGGACGACTTCGAGTACCTGTTCTGGGTCGGCTGCGCCGGTGCGTTCGAGGACCGGGCCAAGAAGACCACCCGTGCGGTGGCCACGCTGCTCAACGAGGCGGGCGTGAAGTTCGCGATCCTGGGCGAGGGCGAGACCTGCTCCGGCGACCCGGCGCGGCGGATCGGCAACGAGTTCGTCTTCCAGATGCTCGCCCAGCAGAACGTCGAGACGCTGAACGAGGCGTTCGAGGGCCGGGAGAAGGCCAAGCGCAAGATCGTCGCGACCTGCCCGCACTGCTTCAACACCCTGGGCAACGAGTACGGCCAGCTCGGCGGCGAGTTCGAGGTGGTCCACCACACCCAACTGCTGGCCCACCTGGTCGCCACCGGCAAGCTCGTCCCGGTGCAGCCCGTCGACGGCGGCGTCACCTACCACGACCCCTGCTACCTGGGTCGGCACAACCGGATCTTCGCGGCTCCCCGCGAGGTTCTTGGTGACTCCGTAGCGGGTGAGCTCACCGAGATGCCGCGCAACAGCGAGCGCTCCTTCTGCTGCGGTGCCGGCGGTGCCCGGATGTGGATGGAAGAGAAGATCGGCAAGCGGATCAACGTGGACCGGGTCGAGGAGGCCATGGCCACCGGGGCCAGGACGGTCGCGGTCGGCTGCCCCTTCTGCTCGACGATGCTCAGCGACGGGGTCAACGGCAAGGGCGCCGGCGAGCAGGTCGAGGTGATCGACGTGGCGAGCGTGCTGCTCCGTTCGGTGAAGCCGGAGCAGCCGCAGGGCAGCAAGGAGACCGCGCCGATCGGCGGCTGAGCGCGTACACCTGGAATGTGAACAACGACGGCGGCGGCCCGGTGCGGGCCGCCGCCGTCGTGCAAGAATCTCGCCGAGGTGAGGCGACATCGACGGCCTACTCTTGACGACGCTGTTGCCCCTGGTCGGGTTCGTTGCGCTGACCGCGGGCAACGCGTTCTTCGTCGCGGCCGAGTTCGCCTTGGTCACGGTCGACCGCGCGGAGATCGACCGGCGGGCCGCCGCGGGCGACCAGGCCGCTCTGACGGTACGAACGGCGCTGCGCGAACTCTCCTTCCAGCTTTCGGGTGCCCAGCTCGGGATCACCATCACCGCGCTGCTCACCGGCTACCTGGCCGAGCCGGCCCTGGCCCGGCTCTTCGCCCCGCTGTTGCGCCCGATCGGCTCCGACGCCACCGAGCGGTTCACTCCGTTCCTCGCGCTGGCCCTGGCCACGCTGCTCTCCATGCTCTTCGGTGAGTTGGTGCCGAAGAACGCGGCGCTGGCCCGGCCCATGCCGGCGGCGCTCGCCACGGCCGGTCCGATGCACACCTTCTCCCGGACGTTCGGCTGGTTGATCCGGGGTTTGAACGGCTCGGCGAACCGACTGGTCCGGGCGCTCGGCGTGGAACCGCAGGAGGAGTTGGCCAGTGCCCGCTCGCCGGAGGAGCTGGGCCTGCTGGCGGCCATCTCGGCCCGGGCCGGTGCGTTGCCGACCGACACCGCGATGCTGCTGCGCCGCACCATCCGGTTCGGTGACAAGCGGGCCGCCGAGGCGATGACCCCCCGGGTGGACGTGGTCGCGCTGCGAGTCACGGCCACCGTGGCCGAGTTGCTGGAGCAGTCCCGGCAGACCGGACGGACCCGCTTCCCGGTGTACGAGGAGACCGTGGACCTGGTGACCGGCGTGGCCGGTGTGCCCGACGCGCTGGGCGTCCCGCTGGCCGACCGGGCGTCGACCATGGTCGGTTCGGTGGCCCGCGAGCCGGTGTACGTACCGGAGAGCCTCAACCTCGACGGCGTGCTGGCGGCGTTGAAGGCGGCCGGGGCCGACCTGGCCATCGTCGTCGACGAGTACGGCGGCACGGACGGCGTGGTGACGATCGAGGACCTCGTCGAGGAGTTGGTCGGGGAGATCGCCGACGAGTTCGATCCGGCGAGCGTGGACGACGCCGGCCTGGTCGAGCTGACCGTGCCCGGCGGTGAGCGCACCGTGCTGGTCGACGGGGTGCTCCGCTCCGACGAGTTGGCCGAGCAGACCGGCTTCCGGTTGCCCGAGGGGCCGTACGAGACGCTGGCCGGCTTCCTGATGGCTCAGCTCGGGCACATCCCGCTGGCCGGCGAGACGGTCGAGGCGGGCGGCTGGGAGTTCACCGTGGTGGAGGTGGAGCGGCACCGGATCGAGCAGGTCCGGGTGGTGCGCCCGGCGGAGCCGGACGACGATGACTGAGCTGCTGGTGACCGTGCTGTTGCTGCTCGGCAACGGGTTCTTCGTGGGCAGTGAGTTCGCGCTCATCGCGTCCCGCCGGACGGTGATCGAGCCGCTGGCCGCCGGGTCGAAGCGTGCCCGGTGGGCGTTGTCGGCGATGAACCAGATCCCGTTGATGATCGCCGGCGCGCAACTGGGCATCACGGTCTGCTCGCTGGGCCTGGGCGCGATCGCCGAGCCGGCGTTGGCGCACCTGCTGGAGCCGCCGTTCCACGTGGCCGGCCTGCCCGAGCGGGCGGTGCACCCGGTGGCGTTCGTGCTGGCCCTGGGCGTGGTGGTCTTCCTGCACACGGTCGTCGGTGAGATGGTTCCGAAGAACATCACGCTGGCTGGTCCGGAGGTCTCCGCACTCTGGCTCGGCCCGGCGATGCTGGCGTTCTGTGTGGCCACCAAGCCGCTGCTGCTCGCGATGAAGTGGGCGGCCCGCCGGGTGCTCGCGTTGTGGCGGATCGAGGCGTCCGAGGCGGTGAAGACGGTGTTCACCGCCGAGGAGTTGGCCGGGCTGGTCTCGCAGGCGCGCACCGAGGGGTTGCTCGACGAGGAGCAGCACGCTCGGATCACCGGTGCTCTGGCCCTGCACAGCCGCACCGCGGCGGACGCGTTGCAGCCGTGGTCGACGGTGGTGACGGTGGCCGAGGACGTTTCGCCGGCGTCGTTGGAGGTGTTGGCGACCCGGACCGGCCGGTCCCGTTTTCCGGTGGTGCAGCGGTCGACCCGTCGGGTGCTCGGTTTCGTGCACGTCAAGGACGTGCTCGGGTACGCCGGGCAGGGTCGCCGGTCGCCGGTGCCGGCGGAGGTCTATCGGCCGCTGGCGGTGGTGCCGCCGGAGCGTACGCTGGCTGACCTGCTGCTGGCCATGCGCCGCGAACGGCGGCACATGGTGCTGGTCAGCGACGGCCGGCGCCCTCTCGGGGTGGTCACTCTTGATGATGTATTGACCGCAATCGTTGGGTGAGGCGCGAATACCCTTGGTGTGCAAGCGGTTGCACGACAGTGATGGTGATGGCGCTCGCCTTGATAACCGTCCCGACCTTCCCTAATGTGAGGCACCGACCGCTGTAGGTCGTCTGCCTCGGCCCTTCCCTCACGCGAGGCGCCCGGCGGTCGGTTGCAAAGGAGTCGGTGCCGGTGGCAACCATGCCCCCTCATCGTCACGACCTGAAAGTGTCTGCTCGGCCGGGTGGCCTGCGCCGCGCTGCCCACCGTCTGCTCGTCCTGGTCGCCGCCGCGGCGCTTGGCGCCGGTCTGCTGGCCGCGCCGGCACACGCCGCGCCCACGGTCGACGAGCTCGAGGCGCAGATCGACAAGAAGTGGGAGCAGTTGGAGCCCACCATCGAGCAGTACAACAAGGTCAGGGCGCAGCTGAAGGTCAATCGGCAGAAGTCGACGGACCTGCAGAAGAAGATCGAGCCGTTGTCGCTGCAGAGCGAGCTGGCGCTCAACCGGGTCGGCGACCTCGCCTCCCGCTACTACATGTCGGGCCCGTCGCACGACATCGGCGCGCTGCTGGTCAGCGCCAAGCCGGACACGCTCACCGAGCAGCTCACCGTCCTCGACCGGCTGGCCGCGCAGGAGCGCAAGCAGGTCGAGGGTGTGCTGGCCGTGCGGGCCAAGTACGACGGCGAGAAGCAGAAGCTCGACGCGCTGATCGTCACCCAGACCAGGCAGCAGAACGAGCTGGCCGCCAAGAAGAAGCAGATCGACGCCGAGATCAAGCAGCTCGAGGCGTCGATGCCCAAGACCACGGTCGTGACCGCGGCCTGCCCGACCATCAACGGGGTGGTGAGCGCGGCCGCCCGTACCGCGATCAGGACCGCCTGCGGCAAGGTCGGCAAGCCGTACGTCTGGGGTGCCACCGGCCCGAACTCGTTCGACTGCTCGGGGCTGACCCAGTACGCCTACAAGGCGGCCGGGATCAGCCTCACCCACCACACCGGTGACCAGTGGAACGAGGGCAAGGCCGTCTCACGAGCCGATGCCCGCCCCGGTGACCTGGTCTTCTTCTTCTCCGGCCTGAGTCATGTCGGGCTGTATCTGGGCAACAACCAGATGGTGCACGCTCCCCGAGCCGGTAAACCGGTGCAGGTGTCGAGCATCAACACGATGCCGGTCGCCGGGTTCCGCAGACCCGGCTGATCTCCCAGGCACGACGACGGCCCCCGGTCACCGACCGGGGGCCGTCGTGGTTTCTCAGCGGGGCGCGCCCAGCGGGGACGGCAGCAACTGCACGTCGGCCAGGTCGACGTACATGATGCGGTGGCCGAACTGGATCTGCGCGTACCGGTTCTTGCCGCGGATCACCGTCCAGTCGCCGGGCGAGGAGCCGTCGACCGTGCTGGCCCGGTAGTACTCGCCGGCCAGCACCGCGCCGACGGCGTACCGCTGCCCGGCGGCCAGGGTGTACTGCAGCGGCGAGATCGCCTGGTAGGGCACGCCGGCCGGGTAGGCCGCCTGCTCCGGGTACGCCCGCCCGTACACCGGGATGGTGGCCCGTCCCGGCTTCGGGGTGGCCACCAGGCCGACGGTCCAACTGGCGGTCGGCGCGGACGCCGGGTTGTGGAACCACGCCCGCTGCCCGAGATACCAGATGGCCGTCCAGTCACCCTCGCGGCCGGCGAGCGCGTACGTCTGGCCGGCGGAGGCCCGGGCGCCGTGATCCGACACCTCCATCGTGTTCGGGGTGCCTTCGGGGCGCAGCGCGATGTCGTTGACCAGTGGCGCGTCCGCGGACGGTGCGGAGCGCAGCACCACCGCCGACGAGCCGCGCGGCGCGCAGGGCACACCGGCGGTGACGCAGCCGATGAACGCCGGCTGGTTGGTGGCGAAGTCCGGGTCGATCCGGACCAGACCGGTGGCCGGGGTGCCGGTGTCCAACCGTGGCGCGTGCAGCAGCTCGAAGTAGTGCGTCCAGTCCCAGTACGGGCCGGTGTCCCAGTGCATCCCGCGTACGGTCGCTGCGGTGGTGCCGGGCACGTTGTCGTGGCCGATGATGTGCTGGCGGTCCAGCGGAATGCCCAGCCGCAGCGCGAGGTGCCGGACCAGCTTCGCCGAGGTCCGATACATCGCCTCGGTGTACCAGGTGCCCTGCGCCGCGAAGCCCTCGTGCTCCAGCCCGACCGACTTGGCGTTGACGTACCAGTTGCCGGCGTGCCAGGCGACGTCCTTGGTCTTCACGTGCTGGGCGACGTGCCCGTCCACGGAACGCAGCGAGTAGTGCCAGCTCACGTAGGTCGGGTCCTGGACGAGCTTCAGGGTGGTGGCCCAGCTCGCCTCGGTGTCGTGGATGACGATGTACTCGATCTTCTGCCGGTCGGGCCGGTCGGAGAGGTCGTGGTTGCCGTAGTCCCCGTCGCCGAACGCCGCGTAGGGCGCCGGAATCCATTCGCAGGAAATGGTGCTGGGGCACTCCAGCCCGTCCGGGCGGGCGAGGCGGCGCAGGCCCAGCCGGTCCAGCCAGGAACGCTCGGGCCGGATCGCCCGGGCCGGCAGCGTGATCCGCTGGCCGTCGTCGGTCACCCGCGACTCGCCGGTGCCGATGGTGGTGAAGACCTCGTCGGCGAAGGCCGCCGCGGCGTCGGCACTGTCCGCGCCGGCGTAGCGGGCCACCGCGCCGTACCAGGTGGCCGGGTCGGTGCCGGCACCGACGGGGGCGCCCAACTCCCGCTGGTACGAGGCCAGCAGCGCCGCCCCGCCTCGGATGTTGACGTCGGCGTCGGTGCGTAGTGCGTCGGGAGCGGCACCGGTCAGTGCCGCGGCGGCGTCCACGGTCTGCAACGCGGCGGCGGGCGGCGCGGGGTCGTCGGCCGGCCGGGGAGCGGGTGCGAGCGTGGGGCGGGATTCGTCGCCGCGCGGGTCCTCGGTGCCGGCGTCGTGGTGGCCGCCGACCGGCAGAGCCGCCACATGTCGGGCGTCAGTCAGGTGCATCGGGCCGTAGCCGCCGCTGGTGCTCGGTGTGCCGGCGTTGCTGTCCCAGCGGGACTCCAGGTAGGAGACGCCGAGCAGCACGTCGGTCGGTACGCCGTATTCGGCCGCTGCGGCGGCGTACTGCTGCTGGCGGTCGGCGGTGGGTGCGGCGGCCGCGCTGGCGGGTAGCGGTACCGCGGTCGCGGCGGCGACCACGGCGGCGGCGAGCAGTGTGCGCCGGCAGGCGGACAGGGTTGGATGGTGCATCGAACCCCCTAGATTCCACGAATGAAGGTGAGGTCACCTTCGCGCCGGCCGGGAGTCCGCGTCAATACCTTTCCATGTCTCGACGCGTCGAGAAAGAAATCTTCGCGTACGGGCAGTGACCCTCCCTGATCGGTACGGAGTGTCACGGCCGTGCGGGTTGCGGATCGGTAACGGGCGTCTCTACTCTGGTCATTCGTCGGCCCGATAGCAGCTCCGCCCAACCCGGGCGGTAACGGACCGACACCGCCGAGTCGTTTCCGAACGAACCGGGGACCCAGGTCCCCCGGGGTGAATCCGCAGCAAATGCGGTAGGGCGCCGACTTCCCGCCCGAACCCGTCAGCTAACCCGGTAGGCGGTCAGGAAGAAGGAGTACGGAACCCGGTGGCACTCCATGCCCCGCGGCCGTCGTCCGGGCGGCCGGCATCAGCCGGCCCGACGTCGATCGTGCCGCGCCCACGCAGTTCCCGCTTCACCACCGCTCTCGCCGCACTGATCGGCGTCGCCGTCGTCCTGACGGGCAGCGCCACAGCGGCCCACGCCGACCCGAGCGTCGCCGAGATCGAGCGCCAGATCGACGCCGACTGGAACAAGCTCGAACCGATCATCGAGCAGCACAACGCCACCCGGGCCGACCTCGCCGCGAAGCGCAAGCAGGCCGACGCGGTGGCCGCCCGGATCGCCCCGCTGGAGCGTCAGGTCGACGCCGCGATGAACAAGGTCAGCGCCCTGGCCGTGCGCGCGTACAAGGGCGAGAACGTCGCGACCGTCAATGCGGTGCTGGGCAGCCGGTCACCCGGCGAGGTTGTTGGCCAGCTCGAGATGCTCGACCGCTTCGCGCACAACCAGCAGCAGGACGTGCGCGAGGTGGCGGATCTGCGCGACGATCTGGCCGCGCAGAAGGCGCCACTCGACGAGATGGTGGCCCAGCTGACCCGCACCGAGGCCCAGTTGGCTGCGAAGAAGAAGCAGATCAACGATGAGATCGACAAGCTGCAGAAGCTGCGTCTCAAGGTGTACGGCAGTGGTGGCGGCGGCCCGTTGCGTCCGGCGCCGTGCCCGGGCAGCTATCCCGGCGGTGCCGCGGGCACGGCGGTCAAGTTCGCCTGCGCCCAGATCGGCAAGCCCTACGTCTGGGGTGCCGAGGGTCCGAACTCGTACGACTGCTCCGGTCTGATGCTGGCGGCCTGGGCGAAGGCCGGCGTGTCGCTGCCACACAATGCCGCCGCGCAGAGCCGCGCCACCAAGGATGTCAGCAGGGCCAACCTGCGCCCCGGCGATCTGGTCTTCTACTACAGCGACATCCACCACGTCGGCATGTACGTCGGCGGCGGCTGGGTGGTGCACGCCTCGCAGGCCGGTCAACCGGTCAAGATGAAGAAGGTCGACGACGGCCCGATCCACAGCTATGGCCGCCCAGGCTGATCGAGGGTGACCGAAGGGCCCGTCGCGATTCGTCGCGGCGGGCCCTCGTCGTTACCGGTTCAGCGGGTGGGCCAGGTGCGCCAGTGCTGCCAGGCGCGGCTCGGCGTCGGCCCTCGCTGGCCCTGGTACCGCGAGCCGTAGACCACCGAGCCGTACGGGTGCTCGGCCGGCGAGGACAGCCGGAAGATGCAGAGCTGCCCGATCTTCATGCCCGGCCAGAGGGTGATCGGCAGGTTAGCCACGTTGGACAGCTCCAGCGTCACGTGACCGGAGAAACCCGGGTCGATGAAGCCGGCGGTCGAGTGCGTGAGCAGCCCGAGGCGACCCAGCGAGCTCTTCCCCTCCAGCCGGCCGGCGAGCTGGTCACCGAGCGAGATGACCTCCAGCGTCGAGGCGAGCACGAACTCCCCCGGGTGCAGCACGAACGGCTCGCCGTCGGGCACCTCGACCGCCGAGGTCAGGTCGTCCTGCTGCATCGCCGGGTCGATGTGTGTGTAGAGGTGGTTGTTGAAGACCCGGAACAACCGGTCGAGCCGCACGTCGATGCTGGAAGGTTGAACCAGGGTGGGCTCGAACGGCTCCAGGCCCAGCGTGCCGGCCTTGATCTCGGAGACCAGGTCGCGGTCGGAGAGCAGCATCGGACCACCATAGCCGCGCCGCCCAAAGCCGTCGGATTCGGTGGCGGTGACCAGCGCGTCGAGGTCGCTGCTCGTACATTTGTTCGATAGAATGTCCGCATGGCTTCCTGGTCCGAATTCGCCGCCGACGAGCCCCGACTCGCCGACGGGATCCGCGTTCTCCTCCAGCAGTACGGGCCGGGCTTCGGCTACCTGGCTACGGTCCGCGCCGACGGCGGGCCCCGGGTCCATCCGGTCTCGCCGGTCATCACCGACGAGGGTCTGTTCTGCTTCATCATCGACTCCCCGAAGCGCCGTGACCTCGAACGCGACGGCCGATACGCGCTGCACTCGTTCCCCCCGGAGGAGAGCGACGACGAGGCGTACGTGGCCGGCCGTGCCCGTCCGGTCACCGATCCGGCGCGGGTGGCCCGCTTGGCGCAGGGCGCCCGCGCGGAGCCGCAGGTCGACTGGCTGTTGTTCGAGTTCACCGTCGACGTGGCGATGCTGACCCGCCGCGAGCAGCACATCGCCGGCGTCCCGGGCCTCACGCCGGGTCGGCCGGCCGTCCGGGTGTGGCTCGACCCGCACGCCCCGTCGGCGGCGACCGCTCCGCTCGCCGTACCGCAGGCGCGCCCGACCCGTCTCAGCCGCGACGTCCAGTGCACGGCCGCCGCCTGACCGCGGCCGGGCCATGAGCCGAGACCCCGGTGCCGACTCCGTCGTGACGGGGCGGCACCGGGTGTACGCGGAAGTGCCACACCGCGCGGGGGTGCCTGGGTGCACAGGCCGGATGACTCGGGTACAGTGGTGCCGCTTGCGGGTGTAGTTCAATGGCAGAACATCAGCTTCCCAAGCTGACAGTGCGGGTTCGATTCCCGTCACCCGCTCCACACGAAAGGCCCTGGTCAGGACGCGAGTCCCAGCCAGGGCCTTCGACGTTCCAAGGTCAACGATCATGCCGCGTGCCATTGGCGTGCCATTAGCCCCGGTCATCCCCGGCCCCGTCCGGGTTCGCTGCCCGCTTCTTGCCCTTCTTGTCGCCCGACTTCTTGCCGGGCTTGTCCTTGGCTTTGCCCGAGCCGTCGGCCGACTTCTTGGCCTTCTTCCGGTGGACCCGCATTGCCTCGTGCAGCGCCTGAGCGATGGCCCGATCCGCCTCAGCCGTGGCGTGCTGGTAGATCAACGCGGCCTGGGATGAGTCGTGCCCCATCCGCGCCATCAGGTCGCGGGTGCTCGCCCCGGTCCGCGCGGCGAGAGTGTTACCGGTGTGTCGCAGATCGTGGAAGTGCAGATGCGGTTGCCCGATCCGCCCGACGGCCGCCTTCAAGACGGCCCGCAAGCGGGCCGCGCCGGCCCGGCCCCGGCCTGCTGGCGACCTTCGGCCGGCATCGGCCGGGCCGGCCGGCCACGCTGGTGGTGACCGAGGACATGAGGGCTGAGGCGGGACGATCGCCGTCGGGGTTGCTCGCCATCGAGGGCGGGGCGATCGCTGCCGCGCAGCAGAGCTGCTTGCCCCTGAATCTCGGGGACACTGACCGCGTTCGGACGACGACGAGGACCGGGGTGTGACCCATCCCCGGGTACCCGATTCTCTACGCCGCCCAGCCGGCGTCAAGGGTGCTGCGCGTCGGCACGCCGATGGCCTGCGGCCACCCGTGACACCGACCGGGCGCCGCAGTCCTTGGCACCTATCCGGGGATGGGGGCAGACTGGCGACCCCCTTCTGCCTGGGAGGCTGGACGGTCTACGACTTGCCCGAAGAGGAGATCCGCACACGGGGCCCAGTGCGCGAGGCTTCGCTTGTGCCCGCAGGATCCGATGTACGTCGATCTGGGTTCGAGGTCTGGCACGGGGCCGGCGGTGGGGGTGACGGCGGTCTTGCTTATCGGATCACCGCCGTACAGTCGGTCTCGTCGGGCAACAACGGCCGGAGAGCCATCGTGTAAAGGTGCATGCCGCTGCGCCATCGCGTGTCAGGTGAGGCTGAGTCGGCGAGTCGCGCAGCGGCTTCAGCGTCGGTTCCCCTCAGAAGAGTGCAACTTGGCTGCTGGTCTGCCGCGATCGGCGAGAGTGGCCATGGCGTGACCTGGGTCCGCCCGTTGGGTGAGCTTTCGGACGAGTTCTCCCCGGCTTGCCACGCCACGATCGCCATCCGCGTCGGCCTGTAGGTTACTGGCGGGCGTACGAGGTCGCTTCGTGGCAGGGACCGCAGGTGATCGGCAAGCCGTTTGATCAGCCAGACGCGCGTGCCGCTGGCGCCTGGTTCCAGGGTGGAGACGCGCTGCCCATCGCCGGCCAGGAGCGTTACCACGGTGGGACCGGCGTCAGGCCACTGCGCGTCGCTTTCGAAGGTACGGGATTTGGACAGCCCGGCAAGGTGGGCGTCGCGGTAGACCCGGCGGTACGCCAGACGGGTGAGCTGCTGATCCTTGACGACTTCCCGGAAGCGGAACTCGGCGAACTCGGTCGCCGTGGTCAGTACGCGCCCGTCCCCGTATACAGAAATGTCGGGGACCGGGCGAATGGACTGGGGCCCCATGCCCTGGACGAACTGGATCCGCAGTACGAGCGCGTCCGGATCGCGTGGTGGCTCGGGTCCCCACCAAACGTAGTGACGACCTGTGGCGAGGATCCCCACCGCCACGAAAGCGGCAAGGGCACCCGAGATGAGTAGGCGTCGCGTCCGGGACTTCACGAAAGGCTATGACGGCCCAGGCGCCTGCCCGGTTCCTCGGGTCCATCAGATCGCCGGATCGCCGGATCGACGGCCCGGCCCCGATCCGATCGTGTTCAAAGCGCAAGCTGATCATGCGGTGCATCGGCGAGGACCACACATGTCCCGTCACCCGCTCCACGATCAAGGCCCTGGCCAGGGCCTTCGACGTTCCAGGGGCCACGAGCGCCGGGCGGGCCATCCACGGGCCACTAGCCACGCTTCTTACCCTTCCTCTTGGGCCTGCCCGAGGCGCCAGCCGCGGGCTTGCTGGCCTTCCCTCGCTCGGCCTTTACCGCGTCGCTCACCGCCCGGGCGATGGCCCGATCCGCCTCCGAGGTGGCGTGCTGGTAGATCATGGGCCGAGGAGGAGGCTGACCCTCATGAGGACGTAGCCGTCGGCCTGCCAGAAATACGGCAATCACGAGGCTGCATATCAAGCAGCGCCCGGCGCGAGGTCCCCCTGCGAGAGGCCGTGTAGGGGCCCGCGAGTCGCGCAACCCATCCCCGACAGGGCATAGTGTCCCGCGGCGTCATCGGCCGATGACGCCTGCCCGTCGAGAGGGTGGTAGGGAGTGACGACGCGCCTACGTGCCCGATGGGCCCGGGCCGCCGCATTGATCGCGCTGACCGGGGGGACGCTCGCGGTGTCCGCGGCACCCGTGGCGGGCGCCCCGGCACCCATCAGCATCCTGAGCGTGTCGGCGGAAAACGTGAATCCCGGCGACAAGGTTCGCGTTCAGATCCGCGTCACGAACAACGGGAGCGGGGCCGAAACGGCCATCGTGGTGGTCAGTGGCGGCCTGCAATGCACCACCGGCTGCCGGGCGGAGCCGAACCTCAAACCCGGCCAGAGCCAGGACTTCCAGGCCACCGTCGTCGCGCCCCAGGTGAACGCGGGCGAGACCCTCGGTCTCAACATCTCGGTCGCCGTACGGCTCGGCGGGCAGAACAGCTTCGCCTACAAGATGGTCTACATTCACGGCCCAGGCACGTCGCAACCCGGCCCAGGCACGTCGCAACCCGGTGCGGACAAGCCGTCGTCCGAGGTGGGCGGGGTGTCCGGCCAGGTCCGCGACACCAACGGCAAGGCGATCGGCGGCGTGGCCCTGACCGTCCGGGACAGCGCCGGGCACGAACACCGTACAACGAGCGACCGGAGCGGTCGGTTCTCGATCAAGTCGGGCGCCGGCAAGACGATCGCCGAGGGCCGGATCACGGTCGTCGCGGCCCTGGACGGCTATCGCACCACCCGCACGACCGTACAGGGCTCCGCCGGTGATACCGCGAGCGTGCGGCTGACCTTGGCCGCCGTGGCCGCGCCCGCCAAGACCCCGCCGTCGCCCACCGCAACGGCGGCAGCGGACGAGGCTCCCGAGCCGGAGACCAGCGTAGCCGCGGCGGCACCCCCCGCCCTCGAAGCTGTCAGCGACGACGGCAGCGGTTCGCTGCCGTTCATCCTGGGTGGCCTGCTGGTCGCCGCCGGCCTGGGCGCACTGGCTCTGATGGCGAACCGCCGCCGGAACACGCCGGACAAGCCGGCTCCGCACGCGGCGACTCAGCTGACGGTGCCGGCCGGAGCGGGCATGAGCGACGCACCGACCGCGGTGCTGCACACGATGCCGCCGGCCGACGGGTTCCCCGGCCCGTACAGCGGGCCCCCGCAGGGCGGCATCCAGCAGCTCAGCCACGACCCATACGGCGGGCCGGCCCGCTAATACTGTTGCGGCGGTTCGTAGCGTCGAGGAGGGCCTGATTTCGCTGACCGTCAACGAGAAGTGGTAGCGGTCGGCGACACGCGTTTTAGGTTCGCTGAGGCAGTCGAACGTGCGCAGGGCGAGGGGTCGACGCCGCTGCTCGCGGATCGTACGCATCGCGTTGCCAACCGCCGACTTACTCAACTGCCGCGATCCGCGCGTTGACCGGCAGAGGCAATCACGCACGGTAGCTGGCCTCTGAGTCGAGCGGCTTCCGGATCTGAGAACAGCGCGCTCAACGACGTTGCGTTTGCAATGCCCTGGTGTGGGCGGTGTTCGTTGTAGAACTGTTCGGACTCGCGTAGGGCCTGGAGGAGCGGTTGGTTCCAGATCAGGGTACGGCTCAGGATCACGCGTCCGTGTCAGACGACGACTGTCACGTTCCCCTGCTCCTCGCGCACCCTGTACCGGTAGCGCAGTGGTGACACGCCCACCTCGCGCTTGAACGCAGTGCTGAAGGCGCTCTCGGACGCGTATCCCAGGTGGGAGGCAAGCGACCCGACGCGGACGTCGCTGTCGCGGAGGGCGCGTTGCGCGAGCAGCATCCGCCACCGGTTGAGATAGGTGACCGGCGGCATCCCCGCAACGGTCCGGAAGCGGTCGGCGAACGACGTGCGCGACATCGCCGCGGCACGCGCCAGCTCCTGCAGGCCCCAGGGTTTTCCGGGTTCGGTGTGCATGAGGGTGATCGCCGGGCGCAGCCGTTCGTCGGTCAGCGCCCGTAGCCAGCCTGGAGGCAGCTCGGCTTGGTCGACGTAGGCGCGCAGCACCTCCAGCAGAAGGAGCTGGCCATGCTGCCGGATCGCGAACGCCGAGCCGAGCCGACCGCCCGTCACCTCGTCGAACAGGCGGTCGAGGGTTGTACGCAGGCTGCTGGCCGCTGCGGCCGATGCCCGCACGTGCGCCACCGGAGGGAGCGCCTGCAGCAGCAGTGTCCGACCAGCCTGGTTCAGGTCCACGCGTACACCGATGACGACGTCGTCGGTGTGACGGTCGGCACCGGCGAGGCCGGCGTGGGGGTCGGTCTCCTCCGGGACGATTACGCGGGGCGGACCGTCACCGGTGCCGCCTTCGACCTCCAGCCACGACCGGTTGTTCACGATCGCAATGTCGCCCGGCTCGAGGTCGATCGAACCGCCGACGCCGTCGGTGGTCAGCCGGGCGCTACCGCTCACCATCGCGAAGAACTTCAGGAGATCCTGCACCGGCGCGCGCGACACCCACCGGCCCCTCGCTGCCAACCCGCCGGTCAGGAGCCCGCGCACCTCGACGAGGTCCAACACCTCGGACAACTGATCGCTCGCCATCCTCGTACTCTCGCGCAAGAAATTCGGACCGACAACCATTCAGAGTACGAGGGTGCGGGCGCACAGTGGTGCCATGACACAGAACATGACCCACAGGCAGCACCCCATCGGATCCGGCTTCACCGCGGCGTCGACGGCCGACGAGGTGCTCGCGGGGATCGAGCTGTCCGGCATCAACGTCGTCATCACCGGCGGCCACCAGGGACTCGGCCTGGAGGCGACCCGGGCGCTGAGCAAGGCGGGCGCATCCGTGACGGTGGCTACGCGTAACCCAAGCCGGGCGGCAGCCAGGTTGACGGGCATCGAGCGCGTCGACACCGGCCGGCTCGACCTTCTCGACCCAGGCTCGATCGACGCCTTTGTTGCCCAGTACCGCGACTCAGGGCGCCCGCTGCACATCCTGATCAACAACGCGGGCATCATGGGTGGTCCCCTGGTTCGGGACGCCCGCGGGTACGAATCGCAGTTCGCCACCAACCACCTCGGACACTTCCAGCTGACCCACGGTCTGCTGCCCGCCCTGCGGGCCGCGAACGGTGCCCGGGTGGTCAACCTCACCTCCGGGGGGCACCGTGTGTCTGACATCCGCTGGGACGACCCGCACTTCACCAGTGGGTACGACCGCATGGGGATGCTCGGATACGGTCAGTCGAAGACTGCCAACGTGCTGTTCGCCGTCGAGCTGGACCGCCGATGGGCCGCAGACGGAATCCGGGGCTACGCCGTGCACCCGGGCATCATCTACGGCACGAATCTGGGTCCCCACATCGCCGAGGGGATGGCGCGCACGGACACGTTGAGCGACGAGCAGCTGCGGGCGATGGGGCTGATCGACGAGTCGGGCCAGCCGGTCATCGACCCCGACCGCGAGCACAAGACGCCGCAACAGGGCTCCAGCACCAGCGTCTTCGCCGCGACCAGCCCGCTGCTGGCCGACATCGGCGGCGTCTACCTGAAGGACAACGACATCTCACCACTGGACGAGAACCCACAGGCCATCACCTTCGGCTCCGGGAAGCTACCCCCCGCCACCGTCGTGCCGCATGCCATCGACCCACAGTCCGCACAGCGCCTTTGGGACCTGAGTGAGGAGCTGCTCAAGGCGTAACCAGGCGCAACGAGCGGCTCGGGGCTCTGGACCCGGCAACGAGCCTGCCCGGAGCTCCGCCGATGGTCTAGATGCGGGCGCTCACCGTCTCGACGCCGTCGCCGGTGACGTCCGCGAGGTAGTCACGCCGGCCCGCGAGAACCATCACCAAAGCTTCCGTCGTTCCCCGGACGATCGGACCGTCACCGCTGTAGAACGGCCCGTCGACGGCCTCCCATCGCAGGCCTATGGCCACGTTTCGGCTGTTGACGGCGAAGTTCTTGGACACGAAGAACCTGGCGACCGTGGTGGCCGCTTCGACCGATGGCCCGCCATATAGTCCGAGCGGGCGGCGGATGTCCTGGCCATGCACGACTATTTCGCCCAGCCATGCGGCGGGGTGTCCCGAGGGCGCGGTGGTGGAGGAGATGGCTGCCCGGAACTTTGCAAGCGTTTCAGTGGGCGTCACACCGAGCTGCTCGTTCAAGCGGCGCCGGTTGTGCACGTCCGGGCGGAACCCGGCCGCGGCCATGCTGCGGATCCAGCGGAACGGAGTCATGCGCGCGGCCGAGGTCAGGTGCGCCAGCGCCTCCTCTACGGTCCAGGATTCGCAGAGCGAGGGGGCGGCCCACTGGGCCTCGGTCAGGTCGGCGAGATCGTCGGCCAGCTCCTTACGGGCGGCGATGATCTGGTCGGTCATCCGAGTCGGACCGACGGAATCGGCGGAGCTCATGGCTCAGTAGTTTAGTAACGGCAGAACATAATCGAGAACACTCTTCTCGGCTACTTAGCGGATGCCCGGCATCTGACGTCGGCATCGCCGGCAATGCAGATCGTGGCCGTATCCGGCGCCGCCGGTGTTCTATGGGATCAACTCAGCCACGGAAAATGCCTCGTCCAGCCGACCAGCGGCCAGGTCGTCGTGACGGATCACGAAACTCCCGTCACTGCGGTAATAGAGCTCGTGGTCCACGGGAAAGTGGGCGAGCGACACCCACTCACTCGTCAGCCGGTGCGTTTCCTTCTCCACATGGGAATACCATTTCGCGACCGGGATGACGATCTCGCCGGTCTTCTCGCGCCACGCGAGGGTCTGCTCCGCAAAACTCTTGATTACCTCCTCGTCGGCATACCCGCCGATATAGGCGCTGGCGTACCCGTTGTCAGGCGGCCAGAGATCGTTGGCCAGAGCACAGAGTTCATCAAGGTGCGGCAGGTCACGCTCGAGGTCACGGGCCAACTGCTGCTGGAAGGCCGACAGGTCGTCCTCGTCCTCGTCCTCGTCGTCCTCGTCCGCGCCGAACCAACCGGGGAACTCCGCGCGCAAGGTGGCGTCGACGTCGTACTGCTCGCCGACGAACGCGTCGTCGGTGGATCCTGTCGCCACCTCGGTATCGGTACCGGCCGGCACATACACAACTCGCCCGTACCTTCGCTCCCCGGTGGCAGCGGCCTGCTCGTGGTTCAGGAAGAACAGCAGCGAGCCGTCTGCCGGCAGGCCGAAGCCATCGACTCTTGGCAGCGCCGCACAGTCGACCGAGAAGATGAACGGCAACGGACTGACCCCGTCGGACGGCCAGTCCATGCCCACCGGCAGCCGGGGCAACCCACCGAACTGCCCGACCGGAACACCGCTGGATCCTCCGCTCAACCGGATCGACAAACGGAGGTGCTGGATGAACCGGCTGACCTCGTCGTCCGGGATGCCCAATGCGAGCGCTGCACGACGAAGCTGCCCCTGATGATCCATAGCGGAACATGGTGCCACGAGGGCGAGCCCGGCGACCGGTTACCCCACGGCCCGCACGCGCTGTCGTACGTACATGACGTGGACCGCCTTCGATCTCCAGCACCTGGGGTGAAAGCCGGTGTGCAACAGGTTCGCCCCGGCCGGCAATAGTCAGGTGTGACGAGCCAGATACAACCGTCTGACCAAGATCTGTGGTCGACCATCGCAGCCGGTGACGAGGTGGCCTTCGGCCGGCTCTTCGACAGGTACGCCCGGGCGGTCTACAACCACGTGTTCCGGCTCACCGGCTCGTGGACGCTCGCGGAAGACGTGACGCAGTCGACCTTCCTGGTCGCGTGGCGAAGACGCGGTGAGGCGGCGGTCCTGGTCGACGGGTTGGTGTTGCCGTGGCTGCTGGTGGTCGCCACCAATACGACCCGCACCGAGTGGCGCTCGGCCCGTCGGTGGTTGGCGGCCCTGCGGAGGTTGCCACCGGAGCGGGAGGCGGGCGCGGACCCGGCCGGCGACATAGTCGCGCGGCTCGATGACGAACGGCAGATGACCGAGATTTTGGCGGTCTTACGCCGATTACCCCGCGCTGAACGCGAAGCGGTTGCCCTGTGTCTGTGGTCCGGCGTGCCGTACGGCGAGGCGGCGGCGGTCCTCGGCATCAGCGAAGGGGCGCTCCGTTCGCGGGTGAGTCGCGCACGAGCCCGGCTGGCACGACTGGTCCCGGACGGCAACAAGCAGGAGGAGAAGCGATGAAGAACATTCTCGATACGCCTGTCGAGCGGGATCTGCCGCCCGGCGCGGCGGCGCGCATGCGCGCGGACCTGATGACGTCGATCCGCCGGCCTCGGCGCCGCAGCGCGGTACGTCTCGGGATCGCCACCATGGCGACGGCTGCGGCGGTGGTGGCCGGTGTGGCGATGGTGCCGAACGGAGACGGTGTGCGGAACCTGGCGATGGGTTCGAGCGAACTGTCGCCGACGCTGCACCGGGCAGTGGAGCAGTGCCTGGAGTGGAACTCGCAGATGGAGCGGCTTCCACTGTCGATGGACGATCTGGCCGTGGCTGCCGAGCAGGACCACCACGGCGTGGCGCTGTTCATGACGGACACCGGATATTTCACCTGCGAGGTCTCCATGCAGCCGCACAGGGAGATCAGTGGGGGTGCCACCGGTGAACGCGTCTGGCCGCAACGGGACTGGTTGCCCGGCCCGATCCAGCGGCTCCTGCTCATGTCGACCGAAGCCGACGGGGGTGACGTCGCGGTGACCGGCCGGGTCAGCGCTCGGGTGCAACGGCTGGTGCTGGAACACGGCGACGGGCAGACGACCACGGCGCGGTTGGCCAACGGGGTGTTCGGCCTGCTCACCGATGATGCCAACGTCACCAGGGACGCCGAATTGGTCAGCTATGACTCCACCGGAGCTGAGCTCGACCGCCGCCTGCTGTTTCGTTCGTCCCACGAGTTCGATCACTGTTACGTGGACTCCGCCGGCACCCTCGTCTACGGCGAGCCGGGAGCTGACTGCCGACCCGCCGAACCCTGGGGACGATAGGCAGGTCCGGTGAACCGCCCGCGTTTCTATCGGGCGTTCACCGGGATCAGCAGGTCGATCTCATCGCGGCGGCGATAGAACTCGATGCTGGGACGCGTCGAATCGTGGTCGGCGACCTGCTTCAGCTCCGCGTACCGGGTGGGGATGTGCGCGTAGATCTCCGGCGGCTCACCATGAACTGTCGTCGACAGGTAGTGGCCGCCGGGGATCGACCCGGACTCAAGCCCGCTCAACGCGGCATCGTCGTCGTCCTGGGCCTGCACGCAGACCCGGTACGCCCCATCGGGCGGGCCGAACACCCCGAAGAACTTCCGCCCATGAAGTGACCCGACGATTTTCTCCAGGCGATCCCACGCCTCGGTGATCGCGTCCTGCTCGTCGGCCGTCGAGATGAACATGACGGGTGTTTCCTGGCGCTCGACGCGCCGGGTGATCGGATCGGGTGCTGGCATCGACGCATTCATGACCGGCAACCTACGTCGCCCGTGCGACAGGTCACTGCTCGTGCCCGCCTGGCCGCGAAGCACTGCCCAACTGTTGGTGGCGTTGGAGGAGTTGCCGCAGCGCGTTGATCTCGGCAGTCAACGCGGTCTGCCCTTGCTGGGTGATCCTGATCCAGGTCTTGGGCCTGCGGCCGTGGTAGCCCCTCTCGACCTGGATCAGGTCGGCCTCCTCCAGCACGGCGAGGTGTCGGGAGAGGTTGCCGGCGGTGAGTTCGAGCGCGTCGCGCAGGTAGGCGACCTCCACCCGCTCGGCCTCCGCGGCGATGGTGAGGATGCCGAGCCGGTTGCGCTGGTGGACGGTGTCGCTGAGCCCGTTCGTCGGGTGTCCGCCGTTGGCAGGGCCGGTGGCTGCTTCGTTGGCGCCATCGGCACTGCTCATGACGGCTTCCTGTTCGTGGCGACGAGGGCGATGGTGCCGCCGACCAGCAGGATCGGTGCCGGCAGCAGGGCCGCCAGCATGAAGCTGAAGCGGCTCAGGTCCCCCGGTTCGAAGTCCGTGGTCTGGAAGTAGATGTTCACGAAAACGAGCGCGGCGGTGTAGCACACGGCCACGGCCGCGAGGCCGCGACTGCGTTCCAGGCGGGCGAGGACCAGCAGACCCACCGCGATGACCAGGTGCGGCAACATGCCGCGACTGGAGATGCCCAACAGCGGTGTGGTCGCCCAACTGGTCCCGTTCGAGATCACCGTCGCCGTGTTGAGCAACAGGAACCGCAGCGCGATCGGCAGCACGATTCCGATCAGGGTGCCCGCGATGCCGGCGATGACGTACGCCCGGGTCGGGGTCTGCACACCCACCCGCGCGCCGTACCACCGATACCACCAGAGGCTGAGCAGGTAGCCGCCGAGAAGCGCCACCAGCCAGTACCAGCCGAGGGCCGCCGAGCGTTCGAGGAAGTCCCCGCCGAGGCCGGTCAGTGCGGGGTTGTCCTGCGTGGTGCGCAGGGCGGGCGATTCGACCGACTCGACGTAGAGGGGCGCGGCCGCCGCTGTCAGGAGACCGAACAGCAGGAGCGGCAGCCAGTAGGCGTTTCGGGCGACCCGGGTGCGTCGCCGGAGCGCGGCCACCGACGCCAGGAGCTCTCCGGGCGTGTGCTCGCTGCTCGGCGCGGTGCTCGGTTGTTCCGACACGATGCCCTCCAGTATTGATGCTGCGCTACCAATAGGTTTGCATCGCAAATCAATCTGCGCAAGGGATTCGGTGAAACGATGAGGTCCGCAGGATCGATCGTGGTGGTTCCTGCGGGGCCTCGGCACCGGCTAAGGTCCGGCCTGGAGGTGGTCCGTGTTCATCGAAGCCTTTCCCATCGTGACGACACCTGACCTGCCACGACTGATCGCGTTCTATCGGGGAGTGGTCGGCTTCGAGCTGACCTACCGGTTCCCCGAGGACGGCGACCCGGAGTTCGTCGCACTACGACTGGGCAACAGCGAGCTCGGCCTGGCCGCCGACCCGAAGGCCGGCGGCCCCGCTCTCGTCCACCGTTGGGAGTTGTGTGTCTACGCCGACGACTGCGACGCGGCCGTTGACACGCTGCGCTCGGGTGGCGCGACGGTCACCGAGGAGCCGGTCGACCAGCCGTGGGGTGAGCGATCCGCGCGGGTGACCGACCCGGACGGCAACCGGTTGCTGGTGCTGTCCCGCCGGTAGACGTCCGTGCCGGCGCGGGGTGCGGTCACCGTCTCCAGAACAGGAGGTGGGTGACTCCGCTGGGGCTGGACACCGACTCGAGGTGGAAGCGGTCGAGCAGGTCGGTGGGGCTGTCCCACAAGCGCTCGCCCCGCTCGAGGTCGACGGGCGCGACGGCGATGTGCATCGTGTCGACCAGGTCGGCCTCGATGAACTCGCGGATGGTCGCCACCCCACCACCGAGGCGTACGTCCCGACCGGCGGCTGCCTGCTTCGCCCGGGCCAGCGCCTCGGCCGGGGTGGCGTCGAGAAAGTGGAACGTGGTGTCGGCCAGGGTGAACGACGGCCGTTCGTGGTGGGTGAGCACGAAGACCGGCGTGTGGAACGGCGGGTTGTCCCCCCACCATCCCTTCCACTCGTGATCCTCCCAGGGACCACGCTGGGGGCCGAACTTGTTCCGACCCATGATCTCCGCGCCGATGTTGTACTCGGCGTCGCGGGTCAGGTAGTCGTCCAGGCCGCGAGTGCCGCCCCGCTCGGTGCGATAGACGAAGCTGGCGGTGGCGGCACGCCAGGAGAACAGCGGGGTGGGGTCCGCGTGGCCGAAGGGCCGTTCCAGGCTCTGCCCCTCTCCGGTGCCGAACCCGTCGCGCGAAACGTTGAAGCACTGCACCCGCAACAGCTGCGGCATGGTGTCGCCCCTTTCCTTCGATGGGCCGTGAGTCAGTTCCTGGTCACCGTCGGGCCGCCGCCACGGCCCCGGTCGTCGAGCACGAGCGGCGCGCGACCGCCGACCTCGTACCGGATGTGGGTGACCTGCGGTGTGTGGAGGACGCGGGTCGGCGTCAGCTCGATCGCCTCCTTGTCGCCGAGGTCGAGGTCCGCGTCGAGCAGCCGGAGCCCGGTGCCGAGCACGACCGGTACGACGTGCAGCTCCAGCTCGTCGAGCAGACCGGCCTTGAGCACCTGACGCACCAGGCTGCCGCCTCCGGCCACGGCGACGTTCTTGCCGCCGGCCGCGGCGCGCGCCTGCTCGACGGCGCTGGCCACGCCATCGGTGACGTAGGTGAAGCTGGTTCCTCCTCCCCGCAGCAGACGCTGGCGGGGTCGGTGGGTGACGACGAAGACCGGCGCGCGGAACGGCGGCTCCTCGCCCCAGGGCACCTCACCCCCGTCGGCCATCCGGCGCCCCATCACGTACGCGCCAGCCGCGGCGAACGTTTCGGCGATCACGTCGGAGTTGGTGTCCTGCTCCCCGCCGGTGAAGCCCTGTCGCTCGCGCCAGGCCATCGCTTCGGTCGCCCAGCGGGTGACTCGGAAGAAGCCGGCGCTCTCGGCCGAGTCCATCCAGTCGCCGTCGCCGTCGAACTGCGGGCCGGCGTAGAACCCGTCGACCGAAACCGACATCTGCGCGGTCACCTTGGTCATCTCGCGTTTTTCCTCTCCTCGGGCGGCACCCACCGGATGCCTGCTCATGGAGGAGTCGGACCTGAACGCGATGGCCCTACCGGGGTTCAATGTGATGCGCATCACACGTTGGCAGGACCGGCGACGGGGTCGGCCAGCACTTCCGCCTACCCGAAGGTGAGCCCAGCTACTGCGTACGGTCGAGGATCGCCGCTTCGATCCGCAGACCGATGCCGGTCAGGATGAGGAAGGCGGCGAGGATCTGCGGCCTGAACCCGTCGTAATCGGACGAATTGGTGAGCAGGCAGGTCATGAAGCCGGCCACCAGCGAGATGGTGCCAAAGGCTCGTACCGTGGCGGCTCGCCCCGTAGGTAGGTCCACAGCGGAACGGTAGCTAAAGCCAGGGGTCGGTGGTGCCCCCGGCTAGGCTGGCGATCATGCGGATTGGCATCGTGATCCTGCCGGACCAGCGTTGGGCGGAGTCGCAGCGGCGCTGGCGGCAGGTCGACGAGTGGGGCTTCGACCATGCCTGGACCTACGACCACCTGGGCTGGCGGGATCTGGTCGACGGCCCCTGGTTCGACTCGATGACCACGCTGACCGCCGCCGCCACGGTGACGTCCCGGATCCGGTTGGGCACCCTCGTCGCGTCGCCGAACTTCCGGCACCCGGCGGCGTTCGCCCGACAGATCACCACGGTGGACGACGTCTCGGACGGTCGTCTGCTGCTCGGCCTGGGCGCGGGCGGCATCGGGTTCGACTCGGCCGTGCTGGGCGGTGAGACGCTCCCGCCGCGTCAGCGGGTCGACCGGTTCGCCGAGTTCACCGAGTTGCTGGATCTGATCCTGCGGGAGGACGGCACCACCTGGCGCGGTGACTGGTTCACCGCGGTGGACGCCCGCAACAACCCCGGCTGCGTGCAGCAGCCGCGGGTGCCGTTCGTGGTGGCCGCCAACGGGCCACGGTCGATGCGGCTGGTGGCCCGCTTCGGTCAGGGATGGGTGACCACCGGCACCGGTGACGACAATGACCTGGCGAGCTGGTGGGACAGCGTGTCGACGCTGTCCGCGCGGATGGACCGGACGCTGGACGAGGCCGGCCGCGACCCGGCCACTCTGGACCGTTACCTCTCGCTGGACGCGGCGCCGGTGTTCTCGCTCAGCAGCGCGCAGTTCTTCGCCGATCAGGTCGCCCGGGCCGCCGACCTCGGCTTCACCGACGTGGTGACGCACTGGCCGCGCGCCAGCAGCTGGTACGCCGGCGACGAGGCCGTCCTGGTGGACGTGGCGACCCGGTTGCTGCCGGAGCTCCGCGGCTGAACCGGCACCGCGGCCCAGCCGGCCAATCGGATCAGGTGCCGAGGTCGCCGCTGGCCACGCCGCCCTCGCCGGCGGAGACCAGCCGCAGGCGGAGGCAGACGATCGGGGTGTCGCCGTCGACCGGGGTGCCGAGCCGCGCCCAGTAGGCCGAGTGCCCGGCCCGCCACTCCTCGATCGAGCGGTCACCCTCTCCCTCGGCGCGGGCGAAGTCCCACGGCACGTCGGCGAAGCGGACGATCTCGACTCCGGTGATCTCCACGACGCCGGCCAGGGCGTTGTCGTCGTCGACCAGGGCCAGCCGTTCGCCGACGTGCTCCAACTCCTCGCCCTCTTCCGCGTACTCGGCGAGCCGCCCGGCCGTCGCGGTCTTCACACCGGCGAGCACCAGGGTGTTGAGGGTTTCCCGTAGCTCGCCGGGGGTGCCGAGGGCGAGGGCGCGCAGTTCACCGATCCGAGGCCACATCCTGCCGAGGCTAGGCCAGGGCGGCCCACGCCGCCGCTGCAATACGCCGGGCTCCGCTCAGATCAACTGCCCGGCGTAGCCGGCGGCGGTGAGTAGTCGGTCGTCGCCGGTGGCCGCGTGCGCGTCGAGCACCGCGTCGGCGAGCTTGACCACGTGCTCGTCGCCGTGCCGGGCCGCGCGGGCGAAGACCTCCGCCGGGGGCGCGGCGGTCACGGTCGGTGGCGCGAGGCCGTCGGCCGGGGCGTACACCGAGGTCATGGCCGCCGTCGCGGCCCAGGCCGCGGCGAGGCTCGGCGCCCACAGCGCCTTGTCGAGCGCCGGCAGGGTACGCAGCACTGCGGTCGGCGCGGTGACCGCGTGCACCAGCATGACCGGCGCGACGTGCCCGAAGCGCAGGTAGTCGAGCCCGGCCCGGTGCACCAGCGCGGTGAGCCCTCGCTCCGCCTCGGCCGGCGTGCGCGCGGGCCGCAACGCCGCGAGCGCCGGCTCCCATCGGGGTACGCCTGGAAGTCGGCCCAGTCGATCGCGGACGCCCCCGGTCTGTTCGTCGATCCGGGGCAGCCCGGCCAGTGCGGCGTCCACGTCGAGGTCACCGGCGCTCCGTCCACCCGACTCGCCTGCGGAGGTGCCGTGGAGCAGCCGGTCGACGCCGGGGACCGGCTGCCAGCGGGCCGCCCAGTAGCCGAGGGCCTGGCCCAGCTCGGTGCGCCGCTGACGGTTCACGTCGTCGGAGTCGAGTGCGCGTACGGCGTGCCCGACTCGAATCACCCCGTGGGTGGCGCCGGCGGCGATGCCCGGCAGCAGCCGGGGCCACCAGGTGCCGAGGACGTCGCGCCACGGGCGTTCGCGCAGTTGCCGGTCGAAGTACGCCAACCAGTCGCCGGCCCGCTTCGCATCGCCGAGCGCCGCCCGCCAGTCGTCGATCGGGTGCAGCCCTCGGGGTAACTCGTCGAGTCGGTCGAGGTAGCTGTCGAGCCAGCGGTGCACCTGCCGCTGGTGCCCGTGTCGGGCCAGCGCCTCGACGGCCATCGGCCCGTGGTTGGAGAGCCAGCCCTGGTATTCGGGGCCGGTGCGGTGCAGTCGCTCGTACGCCTCGTCGAGGATGTCGTCACTCATGCGTCGATCGTCGAAGCTGAAGCATGGTTCAAGTCAACCCGGTAGATCCGCCGCGTTGATCAGGCCGGTGATCCGGAGGTCGGCCGCGACCTCGGGCGGGCAGTCGACGGCCACGACGGCGGTGCCCAGCACCTCGGCGCCCCGTGTGGCGCAGATCTCGTAGAGAGCGTGGAGTTGTGCGCCGGTGCGCACCCAGTCGTCCACGACCAGGACTCGGTCGCCGGGGCCTAGGTGCCGGTCCCGGACGGCCAGGTCGACCCGCCGGCCCCGGTAGTCCGGTGGGCTCTGCGCCCAGGTGAGCGCCCCGGCTGGCAGCCGACCGTCGCCGGGTTTGTGGGCGGCCACGAAGCCGACCCCGAGGGCGGTGGCCGCCAACGGCCCGAGCAGCAGCCCGGTGACCGCCGGGGCGAGCACCACCGTTGGCCGGGCGGCCCGGTGCGGCGCCACCAGGGCCGGCCCCAGCTCGGCCAGCACGGTCGGGTCCCGCCACCAACCGGAGATGTCGCTGACCAGGTGACTGGTGCCCGGACCGGGGTCGATCCACTGGAACAGGGCGGCCAGGCGTTCGGTCAGGTCAGCGGGCATCCGCCCATCCTGCGGCACGGCGGGGTCGCGGGTCGGCACCTGGGCCGGCCGGCCCACCCCGGATCGGATGATCGGCTACACGTACCTGTGCAAATACGGGCATACCACAATGATCACGTTGACTTCGGAAGTGCTTCTCTCGTTACGGTCCGACCCGGTTTGTTCAGACGACGAAAGGACCCGGGCCGGTGGCAGCCAAGCACTCCCGTACCCGCATCTTCTCCTCCCCGGCGGGCATCGTGGCCACCGCGGCGGTCGGCGTCGCCCTCGCCGTCGGGGGTACGGTCGGTGCCGTGCAGCTGACCTCCGGCTCCGGCCAGTCGGGGCCGGTGACCCTCGACCTCACCCCGACCACCGCCGCGAGCAGCCTCACCCCCAGCTCCCCGGCCGTCACCCCGAGCGTCAGCGCCTCGCCCAGCGTGACCGCCAGCCCGTCGGCGACCCGGTCGCAGCAGGCCGCCTCACGGGGCAAGGAGCGCACCGCGTCGCCGAAGCCGAAGCCGACCGTCAAGAAGACCACGGCTGCGGCGAAGGTGCTGGAGAGCGGTTCGTGCGGTGCCTCGTTCTACTCCGACGGGCAGCTCACCGCCAACGGTGAGTCGTTCAACCCGAACGCGCTGACAGCCGCGCACAAGACGCTGCCGTTCAACACCAAGGTCCGGGTGACCAACCCGGCCAACGGCAAGTCGGTCGTGGTGCGGATCAACGACCGCGGCCCGTTCATCGACGGCCGTTGCCTGGACCTCTCCCGGGCCGCGTTCGCCACCATCACCTCGGTCGACGTGGGCGCGCTCACTGTCCGCTACGAGGTCCTCGGCTGACCAGGGCGGGTTACGCCGATTCGGCCGCTCGACCGGACCGGCCGGCCAGAACCTTCTCGGACGACGGGTCAGGTTCATTCACCGGTTCACGCGGATCAGGCAAACTGTCCCTCGTATCCACGCGACTCCTCCAGCCGGGCCGTCGCCCGCTGAGCCCCGGATCCCGCGCCGGCCTCGGCGCGGCCCTTGTCCTGCTCGCGGTCGTGTCGGCGGTGGAGGCGGCGGACGGCCTGCTGGCGCACTACGTCGCGCTGTTGGCAGCCGTGCCCTTCCTGGCCGCCGCCGTGGCGTCCTGGCCGGTGGTGCTCGGGGTAGGAGTCGCGGCGACCCTGACCGGGGCCGGCTTCGCCCTGATCGAGCCGGAGATGTCGCTGGTCACCTCGGTCAACGTGGTCGCGATCGCGCTCGCCACCGGACTGGCGGTCGCGGTGGCGTCGGTCCGGCAGCGGCAGGCAGAGCGGATCGTCGAGCTGACCAAGCTCGCCTCGGTGGCCCAGCAGGCGGTGCTGCGTCCGCTCGGGCCGCAGGTCGGGACCCTCTCGGTCGCAGGACGTTACATCTCCTCCACCGCCAGGGCCGAGATCGGCGGTGACCTGTACGAGGCGATCGACACGCCCTACGGCGTACGCATGATCATCGGCGATGTGCGCGGCAAGGGCCTGGACGCGGTCCGGCTGGCGAGCATCGTCCTCGGCTCCTACCGGCACGTGGCGTACGAGCGGGCCGATCTGCGTGCCGTCGTCGCCGACCTGGACCGCGCGGTGGCCCGCAACGTCGGTGACGAGGATTTCGTGACCGCCGCCCTGGTCGAGGAGCGCGGCGGCACGCTCACGATCGTCAACTGCGGCCATCCGCCACCGCTGCTGCTGCGGCGGGGTGCGGTGATCCCGCTGGAGCCACCAGCGCCGGCGCCTCCGCTCGGGTTCATGCCGGTGGTCCGGCCCCGGGTGGAACGTCTGGAGCCGGGGGACCGGCTGCTGCTGTTCACCGACGGCCTCGGCGAGGCGCGGCGGGACGGCGAGTTCTTTCCCACCGCCGACCGCGCCTGGCGACTGCTCGGCCACGGCACGGTCGCCGACGGGCTGGCCTCGCTGGAGACCGCCCTGATCGAGTGGGTCCACGGGCGGCTCGACGACGACATCGCCCTGGTCCTGATGGAGTACGTCGGTGCCCGTACCGGCACGGCGGCGGCCGTCCCGAGTTGGGAAGTCGGCGCCGCCGAGAGTTGATCCGGGCTCTGTCGCGAGCGTGTGTGTAATCGCCGTCACTTGGGTGATCCGCTTGTCGCTGCCTACCCGTGAGTAATACAGTCGGGGTTACTGATCGGTAACACCTGTCCGGAAGCGGGGCTAGTGAGCATGACCCACTACAAGAGCAACCTCCGGGATCTCGAATTCAATCTGTTCGAGGTCTTCGGGGCGGACCGGGCGTTCGGCCAGGAGCCGTACTCGGAGCTCGACACCGACACCGCCCGCAGCTTCCTCGCTGAGGTCGACCGCCTCGCCCGCGAGGACCTGGCCGCCAGCTACACGGACAGTGACCGCAACCCACCGGTCTTCAACCCGGCCACGCACACCGCGCCGCTGCCGGAGTCGTTCAAGAAGTCCTACCAGGCATTCATGGACTCCGAGTTCTGGCGACTGGACCTGCCGCCGGCGCTGGGCGGCACCAATGCGCCCCGCGCACTCTGGTGGGCACTCGCCGAACTGGTGCTCGGCTCGAACGCCCCGGTCTGGATGTACGCCTCCGGCCCGTCCTTCGCGCACGTCCTGCACGTCGAGGGCACCGAGCGGCAGAAGCAGTGGGCCAAGCTCTTCATCGACAAGCAGTGGGGCTCCACGATGGTGCTCACCGAGCCGGACGCCGGCTCGGACGTGGGTGCCGGCCGGACCCGGGCGATCCAGCAGCCGGACGGTTCCTGGCACATCGAGGGCGTCAAGCGCTTCATCACCTCGGGCGAGCACGACCTCAGCGACAACATCGTGCACTACGTGCTGGCCCGCCCGGTGGGCGTGGAGGGCGTCGGCGGCCCCGGCACCAAGGGCCTGTCGCTGTTCGTGGTGCCGAAGTTCCACTTCGACGAGACCACCGGCGAGCTGGGCGAGCGCAACGGTGTCTACGCCACGAACGTCGAGCACAAGATGGGCCTGAAGGTCTCCAATACCTGCGAGGTGACCTTTGGTGAGCACGGCGTGCCGGCCAAGGGTTGGCTGCTCGGCGAGAAGCACGACGGCATCCGGCAGATGTTCATGATCATCGAGTACGCCCGGATGATGGTCGGCACCAAGGCGATCGCCACCCTCTCCACCGGCTACCTCAACGCCCTCGAATACGCGAAGAACCGGGTGCAGGGCGCCGACCTGATCCAGCAGGCGGACAAGACCGCCCCGCGGGTCACCATCACCCACCACCCGGACGTGCGCCGATCGCTGCTGCTGCAGAAGTCGTACGCCGAGGGTCTTCGTGCGCTCGTCCTCTACACCGCCACCTGGCAGGACAAGGTCGCCATCGCCGAGGCGGCCGGCGACGAGAAGGCCATCAAGCTGGCCAAGCGGGTCAACGACCTGCTGCTGCCACTGGTCAAGGGTGTCGGCTCGGAGCGGGCCTACGAGATGCTCGGGCACGAGGCACTGCAGACCTTCGGTGGCTCGGGGTTCCTCCAGGACTACCCGCTTGAGCAGTACGTCCGGGACGCCAAGATCGACACTCTGTACGAGGGCACCACCGCCATCCAGAGTCTCGACCTGATCTTCCGCAAGATCGTCCGGGACAATGGCAAGGCCTTGCTGGCAGTCTCCGGTGAGATCCAGGAATTCATCTCCTCCGAGGCGGGCAACGGCCAGCTCAAGGAGGAGCGGCAGGCGCTCGGCAAGGCGCTGGGCGAGATCCAGAACATCCTCGGCGTGCTGACCGGCTGGCTGGGCGAGGCCCAGAATGGCGACACCCGCGCGCTCTACAAGGTTGGGCTGAGCAGCCGGCGGTTCCTCCTGGCGATCGGCGACCTGGTCGTCGGCTGGCTGCTCCAGCGGCAGGCTGACGTGGCGCTGAAGGCGCTGGCCGGCGAGGTATCCGCCAGCGACAAGGCGTTCTACACCGGCAAGGTGGCAGCTGCCCGCTTCTTCGCCCGCGAGGTGCTGCCCCGCATCGGCGCCGACCGGCGGATCATCGAGGCTGCCGACCTCGACATCATGGACCTCCCGGAGGAAGCCTTCTGACCGTGCCACGGCACGCCTGACAGGTTCCGGATCGCAGCACCGGAGCACCGGCGGCCGGCGAGGGGACCTGCCCCGCCGGCCGTCGCCGTATCCGGCGGAGCACGGTCGGCCCGGGGGCCGGGCCGCGAGGGGTGAGCACGTATTCGGCGAGCCCGGCCGGGTATGCCGGCGGCGTGGCGGGTAACCGTCGCGTGACCTCGAAAGGGAACGCCCAGAGCCACCGCACGGGGGAGTGCAGCGCACATGGGTGTAGGAAGCGGCATTTTTCTCATCGCGATTGGCGCGATCCTGACCTTCGCACTGAGAGCCAACGTCTGGTGGATCGACGTGCGGGCGGTCGGCTGGGTGTTCATCCTGGCCGGGCTGGCCGTACTGCTGACCACGCTCTGGTTCTGGCAGGACCGGCGCAAGCGGGCCCGGACCCTCATCGTCGAGGAGAACCGGCTCTCTCATCCGACGGCGATGATGCCGCCACCGCCCGACCCGCCACCACCGACCGCACCGCCGTCCTGAGCCCCGCGCGGGTTCGGTGCCTACCCCTGAGCCACCCGTCGACGATCGACGGGTGGCTCAGCCGCGTGCGGCATGCCGTGCCGTGAGCGGCGCTCCCGAACGACCCAACTCCGCCCAGCCGAGCGGGCCACGGTGCACCGCCAGCTCGGCGGTGCGCAAACCCCCCTCGTCCACCCCCTCCGGGTCGAGGAGGGCGGACAGCAGCGAGATGCCCGGATTGTGGGCGATCAGCAAAGCCGTGCGGGCCGTCGGGTCGACCGTGCGGACCAGCGCCAACAACTCCTCGGGGTGGGCGTCATACGCGCCGGGCTCGTAACGCACGGTCGGGCGAGGCCCGGCCGGGCCGCCCTCCGGCGGCGAACCGGTCATCCCCATCGCCACCTGATGCCAGGTCTGGCGGGTACGTCTGGCCGTCGAACAGATCACCACGTCGGGTAGCAACCCGTGGTGCGCCAGCCAGGCACCAGCCGCTGCCGCGTCGGCGCTTCCGCGTGCGCTCAGTGGCCGCTCGGCATCGTCCGCCGCGTCGCTGCCCTGCTCCGCCTTCGCGTGCCGCAGCAACACCAGTGTCCGGGTCTCGAGGTCGGCGTCCGTCATGTCCCCAGCTTGCCCGATTGGCGATCTCCGTGCCGGGGTAAGTCGATGGATGCCGCACCCCTACCGACGGCCGCGGCGCGTGGTACGCCAGGTTAGAGCCGAGGAGCGAGACATGGGCATTGGTGGCAGCATCTTCTTGATCGCGCTGGGCGCGATCTTCGCATTCGCCGTGGAGGCCGACCTGGGCTGGCTGGACCTGTCCGTGGTCGGCTGGGTGCTGATGCTGGCCGGCGTCGCCGGTCTGATCACCACCCTCTACTTCTGGAACAGCCGTCGCCGCACGGTGGTCGCCGCGCCGGTCCGTGAGGAGCGCGTGGTGGCCGACCGCGTTGTGCCGGTCCAGGAAAACCAGGTCATGCGGGAGTACCGCGAGGTGCGTCGGCCGGGACCGCCGGCCTGATCCTCGTGCACAGGCTCCGGGGTCCCGCAGCGTCGCGGGGCCCCGGCTCGCATCTGCCCTCCGAAACAGGACCCACCTTGTGCCCCGTGCCTGCCCGCAGGGCTCAGGCGAACAGCGCGAAGTAGATCGCGATGTGGTGGCAGAGCGCCGCCAGGAGCGTGCAGGCGTGGAAGAACTCGTGGTGACCGAAGACGGTCGGCCACGGATTGGGTCGGCGCAACGCGTAGAAGACCGCACCGACGCTGTACATCGCCCCACCGGCGATCAGCAGCGCCAGTGCCGCGACTCCGCCCCCGTGCAGGATCTGCGGCAGCATGGCCACCGCGACCCAGCCCAGCGCCAGGTAGAGCGGCGCGGACACCCAGCGCGGCGCATGTGGCCAGGCCACCTTGATCGCGACGCCGGCGAGAGCGCCGCCCCAGACCAGGGCCAGCATCACCGTGGCCGGCCGGGGCGCGAGCAGCAGCACGCAGAGCGGTGTGTACGTGCCGGCGATGAACACGAAGATCATCGAGTGGTCCATCCGGCGCATCACCTGGTAGCCGCGCTCCGACCACACCCGACGGTGGTAGAGCGCGCTCGTGCCGAAGAGCCCGCACACTGTGAGGCTGTAGATGAGGCAGCTGACCAGAGGTGCCCATCCCGGCCGGCTGGCGGCGATCGAGCAGAGCACGATGCCGCAGACCAGGGCGACAAAGAAGGCGTACGTGTGTAGCCAGCCGCGCATCCGGGGCTTACCGATGTCGACCGGCTTCAGGCGAAGCGGGGCGGAGGTGCTCACCCAGTCAGGTTACGGCACCGTAGGTTACTTGGAAGTAGTGGCGTTGGTGACACCTGGCACCGTCCTCGTGAACGTCAGACCGGCACGACATCGGCGAGGATGAGCGGATGCGGATCCGACCCGTCGGGGCGCAAGCCCTGCTTCTCGACCTCACCGCCCCCACCGACGTTCCCGAAGCCGTGCTGGTCGAGGCATGGCGGGCCGAGCTGTGGCGGCGTCGCGAGCAGGGCGAACTGGTCGCCGTCGAGATCGTGCCGGCAGCCGGCACCGTCCTGCTCGACGGCCTGCCCGACCCGATCGCCACGGCCGAGCGGCTGACCCAGTGGGCGTCCGTGGTCCCGAACGCCGCCACCGTCCGTCACGGCGAAGGCGAGCGCGGCAACGGTACGGAGGTGGCCGTTCCGGTCGAGTTCGACGGGCCGGACCTGCCGGCGGTGGCCGAACACTGGGGCGTGGACGTGCCAGCCGTGCTGCGTCGGCTGACCAGCACGCGGTTCCGGGTGGCGTTCTGCGGCTTCGCCCCCGGGTTCCCCTACCTGACCGGGCTGCCCGCCGAGTTGGCGCTGCCCCGGCTGGCCACCCCTCGTCCCCGGGTGCCGGCCGGCTCGGTCGCCCTGGCCGGCCCGTACGCCGGCATCTACCCGGGCGCGTCCCCCGGCGGCTGGCTACTGGTCGGCCGGACCGACCTGGTCCTCTTCGACGTGCACGCCGACCCACCGTCCCGACTCGGTCCGGGCACCTCGGTCCGGATGGCGGCGGCATGACCCACCCGGCCGCTGTCGAGGTGCTCCGCGCCGGCGCGCTCACCACCGTGCAGGATCTGGGTCGGCCCGGCTGGGCACACCTGGGCGTACCCCGGTCCGGCGCTCTCGACCCGGCAGCACTGCGGCTGGCCAACCGGCTGGTCGGCAATCCGGAGCACGCCGCCGGCCTGGAGATCACCCTGTCCGGCTGCACACTGCGGCTGACCAGGGCCACCACGGTGGCGGTCACCAGGGCCGAGGTGACGGTCCAGGCCGGTGTCCGACCCGGCGACACCGGACGCCCGCTCAGCGTGCCCGCCGGGACGGTGCTGCGGATCGGTCCCGCCCGACGCGGCGTACGGAGTTGGCTGGCAGTGGCGGGCGGCATCGACGTGCCGCCGGTGCTCGGCAGTCGCGCCACCGACACCCTGTCCGGGCTCGGCCCGTCCCCGCTGCGCGACGGCGACCGGCTACCGCTCGGCGAACCGTCCGGCACACCCGCGCCAGTCGACCTGACCATCTGCCCCGCACCCCCGCCGGAGCTGCACCTGATGCTGCGCCCCGGCCCTCGCGACGACTGGTTCACGCCGACCGCCCTCGACCGGCTGTTCGGCACCGCGTACACCGTCAGCCCGGTGAGCAACCGGGTCGGCGCCCGGCTCGCCGGCGCGACCCTGCCCCGCGCGGTCACCGGCGAACTGCCCAGCGAGGGCATCGTGCTCGGCGCGGTGCAGGTGCCCGCGGACGGACAACCCCTGATCTTCCTCGCCGACCATCCGACCACCGGCGGATACCCCGTCATCGGGGTGGTCACCGACGTGACCCCGCTCGCGCAGGCCCGGCCAGGGACTACCGTCAGATTCCATGGACCTCAACGCTGACCTGGGCGAGGGATTCGGCATCTGGCGGCTCGGCGACGACGAGGCGCTGCTGGGCCTCGTCACCTCCGCCAACGTCGCCTGCGGCTTCCACGGCGGCGACCCGTCCACGATGCGACGGGTCTGCGAGGGCGCCGCGCGACGTGGGGTCGCCGTGGGCGCGCAGGTCGGCTACCGGGACCTGGCCGGCTTCGGCCGGCGGCACATCGACTACGAGTTCGGCGTACTACGCGACGAGGTGACCTACCAGTTGGGGGCCCTGGAGGCGTTCTGCCGGCTGTTCGGCACCCGGGTCCGCTACCTCAAGCCGCACGGTGCGCTCTACCACGCGGCCAGCACCGACGAATCCCAGGCGGCGGCGGTGGTCGCCGCGGTCGCCGGCTACGACCCCGAGCTGCCCATACTCTGTCTACCCGGCTCGACGCTCGCCCAGCTCGCCGTCGGCGCGGGCCTGTCGGTCGTCGCCGAGGCCTTCGCCGACCGTGCCTACCTGCCCAACGGGGCGCTGGTGCCGCGCGGCACCCCCGGAGCGGTGATAACCGACCCGGAGCAGGTGGCCAGACGGGCGGGGCGGATGGCCACCGAACGGAGCGTGGTGGCGGTGGACGGCACCGTCATCCCCTGCTCGGTCGACTCGATCTGCCTGCACGGCGACACCCCCAGCGCCGTCTCGGCCGCCGAACTCGTCCGCGCAACCCTGATCGACGCCGACATCCCTTTGGCCCCGTTCGCATGACCCCAGGGGCCCTTGCGGGCCCCTGGGAGACAGTCAGGCGTCCAGGCCGCGGAGGACCAGCGGGAGACGAGTCACGGCGCCGTCGACCACCCGCACCGGTACGCCCCAGTCCTGCCGGGTCAGGTGGCACGCCGCGTGCTCGACGTCCGCGTCGCAGGTCGCCGCTTGGGCGGTCACCTGCAACACCCCGGCAGAGACCTCGCCGTTGAGCACCAGACGGCGGGACAGCTCGGTGCCCGTGCCGGCACCATCCACCAGCAGCTCCGGCGGAGACGCGGAGACCACCAACCGGGTCGACGGCCCGTACGTCTCGTCCAGCTTCTGCCCCGGTGCCGGGGTGAAGACGATGTCCAGGGTGACCTCACCGGCCGCGACGTCGGTCGGCTTGCGCTCGGTGCGGTGCCGGGGGCCGTCCACCGTGCTGGCGCCTGCCGCTGACAGGGCACCCGGGGCGAGCCGCGTCAACCGGTGGGCTGCGGACTCCACCACCAGCACCTCACCAGCCGGGGTGAGCACCAGGTCGCTCGGCTCCGCCAACCCGTCGGCCACGGTGGAGACCTGGTTGCTGGCCGGGTCGAAGCGGCGCACCGCGCCGTTGTAGGTGTCCGCGATCAGCACCGAGCCGTCCGGAAGCGCGCACACGCCCAACGGGTGCTGCAACAGCGCCGACTCCGCCGGACCGTCCACGTGCCCGAAGTCGAACAGGCCCTGCCCCACAGCAGTGCCCAGCACGCCGTTCTCGACGTACCGGATGGCGCTGGTCTCGCTGTCGGCGATCCAGAGCCGAGTGCCGTCGGCAGAGACGGAGAGCCCCGACGGCTGCGCCATCCACGCCTCGGCCAGCGGGCCGTCCCGCAGCGCCTCGACCGTGGTGCCGGCGTACATGCCGGCGGTCCGCTTGATCGGGTCGAACCACCAGAGCTGGTGGATGCCGGCCATCGCGATGATCAGCTTGTCGTCGTACCAGGCCAGGTCCCACGGGGAGGAGAGATCCACGGCGAGCGCGTCGTGTGCGTGGTCGTCGACCTCGGCGCGCCACTGCCGACCGCTGCCGGCCACGGTGACCACCTCGCCCGACTCCAGCCGTACACCGCGCAGCAGGTGGTTGACCGTGTCGGCCACCACCAGGTCGTAGCCGGCGACCTCGGCGACCTGGGTGGGCAGCAGGCACACCCCCTGCGGCTCGGAGAACGTCGCGGCACCGCCCGGCCCGTCGGCGCGGCCCCGCTCGCCCGAGCCGATCCGGCGCACCGGCGTCTCGCCGTCCGCCGCCACCTCGACCAGGGAGTGCCGGGCCGAGTCCGAGACCAGCAGGTTGCCGTTCGGCAGCAGCGCTGCCTTGCCCGGGAAACGCAGCGCGGTCTCCGGAGCCGGCGGCGGGACGTACGGGCCGTCACCCCGGTGCAGGGTGCCCTTGGCCTCGTGGGTGACGATCAGCTCGTCGATCAACCGGGCCAACCCCTCGGCATGGCCCTCGCCGGCCATGGTGGCCACCACGTAACCCTCGGGATCGATCACCGACAGGGTCGGCCAGGCCCGGGCCGCATACTGCTGCCACATGTCCATCTCAGCATCGTCGAGCACGGGGTGGTGCACCCCGTACCGCTCGACGGCGGCGGCGAGGGCCTCGGGGTCCTTCTCGTGCTCGAACTTCGGTGAGTGCACACCGATCACGACGAGCACGTCGCCGTACTTCTCCTCCAGCGGTCGCAGCTCATCGAGCACGTGCAGGCAGTTGATACAGCAGAAAGTCCAAAAATCGGCCAGAACGATCTTGCCGCGAAGGTCCTGCAAGGTCAGATTCTTGCCGCCTGTGTTGAGCCACTGTCGGCCGCGTAGCTCGGGCGCACGTACACGCGCTGTCGTTCCCATGCCTGCCAGCCTGCCACGCCCCGAGGTCCCGACCGCCGTGACCCGGACGACAGCCAAAGAGGGAGAGTTCTAGCCCGCGCCGCCTTCGTTGCGCTCCCGGCGCTTGGCGGCGTACGCGCAGACCTCGGCGGCGTCCCAGATTCGGCCGACGGTCAGCGTCTCCAGGCGATCGTTGGCAGCTCAGCAGTGTGGTGCTCGGCGTGTCGAGTTGCTCAGCTGCCAACGATCAAGGGGGGCGAGTCACGACGCCGGACCGACATCTGGACTCTGCCTCTGCTCGACCGAGGACTCGGAGACAGGCCCTAGCAAGCTAACGTCCCAATCTCGCTGATCTCGGTCCCAAGGGTGGGACAGGCCCAGACCGCTCGGCCGGCGCGCACCACCGCTGCCAGGGGGTGGCTCTCGGGATGCTGGGGACAGGGCGGCCAGTTGGTGGCACGGCCCAGTGACCACAGTGCCTCCACCGCCCAGTCCTGAACCTGGTCGGCGAGCGCGACGACCTGTGTCACGGCGGGTAGTCCGAGGTCGATCGAGATCCCCTGGCCGGAACCGTCGGAAGCGTAGAGGAAGGCGCTGGCGATCTGTGGGTCCTCTCGCCACGGTTCATCGCGAAGATCGGGCTCCACCCCGCCAGGCTTCCCAAGATCGAACAAGATCGGCTCCAACGCCGCCGCTAACTCACGTTCCACAACTGGATTCTGCCCGAGATGCTGATGTTCGAGTGGTACGACGACGGCGGGGCCACGGTTGCCCGTGACCCCGCCGTCGGTGAAGCTACTTCGTGGCCGGCTTGAGGCAGAGCACCCGGTTGGTGCCGTCACCCGGCAGCACCACGTGGGGCTGCGTCGTGTCGGTGCACTTCTCCTTCGCGTCCACCTTCGAGACGATCGTGAAAGCGTCCGCCTCGCCGCAGTCAGCCGCCGTGGCGCCAGCCTCGCCGGCCTTCTTCACGCAGCTGCCGACCGCCGGGTCGAAGGCCGGCGAGTCGTTTCCGCCGAACTTGCCGAGCAGCATCAGCAGGCCGAGCGGCACCGCCAGGATGAGCACCGCGGCGATCAGCACCGCGGCCAGCACCCGGCCGTTGCGTACCTTCGGCGTCGGTGGCTCCGCCTTCGGCTCGTCGGCGTCCGGCTTGAACGCGTCGAACCGTCCGTGGTCCGACTGCCCAGCCTCCTGGCCCCAGGACGGCGCGGGCTGCTGCGCTGGTGGGAAGGCCGGCGGGAAGCCACCGCCCGGCACCGACTCGGTTGCCGGCCCGCCGAAGCCTGACCCGCTGGGACCGGGCCCGCCGAAGCTGGGCCCGCCGAACGCCGACGTCCCGTTCACCGCGGCGGCACCGGCGGCCGGCGACCCCGGGCTGCCGAACTGGTCGCCCGGTCGCTCGGCACCGGCGTGCGGCCGAACGCCGTTCATCGGCCGGTTGTTGCCGGGGGCGTCGACGAAGGACGGCACGCCCGGCGGGAACGCCGGAGGCGCCGACGGGGCCTCATTGAACGCACTCGGCGCGGGCTGGCGGTCGTCGAAGCGCGGCTCGGCTGGAGGCTCGCCGCCCCAGCCGGGGCCAACCTGGCGCTGCGGGTCGTTCTGCCAGTCAGGTGCACCCGCCTGGCGGGGCGGCTCGTTCTGCCAGTCGGGTGCGACCTGACGGGGCGAGTCGTTCTGCCACTCCGGCGCACCCTGACGCGGCGGATCGTTCTGCCACTCCGGTGCACCCTGACGATCGGCACCCGGGTCGGGCTGGAACGCCTCCGGTTCCGGCTCGTTCTCCGGCTCGGGTCGAGCCGGGCGGCCGTACACCCGGGGTTGAGGGGTGGCCGTGCCGGTCGACTGGATGGCCTGGTCGGTCGGGGGCATCACCCGGCTGGCCAGCGGCACCGAAGCACTGGCCGTGGCCCGGGCCACCGCGCCGGCTGCCGACTCGGCCTCGGACACCGGCACCACCGCGCGGCCCGCTCCGGACTCCGGAGAGGTACGCGGGGCGGGCACCAGCGCGCCACTCGCGGGAGCCTCCTCGGCCCGGCCCCAGCCGGGCGCGTCCGCCTCGAACTGCGCCGCGGCCTCCGGGGTCTCCCGCTCGGCGTACGCGGACTGCTCGGGGATCGGAGCGAACTGGGCCTGGGGCGCGTAGTCGGCCGGCGGGGCAGCAGCCAGGCTGGCACCTGGCACACGCTGCTCCTGCGGCGGCAGTGGCACCGCGTTGGCCGGCGAGATGCCCGGTGCGGGCCCGGGCTGGTAGGCCGGTGCCTCGTCGCCCCGGTCTGCCTCCCAGCCACCGCGGGACTGTGCGGAAGCTTCCGCTTCGGCACGACCCCACACCTCGCCGGGAGCCCACGGCTCGACCTCCGGCACGCCGGAGTTGCCCTGCGCCGCGTTGTCCGGGCCGGCGGCCCAGCCGGGCGCGCCGTCGTTGCCGGGCACGCTGACGCTGGCACGGGCGGGGAGACCGCTCTGCTCCGCCGCGTTCCAGCCAGCCGGCTCCGGCCGTTCGGTGGGCTGGTCCTGCGGCGAGAGCACCCAGTCGGGCTGCTGCGGACGGCCCTCGGCGTCGCCCCAGGCGGCCGGCCGCGCGGCCTGGTCCTGTCGCGCGTCGCCATCGCCCCACCCGGCGGGCTGCGCCTGCTGCTGCTGTGCGGCCCACCCGCCGGAGCGGGCCGGGTCGTCCTGCGCGGGCCAGTTCGTCGTCGGTGCCGGCACCTGGGCCGCGCCACGGGCGGCGTTGGGCTGGGCGGCCTGCCCCCACCCGGGGGCGGGCTGCTCGGCCGATTCGGCCGGCTGGCCCCACGTCGGCGGAGACTGCTCCGCCGGGGTCCACACGGGTTGGTCATCGCGGGCGGCGCTGGCGGGCCAGTTGCCGTTGCCGGACGCGTCGTCCTGCTGAGCGCCGCCGGACCAGTTGGCGGCCTGCTGCTGCTCGGGCTGCTGCGACTCGGCCCCGCGCCAGTCACCGGCGGGCGGGTCGGCCTGCGCCGCGCCACCCCAGCCGCCGGAGCGGGCCGGGTCGTCCTGGGCGGGCCAGGCGGCGGTGGCCGGAGGCACCTGCGCGGCGCCCCGTGCCGCCGGCTGAGCCTGCACCCAGTCGGGCTGCTCAGTGGCGCTCGGGGTCCAGGTGGGGGCGGGCGCACTCTGCTCGGCCGGTGTCCAGCCCTGCTGCTGTGCGGCCCAGGCCGGCTGCGCCGGAGCCGGTGCGCCATCGTTGCCGGGCCAGGTGCCGGGCTGCTGCTGCGGCGGCTCGCTCGCGCCACCGCCAGCGGCCCAGGCGGGCTGCGCCGGGTCGTTGGGCTGTGGGGTAGCGGCGGCACCCCAGGCAGGAGCCGGCGGTTGCTCGGACTGAGTCGCCCATGCCGGCGTCGACGGGTTGGGTCGCGCCGGCGGTGCGGGCGCCCAGCCCAGGTCGGGGCCAGCGGCGTTGTGGCCATTGTCCGGCTGCGCCGGGCGGTCGCCGTACGGCGCCGGTCCGCCGGCGCCCGGTGACACCTCGTCCGGCTCTTGGCCGGTGCGGTGCGGGCCCTCGGACGTCATGGGTGCGCCTCCTCCATCACATGTCGGCTCGCCGGTGCCGATCGGTCTCCTCGGCATGGCTGCCGGCGTCGCCGGCGTACCGCTGTGCCGGCTCCCCGCACGGTATCGGGTGGTGGCACGGCACGTCCAAGGAGCACTGGTCGTCACTCCCCGTGGCCGGTCGGTGTCGAGCAGCTTGTGTCGGCTCGGCCTCTGCCGGGTCGGCGGGCGGCGACCGAAGCCCACCGTACCGGGCGCTGCGGCAGGGCGGAATCCCGGTGGCGGGTGGCCGGGAAACGCTGATGGCCCGCCCGGCGGGCCGGGTGGGCCATCGATCTGGAGGAGGTGAGGAAGTTGTGGAGCGTCAGCTCATGTGACGCTGGGCGATGACGAGGAGTTCCTCGCGAACTGCCGGCGAGTTCGCCGAGCGCAGCGCGTGCTCGATGGCACGGGCGCGGCGGGTGGCGTCGCGGTGGTTGCGGATTCGCTCGATCATGCTCATTGGTGGGTCCCCCTAGCTATTCGGTTGTCAGCCCCTGATGCATCTATTCAACCGCAGAACCCGGCCAACTTCCATCGATTATTAGGTGAGCTGAGACACCTGCCTAACAATCAAAGGTCAACGGGGCTTCTCGCCGACGCTTCCGTCGCCTAAACGACACGGCCGGTGTGCCGGGCGTTAACCCGTGGCACACCGGCCGTGGCTGGCGTCTCGAACGGTCAGGTCCAGGCGAGCAGCGCCGCCTCCGGATCGGTGAGGAAGTCGCCGATGTCGCGCAGGAACTTCGAGCCCAGCTCGCCATCGATGATCCGGTGGTCGAAGCTCAGCCCCAGCGTGGTGACCTGACGCACCTTGACCTTGCCCTTGTGCACCCAGGGCATCTCCCGCACCGCGCCGAAGGCCAGGATCGCCGACTCGCCGGGCGGCAGGATCGGCGTCCCCGTGTCCACCCCGAACACGCCGACGTTGGTGATGGTCAACGTGCCGCCGGACATGGCCGCCGGCGACGTACGGCCGGACTTCGCCGTCTGCACCAGATCGGTCAGCGAGTCCGCCAGCTCCCGTAGCGAGAGTCGACCGGCGTCCTTGACGTTCGGCACGATCAGGCCGCGCTCGGTGGCCGCCGCGATGCCGAGGTTGACGTAGTCCTTCACCACGATCTCGTCGCCGGCCCAGGTCGAGTTGACCATCGGGTGACGCTGCACCGCCAGCAGTACCGCCTTCGCCACCAGGAGCAGTGGCGAGACCCGTACGTCGCGCCACTCCCGCCGGCCGCGCAGTCGGTCCAGTGCCTTCATCGCCCGGGTCACGTCGACGGTCAGGAACTCCGTCACGTGCGGGGCGGTGAACGCCGAGCGGGACATGTTCTCGGCGGTGAGCTTGCGGACGCCCTTGACCGGGATGCGCTGCTCCCGGTCCGCACCGAAGCTGGGGGCGGCCGCCGCCACGATCGGCTCGGCCACCGCCACGGCACCGCTCGCCGCCTGCTGCACGTCCTCCCGGGTAATCGAGCCAAGCGGCCCCGACCCGGTCAACGTGCTGAGGTCGACCCCGAGGTCCTTGGCGAGCTTGCGCACCGGCGGCTTGGCCAGCACCAGACCGCCGGTCGCCGTCGCGGCCTGCCCGTTACGAGCCGGAGCCGCCACGGGCGCGACCACCGGCTGCGGGGCCGGTGCCGCCGGAGCAGGTGCCGCCGCGGCCTGCGCCGGGACGGCACCCTTGCGCGGGCGGCGCTTCGCGGCGGTCGTACGCGGGCCGTAGCCAACCAGCACCGCCGTCCGACCACCCGGGGCCGCGCCGCCGATCAGGCCAGGCTCGATCATGCCCTCGGCCGGTGCCACCTCCACCGCCGCCAGCGAGGCCGCCGACGGGGTGGGCAGGTCACCGCTGGGCGTGGCCGTGGTCGACGGCGCCTCCAGCGGGCCGGCACCCGGGTCCGTGTCGATCGCGATGATCGGCACACCGACCTCGACCGTGGTGCCCTCCGAATGGAAGATCGCCTGCACCTGCCCGGCCCACTTCGCCGGGATCTCCACCGCCGCCTTGGCCGTCTCGACCTCGACGATCGGCTGGTTCAGCTCGATCGTGTCACCGACCTTGACCAGCCAGGCCAGGATCTCGCCCTCGGTCAGCCCCTCGCCCAGGTCGGGCAGGTTGAACGTCTTGATCCGGGACATGTCGCTCACCAGCCGAAGGTGCGGTCGACGGCGTCGAGCACCCGGTCGAGGTCGGGCAGGTACTCCTCCTCCACCCGGGCGGCCGGGTAGGGGGTGTCGAACCCGGTCACCCGCAGCACGGGCGATTCAAGGGAGTAGAAGCACTTCTCGGTGATCCGGGCGGCCAGCTCAGCGCCGAGGCCGATGTTCGACGGCGCCTCGTGCACCACCACCGCGCGGCCGGTGCGCTGCACCGACTCGTACGCCGCCGTCAGGTCCAGCGGGGAGAGTGAGCGCAGATCGATGACCTCCAGCTCCCGGCCGTCCTCGGCGGCCGCGGTCGCCGCCTCCAGGCAGGTCCGCACCATCGGGCCGTAGGCCAGCACGGTGACGTCCGTGCCGGGCCGCACCACACGAGCCGAGTGCAGGGGGTACGCCTCGGACAGCGGCGCGTCCAGGTCGACCTGCCCCTTCTCCCAGTAGCGCCGCTTGGGCTCCAGGAAGACGATCGGGTCGTCCGAGGCGATGGCCTGCTGGATCATGACGTAGGCGTCCTGCGGGTTGGCGCAGGTCACCACCTTCAGGCCGGCCGTGTGCGCGAAGTACGCCTCGGGCGACTCGGAGTGGTGCTCGACCGCGCCGATGCCGCCGCCGTACGGGATCCGGATCACCATGGGGATGCTGAGCCGGCCGCCCGAGCGGTAGTGCATCTTTGCCACCTGCGACACGATCTGGTCGTACGCGGGGTAGACGAAGCCGTCGAACTGGATCTCGCAGATCGGCCGGTAGCCACGGATGGCAAGACCGACCGCGGTGCCGATGATGCCGGACTCGGCCAGCGGGGTGTCGATCACCCGTTGGTCGCCGAAGTCCTTCTGGAGCCCGTCGGTGATCCGGAAGACGCCGCCGAGCTTGCCGACGTCCTCGCCCATGATGATGACCTTGGGGTCGTTCTCCAGGGCGCGACGCAGGCCGGTGTTGAGGGCCTTGCCGAGGGTGAGCGTCTCCGTGGCCATCAGTGGGCGCTCCCTTCGAAGGACTCCATGTAGCGGGTGAACTGGGCGCGCTGCTCGTCGAGCAACGGAGAACCGTTCGGGTAGACGTGGTCGAACATCGTCACCGGCTCGGGGTTGGGCATGTCGAGCACCCGCTCGCGCAGGTGCACCGACTCGCGGCGGGCCTGCTCGTCGACCTCGGCGAAGAAGGCCGCATCGGCGATCTGCTGCTTCTCCAGGAAGGCCTTGACCCGGGTGATCGGGTCCTTGGCCTGCCACGCCTCGACCTCACTGGCGATTCGGTAGCGGGTCGGGTCGTCGGAGGTGGTGTGCGCGCCCATCCGGTAGGTGTACGCCTCGATCAGGCTCGGGCCCTGCCCGTGGCGGGCGTTGTCCAGCGCAGTGCGGGTGACCGCGTACGAGGCGAGCACGTCGTTGCCGTCCACCCGTACGCCGGGGAAGCCGAAGCCGGCGGCCCGCTGGTAGAGCGGGACGCGGGTCTGCCGCTCAAGCGGCTCGGAGATCGCGTACTGGTTGTTCTGGCAGAAGAAGACCAGTGGGGCGTTGAACACGCTTGCCCAGACGAACGCCTCGTTCACGTCGCCCTGGCTGGTGGCCCCGTCGCCGAAGTAGGCGATCGCCGCTTCGCCATCGTCGGTGCCGGTCTTGCCGTCCATGGTGATACCCATGGCGTAGCCGGTCGCGTGGAGGGTCTGCGCACCGATGACGATCGTGTACATGTTGAACTTGAACTCGTTCGGGTCCCAGCCGCCCTGGTCGACACCCCGGAACAGGCCGAGCGGCATGATCGGGTCGATGCCCCGGCAGTAGAGGACGCCGTGTTCCCGGTAGGTCGGGAAGGCCATGTCCTGCGCCCGCAGCGCCCGACCCGACCCGACCTGCGCGGCCTCCTGGCCGAGCAGGCTGGCCCAGAGGCCCAGCTCGCCCTGGCGTTGCAGAGCGGTCGCCTCGGCGTCGAGCTTGCGGACCAGCACCAGGTCGCGGTACAGGCCGCGGTACTCCTCGTCGGTGAAGTCGACGCGGTATTCGGTGCCGTCCGGGCTGGTGTGGCTCTCGATCCGCTCGCCGTCGGGGGTGAGTAGCTGTACCAGTTCGGGGTCGCCGGCCGCGCCCTTCTTGGAGCGGGGTGCCGCCCGCCTGCTGCGGGTGGTGCCCCCGGGGTCGCCCTTTGCCATCGGTCTCTCCCTGTCGTGTCTGCGTCGGCACCGGGGGGTCACCCGGCCACGCAACTCGTGCGCCTGTCCGGCTGCTGCCGGACCGGTTCCTGGCGGCCGCGCCTAGCCCCGGTGGGGGTTGCCGCACGGCGTGAGCCGGGTTCTGGCCGAACCCGGATCGGGGAGCGCCGGCGCGCAACCGCGCCTGCCGCGAGGGTGCGCGGAGGTCACGGCTGCGTTGCCGTCGTGGTCCATATTCGCAGAGCAGGTGAGCGCGCCCACAGTACGCCTGCCCCGCATTCCGACCGCTCACCCTTTGACGCCGTTTGTCGCCATCATGCCGGCCTGAGTGCTGAGGCGTTCGGGCGGCGGATCGTCACCATTCGGTCACCTCCGCGTGTCGACACGCGGTGGAGGTTGGCTGACGCAAGGTGACTGAGCCAGGCTGATTCCCGCAGGATCGCGCCTATCAGGTCATATGCCGGCTTTCTGGCTGGCGGCGTCCATCCATGTCCTCCAGCGGCCGACGACAAGGGGTGTGCGGTGCACGAGCCAGGTGATGGTCCCGGCCCGCCAACCCTCGGCCGGCACCGGTCGGCCGGTGGTTACCGCCGCGTGGTCGGTGTCCACCGTGCCTCCGGCGCGGCGGGTCCCGCCCGGGGTTACCTGCTCACCGTCGCACTGCTGGCCGGCACCGCGTCGATGCCCATCCTCGCCGCGATCAGCGCGGGTTCGGCCACCCCGGGCAGCTCCGCACTGCCGGACAGCAGCACCCCTTTCATCCCGACCCCGTCGGTCGGGCCGGTCGTGATTCCGCTGCCGGTGACCAGTCAGCCGTCGCTACCGCCACCCGGCACTCCCAGCGTCGGCCCGACCAGCGGCTGGCTGCCTGCCGCTCCTCGGCGTACCCACGAAGGGCCGGCGTCGGGGCCGACCGTGACGGACCGGGGCCCTGCCCGGCCGGCGACCTACCCGCCGCCGGCGTCGAGGCCCACCCGGGGCACCTTGCCGACCATCCCGCCGCCACCGACCGGTACGCCGACCGACCCTCCGGACCCTGATCCGACGGATCCCGACCCGACGGACCCCGGTCCGACGCACCCCGACCCGACGGACCCCGGTCCGACGCACCCCGACCCGACGGACCCCGGTCCGACGGACCCCGACCCGACGGACCCCGGTCCGACGGACCCCGACCCGACGGACCCCGGTCCGACGCACCCCGACCCGACGGACCCCGGTCCGACGCACCCCGGTCCGACAGATCCCGACCCGACCCCGACTCTGACACTGGATCCGACACCCACGCTGGATCCGACGCCCTCGCCGACGGACGCCCCGACTGCGACCGCCGTGCCGACCGGTGTCCTGTCCGTGCCGGCCACCGCACCCGCGCCGCCCGCCACCACCGCTGCCCCGACCAGTCGACCCACCCCGTCGCCCCCGACCGATCCTTCGACGCCCTCCGTCAGCCCGCCTCCGGTGGGCGGACCGAGGCACCCCACGGTGTCGCCGACGGTACGGTGACGATCAGGCGCCGCCCATCCGGTGCCCGTGGTGTTCCGGCGGTAGGCGCGTACCGGAGGGGGTGGCGTGGGCGGCGGTGCGAAACTCCGCCCGGTCACCACCCGGCCCGGCCCTGGGCTGCGGATCGCCCGGCTGGTCACCGAGGTGACCGCGCCGGCCGTCCTCGTGTCACTGCTGATCCTCACGGTGAGCTGGCACAGCGCACGCCGCCCGGGTCAGGGACTCGTCTGGGGTCTGCTCGCCACGCTCTTCGTCACCGGCATTCCGTTCGCCTACATCGTCGGCGGAGTACGCCGTGGCCGGCTCACCGATCATCACGTCGGCCGACGGGAGCAGCGCCGCGCGCCGCTGCTGGTCGGTCTGGGTTCGGTGGCGGCAGCGCTCGCCCTCCTCGCCGTGCTCGGCGCGCCCCGTCCGGTGCTGGCGCTGGCGGTGGCCGGGCTCGTCGGTCTCGTGGTCACCGTGTCGGTGAGCCACTGGTGGAAAGTATCGATCCACTCGGCGGTGGCCGCCGGCACGCTTGTCATCCTGACGCTGACCTTCGGGGCCCGGCTGATCGTCGCCGCACCGCTGCTGGCGTTGGTCGGCTGGTCGAGGGTGCGGCTGAGGGACCACACGGTGCCGCAGGTGCTCGCCGGTGGTGTGCTCGGCGCGCTGATCGCCGCGGTGGTCTTCGGCGCGCTGCGCTGACGAAGGTCACCTCCCTACCGAGGCGCGCTGCCTCGGGCGGGCCCTGGGGTGGGCGGCGCGGTGCCGCCCACCCGGGACACCGTCAGGCGCCGTCGTCGGCGAGGCGGTGCCGGTTTGCCTCGATCCAGGCGTCCAGGGCGGCCGGGTCGTCCGGGTCCACCCCGTCGGCCATCAGCTGCGCGACCGCAGCGGTCGCCGGGCTACGCCGCTCACCCGTCGAGTAGAGGCGGGCGAACTCCGGCACCATCTCCTCGATCGCCTCGTCGGTGCGGGTCGCCGCCGCCTCGGGCAGCCCGCGCTGGCGCGACGCGTACCGCGCCCAGGCGCGCAGCACCCGGGGCAGCATCGCCGCGTCGTCCATGTCCAGCACCGCGCGGCGGTGCACCCAGTCCAGCAGGAAGAGCCCGGACACCGCGGGGCTCCAGCGCATCGGGTCGCCGTCCGGGAAGCTCGCCGAGTGGTCCAGCACCAGGCTCAGGCAGAAGTGCAGGGAGGCCAACTCCGGGCCGTCGACGGTGTCCAGCCCGAAACGGGCGGCCTCCGGCGCGGCGAGGAACCGCCGGACCAGGTCGGTGCGCTCGGCAGCGGAGAGCGGCTCGACCTCGGCCGGGCCGGTCGGGTCGGCCGCGGTGGGCAGCATCGCCAGCCGGGCACCGACCAGCGCCCGGTCGGTTGCGAGGGAACCCTCGCCGGGCAGTTCGCTCAGGTCGTCGGTGACCGCGAGGTGGCGGGCCACCTCGCCACGGAGCCGGGCCGGATTCTCGGAACGGAACCAGGTCAACTCGTCGTCGGCGCACATCTGTCGGACCTGGTCCAGGATCCGTTCGGCCGGCCCGCCGACGAAGATGTCCTTGGTGATCCCGATGTTGTGGTCCACGAGGGCCACCAACGCGTGTTCGGCGCCGCCGGACGCGTCGTCGTAGGCGAAGGTGGCGAGGTAGGAGGTCTGGTCGCCGTACACGTCGCCGTATGCCCAGGTGCCGGTTAGGTGCACCCGGCCGAGCTGCCCGGACCAGGCCGGCGCCTGGCTGCCCGGACGAACCCGCTCGGTGCCCGCGGCGTTCGGGACCAGTGCGGCGAAGACCTGCCGGATGGTGGTCGCCGCTGCGACCCGGCGTCGAGCGGTTGCGGCGAGGAACCCGGTGACGAACTCCCGTACGGCGGTGTCGCGGTCGGTCTCCGCGATCGCGTAGACACTGCCCAGCAGTGCGCTGCCGAGCATCTCGGCGTCGAGGGCGGACTCCAGCTTGGTCACGTCGCGTGCGGCGTGCAGCACCGCGTCGTAGGGGGTCTCAGGCGTGGCCATGCTTCGACCCTACGCCGCCCGGGGCGTACGGAGAGCGGTAGCGAGTCGTGGGCGTCAGCGGTGGGCGGCGTCCCGCAGCGCGCCGCGCGCCTGCGCGTACGAGCCGAGCACGGTCCGCACCGGTGTCAGCACGTACTCCTCACCCACCCGGGCGACCTTCGCCGTCAACCGCTGCTCGGCGCGGGCCCGGGCGCGCCGAGCAGCCCAGCGCACCACCGGCCGGGTCAGCGCTGCCACCAGCAGCCCGGCCAGCAGGCCGCCGAGCAGCAGCAGGGTGGGCAGCGGCACCTGACCGACCATCGGGTTGTCCAGTGCAGGCAGGCCGAGCGCCCGCAGCGCGTAGCCGAGCACCAGCCAGCCCAGCCCGACCACGGCGGCGAGGGTGACCAACCACTGCACACCGCCGACGATCCGCCACCACAGCGGTCGACGGCCGAGGCCGAGGTCGGTGCCGGCGATCGTGCGGTCCAGTGCGTCCGGCAGGTCGCCGAGGCAGGACCGGGCGGCGGAGGTCACCGCACCGGGCCAGGCGGCGGGTAGGTCGGTGGCGGCGCGGTCGGCCACCGCGCGGATCGCGAGACCCAGCGCCGAGCGTTGGGCGGCCGTCGGGTCCGGGACCGAGGTGGCCGCGACCAGGCTCTCCGCCGGGTCGGCCCGGTCGTCGGTCGGCCCGGGCAGGTGCAGCCGACGCAGCGGGTCGGGTCGCAGCCGCCGCCAGCCCCGGACCAGCGGCCAGCCGGTGGCAGCGCCAGCCCGGTGCCGGTACGCCTGCTCCACCGCCTCGGCGACCGCGGGCACGCCGGCAGCTCCGGCCAACGCCCGGTTCAGCCCGTCGACCGCCGTGTCGTCCGGCCCAGCCGCCGGTCGGGCCGAGCCGACCAACTCGTCCAACCCGGCGACGACCGTGTCGACGTCACCGGCGAGCCGGCGCAGCGCGGCCTGCCGCTCCGCGACCGTTCGCTCCAGCGCGCCGCGTAGCCCCACCATCCCGGCCGGGTCGATGGCGGTGGTGGACAGCAGCGGTACGCCGGTCAGCCCGTCCGTGTCGAGTAGCCGGCGCAGGTCGTCCAGGACCCGGGGCAACTCGGCCGAGGTGAGCCGGTCGGCCTGGTTGAGCACGACGACGGTGACGTCGCGGTGCCGGTGGAACTCGCGCAGGTAGCTGTCGTGGATGACCCGATCGGCGTACTTCTGCGGGTCGACCACCCAGACCACCTGGTCGACCAGGCCGAGGAGCCGGTCCACCTCGAGCCGGTGGGACCGCTGCACCGAGTCGAAGTCGGGCAGGTCGAGCAGGATCAGCCCGTGCAACGCCGTCTCGTCGTCCGCGTCCAGGGCGCTCTCCCGGACGAAGCGGTGTCGGGGAAGTACGCCGATCCAGTCGAGCAGCCGGTTGGCGCCCTCCAGTGGCCCCCAGACGCAGGCGTGGGTGACGCCGGTGGTCGGTCGGCGGACCCCGACCGGCGAGAGTTCCAGTTGGGCCAAGGCGTTGAAGAGGCTGGACTTGCCGCTGCCCGTCGCACCGGCCAGCGCGACCACGGTGTGGTCCCGGGACAGCGCGAGCCGGGTGCCGGCCCGCTCGACCAGGGTGTGCGCCGGCACCAGTTCGGCATCGGGCAGCAGGCCGTCCACCGCGGTCAGGAAGCGACGTACCGCGTCCAGTCGGGCGATCAACGCGTCGGCGTCGACCCGCTGGTCACCGCGGAACGCCTCGCGTACCCGGCCGGTGATGTTGGTCACCCGGAGCCCTCCTCGTCACCCGGCGGCCGGGCGTCGCCGCCGGCGGACAGGCCGCTGCGGTGTCGGGCCAGCTCGACCCGGCCGGCGGCCCGGCGCAGCCGGTCGCCGGCGTCCGCGGCGGTGCGGGCGTCGGCGGTGCGGCTGAGGAAGCGGTCGGCCTCCGCGTCGAGCAGCGTCCGCACCCGGTCCAGCAGGTCGGTGCGGGCCTTGGCGGCAAGGGTACGCACTGCCTGGTCACCAAAGATCGCCTGGAGTACGGCCTGCGCGGCGACGGTGGTGCCGGCCCCGGTGGCCACCTCCAACCCGGTCGGGATGAACGCGGTGGAGGCGAACACGGCGATCATCACCGCCAACCCGGTGGCGTTTACCGCGTAGGCGGCGGTGCGGGCCACGAACCGCTTGTCACCGCCCTCGACCCGGACCAGTTCCAGAACCCCGCGCTGCCAGTCCCGGACCATTCGTTCGGCGCGTTCGGGTAGGTCGTCGCTCGGGTGGGCGAGCGCCGGTTCGAGCAGCCCGGCGCCCGCCGGGTGCGCCTTCCACCCGGTGTACGCGGATTCGGCGGCCTCCGAGGCCACCCCGCGCAGCAGCGTGACCAGTTGCGACTCGATGGCGTTGCGCAGCTCGACGGCGGAGGCCGGTCGACCGGTGACAGCGGCGACGACCCGGTCCCGTAGGCGGCCGATCCGTGCCTCCAGAGTGCGGAAGAACTCCCCGGTGCCGACGAACTCCTGCCAGCGGGCGAGCACCTCCCCCCGGAGCAGCCGGCCGTCCTGAAGACCCTGTTCGACGGTGCGCTCGGCACCCAGGTACGCGGCCCGGACCCGTTCGTCCAGCCCGTCGGCGGCGGTGACCTGTTCGTCGGCGGCGTCGGCCAGCTCCTCCACGGCGGGGTGGAGCGCGGCCAGCGCGCCGTCCAGCGTCTGGCGGACCACCGCCGCCCGGGCGTCGGCGTCGGCGGCCAGCCGGGCGAACCAGTCGGCCAGCGACGCGGTCACGCCCTCGGGCAGCAGCCCTTGACCGTCGACCCAGGTCTCCGGCAACACGAACAGCGGTGCCCGGCCCAGGTCCTGTTCGGCGAGCATCTCGCCCAGGTGCGCGGCGATCTCGTCGGTGGCCTCTGCGGGCACCCGGTCCAGCACCATGGCGATCACCGCGCCGCGCGCCCGGGCGCTGCGCAGCAGCTCCCAGGGCACCGCGTCGGCGTACCGGGCGGCGGTGGTGACGAAGAGCCAGAGATCGGCGGCGGCCAGCAGTTGGGTGGCGAGCGCCCGGTTGGCGTCGACCACCGAGTCGATGTCGGGCGCGTCGAGGAACGCCAGCCCGGCGGGCAGGGCCGGGGCGGTGACGAGGTGCAGGGCGCGCGGATCGTCACTCGGCTCGGTGGTGCGGGTCAGCCCGGGCAGCAGGTCACCCTGCCGAAACCAGGCCGAGTCGGACGGGTTGCAGACCAGCACCGGGGACCGGGTGGTGGGTCGGAGCACGCCGGCGGCGCTGACCCGGGCCTTGACCAGGCTGTTGACCAGGGTCGACTTGCCCGCGCCGGTGGAGCCACCGACCACCACGAGCAGGGGGGCGTCCAGTCGGGCGAGCCGGGGCAGCAGGTAGTCGCCGAGCTGGTCGGTGAGGGCGGTCGCGGTGTGCCGGGCAGGGCCGGCGGAGGGCAGTGCGAGGGGGTACCGGGTCGCACCGATCGCCTCCCGGAGGCCCGACAGCGCGCCGGGGAGGCTGTCCTCCCCGGTGGTGGCGGGGGGCTCCTCCGCGGCGTCCGGCGGGCCGGTGCGGGCTGCGACGGCGGGCGCGCCGGAACGGGTGGCGGGATCGCCGTGCGTCGTCACCGCTAAAGCGTGCCCGACCGATGCAAGAGAAGACAACCGGACGGTAATAACGGCTGGGTTGCGTCGGGTTGACTCAACCCAACTTGACGATTCGCCAGCGCGTGGCACTATTGAGTCAAGTTCACTCAACTTGTGGTGGGGCCCGCTGCGGGCGGTGCTCGCCAGGCAGCACGGGCGATGCCCGTCACCTGCACAACCTTACGAAGCGAGGAAGCGAAGATGGCACGTGCGGTCGGTATCGACCTCGGCACGACGAACTCCTGCGTCAGCGTTCTCGAGGGCGGTGAACCCACCGTCATCGCCAACGCTGAGGGGTCGCGGACGACTCCGTCGATCGTCGCGTTCGCCCGTAACGGCGAGGTGCTCGTCGGTGAGGTCGCCAAGCGCCAAGCGGTGACCAACCCGGACCGGACGATCCGGTCGGTCAAGCGCGAGGTCGGCACGAACTGGTCCGTCGACATCGACGGCAAGAAGTACACCCCGCAGGAGATCTCGGCCCGGACGCTGATGAAGCTCAAGCGGGACGCCGAGGCGTACCTGGGCGAGCAGATCACCGACGCGGTGATCACCGTCCCGGCCTACTTCAACGACAGCCAGCGCCAGGCCACCAAGGAGGCCGGTGAGATCGCCGGCTTCAACGTGCTGCGGATCGTCAACGAGCCGACCGCGGCCGCCCTGGCGTACGGGCTGGACAAGGGCTCCAAGGAGCAGACCGTCCTGGTCTTCGACCTCGGCGGCGGCACCTTCGACGTGTCGCTGCTGGAGCTGGCCGAGGGCGTCATCGAGGTCAAGTCGACCAGCGGTGACAACCACCTCGGTGGCGACGACTGGGACCAGCGGATCATCGACCACCTGGTCAAGACGTTCCGCGGTGAGCACGGCATCGACCTCGGTCAGGACAAGATGGCCCTCCAGCGCCTCCGTGAGGCCGCCGAGAAGGCCAAGATCGAGCTGTCCGCCGCCACCACCACCAACATCAACCTGCCGTACATCACCGCCGGCGCGGCCGGCCCGCTGCACCTCGACGTGACGCTCACCCGCGCCGAGTTCCAGCGGATGTCGCAGGACCTGCTGGACCGCTGCAAGGGCCCGTTCGAGCAGGCTGTCAAGGACGCCGGGATCAAGATCTCCGACGTCGAGCACGTCATCCTGGTCGGCGGCTCGACCCGGATGCCCGCCGTGACCGACCTGGTCAAGCAGCTCACCGGTCGCGACCCCAACAAGGGCGTCAACCCGGACGAGGTGGTCGCCGTCGGCGCCGCCCTCCAGGCCGGCGTGCTCAAGGGCGAGGTCAAGGACGTCCTCCTGCTCGACGTGACCCCGCTGAGCCTGGGCATCGAGACCAAGGGCGGCATCTTCACCAAGCTGATCGAGCGCAACACCACCATCCCGACCAAGCGCTCCGAGGTCTTCACCACGGCGGACGACAACCAGCCGTCGGTGCTGATCCAGGTCTTCCAGGGTGAGCGGGAGATCGCGGCCTACAACAAGAAGCTCGGCACCTTCGAGCTGACCGGCCTCCCGCCGGCGCCGCGCGGTGTGCCGCAGATCGAGGTCGCCTTCGACATCGACGCCAACGGCATCGTCAACGTGCACGCCAAGGACCTGGGCACCGGCAAGGAACAGAAGATGACGATCACCGGCGGCTCCTCGCTGCCGAAGGACGACATCGAGCGGATGCGCCGGGACGCCGAGGAGCACGCGGAGGAGGACAAGCGCCGCCGCGACGACGCCGAGACCCGCAACGTGGCCGAGGCGCTCCAGTGGCAGACCGAGAAGTTCCTCGCCGAGAGCGGCGACAAGCTGCCCAGTGAGAACCGCGAGCAGCTCACCGAGGCGCTCGGCGAGCTGCGCGGCGCCCTCGGCGGTCAGGACATCGAGAAGATCAAGTCCGCGCACGAGAAGCTGGCGCAGGTCTCCCAGCAGGCCGGTTCGCTGCTCTACTCCCAGCAGGCCGAGCAGGGTCAGCAGCCGGGTGGCGAGGCTGGCCCGGGTGCGACCGGCCCGCAGGCCGGCGCGCAGACCGGCGGCGCCGACGACGTGGTCGACGCGGAGATCGTGGACGAGGACGGCAAGAAGTGACCGTCGGCCTCCGACACGTATCCACGGCGAATGGGATGAGGTAGCCGCATGACGCAGAAGCCACGAGCCGCCGACCCGGGCGACACCGGGTCGACGCCGGGTGGCTCCGCGCCCACGGAGCCGACCACCGGCGACGGGGAGCGGGTCGTCATCCGTAACAACCGCAAGCTCGTCGACACCTCCGAGCCGGAGGGGACGGCCGCCGACGCCGAGTCCGGGGTGCCGGCCGAGGGTCTGGTCGAGGACGCCGAGGTCGTGGTCGACGAAATCGAGATCGAGGTCAACTCCACCGACGGTCCGGAGCCGTCCGGTCCGCCGGTGGTGGACGCCCCGGCGCAGCCGGTGGACGGCGGCGGCGTCTCCAGCTCGTTCGGCGCTGAGCTGGAGGCGCTCCGGGCCGAGCTGGACGAACGGACCAGGGATCTGCAGCGGGTGTCGGCGGAGTACGCCAACTACCGCAAGCGGGTCGACCGGGACCGCAACCTGGTGCAGGAGCAGGCGACCGGTTCGGTGCTGGCCGCGCTGCTGCCGATCCTGGACGACCTGGACCGGGCGCGGGAACATGGCGACCTGGTCGGGCCGTTCGGCACGGTGGCGGAACAGCTCACCACCGCGCTGGGCAAGTTCGGCCTGAACGCCTTCGGCGAGCAGGGCGATCCGTTCGACCCGACCCGGCACGAGGCGGTCGCGCACCAGACCTCGGCCGACGTCAGCGAGCCGACCTGCGTTCAGGTGATGCGGCGCGGCTACCAGCTCGGTGAGCGGCTGCTGCGCCCCGCGCTGGTCGCGGTCGCGGATCCGGAATAGTGCGAGACAGTGACCGGGCCGTCCCACCCACCGCGCAGCGGTGGGTGGGACGGCTGGGCCGCGATGGTCGAAAGGGGGTGGACCGGTGAGTTCGAAGGACTGGATCGAGAAGGACTTCTACGCCGTGCTCGGCGTGGACAAGGCCGCCTCCGCGGATGACATCAAGAAGGCGTACCGCAAGGTGGCCCGGGAGTCGCACCCGGACCACAACCCGGGCGACCCCAAGGCCGAGGAGCGGTTCAAGGCCGCGTCCGAGGCGTACAACGTGCTGTCGGACTCCGGGCGCCGTCGCGAGTACGACGAGATGCGCTCCCTGTTCGGCTCAGGTGCGTTCCGACGCAACGCCCGGGGCGAGGGGCAGCCGGGCGGCATGCCGTTCGACGTCTCCGACATGTTCGGCGGCGGTGGCGGTGACCGTCGCTTCGGAGGCACCGGCTTCCAGGACCTGTTCAGTTCGATCTTCACCGGTGGCCAGGCCGGTGGGCAGGCGGCGCCGCGCGGTCCAGGTCGTGGTCGCGACGTGGAGACCGAGGTGGCGCTGGACTTCGGTGACGCGGTGCGCGGGGTGACGCTGCCCCTGACGCTGCGCGCGCCGGGCGTCTGCGAAACGTGTCACGGCAACGGGGCCAAGCCCGGCACCCAGCCGCGTACCTGCCCGGTCTGCCATGGTGCCGGCGTGACCACCCGCAACCAGGGGTCGTTCAGCTTCTCCGAGCCGTGCCGCAACTGCCAGGGTGTCGGCACGGTGGTCGAGGAGAAGTGCCCGGAGTGCCATGGCAGCGGCGGTGTCACCAAGACCCGCACCATGAACGTGCGCTTCCCGGCCGGGGTGGCCGACGGTCAGCGGATCCGGCTGGCCGGGCGCGGTGAGCCGGGCGAGCGCGGCGGCCCAGCTGGTGACCTGTTCGTACAGGTCAAGGTTCGGCCGGACGAGCTGTTCGGGCGTACCGGTGACGACCTGACGCTGAGCGTGCCGGTCACCTTCGCGGAGGCCGTGCTCGGCACGGACCTGCGGGTGCCCACGCTCGACGGCGCGGTGACCCTGCGGGTTCCGCCGGGGACACCGAGCGGGCGGGTGCTGCGCGCCCGGGGCAAGGGTGTGGTTCGCCGCGACGGGCAGGCCGGTGACCTGCTGGTCACGTTGGACGTGGTGGTGCCGGCCCGGTTGTCCGACGAGGCACGCACAGCGTTGGAGGCGTTCGCCGAGCAGAGTCCGCCGGCGGCCCGGGAACATCTCGACGCACGGGTGCGTCGAGTCGGTTAGTCCGGTGGAATGGACGCGGAGGTGAGCGGGATGTCGGGCGAGTTCCTCGGTTCAGGCGACCCTGCCTACGAGGCCAAGGTGCTGATGATCTCGGTCGCGGCTCGGATGGCGGGGATGCACCCACAGACCCTGCGCCAGTACGACCGGCTGGGGCTGGTGCAGCCTGGCCGGGCCGCTGGCGGCGGGCGTCGGTACAGCGTCCGCGACGTGGTGCTGCTGCGCGAGGTGCAGCGGCTCAGCCAGGACGACGGGATCAACCTGGCGGGCGTCAAGCGGATCATCGGGTTGGAGCGGCTGTTGGAGCAGGCGCAGCAGCGGGTGGCCCGACTGGAGGCGGAGTTGGACGCCGCGTACCGCCGGGTGGCCGAGCTGGAATCACTGGCCCGCTTCCCGGGCCGGGATCTGGTGCCGACAAATCGCACGTCCACCGCGCTGGTGGTCTGGCGACCTCGCCGTACGCCCGATCGCTGACCTGCCGCTCCTTCCGGATCTGTCTCCTCGGCCCGGACTGCGCCGGATTCCCGGCGCGGTCCGGGTCGCTTCGGTAGCCTGTGAATACGGGTCCAATCGGCTTAATTCGGACCCGCCGGCATGGCGAGGGGGAGCGATGGCGGAGCAAGCGAAGAACGTGGCACAGCAGACCGAGGATCGGCTGGAAGACCTGGCCGAGACCGTCCGCAAGAAGTTCGACAGGGTGACCGAGGGGACCTACCGGGACCGGGTGGTCGCGGGCCGGTTCGCCGAACAGGGCGACCGCGGCGGCGACAAGGGCCGAGCCGGGACTGAGCGCAAGCAGGACTGAGCGGTGACCGACGTGCGGGCCGGGACTCACGGGGGGTCCCGGCTCGTTCGCCGTCCTCGGTCGCGGCTGGGCGCGGTTACCGACACCGACCGCTGCCGTGACCGCCTCAGCCGAGGCGGCGGTTCTCGCGGACCAGGCCGCCCTCGCACCAGTCCCGGTAGGTGAACAGATCCGGTCGGGCCAGCAGCACCCGCCCGTTGTGCGCCCAGATCTTCATCAGCTCGTCGCCGTCCCGCTCGGCCTGCTCGACGAGCTTGCGGAAGCGACGCTTGGGGTGTGCGCGGAAGTTCGTCCGGATGCCGTCGGCCGCGTAGATGTAGAGACAGTGCAGCGCGAAACGCCGGGCCGGGCAGGTCGGATCCATCGCCAGCTCGAAGAGCGTCAGCACCAGTCGGTCGCCGGAGACCAGCAGGTCCCAGTCGGGTGGCATGGAAGCCAACGGCACCGAATCGGGCTGGTACGCCCAAGCTCGCAACTCCGCCGGGCTGGGATCGACGGGGTTGGCGAAGCCGTGGAACGTCGACTCCTGCACGCTCACCGGCCAACCTTCCGCTCTCGCCCGCAGTGGGTCCCGCCCACCCGCGAACGCTGGCTGCTGGGGCGAAACGGTAACCCGCCGTCGGGTGCTGCGGTAGTACCTGTGAGGAGCAATTCAACAACCGTTGGTCTGGTTGGATCGTCAGTCGTGGATCGGCACCGGCGCCGGCCGCTGGGCTGCCGCCCGGCTGCGCAGCCACCGCTTGAACCACGGGAAGTCCGGCAGCCGGGCGAGTATCGGCCCGGTGACCACGGTGATCAGGACGTACGTCGCGGCCAGTGCTGCCAACCGAGGCTCGACGCTGCCGGCGGCCACCGCGAGGCCGGCGATGACGATGGAGAATTCTCCTCGGGGTACGAGTGCCAGGCCGGCCCGCCATCGGCCGGGTTCGGCGATGCCGACCCGGCGGGCCGCCAGGTAGCCGGTGAGCGTCTTCGTCGCCATGGTGACGACGGCCAGGGCGAGCGCCGGCAGCAGCACCGGTGGGATGTCCCGTGGGTCGGTGACGAGGCCGAAGAACACGAAAAAGACCGCGGCGAACAGGTCCCGCAGCGGCGAGAGCAACTCGGTCGCGTGGTGCGCCACCGGACCGGAGAGCGCGATGCCGACCAGGAACGCGCCGACCGCCGCCGACACCTGCAGCTTCGCCGCGAGCCCAGCGATCAGCAAGGTCAGACCGAGTACGCCGAGTAGCAGCGCCTCCGGGTCCTTCGCCGACAGGGCGGACGAGATGAGGTGGCCGTAGCGGATGGCGACCACCAGCACGAGCAGCACCGTGCCCACCGCGACGGCGAGTGCGATGCCGCCGCCGAGCAGACCGGTGCCGGCCAACACGGCGGTGACCAGCGGCAGGTAGAGCGCCATCGCCAGATCCTCGATCACCAGGACCGAGAGGATCACGGGGGTTTCCCGGTTACCGAGTCGTCCCAGGTCGGCGAGGACCTTGGCGATCACGCCGGAGGAGGAGACCCAGGTGATGCCGCCGAGCACCAGGGCGGCGACCCAGTCCCAGCCGAGCAGCAGGGCGAATGCCGCGCCGGGCAGTGCGTTGAAGACGCCGTCGATCAGGCCGGCCGGGGCCGCCGAGCGGAGGTTGCCGACCAGTTCGTTGGCGGAGTATTCGAGGCCGAGCATCACCAGCAGCAGGATGACGCCGATCTCGGCGCCGACCGCGAAGAACTCCTCGCTGGCGGCGAGCGGAAGCAACCCGCCGTGCCCGAACGCCAGGCCGGCGAGCAGGTAGAGAGGAATGGGTGAGAGGCCTACCCGGCGGCTGAGCCGGCCGAGGACACCAAGCAGCAGCAGTAGCGCGCCGACTTCGACGAGCAGAGTGGTGGAATCGTGCATCCGCCTCAGCCGTCCGGGTCACTGTCGGCGAGGATGGCGGACACGCCGTCGAGACCCCGTCGGGTCCCGACAACGACCACCACGTCGCCGGCCGCGAAGCGGAAGGAGGGGAGTGGCGAAACGATCACTTCGCCTTCGCGCAGCACCGCCACGATGGAGGCGCTGGTGCGGGTACGCGCCTTGGTGTCACCGAGCTTCCGGTTGACGTACGGGGACCCGGCCGTGATGGCGATCTGCTCGGTGAGCAGGCCAGCGGCCTGCTCGCGAAGCCCGGAGAGTTGGCCGAGCATCAGCGACGCGCCGAGGATGTCGGCCAGCGCCTCAGCCTCGTCGTCGGTCAGCGGAATGTCTGCCTGGCAGGCGTCGGGATCGTCGGGGTCGTAGAGGACGAGATCACGACGGCCGTTGCGGTGGGAGACGACGCCCAGGCGGCGGCCGGACTCCGTCACCAGATCGTGACGCACTCCGATGCCCGGCAAGGCAGTTTGTTCAACGCGTACTCGCACCAGTCAAGGCTACCGCTTGGTGAACAAAGGCTAGATCTTGGATGGAAGCGCCCTTCTGGTTGACCCCGCCGGCCCCTCGGCGTCCCGGCCCGCCCCGGCCGCCCGCTGCCCCTCACCCGGGCCTGCGGGCCCCTGCCCGGCGGGCTGGTGCCGTTCCCCGTCCCGCCGACCTTCCGGGTGGGGGCCCTGCGTTCCACCGGACTCCGGTCGCTGCCGGTCGCTTGGCGCGGGGCCACCAGCTCGAGATCCAGGTCCCCCAGCGCTCGGTCCCGGACCTCCGGCATGAGGTCCAGGGCCCCCAGCAGGCGCTGCCGCGTTGCCGGGACCCGACGCTGGGCGACCCGGTCCCGGGCGAGCAGAACCTTGTCGAACACCGTCGGCGAACGTGCCCACCTGCTGGCCCGGTTCGTCGAGCACGCCACCGGAGCGCGCCCCGACGCCCGCAGCCAACTGCTGCGCGCCGCGCTGCCCGGCGTCAACCGCGTCGGCGGCCGTCCGAGCGAGCGCCTCGATGATCTGCGGGTTGTTGTCGAGCGTGTCGAGCGCTCGCCCCAGGATGTTGGCCAACTGCTCCAACCGCACCCGCAACTGCGCCTCGGCGTGCACCCCGTTGACGTCCAGCTCGCCACCGTTCAGGTGCACCCGAACGCCGGCGTCGACCTGCAGGAGGTTGGCCACCCGGGCCCGCAGCGAGAGGTCGGCGTCCAGCCCGTCGACCGCCAGCCGGATCGCGTCGACGGAGACCTTCGGAATGTCGAGCAGGACGTCCGGATCCACTCGGTCCGGCTCCCGCTGCTGCGCGTTCTCGCTCATGCTCTCCCGCCCCGCCTGCACACCGGCCCGGTCATCCGGGCCGTTCGGCGCGGTTACCCGCTTTCCGGCGGCACATCCCGTCCGTGACCGCTCTCGGCACCGCATTTCGGCGGTCACGGCTCGACAACCGAGTGTCCGGAACCGGGCACCGTGCGAAGCTGCGCACCCAGGCATCAGCCGGTATGGTCCGGGCCTATGGGACAGGAGATGACTGATCCGGCCGACATTCGACAGGACGCCGACCGGTTCTCCCTACGGTGCAGCTTCCTCGTCCCGGCCTCCGCAGAGCACGCGTTCAGGGTCTTCACCGACGAGCTGACCGACTGGTGGGTCACCGAGTACACCTGGTCCGGTCCCGATGCCCTCGCGGAGCTGGGCATGGAGCCGCGGGCCGGCGGCATGCTCTACGAGCTCGGCCCGTACGGCTTCCGCGCCGACTGGGGCCGGGTGCTCACCTGGGACCCGCCACGCCGACTGGTCTTCGTCTGGCAGATCGGCCCGGACCGGGTGCCGGTGCCGGACCCGGCCCGAGCCAGCGAGGTCGAGGTGCTGTTTCTGCCCGAGGGGTTGGAGCGCACCCGGGTCGAGCTGGAGCACCGGCACTTTGACCGGCACGGCGAAGCCGCCGAGGGATACCGCAAGGCGCTCACCGCCGGCTGGCATGAGCTGCTCACCCGCTACGTGACCGCAGTGTCGCGCCACCGCCCCACCCCCGCCTGACCGTCGCCGTCACGCGGTCGGTAAAGGCAGACCTGCCGACCGCCGGCCGTTGCGCGCTCGTCAGCGGCCGAGCTGCCGTTCCGGAGCGGTGGTGCCGCCGAGGTCCCGACCACCCAGGTCCGCGTGGCGACCTGCCTCTGCCCCGGAGCCGAAGCCGGTGCCGCCCAGCCTGCGTGGCGGCGCGGTGCGCAGCCGTGGGTATTCCTCGGCGAGCCGTCGCTGCACCCGGTCGGACCGGTCGGCCAGCACCAGCGCCACCGACGGTGCGCCCGACTCGCTGGCCGCCGCCGTCTCCGCCGCCCAGAGCCGGCCCCCGATCACCTGCGCGAAGCCGGCCAACCAGGACCGACGGAAGGCAGCGGGATGGTCGTCCGCAGGCACCGCGGTGGCGGCCAGGCCGTGCGCCGCCTGCACGAGCAGTGAGGTGAAGAGCAGGTCGACCCGCTCCAGGTCGCTGGCGAAGCCGAACAGGTGCAGTGCGAAGCCATTGCCCTGCCGGCGGCGTACGCAGCGGCAGCGCAGTGGTTCGGCGACCGCGGCGAGCAGGCCGACCTTGTCGCGGGCGTACGGGGCGACGATGTCGAGGACCCGGTCGCCCACTGGGTCGGTGGTCGGGTCACGAGCGGCGAGCAGCGCCCGGTCGACGCCGTAGCGGGCGATCAGCTCGGTCGCCTTGGCGGTGAACGCGGCCGACTCGGCGGGCGTACAGGCCGGGTCCTCGGCCTGGGCCAGCAGCTTGCGAACCTTGCTCAGCATGGCCTCGGACATGCCTACAGAGCTACCACATGGGCCGGACACCGCAGGGCGCACGCCGCAATCAATCGATGACTATCATCGTCACGGTCGGATGATCAGTCCAATACAGACGGTCCACCAACTCTTCCGGAGGCATGCATGTCATCCCCAACCGCTCGCCTGTTCGCCGTCGCCACGGCCACCGCGCTGCTCTTCGCCGGCACGCCCGCGCGGGCCGAACCGGTCACACCTGTCACACCGACCGCGAGCGGGGCGAACGCGTTCGCCCCGCTCGCCACCTGCTACGGCGGGGCGGTCCGGTCGTACTTCGAGACCGGCCGCTACGGCGGCTCGGCCGGCCAGTACCGCACCACGACCCGCTGTCGCGACATCAACGTCCGCAACGCGAGCGTGTACGCCACCGAGGCGTGCGTGATCTTCGTCGACAAGACGAGTGCCTGTAACTACTGGACCTACCTGCCGGCCAACTCGGGCTGGATCACGGTGGCGACCGACGTCCGGGACGGGGTCAACTTCCGGGTCCGCTTCGAGAACCTGCGCTACGAGTACGAGCCGCTGATCGCGTACCACGCCTTCTGAGTGGTTCGCGCGGTCGCGGCGTCCGCCCCCCGACGGACGCCGCGACCCGGCGGCCTGTCACCCGGCTCGGCTGCGCAGGGTGGCGATCGTCGAGCCAGCGAGCGTGAGCAGGCAGTCGGGGAGCAGCCCATCCGCTGCCGCGGCACCGAACAGCGCCTCGCCAGTTGGTTCGTCCCGATTGGCGTACGCGCTGACGAAGCGGGCCACCCAGCGGGTGTCGTACTCCGCCTGGTCGATGCCCGGGAAGTCCAGCGCCGCTCCGCTGGCCGCCGGGGCGTCACCGAGCATCGTCGCGGCCAGGCACCAGGCGACCCCGTACGCGCCACTCAGGCCGGCCCGGTCGACGACCGCGTCGAACGCTCCCACCACCGCGTCTCCATCGCCGGTCAGCGCCGAGCGGAGCACCGCGGCGGCGTCGTCGAACGTCTGCTGTGGTAGGTCCGTCACCCAGCGCACAGTAGGACGCGTGGTCAAGGCCTCAGGACGACCGTTACTCTCCGTGTTCAACGCGAGCTACCTGCGCTTTACGCCACCTCCACGGTCCCGCAGCGGGCCTGGGCACGCTAATGTGCGCAGCGGACCTTCGCCGGAGGAAGGACGACCATGCTCGTATCACGCCGCTCGCGGGTGGCCTCACTGGCAGCCTGCGCGACGATCCTGCTTGCCACAAGCGCCTGCGGGAATGACAAGGCCGAGGAGAAAAGCGCCCAACAGGTGCGCCTCTATGGCACGGACGGCAACATGCTCAACTCCTACCCTGCGGAGTTGAAGGAACGTGCCAGTCTCGTCGATGGGATGAAGGGAACCACGCCGCTCACCCCACTGCCCGAGGACTTCAAGAGCCGGCTACGGTCCGTCGATCCGGCGCTGACGGACTACCTCTACTCCGCGGAGACCTACGACGCTGTGGTGATCGGGGTACTCGCCGCCCAACTGGCCGGGAGCAACGACCCCGCAGCCATCGCGAAGCAGATCGTCGGCGTGACCAACGACGGTCAGCGCTGCGAGGACCCGGCGACCTGCCTGACGCTGGCCCGCGCAGGCCAGGACATCGAGTACCGCAGCGTGTCGCTGACCCGGGCGGGCTTCACCGACAAGGGTGAGCCGGCCACCGCGAGCTACGCCACGCTGACCTTCGACGGGCAGCAGATCAACGACGGCAAGACCGAGTTCGTCGGCGCGGGCACCGAGTCGGCGGCGAGCACCAAGACGCCGCCGAAGCCGAAGAAGCAGCCCTCGGGAGAGAACCCCGACCAGGAGCCGCTGGTTCTGGGCGGCCTGCTGCCGAAGACCGGTGACCTGGCGATCTCCTACGCGCCGATGGCGGCCGGCGCGGCGCTGGCGATCAGGGAGGTCAACGCCGCTGGCGGCGCGCTGGGCAAGCCGGTGGTCTGGAAGGACGGCGACGACGGCACCAGCCCGGCGGTGGCCAAGGCGACCGTGGCCAAGCACGTGGCGGACGACGTCAGCGTGATCATCGGCGCCGGCGCATCCGGTATCTCCCGGGAGGTGCTGCCGGATGTGGTGAAGGCCGGAAAGATCCTCTTCTCGCCGTGCAACACCGACGCCGGCCTGACCGACGTGGAGGACAAGGGCCTCTACTTCCGGACCGCCCCGCCGGACAGCCTCCAGGGCCGGGCGCTGGCCGACGTGATCCTCCGCGACGGGTCGCAGAAGATCGTCATCGTCGCCCGTAAGGACTCCTACGGCGAGGGCCTCCAGGCCACCGCCCGCGACGAGCTGCAGAAGGCCGGCATCGCCGCAGACCGCATCAAGCTGCTCACCTACGAGCCGCCGGCCGATGCCGAGGCTCCTCCGGTCGACTTCACCGGTGGTGCGAAGGAGATCAAGGACTTCGGCGCGGACGCCGTGCTGGTCATCGGCTTCGGCGAATCCGCCCAGGTGATCCGGGCGCTCGCCGACAGCGGGGTGCAGATCCGGCACTGAGCACCGACCGCCGACCTGGGACGGCCGCACCGGCATCGCCGGTGCGGCCGTTTCCGTCCGAGCGTCACCGGGGCCGACGGCGCTCCAGGAACTCGGTCATCCGCCGGTGCTTCTCCTCGTCCTCGAAGAGCACCGCCTGGCTGACCAGATCGAGCTGCGGGTGCGCGGCGGCGGGCGCGTCCACCGCCAGCTTGGTCAGCCGCAGCGCCAGCGACGAGCCCAGGGCGATCTCGTCGAGCAACGCGTGCGCCACCGTCAGCAGCTCATCGGGCTCGTCCACCACCCGGTTCACCAGACCGATCCGCAGCGCCTCGGCGGCGTCCACCCGCCGGCCGGTGAAGAGCAGCTCCTTGGCCCGGCCCTCACCGATCAACGCGGGCAGCCGGTGGGTCGCGCCAGCGCCGGCCAGGATGCCCAACCGCACCTCCGGCTGACCGAAGACCGCCCGCGCCGTGCACACCCGCAGATCGCAGGCGTACGCCAGCTCCGCGCCACCGCCCAGCGCCGGGCCGTCGACGGCGGCCACGGTGGGCAGCGGAAGCGCCCGGATCCGGGCGAAGGCGGCGGAGTTGATCGCGGCCAGGGCGTCCGTGCGACCCCGTTCGCGGAGCTGGCCGATGTCGGCGCCACCGGCGAAGATGCCGGCCGCCCCACCGGTGAGCAGCAGTAGCCGTGGGCGCGCCTCCAACTCGGCGCAGACCTGGTGCAGCTCGGCGATCAGGTCAGCGTCGATCGCGTTGCGCTTCTCCGGTCGGTCCAGGGTGACCACCAGCCGGTCCGGCCGCTCCTCGATCCGCAGCCCACTCGTCGCGCTCACTGCTTGACCCCGCCGCTCCACTGGTAGAAGCCGTGCCCGGACTTCTTACCCAGCCGCCCCGCGGCCACCATCTCCACCAGCAGCGGCGGCGGCGCGAAGCGATCCCCGTACGCGGCCTGGAGCGTGCGGGCGATGTCCAGCCGCACGTCGAGGCCGACCAGGTCGGTGAGCTCCAACGGGCCGATCGGGTGCCGGTAGCCCAGCACCATCGCCTTGTCGATGTCGGCCGGGCTGGCCACCCCGTCGGCGACCATCCGGATCGCCTCCAGCCCGAGGGTGACCCCGAGCCGGGAGGTGGCGAAACCGGGCAGGTCGCGTACGACGACGGGGTCCTTGCCCAACCGGCCAGCGAGCGCGATGGCCGCCTCGGTGGTCTCGTCGGCGGTGGCCGGGCCGACCACGATCTCGAGAAGCGCCATCGCCCAGACCGGGTTGAAGAAGTGCAGGCCGAGGAAGCGCTCGGGCGCGTCCAGCTCGGCGGCCAGCTCACCGATGGCGATGCTGGAGGTGTTGCTGCCCAGTAGCGCCGGGTGCAGCGCGGCGGCATCACGCAGCACCGCCCGCTTCAGGTCGAGCCGCTCCGGCACCGCCTCCACGATCACCTCGGGGGCGGGAGCCACCTCGGCGAGCGTTGGGCGCAGCGTGACCCGCTGCCGGTTCGCGGCGGCCTCGTCGGCGCTCAACTTCCCGCGCTGCACAGCCCGCTCCCACAGCTCGGCGAGCCGGTTCAGCGCGGTCGCGCCCCGCTCAGGGTCCACCTCGACCAGTTCGACGGCGTGCCCGGCCCCGGCCGCCACGTATGCGATGCCGAGCCCCATCGTGCCCGCACCGACGACCACGAAACGATCGCTCATCACGCCTCCCTGTCCCGCCTGCCGACGCGCGGGGTCCCCGCCGCGCCGACCGGGGTGTTCCGCCCGCTCCGCTCGCTCATGGTGCGACCCTAGACAGCTCGACGACCCCGCTCATGCGTGGGGGAGCGCGGGATCGGGTAATGACGGCCCGTCAACCGAGGGAAGGACCACCGACATGAGCCAGGCACCGGAGAGCGTCACTGACGGGGAGATCGTGGAGACCCGGGGCGACGAGCGGGTCGAGCTGCTGCGCGCCGACACCAACAACGACGGCAAGACCGACGTGTGGGTGGTGGACACCGACGGCGACGGCAAGGCCGACCTGTTCCAGTTCGACACCGACGGTGACGGCAAGGTGGACATCACCATGGTCGACATCGACGAGGACGGCCAGCCGGACGAGGTGGTCGACGGCGACGGCGGCCTGCCGCCCGAGCAGCTTCCCCCGACCGTCCAGGTCTGAGCCGTACGACGGCCCCTGCCCACCGCGATGCGGAGCGCGGGGGCCGTCGCTCAGTCGGCGAGCCGCAGGGTGGCCAGGTAGTAGGGGGCGTCCCGGTCGTCCACATCGGTCAACCGCCAGCCGGTGCCGTGCACCAGCGAGGCGAACTCCTCCGCCGAGCAGACCAGATAGTCGAACCACTCGGTGCCCAGCTCCCGGTAGCGCAGCCGGAGGCGGAGCTGACCGCCGAGCCGGCCCCGACGGCGGTTGCGCTCGTGGTAGCCGGTGTGCAGCGGGTCGCGGGTGCCGTACGGGTCGGTGCCGTGCGCGATGATCTGCGCCCCCGGTCGGGCCAGCGCGGCGAGCGCGGCCAGGAACCCGGGGGCACGTTCCCGGCCCTCGAACAGTCCGAGGTTGTTGCCGAGCAGCAGGAACGTGTCGTACTGCTGGCCGTCGGCGACGTGCGTGTCGACGGTGCCGTGCACCAACCGCCGGACGCCGCGACGCCGGCTCACCGCCAGCGCGCCCGCGGAGGTGTCCAGCCCGGTGACCGGCACACCGCGCTCCTGGAGCAGCAGCGCGATCCGGCCGGCGCCGGTGCCGATGTCGAGCGTCTCGCCGCGGACCCGGTCCACCGCCCGGTGGTCGTACGGCTGCCACTCCTGCGGCCCGTCCAGGTAGTGCGCGGCCGGCGCGCCATTGATGAGCCCGTCATCCCGTTCGATTATCTCGATGACCGGCCGAGGCAGTCGACCGCCGACCAACGGTCGGGGACCCACCCCGGTGGCCACGGCCAGCGTGTCCCGCAGCAGTTCACCGATCACGTCACCGATTAGAGGATCACCTGTCACGACGTTCACGCTATCCGGCCACTCAGTGGCCCGCGCCGGTCGTATCCTGACGGCGTGACCACGTTGGACCGGCTGTCGGCCGAGAAGTACCTCCTGCTCACGACCTTCCGCAAGGACGGTCGGGCGGTGCCGACCCCGGTCTGGGCGGTCCGCGACGGCGAGGCGCTGGCGGTCTGGACCCGGGCCGATTCGGGCAAGGTCAAGCGGATCCGCAACAACGGCGAGGTGACCGTGGCGCCCTGCGACGTACGGGGCCGACCACACGGGGCGGAGGTGTCAGCGCGCGCCACGATCTATGGGGGTCGGGACACCGGTCGGGTCCGCGACCTGCTCAAGCACAAGTACCGGCTGATCGGCCGGCTGAGCCTGCTGGGCAGCCGCTTACGCCGCGGCGAGGGCGGCACGGTCGGCATCCGTGTGACGCTGGCCGAGGGCCAGCGCTGAGGCCGGCCTGGCCGAGGGCCCGCTGAGGCCGGTCTGCCGTCGGCCGAGCATGGAAAGGGGCGGCGGATCGAGATCCACCGCCCCTGACCGGAAAAAACTGGTGCCGTTCAGTCGCCCTGCCGCTGCTGCGGGATCTGGCCCTGCAGCAGCGCCCTGACCTCCGACTCGCGGTATCGACGGTGGCCACCCAGGGTGCGGATGGCGCTGAGCTTGCCCGCCTTTGCCCACCGGGTCACCGTCTTCGGGTCGACACGGAACATCGACGCCACCTCGGCCGGCGTGAGTAGCGGCTCTGGTTCGTGCGTTCGCGATGCCATCGGTCACTCCTCCACATGTATAGACATCGGCCGGGGTCCCGCCGGCCGACGCGTCTCCCATGGTCCGGCTAGTCCCCGATGTCCGACATGGGCCGAACGGATGAAGGTCCCTAGACGGACGGATGAACCATGCCCGATTTTTACGACTTTTACACCGTAGAAACTACCTTATTCGGACTCATGATCACGGTTCGTGATGCGTCAATTACGAGCACCCCTCACCTTGGGAGCACTTCTTGGGCGATATTGCCCTAGTTGCACCGCTCCAACAGCTGCACCGCGCGCCACCGGGCCACCAGTTTGTCGTACGCGGCGGACGCCTCCTCGGCCTCGCCGCGCGACAGCCCCGCCAGGCCGGCGGCGACCAACTCCGGCGAGTCGTCCGCAGCGAGGGTGTCGTCGGAGAGCAGGTCGACCAGGCCGCCGTAGTCCAACTCGACCACCGATCGTGGATGGAACTCCTCCAGCCAGCGAGCCGCCTCCTCCACCGCCTCGGTGATCGGCGCCTCGCCCACCGACTTGCGCAGCACGGACAGCGCCCGTGACGAGCGGCGACGGGCCTTGGAGATCTCGGTGCGGTAGCGCAACGCCCGTCGGTCCGGCTGGGTGATCAGGTCCCGCTCGGCCGGGTCGAAGAGCACGAACCAGCGCAGCGGCACCCCCCAGGTGGCGATCTGCTCGTGCACCCGGGGCACCCCGTGCTCCAGAACCCGGGCGCCACTGCGCCAGTCGTCGACGACCGCCCTGGCCTGCCCCGCCAGCACCGGCGGCACGAAGGCGTCGGCCAGCACCGAGGGCACCCCGTCCCGGGCGCTGAGAGCCGCCTCAGCGACCCGGATCCGCAGGTTCCATGGGCAGACCAGCAGGCTGTCGTCCGTCTCCAGGACGTACGCCTCCTCCGGCAGGTCGGGCAGCCGGGTCCAGCCAGCGCCCAGCGCCTCGATCACCGCCGTCCGCTGCCGGCCGGGGCCCTCCACCGGGGCCACCGCCCGCCCTTCCGAGACATAGCGGCGCCAATAGCTCTGCCGGTCCCGGTCGAAGGCGGTCAACGGTTCGTACACGCGCAGGTAAGAAGCGAAGAGCGACGGCACGGCGCGATCCTCCCACGAACCGCCCCCGTACGCGGTCAGCGGCCGGACCACGCGCGCCGCAACGTGGGATGGCAGCGGCGCGTCGAGCGCCCTCACGGCGGCCGATACTAGGCTCGATCAGACCGGCAGTATCCCCGCCGGGGTCCAACAGGTCCGCGCCCCACAAGGACGCACACCACTCCAGGAGCCAACCATGGGTGTATTCGCGAGCACCGACGACTCGGTTTCGACCGGTCACGAACAGGTCGTGTTCTGCCAGGACAAGCAGAGCGGCCTGAAGGCGATCATCGGGATCTACTCCACCGCGCTGGGGCCGGCGCTCGGCGGCACCCGCTTCTACCCGTACGACAACGAGGACGCCGCCCTCGCCGACGTGCTCGACCTGTCGCGCGGGATGGCGTACAAGAACGCGCTCGCCGGGCTGGACCTGGGCGGTGGCAAGGCCGTCATCTGGGGCGACCCCGAGCAGATCAAGAGCGAGGCGTTGCTGCGAGCGTACGGCCGCTTCGTGGAGTCGCTGGGCGGCCGCTACTACACCGCCTGCGACGTCGGCACCTACGTGGCGGACATGGACGTCGTGGCCCGGGAGACCCGCTACGTGACCGGGCGCAGCGTGGAGCACGGCGGTGCCGGCGACTCGTCGATCCTCACCGCCTGGGGCGTCTTCCAGGGCATGCGGGCGGCCGCCGAGCATGTCTGGGGCACCCCGAGCCTGCGGGGCCGCCGGATCGGTGTGGCCGGGCTGGGCAAGGTTGGCAAATACCTCACCGGGCACCTGCTGGACGATGGCGCCGAGGTGGTCGCCACTGACGTCAACCCGAAGGCGCTGGCGTGGGTACGCGCCAACCACCCGCAGGTCACCCTGGTCGACGACGCGACCACGCTGGTCGCCGCGGACATCGACGTGTACGCGCCGTGCGCGCTGGGTGGCGCCCTGAACGACGACACCGTGCCGGCGCTGCGCGCCAAGGTGGTGGCCGGGGCGGCGAACAACCAGCTCGCCCACCCGGGCATCGAGAAGCTGCTGGCCGATCGGGGCATCCTCTACACCCCGGACTACGTGGTCAACGCGGGCGGTGTCATCCAGGTGGCCGACGAGATCGAGGGCTTCAACTTCGACCGGGCGAAGCTGCGGGCGACCCGGATCTACGACACCACCCGCGAGATCCTGCGCCTGGCTGACGCCGAGGGCGTGCCGCCGGCGGTGGCCGCCGACCGGCTCGCGGAACGGCGGATGGCGGATGTCGGCCGGCTGCGCGCGATCCACCTGCGCTGAGCGTCCCCGGAGGCGGATCGACGGGATCCGCCTCCGGGCACCTTTTGTCGGCGCAGGCCAGTAAGCTGAAGTCGGGTCAACTTTGATGCGGTTTGTCCGGTGTCACGGGTGCTAACCGTTCCGCCCCTTACCCGGTACACTGGGTCACGGCCGGATCGACGCGACGCGCAGAGCCGGCTGACGGTAACCCGAGGTGCCGAACGGTGGCATCCCCATGTACCGTAAGAGCCACGAGAGATGCCTGACGTCATCGGGGCCCGCCTTCGGGCTGCCCCGCATTCTGTGCGAGGGGGTCGAGCCATGGGGCGCGGCCGTGCTAAGGCCAAGCAGACAAAGGTGGCCCGGGAGTTGAAGTACCACTCCCCGAACACCGACCTCACCGCCTTGCAGCGAGAACTGGCGGGTGCTGGTAAGTCTGAGCACCACTTCGACGACGACTCTAAAGAGTTCGTCGACGACGATGATGAGGATCACGCGGACGACGATCCGGATCCCTGGGTCCGTCCGACCCGCTGACCTCTCGACGTAACTGAGCACGCGGTGAGTCCGCGTGCTCACGCACGTCCCGTGCAGGTGCAGCCGACGATCAGGGGGCCTGACCCGACCGGAGCCACTCCGGTCGCTCGACAGGCCCCCGATCGTGGCTTCCGTCAGCGCGGGCGGTTGTTCCAGTTGTAGAACGTCGGAATGTTCTCGAAGTGGTTCCAGGCGCAGACCGCGCTGGCGCCGTCGCTTCCCGACACCTCGGAACGCAGCCGCCGTGCGTCCTCGGCCTCCTGCAGCAGCTCGACGAGCGCAGGACCCGCCTCTCGCACCCGTTCGATGACGCCGTCGTCCGCTTCGCGCTCAGGCCGCCGGTGACTGGTGATCTCGGGCATGCTCCAACACTCCCTCCAATAGGCGGATCTTGCTGTTGCGGCAGTGCTCGGTCTCCGTGCCGTCAAAACGCCCCAGCTCGAAGTAACGGTTGGCGGCATGACCCCCGCCACAGAAGCCGAAGTACGGGCAGGACGCCCGGCACGCCTCCACCCCAGTCAGAAACTCTCCCACCCACGGCGTCGCCGCCGCCGCACCGTCGAGGATCTCCGCCAGTGGGGTCGTCAGCACGTTGCCGCTGCTGAAGTCGCCGTAGTGGGGGTCGGTGAAGCCGGCCAACTCCGGGGAGAGAACGGTCACCGAGCCGTCGTGCCCGATTGTCGGGATCGGGTCCAGTTGGCGCGGCAGCACCCCGTCCGCCGAGTTGTCGAGCACCGCCGCGGCGTAACGCAGCGACCACTCGATCTCGCGCAGGTGGATCCGGGGCTCCCGACGCCAGGCCGCGACCAACTCGGCCCAGAAGCCGGTCACCGCCGCCGGGTCGTGGCTGTTGTCGCGGGTGTTGACCCCTTCGGTCTCCTCGATGTTGATGCCCAACACGTCGCAGCCCAACTCGAGGAAGTAGTCGTACAGCTCGGTGGCGAGCCCCGGCTCCGGCCGGGACACCACGGCCAGCGCGGAGAAGGGCAGGCCATGCTGGCGCAGCGCGGCGACACCACGCAAAATCCGGTCGTACGCCGGCTGGCCGCCCCGGTTGACCCGGTCGCCGTTGCGCGCCCGGGGCCCGTCGACGCTCACGCTCACCCGCATCTCGTGTCGGGTGAAGAAGTCACACCAGTCGTCGTCGATCAGGGTGGCGTTGGTCTGCACGTGGTGCTCGACCTCGGGCCCGAACGGCGCGATCAGGTCGGCCAGATGCTCCCGGCCGGCCGCCAGTGGCTCGCCGCCGTGCCACACCACCGAGAATCGGCCGGCCGCCGCCCAGGGGTTGACCGACGCCGCGACCGCCTCGGCCACCGACACCGGCATCCGACGATCCGCGGCACGAAACGGCAGGTAGCAGTACGTGCAGTCGAGATTGCAGAGGGTGGTTGGCTGCATGACGACGTACGACGGGACGGCGGCCAGACCGCGCATCCCGCTGAACGACTGTCCCCGAGCAGCCATCGCCCTCCTCCGCCTAGCTTGAGCCCTTCAGGCTAGGCGGCACTGGCCACTCGGGTGAAGCCCTGATCAGGTGCCCGTACGATCACCAGAGCGTGATCAGCCCCGGGTGTGCTGACCGACCATCTGCACGTTGCCCGTGCCCTCGATGATCTCGCCGGCCTGCCACGCCTCGACCCCACGGCCGGTCAGCGTGGCCAGCGCCCGGTCAGCGTCCTCGGCCGACACGATCGCGAACATGCCGACGCCCATGTTGAAGGTCGACTCCATGTCCTGGTCGTCGATGCGACCCTTCGACTGAATCAGGTCGAAGATCGGCTGCGGCTTCCAGGTGGACCGGTTGACCACCGCGTCGACGTGCTCCGGCAGCACCCGGACCAGGTTGCCGGGGATACCGCCGCCGGTGATGTGCGACAACGCCCGCACCTCGGCTTCGGCGATCAGCTTGAGGCAGTCCTTGGCGTAGATCTTGGTCGGGGTGAGCAGCTCCTCACCCAGGGTCCGCTGCCGACCGAAGTCGTCGATCACGATGTCCAGTCGCATCCGGGCAGCACCGAGCAGCACGTGCCGGACCAACGAGTATCCGTTGGAGTGCAGGCCGGACGAGCGCATGGCGATCACCACGTCGCCCACCTCGACCCGCTCCGGGCTGAGGATGTCGGCTTCCTCGACCACGCCGACACCGGTCGCGGAGATGTCGTACTCGTCCGGGCGGAGCACGCCGGGGTGCTCGGCGGTCTCCCCGCCCAGCAGCGCGCAGCCGGCGTAGCGGCAGCCGTCGGCGATGCCCGCGCCGATCTCGGCGACCTTGTCCGGCACGACCTCGCCGGTGGCGATGTAGTCGAGCAGGAACAGCGGCTCGGCACCACAGGCCACCAGGTCGTCCACGACCATCGCGACCAGGTCGATGCCCACCGTGTCGTGAATGTCCATCTGCTGAGCGATCACCAGCTTGGTACCCACCCCGTCGGTGGACGACGCCAGGATCGGGCTCTTGTACTTCTTCGTGTCCAGTCGGAACAGGCCCGCGAAGCCACCGAGGTCACCGAGAACCTCCGGGCGGCGGGTCTGACGCACCTTCGACTTGAGCAGCTCCACCGCGCGGTCGCCCGCGTCGATGGAGACCCCGGCGTCGGCGTACGAGACCGAGCGTTTGCGCGCCTGACGGCCAGCGCCGGCCGTCCAGGGCTGGCGGTCGCCGCCAGCGCCGGTCGGGCTGCTTCCTGCGCCGCTGCGCTCGGACACGTGCGTCACGGTTCTCCCCTTTGGTTCTCGGTGCCGCGCCGGCGGTGGCCGGGCCGCGCCGGTTGGTGCTACGGGCGGTTTGCGGTCACGCCACCCGGAGTGGCGACGGACGAGCCGTTGATGTGCGGAGCTTCCGGCGCCGAGTTGGCGACCCGTCGGCCCACCCCTTCGAGCACGTGCTTGCCGATCAGGTTGCCGGCCGGCAGCTCGATCGGGTACTCCCCATCGAAACACGCGCGACACAGCCGGGTCTTCGGCTGCTCGGTCGCGGCGATCAGGCCAGTAAGCGAAACGTAACCCAGCGTGTCGGCGCCGATGGAACGCCGGATGCCGTCGTTGTCCAACCCGTTGGCCAGCAGTTCCGCCCGGGTGGCGAAGTCGATGCCGTAGAAGCACGGCCAGCTGACCGGCGGGGAGGAGATCCGGACGTGCACCTCCAGCGCCCCCGCCTCACGCAGCATCCGGACGATGGCGCGCTGGGTGTTGCCACGCACGATCGAGTCGTCCACGACCACCAACCGCTTGCCCCGGACGTTCTCCCGCAGCGGGTTGAGCTTGAGTCGGATGCCGAGCTGACGCAGGGTCTGCGACGGCTGGATGAAGGTGCGCCCCACGTACGGGTTCTTCATCAGGCCGGCACCGTAGGTGATGCCGGACGCCTCCGCGTAGCCGATCGCGGCCGGGGTGCCTGACTCGGGCACCGGGATCACCAGGTCGGCCTCGACCGGGTGCTCCTTGGCCAACTGCCGACCGATCTGCACCCGCGCCGCGTGGACGTTGCGCCCGGCGATCGTGGCATCCGGGCGGGCGATGTAGACGTACTCGAAGAGGCAGCCCTTCGGCTCCGGTGCCGCGAACCGGGTGGAACGCAGCCCGTTCTCGTCGATCGCGATCAGCTCGCCCGGCTCGACCTCGCGCACCACGCTGGCACCGACGATGTCCAGCGCGGCGGTCTCACTGGCCACCACCCAGCCGCGCTCCAGGCGGCCGAGCACCAGCGGGCGGACGCCGTGCGGATCACGGGCCGCGTAGAGGGTCGACTCGTCCATGAAGACGAAGCTGAACGCGCCACGCAGCTGCGGCAGCACCTCCAGCGCGGCCGCTTCGACCGACAGATCCGGTCGACCGGCGAGCAACATCGTCACCAGGGAGGTGTCGTTGGTCGAACCGTCGGCGATCAGGCCACGCTCGGCGACCTCCTTCTCCAGCTCGGCCGTGTTCACAAGGTTGCCGTTGTGGGCCAGCGCGATGGTCGTGCCGGAGGTGGTCGACCGGATCGTCGGCTGGGCGTTCTCCCAGTTCGATGCGCCGGTGGTGGAGTAACGGGCGTGCCCGATCGCCAGGTGGCCGCGAAGGCTCGCCAGGGTGGGCTCGTCGAAGACCTGAGCCACCAGGCCCAGGTCCTTGTAGACCACCACACCGGAGCCATCGCTCACCGCGATGCCCGCTGCCTCCTGGCCCCGGTGCTGCAGGGCGTAGAGGCCGAAGTAGGTCAGATTGGCAACCTCTTCGCCGGGGGCCCAGACGCCGAAGACACCACAGGCGTCTTGCGGGCCAGGTCGTTGGGGGTCAAGGTCGTGGCTCAGCCGGCCGTCGCCTCGGGGCACCTACCGCTCCCTCATGCTGGTCTGGACCGGCCGGGCGGGATCACGGGCGGATCCACACTCCCCTGCCGGGACCACTGTCATCGCCTGACAGTGTACGCGAAACGCCGTCAATACAGATAGTCACGATATCCCTGCTGAGCGTCACTCTGCGTGGGACGTCGGGGCGATTAGAGGGGCAGATAGGCCGAGAGGTCCGCACGGACACCACTCACCTGGACGCGACCCTCGGTGACCGCCTCCGCCCAGCCGATCCTCCCGGTTGCCAACTCCAACCAGGTGTCGGCAGCCATCTCGACCACGTTTGGCGGGTTTCCCCTGGTGTGTCGAGGTCCGGGTACGCACTGGATCGCACCGTATGGTGGGACACGCACCTCCACCGATCGGCCGGGGGCGCGCTCCGCGAGGACGGCCAACAACGACCGGACCGCCTCTCGAAACACCGGCCGTTCGGGCGTACGCCCCTCATCGAGCGCCAACAACACCGCCGTAACGGCAGCGGACTTACTGTGCGGAGAGGACACGACGGGACGATACGACCCGCAGGCCGGACACCTGACGCTGGCCCTGGGTCGCGCCGATCCAGTCGGACAAGGCATAGTTGCCGACGGCGTATTCGAACCGTGATGTCCCCGGCCCGGCGCCCCGCCGGTCAGAGGGAAGTCAGCCCGGAAGGCGGTGGACGTGTCAACACACCGACGTGCCTGGAAGCAGCGGGCCGGTGTGGTCGTAGCGCTGGTTGCCGGCGCTCTGCTCGCCGTCCCCGCCACACCAGCTTTAGCCGCTCCCGACGTCACGGACGTTTCGGCATCGCCGAGCAGCGTCGAGGCCGGCAAGACCACGAAGATCAGCTACAAACTCGCCTTCGAAGACGGTGCCGAGCCGGCTGACATCAGTTTCAGCTCGAGCAACCCGAAGCTGACCTGCGTTGACGGGTGCTCCCGCGGCCGGGTGACGTCGAGTGGCACCTACGACGCCACCTTCAAACTCGCGGATGATGCGGGCAACGGCAACGCCAACATCACCGTGAAGGCCACGGACTCCAACGGCGCGATCAAGCAGAGTCAGGAGGGGTCGACCAGCGTCACGTTGGTGGGCAAGGCCGCCGAGCCGCCGCCAAAGCAGACCGTGAAGTCGATCTCCGGCAAGGTGGTCGCACAGGCCGACAGCAAGGCAGTGCCGAACGCGGTTGTGATGCTGCTGGACAGCACCGGCAAGACCTTCGACACCACCAGCGACGGCAGCGGCAACTTCCGCTTCACCGGCACCACGGCCAACCCGATCGCACCGGGTCGGATCGACCTCGGTGCCACCTTTGACACCGTCGTGGCCAGGAAGACCATCAACGCCGCCGCCGGGCAGTCCATCACCGGGCAACGGATCAGCCTCGCGATCAAGGTCGAGGTGACGCCCAGCGCCACCCCGTCCACCACCCCCGAGGCCACTCCCACCGAGGAGACGACCGAGGAAGGCGCGGAGGACCAGGCCACCGACGAGGAAAGCCCAGGTGCTCCGGCGAACGCCGCGACCAGCGAGGACAGCGGTGGCGGCGTGGCCGCGTACCTGATCATTCTGCTCGGTGGCCTCCTGGTCGCCGCCGGTGTGGGCACGATCGTGCTGCTCTGGATCAAGCGCAAGGAGAGCGGCGGCGACGACGACGCTCCGGCGACGGGTGGTGGCGGCGGTGTGGTGCCGCCGGCGCGCGGCGGATTCCGCGGCGCGGACGACCAGACCCGGATGGTGGGCGGACGGCCCGGCGGCGGGGCGGACCCGACGATGGTCGGCGGTGCGGCGCTGAGCGAGGCGCCGACGATGATGCACCGCCCGGTGGTCGACGACGTTCCGCCGGACCCGTACGGTGCTCCGGCGCAGGCGTACGGCGGTGCGGGCCAGCAGGGTTGGGGCGGTGCCGGCTACGGCGAGGAGCCCGCACCCGGCGGGTACGGCGCCGGCGGCTACGGCAACGCCCCCGCGTCGGGTGGCGGCTACGGCAACGCGCCCGCCTCTGGCGGCGGCTACGGCGCTCCGGCAGGCGCCGAGGGCGGCTACGGTGACGGCTACGGTGCCGCCCCTGGTTCCGGCGCTGGCTACGGCGGCGCACCGGCCTCCGGTGGCTATGGCAACGCGCCCGCCTCCGGTGGCGGCTACGGGAGTCGTGACTACTCCGCCCCGGCCGGCACGGCGGCCTACCCGCCGGCTCCCGCTGGCGGCGCGGCCTACGGCGAGCGGTACGACGAGCCGACCGGCCGGTACACCGGCGACAGCACCCAGTACCCGGCTCCGGCCGACCCGTACGCCACCGGCGTCTACCAGCCGGAGCAGGGGCAGGGGTACGGCCAGCCCGACCCGGCCCCGTATGGCGGCCGGGCTGCCGAGCCGACCGCGGGATATGGCGGCCAGCAGGCCGGCGGGTACGACCAGGGCGGCTACGGCCAACCAGCCGGTGGGTACGAGCAGGGTGGCGGCTACGGCCAGGAACCCCCGCAACCGGCCGGTGGCTACGGCCAGGAGCCCCCGCAGCAACGCGGCGGCTACGACGAGCGGGGCTACGACCAGGGCGGCTACGGCCAACCAGCCGGGTACGAGCAGGGCGGCGGCTACGGCCAGGAGCCCCCGCAACCGGCCGGTGGCTACGGCCAGGAACCTCCGCAGCAACGCGGCGGCTACGACGAGCGAGGCTACGACCAGGGCGGCTACGGCCAACCAGCCGGCGGCCGGACCCGACCGGACACGCCGCCGCCGCCGACCGAGCGGGGCGGCCGACGCCTCGACTGGCTGGACGACTGACCGACCACAGCGCACGGAAACGGTCACCCGGAGATCCGGGTGACCGTTTCGCTGTCACGAGATGTGCTCGCGGTCGTTGGAGTTGGGGCGGGCTGGCGCCACAGGGCCGACCGGTGCCGGCGCTGCTGCCCGCGTTGCTCAAGCAGCGGAGAAGACACCCTGGTGGAGCACAGGTACGACGTCCGACACGGCGATCCGGACGGCGACGTCCACGTCCTCGGCGAAGCCGCTCTCGGTCAACTCCCGCCCGGAAACACTGCCGCGCACCGCAGCGGGCACATCCGGAGTGCTCGCCAACGCGGCAAGTGCCATGGCCGCCTCCACGGACAGCCCGCCCGGCACGCCGGAGAGAGCGTCCAGCACCGAGGCGGCACCGAGCTGGTCCTCCACCGATGGGCGCAACGATCCGTCCGGCCACCGTTCGCCCGAGGCGATCACGCCGATCGGAGCATCCACCGTGCCGTACCCCTGGCGGCGCAGCCAACGCCCGACGGCGCGGGCGTTGCGCAGGCACGCCGCGAACACCGGCAGGCCGGTGGCGCTGGCGGCGGCGCTGATGGCGGAGCCGTTCGGCGAGGGCAGCACCAGGTCCGCCACCACCGGTGCGCTGCTCAACGCCGCAGGTGAGAGTGACCACGGATGTTCCGCGGTCGTCCGCCGACGACCGACCGCGGCGACCGCGCCGACCCGCAGCGCGTAGTCGGCGGCCTGCTCACCCCACGGGAACGGGTGCACCCGCATGCCACGGGCGACCGCGACCTCCACGGCGGTGGTGAACGACAACACGTCCACCACCACCAGCGCCGCGCAGACCCGACCGAGCTCGGCCGCCCCGGTCAGCCCCCAGTCGAACCGGGCACCGGAACCGGGTTGGCCGTAGACGGCAGCCGCCAACGCCTCAGCGCTCGTCAGGCGACGGCTCGGTGCCACCGGAATCAGACCCGCCCTGGTCGGCGGTGGTCGGCTGCTCCGACTCGACCGGCTCGACCGCACCGGTCTGCGGGACCGGACCGGCCGAGGCGATCGGCTCGGAGACCACTGCCGCCACGTCAACGGGCTCGTCCTGTGCGACCGGCAGCGGGACGGCCTCGACCGCACCCGCCACGCCAGCGGCCGGCGCCGGCACCTCGACGGCCGCCGAACCCCCGAAGAGGCGAGGAAGCGTCTCGGTGTGCGCGGCGCGCAGCTCGTCCAGACCGATCCGGAACTGACCGTGCACCTCGAGTGCGCCGCCGGACGGGTCGGTGATGCCGATCAGCTCGAACGGCACCCCCCGCTCGGCGCAGAGCGCCGCGAACGCCTTGTCGTGGCCCCGGGGCACCGACACCAGCGCCCGCGTGGCGGACTCGCTGAACAGGTAGACGAACGGCATCGAGCCCTCGGCGAACTGCTCCGGCACCGCGACCCGGGCACCGACGCCGCGACGCAGGCAGGACTCGACGAGGCTCTGTGCGAGGCCGCCGTCGGAGAGGTCGTGTGCCGAGCTGAGGTGACCGACGCGGGCCGCCTCGGACAGCAGGTCGGCGAGCGTCTTCTCCCGCGCGAGATCGACCTGCGGCGGGATACCGCCGAGGTGCTCGTGCGTCACCCAGGCCCACTCCGAGCCGGACAGCTCCACGTTCGTCTCGCCGAGCAGGTAGAGCTGGTCGTGGTCGCCACCGGCGCGCGGGACGAAGCCCATCGGCACCCGGTCGGCGACGTTGTCCAGCACGCCCAGCACACCGACCACCGGGGTCGGGTGGATGGCCGCCGCGCCGGTCTGGTTGTAGAAGCTGACGTTGCCGCCGGTCACCGGGATGCCCAGCTCCAGGCAGCCGTCCGCCAGGCCGCGCACGGCCTCGGCGAACTGCCACATCACGCCCGGGTCCTCCGGCGAACCGAAGTTGAGGCAGTTGGTCACGGCGATCGGCTTCGCGCCGGTCACCGCCACGTTCCGGTACGCCTCGGCCAGGGCCAGCTTGGTGCCGTTGTACGGGTCGAGTCGGGCGTACCGACCGTTACCGTCCAACGACAGTGCCACGCCGAGACCGGTCCGCTCGTCGATCCGGATCACGCCGCCGTCCTCCGGCTGGGCGAGCACGGTGTTGCCCAGCACGTAGCGGTCGTACTGCTCGGTGACCCAGGTCTTGTCTGCCAGGTTGGGCGACGCGATCATGCGCAGCACGGTCTCCCGCAGCGCCTCCGGGTCGGCCGGGCGGGGCAGCGTCTCGGCCCGGTCGGCCTGGAGCAGGATCAGGTCAGCCGGCTCGCGCATCGGCCGGGCGTAGACCGGGCCGTCGTCCACGAGCGAACCCGGCGGCACGTCGACGACCAGGTGGTCCTGCCAGGTGATCGCCAGTCGACCGGGGCGGCCGTCCGGCTCCGGTGCGGTGACCTCACCGATCGCGGTGGCCAGCACGCCCCACTTCTCGCAGGTCTTGAGCACCGCGTCGAGCTTGTCCGGCTCGACGACCAGCAGCATCCGCTCCTGGGACTCGCTGGCCAGGATCTCGTGCGGGTCCATCGAGGGCTCGCGCAGCGGCACCCGCTCCAGCCAGACCCGCATGCCGGTGCCGGCAGCGGCGGCGGTCTCGGTGAGCGCGCAGGTCAGACCGGCGCCACCAAGGTCCTGGATGCCGACCACCAGTTGACCGTCGTACAGCTCGAGGCACGCCTCGATCAGCAGCTTCTCGGTGAACGGGTCACCGACCTGCACGGCGGGGCGGCGCGCCTCGCTGCCCTCGTCGAAGGTGGCGCTGGCCAGCACCGAGACGCCGCCGATGCCATCCCGGCCGGTCTTGGCGCCCATCAGCACGACAACGTTGCCCGGGCCGGCGGCGGCCTTGTTCTGCAGCCGGCTGACCGGCAGCACGCCCAGGCAGAGCGCGTTGAGCAGCGGGTTGCCCTGGTAAGAGGGGTCGAAGACCAACTCACCACCGATGTTGGGCAGGCCCAGGCAGTTGCCGTAGCCACCGACGCCGGCGACCACACCGGTGAGCACCCGGGCGGTGTCCGGGTGGTCCGCGGCACCGAAGCGCAGCGGGTCCATCACCGCGACCGGGCGGGCGCCCATGGCGAGAATGTCCCGGACGATGCCACCAACGCCGGTCGCCGCACCCTGGTACGGCTCGACGAAGCTCGGGTGGTTGTGCGACTCGACCTTGAAGGTGACCGCCAGCTCGTCGGAGACCTGCACGACACCGGCGTTCTCGCCGATACCGGCGAGCAGCCGGTCGCTGTGCGGGGCCTTCTCACCGAACTGGCGCAGGTGCACCTTGCTCGACTTGTAGGAGCAGTGCTCGCTCCACATGATCGAGTACATCGCGAGCTCGGACTGCGTGGGCCGGCGGCCGAGGATCTGCCGGATCCGGTCGTACTCGTCGTCGCGCAAACCCAGCTCGGTGTACGGCTGGAGCTCGCCCGGGGTCCCGCCGGCGCGCGGCACGGTGTCCACGCCCTCGGTCCAGACGGCGGCGGCCGGCTCGACGGGAGCGGTCGCCGGCGCGACGGACTGCGCCAGGCTCGACTCGGCCGGCTGCGCCGGGGCGGAGTACGCCTCCGGCGTGTCGCGTACCGGGTCCGGATGGGTGGTCATGACCTCTCCTCGCTGCTGGCGCTCACGCTGGCGCCCCCACCAGGTGCTTGAGGACCGACGTGAAGAACCCCAGGCCGTCCAACGACGGGCCGGTGAGCTCCTCCACCGCGTGCTCGGGGTGCGGCATGATGCCGACCACGTTGCCCGCGGCGTTGGTGATCGCGGCGATGTCGCGCTGCGACCCGTTGGGGTTGCCGCCGACATAGCGGGCAACCACTCGTCCTTCGGCTTCGAGCTGATCCAGCGTCGCGGTGTCCGCGACGTAGCAGCCCTCGCCGTTCTTGACCGGGATGAGCACCTCTTGGCCGGGCTGGAACGCGTTGGTCCACGCGGTGCCGGCCGACTCGATGCGCAGGACCTGGTCCCGGTTGCGGAAGTGCAGGTGCTGGTTGCGGGTGAGCGCCCCGGGCAGCAGGTGCGCCTCGCACAGGATCTGGAAGCCGTTGCAGATGCCGAGCACCGGCAGGCCACCCTGGGCGGCGTCCACGATCGTCTCCATCACCGGGGCAAACCGGGCGATGGCGCCGCAACGCAGGTAGTCACCGTAGGAGAAGCCGCCGGGCAGGACGACCGCGTCAACCCCGTGCAGATCCGGGTCACCGTGCCAGAGCCGGACCGGCTCAGCGCCGGCGATCCGGACGGCCCGGGCCGCGTCCCCGTCGTCGAGCGAGCCAGGGAAGGTGACCACACCGACCCGGGCGGTCACGAGCGGGCGTCCGCGGTCTCGTCGGCCTCGACCACGCGGATGGTGAAGTCCTCGATGACCGGGTTGGCGAGCAGTTTGTCGGCAATCTCCCGAGCACGGTCCAGGTCCGGTTCACCGGTGAACTCGATCTCGATCCGCCTGCCGATCCGAACCGAGGCGACATCACCGACGCCGAGCCGGGGCAGCGCGTTTGCGACGGCCTGGCCCTGCGGATCGAGGATCTCGGGCTTGAGCATGACGTCGACGACGACGCGAGGCACTGGGCACTCCTGACTGTGTACGCAGTTGGGTGCCGACCCACAACGGGCGAGCGCAGCCAGCGTACCTGGCAGATATCGCCGCGGGCGCACCGGCCGGGTGCAGTCCAGGCAGTGATCGACACTACCGACGCCCAGGGTGACCCAACAGGCGCGACAGGTGGCCTCAGCAGGACATACACGGCGCAACGGGTGGCCGAATCGTTACATTGGGCGATGTCGATCCGTATCTTGATAACGATGGCCTCGGGCCCTATCGTACATCGACGTAAGTCGATTTGAGCGCCGGCGGGAACCCCCGCTGCCGCCCTTCCGCACCCGGCGACCCCGGGTCCGCCCCGTCCAAGGAGTCCACCCGATGCGCATCCGCCCCCTGCTCGTCGTACTCAGCACCGCGTTGGTCGGCGCCCTCGGCGCCGCGTCCAGCGCGTCCGCCGCCCCACCCGGCCCGCAACCCATCATCGGCGGCAGCACCGTCTCGTCCGCGCCCTGGGCCGCCGCGGTGCTGAGCAACGGCTCGTTCACCTGCTCCGGCAGCGTCATCGCCTCGCAGTGGGTGCTCACCGCCCGGCACTGCATCAGCGGCACCATGTCGGTCCGGGTCGGCAGCGTCTACCGCGCCTCGGGCGGGGTCACCCGCACGGTCAGCGCCACCTACACCCGCAACGACCTCGCCCTCATGCGGCTCTCCAGCACCGTCAGCACCTCGACGGTGACCCTGGCCAGCAGCAACCCGCCCATCAACTCGACGAACTCGATCTACGGGTGGGGCATGACCTGCTACAGCGGCTGCTCCGCGTCCAGCCAACTGAAGACCGCCACGGTGCGGGTGACCAGCAACAGCGTCACCGACGCGTACGGGGGGCAGGCGATCCGCAGCACCGAGATCAGCGGTAACGCCTGGCGGGGCGACTCGGGTGGCCCGCAGTTCTACAACGGGCAGCAGGTCGGTGTCGCCTCCACCGCCGACGGCTACAGCATCCAGAACTACGGCAGCGTTGCGTACAACCGGGCCTGGATCACCTCGGTGGCCGGTGTCTGACGGTTAGCGCCTCACGCGGTGCGGATGGCCGGCTGAGTGCCGGCCGTCCGCGCCGCGTCGTTTTGCAGCATCCGATCAGGTGAACAATGCACCCGATCGGGTCGCGCCACTCCTGACAGCATCGGAACCGTGCTGGTCGTGACGACAGAGCAACTGCCCGGCTATGAGATCCGCCAGATTCTCGGTGAGGTGGTGTCATCGATGGCCAGGACGCGCAACCCGTACCGCGAGGGAGTCAAGAACCTGCGCGGTGGCGCGTACGACCCGCTGGCCCCGGACAACCTGACCCGCTGGCGCACCGACTCGGTGTCCCGGCTCGGCGAGGAGGCCCTGCGGCTCGGCGCGAACGCGGTGATCGGCATGCGGTTCGACAGCCGGGACTGCGGCGAGATGTGGATGGAGATCTGCGCGTACGGAACGGCAGTGGTCGCCGTACCCAAGATGCCCGAAGTCATGCCGGCCGACCAGCCGGCGGTCGCTGCGGGGACCGCGGAGGTCGCGGGCTTCACCGGGTCTCCCGGCGGCATCGCCGAACCAGCCAGCGCCCCCAACCTCAGAACCGCCGCAGAAACCCCAACCGGCGACTAACCACCCACCACCCCACCCACCACCCACCCCATCCCAGCCCCACCCCGACCTGGTTGATCATGAGGTTATTGCCCGACGTCTCGGCGTGTCGTGGCAATAACCTCATGATCAACAGGGGATAGGGGGGTGGGGGCCGGGGGGAGGGGGGCGGGTTAGAGGATGGGGGGTGGGGAGTAGGTGGCGGCGTTGGGGTGGGTTTGGACCACCTTGGTGATGCGGCGGGTTATCGCGGCCACCTGGGCGGGAGCGGCGCCGACGAATGCGCTGCGGTCGGCGACCAGGGTGTCGATGTCGGCGCGGGAGAGGCCGAGTCGGCCGTCCGCCGCCAACCGGTCGAACAGGTCGTTCTCCGGCGAGCCCTTCTCGCGCATCGCCAGGGCCACCGCGACCGCGTGCTCCTTGATCACCTCGTGGGCGACCTCGCGGCCGACGCCACGCCGGACCGCCGCCACCAGGATCTTCGTGGTGGCCAGGAACGGCAGGAACCGCTCCAGCTCCCGGTTGATCACTGCCGGGTACGCGCCGAACTCGTCGAGCACGGTGAGGAACGTCTGGAAAAGCCCGTCCGCAGCGAAGAACGCGTCCGGCAGGGCCACCCGGCGGACCACCGAGCAGGACACGTCCCCCTCGTTCCACTGGTCACCGGCCAGCTCGCCGACCATCGACAGGTAACCCCGGATGATCACCGCGAAACCGTTCACCCGCTCCGACGAGCGGGTGTTCATCTTGTGCGGCATCGCGCTGGAGCCGACCTGACCCGGCTTGAAGCCCTCGGTCGCCAACTCCTGGCCGACCATCAGCCGGATCGTGGTGGCCAGCGACGACGGCGCGGCGGCGGTCTGGGCCAGGGCGGCCAGCACGTCGAAGTCCAGCGAGCGCGGGTAGACCTGCCCGACGCTGTCCAGCACTCGGGAGAAGCCCAGGTGCTCGGCGACCCGCCGCTCCAACTCGGCCACCTTGTCGGCGTCGCCGTCGAAGAGGTCCAACTGGTCGGCGGCCGTGCCGACCGGCCCCTTGATCCCACGCAGCGGGTAGCGGGCGATCAACTCTTCCAGCCGCTCGTACGCGATCAGCAGCTCCTCCGCCGCCGACGCGAAGCGCTTGCCGAGCGTGGTGGCCTGCGCCGCCACGTTGTGCGAACGGCCGGTCATGACCAGCTCGGAGTGCTCGTGGGCCAGCCAGGCCAAGCGGGCGAGGGTGGCCACCACCCGGTCCCGGATCAGCTCCAGCGAGGCGCGCACCTGGAGCTGCTCGACGTTCTCGGTGAGGTCCCGCGAGGTCATCCCCTTGTGCACGTGCTCGTGCCCGGCGAGCGCGCTGAACTCCTCGATCCGGGCCTTCACGTCATGCCGGGTGACCCGTTCCCGCTCCGCGATCGAGGCAAGGTCGACCTGGTCGAGCACCCGCTCGTACGCCTCGACCACACCGTCCGGCACCGGCACGCCCAGGTCGCGCTGAGCGCGTAGCACGGCGAGCCAGAGCCGCCGCTCCATCCGGACCTTCTCCTCCGGAGACCAGAGGGCGACCAATTCGGGCGAGGCGTACCGGTTGGCCAGCACGTTGGGGATCGTCGTCACGTACCTCATTGTCCCGCACCCGCAGGCCTCCAGCCGAACCGGGCCGGGTTGCCGGGGCCGTCAGGGGCGACTGACCTCGTAGACCGTGACCGAGCCGGCGACCAGCCGAACCTCGACCAGCCGGGCCAGGTCCGGCGACACCACGCCCGCCCTGGCGTCGGCGAACAGCCACCGGACCCCGTGCTGCGTCCGGAGCCGCTCCAGGTCGGCGGTGGTCGGCGTGGTGAACACCCGGTCGTTGAACGCGAGCAGTTCCTGATCGGGGAAGTTCTGCCGGGCGTACCCCAGGTTGTCGACGCCGTGCGCGGCCACGACCGCGTCGGTGTAGCCCCAGCTCTCCACCACCGTGCGGTGGCCGCCCAGACCGGTCACCCAGAACGCCCGGGCATCGCAGTGCGGGGTGGTTCGCACCGGCCGGCAGTGCACGTTGGTGGCGACCACGTCGTCGTCGGCGGCGTGCTCGTCCAGCCACAACGCCGCGCGCAGCTCGTCGACGGTCAGCGCGTACGGCTGCGGCCCGGTCGCCGGCACCGGCTCGGTCAACACCGAGCGGACGACCCCGCCCACGGCGACGGCGCCGCTGGCACCGAGCATCGCGGCGGTGACCCCCGCCACCGCGATCGTCACCGCCCGCCGACGGCCGCCCGGTGCCGGGACGCGCCGCCGCCACAGGGCGGCCACCCCGACGGCGAGCGCGGCGGCCACCGCCACGAACAGCGCGTACCGGACCGCCGACGCACCGAGCACCCGGAGCCATCCCTCGATGGTCGAGGTGTAGGGGGTGCCGGGTCGGGCGATCTTCGGCCACGCGAAACCCACCACCGTGCCGGCGGTGGCCAGCGCCGCCACCGCGCCGGCCACGGCGGGCACCACCAGCACCGGCCAGGGTGCCCGGGCCACGGCGAGCGACCAGGCGGTCAACACCGCGCCGACCGGGATGACACCCATCCAGAAGTAGATCTGGCTGATCGACGGGTGCTGGAAAACCCAGGTGGTGGCAGCTCCGGCGAGCACCGTGCCGGCGAGCAGCCAGACGGCCGCGTCGGCCCGGTGCTCCCGCTCGACGAGCAGGCTCATGCCCACCCACCGTGGCGCCTGACCCAGCACCCACCAGGCGACCACGGAGAACGCCAGCAGCCAGCCGATGGCACCGCCGTCGTTGATGCCCGGCGGCAGCGGCGCATCCGGCCAGATTCCGTCGCCCCCACCGAGCGTTTCGGAGTACGGGCCGATGAAGTGCAGCAACGCCAACGCCTGCACGCGCAGCGTCGAGGCCCCACCACCGGCGAACAGCCGGAAACCGAGCGCCATCGCCGCCACCAGACAGGCCAACGCCACCAGGGCGGGCCGCGGCACCCGCCGCTCCCGCCACCAGAACACGACCGCGGTGAGACCCAGGCCGGCGATCAGCGGTGGCAACGCACTGGACTTCGCACCCGCACAGACCAGGCCGAGGACCGGCACCAGCGCCCAGGCCGGGCCGAGGGACCGCCCTCGCGCCACGTCGACACAGAGCCCGACGAGCAGCAGCAACGGCACCAGCACGTACGTCTGGGACGGGCTGGCGTACGACAGCGGCATCTCACCGGACGCGCCCACCGCCGAGCCGAGCGTGACCGTCGTCCCGACGAAGCCGGCGACGGCGACCACCGGGCCGGCCCAGACGGCACCACTCAGGTCGCGGGCGAGCCCGCCCGCGAGCACCGCCGCCGTACCGATCACCGGCACCAGCCAGAGTCGCAGCAGCACCGTTGTGGGCGCGATGTCGGTGATCATGCTGGCGCTGGCGATGTGCGCGTCGGAGAGGTAGTGGTAACGCAGCCCCTCCCCCGCGACGTGCGGCAACTCGAACGGCATCGCCCGGGTCAGCTCCTGCACCAGCCCCAGGTGGTAGAGCAGGTCCTGGTAGTAGCCGCCGTACACCGGGGGCAGCGGCACCATCCGCCACTGGACGTACCCCCAGGCCACCACCACCAGCAGCGCCGCACCCATCGCCCAGTGCCACAGGACCGGCAGCGGTCGGCGCTCGCGGACCCGCCAGTGCCGGCGTAGCCCGGGGACGGCGGCGAACGCGAGGATCACGGGCAGCGGCCACCAGCGCAGCAGGGACTGCTGGCCGGCCGCCGCGGCCAGCGCCCAGGCGACGATCTCGAGCAGCAGGCCGGTGGCCGCGCCGTAGGCGAGGTCCTCCGGCAGGTTGCCCCGGCTGCCGCGCAGTGCGCGGTGCACCAGGGTCCCGGGGAGCACCAGCGCGAACACCCAGTACGCGGAGAACCGGGCGAGGTCAGGGGTTGGCACGTCGCCGCGGGACCAGACCAGGAGCAGGGCGGCGATGACGAGCGCCCACGGGAGCGTGGTGAGTACCGGCAGGAGGGGGTTCCGACGCGTCACCGGTGCCGAGGTGTCGACCCGCTCGACCAGCAGGGTGTCAGCCACGGGCGCTGACCGCCGGTCCGAAGTTCGACGTACGCGCGTCGTCGTCGAACCGGCCCCGCGCGACCGTCTCGGCGGCCGGTGTCCCGTCGAGGGAGTCGAACCCGACGTGGAAGGCCGGCCGGTTCTGCACGGTGGCGTAGATCCGGCCGACGTATTCGCCCAGGAGGCCGAGGCAGACCAACTGCACCCCACTGAGCAGCAGCACCGCGACGAACATCGAGGTCCAGCCGGGGATCGTGGTGCCGGAGACGTGGGCGACCATGCCGAACACGATCAGCGCGAGACAGAGCAGGAAACTCGACATCCCCAACCAGGTGGCGATTCGCAGTGGCGCGGCCGAGAAGTTGGCCGTGCTCTCCCAGGCCAGGGCCACCATCCGGCGCAGCGGATACTTCGTCTCCCCGGCGGCCCGTGCCGCGCGGTCATAGCGCACCTCGGCGCTGGGGAAGCCGAGCGACGGCACCAGCAGCCGGTAGACCGGGGCGCGTTCGGGCAGCTGGCGCAGCACCTCGATCACGTCCCGGCTGAGCAACCGGAAGTCACCGGCCTGGGCGGGCAGCTCCGCCCCGACGAGCCGGCGCATCACCCAGTAGTAGCCCCGGGCGGTGTTGCGCTTGAAGATCGTGTCGGTGCTGCGGTCGGCGCGGACGCCGTAGACGACGTCCACACCGTCCTCGCGGGCCACCCGGAGCATCTCGGCGATGGTCTCCGGCGGATCCTGGAGGTCGGCGTCGAGGCTGACCACCCACTGGCCGACGGCACGGTGGAGGCCAGCGGTCAGCGCCGCCTGGTGGCCGCTGTTGCGCCGCAGCCGGAGCACCCGCAGTTGTGGCCAGTCCCGACCGTGGTCGAAGAGCACCGACACGGTGTCGTCCCGGCTGCCGTCGTCGACGGCGACCACCTCGTAGTCGACGGCGAGTGCGTCCAGCACCGGTCGCAGCCGGGCGACCAGGGCCGGGATGACCGCGGTCTCGTTGAACATTGGGATGACCACCGAGAGGGTGGTCATCCGTGGGACGACGGACTCCATCGTGTTACGGCCCCGTTCCGCACGCAGGAGCGATCGGTTCCGCACCCAGGGCGCGGCACCGATCACGATCGCGTGGTAAACCCTCCACCAGCGGGCCGACTCCTGAACGGGCCGTTAACGCCTACTGGCGGGCGCCCCCATAAGGGACGATCCGCCGGTCAGCGTTCCAGGATCGCTGTCACACCCTGGCCACCGGCCGCGCAGATCGAGATCAGTCCACGCCCGCTGCCCCGCTCGGCCAGCAGCTTGGCCAGGGTCGCCACGATCCGCCCGCCGGTGGCGGCGAACGGGTGACCGGCAGCCAGCGAGGAGCCGTTCACGTTGAGCCGGTCGGTGTCGATCGCGCCCAGCGGCGCGTCCAGGCCGAGGCGGTCCTTGCAGAACTCCGGCGACTCCCAGGCGGCGAGGGTGGCCAGCACCTGCGACGCGAACGCCTCGTGGATCTCGTAGTAGTCGAAATCCTGCAGCGTCAGCCCGGCCCGGGCCAGCATCCGTGGCACCGCGTACGCGGGGGCCATCAACAGCCCTTCGTCGCCGTGCACGAAGTCCACCGCCGCCGTCTCCGACCAGCTGAACCAGGCCAGCACCGGCAGGTTGTGCGCCGCCGCCCACTCCTCGCTGGCAAGCAGCACGGTGGACGCGCCGTCGGTGAGCGGTGAGGAGTTGCCGGCGGTCATCGTGGCGCGCTCGGCGTCCGAGCCGCGGGTCCGAAGACCGGCTTGAGCGAGCCGAGCTTTTCCAGGCTGGTGTCGGGGCGGAGGTTCGCATCGCGGGTCAGCCCCAGGTACGGCGTCATCAGGTCGTCGAAGAAGTTCCGCTCGTACGCGGCGGCCAGCCGCTGGTGGGAGCGCAGCGCCAACTCGTCCTGGGAGCGTCGGTCGATCTGCCAGTGCAGCGCGGTCCGGGCGGCATGGTCACCCATGGACAGGCCGGTACGCGGTTCGGCGTTGCGTGGGATCTCCGGCTTGAACGGCTGGAGTGGGCGCAGTTTCGCCGCGACCTTGAGCCGTTCGCCCAGCGTGCGGGCCGAGTTGAGCTTGAGCAGCGTGCGCCGCATCTCCTCGTTGACCGCGAGCGGCGCGTCGGAGGTGGTGTCGACACCGCCGGCGATGCCCACGTCGAGCTGACCGAGGGCGATCTTGTTGGCGACCAGGATCGCCGCCTCCAGGCCGGTGCCGCAGGCCTGCTGGATGTCGTACGCCGGGGTGTGCGGGTCGAGCCGGGAGCCGAGGATCACCTCGCGGGTGAGGTTGTAGTCGCGGGAGTGCTTGAGCACCGCCCCGGTGACGACCTCGCCGACCCGCTGCCCGGCCAGCCCGTACCTGGCGATCAGGCCGTCCAGTGCGGCGCCGAGCAGGTCCGAGTTGGACGCGTCCGCGTAGCGGGAGTTGGACCGGGCGAAGGGGATGCGGTTGCCCCCGATGATCCCGACCCGCCGGATGCTCTGCACGATCCGCCTCCTCGACGTGTGTTGCTCGAACCCTACTCGCCAGTAGGCTACGCCCATGACCGACAGGTACGCGAGCTTCGTCCAATCGGCCGCCGGCCGCGCGCTGGTCAAGCGCCTCGGGCTGCCGGACCCGCCCCGACTGCGCCGGCACCATCCCGGCGATCCGTTGCTGCCCGGGCCGGCCCTGCTCGGTGCGGCCACCGGCGGCCGGCTCGCCGAGCCCATCAGCAAGATCCTGACCAGCGCCGGGGTCGAGCTGGCCGACCCGGTCGCCGACACCGCCCCCGACGACAACCCGCGGCGGTACGGCGCACTGCTCTTCGACGCCACCGGGATCACCGATTCCACCGACCTGCGCCAGCTCTACGACTTCTTTCACCCGCAGGCCCGGGCGCTGCTGCCCAGCGGTCGGGTGATCGTGCTGGGCACACCTCCGCAGGAGTGCGGGTCGCCCCGCGAGGCGACCGCCCAACGTGCTCTGGAAGGCCTGGTCCGCAGCATCGGCAAGGAGTTCGGTCGGGGCACCACCGCGCAACTCGTCCACGTGACCCGCGCCGAGAGTGGCATCCTCACGAGCCTGGAGTCGACCCTCCGATTTCTCCTGTCCGGGCGCTCCGCGTACGTCTCGGGGCAGGTCATCCGGGTCGGCGCCGGCACGGCGAGTGCCCCGGCCGACTGGAACCGCCCACTCGACGGGCAGGTCGTGCTGGTGACCGGTGCCGCGCGCGGGATCGGTGCGGCGCTGGCGAAGGTGCTGGCCCGCGACGGCGCGCAGGTCGTAGCGCTGGACGTCCCAGCCGCCGGGGACGCACTCGCGGCAGTGGCGAACGACATCGGCGGCACGGCCGTGCAGCTCGACCTGACCGCACCGGACGCACCGACCCGGCTCGCCGACCACCTGGCCAGCCGACACGGCCGGGTCGACGTGGTGGTGCACAACGCCGGCATCACCCGGGACAAGACGCTCGGCCGGATGGACGCCGACCGGTGGGACCAGGTCATCGACGTCAACCTCTCCAGCCAGGAGCGGATCAACGACGTGCTGCTGGAGCGGGCGCTGATCCCGACCGGCGGACGGATCGTCTCGGTCTCCTCGATCGCCGGGATCGCCGGCAACCGGGGGCAGACCAACTACGCCACCAGCAAGGCCGGCGTGATCGGGTTGGTCGACTCACTCGCCCCGGCCCTGCGCGAGCGGGGAATCAGCGTCAACGCGGTGGCCCCCGGCTTCATCGAGACGCGGCTGACCGCGCGCATCCCGCTGGTGGTCCGCGAGGCTGGCCGGCGGATGAACAGCCTGGCCCAGGGCGGGTTGCCGGTGGACGTGGCCGAGACGATCGGCTGGTTGGCCTGGCCGGCCAGCGGTGCGGTCAGCGGAAACGTGGTCCGGGTCTGCGGCCAGAGCCTGCTGGGGGCGTGATGGGCACTCGGAGGCAGCCGGACGACGACCTCTCCCTGCACGAGCTGATCGACGGCCCGACGGAGACACTGTCGGCGGAGACGCGAGCCGCGGCACTCCGGCCGGAGCCCGGCGGTCGCGACCGGGTCGAACTGCCTCGGATGCCGGCGGCCGGGGCGCTCTACCGGCGGGCGTTGCTCGGCGCGCTGCCCGGCCTGGGCGGCGGGCGACGCGGACCCGGCCTGCCGGGCGTCGAGTTGGCCGTGGGCGGGGTGACCGTCGACCGGGCGCGGTTGGCCGACTACGACCGGGTCTGCGGGTTCCGGCTCACCGACCGTCTGCCGGGCACATTTCCGCACGTCATGGGCTTCCCGTTGGCGCTGCGCCTGATGACCGCGCCGGGCTTCCCCATCCCGCTGATCGGCCTGGTGCACGTCGGCAACCGGATCACCACACACCGCCCGATCACCGCCGACGAGACCCTCGACTTCACCACGTACGCGCAGAACCTGCGCCCGCACGACCGGGGGCGGCAGGTGGACGTGGTGCTGGTCGGCTCGGTCGACGGGGAGGAGGTGTGGCGCGGTGTCTCGACGTACCTCGGCCGGGAACGCAAGCCTGGCGGGGGCGACCGGAGTGGACGCCCCGAGGCGCCGGCCGGCACGTCCCGCTGGCGGGTGGAGCCCCGGGTCGGCACGGAGTACGCGCGGGTCTCCGGCGACCACAACCCGATCCACACGTCCCGGCTCGGGGCACGGCTGTTCGGCTTCCGCCGGCCGATCGCGCACGGGATGTGGAGCAAGGCGCGCTGCCTGGCCGCACTGGAGAACCGGTTGCCGGACGCCTACACCGTCGAGGTCGCCTTCAAGCTGCCCGTACCGCTACCGAGCACAGTGAGCTTCGCTCTCCTGCCGGACAGCGGCTTCGCCCTGCACGACTCGCACGGTCGACCGCACCTGGCGGGTCTGGTGCGCTGAGTCGCCCCTTGGCAGGTGCACACCTGTGCGCTAAGTTGTTCTCAGAGCGAGATATTCTCAGAATGAGAGAGACGCGATGAACGAGCAGGATTTCCTGGCCGCGTACGACCCCGGGGCCTACCCGTCGGTCGCCGTGACCGTCGACGTGGTGGCGCTGACCATCCGCGACGGCGCACTGCACCTGCTGCTGATCCAGCGCGGTCAGCCGCCCTTCGAGGGCCACTGGGCGCTGCCCGGCGGCTTCGTCCACCCCGACGAGGACCTGACCGCCGGCGCCCGACGGGAGCTGGCCGAGGAGACCGGGCTCGGGGGCGTTCGGCTGCGCCGCGTACACCTGGAGCAGTTGAGCAGCTATGGCGCCCCCGACCGCGACCCGCGGATGCGCGTCGTCTCGGTCGCCCACCTCGCGTTCGCCCCCGACCTGCCGGACCCGGCCGCCGGCACCGATGCCGACGCGGCGATCTGGCTGCCGGTGACCGCGCTGACCAGCCGGCAGCTCGCCTTCGACCACAGCCGGATCATCGACGACGGGTTGGAGCGAGCGCGGTCGAAGCTGGAATACACCCCGCTCGCCACGCGATTCCTCGCCGCCGAGTTCACGATCAGCGAGCTGCGCGCCGTCTACGAGACGGTCTGGGGTCACCCTCTGCACGCCGGCAACTTCCACCGCAAGGTGCTCTCGGTGCCGGGCTTCGTGGAGAGCACGGGCACCAGCACCGAGCGCGGTGGCGCCCGGGGCGGCCCCCGCGCCCGGCTCTACCGGGCCGGCGACGCCCGGCTGCTGCACCCGGCGCTGCTGCGCCCCGCCCGTGAGGAGACGGTGCGGTGAGGACAGCGGCGGCCATCGGCTTGGTCGCGGCGGCCCGCACCGACGCCGACCTGTTCGGCACGGACCAGCCGGCCCGGCGCTACCGCGAGCTGGTCGCGGCCCTGCACCCCGACCGCCTGCCGGCCGACCCGACGGTACGCGCCGAAGCCCTCGACGCGTTCATCCACGTCACCACCCGGTGGCAGGCCCGGCAGGTCACCGTCCTCGGCGACTACCGCCTCGGCACGCCGGCCCACTCGGGCGACCTGGCCGACCTCTACGACGTCGGTGCCGACCAACTGCTCAAGCTCCCCCGACGGCCCACCGATAACGACCTGATGGCCCGCGAGGCGCACGCCCTGCGCACCATCGCCGAGCGTGGCGACCCCCGCTACCTGCCGTACGTGCCCCGGCTGGTCGACGAATTCGCACACCGCGACACCGCGACCGGCGCCGAACGGCGGATCAACGTGCTCGCCACCGCGCCCGGCCTGCACGACCTCGACGAGGTGCGGCGCGCGTACCCCGACGGGTTGGACGCCCGGGACGTGGCCTGGATGTGGCGGCGGCTGCTGGTGGTGCTCGGCCTGGCCCACCGGGCGGGCGTGGTGCACGGCGCGGTCGTGCCCCGCCACGTGCTCATCGAACCGGACGCCCACGGCGTGGTGCTTGTCGACTGGTGCTTCTCCGCCCCTGTCGGGAGCACGGTCCCGGCGCTGGTGCCCGGCCACGACGCGGGGTGGTATCCGGAGGAGGTCCGCCGGAAGCGGCCCTGCGGGCCGGGCACCGACATCGCGATGGCCAGCCGCTGCATGAGCTGGCTGATGGGGCCGCGCGCACCCCGCGAGCTGCACGCCTTCGCGCAGGGCTGCTGGCAACTCTCCCTGGGCTCGCGGCCCGACGACGCCTGGCGCCTGCTGCGCGAACTCAACCAGGTGCTGGACCGGCTCTACGGGCCACGCACCTTCCGACCCTTCACCCTCACCCCCTAAGGAGCTGTCATGGGCAGTGGAATCTGGTCCACCGACGTGTACGACGCCGCCGACCGCTACCGGCGCTCCACCGGCCGCAGCGCGTTCTCCTACAGCGACAGTGGAGCGCGCACCGTGCACCCCGCGCTCGACCCGCGGGACGCGATGCGCGAGAGCCGCGACTCCGACGAGCACCCCCGGTCGACGCCCGTCGCGGTGCTGTTCGACGTGACCGGCTCGATGGGCAACGTGCCACGCGTCCTGCAGACCAAGCTGCCGCAGCTGCTCGGGCTGCTGCAACGGCAGGGCTACGCCAGCGACCCGCAGATCATGTTCGGAGCGATCGGTGACGCCACCTGCGACCGGGTGCCGTTGCAGGTGGGCCAGTTCGAGTCGGACAACCGAATGGACGACGACCTCGGCCGGATCGTGCTGGAGGGCGGTGGCGGCGGGCAGATGAGCGAGTCGTACGAGTTGGCCATGTACTTCATGGCCCGGCACACCCGCACCGACAGTTGGGAGAAGCGCGGTCGGCGCGGCTACCTGTTCATCATCGGCGACGAACTGGCGTACCTGCGCGTCAAGGCCCGCGAGGTGGCCGGCCTGATCGGCGACGATCTCTCCGAGGACGTGCCGCTGCGGCAGGTCGTCGACGAGGTGACCCGCTGCTGGGACACCTACTACCTGCTCCCCGCCGGCAGCCACTACGCCGGCAACGCCAAGGTGCTCGACTTCTGGCGGGACCTGCTCGGGCAGAACACCGTCGTGCTCGACGACCTCGACGCGGTCTGCGAGACCATCGCGCTCACCATCGGCCTCGGCGAGCAGGCCATCGACCTGGACGAGGGCCTACGCGACCTGGACCGCGCCGGCTCTGGTGCCACCGGCACCGTGTCGAAGGCGCTGGCGCGTCTCGACCGGGGGCGGCGGGCCGAGGTGTCCACGCTGCCGGCGTTCCGCGACACCGCCGGTGGGGTGACCCGGCTGTGAGGCACGTGGCGGTGGTCGACCTCGGCTACGGCGACGCCGGCAAGGGCACGGTGGTGGACTGGCTCTGCGCCACCCGCCCAGTGCACACGGTGGTGCGCTTCAACGGGGGCGCGCAGGCGGCGCACAACGTCGTGCTGCGCGATGGGCGGCACCACACGTTCGCGCAGTTCGGCGCCGGCACGTTCCATCCCGGTGTCCGTACGCACCTCTCGCGACACGTGGTGGTGGACCCGCTGGCACTGGCCGCCGAGGCCGACCACCTCGCCACCGTCGGGGTGCCCGACGCGCTCGACCGGCTGACCATCGACCGGGATGCGCTGCTCGCCACCCCGTACCACCGGGCCGCCAACCGGGCCCGGGAGATCGCCCGGGGAGCCGACCGGCACGGCTCCTGCGGGCTGGGGGTGGGCGAGACCGTCGCGTACGGTCTCGCTCACCCCGCCGACGCGCCCCGGGTCGGCGACTGCCGCCGCCCGGCGCTGCTGCGCCGCCGGCTGACCGCCCTGCGGGACCGGCTGACCGCCGAACTGGGCCCGCTGGACGCGCCACCGATCGAGGACTGCCTGCCCGCGTTCACCGGGTTCGCCGGGCGGGTCGCGATCGTCGATGAGAGCTGGCTGGTCGGGGCGTTGCACGCCGGGACCTGCGTCTTCGAGGGCGCGCAGGGGGTGCTGCTCGACGAGTGGCACGGCTTCCACCCGTACACCACCTGGAGCACCACCACGTTCGCCAACGTCGACAGCCTGCTCGCCGAGGCGGGCCGCCCCGGCGACGTGACCCGGATCGGGGTGCTCCGGGTGGTCACCACCCGGCACGGCCCCGGCCCGCTGGTGACCGAGGACCCGGCGCTGCCATTCGCCGACCCGCACAACCCGACGAACCCGTGGCAGGGCCGGTTCCGGTTCGGCCACTTTGACGCGGTCGCCCACCGGTACGCCCTCGCCGCAGCCGGCGGGGTCGACGGCCTGGCGCTGACCCACCTCGACCTCGCCGGCCCCGACCTGCGGATCTGCCGCCGCTACGACACCACCGACCGGCTCACCCCGGGCCCGCCCGGCGACCTCGACCGGCAGGCCGCGCTCACCGCCCGCCTGCTGCGCTCCCGCCCGGTGTACGACGACCCGCCGGCGGACTGGGCGGAGGCGGTCCGCACGGAGCTGGACACACCGGTGGTGCTGACCTCGCACGGCCCCACCGCCGACGACAAGAAGACGATCGGCCCGCTGCTCGCCCCACCGGCCCTGGTCCGCTCAGCCTGACTCCTGCGGTCCTACCGTGGTGGCGCGTCGACATCCGCCTGACGCGGTTCGCGGTCCTGGTCGAGCACGCTCACCGGACGTTCGAAGAACGTCTCCAGCACGACGATGGCCTGTGTGCCGGTTACCCCGTCGATGCCGAAGATGCGGCGCAGCGCCGCTTGCAGGTCTTCGGTGGTCGCGGTACGGATCTTCACCAGCAGTGCTGCCGCGCCAGCGATGACGTGCGCTTCCTGGATCTCGGGTATGGCCACAAGCACGTCACGGGTAGGGGCGTCCCCCATCCACGAGTTGGCGTTGACCATCACGAAGGCCGAGACGCCGCGGTCCACGGCGGCCGGATCGACGTCGATGGTGGTCCGGCGGATCACGCCGCGTTCGCGCAGCTTGCGCACCCGGTCGTGGGCCGAGCCGGCGGACAGGCCCACCGCCTTGCCCAGCGTCGCGTAGGACTGGGTCGCGTCGTGCTGCAGGTGTGCCAGCAGCGCCCGGTCGATGTCGTCCACCACTCGCGCATCCTCGAATGTGATTTAGCTATTAAACGTGTTGACCATATCAGGTTCGGCAGTCATATGCTTTTGCCGAATAATGATCCGAAGCCGGGAGGCACGCGATGGTCGACACTGTTCCGGCTGAGTTCCACCTGCTGGACGAGCGGTTCCGCAACTGCGACGGCGACTTCGTGGTCGAACGGCTGCACACCGGCGCACGTAAGACCGAAGGGCCGGCGTATTTCCCGGCTGGCCGCTATTTGGTGTGGAGCGACATCCCCAACGACCGGCTGCTGCGCTGGGACGAGACCACCGGCGCCGTCGGCGTCTACCGCCATGGCTCGGGCTACGCCAATGGCAACACCGTGGACCGCCAGGGCCGGCTTGTCACGTGCGAGCAGGGCAACCGGCGGGTCACTCGTACCGAGCACGACGGCACAGTCACAGTGCTCGCCGACCACTTCGATGGCAAGCGGCTCAACAGTCCCAACGACGTGGTCGTCCGCGCCGATGGGACGATCTGGTTCACCGATCCGAGTTACGGCATCCAGGGTGACTACGAGGGCAACAAGGGCGACAGCGAGTTCGGCGGCGCCTGTTACGTGTTCCGCCTGGACCCCGCCACGGGCGACATGCGCATCGTGGCGACCGACTTCTGCCGCCCCAACGGCCTGGCGTTCTCGGCGGACGAGCAGCAGCTCTACATCGTGGACACTCGGCAGGATCCCAGTCACATCCGCGTCTTCGATGTCCTGGCCGACGGCACCCTCGACAACGGGAAGATCTTCGCTGAGTGTGACTTCGGCCGCTTCGACGGCCTCCGTCTCGACGACGCCGGGCGAGTGTGGGTCGCGGCCTGGGACGGCGTGCACTGCTTCGACCCCGACGGCACCCTCATCGGCAAACTGCTGCTGCCCGAACCGGTAGCCAACCTCACGTTCGGTGGCCCGAAACGCAACCACCTGTTCATCACCGCCGGTGCCTCGGTGTACACGCTGCGAGTCACCTTCAACGGCGCCCACTACCCCGCGGCGGCGATTGGCTGACCGGTCGGCGCAAAGTCGGCGAAGCGCCACCGACCGTCGTCGAGCCGCCGAGCATGGGGGCATGGACGCCCTGCTCGACCTCCTCCGTGGGACGGTCACGTCGCCGTGGGTGTACCTGGTGATCTTCGGGCTCACCGCGGTCGACGCGTTCTTCCCGGCGGTGCCGGGCGAGGCCGCGGTGATCACCGCGGGGGTGCTCGCGGCGGACGGCGGGCACCCCGACCTGGTCCTGGTGATCGTGAGCGCCGCCGTCGGCGCGCTCGTCGGCGACCACGTCTCCTACGCCATCGGGCGGGGCGGAGGTGCCCGCCGGCTTTCCCGGCTGCCCGTCGGCAGCCGCCGACGGGCCAGCTCCGAGTGGGCCCGCCGGGCGGTGGACCGGCGCGGCGGGATCATCCTGACCACCAGCCGGTACGTGCCCGGCGGGCGGACCGCCGTCACCCTGACCATGGGCGCGGTGCGCTATCCCCGCCGGGCGTTCCTGCTGTACGACAGCATCGGGACGGTCACCTGGGCGGTGTACTGCGGGCTGCTCGGCTACTTCGGCGGGCTGGCCTTCGAACGTGACCCGGCGAAGGGGGTGCTGGTCGGCGTGGGGCTTGCGGTGGTCGTCACGTTCGGCCTGGAGGGGATCCGGTGGCTGCGTCGTCGAGCGCACCGCCGGGCCGCTTCCCGCCGCTGACCGGCGTGGCGGCGGGCACGTCACAGCAGGTCGGCGTCGTACACCAGGATGGCCAACTGCACCCGGTTGCCCACATGGAGTTTCGCCAGCGCCCGGCTGACGTGCGCCTTCACGGTGGACTCGCTCATCGTCAACCGCCGGGCGATCTCCGCGTTGCCGTGCCCGCGCGCCACCTCCCGGACGATCTGCAACTCCCGGACGGTGAGCGGTGCGAGCCGTTCGCGGGCCGCGTCCCGGCGGGCCGGACCACGCTCGGCGAAAGAGTCGATCAAACGCCGGGTGACCGTCGGGGCGAGCATGGCGTTCCCGGCGGCCACCGTGCGGACGGCGGCGGCCAGGTCGCGGGGCGGGGTGTCCTTGAGCAGGAAGCCGACCGCGCCGACCCGGAGCGCCCGGTGCACGTACTCGTCGAGGTCGAAGGTGGTCAACATGATCACCTTCGCGCCGGCGGCGATCACCTCCGGCGCGGCGGTCAGCCCGTCGACACCCGGCATCCGCACGTCGAGCAGCACCACGTCGGGACGTAACCGGTGGGCCTGCTCCAGCGCGCCGGCACCGTCCGCCGCCTCACCGACGACCGTGATGTCCTCCGCCGCCTCCAGGATCAGCCGCAACCCGGCGCGGACCAGTTGCTCGTCGTCGACCACCACCACCCGAATCACGCCACACCCGCCAGCGGGATCAGGGCCCGGACCAGGAAGCCGCCGTCCACGGACCTCGCCTCCAGCCGGCCGCCGAGCAGCTCCACCCGCTCCCGCAGCCCGAGCAGCCCCTGCCCGGCACCGGGCAGCGCCACCCCGCCCTCGGACGGTCCGTTACGGACCAGCACCTCCAGCCCATCGGGCAGGTAGCGCAGGCAGACGACAGTCTCGGCGTCGCCCGCATGCTTGCGCACGTTGGTCAACGCCTCCCGGACCACCCGGTACGCCGTGCGCCCCACCGTCGCCGGTAGCGCCGACGCGACACCCTCGTCCCGCCGGCACACCCGCAGCCCGGCGGTACGGGACTCCCCGATCAGCTCGTCGAGCGCGTCGAGCCCGCGCTCGGGCACCACGGCCGGACCGGCCTGTCGCAGCACGCCCAGCACCTCGCGCAGGTCGGTGAGCGCCTGCCGACCGGTGGTACGGATCAGCGCGGCTGCCTCGACGGTCGCCGGCTCCACGGCGGTCACCTCCAGCGCCCCGGCATGGACCACCATCAACGAGACCCGGTGCGCCACCACGTCGTGCATCTCCCGGGCGATCCGGGTCCGCTCCTCGGCACGGACCCGGTCGGCGCGGGCCTCCTGCTCACGTTCCAACCGCTCGGCCCGGTCCCGCAGGGCGGCGAGTGTGTCCCGGCGTGCCCGCACCCAGAGGCCGAAGACCAGCGGAAGCCCGACCAGTGAAACGCCGAGCATCAGCACGTTGCCGCTGGCCGCGGTGGTCATCCGGCGCACGCCGCCCACCTCCAGCCCGATCAGCACCCCGCCGGCCTGCACCACGGCCGCACCGGCGAGGAAGCCGGCGAGCCGCCGACCACGCAGCCGCAGACCCGCCTGGTAGGAGGCGACCACGCCGGCTGCTGCGGCGGCGAGCACCAGCCAGCCGACCGCCGCGGCCAGGAACAACGGCCAGCGGCGGGTCCGGAGCATGCCGGCAGCCCAACCGGAGAGCAGCGCGAGTACCAGTGCGACGGCACCCGGGAGCGGCGAGCGGACCCCGATGTCACCGGTCGCGCTGGCCCAGACCGCCGCCGCGACCGTTACGGCGAGCAGCAGCGGGCCGTACCGTTGGACGACTCGCCGCAGGGCGGCGGCGCTGGAGGCCACGCAGCGAGCGTAGGGCTCCACGGCCGGGTCGGCCCACCCCGCGCCGCCGGACCCGGGTGAGCTGGGGGAAGACCCCTACCCGTCGTCCGGGCCGGCCGATACCTAAGTAGTGGCGCCCGCCTGACCTCTGGGCGATGGCAGGAGTCGCCGCCCACATCAGCATCGGGACCATGGATCTACTCAACCTGCTGCACGAGACGATGTCCTCGCCCTGGGTGTACCTGGCGATCTTCGCGATCGCGGTGCTCGACGGTTTCTTTCCCGTGGTGCCGAGCGAGACGGCAGTGATCACGGCAGGGGTGTTCGCGGCTTCCGGCGCGCCGTACCTGCCCGCGGTGATCCTGGTGGCCGCCGCCGGGGCGCTGGTCGGCGACCACATCTCGTACGCCATCGGACGGGCCGGTGGAGCGCGACTGCTCGACCGGCTGCCGCCCGACGGTCGACGCCGGGCCGCCGCCGACTGGGCCCGCCGGGGGATCGCGACGCGCGGCGGCCTGATCCTCACCGTGGCCCGCTACGTGCCGGGCGGTCGGACGGCGGTCACCCTCACCATGGGCGCGGTGCACTATCCCCGGCGACGGTTCCTGGCGTTCGACGCGCTCGCCGCCGGATCGTGGGGGCTCTACTCCGCGCTGGTCGGATACGTCGGCGGGCTGGCCTTCGAGCAGGACCCGCTCCGCGGTCTCCTGCTGGGTCTGGGCCTCGCCCTGACGGTGACGTTGATCGTCGAGGTGGTTCGTTGGCTCCGCGGGCATCCGGAGCGGGCCGGCGAGCCGGGCACCGACGCGGTCTCCGCCGGGACCGTCAGTCGGCAGGCGGGCGCCAGGTGACGCCGTGCAGGAGTTGGGCGGCACCGAGCCAGGCCACGTTCATCATCCGGGTGGCGGTCTTCTCCGGGTCCGCCTCCGGGTGGTCCGCGAGCCAGTCGGCCAGCGACTCGGTCGCGCCGACCAGGGCGTACGCGACGACCTCAAGGTCGATGGCGGCGAGCTCGCGGCCCTCGGCGCGCAGTGCGTGATCGAGCATCCCGGCGACGACCTCGACCAGCCGGGCGCGCATGGTGGCCAACTCGCTGGCGAACGGCTGCTCGCCGCGGGCCTGCCGGTAGAGCACCGCCCAGCCGTCGCGGTGCGCGCCCACGAAGCCGAAGAACGCCCGCAGCCCCCGCCAGAGCCGAATGTCCGCCGGCAGGTCGGGTGCGGCCGCACCGGCGATGGCCTGCATCATCCGGGTGCCCTCCCGGTGCAGGCAGGCGACGAAGAGCTCCTCCTTGGTGCCGAGGTACGCGTACACCATGGGTTTGGAGATGCCGGCATCCTCCGCGATCTCGTCCATGCTGGCGGCGTGGAAGCCGCGCCGGGAGAAGACCTTCACGGCCGCATCGAGCATCTGCTGCTCGCGGACGGCACGTGGCAGGCGCTTGAAGGCGGGAACGGTGGGCACCTTGCGAGCATACCTACTCGTGCGTAGGGTTACGCGCGAGTAGCCAATCTTCCGGAAGGCACACCTGATGACTGACTTCGACCCGGCCAGCCTCTCCAATGTCGGCCCCAAGGAGTTCGCCCAGCTGGTCAAGTCCACCCCGGACGACAAAATCGCCCAGGTGATGTCCGGTGACCTGCGCGGCAAGATCCTGGGCGAGGTCTTCGGCCGGATGCCGTCGCTGTTCCGTGCGGACCGGGCCGGCTCCACCAACGCGGTCATCCACTGGGTCATCACCGGTCGTCCCGACGGCGGCAGCGACACCTACGAGGTGGTCATCGCCGACGGCAAGTGCGACGTGAACGAGACCCCACAGCACGACCCGAAGCTGAGCCTCACCATGGGCCCGGTCGAGTTCCTGAAGATCGTCTCCGGTGGCGCCAACCCGGTGATGATGTTCATGACCGGCAAGCTGAAGGCAAAGGGCGACCTCGGCCTCGCCGCCAACATCGCCAACCTGTTCGACATCCCCAAGGCCTGACATGGCTGAGTTCTCGCTCGACCTGAACGAGGAACAGCGGGATCTACGCGACTGGGTGCACGGCTTCGCCGCCGAGGTCGTGCGCCCAGCCGCCGCCGAGTGGGACGAACGCGAGGACACCCCGTGGCCGGTGATCCAGGAAGCCGCCAAGGTCGGCCTCTACGGCTTCGAATTCCTCGCCACCTGCTGGGCCGACCCGACCGGACTCTCCCTGCCGATCGCCAGCGAGGAGCTCTTCTGGGGTGACGCCGGCATCGGGCTGAGCATCTTCGGCACCTCACTCGCCGTCGCCGCCATCTACGGCGCCGGCACCCCCGATCAGATGATCGAGTGGGTGCCACAGTGCTTCGGCGACGTCGACTCGCCGGCCGTCGCCGCGTTCTGCACGAGTGAGCCGGAAGCCGGCTCGGACGTCGGCGCGATGCGCACCCGGGCCGTCTACGACGAGGCCACCGACGAGTGGGTGCTGAGCGGGCAGAAGGCGTACGCCACCAACGGCGGGATCGCCGGAGTGCAGGTGGTCACCGCCTCGGTCGACCCCACGCTCGGCTCCCGGGGCCAGGCGGCGTTCGTCGTACCACCGGGCACCCCCGGCCTGGCCGCGACCCGCAAGCTGCGCAAACTCGGCCTGCGCGCGTCACACACCGCCGATGTCTTCCTCGACGGGGTACGCGTGCCCGGCCGCTGCCTGCTCGGCGGGCGGGACGCCCTGCTGGAACGCCTCGACCGGGCCCGCTCCGGACAGCGGGCCACCGGGCAGGCCGCGATGCGTACCTTCGAGCTGTCTCGACCCACGGTCGGCGCGCAGGCACTCGGCGTGGCCCGGGCCGCCTACGAGTACGCCCTGGACTACGCGAAGGACCGCATCCAGTTCGGACGGCCGATCATCGAGAACCAGGCCGTCGCGTTCGCGCTGGCCGACATGCGGATGGAGATCGACGCGGCGCGGCTGCTCGTCTGGCGCGCGTCGTGGATGGGCCGCAACAACCGCCCGTTCACCGGGGGCGAGGGGTCGATGTCCAAGCTCAAGGCCGGTGAGGTGGCGGTGTCGGTCACCGAGAAGGCGGTGCAACTGCTCGGCGGAGCGGGCTTCGTGCGCGACCACCCGGTCGAACGCTGGTACCGCGACGCCAAGATCTACACCATCTTCGAGGGCACCTCGGAAATCCAGCGGCTGGTCATCTCCCGGGCGATCTCCGGGATGCAGATCCGGTGACCGCCGGCGCCCTGCGGCGCACCGTCGCCGGAGTCCACGATCTGTGCCGTCTTCGTCACCCCACGCCCTCGCGAACTGGGCCTTCAGCCGCACCCAGTGCATGATCAAGGGAAGAACGCCCTGATGGACGGGTCACCCAGTCGCCCGTCCGCGCACCGCCCGTAGGAGGTCTGCGGCATGGACCTGCCGTTCATCGTTGCCACGCTGACTCGTCGCGGGCTGCTCATGCCGGGCAGCCCGATCCGGATCGCCTCGCAGCTCAACGCGTTGCGCACCTGGGGGTGGAGCCTGGCCGGCGAGCTACGCCAGGCAGCTGCCCGGGACCCCGGCCGGCTGGCGGTCATCGACGAGGACGGCACCGAGCTGACCTACCAGGACCTCCTCGACCGGGCCGAACGGATGGCCCGGTCGATGCGGGCCGGGCTCGGCGTACAGGCCGGCGACCGGATCGGCGTGCTCTGCCGCAACCACCACGGGCTGATCGAGACGATCGTCGCGGCCACCCTGCTGGGTGTGGACGCGGTCCTGGTCAACACCGGGCTCTCCGCCGCCCAACTGGTCACCGTCGCCGAGGAGCAGCGGCTCCGACTGCTGGTGCACGACGACGAGTTCGCCGAGCGGGTCCTCGGCCTCCCCGCCGAACTGCCCCGCCTCGACGAACGCGCCCGCGAGGAGTTGGTCGCCGGGGCACTCCCGGGCGAGTTGCACCCTCCGGAGCGCGACGGCCGGATCATCGTGCTCACCTCGGGCACCACCGGGGCACCCAAGGGCGCCCGACGGCCCACACCCAGCGGTTTCGGCCCGCTGGTGTCCATCATCGATCGCATCCCGCTGCACACCCGCGACCGGGTGATGATCACGGCGCCGATCTTCCATACCTGGGGATTTGCCGCTCTCCAGGTCTGTTTCGCGCTACGGGCCACCATCGTGTTGCAGCGCCGCTTCGACCCGGCCGCCACGCTCGCCGCCCTGGTCGACCACCGGTGCGACGCGCTGTTCGCCGTACCGGTGATGGTGCAGCGGCTGCTGGAGGTACCCGCGCCAGACCCACGCCCGCCGCTCAAGGTCGTCGCGGTCAGCGGTTCGGCGCTGCCCGGTGGGCTTGCACCAAAGTTCATGGACGTCTACGGAGATGTCCTCTACAACCTCTACGGCTCCACCGAGGTCTCCTGGGCCTCCATCGCCGGTCCCCAGGATCTGCGCGAGGCACCCACGACGGCTGGTCGACCACCGCACGGGACCCGGCTCGAGATGCTCGACGACAACGGGCAGCCGGTGGCGGACGGACAGGTCGGGCGGATCTTCGTCGGCAACGAGATGCTGTTCGAGGGGTACACCTCCGGTGCCAGCCGGGAGATCCGCGACGGGTTGCTCGACACCGGTGACCTCGGCCGACTCAACCCCGACGGGCTGCTCTTCGTCGACGGCCGGGCCGACGACATGATCGTCTCCGGTGGTGAGAACGTCTTCCCGTCCGAGGTGGAGGACCTGCTCGCCCAGTTGCCACAGGTCCGCGAAGCGGCCGTGATCGGCGTGCCCGACCCCGAGTACGGCCAGCGACTGTCCGCGTTCCTCGCCCTGCATCCCAACGAGACCCTCGACCCCGAGGCGGTACGCGAGTACGTCCGGCACTACCTGGCCCGGTTCTCCGTCCCGCGGGACGTGATCTTCGTGAAATACCTGCCCCGTAACGCCACCGGCAAGGTGCTCAGCCGAGAGCTACGCCGCTACTACGGCTGAATGCGCCGATCAAGGCTGAAGCTGTCACCAGCTGGTGGCGTCAGGATGAGGTGGCTGCCACCGCCATTGGCTGATCTTAAAGTTGTCCCCAGAATTAGCGCCAAGATTGAAGACGCCAATGTGAACGCGGTCGATCGAATGGTGATCAGCCAACTGTTGGGCCGCTGCGTCGACTATCGCGGATCGGTCCTCGGGCGCATTCGGCAGGTGGTCCATGACGAGGGCAAGGTAACCTGCTTTGGCTAGTCGCTCCGCATGCAGTTGCAGTCGCGAACTGTCTACGCCAGAACCCGTGACGAGCACCGCCGTGATCGCAGCCGCGTTCCGCCTGTCGGAGGCCCAGAGGCGCCCCGACAGCGGGACGTCGCCTACCAGCAACTGCAACTGTTTCGAGTTGGCCATATCGTGCGACCTTTCACTAACCGACCACGGCACCATTCGGGCGAGCGCGGTGGCTGCTCAACATTTTTCAGTTGCGCCTCCAACACCCATATGTCGTGGCTGGAACAACGCGGGGTTGCCTCCTCGAGGGCACAACTTCACCTGACTGGCCCCGACGATTTCACGACTGCTACGTCATCGGCGACGACCAGCGACAGGGTGTCGCCCGCCGGCACCCGAGCGCGGCAAACACTCTGGCCGCGCTCACGCCGATCCGCTCGGACGGGGCACCGATCTACGCGATCCTGGACAACCTGCCCGCCCCACAAAGGCGCCACAATCCGGACCTGGGCGGCCCGGAACAGGGTCGAACTCTGCATCACCCCGGCCTACGCCAGCCTGACCCCAACAATGCGGATGTTCGTGGTCAAGGCACCAGCGCCTCTGTCAGCCCGGGATCGTGATCCGACCCTCGATCGCGGCGGCGGCGATGTCGATCCGGTGCTGCGAGCCGGCCAGGCCCACCCCGTCCACCAGCGCGTACGCGGCATCCCGCGCAGAGGCCAGGTCCGGGCCGGTGGCCGTACCGCAGAGGACCCGGCCGCCGGCGGACAGCAACGCGCCGTCGCTGGCCGGACGGGCGGTGCCGGCGTGGATGATGCCCAGGCGGTCCGCGCCGGTGATGACATCACCGGTGCGCGGTGCATCCGGGTAGCGCCCTCGGAGGCGAGCACCACGGTCACGGCGCTGCCGTCGCGCCAACGCAGCTGACCGCCCCGGAACCGTCGGCGAAAACCGGCGAGTCCCGGGGCGGTGACCGCGTCCGTCAGTCGACCATCAGCGAAGGCCGCCAGTCCGGCTTGGCCCCGGCGAGGTCGAGGCGCTGGAACAGACCCTTCGTGCCCTGCTCATCGAGCGTGCCGCGGTGCGCGTCGATGCGGACCACCATCCCCCGCACGTCGAGCACGTCCAGCCTCTCCATCCAGCTCGGATCAGCGGCAGCGTAGAAGGCCGCCTGATGACCGTCGATGGTGGTGTTCGGCGGCTCGTGTAACAGCTTCCCGTTCAACTCGGCCCGGATCTTGTCGGTCATCACGACGTACGGGGAGAAGCTGACGTCCAGCGTCTTCGCCCACTGCGTACCGGGGTTCGCGGTGGGGGGTTCGGCGCTGTAACTGACGCTGGCGTACCACCGCCAGCCGTCCGGGGTCAGCGGCCCGTTCACGGTGGCATAGATCAGCCGCAGGTTCTGCGGCACCCCCATCACCTGGGCCGGCATCTGCACCCGCTCGGTCGTACTGAACCTGAGCTTCTGCGCCACGTGCAGGGCGATCTCGCGGGCATCCTGCCCCGCCGCCCAGGGTGAGACATCGACTGCGGCCCAGCCGTCCGGGGCGTACTGCCAGCGGAGCGAGAGCCGGTCAGTGCCGTCGACGTCGTACAGGGTGAAGGTCGCCGCTGCGCCCCGCACATCGGGCGCGGGCGCCGTACTCACGGTGGGTGCCCGTTGGTCGATGCCCATGACCTGCGGCGCCGGCGGCGTCACCCCCTTCGGATAGAGATGGACCGAAACCCCTCCCCAGTTCTGCGGATCGCCGGCATGCCCGTTCAGAAAGACACCCAGGCCACCGGTCTGCGACAGACCCGCCCCGTACTGCAGACTGGCGAGGCCCGACGGCAACCAACCGAACCGAACGTACTGAACGGTCGGGTCGATCGTCTCCAACGCGGCCGGGATCCGGGACGCGTCGGGCGACGTCACCTCCCCGGTGTACGGCTCCAGCGGAGCCAGGGCGCCGACCATCTCCAGCGACGGCGGCGACGACCGGTCCGGCGCGACCAGACCCGGCACCGTGACAGCGCCGACGGCCACCGCGACCACCGCCAGCGCGGCACCCGCACTGCGCGCGTACCAGCGCTGCCGCCGCCCGGCGATCATCGCCCGTTCGATGTTCACAGCGGACGGCTTCTCGGCCGCCTCGACCTCGGCGCGCATCAACCGCGCCACATCCATGTCCTCGATCATCGTCAACTCCCGTGGGCCAACACGTTGGTCGGCGTGCCACTCGCCTTGCCGGTCGGCATGGTGGTCGGCACGTCAGTTCGGACGGGGGCGAGCAGTCCGCGCAGCGTCGCCAGCCCCTTGGCGGTCTGGCTCTTGACGGTGCCCGGCGCGCAGCCCAGCGCCTGCGCCGTCTCCTCCACCGTCAGGTCCTGGAAGAACCGCAGCACCAGGACGGCCCGCTGCCGCGGCGCGACCTGGCGCAGTGCCGCCACCAGATCGAGCCGGTCCGTGGCATCCGGGGCGGTCGGCGCGGGCCGCTCCGGCAACAGGTCGGTGAGCAGCACCCGAGCCCAGCCGCGTCGCCGCTCGTCGATCAATCGCCGCATCAGCATCGTCCGGACCAGTGCATTCAGGTTGTCGGCCCGCCGAGCCCGGGACCAGTTGCGGTACAACTCGGTGAGCACCCGCTGCACGATGTCGTCGCCCTGATGCCAGTCACCGCACATCAGGTACGCCGTCCGGCGCCACTGCGGCAGGCCAACGCGTACGCACTCGGTGTACTCGGCGTCGGCCGCAGACCGCTCGACCGATCTCCGGCTCAGCGGCATCCTCGGACCTGTCCTCCCACCGGCCACCAACAGCACGGTGATCGTCCGCAAACCCGCATCTCCACTCCTCCCGTCGCTGTGCCTCCGACACCGCTAAGTCGTGACCGGAGCAACGCCGGGTTGCCCCTCGGGGGCGACAACCTCACCAGACTGGCTCATCTTCGGCACGCACAGGCCCGCCACCCGTTCCGACGGCAGGCTCGACCAGGTCGGCGATGGATCGACACGCCATGCGGATTGTCGGCGGGCCGTCCGGCCGTGGCGGTGGCAGTTCGTGCACGGGTGCGGCTACGACGATGTACGTGATCGTGGACAACCTGCAAGGGTGGCCCGGAACCGGGTCCAATCCTCCATCAACCCGACCCACATCGGACGTTCGCGGTCGGCGCACCAGCCCACCGATGCGGAGACTCAGCTCGGGATCGTGATCCGGTTCTCGATCGCGGCGGCGGCGATGTCGATGCGGTGCTGCGAGCCAGCCAGCTCCACCCCATCCACCAGCGCGTACGCGGCGTCCCGAGCGGAGGCCAGGTCGGGGCCGGTGGCCGTACCGCAGAGGACCCGGCCGCCGGCGGAGAGCAACGCGCCGTCGCTGGCCCGCCGGGCGGTGCCGGCGTGGATGATGCCCGGGCGGTCCGCACCGGTGATGACGTCACCGGTGTGCGGTGCGGCCGGGTAGCCGGGAGAGGCGAGCACCACGGTGACCGCGCTGCCGTCGCGCCATTGCAGCGGCGGATGCTCGGCCAGCGTGCCGGTGGCCGCCGCATGCAGCAACCCACCCAGCGGGGTCTCCAGCAACGCGAGCACGACCTGGGTCTCCGGGTCACCGAAGCGCGCGTTGAACTCGATCACCCGAGGGCCGGCTGCGGTGATCGCGAGCCCGACGTAGAGCAGGCCAGCAAACGGGGTACCCCGACGGCGCAACTCGGCCAGAGTGGGGTGGACCACGTCACGCATGACGTCGTCGACCAGGCCGGACGGGGTCCAGGCCAGCGGTGCGTACGCTCCCATGCCGCCGGTGTTCGGCCCGGTGTCGCCGTCGCCGAGCCGCTTGAAGTCCTGAGCCGGCAGCAGCGGCAATGCCGCCTCCCCGTCGGTGACCACGAAGAGGCTGACCTCAGGGCCGTCGAGGAACTCCTCGACCACGACCCGCCCACACTCGGCGGCGTGCGCCAACGCGGCAGACCGGTCGTCAGTCACCAACACGCCCTTGCCGGCGGCAAGACCGTCGTCCTTCACCACGTACGGGGCACCGAACTCGTCCAACGCCCGGGCGGTGCTCTCCTCGTCCGTGCAGACGTACGCGCGGGCGGTCGGCACGCCGGCGGCGGTCATCACGTCCTTGGCGAACGCCTTGGAACCCTCCAGCCGAGCGGCCTCACCAGAAGGGCCGAACACGGCGATCCCCTTGGCGCGTACCGCGTCGGCGACCCCGGCGACAAGCGGCGCCTCAGGCCCGATCACCACCAGGTCGGCAGCGGTCTCCACGGCCAACGCCGCCACCGCGGCTGGATCGGAAGCGTTCACGGCCCGCAACTCGGCAAGGCCGGCGATTCCAGGGTTACCCGGCGCAGCAACGAGCGTCGAAACAGCCGGATCGCTTACCAACCCGAGCGCGAGCGCATGCTCCCGCCCGCCACCACCCACCAAAAGAACCCGCACGACCCCGCATCCTACTGCCCACCGCCCCAGCCCAGTTGATCATGAGGTTATTGCCCGCGCAGCCGGCGTGTCGCCGCAATAACCTCATGATCAACGGTGGGGTGGGGGGTGGGGTGGGGTGGGGTGTTAGCGGCGGCGGGGGGCGGTCATTGCTTGACGGACGGTCCATGGGATGTAGTCGGGCCGGAGGGTGTCCGACCAGGTGAAACGAAGGACGGTCCAGCCGGCGTTGACCAAGCGATTCTGACGGCGTCGGTCGGCGAAGACCGCTTCCGGAACAGCATGGGGGCCACGACCGTCGGCCTCGGCGATGATCCGGGGACCACGTCAACCGAGATCGCCGACACCGAGCAGAAAGCCATCGTCGTCGCGGATCTCGAGTTGCAGTGCGTCAGGCGGCACTCCGCCGTCGACACAGCGGAGCCGGGCGCGCGTCTCAAGCGGCGACTGCGCCCGCCCATCCGACTCGGCCAGATAGCCACGAGCCGCGATCGCGCCGCGCCGCCCGCGGATGAGACGCGGAACGGAGAGGAGGTCGTCGGTGGTTACGAGCCCACGATTCAACGCCGAGTCCAGCACGCTGACCGCCGAGAAACGATCAACTCGCAGGATCAGGTCGGCAAGGGTACGCAGCGGCTCGGTAGCGGTGATTCCGCCCACCCGGACAAGGTGCTCGGGCGGGATGACCAACTGATGGACCACCACCTCCGGATGGGCAAGGTGGGCCCGCCTGGCGATCGGACCAGGCACCGACAGTTCGATGACCTCGCTGCCCCGTAGCCCAGCCAGCCCGTGCAGTTCGGCGGCCGTCGCGAGCACTGCGGTGGCCGCAGGGCCGAAGGAAGCTACCGCCGCCCTGATCCGCGCTCGTCGGGGCACCCCGTCGTACAGGTCGGCGTCCACGAGATAACTGCCACGCGCCACGACCCGCCACCGACCAGCCCTGCAGAGCCGTTGCACCTCGTGCGTGCTGAGGCCGGCGGCTCGCGCCTGCCTGATCGTCACAATCCCGTCGCGGGCGGCCGCGACCCGCCGCACAACGTCCAAGGCATCCACCCGGCCACCCTGGCCGAACCCAAAGCCTGAAACCCCCCCCTGTGGACAACCACCCGGCGCCTGTGGATAACCCAGCGGACGGCACGCATCGATCATGGAGTTATAGCCACGACACGCCGCAGCGAGTGGCTATAACTCCATGATCAACGCGAGTGGGGGTGGGGTGGGGTGGGGTGGGGGTGGGGGTGGGGCAGCGGTGTTAGGGGAGGAGGGGGTGGAGGACTACGTTTTCGTCTCGGCCTGGGCCTACGCCTACCACGCTGATCTTGGTGTTGCAGAGTTCCTCGACCCGCGCGATGTAGCGGCGGGCGTTCTCCGGCAGGTCATCGGCGGTGCGGGCCTTGGTGATGTCCTCCCACCAGCCGTCGAGTTCCTCGTAGACGGGCTTGGCGTGGTGGAAGTCGGTCTGGCTCATCGGCATGTCGTCGACCCGGACACCGTTGATCTCGTAGCCCACGCAGATCGGCACCTTGGGCAGGCCGGTGAGCACGTCCAGCTTGGTGATGACCAGGTCGGTGACGCCGTTGAGGCGGCAGGCGTACCGGGCGACGACCGCGTCGAACCATCCACACCGGCGCTCTCGTCCAGTGGTGGTGCCGTACTCCGCACCGATCTTGCGCAGGTGCTCACCGCTGGCGTCGAACAGTTCGGTGGGGAACGGCCCCGCACCGACCCGGGTGGTGTACGCCTTGCTGACCGCGATCACCTTGTTGATCGCGGTTGGCGGGATGCCGGCGCCCACGCAGGCACCACCGGCGGTCGGGTTGGACGAGGTCACGAAGGGGTACGTGCCGTGGTCCATGTCGAGCATGGTGGCCTGCGCGCCCTCCAGCAGCACCGTGTCGCCCCGGTCCAGGGCGTCCCAGAGCATCGCCCGGGTCTCCGCGATGTACGGCTTGAGCCGCTCCGCGTACTCCAGGTACTCCTCGACGGTGGCCTCAAGGTCGATCGCCTTGCGGTTGTAGACCTTGAACAGGATCTGGTTCTTCTCGCGCAGTGCGAGTTCCAGCTTCTTGCGCAGGATGCCCGGGTCGAGCAGGTCCTGGAGCCGGATGCCGATCCGAGCGACCTTGTCGCCGTACGCCGGGCCGATGCCCCGGCCGGTCGTGCCGATCCGGGACGAGCCGAGGTAGCGCTCGATCACCCGGTCCAGCGCCCGGTGGTGCGGCATGATCAGGTGCGCGTCACCGGAGATCCGTAGCCGGGAGACGTCGACACCACGCTCGGCCAGGCCATCGATCTCGGCGAGCAGCACCTTCGGGTCGACCACCACGCCGTTACCGATGACGATCATCGCGTTCGGTGAGAGCGCGCCGGATGGCATCAGGTGCAGTGCGTACTTCTGGCCGTCTGGGGTGATCACCGTGTGGCCGGCGTTGTTGCCGCCGGAGTAGCGCACGACGTAGTCGACCCGCTCACCCAGCAGGTCGGTAACCTTGCCCTTGCCCTCGTCGCCCCACTGAGCGCCGATGAGCACGATCGCTGGCATCTTTTCCGCCTCCAGAAGGCTCGGGTGCCAGGTGGCGACCGGTTGGCGAGCCCGGGGTGTCAGGTTAACAAGTAATGACGGCGTGGCCGGCAGGGGTCGCGTCGAGAGGCAGGAGGCTCCTTCCGTGTACGACGTGGTGCTGCTCACCCTCGGTTCGGAGCGCGACGCTCCCGGGGGCTGTGGCAGCGGCGGGGCCTGCTGTGGCGGTGCGACCGAGGCCCAGACCGACCCGACCGGCCAGACCGACCCGACCGACCCGACAAGCCAGACGACCCAGGGCGACGGTGACAGCGACCGGTGCGCCACCGAGCGACCACGGGTGCCGGTGCTGGCCTGCGCCGATGCGCTGATCGCCCGGGGCGCCCGGGTGGAGACGGTCACCGCCCGCTCCGACGCGGAGATCGACGCGGTGTTGGCCCGGTTCGACGGTCCAGCCCGGCCGGACGGCCTCACCTGGCCGGATCTGGACGGCAAGACCCGGCTGGTCGTCGCCACGGCCAGCGACGGGCAGTTGCGCGCCGTGCTGCGCCGGCTGGTCCGGCGGTACGCGCCAGCGCCGAGCCGCCGCCCGGCGGATCTGCCCGGTAACCGGACCCTGCCCGATCTGCCGCCGGTGGCCGTACTCCCGCTCGATCCGGCCCGTGGTGGCACCCACCGGGATTTGGCGGCGCAGCTCGGGCTGCCGCGGGATCCGGCGGCGGTGGCCGCCGCGGTGTTGGATGGCACGGCACGCCGACTGGACCTGCTGCGCAACGACGGTGGTTCGGTGACCCTGGACGGCGCGCTGCTCGGCGCCGCCGACGACGCCGGCCGGCCGCTGCACTGGCGGGCCCGGGTGGAGGTGGACGACGCCATCCTCACCAACGGTGACGAACCGCTGCTGGCCTGCGCGGTCGGCAACGCTGGCGGGTACGCGACGCTCGACGACGTGACGTTGTTGACCGCGCCGGACCCGACCGACGGCCAGATCGAGGTCGCGGTGGCCGTTCCGGTGGTCGTCCGCTCGGCGTTCGGTCGCAAGCGGGTACGCCTCGAAGTTCGGCGGGCCCGTGGGCGAGCCGTTTCGGTGCTGCCCAGGGAGGGGAAGGTGCCCTACCTCGACGATGGTGTCGAGGGGGAGCTGACTCGGAAGCGTTCCTGGTGGATCGAGCCGGGGGCCTGGGCGGTCTGGTCGATCTGACCCCTGGGCTGCGCCGAGCGGGCGGGCCTCGTCTGCGCCGACAGCCCTTCGGGGGCGGATGGGGCCTATCCTCGCAGGAGGACTGGGGAGGGCCGTAATGGACGAGAACGCCGACCGGGCGCAGATGCACGGCCAGCAGCCGGTGCCAGAGCGGGACGTGGAGCCGCTGTGGCCACCGGATCCGGCCGACCGGGGCGCGGGTAACGCCGTACCGCCCTGGGCGGCGGTCGCCCATCAGCAGGGTGCGCCGTCGCCGGTATCGCCTGGGCCGGTGACACCGCCGGTGGCCGCGCCGTCGACTGGCCGACCGCCGGTTCCCGGGCAACCCGGGGCCCCGGCCCAGCCGCCGCCTTCTCCGTCCGACTACCCGTCGCTCACCGGTGCCGTCCCGCCGCCCGGGGGCTGGGGTGTCAGCGGCCCGTCCGGCAACGTGTCGGGCTGGGCGCCGCCGCAGCCGAGTTGGCCACCGCCGGCCGCGCCAGCCGCCGCCTCGACACCGCCCGCGCCACCGGCAACCGGCACGCCACCCGCGCCACCGGCAACGGGCACGCCACCGGCGAACGGCACGCCGCCCGCGCGGCCGGCGGTCGGTGCTCCCGAGAGCGCCGGCGGCCCAGGTGGCACCGGGATCCCCGCCTCGCCGACGAGCGCTGCGGCATCGAACACCGCCCCCGCGCCGACGGACCGTCAACCGGAGGCGGCACGCGGCGCGACAGGCACCGCGGCCGGGGCTGACCAGGTGCAGACCGGTGGTCGGGGTGCGAACGCCGTCCCACCGATCCCACCGGGTGGCGTCGACCTGGACCTGCCGTTCACCCTGGACCATCCCACCGCAGCCGACACGCCCGCCGACCGCCCGACCGGCGCGGGCGCTGCCTCGGCAGACTCCGCGACGGCCGGATCGGCGCCTCAGCCTGGCGGGACCGGGGAGGACGGGGCCGTCGGCGGAGCGGCGCGGCCGGCCAGCGAGTCGCCGTGGGCGCAGCCGCCGCAACGCCCCGCTGGGACGCCCGCACCGGCCCACGACGAGGCCGCCACCGCGACGCCCCCGCTCCCCGCCCCGCCCGGGCCCTTCCCGCCGCACGTCGGCCCTGGGCCTGTGCACCCCGGTCCGTCGTTCACCCCGATGATCCCTGGTCAGGCCGGCCCTGGGCACATCCCGCCCCCGCCAGACCTGACCCAGTTCAACAATCTGCCGCAGCAGCCTCCCGCGCAGGCCGGGCCGGCGACCCCACCGCCCGGGCCGTTTCCGCCGTCGCCGGGTTGGTACCCGCCGCCGTGGCAGCAGGGCCCGGCCGGTGTCCCGCCCGGGCAGCCTTATCCGGAGGCCGAGGGAGTGACCCGGGTGCCCGCCGCCGGGTATCCGGAGGCCCCCGCGTATCCGGACGCGAGTTGGACACCGGAGGCCCCAGCGGTACCGACGGCCGAGGACTTCAGCCGGCGTCGGCAGGTCCGACCCGCCGATCCGGTGGCCACCACGGGTGTTCGCGCGGTGGTCAACAAGATGGGCCTGCTGCGGCTCGCGCCCGGTCGGCACGAGCAGGAGCGCAAGCGGGACATCGAGATGGTGCGCCGCAACTTCGGCGGGCTGCGGCAGGTGACCGTGGTCAACCCGAAGGGCGGAGCCGGTAAGACGGTGGCCATCCTGCTGCTCGCGATGACGTTCGGCCAGAAGCGCGGTGGCTACGTGCTGGCCTGGGACAACAACGAGACCCAGGGCACCCTCGGGATGCGCGCCCAGCAGGATTTCCACTCCCGCACGGTGCGGGACATGCTGCGTGACCTCGGCCAGTTCCAGGGCGCGCAGGGCCGGGTCGGTGACCTGTCGCAGTACGTCCGCTCGCAGGGCGAGGGAATGTTCGACGTGTTGGCCTCGGACGAGTCGGCCACCGGTGGCGAGATGCTGACCGCCGCCGCGTTCGCCGAGATCCGCGAGGTGGTCAGCCGGTTCTACAAGTTGATTTTCGTGGACACCGGCAACAACGTCCGGGCGCAGAACTGGCAGGCCTCGATGGACGCCACCGATCAGTTGGTGGTCACCATGTCGGCTCGTAACGACTCGGCGGAGACCGCCGCCCGGATGCTCGACCATCTGGAGCAGAGCGGCCGGCAACGGCTGGTCCGCCAGGCCGTGACGGTGGTGTCGATGCCGCCGTCCCGTAAGGAGATCGACCTGCCGGCCATCCAGGAGCACTTCGCGGCCCGCACCCGGGCGGTGCTGCTGGCCCCGTACGAGCGGCTCATCGACAGTGGCGAGCCGATCCGGTACGGCGGGCTGTCCTCGGCCACCCGCGATGCCTGGCTGAAGATCGCCGCAGCAGTCGCCGAAGGGCTGTAACCCGCCGACGGCCGGCCCGGAGTCGGGCCGGCCGTCGGAGCGGGGTCAGTTGCTGGCCAGCGCGTCCGCGGCTTCCGGGTCGCAGTCACGCAGGAACTGGGCACAGCGGGCCGCCTCGTCGGCCTCGCCGATCTCGTCAGCGGCCCGGGACAGCACGTAGAGGCAGCGGAGGAAGCCCCGGTTGGGCTCGTGCGACCAGGGCACCGGCCCGTGCCCCTTCCAGCCGCTGCGGCGCAACTGGTCGAGGCCACGGTGGTAGCCAGTGCGTGCGTAGGCGTACGCCGTCACCACCTGGCCCTGGGCGAACGACCGGGCCGCGAGCTCGGCCCAGCCCGCGCTGTAGGTCGGGAAGCCGGCCGCCACGCTGGCGAACGCCTCATCGGTGCCAGCCTCGTCGGCGGCGGCCAGGGCGGCGTCGGCCTCGTCGTTCGCGGGCAGGCGGGTGGCCGGTGGCTCTGGCAAAAGGTTCTGCATCGCCCCATTCAACCCGCTGGACAGGGCGACACGCGAGCGGGTCGGCCGACGCGTCCGGCTGAACGGCTGAGGAGTTGGTCACGCCTGCGGCCTATGCCGCCGCCAGGTGTTTTCCACTACAACTAATGGTCCGGAGCCTCCCCAGGAACCGGTAAGCAGGAGCCCGGTGGCCATGGCCACCGGGCTCCTGTCGGTTGCACCCCAGGGCCGAGGTTTGACCGGCCCCGGCGGACGGGCAGGATGGCCCGGTGCCGACCCCACCTCCAGCGGATGTCATCGAGCCGCAGCTGCACACCGACGAGATCCAGACGCGCGACGAGTTCGATCGACAGTTGGCCACCGGCCGACTGACCGGGCTCACCGTGCAGGGCCTGCGCCTCGACCTGGCGCCGGTGCCCGACCTGACCGGCGTGGAGGTCGCCGGCACCCTCTTCGTGGGCTGCCGGTTCGCCTCCCGGGACGTCGGGGCCGACCTGGTCCGGCGTGGTGCGAACGTGGTGCCACCGTTCTCGGGGCTGCCGTACCCGACCCAGCCTGCGCACCTCTACACCCCGGAGGACCTGGCCGCCGGGTTCGCCGAGGGCGGGTTCACCGGGATGTACGACACCCGGGTGTACGACCACTACCGGGCGCACGGGGGTGCGCTGCCGGACGTCAAGGAGGCGCTGGGTCAGCGGCTGCACGACCACGGCGTGGACAACGCGCTGGCCGACGCCACCCGGGTCTGGCTGGCCCGACACGGGCCGCAGTCGGTGGTGGGCATCATGGGTGGGCACGCCGTGCGGCGCGGCAGCCCGGCGTACCGGATGGCCGCCGTGCTGGGTTGGGAGCTGGCGCGGGCCGACCGGCTGGTGGTGACCGGCGGCGGTCCCGGGGTGATGGAGGCGGCGAACCTCGGTGCCTACCTGGCGGATCGCTCGGCGACCGAGTTGACCGAGGCGATCGACCTACTGGCCACCGCGCCCGACTTCACCGACCACCACCGCTACACGGCCACCGCGCTGGAGGTGCGACAGCGGTACGCGGGCGTGCCCCGGCCGCGCGGCGCCGACCTCGGTTGGGCGCGGGCCGGCGGGCTGGCCATCCCGACCTGGCTGTACGGGCACGAACCGGCGAACCTGTTTGCCGGGCGGATCGCCAAGTACTTCTCGAACGCCATCCGGGAGGACACCATCCTGCGACTCGCCCGGGGCGGCATCGTCTTCGCCCCGGGTCGGGCGGGCACGGTGCAGGAGGTGTTCCAGGCGGCCACCAAGACCTATTACGGCACCGACGGCGCCAGCGGCGCGTACATCTTCCTGGACCGTGACTACTGGACCCGGGAGCTGCCGGTGGAGGCGTTGTTGCGTCCGCTGCTGGCCGCGTCCCCGTTCGGTGACCTGTCCTCGACGATCCACCTCACCGACGACGTACGCGAAGCCGTCCGCCTGCTGACGACCTGAACAACGACGACGGCCGGCTCCCCGTGCGGGGAACCGGCCGTCGGTGGGACGTTGTTACTTGGTCATCGTGGTGCCGGTGGAGCGCAGGTGCTCGCACGCCTCGACGACCCGGGCGGCCAGGCCAGCCTCGGCCGCCTTGCCCCAGGCACGCGGGTCGTACTGCTTCTTGTTGCCGACCTCGCCGTCGATCTTCAGCACGCCGTCGTAGTTGCGGAGCATGTGGTCCGCGACGGGCCGGGTGAAGGCGTACTGGGTGTCGGTGTCGATGTTCATCTTCACCACGCCGTAGTCCAGGGCTTCGCGGATCTCGCTCAGCAGGGAGCCCGAGCCGCCGTGGAAGACCAGGCTGAGCGGCTTGTCCTTGCCGTACTTGGCGCCGACCGCATCCTGGATCTGCTTGAGGATCTCCGGACGCAGCTTGACGTTGCCCGGCTTGTAGACGCCGTGCACGTTGCCGAAGGTCAGCGCCGCCATGTAGCGGCCCTTCTCGCCGAGGCCGAGCGCCTCGACCATGGCCAGGCCGTCATCGGTGGTGGTGTAGAGCTTGTCGTTGATGGCGTTCTCGACGCCGTCCTCCTCGCCACCGACGACGCCGACCTCGATCTCAAGGACGATCTTGGCCTTGGCGGCCTCGTCGAGCAGCTGCGCGGCGATCTGCAGGTTCTCCGCGACCGGCACGGCCGAGCCGTCCCACATGTGCGACTGGTACAGCGGCTCCTCGCCGCGCTTCACCCGCTCCTGCGAGATGCCCATCAGCGGACGGACGAACCCGTCCAGCTTGTCCTTCGGGCAGTGGTCGGTGTGCAGGGCGATGTTGACCGAGTACTTCTTGGCCACCTCGTGCGCGTACGCGGCGAACGCCACCGCGCCGGTGACCATGTCCTTGATCGAGGGGCCGGAAAGGTACTCGGCGCCACCGGTGGAGACCTGGATGATGCCGTCGCTCTCCGCGTCGGCAAAGCCCTTGAGCGCCGCGTTCAGCGTCTGCGAGGAGGTCACGTTGATCGCGGGGTACGCGTACCGGCCAGCCTTGGCGCGGTCCAGCATCTCCGCGTAGGCCTCGGGGGAAGCGATGGGCATGTGATGCGCTCCTTACTTACCACTCTCGGCCGTGCTGGCCGCTGTTGTTCATTCGTGCGCCGGACCGCTCTGTCCTCCGCCCGGCAGTATCCCGCAGGTGCGGTGCGCCGGAAAAACCGACCCGGGTGCTGGCCGGGATCCAGTCACCGGTCGTCCGGCACGATGACACTGATCAGCCAGGTGACCACAGTCATCACGATCGCTCCCCAGAACGCCGCCCAGAAACCGTCCACCTCGAACGGCAGGTCGAGCCCGCGGGCGATCCGGTCGGTCAGCAGGAACAGCAGAGCATTGACCACCAGTGCGAACAGACCCAGGGTCAGCAGGTAGAACACGCATCCGACGACTTTGATCACCGGCTTGAGCACCGCGTTGATCACACCGAAGATCAGTGCCACCACGATCAGGGTGAGGACGGTGTTTCCACCCGAGCGGCCGTGCACGTCGACCCCGGGCACGATGAGCGTGGTTATCCACAACGCGACCGCGGTGATCGCCAGTCGAATGAGGAAGCCCACGGCACCATCCTGGCATCGGGTTGCGTCGCCGAGGGCTGATTCCGCCCACTCCACTTCCGGGCGCGGTGCCGACCCAGCCCGTACGGTGGGTGGGAACCGTGCCCCGAGACCCCCGGGAGGAACCATGGGTCAGCCCGATGAGGAGTTCACCCCCGGCGACCACCTCGCCCCGGACGAACGTGACCCCGAGGCCGACCCGGCCGACGCTGCCGAGCAGGCCGCGGTGGCCGGCCCGGCCGACACCGACAGCGAGCCGCACCGCGGCCTGGAGGTCGACGACTGGGACGCCATGGAGCAGGCCCGGGTGGTCACCGTGGACGAGGACGACTACCGCTGACCCCGTCGCAGGGTCGACTGCCCGCCTCGTGCCTCATCGGACGGCGTTGACCTGCTCCGGGTGCTGCGCCACCCACTGCGCCAACCGATCCTCGCTCAGCGCGGCGAGGAACGCCGGGCCCTGCTTCGGGTCCAGCCGCAGCCGCCAGGCGCTGCCGGCCGGCGGACCGACCGGCGGACCGACCGGGAGGCTGAGCCCCACCGGGTCGACGCTCTTGAGCTCGGGGAGCACCCGCAGCAGCCTGGTCAGTGGCAGGCCATCGTCGTCGACCGTCAGGCCCTTGCCGGCGGCCGACAACAGCGCGGTGAGCCGGACCGGGTTGCTCAGCACGTCCTGCGCGACCGCTCGCCGGATCAGCCCGGCGACATAGCGCTGGGCGTTACGGTCCCGGTCGAACGCACCGTCGGGCAGGTACCGCCGTTGCCGCAGCAGGTCGACCGAGGCAGCCCCGTCGAGCCGCTGACAACCGGCTGGAAAGATCCGGCGACTGTGCGAGGACCGGACCTCGTTCGGTAGGCAGACCTCCACCCCGTCCACGGCCTCGGTGATCCGGCGCAGCCCCGCGAAGGTCAGCACCGCGCCAGCGTCGACGCGTACCCCGGTCAGGTCGGCGACCACCTGGCGGGTCCGGTCGTAGCCGGCGTCCAGGTCGGGCCGGGGTTGGCCGGCACCGTCGAAGAACGCCGTGTTGATTTTGTCGTTTCCCCGGCCGGGGACCGACACCTCCAAATCGCGGGGCAACGAGATGAGGTACGGCCGGCTCCGGTCCGCCGGAATGTGCACCAGCAGGATGGAGTCCGCCAACCGGGAGGGCGGGTCCTCGCCGAAGCCGTCCACGCCGACCAGCAGGATGTTCAGCGCCCCGGACTGCGCGCCAGCCGGTTGACCGAACAACAACGAGCCCTCTACCGGCCGATCGGGGCGCAGCTGCGGCACGCCGACTCCGAGCGCGGCGAGCAGGGCGAGCGTGACGCCAGCGACTTGGAACCGCTGCCGGCGGCGACGGCGGGTGGCGGCGAGCCGGTCGATCGCGGCCCGCAGCGCGCCGGTCGACGGGGCCAACGGCTCGTGCCGGACGAACGCGGCGCGCAGGTCGTCCTCAATCATGTTCACGCCTCCACGTACTCGGCCCGGAGCGTGGTCAGGGCCCGGGAGATGGATGAACGAACGGTTCCGACGGCACAGCCGAGGATGTCGGCGATCTCGACATCGGGCAGGTCTTCGTAGTAGCGCAGCACCAGGGCGGCCCGCTGCCGACGCGGCAGCCGGGACAGCCAGGACCAGATCTGGTCCCGGTCCACCGCGGACTGGGCGTGGTCGGTGGCCACCGGCACCGTCGCGTCGGGCTCCCCGCGCAACAGCACCCGGCGGACCCACGAGCCGCGCCGCCAGTCGACGTACTGGTTGGTGAGCATCCGGCGTACGTAACGCTCGGGTGAGTCCGCCCGGGCGACCCGGCGCCAGTTGAGCTGGACTCGGACCATGGTCTCCTGGACCAGATCCTGAGCCTGGTGCGGATCGCCGGTGAGCATCACCGCGTACCGCAGTAGCGGGGCCAGCCGCGTGTCCGCGAACTCCTCGTACGTCACTGCACCTCCAGGGGCTCCTGCCATTGATGACGGGAGCGGACCGACCGAACATTGCAGCGGCAGCGCGCCAGCGGGTGGTGAGGGTCGGTCCGGCGCGGCCGGGGCCCCGGGCTTCGGTACCCTTTGTGGCCGTGGACACAGCTGAGAAGACTCGCGCGCTCATGGAGAGCGTCGCCCTGAACCCGCTCGATCCCAAGGATCTGTTGCAGACCTTCGGGCTGATCGGCGTGTGGGTGATCCTCTTCGCCGAGACCGGCCTGCTGGTGGGCTTCTTCTTCCCTGGTGACTCGCTGCTGTTTCTCGCCGGTGTGGCCGCGTCGCCGGTGGCGGACGCGATCTTCGGCGACGGCACTCGCCTCTCCTTGGCTGGCCTGCTGATCGGCGGGCCGATCTGCGCGGTCGCCGGCGCCCAGCTGGGGCACTGGCTCGGCGGCCGGTACGGCCGGCCCATGTTCGAGCGGCCGAACTCCCGACTCTTCAAGAAGGAGTACGTGGAGAAGGCCGAGTACTACTTCGACAAGTTCGGCCCGGCGAAGGCCGTGGTGCTGGCGCGCTTCATTCCGATCGTCCGGACGTTCCTCAACCCGGTCGCCGGCGCGCTCGGCATGCCGGCCCGGAAGTTCCTGCTCTGGAACATCGTCGGTGCGGTGCTCTGGGTGGACGGCATCCTGCTGATCGGCTACCTGCTGGCCGAGCAGATCTATGACGCCATCGGCGACAAGATCGACCACTACATCCTGCCGGTGGTGGCCCTGATCATCGTGATCTCGGTGCTGCCGATCTTCTTCGAGTTCCTCCGCGACCGGCGGGCTCGTAAGCGCGGCGAAGCGGTCGCGGTGGTCGCGGCGGCCAGCGCCGCTGGCGCGGTGGAAGCGGCTCGCGAGACGTTCGACAACGACACGCACCAGCACGGCCGCCACCGCCCGGAGCACGGCCAGGACCACTGAACGCAGATACGACGACGGCCGGCCCCCTGGTGAGGGGGTCGGCCGTCGGCATGTCGAGCCCGACCTCCGGCGGTGCGGCCGGGGACGAGCAGGTGTTACCCACCGATGGCGCCACCCCTGGCTCGCCACCGGACGTCGTCCCGGCGCGGGACGACGTGCAGCGCCTACGTCAGCGGGCCTTCTTGGTGGCCCGCTTACGCGGCGGGGTCAGCAGGTCGGCGATCGTCGCGATCGCACTCGGGACCAGGCTGTAGTACGCCCAGACACCGCGCTTCTCCCGCTGCAGCAAGCCAGCCTCGGTGAGGATGCGCAGGTGATGACTGACCGTCGGCTGAGAGAGGCCGAGCGGCGCCGTCAGGTCACAGACGCACGCCTCACCCTCGGGGGCCGACTGGATCAGGCTGAGCAGCCGCAGCCGAGCAGGATCCGCAAGGGCCTTGAGGACCCCGGCAAGACGCTCGGCATCGGCACGTTCGATCGGCTCGCCGTTAAGCGGCGAGATCTGAGGCATAGTCATTTCGGCCAACGCAGTTCCCACGTATTCCATCCTTCCACCAGCAGCATCGATCCGCCTGCATATCAGCAGATCCGAATCGGCAAACTTTTACGCCACAAGGCCGAGGTCAGCCAACGTATAGGCCGCCCGGTAAGGCAATCCGGCGGCTCGCACCGCGTCGCCGGCGCCTCGATCAACAATAACCGCCACGCCCACGACTTCCGCCCCGGCCTCACGAAGCGCCTCGACAGCGGTCAACACACTTCCGCCCGTCGTGGACGTATCCTCCACCGCCAACACCCGGCGGCCGGCCACCTCCGGTCCCTCGATCCGCCGCTGCAGACCGTGCGCCTTGCCCGTTTTGCGCACCACAAAGGCGTCCAGGGCCCGGCCGGTCGGAGCGGCGGCGTGAAGCATCGAGAGCGCGACAGGGTCCGCGCCCAGGGTGAGGCCCCCGACGGCTTCGTACTCCCAGTCGGCGGTGAGGTCGAGCAACACCCGGCCGACCAAAGGAGCGGCCTGGTGATGGAGCGTGACGCGCCGCAGATCCACGTACCAATCTGCCTCCCGCCCCGAGGAGAGCACGACCCGTCCGTGGACCACAGCCAGGTCGGTAATGAATTTACGCAGGTCGTCGTGGTCCCCCATGGCGATAGAGGTTACTGCGCAAGTCTGAACGCCGCGTGCGGGGTCCACCCTGATCAGGCCAGCGAGGGACCGATGATTGGCGATGTTCGACTACGCTCAGCGACCGGCCTGACAGCGGGGTGCCAGCGGCGCACCGACGGCCCTCGGCGACCGGCGGGCCTGTCGCGGCTCAGTGCTCGTCGCGACCGATCCGGCCGCGGGTGTCCCGCGCGACCGCCTGGAGCAACCGGCGCGGCGCATGGCGCATGCCGGCGACGACCACCTTGTACTTCCATGCCGGGACGCTGACCATCTTGCCTTTTCGCAGGTCACGCAGGGCCTCGTCGACCACATCCTCGGCCCGCAGCCACAGCCACTCGGGCGTCTTGGACATGTTGATGCCGGCCCGTTGGTGAAACTCGGTGCGGGTGTAACCGGGACAGAGGGCCATCACCCGAACACCGAACGGCCGCGCCGACAGACCAACGGACTCGCTGAAGTTGGTGACCCACGCCTTGCTGGCCGAGTACGTCGATCCGGGCATCGCCGTGCCGAACCCGGCGACCGAAGAGACATTTATCACTGCCCCATTCCGCCGTTCGGTCATCGGTCGCAGTGCCGCCAGGGTCAGCCGCATGACCGCGTGCACGTTGAGTCGCAGCAGACGCGCCTCATCCTCCGCGGTGGAGCGCAGAAACGGTTTGTTCAGGCTGATCCCGGCGTTGTTGACCAGCAGGTGCACCGGGCTGCCGTCGGTGAGTCGCTGCTCCACGACGGCGCAGCCGTCGTCGGTGGACAGATCCGCCGGGATCGTCTCCACCTCGCGGCCGTACGTGGAACCCAACTCGCCGGCCAGCTCGGTCAAACGGGCCGCGTCGCGGGCGACCAGCACCAGCTGCCAACCGTCGGCGGCCAGCCGCCGGGTGAACGCCGCGCCGATGCCGGCGGTGGCTCCGGTGATCAGGGCTCGGCGCTCGGCAGTCGTGGGGTCGAGCGGCACGGGGCGGTCCTCACCTGGGCGGGTACGGGGGCGCGGGCGGCGCCGACGGGGGCTGGTGCGGGGCGGGCGTGAACGCGGGTGGTGCGGATGGCATGGTCGGCGCGGTCGAGCGGCGGTGACCGAACCAGGTGTTGGCCGCCGGCAGGACCAGCAGCGTAGCTACTACAAGGTAACCGAGCCCCTGCCCGACGGAAAGCCCGGCGTTGAGCGGGATCCACCACGAGGGGTACGAGTCGCCGATCAGGCCCAGCAACTCGGCGAGCGACTGGTCGTTCGCGCCCAGTTGCAGTGGCGCGGCCCGTTCACCGATGAGCACCGCGACGCTGCAGCAACCGCCCAGCAGGCCGAGCCCGCTGACCACCCAGGTGGCCACCCGAGCACCGTTGCGGCCGGCCAGCAGCCCGAGGGCCAGGCCGGCGAGCACCGGCGCGGAGAGCGCAGCCACCACCGCCGACAGCACGGCGGACGCGCGGAGCAGGGTCACCACGTCGTCGATCTGCTCCGAACTCGCCGTGGTGTCGTGGGCGGCGGAACGGAACGCGTCGGCCGTTCCGCCCAACACCACCAGGTCGACCACGGTGTACACGAGCGCACCGACCGCCATCACCAACAGCACGGACGCGGCCGACAGGACGACGGCGGGCCGGCGGGCCGGTGCCGATTCTGGGTTCGACACGACGAATCCCTCCGGTAGGCGTCGGGTTGCAACCTACTCGGAGGGATCGTCGGCGTCGTGCTTATCGAGCGGTCAACTCGTCGACGGCGGGGTCGACCCGGGCCGGTCCGCGGGCGGCGTGTCGTCCGGCCGGTTCGCGGCCGGTGGCGGCGGGTAGCTCGGCTCCCCACTCGACGGATAGCCCGGCTCACCGGGTGCCTGCGGATAGCCCGGCTGACCGGGGGCCTGCGGGTGTCCCGGGTAGCTGGCGCCCGGGGTCGGCGGCTCCCAGGCCGCGGTCGTCTTGCGGAAGAACGGGTTGGCCTTCGGCAGCGCCAGCAGGATCAGCGCCGTGACCAGAGCGATCAAGCTGATCACGCCCAGCAGGATGCTGACCGGGTTGACCCAGGAGGGCAGAGCCTCCTCCATCCGGCGCTGGAGCTCCTCGCCGCTCGGCCCGTTGCCGCCCGTCTCCCCGCCGGTGGTCATGCCACCGGCCGCCCCGCTGAGCAGGCCGGCACCGACGCAGCAGACCATGATGCCGCCGACGATCCAGGTGGTGATCCGGGCGCCGTTGCGGCCCTGGTTGTTGAAGATGGCCAGGACGGCCAGGACGACCGCGAACAGCAGCAGCAGCACGCTGCTGGCGAGACCGACGGCGAAGAAGACATCCGCCACCTGGTCGGCGTTGTCGACGGTGCTGGCCGCGTACGCGTCGCGGATGGCGTCACGCGTCTTACCGAGGGTGCTGAGCGTGATGATCAGGCTGATCACCTGGCACGCCAGGAACAGGTAGAGCAGGTAGCTGGAAATCGACACAATGGATGGCCGCTGACGCGCTGGCGTGTTCTGGGAATCGACCACGATTCTCCTTCCCTAAGATCGCGCCCACACCGTATCGACAACCGGCCACTTCGGCATGCCGTGGCAAGCCCGGCACGCGCACCCGGTCCGGGTTCAGCGCTCCCCAGGCGTTGGGCGGGTCGTCAGGTCAGCGCGGTCGAGCAGGTCACCACGGGCCACCCTCCAGCCCTCTTCGCCGTACGCCTCGAAGGAGAGCCGCGCGGAGCCACCGGACTGGTAGTCGTGGTAGCGCATGGTGCCGGCCGACGGCAGCCCGGTCTCTCCGATGGCGGTGTAGCGCGCCTGCCCGGTCTCGGCCCAGGTGTAGCGCAGTCCGCCGAGGTCGATGGTCGGGGCGCCGGGGGTGACGGTCGCGCCAGGCTGGGCCGTCCAGAGCACCAGTTCCACTTCGGGGCCGTCCTCCACGGAGAGCCGGTGGTGGGTGCCGGAGCCGTCGTCGAGCAGGTGCTGCACCCAACTCCAGTCCCCCTCGACCAGACGGATGGTGCCGCTGACCGCGTACTCCCGCTCGCGAATGCGCACACGGTCGCCCGGGGTCAGGCGGAGCGGGCCGCCGCGCGGCGTCTCCGCCGGCTGGCCGGTGGCCCGGCTCGTCGCCCGCCGCCGGGCCCGCACGACGACCACGGCCACCACGAGTACGACAACAGCCGCCACCAGGCACGTCACCAGCGCTTCCACCCGACCACCTCCCCAGGTACGTCGGCGCAGACGGTAACAACCCTCGGCACCAGGAAGGCCCGCGCTGTGGCCGACAGCTCAGCTAGCGAAGGTGGTCGGGTGCGTCCTCCGGAGGGGCCGCCGTCGGCCCGGTCGGCCCTGGCGAGGTGCCCGGCGCTCCCGGCGTCAGGTGCGCGGCCGGGTCGGGGCAGATCAGGTAGCCGGGTGGGAGCGGCTGACTCGGCGGCAGGAAGCCCGGCACGAGCGGAGCTGTCGGGTATCCGTAACCGGTCGGGACGTAGGTGGGCACGGGCATCACCCAGGCCGGGCCGGGCAGCGCCTCGTTCGCGGTGCGCGGCACGAACCAGCGGTTCGCCGGCGGCAGCGCCAGCAGCAGGACCACGGCCACGGAGAGGGTCAGAACGGTGAGCACGCCCAGGCCGGCCGCGGGGATGAACAGGGCGTCCCAGGACTCGTTGCCGGAGTAGAGCGTGTCGAAGAACGTCGAGGTTTCCCACTCTTCGTCCCAATCCGCTGGCGGCTCCGCCGAGGTCTCCGGAATGGTCAGCAGGGGCACGAGAAACCCTCCGGAGCAGCACTGCGCGACGCAGACCAGCAGTTGCGTGCCACTGGCGACGAAGACCAGGATCCGCGCGACGTTGCCGCCCCGCCGGACCGGGACGGCGGTGACCGCCAGCCATACCGCGAGCAGCACCGCCGGTACGCCGAGGATCAGCGCCATCGCCACGTTGCGCTGCCGCTCGCCTGTCACCTCGTCCGGGTCGGCGTCCGGCACCAGCCGCACCGCGCGGTCGATCTGGCCATCGAAGTGCACCGCATCGGCCACGGACAGCGCGGCCAGGCCGAGCAGCACCAGCACCGCGGCCAGTTGCAGCCAGAAGGCGATGGTCACGGTGGCCGGGCGGGGCGGACGCGGCGCGGTGGCGGGCGGGCTCATGACTCGCAACGTACGACGCGTTGTCGACGACCGGCAGCACCGATCGGGCAACACCGACCGGCGAATGGATCATGCTGCGGCGAGCCGCCGACTGGCGTACGTGCCCAGGGTTTCCCGGTCCATCACGCAGCCGACGAAGGTGGTGAACTCGCTCGGGTCGTCCCGCAGCGACGTCCAGGCCGCGCGGGCCGCCGCCGGGTCGACCCGCTCCAGCAGCGTGGCCGCGTACGCCCGGCCGGCGGGTGTGCCGTCGGCCAGCACCCGGTCGAGCTGGCGGCGTGTCTCCTCGGGGTGGTCGTCGAGGGCGGCGGAGACCCGCTCGTACGCCTCGGTCACCGGCAACAGCGTGCCCGCGATCCCCACCCCACCAAAGGCGAGCGTGTCCGCCGCCACCAACTCGTCGACGGCCGCGCCCAATTCGCGCTCCCAAGCCTTCCGCATGCCAAACATGTCTCCACCCTTTCCCCGTCCGCCCCCACTCCACCCTGTTAATCAAGAGGTTTGCGCCATGAGCGGACACTCTCCTGACACAGCCGCCTTGTTCAGGCGCCAGGTGGTGGGGGTCAGTAGCCGCGCCACTCTGTGCGGGCGTAGTCGAGGACCCTCGGTTGGAGGAGGGTGCTGGGGGGCATGTTCAGGCGGGCGCGGTCGGCGGGAAAGGCCGCTGCTGCCCGCAGCACGCCCGGGTCGAGGAAACGCAGCCGGGGCGCGTCGGCCGGAAGTTCCAGCACCGGCGGGACGGTTCCCGCCGTGGCGAGCAGGAAACCCCAGTCGCCGAAGGACGGCACGTCGACGTGGTACGGCACGGTGGCGAAGCCGGCTTCCCGCACCGACGCATCGATCGACCAATATGAGCGGGGCGCGAAGTACGGCGAGCCGGACTGCACCACCAGCCGTCCCTGCTCGGCGAGCACCGACCTGATCAGCGCGTAGAACTCGACGGTGTAGAGCTTGGCGGTGGCCGTCTCGTCCGGGTCGGGCAGGTCGGCGACCACCACGTCGAAGCGCTCGGCGGCGGTACGCAGCCAGCCGAACGCGTCAGTGTTCAGCATCCGTACGCGGGGGTCGTCGAGCGATCCACCGTTGAGCGCCCGCAGTTGCGGCACGTGCCTGGCCAGCGCCACCACCGCCGGGTCGAGGTCGACCACGGTCACCCGGCGAACGTCCGGGTACCGCAGGATCTCCCGGACGGCGAGGCCGTCGCCGGCACCGAGAACCAGTACGTCGCCACGCGGGCCGCGCATCGCCGGATGCACCAGCGCCTCGTGGTAGCGGTACTCGTCGACCGAGCTGAACTGGAGATCACCGTTGAGGAACAACCGCAGGTCGGTGTCGGAGTGGCCGACCTCCCGCACCGACCGGGTCAGCACGATCTCCTGGTAACGGGAGCGTTCGGCGTACACCACGGGGTCCCGGTAGAGCTGCTGCCGGGCGGTCACCTCGAAGTCGGCGGCGGTCACCCAGGCGTACCCCAGGCAGAGCGCGACCACGACAGCGCCGACGCCGAGGACGAGCCGGGCCCGGCGGCTCAGCTCCCTCCGGAACACCGTGCAGACCAGGGCGAGACCGGCCACCGCGTTCACCGCGCCGACCACCAGGGCACCCTTGAGCTGGCCGAAAACGGGGATCAACAGGAACGGAAAGGCGAGCCCGCCGAGCAGCGCGCCGACGTAGTCGGCGGCGAACAGGTCCGCCACCGCACTGCCGGCGGCCTGCTCGCGGATGCGCTGCAGCATCACCATCAGCAGCGGAATCTCCGCACCGATCAGCAGCCCCAGCACGAAGGCGGTGCCGACCAGCGCCGGGCCGTACAGGTCGAGCCAGGCGAAGGCGGCGTAGAGGCCGAGTACCGACAGACCACCGAGCAGGGCCAGGGTCAGTTCGATCACCGCGAACGCAGCCGCGGCCCGGGGCTGCAACGGCTTCGCGACCAGCGCGCCGACCCCCATCGCGAAGACCATCACGCCGAGCACGATCGACGCCTGCCCGACGGTGTCGCCGATCAGGTAGCTGCCAAGCGCGACCAGGGCCAGCTCGTAGACCAGCCCGCAGGCGGCGCAGACGAAGACCGCGACCAGCACCGCCGCGCGGGCCAGCCGCCAGTGCGGCCGGGCCTCGGTGCCGCCGTCGACCACCGGCAGCGCCCCGGTGCTCATGACTGCCCCGGGTACGGCAGGCCAGCAACACCCGGTCGCGGTCCCCCGGTCATCAGAGGATCGCGGCGGCGATGATCGCGCCGGTGGCCAGGTGCACCACGGCCGACACCCATACGGCGGGGTGCGGCTCCGGGTCGACCAGCAGTTCGCCGAGCCGGCCCGGGGTCACCGCGTCGAGCAGCAGGAACGCGGCGGCCATGATGACCAGGCCAACGATCCCGTACGCCGCCGCGCCTACCAGCCCCAGGGCGAGGTCGTCGTCGCTGGCGACGATCGCCGCGACCACGATGGTGCCGACGCCGAGCAGGTTGGACGCGAGCAGCAGCGCCGCGTTGCGGTTGCGCTCGGTCCAGATCAGTTCGTGGAGTTTGCCAGGAGTGGTCAGGTCGACCAGCCCGTAGCCGACGCCCATGAGGACGACGCCGACCGCGCCGAAGGCGAGGGTGGCCAGCAGATCGGTGACGAGGTTCTGCACGGGGGGCTCCAGGTGAAGGGGTCGGGCGTCGGACTACTTGCCGGTGCCGGGGCCGCCGCCCCGAACGCTGCTGCCGCGACCCCAGCCCCAGTACGACCCGACGGTCGAGTGGTAGCGGGGGTGAGCGGTATTCATGTTTTCGAGCAGGATCACCGAGCCAGCGGCGATCGGCAGGATCACCACGGAGTCGTCGTCGTAACGCAGGTAGACGCCGCTGCCGTCGGCGTACCGGTCGGACGGCTTCCACGCGTCGGTGAGTTCCTTGGCGACCCTGGTCGGTGACTTGGACGAGGTGTACGCGGTCGCTTCCCGGCCGATGTCCCGGCTGGCCGCTCGCGAGTACTTGTCCTGCACATAGGCGCGCGGGGAGAAGGTGCCGTTGGTGAGCGCGAAGGCCGCGACCAGCACGCCGACCACGGCCGCCGCCGCGCCCACCACGAACCAGCGTCGGTATGTCATCGCAGTGCCACCACCGTCTCGGTCAGGACCAGCTCATTGGTCTGGGGGTACGCGTGCCAGGTACGCCAGCCGACCGACCCGTGCGGTAGGTCGGTGCGCACGGCCAGCGCGGTGACCGCGTCCGGGTCACCGGGGAAGACTCCGACCAGGGCGTACGGGTCGTCGGCCAGGTCGGCGCGGAGCCCGGCGATCCGGGTGTGCAACTCACCGTCGGCGGGGCGCAGCACGCTGGCGGTGAAGCGGTAACCGCCTGCCTCGTCGTGCAGGGCGCCGGGCAGGTGCGGCGGCCGACCAGGCAGGCAGGCAACCGTCTCGGTGACTCCGGCCGCACCGCCCGGTTCGGCCAGCACGACCTGGTGGGACGCGCCGAGCAGGCGCAGCCGTAGCCGGACGTCCCCGGGCAGCGTGAGGTCCAGGACGTGCAGCGCGGGCCGCTCCGGGCCGCCGAGTGCCAGGCTCAGGTCCGCGGCGCAGGTGTCGACGTATGGGGTGTGAAGGCTCACCAACACGTCAGCTGGCCTCCGGCCCGGCCTGCGGGTACACCATCACGTCGGCGCGGTGCAACTGCTCGCCCCGGGCGACCTCCCAGCCGGCCTGGCCGTACGCCTCGAAGGAAAGCCGTTCGCCGCCCTGGGCCCGGTAGTCGTGGTATCGAAGGGTGCCACTGGGGTCGAGGCCGGTGCTGCCGGTGGCCGTGAAGCGGGCCTGACCGGACTCCTCTGCGGCGTAGTGGCGGCCGGCAAAGTCGAGGGTGGACGCACCGGGGGTGATCGTGGCGGCCGGCTCGGCGGTCCAGAGCACCAACTCCAGGTCCGGGTCCTCCTCCACGGAGAGCCAGCGCTTGTCGCCCTCGACGGTGTCCAGCAGGTGCTCGGCCCAGCTCCAGCCGCCCTCATTCAGATGCACCGAGCCCCGCACCGCGTACGACACCCGGCGGATCTCGACGATGTCGCCGGGCTTGAGCCTGCGCGGGTCGCCGTGGAGCGCGTCGCTGTCGGTGTCCCGGAACGGGTCTGCGGGTGCCGCCGGCCGGGCGGCCTTACGGCCCTTGCGCACCGCCACCACCGCCACCACGACCCCGGCGACTCCGATCAGACACCCCAGCGCCGTCACCAGGTACGCCACCGGACCGTTCATGCCGACCACCTCCCCAAGTGCGTCGGCGGGAACGGTAACAACCCCGCGCACCTGGAGAAACTCATCATTGACTGGTGATACGGCAGCTACGGAGCGTGCTGACGGGGTGGCATTGGGGGCGGAGAACGGGTCGGGCCGACCCCACCGGAAAGGCGGGGTCGGCCCGGGTGCGACGGATCAGGCGGCGGTGACGGCCAACCCTTCCTTCGCGTCGGCCAGGTCGACCTTGACGGTGTCACCGTCTCGGATCGTCCCGGAGAGCAGTGCCCTGGCCAGTTGGTCTCCGATTGCGGTCTGGACCAGGCGACGGAGCGGTCGCGCACCGTAGATCGGGTCGTAACCGTGCTCGGCCAGCCAGCCCCGGGCGGCATCGGTGATCTCCATGCCCAGTCTGCGGTCGGTCAACCGCCGCCGCATCCGGTCCAGCTGAATGTCGACGATGGAGCGCAGGTCGTCGCCCCGCAGCGAGGCGAAGACCACGATGTCGTCCAGCCGGTTGAGGAACTCCGGCTTGAAGTGTGACCGGACCACGGCCAGCACACCCTCCCGGCGCTGCTCGTCGGCCAGCGTCAGGTCACCGATCACCGACGACCCGAGGTTGGACGTGAGGACCAGGATCGCGTTGCGGAAATCCACCGTGCGGCCCTGACCGTCGGTGAGCCGACCGTCGTCGAGCACCTGGAGCAGCACGTCGAAGACGTCCGGGTGCGCCTTCTCGACCTCGTCCAACAGGATCACCGAGTACGGCCGGCGGCGCACCGCCTCGGTGAGCTGGCCACCCTCGTTGTAGCCGACGTAGCCGGGCGGGGCACCCACCAGGCGAGCGACCGAGTGCTTCTCGCCGTACTCGCTCATGTCGATGCGGACCATCGCCCGCTCGTCGTCGAAGAGGAACTCGGCGAGGGCCTTGGCCAGCTCCGTCTTGCCGACACCGGTGGGGCCGAGGAAGAGGAAGCTGCCCGTCGGGCGATCCGGGTCGGCGATACCGGCCCGGGCACGGCGTACCGCGTCGGAGACCGCGCCGACCGCCTCGGTCTGGCCGACCACCCGACCACCCAGCGACTCCTCCATTCGCAGCAGCTTGGCCGTCTCGCCCTCGAGGAGGCGGCCGGCGGGGATGCCGGTCCAGGAGGCGACCACCGCGGCGATGTCGTCGGCGCCGACCTCCTCCTTGAGCATCGCGCCGTCGGCCTGGAGCTGGGCCAGTTCCTCCTCGGCCTGCTTCAGCTCGACCCTCAGGGCGGGAATGCGGCCGTACCGCAGCTCGGCGGCGCGCTCCAACTCCCCGTCGCGCTCGGCCCGTTCGGCCTCGCCGCCGAGGCGCTCCAGCTCCTCCTTCGCGGTGGAGAGCTTGGTGATGTGGCTCTTCTCGGTCTGCCAGCGCTCGGAGAGGACGGTGAGCTGCTCGTGCTTGTCGGCCAACTCCTTACGAAGCCGCTCCAACCGCTCGGCGGAGGCGGCGTCCGGCTCCTTGGCCAGCGCCATCTCCTCGATCTCCAGCCGGCGAACCGCCCGCTCGATCTCGTCCACCTCGACCGGCCGGGAGTCGATCTCCATCCGGAGTCGGGACGCGGACTCGTCGACCAGGTCGATCGCCTTGTCCGGCAGGAACCGGTCGGTGATGTAGCGGTCCGACAGTGTCGCGGCGGCGACCAGCGCGGCGTCGGTGATCCGTACGCCGTGGTGCACCTCGTAGCGCTCCTTGAGCCCGCGCAGGATGCCGATGGTGTCCTCGATCGTCGGCTCGCCGACCAGCACCGGCTGGAACCGACGCTCCAGCGCCGGGTCCTTCTCGATGTGCTCGCGGTACTCGTCAAGCGTGGTGGCGCCCACCATCCGCAGCTCACCACGGGCCAGCATCGGCTTGAGCATGTTGCCGGCGTCCATCGAGCCCTCGCCCTTGCCGGCGCCGACGACGGTGTGCAACTCGTCGAGGAACGTGATGACCTGCCCGTTGGAGTTCTTGATCTCCTCCAGTACGGACTTCAGCCGCTCCTCGAACTGGCCGCGGTACTGCGCACCGGCGACCATCGCGCCGAGATCCAGCGAGATCAACTTCTTGTCGCGCAGCGACTCGGGCACATCACCGGTGACGATCCGCTGGGCCAGACCCTCGACGATCGCGGTCTTTCCGACGCCGGGTTCGCCGATCAGCACCGGGTTGTTCTTGGTACGCCGGGAGAGCACCTGGATGACGCGGCGGATCTCCGAGTCGCGGCCGATGACCGGGTCGATCTTGCCGTCCCGGGCGCTGGTGGTGAGGTCGACGCCGTACTTGGTCAGGGCCTGATAGGTCTGCTCCGGGTCGGCGGTGGTGACCCGACGGTCCCCACCGCGGACGGTCGGGAAGGCGGCGACCAGTGCCTCCTCGGTGGCACCTGCGGTCTTCAGCGCCCCGGACACCGCGCCGCCCACCCGGGCGAGGCCGGCGAGCAGGTGCTCGGTGGAGGTGTACTCGTCGCCCAACGGCCGGGCGATCTGCTCGGCGGCTCCGATGGCGTTGACGAACTCCCGGGCCAACGTCGGCTCGGCGATGCTCGAACCGCGGGCGGCCGGCAGGGCGTCGACCGCGCGCTCGGCGGCCCGGCGCAGCTCGGCGGGGTCCGCCCCGACGGCGCGCAGCAGACCGGTGGCGGTCGAGCCATCGGTGTCCAGGAGGGACAGCATCAGGTGCCACGGCTCCACGGTTGCGTGACCACGCTGGTTGGCCAGCGCGACAGCGCCCGTGATGGTTTCGCGGCTCTTGGTGGTGAGTCTTTCGGTGTTCATGGGCTCCCCCGGATCGGCGTTGTCCATTGGGTTGGACACAACCAGAGTTGAGCGTATTCCGCTCAACCTTAGCGCGTGACACCCATCACCCTCGGGGCCGCCACCGCCAGTCGAACTCCCCGGCCGCTGGCGGCGGTCCGGGCAGCGGGTCCGCGCCCGGCACCGTCGACAGGCCCGCCAGCAGCATCGCGAGCTGCCGGCGGCGCAACTTCCCGGTCCGCTTCGAATCGGGTACGCGCACCGCGGCGCACGCCTCCAGCAGCAGCCCCAGATCCTGGACGACCGCGTCGGGGCGCAGCCGCCCGCTGGTCCGGGCCCGGTCGAACAGTGCGGTCGCCAGCTCGTTGGCGCGCATCGCGTCCCGGCCCATCTCCTCGGTCGGCGTGAAGGTGCCGGCCAGGTGGACGGTGAGCGAGTGCACGTCGGCGTCGACCACCCCGGCCAGGAATCCGGTGAACGCGGCCCAGTCGTCCGGCTCGGCCAGGGCCGACTCGGCCTCGGCGATGTACCGACGCAGCCCGTCGTGGCAGAGCTGGCGCAGCAGGTCCTCCTTGCCCGCGTACCGCCGGTAGAGCGCGCTGATGCCGACGCCCGCACGTTCGGCGACGGCCGCGATCGGCGCCTTCGGATCGTCGAGGAAGACCGCGCGGGCGGCTTCGAGGATGACCTCGTCGTTGCGGGCGGCCTGGGCGCGGCGGCCGGCCATCGGCTTGCCGGGAGTCGTTGACATGACCTCAGACTAACAGTGGAACGGATCGTTCCGGTCTGCTACTGTGATTGCAGAACGAAACATTCCGTTCCGAAGGAGTTCGAGATGACCGGCACCGCGATCCGCCCGTTCCGCGTCGAGATCCCGCAGATCGCCCTCGACGACCTCGCCGCCCGACTGGGCCGCACGAGCTGGCCCGCCGAGCTGCCCGGCACCGGCGACACCTACGGGATGAGCACCGACCGGGTGCGCGCCCTCGTCGACCGGTGGCGCGACGGGTTCGACTGGCGGGCCGTCGAGGCCCAGTTGAACGCCCATCCGCAGTTCGTCACCGAGATCGACGGCGAGCAGATCCACTTCCTGCACGTCCGGTCGTCCCGGCCGGATGCCACCCCGCTGGTGCTCACCCACGGTTGGCCCGGCTCGGTCCTGGAATACCTGGACGTGATCGCCCCGCTCACGGAGCCGACCGACCCCAACGCGCCGGCGTTCCACGTGGTCATCCCGTCGCTGCCCGGGTTCGGGTTTTCCGGCCCGACGCGCAGCGCCGGCTGGAACCGGCACCGCACGGCCCGCGCCTGGGCCGAACTGATGAACCGACTGGGGTACGACAGCTACGGCGCGATCGGCAACGACGCCGGCTCGATGATCGCGCCCGAGTTGGGCCGGGTCGATCCGGAGCACGTGCTCGGCGTACACGTCACCCAGCTCTTCTCGTTCCCCTCGGGTGACCCGGCCGAGTTCGCCGACCTGTCCGAGGCGGATCAGGCGGCGCTCAAGCACCTGCAGTGGTTCTACGAGAACAAGTTCTCCTTCAACCAGGTGCACAGCCAGCAGCCGCAGACCCTGGCGTTCGCGCTGGCCGACTCCCCGGTCGGGCTGCTCGCCTGGAACGCCCAACTCTTCGACGAGAGCCTGGACACCGACTTCATCCTGGCCAACGTGGCGCTCTACTGGTTCACCGGGACGGCCGCCTCTGCGATCCGGCTCTACTGGGAGGACGCGCACGCCGAGTCACCGACGGCGCCGACCACCGCGCCGACCGCGCTGGCCATGTTCCCCGGCGACTTCCAGTCCATCCGCCGCTTCGCCGACCGGGACCACGCGAACATCGTCCGGTGGACGGCCTACGGGACGGACGTCGAGGGCCGCGGCGACGTCGGCGGTCACTACGCCGCCCACCAGGCCACCGACGTCCTGGTCGCCGACATCCGCGAGTTCTTCGCCAGTCTGCGCTGACGCAGGCTCGTGACCGACACGGCAGTGCCGATGTTGCGGCATCCATCAGCCTGGATGCCGCAACATCGGCAACATGGTGTGGATCAATCCTGGACGGGGCCACCGACCGGACAACCCCGCAACCGGCCCGATCAGTCTCCCGCCCCCGGTCCGGGCCCGTCCGGAAATGGTGACGGCGGCGGCGGTCTGCCGGGCGGGGCGCACGCTGCGGCGCAGAGTGCGGCTCACCTCGCCGAGCAGGCGGGGGAGACGCTGCGGCAGGCGGGGCGCAGCGTCTGGGAGGCGATCCAGGAAGGCATGGCGCAGCACCGCCAGCAGGGGCGCCGCGACCAATGAACCCCGCACAGCCGGTTCCGGCGTCGCCGGCACCGCCAGGTCTGGCGTAGCCCGCACAGCCGGGTCCGGCGTAGGCCGCAGTGCGGGAGACGCGCAGGCGCCGCCGCCACATGATCGACTCAGTTTCGGCGACATTGCGGTATCAGGGGCGATGTGATGCCGCCACATCCCGGAAGTCGAGTGGATCTCGCCGGTCCGTGTCCGCAACGGGAGCTGCGGACGATTGACCCAAGCGACCCGGAGTGGTCGATCAGGACTATCGGCGCACCGCCCGAAACAGCAAGATCCCCACCTGCGTTTCCGCTGGTGGGGACCTCTGTAGCCCGGCGAAAGGCTATGTGGCCAGGGGCGGGGTCGAACCGCCGACCTTCCGATTTTCAGTCGGACGCTCGTACCAACTGAGCTACCTGGCCGTATCGCTCGGCTCATGCTACCCGGCAACCGGACGAACCGGCGGCAGGGTGACCTGCTCCGATACGCAGAACGCCGCGCGAGGCGCGGCGTCAGCGCTGCGGTCCTGACGGGACTTGAACCCGCGACCTCCGCCTTGACAGGGCGGCGAGCACTCCAACTGCTCCACAGGACCTAGCTTGTGTTGCTCCGACTTGCGCCGGTCGTGCTCCGGCTTACGCCGGTGTTGCTCCGACTTGCGTCGGTCGTGCCCCCAACGGGATTCGAACCCGTGCTACCGCCTTGAAAGGGCGGCGTCCTGGGCCGCTAGACGATGAGGGCGGCCCCGCCATCATTGCACATTGCAACTTCAAGCGGACTTGCTCCCATCCGGCCCCGCCGGAGGCTTGGAAAGCATACGTGATGCCCGGTCGGTCGACAAAATCGGTATCGCCAAGGGCTTTGGTCGGGGCATAACCGCAGGTCAGGGCCGGTCTAGCTGAGTCGGGTGATTCCGAAGCGCTGCTTCAGGTCGGCGATCAGGTGGGGGCAGGCGGCGAGCGTCGCAGCCCGATTACCGCCCCCGTCATGCAGCAGCACGATGGCACCGGGACGGGCGGCGGTGTGGACTCGCTTGCCGATCGTGGCCGCGGTCGGCTTGTCCCAGTCCTGCGGGTCGACCGACCAGTGCAGGGGGCGCATGCCGAGATCCTTCGCCACCCCCAGCACCTCCGACGTCCACCGTCCTCCCGGCTGCCGGTAGAAGGACACCTTCGCGCCGGGCACCGCCGCCTGGATGGCCTTGTTGGTGCGGACCAGGTCGGCCCTGATCTCCGCGACAGGTCGCCGAGCCAGGTCGAGGTCGTGTCGCCAACTGTGATTGCAGAGCTGGTGGCCCTCGCGGACGATCCGGCGGACCAGCTCCGGGTGGCGCTGCACCTCGCGACCGACAACACAGAAGGTGGCGGTCACCTTGGCGGCCCGCAGTTGGTCGAGCACCTTGGGTGTCCAGGCTGGGCTGGGCCCGTCGTCGAAGGTCAGGACCACTGGGCGTACGCCGGTGTTGCGCCGCAGGCCGGTTGGGAGCTTGGCCGGCAGCGGTCGCAGCGGAGGCTTGGGCGGCTTGGTGAGGGTGGGGTGCGGCGACGGGGTGGGCGTGGTCGATTGCACCGGCTGCGGTGCGCCGGCGGGTGCAATGGTTCGCTCCGGTTGGGCACAGCCGGACAAGACCAGCGCCATGGCGAGGACGGACGCCAGGACGGCGCGGGCTTGCATCTGCTCGCTCCCGGGGGTCGGGGTACGCGGATCACCAGACGGTAGTTCACACCGTTGCCGGGCGACAGTGCGATCAGTCACGCATCGACTGGTCCAGCGAGTCACGGACCGCGACCGCGAGCGAGACCGCCTCGGCCAGGTCGACTGGCCGCACCACCCCCGCGGGGAGCGTGTCGGCTCGCCAGCCAGGGCCGGCGGCGAGCACCAACAGCGGGCGGCGGGGAGCCGCGAGCAGGGCGCTGAGCTGAGCCGGCTCGGCGGTGGCCCGGGTGTGCGACCAGAGCACCACGGCGGCCGGTCCGGTCCGGTTGACCGCCTCGAGAAGGGCGGCCACCGGCACCCGGGCGCCGAGCGACCGGTAGCTGACCCCGGCCTCCGCGAGAGCGGCGGCCAACGCCTCCAGCGGCAGTGTGTGCTGCTCCTCGTCGGCGCAGGAGAGCAGGATCCGCGCCGGCCCGGTGGGAACCTTGGCCCGACTGGCGGTCGCGAGAGCCTCCGAGACGCAGCGGGACACCAGATGTTCCACCTCGATCAGGCCGGAAGTGGCGGCGTGGCGGTCGCCGATGCCGGCGAGCACCGGGCGCAGCAGTCCCTCCCAGGTGGCGACGACGCCGTCAGCAGCTAGGGCGTGCGCGATCGTCTCGCTGATGGCTGCCGCGTCCAGCCGCATGGCGGCCCGGGCCAACCCGCGGGCGGCCGGGCCGGCGCGGCCCACCGGGATGGTTCCGCCGCCGTCCCGACCTGGTCGGTGGATCCGGCTGGGGGCGACAGCGCCGGTGGGCGTCGGATCCGGTGCCTGACGGGCCCAGCGGGCCGCCTCCGCGGGGCTCACCCCCTCTGCGGTGAGCCGTCGCATGATCTCGAGACGGGCCAAATCGTTGGGCGTGTATCGACGGTGGTGACCGGGGATGTGTTCGCTGGGCCCGAGCCCGTAGCGCTGGTGCCAGGTGCGCAGGGTCGTCACCGCGACCCCCAGCCTGCGTGCGACCGCGCCCGCGCTCAGCGCCTCATCGACCACCCGACCGCTCCGCCGTGTCATCCGCCGACGATCCGGGCGGGGTCACGGCCGAGCCGGGGGCGCCCGGTGTGGCCCCCGAGGGGTGTAACAGCCGGTTCACCACCCCGCCCAGCCAGGGCGCGTACGACCGGGGGTCGAGGTCCAGATCGGCCTCCAGTGCGGCAGGGTCGGCCCAACGCAACTCGGCCACCTCGTCCGGACTCGGCAGTAGCGGGGCCGCGGGCAGGAAGTCGCCCCGCAGCACGTGGTCGTACTCGAATTCGACCCGACCGGTCGCCGGATCCTCGGCGTAGTAGACGTAGACGCCGACCTCGGTCAGCTCGACCGGGCCGGTGCCCAACTCCTCGCGCAGCCGCCGGTTGGCCGCCTCGGCGAGGGACTCGCCCGGCCGGGGGTGGCCGCAGCAGGAGTTGGCCCAGCGCAGCGGGAACCGGGTCTTGATGGCTGCCCTGCGCTGCAGCAGCACCTGGCCGTCCGGGTCCACCAGCAGCACCGAGAACGCCCGGTGCAGTTGCCCCGGGGGCTGGTGTGCGGCCGCGACGGTCATCTCGCCGTGCGCCTTGCCGGTCTCATCGACCAGCTCGACCAGATGCTCCTCGCGGCTGCTCATCGGCCTTCCCCGGTGATCCGGCCGGCGGCGAGCTTGCCGGAGATGAGCACCATCGGTACGCCGACCCCGGGCTGGGTTCCGGAGCCGACGAAGACCACGTTCGACAGGTCGCGGTGCAGGTTCGAGGGGCGGAACGGGCCGGTCTGGAAGAATGTGTGGGCGGCGGCGAACGGGGTGCCCGCGGCCATTCCCTGCTCCTCCCACTCGGCCGGGGTGATCGCCCGCAGCACCTCGACCCCGGCACCGAAGCCGACGTAGCCGCGCTCCTCCAGGGTGCCGATCAGCTGGTCGCTGTAGCGCTGGGTCAGGTCGCCCCGCCACTCGAACGGGGCCCGCCGCAGGTTGGGCACCGGGGCGAGCACGTAGTAGGAGTGCCGGTCGGGTGGGGCCACCGAAGGGTCGGTCCGACTCGGGTTGGTCACCAGCAGGGACGGGTCGGTCATCAGTTCGCCTCGCCGGATGACCTCATCGAAGGTGCCCTTCCACGCGCGTCCGAAATGGATGTTGTGATGGGCGATCTTTGCATATGACTGTCGGGAGCCGACGTGCAGAACGACGCAGGACGGGGAGTAGGTGAGCCGGCGCTGCCGAGCGGCCGGGAGCAGGTCCCGGTAGGCGACCGGCAGGTCGGGGTTGAGCACGACCACATCGGCCGGCACCAGTTCGCCATCGGCGGTGAGCACGCCGGTGGCGCGGCCGTTCGCCGTCTCCACCCGGGTCACCGTCGTGTCGTACCGGATCTGCACGCCGTGCTTCTCGGCAGCGCCGGCCATCGCCTTCGAGACCGCGTGGATGCCGCCGCGCGGGAAGTAGACCCCGGCCACCGAGTCGAGGTACGCGATGACCGCGTAGATGGCGAGCGCGTCGTGCGGTGCGAGGCCGGCGTACATCGCCTGGAAGGAGAAGATCCGTTGGGTACGCGGGTCCCGGAAGAATTGGTTGATCTTCGTTTGGAGGCGGCGGAAGGCCCCACCGCTGAGCAGCTTGAGCAGGTTTCCGGTGATCAGGTCGGTCGGCGCGTCCAGGTTGCGTTCGATGAAGTCGGCCCGCTCCAGGCGCCACAGCTCCCGCGCGTAGTCGACGAAGCGCAGGTAGCCGTCGGCCTCGCGTGGCCCGCACACCCGGGAGATCTCGGCCGCCATCCGGGTGGGGTCGGTGAGCACGTCCAGGGTCGAGCCGTCCGGGTAGTACGCCCGGTAGGCAGGATCGAGCGGAGTCAGGTCGAGCCAGTCGCGCAACTCCTCACCGACCGCGCCGAGCGCCTCGGCGATCAGGTCGGGCATGGTGAGCACGGTCGGGCCGGTGTCGAATTCGTAGCCGTCCACGGCGAGCCGGCCGGCTCGCCCACCGGGCACCGGCTCGCGCTCCAACACGGTCACCTGTCGGCCGCTGCCCGCCAGGTGCAGCGCGCAGGCGAGGCCGCCCAGCCCTGCCCCGACGACCACCACCCGGTCCGTCCGTCCTGTCACCGTCCGCACGTGACCACCTCCTGGAAGAAGTCCAACATCAGGCTCGCCGGTTGGTGACGGCGGTGGCCAGCCCGGTCAGCGCGGTCCGCGCGGTCCGGTCGACGGGAGCGGCATCGAGTGCGACCAGCGCTTCGCTCACCCGCTCGGCGATCATCCGCTCCACCCGGGTCACCGCGCCGGTCTCGGCGACCAGTTCGGCGAGCCGTTCGACGGGTCCGTCGGCGGCCCGCTCCAACGCCCTGAACTGTGCCGGCGTGGCCAGCTCCTGAGCCAGCATGAGCAACGTCGTCGGTTTGCCGGCGCGAAGGTCGTCACCGGCCGGCTTGCCGGTGGCGGCCGGATCGCCGTAGACACCGAGCAGGTCGTCGCGGAGCTGGAACGCTTCGCCGACGGCCAGGCCGTAGCGGGTGTACGCGGAGGCCAGCGGATCGTCGGCGGGCACCCCGGCCAGGCAGGCGCCGAAGAGCAGCGGTCGCTGGACGGTGTAGCTGGCGGTCTTGTAGCGGGCGACCCGCAGTGCCCGGTCGACCGACCAGCTCACCGGGTCGTTCTCGCCGAGCACGTCGAGATATTGCCCGGCGACCGTCTCCACCCGCATCTGGTCGTAGCAGCGGCGGACTTCGAGCAGGCGGGCCGGTGGCACTGTGGCGCGGGCCAGCAGCCGATCGGCCCAGACCATGCAGAGGTCGCCGATGAGCACGGCGACGGCCTCGCCGAACCGTTCAGGATCACCCCGGTGGCCTGCGGCGATGTGCTGCTGCGCGAGCGCGATGTGCGCGGTGGGACGGCCGCGGCGGGTCTTGGACGCGTCCATCACGTCGTCGTGCACCAGCGCGAAGGTGTGCAGCAGCTCCAGCGCGGCCAACGCGGGCAGCACGGGCGGCAGTGGCTCGGCGCCGCCGACCGCTCCGCGCCAACCCCAGTAGGCGAACGTGGATCGGATCCGTTTGCCGCCGGTCAGCACGGCCTCTCGCGCGGCAGCGGCGAAGGCGCCCATCGATGTGTCGACTTCGGTGAGGGAGTTGACCTCGGCGGTGAGGAAGGTGGTCAGGGTCTCGTGGACCGCCGTGAGCAGATCCTGGGTGTACGCGGCCAGAACGGCACGGATCGGGTCGTCCCCGTCGCCCGGCACTGCCGCCGCCACACGAGTCGCATTGCCCGCAACTGCGTCGTTGGCCATGCGGCTGAGCGTACCCTAGGCTACGAGTTGCGTCGATTGGTGCGTCGATAAATGAGGAGGGCCGGTGGAAACGGATCTCACCGCTGCCTATGACCGGTGCCGCGAGCTGCACAAACGCCACGGCCGCACCTACTATCTCGCCACCCGACTGCTCCCTGCTTGGAAACGACGGCACGTGCACGCCCTCTACGGGTTCACCCGGTTCGCGGACGAGATCGTCGACCGCACCGAGGACCTGCCGTCGGCCGAGCGGGCCGCCCGCCTCGACGACTGGGCCGGCCAGTTCATGGCCGGCCTGCACGGTGCGCCGGTCGACGACCCGTTGCTGCCGGCCGTGCTGCACACGATCGCCGTCTTCGATCTCGACCGGGACGATTTTGCGTCGTTTCTGAAGAGCATGGCGATGGACCTGACCGTAACCGCGTACCCGACCTACGACCACCTGCTCGACTACATGGAGGGCTCGGCGGCGGTCATCGGCACCATGATGCTGCCGATCCTGGGCAGCTCCGATCCGGCAGCGGCACGGGAGCCGGCGCGGCAGCTCGGCTTCGCCTTCCAACTCACCAACTTCATCCGGGATGTCGCCGAGGACCTCGACCGGGGCCGCACCTACCTGCCGGACGAGGACCTGGCGAAGTTCGGGGTCACCCGCGACGAACTGGCCGAGGCCCGCGCCCGGGGCCGCGGCACGTCCCGGATCCGCGAGCTGATCGAGTACGAGGTGACCCGTGCTCAGGCGCACTACGCCGCCGCGGCACCGGGCATCACCATGCTGGCGCCGGCCTCGCAGGCCTGCATGCGCACCGCGTACGCCCTCTACGGAGGCATCCTCGACGAGGTGGCCGCACAGAACTACGACGTCTTCGTCCGGCGGGCCGTGGTGCCGCAGCGGCGACGGATGACGGTGGCCGCACGGGCTCTGCTCACCTCGACCGGTACGCCGGTCACTCTCCCCGGGCCGACGATCCACCCGGCGGCCCGGTGACCGCGCGCACCGCGATCGTGCTCCTCACCCGCGACCTGCGGGTGCACGACCACCCGGCGCTGGCCACCACCTGTGCGGCCTTCGACCGGGTGGTGCCGCTGTACGTGCTCGACCCGGAGGTGGCCGGCCTGTCGGCCAACCGTGCTCGGCACCGACCCGGTCTGGTTGCGTTGACGTGCGCCCTCAGAGCGCTGCGTTGACGTGCGCCCTCAGAGCGCTGCGCTGACGTGCGCCCTCAGAGCGCTGCGCAGACGTGCGCCCTCAGAGCACCGAGTGCAACGCCTCGACCAGCTCGTCCACCCGGTCGTGCTCGGCCAGGTGGGCTGTGGCGTACGCGAAGGTGTAGCCGCGTTCGGGGTCGGCCCACGCGCTGCTGCCGCCGATGCCACCCATGCCCCAACTGCCGTCCGGCTCCCGCTGCATACCCAGCGTCCACTGGACCGGGCGGTCCAGCACCAGGTCCGGCCCGTCGTGCTGGACCCGGGTCGCCTCGGCCACCAACTCCGGGCTGAACAGCCGAACGCCGTCCAGGACGCCGCCGGCCAGCAGGCCGGCGTAGAGCCGGGCCAGGCCGGCCGAGGTGGCGTGCAGGTTGACCGCGGGCATCTCGGCACCCCGCCAGAGCGGGCTGTTCAGCACGGCGACGTCCAGCCCGCCGGCCGGGTTGCCCATCGCTCGCGCTCGCAGTGATCCCGGCTCGCCGAGCTTCCGACTCGGCCACTGCGGGTCGCCGTAGCGCAGGTCCGCACAGCGCCGCTGGTCCGCCTCGGCCAGCCCGAAGCCGAGGTCGAGCTGCCACCGGCCGGCGATCTCCTCGGCGAGGAATCGGCCCACCGACCGTCCGTCGACCCGGCGGACCACCTCGCCCACCAGGTGCCCGTACGTCCAGGCGTGCTCCGCGGCGACCGATCCCGGCGGCCACTCGGGGTCGGCGGCGGCCAGGTCGCCGGCGAGCAGCGCCCAGTCGGCGACCGCGGCGGCCGGTCGGGACACCGGGAAGGCTGGCAACCCGGCGGTGTGCGACAACACCTGGCGCACGGTGGCGGGGGTGCGGAACTCCGGCCAGTACCGGGCGACGGGTACGTCGAGATCGACCTTCCCCTGGTCGACGAGCATCAGCAGGCAGAGCGCGGCCACCGGCTTGCCGGCCGAGTAGACGTTCACCAGCGTGTCCGGCCGCCACGGCTCGCCGTCGTGCCCAGCACCGGTCCGGGAGCCGTCGACCAGTTCGACGACCGGCTGCCCGTCGTACCAGATGGTCAGGCTGGCGCCGGTCTCCCGACCGGCCGTGAACAGGTCGTGGAAGCAGTCCCGGACCGGAGCGAAGCGTGCATGCATCCCGCCACGGTAAGCGGCCGGGGCTGGTGAGCGTGCCGACTTTTCCTCCGACCCCGGTGGTTGCGGTGTTGTCGCTGGGGGATGCTGTGTCGGTGGCGGAGCTGGAGCTGGTGGACGTGGTCGTGGTGGGGCTCGGCGTCGGCGGCGAGGAGGTGGCCGAGCGGCTCGCCGAGGCTGGCCTGAGCGTCGTCGGCATCGAACGGGATCTGGTCGGTGGGGAGTGCCCGTACTGGGGCTGTATCCCGAGCAAGATGATGATCAGGGCCGGCAACGCGCTCGCCGAGGCCCGCCGGGTCGATGGGCTGGCCGGGACGGCGCAGGTGCAGCCGGACTGGGCGCCGGTGGCGAAGCGGATCCGCGAGGAGGCCACCGACACCTGGGACGACACGGTCGCGGCGGAGCGGTTCACCAGCAAGGGCGGCCGGCTCGTCCGCGGTAGTGGCCGGTTCGACGGCCCGGGCCGGGTCCGGGCCGGTGACCAGGTGTTCCAGGCTCGGCACGGGGTCGTGCTGGGCACCGGCAGCCGTCCGTCGGTGCCACCGATCGACGGTCTGGCCGACACGCCGTACTGGACCAACCACCAGGCGATCGAGGTCGAGCAACTGCCGGAGTCGCTGCTGGTGCTCGGCGGCGGCGCGATCGGCCTGGAGCTTGCCCAGGTCTTCGCCCGCTTCGGAGTGCGGGTCACCGTGGTGGAGGCGTTCGACCGGGTGCTGGCCGTCGAGGAGCCGGAGGCGTCCGACGTCGCCGCTGCGGCGCTGCGCGCCGACGGCGTGGAGATCCACACCGGGGTACGCGCCGAGCGGGTCGAGCACGACGGGGCCCGGTTCACCCTGCACGGCGGCGGCGGGGTGGAGTTCACCGGTGACCGGCTGCTCGTGGTGACCGGGCGCAAGGCACACCTGGAAGAGTTGGGGTTGGACACGATCGGCGTGGACGCCAACCAGCGCTACCTGCCGGTCGACGACCGGTTGCACGTCACCGACCAGGTCTGGGCGGTCGGCGACCTGACCGGCGAGGGCGCCTTCACCCACATCGCCATGTACCAGGCGGGAATCGTGATCGCCGACGTGCTGGCCCGCGCCCGACAGGCCGAGGCGGGGGCGGACGCCAGCGGGACCTCCAGCGTGGTCGGCGGCGCGATGGGCGCGTCCAGCTCGCTGGCCGCCAGCGGGTCGAGCGGGTCGGCCGGCACCGTCCCGCGAGCCGACTACCGCGCGTTGCCCCGGGTGACCTTCACCGATCCCGAGATCGGCGCGGTCGGGCTCACCGAGCGGCAGGCCCGCGAGCGTGGCATCAACGTGCAGGTCGGTTTCACCAAACTCAGCAGCTCGACCCGGGGCTGGATCCACCAGGTCGGCGACGACGGTTTCATCAAGCTCGTGGCGGACGCCGACCAGGGCGTGCTGATCGGCGCGACCTCGGTCGGCCCGTCCGGTGGCGAGGTGCTCTCGGCGCTGGTGGTGGCGGTGCACGCGGCGGTGCCGCTGAGCCAGCTCCGCCACATGATCTACGCGTACCCGACCTTCCACCGAGCCATCGAGTCGGCGCTGCGCGACCTGTCCTGACGGAGGCGCCGGCCAGAACGCGACAGCGAGATGGCAAACGCTGCGCAGTTCGCTGTTCATTTCTTTCATAGCGGTGACGTACGATTGCGACCGTGACCAAGCGGTTGACTGAAGTTGCCAAGAAGGCGGGCGTCAGCGAGGCCACCGTCAGCCGGGTGCTCAACGGCCGCGACGGTGTCTCCGAGACGACCCGGACTGCCGTGCTGACCGCGCTGGACGTGCTCGGTTACGAGCGGCCGACGAAACTGCGCGGCGAACGCGCCCGGCTCGTCGGGCTGGTGCTGCCCGAGTTGCAGAACCCGATCTTCCCGGCGTTGGCCGAGGTGGTCACCGGGACCCTTGCCCAGCGTGGCTACACCCCGGCCCTCTGCGCCCGGACCATCGGCGGTGTGTCCGAGATGGACTACGTGGAGATGCTCCTCGACCACCAGGTCTCCGGGGTGATCTTCGCTGGTGGCTCGTACGCGCTCGCCGACGCCCGGCACGACCACTACCGTCGGCTGACCGACCGGGGTCTTCCGGTGGTGCTGGTCAACGCGGGCGTGGACGAGTTGGGCTTCCCCCGGGTCTCCACGGACGACGCGGTGGCGGTGGAGCAGGCGTACGGGCACCTGCGCTCGCTCGGGCACGAACGGATCGGCATGGTGCTCGGCCCGGAGGGGCATGTGCCGTCGCGGCGCAAGCTGAACGCGATGGTCCAGGCGGCGGGTTGGGGCGACGACGAGGCTGAGCGCGTCGAACGCTCCAGCTTCTCCATGGAGGGGGCTCGGGTCGCCGCGACCAAGTTGGTCGAGCGTGGGGTGACCGGCATCATCTGCGCCAGCGACGTACTGGCGTTGGGCACGATCCGTGCGGCCCGGCGGCTGGGTCGCTCGGTGCCGGCCGATGTGTCGGTGGTGGGCTTCGACGACTCCGCGTTCATGACGTGCACCGACCCGCCGTTGACGACGGTGCGGCAGCCGATCGAGACGATGGGGCAGGCTGCCGTGGACCTGCTGGTCACCCAGATCGAAGGTGCCGGCGTGCTGCACGACGAGTTGCTGTTCGAGCCCGAGTTGGTGGTACGCGGTTCAACCGCGCCTGCCCCCGGCCGCTAGGGACCGCACCGCACGACGCTTCGGCCGTCGACCGCTTCTCGCGGTCGGCGGCCGTTTTCGTCATTGCTCGCCACCACGGGGATCGACCGGGTCGAATGACCCTCCATAAGTGAGCAAAAGCTAACATGTCGGCCTGCTTTCACAGCCTTGCCAACATCTGTCGTAATCACGTCGTGTCCTTTCGGGATCGGGTCGATACCTTGCCGAAATGAGTCGGCCTCGCTACAGTGACTCCACTCACACCTGGCTCCGACGCAGCTACTGGGCGTCAGGTCGCATCACCGCAGATCAGCGAAGGTCATTGAGACACCCGTTCCCGAAGGGATGGACAGATGTCCGTACCGCAATACCGAAAGGCTGCGGCGGTTGCGCTCGTGGCCGGCCTGGGGCTCAGCCTCACGGCGTGCTCCACAAAGGGCGACGACAAGGACTCGACCGCCGGCGGCAAGGTCACCATCACGGTGGACTGCCAGCCGGTCGGCGCCCAGAAAGAGCTGTTGAAGAACTGGAACGACGACGTCGCCGAGTTCCAGAAGCAGAACCCGGACATCATCATCAAGAGCGTCAGCGTCGGCGAGCAGTGCAACAACCCGCCGGACTTCACCGCTCGCCTCGCCGGCGGCACCGTGACCGACGTGTTCTACGGGTACATGACCGACCTCCAGCAGGTGCTGGACTCGGGTCAGGCGATGGACATCACCCAGTACGCCAACAAGGACACGATCCCCACCTGGGACAGCGTCGACCCGGCGCTCAAGGAGGTCTTCACCGACGGCGGCAAGCTCTACGCCGTGCCGGTCAAGAACTACTCGATGGGTCTGGTCTACAACAAGGCCCTGTTCCAGCAGGCCGGGCTCGACGTCAACAACCCGCCGAAGACGTGGGCCGACGTTCGGACCGCCGCCAAGAAGATCTCCGCACTCGGCAACGGCATCGCGGGCTACTCGGAGTACAGCGCCGGCAACACCGGCGGCTGGCACTTCACCTCCCTGCTCTACTCGCAGGGCGGCCGCATGCTGACCGAGGACGGCAAGAAGGCCGACTTCAACAACGCCCAGGGCAAGCAGGTCCTGCAGAACATCAAGGACATGCGGTACGGCGACAACAGCATGGGCTCCCGCCAACTGCTGCAGTGGGGTGACCTGCTGACGAACGCCGGCGCGGGCAAGGTCGGCATGTTCATCGGTGCACCCGACGCCACCCAGGCGATCGTCAGCCAGTTCCAGGGCAAGTTCCAGGACTGGGCGATGAGCCCGCTGCCGGGCCAGGACGCCGCGGCGAAGGGGACGCTCGGTGGCGGCGAGGGCTACTTCTTCAAGAAGGACCTGACCCCCGAGCAGGTCAAGGCCGGTATGAAGTGGATCGCGTACCAGAAGCTGACGCCGGGCAAGGGCCAGTTCGACTACGTCCGGGCCAAGCCGCAGAACTACCCCGTTGGTCTGCCCCAGCCGCTGCTCTTCGCCAACGGCAGTGAGGCGCAGAAGCAGGAGCTGGAACTGCGCAAGGCGAACGCGAACGTCGACACGGCGAACTTCGCGCTCTTCGAGGCCACCCCGGTGCCGATCAAGGGTGAGCCGCGCAACGCGCAGGCCGTCTACGCGGTGCTCGACGCCGCGATGTCCGGCGTGCTGACCAACCCGAACTCGAACATCGACGCGCTGCTCAAGACCGCCGAGGAGAAGGTCAACCAACTCCTCGCCGCCGAGAGCTGACCGATCGTGTGGGGGCCGGGACGCCGACCCGGCCCCCACACCATCCGCACCGCATCGACGTCACCGACTCACCCAGGAGTTGCCTTGGCGATCACCACCGTCCCGGAGACCCCCAGGAAACCGGGCCGCCCGCCGTCGCCGTACTCGGCGAGGCCGCAGCGCACCAGCCTCGGCCGCAAGGTACGGGACAACCTCACCGGTCACACGTTCCTGATCGGCGCGGTGCTCTGCTTCGTCGTCTTCTCCTGGTACCCGATGATCCGCGGCATCATGATGAGCTTCCAGCGCACCCGGCGTGGCGAGACCACCTGGGTGGGCTGGGACAACTACTCGCGCATCATCGCCGACCCCAGCTTCTGGACGGCCTGGCAGAACACGTTCTACTTCACGGTGCTCGCCCTCGTCCTCGGGTACGCGGTGCCGTTCTTCGTGGCGATCATGCTCAACGAGTTCCGGCACGCCAAGGGATACCTGCGGATCCTGGTCTACCTACCGGTGATGCTGCCCCCGGCGTCCGCGTTGTTCCTCTTCAAGTTCTACGCGTACGACCCCAGTGAGGCCGGGCTCTTCAACGCGATCCTGAAGGCGCTGCACCTGCCCACCTCGCAGTGGATGCAGTCACCCGAGATGACGATGCCGGCGATGGTGGTCGCGTCCACCTGGATGAACATGGGCGGCGCGGTGCTGATCTACCTGGCGTCGTTGCAGAACATCCCTGGCGAGCTCTACGAGGCGGCCGAGCTCGACGGCGCCGGGATCTGGCGGCGCATCCGCCACGTGACGATCCCGCAGACCCGGCTGATCCTCGCGCTCCTGGCGATGCTCCAGATCGTCGCCACGATGCAGCTCTTCATCGAGCCACTGATCCTCGCCAACGGCGCGGGCGCGGAAGATTCCGCGACCTCGGTGGCGTACCTCATCTACCAGCACGGGTTCTTCCAGAACGACCTCAACGGCGCAGCCGCACTGGGCGTGATCATGCTCGTGGTGCTGGCCGGCTTCTCCGCCGTGTACGTGCGGCTGACTGCGAAACAGGACTAGGACGGCGAGGAATGGCACAGGACTCCGGAACCCGGACCCTCATCTCTCATGCCCAGCTCAGCCGAGGGCGCGGCAGGGTCATCTACTGGACGCTGCTCGCCGTCGTCGTCGCGGGCTTCACACTCGTCTTCCTCGGGCCGCTCTACTGGATGGTCACCGGCGCGCTCAAGTCCGGCCAGGAGATCGCGCAGACCCCGCCCACGCTGTTCCCGAAGGATCCCCAGCCGCAGAACTACATCGACGCCTGGAACAACCTGGCCCTCGCCAAGCTGCTGTTCAACACCTTCTACTACGCGGTCGGCGCGGTGCTGTTCCAACTGGTCTTCGACAGCGCCGCGGCGTACTCCCTGTCCAAGCTTCGCCCGATGTTCGGCAACGTGATCCTCGCCCTGATGCTGGGAACCCTGATGATCCCGGCGATGGTCCTCATCGTTCCGCAGTACGTGACCGTGCTCGACCTGCCGATCCTGCACATCAACCTGCTCGATTCGCCGTTCGCGATCTGGCTGCCGATGGTCGCGAACGCGTTCAACATCTTCCTGTTGAAACGGTTCTTCGACTCGATTCCCGAGGAGTTGATGGCCGCGGCCCTGATGGACGGGGCGACGCCGCTGCGGACGCTCTGGTCGATCATCCTGCCGCTGTCGCGCCCGATCCTCGGCGTGGTCTCGATCTTCGCCGTGACGGCGGTCTGGAAGGACTTCCTCTGGCCGAAGCTGGTCATGCCGTCGCCCGAGACCCGGACGGTCAGCGTCGGCATCTACACCTTCGCCGGTGGTACGCCGATGAACGTGGTCATCGCCGCGTCGGTCATCGCCGCGATCCCGACCGTCATCATCTTCCTGATCTTCCAACGGAACATCATGTCCGGCCTGACCGCGGGCAGCCTCAAGGGTTAGCCGGCAGCGTAACCTCCCGCGGCGAACAACGACCGTTCGCCCGACACACAACCAGGTCCGGCGAACCCGCCGACGTACTGACGCAGAAAGCAGGTGCTCGTGTCCACAGCTGACAGAAGTCCGTGGTGGCGTGGAGCGGTGATCTACCAGGTGTATCCCCGGAGCTTCGCGGATGGCAACGGCGACGGCATCGGCGACATCGCCGGCATCCGGTCGCGGCTGAATCACCTGTCCGCGCTCGGCATCGACGCGATCTGGTTCAGTCCCTGGTACCCCTCCCCGATGGCCGACGCCGGCTACGACGTGTCCGACTACCGCGACATCGACCCGGTCTTCGGCAGCCTCGGCGAGGCGGAGGCGCTGATCGCGGAGGCGCACGCGCTGGGCATCCGGACGATTGTCGACGTGGTGCCCAACCACTGCTCCGACGCGCACCCCTGGTTCCAGGCCGCGCTGGCCGGCGGCCCCGACGCGCCCGAACGGGACCTGTTCTGGTTCCGGCCCGGCCGGGGCCCGAACGGCGACCAGCGGCCCACCGACTGGGTCGGCGAGTTCGGTGGCGAGACGTGGACCCGCACCACCAACCCGGACGGCACCCCCGGCGACTGGTACCTGCACCTGTTCGCCCCGCAGCAGCCGGACTTCAACTGGGACCACCCCCGGGTACGGGCGGAATTCGAGGACATCCTGCGGTTCTGGTTCGACCGGGGCGTGGACGGCATCCGGATCGACTCGGCCGGTCTCCTGGTCAAGGACGGGGAGTTGCCCGAGGTCCGACCGGACCACCCGCACCCGTTCCACGACCTCGACGGGGTGCACGACATCTACCGGGGCTGGCGCCGGGTCGCCGACGAGTACGCCGACCGCGCGCTGATCGGTGAGGTGTGGCTGCCGGATCGGCAGCGGTTCGCCAACTACCTGCGCCCGGACGAGCTGCACGCGGCGTTCAACTTCGACTTCCTCGGCTGCGCATGGGACGCCGCGGCGCTGCGCGAGAGCATCGACGGGACGCTGAGCGCGCACGCGCCGGTCAACGCGCCGGCCACCTGGGTGCTCTCGAACCACGACGTCACCCGGCACGTCACCCGCTACGGGCGGGCGGACACCAGGTTCAGCTTCGCCGCCAAGCGCGAGGGGATCCCCACCGACCTGGAGCTGGGCACCCGCCGGGCCCGTGCCGCCGCGCTGCTGTCGCTGTCGCTGCCCGGCGCCGCCTACGTGTACCAGGGCGAGGAGTTGGGCCTCTACGAGGTCGAGGACATTCCGTACGCGCTGCGTCAGGACCCGATGTGGGAGCGTTCCGGCCGGATCGACCCCGGGCGGGACGGCTGCCGCGTACCGCTGCCCTGGGCCGGTGACGAGCCGCCGTTCGAGTTCAGCCCCGCCGGTGCCGCAGCGCCCTGGCTGCCCCAGCCGGCCGACTGGAAGGACCGGACCGCCCGTGCGCAGACCGGCGACCCGGCCTCGATGCTGGAGCTGTACCGGGCGGCGATCCAGGCCCGGCGGGCCGAGCCGACGCTCGGTGACGGCGAGCTGACCTGGCTGCCGGCACCGGAGGGGGTGCTCGCGTTCAGCCGCGGCGGTGGCTTCAACTGCCTGGTCAACCTCTCCGACATTCCGGTTTCGATGCCGGCCGGCGAGGTGCTGCTGGCCAGTGGGCCACTCGACGACGGGTTACTGCCGTCGGACACCGCAGTCTGGCTGCGTACCGCCGAATCGGCGGACGGGCCGCGCGCGGCGGACGGACCAGGCCTGACCTGACTCTGATCGCCCGTGGTGCCGGCGGCCCGTCCCGGCCGCCGGCACCACGCCACCCAGGAAAGGAGGAGCAAGGGGGGAACGCGTAACGCCGCACCGACACGGGGGGATCTGGCCTGCCTGACGAAAGGGAGAGCGCAGCTCATGGCCAACCACACCACCGGCACCCCGCACCATCTCCGACACCCGACCCGGGCAGGGTTGGCCGCCATCGCCGCCACTCTGCTCGCCGCCACCTCGTTGACCGCCCTCGCGGTCACCGGCACGGCAACCCCGGCCTCGGCGGCCGGGCTGTCCCCCTTCGACATCGCCGGCCGGGGCGCCACCGTCCCGTTCGTCGAACAGGAGGCGGAGGAGGCCGCCCACAACGGCACGAAGATCGGCCCGGACCGGCGCTACGGCACGCTGCCGTCCGAGGCGTCCGGTCGGGAGGCGGTCACCCTCGACGCAGTCGGCGAGTACGTCGAGTTCACCCTCAGCGCTCCGGCCAACGCGGTCACCTTCCGGTACAGCCTGCCGGACAACTCGGCGGGCACCGGCCGGGACGCCGCCATCGACCTGCGGGCCAACGGGACCCTGCTGAAGTCGGTCCCGGTGACGTCGAAGTACGGCTGGTACTACGGCGGATACCCGTTCAACAACAACCCGGGCGACACCAACCCGCACCACTTCTACGACGAGACCCGGGCGATCTTCGGCGGCACCCAACCCGCCGGCACGAAGATCCGGTTCCAGGTCTCCTCGACCGCCCAGTCGCCCTCGTTCACCATCGACCTGGCCGACTTCGAGCTGGTCGCCCCTGCGATCACCAAGCCCAGCGGTGTGCTCGACGTGGTCACCGACTTCGGCGCCGACCCGAGCGGCGCGACCGACTCGACCGCGAAGTTCCAGGCGGCGGTCGACGCCGGAAAGGCCCAGGGCAGGGCGGTCTGGATCCCGACCGGCACCTTCACCCTCTGGGATCACGTGGTGGTCGACGGGGTGACCCTGCGCGGCGCCGGCCCCTGGTACTCGGTGCTCGGCGGCCGGCACCCCACCGAGCGGAACAGATCCGTCGGCATCTACGGCAAGTACGTCCCCGGTGGCGGCTACACCGGCCCGGTCCGCTCGCACGAGGCGAACGGGCCGAGCCGCAACGTCACACTGCGGGACTTCGCCATCATCGGTGACATCCGCGAACGGGTCGACGACGACCAGGTCAACGCCCTGGGCGGGGCGATGACCAACTCGGTGGTCGACAACCTGTGGCTGGAGAACACCAAGGTCGGGGCGTGGATGGACGGCCCGATGGACAACTTCACCATCCGCAACAGCCGAATCCTGGACCAGACCGCGGACGGGGTGAACTTCCACACCGGCGTGACCAACTCGACGGTGACGAACACGTTCGTCCGCAACACCGGCGACGACGCGTTGGCGATGTGGGCGCAGAGCGTGCCGAACGTCAACAACTCCTTCACCCACAACACCATCGGCGTGACCCTGCTGGCGAACCACCTGGTCAGCTACGGCGGCCGGGACATCAAGATCACCGATAACGTCACGGCCGACTCGCTGACCAACGGCGGTGGCATCCACGTCGCCAACCGCTACCCGGGCGTGCAGGGTGCCACCGGAGTCCAGGGCACCTGGACGATCGCCCGGAACACGCTGATCCGCAACGGCAACTCGGACTACAACTGGAACTTCGGTGTCGGCGCGATCTGGTTCTCCGCCCTCAACGAGGCGTTCCAGAACCCCACCATCAACATCACCGACACCGACATCCTGGACAGCTCGTACGCGGCGCTGCACTGGATCGAGGGCCAGACCAACGGGATCAACCTCAACAACGTGCGGATCGACGGCGCCGGCACGTACGCGCTCCAGGTGCAGGCACCCAGCCAGGTGTCGTTCACGAACGTACGGGCCACCAACATCGCGCAGAGCAACCCGATCCACAACTGCGTCGGTGGTGGTTTCCAGATCACCCAGGGTGCCGGCAACTCCGGCTGGTACGTCCCGACCCCGTACTGCGGCCCGTGGCCGAACCCGCAGTGGGGCGGCGGACCCACCACGCCGCCGCCGACCACCCCGGCACCCACCACTCCGGCACCGACCACGCCGCCGCCCACCACCCCGCCGCCCACCAGCGGGGGAAACCTGGCGCTGAACCGGTCGGCGACGGCGACCAGCACCAACCAGAGCTACACGGCGGCCAACGCGGTGGACGGCAACGCGGCCAGCTACTGGGAGAGCGCCAACAACGCCTTCCCCCAGTCGCTCACCGTCGACCTGGGAGCGGCCCGGTCGGTCGACCGGGTGGTGCTCAAGCTGCCCACCGGTTGGGAGCAACGCACCCAGACCCTGTCGGTGCTCGGCTCCACCGACGGCTCGTCGTACAGCACGCTGGCGTCGTCCGCGGGTCGGGTCTTCGCCCCCGGCACGGGTAACACCGTGTCGATCGGGCTGCCCTCCGGTGACCGCCGCTACATCCGGGTCACCGTCACCGGCAACACCGGCTGGCCGGCCGCGCAACTCTCCGAGGTCGAGGTGTACGGCGGCACACAGACCACGCCACCGCCCACCACCCCACCCCCGACCACCGCGCCGCCAACCACGCCCCCGCCGACCACACCGCCGCCCAGCGGAAACCTGGCGGCCGGGCGGTCCGTCACCGAGACCAGCCACTCCGACGTGTACGCCGCCGCCAACACGGTGGACGGCAACCCGAACACGTACTGGGAGAGCGCCAACAACGCCTTCCCGCAGTCACTGACGGTGGACCTGGGCGCCAACCGGTCGGTGTCCCGGGTGGTGCTGAAGCTCCCACCGTCATCGGCCTGGCAGACGCGCACGCAGACGCTCTCGGTGCTCGGGTCCACCAACGGATCGACGTTCGCGACCCTGAAAGCGTCCGCCGGCTACACCTTCAACCCGGCCAGCGGCAACACGGCCACCGTGACCTTCACGGCGACCAGCCAGCGGTACCTGCGGCTGACCATCACCGGCAACACCGGCTGGCCGGCCGGCCAGCTCAGCGAGTTCGAGGTGTATTCCAGCTAGGCCGGGCGCCCCCGCCCACCCCGGGCGGGGGCCACCCGGTCCGGGCGTCCGGCGCAACGCAGCCCCGGCCGTCCGACCCCGTCCCCAACCCGCACCGTCCCCCACCTGTCGCGGAACGACGGGCGTACCCCTGCACCCGTCGCCGGGCAACGCACCCACACCCACCCCGAAAGAGGTGTAGCGACCCATGTCCAGCAACGGCACCAGACGAGGCACGCCGCCGACCGGCGCACCCAACCCCGTCCCCCGAACCACCCGCACGCGTGGCCGACGACTCCTCGCCGGTGCGCTCGCCGGAATGCTCCTCGCCACCGCCCCGGTCGTCACCCCCATGGCGAGCGCGGCACCGGCGGTCGACCCGTCCGCAGCCGCCGCCCGCGTGGCCATGCTCGCCGGGCTCTCCGCCACCATGACCGCCAGCAGCTACAACCAGAACTACGTGGCGGGCAACGCCAACGACGGCAACGCGTCGACCTACTGGGAGAGTGCCAACAACGCGTTCCCGCAGTGGATCCAGGCGGACCTGGGCGCCACAGTCAGCGTCGACCGGGTGGTGCTGAAGCTGCCCCCCTCGTCGGACTGGCAGGCGCGTACGCAGACGCTGTCGGTGCTGGGCTCGACCAACGGCTCGTCCTTCAGCACCCTGAAGGCGTCCGCCGGCTACACCTTCAACCCGAGCAGCGGCAACACCGCGACCGTCAGCTTCACCGCCGCCAGCACCCGCTACGTACGCGTGCAGGTCACCGGCAACACCGGCTGGCCGGCCGCGCAGTTCTCCGAGGTCGAGGTGTACGGCGCCACCGGCAGCACCGACACCCAGGCCCCCAGCGTCCCGGGCAACCTGGCCTACACCCAGCCGGCCAGCGGGCAGATCCGGCTCGCCTGGTCGGCGTCGACCGACAACATCGGGGTGACCGGCTACGACGTCTACGCCAACGGCGCGCTGCGTGGCAGCGTCAACGGCTCGACGCTCACGTACACCGACAACCAGGCGGACAGCGCCACGGTGTCGTACCACGTCCGGGCCAAGGACGCGGCCGGCAACCAGTCGGCGAACAGCAACACCGTGACCCGCACCGGCACCGGCAACCCGCCGACCGGGACCAACCTGGCGATCGGCAAGCCGATCAGCGCCTCCGGGTTCGTGCACACCTTCGTGGCCACCAACGCCAACGACAACAACGTGGCCACCTACTGGGAGGGCAACGGCAACCCGAGCACGTTGACTGTGCAGCTCGGCGCGAACGCCAGCCTCAGCCAGATCGTCGTGAAGCTCAACCCGGACTCGGCCTGGGGTGCGCGTACGCAGAACATCACAGTGCTCGGCCGGGACCAGGGCTCCTCGACGTTCACCACGCTGGTCGGCGCGGCGAACTACACCTTCAACCCGGGCAGCGGCAACACGGTGACCATCCCGGTCTCCGGTGCGGCCGCCGACGTGCGGCTCTCGATCGCCTCGAACACCGGCGCTCCGGCCGGGCAGGTGGCCGAGTTCCAGGTCATCGGCACCCCGGCGCCGAACCCGGACCTGACCGTCACCGGCATGTCGTTCAGCCCGTCCGCACCCGTGGAGACCAGCACCATCACGCTCTCCGCGACCGTGCGCAACGCCGGCTCGGCGGCCTCCGGGGCGACAAACGTCAACTTCTACCTGGGCTCCACCCGGGTCGGCACCGCGTCGGTCGGCGGCCTCGCGGCCGGCGCCTCGACCACGGTCAGCGCCAGCATCGGCACCCGGGACTCGGGCAGCTATCCGCTCAGCGCGAAGGTCGACGAGTCGAACACCGTCGTCGAGTCCGACGACACCAACAACAGCTACACCAACCCCAGCCCGCTGGTGGTCGGCGCGGTCGCCAGCTCCGACCTGGTCGCCTCCGCGGTCGACTGGTCACCGGGTAACCCGCCGCCCGGTAGCACTGTCACCTTCTCCGTGTCGATCCGCAACGCCGGCAACCAGGCGTCCGCGTCCGGCTCGCACGGCATCACCCTGACCGTGCTCAACGAGTCCGGCACCGCCGTCCGTACGCTGACCGGCTCGTACTCGGGCGTGATCAACGCCGGCGCGACGGTCGGCCCGATCAACCTGGGCACCTGGACCGCCGCGAACGGCAAGTACACCGTCCGGGTGGTGCTCGCCGTGGACGGCAACGAACTGCCGGTCAAGCAGACCAACAACACGAGTGACCGCCCGCTCTTCGTGGGACGTGGCGCCAACCTCGGCTACGACATGTACGAGGCCGAGGACGGCACGACCGGCGGGGGCGCCGGGCAGGTCGGGCCCAACCGGGAGATCGGCAACCTCGGCGGTGAGGCGTCAGGTCGTCGGGCGGTGACCCTGAACAGCACCGGCTCGTACGTCGAGTGGACCACCCGGGCAGCGACCAACACCCTGGTCACCCGCTTCTCCATCCCCGACTCGGCGGGCGGCGGAGGCATCGACTCGACGTTGAACATCTACGTCAACGGCACCCTGCACAAGCCGATCAACCTGACCTCCAAACACATCTGGCTCTACGGTGCGGAGGCCAGCCCGAGTGACTCGCCGAGCGCCGGCCCGCCCCGCCACCTGTACGACGAGGCCAACGTGATGTTGAACTCGACCGTCCCGGCCGGCAGCAAGATCAGGCTGCAGAAGGACCCGGCCAACACCACCACGTACGCGATCGACTTCATCAACCTGGAGCTGGTCGCACCTCGGGCCAACCCGGACCCGACCCGCTACCGCGTGCCGTCCGGCTTCAGCCACCAGGACGTCCAGAACGCGCTGGACGCGGTGCGGATGGACACCACCGGCAACCTGATCGGTGTCTACCTCCCGGCGGGCACGTACGAGACCGCACAGAAGCTCCAGGTGTACGGCAAGCCGATCACGGTGGTCGGCGCGGGTATGTGGTACACCCGCTTCCAGACGCCGACCGGTCAGCAGAACACCGACGCGGGCTTCCGGGTGGAGTCCTCGGCCAGCGGGTCGTCCTTCTCGCACCTGGCCTTCTTCGGCAACTACACCAACCGCATCGACGGGCCGGGCAAGGTCTGGGGTGAGTTGAAGGACGTCGACAACATGACCCTGGACAGCGTCTGGGTCGAGCACACCGTCTGCGCGTACTGGGGGGTGAGCGTCAGCGGGTTGACCATCCGCAACAGCCGCTTCCGGAACACCTTCGCCGACGGTGTGAACCTCACCAACGGCAGCACCAACAACCTGGTCACCAACACCGAGGGAAGGTCGAACGGGGATGACGCCTTCGCCCTCTTCTCGGCCACCGACCAGGGCGCGTCGACCGGCAACAACGGCAACGTGTTCGAGAACCTCTCGGCCACGCTGACCTGGCGGGCGGCCGGACTGGCGGTCTACGGCGGCTACAACAACATCTTCCGCAACCTGTACATCGCGGACATGTTGACGTACTCCGGGATCACCATCAGCTCGCTGGACTTCGGCTACCCGTTCATCGGGTTCGGGGCCAGCCCACCGACCCAGTTCCAGAACATCTCGCTGATCAGGGCGGGCGGGCATTTCTGGGGCTCCCAGACATTCCCCGCGATCTGGGTCTTCTCCGCCTCGAAGGAGTTCCGCGGCATCCGAGTGTCCGACGTGGACATCGTCGACCCGACGTACTCGGGAATCATGTTCCAGACCAAGTACAACGGGTCGCAGCCGGAGAACCCGATCACCGACACCGTCTTCACCAACATCTCGATCAGCGGTGCCCGCAAGAGCGGTGACGCGTTCGACGCGAAGTCCGGCTTCGCGGTCTGGGCCAACGAGATGCCGGAACCCGGTCAGGGCCCGGCGGTCGGCTCGGTCACCTTCAACAACCTGCGACTGACCAACAACGCGGTGGACATCCGCAACACCACGTCGACCTTCACCATCAACCGCAACTGATCTAGTCAGCACCAGATGCCGCCGGGAGGTGCACCCCTCCCGGCGGCATCGTGCCGTGCCGGCCCTCGCCCGCAGCGAACCGGGCCGCGCCGGCGAGCGCGTCCGTGGCCAGCGAGTTCATCCCGTACGCCAACTCGGTCGCCAGCGCCTCCGGCTCGGGTAGCCCGCTGCCGGCCAGTACGGCCGCCCGATCGTTGCGCAGGCAGGTCTGCGGGTGCCGGGCGATCTCCGCCGCCAGTTCCTCGGCCGCGGCCCGTGCCTGGCCGGGCGGCACCAACCGATTGACCAACCCCATCGAGTACGCCTCATCCGCCGGCACCGGACGCCCCGTGAGGATCAGGTCCATGGCGCGGCTCGCACCGATCAGCCGGGGGAGCCGGACAGTGCCGCCGTCGATCAGTGGCACTCCCCAGCGGCGGCAGAACACTCCGAGCGTCGCGTCGGACTCGGCGACCCGCAGGTCGCACCAGAGCGCCAACTCGAGCCCGCCGGCCACCGCGTACCCGGAGATCGCCGCGATCACCGGTTTGCTCAGCGTCATCCGGGTCGGACCCATCGGGCCGTCCCCTTCCGGCTCGACCCGGTTGCCGCTCGGCGTGCCGATCGTCTTGAGGTCGGCCCCGGCGCAGAACGTGCCGCCGGCACCCCAGAGCACGGCCACCGCTGCCTCCGGGTCGGCTTCGAAGGCCCGGAAGGCGTCCGCCAGCGCACGGGCCGTGGGCCCGTCAACGGCGTTCCGAACGTCCGCCCGGTCGAGCACCACGGTGGTAACCGCCCCGACCCGCTCCACCCGCACACCCATCCCGCCAGCATGCCCGCCCCGCCCCACCCCCACAATCCCCGTCGATCTTGCACTTCCGGTTGCCGGTCCGCGGCTTGTGCCCCGAATTCCCGGAGCAGAAACTGCAAGATCGGCGGCGAGGGCGGGGTGGGGCGGCAGGTTTGTCGTGGTCGACCGGTTTGCGACGGCGATCGCCGGGAAGTCGGTACCCGTGCGAGCACTTTTGACGAAAGTTGAGCAGGACGCGCGGCTGGACCGCGCGGGTGACCGGTTGCAGAAGGCGGTCCTGGGCACGCTGCGTCCGCGGCGGTTGCGAGACCTGTTGCATGGGGTGACCCTCGGGCATCCGCTGCATCCGGCGATGGTGCAGGTGCCGGTCGGCGCGTGGATCAGCGCCGCGGTGCTGGACCTCATGCCCGGGCAACGCCGACCCGCGACCATGCTTGTCGGCCTGGGCACCGCCAGCGCGGTGCCGGCGGCAATCGCCGGGCTGAACGACTGGGCGGCACTCGCCCGGGATCAGCGCCGGGTCGGCCTGGTGCACGCCGCCGCCAACACCGTCGGCTTGACGCTGTACGCCGGGTCACTGGCCGCGCGGCTGTCCGGTCGGCACGGCGTCGGCCGAGCCCTCGGGTTCCTCGGGCTCTCCACCGTCAGCCTGGGGGCGTACATCGGGGGGCACCTCGCGTACAAGCAGGGGGCGCAGGTCAACCAGAGCATCTCCGAGTTGCGTCGGATGACCGACGGCTGGCACTCGCTGGCCGACATGGCGACGCTGCCGCAGCGCACCCTGATCACCCGCGAGGTGGACGACGACATCTCGGTGATCCTCTACCGGCACGGTGACGAGGTCACCGTCATGCTGGAGCGCTGCCCGCACCAGAGCGGGCCGCTCGGCGAGGGCGAGGTGCAGGAGATCGACGGCCACGCGTGCGTGGTCTGCCCGTGGCACGGCAGCGCGTTCCGGCTGAACGGCGGCGAGGTCGTGCAGGGACCGTCCGGCAACGACCAGCAGATCCTGCCCACCAGAATCCAGAACGGCGTGCTCCAGACCCGCCTGCCCTGACACCCGTGCTCTGACACCCGTGCTCTGACGTCCGCGCTCTGATGGCTCGCGCTCTGATGCCCGCGCCTCATGGTCCGCGCGCCGGGTGCCATCGGCGTCGTGACCTGACCCGACGCCGGATGCCCGGCATTCGGAGGCGATGTTGCTGATGAGCGATATGACTGTGGGGAATATCTATACCTCAGAGTCATAACGCTCTCCGGGCACCTTGCCCCGGGGTCGCCTCCGCCGAGTCCGGTGCCGGAGCGGTTCAGCCGAGTCCGCCCCCGTGGGCGGCGGAGACCAGATCGAGCCGGGTGGCACGGATCAGCTGCGTCGGTGTCTGCCTACCGGCGGTCCGTCCGGTACCGAGTCCAGGCCATGCCCGCCGTCGAGCAGCCCGCCTTCAGCACTGTCGTCCGCCCAACTGTCGTCATCACCCCATCCCGAGGTCCCGGCCGGCACCATTCCGCCGCCGCCGGGGAATGCCATTCCGCCGCCGGGAGCCGCCAATCCGCCGCTGCCGGGGGTTGTCATTCCACCGCCGGTGGGCGCCGTGCCGCTACCGCTCGGTGCCGTGCCCGTGCCGGTCGGTGCCGTGCCGTCGGTGCCCCGGCTCGTGGTGCCGCCAGCCCGGCCGGTGTTCGCGCCAACCTGGCCGGTGTTCCCGCTGGTGCTCCAGGCCGTACCGCCCTGCGGCCTGCCAGAGGCAACTGCCAACCGGGGAGCTGCCGACCGGGGTGCCGCCCCGGCGGTTGCGGGGCGGCGGCGAAGCCCCAGCACAGCACCGATCTGGGCGCCGACAATGCTCGCCACGGCCAGCACGGCGGAGACCGCCAGCGGTCGGTTCACCCGGTCCTCCGTGCCTGCTCGGGCTGCGCCGACGGTCATTGCTGGTGGTTGGCCTGCTGGCTCCGTACCGCTGGGTGGTGCCGGGTCCACCCGCTCCGGTGCGGCCCGTTCGGGCGCCGGCCGGGGCGGCGGGGGCTTGGGCGCCGCCGGCCGGTCGACCAGCCGGCCGGTGGCGTGCCGCCGGGCCCCCTGGTCGGCCGCTTCCGTGGGCAGTCGGAGTAGCTGCCCGGGGCGGATCCGGTCCGGGTCGTCGAGCTGGTTCAGTTCGGCGAGCTGTCGGTAGTCGCCGAACTCGTCCAGGTAACGCTCGGCCACCTCGCCGAGGTAGTCACCCCGCGCCACCCGGTACACCGGTGCGGCCTCGTCGTTCGCTGCCGGGGAGCCACCGGGTGCGGCGAACTCCGTCCCGGCCAAGTCGAGTGGCCCGCTGTGGGCCAACGGGGCCGCCGTGTCGGGTGTCGTGCTCACGCGGTTCGGCGCGGCCAGGGTGGCGACGGCCGGTGCGCTCGGACTCGCGTACGCCGGGACGCCGTAGACCGCCGCGGCGCTGGCGGCGGCCGGGCTGGCGGCGAGGATCAGCGCGACCGAGCCGACCAGTGCGGCGGCGGCCTTCTGCTGGCGGCTCATCCCGGGCAGCTTCGGCGCCGGCCGGCGCAGGCTCTGTGCCCCCAACTCGACGAGGACGGAGAAGGCGAACGTGGCCCAGCCGAACCAGCCGGCCACGGCCAGTGCCCGCAGGAAGAGCTGACCGTCGTCCCGGCTGGTCAACGCGGTGCCCACCTCGCTGATCGTGGGCAGATGGTCAGGCAGCGGATTGCCAGCGAAGGCCAGCAGCGCGATCGGCGCGCCAACCAGCAGCGCGCACAGCACGGCCAGCGCGCCGATGCCGGTGAGGATCCGTCCGGTCCGCCGTACGACGGACCCACCAGAGACGGGCATGGCTGCCTTCCTTCCTACGGTGTTGCTGCTGCCGTGATGGCCCGCGCGGTCGCCTCGCCGGTGACGGTGACCGTCTCGGCTCGGACGAACGGCGCGAGCATCGAGCGGCGGTAGGTGATCTGGACGGTGACCCGGATCAGGGTTTCCCCGGCGACCTCGGGGAAGCTCACGGTGTGGCCGGCGGTGCCAGCGGCGGCGTCCAGGTAGTTGTCGACCGCCACGAGGGCGGCGGCCTCGTCGATCCGCGTCGGCCTGCCCTCGATCGCGGTGGCCCGGTCAATGGCCTGGCCACCGGCGCGGGCAGCCTCGGCGGCCAGATTCTCGGCACGTTGCAGGGTGCGTAGCTGCCCGGCGCCGTCGAAGGTGAGGCCCACGATGGCGAGTACGCCGATCATCGTTATCGCCAGGAAGATGCTCACCCGGCCGTGATCGCCCCGGTAGGGGCTCTGGACAGTCGGGATGGTGGCGGTCATTGCCGGCCCCGGTAGCGGTCCAGCGGTGAGGTGAATTCCGCGGTGATCTGCTTCTCGCTCGGCATACCGGGCAGGACGTCGAGTGCGATGTCCCTGAGCGACACCAGACAGGTGATCGTCACCGTCACCGTGGCGTCGTCGCCGACCTTGCTGCTGAACGCTTGGTCGAAGGTGGTGTCGACGCCGGCCACCGAGCCGGTCAACTCCGGTTCGAGGTCGTTGGTGCAGGCCAGTCCGCGCCAGTCCAACTGTTTCTGGGCGGCCTCCAGCGCCTCGTCTCGGGCCGTGCCCGAGTTGCGGGAGATCGAGGCGGCGCGAGCGGCGTCGTGGGCCGCGGTTTCGACCGCCTCCGCCGCCACCGCGGTACGCCCTACCACGCCGGCCAGCACCATCAGCGCGATGAACGCGGGCGCGAGCACAGCCACCTCGATGGAGACCGAGCCCCGCTCGGCGGTGCGCGTCATGGCGGGGTCAGCCTCTCCACCGTCCCGTGGGCGGTCTGCTGCACCGCGAAGTCCACGCCCGGAATCACCGACAGAGACCGGCCGCGCACGGTGCAGGTCACGTCGGTGTCGTCGATGGCGCAGGTGGGGCGCGTCGTCTGCCAGCCCACCAGCCAGCCGCCGGCGGCATTCAGGAACCGGGTGGCGCGGTCCACCCCGGCACCGTTGCGCGCCTGGTACGGCCGCTGTGCGTTGACGCCGCTCTGCGCGGCGTTCAACGCGGTCGAGCGGGCGAGGAAGACAGCCGCGATCTGGACCGAGGCGAAGAGCAGCACCAGGATCAGCGGCATCAGCACGGCCAACTCCACCGGGTTGGCACCTCGTTCCCGGTCGCCGCCCGCGAGGCGGCGCCGGGCGGCGCTGACCGTCCGGTGCCACCTCGGGTACGTGGCTCGGCTCATGCCGGCTGCTACGGGACCGGGTTCGTGAAGGTCGGGATGTTGGTCATCCAGCTGTTGGCCCGGTTCAGGGCCAGGCCGGTGACGACCGTCGCCACGAAGACCAGCCCGAAGATGATCACTGCGGTGGGTACCGGGCTGTCGCCACGCTCGCCGTCACGGCGCAGCTCGACCAGGCGCGTCGTCAGCACGACGTGCAGATAGCTGAGGATGGACATGGCGTGCTCCTTCAGGAGAGGGGGTCAGATGCGGGCGATGAACGGATAGACGACGAAGCCGAGCAGCACGAAGACGAGCAGTGCGCCCGGGATGTCGAGACGGCTGGTCACCCCCTCGGCGCGGGCGAGGTTGTCGGTGCGGATCTGGTCGCGTAGCGAGTCGGCCCGGCTGCGCAGGGTCTCGTGTACCTGCGCACCCTCGCTGCCGGAGGAGCGCATGATCGCGCCCACGTCGCCCAACTCCGGAATGCCGATCTTGTCGGCGAGGTCGCGCAGCTCGTCCCAGGGCGCGTGCATCTGCATCTGGGCGATCCGTAACGACTCCTGAAGCCGGTCGAACACCCAGCCGTCGCAGACCGCCGCGGCGCGCTCAAGTGACTGCACCGGTCCGTGTGCGGCGGAGAGCTGCAACGCCACCAGGTCGAGGTAGGTGCAGACGGCCTGACGGAACTCGTCCCGGGCGGCGTCGGCCTTGGTCAGCACGGCCCGGTGCGCCAGCAACCCGCCCATCAGCGCCAGGCCCAGGCTGCCGAGCACCGGCACGACGAGCGGGAACGAGATGCCGAGCGCCAGCAGCGCCACCCCGAGCAGGGTCGGCGTGGCCAGCCCGATCAGCGCGGAGAGCAGCACCGACAACGCGTACTGCTCGGGGGTCTGGCCGATCAGGGCGAGCTGCCGGTGCGGCGGACGCAGCCAGCGCGACAACCCGCTCAGCCAGTCCAGCCGGCGGGATGCGGAAGTGGCGACCCGACCGCCGATACCCGGCGGCTGGTGCAGTCGGCGCAGCGCCGGCCCGAGCGCCGGCGTCGCCGGCACCATCTCCCGGATCACCAGAAACACGCCGAACCCGATCCCGGCACCACCACAAACCGCGATCGCCAACTGCCAGTTCACGATCATGGGAGCCGCCTTTCGTTCGCGACTGCGGGGCTCCGCTGCGCTGCACTCCTCGCCCTCACGCGATCACCTCGTTGGGGTCGGGCGCCGGCAGGAACCGGGCCGGCCGCTGCGGCTGACTCATCGACCGCACCCAGGCCAGCAGGCCGATGAATGCGGCGCCGAGGGCGGCCATCACCACCTGACCCACCGGCGTTCCGTACGGCTTGATGTACTCGGTGTTGAGCAGCCCGTACGCCAGGGTCGCCAGGGTCATTCCGGTGAGGAAGCGGACCGCGAACCGGGGTTGTGTGCGTTTGGCCTCGATCTCCCGACGGGTGGCCACCTCGGCGGACGCCGCGCCAGCGATCGAGCCGAGCACGTCACCCAGCCGTTCACCCCGGTCCGAGAGGTGCAGGATCAGCGCCGCGACCACCTGGTCGCAGACCGGGTCGGCGATCTCGTCGGCGAACGCCAGCAGCGCGGAGCGGGCCGTCCAGCCGGCCTGCAGGCGGGCGGCGAGCAGGCGTACCTCGTCCTCGACGCCGGGTGGCACGCTGCCGATCGTGCCGATGATCGACTGTTGGAGGCCCTGCCCGGTGCCGGAGACGTCCTTGAGCCGGCGGGTCCACTCGCCCACCGCCTCGATCCGGGCGATCGCCTTCTGCTCGGCCTTGCCGACTCCGAACAGCCACGGGGCGCCGGGCACCGCCACCGCCACCAGCAGGCCCACCACCGGCAGCCCCGTCAGCAGGAAAGCCAACGCACCAGCGACCAGCGCGGCGACCAGCAGAGCCTGGTAGGCCCGCTGCTCCGCCGGGGTGGCGCCCGGCCCGCGCCACAGCCGACCAAGGCCCGGCCCGCGACCTGGGCGCGGCCCAGGAGGGCGTCGGGTGCCGACCAGCGCTACCAGGGCCAGCAGCAGCCCGGCCACACAGGCGGCCCCGGAGACCACCGCGATCAACTCCAGGCTGCCCAGCATCAGGTCACCGCCGGGCCAGTCGGGTCTGTCGGGGCCGCCGCCAGGCGCCGGTGCCGGCCTCGATCCACCGGGTCAGCAGCCGCGCGTCGTAACCCACTCTCATCAACTGGTCGCGGACCCGCTCCGGCAGGTGCCGGGGGACCGCACGACCGTCGGGGCCGGGCCCGAAGACCGTGGTGGTGGTGATGCGACCGGCTTCGCCGGCCCCGATCACCTCCTCCACATGCGACACGAACCGGTGTTTACGCCCACCGATGGCGGTCTCGTCCTCGACGGTGACGTAGACGATCAGGTCGAGGGCGTTGCCGGCCATGCGGCGGGCCTGGTCGACGGTCATCTCGCGGCCGTGCGCCAACGCCAGTTCGACGATCCGTTCACCCACCCCGGCAGCCGTGCGGGCGTGGATGGTGCACATCGAACCCCGGCTGGTGGTCATCGCTTGGAGCATCGGCACGATCTCCCGGGACCGCACCTCGCCCACGATGATCCGCAGTACGCCCATCCGTAGCGACAGGGGGATCAGGTCGGCGATGGTCACCTCGCCGGCTGGACGGCCGTCGAAGCCGCGTTCGCCGTGCCCCTCCCGGGCCTCGAAGCTCATCACCGCCCGGTGCCGCTCACGGCGACGGGCCGGCAGCAACTCCCGGCTCTCCTCCAGCAGCACGTACGGCTCGTCGGGCGGGATCTCGTTCATCAGCGCCCGGATGATCGTGGTCTTTCCGGCACCGGCCAGGCCGGCGACCATGATGTTCAGCCCGGCGCGCATCGCCGCGCGGAGAAAGTCGCGCAGCAGCGGGTCGATCATCTCGTCCAGGTCAGCCCGGGTGCCCGCGACGTCGTCGAGGCTCACGTCCAGGGTGTTGTGCTTCCGGATCACCGCGTACGGGCGGTGGCTGACCAGGAACACCGCAGCCAGTCGGCTGCCGTCGGGCAGTTGCAGGTCGAGGGTGGGCTTCACGGTCGACAGGGACCGCTCGGTCGCGCCCGCCCGCCGGGCCGCCGCCTGGAGGATCTCCACCAGTTCGGCGTCGCTGTCGGCGATCGGCTCGGCCCAGTCCACTCCGCCGCCGTGCCGGGTGATGCGTACCTGGTCGCAGCCGAGAATGTGCACCTCCTCGATGGTGTCGTCGACCAGCAGTGTCTGTAGCCGGCCGAGCCCGACCAGCTCGGCGGTCACCTGGTCGAGCAGCAGGCGTTCCTCACCGGAGGCCATCGGGGTGCCGGCCCGGCGTACCGCGTCCGCGTACTCGGCGACGACCGTGACGGCCAGGCGGGCCCGTTCGGTGTCCTCTTCGTCGACGGTGAACTCCCGGCCGCGCTGCCACAGGGTGAGCCGTTCGGTGAGTTCCCGGCGCAGCTCCCGCACCACCTGGAAGTCCATCCGGGGCCGGGGCGACGACTCCGACGGCGGCGTGGCCCAGGGTGTCGGGTGTGGCATCGGCACGGACTGGTCGTGCCGGCCGTTCGGCACGGCCAGTGGGGGCGAAGTCGAGGTGGCACTCGGGGGCTGTTGGCGCGGGTCCGTGGAGACCGGCTCAAACCGCATCCGGCACCCCCTGCTGCACAGGCCACGCCAGCCGGGCCTGCCGCCGCTCCAGCAGCGCCCCGAGCGGCACCTCCAGCGCGGCTGCCGCGCGCATCAGCGGCCGTCCGGTCCGCACGGTCCCACCCAGGGCGAGCACCCCGGCGGTACGCGGGTCGTGCGGCAGCCGTGCGATCACCGGCAGTTTCAGGGCACGACTGATCTCGGCTCGCCCGTGGCCGCCACCGACCAGCAGCAGCCGCAGTGTGCCCGGCGGCACCCGGTGCTCGGCGAAGTCCCGTTCGATCGCGGTGACCACCGCACGGGTGCCGGAGAGGTCCGGCAGTTGCGCCCGGGTCACCAGCAGCACCACGGAGGCGGCTCGCAGCAGCGGCCACGGTGGTCCGGTCACGTGCAGCCGGCCGCAGTCGACCAGCACGTCGTAGCCGGGGGTGCCGCGGTCCAGGGCGTTGAAGTAGTCGGCGAACCGCTGCCAGAGCGGGGTGACGCTGCCACCCTGGGTCGGGTCGACGAGCCCGGGCAGCAGCAGTCGTTCCCGGCGGGGTGCGTCCAGGTCGACGAGCTGCGACCAGAACGCGGTCTCCAGGTTGCCATCGCGTAGCTCCCCGACGGCCAGCTCGCCGATCCCGCGCGGGCCTTCCAACTGGCCGCCGAGGTAGCCGGCGAGGATCGAGCCGCCGGCCGGGTCGCATTCGGCGAGCACCAGTCGTCGGTGCCAGGCCAGCGCGCAGGCCAGCGCCGAGGTCGTGACGCCGGGCGAACCCTTCGCGGACACCAGCGCGATGATCGCCATGCTCAGGCCGCCTCGGTCAGCACGACGGCGATGCGCCCTTGCGCGGCGAGCGCCACCACCGCGGGCACGTCCCGGGCGGGGAGCGCCAGGTACAGCACCTTGTCGTCGTTGGCCGGGCTGACCATGTCGATCACGGTGGCGGCGAACCTGGTGCCGGTGGCGTCCACCGCCGCGGTGGTGCTGCGGTCCGGGGTGCTCACCAGCAGGACCTTGTCCCCGGGGTGCAGTTGGCGAGCTGGCACCTGGGCGGTCTTCAGGCCGAGCGCGATCTGCTGCTGGCCCGGGCCGAGCAGCGGGTTGTCGGTGATCTGCCCCAGGGTGAGCAGGGTGCCCGGGACGAGTGCCACCGCGGCTCGTTTGCCGACCACCTCGTCGAGCCGGCTGGCGGGCACCGGGCGCAGCCCCTGGCCGCCGGCGACCTGCACGGTGATCAGGTCGGAGGCGCTGATCTCCCGGCCCACCTCCACCTGCCGGGACACCGCGAGATAACTGCCGGTGGCCCGGACCGAGGTGACCGCGAACGCCGCGCCCAGCCCACCGAGGGCGATCAGGAGTACGGCGAGACCGAGCAGTCCTGGGCGGACCCGGCGCTGGCGGACCACCTTGGGAGGGTTGACCGGCGCGTCCACCGACCCGGTTCCGTTGCGCGTCGCGAGGCTCATCGGGTCACCACCTGGAGTTCGTTGATCTGGATCTGCACGACGCCGCTGTTCCGGGTCACCAGGATTTCTCCGCTCTCGCCGCCGCCGTTCCAGGTCACCGTCCAGTACGTGGTCGCGGTGATGTCGTAGGTGTCGGCCTTCTGGTAGCCGTCGTCGTAACCGCAGTTCGGGGAGGTGCTGCCGGCATGCGTCTTGTTCGTCGGGTCGTATTCGGTGCCGGCGTCGTAGCAGGTGACCTTCTCACCGTTGCCCATGTCCCAGACGATCTCTTTGACCTCCGCCGTGATCTCGACCCGCACGTCCCGGTCGGTCTCGTCGGCGTAGATCGGGCCGAAGTATCTGGTGTCCTGCTCGGACCACATCCACACCGGCAGGCCGACCAGGCCGGGGCCGTTTCTCTTGCGGGGTGCGACCGCCAGTGGGGCGGGCCACAGCTTGATCGACGCCAGGGCGCGACGGGCCAACTCCTCCGGGTCGGGCGGGGCGCCGAAGCCGGGTGGCGGCTCTCGCAGCACGTTGACCTGGTTGCCCACGTCTTCGACGCCGTTGCAGGTCTGCACGTACCACTGCTGACCCTCGGGTGCCTCGTCCTGCGGCGATGCCAGCCGGTAGTAGCAGCCGTCGCTGCTGTTGAACCAGCCCTTGATGTCGTCGTAGCAGGGGATGGTCCGCCCGTTCCACTGGCAGCCGCCACCACCACCGCCACCACCGTTGTCCCCGCCTCCGTTGTCCCCGCCGCCACCGGGATCGCCCGGGTTGCCGGGCTCGTCGTCCCAGACGTGGCAGTCGGGCTGGTCGGGCGGGCAGCTGGCCCCGGGGCCGGCGCGCTGCGCTCCGGCGGCGGGCTGGGGTGCACCGACCACCAGCAGGAGCGCGAGGCCGATCCCGGCGAGTGTGCGCCGAGACGTCGCGGCCCGGGGGGTACGGGTCGGAGCCCCCCTTCCTCCCGAGGTCAGCACGGCTGCTCCCGGTGCAGGGCGCCGGAGCTGATCAGCCAGCGACCGTCGGGATAGCGGGTCGCGGTGGCGGTGGAGATGTGCTTGCCGCCCCCGCTGCCCGGGACCACGCGTTTGTTCTTGGCGTAGACCAGCTGGTAGCCGGTCGTGTCCAGGCAGTCCTGGATCTCGACGGTGGCCGGCTTCGTGTCCAGGCTGACGACGGTCACGGTCGGGTCGGACTTCAACGTCCCGGTGCGCATGGCGCCGTGCTCCTTAGCGTCGCGAATGGACAATTGGACCCGGGTAAGAAGTGGATCAGCGATGAACCGGGACAGTTCCGGCGCGCGCGGATCACTGCGCCCACTCGCCGTCCGCGAGGCTTCGAGATAGCCGGAGTACGCGTCAAGGGCCGCCTTTTCGGCAGCTAGCCGTTCGACGTCGGGATCTGCCCGTTGGCCGTCGTCATGGGTCGCCGTTGGCCGTTCGACGGCCTCCTGCCCGCTGGCGCAGGCGGTGACCGGCGCTGCCGCCGCGACCGCCAGCAGGCAGATTGCCGCTCGTCTGAGCTGGCGTCCGCGCACCGTCGAGCCTCCTCGTGGTCACCCGACGTGGTGAGTGATCACCGCCGCCGGGCATGCGGAAGCGCGCCCGGATCAGCACATCCGGTGCCGTTCATTGCGCTTCTGCATTCACCGTTACGGATCTTCTGCAAATGCAAGGTCCTGTGTCGTCCGGTTGTGAAGGTGAGGCTTGCGTCACACCCAAGGGGCGAGCATAGGCTGACGTTCGCCGATGCAACAGAGGCAATTCAAGTGAACACTCTGCGTGATGACAGGTGGTGGTGGCGGGTGTCCGGGCTGCGTCCCGCGCAATGGCCGAGCGAGGGGTCGTCAATGATCGGGCGTCGTCGGGCGGGATGGGATCGCCCGGGCCTCGATGCTGGTCCCGGGAGTGGGACATCGTGGCCTCATCCCGGCATCCGAGCGGAGTCGTCGGCCGGTCGACGAGCCGTCCCGCCAGACGGGGTGTCCGGTCAGGCTTCCGCCGACAGTGCCCTCCGACGGCCGGGTCGACAGGTCGCTTTCTGCGCCATCCGCTACACCACCGCGATCCTTCCGTCACAATCCGTGTTCGCCCTCGCAGCGGACCGCTGTGGCGCGATGGAGGCGACATGGCGCTGACCGGCCCTCCCGCGCCCGTCCCCGGTCGGGAAAACCCATCCGATCGGAGCCCGGAACCCCCGGCGTCCGGTGGCACGATGCACCCCGCCCGCCCGGCGGTGCCACCTGGACATCGCGAACGGTCGGCGACGCTCGTCGGGGCGGGGACTCGCGCTCGGCTCTCGACCGTGTTCGCGATCCTCGCGATCAGCCCGCTGATGCGGATGGCTGCGCTGCGCTACTCCGTACCCCCGGGCATGCCGAGCCGGACCGGCTGCGACGCCTGCGGCGCGCCGGTCGGCCTGACCCGGCCCTGGCCGGCGCTGGGGCCGGCGGCCAGGTGCGGGCGCTGCCGGTCACCTGTCGGCCCACCGCCGGGAACTGTGGAGTTGGCCGGGTTCGCCGCGGTGCTGCTGCTGGCGCTGGCCGGCCCGTCGGCCGGAGCGCTGCCGGCGCTGGCCTGGTGGCTCGGCTGGACGATCCCAGCGGTCTTCGTCGACCTGGCCGTGCACCGGTTGCCGGATCGGCTCACCCTGCCGGCGGCGGCCGGGACCTGGCTACTGCTCGGCGTGGCAGCGCTCGACGCCGAGCCGGGGCACTGGCTGCGGGCCGCCCTCGGCGGCGCAGGGCTGGCGCTGCTCTTCGCCAGCAGCACGTTGCTGCTGGGCCGCCGCGGCTTCGGGTTGGGTGACGCCAAGCTGGCGCTCAGCGTGGGAGCGCTGCTCGGCTGGTACGGCTGGCCGGTGCTGCTTCTCGGGCTGCTGATTGCTTTCGGGCTCTCCGCCCTGGTGAGTGTGGGCCTGCTGGCCGCGCGTCGGGCCCGCTGGAGCACGCACCTGCCGTTCGGCCCGTTTCTACTGCTCGGCACGGTGGGCGCGCTCCTGCTGGCCGGTTGACGACGACGACCTTCGCCCGCCCTCAAGATCGCACTTGGTCCGGGCCCTAGCGGGTTCGGTCGCTCTGGAGACCACTACGACCAGGACCGAGCGCGACCTTGTCGGTTCGGCGGCGTAGCACCTCGGCGGCCGGGCGGGCCAGGAGAGGGGTTGCCACCACGGCGACCAGCGCACCGAACAGCACGCCCGCGATCACGTCGTGCGGGTAGTGCACGCCCACGAACACCCGGGAGAACGCAGCCAGTGCGGCCAGTGGCAGCGCGACCAGGCCGAGTCGGCGGGAGAGCAGCAGGATGGTCACCGCCAGCGCGCCGGCCACGGTGGAGTGGTTGCTGGGAAACGACCAGTCGCCCGGGGGTGGGCAGGCGCCCGCGATGATCGCCCGGCCGATCGTCCGGCAGGGGCGATCCTCGTCCACCACGGTCTTGAACCATTCGCTGCCCGCGTACGCCAGGAGGGCTGGCACCGGCGCGACCAGGGCGAGTGCCCGGTCGTGCGGACCGCCGGACCGGCGGCTCAGCGCGGCCAACAACAGCAACGCGCCGAGCAGCAGGATCACCCCCTCGGTGGCGTGCCCGACGAACCACTGCACCGGCTCTGGGCTGCTGGCGGCGGCGTCGACCACGTCGCGGTACCACTCAACACTGATCTCCGGAACGTCCATGCTGCCGTTGTCGGCCATGCATCACCTCACCTCACGTTCATACCTCGCTCACCTGTGCGACACCCTAGGAACACGCCAGAGGGCAGGGCAGCAGTCGAAGGTCAGGTGGGCACCACGACCTTCGTCTGCTGAGGTGGGCCCCCGACTGCTCAGTCCGCCGAGGTCAGCCCTGGACCGCCGGCCATCCGTTCGCGGACGGCCTCCAGCGCCTCGAAGGCGTACGCCCAGTTGTGGCACTTGAAGCTGCGCAGCCCGTCGATCGCGGTGTGGCAGTCGGCGCAGCGCACGCCGGCGATGGCATCCGGGATCTCGGTGTTGACGTACTTGCGCTCGCCGAGGATGACCGTGGCGATCATGGCCTTGTCGTGCAGGCCGGAGAGCGCCGACGAGACGATGTCGAACCAGGTGACCCGTCGGCCGCACTTCGGGCAGTCGGGTTCGTCGCCACTGACCCAGAGTGGGGCGCCGATGGTGCGCGCCGGCATGCCGAGGAGCTTCTCCAGCCGCCGGACGTCCGAGTCCGGGGTGGTCCAGCGGTGTCGGCCGGGCAGCGATGCGGGCGAGTCGTACACGGCGCGGAACAGGTCATGGTCGACCTGCACGGTCTCCCGTTGAGTGGTCATCGCGTCCCTCCTCGTTGAGTCGGTGCCCCCACCGTGGTCAGCGATGACCAAGGGCGCAGCCGGATCAACGACACGAGGGGCCAGCGGGTCGTCGGCAAAGCCGGCGACGGTGGATTCGCACGGGTACGCGGGGGTCGGCGTCCGCCGCTGACCCACTTCCGCCTCCAGTGGCCCTTCCCGGGTGGTACGACGGACGCAGGGCGTGCGTGCCACCGGGAGGAGCGCCGATGGCGAGCAGGCCCGAACGGCTGCTGCGGGGAAGCGACGCGCCGCTCAGCGCCTCGTTCCTGGAACTCTTCTTCGATCTGGCGTTCGTGCTCGCCCTCAGCCAGTTGGCCGGGCACCTGCTCCACGACCTCACCGTGGTCGGCGCGCTGCGTACCGCCGTGCTGTTGACCGGGATCTGGTGGATCTGGGTGACCACCACCTGGTTCGCCGACTGGTTCGACCCGGAGAGCCCGACCATCCGAGCGGTGCTGATCGTCGCCACGCTGGGCAGTCTGCTGGCCGGGGTGGCGGTCCCGCAGGCGCTGGACGGGCGGGGCCTGCTCTTCGCCGGCGCGTACGTCGCGGTCCACATCGCCCGGGGGACGGTCACCGCCTTCACGCTGCGCGGTCACCCGCGGCAGACCCGGGCGCTGCGCATCCTCTGCTGGTTCAGCGTCTCCGCCGTAGCGTGGCTGGCCGGCGGATTCCTGCCGGAGTGGCGGGTGCCGCTCTGGCTGCTCGGCCTCGCCATCGACCTCACCGGCCCACGGCTCGGCTGGCCCACTCCACGGCTGGGCCGGACGGGGCGAGAGGAGCTGCACCTCGCTGGCGAGCACTTCGCCGAGCGGTACCAGCAGATCATGATCATCGCCCTCGGCGAACTGGTTTTGGTCGCCGGCCTGACGTACGGCGGCACCCGCCTCGATGTTGCGGAGACCGCCGCCTTCCTGTTGGTCTTCGCCACCTCGTTGCTGATCGGTCTGCTCTACGTGACGCCCGCCGGCCTGCGGCTGGGTTCGGCCATCGAGCACGCCGACCCAGCCCGGCTCGGCGTCATCACCGGCTACCTGCACCTGATGATGATCGCCGGGCTGGTGGTCACCGCCGTCGGCGCGGAGTTGAGCATCGCCCACCCCACCCAGGTCGGCGACACGACCGCTGTCGTGGTCATCCTGGGTGGTCCGATGCTGTTCCTCCTCGGGCGGATCCTCCTCTCGTTGGCGATCCACCAACGGCTCTCCTGGCCACGGGTGGTCGCCCTGCTGCTGCTGGCCGGCGCTGCGGCCGTTCTGCGACTGCCACTGCTGGCGGTCAGCGCGGTCGCCACCGGGGTGGTGCTCGTGATCGTCGTGCTGGACCACGCCGGCATCCACTCCTACCGCAGCCCTCGACCTAGCTGACTAAAGTCAGGCTTATGGACTCCGCGCTCATCGCCGCCGTGCGAAGGTTCAACCGGACAGTCACGCAACGGGTAGGTGCGCTCGACGACGAGTACATGGCCCAGGGACGCCCCCTGGGGCAGGCGCGTCTGCTCTGGGAGATCGGCCCCGCCGGCGCCGAGGTCGCCGCGCTACGGGCCCGGCTCGGCCTGGACTCCGGACACCTGAGCCGGCTCCTGCGCACCCTGGAGAACGACGGGCTGGTCACCGTGGGACCGGCCGACCAGGCCGGCGGCGACGGTCGGGTCCGCATCGCCGCGCTGACCGACACCGGTCGCACCCAGTGGGACCAACTCGACAAGCGGTCCGACGACCTCGCCACCTCGATCCTCGAACCGCTCACCGAGCACCGCCGTGAACGACTCGTCGCCGCCATGGCCGAGGTCGAACGGCTCCTCATCGGCTCGATGGTCGTCATCGAGCCGTGCCCACCGAGCGACCCACGGGCCCGAGCATGTCTGCGGGCCTACGCCCGGGAGATCGCCCGACGATTCGACGACGGGTTCGACCCCGCACTGAGCAACCCGGTCCACGACGAGGCGCTCGTCCCGCCGGCCGGCGTGTTCCTGCTCGCCACCCTCAACACCGAACCGATCGGCTGCGGCGCCGTCAAACTCCACCGCGACGCACCCGCCGAGCTCAAACGCGTGTGGGTGGCCGACACCGTACGCGGGCTCGGCATCGGGCGGCGGCTGCTCGATGAGCTGGAACGCCATGCAGCCGAGCGTGGCGTGACCGCGGTGCGGCTGGACACCAACCGCAACCTCACCGAGGCGATCGCGATGTATCGCGCGGCGGGTTACGAGGAGGTCGAGCCGTACAACACCGAGCACTACGCCCACCACTGGTTCGAGAAGCAGTTGGGTGTCCAGGTACCTGTGGTGATCGACTGACGGTGACCGGAGGGCCGGTGGCGTCGGCGGTCATGCCGTAGCCCCGGGCCCTCCGGCCGTCGCGACTACTCGATGGCGGAGAGGGCGCCTTCGGTGAGCACATGCGCCGCCTTGATCCCGTCGGGCACACCGGGGGCCTCCAGCCACCTCGGCTCCAGCCGATCGGACCAGCTGACGATCTCCGTCGCGAGCGCGAGCGCCCGCTCGTCGCGACCGTGCACGAGCTCCAGGGCGAGCCGCAGGTACGCGCCCTGCTGCGTACCGTCGAGCTCGGCGGCCAGGGCGGCGATGCCGTCGGCGGCCCGCAACCCGTGACCGGGATGTTGCGCGGCCAGGATGGCGAGCACGAACCGGATTCCCTGCGGTTCGGCGTCCCACCGGTCCAACAGCACCGGAACCTGATCGCCGACGGTCCGAAAGACCTCCTCCGTCCAGGCACCCGGCTGGAGCGGCTCCCCCTCCCCCCGGGCGAGCTCCGCGAACCCGACCAGGTTGTCGTTGCGGCGCCCACCGGCAATCAGCAGCCACAGGTAGAGAGCGCGACGCTGCGGCGCCGGCACCACGTCCGCGACGATCAGCTCGGTCAGGAACGGCAGCGCCGGGGCGGTGGCCTCGTGGCAGTCGCCCTGGTGCAGCAGGTCGTCACCGAACAGTTCGCCGAGGACCTCGTCCCACTCCTGCGTCCCGCCCGCCAGCTCACGCAGCAGGTCGGGCACGTCGTCCGCAGGGCCGTGCGCGTGCTCCAGATCAGCCCACGGCACGTCGTCGAGCCCGGGCAACTCCGTGGTCCCGGGCGTGGACACATCCGGCGTGAGCGCCAAGGGCGCCAGCGGTGGCGCCGAGACGACGATGACCTCCGGGACCGGTGGACGGGACTTGGCGCCGATGACTTCGATCGGGGCGGTCGAGGTGCGAAATTCAGCGATCCGGCTGACGTCGAACCGGCTGCCCCCATCGGGCCGTCCGCCGTGCGCTCGCACGATCACCGCCGCATCGCGGCTCACCGCCTCGACCTGCCGGTGGCCCACGGTGTCGACCGGATAGGGGCCCTCGTCCAGCGCCATCACCACCCAGCCGCCGTCGGGGTGCGGCCGGGCGAAGACGCGCGGGAACCCGTGCGCCGCGAGTTCCTCAGCGGACGCCTGTGCGGACGCCTCGTCCGGCACGACGAAGTCGTGTGTCCCCGCCATCGCGCTCCAGCCCGCCACGTGCACGTCTCCATCCCGCCACCGATGCTTCTCCCCGCCAGCCTGTCAGGGCGGCCTTCCGGTACGCCCGGCAGCCCGTTGACAGCCCTTGCCGTACGCGTCCCCGCCCGGCCGATGAGGCACGTCGGTGGGCTAGCCGGGTGGCGACGGCGGCTCGGGTGGGCGACCTCTCGCGCGGGCGGCGTCCGAGATGGCGATCCCGGCCAGGACCGCGGTGACGGCGAGGGCGGCCACGAGCGGCGGTAGGAGGAGCATCAACGGCGCCACGGCGGCCAACGCGAGCAACCCGATCGGTCGATCAAGGGACACCCGGCTGAAGACCACGTACTCGAAGCGGGAGCGCCCGACCAGGAACAGTGCGGGTCCGCCGAGGATGACCGCGACCCAGGCCGGTTCGGGATGCCCGAACGGATGGGCAATGACGAGTTCGGCGCCGACCGCGGCGACGACGACGCCGGCCACCATGACCAGGTGGGCGTAGAACGCCGACAGGCCGAGGCGGGCCGGATCGCGGGAGCCGGCGATGGCCGACGCCGACAACTCGCCGGAACGATAGATGTAGATGCGCCAGAGCAGCACGGTGGTGGCGATCGACACCAGGAACGCCGCGGTCCGGTCGGGCGCGAAACCGCTGACGCCGAGGGTCGAGGCGGCGACCAGGATCAACTCGCCCAGCGCGATGATGAAGAACTGTCGGTGGCGCTCCGCCAGGTGCTCGGCCGCGCTCGGCAACTCCGACGGCGGCGAGCGGCCCAGGCCCGGTGTCAGGTAGCGAAGCTTTCCCGCCAGGTAGTCGATGACCACCGCGAGCGCCCACAGTGCCTCCCGGGCGGTGCCGTGCACCAGTGCCCCCGCGATCCACGGCACGGCAGACACGCAGAACCAGATGACCACCCGTAGGGCGCCGCGCTGCAACTCGTGGCCCCGCAGGACGATGAGAAGGCCGATGCTGCGACCGACCTGAACGGCGACGTACGCGCCCGCGAAGACCAGGCCCTGCGCGCCGAACACCGCCGGTAGCGCGACAGCCATCACCAGACTGCCGACCAGAGTCGCGATGACCAGCAGTTGGATCGTCGGCCGCTGCGGGTCGAACCGGTCCGGGACCGTCGCCGTGCTGCACCAGACCCACCACACCGCCAGCAGCAGCACCAGCGTGTGGAAGGCGCCCCGCCAGGTGAGGTCCTGGCTGAGCACCCGCGAGAGCTGGGTGAGCACGTAGACGAACGCCAGGTCGAAGAAGAGCTCCAGGAAGGTGGCCCGTTGCGGATCTTCCGGCTTCCGCAGGAGCCTGCCCGCCCTGCTCGTCGTCATCGGCTCGCCCGCCCTGTGGCCTTCCGCTCGCGTTGAGGCATTCGTACCATTCGTACCACGCCGCAGTGCTGCTGAACCCGGTCTGCGGCCGCACCGGCCTCGCACGCTCGGCCTGTAGCTCAGGCCCTTCCTCGCGGTGCTATTCGACCGAGTTGAGGTGATGCGCGGTGTCGGCGAACGAACGGATGAGCTCCGTCTCGTGACCGGTGCGCCAGATCAGACCCCACCGGCCCGGCGGAGCATCGCGGATCGGCACATAGGCGATGTCTGGTCGCGCGTAGTAGCGGGCGGCCTGAGCGTGCACGGGCGAGACTGCCTCGCCCGTGCTGAGGATCGGGATCATCTCCTGAAAATTGGAGACGGACGGACCGATGCGGATCAGACGTCCGCTGGGCGTGCGGAGGGGGACCAGGATTTCCCGCCAGTAGTCGGGCCGGGCGCCACCCATCACCGTCTCGTCCGCCAGATCCTCGTAGGAGACGGAATCATGGCTGGCCAGGCGGTGGGTTGTCCCAACTGCCAGCACGATGGGTTCGGTGTAGATGACCGGGCCGACGGTGAGGTCCGGCTCCCGGACGGGGAGCCAGACGATCTGCATGTCGATCTCCCCGGCGCGCAGTTGCGCGAAGGGGTCACCGAAGTCGACATGTCGTAGCTGCACCTCGCACGTGGGGTGGTCGTGCGCGAACGCGTCGAACAACCGGCGGAAGTCGTGCAGATTGACGGCGATGGAGCCGATCCTGAGCACGCCGGTCTTGCCGCGGGCTGCGAGCCTGGCCCGATCCATGCCCTCGTACAGGCCCCGGTACATGGGCTCGATGTCGTCGAAGAGTTGTTGACCGATCGGTGTCAGTGTCACATTCCGGTTGTTGCGCTCGAACAGGGCGCCGCCGACCCGACGTTCCTGCTTCTTGATCGCCTGGCTGACCCGGGCCTGGGTCACGTGCAGCCGCTCAGCAGTGCGGGTGAAGTGCAGTTCCTCCGCCAGGACGAGAAAGATCTCGATGTCCCGAAGCTCCACGATTTTTTCCGATCCGTGCATTAGCGAAGGGTTATGGCACATTACCAGGCGTGATCTTGTTGCCCGGCACGTCGGCGCGCACGCTGATGGGCGTCGGAGCGAGAGACAGCAACCGGCGCCGCAAGCAAGGAGATGTCCGTGCGCAAGCTCGTGTACTACATCGCCGTCACCCTGGACGGCTTCATCGCCGCTCCCGACGGCGCTGACCCCACCGGCCCCGGCGGGTTCTGGCCCATCCCGGACGACTACCTGCACCACCTCGTCGCCGAGTATCCGGAGACCCTGCCCGGCCCGGCCCGGCAGGCGTTCGGCATCACCGACGAGGGCAGCCGGTTCGACACCGTCCTGGAAGGGCGCAACTCCTACGAGGTGGGTCTGCGGGCCGGCGTGACCGACGCCTACCCACACCTGCGCCACCTGGTGTTCTCGCGCACGCTGGGTCGGAGCCCGGACCCGGCCGTCGAGGTCATGTCCACGGACCCGATCGCCACGGTGCGTGAGCTCAAGCGGCACGACGGCAGGGACATCTGGGTGATCGGCGGCGGCACTCTGGCTGGTGCCCTCTACCCCGAGATCGATCAGCTGGTCGTCAAGCTCGCACCGTTGACCATCGGCGCCGGCATTCCGCTGTTCGGTCGCGACGCCGTCTTCGCCCCACGCACCTGGCGCCTGATCGACCACACAGTCCTGGACAGTGGCGCGCTCTTCCTGACCTACACCCGCACCACGAAAGAAAACGAGCCCACATGAACAGCAGCATTTCCCCCGACGGCGTCACGATCCGCCCCATCACCGGCGCGGACGAGATCGACCTGTTCAACCGCCTGCCGTACACGATCAACCACGAACTCGCCGACGACCTGGTCGCTCAGCGCCGCCGACCGGAGTGGATGTGGGTGGCCCTGGATGGCGACCGTGTGCTGGCCAGGGTCGCCTGGTGGGGCCGCGGCGGCGACAGCACTCCGCTGCTACTGGACATCCTCGACATCGAAGACGGCGCCGAGGACCTGACCGAGGTGGCGCAGGCACTGTACGAGACGGCCGCGAAGCAGGTCCTGCCGTCCGGCACCACCCCACCCGAGTACGGTCGCTTCCTCCCGGCGGACTGGCGCGAGGACCCGGACACGTACCGGGCGGTGCGACGGAGGATGGGCGTCCTCGAGAACACCGGCGCACACCTGACGGTCGAACGGCTGCGCCTGGAATGGCGTCCCGGAGCCGACGTGCCCGCGCCCGACCAGCGCCTGGCCTTCCGCCCGGCCCTCGACACCGACGAGTTGGTAGCGCTGATGACCCGCACCCTGGACGGGACCCTGGACGCGCACAGCCGTGCCGACCTGGCAGAAATGTCTCCGCACGAGGCCGCCGTCAAGCACTACGAGCAGGAGTTCGCCACGTTCTCCAGCCCTCGTCAGTGGTGGCGCATCGGCACCTTGGGCGAAAACGGCGAGCCGGTCGGGTTCGTCGTCCCGGCGCGCAACACCTACCACCCGGTGATCGCCTATCTCGGCGTCGTGCCGGAACACCGGGGCCACGGCTATGTCGATGGTCTCCTCGCTGAAGGCACCCGGATCCTGGCCGCCGAGGACGTCCCACGCATCCGCGCCGCCACCGACCTGGGCAACGTCCCCATGGCAAACGCCTTCGCCCGCGCTGGCTATGTCAACTTCGAACGTGCCATCAACATGGCCTGGCAGTGAGCCACGCGCGCCGGCCCGAAGTTCAGGTCACCGGGCACTCCCGCCCGGTCTGACCGTCGATCTGACGGCCGGTCGCGCTGGGCTCTCCGCGAGTGCCACCACCGCGGATAATCCTGCGCGACGACTTGGGCGTGGCCCTACGCTCCCCACCATGTTCTCTCCAGTACAGATCACCTCCGGTGGTCTAGAGATTCGCGAGTTCGGGCCGCAGGATGCGTTCCAGGTGGCGGCATTCGTGACGAGCAGGGATCTGACGGCGCTGCCGCCGGGCCCCCCTCAGTCCGTCGCCGAGGTGGACGGGTGGCTGGCCGAGACGGTGCGCCGGCGGCTGGACGGCGTGGGTGTGCTCCTGGCCATGGTGGCGAAGGTCAGCGGCGAGATCGTCGGCAGCATCGGGTTGCGTGACACCGACTGGAAGGCCGGACGCAGCGAAGTCGGCTACGGGGTGCTGGCCAGCCAGCGCGGTCGAGGTCATGCGACCGAGGCGGCCCGCGCGGTCGGCCGATGGGCGCTCACCGACGGCGGGATGCGGCGAATCCAGTTGCACGCCCGCGTTGACAACGTCGCTTCCCTGCGGGTCGCCGAGAAAGCCGGATACCAGCGGGAAGGCACCCTGCGGATGGCCGAATGGGATGGCGAAAAGGACCATGACCTGGCCGTCTTCTCGATGATCGCGGCAGATCTCGGGTTCGCCGAAGCCGGTCGCTGACCCGACGCTCCCGTCTCCGGTCGGGTGGAACGCTGCTGTACATCGCTCTCACCGGTGCGCCAGGTCGGCCCTCATCGGGTTGGCAGGGGACGTCATCGCGGCCTGTCATGTCGTACGGTGTGTGCGCCGTGGCTGTCGGTTGCTGGACGGCCGGCGGCGCGGGTTGGGCGCGCGATCAGGCAGGGCGTGTCCGGCGACGGGGGAGGATGACATGACCCAGATGCCGATGGGCGACTACGGCGCGGCGACCGAACGATTCGTGGCTTCCTGGACGGCGGGTGTCTCGGAACGGGCGGCACAGGCGCAGGCGCTCTCCGAACGAGTGGCGGACATGTCCGCCACCGCCGATGGTGCCGATGGTGCGGTCCGGGTCACGGTGGCCGCGTCCGGCGTGCTGACCGACCTGCGCCTCGATGACCGGGTGCTGCGGTGGCGGCCGGCTGAAATCGCCGCCGAGGTGCTGACCGTGATGCGGCGCGCACAGGGACGGCTTGCCGCCCAGGTGGCCGAGGCTGCGGCCGAGACTGTCGGGTCCGACTCCGAAACCGCCCGGGCGGTCGTCTCCAGCTACGAACGCCGCTTCCCGGAGCAGCCCGAGGACGACAGGGACGACTCGGGGCCCGAGGCGGGAGGGCGCAGTGACCGCCGCTAAGGGCTTCGAGGTCACCAGTTCTGCACTGGTGCAGCACGCCCGCTCGGTGGACCGGATCGCCGGGGAGATGGAGCACGCCCACGCCGCGGCGGAGCATGTGGTGATGGGCTCCGACGCGTACGGGAAACTGCCTGTCTGCCAGATGATCCCGCTGTTTTTGAATCTGCTGCAGGATCGGGCCGTGGCCGCGCTGGCCGCCGCCGAGGAGTCCCTGCGCAGCGCCGTGGGCGGGCTGGAGTCCAACGCCCGTGCCTACGACGAGGCCGACTGCGGCATCTCCGCCGGCTTCAGCGGAATGTACCGGTGAGCGCTGACGCCGCCATCCCGCTGGTCGCGGCACGAGAGGACACCACCGGCTGGTACACCGGCATCGGCGTGGCCGAGGGCATCGCCGGCCTGCGTACCGGCATCGAGTCGGGCTCCTGGGTGGACGCCACGATCGGCGGTGTCGGCGCGTCGATGGAGGCATTGGCATTCTGCACCGACCCCCTCGGGTCGCTCGTCTCGTGGGGCGTGGCGTGGCTGATCGAGCACGTGGAGCCTCTCTCCGACGCGCTCGACTGGTTGGCCGGTGACCCGGACCAGATCACCGCTTACGCGCAGACCTGGCACAACGTCGCCCGTCACGTCGGCACGCAGGCAACGGCCTTCGGCGCCGCGGTGGGCAGCGACCTCGCCGACTGGGCGGGTGCGGCGTCGGACGCCTATCGGGCGTACGCGTCGCGGCACGAGGGCAGCCTGAACGACATCGCGTCGGCCGCCGACCTGATCGGCATGCTGGTCGAGGGTGCTGGCCTGCTGGTGGCACTGGTCCGCGAGCTGGTCCGGGACCTGATCGCCGACTTCGTCTCGGTGCTCGCGGTCCGGCTCTGGGAATGGCTTGCCGAAGCCGGCCTCACCCTGGGCCTCGCCACCCCGTGGGTTGCCGCGCAGGTGTCCGCTCTGGTCGCGAAGTGGGTCGCGAAGGTGGCCAAGGTCCTCACCGCTCTCGCGTCCAGCGTCAACCGGCTCCGTCCAATCCTCTCCCGCCTCGGCGAAATCGTCGAAACGTTGGAGGCGGTGCTGAAGAGCCTGCGGCGTTCCCCGGGCGGGGGCTCCACATCCCCGGACCTGCCGACCACCGGCCCCAGGGTCGACGGGCCGTCGACGACGGGGGCCGGCAATGGGCCCGGCGGCGCGACGGCGGCACCGCCCTGGGCGGTGGACAGCCCGCCCGGTGGCGGACCGACTGGTGCTTCCCCGGGCGGGGCCTCCCCGGACGGGACCTCGCCGGGAGGGACGTCGCCGGGCGGAGCTTCCCCGGGCGGCGCTTCCCCGGGAGGGGCCTCCCCGGACGGGGCCTCCCCAGACGGGACCGACCCGGACGGCTCAGCTCCGGACGGGACCGACCCGGACGGGACCGACCCGGACGGCTCAGCTCCGGACGGGACCGACCCGGACCTCGACCCGGCAGACGGGCCGGTACGGCCGGCCGATCAGCCGGACCCTAAGACGTTCGCCAGCAACCCCGACGGTGCCGCTTGGGGAAAGGAAACCTGGGCGCAGGCGCACGCCGACCTGACCCCCGACCAGACCGACGCGCTCAGGTGGTACACCGGTGAGAAGCCTCCCGGGGCAGATCCGTGGCCGCCGGACTACAAGGACATCAACGGTGCGCTGCGTGGACACTCGCCGACCAGCCCGGAGCTGTCCGAGGTCATCACCCGGATCGACGAGTCGATGAACCTCCGACCGGTGCCGGAGAACGTGATGGTCACCCGGGAAACCGGCCTGAACGCCTTCAACTGCGATCCCGCCGACCTGGTCGGCAGCACCCAGCATGAGCCGGCGTACCTGTCGACGGCACTCGGCCCGGACCCCGACTTCGCCCCGCACAAGCCGGTCGTCCTGCACCTGGAAGTGCCCGCCGGCACCCCCGCCATGTACGTTGACGGCGTCTCCGACTTCCCCGCCGAACGGGAGTTGTTGCTCGGTCGGGGGCAGACGTACGTCATCGACTCCGCCGACTACGACGCCGCCGGCCGCCTGCACGTCCGTGGCCGCATCGTCCCCGGCCCGAGTAACTGAGAGGTGCCATGATCCGCGGCCCCATGTCGGAGGATCCGGAGTTCCAGACCGTCTCCATGCCCGACAACTACCCGGGCACCACGGCGTCGCCGGTGCGGATTCTGCCGGTGCAGCTCGGCGGACGGACCATCGGTTACCTGTGGGCAGCCGTGACCGACGATGCGGCCGGCTTCGTGGAACGCCCCGATGCCGGCCACGTTGGGCTCAACGCGCGCATCGGCTGGGTGCAGCGCATTCGCTGGGCGAAGGCCAACCAGGTGCCCCCGCTGCAGGTGCTGCGGCAATGGGCCGGCAAGCCGGAGCACGCGAAGGCCGGGTTTGTGCCGGACGTGGCGGCGCAGGAAGCGCCGAGCCTCGCGGCACTGCAGGCCTACGCCCAGCAGCCCGAGGCGCAGCAGCCGTAACGGGCACGGTCTACTCGGCCAACTCGACCACGAACGCGCCGCCCGTCGCGGATCTGCGGCGGGCGGCGCGGGTGGTGCGTGACGTCAGGAAATGACCACGTCGCTGTAGTAGTAGTGCAGAATCGCCTGGTAGGTCTTGCCCGCGTTCGCTTGGTCACGCGAGCCGTACTGCGACATCCAGTTTCCGTCCACCCAACCGCCGCACGCGGTGGTGGTCGCACAGTAGTGCGCCCGCAGGATGTTGCCGCTCCGGGTCATCCGGGTCGACCAGGTGCGGTCCACCGCGGCTGACGTCGAGGCCACCGCGGACGACGGCCGGTACACCTGGTCGTTGGTGTTGTCAGCGACGTCGTAGCACTGCCCGGAGGGCGTCTTCCGGGTCGAGTGCAGCGCCCAGTACCAGCCGTAGCTCTTGACGGCCATCGCGCCGGCGTCCAGCGAAGCGGCCGGCCAACTCGTCACCCATTCGTTCGGGAGGACGTTCTTGACGTAGGTCTTGAAGTCAACCCGGTCGACTCGCCCGAGACTGACCCGGTAGACGAGGATGGTGGTCGGCAGCTTGCTGTTGGTGCCGTCGGTGCTGCAGCCCGTCACCCCGCCCGTCAGCAGCTCGTGCGATGCGTTGTTGTTCTTCAGCGTGGCGTTGAGGTTGCCCTTCGCCCCGGCAGCGAAGTCCTGGCTCGCACCGGCGAAGTTGCTGTTGAAGTAGACCCGCACCGTCTTGGAGGTGCGGTTCCACACCGACGCGGCGTTGTTCTTCACGCAGACGCCCTTGCCGCTGCCCGCGCCCTTGAACTCGTAGCACGACGGCTGGGTCGTGCCGTAGTCGTCCTGGGAGTCGGTGAAGTCGGAGACCGAGCCGGCCTGGTTGCTGTTGTAGTAGTAGCAGAACTCGCCGCTGTCGCAGACCCCGTCCCGGGCCGCCGCCTGCGCTGGCGAGGCGACGGTCAGGATGGAGGTGGTCATGGCGAGGACGGTGCCGACGACGGCGAGGCCCTTGCGAAGATTCATGGCGTCCTACTTCTCGTTGTAGCCCTGGGAGTTCCAGAACGCGGTCGGGTCGGCGTTGTCCAAGGTGGAGTCGCCGACGCTGACGGCCGCATGGGTCTGCCGGCCGGCCCGGACCTCGACGTGGGTGTGCGCGGCAGAGCTGGATGACACCCCGTGCCACGACTCATCAGCGATGATCTCGCCCTTGCTGATGGCATCGCCCACGCTCACGCCAGACTTCGGCGCGGTGTGCAGGTAGATCACCGACTTGTTGAGCGAGGAGTTGTAGACGGAAATCGTGGACAGGCCTCCGCTGCCGGTGCTGCCCGACGCGACGTAGATGACCGTTCCGGAGACCAAGGCGCGCACGTCCGAGCCGACGCTGCGGGCGATGTCGATGCCCTCGTGCCGGCCGGGCGTGGTGGTGTATCCGTCGAAGCCGCACGTGACCGAGCCGCCGCTGGCCTGGTACAGGGCGTACGACATGTTCGTGCGCGTCGACGGCGAGAACTGGTGCGAGGCGTTGTTGTTCTTCAGGGTGGCGTTGAGGTTGCCCTTCGCGCCGGCCGCGAAGTCCTGGTAAGAACCGGCGTAGCCGCTGTTGAAGTAGACGCGCACGGTCTTGGTGCTGCGGTTCCAGACCGAGGCGGCCTCGTTCTTGATGCACAGGCCCTTGCCGGCACCAGCGCCCTTGAAGTCGTAGCACGAGGGCTGCTCGGTGCCGTAGTCGTCGAGCGAACCGGTGAAGTCCGAGATCGAGCCAGCGTTGTTGCTGTTGTAGTAGTAGCAGAATTCACCGCTGTCGCAGACCCCGTCGCGGGCCGCCGCCTGCGCCGGTGAGGCGACGGTCAGGATGGAGGTGGTCATGGCGAGCGCGGCGCCGACGACGGCGAGGCTCTTGCGGATGTTCATGGTGTCCTTTCGGGGACAGTGAGCGATGGTTGGCGGATCGGATCGGGTGCGGGTCACTGCCCGCGCTGGTACTGCTCCCAGGTTTTGAACGGAACCTGGGGACCGTCGTCCGGGCCCTGGTTGGCCAGCCCGTTCATGCCGAGGTAGTAGTCGCCGACCTGGTGCTGAGCCTGACTGGACAGGTCGGTGTCGCTGGTCGCCACGGCGTGGATGTGCCACGGCCAGTCACCCTGATTCGGATTACGGACCCACGCGGCGAAGCCGACCTGGCGCAGAGCCCGGGCGACGGCCGTGCGCCTGGCCGCGGTCATCCCGGTGACCGCGATGTCCACCACACCCCCGCCGTCGTGCGTACCGGCCGAGGTCGGGTCGCCCCCAGGGTTGTACGAGCCCTGTTCGAGTACCAGGGTGTAACCGAGCAGACGCTGAGCCTCGGCCAACATCGCTTGCGTACGGGCGTCGACGACGTACCCGTCCCGCTGGACCTTCGCGCCAGGGCCGATCGTGTTGCTGACGGTGTACCGGTTCTGCCCGAGCTTCGTCAGCGAAGTCGTGCCGGGCAGCCCGTTCGCGGCCAGGCCGGTGTAGCCGAGCGAGCGCTGGTAGGCCGCGTACGCCGAGATGGTCACGGTGCCGAAGTAGCCATCGACCCACTGTGCGTCCAGCAGGCCTCGCGCCTGGAGCGCCTGCTCCACGGCCAGCACGGAGTTCTTCGCGCCCGGGGTCAGTGTGTTGTCTGCGCGACGGGGGTCGATCTGGGCAGCCAGAACGGTGGCCTCCATGGATACGACAGGCAGCGCGGCCGTGGTGACGCTCGGCTGGGCTGTGGCGCCGGATGTCGCGGCCCAGGCATGGGCCGGGACGCTGACGGCCCCGCAGAGCAAGGCGAGCCCGACGGCTATCCAGGGACGGCGCATAGACGATCCTCCTCGTAGGTGGTGAGTCACGTTGGGAACGGACTCACCCTGCGAGAAGGGGCCTACTGTTCGGTACCCCCTGGTCCTGTCAGATCCGCCAGACCCTCACGGACCTCGATGGATGCGGTGTTGTCAGCTTGGCTGGCTCCCGGAACTGACATCGAGCATTCGCGTCCTGACACCTGTGGTGGCCCCCGCGACCGGAAAACCGACCGGAGCGGCGGCTCGGCGGGCTTGACCGTCGCCGTCGGCAGGCGGGCTCAGGCCGTGACGTTGACCAAGAAGTAGACCGGCCGGCGGCTGGGGAAGAACTCCTGCCCGTGCTCGTCGACCATCTTCCAACTGACCCAGCACTTCCCGGGGTGGTTCGGTGCGGTGACCTGAACACTGATGTTCACCTGCTCGCCGGGCGGGGTGTCACCGACCGGCACCCGATCCGGCATCCGACAACCGTCCGCGTCGGCGGTAGGGTTCGTCCGCGCCAGGAAGCGGTTGTGCCAGTCGACCTTTCCCACGTTGGCGAGTGTCCACACCTTTACGAAGGTGGAGTTCACCGGCACCCGCGTACCGTCGGGGATGGTGGCGTCGACGACGAACTTGCTCGAATCCCCGGGAATCATCGAGTCCGAAAACGGTGTCGATGTCGGTGACGCCTTCGCGGCGCTGGAGCCGTCCGGCGACGACAGATTGCGGACGATGACGCCCAGGGCTGCGGCGACCACCACCAGCACCGCGGCGGCGGCGAGCCACGGCGACCGGCGTCGGCGCGCGCCCGTGGCTTTGTCCTCCACCGCCTGCGGGTCGTCCGCGCCCCGCAGTGCGAGCTGGCCCTCCGGCACGTGGGTCGAAGAAGCGGCCGATCCACCGGCCGCCGGGGTGTCCATGGAGTCTGACGTAGCGGCGCTCACGGCGTTGTCCACAGTGCCTTGTGCCTCGGCGTCGGTCGGAGGGTCACTGTCGACCGGCGCTGGTTCGCCAACCGGGACAGCGCGGACCGTCACCTGACGCTGAGCGGCCTCCCATTCGCGCCGCCACTGGACCTCGTCGGCTTCGCAGGCCCGGACGAACTCCCGCGTGGTCTCCCACGAGGGAAACCTGGTCCCGGCGGCAGCTTCGTGCAGCGTCGTGTGCGAGATCCGCCCCGACCGCCCAGCCATCTTCCGGAATGACGGGTTGCCCACGGTGCTTCGCAGTGTCCGCAAGTGTTCGGCGAATCTTTCGGCGGCCACCCGGTCCTGGATCGGTTCGGTGGCAGCACGCTGGTCTTCCATCCGTCCCCCATGTCAGACGTCGTCGTCAGGCGTTGTCAGGGCGTGTAAGAGGGTACCGAACGAACCTCGACGACGATCATCGTGATGGATGAAGACACCGGACGCGACGGATCCGGTGCATCGAAGGAGGTCACCGATGAAGAGCCTTTCCCGACGTAGCGTGCGCATCCTCGCGGCCGCCGGGCTGGCCATGCCCGCGGTGCTGGCGTTCTCCGGACCCGCGTACGCCGAGACCAACCCCCGCTGTGCGGGCTCGGTGCAGATCGGCGCGACCGCGTACGTCACCGTCGGCGGGCAGACCGCCGCATCCGTCAAGCAGTACAAGGGCTGCGGCAAGAACTACGCATACACGTACGTGTGGCAGCAGTACCGGGCGAGCCACGGCTCGTACCAGGTCTGCACCTCGATCGTGACCGGCAACACGCTGCGCGACCTGCAGTGCTCGAGTGGCCCGGAGGTCTGGTCCTTGGGCGCCAACACGCTGTCGGAGTGCACCCGGGCCCTCGGCGGGATCTCCGACGTGGCGCAGAAGGAGACCGGAGTGCGCTGCTGACCAACAGCTCCAGGTGCGGGGGGCGGCGGTGCAGGTGACCGCCGAGCGCGGCCGGCGGTCTTCCGCCGAGCCGCGCGACCTCGGCCACATTGAGTGCAGTCCCCGGACGGCCGATGACGGCAGGGTGGTGCAAAGTCGTCGCCGGCCTCTCGGTCGTGGTCACCAACTACCGCGACGCGGGCAGGTTATCCGCCTGACTGTCATCGGCCAGCAGCGCGACGCTTCCACTCGGCGCGTGCACTGGACCGGCGTTCCTTGCGAGATAACGCGACAGTGGCCGCCTGCCCAACTTCAAGGCAGCGCTGGTGACCACCTGGTCACGCTGTTGGGAAAGCTCGGCGAACCGGGCACGCACCTCAGGCAGCGGTTGGTGCAGCGCGCAGGTGGTACGGAAGGTCCTGGCCTGGTCGGCGAAGGCCTGGTTGGCCGCGGCCGAAACGAACGCCACCTCGCTGCGGCGGGCCGCCCCGGAACTGCTGGCGACCGAGGCGAGGACGGCGGCCATCAGGGCCGCGACCGCGGCTGCCGTAACCAGTTCCGCAGAGGCCAGCCCGGCGGCCCCGGAGGCGCCGGCGAGTACCGCTGAAGAGACAGTGGTCAGGGTGTTCCAACGTTGCCACCACGCGGCCTGCCGCAGTTGAAGTGCGGCCCACGTGACGTGGCGTTGTTCGAGAAACTCGGCTTCGGCGATGAACCCGGCCCGCTCAGCCCGCTCTCCATCCACGCACGACATTGTGTCAGCGTCCTGCCATCGTCATACCGATGTCCGCCTGAGTGTCGAGCTCTGGACAGTGGGCGAGGCGCGCGTGTCACCGGCGCCTCGACAGATCAGGCACCGACACCCACCAACCGCCGTGCCGAGGGCCTGCCGCTCGCGCGTCTGTCGGATAGCTTGTCCGGTATGGGCATTGATAATGATCGCCGTCGAGCTGCTACTGGCAGCTCTCCGGACGGGAGCGCTCGGGCCTCGTCCCGGCCACCCGTGCCGGTGCTCATCGCCGCACTGCTCGTTGCCGTGGGCGCGCTGGTGCCACTCGGGTTGCTCGTCCTGGTGCTGTCCGAGTTCGATGGCGACAAGGCCAACCTGCTGCCAGTGCTACTGCTCACCTTGGTAGGCGTGGCTGTCTGCGCGTCCACCGGGTATGGGCTGTGGCGCGGCTGGCGGGGGTCTCGGATCGTGGCCGTAGTGCTCGGTGGCCTGCTACTGCTATCGGGGCTGAACTCGCTCGGGTCCAGCGATTTCGGATTCCTGCCGATCGCGTACGGCGCATTGGTGGCGCTGCTCCTGCTGGTTCCCGCCTCCGCCCGAGCCTGGTTCCGTCCTTCCTGACGCGCCGCTCGTCACTCCGTTGGTCACTGATGGGCCAGCGGTAGTCGTAGCCGATCGCATCCCGGCACTGCCCTACCCATCGTCGCCCTGTTCGGCTCGCCGGCTGGTCGGGGTGGTCTGCTCGGCTGCCCGGGTCGATGGCGGGCGGGATGGATTACCGCGACCACCCACGGACCCGGCGGCTGCCGACGATATTGCGATTTTGGGCAGGTCCCGTTGGTCGACGGCCTCACCGGCTCGTACCTGGGGCTGCGGATTGTCTTGCGCCCACGACGAATCGCCCGCTTCGCACCGGGCGCGAGTGCAGCGATATGCGCCGCGGATCACGCCCCCGATGGCCTCGGCGAGTGGATCAGGGTCGAGTCGAGTGCCTGTCGATGAACTGAAATCGGTGCGTTTCGTCAACGGTGCGAGTAAAAGCTGAAAAGCTTGAGCGCGTCCACGTGGCTTCGTTGCCCCATGCTGCCTCACTCGTCCGCGCTGGCGTTGCGTCACCACCTCGTGCGCGGGAAGGAGAGCTATGCAACAAATGTTGCTGGTGTTGCTCTCGTGGATTTCACTTGGTGCGGGGATTGTTAGCTCAGCCTTGATCGCCGTAGACACCCGCGTTCGCGGGTACCGCCAGCCGATCAAGAGCGAGGAGTTTGTCTGGCCCATAACCGGGCTCTACCTCGGCCCAGCCGCCGTCGTGGCGTACCGGCGTTGGGTCAGGCCCCATTCCCGCAGGTGGCAACAGCAAAACGGCAGGCCGCCGAGAAGGCCACGTCAAATAGTCATCCTAACCGGGGTTTGTCAGTGCGGCGCCCACTGCGCTCTCGGCGTCATCCTCGGTGAGATGGTCGTCTTTGCGGGTGGCATCAGATTGGCGGGCGACACCCTGTGGGCCTCTTACATCAGCGATTATATTGGGGCGGTCGTCGTAGGGGTGGCGTTCCGATACTTCACCTCGGTTCGCAGGGGCCGGCTAAGGATGTGGGATGCATTAGTGACCGTCTGCAAGGCTGACCTGCTCGCGGTGACAGCCTTCGAGATAGCTCTGTTTGTCTGGTTGGCGTTCTCACACCATGTCATTGCCCCGGAGCCTCCATTGAACCCGACCACCCCGGCCTTCTGGTTCTTCATCCAGATCGGACTGGCCAGTGGCTTCGTCGCCGCATGGCCAGCAACCTCTTGGCTGGTCCGCCGTGGAATCAAAGTAATGCCATGGCCCGCGCCCGACGGAGACAAGTTGCGACGCCGCAGTCAACCTCAGTCGTGACGTGTGGTCCCCATGGACGCGGTGTGCAGTTCAACGTCGAGGCAGGCGCCGAAGACGGTTTCCGGGACTGCCTGGACGTCCGTAGGCAGCTCGATGCGCGGCACAGCGCCACCGTAGGCTTCTTAGTCGCATCGCGAGGCAGCAGGATGACCCCTTGACCCCCAGGCAACACCGACGCTTGACCTGCTCCCTCGCAACAGGGTGAGCTGCAAGAACAGTCCGGCGGCGTCCACGGTTGTCCGCCGACGTACGTCCCGGTCGTCACTCAGTTGGTCACCCGGTCCCACCGGGACCTGGTATGTCCAGCCTCCCGGGATGAACGTTTGGTAGAGGTCAGGCTGGCGATCTCGACAACCGGTGATCATGGTTGGCAGACTGCCGTAATGAACGCACCGCTGGCCCAACGACCGAACATTTACCGCGGCCGGCTACTGGCGGTGGGGGCGGGCTGGCTGGCGTTGGTCGGCTCGTACCTCGTCCTCCTGCCATTCTTCGGTGTGCTGTCGGTCGTCACCTCGTCGGTGAGCGCCCTCGGTTGGCTGTGGGTCGCCATCATGCCCACAATCGCCGCCGTGAGGCTCGCGGGCAACAGGGTGTGGTTGGCGACGGCGACCTTCAGCGTGCTGGCCGTGCTCGCCGGCGCAGGCTTTTGGGCGATCGGGTCGCCCCAGTTCACCGCAGAGGCCTACTTCCGACAGCATCGCCACGACCTGGCGCAACTGGCTTCCGATTTCCGCACAGGACGAATCAACGGCGACGCCGACCTGCCCTGGCGGTTGCGGTTTCTGACCATCGATGGCCAGGCTCACCGTCGGTGCGGCTTTACCGACCAGCAGACCGGGCACAAAACGTGCGCACTGTATCTGGCGATGTGGCAAGACTTCCATGCCGAGAGCGGCGGCGGAATCGCCTACTACCCGACGGCGCTACCGCCTGAGCCCTACTCAGCCATTGCCACCGCTTCCGGTGACGACGGGGTACCTGTTCGTGAGCTCGGTGAGGGCTGGTGGGTGGTGGAATAGCCGCGCCATAGAACAAGTCGACTCAGTGGCACTGTCAGCTTGGGAATCGGGTTGATTGACGTCCTCCCGCCGAAGTTGCGAACGCGATTGATTACGAGATTCCCAACACGTACTCGACACTTCAGGCTCTCGAGCGTGCAGGACTCGTTGAGATGATCTCGGGGGAGACGCCCCAGCGGTGGAGGCTAGCCCCGCGCTACCGCACTACTGCGGCCGTCTTCATGCGAGTTGCCTCCCGCGTCCGCAAGGGAGAGTGGACAACGTACGGGGGGATATCTCGATCGCCGTTCGGGGTGACACCAAAGCAGCCAGGGGCGTAGGTAGGGCGGCTGCAGCCCTTGCCGCTTCCCCCAACCCCGAGCGGATCTTGATGGACGGGGGAGTGGTGAACCCGAATTGGCATGACCGGCACGGCCACGGACCGGACCATTGCAGGCCATTGCTGGAGGACCAGGGCGTCAGGTTTGACGGCCGTGCCGACCCGAGCCAACGAGTCGCTTGGGATGAGTTGCGGCGGCGAGATGAGGACGAGCCGGTAGAGGCGTAGCGGTCTTCGGGCCAGCTGTCATAGCCAAGTGTGGCTGGAATGCCTTCGCTGCTGTGCCGGCCACACTCACGGCAACAGCGACCCCGATACGAGGCCGCTGACCTGCGGAAGAGTGGGCCGCCAGGGACTCGAAACCTGAACCTATGGATTGCCGGCGAGCCGGCCGGATCGGGAGCGATGCGAGGTCATTCGGCCTGCTGACGCGTTTCTCGGCCTGGTTCGGCTGGCACGGTTGCTGTACTTCGCTGCTGTACTGCTGGCATCAGACGAGGCGTCGGATGCGGACCTTGGGGTGCTCGTTCCTCAAGTGGCTGTGCTTGTGTTGGCGGACCTGTTCGTCCCAGACCTCTTGGTCGTAGTCGGGGTCCGGTGGGATCCACTTGTGGGAGCCGTCGCTGTAGTGGAACTTCTCGTCGCCGGGTCGCAGGATGCTCATCGGGTCCAGCCAAGGAAGCGGTGATGCAGGTGGCCGGCCGGGACGTGGGTCAGGTCCTGGGCGGCGTTGACGAGCTGCGCGGCCAGGTAAAGGGCCAGTGACACCGGTGCGCGGTCGTACTCCGCTCGCAGTTCCCGCCGCCGCGTCTGACAGGGCCAGTCGGCACCGCAGCCGCCGCACGTCCAAACCGGTGTCACCGGTAGGTGGGTCGTCATTGCGGGCCGTCCTGACTCGGCCAGTGACCGCGGTTGATTGGGATGAGGTGGCGGCTTCTGCATGGCAGGTCGGCTCCGCAGCGGCAGACGCGTCGCCAGTGCCGCCAGGACCAAATCGGCCGGTGGCGTCGGGCCAGGGTGAGCGCCGCTGCGATGACGTACTCGTCGTAGGTCACCCGCCGCCGACTGCTCTCCGACCTTCGCTGCCAATGTCCGGAATCCCCGGTCGCACGGCCGGCACCTGCGGTTGAGGCAGTTGCATCGTTTGGTCTGGTCACCCTGCCTCCCGCCGACGCTTGGGGGGTTCCGTGGGCACCCGGTCAGCCGTGTCCGGAGACAGGGCACCCACGGCGGGGCGACCCGGCCGCCAAGCTGGGTAACCCCACAAGCAACGTAGGACGCAATGTGCGCATAGTCAACGACTGGCAACACATAGCGTTGTAAGTCGAGCCTGGGGTGTGGTCTGCTTGCACCAGCCGCCAAGCTGGGAGCACCACCTATGTCTGAAGCTGCGTACCTACAGGTCGCCCGAGATATCCGCGAGCAGATCAGCTCCGGCCAGTTGAAGCCGGGCGACAAGCTGCCGTCCTTCGCTGCCTTGTGTGAGCACTACGAAGTCAGCAACACGGTGATCCGCGCCTCCATGCTCGTGCTCAAAGCTGAGGGCTTGATCGACGGGCGGCAGGGCAAGGGCGTCTACGTCGCCAACCCGCTTCCCAAGTAGGCCGCTGGCCGACCGGCGAATCCGGGGGCCTCGTTTACAAGCTTTGTGACAGCTCGTCCGCCGTCGGCCGCCCGCGTCCGCGACCTCGGGTGACTGTTCGCACCCGGCGCCCGACCGCTGTCCTTGTCCGGGCCAGTTGCTGTCAGCGCTGCCGCCAACGGGGCTAGGCGGCACGCAAGCTTTCGAGGTCAGCGACCCGGTGTCCAGCTACAACCGGCTGCATCAAGGAGCACAGCGCTACACCTGCTCCGACCCCCGGCGGACAACCTCGCACGCAGATGAACGAGACCATGAACGAGAGTGCCGAGCACCCCTGACTGCTCGCAGCGACGCGCTAAGGCGCGTTGCTCCCCTGCATGCTTCCAAGTCGCGCCCTGCATCACGGCGTTCGCGCGCCTCTCCGTGGCAGTACGCGCTTGGACTATTTCCTTACGTGCCCTTGTGCGCGTAAGACGTGCACGAGTACGGTGTGGACTGCCCGGCGCCCACTGACCGCACTCCAAAAGCGAGGTAAAACAATGGCCAGTCCACTGACAGCGACCACGGAGCACACCGATCTCAACGTCGCATCCGCTGCGGCAAACTTCGAAGCGACCGCAGTCGGGGGCCGCGTCTTCCCATGCGTGGTCTTCAAGCAGGGAAGCCGGACCATGGTATCGACCAGCTTCCCCTACTCCTTCATCGCCCGGAACGTGGTGACGAACTCGGCACTCAAGGGCGAGAGCCCGCGAGAGAGCCAGAACCGGCCGCTAATGCCCGAGCACGCCAAGTCCATCAAGGAGTACGTGGTCGCCAACGCGTCCGACTACATCCTGCCGCCGGTCACTCTCGCGGTGACCGAGCACCCCTCGCTACACGTGGTTGGTGCCCCCGGTGCTGCCATCCGCATGGGCTTCATGGTTGTGGATGACACGGTGCCGTTCACCGTGACCGACGGGCAACACCGCATCGCAGGCTTGGTCGGCTACCCCTCCGGGCGCTCGACGGCGCCCGGCGCACTGGACGCGGTCCCGGGGTTGAGCAAGGATGGCATGGCGGTTCTCATCGTGATCGAAACGGACAGGATCCGGATCCAGCAGGACTTCGCTGACGCCGCTCAAACCAAGCAGATCCCGCCGAGCCTGCTGGCGGTCTACAACACCCGCGAGCCGGTCAACCGAGTGCTCAGCCAAATCACAACGAAAGCCCGACTCTTTAAGGGTCGGATCGACGAGAGCTCGAAGACCCTGCCCAAGGCGTCGCAGCACGTCTTCCTACTCAACCAAGTCCGCGGCTTCGTCAAGGAGATGCTGTTCGGAGACTACGCGATGAGCGAGGACTCCCTTACCAAGCAGACCGCCCAGCGCCTCGCCACCGGCGACAAGCAGGAGGAGTTCATCAACGACACCCTAACGATGCTTGAGGTCCTCACCGAGCACATGGAGCCGTGGTCGACCATCGCCAGGATTCAGCCGGGCACTGGCGTAGCCAACCAGATTCCCGACTTCCGGGCTACCTACATCAACATGACCGCGACCGGCCTCAACATCATCGGGCGGATGGGCTACGAGATCGGCAAGGAACCGTCAGCGGAATTGCGCCGTGACCGCTACGCTGCGCTCGCAACTAAAATCGATTGGCGCCGTGATGCTCCCCTTTGGAAGGGCACGATCATCTCGGCCGAGAACAAGATTGCTACTCAGCGTGGCCCGGTCAACGCTGCCGCCGCCCGGGTCCGCGAGGCCCTCGGCTTCTGATCCTTACATCCCGATGGGTTATGGATGTCAAGCTCCGCCCGCAGTCTCGCTGGGCGGAGCTTGATCTCTTCGTCCCGAACGCTGGTACGGCGCAGTGTTTGGTGTCAGCCACTGCCGTCCTGCACTGTCGAGCAGGACCCCTCTGCTGCTTGGTGTCGTCTGCTGCCGGGCACTGCTGGGCGTCTCGCTGCCTATCGGCTGCTTCGCCCGCTTCGACGGACCACCGGATTAAGAGGCACAGACCGAGCGGGGAAGGTCGCCGCGCCGCCTCGGCTGTCGTGTCGGCCGACCCATGGCTCTGGTTAGTTGGGCTCGCCTCGGTTGCTGTCGCCGTTGCTGTTACCGCATTATGAGTCGATCGCAGCCTGCTGATCGTTGCGGCCCTGCTCCTCGTCGACCTGAGCCTCAGGTTTGCCAGCGGCCGCTGCTGCTCGGCGGCTTGGCAGCTCCGATGGCTGCTCGGCCGAAGTGCAGCCCGCTCCGCAACCGCACTGCGATCCTCTACGCGAACGGGCTGGCTCCGCTGAGCGATAAGGGCAGCGGAACAGATCCATCGTGGGCAACTTCAGAGAACCATGCTCCATCCCCTACTGACTTGCGGTGGCAACGGGCCCGGCGCACACGCTCACCTTTAAAGAGGGCGTCATAGGTTACTCGTCATCGTCTTCATCATACCAGTCCCCTGGTTCGACAAGCCCTTCCAAAGCTTCGCGCACTGCAGTGGGATCATCCAGTCGCAGGACGAAGAAACCGAAGTAGTTTTCCGCAGAATGCAGCAGCGTCGAGTCTACAACCTCGCATAGATAGGGAAAGGTCGGAGTCTTGCCCCGCACGCCAGAGCTCGGATAGAAGAGTTCGTTCGATATCACGGACAAGAAAGCGGTTACCCACCTGGCGAGGCGAAAGCAGTGGAGAGCCATCGCCACTGATTTAGGATGCAGGGGTACGTCGAACTGATCGATGTAGGGCTGCAGCAGGATCTCGGCATTCCATCCCCGTTGCGCCTCTGCCGCATGCGCGACTTTGTAGAGGGCGTGCGGTATGTACGAAGTCAAGGCCAGGTAAGGACCAAGCCAATCGGGCTCTTCGCACCCTCCGGCCAGGGCTATCCAATCTCTGTACAGCCCTGGCTCGACGTCACTACCGGAAAGGCTGTCGAGGTACTCGTACCGCCCTCCACCCTTCGCATATTTTTCAAGCAGCGGAACGAGCGTGGCCGGCACGTCTGGACGGCCAGCCTGGACATATTTCCCAGCTAGCCCTGGCCCGTCTGGGATGCTTGAGATATCCAGATCCTCGACCGCATCGAGCAATCGCGTCACAGCATGGCTGTATTTCGAAACTTTCGGATACTCGCCATGAAGCCTAAAGTGGTTGGCCGACACGGTCAGCTTAGCCAACCTTTCCAGACCGGTAGTGAAGCCAAGAAGCCCATTGTGGAGCTTATACCGCAGTTCGAGTCCACCGTCGGAAAAGAGGAGTTGCTCAGGGTCCGTCACATAGGCAAGCGTCCGAATGCCGTCCACCGTCTGATGGAGGGAGAACTGAGTCTCTGAAATAATGCTATGCCACTTTACTGCTAGGTTACTCACCGTCTACCACTCTCAATCAAGGCAGCTCTCACGTTGAGGATCTTCGACGCAGACCACGTTGGACTGTGGAAGGCTCATCGGCTACCGCTGCTTTGTGGGCTATCCAGCCGGCAGGAGCATCCGAGGGCCAACGCGGCCAACATTCATCCGTCCATGATGGCGGGAAACTCGAAGCCGGTCGACGGCTGTCCGCCTGACGGTACGTGCCTCAGGCTGGCCGCAGCCCTCGCCCTCAGCTGAATCTCCCCCGCCGAGGTCGCCGTCCTGCTCGGCTTCAGCATCTCCAAGGTCAAGATGAAGATCGCCACCGGCGAGCTGCGCTCCATCAAGGACGGCAAGTACCGCCGCGTCCTCCCCGATGGGTCGACGACTACATCCACGAACAGGTCGAACGCGTGGGCGGGGCCTGCGTTCCGGGATGGGGAGCGGCCGTGTGGTACGCTCTCTTCAGGTGCGCGGGATGTAGGTCCCGATGGTTCGCGACCAGGCGTTGCCACGGAAAAGGGAGATCCAGGTTCGAGTCCTGGCGGCCTAGCCGTAGCTTAATTGGTAAAGCCCCTTCTTTTAATTCCCGTCACGCTCTAGCGATGGCGTCTTGGAGTTCTTGCTCCGTCAACTGCAGCGCCCGGTAGTAGAAGCGCGCAATCCCTTTAACCTTCCGAAGGCGATCGTTAGCCTGACTGTTTCCGCCGTCAGCCTGGAATTCTCTGAGAACGTAGTCTGCCCACGTCTGTCGGCTAATCTTGCCGACAAGGGCCGAATTGCATTCCTCGGCTATTCTCTTGGTAACTGCTAGGCTGGCGATCAGGTCACCCTGTTTAAATGACACCTTTCGGCCGACCGTGACTGACCCCATGAGCGGATGACCGGTAAGGGTCTCCCAGCCTTGGATCGTAGGCGCATCGAGAGATGCAATATGACCAACTAGCGCTTGGTTTGCAGTGCCCGCAGCGTGGATGAGGCAATTTCGCATGAACCGAAGCAGGTGGAACTGTTTTACTGACGCTGCTGGAAGGGTGTGGCCTGTAACGCTCTCGAACGTTGAATGCATGTTGTGAGACTTGGCGTCGTCGGCGCGACGCATGGTCATGTGGCCGTCGCGAGCAAGCATCTTCAACGTCGTCATTAGCAGATCTTCATGAATGGCTAGTATGTAAGGTACCGCCATTGCGCAGAGGTGCTCCTCGGCCTCGCCGAGGAATTGCTGGGCTCGGTCCGTGCGGAGGTTGAACCTTTTGATGTGAGGTACGGCTGGAAAAATTTGAGAGAGCTGCATTTCCGAGCCGTGAGTTAGATGTAGAACGTGATTCGCGAGTTGGGAGCCGGCGAGCAATGCCATGATGGCGTTGTTCGCCTCTTGCCGATTCTGAGCATAATCGCGATACTCTCTAAATTGCACCAACGTCACGAGTGGTTCCCTTCCCTGCCTTTCAGTGGCAACAGTGGCAACAGTGGCAACACCCTACGGGAACAATCCACTGAGGAGCTACGGCGGCCGGTTGTCAGCTGACCGACTAGGCCGTGGTGGGGATGCGGCGCGTGTACCCCGGGCAGGCCCCTGGCCTGCCGGCAACGCCGGCCCGAGGGGTCGCAGAGGCTCCGGGGTAAAGGGCGGCCCGTAGGGCCGTCGCGCAGCGACGCGAAGCGCCCTTGACCTTGGAGGGGCGAACCCGCACACTCCGCGCCGCATCCCCACCACGACCGGCCGTGACTCGCCCAACGACGCGGCGGTGCGACGGCCGCCGCGCCCCGGCTGGCTGCCGGCCCACCAGCTGGTTACCCACGCCCTGTCGTCGCGCGGCAGCCCTCCGGGCTTCCCGCTGTCCGCGCCAGTCGCCGGGCGTCAGGCGTGACGGCCGCAGAGCGACAGCGGCAGGGGCCGGCGCGCGCCCAGGCGGCGGCGCGTACGGCCCGTCAAGGGCCGCCTTGACAGACGTACAGAAAGTCCTCCCACACCGGCCGTCCCGCCTCGGCGAGGGATCACGGCGGGTTGACGTGTCGGTACTCGGTGCTACTCTGGCGCTCGTCGAGCACGCCAGCGCGGCCTTCCTGCCGGATCGCTGGACTCGACGTCGGAGATGCTGAGCGGCCTTCCTGTCGCTGATGCGGGCCACGTCCCACCGGCTCTCGATCGCACCGGCCGCTATGCCGGTCCCCTGAATCCGCTTACCAGCCCAGCACGGTCTTGCCTGCCGTCCACGATGGCCCGGATTCGCACTGCTCCACGGGTGGGGGCAGCCTGCGGCAACCCGCCGGATGCCGATATCCCAGGCTCCCCACCCGTGCCGGCCCCAATTGCCAAGTCCACGAGCGTGAAAGGACATGATCCATCGGCGGGAAGTGGCACGACCACGACGCCCTGCTCGTCAACACCGCCGCGAGACAGCGACGGGAGAGCAGCCGTGTCGGCCGGGAAGAACTTGCCCACGAGGCCTGGCTTTTCGGAGCCGCCGCATGAACCAGGACCTCCGCCCCCGCTGGTACTCGCCGGCAGAAGTCGCCGTGCTGCTCGGCTTCGGGATCTCCAAGGTCAAGATGAAGATCGCCACCGGCGAGCTGCGCTCCATCAAGGACGGCAAGTACCGCCGCATCCTCCCCGAATGGGTCGACGACTACATCCGCGAGCAGGTCGAGCGTCAGGAGGCCGCCTGATGCCCGGACGTGCTCGCGCCAACGGCGAAGGGTCGATCTTCCCGTACCGGAATGGCTTTGCCGCGTACGTCTGGGTCGAGAAGCCCGACGGGAAGCGGGGCCGGAAGTGGGTCTATGGCAAGACCCGCGAGGAGGTCCACGACAAGTGGATCAAGCTGCACGGGCAGGCAAAGGCCGGCCCAGTGGCGACGCGCTCCCCGACGGTAGGGGAATACTCCGGCTACTGGCTGCGCGAGATCGTCAAGCCGAACCTCGCCCCGGGCAGCTACGTCACCTACGAGGTGGTAGTCCGGCTCTACCTCGTGCCAGGGCTGGGCCGGAAGCGGCTCGACAAGCTCCGGGTCAGCGACGTGCAGACCTGGATCAACGAGGTGGGGCGGACCTGCCAGTGCTGCGCCCAGGGCAAGGACGAGCGGCGCAAGCCCGCCCAGCGCCGCTGCTGTGCCCTCGGCCGCTGCTGCCGGGATCTGCCTTCGGCAACCAGCGTCACCCATCTGCGGACCGTGCTCAGGACGCTGCTGTCCCATGCGATTACCGAAGGGCTGATTTCCCGGAACGTCGCGTCCCTGGTGAAGCTGCCGCTGGTACGGAAGCGCAAGCGGAAGGCGTGGACGAGCGACGAGGCGCGGCGCTTCCTGGAGTCGGCCCGCGCCGACGACGACCCGCTCTACGCCGCGTACGTCCTGGTCCTGGTGCTCGGTCTGCGCAAGGGCGAGATGCTGGGGCTCACCTGGGCCGACATCGACCTCGACGCGGGGGAGCTGACCATCGACCGGCAGCTCCAGCGGGTCGGTGCCGAACTGCTGCACCGGGAGACGAAGACCGCCGCATCGGACGCCAGCCTGCCGCTGCCGGACATCTGCACCGTGGCCCTCAGCCGTCGCCGTGTCGCGCAGACTGCCGCTCGGGACGCCGCCGGCCCCGCCTGGCAGCCGTCGGACCTCATTTTCACCACCCGCTACGGCCGGCCGGTCGAGCCACGCAACTTCAACCGCTTCTGGGACCGCCGCTGCGGCGCGGCCGGGGTCCGGCGGATCACCGTGCGGGACGCCCGGCGTACCTGCGCCTCGCTCCTGGCCGACCTGGACGTCCACCCTCGGGTGGCGATGCAGACCCTCCGGCACGCTCAGTTCGCCATCACCATGGAGATCTACACGGTCGTCTCCTCGGCGGCGACCCGCGACGCGCTCAAGCGACTCGGCAGCGCACTGGACCGGTAACGCGCTACTGCTGTACTTCGCTGCTGTACCGGCCCGAATTACGGCAACAGCGGCCCCGCAAAGGGCCGCTGACCTGCGGAAGAGTGGGCCGCCAGGGACTCGAACCCTGAACCTATGGATTAAAAGTCCACAGCTCTGCCATTGAGCTAGCGGCCCGCGCGCTCAGGTTACCCGACCACCCGCGCCCGGGTTGATGTCCGCCCCGGTCCAGACGAGCGATGCTGATCTACGCCGGTGGCGGGCCAGTCGTCATGCCGGTAGCTGCTCGGCACCCTGCAACGTGGCGGTGTGCCGGTCGAGGATCGCAGTGGAACGGCGGGAGAACTCGGTGAGCAGACGCAGCTGCTCGTCGGAGTACTCCTCGATGAGGGCGAGGTAGTCGCGGCTGAACTCGTCGAGGGTCTGTTGCAGGCGCTCGTACGCCTCGCCGCGCACCAGCTCGATTGTCACTTTCCGCCGATCGCCGGGATCGCGCTGCCGGCGTAGGAAACCGGCCTGCTCCAGCCGGTCCAGCATTGCGGTGATGGCGCCGCCGCGGGTGAGGCCGATCTGCCGGGCGAGGCGGCCTGCGGGCATGGGCCCGTCCTTGTCGAGCACGCCGAGGCAGCTGATGTCGGTCATGGTGATGCTGGCCCGCGCGGCGAGGGCGCCATGGAACAGGACCGCGGCTTGGGCGGACGCGCGCTCCAGGTGGTACAGGTCGGCGACCAGCGACACCCGTGACAACGACGTTGACACCCGGCAGCCCTCCCCATAAAGTCTCGGAATTAGAGAGAATCTAAAACCGAGCAGATCGCCGCGCGAGAAGCTCCATCTCGTGCAGCTGCTCCGACCGTAGCAGAAGTCGGAGGACTGACATGATGACCGACGTCGCGCCCCAGCGGAGTGACACCCGCCCGTGGCTGGCCTTCGCCGTCGTACTCACCGCCGCCTTCATGGACCTGGTCGACGGCACGATCGTCAGCATCGCCCTGCCGCGGATCCAAGCCGACCTGGGCGCCGGCTACGCCGACGCGCAGTGGGTCCTGGTCGGCTACTCGGTCACGTTCGCCCTGGTCCTGATCCCGGGCGGCCGCCTCGGCGACATCTACGGCCGGCGCCGGGTCTTCCTGATCGGCATCGCGGCGTTCACCGTCGCCTCGATCGCCTGTGGGGCCGCTGCGACCGCCCCGGTCCTCATCGGCGCACGCCTGATCCAAGGCGTCGCCGCCGGCCTGATGGTCCCGCAGGTGATGTCCGTGGTGGTCATCCTGTTCCAGAACGCCGAACGGGCCAGGGCCTTCGCCCTGTACGGCGTCACGCTCAGCCTCGCCAACGTCAGCGGCCCGCTGCTCGGGGCACTGTTCACCGAGTACAGCCTCTTCGACCTGGGTTGGCGGGCGATCTTCTACGTCAACGTGCCGGTCGGCGTCCTCGCGCTGCTCGGCGCGCTGCGTTGGCTGCCGGAGTCGCGCTCGGAGACGCCGCTGCGCGTCGACGTGGCCGGCATCGTGCTGATCAGCCTCGCCTCGTTCGCCCTGATGTTCCCGGTGATCCAGGGACGGGAGGCGGGCTGGCCGATCGGCATGATCGTGCTGCTGGTCGCCGCGGTACCGCTGCTCTGGGCGTTCGGCGTGGTGGAACGGCGGCGGGACAGCCGCGACGCCTCCGCTCTGGTCCCGCCGGACCTGCTGCGGCAGCGCTCCTTCGTGGTCGGCCTGATCTTGCTTCTGATCGTCTTCTCCGCGCTGGCGTCGCTGTTCCTGGTGCTCAACTACACGCTGCTGACCGGCTACCGATGGAGCCCGATGCGTACCGCCCTGACCGGCCTCGGCTTCCCAGTCGGCATCTTCCTCACGACCGGTGTGGCCCAGCGGTTCGCCACGACCCATGGCCGCAGGCTCATCCAGATCGGGCTGACCGTCATGGCCACCGGCATGACCCTGCTCATTCTCATGTTCACCCGCGAGGGCATGACCGTCACCTTCTGGCAGCTCGCCGCACCGATCCTGGTGATGGGCCTGGGCATGGGCCTGTGCGTCTCCATCGTGACAACCGTCGTGCTCGCCGATGTTCCGCCGCGCAACGCCGGCGCTGGCTCCGGCGTGACCAACGCCGTGCTGCAACTGGGCGCGGCCGTCGGTGTCGCCATCGTCGGTGCCATCTTCTTCTCGCTGCTCGAGCCCCGGAACTTCCCGGACGCCGCAGGAACGGCGCTGTGGTGCAACGCGGCAGTCATCGTCCTTGCCGTCCTGCTCACACCCTTCCTACCCGCCGCCGCCCCCACGCCGCAGGCCGCAGCCCCCCAGGGACCACGCTGACAGTTGCCCTCGCCGGTCAGGCCGCACGACACCGGACCGTCCGGCGACGCGCGTACTCGACAGCCCTGCCCGACCTGCGGACACCGGCCGGAGGCGACAGCCGAGGCCTGACCCTCCCGCAAACCTCCGCGGCCGCTACGCCCGTGATCATCACCAGATCGGCGAGCCGGCGGTATCCGGAGCGCTGGATAGCCCCATGTCGGCGATATGGAGTGGATCAAGCCGCGAGGGCCGCGAGGTCCGCGTGCCGCGAGGTCCGCGTGCGGCCAGGCCCGTGCCGCGAGGCCTGCGTGCCGCGAGGCCCGGGTGGGGCGAGGGGTCCGCGTGCCGCGAGCAGGGCCGGGCCGTGGGCGCGGCGCAGGCTAGGTGGGTGGTTGAGCTGCTGCTGGGCGGGTACGGGGTCGAGCATGCGGATCGTGGTGGTGGGGGCGAGCGGCAATGTCGGTACGGCGTTGCTGCGGCGACTGCGCCGGGAGCGGGGCGTGGAACTGGCCGGAGTGGCCCGGCGGTTGCCCGGGCCGAATGCCGGTGAGCCGTACGACCAGGTGGAGTGGCACTCCTGCGACATTGGCGCGCCGGGCGCGGCGGGGCAGCTCACCGAGATGTTCGCGGGTGCGGACGCGGTGGTGCACCTGGCCTGGCAGATCCAGCCCAGCCACGATCAGCGGGTGTTGCGTCGGACCAACGTCGAGGGCAGTCGGGCGGTGTTCGACGCGGTGATCCGGGCCGGTGTGCCGGCGCTGGTGTACGCCTCGTCGGTCGGCGCCTACGCGCCCGGTCCGAAGGACCACCCGGTCAGCGAGCGGTGGCCGGCGACCGGTGTGTCCGGTTCGTCGTACAGCGAGCACAAAGCGGAGGTGGAGGCGCTGCTGGACGAGGTCGAGCGGGATCATCCGACGCTGCGGGTGGTGCGGATGCGCCCTGGGTTGATCTTTCAGCGGGCCGCCGGTGTGGAGATCACCCGCTACTTTCTCGGTCCGCTGGCGCCGGTGCGGCTGCTGCGCTTCGGTCGGATCCCGCTGGTGCCGACGAACCGCCGGTTGCGGATGCAGGCGGTGCACGCCGACGACGTGGCTGACGCGTACACCCGGGCGGTGTTGCGTGAGGTGCGCGGTGCTTTCAACGTCGCCGCGGACCCGGTGCTCACCCCGGAGCTGGTGGCTCGGCACTTCCACGGCTGGACGGTGCCGGTCGCCGCGCCGGTGCTGCGGGTGGCGGCGGCGCTGACCTGGCGGGCACGGTTGCAACCGGTCGACGCGGGCTGGGTGGAGCTGGCTCTGAACGCCCCGCTGCTGTCCAGCGAGCGGGCGGAGACCGAGCTGGGTTGGCACCCCAAGATCAGCGCTCTCGCCGCGCTCAAGGAGCTCTTCGACGGTATGGCCGGCGGCGACCACGCGGGAAGCCCACCGCTGTCCGGTGCACGCGACCTGCCCGGCCGCCCGGCGGCCCTCCTCCAGTCCCGCCCCCCAGGCCAGGGAAACCCCTACTGAGTACGCCTGCGTCAGCTCAGCTTGGAATTGGTGACCGTGGGGTTGCGGGCGCCGAGAAAGAAGATGCCGGGGAAGCCGCTGGTCTCGAACTTGCCGCTGGGATTGCGGCGCAGAGTCGAGTTTTCGATCTTCATCGTGCCGGTGCGGTTGTTGCTCACGAAGAAGACCGCGCCGCCGCCCTCGTTGGCCTTGTTGTTCTCGATGATCGTGCCGGCGATCCGTACGGTGAACTCGTTGCCGTCGCAGTAGATGGCACCACCGCTGCCGCCGCCGGGCGTGCCGGACTTGGCCGGGTTGGCGCCGTTGCCGATCGCCTCGTTGTGGCTGAGCACGCTGTTGAGCACCACCCAGGAGACGCCGATGCTGCTCAGCGCGCCTCCGTTCGAGCAGGAGCCACCCTGGCCGGAAGCGCCGCCGAAGGTGCTGCTCACGACGTACACCGGCTTGTTGTCGTGCTGGCTCAGCACCCGGATGGCCGCGCCGCCCAGGTCGGGACCGGTGCGGTCGCAGCGGTTGCGGACGAAGCGCGAGTTGACCACCTTGAACCGCCCACCGCGGACGAAGATCGCCCCACCGCCGCCGCCCTCGGCCTCGTCGCCTGTGGAGTTGCCGTCGGCGAAGGTCAGGTTCTGCACGGTGAGCTGCGGGTGGTCCTGGTTCTGGCAGTGCGAGGTGGTCCAGCCCTGGGCCTCGTCGCAGGTGTTCATGTAGAGGATGCGGCGTTGTCCCTGACCGCTCAGCGTGACCTTGCCGCCGCCGTCCAGCACGACCTTCGGCCCGTTGGCGTTGCGGACCTTCGCGGTGGCCGCCATCTTGATCGTCACCGGGGCCGGTCCACAGTTGAACGTGATGACACCGCCGGCCGCGACGGCCTTCACGACTGCCGCGGAGGTGCAGCTCGCCGGCGTGCCGGTGCCGATGGTCCGGGTCGGCTTCGAGGTGTCCACCGCCCGTGCCTCGGCCGGCACGGTGGCCTTGCCGTTCGGGTTGCCGGCCGCGAGCACCTTGTCGGCGGGCTTCGGGCTCTTGCTGGCACCTGGGCCACCGAGACCGTCGCGGCCCGTCGGCGCTTCGCCCTGGTTGCCCGTCGGCAGAGCCTCCGGCGTGGCGGACGAGCCGGGCTGGAAGGCGGGAGCCGGATCGTCGGACGCGCAGGCGGGCAGGGTCGCCGCGGCGACACCGAGGACGAGCAGAGCAGCAAGCGACGTCATGCGCACCCCGTGATGCTAGGAGCCCTGACGGCGTCACGACGAATTCGCCGTGCGGGCTTAACCCCTGGTTAAGGCTGGGCGGGGCACTCAGGCGTGGGACAGGGCGAAGGCGGCCAGGAAGCCGGCGACAGTGATGAGACCGACCAGCAGGTGCGCGTTCTCGAACGCCTCGGGAACCATGGTGTCGGTGATCATCGCGAGGATCGCGCCGGCGGCCAGCGCCGTGATTCCGGCCAGCACCTGCGGCGGGGCACCGCCCAGCAACGAGTTGCCGAGCAGCGCCGCCACCCCACTGATCAGCGCGATCCCGAGCCAGAGCAGAAAGACGAACCGCCGGGACCGGCCGGCCTGGCGCATGCCGGCCGCGCTGGACAGGCCCTCCGGAACGTTGCTCAGGAAGACCGCAGCCACCGTGACCAGGCTGACCGTGCCGCCGCTGAGCAGGCTCGCGCCGATCACCACCGATTCCGGTACGCCGTCCAGGAGCGCGCCGACCGCGATCGCCGACCCCGAGCCGGGTTGCTCACCCTCGGAGGGCTGGGCGCCCGAGCGTTTCCGGTTCCGCGCGCCGTGCCGGGCCAGTGCCAGGTTCGCCAGGGTGTAGACAACCGCACCGCCGCCCGCGCCGATCACGGTGGGCAGCATCCCGCCCTCGTCGTGCGCCTCGGCGATCATCTCGAACGACACGGCGGAGAGCAGCACCCCCGCCCCGAAAGCCATGATCGACGCGATGACGCGCTGCGGCACCCGGGCGAACCAGCCGGCTGCCGCCCCGACCAGCAGAGCCGATCCGGCCAGCAGCCCCCACCCACCCGCCTGCAACCACTCCGGCATTCACCGGACGGTACCCGCGGTCGGGGCGGCAAACCGCCCGTGAGAAGACTCAGAAGTCGGCGAAGAGGTACGGCATCCGGCGCGGGAAGATGCTGCGCAGCTCTGCGGCGGCGTCCGGCGGCACCTCGCCCAACCCGCGCAACGGCAGCTCGGCCGGGTCCAGCACCCCGTACGCCAGGGCGGAGAGCCCGGCCGCCGTGAGCGTGGCGGTCGGCGCGCGACCGGCGGTGTCGGCGACCAACTCCAACGCGCCTGTCGTGCCGTCCAACAGGTGCGCGCCGGCCAGCCACCGGTCCCCGGTCAACTCCACCCGTACCCGGCCGGGGCCGGCGGGCAGCCCACTCAACGCGTCCAGCGACAACAGTCGGGCCATCGGGGCGGACGAACCCGGCACCGCCGTCCGTGCCTCGACGTGCACGTCCAGGTCGGTCAACCACAGCTCCGGCATCTCGTCGGGTGGCACCTGGACGGTGATCCGCGCGATCTGGTCGACGTGCCGGGCGAAGAACTGCAACAGCAACGCCCGTGCGAGCGGGTCGGTGACCAGCAGTTCGTTGCCGTGCAGCGTGCCGCCGTGCTCGTCGATCCGGTACGTCACCGCGCCGGTGACCTCGCCGTCGACGCGGGCGGTGAGCAGCCAGTACTCGTCGCGGTCGCGCATCCCGACCGCCCGGTACTCCGGGAAGACGGAGAAGCCGTGCCGCTCCTGGAGGTTGCGCTCGGTGAACGCGCGCCACGTCGGATAGCCGGCAGCGATGCGTTCCCAGCCCACCTCGCCCGGCAGGTCCACGCGGAGCAGCGACCCCAGGTCGGCCGGGGCGAAGGTGACCTTGCGCGGCTTGGGCAGCCCGACGTAGCCGAACCGGGCGTAGAAGCTCGGCCGGAACGGGTAGAGCGCGCTGAGCGCATGCCCCTCGTCGCGCATCTCGTCGAGGAGTTGGTGCAGCAGCGTCCGGACGTGCCCCTGCCGGCGGGCCAACGGATGGGTGGCCACCCCGGCGACCCCGGCCATCGGCAGCACCACCCCGCGCAGATTCTGCCGCATCGGAATCGCCGAGGCGGCGGCCAGCGTGGTGCCGTCCTCCTCGACGATCAGCGTCCGGTTGCCCTGGTTGTAGGGCAGGTAGTCGCGGAACTCCTCGGTCCGGGCGGCACCGAGCGGCGACGACTCGAAGGCGTACGCGGCCAGCGGGAAGCTGGTGGTGAGACGGTCGTCGGCGGTCACCCGGCGGATGGTCATCCGCCCATCTCAACCTGCCGTGCGGATCGCAGCAACCGAATTGGTCAAAACCCTGGTACGGCTCGTCGAGCAGCAGCACGTCCGGCCACGGCGGCGATCTGTCCGGCGCGGACGGTCAACGTCGCGTCCCGCAGCACCGGCCGCCGGCCGTACCTTGGTGACGCCCGCCGCGTGCAGCCGGACCGGCCCGGGGCGTGGTCCCGGCGCGGTGCCGATGCTCTCGACGACTGCGCCCGCGTACTGCTGGGGTGGACCGAAGACGATTCGCAGCCAATCGTCGGCGTTCACCGGGCGACCCCCTTCGTGACGATGTCGTTCACCGGGCCGACGAAGGTGAGCCAGGCACTGCCGCCCTCGCGGAGGGCCGCGTACCCGTCATTGGTCAGCCGGTAGTACTTGCGGGCCGGCCCGCCGCTGCCCTCCCGCCACTGCGCGGTGACCAGGCCGGTCTTCTGCAGGCGCAGCAGCACGGGATAGAGCGTGCCGCCCTGGATCGGCCCGACGCCCCACCCGTCGAGCGCCTGGGCGAGCTGGTAGCCGTAGGACTCGCGCTCGGCCAGCATCGCCAGGACGCAGATGTCGAGCACCCCTCGCAGCCACTGCCCACGGCGGTCGGAATCCACCCGCCGGACACTAGCGGTGCAACCTAGATGGCACAACTACATAGTGAGCCCGGCGGAACCCACCCGGCCGGTCCGGTGGACCGTCGAGCAGGCCGTACGGGTCAGCGGGTGACGACGTCGGAGACCACGACTGTCACGTTGTCCGGTGCACCGGCGTGGTGGGCGAGCTTCACCAACTGCTCTCCACACTGCTGGCGGTCGGCGTACATGCCCAGCGCCGCCGCGATGGCGTCGTCCTCGACGTAGTCGGAGAGCCCGTCGCTGCAGAGCAGCAGTCGGTCACCAGGGCCCACGGTGAGCACACCGACCGCCGGTGGGGTGTCGGCCCCCTGCACGGCTCGGGTCACGAGAGACCGCTGCGGGTGGTGGCGGGCCTGCTCGGGGGAAAGGGTGCCCTGGTCGACCAGCGCCTGAACGAAGGTGTCGTCCCGGGTGAGCTGGGTCAACTCCCCGTCGCGCAGCAGGTAGCAGCGGGAGTCGCCGACCTGGGCCAGCACCAGCGTCTCGCCGGCCAGCAGCGCCGCGGTGAGCGTGGTGCCCATCCCGTCGCGGCTCGGGTCGACGGTGATGGCGGCGTGGATCCGCTGGTTGGCGGTGCTGACCACGGCACGCAGGGCGTCGGCGGCGCTGTCGGGCTCGGTGGGCGGAGCCAGCTCGTCCAGAATCCGGATCACGATCTCGCTCGCCACCTCGCCCGCGGGCAGCCCGCCCATGCCGTCGGCGACGGCGATCAGGCGGTCACCGGCGAGGGCGGAGTCCTCGTTGTTGGTGCGAACCAAGCCGATGTCGTTGAGGATGGCCGAGCGGAGGATCAGCGTCATGGGGTCAAGCTTGCCAAGAACAACCCGCATTCGTCTCTACGCCTACTGCGTAGGGTCGAGAAATGATTGCGATCTTCGTCGTAGGAGCTGGCGAACCGAGGCCGATCGGCCGGTACTCAGTGGCGGGGATAACGCAGTAGCAGGCTGGCGGCGACCTCCTCGTCACCCACCGCCGCGTACGAGTGCGGCACGTCCGAGACCCAACGGAGGTGACCGCCGGCCGGGGCGGTCAGCGGTGCGTCGGCCGGGCCGGCGCGCAGCACCCCGGCGAAGACGGTGACGTGCTCGGTGACCCCGGGCTGGTGGGCGGGGGAGAGTTGCCCCGGGCCGGGCGTGACCCGCATCCGGTACAGCTCGTAGGTCGCGTCGGTGTCGGTGAACACCTCCAGCAGGGTGGCGGTGACCGCGGTGCCGTGCACGGTGGGCTCGGCGGCTGGCTCGGCCAGCACGGCGGTCAGCGGTACGCCGAGCTGTGCGGTGACCGCCCAGAGCGTCTCCAGGGTCGGGTTGCGGGTGCCGTGCTCCAGGCCGGAGAGGGTGGCCTTTCCGATGCCGGCGAGCCGGGCCAGTGTGGACAGCGAGATCGCACGCTCCTCGCGCAGGGCACGGACCCGGCGGCCGACGACGGTGGGATCCACGTCGAGGCCCGGGCGGCGGGCTGGTGGTGGGTGCGGCACCCGGCTATCGTGCTACACACTGTCGTTCCGTAAACGGAACACTCGGGGAGGGTGGGATGGTCGGACGCGTCCAGCCGGTGCTGGCCGGCGCGGTGACCGCCCTGGTCGGCTTCGCCAGTTCGTTCACCGTCGTGCTGGCCGGGCTCCGGGCGGCCGGCGCATCGGACGCGCAGGCCGCCTCCGGCCTGCTCGCCCTCTGCGTGTCGTGCGGGCTCGCCGCCGCCTGGTTGGGCTGGCGGCACCGGATACCGATGAGCGTGGCCTGGTCCACGCCGGGCGCGGCTCTGCTGGTGGCGACCGGGCCACCGCCGGGCGGGTGGCCGGTCGCAGTGGGTGCCTTCCTCGTCTCCGGGGTGCTGATCGTGGCGGCCGGGCTGTTCCCGCCACTCGGCCGTGCGGTGGCTGCCATCCCCAAGCCGGTGGCCGGCGCGATGCTCGCCGGGGTGCTGCTGCCACTGTGCACCGCCCCGGTCCGCGCGCTTGTCGAGCTGCCCACGGTGGCTGGCCCGGTGGTGATCGGCTGGTTGCTGCTGCACCGGTTCGCCCGCCGCTGGGCGGTGCCCGGCGCGTTGCTGGTGGCGGTGATCGCGATCGCGCTGACCGCGCCGCCGACCGGCCTGACCGGTGCCGCGCTGGCCCCCTCGGTCACCCTGACCGCGCCGGCCTGGAACGCGTCCGCGCTGGTCGGCCTCGCCCTGCCGTTGTTCCTGGTCACCATGGCCGCGCAGAACGTGCCCGGCATGGCGGTGCTGGTCGGCTACGGCTACCGGCCGCCGTTCGGCGCGGCACTTCGGGCGACCGGCCTGGCCAGCCTGTTCGCCGCCCCGGCCGGCGGGCACGCGGTGAACCTCGCGGCGATCACCGCCGCGTTGGCCGCCGGCCCCGACGCCCACCCGGACCCGGAGCGCCGCTGGGTCGCCTCGGTCACCGCCGGCGTCGGGCTGGCCCTGCTCGGTCTGGGTGCCGGCGTGGCCACCGCGCTCGTCGCCGTCGCCCCGCCGATCCTCATCGAGGCGGTCGCCGGGCTGGCGCTACTGGGCGCCCTAGCCACCGCGCTCGCCTCGGCGGTGACCGACCCGGCGACCCGCGAGGCCGCCGTGGTCACCTTCGTGGTGACCGCCTCCGGGGTGACGCTGATCGGCGTGGGCGGCGCGTTCTGGGGTCTGGTCGCCGGCTGCCTGATGCTGCTGCTCTTCCACCGTCGCCCACCCGTCGCCCGGGCCGCCGCGCCCGAAAGCTCAATGCCGGAGCACGAAGATCGCGTCATCCCCACCGACCGGACACCCCAACACCACTGACCTGGTCCCCACCTCCGCCACCCGCACCAGGGCTGTCCGCTCCAGGCGATCCGGGCCAGGACCACGGCGTCCGCCAGCTGATCCACTCCAGATCGCCGACGTGGCGGTATCCGGGCCGGCGGATACCGCCACGTCGCCGACATGGAGCCGATCACCGGCCCGGCGCGGCCCGGCGCGGCGCGGCCCGGCCCGGCCCGGCGTGTCGCGTCGCGGGGTGGCACTCTGGATTGCGGTGGGCTATTCCTCCGGCGGTAGGTCAGCTACGCCCACGGCGAGGAGGACCCGGCCGTCGGCGACCGCGCCGATCCGGTCGGCCGGTACGTAGACCGCGCCGGTGCGGGTCAGATCGGTTGAGACCTTCAGGTAACCGCTGTGCAGCAACCGCGCCGCCAGATCGGCCGGCACGTCCGGCTCCTCGACCGCCGTGGCCTCGATCAGCTCGTCCAGGCTGCTGCCCGGGTCGGCGGTCGGTGCCTGGACGGTCACCGCGTTCGGGTCGGCCCGCTGAACGAGGTCCACCGTGCCGACCTCGGTGCCGGCTGAGTCGATCACCGGCATTCCGGTGGTGATCCGCGAGATGGGCGCCTGCTGCTCGTCCTGCTGATCCATCCCATTGCGGTTCCCGGGGCGGTACGCCGCTAAACGCCGCCAGTCCGGCAGCCGGCAGCAGGGGCCCGAGGCGATGGGGCCTGAGAGCGTTATGACTCTGAGGCATATTTATGCCACTGAGTCATAACCGACGAGAGCACTACCGCCTCCAGGCCCCGGAGTGACGGTGGACGGCGGCGACCGTTCAGCTGTTCGGAAGGGTCCAGCTGCCCGGCGGGCGCGGGGACAGTTCCCGCCAGGTGTCCGGGCCGTCGAGCAGCGCCCGGACGGTGTCCTCGGCCTCGTCCGCACTGCCGTACTCGTAGAACCGGGAGATGCCCTCGGCGCCGCCGGCCCGCTGCTCGACGTGCCACCGGTCGGCGTCCACGCGCAGGAAGACGTCCCGCCGGGCCAGCCGCCCCCACTTCCCGTTCCACCAGTGCTTTCGCTGCTCCATGGCGGGACTCTATCGAACACACGTACGAGAACGTGCGGCCCCTGCGGGAATCCCACAGGGGCCGATGTGCTTCCGTTCGGTCAGCGCTGCGTCGGCGGCTCGGTGCGACGGCCCAGCACGTCGTCCAGCGCCCCGCGCTGCTGGCCCGGGATGGTGTGGCCGGCGGAGACCAGCGCGTCCCGGATCTCGGTGAGCAGCTTGACCTCCTCGCTCGGCGCCGAGGGCGGCGGCTCCTCGCCCCGCTTGCGCCGCTCGGCCAGCCGGTTCATCGGGTAGACGACCAGGAAGTACAGCGCCAGCGCGGTCAACAGGAAGGTGATGGTCGCGTTGACGAACGCCACCCAGTCGAACGGGATCTTCCGGAACGTGGGAACCGAGCCGGTGAGGCCGTTCTTGTTGCCGGTGACCAGCACGATCATCACCCGAACGAGCGGTTCGAGGAACGACTTGGTGAGCTGGGTGACCACGCCGGTGAACGCGGCGCCGATGACGACACCGACCGCCAGATCGACGACGTTGCCGCGCATGATGAAGTCTTTGAAGCCTTTGAGCATCCGTACTCCCGAGGTGTCCGCTTTTCTGTCGGGGACAACCTATGCCCAGGGAGCGGGCTCCAGAAAAGCGCCGGCTTCGATCGCTGCCCGGCCCGGCTCACCGGCCCGGATCGCCTCGACCAGCCGGGTGTGGTCGACGTAGCGCTCAGGTGTGAGCGCGCCCCCCATCGCCTGGGCGACCGTGCTGCGCAGGGCGGCGCCGAACGAGGCGTACAGCTCGGCGAGCATGGCGTTGTGGGCGGCGGCGACCACCGCGATGTGCAGTGCGGCGTCGGCCTCGACGAACGCGTCGACCCGGCCGCCGTGCCAGGCGGCCTCGCGGGCGGCGAGCGCGCCGTCGAGCGCCGCCAGGTCCTCAGGTGTACGCCGTAGCGCGGCGAGTCGGGCGGCCTCCACCTCGAAGGCGCGACGCACCTCGATGACCTCGGTCATCCGGTCGTCGCCGAGTCGGCGGGCCACCACCGGGGCCAGTTCGTCGGTGGACACCACGTACGTGCCGGAGCCCTGCCGGCACTCCAGCACCCCGGCGTGCACCAGGGCGCGGACCGCCTCGCGGACCGTGTTGCGCCCCACGCCCAGTGCGGCGACCAGTTGCGGCTCGGTGGGGATGCGCCCGCCGACCGGCCATTCGCCGCCGAGGATCCGGGCCCGGAGCTGCTCGATGGTCTGCCGGACCCGGTGGCCCCGGGGCGGCACCGGCGGTGCGGAGGGGACATCAACCGACGGTGGCACTGGTTACATCACCGAGCCCAAATTCATCCCATGATTGTAGGTTGGATGCTATGACCCCGCCACCTGCCGCCGCTCCGGCGCTGCCCGCTCCCGTCGGCGTCGAGCCACGCTCAACGCGCGACCCCGGTGCGGGCCGACGGACGCACCCGGCAACCGGTGGCGCGCTCGTGCTGGTCGGGATGCTGCTGGTCGCGCTGAACCTGCGCGCCGTGGTGACGAGCCTCGGTGCCCTGCTCGACGAGGTACGCGACGGGCTCGGCCTCTCCGGCGCGACCGCCGGCCTGGTCACCACCCTGCCGACGATCGCGTTCGCCGGCCTCGGCGCGCTCACCCCGTGGCTGGTCCGCCGGGTGGCGCCGGCCCGGGTGCTGGTGGTCGCCATGCTCGCCCTCGCCGTCGGCCAGGTGCTCCGGGCCACCACCGACTCGGCCTGGATCTTCGTGCTCACCAGCGCGCTGGCGCTGGCCGGCATCGCGGTCGCCAACATCCTGCTGCCGATGCTGGTCAAGCAGCACTTCCCGCACCGCACCGGCCTGGTCACCGGGGCGTACACGATGGCGCTGACCCTGGGCACGACGGTGGCCGCGGCCTCCGCGGTGCCGATCGCGCACGCCTTCGGCTCCTGGCGGGCCGGTCTCGGCATCTGGGCGGCGATGGCCGCGGTGGCCGTACTCCCGTGGGTGCCGCTGGCGCTGCGGACCCGCGCCGCCGCACGGCGCGCGACCTCGACGGCGGCCGCCACCGCGCCGGTGCGGGTCCGGCCGGCGCGGACCCGGCTCGGCTGGGCCATGGCCGTCTACTTCGGGGCGCAGTCGCTGAGCGGGTACGCGATCATGGGCTGGCTGGCCCAGTTGTTCCGTGACGCCGGCTACCAGCCGGAGTCGGCCGGGCTGCTGCTCGCCGGGGTGACCGCGCTCGGCGTGCCCATCGCGCTGGTGATGCCCACCGTCGCCGGCCGGATGGCCACCCTGCGCCCGCTGGTGCTCGGGATGACCACCGCGTCGACGCTGGCCTACCTGGGGCTGGCGCTCGCCCCGCACGGCGCCGCGCTGCTCTGGGTGATCCTGCTGGCGATCGGCCAGGGCGCGTTCCCGATGATCCTGACCGCCATCGGCCTGCGCGCCCGCACGGCCGAGGGGACGGTCGCGCTCTCCGCGTTCGCGCAGAGCACCGGGTACGTGATCGCAGCCCTCGGCCCGCTGATGGTCGGCATCCTCTACGAGGTCACCGGCGGCTGGACCGCGCCGATCGGGTTCCTGCTGGGTGCGCTCGCCGTGCAGACGGCGGCGGGCATGGCGATCGCCCGCCCCCGCTACGTCGAGGACGAGTGAGAAACGACAGCGGTCAGGAGGAGGCCGGGGTCGGTTCGCCGGCCACTGCCTCATCCACCGTCGGGTAGGTGTGCAGAACCTCGACCAGCCCGCTCACCTCGAGGATGCGCAGCACACCCCGCTGCGGGGCGGCCAGCCGGACCACGCCACCGGCCTCGTCGCAGCTGTTCTTGGCGCGGACGAAGACCGACAGGCCGGTCGAGTCGCAGAACGAGACGTCCGCCAGGTCGAACACCAGCCGGTTGCGGCCCTTGTCGAGCAGGTCGGTGATCTGGTCCTGCAACTGCGGTGCGGTGGCCATGTCCAGCTCGCCCGCGACCGACACGACGACCACGTCGCCGCGCTGTTCCGTGTGCACCGTCAAGGACATTTGCCAGACCTCCTGTTATCGGGGGAACGGTATCCCACGACCGGGGTCGTACGCAGAACGGGAGGCGGGATCCGGTGGCCATCATCATTCCGTTGCTATGGGGCAAGTAGTCGGCCAGCCCCCGGTGATAGAGTCCGCCCGGTCCAGGTCAAGGGGGTTCCAAATGGCGTTGAGCACCGAAGAAAGTCGTCGGCTCGCCGAGCTGCTCAGCGGGCAGGCCGACCGGGTCACGTCCCGGTGGACAGAGATCGTCACCAGTTCGTTGCGGGGCCGGCTGAGCCAGGCCGAGCTGCGCCGGCAGGTTCAGGACCTGCACAGCGCCATCGTCTCCACCGCCGAACAGGGCGACATCGACCTGTCCGCCGACAACGCCGCCGAGTTGCGCGCCGCGCTTTCCGAGCTGTCCCGTGGCCGGGCCCGCCAGGGCTTCTCCGCCACCGAGACCACGGTCAGCATCTTCGCGCTCAAGGACGTGCTGGCCGAGCTGGTGCGGGAGACCGGTGGCACCAACGCGCTGAACGACTACGTCGCCTTCTCCAAGCTCGTCGACGAGATGGGTCTGTTCACCTTCGAAAGCTTCGTACGCACCCGGGAGAGCCTGATCGCCGACCAGGCCGAGCAGCTGCTCGAGCTCTCCACGCCGGTCGTCAAGCTCTGGGAGGGTGTGGTCGCCGTCCCACTGGTCGGCACCCTGGACTCGGCCCGCGCTCAGGTCGTGATGGAGCGGCTGCTGCAGACCCTGGTCGACACCAGCTCCCCGTACGCGATCATCGACATCACCGGCGTTCCGGCGGTGGACACCCAGGTCGCCCAGCACATCCTGAAGACCGTGGTGGCCGCCCGGCTGATGGGCGCCGACTGCATCATCTCCGGCATCCGCCCGCAGATCGCGCAGACCATCGTCGCGCTCGGCATCGAGTTCGGCGACATCGCCACCAAGGCGAGCCTCGCCGACGCGCTGCGCCACGTGCTGCGGCTCACCGGGGTGGAGACCGCCCGCCGCCAGCCGCGCCGGGGCGTCTGATGGAACGGGTGCCGATCCTCAAGATCGGCGACATCCTGCTCGTCTCCATCCAGGTGGACATGTCCGACCAGACGGCGGTCCAGCTCCAGGAGGACCTCGCCGAGCGGATCGTCGACACCGGCTGCCACGGCGTCATCATCGACATCACCGCGCTGGACATCGTCGACTCCTTCGTCGGGCGAATGCTCTCCACCATCGCGTCGATCTCCAAGGTGCTCGACGCGGAGACGGTGGTGGTCGGGATGCGCCCGGCCGTCGCCATCACCCTTGTCGAACTGGGGCTGTCGCTGAACGGCATCCGTACCGCGCTGAACGTCGAGCGCGGCATGGAGCTGATCGCGGCCGCCCACGCCGACGAGCTCGATCACCAGCTCGACGACGATCCGGACGCCGAGACGGCCACGCCGTGACCTCGGGCATCGACCTGGGCCACCCGCAGGCGCAGTCGGTCCGCAGCGACGAGGACGTGGTGCGCGTCCGGCAGTTGGTCCGCAGCGTGGCCGTGGCCGTCAAGCTCTCCCTCGTCGACCAGACCAAGGTGGTCACCGCGGCGAGCGAGTTGGCTCGCAACACCCTCGTGTACGGCGGCGGCGGGGCGGTCGAGGTGACGACCGTGGAGAACGGCCGACGTAAGGGCGTCCGGATCGTCTTCGCCGACTCCGGGCCGGGCATCGCCGACCTCGATCTGGCGCTGACCGACGGCTACACCACAGGCGGTGGCCTCGGCCTCGGGCTCAGCGGGTCCCGCCGACTGGTCGACGAATTCGAGATCGAGACGTCTCCGGAGGCTGGCACCCGGATCACGGTCACCAAGTGGTCCCGGTGAGCATCGATGCGGTTACCGACAGTGGCATCTGGTTCCGGGTGGAGGCCAGCAGCGCGGCGAGCGCCGTCCGGCGCGCCGCCGAACGCCTCGGTGCTCAGGTGGAGATGGGTGCGACACGCATCGCCGACCTGGCCATCGTCGCAGCCGAGCTGACCAGCAACCTGGTCAAGCACGCCGACGAGGGTGTCCTGCTGCTCCGGCCGGTGCGCCGCGCCGGACAGGCCGGCGTGGAGTTGATCGCCATCGACTCCGGGCCCGGCATGGCCGACCTGACCGTCTCGTCGCAGGACGGTCACTCCACCACCGGCACGCTCGGCATCGGCCTGGGTGCCATCGTCCGCCAGGCCAGCTGGTTCGACGGATACTCCCTGCCCGGCCGGGGCACCGTCCTCGCCGTGCACGTCTGGCCGGCGGAGCCGGCACGGCCGTCGTGGACCGGCGCCCTCGCCCGACCGCTGACCGGCGAGACGGTCAGCGGTGACGGGTACGCCGTCCGGGTCGCCGACGGGCGGCACCAGGTGCTGGTCAGCGACGGGCTGGGGCACGGCCCGCTGGCCGCCGCCGCCACCGACGCGGCGCTCGCCGCGTTCCGCGACGCCCCGGCCGGCCCACCGGCGGCGGTGGTCGGTCACCTGCACCGGAGCATGTCGCACACCCGGGGCGCGGCGCTCGCCGTCGCCGAGTTGGTTCCGGCGGCCGGAGTGCTGCGCTATGCCGGCCTTGGCAACATCTCCGGCGTCGTCGTCGAGGGTGATGGAAAACGCCGAGGGCTGGTGTCGCTGCCCGGCATCGCCGGGCACCAGCGGCCGACAATCCGGGAGTACGACTACCCGTTCGCTCCGGGCGCCCGACTGGTGATGCACAGCGACGGAGTTGTCGACCGCTGGCGGTTGACCGACTACCCGGGCCTGGCGGAGCGGTCCCCGCTCGTGATGGCGGCGACACTGCTGCGCGACGCCGGTGTGCGACGCGACGACGCCTGCGTACTGGTCGCGAGGTCGTGGGCATGACCGGCGAGCCGGCCGCGCTGCCGTTGTTGCAGATGGCGCTGCGGGTCGAGCAGGACATCTTCGTGATCCGCCAGCGGGGCCGCGAGGTGGCGGCGGTGGTCGGCCTCGAACACCAGGACCAGGTACGGATTGCCACCGCGCTCAGCGAGGTGGCCCGGGACCTGCTACGAACGACCGGCGGTGCGGACGTCTCCTTCCACATCGACGCGGGCGCCGACGGCCGGTTCCACCTGCGCGCCGACCTGGCCCCGGTGAGCCCGCTGCCCGGCGGCCGCTACGAGCCGCAGTCCGGCGCGGTGTCCCGACTGGTCGACACACTGAGCGTGTCGACCGTCGAGGGGGTTACGGTCGTGAGGATGTCCCGACGACTCCCGGCCAGCGCGCCCATGCCGACCCCGGCGCGGCTCGCCGAGTTCCGTACCGAACTCGGCCGCACCGGGCCGTCCAGCGCACTGGACGAGTTGACCGTGCAGAACGGGCAGCTCATCGCCGCACTCGACGAGGTGCGCAGTCAGCGCGACGAGCTGGCCGTGCTGAACGAGGAACTGGCCGAGACCAACCGCGGTGTGCTGGCGCTCTACAACCAGCTCACCGAGGAGTTGGAGGAGACCAACCGGGGTGTCGTCGCCCTCTACGCCGAGCTGGACGAGAAGTCCGCGCAGTTGCGCGCGGCGAGCGAGTCGAAGAGCCGGTTCCTGGCCAACGTCAGCCACGAACTGCGCGCCCCGGTCACCGCGATCATCGGGTTGGGGCGGCTGCTCACCGACTCCGCCTCCGACCCGCTCACCGCCGAACAGGGCCGCCAGGTCGACCTGATCCGCTCCTCCGCGGCGGACCTGCTCAACCTGGTCAACGAACTCCTCGATCTGGCCAAGGCGGAGTCCGGCCGGCTCGAACCCGACCTGGCCGACGTCGACCTGCGCCCGGTCTTCGGTCAACTGCGCGGCACGTTGCGCGCGCTGGCCACCCGCCCGGGAGTGGAGCTGGTGGTGGAGGAGCCGGCCGCGCCGGCCCTGCTGCGCACCGACGAGGTGCTGCTCGGGCAGGTGCTGCGCAACCTGCTGCACAACGGGTTGAAATTCACCGAGCGCGGCGAGGTGCGACTGCGGGCTCGCCAACTCGGCGACCGCTGGAACTTCGAGGTCAGCGACACCGGGCCGGGCATCGCGTCCGACCTGCACGACCGCATATTCGAGGAGTTCTACCAGGTGCCGGGTGCCACCCGGGTCGGCGGCACCGGCCTCGGCCTGCCGTACGCCCGGCGGTTGGTGACGCTGCTCGGCGGGACACTGGAGCTGACCAGCGCACCGGGCCGGGGCAGCACCTTCACCGTCTCCCTGCCCACCGGCGGGATGTGACGGCGTGGACGGCATGCCGGCAACCATCCTGGTGGTCGACGACAGTCGTACCAAGCGATACCTGCTGGTCAGTTGGCTGACCCGGGCCGGGTTCACCGTGCTTGAGGCCGAGAACGGCGCCGAGGCGTTGGCCCGGGTCGAGGTGGACCGGATCGACCTGGTGGTCCTCGACGTCCGGCTGCCCGACCTCAGCGGCTACGAGGTCTGCGAACAGATCAAGGCGCGGCACCCGGCGATGCCGGTGATCCACGTGTCGGCGCACGCCGTGGACGTGGCCGACCGGGCCCAAGGGCTGACCCGGGGCGCGGACGCGTATCTCACCGAGCCGATCGAGCCGGAAGAGCTGATCGCCACCACCCGGGCGGTGCTGCGCTACTACCAGGCCCGCAAGCGCGCCGAACTGCTCGCCGAGCGGCTGCTCGGGCTGGCCGACACGACCGTGACGGTGCACGCCGCGCCCACCTTCGTACGCCTGTTGGAGGCCGCCGCGGAGGGTGCCGCACAGATCTTCAAGAGCCCGGCGGCAGTGATCGCCGAGACGTTCGACGGTGACTGTCTCGCGGGGATCTGCGCCGGTCCGGGCGCGACCGCCGCCGTGGTGCCGTGGGTCGTCGACGACACCGGGGTGCCGACCGGTGCCACGGTCCGGGTGGAGACCCCGGCGAGTTGGGCGTTGGTCGACTGGCCGGCGGACGACTCGGTGACGGTCGCCGCCGCCAAGCTGCGCGAGGACCGTGCCCCGCTGTACGTGGTCGTCCCGACCGCCACCCAGACCGCCCGAACCCCGGTGCTGGTGCAGCTCGCCCAGGCGGTCGCCGCCGCCGTGGAGGCGCAACGCTCGTTCGACGAGGAGCACCGGATCGCCGTCACCCTCCAACGCAGCCTGCTCCCGCGCGGCCTGCCCACGGTTGCCGGACTGGACCTCGCGGTGCGCTACGAGCCGGCCAGTGCACAGACCGAGGTGGGCGGCGACTTCTACGAGCTGGTGATGCTCGACGGTCACCTGCTGTTGGCGATCGGTGACGTGGCCGGTCACTCGCTGCACGCGGCGACCGTGATGGCCGAGCTGCGGCACGCGGTGCGGGCGTACGCCGTGGAGGGGCACCAGCCCGGCGAGATCCTGCACCGGGTCAACGAGCTGATGCGGACACTGCTGCCGAACGAGATCGCCACGCTCTGCGTACTGCTGCTGCACCCGCCGACCGGACATGTCCGGCTGGCCAGCGCCGGACACCTTCCGCCGGTGCTCAGCAAGGACGGCAAGGTCGAGTTCGTGCAGCACTCCGCGCCGTTGCTCGGCGTTCGCGCGCCTCGCCCGGCCGACCTGGAGTTCGTGCTGCCGGCCGGGGCGACGCTGGTGTTCTACACCGACGGCCTGATCGAGCGACGGGACGCCACCATCGACGAAGGGCTGGCGGCGCTCGCCGCGGTCTGCGCCACGGTCGACGACGACCTGGAACGCTTCTGCGCCCGACTGCTGGTGGAACTGGCCCCACCGGAGATCCAGGACGACGTCGCCGTGGTCGTCCTGCGCCGACGCTGAGCCAGTTGCCGGGGGTCCTGGTGCGTTGTCGGCTCCCGTGCGTCGCCGGGTCTGGCGCTTGTCGGCTCCATGCGTCGCCGATTCTGGCGCGTTGCCGGCCTTACCGCACCGAGCGGGCGTACGCGGCGGGTGACACCCCGGCCACGGCGGTGAAGTCACGGACCAGGTGGGCCTGATCACTGTAACCGAGGTCGGCCGCGAGGTCCGCCCACTTCAGCGGGCCACCAGCGGCCTGCTCGACGGCCTCCTGAAGCCGGTAGCGGCGGATCACCCACTTCGGCCCGACCCCCACGTACTCCATGAAGAGCCGCTGCAACCGGCGGACCGGAAGGTCGTGCCGCGCGGCGAAATCGTCGACCCGCAGCGCCGTGCGGTCGGTGCGGATCGCCTCGGCCAGCCGGACGGCCTCCGCGGTCATCGGGTCCGGCTCCGGCTCCCAACCCGTGAGCAGTGCGTCCAATGCGTGGCAGCGCTCGTCGTCGGTGGCCCCGCACACCGCGATATCGGGGCGTGCCAGCCGACCGGCGGGCAACGGCACCCGGCGACCGGTCAGCTCGGCGACCGGTCGACGCCAGAACGCGTGGAAGCCGCCGGGACGGAACTGCACCCCGCACACCCGACCGGTGCCGGTGAGCGTGATCCGGAACAGGTCACGGCCCACCCCGGCCACCTCGCCGAACTCGGGCCTGTCGCCGTCCCGCCGGAACACCACGTTCACCGCCGGGTGCGGCACGATCCGCTGCTCGAACGGTTTGCTCAACGCCCAGTCGATCAGCCAGTAGTGCTCGACCCACGGGCGGAGCGACTCCACCGGCAGATGCCGACGGAAGCGCACCTCGCGCAGCATGCGACCCGGGTCGAGTATTCCCCGGCTGTCGCCACGCGGTCGATGTCGCATTTATTCAAGACCACCCTCATACGCTGGTCCTATGACCACTCAGACTAGCGATCTGCTGGCGGCTGCCGCGCCGCGAACCGTCGATGTGGTGCGCGGTATCGCCGACAATCAGTTCGACCTGCCCACGCCGTGCCGCGACTACGTGGTCCGCGACCTGCTCAACCACCTGTTCGAGGTGGTGATCAACTTCCAGGACCTGGCCCTCAAGCGGCAGGTGGAATGGGCCGAGAAGCCCGACCACCTGGTCGACGGCTGGCAGGACCGGTTCGAGGCGGAGACCGGACGTCTGGTCACCGCCTGGGCCGATCCCTCCACCCTGGAGGGTGTGTCGCCGGGCATGGGTATGCCGCAGACCGTCATCGGCGGCATGGCCCTGCTGGACCTGACCGTGCACGGCTGGGACCTCGCCGTTGCCACCGGTCAGCCGTACCAGCCGGCGCCGGAGGCAGTGGCCGAACTGCACGGGCTGGTCGAGCAGTTGGGCCCCACCGCCCGCAAGATGGGCGTCTTCGCCGAGCCGGTGTCGCCCCCCACCCCCACCCCCACCCCGATCCCCGACCTGGCCCACCTCCTGTCCCAGACCGGCCGCACGCCCACCTGGCCCTTGCCCCGTTGATCAAGAGGTTTGCGTCAGATTTCGCGGAAATCGTGACGCAAAGCTCTTGATCAACCAGGCCGGGTTGGGGGGCGGGGGGTCTGCGGGGGTTGGTTTGGGCTGATGTAACGCCGCTGGTGGCGGTGCCGCTGTGTGCATCGGTGGCCCGGACGATCGGGTCCCGGCGTCGGGACGGACGGTCCCGATGCGGTGACGGTGGGAGTTCGCCAGATGCACAGTCAACCGGGCCCTGTCCCGCCGGTGTTCGTCGACGGCACCGGGCGTCGCCGCCGGCTGACTGTCATTGCCGGCACCGCCATGGGTCTTGGCCTGCTCGCCAGCCTCGCCCTGATCGTCGCAGGGCTCTTCCCGGACACGTCGGTGCCGCTGCCCGGCTGGTCGGACGACCCGCGGGGGACCCGGCCGGTGGAGGCCGGCGTGGACGGAATCAACCAGCCACGGGTGGTCGAGTCGCCGTCGGCCTCGCCGGTGACCCGTACCTCGGCGCCGCTGCCGCGGGCCACCCCGACGGCCGCTGACCGAACCCCCACCGCGACCGCCACGCCCACCGGAACGCTGTCCGCCAGTGCGCAACCGGGACGTGGTCACGAGCACCGCAACACCCCCAAGCCGAGCAGGTCGCCCGGTAAGCCGCAGTGATGATGGCGAGACACGTGGCCCGGCGCGACCCTCGGGCACACTGGCTGCTGCTACTGCTCGGGCTGCTCCTGCTGCTGGCGGCGCTCACCGTCAACGGCCTGGTCAGCGGCCTTGGCGGTGGCTCGGGCACCCCCGCCGCCGACGGTCGGCCCGCGCCAGACGTTCCGGCTACCGTCGGCTCGGGCGGTCCGGTGCTGCGGCTGGATCGGGCCGAACCGGTCAGCCGGGCCCTGCCGGACCGCACCATCGCGCTGACCTTCGACGACGGGCCGGACCCGCGCTGGACCCCGCAGGTCCTCGACGTGTTGCGCCGGCACGGCGCGCACGCCACCTTCTTCGTGGTGGGTGCCCGGGTCAACGAGCATCCCGAGTTGGTCCGGCGGATCCTCGCCGAGGGCCACGAGATCGGGTCGCACACCTTCACACACGCCGACCTTGCCGAGGTGTCGCCGTGGCGGCGCGACCTCGAACTGTCGCTGACCCGCAAGGCGGTCGCCGCGGCCACCGGCCGGGAGGTCGCCCTGTTCCGCCCGCCGTTCTCCTCGGTGCCGACCGCGCTGACCGGCTCGGAGTACGCCGCCCTGCGCGCCGCCGCCGGTAGTGGGCACGTCGCGGTGCTCGCCGACCTGGACACCAGGGACTGGCAGCGCCCCGGCACCGATCAGATCGTGCGGGCGGCCACCCCGAAACGGGGACGGGGCGCGGTGGTGCTGATGCACGACGGTGGCGGTGACCGCACGCAGACTCTCGCCGCGCTGGACCGGCTCCTGCCCGCGCTCGGCGACCAGGGCTACCGGTTCACCACCGTCTCCGCCGGCATCGATGCCTCGCCGTCGATGGTCCCGGCGCGCGCTGGTGCCCGACTGAGCGGTACCGCGCTGCGCTGGACCCAGACCGGCGCGCGCTGGTCCGCCGACGTGATGAACCTGCTGCTGGCCACCGCGCTCGCGCTCGGGGTGGCACGTCTGGCGGTGCAGGTGTTCTGCGCCCAGCGGCACGTCCGCCGGGTCCGCCGGCCCCGCCGCGACAGGCCCGAGGTGCGGGTACCGGTCTCGGTGATTGTGCCCGCGTACAACGAGGCGGCGAACATTGCCGCCACGGTCCGTTCCCTGGTGGCCAGCGCGTACCCGGCGCTGGAGGTGATCGTGGTGGACGACGGCTCGGACGACGGGACCGCCGACATCGTGGAGCGGATGCGGCTGCGCGGGGTACGGGTGATCCGGCAGGCCAACGCCGGTAAGCCGGCGGCGCTGAACACCGGCATCCGGGCCGCCCGGGCGAATCTGCTGGTGCTGGTGGACGGGGACACCGTCTTCCAGTCGGACACCGTGCACCGGCTGGTCCAGGGCTTCGCTGATCCGTCGGTCGGCGCGATCAGCGGCAACACGAAGGTCGCCAACCGGCGTCGGCTGCTCGGCCGGTGGCAGCACCTGGAGTACGTGATCGGCTTCAACCTCGACCGGCGGATGTACGACGTGCTGGAGTGCATGCCGACCATCCCCGGCGCGATCGGCGCGTTCCGTCGCGAGGTGCTGCTGCGGGTGGGCGGGGTGCCGTCGGACACGCTGGCCGAGGACACCGATCTGACCATGAAGGTGCTCCGGGCCGGCTGGCGGGTGGTCTACGAGGAGTCGGCCATCGCCTGGACCGAAGCCCCGTCGTCGTTGCGCCAGCTCTGGCGGCAGCGCTACCGCTGGTGCTACGGCACGATGCAGGCGATGTGGAAGCACCGGCACGCGCTGCGCGAGTCGGGTGCCGGTGGCAAGCTGGGCCGACGCGGACTGCCGTACCTCACGGTGTTTCAGATCGTGTTGCCGCTGACCGCGCCGGCGGTCGACGTGTTCGCCGTCTACGGCCTGCTCTTCCTGCCCTGGTCGAGCCTCGCCCTGGCCTGGGCGGGGCTGCTGCTGCTCCAGGCGGCCACCGCCGGCTACGCGCTGCGCCTGGACCGGGAACGGTACGGCCCACTGTGGGCGTTGCCGTTGCAGCAACTGGTGTACCGGCAGCTGATGTACCTGGTGGTGGTGCAGTCGGTGGTCACCGCGCTGATCGGCAACCGGCTGCGCTGGCAGCGGATGGTGCGCACCGGCGAGGCGGCCGCGCTGGTCGGCGCCGGCCGCGGCTGACGTCGCACCGGCCCAGCGTCAACCACGGCCGGTCAGGTCGGGGTGTGGAAGAGGCCGGCCCACCAGGAGATCAGCAGGCCGACGACGGCGGAGCAGCCGCAGACCAGCAGGGCGGCGGCGACCACCGCGAGGATCATCCACGCGGAGACACGCCGGGCCGCCCCGCGCCCGCCCTCGTCGGCCATCGCCGCCGCCCCGTCGTCGTCAGGCGCGGCCGATGCGGTCCAGGATCCAGGCGTTGATGAACGCCTCCTCACGCCAGGCGTCGTAGCGGCCGCTCGGGCCACCGTGCCCGGCACCCATCTCGGTCTTGAGCAGGTAGTCGCCCTCCGGGGCGGTCGCCCGCAGCCGCGCGACCCACTTCGCCGGCTCCGAATAGAGCACCCGCGTGTCGTTGAGGCTGGTCACCGCGAGGATCGCCGGGTAGTCCACCGCTGCCACGTTCTCGTACGGCGTGTAGGACTTCATGTACGCGTACACCTCGGGGTCCTCCAGCGGGTTGCCCCACTCCTCCCACTCGGTGACGGTCAGCGGCAGCGACGGGTCGAGGATCGACGTGAGCGCGTCCACGAACGGCACCTGCGCGACGATGCCGGTGAACGCGTCCGGTGCCAGGTTGGCCACCGCGCCCATCAGCAGGCCGCCGGCCGAGGCCCCCCGGGCGACCAGCCGGTCGCTGGCCGTCCAGCCGGCCTTGACCAGGTGTCGGGCGCAGGCGACGAAGTCGGTGAAGGTGTTCTTCTTGGCCAGCAGCTTGCCCTGGTCGTACCAACGCCGACCCAGCTCACCGCCGCCCCGGGTGTGCGCCACGGCGAAGACCACGCCCCGGTCCAGCAGCGACAGTCGGGCCACCGAGAACCACGGGTCCATGCTGGCCTCGTACGAGCCGTAGCCGTAGAGCTCGCACGGCGCGGAGCCGTCCCGCGGTGTGCCGACCCGGGAGACCAATGAGATCGGCACTCGCGTGCCGTCGTCGGCGAGCGCCCAGTCACGGTGCTGCTCGTACTCGGACGGGTCGAACGGCCGCCCGTCCGGGCCGGGCAGCACCGGCTTCTGCTTGCGCAGCACCATCTGCCGGGTGACCAGGTCATAGTCGTAGACGGAGTCCGGGGTGATCAGCGAGGAGTAGCGCAGCCGGACCTGCCCGGTGCGGTATTCGGGATTGGCGTCCAGCCCGACGCTGTACAGCGGCTCGGGGAAGTCGATGTCGTGGCCGTCGTCGCTGCCCACCGGCAGCACGCGCAGCCCGGTGAGCCCTTCGGTGCGCAGCGACACCACCAGGTGGTTCGCGAAGGCGTCCACGGCCTCCAGTCGGGTGCCGGGGCTGTGCTCGATCAGCGGCACCCAGTCGCCCGGCGCGTCCGCCGAGGTGAACGCCAGTGCGAAGTCCTCGGCGCCGTCGTTGTGCAGGATCAGGAAGCGGTGGCCGTGGTGCTCCACGGCGTACTCGATGCCCTGCCGGCGCGGCGCGATCACGGCGGGCGCGCCGGTCGGGTTGCCGGCGGGGATCACCAGCACCTCACTGGTCACCTTGCTGTGGACGTCGATCAGGATGAACTTCTCCGACCGGGTCAGCTCCACGCCCACCCAGAACCGCTCGTCGTCCTCCTGGTGGACCACCACGTCCTCGGCGGCGGCCGAACCGAGGGTGTGCCGCCAGACCCGGTTCGGTCGCCAGGCGTCGTCCACCGTCACGTAGAACAGCACCGAGGCGTCGGTTGACCAGGCGGTCCCGTAGAACGTGTCCGGGACCTCGTCCGGCAGCAACTCGCCGGTGGTCAGGTCCTTCACGCGCAGGGTGAACCGCTCGTCGCCGGAGAAGTCGGTGGAGTACGCCAGCCAGCGACCGTCGGGGCTGACGTCGAACGCGCCGAGTGAGAAGAAGTCGTGCCCCTCGGCCAGCAGGTTGCCGTCGAGCAGCACCTCCTCGCCGTCGAGCGGGGCACCGTCCGCGCTGACCGGTGGGTCGGTCTCCCCGTCACGGACCGCGCGTCGGCACTGCACCCCGTACTGCTGGCCCTCGACCGTCCGGGTGTAGTACCAGTGACCGCCCTTGCGGGTCGGCACGGACAGGTCGGTCTCCCTGGTCCGTCGGCGGGTCTCCTCGAACAGCTCCTCGCGCAGCGTGGCCAGGTGCGCCGTACGCGCGTCGGTGTACTCGTTCTCGGCGGTCAGGTAGGCGATCGTCTCCGGGTCGTCCTTGGCGGCGAGCCACGCGTACTCGTCGATGACGGTGTCGCCGTGGTGGGTGCGCTCGCTGGGCACCCGCTTCGCCGCGGGCGGGGCAGTCTCGGTGGTCACGGCGCCACGTTACCGGCCGCCAGCTGCTGTGCGCCGGACCAGCGGCATCCCGATAGTCGCTACCACGGCTTTAGAACACATGTACGATGAGCGCCATGGCGGCAGCAGCGAGTTCCCTCGGCCGATCCGGAGCCCTCGAAATCACCAGGCGGTTGTCGGCGATCTGCGGCCCACCGTTCTCCCGGCTGGCCGGGCCTGCCGACGAGGTGGCGGGGCGGCCGGCGCGGTGGGTGGCGGTGCCGGGTGGCCCGCACGCCGCGGCCGAGGTGCTGCGGTTGGCCGCCGCGCATGACCTGGCGGTGGTGCCCCGGGGTGCCGGCACGAAGATCGACTGGGGTGCCACGCCCGTCCAGGTCGACATCCTGCTCGACACCGGCCGGCTGGCTGGCATCGGTCACGAGCCGGTCGGCGCCCCGGTGGCCGAGGTGGGTGCCGGCACCCCACTGCGGGCGGTGCAGGCCACGTTGGAGCGCACCGGTCAACGGCTGGCGCTGGACGCCCCGTCACCCGGCGCGACCGTGGGTGGGGTGCTCGCCGCCGGCGAGGCCGGCCCGCTGCGGCACCGGCACGGCAGCCCGTGCGACCAACTGCTCGGTCTCCGCTACCTCGCCGCCGACGGTGAGCTGGTCAGCGCCGGGGGTGGCGCACCCGGTCTCGACCTGGCCCGGTTGCTCTGTGGCTCCCAGGGTGCGCTCGGTGTGCTGGTCTCGGCGAGTCTGCGGGCGCAGCCGCTGCCGGCGAGCCGGCTCTGGGTGTCCCGTCCGGTGTGGACACCGCTGGAGGTGCACGACCTGGTCCGGACGATCATCGCCGCCCGCCTGGAGCCGGCGGCCATCGAGCTGGACCTGCCCGGGGGCACCCCTCGGCCCCGTTCGCCGTACCCGCCGGGCCACCCGGCTGCCACCGCCCGGGAACGCCACCCGTCGATGTCCGGGCGGGCCAGCATCCCGTCTCGGGCGGGCAGCCTGGTGGTGCTCCTGGAGGGTGGCCCCGCCGACGTCACCGAACGCGCCGAGCGCCTGGTCGGCCTGCTGCACGGGGAGGCGACGGTCGCCCGTTCCGCGCCGACGTGGTGGCGCCGCTACCCGTTCGCGCCGGGCGACACGGCGCTGCGCCTGGAGGTGCCGATCGGCGACCTGCACGCCGCCGTCTACGCGCTACGCGACGCCGCCGGCGCCCCGGTGCCGGTGCGCGGGTCCGCCGGGCTGGGCGTGGTGCACGCGGCACTGCCCGGCGCGCTGGCTCCCGGCCGGGTGGCGTCCATCCTGGCCGCAGTCCGAGGGGTGTTGCTGGCTCGGCAGGGCCGCTGCGTGGTGGTCTCCGCTCCTGCGGCGGTCCGTCAGGCCGTCGACCTCTGGGGCGAACTGGCCGGCCTGGCTCAGCTGCGGGCGGCCAGGGAGCACCTCGATCCGGAGCACCGACTCGCCCCTGGACGCCTCCCGGGCGGCCTCTGACAACGCCACCGTCGGTCGTCCGGGTTGGTCAGTCCAACCACCACCGGTGCATGTCCAGCAGCGGCGGGGTAAATCGGACCACCAACATCAGCAGGATGCCCGCCGCGCCGGCCAACAGCAGCACCCGGGTCGCCCGGGAGAGAGCCTTTCCTTGGCCGCGTGTGACGGTCAGATCGCGTCGTTGCGCAGCACCAGAATGGCGATGTCGTCCCGGGGCGGCTCGACCGAGAAGTTGATCGCGGCGGAGCGCAGCCTGGCAGCTACCACGTCGGCCGAATACCCGGCCAGGGGCGCGGCGGCGTCCCGCAGTCGGTCCGTGCCGAACAGCTCTCGGCCGCGCCGCCGCTCGGTGACGCCATCGGTGTAGAAGATCAGCGAATCGCCGGGAGAGAGCGCGATCTTCGCGGTCGGCGAGGTGATCGTGTCGAGCAGGCCGAGCGCGGTGCCACCGGTGCCGACGAACCCGGCGCCGCCGGCTCCGGCCAGCAGCACCGGCTGGTCGTGCCCGGCCAGATGCAGCGACACGTCCAGTTCGTCGCCCGGGCCCGGCCCGACCGCCGCGAGCGCCAGCGTGCAGTATCGCCCGCCACCCCGCTCGACAAGCGTCTCGTTGAGCCGCGCCAACACCTCCGGCAACGGTTTGCCGTCGCCGACCAGCACCCGGATCACGTCGCGGACCAGCCCGGTCACCGCGGCAGCCTGGACACCCTTGCCCGAGACGTCGCCGATCACCACCAGCCAACGCCCGTCGGGCAGCGGCACCACGTCGTAGAAGTCGCCCCCCACCTCCGCGTCGTCACCGGTCGGGACGTACTCGGCGGCGAAGCCGATCCCGTCCACGAGTGGCAGCACCGGCGGCAGCAGGGACTGCTGAAGCGTCTGCGCCACGCGGCGGCGCTCGGCGTGGATCCGGGCGTTCTCGATGGCCAGCGCGGCCCGCCGGGCCACGTCCTCCAGGACGGCCACCTCGTCCGGATCGTGCCGGTGCCGCTGGTGCCGCCCCACCGCCAGAGTGCCGAGCCGCTCCCCACGGGCGATCAGCGGGACCGCGAAACCCTCCATCGGCCCGCCGAGGGGGATCTGCGCCGCGCTGCGTGACGCCTCCCGGAGGCGGGCCTGGATCGAATCCTGCCCGGTTTCCGCCAGCACCTTGTGCAGTTGCGGAAGCATCGACTCGTCGGCGTGGCTGGCCGCCGCCAGCCGGAGCCGACCCCACTCGTCGGCGGTGTGCACCGCGCACCACTGGCCGAGCCGCGGCACCACCAACTGCGGGACCAGGGCCATGGTCAGGTCGACGTCCAACGACTGGGCGAGCAGTTCACTCGCCTCGGCCAGGAACGTCAGCCACACCTGCCGGCGGACGTCGGCTCTGCGCAGCCGGTCGTTCTCCAGATGCAGCGACAGTCGTTCGGCGGTGAGCACCGCCAACGGCCGGGCGTACGCCGACGGCGCGGCGTCCAACTCCAGCTCCCCGCCGTACGGGCGGTGCACCGTGAGTGGCACCCGGAGCAAGTCACTGTCCGGGCGGGGCGGCCGACCGAAACGGGCCAGCACCTGCCGGCCCTGCCCGTCGCCCCGGTCCAGGCGGATCGTGCCGCCGGCCGCGCCCACCATCTCGGCGACCCGGCTGAGCAGGCTGGTGGCGAAGTCGGGCAGCGGATCGTCCGCGTACAGGTCGGGGGCGGTTTGCATGAGTTCGCTCATCGCGCTGGCACTCGGCGCGGACCGGTCGGTGCTCACCTGCGGGTCGCCACCGTCGGTGCCTTCGGCTGGCGGGTCGGCACCGGGCCGGTCCAGCCGGAACCAGACGCCCTTCCCGGTGGGCAGGTACGTGGTGCCCCAGCGGCTGGCGAAGTGGTCGACGAGCAGCAGGCCTCGGCCCCGCTCCGAGACCTGGTCGATCTCGGTGGAGTCGTTGCGGGCACCGACGGTCAGCTCATCACCAGAGCCGGGCGCGAAGTCGGAGACGGTGACGGTCAGCCCGATCGCGTCGGCGACGACCTCGATGTCCAGTTCGGTGCGGGCGTGCTCGACGGCGTTGGTGGTCAACTCGGTGGTGAGCAGGAGGGCCTCGTTGGCCAGCTCATCCAGGTGTGACTCGGTCAACACCGAGCGGACCACGGCGCGGGCGGCGGCCGGCGTGCGGCGGTCGGCGGGCAGGCGGACGCGTCGGATCGCCCCGTCCGGGGCTCCGGCCGTCGCGGGCCCCGCCTCGGCTGACACCCTCGTATCCTCCACCGTCCCCCCATCAGGTGCCAAGCCGATCATCGTTGGCGCGTCCACTCAGCCGGGACGAGAGGAAGGGAACCCGGTGGGGCGACCGCCCTCGATGCGTCCGCTTGCCGGGTTGGGCGGACCTGCGAGGTGTGGAACGTGGCGTGCCGGACCGGCGCCGATCGGGCGGATCCGATGTCGAATCGGGGTCACCTGGCGGGTCGCGAGCCCTGGCACTACGGCGCGCGCGGGCACAATATGGGGTGCCGGTGTGTCCGCACGGACCGGCAGCCCCCAAGTTGAGCGAGGAATGATGACCACGGCGAAGCAGTCGGTGGCGGATCCGTCCGCAGCCGACCACGAGGCGCTCCTCGGTGAATTGACCGAGGCACTGCGACGGGTCCGTCGCGGCGACCTGAAGGTCCGGCTTCCCCGCCGCGCCGGCAAGGCCGGTGAGGTGGCGGACGCCTTCAACGAGGTGGTCTCGTCTCAGGAGCGGCAGTACCTGGACCTGCGGCGGATCAGCCGGATCGTCGGTCGCGACGGCCGGCTCACCGAGCGGCTCGACGACGAGGGGCTGGACGGCTCCTGGGCGGAGGGGCAGCGGGCCATCAACTCGCTGATCGACGACCTGGGTCGACCGACCACCGAGATCGCCCGGGTCATCGTGGCGGTCGCGGACGGCGATTTGTCCCAGCACATGGCGCTGGAGATCGATGGTCGGCCGCTGCGGGGTGAGTACCTGCGCATCGGGCGCACCGTGAACACGATGGTGGACCAGTTGTCGTCGTTCGCCGACGAGGTGACCCGGGTGGCCCGTGAGGTGGGCACCGAGGGCAAGTTGGGCGGCCAGGCCGACGTGCGGGGCGTCGCCGGCACCTGGAAGGACCTCACCGACTCGGTGAACACCATGGCGTCGAACCTCACTTACCAGGTGCGGTCGATCTCCCAGGTGTCGACGGCGGTGGCCAAGGGCGACCTGTCGCAGAAGATCACCGTGTCGGCCAAGGGTGAGGTCGCCGAGTTGGCGCACACCATCAACTACCTCACCGACACCCTGCGGCTCTTCGCCGAGCAGGTGACCCGGGTGGCTCGCGAGGTGGGCACCGAGGGCAAGCTGGGCGGCCAGGCCGAGGTGCCGAACGTGGCGGGCACCTGGAAGGACCTGACCGACAGCGTCAACTCGATGGCGTCGAACCTGACCGCGCAGGTCCGCAACATCGCGCAGGTCTCCACGGCGGTGGCGCGTGGTGACCTGTCGCAGAAGATCACGGTGGCGGCGCAGGGTGAGATCCTGGAGCTGAAGGACACCGTCAACACGATGGTGGACCAGTTGTCGTCGTTCGCCGACGAGGTGACCCGGGTGGCCCGTGAGGTGGGCATCGAGGGCAAGCTGGGCGGCCAGGCGCAGGTGCGCGGGGTCTCCGGCACCTGGCGCGACCTCACCGAGAACGTCAACCAGCTCGCCGGCAACCTGACCAGCCAGGTCCGCAACATCTCCCAGGTGTCGACGGCGGTGGCGAAGGGTGACCTGTCGCAGAAGATCACGGTGGACGCCCAGGGCGAGATCCTGGAGCTGAAGAACACCGTCAACACGATGGTCGACCAGTTGTCGTCGTTCGCCGACGAGGTGACCCGGGTGGCCCGCGAGGTGGGCACCGAGGGCAACCTGGGCGGTCAGGCCCAGGTCAAGGGCGTCAGCGGCACGTGGCGGGACCTGACCGACAACGTGAACTCGATGGCGTCGAACCTGACCAGCCAGGTCCGCAACATCGCCTCGGTGACCACGGCGGTGGCGAAGGGTGACCTGTCGCAGAAGATCACGGTGGACGCGCGGGGCGAGATCCTGGAGCTGAAGTCGACTGTCAACACGATGGTGGACCAGTTGTCGTCGTTCGCCGACGAGGTGACGCGGGTGGCCCGTGAGGTGGGCACCGAGGGCAAGTTGGGCGGTCAGGCGCAGGTGCGCGGGGTTGCCGGCACCTGGCGCGACCTGACCGACAACGTGAACTCGATGGCGTCGAACCTGACCGCGCAGGTCCGCAACATCGCGCAGGTCTCCACGGCGGTGGCGAAGGGTGACCTGTCGCAGAAGATCACGGTGGACGCGCGGGGCGAGATCCTGGAGCTGAAGTCGACTGTCAACACGATGGTGGACCAGTTGTCGTCGTTCGCCGACGAGGTGACGCGGGTGGCCCGCGAGGTGGGCACCGAAGGCAAGTTGGGCGGCCAGGCGCAGGTCAAGGGCGTCTCCGGCACCTGGCGGGACCTGACCGACAACGTGAACTCGATGGCGTCGAACCTGACCAGCCAGGTCCGCAACATCGCCTCGGTGACGACCGCGGTGGCGAAGGGTGACCTGAGCCAGAAGATCACGGTGGACGCCCAGGGCGAGATCCTGGAGCTGAAGTCGACCGTCAACACGATGGTCGACCAGCTGTCGTCGTTCGCCGACGAGGTGACCCGGGTGGCCCGTGAGGTCGGCATCGAGGGCAAGCTTGGCGGCCAGGCGCAGGTCAAGGGCGTCTCCGGCACCTGGCGGGACCTGACCGAGAACGTCAACCAGCTCGCCTCGACGCTGACCACGCAGCTGCGGGCCATCGCCCAGGTGTCCACCTCGGTGACCCGGGGCGACCTGACCCAGCGGATCGCGGTCAAGGCGCAGGGCGAGGTCGCCGAGCTGAAGGACAACATCAACCAGATGATCGTCACCCTCCGGGAGACGACCAAGAAGAACGCCGAGCAGGGCTGGCTGGACTCCAACCTGGCCCGCATCGGCGGCCTGTTGCAGGGCCAGCGCGACCTCGGCGAGGTCTGCCGCATGATCATGACGGAGGTGACTCCGCTGGTCGACGCCCAGCTCGGTGCCTTCTTCCTGGCCGACGACACCGACGGCAGCATGCGGCTGCGGCTGACCTCCTCCTACGGGTACGTGGCGCGGGGGCACGACGTCACCTTCGGGCCGGGCGAGGGGCTGGTCGGGCAGACCGCGCTGTCCCGCCGCACGATCCGGGTCAGCGCCTCCCCGAACAGCCGGCTCACCCTGCGTTCCGGTCTGGCCGAGACACCCCCGTCCGACCTGGTGGTGCTCCCCGTGCTGTTCGAGGGCGAGCTGCTCGGGGTGATCGAGTTCGCCAGTGTGTCGGCCTTCTCCGAACTGCATCTGTCGTTCCTGGAGCGGTTGGTGCTGACCATCGGCATCGCGGTCAACACCATCCAGGCCAACCGGCGTACGGAGGAGCTGCTGGCCCAGTCGCAGCGGCTGGCGCACGAGATGCAGGAGCAGTCGGCGGAGTTGCAGCGCACCAACGCCGAGCTGGAGGAGAAGGCCACTCTGCTGTCCGAGCAGAAGGGCAACATCGAGACGAAGAACCGGGAGATCGAGCTGGCTCGGCTGGGCCTGGAGGAGAAGGCGCAGCAGCTGACCCGGGCTTCGGCCTACAAGTCGGAGTTCCTGGCCAACATGAGCCACGAGCTGCGTACGCCGTTGAACTCGTTGTTGCTGCTGGCCCGCCTGCTGGCGGAGAATTCGGAGCAGAACCTCAGCCCGAAGCAGATCGAGTTCGCCAAGACCATTCACGGGTCCGGTTCGGACCTGCTGCGCCTGATCGACGACATCCTCGACCTGTCCAAGATCGAGGCGGGCCGGATGGACGTCGAGCCGACCGAGATCCGCTTCGCGGAGCTGCGCGGCTACGTCGAGCAGGCGTTCGCGCCGCAGGCCGAGGAGAAGAACCTGGACTTCCAGGTGCGGGTCAGCAAGGATCTGCCGCCGGCGCTGGTGACGGACGCGCAGCGGTTGCAGCAGATTCTGCGCAACCTGCTCTCCAACGCGGTGAAGTTCACCGACAACGGTGCGGTGACGCTGCGGATCGCTCCGGCCGCGGAGAACGCGGTCTTCGACGTGCCGGCGCTGACCAACGCCCAGCAGGTGATCGCGTTCACCGTGATCGACACCGGGATCGGCATCTCCGACGACAAGTTGTCGATCATCTTCGAGGCGTTCCAGCAGGCGGACGGCACAACCAGCCGCCGCTACGGCGGCACCGGCCTGGGCCTGTCCATCAGCCGCGATCTGGCCCGGCTGATCGGCGGCACGATCACCGTGTCGTCCGCGCCCGGCCAGGGTTCGACGTTCACCCTGTTCGTGCCGCAGGTGCTGGCCCCGGACGCCGTGGTCGCGCCCCAGCTCCCGTCTCCGCAGCGCGCCGGTCTGCCGTCGTCGCTGCTGATGCCGCCGCTGGAGTTGCTGACCGAACGCCCGGAGGCGCCGGCCACCCGTCAACTGGACGGCGCCACCGTGTTGATCGTGGACGACGACGTACGCAATGTCTTCGCCTTGACCAGCGCGTTGGAGCTGCACGGGATGACCGTGCTGTACTCGGACAACGGGGCGGACGGTGTCCGCCTGTTGGCTGAGCATCCGGAGGTGGACATCGTGCTGATGGACGCCATGATGCCCGACCAGGACGGCTACGAGACCACCCGTCAGATTCGCCGCAACCACCGGTTCGCCGACCTGCCGGTGGTCTTCCTGACCGCGAAGGCGATGCCGGGCGACCGGGAGTCGGCGCTCGCTGCCGGGGGCAGCGACTACATCACCAAGCCGGTCGACCTGGACGACCTGATCGAATTGATGTCGTCCTGGATCAACGGCAGCCGGACCGAGGAGACTTCGTGACCCAGATCGCCAAGGCGCTGCTCGTGGATGACCGGCGGCAGAATCTGACGGCCCTGGAGGCGATCCTCCAGGGCCTGCCGGTCCAGTCCGTGGCGGTGGAGAGCGGTGAGGCGGCGCTCAAGCAGCTCCTCGTGGACGACTTCGCGGTGATCCTGCTGGACGCGCAGATGCCGGACATGGACGGCTTCGAGACGGCGAGCCACATCAAGCGCCGGGAGCGGACCCGGCACGTGCCGATCATCTTCCTCACCGCCGCTGACCGGGATGCCCAACTCGCCCTCCGGGGTTACCAGGTGGGCGCGGTGGATTATCTGACCAAGCCGTTCGACCCGTGGGTGCTCCGGGCCAAGGTGTCGGTCTTCGTCGAGCTGTGGGTGAAGACCCGGCAGTTGGCCACCCAGTCGGATCTGGTCCGGGAGCGCGACACGCAGTGGCGGAGGCTCACCGACGCGGTCGACGAGGCGACCACCCTGCTCCGTTCCGACGACTCGGAGGCCCGCGACCGGGCGGTACGCATGCTCGAGCAGGCCCGCTGGGGCAACACCGCCTGACGCTCAGGCCTCGCCCGGTCTGATGTGCCCGGTGGCGGCCCGCCGGGCCCGCCAGCGCTCACCCAGTGAGTCGATTTCCTCCTGGACGAAAATGAAGAAGTCGCGCATCTCGGCCACCCGTTCACCGGCTTGCGTCTCGGCGCCGAGAGCGGCCACCCCGGCCTCGGCCACGTCGATGAACGTCTTGTAGATCCCGGTCTTGGTGATGGTGGCCTCGTACCAGGGATTGTCCGGCATCCGGTAGCGGTCCCGGCGGGACCGGGGGACCGGCTCGCGGATCAGCATGCCGAACTGGGTGAGGTAGCGGACCGCGCCGCTGACCGCCGCTGCGCTCACTCCGAGCCGCTCGCCGATCTCGGCGGCGGTGAGGGGGTCGTCCGAGCTCATCACGGTGAACAGCACCCGGGCGGCCATCCGCGGGGAACCCACCTCGGCGAAGGTCAACGCCATCCGTTCGACGAAGAGGTGCACCGGGTCGTGGCCGTCAGCGGCTGCCATGACGATCTCTCCTGTCTGCTCGTGTGGCCCCGATGGTGCCCCGGATCTCACAGTCTTCACAACTTTGTGAAACGAGTGTAGCTTCCGATATATGGAAACTCCCATTGAAGTGTCCGGCCTGGTCAAGACCTTCGGCCGGACCAGGGCGCTCGACGGTCTCGACCTGACCGTCCGTGCCGGCGAGGTGCACGGCTTCCTCGGCCCGAACGGCGCAGGCAAGTCGACCACCATCCGGGCACTGCTCGGACTGCTTCGGACGGACGCGGGGGCCGTCCGCCTGCTCGGTGGTGACCCGTGGCGCGACGCGGTGGCCCTGCATCGTCGGTTGGCGTACGTGCCGGGCGACGTGACGCTCTGGCCCAACCTCTCCGGCGGCGAGGTCATCGACCTGCTCGGCCGAATGCGCGGCGGCCTCGACCCAGGCCGGCGGGCCGAGCTGTTGGACTCCTTCGAGCTGGACCCGCGCAAGAAGGGGCGGGCCTACTCCAAGGGCAACCGGCAGAAGGTCGGCCTGGTGGCAGCTCTCGCCTCGGACGCCGAACTGCTCATCCTGGACGAGCCGACCTCCGGGCTGGACCCGCTGATGGAGGAGGTGTTCCAGCACTGGGTCCGTCGCGCGAAGACCGACGGTCGCACCGTGCTGCTCTCCAGCCACATCCTGGCCGAGGTCGAGGCGCTCTGCGACCGGGTGACGATCATCCGCAACGGGCGGGACGTGGAAACCGGCACTTTGACCGAGCTGCGCCACCTGCGCCGCACCTCGATCGAGGCCGAGCTGACCGGCAATGTGGACGGGCTGGGTCACCTCGCCGGTGTCCACGACCTGCGGGTGGACGGGCACCGGGTGCGCTTCGACGTGGACAACGTCGCGCTGGACGCGGCGCTGCGTCGGCTCACCGAGATCGGCGTACGAAGTCTGGTCAGCCAGCCGCCGACACTTGAGGAGCTGTTCCTGCGGCACTACCAGACCGAGACGGCGGTGCGGTCGTGAGCGTGCGGAGTGAGCCGGGCTTGCGAGCCCCGCAGTCGCGAACGAAAGGCAGCTCAGTTACCGCCTTCACCGGGACCCGGCATCTGATGCGCCTCATTCTGCGCCGGGACCGGGTGCTGCTGCCGATCTGGATCCTGCTGCTGGCCGTGCTGCCGGCCAGCTACGCCAGCACGTACGCCGGGCTGTACCCGACCGTCGCCGAGCGGGCTGCGTACCTGGCCGGCACAGCGAGCAACCCGTCGATCGTCGCCCTGCTCGGCCCGGTCTACGGCGACAGCGTCGGCGCCCTCACCGTCCAGCGGGCCGGCCTCCTGGCGCTGATCGTCGGGCTGATCGGCGTGCTCACCGTTGTCCGGCACACCCGCACCGAGGAGGAGGCCGGTCGGCGGGAGTTGCTCGGCGCGACCGTGCTGGGCCGGTACGCCGGGCTGACCGCCGCGCTGCTGGTGACGTACGCCGCGAATGTGCTGCTCGGCCTGCTCACCGCCGGCGGCCTGGTCGCCGCCGGCCTGCCCGGCGCGGGTTCGGTGCTCTTCGGCGCCGGCATGGCGCTCACCGGGATCGTCTTCGCCACGGTCGGCGGGCTGGCCGCGCAGCTCACCGAGAGCGCGAGTGGGGCCCGTGGGATCGGCCTGGGCGCGCTCGGGCTGGCCTTCGTGCTGCGGCTGGGCGGCGATGCCGGTGGTTCCGGCGGCACCGGCGGGAGCGCCGAATGGCTGAGCTGGCTCTCGCCCCTGGGCTGGGCGGCACGGGGTCGGGCCTACGCCGATGAGCGCTGGTGGGTGCTGCTGCTGCCGGTGCTGTTCAGCGCGGTGGTCGCGCTCGTCGCGTACCCCGTCTCGGTCCGCCGTGACCTCGGCGCGGGGGTGTTCCCGTCCCGGCTCGGCCCGGCCACCGCCGGTGCGGGGCTGGCCGGCCCGTTCGGCCTGGCCTGGCGGCTGCACCGGGGCCAACTGCTCGGCTGGACCGTCGGTTTCGGGCTGCTCGGCCTGGTGCTCGGCGGTGCGGCGGACGCCGCTGGTGACGCTGTGCAGGGCAACCAGCAGCTCGTCGAGATCCTTTCCCGGCTCGGTGGCAGCTCCGCGCTCGCCGAGGCGTACCTCGGTGGGACGTTGAGCTTGACCGCGTTGGCCGCCGCCGGTTACGGCATCCAGACGGCGCTGCGGGCGCGGGCGGAGGAGACCGCCGGACGGGTCGAACCGCTGCTGGCGACGGCGGTGAGTCGGGCCCGATGGCTGGCGGCGCATCTGGTCTTCGCGCTGTTCGGGCCGGCGGTGGTGCTGGCCGTTACCGGGCTCGCCACCGGGCTGGCCTACGGGCTCAGCGTCTCCGACGTCGGCGGCGAGCTGCCGCGGCTGCTCGGTGCCGGGCTGGCCCAGGTGCCTGCGGCCTGGGTGCTGGCCGGGCTGGCGGCGCTGCTGGTCGGCGGGCTGCCCCGCTTCTCCGCGGGCGCCTGGGCGGTGCTCGGCGGCTGTCTGCTGCTCGGTCAGCTCGGTGCGGTGTTGAAGTTGGACCAGTGGGCGCTGGATCTCTCCCCGTTCACCCACACCCCGCAGGTCCTCGGTCAGGACTGGTCCGTGACCCCGCTGGTCGCCCTGACCGTCGCGGCAGCCGCCCTCCTGGCTCTGGCCCTACTGACCTTCCAAAAACGCGACATCCCAACCCCCTGACCCCTCAACCCCCCCCAGGTGCCTGCCCCCCCGCCTGACCTCGTCGATCATGAGGTTATTGCCCTGACACGCCGAGGCGGATGGCAATAACCTCATGATCAACAAGCGCTGAGGTGGGGGCCGGGAGGGGGCGGGGCGGGGAGGGGGCGGGGTTAGCCGGTGGGCTGGTCGTTGCGGATCATCAGGGCGCTGCGGAGGCCGGTGATGTCCAGGACGCGGATCAGGAAATCACCCACGTGGGTCAGCATCAGCAGGCTCTGCGCGTGGCTGGCCTTGCGGCTGAGCACCACCAGCGTGCCCAGGCCCTGCGAGTCGCAGAAGGTGACGCCGCCAAGATCGAGCACGATCTTCGGTGGCGGGTCGGCCAGCACCTCGTTCACCACCGTGGAGAGCTGGGCGGCCGTGAGCATGTCGATCTCACCGGCCAGGCGCAGGACTGCTTCATCGCCCGTTCGGTGTAGCGTGATGGACAGTTCGGCACGATCCACCCGGCCAGCCTAGCGCGATCCGACCGACAGGGCCCGTTGAGGCGGCGAGCCGTCGCCGGGCCAAGTCGCGAGCCGCGCCCGCCGAGGTCACGAGCCGTCGCCTTGGTTTCGCGTCGCCGCTGCTGGCTGGCACCGACCGTGGGTGAGCCCGGTAACCCCGGCGCGGGGTGGGTGCTGGTTGACCGTCCGGCGCTGACACAATGGCGGCATCGTGACCGACATCTTTCCAGCCGGATCCGGCCGTTACCCGGCCGAAGCGCCGGCCTCCGAGGCCCTGTTCGACCGCGCCCGCGCCATCGTGCCGGGCGGGGTCAACTCCCCCGTGCGCGCCTTCCAGGCAGTCGGCGGCAGCCCACGCTTCATGGTTCGTGGCGAGGGTCCGTGGCTGTTCGACGCCGATGGCCGCCGCTACGTCGACCTGGTCTGCTCCTGGGGTCCGCTGATCCTCGGGCACGCCCACCCGGAGGTGGTGGACGCCGTTCAGGCCGCCGCCGCCCTGGGCACCAGCTTCGGCACTCCCACCCCGGGCGAGGTGGAGTTGGCCACCGAACTCGTTGCCCGGACCCCGATGGAGCAGGTCCGCCTGGTCAACTCCGGCACCGAGGCGACCATGTCGGCGATCCGGCTGGCCCGCGGCTTCACCGGCCGATCGAAGATCGTCAAGTTCGCCGGGTGCTACCACGGGCACGTCGACGCGCTGCTCGCCTCCGCCGGGTCCGGCGTGGCCACCCTGGGCCTGCCCGACTCGCCCGGCGTGACCGGGGCGGCGGCCAGCGAGACGATCGTGCTTCCGTACAACGACATCCGGGCCGTCGAGGAGGCCTTCGCCGCCGAGGGCCCGCACATCGCCGCGGTGATCACCGAAGCTGCCGCCGGCAACATGGGCGTGGTGGCACCCCGCGACGGTTTCAACCAGCAGCTCGCCCGGATCGCGCACGCGCACGGCGCCCTGCTGGTCGTGGACGAGGTGATGACCGGGTTCCGGGTCTCCCGCGCCGGGTGGCACGGCCTCGACCCCTCCGACGCCGACCTGTGGACGTACGGCAAGGTCATGGGCGGTGGCCTACCCGCCGCCGCGTTCGGCGGGCGTGCGGACATCATGGCGCGACTCGCCCCGGCCGGCCCGGTCTACCAGGCCGGCACGCTCTCCGGTAACCCGCTCGCCTGCGCCGCCGGCCTGGCCACACTTCGGCTCGCCGACGACGCGCTGTACCACCGCCTCGACTCCACGGCCGCCGCCGTGGGCAAGCTGGCGTCCGACGCGCTGGCCGCCGCCGGGGTCCCGCACCGACTGTCGTACGCGGGCAGCATGTTCTCGATCTTCTTCACCGACGCCGACGTGGTCGACTACGACAGCGCCCGCACCCAGCAGGTGCCGGCGTTCAAGGCGTTCTTCCACGCGATGCTCGCCGCTGGCGTCTACCTGCCGCCGAGCGCGTTCGAGTCGTGGTTCGTGTCGGCGGCGATCGACGACGCCGCTCTGGAGCACATCGCCGACGCGCTGCCCACGGCGGCGAACGCGGCGGCAGCGGCTGGTCACGGGGGGTAAAAAACCTTGAGTAAGACGGTGGTCCACGTGCTCCGGCACGGCGAGGTGTACAACCCCGGCCAGATTCTCTACGGTCGGCTGCCCGGTTTCCGCCTCTCCGAACTCGGCGTGCAGATGGCCAAGGCCGCCGCGCAGGGCCTGGCCGAGCGGGAGGTCGTGCACGTGGTGGCCAGCCCGTTGGAGCGCGCCCAGCAGACCGCCGAGCCCATTGCCGCCCAGTTCGGGTTGCCGGTCGGGGTGGACGAGCGGCTGATCGAGAGCGCCAACTGGTTCGAGGGCAAGAAGGTGTCCCCGGGTGACGGGTCGTTCCGCGACCCGCGTAACTGGTGGGTGCTGCGCGACCCGGTGACCCCGTCCTGGGGCGAGGCGTACCGGGTGATCGCCGAGCGGATGTTCGCGGCTGTGCACGCCGCACGGGTCGCCGCCGAGGGGCGCGAGGCGGTGCTGGTGTCGCACCAGCTCCCGATCTGGACGCTGCGCCGCTACGTCGAGCGCAAGCGGCTCTGGCACGACCCGCGCAAGCGGCAGTGCGGGCTGGCGAGCCTCACCTCGTTCCACTTCGACGGCGCGAAGGTGGTGGGCATCGGCTACAGCGAGCCGGCAGCGCACCTGATCGCTCTCTCCGCGACCGCCCGGACGGCCAAGGGGGCCTGATGAACGCCCGGAGGTGGACCGCCGGTCTGCTCGCCACCGTCGCCGCGGTGGCGCTGGCCGGCTGCACGTCGAAGGGGCAGGAGAAGACCTGCACGACCACCACCGACGGGATCTTCGAGTGCGCCCCGGACCAGCGCTCGGCACCCCCGAAGCTCGCGGGTGAGCTGCTCGCCGGCGGCACCTACGACGTCAGCCAGGCCCGGGGCCAGGTCGCGGTCGTCAACTTCTGGGGTTCCTGGTGCCCGCCCTGCCGGGCCGAGGCCGACGACCTGGAGGCCACCTACCAGGCCACCAAGGGCTCCGGGGTGAGCTTCCTCGGCATCAACGTCCAGGACTCACGGGACAAGGCCAAGGCGTTCGAGGAGGGCCGGGTCACCTATCCGAGCCTGTTCGACCCGTCCAGCCGGCTGGCGCTCGACCTGGACATCCCGCCGAACACCGTCCCGGCGACAGTGGTCCTCGACCGTGACGGTCGGATCGCCGTGGTGATCCGTCGCGCCGTGACGCAGGACGAGCTGAGGCCGATCGTCGAACGGATCGCGGCCGAGAAACCGGCGTCGAGCTGATGGGCGAGACCTTCAAGGAGCTGGCCCTGAGCGGGCCGCTGCTGCTCGCCATCGGCGCGGCGGTGCTCGCCGGCCTGGTCAGCTTCCTCTCCCCGTGCGTGCTCCCACTGGTTCCCGGCTACCTCTCGTACGTCACCGGCCTGGCCGGCGCCGACCTCGAAGGCAGTGCGAAAAAGGGTGTCTCGGCGACGCCGGGTGCGCCGCTCGACGCTGCCGCCCAGCGCGACGGTGGGGGCGTCGCCGTACGGGAGCGGATCGCTCGGGTCGGTGCCGTCAAGGGTCGGGTGCTCGCCGGGACGCTGCTCTTCATCGCCGGCTTCACAGTCGTCTTCGTCGCCACCGCGATCCTGTTCGCCGGCATCGGCCGGGTCTTCTTCGACTACAAGCGCGAGCTGCAGATCGGCGTCGGCGCGCTGATCATCGTGCTCGGTCTGGGCTACCTCGGGATGATTCCCGCCCTGCAACGCGAGTTCCGGATCTCCCGGCTGCCGTCGGCCGGGCTGCTCGGCGCACCGGTCTTCGGCGCGGTCTTCGCACTCAGTTGGGTGCCCTGCACCGGCCCCACGCTCGGCGCGGTGATGGGCATGGCCGCCACGAGCGGCCAGAGCGACCGCGCCGTGGTGCTCGCCGTGGCGTACTGCCTCGGGTTGGGGATACCGTTCGTCGTCTTCGGGCTGGGCTTCGAGCGCCTGCTCGGGGTCTTCCGCGCCGTCCGGCGCAACAGCCGCTGGGTCACCCGGGTCGGCGGCGCCCTGCTCATCCTGATCGGCCTGGCGCTGGTCACCGGCGGATGGCAGAGCTTCGTGATCTGGTTGCAGACCACCGTCGGGGTGGGCGAGGTGAGCATCTGATGACGGTTGTCGACGACCGGCCGGAGACCGTGGCCCCGGCGCCTCGGCGCCGACCCAACCGGCTGCTGGCGCTGCTGCGCAACTCGTGGCGGCAGCTCACCAGCATGCGTACGGCGCTGATCCTGCTCTTCCTGCTCGCGGTCGCCGCCATTCCCGGTTCGGTGCTGCCGCAGCGGGGGATCAGCCCGGAGAAGGTCAACCAGTACTTCGTCGACCACCCGGACTGGGCCCCCCGGCTGGACCGGATCGGCGCGTTCGAGGTCTTCGGCTCGGTCTGGTTCTCCGCGATCTACCTGCTGCTGTTCACGTCCCTGATCGGCTGCATCACGCCCCGGCTGCGCGATCACATCCGGGCGCTGCGGTCCCGTCCGCCGGCCGCGCCGAAGCGGATGGCACGGCTGCCGCAGCACACCGTGCTGCCCGCCCCGCCCGGTGGCGCGGCGGCGGTTGCCGAGGTGCTGCGCAAGCGCCGCTGGCGTGTCGAGGTGCGTGGCGACGAGGTCTCCGCCGAGAAGGGCTACCTCAAGGAGACCGGCAACCTGCTGTTCCACACCTCGCTCATCGCGGTGCTGATCGGCGTCGGGCTCGGCTCGTGGTACGGGTGGAGCGGCAACCGGCTGCTGGTGGCCGGCGCGGACAACTCGTTCTGCAACACCCGGCAGCAGTACGCCGAGGCGAAACTCGGCCCCCGGGTGGACAGCGCGGACCTGCCCCGCTTCTGCCTGCGGCTGGACGACTTCCAGGCCCGGTTCCTCGACAGCGGCCAGCCGGAGTTCTTCAATGCCACGGTCACCGTCGACGGCCCGGACGAGCCCACCCGCAGCGCGAACTTCTCGGTGAACGCGCCGCTGCGCCTGAACGACGCGAGCGTCTACCTGCTCGGCCACGGATACGCCCCGGTGATCCGCTACACCGACCGTTTCGGCAACAGCCAGATCAGTGACGAGCCGTTCCTGACGACCGGCGACATGGGCCTGACCAGCGAAGGGCTGGCGGCCTTCCCGGACGCCAACGTCGACCCGGCCACGGGTCAGCGGGCACCGGACCAGCAGATGGCGTTCACCGGCATCTACCTGCCCACGGCACCCGAGCAGCCGCCGATGGTCCGCTCGCAGTATCCGACCGAACGCAACCCGGTGCTGAACCTGGTCGCGTACCGGGGCAACCTGGGCCTGGACGCGGGCATCCCCACCTCGATCTACCAGCTCGACCAGCGGCAGGTGCGGACCGGGAAGGTCAAGGAGGTCGGCACCAAACTGCTCCGCAAGGGCGAGACCTGGACGCTGGACGACGGCACCACTGTCGAGTTCCTGGGCACCGAGCGGTACGTGACGCTCTCCATTCGGCACGACCCGGGCGCGACGCCGCTGTTGATCAGCTGTGGCTTCCTGCTGGTCGGGCTGATGGGCTCGCTGTTCGGGCGACGCCGTCGGGTGTGGTTCCGGGTGACCTCGCCCGACCCCACGGAAGAATCTCCGACGGGCGGTAGTAGCTTGATGGAGGCCGGTGGGTTGCCGCGCACCGACTATCCAGGGTTCGCCGAGGAGTTCGCCCAGCTCATCGCCGCGGTCAGCGGTGCCGATCGGTCTGGCGTGAGCGCTGACTCAGGTGACCGGGCTGGCGTGCGAGAAGGAGCCGAGTGATGTCCGCACTCTCCGACAATCTGGTGACCTTCGCGATCCTGGCGTACCTGGTCGCGATGATCGGTCATGCCGTGGAGTACGCGTTGGGCAACGCGCGTACCCGAACCGCCGTGGCGGCTCCGGTCCGTGAGCTGGTGGGTGCCGGCGGTCCCGTTCCGACGCCGTCCGCGCCGGTGCCGCCGTCGAAGGCGAACGGTCGGTCGAACGGGCGGGCCCGACTCGCGGGCCTGATCGCGGTGGGTGCCACCGCTGTCGCTGCCGTGCTGCACCTGGCGGCGCTGGTCACTCGGGGTCTCGCCGCGGACCGGATGCCCTGGGGCAACATGTACGAGTTCGTGCTCACGGTGACGTTCATCGGGGTCGCCGCGTGGCTGGTGGTGCTCTGGAAGCGGCCGTCGCTGCGTAAGCTCGGGCTGTTCCTGACCCTGGTGATGGTGCTGCTGGTCGCCACCGCCGAGCTGGTCCTGTACGTGCCGATCGTGCCGTTGGTGCCGGCACTGAACTCGTACTGGTTCGTCATCCACGTCTCGACCATCGTCTTCGCGTCCGGCATCTTCCTGCTCGGTGTGGTGCCGGCGGTCGGGTTCCTGCTGCGCAACGGGTACGAGCAGGGCAAGGGGAGCTTCCCGTACTCCCTGGCCAAGCGCCTGCCCGGTGCGGTCGGCCTGGAGCGGCTGACCTTCGCGCTGCACGCCTTCGCGTTCCCGATCTTCACCTTCGCGGTGATCGCCGGTGCCATCTGGGCCGAGGCGGCGTGGGGTCGGCCGTGGGGTTGGGACCCGAAGGAGACCTGGGCGTTCATCTCCTGGGTCGTGTACGCCGGTTACCTGCACGCCCGGGCCACGCCCAGCGTCAAGCGGAACGTGGCCACCTTGCTCGCGGTGCTCGGCTTCCTCACCATGCTGATGAACCTGTTCGGCGTGAACATCTTCTTCACCGGCCTGCACTCGTACGGCGGGCTGAGCTGACGTCGACGCCCGGCGTCAGCCGGGTGCGCAGCGTCCGCTCGCCCTGGACGGCTTGATCCACTCCAGGTCGGCGATGTGGCGGTATCCGGCGACCTGGAAACCGCCACATCGGCGACCTGGTGTCGATCAAGGCTCGACGCCGGTGGCAGGTGGCGCGGGCGACGGGGCGAGCGTTCGTGGCACGGTCAGCCGCCGAACCAGCCCGGCACGTCGAGGCGGAACCAGTTGGCGGCGGCCATCGTGCGCAGGTCGTCCTCAAGGGCGTCGACCCGTTCCGGGCCCAGGGTCTCGGCCCAGCGCTCGCGCAGCCGATCGAAGATCTCCGCCGAGCGGCGTAACCCGTCGGCGCCGCGCGGTGTCACCCGGACCAGTCGGCGGCGGGCGTCCCGGGGATCGTCGATCCGCTCCAGGTAGCCGACGGCGACCAGCCGGTCGACCGTCTTGCCGGCGGCCTGCTTGGAGATGCCCAGCCGCTGGCCCAGCTCGGTGGCGGTGGTGCCGTCCACCCCCACGGCCTGGAGCACGAAGCCGTGCAACGGTCGCAGCTCCGGATGACCCTCCCGGGCCAGCTCGGCGTGCAGGTCGTCGATCAGCGTCCGGAAGCCGGCCAGCAGCAGGAGCGGCAACTGGAAGCCGGGACGCGCGGGGTCAGCGCTTGCCACGTTCGACAACCACGTTTACTATTTGGTCAACCACGTTGACCATCCTACGGGGTGCGTCCCTCGATCGATGCTCCGAGAGTAGGTAACCGTGTCCGTCTTCACCGCACACACCGCCGACACCGCGCCCACCGCCGCCCGTCGCGCCATCGAGGGAGTGCGCGGGCGGTTCGGCTGGCTGCCCACCCCGGTGGCGCTGATGGCCGAATCGCCGCAGTTGCTCGCCGGCTTCCTCACCGCCAGCGCGGGCTTCGAGCAGACCGACCTGGCACCGCTGGAGCGGGAGGTGGTCATCCTGGCGGTCTCCACCAGTCACGAATGCCATTTCTGCGTCGCCCTGCACACCGGCAAGATCACCCAGCTCGGTGCGACCACCGAGCTGATCACCGCGTTGCGCGCCGGCGGGCCCCTGCCCGAGCCACGGCTGGAGGCGCTGCGCCGGTTCACGCTGGCCGTGCTGGAGCACCGGGGCGCGGTGCCCGACGACGAGTTGGATGACTTCCTGGCCGCGGGCTACCAGCCTCGGCACGCGCTGGACGTGGTGCTCGGTGTCGGGGCGTACACCATCTCGACCTTCGCCAACCGGCTCACCCGCGCCCCGCTCGACCCGCCCCTGGCCGCCCACGCCTGGGCACCCGCCGCCTGACCTGAGCCGTGCCGCCTCGGCGACCCGTCGTCATTCCGGCAGGAGGAAGTCACACAGCAGGGCGAGCATCTCCTCGGGCCGTTCCTCGTACAGCCAGTGCCCGCAGTCCTCGACCACTTCACCCCGAACCGTCTCGGCGTACCTGCCGACCTGCTCGGCCAGCTTCGCCCCGAGGCTGGCGGACGCGCCGATCGCCAGCACCGGCATGGTCAGCCTCGTGCCCCGGTACGCCACGTTGTCGGCGATGTCCTGTCCGAAAGCCCGGAAGTAGCCGAAGCTGGCCCGCAGGTGCGCCGGGTCACGCAGGTGGCTCGCGTACTCCTCGACGCCCGCTGCCGCGATGCTGCCCTTGCGCACCATCAGGGCGTCGGTGAACCTGTCCACCCAGAGCACCTCGCGTCCGGTGACCACCTGTTCCGGCAGGCCGTTGCCGAGCGAGAAGAAGCCGAAGTTCCACACCCCCGGCCCGGCGGAGGTGAGCGCCGGAAGCGTGTAGACGTCCTCGTCGGGGATCGGCGCCTCACTGAGCACCAGGCGGCGCACCCGGTCGGGGTGGGCGGCGGCGTACGCGTACGCCACCATCGTCCCCAGGTCGTGCCCGACCAGCCGGAGGTCCCCGGTCAGGCCGAGTTGGTCGAGCAGCCCGTGCAGGTCGGCGGCTACGGTCTTCTTGTCGTAGCCGCCGCCCGGGGCATCGCTGCCGCCGAAGCCGCGCAGGTCGGGCGCCACCACCTCGAAGTGCCGCGCGAGCGCCGGCAGCAGAGATCGCCACATGTACCAGCACTGCGGATAACCGTGCAGCAGCACGAGCGTCGGTCCCTGCCCGCCACGGACGTAGTTGATCATGACTTCACCGACCTGCGCCCGCTGTTCGGTGAAGCCCTCCGGAACCCGTGCCTCGCCCATCGCCGCCCCCGTCTCGCCGGCCGCACGACTACCCGATAACCCGGCCGCCATGACCGGGCGACGTGGCCAAACGGGGGGCTTCCTTACATCACAGCACCCGGCTTGGGTGGATGTAGGCCTGGTGCGGGAGACTGGGCGGCATGGCGGCTCGTGGCTTCCCGTACACCGATCTCAAGGACTTCCTCGCGGCGCTGGAGCGCGCGGGGGAGCTGCGCCGGGTCGACGTCCCGGTCGACCCCACCCTGGAGATCAGCGAGGTGGTCACCCGCACCGTGCGAGCCGGTGGCCCGGCGTTGCTCTTCGAACGTCCGACCCGGGGCGAGATGCCGTTGGCGATCAACCTGTTCGGCACCGAGAAGCGGATGGCGATGGCTCTCGGCGTCGACTCGCTCGACGAGATCGGTGCCCGGATCGGCGCGCTGATCAAGCCGGAGCTGCCGGTTGGCTGGTCCGGTATCCGGGAGGGCCTCGGCAAGGTCATGCAGCTCAAGTCGGTGCCGCCGCGCAAGGTGAAGACCGCGCCCTGCCAGGAGGTCGTCTACCGGGGCGACGACGTCGACCTGGACCGGCTGCCGGGGCTGCAGGTCTGGCCCGGCGACGGTGGGATCTTCCACAACTACGGGTTGACCCACACCAAGCACCCGGAGACCGGCAAGCGCAACCTGGGCCTGTACCGACTGCAGCAGCACGGCCGCAACACCCTGGGCATGCACTGGCAGATCCACAAGGACTCGACCGCCCACCACGCGGTCGCCGAGCGGCTCGGGCAGCGACTGCCGGTCGCGATCGCGATCGGTTGCGACCCGGTCGTCTCGTACGCGGCCAGCGCGCCGCTGCCCGGCGACATCGACGAATACCTGTTCGCCGGATTCCTGCGCGGCGAGCGGGTGGAGATGGTCGACTGCCTCACCGTGCCGTTGCAGGTGCCGGCGCACGCGCAGATCGTGCTGGAGGGCTACCTGGAGCCCGGTGAGCGGCTGCCCGAGGGCCCGTTCGGCGACCACACCGGGTTCTACACCCCGGTCGAGCCGTTCCCCGTGCTGCACATCGAGGCGATGACCATGCAGCGCAAGCCGGTCTACCACTCGATCGTCACCTCGCAGCCGCCGCAGGAGGACCACGGCCTCGGCAAGGCCACCGAGCGGATCTTCCAGCCGCTGCTCAAGCTCATGATCCCGGACATCGTCGACTACGACCTGCCGGCCGCCGGTGTCTTCCACAACTGCGCGATCGTGTCGATCCGCAAGCGCTACCCGAAGCACGCCCAGAAGGTGATGAACGCGATCTGGGGCGCACACCTGATGTCGCTCACCAAGCTGATCGTGATCGTCGACGAGGACTGCGACGTGCACAACTACAACGAGGTCGCCTTCCGCGCCTTCGGCAACGTCGACTACGCGCGCGACCTGCTGGTCACCGAGGGTCCGGTGGACCACCTCGACCACTCGTCGTACCAGCAGTTCTGGGGCGGCAAGGCGGGTGTCGACGCGACCCGCAAGCTACCCACCGAGGGCTACACCCGCGGTTGGCCGGAGGAGATGCGCATGAGTCCGGAGATCACCTCCCTGGTCGACAAGCGCTGGAAGGAGTACGGGATCTGATGGCCACCACCGACAACCCCCGCGATCTTGCACTTTCGGCCCCCGATCCGTCCCCTTCCTCCCCTTCCGTCGGCACCGAAAGTGCAAGATCGCCGGGGAAGGTGCGGGCCTTCCTGGACCTCGTCAAGATCGAGCACTCCGTGTTCGCGCTGCCGTTCGCGTTCCTCTCGGCGCTCGCCGCCATGCAGGTCAACGGCGGCCGGGTGGGCTGGCTGGACCTGCTGCTGATCACCGTCGCGATGGTCGGGGCGCGGACGTTCGCGATGGCCGCCAACCGGATTCTCGATCGGCAGATCGACGCGCGGAACCCGCGTACCGCCGGCCGGGAACTGGTGACCGGGGCGGTGAGCGTGCGGACGGCCTGGACCGGCGCGGCCGTCGCGTTGGTGGTCTTCCTGGTCGCCGCCGCCCTGCTCAACCCGCTCTGCCTGGTGCTCGCGCCGCTCGCCGTGGTGCCGCTGGTCGTCTACCCCTATGCCAAGCGGTTCACCAACTGGCCGCACGCCATCCTCGGGGTCGCCCAGGCGGTCGGCCCGGTCGGTGCGTGGGTGGCGGTCACCGGCACCCTGAACGGCTCCGGCCCGGCCTGGCTGCTCGGCGCCGCGGTCGGGCTGTGGATCGGCGGCTTCGACCTGATCTACGCCTGCCAGGATTCCGAGATCGACCGGGAGATCGGCGTGCACAGCGTGCCCGCCCGGTACGGTCGGCGCTTCGCGCTGCACGCCTCCACGGTCGCGCACGTGGTGACCTTCGCGCTGTTCGTCTGGTTCGGCGAGCTGATCGGCCTGGGCTGGCTCTGGTGGATCGGGCTCGCGTTGACCGCGGTCGCGTTCGGCTACCAGCACCTGGTGGTCACGCCGACCGACCTCAGCAAGGTCAACCGGGCGTTCTTCACCGCCAACGGGTTCGTCGGCATCGCGCTGTTCGTCTTCGCCCTGCTCGACCTGGTGATCCGGCTCGACCTACGACCCTGAGGCTGGCCGAGCGGCGCCAGCGGGGTAGCGGGCGCTCTCCAAGGTCCAGTCGATGGTGCCGCGGACGGCGTACGCGACCCCGTCGAGATGGTCGGTGACCGCCTCGTCCAACGCCGGGCCGAACGACGGCACCGCGGCCCGCAGCGCGACGAAACGCCGCATCGACTCCCGCCAGCGCTCGGCCGCCCGCTCGACCGCCTCCGTCGACGGCACGGCAAGCTCGTCCTGCATGGCCAGGACCAGGTTGTGCCCGCCGGCGGTGGCCCGGTCCCGCTCCAGCGAGGCCAGGTCGTTGTACCAGGAGAGCAGATCGTTGCCGACGTGGCCGATCTGGCGCAGCAGCGGGTGGTGGTAGACCGGGTCGGGCAACGGTCGACCGCTGACGAACTCCGCCAGCGAGTACGACACCTCCGCCGCCGAGGTCGCCCGTCGTAGTTCGACGTACTCGTCGACGGTGGGTCGGTGGCCGGCCTCCTTGTTGACCGCCTCCCGCCAGGTGCCGTCGAGGTGGCGGGCCACCGAGTCGGCGAAGCGCAGCCGCCACCGCGACGGCATCCGGCGGCGCGGTTGCCGCCAGGCCAGCACCAGCAGCCGCCGTAGCGGGCCGTTCAGTCCGGCCTGACGCAGCCGGGGGCCGTCGTTCAGCAGCGCCAACGTGCCGTTGCGCAGTGCCCGGATCTGCTCCGGGATGAGTCGGTCCGACCCGTCGCAGGCGTCATCGACCAGGAAGAACCAGGTGAACAGGGCAGTCATGACCCGCAGGTCGGCTTCGGTCGCCTCCGGGTAGAGCCGCCCGGCGTACCGGGCGAAAGCTCCCCGGGCCAGCCGGTGCAGCGCCGCGTCGTCCAGCGGGAGGCCAAGCTCGGGCAGCAAGCCGAGCAGCCACTCCTGCACACGGTCGGCGTGCGGTGAGAGCCGGGACGGGATCGGACATTCGGCACGCAGCGCCCAGAGGATCTCGTCGGTCGTCACCGATGCCTCCTGTGCGAGATGGTGCCGGTGCGAATCGCCAGCGGCAGCATGTCAGGTCGACGGGATGCCTAGCTACCCGCCGGACATGTCGGAAGGGTGATCCCGGGGGTGCTCACCGGCGGACCAGCCGGACCAGGCAGGCTGGGGGCATGCGGGAACCATGGGTGGTCGGGGTCTCCGGGGCATCCGGCACGCCGTACGCGGCGGCCGTCATCGGAGGGCTGCTCGACGCGGGCGAGCCGGTGGACCTGATCGTGTCCCGGGCAGCGCGACTCACCTTGCTCGACGAGACCGGTCGGCCGTTTCGCGACGGGCACTGGGCCGAGGACCTCACCGCCTGGCTCGGCCGCGACCTGACCGGGGCGGACGTGCGGCACTGGCCGGCTGGCGACCTGGCCGCCGGGCCGAGCAGCGGCTCCTACCGGGTACGGGGGATGGCCGTGGTCCCGGCCAGCACGGCAGCCTGCGCGGGGATCGCGATCGGGCTCTCCAAGGACCTGTTGCAGCGTGCCGCCGAGGTCAACCTCAAGGAACGGCGGCCCGTGGTGGTGGTCCCCCGGGAGACACCGGTGACCCGCAGCCACCTGGAGCACCTGATCGCGCTGCACGACGCCGGCGCGGTGGTGCTGCCGGCCAGCCCCGGCTTCTACGGGGCCGGGGCGACGGCCAGCGCCCAGCAGTTGGTCGACTTCGTGGCCGGCAAGGTGCTGGACGCGCTCGGCGTCCCGCACACCCTGTTCCGGAGGTGGTCCGGTCAGCTCGGCGCGGCCCGGAGCTGAGCCGTCCGCTCAGCGAGCGCGGGCCGCCTGCCCAACGCGCGTCGTGCTGCCGCCCGGCCGGTTGGCCGAAGTGGGACGCGGACCGGACTGCTGTCCGGCCCGCGTTGCGTTTGTCCGCACCAGTTCAGTACATGCCGGCGTTGGCCGGACCCGGCCCCGTGGATGCGCCCGGCCCCACATTGCGTGGCTTTCCGACCTCGTCCACTTCGTCCAGCATGCCCTCCCCCTCAAGCAGGGCTCGCACCTCGGATTCCCGAAACCGGCGATGCCCGCCTGGAGTCCGGATGCTTCCTATCCGGCCGGCCGCCGCCCATCTCGTCACAGTCTTCGGGTCCACCCGAAACAGCGCGGCGACCTCACCCGGTGTCAGCAGGCGATCTCCAGTGTCCACAGCCCCCTCCTCGCGTCGACGAAGCCCCTGGCTGAACACACTGCCCCCGGCTGGTGCGAGCCCAGAGCCGTCATGAGGGACGTATGGCAATTACAGCACCAGGGACCTGGCCTGTCCGCCAAACGCGAAAAATGCACTGACTGGGAAGTTAGTAAATGCTACTGGTGCAACCCCTGCCTTCACCGTCTGTTTGTGAACAGTTACTCACTGCTCAGTCCAACGGATGCCGAAGGCGTCGCGTTACGCCTAACCGGTTAAGGTCACTCTCCGTGGACGCCATCGACCTGAGCCTCGTCGACCTGCTGCGCAGCAACGCGCGCCTCTCGTACGCCGAGTTGGCCCGACAGGTGGGCCTCTCGGCCCCGGCCGTACACGAGCGGGTCGGCAAGCTGGAGAGCAGCGGCGTCGTCCGCGGCTACCGCGCGGACGTGGCCCCGGAGGCGATCGGGCTCGGCGTCACCGCGCTGATCGGCATCGTCGAGGACTCCGGTGCCGACAGCGACGACATGCTGGAGTCGCTGCGGGTGCTGCCCGAGATCGAATCCTGCTACTTCATGGCCGGCGTGGAGTCGTTCCTGCTCAAGGCGCGGGTCGGCACGATCGCCGAACTGGAGCAACTGATCGTGCGGCTGAACCGGACGCCCGGGGTCGCGTCCACGCGCACCGCCATCGCGCTCTCCACCAAGTGGGAGAACCGGCCCCAGCCGGTCGGTCCGCCCGCGGCCTGAGAGCCGCGTACCCCTGGTGTCGCCCGGTCGGCCGGCGGTAGCGTGCGCCGATGACCCCGCCGGGACGTCGAGTGGCCGTGGTGACCGGCGCTGCCGGAGGTCTGGGCCGCGCCATCGCCACCGCGTTGCACGCCGACGGTTGGTCGGTGCTGCTCACCGACCTTGACGCGGCGGCGGTGGCCACCGCCGCGGCACCGCTCGGCGGATGGTCGGCTGTCCTGGACGTCCGGGACGAGGACGCCTGCGCCGACATCGCCGCGAGCGCGGCAAGCCGGGGCGACCTGGCTCTCTGGGTCAACAACGCCGGCATCCTGATCACCGGACCGTCGTGGGAGCACGACGGCCCGACCCGCCGCCGGGTGCTCGACGTGAACGCCCTCGGCGCGATGAACGGCACCCTCGCCGCGCTGGCCGTCATGCGCCGGCAGGGCCACGGCCACGTGCTCAACGTCGTCTCGCTGGCCGGGCTGGTCGCCGCGCCCGGCGAGACGGTGTACGCCGCCAGCAAGCACGCCCTGCTGGCGTTCAGCCTCGGCACCCTGTCCGACCTGCGGATGGCCGGGTACCGGCGGGTGCACATCTCCTGCCTCTGCCCGGACGGCATCTGGACTCCCATGCTGCACGACCGACTGGACGACCCGGGGGCAGTGGCCTCGTTCACCGGATCGATGCTGACCGCGCAGCGGGTGGCTGCCCGGGCAGTCCGGCTGGCCCGTCGGCCTCGCCCGGTGGTCAGCCTGCCTCGCTGGCGAGGAGCGCAGGTGCGTCTGCTGGACGCCCTGCCCGGGCTGGCCGTCGCACTGACCCCGCTCGTCCAGGCCGCCGGCCGGGCCGGTCAACGCCGCCAGCGCCGCCGAGCCGCGTCGCCGGACCGACGCTGACCCCCGCTGGCCTCCTTGCTACGTTTCCGGCGTGACTCATCTCGACCGGTGCGACGCGGCCAGCCGGACCTGGGTGACGGAGGCGATCGCCTCCGTCGAGGCGGACGCGAACCGCTCGGCCGACACCCACCTGCTGCCGTTCCCGCTGCCCCGGGAATGGGGGATCGACCTCTACCTCAAGGACGAGTCGTCGCACCCCACCGGCTCGCTGAAGCACCGGCTGGCCCGCTCGCTGTTCCTCTACGGGCTCTGCAACGGCTGGATCGGCCCGCGCACCACGATCGTCGAAGCGTCGTCGGGCTCCACTGCGGTCTCCGAGGCGTACTTCGCCCGGATGCTCGGGCTGCCGTTCATCGCGGTGATGCCCGCCTCCACCTCGCCGGAGAAGATCGCGCAGATCGAGTTCCAGGGCGGCCGTTGCCACCTGGTGGACGACCCCGCGACCGTGGTGGTCGAGGCCCGCTGGCTCGCCGAGGACTCCGGCGGGCACTTCATGGACCAGTTCACCTACGCCGAGCGAGCGACCGACTGGCGGGGCAACAACAACATCGCCGAGTCGATCTACGCACAGTTGGAGTTGGAGCGGCACCCGATCCCGGCCTGGGTCGTGGTGGGTGCCGGCACCGGGGGCACCAGCGCGACCATCGGCCGGTACGCCCGGTATCGCCGGCTCCCCACCAAGCTCTGCGTCGTCGATCCGGAGAACTCGGCGTTCTACCCAGCGTGGCTGGCCGCCGACTGGTCGGTGCGGACCGGGAAGGGCTCCCGGATCGAGGGGATCGGTCGTCCCACCGTGGAGGCATCCTTCCTGCCCTCGGTGGTGGATCGGATGGTCCAGGTGCCGGACGCGGCGTCGCTGGCCGCCATGCGCGCTGGCTCGGCGGTGCTCGGCCGCCGGGTCGGCGGCTCCACCGGCACCAACCTGTGGGGCGCGTTCGGCCTGATCGCCGCGATGCTCGCCGAGGGCCGGACCGGCTCGGTGGTCACCCTGATCTGCGACCCGGGCGATCGGTACGCCGATACCTACTACGCCGACGACTGGGTGGCCGCCCAGGGCCTCGACCTGACACCGCACCTGGCCACGATCGAACGCTTCCTGACCAGCGGCGCCTGGCCCGCCTGAGCACCGTTCGCGCAGTTCAGCGTGGGTCGATCCGTTCGGACAGCCCGGGGTAGCGCACCACGTAGCCGCTGTCGTCCAGATCGATGTCGGCGGTGAAGGTGCCGCTGGCGAACCGCACCCGACCCGGCCCGAGCCCGGTGTAGATCTGCTCGGCCGGCACCACCTCCAGGCCGGGCAGCAGCACCCACGCGACGGTGATCCGGTGTGCCAGGTCGGCCGGTTCGGCGGCCAGCCGGAGCCGGTGGACCGGCAGGGTGTTGAACAGCGGCGAACCACTCAGGTCGACGTCGAGCGCGTCGGCCAGCCGGTCCGGGTCATCGGTGCCCGGCAGACCGGCCCGGGGGTGACCGGCCGCGACCAGCGCGGCGTCCAGGTCGCCCTGCTCGGCGGTGGTCACCCGCCACCGGTCCGCGGCCCGCTCCAGCGTCACTCTGCGCAGCCAGCCCAGCCCTTCGGCCTCGACCTCGACGCGGGCGGTGGTCCAGTCCGGCGTGGTGGTGAGCTGGTAGCGGGCGGTCCAGGGGATCGGATCCACGGCGAGCAGGGTGCCCCGGGCCGCCAACCCGTGGCCGTCGTCGAGCAGCACCTGCTCGCTGCCCGCAGTGTCCGTCCGGGACCAGAAGATCGACTTCGGCATGGTCGGCATGAGCCGGACGTTACGCGACCGGGTCGGCATAGGCAGCACATGCGCGAACGCCGCCGCGAAGCGTGGGCTTCGCGACGGCGTTCGGTGGATCAGTGGATCAGTGGATCAGTGGGTACGTGCCGGCGGTCGCCCGCCGAAACCACGCCGGTCGTCGCGCTGCCGGTCGTCGCGCGGTCGCTCGTCCCGCGGCCGGTCGTCCCGACCACGACTCTCCGGACGGAAGCCGCCCCGGGTGTCCCGGTCGCCGAAGCGCCGCTCGCCGGTCGGCCGGTCGGCGCGACCGTCCCGGTCACCGAACTGCGGCCGGTCACCGAACCGACGCTCACCCTGCGGCCGGTCGCCGTGGCCCCGGGTGTCCCGGTCGCCGTAGCCCCGCTCGCCGGTCGGCCGGTCGCCGTAGCGGCGCTCGCCCTGGGGGCGGTCGCCGTACTGCCGGTCGCCCTGCGGGCGGTCGCCGTAGCGCCGCTCACCTTGCGGCCGGTCGCCGTAGCCTCGCTCGCCGGTCGGCCGGTCGCCGTAGCGGCGCTCGCCCTGGGGGCGGTCGCCGTACTGCCGGTCGCCCTGCGGGCGGTCGCCGAAGCGGCGCTCACCTTGCGGGCGGTCGCCGTACTGCCGGTCGCCCTGCGGGCGGTCGCCGAAGCGGCGCTCACCGGTGGGTCGGTCGCCGTAGCGGCGCTCGCCGCCCGTGCGGTCGCCGAACCTACGCGGGCCCCCGGACCGGTCGTCGAATCGACGCGAACCGCCGGAACGGTCGCCGTAGCCCCGCGGCTCCGCCTCGACGCGAACCGGGACGCCGCTCGGCTCGCGGGCGCCGACCAGCTCGGCCAACGCCGGGTCGCCGACCCGGACCCGGGTCTCGGCCGGCGCGACGCCGGCCTTCTCCATCATCGCCAGGGTGGTGCGGCGCTGCTTGGGCAGCACCAGCGTGGCGACCGCGCCGGACTCGCCCGCTCGAGCGGTACGCCCTGCGCGGTGCAGGTAGTCCTTGGGGTCCTTCGGCGGATCGACGTGCAGCACCAGGGTGACCCCGTCGACGTGGATGCCCCGAGCAGCCACGTCCGTGGCGACCAGCACGTTCATCCGGCCCTCACGGAACTCGGCAAGCGTCTTGGTGCGCATCCGCTGGGTCTTGCCGCCATGCAGACCACCGGCGCGTACGCCGACCGCCGCGAGCTGCTCGACCAGTCGGTCCACTCCGAGCTGGGTGCGCGCGAAGACCATGGTCCGACCGTCACGGGCGGCGATCGAGGCCGCCACCGGGAACTTCTCGTGCGGCGGGATCAACAGCATGTGGTGGTCCATGGTGGACACCGACGCGGTGGACGGCGCCGTGGAGTGGGTCACCGGGTCGGTCATGAACCGCCTGACCAACGCGTCGACGTCACCGTCCAGGGTGGCCGAGAAGAGCAGGCGCTGACCGTTCGCGGGCGTCTTCGCCAGCAGGTCGGTCACCTCGGGCAGGAAGCCCATGTCGGCCATCTGGTCGGCCTCGTCGAGGACCGTGACCTCGACGTCGTCGAGCTGACAGATGCCCCGCTCGATCAGGTCACCGAGCCGGCCCGGGGTGGCCACGATGATCTCCACGCCGCGCCGCAGCGCGTCGATCTGACGGTCGTACGGAACACCGCCGACGGCGGTCTTGAGGAAGATGCCGACGGACTTGCCCAGCGGCAACAGCGCGTCGTTGACCTGCATGGCCAACTCGCGGGTGGGAACAAGCACCAGGGCGCGCGGGCGCATCGGCCGGGCCCGGTTGCGGTTGGCCAGCCGGGCGATCATCGGCAGACCGAAGGCCAGCGTCTTACCCGAACCCGTCTGCCCACGGCCGAGCACGTCACGGCCGGCCAGCGCATCCGGAACGGTGGCCCGCTGGATCTCGAACGGGCTGGTGATGCCCTGCTGGGCCAGCGCGCGGACCAGCGGCTCGGGCAGGCCGAGGGAGGCGAAGCTGATCGGATCGGCGGTCGCCGTCGGAGCGGGCTCGGCCGGCTGGGCGGCGGTCCCGGCCGGCGCGGTGCCGGTCTCGCTCGGGGAGGCAGCGAGCTGCTCCCGGGTGGCGTCGGTCGCCGGGGCAGAGTTGGAAACGGACGTAACGGTGCTGTGGTCAGCAGAGGTGGTCAACAAAAGCCTTTCGAGCGGGGCGCATCTTCGCGATGGCCTGCCGCGGCTGTGCCGCCGGATCGCCCGCAAGATCGCCCATGGGCGCGCACCACGCGCGCCGGGTCAGTGATCTCAGCCAGTGTACGGCGATCCGGCGGAGCCGCCAGCCGGTTGCCCGACGGTAGTGGGCGGACTCACCATCGTTCCCACTCGGCGGCTCACCCGTTGAGCACGCTGCCCACCAGACCGTTCAGGGCGTCCCCGGCGAGCAGTACGACCATGATGCTGATCGCCACCAGCAGCCCCAGAGCGGCGGCCAGAACAATCATCACCCGGGCGTTTCCGGACCGTTCGGCCGGCGTGTCCGACCAGCCCTGGGCCAGGATGTGCCCGGTCAGCGAGCCGGAATTCTCCACCGCGTTGGCGGGAATCGCGATCGTGGTGAAACCCGGCCCCTCGCCGCTGCCGTAGACGGTGCCGGCCAGGTCAGAGCCACCGTCGCGTCGCCCTCCACGGGCACCGGCTGCGCCCTTTCCGGCGGATCCACCCGAAGGGCTGCCCGTCGGCACGCTCTGGCGCGAGTTTCCGCCACCGCTCCCGGTCGACACGGGAGCGCCGGTGGTGGACGGCGGCCAACTGGGCAGCGCTGGCGCGGGCACCACCGGCGGCGCGGAGACGGGTGTCTCGGCCCGCCCGCCGCTGGAGGTCGGGCGTGCCGTCCCAGCGGTGGACGCCCATCCGGCCGGCGGTGCGGAAACCGACGCGGTGGCCCGTACGCCGGGCGTGTCGGTCATCGCCGGCGGCGGCGGAAACGGCGGTGCCGGCATCGGGCCGGGCGGACCGGGTGGCGTGGGCACCGGCGGGCCGGGTGGCGGCACGGGCGGGGTCGGGACGGGCGGTGTCGGCGGGCCAGGGATGGGCGGCACCGGCGAGGGCGGCGGTACGGGTGGACCCGGAACGGGCGGAACCGGACCCGGCGGTGGCGGCGTGGGTCGAGGCCCCGGCGTCGGCATCGGGCCGGGCGGGTACGGCCCCGGGGCCGGCGCGGGCTCCGGTTCGGGTGGTGACGGCTGGGTCGGCCCGGGCCCGGGTGGTGCGGGTGCCGGCTCCGGATCCGGGGTGGGTGGCGTCGGCGGCTGGGCCGGCTCGGGACTCACCGGCCCGGCTCGGTAGACGGCCGGCGTGCTCTCCCGGGGGGCCGGGTTGCCCATGGCGCCGGCAGTGACCCGGCTGCTGCCAGGAACCGTGGCACTGGCACTGGCGCGGGCCGGTGCGGTCGAGTTGTTGCGCTGCCCGGGCAACGAAACATCGGCCGAGCCGGTCGCACGGTAGGTGGTCGCGGTGACCGGGGCGCTGGCCGGGAGATCACTGCGAAGAGCCCCGGCGGTCGCGACGCTGGCTCGGGCCCGTACCGGCGCGGCAACCTGGTCCGGGTGATCGTCGGCGGGCGCCGCCTGTCCGGCGCCCGGGTCGACGGCAGCCGGCTGTCCGGCGGCCGCATCGTCAACCGCCGGTTCGTCAATGGCCACGTCGATGGCCGCCGGTTCGTCGGTCCGTGGGTCGCCTGCGGCCGGTTGCTGGGTGTCCGGCTCGGGACGGTCCGCGGCGACGTTGGTGCCGACGGAGGCAGAGTCGGCGGAGGCAACGTCGGCGGAGGCGTCGTCACCGGTGTCGATGGTGGCACCGCTGGTGACCGGGGTGCCGTCAGCGGCGGCCGAAGCCGTGCCCTTGGCAGCCGGGCGGGCGTTCGAGACCACAGCGCTGGTGCCGGTGGCAGCCGGGCCGGCGTCGGCGGGGGGCACCGGGTCGGCGGCGTCCGGCCCTGGCGGGCCGGTTTGGTCGACCACGGGGTCGACAGTCTCCGCCGGATCACTCTGCTCGGCCATCTCCGCCCTCCGCGCCATGCTCGCACCCGGACCCGTGACGTCGAGTCGGATGTGCCTCGTTGTCACGGTGCCACAGATCTTGCCGAGCGGACAGCCGGAGCGGGTCGTGGCGGATCAGCCTGTCGCGCTGGGGCTGCCCGTCGCGCTGCCACTGGCCGTCGCGCTCGTGCTGGCCTCCGGCGTGGTCGTCGGGTCGGTGCTGCCCGGCGCGCTGGGTGGCGGCGGGGGCGGCGTCCGCGGCGTGGTGTTCGGGCTGGCCGTCGGGCTCGGCGAGGTGCTTCCGGTCGGCGTTGGCGTGGGCTTGGGCGTCGGCGTGGCGCTGCCGGTGGGCGTCGGGGTGGCTGACCCCGTCGGCGTGGGCGTCGGCTTCGTGGTCGGCGTCGGCTTCGTGGTCGGCGTCGGCTTCGTGGTCGGCGTCGGCTTCGGAGTGGGCGTCGCGCTGGGCGGCCTGACCGGCAGCGTTGGGACGGTCACGATCGGCGGCGCCGGCACCGCGCCGATCACGCGGGTGGCCGCGTACAGCCGGGACCAGCCGACGACCGAGATCTTGACGACGTCGCCGGTGGTGGGCGCCTGCACCATCTTCCCGTTGCCGATGTACATGCCGACGTGGTGGATCGTCGTCCAACTGCTGCCGGACGCGAAGAAGAGCAGATCGCCGGGGAGCAGCGCACTCTGCGGCACGGTCCGGCTCCGGGTGGCGGCGTACTGGTCACGGGCGACCCGGGGCAGGTCGAAGTAGTTGGCGCCCGGGGACCGGTACGCCGCCCACATCAGGCCGGAGCAGTCGAACTCGTCCGGCCCCTCCTCGGACCACTTGTACGGGTCGCCGAGCTGAGCGAGCGCGTATCGGACCGCGGCCAGCGCCCGGGGGTGCGCGGCCATGCCGCTGATGTTCTGGTTGTTGACGTACCCGGCGCCGATCTGCTGCTCGGTGGCTTCCTGCAGCCGTTCGATGGCGATCAGCTGGGTGGCGTTGTCCCGGCGCAGCTTGAGCAGGCTCGCCTCGGCCGTGCGGAGCGCCGTCTCGCCTGAGGTGAACTCCGCCTCGGCAAGGGCGAGCAGTTCCTTGGCTTCGGTGTGCTTCTGGTAGGCGGTCTGCTCCGCGGCACGGGCCCGGGCCAGATCTCCGGCCACTCCGGTGGTGCCGCCGTCGACCTTCTCGCCACGGGTGATCTGCTGCAGGCGGCTCAGCCCACGGATGTCCTGGGCGAGGTCGCCGGGCGGTAGCGCGGCGGCTGCCTTGACGGCGTCCGCGGCGGCCGCGTCGGCCGCCTGCTGGGCCCGGAGCAGGGCGTCCTGGGTGGTCGCGAGCACCTTGCCGGCAGCTTCGAGCTGAGCCTGCGCGTCGGTGCGTTTCTGCCGGCTCTTCAGGAGTGCGTCGCCGAGTGCGCCGACCTGGGTCTCGCCGGCGTAGATCTGCGCGGCCAACGGGCCGGTGCCGATGTTGCCGACCGGTGAGGACGGGATGCCGGCGACGGGAGCGCCGCCGGGCAGTTGGAGCGCGCCGACCGCCGGCGGGCGGGCGCCGATGTCCGGCACCGTCGTGGGCACTGCGGGGTCGGCGTACGCGGGAGTGGACAGCACGGCGGCGGCGATCGCGCCGAGCAGGGCTGCCCAGAGCTTCGGACGCAGCACCGGCGAGATCACCGGGCTCCGTCGTCGCTGCCGTCGCCCGCGCTCGCTGTCGACCATGCCGCTCCCCGTCTCGCCGCTCGTCGCCGCGCTCGGTGGGCGCGGCCGTCGGGACGGTACCAGTGTGTGTGTTCCGCCCCACCTTGTTACTACCGCACCTCGCCACCCTTGTCGATGCGTGGTCGGGTTACGGGAGGCTGAGAGTTCGGTGAAGTAGGTCGCTGTCGTCGACCGTGCCGCCGGGGTCGTCGGCCCCCCGACGTACGCTCGATCGGGACCGTAGGTGGAAGGGACGTGCCATGGACGCCGGACTCAAGCGTGAGCTCGAAGCGAAGGTGTACGCCGGTGAACGGCTGACCCGCGAGGACGGGGTCGCCCTCTACGACAGCGACGACCTGAGCTGGTTGGGGCGGCTCGCCCACCACAAGCGCACCGAGCTCAACGGCGAACGGGTGATGTTCAACGTCAACCGGCACCTCAACCTGACCAACGTCTGCTCGGCGTCCTGTGCCTACTGCTCGTTCCAGCGCAAGCCGGGCGAGAAGGACGCGTACACGATGCGCATCGACGAGGCGGTCCGCAAGGCCAAGGAGATGGAGGATGAGCAGCTCACCGAGCTGCACATCGTCAACGGCCTGCACCCCACGCTGCCCTGGCGTTACTACCCGAAGGTGCTGCGTGAGCTGAAGGCCGCGCTGCCGAACGTCAAGCTCAAGTGCTTCACGGCGACCGAGGTGCAGTGGTTCGAGAAGATCAGCGGTCTGAGTGCCGACGAGATCCTCGACGAGCTGATGGACGCCGGCCTGGAGTCGCTGACCGGCGGTGGCGCGGAGATTTTCGACTGGGAGGTCCGGCAGCACATCGTCGACCACGCCTGCCACTGGGAGGACTGGTCCCGCATCCATGCCCTTGCGCACAGCAAGGGCATGAAGACCCCGGCGACGATGCTGTACGGCCACATCGAGGAGCCCCGGCACCGGGTGGACCACGTGCTCCGGCTGCGGGAGCTGCAGGACGAGACCGGTGGGTTCGCGGTCTTCATCCCGCTGCGCTACCAGCACGACTTCGTGGACTCGGCGGACGGCAAGATCCGTAATCGGATCCAGGCGCGCACCACGATGGCCTCGCCGGCCGAGTCGCTGAAGACGTTCGCCGTCTCCCGGCTGCTCTTCGACAATGTGCCGCACGTGAAGAACTTCTGGGTGATGCACGGGCTGTCGGTGGCCCAGCTCTCGCTCAACTTCGGCGTGGACGACCTGGACGGGTCCGTCGTCGAATACAAGATCACGCATGACGCCGACTCGTACGGCACCCCGAACACCATGCACCGCGAGGACCTGCTGAACCTGATCTGGGACGCCGGTTTCCAGCCAGTCGAACGGGACACCCGCTACAACGTGGTCCGGGAGTACGACAAGGCCCCGTCGCTGGCCGAGCGGCGCGCCGAGCCGCAGCAGGTCTGGGCCTGAGCCACCACGTACCCTCGCAGTCGATGACCGAGCAACGCAGTTCCGAGCAGCAGAGCGGGTTTCCCCAGCGGGACGCCGAGGGGCGCATCCGTACCCTGGGCGATCTGCTCGGGGTGTGCCTGGCCGGCCTGGTCATCGGCGTGCTGGCGTTGGTGCTGTTCGACTGGGGGTTCGCCTCTCTCGGCGCCGGCGATTTCGGGCACACCAACGGCTGGCTGGCGGTGATCCTGCCGGCCTGGCTGTTCTGGGACGATTTCCGGGCCTGGGGGTTCGGCGCGGCCCGGGTGGTGGCGGCGGTGGTCGCCGCTGCCGTCGGGGTGTTCGTCGGGCTGCTGATCGCCGGTCTGGGCGCCGGGTTGCCGCCGCTGCTCTCCGGCGCGTTGGCGGCGGGGGCGTTCACGGTGGCGTATGCGATGGTCTGGTTCCCAGGCGTCCGCTGGCTGGCCCGCCGGACCGGCTGACCGTGACCGCCCGCCGGGCGGATCGACATTTCCGCCGGCACCGGCGGTCGACGGAGAGAACGGAGTGGTGCAGGTGAGCGCCGCGCTGAAGTACACGCTGGGCCGGATCGGGCTGTTCGTCGCCGTCCTGGCGGCCCTCTGGCTGATCGACATGGACGTGTTCCTGAAGCTGATCCTGGCACTGGCCTTCTCTGCCGCGCTCTCCTTCCTGCTGCTGCGTGGCTGGCGGGACGAGATGGCCGAGGAGATGGCCAGCGCCGCCGAGCGCCGCCGCACCGAGAAGGAACGCCTCCGCTCCGCGTTGGCCGGCGAAGACAACCCCAACCCGAACCCCACCCGCCCCACCGAAGGCCCAGACGCTCCGCGTTGACCATGAAGTTATTGCCCGATCGCTCGGCGTGTCGGAGCAATAACTTCATGATCAACGGCGTGCCCCTGGCCCTGGGTGGGTTGGGGTGGTGGGGTTGGGTGGTTACCAGTTGGTGGAGCCGGGGACCTTGGGCCAGGGCTTTGAGGTGGGCTTGATCAGGTACGCGATGCCGCCGGAGCCGCCGGAGACGCCGCCGCTGGCGTTGGTGCGCTTGGTCCGCAGCCAGATCTGCTCGAACTGCGCACGCTTGTAGACGTTGCGCACCACGTCGTTGCTGGACGAGGCGGGGTCGTTGACGATCACGTCGCCGTCGGCGGTGAAGCCGACCACCACGAAGAGGTGCCCGGAGGTCCCGTAGTTCGCCCCGTCCAGCTCACTGGCGAGGAAGGACTGGCTGGTCACGACGGGGATGCCGGCGGCGATGAAACGCTCCAGCTCGTCCAGCGAGTGCAGTCGGGTCACCCGACTCTCCAGCCCGGGGAAGCTGGCCGCGTACGCGGTGTTGAACGGCCAGTTGCCGGCGCCGTCGTACGCGTAGTCGTAGGTCATCCGGGCCGCGTGGTTGACCGTAGGGTCGGGGTAGGTCGGGTCCACCCAGGAGGTGTCGGCCGCCGACGGCTTGCGACCCCAGTACTCGACCACCATTTCCGTTGAGGTGGGTGAGCACCAGGCCTCGCCGCCGCCGTCGTACTCGGGATAGTGCCCGGAGTGCACGTTCTGCGAGTAGCGCGGCACCGGCAGCTCGACACCCCAGGCGATGTGTCCGGCGCTCGGCGTCACGGTGAACCGGTCCGGCACGGTGGAGCTCATCGCGCCGAGCATCCGCACGACCGGCGCGGCGCTCTGCCCGGGTGCCCGGTAGAGGGTCAGCCGCAGCTGGTACGACCGCAGCAGCACCCCGGCGGCGGCGTCGTCGATGCTGAAGGTGTCGGTCCAGATCGTCGAGAAGGGATCACCCTGCCCGTTGACGGTGGTCCGCTTGATGTCGGCGTCGCCGGATGCCCAGCGACCCATGACGTACCACGGGGTCTGGTTGCCGCTGGTGTATTGGCCCTGCATCTCCACCTGGATCCAGGTGCCGGCGGGGGTCTCCGCGTTCCAGGAGGCGATCAGCTCGGTGGCGTCGAACCCGACCCGGGTCACCGGCGAGGTCCACGTGCCGTATTCCCAGGTGCGGGTGGTGCCGGTGTGCGGATCGGCGTACTCGGTGGTGCCGGCCGGGCGGGCCAGGGTGAGGCCCGCTCGGGCGCCGGGCACCACGCGGGTGCCGGCCTGGCTGCCCCGGTGCCAGTCGGCGGGCCCGGACCAGTCCTGGAAGGTGATCTGCTCGTCGTGAGTGGGGGCGGGCGGGCGGCCCGCCGTCGCGGGCGCGGTGGTGGCGAACAGGGTGAGTGCGGTGACGCCGGCGATGGCGGCCGCGCGTAAGCGGGATCTGGCCATGAGTGCTCCGCGGTGTCGAGAGGGGCATCGTCGCTGGTCAGTTTTCCGCTCGGAGAGAAGTTTCGCCATACGTTCACGCATGGAAAATCATTGCCGCAAGGATGGTCAGCTCGGGATGCAATAGGCAGCGATCAATATTGATATGACCATGTGACAGGTGGTGAAGTGTCCTTCACCGAGCGGGATATCCCGCCCATCGAGGAGGTAGTCCATGGCCCTCCGCACGCCCATCCCCCTCCGCCGCGTCCTGGTGCTCGCTGTCGTCACCGGGCTGGGAATCGTCACCGTCGCCGCGGGTCCGGTCGCCGCCCGTCCGGCACCGGACCGCACCGCCGAGCCGGCCGCCGCCAGCTACCGTGTGCTCGGACCTCGAACCCTCGCCGACCGCAACGCGGTGGCCCGCACCGGAGCCGCCATCGACTACTCCGAACACGGGGTGCTGCACATCTCGGCCACCGCGGTTGAGGCTGCCGCGATCGGCAAACTCGGTTTCCGACTCGAACCGCTCGCCGCACCGCCCAACGCCGAGCGCGGCGCCGACGGGGTGGGCACGCTGGCCTTTCCGCCCGCCGACTCCAACTACCACGACTACGCGGAACTGACCGCCGTCGTGAACCAGGTCGTCGCCGACCATCCGGCGATCGCGCGCAAGATCAGCATCGGTTCGTCGTACGAGGGCCGCGACCTGATGGCGGTGAAGATCTCCGACAACGTGGGCACCGACGAGGCTGAGCCGGAGATCCTGTTCAACTCCCAACAGCACGCCCGTGAACACCTGACCGTCGAGATGGCGATCTACCTGCTCAACCTCTTCACCGACAGCTACGGTGGCGACTCCCGGATCACCAACATCGTCAACAGCCGGGAGATCTGGATCGTCCCGACGGTCAACCCGGACGGCAGCGAGTACGACATCGCCACCGGGTCGTACCGGTCCTGGCGCAAGAACCGGCAGCCCAACAGCGGCTCGTCCAACGTGGGCACCGACCTGAACCGCAACTGGGGCTACAACTGGGGCTGCTGCGGCGGCTCCTCCGGCTCGACCTCGTCGGAGACCTACCGGGGCCCGTCGGCGTTCTCCGCTCCCGAGACGCAGGCGCTGCGCAACTTCGTCAACGGCCGAGTGGTCGGTGGGGTGCAGCAGATCAAGGCCAACATCGACTTCCACACGTACTCGCAGCTGGTGCTCTGGCCCTACGGCTACACCACCGCGAACACCGCGACAGGGATGAGCGCGGACCAGTACAACACCTTCGCCACCATCGGCCAGCAGATGGCGGCCACCAACAGCTACACCCCGGAGCAGTCCAGCGACCTCTACATCACCGACGGGGACAGCCTCGACTGGCTGTGGGCCACCCACAACATCTGGGCGTACACGTTCGAGATGTATCCCGGCTCGTCCGGCGGCGGCGGCTTCTACCCGCCCGACGAGGTGATTCCGGCGCAGACCTCGCGCAACCGGGAGGCGGTGCTGCTGCTCAGCGAGTACGCCGACTGCCCGTACCGGGCCATCGGCAAGCAGGCCCAGTACTGCGGGGGCGGTGGTGGTGGCACCACGGTCTGGTCGGACACCTTCGAGACCGCCACCGGCTGGACCATCAACCCGTCCGGCACCGACACCGCCACCCTGGGCGCGTTCGAGCGGGGCGCCGCCCAGGCGACCACGTCCTCCGGCGCCAAGCAGCTCACCCCGTACGCCGGTGCCAACGACCTGGTCACCGGCCGGCTCGCCGGTTCCGCGGCCGGTGACTACGACGTCGACGGCGGCACGACCAGCGCCCGGTCCCCGGCGGTGACCCTGCCGTCGTCCGGCACGTTGACCCTCTCGCTGGCCTGGTACCTCGCGCACGGCTCGAACGCCTCGTCGGCGGACTACCTGCGGGTGAGCGTGGTGCACAACGGCGGCACCACGGCGCTGCTCACCCAGGCCGGCGCGGCGACCAACCGCAACGGGACCTGGGCGCTGGCCAACCTCAACCTCACCCCGTACGCCGGCCAGTCGGTCCGCATCCTCGTCGAGGCGGCGGACGCCTCCGGTGCCAGCCTGGTGGAGGCGGCTGTGGACAACGTCACCATCACGTCCTCCTGATCGGGTGGGGCCCCGTCCCGCCCCGACGGGGCCCCACCACCCCTTTGCGAACGCCAGTATCCCGGACATATGCCCCTCAGCTCCCGCCCTGCGGCACTCCGGCGGATCGGCTCGCGCCGATCGACCCTTGATCGATCCGGCACGTCGTGGCGGTGCGCTACCGTCTTAGCGACCCGTCCGCAGCGAAGCCGGTGCGAAACCGGCGCTGTCCCGCAACTGTGATGCCCCACCTCGACGGTGGGGACGAGCCAGGTCGCCTCGGATCGGTCGCGATACGCGCTCTCGAGGAAGGGCGCCTCGTGGGCGGGCGTACGAAAGTCCCTGTCGGCGAAGCACCACACTCCTCGACCGACAGGAGGCCCCCATGTTCAGACGTACCCCCCGGCTCTTCGCCGCGACCCTCGCGGTCGCCGCGCTCGCCCTCGGCGCGTGCGCCGAGAAAGCCGACGACAAGCCGAGCACCGGCACGGCGGCCGCTGCCTACCCGGTCACGGTCGGTCCGCTCACCCTCGACAAGCGTCCCGAGAAGATCATTTCGCTGTCGCCGACCGCCACCGAGATGCTCTTCGCGATCGGTGCCGGCGCTCAGGTGACCGCCGTCGACGACCAGTCCAACTTCCCGGCCGACGCGCCCAAGACCGACCTCTCCGGCTTCCAGCCCAACGCCGAGGCGATCGCTGGCAAGAACCCCGACCTGGTGGTGCTCTCCGACGACCGGAACAAGGTCGTCGAGCAGCTCGGCAAGCTGAAGATCCCGGTCTACCGGACCCCGGCGGCGACCACGCTGGACGACTCGTACAAGCAGATCACCGAGCTGGGCACCCTGACCGGGCACGCCGACCAGGCCACCGACGTCGCCAACCGGATGAAGGACGACATCGCCAAGCTGGTCAAGGGCCTGCCGCAACGCGCCGAGAAGCTCACCTACTTCCATGAGCTGGGCCCCGAGTTGTACAGCGCTACCAGCAAGACCTTCATCGGTTCGCTGTACAGCCAGCTCGGCCTGGCCAACATCGCCGACCCGGCCGACGCGGACGGCAAGAACGCCGGCTACCCGCAGTTGTCCCAGGAGTTCATCGTCAACGCCAACCCGGACTTCGTCTTCCTGGCCGACGCGAAGTGCTGCCAGCAGAACCTCGACTCGGTGAAGGCGCGCAGCGGCTGGGCCGGGATCACCGCCGTGAAGAACAGCCAGGTGGTCGCGCTGGACGACGACATCGCCTCCCGCTGGGGCCCGCGCGTCGTGGACCTGCTCCGGGTCATCATCGACGCGGTGGCCAAGGTGCCCGCGTGACCCCCGTTCACCGGTGAGCGCGAGGAGTGAGCCGGTCTTGCGAGCCCCGCAGTCGCGATCGAAGGTGGCTCGGTGAGCGCGAGGAGTGAGCCGGTTTTGCGAGCCCCGCAGTCGCGATCGAAGGTGGCTCGGTGAGCGCGAGGAGTGAGCCGGGTTTGCGAGCCCCGCAGTCGCGATCGAAAGTAGCTCGGCCTGCGGGGCTGCGCACGCGGTGGCTGGTTGTCGGGGTGTTCGCGGTGCTCGTCGCGCTCGTCGCCGGGGTGTCGCTGGGCCCGGTGAGTCTGCCGCCGGGCAGTGTCGCGGCCGAGTTGCTCAACCTGATCCCGGGGGTGCATCTCGACAGCGGGCTGTCCGAGCGGGAGATCGCGATCGTCACCGAGCTGCGGCTGCCCCGGGTGGTGCTGGGCCTGCTCGTCGGCGGTCTGCTCGCCCTCGCCGGCGGCTGCTACCAGGGGGTGTTCCGCAACCCGCTGGCCGACCCGTACCTGCTCGGTGTGGCCGCTGGCGCGGGCCTCGCGGTCACCGCGGTGATCGCCCTGGGCGGTGCCGGCCGGGAGGGTGCGATCTCCGGGTTGCCGATGACCATCCCGCTGGCCGCGTTCGTCGGCTCGCTGTTCGCGGTGACGATGACCTATGTGCTCGGCGCTGCTGGCGGGCGCAGGGGGTCGCCGGCGATGCTGATCCTGGCCGGGGTGGCGGTCTCCGCGTTCCTCTCCGCCGGGCAGACGTACCTGCTGCAACGCAACTCCGACAGCATCCAGCCGGTCTACTCCTGGCTGCTCGGTCGGTTGGCGACCGCCGGCTGGCACGATGTGCTGCTGGTGTTGCCGTACGCGGCGTTGACCACCGTGGTGGTGCTGCTGCACCGGCGTGAGTTGGACGTCCTCGCGGTCGGTGACGACGAGGCGAGGAGTCTGGGCCTGCACCCGCAGCGCACCCGGTACCTGTTGATCGCCGCCGCGTCCCTGGGGACCGCGGCGGCGGTCTCGGCGACCGGGCTGATCGGCTTCGTCGGCATCATCGTGCCGCACACCGTCCGGCTGCTGGCCGGGTCGAGCTACCGAGTGATCCTGCCGATGTCACTGCTGTTCGGTGCTGCGTTCCTGGCGTTGACCGATGTGGTCGCCCGCACGGCCGCGGCACCGAGCGAGGTGCCGATCGGAGTGGTGACCGCCCTGCTGGGCGGCCCGTTTTTCGTGATCGTGTTGCGGACCGCCCGGCGGGTCCTCACGTGAGTCCCGAATCCACCGCTGGTCTCTCCGCTGCCGACCCGTCGGTCAAGGTTGACGTGCCCGCCGTCGAGGTGCGGGGGCTGCACGTCAGCCTGGACGGCTCGCCGATCCTGACCGGGGTCGACGTCGTCGTCGCCGTCGGCGAGTGGGTCACCGTGATCGGCCCGAACGGCGCCGGCAAGTCGACCCTGTTGCGCGCCGTCGGCGGCCTGCTGCCCGCGCCGGGGGCGATCACCCTGTTCGGTACGGCGAGCGGGTCGCTGCGCCGCCGGGATCGCGCCCGGATGGTGGCCACGGTGGCGCAGTCGCCGGTGGTGCCGCCCGGCATGTCGGTGCTGGATTATGTGCTGCTCGGCCGCACCCCGTACATCCCGACGCTGGGTCGGGAGTCGGCCGCCGACGTCGATGCGGTGCACGAGGTGCTGGGTCGGTTGGACCTCACCGGCTTGCACCGACGCGAGCTGGTCACCCTCTCCGGGGGCGAACGCCAGCGGGTGTTCCTCGCCCGGGCGCTCGCCCAGGGCGCGACGTTGCTGCTGCTCGACGAGCCGACCAGCGCTCTCGACATCGGCCACCAGCAGGAGGTGCTGGAGGTGGTCGACCAGTTGCGCCGCGAGCACGGCCTGACCGTCCTCGCCACGATGCACGATCTCTCCCTGGCCGGCGAGTACGCCGACCGCATGGTGCTGCTCGCCGACGGTCAGGTGGTGGCCGCGGGAACCCCGACCGAGGTGTTGACCGAGCACCTGCTCGCCACCCACTACCGGGCCAGCGTCCGAGTGGTTCCCGGCACCCACGGCCCCCTGGTGGTCCCCGTCCGACCGAGCCGCCCCACGCGTTGATCGTGCGGGTCGACGGACGGCAGGCAGGGTGGACCCGTCAGGGGCCCAGGTCGATGACGGAGAAGAGCGCGCCCTGAGGGTCGCGTAGGGCTGCGAAGCGGCCCGCCGGGATGTCACGGGGCGGCACGAGGATCGTCCCGCCCAGTTCGGCGGCGCGAGCCGCGGCGGCATCCGCGTCGGCCACCGCGAAGTAGACCGTCCAGTACGCGGGCAGGTCGGCCGGGAAGTCGTCGGCCAGCGGTGGCATCATCCCGGCGACGATCTGCGTCCCGAGCCGCCACCCGGTGTACGTCATTTCGCCGACCGGCTGGTCGTCGGGCTGCCAGCCGAACACCAACTCGTAGAAGACCTTCGCGCCCTCGGGGTCGGGGGTGACCAGCTCGTTCCAGCTCATCGCGCCCGGCACGTTGAACACTTCGGCACCGGCCATCGCCAGTGGCTGCCAGACGCTGAACGTCGCGCCGGCCGGGTCGGCGAAGACCGCCATCCAGCCTCGGTCGAAGACCTCGAAGGGTGGCACGACAACCTGCCCGCCGGCCCGTTCGACCCGGCCGGCGACCAGGGCCGCGTCGTCGGTGGCGAGGTACGTCGACCAGATGGGCACCTGGTCCGGGATCGCTGGCGGCCCGGCCCCGGCGACCGGCCTGCCGTCGAGCAGGAAGACGGTGTAGCCGCCCGCCTCGGGTTCCGGTGTGACCCGGCCGGTCCAACCGAACAACTCCGGGTAGAAGCGCCGCGCGTCGGTCAGGTCGGGGGTGGCCAGGTCGGCCCAGCAGGGCGTACCCGGCGGGACGGTGCTCACGGTCAAGACCCCTCTCGGCCCGGGCGGCCACGGCGGCCCCCTGCCGGAATCCTGGCACCGTCCCGCCTCGGTCCGGGGCGGAAACGGACGAATCGTCAGCTGAACCGGCGACCCTCGTCCCGCCGGTAGGCCCAGCCGGCGAGCGAGGCGAGCACCACCACCCAGACACCGAGCATGATCAGCGCCAGCGGCTGGACGCGGTAGCCCCCGACCGACGCCCACATCAGCTCCGCCGCGCCCCGGGTGGGCAGGTACGGCGCGATCGTCTCGATGAACCCCGGTGCCTCACCCGGTGCGGAGAGCAGACCGCCGCCGAACGCGAGTGGCAGGAAGACCACCTGCGCGATCACGATCGCCGCCTTGCTCGGCAGGGAGTAGCCGATGGCGAGCCCCATCAGCGTGAACGGCACCGAGATGACGGCCACGGTGCCGGCGGCCAGTAGGAACGCCGCCGGGCTGAGTTGGGCCGCGGTCAGCGTCGCGCCGATCACCACGACCGGGATCAGCGAGAGGTAGGTCAGCGCCAGGCCGGCGAGCACCCGGCCGGCGAACCGGGGCGCCGGCCCGGCCGGCAAGGTCCGGGTGTACGGGTTCCAGGGCTGGTCGCGATCCTCGGCGACGCCGATGCCGTACTGGAAGATGTTGGCGCTCATCACCGAGAAGGTGACCATCGACGCGGTGGCGAGGGTGGCGCCGGTCGCGTCGTCCCCCGCGAACGGGACCACGAAGAAGATCATGGCGGCGGCCGGGAAGAACGCGCTGCCGAAGACGGCCACCGGAATCCGGATGATCTCCAGGAGCTGGTAGCGGGCGTGGACCAGGGTCAGCTGCACGGTCGCCTCCTCAGACGGTGGTGGGTCGGCCGCCGACAGCGGCGGCGGCGGGCTGATCCCCGGTGGGCTGGCCTTCGGCGGGCTGGTTTTCGCTGGTGATCGCGAGGAAGGCCTCCTCCAGCGAGGTCGGCCGTACCTCCAGGTCGCTGAAGGTCGTTCCGGCCGTGACCAGCGCGCGGACCAACTCGTCGGCGTCGGTGGTGAGCAGGTGCAGCCGGCCGTCGATCCGCTCGGTGCGGACCAGGCCCGGCAGGTCGGGCAGTTGGTCGGCGACAAGGCTGACGCGGCGTACGCCGACGATGCCGCGCACGGCGTCCACCGTGTCGTCGACGAGCACCCGGCCCTGGCCGATCACCACCACGCGGTGGGCCAGCGCCTCCACCTCCTCCAGGTAGTGGCTGCTCAACAGCACGGTGCCGCCGTCTTCGTGGAACGCGCGGATCGCGTCCCAGAGGGTGTGCCGGGCGGCCACGTCCAGGCCGGTGGTCGGCTCGTCGAGCAGCACCAGCCGGGGCCGGCCGACGAACGCGAGCGCCACCGCCAAGCGGCGGCGCTGCCCGCCGGAAAGCCCACCGGTCTGCCGTTTGCCGAGATCGCCCAGACCGAAGCGGTCGAGCAATTCGCCCCGGGGCACCGGGTCGGGGTAGTGCGCGGAGACGAAGTCGACCACCTCACCGACCCGCAGCGTGCCCGGTAGGCCGGTCTCCTGCGGGGTGACCCCGATCTGTCGCCGGGTCGCCGGGTCGCGAGGGTCCCCGCCGAACAACTCGACCCGCCCCGAGCTGGGGCGGCGCAGACCTACCAGCAGGTTCATCAGGGTGCTCTTGCCGGCACCGTTCGGCCCGAGCAGGCCGACCAGCTCACCGGCCCGGACTTCCAGGTCGACGCGGTCGAGGGCGAGGACGTCGCCGTACCGGCGGCTGGCCTGGTCGGCGCGGGCGAGAGTCATGGTTACTCCTTCGGCAGGGAGGGGGCGAGCAGGGTCCGGATCGCTTCGGTGTACTCCTCGAACGCCAGCCGGCCCCGCCGGCTCAGCCGGACCAGGGTTGCCGGGGTACGTCCACGGTGGGTCTTGCTGATCTCCACGTAGCCGGCGTCCTCAAGCTTGCGCAGGTGCACGGAGAGGTTCCCGGCGGTCATCGCGAGCAGTTCCTGCAACCGGGGGAACGCGATCCGGTCGCCGTCGCCGAGAGCGGAGAGGCTGGCGACCACCCGGAGCCGGGCCTGCGCGTGAATGACCGGGTCCAGTTCGCTCACCGGCGGTCTCGCTGTCGCCGTCGGGCGATCGTGCCAGCGACCAGGATCCCGCCGCCGCCGGCCACCGCGATGACCAGCGCGTGCCAGCCGGGCCCGGCGATCACACCGGCCAGGTTGGCCACGCTGATCCAGACGCCCAGCCGGAACAGGTCCCGGTCCAGCCAGACCGCTCCGCCGGCCATGTGCAGCGCGCCGGTCAACCCGACCGCGGTCGCCGACCAGAGCAGCCCCGCCAGATCATCCGGCAGGTGCTCGGAGATCCGGCCGAGCCCCGCGTAGACGCTCACGGAACCGAGGGCCCAGGCGCACCCGTACCAACGCCCGCGCAGGGCGGAGTCACCGATCACCTGGCCGTAGGCCCGCGTGCTGACCACTGCCTGAATCGCTCCGGCGGCCAGGAGCAGCGCGAAGAGAACGGTCAGCGGCAGCCAACTCGGCAGCCGGAGCAGCTCCCGGTCGTCGGGGGAGAACCGTAGGAAGAACAGCCCGAACCCGACCAGCCAGGCGACGCCCCACGGCCAGTAGAGCAGGCGGGCATCGGGAACGAGCCGGCGTGTCGTCGCTGACCGCTGGTCCTCGATCAGCCGGAGCGCCGCTGCGGCGTCGGTGGGCGGCAGATCGTCGTCGGGGTTCACGCAAAGAACTTTACGTTACAAAGTCAAAGCTGGGTGACCCGCACGTTCCGTGTGGGGTAACCGATTGCGGTAGGGAGTGCCTATGGTGTGGAGGTGTCGCGGCTGAGTCGTCGCGCAGGACACAGGGGAGGGTCCGTGTCGAGCCCGAGCAATGAGCTGGAGGTCCAGCCGGAGGCGCTGAAGGCGTTCGCCAAGGCGTCCACCGACCGGGCGGCCCGCTTTCGCGAGCTGCACGGCTCGTTTGGCGAAGGGCACGTGCCCCGGCACGCGTTCGGGGTGATGCCGGCGTCGTTCAGCCTCGCGGCGTCGTACGCCGAGCAGTTCGAGGCGTGTCTGCAAGGGCTGGCCGACGGCGCGGAGGTCATGGCCGACATCGCCGAGGGGCTCGACGACACCGCCGACGCCTACACCGGCACCGACGTGGCCAACACCGACATGTTCGTGCCCGGCCGCCCGGCCGCTCCCGATGTCATCGCACCCGGCCCCCGGTCGCCGGGCCCCTCGACCCCGGGCGGGCAGGTGCCGGCGTGAGCACCGAGGCGTTGCACCGCAACAAGACCTACTTCGAGCAGATCGTGTCGGGCACCCCCGACCCGTTCAAGCCACTGTCCAATGCGGTGCTCTGGCCCTTCGAGCAACTGCTCGAACTGGTCGCGGGCGAGCCGGACGACCTGATGCGCGCCGCCCAGCTCTGCCTGACCACCGGCGAGGCGGTCCGCGAGATCGCCGGTGAGCAGGTCCAGCACCGGGCCCGGCTTCGAGGCGCCTGGTCGGGCGATGCCGCCGAGAGCTTCCACGCCTCCATGCAGTCGGTGGAGGAGGCGATCGAGGAGCTGGCCCAGGGGCTCGACGGCACCAAGGAGGTGCTGGTCGACGCGGCCAACGCGGCGGTCGACGCGTTCAACCTGCTGGTCGAGTTGATCCTTGAGTTCCTGCTCTGGTTCCTCACCGAGGTGATCATCGCGGCGGTGGCGGCGGCACTCAGCGCCGGCATCTCTCTCGCTGCGACCGTCGTCCGGGTGCTGGCGCGGCTCGCCACCACGGTCGGCCGGATGGTCAAGATCGTTGCGCGCTTCGCCGAGATCCTGACGAAGCTCGCCACCAAGATGCAGAAGGTCGCCGAGCTGCTGATGAAGTACCGTCGGGCGGTCCTGGAGATCCGCAAGGCGAAGAAGGCGTACCGGGCCTGGAACAAGTCCGGATGGACGGCCGAGGCCCGGGCGTTCCAGATCGAGAAGCTCAAGACACTCTTCCCGGGCAAGTTCCTGATCAACCACACGTCGCCGGTGAACGTCCCCGGCCTCGGTGGGGCACTACTGGACACCGGCGTCGGTCTGCATGACATTTCCGACGGCACCAAGGACCGCAACTACCTTGTGGACGGCACGTACCGCGAGGATCTGGGCCCCTACACCAAGGGCGTGCAGAATGTCTTCGACTCCATCCTGACCTGATAGGGGCCAACATGACCTTTCCTGGTCTGGACCGCATCGAGGCGCTGGCCCGCAACCTGGACGGTTGGCAGCGCGACCTGGCCGGCAAGATGGCCGAGTTGGAAGACAGCAGCGCCGAGGGCGTGAGCGACTCGGGCCTGGTCCGGGTCACCGCTGCGGCGGACGGCACGATCGTCTCGACCGACGTCAACGCCCGAGCGATGCGCTTCGACTCGTACACCCTGGCCGAGGAGTTCACCGCTGCGGCCAAGCGTGCCCAGGAGGCAGCCGCCGCCCGGGTACGCGAACTGGTCGGCGAGGTGATCGCCGACGCGCCCGGCGCCGGTCGACCGACGGGCGACAGCCGCAGGGGTGAAAGCCGCACCGCTGACGACCGCCCGGACTGGCACTGAGCCCATGGCGGACATCAGCTACCAGGAACGACTCAGCCAACTCGTCGAGCCGGGCGAACGAGTGCTCGCCGTCGCGAAGGCGGAGATCGCCCAGGGCGTCCATCCGGCAGATCCTCCGGTTGCGGAAAGCCCGCAGCCGTCCGGCAGCGGTCGCGGTGGCGTTGTCGCCGGGGTGCTGCTCAACCTGATCTCGCCGTTGATCTCCTTCCCGGCGGGGGACCGGGTCGTCGACCGCATCACCTACGGGGTCGCCGGGCGGGGAGTTCCGGGCTCGGCAGCATCCACTCTGCGATACTCCCGACGCCCGGTGCCCCCGGTGACCACGCTCTACGACACGATCCTCGCCGTCACCGACCGGCGGTTGCTGGCGTGTTCGTCCGGGCCAACGAAGCTCTGGTCGAGCCAGACCGATGACGCGCGGGCCATAGCCGAAACCCAGGTGGTCTGGTCGGCACCCCGGGCTGCCGTGGCGGACGCCCGGGTGGGCTGGCACCGACTCAACCCGAAACGGCTCCGGATCGAGTTCACCGACGGATCCTGGTTGGCGTTCACGGTGCCGATCGCCGAGCCCGGCAAGCCGCTGCGCGAGATCGCCTCGGCCCTCACGGGCCGCTAGCCCAGGGCGCTGGCTGACGCGGTCAGCCGTGGCGCGGTCAACAGCGGTGCAGGCAGTGGCTCGTGGTGCAGCACCGCCAGGCGGGACACCGCCCGAGTGAGCACCACGTACAGCCGGTGCAGCCCACGCGGTTCGGCGGCGACGATCGCGGCCGGCTCGACCACCACCACATGGTCGTACTCCAGGCCCTTGACCAGCGTCGCGGGCACCACGGTGACCCGCTCCGCGGCCGCCACGTCGTCGGCGGTCGCGGTCGCGACACCGGCGGCGGCCAGCGCCGCGCGCAGCCCGTCGACCGCGTCGTCCGTGACGATCACGCCGACCGAGCCGTCGTGCGCGAGCGCCGCGCGCACCTCGGCCACCGTGGCCGAGGTCAGGTCGCTGACGGTACGCACGTCCAGGCCACCGTCGTGGCGCAGCGATTCAGCTGGTGGTACGTCGACTGCGAGCGCCGGCAGCAGCAGGTTCGCGAACGCGACCACCGCGGCGGGCACCCGGAACCCGACCGTCAACGGGACCACCACGGCGTCCGGTTTGCCCAGGTGGGCGAGGGATTCCCTCCAGTCCGTCGCCGCCCACGGCGCGGTGCCCTGGGCGAGGTCACCGAGGAGGGTGACCGAGCCGTGCTCGCTGCGCCGGGCAATGGCCCGACATTGCATCGGGGAGAGGTCCTGCGCCTCGTCCACCACCACGTGCCCGAACCCGGAGATCCGTTCCACCAGCCCGGTCGCCTCGTCGATCAGCACCGCGTCGGCGGCGGTCCAGCGGGTCGCCTTCGCGGTACGAGCCGGCTTCGCCCAGATGAGCAGCGCCTGCTCGGTGTCGCTGAGCAGCCCGTCCGCCGCGACGGCGAGCCGGTCCGGGTCGGAGAGCAGGCCGTGTACCAGTCCTTCCGGGGTGAGTGCCGGCCAGACCGCGTCCAGGAAGTCGACCACCGGACGGCAGCGCCCCATCCGACGCAGCCAGGCATCGCTGGGCGACTCCGCCCGCCGCGCCTCCGCCTGCCGTTGCAGCAGACTCACCACCCGCGCCCGGACCCGCTCCCGGCCCGTGGCGTAGGGCAGCCCTTCCCCACGGGTTTCCTCGACGATGCGGTGCAACGGTTCCAGCCCGATCCGCCACCGGAACGAACCGTCCGACACAGTGATCGAGTCTGTCGGCGTACCGATCTGTGCCTGCACCGCGCGCTGCAGCACCCGCGCCATGCGCACGTCGTGCTTGAGCACCGCGACCGCCGATGCCTCGACCGCCCGGACCGGCACCCTGGAGATCAACTCCTCCACCGTGGCCTGTTCCACCTCGACCTCGCCGAGCGCCGGCAGCACCGCCGCGATGTACGACATGAACGCCCGGTTCGGCCCGACGATCAGCACACCCGCCCGCCGCAACCGCTCCCGGTGCAGATAGAGCAGGTACGCGGCCCGGTGCAGACCGACTGCAGTCTTCCCGGTGCCCGGCGCTCCCTGGACACAGATCGACTCGGAGAGGTCAGCCCTGACCAGCTCGTCCTGCTCCGGTTGAATGGTGGCGACGATGTCACGCATCGGCCCGACACGCGGTCGCTCGATTTCGGCGGCGAGGATCCGACTTGTCGTACCGAGTTCTTCGCCCCGATTCAGATGCTCATCTTCGAAGCTGGTCAGCACCCCATTGCTGAACCCGAACCGCCGCCGGACCGCCACGCCCTGCGGATCCCGCGCGCTGGCCTGGTAGAACGACCGGGAAACCGGCGCCCGCCAGTCCAGCACCAACGGCTCGCCGCGCTCATCGGCGACGTGCCGCCGCCCCACGTGATACCGCCGCCCGTCATGATCGCTGCTGCTCGCACCCGCGCCGGAGCCCTCGTCGATGGTCCTGCCCGCCACGGTGTCCCGGTCCGTGGTGGCGGGGTCCGTGGTGTCGGGGTCCGTGGACTCGGCGAAGTCGAGGCGGCCGAAGAAGAGTGGCGTGGTCGGGTCGTCGGCCAGCTCGGCCACCCGGCGGGCCAGGGTCCGGCCGAGCGTCTCCGCCGCGTACGCGTCGCCGGCCACCTGGTCACCGGTGGCGAAGAGGTCTTCGGCCCGCTCCCGCATCCGTCGCAGAGCCGCCCGAGACGTTGCCAGGTGTGCGCGTTCAGCCGACAGATCTGTGTCGAGGTGGGTGTCGAGATCAAGTGCGGGCATGCTGACGTCCCATCGTTCACATCTGCTGCGCGCTCGCGTGTCCGGGGGCGGATGGCCGGCCGTCCGGCGCGACGACGTCCGTTCCGGTGCAGCTCACCTCGGCCGTCAAGCGGCCTGCAACCCTACGCTCTTCTGCCAATCCTCACTACCGAATTACCCAGCCGACCACCTGTCAGAGTCGGCGTGTCGCCGGGCGAGTCGCTCGGGCGTCGGCGTGTCGGTGCTGGCCGGTGTTCCGGGTGCTGGCTGGTGTTTCGGTGCTTGCCGGTATCAGCAGCGCCGGTGGTAGAGGTTGCGCCGCGGCGTACGCAGCGGGTCGAGCCAGTCGGGCGGGAGGAAGTCGGGCCGACCGTCCGGCGCGACACGGACCGTCCAGTCGCCGCGGTGAACGAGCCGGTGGTGGTAGCCGCAGAGCAGCACGGCGTTGCCCAGTGCCGTCGCCCCACCGTCGGCCCAGTGTTGGACGTGGTGGCCGTCGCACCATCGGGATGGCCGATCACAGCCAGGAAAGGCGCAACCACCATCGCGCAGGACCAGGGCGCGCCGCAGCGGGCCGGTGAAGAGTCGGCGCTGGCGCCCCACGTCCAGAACCTGACCGTCGCCGCCCAGCACGGCGGGCAGCACGCCCGCGTCGCAGGCGAGCCGGCGGACCGCGCCCGGCGTGAGGTGCGCCCCGGTCTCCAGGGTGCCCGCGCGTACGCCGTTGACCAGCGCGTCCAGGGACACAGTCACCACGAGCTGGGACCGGTCACCGCCATTGTCGGGCAACTGACCGGTGCGTAACGCCAGCCGACAGACCTCGCCCAGCGCGTCGGCCCGGCGCTGGCCGGGACTGCGATCGTCGTGCTCACCGGCCGGGGCGCAGAGCGCATCGATCGCCTCACGTAGCAAACTCGCGGTCTCGGTGTCGAGGTTGCCGCTGAGGCGTACCTGCCCGTTCTGCTGCTCGGAGAGCGTGACGTGCCGACGAGCCTCGGCCCGCTCGGTGGCCCGTTCGAGGGCCGCCAGCTCAGCCTGGTCGGCCAGGTCCGGTGCGACGTGCGTGAGGACGCGCTCCCCGAGACGGCTCAGGATGGTCGGATCGAAACGGTCGGCCCAGGCGATCAGCAACTCGGTGGCCTTGTCTGCCACTGTGGGACCGGCCTCGACCGGCAGGGCCGCGATCGTCTCCGCGACCACCCGACCCTGCTCGACGGTGATGACACCGCTGAGCAGGGCCTCCCGCACCGCCGGTGGGGCGGCATCGACGGCGGCGGCGAGCTGGACGAGTTGGCGTGCGGAGCGGCCGGTGATCCGCAGTCGCTCCCGTAGCCAGACGGCGGTGGACGAGGCGCCCTGAGCGACCGCCAGGCCGCGAGCGTCCAACTCGCGCACCAGCCCGAGCTGGACCGTGGCCAGCCGCTGCGCCAACACGTGCGTCGCATCGAGGGAGGCCTGCAACTCGCCGTCGGAGAGCCCCCAGAGCGCGGCCTCGGCGCAGTCGTCGACGGTGCCGCCTGCCTGTGCCAACGCCCTCAACATGAAGACACATTAGAACGCCTGTACGACACTTTTCCGCCTGGACTGCCTACCCGAATGTGCCGCCGGCTCCCGCCCGCCGCCCGCGCCCCAAGCGCATCGCGCCCTGGCGTGGCTCGGCGCGGAACGTGGGGGTGATGGCGGGTCGGGAGGCCTGCCGGGATCATGGGTTCATGACCGAGGCTCGCCCCGATACGCCCCGGATGACGATCAGCGACCCGCAGGTGATGCGGGCGCTGGCCCATCCGGCCCGGATTGCCATCATGGAATACCTGAACAGCCGCGAGGGCGGTGCAACCGCCACCGAGTGCGCAGAGATCGTTGGGCTGTCGCCGAGCGCGACCAGTTACCACCTGCGTTCGCTGGCGAAGTTCGGCCTGGTCGAGCAGGCGCCGAGCCGGGGGGACGCGCGCGAGCGAGTGTGGCAGGTGGTCACTGTCAGTTTGGTGGTCGACGCGGGACGTGATGCGGGGCCTGCGGCGCGTGCGGCCGAGCAGGCGGTGGTGGAGGCGCACGCGGTCCGGGGGATGGAGCGGATTCGGGACTGGTCGCGCCGCGCCGGGGACGAGCCGGCCGAGTGGTACGACAAGGCGCTGTTCAACGACACGCTGCTGCTGCTCACGGCCGACGAGTTGGCCGGGCTGAACGAGGCGGTCCTGGCGCTGTTCCGGCCGTACCACGCGCGGCGGCGTGAGGCTGATCCGCCGCCGGGGGCGCGCACCGTCGCCGTGCACTATCGGACGCTGCCGTTGGCGTAATTGGGGGTTGCTTCGATCAGTTGTGAAGGTTTATTTTCGAAGTATGTCCTTCACAACTGTCGAGTCGCGCTGGTCGGATGTCTGGCTCGCTGCCACTGCTCGGGGCGTCACGATCTGCGGTGACTTCCTCGCCGCCACCGCGCTGGCGCTGGCCCTGCAGGGTGCCGGTGCCGGAGGGCTCGCCGTGTCGGGGCTGCTGCTGGCGGCCACCCTGCCCCTGGTGGTGCTCGCCCCGCTCGCTGGCCGGCTCGCCGACCGGGTGGACAGCCGTACCCTGCTGGTGACCATCGGGCTGCTCCAGGCCGCGATCTGCGCGCTGCTCGCCGTCGTCGATCACCCGGTCCTGGTGGTCGGGCTCGTCACCCTCCTGGCCTGCGGGCTCGCGGTGACCCAGCCCTGCCTGGCAGCGCTGTTGCCGGCGATGGTCCGTCCGGCCGACCTGCCGCGGGCGAGCGCGATCAGTCAGACCGCTGTCTCGCTCGGCGCGCTCGGCGGCCCGGTGCTGGCCGGCCTGTTGGTGGGGCAGTTCGGCACCCGCGTACCCCTGCTTCTCGATGCCGCGACCTACCTGGCGCTCGTGGTCGCCGGCCTGCTGCTGCGGACCCGGCGCGGCGGTCGGCGGCCCGCCGCCGCACCGCTTGGCCAGGCCGCGCTCGGCGGCGCGGCCAGCTCGGGCAGCGCGGCAAACCCCGGGGGTACGACCACCGCGTGGCGCCTGCGCCGTGACCCGCTGATGCTCGTCATGGTGGTGAGCACCGCCGTGGTGATCGCGGCGATCGGCGGCATCAACGTGATCGAGGTCTTCTTCATCCGGGAGACTCTGGGCGGCTCACCCACCACGTACGGCCTGGTCAGCGCCGCGTGGATGGCCGGCATGCTGCCCGGCGCCTGGCTCGCCGCGCGCGTCGCCAACCGGCTCCACGACGACGGTGCGCTGGTACGTGGAGTGCTGGTCACTCTGGGCGTGTGCAGCCTCATGGTGCTGCTCGCCGCGATGGTGCCGGCGGCGGGTCTCCTGGTGCCGCTCTGGCTGGTTGGCGGCGCGGCCAACGGCGGCGAGAACGTCTTCGCCAACCTGCTCACCACTCGTCGCGTGCCGGAGGCGGTTCGCGCTCGGGCGTACGCCAGCTACGGCGCCGCGGTGCAGGGTGGCTCGATGGCCGGCTTCCTGATCGGCGGGTCGTTGCTCGCGGCTGTCCGGCCACGCCCGCTGATCGCCGGCGCGGGCATCGCCGGGCTGCTGGTGGTGCTGGCCTTCGTGCCGGTCGTGACCCGAGCGGTACGACGCCCCCGGCCGGTGGCGGACCGGGCGGTGGACGGCCCGCGGCCGGTCGTCGACGGCGGACGAGACAGGCCGCCGGCCGCGGCAGATGCGGGGTTGGCCACTCCGGGCCGGCCCGCCGCGCCGGATCCGGACGCCGGGGATACGGTCGGGTCATGGTTGAGCGCATCGCACGCCCGCGGGTCGGGCACATCCAGTTCCTGAACTGCCTGCCGATCTACTGGGGTCTGATGCGCTCGGGCACCCTGATCGACGTGGACCTGCACAAGGACTCGCCAGACCGGTTGAGCGCGTCCCTGATCGCCGGCGACCTCGACATCGGCCCGATCACGCTGCTGGAGTACCTGAAGCACGCCGACGAACTTCTCCTGTTGCCGGACCTGGCGGTGGGCAGTGACGGGCCGGTGCTCTCGGTCAACATGGTCTCCACCCGACCCCTTGCCGAGTTGGACGGCGCCCGGGTGGCGCTCGGCTCAACCTCGCGGACCGGTGTGATGCTGGCGCAGCTGCTGCTCGCCGAGCAGTACAACGTGCGGCCGGAGTACTTCCGCTGCCCACCGGACCTGACCCAGATGCTGCTGGAGGCCGACGCCGGGGTGCTGATCGGGGACGTGGCGCTGCGGGCGTACTACGAGGCGCCGAAGCGGGGGCTCATCGTCACCGACCTCGGGCAGGCGTGGCGGGAGTGGACAGGTCTGCCGATGGTCTTCGCCGTCTGGGCGGTTCGTCGAGACTTCGCCGCCGCCCATCCGGGCCTGGTCAAGGAGGTGCACGAAGCGTTCCTGCGCTCCCGTGACCTCTGCCTCGCTGAACTTGACCAGGTCGCCGAGGCCGCCGCCCGCTGGGAGACGTTCGACGAGGCGACACTTGCCACGTACTTCCGGACCCTCGACTTCTCGCTCGGTGACCGGCAGGTCGCCGGGCTGCGCGAGTGGGCCCGGCGGGCCGCCGCGATCGGCGAGGCCCCGCCGCTGCCGGAAGGTGGCCCGGAGTTCTTCGCCGGCTGATCGACCGGCATTGGCCAGGGTCTGATCAGCCGGCACCGGCCAGAGCGAGCGGGTCAGACACCGGGGCGCAGTAGCGCCTCGGTGATCTTCTCGCAGTTCTTCATGCCGTAGTCGTAGCCCATGTTGATCGGGTACTTGACCATCACGCCCATCGTCCAGGTGTCGCCGATGGCCAGGCAGTTGATGTGCATCTCCTGCTCCTTGGTCCGGTCGATCCACCCGTTCTTGATGGCGATCTGCTTCTGCTCGGCGGCCGGGAAGGCCTTGCGGATGCCGAAGTCGCCCGCGCCGCGCACCAGCTTCATCTCGTTGAGCAGCCACTTGGTCCATTTCGGCCCAGCGGCGGTGCCGGTGGCGATGCAGTTGCCGAGGCGGGCGGTGTCCCGGGGGGAGAGCGCCGTCCGGGACCAGCCCTTGTCGGGGGCGACGCTGCTGTCGGTCAGCTTGCACATGGAGATCAGCCGCTTGATCGACGCATCCCGGCCAACCAGGTTGTAGAACTGCTCGGCCCGGGTGTTGTCGCTGTCCCGGATGATCCGCGTCGCGTCGGCGAGCTTCGCGTCGCTCGGCGTCTGGCCTGCGTCGGCGGTGCGACGCAGGTAGTCGGCGACGATCCAGGACTTGATCATGGAGGCGGTCGTGCTGGTCTCACCCATGTTCTTGGAGCCGATGATCGCGCCGGTCCGGCGGTCCAGCACGCTCCAGGAGTACCAGCCCTCGATGTCCAGGTTGAGGTCCTTCGCCACGAACGGCAGCGGCTCCAGCGACTGGCTCGGGCTCGGCGACGGTGCGGCTGGCTGACGGGCGCTGCGGTTGGTGGCCCCACTCGTGGACCGATCGCTGGCAGTCGTGCCGGCGTCGCCCCACCTGGCGGCGGCGGACGACTGGAATGGCGACCCGGGCAGCAGCCGCAGCGACACCAGTACCAGGCCGATCAGGACGACCGCGATGGCGACCAGCCGCAGCGGAGAGGCTTCACCGCCGCCACGCCGGTCGGCCCGACGATTCCCGGCCATCAGAGCTTCCCGACCGGCTGCTGCGGCACCTTGAGCGCGGCGCCCGGCTGCGGGGTGACCAGCTGGGTGGCCACGCTGGCGCAGACCTGCGCGCCGTAGTCCAGACTGTTCTTGATCGGGTAGCGCAGCATCACCGCGAGACTCCACTTGTCAGTGACGGCGAGGCAGTTGACATGCCAGTTGCCGTCATCGTAGATCCGCGTCCAGCCGTTCTTGATGCTGACCGGGCCCTGCGCGGTGATCGACTTGGGTAACCCGTCGATGATCCCCCAGTGCCCACCCCCGGACTTGGGCTTCTGGTCCTTGTCCGCGGTGGTGCCGCGTACCTGGCTCATCTCGCTGAGCACCCACTTGGTCCACTTCGGGCCGGCGGCCCTGCCGTCGGCGATGCAGCCGCCGAGGCGGACGGCGTCCCGCGGGGACATCCGGGTGAAGCTCCACCAGCCCTCGTATCCCGGAGTGTTGCCGCGTCTGGTGTCGGTCAGGCCGCAGGTGCTGATCGCGCGCTTGAGCACAGGCCCCGGCTGGCCACCGGCCGGCACGGCGTACGAACCGCCGGCGGCCCGGTAGACCAGGTTGGCGGCGTCGTCGTTGCTCTCCCGGATGGCGAGGCTGGCCGCTTTCTTCAGCGCCGCGGTCGGCTCCTTGTCCTTCAGCTGACGCAGGTAGTCGGAGACGATCCAGGCCTTGAGCATGGACTCCGTGGAACTGGTCGCGTTCATGTTCGGTGACCCGGCGATCTTGCCCGTCTGCTGATCCAGCAGTGCCCACGAGAAGAATTCACCCTTGAAGTTCACCGCCACCGGACCGGCCGCCAGCGTGGGCGGCGGCGGTGGCGTGGGTGCGGGCGCGGCGACGGTCGAGGCCGCACCGCCGCCGCCTCCGCTGCTGTCGCCGCTGGAGAGGCGGGCGTACGCGGCGGGGACCAGTAGGACGCCGCCGAGCAGGACCGCCGTGATGGCGAGCACCATGGTCACGCGGGATCGCATGAGTGGGTGAGCTCCAGGTGTCAGGGCCGGGGGGCCGGCTTGTTGTCTGGACAGGTCGGCCGATCGCCGAGGCCGGGGGAGATGACCTCTGTCTGGCGGCGATCAGCTGAAGCCGATCGGTGTGACGGCCGAAAGTCTACGTCCGGTTGGGTGACCCGCCAGGGCCCGACACTAAGCAGTCCGCGATAAAGGCGGGATATGCGACCGCTATGCGGTTCTTGCGGGGATTCACCTTCGTTTCGTGGTGTAAGTCACGGCGAAATCTGAGTGTCGAGGTGACGCAAAGCGCGCATTCCGTTACGGATGGGATTCCGGTTTCCTGTTACACGGTCTGGTTTCTTGGGTCGCAAGCTGTAACACTTGTCCCATGTATGGCAACGACTTCTCGACCCCGGCCGACGCGCCGGGCGGCGGCCTGCTGGGCGAGGTCGAGGCTGCCGAGGCGGAGCTGCGCGCGGCGGCGCAGCGCGGGCGGCGTGGCGGACCCGTGCCCGACGAGGACCTCGCGGCGTACTTCACCGAGGTGGTCGACGCCGAGCAGAAGATCGAGCCACGCGACTGGATGCCCGACGCGTACCGCCGGACGCTGATCCGGCAGATCGCCCAGCACGCCCACTCCGAGATCATCGGCATGCAGCCGGAGGGCAACTGGATCAGCCGGGCGCCGTCGCTCAAGCGCAAGGCGATCCTGCTGGCCAAGGTGCAGGACGAGGCGGGCCACGGCCTCTACCTCTACGCCGCCGCCGAGACCCTCGGCATCAGCCGCGACGAGCTGGTCCAGCTACTGCTCGACGGACGGCAGAAGTACAGCTCCATCTTCAACTACCCCACTCTGAGCTGGGCCGACGTGGGCGCGATCGGTTGGCTCGTGGATGGCGCGGCGATCGTCAACCAGGTGCCGCTGTGCCGCTGCTCGTACGGCCCGTACGCCCGCGCGATGATCCGGGTCTGCAAGGAGGAGTCGTTCCACCAGCGTCAGGGCTACGAGATCCTGCACACCCTGTCGCACGGCACCCCGGCGCAGCACGCGATGGCCCAGGACGCCGTGGACCGCTGGTGGTACCCGTCGCTGGCCATGTTCGGCCCGCCGGACGGCGACTCCACGCACTCCACCCAGTCGATGGCCTGGAAGATCAAGCGCTTCTCGAACGACGACCTGCGGCAACGCTTCGTCGACATGTGCGTCCAGCAGGCCGAGATCCTCGGGGTGCGCATCCCCGACGCGGACCTGCGCTGGAACGAGGAGCGGCAGGCGTACGACTACACCCAGCCGGACTACGACGAGCTGATGCGGGTGATCTCCGGCGACGGGCCGTGCAACCGGGAGCGGATCGCTCACCGCCGGGCCGCGCACGCCGACGGCGCATGGGTACGCGAGGCCGCCGCGGCGTACGCCGCCAAGCGGACCGAGAGCAGGGAAAAGGTGGCAGTCGCGTGAGTACCGAACATTCGCCGCTCTGGGAGGTCTTCGTGCGGGCCCGGCGTGGGTTGTCGCACACCCACGTCGGCAGCCTGCACGCCCCCGACGCGGAGCTGGCCCTGCGCAACGCCCGGGACCTCTACACCCGTCGCCAGGAGGGTGTGTCGATCTGGGTGGTGCCGGCCGCCGCGATCACCGCGTCCAGCCCGGACGAGAAGGACGCCTTCTTCGACCCGGCCGCGGACAAGGTCTACCGCCACCCCACGTTCTACGAGGTGCCGGACGGGGTGGCCCACCTGTGAACGGGCCCTTCGACTTCACCCTCGCCCTCGGTGACGACGCGTTGGTCGCCGCTCAACGCCTGGCCGAGTGGACGACGCGCGCGCCGGAGATGGAAGAGGACATCGCGCTGGCCAACATCGCCCTCGACCAGCTCGGCGCGGCGCGCCTGCTGCTGTCGTACGCGGGTGAGCTGGAGGGCGCTGGCCGCGACGAGGACGCGTTGGCGTACCTGCGCGACGACCGCGAGTTCCGCAACGCACTCCTGGTCGAGCTGCCCAACGGCGACTTCGCGGTGACGATGGCGAAACTGTTCTTCCTGGCGGCGTACCAGTTGCCGCTGTACACGGCGCTGGCCGGTTGCTCGGACGAGCGGTTGGCCGCGATCGGCGCGAAGGCGCGCAAGGAGTCGGCGTACCACCTGGACCACGGCGCGCTGTGGGTGAAGCGGCTCGGTGACGGCACCGAGGAGTCGCACCGTCGGATGCAGGCTGCCGTCGACGAGGTGTGGCCGTACACCCACGAGCTTTTCGCCGCGGACCCGGCGGCGCCGGTCGACCCGGCCACCCTGCGGCCGGCGTTCGACGAGACCGTCGGCTCGGTGCTGGCCGAGGCGACACTCACCCGGCCGGAGAGCGGCTGGGCCCCGGCCGGCGGGCGGGCCGGGGTGCACACCGAGCACCTGGCCTACCTGCTCGCCGAGATGCAGGTGCTGCACCGCGCCCATCCGGGGGCGAAGTGGTGAGCGCGAGGAGTGCAGCGCAGCGGAGCCCCGCAGCCGCGATCGCAGCCAGCACGGTGAGCGCGAGGAGCGCGAGCCCGGCGATCGCGAACGGCGGCACGCTGACCGCGCGGGCGGCCGCCGCCAGCGTCGTGGACCCGGAGATCCGGGTGATCACCATCGACGAGCTGGGCATCCTGCGGGAGGTCGAGGAGGACTCGACCACCGGCCGGGTCACCGTCACCATCACCCCGACCTACACCGGCTGCCCGGCCATGGACGTGATCCGGGCCGACATCCGCCGTGCGCTCGCGGTCGCCGGTCACCTCGACGCCGAGGTCCGCACCGTCTACAGCCCACCGTGGAGCACCGACTGGATCTCCGAGGGTGGGCGGGCCAAGCTCGCCGCCGCCGGGATCGCCCCGCCGGCCCCGGTGCCCGCCGCCGGTGTCGTGCCGTTGACCCTCGCGGTCCGCTGCCCGCAGTGCGGCTCACCGGAGACCGAACAGGTCAGCCGGTTCGGTTCCACCGCGTGCAAGGCGCTGTGGCGTTGCCGCTCCTGCTCCGAACCCTTCGACCACCTGAAGGCGCTGTGACTGTCACCATCACCCGCCCGGTCCGTCGCCGGCCGGTCTTCCGCCCGTTGTCCGTCGCTGCCGTCGACCGGCTCACCGACGATGCCGTGGCGGTGACCTTCGCCGTACCGGAGGATCTGCGGGAAACCTTCGCGTTCCGGGCGGGCCAACACCTCACCGTGCGTCTTCCCGGCGGAGCCGGGGCCACCAGCTCCGCTGGTGCGGACGGCACGGACGTGCGCCGGTCGTACTCGATCTGCTCCACCCCAGACGACCTGGCCCGGCACGGCCGGCTGCGGATCGGGGTGCGGGAGATTCCCGGCGGTGCCTTCTCGGCGTTTGCGTGTGGGGCACTGCGTCGCGGCGACCTGGTCGAGGTGTTGCCGCCGCTGGGCACCTTCACCACGGCGTTCGCGCCGGACCGGGTGCGGCATTACGGCGCGGTCGTCGCCGGCTCCGGGATCACCCCGGTGCTCGCGCTGGTCGCGACCGCACTGGCCGTCGAGCCGGCCAGCACCTTCACCCTGGTGTACGGCAACCGCACGGCGAACACGGTGATGTTCGCCGAGGAGTTGGCCGATCTGAAGGACCGCTATCCCACCCGGCTGCACCTGGTGCACGTGCTCTCCCGCGAACAGGGCGAGTCAGCGCTGCTCTCCGGGCGGATCGACGCCGATCGGCTGGGCCGGTTGCTGGGCACCATCGTGCCGGGCGACGTGATCGAGGAGTGGTTCCTCTGCGGCCCGTACGCCATGGTGGTCGACGTCCGGGACGTGCTGACCGCACGCGGGATGCCCGAGTCGGCGGTGCACACCGAGCTGTTCCATGTCGACGCGCCGCCGGAGCCGGTGCGCCGCCCGGTCGACCAGGCCGGTGCCGGGGCCGAGGTCACCATCGTGCTGGACGGCCGGTCGTCGAGCTTCACGATGGGCCGCGAGGAGCGGGTGCTGGACGCCGCGTTGAAGGTGCGTGGCGAACTGCCGTACGCCTGCAAGGGCGGTGTCTGCTCGACCTGCAAGGCGAAGGTGGTCGACGGGGCGGTCACGATGGCCCGCAACTACGCCCTGGAGCCCGACGAGTTGGCGGCCGGTTATGTCCTGACCTGCCAGTCCAGCCCCACCACCGACAGGCTCACCATCGACTACGACGCCTGACCCACTCAGACCCCGTCCAGGAGTTTCTGGCGGAGCGCCTGAAGTGGCTGATCGCTCCGGACGTGGGTCCACTGCCCCAAACCGTTGAGCCTTTTCCAACCGCCATGAAACGCACACGGCGGCTGGCCTAGCGATCCTGGACGGCACGCTGATCCCGATCGACCGCGTCGTCGACCAGAAGCCGTACTACTCCGGGAAGCACAAACGCCATGGCGTGAACGTCCAGGTCATCGCCGACACGGCCGGGCGTCTCGTCTGGGTTTCGGCCGCGCTGCCCGGCGCGGCCCACGACCTGAACGCCGTCCCCGCCGCTGCGCTGCCAAGGCATTTGACCAGCTCCCGAGGGGTTCGGAGCACATCAGGGCAGTCCTTTCGGGCGTCAACGCGACGCGGGGCGGCCTGAGATCGACTTCGACGGACAATCCGCGGAGCAGGTGCGGCGACAACACCGTTCGCCCTCGGACCTCGGGGCCTGAACACTTTCCCGCCCGATCGGCAATGACAGGTTGAAGCGCGGACTTTGCCGAGGAGGGCCATGGCTTCGGATGCGGATTTGATAGGCCGGTCGCTGGATGGCGATGTCGACGCCTTCGTGGAGGTGGTCGAGCGTCATGAGGCCGCCGTCGGCTCGTACCTCGTTCGCCGGGCGGGGCGCGATGCGGCTGAGGACCTGCTGGGCGAGGTTTGGGTTGCGGCGTTCGAGTCGCGGCGTTTGTACGACCGGTCGTACAACGATGCGCGGCCGTGGCTGTACGGGGTGGCATTGAATCGCTTGCGGCGCTACTGGCGGTCCCGGCCGGCCGAGGACCTGGTCGCGGACGTACCGGACGTGGCTACTGGATGGGATCCGTGGTCGGCGGTGGACCTCGGCGTGGACGCCCGGGCGGTGCTCCGGTCGGCCCTGACGCGGCTCAAACCCGAAGAGCGGGAGGTCCTGAGGCTCGTCGCCTGGGAGGACCTGACCGCAGCCGACGCCGCACGGGCACTCGGCATACCGGCCGGCACCGCGCGGCGGCTGCTGAGCCAGGCCAGGACGGCATTGCGCGACGCGCCGGGCGTGTCCGCGCTTCTGAAGGACCGCAACAGCACGAAGGAGAGACACCGATGACCGACGAGCTCGATCTGGTCGGTGCGTTGGGCAGCGCAGAACCACTGCGCCCGGAGGCGTATCAGCGGGCGCGGGCGGTGCTGCGGGCGGCTATGGCCGACCCCGGAACCGTGCGGCTGCTGGGCGCGGTATCAGCGGAGGACACGACTATGGAGGCGACTTCAACCATGGAAACGACGACAACCACGCGGGACCACGAATCCAGCCCGGTGATTCAGCGCCGCCGCCGGATCGGCATCGCGGGCCGATTGGGCATCGGCGCCGGGGTGGGGGTTGCCGCCGCGGCGGCAGTCGTCGCTGTGGTGCTCAACTCGCCGGCGACCGGGGGCATCGAGGCCGGCAAGGATTCGTCGGCCGCCACCTCGAGCTCGACCACCGTCGACGGGCCCGTCGAGAGCGCGCCGCTGATGACCCTGGCCGGGTCCATCAAGACGGTCACCCCGTCGGCGGGCGACGCGTGGCTGGTGAAGGCGACGCAGGTCCACGGCACCAAGACCATGCAGGTCGTCTACACGCTTTACACCGACGGTCACGCGATCTATACGGGCAACAGCGTGCAGGACATCAAGCGTGCGATCGCCCGTCACCAGGACCAGATGACCGACGGCGGCTACGCTCCGCTCCTCGAGGCAGCCGTCGCCGCGGCGGACAGCAGCCCGGCTGACGGCCGGACCCAGATGCTCAAGGCAGCCGAGGATCCGCTGGTGGGCCTCGACCCCGCAGCGCAGAAGGCGGTGTGGGACAAGCAGCAGGCGGCCGCCCAGGTGATTATCAAGCAGAAGGGCGGCAACGCCGAGCCGAAGCCGTACAGCCCCCAGGCCGTTGAGCGGCACTTCGACAACGCCCTGTGGACGTACAGCACCCAGGCGCTGTCCGCTGGCGACGGCAACACGCAGGTCCGGGCCGGTGTGCTGCGTCTGCTGTCCACCATCTCCGCGGTCAGCGTCAAGAACTCGACCACCCAGGGCAAGGCCACGCTGACGATCACCGCCGGCCCCGAGGTGTTCGGCGGCGTGGCCAGCGAGGTGCTGACCATCGACGCCGAGACCGGCATGCTGGTCAAGGACGTCTCCACCGTGCCGGGCACCCCCCAGGCCTCCACGACGTACGAATCCTCCCGCGTGACGACGGCCGACCTGTAGGCCGGGAACTCCCACCCGCCAGCAGTCCGGCAGACGGGCGTAACGCGCCCGGCGTTCGGTAACGGTGCGGGCCGCCTCCAGGCGGCCCGCACCGTCTTTTTGGCTGTTCGGCCCGCCCGCGCCGATCGTGCGGTTTCGGTCGCCGAGATGCGCGGAACGCCCCCTGTGCCGCCACAGCAAGTGCAAGATCGCGGAAAGGGCGCAGTTCGAGATCCTGGTACCAGCCGGATCAAGGGTGTGCGGAGCGAATCACAGCCCTGAGCACCCCTCCCGGAAGGGGCGCGTCGTCGGCGTAGGCTCGGGGGCGTGACGGTGAGCCGGGAGATCGACGACATCCTGCAGCGTGGCGCGGACGGCGGGCGGATCACGCCCGAGGAGGCCCTGCTGCTCTACACCGAGGCGCCCTTCCACGCCCTCGGTGAGGCGGCGGACGCGGTGCGCCGGCGGCGCTACCCGGACAACATCGTCACCTACCTGATCGACCGCAACATCAACTACACGAACGTCTGCGTGACGGCGTGCAAGTTCTGCGCCTTCTACCGGGCACCCAAGCACGCGGAAGGGTGGTCCCACCCGACCGAGGAGATCCTGCGTCGTTGCGGCGAGGCGGTCGAGCTGGGCGCCACCCAGGTGATGCTCCAGGGCGGGCACCACCCGGACTACGGCGTGGAGTACTACGAGGAGCTGTTCTCCTCGGTCAAGCAGGCGTACCCGCAGTTGGTCATCCACTCGATCGGCCCCAGCGAGATCCTGCACATGGCGAAGGTCTCCGGGGTGAGCCTGGACGAGGCCATCGCGCGGATCAAGACCGCCGGCCTGGACTCGATCGCCGGCGCCGGCGCGGAGATGCTGCCCGAGCGGCCGCGTAAGGCCATCGCGCCACTCAAGGAGTCGGGCGAGCGCTGGCTGGAGGTCATGGAGCTGGCCCACCGGCAGGGCATCGAGTCGACGGCCACCATGATGATGGGCACCGGCGAGACGCACGCTGAGCGGATCGAGCACTTGCGCATGATTCGCGACGTGCAGGACCGCACCCGCGGTTTCCGGTCCTTCATCCCGTGGACGTACCAGCCGGAGAACAACCACCTCAAGGGCCGCACCCAGGCGACCACGCTGGAATACCTGCGACTCGTCGCGGTGGCCCGGCTCTTCTTCGAGACCGTGCCGCACCTGCAGGCGTCCTGGCTGACCACCGGGAAGGACGTCGGGCAGCTCGCGCTGCACATGGGCGTGGACGACCTCGGATCGATCATGCTGGAGGAGAACGTGATCTCCTCCGCCGGTGCCCGGCACCGGTCCAACCTGCACGAGCTGATCGGCATGATCCGCTCGGCGGACCGGATCCCGGCGCAGCGCGACACCCTCTACAACCGGCTCGCCGTGCACCACACGCCGGCCGACGACCCGACCGACGATCGGGTGGTCTCGCACTTCTCCTCGATCGCCCTGCCCGGCGGTGGGGCGGGCAAGTCGCTGCCGCTGGTCGAGGTCAACTGACGCGGGTCGACGTCCGGCCGTTCGGCTGACCGGGGCTCATGCTCCCGCCGAAACGCGTCGGCGGTACGGGTGGTCCCCGCCGCCGCACCGTCAGGCTGCCCGTCGCGGGGGTGGTGGAGATGATCGTCGGCGGCTAGCGTCGCGGCTCGTATCCGTCGCCACGGTGAAACCTGTGAAACCAGCGTGGCCCTGCTGGTGGCGGGTGGTCTGATGGTCCTGCCCCGGGCTGTCCTCCATCGGCCCGCTGAGGGTCGTTCATATAACGCACGGCGGTACGGGCGGGATGGGTGACCATCCCGCCCGTACCGTCTGCCCACCTCGGGCCGGATGGTTGAAAAGAGACCTCCACCCTGGCGTGTGAGATCGACCTCCGATAACGTCCGCTCGTTCCACAACAATTCTTACTTTCCCTACCCCCGGGGGACTGATGACAGCGTTCCACCGCTCGGCCCTGGCCCGCGCTGGCGTCGTGGCCCTGCTCGCGGTTGGTGGCCTGGCCACCGTGGCCGCCCCGGCGCGGGCCGCCGACAAGGCCGATCTGGCGTTGGTGCCGCTCAGCTACGAGCTGGCCAAGGGCGTCAAGGCGGCCAAGGCCAAGCCGTTCAAGTTCGTGGTCGACAACACCCGGAGCACGGTCGCCGCCAAGGGCGTCAGCTACACCGTGGACACCAGCAAGCTGATGAAGCGCGTGGTCGGGTTCGTGGTGCCCGACGGCTGCCAGCTGAAGGGCAAGACGTTCACCTGCCAGCTCGGCGACGTGCCGGCCGGAACCAGCGAAGACTTCGGCATCCCGCTCTTCTCCACCGGTGCTCGCGGTGAGGCCGGCACGTTGGTGGTCACCATCAAGTCGGCCACCGCCGACCCCAACCGCGACGACAACACGGTCGAGCACGACATCACCGTCGCCAAGCCCGGCTACGACCTGACCAGCTGGGTGCAGGACGTCTACGCGAACGTCCTGGTGAACGGCGTCCAGGGCGATGATCCCAACCTCCGGCCGGTCATGCGCGGCGAGACGGTGCCGCTGGACTGGGCGGTCTACAACGACGGCAGCCGCAAGGCCACCGGCCTGTCCTACGTGCTCACGCTCCCGGCCGGCGTCACCTTCGCCACCCTGCCGGACACCTGCACGTCGCAGACCTCCGATGTCGCCCAGGCGTTCTGCCAGGACGACGGCGCGGTGATCCTGCCCGGTGAGTACTACACGGCGGACGTCAAGGTGACGGTCGGCGCGAACGTCACCGAGCCGGTGCTGCGGGTTGGTGAGCTGTTCGCGCAGGGTCTCGACGCTGCGGCCGGTCAGCCCGAGGAGCAGCCGGAGGCGGCAACCAGCGCCCAGCGGAAGACCTTCACCGAGGTCGACGAGACTGACAACCAGGCGATCTTCGACGTCTTCGTCGACCTGACCGCGCAGCCGACGCCGACGCCGACCCCGACTCCGACCGCCACCCCGACGCCCACCGCCACGCCGACCCCGGGCGGGACGGCCACCCCGACGCCGGACGGCACGCCGAGCCCGAGCGGTACGACGACGCCGGGCGGGACCACGTCGCCGGGCGGGACCACGTCGCCGGGCGGGACCACGTCGCCGACTGCCGGTGGTGGCGGCTCCGGTGGTGGCGGCCTTCCGGTGACCGGTGTGCAGGTCGGCCTGATCGGCGGCATCGGCGCGATCATCCTGCTCGTGGGCGGGGCGCTGCTGGTGCTCTCCCGCCGGCGCAAGGTCGTCCTGGTCGCCCCGGGCGACGAGACGTCGACCGACTGACACGAGGCGCGTTGTGAAAGGGCGGGGTGGGCGACCATCCCGCCCTTTCGCGTACCGGCCGGGTGCCGCCACCCAGCGAGCGCGGGTTGGTGGTCGGCTGGCAGAGTGGGAGGGGTGAGCCGTACCCCGAAGGGCCAGCGCGCCAGCCTGGACAAGCAGCCGCACGAGGTCGCCGCGATGTTCGACGGCGTGGCGGAGCGTTACGACCTGACCAACACGGTGCTCTCCTTCGGCCAGGACCGCTCCTGGCGCCGGGCCACCAGAGCGGCGCTCGGGCTGCGGCCGGGCGAGCGGGTGCTGGACGTGGGCGCGGGCACCGGCGTCTCGACGCGGGAGCTTGCGCAGTCCGGGGCGTACGCGGTCGGGGTCGACCTGTCGCTGGGCATGTTGCAGGTCGGCAAGCGGGCTCGTCCCGAGGTGCCGCTGCTGGCCGGAGACGCACTGCGGCTGCCGTTCGCCGACGCCAGCTTCGACGCGGTGACCATCTCCTTGGCCCTGCGCAACGTCAACGACACCGACGCGGCCCTGCGGGAGTTGGCGCGGGTGACCCGACCAGGTGGGCGGCTGGTGGTCTGCGAGTTCAGCACTCCGGTCAATCCGGCCTTCCGGACGGTCTACCTGTCGTACCTGATGCGGTCGCTGCCGGTGGTCGCCCGCGCGGTGTCGAGCAACCCCGAGGCGTACGTCTATCTCGCCGAGTCGGTCCGGGCCTGGCCGGCGCAGGCTGCGCTGGCCGGGCGGGTCGCGGCAGCCGGGTGGAAGCGGGTGGCGTGGCGCAACCTGACCGGTGGCGTGGTGGCTCTGCACCGGGGGATCCGCGAGTAGCAGCGGCACGCGTCGCGCGAGATGGGCACGAACATTATTCAGGTTTCGTGAATTTCGGGCTTTAGTCCACTTTGCCCCGTACGCTCGTTCGCATGACCGGAGCAGACCCGGCGGACCCGGTGGCCGCCACCGACGACGACGCGGCCGAACTCATCGCGCAGTTGCGCGCGTTGGCCGGGGCTGACCCGGTGGAGGTCCGGCAGGTGGTCGCCGAGGTGTTGGCGGCGCTGGATCGCGCGGCGGGCGGTGCCCTCCGTGAGCATCTGCCGGAGGCCATCCGCGTCGATGCGGGTCTCGACGCCTCCAGCCCGGCCTGACACCTGACCGCTGTGGACGGTCATGGGCTGTCACATCGGCGAGTTAGGTACCCCTGATCCTGCGCAGGTATGACGCCGGTCATACACTCGTCCCGTCTGGCTTGTGAAGCATTTCACGAGCGTGCGGGAGGAGGCGCGAATGACCGCGGTGGAACACGATGCCGACGTCATTGTCGTGGGCGCCGGTCCCGGTGGGTCAGCGACCGCGTACCACCTGGCCCGGCACGGCGTACGGGTGCTGTTGCTGGAGAAGACCGAGTTCCCACGTGAAAAGGTCTGCGGCGACGGGTTGACCCCGCGCGCGGTGCGCCAGCTCGTCCGGATGGGTGTCGACACCTCACCCGAGGCCGGCTGGCTGCACAACCGAGGCCTGCGGGTCATCGGCGGCGGCGTACGCCTCGAACTGGACTGGCCCGAGCTGGCCAGCTTCCCCAACTACGGCCTGGTGCGAACGAGGCTGGACTTCGACGACCTGCTCGCCCAGCGGGCGGTGGCAGCCGGTGCCAAGCTGCGGACCAGCGTCAACGTGCTGGGTCCGGTGCTCGACGGGGACGGTCGGGTCACCGGCGTCGAGGCGGAGGTCGGCCCCGGCAAGGAGCCCACCACCTTCCATGCCCCGTTGGTCGTCGCGGCGGACGGGGTCTCCGGCCGGTTCCCGCTCGCGCTCGGGCTGGCCAAGAGGGAGGACCGGCCGATCGGCGTGGCCGTCCGCCGCTACTACCGCTCCCCGGCCAAGGCCGACGACAACTACCTGGAGTCCTGGCTGGAGCTGCGCAGCAAGGACAGCGGCGACAACCTGCTGCCCGGGTACGGCTGGATCTTCGGCCTCGGTGACGGGCGGGTCAACGTCGGCCTCGGCGTGCTCAACTCGTCCTCCGCGTTCGGCAAGACCAACTACCGCCGGTTGCTCACCGACTGGCTCGCCAACACCCCCGAGGACTGGGGGATGACCGACGAAACCAACGCCGACGGCCCGATCCTCGGCGCCGCTCTGCCGATGGGCTTCAACCGGGTGCCCCACTACACCCGCGGGGTGCTGCTGGTCGGCGACTCGGGCGGCATGGTCAACCCGTTCAACGGCGAGGGCATCGCGTACGCGATGGAGTCCGGTGAGCTGGCCGCGGAGGTCATGGTCCAGGCCCTCGCCCGACCGGCCGGTCCGGAGCGGGAGCGGGCACTGATGGCGTACCCGAACGAGCTGAAGGCCCGGCTCGGCGGCTACTACCGGTTGGGCGGCATCTTCGTGAAACTGATCGGCCGTCCGGAGATCATGCGGATCGCCACCAAACACGGTATGCCGCACCCGACGCTGATGCGCTTCGTGCTCAAGCTGTTGGCCAACCTGACCGATCCGCGCGGCGGAGATGCGATGGACCGGGTCATCAATGCGATGACGAAGGCCGCGCCAGCCGTGTAGCGCGAGGAGTGAGCTTGCGAGCCCCGCAGTCGTGAACGAAAGCGGGAGCCGTATGAGTAGGACGGCATCGGGGCTGGTCACAGCCCTGAGCTGACAAAGATCGACCCCCGCCGACTGCCACTGCGAGGGACGTGAATAGTGTGATTTTCGTCAAGCACCGAGGGCAGGGAAGGACGAGCAGGAGAAAACGATGTCGCTCTCGCCTTACGCACCGATCATCGGGCTGTTCGCCCTCGCCGCGGCGTTCTCGCTGTTTTCCGTTGGCGCCGCCCGCTTCGCCGGTCCCCGTCGCTACAACAAGGCCAAACTCGAGGCTTACGAGTGCGGCATCGAGCCCAGCCCGCAGCCGGTCGGCGGCGGCCGGTTCCCGATCAAGTTCTACCTGACGGCGATGCTCTTCATCGTCTTCGACATCGAGATCATCTTCCTCTACCCCTGGGCGGTCTCGTTCGACGCTCTGCCGATCTTCGGCTTCGTGGAGATGGTCCTGTTCATCGTCGCGGTCTTCGTTGCGTACGCCTACGTCTGGCGGCGCGGCGGCCTGGACTGGGACTGAGGAAGGAACGTCAGATGGGCATCGAGGAGAAGCTTCCCGCCGGCGTCCTGCTCACCTCGGTGGAGAAGCTGGTCAACTGGTCCCGGAAGTCGTCCGTGTGGGGCGCTACCTTCGGCCTGGCCTGCTGCGCCATCGAGATGATGGCCGCCGGTGGTCCGCACTACGACATGGGCCGCTGGGGCATGGAGGTCTTCCGTGCGTCGCCCCGGCAGGCCGACCTGATGATCGTGGCGGGCCGGGTGAGCCAGAAGATGGCCCCGGTGCTGCGCCAGATCTACGACCAGATGGCCGAGCCCCGCTGGGTGCTGTCGATGGGCGTCTGCGCCAGCAGCGGCGGCATGTTCAACAACTACGCGATCGTGCAGGGCGTCGACCACGTCGTGCCGGTCGACATGTACCTGCCCGGCTGTCCGCCCCGGCCGGAGATGCTCATCGACGCGATCCTCAAGCTTCGCGAGAAGATCATGTATGAGCCGCTGGGCCCGAACGGCCGCAAGATGCTGGCTGCCCGCCAGGAGCGCGGCGACGTTCCGGTCGTGCCGTACGGCTCCATGCCCTCCTCGTACCGCAGCGACAAGGCACGGCGTGCCGAGTGGACCCGGGCGGTCCGCGAGGGCCGCGAGGAGCAGTTGCGGATCGAGAACTGGATGAACGCGCAGAACCACCTCCACCCGCAGGCAGGCCCCAAATGAGCGACAAGCCCAACGACGGCGGCGTACCGGTGCCGGTGGTGCCGGCCGGCGCCTCCAGCGGTGCCCCCGCCGAGTTGCCGCCGGCCAGCCCGGCCGGGCGCGGCATGTTCGGAAACCACGGCACCGGCGACGTGTCCGGCTACGGCGGCCTGGTCCGCCAGCGCCAGCCCATTGAGGAGACCCCCCGACCGTACGGGGGCTACTTCGACGAGGTCCGCGACGCGTTGGAGGAGGCGTACCCGGCCTTCGGCGACGCGATCGAGAAGGTTGTGGTCGACCGGGGTGAGCTGACCCTGCACGTTCGGCCCGAGCGGATCGCCGAGGTCTGCCAGGTGATGCGGGACGACCTGGCCCTGCGGTTCGAGCTGTGCTCCTCGGTGTCCGGTGCGGACTACCTGGGCGCCGACGAGCGTCGACTCCACGTGATCTACCAGCTCACGTCGATGACGTACCGGCGGCGGGTCCGACTGGAGGCCGCGGTCTCCGTCGAGGCGCCGCACCTGCCCAGCGTGACCGCCATCTACCCGACGGCGGACTGGCAGGAGCGGGAGGCGTACGACATGTTCGGCATCGTCTTCGACGGTCACCCCAACCTGACCCGGATCCTCATGCCGGACGACTGGGAGGGCCACCCGCAGCGCAAGGACTACCCGCTCGGCGGCGTTCCCGTCGAGTACAAGGGCGCGGAGATCCAGCCGCCGGACAAGCGGAGGTCGTACCAGTGAGCGCGAGGAGTGCAGCGGAGCGGAGCCCCGCAGTCGCGATCGGAGGGCCGGCACTGTGACGACGTCGAACTACGCCAGCGAGCGCGAGACCGACGAGGGTCGGGTCTTCACCGTCACCGGTGGGGACTGGGACACGATCGTCGCGGGCACCGACCCGATCAACGACGAGCGGATCGTGGTCAACATGGGTCCGCAGCACCCGTCCACGCACGGGGTGCTGCGGCTGATCCTGGAGCTGGAGGGCGAGACGGTCCGCGAGGCCCGCTCCGTCGTCGGCTACCTGCACACCGGCATCGAGAAGAACCTCGAATACCGCAACTGGGTCCAGGGTTCGACGTTCGTGACCCGGATGGACTACCTCGCCCCGATCTTCAACGAGACGGCGTACGCCCTCGCGGTCGAGAAGCTCCTGGGCATCACCGACGACATCACCGAGCGGGCCACCACCATCCGCGTGCTGATGATGGAACTCAACCGGATCTCGTCGCACCTGGTCTGGCTCGCCACCACCGGCATGGAGCTGGGCGCGATCTCGATCATGCTGTACGGCTTCCGCGAGCGGGAGTACATCCTCGACATCTTCGAGACCATCACCGGTCTGCGGATGAACCACGCGTACGTCCGGCCGGGCGGTGTGGCGCAGGACGTGCCGGACGAGGCGATCGTCAAGATCCGCGAGTTCCTCAAGATGATGCCGAAGAAGCTCAAGGAGTACGAGGACCTCCTCTCCGGCCAGCCGATCTGGACCGAGCGGACGAAGAACGTCGCGGTGCTGGACGTGACCGGCTGTGTCGCGCTCGGCATCACCGGGCCGGTGCTGCGCTCCGCTGGCCTCGCGTGGGACCTGCGCAAGACCATGCCGTACTGCGGTTACGAGACGTACGAGTTCGACGTGCCGACCCACCCCGACGGTGACGTGTGGGGCCGCTACCAGGTCCGGCTCGCCGAGATCCGGGAGTCGATGAAGCTGGTCGAGCAGGCACTGGACCGGCTCCGTCCGGGCCCGGTGATGGTCGCCGACCGCAAGATCGCCTGGCCGGCGCAACTGGCCATCGGTGTCGACGGCATGGGCAACTCGCTGGAGCACGTCGCGAAGATCATGGGTCAGTCGATGGAGTCGCTGATCCACCACTTCAAACTGGTGACCGAGGGCTTCCGGGTCCCGCCCGGCCAGGTGTACGTCGCGATCGAGGCGCCCCGCGGCGAGTTGGGCGTACACGCGGTCTCCGACGGTGGCACCCGGCCGTACCGGGTGCACTACCGCGAGCCCAGCTTCGTCAACCTCCAGGCCCTCCCGGCGATGGCCGAGGGTGGTCTGATCGCCGACGTGATCGCCGGCGGTGCCTCGTTGGACCCGGTGATGGGCGGGTGTGACAGGTGAGTGCGAGGAGTGAGCTTGCGAGCCCCGCGGTCGCGAACGGGAAGGCGACGCCGATGAGTGTTTTCACTGAGGAGACCCGGGAGCGGGCGCGCGAGATCATCGCCCGTTACCCGGCGGACCGGTCCCGCTCGGCGCTGCTGCCGCTGCTGCACCTGGTGCAGGCCGAAGAGGGGTACGTCTCCCCGGCCGGCGTCACGTTCTGCGCCGAGGTGCTGGGGCTGAACAAGGCCCAGGTCGGAGCGGTGGCCACCTTCTACACGATGTACAAGCGCAAGCCGACAGGTGACTTCCTGGTCAGCGTCTGCACCAACACCATGTGCAACGTGCTCGGTGGCCAGGAAATCTACGACACCCTCTCCGAGCACCTGGGCGTCGGGCACGACGAGACGACCGCCGACGGCACGATCACGCTGGAGCATGCCGAGTGCCTGGCCGCGTGTGACTACGGCCCGGTGATGACGGTCAACTACGACTTCTTCGACGGCGTGGACCCGTCCACCGCGGTCGGTGTGGTCGACGAGTTGCGGGCCGGCGGGCGGCCGATGCCGACCCGCGGCGCCCGGCTCTGCACCCTCAAGGAGATGGCGGTGCAGCTCGCCGGCTTCGCCGACGATCGCGACGGCGCGGTCGCCGACGGCGGTCCGGGTGAGCCGACCCTGCGCGGGCTGCGACTCGCGCAGCAGCACGGTGTCTCGGTGCCGGGCTTCGACCCGAACACCCCGATCCGCAGCAAGGCCGAGGCCGACAAGGCCGCCGCCGAGGCGAAGGCGAAGGCGGAGGCCGCCAAGCCGGCGCCCGTCGAGGCCAGCGCGGCGCCGGTCAAGGGTGGTGACGGGGCGTCCGCCCCGACGGGGGCGGCCGGGGTCGCCGAGCCGGCGAAGCCGGCAGTGGCCAGTGGGCCGGCGAAGCCGGCGGAGGCCACCGAGCCGGCGAAGCCGGCGGAGGCCACCGGCAGCACCACGCGGGACGTCAAGGCACCGGACGACAAGTCGCCGCAGGTGCGTACCGCCGAGACCCGGCAGCCGGACGCGGGCACGGCAGTGCCGGACGCCCCTGGCACGAAGGTCCCGACGGACGGCACCGGCACCGCGCCCGAGGCTGGCGACGCGCGGTCGGCCGAGGCCGCCGGCGTGGCGGCCAACGCGCCGGCCGGCGACGGCAAGCCTGCCGGCGACGAGGCCGGGGCGCAGGAGCGCAACCTCACCGAAGCGAAGGCTGGCACGGACGCCGACGGCGCCGGACCGGCGGACGCGAGCGAAACGGGGGCCCAGAAGTGACCACTCCCCGCCCGGAGACCGTGGCCAAGCTGACGCCGGTGCTGACCAAGCGCTGGCTGTCACCGGACGCCTGGCGTATCGGCACCTACGAGCAACTGGACGGCTACGCCGCACTGCGCAAGGCGCTCAAGGCCCACCCGGACGACCTGATCCAACTGATCAAGGACTCGGGGCTGCGCGGCCGAGGTGGTGCCGGCTTCCCCACCGGGCTCAAGTGGGGCTTCATCCCGCAGGGCGACGGCAAGCCGCACTACCTGGTGGTCAACGCCGACGAGGGCGAGCCGGGCACCTGCAAGGACCTGCCGCTGATGACCCACGACCCGCACGCGCTGGTCGAGGGCGTGATCATCGCCTCGTACGCGATCCGGGCCAACCGCGCCTACATCTACATCCGCGGCGAGGCGGTGCACGCCGCGCGCCGGCTGCGCAACGCCGTCCAGGAGGCGTACGACAAGGGTTATCTCGGCCGGAACATCCTGCGCACCGGCTACGACCTGGAGCTGGTGGTGCACTCCGGCGCCGGGGCGTACATCTGCGGCGAGGAGACGGCGCTGCTGGACTCGCTGGAGGGGTTCCGGGGTCAGCCCCGGCTGCGCCCGCCGTTCCCGGCCACCCACGGCCTGTACGCGAGCCCGACGGTGGTGAACAACGTCGGCACCATCGCCAGCGTGCCGCCGATCGTGCTCGGTGGGGCCGACTGGTGGAAGTCCATGGGCACCGAGAAGTCCTCCGGGCCGATGATCTACTCGCTGTCCGGCCGGATCGTCAACCCCGGCCAGTACGAATGCTCGATGGGCGTCACGCTGCGCGAGCTGCTGGAACTGGCCGGTGGGATGCAACCCGGACACAACCTGCGGTTCTGGACCCCGGGCGGATCGTCCACCCCGTTGCTCGCCGCCGAGCACCTGGACGTGCCACTGGACTTCGAGGGTGTGGCGGCGGCCGGCTCGATCCTGGGCACCACGGCCACCCAGATCTTCTCCGACCAGGACTGCCCGGTGTACGCGACGTACCGGTGGCTGGAGTTCTACCACCACGAGTCGTGCGGCAAGTGCACCCCGTGCCGCGAGGGCAACTACTGGATGGTCCGGGTCTACCGGCGGATCCTCGCCGGCCAGGGCACCCACGAGGACCTGGACACCCTGCTGGACACCTGCGACAACATCCTCGGTCGTTCGTTCTGTGGCCTGGGTGACGGCGCGACCAGCTCGGTGACCTCGTCGCTGAAGTACTTCAAGCAGGACTACCTCGACTACATCGAGGGACGGACCGCACCGAAGCTGTCAGAGAAGACCCTGGTAGGGGCGCACTGATGACTGATGTAGCCAAGCAGACCGATACCGTCACGCTCACCATCGACGGCGTCGAGGTCACCGCCCCCAAGGGGACGCTGCTGATCCGGGTCGCCGAGCAGATGGGCACCGAGATCCCCCGGTTCTGCGACCACCCGTTGCTGGCCCCGGCCGGCGCGTGCCGGCAGTGCCTGGTCGAGGTGGAGGGCCAGCGCAAGCCGGTCGCCTCCTGCACCCAGACCGTCGCCGACGGCATGGTCGTCCGTACCCAGATCACCTCCCCGGTCGCCAAGAAGGCGCAGGAGGGGGTGATGGAACTGCTGCTGCTCAACCACCCGCTGGACTGCCCGATGTGTGACAAGGGTGGCGAGTGTCCGCTGCAGAACCAGGCGATGTCCACCGGCCGCACCGACTCGCGCTTCCACGAGCACAAGCGGGAGTACGAGAAGCCGATGGCGATCAGCAGCCAGGTGCTGCTGGACCGCGAGCGCTGCGTGCTCTGCCAGCGGTGCACCCGGTTCTCCGAGGAGATCGCCGGCGACAAGTTCATCGACCTGATGGGCCGGTCGTCCGCCGAGGAGATCAACATCTACCGGGACGACGCGTACGGCGAAGAGGGCGACGCCGGGGATGTCCCGTTCAACTCCTACTTCTCCGGCAACACGGTGCAGATCTGCCCGGTGGGCGCTCTGACCGGCGCCCAGTACCGGTTCCGGGCCCGCCCGTTCGACCTGGTCTCCAGCCCGAGCGTCTGCGAGCACTGCTCGGCCGGTTGCGGGCAGCGCACCGACTGGCGGCGCGGCAAGGTGCTGCGGCGGCTGGCCGGCGACGAGCCGGCGGTGAACGAGGAGTGGAACTGCGACAAGGGCCGGTGGGGCTTCCAGTACACCCGGGCCACCGACCGGCTGACCACTCCGCTGGTCCGCGACGAGCACACCGGTGAGCTGCGCGAGGCCTCCTGGAGCGAGGCACTCACCGTGGCCGCCGAGGGGCTGCACGCGGCACGGGAGGGCGGGCAGGGCACGGCCGTGCTCACCGGCGGTCGGCTGACCGTCGAGGACGCGTACGCGTACGCGAAGTTCGCCCGGGTCGCGTTGAACACCAACGACATCGACTTCCGGGCCCGGCCGGTCTCCCGCGAGGAGGCCGACTTCCTGGCCAGCTCGGTCGCCGGGGTCACCGACGTCACCTACACCGACGTGGAGAACGCGCCGGCGGTCGTGCTGGTCGGCCTGGAGCCGGAGGAGGAGTGCCCGATCCTCTTCCTGCGGCTGCGCAAGGCGTACCTGAAGAAGACCCTGACGGTGTACGCGCTGGCGCCGTTCGCCACCCGCGGCCTGGAGAAGCTCGGTGCCAAGCTGGCCCGGGTCGTGCCGGGCGAGGAGGCCAGCGTGCTCGCCGAGCACGCCACGGTCGCCGAGGCGCTGAGCGCCCCGGGCGCGATCCTGATCGTCGGCGAGCGGCTGGCGAGTGTGCCGGGTGGCCTCTCCGCCGCGGCGGACGTGGCCCGACGTACCGGCGCGAAGCTTGCCTGGGTGCCGCGGCGCGCGGGTGACCGCGGCGCGGTCGACGCGGGCTGCCTGCCCAACCTGCTCCCCGGTGGACGGCTCGTCACCGAGCCGGCCGCCCGGGCCGAGCTGGGTGAGGCGTGGGACATTCCGGCCGGGGTGATCCCGAGCCAGGCCGGGCGGGACACCGACGGGATCCTCGCCGCGGCGGCCAACGGCCAGCTCGGCGCGTTGGTCGTCGGCGGTGTCGACCCGGCGGACCTGGCCGACCCGCGACTGGCCGAGTCCGCCCTGGACGCGGTGCCGTTCCTGGTCAGCCTGGAGCTGCGCAGCAGCGCGGTGACCCGGCGGGCGAACGTGGTGCTGCCGATCGCCCCGGTGGTCGAGAAGGCCGGCAGCTTCCTGGACTGGGAGGGCCGGCTGCGCCCGTTCGAGCCGGTGCTGAACACCGCGGCGATGACCGACGGTCGGGTGCTCGACGCGCTGGCCGCGCTGCTCGACGTGCGGCTCGGCACCGCGGATGTGCCGAGTGTGCGTCGGGAGCTGGGCACGTTGCCGGCGACGCGTACGTCTCGGCCGGCCGCGCCGTCGGTCGCGCCGGGCCGGGTGCCGCACGCGGGCGACGGGGAGGCCGTGCTGGCCACCTGGCACCAGCTGGTCGACCTCGGCACCCTGACCGAGGGCGACGAGAACCTCGCCGGCACCGCCCGTCCGCCGGTGGTCCGGCTGGGCAAGGGCACCGCCGAGGCGCTCGGTGTCGTCGACGGCGACGCGGTCACGGTCGGTACCGACCGGGGGGCGCTGACCCTGCCGGCCGAGCTCACCGAAATGCCGGACGGCGTGGTCTGGCTGCCCACCAACTCACCCGGCTCGACCGTGCGACGCAGCCTCGGGGCGACGTCCGGCGCGGTCGTCCGGATCTCCGTCCCCGCGGCGGGTGCGGCCATCCCGGCCGGACGTGTGGCGGCCGACGAGACCGGCCTCCCGGGTCCGCTCCTCAACTCCGGGGGTAACCAGTGAGTGCGAGGAGTGAACGAGCGCAGCGAGTGAGCCCCGCAGTCGCGAACGAAAGGTGGGCACAGTGAGTCCCTCCTACCTGGCCCAGGATCCGACGCTGGCCGACTTCGGCCGCGATCCGTGGTGGCTGGTTCTCGGCAAGATCGTCTTCGCGTTCGCCTTCGGTCTGCTGGCCACCCTGCTCGGTGTCTGGTTCGAGCGGCGCGTGGTCGGTTACATGCAGGTGCGGCCCGGCCCCAACCAGGTCGGTCCGTTCGGTCTGCTGCAGACCCTCGCCGACGGCCTGAAGATGGCCTTCAAGGAGGACATCCTGCCGAAGGCCGCCGACAAGGTCGTCTACTTCTTCGCACCGACCATCTCGGTGATCTGCGCGGTCACCGCCCTGTCGGTGGTGCCGTTCGGCCCGATGGTGAGCATCTTCGGCCACCACACGCCGTTGCAGGTCACCGACGTGCCGGTGGCGGTGCTGCTGCTGCTGGCCTGCTCCTCGATGGGCGTCTACGGCATCGTGCTGGGCGGTTGGGCCTCCGGCTCGACGTACCCGCTCCTCGGCGGTCTGCGGTCGAGTGCCCAGATGATCTCCTACGAGGTCGCCATGGGGCTGAGCATCGTGGCGGTCTTCATGACGGCCGGCACGATGAGCACCAGCGGGATCGTCGCCGCTCAGGGCGACGCCACGCAGTTGACCCTCTTCGGCACCGAGATTCCGGCGCCGGGCTGGTACGCGATCCTCCTGCTGCCCAGCTTCGTCATCTTCTTCATCGCCACCGTGGGTGAGACCAACCGGGCGCCGTTCGACCTGCCCGAGGCCGAGTCCGAGCTGGTCGCGGGCTTCATGACCGAGTACAGCTCGTTGAAGTTCGCGCTCTTCATGCTCAGCGAGTACGTCGCGATGGTGACCATGTCGGCGGTCACCACCACGCTGTTCCTCGGTGGCTGGCGGGCACCGTGGCCGATCACCATCTGGGAGGGCGCCAACTCCGGTTGGTGGCCGATGCTCTGGTTCTTCGGCAAGGTGATCGCGCTGGTCTTCGTCTTCGTGTGGCTGCGCGGCACGCTGCCCCGGCTGCGCTACGACCAGTTCATGCGCCTCGGTTGGAAGGTGCTGCTGCCGATCAACCTGGTCTGGATCCTGGTCCTGTCGGGCCTCCGGTCCATCGAGGACTGGGACACGCGCGGCAAGGTGATCGCCGTCGGCGTCCCCGCCGGCCTCCTGCTGATCGCCACGCTGTTCTGGCCCAACCGCCGGCCGCAGCCGAAGCCGACCGCACAGGAACAGGTCGACAACCGGCCGTACGGGAGTTTCCCGCTGCCACCGATGGATCTTCAGGTACCACCGAGCCCGCGCATCACGCGCGTGGTCGCCGAGCGGGAGCCGGCCAACATCGTTGCCGGCTCGGACTCCAGGGAGGTGTGACGTGGGCGCGATCACCGGAACGTTCAAGGGATTCGGTGTCACCTTCTCGCACATGTTCAGGAAGGTCGTCACGACCGACTACCCGTTCAAGCCGCCGGTGTCGGCGCCGCGCTACCACGGGCGGCACATCCTCAACCGGCACCCGGACGGCCTGGAGAAGTGCATCGGCTGCGAGCTGTGCGCATGGGCGTGCCCGGCGGACGCGATCTACGTCGAGGGTGGCGACAACACCGACGAGCAGCGCTTCTCGCCAGGTGAGCGGTACGCCAGCATCTACCAGATCAACTACGCCCGGTGCATCTTCTGCGGGCTGTGCATCGAGGCCTGCCCGACCCGTTCGCTCACCATGAGCAACGAGTACGAGTTGGCCCGGGACAACCGGCAGGACCTGATCTTCACCAAGGAGCAGTTGCTCGCGCCGCTGCTCGAGGGCATGGAGCAGCCGCCGCACCCGATGCGGCTGGGTGACAGCGAGAAGGACTACTACGTCGGCGCGCTGGACAACCCGGGCACCTCCGCCGGTGCGGAGAAGTCCCCGATGAGCCCCGGCGGCTACCAGGTCGAGGAGCACCCCGGCGTGACGTTCCCGGGCGCCGAGCAGGCCGCCCAGCGCGTGGCGGCCGGCAAGGGAGAGAAAGCATGACCACGTCTACGGTCCTCGCCGCGGCGGGTTCGGTGTCCGGCGGCGAGGCGGTCACCTTCTGGATCCTGGCTCCGCTCGCGTTGATCGGCGGGATCGGGATGGTGGCCGCACGCAACGCCGTGCACTCGGCGCTCTGGCTGGTGCTGACCATGCTCTGCCTGGGCGTGTTCTACGTGCTCCAGGCCGGTCCGTTCATCGGCATGGTGCAGATCATCGTCTACACCGGCGCGATCATGATGCTGTTCCTCTTCGTGCTGATGCTGGTCGGTCGGGACTCCACGGACTCGCTGATCGAGACGCTGCGCGGCCAGCGGGTCGCCGCGATCGTGCTCGGCGTGGGCTTCGCCGGCCTCGTCGGCACCGGCGTCTATCAGGCGCTGGAGAAGACCACCGCGGTCGGCCTGGAGCAGGTCAACGCGGAGGGCAACGTGCAGGGCATCGCCCGGCTGCTGTTCACCAAGTACGTCTTCGCGTTCGAGCTGACCTCGGCGCTGCTGATCACCGCGGCGGTCGGTGCCATGGTGCTGGCTCACGTCGAGCGGCGTAAGCAGGACAAGATCGACCAGCCGTCGACCATGCGGGCTCGCTTCGCCCCGGGCAACTACCCCGGCCCGAAGCCGGGCCCGGGCGTCTTCGCGACCTCATCCTCGGTGGCCACCCCGGCCCGGTTGCCCGACGGCCGCCTGACCGACCGCAGCACCCCGGCGATCCTTCCGCAGCGCGAGCTGACCGCCGAGGAGACCTCGCTGAAGGGGACGAACAACTGATGGATACGTTCTTCTCGGTCGAGCCGAACTACTACCTGGTCCTCGCCGCGGTGCTGTTCACCATCGGCGCGGCCGGGGTGCTGATCCGGCGCAACGCGATCGTGCTGTTCATGTGCGTGGAGCTGATGCTCAACGCGGCCAACCTGACGCTGGTCACCTTCAGCCGGATCAACGGTGACCTCAACGGCCAGATCATGGCGTTCTTCGTGATGGTGGTGGCGGCGGCCGAGGTCGTGGTCGGGCTCGCGATCATCATGTCCATCTTCCGGACGCGACGCTCGGCGAGTGTCGACGACGCCAACCTGCTCAAGTACTAAGGGGCCCACCGGTGGAAGAGACTGTGGAATACGCCCAGGCCACGGGGCTGCTCGGGGGCGTCTGGCTGCTGGTGGCGATCCCGCTGCTCAGCGCGGCCGTCCTGCTGCTGCTCGGCCGGCGCGCCGACCGCTGGGGGCACTGGTTGGGCGTCGCCGCCATCGGTGCCGCGTTCGTGCTCGGCCTCTCGTTCTTCTTCCAGTTGCGTGGCCTGGAGAACAAGTCGGTCGAGCTGAGCCTCTGGGACTTCATCGCGGTCGGTGACCTGCGCGTCGACTTCGGCCTGCTGTTCGATCCGCTGGCCGCGGTCTTCGTGCTGCTGATCACCGGGGTGGGCTTCCTGATCCACCTGTACGCGGTGGAGTACATGGCGCACGACGCGGGCCGCCGCCGGTTCTTCGCGTACTTCAACCTGTTCGTCGCGGCGATGCTGCTGCTGGTGCTGGGCAACAACTACGTGATGCTCTACGTCGGCTGGGAGGGCGTCGGTCTGGCGTCGTACCTGCTGATCTCCTTCTGGTACGAGCGGCCGAGTGCGGCCACCGCAGGCAAGAAGGCGTTCCTGATGAACCGGGTCGGCGACGCTGGCCTGGCCATCGCGATCTTCATCATGTTCGCCACCCTGGGCACCACCCAGTACGACGAGGTGTTCAACGGTGTCGGCGCGCTGACCGGCGCCACCGTGCTGATCCTCGGTCTGTTGCTGCTGCTGGGCGCGGCCGGGAAGTCCGGTCAGTTCCCGCTGCAGGCGTGGTTGCCGGACGCGATGGAGGGCCCGACCCCGGTGTCGGCGCTCATCCACGCGGCCACCATGGTCACCGCGGGTGTCTACCTGATCGCCCGGTCCAACCCGATCTTCTCCGCCAACTCGACGCTCCAGCTCGTGGTGCTCAGCGTCGGTGCACTCACCCTGCTGATGGGCTGCATCATCGGTGCGGCGAAGGACGACATCAAGCGGGTGCTCGCCTGGTCGACGGTGAGCCAGATCGGCTACATGTTCCTCGGCGTCGGCCTCGGCGGCGGCGCGTACGCGCTGGCGATCATCCACCTGCTGGCACACGGGTTCTTCAAGGCCAACATGTTCCTGGGCGCAGGCTCGGTCATGCACGGCATGAAGGACCAGGTGGACATCCGGCGGTTCGGTGGCCTCTGGAAGCACATGAAGATCACCTGGCTGACCTTCATGATGGGCTGGTTGGCGATCATCGGCTTCCCGGGCCTCTCCGGCTACTTCTCGAAGGAACCGATCATCGCGAGCGCCTTCGAGCGGGAGGACTGGACCGCCTGGCTCTTCGGCGGGGCGGCGCTGCTCGGCGCCGGGCTGACCGCGTTCTACATGACCAGGCTGTTCGTGCTCACGTTCCACGGCCCGAAGCGGTGGACCGAGGACATCGAGCACCCGCACGAGTCGCCGAAGCTGATGACCATCCCGCTGATCCTCCTGGCGGCCGGGTCGGTGGCGGCCGGCGGGCTGATGGTCATGAACGGCGGCGTCGCCTCCTGGTTGGCTCCGGTGCTCGGCGAGGAGGCCGCCGGTGAGGCGCACGGGGTGCTGTCCCACGAGGTGATCAACATCCTGTCGCTGCTGGTCACCGCGCTCGGCGCGGGGCTGGCCTGGTTCCTGTTCCGGGCCGGCACGGCCACCGCGCCGCAGCCGGCCGGGGTGCTGGTCACCGCCGCCCGGCGCAACCTGTACGCGGACGCGGTCAACGAGGCGGTCTTCGAGAAGCCGGGCATCTTCCTCACCCGGGCGCTGGTCTACCTCGACAACCGGGGCATCGACGGGCTGGTCAACGGGCTCGCCGCCGCGGTCGGCGGTGGCTCGGGTCGACTCCGGCGGATGCAGACCGGCTTCGTCCGCTCGTACGCCACCTCGATCCTGGCCGGTGCGCTGCTGGTGATGGCGGCGTTCCTGGCGGTGCAGGCGGGGTGGTTGGCGTGATCGACCTGTTTCCGGCCGCCCCTGCCGGCGGACCACGCAGTGACGACGGAGGTAAGGCCGCATAATGTCCAACTTCCCGTTCCTCTCGGTGCTCACCGTGGCGCCACTGGTGGGCGCCCTGGTGGTGGCCTTCCTGCCGCGCAGCCGGCCGGACCTGGCCAAGCAGGTGGCGTTCGCCTGGTCGCTGCTGGTGCTGGTGCTCTCGGTGGCGATGTGGGTCAGCTTCAACGCCGGCGGTGACCGGTTCCAGTTCCGCGAGTCGTACTCGTGGATCCCGAACTGGGGCGTCAGCTTCACCTTCGCCGCCGACGGCATCGCGCTGGTGATGCTGATGCTGATCGCGGTGCTGGTGCCGCTGGTGATCCTGGCGTCCTGGCACGACGCGGAGTCGTCGAAGCGGTCGGTGCCCGTCTACTTCGCACTGCTGCTGGTCCTCGAGTGCACGATGATCGGCGTCTTCGCCGCCGCCGACGTCTTCCTGTTCTACGTGTTCTTCGAGGTCATGCTGGTCCCGATGTACTTCCTCATCGGCAGCTACGGCGGACACCAGCGGCAGTACGCGGCGGTGAAGTTCTTCCTCTACTCCCTCGTCGGCGGCCTGTTCATGCTGGCCGCGGTGATCGGGCTGTGGGTGGTCGGCGGAAAGACTTTCGACTGGCAGGCGCTGTCGCAGGTCGACATCAGCACCGGCACCGAGCGGTGGCTGTTCCTCGGCTTCTTCCTCGCGTTCGCCATCAAGGCTCCGTTCTTCCCGTTCCACACCTGGCTGCCCGATGCCGGTGGCGCGGCCCCGGCGGGTGCCGCGGCGCTGCTCGTCGGTGTGCTCGACAAGGTCGGCACGTTCGGGATCCTGCGCTACTGCCTGCCGCTGTTCCCCGAGGCGTCGAAGTGGTTCGCACCGTGGGCGTTGGCGCTGGGCGTGATCGGCATCGTCTACGCCGCGCTGTTGGCGGTCGGTCAGAACGACCTCAAGCGTCTGGTGTCGTACACCTCGATCGCGCACTTCGGCTTCATCGGGGTGGGCATCTTCGCGTTCACCACGCAGGCCGGCACCGGTGCGGTCCTCTACATGCTCAACCACGGTCTGGCGACCGGCCTGCTGTTCCTGGTGGTCGGCATGCTGATCTCCCGGCGTGGCTCGTCGCTGATCAGTGACTTCGGTGGCGCCGGCAAGTTGGTTCCGGTGCTCGCCGGGGTGCTCTTCTTCGCCGGTCTCGCCTCGCTCGCGCTGCCCGGGACCGCGCCGTTCATCTCCGAGTTCCTGGTGCTGATCGGCACCTTCACGGTGAACAAGCCGGTGGCGGTCATCGCCACGCTCGGCATCATCCTGGCCGCGGCGTACGTGCTGTGGATGGTGCAGCGCACCACGCAGGGCACGCTCAACCCGGCGCTGACCGAGGTCGACGGCATGCGCCGGGACCTCAACCTGCGCGAGAAGGTCGTGGTCGCCCCGTTGATCGCACTGATCGTGCTGCTCGGCTTCTTCCCCAAGCCGGTCACTGACGTGATCAACCCGGCCGTCCAGGCGACCATGGACGACATCGGCAGAACCGACCCGGCCCCGTCCGTGGGCGGCACCGTCCAGGAGGCAGGCCGGTGAGCGCGAGGAGTGAGCTTGCGAGCCCCGCAGTCGCGAACGAAAGGTCGGCAAAGTGACCGAGTTGAAACTGCCGTCGATCGACTACGCGGCGATCGCTCCGATCCTGATCATGCTGGGCACCGCCCTGCTCGGCGTGCTGGTCGAGGCCCTCGTGCCCCGGCGCCTGCGGCACGTGGTGCAGTTGACGCTGGCTCTGCTGGCGGTGCTCGCGGCACTGACCATGGTGGTGCTCAACGCCGACGAGCGGATGATCACCGCCGGCCAGGCCCTCGCGGTTGACGGGCCGACGCTGTTCCTCCAGGGCGCGATCCTGGTGCTGGCCGCGATGGCGCTGCTGCTGATGGGCGACCGCACGGTCGAGCGGGGCGGGGCGTTCGTCGCCCAGGCCGCGGTGACCGCCGAGTCGGCCGACGACCGGCGGCAGGCCGAGGGGCGCAACGGCCTCACCGAGGTCTACCCGCTCGCCACCTTCGCGATCGGCGGCATGCTGATCTTCGTGGCGGCGAACGACCTGCTGACCATGTTCATCGCGCTGGAGGTCTTCTCCCTGCCGCTCTACCTGCTCTGCGCGCTGGCACGTCGCCGGCGCCTGCTGAGCCAGGAGGCGGCGATGAAGTACTTCCTGCTCGGCGCGTACTCCTCGGCGTTCTTCCTGTTCGGCGTGGCTTTGATCTACGGCTTCACCTCCGGCATTCCGGGCCGTACGGCCGGCGTCGACTTCGCCACCATCCACGCGGCGGTGAGCGAGTCTCCGGCCAGCAAGGTGCTGCTCTTCGCCGGCATGGCACTGCTCTCGATCGGCCTGCTCTTCAAGGCCGCGGCGGCACCGTTCCACGTCTGGACCCCCGACGTCTACCAGGGTGCGCCGACCCCGGTCACCGGCTTCATGGCGGCCTGCACCAAGGTCGCCGCGTTCGGTGCGCTGCTGCGCGTCTTCCACGTCGCGTTCGCCGACGCCGCCTGGGACTTCACGCCGGTTCTCGGCGCGGTGGCGGTACTGACCATGCTGGTCGGTGCGGTGCTCGCGGTCACCCAGACCGACATCAAGCGGCTGCTCGCGTACTCCTCGATCGCCAACGCCGGCTACCTGCTGGTCGGTGTGTTGGCACCGGGCCGGGACGGGCTCTCCGGCACGATGTTCTACCTGGTCGCGTACGGCTTCTCGGTGCTGGCCGCGTTCGCGGTGGTGACTCTGGTGCGCGACGCCGACGGGGAGGCCACCCACCTGTCCCGCTGGGCCGGGCTGGGCCGACGGTCGCCGTTCTTCGCCGGGCTGTTCACCTTCATCCTGCTCGCCTTCGCCGGTATCCCGCTGACCAGCGGCTTCACCAGCAAGTTCGCCATCTTCGGGCCGGCGCTGGACGGTGGTCAGGCCTGGCTGGTGATCGCCGGTGTGCTGACCAGCATGGTGCTGGCGTTCCCGTACCTGCGGGTCGTGGTGATGATGTGGCTCTCCGAGCCGGGCGAGTCCACCCCGACCGTCACGGTGCCCGGTGGACTCACCGCCGCCGCGCTGATGATCGGTGTGCTGGCCACTCTGGTGCTGGGCGTCGCCCCGGCACCGCTGCTCGATCTGGCCACCGGAGCTGCCGAATTCGTTCGTTGACCGAGGGAGCGATCACCGGGGGTCGGCGCGTGTTCACGTGCCGGCCCCCGGTGCGTATCCCCGGCCCGGAGCAGGTCGAACGCATGTGGCATGGTTGATAGCGTGGTGAATCCGGCGGGCGAGCGTTCAGGTGCCTCCGGCTCCGGCGGTCGGCGGGGTCGGGCGAGCACGAGTCAGTTTGGCGCGGTCGGTCTCAACCTCGTCGACCCTCGTGTCGAGGCGTCGGTGTTGGGTGTACTGGACACGGTCGAGGTCGAGTTGCGGGCCAGTGTGGCCAGCGCCGACCCGTTCGTCACCGAGGCTGCCCGGCACCTTGTCGAAGCCGGCGGGAAGCGCTTCCGGCCGCTGTTGGTGGCGCTCGGTGCCCAGTTCGGTGACCCCAGGGACCCGCAGGTTGTCCCGGCCGCCGTGGTGATGGAGCTCACTCACCTCGCCACCCTCTACCACGACGACGTGATGGACGAGGCTGCCGTCCGCCGGGGCGCCCCGAGCGCGAACTCCCGCTGGACCAACTCGGTCGCCATCCTGGTCGGCGACTACCTCTTCGCCCGCGCGGCGGACATCGCCGCCGATCTGGGCCCCGAAGCGGTCCGGTTGCAGGCGCGCACCTTCGCCCGGCTGGTGCACGGCCAGATCGCCGAGACCGTGGGTCCGCGCGTCGGCGACGACCCGGTGACCCACTACCTGAACGTGATCGCGGAGAAGACCGGCTCGCTGATCGCCACGTCCGCCCGCTTCGGGGGTATGTTCGGTGGCGCCCCCGCACAGCACGTCGAGGCCCTCGCCGGGTACGGCGAGACGATCGGGGTCGCCTTCCAGCTCTCCGACGACCTCCTGGACATCGCCTCGGAGTCGGTGCAGTCGGGCAAGACGCCCGGCACGGACCTGCGCGAGGGTGTTCCGACGCTGCCGGTGCTCTACGCCCGCGCGGCGGACGACGCCGATGCGTCCTCGACGCGTCTGCGGGAGATCCTGGCGACCGGCCCGCTGACCGACGACGCGCTGCACGCGGAGGCGTTGGGGCTGCTCCGGGAGAGCCCGGCGCTCAAGCGGGCCAGGGAGACCGTTCGCAGTTACGCCGAGGACGCCCGTGCGCGCCTGGCCCCGCTGCCGCAGGGCCCGTCCCGCCAGGCCCTCGAATCGCTCTGCGACTACATCGCCGACCGCACCAGCTGATCCACGCTCCGGCTCGCACCAGCGGCGACACGGGTCAACAGGCGGCTGCCGACGAGCATGAGAGCGGCGGCGAGCAGCATCGCCACCGCTGCGGTGGTCCACATGACCGGGTAGCCGAGGTGGGCGGCGAGTGGGCCGAGGCTCAGCGGGCCGAGACAGCCGCCCGCGTACACCCCGGTCTGGGTGATCGAGGTGGCGGCGGCCGGTGACTGTGGGTGGAGCCGGACCACGGCGAAGTTCATCAGGCCGGGCCAGGCCCAACCCAGGCCGAAGCCGAGCACCACGCCGACCATCAGCGGCACCGAGCCGGTCAACGCGAGCAGGCCCAGGCCGCCAGCGCCGACGACCAGCATTGCGGCGATGAGGGCGACGTGACCGGTGTCGCGACGATCGGCCACCCAGCCGGCACCCACCCGGGCCGCCACGCAGACCGCGCTGCCCAGCGTCAGGGTGAGGCCGGCGAGGCCCGGCGACAGGCCCCGGGCCGCGGCGGAGTCCACCAGGAAGGTGCCCAGCGCGTTGGCGGCGGCCGAGGCCAACGTCGCCGCCGCGCCGATCACCACCAGCGCCGCCGTCGCCCGGCCAACGCGCGTGGCGCCGGCCCGCCGCGCCAGGCCGGGCAACTGCCGGGGTACGGCGGGCAGCGTCGTCAACGCGGCGACGGCGGCGGCCACGAACGCCCAGCGCCAGCCGACGGTGAGCGCGATGGTGGGCACCGCCACGCCGGCCAGCAGGGTGGAGACCGGAATGGCGGCCTGCTTGATGCCGAACGAGAGCCCCTGCCGTCGGGCCGGCACGTGCTGGGCCAGCGCGGTGTTGCTGGCCAACTGGCCGAGCGCGTTCGCCGCGGCGCTGAGCGCCAGCAACCCGACCAGCACCGGGTACGACCGGGCGAGAGCGGCCACGGCCAGCATCGACCCGGCCGCCAGCACGATGCCGCAGCGGGCCACCAGGGCCGGCCCGTACCGCTCGACCAGCCGGCCGGAGGGCACCGAGGCCAGCGCGCTGACCCCGAAGTAGACGGCCACGGCCAGGCCCAGGCCGGCCGGGGAGAAGCCCAGGTCCCTGCCCATCTGCACGGCGAGACCACCGAGCAGGAAGACGGGCAGTACGCAGGCCACGGTGGTGACGACTGCGCCGGCGCTCGCCCTGATCGGCTGAGGCCGGGCGATGGTCGGCTCGGGGGTGGAGACGGTGTTGTTCATCGTCCGGCAAACTTACGCGAGCCCTGCTCAGAGCACTCATCGTGACCGACGGGGCACATCCTGTGGATGGTGATCTGGCATCCTCCACCCGAACAGGCATTTCGCACCGGGCCTGTTTTTCATATGGTGTAAGTCCCCGGCGGCGGAGGTGGTTGTGCGCGACCCCTTGGCAGAACCTTCGGACCTGATCCGCAGCGTGTCCCGAGCGCTGCGGGTGCTGGAGTCGGTCGGTCGCGCCCCGAAGGGCCTGACCGTCAAGCAGATCGCCCGGCGGTGCGAGCTGACCGTGGCCACCACCTACCACCTGGTCCGCACGCTCGCCTACGAGGGCTACGTGATCCGTCGCGAGGACGGCACGTACATCGTGGGGTTGGAGGTGGCCGACCGCTACCGGGAGCTGGTGACCGCGTTCCGAGGCCCGCCAGCGGTCGGTGAAACGCTGCGGCGGGCCGCCCTGGACACCGGCTACAGCCACTACCTTGGTCGCTTCGTCGGCGGCCAGGTGGCCCTCACCGCGGTCGCCGAGGGGCACCGCTCGCCCTACCTGGAGGACCTCGTCCCCGGCTTCGACGAGGGAGCCCACGCGACGGCCCTCGGCAAGTCGCTGCTCGCCACTCTCACCGCGGACCAGCGCCACCGCTATCTGCGCGAGTACGGGATGCGCCCGTTCACCACCGCCACGCTCACGACCACCGAGACGTTCGAGGCCGACCTGGCCGCCGGCGACCGGCGCGGCATGCAGTTGGAGATGGGGCAGTTCCGCCAGGGGGTGGCTTGCGCGGCGGTGCTCGTCGCGCCGGACAAGGACATGGAACGCCGCGTCGTGCTGGCCTGTGCGTTGCCGGCCAGCGAGATGATGACCTCCGCCCGGGTGGTACGAGCCAAGCTGCTCACCGTGGCCCGCAGCGTCGCCGACGGCATCGCCGCCGACGCCTGACCGCAGCAACGCCGAGAGGCCCTCTCCCGGGCTGGGAGAGGGCCTCTCGTGGCGGTCCAGCGCCGGACCGCCTGAGTAACGTCAGCGGCCCGTCGGCCGCGGGGGCAACGTCAGCGGCCCGTCGGCCGCGGGGGCAACGTCAGCTTCCCACCGGGCCGCCGTCGAGGCGCCAGGTGACCACCACGCCCGGCTTGGCGTAGTCGCCGTCGGGCCAGTTCGAGGCCGGGTTCTCCACCGAGGCGCCGGTGATCTCACCCGGGTGCTGTACCGCGACGAAGACCGAACGGTTGTCGCCGGTGATGAACGGCCCGCAGGTCTCCGCGCCGAGCGGCACGGTCAGGAACTGCTTGAGGTGACCCCGCTCCGGGCCCTCCACAGCGGTGGCGAACAAACCGTCGTTGCTGCCCAGCGCGTTGCCGTCGGTGGAGATCCACAGGTTGCCGGTGGCGTCGAAGGCGACGTTGTCCGGGCAGGAGATCGGGGAGACCCTGGTCTTGTCGTACCCGGCGAAGAAGGTCGACGGGTCGGTCGGGTCGCCGCAGACGATCGGCAGTGACCAGGCGAAGGTCTCGGCGGCGTTGTCGCCGCGGTCCTCGACCAGCTCCAGGATCTGCCCGTGCTTGTTGGCGTTGCGCGGGTTGGCCTCGTCGGCGGCTGCCTTGTCGGCCTTGCCCCGGTCGGTGTTGTTGGTCAGCGCCACGTACACCTTGCCGGTGAGCAGGCTCGGCTCGACGTCCTCAGGGCGATCCATCTTGGTCGCGCCGACCTTGTCACCGGCGAGCCGGGTGAAGGTGAGCACGTCCGCGGCGGTCATCCCGTCGACGAACGACCGGTTGCCGCTGACCAGCTTGATCCAGCGACCGCGGCCGTTGAACGCGCCGTCGGCGGGGAGCTTGCCCGAGCCGTCGATCTCGGCGGCGCTGGTCTGGTCGAGCTTCGCGACGTAGAGCGTGCCGGACTCCAGCAGGGTCAGGTTGTGCTTGCGGGCAGCCCAGGAGTTGCCCTTCATGAACTTCTTGTCCGAGACGAACTTGTAGAGGTAGTCGAACCGCTCGTCGTCGCCCATGTACGCGACCATGTGACCGTCCTTCGCGACGATCACGTTCGCGCCCTCGTGCTTGAACCGGCCCATCGCGGTGTGCTTGCGCGGGCGACTCTCCGGGTCGAACGGGTCGATCTCGACGATCCAACCGAACCGGTGCGCCTCGTTGGGGTGCTTGGCCAGATCGAAGCGCTCGTCGGCGCGCTCCCACTTGCGGCTGCCGCTGGGGTAGCGGCTGGCGGTGCTGATGCCGTAGCGGTCCAGCTTCGGCTTCAGCTCGGCCGGAGCGGCGTCCGCGCCGACGAAGTACTGGTTGAAGTTCTCCTCACCGGAGAGCACGGTGCCCCACGGGGTCACGCCACCGGCGCAGTTGTTCAGCGTGCCGACGACCGTACGACCCTTGGGGTCCGCGGCGGTCTTCACCCAGGCCGAGCCGGCCGCCGGGCCGGTCAGGTCGAACTTGGTGCTGAGCGCGGTGACCCGCCGGTTGTACGGCCGGCGGCCGTTGTCGACCGGCTTCCACTGCCCGGTGCCGGCGACCCGCTCCAACTCCACCACGGACATGCCGTGCGCGGCCATGGCGGTGCGCACCTGCTCCACGGAGAGCCCGTCCAGGCCGGGGAAGCCCGGGAACATCAGGTCCTCGTTGGTGTACTCGTGGTTGACCACGAGCAGCGCCCGCTTGCCCTGCTTGTCCAGCGGCAGCACGCCCACGAAGTCGTTGTTGTAACCGAACTGCTTGGACTGCGCCGCGGCGGTCTGGTGGTGCAGGTTGAACTCCGGCGCCCCCGGCAGCACCGGGTCACCCCACTTGATCACCACGGCGTGGTCGTAGCCGTTCGGAACGACAAGGGTGTCCAGCTTGTTCGGCGGGATCGGCTTGAAGGTCAGCGCGCCGTTGCCGACAGCGGTGCTGGGGCTACCGAAACTGAAGGCCTCCGGAACGTCCGGGGTGGTGGCGGCCGCCATGGCGGGCGTCGCCCCGGCCAGCGCTCCGGCCGCCGCGCCACCGAAGCCGAGGACCAACGCGCCGACCGCACCGGCCCGGACGACGCCCCGCCGCGAGACCTCCGCGTTCACCACGTCTCCGAAGTACGCGTTGTCGGAGGTGTTCGGGACCGGGTGGTCACAGGCGTTTCCGCAGCGGTACAGGCAGGTCATGGCGTCACGGGTGCCGTGACGGGCACCGGTCAGCAGGGGGAGCAGCCGGGGACGGTCGCTCATGAGAGAAGCCTCCAGAGAAGTCGGTGGCACGACAGGCGGCGTACCAGGCGGACGCTAGGAGGACGTGGTGAGCGCTCGTCGGCCTTGAGCTGAACCGGGCGTGAACACATCCACGGGCGGCAACCGACACGTGACCGGTGTGACCTCGCGCTGAACTGATTGGCGTGACGGCGCGTACTTCTGATCGAACGCACCGCCGGACGCGCGCCGGAAGCGAGGAGACCGCCATCAGCGACCACGACGCCCAACTGCTGCGCGCCCTGCACGACGAGCATGCAGAGGCGCTGTACGCCCATGCCCTGCGGCTGGTCAACGGGGACCGGCAGCGAGCCGAGGACCTGGTGCAGGAGACGCTGCTGCGGGCCTGGCGACACCCGGAATCACTGGACCCGCGACGCGGCTCGGTGCGGTCCTGGCTCTTCACCACCGCCCGCAACCTGGCCATCGACGCCTGGCGGCGGCGGTCCACCCGGGTCGGCGAGGTGTTCACCGACGACCTGCCCGAACCGCCGGAGGTGATCGACGAGGCCGAGCGGGCCGTGGAGGCGTGGACCGTCGCCGAGGCGCTGAACCGGCTCAGCCCGACCCACCGGGAAGTGCTCGTCGAGTGCTTCTACCAGGGACGGTCGGTGGCCGAAGCGGCGTCCCGCCTGGGCGTACCGCCAGGGACCGTGAAGTCCCGCACCCACTACGCGCTGCGGTCTCTACGGTTGGTCCTGGCTGAGATGGGAGTGACGGGATGACCCGGTGCGAGTTCGCGCACGACGACGGCGCGTACGTGCTGGGTGCCCTGGCCCCCGCCGAGCGGGCGGCCTACGAGCGGCACCTGGGCGACTGCGCCTCCTGCCGGGAGGCGGTCGCCGAGATCGCCGTCCTGCCCGGCTTGCTCGGGCGTCTCGACCCGGCGGGGTTGGAACAGATCCTCCCGCCGCCGGCCCCGCCCCGGGTGCCCGCACTGCTGGAGGAGGCCCAGCGTCGCCGGCGTCGGGAACGCGCCGCGGACCGGCGCCGGTACGCCCTGACCACGCTGGCTGCCGCCGGGCTGGCCCTGCTGGTCGGCGTGGGCACCGCCGTGGTGCTGCCCCGCCCTGCTGGCCCGTCCAGACCTCCGGTGGCGCAGGGCAGCACCCCCGCACCGCAGGTGTCGATGGTGTCCATGCGACCGGTGGCGGCCACCGGGCCGGTGCACGCCGACCTCGGGCTCACCGGCACCGAGTGGGGCACCGAGGTGGCCATGCGCTGCTCGTACGACGCGCGGACGAGCTACGGCAAGGCGTACCCGTTCCGGCTGGTGGCCCGCGGCCCGAACGGCGCCAGCGAGCAGATCGGCTCCTGGCTGGCCGCACCGGGCGACGCGGTCCAGTTCACCGGTATCACGAGGTTCACCGATGCGGAGCTGGTCAGCGTGGAACTCCAACGAGCCGATGGCACCCCCATCCTCACCTACGCCGTCCCCTGAACCCCACCCCCCCGCGCCCGTCCCCGCCCCTCCTCCTCCCGCGATCTTGCACTTTCGATCGCGCCATAAGGGGCATAGCACCAATATCGGCGACAGTAACTGCAAGATCGCGGGCGCGGGGCGGCGCGGGCGCGGTGGCGGGTTAGGGGATCAGGGCGGGTTGTCTGGGGGTTTGGGTTCGGCGGGTTCGGCGGGCGTTGCGGACGGCGTCGGCGGTGAAGACGACGAGGGCGAGCCAGACCAGCGCGAAGCCGGCGAGGCGGGCCGGCGGCATCGGCTCGTGGAAGATCAGCACGCCGCAGCCGAGCTGGAGGATCGGAGCCAGGTACTGGATCATGCCGAGGCTGCTCAGGGGCAGCCGGTTGGTCGCCCCGGCGAACAGGAGCAGCGGGATCGCCGTGGCCGCACCGGCGAGCACCAGCAGCGTGGTGTGCCCGGCCGAGACGTGCCCGAAGGTGGACTCGGCACGACTGCTCAGCCAGGCCAGGTAGCCCACCGCCGGCAGCGCCAGCACCGCCGACTCGACGAAGAGCCCCTCCGCCGGAGGCAACCCGAGCCGCTTCTTGACCAGGCCGTAGCCGGCGAAACTGAACGCCAGAGTCAGCGCCAACCAGGGCAACCGGCCGTAGTCCACCGTGAGCACCACGACCGCCGAGGCGCCGATTCCCAACGCCACCCACTGTGCCGGGCGTAGCCGCTCCCGCAGCACCGTCACCCCGAGCAGCACCACGACCAGCGGGTTGATGAAGTAGCCGAGTGCCGTCTCCACCACCCGGTCGGAGTTGACCCCGTAGATGTAGGCGCCCCAATTGACGGCGATCAGCGCGGCGGCGGCGACGATCCCGGCCACCGCCCAGGGGCGTCGCAGCAGCGCCCGCAGGAAGCCGACGTTGCGCAGCGCGGCCAGCAGCAGGGCCACGAAGAGTACGGACCAGACGATGCGGTGGGCCAGGATCTCCAGCGGGCCAGCCGGTCGCAACAGCTTGAGGTAGAGCGGAAAGAAACCCCAGAGCAGGTACGCGCCGAGGCCGTAGAGGTATCCCAGGCGGAGTGACGTCACGCCTCTTACCGTAAGGGGCATTCCTCCGCTTTACTCATGTCCGGTGACCGGGGTCACCGGTGGGCGCTGGTCGAGCTGCATCCACCGCTCCGGCGCGTCCAGAGGTGTGAATCCCACTCGCCCGTACACCTGGTGTGCGTCGTTGGTGCAGAGCAGGATCCGGCGTACGCCAAGCTCGGCCAGGTGGTCGCGGACCGCGCCGGCCAGCCACCCGCCCAGCCCGCGACCCGGGAGGCCCGGTCGAGCGCCCAGTACGCGTCAGTTGACAACCACAGGTGCACCAGGTCCAGATCGAGCCGGGCGGGATCGGTGCTGAGCAGATGGCCGTCGGTGCGAGTCAGCGAGAACACCCCGCGACGCTAACCGTCGGGGTGGGCTCCCGTACCGCCCAATTCCCGAACTCTGGTCATGGGCCCGCCGGGGCTCCGGCCATGGTCGGAGCCCCGGACGGGGCCGGTGGGTGCTGGCCGGTGGACGGTCAGTCCCGATCGAGGACGGCGCCGAGGATCCAGGTCACGATGCTCACGAAGAGGGCACCGAGCACGGCGGCCGGCCAGAAGCCGTCCACAGAGAACGGCAACCCGGCCTGATCGGCGATCCAGCTGGTGAGCAGGAACAGCAGCCCGTTCACCACCAGCGCGATGAGACCCAGGGTCAGCAGGTAGAAGCCACAGCCGACGGTCTTGATGATCGGCTGGAGAACCGCGTTGACCACGCCGAAGATCACCGCCACCAGGAGCAGCGTGGTCACCGTTTCGCCGGCGGAGTCGGACTCCAGAGAGATGCCTGGAATGAGGAATGTGGCAAGCCAGAAAGCCAGAGCCGTGCTGGCCAGCCGAATCAGCAGACCTTTCAGAAAACCCATGGCGGGGATCGTGCCACGGACCTGGCACCGACGTAACCCGGCGGATGACGCGAACCTGGTGGATCACCCTCGCGCTGGCCGCCCGATCAGTTGCGACTCGATCGGAGTGGGCGAGAGCAGCGCCCAGCGCAGCGCCCGCCGGTTGACCACGGCGACCATGTCGTCCCGGATCCGGGTCAGCCACTCGGCCGAGCCGCCCAGCCCGAGCGCAGCGCCGGCCAGCGCGGCCTCGGCCGCGTTCAGCGGTTGCAGCAACGCCAGATCGGCCCGGCTCAGGACGTCCACGTCCGCCGGGGTCAGCTCGTCCCGTACCACCAGGGTGGCCCGCCACGGCGGGCCCTGCTCGGCCTCCGCCGACACCGGCCCAGCGTCGACGATCAGCAGCAACGGACGCAGCGCGGTGCCCACCCCGTCGGCGACCGCCCGACCGGGTGTGATCAGCGGGATCATCCCGCCCGGCGCGCCCACTCCCACCCCCCGGACGAACGGCTCCCAGGCGCGCGGCCGAGCGGTCTGCACCACCACCAGGGCGCCGAGCGCCAAGGCTCGCAGGGCCACCAACTGGGCGGCGCGCACTCCGCCGACCAGCAGCACCCGAGTGCTCTCCGGCCGGAACAGGCGCACGGTGACGGCTCTGCCGTGCCGGTTCGTGCCGACCATCATTCCCGCGTCGCCCAGGGTCAACTCCCAGTCCTCGACTGCGGGACGGGCCTGCGCCCCGGGCGCGGTCAGCGCCAACGGCAGCGTTGCGGCCAACCCGAACAGGTGCCTGCCGTCGAGCCGTCGCAGCTCCCCACCCAGGTCGGTCACCAGGCGATTCAGCGCCTCGGTGGCCGCGGCCAGCTCGACCGCCGTCACGGCGGCCAGGCGTACGGTCAGCTCGGTCGGCACCCCGCCGGCCTCGGTGATCGGCGACGGCCCCGCGGTGATCGACACCGTCGTCGCGGTCGCCGGCAGCGCCAGCAGCCGGGGCACCAGCCGCCGTCCACCCGTACCGCCCTCGTCCGGCCACTGGACCAGCCGGAAGGTGGCCTGGAACAGGGCGCCGGTCCGGAGCGCCGGCCAGGACTCCCGAACCGGATGGCCGTCGTGGTGGGCCAGCTCGCCCAGGACACGCAGCGCCGCGGGCACGCCGAGCGGCCGCGCGGTCAGCGAGCCGAGCCGGCGGACGATGCGGCGTACCGTGCCGGCGAGTACGCGGCCCAGATCCTCCTCAGACCACCCGTCCACCCGCAGCACCCGGACCGCCACCACCGCCCGCTCCCGCCCGGTGAGCCGCCCGTCGGTGAGCTGCCGGTACGACGTGCCGACCGTGCCGACCGCGGCGGGCACCGGCGCCGGTGCACCGGCGAGCAGCAGTTGGACCCGCAGCGGCGGCACGTCCGGCCCAGCCGGGGGCAGCAACGTGGACGGCGCGGGAATCGCCCGGGACACGTCACCGAGCAGGTCACCGGGGTCGCCAAGCTCCAGCAGCGCCACCATGCCCGCGGTGTCCTCCAGAACAGCGGCCGGCCCGCCGGCCAGCTCCGTCGAGCGGACGACGGTGCCCGGGGCGACCAGGTCGAGCAGGTCGGCCGCTCCGGCGGGCCCGGCCAGCGCCCGGCGTCGGGTCAGGTGCCCGACGGCGGTGCCCAGCCACTCGAAGAGCCATCGGCCCCGCAGCCGGACCCCGGCGACCACCACCAGCAGCGCGGCGACGAGTGCGGTGGCGGCGATGACGGGAGCGGGCCGGCCGAGGGCGGTGAGGACGAGCGCGGCGGCGACCTGCGCGGTGACCAGTTGGCCGGCCCGCACCCCGGCGCCCGCCCGCCGACCGGGCGCGACCCAGCGAGTGACGGGGGACCGGCGACCGGGCGTGCGCTGCCCCGCGGAGCCGAGGCCGCCCGCCGCGGGTCGGCCCGACCCGGCCGGCTCGCCCGCTCCGATCGCTCCCGGCACGGCGCTCCGCCCCGACCGGACCGGGATCGCGGGGTTCGGTCCTCCGGTGGTGATCGCCGGCACCGTGCCTCCTCGACCAGTGGGGACCGTGGCGGGCAGGCGGCCACCCTCCGGCGGCCCGTCACACGCCGCGACGTGGCTGCCGCACATCGTAAGGGACCGATGGCTGCCGTGGTTGTCCACAGGGGATACGCAAGGGGTAGCAGAACCGCTATGAGGCCGCTACCGTCAGCCACGAAGTCCGTCGCTGACCCGCGTCTCCCAGTGCTCGACGACCGGGCCAAGCGAACGACGCGCCCCCAGGGCGGGCGCGTCGACGGCCAAGGTGCGAGCAGAGAGACGAGGTGACGTGGGGGTGTCCCAGACCCAGGCAGAAGCCGCGGTGATGCAGCAGACCGCCGCGAAGTTCGAGCAGGTGGACCAGTCTTTGCAGTCCATGCTGACCGGCCTGCTGGCCGAGCTGCAGGTGTTGCAGCAGGCCTGGCGTGGGGCCGGTGGCCGGTCGTTCGAGCAGGTCAAGCAGCAATGGTCACAGGACCAGGCGGCGCTGCACCGGGCCCTGCGGGAGACCGCTGGCGCGATCCGCACCGCCGGCCGGCAGTACGACGTGTCCGACGACGACGCGGCCAGCCGGGTGGCCGGCACCAACCGCGGCGGCATCCAGCTGCCGCTCTGATCCCACTCGGGAGGGGAATCCGATGGACCACGGTGTGCTGGTCGTCAACTTCGCCGCGCTTCAGCAGGCCGGCGCGGACATCCAGAAGGCGCTGAACACACTCGATTCGCAGCTCGGCCAACTCGAACGAGATGCGGCCCCGTTGGTGGCGAGCTGGACGGGTGAGGCGCGACAGGCCTACGAGCAGCGGCAGGCGCGGTGGCGGTCCGCCTCGCAGGACCTTCAGGCGATGCTGCGTGACATCAAGTTGGCGGTGAACGACTCCGCCAGCGACTACCTGGACACCGAGAAGAAGAACACCGGGCTGTTCCAGTGACCGCGGTGAGCCGGGAGCGCTGACCGTGTCCGAGTCAGCGCCCCGGCCGCTGCGGGTCAGCGGTCGGGGTGGTCGGCTCGCCGGGTCAGGCCGGGTCCGCCGGGCGCCAGCGGCGGCGGGCACCACGAGGCAACACCAGGGCCAGCAGCGCCACGGTGGCGGCGGTCATGCCGACCACCGCACCGACCAGCAGGGCCCGGTCCTGCGCAGTGGCTCGGCGGGCCTGGCGGGCGAGCAGCGCCGGGTCGGCCCGGTCGTCGGCGAGCACCGCGACCGGCTGTGGGTCGGCCGCGCGACCGCCGCCGGTCTCGGTGACCGCCCGGTACGGGTTCAGCACGCCGGCACCGTACCCGCCGCCGTGGCCTGCGCCGGGAGCTGGATCGGCGGTGGCGATTATGCGTTCCGCCACCTGGGCGGCGGTCAACTCGGGCCGGTATTCCCGCAGCAACGCAGCGGTGGCGGCCACGAAGGGCGCCGCGTAACTGGTCCCCTCGACCTGATGATGCCCTGCCCCGGGCGCTGCGGTCAGCACCTCGCTGCCCGGGGCGACCAGATCGACGTACGCGCCGGTCTGCGAGAAGGTCGCCCGCCCACCGTCCGCCCCGATCGCCCCCACGCCGAGCACCCCGTCATAGCCAGCGGGAAACGGTTGGGGGTCCCCGCTGTCGTGCAGGTTGCCAGCGGCGGCCACGAGCACCACGTCCCGGTCGACCGCGTACCGCACGGCCGACCGGACCTCCGGGTCGTCCGCGTACAGCACCACGGACAGGTTCACCACGTCGGCGTCGTGGTCGACGGCCCACCGGATGGCCCGGGCGAACTCGCCAGCGCTGACCGTACGCCCCGACTCCCGCCCCTGCACCACCTGCTGCTCACTCACCCGCACCGGCATGATCCGGGCACCCGGCGCCAGACCGCGGAAGGCGACTCCGGGCTGGGGTGCCGCCGCGATGATGCTCGCCACACCGGTGCCGTGTCCGGCGCAGTCCTGACTGCCGTCCCCGCCGGGGTCGAGCAGGTCGGTGCCGGCCAGCACACGCCCGGCCAGCTGAGGGTGGGCCCGATCCACCCCGGAGTCGACCACCGCCACGGTCACCCCGGCGCCGGTGGCCAGCGGCGCGAGCCGGGCGGGGTCGTACCGTTGCTGTGGCCACGGTGCGGCCGTGACCGGTTGGACGGGGGCGAGTGGGGTCGCGCACATCGGTGCCGTCCGGAGCCTGGCGGTGGCGGCGACGGTCGGGAGAGCCGGTACGGTCAGCAGGCTGGCGGCGAGACCTGCGAGGACCGGGCGCGTGATCGATCGAGACATCGACAGCCTCCGTATCGTGTCGGCTCCGGGACGGGATGTTATCGCCTTGCCCGCGCCCCGGCAGACCGCTGACGGCCAGCCATTGTGATCTTGGTACCACCTTGTAGGTTGTACGCGATACCTGTGGCCTGTTCTCGGAAGGAGAGGTGGCCGTGACCGAATGGGAGCCGGCCACGGAGGCCGAGGTGGCGATGCGTGACGCGCTGCGCGCCAACGACCAGGAGCTCTACTTCAGGCTGCTGTCCCGCAGCGACCTGTTGCTGCCGGTCTCCGCGCCGGCGCAGCCCGGCCAGGCACCCGCCGGCTGGGGCACCTGGACCACCGGTGGCCGGACCCACGTGCTGGCCTTCACGTCCGCTGCCGCTCTGCGGGCCTGTCTCGGCGAACACCCCGGGAGCAACCGCCGCATTCCCTTCGCGGACCTCGCGGTCGGCTGGCCCAACCAGGAATGGTGGCTTGCCGTCAACCCGGGTCTGCCGGTCGAGGGCTACCTACCGGCCTGGTTCGTGTCTCAACTCTCCCGGGGTGACGTGCGGCTGCCCGGTCGCGCCATGGGCGCTCGGGCTCGCCTGGAGCGGGCGGAGACCCTGGCCCGCACCCGGACCGGCGCGTCCGGCCGGGATACCGCGCCAGCCGCTGGCTCGCCTCCCGTGACGAGTGCTGCACAGCCCGGACTCGCCCCGGGTCCGCCGGCCCCGGTCCCACCTGCCCCGGTCCCACCTGCCCCGGTCCCACCTGCCCCGGTTCCGCCGGCCCCGGTTCCGCCGTCCCCGATCCCGTCTCGGAGGGCCGCGCGGGGTGCGATGCCCCGGGCGGCGGGCGCGCCGTCGGCGCCCGGCCCGGCATCGCGGATGCCCGGCCCCACTGAGCCGCCGCGCCGACCCGGTGAGGAAGACCTGCCCGCCGCCGGTCAGCGGTACCCGAGCGACCCACCCCGGCCCGGCGCGCCGGGCACCAGCGCCCTGCCCCGCACGGGCCGGCCGTCCCGGTTCACACCGTTGGCGCCCGCCGACCGTCCCGGTGTCGGTCCGGCCGATCAACCGGGCCCAGGCGTGGGCTGGCCGGCAGCGAACCGGCCGGGCGACGTCGATGGCCTGGCCGCGAGCAACGGCAACGGCGGGCCCCCGGCCGCTCGGCGCTCCTTCTTCGACCCCACCCCCGCGCGGGATCGGGTGTCCGACCCGACATCGAGCGGCGGTCGATCCGGTGACCGCGCGGCCCCACCAACCCGATTCGGGCGGGGCAGCCAGCCCTTCCCACGCCGCCGCCCGGCCGACGCGCCGGCCGAGGAGACCGCGACACGGGCCTTTCCGATGACGGATCCGGACGCCACCCGGCCGCTGCGGCAGCCGGCCGGTGACCTCGGTGCGTCCCGAGGGGTACGCGCACCGGCAGCCGGCGAGGAAGACACCCAGCCGTTGCCTCCGCGCCGGCCCGATCCGATGGCAGAGGAGCCCACCCGCGCCTTCCGGGTGACGGGCGAGCCGCCGCCGACCAGAGTCGCGCCGCGACCCAGCCCTCCGGCGGACGAGACCCAGGCGATCCCGCCCGGCCGGCCGAGCCGATTCGGGCCGGTCGAGGAGTTGTCGCCGTCCGTCGCGGAACCGGTCTCCGGTCCGCCCGCGCCGCGCCGTGGCTTCACGCCCATCGTCATCGAGGGCACCATCATCGAGTCCCGCGACCTCACCGACCCGGTCGAGACCGGCGGTCCGTTCGACGCGACCTCGCAGCCCCGCCCGGCCGAGGCAGCCCCGCCGCCGTTCGGCTCGACGCACTCCGGCCCGAGTCTGTTCAGTCCGTCGTCCTTCAGTCCCAACCGGTCCGGTCCCGCGTCGTTCAGCCCGAGTCAGCCCGGACCTGACCCATCCGCTCCGACCTTCACGGACCCGGCAGAGGCCGGCCCCGCCGACGCCGGCATGAGCGACGCCGGCATGAGTGGCGCAGGCTTGAGCGACGGCGGCATGAGTGGCGCCGGCCTGAGCGACGCCGGCCTGAGCGACGCCGGCCTGAGCGACGCCAGCATGAGTGGCGCAGGCTTGAGCGACGGCGGCTTTGGCGGTGTGCACACCGATCACCGTGGTGGCGTCCCGGTCGGTGGAGATCGCGCCGACATCGGCGGCTCGTCGGTCGGCGCGACCGGCTCGGACCAGACCGTCAGCGGCGAGAACACCATCGCGGACGGTGACGGGCAGCGCCCGTCCGCCGACGAACCGGCGCCGGTCGGGTTCGAGCCGGCCAACACCGTCGAGGAAGACCTGCTCGGCGCCGCCGGTGCCGGCAGCACCGACACGTTCCTGTCCACGCTGCTGCTGGCCCGGGTGTTGCTGCCGGCGGCACCGGACTCGGTGCGCGGAAGCCGCCCCGGTGACTCGGGCTTCGTCTGGCGTACGGCGCAGCTCGACGGCGAGACGTACGTGGTGGTCTACACGTCGCCGGAACGCCTCGCCGACCACGTCGAGGGCGAGGTCGACACGGTCCGGGTGAAGTTCGCCCAACTGATCCGGCGCTGGCCGGACGAGGACTGGTCGTTCGCCGTCAACCCGGGCACCCCGGTCGGTGCCAAGTTGCCCGGAGAGCAGATCGTCGCGTTGGCCAACTGGGCCGCCGAGGTGGGGCTCGGTGACGACCTGGAGGTGGACCCGGAGGAAGCGCCGGCCGTGGCGGAGCCCACCGCCCGCCCCCGGTACGCCCCAGCGGCGGTCGACCCGGCCCGCCCGACGGTCATGCAGAAGGCGATCGCACCCAGCCAACTCGCCTACTACCTGGATCGGGGATACGACCGGGTCTCCGGCTTCGTGCACCGGGCCGGTGAGTTGGCCCACCTGACCACGCCAGCTCAGGTGCACGACGCGCTCGGCCTCAGCTACCCCGGCTCGCCGTTCGCCCGCGACGCCGAGGAGATCTACGTGCTGCGGTGGCCGGCGCACCGGCCGAGCCTCTACCGGATCCCGTACGGCGGTCAGAACGAGCCGGCGATGCGGGCCATGGAGGGCTGGGTCATCGAGCGTCCACCGTTCCGGGGTAACGGCTTCGCCCCGGGTGAGAGCAGCGACGTGGTGGCGGAGTTCAAGGTGGACAGCGCGCGTCTTCCGCACGGCACGCAGTTGTGGCGGATCGGCGCGGACGGCACCGAGCGGGTGGTCGCGGAACTGGACACCGACGCGGTGGTCTGGCGACGGGTCGGTGAGGCGTGATGCGCGACGGTTACGTGGCCCGCTGGCAGGGCCGGGAATACCAGGCCAGCCCGGATGGCGACGACATCCGCCTCTACCAGCCCGAGCCGGGTGAGGGCTTCGAGGAGGTCCGCGCGGGCCGCTACGTCCGCGTGCTGCCGGCGAGTGAGATCGAGGATCTGGCGTACGTGCGGACCACCTGCACCTGGCAGGGGCAGCCCTTCATCGTGCTCGGCGAGCACGACGCCTGGCTGCGGGTGGAATACACCGGTGGCCGCTGGCCGGTGGCCGAGGCGATGCGGTTGGAGGTCTTCGACTTCGGCGTCTACCAGGGTTGGGCGCCGGCCTCCGAGATCACCGACCTGCGGGAGCAGCGGGTCTGAGCGGTCAGCTCTTGGCCCAGCGGAGGATTTCGCCGAGCACCAGCTCCGGTGCCTCCAGGTGCGGGAAGTGCCCCACCCCGTCGAGCAGCCGCCACTCGTAAGGGGCGACGACGTAGCGGCCGGAGCCCAGGGCGGTGCGCGGCAGGGAGGCGGTGTCCAGGGCGCCGTGCAGTTGCAGGGTCGGGGTGGCCAGCGGTTTCTGCATAAGGCGGACGAACCGGTAGCCGTGCAACCGCAGCAGCGAACGGAACGCCCAGCGGTACCCCTCCATGGCGCAGAACGCGGCCTGCGGAATGCACATCGCCTCCCGGCACCGCTCGGCGTACGCCTCGAAATCCGGCCCGGCGACCCAGCGTGGCCCGCCCCAGCGGCGCAGGATCTCGGTGACGGCCGCCGCGCCGTCCCGGGTCAGTACGTGCTCGTAGCGGGGTAGCTGGAACTTCAGCGCGGGGGTGGAGGCGGCGAACTGCCCGCGCGGGTCGGCGAAGATGCCGGCGCGCAGTCGCAGCGGGTGTGGCGCCCCCAGCACGACGAGACGGCGGACCAGGGCCGGGTGGAATGAGGCCACCGTCCAGCCCACCATGCCGCCGACGCCGCTGCCGACGATCGTCGTCGATCGTTCACCGAGGGCGCGGATCAACCCGGCGATGTCGGCGGCGAGGGTGTAGCCGTCGTACCCCCGGGGTGGTTTGTCGCTGGCGCCGTAGCCGCGCAGGTCGACGGCGACCGCCCGGAAGCCGGCGTCGGCTACCGCCGGCAGCATCTGGTGCCACGCCCACCAGTGCTCCGGGAAGCCGTGCAGGAAGAGCACCATCGGCCCGGTGCCGGCTTCGACCACGTGGAACCGGGTGCCGTTGGCTCCGACGAAGCGGTGCGTCCACGGCCCCTCGGTGAGGACGCAGGACTCGTCGACGGCTCCGCCGCGCTGGTCGGTCATGACTGACAGCCTAGGACCCCGTCGGTAACCAGCCTTTTCGCCGGCCCGCTGTGGGTCGGGAGCGCCGCGTTGGTGGTCAGCCCACCTTGTTGATCGTGACGATGGTGGCCGGTGTGCCGGGACCGCAATCGACGGTCTGGTCGGCTGGCCCCAGGGTCACCCGGACGGTCGTGCCGACGGCGAAGCTGCCCATGCCGGAGCCGTGCAGCGCGTAGTGCCGGCCGTCGTCGGTGACCAGGCCGTAGCAGGGGCCGGTGCCGCCCCGGGTGATCCGCCCGGCGAGCACATTGGCCTTGCGCGCGTCGGTCGGATGGCGCGGTGGTCCGGTCGGCGGGCGCAGGGTGGGCAGAGGGGTCCGCGCCCGCGCCGGGCGGCCGGCGGGGGACGACGGGGTGGGGTCGCTGGGGCTGGTCGGTGCGGCGGAGGGTGCTGCGTCGTCCGCGGGGATGCCGGACGGGGTCTGCTCGGCGGACACGGCGTCTCCTCCGTTGCGGGTTCCGGCGCAGCCGGTGAGGGTGAGCAGGGCGGCCAGGCCGGCCCCGGTCAGGGTGGTGCGGGTTCGCTGGTGCACGGGTGATCCGACGCGCCCATCGCCGTTCGGGTTCCGTGACGGGCGATGCCCGGGCAGGTGACCTGCCCGGGCATCGCGGTGGTGCGGGTGTCGCCTGATCGGAGGATCAGAAGAAGCGGACGTTGGTGTAGATGCCGTCCTGCGACTTGACCTCGATCTTCCTGCCGGTGGCGGGGAGCTTGACGCCGTGGTTCGGCAGCTCCTCGTACCAGTACTTCTTGGTGTCGTCGAACAGCGGCTGCGCAGCCTGGCCGCGGACGTACTGCGGCTGGCCGTCGATGTGCAGCGTGAACGAGTCCGCCTTCTTCAGACTGAACGGCGCGTCGTAGACCTGGACGCGGGACCGCCAGGGGTCACCGGTCAGGTTGTAGAGCGGCCGCGGGTGCGCGTCGATGATCATGTTTCGACCCTCGCCCGGGTGCTCGAACGTGTCGTTGTCCGCCCACCGGGTGTTCCAGTAGGAGATCAGCAGACCCTCCTGGTACGCGTAGTGGTCCACGTAGTCCGGGCGGGTGTTTCCGTAGCCGAAGTAGTACGGGCCGGTCTTCAGGTACTTGTCGTACGAGGTGTACGACCGGGTACCGGCGATGTAGTAGTTCGCGAACTTCTTGGTGTAGGTGGCCGCCGCGATTTCGAACTTCCCGGCGAACGTCCAGCCGTTGGCACCCGACTCGGCGCCGTCGGTGAACACGGTCTGACCGTCGGCGGTGACGGTGATGGCGTCACCGTAGAAGCCGCCCCGGGACAGGCCGCCGTCGGTCTGGTAGCGCAGCCGGAACTGCACGACCTTGCCCGCCGCCGCGTTCATCGGGATGTTGACGTCGACCCACTTGCCGGCGCTGCTGCCGTCCAGGGCGAAGCGCCCGGGGGAGATCTCCTTCAGCGGGTTGCCGCCGACGGTGCCGGGCAGGGTCGCCCAGGTCTTGCCGCCGTCGAGCGATGCCTCGAAGAACAGGTAGTCGAACCCGGCCTCGATGTTGTAGCGGCCCTTCATGGTCAGGGCGGCCGACGACTTCCCGGTCAGGTCGAGCGTCCGGGTCATCGTGCTGTTCAAGTTGTCCTCGTTGCCCGAGAAGAACTGCTTGCTGCCCTCGAACGGCGCGCCGTTCGAGAAGGTGTAATCACGCGGCGGAAGGTTGACCACCGCGGCCTGCGCCTCCGGCGAGTTGTACTCCTGCGGGCCGAGCTTCACGGTGCGCTTCTCGTTCGGCCCGATCGTGTCGTGGTCGAGCCAGCCGAGCTGGAGCTTGTTCCACGCGCCGAGGTCGCCACCGCGGTCACCGATGGCCGGGTCGTTCTTGGCACCCAGCCGGCTCTGGGCCATCAGGGTCCAGTGCTCGTTGTTGTTGTCCCCACCGTTGACGACGTTGTAGTCGTCCGGCAGGCCGAGGTCGTGACCGTACTCGTGGTAGAAGACGCTGCGGCCACCGTTCTCCGGCTGGATCGTGTAGTCGCCGATCCAGACCCCGGTGTCGCCGATCTCGGTGCCGCCGCCGGGGAAGGTGTCCGGCCCGGTGTTGCCCTGGTCGGACGCGTACGCGTACCAACGGTGGCTCCAGATGGAGTCCTCACCCTGGATCGGGTCACCGTCGGCCTGGTCGCCGCCGGAGTGGACGATCTGGAAGTGGTCGATGTAGCCGTCCGGCTCGTTGAAGTTGCCGTTGCCGTTGTAGTCGTACCGGTCGTACTCGTCCATCGACTTGACGTCGGCGGCGATCTCGGCGTCGGTGCGGCCCGCGGTCCTCTGGTCGGCGACCCACTGGTTGGCGGCGTCGCGGACCAGGTCCCACGTGTTGCTGCAGACGTTGCTGTCGCAGACCGCCGGGTCGTCGCGGGGATCCGCCGGCTCGTTCGGGTCCGGGTCCGGGATCGGGTCGTCGGAACGGCCGTACCGGGCCTCGTTGTACTTGACCTTGACCCAGTCGGTGACCTCGCCCTCGACGCTGTAGCGACCCGACGACTGGGCCTCGTAGTACTGCTTCAGCGACTCGTCACCGGGCTTGGTGCCGAAGTAGAGCTGCCGGTAGTGGTCCGCGTTGAAGTCCGGCTGCCAGACGGTGGAGTTGTCCACGGCCCGGTTGGGTGCCGGGATCTCGTTGTGCAGCGGGCCGTCGAACTTGGTCGGCCCCGCCGTGTTGGGGTCGATGTTCTTGTCCGGGTAGTCCGGGTGCCGCTCGTTGCCGAACTCGGCGAGGATCACGAAGATCTTGTCGGTCTGCTCGCGGGAGAGTTCGACGTACTGATCCTCGGTCTGGGCCGTGCCCGCCCCGGTCGTGCGGGCGGTGGCCCTGTCGGCCTGGGTCTTGCCGACCTTGACGACCGTGCTGCCGTTGATCTTCTCTGCCTTGGCCTTGCCGGACAGGACCCCGCTGAGGCCCTCCTGGCGCAGCGCGCGCCGCTTGTCCTCCAGCGGGTTCGGCAGATCGTGGTCCGCATGGGCGGGCTCGGCGACCGACGGAGCGGCTGTCGGCAACTTGGGCTGCGGTGCGGCACTGGCGGACGGTGCGAATGCCAGGCCCGTCGCCGTCAGTGAGAGCCCGAGCAGACCCACTGCGACTTTGCGCACGTGGTACCTCCGGTGTTAGGGAACCGGCCCAACGGGGGTACGGACCGGTGGGATATCGATCCCACTAGTGGGACCAAGGGTGAACATAGACACTGCTGCGACAGGTGGGAAGATGTGCGCGTCGATTTGTTGCAAGATTTTGTTTGGATTGCCTTCGGCCGTCACACCCGGGCCTTCATCTGGGGCGCTGACCAGGATGGATCGGCCGGCGGTGTTTCACAGTGACGCATTTCGATCAAAATGATCGGACGTACGACAGTGGGGCCGGCAGCGTTTCCGCCACCGGCCCCACTGTCCACTCAGTGATCAGTTCCTGATCTGCACGACCATGTCATCGGTCGGCTTCTTGCCCTGCTTGACGATCTCGATCCGGGTGCCGCTGCCCGCCACCTTCACCGAGTTCTGCTCGTTGCCGGCCGTCCAGTAGCGGTCCACCGCGCTGTCGTCGAAGACCGGGTTGGCCTTCAACTTCGGCAGGGTGACCGGCACCCCGTTGAGGTGGAAGGTCTGGGCGGGCTTGTCGTAGCGGCTGAACGTCGCGTCGAAGCCGCTACGGCGGTTGGTGATGGTGCCCTGGCCCTTGACCGTGATCGCGCCCGGGCGGACGTCGACCGGCAGGTCCAGGCCGTACCCCGGGTGCTCCGAGGTGTTGTTGTCGCCGTAGGCGTAGTTCACGTACCAGACCAGCATGCCGGGCTGGTTCGCGTACCGCTCCACCCAGTTCGGCCGGGTGTTGGTGAAGCCGTAGTTGTACCCACCGGTCCGCAGGGCGTCGTCGTACCCGACGTAGGTCCGGTTCTCCGCGATGTAGAAGCGGGGGTACGAGGCGGTCACCGAGCCGCCCATCCGGGTGAAGCCCTTGGCGGTCCACTCGGCAGCCAGCGTCTCGGCGTCGTCGGTCCACGCCGCCGTGCCGTTCTTGACCAGCGAAATGTTGTCCAGGAACACGCCCGCCAGGTGCTTGCCGCCGTCGCTCTGGTAGCGGTAGTGCAACTGGATGACCTTTCCGGCGTACGCCGCGAGGTCGTAGTTCAGGTCCACCCACTTGCCGCCCGACGACCCGTCGAGGCCGGTCTCCCCGACGTCGTTGAGCGGGCTGCTCAGCGACGTCCAGGTGGCACCGTTGTCGGTCGACACCTCGGCGTAGAAGAAGTCGTAGTCTTCCTCGGTGTCGTACCAGGCCTTGGCGTTGATCGAGGCCGAGCTGGCGCCGGTCAGGTCGAGTTGGCGGGTCAGGCTGTTGTTCAGGTTGTCCGCGCTGCCGCCCCACCACTCGTTCGATCCACCGAACGGCGTGTTGTAGGTGCTGGTCTGCTCCTGCGGCGGCAGATTGACGACGACCGCCTGGGCCTTCGGCCCATCGCTGTCACCGGCCGGCCCGAGCGTCACCTGGGAGGTGCCCTTGCCGTACTCCACCGTGGAGTGGTTCAGCCAACCGAGGAAGAGCTTCGACCACGGGTCCATGTAGCCCGGGGTCGTCCCGATGTCGTCCTTGCCGCGGCTCAGCCACGAACCGGAGGACATCAGGCTCCAGAACCCCACGCCGTTGTCGCCGCCGACCGTGTCGTACAGGTCCGGCAGGCCGAGGTCGTGGCCGTACTCGTGGGCGAACACGCCCAGGCCGCCGTTCTCCGGCTCCGTGGTGTAGTCGCGGATCCAGAGGCCGGTGTCGCCGATCTGCACTCCACCAGCCAGGTTGCCGGCCGGCCCGGCCTTGCCCGCCAGGTCGGTGAAGGCACCCCAGCGGTGCGACCAGATGGCGTCCTCGCCCTCGGCGCCACCGCCGGCCTCCTCGCCCTCACCGGCGTGCACCGCCTGGAAGTGGTCGATGTAGCCGTCGGGCTCGTTGAAGTCGCCGTCGCCGTCGAAGTCGTACCTGTCCCAGATGTCGAACTGGGAGAGGTACTGCTTGATCTGCTCCGGGGTCTTGCCCAGTCCGATCTGGGAGTCGTACCAGGACGTGGCGCTGTCCTTGACGAAGTTCCAGGAGCCGTCGCTCTCCGGGATGGCGTTGCTGCCGTACCGCGCCTCGTTGAACGGCACGGTGACCCAGTCGCTGACATCGCCACCGACGGTGTAGCGGCCGCCGGACTGCTTCAGGTAGAAGTCCCGCATCGACTCGCCGCCACTACCGTAGAACATGTCCAGGTAGTGCTGACGGTCGTAGTTCGACGACCACGAGGTGCTGTTGTCGTCGGTCGCGCCGCCGTCCCAGTTCCGGTCCGGCTCCTGGATCTGGCCGACCACCGGGCCGGCTGCCCCGCCGGTGCGCGGGTCGGTCTTGTCGCCGAAGTTCACCAGCATGGTGAAGATCGGGTCGACCTTCGGCGGCTGCTGGTACTCGACGAACCGGTCCTTGATCTTGATGACCTTCGAGCCGTTGCGGGTTTCCAGCTTGGCCTTGCCGGAGAGCAGGTCGGCGATGGCCTGCTTGCGGATCTCCCGCTGCTGATCCGCCTTCGGGTCGGGGAGGTTGTCCCGGCCGTGCTTCGCCTTGTTGGATGAGGGGGTCGGGTTTGCCGCCGGGGCGCCGGAAGCTGGCGTCGCCATGACTCCCGCTGCCAGCAGCGCGGCCGTGGCGGTGGCCAGACCGGCTGTGACTCGTCGCCTCAAAGGTCTCCTCCTTTGTGGACCTGTGTTACATGACAGCGATTGTCGAAGCAGTCACTGTCATGTCGTGCGACACACACCCTTACAGAGCGTCCGACCGGTTGTCACGAGTCGATCAAGTGGGCCGAAGGTGGTTTTGGATCGTTTCGGGGCGACAAATCATGATGAGATAGTCGTGGCCTGAGGCAACTATTTACATCACGGTTCTGTCAAGATCATTTATTCTGCGCGGGATTATGAGGTTCCCGATGTCTAGCGCCCGAGCCGACGGAAACGTCACGCCGTGCGGTGGGCCCGAACGCGGAACGGCCCGCCCGGAGCATGCTGCTCCGGGCGGGCCGCCGCGTTGATCCGTCAGACGACGGAGCTGTTGCGGGTCACTTCTTCGCCGGGGTGACGAAGATCGTGGCGGACGAGTTGTCCCGCGCCGCCTTCTTGATGGTGAGCGAGACGCCGTAGTTCACACCCTGGTCACCGGGGTTACCGGTGCCCAGGACGATCGCGCCACCGCTCAGGGTCACGCCGTAGAACTCCGGCGCGGGGCTGCCGTCCGGGTGGGTGACCCGGGTGGTGTACGGCGCGTTGTTCCGCGACGGCAGGACCACCGACGCGTCGTTGTCCCGGGCGTAGGGAGCGCCGTCGCGCATCTCGATGCCCGGGTACCAGCCCTTGGCGTCAGTGAACGACTTCACCGCCGGCTGCGCCTTGAACTTGGTGCAGTAAGCGCTGTACGGCTCGCCCGCCGCCTCCAGGCACTCGGTGAAGGGGTACGTCTTCTGCAGCGTGAATGCCGCGTTGGCCGACTGCGGACGGCTGGGCAGGTTGTCCGTCACCGACGGGTCCTTCGTGGCCGCCGCACCGGTGCGCCGGAGCGGGTCGAAGTGCGAGTCGACGATGAGCAGCCCGCCCTTCGCGCCGTAGCTGGGCAGCGCGGTCATCTGCCCGGTGACGTGGTTGACGTCGCCGAGCGCGGTGTCCCGGTACCAGACCAGCATGCCCGGCGCGTTGTACGAGATCCGGTCGACCTTCCACGCCTCGTGCGAGTAGATCGTGTCGTAGGCGTACTGCAGGCCCTTGTCGAAGCCGTCGAAGTTGCGCCACTCCGCCAGGTAGTACTGAGCGTGGACCTCGGTGCCGGAGGAGACTTTCCAGCCCCCGCCGGTGGTGTCCACGAACGTGCCCACGGTGGCCGTCCAGCCGTTGGCGCCGCCCTCGACGTCGTCACTCCAGGTGGTGGCACCGCCGCCGGTGACCGAGAAGTCGTCGGCGAACCAGTTGCGCTCCTGGAACGCCTCATCGGTGGCCTGGCGCAGCCGCAGCTGCACGGTCGTGCCCGCGTACGCCGACAGGTCGACGTAGTCGTGCCGCCAGCCGTCGGTGCTGCCGGTCAGGCCGTACTTCTTGCCGCCGAAGTCGTTCATCCGGCCGTTCGGGTCGGCGTAGCCGTCCGGCGTGGTGACCACGGTGCCGGCCTCGTCGTACACCTTCTGCTCGGTCCAGGTCGTCCCGCCGTCCGTCGAGAGCTCGACGAAGCCGTAGTCCCAGTCCTCCTCGATGATGTAGTTGTTCCACATCCAGAACTTCGAGTCGGCTGCGGCCGGCACGTCGACCGAGCGGCTCAGCGTGACGTCAGCCCACTCCTGGTCGTTGTTGCTGTGCCACATCTTCGTGCCGCTGTGCGGCGTGGCCAGCGTCGTCACCTTGTCCGGCAGGTCGACCTTGATGCCGTCCTCGGCGTCGATCGGCGTCCGCGACGTCTGCCCGAGCTTCACCTCGCGGGGGTTCGACCCGGGGCGGATGGCCAGCGGGTCGGCCCAACCGAGCACCCACTTGTCCCAGATGCCCATGTGCGTCGGCAGCGCCTGGAAGATCTCCCCGGAGTGCGAGCCCGAGGCCATCAGGTCCCAGAAGTCCACGTCGGAGTCGGCGTTGCCGGACGTGTCGTAGAGGTCCGGCAGGCCCAGGTCGTGACCGAACTCGTGGGCGAAGACACCGACACCGGCGTCCTCCGGCTGCACGATGTAGTTCGACACCTTGAGGTTGGTGCCCGGGATGCTGTAGCCACCGGCGACGGTGGAGGAGTGCGCCCACACGGCGTACACGCCCTCGGCGCCGCCGCCACGGGACTTGCCCTGGCCGGCGTGCACCAGCACGAGGTGGTCGATCACGCCGTCCGGCTCGAAGAGGTTGCCGTCGCCGTCCCGGTCGGCCTGGTCCTCGATGTCGTAGTCGGCCCAGGGGAAGCTCGGGTCCTTCGCGGCGAGCGAGTCGATCGCGTCGGTCGCCAGGCGGCCGGCGCCGGCCGGGTTGTCCGGGTGGCCGTTCATCGACTGCTCACGGCCGGGCACCCAGGCGCCGGTCTCGTCCTGGAAGCAGCGGTTGGCCGCGTACCAGCCCTCCGAGTGCGGCACGGTGATCCACGGGCTGGCCTGCCCGGCGACCGTGTACGCGTTCTTCGACATCTCCAGGTACATGTTGTGCATGGTGCGCCCGGACAGGTCGATGCCCTTCTTGTTGTCCGGGCCCTTCAGGTCCTTGCGGACCCGCTCGGTGATGCCCTCCTTGGTGTAGAGCATCTTGTTGTAGTGCGTCGGCGAGAAGTCCGGCACCCACATCGAGTTGTTGTCCTCGTACCCGAGGGTCGCCGGGTTCGGGATGTTGTTGTGCTTCGGGCCGTTCTGCACCGTGCCGGGGACGCAGGTCCGGTCCTCGAACACCGTCTTGGGGACCATCACCCCGGTGAAGTCGTCGTTCGCCGTGTCGTTGAACTCCACCAGCAGCGTGAGCAGCTTCGCCGTCTGGGTGGTCGGCGCCTTCTTGAACTGGCGGGGGTTCTTGCCCGTCTTCAGCGACGTGGCTTCGTCCTTGGCCAGCTGCCGCGCGGTGACCGGGTTGCCCCGGGCGTGCTTCTGGTCGAACGCGCGCGCGGACGCCGCGGCAGGGGTGTAGACGCCACCCTTGCCCTTGACCTCACGGCCGGTGGTGTCCGGCTGCACCTCGGGCTCGGCGTAGTTGATGTAGTACTCATCGGCGCCGATCACCGCCCGGGGGGTGCTGGACGACGACTGGGCGGCCGCGCTGCCAGTCACGGTCAGTGACGTGGCCGCGAGGGCGATGACGGGCAGCGCGACGAGTAGTCGTCGGCGCGACCCCGGATGGGAGTTTCTGTTCATGCCACTCCGTTCTCGGGCAGAGGACGTCGGTCGGCTCCGGGCGCGGTGAGGCGCATCGACACCGCCCGACGCGCGTGAAACTAAATGAGAATCAACGCGCGCGGCGGGATCGTGATCGATGCGTTATCCGTTCGGTCGGAGCGCCGCGGTGCGTACCTCCACACAAGACAACGGTGGGTGACGGTCCGCCCGGACCGCCACCCACCGCTGGAGTACGTCTGCCGTCAGTCCTCGTCGGACTTCGCGCCGGTCATCCCGGAGGAGATCAGGTCCATCACCGACGAGTCCTGCAACGTGGTCACGTCACCCAGTGACCGGTGCTCCGCCACGTCGCGCAGCAACCGGCGCATGATCTTGCCGGAGCGGGTCTTCGGCAACTCCGGCACCAGCATGATCTGCCGCGGCTTGGCGATCGGGCCGAGCGTCTTCGAGACATGGTTGCGCAGGTCGGCGATGAGTTGCTCGCCCGCCTCGCCAGCGATGTCCGTGCTGCCCCGGGGGATGGCGAACGCGACGATCGCCTGACCGGTGGTCGGGTCGGTCGCGCCCACCACGGCCGCCTCGGCGACCGACGGATGCGACACCAACGCCGACTCCACCTCGGTCGTCGAGATGTTGTGCCCCGACACCAACATCACGTCGTCGACCCGGCCGAGCAGCCAGATGTGCCCGTCGTCGTCCTTCTTCGCTCCGTCACCGGCGAAGTACATGCCCTCGAACCGAGACCAGTACGTGTCGATGAACCGCTCGTCGTCACCCCAGATGGTGCGCAGCATCGACGGCCACGGCTCACGCAGCACCAGGTAGCCGCCACCACCGTTCGGCACCGACTGGCCCTGGTCGTCCACCACGTCGGCCACGATGCCCGGCAGCGGGGTCATCGCCGAACCCGGCTTGGCCGCCGTCACACCCGGCAACGGGGAGATCATGATCGAGCCCGTCTCGGTCTGCCACCAGGTGTCCACGACGGGCAGCGCCCCGCCGCCGATGTGCTCCCTGTACCACATCCAGGCCTCGGGGTTGATCGGCTCACCAACGCTGCCGAGCAGCCGCAGCGACGAGAGGTCGTGGCCGGCCGGGATGTCCTCACCCCACTTCATCATCGTGCGGATCAACGTCGGCGCGGTGTAGAGGATGCTCACCCGGTACTTCTCGACGATGTCCCAGAAACGACCCCTGTGCGGGGTGTCCGGGGTGCCCTCGTACATCACCTGCGTGACCCCGTTGGAGAGCGGGCCGTACACGATGTAGGAGTGACCGGTGACCCAACCGATGTCGGCCGTGCACCAGTAGACGTCCGTCTCCGGCTTCAGGTCGAAGACCGCGTTCGCGGTGTACGACGTCTGCGTGAGGTAGCCGCCCGTGGTGTGCAGGATGCCCTTCGGTCGGGCCGTGGTGCCGCTGGTGTAGAGGATGAACAGCGGGTGCTCGGCGTCGAACGGCTGCGCGGTGTGCTCGGCCGACGCGGTCTCGACCGTCTCGTGCCACCAGAGGTCCTTCTCCGACCACGCCACCTCCTGGCCGGTGCGGCGCACCACCAGCACGTGGTCCACCGACGGGCAGTTCGCCACCGCCTCGTCGACGGTCGGCTTCAGCGCCGACGGCTTGCCCCTCCGGTAACCACCATCGGCCGTGATCACGACCTTGGCGCTGGCGTCCTGGATCCGGTTGCTCAGCGAGTCGGCCGAGAAGCCGCCGAAGACCACGCTGTGCGCGGCGCCGATCCGGGCGCACGCCAGCATGGCCACCGCCGCCTCGGGGATCATCGGCAGGTAGATGGCGACCCGGTCGCCGGCGGTCACGCCCAGGTCGGTGAGCGCGTTCGCCGCCCGACAGGTCAACTCGTGCAGATCGGCGTACGTGATGGTGCGGGTGTCGCCCGGCTCGCCCTCCCAGTGAATCGCCACCTTGTCGCCGCGGCCCGCCTCGACGTGCCGGTCCAGGCAGTTGTACGCCACGTTGAGCTGCCCGCCGACGAACCACTTCGCGAACGGTGGGTTCGACCAGTCGAGCACCTCGTCCCACTTCTTCGACCAGGCCAGACGATCGGCCTGCTTCGCCCAGAAGGCGAGCCGGTCGGCCTCAGCCTCGGCGTACGCGTCGACGGTGACGTTGGCGTGCGCGGCGAGCTCGGCCGGCGGCGGGAACTGGCGCGTCTCACTCAGCAGATTGGCCAATGCCTCGCTCATGCCGTGACTCCTCGTCCTCGGGGTGACCTGCGTCTCGATGGCACGAGGGTAGTCGCGGGGCCCTCGACCGGCGACGGCTGCCCACTCCGTCGCGCCGAGCGGCCCCCGCCACGCGCCCGACGGCCGTCCCAGCCCGTGCTGACGCCGCGCCCCCACCTGGAGCGCATGCCGTCGCGGGCCTGCCCGGCGCGCCTGCGCCACGCGCCTGCTTGCCTGCTTGGCTTGCGTGCGTTGCGCGCCTGGCCCGTCTGCGTCGTTGGCCTGCGCGCGCTTGATCGACACGAGGTCGGCGATGTGGCGGTATCGAGGCGGGCGGGACACCCCTACATCGCCGACCTTGTGTTGACCTTGCCCTGATCGTCGCTTGCTGCGGCTGCGGCTGCGGCTGCGGCTGCGTCGGTGGCTGCGGCCGGTGGCGGGAGCCGCGATGCGGGCGGGTGCGGCCCGGGCGGCCGGGGCGGGTCGCTAGCGTGGCGGGGTGACCACCGACCCGCTCGCACCCCTGCTCGCGCTCGCCGACATCTCCGCCACCGTCGAGCGTGCCCGCGAGCGGTTCGACCAGGCACTCGGGCACCGTGCGCTGCGCCGACACGGCGGACAGGTCGCGGCCGAGGTCAGCCTCCGCTCAGCGGTGGCCAGCGCCGCACTGGAGGGGGCCGTGCACGAACGCGAGGCGGTCCGTGCCGGCACCGTCACCGATCCGGTGCTCCAGGGGGCGCTGCGTGTCGCCGGGGCGCTGCCCGGCCTGACAGAACTCTGGCCGAAGGCCCCCCGGCAGGCGCTCGCGAAACTGCACGTGCTCGCCGCCCGGGACATGGTGCCGGAAGCCGAACTGGGCCGCCCGGTGGCCGACCCGGTGGTCGCGACCCGCCTGGATGGGCTGGCCGGGCTGGTCGCCGGTGGCACGAAGGTCTCCCCACTGGTGCTCGCCGCCGTCGTACACGGGGAGTTGCTGAACCTGCGCCCGTTCGCCGGGCCGTCCGGCGTGGTGGCCCGGGGGGCCGCCCGTCTGGTGCTGCTCGCCAGCGGCCTCGACCCGCGGGGCCTGCTCGCGGTCGACGTCGGCCACCGTGAGCGGGAGCCCGAGTACGTCGGCTCGGCCGGCGCCTTCGCCACCGGCACCCCGGACGGGCTGCGGTCCTGGCTGCGCCACTACATGGCCGCCGTCGAGGTGGGTGCCGACCAACTCACCCCCATCGGCGACGAGATCCTCGCCGCCGCCTGAGCGCTCAGGTCACGCGCTGGCGGCAGCGCGGGTGCGACGGTGCCGGCCGTACCACGCGATGCCGATGGCCACGCCCACCCCGACCCCGAGAGCGGCCGCGGCCACCGGGACGGCGGGCCGCTCCCGCAGGCGGCGGCCCAACGGGATCGGATGCCGGAACTCCAGCACCGGCCACGCGTTCTCCGAGGCCAGTTTGCGCAGCTGCCGGTCCGGGTTGACCACGCTCGGGTGGCCGACGCACTCCAAGAGCGGGCGATCGCTGTACGAGTCGGAGTAGGCGTACGAGTCGGCCAGGTCGTAGCCCCGGGCGGCAGCCAACTCGCCGACCGCCTCGACCTTGCTCGGACCGGCCGCGTAGAACTCGACCTCGCCGCTGTACCGGCCGTCCTGCACCGTCATCCGGGTGGCGATCACGTCGGTCACCCCGAGCAGCTCGCCGATCGGCCGGACCATCTCCTCGCCGGACGCCGAGACCAGCACCACGTCCCGCCCGGCCGCCTGGTGCTCCTCGATCAGGGCGGCGGCTTCGGCGTACACGTAGGGGTTGATCAGCTCGTGCAGTGTCTCCGCGACGATCTGGCGGACCTGCTCCACCTGCCAGCCCTTGCAGAGCGCGGCCAGGTAGTCCCGTGTTCGGGCCATGGTCTGCTCGTCGGTGCCGCCCAGCCGGAACATCAGCTGCGCGTACGCCGACTTGACCACGTCACGCCGGGTGATCAGCCCGTCCCGGTAGAACGGCCGACCAAACGCCAGGGCGCTCGACTTGGCGATGACGGTCTTGTCTAGATCGAAGAAAGCGGCACTTCGGCCCACGGCGCGAAAGTCTAGCCGGATGGTCTATCGTCGGCGGGTGCCCGGGGTCAGGCCACCCCTCAGACCTGCGGGCTGGCACCACCAACTCCGCTCCGCGTGATCGTGATCACACTCTGCGAGGAGATTTTCGCAGTGAGTGGAGTCGGCACCACTCGACGTGACGGGCCCGCTCAGGCAGACTTATCCGTACGACGAGCCTTCACATCCTCGAAAACAGGCAGACTCTCAGCGGTTGCACCCCCCGTGACCGCTGAGTGGTTCGGCTCGACCCCCCCGGAGCCGAACCTTCGACGACCCCCGTCTCCCCCCGACGGGGGTCGTCCCTTTCCGTGGGAGCGTGCCAACGCAGCTCACAGGTCGTCCTCCGGCCCGTCCAGACCGTCCACGGACTGTGTTTCTGCGGCCGGAGGCAGCAGAGAGGCAGCAGAGCCGTCGAACGCCTCCAGGACGCGGGCGGCGTAGTCGTCCGGGGTATGGGTGTACCGGTTGAGCGTCGTGGACGCCTGCCCGTGGCCCATGACCCGCTGCACCAGGTTGATCGGGACGCCGTCGGTGACCAGCCAGGTGGCGTAGGCGTGCCGTAGATCGTGGAACCGCATTCGGGTACGGACGCAGCACGATCCCGCCGTGCGTTTCCTCGGCCACCTGAACCACGCGTAGCGATGCTCGGTCGAGGTCGACCGAGGACCACGTCAGCCCGGCGCACTCACCCCAGCGCAGACCGGCTCCGGCGGCGGCCGCACAAGAGGGCGGGTCGGCGGCACACGGGATGGCAGCAGGTCGTCGAGTTGTTGGCTAAGGCAGTCCGAGGTCTTCCAGGTTCGTCGGCGGTGGAATCTGTGCCGCCGGCGGTGGGTCCTCAATAATCGGCGGATGGCTTGCGACTCCGCTAAGGGCGGGCACCATGGCTTCACAGCTGGTTGGTGGTTCGCAGCCGCCGCCGTGGCCCTGATAACGGTCATTGCTGCGCGGTTCAACGCCGGACTCGCCGATTTTGTCAACACGGATCCACAGGGCGCCGGTCAGGTACGAGAGGTGGAGCGTTTCGCGACCGGCCTTGTCTACACGTCGGGTCAGTCTGTTGGTCAGGCGATCGCGATGGTGTTTGGTGTCTTCGTGCCCGTTGGTCGGCATTCTCAAACGGCCTTGATGGAGCGGGAGGAATACTCGGGCAAGATTCGTAGCGCGCTGTGGGGCGGGGCGGGTCTAGCCCTGGCCAACCTCGCGACAGCATTGCTCATCGGCGTACTGGCCGGCGAGTGGTTGGTTCGTTCAGCAGTCCACCATGACTACTTCGACCCCGAACTGCTGGGAGACGTCGGCGTCATCATGATGGTCTTGCTCGGCTTCGTCGGTTTCTTGGTGTGGTCGCTGGTCGGTGCGGTTCTCAAGCCCATGGTCGGCGAGGGTCGCAGAGGTAAGGCCATTTTGATTCTCTCGACGCTGGTGGCGCTCGCCCTCAACGGATTCGTGAACATTCAGCTGACGTTGATGGTTCTGACTTGAGCCAAGAGCATCAAGGCGACCCGCGAGCGCGCCGCCCCCGGCCTGCTGGCGACCTTCGGCCGGCATCGGCCTGGCCAGCCGGCCCCGTGGGGAAGGGTGGCCCGGTGGTTCGGGCTTCCGCGGCCAGCAGGCACCACACCCTGCGGCACCCACTCAACCCGATTCCCAAGCTGAGGTTAGGCCCCTGAGCTTCCCCGGTAGCTCGGAGGACGATCTGCATGGCGGCTTGGGCGGGAGTCAGGTGCGTGGTGTCGACGACCTTGGCCTCGGCATGTAGCCACGTGCGGGCCGCCTCGGCGTAGGGCTCGAGGTACTTGAGACGGAACGGCGACGGAACGGGGTGTTCTCCCTCGATACGCCTGCGAAGGGTGTCTTGATCAGCGTGGATGACGAAGTGCCTTACCGGGATGGCGTGTTGGGCGAGGCCCGTACTGATCTCGCGCCAGTACTGCTCGACCAGGACAGTCATGGGTATTACCAAGGTGCCGCCGGTGTAGTCGAGCACGCGGCGGGCCGTCTCGACGACGAGCTGTCGCCACGGCGGCCAGTGCTGGAAGTTGTCCGTCTCGGGCAGCCCCGGCGTGATGTCCATGAGCGTCTCGCCGACCTTCTCGGCGTCGAACACCCGGGAATCCGGAATCAGTTGCTGCACGAGCGAGCTGGTCGTCGTCTTACCCGCGCCGTGTGTGCCGTTGAGCCATACGATCACGAGACACATTAACGCGCGTGAGCAACCGGACGATTTGCACAGGACTTGTAAGCGAGCGTCAGGCAGCGAGGCAGCAAGGAGGCAGCGCGAGCGCCGGTGCTGGTCGGCCTCGAATGGCAAGCGACGAGGGCCGGCACCTGCTCGTTGACGCGTGCCGCCACCGGTTGGTATCGGTCGACAGCGCGAGTCCGCATCCCCCCGACGGGGGTCGTCCCTTTCCCGTGGGAGCGTGCCACCGCAGCTCACAGGTCATCCTCCGGCCCGTCCAGACCATCCAGGGACGGTGATTCTGCGGCGGGAGGCAGCGCCTCCTGGGCCGCGGAGGTCGACCTCTCCGACGTCGTCCTGGTCGGGGTCAAGCACACAGATGACCGCGGTTGACATCTCGCTGCCGGTGACGGCGAGCGCAAGGGCGAGACGCTTGAGGACGAACTCGGCTACCCCAGAACTCGGTGGACAGGTAGGGACGCAGCGGAGAGGCGCGTGAGCCTCGGACCCGGGTCGACCTAGATGGTCAACGACCGGCGTCCGGCACCTGCTCGTCGACGCTGGTTTGGCGGCAGCCGCCAGCTTGGGACCGCAACCCGCAGCAGGTTCGGCGCGGCCCGCTGGCGACGGACGGTCGCCAGGCAGCAAGAAGTGCTGTACTAGCGAGAGTCTCCGGGCCCGCCGCGAACGAGTAGAGCACGAACTAGCGCGCCGAACTGGAAATACCCTGCGCGCCTCCGGTGGTCTTCTTGTGCGCGGCCAGCAGCTCGCGGGCCTCGGCCAGCAGCTCGCGCAGCTCGTCGCGGTCGCGTCGGGTGCGCATGCGGTTGCGGTCCTGCGGGGTGGTGCGTTCGAGCCCGAGAGCGTCGGCGGTCTCCTGCGGCACACGCGCGCGCACCAGGTTGCCGACGTGGTACCGGGTGGAGGTCTGGGTGAGCTTCCGCTCCTCGGGGCTGTAGCCGGCCTGGGCATACAGCTCGCGTACTGCGTACCGGTACACCCCGGTGCGGCCGGTCCAGTCAGGGTCGCCGGACGGGACCTGGTAGTGCTCGCGCAGGTCCACCATCTGCTCGGCGAGGTCACGCAGCAGGATCGTGCGGCGCTCACCCGTGGTTTGTCGTGCAGCACGGAGGATACGCACGATTTCGCGCTCGACGTGCTGCTTAGGGTCGGCCATGCCGCGAGAGTACGCGCGGGCGTGAGCGCAAAAGACAACGGATACCAGACGCAAATAGCTCCCACTGCGCGCCGGTGCGGCCGGGATGCGGGTACCGCCACTCAGGACAGCGCGTAGATCCATCGGTAATCATCGGCCCCGCCGTGACACAAGCCAGGGTGAGAGTCGCCGAGGCAATGGGGGTTCGGGTGGGTCCACCGGGGAAGCGGGACGAGGGCTGGTTCACCAGCCTCTACGCCGCCGAGTACGCGCACATCGTGAGGTATGGCCTGCGCCGGATGGCGGACGGGGACGCGTCGGCGGAGTTGGCCCAGGAGGTCTTCGTCGTTGCCTGGCGGCGTCGTGACGAGGTGCCGGACCGCAGCCTGCCCTGGCTGTACGGGGTAGCTCGGCGCCTGCTGGCGAATCAGTGGCGGTCGCGGCGTGGCGCCCCCGATGTCCTGCCGATCACCGACGTCGACCTGGCACGGGTGGCTGGCTCGTCCGGTGCTGACGTGACCGTCGGGGTCGCCGACGTCCGGGCCGCGCTGGCCATCCTGAGCGAGCTCGATCAGGAGATCCTCCGGCTGGTCGGCTGGGAGGAGTTGACGGTGTCCGAGGCGGCCAAGGTTCTCGGCTGCACCCGGGCGGCTGCGGCGGTTCGCCTGCACCGCGCCCGTCGGCGGCTCACCGAAGCGATGTCGGACCGACCCGTCCACGCCCGACGTCCGATGTTGGCGACTCTTCGAGAGGATCTGTGATGTTCGGAGCAGCGCGCACCCGTACTCTCCTCGGCCCGGTCGACCCGGCCCGGAACGCCGCCGTCGCGCCGCCGTTGGTCTCGGCACGCGAACTGATCGACAGCGCCGGCACCACCGACATGGTCGTCAGGCGTCGTCGCGTACACCCGACCCGTCGCATGGTCCTGGCTGCCGGGACGCTGGCGGTCGCGGCCGGTGCGGTGGCGGTCCTGCGGCCGTTCGACCGGCCCGCATCGGACGGCCCGGGCGGGCTCGGAGACGCGGCGGGGCTGGTGCTCGTGCCGGTCGCCTACCAGTTCGACGCGGACCCACCGGACGCCGGCCCGCAGCTCCGGGCCCTGGCCAGCAAGATCAAGGACGCGGCGTACGACCACCGCGGCGGGCGCTACATGTATCACCACACGAAGCTGTGGGGTGACCCGGTGATGTCCTCCGCCGACGGCCGTCACCACGTCGCCTACGCCGGGGAGTCGAAGGTCTGGCAGGCCGCAGACGGGACCGGCAGTCAGATCAACACCCAGTTGGAGCCGCAGTACCCGGACCAGGAATCCCAGGACTACTGGCGGCGCAGACTCGATTCGGGGCCGGCAGTCGCCGGCAACTCCGCGCCGGCCATGATCCCGCTGCCGCCCATGGAACTCACGCCACCGCCGCCCGACGCGTCGGGGCTGCGTGAACTGCTGAAGGTCGAGTACGGGCCGGGTGCGGCGAGCAAGGAGGTCAGCACGCTCTACTCGCGGTACGTGGTGTCGCGTGCGACCCGAGCGGAGATCCTGCGGGTCCTGGCCGACGTGCCGGGCTTCCGCTGGCGCGGGAAGGTCACGGACCGTGCCGGCCGGGACGGGGTCGCGGTCACGTTCGACGACCGCGAACACGACGCGCAGTCTCTCCTGATCTTCAACCCGACGACGGGTGAGCTGCTCGCCCACGAGCTTTTGACGCTGTCGCCGGTGCGGATCAGCTCGTACCAGGTGATCCTCGATGCCGCCTGGACCGATCGAGTCGGCTGACCGCCGACTCCCGGGGCCGCTCCTGTCGGGAGCGGCCCCGTTGCGTATCCAACCGGCCGGAGCTGTGGCGGACAGGCCGCGCGCGTAGCAGATCAATTGTCTCGGCGGGCGTTGTCCACAGCCCACCGAGTTGTCCACAGGTGGCGCGGTCGGGGCGGCTTGCGGGGCGGTTTCCGAGCAGGGTCGGCGGCATACCAGAGCCCGACCGCTGGAGGTCGCGATGCCATCCCGTACCTCGGTTCCGCCGATCCGCCGGCTTCCGCTGGTCGTCACCGGCGACGACGATCTGCTCGACGATGTGCTCCGACTCGCCGCTGCCGGCGGCACCGAGGTGGAGCTCGCCCCCGACCCAGCGGCCGCACGTACCCGCTGGCAGCCCGCGCCGCTGGTGCTGCTCGGCGCCGACCAGGCGCAGTCGTGTCTGCGTGCCCGGATGCCGCAACGTCCCCGGCTGGTGTTGGTCGGCCGAGTCGGTCAGTTCGACCCCGGATGGCAGATCGCCGAGCTGATCGGGGCTGAGCACGTCGCCATGCTGCCCGCCGCCGAGCCGTGGCTGGTGGACCGGTTCGCCGAGCACGGTCCAGACCGTTCGGCCGGCGGAGCCGCCCGGGTCGTCGCGGTGTTCGGTGGTCGGGGCGGTGCGGGCGCGAGTGTGCTCGCCGGCGGTCTTGCCGTGACCGCCGCGCGGGCCCGGTTGCGCACTCTGCTGGTCGACGCCGACCCGCTCGGTGGTGGCCTCGACCTCGTGCTGGGCTGGGAGCAGCTGGAAGGTTTGCGGTGGCCATCACTCACCGGTGCCGACGGGCGGGTGGACGCCCCGGCGCTGGTTCAGGCCCTACCCAGCCGGGGTGACCTGGTGGTCCTCTCCTGGGACCGCGGCGAGGTGCTGGCGCTGCCGGCGGCGGCGATGGCGGCAACGGTCGACGCAGCCCGGCGTGGGCGGGACTTCGTGGTGGTCGACCTGCCCCGCCAGTTGGACGACGCGGCAGTGGTGGCATTGCAGGCGGCCGACCAGGCGTTCGTTGTCGTCCCCGCCGAGCTGCGTGCCACCGCTGCGGCCGCCCGGGTGGTGGCGGCGGCCGCCCCGCACTGCGTTGCGCTCTCGGTCGTGGTGCGCGGGCCCGCCCCGGGCCGGCTGCGTGCCACCGAAGTGGCGCGGGCGCTCGGGCTTCCCCTGGCCGGCACGCTGCGCCCCGAGCCGGGGCTCTGCCGTGGGCTGGAACGAGGCGAGGCGCCGGCCGCCGCGGGCAAGGGCCCACTGGCGGCCCTCTGCCAACGGATCGTCACCGACCTGACCGGTGTGCCCGCGACCGGTGCGGCATGACCGGCCGTCCCGAGCACGACAACCTCGCCGCCCGGGTGCGGCAGCGGATCGCCGCCGCCACGACCCCGGTGACTCCGGCGGCGATCGTCTCCGCGGTACGGGCCGAGCCAACCGCCGCGGTGCTCGGTGACACCGCCGTCCTGCGGATCGCCGACCGGGTGCACGACGATCTCGTCGGCGCCGGGCCGCTGGCCCCGCTGCTCGCCGACCCGGAGGTCACCGACGTCCTCGTCAACGGGACCCGGGTCTGGGTCGACCGTGGTGCGGGGCTGCAGCAGGTCGCGGTCCCGGTGGGCTCGATGGAGGACGTGCGCCGGTTGGCGCAGCGACTGATCGCGAGCGCAGGCCGGCGGCTCGACGACGGCTCCCCGTACGCGGACGCCCGGCTCCCCGACGGCACCCGGCTGCACGCGGTGCTGCCGCCGGTGGCGACCGAGGGTCCCTACCTGTCCCTGCGGACCTTCCGGCACCGGCCGTTCACCCTCGACGAGTTGGTGCGTCACGGGACCGTGCCGCGACCGGTGGCACCGCTGCTCGCCGCGGTCGTCGCTGCCCGGCTGGCCTATCTGGTGACCGGGGGCACGGGGTCGGGCAAGACCACCCTGCTCAACACGCTGCTGGGGATGGTGCCAGCCACCGAGCGGATCGTGCTGGTGGAGGACGCGGCCGAGCTGCGTCCGGGACACCCGCACGTGGTGGGGCTCCAGGCGCGTACCGCCAATGTGGAGGGCTCGGGGGTGGTCAACCTCGGTGACCTGGTCCGGCAGGCACTGCGGATGCGCCCGGACCGGCTGGTGGTCGGGGAGTGCCGGGGCGGTGAGGTGGTCGACCTGCTGGCCGCGCTCAACACCGGCCACGACGGGGGTGCTGGCACGCTGCACGCCAACACGCCGTCCGACGTGCCGGCTCGGCTGGAGGCGTTGGGCATGCTGGGTGGGCTGCCTCGCGCCGCGCTGCACGCCCAGGTGGCCGCCGCGTTGCAGGTGCTGTTCCAGGTGCGACGTGGCGACCGGGGACGCGTCCTGGAGTCGGTCTGCCTGCTGTTACCCGAAGGGCCCGAACGGTTGGTGACCGTGGTGCCCGCCTGGGTACGCGGCACCGGGCTCGGGCTGGCCGCCCGTGCACTCGGGGCATTGCTACGCCAGCGGGGGGTGGCGGTGCCGCCGATCCTCAGCGAGCCGTGGCCCGGATCGGCAGGCCCGGCATGACCGGCGCGACGATGCTGGTGGCGGCGCTGCTCCTGGCCGCTGCCGCGCTGGTGGCTTGGCCGGTGCAGAGCGTCCGGGCCCGTCGACGTCGGGTGCTGGCTGCGGGACGTGCGGGCGGTGGGGCCGACCCCGACGACGCGTTGGTGGAGTGGATCCGGGACCTGAACCGCACGCCGGACGGACCGGTCGACGGGTCTGGGGACCTACCGACCCCGGGTCATCCGGCCGGCGTCGCGTACCAGCCGTCAACCGGTGCGGGTTCGGCCGGGAGTCGGACGGCGCTCGGCTGGCCCAGCCGGGACGTCACCGGCAGCCCGAGCTGGCTCGGGGTGGCGGGCGGGTCGGTGGGGTCTACCCGTCCGGCCGGCCCGACGCGCCCACCGATCCGTCGGGATCCCCGGCGCCCCGCCGGCACCACCCGGCCGGAGGCCACCACCATCGAGGCAACACCGCGCGGTGGCACATCCATGGCCGCGATCGACGGCGGCGATGTCGAGGTGGGCTGTCGGGGCGACACGTCCGGCGTGGCAACGGCCGAGACGTGCGGGGACGTCGTTTTCGGTGACGACCGGCCTGTCGGCGCGTCCGACCTGACGGCCACACGTCCGAGCGCCCGCTCGTCGCAACGGGTCCCGTGGTCGACGAGGCGCGTGCTGCCGCTGGTCGGTGTGCTGGGAGGCGGAGTCGGTGCCGTGGTCGGTGGGCCGGTCGCTGCGATCGCGGTAGGCGGGTACGGCGCCCTGGCCGTGCGGGCCGTGCTGCGCTGGCGACTGAACCGGACCGCCGAACGGAGCCGCCGAAGTGGGCTGGACCAACTGTGTGGCCTCGCGGCGGACCTCCGGGCCGGTCTGCCCGTCCAGCACGCGCTCGAGGCTGCCGCCGTTGGGCGGGACGGGTCGGACCGGCTGCGCCAGCTGACGTCGGCCGCGGTGCGACTGGCCGACCGGACCGGCGCACCGCTGGCCGAACTCGTCGAGCGGATCGAGGCGGACGCGCGGGCTACCGACCGGGGTCTGGCCGCCGCAGCGGCCCAGGCGGCCGGTGCCCGGGCCACGGCCTGGTTGCTGGCGGCGCTGCCGATCGGCGGGATCGGCCTCGGGTACGGGATCGGCGTCGACCCCGTGGCGGTGCTCCTGCACAGCACGGTTGGCGGAGCGTGCGCTGTTCTCGCGGTCGTCCTGCAGGTCGTGGGCCTCCTCTGGGCTGAACGGCTGGGCGCGACGCCGGGGCGGGCGGGATGATGCCGCAGCGTCCAGCGAGCCGGCGTAGTCCGGCCGGCGGGCGGCGGCCGGACGCGGTCCGGCTCGCCGCGGCGTTGGGCGGGCTCGCCGTGGCCGTGGTCGTCGAGGGCTGGCTCGGGCTGCTCGGTGCGATCCCGGCCGCGTTCCTGCTGGATTTCCTGCTCCGGCGGATCGAATCGCCGGCTGTCCGCCGACGGCGGCTTCAGGAGACCGTCGACCTGCCACTCGCCGTCGACCTGTTGGCCGCCGCGATGCGGGCGGGTGCCCCGGTGGATCGCTCGGTGCTGGCCGTCGCCGACGCGTTGGACGGGCCGCTCGCCGGCCGGTTGGCCCGGGTCGGCCGCACGCTGCTGCTCGGCGGTGGCCCGGCCGAGGCGTGGTCCGCACTGGACGGGGTGCCCGGCGCCGAGCGCTTGACCGCGGCGGCGTTGCGCTCGGCCAACAGTGGTGCCGCCCTGGCCGGTGCGCTGGCCCGGCTCGCTGACGACCTGCGCGCCGACCGGGCCACCGCTGCCGAGGCGTCGGCCCGCCGGGCGGGCGTGCTCATCGTCCTGCCGCTGGGGCTGTGCTTCCTGCCGGCGTTCATTCTCGCCGGCCTGGTGCCGGTGATCGTCGCCGTTCTCGGCGACGTGCTCTGATCCATCGAGAAGGGAAACAGCCATGCGCAAACTCATCGCCCGCCTGCGCGGCGACGCCGGAATGAACACGGCCGAGTACGCCGTCGGCACGCTCGCCGCAGTCGCCTTCGCCGGGATCCTGTTGAAGGTGCTGACCTCCGGCAACGTCCAGTCGGCGCTGACCGCCGTCATCGACCGGGCGCTGAAGTGATCGGGCGCCGGCAGGCCGGCCGTGGTCGGAGGTCCGAGTTCGCCGGACGTGCGTCCACCGGCAGGTGGGGGTTCCGTCTCGTCGACGCGGTGCCCGGCGACGGGCGGAGGCCCGGTCGGGCGTCCGGTCGCGGGCGGAAGACCCCCGCCGGTGGAGACCGGGGGTCCTTCACCGCCGAACTGGCGGCCGGCCTGCCGGCGCTGCTCCTGCTCCTGCTCGCCGGCCTGGCTGCGGTCAACGCCGTCAGCACCCGGGCGAGTTGCCTGCACGCGGCCCGGGAAGCGGCGCTGGCCGCCGCCCGGGGCGACGTCGACAAGGCGGATGGCGGGGGCGCGGCGCCGCCGGGCGCGGAAGTGTCGGTGTCGATCGACGGGGACCGCGCGCAGGCGACGGTACGGGCACCCGTGCGCACCCTGGGCGGCCGGTTACCACGGATCACCGTGGTCGCCACCGCCGTCGCGGCACTCGAACCCCGCGTCGGGGAGAGGGTCCCGTGATGCGACGACCTGACGCCCGACCGTCCCGCTACGGCCGCGAATCGAACACCGGGCACCCCCACGGCAGCCGGTCGGACGCCAAGTGCCCCGAGGGTGGCCGACCAGACAGCGAGCAAGGTGGGGCGACCGTCATTCTGCTGGCAGTGGGGATGGCGTTCGTGCTGGTAGGGACATTCGGTGCCGCTGTCGCCGGGGCTGCGATGGCGGCTCAGCGAGCGGCGGTCGCTGCTGACCTGGGAGCTTTGGCCGGGGCCAGCAGGGCGTTCGATGGCGACTCGACGGCCTGTACGTTCGCTGCCGACATCGCCGCCCGCAACGGTGGTCGGCTGGTCGACTGTCGTCTCGACGGGCTGGACCTGCTGGTGACCGTCGAGACGACAGTCACGCCACTGCCTGGCCTGACTCGGGTCGCGGCGTCAACGGCCCGCGCCGGGCCGGTGCGTGGCTGAGTAGGCAGCCCGGTGCGTGTTAGGACGGCCCGAGAACCTCAGCGATCATTCGGTGCCCTTGGGCTTCGAACGCTTCGTCGCCTACCCGGTAGGCCCAGGTTGCCGTGCCGATCGCCTCACGGACTCGACTGCGGTGCCACGCGGGCGTCTGGCGCGGATCCACCCCGTACCCGTCGAGGAACGCTCTCTCAAGCTTCGGGTCGCGGCGGAAATCCTGGGCGGACAGCCGGGTGAGGTCCGTGTAGGCGGGACGCATCGACGCCCGACCGAAGTCGATGATGCTGACGATGTTGTTGTGGATCAGCCAGTTCCGGGGCTGCCAGTCTCCGTGAGTCGGCACGAGCAGTGCTTCCGGCGTCGGCCAGCTGGTGATCTCGGCGCGCAGCCGTTCCACCGTGCTCGTAGCGATTCGGTGCGGTCCGCTGAGGCAGGCGAATGACTTCTCGTTCTCCCGCTCCTCGTAGTCCGCGTCGACGATGCGGGTCTGTGCGTGGAGCAGTGCGAGGAGTTCGCCTGCCTCCCGGTAGGTTGCGGGAACGTCAGCGTGTTCGCTGCCGAGCACCAGCTCACCCGGCAGGTATCTCGTGACGAGGAGCTTCGCCTTCGAGTCGCCGTACTCCAGCAGGGGTGCGCGGCCCAGGCTGGTCCAGGGACTCAGCCAGCTGAGATGGGCGCGCAGTTCGCGTTCGACGTGGTGGTCATCGTCGCCGCCGGCTTTGACGATGAATCGTGAACCGGCGTACGTCATCTCCAGAACCGTCGTCTGCACCAGGCCCCAGCTGTGGTCCTTCTCGGCGTTCGCGCCGGGAAGCCATTGATCCAACAGGGCTCGCTGCCGCGTCGACAGATTGGCGCGTCCGAGAGCCATGGCGGAGATCCTACGAGGGCAGCGAACCTAGTCGAGCGACTTCAGCCGCCCGACCGCCCCGCCCATCTCCTGATCCGCACAACATCAGGGAAAGTGCTGCCTCGGGCGTCCTGGAGACAGCACTTTCCCTGTAGTTGAGCGGATCCTGCACCAGGCCGTGGGCGGAGTAGACAGCTCACGGGCTGGCCGGGCCGGGACTGTTGCGGCTCGCCTGCAGCAGGCGGGGGTCCCGCCAGCGGCCTAGGGGTGGGGTCAGTTTGTCAGCGGGCCTGGAGCGCGTCGAGGGCGACGGCCATCGCGATGACCAGGCGGCGGTCGATCTGCGGGTGCTGCACCTCGACGATGTACTTGTCGCGCAGGCCCCACTTCTTCACCACCGTGAAGACCGGCTGGCCACCGGCGGTGAAGTCGAAGTGGTACGGCAGCCAGGACAGCGAGTCGACGAAGCGGCGCAGCAAAGCCACCGGCAGGCTTCGCTCCTGGCCCGTCACCTGCGGCAGGCCGTTCTGCTCGACGTGCCAGGTGGACCGGAGCAGCGACTGGGCGAAGTCCTTGCGGAACAGGCCGATCGGGTTACCGGCCGCGTCGGTCACGTCGTATGTGGCACCGAGGTCGAGGCGCTGGCGGGCCTTGAAGCCGAGCAGCGGCTGCTGCTTGGAGTCGTCCGTGTAGATCGTCACCTGCTCCTTGAAAGCGAGCCGCTTCTGCTGCGCGAACGCGAGCAGCTCACCCTCGGTGCCGTCCGGGGAGACCGCCCGGACCTCGTACTGGTTGACCATCATGCGCAGTCGCTGGCGGACGTGGAACTGGTGCTGGCTCTGCAAATTGTCGAACTGCATCTGAACTCCTCCGGGGGTTGGTCCGCCGGAGTCTCGCACAACCGGGCATTCGCTGCCGGCTCGCTCCAGCTCGCCTTCCCTGTCAGAGGTCAGCGGCCGTCGACTGTGGCGCGGAGCGCCCACGTGTTGAGGACCTGGTGGATGCCGCGTAGCTGCTCGTTGATCTGCTCCAGACGTTCCGCCTGGGCCAGGGCGGCCAGCGCGGACCCAAGCGCGATCTGCTGGTCGGGAGTGAGTTGATCCTGGTCGATGGTGTAGAGCAGGTCGACGGTCTCGGCGATGGTGTCGGCCACGGCTTCTCCTCGGGCGCGGGGGGCGAGCAGCAACAAAAGTATCGATGGAAGCGCTCCCACACCATTGTGCCCCGTGCCGTGCCGATTCATGCAACCTGCTCAGTCGGGCAGGTTCGCCAACACCACGTCGAGCACCCGGATCGCGTCCGGTTTGGAGAGCGGATGGTTGCCGTTGCCGCACTTCGGCGACTGCACGCACGACGGGCAACCGATCTCGCAGCCGCATTCGGCGATCGCGTCCCGGGTGGCCCGCAGCCATGCCGACGCCGTGCCGTACGCCCGCTCGGCGAACCCGGCGCCACCCGGGTGCCCGTCGTAGACGAAGACGGTCGGCGCCTCGGTGTCCGGGTGCACCGCGGTGGAGAGCCCGCCGATGTCCCACCGGTCGCAGGTGGCCATCAGCGGCAGCAGGCCGATCGCCGCGTGTTCGGCAGCGTGCAGCGCACCCGGCACGTCCGCCGACTGGACCCCGGCGGCAGCCAGCGACTGCGGCGACAGGGTGAACCAGACCGCCACCGTCCGCAGTTCCCGGGTGGGCAGGTCGAGCGGCCGGGTGTCGATCACCTCGCCGGTGGCGATCCGCCGCCGCTGGTACGACACCACCTGACTGGTCACATCCACCTCGCCGAGGAACATGCCGACCGGCCCGGCGTCCACGTAGGAACGCACCGACACCACCGACAGGTCGGTGACGTCACGGGCGTGGGTGGACCAGTCCGGTTCCTCGGCGTGCACCAGCGCGCAGCCGTCGGCGAGGTCGAGGTCGTCGACCACGTACGAGACTCCCTGGTGCAGGTAGACCGCGCCGGGATGGAGCAGGAAGTGCGAGGAGCCGCCGTCGACCGTGCCGAGCAGCCGGCCGGTCGACGACTCCACCACGCAGACCGGTGCGCCGCCCTCGCCGCGCAGGTCCACCTCGGGCCGCTCCCGATGCCGCCAGTACCAACCGGTGGGCCGCTGCCGCAGCGCCCCGGCCGCCACCAACTCGTCGACCGCCTCCTTCGCCCCGTCGCCGAAGAGCGCCAGGTCGGCCGGTGTGAGCGGCGCCTCGACGGCGGCGCAGGCGAGCTGCGGTGCCAGCACGTACGGGTTGGCCGGGTCGAGCACCGTCGCCTCGACCGGTGCGCCGAAGATCGCCTCCGGGTGGTGCACCAGGTAGGTGTCCAGTGGGTCGTCCCGGGCGACCAGCACGGCGAGGGCCTCCTGCCCGGACCGCCCGGCGCGGCCGGCCTGCTGCCACAGTGACGCCCGGGTGCCCGGGTAACCGCAGATCAGCACCGCGTCCAGCCCGACCAGGTCCACGCCCAGCTCCAGCGCGTTGGTGGAGGCCAGGCCGAGCAGGTCGCCGTGCAGCAGCGCCCGTTCCAGCTCACGTCGCTCCTCGCGCAGGTAGCCGCCCCGGTAGGCGGCGACCCGGTCGCCGAGCCCCGGCACCGCGTCGTCCAACGCCCGCCGGGCGTTGGCCGCCACGACCTCGGCGCCCTTGCGGGAGCGGACGAACGCGAGTGTGCGTACCCCCTCGGCGACCGTGTCGGCGAGCAGGTCCGCGGTCTCGCGCAGCGCCGACCGGCGGACCTGATGGAGATCGTCATGGTCGCCTGTCGCCTGCGGAGGCACCGGGGTGGAGGAGCCCGAGTCGGGCGGCAACAGCGGCGGCTCCCAGAGCGCGAAGGTCACCCCGCCGCGCGGTGACGCGTCCTCGGTGACCGCCGTCACCGGCAGGCCGGTCAGCCGCCCGGCCGCGGTCGCCGGGTCACCGGAGGTCGCCGAGGCGAGCACGAACACCGGGGTGGCGCCGAACCGTGCGCACTGCCGGCGCAGCCGACGCAGCACGTGCGCCACGTGCGAGCCGAACACCCCCCGGTAGGTGTGGCACTCGTCGATCACCACGTACGCGAGGCGGCGCAGGAAACCGGACCACTGGGCGTGCCCGGGCAGGATGCCGTGGTGCAGCATGTCGGGGTTGGTCAGCACGAACCGGGAGTGCCGGCGGATCCACTCCCGCTCGGCACGTGGAGTGTCACCGTCGTAGCAGGCTGGGCGTACCCCCTCCAGCTCCAGCGCGGCGACGGCCCGCAGCTGGTCGGCGGCGAGCGCCTTGGTCGGTGCCAGGTAGAGCACGGTGGCCCGGGGGTCGGCGAGCAGAGTGGCCAGGGCCGGGAGCTGGTACGCCAGTGACTTGCCGGACGCGGTGCCGGTGGCGACCACCACGTGCTCGCCCTCGTACGCCAGGTTGGCCGCCTCGGCCTGGTGCTGCCAGGGCGCGACCACGCCGCGTTGGGCGAACGCCGCGCGCAGCTCCGGCGGCGCCCACGACGGCCACGGCGCGGGCACCCCGGCGCGGGCCGGCACCCGTTCGACGTGGGTGACCGGGTCGCCGGCACCCCGGGCGCGCAGCCGGCGCAGCAGGTCCGTCGGCGATGGCCCGGGGCCGGGACCGAGTTCGGCTGGCGATGGCTCAGGGCCGGGGCCAAGGTCGGCTGGCGATGGCCCGGGGCCGGGACCAGCGGATACGGTTGCCGCGGGCGACGACTCCAGGTCTGGGCGCGGCGTGTGCCGGGCCGAGCTGAAGTCGTTGGTGGTCACGCCCTGCACTCTCGCACTGGTGTTCGGAGATGAAAAGTCGGGCCCGGGGGTAAGGGGAAGCTCCGCTGGCGTCCGCAGGCCGCACCGGCGGTAGTGGTTAGATGCCCACGAGAGTTTACGGCTCTGGCGAGGAGGACCGATGGAGCTGTCGCTGGCGACCCGCACTGTGGGCGAGCACACGGTGCTCGAGGTCGGTGGTGAGGTGGACGTCTACACCGCGCCCCGGCTCCGTGAACGACTCCTCGAGTTGATCGATGGTGGCGCCCGTCACGTGGTGGTCGACCTCGGTCGGGTGGACTTCCTCGACTCCACCGGGTTGGGCGTGCTGGTCGGCGCGCTCAAGCGGCTCCGTTCGGCCGGCGGTTCGTTCGCCCTGGTCTGCGACAAGGAGCCACTACTCAAGATCTTCCGGATCACCGCACTGGACCAGGTGTTCCCGTTGCACCCAACGGTCGACGCGGCGATCAGCGCCGACCCGGCGGGCGCCGGCGCGTGATGGCGACCGTCAGGCTCTCGTTCTCGCCCGCTCCGGTGCACGTTCGCACCGCGCGGCTGGTCGGCGTTGCCGTCGCCCGCCGTGCCGGGGTCCGGGAGGACCTGCTGGACGAGGTGCGCCTGGCCATCGGCGAGGCGTGCACGCGGGCGGTGGCCCTGCACCGGCAGTACGGCCTGGCCGACCCGGTGCTGGTGGAGATGTCCGACGGCGGTTCGTACGCGGTGCGGGTGGTGGACCGCGCGCCGATCGAGGCCGGCATCGGTCTGACCGCGCTGCCGCCGGACGAGCTGGCCAACGAGTCGCTCACCGATGAGGCGCTGACCACCGGCGTCGGGTTCGCGTTGCTCGCCGGCTTCGTCGAGGACCTGCAGGTGCGTCCGGTCGACGAGGGCGTCGGCACCGAGGTGCGGATGGTGTGGCCGGTCGGCCACTGACCCGAGTCGGTTCGTAGGCCGCATCCCCAGTGGGGGATGCGGCCTTGTTGCATGGATCGGGCCCTATATCAGATTTCGTTTCATAACACAGCGACGAAGATCATCGCGACACGGTGGCACCTGCGTGTGACCTCCGACACGGCGGAGGGCTACAGTACCCGGGTTGTCAGCAAGTGATCCATCCCGCAGCCAGCGGGTATGGGTGTTCATCGCTGGTCCGCTGGGGTGGGTTGGCGCGCGCTTGCGAGTCCGCATCCAGGCGTCGGTCGGTGCGTCTCCACTCACCGGCGCGATTGTTCGGTAACAGGAGGACACAGATGTCCGAGACCTTGGCCGCTGAGGGCGGCGGGCTTTCCCTTACCGGAAGCAATGTCACCTACGTCGTCATCGCCGCGGTTGTCGCGCTGGTGGCGCTCGGTTTCGCTGCCGCCCTGACAAAAACGGTGCTGGCCGCTGGTAAAGGCACCGACAAGATGCAGGAGATCTCGGGGGCGGTCCAGGAGGGCGCCTCGGCCTACCTGCTCCGCCAATTCCGCACCCTGGCGATCTTCGTCGTCGTCGCCGTGGTGCTGCTCTTCCTGCTCCCGGTGCACGACACCGATGGCAGCGAACTCGCGGTGAAGATCGGCCGCTCGGTCTTCTTCGTGGTGGGCGCACTGTTCAGCGCGTTCATCGGCGGCGCCGGCATGTGGCTGGCTACCCGCGCCAACCTGCGCGTGGCCGCCGCCGCGAGGGAGCGGGCCGGCGGCCGCGAGGCGGCCATGAAGATCGCGTTCCGGACCGGCGGCGTCGTCGGCTTCCTCACCGTCGGCCTCGGCCTCTTCGGTGCGGCGCTGGTCGTCCTGGTCTACCGGGGTGACGCGCCGACCGTGCTGGAGGGCTTCGGCTTCGGTGCCGCGCTGCTCGCGATGTTCATGCGGGTCGGCGGCGGCATCTTCACCAAGGCCGCCGACGTCGGCGCCGACCTGGTCGGAAAGGTCGAGCAGGGCATCCCCGAGGACGACCCCCGCAACGCCGCCACCATCGCCGACAACGTGGGCGACAACGTCGGTGACTGCGCCGGCATGGCCGCCGACCTGTTCGAGTCGTACGCGGTGACGCTGGTCGCCGCGCTGATCCTCGGCCGCGCCGCCTTCGGCGAAGAGGGCCTGGTCTTCCCGCTGATCATCTCCACCATCGGCGTGCTGATCGCGATCGTCGGCGTCTTCATCACCCGGCTGCGTGCGTCCGACCGTAGCGGCCTGACCGCGATCAACCGGGCGTTCTACCTCTCGGCCGTGCTCTCCGCGGTGCTGGTGGCGATCGCCGCCTACGCGTACCTGCCGGCGACCTTCGGCGAGTTCGACAACGGCCTCACCGACGCCACCGGCAACCCGCGGCTGGTGGCCATCGGCGCGGTCGTGATCGGCATCGTGCTGGCCGCCGCGATCCAGGCGCTGACCGGCTACTTCACCGAGACCAACCGGCGACCGGTGCAGGACATCGGCAAGAGCTCGCAGACCGGCGCGGCAACCGTGATCCTGGCCGGCATCAGCATCGGTCTGGAGTCGGCGGTCTACTCGGCGCTGCTGATCGGCGCTGGTGTCTTCGGGGCGTTCCTCCTCGGCGGCAGCTCCATCACGCTGTCGCTGTTCGCGGTGGCACTGGCCGGCACCGGTCTGCTCACCACGGTCGGCGTGATCGTCGCGATGGACACCTTCGGGCCGATCTCCGACAACGCCCAGGGCATCGCCGAGATGTCCGGCGACATCGACGAGCACGGCGCTCGTACGCTCACCGAGCTGGACGCGGTGGGCAACACCACCAAGGCGATCACCAAGGGCATCGCGATCGCCACGGCGGTGCTCGCCGCGACCGCGCTGTTCGGCTCCTACACCGACACGCTCACCAGCGCGTACGCGACGGCTGGCGTGAACGACGTCGGGAACGAGATCCTCAACGCGCTGAACGTGGCGAACCCACGCAACCTGGTCGGCCTGATCATCGGTGCGGCGGTGGTCTTCCTCTTCTCGGGGTTGGCCATCAACGCGGTGTCCCGTTCGGCCGGTGCCGTGGTGATGGAGGTCCGCCGGCAGTTCCGTGAGCTGCCCGGCATCATGGACGGCACCCAGCGCCCGGAGTACGGCAAGGTCGTCGACATCTGCACCCGGGACGCGCAGCGCGAGCTGATGACCCCCGGCCTGCTCGCCATCCTGGCGCCGATCGCGGTCGGCTTCGGCCTCGGGCCCGGCGCGCTCGCGGCGTACCTGGCCGGGGCGATCGGTGCCGGCACCCTGATGGCGGTCTTCCTGTCCAACTCCGGTGGGGCCTGGGACAACGCCAAGAAGCTGGTCGAGGACGGCGCGTACGGCGGCAAGGGCTCCGAGTCGCACGCGGCCACGGTCATCGGCGACACCGTCGGTGACCCGTTCAAGGACACCGCCGGTCCGGCGATCAACCCGCTGATCAAGGTGATGAACCTGGTCTCGCTGCTGATCGCACCCGCCGTGGTGGCCTGGAGCGTCGGCGACGACCGCAACGTCGGCCTGCGGGTCGGCATCGCCCTGGTCGCGACGCTGATCATCGTGGCGTCGGTGGTGTTCAGCAAGCGCAAGGGCATCGCGATGTCCGACTCCGACGCCGATGGCAACACCGGCGCGGGCAGCACCGACCACCGGCCGGAGACGGTCAACGCCTGACCCGGCACTGGCACAGGTCCCCGGTCGACGTCCGCGTCGACCGGGGACCCCGGCCGTCCGGACCGGTGCCACACCTGCCCAAAGGCCGTACGCTGCAACGCATGCGTACGTGCCGGGCGTCTGCCGCCGGAAAGCTCACGGTGGTCCTGGCCACGGTTGTCGTCGTCCTTGCCGGCTGCGGCGGAGGCCCCAGCCCACGGGCCTGGGCGGCCTCGGTCTGCGGGGCGCTCACCCCGTGGCGCTCCGAGATCAGCAAGTTGACCAGCAGCACCGATGAGCAGATGACCGCGCAGACCACGCCGGCGCAGGCCAAGGAGAACCTGGTGCGGCTCTTCGGTGGGGCGGAGCAGGCGAGCGAGACCGCCCGCCGCAAGGTGGAGCAGGCCGGCGTCCCGGAGACCGACAACGGCGAGGCCGTCTCCGCTGGTTTCCGCGGCTCGCTGGGGAAGATGCGGGATGCCTACGGCCGTGCCCGGGACACCATCGACGGCTTGGGCATCGGTGAGCCGACCGCCTTCTACGACGGCGTGCGGGCCGCGGTGGCGACCCTCAACACGGAGTACGACGCGAGCGCGCTGGACACCAGCAAGCTCAACTCCGAGGAGTTGAAACGGGCCTTCGACGAGGTGCCGGAGTGTCGCTGAGCGGTCTCGGCGATTCCCCGGCGGCGCAGCCACCGGCGCTGTTTCCCGCCCCCGAGCCCGGCGATCCGACATCAGGCTCATCGGCCTCCGGCCCGCCGCGCCGTCGCGGTGGCTCGGCTCAGCCCGGCCCGGCGCAGACCGAAGACGCGGGCCGGCAGCTTGTCTTCTTCGGCGCGGAGGCGGCCGAACCGACGGTCGCCGACCTGGCCGGGCTGCTCGCCGGGCCGGGCGAGGTGGTGCGCATGGGCGGCACCGCCCGCCTGTCGGTGCAGGTGGACGCCGCGTGGCGGGTGCACGTGCTCGTCGCCGAACTGGCCGCACGGGGGCTGGCGGCGAGCTGGGAGCCGATCGAGGGCGAGCGACACGCCGTGCGCACGTCGTACACCCGGGTCTTGAAACCGCTCGCGGCGGCCTGGCTGCACGGGCAGGCGTTACGCCCGCCAGCCACCTTCCACCTGACCGGCCGGCGGCTGCGGCTGTGGCTCGCCGCCGCCGGGACGCCGGAGCCACCCGGCGGCTTCCTGTTGCGACTCGGCGTGGACGACGCGGAGTGCTGGGAGCCGATCGGGGTTGCGCTGGCGGCGGCCGGGCTCGCTGGCACGCTGGTCAGCCCGGGTGAGGGCGGCCCGGCGTACCGGATCACCGGCCGCCGACGGTTGGGCCGGCTCGCCGAGTTGGTCGGCGAGGCACCTCCTGCGGCGCCTGCCGACGCCTGGCCGACGGGACCCTGAACCGGTCATTTCGCCCAGGTTGCCGACCCTGCCGGGGTCACGGCCGGGTGTCCGGTGCCGGACAACCGACGGGACGATCCAGGCGGAAAACGGGCGGGTCGGACCTCGGCCGTGGGTCCGCCATCGTCACAGTGACCCGCTTCGGGCCCTACCCACGGTGTACGGTGGCGCCGTCCGACACTGCCGAGCGCGGCGGGGTGAGAGTCGACCATCGCGCCGGAGCGGTTTGCGGCCCGCGAAACCCGAAACGCGGGCGGCGCGTTACGTTGGACATCCGAACCGCCGGTGCGACGGCGGGGTCGAAAGCGGTCGCTGTCCGGGCGCCGGCAGGCCACGAGCAGGAGTGAGGTCGGGGAGAGACGTGCCGAGCAACGCTGGAACCACCCGTCTGGTCATCGTCGAGTCACCGGCGAAGGCCAAGACGATCTCGGGCTACCTTGGCCCGGGGTACGTCGTGGAGGCCAGCTTCGGTCACGTCCGCGACCTGCCGCGCAACGCCGCCGACGTGCCGGCCAAATACAAGAAGGAACCCTGGGCCCGCCTCGGGGTGGACGTGGACAACGGCTTCCACGCGCTCTACGTCGTCTCCGCCGACCGTAAGCAGCAGATCAGCAAGCTGGTGAAGCTGGCCAAGGAGGTCGACGAGATCTTCCTGGCGACGGATGAGGACCGCGAGGGCGAGGCGATCGCCTGGCACCTGGTCGAGACGCTGAAGCCGAAGGTCCCCGTCAAGCGGATGGTCTTCCACGAGATCACCAAGCCGGCGATCCAGGCGGCCGTCGCCAACCCCCGGGAGATCGACCGCGACCTGGTCGACGCCCAGGAGGCCCGACGGATCCTCGACCGGCTCTACGGCTACGAGGTCTCCCCCGTGCTGTGGAAGAAGGTCATGCCGAGGCTCTCGGCAGGCCGGGTGCAGTCGGTGGCGACCCGCATCGTGGTCGAGCGGGAGCGGCAGCGGATGGCCTTCCGCACCGCTGAATACTGGGACATCCTGGCCACCCTCGCCGTGACCAACGCCGGCGAGGGCCCGCGGGCGTTCAACGCCACCCTGATCGCCCTGAACGGCGACCGGATCGCCACCGGTAAGGACTTCGAACCGACCACGGGCCGGGTGAAGCCCGGTGCCGGTGTGGTGCACCTGGACGAGAGCGGTGCCCGGGGTCTCGCGGCCCGACTCGAGGGACGACCGTTCACGGTCACCCGGGTCGAGGAGAAGCCCTACCGTCGCCGCCCGTACGCGCCGTTCATCACCTCGACCCTGCAGCAGGAGGCAGCCCGCAAGCTGCGCCTGTCGTCGCAGCAGACGATGCGCACCGCGCAGCGCCTGTACGAGAACGGCTACATCACCTATATGCGTACCGACTCGGTGAACCTGTCGGAAACCGCCATCTCGGCGGCCCGTCGGCAGATCGTCGAGCTGTACGGCGAGCGCAGCGTGCCGCCGGAGCCGCGTCGCTACACCGGCAAGGTGAAGAACGCGCAGGAGGCACACGAGGCGATCCGCCCGGCGGGGGACAACTTCCGCACCCCGGGCGAGGTGGCCAAGGAGTTGTCGGCCGAGGAGTTCAAGCTCTACGAGCTGATCTGGCGGCGCACCATCGCCTCGCAGATGACCGACGCGGTCGGCTCCAGCGTGTCGGTCCGCATCCGCGCGGTCTCCACCTCCGCGGAGGAAGCCGACTTCGGCGCCACCGGCAAGACCATCACCGACCCCGGCTTCCTGCGCGCGTACGTCGAGTCCAGCGACGACGAGAACGCCGAGGCCGAGGACGCCGAGCGCCGGCTGCCGACCCTGGTCAAGGACCAGCCGCTGACCGCCGACCAGCTGGCCGCGCAGGGGCACCACACCCAGCCGCCGTCGCGCTACACCGAAGCGTCGCTGGTCAAGGCTCTGGAAGAGCTGGGCATCGGCCGCCCGTCCACCTACGCGTCGATCATGCAGACGATCCAGGACCGGGGGTACGTCACCAAGCGCGGCCAGGCGATGATCCCCACCTTCCTGGCCTTCGCGGTGATCGGGCTGATGGAGCGGCACTACCCGCGCCTGATCGACTACGACTTCACCGCCACCATGGAGAACGAGCTGGACGAGATCGCCGGCGGTGACCACGCCGCGGTCGACTTCCTCACCGCGTTCTACTTCGGCAGCTCGAATGGTGCCGGCGACCAGGACATCGCCCGTTCCGGCGGGCTCAAGAAGCTGGTCACCGAGAACCTCAGCGACATCGACGCCCGCAGCGTCAACTCCATCCCGCTCTTCACCGACGACGATGGCCGCGAGGTCGTCGTGCGGGTCGGCCGGTACGGGCCGTACCTGCAGCGGGAGCTGCCCGGCGGCGAGCAGCCGGCACCGGCCGCGGCTTCGGGCGAGGGCGAGGAGGGCGGCACCCAGGGTGACCGGGCGCCGATCCCCGAGGGCCTTGCGCCGGACGAGTTGACCCCGGAGAAGGTGCACGAGCTGTTCCTCGGCGGCAGCGGCGAGCGCAAGCTCGGCGACGACCCCGCGACCGGCGAGCCGATCGTGCTCAAGTCCGGCCGGTTCGGCCCGTACGTGTCCAGCGGTGAGCGGAAGTCCTCGCTGCTGCGTACGCAGACACCGGACTCGCTGACCCTGGAGGAGGCGCTCAAGCTGCTCAGCCTCCCCCGGCTGATCGGTGTCGCGCCGGACGGCGTCGAGGTCTTCGCCAACAACGGCCGCTACGGCCCGTACGTCAAGCGTGGCGAGGAGTTCCGTTCGCTCGAGTCCGAAGATCAGATGTTCACGGTCGGCCTGGACGAGGCGCTGGCTCTGCTGGCCGCCCCGAAGGCCCGGGGACGGCGGGCCGCGGCACCGCCGCTGCGCGAGATGGGCGTCGACCCGGCGACCGAGAAGCCTCTGGTGATCAAGGATGGCCGGTTCGGCCCGTACGTCACCGACGGGGAGGTCAACGCGTCGCTGCGGCGCGGGCAGACCCCGGAGGCGTTGACCATCGAGGAAGCCTCCGAGATGTTGGCCGAGAAGCGGGCGAAGGGTCCGGCGCCGCGTAAGAAGGCGGCGGCGAAGAAGGCTCCCGCGAAGAAGGCCGCGGCCACGAAGAAGACGGCCGCTGCCACCAAGTCCACGGCCGCGAAGAAGACCGCGACGGCCAAGGCCACCACTGCGGCGAAGAAGGCCCCGGCCAAGAAGGCGGCCCCTCGCAAGGCGGCCACCAGCACGGAGTAACCCTGGCCACAAGATCCGGTAGGAAGAACGGTCCCCCTCGGGGGGCCGTTTTTCTTTTCTGGTCGGGGCCGAGTTGGGGTGTTCCGCGTCACGGCGGGCTGAGCGCCTTCTGGATCTGGTCGGTACCGCCGTACCGTAAGAGCATGCCGGCATTCTGCATCTTCCACCCGCTGCTGGGCCAGGACATCGACAGCGAGCAGCGGACCGTCCGGGTCGAGGCGGGCGTTACCAGAGGGCCGGCCGAAGAGGCCGCCGAAAATGGGCCTGCCCGGACAACGCCATGGTGATCCGAAAAAGGCGTGCGGGTGGGGAGAAGCGGACGCTCGTGCTCGACGCCGTGGCAGGTGTGCTCGCTGCCCGAGGCTTCGAGAACACCCGGTTCACGGACGTGTCGGCGGCCGGCGGTGTCGCGATCAGCACCTTGCAGACCTACTTCGGTTCCCGCGAGGACATGGTCATCGAGGCCATGCAGGTCTTCACCGACCGGGAGGTGGACGCCCTCCAGGCGGCGTCCGCCGTCGAGCCCGATCCGTGGCGACGGCTCGTCGCGCTGGTGGACCGAAGTCTGGACAACTCGGAGAGCACCCGGCAGATCCTCGTCGAATTCTGGCGATCCGCCATGCGCGACGACGAACTCCGCGACTACAGCGCCGAAGTGCAGACGCGTTACCGGGCGCCCTTCCTGGCCGCCGTGCGCGAAGGCGCCGAACGGGGCGACTTCACGCTGGCCCACGACGCCGAGGCGGTAACTGACCTTCTGCTCTCGGCGCTGGCCGGTCTGATCGTCTCTCGCGTCCAGCACCACCCCACACCGTCGCCCGCGGAGTTCCGCGATGTCCTGCTGACCCAGCTCAGACTGATGCTGGGCGTCAAGGGCTCGAAGCCCAGTACCCGAACGGACTGAGGAGCAATGGCCAGCGTCGAGATCACCCGTTTTCGCGTGCCCGCGGAGCGCGCCGACGCGCTGCTCGCCGCACGGCCGGCGATGCTGCACGACTTCCAGACCGATCGTGCCGGCTTCCTCGGCGCGCGACTGGTCCGGCTGACCACCGACGAATGGCTGGACATCGTCTTCTGGGCCTCGCCCGAGGACTTTGCTGAATCCCGCCAGCGGGGTGGGGACCGGCCCGGCATCCAGAAGTTCTTCTCCCTGATCGAAGCGGTGATCAGCGTCGAGGAGGGCACCACGACGAGTATGGATCTGCCGTGAGCTGGACAGCCGGGTTCCGTACTGCAGTGTTCAGTCCCTACGAGCAGCTCCAGTTCAGCGAACCCCGTGGCTTCGTCGACCAGACCATCCGTCAGGTGCTGCACCTGGCCGGCGGTGGGGAGGCCTTCCGCGTACGCCTGACGAACCGCTACGGTCGCACGCCCTTGACCATCGCGGCAGCCGTGGTCGCCGTCGGCCACCAGCAGGGCGCCCTCACCTTTGACGGCGCCGAGCAGTGCGTGATCCCTGCGGGCGAGGAGGCCGTCAGCGACCCGGTCGGCCTTCCCGTCGCTGCTGGAGCGGACGTGGTCCTGAGCCTCTACCTTCCGGAGAAGACCGGTCTGGCCACCCACTCCCACAAGCCAGCCGAGGTCGCCCGAATAGCCGGCGGCAACCACGTCGCGTCGCCCGTGCTGGCGGGAGCGGAGCAGGTCGAAGCCAGGTTCTACATCTCGGGTGTCGACGTGCTCGCCCCGCCGGACACCGCGATCGCGGTGGCCTTCGGCGACTCCTGGTTCGAGGGAGTTGGCACCACGACCAGCGCGAACCGTCGCTCCGTCGACTTCCTCAACCGCCGCCTCAAGCGCGGGTGGGTCGTCAACCAGGGCATCGCCGGAAACCGCCTCCTGCGCGACGGAGTCGGTGAACACGCGCTGGCACGCTTCGACCGAGATGTCCTCTCGATACCCGCCGTGACCCACGTCCTCGTCCACTTCGGCATCAACGACCTCGGCCTGCCCGGCATGCTGGGCGAACCTCCTGTCTCCGCGGATGCCCTCATCCAGGGCTTCGACGCGCTGGCCGACCGCGCCCACGGCGCCGGGCTGAGGATCCTCGCCGCCACCATCGGTCCGTTCGCGGGCGCCGGCCCGGAGATCAGCACGCCACAGGGCCTTGCCACCCGACGCAAGGTGAACGACTGGATCCGCACGTCCGACGCCTTCGACGCGGTCTTCGACGTGGCCCGTGCTGTCGCCGACCCGCAGGCCCCTGACCACATCCACCCGGCGCTGGACAGCGGCGACGGTATGCACCTGAACGACCGGGGCGCCGCAGCGATGGCTGACGCCGTCGACCTGAACGACCTCGCGCTTTAGGGCCGGGCCGCCCCGTCCAGGCCCTCGGCTCGACCGAGGGCCTGGACATCGGCGGGTGCCGTCAGGCGCCGAGGACGTGGGTCAGGTGGGGGTTGCTGAAGACACGATCGGGGTCCAGGCGGTCGCGGATGGCCTGGAAGTCCTCGAACCGTGGGTAGGCCGCGGCCAGCGACGCGGCATCGCGGTAGTGCAGCTTGCCCCAGTGCGGGCGGCCACCCAGTCCGGTGGCCACCTCCTCGAAGGCCCGGAAGTACGGCTCGTACGGCATGCCGACGTACTGGTGCACGGCGATGTAGACGTTGTCCCGCCCGTAGCCGTGCGAGAGCCAGATGTCGTCGGCGGCGGTGAATCGCACCTCCACCGGGAAGAGCACCTTGAACGGCAGCCCGTCCACGATCCGCTGGAGCGCGGCGAGCGCCTCGGGCAGCGCCTCGCGGGGCAGGCCGTACTCCATCTCCACGAAGCGGACCCGGCGCGGGGTGCAGAACACCCGGTCGGAGCGGCCGGTGTACTGACGCTCGGTGAGGGCGCGAGCGGAGATCGCACTGATCCGCGGGGCCAGCGCGGGCACGATCCGGCCGAGTCGGCAGGCGCCCGCGAAGACGGTGTTGGCGAGGAAGTCGTCGTCCAACCAGCCGCGCCAGCGGGACAGTGGCCGGTCGTTCGTGGGTACCTGGTCGTTGGTCTTGACCTGGACCCGCGTGGTGTAGGGGAACCAGTAGAACTCGACGTGGTCGTGCCCGTCGATCAGCGCGGGCAGGTCGCCAAGGACGTCGGCCAGCTCGGCCGGGCGTTCGTGGGCGTGCAGCACGAAGGCGGCCACGCAGCGCAGGGTCACCTCGACCAGGACGCCGAGAGCGCCGAGTGACACCTGGGCGGCGGCGAGGACGTCGGGATGCTCGTCGGCGGAGCAGCGCAGCACCTCGCCGGTGCCGGTGACCAGGGTGATCCCCGCGACGAACGTGGACAGGCATCCGTAGCCGGCGCCGGTGCCGTGGGTGCCTGTGGAGATCGCGCCGGCGACGGTCTGCGCGTCGATGTCGCCGAGGTTGGGCAGCGCGAGACCGTGTCGGGCGAGCAGGCCGTTGAGTGCGTGCAGGGTCATTCCCGCCGGTACGGTGACGAGTCGCTGCGCGACGTCGACGCTGACCATGGTGGTCAGATCGGACAGGTCCATCCGGCGGTCGTCGGCGAGTGCGACGGCGGTGAACGAGTGGCCGCTGCCGGTCACGCGGATCCGACCGCCGGCGGCTGCGGTCGATCGGACGGCTTGTGCGACGTCCGTCGGCGAGCCGGGGCGCAGGATCGCGGTGGCGCTGCCACGCTGGTTGCCGGCCCAGTTGGACCACCCGGGGGTGAGCGGTGCGGTGCCGGCCATGCGCGCTCCCTCATTCATGAATATGAACTGACTTCATATCAGGAACGTTCTAGCTGGTAAATACCGCAATTGCGATCCGCTCGTTGTACCGGTAGTCACGGACTCGTGACTTATAGATATGTTCATCCGTCGAAGGGGGGTGGCGCCGAGTGTCCACACCAGCCGCCACGACCGGGCCGCTGCGCCGCGTTCCGGTGCAGGGTCGAAGTGTCGCGCGGGTGCAGCGCATGTTGGATGCCTGCGCCGAACTCGTCGACGAGGTGGGGTACGAGGGGCTGACCACGACCCTGCTCGCCGAGCGAGCCGAAGTGGCGATCGGGTCGGTGTACCAGTTCTTTCCGGACAAGCGGGCAATCGTGCAGGCGTTGACCCTGCGCACGATGGAGTCCTACCTCCAGCGCCTCGACGAGCGGTTCGCCTCCGACGAGATGACCCACTGGTGGGACGGCGTCGACGCGGGGATCGACGAGTACATCACGATGCACCGCACCGTCCCCGGCTTCCGTACTCTGCACTTCGGCGACGTGGTCGACCTGCACCTGCTCGACGAGCAGCGGGACAACAACGGCGTGATCGCCGACCAGTTGGCCCAGGTGCTCACCGAGCGTTTCGGGCTCACCGACGTACCGAAGCTGCGGTTCGTCCTGGAGATCGCGGTCGAGGCGGCGGACGCGCTGATCAAGCTCGCGTTCCGACGGAAGTCCGACGGCGACGAGCGGGTGCTGCTCGAAGCGAAGGCACTGATCCGGGAGTACCTGCACCGCCAGGTCGACGGCCCGGACAGCGACCGGTCCACCGCCGGGCAGGCCGAGGCGACCCAGCCTGCCTGAGTCGCGCTCGCGGTCCGGGGTGGGTGGCGCGTCAGAGGAAGGCCTGCCCCTCACCCCGGTAGGTGGGGACGGTCGCCACGACCATGTCGCCATCGACCAGGTGCAGCTCGTTGACCCGTTCGCACAGCTCACCTGCCTTGGCGTGCCGGAACCACACCCGGTCGCCGACGCGCAGGGTGGCCGCCGCCGCGCCGGACAGCGGAGTCTGCACCTCACCGGCGCCCTCGGTGCCGACCAGCTTGAGCCCGGCCGGTAGCCACGGCCGGGGCAGTCGGCTGTCGGCCGCCGGACCGGAGGCGATCCAGCCGCCGCCGAGCACCGTCGCCAACTCCGGCGTCGGCCGGCGGACCACCGCGCAGGCGAAGAACGCCGCCGGGGTGGGCCGCCAGGCGCGGTACGCGTCGAACAGCGTCGGCCCGTACAGGCCCGATCCCGCGGTGACCTCGGTGACCGCGGGATCGGCGCTGGTCGCGGCCACGCTGCCGGTGCCACCGCCGTTGACGAACTCCAGGTCGGCGTGCTCGCGTACCGCGGTCACCGCCGCACCCCGGCGGGCCAGCAACTCGCGGTACGACCCGCGTTGGGTCAGCCTGATCGCGCCCGCCAGCAGCGTCTGCCCCGGCGGCGCGTCGCCCAGGCCGGCGATCTGAGCCTCGTACGACATGAGCCCGACCAGCCGGAAGCCGGCGCGGCCGGCGATGGTGGCGGCGAGCGCCCCGGCCGCCCGCGCGCTGTGCACCGGCGAGCGGCGGACGCCGACGTGCACCCGCCCGCGCAACGGTCGCCAGGAGGCGTCCAGATCCAGGCAGAGCCGCAGCTCGGCGCGCTGCCCGGGGGCGCGGACGTCGTCGATCAGGTCGAGTTGCCCGGTGCCGTCGACCATCAGGGTGATCGCGGTGGCGAGTGTCGGGTCGGCGGCCAGCTCGGCGAGCGCCGCACGGTCCACGCTCGGGTAGGCGACCAGCACGTCGTCGCTCACGCCGGCCCGGACCAGCCAGATCGCCTCCGGCAGAGTGAACGCCATCACGCCCTGCCAGCCCGGTCGGGCGAGGGCTCGGCTGATCAGCTCCCGGGCGCGGACCGACTTGCTCGCCAACCGGACCGGCTTGCCGGCGGCGCGATCGGCCAGGGCGGCCGAATTGGCGTCGAAGGCAGTGAGATCGACCACGGCGTACGGCGGGTCGAGGTGGGCGGTCGCCCGATCCAGGCGCTCGCGAAGTTTGTCGCTTTCGATGGCCACGTGTGCACGCTAACTGTCAGACGGAGAATGCGAAATACCCTCGCGTACGTCCGGGCTGCGGTCGGTAGCTCCGGCGGCCTAGGCTCAGCGAGCAGGAGAATGTCGCCCGTGGGGTGGCCCCCCACCGGGTCTAGAGTGTTCCACCGGAGGTGCCCAGCGATGGGCCGGCACGTGGAGGTACGGCCATCGAAAGCCAGAACAGCGGCGAGTCGCCCGGCGTGTCGCGCTCGGGAGACCAATTGGGCAACGCCGCCAAGCAGCCCAGCGGCGGCCAGGTTGATCCGTCCGGTTATGCCGCGATCCGCTCGGTGCTGCGCATCCGACCGTTCCGGCGGCTCTGGATCGTGCTCGGCGCGGCCTCCTTCGGTGACTGGCTCGGCCTGCTGGCCACCTCTGTCTTCGCCGCCTCCCAGGTGCAGGGCAGCACCGCCAAGGGTGCGGCCTTCGGTGGCGTCATCGCGATCCGGCTGCTGCCCGCGCTGGTGCTCGGGCCGATCGCCGGTGTGCTGGCCGACCGGTTCGACCGGCGCTGGACGATGGTCATTTGCGACCTGCTCCGGTTCGTGCTGTTCGCCTCGATCCCGATCGTGGCGCTGGCCGGCGCCAATGGCGGACTGGTGGTCCTGTGGGCGACCGTCGCCACCTTCCTGATCGAGTCGATCACCCTGATCTGGATCCCGGCCAAGGAGGCCGCGGTCCCCAACCTGATCCCGCGCGCCCGGCTGGAGGCGGCCAACCAGCTCACGCTGATCACCACGTACGGCCTCACCCCGATCCTCGCGGCGCTGGTGGCCGCGGCGCTCGACCGCAGCGTCCGGGCCATCGTCGCCGGCGGCGACCTCGGCTGGGCTGAGCCCGCCCAGCTCGCGCTCTGGGTCAACTCCTTCTCCCGGCTGGCCACCGCCCTCGTGGTGGCGTTCGGGATCAGGGAGATCAGCCAGGCGCAGACCGGCGAACGGCAGCGCACCGAGCAGGGCATGCGGCGCCAGTTCGCCGAGGGCTGGAAGTACATCGGCCAGACCCGGCTCGTCCGCGGCCTGGTGCTCGGCATCTTCGGCGCGTTCGCCGGCGGCGGCATCGTGATCGGCACGGCCAAGTTCTTCGCCGCCTCGCTCGGCGCCGGCGACGCCGCCTTCTTCCTGCTCTTCGGCGCCATCTTCATCGGCCTTGCCCTCGGCATCGGTCTCGGCCCGATGGTCGTCAAGGAGATGTCCCGGCGCCGGTGGTTCGGCATGAGCATCGTGCTGGCGAGCGCCGCGGTGATGACCCTCGCCTTCGCCATCCACCTGTCCATGGCGATCGTCGGCGCGATCCTGGTCGGTGCCGGTGCCGGAATGGCCTTCCTGGCCGGCACCACCCTGCTCGGCGGCGAGATCAAGGACGAGGTACGCGGTCGGGTCTTCGCGGTGGTGCAGATCGGTACCCGGCTGGTGCTGATCCTGGCCATCGGGCTGAGTAGCCTGCTGGTCGGCGTCGGCGGCTCCCGCAAGCTGACCATCGCCGACCTCGGCATCTCCGTCTCCTCAACCCGTCTGCTGCTGCTTGCCGCCGGCGCCGCCGGCATCTTCGCCGGGATCAGCGCCTTCGGCCAGATGGACGACAAGAAGGGCGTGCCGGTCCTGGCCGACCTATGGGGTTCCATCCGGGGCCGCCCGCTGATGCCGGCCGAGCCGTTCGTCTCCGCCGGGCTCTTCGTGGTCTTCGAGGGTGGCGAGGGCGCGGGCAAGTCCACCCAGCTCACCGCGCTCGCCGAGCGGCTGCGCGGTCACGGACGCGAGGTCGTGGTCACCCGCGAGCCGGGGGCGACCGGCGTCGGCCGACGGATTCGGTCGCTCGTGCTGGACACTTCCGGTGACGACGCGCCGTCACCGCGCGCCGAGGCGCTGCTCTACGCCGCCGACCGGGCACACCACGTGGCCACCGTCGTCCGGCCCGCGCTGGTCCGGGGCGGCGTGGTGATCAGCGACCGGTACGTCGACTCGTCCCTGGCGTACCAGGGCGCCGGGCGGACACTCCCGGTCGACGAGGTTTCCTGGCTCTCCTCGTGGGCCACCGGCGGGCTCAAGCCCGACCTGGTCGTGCTGCTGGACGTCGAGCCGCGCACCGGCCTGTCCCGGGTGGCCTCCCGCAACACCGGCACCGACCGGCTGGAGGCCGAGTCGGTCGCCTTCCACGAGCGGGTCCGGTACGCGTTCCTGGACCTCGCCGCCGCCGACCCGAAGCGCTACCTGGTGCTCGACGCGTCCCGGTCGGTCGAGGAGATCAACCGGCAGGTGATCCGCCGGGTCGAGGAGATGCTCGGCAAGCCGGGCGGCATCGTGCACCCCCGGCCGGCGCAGGGCCCGGACACGTCGGTGCAGCCCGAGTTATCCGACGCGGAGCTGGTGACGATGGAGCACAAGACCTGATGCCGGACGTCTTCGCCGACCTGGTCGGTCAGGACGAGGCGGTGACCGAGTTGCGCCGGGCCGCCGCCGCCGCGGCGGCCGTGCTGCGGGCTGGTGCGGCCGACCGGGCACCCGCGCTGATCGCCGCCGGCCCGACCAGCGCTGTCGAGCCCGCGAGCGCGCCCGCCGGGATGGACCCGTCCGCCGGGATGACGCACGCCTGGATCTTCACCGGGCCACCCGGCTCCGGCCGCTCTGTCGCCGCCCGGGCCTTCGCCGCCGCACTCCAGTGCGTCCACGGCACCGGCTGCGGCGAGTGCCCCGGCTGCCGTACCACGATGGGTGGCACCCACGCCGACGTCCGACTGGTGGTGCCGGAAGGCCTCTCCATCGGTGTCAGTGAGATGCGCGCGCTGGTGCTCCGGGCGGCCAGCACCCCGTCCGGCGGGCGCTGGCAGGTGGTGGTCATCGAGGACGCCGACCGGCTCACCGAGGCCGCCGGCAACGCGCTGCTCAAGGCGATCGAGGAGCCTCCGCCGCGCACGGTCTTCCTGCTCTGTGCCCCCTCCACCCACCCGGACGACATCTCGGTGACCATCCGGTCGCGCTGTCGGGTCGTACCCCTGCGGCAGCCGCCGGCCGACGCGGTGGCCGAGGTGCTGGTCCGTCGGGACGGCATCGCGCCCGACGTGGCGCAGTGGGCGGCGGCGGCCGCGCAGGGGCACGTGGGGCGGGCCCGCAGGCTGGCCCGCGACCCGGAGGCCCGCAAGCGGCGCGAGGCGGTGCTCGCGGTACCGCGCCGGCTGACCGGTGTCGGTGCGGCGTTCGACGCGGCGTCCGCGCTGATCGAGGCGGCCGAGGCGGAGGCCGAGGCGTCGGTCACCGAATCCGACACGACCGAGCGGGCGGCACTGGAGACCGCACTCGGCGCGGGTGGCACCGGCCGGGGCGCGGCCGGCGCGATGCGGGGTGCCGCCGGGCAGCTCAAGGAGCTGGAGAAGCGGCAGAAGTCCCGCGCCACCCGGGCCCAGCGGGACGCACTCGACCGGGCGCTGGTCGACCTGGCGGGCTTCTACCGGGACGCGCTCACCATGGCGCTGGGCGCGCCCGTCGCCCCGGTGCACACCGACACCGCCGCACTGGCCGGTGCCGGCGCCCAGAAGTGGGACGCCGAGGGGTCGCTGCGCCGACTGGAGGCCGTGCTCGCCTGCCGGGCGGCGATCGAGGCGAACGTCAAGCCGCGGATCGCGGTCGAGGCGATGATGCTCGCGCTCTGGAAGGGCTGACCCGCAGCTTCCGGCGGTTGTCCACAGCCATCGACAGGCCCGATTGCGGTGCGGTACGGTCCGGTGTGCCGTGGTGACGGCGACGGCACGCTCAGTGATGGCTCATCCGGGAGGAGTCGGCCGATGCCGCGGGGGGAGATCGACGAAGCCTGGATCGAGGAGGCGGTGCGGCGATACCGCCGGATCGAGTCGCTCCAGGCCGAGTTCGACCAGGCGGTGTCCACCGTGGAGGTGACCGTCCGGTCGCCGGACGGTCTGGTCGAGGTGGTGGTCACCGCCGGTGGACGGATCACCGACGTCCGGTTCCTCGGCCCGCTGCACACCCGCAGCCCACGGGACGTGGCCGGCTCCGTGCAGGCCGCGGTCACCGCGGCGGCCGACGCCGCCGAATGGGCTCGGGAGAAGCTGCACAACGAGACGTTCGCTGCCTACCGACCGCTCGCGGGGGCCTGAGATGGACACACTGCGCGTGCTCTCCGCCCGACTGGACGAGGCGAGCGCCACGCTCACCGCCATTGCCCACACCGTCACCGCCACCGATCCCGCGCAGGCCGCGTTCGGTGCCGACGCCCCGGGCCGTCCCGGCGAGATCGGTCGCGCGCTGCACCGGCAGTGGGCCACCGCCACCGACGACCGGGCCCGGGAGGCCCGCACGGCCGCCGGTCGGCTGGCCGCCGCCGCCTCGGCCGTGCGGGAGGCGTCCGACCGCTATGCCGAGGTCGACCGGGCGGCCCGCCGCAGGCTCGCCGGGGAGCCGTGATGGACGCGCTGGACCGGCTCGCCGAACCCGGCCTCGACCTGCTGCGCCGGGCGGACAGGCTGATCGCCGCCGGCGTCCCGGAAGGGCACCGGGTCTGGCCGCTGCTGCGCCGGATGCAGGTGCTGCCGGGCGACGCGGTCCGCGGTTTCCTCGACCTCCACCCCGCGCCGCTCGCCGACGCCGGGCACGCGGTGCGCCGGCTGGTCCGGGGGTACGACGACGTCTCCGCCGCGCTCACCGACTCGGTGCTCTGGTCCGGCCCGGCAGCCACGGCGTACGGGCAACAGCGGGCCGCGCTGCTGCGCCACCTCGACGAGGGGCCGGACAGCCTGGTCGGGCGGCTCGAATCCACCGCCGGTTACGCCGACGCGCTCGCCGACTGGGTGGAGGGCAGCCGCCTCGCGCTGGCCCGCACATTGGCCGACGTGCTCCGCTCGGCCGAGGCGGTAGCCGTGGTCGCCGCGACCGCCACCGGTGTGTCGACGCATCCCGGGCCGATCGGGCCCGGTGTCGCCGACGCGGCTGAGATCGGCGCGCGGGTGCTGGCGGTGCTCTGCGTCGCGTACGACGGTGCGGAGACGTTGCTGCGTCAGTGGGCGCCGAGCCTCGCCGAGACCGCGTGGCGGCCGCCGCTGGAGGGTCGACCCCGCTACGACCAGCCCACCCGAGTCGGCTGGTAACCCGTCGAAGCGTCTCCCGGCCGCAGTTGCGCCCTCTGCCGGTCGGAGTTGCCGCCCTCTGCCGGGGGTGGATGCCGCGCGGGCAGGCCACGGCGTCGCTCACGGGCGCCTGACCGGAGCCGGCACCCACGGCGACGCCGTGGTCTTCCCCCTGCACCCCCCGCAGGTCTGCCTTCACTCAACGCCGCCGGGCCGCACTTTGTCTCCCGTCCGAGCCCGGATTCAACCGTCCGGGCGAGGAGCAACGGCACGACGGGCTGCCCGGCAATAGGTCGAGTCGACGGTCATGGATGGCAGCGGGGCGTAGTCGTCCGACGACGGCCGACGCACCCCTCGGCCCCGGGTCGTCGTAGGGTGGGGGGATGGGGATGCTCTGTGCGGTCAGCTTCAACCGGTACGGGCGCCTCTACTACCTCGACCCGGGTGAGTTGCGTCCGCAGGTGGGCGACAAGGTGCTGGTGCCCACCGACGACGGGCCCGAGGTGGCGGAGTGCGTGTGGGCCGCGCAGTGGGTGACTGAGGAAACCGACGGCTTTCCCCGGCTGGTGGGGCTGGCCGGCGACGACGACCTGCACCGGGACGAGGCGCTGCGCCGCCGTAAGGCCGAGGCCAAGGTGGCCGCGAAACGGCTGATCCGCTCGCACGGCCTGCCGATGAAGGTGGTGGCCGTCGACCATGTGCTCGGCTCCGCCGACAGCGGGGGTGAACGCACCACCGTCTACTTCACCGCCCCGCACCGGGTGGACTTCCGCTCCCTGGTCCGTGACCTGGGTGCCACCCTGCACTGTCGGGTCGAGCTGCGCCAGCTGTCCGCGCGCGACTCGGCGCGCGTGCAGGGCGGCATCGGTTCCTGCGGTCGGGACCTGTGCTGCGCGACGTTCCTCACCGACTTCGAGCCGGTGACGATCCGGATGGCGAAGGACCAGGACCTTCCACTGAACCCGCTGCGCATCTCCGGTGCGTGCGGTCGGTTGATGTGTTGCCTGAAGTACGAGCATCCGCTGTACCAACGTTTTCAGGAGACCGCCCCGCCGGTCGGCAGCCGGGTCTCCACTCCCGAGGGCGACGGCCGGGTCGTCGGCCACAGCGTCCCCCGTGACGCGGTGACAGTCCGGCTGGACGCGGACGGCTCCCGCTGCTCCTGCTCCCGCGCCTCCGTCTGCGCCCCCCGCCAAGCCCACGACCAGCACTACACCCCCTGACCCCACCCCACCCCCACCCCGCCGCTGCTCCCACCCCACCCCGCGCGTCTTGCCCTCGTTGATCATGAAGTTATTGCCAGTCCGCCCGGCGTGTCGGGGCAATAACCTCATGATCAACGCGGTGATGGTGGGGCGCGTGGGCCGGCGCGCGGGGTGGGGGTTAGTGCAGGACTGTGGGGGGTTCGGGTAGGTGGGGGGTTGGGGTGGTTTTGGGGATCAGCCAGCTTGCCGTAGGGGACTGGTCGGGGTTGACCTGCCAGTCGCGGGATACCCGGTCCACTGCGATCGGGTAGATGGTCAGCGTTCCGTCCGGGTCGATGCGCAACCGGAGGAACGACTTGGAGTCCTCGATGCCCTGCCCGGCGAAGAGTTCGTTGACGTTCACCCCGAACGAGCCCGCCACCAGCAGGTACGCCGCCACCAGCTGGCTCGCGACCAAGCCGATCACCGGGCCGTAGAGCACCGCCGCGGCGACCACCGGCAGCGGCCACGGCCAGTGGTAGAACGGCAATGCCAACCACGCCCAGGTGCCGGCCGCAGCAAGGGCCACATGTGCCACGCCGTGGCCGACGCCGAGAATCCAGTGTCGTGCGTGCCGTTTGCCGCTCGCGCTGGGCGGCTTGGCGAACAGGGCCGCTGCCAGCACGGTCACGAGCACCATCAGCACCAACGGAACGCTGAACAGTCGCTGGTCGGTGCTGTCGGCCCAGTTTGCCGTCGCACCCGCCATCGCCAGCATCAGCAGGGTGTGCAGGGTGCCGAGCAGCGTGGTGAAGCCGGGGTTGCGCATCGGCAGCCGGGGGAAGATGCCCCAGCCGTAGCGCCGGGAGGCGGCCGCGTCGGGATAGCGGGCCACCAGGTCGTACGGCTCGGCACGGCTGGCCCGTCGGGCCAGCGTGTCCCGCGGTGGCACCTCGATGCGTTCCGGCAGCTTGTGGGTGGGGTAGAGGTACGCGCCACCGCCGCCGCAGGTGATGAGCTGCCGGTCGGCCCCGGCGTATCGGGCGTAGTGATGCAGGTCGCCGGAGAGCAGCAGCCGCACCTGCGCCCCGGTCGGGTCGATGATCGTCCGAATGAAGTAGTCGATCGAGTCGTACGCCGTCGGGTTGTCGGCCGCCTTGACCCAGGTGGGCGCCGGCGCTGCGATGATCACCTTTGCTTCCGGGCCGAGCCGCCGGGCCACCTCGTCGAAGTAGGTCAGCTGCGGGTCGTCCAGGTACGAGCCGGACTGGTCATCCACGCCGAGCAGCCACCACCCGGCCGGCAACTCCACGGCGAAGTACGACCTCGACTGGCCGGTGCCCCAGCCGGCGAAGTTGCGGTCCCGGGAGCGGACGAACAACCGAAGGAACGCTGTCAAACCGTCGTACCAGTCGTGGTTGCCCGGCACCGCGAAAAGCGTGGGTTTCTCCGGCGGCGCTGTCGGCAACGCGGCCTGGTAGGGGCCCTTGCACCGGTTCTCGTACTCCTCGTAGGCCGCCGACGGGTACACCTGGTCGCCGCCCATCACCAGGGTCTGCGCGCGAGGCAGCCGGTGCCCGTCCACCGTCAGCTCCGGTTGTGCCAGCAGGTACGCCACCGAGTACGTGGCGTTGAAGCCGTCACCCAGGTCGGCCACGTAGTCGAGCCACAGCCCGCCGTCCGGCCCGACCTGACGGAAGATGCCGTCGCCGAACGCGTTCTGCAACTCGCGCTTGTCCAGGTACGCCCCGAAGAGCATCGCCAGCAGCGTCCGGATGCCGGTGCTGATCAGCAGGAACGGCGCCAGCCACGGCACCGGCTTGCGCGGCGTGAAGCCCAACTCCAGCGGGTCGGTGCTGCGCGGCCGATGGGCGGCGCGAGCGCTGGCCGGCACACGGTCAGGACGCTCGTTCGACTCGTCCTGGCGGTCGGGGTCGTCGTGTTCGTCACTCACCCGCCGCAGCGTAGTCCCGCCCTAGAACGTCCGCTGTCCGGCAAACGGCCGGATGTCCGTTTCATTAGGGCGGACGGGCGGGGGGTATCCCGTTCGGTCGAGGGTCGTGGGGTGCCGTACACTTGCTGATCGTTGCCGCCTTAGCTCAGTCGGCTAGAGCGACGCACTCGTAATGCGTAGGTCGACGGTTCGATTCCGTCAGGCGGCTCGGTACAGAAGCCCAGGTCAAAGACCTGGGCTTCGCCGTTTTTCGAGGTCGACGACAGTGCGGCCGGACGTGCTAGTCCGCATCCCGCGCAGCGACCGCCTCGTCCAGCCGGTTGGCGACCGCCTCGTCCAGATCGTCACCGAAGAGTCCGGCGTACACGTCCAGCGTCATCGACGCCGAGGGGTGTCCGAGCATCCTGAGGTCCCGATCTGACGTCGCCTGCTGGCGACCTCCGGCCGGCCGGCCGTGCATTACTGTCGCGGCGTGGCTGAGTTTCGAGCGCACATCGGAGTGCACTACGGCTTCCTTGACATCGCTGATGATCAATCCTGGGGTCGGACCGATTGGGCTAAGGTCTTCTTCGGCAGGCGCCCGACCGGCCTCATCGCCACCTCTCCAGGCGAAGTTTTCCTCGTCACGGGTCGCCATACCGGCACCGTGGGATTCACGGTCAGGATCGACGGTGCCGACCCGGGGCCTGACCTTGAGGGGTTTGAAGACGTGGTGGAGGTGTCGTTCGAGGCGTTGCGGTCGGAGCTGAGGCTCATTCAATGGGCCGGAGAAATGTCCCATGCGCTGCCGCGACTCTCGGCCGGGCCCGGTTCGTACCGGATGCGCTACCACTGCCGGGGGATGGACGACGCTGGAAACAGCGGTTGGGATTATTGCGCGGTTGTTGACGAGTACCTGCTGCAGATCTGGCCGTCCCCCGCCGCGCCGCCTGCGACGCTCAAGGTCACCAGCCGAGAAGGGCATCGCCGGATCCTCGAAAGCTGACTGGCGCGCCTCCCAAGCTGATGCTCGGCACCTTCCAGAGTGATCGTGCGAGGATGTGCGGCCATGAGCCCGGACGCCTGGAGGTTGCTCGACGGCAGAGCCGAGCGAGCAAGGCGCTCGTGGTCGGAGACCCTGTCGGCACTGCCTGTGGGTGCACGAGTCCGGGTACGCGTGCTCGTGACGATGCCGTTTGGTGTCTTCGCCGACATCGAAGGTCAGCCCGATGCGCTGGCTCTGATGGAGATCACCACGCTTCCGAGCGGCAGCGAGCTTCCGGCTCGTGGTGTCTGGCTCGATGCGGTTGTCGTCGACCACACTGCTCACAACTGGCAGGTGAGGCTTCGGCCAGCCGAAACTCAAAACCTGGGCTGGATGACCATCGTGATCCGAGGTTGAAGACATGGCGGACTGGGCGGACTGGAGCGAGGACGAGTATGTCCAGTACCTGCAAGACGAGCGCCGACGCTTTGCGTGGGTGATGCAGCGTTACGGGGGCCTCAAGGCAATTCAAGCCGAGGCGGCGGCCGTGCAGCACTACCCCTTCGAGGCCAGCGACGCCCCGTACCGAGGGCTCGTCTTCCATGACGAAGCGTGGCACTGGGCGATGCTGAAGATCTACGGGGAGAGGTACTGGATTCAGCACCCGGAACTTGTTGAACCGCAGGCTGAGTACAGAGCGCTTGACTGAACCTCCACCGCACACACCCGCGTCGGCCCTTGCTGGGCGGCATTTCGGCGGAGCCGCCAGCGGAGCAGCCAAGCCGCCGAACAACAGCGGACGGCGCGAGTGTCCATGGGGGTGGCAATTGCATACGGGTCGCGCCCGGCTCGACGAAGCGCCGAGCCGGGCGCGTCGGGCGAGCTATGCCACGAAGCGGGAACGGCGTCGGCGTCCGATCAGGAAGCCCGCACCGCCGAGGAGCAGAAGGGCACCGCCGATGTTGGCCACGGTCGCGGTTTCGGCACCGGTCAGGGGCAGCCCGCCGCCCTCGCCGCCGGGGGCGCCCAGGCTGGCGGAGGAAGTAGGGGTCGGTGCAACGGTCGTCGTGGCGCTGGGCGTCGCGCTGGGCGAGGCGCTGTCACTTGTTGAGCGTGCGCACTGCGGTCGAAGACACCGCGGTCAGTTCGGGCTGCGCAGGCAAAAATACCGTGGGTACACCCAGCGACTGGTTCATCGCGGCGAGTTGGTACTCGGTCCGAAGGTCGGTGGTGTTACGCAGGCCGCGGACGATCACCGCTACTTCATGGCGACGGCAGTAGGTGGAGGTCAACCCGCTCCAGGCCGCAACGGTGACGGAGGTCCACGCGACCGGCAGAATCGCCCGGACGGCGGCCGCTCGTTCCTCTTCGTCGGTGCCCGGATGCTTGACGCTGTTGACCGCGACGAGCACGACCACTTCGTCGAAGAGGTCGCGTGCCCGGTTCACCACATTCAAGTGCCCGGGCGTGAAGGGATCAAAGCTGCCGGGGTAGAGGGCTCGCACTCGTACGCGGCCGGGGATGTGTGCTGTCGGACGTGGCCCGGCCGGTGGGGGGTCGGGTGTCACGGCCGCAAGACCCGCTGCGCATCGCGGATGACCTGCTCGGAGGCCAGTGGTGCCCAGGAGGCGAACAGTTCCCGGAAGTAGGCGCCGTGCCGGTCCGCCACCGCCGGATCGTGCTCGATGACGTCCAGTTCGTTGACGATGCTCAGGTCCATGAGCGACCGAAGTTGAGCAGCGTTCGGCGTTCTCACCTGACGTTCGAAGCGGTCGAACACCTGGCCGGTCTTTGCCAGCTCCGGCCAGCTGCGATCACGGTCGCAGGCGCCATGCAGATAGACAAGCTCCTCGGCCTCGGCGCCGACGAGATCCCGCAGCACAGCACGATCGGCCCGATCAAGCAGGACGAGGTCGAATCCGTCGGTGCCGTAGGTGGCGTGGGTAAGGCCCGCGGCTTGCACTTCATTGCCGCAGCCGAGCACGGCGAGTCGTTCGCGGACTCGACACAGGTGGGCGTACAGGTTGCCCCCGGGATGCGCGATCTGCTCAGCGCCCTGCCGGCGGAGCCAGACCCGCACGCCTTCGTCGGTGCTCATGGCCCGACTGTAGGTATCGGCTGTCGGATTCGCTGGCCCCTGCGGGTGGGCAATACGTCACAGCGCCGTGGATACGTCTGTGGGTGCCCTTCATGCACCTCTGTGTCGCGCATGCAGATGGCCGTCGAGAGGGAATGCGGGCGGCGCTGCGGGGAGCACTCTGTCGAAGTCGTATCGGCTTTTCTCCGCGACTCGACACGAGGCCGAGTTGTCCACCTGATGCAGGAGTTCAAGACGCCTCAGCCCGCCCGGCCCAAGCATGTCGAAGGCCCAGCCGGTGAGAGCTTCCAGAGCGCGGGGAGCTACGCCCTTTCCGCGAGCGCGCGCCGCCGTCCAATACCCGACCTCGGCCGACGGTTTGCCGGGGGCTGTCTCCTTCAGGACCACGTTGCCCACCAACTGCCCGGGTGAGTCCAGGCCCGTTTCGAGGACCGCGAAGCCAAACCGGTCTCCTGTTGCCCAGCCCTGCTGCTGGGTCCGCACCCACCGTTTCGCGTCGGCATCGCTCTGTATCGCGGGGCTCGCCCAGAGACGCATCGCGGGATCCTGGCACACCTCGACCAGTGCGGGAACGTCGTCCATGCACCAGGGGCGAAGCACGAGGGCAGGGGCGGGCGGCATCGCGACCTCGTGCAGTACGACGGTGTCATTCACCAGTCGAGCGTAGGGCGGCACCGTCACCGGACCCGCGGCTACCTCCGGCGGGCCAGGTGTTGCAGCGTCGCGCGGATGACGGTCTTCTCCTCCGGGGAGACGTTGGGGTCCATCAGGATCCGCGCGACTGCCCGTAGGTCCGGGTCGGTGCTGGGGTCAGGTGCGGGTGAGGGCGGCGCGCCGTCCCAGCCCAGTATCTGCGAGGCCACCGAACGCGGGATGCCAAGGCCGTCGCAGAACTGTTGGACCTGGGTGCGCTGCGGGTTGGCGATCTCGGCGCGGCGCCAACGGTAGATCGTCGACCGACCGATGCCGGTGCGGTGTTCGACGTCCTCGATGGACATGGCGCGTTCCCGTACGGCCTCGTCGAGGGCGCGTTTGATGAACCGCGCGAACGCGATGACGCGGGGGTCCTGGCTGGCACTCGCTGGCACCGGCTGATCGTAAGTGCCGTCTGTGGGACTCCGTTGCCGGACACGCGCTCAGTGCCAGGTATGGCTTCCGATCCTAGGCGGGCCGCGCCACCTCGAAGCCAGGAGAAAGCTTCCGTAGCCGGGCGGGCTCGTGCGCTGTACGGGACCAAACACCACGAGCTGAAAGTACGGCTCGTTGCCATACTTGGCACTGAGTGTTGAGCGCGGTACCGTCAGTGCCATGAACGGCAATCACAGTGCCAGACATGGTCCTCGCCGAGCCCTCGATCGGCTCGCCTGCCTACCGGCCGAGGGCGGCCCTGCTCGATACGGCCGCCTCGGGGTGCCCATCCACCCATCCCCTGCGGGAGTGCCCAGCATCACCGCGACCACCGACGAGCAAGCCGCCGGCTCGGTGGCCGAGGAGGCTCGATGAAACTCCGTCCCGTGCTGTTGGCTGCCATCGCCGTCGCTCTCGTGGCGGTCGGCCAGTCCGTCCCCGCGGCAGCTCCCGTCAACGCCAAGGCCGCGGCTCCCGCCTGTCCGCAACCGGGACGCCCCACACTGAAGATTCTGACCGTGGGCGATTCGATCACCGGCGGCGCGACGATGGCCGGATCGTTCACCGCCGGCTACCGCGCCGAGCTGGGGCGTCTGCTCAACCAGAGCTGCGTACCCCATGAGTTTGTCGTCGCGGCGGAAGGGGGCGTGACCTGCAACTACTGGTCGTCGCGGATGGCGGGCCTGGTCACCACGCATCGACCTGACCTGATCCTGCTGAACTGCGGGACCAACAACAACCTGTCGAACGCGACCGCGGCACAGATCGCCGCCTTCGAGGGCACCTACCGGGCCCTCTTCGACACTGCGCTGGATCTGGACCCGGACGTCATCATGTACCCGTCCTGGGTGCAGTACAGCTCCGGGCATGGCACCACTGGCTGTACAACCCCACCGGGTCCGAGTCCCGCCTGGCTCCCGGCAAGCGAGGCCAAGGTCAATGACGCGATCTATCGCAGCATGCTGGTCATCGACGAATACGGCGACCGCGTACCAACCTGGATCGACTACCAGTCCATCCCCGAGGGCTATCTGGACCAGTGCGGCGTGCATCCCACGCCCGGCGGCTACGACGTGATGGGCCGGCTGGCCTACAACACCATTGCTCCGCGGCTGGGCGTGCCTCTGGCACCGGTGCCGTGCGGGTTGGTGGGCCGTCGGCCGGGCTTCTCGGTCGGGCAATGGGTTCCCTGCGCAACGATGAACCTCAACCCGTGAGGTGTGTCCGGTCGCCGCGGTGATCCGACGCACGCTACCGGGCAGCAACCCCCTCCTGCCGGCTCCGCCCATCCTGGGTGGGGCCGGCTTCGTCGTCGTCGCAACCGGCGCTCGAAGGAGGGCGTGTGTCCGTAGTGGGCTCGCTTCAGATCGACGGGTGCGAGATCATGTTCATCTGCCGATCTCTCCACCGGCTCAACCCCGGCCGGTCAGCGCGGCAGCCCGAAACCGCTTGCGGATCGGGACGACGCCTACCGGGGGGAGGCTGCGTGTGGCGCAAGCAGGGCATCGCCCGCACCGCCCTCCGTTGCGTGGCGTCCTCGCGGCGGCCTGGTGCGCCCGGGCCGTGCCCACGCCGAGCATCCTCGCCGCCGCGTTCGTCCCGTTCTCTGACCAGCGCCTCTATCAACTGCTGCCCCGCTCCGACGTCCCGTAGGTGGCATGACCGGACCTGGGCTCCCGCCCGGCCTGATCTGGCTCACCGCCACCTGGCAGGTGGCAGGACCGATGCCAGTCGCCCGGTGTGCGCCCGGTTGGAGGTGACCCGACCTCAGATCTCCTCGTACCGCCGCCCCAGCGCAGATCGGAGCCCTCGTGGATACTCGGACTCACTCAAAGGCCGCGAATGTCATCATCGCAGCCGCCGGATTCTGCTGGCTGGCCACCGTGTTGGTCGCCGCGATCGACTGGGACGGCGCGGTGTCCGGCCGTGCCTTCGCCGTCGGCGCGATCGCCGCAGCCGTCTCGGTCGCCGCCCTGATCGTCAACAGCCGGCAGTTGGCCGGCGGCATCAAGGTCGTGGTCGTGTCGGTGGCCCGGGCACCGCAACAGGCGTACTGGCGTGGCTATCAGGACCGCGGCATCGACAGTCGGCCCGGTGGTGGCGGCGATGACGACACCCCTGACCTGATGAGCGTCGGCTACTGATGCCGCAGCGCGGAAAACCGTCGGTCGTGCTGGCTACGGTCTGGCGGTGACCGTGCCGATCGATGCCACTGGAACGTTGCCCACCCCCGCCGAGGAGGCCCGGTTCTGGGCGCTCATCGAGTCGGCGTGGGCCGAGATCGGCCCACAGCCGTTGGCGCTACGGCGGGCACTCATCGAGGGTGACCCCGACGGCAGTGGGGACGACCATGCCGAGTTGTACGCGATCGAGGCCTGGCTGGATCCGCTGCTGGATCGGCTCAGACGTCTCAGCGTTGAGCTGTCCGCCCAGGAGTTGACCGACCTCGACCGGGTGGTGGAGCGCAAGCTGCACGACATCGACCGGGAAGACATCCATGAGGTGACCGACGGCTCTGACGACGGCTTCCTCTACTGCCGGGGCTTCATCATCGCCCTTGGTCGGGAGTACTACGAAGCGGTTCGCGCCGATCCTGCCCGCGCCCTGATCGACGCCGAGTGCGAGGCCCTCTGCTACTTTTTCGCCCACCTGCACAACGAGCTGTTCGGCACCTGGCCGGAGACCGGCTCCGGCATCTCCCGGGAGTCGTGCGGCAATCCCGTCGGCTGGTCGGACTGGGCGGCCCGAGACGTCGAGGAGCGGGATCAGGCGTAGATGCTCTTGTCGTACTCCGGGCCGTAGTGCCGCTCCAGGTCTTCCAGGCTCTCCACCGGCGCCTCGACCTCCTTGATCAGGCGGGCCCGGGACGGCAGCAGCTCGGGCTGCCAGGTCTCCGGCTGCCACAGCGCGGACCGCAGGAACGCCTTCGCGCAGTGGTAGAAGATCTGCTCGATCTCCACCACCACGGCGAGCACCGGCCGGTGCCCCTTGACCACCATCTCGTCGAACCAGGGCGCGTCGCTCACCAGGCGGGCACGCCCGTTGATCCGCAGCGTGTCGGTCCTTCCGGGGACCATGAAGAGCAACCCGACGTGCGGGTTGTCGAGGATGTTGCGGTAGCCGTCGGCCCGCTTGTTGCCCGGCCGCTCCGGCAAGGCGATGGTCGTGTCGTCCAGCACGAGGGCGAAGCCGGCCGGGTCACCCTTGGGTGAGACGTCGCAGCTACCGTCCGCGCCGGCCGTGGCCAGCAGGCAGAACGGCGAGGCGGCAAGCCAGTCCCGGTCCCGTTCGTGCAGGCGGGGGCGGTCCTTGTTGGCGGCCCGTGCGGTCGGCACCCCGAGCAGATCGCGCAGCTCCTCGTGCGAGGTGATCTCTACCGTCACGTTGACCCTCCCTCAACCGTTGAGTCGGTGGCGGCACCACCGCTCGTGAGCCTAATCCGCGGTGACCAGCGCGAGGTTTGTGCCTGGTTCGTCGGGGGTACGGCCCCTCGACGCGCCCGCCGAGAACGAGACCATTCCGTAGGACGCCGACCAGTGGAGGCCGGGACATGGAAAGCCGACTCAAGGTGCTGGGTCATCCAGTCCATCCGATGCTGGTCATGTTCCCGGTGGCGTTGTTCGCAACGGCGGTGCTGTTCGACGTGATCGACACCGTCGGTGGTCCCGATTTCCTCGGCGAAGTCGCGTACTGGAACATCACGGTCGGCCTGATCGGCGGCCTTCTTGCGGCGGCGGCCGGCTCGTTCGATCTGCTGGCCATTCCGACCGGCACCCGCGCGAAGCGGGTGGGTCTGCTGCACGCGGGCGCCAACCTCGCGGTGATCCTGCTCTTCGCCGCCGTGTGGGCCGTCCGGCTCAACGCGGATTCCCGGGCCGCGGGCGGTGCCCTTCTCGCCATCGAGGTGGTCGCGGTGGCGATCCTCGGTATCAGCGCCTGGCTCGGCGGGGAGTTGGTCGACCGGCTCGGTGTGGGCGTCGACCGCGACGCCGGCCTGGACGCGCCCAGCTCGCTACGGCCACCCTCGGCCGCTCAGCGGATCGGAGAGGTGTGATGAGCGAGCAGCAGTCCGGTGGCTTCGGTCGGGGTTGGCGCGGGGGCCGGCAGCAGGGCTGGGACCCGATGGGGGAGTTGCAGTCGCTGCGCGCCGAGCTGAGCCGGTTGGTCGGTGGCCGGGCCGGGACGTCCGACGTCGATCTGACCGAGACCGAGGATGGCTGGGAGGTCGTCGTCCGACTGCCCGGGGTGGCACCGGAGGAGGTGGCGGTCGAGCTGGACGATCGCGAGTTGTGCGTGCGGGCGCGCTCCGAGGCGGAAGTCAACGCCGACCAGGGCATCCCCGGCGGTTTCGAGACGCGCGGCTTCGAGTACCGCATCAACCTGCCGTCGCGGGTCGACCCGGAGGCCATCGACGCGGTCATGGACCACGGCCTGCTCCGGGTCCGGTTGCCCCGGGCGACCCGGCCCGCGCCGCGCACCATCACCGTGGGCCGCACCGGGCCGCGCTCCGGCGACCTCTCCACGGGTACGCCGATGCCGGCCGATCCCGCTGCGGACCGGGAGTTGCACCGTCCGGACACCGTCGGCGAGATCGACCGACAGTAGCGGGCGGCGTGGTCACTGCGTCCGTGCTCGGCCCGACCGCCGAGCGCCTTCCCGACGTGCAGCGGATCGCCGTGCTGCGCGCCAACGCGCTTGGCGACTTTCTGTTCGTCCTGCCAGCGCTGGACGCGTTGCGTGCCGCGTACCCCTTGGCGGAGATCGTGCTGCTCGGCGCGCCGTGGCACGCGAAGCTCTGGCGTGACCGGCCCGGCCCGGTGGACCGGGTGTTGGTGGTGCCCCCGGCGCCCGGCATTCGAACGGCGGAGGCGGGCGAGCCGGAGTCGTCGATGGATGATTTCCTGGCCGCTGCCGTCGGCGAGGGTTTCGACCTGGCGGTGCAGATCCACGGTGGCGGTGCCAGCTCCAACCCGCTGATCAGCAGCCTCGGCGCCCGGGTGACCGTCGGCCTGCGCGCCGAAGACGCGCCGCCGTTGGACCGCTGGGTCCGCTACGTCTACTACCAGCACGAGGTGATCCGCTACCTGGAGGTGGTGGCCCTGGTGGGAGCGGGGGCGACCACCATCGTGCCGACGCTGGCCGTGACCGATGCCGACCGGGCCGAGGCGGCCCAGGTGCTCGGCCCGGCGGGCCGACCCCGGGTGGCGCTCCATCCCGGCGCCTCCGACACCCGCCGCCGCTGGCCCGCCGAACGCTTCGCCGAGGTGGCCCGTGAGCTGCATGGTGACGGCTACGAGGTGCTGGTCACCGGCACATCCTCCGAGCAGGAGGTGGTGGACGGGGTGGTCGCCGCGGCCGGGGTGCCGGTCCGACCACAGGTGGGCACGCTCAGCCTCGGCGGGTTGGCGGGTTGCTACGCCGACTGCGCGTTGGTCGTCTCCAACGACACCGGCCCGCTGCATCTGGCCGCCGCGGTCGGCGCGTCGACCGTGGGGATCTTCTGGGTCGGCAATCTGATCAACACGGCCAACCCGTTGCGGGGCCGGCACCGGCCGATCTGCTCCTGGATGGTGCACTGCCCGGTCTGTGGAAAGGACTGCACCCCGGGCATCTACCCGCACCGATCCGGCGACGGCGAGTGCCCGCACCAGGATTCCTTCGTGGCGGACGTTCCGGCGATCGAGGTGCTGGAAGCCGCCCGGGAGTTGCTGCCATCGCGGTAACGGCGGTCAGGCCGGCTGGGGAGTGTCCTCGTCGGCGAGGACGACCTCCCACGCCTCCACGTCCCGGTCCGTGACGGTGGTGGGGGACTCCAGGTGGTACGCGCCGCTGGGCAGGATGCCCGCCCCGCCGTCGCGGGCCAGCACCGCAAGCTGCGCGGCCACGTCCTCGCCCTGGTGCTTCTCCTGCACCCGACGCCAGAAGTCGAACCCGCCCGCGTCGACGAGCTTGGCCCGGTCGTAGAGCACGCACCCACCGATCCAGGAGACCTTGTACGCCCGCCACGCGCCCGGCGGCAGCGCCAGACGTTCGGTGACGTGCAGCAGGTTGGCCGCCGAGTGGATCCGGGCGCGGTTCCACTGCGGGGTGCCGGGTCGGATTCGCTCCGGTGTGGGCGGCCCGGTCCACTCCTCGTAGTGCCCGTGCGAGTCCGGCCGCACGTCGTCGGCGTAGGAGAGCCCGTGTACGCCGTTGCCGACGAAGCCGCAGCCCAGCTCACCGATCGCCGTGACCAGCCGGTGCAGCGTCCCCGGTTCCAGCCAGACATCGTCGTCGAGGCTGAGGACGTACCGGGCGGTCGAGGCGGCGAGCAGGTACGCCCGGTGTTCGGCCAACCCCCGGCGGGGCAGCCGGCGGGTCAGTAGCACCGGGTGACCCCGGTGACGGAGTGCCCGGACCATGGTGGCCGCGGCGGGATGCGCGTACGCCGGATCCCCGTCGGACTGGTCGCTGACCACCACCCCGAACCCGGGCACCCCGTCCTGCGCGGCGAGTCCGCCCAGGGTGACCGCCAACTCGGCGGGCCGGTTCCGGGTCGGAATCAACACATCGACCAGCCGGTCGGTGCGGAACTCCTCCGGGGCGCCGAGGTCGAGGGGGCGGTTCACGACGCCTGGGTGCGGGAGCTGAGTGACGGGTCGGGCTTCCGATCATTGGTGTACGCCGACGGGTCGGGCTCCCGGTCCTGGCTGTGTGACCGGATCCGCTCGATGATCGCCGAGGTGGACCGGTCCGGCACGTACCCCAGGGTGTGCACCTGGCCGCCCAACCGGCGCACCAGCGGCGCCTCCGGCACCAGCTCCGGCGGGTAGTCCCCGCCCTTGACGTAGATGTCCGGCCGGACCGCCTCGATCAGCGCGGCGGGTGAGTCCTCCTCGAAGACCACCACGTGATCCACACAGGCGAGCGCGGCGAGCAGGGCGGCTCGGTCCTCGACCGGGTTGACCGGCCGGTCCGGGCCCTTCAGCCGACGTACGCTGTCGTCCGAGTTGACCGCCACGATGAGCAGGTCGCCCAGCGCGCGGGCCTGCTCCAGGTAACGCACGTGCCCCCGGTGCAGCACGTCGAAGCAGCCGTTGGTGAACACCACCGACCGTCCCGCCTCGCGGTATTCGGTGACGATCGCGTCCAGCTCGTCGCCGCCGACCACGGCGGGGTGGCTGATGGTCTCGGTCGGCTGGTTGAGCGCGGTGAGCAGGTCCTCTCGCCGGCACACGCAGGTGCCGGTGTCGGAGACGGTGATAGTGGCCGCCAACTGGGCGAGCTGGGCGGCGGTGGGCAACGGCGCGTCGGCGGCCAGGGCCAACGTCATCGCAGCCAGGTACGCGTCACCCGCGCCCACGGCGTGGCTCGCCGGGACCGGGGTGCTGTGGCTGCGTCGCGGCTCCCCGTCCGCGCCACCGACCACCGCGCCCTCGGTGTCCAGGGTCACCGCGACCACGTCGGCGCCGGTGTGCGCGCGCAGCTCGGCGAGGCGCGACTCGGCCAGGACGGCCCGGTCGACGCCATCCCCGGCCTGGGTGTTCACGGTGACGCCGGTGCCGGTGACGCTGAGCCCGTCGCCGGTGAGGGCCACTCGGCCCTCGCTCGGGGTGGGCTCACCGACCGGCCCCGGACGATCGGTTCGCGACGGCTCCAGGGCCGGCCGGTCGGCGACGTCGTCGGCGCGTACGCCGCCCGGGGCCGCGCCCACGGTCAGTTCGGACGGGCCGTCGGACGGGTCGCCGAGCGGGTGTTCCAGGTGCAGTTCGGTCCCGGCAGTCGGTCGGGTCGCCCCGCCGGCCCGGGCCAGCAGCCGGGTCGCCTCGGCGAAGCTGGGGGTGACCACGGTCGGCGCGAGGCCCCGCCAGTCGGCCAGGTCGTGGGCGTCCAGCGCGACGGTGGCGTACCGCTCGCGTTGCTCGACCAGCCACGCGCGGACCGGCGCGGGCAGCGCGCCCAGCCCGTAGTCGCAGACCACCAGGGTCGGCGGTTCCCCGCCGGCGGCGGCGCGAAGCTCCTCGGTGGCGCAGTTCAGGGCGGTGAGCAGCCGGGTCACGCCCTCGGGGTCGAGTGCGTCGTCCGGGTCGCCGGAGTCCTCGCGCAGCAGGATCTGGTTGCCGGCCAGCATCCGCCGCTTCACCGGGGTGGGCCGTCCGGGCTGGTTGACCGTGCGGTCCCAGACGCCAGCGCGGTCCAGACAGTCGTGCAGTTCGTCGCCGGCCACGTCGGCGCCGACCGGTGCCACCAACACCGCCCGGCCGCCGAGGGTGGCGACGTTGACCGCGGTGTTCGCGGCTCCACCGGCGGCGGAGATCCGTCGGCGCAGGGTGAGGACCGGGGCGGGCGCCTCCCGGCAGAGCCGGTCCGAGTCGGCGAACCGCCACTCGTCCAACATGGCGTCACCGACGATCAGGACCGGGCGTCCGAGCCAGCTCTCCACGACGGTGGCGAGCCGGCGCTGTTCCGCTGCTGCTCCTGCCATGCCTCCCCGGGTCCCCAGCGCCCTCCGGGCCAAACCTGGGCGGCCACCGCCGCCCGCAGCCTGACCTGGGCGTTGTCGACAAGGTGCCCGTCCTGGCCCGGGCGGTTTGTTTTGGGCGTTCGGGGTCGGGAAGGGAAATGAGGTACCCCCTGGAGAGGAGATGTACCGACATGGCAACGACATTGCAGGGCAAGCGGATCGCCTTCCTGGCCGCCGACGGCGTCGAGGAGGTCGAGTACGTCCAGCCGCGCGAGGCGGTCGAGAACGCCGGCGCGACGGCCGAGCTGGTTTCGCTCAAGCCTGGTTCCATCCAGTCCTTCAACCATCTGGACCAGTCGAAGACGTACGACGTCCAGGTGACCGTCGAGAAGGCGGACGCGAGCGACTACGACGCGTTGGTGCTGCCTGGCGGCGTGGCGAACCCGGACTTTCTGCGCGGTGACCCGGACGCGGTGCGGTTCGTGCGGGCGTTCTTCGACGCGGGGAAGCCTGTCGGGGTGATCTGTCACGGCCCGTGGACGCTGATCGAGGCGGACGTGGTGCGCGGTCGGCGGATCACCTCCTGGCCCAGCCTGCGGACCGACCTGACCAACGCCGGCGCAACGTGGGTCGACGAGGAGTGCGTCACCGACGGAAATCTGACCAGTAGCCGCAACCCCGGCGACCTCCCCGCGTTCTGCCAGAGGATCACCGAAACCTTCAAGGGCTGACCCGCCGTACCCCGCTTGATCATGGGGTTGGCGGCACGACTCGCCGCTGACCTCATGATCAACAGGGTGATTTTGTTCGGTCCGGCGCATGTTCTGCGGCTCGCGGGATAGAAGGGCACATGACCACCGAAGCCTCCGCCGCGCCGGTGCTGAATCGTCAGCAGATCCGGCTGCTCATGCTCGGTCTGATGACCGGCATGCTGTTGGCCGCACTCGACCAGACCATCGTCGGTACGGCCCTGCCGACCATCGTTGGTGAGCTGGGCGGGATCAACCACTACTCGTGGGTGGTTACCGCGTACCTGCTCGCTTCGACCGCTTCGACGCCGCTGTACGGCAAGATGGCCGACCTGTACGGGCGCCGACCGGTCTTCCTCTTCTCGATCGGCACGTTCCTGGTCGGGTCGTTGCTGGCCGGGTTGTCGCAGAACATGACCCAGCTGATCATCACCCGGGGCATCCAGGGCATCGGCGCCGGTGGTCTGCTGACGCTCGCGTTCACCATCATCTCGGACGTGGTGTCACCCCGGGAACGTGGTCGCTACCAGGGCCTGTTCGGCGCTGTCTTCGGGATCTCGTCGGTCGCCGGGCCGCTGGTCGGTGGTTACTTCGCGGAGACCGACTGGCGGTGGATCTTCTACATCAACGTGCCGCTGGCGATCCTGGCCATCGTGGTCTGCTACCACGTGATGCGGCTGATCCCGTTCGAACGCCGGGACCACGCGATCGACTGGCTCGGTGCCGGCCTGCTGGTCGCCGGGGTGAGTTGCCTGCTGCTTGCGCTGAGCTGGGGTGGCAACGAGTACCCCTGGGGCTCCGGGGTGATCATCGGCCTCATCGTCGCGGGTGCGGTGCTCGCCGTGCTGTTCGTGCTCCAGGAGGCCCGGGTCGCCGAGCCCATCCTGCCGTTGCGGCTGTTCCGCAGTGCCACGTTCGCGCTCGCCAACTCGGCCGGCTTCGTGCTCGGTCTGGTGATGTTCGGGTCGATCATCTTCATCCCGCTGTACCTGCAGATCGTCAAGGGCGCCTCGCCGACCCGAAGCGGTCTGCTGATGCTGCCGATGATGGCCGGCATCATCATCACCTCGATCCTCACCGGTCGGGCGATGAGCCGGATCGGCCGGTACAAGTGGTTCCCGGTGGCCGGGGCGGTGACCCTGGTGGTGGGCATGCTGCTCTTCACCCAACTGCACGTGCGCACCTCGCTCTGGCTGGCGTTCGGCTTCATGGCGATCATCGGCATCGGCCTGGGCCTGTGCATGCAGTCGCTGGTCCTCGCCGTGCAGAACGCGGTCTCCGTCCGGGACCTGGGCGCCGGCACCTCCTCGGCGACCTTCTTCCGGTCGCTGGGTGGTTCGTTCGGGGTCGCGATCCTCGGCACGGTGCTCTCGTCTCGGCTCAACTCGCAGCTGGCCGATCGGCTTCCCGGCGCGATCGCCCAGCTTCCGCCGGAGCAGCAGGCCGCGGTCGCGGCCAGCGGCGGCACGAACATTTCGATCAACGACCCGGCGACGATCATGGGGCTGCCCGGTGCGGTCCGGGCCGCCATCCAGGAATCGTTCGTCCAGTCACTGCACCTGGTCTTCCTGACCGCCGGCCTGGTCGCCATCGTGGCGGTGCTCGTCACGCTGGCACTGCCCAACAACACCCTGCGGGGTGCGGGCCCGCAGGGTGCCACCGGCGGCGCCGACCCGCTGGGCGGCAAGGCCCCGGCCGCGGGCGGCAAGCCGCTGACCCGCGAATCCAAGGAGGAGGCCGCCGCCGACATGGAGGCCAAGTCCCAGACGATGATCTGACCGCGCCCGAGACGACGACCTGTGCCTGGACGAGTGGAGAACGGCGATGTCGGGGTGTCCGAGTGTCGGGGACACCCCGACGTCGCCGATCTGGAGTTCGGCTTGCCGCAGCGGGTCAGGCGGGGCGACGGTAGGCGCCGTACCACCAGGTCGAGGCCAGCTCCCGGGCCGCTGTCGCGTCGGCGTCGGGGTCGGGCGAGGTCGTGCTGACGTGGTCGGCGAGGAAGCGGTCACCGCCGTACACGATCAGCCGACTCGCGGTTTCCGCGTCGAGGCTCGCAGGGGTACGCCCGGCCTGCTGCTCGACGAGCATCTTCTCCACGGTGCGCGCCACGAACTGCTCCAGCCCGGCCGCCCAGTACTCCCGGACCACCTCGTCGTACGCCGCCACCTCGCTGATCGCCGCCAGCACCGGGGCGTACGTCCGGTAGATCCGGATCACGTCGGAGAAGACCTCGGTGAGCGCCGCGAGCGGGTCGCCGGGCCCGGCAGGGTCCCAATCGCCGGTCCGGTCGAAGGAGCTCTCCCGCATGGTGCCGGCGAGGCGCATGAGCAGCTCGCTCTTGTCCCGGAAGTGGGTGTAGAAGGTCGACCGTGCCACCCCGGCCTCGGCGGCGATCCGCTGGACACCGAGGTCGGTGAAGCGGACCCCCTCCTGGAGCAGCCGCTCGGTGGCCGCCAGGACCCGTGCTTCGACGGCTGCTCGCCCGTCGGGGTTGCTCGGGCGGCGGCGGGTGATCGAGGGCATAGCCGAGATCCTAGGTGGCTGGGGACGTGGTAGGCGACGTACGCTCGTTGCCGGACATGCTGTCCGACATAGTGACCGATGGAGTGCCCGGTTCTCGGCCCTCCGACCCACCATGAGGAGCGACAAGCGTGAAGTATCGGCTGCTTGGCACCACCGGGGTGTATGTCTCGGAGATCTCACTCGGCGCGATGACCTTCGGCGGAAGCGGGCACCCGCTCTGGGGCACCCTTGGCGGGCTGGCGCTGCCCGACGTGCAGCGGCTGGTCGACACCGCGCTGGACGCCGGGGTCAACTTCGTCGACACCGCCGACGGCTACAGCGACGGCGAGAGCGAGGAACTGCTCGGCAAGGCGCTCGGCAAGCGGCGTCGCGACGTGGTGCTGGCCACCAAGGTGCACTCGCGGACCGGTCCCGGCCCGAACGACGTCGGCACCTCCCGGCTGCACATCATGCAGAACCTGGAGGACAGCCTGCGCCGGCTGGGCACCGATCACATCGACCTGTACCAGATCCACAACTTCGACCAGGTCACTCCCATGGAGGAGATGCTGCGCGCGCTCGACGACGCGGTCCGGCAGGGCAAGGTCCGCTACATCGGCGCCGCCAACTTCGCCGCCTGGCAACTGTCCAAGGCGCTGGGCATCTCCGCCCGGGAGAAGCTGGCCGGCTTCGTCTCGGTGCAGGAGTACTACTCCCTGCTGGGCCGGGACGTCGAGCGCGACGTGGTGCCGATGGCGCTCGACGCGGGCATCGGGCTGACCGTGTGGAGCCCGCTCGCCGGTGGTTTCCTCTCCGGCAAGGTCAGCCGGGACGGCGCCGTCGCCGACAGTGGCGCCCGCAGCGCCCAGCCTGGCTACGCCAGCTTCACGCCGTTCGACCCCGACACCGCCTTCGGCGTGGTCGACGTGCTCAAGGGCGTCGCTGAGCGGCACGAGGTCAGCCCGGCCCGGGTGGCGGTCGCCTGGCTGCTGTCCCGGCCGGCCGTGACCAGCGTGATCGTCGGGGCCCGCAAGCAGGAGCAACTGGTGGACAACATCGCCGCCTCGGACCTCACGCTGACCGCGCAGGATCTCGCCGAACTGGACGAGGTCACCAAGCTGCCGGTCGCGTACCCGAACTGGATCCAGGAAGGGTTCTTCGCCGGGCTCCGCTACCCGCAGTGAGGCACGGCCCCCGGGGTCGGTGACCCCGGGGGCCTACCTACTTGAGGATGAGCCGGTTGGTCTGCTCGAAGACGTCCAGGTCGGCCAGCGTTTCGGCGACCGAGGCGGAGAGTGGGGCGGGGAATCGGTCGCGGGGGAAGAAGCCGGCATCGGTGGTCTCGTCGGTGGCCCGGGCCAGTTGCCCGTCCCACTCCTCGACCTTGAACGCCGTCGTGAAGACCTGGTACGTGTGCCCGTACATGTTGGTGCTGGTCCGGTCCGGGCCGGTGTAGAGGGCGAACGCGCAGACCCGCAGCGCGCGCAGCCCGGTCTCCTCGCGGACCTCGCGTACCGCGCAGTCGGCGATCGACTCGCCCAACTCCATCGCCCCGGCCGGCATGGCCCACTGGCCGTTGTCCGAGCGTTGGATCAGCAGGATGCGTCCCGCGTTGTCGCTGACCACGGCGCGGGCGCCGACGAACATCAGCGTCCGATCCCCGGCGAGCGCGCGCAACTGCCCCACGTACGAGTCGGCCCAGGAGATGCTCACCTGCGACAATTTACGGGGGTTCCCAACGTGTGACCGCCGACACTAGCTTGTTACCCATGCGTAGCACGATGATGGACGCCCCTCTGCAGGTCTCCCGGATCCTCGATCACGGCGCAGGCGTGCACGGCACAGCCGAGGTGGTCACCTGGACCGGCGCCGAGCCCCGCCGGATGACGTACGCCGAGGTGGGCCGCGCCGCCGCCCGGCTGGCACACGGGCTGCGCGACGAGTGTGGGGTGACCGGCGACGAGCGGGTCGCCACCTTCATGTGGAACAACAACGAGCACCTGGTGGCCTACTTCGCGGTGCCGAGCATGGGTGCGGTGCTGCACACGCTCAACATCCGACTCTTTCCCGACCAGGTCGTCTACATCGCCAACCATGCCGAGGACCGGGTGGTGCTGGTCGACAGCACGCTCATCCCGCTACTGGCCCGGGTGATCGGTGAGCTGACCACCCTGCGGCACGTGGTGGTGGTCGGCGGCGGCGACCCGGCCCCGCTGGTGGCGGCGGCCGGCGACCGGATCACCGTGCACCACTGGGACGCGCTGCTCGCCGACCGGCCCGAGGTGTACGACTGGCCCGAGGTGGACGAGCGTGACGCCGCGGCGCTCTGCTACACCTCGGGCACCACCGGCAACCCGAAGGGTGTGGCCTACTCGCACCGGTCCATCTACCTGCACTCGTTGCAGGTCTGCATGCCGGAGGGTTTCGGTCTCGGGCCGACCGACCGGGAGTTGGCCATCGTGCCGATGTTCCACGCCATGTCGTGGGGCCTGCCGTATGCGGCCTTCCTCTCCGGCGCGTCGCTGATCATGCCGGACCGGTTCCTCCAGGCCGCGCCGATCGCCGAGATGATCGCCGCCGAGCGGCCCACGCTGGCCGGGGCGGTGCCGACCATCTGGACCGATCTGTTGGCCTACCTGGACACCCACGACGTGGACACCTCCTCGCTCACCGAGGTGATCGTGGGCGGGTCGGCCTGTCCGCCGGCGCTGATGCACGCCTTCGACGAGCGGCACGGCATCGACGTGATCCACGCCTGGGGGATGACCGAGATGTCCCCGCTGGGGTCGGTCTCGCGTCCGCCAGCCGGTGCGACAGGCGAGCAGGCGTGGCGGTACCGCTACACCCAGGGGCGGGTGCCGGCGGGCGTACAGGCGCGGATCGTCGGCCCGTCGGGTGAGCCGTTGCCCGCCGACGGCAGGTCCGTGGGTGAGCTGGAGGTCCGTGGGCCGTGGGTGACCGCCCGGTACGTCGGTGACGACGCCCCGGACGAGGAGAAGTTCCGCGACGGCTGGCTGCGTACCGGCGACGTGGGCACCCTCTCGCCGGATGGCTACATCATGCTGACCGACCGCGCCAAGGACGTGATCAAGTCCGGGGGTGAGTGGATTTCCTCGGTCGAGTTGGAGAACGCGTTGATGGCCCACCCGGCGGTGCTGGAGGCCTGCGTGGTGGGTGTGCCGGACGAGCGGTGGGACGAACGGCCGTTGGCCACCGTGGTCGTGCGGGAGGGCGCCTCGGTGACCGCGGAGGAGCTCCGGGACTTTCTGGCCGGCTCGGTGGCCCGCTGGCAGTTGCCCGAGCGCTGGGCGTTCATCGACACGGTGCCGAAGACCAGCGTGGGCAAGTTCGACAAGAAGGTCGTCCGTTCGCGGTACGCCGAGGGCGAGCTGACTGTCCGGGAGCTGACAGCCCCGTAACGTTTTCCCAGGCGCTGTCGCCTGTTGAGGCGGGAGTGCTGCTGAAGACCCTCCCCAGGGGGGCGGCCCCGGCGTTCGCACCGCGCCGGGGCCGCCCGTTCTACGCGGGGTGACCCGCACCATCATTGTTGCGAAACTTGTTCGCCTTTGTCCTGATGACAGGGAAATCGGGTGGTCAGCGACCCGATCAGGCGTCGCTGGTGGTGACGAGCACCTTGCCCACCGCCGAGTCCTCCACCGCCTGGTGTGCCGCAGCGGCCTCTGCCAGGGGGTAATGGTGCAGCGGCAGGCCGGCGTCCGCACCGACCCGGATGCCGCCCTGACTGGCCGCCGCCGCCACGTCCTTCACGCCCTGCGCCTTGGCCGACTTCGGCTCCGTGTAGACCAGCACGAACTGCCAGCGGGCGTTCGGCGCCATCATCGCCCGGATCGGGATGCTCACCTCGCCCCCGCCGTCGTCGGCGTACATGCAGACCGCGCCGCCGTGCCGCAGCACCTGTACGTCGGTGGAGGCGTTGCGGGCGGGGGAGACCTCGACGATCGTGTGGACCCCGTCGGGGGCGATCTTGCGGACCTCCTCGACCACGTCCTGCTCCCGATAATTGATCACAAAGGAGGCGCCGGCCGACGCCGCGAGCTGTGCCTTCTCCGCGCTGCTCACCGTGGCGATCACCGTGGCATCGGCCCAACGGGCGAGCTGGATCGCGGCGTTACCGACCGCACCGGCACCGCCCTGCACCAGCACCGTGTGATCCGCCAACGCGCCGGCCCGCAGCGTGTCCGGCATGAACTCACCAGCGGTCAGGCACCGGTGCGCGGTGAGGAACGGGATGCCCAGGGCAGCGCCCACCTCGAACGACGCGCCACCGAGGCGTACCGCCTGCCGGACCGGCACCAGGGTGTATTCCGCTGTGGTGCCCCACGGTCGCTGCCAGGCGGCCTCCCAGACCCACACCCGCTCACCGATCAGGTCCGGATCGACCCCCGCACCGGCGGCCTCCACCACCCCCGCGCCGTCCTGCCCGGGAATCTGCCACCCGTCCGGCGGGGAGTTGCGGCGGGACTTCCAGTCGGTCGGGTTCACCCCCGCGACCGCCATCCGCACCAGGACCTCGCCCGCACCCGGCTCCGGCACCGGCCGGTCGACCAGTTGCAGCACCGAAGGGTCGCCGGTGCGTTCGTACACGATGGCTTTCATCCGTGGTCTCTACCCCGCTCGGCCCGCGTCAACCCAGGTCGTCCAGCAGCTCGGGGGTCAGCTCGCCGATCGCGCCCAGCGTCACCACGGCCAGCCGGGCGGCGTCCGGGTCGAGGGGATATGAACCATGCGGCACCGCCACCACACGCATCCCCGCGGCGGCGGCCGACCGCACCCCGTTGGAGGAGTCCTCCACGGCCACGCAGCGGGCCGGCTCGACGCCGAGGCGCTGCGCGACGTTCAGGTACACGTCCGGCGCGGGCTTGCCCCGCTCGGTCTGCTCGGTGGAGAGGGTGGCATCGAACGCGTTGGTCAGGCCGGTCGCGGCCAGCGCCGCCTCGATCAGCCGGGTCGGCGACGAACTGGCCAACCCCAGCGGCCACCGCGCGGCCAGCCGGCGCACGACCTCGTCGGCGCCGGCGATCAGCGGTACGTGGTCCCGGTAACGCCGGGTCATCTCCTCGACCACCTCGTCGGCGACCTGCGGCGCGGTGCGGTCAACGCCCAGCTCGCCGCTGAGGTAGTGGGCCCACTCGCCGGTGCTCATCCCCATCAGGCGGCGTTGCGTGTCCGGCTGCCACATCCCGCCGTGCGCCGCCACGTACGCCCGACGGACCTCCTCCCACACCGGCTCGGAATCCACGATCACGCCGTCCAGGTCGAAGACCACCGCATCTGCCACGGGCCCATCCTGCCCGATCGGTGGGTGCCCGGTCAGCCGGGCAGCGCGGGCAGCCCGACCGGGCTCTCCGGCGGGAGCGCCGCGTGGCAGGAGCGGGCAATCGGCTCCAGCAGCTCGCGTAGTCGGTCGGTGCCGTCCCGGCCGAGTGCCTGCCACGGGTGCGCGGAAGCCCGGTCGGTGGCGTCCTCGACGGCCTGGAACTCGGCCCGGCCGTGCTCGGTGGTCGTGCCGTCCCCGGTCAGCCAGCCCCGCTGCACCAGCCGCTCGTGGGCGGCGTGCCACTGCTCCTCGGACCAGCCCCGGCCCAGCAGGTACTGCGGTGGCGCGCCGTCCGACGCCGCCCGCCAGGCCAGCGTCTCCACCGGGTCCAGCCCGGCCGCCACCAGCGCCGCCACGTGCCCGTCGCCCCGGTGCTCACGCAGCGTCGTGGCAGCCTGCCAGAGCTGAGCGAGGGGATATTCACCTACCGGAAGTGCGGCGTTGACCCGGCCGAGCACCCGGCCGGCCGTCTGCACCGCCGAGGCGGCCCGCACCAACAGGTCTGCGGCCTCCGCGAGGTGCGTCTCCGGCAGCTCGTAGGTCAACTCGGCGAGCGCCTGCACCGCGCCGGTAAGGCGGGCGCGCAGCGCCTCCTGCGGGCTGGCCAGGCGCCACACCGCCGGCAGCGCGCGGGCCACCATCGGCGGCGCGAAGTTGAAGAAGACGGCGATCACCGGGGCGGCCTCGACGGCACCCAGCGGCGCGGCCCGACCGGCGAAGTAACCCCGCCAGTAGCCGCGCAACCCGACCGCCTCGTACGCGGCGCGGGCCCGGGGGTGCAGATAGGTGACCGCGTGCACCGGCTCGAAATGTGCCCACATCAACCGGGCCGTCTGCCCAGGCTCGTCCAGCGCCGTCACATGCACCTCCGCGTTGCGGTCCCGGATGCTCACCCCGGGCGGCGAACCGCCCGGGGTGACGCCGAACCTACTGCCGCTGGGTGACGGGCCGGAAGCCCCATGTGAACAACTCCATCGCGCCTCGGCAACAACCGGGGCGATCCGGACAGGTCACTGGGCGGCGAGAACGTCCACCACGAAGCGCAGCGGGCCGGTCGGCCGCCCACCGGCAGCGGCCTCGTCGTTGCCGTACGCCAACTCGCCCGGGATGTCGAGCAGCACCCGGCTGCCCACGGTCACGCCGACCAGACCCTGGTCCCAGCCGGGGATGACCTGGCCCACGCCGATCGGGAAGGAGGCTGGCTGGCCGGAGCTCCAGGAGGAGTCGAACTCCTTGCCGTCCTTGTAGAACACGCCCAGGTAGTTGGTGGTGATGGTCTGACCCTTTTGCACCGCCGGGCCCGTCCCCTTGATCAGCGGGGTGACCGTGAGCTTCTTCAGCTCACCCTTGCCCGCTTCGACCGTCGGCTTGCTGCCCAGCGCCGGGTCGGCGCCGGCCGGCAGCTGCGGGGCCGGGGGCGCGCCGGCCGCGTCGGGGGCCGGAGCGGAGGCGGACGGGGTCGCGTCGGCCTGGGTCTTGGGCTTGTCGTCGCCCCCGCCGATCGCCACGAAGACGCCGATCAGCACCGCGGCCACAGCGACGGCGGCGAAGCCACTGATCCACGCGTTGCGGCGCCGCTTCGCATCGGCGGCCTTCTTCTCCGCCAGCTGGGCGGCCAGCCGGCGGCCCGACTTGGTCGCCGGGCTCTGGTCCTGGCCTGCCGACCGGTTCTGCTGCGTCCGCTCGCTCACGTCGTCGACTCCCTGATGCGAAGGTGTGGCCGGCACCCGGTGCCGGGGGGAAAGCCGACGCACACGGTACTCGCACCACGGCCTACCGTGCCCGCCGTGGACACCTCGGATCGTCCAGCGAGGCATTTCCGAGGCGTTCCCGGGCGGTTATTCCGGGACCACCATGAAGTCGGTCACGAACGACGTCACCCGGCCGTCGGCGGCCCGCCCGATCCAGGTGCCATAGCAGCCGTCGCCCCAGCCGGTGGCCACGGTGACGACGTTGGCACCGCTGGCCTCGTCCAGGACGGCGGTGATCAGCCCCGGGACCGGCGACGAGGGCAACTCGGCCGGGATGAAAACCTCCTCGACCTGGTCTTCGTCCCAGCCCTCCAGGGCGGCGAGCGCCGTCGGGTCGGCGAGGGTGCCGGCGCCCGCGTCCACGCCGTACCCGAAGTAGTCGTCCGCGCCGAGTGTGGCGACGTCCTGGTCGCCGGCGACGGCCAGCTCCCAGCGGGTGGTCGGCTCGTCGGCGACCACCAGCTCCAGCGCGGCCACCCGCCGGTCCACCTCGGCGTCCTCGCGAAGCACCACTGCCACCCAGGCGCGGGCGGGATGCCGCCCCGGCGGCACGGTCACCGTGAACGCCTCGGCCTCCGGGCAGACCAGCGGGTCACACCCGACCACCCGGCCGGTCGGCAGCACGATGTCGCCCACCGGGTGGGCCTCGATCAGGTACGCACCGTGCTCGTCGGTGAAGCGGGCACCGGGCGTCAGCAACCGGTCCAGATCAGGGGTGTACGGCATGAGGGCTCCTCCGGTGACCAGCGGCCGGCGGAGCGTACCCGGCCCGGCGGACACCGCCCTCGCTGCCGTACGGTCAGGCGCTCTTGCGGGGTGCCGTCTTGCGCGCGGCCGTCTTCTTCGCCGGCTCCGCCTTCTTCGCGGCGGTCTTCTTCGCGGCCGTCTTCTTCGCCGGCTCGGCGGTCTTCTTCTCCGCCGTCTTCTTCGCCGCGGTCTTCTTCGCCGGTGCCTTGGCCGCCTTCTTCTCGGCTGCCTTCTGCGCCGATCGGGCCGACGAGATGGGTGTCGGCTCGCCGCCACCACCACCGCGCGTGGGTTGCTCGCCCCGGGCCGCCTTGGCGCGCTCCACCGAGGCCTTCAACGCGGCCATCAGGTCCACCGCGGCGGCCGGCGCCTCCTCGGCCTCCTCCGGCTGGACGACCTCCCGACCCTCCACCTTGGCGTCGATGACCTCCTGCAACGCCGCCCGGTAGTCGTCGGTGAAGACGTCCGGCTCGAACTCGCCGGTCATCGAGTCGATCAGGGAACTGGCCATCGCCAGCTCCGGCGGGCGCACCTTGAGGTCCTCGTCGAGGAAACCAAAACCCGGGGTACGGATCTCGTCCGGCCAGAGCATGGTGTTGAGCAGCAGCACACCCTCACGGACCCGAAGCGTGGCGAGCTGCTCCCGCTGGCGCAGCGCCACCTTGACGATGGCCACCCGCTCCGAGTCGATCAGCGCGTCGCGCAGCAGCACGTACGGTTTGGTCGCCGTGCCCTCCGGCTCCAGGAAGTACGCCTTGTTGTAGAGGATCGGGTCGACCTGCTCGGCCGGGACGAACTCCAGCACGTCGATCGCGCGTGAGCTGGTCAACGGCAGGTCGGCGAAATCCTCGTCGGTGAGGATCACCATCTCGCCGCCGCCGATGTCGTAGCCCTTGGCGATGTCGTCGTAGGTGACCTCCTCGCCGCAGACCGAGCAGGTGCGCTTGTATCGGATCCGGCCGCCGTCCTCACGGTGCACCTGGTGGAACCGAATGTCCTTCTCCTCGGTCGCGGAGTAGAGCTTCACCCCGATCGAGACGAGCCCGAACGACACGGCTCCCTTCCAGATGGCACGCATCCTGCGCTCCCTTCGCCGATATCGACCATGCTCGCATCCGAAAGAACCTGACGCGAGGTGTTCGGCCTGCTACTACAGTCGGGTCGTGCCTGGCGCGCCGCTCAAGCCGATGCTCGCGATGACCGGGCCGCTCCCGGCGGGTGACGGCTGGGCATACGAGTTCAAGTGGGACGGGGTTCGGGCGCTCGCCGACATCTCCGGCGGTGGTCAGCACCTGTACGCCCGCTCCGGCGTGGAGATCACCGCCGCGTACCCGGAGTTGGCCACGCTGCCCGAGCAGGTCGACGACGCGCTGCTCGACGGCGAGGTGGTGCTGCTGGGGGAGGGCGGTCAGCCGTCGTTCACCGCGTTGGCCGAGCGGATGCACGTGCGGGACCGGAACAGGGCGGCCCGGTTGGCCGCGGTCATGCCGGTCACGTACATGATCTTCGACTTGTTGAGGTTGAACGGCGACGACCTGACCGGCTGGTCGTACGAGCGCCGCCGCGAGGCCCTGGAAGGGCTCGCGCTCGGCGGTGCCCGGTGGGCGGTGCCGCCGATGTTCGCCGACGGCCCGGCCACCTACGACGCGGCCGGCGAGCACGGTCTGGAAGGTGTGATGGCCAAGCGGCTGGCCGCCGTCTACCGCCCGGGGGTGCGCTCTCCGGACTGGGTGAAGGTCAAGCTGGAGGTGACCGGCGACTTCGTCATCGGCGGCTGGCGACCGGGCGCGCGCCGGATCGGCGGGCTGCTGGTCGGGGTGCCCGGCCCGGACGGCCGGCTGATCTACCGGGGTCGGGTGGGCGGCGGGATCGGCGCGGCCATCGAGCGGCAACTCCTCGCCGAGCTGGAGCCGCTGCGGTCCGGCGCGTCACCGTTCGCGCCGGGTGTGCCGCGCGAGGATGCCCGAGGGGCCATCTGGGTAGAACCCCGGATGGTGGTGGAGGTGAAGTACGGCCAGCGCACGCCCGACGGCCGGCTGCGCTTCCCCCGAGTGCTGCGGTTGCGCCCGGACAAACCCCCGGAGGAGGTCGACGATGCCGGCTGAGCGGCTACGGGTGGACGTCGAGGGCCGCCCGTTGGAGCTGTCCAACCTAGACAAGGTGCTCTATCCGGCGGCCGGCTTCACCAAGGGTGAAGTGATCGACTACTACACGCGGATCTCCCCGGTGCTGCTGCCGCACCTGCGGGACCGACCGGTCACCCGGATCCGCTTCCCCAACGGGGTGGACGACAAGTCGTTCTTCGAGAAGAACACGCCGGCGGCGACCCCGGACTGGGTGCGCGTGGAGAATCTGCCCGCACCCGGGTCGACCAAGGGCCGGGAGACCATCGACTACGTGGTCGCCGACGACCTGCCCACCCTGGTGTGGCTGGCCAACCTGGCGGCGCTGGAGCTGCACACGCCGCAGTGGAAGGTCGGTGAGCACCCGGACATGCTGGTGGTCGACCTGGACCCGGGGCCGCCGGCCGGGCTCGCCGAGTGCTGCCCGGTGGCGGTGCTGATGCGCGACCGCCTCGCCCTCGACGGGATCGAGTCCTACCCGAAGACATCGGGCAAGAAGGGCATGCAGCTCTGCTGCCCGATCGCCGGCACCCAGTCGTCCGATGACGTGTCCGACTACGCCAAGCGGATCGCGCAGGAGCTGGAGAAGGCGCATCCGAAGCTGATCGTGTCGAAGATGGCGAAGAACCTGCGCCCGGGCAAGGTCTTCATCGACTGGAGCCAGAACAACGCGGCGAAGACCACTGTGGCGCCGTACTCGCTGCGCGCCCAGTCGGTGCCGTCGGTGTCGACGCCGTTGTCCTGGGGTGAGGTCGAGGCCGGCGCCCGCGGCCGGAGGCCGGCCGTCCGCCAGTTCACCGCCGCCGAGGTCCTGGACCGGGTCGAGGAGTACGGCGATCTACTCGCCCCCCTGCTCGACGGCGGCCCGGAACTGCCGGGCTGAAAGGCCAGCGCGCGGCCCAAACAGCGCTGCCCGATCCGGTTCCGTTACATCGCCATCTGCCCTGCTCAGAGGGTCTTTCGTCGATGACTTCGGCATGTTCTCATACCCGAACAGCGACGTCATCGACCCCGCACCGCCTCCCTCATCGAAAGGTGCACCGATGCGCAGAAGAACGACCTTCCGACTGGCGGTCCTCACCGCCACCGCCGCGACGTTCCTGGCGTCCGGCGGCGCCTCCGGGGCACTCGCCACGGCCGCGCCCGCGACCGCCTCCCCGGGCGTCACCGCCTGTGAGCCGGGTGCCGACGCGCACAGCGCCGCCCGGGCCGCCGAGGGCGCCACCGCCCAGGAGCCGGAGCTGTACCCCAAGAACGAGGCGAACGCCTACGGCGTGATCAAGGACGCGCCGCGCCTGTCCAACGGCAGCGTCACCGTGCCGACGGTCTTCCACATGATCTCCGACCATCCGCTCACCGCGGCCGAGACGACCAGGTGGAACACCCTGATCGCCGCGCAGATGACAGTGCTCAACGACTCGTACGCGGGCCGTACGGCGGGAGACGCCTCCAACACTCCGTTCCGGTTCTCGCTCGTCGACACGACGTGGACGGTGAACAGCGCCTGGTACACGGTCGTGCCGGGCAAGAACGAGCGGGACATGAAGAAGGCGCTGTACACCGGCGACTCGGAGACCCTGAACGTGTACGCGGCCAACATCGGCGGCGGGCTGCTCGGCTGGGCGTACTTCCCGAAGGGCTACAACAACGGGCGCGACTATATCGACGGCGTGGTGATGCTCGACGAGTCGATGCCGGGCGGCACGGCCGGCAAGTACGCCCTGGGCGACACGCTGACGCATGAGGTCGGGCACTGGCTGATGCTGGAGCACACCTTCGCGCACGGCTGCTCCGCGTCCGGCGACTTCGTCGCGGACACGCCGCGCGAGGCGGCACCGCAGTTCGACTGCCCGGTGGGTGCGGACACCTGCACCGCGCCCGGGCTCGACCCGATCCACAACTTCATGGACTACACGCAGGACTCCTGCATGAACATGTTCACCCCGGGTCAGGCCGACCGGATGAGCGACGCCTGGCTGGCGTTCCGGGCCGGCGGGGCCGGATAGCCCACTGAGTGGCGGCGCTGGAGTTGCGCGCCGCAGTGGAGGGCCGGCGAGCACCGGGACAGGGTGGTCGACCTGGACCCGGTGCCGCCGGCCGGGCTCGCGACGGCGGCTTCGGAACTGTCGGTCCGCTGACCGCTGTCGACGACATCCAGGATCCTCGACAACCTTCTGTGGGGTCGCCACGTGTTAGGGGCGTGACCGACCAAAAGAAACCACTGTCCGCGGCGGACCGGTCCTACGTCGCGTTCGTCGAGGTGGCGTGGCAGCGACATATTCGGCTGGCCATGCTGCTCAGCGGCGACCGGTGGCGGGCCGAAGAGTTGCTCCAGGACAGCCTGGTCAAGGTCTATGAGCGGTGGCGGCGGCTGTCCCGGCTCGGCGACCCGCACGCCTACCTACGCCGGGCCCTGGTCAACAACCACACGTCCAGTTGGCGGCGGCGTCGTCGCGAGAGTCTCTTCGCCGACGTCCCCGACCGGGCCACCCCGGCGGACGTCATCGGCCCGGACGCCATCGTCCTGCGCCGGGCGCTGATGTCGCTGCCGGCGAAGCAGCGAGCGGTGGTGGTGCTCCGCCACTACGAGGACCTGAGCGAGCGCGAGGTCGCCCAGGTGCTGGGTTGCTCGCTCGGCACCGTCAAGAGCCAGAACGCCCGGGCACTGGGCCGGCTTCGCCACCTCCTTGAGGAATCCTTCGACTCGGTAAGCAGGTGATAGTCATGAACGACATCGATGACCGTCTCGTCCAAGGGCTGCACGACATCGTCGACGGCGAAACGGACTCCGCGCCGCCGGTGGGCGCGCTGATCGAGCGCGGTCGACGGGGCCGCCGACGTCGGAGCACCGCTCTGGTCGGTACGACGTGCGCGCTGTTGGCGCTGGGCGTCGGCACCGCGCTGACCGTGACCACGAACTCCCCGCCGGACCGTCCCGCCGTCACCGCCGGGGCCGCCCGGCCGGAGTCGGTCCCGCCGGCGATGCGACTGGTCTCCGCTGCCGCCGCCAGCGAGAACATCAGTTACCGGATGCGGCTCACCAACTCCGGCCCGGGCGGGCTGACCTACGAGGGCGCGTTCGACCCGAGGACCGCTACCGGCTACGTCCGCGCGCCCAAGGACGATTCGGTCATGACCGAGTTGCTGATCAACGGCACCCGCTACGAGGGCGGGGAACGACCGCAGGGCAAGCTGCCGGCGGACAAGGGCCCGGGCGAGACGTACGGCCGCTACGGGCAGTACCCGGGGAAGTACGACCGGCTCTCCCTCTACGGTGACGGGAATGACGTGCTGGGTTCCGCCGAGCCCGACCCGGCCGCCCTCTTCGCCGCACTGAAGCGACAGAACGCGACAGTCACCGAGAACCCGGACGGCTCGCTGCACTTCACCTATGCCGAGACCGGCAAGGACGGGTCGAGCAGCACGGCCGGCGACGTCACGCTGGACGGCGACGGCCGGATCGCGAAGGTGGCGCTCACGTTCACCTGGCAGTCGACGCTGAAGGGCCGGCTCGACACCGGGACGGGCGGCTCGACTCTCGAACTGTTCGACTACGGCGTCGACGTGACGGTCAAGCCCCCCACCGACGTGGTGATGATCAAGGAGTGATCCGCGAGGCCCGGCGTCCACACTTGTGGACGCCGGGCCGGGGCGGGCCATCGGGCTTCGTGCCGGTGCGGGCGGACAGCCCGCACCGGCGGCGCCGGATCAGCGCTGCCCGAAGACCTTACGACTGGCGCCGAGCCGCAGGAGCACCGTCTCACCGGTGGCGTCCTGGACCGCGTCGTTGTCGGTGATCGCGTACACCTCGCCGTTGCCGGCCACGGTCAGACCCTCCAACTTCTCCTGGGTCCAGCCGTTGGTGGCGCGCAGCGCGGGCAGTACGTCGACCGCGAGGGTCTTCGGCAGCACCGTCAGCGGACCGGTCGCCGCGGCACCCGGCAGCGGCACCGTGTAGATCCGCTTGACCGTGGCAGCCGGACCGTTCAGCTTGTCCCGCTCGATGACCGCGAGCCGGTCGCCGACCACGGTGATCTCGGAGAGGCCCATCCAGTCACCGGGCACGGTGGTGGCGCTCAACTGGTAACCGAACCAGCTCCAGGTGCCCGCCGTGACGTCGTACCGACCGAGCCGGACGATCCCCGCCGGATCGGTGCTCAGCTCCCGCTGCACGGCCACCCAGACGATCTCCCGACCCTGGCGGTCGGTGGTCGCGGTGACCCCCTCCAGGCCCTGCTTGCCCAGGCCGGCGGCGACCTCGGCGGGCAGCGCGACGGTCTGCCGGGTCACCCCGGCGGCGTCGAGCCGAACCAGCTTGTTCTCCGCACCCTTGGCGCCCTCGACAGCGAGCCAGAAGCCACCCTGCGGGCGGGCGAAGATGCCCTCCGCGTCGTACCCGACCGGCACACCTGTCGCGTCCTTCACCGGCAGCGCGCCGGTGATCACGGCGGGCGTCCGCTTCGCGTCGATGGTCAGGATGCGGGTCTGGCTGTACGCCGCGTCGGTGACGCTGTATAGCTGGGTCCGCTTGCCCGGTGCCGCGCTCAGCGCGCCGAGGGCACCCCAACCGATCGGCGTACCGGCCCGATCGGTGTCGGAGACGATGCTCGGGAACGCGGGCGTGCCCTTGCCGAGCTGGAAGAGCGACACCGAGGCCCGGACGTTCACCGAGGCGTCGTCCTCCTCGCTGGAGACCGCGAGCAGCCCGCGTGACGGAATGGGCAGCAGCCCTTCCGGCCCGTTCGTGGTCGGCAGGATCTGCGTGAACACCGGTGCCGTCGGGCGGCTGAGGTCGTAGACGGCGACGAAGTTGCTGCGCTCCGAGCCGACGAACGCGTACCGGACGCCGTCGTACTCGGCGACGGCCACACCCTCCGGTTCGGTGCCCTTCTTGGCGGCCCGGTCCTCGTTGTGGAAGCCGTACGTCACGGCGAGACGCTCGAAGCTGTTACCGGCGTCCCAGGCGACGCGCCCGGTGCGGCTGTCGAAGACCGACCAGCCACGGGTGCCGCCGTGCCAGTCGCCCTCGTTGGCCGTGGTCAGGTAGCGGTCGTCGACCCAGGCCACCGCGTCCGGCTCGCGCGGCACGTCGGTGATGCTGCCGGTCAGGTCGATGACACCGTCCTTCACGGTGTCGATCCCGCTGACCGTGGCGGTGCCGGCGCTGAACACCTTGGTGATCCGGCCGGTGGGCAGGTCGATCAGGGCGACGCCGTTGTTCTCCTGCAGGGTCACGGCCAACTGGTTGCGGCTGTTGATCGAGACGTACTCCGGCTCCGGGTCGGTCGGCGCGGCGAGACCGGCCTGGACCAGGGCGGGCAGTGCGCTCCCGTCGGCGCCGGTCAGCGCGACCGGCCGCAACCGCCAACCGGCCGGAGACTTACCGGTCAGGTCGACGATCTGCACGAAGCCGGCGGGGGCCTGGGGCAGGTCGCCCTCCTCGCCGCCGGGCGGGGTGGCCTCCTCGTCGCGCTCGTTCTCGATGGCGATCGCGGCGTACCGCTTGTCCTTGCTGATCGCGATCGAGTCGGGCTGACCAGCGAGGTCGAAGCTCGCCACCCGCTTGCGGGTGGCCAACTCGATCACGTCGAGTCGACCGGACGGCTCGGTGTAGCTGCTGCTGGTGTTCACCACCACCAGCACGTACTTGCCGACCACGGCCACCGAGGTGGGCTCGTCCTCGGCGTTCCCGAGCTGTGCCAGGGAGAGTGTGCCGAGGCCGCGCGGCCGGTCGGCACGGGAGATGTCCAGGAAGCCGATGCGCCGGGCCAGCGCGTCGGTGTGGATCAGGGTGCGGCCGTCCTCGCTGACCGCCGAGATCTCGGCGACCGTCGCGGTCGCCGGGTCCTCACCGGCCGGACGGTTCTGGAACACCGGGTACGTGGCGACCCGGTCGAAGGCGAGCGACGTACCCGGGTGGTGGTGCCCGCCGGCCGACGCGGGGGTGGCCCCGGTCAGGCTGGCGGCGGCGACACCGGCTGCGGTGAGCGCGGTGAATGCTCTTCTGAGTGTCAAGGACTTCCTCCGTTAGGTCGTACCCGCACGGAGGCTGACACCTGTGGGGGAGCGTCAGCTTGCGCCGACATGAACACTTGGCGAAGCGCGGCGCAGCCGCCACCAGGCACCGCCGACCAGGGCGACCGTGATGATGGTGACCGCGATGTCGCCGGCCAGTGCCGCCGCCGGGCTCGCCGGCGAGTAGGGCGGCACCAGGTACGCGAACGCGGCCGCGCTGACCAGGCTTGCCGTGCCGGCGGCGAGCAGGTGCCGCTGCCCCCAACCGTTGCGTGACGACCAGTACGCGATCAGCCCTCCGACGGCGGCCGCGAGCGCCAGCGCGATGGCCATCCCTGGCCAGCCGGGCGTCAGGTCGGTGCCGAGTCGGGCGAGGACCACCACCACAACCACCCAGAGCGGGTGCGGCACCCGGCTCCTGCGTCTCGCCGTGCCCGTCGTCTGAGCGGGTCGGGGGCGGGGGTGGCGCCAGCGGGGCAGCAGCGCGACCGTGATGAGTGCGAGGACCAGCGCCGCGGCGAAGGCCAACTGGCGCGGGCTGGCCAGGAAATCCTTCCGGCCGCTGCTGTCCGAGAAGATCAGCAGACTGCCGAGCAGGTAGATCACGCCGACCACGACGAGCCCGGGCCGGCCCAGCCACGGCCGAAGCCGGCGGTCCGCCCCGAGGAACGACTCGATGAGCACGATCGGGGCACAGATGGTCAGCACGATGTGGTTGCCCACGTAGTCGAAGGCCTGCCGGAGGCTGAACTCGAGCCCCGGCACCAGGGTCGCCTCGGCGGCGGCACGGGTGTCGGCGTACTGCGTGTCGTCCAGGAAGCCGGGGTTGAACAGGGACTGGTCGACCAGACCGGCCTGGAGCACGCCGAACGCGGCGGCGAGCAGCACGATCGTCGGCCAACTCGCCCCGAGGTGCCGGGCGGTCTCCCGGATCAGGATCGCCGCGCCGCCGTACATCGGGCCGAGGATGATCAACACAGGAAGGAAGTCGTCGATGGCGAAGCCACCCCACGAACACTCCGCCGCCCAAGGGGCGAGCAGCAGTAACGCGATCACCGGCAGAAGTCGGCGGCGCAGCGGAAGGCGGTCGGCGGTCACGGTTCGATCGACCATCGCGGGGTGAGGCACGGACGGCATGGGCTCTCTCCTCGACGGCGCTTCGGGGGTCACCTCGGTACCGTGCGTGGGCCAGCCGGCCACCCGCTACGGCCATCGGCCGACGACGGGCGCGACCAAAGTCGTTGAGTAGGGTGGATCGACGTCGCACACGGGGAGCGTGGAGATGCAGCCAACAGTCACAGCCGACCTGGTGGCCCGGTCCGCCGACGTCGAGCGCCCGCTGCTCAGTTACCGCGACGAGGCGACCGGCGAGCGTGTCGACCTGACCGCACAGCAGGCCGGCTCCTGGGCGGCGCGCAGCGCGAGCCTGCTGCGGGACGGCTGCGGGCTCGGCCCGGGCAGCCGCGTAGCGGTGTTGCTGCCCCCGCACTGGCGTACCGCCGCTGTGTTGTTGGGCGCGTGGGCCTCGGGCCTGGCGGTGTCGTTCCGGCCGCGCGCCACCGCGGGCCTGCCCGTGTTGGAACCGGGCGGCGATCGGCCGTTCGACGCGGTCTTCGTGACGCCGGAGCGGCAGGACGACTGGCTGGAGGACGTGCCGGACGCGACGCACCGCTACCTCGTCGGCACCGGCCCCGGGCGGCTCGCGGACGTGCCGCTGGGCTGGCTCGACTGGTCCGCCGAGGTGCTCCGTTACGCCGAGGCGACGCCCGACCACGCCGCGATCCACCCGTCGGACCCGGCCAGCGCGGACGGCACGACCTACGGCCAGTGGGGTGCGCTCGCCCAGGAGGTCGCCACGATGCTGGACCTGCGCGCCGGTGACCGACTGCTGGTCGACGCCGCCGAGCACGAGCAGCCGCTGAAGTGGTTGCTCGCGCCGCTCTCCGCTGGCGCGTCCGTGGTCATCAGCGCCAACCTCGACCCGGCGCAGCGTGACACCGTGGTCGCCACCGAGCGGGTCACGCGCGTCCTCTGAGCTCTACCCCCTCGGTGTGTGCCAACCAGCACCTCGCACGCCGTGTTCAGGATGCCGTGGGCCGGTGACCCACGCGTCAACATCCAGGACGACAAGGGCAAGGCCAAGGCGTATCAGGTCCGGCAGGTCCTCAAGGCGATCGACAAGAAGGAGGCCATGTGATGCACCACGACGCCCGTCCCGAAATCACGCACTACACATACCGCGTCACCTGGTCGGTCGAGGCCTGCGTTCTCCGACAGTAGGTCGCCTCACCCTTCCGGTGGAGCCACCGCGTTCCGCCACTTCTCACGTTTTGCCTGCTCCTACGCTTCGCCGAGGTCATGTGGCACTTTCACACCGGCGGAGGGCAGATGTTGTCGAGGCGTACACGTCGGACTGTGGTTTCGGCGGTGGCCGGTGGCCTGTTCGCCCTCGGTGTGGTCGCACCGGGTCCGGCGGCGGCGCCGCTGCCGCGCGCGGCCCAGGCCGGCGGCCCCACGGTCCCCGAGCCGAGGGAGCCGCGCCCACCGCTGCTCCCCGCCGACTTTCAGGGCACCGGCCGGTACATCGTGCGGGACCTCGGCATCGACGTGCCGTTCACCTGGCAGGGCCGCGGCGGCAACAGCCAGATGATCGCCGGCGGGCCGGACCACCCGATCTGGTTCACGAACCTGATCTACGAGAACACCCTCTACACGCTCACCTACAAGTGGCCGAACATTCCGCTGTTCCCGCCCCGCGCGTGCAGCAAGGTCCCGGGGTTCTTCAACCGGCAGATCTTCAATGACAAGCTGAAGACCGCCCGCTACGTGGGGCCGGAGATCCTGCAAGGCGAGCAGGACCGGCACGTCGACCACTGGCGGGTCGGGGTCGTCGGAGGGTCCACCGTGCCGGGAGAGTTCTTCCGGTTTCCGCTCGCGCTCGGCGACATCTACGTCGACCAGAGCGACCCGACCCGATGGTGGCAGGTGCTGCAGTTCGGCCTGCAGAACCTCTTCGATCCGGAGCTGGACGAGTGGTTCACGCTGAACACCTTCAACCACAACCCCGGCGAGGTGACCCTCCCCGACCGCTGCCCACCCCCCACGCCCTGACGCCGAGGCCCGCACCCAGCCCGCGCCGCGCGCCTCGCGCGCTTGATCAACTCCGTATCGGCGATGCGGCGGCATCCAGGTGCCTCGGACACCGCCACATCCCCGAAGTGGAGTGGATCAAGGGCTCGGTCGGGCGCGGCGGGCGGTTCCGGTCGTCACAGGGCGAAGAGCAGGGCGGCGTTCAGGAGGACGACGACTGCGGTGGCGAAGTGGATGCCGAAGGCGACAGCTTTCGTTCCGCCATTGCGCAGCACGATGAGGGTGTCGCCCAGCGGGACGAGCGCGACGATCAGCATGAACCACGCGACCGCGTCGGCGGTGGTGAAGGCGATCAGGGCGAGGCCGAGCAGCCCGAAGGTGAGGTCCTTCAGCCCTTTGACCGTCAGGTAGGCGGGGTCGCCGTCCGGGCGGGCCGGTACGCCGTACCCGGCGGCCGCAGCCTGCGGCACCAGCAGGAACCGCGCGCCGATGAAGGCGACGAAGAGGCTGAGTACGACGGCGAGCCCGTAGGCGAGAGGTGCCAGCATGGTTGTGCTCCAATTCCTAGCGCTGCTAGATATGAGAGCGACGCTAGCAGAGCACCGACAGGAACGCTAGCGGTGCTAGGGTTACTGTCATGTCGACACAGGCACGCCGGGAGCGTGAGCGGGCTGAACGGGAGCAGGCGATCATCGCCGCGGCACGAGACCTGGCGTTGGCCGAAGGCTGGGACGCGGTGACCACCCGACGGCTCGCCGCCGAGATCGAATACAGCCAGCCCGTCCTCTACAGCCACTTCAAGGGCAAGGACGCCATCATGGCGGCGGTCGCCGTCGAGGGCTTCGCCGAGCTGGCCACCGCGCTGATCTCGGCCCGGGCCTCCGCCGCCGACCCCCGGCAGGCGGTCGCCGACGTGGCAGCCGCGTACGTCGCGTTCGCCCAGCAGCGGCCAGCGATCTACGACGCGATGTTCACCCTCGCCGTGGATCTGCCGTTCGCCAGCCAGGAGGTGCCAACCGACCTGGCCCGGGGCTTCGCCGAACTGTCCGAGACAGTGCGCCCGGTCGCCGCGGACGACGACCTGGAGGCGGTCACCGAGACCTTCTGGGCCGGCCTGCACGGGCTGGTCACACTGATGCGCAGCGGCCGGCTCCGCCGCGCCGACCACGACCGGCGGCTCGCGGTCCTGGTAGGCCGTTTCTCCCCGTGAGCGTCGATCAAGGACGACTAAGCGTCAGTCGAAGGACGGCAGAGATGGGCCGAGGACGTCGTCGGCGTCGACGATCGTGTATGCGTACCCCTGCTCGGCCAGGAACCGCTGCCGGTGCGCCGCGTACTCCGTGTCGATCGTGTCCCGGGAGACGACCGTGTAGAAGTGCGCCTGCCGGCCGTCCGCCTTCGGCCGGAGCACCCGACCCAACCGCTGCGCCTCCTCCTGCCGCGACCCGAACGTCCCCGACACCTGGATCGCCACCGCCGCCTCGGGCAGGTCGATGGAGAAGTTGCCCACCTTGGAGATCACCAACGTGCGGATCTCGCCGGTGCGGAAGGCGTCGAAGAGGCGCTCCCGTTCCTTGTTCGTGGTCGAGCCCTGGATGATCGGCGCGTCCAGGTATTCGCCGAGCTGATGCAACTGGTCGATGTACGCGCCGATCACCAGCACCTGGTCGTCCGGGTGCCGGTCGACCAGCGCCTTCACCACCGGCAGCTTCGTGCGGGCGGTCGCCGCCATCCGGTAGCGCTCCTCGGCCTCCGCCGTCGCGTACGACATCCGCTCCGCGTCGGTCAGCGTCACCCGAACCTCGGTGCACTCGGCCGGTGCGATCCAGCCCTGCGACTCGATGTCCTTCCACGGCGCGTCGTACCGCTTCGGGCCGATCAGGCTGAACACGTCACCCTCGCGGCCGTCCTCGCGTACCAGAGTCGCCGTCAGGCCCAACCGGCGGCGGGCCTGGAGGTCCGCAGTGAACCGGAAGATCGGCGCGGGCAGCAGGTGCACCTCGTCGTAGACGACCAGGCCCCAGTCGCGGGCCCCGAACAGGTCCAGGTGGGTGAACGCGCCGCCGCGCCGCGAGGTGAGCACCTGGTACGTCGCGATGGTGACCGGGCGGATCTCCTTGCGCTCCCCGGAGTACTCCCCGATCTCCTCCTCGGTCAGCGACGTGCGGGCGATCAACTCCCGCTTCCACTGCCGGCCGGCGACGGTGTTGGTGACCAGGATCAGCGTGGTCGCCTTCGCCTCGGCCATCGCCGCCGCGCCGACCAGGGTCTTGCCGGCGCCGCAGGGCAGCACCACCACACCCGAGCCGCCGGCCCAGAACGCCTCGACAGCTTCCCGCTGGTACGACCGCAGCGTCCACGGCTTGCGCCCGTCCTTGCCGGCCTCGGCCAGCTCGATCGGGTGCGCCTCACCGTCGACGTAACCGGCCAGGTCCTCCGCGGGCCAGCCCAGCTTGAGCAGTGCCTGCTTGAGTCGGCCGCGCTCGGACGGGTGTACCCGGATGGTGTCATCGTCGATCTTGTCGCCGAGCATTCCGGCGAGCTTCTTGCTCTTGGCCACCTCGATCAGCACCAGCCGGTCCAGCGCGCGCAGCACCAGCCCGTACGCCGGGTCGTTGGCGAGTTGGAGCCGGCCGTACCGGTCCATCGTGTCGGCGACGTCCACCAGCAGCGCGTGCGGCACCGGGTAACGGGAGTACTTGATCAGCGAGTCGACCACACCCTCCGCGTCGTGCCCCGCCGCCCGCGCGTTCCACAGGCCCAGCGGGGTCAGCCGATAGGTGTGCACGTGCTCCGGCGAGCGCTCCAACTCGGCGAACGGTGCGATCGCCATCCGGCACGCCTGCGCGTCGGGGTGGTCGATCTCCAGCAGCAGGGTCTTGTCCGACTGCACGATCAGTGGTCCACCGCTCACGCCAGCGTCCTCTCCTCGGTTGGCCGACCGGCCGGGACGGGTCGCATACCCGCCGCCGGCCGACCATCCAGTGTTGCACGGTGTGGGATGTCGGAAGAAAGATGCTCACCGGCCGCAACCGTGACGGCACTCACGAACGTCTAGTAAAGGGACGACGGCCAGGGGAGGCTCCATGAGGCATGTTCGGATCACTTCCCGGCTGATTGCCCTGGTGGTGGTTGTGCTGGTCGGCGCCGGTGCGTGCGCGTTCGATCCGCAGTCCGGTGGGAGTGGTGGCGGGGGAGCTGCCCCAGCCGGGGCGGCGGAACAGGCAACGGGGGCGAGCGACACGCCCGGGCCGGACCAGCGCGGCCGGTCGACGCCGGCCGCCGCCACGACCAGACCGACACCGACCCCGACGTCGAAACCCACCCGCAGCGCAACGCCGAAGCCGACGCCCAGCACCGGTACGCCGACCGTCGCCGGCTGCCCGCAGGGCCAGCACCAGCGCGAGGTGGAGACCTACCTGGCCCGGTTGGGCGGGTTCGGCGCCGTGACCGTGGACGGCCGGCAGTCCGCCGCCGACTGCGCCGCGATCAAGAAGTTCCAGAAGAGGTACGGCATTCGCCCCGTCGAGGGTCGCGCCGGACCCACCACGTACGACGTGGCCCAGCGCCTCGCCACCACCGACCCGGCCCGTTGCAAGGCTGGCACGGGCACCACGTTCTGCGTCGACCTGACCCGGCAGACCGTCTGGGCGGTCCGCGGCGGCAAGGTGATCATGCCTCCGACGGTGACCCGCACCGGAATGTCCGGCTACCGCACCCCCGCCGGCACGTTCACCGTCAACTTCCGCAACCCGAAGGAGTGGTCCGACCCGTACGAGGTGTGGCTGCCGTACTGGCAGCACTTCACCCAGGGCATGGGCTTCCACGAGACCACCACCTACCTGCACGACAAGTCGATCGGCTCGCACGGCTGCGTCAACCTGTTGCACGCCGACGCCGTCCGCATGTGGGAGTTGGGGAAGGTCGGCACCCGGGTGGTGCTGATCGGCCGCCGCCCCGGCACCTGACCGACACGGAACGAACCGCGGGGATCACCCCCTGTCCGACCGGTCCCCCGAGTGTCACCCTTGGAGTCCAGGGCCGGACCGGGCGGGGAGGCTGGGTATGACGGTCGACCGTGACGTGATCGCAGAGCATGAGCAAACATCACCTGACGAGGTGTCCCGTGCGACCGTGATCGCCTACGCGGTCGCCGCGACGCTCCTCGTCGGGTGGTTCCTCTTCGGCTGGCTGGTGCTGCGGCAGGGCTTCATCGACTCGGTCGGGGAGTCCGCCGGCGCCGGGTTCGCGCTGCTGCTGGTCATCTCGGTGGTCGGCACCGTACGCCGCAGCCGCCGCTGACCGACGGCACCCCGCACGGCAGTGCCCGCCGTTCCCGTGAGCGCCGGTCAGTCCGCCAGCACCGCCGCGGTGATTCGGTGCAGCGCGAAGGTGTGCAGCATCTCCGTCCGCTCGTCCTCGGCGCGTAGGTAGCCGGCGCCGATCGAGACCGGCTTGAGCAGTCGGGACGCCGTCGCCCCGTGTGCGTCGACGTAACCGACCCAGACCAGCGCCTTGTCGCGCACCGCCTGCTGGAGCACCGCCAGGGCCTCGCTGTGCGTGTGCGCCGGCACCGGGCCACCGCCCAACCCCGGCGCCCCACCGCGGACCACCGCCGGTGCCCGTCGGGCCGCCCGCGCCGCCGCGTCACCCCGTCGGATGTGTTCCACCACCCCGAGCAGCCGGGGCATGGGCAGCTTCGGGGCGGCCAGCGGATCGAGCGTCCGGGTGGTCACCGACACCCGGGCCGGGGCCCGCCGGATCCGTGGCCGGGCCAGCACGGCGCTGCCGCTGCCGTCCTCCTGCACCGGGGCGAACCCGGCGTCGCGCAGCGCGCCCAGCAACCGACCGACCTGGTACTGCGTACACAGCACCGTCGGCGCGAGCCGGCGCAGTGCCAACGACTCCAGCCGACGGTCGGCCAGCACCTCGCTGAGCAGAGCCTCGTCGTCGCTGCGCAGGTACGCCCCGGCCAACCCGACCCGCAGCCCGCCGTGCTTACGGGCCACGTCGTCGACCAGGTAGGTGAGCCCCTGCGGCACCGGGGTACGCGACCGTCGCCGGAACACGTCGTGCAGGTCGTCGGCCGTGTAGCCGGAATCCAGTGCTCGCCGCACGCTCGCCGTGGTGACCCGGTGCACGCTGGCGCCGCCGGCCGACTCGAGTTCGGTCATCGCCTCCAACTCGACGGCGAGTGCCGGCTCGGGTGGGCCAGGCACCACCACCGTCAGGTCGGCCTGCACCAGGAAGTGGTCGACCGGGGCGGGCAGCAGCGCGTCCAGCGCTCGGACGGCGCTGGACGGGTCGCCGCTCTCGACGTCGGCGTGCACGCCCAGCGGGTCGTCGCCGCCCCGCTCGTCGGCCGACGTCAGCTCACCCAGCAACAGTCGCCCGTACGACGTGAGCGCTCCCAGCCCGGTGACGCCGAGCTGTGCGGCCTCCGCCAGCACCTCCCGGTGGGTTGCGTCCCTGCCTCGGCTGCGTCGCGGCGCCCGCCAGTCCAGCAGGTCCTGCACTTCCTCCGGGGTGGGGGCGGTCGCCGGCTCCAGGTCGGCGAGCACGCTGAGCACCGCCCGCCGGGTGGCCGGCACGCTGGCCCGTTCGGCTTCGGCGGAAAGCGCGGTGATCGGCCGGTCCCGGTCGTCACGGCGGCCGACCAGCCCGACCTGCCGGGTCATGGTCAGCCAGGCTCGGGCGAGCTGCTCCCAACGCTGGGCCAGCGAGCCGGCTCGCCACACCTCGTACCCGCCGGTCGGCAGCACCTGCTGGTCCGCCCCGTACCGGCTGGTGGTCGCGCCGGGCATCTCCAGCTCGCCCGCGAGCCCCGCCGCGTACGCCACTTCGAGCAGCAGCGCGGCGGTCGGTTCGTCCAGCCCGGCGGTACGTGCCAACCGACGCAGGTCCCGCACGCCGATGCCGCCCGAGCGCAGCACCGGCGCGGGCTCGTCGGCGAGTTGCTCCAGCAGCCCTTCGGTGTGGCGGACCACCTCCATCGTCTGCCCGGCTCCCGCCGAGTCGACCGCCTTCGGCTCGCGGGGTGCGGCAGCCACCGGTGGCGGGCTGGTGCGCAGTGGCCCGAGCGGCCCGCTGTCGCGGCGCAGCAGCAGGCCGACCTCGCGGGGCAACTCCACCGTGCCGCTGGTCGTCGACGAGCCGGTCGTCACGGGGACCAGCAGCCGGTTGTCGACGAGCCAGCGCACCGGGGACCCGGTCGGGGCGCCTCCGTTGGTCGGGTCGGAGAGCACCGGGTCCTCCGCACCTAGCGGCGGTGCCTGCAACGCGCCCGGGGGCACGCTGCCCACCGGTGGGCCAGCCGCCAACCGGTCCAGGATCGCCCGGGCCGAGGGTGGGGCGGCGAGCAGCGTCCGCCGAAGCTTCGCCGGGTCCGCGCAGAGCGCGGCCGTGCGCGGGTCCAGCTCCGCGGCTGGCCGGCCGAGCCCAGCGGGGTACGGGGCGACTTCGTCGACGGCGGGCACCACTTGCAGCGCGTGCTCCGGGCCGTACAGCAGGAACAGCGCGCGGAGCCGACCCACGGCGGCTCGGATGGCCGTCGGGGCCGGTGGGTGCGGCCCGGCGGTCGCCATCGCGAGTACGGCGTCGGTGGCCGTGGTGCCGTCGTCCAGACTTCGGGTGAGGCGGGCCGCGTCGAGGATCTGGAGGGTGAACTGGTCCAGCCCGTCCAGCGCGCGGGCCACCGAGACCCGGGACTGGGCCCGGATGGCCAGGGCGGAGACGTCGGCCGGCACGGGCACGACGAGGTCGGGCCGCAGCTGGAGCAGCGCGGCCAGCGACTCATCGGGCAGTGACCGCAGGTGGTCGGCGAGTGAGGTGGTCATCGTCTTTCCACGCTAGCCCGGCACTGGGCTGTCGCGCCTCTCGGACGTCCGGCCGGCTGCGAGTCGACGGGTACGTTTCTCGGCATGTACGCCCTGACGGTCGGATTTGATCTCGACATGACCCTGGTTGACTCCCGCCCCGGCATCGCCGCGACCTACCGGGCGCTGACCGCGAGGACCGGTGTGCCGGTGGACGCGGAGCTGGCGGTGTCCCGTCTCGGCCCGCCGCTTCGTACCGAGATCGCCCACTGGTTTCCGCCAGAGCAGGTCGAGTCGGCGGTTCGCGTGTACCGCGAGCTGTATCCGGCGTACGCGATCACTCCGACGGTCCCGCTGCCCGGCGCGCGGGAGGCCATCGACGCGATTCGTGCTCGCGGCGGCCGTGTGCTGGTCGTCACTTCCAAGATCGGCCGGTTGGCCCAGCTGCACCTGGATCACCTGGGCCTCACGGTCGACGAGTTGGCCGGTGACCTGTTCGCGGAGCAGAAGGCGACCGCCCTGCGGGAGCACGACGCGACCCACTACGTCGGTGACCATGTGGCCGACATGGTCGCGGCGGTGACCGCCGGGGTGCCCGGCATCGGCGTCGCGACCGGCCCGTGCTCCCCCGACGAGCTGCGCGCGGCCGGGGCGGACGTGGTGCTGGATGATCTCTCCGAATTCCCGGCGGCGCTGGACGGCATGATCCAGCTAGCCTTGGAGCAGTAGCGGCTCAAGTGAAGCAGGGGTTTTCAGGTGCCTACGGGTCGAGTGAAGTGGTACGACACGGCCAAGGGATACGGCTTCGTCACCAGTGACGAGGGCGGCGACGTGTTCCTGCCCAAGGGGGCGTTGCCGGCGGGTGTCACGGACCTCAAGGGTGGCCAGCGGGTCGACTTCAGTGTGGTGGACAGCCGCCGGGGCGCACAAGCCATGGGAGTCAAGCTGCTGGACGCGCCACCGTCGATGGCGGAGTTGCGCCGGCGGCCGGCCGAGGAGCTGCACGGCCTGGTCGAAGACATGATCAAGGTGCTGGAGGCGAAGGTCCAGCCGGACCTGCGCCGGGGTCGGTACCCGGACAAGAAGGCCGCGCAGAAGATTGCTCAGCTGGTCCACGCCGTTGCGAACGAGCTGGAGGTCTGAGGCACCAGCCCGGCGGTGGCGGCGCGGTCAAGCAGTGCCGTCACCGCGGCGAATCCGGCCTCACCCAGGTCGGCGGTGAACTCGTTGACGTAGAGGCCGATGTGCCGGTCCACCACGTCGAGTTCCATCTCCTGGGCGTGCGCCAGCACGTACTCTCGGCTGGCCGCCGGGTCCGCCCAGGCCTGCCGGACCGACTCGCGGACCCATCCGGCCGCGGCCTCCGGGTCCACCGCGCCACGCCGGGCCAGGATCGCGCCCAGGGGGATGGGCAGGCCGGTGTCGGCCTCCCACCACTCGCCGAGGTCGACCAGGGCGCTCAGGCCGTGCCGGTGGTAGGTGAACCGGGCCTCGTGGATGACCAGCCCAGCGTCGTAACGGCCGGCCGCGACACCCGGCATGATCTCGTGGAACGGGACCACCTCGATCCGGGCCGGCGGACGCCCGGCCGACCAGAGCCGGAACAGCAGGTACGCGGTCGTCCGGTCACCCGGCACCGCCACCGTGGCACCGGTCAGGTCGGTGCGGTCCGGCCCGCCGTCGCGGTCGCCCCGGGTGAGCACGAGCGGGCCGCAGCCGCGACCGAGCGCGCCACCGCAGGGCAGCAGGTGGTAGTCGTCGAGCAGCCAGGGCAACGCCGCGAAGCTCACCTTCACCAGGTCGAACGCGCCCCGCTCGGCCGCCGTGTTGGTGACGTCCACGTCGGCGTACGTCACCTCGACCGGCGGCGCGCCGGGCACCCGCCCGTGCACCAGGGCGTGGAAGACGAACGTGTCGTTGGGGCAGGGCGAGATCGCCAGAGAGAGCGCCACGCCCCTCACGTTAGCCCCGCCCCCCGGCCGATCAGTCGCCGCGGTCCCGCACCTGTGATCTGCCGGGCACCCGCCGCCGCCTGCCTGCCTGCCTGCCGCCGCCTGCCTGCCGCCTGCCTGCCTGCCGCCGCCTGCCTGCCGCCGCCTGCCTGCCGCCGCCTGCCTGCCGCCGCCTGCCTGCCGCCGCCTGCCTGCCGCTGCCTGCCTGCCTGCCTGCCTGCCTGCCGCTGCCTGCCTGCCGCTGCCTGCCTGCCGCTGCCTGCCTGCCGCTGCCTGCCCGCTGCCTGCCTGCCCGCTGCCTGCCCGCTGCCTGCCCGTCCGCCTCTGCCCGCCGCCTCCCCGTCCGCCGCTGCCCGCCGCCTGCCCGTCCGCCGCTGCCTGCCGTCGCCTGTCCGCGAGCCGGCCTGTCCGCGAGCCGGCCTGTCCGCGAGCCGCCGCCTGTCCGCCAGCCGTCGGGGCTCGGACGCCGCTGCTGCTCCCTGTAGAGCTGCCCCGTCTGTGGGGCGCGATGACGGCGGTGATGGTCGTCGACTCGCCGGCCCACTCGTCGACGAAAGTAGGACAGGCCACGCCTCGGGCCACTCCGATCGTCCGCGCCAGGGCACGCCCGCCATCCGTCGACGCGGTCCGGTCGCCGGTGGCAGGGTGGGCCTGATGTGTGTCGCGGTCGGCGGGGCCGTCGGGGCGAGGGTGGGCTGGTCGTTCGCCGAGGTGGGCCTCCTCGTCGATGCCAGGGTGGGCCCGATGCGTGTCGGGGTGGGTGGGGCCGTCGGCGCCAGGGTGGGCTGGCCGTCCGCCGTCACCTGCGGGCCTCCCGCCACCGCCGGCCCTCAAGTCGGCTGCCGGGCCTCACGTCACCTGTCCCCGGACATGATCGACACCATGTCGCCGATGTGGGGGTATCCCGCGCCTCGAATACCGCAATGTCGGCGACATGGAGTGGATCCTGTCCCGGGACAGGACCACGCGAAGCCAAACCATGCCGGCCTTGGGCAGCTTGTCTGCTTTGTGGGTATCACGCCTGGCCAGCCTCATCGTGTACGTGGTTAATTGTCCGGACGCGGGTCGGTCGTCGGTGCCCAGGGTGGGCCTGATGTGCGTCGGGTGGTGCGCCCGTCTGGGTCGGGGTGGGTCTGGTCGTACATCGGGGTGGGTCTGGTCGTGCATCGGGGTGGGCGGGTCGTCCGCGCCAGGGTGAGCCTGCCGTCCGCCAGCTGGGCCTGCCGTCCGCCAGCTGGGCCTGCCGTCCGCCAGCTGGGCTGCCGTCCGCAAGCTGAGCCTGGCCGTCCGCAGGTGCTTGGGCACTGCCGTGCCGGCGAGGTGCACCCGTGGCGTGCCCCACTGACGGGGCAGCTCTACAGGCGCCAACGAAGGGATTTACACAGCGGCGGAGACACTATCCACAGGGTTTTCCACAGGTGGACGGGTTCTGTTGACGGCGCGAGCTGAGCGGAAAACCATGGACGGATGGCTGCCGACTCGGGTGCGATCGACGTGGGGGCAACCCTGCGCGATCTTCGTCGACATGCCGACCTGAGCCAGCGCGAGTTGGCCGAGAGGTCCGGGGTCCCGAAGAGCACGTTGGCTCGGATCGAGGCGGGGCAGGGTGCCGGGCCGGCGTTCCGCACCGTGGAGCGGCTGGTCCGTGCGGCCGGCGGTGAGGTCGTTCTCAAACTCCCCGACGCCCGCTCCTCTGCGGCGGCTGACGAGTCACCGCAGCCGCCCGACAACGAGCTGCGGGACGAGTTGCGGGACGAGGCCGGCCGTCGGTACCCAGCGCACCTCGACGTCCGTCGAGTTCTGACCCTCAAGGACTGGCCGGCCGCCTGGTGGGTGCACTCCTACACCCTTCCGCGGCGGTTGTGGCCGGTACGCGTCCCGGAGCTGACCTATGACCTCGATCGAGCACGACGTGACGAGCGGCGGCTGCGGGCCCGGACTCGGGCCCAGGTGCGGTTTCGGCGCGCGTTCGAAGGGCTGCCGGCCACCTCGTGGCGCTTTCTCGCCGAGGTGCCCGGGGCTGGGCCGGTCGGTGAGTTGAGGGCCCATGAGCGAAGCCTGGACCTCCTCCTCGGCGAGGATTGGGGCGACCGGCGTGAGCTGGTGTTGGAGAGCGTCGTTGTTGCTCCCGGCCTACGGACCCTGGGCATGGGCCGTCAGCTGATCGAGCTGCTGGCCCGGGAGATGGCAGTCGCCGACATCCGGGCCATCCACGCGATAGCCGAGGGCGGCAACGTCGAGTTTCTGCTCGCCTGCGGGTTCGAGCTGCAGGCGGGTCGGCCGTCGGCGCTCACGCTCGAAGTCCGTCCGCCTCGGCGGTAGTCAGCGCAGCGCCGGGCCGCCAGTCAGCGCAGCGCCGGGGCCGCTCGTCAGCGCAGCGCCGGGGCCGCTGCGGTCAGGGCGGTGAGGGCCTCGCGCAGACGCCAGGCATCCCGGTCACGGGGGCCGATCGGGTTGGAGATGGTGCGTAGCTCGGCGAAGGGCACACCGGCCTGCGCCGCGGCGACCGCCACGCCGTACCCCTCCATGGCCTCGGCGACCGCCTCCGGATGCCTTCGGCGCAGCTCCGCGGTGCTGGCTGCGGTGCCGGTGACCGTGCTGACCGTGAGCACCGGACCGGTCGTGGCCGCCGGAAGGGCGGCCCGCAGTGCCGCCAGCAGGCCCGGGTCGGCCCGCACCACACTGCCGGCACCGAGCAGTGCGAGCGGCATGCCCAGCTCGTCGACGGGGATGAAACCGCCCGGTGACTCGGCACCCAGGTCGGCGGCGATGCTGGCGGTGCCGAGCACCGTGTCACCGACCTCGGCCCGCCCGGTGAAGCCGCCGGCAACGCCGGCGCTGACCACCGCACGGTACGGGCGTCCCGCAGCCTCGGCCAGCGCCAACAGCCGGGCGGTGGCGGCACCGGCGACGGCCGGGCCCACGCCGACCGGGGCGACGGTCACGGTGGAGTCGGCCAGTCCGGCGCGGACCGCGTCCGCCTCGGCTGGCACCGCCGTCACCACCAACAGGCCGGTCACGAAAGTGAGCCGGGGGACTCGCGGCGGGTCTCGTCGTCCGCACCCCCGCCCGGGCCTCCGACGGCCGAGGACGGTCGATAGATGTGGTAGCCCGGCGGGGTCAGGCCCGGCTCTTCGTAATGCGGGGAACCGGTCTGGGTCGGTGCCGGCGAGGTGGGCGCCGAGGCCCCCGGCTCGTCCGGCGGCTCGTCCTCAGTAAGCTCGTCTTCGGTCAGCTCGTCGTCGCCGAGCGGCCGGCCGGCCAGCTTCTCTCCGCGCAGCCGGGTGGCGACCAGCACACCCCGGATCGCGGCCAGGACGCCGACCCCGGCGGCGACGGCGATGCCCATGCGACCGTTGAACGGCACCAACCCGAGCCCGCCGCCGGCGACGAAGGCGAGCATCAGCACCGTCTCGGAATGGGCGAAGGAACTGGCGCGCAGCCGTTCCGGGATGCGCTCCTGGATCGAGGCGTCCACGGCCAGCTTGGCCACCCCGCTGACCAGCGCGGCGACCAGGCAGAGCAGGGCGACCATCAGGAGCGAGAACTGGATGACGGCGAGCACCGCTACCCCAGCCAGGATGATCATGCTGCTGGACTGGATGGCCGTCGGCCGGTGGATGCGCAGGCGGGTGCCGACGGCGGTGGCCAGGAAACTGCCGACCGCGAGCGCGGCGCCGACCGCACCCAACGCCCACTCGGCGCCCAGATCCCGGCCGAACACCACGGTGGTCAGATCGCCCTTCTTGATCGCGAACGCGAGGAAGAGCAGCAGGAAGCCGTACACCGCGCGGAGGGTCGCGGCGCCGATCAGGGTGGCGATCACCACACGTCCGGCGGGACGACCCCGGCCCAGCGGACGATCGCCACGGCGACGGCCCAGCGCGCGCAGCGGCCGGGGAACCCGCTCCGGTGGCTCCGAGTCGGCCTTCGGCGGCAACCGTAGGGAGATCACCATGCCGATCAGGAAGATCACCGACGCGACGCGCAGCGGCCACTGCGGCCCGAACCAGAACGCCGCCAGCCCGATCGGCGCCACCAGCGCGCCCGCAACCGTGCCGTAGACGCTGGCCCGGGCACCCACCTGGGAGAGGCCGAGGCCTTCCGGCAGCAACCGGGGCACCGCAGCGGACCGGGCCACGCCGTACGCCCGGGACAGCGCGAGCACCCCGAACGCGGCCGGATAGAGCCCGAAGCCGTGGATGTAGTCGGAGATCAACCAGGCCAGGAACGCGCGGCCGAGCATCGTGGCGGCCAGCGCGTACCGCCGACCGTGCCGGAAGTGGTCCAGCAGCGGGCCGACCACGGGGGCGAGCATCGCGAACGGCACCATGGTCACCAGCAGGTAGAGCGCGACCTTGCTGCGGGCCTCGCCCAGCGGCACGTTGAAGAAGATCGTCCCGGCGAGACCGATGGCGATCAGAGTGTCACCGGCACAGGAGACCGCGTGCAGGTCGAACAGGCGAATCATGCCGACCTCGCCGCCGGCACCCCGGGTCCGGGCCCGACCGGCCCGGCGGGTCACCCAGCGACCGCTGCCCACCGAACCGCGCAGCAGCAGACGAACGGCGCGAATGCTGGTGCCGACGGTCCGCCCGAGGACGGATCGCCCGGAGCGGGAGTACGACGGCATGTGCACCATCCTCGCCCATCTGATCCAGGTACGCCGCACCACTGCGGGGAAAGGTTCCCCGGGAGTCCCTGTCACCCCTGCGCGGCGCATGGGGAACAATGGGGAAGTGACCAGGCCCGCCTCCACCCGCGCCGCCCGTCTCGACCAGGTCTGTGCCGCCGCCGTCGAGGTGGCCCGCGCTGGCATAACCGAGGTGGACGCTGACGATGTCGGCGACCACCTGCAGGTCGTGGCCGAGGGTGAACGGTTGGTCACCCACTACTTTGAGTGCCGCCTCGCCGGCTATCGCGGCTGGCGTTGGGCGGTCACCGTCACCCGGGTGTCGCGCAGCAAGACGGTGACCATCTGCGAGACGGTGTTGCTGCCGGGCCCGGACGCGCTGCTCGCGCCGGGCTGGCTGCCCTGGCAGGAGCGGCTCAAGCCGGGCGATCTCGGTCCCGGCGATCTGCTGCCGACCTCACCGGATGACGATCGACTGGTCCCCGGTTACCTGCTCTCCGACGACCCGGCGGTCGAGGAGACGGCGTGGGAGTTGGGCCTCGGGCGAGCGCGCGTGCTCTCCCGGGAGGGCCGCATCGAAGCGGCGCAGCGCTGGTATGACGGTGATCACGGCCCCGCCGCGCCCATCTCCACCGCGGCCCCGGCCGCCGCCCGTTGCGGCACCTGCGGCTTCTACCTGCCACTGGCTGGTGCGATGCGGCAGGCATTCGGGGCGTGTGGCAACTTCTACGCCCCGGACGACGGTCGGGTGGTGAGTGCCGACCACGGTTGCGGTGCCCACTCCGAGACGTTGATCGAGGCTGCCGAGACCGCGGTCGAAGAGCTACCCACGGTGTACGACGACAGCGCGGTGGAGGCCATGTCGGTCAGCCGTGCCCCGGGCTCCGTGGAGACGGCCGAGCCGGCGGAGCCGTACGGGCACTCCTGATCGTTCGCGTCGGGGTGGCCCGGCGCGGTGGTCAGGTCAGCTCGCGCGGCGGCGGCGTCGGTTGGCGTCGTGCCGCATCATCACGGCGAGGCCCGGGAAGCCCCACAGGAAACCGGCGAGGCAGGTCCAGAGCCAGTTCTCGTGACCGTGGTCGGTCAGCCAACCCCGAAAGAAGATCAGCAGGACCAGCCCGACCACCGCCCAGGCGATCAGCCCGGCGAGGGCGAACGGCACCATCGGCGGGTCCAGTGGTGCGGGCCGCGGTGGCTGCTCGTTCGGCATTCGGCAAGCGTACGCGATCTACTTTCCCTGCCCGCTGCTGATCTGGGACGATGCGCGCGACAACCGGAAGATCACCTGCGAGGACCTGATGGCAGTAGCGCCGCCCGAAAACGGCACACCCAAACCCGCTCACCCGCGTAACGGCTTCGACCGGTTCTTCGAGATCTCTGCCCGTGGCTCGACGTTGAGCCGCGAGGTACGTGGCGGCCTGGCGACCTTCTTCACGATGGCGTACATCGTGGTGCTCAACCCGCTGATCCTGGGCGGTGCGGTCGACGGTGACGGCAAGACCCTGCCGATCCCCGCGCTGGCTGCGGCGACCGCGCTGGTCGCCGGCCTGATGACCATCCTGATGGGTGTGGTCGGCCGGTTCCCGTTGGCGCTCGCCGCCGGTCTGGGCGTCAACGCCCTGGTGGCGTACGAGATCGCTCCCGAGATGACCTGGGCCGACGCGATGGGCCTGGTCGTGATCGAGGGTGTGATCATCGCGGTGCTGGTGCTGACCGGTCTGCGGACCGCGGTGTTCCGCTCGGTGCCGACGCAGATGAAGACCGCGATCGGGGTCGGCATCGGGCTGTTCCTGACCATCATCGGCCTGGTGGACGCCGGCTTCGTCCGGCGGATCCCGGACGCCGCCAACACCACCGTCCCGGTTGGCCTGGGCATCGGCGGCAAGCTGGTGAGCTGGCCGCTGCTGGTCTTCGTGGTGGGTCTGCTGCTCACACTGGTGCTGGTGGTGCGCCGGGTGAAGGGGGCGATCCTGATCGGCATCCTCGCCTCGACGGTGCTGGCGGTGATCGTGGAGGCGATCGGCAACATCGGCCCGTCGTTCGTCAACGGTCAGCCCAACCCGAAGGGCTGGTCGTTGAACGTGCCGGAGCTGCCGAAGACGGTGGTCGACCTGCCGGACCTGTCGCTGCTCGGCAAGTTCAACGTGTTCGACTCGTGGGGCCGGGCCGGCTGGGTGGTCGTGCTGATGTTCGTCTTCACGCTGCTGGTCACGGACTTCTTCGACACCATGGGCACGATGGTGGCGGTGGGCCAGGAGGGTGGCCTGCTCGACGAGGGGGGCACTCCGCCGCGAGCCAAGGAGATCCTGCTGGTCGACTCGATCGCCGCGGCGGCCGGTGGCGCGGCCAGCACCTCCAGCAACACGTCGTACATCGAGAGTGCCGCCGGTGTCGGGGAGGGTGCCCGGACCGGCGTGGCCAGCCTGGTCACCGGCGTGCTCTTCCTGCTGGCGATGTTCCTTGCGCCGCTTGTGGTGATCGTGCCGTTCGAGGCGGCCTCGACGGCCCTGGTGGTGGTCGGTTTCCTGATGATGACCGCGGTGCGGACGATCGACTGGTCCGATTACGAGATCGCCATCCCGGCGTTCCTCACGATCGTGCTGATGCCGTTCACCTACTCGATTTCCAATGGGATCGGTGCCGGCATGATCACCTTCGTCGTGCTCAAGCTGGCCCGGGGTAAGGCCCGGGAAGTCCACCCCTTGCTGTACGGGGTGGCCGCTCTGTTCGTGCTGTACTTCCTGCGTGGGCCGATCGAGTCTCTGGTCCTCTGATCGATGTCAGGGCGGGGAGTCGATCGGGATTCCCCGCCCGTAACATCATGAATCCTCTCGTGAGCCTGGTCATAACAGATGTCGTTAGCCATGCTCATTAGTTAAGCTAACTACTGTGACGGAGCGGACGGTGACGGCGAAACGCGTGCCACCGGCGCAGCTGGCCCCTCAGCTGCGTGATGCGATCACTCGACTCAACCGGCGGGTCCGCCAGGCCCGACCGGTCGGCGACCTCACGGTCACCCAGGTCTCCGCGCTCACCAGCCTGCGGCTGGCGGGCGCGATGACGCCCCGGGAGCTGGCCGACGTCGAGCGGGTGCAGCCACCGACGATGACGAAGATCGTCGGGAAGCTGGAGGACCGCGGCCTTGTGCGGCGGACACCCCATCCGACCGACGGCCGGCAGGTCATCCTCGCGGCGACCGAGGGAGGGGAGGCCGTGCTCGACCAGTTCGAGCGGGCCCGCGACGAGTGGCTGGCTCACCGGCTGGCCGCACTGGACGAGGACGAACGGGAGACCCTGCAGAGGGCCGCCGAGATTCTTCAGCAGCTCGCTCGCGCCTGAGCCGCGCCCGCCCCACCGGGTCCGTGCCGTCACCTGTCGATGACGCGTACGTCCGGAGGAGGCGCACCAAGAGTGCAGGCGAAGCTGAGCACGATGTTCCAGTCCTTACAGGTCCGCAACTACCGCCTTTTCGCATCCGGGCAGCTGATCAAGTTGATCGGCGTCTGGATGATGTTCATCGCCCAGGACTGGCTCGTCCTCGAGCTCTCCAACAACTCGGCCACCGCGCTCGGCGTGGTCACCGCCTGTCAGTTCACCCCGGTGCTCCTGCTCACCCTGCTCTCCGGCCGGCTCGCCGACCGGTACGACAAGCGGGTGCTGCTCTTCGTCGCCAACACCTTCTGGACCGTGCTGGCGCTCGGCATGTCCGTGCTGGTCCTCACCGACCTGGTGCAGCTCTGGCACGTCTTCGCCTTCGCCGCGCTGCTCGGCACGGCCAACGCCGTGGAGACCCCGGTCCGTCAGGCGTTCGTCTCCGAACTCGTCGGCACGCCGCTGCTGCCCAACGCCTTGTCGCTGAACGCCGCCGTGTTCAACTCGGCGCGGATCGTCGGCCCGGCCGTCGCCGGCCTGGCGATCGCCGCCTTCGACGTCGGCCCGGTCTTCCTCTTCACCGCCCTCAGCTCCGTCGCGCCCCTGGTCAACGTGGTCCGGATGCGTACGGCCGACCTGCACCGCGACGCCCTGCTGCCGCGCGACGAGCGGGCGTCCGCACGGGTCATCGACGGGCTGCGGTACGTGTCGCGCCGCCCCGACCTGCTGCTGCCGATGGCGGTCATGTCGGTGATCGGCATGTCGCTGTTCAACTTTCAGCTCACCCTCGCCGCGCTGGCGAAGACGGTCTTCCACACCGGTGCCGCCTCCTTCGGCCTGTTCAGCACGGCGCTGGCCGTGGGCGCGCTCGGCGGCGCGCTCAGCGGCACCGGTCGGCGGAGCCGGCCGTCGGTCTGGCTGGTGCTCGGCGCGGCGATCGCCTGCGCCAGCTTCGGCACCCTGGTCGGTCTCGCCTCGACGTACTGGCTGGTCGTGGCACTGCTGGTGCCGACCGGCTTCTTCATGGTCTTCTTCGCCCAGGCCGCCAACCAGCGGGTCCAGTTGGGCGTCGACGCGGCCTTCCGGGGCCGGGTGATGGCGCTGTGGGTGCTGGTCTTCCTGGGCACCAACCCGGTCGGCGCGCCGCTGATCGGCTGGGTCGCGGAGAACTTCGGTGCCGGTGCCAGCATCTGGATGGGCGGGCTGATCTCGCTGGCCGCCGCGCTGATCGCCCTCACCTGGCAGCTGCGCCGTTCCGGCGCCCGGCTGCGCTTCCGGGTGCTGCCGATGCCCCGCTTCTACGTGACCTCCACCGACTGCTGACGCTTGGAAAGGGGCCCTCTCTTATCGGACATTCCGGAGGAGGGGGCCCTTTTTGGCATCCGGCGGAGCCGGGGCGAGTCTCGTTGGACGGATTACGCGGATGCGGCCAAACCGCTGGCGGCATGGCACGGTGGGGCTTAGCGTCGATACGTGGGAGTCGGACGCGCGCTGATGCTGGCCCTGGCGTTCCTCGCCGTGGCCAGTGTGCCGGCGGCACTTGCCCTGCTCTTCTGCTATGACGAGATCCTCGACCGGGTGGTCTGCGGCTGGTCGGAATGGCGTGAGCGCAGTCGAGAGAGACGCACCATCGCCCGTCTCGACCGGGCCGTCGAGGCCGACGCGCTGACCCGGGACATCGACCTCAGTGACTTCGATCGCACCGACCGGCGGCCCCTGGAACAACTCGCCGCCGATCTGCGCCGGCTCGGCGGCCAACGGCTCGGTGGCACCGGCCGGCCGATGGTCTGGCACAGCGCGCTGGTCCTGGCGTACGACGACAGGCTCCGGCTGGCCTGCCGCGCACTCGGCATCACCGAGCACCTCGCCGAATTGGACGGCGTCGACCAGGAAATCGAGCGGGTCCGCGTGGAGGGCGTGCTGCACGCCGCCGGGTTGGCCCTGCCCGCGGCCAGGGCCGGCCACCGCCAGTGGCACCGCTGAGCAGGCCCGACGGTTGCGGCTCTTCGACGCGGTCTACCCGCGGGTCGTCTCGGACCTGGTGTGGAGGACTTCCCGGGCCTGTTCGGCGGCGCGGGTGATGCTTTCGCTGATGAAATCGAGGAAGCGGGCGACGTTCTCCAGGCGGGTGGCCGCGGGGGTGTCGGGGCCGAGGATGGCGACGCCCTGGCGCGCGATTTCGACGAGTTGGTCGTTGGCTCGCGCGCTGGCGATCGTCGCCTGGTAGAAGAGTTCGTCGTCGACGACGTAGCGGTCGCGGCGGCGCTCGTCGCGTTCTCGGCGGACGAGGCTCTGGCTCTCCAGGAACGTGATGGCCTTGGAGACGGACGCCGGGCTGACCTGGAGGCGCTGGGCGAGTTCGGACGCGGTGACGCTGCCCGCGTCAGTGGTGAACAGGCAGGTCAGCACCCGGGCGCCCATCTTGGTCAGGCCGGAGGCCATGAGGACGGTGGTGAACGTCTCCTCGTATTCGGCCACGGCCTCGGCGTTGCGCCCGTGCGGCTGGGGGTCTGACTCCGTGCCTCGTACGGCGGTGGGCCTGCGCCGGTGGGCGCGGCGCTCGGTGGCGCGGTGGGCCAGGTCGGCGCGGTACGCGGTAGGGCCGCCGTTGCGCATCACCTCACGCGTGATCGTCGAGGTGGGACGGTCGAGGCGTCGGGCGATCTCGGCGTAGGGGAGGCTGTCGGCCAGCCCCAGCGCGATCTGCTGGCGTTCCTGCTGGGTGAGTCGGCCTCCCGGCATAACGATCTCCTCGGCGATCCATCGTGGCGGTCCCTGGACCGGCCCACTATAGCGTTCACCTCTCGACCATTGCAAAGACCCGTGGCGCGACCGTTGCGTTACCTCTAGATCAGTTGCAATGATTTAAGGGCCTCTAGCTGGGCATCTGCGATACCAATGCAACGTGCTTGTTGCCCGAAACTGAAAGGCAACGTAGCGTTTCGGGTGTCAGAAAGAACGAACGAGCACGGGAGAGCACGATGCAGAAGTTCGACACCCCCGCCCCGATCAACGCCGTCCTGGACATCCCCGCCGGACGCATCCAGTTCATCGCCGCGGACCGCGCCGACACCACCGTCGAGGTCCGGCCCAGCGACCCCGCCAAGGGCCGCGACATCAAGGCAGCCGAGCAGGCAACCGTCTCCTACGCCGACGGCGTCCTGCGGATCACGGCCTCGACCTCCAGCAACCTGCTCATCGGCCCGTCCGGGTCCCTGGAGGTGACCGTTCAACTGCCCGCCGGCTCCCGCGTCGATGCCAAGACCGCCAGCACCGAGCTGCGCAGTGTCGGGCGCCTCGGCGACATCTCCTTCGAGGGCGCGTACCGTCGAATCAAGATCGACGAGGCCGCGAGCGTCCGCCTCACCGCGATCGACGGCGACGTCGAGGTCGGCCGGCTCAACGGCCCTGCGGAGATCAGCACCGCGAGGGGCGACATCCGGATCACCGAGGCCCTGCACGGCACGGTCGTGCTCCGCACCCAGTCCGGCAACATCTCGATCGCCGCCGCCGCCGGCGTCTCCGCCGCTCTGGACGCGGGCACCGGCTACGGCCGTGTCAGCAACAGCCTCAAGAACGACGGCACCAACGGGCTCGACATCCGCGCAACCACCTCCCACGGCGACATCACCGCCCGCAGCCTCTCCGTCTGACCGGACCAGCGGTGGATGACGCCAGGTGTCTCGCGTTGACGGGTGGTGAAGAGCCACCCGTCAACGCGAAGCGTCAGGAGGACTCGCGCGCCGCCGGACCGCTGCCGAAGAGCACGTCGTCCCAGCTCGGCAGACGCTTGCGCGGCTTGCCGTTGGCATCGGTGGCCTCGCCGCCCGCGGCGGCCGCGGCGCCCGTCCGGCGGGGCCGCAGCACCGCCAGCGACGGCACGGCCGGCACCTCCTTGGGTGCGTCCGAGTCATCGTCGAAGGCCGACCCCTGGCCGCCGCCGAGCAGCGCGGCAGCGCCCCCGCCCACCGGTCGCTGCCGGGGCGCGTCCGACCCGCCAAGAGCAGCAGGAGTACGCGGCTCAAGGCCACGACCCGACGAGGCGCCGAGCGGGCGGTCCAGTGAGGCGAGCAGCGCGTCGCGGCCGGCCCGGATCGGGTCCCGGCCAGGGCGCGGGTGCTCGGACGCAGCCGGCAACCCGTGCCCACCACGGCTCGGCTCCCCACGCGACGGACCGGGCAGGCCGTGCCCACCCCGCTCGGGCGCCGGCTCCTGGCCGAGGATCGGCGTGGGCCGCTCGGCGCACAGGTACTGCGCCATGTCGTCGTGCGGGGCGACCGACTGCCGGGTCTTGTCGAGATCCCAGATGGCCTGCGCGGTGGCCTTGCCGGACGGCCAGGTGGCGATGATCCGCCAGGTGCCGTCGTCACGCCGGTACGCGTCCCAGGAGATCTTCTCGGTGTCAATGCCGTGCTGGCTCAGCCGACCGTTGACCACCTCGGCGAGCGGGGTGGGCTTCTCCGCGCCCTTGAGACGGGTGCGGCGGGCGTGCTGGGCGAGCATCGCCCGCTCCTGCAGGACCGGGCCGGCGTAGCGCAGCACCCGGTCGACCGGCACCCCGGCGATCCGGGCGACATCCTCGGCGGACTCACCGGAGCGGATGCGGGCCTGAATGTCCCGAGGAGACAGTGAGGGAATCGGGTCGGCTGCGGTCGGCGCCGTCACGAGCGGCGGCGCACCGGGCTCGGCGTGCAACGCCCCCGAGATCCGGTCGTCGATCGGCAGGGCGAGCAGCCGCCCGACCTCGTCGGCGAGAACCAGGGCATGGCCGTCCTCGGAGAGGGCGACGAAGCGTACTGGGCGCATAGCGTTGCCTCCGTCCCGCTTCGCTGGCCGCACGCCACGAGTCGGCCACCCAGGCGTCTCGGACCACCGTACGCGCATCTGCCTCGGGGTGGGGGAAGCGACACCCCGCATGTCATGACTGAGCTGCAACGATGATCACGGTCGGTGTCCGTGGAAGCCCCAACGGACACCGACCGTGACGAACCTCAGAGTCGCTCGACCACGTAGTCGATGGACGCGGTCAGCGCCTCGACATCGGCCGGCTCGACGGCCGGGAACAGCGCCACCCGCAACTGGTTGCGACCGAGCTTGCGGTACGGCTCGGTGTCCACGATGCCGTTGGCGCGCAGCACCTTCGCGATCGCGGTGGCATCCACCCCGTCGGCGAAGTCGATGGTGGCGACCACGTTGGAGCGCAGTGCCGGGTCGCCGACGAACGGGGTGGCCACGCTGGACCGCTCCGCCCAGCCGTACACCGTGGCGGCGCTCTCGGCGGTGCGCTTGGCCGCCCAGGCCAGGCCGCCCTGGGCGTTCATCCAGTCGGTCTGCTCCGCGGCCAGGAAGATGGTGGCCAGCGCCGGGGTGTTGTAGGTCTGCTCCAGCCGCGAGTTGTCGATCGCGGTGACCAGGTCGAGGAAGGCGGGGATGTAGCGCCCGGACGCCTTGATCTCGGCGGCGCGATCCAGCGCGGACGGTGACATCAGGGCCAGCCAGAGACCGCCGTCGGAGCCAAAGCACTTCTGCGGAGCGAAGTAGTAGACGTCGGTCTCGCCGACGTTGACCTCCAGGCCACCCGCGCCGGAGGTCGCGTCGACCAGCAGCAGCGCGCCCTCGTCCGCGCCGGCCACCCGACTGATCGGGACGGCCACGCCCGTCGACGTCTCGTTCTGGGGCGTCGCGTACGCGTCCACGCCGGACTCGGCGACCAGGGTCGGCGCGCTGCCCGCGTCGGCCTTGCGGACGGTCGGCTCGCCCAGGAACGGCGCGTCCTTGACCGACTTGGCGAACTTGGCACCGAACTCGCCGAAGCTGGCGAACTGGGCCCGGTCGCGGATCAGGCCGAAGGTGGCGACCTCCCAGAACGCGGTGGTGCCACCGTTGCCGATCACGACCTCGTAGCCCTCGGGCAACGAGAAGAACTCGGCGATGCCGGAGCGCAGCCGGGCAACCTGGTCGCGGACCGTCTTCTGTCGGTGCGAGGTGCCCAGGTAGCTGGTGGCAACCTCGGCAAGTGCGGACACTGCCGCGGGGCGGACCTTGGACGGGCCGCAGCCGAAGCGTCCGTCGGCGGGCTTGATCTCATCGGGAATCCGGATGATCGGTGCGTCAGCCACGGTTTTGAAGATCCTTCCGCAAGGGCGAGGGCGGGCCCGGCGACACTGCCGGCCCTCATCCTCGCACTCGGACCCATCGGTGCAAGCCAGGCCCCCGAGGGCCAGGCTGAGTCCTTCGCCACACCTCGGTGGCAACCCCCGGTGTACGCCAAAAGGGGCCCCTCCCACCGCCAGGCGATGAGAAGGGCCCCTTCCGTACAGCTCAGACGCCGTGGGGGATGGCCGCCCAGCCCTCGACGTCGGACGGCTTGCGGGTCTCCGGGCCGATGTAGCGGGCGGACGGGCGCACCAGCCGCTGCAGGCGCTTCTGCTCCAGGATGTGCGCGCTCCAGCCGCCCATCCGGGCGCAGGTGAACATCGAGGTGAACATGTGCGCCGGCACCTCGGCGAAGTCCAGTACGACGGCCGACCAGAACTCGACGTTGGTGGCCAGCACCCGGTCCGGGCGGCGGGCCTGCAACTCGGCGAGGGCGGCCTTCTCCAGCGCCTCGGCGATCTCGAAGCGCGGCGCACCCAGCTCCTTGGCCGTGCGCCGGAGCACTCGGGCGCGCGGGTCCTCGGCCCGGTAGACGCGGTGGCCGAAGCCCATCAACCGCTCACCGCGATCGAGCACGCCCTTGACGTAGCCCTCCGCGTCGCCGCTGCGCTCCACCGCCTCCAGCATGCTGAGCACCCGGGACGGGGCACCGCCGTGCAGCGGGCCGGAGAGGGCGCCGATGCCGGAGGAGATGCAGGCAGCCGCGTCCGCGCCGGTGGAGGCGACGATGCGAGCGGTGAAGGTGGACGCGTTCAGGCCGTGCTCGGCGGCCGAGATGAAGTACGCGTCGACGGCCTTGACGTGCCGCGGGTCGGGCTCGCCGCGCCAACGCTTCATGAACCGCTCGACGATGGTCTGCGCCTTGTCGATCTCCTTCTGCGGCACCGCCGGCAGGCCGAGGCCCCGGGCGGACTGGGCGACGAAGGAGAGCGCGGTCACCGAGACCCGGGCGAGGTCCTCGCGGGCCTGCTCGTCGGAGATGTCCAGCAGTTGGTTGAGCCCCCAGTACGGGGCCAACATGGCGACGGCGGACTGCACGTCGACGCGGATGTCACCGGAGTGCACCGGCACCGGGAACGGCTCCGCCGGCGGCAGGCCCGGCCCGAACCGGCCGTCGACCAGTAGCGCCCACACATTGCCGAACGACACCTGGCCGATCAGATCCTCGATGTCGACGCCGCGATAGCGCAGCGCGCCACCCTCACGGTCAGGTTCGGCGATCTCGGTCTCGAAGGCGACGACGCCCTCCAGCCCGGGTTTGAAATCGGCCATGTGGCTCTCCTGGATCTGGTCGGTGCGCCCGGTCAGCTCATCCGGCCCGGTCGGCCGAGCGCCTTAGGCGACCCTCAGGGATGTGTTCGGAACATACTGCCTGCTGAGTAAGGGATACGCGACCCGCTGCGACTGTGCTGCACGCGACATCTTCGGACGCGCAATCTCGACGCCACTCGGCGAGACTGGGCGGTGCGGTCTGGCCAGCGCGGGAGGGCGTTGGTCGGGTCGCCGAGAAGGAGTGGGGACGTGACAGGCGACACACCCGCCCCGGCTGCGATGCGTAACGAGTACGCCGCGGACCTGGGCCTGACAGAGGCTGACCTGGCCGTCGACTGGCACACCCAGTTCGACGGTTGGTTCGCCGACGCGGTTGCTTTCGGGCTTCCCGAACCCAACGCGATGGTGGTGGGCACCGCGGACTCGGCCGGGCGACCGAGCGGACGGACGGTGCTGCTGAAGGGGTACGACCCGGACGGATTCGTCTTCTTCACCAACCACCTGTCGCGCAAGGGCGTCGAGGCGTCTGCCAACCCGTACGCCAGCCTGGTCTTTCCGTGGTTTGCCATGCAGCGTCAGGTGGTGGTCGCCGGGCGGGTCGCGCACGTCGACCGCGCGACGAGTGAGGCGTACTTCGCCAGCCGGCCGCGCGGCTCCCAACTGGGCGCCTGGGCCAGCCCGCAGTCGCAGGTGGTCCCGGGCCGGGCGGCGCTGGAGGAGCGCTACCAGGAGGTGACCGAGCGGTTCGCCGACGAGGCGGAGATCCCGACCCCGCCGCACTGGGGCGGGTTGCGGGTCCAACCCGAGTCGGTGGAGTTCTGGCAGGGGCGGGCCGGACGGTTGCACGACCGGCTCCGCTTCCGCCGCCTCGACGAGGGTGGCTGGGCCGTCGAGCGGTTGGCGCCGTGACGGGTGTGCAGGAGGCTCGGCCGCGCGGACTGCGTCGCTGGGCGATCGACGTACGTCCGCTGCGTGTGCCCGCGTACCGGCGGCTCTGGCTCGGCAACACCGTGGCGATGTTCGGATTCCAGTTCACCGCCGTCGCGGTTCCGGTGGAGATGTACGCCCTGACCCGGGACTCGTTCTGGGTGGGCCTGCTGGGCGTCGCGGCCTTCGTACCCTTGCTGATCTTCGGGCTCTGGGGTGGCGCGATCGCCGATGCCCGTGACCGCCGTGCCGTGCTGCTCGGCGGGTCGGTGCTGCTCTGGGCGTCCACCCTCGGGCTGCTGGTCCAGGCACTGCTGAACGTGGGCAGCCCGGTGCTGCTGTTGGCGTTGATGGCGTTGCAGTCGGTGGCGTTCGCGATCACCTCGCCGGCCCGCAGCGCCATGCTGCCCCGGCTGGTGCCGGACGACCTGGTGCCGGCCGCCAGCACGCTCAACTACACGACCTTCACCGCGGCCTCGGTCGCCGGCCCGCTCGTCGCCGGTCTGATCCTCTCCGCCTCACCGGACACCACGGTCGTCCTGCCCATCGCGTACGGGGTGGACGCGGTGCTGTTCACCGCGATGCTCTGGGCGGCGCTACGCCTGCCCGCGCTGCCGCCCGAGCCGACCGCCGACGGGCAGGCCCGCCGTGCCGGCCTGGCCAGTGTGGTCGACGGGTTCCGCTACCTCGCCACCACACCCGTACTCCTGCTGTCCTTCGGGGTGGATCTGATCGCGATGATCCTCGCCATGCCGCGGGCGCTCTTCCCGGAGATCGCGCACGAGCGGTTCGGCGGCGGCGGGGCGGTCGGCCTGCTCTACAGCGCCATCGCGATCGGCTCGATGATCGGTGGGCTGACCTCCGGCTGGATCGGCCGGCTCCGCCGGCAGGGGCTCGGCCTGGTGCTCGCGGTCGTCGCCTGGGGAGTTGCGATCGCCGCGGCGGGGTTGGCCCACCAGCTCTGGCTGATGGTCCTGCTGCTCGCCGTGGCCGGCGCCGCCGACCTGGTGAGCGCGGTGCTGCGCCAGTCGATGATGCTGGTCTACGCACCCGACCGGATGCGCGGCCGGCTCCAGGGCGTCAACACGGTCGTGGTCGCGGGCGGCCCTCGTCTGGGCGATCTGCGGGCCGGCACCATGGCCGCCGGGTTCGGTGGCGGGGTGGCCTGGGTGGCCGGCGGGCTCGCCTCGGCGGTCCTCGTGGTGGTGCTCGCGGTCGCGTTCCCGGCACTGCTGCGCTACCGGGCGGCGACGGCGTCGAGCGGTGACCGGACGTGACCGGTTAGGGTCGCCGACATGGAAAGCCCCGATCAGCGCCCGTTCTCCGGCGCCCAGTGGACCATCTCCGCCGCCGGCCACGAGGCCGTCATCGTGGAGGTGGGCGGTGGGCTTCGGACGTACCGGCACGACGGTGTCGACCTGGTCGACGGGTACCAGACCGACGAGGTCTGCCCCGGCTGCACCGGGCAGGTGCTGGCACCCTGGCCGAACCGGATCCGCGACGGCCGCTACTCGTTCGGGGAGCGGGTGCAGCAACTCCCGCTGACCGAGCCGGAGCGGCACGTGGCCATCCACGGGCTGGTCAACTGGGTGCCGTGGCGTCTGCTGGAGCAGTCCGAGGACGCGGTGACGGTCGGCTACGACCTTCCGCCCCAGCCCGGCTACCCGTGGCCGTTGCGGTTGGTCAGCCGGTGGAGCGTCGGTGTGGACGGGCTGCGCGCCGAGCACGAGGTGACCAACATCGGCGGGGAGGCGGCGCCGTTCGGCTTCTCCGTGCACCCGTACCTGCAACTGCCGGGCGTCGCGGTCGACGACCTGGTCATGCGGCTGCCGGCCCGTACCCGGCTGTTGGTGGACGGGCGGCTGCTGCCGGTCGGTGCGACCCCGGTGGCCGGCACCGAGTACGACTGGACCAGCCCGCGCCGGATCGGTTCCGCCGAGCTGGACCTCTGCTTCGGCCAGGTGATCCGCGACGCCGACGGCGGCTCGTCGGTGAGCCTGTCCGCACCGGACGGCTCGGCGGGGGTGAGCATCTGGGCGGACTCCGAGTTTGGCTGGTGGCAGGTGTTCACCGGCGATGCGCTCATCGGTGAGCGGCACCGCCGATCGGTGGCGATCGAGCCGATGACCTGCCCACCGGATGCGTTCCGCTCGGGCAAGGACGTGCTCACGCTCAAGCCCGGCACGACCTGGCGGGGTGCCTGGGGCATCCGGCCCGGAGCCTGATGGAGTTCGCCGAGGTCGTCCGGCGTCGGCGGATGGTGCGCAACTACGACCCGGACCGCCCGGTCCCGCCCGACGTGGTGGACCGGCTGCTCGACCACGCGGTCCGCGCGCCGTCGGCCGGGTTCGCCCAGGGCTGGGGTTTCCTGGTGCTGGAGGAACCGGCCGACCGGGAGCGGTTCTGGGCCGCCACCACACCCGAGGGCGGTGGTCGGGAGCGTTGGCTGGCGGGGATGCGCCGGGCACCCCTGATCGTGGTGCCGCACGCCAACGAGTCGGCCTACCTGCAGCGCTACGCGGAGCCGGACAAGGGTTGGACGGACCGGTCGACCAACCGCTGGCCGGTGCCGTACTGGCACGTGGACACCGGATTCGCCGCGATGCTGATGCTGCTCACCGCCGTGGACGAGGGACTGGGGGCGTGTTTCTTCGGCATCGCGCCGCAGCGGCTCGCCTCCTACCGGGACGCGTTCGGCGTGCCGGCCGAGTACCAACCCATCGGAGCCGTCACAATCGGTTACCGGGCACCCGACCATCGGTCACCATCGCTGCGCCGTGGGCGCCGCGGAATGGACGAGGTGGTGCGGCGTGGTCGGTGGAGCTGAGAATGACGTCCTGTTCGTCCGGTTGAGGATCGGACGAGCGGTAGCGAAACTGACATCAGGGAGCAGAACGCAGCGTGCGCTGGGCGGCTAGGCTGGCACGGTCATCGGTGCCGCGCCGCGCGGTGCCCGCCGCGGCCCGGCTCGGCGCTGTCGGTCGGCCCGGCCACGGGGAGGGGAGCGTGCCGTCGTGATCTTCAGAGCGGTCCGGGACGGGCGTCCCTACCCGGAGCACAACCTGACCCTGAAGCAGTGGGCGGAGATCCCGCCTCGTCCGCTGCGCCTGGATCAGATGATCACCACCAAGCGCGAGTTGGCGCTCGACAAGCTCCTCGCCGAGGACTCCACCTTCTACGGCGACCTGTTCCCGCACGTCGTGCAGTGGAACGGCGGGCTCTACCTGGAGGACGGGCTGCACCGGGCGTTGCGTGCCGCCCTGCAACAGCGCAACCAGATCCACGCCCGGGTGCTGGTGCTCTCCGAGCCAATCGAGTGACGAGCCCTTCTGTCGCTCGCTGAACCTTCGTTAGGGTGGCGTCCATGACCGCTCCGCTGGACCTGCTCGATCTGGACCCGTCGCTCACCGACGAAGAGCGACAGATCCGCGACGTCGTCCGCCAACTCGTCGACGACCGGGTGCGCCCGCACGTCGCCGACTGGTACGAACAGGGCCAGGTGCCCGCCCGCGAGCTGGCCCGGGAGTTCGGCAAGCTCGGCCTGCTCGGCATGCACCTGACGGGCTACGGCTGCGCCGGCGCCTCCGCGGTCGCCTACGGGCTGGCCTGCCAGGAGCTGGAAGCCGCCGACTCCGGCGTCCGTTCCCTGGTCTCGGTGCAGGGCTCGCTCGCCATGTTCGCCATCTGGCGCTACGGCAGCGCAGAGCAGAAGCAACACTGGTTGCCGCCCATGGCCACCGGCGAGGCGATCGGCTGTTTCGGCCTGACCGAACCGGACCACGGCTCCGACCCTGCCTCGATGGCCACCCGGGCCCGCCGCGACGGCGACGACTGGGTGCTCACCGGCGGCAAGATGTGGATCACCAACGCGCCGATCGCCGACGTCGCGGTGATCTGGGCGCGCACCGACGAGGGCGTACGCGGCTTCCTCGTCCCCATGGACACACCCGGCGTCACGGCCCGGGAGATCCACCGCAAGATGTCGCTGCGCGCGTCGGTGACCGGCGAGATCGTGCTCGACGACGTCCGTCTTCCGGCGGACGCCCAACTACCCGAGGCGATCGGGCTCAAGGCACCCCTGAGCTGCCTCACCGAGGCCAGGTACGGCATCGTCTGGGGCTCGGTCGGCGCCGCCCGCGACTGTCTGGAAACCACCCTGGCGTACGCCACCACCCGCACCCAGTTCGGTCGCCCGCTAGCCGGCTTCCAACTCACCCAGGCCAAGCTCGCCGACATGGCCGTCGAACTGGTCAAGGGGCAACTGCTCGCGCTGCACCTGGGCCGGCTCGCCGACGCCCAGCGGTTGCGGCCCGAGCAGGTCAGCGTGGGCAAACTGAACAACGTGCGGGAGGCCCTGGCCATCGCCCGGCAGTGCCGCACCATCCTCGGCGCCAACGGCGTCTCCGGTGAGTACCCGGTGATGCGGCACGCCAACAACCTGGAGAGCGTGCTGACGTACGAGGGCACCTCCGAGATCCACCAACTGGTCGTCGGGCAGCGGCTCACCGGGCTCTCCGCATTCGCCTGACCTGCCCGAATCCGCAGTCCCGGCGCTCGACGCGCGACTGTCGCAGTGGGGCCGTACCGTCATCGGCAGACGACGTGTCTGACGAGGACGGTGAGCGTGATGGCCCGCGACGCTGGCAACAACGAGCCCACGAGGGAGTTTCCCGGTTACCCGACCGGCGACGATCTCCGGGAGCGGTCGACCGCTACACCCGAGCCGACCACTGATACACCGGGCGGCCCTGGAAGTGCCGGCGGCCCCGGTGGCCCCGGCGGTCCGCCCGCCGGTCCTCCCGGCGGCCCAACCGCCGGTGGCGACGGTGGTGGTGGTGGTGGGGCCGCTCGCGGTCTGCTCCTGCTGCTCGGCGCAGCCGCGCTGGCCGTGGTGGTGCTGCTCGGCATCCAGGCGACCGGCTTCCTGCCGGAGTTCCGCAACCCGTTCGCCAAGGAGCAGACCGACCGCAGCCAGCCACCGCTGCTGAAGTCGATCCAGGACCTCAGCCGCTACGTGGCCGCCGAGGGTAACTTCCAGGTCGTCGTCGACACCCAGAACGACCGGCGCAACGTGCCAGACTTCCTGCTCAACGAGCGCACCCTGTTCGTCGGCGCCGGCAGCGTCGAGGCGTACGTCGACTTCACCAAGATCGGTGAGGGTGCCATCGTCCAGTCCGCCGACGGCAAGTCCGTCGAGATCAAGCTGCCCGCACCGCAGCTCGGCGAGACCAACCTCGACATGGAGAAGAGCTACGTCTTCGCGGAGCAGCGCGGTCTGCTCAACCGGCTCGGTGACCTGGTCGGCAACGACCCCAACCGACAGCAGCAGATCTACCTGCTCGCCGAGGACCGGATCACCGGTGCCGCCCGGGACAGCGGCCTCGCCGCCCGGGCCCAGGACAACACCCGCAAGATGCTGGAAGGGCTGCTGCGCTCCCTCGGCTACCAGCAGATCACTGTCACCTACACCGCCCCCTGATCTGCCACACCCCGTAACGCCGAAGCGCCCGCCCCGACTGTCCGTCGGAGCGGGCGCTTCCGTTTCGGCCGTCACTCCGCCGAGCGTCCGGCGGTAGGTCGGTGCTGCGCTGTGGCCCGGGCTCTGCCGCGTCGCTTGGTCACCATGATCGACCCGACATCGGCGACATGGGGGTATCCCGAGCACGAGATACCCCCATGTCGCCGATATGGAGTGGATCAAGGCGAGGCCGGCGCCCGTTCCGGGCACCACCCGCAGGCGGCCCGTTGCCGATCCGGGAGGCCAACCGGCCCGTTGCCGGTCCGGGAGGCCACTGACGTGGTGGCCTCCCGGATCAGTGCGACTGCGACGGTGCGTGGTTCGGTCTGGCGGCGCGGCGAGGGTCAGCGCTGGGTGGAGGCCAGGTAGCGGTCCTCGTTCGGCATCAGGACCCACAGCACGAGGTAGACGATCACCTGGGTGCCGGGCAGTAGCAGGGACAGCAGAAACAGAAGCCGGACCATGAACGGCGACGTGTTGAACCGGCGAGCCAGGCCGGCGCAGACACCGGCGATCATGCGTCCCTCGCGGGGTCGGACCAGTTTGCGACTCATCGTCGTACTCCCACTCTGCGGCGGTGCGCCGCGTCTGCAATCCACGGTAGACAGGGTTGGCCAACTCGCCCTCGGTCCCGAGGAGGATCGGCAACCCGTGGACCCGTAGGTGCTTTACCCCGGCCACCCCTCCCTGACGCCCCCAGCCAGAGCCCGCGCCAGGCCCAGACGCGAAGCCGAAGCCGAAGCCGAGGCCGAAGCCGAAGCCGAAGCCGAAGCCGGAGCAAGGCCGTGCTCGTTCCTGGAGGTAGTGGCCTCGGGGGCGGCAGGAGACCACTGGAACCTGGATCGAGTGTGATCTTCCGGTGGCGGGCAGGCGACGGTCAGGTGCCCGCGTTCGAGCGGACGGCTGGGCGCTGAGCTGGGCGGGTAGGCTGGCTGATCGGGCACCCACACCCCCGGGTGACCGGCACCACACAGCCACGAGTGGGGCCGCCAGACCGGTGGCCACAACCGGGTCGGTTCCCGTACACCGGGCCGACGGCGAGGAAGCGCAGCCATGATCAGTGTTTTCGACCTCTTCAGTGTCGGCATCGGCCCGTCCAGCTCGCACACGGTGGGGCCGATGCGGGCCGCGCGCACGTTCGTGGCCGGGCTGAAGGCCGACGGCCTGCTCACCGACACCGCGCGGGTGCAGGCTGAGCTGTTCGGCTCGCTGGGTGCCACCGGGCATGGCCACGGCAGCGACCGGGCGGTGCTGCTCGGGTTGGCCGGCGAGTCCCCGGAGACGGTCGACACGGACACCGTCGGCCTTCGGGTGGAGCGGATCCGGGCCGAGCGGCGGATCAACATCCTGGACGCGCACGAGATCGACTTTGACCCGGATCGGGACCTGACGCTGCACCGCCGCCGGTCGCTGCCGTACCACCCGAACGGGATGACCTTCGTGGCGTACGACCGGGCCGGTGCCGAGGTGCGCAGCCGCACCTACTACTCCGTTGGTGGCGGTTTCGTGGTGGACGAGGCGGCGGCGGGCGCGGACCGGATCAAGCCGGACAGCACGGCAGTGCGGTACCCCTTCCTGACCGGGGCGCAACTGCTGGCGCAGACCACCGCGACCGGCCTGTCGATCAGCGAGGTGATGCTGGCCAACGAGCGTTCCTGGCGCAGCGAGGCGGACATCCGGGCCGGCCTGCTGGAGATTTGGCGGGTCATGCAGGAGTGCGTGCGGGCCGGTTGCGAGCGGGACGGCGTACTCCCTGGTGGGTTGAAGGTCCGGCGGCGCGCGGCGGAACTGCGGCGTGGCCTGGAGGCGGACGCCGGGACGGCCGACCCGCTGCACGTGATGGACTGGGTGACGCTGTTCGCCCTCGCGGTCAACGAGGAGAATGCCGCTGGTGGCCGGGTGGTCACCGCACCGACCAACGGGGCGGCCGGGATCATTCCGGCAGTGCTGCACTATTACACCCGGTTCGTGCCGGGCGCCGATGACGACGGAGTCGTGCGGTTCCTGCTGGCGGCTGGCGCGATCGGCGTGCTGTTCAAGGAGAACGCGTCGATCTCCGGCGCGGAGGTCGGCTGCCAGGGTGAGGTTGGCTCGGCGTGCTCGATGGCGGCGGCGGGGCTGGCCGAGGCGCTCGGCGGCACCCCGGAGCAGGTCGAGAACGCGGCCGAGATCGGGATGGAGCACAACCTCGGGTTGACCTGTGACCCGGTGGGTGGCCTGGTGCAGATCCCCTGCATCGAGCGGAACGCGGTGGCTAGCATCAAGGCGATCACGGCCGCCCGGCTGGCGCTGCGCGGCGACGGTGTGCACAAGGTGTCGCTGGACAAGGTCATCAAGACCATGCGGGAGACGGGCGCCGACATGAAGGTCAAATACAAGGAGACGGCGCGTGGCGGTCTGGCCGTCAACGTGATCGAGTGCTGAGTCCGGCCGATTCGGGGCATTCGTTCACCGACTGCTAACCTGTCGTCCGTTTCAGGAGGCGGGAGGCTCGCGGTGACCTCTGGCGTCGCGGCCCTGTGGTCGCACCGCAACTCGCTGCGCATCCTGGTCAGGCGCGACCTGGCGGTCAAGTACCAGCAGTCGGTGCTGGGCTACTTCTGGTCGTTGATCGAGCCGCTCGGCATGGGCGCCATCTACTGGTTCGTGTTCGGGGTGCTCTACTCCCGGGACACCGGAAGGCACCTCGGCGAGGCGGCCGGGTCGTACCCGCTGTTCCTGATCACCGGGATCTTCGCCTGGATGTGGACCAGTTCGGCGTTGAGCGAGGCGACCAACGCGCTGACCGGCCAGTCCCGGCTGATCACCACGATGAACGTGCCGCGTCAGGTCTTCCCGATCGGCCGGGTCACCGGCCGGTTCGCCGAGTACGCTGCCGGCCTGCCGATCCTGATCGCCATCGCGGTGATCTACGCGGTGCACGGTCGGATCCACCCGGGCTGGTCGCTGCTCTCCCTCCCGCTCGCGGTGGCGCTCCAGGCGGTTCTGTTGACCGGGCTCGCCCTGTTGCTGTCCGCGTGGAACGTGCTGATGCGCGACGTGGAACGGTTCATGCGGTTGATCATCCGGGTGCTCTTCTACGCCACGCCGATCATCTATCCGCTCAGCCTGGTGCGGGAGTCCGGCCTGCCCGGTTGGCTGAAGGTGGTGTACGAGTTGAACCCGCTGGTCGGGATCTTCCAACTGCACCACGCGATCTGGTACCCGGACGAGTTCCCGGACGCCCGGCTGCTCGCCATCACTGTCGTCGGCAGCCTGCTGGTGCTGGCCGCCGGCTGGTGGTCGTTCCGCCGGTTGGAACCCGCCGTGCTCAAGGAACTCTGAGATGGCCGCGCCGATCATCGAGGCCGACGGCCTGGGCATCCGGTTCGTCCGGAACCGTCGCCGCCAACTGCGGCTGCGGGAACTGTTCATCCACCGGGGCGGGCGTGGCGCCCTGCCGGGCCAGTTCTGGCCGCTGCGCGACGTGTCGTTCACCGTCGCGCCGGGCGAGACCATCGGAGTGATCGGCCGCAACGGCACCGGCAAGAGCACCCTGCTGCGGCTGATCGCCGGGGTGCTCATCCCGGACGAGGGCACGATCCGGGTGCACGGTGCGGTGGCACCGTTGCTGGAGTTGTCGGCCGGTTTCTCCAACGACCTGACCGGGCGGGAGAACCTGCACCTGGTCGGTGGGCTGCACGGGCTGTCGACGAGCTATCTGAAGCGGCACTTCGACGAGATCGTCGAGTTCGCCGGTGAGCAGGTGGAGCGGGCCATCGACACGTCGGTGCGGCACTACTCGTCGGGGATGAAGGTGCGGCTGGGCTTTGCGATCATCTCGCACCTGCCGCACCCGATCCTGCTGATGGACGAGGTGACCGCGGTCGGAGACGCGGAGTTCCGCAAGAAGTGCTACGCGACAATTGATCGTCTGCTCGGGGAGGGGCGCACGCTGGTGCTGGTGTCACACAACGAAAAGGACCTGACCCGGTTCTGCCGTCGGGGGTTGTACCTCGACGCGGGCCGGTTGACGCTCGACGGCACGATCGCCGAGGCACTCGACGCGTACCACGCCGCGGTTCCGCGGTGACGCTCGCGATCGTGCTCGCCGCCGGGACGCCCGCGGCGGGCCTGACCACCGCGACCGGCGAGTCGCTGGCCGACCGCCTGGCCGCACAGTTGCGTCGGGCCGGGGCGGACGGGGTGCGCTTCGCCGCCGACCTCGACGAGTTGGCCGCGCTGGTCGACACCGCCACCGCGCCCGTGCTGATCACCGGAACCGACCTGGTCGCGCACACCGCCGTACTGCGACACCTGGCCACCAGCCCGGTGGGGCCGACGGTGGCGCTGGTGCTCGGCGACCCGCCGGTGCCCGGGCGGACCGCCGTCCGGGAGGAGCGCGGCCAGGTGGTCGACGCCGGGGCGGTGGACGCCCTCGACGGGGACGCCACCGCTGTGTTCGGCGGCGCACTGCGGGTCGGCGTGGACGATCTCCCGACCCTCGCCGCCGCGGCGCGGGCGGCGGGTGGCCCCGGGCCGGCCGTGGACCGGCTCTTCGCGGGCCTCGCGGCGCTCGGCACCCTGATCTTCGCCCAGCGGGTGCGCCTGCTCGTCGCGCACCGGGTCGAGGACGCCTCCGGGCTTGCCGCTGCCGAGGCGGCGGTGAACGCGGTCGACGAGGACCGGGCCGAGCTGCGGCTGTCGGTGAAGGAGAAGGACGACTTCTTCACCACCTACTTCGTCAGCACCTGGTCACCGCAGGTGGTGCGGTTGGCGGCCCGGCTCCGGCTGACACCGACCGGCGTGACGGCGATCTCGGTGCTCTTTGCGCTGGCCGCTGCGGTGCTGTTCGGGGTTGGTGGGCGACCCGCGCTGGTCAGTGGTGCGGTGCTGCTCTACCTCGGCTTCGTGCTCGACTGCGTGGACGGCCAGTTGGCCCGCTACACCCGGCACTTCAGCGCCTGGGGCGGCTGGCTGGACACGATGGCGGACCGGGCGAAGGAATACCTGGTCTACGCCGGTCTGGGCTTCGGGGTGAGCCACGCCGGGCTGGGCAACGGTTGGGCGCTCGCGATCGCAGCGATGACGTTGCAGACCGTCCGGCACATGACCGACACCTGGTACGGGGTGCTGCACGACGAGGCGGCCCGCCGACCGCGTACGGCGACGGGGGCCGGCGGTGGGATCGGCGACCGGCTCAACGCGGCGTCGACCCGGGTGCAGGCCGACACCGGTTCGGTGTCCTACTGGCTGAAGCGGACCGTCGTCTTCCCGATCGGTGAGCGGTGGGCGCTGATCGCGCTGACCGCGGCGCTGTTCAATCCGCTGGTCAGCCTGATCGCGGTGCTGGTCTGGGGTGCGTTGGCGTTCGCGTACACCGGGGCGTTGCGGACGCTGCGTGCCCGCTGGATGTGGGTGCCGGTGCTGGACACGGTCGACGCCACCCTGCACCGCGACGACGGGCCGCTGGCCCGCCGGCTGCCGGTGGTCCGCCCGATGGGGCCGCTCACCCTGGCGGTGATCGCCGCGCTCGGCCCGGCGGTGCTGCTGGTCGCGGCGCTGCTGGGCGACGCGCCCGACGGGTTGCGTTGGGCGGTGCCGGTGGCGCTGCTGGTGCTGCTGGTCGGCGGTCTGGGCGCCGGGGCGGCGCACAACGGGCCGCTGGACTGGCTGGTGCCCGCGGCGCTGCGGGCCGCCGAGTACCTGTTCGCCATCGCGGTCGGGGTGGTCGGCGACGTGCCAGGTTGGCTGATCTTCGGGTACGTCTTCGTGCTCACCGTGCACCACTACGACCTGACCGCTCGACTGGAGAAACGGCAGGCGGCACCGCCTCTGCACCTGGCTACGCTGGGCTGGGAGGGGCGTTCGACACTGCTGGCCCTCGCGGCGATTGGCGGCACGGCAGGTGCCGGGCTGGCTACACTCGGTGCCTACCTTCTGGTGGTTTTCGTGGTGAGCGTCGTCCTGGCCTGGTTCGTCCGACCGGCTGGTAACACGCGGGCGTCGGTCGCGCCGGTGGGCGCTGGAGGTGCCGCGCCACGCTGACGGAGGGACGGCCGGGTGACCCTGATCAGTTTCGTGGTACCGGCCTTCCGGGTGCAGGGATACCTGCGCGAATGCCTGGACTCCATCCTCGGTCAGCCGGAGACCGACATCGAGGTGATCGCCGTCGACGACTGCTCGCCGGATGCCAGTGGCGACATCATCGACGAGTACGCGGCCCGCGACCAGCGGGTCCACTCGGTCCGGCTGCCGGAGAACGTGGGCCTCGGTCCAGCCCGCAACATCGGGCTGGACCGGGCCGTCGGCGAGTACGTGTGGTTCATCGACGGTGACGACTGGCTGGCGCCGGAGTGCCTGACGGAGGTCGCCGAGCGGTTGCGCGGCACCCGGCCGGACGTGCTGCTGGTCGATCATGTCCGCACCCACTGGAACGACACCGCCACCCGCAGTGCGATGGCCGAGGTGTTTCCGGAGTCACCCGGCACGGGCACCTTCCAGCTGCGGGACCGGCCGGAGGCGATGCGACTGCTGCACACCGCGTGGAACCGGCTGGTCCGCCGGGAGTTCCTGGTCGACCTGGGACTGCGCTTCGCGCCGGGCTGGTACGAGGACGTCTCGTTCAGCTACCCGGTCCTGATGGCGGCGCAGCGGATCGGCGTACTGGATCGGGTCTGCGTCAACTACCGGCAACGCCGCGCCGGTGCGATCACCCGGACCCGGGGGGACCGGCACTTCGAGGTCTTCCCCCAGTGGCACCGGGTCTTCCACCTGATGGATTCGTGGGGTTCGGCGACGGACGCCCTGCGGCCGGCGGTCTTCGAGCGGATGATCTGGCACTACCTGACCGTGCTCGGCAACGGCCAGCGGATCGCTCCGGAGTTGCGGCAGGCGTTCTTCGCGCAGATAACCGCCGACTACGAACGCTGGCTGCCGCCCGGGGGCTATCCGGTGCCCGACGGCGTGGAGGGGATCAAGCACCGGCTCGTCGCCGCCGGCCGCTGGCGCACCTTCAGCGCGTTACGGACCGCCGGCCGGGCCCGCGACACCGCCCGCAGGAAGGCCCGCTCCGCCCGGCGCCGGGTCGGCCCGGTTGCTCGGCGCGGTGCCCGGCTGACCCGCGACGGTCTGCTGCGCGAGTACTACCGCGCCGAACTGCATCGGCCGATCGATCCGACACTCGCGGTGTACGCCTCCTACTGGTACCGGGGATACTCCTGCAACCCGGCGGCGATCTACGAGATTGCCCGGCAGTTGGCGCCGGGGGTGCGCGGGGTGTGGATCGTGCGTCGGGACCGGGTGGACACCGTGCCGACCGGGGTGGAGTACGTGGTCGCGGGCACCCCGGCGTACTTCCGGGTGCTCGCCCGCGCCCGGTGGCTGATCAACAACGTCAACTTTCCGGACTTCGTCCGGAAGCGACCCGAGCAGGTGCACCTGCAGACCCACCACGGCACACCCGTGAAAGTGATGGGCCTGGATCAGCAGCGCTACCCGATCGGCGCGGGCCGGATGGACTTCGCCGGGCTGCTGCGCCGGGTGGACCGCTGGGACTACAGCGTCAGCGCGAACAGCTTCTCCACCCAGATGTGGGACCGGGCGTACCCGGCCACCTACACGACCCTGGAGGTGGGCTACCCGCGCAACGACCGCCTGGTCACCGCCGGCCCGGACGAGGTGCGCCGGCTACGCGCGGAGTTCGGCCTCGGCCCCGACGAGCAGGTCGTCCTGTACGCCCCGACGCACCGCGAGCATCTCCCCGGCTACCGGCCGCCCTTCGACCCGGACCGGTTCGTGCGGGCGCTGGGTGACTCGGGTCGGCTGCTGATGCGCAGCCACTACTTCCACGATCGTGATCGGCGTCCCGGCCGGCCGGTGGACTGGGAGCGGGTTCGCGATGTCAGCGGCTACCAGCGGGTGGAGGATCTCTACCTGATGGCGGACGTGCTGGTCACCGACTATTCGTCGGCGATGTTCGACTATGCGGTGCTGGACCGGCCCATCGTTCTCTACACCCCGGACTGGGAGGCGTACCGGCTGGCCCGGGGTGTCTACTTCGACGTGACGGCCGAGCCGCCCGGCGCGGTAGCCACCACCTTCGCTGATCTGCTCGACCTGTTCCGTACCGACGCCGTGCGCTCGGAGGCGGCGACCAAGGCGCGCGAGCATTTCCGGGGCAGGTTCTGCACATTGGACGACGGGCGGGCGGCCGAGCGGGTGGTGCGCCAGGTGTTCCTGGGGGAGCCGAGCGAGCAATCATCGCGCTGCTGATCGCGCCTATTGTCGTGTAATAGCAGCGTCATTTGCCGAACATAAGACGTTTACCCGATGTGCTAAACCGATGATCCTGGTCACAGTCTTCTGGGGTTTGGCAACGACCGGGGGAGGCGTCGGTGAGCACCGTCACGCTCAAGGATGTGACGAAGGTCTTCAGGGATGGCACGCTGGCCGTCGACAGCATCAACCTGGATGTGAACGACGGCGAGTTCATGGTGCTGCTGGGGCCGTCCGGCTGTGGCAAGTCCACGGTGCTGCGGATGATCGCCGGGTTGGAGGATCCGACCACGGGCGCGGTCATGCTCGACGGGGAGTTGGCGAACGACCTGCCTCCACGGGATCGCAAGATCGCTATGGTCTTCCAGGATTTCGCGCTCTACCCGCACATGACCGTCGGCGACAACATCGCCTTTCCGCTGCGACTGGCCGGGGTGGAGCCGGAACCGCGCGGTGAGCGCGTCGGCGACGTGGCCAGTGCGCTGGGCATCGGTGACGTGTTGGCCCGCAAGCCGGGTCAGCTCTCCGGCGGGCAGCGCCAGCGGGTCGCGATGGGCCGGGCGATCGTCCGTCGGCCCGGCCTGTTCCTCATGGACGAGCCGCTTTCCAACCTGGACAGCGGCCTCCGCGCCGAACTGCGCGCGGAGATCTCGGGCCTGACCCGGGAGTTGGGCGTCACCACCGTCTACGTCACCCACGACCAGGCCGAGGCACTCACCATGGCTGACCGGGTGGCCATCATGCGTCGGGGCGTGCTCCAGGACGTGGGCACACCCACCCAGGTGTACGGCCGGCCGGCGACGCTCTACGTGGCCGCCTTCCTGGGCAGCCCACGGATGAACCTGCTGGAGGCGTCGGTCTACGTCCACCTCGACCGGTACGTCACGCTCAACCTCGGTGAGCAGTCGCTCTACCTGCCCTGGAACGACATTCGCAGTCGGGCCGTCGCGCACTACCACGGTGAGCGGATCGTGGTCGGCATGCGAGCCGAGGCGCTCACCCCGGTCGCCCCGGACAGCCCCGGCGACGTGCTGCGCGGGCGGATCCGCTACCTGGAGCACCACGGGCACGAGTCGCTGGCGTTCCTCGACATCGGCGCGACCGCCATCATGGTCGACGAGATGGGTGCGCCACTCGAACCGCCGCCGGTGGGTCAGCGTGGTTTGCGTCGGTTCGGCTCGGTGATGCAGCGACTCACCGGCAAGCCGGTGGAGCCGATGGATGTCCCGAGCGGCGGTGGCACCCAGACCAGCGTGCTTCCCGATCCGGGTCGGCACCACCGCCGCCCGGCGGAGCTGGCGGTGCGGCTGGCACCGTACCCGGCGGTCAGCGCCGGTCACTCGCTCGCCGTCTCGGTGCGGATGGACGCACTGCACTTCTTCGACGAGCGTGGCGCCCGGATCGACGTGGGTTGGCGTTGACGACTCGCCGGAGCGGGGTGGCGGGCGTGCCACCCGGTGTCCTACCGTCTGCCCACCCAGTCCACTGTGAAAACCACCGAGAGGGGTGCACCCGTGTCGGGTGACCGTCCCAGCCCGCTCGTCATCGAGCGCATCCTGAGGGATCGCGTAGGCATCTGGCAGCAGGTCGTGGCCGAGCGTGACCTCAACGCGTTGACCGGGCGGATGCTGGCCAGTTCCGCCATCGCGCTGGCCTGCTACGGGGCGGTGCTGGGTGCCTTCCACAGCCCGCTGATGGCCCTGACGTCGGCGCTGAAGCTGCCACTGCTGTTCCTGGTCACGTTGGCCATCTGCCTGCCCACGCTCTACCTGTTCAACCTGGTCTTCGGTGCCCGGCTCTCGGTGCGTCAGTCGTTGGCGCTGGTGATGGTGGCGATCACGGTCACCTCGATGCTCGCGGTGGCGTTCGCGCCGATCAGCCTCTTCTTCCTGATCACCGCGCCCGACTACGGGTTCTTCAAGCTGCTCAACGTGGCGATCCTGACCCTGTCGGCGTTGGTCGGGCTGCGCTTCCTGACCGGCGGGATGCAGGTGCTCAACGACCACGGTCTGCTCGCTCCCGAGGTTGCCAAGGCCCAGGTCCACACGCAGGCTGTGCCCGTGACGGCGCCGGCCGCGATGCCTGCCGCGCCGACGCCGGCTGCGGTGCCCGCCGCCGCCGCGCCGGCTGTCGCGCCGGTCGCCGGTCAGAGTGCCGAGCCGGTCGCCGTGCCAGCCGGACCTCCGGTGGCTGAGTCGACCCCGAACGGGGCCACGACCACTGCGCCGGTGCCGGCTCACGTTCCGGCGCAGTGGAGCGGCCAGCCGGCCGGTGCCCCGTTCGCGCCCGGTCACCCGGTGCCGCCCGGCTACCCGGTGGCGCAACGCCCGTGGGGCACGCCGCCGGTGCGACGGGGCGAACCGACGCAGCGGCCGGCCAGCATGACCCTGCTCTACATCTGGATCCTGCTCTTCGGCTTCGTCGGCACCCAGCTGGCGTGGACGCTGCGCCCGTTCTTCGGCGACCCGGGCCAGGATTTCGCCTTCTTCCGCAGCATCGACGGCAACTTCTACGCGGAGATCCTGCGGACGATCGCCAACCTCTGAGCACCGGCCAAGAGCGGGGAAATCCCTGCTTGCTGGCCTGATTACCGACGAGTAACGTCAGGTCATGACCACCGATTCCCGCCAGGTGACGACCGGCATGCTCGAAGCGGTGCCCTTCGCCCGTACGCTCGGCTTCGAATTCGTCGAGGTGGCGCCCGAGGCGAAGGGCGGGGTCCGGGCAGTCGTCCGGATGCCCGACTCGTCAGCCACCCACAACCACCTCGGTGGCCCGCACGCAGGCGCCATCTTCACCCTCGGCGAGACCGCCTCCGGCGCGGTCGTGCTGGCCGCCTTCGGGCAGCTGCTCGACCGGGCCGTGCCGCTCGCCGTCCGGGCCGAGATCGCCTACCGCAAGCTCGCCATGGGCCCGGTGCTGGCCACCGCGCGACTCGTCCGGCCGGCCCTCGACGTGATCGAGGAGCTGGAGTCCGGCCGGCGGCCGGAGTTCGAAGTCGAGGTGGAGATCGCGACCGAGGACGGCCAAACCACCTCGGTCATGACCGTGGTTTGGACGCTGCGACCGAACTGAACCGGGCGGGGGCGGCGGAAACGGGTTTGCGGACCCGACAGGGTGGATAGATTCGTACCGTGCTGGGCCTACCTGCTCACGTGACCGCCTGTCTCTTCGATCTGGACGGTGTGCTGACGCAGACCGCCCGCGTGCACAACGCCGCCTGGACGCAGACGTTCGACGAGTTTCTCCGGCAGCGGGCCACCGCCTCCGGCGAACCGTTCCAACCCTTCGACCCCGGCCCGGACTACAACCGCTACGTCGATGGCCGGCCCCGCGCCGACGGCGTCCGGTCGTTCCTCGCCTCTCGTGGGATCGTGCTGCCCGAGGGGTCCCCGGACGACCCGCCGGACGCCGACACCGTCAACGGCGTGGGCAACCGCAAGAACGTCCTGCTGCTGCAGCGCCTGCGCGACTCCGGCGTCGAGGTCTACCCGGGGTCGGTGCGCTACCTGCAGGCGGCAACCACCGCCGGGCTGCGCCGAGCCGTGGTGACCGCGAGCGCCAACGGAGCTGAGGTCGTCGCCGCCGCCGGGCTGGAGCCGCTGCTGGAGGCCAGGGTCGACGGGTTGGTCGCCCGGGCTCAGGGGCTGCGCGGAAAACCGCACCCGGACACGTTCGTCGCCGGGGCCAGGATGCTCGGCGTCGACCCGACACAAGCCGCCGTCTTCGAGGACGCGCTCTCCGGGGTGGCCGCCGGCCGTGCCGGTGGGTTCGGATACGTGGTCGGCGTCGACCGGGTCGGGCAGGCTGACGAGTTGCTCGCGCACGGTGCCGACATCGTGGTGCAGGACCTTGCCGAACTGCTGGACACCGCCGATCGGCCGATGCCGACCGGCAACGCTGCCGCGCACCACTCGGCCACCGAACGGGGCAACGCGTGATCCGGGAACGGGCCTATCCGGTCGAGCCGTGGCACGTCCGCGAGATCCGGCTGGACATGGACGTGCTGGCGCAGTCGGAGTCCGTCTTCGCGCTCTCCAACGGGCACGTCGGGCTGCGGGGCAACCTCGACGAGGGTGAACCGCACGGCCTGCCGGGCACCTACCTCAACTCGTTCTACGAGCTGCGTCCGCTGCCGTACGCGGAGGCGGGCTACGGCTTTCCCGAGTCCGGGCAGACCATCGTCAACGTCACCAACGGCAAACTGATCCGCCTGCTCGTCGACGACGAACCGCTCGACGTGCGCTACGGGGAGCTGCTGGCCCACGAGCGGATCCTCGACATGCGGGCCGGCACCCTCCACCGGGAGCTGCACTGGCGCTCGCCCGCCGGCCGAGAGGTCAAGGTCCGCAGCACCCGACTGGTCTCGTTCACCCAGCGGTCGGTCGCCGCCATCAGCTACGAGGTGGAGGCCGTCGACGGCCCGCTGCGGCTGATCGTGCAGTCCGAGTTGGTGGCCAACGAGTCGCTGCCCGCGCAGAGCAAGGACCCCAGGGTCGCGGCGGTGCTCGAGTCACCCTTGCAGGCCGAGGAGGAGTTGACCACCCCGGACGGCGGGCAACTGATCCACCGCACCAAGGTCTCCGGTCTGCGGGTCGCCGCGGCGATGGAGCACGAGGTGCACGGCCCCGACCACACCACCATCGAGTCCGAGGGATACCAGGACTGGGTACGCACCACGATCGCCTGCGTGCTCCAACCCGGCGAGAAGCTGCGGGTGGTCAAGTACCTGACGTACAGCTGGTCGAGCAGGCGGTCGCTGCCCGCCCTGCGCGATCAGGTGGGTGCGGCGCTCGCCGGCGCCCGGTTGGACGGCTGGGACGGGTTGCACCGGGAGCAGCGCAACTACCTCGACGCGTTCTGGGATGCGGCCGACGTGCTGGTCGAGGGTGATCCGGAGGTGCAGCAGGCGGTCCGGTTCGGTCTCTTCCACGTGCTCCAGGCCGGCGCCCGGGCCGAGCAGCGGCCCATCTCGGCGAAGGGGCTGACCGGCCCCGGCTACGACGGGCACGCATTCTGGGACACCGAGATGTTCGTCCTGCCGGTGCTCACGTACACCCAGCCGAGTGCGGTGCGCAGCGCGTTGCAGTGGCGGCACAGCACGCTGGAATCGGCGAAGGAACGGGCCGAAACGCTCAACCTCAGAGGTGCCGCATTTCCCTGGCGAACCATCGAAGGGCCGGAATCCTCCGGATACTGGCCGGCCGGCACGGCGGCCTTCCACATCGCCGCCGACATCGCCGACGCCATCCGCCGCTACGTCATGGTCACCGGAGACGCCCAGTTCGAGCGGGAGGTCGGGCTGGAACTGCTGGTGGAGACCGCCCGACTGTGGCGCTCGATCGGCCACCACGACCGGCACGGGCAGTTCCACATCGACGGCGTTACCGGTCCGGACGAATACACCGCCGTGAAGAACGACAACATCTACACCAACCTGATGGCGCAGCGGAACCTGCTCGCTGCCGCCGACGTGGTGATGCGCTACCGGGACGAGGCGTTCCACCTCGGGGTCACCGACGAGGAGGCGGCCAGTTGGCGGGACGCCGCGACGTCCATGCACGTCCCGTACGACGAGGAGCTCGACGTCCACCAGCAGGTGGAGGGCTTCACCCGCCTCCAGGAATGGGACTTCCCGCACACACCGGCGGAAAAGTACCCGCTGCTGCTGCACTACCCCTACTTCGAGCTGTACCGCAAGCAGGTGGTCAAACAGGCCGACCTGGTCCTCGCCATGCACTGGCGAGGGGACGCGTTCACCCCCGAGCAGAAGGTGCGCAACTTCCTCTACTACGAGCGCCGCACCGTACGCGACTCGTCGTTGTCGGCCTGCACCCAGGCAGTGCTCGCCGCCGAAGTGGGTCACCCGGAGTTGGCGCACACCTACCTGCGCGAGGCCGCGCTGATGGACCTGCACGACCTCAACGAGAACACCCGCGACGGCGTGCACATGGCGTCGTTGGCTGGCGCGTGGCTCGCCCTGGTCAGTGGGTTCGGCGGTCTGCGGGACCACCACGGTGAGCTGTCCTTCGCGCCCCGACTGTCCAGCCGGCTCAACCGGCTGGAGTTCTCACTGCAGTGGCGCGGACTGTCGTTGCGGGTGGATGTCCGGCCGCACCAGACGACGTACTCGCTGCGTCATGGCGGCCCCGACGACGTGGTGGAACTACGCCACCATGATCAGGTGCTGCGGGTCAGCTGCGACGAGCCGGTGACCGTGCCGGTGCCGCCGGCCGAGCCGTCCGGCCCTCTGCCCGAACAGCCACCGGGCAGGTCACCGCTGCTGCGGTTGCCCGAACGCGTCGACGAGCAGTGACGGTCGGGGCGGGAGTTCCCGCCCCGACCGCCAGCGCCTACGTCACGTCAGATGGGTTCGCCGGTCGACGGACGCCCAATCGCGTCCCGGGGCGCCATCGCCCGGGGATCGTCGGGCAGGCGGGCCTCGACGGCCCGGTCCCCAAAGTCCTTGTTGCGCTCGACGTCCTGTTCGCGCCGGTTCCGCTCGTCCATCTGCTGCTGTCGGGACGTCTGCTGCTTGGCCATGACGATCCTCGCGATCCGTCGGGGCGCGGTTGCGCCGACACGGTCTGCGGTCGCTCGTCGCGTACCCGATGGTCATTTCGGCAAACGCGGCCCGCAGTGGGGGCCGCTCGGGTGCGTGCGGCCCGGTGGGCGGGGTACCCGGGCGGCAGACGAGCACGCGGAGGTGGGGGCATGGACGAGCAGCGCAGCAGTACGGTGACCATCCAGGTCGGGGACGCTCAACTCCCCGCCGATCTGATGCTGCCCGCTCAGCCGAGCGGTGTGGTGCTCTTCGCGCACGGTAGCGGCAGCTCGCGGCACAGCCCCCGCAACGTGGCGGTGGCCCGCACGCTGAACGGCAGAGGGCTCGGCACGGTGCTGGTGGACCTGCTCAGCCCGATCGAGGACGAGGTCGACGCCCGCACCGCCGAGCTGCGGTTCGACATCGGCCTGCTGGCCAGCCGGCTGGCCGGGATCGTTGACTGGTTGGCGGTGGAGCGTCCCGCCGGTGACGTTCCGATCGGTCTGTTCGGGGCCAGCACGGGGGCCGCTGCGGCCCTGGTCGCGGCGGCGTCCCGGGCGGATCGGGTGGGTGCCGTGGTCAGCCGGGGCGGTCGGCCGGACCTCGCCGGAGACGCGCTGGCGCAGGTGCGTACCCCGACGTTGCTGCTGGTGGGCGGCCTGGACGAGGAAGTGATCACGCTCAACAAGCGTGCACTGGCTGAGCTGGGGGAGGTCGGTGAGCTGCGGGTAGTCCCCGGTGCCACCCATCTCTTCGAGGAGCCCGGCACCCTGGAGCAGGTCGCCGACGAGGCCGGTACCTGGTTCACCACCCACCTCAGCTGATGATCAACCTGCCGACGTGAGGGCCGAGGTGGAGCGGCGCTGTTGAACGGTGTCGATGATGCGCCAGACGACGGCGGTGATGGGGACGCTGACGAAGGCGCCGGCAATCCCCGCGATCAGCGTGCCAGCGGTCACCGCCACCAGGATCACCGCCGGGTGCAGCCGGACCTGTCGCTTCATGATCAGCGGCTCCAGCAGGTTGCCCTCGATCTGCTGGACGGCGACCACTGCGGCAAGGGTGAGCAGTGCGGTGGTGGGGCCGTTCGCGGCCAGTGCCACCAGCACCGCCACCGCGCCGGCCACCGTCGCCCCGATGATCGGCACGAAGCCCCCGAGGAAGGTGATCAGCGCCAGCGGTAGGGCGAGCGGCACTCCCAGCACCACCAGAGCCAACCCGATGCCGAGCGCGTCGATGGCGGCGATCACCATGGTGCCTCGGCTGTACGCACCCAACGTCTGCCAACCCGCCCGGCCGGCCTCGGCCAGCACGGGCTGATTCGGACCGGACACCCGCGACAGCACCCAGTGCCACATCGACCGGCCGTCCTTGAGCAGGAAGAAGAGCAGCACCAGGGCGAGCAGTGCGGAGCCGAACACCTCGGTGGCGGTCCGGGCACCCGCCACCGGGTCCGGAGAGCTGCCGCTCAGCCCCTGCCGGGCCTGGTCGACCAGCCGGTCCAACTGTGCGTCGGTGACCGGCAACGTGGACGTCAGGAAGTCCCGACTGCGCTCGACCCCCTGCGTCAACTCCTGGCTGAGCTGGTCGAACTGACTGGCGGTCAGGTTCCACACCAACGCGCCGACGCCGACCAGGATGCCGAGCAGCAGCAGTACGGTGCAGAGCGCGGCGAGCGCCGCCGGAAGGCGCAGCCGACGCAGCAGCAGGAGTACCGGGTCGAGCAGCGCAGTGAGGAAGATGGTGGCGGCCAACGCGATGGCCAGCGGCGCCAGCAGGACGGCGATCCGGCCCAGCAGGTACAACCCGGCGACGATCACCACCAGGCAGGCGCTCCACAACACCGCGGTCCGGACCAGCCAGGGAAGCGCCTCCCACGTCTGGCGCGGCCCGGGGCCGCCTGTCGTCGCGCCGGGGCCCTCTGCCGCCATGTCGGTCCTCCTCGATCTCGCCGAGTCGGTACCCGCCCGGGCGCTCGCCGACACCCCTTGTCACACCAACGCCGGACGACGGGTCGGCGCCGTGGGTCGCCGTACGGTCGTCCGGGGCGCGGGTGCCTGCGGTGACGGTGGTGCCGAACCGGCAGGATTGCCCTGCCGTCGCCGGGGTAACCGCCGCCATGGCCGACGACCGCTCACCCGCCGACCGCGAGGTTTCGCGGCTCGACGAGGCGGCCAAGCGGAGCGGCCGGGCGGTTGAACGGGTGCGGCACCGCAGCGGGCAGGCCGGGCGGATCCGGGCCCGGCAGTGGGAGGTCACCCTGGTGATCTCCCTCCAGGCCGGGCTGGCTGCGGCGATCGCCGCCCTGCTGGCCAAGAACCTGCTCGGCCCAGGAGCGCACGTCTTCGCTCCCGCTGCCGCCGTCGGTACGATCGCCACCGCCATCGGGCAGCGGGCCCGACGCACCTTCGCACTGTTGAGCGGCGTGGCCCTGGGCATCATCATCGGCGACACGCTGCGTTTCATCCTCGGCTCGGGCCCGTGGCAGACCGGCGTGGTGGTCGCGCTGGCCATCGCCGCCGCGTTGCTGGTGGCCGGGAAGGGCGGCCCACTGGTCGGTCAGGCCGGCGGTACCGCCGTGCTGATCGCCACGCTGGCCCCGATGAACAGAGGCCTGGAGGTGCCCCGGATCTTCGACGCGCTCGTCGGCGGGGCGGTCGGCCTGGTGGTGGTCGCGCTGCTGTTGCCGGTCAATCCGATTCGAGTGCTGGACCGGGCTGCGGCGCCGATCTACACGACTCTCTGTGAGCAGCTCGACGAGTTGGCGCAGGCGATCCGGACCCGCGACGGCGACCGGACGATGCGCGTCCTGGACCGCTTCCGTAACACCGAGGACGACCTCGTTCGGCTGCACGACGCGCTCAGCGGGGCGGAGGAGGTGGTGACGATCGCTCCGGCCCGTTGGCACCGCCGCGAGCAGTACCACCGGTACGCCCGCAGTGCGGATCACCTCGAACGGTTGATGCTGGACAGCCGTGCCATGGCCCGCTGGTCGACGACCGCGCTGCAGTACGGCGAGCCGATCCCGCCGGAGCTGCCGGACGCGATCAGCCGACTGGGTCAGGCAGTGGCGGAGATGCGTAGGGAGCGCAAGTACGGTGACGACCCCGAGCGCACCCACCGGTTGATCGAGCAGTGCGCCGAGTTGGCCGGGCGAGCCTCCGCGAGTGGGGTCGGCTCGTTCGGTGAGTCGCTCGTCACCGGCCTCCGTACCGCGGCCAGCGACCTGCTCCGGGCCTGTGGGTATGAACCCGACGACGCCAACCGGGTCGTGCGCCGGGCGGCCGGTGCCGGCGAGGCCAAGGTTCACCCGCCGGCACGGCGACAAATGTTCCGGGCTCGGCCGACGCGAGGCGCCCGAGCTCGGCGACGCGCGCACCGGGCTGCCGCTCGGAGGCGCAACGACGGCCGGGCCGGCCTTCCCGCGAGGGAGAGACCGGCCCGGTGAACCATCAGGGTCAGGAGGAGTAGCCGCGCTCGGCGATCCAGTTGGCGACCTTCGGCAGGCTCACCCAGTACTCGCCCAGCGCCGGGTCGGCCGGGTCGGCGACCCGGATGGTGTCGCCACCGTCCCGGTAGCCGACGAGGGTGACGTAGTGACCGCCCTCGTACGAGTGCGGGTTGCCGTCGGTGTCCACCGTCGTGCCCTTGATGTTGGCCACCACCGGTCGCCCGGCGTCGACCGCGGCCAGCACGTCCCGGCGCAGCTGCTCGACCTGTTCGGGACGGGCCACCGAGTCACGAATTTCGGTGGTTCGGTACTTCCCGCCGGTCAGCTCGTTCAGCACCCGCGTGGTGTCCAGCGCCGACGGGGTGCCCGCCTCGGTGGTGCCCAACAGATTGGCCACCGCGTCCTGGGAGAGCGCCTTGCCCTGGGCGGACAACGCGATCCGGGTCGCGGCCGGGCCGCAGTAGTAGAAGTTCGGCTGAGCCTGGTAGTCGATGCCGAGGATCCGCTCGGCGGACCGGTCGGTCTGGCTCGACGAGGTCGCGGCAGCCTGCACCGGGGCAGCCTGCGCGGCTACCGCCGGACTGAGGGCGCAACCGCCGGCGACCAGCAGGCCGACGACGGACAGACCGCTCTTCTGGACGATCGGGTTCATGATCGAGTCTCCGTTCTGGGGGTTCCCGCCTCCGACCGGCGGAGGACGGCAGCACCGGGAATGGCGCTCGGTCAGCACAGGGAGCGACGACCTTCGGCCGATCTCGGCCGTGGGCGTACCGGGTAGGTAACGGCTCTACGCCGGCGGGCATTCCGCCGGCGCGGGTGTCGGCGTCGCGATCAGGTGTAACGGCTGCCGGCTGGGCGGGATTCCGCCGGATCCCTCGCCGTCGGTCTCCGCGGCGGTCGGGTCAAGCGTGGCCGGATAACTCGGAGCGATATAGGCCACGACCGTCCGAGCGGGCCCGGGTCGGCAGGTACGGGGTCAAACCTCCACAGCCAAGATGTGGCTCAGTCCGGCATGAATCCGGCACCGGCCACGGCGTCAGAGGCTCCCGAGCAGTCCGGTCACGGTGATCTCGATGACGACTCGCTCCGGATTCGGACGGGGGGTCCGATAACGCTCGGCGTAGCGGCGCTCCGCCTCCGCCACGGCGGCCCGATCCGTCCGGACGACCGCGCGGCCCTCGATGGTCAGCCAGCGGCGGCCATCCACGTGGCACACGGCCACCGCCGCGCCCGCCGCGCCGGCAGCGGCCACCTGGCGGGCCTTGCGCGAACCGCCGGAGGTGATGACGCGGGCCAGTCCGGCCGTCGGGTCGAGGGTCACCCCCACCGGTACGACGTGTGGGGTGCCGTCCGCGCGCAGCGTTGTCAGCGTCGCGAGGTGCCGTTCCGCGCAGAAAGCGACAACACGCTCATCGTGCACATTCAACCGATGATCGCCCGCCATGGCCGTCCCCTGTTCACCGAAACCGACCACGATCATGGCATGCGGCGGCCGACGCGGTCCCGATCCGGGTTGGCGCCCGGCTGATCGGCCAGTTGGCTGCCGGTCGCGCGGCGCTTCTGCACCAGCCGGGTGAGGTAGATCAGCGCGGCGGCCAGGACACCCATGTCGTCCAGGTAGATCGGATCCGGAAGCACGTCCACCGGGAAGATCGTGTAGATCAGCGCACCGTAGAAGGCAACCTTGCCGCCCGCGCCGAGCCCGGTCAGCAGTCGTCGCGTACGCACCACCCGCACCGCCAACACCACGGCACCGACCAGTGTGGCGATCGCCAGGATTCCGGCGATCACCACGAGGACCCACGCCTGTCGGGACATGTCGTCACGCTAACCCACCCGACGGCGTGCGGCTCAGAACGCGGCCACCGTCGCGCGCCCGCGGGCGATGACGTTGTTCTCCCGGGTCTGCTCGGCCGATGGCCGGGCAACCTCGCTGAGCGGTAGTACCGACGCCGGCTCCTCGACCCGTCGCCCGGTGGCGGCGTGGGCTTCCTCGCGCAGACTGCGGGCCGCCGCCACCGCCAACTCCGCCGCCCGCCACGCAACCTGCTCCTGCTCGCGAGCGGCGGCGTGTCGAGCCGCCAGGTTGTCCCGAATCGCGCGCTGCAGAACCAACTCCTGCTCGACCGGGTGCAGCCGTGGATCCCAGCCGTCGCGGTGCGCGAAGACCTCGCTGAGCTGCTCCACGGACAGCTCCCGCCGCCAGTACGCGTCCAGCGCGGCACGGTGCAGGTAGCGCTCGCGGTCCGCGTACTCGGCGGGAGTCCGGGCGGTCTGCGGCAGTGGCATCGCCGCCGCCGCGCCGAGCCGGCGGACGGCAGCCTCGGCAGCCTCGTACGTCTGCCAGGCCGCCTCGACCGCCTCCTGTGCGGTCACCCATTCCGCGCGGCGACGTTGAGCGGTGGTGGTCGCCCGTGCCGCGGCCACCGCGATCTCCTGCGCGTACCGGCTCTGCTCCCGTTGCTCCTGCGCCCGTTCGAGTTGGCTCGGCATGGCCGCGCGGCGGATCCGGGCGCCCGGGTCGAGGCGGAGACGGCCGGGCCGCAGCAGGAGGACAGAGACGACGACCCCCACCACCCCGAGCAGGCTCAGCCAGATGACGGCAGCCCGGGACAGGTCGGGCAGGGCGGCGGAGAGGATGGTTTGCATGATCAGCACCTCGCGGTCGAAGGCGGGTATCGACGGGGGCAGGAGAGGCCCGACAGCAGCGGTCGCCCGAATGACGGAGTGATCCGTCGCGGGGCGACTCAGCTGCCGCCACGGACGACCCGGGATCGGGCCCCGGGGATCGCCGGGCCTAGATCAGCGGGTGGGCGGGCCGCGTCGGGCGGGAACGCCACGGCCGGGATCGATGGCCGCCGCGTGCCCGGGGCCCTCCGCGATCGGACCGGTCACCCCGGCGGTGTCGACCCTGCCAGCCGACCGGGCGGCAACGGGCTGGCCGGCCCGCTCGGTGTCCGGCGCGGCATCGGGGCGGACAGTGGCATCGGGGCCGACAGTGGCCACCCGGCTGCTCACGGCGCTGGGCCGTAGTTGTGTCGGGGCGGGCGGTGCGGTCGCGGCGAGAGCGCCGCCGAGGCCGACCGCGAGCACCAGCGCGGTGATCGCCAGTCGGGTCAGCTCACGCAGCGAGCGCAGCACAGCCCAGCGGGCTGGGCGGGCGGGCGCTGCGGACGACACCTGACCAACCTATCGCCCGCCCCAGCAAGTCGCAGCACGGCGACGGCCCAGACCGGCGTGACCGCCACCACGATGCACAATGTGGACGCATCGACCGGCGACGCCCCGTAACGGGCGGTGCCCCGGCCGGATCGGAGCCGGCCGAGGCACACGCATCGTTCGTACAGCCCCGCCGCTGGTGAAGGCTCACCCGCGGCGGATCGTGCTCAGTCGCCGCTGCCGAGCACCGGGGGCGCGGCCTTCCCGCCGTCCCGCCACACCATCTCGTCCTCGGTCAACCAGGTCAGCCGCTCATCGGAGTCATCATCCTGAGATTGCCCGCTCCGGCCGAGCACCCCACCGTTGCCCCCCGCCCCGCGGCCGGAGCCCGGCCCGCCACGCTGGCCGTCGATGCTGCGCCCGACCCCGCTGGCGGAGCGACCGTCAGCCGGGGGCGCACCACCGGTCGGACGAGCTGCGGGGGTAGGCGTGCTGGTGCCCGAACCGGCGAGCGCCGCGGTGCGCAGCACCCCGCCGGCCGGTGCCCCGCCTTGCGCTCCGAAGAGCAGGCCGGGGCCGGTGCCGGCGCCAGTGGGCGCGGTGGTCGCCCCGGACAGGCCGGCCAACCCGGCGGCACCACCGGTGAGCATCGCGCCGCCGACCAGCGGATCCGCACCAGCGAGGAACGTGCCGGGGGCATCGGAGCCGCTGCCAGTGCCGACCGGGCCGATGGCGACGGCCGGCGTGCCACCGGTGCCCGAGCCATGCCCGCCCGGCACCGAGCTGTCACCGACGGACGGCGGCGGGGCAACGCGGTCGGCCCTCGCGATGGTCGCGTCGCCGGTGTGCGCGTTGGCACCGGTGCTGGTGGGCCCGGCGCTCACCCGGGCAATGGCCGACACGCTCTGCGGCGTCGTCGTCTCGTTGTTGACCCTGTTCGGGGTCTCCGGGTCGGGCGGGGGCGGATCGACCACCCGGTCGTAGGCGGAGATTTCGTAGCTGCTGGCCAGATCGGCCACCAGGTTCACCATCCGCTGGTGGGCCTTCTCCTGCTCTTCCTTGTCCTGCTGGTGACCCGCGATGCCCATGACCAGCGCGCCAGGCAGACCGAAGGTGACCGCACCCTTGATCGTGCCGGAGATCGCCTTGTCGTTGTCGTCGGTCTCCTCCGGGCTCTCGGCCTGCTTGTGGGCGCTGCGCAGATGGTCGGCCATCATGGTCAGCCCCTGCTTGATGCCGGCCATCCCTTCGCCCAGCGCGTCCGCGTGAGCGACGATCAGGCTGAGTCGCCGATGGAACTCCCGACCTGCCGAGCCCGTCCAGGTGTTGCCCAGCTTTTCGAGGTCGCCGCTCAGGTCCCGGCCGACTCCGTCGAGGATTCCCTTGAGCTCGGCCCACTGGGTGGCAACGCCCTCGATCTGCTCCGGCTCGCCGGCCATCACGCCGTCGTACAGCTCTTTGTGGGTGCTGCCCTGATAGCGCTGGGTGTATTCAGACACGCCGGTCCTCCTTCGGCTGCAACGCCCGGTCGACCCCGTTCAGCGCGTCGGTGACGTCGGTGGCGTTGGCGGCGTTACGCGCCTCGGCGGTGCGGTAGTTGGTCAGGATCGTGCTGGTCGCCTGCTGTGCCGCCAGCACCGCCTGCCGGATCCTCTCGGCCTGCTCGACATAGGACTGATGCACCTCGCTGTAGCGACGCGCCTTGTCGGTGGCGTCGAAGAACGAGCCCAGCGCCGGAGGACGGCACTGCATCTCGGTGTTGAGCTTGCGCAGCACCGACTCGACCTGGGTCAACCGCGACGCCAGGTGCTGGTGGAAGTCCTCTAAGGACAGCAGATCGACTTCCGTACGCCCCGTCATGGCAAACATCCCCGTCGTTCCGATTGACAGCCGTCAGCGACCTTCAGATTAGTCCACCGTAGCTGGTCTGGGCGACCCGTCATCGCTGCTCAGCTGTCGGACCCTGTCGATCTGACGGGCATCCCACCGCCCGCCCCGCCGCTCGGTGGTGCGGCCGCGGGTGGTGCGACCGGCGGCGGCGCGGCCGGGGCCGACCCGTCGGGTGAGAAGACGGCCATCGCGTCCTCGGAGTCCAGGGTGGGACCGGTCGGGATCAGTGAGAGCAGCGAGCCGGGCACCGCCAACGGGGTGACCCCGCCGTAACCGAGCACGCCCAGCGTCTCCGCCGAGCCGAGTGGATACCGGATCCCCTGCGGGCTGATCAGGTAGATCGTCGACCCGGCGGCACCGGACCCGCTGGTCCCGGCACCGGGCGAGGCCTGCGCGATGACACCCTTGCCACCGGGCATCAGCACCGCCTCGGCGGTGCGTACGGCATCCCGGCTGGTCTGGGGCACCGGCACCGGGCCCGGACCGCTCGCGGTCAGTTCGGCGGGCGGCCGGTCGAAGACCTCCAGGGTGGTGACCGGCGGGCCACCTCCGCTACCTGCCCGGTACGTCGCGCAGAGGGTGGTCTGACCCGACCTGGCCTGGTAGATGGTGGGCATCGTGGTCGGCAGCCCTTCCTCGTCCACCCGCTGCTCGACATAGAATTCGCCAGCCTGATCCGGGGTGATCTCGGTGATCGCGCCGCCACCGCGGACCATCAGCAGAGCGGTGATCTCACTGATCGGGACGAGACCTTCCCGGGTCAGCACGTAGTGCCGCCCGGCGGCCTTGAACACCCGGCCGATGGTGGACGGTCGGCCGGCCACGTTCCGCGTGCTGCTCTCGCCCTCGCCGGGCAGCGACGGCTTGCGCAGCGGCGGCCCGGCCGGTACGGCGTTGAGCAGTTGCTGCCCGACCCGGAGTTGCGTGGCACCGGCCAACTTCAGCGCCGTGATCGTCTGGTCCCCGTCGAGCACCTGGAGTCGTGCGTTGTTGGTGAGGAGGTACCGCTGCTCGTCCACCGTGACCAGCGCCGCGCGGTCGCCCAGCGGCACGCCGCCGGGCAGCGCCCGGTCGATGACCAGCCGAGTGCTGGAATGCGCGGGGTCGATCGGGTCGGGCACGTCGCAGACCGACCAGGGCAGCCCGGTCAGCGACTTGCGGTCGGGCAGGGCGTCCGGTGCCCCGACGATGCCGAGGGTGAGCCCACGCGGCTGGTCCCGCAGTGACGCCTGGGACATCGTCCGCACCTCGGCGCCCGGCTCGTTCAGGATGAGGCGGGCCGAGGTGTAGTTGAGCGTCGGGTGCAACTGGCCTTGCAGGAACACGTACGTCGCGCCGGTCTCCCGTTCGATGACCAGGCTCTGGTCCTTCAGCGGTGTGGCTCTGGACGTCAACTGGCCGTAGGCACCCACTCCGCCGAGCACGACGGCGGCGGTGATGACGCTGCCGAAGACAGCCATGCCGAGCCGTCGCATCGGCAGGTTGGTGGTCTCCGGGTCGCCCGACAGCAAGGCGGAGACGATCCGGCGTGTGACGAAGCGGTACGCCTGCACCTGATCGCGGCGGGTCCGCATGACTTACCTCCGGCGGGGTGGATCCGCGACGATCAGGTCGGGGTGCCGTCGCGGGCTTCCCTACGATAAGGGGCCGACGATGGTTCGTCGGGACCACCGTTCGTGGCCGCACCGGACCGACCCGGTGCAGAGTCGTACCGTGCAGGAGGGACAGTCAGCGATGACGCAAGATCAGGCGCGACCCGCCCGAGCGGCCACGGACCCGTCCGACGGTGCGACGAGGTCGTCGCCGTCGACCGACCGGCCCGGCCGTGGGCGGGTTGGTCCAGTGTTCGTCGGGCAGCTCGTCGTGCTGGAGCTGTGCGTGGTTGGCGTCTGGGCCGCGTCGGCCGGGCCCAGCTGGCTGCTCCCCGCGGCGGGCGGTGTCGCGCTGCTGATCGCCCTGGCCACCTTCGCCCGCCGAGGTGGCCGCTGGTGGTTCGAGGACCTGCTGCTGCGTCGGCGGATGCGGCGACGCGGCGAGCGCGCTTCGGCCGAGCTGGGCGGCAAGGCTGTCGACCCGCGGCTGACCGCGCTCGCCCCCGAGCTGAGCATCATCGAGTTGACCGACCGGGGCACCCGGCTGGGCATCGGGCAGGACGACCAGGGTTGGTTCGCCGCGGTCGCGCTGCAGTCGGTCAGCGGTGCGACGGTCGGTTCGGTGAGTGCCTCGACGGTCGACCGCGTGCTGCAGGTGCTCGCGGACTTCAGCGCCCCGGTCTCCCGGACCCAGGTCGTCGCACACACCATGGTCTGGTATCCGGCACCCGGTGCCCCGCCTGCGGCGCACCGGACGGTCTGGGTGGCGCTGCGGCTCAGCGTCCGTGACGCCCGGGTGGAGGCGGTGAGCCGGGGCGGCGGGCTCCCCGGTGTGCACCGGACCGTGGCTGCCGGGATCGGTCGGCTGGGCAAGGCGCTGACCTCCGCGGGCCTGGCGTATCGGCCGCTGGGCCGGGAGGAGTTGCGCGCGGCCATCGTCTCGGCGGCCGGGTTGGACCTGGGGATGGAGGCGCCGGCGGAGACCTGGCTGGGGCTGCGCGGCGGTGGCTGGACCCACCGTTGCATGGTTCTGCGCGGCCGTTCGGACGTGCGGCTCGGCCCACTGGTGGACGCGATCACCGCGACCTCGGCGCCGTCGCACACGGTGGCCGCCACGGTGTCGGTGGACGGTCGGGTGGCGGCACCGCTGCTGCGGGTCGCGGCGACGGACAATCACGTTGAGGCGCTGGTCAAGGTGGTTCGAGACGTCGCGCAACGCGCGGGCACGTCCATCCGTCCCATGGATGGTCAGCACGGTCCGGGCGTCTACGCGAGCGCGCCGGTCGCGTCGGCGCTGGGCCTCTCGACCCGTCCGCAGCCGCGCTGACCGGCGGGCGGTCGAGGACGTAACTCCGCTGACCGGCGGGCGGTCGCGGACGTCACCGCGCCGCCGGTCAGGCGGTCAGGGTCGGAGGTTGACGATCCAGCCGTACAGGCCGCAGACCCAGAAGGCGAGCGGGACCAGCGAGATGATGAGCAGGATCTCGCTGATGTCGAGCAGCCGGCCCCAGACCGGCGAGATGCGCTTACCCGCGACGCTCAGACCGTAGATCAGGCTGATGATCGCGGCCAGCACCAGCCCGCCGAGGATCAGACCGAGCCGGACCGGCAGCGATCCGCCGGCGAAGGCGCTCGCGGCGGCCAGGCCCAGCCCGACGGTGCCGGTCAGCAGCACGGGGGTGCGCTGGGCGCGGCCCAGCAGCGGTCGTGCCCGGAGCAGCGACAGCAGGGCCAGCACCAGGCACAGCAGCACCGTCGACAGACGCCCGTCCAGGGCCAGCACGAACTGCGCGCCCAGCACCAGCAGTGAGACGGTCCACAGCAGACCGGTCATGAACTGGTCGGCGCGTTCGCTGCGCTGGAGCACCTGCCGGCCGTCCACCGACTCGCTGTCGGTCTTCAGGTCCTCCGGACCGGTCGGGATCGACGGCACCGGCAGTCTCGCCAGCCGGTAGGCCACCATCGGCAGCGCCGGCACCATGGCGAACGCGACGGCCGCCACCACCGCGGCGGAGGCCGGCGCGTCGAGGCCGAAGACCAGGCAGAGCAGCGCGCCGAACCCGGTCGCGGCCCCCACCCCGATCGCGGCGAAGAAGAGGGGGTACCGGTCACCGACCGCCAGCACGGCCACCGCTCCGGCGACCACGGCGGCGGTCGCCGCGAGCAGGACGTGCGGGCTGGCCAAATCGGTCAGCGGCCGGTCGCCGGCAAGGAGCAACAGACCGCCGGTGGCGGCATGCCCCAGGCCGACCAGGGCCAGCAACGCGCCGGTGCGGCTGTCACCGGCGGCCCTGGACAGCACCGCCGCGCCCACCAGCAGCGCCACCGCGACCAGCAGGGCCGCCAACGCGCCGGGCAGGTGTGGCGGCCCGGCGAAGAGCGCGGCCAGCGCGCCGGCACCGAGCGCCGCCGCGGCGAAGACCACCGCGAAGGACCGGGTCGCGTCGACCTGCCAGGCGCCGGGGCGTTGGTTGGTCGCGGTGGCGACGGCATCCACCACGTCGTCGAAGACGATCTCCGGCGCCGCCGCAGACCGGGGGTTGAAGTAGAGCACCTCCCCGTCCCGGACGCTGAGCTGCGCGGCAGTGCGCCCGCCGTCCAGGGGTGCTCCGCCCAACCGGGACAGGGCCCAGCCACCGTGCCGCGCACCCTCGTCGGCCATGTCCTCGCCGGCGTAGCGCAGCAAAGTGGGGAGCAGGTCGGCCATCGGGATGTCCGACGGCAGCGCCAGGTCCATTCGGGTACGTGGAGCCACGATGGTGATTCGGCTCAAACCGCCGGTCGCCGTCTTCGTCGCCACAGTGGCCTCCAGGTGTGCGTCTGTGATCGGCTGGCCGCGATGCCACGCTCCGGGTCCACCGCGCCCACGGCAGATTACCTACGATGACGGGCACGTACGATGCCCACCCGCGGGCTACGGTCCGCGAAGGCACGTCATCAAGGCCGCTTCTGGGGAGGAGACAGCCGTGAGCACGGTGGTGTTTCGCCGGCTTCCGCGTCAGCCGGGACCGGCTTTACCGCGCGGCGAGGTGCTGCTGGAGTCGCCTCCTGAGCTGCCCGAGCCCACGCCCCGCGGGATGGGGCAGCTGCTCATGATCCTGCCGATGTTCTGCGGGGTCGGTGCGATGGCGTTCCTCTACGCCGGCAAGGGCGGCGGCATGATGACGTACGTCGCGGGTGGTCTCTTCGGTGTCTCGATGCTCGGCATGGCGATCGGGTCACTGGCCAACAGCGGCGGCAAGGACAAGGCCGAGCTGAACGCCGACCGGCGCGACTACATGCGCTACCTGGCGCAGATGCGTAAGCGCACCCGGCGTGCCGCCGAGCAGCAGCGGGCGGCGATGGCCTGGCGCCACCCGGAGCCCGACGCGCTCTGGTCGATCGCGGCATCCCGGCGACTCTGGGAGCGACGGATCACCGAGGACGACTTCGGCGAGACGCGGATCGCACTCGGCCCGCAGCGACTGGCAGTGGAGATCGTCCCGCCGGAGACGAAGCCGGTGGAGGATCTGGAGCCGATGAGCGCCATCGCGCTTCGCCGGTTCGTCCGCGCACACTCCACCGTGCCCGAGTTGCCGACCGCGCTGTCGGTGCGCGCGTTCAGCCGGGTGGTGCTGCGCGGCGACCGCGCACCGGTGCTCGACCTGACCCGGGCGGCGCTCGGGCAGTTGGCGACCTTCCACGCCCCGGACGACCTCATGGTCGTGGTGGTCGCCGCGCCCGACCGGCAGTCGTCCTGGGGCTGGGTGAAGTGGCTGCCACACGCGCACCACAGTGCCCGTACGGACGCCGCCGGTGCCCGTCGTCTGGTCTTCCCCAGTCTGGCTGAAGCCGAGGCCTCGCTCGCCGGTGAGTTGGCGGGGCGACCACGGTTCGCGCCCGAGGCCAAGCCGCTGACCACCGCCCCGCACCTGATCGTGGTGATCGACGGTGGCGAGATCTCGCCGACCTGCCAGCTGATGGGTCCGGGGCTGCTCGGCACCACGGTGATCGACCTCTCCGGGACGGTGCCGCGCGATGCCGGGCGCTGGCTGCTCTGCCTCGATGTGGCTGACGGAAGCTCGCTCGACCTGGTCCGGGGCAGCACGTCGTCGACGCTGGGTCGCCCCGACCAGCTCAGCGCCGAGGCGGCCGAGGGGCTGGCCCGGCAGATCGCCCCGTACCGGCTCTCCCAGCAGCAGACCAGCAGCGATGAGCCGCTGGCCCGCAGCATGGAGTTGCCGGACCTGCTCGGGGTGGGTGACGCCGCGACGGTGGACGTGCAGACCACCTGGCGCCCGCGTGGTCACCGGGACCGGCTGCGCATCCCGCTCGGTGTCGGACCGGACGGCAATGTGGTCGAGCTCGACTTCAAGGAGTCGGCGCACGAGGGCATGGGCCCGCACGGTCTGGTGATCGGTGCTACCGGTTCGGGCAAGAGCGAGCTGCTCCGTACGGTGGTGGCCGCGTTGGCGGTGACCCACTCGTCGGAGGAGCTGAACTTCGTCCTGGTCGACTTCAAGGGGGGCGCGACGTTCGCCTCGCTGGAGGCGCTGCCGCACACCAGCGCGGTGATCACCAACCTGGCCGACGAGTTGCCGCTGGTCGACCGGATGCGCGACGCGCTCGCCGGGGAGATGGTGCGCCGGCAGGAGCTGCTGCGGGCGGCCGGCAACTACGTTTCCCGCTTCGAGTACGAGAAGGCCCGGGCGGCCGGCGAGCCGCTGGCCCCGATGCCCAGCCTGCTGATCATCTGTGACGAGTTCAGCGAGTTGCTCGCCGCCAAGCCCGACTTCATCGACCTGTTCGTGATGATCGGCCGGTTGGGTCGTTCGCTCGGCGTGCACCTGCTGCTGGCCAGCCAGCGGCTCGAAGAGGGCAAGCTGCGTGGCCTGGACACCCACCTGTCGTACCGGATCGGTCTGCGTACCTTCTCCGCGGTGGAGAGCCGGATCGTGCTCGGTGTGCCGGACGCGTACGAGCTGCCGAACGCGCCGGGCCACGGATACCTGAAGACGGACACCAGCACCATGCTGCGGTTCCGGGCGGCGTACGTGTCCGGGCCGTACCGGGCGCCGGGCCAGCAGGCCGCCACGTCGCAGGCGCTGGTGCAGCGTCGGATCGTGCCGTACGGCATCGACTTCATCGCGGCGCAGGTCCCGCAGATGCCGGTGGCCACCGCTCCGGAGCCCGAGCAGCCGGCCGACGGCAAGGCCGTGGCAATGCTCGACGTGCTGATCGACCAGCTCAAGGGGCGGGGCCGCCCGGCCCACCAGGTGTGGCTCCCGCCGCTGTCCGACCCGCCGGGCCTGGGCGAGCTGCTCGGAGCGCTGGCGGTCGACCCGACCTACGGGCTGTGCACGGCGTCCTGGCCGGGGCGCGGACGGCTGACCGTGCCGGTCGGAGTGGTGGACCGCCCGTACGAGCAGCGCCGTGACCCGATGATGGTCGAGCTGGCCGGGGCCGGCGGCAACGTGGTCATCGTCGGCCGGTCCATGAGTGGCAAGAGCACGATGCTGCGTACGCTGCTCGCCTCGCTGTCGCTCACCCACACGCCACGTGAGGTGCAGTTCTTCTGCCTGGACTTCGGCGGTGGCGCGCTGCGCAGCCTGGAGCGTCTGCCGCACATGGCCGGGGTGGCCGGTCGGCGGGACGTCGAGGCGGTGCGTCGGACGGTGGCCGAGGTGGTCGCCGTCCTGGACGACCGGGAGGCGCGCTTCGCCCAGCACGGCATCGACTCGGTGGCGAGTTACCGTCGTCGCCGGGCTGCGGGCGAGTTCGCCGATGACCCGTTCGGTGACCTGTTCCTGGTGGTCGACGGTTGGAACACGCTGCGCCAGGAGTACGAGGAGCTGGAGCAGACCATCACCACGCTCGCCAACCGGGGTCTGGGCTTCGGCGTGCACGTGGTGCTCACCGCAGTGCGGTGGGCGGAGATCCGGATCAACATGCGTGATCTCCTCGGCACCAAGTTGGAGCTGCGCCTCGGCGACGCGTCCGAGTCCGAGATCGACCGCCGCGCGGCGATGAACGTGCCGGAGAAGTCGCCCGGTCGCGGCTTGACCCGGGACAAGCTGCACTTCCTCACCGCCATCTCGCGGCTCGACGGCCGTCGGGACATCGAGGACCTGAGCGAGGCGTCGGTGGCCCTGGCCGGGCATGTGGCGGCGAACTGGCCGGGCCGCCCGGCGCCGAAGGTGCGGCTGCTGCCGCGCAAGATGTCGGTGACCGAGCTGGCCCGGATCATCGACCGGTCGGCGCCCGGTCTGCCGGTCGGGGTCAACGAGTCGGCGCTCGCGCCGGTCTACCTGGATCTGGTCAACGAGCCACACCTGACGGTCTTCGGCGACGCCGAGTGCGGCAAGACCAACCTGCTGCGGCTGATCGCCCGGGGCATCACCGAGCGGTACACGCCGGCCCAGGCCCGGCTGGTGATCGCCGACTACCGGCGTGGCCTGCTGGGGGCGGTGGAGGGCGATCACCTGCTCGACTACGCCCCGTCGAATCAGGCGTTCGCCCAGGGGCTCGGTTCGATTCGCAGCGCGCTGTCCAACCGGTTGCCCGGCCCGGACGTGACCACCGCCCAGCTGCGCGACCGCAGCTGGTGGAAGGGCCCGGACCTGTACATCCTGGTGGACGACTACGACCTGGTGGCCTCCGGTGGCAGCAACCCGCTCAGCGCCCTGCACGAGTTGTTGCCGCAGGCCCGCGACATCGGTCTGCACCTGATCATCACGCGTCGGGTCGGTGGGGTGTCCCGGGCGCTCTACGAGCCGGTGTTGCAGCGGCTGCGCGAGCTGGACTCGCCGGGCCTGCTGATGTCCGGGAACCGGGAGGAGGGTGCGGTCTTCGGCACGTTGCGACCGAGCCCGCAACCGCCGGGCCGGGGCACCCTGGTCCGCCGACGCGATGGCCAGCAACTGATCCAGACCGCATGGTCTGAACCGTCCTGAGTGGCCTCGGTCGTTCGGTGGTGGTGGTGGGCCGTCTCAGTCCGATTCACCGCTATCCATCGAACGCACCGGGTCAGGGCTGCGAAGGCTCGACTCGTTCGGCTACGGTCTTCTCAGGAGTGTCCGTCGGTGGGGTGTTGGTGCCTTGCCGCGGGGGAGGGGTGCGGCGAAGCCGCCACCACAACATGACGGAAGGGTGTGAAGCATGGCGTTCGAGGTCGAAGCTGCGACTCTACATACCGCCGCGAGTGACGTGCGGTCCACGCGGAGCGAGGTCGACGGCGAGCTCAAGAAGCTGTGGAACGTGGTCGACGACCTGGCCATGGCGTGGAAGGGTCAGGCGTCCACGGGCTTCCAGTCGTTGATGACGCGCTGGAACGAGGACACCGTCAAACTGCTGACGGCGATGGACAACATCGCGGACCTGCTCGATCAGTCGGGTACGACGCACCAGGTCAACGACGAAGAGCAGCAGCAGATGCTGGACAAGTTCCACTCTGCTCTCAACCCGTGATCCGCAGTCAGCAGAGGAGGAAATCGTGACGATCAAAGTTGACTACGCTGTCCTCGAGAGCAGCAACCAGCAGATGCAGGCCATCTCGAAGACCCTCGAGGAAAAGCTCGACACGCTGCGGTCGATGCTGTCCAAGCTCCAGTGGGACGGCGAGGACCGGGTTGCCTACGAGCAGCACCAGGCGAAGTGGGACACGGCGGTCCGGGACATCAACCGGATCCTGAACGAGATCGGCGGTGCCGTCGGCATCGCCCGCGAAAACTACCTCAGCACCGAGATGAGCAACTCCAAGGTGTGGGATGGCGGCGGCGGTCGGGCTGGCAGCGGCGGCTACGGCGGTGGCGGCGGCGGCGGTCACCACTGATCAGCACCGCCGAGCAGCTTGAGGCATTCGCCGATGCGGCTCCGGTCCGGTTCACCCGGGCCGGAGCCGCATTGTCTTTCGGCGTCACCGCAGCAGTGGTCAGCCGGCAGCCGGTGCGTCGGTGCGTCGGCCAGGGCGCCAGCCACGCTGGCGGCCCCGGGTCACGATCGGTCGTGCGATCAGCAGCAGCACGGTGAGCAGCCCGCCGACCGCCGCCGCCCAGATCGCGGCAGGGCGTTGCCAGCCCAGTGGGTCGTCGCGCACCACGGGTGCGGGGATCGCGGCGGCAGGCGGGTTCTTCCGGGTGCCCAGCAGGCTCGACACCGCCCGGTACGGGTTGACCACGCCGTAACCGATGTCGGCGTTGTGGCCCTCCGGAGGGTTGTCGGCCGTGCGTTCCATCCGTTCGGCGACCTGTCGCGGGCCGAGATCCGGGTAGGCGGCCCGGACGAGCGCGGCCACACCCGAGACGTACGCGGCCGCGAAGCTGGTGCCACCGGTCGGCTCGGCGCGGTAGCCGGCGCCCTGGGGTGCCGGCCCGATGATGTTCAACCCCGGTGCGGCGATGTCGACGTAGTCGCCGCTGATCGAGCTGCCGACGTGGCCGCCCTGCTCGTCCACCCCGCCGACGGCGATCACCCCGGGGTACGCCGCCGGGTATCCCGGCCTGTTCTGCTGGTCCTCCGCCCGGTTGCCAGCGGCGGCGACCAGCACCACGCCCTTGGCCAGCGCACGGTCGACGGCCGCTGTCAGTTCGGGGAGGGGAATCGTCGTCAGGGACAGGTTGATCACGTCGGCGCCCTGCTCGACCGCCCAGTCGATCGCCGCGGCGATCTCCACGGGCAGCCGCAGGTCCGTGGTGTCCTTGAGGCTCGGCAGAACCCGGATCGGCAGGATGCGGGCAGCCGGGGCGATGCCGCTGAACGGGACGCCCGTGCCCTCCCGGCCGGCGATGATGCCGGCGATCATCGTGCCGTGCCCGACCAGGTCGCACTGGCCCTGGTTGGACGGCAGGTCGTTGAAGTCGCGCCCCTGGAGCACCTGACCGGCGAGGAGCGGGTGAACGGCGGAGACCCCGGAGTCGATCACCGCGACCGTCACTCCGGCGCCCCGGGACAGCGGCCACGCCGAGGACGGCTCCAGCCGGCGCAACCCCCACGGCATCGCGGTCAGGCCCTCCTCGCCGGTTGGGCCGCAGCTGGGCGGTGCAGCCCTCGCCGGGACGGGTGCCACCAGGGCGGCGCCGAGCAGAGCCGCCAGGGCTCCACTGAGGACGCCGCGGGTGGCACGGCTGGTATTGCGGAAGATGTTGGTCGCGCTCAACGGCGGGCATTCGCGCACCCGCAGAGATTACCGCTGTGACCCGTCGGGCAGCGGCCCGGCGATGAGGGTCAGGCCCGAGGGCTGAGGTTGGTGGCGGGAGTTTCGGCGAACAGCGCGAGCAGGTCACCGACCTGGCGGTCGGCCTCGGCGGGGTGCCGGAACCGGCCGGCCGGGTTGAGGGTGTATTCGTTGCGCCGTCCGACGCGGGTGCGGTGCAGGTATCCGCCCGCCTCCAGGTCGGCGACGATCGCCTGCGCGGCCCGTTCGGTCACGCCGACCTCGGCCGCGACATCGCGCAGCCGGGCGGTGGGGTTGCGGGCGATGGCCAGCAGAACGTGCCCGTGGTTGGTGAGGAATGTCCAGTTCCGCCCGCCGCCGATGTCGTCCGTCGCAGTGCTCGCCATCGTGTGACCGCCTCTTCGGGTGCGTCGCCGAGGGTCGACCCCGGATGTCAACGTATGAAATCTATATCACGCATACCTTGACGCAACTTACGGTGCGTGTGACGGTGGAGCCCGAGCCAGCGCCCGCCGCCGGCCCGGCTGAAGGGCCGGTTGACCAGCTCAAATGCGTGAAGACGAGGTGCGGGGATGAGTCGTTCCGGAACGCCCGGCGGGCAGCCGGGTCCGCAGCGGACCACCGACGGAGCGTCCGCAATCAGCGGGCCGGCTCTGGCGTACGCCGAGCTGACCGCCGGAAACCGACGCTTCGTCAGCGGCGCCCCACGCCATCCCAATCAGGACGCCGGGCACCGGGCCGCCGTGGCCGACGGGCAGCACCCCTTCGCGGTGATCGTCGGCTGCTCCGACTCCCGTCTGGCCGCCGAGATCATCTTTGATCGAGGCCTCGGCGACCTGTTCGTGGTCCGCACGGCCGGGCACACCGCCGGGCCGGAGGTGCTTGGCAGTGTGGAGTACGCGGTGACCGTGCTCGGCACTCCGCTGGTGGTGGTGCTCGGCCACGACTCGTGTGGCGCGGTCCAGGCGGCGCGGGAGTCCGCCGCGACCGGCGCTCAACCTCGCGGGCACCTGCGCGCGGTGGTCGACGCCGTGCTGCCGAGCCTGCGTCGGGCCGAGGCCGAGGGCGTGGACGACATCGACGGCATCGTAGACATCCACATCGCGCAGACCGTTGAGACGCTGCTCGAGCAGTCGCCCGTGCTGGCCGAGGAGGTGGCGCAGGGGCGGTGCGCGGTGGTGGGGGTGTCATATCGGCTCTCCGCCGGAGCGGTGCGCCCGGTGGCCGCAGTGCCGGCCGGCCTCGCGACGCTCGACGTGCCGAACGCGTCGACCGATCCGGCCGCTGCCGCCTGACGTGACGAGGGCCGCTCCGCGCTACGCGGAACGGCCCTCGACGCAGGATCCTGCGGGTCAGAGCAGCGACATGTGGACGTGGTCGGTGTGGTTCGACGGCCCGCTGTACGACTTCCAGCCGGTCGCCGGGAACCAGATCTGCCGGTTCCAGATCACGTAGTAGATGCCGAGTCGGTCGGCGTTACGGATGAGGAACGCGGCGACGTTGTTGCCGTACTTCCGGGTGTCGTCGTTGTGCCACGGGGCGAAGCCGCTCTTCTGCAGCGACCAGTCGCAGGCGCGGCCCTTCGGGTGCTCCCACGGCCCGCCGGAGCGGTAGCAGCCGACGAACCGGTTGAAGCCGGCCCGCTTGACCTCCTTGTACGCGTGCAGCGTGCGCGGCGTGATGCAACCGGACGTGGTGGGGTCCTTCTCGCTGCACGACTGGGGCTTCCAGTCGCCGTCGGCGTCGCGACCCGGCCCGATCCTGGCGACCGGCGAGGTGGCGTCCACCAGGCCGCCGGTGAACCCCTTCCCGCCGACGAGGGCGAGCGCCTTGTCTGCCTCACTCTTCCGCTTCGCCATCAGTGCGGTCTGCTTCTGCTGCTCACGGACCTCGGTGTCGAGGGCCAGCTTGGCCTGCTCGGCGCGGGCCTTCGCCTCGTTGACCTTGGAAAGCTTCTGCTCGTTGACCATGTTCATCTCGTCGAGCGCCGCGGCGCGTTGGACGAACGTGTCAGGGGCGTCGCTCTCGAGCAGCATCGCGAGGGCACCCATCCGGCCGGTTCGGTACGACTGGGCGGCGATCTGCCCGACCTGTGGGGCCAGCGCGTCCAGGTCGGCCTTGGCCCGGTCGACCTCCAACGCCAGCTCGAGCTGCCGCTTCTTCGACTTGTCCAGTTTGGACTTGGCGGCCGAGTAGTCGCGGTTGGCCTGCTCGATGACGTCGGTGATCAGCTGGGGCTCGTTGTCCTCCTCGTGCCCGGACGGGGTGGGTGTCGTCGGGGCGGCGTGGGCGGGGAGGGGCCCAGCGAGCACGGTCAGTGCGGCGATCACGGCCACCACGGGTGTCAGCCAGCGGCGTAGGGGTGCCGTCACAATGTTCCCTTCCGTCGACCGCCGACCGGGTTAGCTGACGGGTTCGGGGCGGAAGTGGCCCCTACCGCTGACGCGGATTCACCCCACGTACCTGGGTCCCCGGTTCGCCGGTTGGCGATTGGGCGGCGGCACCGCAGGCGCCGCTTCGCGCCTTCATCGGTAACCGGCAGCGAGGTTACCCGAGAGTCGACCGACTGAGCTACGCCTGGATGCCGACCAAAAGTGTCTTTTCGTCATAGCGTTGCGTGACCAGTGACGCGGTTCTCAAGTTGGCTGCTCATCCGGTCACGCTGCGGAGTGTCACCATGCCGGATCCGTGCTTCTGTTCGACTCCAGCCATCCGCCGGTGGCCGAGGGCGGGGGCGGGGTCCGCGTCTGATCCGGCTCGTCGGAGTGACCCGTTCGCGGCGAGATGAGTGCGGCCAGTGCCTCCGCGCGGTCCGGTTGGGGCCGCGAGACGGGGGTGTCGGTGGACGGCGGGGCAGCGGTGCGCCCGGCGGCGGTCACCACCGCGGCCAGCCCGGTGGTCAGCGGCACGGCGGCGATCAGACCGAGTGTGGCGACCGCGCTGCGGACGATCTCCTGCGCGAGGAACTCACTGGTGAGGAGCTGCCCGATCGGCCGCGAGTCGGCGCTGAGCAGGAGCAGCAGGGGTAGCGACGCGCCCGCGTACGCCAGCACGATGGTGTTGACAGTGGAGGCGATGTGTGCGCGGCCGACCCGGGTGGCCGCACGGTACAGCTGCAACCGGGTCAGCCCCGGGTTGGCGTTCGCCAGCTCGGTGACGGTCGCCGCCTGGGTGACGGTCACGTCGTCGAGCACCCCGAGCGATCCGATGATGATCCCGGCGAGCAGCAGACCGTGCAGGTCCACGTCGCCCTGGAACATCGACAGGGTGGTGGCATCTTCGCTGCCGAAGCCGGTGAGGTGGGTCGCGGCCGTGGCGATGCTGGCCAGCACCCCGGTCAGCACCAGGCTGCCCAGGGTGCCGAGCACCGCGACCGAGGTCTGGGCGGTGACCCCGTGCGTCAGATAGAGCACCACGAACATGATCAGCGCCGCGCCGACCACCGCCACCAGCAGTGGTGATCTGCCTGCGCCGATGCCCGGTAGCACGAAGCTGAGCAGAATGGCGAAGCTGGCGGCCAACCCGGCGAGCGCGGCCAGGCCCCGCCACCTACCGAACGCGATGATCGCGGCCGCGAAGACCACCGCCAGCCACACCATCGGGGTGCCGCGCTGGTGCTCGGCGATGTTCCAGTTGCTGGTGGTGGGATCGGTGGGATCAGTCAGCTCGACCAGGATGACCTCGTCGCCGACCTCGACCCGAGGTGCGCCGGGTCCGTCGGGCACCGGTGTCCGCACCTGCTGGCCGGCGGTCGGCCCGTCGTCCACCCGGACGTCGACCGTGCCGCACCGCCCGTCGCCGGTCCTCGGTGTGCCCTCGGGGACCGATGGCACCGGGGGGCACGGCTCGCTGACCACCCGGGTCACCGTGCCGGGAAAGCGCGGCACGTCCGCACCGCCATCGGTCTGCGGTGATCCTCCGCGCGGCCAGAGCAGCACCGCGGCGAGCACGGTGGCGACGAAGAGGGGCACCACCGTCAGGACGAGGATCCGTCGTACCCGGGGCGGGGCGGACGAATTGGTATGGGTGTGGCCGGAACCCAAGGCGAGACTCCCAACGATCCGGTGCGGGTACGTGTCGGCGGGCTGGTCGGCTCACTGTCGGAGGGTCATCGGAGGGAATGCTAACCGGGTCGACCCCGGGGAGTCCGGTCGTGCCGGAGTGTCGGTGGCTGAACCGCCCGCGTGGCGGTCCCCGGCCGGGCATGTTGGAGGAATGCCCGATCCGTTGCCGCCCGACCCCGATCGCCAGCAGCACGGCGCCCCGGACAAACCTGCCCAACACGCCGAGCACGACGGGCACGACGGGCACGACGGGCACGCCGGGCACGACAGGCACGCCGGGCACGATCCGGAGTTGTTCCGCCTCCGCTTCTGGGTCTGCCTGGTGCTCACCGTCCCGGTGGTCCTGGCCAGTCACCTCGTGTCGGATCAGCTGGGCCTGCGCTGGGACGTCCCGGGCCGATCCTGGGTCGGCCCGGTGCTCGGCTCGGTGGTGTTCTGGTGGGGCGGTTGGCCGTTCCTCGTCGGTGCGGTGCGGGAGGTGCGGGACCGGGCGCCCGGCATGATGCTGCTGGTCGCGATGGCGATCACCGTTGCGTACATCGCGTCACTGGCCACCAGCGTGGGGGTCTTCGACCTGGACTTCTGGTGGGAGTTGGCCGCGCTGGTCACCATCATGCTGCTCGGGCACTGGCAGGAGATGAAGGCCATCGGACAGGCCCGGGGGGCGCTCGCGGCGCTGGCCGCGCTGCTGCCCGACGAGGCCGAGCGGGTGGCGGCCGACGGACGGGTCGAGGCGGTGCCGGTGACCGGCCTGCGCGTCGGCGACGTGGTGCTGGTCCGTCCGGGAGGTCGGGTGCCGGCGGACGGTCGGATCGTGGACGGCGCTGCGGAATTGGACGAGTCGATGATCACCGGTGAGTCGCGTCCGGTCGTCCGGTCGGCGGGCGATCGGGTGGTGGCCGGCACCGTCGCCACCGACTCGGCGATCCGGGTCCGCGTCGAGGCAGTGGGTGAGCAGACCGCGCTCGCCGGCATCCAGCGCATGGTCGCCCAGGCCCAGGAATCCAGCGGACGGGCACAACTGCTGGCCGATCGGTTCGCCGCGGCGCTGTTCTACCTGGCCACTGGCACCGCGGTGCTGACCGTGCTGGTGTGGACCGCGCTCGGTGATCCCGACGAGGCGGTGGTCCGCGCGGTCACCGTCCTGGTCATCGCCTGCCCGCACGCACTGGGTCTGGCCATCCCGCTGGTCGTCGCGCTCTCCACCGCGCTGGCCGCCCGGTCCGGGATCCTGGTGAAGGACCGGTTGGCGTTGGAGCGGATGCGGACGGTCGACGCGGTGCTCTTCGACAAGACCGGCACGCTGACCCGGGGTGAGCACGCGGTCACGGACCTGGTGACGGCCTCCGGCACCGAGCGGGACGAGGTGCTGCGGATCGCGGCTGGCGTGGAGTCGGACAGTGAGCATCCGCTGGCTCGGGCGATCGTGGCGGCGGCCGGGGCCACCGGCCCGGCCGCGGCCGCCGGGTTCCGGTCGCTGCCGGGCCGCGGGGTGCGGGCCACCATCGACGGTACGGAGTACGCGGTGGGTGGGCCGGCGTTGCTGCGGGAACTGGGCCTGTCGCTCTCGGCGGAGCTGGAGGCGGCGACCGCACGGTGGTCAGCGCGGGGCGCCGCGGTGCTGCACCTGGTGCGCCTGCCGGAGACCGTGCTCGGCGCGTTCGCGTTGACCGACGAGGTGCGTCCGGAGGCTCGGCGGGCCATCGACGAGCTGCGTGCCGAAGGTGTTCGGACCATCGCCATGATCACGGGTGACGCGCGGTCGGTGGCCGACGCGGTCGCGGGCGAACTCGGCTTCCGACCCGGCGTCGACGAGGTCTTCGCCGAGGTGCTGCCGGCGGAGAAAGATGAACGGGTGGCCGAACTCCAGCGTCGGGGGTTGACCGTGGCGATGGTCGGCGACGGGGTGAACGACGCGCCCGCGTTGGCCCGAGCGGACGTCGGCATCGCGATCGGCGCGGGCACCGATGTGGCGATCGAGTCCGCGGGCGTGGTGCTGGCTTCGTCGGACCCGCGCGGGGTCGGTGCCGTGTTGCGGATGTCCCGGGCGTCGTACCGGAAGATGCGCCAGAACCTGGCCTGGGCGGCGGGCTACAACGTGGTGGCGCTGCCGCTTGCGGCGGGGGTGCTGGCCGGGGCTGGCGTGGCGTTGAGCCCGGCGCTGGCCGCGCTGCTGATGTCCGCCTCCACCATCGTGGTGGCGCTCAACGCGCAGTTGCTGCGTCGGGTGCGTCTTGGTTCGGCGCCGGACTGAGGGCCGTCAGCCGCGCTTCATCAGTCGGCCGACCGCCGCCATCATCTCGGTGGCCATCTCGTCGGCCCGACCCTCGGCGGCCCCCTCGTGCATGCAGTGCCGGGCGTGCCCGTCGAGCAGCCCCAGCGCCACCTTGTCGAGTGCGGCCTGGATCGCGGAGATCTGGGTGAGCACGTCGATGCAGTAGCGGTCGTCGTCGACCATCTTCTCGATGCCGCGGACCTGCCCCTCGACTCGGCGGAGCCGCGCGAGCAGCTGGTCCTTGCTGGCGGTGTACCCGCGGATCGGGGTGGGAGCGGTCATGGCGACCAGGATAGCCTACCCCTGGGGGGTATGGTACGGTGCCATTGCAGGTGGGATACCCCCACCCGGTACAGGTACCGACTAGGGAGACGATCCGATGGTCAACACGACGTACCAGGTGCAGGGCATGACCTGTGGGCACTGCGTCAGCGCGGTCAGCGCCGAGGTGGGCGCAATCGCGGGTGTGCGCGACGTCCAGGTCGACCTCGCGGCCGGCCGGGTCACGGTGAGCAGCGACCAGCCGTTGGACGTGCAGGTCGTCCGAGCCGCTGTCGACGAGGCCGGCTACGACCTCGTCGACGCGTGAGCAGAGGGTCGGCATGCGCACGGTGACGAGACTGGCCGGCTTCGCCGTCGGCCTCGCGGCGGTCTTCAGCGCGACGTACGGAATCGGCCGCGTGGTCGACCGCGCCCCCGTCGTCGAGGGCCGGCACGAGGGTGCTGCCGCCCGCCCCATGGGAGAGTCTGACGAGGCGGCCGACCGGCTCCCGGGCGGTCTGCTCGTCTCCGACCGCGGCTACACCCTTGACCCGGTCGACGCCCGGGCCGACGAATTCGCGTTCCGGATCACCGGGCCGGACGGCCACCCGGTGACCCGGTACGACGTGGCGCACGACAAGCAGATGCACCTGATCGTCGCCCGGCGGGACCTCTCCGGTTTCCGCCATGTGCACCCCGACCTGGCCGCCGACGGCACCTGGCGGGTCGACACCCCACTGGCCGGCCCGGGGCAGTGGCGGGCGTTCGCCGACTTCACCCCGACCGGGGGCGAGCCGCTGACCCTCGGCGTGGACGTGACCGTCCCCGGTGAGCTGACCGAACGGCCGTTGCCCGCCCCGGCGACCAGCACCACCGTCGACGGCTACACGGTCACCCTGACCGGCGCGCCGCAGCCCGGCCGCACGTCACCGCTCACCCTCAGCATCAGCCGGAACGGGCAGCCGGTCACCGACCTGGAGCCCTACCTGGGCGCGTACGGGCACCTGGTGGCACTGCGCCGGGGTGACCTGGCATACCTGCATGTGCACCCGGACGGGGCGCCGGGCGACGGACGGACCCGGCCCGGCCCGGCCGTCACCTTCCTCGTCGACGTGCCCTCGACCGGCAGCTACCGGCTCTACCTCGACTTCCAGCACGGCGGGGCGGTGCACACCGCCGAGTTCACCCTCAGCACCGGCACCGCGCCGGCCGACGCGCCGCCGACCGGAAGCAACCCGAGCGGACCCGCACCGACCGGGGGCGCCGACCACGGCACTCCCGGTCACGGGCACAACTGACGGGACCAGACGATGACCACCACCAGCAGACCGCTGCCCGAGGCACCGAACCGGATCGAGTTGGCGATTGGCGGCATGACCTGCGCCGCCTGCGCCGCCCGGATCGAAAAGAAGCTCAACCGGATGGACGGGGTGAGTGCCACCGTCAACTACGCCACCGAGAAGGCGACCGTCCGGTACGCCGACGACGTCACACCTGACGACCTGATCGAGACCGTGCAGAAGACCGGCTACACGGCTGCGCTGCCGGCCCCGCCGACCGCCGAGCCGGCGGCGGATCCGCTGAAGGGCCCGCGTACCCGGCTCTGGGTCTCGGTGGTCCTGAGCGTGCCGGTGGTCCTGCTGGCCATGGTCCCGGCCTGGCAGTTCGACTACTGGCAGTGGCTGTCGCTGACCCTGGCGGCCCCGGTGGTGGTCTGGGGTGGGCTGCCGTTCCACCGGGCCGCCTGGACGAACCTGCGGCACGGCGCGGCAACCATGGACACGCTGGTCTCGCTCGGCACCCTGGCCGCGTTCGGCTGGTCGCTCTGGGCGCTCTTCCTGGGTGATGCTGGCATGCCGGGGATGACGCACCCGTTCCGCTTCGACATCACCCGCACCGACGGCGCCGGCAACATCTACCTGGAGGCCGCCGCCGGGGTGACCGTGTTCATCCTGGCCGGCCGTTACTTCGAGGCGCGATCCAAGCGGACCGCCGGCTCGGCCCTGCGCGCCCTGCTCGAACTCGGCGCCAAGGAGGTGGCGGTGTTGCGCGACGGGGTGGAGACCCTGATTCCCGTGGACCAGCTCGCCGTCGGTGACCGGTTCGTGGTCCGCCCCGGGGAGAAGATCGCCACCGACGGCGTGGTCGACGAGGGCACCTCCGCCGTCGACGCCAGCATGCTCACCGGCGAGTCGGTGCCGGTCGAGGTCGGGCCGGGCGACGGCGTGGTCGGCGCCACCATCAACGCGGGCGGACGGCTGGTCGTCAGCGCCACCCGGGTCGGCGCGGACACCCAGCTCGCCCGAATGGCCGACCTGGTCGAGCAGGCACAGAGCGGTAAGGCGGCCGTGCAGCGGCTGGCGGACCGGATCTCCGGCGTCTTCGTGCCGATCGTCATCACGCTGGCTGTCGGCACACTCGGCTGGTGGCTCGGCACCGGCGCCGGCCCGACCGCGGCGTTCACCGCAGCCGTCGCCGTGCTGATCATCGCCTGCCCCTGCGCGCTCGGCCTGGCCACCCCGACCGCGCTGCTGGTCGGCACCGGCCGGGGTGCTCAACTCGGTGTGCTGATCAAGGGGCCGGAGGTGTTGGAGTCGACCCGCCGGGTGCAGACCGTGGTGCTGGACAAGACCGGCACCGTCACGACCGGCCGGATGACCCTGGTGGACGTGGTGCCGGCGAGTGGCGAGGACCGGGCCGAGCTGCTCCGGCTCGCCGGTGCGGTGGAGGCGGCCTCCGAGCACCCGATCGCCCGAGCGGTTGCGGCGGGAGCCTCCGAGGCCGGGCCGCTGGCCGCCGTGACAGGCTTCACCAACCTCGAAGGGCTGGGTGTGACCGGCACGGTCGACGGGCGGGTCGTGCTGGTCGGCCGGGTCCGGCTGCTGCGTGAGCGCGAGGTCGACGTACCGCCGGAGATCGAGCGGGCCGTCAGCGACGCGGAGGCCGCCGGTCGTACGGCGATCGTCGCGGGTTGGGACGGACGGGCCCGGGGCGTGCTCGCGGTCGCCGACGTGGTCCGGCCGACCAGCCGGGCGGCGGTGGCCCGGCTACGGGCGCTGGGGCTCACCCCGGTCCTGCTGACCGGGGACAACATCACCGTGGCTCGCGCGATCGCCGCCGAGGTGGGCATCGACGAGGTGATCGCCGAGGTTCTGCCGGCCGGAAAGGTCGACGTGGTCAAGCGGCTTCAGGCGCAGGGGCGGTCGGTGGCGATGGTCGGTGACGGGGTCAACGACGCCCCGGCGCTGGCCCAGGCCGACCTGGGGCTGGCCATGGGCACCGGCACCGATGTCGCGATCGAGGCGTCCGACCTCACCCTCGTCCGGGGTGACCTGGACGCCGCCGTCGACGCCATCCGGCTGTCCCGACGCACGCTCGGCATCATCCGGGGCAACCTGTTCTGGGCGTTCGGCTACAACGTGGCGGCCCTGCCGCTGGCCGCTGCCGGGCTGCTCAACCCGATGATCGCCGGCGCCACCATGGCGTTGTCCTCGGTCTTCGTGGTGGCCAACAGTCTGCGGCTGCGCCGGTTCCGTCCGGCCGCTGACGATCGCGGACTGTGACGGCGGTAATGGTTGGGCCGGCGTCGGCGGGGGTACTGGTGGTGTTGTAGCGACGCTTGCAATGGAGGTTGGCAATGGGTATCGACGACAAGATCAACAACGCCACCGAGGATGCGACCGGCAAGCTGAAGGAAGGCGCTGGTCGCGCCACCGATAACGAGCAGCTCGAGGCCGAGGGTCGCGCTGACCAGTCCACGGCCAAGCTCAAGCAGGCGGGCGAGAAGATCAAGGACGCTTTCAAGAGCTGACGTACGACGTAACCCGCACGCCGGGCCGGTGATCATTCACCGGCCCGGCGTTTCTGTGTGTCCGGTCCAGCCGGCGACCCTGAGAACCCCCTGATTTCGTGATCCATCCGCACCGCCGCCCTGCGATACCTGCTAACTTCTCTTGGCATGTGCGAGGGCCGGTTATGAGCAGCGCTCCACCGCTGACCGGTGACGACCTGATTCGGGTGCTGGCCTCGTTGGCCAACCCGCACCGGCTGCGGATCGTCGCCGCGCTGGCCCGCGAGCGTGCCTACGTCAGCGGGCTGGCCCGGCAACTGGGCATCAGCCGAGCGCTGTTGCAGGTCCACCTACGGAAGCTGGCGGCGGCCGGGCTGGTCACCGCGAGCCTGGAGTTGTCGGAGGACGGGAAGGCCATGAACTACTACGAGGTGCAGCCGTTCGTGCTCACCCTCACCCCCGAGATCATCGCGGCGGCGGCCGAGACGCTGACCGTGCCCGTCTCGGCCGAACGACCAGGAGCGGACCGATGAGCGAGCACGACTGGACCGAGGTGGTCGGCGCGATCGGCATCTTCGCCTTCCTGGTCAGCGTGGTCACGGTGACCATCGTGCAGCTCGCCAAGACCCGGCGGGCCCGGTACGAGGCGTCCCGCGCGGACGACTACCGCCGGCTCGCCGAGACGGCCACACAGGCCCAGGCGGAGAACGCCCGACTGCTCGCGGCCATGGACGGCCGGCTGAGCGGGATGGAGACCCGGATGACCACTGTCGAACGCGTCCTGAGCGACGTCGACTGACCTCGGCGACGAAAGGTCCCGGGCCGTCGAGCGGCTACTCGACGACCCGGGTGGAAGCAGCATCACCTCGCCCAGTGGGCGAGTTCACCGGTAACGCTCCTTCGAGGAGAGGACAGCACCTCATGCTGCGCGTACGCAAATCGGCCGTCGGCTGGGCGGTCGCCCTGGCCCTCACGGCCACCGGCCTGACCCCGGCGAGCCCGGCTGCCGCCCGACCACAGCCCGGTCCGACGATCGACTGGCGGCCCTGCGCCACCGACTCGGATGCCGAGTGCGGCACGCTGTCGCTGCCGGTGGACTGGAACCAGCCCCGAGGTGAGCGCTTCGACCTGGCGTTGGCTCGCCGGGTCGCCACCGATCCGGCCACCCGGAAGGGTGCGCTGGTCTTCGGCCCCGGCAGGCCGGGCGACAGTGGAGTCGACCGGGTGGTGAACGGCAGCTCCCGGTTCAGTGCCGACCTGCGCCGCCGGTTCGACATCGTCAGCTTCGACCCACGCGGCACCGGCGGCAGCCACCCGGTGATCTGCGCACGGGACCTGCTCGCCCGGCAACCGCAACTGATCGCCGACCAGGCCCAGTTCGACGCCACACTGGCCGGCAACGCTCTGCTGCGCGCCGACTGCCGGGCCCGCACCGGGGCGCTCTACGACCACGTCGACACGACCAGCGGCGCCCGGGACCTGGACGCGGTCCGCGCCGCGCTCGGCGAGCGACAGCTGACCTTCCACGGCAGCTCGTACGGCACGCTGCTCGGGCAGCGGTACGCGGAGCTGTACCCGAACCGCGTCCGAGCCGTCGTGCTGGAGGCCGCGATGGACCACAGCATCGGCACCCGCGCCTTCCTCGACAGCCAGGCGGTCACCGCGGAGAACGCGTTCGACCAGTTCGTCGCCTGGTGTGACCGGTCCACCGCCTGCGGGCTCAACGGACGGGACGTCCGGGCGATCTGGGCGGGGCTGCGCGCCCGGGCCGAGCGCGGCACGCTGACCGATCCGGACCGGGCCGGCGTGGTGCTGACCCCGTTCGAGTTGGCCCGGCTCACCCACAAGAAGTTCTACGACACGTGGCGGTGGCCGGGGCTGGCCGATTGGCTCGGCAGGATGGACGCGGCCGCCTCGCCGACCACCGCACCCCCGGCCGACGCCACGACGACGGCCGACGCTGTCGCGCCGTACCCCTTCGCGGTCTTCTGTCAGGACTGGAGCCTGCCCGTCCGCGACTACCGGGAGTACGCCGCACACGTGCGCCGGGCGGCCCTGCTCGCACCGGACCTGCGGTACCCGCCGGCCCTGTTCGCGCTCGTCACCTGCCTGGGCACTCCGACACCGGTCGCCAACCCGCAGCACCGCCTGCGGGTCCGCACCGACGTGCCACTGCTGCTCGCCGCCACCGTGCACGACCCGGCGAGCGGGTACGACTGGGCCCGCACGGTGGCCCGGCAGTTGGGCAGGCACGGCGCTCTGCTCACCTACCAGGGGTGGGGGCACGGCAGTTACAGCAGCAGTCGCTGTGTGGAACGGGCCGTCGATGCCTACCTGATCGATCAGGTGGTGCCCGCTCGGGGTGCCAGCTGCCCGGCGGTCGACCCCGACGTGTGACCGTGCCGCCGGCCGTCGGGTGGTCACGTTCGCCCGACGGCCGGCAACGGCGGGTTCAGCGGCGTCGAGTGGCGCGGACGACGACGTCGTGCAGCGGGACTTCCCGGCCGGGCACCGAGCGGCGGTGCTCCTCGGCGGTGACCAGCTCCCAGGTGGCGCTGTCCAGGCCGGCGGTGATGTCCGCGAGCGTGACCGATGCCTCCTCCGGTGGGTGGTGGCCGTGCCCGGTGGCTTCCGAGGTGTGCAGGTGCCCGACGATCAGCAGGCTGCCACCCGGCGCCACCCACCCGGCGATGCGGTCGTAGAAGGCCAGGTGTGGCATCGCCGGGTGCGCGTAGTGCGTCGTCACCAGATCGAACTGCGTCCCCGGGTCCCAGGCCGTCAGGTCCGCCTCCACCCACCGCACGCGCTCGGGCACCCCCGCGCTCTCCGCGCGTCCGGCGGCGAGAGTGAGGGCACCGGATGCGATGTCGACCGCGGTGACCTGCCAGCCGTGGGAAGCGAGCCAGATCGCCTCCGTGCCGGTGCCGCAGCCGGCGTCCAACACCGTGCCGGGCGTCAGGCCGGCGGTCTCACGGGCCAGGTACGGGTGTGGGGGAGCCGCGCCGACGGCACCGGGATGCTCATGGTGCACCTGGAGCCAGTGCCGATCCCAGTAGCCCTTGTCGAATTCGTGCTGCTCAGTCATCTACCCGCTCCTTCGCGTCTCGGTAGCGACTGTGACCGGCCCGCCGACCGATCCGCAAACCTTCTTGCCAAATGGCAAAATTGGCGACATGGACGAGCCGGACCGCACCCTGGACGCTGTCGGAGGAAGACTGAAGCACCTTCGGCTCCGCCGCGACATCACGCTCACCGACCTCGCCGCGGAGACCGGCATCTCCGCCAGCACCCTGTCCAGGCTCGAAGCCGGCCTGCGTCGTCCCACGCTGGAGCAACTCCTCCCGCTCGCCCGCGTCCACGGCGTGACGCTCGACGAGCTCGTCGGCGCGCCTCCGACCGGCGATCCCCGCATCAACCTGCGCCCCATCACGTGCAGCGACGGATCGGTCATCCTGCCGCTGACCCGGCGGCCCGGGGGCATCCAGGCCTACAAGTACGTGCTCCCGGCCAGCGCCGACGACCGCGAACCCGACCTGCGCACCCACGAGGGACACGACTGGGTCTACGTCCTCAACGGCACACTGCGACTGGTCCTCGGCGAGCACAATCTCGTCCTCACGCCCGGGGAGGCCGCCGAGTTCGACACCCGCACCCCGCACTGGTTCGGTGCCACCAGTTCCGGCCCCGTCGAGTTCCTCAGCCTGATCGGGAAACAGGGCGAACGCGCGCACGTACGCGCCGCCCCGAAGCCCGATCAGCCCAGGACCCGGTAGGTCAGGTGCGTGACGGTCGGCCCGGCCACCACCGCCACCTGCTCCAGGCGCGGCGCGATGCCGTCGAAGAGTCGCTCGCCGCCCCCGAGCACGATCGGCACCAGGTGCAGTTGCAGCGTGTCGATCAGCCCGGCGGCCAGGTACTGCCGAACCGCGCTCGCCCCGCCCGCGATCGACACCTGCCGGTCGCCCGCAGCCTCCTGTGCCTGTCGCAGCGCCGAATGGATCCCGTCGGTGACGAATCGGAACTCGGTGCCGCCCCGCATCACCAGTGGCTCCCGAGGGTGGTGGCTGAGCACGAACACCGGGGTGTGGAACGGCGGGTCGTCGCCCCACCAGCCCTGCCAGCTCTCGTCCCAGTCGCCGTCCCCGCCGCCGAACATCTTCCGGCCCATGACGTACGCGCCGAGGTCACGGGTCATCTCCTCGACGACATCCGCGTCGACACCCCGGTCACCGCCGGTCAGCCCGTGCTGCGCCCTCCAGGTGTCCAGACCGAAGACCCACTCATGCAGCTGGAGGCCTCCCCGGCCCAGCGGATCCTGCGGACTCTGCCCCGGCCCCGCCACGTACCCGTCCAGTGAGATCGACAACTGGCTGCTCACCATGCGCATGTCCCTTCGACTCGGTCACTCATCGTTGTGTCGCCAGTCGGCCGGCCTTCAGTTCCAGATACCGCTGCTCGGGCAGGCTCGTGGTGCCGCGTGCGGCGGCGAGGTACGCCTCCCGCGCCGCCTCAGCGTCCCCGGCCAGCTCCAACAGGTGTGCCCGGACGGCGGCGAGCCGGTGGTGCCCAGCCGTGCGCTCGTCGGCGATCAGCGGTGTGAGCAGGGCGAGCCCGGCCCGTGGCCCGTCCACCATCGCCACCGCCACCGACTGGTTGAGGGTGATCATCGGGTTTGGCGCGATCCGGGCCAGCAGTCGGTAGAGCGCGACGATCTGCCGCCAGTCCGTCTCCGCAGCCGTCGACGCCTCGGCGTGCACGGCGGCGATCGCCGCCTGGAGCTGATACGGGCCCGGCGGCGACCAGGTCAACGCTTCGGTGATCAGCGCGATCCCCTCCGCGATGGCGGCCGCGTCCCACCGGGTGCGGTCCTGCTCGGCGAGGGGCACCAGTTCCCCGTCCGGGCCGAGCCGGGCCGCCCGGTGCGCGTCGGTGAGCAGCATGAGCGCCAGCAGCCCGGCCACCTCGCCGTCGTCGGGCAGCAGCCCACGCAGGATGCGGGCCAGCCGGATCGCCTCGCCGGTCAGCTCGGCCCGGTGCAGGTCCGGCCCACTCGACGCGGTGTACCCCTCGTTGAAGATCAGATAGAGCACCCGGAGCACCGACCGCAGCCGCTCGTCCCGTTCAGCCGGCTCGGGCATGGTGAACCGGGCCCCGGCGGCCTCGATCCGCTGCTTGGCCCGGCGGATCCGTTGACTCATCGTCGCCTCCGGCACCAGGTGCGCCCGGGCGATCTGGGCGGTGCTGAGACCACCGACCGCGCGCAGGGTGAGCGCTACCTGCGCCGATCCGGTCAGCGCCGGGTGGCAGCAGAGGAACAGCAGAGTGAGGGTGTCATCGGCGTCCGCCACCGCCGGCTCCGCGTCGGCCGGCGGAGCCACCCCGACGTACGCCGGCTCGCGCAGCGCCACCGCCACCTCACGGTCCCGGCGAGCGCTCTCGCTGCGCCACTCGTCGGTGAGCCGACGGGTGGCCACGGTGAGCAGCCAGGCGCGGGGATTGTCCGGTACGCCCTGCCCGGGCCACTGCGTCGCGGCGGCCAGCAGCGCCTCCTGGACCGCGTCCTCGCACCTGTCGAACTGGCCGTGCCGGCGGACCAGCAGGCCGAGGACCTGCGGCGCGAGAGTGCGCAGCAGATCCTCGACCGTCCGGTCCTCGGTCACATCTCCGTCCCGGCCTGCTCCATCACCGGGCGGACCTCCATCGCGCCGCCGTAACGGACGTCCGGCCAGCGGGCCGCGATCTCGGCGGCCCGCTGCGGGCTGTCGCACTCGACGGTCAGGTAACCGGCGAACTGCTCCTTGCTCTCCATGAACGGCCCGTCGACGATTTCGGTGCTGCCGTCGATCTGCCGGACCGTCAAGGTCTGCGACGGGTTGGCCAGCGCCTGGCCGTCGACCAGTTCGCCGGTCTCGGTCAGCTCCTTCATGATCTCGTCGACCTCGCCGAAGAGGGCGGTGCGGTCCTGCTCGGTCAGCTCCTCGGTGAAGCCGGGCCGGTTCCAGATCAGCAGCATGTACTTCACGGCGGTGCTCCTCAGCTCTGGTCGCACCCCCGGTCGGGGCGCGGCTCACCGGAGGGTCGGAGCGGACAACCCGTTCCCTACGGCGTACCGAAGAAAATCCCAGATAGCTTCGCCGGTGGTGGTCCCACGCCGGTCGGGTCAGCGGCGATCGGGTCGGCCGGGCACCTGGCGGGGCTGCTTGCGCCCGCCGCCGACGTCCAAGGAGGCCCGGTCGGCGGCCGACGTGCCGGAGGACCAGCCCTCGGCATCCCGGACGCTGAGCCGGTGCCGGGTCACGCCGGGGAAGAGCGTGTCCAGTCGTTCCCGGACCGCCTCACCCCGGGCGGCGAGCACCGGCAACAGTCGCTCCGCCCCGGCCGTCGCGGCCGACGCCTGGTCGGCCGCGTCGGTCGCCGCCTCGGTGGCCGCACGCAACCGCTCGCCGATCCGCAGCGCGAACGCGTTGAGGAAGGACTCGTCCCACACCTTCGTGCGCCGCCCCGACCCCGACCGGCGCTCGGCGCGCCCGCGCAGCATGGCGGCCGTGGCCTGGACCAGCAGCGACGTGTAGAGCAGCTCCACCGCCACCAGATCGGCCGGCCAACCCAGCACGGTGGCGAAGCCGAGATCGTCGGACCAGACCGCCTCGCACCTGTTCGCCGCCGCCACCTCCTGCACCAGCAGCGCCTTCGCACCCGCGTACGGGGTGTCGGTGCTCAGACGTACCCCGCCAGGCACGTCGCCGCGCTCCGACCCGGCCGCCAGCAGCGCCTCGTCGATGCTGTGCCGGGCGATCAGCTCCTGCGCCTTCCCGGTCAGCGCCTCCGCCTCGGCCGGGAAGGTCGTCGACTCGGCCTTCGCCAGCAACGCCCGGACCCGGTCCAGCATCGGCGACCCACTGCGCGTCGTGCCCGCCGACCGGGCGGTGAGCGCGCCGGTCGTGCCCGGCGGTGGGCGCAGCACCGCGATCGGCGGCAGGCTCTCCACCAGCGCGAGAGTGTCCACAGCCGCGCGGAGCGCGTCGGTCCGATCCAGCCCCTCCGCGGCGGTCCAGGCAGCCAGCACGTCATGGCCGTCGTCCCGGACCTCGGCGGTCAACTCGCGTAGCTGGTCGTCCCACCAGGCCGGAATCGGTTCGGCCTGCTCACGCCGTTGGGCGGCCATCGCCTCGCGGACCAGCCGCGCCGCGCGGGCGTCGAGCCGCCGGCTGGTGATCCGGTCCACGTCGACCGGCTGCCAGCCGCGCGGCCAGAGCCGGCCCAGCGCGCGGACCAGGCGACGCAGCAGGGCCGCGTCCACCGCCGAGGTGCCGTCCGCCGCGCCGGTGCCGACCATCAGTTGGTCCAGCTGCCGTTCGGCCTGCCGTACGTCGGTGCCGCGCACCGCCGCGAGTGCGTTGGCGACGAGTTCGTCCGCGTCCGGCACGGGCACCTCCTTCTCGGGCTCGGTCGTCTTGTCGCGGGCTCGGTCGTCTTGTCGGGCTCGGTGCGTCTTCTCGGGCTCGGTCGTCTTGTCGGGCTTGGGTTGCCCCTTCAGGCTCCATGATCATGCCGCTAGCCGTGCGGGAGTCGCGAAACGGGGATGTCTCGCCCCGCCCAGACGCGCCTGACTACGGATCCCGCCTTGATCAACACGAGGTCGGCGATGTTGCGGTATCAACCAGGCCGGATACCGCAACATCGCCGACCTCGTGTTGATCAGCGCCGGATGCACGTTCGGAAGGGCTTCGGGCCGGCACATTTCGTCCGGTTCGGGGTAGTTTGGCCTCGACCGACCGACCGACCGACCGACCGACCGACCGACCGACCGACCGACCGACGGACCGACCGATCCGTCCGGACCCGATCCGTCTGGACCCGATCCGTCCGACCCACGGACCGACCGACGGACCGACTGACCCGTCCGGACTCGACTCGCCCCACCTGATCCGATCCGTCGGGACTGGACCAGCTGGACCTTGCTGACCTGACCTGACCTGACCGCGCCGGGCCGGACCTGGCCCGGCCGGAACCCGACGGGATCCGAGCAACCTGACCCCAGCCGACCCGATGAACCCGATCTGACGCGGATGTGAGGTGTTTGATGGCCGACTCGATCGTGCCGCGTACGCGTACCGCTGATGTGCCGGACGGCCGGTCGTCCGCGCTCGCCGGCGTCCTGATCGGTGTCGCGATCATGGCTGCGGTGGACGAGATCGTCTTCCACCAGTTGCTGGCCTGGCACCACTTTTATGACCGGTCGACCCCATCGGTGGCCTTGCTGTCGGACGGGCTGCTGCACGCCGCCGAGGTGATCGCCCTGGTGGGCGGGTTCTTCTGGTTCGCCGACCTGCGCCGACGGCGCGCCCTGTCGGGCCGGCTGGCCTGGGGTGGCTTCCTGCTCGGCGCCGGAGGGTTCCAGCTCTTCGACGGGTTGATCGACCACAAGGTGCTTCGGCTGCACCAGATCCGCTACGGCGTACACCTGGTGCCGTACGACGTGGTGTGGAACGTGGCCGGATCGGTACTGCTGCTGGCTGGCGCCGCGGTGGTGTGGTGGTCCCGGTCCCGCCGGCCTGGCGACGGCCGGAGGTGACGGCGGCCCCTCCCGGCCTGCCGGGCTGGTCCGGGCTCCTTGCGTTCGCGGATGGTGGGCACGGGGCGGACGGGTCGGGCTGGTCCGGGTCGCTGCCGTTGACGCATGGTGGGCACGGGGTGGATGGGTCGGGCTGGTTGCCGCTGGTCCCGGTCGCGTTGCTGGCGGGCGGTTACCTGCTGGCTGCCGTGCGCGACCCGAGGGGCTGGGACCACCGGCGCACCGCCGCCTGGCTCGCGGGGTGCGCGTTGCTGGCGGTTGCCGTGGGTCCGCTGGCTCAGCTCCCTGACGATCCGCGCGGGCACATGGCGCAGCACCTTCTGCTTGGCATGCTGGCCCCGCTCGGGCTGGTGCTCGGCGCCCCGGTGACCCTGCTGCTGCGCGTCGCCCCTCCGCCGACGCGCCGGCTGGTGGGCCGGCTGCTGCGCGCCCGCCTCCTGCACCTGATCGCCCACCCGGTCACCGTTGCGCTGCTGGGCACCGGAGGGTTGGCGTTGGTGCTGCTCACCCCGATGTATGCGGCGGCCGAACGTCACTCTGCGCTGCACCACGCCCTGCACCTGCACTATGTCGCCGCCGGCTATCTCTTCGCCTGGGCCCTGGCCGGGCCGGACCCGGCGCCGCGTCGCCCCGGCCTGGCGGTACGGGTGGGCGCGCTGCTGGGGGCGGCGGCTGGTCACGCCGTGCTGGCCAAATACCTGTACGCGAACGCCGAGATCCTGCCGCCCGGCCTCACCGACCGGGATCCGGCGGCGTTCCAGTCGGCCGCCCAGCTCATGTACTACGGCGGTGACCTGGCGGAGTTGTTCCTGGCGGTGGCCCTTTTCGCCACCTGGTACAACCGCCCCGACCGTCTGCGCCCACCCCGCTCAACCTTGATCAACTCGACGGGGCGGGCGCTGCCAGGGTGGCGGAGAGCCGGTTGAGGAAGGTGCGGATGCTCTGCTCGCTGTGGTGGGTTTCGATCTCGTGGTTCAGGGGGCCCGGGTGGCGCAGTGCGTGATCCAGCGCGTCCAGCGTCTCGGCCCGGTCCCCCGGGTAGAGCCCGCCGCGCACCCCGTCGGCGACCCGGGTCACCACCGCGTCGTCGAGCGACTCGTCGAACTGGATCCCGTAGAGGATTCCGTTGACGTGGCCCATCCAACTGTCCGTACCCATGTTGTCGACTCCCTAGAGGATCTCCCGGCGTCACCGCCACCCGACGAGGATCTCCTCGACCGACAGGACGTCCTGCTCCGGGTCCGGAGCAGGGGTCGGGCGGGCAGGCGGTGTGCGGTCGAAGCGGGGTGCCGGTGCCGGCTGGATCTCGCCACCCACCTCGACAAAGGTGCCCCGGGCGGCGTTGTGCGGGTGCTGATGCGCCTCGCCGGGGGCGAGCACCGGGGCGACGCAGGCGTCCAGATCGGCGAAGACCGCGGTCCACTCGTCCCGGGTCCGTTCGGCGAACCGTGCGGTGAACCGGCGGCGCAGTTCGTTCCAGCCGCTCGGGTCGTACTGGGCGGGCAGGTCCGGGTCGTCGGCGAGGTCGAGGCCGGTGAGCAGTACGGCGTAGAAGGCCGGTTCCATCGCGCCGACGGCCATGAATCCACCGTCGGAGGTGCGGTACGTGTCGTAGAACGGTGCTCCGCCGTCGAACATGTTGCGCCCGCGCGGCGCGGCCCACAGGCCGGTGCCGAGCAGCCCGTGCAGGAACGACGTGAGCAGCGCCGACCCGTCCACCATCGCCGCGTCGACCACCTGGCCGATGCCGGAGCGTTCCCGTTCGAGCAGTGCGGCCAGCACACCGACGGCGAGCAGCATTCCGCCCCCGCCGAAGTCGCCGAGCAGGTTCATCGGGGCGTACGGGCGCTCGCCGGCACGGCCCAGCGGCTCCAACGCCCCGGCGACCGCGATGTAGTCGATGTCGTGCCCGGCTCGGGCTGCCAGCGGGCCGTCCTGACCCCAGCCGGTCATCCGCGCGTACACCAGTCGGGGGTTGCGGGCCTGGCAGATCTCCGGCCCGAAGCCGAGCCGCTCGGCCACCCCCGGCCGGTACGCCTCGACCAGCACGTCCGCCCGCTCGACCAGGCGCAGCAGGTCCGCCACCCCGGCCGGGGACTTCAGGTCCAGTGCGGTGATCCGTCGGCCGCGCTGCAACGGCCCGCCGGTCGGCGCGGCGAGCCGTCCCGCTCCCGGGGCGCCCGGCCGGTCCACCCGCACCACGTCCGCGCCGAGGTCGGCGAGCACCATGCAGCCGAACGGTGCCGGGGCGAGACTTGCCAGCTCGACGACCCGCACCCCGGCGAGCGGCCCGCCGCCGGTCGATCCGCCCTGCGCACCGCGCGCCGACCCGGCCAGCTCGCCGGCCGCATCCGGCTCGACGCCGGCCGGCCCGGGAACACCACCGGCCGGCGTCACGCTACGCCCGTCGGTTCGGTGGGACGGGCGGCCAGTCGGTCGTCCAGATCGGCGGGAGGCGTGAACCGGTCGCCGTAGCGGTCGGCCAGTTCGGTGGCGCGGGCCGCGAAGCCGGCCGGGCCGCCCGCGTACTGCCGGACGTAGCGGATCACCCCACCGGTCCAGGCGGGGAAGCCGATGCCGAAGATCGAGCCGATGTTGGCGTCGGTTTCGGTACGCAGCACGCCCTCGTCGAGGCAGCGCAGCGCGTCCAGCGCCTCGGCGAAGAGCATCCGCTCCTGCAGGTCGGTGAAGGGCACCGTCCGACCGGCGTCGGTGGTCAGGTCGGCGAGGCCGGGCCACAACCGGCCCCGGGTGCCGTCCTCGTAGGAGTAGAAGCCGCGGCCGGCGGCGCGACCCGGCCGGTCGTACGCGTCGACCAGTTCGTCGATGAGCCGGTGCGCCGGCAGCGGCAGGAACTCGTCGCTGGCGGCCTCGAACTGGCGGCGGATCCGCTGGATCAGGGTGAGGCTGACCTCGTCGGCCAGCGCCAGGGCGCCGGTCGGGTAGCCGGCCTGCAACGCCGCCTGCTCCACCGACGCGGCCGGTACACCTGCGGCGACCATGCCGACCGCCTCGTCGATGAACCGGCCGATCACCCGGCTGGTGAAGAAGCCCCGGCCGTCGTTGACCACGATCGGGGTCTTGCCGATTCGCCGGCCCAGGTCGAACGCCCGCGCCAGTGCGGCGTCACCGGTCCGCTCGCCGACCACGATCTCCAGCAGCGGCATCCGGTCCACTGGGGAGAAGAAGTGCATGCCGATGAAGTCGGACGGTCGGTCGACACCCTCGGCCAGCCCGGTGATCGGCAGGGTGGAGGTGTTGGAGGCGAGCAGCGCTCCCGGCGCCAGCACCGGCAGCACCTCCGCGAAGACCACCTGTTTCAGTGCCGGATCCTCGAAGACCGCCTCGATCACCGCGTCGCAGCCGGCCAACGCGTCAACCTGGTCGGTGGTGGTGATCCGGTCCAGCACCGCGCAGGCGTCCGCCTCCGTCGCGCGACCCTTGCGTACCTTGCGGGCCAGCAGCCGTTCGGCGTGCTCCCGGGCACGGTCGGCGGCCTCGGCTGTGACGTCCTTGACCACCACGTCCAGGCCAGCACTGGCGCAGGCGTACGCGATGCCCGCGCCCATCATGCCGGCACCGAGCACCGCCACCCGCCGCGCCGGCGGAACGTCGACGGACGGTCGGGCGGCACCACCGTTGACGGCCTTCAGATCGAAGAAGAAGGCCCCGATCATGTTCTTGGCGATCTGCCCGGTGAGCAGGCCGATCAGGTGCCGGGTCTCCACGGTCAGGGCGGTCTCCAGATCGACCTGTGCGCCCTCGACGGCGGTGGCCAGGATCGCCTCGGGTGCGGGCAGTCGTGCCCCCTTGAGCTGCTTGCGCAGGGTGGCCGGGAAGGCGGGTAGTTGGGCGGCCAGCGAACGGCTGGCCGGGGTGCCACCGGGCATCCGGTAGTCCGGTCGGTCCCACGGCTGCCGGGGGTGCGGGTTCGCGGCGATCCAGGCCCGCGCGTGGTCCAGCAGCTCCGTCGGCGTGGCGACCACCTCGTCCACGATGCCGGCGGCCAGGGCGTCGGTGGGGCGCATCCGTCGACCGGTGAGCAGCACCGTGGTCAGCGCCCCGGCCAGGCCGAGCATCCGAACCGTCCGGGTGACACCGCCGGCCCCCGGCAGCAGGCCCAGGGTCACCTCGGGCAGCCCGAGGCGGCTGCCGGGCGCGTCCAGCGCGATCCGGTGGTGACAGGCGAGCGCGATCTCCAGCCCGCCGCCGAGCGCGGAGCCGTTGACGGCCGCGACCACCGGCCGGCCCAGCGTCTCCAGCCGACGCAGGTCCCGTTTGATGGTGCCGAGCAGCTCCGCCAGCGCGGGCGCGTCCTCGCGGGTGGCCCGGATCATCTCCGGCAGGTCACCGCCGGCGAAGAACGTCGACTTCGCGCTGGTCACGATGACTCCAGCGAGGTCGGGCTCGGCCTCCAGCCGGTCGAGCACCGCGCTCATGGACGCGGCGTACGCCCGGTTCATGGTGTTGGCGGACTGGTCGGGGTCGTCGAGGGTGAGCGTGACGATGCCGTCGGCGCCGCGGTCGTACCGGATGGTGTTGGTCATGGTCGTCCTCCGGGTCAGCAGCGCTCGAGAACGGTGGCTACGCCCATGCCGCCACCGATGCAGAGGGTCACCACGGCGCGGCGCAGGTCACGGCGCTCCAACTCGTCCAACGCGGTGCCCACCAGCATCGCTCCGGTCGCGCCGAGTGGATGACCGAGGGCGATCGCGCCGCCGTTGACGTTCACCCGGTCCGGGTCGAGGCCCAAGTCGCGGACGTACTTCAGCACCACCGCGGCGAACGCCTCGTTGATCTCGAACAGGTCGATGTCGTCGAGGCTCAACCCGGCGGCGGCGAGCGCCTTGTGGGTGGCCGGGATCGGGCCGGTCAGCATCAACGTCGGGTCGGCCCCGGTGACCGCCGCGCCGACGATCCGGGCGCGCGGGGTGAGGCCGAGATCCCGGCCGACCTCCGCCGAGCCGATCAGCACGAGCGCTGCGCCGTCGACGATGCCGGACGAGTTGCCGGCGTGGTGGACGTGGTCGATCGCCTCCAACCAGTGGAACTTCTGCAACGCGACCGCGTCGAAGCCGGCCGCCTCGCCCATCGCGGCGAAGGACGGGGTGAGCGTGGCCAGCCCCTCCCGCGTGGTGTCCGGGCGGAGGTGCTCGTCCACGGTGAGGATGTCCAGCCCGTTGCCGTCGCGTACCGGCACGACGGAGCGGGTGAAGTGCCCGCCGGCCCACGCCTTCGCGGCCCGTTCCTGCGACCGCAGCGCGTAGCCGTCCACGTCGTCGCGGGTGAAGCCCTCCAGGGTGGCGATCAGGTCGGCGCTGATGCCCTGCGGCACGAACGAGGTCGCCAGTGCGGTCTGCGGGTCGGTGGCCCAGGCCGCGCCGTCCGAGCCCATCGGCACCCGGGACATCGACTCCACCCCACCGGCGAGCAGCAGGTGCTCCCAGCCGGAGCGGATCCGCGCGGCGGCGGAGTTGACCGCCTCCAGCCCGGAGGCGCAGAACCGGTTGAGCTGCACCCCGCCCACGTGGTCGGGCAGCCCGGCCACCAGCGCGGCGGCCCGGGCCAGATCACCGCCCTGCTCGCCGACCGGGGTGACGATGCCGAGCAGCAGGTCCTCCAGCCGACCCACGTCCAGGCCGGGATTGCGTTCCCGCAGCGCGTCGATCAGCCCGACCACCAGGGAGATCGGCTTGACCCCGTGCAGCGCGCCGGTGTTCCGGCCGCGTCCGCGCGGGGTGCGAACCGCGTCGAAGACGTACGCCTCAGAGGGCACGGGCGATCAACTCCTTCATGATCTCGTTGGTGCCGCCGTAGATCTTCTGGACGCGGGCGTCGGCGTACATCCGGGCGATCGGGTATTCCGTCGTGTAGCCGTAGCCGCCGAAGAGCTGAAGGCACCGGTCGATGACCTCGCACTGCCCGTCGGTGAGCCAGGACTTCGCCATCGCCGCGGTCGCCACGTCCAGGTCGCCGCGGCTGTGCCGGACGATGCAGTCGTCCAGGAAGACCCGGCTGACCCGGGTACGCGTGGCGCACTCGGCGAGCACCATCCGGGTGTTCTGGTGGCCCATCAGGGTCTTGCCGAAGGCGGTGCGCTCCTTGGCGTACGCGACGGTCAGCGCGACGGCCCGTTCCATGGCCGCGACCGCGCCGACGCCGATCACCAGCCGTTCCTGCGGGAGCTGCTGCATGAGCTGGATGAAGCCCAGCCCTTCGGCGCCGCCGAGCAGGTTGGCCGCCGGTACCCGCAACTCGTCGAAGAACAGCTCTGCGGTGTCGTTGGCGTGCAGCCCGATCTTGGACAACAGTCGGCCACGGCGGAAGCCTTCCGGGTCGCCGCCCACCTCGCAGATCAGCAGGGAGACGCCGGCTGCCCGCTGCTCGGGGTCGGTCTTCACGGCCACGATGATCAGATCGGCCAGGCCGCCGTTGGTGATGAACGTCTTCGCGCCGGTGACGAGGTAGTCGTCTCCGTCGCGGACCGCCCGGGTCCGCATCGCCTGAAGGTCCGAGCCGCCGTCCGGCTCGGTCATCGCGATCGCGCCGACCAGTTCACCGCTGCACAGGCCGGGCAGCCACCGCCGCTTCTGCTCCTCGCTGCCGTACGCCACCAGGTAACCGGTGACGATGCCACTGTGGACAGCCAGCCCGAGGCTGCTCTCCCCGGTGTACGCCTGCTCGTGCAGCAGCACGGCCTCGTGGGTGAACCGGCCACCTCCGCCGCCGTACTCCTCGGGGACGGACAGGCCGAGCAGCCCCAGCTCACCGGCGCGCCGGTAGTGCTCGCGGTCCGGATGCCCCTGCGCCAGCAGGCGGTCGGTGTGCGGCAGCACGTCCTTGGTGAAGAAGGCGCGCGCCAGATCGGCGAGGTCGTCGTGCTCCGGCTCGCGCCAGGGTGAGGGCGAGCCATCGAGCGAGGGCGTTGGCATGTGCACCACCCTCGCGCCCTGTTGGCGGCCTGTCAATAAGTCGTGATCGCCGGCTGGCCCGCGGCCATCGGGGGCGTCCGGGGACGTCAGGCGTGAGGGGTGGCTCAGCGGCGCTGTGGGGTCCTTGTGTGCGCCTGCTCCCTGTAGAGCTGCCTCACAGGTGGGGCGCGACTGAGCGAGGATCGAGGCATGAGAGCCACGCCTCCGGCCCTACTCGACGGAGCCCGGGTCACGATGTTCGCCAGCCTGGCGCCCGGGGTCGCCGTCGGTGCGATCAACGCGCCGCTCTGCTCCGAGGCATCCAACCTGCGCAACCTGGAGGGCCACCTGGTCCGGCGACGTCAGGGCCTGCGGTGATCAAGTGATGAGAAGTAGGTCAGGAACGGCTCTGGCACCTACTTCTCATCACTTGATCGAGGTGGGGCGGTGGTTGACGCTAGGCCTGGCGCGGTGAGTGGTCGATAGGGTCGGGCAGATGAGTGTCGAGACGGCTCCGCGCCGCCGCCGTTTGGAGCCGGACGCCCGGCGTGGGCAGATCCTGGCCTGCGCGGTCCGGCTGTTCGGTGAGCGCCCGTACGCGGACGTGTCGACCACCGACGTCGCCCGCGAGGCAGGTGTCGCTCGCGGCCTGGTCAATCACTACTTCGGTGCGAAGAAGGACCTCTACCTGGAGGTCGTCCGGGTCATGGTGACCATCCCCGAGGTTGCACTGGAGCGGCTGCCCAAGGGTGATCTCCGGACCCGGGTCGACGCCAGCGTCACCTGGTTCCTCGACGTGGTTTCCCGGCACAGCACCTCGTGGCTGGCGGCGGTCACCGCCCGGGGGATGGGCGGTGACGCCGACGTGGAGCGGGTGCTCGCCGAGGCCGAGGAGGTCGCCGCGGACCGCATGCTGGTCGCCGTCGGGCTGGCCGGCGAGGCGGAGCACCGCGAGGAGTTGCGCGGGATGGTCCGCGCGTACGGGGGTCTGGCCACCTCGACCGCCCGCGAATGGCTCCAGCGTGGGGCGCTGACCCGCGCCCAGGTGCACCTGCTGCTCACCACGACCCTGCTGACCATCGTCGAACAGGTCATCCCGCAGGTCCTCGACGTGGACGGTTCGGCCCGACCAGCGCAGCCGGCCGAGCCTCCGGCGTAGCGGCTGAGCCTCCGGCGTAGGGCGCAGCCGGCAGCCCGGACCCGCACCCCGGTCCCCGGGTCGGGCCGCTCTGGTGAAGTGGCAGGACGGCTCACCTCCACCTGGTGGTCCTCGGCGTGCCCGGCCTGTTGAGTGTCGCAGGCCACGGGCGCGATGGCGACCCTGAAATAGGCATAGCGGTTATGGTTATTTCAGCGGTCGGCGGGTACCCACCCGCCACAGGCGGGCGATCCACCACCGAGGAGGAGACATGACCAGTTCTGACCTTTCCTACGAGGTCTTCGTCTCGGACGGTCCCGTGCGGGCGGGTGACCAGCGGATGCCGGACGGGTCACGGATCCACTGGAACCCGACAGCGTCCACGCTGATCTTCGGGGCCGAGGAGGCGCTCCTCGTGGACCCGCCGTTCACCCACGAGCAGATCTCGAAGGTGGGTGACTGGATCGCCCAGTCGGGCAGGCGGCTGACGTACATCTACGCCACCCACGGGCACGGCGACCACTGGTTCGGTGCCGCTGAGCTGGTCAAGCGCTTCCCCGGCGCGGTCACCTACGCGACGCCCGGCACCATCGAGGTCATGCACCAGCAGGCCACCGTCGGGCGGAGCGAGTTGTTCGACAAGGTCTTCCCCGGCCTCATCCCGGAATCGCCGGTCATCGCCGTGCCCGTGCCGGCCGAAGGCTTCCTGCTTGAGGGCAACCTCATCCAGGCGGTGGAGACCGGACACACCGACACCGATCAGACGACCGTGCTGCACGTGCCATCGATCGGCCTCGTGGTGGCCGGCGACGTCGTCTACAACGGGGTCCACCAGTACATCGTGGAGACGGTCGACGGTGGCCTGCGGGACTGGCTCAAGGCCCTGGACCGCGTCGAAGCCCTCGCGCCCCGCGCAGTCGTCGCCGGCCACAAGAATCGGGACCGCTCCGACGACCCGGCCTGCATCGACCAGACCCGGAAGTACCTGCTGAACGTGGAGCGGCTGCTGGCCGAGAAGTCGACCGCCCGCGAGTTCTACGACGAGATGGTGCGGCTCTACCCAGACTGGGTGAACCCGGGCCCGGCCTGGTACGGCGCACTCGCCCTACTCGGAAAGTGACCTGCTGATGCCCCCGGTCCCCGATCGCACGACAGAGCCTGACCAAACGACAGAGCCTGACCAAACGACAGAGCCTGACCGCACGACAGCTGGGGTCTCCGGGCCGTGGATCGCCACCGCGAGGTACGGCATCGACCCGGCTCCCGGCGGCCTCGGACTCGTCCAGGATCTGCTCAACACGATCTCGGCCGGCGTGCCACGGCAGCCGGACCTCCTCGACGAGCTGACCAGCGCTACGACGTGGGCGAACGATGCGTCCTCCCGATGGTCCACGGCCACCGGGAGGCCGGCACCCGAGGTCACGCTCGACGCTGCGGGGCTGCGGGCACTGCGGAGCTTTCGCGACGAGCTGTGGGAGGAGATCGATACCCGACTTCGCGGTACGCCGGAAGTCGAGCACGCCGGCCCCGGGGCGCCGGACCGCGCTCCGACCGGACCGCGTACCGCCGGTGCCTCGCTTCGGCTCGATCGGAGCGGGTCCGTGCAGCTCGACCCCGCTGGCGCCGGGGCCGATCTGCTGATCTCGCTCGTCCTCGCGGCGCTGTTCGAGGCGCAACTCGGCGACGTCCGGCGGCGGCTCAAGACCTGCCGCAACCCGCGCTGCCGGGTGGCGTTCTACGACCGCTCGAACAACAACAGCGGAGCCTGGCACTCCGTACGCGTCTGCGGGAACCCGAGCAACCTGCGTGCCCACCGGGCGCGCCAGCGGCAGGTGGACTGAACCGGGCTGGTGGCGCGAGTCGCAGTGCCACCGGAGCGTTGCTGCCCCCGACGTTCAGGCTGCGCCGCGTTCAGGCGGCGCGGCGTTCACCGGCACGGAGTTCACCGGTCCGGCCAATGCGCGCTGCCGGGGTGGCGTTGCGGTCGGCGGCCTGTGCCGGGTACGACTCGGGGCGAACCACCCGCAGCGGCCGGTCCGCCTCGTCGGCGCGGAACCGCCAGTGTGACGGTGCCGGCTGCCGCTGCGGCGCGGGCCCGCCGGGGCGCAGGCCGGGCCGGGACAGCAGCACGGTGATCAGGTAGCCGACCACCAGGAAGCCGTGGCTGATCAGCCGCTCCCCGCCCACCGATCCGGTGGCCAAGTCGTTGACCGAGAGCAGCAGCAACGTGCCGACGAACGCGCTGAGCATCGGCAGCAGCCCGGCCGGCGGGCTGCGGCGTACCGCCACGAAGAGGAAACCGGCGCCAACCGCCACGTTCCAGGCGGCCGACTCATGCCAGAGGTGTTGGCCGGTGGGGTGCAGGTGATCAGCGGTCGCGCCCCGGCCGACCTGGGCCAGGCCGAGCACCAACTGCACCGCGCCGAGCAGCCCGAGCGCCGCGCGCAGCCCGGCGACCAGACGGCCGCGCCCGGCGATGCGCCGCCACCACGACCGGCGGGCCGGCTCCGCCGTGACGGCGGCCAGGATCGCCGCGGTCCGGTCGGGCACATCGACCACCAATCGGGTACGAACCCGACGGGTCACCGCGGTCGCTGCCGTGAACCAGGCCCGGCACTCGGCACACCCGTCGAGGTGCCCCTGCGCCGCCGTCAGTTCGGCGACGGTCTCCTCCCCGTCCAACTGCGCGGACAGGATCTCCCGCCACTGCTCACACCCCATGTACCGGTAGTCGCTCCAGCGGGCGCTCCGGTTCCCGGCGACCGGGGCCCGTTGTGGAATACTCGCCGGATCATGACGCGTTACGGCCTGCTGATCCTGCCCGCCACCAACCGGGTGTACGCCCGCTCCGCCGTCGACCTCACCCGGGCCGAGCTGGAGATCTTCGGCCGTTCGGCGCTCGACGGCCGGATCGGCGAGCTGGACACCGAGGTCGTCGGTGGGGCCTCCTACGTCACGTTCAGCGGCGACGGGCTGACCGAGCGGGACCTGAGCGTGCTCGGCAACCTCTCCGCGGGGTACGCGCTGTTCGAGATCGTCGGTGAGCTGCTGCGGCCGATCGAGTGGAGTCGGCTGGACCGCTACGACGACGACCTGCTCACCATCCAGAAGTACCCGGGCAAGACCAACGAGCAGTTCACCAAGCTGCTGCTCAACGTCACCCTGCTCGCCTCGGACTGGGCCGCTGAGCTGACCAGCCGGCGGTTCCGGGTGCTCGACCCGCTCTGCGGTCGGGGCACCACCCTCAACCAGGCTCTGATGTACGGGTTCGACGCCGCCGGGATCGAGCGCGACCAGAAGGACGTCGAGGCGTACCGGGCGTTCATCACCACCTGGCTGAAGCAGAAGCGGGTCAAGCACCGGGTGCTGGAGTCGGGGCCGGTGCGGCGGGAGCGCAAGGTGGTCGGCCGGCGGGTGCGGATCGAGTTGGCGCCCACCCGCGAGGAGCACAAGGCCGGCCAGGTGCAGTTGCTGGACGTGGTCAACGCCGACACCACCCGCTCTGCGGAGTTCTTCCGCCCGGAGACCGTCGACCTGGTGGTCGCTGACGCGCCGTACGGCGTGCAGCACGGCAGCCGTACCGTCGAGCACGGGCTGACCCGCGACCCGCTGGCGCTGCTCGCGGACGCCGCGCCGGTCTGGGCGCGGCTGCTGCGCCCGGGCGGTGCGCTCGGCATCTCCTGGAACACCCACGTGGCCAGCCGTGACGACGCGGCGGCGGCGCTGGCCGACGCCGGTCTGACCGTCGTCGACGAGGAGCCCTACCGGGCGCTGCGGCACCGGGTGGACCAGTCGATCATGCGCGACGTGCTCGTGGCCCGCCGCCCGGCCTGATCGGCTCCCCGCACCTCACACAGGCACCATCTGCCTCACCGCACCGCTGCGCCACCGGGGCGTCCGGTGTCCTTTCCGCGCGCCTTTCCACGCCGATCTCCTGCGGGCTTGTGCCGCATTTCACCTGATCAGTGGTCGGGTGTGAAAACCACGTCAAGAAAAGGTGCGCCTCCGTCATGGTCGCGTTATGACCCCTGTCGTCCGGCAGGTGGTGGGGCTTTGATTGCCCGGCGCGACCGGAAGGCGGTCGCGACGAACCTTTCCGGTATGAGGAGTCAGCGTGTCTGACGTGGTGTTCGTGGTCCTGACGGTGGTGCTGTTCGCAGTGCTCGCCCTGGTGGTCCGGGCGGTGGAGAAGCTGTGAACGCGGTCAATGCCGTCGGTCTGGTGCTCGCAATCGTCCTGGGCGCGTTCCTGGTGTTCGCCCTGTTGTTTCCGGAGCGCTTCTGATGACCATGACAACAGCGGGCGTCATCTTCGTGCTGGCGCTGGTGGCCGCCCTGGTCGCCGTATACAAGCCGTTCGGCGACTACATGTTCCGGGCGGTCTCCGGAACGAAGCAGTCGAGGGTCGAGCGGGGGATCTTCCGACTGGTCGGGGTCAACCCGGCCGCCGAGCAGACCTGGGGCGTGTACGCCCGCAGCGTGCTGGCGTTCTCGGCGGTCTCACTCCTGTTCCTGTACCTGTTCCAGCGGGTGCAGAACCACCTGTGGTTGTCCCTGGGCTTCGACCCGGTGGTGCCGCACGGCGCGTGGAACACCGCCGTCTCGTTCGTGACCAACACCAACTGGCAGTCGTACTCGGGTGAGTCGACGATGGGTCACCTGGTGCAGATGGCCGGCCTGGCCGTGCAGAACTTCGTGTCCGCGGCGGTCGGTATCGCGGTGGCGGTGGCCCTGGTGCGCGGCTTCGCCCGTAGCCGCACCGGGCAGCTCGGCAACTTCTGGGTCGACCTGACCCGGATCGTGCTGCGGATCCTGCTGCCGATTGCCGTGCTCGGTGCCATCGCGCTGATGATCGGCGGAGCGGTGCAGAACCTCTCCGCCGGCACCGACGTCAGCACCCTGACCGGCGGCACCCAGACCATCACCGGTGGTCCGGTCGCCAGCCAGGAAGTGATCAAGGAGCTGGGCACCAACGGTGGCGGCTTCTACAACGTCAACAGCGCGCACCCGTTCGAGAACCCCACAAGCTGGACGAACTGGCTGGAGATCTTCCTGATCCTGCTGATCCCGTTCAGCCTGCCCCGGGTCTTCGGCCGGATGGTCGGGCAGAACCGGCAGGGCTACGCCATCGCCGCGGTGATGGGCATCCTCGCGATCGCCAGCGTCGCCATCACCAACGTCTTCGAGTTGGCCGGCCACGGCACGGTGCCGCAGGCGGTCGGCGCGGCCATGGAGGGCAAGGAGGTGCGGTTCGACGTGTCCAACTCGGCCACCTTCGCCGCCGCCACCACGTTGACCTCGACCGGTGCGGTGGACTCGTTCCACGACTCGTACACCTCGCTCGGCGGCATGATGACGATGGTCAACATGATGCTCGGCGAGGTGGCGCCGGGCGGTACCGGTTCCGGCTTGTACGGCCTGCTCATCCTCGCGGTGATCACGGTCTTCGTGGCTGGCCTGATGGTGGGCCGCACCCCCGAGTACCTGGGCAAGAAGATCGGTGCGCGGGAGATCAAGTTCGCTTCGCTCTACTTCCTGATCATGCCGATCCTGGTGCTGGTCGGTACGGCGGCCGCGTTCGCCACCGGCAACAACTCCACCGCGCTCAACGTCGGCCCACACGGGCTCTCCGAGGTGCTGTACGCGTTCACCTCGGCCAGCAACAACAACGGCTCCGCCTTCGGCGGCATCACGGTCAACACCACCTGGTGGGACACCGCGCTCGGGTTGTGCATGCTGCTGGGCCGGTTCCTGCCGATCATCTTCGTGCTCGCGTTGGCCGGCTCGCTGGCCCGCCAGGCACCCACCCCCGCGTCCGAGGGCACCCTGCCGACCCACCGACCGCTGTTCATCGGCATGGTCGTCGGCGTCACGGTGGTCCTCGTCGCACTGACCTTCCTGCCCGCGCTCGCGCTCGGCCCGCTGGCAGAAGGGCTCTGACCATCATGAGGAACGAGGACATGTCCGTCACGTCCGCCCCAACAGAGCAACTCCCCGGCACGCCCGCCACTCAGGGCAACCGGGTCGGCGGTGGCCTGCTCGACCCCAAGCAGCTGATCCGCTCCCTGCCGGACGCGGTGCGCAAGCTCAACCCGACCACCCTGTGGCGCAACCCGGTGATGCTGCTCGTGGAGGTCGGTGCGGCCTTCACGACCGTCCTGGCGGTGGCCGACCCGTCGGTGTTCACCTGGGCGATCACCGTCTGGCTCTGGCTGACCGTGGTCTTCGCCAACCTGGCCGAGGCGGTCGCCGAAGGTCGGGGCAAGGCCCAGGCCGCGACACTGCGGCAGGCGAAGAAGGACACCATCGCCACCCGGCTGATCGACTGGAAGCCCGGCGCGAAGGCCAACGCCTACCGGGATGAGGCGGTGCCCGCGCCGGAGCTGCGGCAGGGCGACTTCGTGCTGGTCGAGGCGGGCGGGATCATTCCCGGTGACGGCGACATCGTCGAGGGCATCGCCAGCGTCGACGAGTCCGCCATCACCGGCGAGTCGGCCCCGGTCATCCGGGAGTCCGGCGGTGACCGCAGCGCGGTCACCGGTGGCACCAAGGTGCTCTCCGACCAGATCGTCGTGCAGATCACCCAGAAGCCGGGGGAGAGCTTCATCGATCGGATGATCGCCCTGGTCGAGGGTGCCAATCGGCAGAAGACGCCGAACGAGATCGCGCTGAACATCCTGCTCGCCGCGCTCACGATCATCTTCCTGCTGGCCGTGGTCACCCTTCAGCCCCTGGCCATCTTCTCCAAGGCGTACCAGGCGGCCGCGCCGGACACCGGCGCGATCACCGACTCCGGTGTCACCGGGGTGGTGCTGATCTCGCTGCTGGTCTGCCTGATCCCCACCACCATCGGCGCGCTGCTCTCCGCCATCGGCATCGCCGGCATGGACCGGCTGGTGCAGCGCAACGTCCTGGCCATGAGCGGCCGGGCCGTCGAGGCGGCTGGCGACGTCAACACCCTGCTGCTGGACAAGACCGGCACCATCACGCTGGGCAACCGGCAGGCCGCCGAGTTCGTACCTGTCGAAGGGGTCACCGCCGCGACCGTGGCCGACGCCGCGCAACTGTCCAGCCTGGCCGACGAGACCCCGGAGGGGCGCTCGGTGGTCGTCCTGGCGAAGAACGAGTTCGGGCTGCGCGAGCGCGAGCCCGGCGTGATGCCGCACGCGACCTTCGTACCGTTCACCGCCCAGACCCGGATGAGCGGCGTCGACCTGACCCCGGACGCCAGCGTGGACGCCGGGGCCGCCGGAACGGGGCGTCGGGTCCGCAAGGGCGCCGCCGCCGCGGTGATGAAGTGGGTCCGCGAGAACGGCGGGCATCCGACCGAGCAGGTCGGCGAGATCGTGGACGGGATCAGCAGCACCGGCGGCACTCCACTGGTCGTCGCCGAGCACGTCGACGGTGAGCCCGCCCGCGCCCTGGGCGTCATCCACCTGAAGGACGTCGTCAAGTCGGGCATGCGGGAGCGGTTCGACGAGATGCGCCGGATGGGCATCCGGACCGTGATGATCACCGGTGACAACCCGCGTACCGCGAAGGCGATCGCCGACGAGGCCGGGGTGGACGACTTCCTGGCCGAGGCGACGCCGGAGGACAAGCTCGCGCTGATCAAGCGGGAGCAGGAGGGCGGCCGGCTGGTTGCGATGACCGGTGACGGCACCAACGACGCGCCGGCGCTCGCCCAAGCCGACGTCGGGGTGGCGATGAACACCGGTACGTCGGCCGCCAAGGAGGCCGGCAACATGGTCGACCTCGACTCCGACCCGACGAAGCTGATCGAGATCGTGGAGATCGGCAAGCAGTTGCTGATCACCCGCGGTGCCCTGACCACGTTCAGCATCGCCAACGACATCGCGAAGTACTTCGCGATCATCCCGGCCATGTTCGTCGGCCTCTACCCGAGCCTGAACGCGCTGAACATCATGCGGCTGTCCAGCCCGGAGTCGGCGATCCTGTCCGCGGTCATCTTCAACGCCCTGGTGATCATCGCGCTGATCCCGCTCGCCCTGCGGGGTGTGCGGTACCGGCCGGCCGCCGCGTCGAAGCTGCTCAGCCGCAACCTGCTGGTGTACGGACTGGGCGGCATCATCGTGCCGTTCATCGGTATCAAGATCATCGACCTGCTCATCCAGTTCATTCCGGGGATTTCGTGATGCGCCTACCCAACTGGCTCTCCCAACACCTCGCCGCCCTGCGCGCTGTGCTCGTCTTCACCGTGCTGCTCGGCCTGGTCTACCCGCTGGCCCTGGTAGCGGTCGGTCAGCTGCCCGGCCTCAACCACAAGACCGACGGCTCGCTCATCTCCTCCGGCGGAACGACGGTCGGCAGCGCGCTGATCGGCCAGTCCTTCACCGACGCGGACGGCAACCCCGTCGCCCGCTACTTCCAGTCCCGCCCCTCCGCCGCCGGCGACGGCTACGACCCGACCGCCACCTCGGCCAGCAACCTGGGCCCGGAGAGCGTGGTCGACACCATCGCCACCGACCCGGAGGAGTCCAGCGAGAGCCTGCTCACCCAGGTGTGCGGGCGCAGCAAGTCCGTCGGCGAGCTCAACGGCGTCGACGGCCGGCGCCCGTTCTGCACCGACGACGGGGTGGGCGCCGTGCTCGCGGTCTTCCGCGCCGACGGTCTGACCGGCCCGGTCACCCGGGTGGTCAGCGTCAACCAGGTCGCCCCGGCCACCCCGTTCGTCACCTCGTACGAGGGGGTTGCGGTGGAGTTGGCCAAGCCTGGCGAGGACTACGTGGCAGCCGGCGGGGTGGTCACCCCGATCCGCGGCGACGCGCCCGCCGACCCGGCAGTGCCCGCCGACGCGGTCACCGCCAGCGCCAGCGGACTCGACCCGCAGATCAGCCCGGCGTACGCCGAGCTGCAGGTGAACCGGGTCGCGCGGGAGCGCGGCGCGGACCCGGCGGCGGTCCGCAAGCTGGTCAAGGAACACACCGGCGGCCGAGCGCTCGGCTTCATGGGCGAGCCGGGCGTCAACGTGCTGGAGCTCAACATCGCGCTCGACAAGCAGTTCGCGGCACGCTGAGCGCATTCCGGGCGGGGCCGTGCCATCCGGGCACGGCCCCGCTCGCCGATCCTGACCAGGGAGGATAGTCCCCGTGCCACGCGGAGAACTGCGCATCTATCTCGGGGCCGCCCCCGGCGTCGGTAAGACGTACGCCATGTTGGAGGAGGCCCAGCGGCGTGCCGCCCGCGGCACCGACGTGGTGATCGGCTTCGTGGAGACCCACGGCCGCCAGCACACCGCCGCGATGCTCGGCGACATCGAGCAGGTGCCCCGCCGCACGATGGACTACCGCGGCGCCGAGTTCACCGAGATGGACCTGGACGCGGTGCTGGCCCGCCGGCCCGAGGTCGCGGTGGTCGACGAGTTGGCGCACAGCAACGTGCCCGGTTCCCGGCACGACAAGCGTTGGCAGGACGTCCAGGAGTTGCTCGACGCGGGGATCGACGTCCTGTCCACGGTCAACGTGCAGCACCTGGAGTCGGTCAACGACGTCGTCGCCCAGATCACCGGCACCACCCAGCGGGAGACCGTGCCGGACGAGATCGTCCGCGCCGCCGAGCAGGTCGAGCTGGTCGACATGACCCCCGAGGCGCTGCGTCGGCGGATGGCGCACGGCAACATCTACCGACCCGACAAGATCGACGCCGCGTTGGGCAACTACTTCCGGGTCGGCAACCTCACCGCGCTGCGTGAGCTCGCGCTGCTCTGGCTGGCCGACAAGGTCGACGAGCAGCTCGACCGCTACCGCAGCCAGCAGGGCATCGCCGCCACCTGGGAGGCCCGGGAACGGGTCGTGGTCGCGTTGACCGGTGGCCCGGAGGGCGAGACGCTGATCCGCCGGGCGGCTCGGGTCGCGGCCCGCAGCAAGGGCGCCGACCTGCTCGCCGTGCACGTGGCGCGCAGCGACGGCCTGGCCGGCGCCGACCCAGCCCAACTGGCCCGCCAGCGGGTGCTGGTGGAGAGCCTCGGTGGCACGTACCACCAGGTGCTCGGCACCGACGTGCCGGCCGCGCTGTTGGACTTCGCCCAGGGTGTGAACGCGACCCAACTGGTGCTCGGCGCCAGCCGGCGAGGCCGCTTCGCGCAACTCTTCGCCCGGGGCGTCGGGGTGACCACCACCGCGCTCTCCGGGTCGATCGACGTGCACCTGGTCACCCACAAGCAGGCCGGCAAGGGTCGTCGGGCAGCAGCCGTCCCGGCGGCGCTGTCCCGGCGTCGTCGGCTGCTCGGCTTCGCACTGGCCGTGCTGGGCATGCCGCTGCTCACCCTGCTGCTGAAGACGCTGCCCGACCTGACGCTGACCAACGACATCCTGCTGTTCCTCGCCGGGGTCGTCGGGGTCGCACTGGTCGGCGGGGTGTGGCCGGCCCTGGTCGCCGCACTCGGCGGCAGCCTGCTGCTCAACTGGTTCTTCACCCCGCCCTTCCGCACGCTGACCATCGCCGAGGCGGACAATCTGCTCGCCCTGGCTGTCTTCGTCGGTGTGGCGTTGGCGGTGAGCTGGGTCGTCGACGTGGCCGCCCGGCGTACCCGGGAGGCCGCCCGCGCCGCCGCCGACGCGCAGACCCTCGCCGCCGTCGCCGGTGGCGTGCTGCGCGGCGAACGCCCACTGCCCGCACTACTCGAACAGCTCCGGGAGACCTTCGGGCTGCGCGCGGTGAGCGTGCTGGAGTTGGCCGAAGACGCCAGCGGGCGCCCGGAGAGAGCCCGCGAGGAACACGCCTGGTGTGTCGTGGCCAGCGTCGGCGACCAGCCACCCTGCACCCCGGAAAGCGGTGAGACGGCGGTACCGGTCGACGACCGGATCACCGTCGTCCTCTGCGGCCGACGGTTGGAGGCCGCCGACCGGCGCATCGTCGAGGCGTTCGCCGCCCAGGCCGCCGTCGCGCTGCGCCAGGAGCGACTCGCCGAGGAGGCCGCCACCGCTCGGCCCCTCGCCGCGGCGGACCGGATGCGCACCGCGCTGCTCGCCGCGGTCAGCCACGACCTGCGTACGCCGCTGGCGTCCGCGAAGGCGGCCGTGACCAGCCTGCGCAGCCACGACATCGAGTTCGACGAGCACGATCGCGAGGAGTTGCTGGAGACCGCCGAGGAGTCGCTGGACCGCCTCGCCCGGCTGGTCGCCAACCTCCTGGACATGAGCCGACTCCAGGCCGGCGTCCTCGGCATCACGGAAACCGCGATCGGCCTGGAGGACGCCGTACCCCTGGCGTTGGACGAACTTGGCCCGGCGGCCGCGAGCGTCGGCACGGACATCCCGGCCGATCTGCCAGCCGCCACCGCCGACCCGGGCCTGCTGGAACGGGTGCTGGTCAACATCATCGCCAACGCGCTGCGCTACAGCCCGCCCGACCAGCCCCCGACGATCACCGCCAGCGCGCACGCGGGTCAGGTCGAGCTACGGGTGATCGACCGAGGGCCGGGCATCCCGGAGGACCAGTGGGAGCACGTCTTCCTACCGTTCCAACGCCTCGGCGACCGGGACAACCAGACAGGTGTCGGTCTCGGCCTTGCCCTGTCCCGGGGGTTGGCCGAGGCGATGGGTGGCAGCATCACCCCCGAGACCACCCCCGGCGGTGGGCTCACCATGGTGCTGCGGCTGCCAGCCGCGCAGACCACCTCCGAGGAGCCGCAGGAATGACGCGCATCCTGGTCGTCGACGACGAACCGCAGATCCTGCGCGCCCTGCGGATCAACCTGCGCGCCCGCCGGTACGACGTGGACATCGCCGGAACCGGTGCCGCCGCGTTGAAGGCCGCCGCCAGTCACCCACCCGACCTGGTGGTGCTGGATCTCGGCCTGCCCGACATCGACGGGGTGGAGGTGATCCGGGGCCTGCGCGGCTGGACCGGCGTGCCGATCATCGTGCTCTCCGGCCGGGCCGGCAGCGAGGACAAGGTCGCGGCGCTCGACGCCGGTGCGGACGACTACGTCACCAAGCCGTTCGGGGTGGAGGAGCTGCTGGCCCGCATCCGTGCCGTCACCCGTCGTCTCGGTGGGCCCAGCGAGGCGGTGCCGGCGTTGCGGATCGGCCAGCACACCGTCGACCTGGCCGACCACAGCGTGCTGCGGGACGACGGCACGGAGGTCAAACTGACCCCCACCCAGTGGAGCGTGCTGGAGAAGCTGCTGCGTCACCCCGGCAAGCTGGTCAGCCAGCGTCAGCTTCTGCAGGACGTGTGGGGTCCGGAATACCAGAACGAGACCAACTACCTACGGCAGTACCTGGCCCAGCTGCGGCGCAAGTTGGAGGACGACCCGGCCCGGCCCCGTCACCTCATCACCGAGCCGGGCATGGGCTACCGCTACCGGCCGTGAGCGAGGACCGCTCCGGTGCCGATCGGGACCGGGCGTGCCGTAGGCCGCGGGTCGACGGGCGCGGCCGGAACCCGGGCCGGCACGGTCGCCGACGCTCGGCCGCGTTCACGCGGCGCGCGCTCCCCGGGTCAGTTGCCGGGGAACCGCACGCCCACCAGCCCTTCGGAGACGGTCCAGAGGCGGGCGGCGTCATCCGTGTTGCGCGCCGAACGGTAGACGGCCAGCTCGGTCGGTCTGCCGGTGAACTGCCCCAACCCGTCCGGGCCGTAGAACCGGCCACCCTGCGCCTGTGGACTGGTGGCCGCGTAGAGGGCGGGGAGCAGCCCGGCATCCACCGAGTGCACCAGGACGCCCCAGCGGGCCAGCCGGCTCAGCACGGCATGGTGCGGGGAGGGGCGGCTGCGGCCGAGGTTGGGACCGGACGCGTAGAGGTTCGTCATGGTGGTGCCCGGGTGGGCGACGTTGCTGACGATGCCCCAGCCGGCGGCTCGACTGCGCCTGTCGAGTTCCAGCCCGAAGTGCAGGGTGGCCAGCTTGGAGGCGTTGTACGCGCGGATCGCCGCGTACCGGCGGGTGCTCTGCAGGTCGTCCCAGTCGAGCCGGCCGGAACGGGCGGCGCTGCTCGACATGGTGGTGACCCGGGCCCGGCCGGCCCGCAGCAGCGGCAGCAGCCGTCCGTTCAGCGCGAAGTGGCCGAGGTGGTTGGTGCCGAGTTGGAGCTCGAAGCCCTCGGCGGTGGCGTTTCGGGTCGGGGGCGTCATCACACCCGCGTTGTTGATCAAGAGGTGGATCGGTCGGCCCTCGCCGAGCAGCGTGTCGGCCAGCGCGGCCACCGAGTCCAGCGAGGCGAGGTCCAACTCCCGCGTCGAGACGACGGCACCCGGTGCGGCGGCCCGGACGGCCTCCAGCGCGGCGGCGCCCTTGGCCGGGTTGCGGACCGGCAGCACCACCTCGGCGCCGGCTCGCGCCAGCCGCGTGGCCAGGCCGAGGCCCAGGCCGTCGCTACCGCCAGTCACCACGGCGAGCTTTCCAGTCAGGTCCGGAACGGTCAGGTCGAGCACAACTTCCCCCAGGTCGACGGTGTCCTTCATCGGTCACGGCCAGCCTGCGTCGACCGGCGACCAGCACCCAGGGCGGTCTTGTCCAGGGATCGGCGGTCCCTGGCTCGGGTGTCGAAGACGTCCGTCCGCACAGCGAGTAGCGTTCTTGACGATCAACAACTGGCGTACGAGGAGGCTCGGTGCAGACGACGACGGTGGACATTCCCACGGATGACGGGGTCGCGGACGCGTCCCTCACCCGGCCCGAGGGCAACGGCCCGTTCCCGGCGGTGCTGCTCTTCATGGATGCCTTCGGGCCGCGCCCGCGCCTGGTCGACATGGCGGAGCGGATCGCCGCCCGGGGCTACCTGGTGCTGACCCCTCACCTGTTCTACCGGGCCGGCCGGGCACCGCTGTTCGACCTGTCCCGGCTCGGTGAGCCGGACCAGCGCGGCGCGCTCTTCGAGAAGATCATGCCCCTGATCGGCGCGTTGACCCCCGAGGTGATCAGCCGGGACACTGGCGCGTACCTCGACTTCCTGGCCGCCCGGGACGACGTCCGGCCGGGCCCGGTCGCGATCACCGGCTACTGCATGGGCGGCACGAACGCGCTGCGGGCCATCGAGGCGTACCCGGACCGCATCGCCGCGGTCGCCAGCTTCCACGGCGGGCGCATCGTCACCGACGCGCCGGACAGCCCGCACCTGGGCGTCGACTCGATCACCGGCGAGGTGTACTTCGGGCACGCCGACCAGGACCAGTCGATGACGCCCGAGCAGATCGCCACGCTGGAGAAGGCGCTCGACGCCGCCGGCGTGCGATACCGCTCCGAGGTGTACGAGGGCGCCCACCACGGCTTCACCATGGCCGACACCCCGATGTACCACGAGCAGGCCACCGAGCGGCACTGGGTCGCCCTGTTCGACCTGCTGGACCGCACCCTGCCGACGACCTGACGTCGAGGGCCGCTGCTGCGGCGCCGTGGTCAGCGGCGCAGCAGCACCGGGCCGGCGTCGATGCGGGTGCGGAACAGCGCGTACGGCCGGCGCCGCAGGTCCTGGCCACGCTGGTACTGCGGCTGCCGGTGCAGTTGGTTGGCGGTGACGTAGAGGTACCCGTCAACGGCGATCGACATGGTGTCCGGCCAGAGCAGCCGCGGGTCGTGGACGAGGGTCTCGTACTCGCCGTCCGGCAGCCGGCGCAACACCGCGTTGTGCTCGTACGAGGTGAGGTAGAGCCGCCCCGCGTCGTCGGACTCCAAACCGTCCGAGGCGGTGCCCCTGTCGCCCTCGTCGACGACGGTCGCCTCGACCGCCTCCTGGGTGACGCCCGGGTCGGCCAGCGCCTCGGTGGAGACGCTGTACCAACGCCGGGACGCCAGCGGACAGTAGTAGAGCCGGTTGCCGTCGGCCGAGATGGCGATGCCGTCGGAGCCCATGCTCACCGGCTTCGGCGGCCCGTCCGCCGGCCGTTCGAGGAACGGCCGACCCTCGACCACCGGGCGGAACGACGTCAGTGGCTGCGCCTTCGTCGACGGGTGGTCGTGCAGCCGCCGCCAGGAGGCGCCACTGGCCAGGTCCACGACGATGATCCCGTTCGGCCCGGAGTCCGCCGAGTCGGTGATGTACGCGACCCCCGCCTCACCCCGCCGCAGGTCGAAGCGGACGTCGTTGAGGTACGTCGTCGGCAGCGCCACGTCCGTCGGGAAGGTGATCACCTGGGCGACCGTGTTGGTGTCCAGGTCGACCCGGACCAGTTTCGGGCCGCCCGGCTTCGTCGGCTGGAACATCGGGCTGCCGGTGTCCAGCACCCAGAGCCGGTCGGCCGGGTCCACGACGATGCTCTGCACCGACACGAACGCGCCCGCGTCGTCGTCGCCGGACGGGTCGTTCCACGCCTGGTCGGGGTAGGGCACCTCCCGGCCGTCACGTAACTCGACGACGGTGGCCGGCACCTCGTCGCCCCACTTCGGGAAGTTGACGAAGATCCGGCCCTGGTGCGAGACGCTCACCCCGGTCGGCATCGGGCCGGTGAAGGTGTGCACCAGCTCCAGCTCGCCGAGCGGCTCGTCGCCGACCGGCCCGTTCACGACGCCCGCTCCACGGTGTCCATCGTCCCGCCCCCTGTCCGGTCGGCCCGTTGCCGCGCTCCGGTGCGGTTATTCCCGCCCTGGCGTCCGGTATGCCTCCGGTCAGCCGGCGGCGGTGGCGTGTGCGGCGGGCAGGCCGGGGACCTCGACGTCCACCGCGAGCAGCGCGCCGTCCACCGGGCCCGCCGCGGACAACCCCACGCGGGCGGTGCCGATGAAGAGTCGACGCAGGTCGGGGCCGCCCAGGCAGATGCCGGCGGGCTGCTTCGCCGGCAGCCGGATCTCCCGTTCCAGCGTGCCGTCCGGCCGGTAGCGGCGTACCGCCGCGCCGCCCCACAGCGCGATCCAGAGGTGGCCAGCCGCGTCGACAGTCATCCCGTCCGGGCCGCCGTCGGCGGGGGACAGCCGCAGGAACGGCTCCCGCCCGTGCAGGTCACCGGTGCCCGGGTCGACGGTGAACCGGTCGATCTCGCCGCGCGGGGTGTCGGCCAGGTACATGGTGGTGCCGGCGGCGTCGAACGCCGGCCCGTTCGGAATGGTCAGCCCGGTCACCGCGGGCACCGGTGCCGCACCCGGTGCCAGCCGGTACAGCGTGCCCCCACCGGGCACCGCGGCGTACGTCATGCTGCCGGCCCAGAAGCGGCCGTGCGGGTCGGCGACCGCGTCGTTCATCCGAGTCGGCTCGGGCGCGTCGGCGACCAGGTCGGCGACCGGTCGGGGGTCCCCGGTGGCGGGCAGCAGGGCGACGCCGGTCCCGGCGGCGGCCAGCCAGTCGCCGGGACGGTCGGCCACCGGGGCGACCGCGCCGAGCGGCACGTCGAGGCGGCGCAGCTCCCGCAGCGGGCCCGGCGCCTCGCCGTCGGTCTCCAACAGTCGCCCGGCCAGCAGGTCGACGAGGACCAGCCGGTCGTCGACCCAGCGCAGCCCTTCGCCCAGCTCCAACCGGTCGGTGCTCCAGACGGTCGGTTCGGTCAGCTCCATCTCGCTCCTCCAACAGATCTCCGGCGGCGATCGGTGGCCGCACCGGTCAGCGACGGTCGGCGGCCGTGCCGCCGCATTGGTCAGCGGACGGTACCGCCGGGTCCGTGGTCGAGCAGCGTCAGCTCGGCCCGGTCGGGCAGGCCCTCCCAGTCGCCCCTGGTGGCGACCGCGAACGCGCCGGTGGTGACGGCCCGGTCCAGCCGGGCCGGTGCGTCGGCGCCGTCGAGCCAGGCGGAGAGCAGCCCGGCCACGAAGGCGTCGCCCGCGCCGACGGTGTCCACCACCGGCACCGTCCGGGCTGGACGGTGGACCGTGCCGGTGGCGCTGTGGCTGGTCGCCCCACCCGCGCCGTGCTTGACCACGACCTCGGTCACACCCGCCGAGAGTAGCGCCGCGGCCGGGTCGGTCGCGTCGGTCAGCACGGCCAACTCGTCGTCGGAGGCGATCACCAGGTCGATCGAGGGCAGCAGCGGGCGCAGCGCGACGGCGGCCTCGGAGACCGACCAGAGCCGGTTGCGGTGGTTGACGTCCAGGCAGACCGTGCTGCCGGCCGCACGGGCGCGCCGCACGGCCTCCACCACCGCCTGGTACGGCTCGACGCCGAGGGCGCAGGTGATGCCTGTGACGTGCAACAGCCGGGGCGGCGGCCCGGGTGCGTCGAAGGCAGCGGTCACGTCGGCCGGGCGCAGCCGGGAGCCGGCCGAGCCGGCGCGGTGGTAGGTGACCCGGTTGATGTCGGCGACGCGGTTCTCGAAGAGGATCAGCCCGGTGGGCGCGGTCGGGTCGACCCGGGACCAGGTCAGGTCGACACCCTCCGCGCGCAGCGTCCGGCGGATCAGCTCGCCGGGCTCGTCGGCGCCGGTGACCCCGACCCAGGCGGCCCGGTGGTCGAGCCGGGCCAGCCCGATCGCCACCGTCGACTCGGACCCGGCGACCGAGATCCCGGCGATGCCGCCCAGCCGCAGCGGGCCGGTGGTGCGGAAGGCCGCCATCGTCTCGCCGAGCGTGAGCAGGTCGGTCACTGCCGGACCGCCGTGAGGAAGGCCGCGGCGCGCTCACGCAGCGCCGCCGGGTCACCGCCGCGGACGGCGTCGCCCAGCAGCGGGGAGCCGACGCCGACGGCCACCGCTCCCCGGTCGAGGTAACGCCGGGCGCCGTCCGCGTCGACCCCACCGACCGGCACGAACGCGGTGCCGGGGAACGGGTCGCGCAGCGCGCCGAGGTAGTCGGGCCCACCGAGGGAGGCCGGGAAGAGCTTGACCGCGGTGGCCCCGTCGCTGTTGGCCTGCACCACCTCGGTCGGGGTGAGCGCGCCGGCGAGCACCGGCAGCCCGAGTCGACCGGCCTCGGCGAGGCTCGGTGCGAGCGCCGGGGTGACCAGGAAGCCGGCGCCCGCGTCGGCTGCGGCGCGGGCATCGTCGGCGCTGAGCACGGTGCCCGCGCCCAGGGCGTAGTCAGGCCCGAGGGCGGCTCGGGCGCGTCGGATGACGCCGAGCGCGTCGGCGCTGGTCAGCGAGACCTCGACCAGCGCCACGCCGCTCTCGGCCAGGGTGAGCACGGCGGTCAGCGCGGCGGCCGGGTCCGGTCCGCGCACGATGGCCAGCAGTCGATGGGTACGCAGCTCGTCGAGCAGGTTCATCACGGATGTCCTCAGTGGATGCGGTGGGCGGAGATGGTAAGTCGCCAGGCGACCTCACCGGTGGGCGGAACGACCGCCGCGTCGGCTGGGCCGGCGTCGGCCAGGTCGAAGGCGGCACCGAGCATCGGTTCGACGCCGACGCTGCGGTAGGGGCGGTCGGTCGGCCAGCCACCCAGGTTGCGCCAGAGTGCCGTGCTGCGAGGCTGATCAGCGCACTCCAGCTCCAGGGTCAGCCGGTCGACGCCGTCGATCACCTGGACCCGGGGGCAGTCGAGCAGCACCGCGCCGAGCGCGGTCCCGTCGTCCGGGCCGAGGGTGTCCAGGGTCAGCCCGGCGGGGGCCGGCCACGGCCCGGTCAGCCAGGGTGCACCGGCGGGCCAGCTACCCGGCGGCAGGAGCGCCGCGGCTTCCGGGTGCAGCCGGGTCTGGACGCCGGTGGGCGCGTCGAGGCGGGCCGACGGGGAGAGGTCGAGCAGAGCGTGCGCGGCCCAGACGAACCGGTGCCCGGGGTCGGCGGCCAGCCGGTAGTCGGCCACCACCACGCCGTCGGAGTCGCTGATCCGGCGGGTCAGGACGAACGTCGGGCGTTGCACGACCACGGTGCCAGGGCCGACGGCGCGCCACGGCCGCGACCACACCTCGCCGTGGTCGGGCCGACCGCGCACGGTGGGCAGGCACTCCTCCAACCCGCCGGCGTCGATGAACGCATCGTCGGGGCGTACCTCGTGCCGGCCGGGCTCAGGGCCGCGCCAGAGCCACTCCCGGCCGCCGCCGTGCAGGCTGGTCCACCGACCGCCGTGCTCCGCGTCGTACGCCGCGCGCAGCGGCACCGGCTTCGCGCCGGTCACCATTCCGCGAACGACCCGTCGGCGTGCTGCCAGATCGGGTTGCGCCAGGCATGCGGGGTCTGCGCGGCCTTCCGAACCGCCGCCTCGTCCACGGTGATGCCCAGGCCGGGCCGGTCGAGGCGGGCCATGTGCCCGTCGACGAACCGGAACGGCTCCGGGTCGACCAGGTAGTCCAGCAGTTCGGACCCGGCGTTGTAGTGGATGCCGATGCTCTGTTCCTGGATCAGGAAGTTCGGCGTCGCGAAGGCCACCTGGAGGCTGGCCGCCAGCGAGATCGGGCCGAGCGGGCAGTGCGGGGCGAGCAGCGCTCCGTACGTCTCGGCCAGCGCCGCGATCCGGCGGACCTCGGAGATCCCACCGGCGTGCGACAGGTCCGGCTGCACCACGGCGACGCCGGCCTGCAACGGGCCGAGGAACTCGGAGCGACCGTAGAGCCGCTCGCCGGTGGCCACCGGGATCGGCGTGCTGGCGACGATGTCGCGCAGGTGGTGAGCCTGGTCGGGTAGGAGCGGCTCTTCCACGAAGAACGGTCGCAGCGGAACCAGTTCGGGCAGGATCCGGCGTACCGCGGCCAGGCCGGCCCGACCGTGGAAGTCCAGTGCGATGTCCCGGTCGGGGCCGAGCACCTCCCGGGCGGCGGCCACCCGGCTGACGACCTCGTCCACCTCGGCGGAGGTGGGGATGGGGGAGAGCCGCCCGCAGGCGTTCATCTTGACGCCGGTGAGACCGGCGGCGACCTGCGCGGCGGCGGCGTCGGCCACCTCGTCGGGCTCGTCCCCGCCGATCCAGGAGTAGACCCGTACGCGGTCGCGCACCGGCCCGCCGAGTAGCGCGTGCACCGGCGCTCCGTACGCCTGCCCGGCGATGTCCCAGAGCGCCTGGTCGAGGCCCGCCACGGCGCTGGAGAGGATCGGGCCGCCCCGGTAGAAGCCGCCCTTGGTGAGCACCTGCCAGTGCTGTTCGATGCGAAGTGGATCCGCACCGATCAGGTATTCGGAGAGCACCTCGACGGCACTGCGCACCACTTCGGCGCGCCCCTCCACCACCGGTTCACCCCACCCGACCAGCCCGTCGTCGGTCTCCACCCGGCAGAACAACCACCGTGGTGCGACGAGGAAGGTCTCGATCCGCTCGATCTTCACTGACTGCCCCTCTGTCCCCGTACCTTCGCGACGTCCCGGACGGCCTTGTCCAGCAACTCACGCATGGCGGTCTCGGCCGCTGTCTCGTTCCGCTCGCGCAGCGCGTCGACGACGGCACGGTGGCTGGGCACCGGGTCGTCGTGCGCGGCGCCGCCGTGCACCAGCCGGTCCCGTTCGGCGAGCCCGGTCTCCATCACGACCTCCATCCGCTCCAACAACTCGTTGTGGGTGGCGGTGAGCAGCGCGCGGTGGAAGGCGAGGTCGGCGGCGACGGCGGCGGCGGGATCACCGACGGCCTCGGCCATCTCGGCCAGTGCCCCGTCGAGCGCGGCCACGTCGTCCTCGGTCGCACGGGTGGCGGCCAGGCGTGCGGCGGCCGGCTCGATGATGGCGCGTACCTCGTGCAGTTGGTCGAGCAGCCGCTGGTCGGTGCCCTCGGCGAACTGCCAGCGGATCACGTCACCGTCGAGCAGGTTCCAATCGGCGCGGGGTCGGACGAAGGTGCCGCGTTTCTGCCGGGCGTCGACGATGCCCTTGGCCGAGAGGACCTTCAGCGCCTCGCGTAGCGCCGTCAGGCTGACGTCGAACTCCTCCTGCAACGCGGCGATGTTCAGGGTCGCGCCGGCGGCGATCTCACCGGTGAGGATGCGACGGGCGATCGCCTCGACGGTCTGCCCGTGGATGCCGCGGCGTGCGTACTGTGCCAATGTTCCTGGCCTTTTCGCTGGTCGGTATCGATCTCTCAGGCCGAGGCTTTCACCGCTGTCCAACCGCCGTCCACCACGAGGCTCGCGCCGGTGATGTAGGCGGCGTCCGATGAGGCGAGGAAGGCGACCGTCGAGGCCACTTCGTCCGGTGTGCCGAAGCGCTTCGCGACAGTCTCCGCGACGCTGCGTTCCCGGTCCTCTTCGGACACGTCTGCCCAGGCGCCGGTGAGGATGGGCCCGGGCAGCACGGTGTTGACGCGCACCTGGGGGCCGTACTCCACGGCGAGTTGGCGGCCGAGCGCGACCAGGCCGCCCTTGGCGGCAGCGTACGCGGGCCGGCCGGGCAACCCGACCAGCGCGTGCACCGAGGAGATCAGCACGACCGCGCCCGAGCGGGCCCGCAGGTCGTCCAGGCAGGCGCGGACGCCGAGGAACGAGCCGGTGAGGCTGACGCCGAGCTGGTGGTCCCAGGACTGCCGGCTGGTCTCGTGGGCCGGGGCGACCTGCACGGCGTACGCGTTGCTGACCAGGATGTCGATCGGGCCGAGGCTGGCGCGGACGGTCGACACCGCACTCGCCCAGTCACTCTCTTCGCTGACATCGCCCATTACGGACAGTGCTCGTCCGCCACGGGCGGTCAGTTCGTCGGCCAGCGGGGTCGGGTCGTGCACGTCGAGCAGTGCGACCGCCGCCCCTTCGGCGGCGAGCCGCCGGGCCGTGGCGGCACCGATCCCGCCCATCGCACCGGTGACCAGCGCGTTCCTGCCTTCGAGCCGGCGCATAGGCTGATCCACCTGTCCCCGCCTTGGTCTCGTCTAATCATTAATTACGAAGATATCTTGACAGCCGGCAACCGCCGATGCAACCTTCTCGTCACAGCATTCACATGGACGACACGCTGAGCAGTGACGCTACGTGTCGTAGAGGAAGGGACACCTCCGTGAGCGACTTCGACCCCGGTCGCCGGCGATTCCTTGGCCACCTTGGGCTCGCCGGCCTGGGTGCGCTCGGCGCCAGCTCGTTCCTCAGCGCGTGCGCCAGCTCCGCAAGCGGACCGACCACGAGCAACGGCTCTGGCGCGGTCACCATCCAGTCGAACCTCTCCTCGCCGCAGGCCAAGGAGGCGATGGAGAAGCTGATCGCGAACTTCAACGCCCAGGGCAAGGGCACGGCGAGCCTCAACACGATCGCCTCGGAGACCTTCCGGACGCAGCTCCCGACGTACCTGACCTCGGCGAACCCGCCGGACCTCTACACCTGGTACGCGGGCTCGGTCGCCAACGACTACGCCAGCAAGAACCTGCTGCTGGACGTCTCCGACGTGTGGAAGTCGATGGGCGACTACCCCCAGTCGCTGCGCACCCTGTCCACCGAAGCCAGCGGCAAGCAGATCTTCATGCCGATGAACAACTACTGGTGGGGCTTCTTCTACCGCAAGTCCAACTTTGCCAAGTGGGGCGTGCAGGAGCCGAAGACCTGGACCGAATTCCTGGCCCTGTGCGAGACGCTGAAGAGCAAGGGCGTTCCGCCGATCGGCATCGGTCTCGGCGACACCCCGTGGGTGGCCTCGGCCTGGTTCGACTACCTGAACATCCGGATCAACGGCGCGCCGTTCCACCGCGAGCTGCTCGCCGGCAAGCAGCGCTTCGACGACCCCAAGGTCAAGGCGGTCTTCACCCGCTGGCGCGAGGCGCTGCCCTACTTCGACCCCAAGGGCAAGGCGTACCCGTTCCAGGAGGCGACCACCGCGTTGCTGGCCGGCAAGACCGGCATGTTCCTGATCGGCACGTTCTTCGCCGACGCGGCACCCAAGGACGCTCTCGGCGACCTGGACTTCTTCCGGTTCCCGATCATCGACCCGGAAGTGCCACTGGCCGAGGAGGCCCCGACGGACGGCTTCTTCGCGAGCGCGAAGACCGCCAACCCGACCGGCACCAAGGCCCTGCTGACGTACCTCTCCGGGGTCGAGGCCCAGGAGGCGTACGTCAAGGCCAGCTCCGGCATCGTGCTGCCGGCCAACCCCAAGGCCAAGGCCTCCGACTCGCCGCTGGTCGTCAAGGGCAAGGCGATGCTGGACGAGGCCAAGGAGCTGACCCAGTTCTTCAACCGCGACTCGAGCGACGCACTCCAGCCGACCGCGGACACCGCGCTGACCAAGTTCCTCGACAAGCCGGACCAGATCGACGCGATCCTGCGGGAGTGGCAGGCCGGCGCCGAGAAGGTCTTCAAGGGCTGACGTGACAGCAACAGTCTCCACGACTTCGGTCACACCCACCCGGCGGCGGCGACGGTCTGCTCGACTGTCGCCGCTGCTGGTGGCGTTCGTCCTGGTGCCGTTCGCGGTCGAAAGCGTCTGGGTCTTCTGGCCGGCGCTCCAGGGTTTCTGGTTCTCCCTGACCCGCTGGGACGGGATGTCGCCGCCGACCTTCGTCGGCACGGACAACTACGTCGAACTGGCCGGCGACGCCACCTTCCGGGGTGCGCTGCTCAACACGGTGATCTGGCTGGTGCTCTTCGGTGGGCTCTCCGTGCTGGGCGGTTTCGGCATGGCGTTGGTCCTGCAGAAGGAGCGGCGCGGGGTCGGCTTCTACCGGGCCGCCCTGTTCACCCCGGTGGTCTTCTCCCTGGTGGTGACGGCGCTGGTCTGGCGGGTGTTCTACCAGCCCGACGGCATCGCCGACACGCTGCTGCGGGCCGTTGGCCTGGAGCAGCTGATCCGGCCCTGGCTCGCCGACCCGCAGACCGCCCTGTACGCGGTGATCCTGCCCGCCCTGTGGCGGCAGATCGGTTACGTGATGGTGCTGTTCCTGGCCGGGTTGAAGGCGATCGACCCGGCGCTGCACGAGGCGGCCCGGATGGACGGCGCCAACGCCTGGCAGCGGCTGCGGCACGTCACCATCCCCCAGCTGAAGGGGGTCAACGCCGTCGTGCTGTCGGTCATCGTGATCGACTCACTGCGCTCGTTCGACATCGTCTGGTCGCTGACCAAGGGTGGGCCGTACCACTCCTCGGAGCTGCTCAGCACCTACATGTACTCGACCGCGTTCCAGAGCCTGCGGCTGGGCTACGCCTCCGCGATCGCCGTCGTGATCTTCGTGCTCGCGCTGGCCGTCATCCTCGGCTACCTGGTTCGCGCGTTCCGGGAGGAAGCGTGATGAACAAGCTCCGCACCGGCGCCTTCCACACCAGCATGATCCTGCTCTCGCTGCTCTGGCTGGGCCCGGTGCTCTGGGTCGTGGTGATGTCCACCCGATCGTTCGACGACATCGCCGCGCACGGCGTGGGCAGCCTGCCCCAGTCGTTCACCCTGGACACCTACCGGCAGGCCTGGACCGACGGCGGCGAACTGCGCGCCTTGATCAACAGCATGCTGGTCACGGTCCCGTCGGTGGCGTTGAGCCTGTGTCTGGCCGCGATGGCCGCGTTCGCGCTGAGTCGCTTCCGGATCCCCGGCCGGCGGACCGTCCTGCTGCTGATGCTCGCCGGCAACCTGCTGCCGCCGCAGATCCTGCTCATCCCGGTAGCCAAGTTCAGCGAGCTGACCGGCCTCTACGACACGCTCTGGGCGTTGATCGCGGTGCAGGTCGGCTTCGGGCTCGGCTTCTACACCTTCGTCCTGCACGGCTTCATGCGGGACCTGCCGGGCGAGATCCAGGAGGCGGCAACGATCGACGGTGCCGGCACAGCGCAGATCTTCACCCGGGTCATGCTGCCGCTGACCCGGCCCGCGCTGGCCGCCCTCGGGGCGCTCTCCTTCACCTGGATCTTCAACGATCTGCTCTGGGCGATCACCGTGCTGCGCACCGACGACAACATGCCGGTCACCCCGGCGCTGCTCGGCCTCCAGGGGCAGTTCGTCTCGTCCTGGAACGTGATCGCCGCCGGCACGGTCATCGCGGCCGTCCCCACCGTCGCGGTCTTCCTGCGCTTCCAGCGGCACTTCGTCTCCGGCCTGGCACTCGGAGCGGTCAAGTGACCGCCGCGACGCCACAGCGCTGGACGCTGCTTGGCGTGCACACCGAGTACACCGTCACCGTCCCGGCCCACGGCCGCTGGCTCGAGCTGGTCGCGTGGGGGCCGCACGGCGTCTCCGACGGTCCGTCGCCGGTCGCCTACGACGGCCCGGTGCCGTTCCTCACCGCCGGGGACGGCGCCCCGATCGAGTACGCCACCGACGCCGATCGCCCGTTCACCGGTGCCGACCTGGTGATCGAAACCTCCACCGGGGAGCGCCGGATCGGCTTCGTCCACACCGACGTGCGGGTCGACGCCGACGGGCAGGAGTTGGCCGTCGACTTCGCCGATCCGCTGACCGGGCTGCGCGCCACCGTGCACTACCGGGTCCCCGCCGGCACCGACGTGGTGCAGCGGTGGGTCGAGCTGACCAACGACGGCACCGGCCCGCTGCGGATCGTCCGGGCCGGATCGGGCGGGTTCTGCGTACCGACGCCGCACGGCGCGCTGCTCAGCCACCAGTGGGGGCAGTGGGCGCAGGAGTTCCAGCTCTCCCACGTCGACCTGGGTCACGGCACGTTCAGCATCGGCAGCTCCCAGGGCGTACCCGGGCACCTGCACGTGCCCTGGCTGGCCGTGCGGGACACCGCCGAGCCGACCGGGGCGGCCTGGGGGATGGCGCTGGCCTGGACCGGTTCATGGGAGATCAGCGCCGAGCGGGACACCGGTGGCCTGACCCGGGTACGGGCCGGCCGTCACCTGGCCGACGGCCCGCTCGAGCTGGCCGCGGGAGCGCGGCTGACCCTGCCGGTGATCACCGGGGCGTACAGCGCGGACGGCCTGGACGGGCTGGCCCGGGTCTGGCACACCCACCAGCGGTTGCTCGCAGGTAGGCGCCTCACCCCGCGCCCGGTGCTCTACAACTCCTGGGAGGCCACCTACTTCGCGGTCGAGGCGGAGAGTCAGCTCGCGCTGGCCCGGATCGCCGCCGAGCTGGGTGTGGAGACGTTCGTCGTGGACGACGGCTGGTTCGTCGGCCGCAACGACGACACCGCCGGCCTCGGCGACTGGACGCCCGATCCGGCGAAGTTCCCGGCCGGGTTCGACGCTTTCATCGCCGACGTCCGGGCGCTCGGGCTGAACTTCGGGCTCTGGGTCGAGCCGGAGTGCGTCAACCCGAAGTCGACCCTCTACGCGGAGCACCCCGAGTGGGTCTACTCCGTCGACGGTCGGCCGCTCACCCCTGTACGCAACCAGTACCTGCTCGACCTGGGCCGACCGGAGGTAGCCGAATTCGTCCACTCCACTGTGGATGGTCTGCTGCGCCGGTACGACATCGACTACCTGAAGTGGGACTTCAACCGGCCGCGTACCGAGCCGGGGCGGCCGGGCGGGGGCGGGCCGCTCGACCTGGACGGCGCGCACGTCGCCAACCTGCACCGGATCTACGAGCAGCTGCGCCGGGACCACCCCGGGGTGCTGATCGAGGCGTGTGCCGGCGGCGGCGGGCGGACCGACCTGGCGATGGCCGCCCGGGCCGACGTCTTCTGGCCCAGCGACAACACCGGCCCGTTGGACCGGCTGGCCATCCAGTACGGCTTCCTGCACGCCAACGCCCCGCACCTGCTCAGCTCCTGGGTCACCGACGCGCCCGGCCTGTTCGACCCCCGCCCCCGCTCGCTGGCGTTCCGGTTCGTCCTCGCGATGGCCGGCGTGCTCGGCGTCGGCGCGGACATCCGGGCCTGGACCCCCGCCGAGCGGGCCGAGGCGGCTGGCTGGATCGCCCGCTACAAGGAGATCCGGGACGTCGTCACGCACGGCGAAGTGCACCTGATCGGCGGTCCCGACCAGGCCCGCTGCGCCGTGCAGTACACCGCGCCGGACGAGAGCCAAGTGGTCGTGCTGGCCTGGCACACCGGCCGGCTCGACGGTGCCGGCCTGCTGCCGTCCCGCCCGGTCCGGCTGCCACTGCGCGGCCTCGATCCGGCGGCCCGTTACCGGCACGGCGACCGGCACTACTCCGGCAGCCACCTCGGTTCGTTCGGCCTGCCCGTGCAGTGGAGCCCGACCCACGACGCCGACCTCATCGTGCTGACCCGCGACTGAGGCCGGAGCACCACAGTAGGAACACCTGCTTCGGCCTCGGTGGCGATCCCACCGAGGTCGAAGTCAGGTCGGTCACCGACCACACGCCGACATCCCCCAGTTCGCCCGGGCCCGGCGGCCGGGCCGGCTCAGGCCGGGACGAGTTCCCGGCACCGGCGCAGGGCGGCCAGGGCGAGCGGCGCGTCACGGCCCGCGATCCCGATTTCCAACTCGGTCACCGCTGCCGCGGCCCGAGCCGGCTCACCCGCTGCGACCGCGGCCTCGGCCAGCACCAGCACGGCCTCGGCCGCCCACGCCAGGATGCCCTTACCGCGTACCAGCGACAGTGCCTCCGTCGCGTGCCGGACGGCCTCGTCCGGCCTCGCGGCCAGCGTCAACCGGGCCAGCGCCGAGAGTGCCTGCACCAGCGGCCAGATCGCGCCGACCCGCCGGGCGTCGACCACCACCTCCCGCAGCGCCCGTTCGGCCAGCTCCACCTGATCGCCGCTCCCGCTGTCACCGTCGGCGCTGGCGGTGGTGGCGGCGGTGTCGGCGCTGTCGGCGGTGGCGGCGGTGGCGGCGGTGTCGGCGGTGGCGGTACGGGCCAGTACGGTGGCCAGTTCGACCCGCGCGTCGAGCAGCGTGACCGGCATCCGCTCAGTGCTGGCAACCAGTCGGGCGAGGCGCTCGACGAGCCCGTCCAGCCGCCCGGCGGCCCGGTCCAACGACAGTTCGGTCGCCTCGACCAGGGAGGTCAGCCGCTCGTACCCGGTCTCGTCGACCAGCGCCCGGCCGGCCGCCAGGAGCGTTTCCGCCTGTGCCGGGTGCCCGGCGTGCAACGCGCCCTGCGCCCAGTTCAGGCAGGCCCGGGCATGTTCGCGGGGCCGGTCGGCCAACTCGGCGGACGCCCGCAGCTCGGTGATGATCGCCCAGGCTGCCGGATCACCCAGCTCCAGTAGCAGCGAGGCTCGGGTGATGCGGGCCGCGAGGTGCGCCCCCGGGTCCCCGCTGGCCGTCGCGGCGCTCTCCGCCTCCGCGCAGCGGGCCAGGTGGTCGTCGACGTGCCGGCCGACGACGGTGTCCGGGGCCGCCAGCACCGCGAGCGCCGGTGCCTTGCGTCGCGGTGCACGCAGGTACGGCACAGCACGTTCGATCTCGGTGTAGCCGCGCAGCGCCTCGCCCTGCTGGCGCAGCATCCGCCCGAGCACCAGGCCCAGCTCGCCGCGGGCACCGGGCGGCAACCGTCGGTCGGCGAGCAGCCGTTCCAGCACCGGGATCGCCTCCGCCTGGCTCAGCCCGTCGATGGCCGAGCGGCCCAGCTTGGCGGCGAGCCGTACCCGTACCGGGCGGGGAAGCTCGGCGACGTCCATCGTCTGGAGCAGGAAGCTGGCGGCGGTCGCGTCGTCGCCGCGCTCGGTGGCCAGGTCGGCGGCCGCCTCGGCATTGCGGACGAAGTCGGCGCCGCTGCCGGCCCGGCGGTAGTGGTGCGCCAGTTGGGCGACCGGCTTCGGCAACTCCTGCTCCAACACCCGTGCGACGCGCAGGTGCAGCCACTCGCGGTTCTCCCGGGGCACCAGGTCGTACACCACCTGTCGGGCCAGGTCGTGGCGGAACCGCAGACCGTCCCCGGCGTCGTGCAGCAGGCCGGCCCGGTGGGCCGCGGTCAGTGCCGCGCCGACCGCCACCCGGTCCAGGCTGAGCACCGAGGCGATGATGCGCTGGTCCGGTGCCAGCCCCAGCACGGCAGCGGCCCCGAGCACCTCGCGGGTGGCCTCGTCGAGGGGGCGCAGCCGCCAGAGCAGCACGTCACGCAGGACGAACGGGACGCTGTCGTCGGCCAACGGGTCGCCACCCCGCTCGGCGAGCGTACGCAGCACCTCCTCGACCACGAACGGGATGCCGGCGGTGCGGTCGAGCAGGGTCGCCGTCAGTTGCTGCGGTGGGTCGTCGAGCCGCAGGGTCCGGGCGGCCAGCCGGCGTACGTCATCGGCGTCCAGCGGGCTGAGTGCGACGCGGGTGACGCTCCACGGCGGGGTTCGCGCCAACGCGTCGTGGATCGGCGTACTGCCTCCCGGCGCCGCCGTGCGGGCGGTCAGCACCACCGCCAGTCCGTCGACCGGGTGGGTGCTCAGGTAGGCGAGGAGTTCGCAGGTCGCCGGGTCGGCCCAGTGCAGGTCCTCGAGCAGCAGCGTGGCGGGAGTCAGTGCGGCCAGCACTGCGGCGACGGCCCGGAACAGGCGGTGCCGTTCGGCCGCCGGGTCGGTCAACGGGAGTGGCGCGGCGGGCAGCGCGTCCGCCAGTTCGGGCAGCAGCGGTGCGAGGGCACCGGCCACCGGACTGAGCGCGCCGAGTCGGTCGGCGCTGCCGCGGATCGCGTCCAGCAACACACCGAGTGGAAAGGGTTCCGGCACGTCGTCGCACTCGCCGACGAGGTGGTGCCCGGGAAGTTCGGCGAGCAGTTCGGCGACCAGCCGGCTCTTGCCGATCCCGGGTTCGCCCTCCAGCAGGATCAGGCACGGCGGGGCTTCGACGAGCTGGCGTAACCGGGCCAACTCCGCTGCTCGTCCGACGAACTCGACGGGTCCGCGCAGACGTTCGGGGCGGACGGGAACTGGGCCCCCGCCGCCCCGCGTCTTGTCCTCGCTGCCGTCGATCACCGTGGGGTCGAGCAGATCACCCCCACCGGCGCGAACGGTCGGCCGGCGGACCGACGGTGACCTGGGTCACACGTCGGGCCGCCGGCCCGTCGACACCGTCAGGACTGGACGGTGACCGGCACGGTCTTCAGGGAGCCGTCACCGTTGCGGAACTCCAGCACCCCGAGGTAGCGCTTCGCTGGCGCGAGGCCGGACCAGCGCAGGGTCAGGTTCGCCGTCGCACCCGGCTGCACCCTGCGCTGCTTCGGGTCGATGGTGAACCGGCCGGTGGAGGTGCCCGGCGCCCCCGGCAGGTAGCTGGTGACGGTGTACGCGTTCGCGCCCGTCGGGATGTTCTCGGTGAACTCCTGCTCGACGACGACGATGTAGTCGCCGGCACCCTCCGGCAACGTCACCTTGGCGCCGTCCCGACCACTGGCGGTGGCGGTGACGAACTTCCCGTCCTTGTCATAGACGTTGAGGCTGAACTCGGTGCACTCCATCACCCCCTCCTCGTCGTCCCAGTCGATGTGGGAGCAGGTGGGCCGCTCCGACGTGACCTGGATGAGCGGGCTGCGGGTGCCGGCCGGTACGTGCAGGGTGGTCCTGCTGATCGACGCGGGCAGCGGCACCGGCAGGTTGTCCGACGTGCTCCAGTCCCAACTCGGTCCGTCACCCTGCAGGGTGACGGTGCTGCTGGTGCCCGCGGTCAGGCCGGAGAGCTGCGAGATCAGCTGACCCTTGTAACCGACCTCGGCGGCGATCGGAACGCTGCCGGAGGTGCCCTTGCCGGTGATGGCGTCGGGGGCGACCAGCCCGGAGTTGTGCACGACCAGTGGGCTGCGTACCTCGTGCTTGAACTGGTCGCGCCAGGTCAGCGAGCCGTCGGCCCAGGTGTCGAACGCGCCGCCGGTGCTGGTCACCTCCACAGTGAAGCGAGCCGACTGGCCGGGACGGATCTGCATCTTGGCCGGGGTGACCTTGACCTTGTAACCCGGCGGGGCCTGCACCGACGAGGTGTAGGTGCTGGTCTTGTCGCTGACGTTGGTGACGGTGCGGGTGACCGTCTGCTTGCCCACCATCTGGCCCAGCGAGATCGACGGGTAGTTGAGCTGTGCCGTCTCGATCGAGCCGATCGTGTCGCAGCCCTCCAGGTCGAGGCCGTAGTCGCTGCCCCGGTCGGTGGACACCCCGCACAGGTACTGGATCCAGTCCTGCTGGTTGGAGTCGTACACCAGACCCGGGTCGAAGGCGCTGCCCGGCTCGACCTGGCCGGCACCGTAGTTCAACGGCGTGGCGTCGTACGTGCCGATCTTGATCGGGTTGCCCTTGTCGGTCTTGTCCACGGCGCTGGTCATCAGCGCCGAGCGGACCGCCGCCGGCGACCAGTCGGGGTGCTTGGCCAGCAGCAGGGCGGCGATACCGGCGATGTGCGGCGCCGCCATCGAGGTGCCCGACTCCAGGGCGAAGTCGTTCCCGCCGATGGACGGAGAGAACGCCGCGACGATGTCCTGACCGGGCGCGCTGATGTCCGGCTTGAGCAGCTCGCCGGCGTTCAGGTTCGACGGGCCCGCCGAGGAGAACGCGGCGACCGACGGCGCCTCGACCGTCTCCAGCTTGCTCGGCGAGATGGTCGCCGTGGCGTTGCCCTTTGCGACGTACGCGGTGACCGTGGCCAGGTCGACCTCGTTGATGTGCACGGTCGGCACGGCCTGCACGTCGGCGTTGAGGGAGTTCAGCTCCTCGTTGTACAGGACCATCCCGACCCCGCCGGCCCGGGCCACCTCGATGCTCTTGTCGGTACGGGGAATCTCGCCGCGTACGCAGAGCACGATCGCGCCCTTGACCTTGGCCGGATCCAACGTGTCGTCGGCGCAGAGGCCGGCACCGTAGGCACCGTCCGGGTCGAGCGCGCTGTCCTTGGCGAAGACCAGTCGGGCCGGACCGACGCCGGTCTCACCCATGCCCGCGCCGGTGATGGTGGTGCCGTTGCCGAGGGTGAGTTTCCGGTTGTGCTGTCGGTCGGTGGTGCTCGCGGCCACCGTGGTCAGCCACGGCGTCGAGTTGTCGACGGTGTTGGCGAACGGGCCGGAGTTGCCGGCGGCGGCGGCGACGAACACCCCGGCGGCGGCAGCGTTGAAGAACGTGGCGTCGACGGCCCCGAACCGCTCGGTGTCGTCACCGATCGAGTAGTTGATCACGTCGACGCCGTCAGCGACCGCGTCGTCGATGGCGTGCACGATGTCGATGTCGGTACCGGTCGCCCCGCCCGCACCGTTGTCGTACAGCGCCTTGTAGATCGCCAGTCGTGCGGCCGGCGCCATGCCGGAGATCATGCCCAGGTCCTGGGTGCCCGACGTCGCCCGCACGCCGTTGAGGCCGGCTGCGGTGCTGGCCGTGTGGGTGCCGTGGCCGTTGCGGTCACGAGGCGAGGAGTAGTCGTCGGGGAACGCCTCGGCGATGCCGCTGTCGTTGTACCAGCGGGCTCCGATCACCTTGTTGTTGCAGGTGACCGGCGCCTCGATGCCAACGTCGCAGGTGCCCTTCCACTTGGCGTCGATGATGGCCTGGTCGGGACGCGGGCTGGGCAGGGGTGCGAAGCTCGCGCTCTCCGGCCAGTAGCCGCTGTCGATGATCCCGACGATGACGCCTTCACCCGCGTGGGAGTCTCCGCCGAACTCCTTCTTCCACACCCCACCGTTGCCGGTCAGGCCCAGGTAGTCCGGGGTGTGCGAGGTGGTCGCGTGCACCTTCTGGCTCTCGTACACCGCCCGCACACCCTGGGTGGCGCGCAGCCGGGCGGCCTGCGGCCCGGTCAGGTCGGCGGCGAAGCCGTTGAACGCGGTCTCCATGGTGACGCGCGTGCGGTCGGCCGGCACACCGACCCGGTCCAGCACGGACTTGCGCTTCTGACGCAGGTGATCCCGGTACGCGTTCGCGCTGCCCGACGTGCGGTTCAGTTTGGAGCCGCCGGCTGGCTTGGTCGCGGCGATCCCGGGGACACCGCCCGTGTAGGTGGCCAGCGGCTCCTCGTCGAGCTGGACGAGGTAGCGGGCGGTCGGTCCACTGCTGGTCGGCGCGGCGGTGGCGCTGCCGGGCAGGCTGGTCAGGCCGGCCGCGGTCAGCGCAACGGCGGCCAGCATGCTGACCCCGCGCCTGGCCCGTCCGGTCCGATGTGTGTTCGGTTGTGGCACGTCGTTGCCTCCACGTTCGGTGCCGGCCGCCACGACTGATGACGGTGGCCGAAACCTAGAATTGGTATCGATCGTCGAGAAGCACTCGTAACCTCCCGGTAATCTTGGAAACAATCTCGTAACGCAACGGGTACTTTGCGCGTCATTTTGGGTCGCCGGCGGCGCTGTCTCCGCGCGGCGCTGTCCCCGTGCGGCGCCTTTTGTCCGCTGGCGGGCGCCGTAGTCTCGTCGGGTGTCCGTGCCATCGATCGAGTCGGCCTTCGTGGTCTTCGACGCTCAGGACTCCGGATGCCTGTCCTACGGAGCCGAGGAGGCGGGCCGGCGCTGGCTCGTCAAGACGGCCACCACGGCCGCGGGGCGAGCATCCCTCGACCGGGCCTGCGCGGTGCACGCCACAGTCCGCCACCCGGTGATCGTCCGCCCATGGTGGACAGTCCGTGGCGAGGCCGGCCCGACGCTCATCTACCCCTGGTACGACGGCAGCGTGCTGAACCACGCCACCGTGCACGGCACGGACCGCACCGGGCTGAGCCGGTTCCTGCGTCTGCCGGTGCCGCAGGTCGAGGTGGCACTCGACGCGATCCTCGACGCCCATCTCGCCGTCAGCGCCGCCGGCCTGGTCGCCGTCGACCTCTACGACGGCTGCTTCCTGTACGACTTCTCCGCCGGCCGGATGCGGTTGATCGACCTGGACGAGTACCGGCCCGGCCCGTTCCAGCTCGACGCCGACCGGCTGCCCGGCTCACGCAGCTACATGGCCCCGGAGGAGTTCGTTCGTGGCGCGGTGATCGACGAGCGGACCACCGTGCACCTGCTCGGCCGCACCCTGCACCACCTCCTTGATGCGGCGCAGGGCTGGCGCGGAAACGGTGACCAGCGCCGCGTCGTGGACCGGGCGACCGGGGCCGCACCTGCCACGCGCTACCCCGACGTGCCGGCACTGGTCCGTGCTTGGCGGGTGGCAACACCCCTGACTCGACCTCGGTGAGCCGAACCCTGACTCGATGCCGGTAGGCCGAGCGCACCATGCGGCTCGACCAGCGCCATGACGCCGATGGGTGCAGCCATGCCCGCCGTGCTTACGTGCGTCGGTGGTAGTGGTTGCGGCGGGGGACCTGTTCGGGGTCGAGCCAGGCGGGTGGGATGAACTCGGGGTGGCTGTCGCCGCCGAGGCGGACGGTCCAGTCGCTGTGGTGGAGGTGGCGGTGGTGGTGGCCGCAGAGGAGGACGGCGTTGTCGAGGCCGGTGGTGCCGCCGTCGGCCCAGTGGTGGATGTGGTGGGCGTTGGTCTTGCTTCGGTCTCACGGACAGATGCTTGCGCTGTCAGTGTAGGTCTTGGGGCTGACGTAGCCGAGGGCTGAGTGCAGCCGCGGTCGCGAAGGACGAGGGCGCGGCGTAGGGGCCCGGTGATGAGGCGGCGTTGCCGGCCGACGTCGAGGACCTGGCTGGCGCTGCCGAGCACGGCAGGGCGGATCGTGGCGTCGCAGGCGAGGCGGCGCACTGTTTCCGGGGTGACATGGAGACCGGTGTCGAGGGTGCCAGTGTCGAGGGTGCCGGCGTCGAGGGTGCCGGCGTGGAGGCCGGCGTCGAGGGTGCTGGTGTTTAGCTGTCGGGCGAGGCCGTCATAGCTGGTGGTGACGACGATCTGGGCCGGTTCGCCGCCGTGTTCGGGTAGCTGCCCGGTGCGCAGCGCGAGTCGGCACACGTCGGCGAGGGCGTCGTGGCGGCGTTGCCCGGGGGTGCGGGCGTCGTCGGGGCCGGAGGGTGCGGTCAGCGGGTCGATGGCGGCGCGCAGCAGGCCGGCGGTTTCGGCGTCGAGGGTGCCGGTGAGTCGGAGTCGGCCGTCGGTTTGCTCGGACAACGTGAGGTGGCGGTCGCGGGTGGCGCGGGTGGTTTCGGCTTGCAGTGCGGCCCGGGCGGCGGTGTCGGCGATGTCGGGTGCGACGTGGTCGAGGATGCGGGTGCCGAGTTTGCGCAACAGGGTGGGGTCGAACTGCCCAGCCCAGTGGACGAGCACTCCGACGGCTTTGTCGGCGGTTTCGGGGCCGGCGGCGGTGTGCACGGTGGTGACGGTGTCGGCGATGACTCGGGCTTGGTCGAGGGTGATGGTGGCGTCGGCCAGTGCTCGTCGTACGCCTGGGTTGGCGGTGTCGAGTGCGGTGGCGAGGTCGACGAGTCGGCGGGCGGCGGGGATGGTGAGGTGGAGCCGTTCGCGCAACCAGACCGCGGTGGATGAAGCGCCCTGTGCGCGGGCCGTGCCGCGGGCGTCGATCTCGCGGATCAGGGCGAGTTTCACGGCGGCGAGGCGCTGCTCCAGGCGGTGCGCGGCATCGAGTGCCGCGATCAGGTCGTGCTCGGCTTGGGCCCAGGTGGCGGCGTCGACGCAGGCTGCGACGGCGTCGTCTGCCTGCGCCAACTCCTCAACCATGAGCCGAGATTAGAACAGGCGTACGACAAATTCAGCTGTCATGATCGATTGGCGGCGGTGGCCTCGGAGGCGTCAGTCGCGACGGATCCGGCCCGGTCCGGCGCTGATGTCGATCTCGCCGTCCTCTACCTCGTGGCCGGCCGCGCAGCGGAGCACCGCGTGGACCGGCTGGCCACAGTCGTGGTGGGTGGCGATGACGGACGGGCCGGCGTCGTCGGCGGCCCAGGTGTCGCCCCAGTTGCGCAGCGCGGTGATGGCCGGCAGTAGTTCGCGGCCCTTGCGGGTGAGCTGGTACTCGTGGCGGGTGCGCTGCCCCGGCTCCCGGTACGGGATCCGTTCGAGTAGCTCGGCGGCGACCATCTCCTTGAGTCGGGCAGCCATGGCGGGCTCGCCGATGCCGACCCGGCGGACGAAGTCGTCGAAGCGTCGCGTGCCGAGCAGCGCCTCGCGCAAGATCAGGACTGTCGACCTGCTGCCCATGATGTCCATCGCCCGGGCCACCGAGCAGTTCGCATTCGACCAGGAGTCGCGGTCGTCCCGTAGGTCCTCCATGTGGTCAAGCGTACCTGGCTTGCGTTGATGCTAGCCAGGTGCTTCACTGGGGTTCTGCTGACTTCAGCCGACGAAAGTCAGCCCGACCAGCCCCGAGGACACCAGTGACAACCAGCACCGCGGCCCCACCCGCACCCGAATCGGCCGGCACCGCCCGCTCATCCGTCCGTGGCTCCCGCGCGGTGACCCTGATCGCCATGTGCCTGGGCGCGATGATCACGTTCCTGCAGATCACCGCGACGGTCTCCGCCCTGACCACGATCCAGCAGGATCTGCAGGTCGACCCGACCACCCTGGTCTGGATCCCCAGCGCCTACACCCTGGTGGTGGCGAGCGTGGTGCTGTCCGCAGCCACCCTGGGTAACCGCTACGGGCGCAAGCGCATGTTCGGTGCCGGAGTCATCGCGATGATCGTGGGCGCCGCCGTCGTGGCCGGTGCCCCGACCGTGGCCTGGGTCATCGTCGGGCAGTTGGTGGCGGGCCTCGGCGGGGCCCTGATCCTGCCGAACAGCCTCGCGATCCTCGGTGCGACCTTCACCGACCCGCACCGACGTACCGAGGTCATCACCGCCTGGTCGGCGGCCTCCGGCATCGGGCTCGCGATCGGCCCACTCATCGCCGGCGCGCTGCTGCGGCACTACCAGTGGCACAGCGTCTACCTGTCGACGATCGTGCTCGGCGTGCTCACCCTCGTCGTCGCCGCCATCGGGGTGGCCGAGTCGCGGCCGAGCGCCGCCCGACTCGACGTGCCCGGCCTGCTGCTCGGCACCGTCGCCATCGCCGCAGCCGTCTACGCGATGATCCAGGGCGGCAAGGACGGCTACACCAGCCCGGTCGTGACGGCGGCCTGGATCGTCGCGGTCGTCGCACTGGTCGGGTTCGTGCTGGTCGAGCGGCGGGCCAGCGCGCCGATGCTCGACGTACGGCTGTTCCGGTCCGCCTCGTTCAGCGCCGTCATGGTCGTCGCCGCGGTGTCGCTGTTCGGCTTCACCGGCGTGGCGATCCTGTTGGTTCTCTTCCACGAACGTGCCCAGGCCCTCAGCCCGCTGGACACCGGCTGGCGGATGTTGGTGCTCTTCGGCGCCTACGTGCTCGTCGCCTTCGGCGCCGGGCGCGTGATCCGTCGTACCGGCTTCAAATTGCCGCTCACCCTCGGCCTGGTCCTCGGTGCGGTGGCCAGCTTCGCTCTGGCGGCCCAGGGGCCGGCCACGCCGTTCGGACACCGCTGGGCGCTGTTCGCCCTCTTCGGTGTCGCTGGTGGCCTGGTGGTGGCGCCGGCGACCGCCGCGGCGCTGGCCAGCGTCGCGCCCGCGCAGGCCGGCATGGCCTCCGGTGCGGTCAACGCCGCCCGGCAGGTCGGCTCGGTGCTCGGTTCGTCCCTGCTGGGCACGCTGCTCACCACCACGATGCTGGCCGACCTGCCTGACCGGCTCGTCGCCCACCAGGTCGACGAACCCACGAGGACCATCGTGCGGGCGGCGGCGGCCACCGGTGCCACCGGCGACCAGCCGCTGCCCGATTCGGTACGAGCGGCGCTCGCGGAAGCGTTGACCTCGGGAGTCCAGGCTGGGTTGCGAGTGAACGGAATCGTCTTCCTCGTCACCGCCGTGCTCGTGCTCGCGCTCGTCCGCAACCGCCCGCACAACCACTAGGACGGCCTCCGGCCGGGCGATCCGGCCCGCCTCCACCCGCTGGAGTGAACCGCGCGACGACTCAACCGCATCGCGCCCTGAGCGCCTTTTTGTGCCGGCTGGCTTGATGGCCTTGGTTTGTGACTGCACATGTGCAGTTGAACACCGCGAGGGCGTACGGTGAACACGTCGCCCGGGAACCCGGTGGCCGCCAGACGCCGTCGCCACCAGCCCATCAGGGGCGTTATCGATCGTCATCCCCATCGCCGCGATGTGCTGGTCGTGTTGGTTGATCACCGACCACGTCCCAGCTGTCGGATTCGCCGCTCGTTGCGGCCGGGACGGCTGAGGGTCCGGGTGCGACAGGCGTTCACACCGCTGTCCGCGCGAATGACCGTTCTGAACGCCTTAACCAGGGAGCACCAGATGAGGATCGCCAGGCACAGGATCGTCAGCGCGCTGCGCGACCGGGGCCAGCAGGCCAGGGCCGACTGGGTCGAGCGCGAGCTGCCCGAGCGGGTGGACCCGGCGAAGCACTCCGGGCTGCTCGCCACCCTGCACCTCGACCCGGCTGACCTCGCCGACGCGCCATCCCCGTGAGGGTTGCGCTGCTCGGACCGGTCGCCTGGCGTACGCCCCCGCACCACTACGGGCCGTGGGAGCAGGTGACCGGCCTGCTCGCCGAAGGGCTGGCCAACCGCGGCGTCGACGTGACGCTCTTCGCGACACTGGACTCCGTCACCTCCGCCCAACTCGACGGAGTCTGTCCCCGGGGGTACGCGGACGACCCGGACATGGACGGTCGGGTGTGGGAGGCCATGCACGTCTCCCACGCGATGGCCCGCTCGGCACAGTTCGATCTGGTGCACAGTCACCTCGACTGGCTGCCACTGGCGTTCGCGGACCACTGCGACGCTCCGTTGCTGACCACGGTGCACGGCTTCTCCGGCGCGGGGATCCTGCCCGCGTACGCCCGCGCCCGCTCGTCGTACGTGTCGATCTCCGACGCCGACCGGGCGCCGGAGCTCGACTACGTCGCCACGGTGCACCACGGCGTCGACCTCGGCGGGCTGCCGTTCACCAGTGACGCCGGTCCAGGGCTGGCGGCCTTCGGCCGGATCCACCCCGACAAGGGCACCCACACCGCGATCGAGATCGCCCGCCGCGCCGGTCGACCGCTGACCATCTGCGGGATCGTGCAGGACGAACGGTACTTCGCCGAACAGGTGGCTCCGCACATCGATGGTGATCAGGTCGTATTCCTCGGGTCGGTCGGCCCGCAGCGGCGAGCCGAGGTGCTGGGAACCAGCGCCGCTCTGCTGCACCCGATCGCCTTCGACGAGCCGTTCGGGCTGTCGGTGGTGGAGTCGATGGTCTGCGGCACTCCGGTCGTCGCCTACCAGCGGGGGTCCATGCCGGAGGTCATCGACGAGGGTGTGACGGGTTTCCTCGTCCACACCGTCGACCAGGCCGTCGACGCGATCACCCGGGTCGACGGCCTGGACCGGGCCGAGTGCCGGGCGCGGGCTCAGCAGCGCTTCGGCGCGGACCGGATGGTCACCGACTATCTCGCGGTCTACGACCAGCTCGTCCACGGCTGAACCAACCCGTCCCGCCGGTCACACACGCTGACCGGCGTGCGCCGTCCCCGCGTGAGGCTCGCCCCTGTTCGGGGGGCCGGCCGACAACCGGAAGGCCCCAGTTTCATGCCCAGCTACGGATTCCTCAGCACCCACCCACCGACCCGGTGCGGACTGGCCACGTTCAACTCCGCCCTGGCCGCCCAGTTGACCGCCGACGGCACACACGGTGGCATCGTTCGGGTCACCGACCACGGCGACGACCAGCGCCCGACGCCCGGGGTCGTGCACACCTGGTCGGCCCGTACCCCGGGCGGCTGGCGGGACGCGGCGGCTGCCCTGAACGCCTTCGACGTGGCGATCGTTCAGCACGAGTACGGCATCTACCCCGGCAACGACGGCGAGGACGTCCTGCCTCTGCTGCGGCGGCTCACCGTGCCGACCATCGTGGTCCTGCACACCGTGCTCAGTCAGCCTTCCGCCCGGCAGAAGTCCCTGTTGGAGCAGATCGTGGCCACCGCCGGGGCGGTCGTCACGATGACCGACACCGCCCGTGACCGGCTGCTCGTCGGATACGCCGTCACGGCAGGCAAGGTGACGGTCATCCCGCACGGCGCTGCCGAACTTGCCGGCGTACCGGTCGAGCGGCGTACCCGTCCGCACCTGCTGACCTGGGGGCTGCTCGGCCCCGGCAAGGGTGTCGAGTGGTCGTTGCGGGCCCTCGCGCGGTTGCAGGATCTCGAACCGACGCCGACCTACACGGTGGCCGGGCGGACCCACCCGAAGGTGATCGAGCACCACGGCGAGTCGTACCGGGCCGGGCTGCACCAGCTCGGCGCCCAACTGGGCGTCGCGCACGCCGTCGACTACCAGGACGTCTACCACGACCAGGAGGCACTGGGCCTTCTGATCCGTTCCGCGGACGTGGTCGTCCTGCCCTACGACTCCCGCGAACAGGTCACCTCCGGCGTACTCATCGAAGCGGTCGCCGCCGGGGTGCCCGTCGTGGCGACGGCGTTCCCGCACGCCGTCGAGCTGCTGACCGGCGGGCCGGGGCTGGTCGTACCCCACCAGAACCCGGCAGCGCTGGCCAAGGCGATCCGGCGGGTCCTGACCGAACCGGGCCTGGCCGCCCGGTTGGCAGGGCGGGTCCGCCCGCTGGCCGCGCACCTGCGCTGGCCGGCGGTGGCGGCACGCTACGGCACGCTCGCCGAAGAACTCACTGATGCCCGCTCACCTGCGGTGAGCGCGGTGTCGGCGTGACCGCGACCACCGGCCGACCCCGGACACCAACGCATGGGCGCTGGGTGACGGCACCCACGCCGAGCTTCGCGCACCTGGCTCGGCTGAGCGACGACACCGGCCTGTTCGAGCATGCCCGGCACGCCATCGTCCGCCGCGAGCACGGCTACTGCACCGACGACGTGGCCCGCGGCTTGGTCGTCATCAGCCGCGAGCCGGAGCCGAGCGAGGAGTTGCTCCGGCTCGCGGAGTGCTATCTCGCATTCCTGACCCACGCGCAGGACGCCAGCGGCGCCTTCCACAACCGGCTCGGGCACGACCGGCACTGGGCCGACGAACCAGGGCTCGGCGACTGGTGGGGTCGGGCGCTGTGGGGCCTGGGCACGGCCGTCGCCCGCAGCCCCGCGCCCTGGGTACGGGAGGAGGCGCTTGTCGCGTTCAGCCGGGCTGCCACCCGGCGCACCAAGTTCCCGCACGCGATGGCTTTCGCCGGGCTGGGCGCGGCTGAGGTGCTCCGTCGTCACCCGGGTCACGTCGCCGCCGCGTCCCTGCTGTCGGACGCGGCCAGCACGGTTGGCCCGGCGGGGTCCGACCCGCGGTGGCCGTGGCCACGGTCGGCGTTGACCTACGCCAACGCGGCCCTCGCCGAGGTGGTCATCGTCGCCAGCCAACTGCGTGAGGGTGGCCCACCCCTCGACGAGGGTCTGCGGATGTTGGCCTGGTTGCGCGATATCCAGCTCCGCGACGGGCGACTGTCGGTCGTACCGGCAAGAGGATGGCGGGACGGCGCGGTACGCCTGCGCCACGACCAGCAGCCGATCGAGGTCGCGGCGTTCGCCGATGCCTGCGCCACGGCGGCCACGGTCACCGGCGATCCCGAGTGGGACGACGGGGTGCGCCAGGCGGTCGGGTGGTTCCTCGGTGACAACGACCTCGGCACGCCGATGTGGGATCCGGAGACCGGCGGCGGCTACGACGGGCTGACCGCGCACGGGCCCAACCTCAATCAGGGCGCCGAATCCACCCTCGCACTCATCTCCACCCTGCAGCACGCCCGGCGGTGGTCGTGACCCGGGGCCTGGCCGTCCGGCAGGACGTCACTCTGGCCCCGGATCCACGCCGGGTCATCGTCAAGCTCTTCGTCCCGGGTGAGGACGCCGCGGTGGTACGCACCCGGGCGCGGGCACTCATCGACCGGGTCGCGCAGCTCGACGACGAGGAGACCGGCCGGCTGTTGCGGGACACCTTCGACCGCTTCGGCGCCCGGCACCGCGACCTGGCCGGCACGTTCCACCACCATTACGGCCTCGTCCGGCACCGGGCCGCCCGGGCTCGGGATCTCTCGCCCACCAGCCGGCTGCTGGTCGGCGCCTACTTCAGCCACGAGTACGCCGTCGAGGCCGCCGCCCTGTGCAACCCGTCGATGGTGGCCCACCCGGACCAGACGGATCTGGGCACCGGTCAGTTGCGCGTCGCGGTCAGCCTGCGCCAGATCGGCGAGGGTCATGTGTCGTCCATCGGGTTCGCCACCGCGGTCCTCGGACCCGGGCGACAGCTCAGTGTCGCCGACCGGGCCGGCCCGCTGGCGGTGGGGCAGCGGATGGGCCTGCGGCACCGCCGGGACCTGCTCGTTGCCGGCCTCGCCGAGGAGGACTGCGACAACGAGGTCACCGCCACCGTGCTGGATGCCCTGCCCGACCGGTACGACGAGGTCACCTTCGAGCGGGTGCTCGGCAACCTGCCACCGGATCTGCTCTCCCGCAGTACCGGGTTGGGGACCGTCGAACAACTGCGTCGCACCAATGCCGGTAGCTATGCCACGGCCTTCCCCGCCGACACGGCTCTGCACCAGCGGGTGCTCTGGCCGGCCACCCCGGCAGAGAGCAGTGGCATGGAGGACGCGCGGTTCGTCCGCTTCGTCGATGAGACGGGGCCGGTGTACCGGGCCACCTATACCGCCTACGACGGCCGGAGCATCGCCACCCGTGCGCTGGTCAGCAGCGACCTGCGCCGCTTCGAGATGATGCCGATGCGCGGGCCGGGTGCTCGTAACAAGGGGCTCGCGCTGTTTCCGCGTACCGTCGGCGGCCGGCACCTGGCGTTGTGCCGTGCCGACGGGGAGACGATCGGCCTGACCGTCCTGGACGGCGAGAACCGCTGGCAGGCTCCGACCCCGCTGCACGCCCCGAGCGACAGCTGGGAGTTGATCCAGGTCGGCAACTGCGGGTCTCCGATCGAGACCGACGCCGGCTGGCTCGTGCTCACCCACGGTGTCGGGCCGATGCGCCGGTACGCGATCGGCGCGCTCCTGCTCGATCTGCACCGACCTGAGCGGGTCCTCGCGCGCCTTCCCGGTGCGCTCCTGTCACCCGACGAGAACGACCGGGACGGTTACGTGCCCAACGTCGTCTACTCCTGCGGAGCGGTCATCCACGACGGTGAGCTGTGGTTGCCGTACGGGGCAGGTGACGCCCGGGTGGGTTTCGCCACCGTGCCGGTGCGCGCTCTCCTCGCTGCGATGCTGGAATCCCCAGCAACGAGCGACCGGGACGGATGATCGTCTGCGAGATGGGTGAGACGGGTGGGACGAAGGTGCCCGATCGGCCAGGAGTGGGCACGGAGTGAACACGGCCGGGCAGGGTAGCCTCACCGCTCGTCCTGCCGTGGCCGTACGGTCGGGGAGGACAGGGGGAGGCGGAGCATGGTCGACGTCGGCGAGATGGTGCGTTGGCTGCAGCTCAACGCACCCCGAGGTGGGCCGGACGAACTGTCCCAGTTGGTGGCCCGGGCGGCTCCCGCCATCGACGCCAGCGAGATCGTGATCTATCTCGCCGACTACACGCAGTCTCTCCTCGTGCCACTGCTCGGCGCGGGTCTCGTCCGGGACGCGTTGTCGATCGAGACGACCCTCGCCGGCCGGGCCTTCACCAACCTCGACATCCAACGCGCGCCCGACAACCCGGACCGGGTCTGGGTGCCGCTGCTGCTCGGGTGCGAACGGATGGGCGTGCTGGAGATCGTTTCGCCGGCCGCCGCCGACGTGGCGATGGACGGGCCGGCCTGGGAGGTGGCGGTCAACATCGCCCAGATCCTGGTCAACCGCCGGCTCTACGGTGACGTGGTCGAGCGGATGCGGCGACGTCTCCCGATGCAGGTCGCGGCCGAGATCGTGTGGGGCCTGCTCCCGCCGCTGACCTTCGCCACCGACGACCTGGTGATCACCGCCATCCTCGAACCCTGTTACGACGTCGGCGGCGACATCTTCGACTACGCGCTGAACGACGACGTGCTCAGTGTCGGGCTCTTCGACACCTGCGGGCACGGCATCAAGGCGAGCACCCTGGCCTCGCTGGTGGTCAGCGCGTACCGCAACGCCCGTCGGTGTGGCCTGGACCTGGTCGACACGGCGATCAGCATCGACCGGTGGGTGCGTTCCGAGCATCCGAACTTCTTCGCGACCGGGCTGCTCATGGAGTTGGACCGCCAGACCGGCCGACTGACCATGATCAACGCAGGTCATCCCGGTGCGATGTTGCTGCGCGACGGCAAAGCCATCCGGGAGTTGCCGGGACCGACCGCGTTGCCGCTCGGTCTGGGCCACCTGTCCACCCGCCGCCCGCGGGTGCACGTGGAGGATCTGCACCCGGGCGACCGCATCCTCGCCTACACCGACGGCATCACCGATGCGCGCAGCGCGGATGGGGAGCAGTTCGGGCTGGACCGGCTCGTCGACTTCGTCAACCGCGCACTCAACGACGGGTTGCCCAGCCCGGAGACGATGCGTCGGCTGGTGCGTGCCGTCGTCGGATATCAGGACGACAAGCTTGAGGACGACGCGACCGCACTCTTCGTGGAGTGGCAGCCGCCGCACCTGCCGCTCGCGCATCTTCGCGACCTGGCAGCGGGACGGTCCTGACCGTACCCAGTGGGATTTTGCACTCGCAGTGCACTTGTCTCCGCTGAGAGGGCTGTCTAGCGTCACCTCATGGCTGACTCATGGACCTTCGCCGTGGCGCGTGACGACCTCGGGCAGACCACGATCGTCGATGGCGGCCGGCCCGCTCTGGCCGACGGCGAGGCGCTGCTGCGCGTGGACCGCGTCGGCCTCACCGCCAACAACGTGACCTACGCGGTGCTCGGCGACGCGATGCGCTACTGGGAGTTCTTCCCGCCGGCGTCCCGTGGGCTCGGGCCGCAGTGGGGCCTTCCGCCGCTCTGGGGCTTCGCCGAGGTGGTCACGTCGACAGTCGCCGGGGTCGAGGTGGGGCAGCGGGTCTACGGCTACCTCCCACCCGCGGGTCACCTGTTGGTGCGGCCGGACCGGGTGGACGCGTCCGGGTTCCGCGACGCGAGCCCGCACCGGGCCGAGTTGCCGTCGCCGTACAACGCCTACCGGTCGACCACCGGCGATCCGGCGTACCGGGCCGACCAGGAGGATCTGCTGATCCTGTTCCGGCCGCTGTTCTTCACCTCGTTCATGCTGGCCGACCAGGTCGTCGACAACGACTTCTACGGTGCCGAGGCGCTGCTGGTGTCGTCGGCGTCGAGCAAGACCGCGTACGCCGCCGCGTTCGAACTACGCGGTCGCGGACCGCGCCTGGTCGGGCTCACCTCACCTGGCAACGTGGCCTTCACCCGGTCGCTGGGCTGCTACGACGAGGTCGTCTCGTACGACGACCTCGCCGCCCTCGACGGGGTCCCGACCGTCTACCTCGACCTGTCCGGCGCCCCCTCGACCCGTGTCGCCCTGCGTCAGCGCCTCGGCGACCGGCTCGTCCGGGACATCGCGGTCGGGCTGACCAACCAGACGCCGAATGCCGACACCGCCGAAGAGGTGTTCTTCGCGCCGGTCCAGATGCGCAAGCGCAGCCACGACTGGGGCCGCGACGGTCTCGACCAACGGTTCACCGAGGCCTGGCAACGCTTCACCGCCGTCGTGAGCGGGTGGCTCGACGTCCAGGTCGGTGCCGGGCCGGAGGCTCTCCGACACGCGTGGCTCGACGTCCTCGCGGGTCGTACGCCGCCCCGGGTGGGTCACGTCGTCCAACTGTGACGGTGCCGCCTCAGAACGCGCTGTGGTCGGGGTCGGTCAGGTGGCGACGCAGAGCGGCCAATGATCGGGTGATCAGCCGGGAGACGTGCATCTGCGAGACGCCGATCCGGTCGGCGATCTCAGCCTGGGTCAGGTTGCCGTGGAAGCGCAGACTCAGGATCTCGCGCTCGCGCTCCGGCAGCGTGGCGAGGGCCGGGGCGAGGCCGACGCGGATCTCCACGAGATCGAATTCGTGGTCGTCGCCGCCGAGGGTGTCCCCGAGTTCCCGGCTGCCGTCGGCCCCGACGGGGGTGGACAGCGACGTGGCCCGGTAGGCGCGCGCACCCTCCAGCCCTTCGAGGACGGTCTCCTCGGACAGGTCGAGGTAGGACGCGATGTCGGCCACGGTCGGCAAGCGGCCGAGGGTCTGGGTCAGAGTGCTGTTCGCCGCGGTGATCGAGAGGCGCAGCTCCTGGAGGCGGCGGGGCACGCGCACCGCCCAGGTGCGATCCCGGAAGTACCGCTTGATCTCGCCGATGATGGTGGGGATGGCGTACCCGGAGAAGTCCACACCCCGGTCGTGGTCGAAGTTGTCCACGGCCTTGATGAGCCCGACCGAGGCGGTCTGGGTCAGGTCCTCATCGGGTGCACCACGCCCGGAGTAGCGGCGCGCCAGGTGTCGGGCGAGCGGCAGCCATGCCTCGATGGCGCGGTCCCGCAGCGCGGGGCGTCGCGGGTCGTTCGCCGGGGTCGCCGCAAGGGCGGCCAGGAGGTCATCCGGGCTCTGGTCGCCGCTCGGCTGGCCGACGTTTGTGCTGGTCGCTGTTTCGACGATGATGGCCATCGGGGTGGTCCTTCCCGCACATGCCCGTCGAACGGATCGACCGGAAGGATCTCCGAACCGGCTGCCGCCGGAGCGCACGTACGGGCGAACTGCGCTATCGCAAGGCCACGATCACGGGCCTCGCCACCGCGTCATGTCGTTCAATTGATGACCCGGACATTACCCGAAGGTTTGATTAATTACTAGCCGAAAGTATGAGCCTCGTGGTGCTCGTGGACGGTGCGGGCTCGCTGGATCAGCCGCGCCGATCCGCCTCGTCGGCAGCGGCCGGGGCGTGTGGGGTGGGCTTCACCGCGAACGGGTGGCGCAGCCGCCGCATGGCCTCCTCGCTGCCGTCGAAGGTCACCGCCGACCCGTCGACCTCGGCGTTCGACGTGGCGAGAAACAAGGCGGGTCGACCATTGTCGTTCGATGTCATGCAGGAACCTGTCTTCCATGAAGGAGTGCGTCCGGCCTCGGCAACTCTCGCCGTGCGACCTCAGGACGATTCGGCGCTCACACTGGCGCCCGATCAGGGTGTCTCGTTCACGGGCGAGCGCCCGGCGACACCGACACCCCGCACCATACCCGGCGTCGGCGACCCGCACGCACCACCGGCGGCCCCGGGTCGCATCTGGCCTGCCGGGGCCAGACAATTCTGTAATCCAACCCGCTGGTGCGAGTCTCCGATCCTGAGGGCGGTCAGCGCATCCAGCGTTGGGCGCCGCGCGGATGAGCACACAAGGAGTGACACGCATGTCGTCAGCCGGTCGAGCACTACCCGATCCCGGGTTGGTCGTCGCGGCCCGACAGGGCGACCAGCGCGCTCTCGACGACGTCGTCGCGGCCTCGCTTCCGCTGGTCTACAACATCGTCGGGCGTGCGCTCCGCGGTCACGCCGACGTCGACGACGTGGTCCAGGAGACATTGGTACGGGTCATCCGGTACCTACCCGCGCTCAACGACCCGGCGGCATACCGGTCCTGGCTGGTGGCGATCACCATCCGCCAGGTGCGCGACTGGGAGCAGCGGCGACGCGTCGCGCTCAACCGCGACGCCGGGCTCGACGCGATCCACAACGTGCCCGACCCCGCCTCCGACTTCGCCGGGATGACCATCCTCCGGCTCGGCCTCACCGACCAACGACGCGAGGTCGCCGAGGCGACCCGCTGGCTCGACCCGGACGACCAGGAGTTGCTCTCGCTGTGGTGGCTGGAGGAGACCGGCGAGATCGGCCGACCTGAGCTCGCCGACGCGCTCGGGCTGTCGCTCGGGCACGTCGCGGTGCGGATCCACCGGATGAAGGAGCAGATCCAGAGCGCCCGGGGCGTCGTACGCGCGCTGCACGCACGCCCCGGTTGCCCGGACCTGCGCGCCGTGACCGCCGACTGGGACGGCGTTCCCAGCCCACTCTGGCGCAAGCGACTGGCCCGGCACGTCCGCGAGTGCCCGTCCTGTGGACGACTGGGCTCCAACCTTCTGCCGATCGACCGGCTGCTCGCCGGACTGCCGCTGCTGCCACTGCCGGCGGGTCTCAGCGCCCACTTTCCGAGCGCCGTGCCTCCGGTGGCCACGCAGGCCGTCGGGCAGCACCCCCCGGGCCTGACGGTCGACCACTCGGCCGGGCAGGTCCCAACGGGCGGTGTGCCCACCGACGCGGGCGGCGGCCCGAGCGTCGTCGACCTTGCGGTGCACCGGCCCCGCGGCCTTGTCCCGTCCCTCGCCGCCGGGGTGGTCGCCGCCGTCCTCGCCATCACCCTGGCGGTGGTGATCCTGCCGAAGGATCCGGCCGCGCCCTCATGGGCTGCCCCGCCGCCCCCCGCGCCCACCGCCGTCGCCTCCCCGAGCGCTGCACCGTCGCCAAGCGCCCGACCTTCGTCGAGGGCGCCAGTCGCGCCGGCGGTCAGCTCCGCGCGCAAGGGCGTCGGGGTGTGGAACTTCGCCGGGGCCAGTCAGGCGTTGGCGAGCTCCAAGGCTGGCTGGTATTACACCTGGGGCACCCAGCACCCGGGGATCAGCACTCCGCAGGGTGTGACGTTCGTGCCCATGATCCGCAGCGCGGAGAACGTCACCGCGGCGGAGTTGGCCCGGGCCAGGGCGGCCGGGCCGTATCTGCTCACCTTCAACGAGCCGGACCTGCCCGAGCAGGCGAACATGACCGTCGAGCAGGCGCTGGACCTGTGGCCGCAGCTGATGGCGACGGGCAGCAAGCTGGGCAGCCCGGCGGTCGCCTGGGGCGGCCCGGAGCCGCAAGGTTGGTTGGACAGGTTCATGACCGGCGCCCAGGCCCGCGGTCACCGGGTGGACTTCATCACGCTGCACTGGTTCGGCGCCGACTTCGCGACCACCACCGCGGTCGACCAGCTCCGGCAGTATCTGCAGGCGGTGTACCAGCGGTACCGGAAACCGATCTGGCTGACCGAGTTCGCACTGATCCGTTTCGACGGCGGCGGCCAACAGTTCCCGCGCCAGGAGCAGCAGGCGGCCTTCCTGACCGCTGCCACCGCCATGCTCGGTCAACTGTCCTACGTGCAGCGTTACGCCTGGTTCGGCCTGCCCGCCACCGACAAGGACCGGTCCGGGTTGTTCAGCGACGGCACCAAGGCGACCCTGGTCGGCCGCGCGTTCCAAGCCGCCCGTTGAGGAGGAGGCGGGCGGATGGATGAGCACCAGACGATGACCGAACGCTCCGCGCCCGATGCCCGCGCCTGGCGGGTCGCCGACGTCGTCGCGGCTCTGGTCGCAACGACGTTGGCCGTCGGTCTCACCCACGGATGGGACCGCGCCGACCAGACCGCCGCAGCCCCGTCGCCCGCGACGCCGTCGGCCAGTTAAGCGCGCTGGGCGGTCAGTCCGCAGCGGTCGGGTGATTCGCCGCGAACCGGTCGCGCGTCAGGAACGCGAGTTGGGCACGCTTGTCCGGCATGTCGATCTCCGAGTCGAAGGTGAAGCCCTCGATCTCGAGCCGGCGCAGGGCGAGGTGGTTGCGGACGTCCGGCTCGACCACGATCCGTTGGGCGGCCGGGTCGCCGAACAGGAACCGGGCGAGGGCGGGGCCGACGGCGTTGGTGAGGCCGCGGGCGATGCGTCGGTCCGGGCTGAGCAGCAGGTGCATCCCGATGTCGCCGGGCTGCACCGGGTACCGCTCGCCGACCGGGTCGGCCTCGGGCTGGTAGGTCTGGAACAGGCCGACCGGCTCCGCATCCACCATGATCAGGTACGCGTGGTGCGTCGGCAGGCTGTCCACGAAGGCGTAGATCTCGCGTACCTCTTCGAGGGTGTGCGACCCCATGCCCCAGAAGGAGTTGCGGGGGCGGGTGACCCAGCCGTGCAGGAGTTCGGCGTCCCGGTCGGGGTCCACGGTCACCAACGACAACTCACCGAGGCCGGCGATCTTCTCCAGGTGCGTCATCGCGAGCTGTCCTCTGTTCCATCCGGGGCGCAAGTTAGGTTAACCTCCCCTAACCAAGGATGACCTTACCTGGAGGGGTGCGTGAAACGGAACTGGGAGGCCCTGGTCCTCAAGGCCATGGGAGGCCGGGACTTTCGGTTGACCGTGCTGGGCACCGAGTCGATCGACGGGCACTACCAGCGGCTTCTCCTCGACGGGGGCGGGCTGCTGGAAGCGTGCGGGGTGCACCCCACGATGTGGATCCGACTCTGGTTCGACAACGACGGCCGGGCGCACCAGCGCGCGTACACGCTTGTGGACCCCGACCCGGGCACCGGCCGGTTCACCCTCGAATTCGCCATCCACGACGGCTGCGCCGCCCGCTGGGCCACCACGGCCCACGTTGGTGACACCATCACCGCGACGGTTCAGGGCAGCGCCTTCGAGCTGCCCGATCCCGCGCCCGAGCACCTCTACCTCGTCGGCGACGCGGCGTCGCTGCCCGCGGTGAACAGCCTGCTCGACGCCGGGGCCGACATCCCGGCGACGGTCTGGTTGGAGTACGCGCACGAGGGCGAGAAGGCGCTCGCGCCACGGGCCCGGGCGCACCACGAGGTCACCTGGGTGCCTCGACGCGACGCCGGTCAGCACCTCGTCGACACGGTCTGCGCGGCCCTGCCGACCACCGGGGCGGGTCACTACTGGGTGGCCTGCGAGGCGGCCAGCACCCGTGGCATCACCCGACACATCCGGCGGACGCTCGGCGTAGACAAGGACCGGTTGACCTCCCTCGGCTACTGGAAAGCCGCATGAAGGGCCGTCTCGGCACCCTGACCGCGCTGTACGTCACCCAGTACCTCGGCGTCGGCTTCATCACCGTCGGGCTGACCGCCATCCTGCGCGACGGCGGCACCTCGCTGGACACTCTGGCGCTGTTGCAGATCGTCGGCCTGATCTGGCCCATCAAGTTCCTCTGGGCGCCGATCCTCGACAGGTACGGCTCGCGGCACCGCGGCCACTACCGATCCTGGTTGCTCGTGCTGCAGAGCGCCCTGGTGCTCGCCCTGCTGGCGCTGCTGCCGTTCTCCAACCCGGCCGACGCCCTCGGCCCGATCGTCGCCATCTGCGCCGCGTACGTCTTCTTCTCCGCCACGCAGGACATCGCCGTGGACGCCGTCGCGGTCCGGATGCTCGCCGATTCGGCCCGGGGGACCGGCAACGGCATTCAGGTCGCCGCCAGCTACCTCGGCAATTTGCTCGGCGGCGGTGCCTGCGTCCTGGTCTACGACCAGTTCGGCTGGGCACCGGCGATCGGCTTGCTGGCCGCGCTGACGGCGATCGGCCTGTTGGTGGTGTGGCGGTTCCGGGAGCCTCCGCGTACCGATCGGGTGGCCCGGGTCGGCGCGGCCTACCGGGCGCTGCTGTCGGTGTTCGGCCAGCCGGGCTGCCGGTGGTGGACGTTCGGCGTGGTGCCGCTGGTCTACGTCGGTGCGGGGATGGCGTACGCCCTGGTGACGCCGGCCCTGGTCGACGCGGGGTGGTCGTTGGGTCGGATCGGCGTCGTCACGGGTGTGGTGACCAGCGCCCCGGCCATCGTGGCGGGTCTGGTCGCGGGGCTCGGGATCGGGCGGTTCGGGCGTAGTGGCGTGCTCGTGGTCGGCGGCGCGGCCCTCACGGTGTCGACGCTGCTGCTGTTGCCGCTGATGAGCGGCCGTGCGCCGCTGGGCGCGACGGTGGCCGCGCTCTGCTGCTTCATGGTGGCTTACACCATCGCCAACGTCGTGCTCTACACGGTCAACATGGACTACTCGCGACCCGACACCGGTGGCACGGACTTCACCGTCCTGTCGTCGTTCGGCCTGGTCTGCTCGTTCGTGGCCGCGTCCATCGGTCTCGCGGCCGCCGACGGGGTCGGCTACCCGCCGGTCGCCGTAGCGGCCATCGTGCTGGTGGTCGCAGGTGTCGTCCTCGGCATCGCCCATCAGCGGCGATTCCCAAACCGGCCCCGTCCGGTCGCCGGTTCGGCGGCAGAGCACTCGACGGTGGACGGCGTCAAGGCTGCGGCGTGACGGCGGTTCACCCCGCCGCGGCCACCACGACATCGGCGCGACTGCCGCAGCGGTGGCTGATCCTGGCCGTGCTCTGCGTCGCTCAGCTCGTCGTGGTCCTGCACAACACCGTGCTGATCGTGGCGGTGCCGGTGCTCACCACCGAGCTGGGCGCCAGCACCGCCGAGGCGCAATGGATGATCAACGCGTACGCGTTGGTGCTGTCCGGGTTGCTGCTCGGCTGCGCGCTGGCCAACCCGGCCATCGTCGAAGCGGTGATGAGCGTGATCCCGGCGGAGAAGGCCGGCGCGGGCGCGGGTGTCGACGGCACCATGACCGAGGTCGGCAGCAGCCTCGGCATCGCGGTGCGCGGTGCCGTGCTGAACGCCCGGTTCGCCGCCCTGCTGCCGGCGGCTCTGTCCGGTGCCGGATCGTTCCCCGCCGCCCTCGCCGCCGCGCGCGAAGGGGCCGAGCGGGAGGCCGTCACCGTGGCTTTCGCCTCGGCGCTGGAGACGGGACAGCTGGTGGGCGCGGCTGCGGTGCTGGTCGGTGGCCTCGTCGCCGCCGGGTTGCTGCATCGGGCAGACCGCCCCATACCCGCCCAATAAGGGTAGGCTATCCTAATCGCGACAATCGTCGTCGACGACGGAGGCGGTATGCGGCTGTACCTGACCGCGCTCAACCCCACCGACGCCGTCCTGGAAGGGGTCCTCCCAGCGGCGGCGGCGCTCGGGCTGTCGGCCACCGTGCTGACCGACCGACCTGCGGAATGGCCCTCGGACGTGCCGGTGGTGCGGTGCGCGGTCCGGGACCCGTCCGCGGTGGTCGCGGCGACGGCACCAACCCGACCGGTGGCGCTACTGTCCAACAGCGACCACCTTCAGGAGGTCACCGCGATCGCCGCACGGAAGCTCGGCCTGCCCGGCAAGGACCCCGACGCCGCCCGTCTGTGCAAGGACAAGGCCGCGGCGCGCCGGGCGATCGCGGCTGCCGGGCTCGATCTGGTACGCACCGTCACCATCGACCCCGGCGTCGCGCCGGAGGTGCCGGTCGGGATGTTCCCGGCGGTGGTCAAACCCCGCGAGGGGGTGGCCAGCGAGGACGCGTACCTGGTGGCGGACCACCGCGAACTGGTCGCCCGGGTCACCGAGATCCGTGGACGTCGGCCGGACGTCGCCCTGGTGGTCGAGGAGTATCTCGCCGGGGAGCTGCGGACCTTCGAGACCCTCGGCGACGGCACGACGCTGGCCTCCCTCGGCGGATGGCGCACCAACCTCGGCCCGCCACCGACCTTCACCGAGCAGAGCCTCGACTGGTCGCCCCCGGCGGAGCCGGTGAGCACCCGGTTGCGAGCGCGGCTCGACGCGCTCGGGGTGGGCTTCGGCGCCTGCCACACCGAGTACGTCATCTCCGACGGCCGGGTCCGGCTGATCGAGGTCAACTACCGCCTCATCGGCGACCGGATGGACCTGATCCTCGCTGAGCTGCTCGGCGTGCCGTTGTTCGAACACGTCATCCGGCTGCACCTCGGCGAGCCGCTGGCCGCCCTCAGCCTGCCGACCGCCGTCGACCGGTACGCCCAGGTCGAGTACGTCTGCGCGGACACCTCGGGCCGGCTCGTCACCGCACCGGGCCGGCTGGACACCGTGCACGGCGATGTCCGGCTGGGCTGCCGACCGCTGCGTGCGGTGGGCCGCGTCGCCGAGCACACCGGGACGAACCGCGACTACCTCGCCGTGCTGCACGCGATCGGTCCCGACCACGCCACCGTCCGGCATTCGTTGGCCGCTTTCCGCAGCGACCTGCAGTGGACCATCGTCGAGTGACCGACGACTGCGAGCGGGAGGTGTTCGGCCGGGTGCTCGACGCCCTGCTGCGCGAGGACCACCTCGGCCTGCTCAGCACCGGCCGACTGGACGGGCCAGGCCTCAGCACCGGCCGACCGGACGGGTCCGACTGGTGGCAGGTGCCGCGCCCCGGTGGCCTGCTGTGCATTCCGGTCCGGGCGGACGGCTTCCAGCAGACCCTGCGCAACACGGCGCCGATGGTGCTGGTGCTCGCCAACGGCGCCACCCACCGCACGGACACCCTGGAAGGGTTGTTGACGGTGCTCGCCCCGCACGGCAACGCCGAGGCCGAGGCCGGCTGGCGGGACTTCGGCACCGAGTGCCGCGCCGACCTGCGCGCCCGACGGCTCGCGGCCCGCGACCGACCACGCGTGCTCGCCGAGGTGGCCACCGCACGCGCGAGCACCCCGACAGGTCTGCCGGCGGCGCTCCTGGACGACGTGCTCGCCGCCCACCACGGCCACCCGGTCTACCCCACCGACCGGTGCCGGCACGGTCTCAGCGACGACGAACTGCTCCGGTACGCCCCGGAGCACGCCCCGCGTTTCGCGCTGCGGTGGTACGCGGCCCCCGCCGAGGGCGTCCGGCTCACCGGCGAACTCCCATCGTGGTGGCCGCGCGCACAGCGACCGGATCAGGTGTTGCTGCCGGCGCATCCGATCACCGCGGCACGCGATGCGCTACCGGTGACGGACCTGCCGGTGATCTCGGCGCGACCCACCCTCTCCATGCGGACGGTGGCGCTGGATGACGACCCGTACCTGCACCTCAAACTGCCCCTGCCCACCGCGAGCCTCGGCGCCCGCAACCGACGCACGCTGCACCCGGGCTCGCTCGCCGACGGCGCGGCCGTCGCCGCGCTGCTCGAGAAGATCGCCGGCGCGGAACCCGCCTTCGCCGGCCGGATCCGGCATGCCGACGAGAGCACCTGGGCGCACGTCGACGGTGACGAGCGGCGCAGCTTCCTGCTGCGCCGATTCCCGCGCGACCTGGCCGGCGTCCACGTGGTGCCGGTCGCGGCCCTCGCCGCGGCCGACCCGGTCGCCGGCACGGTCCTCGAACGGATCAGCCCCGAGCGGCCCGGGACGCTGCTGGAGTCCTATCTGGACCTGCTGCTCGACTGGCACGTCTTCCTGTGGCTACGCCACGGGATCGCCCTGGAGGCGCACCCGCAGAACATCCACCTGCTGGTGCACCCCGACGGTACGGTCGGCCTGCTCTACAAGGACAACGACGGTGCCCGACTCGACGCGCGGCACGGCGGCCGGGGCGGGCTCGTCCTGGCCGACGACCGGATGTGGGCGCGCGATCCGCAGGAGCTGGCCGACGTCTTCATCACCATCACCCTGCACCTGGCCGCCGCCGCGCCCCTGATCGCCCTGGCCGCCCGAGGGCTGCCCGTGCCGACCCCCGCCGAAGCGCTGGCACCCCGCCTCGCCGCCGCCCGCGACAGGTGGGGTGACGGCCCGGCGGCACGAACCTTCACCGAGCGGGTCCTGCGGGCCGCCCACCTGCCCATCAAGGCGATGCTCACCGCCGGCACCCTGCTGCCCAAACAGCGGCTGGGCTGCGCCGACATCAACAAGTACTACCTGCGTACCGGCCCGAACTACCTCCGGGAGACACGATGACGTGCGCACAGTTGCGCTCCCGGCCAGCCAGCGCCACCGGCCAGCTCGCCGACCTGGCTGCCGCCCACGCCATCTTCGGCTGCCTGCTCCGCGAACTTGCTCCGCCGGACGGCACCCCGAGCGTGGTCGACGGCACCGTACGTCTGCTGCTGCGGCACCTCGGCGTCACGGTGCGCTGCGCCGCCACCCGACTCTCACCGCTCGGCTCGCACCGCTACGCCGGCCCGGTGCAGCGGAAGACCGACGACGGGCGGTGGCAGGACCTGGACGCGGACGGGCTGGCCACTCTGGTCGCGGCGGAACTCACCACCCGTACCGGGCTGGCGAACGACGAGTTCGTCGAGCAGGTCCGGGCCAGCCGGGACACCATGGCCCGGCTGCTGGCCGAGCGACCGGCCGAGGATCCGACCCCCACCGGTGAACCCGCCATCGACGCGTACGTCGACTCCGAGCAGTCACTGGTCTTCGGCCACCCGCACCACCCCACCCCGAAGTGGCGCAGCGGTGACCCGGGCAGTTGGCGGGCGTACGCGCCGGAGCTGCGTACGTCGTTCCGGCTGCACTGGCTCGCCGTACCGGACGAGCTGGTCGCCGGCGCCGGACCGTTCGATCCGCTCGTGGCCGCCCTCGACCCGCCACGGCCTCCGGTCGGGCACCGTGTCCTGCCGGTGCATCCCTGGCAGCTCTCGCTCATCCCACCGGAGCACCCACGGCTGCGCGATCTCGGGGCGGCCGGTGTGCCGGTACGACCGACGGCGAGCGTCCGCACCCTTTACGCCCCTGACGCCGACCTTTTCGTCAAGACCAGCCTGCACGTACGAATCACCAACTGCCTGCGTAAGAACGCCCGCTACGAACTCGCGGGCGCGGTCGCCCTGACCGACCTGCTGGCCCGGGTGCCGATGCCGGACGGGGTCGGGCTGCTCGCCGAGCCGGCCTACCGCACGGTCGACGTCCCCGGCCCGGACGAGGCGTACGGGACGATCCTGCGCGGCGGCCTACGCCCCCACCTGCGGCCCGGGGACACTCCGCTGCTGGCAGCGGCGCTGGCCGCCACGCCGCTGGTGACACCGGACCCGGTGGCCTGGTGGCGTGCGTACGTCGGGTTGCTGGTGCCGGCGGTGCTGGGCTGCTGGCTCAGCCACGGTGTGGTGCATGAGGCGCACCTGCAGAACGTGGTCGTCGTGCTCGACCGTGACCGTCACCCGGTACGCATGCTGCTGCGCGATCTGGAGGGGGTCAAGCTCGACGCCGATCGGTGGGACACCTGGCCGGACGACGTGCCGGCGCAGGTTCGCTACGGTCCCCGGGACGCCCGCCGCCGGATCGTCTACTGTCTGTTCGTCAATCACCTCGGTGGCATCTGTGGGGCCCTCGCCGACGCGCGGCCGGGCATCGAACGGCGGCTGTGGCACGAGGTGCGGGCCGTCGTCGAGGCGGTGGCCGCCGACCTCGACGATCCGCCCGAGCTGCGCGTGCTGCTGAACGGTGAGCCGTTGGTGGCCAAGGCGAACCTGCTGGTCCGGTGGCGGCGCGACGCCGACCGGGCCGCACCGTTCGTGCCGGTGCCCAACCCGATGGGTGGGCCACGGTGACGAGACCCGTCTACGTCCACGACCTCGACGCGCTGACCGCGCAGGCCGAAGCCATCCGGGCGGCGCTGCCCCGGCAGGTCGAGCTGCTCTACGCGGTCAAGGCCAACCCCGACCCCGGCGTGCTGCGTACCCTCGCCCCGGTCGTCGACGGGTTCGAGGCCGCCAGCCGTGGTGAGCTGCGGAGGTTGGCCGAGGTGCTGCCGGGCCGGGCCCCGGCCGCGTACGCCGGGCCGGGCAAGACCGATGCGGACCTCGCCGCCGCCCTCGCCGCCGGAGTGCACCGCATCCACGTCGAGTCGCCCGCCGAGCTTCGGCGGCTCGGTGCGCTGGCCACCGCCGCGGGCCGGTCCGCCCAGGTGCTGCTGCGGGTGAACCTGCCGGTCGACGCACCCGGCGCGAGCCTGCTCATGGGTGGCGGACCCAGCCCGTTCGGCATGGACCCGGCCGACGCGGCCGAGTGCGTCCGCCGCCCGCCCGCGGGCATCGACGTACGCGGAATCCACGCCCACCTGGCCAGCGGGCTGGACGCGCCGCTTGCCGCCACGGTCGCCGCCGCCGTGGTCCGCTGGGCAGTGACCGAGGTGGGCGCGGTCGAGGTCGACGTCGGCGGAGGCATGGCCGTGGACTACGCCGCCCCGGCGGCACGCTTCGACTGGGTGGACTACGGTCGGGCGCTGGCCGGCGTCCTCGACGCGCACCCGGGGGTGCGGCTGCGCATCGAGCCAGGCCGGTCGGTGACCGCCTACTGCGGGGCGTACCTCACCGAGGTCATCGACGTGAAGCGCTCCTACGGCGAGTGGTTCGTGGTGGTGGCCGGCGGCACCCACCACCTGCGCACACCTGCGGCGAAGGGACACCCGCAGCCGTTCACCGTGCACCGGCGGCGCGGCTCTGCCGGCCTGCCCACCGACGGCCCGCGCACCGACGGGGGGCCGGTCACCGTGGTCGGGCAGCTCTGCACCCCGAAGGACGTGCTGTCCCGTTCGACCACCGCCGGGCCGATCGGCGTGGGTGACGTGCTGGCCTTCGCCATGGCCGGCGCGTACGCCTGGAACATCAGCCACCGCGACTTCCTGCTACACGAACCGCCGCTCTTTTGCACCGGTGACCCGGAGGAACTGGCCGGCGAGTGGGCCGCCCGACCGCTGGCGCTCTGACCTCAGTCCAGTCCGTTACACAGTGGATCCGAGGGTCAAAAATACGTGCGGGCCGTCGATACGATGACACCGATCGGCGCCGACACAGGCGCCGTCAAGTGGAGGTCAACGTCTAGATGAAACGCATCGGTGCAGCGATGCTGGCAATGGCGGTCGGTGTCACCACCGCCGTTCTGGCTACCGGCCAGCCGGCCCTCGCCGCCACCTCGACCAATCAACCCCTGTCGAGCTGGGCGTACCTCGATTCGCAGAGCCCGACGAAGAAGTTCGTCAACCCGGCTGTTCCGCCGCCCGTCGGCACACTTGTCGACAGCGCGAACAAGGCACACACCTACCGCTCCTACTTCACCTACGACCTGACCCAGCTCAAGGGCGCGGTGGTGCACAACTCGTACCTCTACACCAATGAGGAGACGGTCACCGACTGCTCCGCCGCCGCGACGATCGAGGTGTGGCGTACCGCTGCGGTCAAGTCCGGGACGACCTGGAACAACCCGCCCGCCGAGCTGGAGAAGCTGATCTCCGCCGACCGCGGCCCGGACTCCATCTACTGCCCCGGCTACCTGGGCATCGACATGGTGTCGACCCTCAACGCCGCGCTCACCCGGCACGAGAAGTCGATCACCATCGAATACCGGATCACGGCAGCCCAGGAGACGGACCCGCGCGCCGGCCGCACCTTCCAGCGGCCGACACTGAGCTCCACCTCCAACTACCCGCCGACCGTGACCGACCCGCGCCTGGAGGCTCCGGACCGGCCGTGTGGCACGGTCACCAGGCCGTCGCCGGCAGCGGCCTCAACCCTGTTCAGGGCTACCGCGAACGACCCCGACGAGGACGACTTCCCGTCGATCCTCTACGCGATCTGGCCGGTCGACCACCCCGACCAGCGCCGTGAGTTCTACAGCTACAACTTCGCCACCGACCTGAGCCAGTACGCCCACGGTGAGCTCCTCGCCTGGCAGGCCCGCGCCAGTGACTACTACGACGCCGGGCCGTGGAGCAAGGTCTGCTACCTCGTCATGGACAAGACGGCACCGGCGAATCCGCCGGCCGTCTCCTCGAAGCTCTACCCGGAGGGCGGAACGCCCGGCGGCGGCACCGGCCTCAAGGGCAAGTTCCGCCTCGACGCGGACGGCGACCGCGACGTCGTCGCCTTCGCGTGGCGTGACTCGATGGGTGACTCCGGCCGGATCAACGCGCGTCGCCCGGGCGGCTCGGCCATCCTCGAATACACCCCGAAGCGGGACTGGTTCGAGGAGCTCTACGTCAACTCGATCGACGCGGCGGGCAACCACGGGCCGGAGAAGACCTACCGGTTCTGGATCGCCGACACCGCGCCGAGCGCGCAGATCGAGCTGGGTGGGGTCGGGCTGCCGAGCACGATCACGCTGACCGCGCCGAAGCCCGAGACGACCGCCTTCGGCTATCAGGTCAAGGGCGGCCCCGAGTCCCGGGTGCCGGCCGTCGACGGTAAGGCGACCGGGCAGCTCACCTTCACCGAGGTCGGCGAGGTCGAGGTCGTCGTCAGCAGCTATGCGAAGAACAAGCTGATCGGGCAGGACACCCTGCGGACCATGGTCACCGACGCCCCCGGGGTCGAGTCCGCCGAGTTCAACTTCGACAGCGAGCCGATTGCCGGCAAGACCGGTTCGTTCACGTTCACGCCGCGCAACGCCGACGTCGTTTCGTACGAGTACGTCCTGGACGACACCCCGCAGACCGTCCCGGCGGCGGCGGACGACACCGCCGTGGTGCCGTGGACGGCGACTGCGGGGTGGCACACCATGGTCGTACGGTCGGTGCAGGCGGACGGCTCGAAGTCCATGGAGACCTACTACCAGTTCAGCGTCCTCGATCCGGTGCCGTCGGTGTATTCACCGACACTGGAACACCTCACCCGGATCGACGGCGTCGGCCTGCCAGTGGAGTTTTATCTGAGCAGCCAGTTGCCGAACGTGACCGGCTACGTCTACCGGTTCGACGGCGGCCCGGAAACCGTCGTCGACTCCTTTGGTGCCAGCGTGACGGTCAACGTCACGCCGGTGCACACCGGCGACAACACGCTGCTCGTCCGGGCGCTGCTGGCCGACGGCACCCGATCGCCCGAGAAGAGCTTCACCTGGCAGCCGTTCGAGGCGCCGGTCATCATCACCGACCCGCCGAACGGTGGTGCCGCCGCTCAGCCGATGACGCTGACGTTCCGTTCGGCGCTACCCGACACCAAGGAGTTCCGCTATTCGCTGGACTTCGGCGAATACCAGATCATCGCGGCAGGGCCGGACGGCACGGCGACCGTGTCGTTCACCCCGCAGTGGGATGGCTGGTTCTCGGCCCGGGTCACCGGTGTCGCTCAGGACGGCACGACGTCGCCGGAGCGCGAGATGACCGTCCCGGTCCGCGACACCCGGGTCTCGGTGTGGAGCCAGTACAACGAGTGGAGCCCGAGGGGTGGCATCGGTGTGCCCGGTGACTTCGCCCTCAGCACCTCCTGGACGCCGGAGGTGGCGGAGTACCGCTACCGGCTCAACGACGGCCCGGAGCTGACCGTTCCCCGAGCGGACAACTGGAACACCCTGGTCACGGTCGTGCCGGACCGCAACGGGCTCAACACCCTCACCGTGCAGGGTCGCACCGCGGACGGCCGGCTCTCCCCGGTCACCGAATACCCGTTCCAGATCGGCACCGCGCCGCAGGTCGTCTCCGAGGTGTATCCGCGGGACACACCCGGCGGGGGAGTCGGCGTCGAGGGTCGCTTCGAATTCAGTGGCGGCACCGCCGGGATCACGTCCTTCGAGTACACGATCGGCGGCACCGCAGGCACGGTCGCCGCCGACGCGCAGGGCCGTGCGTCGATCACCTGGACCCCGACCGAGGCGACCAGCCTCTACCTGGTCGTCAAGGGGCGTAAGGCGGACGGCAGCACGACCGACGAAACCGGCTACTACATCGCAGTGAACCCGGGCTGATCGATCTTCGATCCGTCCCAGCTCCACCAGTGATCGGATGACGCCCCGCAGGCCGGGTAACCGCCTGCGGGGCGTCATCGGCTCGACCCCCCTCCGTCTCCGCCCGGGTTGGCGGAGCCTGCGGGGGAGCCGGAGCCCGAGGCGCCAAACCGCTGACGGGGCGGTGGCGCACGTCGACGAGCGATCGGCGCGGACTTCTGGCACCGTTGATACGGCGCGCAGTGTCGCCGGGCTGCCGGTGACGCCGTAACGAGGGGGTTTCGTGGACTTCACGCTGTCGACGCGGCAGGGGCGGATCGGCACGGTGGTGGAGGTCGTCGGCGACCTGGACATGAGCACCACGCCCGAACTGCGTGACCAACTGCGCAAACTGGTGGAGAGCGAACCCCAGGTGGTGGTGGTCGACCTGACCCGTGTCGAGTTCATGGACTCCAGTGGCCTCGGCGTGCTCGTGGTCGCCTACAAGGACCTGCGGGAACGGAACGCTCGGCTCGCCCTGGCCGGAGTCAGTCAGCCGGTGCGTACGGTGTTGTCGATCACCTCGGTGGACCGGGTCATCGGCGTCTTCGAGTCGGTGCGCGACGCCGAGGAGGCGCTGTCGGCGGTGTCATGATCACCGTCGCCGGGGGAGGCTGCTGGCGCGGGCCGTGTCGGCGCCAGCGGTGCTCGATCGTGGCCCGCTGCCGCCGTACCAGTCGACGATGAGCAGGGTGGCGTCGTCGGCCAGGACCGGTCCGGCGGTTGCCAACACCGCGTCGGACAGCGCCCGGACCGCCTCACGGGGATGCAGGTGGGTGATGCGGAGCAGAGCGGCGGGCAGGTCCAGGTCGGCCGCGTTGCGTTCGCGCATCCCGTCGGTGACGATGACCAGCCGGTCGCCGGGCAGCAGAATGACCTCGCCGCTGCGGTAACCCTCGTCGGGAAACATGCCCAGCGGGAAGTTGGCGGGCAGTTCCAGCGGCGTAGCCCGACCGTCGCGTACCAGCATCGGCGGAACGTGGCCGGCATTGAGCAGCTCGCAACGCCCGGTGGTCAGGTCGACGCGGCCGAGCACGGCCGTCACGTAGGCGCCGCGTACGTTGGCGTGCTCGGCGACGGCGCGGTTGGCCAACTCCGCCTGAGTGATGAGGCTGTCACCGTGGCGGCGGGTGTTGCGCAGGCTGCCGACCCCGAGGGTGGCCGTCAGAGCGCTGGCCACGCCGTGGCCCATCGCGTCGGTGACGCTGACGTGCAGCGTGTCGCGGGCCACGCTGTAGTCGAAGGTGTCGCCGCCGATGCTCGCGGCGGGCTCCAGCCAGCCGGAGAGGGCGAATGCGCCGGCCTCGCACGTGAACGAGGCGGGCAGCAGGCGGCGTTGGATCTCGGCGGAGAGGGTGAACGGAGCGCTGCGCTGCCCCCACTCGAACAGGTCGGTGTGTCGACGGTTGGCGATGACCACGAACGCCAACGCGTGTGCGGTGCGGGCGATCCGTGCGGTGACGTCGGCGTCCGGCTCGTCGGGCAGCTCGATCTCCAGCAGGCCGATGGCCTCGCCGCGTTCGGTGACGGGTGCGAGCACCGTCCACCGGTCGTCGCCGGTCAGCACCACAGCGGTCTGCTGGCGCAGTGCCTGCTCGTACGGCCCGCCGTCGAAGGGGAGAACCTCGGCGGTCTCCTCGCCCTGACGTCGGCCGGGACCGCCGAGGGCCGTTTGGTGAGTCAGACGGACCAGTGCCCGGCCGCTGAGGTCGGCGATGAGCAGCGAGACGCCGAGCGCGTTCAACGCCGTGACGATGGCGCCGGTGACGGCCTGAACCGCCTCGACCGGCGCGGCTTCCTCGGCCGCCTGCAGCATCTCGGTCAGCACGGCCTGCGCGTTCTCCTCCACCCATCGAGCATAGGCAACTGCTGTTCCGGGCGTCCCGGCCTGACCGGCTACGAAGGATCGGCCCGGCTCTCTTGCGCTGGCGGTGCTCGCAGGCCCGTGGGCTCCCTCCGACTCGGTGTCTGTCGGGTGCTCCGATGATCAGCCGAAGCAGTTGGGGAACAGGGTGGTGAGCTGGGGTGGATCAGAGCCGGACCCGGCCATCCCGGTTGACAGGATCGGCGCCGGCGCGCGGGCCCGTTTGGAGGTTTCTCCTTCTCTTGCGGGACGTTTCGTGGCAGGCGAGCAACGCGAACGCGGCGGCCGTCAGCAGACCACCGAACAACGGGATGACGCGCACCCCGGCCGTCGCGAGCAGACCCGCGCCGATGAACGAGCCGGCTGCGAGGCCGAAGTTGAACGCGACGCTGAGGCTGGCCGACGCCATGTCGGTGGTCGACGGGGCCACCTGCATGATGCGGTGCTGGATTCCCGCGATCAGCGAACTGAACGACATCCCCGCCACGGCGAGCAACGGGATCGTCAATGCCTTGCTCGAGCCAACCACGTAGAGGCCGAGCATCGCGGCGGTGATGAGCCCGAGCAGACCCAGCACGACACCGAGCGGAAACCGGTCCAGCACGCGGCCGACCGCCCAGGTGCCGGCGACGCCGAACGAGCCCTGGACGAAGAGCAGCATGCCGAGAGATGCCGCGGCGAATCCGCTGACGTCGAGGAGGAAGACGGTCATGTAGGTGAACGCGCCCATGGCGCCGGTGACCGCGAGGATGGTGGCGACGAGGAGCACCACGAAGCGGTGTCGATCCGGCGTTGGCCCGACGTCGCCCGCACCTTGTTGCGGTGTGACGCTGGGCAGGAGCAGGGCGACCGCGATACAGGTGACGAAGCCGAGGATGGCCATCGCGACGAAGGCGGCCCGCCACCCCGCCTGCGCGCCCAACCAGGTGCCCAGCGGTACGCCGAGGACCGGGCCGAGAGCGTTACCGATCGACAGCCGAGCCACGATGCGGCCTCGGATGTTCGCGGGGAACATCGAGATCGCCACGGGGAACACCACCGCCCAGAAGACACCGTTGGTGGTGGCGGACACCAGCCGTGCGGCGAGCAGCACCTCATAGGAGGTCGCGAAGGCCGACACCGTCGTCGCCGCGGCGAACACACCGAGCGAGCCGGCGAGCAGTGGGCGCCGGGGCACTCGCCGAGTGACCCGGGTCAGCGGGAGCGCCACAATCATGACCACCACGGCGTACCCGGTCACCAGCAGCCCGGCCTCGGACCTGGAGCGTCCCAGGTCCGGCGCGATCAGCGTGAGCAACCCGATCGGAAGCACCTCGGTGGTGACGTAACAGAAGGTGGCGGCGGACAACGCGGCGAGGGCATAGACCGCGCGTCGTGGGTGCGTCATCGGCTACCTCCCAGATCCTGGACAAGGTGCAGCAACAAGCCGCCACGCAAGCGGTACGCAGGAGACCTTGCGCTACTCGATCCCAGATGTCTTCGTCTGATCCCGGCTAACTGGGTTTTGACGGTAGCATAGACGGTCTGACATGCCTCGTCATGTCCCACCCGCCCAGGGGCCCATCGCCATGATCGACACCAGGTCGGCGACATGGGGGTGTCCAGGCCGCGGGACACCCCCACATCGGCGACCTGGTGGCGATCAGGCTTACCTCGGCCGCCGCGTCGCGCGGCCGCGCCTACCTCGGCCCGCCGCGCCGCGCGGCCTTGCCCACCTCGACCCTCCCGCTGCGGGTCGCATTACCGGCTCTGAGTCGAGCGGAGCATAACCGCCTTGAATGAGTTAGGTGGTAGCATTCTCGGCATGCCACTCGACGTGTGCCAGCTACCGTTGGTCGGCGGCCACCCTGTGCTCGATCTGGTCAACACCCTCGAGCGAGGGGGCGAGTCGCCTCACGACTTCCTGTCCGACAGCTCCGCTCTGCTGCGCTGGTCGGTCCGGGTCGGCGTGATCAGCGACGCCGAGGGCGACCAGGTTGGCCGGGCGTGGCGCGACGAGCCCGCGGCGGCGCACGCGGGACTAACCGCGGTGCGGGACATTCGCGAAGGGGTGTATCTCGTGCTGCTTGCCGCGATCACCGACGCGGACGGTGATACGGCGGGTGACCCCGTCGCGGCCGGCGCCGCGCTGGTCGCACTACATCAGCGCTGGTCCGGCGCGGCTGCCCGAGCAAGATTCGTGCTCGACTCGTCGCGGGTACGACTGGCCTACGGCACGGTGCCGGCCATGCTGGTGCCCGACAGGATCGCCGAGGCGGCCCTCGACGTCATGCTGACGGCCGACCTGACCCGGGTGCGCCGCTGCCCGGTGCTCGAAGGTGGCTGTGGCTGGCTGTTCCTCGACCAGAGCCGCAGCGGTTCCCGCCGTTGGTGCCGCATGGCCGACTGCGGCAACGCGGTGAAGGCGCGGCGGCTCACTGAGCGACGCCGCGCGGCGCGGGCATCGCACTCGTAGGCAGTCGACGATGGCGTGTCAGCGCAGCTTGGTCCTGGGCTGGGAGAACGGCGGTCCGGGTGACGTGCGTGAACATCCGCCACTCCCTGCCACCCCAGGCGAACACCCAGGTCGCTAGACTGTTCCCTCGCGCCCCCGTAGCTCAGGGGATAGAGCATCGGTTTCCTAAACCGTGTGTCGCAGGTTCGAATCCTGCCGGGGGCACCTCAATAGGCAGCCGAAACACGGCCTGAACTGGCGATACGCGTGCTGCTCAATTGGAACAGGTGCGTAACCGTAGGCAAACGGCAGCCGCCGTTCGTCGTAGGTCGCAGAAAAGGCGCGGAATGCTGGGCGGGCGCTACGCGTCGCGAGCGACGGCCCTGCGGGTCGCTGGCGGTCTGGCATCCTGTGCGGATGCGACAGGTCACCGTGCTTGGCAGTTCCGGTGCCTTTCCCGAGGCGGGCCGGGCCTGTAGCGGTTTCGTGGTGGACTGGGACGGCTACCGCTTGGTGCTCGACCTTGGCTACGCCACGCTGCCACGGCTGCTCGGGCACTGGCCAGATGGTGCGGTGGACGCTGTTGTCATCACCCACGAGCACCCCGATCACTGCATCGACCTGCACGGGCTGTTCCGGATGCGGTTCTACGGTGACTTCCGTGGACCACGGCTGCCGTTGTACTGCCCGCCAGGCGTGCTCGACCGGATTAGCGGCCTGGAGCCGGACGTCGACCTACATGCGGTCTTCGACCTGCATCCGGTGCCCGGCAACTACCGGGTGGGGCCGTTCGACTTGACCGGAGTGGCACTCCCGCACCACGTGCCCAACGCAGGCATTCGCATACAGGCCGACGGGATGGCCTTGGCCTACTCGGGAGACACCGGCCCAACTCCCGCGTTGGCCGAACTCGGCCGTGACGCCGATCTGTTCATCGTCGAGGCCACCGACCGCGACGGCGAGACCAACCGACCCACACGCAATCTACTGACCTCCACCGAAGCCGGTCACTGGGCTCGTCGGGCGGGTGCCCGCCGCCTGATGCTCACCCACTTCTGGCCAGGCAACGACCGGGCAGCCGCAGTGGCCGCCGCACAGTTGGAGTTCGACGGTGTTGTGCTGGCGGCCGAAGAAGACCTCACCGTCATCCTCGGGACACCAGATCGCTGACCGCATTCAACCGAGCCCTGATCGTTGCCTGAGGGGGCACGGAGTGGTGCGGGCCATCACCGGGCGGCGGGCCAGCCGTGGGATCAGATCGCCGATACATACTCCGGCAACGCGCGGGGTGCCTTGACCCGCAGGAGGCGTTCGGCGGCAGTCATCGCACGCAGGATCGGCAGCCAGGCGGCTCCATCCCGGATCCACCGGCCGCCGTGGGTCTTCGGGACCATGAGCCGGACGTTGGGTCCGATCTGCTGCTTCTTGTGCACCAGATCGCGGTGGCTTTCCTGGTACTGGGCGAACGCGACACGGTGGTCACCGCTCGCGCTGGCCAGTTCCCCGGCGAGGCGGTAGGCACCGACCAGGGCCAGTTCCGCGCCCGCGCCCGAGGCTGGCGAGGCGCATGCGGCCGCGTCGCCCACCAGCCCGACGCGACCGGTCGACCAGGAGGGCATGTGCACCTGACTGAGCGCGTCGAAGTAGAAGTCCGGGTCGGCCAGCGCTCCGGCGAGCAGTTCCTGGATCTGCCAGGAGATGTCCCGGCCGAATACCTGGCTGACCAGGCGCTTGTGCTGCTCGACGTCGCGGACGTCGTACCGCAGCGGCCCGGAGCGGAAGATGAAGTACGCCTTGGCTTGGGCGTGGTTGCCGGAGCGGTAGACGCCGGCCATCTTGCCCGGCTGGTTGTACATGGTCACCCAGCGGTTCTCTCCCAGGGCCGCGTCGGCATTGGCGAAGGCGAAGTAGTGGTCCTTGTACCGCAGGAACTGCGACTCCGGCCCAAAGGCGAGCCTGCGGACGTTGGAGTGCATGCCGTCGGCGCCGATGACCAGGTCAAAGCGGCGGCTGCCGGCATGGTCGAAGGTGACCGTCACGCCGTCGTCGTCCTGTGCCAAGCCGCGGATGGAGTCGCCGAACAGGTACTCGACCCCGGCGCCGGTCGCCCGATGCAGCAGGGCAACCAGGTCGCCGCGCATGATCTCGACCTCGCTGGCTCCCGCCGTGTCGAGGCGGGCGACGGTGCGGTCGGCAGCATCGACGAACTTCATACCCTGCACATCGGTGGCTGCTGCCCGGATAGACGGCATGATGCCCATCCGCTCGGCCACGGCAACGGCATGGTCACGCACGTCGACGCCGTTGCCGCCGGCACGCAGGCCCGGTGCGCGCTCGACGACCGTCGGGCGGAAGCCGTACCGGGCGAGCCAGTGCGCCACGGTCAACCCGGCGATGCTCGCACCGGAAATCAGGATCCGCTGGTTCATGGAGGCGCCCCTTCACGTACGATAAATGGAGTGCGCGTTCCAGATGATTATGTGGAAGGGGTGTTCCAGATGTCAACTGCGGTTGGAGGCGGGCGCCGGGCAGACGCGGTCCGCAACCGGCAGCTGGCCCTCGATGCGGCGATTGCGCTGCTGTCCGATCCGGGTGCGACCCTCACCGTGGAGGCCATCGCCAGGAGAGCCGGTCTTGGGGCGGGGACCGTCGTGCGCGCTTTCGGCGGCAAGGACGCGCTGGTCGACGCCGCAGTCTCCACACTGCTCGAACCCGTGGTCACCCGCGCCCGCGACCTGCTCGCCCAGACCAGCCCCGAACGGGCCCTCCGCGTGTTCCTGGCCGAGTTGATCGCATTCCAGTCCGCCCACCACTCGATCAGCGAACAACTCGGCGGCCTGGACCTGCCCGCCACCACAACGCTGCGGGCAGAGCTGGTGCGCGTCGTTGAGGACATGATTGCCGGGGCGCGCCGCGACGGCGCAGTTCGCACGGACCTGGAACCCGACGTCATCGCGGTCCTGATCGGCGAGTCGGCGTTCGCGATCGCCCGATCCTCCCCGGCGTCCGGCGAACTCGCCGCCGCCTACATCACCGTCATGATGGACGGATTGCGCCCACGGTGATCTGCGGAGACGGCCGGCCTGCCAGCGAAAGGCTGTTACTCAGGGGCGTAGGACGACCTTGCCGAGATTGGCGCGGGCTTCGATGATCTCGTGCGCCGAAGCGGCATCGGTCAGCGGAATCTCGGCATGTACCGCGGGTCGCAACCGTCCGGACTGGCTGAGTTGCCACAGTTGTTGGTGATGCTGCTCGTAGAGCTCCGGTTCGGTGTTGGCGAATCGGGCCATCGTGAGGCCGGTGACGGTCTTCGAGCCGGCGAGCAGGTCGAAGGCGGGCACCGTGCCACCGCCTGAGCTGAAGAAGATCAACCGCCCGCCCGGTCGCAGTGCTGCCAAGGCGCGCGGCAGCAGGTCGCCGCCGACCCCGTCGAGCACCACATCGACCGGTTCTCCCCAGTGTTGGCTGTCGTAGGTGACGACCTCGTCCGCCCCGAGCCCGCGTAGGAAGTCCGCCTTGTCGGGCGAGCTGACGGCCGCCACGACCCGTTTGATCCCGTGGATTTTCGCCAGTTGGACCGCGAGATGTCCCACGCCGCTCGCCGCACCCGTGATCAGCACGGACTCGGTTGTGGTCGGCCGGGCGGTGGCGAGGGCGGCCAGGGCGACATGCCCGCTGCGGACCAGTGCGACGGCTTGTGTGCAGCTGGCACCGTCGGGTATCCGGCTCGCCATGAAGTCGGGCGCGAGGACCAGGTCGGCATACGAACCGGTGAAGGTCAGGGAGGTGACGCGGTCCCCGACTGCGAACGAAGACACCCCTGGACCGGTGGCGACCACCGCGCCGGCGATCTCTCCGCCAAGGATCCCGGGTAGCGGTGTCTCGCCCTCGCCCCGAACCCTTCGCACGGATGGCAGGGTCACGCCAATCGCTTCGGTGCGCACCAGCAGTTCGCCGGGCCCGGCCTCTGGGGTCGCGGCCTCTTCGAGGCGAAGCACCGCCGGGCTGCCGTACTCGTAATAGCGGACTCGGCGCACGGGCACCTCCATGTCGTTGGGATACCCCTACGATAGGGCAAGCTCGTGGGGATATCCCAATGATTTTGGTACGCTGCGCGAATGGCCGAGGTTCCGTATGCTCCCGCCCGGATCCGCGCCTTGCCGAGCTGGCTTCTCGGCCGCGCCGCGGCTCGTGGGCACCGGCTCGTCGCAGAGGCCCTGGCCCGCGAAGGCATGCGGATGATGCATCATGCGGTCCTGTCGACCGTCGCGGAACTGGGGCCGGTGTCTCAGGCGGATCTTGGCCGAGTCCTCAACGTCGACCCCAAGGACATGGCCGCGCTCGTTCGCGACCTGCTCGCCGAGGACCTGGTCATTCGCACGCCGGACCCAGAAGATCGGCGCAAGAACGCGATCTCCATCTCAGCCGACGGGCGGCGACGCCTGCGTCGCACCGAGCGACTGGGCGATGATGCCAACGACGAGCTGACGGCCGCCCTCACGCCGGCAGAGCGCGAGCAACTCGTGGCCCTCCTGGCCCGCATGGTCTCGCCGGAGTAACCATTCGTCGGGGTCCTTGAACCTGGGGGGTGAGCCGCCCGGGCCATCGACGGGCCAGTGGAGGAACGCCCTTCGGTCACTGTCTCTGGTGACGCCCATGATCCAGATGCTGACCCGCCCGGGTCGGTGAACCCACCCGGTCCGGGTCGCTTTCCTGGCTTCGGACACCGTGCCCGGTCAGGACGGCCTCGGTGCGCTGAAGGATCACCGTGGGCGCCTCGTGCGACGCCAGCGGTGCCTGTGGTGCGGGCGGCACGCGGAGTGGGTAGAGGTTGCGCAGGAATCGCTCCACCGGGTGCTCGACCCATCGGTAGCAGGCCCAGGCCAGGGCGATGCCCAGCACCGTCCAGACCAGCAGGACCTTCAGATTCATCCAGCTCGGAGGGCTCGTCTTCACCGTGCCCATCAGCCAGTAGATGACCGACAGGTGGACCAGGTAGAAGGCGTAGGACCAGGCACCGAGGGAGACCAACGGTTTGCTGCGAAGGAACGAGGGCTTCCCGGAGACGTCGTTGATCGCCGCCGCGAGCACCACGAGTACGCAGGCGGGGATCAGACCCTGCTGCGACCAGTGCGCAGCCCACCAGCCCTGCCGTGCGCCCCACCACAGCAACAGCACCGATGCCGGCACCGATGACAGGGCGAGCCACAGATTGATTCGCGGCCGCCATCCGCGTAGAAGCGCGGCGGCGGTGATCATTCCCAGCAGGAATTCGATGAATCGGATCGGCGGGAAGCGGATGAACCAGGAGAGTTGGATCCAGTACTGCTTCGGGTCGATGAAGTCCTGCACGAAGAACCAGTAGGCCCACTCGATGGCCATGCCGGCCGCCGCGATGACCGCGAGCGCCGGCAGCCGCAGTCGCAGCAGCGGCCGGATGACGAACGGGAAGAGCAGGTAGAAGAACGCCTCGCAGGAGACCGACCAGGCCACCGGGTTGGCGACGAGATGCGCCGCCGGGGGGAACCACGACTCGGTCAGCGACAGGCTCAGCAGGGTGCGCTTCCAGGAGTCGTGCCAGACCTGGTCGAAGGCCACCCAGGCGATGACGGTGCTGACCGCGAGCGCGGGCCAGACCCGGGCGATCCGGCGCCAGTAGAACGTCCCGGTGCTCACCGTGGGGGAGAAGGACCAGGTCAGCACGAAGCCCGAGAGAACATAGAAGAACGTGACCCCGGCATCACCGAATCGGAAGAAGTCGCCGAGCCTGATGTCATTGACGGTGGGCAGCTTGATGATCTGGTTAGCGTGGAACAGGAACACGGCGAATGCTGCAAACCAGCGCAGCCCGGTCAGTGATTCGACCCGGGGCATGCGGTCTTTGGGAGAACTCATCGTGATGTGGCACCTTTGGGGCATCCGCGTGACCGGGGGTCGGCTGGCGCTCCAGGCATAATGCCAGGTTTCCCGATGGCGTGGCAGACGGCGTCACCAGTGGTAGGCCAGGTTCACCGCCAGCGTGGCCACCACGGTGGAGAAGAACACCGCCCATCCCACGAGTTGGCGGGAACCCACCCGCAGGTGCGCGATGAGCGCGCCGACGAAGTACAGCACGAGGCCAGCGGCGGCGAGCGTCCCCAGCAGCGGCACGGCGAACCCGGCCAGCAGCCCCAGAGAGCCGGCCGCCAGCGCCATGCCCAGCCGCGGCACCCACGACCGTGGTATCCGCTTCATGTCCGCCTGGGCCTTCGGGTAGTCGTGGCCGATCAGGTAGGTGACGGCGGCGATGCCGGTGAAGACCGAGGCGAGGATGGTGATCGTGACGTATGCGGCGAACATGTGGCCCTCCTTGGTGGCTGTCTGCCTCAAGGACGGGGTGGTGCCGCGGAACGTTACCGGCGGTGCTGTGACCTGGGGCACTGTCTCGCCGAACCCAGGCCGGATGCGGAACCAGAGCGTGGGCCACGGAAAACCGCAGCCCACGCTCGACCGGTGACGCCCAGGACGTGCCGGCACGTCAGAAGTACTTGTACATCTCCTCCGAGGCCGCCTCGGTCTCGCTGGCGGGCGGTGCTTCCACCGTGACCGGCTTGCCGAACTCGCTCAGCCGCATCTGCGTGACGAGGTCACCAATCGTCTTCGTGGCAACCGTGTAGGAGAGCGCGGTGAGGTGTCCCTCGGCGTCGAGAGTCGCTTCGAACGGAATCGCCGTCGGGTCCTTCGCCAGCTTGGCGGACGACTCGAGGCCCTCCCGCATTCCGGCGTCGGTGCTGGCGGCCTCGGCGGCCTTCCCCAGGTCGGCGACACCGGTGTAACGGCCGTCACCCACCTCCTGGGCAGACACGATGCCGCCGATGATGCCGGTCTGCGCCTTCATGTCGAAGGACTGGCGCAGCGTGCTGTTCGGCTTGAGCTTGGTGAGGTCGAGCTTCATCCACGGCTTCTCGCCCTCGAGCGATTCCGACTTGAGGTAGGCGGCGTCGCCGATCAGCCGCGCCTCCAACGGGTCCGGGGCTTTGCCGGTGATGTGGAACATGCGGGCCGCAGGGTCCATCTTTCCGTTGAGGGTGATCGACTGGTTGCCGGCCTTGACGGAGGCATCCATGGCGAGCTGTCCAGCGAGGCTGCGGTCCATGCCCTGCTTGACGGCGGCGACCGGCTCAAGTTTGGACGTTGCCGGGGCGGCGGAGGGACCGGACGCTCCCGGGTCGCTGGAGTCGGTGCCGCAGCCACTGACGAGGGCGACGGCGAGGGCAATCGAAAGAGTAGGGATCAGTCGGCGCATAGACGCGACCCTAATAGGCGACCGCCACCGAATTTTCGCGAGTGGCGGCACCGCCACACAGGACCGAGCAGGGCGGCCACCCGCCTCAGACCGTCGGTAGCTGTTCGGCTCGGGTGAGCACCTCGTCGATCAGGCCGTACTCCCGAGCCTGTTCGGCGGTGAACCAGCGGTCCCGGTCCCAGTCCTGCTGGATCTCGTCGAGGGTTCGTCCACTGTGCTGGGCGATCAATTCCTGCATCGTCCGCTTCACGTGCAACATGTTCTCCGCCTGGATGGTGATGTCGGCGGCGGTCCCGCCCATCCCACCGGACGGCTGATGCATCATGACCCGCGAATGCGGCAGCGCATACCGCTTGCCGGCCGCGCCCGCACAGAGCAGGAACTGCCCCATCGAGCCGGCGAACCCGAGCGCCAGCGTCGCCACGTCGTTGCGGACATAACGCATCGTGTCGTAGACCGCCATCCCCGCACTCACCGACCCGCCCGGCGAGTTGATGTAGAGAAAGATGTCCCGGTCGGCGTCCTCAGCGGCGAGCAGCAGGATCTGCGCGCAGATCTGGTTGGCCGACTCCTCCGTCACCTCGGTGCCGAGGAAGACGATCCGCTCGCGCAACAGCCGCTCGAACACCTGGTCACCGAAGGACGGCTGTCCGCCGTCCAGCATCCGCACGTCGTACCCGATCATGTGCCGCCGCCTTCCACCACACCGGCGGGCGGTGGGACCGCCCGGTGGACCGGTCCCTTCAGCGTGCGTGCGACGGCGGTGGCTGGCCCAGGGATTCTGCCGCCGGCAGATCCGCCGACGGCAGAACCGCGCGGCCTACGCGGCGGTCAGCTGCCGTAGGCCCAGGCGGGCCCGCGCGCTGTCGGCCAGGGCGGCGGTACGCGGACCGGGGTGCGAGCCACCAGCGGAGGCCATCGCGTCGACGCTGAGGGTCGGCTCGTTCGCCCCCGGCCCGCGGTGCAGGACGAGCCCGCCGATGCGTGGACCCACCAGCAGGGTGGCGTTGCCGATCTCGCGTCGAGTCGCATCGACCCGCTCCAGGTGGGTCAGCACGGCGCGCGGCGCGGCCGGGAGGCGAGGCTCGACCCGCCGCATGTCGTCGCGGGCCTCCCCGAGCAGGTCGGCGAGGCTGATGCCGAGCGCCCGGCAGATCGCCGCGAGCACCTCCGACGACGCCTCCTTGCGGCCCCGTTCCACCTCCGACAGGTAGGGCACCGAGACGTCGGCCGCGGCGGCCACCTCGCGCAGCGTGCGGCCCTGACGCTGGCGGTGGCGGCGCAGCACCCCGCCGATCACTCGTCGTAGTAACGACATGGGGACCTCACCTCGCGGTCGTCGTCGGGGGAACAGTCCCATCATGCCCGCTGCCGGACCGGCCGGCGGTCCCGTGCGGGGCCACCGCCGTTTCGACAGGTGCCGGTCGTCCGCTGTGCGACCCGGACGTGCCGGGCACGACGTACCCGCTATGTTGTGGGCGTGCAGGCGACGGTGGCGGAACAGGTTCGACGGTGATCCATTTTCCCGCGCAGCGCCGAGGCCCGCTCAGTGCGCTGAGCCTCCGGCTCGCCGCTGCCCTGGGCCTGGTCTTCGCCGTGGTCGCCGCGGTCTACCTGGGCCGGGAAGGCTACCGCGATGTCAACGAGGACGGCCTGACCCTGCTCGACTGCTTCTACTACGCGGTCGTGTCGCTCTCGACCACCGGCTACGGCGACATCACGCCGGCCGCGCCGTCGGCCCGGCTGGTCAACGTCCTCTTCATCACCCCGGCCCGAGTGATCTTCCTGATCATCCTGGTCGGCACCACCCTGGAAGTTCTGACCGAGCAGTACCGGACCGGCCGTCGCCTGTCGCGGTGGAGGAGAGCCGTGAAGGACCACGTCATCATCTGCGGCTACGGCACCAAGGGGCGCAGCGCGGTCTCCGCCCTGATGGAGAACGGTCTGGACCGCTCGCGAATCGTGGTGGTGGAACGCAGCGCCACCGCCCTGCGGCAGGCCACCTCCGCCGGGCTGGTGGCGATCGAGGGCTCGGCGACCCGCTCGTCGGTGCTGAACGAGGCGCACGTCAAGAACGCGAAGGCCGTGATCATCGCGACCGACAGTGACGACGCGTCGGTGCTGGTCGCGTTGACGGTACGCCAGCTCACCGCCGGACAGGTCCGCATCATCGCGGCAGCGCGGGAGGCGGAGAACGCGCCACTGCTCAAGCAGAGCGGTGCGCACCACGTGATCGTCTCCTCGGCCACGGCGGGTCGGCTGCTCGGCCTGTCCACCTCGGCGCCGCCGCTGATCGACGTCGTGGAGGACCTGCTCACTCCGGGCCAGGGCATGGCGTTGGCGATGCGCTCGGCGGAACGGGACGAGGTGGGTCGCTCGCCGCGCGAGCTGGAGTCACTGGTGATCGCCCTGGTGCGGCGGGGCAAGGTGGTCACCCTGGCCGACCGGGCCGGCGCGGTGATCGAGACCGGCGACATGCTGGTGCACGTACGCGACGACCGCCCCCAGTCCGCGACGACCGCCTGACCGTCACGTCGCAACGACCGCCTGACCGTCACGCCGCTGTCGCGGCGGGCGGAATGCGGCGTCAGAGGGAATCGTCGGCCACGCAGATCGCCTCGGTGCAGTTGATCGGCGTCGTGGTGGCGGCAGCCCGCCGAAGCAGCTCGTAGAGCGTCTCCCGCTCGCTGGGATCCAGCGCCCCCAGCACTTCGTTCTCCGCACCAGCGAGGGCGCATTCGGCCTCGCTGAGGCGTTTTGCCCCGTCTTGGGTGAGCTCGACGACATGTCGACGGCGGTCCTCGGGTGACCGGCGTCGCTCGACCAGTTGCTCCGCTTCGAGGTCGTTGAGCAGCCCGACGATGTTGGTGCTGTCCATCTCCAGGATGGTGGCGAGCGCCTGCTGGCTGGTGCCACCGCCGGCGCGCAGCACCGTGAGCGCGACCAGATGCCGCGGGCGCAGGCCCAGCGGCGCCAGCACCGTCTCGGACCGCAGCCGCATCCGCCGGGCCAGATGGTCCAGGAGCGCGCCCGAGCGGTGCTCCGAGGGGTCAAGCGGCGGGGCGGACATGTGACCCAGTCTACCGAGCCGTCGGAACATCTGCCTGCTATAAATAGTTGGTGCTGCACAGACGATCCTTGGAGGAGGAATAATGCATCTGCTGCATATCGACTCGAGTATTCGGGGTGACTGGTCGGTCAGCCGGCGGCTCACCGCCCGCGCGGTCGCCACGTGGCGTGCGGCCCATCCGGACGGCACGGTGACCTACCGGGACCTGGGCGCGGAACCGCTGCCGCACCTGGACGCGGCGGGCGGGCTGGCCCGGATGACACCGCTGGACCAGCACACCCCGGCGCAGCGTGAATCCTGGGAGCTCAGCGAGCGGCTGGTCGACGAGGTGAAGCAGGCCGACGTGGTGCTGCTCGGGCTCCCGCTCTACAACTACGGTGCGCCCAGCAGCGTCAAGTCCTGGGTCGACCACCTGATCGTCGCCGGTCTCACCTACGACCCGACGACGCAGGAGGGCCTGCTCAGCGGCCGCGAGTTCGTGGTGGTGGCCACCCGGGGTGGCGGCTACGGCGAGGGCACCCCGCGCCACGGCTGGGACCACGCGGAGCAGTGGCTCCCGCACGGCCTGTCGATGACCGGCCTGGAGCCGCGCTTCATCAGCACCGAACTGACCCTGGCCCCCTCCGTCCCGGCGATGGCCGAGCTGATCCCGCTGCACGAGGCGAGCCTCGCGGCGACCGAGAAGGAGATCGACAACCTCTGGATGCCGGCCTCGGCCCAGCGCTGAGCACCGATACGACGAGAGCGGCCGCCCCCAGTCCTGGGGACGGCCGCTCTCGTCATGCGGTACGGGTCAGAGAATCGTCCAGGTGTCGCCGCTGGCGAGCAGCCCGGCGAGTTGCTGCTCGGGGGTCTCGGTGACCGTCGCCTTGGCGGCCGCGAGCTGAGCCTGCACCACGCTGTCGTAGGAGGGTCGGTCCACTGAGCGGAACACCCCGATCGGGGTGTTCCGCAGGTCCAGGCCGGGCAACCGGGACAGCGCGAAGGCGTACGCCGGGTCGGTGACCGTGGCGTCGTGCACGACGATCTCTTCCGGGCGGACCGAACTGGTCTCCCGGACCTCCAGGCCGAACGCGCCCGGTGGGTGTACCACGCAGAACTGGCCGTCGGCGCCGAAGGTGATGGGTTGCCCGTGTTCCAGGCGGATCAGGTAGTCGTCGCGGGTGCTCGGGTCCTTGAGCTGGTCGAATGCCCCGTCGTTGAAGATGTTGCAGTTCTGGTAGATCTCCACGAACGCCGAGCCTTCGTGTTCGGCGGCGGCCCGTAGGACCGACTGGAGGTGCTTGCGGTCGGAGTCGATGGTCCGGCCGACGAAGCTGGCTTCCGCGCCGAGAGCGAGCGAGAGCGGGTTGAACGGGGCATCCGCCGAGCCGGCCGGAGTCGACTTGGTGACCTTGCCGACCTCGGAGGTGGGTGAGTACTGGCCTTTGGTCAGACCGTAGATCCGGTTGTTGAACAGCAGGATCTTGAGGTTGACGTTGCGTCGTAGCGCGTGGATCAGGTGGTTGCCGCCGATGGACAGGGCGTCGCCGTCGCCGGTGACGACCCAGACCGACAGGTCCGGCCGGGATACCGACAGGCCGGTCGCGATCGCTGGGGCGCGGCCGTGGATCGAGTGCATCCCGTAGGTGTTCATGTAGTACGGGAAGCGCGACGAGCAGCCGATCCCGGAAACGAAGACGGTGCGTTCGCGGGGGATGTTCAGCTCCGGCATGAACTGCTGGATGGCGGCCAGGATGGCGTAGTCACCGCAGCCGGGGCACCAGCGCACCTCCTGGTCGGACTTGAAGTCCTTGGCGGTGAGCTTGACAGCGACGGGCTCAGACATTCTTCAGCACCTCTTCCAGCGTCGTCTCCAGCTCGGCGGACGTGAAGGGCAGGCCGCGGACCTGGTTGTAGCTGATCGCGTCGATGAGGTAGCGGGCCCGGATGACGTGAGCGAGCTGGCCCAGGTTCATCTCCGGGATGACCACCTTGTCGTACGAGCGCAGCACCTCACCGAGGTTCGCCGGCATCGGTGCCAGGTGCCGCAGGTGCGCCTGGGCGATGGACAGGCCGCGCTGGCGGACCGCGCGGCAGGCGGCACCGATCGGCCCGTACGTCGAGCCCCAGCCAAGGACCAGCACCCGGGCGTCACCGTCGGGGTCCTCGACCTCGATGTCCGGGACCGGAATCGTCTCGATCCGGGCGGCCCGGGTACGCACCATGAAGTCATGGTTGGCCGGGTCGTAGGAGATGTCGCCGGTCTTGTCGGCCTTCTCCAGGCCGCCGATGCGGTGCTCCAGCCCTGCCGTGCCGGGAATCGCCCACGGACGGGCCAGGGTCTGCGGGTCACGCAGGTAGGGCAGGAAGGTGACGCCGTCCTCACCGTTGGGTTCGGTGGCGAACTCGACCCGCAGGTCGGGCAGCGATTCGACGTCGGGCAGCAGCCACGGCTCGGAGCCGTTGGCGACGTAGTTGTCCGACAACAGGATCACCGGGGTGCGGTAGGTCAACGCGATCCGAGCCGCCTCCAACGCCGCGAAGAAACAGTCCGACGGTGACCGGGGCGCGATCACCGCGACCGGCGCCTCACCGTGGCGACCGTAGAGCGCCATGTTGAGGTCGGCCTGCTCGGTCTTGGTCGGCATACCGGTCGACGGGCCGGCGCGCTGCACGTCCACGATCACCAGCGGCAACTCCAGCGCCACCGCGAGCGAGATCGTCTCACTCTTGAGCGCTACACCCGGACCACTGGTGGTGGTCACACCCAGCGACCCGCCGTACGACGCGCCCAACGCCGCACCGACCGCCGCGATCTCGTCCTCGGCCTGCACGGTGGTCACACCGAAACGCTTGTGCTTACTCAACTCATGCAGGATGTCCGACGCGGGCGTGATCGGGTACGCGCCGAGGAAGACCGGCAACCCGGACCGCACCCCAGCAGCGACCAACCCCAACGACAACGCCGCGTTACCGGTGATGTTGCGGTACGTGCCCGGTCGCATCTTCGCCGGCTTGACCTCGTAACGCACCGCGAAGTCCTCGGTCGTCTCGCCGAAGTTCCAACCGGCCTTGAAAGCGGCGACGTTCGCCGCGACCAACTCCGGACGGGCCGCGAACTTACGCTCCAGGAAGCGCAGCGTCGACTCGTAGGGCCGCGAGTACATCCAGGAGAGCAGACCGAGAGCGAACATGTTCTTCGACCGCTCGGCGTCCTTCTTCGACACCGCGTGCGCGGCGAGCGCGCCGACCGTCATCGACGTCAGCGCCACCGGGTGCACGACGTAACCGGCCAGCGAATCGTCGTCCAGAGGACTGCCCTGGTAACCGACCTTGGCGAGGTTGCGCTTGGTGAACTCGTCGGTGTTGACGATGATGTCCGCGCCGCGAGGCAGATCGGCCAGGTTGGCCTTGAGAGCCGCCGGGTTCATCGCCACCAACACGTTCGGCGCATCACCCGGGGTGAGGATGTCGTAGTCGGCGAAGTGCACCTGGAAGCTCGACACGCCGGGCAGGGTGCCGGCGGGGGCCCGGATCTCGGCGGGGAAGTTCGGCAGCGTGGAAATGTCGTTGCCGAGCTGCGCCGTCTCCGAGGTGAACCGGTCACCGGTCAGCTGCATGCCGTCGCCGGAGTCACCAGCGAACCGGATGACCACCCGGTCGAGTTGACGGATCTGCTTGGTCACTGTGCCACCTTCGTTCGCGACTGCGGGGCGCGCAAAACCGGCTCACTGCTCGCGCTCACGCCTGCACCTCGCTTCGGTGCGCGCGGTCGCGCGGGCGGCTGAACATGATGGTGACCTCGCCTTGCCCGGCCACGGGACCTCCTTGACGCAACGTTTAACCGCACCGCCCCAGGCTGGTCCGGCCGCTGTCGTTCCTCACCTGAGAGCCTACGTCCAAGCGGCCCCCAACCCTCCCCGGAGGTCCGCCGACTGAGACCCGATCAGGCCGAGAAATGCCCTGGTTTGCGGCCCTACGCCCCGCCCGCCGTAATTCAGATCACCACGGGGTCGCCCGTCGATCAGTCGGCGGGGTCGGTAACGGCCTTGGCTGCCGGGCCGGAGAAGCGGCGGCGCAGCGAGGTGGTGGCCAGCGTGAGGGCCAGCACCACCAGCAGCGCGGAGACCGCGATCAGGATGATCGCGGTGCGCTGTACCGAGGTCATCCCGCCGTCGCCGTCGGCGGCACCGCCGGGGAGTACGCCCTGGGAGCCGGTCGGCGCGGGCGGTGAGACCACCGGCGTGGCCAGCGCCGCCGCGGCGGTGATCCGGAAACTCATCTGCACCTGTCGGCTCGAGCCGCTGCGCGGGTCGAGTTGGCCGATCACGGCACCGGACAACGGCGCTTCCCGCTGGGCCTGCGGCGTCGCCTCCACCGGCAACCGCAACTCGGCGGTCCTGCCCGCCAGCACCGGGCCCGTGTCGCAGCGGGTCCGGGCCTCATCGACCGCCACGCAGCCGGGTGGCGGGGTCGGAACGGTCACCCCGTCCGGCAGGACGACCTCGATCCGACCGGCGGCGTCCACCGGGCCGGTGTTGCCCAGCCGCAGCGCGAGGGTGCTCGCGGCGCCGCTGATGTCGAAGGCCAACTCGTCGGCGGCCAGTGCGATCCCGGGCACCGGCGGGCCAGGAGGAAAGAGCACCGCGAAGCCCTGGTCGTCGGCCGCTTCCCCGGGCACGCCCGGCGCGTCCGCGACGATCTGGACGGAGCCGGCGAGGGGCATCTGCTTCCACGCGGTGCCGTCGACCCGCAGGCGGAGCAGAGCGCTGAACCGGACGCCGGCCTCGGCCGTCCAGGCCCCACAGCGGTACGCGCCGCCGCCGGCCGCGGCGCAACCCTTTGTCCCAGTGTCGGTCAGCCCCGCCGGCAGCGTGTACGAGAGCCGGATCCGTTGCGCGGTCGTGCCGGTGTTGTTGACCGTGACCTGCAAGGTGGTGTCCGTGCTGGCCGCGTTCCAGTACGCCTCGGTGAGGGTGACGTCCTGCGTGGTGACCTGCACGCCCAGCGGGTTCGGCGACGGCGGACCCGGGGCGGGCGGGCGGACCGGCGGGACCGGCGGGACCGGGGGAGCCGGCGGCACCGGGGGCGCTGGCGGCACCGGGGGCGCCGGTGTGGGTGGCCCGCCCGGCGCGGGCGCGGTGGTGGTCGGTGGCGGCGGGATCTCCGGGGCGGTGGTCTCCGGCGCCGGCGGTGTCGTCTCCGGCGGCGGCGCGGTGGTCTCCGGTGCGGGGACGGTCGGTAACGGGTCGCCGCTGGGTTCCTCGGTCGGTGGCGGTTCCTCCGACGGGGTGGTCTCGGGGTCACCCCCGGGTTCGCTGACCGGGTCGGTCAGTTCGACGATCGGGTCCGCGTCCGGCGTTGCCGCGCCGGCCCAGGCCGGCCCGACGGCGAGCGCCGCGAGCAGACCGAGCGCGAGCGCGGTCGCCAGCAGGGGCGTGGAACGCCGGCCCTCCGCCCGGTCACCGGGCGTTGCCTTCACGCGGGCCATCTGACCTCCGGTGACATGGATGGGTGTCCAATGTTCGGCAACAGTTGCCCCAGTGCACTAGTCCCGTCCGGAAACGAATCCGTAACGTGTTTGGGACGGCCCTTCCGGACGGACGGTAAGCTCCCGACTGTGACCGGATACCTGGGCTCGTACGCGACGCTTGGGCTCCTGCTGCTCGCCAGCGTTCTGTTCTTCGTTACGGCGTTCTCGGCCAACCGGGTGTTACGCCCCGCGCGTCCGGCCGATCCGCCCGGCAAACGGGCCAGTTACGAGTGCGGGCTCGACCCGGTCGGCGCGGACTGGGCGCAGATGCAGATCCGTTACTACGTCTACGCGTACCTGTACGTGCTGTTCGCGGTCGAGGCGGTGTTCCTCTTCCCCTGGGCGGTGGTCTTCGACCGGCCGGGCTTCGGTCTGGTGACGGTGGTGGAGATGGCGGTCTTCGTGGCGGTGCTCGCGCTCGGCATTCTCTATGCCTGGCGTAGGAACATCCTGCGCTGGACCTGAGCGTCGCGACCTCCGGCGATCGTGCCGGTCAGTACGGCCGTTCGCGGTCGGTTACGGCGACGACCGGTCAGGCCAGGCCCCGGCGGGTCGCCGCGGGCGGCCGGTCACCTCGGATCGAGGCCACCATGTCCAGCACCCGGCGGGTCGGGCCGACCTGGTGGGCGCGGAACACCCGGGCGCCCAGCCAGGCCGAGACCGCCGTCGAGGCGAGCGTCCCCTCCAGCCGTTCGGGCACCGGCAGGTCCAGCGTCTCACCGATGAAGTCCTTGTTGGAGAGCGCCACCAGCACCGGCCAACCGGTTTCGGTCAACTCGTCCAACCGCCGGGTGATCTCCAGGGAGTGCCGGGTGTTCTTGCCGAAGTCGTGTGCGGGGTCGATGAGGATGCCGTCGGGGCGTACCCCTGCCGCCACCGCGCGCTCGGCGAGCCCGGTCACCGTCGCGACCACATCGGCGACCACGTCCTCGAAGGCCGCCCGGTGCGGTCTGGTCCGTGGGACCAGGCCGCCGGCGTGCGAGCAGACCAGGCCCGCGCCGGTCTGCGCGGCCACCCCGGCCAGGGTCGGGTCGGCGCCCGACCAGGTGTCGTTGAGGAGGTCGGCACCGGCGGCCACGGCCTCCGTCGCCACCTCGGCACGCCAGGTGTCGATGGAGATCACCACCTCCGGAAACGCGGCCCGGACGGCGGCGATGGTGTCCACCGTGCGGCGGATCTCCTCGGCGACGCCCACGTCCACCCCGGGGCCGGCCTTGACCCCGCCGATGTCGATGATCGCCGCGCCTTCGTCCACGGCCCGCTCCACCGCGCGCAGTGCGCTGTCGGCGGCGAAGGTGGCCCCTCGGTCGAAGAACGAGTCCGGTGTGCGGTTGATGATCGCCATCACCACCAGCTCGTCGGGGGCGAACGTGCGCCCACCCAGCCGAAGCGCCCCGGACATGCCCGCCTCCTGAGAATCCGCACCGTCGCCGCCGCGTCGGCCGATCCCGACGCTAGTCCGTCGGCCGGGCGGGACTCCGGGCGGGCGTCGGTACGGATCCTGATCGGGACGGGTGGCGGGGTCGCTCCTGGCCGCCTGCCATGCCACGATCAGTACATGGGTCAGCTTCTGCTCCTTCTGGTCGTGGCATTGACCGTCGCGGCGGTGATATTCGGCGTGACGGTGCTGGTCAGTGGCCGTGATCCCGGCCTGGCGCCCGTCGAGCCTGATTCGCAGGCCGTGGCGTTGCCGAGCGACCGGCCGTTGCGTGAGTCCGACGTGGGTGCGGTCCGTTTCGACACCGGGTTGCGCGGGTACCGGATGGCCCAGGTCGATCAGGCGATGCGCCGCGCCGCCTACGACATCGGCTACAAGTCGGAGCTGGTCAGCGTGCTGGAGTCGGAGGTCATCGCGTTGCGTGAGGGCCGCACCGACGACGCGGACGCGCTGCGCGAGGCCCGTGAGCAGTCGGCCAGCAAGGTGACGAACGCCGACGTGACGAAACCCGACGTGGCAGAGCCGGGCGCGGATGTGCCGCTGGCCGACGAGGCGGACGCCCCGGTCGGCTCGGGCGGCGCGGGCCCGCTGCCCAGCGCCAGCTCGTCCCCGGCGGATTCCGACGGTGTGGCACCGGCCGTCGTGCCCGCCACCGGTGAGCCGGCCGATCGTGAGCAGACCGACGGCGCGCCCACCGACGGCACCGAGCAGCGCGGCGCGGCGGTTCGGTCGGAGTCGGCGTGACCGGTCCGGGAGGCGCCGACGATCTTCGTGAGGCCGCCCAACCCGGTGCCGGTGAGGTAACTGCCACGGTGATCGTCGACGCCCCGGCGGAGCGGGTCTTCGCCGCGCTGCTCGCCTGGGAACGTCAGTCCGACTGGATCCCGTTCACCCGCGTCCGCGTGGTCGAGGGCGACGGGCGCGAGGGCAGCCGGATCGAGGCCGTGACCGCGGTGGGCCGGGCCACGCTGCGTGACGAGATGCGGGTGGTCCGAGTCGACGAGCCGTACGAGATCGGCGTGGTGCACTACGGCCAGTTGCTGCGGGGCCCGGGTGTGCTGCGTTGCACCCAGCTGGGTCGAGCCCGCACCCAGGTCGTCTGGCACGAGTGGTTCCACCTGCCGGGCGGGCGCGCCGGTCGACTGGCCTGGCCGGTGCTCTGGCCCGGCTCCAAGATCGGCCTCACCCAGGCGCTGAAGAGGTTCGCCCGTCTGGTCGAGCAGGGCCGGCTGCCCTGACCACGCCCGGTGCCGGCTGCCAGCCCGGCGCCCGGAAGAGATACCCGACGCGATGCCGCCAGGTTGCCGCAGCGCGGAGGTCCCGGGCGATCGAGGCGTACTCGTGGAAGGCCACCCGGACCGGGTTGTAGCTGCCGACGTTCTTGGTGAGGCCGTACACGCAACGCTCCCGCTCGGGGGCGGACGAGCCGAAGAGCCGATCCCAGACGATCAGGATGCCGCCGAAGTTGCGGTCCAGGTAGCCGCCCTGCGAGGCGTGGTGCACCCGGTGGTGCGACGGGGTGTTGAACAGCGCCTCGTACCAGCGCGGCATTCGGTCGATCCTCTCGGTGTGGATCCAGAACTGGTAGAGCAGGTTGACCGAGCCGCAGAACGCGACCACCGCCGGGTGTACGCCGATGAGGATCAGTGGGATGTAGAAGACCCAGCTGGTCACGCCGGTCCACGGTTGACGCAGCGCGGTGGAGAGGTTGAACCGTTGCGACGAGTGGTGCACCACGTGCGAGGCCCAGAGGATGCGGATCACGTGGTGGCCGCGGTGTGACCAGTAGTAGAAGAAGTCCTGCGCGAGCAGGATCAGCGGCCACGTCCACCAGACCTCGGCCACCCGCAGCGGGGTGAGCGTGTAGAGCAGCGCGTACGCGGCGGCGACCGGCACCTTCCAGAGCAGGTCGGTGAAGACGCTGCCCAACCCCATCACCAGGCTGGTCGCGGTGTCCGCGCCGCCATAACCGACCTCGTCGTCGTCGCGATGCAGCAGGTAGGAGACCCGCTCCAACACGATGAGCAGCAGGAAGGCCGGGATGGACCAGGCGATGACGTCCGGGAACTCCTTCATCGCGCCGCCTCCGCTCGCCGTCACCGGCCCGGGCTGCACCGCTGGTGACCCTGTCCTACCGGTCGGTAACAAGCACCATATGCAGCCGTGTGGCCGGTGGCAATGGGGTGTCGGTGCCATGCCCTAGCGTGTGCGAGGTGACTGACCTGGTGATCGGTGCGGACGGGCTGGCTCGCTGCGCATGGGGGTCGAGCACCCCCGACTACGCCGTCTACCACGACACCGAGTGGGGGCGGCCGCTCCGCGGCGACGACGCGCTCTACGAGCGGATGACGCTGGAGGCGTTCCAGTCCGGCCTGTCCTGGCTGACCATCCTGCGCAAACGCCCGGCGTTCCGGCTGGCCTTCGACGAGTTCCACATCCCGACCGTCGCCGGTTACGACGACGCCGACGTGACCCGGCTGCTCGCCGACGCCGGCATCGTCCGCAACCGGGCCAAGATCGAGGCGGCGATCGTCAACGCCCGCGCCGCACTGGAGCTGCCGGAAGGGCTGTCCGCGCTGCTCTGGTCGTTCGCGCCGGAGCCTCGGCCGGCCCGCCTCGCCTCGTTCGCCGAGCTCGCGCCGATCACCCCGGAGTCGACGGCGATGGCCAAGGCACTCAAGAAGCGCGGCTTCCGGTTCGTCGGCCCCACCACCGCATACGCGCTGATGCAGGCCACCGGCATGGTCGACGATCACATCGTCGGATGTCACGTCACCCTCTGACCGGCGACATGATGGGATGCAGGCATGACGACCGAGACCGCGTACCGGGCCGGTGGGTCCGGCCGTGCCGACGGCGTGGGCACCTGGGCCGTGCTGCTGTCACCCGAGCGGTACGAGGCCGAGCGGCTCGTGCACCACGACACGCTGGAGCTGACCGGGCTGACTGACGTTGCCCGACCGGGGCCGGGAGACCAGGTGGCGGTGCTGGTCGACGCGCCGCCACGGCTGGTGGCGCTCGGCCGGGTCACCGCGCCGGGTCAGCGCCACCGCGAGGACCCCGACGACCCGCAGTCCCCGGTCGAGCCGGGGACACTCGTCGTGGCGTACACCCGGCGGGCCTTCGACGAGCCGGTTCCGGCCGACCTGCTGACGCTCGACGGGCCGGTCACCGCGCTGGAGCCCGCGGCCTTCCGGGCGCTGGCCGACCAGCTCGGCCCACCCCCGGCGCGGCGCACCTGGCTGGTCAGCCTCGATCTGCCCATCGAGGCGGGCACACCGGCCGAGGCGGTCCGGCTGTTCTGGTCGTATGTGCAGGAGTTGGGCCCGCGTGAGCTGCCCGCCTTCGTCTCGCCGGCCGGCGACGAGCTGGCCATGCAGGCGTTCGTGCTCGGCGCGGAGGCCAACCAGGACCCGGAAGAGGACGACTAGAAGAGCCCGTCCAAGCGTCCCCGCCAGTCGGCGAGCACCGGGCCCGGGTCGGTGCCCAGCACCTGTTCCAGCAGCGTGGCGTAGACGTCCCGGAAGTCGGTGGTGTATTTCAGGTCGCCGTCGTCGAGGTCGGTGAGGCTCGGCGGTGCGCCGTGCCAACCGCCGCGTACGCCCGCACCGAGCAGCAGCACGTCGGAGGCGGTGCCGTGGTCGGTGCCGTCCGAGGCGTTGGCCCGGACGCGGCGGCCGAACTCGGAGTAGACCGCCACCACCACCTTCCGACCCGCCTCGGTGCGGCTCATCCGGTCGGCGAACCCGGTCAACGCCCGGTCCAGCTGACCCAGCAGGACGGCCTGCAACTGCTTCTCGTCGGCGTGGGTGTCGAAGCCGCCCAGCGACACCGAGAAGGCCCGGGTGGACACTCCCGCCTCGACGCACTGCGCGACCAGGTCCAACTGCGCGTCCAGCGGTGTGCGTGCCCCGCCGGTCGCCGTCGCCGGTGCCTGCTCGCCGTCCGGATCCGCCGTCTCCGGGTCGGCGGAGTCGCGTACCTGGTGGATCATCTCGTCCACCGACCGCAGGTCGGCGAAGCAGGCGGCGGCGCGACCCCGGGCCGCCGACTCACCCGCTTCGGCGGCGGCGAACGCGGTCAGTGTGTCCGCGGGCAGCCCCTTGGCGGCCTTCCGTTCGGTCACCGGCACTGCGGCACCCGCGCTCCGTGCCCCGGCCAGCAGCGGCGGCAGCGCCGGCTCGAAGGAGACCGCCAGCCGGGGGTCGCCACCGGCCTGGTCCAGCCACCGACCCAGCCAGCCGGTGTTGCCCGGCCGGTCCGGCTGCGCGGTGTGCCAGATGTCCATCGATCGGAAGTGGCTGCGGTCCGGCTTCGGGTAGCCGACCCCGCGCACGATCGCCAGCCCACCGGCGGACCAGCGCTGGTGCAGGCCGGCCAGCGCCGGGTTGAGGCCGAAGCCGTCGTCCAGCCGTCGCACCTCCCCGTCCGGGTACGCCAGCTCGGGGCGGGCCGCCCGGTAGGCGGGGTCGCCGTACGGGATGACGGTGTTGAGCCCGTCATTGCCGCCGTAGAGGGTCACCAGCACCAGCGTGCGAGCCTGCGGATCGCGGTCACCGGTGGTGTCCAGCAGGTCCCGCAGGCGGTACGCGCCGGCGCCGGCGGCCAGCGCGCCCGCGCCGACCACCCCACTGGTCAGCAGGAACCTGCGTCGGGTCTGGGTGTCCATGTCGACTCCTCCGCTCAGCTGACTGTGTATTCGGGGCTGACCAGGCCGGCGGCCAGCAGCTTGCGGGGCTCGCCGGCCAGCGGGGTGAGTGCGGCGCGGGTGCGCGCGCTCCAGCCGTCGACCACCAGCAGCCGGGCCAGCGCGTCGGGCCGGCCGGTGGCGGGCGCGGCGGCGAGCCGTGCCAGCACCGCGGGTGCCGTGGCGGCGGCGAGCATTCCGGCCGTCCGCAGCCGGGCCTGCAGCGACGAGGTGGTCAGCCAGGCTGCCCCGGCCGGCCAGCCGCCCACGCTGGGCGGTCGCAGCGGCACCTGGTCCAGCGCGTTCAGGCCGGCCAGCAGTTGTTTGTGTTGCTGCTCGGCCAGGGCGGAGGGTCGGATGCCGAGCTGCCGCAACGCGCCGACCATCCACTCCACCGGCTGCTTCACCAGCGTGCCCCGGGTCTGCGCGAAGGCCGGCGACGAGAAGATCGCCCGTAGGGTCGCGATGGTGTCCGCGCCAGCCAGGCCCTGCGGTGCCGGAATGTCGGTGCCGGCGTAGCGGAACCAGAGCCGGCCGGCCACGAATGTCGCCGCTGCGGGCTGGGCGGCCAGCAGCCCGGCGTACGCCTCGGCGTCGAACCGGCCGCTGTGCCCGAGGATGGTCTTCTCGCCGGGGTCGTGCCGGCGGGCCTCGAAGCGGGCGGCACCGGTTCGCCGGTCGACGACCCAGCCGGTCAGGGCCCGCGCGCCGGCCTTCACGTCGGCCTCGGTGTAGTTGCCGATGCCGAGGGTGAACAACTCCATCAGCTCGCGGGCCAGGTTCTCGTTCGGCGCCTTGCGGGTGTTCTTCTGCCCGTCCAACCAGATGATCAGGGCGGGGTCGCGCACCATCGCGGCGACCAGCGGGCTCAACGGCCCACGTCCGTGACGGCGCAGCGTCTCCAGGTGGCCCTGCATTGCGCGTGCCGACTTGACCTTCTGCGCGCTGGTCGCCCAGTGCCCGTGCCAGAAGAAGAGCAGCTTCTCGGTCAGCCCGTCCTCGGCGGCCACCATCCGCTCCAGCCACCATCCGGTGACCTGCTGGACCTGCTTGCGCCGCTCCGCGTTGGCCTGCTGCCGCTGCTCGCGGGTGGACTCGCCGGTCAGTTGGGCGTACGGGTCCGCGGCCAGCACCGGAGGCGGTGTGGCCGCCGCGCCACGGTCGGCTCGGGCCGGGGTGAGCAGGCGGTCCAGGGTGGCCGCCGGCCCGGCCCGCTCGGCGGCGTCCACCTCGTCTGCGGTCGGCCCGAAGGTGGCCCGGCGCAGCAGGTGCGCCACCGCTTCACGATCGCTCATACGTGCCGACGCTAGGCGGCCCCTGTTCGAGGACGGTAAGGGCGGCGTGCGAATGGCGTTCAGCGTCCCTCGAAGACCGGTTTCTGCTTGCCGACGAAGGCGAGCGTGGCCGCCCGATGGTCAGCGGTGGCGCCGCAGATCGACTGGGCCTGCGCCTCGGCCGCGAGGGCGTCGGCGAGGGTGCCGGCGTCGGCGATGGAGAGTTGCCGCTTGATCGCCCCGTACGCGACGGTCGGGCCGGCGGCGAGGCGGGCGGCCAACTCCTGGGCGGCCGGCAACACCTGCTCGTCGTCGTCCACCATCCGGTTGAGTAGGCCCAACCGGCAGGCCTCCTCGGCGCGGACCGGCTCGGCCAGCATCAGCAGCTCCACCGCCTTGGCGTGGCCGACCAGCCGGGGCAACGTCCAGGAGGCGCCGGTGTCGGCGGCGAGGCCGACCTTGGCGAAGGCCATCAGGAAACTGGTGGAGGGGCCCCCGATGCGGATGTCGGCGAGGAACGCCAGCGACGCGCCCGCACCGGCGGCCATCCCACGGACCGCGGCGATCACCGGCTTGGGCAGGTTGGCGAGCCGGGCGGCGATCGGGTTGTAGTGCGCCCGCACGGTGCCCAGGGGGTCGCTGGCGGAGTTTTCCAGGGTGGCCACGTGCTCGCGCAGGTCCTGACCCGCGCTGAACGATCCGCCGGCCCCGGCCAGCACGACCGCGCGGCAGGACCGGTCGGTCTCCAGCTCGGCCAGGGCGTCCCGCAGCGCCTCCTTGAGCGGCACGTCGAGCGCGTTCATCGCGTTCGCCCGGTTGAGCGTGAGGGTGACGACGGCGTCGGTCCGGTCGACCAGCAGCGGCTCGGTCACGTGTCTAACGACCCTTCTGTCGGACGATGCGGTTGCCGGCGTCGAGGCACTGTTCGACGTACCGGTCGGCGGCCGGACGCAGGCGGGCCGCGTGCCGGTCGAAGAAACTGGCCGCGGCGGTGCCGGGCCAGCGTTCGGGCAGCAGCGCCGGGGGCAGTTGCGGGTCCCGGAAGAGGAAGGTACGCCACGCGTGCACGAGCCGGAACCGGGTCGCGTACGCCTCCTCGTCGCTGCTGCGCGCGGTGACGGCGGCGAGCAGCGGGCGCTGGTCGGCGACGAAGCGTTCGTAGGCGTGGCCGATCTCGCTCAGGTTCCAGGCCCGGCGGACCACGCCCATCGCCCCGGGTGTGCCGGAGAAGTGGGCGGCGGTGAACCGCTCGAACCGGATGCCGGCCTCGGCGAGTAGCAGGTCGACGTCCTCGGCGGGACGGGTCGCGACCCAGGTCTGCTCGTCGAGAGTGCCGTAGCCGAGGAAGGTCAGGTTGGCGGCGAGCCGCTGCCGGTCCCGTCGGGAGCCCGGAGCATCCAACACCAGCAGATCGAACCGGCCGTCCCAGGTGACCCGGCCGGTCCGGTAGATCCGGGCGGCTGCTTCGTCGAGTCGCCGGGCGGCTTTCGGTGTGATCGAATATCCCGGTCCGGAGGCCAACCGGAGTGGCTCGAGCCAGCCCTGACGCACCATCCGGGACACGGCGGTGCGAACGGCTGGCGGTGCGATTCCCAGCGGCGCCAGTAGCTTGACCAGGGCGGCAACCGGTGCGCGGCCACCCTTCGGACGGAGGTGGTCGCCGTACAGGTCGAAGAGTGCCGACCGTGCCTGCATGACCGCACATTGTGACAGGCCTTCTCAAGATAAGCTAGATGCTGTTACATCAATGCTGCTCCGGTTTGGGTCCGGCGGTGTTCATCAGGGAAAATCGTTGGTCGACACCCCCGCGACCGTTGCGGGTGGTCGTGACGAAGTGGCTGTGGGGCAACCCACCGACCCTGGTGTAGGTCTGAGGGGAGACAACATGGCGGCGATGAAGCCGCGGACGGGCGACGGTCCGCTGGAAGTCACCAAGGAGGGGCGGGGCATCGTCATGCGGGTCCCGCTGGAGGGCGGTGGCCGGCTCGTCGTCGAGATGACTCCCGACGAGGCCAACGCGCTCGGTGACGCGTTGAAGGCAGCGGCCGGCTGAGTAAGGAGTGGTCCGGGCGGCTCAGGCCGCCCGGAACGTTCTTCGGACCCTGAGCCACCGGTATCGCCGGTGGCTCAGGGCCTTCATCGGCGCGGGCAGGCGGGCTCGCTTCCGCTCCGCGACACTTTTCTGGAGGTACGGTTCCGCGTGCTCGCCATCCGTCTCATCGCCGAGCCCGACCGGCTCGACGTCCTCGTACTGCCTGTCCGCCCCGCTGATCCGGCGGCGGCAGGCGACACCTCGGCCGAGCCCGTGTCGACCGCCGTGGCACCCCCCGGCGGCACGGCCGACGAGGTCGCCGCGTTGGTGCCGGCGGCCCGACTGACCGGCCGAGCCGGCGAAATCCACACTCAACTGCGCCCCGGGGCTACTCCCGGCCGGCTACTGCTGCTCGGCATCGGCGACGGCGACGAGGCGGCCTGGCGGACGGCCGGCGCCGCCCTGGCCCGCTCCGCAGCGAGTGAGACGCATATCACCATCGCCCTGCCGGCCGAGGTGACCCCGGCCGCGGTACGCGGGTTGGCCGAGGGGCTGCTGCTCGCCCCGTACCGGTTCCGGATGACCACGGCAGGCGACTCCCCGGCGCTCAGCGACGTCGATCTGCTGCTCGCCGACCCGGCGGCCTTCGAGGCCACCGTCGCCACGGCCCGGACCACCGCGGCGATGACCAACCTCGCCCGTGACCTGACCAACACCCCCTCCTCGGTGAAGACCCCGCAGTGGTTCGCCGACCAGGTGGCGTCCGCCGCGGCCGACCTGCCCGACCTGCGACTGCGGGTCCGTGGCCCGGACGAGCTGGCCGCCGAGGGCTTCGGTGGAATCCTCGCCGTGGGCGGCGGTTCGGCCAGCGGCCCCCGGCTCGTCGAGCTGGACTGGCATCCGGCCGACGCCCGCACGCACGTGGTGCTGATCGGCAAGGGCATCACCTTCGACACCGGCGGCATCTCGATCAAGCCGGTGCCGGCGATGAAACTGATGCGCAAGGACATGGCCGGCGCCGCCGCGGTCGTCGCCGCCACCCTTGGCGCCGCCGCGCTGCGACTGCCGATCCGGGTCACCACGCTGGCCCCGCTCGCCGAGAACATGGTCAGCGGCTCGGCGTTCCGCCCCGGCGACGTCATCCGGCACTACGGCGGCACGACCAGCGAGACGACCAACTCCGACGCCGAGGGCCGACTGGTCCTCGCCGACGCTCTGGCGTACGCGGTGCAGCAGCTCGAACCGGACCTGCTGCTCGACCTGGCCACCCTCACCGGTGCCAACTCGGTGGCGCTGGGCAAGCGCACCGCCGCCCTGTACAGCGAGAACGACCAACTGGCCGCCGACGTGCTGGCCGCGGCCGAGGCGGCCGGCGAGTCGGCGTGGCGGATGCCCCTGCACAACGACTACGTCGAGTACCTGGGCAGCGAGATCGCGGACCTCTACAGCGCACCGGCACAGGGTGCCGGCTCGGTGTTGGCCGCGCTCTACCTTCGCGAGTTCACCGGCGAACTACGGGACCGTTGGCTGCACCTGGACATGTCGGCCCCGTCCTGGGCGGACGGCGATCACGCCGAGATCAGCCGCGGCGCCACCGGCTGGGGCGTCCGGTGGTTGCTGCGGTGGCTGGCCAGCACTTCCGAAACGCGCTCGTAGGCGCGGATCAGCACTTCACCGCGGCGAGCACCCCGTGCCCGACCGGAAGCAGCGCGGGGATCCAGTGTTCCGACTCCCGCACCGCTTTGATCGTCTCGCGGACCGTCACCGTCTCCGCGTCCCGGGCGGCCGGGTCACCGATCCGGCCGCTCGCGAGGACGCCGTTGAGGGCGAGCACGCCTCCCGGGCGCAACAGCCGCAGCGCCGCCTCCACGCAGGCATGGAAGCCGGTCGCCTCCGCGTCCACGAAGACCAGGTCGTACGCGCCGTCGGCGAGCCGGGGCAGCACCTCGAGCGCACGGCCGGTGATGATCCGCGTACGGCCGGCCGCGAAGCCCGCCTCGGCGAAGATCCGCCGGGCGATCCGCTGGTGTTCCACCTCCAGGTCGATGGTGGTGAGCACGCCGTCGGCACGCATGCCGCGCAGCAACCAGACCCCGCTCACTCCGGTGCCGGTGCCGATCTCCACCACCGCGCGGGCGTTGCCGGCGGCGGCCAGCAGCCGCAGCGCGGCTCCCGCGCCGGGGGTGACCGCGTCGAGGCCCACCTCCAGGGCCAGGCTGCGGGCGGTGCGGAGCACGAGATCCTCGGTGACGTAAGACTCGGCGAACTGCTGAGCCTGGACCGTCGAACTGCCGGAACCGGCGACCGTGGCGATGGGGCACCTCCGGGGGCGGTGCGTGGTGCGGGGGCGGGTTGGCACTGTGAGCGTAGAGGCGACCGTCGTGGGGCGCAGCCGCGCCTCCGCCTGTTGCGATCACCGGGGCAACCGCTGACTCCACCGCGTGCATCCGTGCAATCCTGGAGGCGGTATCCCGTCAGCCGCGACCAAACCGGCCCGTGGCCGGGCGACGCGGCGCGGGATCCGGGGACGGACTGGGAGGCACCGACGTGACCGACGGCTGGGAGTGGCGCCGGGGCGGTGAGACTCCGGCTCCGGCGCGACCGCCCGGGGCAGGGGCCCCGCCGGGATCGCCGACCACACCAGGGGCCGGCAGTACGCCCGCTGTGCCGCCAGGCAACACGCCTGTTGCGCCGGCCGGCAGCACACCCGCCGTGCCGCCCGGCAGCCCGTATATCGGACCGCCCGGCGGCACGTGGCCGTCCGGGCACCCGCCGGTGGCGGGTGTGCCGCCCGTCGGGCCGTCGCCGAGTTGGCCCTCACCGGCCGCGGGCGGGCCGGGCGCGGCCGGTGCTTCGCCCTGGTGGTCGGACGCGCTCGCCGATCCATGGCGGGACCCGGCGGCACCGACCGCGGTGGTGGTGCCCGGGGTGGTGGCAGCCGGCACCGAGCCCGAGCCGGTCACCGATCCGGACGCGCCGGGCCGGCCGACGCTGCGCCACCTGTTGCTCATCCCCGTGATCACCGCGTTGCTGGCCGGCACTCTCGGCGGCGCGCTGGGTTACGCGTTCGCGGTGCGTGGCGGCGCCGGTGGGGTGGTGCTCGGCGGTGCGCCGGCGGAGGCTCCAGCGCTGGCCCAGCGCAAGCCGGAGTCGCTGGCCGGTGTCGCCGAACGTGTCCTGCCCAGCGTGGTCACCGTCCGGGTGAGCAGCCTCGGTGGGACCAGTGAGGGCTCCGGCTTCATCGCCACCGCCGACGGCCATGTGATCACCAACGACCACGTGGTTGCCGGTGGCACTGGCAAGGCCTCGGTGGTCTTCAACGACGGCACCACCGCGTCGGCGACCGTCGTCGGTCGGGACCCGGAGTCGGACATCGCGGTGATCAAGGTAAGTCGTCAAGGGCTGCGGCCGGTGGAGTTCGGTGACTCCGACGCGCTGGCGGTCGGCGACCCGGTGCTCGCCATCGGCTCGCCGCTGTCGCTGGCCAACACGGTCACCGCCGGCATCGTGAGTGCCTTGGACCGGACGATGCAGGCCGGCGAGCCGGGTGGCCCCGTGCGCTACTACGCGGCCATCCAGACCGACGCCGCGGTCAACCACGGCAACTCGGGCGGCCCGTTGGTCGACGGCGCCGGGCGGGTGGTCGGGGTGAACTCCACTATCAAGTCACTGGTCGCCGAGGGGCAGGAGGCGGGCAACATCGGGCTCGCCTTCGCCATCCCGATCAACCAGGCCAAACGGGTGACCCAGGACATCATCGGCACCGGCAAGGCCCGGCGTACGGTGATCGGCGCCCGGGCGGACGGCCCGACCGGGGCCGCCGGGGGTGGCTTGCGACTGGCGGAGGTGGAGCCGTCCGGTCCGGCGGACAGCGCCGGGTTGAAGGCCGGCGATGTGATCCTCAAGATCAATGGACGGCCGATGACCGAGCCGACGGACCTGACCGCGTTGGTCCGGAAATTCGCGCCGGGTTCGGTGGTGACCGTCGAGTTTCGGCGGGGCTCCGACCGGCAGAACACGTCGGTGACTCTCGCCGCGGACGCAAAGTGAACAGTGGCTCACCCCTTGCCCGAACGCCATCCGGCGTGCGTAGTCTTGCTGCTGACGCCGAGAGGAGGCCAGCGGGATGTTCGACAACCTGAACTGGTGGGAGATCGGGGCGCTGCTGCTCCTGGCGCTGCTGATCTTCGGTGATCGGCTGCCCGCAGTCATCACCGACGGCCTGCGGCTGGTGCGCAATCTGCGCAACATGGCTCGCAACGCCACCGGCGACCTGAGTCGCGAGCTGGGCACCGACATCCAGCTGGAGGATCTGCACCCGAAAGCGTTCATCCGCAAGCACCTCCTCAGCGAGGAGGACGAGGCGGCGATCCGCAAGCCGTTGCAGGGCGTCTACGACAACCTGCGTGCGGACGTCAGCGGCGTGCACGACGACCTGAAGGACGTGGCCAGCGCTGCGGACCCCCGGTCGAACGGGACCCGGTCCGGCACGGCCACCAGCAGCTCCTCGGCGCCGGCGCCCCGCGTCAGCTACGACGACGCCACCTGACCGAGTCGTAATGTGATCAGCCCGCCGGCCGAGTGGCCAGCGGGCTGATGGCGTTTCAGACGGTCAGCGCCCGGCGGGCTTGAGGCCGAGCGGCTTGCCGAGCAGCGACTCGCGGCGCAGCGCGAGCCGGTCGGCGATCGTGCCGAGTGCCTGCGCGGCCGGGGACTCCGGTTCGGCCAGCACGATCGGGTTGCCGGCGTCGCCAGCCTCGCGGACCCGGGTGTCCAGCGGGATCTGACCGAGCAGCGGCACCTGCGCGCCGATGGTCCGGCTCAGCGACTCGGCGACGGCCGTACCACCGCCAGCGCCGAAGATCTCCATCCGGGAGCCGTCCGGCAACTCCAGCCAGGACATGTTCTCGATGACGCCGACCACCCGCTGGTGGGTCTGCAGGGCGATCGCACCGGCCCGTTCCGCGACCTCGGCGGCGGCGGTCTGCGGGGTGGTGACGATCAGGATCTCCGAGTTGGGCAGCAACTGGGCCAGCGAGATGGCCACGTCGCCCGTGCCCGGAGGCAGGTCGAGCAGGAGCACGTCCAGGTCGCCCCAGTAGACGTCGGCCAGGAACTGCTGCAACGCCCGGTGCAGCATCGGGCCGCGCCACACCACGGCGGCGTTGCCAGAGGTGAACATGCCGATGGAGATCACCTTCACGCCGTGCGACTGCGGCGGCATGATCATGTCTTCGACGCGGGTGGGCCGGGCCTCCGTGCCGAGCATCCGGGGCACCGAGTGACCGTAGATGTCCGCGTCGACCACACCGACGGAGAGCCCACGAGCGGCGAGCGCCGCCGCCAGGTTGACCGTCACGCTGGACTTGCCGACGCCACCCTTGCCGCTGGCCACCGCGTACACGCGGGTGCGGGAGCCGGGCTGGGCGAACGGGATGACCGGCTCCTCGGTGGCGCCGCCACCGCGCAGCTGCGACTGCAACGACTGGCGCTGCTCGGGGCTCATCACACCAAAGTCGATCTCGACGCCGGTCACGCCGGGCACCGCGGCGACTGCTGCGGTGATGTCGTTACGCAGCTTGTCCTTGAGCGGGCAGCCGGCGACGGTGAGCAGCAGCTCGACCCGTACGACGCCACTGGCAGCGATCGTGGCGGAGCGGACCATGCCCAGCTCGGTGATGGGCCGGCGGATCTCCGGGTCGTTGACGGTGGCCAGGGCGGCCTGGATCGCGTCCTCGACGGTGCTCACTGGTGCTGACATGCCCGCAATGCTACGTCGCGGGGCATCCGCCGCCGCTGTTGCCCGGGATGGTGTGAGCCAATCGATGACCCCGCCTCGAAGAGCTGGTCAGCCGTCCGAGCGGCGCGGCCCGGTGCCGTCCGGCCGGGCGTCCCGGACAAAGTCGCCGTCCAGGTCGTCGCGTGGTTCGTCCAGGCCGACGCCATCGGTCGGCCGTTGACCACGTTTCTCCTGCCGGCTGTCCTTCTCCTGCTGGCGGCGCTCCAGCCGCTGCCGGCGCTGCCCCATCTCGTCCAGTTCCTCGGCCAGCCGGGCCAGCTCGGAGCGGAGGAAGTCGCGGGTGGCGACCTCGCCCAGGGCGATCCGCAGTGCCGCGATCTCCCGGGCCAGGTACTCGGTGTCCGCCTTCTGGGCGGTGGCTCGCCGCCGGTCCTCCTCCAGGGCCACCCGGTCCCGGTCCGCCTGCCGGTTCTGCGCCAGCAGGATCAGCGGCGCCGCGTAGCTGGCCTGCAACGACAGCACCAGGGTCAGGAACGTGAAGGTGTACGGGTCGAAGCGCAGGTCCGGCGGTGCCAACGTGTTCCAGACGAACCAGATCGTGATCACCACCGTCATGACGACGATGAAGTTCGCGGTCCCCATGCCCCGGGCGATGCCCTCCGACCAGCGGCCGAACGCCTCCGCGTCGAACCGGGGGAGTTTGATGCCCCGCGGCTCGCGGGGCTGGTCGAGCCGTTCGTTCCGCCGCTGCTCAGCCATCCGCGCCGTCCAGCGTCGCGTCGGTGGTGCCCGGGGCGGCCAGGGTGTCGCGGTCCCGCCAGTCCCGAGGCAGCGAGTGGTCCAGGACGTCGTCCACCGTCACGGCACCGACCAGCCGGTTGTTCCGGTCGATCACCGGCATGGCGACCAGGTCGTAGGTGGCCATGCGGCGGGTGATCTCCGGTAGCGGGGTGGTCGGGCGCAGCGGGTCGATGTCGTTGACCACCACCTTGCCCAGCAGGTCCGCCGGCGGTTCGCGCAGCAGCGCCTGGAAGTGCACCATGCCCAGGTAGCGGCCGGTCGGGGTGTTCTGTGGTGCCCGGGTCACGAAGACCTGCGCGGCGACGGCGGGGGAGAGCTGTGGCTCCCGGATCCGGGCCAGCGCCTCGGCGACGGTGGCGTCCGGCGGCAGGATCACCGGCTCCGAGGTCATCACACTGCCCGCCGTGCCGGGCGTGTACTTGAGGAGCTGACGCACCGGGTCGGCCTCGTCCGGCTCCATCAGGTCCAGCAGCACGTCCTGCTCCGGTGGGGGCAGCTCGTTGAGCAGGTCCGCGGCGTCGTCCGGGTCCATCTCCTCCAGCACGTCCGCGGCCCGCTCCCGGTCCAGCGCCGCGAGAATCTCCACCTGGTCGTGCTCCGGCAACTCGCTGAGCACGTCGGCGAGTCGCTCGTCGTCCAGCGCGGCCGCCACCTCGTTACGCCGTGCGTCGGGCAGGTCCTGCAACGCGTTGGCCAGGTCGGCCGGGCGCATGTCCTCCAGGACGGCGAGGAGATTCGCCGTACCCCGGTTGTCGGCGATGCCGCTGAGCCCGCGCACCCGGTCCCATTCGACCTGGTGCAGGTGGCCGCGGCGGGTGAGCCGCCCGGTCTGCTCGCGTACGGCGACACGGGTCAGCGACCACTCACCACCACGGGTGCACTCCATCGCGATGTCCACGACCGCGCCGGGCTGGCCGCCCGGGTCGATCTGCACCCGCCGGTCCAACAGTTCCTGGAGCACCAGCAACTCGTTCGGGCGCTTCTCGAACCGGCGCAGGTTGAGGGTGCCGGAGCCGAGCACCACGGCGTCCGCGTCGATGGAGGTGATCCGGTTGATGGACAGGAAGATCCGCCGACGCATCGGCATCTCGGCGACGAGGCCCACCACCTCCGGTGGTCGCTTGGTCGCCCGTAGTCGTGCCACGGCGTCACGAACCCGGCCCACCTGATCGCCGTTCGGGTCGAAGACGGCGACTCCGGCGAGACGGGCGATGTAGACCCGGGTCGGCGTGCTCACGGGCACCAGCCTAAGCGCCTAGTGTTTATCAACATGTCGACCTTGGCCTACGAGATCGTGGACGTCTTCACCGACCGACCCTTCGCCGGCAACCCGCTGGCCGTGGTGTTCGGCGCGGAGGCGCTGGCAACCGAGCAGATGCAGGCACTCGCGCTGGAGTTCAACCTCTCCGAGACGGTGTTCGTGCTGCCACCGACCCAGATCGGTGCCACCTACCGGGCCAGGATCTTCACCCCGGTCGAGGAGTTGCCGTTCGCCGGGCACCCGAGTGTCGGCGCGGCGGTCACCGCGAGCCGGCGGGGCATGTTCGGTGTGGGGCAGGTCACCCAGGAGTGTGCGGCCGGGGTGCTGCCGATCGCGGTGACCGCGACCGGGGCAACGCTGACCGGTGGCACCCCGACCCTCGGGCCCGAGTTGGACCCGGAGCCGTTGCTGGAGATCGCCGGGCTGGTCGCGGACGACCACATCGGGCCTGCACCACGGGTCGCCGGCTGTGGGCTGGAGTTCCCGTACCTGCCGGTGCGGCCGGAGTCGTTGGCCCGCGCCCAGGTGAACGCGGCGGCGGCACAGCGGTACGGGGTGTCGCAGGTAAGCGTTTTCTCCTGGGACGCGGCGGCGCAAACCGCACACGCCCGGGTCTTCGTGCCGGGGATGGGTGTCCCGGAGGACCCGGCGACCGGCTCGGCGGCGCTCGGCCTCGGTGTCTGGCTGGTGGCGACCGGTCTGCTGCCCGGCGAGGGGTTGTCCCGCTACGCGGTCAGCCAGGGTGTGGAGATGAACCGCCCGTCCGCGCTGGCGTGCACGGTCACCGCGGCGAACGGCGTGGCGGTCGGCGCGACGGTCTCCGGGCAGGTGGTGCCGGTGGCCCGGGGTGAGATCACTGTCCCGCCATTCGTGGGCTGACGCCACCGCTGGCGGGGAAAGCGGCGCTCTGTTGACACGCGGCCTACACGTCACCGGCCGAGGTGCGGCAGGATGCGAGGGTGACTGACGACGCGCGTGGGTCGACGCCGCTGGTCGACGAGGCGATGAAGAAGGCTGCCGTGGCCTGGGTGAGCGTCTCGGGTGGGCCGGCGCTCGCGCTCTGGTGCGCCCCGCTCGAGGGCGCTCTGCTGGTGGTGACCGGGCCGGGCGAGCAGGCCGCGCCGGGCCTGGCCGACGCAACCGAGGCGCAGGTCACCCTGCGCGGCGACCATGGTGGTCGGATCGTCACCTGGCCCGCCCGGGTGAGTCGGGTGCAGCCGGGCACCGAGGCGTGGGACACCACCGCGCCGCTGGTGGCGGCGAAGCGCCTCAACGCACCCGGTCCGACCGCCGATCTGGTGGCCCGTTGGGTCGCGGACGGTTGCGCGGTGAACCGGCTCACCCCGGCCGGTACGCCGCTGGCCGGCGCTGACCTGTCGGCCGACGCGCAGGCCGAGCCACCCCGTCCCACCCCGGCGGTCCGGGCCACCCGCAAGCCGTTCCGCCTGCACCGGGTTCGTCGCCGCTGATCGGGTGCCGTCTGCTCGTCAGCCTGGCCGGCCGCCGACGCCCACCACCTCGGCGTAGCTGTCGACGAGGGTGAGCACCTCGTCCAGGGTGCCGAGCGTGGGGCCACGCCAGTCCAGGTCGGCGTTGAAGACCAGGTGCGTGGCCAGGTCCGGCGCGGCGAGGCGGACGGCGGTCATCCCGGCCCGCTCGGCGCCGGTCAACTCCTGGCTGCCGCCGTCACCAACGTACAGGCAGTCCCCCGGTGCGAGCCCGAGTCGCTGGCAGGCGGTCAGGTAGAGCGCCGGATCGGGCTTGCATCGGCCGACCTGCACGGAGAAGACCCGCACGTCGAGCAGCGGGGCGACCGCGAGTTGTGGCAGGAAGGCAGGCAGTTCGTGCGTGCAGTCGCTGATCACGCCGGTGCGCAGGCCGCGCTGGCGCAGGGCCGCCAGCACCGGCACCGCGTCGGCCCGCAGCCAGGTGTCCGCGCGGACCGCCCGGTGCCGGGACGCCACCGCCGCCCGGACCGCGTAGTCGCTGGGGTGTACGCCGACCTGGGCGCATACCCAGCGAAGGGTCGCCTCCGCATTGCCGAGCCGACCGGTGGCCCGCTCGTAGTAGGTGCGGTCCAGCACCTCGGCCAACGTGTCGGTGGGGCACCCGATCAACTCGGCGGTGCCGACGTGCGCGGCACCACGCTGCACCGAACGGGTCAGGGTGCCGAAGAAGTCGAACAGCACCGCCTGGTAGCTGGGCATGGCGAAGCGCCTCCGGGCGGTCGAGGGTCAGCGGCGCGAACCCGCGTGATCGTAACGGAGTGCTGACTGTCCGTGCTGTCCGTCATACGTGTGAGGATTACGTCCCGTGACCCCACCTGCACACCGGCCGTCCCCGGACCTGCTGACCACCGGCGCGGTCGGCCTGGCCGTGGTCGCCGTGTCGTCGTCCGCGCCGCTGATCGCGTACGCCGCCGCACCCGCGCTGGCCATCGCGTTCTGGCGCAACCTGCTCGCGGTGGCCGTGTTGAGCCCCGTCTCGCTGGCCCGGCGCCGTGCCGAGTTCCGCAGGCTGACCGTGGGTGTGGGCCGGCGCGAGGGGTTGTTCTGCGTCCTCTCCGGGGTCGCGCTGGCCGGGCACTTCGCCACCTGGGTACCGAGCGCCCAGCTCACCACGGTCGCCACGTCCACCGCCCTGGTCGCCACCCAGCCGGTCTGGCAGGGGCTGATCGCCCGCGCCCAGGGGCGTCGACTCCCCCCGGTGGTGTGGATCGGCATCGCGGTCGCGGTCGGCGGCGCGGCGATCGCCACCGGGACGGACGTGGGCGTCTCCGGCCGGGCGGTCCTCGGCGACGCGCTCGCGCTGACCGGCGGCTTGTTCGCCGCCGTCTACACCGCCCTCGGTGAGCGGGCCCGCGCCAGCATCAGCACCACCACCTACACCACCATCTGCTACGGGATCTGCGCGCTGCTCCTGCTGGTCATGTGCCTGATCGGCGGCGTACGGCTGACCGGGTTCGACGGGCGGACCTGGCTGGCCATCCTCGCCCTGGTGGTCGGCGCCCAACTGCTCGGGCACTCGATGTTCAACTACGCCCTGCAGAAGATCTCGGCGACCACGGTGAGCGTGCTGATCCTGCTGGAGGCGCCCGGCGCGGCCCTGCTCGGCTGGGCCTGGCTGGGTCAGCTGCCCCGCCCGTACGCGCTGCTCGGGATGGCGTTGCTGCTGGTCGGAGTGGCGGTGGTGGTGCTCGGGGGTGGCCGGGCCGCCCGCCGGGCCGCTCCCACCGCGCTGCCGGCCGACCCGACTCCACTGGACGACTGATCGCACGCCGGGACCGGACCGTCGTGAGGAATGTGGACGCTGGTTCCCTCCGCGACGGGTCCGCCCGGCGTCTGTCCGGGTGAGGAGGGCGATCCGTTGACGAATGAGGACCGCACCCGGGTCGGCTTCGCCGACTTCGTCCGGGCCGAAATCGCCGGGCTCACCCGGTTCGCGTACCTGCTGACCGGTGATCGGCACCACGCCGAGGACCTGGTTCAGGTGGCGCTGGCTCGGGTCGCGGTGCGCTGGGAGCGAGTGGACGACCCACCCGCCTACCTGCGTCGGGTGCTCTGCACTCAGGCGGCCAGTTGGTGGCGGTGGCGGCGGGCCCGCCCACCGGAGCGGCTGGGCGGCGTGCTGCCGGAGCGGGCCGACCGGGGTGACGACCCCGACCTGCGGCTGGTGCTGTCAGTGGCGTTGGCCCGGCTGACCGTGCGCCAGCGCGCTGTCCTCGTCCTGCGCTACTACGAGGACCGCACCGAGACCGAGACAGCGGCGCTGCTCGGCTGCCGGGTCGGCACCGTGAAGAGCCAGACCCGGCACGCTCTCGGCCGGCTGCGCGTCCTCGCGCCGGAGCTGGCCGAGCTCGTCGGCCGTACCACGCAGGAGGTGACCCGATGACCGTCCGGCTCTCCGAAGCGCTGCGCGGCCTCGCCGCCGACGTGCCGCCGGCACGCGTACCGGATGGGCTCTTCGACGCGGCGCGGACCCGGCACCGCCGTCGCCGGGCCGCCGTCGCCGGTGCGCTCGCCGTCCTGGTCCTGCTCCTCGGCACCGGGTACGCGCTGCACCCGGTGGCTCTGCCGATGCCCGCCGGCCCGCGTCACGACGCCCCTGGCCTGCCCACTCGGCTCGTCGACCCGCCGCTGCGGACCGCCTCGGTACGGGACTCGGCACCCGGCGCGGCGGCGATGCTCTTCGGTGGCCCGGTCGTGCGCACGGGCTGGTTCGAGACCCGGATGGGTGTGGTGGCCGCCGACGCGGACCGCTACCGGGTGCTGGACGCTGGTTCGGTGGTCGCGGGCTTCGAGGCGTTGCTCTCCCCGGACGGCCGGTACGTCTGGGCCGGCCCGTCCCTGCTCGACCTGAAGACCGGGAGATTCACCCCGGGTCGCGTGGAGGGATACCCGCTCGCCTTCGCGCCGAACGGGGAGCGTCTCGTCTACGCCGACGACGAGACCGGGTTCACCCCACCGAACACCTACAGCACGCCGTACGTCGGGGTCTACGACCGCGAGCGCGGGACCGACGTGTTGCGGGTGCGGGTGGCCTCGGCCTGGATCGCGCCGGGACGCACGGCGGCCGTCTCGCCGGACGGCGGCGAGCTTGCCCTGCAGGTCCGCGACGAGGTCTGGCTGACCCGGGTGGCCGACGCGGGCGCCGATCGTGTCGCCGAGCCGTACCGCAAGCTGCCGCTGGCCGGCGGGCGGCTCGCCGGGGCCGGGTCCTGGCTGCCGGACGGGCGGTCGGTCGCCATCCTGAGCCGGTCCGCCTGCACCGCCTGCCCGGTGCCGTCCTACCGGCGCACCTGGACGATGGCGCTACGGTCCGCTGTCGACGGCAAACCGCTGGCCGGTGCGGCGTTCCCGTCGTTGCCCTCCCGCAGCTTCGTGCAACTGCTCGGCTGGCGCTCGGCGGACGAGGCGGTCGCACTGGTCGGCGTGCCGAGCGCGGGGGCGGTCGACCAGCCGGAGAGCCACGACATCGCCTGGGGCCCCTATCACGAGCCTGACACCCAGGCGGTGGAGCTCGTGGTGCTGCGACGGGGCGCATCCACGCCGGAGGTGCTCTTCCGCACCCCGGAGGGCATCACCGACCTGTCGGTCGCCGCGGACCTCGCGATCGCCGGCGCGGTACGCGAGTCCGGCCGCCCCGACTACGGGCCGCTGCCGTTCTGGGCGCTCGCGGTGGGGTTCGTGCTGGCGGTCCTGGTCGCCCTGCCCGTGCTGTCGCTGCTGAAGCGCCGGCGTGGTCGACGGCGGACCCGAGCCGGGCGACCACCGACTTAGACCTCGTGGACCTCGATGACCCGGGTGATCGATGCGGATGCGCCGAGCGCGACGAAGGTCACCATGGCGGCGCTACTCCCCGATTCCGACGGCCTTGGCGCTCGCCGCCCACAACCGGGCGGCGAGCTGTGGATCGGCCGCCTTCCGGAGCGGTCGACGCGGCCGACGGTCGACGTAGTAACCCCCGTTGATCAGCCGGGAGCGCTCCTGCTTGGCCAACCACACCAGGGTCTCGGCGCCCTTCTCTGGGCTGCGGAACGGCATGAACCGCATGCCGAACGCGACCAGCCTGCTGTCGTTGGCGAACCGGGTGCGGACCACCCCGGGGTGGAAGCTGTACGCGGCAACGTCCGGCCAGCGCCGGGCGGCCTCGGCGGTGAACAGGATGTTCGCCTGCTTGCTGGTGCCGTACGCGCCCATCGGCCGGTAGTCACGCAGTGGCTTGTTCAGGTCGTCCGGGTCCAGTGCGCCGAAGCGGTGCGCGCCGGAGGCGGTCACCACGATCCGGCCCACCCGGTCGGCGAGCAGGTTGGTCAGCAGGAACGGGGCCAGGTGGTTGGCCTGGATCGACATCTCGAAGCCGTCGACGGTGGTGAGCGGCTGCAACGCGATGGCCCCGGCGTTGTTCGCGAGCACGTCGATCCGGTCGTACGCGTCGCGTAGCCGCTCGGCGAGCCGCCGTACGTCGTCGAGGACCGCGAAGTCGGCGCGGAACAGCTCCGGACGCTCGCCCGAGTTCTCCCTTACCCGAACGGCCGCGGCCTGCAGGCGTGCCGGGTCCCGCCCGACCAGCACCACCCGGTCACCCCGGCAGGCCAGTTGCACGGCGGCGGCCATCCCGATGCCGGAGCTGGCCCCGGTCACCACCACCAGTCGACGCTCAGTGAGATCTTCCACAGGTCCATTCACCCCGGTCATGGCGCGAGGTTACCGTGGCGTCACAACGCCCTTTGGGATCGTTAAGGTCCCGGATCTGTCGTCAGGTGGCGTCGGCTGCCCGCCGGACGCTGGAAGGAGCGCATCCATGGCCGCAGTCGGTCGACCCCGCAGGTCCTGCCTCGCCGTGCCGGGCTCCAGCGTCAAGATGCTCGCCAAGGCGCAAGGGTTACCAGCCGACCAGGTCTTCCTCGACCTGGAGGACGCCGTCGCCCCACTGGCCAAGCCGGACGCGCGGAAGAACATCGTGGCCGCGCTCAACGAGGGCGACTGGGCCGGCAAGACCCGGGTGGTCCGGGTCAACGACCTGACCACCCCGTGGACCTACCGGGACGTCATCGACGTCGTCGAGGGCGCCGGCGCGAACCTGGACTGCATCATGCTGCCGAAGGTGCAGACCGCAGCCCAGGTGCACTGGCTGGACCTGACGCTCACCCAGATCGAGAAGACGCTCGGCCTGGAGGTCGGCCGGATCGGCATCGAGGCGCAGATCGAGAACGCCGCCGGTCTGGTCAACGTGGACGCGATCGCCGCCGCCTCGCCGCGCGTGGAGACCATCATCTTCGGCCCGGCCGACTTCATGGCGTCGATCAACATGAAGTCCCTGGTGGTCGGCGCGTTGATTCCGGACTATCCGGGCGACCCGTACCACTACATCCTCATGCGGATCCTGATGGCCGCCCGGATGCACGACAAGCAGGCCATCGACGGCCCCTTCCTGCAGATCCGGGACGTCGACGGGTTCCGCGAGGTGGCCAAGCGCTCGGCGGCGCTGGGCTTCGACGGCAAGTGGGTGCTGCACCCGGGTCAGATCGACGCCGCCAACGAGGTCTACCAGCCGGCGCAGGCCGACTACGACCACGCCGAGTTGATCCTCGACGCGTACGAGCACTACACCTCGGAGGCTGGCGGCCGGCTCGGTGCCGTGATGCTCGGCGACGAAATGATCGACGAGGCTTCCCGCAAGATGGCGCTCGTGATCGCTGCCAAGGGCCGGGCCGCCGGGATGAGCCGTACCTCGGCGTTCACCCCACCGGCCGAGTGACCGGTCGGGCCGGGACGACCGCCGCCGGCTGTCGGCCCGGCCTGACAACCGGCGGTACGCCGACCAGCCCCGCTGGTCAGTAGCTGCTGCTGCTGTCGCCGGCCCCCGTCGTGACCGCATAGATGATCGCGGCGGCGTAGAAGGCGATCAGCAACGCGAGCAGCCCGGTGAGGATCCAGCCGACGATGATGGCGGCCTTCGCCATCCCCGCGCCGCCCTCACCACTGAGCCGGATCTGCTTCTGCGCCACGTGCCCGAGGATCGCGCCGACCGGCGCGGTGATGCAGGACGCGATGCCGACCAGCGCGAGCACCAACGCCGCGATCGCCAACCCGTTGGTCTTCTGTGGTGGCGGGTAGCCATAGCCGGGGTACTGCGGCGCGTAGCCGGGCTGGGCGTAAACGGGGGCGGCGTAACCGGGCATCGGCTGGCCCGCTGGCTGCGCCGCGGCGTAGGGGTCGGCCGGCGCGTACGGGTCGGCGGGAACCGGTTGGGTGGGCACCGGCTGACCGGCCACGAGGGTCGGGTCCGGTGCGGCGCTCGACGGCTGGGCCGACCACGTTGGATCGGTCCAGTTGCCGGGCGGCGGGGGATTGGTCATGCGAACTCTCCGTCAGGTCGGGTGGGCTGTCAGGGTAGCCAGCGCCGCCCAAACCCGATGCCCCCACTACCGGGTGCCGCGTTGCTCGGGCCGGTCGTAACGGGCAGGATCCTGGCATGGCATTCGACGCGCGCGCCGCGGACCGCTCCGGCAGCCGACCCAGACGGGACGTCAGTCGTCCGGGCGGGTCCCGGCGTGCCCGGGCGGCCACGCCGGCGGGCGGTTCCGGCCCCGACGAGCCGGTCGCGCTGGCCGACCCGGTGACCATGCGGCTCGACGGGCGGGTCGCCCTGGTGACCGGGGCGGGCAGCCCGGACGGCATCGGGTACGCCACCGCACGGCGGCTCGCCGACCTGGGCGCTCGGGTCGCCATCGTCTCCACCACCCGGCGCATCCACGAGCGGGCCGGCGAGCTGGGGGTGACCGGCTTCGTCGCGGACCTGACCGACGAGTCCGAGGTCGGCGCGCTGGCTGACGCGGTCGCCGAGCAGTTGGGCGACGTCGAGGTGCTGGTCAACAACGCTGGCCTGGCCAGCCGGGCCAGCCAGGGGGTGCTGCGGCCGGTCGCGCAGCTGACCTACGACGAGTGGCGCGGCGAGATCGACCGCAACCTGTCCACCGCTTTCCTGTGCAGTCGGGCGTTCATCGGTGGGATGGCCGAGCGGGGTTGGGGTCGCATCGTCAATCTGGCGGCCACGGCCGGCCCGGTCAACGCCCTGCCCACCGAGGCCGCGTACGCCGCGGCGAAGGCCGGGGTCGTCGGGCTGACCCGGGCGCTCGCGATGGAGATGATCGCCGATGGCGTGACCGTCAACGCGGTGGCACCCGGCACCATCTACACCGCCGCGTCCACGATGGCCGAGATCAAGCAGGGGCTGGGCACCCCGGTGGGCCGACCGGGCACACCGGACGAGGTCGCCGCAGCGATCAGCTTCCTCTGCTCGCCGGCCGCCTCCTACATCACCGGTCAGATGCTGGTGGTGGACGGCGGCAACAGTGTCCGTGAGGCAAGGTTCCGCTGACCTGACCGTCCACGTCGGACGATCCCGGTGCGCTGGTCAGTAGCCCCCGCTGTCGCCGGTGTTGCCGATCGCGAGGAGGGCCAGCCAGCCGCAGCAGGCCAGCACGGTGAGCCCGGTGAAGACGTAGCCGAGGATCAGCCCCCAGGTCGCGAGCTGTTCGCCGTCCTCGCCGCTGGTGCGGATCTGCCGTTTGGCCACGTGGCCGAGGACGGCGCCGGCTGGCGGAAACACGAAGGCGAACACCAGCGACAGGATCGCCAGCACGTTGGTGCCCCGACCCGGCCCGGACGGCGATGGCCCGTACTGACCGTAGGGGCCCTGCGGGGGGTACGCCGGCTGCTGACTCCAGTGGGCCGGCTGCTGCGGCCCCTGCTGCCCGTATGGCGATGGTTCGCCCGCCGGTGGCCCGTACGGCGACTGGTCCCTGGGCGGCTCGTAGGGTGACGGTGGTTGCTCGTCCGATGGCGGTCCCGACGGCGGTGGGTAGCTCACAGCTGTCCTCCTCCTGCCGGTGCCGGAAAAGTCCCTCTTGCCGGACGCTACCCGCAGCGGTGAACCTTTTCACAGCGGTTGTGTGGACTGGTCACCTTGGCCTCGTCGGCCCCGGAGACCGATACTGACCCAGCGTTCAGTTACCCATGAGTAGTGCGCGGATCCCCGGAGGCTGAGATGGCCCGACTCGCCCAGACGCCCGGCCTGACCGATGTGCAACGGTCGATCCTGGAGACCGTTCGGGAGTTCGCCGACAAGGAAATCATTCCGCACGCCCAGCGGCTGGAGCACGCCGACGAGTACCCCACCGACATCCTCGACGGCATGCGCGAGATGGGGCTGTTCGGCCTCACCATCGACGAGGAGCACGGCGGGCTCGGCGAGTCGCTGCTCACCTACGCGCTGGTGGTGGAGCAGCTGTCCCGAGGTTGGATGTCGATCTCCGGCATCGTCAACACGCACTTCATCGTGGCGTACCTGATCTCCCAGCACGGCTCCGCCGAGCAGAAGACCCGCCTGCTACCGAAGATGGCCACCGGCGAGGTGCGGGGCGCGTTCTCCATGTCCGAGCCCGAGACCGGCTCGGACGTCGCGGCGATCAAGTCCCGGGCCGTCCGCGACGGCGACCGCTACGTGCTCAACGGGCAGAAGATGTGGCTGACCAACGGGGCGTACTCCTCGGTGGTGGCCACCCTGGTCAAGACCGACACCGGTGCCGACTCGGTGTACGGCAACATGAGCACCTTCCTGCTGGAGAAGGAGCCGGGCTTCGGCGAGACCGCCCCCGGCCTCACCATCCCCGGCAAGATCGAAAAAATGGGCTACAAGGGCGTCGAGACCACCGAGATGGTGCTCGACGGCGTCACCGTGCCCGACTCGGCGATCCTCGGTGGTGCCGACAAGCTGGGCCAGGGTTTCTACCAGATGATGGACGGCATCGAGGTGGGTCGGGTCAACGTGGCCGCCCGCGCCTGCGGCATCTCCATCCGCGCCTTCGAGTTGGCGGTCAGCTACGCCCAGCAGCGCAAGACGTTCGGCCAGCCGCTCGCCAAGCATCAGGCGATCGCCTTCAAGCTCGCCGAGATGGGCACGAAGATCGAGGCCGCGCACGCCCTCATGGTCAACGCCGCACGCCTCAAGGACGCGGGCCAGCGCAACGACGTCGAGGCCGGAATGGCCAAGCTGCTCGCCTCGGAATACTGCGCCGAGGTCGTCCAGGAGGCGTTCCGCATCCACGGCGGCTACGGCTACTCCAAGGAGTACGAGATCGAGCGGCTGATGCGGGAGGCCCCGTTCCTGCTCATCGGCGAGGGCACCTCGGAGATCCAGAAGACGATCATTTCCCGCGGCCTGCTCAAGGAATACAAGCTCTGACCCTGACTCCCCGCGATCTTGCACTTACTGCCCCGGCATACCTGACACAAGGGGCGTAAAGACGACCGGAAGTGCAAGGTCGCGCGCGCGGGGGCGTCAGCGGAGGCGGGTCAGGTTTGCTGCGGCGCGTTCGACGATCAGGCAATGGTCTTCCACGTAGTCCATGCCGGCCTCCTCGGCGATCCGCCGCGCCTCGGCCGAGACGATGCCCAGTTGCAGCCAGACCGCCGGAGCCCCGATCGCTGCCGCGTCCCGGACCACCTGCACGGCGTCGGCCGCCGGCCGGAACACGTCCACCAGGTCGACCGGGTGCGGGATGTCGGCCAACGACTTGTACGCCCGCTCCCCGAACAGTTCGTCGACGGTCGGGTTGACCGGGATGATGCGCCAGCCGTACTGCTGCATCTGCAACGGCACGCCGTGCGCGGCCTTCATCGGGTCGCGGGACGCACCCACGACGGCGATCACGGCGGAGTCGGCGAGGATCTGCTGAGCGGTACGCACCAGCCGACTGTAGCTCCGACCTCGCGTCAGATGCTCTGTGTGGCTGAGGCCCGACTGGACGCTCACACGACCAGTCGGGCCCCGTTGTCGCGCGGGGATGGCTAGGGGTGAGCTGGTGCGGTGGCCTTCACGTCGCCCTTGGTGGTTTTGCCAGCGCCGCTCTTCGTGTAGCCGGCGGGCGGCGTGAGGTCGAAGTGGCTCAGGTTCTCGTCCGTGCGGGGCAGCCACTCGAAGGTGCTGACCTCTGCGTTGTCGGTCACCTGCCCGCTCTTGTCGGCGACAGCCTTGTAGGGCAGGAACGAGGCTGCGTCCACCCAGAGTTCCACGGTGTAGGTGGCCGTTGCCGCCTTCAACCGCAGGTGCACCGTGTCGTGTCCGCTCACCTGTTCGTGGCCCACGATCTCCAGGTCTCCCTTGTCGAGCCAGGCCCTGATGCTCGCCGGGTCGTTCGGAACGATGACCACGCCTGTCGCGTCCTCCGGCGAACCGGTGTCTTCGAAGTACGTTCGCTCGAGGTGGTTGACCTGGATACCGCTCAGTTTTCCGTCGGCGAGGGTCGTCATCAGCGAGGAGTTCGGGCTGCCGTCGGCCTGATACATGTCGACCCGGTAACGCCCGGTCTGCTTGTCCGTCCAGGTGTCGTACGAGCCGCCCTTGTAGGCGTCGTGCACCTTCACGACGTACTTGTCCGCGTCGTCCAGTGCGGCCCGGGTCTGCGCGCTGACGTAGGCGACGTCGCGCATCTGCAACGGGCGAGACTTGTCGGTCGCGCTGGTGGAGGCCCCGAACGGTTGCCCGGTGCCGTAGTCAACCGTGCTCAGCGCGACACCACCGGCGCCGAGACCGGCCAGAGCGAAGGCGGTCGCGGTCGCGATCGCCGGACGGCGCAGAAACCAGCGCTTCGTGGCGGGGCGCCGGTACATGGACCCGTTGCGGAGCGCGTGCCGGATCCGCTCGGTCGCGTCCGTCGGAGCGCCGGTCAGGTCCTCGCGGAAGGCAACCAGCAGCTCGATGCCTGCGTTGTCGGGTTCGGAATTGTTGTTCATGCGCTTCCTTCATTCGAAGGGGTGGACGGTGCGTAGTGGGCGGGCAACGCACCCCGTAGGCGTGCCTTGGCTCGATGGAGGCGGGACCGGACGGTTCCCGGTGCCAGGCCGAGCGCGGAGGCCAGCTCCGGATAGTCCAGGCCGGCCCAGACATGCAGCAGGAGCAGATTGCGCTGGTCGTGCGGCATCGCGGCGAGCACACCGGCCAGTGCCTGCGTGGCGGCCTTGGCATCGAGCCGTTCGTTGGCCCGATCAGCGAAGTTGTGCTGACCGGAACCACCGAGCGGGTCCGTACCTGACTTCTCCAATGCCCGCAGCCACCGCACCTCGGCACGGTGATGTTTCCGCAGCAGATTGGTCAGGATGCCGAACAGCCATGGGCGTGCGTTGATCACCGATGTGTCGTACCGGTCACGTAGCGAGAACGCGACCAGGAAGGTCTCGGCGACCAGATCCTCGGCGAGTTGCCGTCCGACCCGGCGGGCGCTGAAGTCGTACAGCCAACCGCCGTACCGCTCGAACAGCTCCCCGAACAGTTCAGGGGCGCCGGTAATCAAGATCGCGTCGGAGCGCTCGGTCACAGTCATGTCCCGAAGGTCCCCTGGTTTGACGGTGTCTTCATGCCTCGTTCTTGTCTGCCGCCGCCGCCCAGGTTCCCGTCAGGAGGTGAGACCGATCAACGCTCAGGCAGATCGGGCTCCCTTCCCGGTATGGGCTAGAGCAGGGTCAGCTGCTCGGCTGCCGATGGTGGCGGCGGCTCGGGCAGGTTGCGGTTGTCGCCCCGTTCGCCGCGGTGCAGCCCGTGCCGGCGTGCCGCGATCCGCACCCGGGCGGTCAACTCCCGCTGGTACGCCTGCGGGGCGTACGCACCGGCCCGGTAGAGCTCGCGATAGCGGGGCACGAGGTGCGGGTGCTCCCGGGCCAGCCAGTGCGCGTACCACTCCCGGGCGCCGGGGCGTAGATGCAGGGGCAGGGCGGTCACGCTGGTGGCACCGGCTGCGGCGATCGCCGACACGGTGGCGTCGATCGACTCGTCGCTGTCGCTGAGGCCAGGCAGGATCGGGGCCATCAGCACCCCGACGGAGAGGCCGGCGTCGGTGAGCGCCCGGACCGCGTCCAGCCGGCGGCGTGGATGCGGCGTGCCCGGCTCGACGGAACGCCAGAGCTGTTCGTCGACGAACCCCACCGAGAAGGAGATGCCCACTGTGGTGACCTCGGCGGCCTGACGCAGCAGGGGCAGGTCGCGAAGGATCAGCGTGCCCTTGGTGAGGATCGAGAACGGGTTGGCGAAGTCCTGCAGGGCCGCGATGATCTGTGGCATCAGCCGGTAGCGCCCCTCGGCCCGCTGGTAGCAGTCGACGTTGGTGCCCATCGCCACGTGCGCGCCCCGCCACTTCGGCGCGGCCAACTCGCGCCGGACCAGCTCACCGGCGTTGACCTTGACGATCACCTTCCGGTCGAAGTCCGCACCGGCATCGAGATCGAGGTACGTGTGAGTGTTGCGGGCGAAGCAGTTGTGGCTCACCACCCCGTCGGCGATGAAGTCCCCGGTGCCAGTGGTGATGTCCCAGAGCGGCAGCTCCAGCCCGAGCGCCTGAATGTCGACAACCCTGAGGTCCGCCTTGCACTTCAGTGCGGCGCCCTCGATCGAGCGCTTCCTGGTGATGGCCGGGTCGGTCAGGTGGAAGAACCGAAGCCGGGCGGGAAGACCCCCGGTCAATCTGATCTCCCGCACACGGTTGGGTCGGCCGCGGTCTTCGAGCACGCAGGTGAACCCGAACCGGCGCAGCGCCTCCGTCGTCTGGTCGAGGATCGCGTCGTCGCTGTTGCTGATGCGCAGGATGCCCCTGCTGCAACTGCCCTCGGCGTCGAAGATGCCTGCCAGGAAGCCGAGCCGCCATTCGTCGCTGGGACTGACCGGCCATTGGACCAGCTCGGTGATCCTCTCGATGTCCCGCTGTTTGGAGGTGCGGATGGCCGACAGGGCTTGGCGCGTGGCGCTGGCCGGAGTGAACGAGAAACGCTTCGTTTCGATGCCCTCCTGGGCAAGGTAACGCTCACTCCTGCTCAACGCCTCGTCATCGACCAGCGCCAGACGGAACCGATGCACAACCCCGTAGGAGTACGAGAAGGTGCCGAGATGTGCGTCCCCCCGGACCATGCCGCAGAGGTAGCCCCGACGGTAGTCGGGTGACTCCTTCGGCCCGGGTGCGAAACGGCCCGTGCCGATCAGGCGATTGTTGGTGGTCAGGTAAGGGCGCTGACCGGCGCCCTGCATCGTCCCGGTGACGTACTTCCAGCCACGATCCGAGAGGAACCGGTGGTCACCGCTGGCGATGAGCGTGGTGCCGTCCGTCAAGGTGACTCGGTACGCAGGCTTCACGGTGGACCATTTGTCCAGCACTGTGGTGACGACGTATCGGCGGTATGCGCCGCGTCGCTCGGTCCCATAGATGCGGTCGCCGGGCTCCAGCTCGCTGATCGGCTTCGTGCGGCCGTCCGCCATCAAAATCGGGGTGTCACCGCCCAGGCAGTAAACACAAGCATGGGAACAGCCCCGGTACGGGTTGATGGTCCATTCGAAGGGGACGCGGGACTGCCCGGGCACCCGGTTGAGGATGGACTTGGCCTGGACCTCGTAGAAGGTCATCCCGGCGAACTCGGGGGTGTCGAACGTGCGGGCGACGGCGCCGGGCAGCGCCAGCGGCAGGGGTGGCGTCGCTGGCGCTGCCCGCTCGGGGTCTCCCTCAACCGGGGGAGCGGTGAGGTTGTCCCAGCGCATGGGCACTATTCGAACACGCGTACGAGTCGTGTGCAAGTGACCCGCCGTACACCGGTGGTCGTTCGGGTGGTCGGAGAGTGGAGGATGGACAGCATGGAGACGTCGACCTTCGTCTACGACGGGGACTGCGCGTTCTGCACGCGCTGCGCCGAGTTCATCGAGAGCCGCATCCCCACCGCCGCGCGGGTGGTGCCCTGGCAGTTCACCGATCTGGACGCGCTCGGCCTCACGGCCGCCGAGTGCGAGGAGGCCGTGCAGTGGGTCGGCGCGGACGGCTCACGCGCGGCGGGTCCGGACGCCATCGCGAAGCTGCTCGCCGCGAGCGGTCCGATCTGGCGCGTCGCCGGTGGCGGCCTGCGGTTTGCGCCGGTACGCGCCGCGGCCTGGCCCGTGTACCGCTGGGTGGCGCGCAATCGGCACCGACTGCCGGGCGGCACGGCGGCCTGCGCTCTGCCGCAGGAGGCCCGGGAACGGCTCTACGGTCCGGCCGGTCGCCCGAGCGCCGGGGCCTGATCGCCGAGCGGCTCCGCCGCCGCACCGGCACTGACCGGCTCCGGTGCCGCACCAGCCCCGACCGGCTCCGCCGCACCGGCATCCGCCGGCTCCTGGCTCGTGCTGTCCGACGCATCGGGTGCCCGGCGGCCGACGAGCCGGCGGGCCCACACCAGCGGGCGGACCCGCTCCAGCGGCAGGAAGCTGGTCATCGCGGCCAGGTGCGGCGCGAACGAGATCGTGATGGTCGCGATGGTGATCGCGTGGAACGAGTAGAAGAAGCCGACCATGGCGAGCCGCCAGCGGGCGGGCAGCAGGAAGACCACGGGGCTGAGCAGCTCGAAGGCCACGATGCCGAACTGGGCGACGATCAGCAGGTACGGCACGTGGGCGATCACGTCCGCCAGGTCGGTGCCGCGCCGGATGATCGCGCGGGCCAGGACCGAGCCGGTCAGCCAGTCCAGGCCACCGAACCGCAGCTTGGCCCAGGCGGCCAGGAAGTACGTGCAGACCACCGCGATCTGGGTGACGCGCAGGGCCCAGCCGCCCGCTTCGGTGCGGGTCGTGTCGCCGTGGCGGGCTCGACCGGCGGTGGGCAGGACGGCCAGTGCGACGAGCAGCCCGAACCGGTCGTGGTCGACCTTTCCGTAGCTCATCGCGATGATCATCCACTCCAGGTACAGCGCGCAGACCGTCCAGCCGAGCAGTCGGGGTGCCCGTCCGGTCGCGGCGAGGAGGGCGAGCACCAGCAGCGACCAGAAGAGCACCGCCACCAGCGCCGAGGTCGGCGTCGGTAGTGGGAGCAGGCGACCGATCAGCAGCGGTTGGTACATGTCGCCGGGCACGCTGACCCGGGTGCGTACCCAGGGGGTGAAGATCACCAGGTCCGCGGCGACGAAGAGGTAGATCAGGGTCCGGAACGCGGCCACCCGGCCCCGGGGCACGGCCTCGGTCAGCCAACGGCTCATCGGGGCGCCTGCCAGCGGACGACCGTCTGATCGGTGTGTTGGCCGGTGGGTCGGCCGGCGCGGATGCCGTGCCAGCGGATGACGATGCGGACCTCGACCAGCGCGGCGGCATCGGGGTGGCGTTCGGCGTACGCGTCGGCGACCTCGGTGAGCAGCGTCGGGTCGGCGGCGTAGCGGGCCTGCTGACCCTCGATCTCGGCGCGGCGGATGCCGGTCGCGTCCTGGCCGAGGTCGATCACGGCCCCGGAGCTGTTCACTCCCTCGACGCGGGTGTCGGGGGCGGGTGCGTCCGGCGGATTGGAGGTGGCGTACATCCGGAACGGGCCGAACGGGAAGTCGTCGTCGCTGCCCCAGAAGGTGCCGCCCACAAGCAGGACGAGACCGACTGCGGTCGCGCCCAGCCGGGTCGCGCGCCCGAGGGTGGTCAGGTTCTCCATCAGGTCGTGACGATACGGGATGTACCGACTGCGTCGGGTCCCTCCGACGGTCAGTTCCGGCTGCCCGGGCAGGTGATCATGCGAGCGTTCCCGGGGGACGACGAAGGCCGGGCCCGATACGGGCCCGGCCTTCGAGTGCCGTCGTGGAGACGGCTCAGTGGTTGTGCTCGGCCAGCTGCTTGCGGACGTCGTCCATGTCCAGCGCCTCGACCTGCTCGATCAGGTTCTCCAGCGCGGACTCGGGAAGGGCGCCCGGCTGGGCGAAGACGATGACGCCGTCGCGGATCGCCATGATCGTCGGGATCGACCGAATGTCGAACTTGGCGCCCAGCTCCTGCTGAGCCTCGGTGTCGACCTTGCCGAAGACGATGTTCTGGTGCTTCTCCGAGGAGCGCTCGTAGACCGGGGCGAACCGCTTGCACGGACCACACCAGTCGGCCCAGAAGTCGACCAGGACGATGCCGTCGTTGCCGGTCACCTCGTCGAAGTTCGTCGAGGTCAGCTCAACGGTTGCCATTGCACTCTCCGATCACCGCGGTTTATCTACGTCCCGTAGAACCAGGGCTGACCGTATCGAATTCCCGGGCGGTGCGGCACGAAACGTGCTCGGGGCTGCGCGGTGGTGTCGAGGGTCATCGATCCACGTCTGTTCATACCGACCTGCGGAACGCAAATGCACGCCGCACTTGCGTGACCTGCGGTGATGGGAGCGTTTCCAGGGAGATCCACGCGATCGAGCGCTACGAATCGGTAACTTGGGCCTTGACAAGGAGGTATCCGGCCTGCAGAGATCGCTGATCAACCTTGGTTCCGTCACGGAGAGTAATGTTACAAAATGATAAATGTGACCTCGATCTCTGTCGAACCTACGCTGCCGTAGGGCAGAATTCTCGGCATCAGAGCGTGGGCGGCGGGTGCCGGGGAGGGCCCCGCCGCTCATTGCGTCTCCCCCCGTACGAGTGACCGGTGTGACATTTCCGCCGTCGTCGATCCCCGTCGGTTTCCTTAACCAGCGGTAAGGCATGCTGTGCCGAACTCCATCGCCCTCCGTCGAAGGGGACCAGGATGCAGTTCGGCCGCTACTACGAGGAGTTCGAGGTCGGCGCGGTCTACCGGCACTGGCCGGGCAAGACCGTCACCGAGTACGACGACCACCTCTTCTGCCTGCTCACCATGAACCACCACCCGCTGCACATGGACGCGCACTACGCCGCGACGGCCAGCCAGTTCAAGCGCAACGTCGTGGTCGGCAACTACATCTACTCACTGCTGCTCGGCATGTCGGTGCCCGATGTGAGTGGGAAGGCGATCGCCAACCTGGAGGTCGAGTCGCTGCGGCACGTCGCGCCAACCTTCCACGGCGACACCATCTACGGCGAGACCACAGTGCTGGACAAGCGTGAGTCCGGTTCCAAGCCCGACCGGGGCGTGGTGTCGGTGGAGACCCGCGGCTACAACCAGGACGGCACGATGGTCTGCGTCTTCCGGCGCAAGGTCATGGTCCCCAAGCGGGAGTACGCGGCCAGCGCCGTCCCGGACGGGGTGGATCCCGAGCGGCCCAGCTTTCCCGAGCCACGCCGCCCCGCGCCGCACTGAGCACGGCGGCGGGTCGACCGCTGCCGGACTCAGGGCCTCATCCCGCAGCGGGTTCTGCTGGGAAGGGGCCCTGTTTCCGTTTTCGGCGCATATGCTGGCGCCGGAGGTTCCGATGAGCCACTCCGTCGCCGGAGAGCCACCCTCTGCCGGCCGCCGAGCCGCACCCTTGACCACCGCTGTCTACTCCGCCGCCGAGTGGGACCTGCTCATCAGCCTGCCCGGTCGGGTCCTCGTGGCCGCCGCAGCTCCGGGCCCTGGCCGCCCGCAACGGGGTGTCATGGCCGGCCTGGCCGGCCTGGATGCCGTGGCCGCGGGCCGAGCCTTCGACAGCGATCTGGTCCGCGCGGTGGTCACCGCGATCTACGCCCGCCACGACGGCACCCCGCAGCCCGTCGAGCGGCTCACCGATCTGGTGGACCTGCTGGCCGCCTGCCGGGCGGCGAGCCGGGTCCTGGGGCGACGCGCCGACCCCGCGGACTCGGCCGCGTACCGCCAGTGGGTGCAGTCGGTCGCGGCCCGGGTCTGTCGCGCGGTGCCCGGCCCCGGCGGACGCGGGGTGGACCAACCGGCCACCCCGGCGGACCGGCGCTTCCTGGACCGGCTCGGTGCCGCGCTCGGGCTGGGTTGACCCGGCAGGCCGCGGCGACGAGCGCGGGCACGGTCCGTACCCTCTGATGACCGTGACCGACGACCAGCTTGAGGTGGGTGTGGGCCCCTGGCCGGGCGACCCACCGGACGACCCTCGTTACGACCCGCAGTTGCTGGCGGAGGGGGACCGGCGCAACGTCGTCGACCGCTACCGCTACTGGCGGCACGAGGCGATCGTCGCCGACCTGGATCGGCACCGGCACGGCTTCCACGTCGCGATCGAGAACTGGCAGCACGACTTCAACATCGGCACGGTGGTCCGCAACGCCAACGCGTTCAACGCCGCCGAGGTGCACATCGTCGGACGGCGCAGGTGGAACCGGCGCGGCGCCATGGTGACCGATCGCTACCAGCACGTGCGGCACCACGAGACGATCGAGGAGTTCGTCGCCTGGGCGGCGGAGCACCGGCTGCCGGTGTTCGGCATCGACAACCTGCCCGGGTCGCGGCCGCTGGAGACCGGCGCCCTGCCCCGGGACTGCGTGCTGCTGTTCGGCCAGGAGGGGCCCGGACTCTCCGCGCCGGCCCGCGCCGCGTGCGACCAGCTCTACTCCATCGCACAGTACGGCTCGACGAGGTCGATCAACGCGGGCGTGGCCAGCGGTATCGCGATGCACGCCTGGATCCGTACCCACGCCGGCACCCCGCCGGACTGAGCTACGCCCAGGGGTCGAATCGGACGTTCCGGCTTGACGTACCGGCGGATGGGGGTGACGGTGGGGATGTGAGTGTCGCGGTGAGTTGTCCGAGATGCGGGGGCCCGGTACGGGCGCCGGATCTGATGCACACCGACTCGAGGTGTCTGAGCTGTGGCCCGGTGCCGCCCCTGCACGTACCGGAGCACATCGGAGCGGAAATCGTGGCGAGCGTGGTGGAGCAGATCATCGCGACCGGGGATCCGCCGGTGACCCCGTTGTGGTGCCCGTGGCCGCTGCCGCCCGGCTGGACCCTCACCGGCGTGGCGTACGCCGGGGACGAGCGGACCGGTGTGCGGGCGACCGCGGTGGCCTGCGCGGGCCCGGCGCCTCTGGGTGGTGGTCCGGCCGATCTGGTCTTCGTGGCCGAGGAGCCGGGCGTCGGGCTGGGCACCCGGCTCGCCGGACTGGCCGGCCCGGATCCGGGACCGGAGTTGGCCGACGCGCTGACCGACCCGGGGCCGGGCCACCCCGACCACGTCGGACAGGCCAGGATCCGGGTCGCCGGCCACCCCACTCCATTGTGGTTGGTGAATTCTCCGACGGATCGAAGCGCGTACGCTGGCGAAGCTCGGGGAATGTGGCTCCATGCGATAGCCTGGCCGGCGAGTGCGGGTCACCTGCTCGCGGAAGACGTCGTGTTACACGACCTTACCGAGTGGACTCCGCCCGAGCTCGTGTACGGCGCACCGTCCCCATATCTACCCGGGAGGGTTTGACCACCTTCCAGGGATTGACGGAGAACGGACGCAGATATTCACTGTACGACACCACACTGATACTCTGGGTGCCGCTGCGGTAATGGGACCCGGCGCCGCGCGAGAGGATGGCCCGCCATGGTCAAGAAGGTCCTCACCTGGGCCGGAATCGCATTCTTGATCTTCTTCGTCGCCTACCGGCCAAACTCTGCGGCAGATGTGTTCAAGTCGCTCGGCGGCGGGATCATGGATATCGCCCAGGGGTTCGGCGACTTCTTCACCAGCCTCGTCGCTTAACCGCCGATGGGCAGCCCCTCCGGTCCACCCTTCGACCCGGACGACCCCGACCGGGAGCGTCGCGAGCGTGACACCGAGCCGATCCCGCGGATCGGGCCTGATGACGGCCCCGACTACGGGGCCGGGCCCGGCCTTTCCGATGGTCCGTCCCTTTCGGACGACGTCGGCTACGGCGACGGGCCCGGCTATGCCGGCCAGGGCCGTTCGGGTCGGGCCTGGATCCGTGATCCGGACGCCGCCTACCAGCAGCCGCAGATCTCCGAGGACGAGCTGGCCGGGTTGCGTGCTGACGCGACCGGCTCGGCTCCTCGGCGGGTGCTGCCACTGGAGGACGAGCCCAGCTCGCTGGTCGCTCGTTATCTCTTCCCCACCGAGCGCTACCGGGGTGAGTGGAAGCGGCACTGGATCCACCTCACCAACCCGCTTCTCATCGGCGTCGCGGCGACCTTCGTGCTCGGTTACCTCGCCGGCTTCCTCGCCGGACAGGCCGTGGGCGCGTTGACCACCATCGCCGTGCTGCTCTGGTTCGCGGTGATGGGTTGGGTGGCATGGAAGGTCGCCGACTGGTGGTATGACCGTTTCATCCTGACCAACAAGCGGGTCATGGTGGTCAACGGCATCGTCACCCGCAAGGTGGCGATGATGCCGCTGGTCCGGGTCACCGACATGAAGTACGAGCAGACGCCGACCGGTCGAGCGCTCAACTACGGCACGTTCGTGCTGGAGTCCGCCGGCCAGGAGCAGGCACTCCGCGAGATCAAGAATCTGCCCAACCCGAACGAGCTCTACCTGCGTGTGGTCGAGGAGATGTACGAGCCGCAGGCCGTCGAGGCACGGCTCGGCAAGGAGGCCGACGAGGCCAAGGCCGACGACGGGGCGTGAAGGTTTTCGACCGAACATCGGAGCAAGTGCGCACCTTTCGTCATGGACCGGAACGCCTCTGACGTGGCACTCTGCCAGGACGACTGGGGCGTGGAGGTGGGCGGTGGCGAGCAGGGACACGCTCGAGGAGCAGTTCCGCGAGTTCGTCGCGGCCCGCTCCGCCGCGCTCCTACGCACCGCTTATCTGCTCACCGGGGACTGGGCCACGGCCGAGGATCTGCTCCAGACGGCGTTGACCAAGACCTACCTCGCGTGGAAGCGGCTCGGCGGAATCGAGGCCGTCGAGCCGTACGCCCGCCGTGTGATGGTCAACACGTCGACGAGTTGGTGGCGGCGACGCTGGCACGGTGAACGCCCCACCGAGGTGCTGCCTGAGCGGGCCGGTGTCGATGAGATCGAGCAGCAACTTGACCGTGACCTGCTCTGGCGACACCTCAGGGAGTTGCCCCACCGGCAGCGGGCGGTGTTGGTGCTGCGCTACTACGAGGACATGTCCGAGGCGCAGACCGCCGCGATGCTGGACATTTCACCAGGCACGGTGAAGAGCCAGGCGTCCCGAGCGCTGGCCACGTTGCGTCGGCGGATGGGCGCCGACGCACCGGACCTGGCCGCCGCAGCAGGCGCCGCCGGTCAACCCGCCGCAGCCGGCGCCGCCGGTCGGTCGGTCGCAGCCGGCGCCGCCCGACCTGGCGGCTCGGGTGCCCCGGCCGGACAGGTCCCGACCACCGGTGTTGCGGCGACAGTCAGAACCCGGCAGGCGGCTGGCCGGCCCGTGCCGCGCCCTTCCACACCCCGTCCCGCCGCGCCGCGGCCGATCGGCCCGCAGGTCGTGCTGCCCACCGCCCCGGCGGCCGTGCCCGTCGGCACGGGCGCCGGGGAGCAACAGTGAGCGGATTCCCAGGGCAGCCCGACAACCTGACGGACGGCCCTCAGCGTTCATATCAGGTGCGGCCTGACGAGCTCGAAGGTGCGGTGCGGGAGACCCTCTCGCGCCAGGTCGCCCTTGCCCGTCCACTGGGCGCCGACCCGGCGGGCCAGGCCATCCGCCGAGCGAGCCGGATCCGGCGTCGACGCACCACTGCCGGCCTCGCCCTGGCGGCGGTCGCCACTGTGTTGCTCAGCGCCGGCATGGCCCAGCTCGGTGCCGAGACCGGGCGGGACGGGACACCCATCGTGGTGATCGGCGACCCGGACCCGTCCATCGGGCCGATCCGGACGGCCAGCGTCCCCGGCCTCGACCCCTCGCCCGGAGCGTCCGCGGCCCAGCTCGCGAGCGAGACGCTGGTCAACGCCGACGGACGGCGGCTGGTGCTGCCCGACGTCGGGCCGGCCGAACGCGCCCAGCTCCTGCCCGGCGGCGGCGGCTGGTTGGTGGTCAGCACACCTACCAACGCCGGTCGCTCCCTCTGGGTGGTGCAGGACGACGGCCTGGTGCAGGTGCTGCTGGCCGGGGCGGGCCCGATCGTCCTGGCGCCGGACAGTCGCCAGGTCGCCTGGCGTGACGGCCCCGATCTGCTGGTCGCGGGGGTGGTCGGCACCCAGCTCATCGGGGCGGCACGCACCCCGGCGCCCGCAGACGCCGAACCCGTCCGGTTCGTCGGCGACAGCGTCCTGGTCCGACTCGACCCGACCAACGCAGGTCACACGCTCTGGCGGCCCGCTGCCGGGCAGTTGCCCGTGGCAGTCGACCAGCAGAGCCTCAACGTCTACGGGACGCTGCCCGACGGCCGGCTCGTCGGCCAGATCGCCACGACCCGCCCGGGCAAGACCTGCCTGGCCGTGCTCGACCCGACCCACCTGCATCCGACACAGACCGGCTGCGGCCCGGACCTCAGCCAGGACGGCGTCGGTGGGGTCTCGACCGACGGCCGGTGGCTGCTGGTGAACGGGCGGGTGGGCAAGGCCAGCGCGGCCCTGCTGGTCGACCTGTGGCGGCTCGGGCCGAGCACGACCGCCGTTGCGGCCGGACCGCCGATGACTGGCTCGATCGTCTGGAGCGACGGGTCCCGCGCCTCCTACCTCGACGGCACCGGCGACCTGGTCCGGGTCGACGTTGGCCGGGTGCGAGCAGGTAAGCCCGCCAGCCCCGCTCCGGTGCCCGGCGTGCCAGCCGGCGACCGGCCAGTGCTGGTGACCAACTTCTGATCCACGCGATCAAGGCGACCTCCGTGAGCCGGGCTCGGATGTCGCTCGGTAGCGTCGGACGGTGACCTCGCGTACCGGCTCCGCCCCGCGGATCGACCTGCACACCCACTCGACGGCCAGCGACGGCACGCTGAGCCCCACCGAGCTGGTTCGCGCTGCCTCCATGGCCGGGCTGGACGTGCTCGCGATCACCGACCACGACACCACCGCCGGCTGGCGGCCGGCCGTGGACGCGCTGCCGCCGGGGCTACGCCTGATCCGGGGCGCGGAGTTGTCCTGTCGCTGGTCCGGCACGCAGCCGGCGGTGCCGCTGCACCTGCTGGCGTACCTGTTCGACCCGGACCATCAGGATCTGGTTGCCGAGCTGGCCCGGGTGCGGGCCGCCCGGGAAGAACGCGGCGAACGGATGGTCGCGCTGCTGCGCGCCGACGGCATCGACGTGAGCTGGCCGGACATCCTGGCCGGTGCCGGCGGCGGCACCGTGGGCCGCCCGCACATCGCGCAGGCGCTGATCCGGGCCGGTCTGGTCGGCAGCACCCGGGAGGCGTTCGGCCCGGACTGGCTGGGCGAGCGGTACCGGCTGCCCAAGGACGACATCGACGTGTTCCGGGCGATCCAACTGGTCCGGGCGGCCGGCGGCGTGCCGGTCTTCGCCCATCCCCGGGCCACCCGGCGCGGCCGGGTGGTGCCCGACGAGCTGATCGCCGAACTGGCCGCCGCCGGGCTGGCCGGGCTTGAGGCCGACCACGAGGACCACAGCCCGGCTGAGCGGGAGCACGTACGGGGGCTCGCCGCCGAGTGCGGCCTGTTCGTCACCGGCTCCTCGGATTTCCACGGCACCCACAAGACCGTCCAGCTCGGCGAATTCAGCACAAGCGTCGAGGCGTACGAGCGGATCGTCGCCGAAGGGGTGACCGAGGTCGCTTCCGGCTGATCCCGGTTTCGCCGGATGGCGGCACGGCTAGGTTGATCACGTGGATCTGAAGCTGTTCGGCGAGGTCTTCGTGACCCTACTGGTGATCACCGACCCGCCGGGCATGATGCCGATCTTTCTGGCGTTGACCGGCCCGCTGCCCGCCCGCGACCGCAATCGGGCGGCCTGGCAGGCGGTCACGCTGGCGTTGGGCGTGATCGTGGTCTTCGCGGTGGCGGGGCAGACCCTGCTGGACTACCTGCACGTGGACCTGCCGGCGTTGCAGGCGGCCGGTGGGCTGCTGCTCGTGCTCGTCGCCCTGGAGTTGCTCACCGGCAAGACCGACGGCCCCAGCTCGGACGCCACCTCGAACATCGCGCTGGTGCCGCTCGGCACGCCGCTGCTGGCCGGCCCGGGCGCCATCGTGGCGACCATGCTCTTCGTCCAGCAGGCCGACGGGCTGGGCGACTACACCGCCATCGCCGTGGCGATCCTCGCCGTGATGCTCGCGGTCTGGATCGTTCTCCGCTTCTCCGGCGGCATCGTGAAGATCCTGCGCCCCGGTGGGATCGAGGTGCTGACCCGGATCGCCGGCCTGCTGTTGGCCGCGATCGCCGTGCAGCTCATCGCCGACGCGGTGTTCGCCTTCGTGACCCAGTACCTGAACATGACCTGACCGGCCCACCGACGATGTCGGGGGTGGGTGGCAGGATCGCAGGCGTGCGACGATCCTCCTCAGCGGGACGGCCGGCGGCCGGTGGCCGGGCTCCCCGACAGCGCGCCGGCGGTGCCGAGCAGCTTGGCTTCGAGGGCATGCCGGAGCGCCTGTTCGTCTGCACACCGAGCAGACTCGGCGCGTACGCGGACTGCCCACGCCGCTACCGCTACTCCTACGTCGACCGGCCGGCCCCGCCCAAGGGCCCGCCGTGGGCGCACAACTCCCTCGGTGCCAGCGTGCACACCGCCCTGAAAAACTGGTATGCGCTGCCCGCCGACCGGCGTCGCCCCGAAGCCCTGGCCACCCTGCTCAAGGGCACCTGGGTCCGCGAGGGTTACCGCGACGACGAGCAGGAGCGGGCCGCCTACCGGCGGGCGTTGGGCTGGTTGGAGGCGTACGTCGAAACGCTTGAGGCCGACTCCGACCCGCTCGGCGTGGAGCGGGTGGTGGCGGTCAAGACCGCCGTGCTGGCGTTCAACGGTCGCGCCGACCGGATCGATTCGCGTCCCGGGCCCGACGGGCCGGAGCTGGTGATCGTCGACTACAAGACCGGTCGCACCGGGCTGGACACCGACGACGCCCGGGGTTCACAGGCGTTGGCGCTCTACGCGTACGCGGCCGAGCGGGTGTTCCGCCGGCCGTGCCGTCGGGTGGAGCTGCACCACCTGCCGACCGGCACGGTCGCCGGCCATGACCACACAGTCGAGTCGCTGGCCCGGCAGTTGACCCGCGCGGAGGAGACGGCCCGCGACATCATGGCCGCCGAACGGGCGGTCGCGGACGGCGCGGACGCGGACGAGACGTTCCCGGTGGCACCCGGCCCGCGCTGTGGATGGTGCGACTTCCGGCGGCACTGCCCGACCGGAGCGCAGGTGCCGGGCAAGGAGCCGTGGGCGGCCATGGACCGGCACACCGACGGCTGACCTCCGGTGGCGGCGGCCGGGTCAGCCGGCCAGCGGGGTGGCAGCGTGACGCGCGGCCCGCTCCTTGGCGGCCTGGATCAACGGCCCCTCCAGATAGCGACGGGGGACGGCGGCGAACGCGAGCCGCAGTGCGCGCACGGTCAGGTCCGCCGACACCGCCGTGGTGGGTAGACCGAGCCCGCCGTACATGCGGCGTGCCCAGGCCGGCAGCAGCGCGAGCGCGGTGCCGGCGATTCCCAGGTACGCCCAGCGCGGAGGGCCGAGGGTGAGCCCCAACCGGGCCGGCAGGCTGAGCTTCCACGGCAGCGGCGGGGCAGTGAGGAAGAGCGCCGTCTCGGCGGCCTCCCGGGTCATCCGCAACTGCGGCCGTACGGCGCGGTAGTAGTCGGCGACCTCGGCCGCGGTGCCCGGGACGGTGGCCGGGTCCAGGCCGACCAGGGCGGCGGAGCGCCGCTGCTCGGTGTAGTAGCCGTCCACCTCGTCGTCGGTGAGCGGCAGCCCGGCACGCCGAGCCGTGCTGAGGAACGACTCGACCTCGGTGACGTGCACCCACCGCAGCAGGTCCGGATCGTCGATCCGGAACTCGACGCCGGTCGCGGGGTCGGTGGCCCGCATCCGGGCGTGCAACCGGCGCAGCCGGGCCCCGGCGGCCTCCGCCTCGGCGGTCGTCCCGTAGACGGTGGTCGCCACGTAGTTGGCGGTGCGGACCAGGCGGCCCCAGGCGTCGGTGCGGTAGTTGCTGTTCTGCGCGACCCCGGCCATCGCCTGTGGGTGCAACGCCTGAAGGTAGAGCGAGCGCAGGCCGGCGACGATCAGGATCGGCTCCTCGTGCACCTTCCACGTGACCGAACCCGGACCGAAGAGGCCGAGGTCATCGGAGTCCACGGCCCAAGAGTGCCACGCCGGGGCCGCCCTCGTCGGCCACGTGCCGCCGGTCAGGCGTCGGCCAGGCGGCGGGCCCGGCAGCCTGGGCAGAGGCCCCAGAAGGTCACTTCCGCCTCGTCCACCTCGAACCCGTGCGCGACGTTCGGCTCCAGGCACGGCGCGCCGCCCACCGCGCAGTCGACGTCGGCGATCTCGCCGCAGCCCCGACAGACCACGTGGTGGTGGTTGTCGCCCACGCGTGCCTCGTAGCGGGCGGGACTGCCGGCGGGCTCGATCCGACGGGACAGCCCGGCCCGCGACAGCGCACCCAGCACGTCGTAGACCGCCTGGGTGGAGACCGAGTCGAGGCGTTCCCGGACGCGCCGGGTGATCTCGTCGACCTCCAGGTGGCCGCCGCCGGCCAGCACGTCGAGCACCGCGAGGCGTGGCCGCGTGACACGCAGGCCCTTTGATCGCAGCAGCTCCTCGGCAGCGGACATTGGCCAATGACAGCACGCGCGACCAGCATCGACAACCGTCGCCCGGCTCGGGTGGCCACCGACACAGCCGGGAAGGCCCGAGGCGCGGCCTCGCGACGGTGAACCCGATCGAGGCGGCGCGCGTGTGTCCGGTCGAGAGCCAGGGGACGGTCGGAGGACCGTACGCTGACCATCCCCTGACCATGATCGACCTGGAGGGTTCGATGTTCGAGGAGATCCTGGGTCTACCGGTACACGTCCTGGTGGTCCACGCGGTTGTCGTGTTCGTGCCGCTGCTGGCGGTGCTGGCCATCGCGTACGTGGGGCTGCCGCGGTGGCGGCACCGGCTGGACTGGGCCCTGGGCCTCCTCGCCGTGGTCGCGCCGGTGACCGCCTACGTGGCCGTCAAGTCGGGTGAGGCATTCACCGACGCGCTGGTCGCCCGGGGCTTCCAAGGTCAGATCCTCGACCAGATCTTCGAGCACTCCCGCTACGGCGACATCCTGTTCCGCATCGTGGTGCCGCTCGGGATCGTGGCCATCCTGCTGCTGGTCGCCACCAGTGGGCACCCCCGGGTGCCGCGGCTGCCGGCGCTGGTCACCCCCGTGCTGGCGGTGGCGGTCGTGTCGCTGTCCATCGCGGCCCTGGTCTACGTCTATCTGACCGGCCACACCGGCGCCGAGGCCGTCTGGGGAACCACCCTCTGACCTGCGGGCCCGGCGCGGGTCAGAAGATGACCCGCGAGCAGAGCAGGCAGACCACGATCACCAGCACCACGCCGGCCGCCACGCCGAAGCCGTAGGTGACACGCTGCGAGCGCTGCTCAGCCACGTCCAGGTCGGCCATGTCCTGCGGCGGGAGCTGTCGCGGCGGCGCCGGCTGCAGGTGTACGGGTGGACGCCAACCGCTCGGCGGCGGCACGCTCGGCGGCGGACCGGCGTACCCGCCCGCGGGGGTGTTCGTGGGCGCGGCGGGCGCTTGGTGCGCCGCCGCCTCGTCACCGGTGCCGGGCCGTCGCCAGTAGTCGTCCGGGGTGCTGCCACCGCTGGGGGTCGTCACGCCGTCCGACGCTACCAACGCGGTCGGCGGCCCGTTCGTTTCTGGCCGGCGTGCCACCGTCGGCGACCGGTCTGCTGGTATCGGCTGCGCTAGTCTTGCCGCTCGTGAGCACCATGGACCCCGGCACGCAGGGCGCGCGCGGCGACGACGACCGCTCCGTCGACCTCAGCGAAGACTTCGTGGTGCTGCCCGAGCAGACCTCCGACGACACCGACCGTGGCTGGGGCGAGCGGGCGGGCGGCAACGACGACTGGCTGCTCGCCGAACGCCCTCCGCACTGGGACTGACGCAGACGCTCCGGCCACTTCGCCGCGAACGGGTGCACCCGATGGTGGGGGCTCGCGCTCAGCCCCGGACGACGATGGCGAACCGGGTGCCTTCCGGAAGCCCGACGGCGCGTTGCGCCTGGTCGGGGCGGAGCGCCAGGTAGAGCGCCGAGGACTCGTCGGTCGCCCCGGTGCCCAGCACGTCCAGCACCAGCGCCGCCGGAGCGAGCAACGTCGCCTCGGTGCCCACCCCGTCCGGCGCCGCCGAGAGCAGATCCACCCTGGCTCCGGGGCGGACCACCGCCAGCGTGGCCGGCTCGGCCAGCCGGACCGGCAACCCGACAGCGCCGCTCGGCAACGGCAGCGGGCTTCTCGTGCCACTTCCGGCGGTCGTGCCGCCGGTCGGCGAGGGCCCCGCCGTTCCGCTTCCGCCGGTGGAGCCTGGCCTGTCGGTGGAGCCTGCGCCGTCGGTGGAGCCTGGCCCGTTGGTAGAGCCTGCGCTGTCGGTGTTGGTCGGCCCGGCCCCGTCGACCTTCCTGGTCGTGCCGTCCGCTCCCGCCGACGCGTCGGAGGGCACGGTGGTCGGCGGGCAGGCGGTCGGAGTGTGCAGAACGGCGGCGGCCAGGCCGAGCAGCGCGGCGACCAGGCCGGCTCGGAGCAGGGTGCGCCCGCCGGGCAGGGTGAGCCGACGCAGCGGGCGCAACGCCCGCGCCGAGTCTGGATCGCCCATCGTCTCTGCCGCCTCCCGTCCACGGGTGTCGCAGCGACACCCGTGGCGGCAGGTTAGGCCGTTCCAGGCGGTGGCAGCCGGCCGTCGGTCGGTGCCTGTGGACAACCGGCTGGCCTGTGGACAACGTCCGCCAGTCGGCTCAACCTGCTATGGCACGGCGGTGATCGCCGGAAGGCCGAGGAGGGCGCGCGGTCAGGCCAGCCGGAACAGACCGACGTCCGTGAACCCGAGTGGATCAAGGCCCGACCCGGCGAGGTCGGGCGACGAGTCAGGACGCGGAGCTGGCCGCCGGAGCCTTGCCGCCGCTCGACCCGCCCGACGAGGAGGACCCCGACGAGGACGACGAGCCGGAGGAGGACGAGCCTGAGGACGACGAGCCCGAAGATGAGGACGACGAGGACGAACCGGACGACGATGAGCCCGAACCCTCACCGGAGGACGACTCGGACTTCGCCGGCTTGCTGGTCGTGCCGCCGGCCGTCGCCTCGGAGCCGGACGCCCGCGAGTCGGTGCGGTAGAAGCCCGAGCCCTTGAAGACGATGCCGACCGAGTTGAAGACCTTGCGCAGCCGCCCCTGACACGCCGGGCACTCGGCCAGCGGCTCGTCAGTGAAGGACTGCACCGCCTCGAGCTGGTGACCGCACGTGGTGCAGGCGTACTGGTACGTGGGCACGTTCTCCTCCGGATCTGGGCTCAGCCAGTTGGCACTCGACGTATTCGAGTGCCAATGGTGCGTCATTCGCCCCGGGTTCGTCCAGCGGACGTGTGGGGCGCGACATCATGCGCCGCACCCGGGCCGGCGTCAAGCGTACGCACCCCGTCGGCGGGGGTGACGACCGCGCGGACAAGACGGTCGTGCGGCTCCGCCGGCAGCGCCTCGACCAGCTCCCCGTCGTGCAGCGGCACCACCGTCAGCGTCGCCTCGGGCACCCGGGCGAGTGCCCGGTCGTACGAGCCGCCGCCGCGCCCGAGCCGCCGCCCGAGGCGGTCGACCGCGACAGCCGGTACGACCATCAGCTCCGCCTCCGCCACGGCGGCCACCCCGAGACGGGCACCGGTCGGCTCCCGGATACCCCGACCGGCGGCGATCAAGGCCCCTGGCCCGGTATACGTCGCCCAGTCCAGATCCAGATCGGCGAGGAGCACCGGCAGCAGCAACTCGGCATCGGTCGGCAAGGCCGCCCGCAGCACCTCCGGCAGATCAGCGCCGCCCGGTTCGGAGCCCACCGGTACGTACGCCGTCATGCGGCGCGGACGCAGCCGGCGTACCAGCGCGACCAGCTCGGCCTGCACGCGCCCGGCGGCGACGGCCCGGGCGGGGCCGCTCAGCGACCGGCGGCGGGCGAGCAGCTCGGCGCGGGCATCCCGCTTCGCCGCACGGGTCACTTCTGCTTCATCAGAAAATTCCGCCACGCAACACTCCTGACGCAACGCCTCTCCCACGGTTGCACTGTGTCAGCATCGCAAGCAACGGAGGCGGAACTTCCGGGGGGACCGAGTGACGCTACGCGGGCGGTTGACGGCAGCCTTCCTCGTAGTGGTGCTCGGGCCGGTCCTGCTCGGCGCGCTGTTCGTCGCCTCCACCGTCACCGCCGTCGACCGCAGCCGCTCCACCGAGCGCCTGTCGGTGGCGGCGTCCACCGTGCGTACCTCGGTCGACGCGCTCTGCCAGCAGCTGCGCGCCACCGCCGACGCGGTGGCCCTCACCGCCGATCCGGCCGTCGCCGCCGCCCAACTTGTCGGCCGAGGCCTGGCCGCCGCAGTGCTGATCACCGACGTGAGCGGTCGGGTCACCTACGTCTCGCCCGGCGCGCCGCCGACGCCCTGGCGGGCCTGCTCCGGCTCGACGACCGATGCGGCCAGCCCGATTCGGGCGCTGGCCGCCCAGGTCGACCTGCGCGACCGCGCGGGCGCCCTGCTGGGCACGGTGACCGCCGCGCAGCTGGTCGACCCGGCCTTCGTGGCCCGGCTGGCGGCGGTGACCGGGGTGGCGGTCACCCTGCTCGACAGCGCAGCGAGCCCCGCCCGGGTCACCCACACGACCGAGTCCCGAGAGGTACGCGACGCGGTGCTGGCCGCCGCCAGCGCCGTCGATGGCGAGCGGGTCATTGAGACGAGCGAGGGCCGGTACGTGCGGAGGATCGGGCCGTCCGACACGCAGCCGCTGCCACTTGTGGTCTCCGTGCCCAGCGAGCGACCGCAAGGGCTGCACGCCACGCTGGTCGGGGTGGTCGTGGTGGCCGGGTTGCTCGCCGTGCTGACCGCCTGGCGGCTGGCGCGGGTGACCACCCGACCGCTGGCCGAGTTGGCCGGCGCGGTCGACCGGGTGGCCCACGGCGACCTGACCGCCCGTGTGCCGGTGCGCAGCCGTGACGAGCTGGGGCGGTTGGCCGCCGCGTTCAACCGGATGACCCGGGAGACCGGGTCCTACGTCGCGGCGCTCACCAGCAACCGGGACCAGCTCCGCGGTCACCTCGCGGTGCTCGGTGACACCCTGGCCAGCACGCACGACCTGCAACGCATCCTGCGGGTGATCCTGCACAGCGCCATCGGAGCCACCGGCGCGCGCGCCGGCGCCGTACTGCTGGTCGAGACCGGCGGGGTGCTCGTCGCACAGTGCACCGAGGGGCTGGACGGACGCTGGCCGGAGGGGGACGCGGACGGGTCGCAGACGCTTCGGGTGCCGGTGGGCGTCGGCGTGGTCGGCGCCGTCGCCGCCACCGGGGAACCGCAGCGGGGAAGGGCCGAGCCGACCGAGGCCCCGTCGGGTGAGCCGCGCTGCCGCACGTACGTGGCGGTCCCGTTCGCCGCCCCGGCCACCCCCGGCGGATCCTCCGGGCCGGTCGACGAGGCCGGCGCGCCCGCGGCCCTCGGCGTGCTGGCCCTCTACGACCGGCTGGGCGCCGACGAGTTCGATGACGACGACCTGGTCACCCTGCGCACCTTCGCCGGCCATGCGGCGGTGGCGGTCGACAACGTCCGGGTGCACGAGGAGGCGCAACGGCTCTCCCTCACCGACCCGCTCACCGGGCTGTGGAACTACCGCTACCTGCGCGAGTCGATCCGGCGGGAGGTGGAACGCGCCAGCCGCTTCGGGCGGATGCTCAGCGTCCTCGCCCTGGACCTCGACCGGTTCAAGGACGTCAACGACACGTACGGGCACGCCGCGGGGGACACCGTGCTGGCCGAGTTCGCCCGGCGGGTGCGTGGGGAGATCCGGGAGGTCGACCTGGCCTTCCGGCAGGGCGGTGAGGAGTTCGTGCTGCTGCTGCCGGAGACCGACGCCCGGGGCGCGGCCATCGTGGCCGAGCGACTCGGCGCGGCGGTCCGCGAGACACCGATCGCCGTCGAGGCGTACGCCGGGCCGGTCGTGGTGACCGTGTCGGTGGGCATCGCCGTCTACCCGGACAACGGCAGCACCGGACGGGAGGTGCTGGAAGCCGCCGACGACGCGCTCTACGCGGCCAAGGCGGCCGGCCGCGACACGTACCGGGTCGCTGAGGTGCGCCCGGACGTGGTGACCCGGGAGATACCGGTGCTCGCGGGCGCCGTGAGCCCACCCGACGGGCTGCCGCGCGCCGGCCAGCCGGTGCAGGCCATCCGGGAGCCGGGCGGGCCCGCCCGGTCGGACTTGGCTGTGGGCGTACCGGAAGGGTCGCCTGCGCACGCACGGCCCGACGCGACCGACGATCCGGCGGACATCGACGCGGAGGCGGCCCGAGCCGGCCCGGATGCCGCGCGGCCGGGGCCGGCTGGCGGCGCGTCTTCTGGGCCACACCCGCCGCGGCAGAGCCGTGGCCGATAGTCTCGCGGCATGTCGGAGCACTCAGCGAACCCCTCATCGACGGTCGCCGCAACCGGCCGTCCCCTGGCGGTCAAGGCCGTCATCCCGGCCGCCGGACTGGCCACCCGGTTTCTGCCGGCCACCAAGGCGGTGCCCAAGGAGTTGCTGCCGGTGGTGGACCGGCCGGTTCTGCAGTACATCGTCGAGGAGGCCACCCAGGCCGGCATCGGCGACGTGTTGCTGATCACCGGGCGGGGTAAGACCTCGATGGTGGACCACTTCGATCGTCGCCCCGACCTGGAGACCAGGCTGGAGGAGAAGGGCGACGCCGAGCGGCTGGCCGCGGTGCGTCGGCCCAGCGAGCTGGCCGAGATCTACACCGTGCGGCAGCCCGAGCAGCTCGGGCTCGGCCACGCGGTCGGGTACGCCGAGTCACACGTCGGCGACCAGCCCTTCGCGGTGCTGCTCGGCGACGAGTTCGTCAAGCCGTCGGAGCCGCTGCTGCCGGCGATGCTGGAGCTGCAGGCCCGCACCGGCGGTGTGGTGCTCGCCTTCTTCGAGGTCGACCCGGCCGAGACCAAGCGGTACGGCATCGCCTCCGTCGAGCCCGCCGAGTCGGAGCTCACCGACATCGGCGAGGTCGTCAGGGTGACCGGGATGGTGGAGAAGCCGCAGCCGGAGGACGCCCCGAGCAACCTCGCGGTGCTCGGCCGTTACGTGCTGCCGGGCAAGATCTTCGACGCGATCCGGCGGACGAAGCCGGGCAGCGGCGGCGAGATCCAGCTGACCGATGCGATGGAGCTGCTGCGCACCGAGGGCACCCCGGTGCACGCGATCGTCTACCGGGGCACCCGCTACGACACCGGTATGCCGCTGGGTTACCTGCAGACGGTGGTGCAGATCGCCGCCGAGCGCGAAGACCTGGGCGCCGAGTTCCGGTCCTGGCTGGCCGACTTCGTCAAGGCCGACGCGGCAGGCGGATCTGGTACATGACCGCGACGGCCGACGCCGAGGCGGCCGCGAACGAGTTGACGCCGCTCGCCGACTACCTGGGCAGCGTGCTGCGCAGGTTGCGCGCGCTGCCGCCACTCGACCTCGATCTCACCCAGGCGCACGGCAACGTCCTCGCCGAGGACGTCGTCGCGCCGCACGCCTTCCCGGCCTTCGACCAGGCGGCCGTGGACGGTTACGCCGCCCGCTGGGAGGACATTTCGGGAGGGGGCCGGGGCCCGAGCTACGTCCCGGCCCCCTCCGGCACGCCCGGCGGCCGGACCATCCGACTCAACGTGGTCGGCGATCTCGGCGCCGCGAGCTGGCGGCCGGTCCGGCTCACCCCCGGTTCGTGCTTCTCGGTGGCCGCCGGGGCGCCGCTGCCAGTCGCCGCGGACGTGGTGGTTCCGGTGGAGTGGACCGACCAGGGCATGGCCGCGGTCGAGATCTTCCGCACCCCCAAGCGGGGCTACGGGGTACGCCGAGCCGGTGAGGAACTGCCCGCCGGCACCCTGCTCGCCCGGGCCGGCACGTACGTCTCCCCGGCCCTGGTGGCGGTCTTCGCCGCCACCGGTATCGGGCACGTGGTGGTCCGGCCCAGCCCACGGGTGGTCATCGTGGCCACCGGCGACGAACTGGTCGACGTGGGTCGGGGCAGTCAGCCGGGGCAGGTGGTGGACGCGAACTCGCACGCGCTGACCGCCGCCGCCGCCGAGGTGGGCGCACTGGCGTACCGGGTTGGCATCTGCGACGACGACCCGGAGGGGCTGCGCGGGTTGTTGGAGGACCAGACCCTGCGCGCCGACCTGATCATCACCACCGGGGGCACCGGCACCGGCCCCGGAGACATGGTGCGCCGGATCCTGTCCCGCCGCGAGGGGGGCCGCGCCGGGCCGGTCACGTTCACCGACGTGGCGCTCTATCCCGGCACCGCGCTCGGGTTCGGCACCGTCGGCGCCGAGGAGGTGCCGGTGGTCTGCCTGCCCGGCGACCCGGGCGCCGCGTTGATCGGCTTCGAGGTGCTGGCCCGCCCCGCCATCCAACTCCTCGCCGGCGCCGAGCCGGTGTTCCGACCCAGCGTGCGGGCGCACCTGCTGGAGACCGTGTCGTCCCCGGCAGGGCTGCGCGAATTCCGACCCGCGCACGTCGCCGAGCGGCGCGGCGGCGGATACACGGTGCAGCCACTCAGTGGTGGGCCGTTCACCCTCTCCGGGCTGGCCGAGGCCAACGGGCTGCTGGTGCTCGGCGAGCGGGTCACCACCGCCGCCGCAGGCTCCACCGTGGACGTCCTGCTGATGGACCGCCGCCGATGACGGTGATCCGGTCGGCCCGGTCGCGGTCTGCGTCAGGTGCTCGTCGGTGCACGTGGTGAGTCCACTTGCGCGCGACACGGTCCCGCGCGGGAGACTGTGCGGGTGAGCCTTTTCGGACCCCCGCGGGCACCGGGCTGGCCGGTGGAGTTGGCGGACGGCCCGGTGCTGCTGCGGCCCTATCGGCGCTCCGACGCCACAGCGTGGTCGGAGGTGCGGCGCGCCAATCGGGCCTGGCTCGCACCCTGGGAGTCGTCGCTGCCCGGCGGTTGGGACGAGCTGAACTCGCCGGCCGCGTTCCGCTGGGTGCACCGTGACCAGCGCCGCTCGGCCCGTGAGGGTGAGGGCATGCCGTTCGCGGTCTGCCTGCGCGAGGCCAACCGGGATCGGCTGGTCGGGCACATCAACGTGGGCAGCATCGTGCGGCGGGCCCTCTGCTCCGGCTATGTCGGCTACTGGGTGGACGCCCGGGTCGCCGGCCAGGGGGTGATCCCGACGGCGCTCGCCCTCGCCGTGGACCACGCGTTCGGCCCGGGTGGCCTGCACCGGGTGGAGGTCAACATCCGTCCGGAGAACCGGCCGTCCCGGCGAGTGGTGGAGAAGTTGGGCTTCCGCGAGGAGGCGTACCACGTGCGCTACATGCACATCGACGGTGCGTGGCGGGACCACATTGGATACGCGATGACGAGCGAGGAGATCGCTGCCGAGGGTGGCCTGCTGGCCCGCTGGCATCGGGTACGCGCCGCCACCCGGTGAGCCGTCCCACGGACGGGATCGGCGCGGCGCGGTGGCATCCCGGTCGGTGCGCCGTAACCTCAAGTAACTGCAAGCTACGGCAAGCGCTCCCCGGCCGGACGATCCACGCACCCAGGCGCGATCGGTGGAAGATCCTGCGGTCAGGTGACGGTTGCTTCGAATTCGGTGACGGGAGGGGTGAGGGTGCCGACCTCGGTGCTCCTCGCCGTCCTCGCCGCCGCCGGCCTGCTCGCCCTGGCCCCGGCACTGGTTCGCCGGTACGACGCCACCGAGCGGCTGGTGGCGGAGCGGGCGCAGTCGACGGCGCGGGTGCTCCAGCGCCGCCGGCGGCGCCGCACTGTGCCGGGACGGCAGCCCGTCCACCCTCCGCGCGCGCTGATCGTCACCCTCAGCGAGGACGCGACTACAGGAGCGTTGACCGCCCCGGTCTCCGCACCCCCGGCCGGCCGCCGCTCCGGTCGACTGCGCGCCGTGCCACCCGCACCAAAGCGGTCCCGCCGTCGCCCGCCGCCCCGCCGACAGCACACGCCCGCCGTGTACCGACGTCGCCGGGTGCTCGCCGCTCTGCTCCTGCTCAACGTCGTCGAGTTGATCGGCGTGCTGTTCGTCAGCCCCGGCTTCTGGATCGGCTTCTCGGTCACCTTCCTGCTCCTGGCCGCGTACGTCGTCCACCTGCGCGGTCAGGCCCTCGCCGGGCAGCGCCGCCGCCGCGCTCGCGCCCGCGAGGCGGCCTGGCTGGCCGCGCGGCAGGCCGAGGTGCGCCGGGAGCAGGCCCGCCGGGCCGCGGCCCGCCGAGAAGCGCAGCGCCGCCTGGCCGCCCAGCGCGAGGGGGTACGCCGAGCCGCGATGGGCCTGGACCGATCCGGCGACCTGCCGGCAGCGGTCAACGGCGGATCGGTGTCCTACCGACGGTCGGGCGGGCTGCGCGGGCGCCCCTACGAGGCCGGCCGAGGCGCCTGACCGCCCGACAATGCTGCGACCCGCTGACCAGCGCACCTCCGAGCCCGGCGGGTCGCAGGGTTGGCGTGCTCCGTGCCCGGCGGGTGGCGGGTTGGCGTGCTCCGTGCGCGGCCGGTAGCGCGCCGTGCGTGTGTGCGCGGCGGGTTGATCGACTCCATGTCGCCGATGTGGGGGTTTCCCGATGGATGGATGCCGCCCATGTCGGCGTAATGGAGTCGATCAACGCCAGGCGCGGGCGACGGGCAGGTTGATCAACTCGGGTTCGTGGAAGGTGGGGTCGCGTGGCGTCCGGGATGCCCTGATTTTCGGCAACCTGAGTGGATCTTTGGGCGGGCTTCGGTGGCGCGTCGGGGGCGGATTCGCGGTGGGGGCCAGCGACCTGTTAGCCTTGCTGCCGGCCCGCCCGGTGTAAGCCGGGTGGGACCGAAGCCGGTTCGCCGGCGGGGGGCTGTGGCGCAGACTGGTAGCGCACCTCGTTCGCATCGAGGGGGTCAGGGGTTCAAATCCCCTCAGCTCCACCCCAGAGAAAAGGCCGTTTCCGCGCGTCGGAAACGGCCTTTTCGGTGTTGGTGGGCACCAAGCCGACCCACCCTGGGACGGGTCGTCAGCTCCACTTCAGGCTGGCGAGTTCCGTGCGGAACTGCGTCAGGCTGAATTTCTCGCCCTCGGAGGGCGTCAGCTGCAGCGAGTACGCCAGGTCCCCGACCTCCCACCGCACCTGCCAGGATGCTCCCGGGCTCCCCGTGATGGCGCCCCGGTGTGAGCCGATGGACATGGTGCCCGCAGGCGCGCGGCCATCGCCTCCCCCGACCGTGCGGCCCGCGACCGCGAGCAGCGTGGAGCCGTTCGGGCCGTTGTAGCCCTGGCAGAAGCCCTCATTGCAGTGACTCGAATACGGACTCCACCGCTTGTCGGAGGCCAGGTCTGGCAGCTCGCGTTCGGAGAAGGTCGGCGGTGACAGCGCACTGGCGGCATCGCGGAGCACCCGAGTGCCGAGGGGCTTCTGCAACGACACGACGAGGGGAACCCGCAGGCCGCTGGTCGAGCAGTCGGTGGCGGTCACTACTCGACCGCTCACCGCGACGACCACCTGAGCGTCGGTCTGCTCGGTGATCGTGGCCTGCGGTTGCAGGAGTTCCTTGCAGGTCGTGTCGCCGGGGGTGGCGTACACGGTGATGGTCCTGTCGTCGCGGCCGACCATCGCGGCGTTCCAGCCCATGGCCGGCTCCGCGGGCGGCTCCGCGGGCGCGGCTGTGGTCGCGGCCGTGGTCGCGGTGACGCCTTGAGCCGTGGCCTGGTCGGGCTCCCGGCGGCTGACAACGATGCCGCCGACGAGCGCGAGGGCGATGGCGACCCCTACCGCCGTGGTACGAATCCGTCGGCGGCGGTCGGCGTGATCATCGCTGCCCAGGCCCGTGTCGAGCAGGTCGTCGGTCTGCACAGCTGCCTTACCTCCCGGTGGAACAGGCGGACACGGATCGTACGTGAGTGTCCGGTGCCCCCGAGGCCCCTCGAAGCCGACCTGTGTCGGTCACTCCCACAAGTTCAGCGGCCACTGCTGCGGAACACCTAGGCGAATCGTTCGGTCGTCACGGGTATCAAGCCGTGCTGTCGCAGGACGGTCGTCAAATCGGACAGGATCGCGCCCACCGCGTCGGTGGTGGCAGTGCTCAACAGGACTGTCACGTCGAGACACCAGGCGAGTGTGTGGCCAACCCGTCGTAGATCCCAGGCGAACTCGTCGCCGTCCTTCTCGAGGTGCCCGCTCGCGGCTGATGCGCTCGTGCCGCCGGCCGGCGGCCGCCAGACCACCCGGAGGCTCGTCACCTGTTCCGCGCGGAGTTCCTTTGCGAAGAGGACGCGGTACACGCGCCGTTCGTGGAAGCCGGCCGGTGGTTGCTCGGGGCCGAGCCGCAGCGGCGGTGCGTTCGCGATCGATTGGTGGTCGAGGAAGTACGTCCGCAGCACCGTGTCGTCGGGCAGTTGCCCGCCTCCGAGCGTGCGGTAGACGCTCTCGGCCTCGCGGCGGGAGGTGGGCACCACCCTTGCCAGCATCTCCGGATCGGTACGGATGGCGCGACTGAGCGAGGCAGAACTCCACCAGCCAGATTCCGACGTCCAGCCCGCGTTGTCCAAGCCCGTCGTGGAGTGGTCGTGCTGCCGGGTGAATTCTTCGACGAGAATCCCCTCCACCGCAGTGGTGGGGTCACGGTCGTCGTGCCGAGGCAGGACCAGGTAGTAGTCCAGGGAGGACGATCGCTGGATCGTCTCGACGCCTGACGCGCCAGGCGCGACGCGCAGGGGGTTGGCAACCATCGGCGACATCCTCGGTCGTGCTCCCATCGCGGACCCGGCAACCGTAGCGGTTCGCGGCCGGGCGGCCGAACGTGTGTCCGGCCGCCCGGCTTCAACGCCTCAGGACCTGGTCAGCGTCACGATCGAAGTGTCGCTGACGGTGACGTACTCGCCGTACTCGGCGTCGTAGCCGCTGGCCCGAGTGATGGCCTCGGCCTTGCCCTTGCCGAACGGCGTCGTGCCGGTCGGGACGGCGGTTGCCGTCCACTGCGTCGCGCTGCCCGGCGTGCAGTTCACCTGCGTCGCGAAGTTGCCGCGGACCAGCACCTTCCTGACGATCTGGGTGACCGCACCCTCCAGCGACACGGAGGTGGGCTGGTTGCAGGTCACCGTGCCGTGCAGGACCGCGTTGCCGTTGATCCGGTTGGCGATGCCGTCGGTCGCCACGGCGAGTTCGAGGTCCAGCGGCTCCGGCGGTGCCGGGTTGGAGATGTGCACCTCGCCGCGCGCGGCGGCCTCCCAGCCCTCACAGTGCTGCTCGAAGGTGGCGTCGAAGGTCTGTACGTAGCCGTTGGGGCCGAACACCGCGTTGATGACGGTGAAGGTGCCGGTCAGCTCGTTGCAGCCCCGCCCGTTGCCGGACAGGTCAAGCCCGGGACCAGCGCCGTTGAACGGGTACCGGGTCGCACCCTTGTAGGTGCCCGGAGCCAACGCCGCGCTGCCCGGGGCGTCGAAGTCCACCGACCACCAGTCGCCGTTGTAGCCGCTGATGCTGACCGACACGTAGCTGTTGTCGGCCGAGCCGTTCGTCGTGAGTTGGTCGCCGTTCTCGGTGGAGTAGGAGTATGAGTCTCCACCGGTGATGTAGTCGCCGGGGTCGCCGCTGAAGGAGACCGAACCGGACTCCACGGTCTGCGCCTGGGCGGGTGCGGCAACGGCCAACCCACCCAGCACTCCAGTGATCGACAGGGCGGCCGCGAGGGCCGCCTTACGCCAGGTTCCTTGCATCCCGTTCCTCTCTCGGAGACGAGACAGCCGCGGGCGTTCGCCCGATAGTTGCTGTCGGCCAATTACCGCACGGATCGAAAGCTCTGGCAGTCCGGAGCGACACAAAGTACAAAGTGGATAGACCGCCGGCAATGGCCGCTCTGGTCGTCAGAGGCGGGCGAGACGCGGGGAAACGCCTCGGGCGGCTAGCATCCGGATCCCGACCTGAGGAGCCCAGATGACAACGACGGCCCAGACCCGGTTCGGCATCGTCGGCAGTGGCTGGCGGGGAGAGTTCTTCCTACGCCTGGCCCGGCTTCTGCCGGAGCGGTTCCGAGTGACGGGGGTGGTGACGCGTACCGAATCGCGGGGTGGCGCGGTGGCGGCCGAATGGGGCGTGCCGACCTTCCACACGACGGCCGAACTGCTCGCTCACGAGCGACCGGACTTCGTCATCGTGTCGGTGCCCTGGCCCGTGACCCCCGACGTGACCCGCGAGTTGGTCGCGGCTGGCGTACCGGTGCTCGCCGAGACGCCACCCGCCCCGGACCTGGCAGGGCTGCGCTCGCTCTGGGCCGACGTCGGGGGCAGCGGTCTGGTGCAGGTCGCCGAGCAGTACCTGCTGATGCCGGGGCACGCGGCCCGTCTGGCGCTGGTCCGCGCCGGGGTGCTCGGCGAGCCGACCTCGGTCCAGATCTCCTCGACGCACCTCTACCACGCGGTCTCGCTGATCCGTGGTCTGCTCGGCGTCGGGTTCGACGCCGCAGAGGTGAACGCGCGGGCCTTCGTCGCGCCGCTGGCCAACCCGCTGTCACCCGCCGGTTGGAGTGGCGACAGCACCCCGCAGCAGCTCACCACCACCCTCGCGACCATCGATTTCGGCGGGCGGATGGGGTTGTACGACTTCACCGACAACCAGTGGTGGAATCCGCTGCGCGCCCGCCGGTTGGTGGTGCGGGGTTCGCTCGGTGAGTTGGTCGACGATCGGGTCGTCCGACTGGTCGACCCGACCACACCGGTGGAGTCGTCCCTGGCGCGACGGCAGACCGGTCACGACCTGAACCTGGAAGGGCTCGACCTGAAGCACATCAGCTTCGACGGCGACGTCGTCTATCGCAATCCCTTCATCGGCAGCGGAATGTCCGATGACGACATCGCGGTGGCCGACATCGTCGTCCGCACGGGTGCGTGGGCGCGGGAGGAGGGCCCGGCGCCGTATCCCCTCGCCGAGGCCAGCCAGGACCACCTGATCAGCCTCGCCATCGAAGAGTCGGTACGCACCGGTCGCCCGGTCGTCTCCGTCACGCCCCCGTGGGCACGGTAGCCCCACGGGATCCCGCTTCTGTCGCCTCCCCGACACACCGCAACCCCGCAGCCTCTTCAGGTGTGACACCGGTATCAACCAACACCCGGGAGCACCCGGGCGCACACGGGGAGAAGAAGATGACGCACACCGCTCGACGCAGGATGCTCGCGGGCACCGCCGCCGCCGGACTGCTGGCCACCTCTCTCGGCGTCGCCGTCGCCGCACCGGCGACCGCCGCGACCGGCAGGCCGGCCCTCGGGGCCTGCACGATCAGCACCCTGCCGTACCCGACTGACACCTACCGCGCCGACGCGAACGCCATCGACCCGACGGGCCGCTTCGTCGCCGGCACCGCGCTGCGGATCGAGGAGACCGGCAACCAGTACCTGCTGCTGTTCTGGGACCGGGACCGGCTCACCGAGGTCGAGGCACCGAGCATGGCGACCCCGGCCGACATCAACGAAGACGGCGTCGTGATCGGCAACGGCTGGTCCGAGAGCGGCGACGGCCAGCCGTGGCGGTACCGCGACGGTCAGGTCGAGCTACTGCCGGTGGTGCCGTCCTCCACCGGTATCGACGTCACCGCCATCAACAAGGCCGGCGACATCGTCGGCTCCGGCACGGACGTGGACACCAACGAGTTCTTCGTGGTGCGCTGGCCGGCCGCCCGGCCGGGCACGGTCGAGGTGCTCGACGTCCCGGCCAACGCCACGCCGAGCGGGATCACGGATAACGGGACCATCGTCGGTATGGCCGGGGACTTCGGATCCTGGACCGGCTGGATCCGTCGGCCGAATGGCCGGATCAAGCCACTCACCGTACCGGGCACTCAGTCGACCGTCGTCAACGCGGCGGCGGGGCACTGGGCGATCGGCAACGTCACCCCCGGCGATGGCAACGCGGTCAAGGTGCGGTGGGATCTTCGGAACGGGTCGTACACGCCGCTCGACCAGCGGTTGAGTGTGCTGGACGATGTCAACGCCAAGGGTGTCGTCGTGGGCGGCGACCGGGTCGCGCGCGGTGCCAACTCCCGGGAGTTGCCGGGCGGCGGCGACCGGGTGGGCCTCGGCGGCCGGAGCATCTCCGACACGGGCGCCATCGTCGGTTTCCGCAATGCCGACCGTCTCACCCCGGTGCGCTGGACGGGCTGCTGACCGTAGACCCGTGCGGGTGAGGACGGGCATCTGAGTAAAGGGCGAGCACCGTACGGTGCTCGCCCTTTACTCCCACTGACGGGGCCGGCTCGGGGGAGCCGGGCCCGTCATCCCGGTATCACGGCTTCCCGGTGCCGGTCGCGTTGGAATTGGTGCCGTCGACCCGGTTGGCGCCGATGACGAGCGCCACGATGCCGCCCGCGCAGCAGAGCAGGGTGAGCACGGCCGCGGTGACCGCGACGACCACGGCGGTCTTCTTGGAGGCGTTCGTCCGCGCCGGTGGCGGTGCGATGAGCGGATAGCCGGGCACGCGAGCCACCTGGTATCCGCCGCCAGCGCCCGGGTGCCCACCGTCGGCAACCGGGTACGCGGCGCCCGAGAACGGCGGCTGCGGTGTCGCCGCGAATGGACGGGTCGACGGCTCCGGGTGGGACAGCTGGCGGTATTGCGGCCCGACGGGGGGCTGGGGGTGGGTCACCGTACTCCTTGACGCCTCGGTACGTGCGGTTCGGGAACCCGTCCGACGCTACCGTGCGTGGCCGATCGCCCGATCGCCGCGCCGGATCGCATCCCACCGATGGCGATGCTGCGCCGGTCCGGCCAGCCTGGACGCTGATCGGCCGGGCACCGGCTGCCACAGTGGATGGGGTGGCCTACCCATCGCTCTGGGTGATCGCGGAGGGCTAGCGCAGGGGAAGTACGGCGGCGGTGCGGACCAGCCCGTCGGCGACCACGAATCGGCCGCTTATCGATGCTGGTGGGTCGTCGACCCCCGCTGCGTCCACCCGGGCCGACGCGATCCGAGCGGTGAACGTGCCCGCGTCCGGATCAAGATCGAGTCGGGCGTCGTGGAAGTCCAACCAACTCCCGACGACCGGGTACCAGACCTTGTAGACGGTCTCCTTGGCACTGAACAGGACGATCGGCCAGTGGGTGCCGCTGGGCAATCGCGCGCAGTAGGCGTCCTCCTCGGGCAGCAGCACGAGTCTGCGTACTCCTGGGTTGATTTCGCGGTGCAGCTCGGCGTCTATTCCGACGGACCGGATGTCGGTGGTGTGTGCGGCCGCGGCGGCGCAGTAGCCGGTGGTGTGGGTGATGGCACCGACCACCCCCGCGGGCCAGACTGGCGCACGGTCGGCGGCGGCCGGCACGGCGGTCGGTGGCAGGCCGAGCTCGACCAGAGCCCTGCGGGCGCACGCCCTGCCGGCAGTGAAATCCCTGCGGCGGGTCGGCACGGCCTGCTCGCCGAGGCACACCTGCTCGGCGGGGAGCAGCTCGCTGGCCCAGTCGGCCCGGCCGGCGACGGCCACCGCGACCGTCGACGGCAGCAGGTCACGCATCGCTGCCGCCTACCCGTCGGTAGGAATGGAGCATCGGGCCAACCGTCAACTTTCCGACTCCCACAACCGGAGAAGGTACCGGAAGGATGTAACAACGGAGGGCTGCGCGCCGCCTTCACTGATGGCTCCGGGGGGACCACCATCGAACACTGGCCGGGCACGACAGCCGGCCAATCCCGTGGACATCTGGAAGGACGTGCGATGACCGATGGTGCGGAACGGCCGGGGGTACGGGCTGACGATCACGCCCCGAAAACCCCCAGCTGGAGTTGCCGCTCCTGCGGTGACGAGTGGCCGTGCGCGACGAAACGCAGCCAGCTGCTGGCCGAGTACGGGGGTGATCGGGCGATGCTCAGCGTCTACCTGGGCTCGTGCCTCGCCGCCGCCACCGAGGATCTGCGCGCGGCCCCGGTGATGTCGCTCCAGGACCGGTTCATCGGCTGGTTGCCGCGCGGCCCCCGGCGCGGCTGACCGCTGGTGGCCCGACCGTCGGGCGGGGCCACCAGCGGTGCCGGACGGGTTCAGCGGCGCCGGGGCCGCCGGGTCATCGCGAAACCGGCCACGCCGGCCACGGCGGCGAGCACGCCGCCGATGCCGGTCCAGACCCAGCGCGAGCCGAGATCAGGCAACCAGTCCGCGAGCGGGTCACCCTCCTCGTCGGCCTCCGGGTCCACCGGGGGTACGGCGTTGAGCACCGTGCCCGCTTTGGTGTTCGGCACCAGCGGTGCGGCCAACTCGCCGTCGTCGGCCGAGGCGCCCCGGTCCGCGATGGTGCCGACCAGCAGGTCCACGTCGATCGGCGCGCCCAGATCCGGCTCCGGCAGGTCGATCACGGAGAGCCGGACGACGTACGTGCCGGGCAGCGGGTCGGCCGACCAGGGCTCTGCCCACGGCCGTACCTCGCGCAGCGTGCAGCCCAGCGCCACGCTCGTCGCCTTCGCGTCCACGGTGGGGGTCTGCGCTCCCGCCGTGCACGCCTGGCGTCGGCGCAACCCGTCGAAGACATCGACCGTCCAGGTGGAGGCGCCGCTGCGCCCCTTCGGGAAGGTGACGGTGGCATTGATCTCGTGCACCTGACCGGCCGTCGCCGGGAACGACCAGTAGAGGTGGTCGCCGATCGAGGCGTCAACCCGTACCGGTTGCCCGGCGGTGATCGGGGTGGCGTTGAGGAACGACGTGCCGGCCCGGTTCACCGGCGTGGCACCGGGGGAGGGCGTCGGGGCGGCGACGGCCGTGGCGGGAAGCAGCGCGACCCCGCCAGCGGCGAGCAGCGCCGCCAGCGGCCGGAACAGTGCGGTACGCATCAGTTCTCCCTCCAGGTGGAGACCCACCAGCGGGTGAGCAGGCCGACGAGCAGGCCGGTGATCAGCCCGGCGACGGTGAGCAGGGCGAGCAGCACCCAGCCCCGGCCGAGGTCCGGTCCGTCCGGTGCGGGCGCGGCGGCGACCACGTCGATGGTCAGCTCCACCGGCATGCCCGGGGTCGCTGCCGTGCCGGGACGGGGAGCGAACGAGTTGCTGACCACCAGGCAGACGGTGGTGGGTTCGACGACCGCGGTGGCGGTCTCCTCGGCTTCAGCGGCGTCTTCATCGTCGGCGGTGGCCGACCAGCGCAGCCCGGCGGAGAGCACGTCGGCCCGCCCGCTGCCGGCGTCCGCGCCTCGGACCAGCTCTCGACCGTCCGCTGCGGTGGCCCGCAGCAGCACCCCGTAGTCCCGGTTGACGGCGCGGTCCAGCGCCATGCTGACCGACGCCCGAAGCTCCTGCCCGGGGCGTACCGGCACTCGGTAGTAGCGGTGCTCGGAAAAAGCTTCCCGGTCGGCGTAGACGCCGGGGGCGAGCAGTGGTGCCGAAGGGCAGGCGTTCGCGCCGCCGACCACGGTCGGGGCCCGGGTGTGCGTGTCGCCGGCCCGCTCGACGAGTTGCTTGATCCGGCCGGTCAGCTCCTCCGCGCTCTGCGCGGCGGTGTAGGTACCGCCGGTCGCGCTGGCGATGCACAGCAGTTGCCGGCGCACCTTCTCGTCCGGGGCGAGGCCGAGGGTGTCGACGACCAGGCTGGTGCCCTGGGCGGCCAGTTCGCGAGCCACCTCGCACGGGTCCGGTGGGGCGCAGGTGTCCTCGCCGTCGGTGATCAGCACGATCCGCCGGGTGGTGGCCCCGGTGCCCAGGTCCTGCGCCGCAGAGCGCAGTGCGAGGCCGACCGGTGTGAACCCGGTCGGCCGCAGCGTCGCCACGGCAGCCTTGGCCGCGGACCGGTCCACCGGGCCGACCGGCACGATCTGCTGCGTGTCCTGGCAGCCCACCTTCTTGTCCTTGCCGCGGTAGGTCGCGCCGAGCACCCGGATGCCGAGCTGGGTCTCCTCCGGCAGGGCGTCCACCACCTCGTTGAAGGCCTGCTGAGCCACCGAGATCCGGCTGCGTCCGTCGATGTCGGCGGCGCCCATCGAGCCGCTGACGTCAAGCACCAGCTCGACCCGGGGAGGCTCCGACACCGGCTCCTCGTCGGCCTGCGCCGGGACCGGCCCGGCCAGCGCGGTGGTCGCCAACAGTCCGCAGAGGACAGCCGCCGATCGTCTGAAGTTGATCACGGCCCGCAGTGTAGTGAGATCCACTTTGGATGATCACTCGGGTCGGTGCGAACCTCCGCCCGGACGCCCCCGAACAGCTCGACAACCACCTCTGGCCGGCCGCTTTCGCGCTCTGGGTCCACGCCAGGTCACCCTCGGTCAACTGCTCGTTAGCAAATATCGGCCCGGCCGTCATCCGTCGGAAATCTGACTCAAGTCGACCCGTTGTGCCGGTGGTGCGCGGTGGTTAAGCTCTTCTTGCGCGCCCCAATCGCCCGCTTCCCCCGTGGCAGGCGATCGGGGCGCGCGTCTTTGTCAAAAGGGCCCGCACGCTTCAAGCGTGCGGGCCCTTTTGCGTCGCGCTGTGCGGCGCGTCGCCTGTCGGTGCTTATATCCACCGACCGTCGAGCCACATCCGGGACAGCCACTCCGAGTATGGGAGCAGCTTGCCGACGAAGATCGGATAGAAGTACGCGAAGCAGAGCGCCACCAGCAGCACGTACGCCCCCGCCGCGATGCTGCCCACCAGTCGGCGTTCGTAACTCGGGTCACCGGGCACCAGCGGCGCCACCTCACCCACGTCACCCCCGGCGGGTGCGATCAACGCGCCCAACACGTACACCACGGCCAGCACGAGGAAGGGCACCGCCGGGGCGGCATAGAACGCGAACATCGTGCGGCCCTGGAGGGCGAAGGCGAACCAGGGCAGCAGCCCGGCGGCCACGCTCAACAGGATCGCGCCGGCCCGCCAGTCCCGACGGGCCACACCCAGCCAGGCCAGCGCCACCAGGGCGGGCAGGAACGACCACCAGAGCAGCGGGGTGCCCAGCAGCAGGATCTCGGAGGCACAGGTCGGCTCGCCGCAGACGCCGTCACCGGACCAGTGGAAGGCCACCGGCCGGCCGAGCAGCAACCACTGCCACGGCCACGACTGGTACTTGTGTGCGTCGTCGAGCTGGGCGTGGAAGCCGTACGCCGCCCGGTGGTACTCGAAGAGGTTGATCAGCGGGCCGATCACCGGGCGGTCACTGAGCGAAGCGCTCGCATAGTGGGGAGACGACGCGAGCCGGTAGTAGCCGTCGTCGGTGAGCAGCCAGCCCGACCAGGTGGCGAGGTAGGTGCCCAGCATCAGCACGCCGGCGAGCACCAGCCAGGGCAACTCGTCGAGCAGGGTGTCCCGCCAGGGCCGGCGGACCCCCGCCGAGCGGCGGACGCCGACCTCCCAGAGGAGCACCAGCAGTGCGAAGACCGGTACGAAATACAGTGCGCTCCACTTGACCGCGCAGGCGCAGCCGATCAGCACCCCGGCCGCCAACCGCCACCACGGCCAGGTGCGCCAGCCGGTCGGCGGCCGGCCGGCACGGCCCGGCTGGCTCGGGTCGAGCCCGTCGTCCAACGCCCGCGCCCAGCGGCGGCGGCGGGCGTCCCGGTCGAGCACCAACGCGCCGAACGCGGCCAGCACGAAGAAGAGCAGGAAGATGTCGAGCAGCGCCGCGCGGGACAGCACCAGGTGGAAGCCGTCCAGGGCGAGCAGCAGGCCGGCGGCGCAGCCGAGCACCGTCGAGCGGAACATCCGCCGACCGATGCGGACCAGCAGCAGGACCGACAGAGTGCCGACCACGGCCGCCGAGAACCGCCAGCCGAACTCCGGTGCGGTGGTCATCAGGTGCCCGGGGACGGAGACCTTCGAGTCGGCGTCCTGATAGCCGAAGGCCCACTCGCCGAGGCCGATCAACCACTTGCCCAGCGGTGGATGCACCACGTACGACGGGACGTTGTCCTTGTAGTTCCACTCGACGCCCCGGCTGATCAGCCCGTAGCCGTCCTTGGCGTAGTACGTCTCGTCGAAGATCTTGCCCTTCGGGCTGGACAGCCCGACGAAGCGCAGAATCGCCGCGATGGCCACCACCACCGCCGTGGCCAACCAGGAGAGCCGGTCCAACTGGTTGTCGACGGTGGCGAACCGCCGCCGGACCATGGCGGGCACGCCGCCGCCACCGGCGCGCGGTGCCGTCGGCTCCTGGTCGGGGCTGGGCTCGCCCGTCACCTCGACCATCTTGGCAGGATCGGCGCTCGGGCTCTGCGCTGTCGACGCACTCGTCACCCGGCGATCGTAGGCTGCCAAGGTGCCCGGTGGCGTCCGTCGTCCCTGATACCGGTACCAACTGTCGATGAAGGAGACGAATTCGTGGGTGAAATGTCCGAAGTTGGGCGCCTGATCCTGCTCGGTGCCCCGCTCGGCAACCCCGCCGACGCCTCGGCCCGATTCCGAGAGGTGCTGATCAGTGCCGACGTGGTCGCGGCCGAGGACACTCGCCGGCTCACCCGGCTGGCCCGCGATCTCGACATCACCGTCGGCGGTCGGATCGTGTCCTACTTCGAGGGCAACGAGGAGCGGCGTACACCCGAGCTGGTCGAGGTCATCCTCGGCGGGTACGTGGTGGCGTTGGTCACCGACGGCGGGATGCCGAGCGTCTCCGACCCCGGTTACCGGCTGGTCCGGGCCGCGTTGGAGGTCGGGGCGCCGATCACCGTCGCGCCCGGGCCGAGTGCGGTCACCACCGCACTTGCCGTCTCCGGGCTGCCCTGCGACAGGTTCTGTTTCGAGGGCTTCCTGCCCCGTACCCCTGGCGGCCGCCGATCCCGGCTGCGCGCGCTCGCCGCCGAGGAACGAACCCTGGTCTTCTTCGAGGCCCCGCACCGGATCGGTGCGGCGCTCACCGACCTGGCCGACACGTTCGGCGCGGACCGGCCGGCCGCGCTCTGCCGCGAGCTCACCAAGACCTACGAGGAGGTACTCCGCCGCCCGCTCGGCGAGCTGGCCCGGTGGGCCGCCGAGGGAGACCCGCGCGGAGAGATCACCCTCGTCGTGGCCGGCGCACCGGTGACCGCCCCGGAACGCCCCGACGACGAGACCCTCCGCGCGGCGGTCGCCGAGCGGGAGGCCGCCGGCCGGTCGCGCCGGGACGCCATCACCGACGTCGCCACCGAGTACGCGCTGCGCCGCCGGGACGTCTACACGATCGTGCACAGCTGACCGGCGCTCCCAGACGAGTAATTCCTAACCCTGCTTGGGGTGGTGGGCGTAGCCGGCGGCCGGCGGTGACCGTCGGTCACCTCCGTGAGGGCGGATGCGGTAGTGAGCGGTATACCTCAGAGTCATATTCATACCTCTGAGGTATACCGCTCACCAGCACATCGACATGGCGGGCAGCCAGGGCCCGCGCCCGTCGGCCGGCGGGTTCACCAGGCGGCGGCCAGGAAGCCGACGGTGATCAGCACCGGGCCGGCGATGGCGGCGGCTACCGCCCAACGGCGGTGCCGGCGGCCGGGCAGCCGGGCCGAACCGGTCCACCGGACGATGCCGGCGGCGCAGCCCAGCACCACCAGCAGGCCGGGCAACCAGCGCAGGTGCCGGCCCACCCCCGCGTCCGCGTACGCGGTACCGCTGTCCGGGCCGGTCATCCGGGCCGTCAGCGGTGTACCGGCCGCGTCCCGACCGGCGGGCACGCCGCTGACCTTCACACCGTGTGCGATGAACCGCCCGTCCTCCGCCGTGAAGATCCCCCGGCACCGCTGGGTGAGCCCGCCGCCGGTGCAGTCGTCGATCACCACCGTGCCCACCCGGGCATGTCCGATCGCAAGCCAGAACGGGCCGGCGCTGACCCAGGCGAAGAAGGCCGCGACCAGACTCAGCAGCACCAGCGCGGCGAGCCCGGGCAGCGGATCCGGCGGTGGGGCCGTGCGGCTCGGCTTCCGGCGCCCCGGCCAACGGAAGCTGCGGTCCCGCTCCGGCGTCGGGTCCTCCCGGACCGGGGTGCCGTCCCAGTGCACCTGCTCGATCGGTGCCCAGAAGGCGCTGTCGTCGTCCGGCGTGTCACCGCCGGGCCGACGACCCCGGTGTCGGCGGCTCTGCTGTCGGACGGGCACCCGGCTCGGCACCGCGTCCACCGGCGCCCCGGTGGTCGGCTCCACCTCGACGGCCTCCCCGCTGGGCCGCGCGGCGGCGGGTGCGGAGCCGGCAGCCCGTCCCGATGCCGCGGCCGGCTCTTCCTCCGGCCGATCGGCGTCCGGTCCGGGGTTGTTGCTCGGCAGTGCGTCGGGGCTCGGCAGTGCGTCAGGGCTCGGCCGTGGGGTGGGGCTCGGCCGTGGGGTCGGACTCGGTCGCTGTGCCCGTGCCGCTCGTCTGCCAGTCACGAGGTTCATTGCACACCGGCCGGGGAGGCGGAACGGGCAGCTGAGCCGCGTGTCGACGACAAATCGGACCAATGGGCGGGGTGGTCGGACCGGTCCGCCTGCCCGGCACCCCCCATTGGTTCGCGGTCGCCCCGGACGGGTCACTAGGCTTGCTGCTCATGAGTCACGTTCTCGCGGCGGTGGCCTGGCCGTACGCCAACGGCCCACGCCACATCGGCCACGTCTCCGGTTTCGGCGTTCCCTCCGACGTCTTCGCCCGGTACATGCGGATGGCCGGTCACGACGTGCTCATGGTCTCCGGCACCGACGAGCACGGCACCCCGATCCAGGTGCAGGCCGACGCCGACGGGGTGACCCCGCGCGAGCTGGCCGACCGGTACAACAGGGTGATCGTCGAGGACCTGCACGGCCTCGGTCTCTCCTACGACCTGTTCACCCGCACCACCACCCGCAACCACTACGCGGTGGTGCAGGAACTCTTCGAGGGGATGTACCGCAACGGTTACATCGTGCCGAAGACCACCATGGGCGCCATCTCCCCGTCCACCGGGCGCACCCTGCCCGACCGTTACATCGAGGGCACCTGCCCGATCTGTGGGTACGACAGTGCCCGCGGCGACCAGTGCGACAACTGCGGCAACCAGCTCGACCCGATCGACCTGATCGACCCGAAGTCGCGGATCAACGGGGAGACCCCGAAGTTCGTCGAGACCGAGCACTTCTTCCTGGACCTGCCCGCCCTGGCCGAGGTGCTGCGGCAATGGCTGGACACCCGGGACGGGTGGCGGCCCAACGTGCTGCGGTTCTCCCGCAACCTGCTCGACGACCTCCAGCCCCGGGCGATCACCCGTGACCTGGAGTGGGGCGTGCCGATCCCGCTGGACGGCTGGCGCGACCGACCGGACAAGCGGATCTACGTCTGGTTCGACGCGGTGATCGGCTACCTGTCCGCCTCGATCGAGTGGGCTCGCCGCTCCGGCGACCCGGAGGCCTGGCGGAAGTGGTGGTCCACGGACGGGGCCGGTAAGGACAGCCAGTCCTACTACTTCATGGGCAAGGACAACATCGTCTTCCACTCGGTGATCTGGCCGGCGTTGCTCTCCGGCTACTCCGGCGAGGGCTCCCGCGACGGTCAGCCGGGCGAGCTGGGTCGGCTCAACCTGCCCACCGAGGTGGTCTCCAGCGAATACCTGACCATGGAGGGACGCAAGTTCTCCTCCTCCCGCAAGGTGGTCATCTACGTTCGCGACTTCCTGGAGCGCTACGACGCCGACGCGCTGCGCTACTTCATCGCCGCCGCCGGTCCGGAGAGCAACGACACCGACTTCACCTGGGCCGAGTTCCTCCGCCGCAACAACGACGAACTGGTCGCCGGCTGGGGCAACCTGGTCAACCGGTCCGTCTCGATGGCGGCGAAGAACTTCGGGGTGATCCCGCCGGTCGACCCGGCCGGGCTCACCGAGGCCGACGAGGCGCTGCTCGCGACCGCCCGCGCCGGCTTCGGCACGGTCGGCGACCTGATCGGCCGGCACCGGCAGAAGCAGGCCATCGGCGAGGCCATGAAGGTCGTCGCCGAGGCCAACAGGTACCTCTCCGAGCAGGCGCCGTGGAAGCTCAAGGACGAGGCGGACAAGCCTCGGATGGGCACCATCCTGCACGTCGCCCTCCAGGTGATCAGCGACGCCAACACGCTGCTCACCCCGTTCCTGCCGCACTCCGCGCAGCAGGTGCACGACCTGCTCGGTGGCACCGGCGTGCACGCGCCGATGCCGGTCATCGAGCAGGTCGACGACCTGGACGGCGGTCCGGCGTACCCGATTCTCACCGGCGACTACACCGTCGGCGCGCGTTGGGAGTCGGTGGCGCTGGAGGCGGGCCGACCGTTGGCCGTGCCGAAGCCGGTGTTCCGCAAGCTCGACCCGTCGATCGTCGACGAGGAGCTGGCCCGGCTGGCCGACTGAACGCACGACGCGCGCGGCGGCAGGGCTGCCCTGCCGCCGCGCGACGTCACATCGCGTACCGGGTGTCCATCACCTGGTCGTCGGTCACCTCGGCGCCCGGCGCCCAGGCCTCGTAGACGCCACGTTCGTGGCACTGCGCCCCGGTCGTGACCACCGCGTCCGGGTTCGGGTAGCGCAGACGCATCCGCAGCCAACCGGCCTCCTCCCGCAGCACCAGGCACGGCACGCCCCGCCACTGGGCGAACCGGAGCCGGCGGGCCACCGCATCCACCGGATAACGGGCCGCCCGGGTCATCGCCAGCACCCGGAACCCGCCCGGCAGGTCGGCCACCGCCTCGTACTCGCTGTCGCCGTACATGCCGACCAGTTGAGTGGAGCGGGCCGCGTCCGAGTTCGGCACGTACTCCTGGTCCGGGGAGATGTCCGGCACCGCGGCCAGCAGGTGCCGCCACTGCGGGCCCACCATCCGCAGCCACCCGCGCTGCTCGGCCTGGTAGGTGTAGAGCACCACCTCCACCCCCTCCGCCGGGTAGGCGATCAGGGCGGCGTTCGCGGGCATCGGCAGATCGGCGAAGTCCCGGGTGATGAACTCCGGGATGAGCTGACCGTTGCTCGGCACGAAGCCCGTGCCCAGCACCGGCGCGCCGAGCCGGTCCCGGGATGCCAGCGCGGTCAGGCCGCGGTGTGCCTCGCCCACCGGCACGTCGTAGTCGCCCGGGTCGGACGCCCGCCAGCGCAACGCGTACGCCACATCCGAGTTGTCCCGGCCGACCTCACCGTCGGTGCGCAGCACCGTCGTCGTCGACGGCGTACGCAGATGCGCCACGTCATGCTCGCGGTAGCAGAATCCGTGCGGCAGCCAGCCCCGTACGTACCCGGCGAGCTGCCGGGCAGAGAGCACCTTCATCATCCGGGTGCCCCGCCGGACCACGGCCGACGCGCGTGCCGCCGTCAGCGTCGGATCCCCCGCCGCAGCCGGCTGTTGGCTGAGTTGGTGCAGGTACGCCCAACCCCGCTCGCGGTGCGCCGGCATCATCAGCGGCGTCTCCGGCTCGTCGGCCGGCTCCGGCGCCCCGTGCACCGCGGTCACCTCGGTGACGTGCACGAAGCGCCGCCACGGCAGGGCGGTGCCCGGTCGGGGTGCCCACTCGAATCCGGCCACCTCGTCGGCGCTGAACAGCTCGTACGCGGCGCCTCGGGCAATCTCCTCGGCCGGGTAGACGCCGCCTCCGAACGCCACGTGCAGCCCGGTCCGTTCGCCGGCGGCGTCGCCGACCTGGGGGGTGACGCTCATGCCGTCACCTCCCTCTGCTCGGTGAGATGGGGACCGTCTCGCTGCTGCGTCGGCCCGGTGGCGCGCACTGGGGACGGTAGAGTCGCGCGACGTAGCCGGGGTGAACGTCGGGTGGCGGGCAGATGGACAGGCCCGGTGTGTGATGCTGTCGCTGATGAGCGAGCCGACTGAATCCCGTCGAGAGCGTGCCGCCCGGCGGGCCGGAGAGTTTCCGCCCGCCCCCGAGCCGCTGCCCCGGCCGGTGCTGGACAGCCACACCCACCTGGACATCACGGTCAGCGAGGCCGGTGTGCCCGGCGGGCCGACCGATGACCCGGTTGCCGTGGCGATCACGTTGGCCACCAAGGTCGGCGTGGACCGCCTGGTCCAGGTGGGGGTGGACGTCGCCTCCTCCCAGTGGGGCGCGGACATCGCCGACCGGTACCCCGCGGTGCTGGCCACCGTGGCGCTGCACCCGAACGAGGCGCCCCGGCTGGACGACCTCGACGAGGCGCTGCGGGAGATCGAGTCACTCGCCGCCCGCGACCGGGTCCGGGGGATCGGCGAGACCGGGATGGACTTCTTCCGGACCGGCGACGAGGGGCGTGCCGCGCAGGAGGAGAGTTTCCGTTCCCACATCGCCATCGCGAAGCGGTACGGCAAGACGCTGGTCATCCACGACCGGGACGCGCACTCCGACGTGCTGCGGGTCCTCGACGACGAGGGCGCTCCCGAGCGGGTGGTGCTGCACTGCTTCTCCGGTGACGCGGACTTCGCCCGCGAGTGCGTCCGCCGTGGCTACCTGCTCAGCTTCGCCGGCACCGTCACCTTTGGCAGCGCCACCGCGTTGCGCGAGGCCGCCGCGCTCACCCCGATGGACCAGATCCTGGTGGAGACCGACGCCCCGTACCTCACTCCGACGCCGCATCGTGGCCGGCCGAACGCCTCGTACCTGATTCCGGTCACCGTCCGCGCGCTGGCCGCGACCACCGGCAGCGACCTGGACGAGCTGTGCGCGGCCATCTCGGCCAACGGCGACCGGGCCTTCGGCCCGTGGTGAGCCCGGCTCGACGGTCGGCCCCGACGTCGCCGTTACGCTGCCAGGCATGACCGGTCTCCTCGGCCCGGCGGAGATCCGGGAACTCGCCGCCCGGCTGGGCGTCGCGCCCACCAAGAAGCTGGGCCAGAACTTCGTGCACGACCCGAACACCGTGCGCCGGATCGTCAACGCCGCCGGCCTGACCCCCGACGACGTGGCCCTGGAGGTCGGGCCGGGGCTCGGCTCGCTGACCCTGGGGCTGCTGCCCGTCGCCGGGCACGTCCACGCCGTGGAGATCGACCCGGTGCTCGCCGGGGCACTGCCGGAGACCGCCGCGCGGCACGCCGGGGCCGACGCCGGTCGGCTCACCGTGCACCGCGCCGACGCGCTGCGCATCGACGCCGCCGAGCTGGCGGACCCGCCGCCGACCGCGCTGGTGGCGAACCTGCCCTACAACGTGGCCGTGCCCGTGGTGCTGCACCTGCTCGCCGTGCTGCCCACCCTGCGGCACGGCCTGGTGATGGTGCAGAAGGAGGTCGCCGACCGGCTCGTCGCCGGTCCCGGCTCGAAGGTGTACGGCATCCCGTCGGTCAAGCTCGCCTGGTACGCCCAGGCCCGGGGCGCCGGTCGGGTGCCCCCGAACGTGTTCTGGCCGGTCCCCAACGTCGACTCCGGCCTGGTCGCCTTCACCTGTCGTGAACCACCCCGAGCCGACGTACCCCGGGAAGAGGTCTTCGCGGTGGTCGACGCGGCGTTCGCGCAGCGGCGCAAGACGTTGCGGGCCGCGTTGGCCGGCTGGGCCGGCGGCCCGGACCGGGCCGCCGCCGCCCTCACCGCGGCCGGCGTCGACCCCGGTGCCCGGGGGGAGGCACTGACCGTCGAGCAGTTCACCGCCATCGCCGCGTCGGCTCCGGTCGGTACGCGGGCCGCGAAGTAGGCTGACGCCGTGCCTGAGGAGATGATCTTGACCGAGCCGTTCGACATTCGTCTGCGCGTACGGGAGATCACCCCGTGACCGAGGCCTGGCGACCGGACGGCGAGGACGAGCGACGCGGGGCCATCGGTCCGGTGAAGGTCCGGGTGCCCGCGAAGGTCAATCTGCACCTCGGGGTGGGCCCGCTGCGCCGTGACGGCTACCACGAGCTGAACACGGTCTACCACGCCATCTCGATCTACGACGAGCTGACGGCCCGCCGGGGCGACACTCTCGCCCTGACCATGGAGGGCGAGGGCACTGGCGAGCTGGCGTTGGACGACACCAACCTGGTGATCCGTGCCGCGCACGCCCTCGCCGGGTACGCGGGCGTGCTGCCACACGCCCGACTGCACCTGCGAAAGCAGATCCCCCTCGCCGGTGGGCTGGCCGGCGGTAGCGCCGACGCGGCCGCCACGCTGGTGGCCTGCGACGCGCTCTGGGGCACCGGGCTGTCCCGCGACGAGTTGGCCGGGATCGCCGCGGACCTCGGCTCCGACGTGCCCTTCCTGATCTACGGCGGCACTGCGCTGGGCACCGGCCGGGGCGAGGCGATCAGTCCCGTGCTGGCCCGCCCCACCTCCTGGCACTGGGTGGTGGCGATCGCCGACGGCGGCCTCAGCACCCCGGCCGCGTACCGCGAGTTGGATCGGCTCCGCGACGCCGGGACCGCTGGTGCCCCGCTGGGCAGCACTGACGCCCTGCTGGGTGCGTTGCGCCAGCGTGACCCCCGGGTGCTCGCCCGGACGCTCGGCAACGACCTCCAGGACGCCGCGCTGGCCATGCGCCCGGCACTGGCCGACACGCTCAAGGCCGGGGAGGCGGCCGGCGCGCTTACCGGCATCGTCTCCGGCTCCGGGCCGACCTGCGTGTTCCTCGCCGCCGATGGGGCAGACGCGGAGCGGATCGCCGCCGAGTTGACGGCTGCGGGCGTGTGCCGGGAAGCCCGGATCGCTCATGGTCCGGTCGCCGGCGCTCGCGTCGGCTGACGGCGCGTCCCACCGGGCCCGCGGGCGCGCGGCGCGGGCATCCATGTCGTCCGCGTACCCTTGGGTCAGGCGTCCAGGTGCCCGCCGGCACCGGGACGCTTTGATCATGAAGGGTGGAACGTGGCGAACATCGTCAATCTGGACCGGGTGTCCAAGGGGTACGGCGCCGCCGGGCGGCTGCTCACGGACGTCTCGCTCGGCCTGGACGACGCCGACCGGATCGGCGTGGTCGGCCTCAACGGTGCCGGCAAGTCCACCCTGCTGCGGCTGCTCACCAAGCAGGAGGACCCCGACGACGGCCGGGTGACCCACCGCCGCGACCTGCGCGTGCTCTGGCTGCCGCAGCAGCTCACGCTCGCCCCCGACGCCACCGTCCGGGACGTGGTGCTCGGGACCGCCTGGCTCGCCGAGGGCATGGGCGCCGAGCACGAGTGGGCCGGCGACGCCGGGGTGCGTGCCATCCTCGACGGCCTCGGTATGCCGCACCTCGGCCTCGACCAGCCGGTCGGCCCGATGTCCGGTGGCGAACGGCGGAGGGTGGCGCTCGCCGCGCTGCTCGTCCGCGACTCCGACCTGCTCATCCTCGACGAGCCCACCAACCACCTCGACGTCGGCGGTGTCGACTGGTTGGCCCGGCACCTGGTCGGCCGCAAGGGTGCCCTGGTCGTGGTCACCCACGACCGGTGGTTCCTGGACGCGGTCTGCACCAACACCTGGGAGGTCGCCGACCAGACCGTCCGCGCCTACGAGGGTGGGTTCGCCGCCTGGACCCTCGCCCGTGCCGAGCGCGAACGCGTCGCCGCCGCCACCGAGGCCCGCCGGCAGAACCTGCTCCGCAAGGAGATCGCCTGGCTGCGCCGTGGCCCGCCCGCCCGGACCTCCAAGCCCCAGTTCCGCATCGACGCCGCGAACGCGTTGATCGCCGACGTGCCGCCGGCGCGCGACACCATGTCCCTGCAGCGCATGGCCACCTCACGGCTCGGCAAGCAGGTGTACGACCTGGAGAACGTCGAGCTGCACGCCGGCCCCAAGGAGATCCTGCGCGACGTCACCTGGCTGGTCGGCCCCGGCGACCGGATCGCCATCCTCGGTGCCAACGGCGCCGGCAAGACCACGCTGCTGCGGATGCTGGCCGGCATCACCCGCCCCGACGGTGGCCGCCTTGGCACCGGCTCCACCGTGCGGCCCGCATTCCTCTCCCAGGAGCTCACCGAGCTGCCCGGGCACCTGCGAGTGCTCGAAGCCGTCGAGGAGGTCGCCCGCCGGGTGCAGCTCGGCGACCGGGAGGTCTCGGCCGCGCAGCTCGCCGAGGTGTTCGGCTTCGACGACCGCCGACTCTGGACCCCGGTCAGTGACCTCTCCGGTGGGGAACGCCGCCGGTTGCAGATGCTGCGGCTGCTCGCCGGCGAGCCCAACGTGCTGCTCTTCGACGAGCCCACCAACGACCTGGACACCGACACCCTCGCCGCGCTGGAGGACCTGCTCGACTCGTGGCCCGGCACGATCATCGTGGCGAGCCACGACCGGTACCTGATCGAGCGGGTCACCGACACGGCGTACGGGATGTTCGGCGACGGCCGGCTGGTGCACCTGCCGGGCGGTGTGGATGAGTACCTCGCCCGTACTGCCGAGCGGTCCGGCTTTTCGCGGGCGGCCGTCACGTCGGGATCCGCGCCGGCTGCTTCCTCGGGAGGCGGCATGTCCGCCGCCGAGGTCCGCCAGGCACGCAAGGAGTTGACCCGGCTGGAACGGCAGCTCAGCAAGCTCGACCAGCGCGAGACGACGCTGCTGGATCAGCTCGCGGCGGACGCCACCGACTATGCCCGGGTCGCCGAGTTGGACACCCAGCTCAAGGATCTGCGCGCCGAGCGGGAGCGGATCGAGGAGACCTGGATGACGCTCGCCGAGGAGCTTCCCGAGAGCTGACCGGGCCGGACGCGCCAGCCCGGGGGCCGTGTGCGGCGTCACACCGCCACATGCGGGACAATCGTCGGCGACACCTCACCCCACGGCGTTGGAGACTCAGACATGGCCCACACCCCCGTCAACCACCCCGCGCGGCCGATCTACCGGGCGATCGGCGGGCTGACCGGTCTGTACCTGGTGGTCTTCGGTGTGCTCGGCATCATCACGAGCGCCGGCAACGAGATCTTCGCCCAGGACGACACCCAGGTCCTCGGTCAGGGCACCAACCTCGGCTTCTCGCTGCTCACCGTCCTGCTCGGGATCGTCGTGCTGATCGGCACCGCGCTCGGCCGCAACATCGACGTGGCGATCAACCAGTGGCTTGCGTACGCCCTGATGGTGGTCAGCCTGGCCGGTCTCGCGTTCATCCGGACCGACGCCAACTTCTTCAACTTCAGCATCACTACGGTGATCGGCGTGATGGCGGCCGCCCTGGTGCTGCTCATGGCCGGCATGTACGGCAAGGTCGGGTCGGACGAGGAGGCGGAGGCGTTCCAGAAGGCTCGTCTCGTTCTCTGATCCTTGGTTGCGGCGGTGGTTTTCGCCGGAGCCCGAGCTGCTCCGGGCGGTCAGGCTTGATCCCTGCGCAGCTCGGGCTCCGGCGAAAACCTGACTCGGTCCAGCCTTCGGCGGACCCTTTCCGGCTTTGTGGTTCCTCGGACAGATGGTTCTGTATTGGGTGACAATCCTCCTGAAACGGTCACTTCAGGGGGTCTGGGTATGCCGCACTTTCCGGTTAACCATCCGGCACGGCCGCTCTACCGGGTCCTCTCCGGCCTGATCGGCGTCTACATCCTGATCTTTGGCGTCTGGGGCATCGCCGAGACGATCGGCAACCCGCTCTTCGACCGAAGCAGCACCTGGGCCCTCGGGCTCCGCACCAACCTGGCCTTCTCGCTGGCCTCGGTGGTCTTCGGAATCGTCCTGATCATCGGAGCTTCGCGGCGCACCAACCTCGGCCACTACATGAACCTCACCGCCGGGGTGGTGTTCCTGGTTACCAGCATCCTGATGATGTCCGTGCTGCAGACCGACGCGAACTTCCTCAACTTCTCGATGTCGACCGTGATCGTGTCGATGCTGTTCGGCCTGATCCTGCTCGGCACCGGCCTCTACGACAAGGTCGGCCCACCGGAACACGCCGAGGCGGAACGGGAGCACCGCAAACATCCGGTGGCCGAGGTGCACCGCCGCTGACCCTCGGTCAGCGACGTCGGGCGGTGATCAAGGTCGGCTTCGCCTCCAGGTGCGACAACCCGTTCCACGCCAGGTTGACGAGGTGCGCCGCCACCGTCTCCTTGCGCGGCTTGCGCACCTCCAGCCACCAGCGACCGGTCAGTGCCACCATGCCGACCAGCGCCTGCGAGTACAGCTCGGCGAGCTTCGGGTCGTACCCCCGGCTCTTGAACTCGGCGCCCAGAATGTGCTCGACCTGGTGCGCCACGTCGTTCATCACGCTGCTGAAGGTGGCCGTGCCGGACATCAACGGCGACTCGCGGACCAGCACCCGGAAACCGCTGGTCTCCTCTTCGATGTAGCCCAGCAGGGCCAGGGCCGCCTGCTCCAGCAGCTCCCGTGGATGCCCGGCGGTCAACGCCGTGGTGATCCGGTCCAGCAGGGCGCGGACCTCCCGGTCCACCACCACCGCGTAGAGCCCTTCCTTGCCGCCGAAGTGCTCGTACACCACCGGCTTGGAGACCTTGGCGCGGGCCGCAACCTCCTCGATGGAGGTGGCGTCGAAACCGCGCTCGGCGAAGAGCTGCCGCCCGGTCGCGATCAACTGCTCGCGTCGCTGAGCCGCCGACATGCGGACCCGGGAGGTGGGTTTGGGTTTGGGCGCCGAGGCCGGCGACGTCGTCCGCCGGCCGCCGGCACCGTCACCGTCAGTGACCTCAGGCATGTCGCCGCCTCGCTGGCGCTCGGTGACGCCCTGCCGTGGAATGGTGCCTCCGCTGTGCCCGTTCACGTCGTCGCCTCACTGGCGGGCGGTTCGACCGCCCTGCCACGCCGTCCGACCGTACCCGGATCGGGCCCGGCCCCCCGTGCGCCGAGCCGTCCGGTCCCCCCGCGTGGCTCGATCATCCGGCCATCCTGCCAGGCGACCTCCCGGTGCACCGCCCGGTTTACCGGGGTGCGACCGGCTTCACCAGCTTGGCGGCGAGTCGCTCGGGCTTCGGCCAGCGCACCTGCGTCGCCGCGCCGACCTTCTCGAACAACCAGATCACCCGGGCGGAGATGTCCACCTGGCCGCGCAGCACACCGTGCCGGGCGCTGGTGGGGTCGGCGTGGTGCAGGTTGTGCCAGCTCTCGCCGAACGACAGGATCGCCAGCGGCCAGAAGTTCGATGCGCGGTCGCCCTGGCGCATCGCGAACGGACGCTCGCCGTAGACGTGGCAGACCGAGTTGATCGCCCAGGTGACGTGGTGCAGCAGGCCGATCCGGACCAGGCCCGCCCAGAAGAACGCGGTCAGCGCGCCCTGCCAGGACCAGGACACCAGGCCGCCGATCAGTGCCGGGCCGAGCAGTGAGATGGCCACTATCGCTGGGAAGAGTCGATCGACCCGGCTGATGTCCCGGTCGGCGATGAGGTCGGGTGCGAAACGCTCCCGGTTGGACAGTTCCCGGCGGAACAGCCAGCCCACGTGGGCGTGGAACAGGCCCCTGGTCAAGGCCCAGAAGCTGGTGCCGAAGCGCCACGGCGAGTGCGGGTCACCCTCCAGGTCGGAGAAGGCGTGGTGCCGCCGGTGGTCGGCGACCCACTGGATGATCTCGCCCTGCACGGCCAGCGAACCCGCCACCGCCAGCGTCACCCGCAGCCACCGCTTGGCCTTGAACGAGCCGTGCGTGAAGTAGCGGTGGAAGCCGACCGTGATGCCGAGTCCCGAGACGACGTACCAGACCAGGCCGATGACCACGTCGGTCCAGCCCAGCCAGCCGCCCCATGCCACCGGCACGGCGATCAGCAGAGCGACGAAGGGGATCACCACGAAACCCCAGAGGGCGGCCAGGATGCCGGGGGACTGGCTGCCGTCGGTGAGTGGTTTGGGGCCGGATCCAGCGGGGGTGGGATCGAGCAGAGCAGTGGACATGGGACCTCGCAGGGGGACGATTACGATCACGAAGCTACGCCTACGTCACCGTAACTTACGGCACCGTAGATCGCACGGGGAAGTTTCGAATTACCCTCGCGTAACTGCTTAAATCCGCAGGTCAGGACAGTATTGTCGGTGGATGGGTTGGGGTGGCCCAGGGCGGCGTAGGCGCGGCTCAGGGCGGCGCGCGGGAGTACGCGGACTGCGGCCCGATCGGGGTGGGGCGGGACGAACGATGGCGTCCGGCGGCCGGGGCGCTAAGGTGTAGCGCGGGATGCCCATCCCCCCTGATGCGACGTGCTCGCATCGTTGATCGGCCGTGGTGTAATTGGCAACACCCGGGTCTTTGGTACCCGTATTTCAGGTTCGAACCCTGGCGGCCGAGCTGCCCATCTACGTCCGTTTTAGGGTCGGGTGGGGGTAAGAGGGGATCGTGCCAGGCGCCGCGGCTAGCATGGCCGCGAGAGTGTCCGCCGTCCCGACGGGAGCCACGTCGTGCCCCAGCCCCACCTCCGTACCGTCGTCGTGCTCGCCGCCGGTGAGGGCAAGCGGATGAAGTCGACACTGCCCAAGGTGCTGCACCCGCTGCTCGGTCGGACGCTGCTCGGTCACGTGCTGAGCGCCGCCGCGCCGCTGGCCGCGGACCGCACCGTTGTCGTGGTGGGGCATGGTGCCGACCAGGTCCGGGGGCACCTGACCGAGGTCGCCCCGGACGCGACGCCCGTGCTCCAGGCCGAGCAGCTCGGCACCGGGCACGCCGTGCGGATCGCGCTGGAGGCCGTACCGGACGGCGCCGGCACGGTCGTGGTGATCAACGGGGACGTGCCACTGCTGCGACCCGAGACGGTGGGCGCGTTGGTGACCGCACACGAGGAGGCCGCCGCGGCGGCCACCGTGCTGGCTGCCGAGGTGCCCGACCCGACCGGGCTCGGGCGGATCGTCCGGGACGCCGACGGCCGGCTGGAGCAGATCGTCGAGGAGCGCGACGCCGACGCCACGCAGCGCGCGATCCGTGAGATCAACGCCGGCATCTACGCGTTCGACGCGGTGCGGTTGCGCGAGGCGCTGAGCAAGCTCTCCACCGACAACGACCAGGGCGAGGAGTACCTGACCGACGTCTTCGGGCTGCTCCGCTCCGCCGGCGAGCCGGTGGCGGTGCACGTCGCCGTCGACCACACCGAGACGTTGGGCTGCAACGACCGGGTGGAGCTGGCGACGCTGCGCCGGCTGTTGCGCGACCGGGTCAACGAGGCGTGGATGCGCACCGGGGTGAGCCTGCTGGACCCAATGACCACCTGGATCGACGTGACGGTGGCACTGGACCGCGACGCCGTGGTCGACCAGAACACCCAGCTGCGCGGCAGCACGGTGGTCGGTGCGGGCGCGCAGATCGGGCCGGACGTCACGCTGATCGACACGATCGTCGGCCCCGACGCGTCGGTGGTCCGCAGCCACGCCGTCGGCGCCGAGGTCGGCGCGGGAGCCAGCGTCGGGCCGTACGCGTACCTACGGCCGGCCGCGCGACTGGCCGACAAGTCCAAGGTCGGCACGTTCGTCGAGGTGAAGAACTCCGAGATCGGCCCGGGCGCGAAAGTGCCGCACCTGACGTACGTGGGTGACGCGACGATCGGCGCGAAGGCCAACATCGGCGCGGCGACGATCTTCGTGAACTACGACGGGGTGAACAAGCACCGGACGGTCGTGGGCGAGGGTGCGTTCGTCGGCTGCGACACGAGCCTGATCGCGCCGGTCGAGGTGGGCGCCGGGGCGTACGTGGCGGCGGGCAGCGCGATCGCTCAGGACGTGCCGCCGGGCGCGCTCGGGGTGACTCGTGCGCCGCAGCGCAACATCGAGGGCTGGGTGGCGCGCAAGCGACCCGGGACGGTCTCCGCGGCGGCGGCCGAGCGTGCGCTGCGCGGTGCCGAGGGTGCGTCGGAAGTGACCGGCGCCGCAAGCGACAGTGAGGCAATGCACGGGGTTGCCGAGACGGTGGGCGGCGCATCCGGCGCGGGAGATACTGCAACCGAATAGTCCCTGACCCACCACCACCGGGTCGGGTACCGCCGACATAACGGGAGCAGACGGGCCCATGGGCAGCATCGTCGCGGAGAACCGCAAAAGCCTGATGCTCTTTTCCGGACGTGGCTTTCCGGAGTTGGCCAAGGAGATCGGCGAGGTGCTCGGCGTCGCGCCGACCCCGGCCGACGCGTACGAGTTCGCCAACGGCGAGCTCTTCGTGCGTTTCAAGGACTCGGTGCGTGGTTCGGACGCCTTCGTGGTGCAGTCCGTCACGCACGGGGTGAACACCTGGGTCATGGAGACCCTGATCATGGTGGACGCGCTGAAGCGGGGGTCGGCCAAGCGGATCACCGTGGTGCTGCCGTTCTACCCGTACGCGCGCCAGGACAAGAAGCACCGGGGTCGGGAGCCGATCTCGGCCCGCCTGGTGGCGGACCTGTTGAAGACCGCCGGCGCGAACCGCATCCTCACCGTCGACCTGCACACCGCGCAGATCCAGGGCTTCTTCGACGGCCCGGTGGATCACCTCTTCGCGATGGACATCCTGGCCGAGTACGTGGAGCACAAGTACGCCGGCCGGCCGATGACCGTGGTGGCACCGGATTCGGGCCGGGTGCGGGTGGCCGAGCGGTGGACCGACCGGCTGGGCGGCTGCCCACTCGCGTTCATCCACAAGACCCGTGACCCGATGAAGCCGAACCAGGTCGTCGCGAACCGGGTTGTCGGCGAGGTGGAGGGCCGCGTCTGCCTGATCGTCGACGACATGATCGACACCGGCGGCACGATCGCCAAGGCCGCGGACATCCTCAAGGAGTCGGGGGCGGCCGAGATCGTGGTCGCGTCCACCCACGCCCTGCTGTCGGACCCGGCGACCGAGCGGTTGAAGAACAGCTCGATCAGCGAGATCGTGGTGACCAACACGTTGCCGCTGCCACCGGAGAAGCAGTTGGACAAGCTGACCGTGCTGTCGATCGCGCCGCTGCTGGCGCGAGCGATCCGGGAGGTCTTCGACGACGGCTCGGTGACCACCCTCTTCGGTGGCCTGAGCTGAGCCTCGCGCTGCGGTGAGCCCCGTTTTCGCCACTTGGCACGCCGATGGAGGCGGGGCTGTCACACTTGGGGAAACGGGGCCGGCGCGCTGGTGGGAGCACCACCGACGCACCGGTCTGGAGCCGTGATCGGGGACTGCCGGAAACCCTGGAAACAGCTCGGGTAGACTGGTGCGGTTGCCACGGCGAGGGTGCCCGGCGGGCCGCTGAATAGCGCCGCACGGAGGTGCCGTCATCGACGCGGTGCTCCGGGCAGTCGTTCATGACGCATGAGCCCCAGCGAGCCCCTCGCCCCAGCACCGCCAGACGACAAGCCGCCGCAGCGAAAAGCATCAGGAGTTTCCCCGTGTCCGAGGTAAAGATCAGCGCCGAGCCCCGCACCGAGTTCGGCAAGGGTGGTGCCCGCCGTACCCGCCGGGCCGGCAAGGTGCCCGCCGTGCTTTACGGTCACGGCGAGAAGCCCAAGCACATCGCGCTGCCGTCGCGGGAGTTCGCCGCGGCGATCCGTAAGGGCGGTGCCAACCAGCTCTTCGCGATCGACATCACCGACGGCACCCAGGTGCTGGCGCTGCCGAAGGCGATCCAGCGTGACCCGATCCGGGACAGCTTCGAGCACGTCGACCTGATCCTGGTTCGTCGGGGCGAGAAGGTCACCGTCGAGGTCCCGGTTCAGCTGACCGGCGAGGCCGCGAAGGACACGCTGATCGTGCACGACCACGACACCCTCTCGGTGACGGCCGATGCCACCAAGGTTCCGGACCACCTCGAGGCGTCGATCGAGGGCCTGGAGGCGGGCACCCTGGTGACCGCCGGCGACGTCGAGCTGCCGTCTGGCGTCGAGCTGGCCGTCGACTCGGAGCTGACCGTCGCGTCGGTGACCGCCGCTCCGACCGCCGAGCAGCTCGAGGCGACGCTGCCCGAGGTCGAGGTGGCCACCGAGGAGGCCGAGGCCGAGGTTGGCGAGACCACCGAGGGCTCCGAGGGCGCGGACGCCACCGAGGGCGACGAGACCACCGAGGCGCGCACCGAGGCCTGATCGGTTCGTACTCTGCGACAGGCGCTCCCGGACGATCGGGGGCGCCTGTCGGCGTATCGGGAGTCGGTGGGATGGGCGTCGGGAGGGACGGGTCGTGACGGACGAGGCGGGGCCGTGGCTGGTGGTCGGCCTGGGCAACCCGGGTCGGGAGTACGCCGGGAACCGGCACAACGTCGGGTTCATGGTGGCCGATCTGCTGGCCGGGCGGGTGAGTGCGCGTTTCGGGCGACACAAGCGGGCGGTGGCCGAGGTCGGCGAGGCGCGGCTGGGGTTTGGTGGGCCGAAGCTGGTGCTGGTCAAGCCACTGACCTACATGAACCTCTCCGGCGGGCCGGTGGCGGCGTTGGCGCAGTTCTACAAGGTGCCGACGACGCAGGTGATCGCGGTGCACGACGAGCTGGACATCGGCTTCGGCCAGGTACGGGTCAAGTTCGGCGGCGGCGAGGGTGGGCACAACGGCCTGCGGTCGATGTCGAAATCGTTGGGCACGAAGGACTACGCGCGGGTCAGGTTCGGTGTCGGCCGACCGCCGGGGCGGCAGGACCCGGCGGATTACGTGCTGTCGGATTTCGGCGCGGCAGAGCGTAAGGAACTGGATTTCCTGGTGGACCGAGCGGCCGATGTGGTGGAGTCGGTGATCGTCAAGGGTGTCGAGCCGACGCAGAACCTCTACCACGGAGGTTGAGGGGCTCACGGGGGTTCCCCAGCGTCGCTGACCGGGCGAGGCGTACCGGATCGGAAACGGTGGGCCGGTAGTCTGCGCCTTTCGGCGTGCCGCAACCGGCGACGCGGGTCGCGGCGAATCGGTCCGTGCGGTCACGGGTCGCGGCGAGGCGACGGGAGCGGGCAGATGACCAGTCCTCCGATGATCGATGGCGCGTTCGCCCGATGGTTGGCATCCCGGGCCGGGCAGGTGCTGCTCGACCTGCGCACGGAGATGGGTTTCGCGGACACCGGCGCGCTGAAGTCGGCCGGGGACAAGGTGTCGCATGACCTGATCCGCACCGAGTTGGCGAAGTGGCGGCCGGGTGACGCGGTGCTCTCCGAGGAGGATGAGGGCTCGCGGTTGGCCTGGGCGGCCGAGGTGAACACCGGCGCGGTGTCCCGGTTGACCTCGGACCGCGTGTGGATCGTCGACCCGTTGGACGGCACCCGGGAGTTCTCCGAGGAGGGCCGCTCGGACTGGGCGGTGCACGTGGCGCTCTGGGCGCGTAACGCGCCGAGCCCGCACGGGCTGGTCGCCGGGGCGGTAGGGCTGCCGGCGCAGCATCGGGTGCTGGGCACGGACTACCCGCCGGCGTACCCGCCGATGACGGTGGAGGCGGCGGCGGCCGGCGAGCGGAAGATCCGCCTGGCGGCGAGCCGGAGCCGGCCGCCCGTCTTCCTGACCGACCTCGCCGAGGACGTCGGGGCGCATCTGGTGCCGATGGGCTCGGCCGGGGCGAAGATCGCAGCCGTGGTCACCGGCGAGGTGGACGCGTACATCCATGCCGGCGGGCAGTACGAGTGGGACTCGGCGGCCCCGGTGGCTGTGGCGACGGCCACCGGGCTGCACGCTTCCCGGATCGATGGTTCTGCGCTGAAATACAACGAGGCGGATCCACGCCTGCCGGACCTGTTGGTCTGTCGCAAGGATCTCGCCACCCGGTTGCTTGCAGCGCTGCAGAGACATTCCGGGTAGCCTGAGCGCACTTTTCTTGACATGCCCGACCGGAAAGGTCTGGAAATCGGATGAGCGAGCGAATCGAGCCGGTGTCATGACCACCCCGGCGGCATACCGGGTCTCCCACCTGGACGCCTTGGAGGCGGAGAGCATCTTCGTGATGCGCGAGGTGGTCGCCGAGATGGAACGCCCGGTGCTGCTCTTCTCCGGCGGCAAGGACTCGATCGTCATGCTGCGGCTGGCGCAGAAGGCGTTCGCTCCGGCCAACATCCCCTTCCCCGTCATGCACGTCGACACCGGGCACAACTTCCCCGAGGTCCTCGAATACCGCGACCAGCGGGTCGCCGAGCTGGGGTTGCAGCTCGTGGTGGCGAGTGTGCCGGAGGCGCTGGCCAACGGCCTGGTCCGGGAGTCCGGCGACGGCATGCGCAACCGGATCCAGACGCCGGTGCTGCTGGACGCGGTCGAGAAGCACCGCTTCGACGCGCTGTTCGGCGGCGCCCGCCGCGACGAGGAGAAGGCCCGGGCGAAGGAGCGGATGTTCAGCTTCCGCGACGAGTTCGGCCAGTGGGACCCGAAGAACCAGCGGCCCGAGCTGTGGTCGCTGTACAACGGTCGGCACCACCCGGGCGAGTCGATCCGGATTTTCCCGCTGTCCAACTGGACCGAGCTGGACGTCTGGCACTACATCGCACGGGAACGCATCCCGCTGCCCTCGATCTACTACGCGCACGAGCGCGAGGTGATCGAACGGGACGGCATGTTCTACGCGGTCAACGAGTTCTTCCGCCCCCGCGCGGGTGAGGAGCGGTTCAAGGCGCAGGTGCGCTATCGCACCGTGGGCGACGCCTCCTGCACCGCGGCCGTCCGTTCCGACGCGGACACCGTGGAGAAGGTCATCGAGGAGGTGGCGGCCACCCGGATCACCGAGCGCGGCGCCACCCGTGGTGACGACCGGGTCAGTGAGGCCGCCATGGAGGACCGCAAGCGGGAGGGCTACTTCTGATGAGCACCGAGATCGTGGCGTCCGCGAATGCGCAGGCCCGGACTGTTACCGGGGCCGGGCCGGAGGCCCGGGCCATGGACCTGCTGCGTTTCGCCACCGCCGGCAGTGTGGACGACGGGAAGTCGACCCTGATCGGTCGGTTGCTCTACGACACCAAGTCGCTCTTCACCGACCAGTTGGCCGCGGTGGAGGCGGTCAGCGCGGCCCGCGGTGACGAATACACCGACCTGGCGTTGCTCACCGACGGTCTGCGGGCCGAGCGGGAGCAGGGCATCACCATCGACGTGGCGTACCGGTACTTCGCCACCCCGCGGCGCAAGTTCATCATCGCCGACACCCCCGGGCACATCCAGTACACCCGCAACATGGTCACCGGGGCGTCCACCGCCGACCTGGCGTTGATCCTGGTGGATGCGCGCAAGGGCCTGGTCGAGCAGTCCCGTCGGCACGCGTTCCTCTGCTCCCTGCTGCGGGTGCCGCACCTGGTCCTCTGTGTCAACAAGATGGACCTGGTGGACTGGTCGCAGGAGGTCTACGAACGGATTGCCGACGAGTTCACCGCGTTTGCCGCGAAACTCGACGTCCCGGACCTGACCGTGGTGCCGATCTCCGCGTTGCGCGGCGACAACATCGTCACCCGATCGGAAAACATGCCCTGGTACGAGGGCCCGTCGCTGCTGCACCACCTGGAGCGGGTGCACATCGCGAGCGACCGCAACCTGGTCGACGTGCGGTTCCCGGTGCAGTACGTGATCCGTCCGCAGTCGACCACGGTCACCGACTACCGCGGCTACGCCGGCCAGGTCGCCTCCGGCGTACTCAAGCCGGGTGACGAGGTGATGGTGCTGCCGTCCGGCTTCACCAGCCGGATCGCCGCCGTGGAGACCGCGGACGGGCCGGTTGCGGAGGCGTTCCCGCCGATGTCGGTGACGGTACGACTGGCCGACGAGATCGACATTTCGCGGGGTGACCTGATCTGCCGGCCGAACAACGCACCGGCGGTGGCCCAGGACATCGAGGCGATGGTCTGCTGGATGGACGAGACGGCCCCGCTCAGGGTCGGCGGCCGGTACGCGATCAAGCACACCACCCGGTCGGCGCGGGCGATCGTGCGTGGGCTGCACTATCGGTTGGACATCAACTCGCTGCACCGCGACGAGTCGGCCGACGAGCTGCGGCTCAACGAGATCGGCCGGGTTCGGCTACGTACCACCGTGCCGCTGCTCGCCGACGAGTATCGCCGCAACCGCACCACGGGAGGCTTCGTCATCATCGACGAGACCACCAACCGTACGGTCGGCGCCGCCATGATCGTCGAAGCCGCCTAAACCCCCGGGCACCCCACCCACCCCCCGCCCCGCCGAGGGTGCGGGTGGGGTGGTTGGTTAGGGGAGGCGGGTTGCGCCTGGGGACGGGAGGACTGTCACGGTGCTGGGGGCGGTGAAACCGCGCTCGGCGTACGCGGCGGTGACGGCGGCGGCGACCGCGTCGGCACGGTCGGCCTCGACCAGGGCGAGGACGCAGCCGCCGAAGCCTCCACCGGTCATCCGGGCACCGAGCGCGCCGGCCGCCAGCGCCGCCTCGACCGCGGTGTCGATCTCCGGCACGGTGATCTCGAAGTCGTCGCGCATCGAGACGTGCGACGCGGTGAGCAGCGGGCCGATGTCGCGGACCCGGGCGGCGCGGAGCAGCGCCACCGTGTCGAGCACGCGCTGGTCCTCGGTGACCACGTGCCGGACCCGTCGCCGGGTCTCCTCGTCGTCGAGCTGAGCGAGCGCGGCGTCGAGTTGGTCGACGCTCACGTCCCGCAGTGCGGCAACGCCGAGCGCGCTGGCGCCGGCTTCGCAGGAGCGGCGGCGGGCAGCGTACTCACCGTCGGCGTGGCGGTGCGGCGCCCGGCTGTCGATGACCAGCACAGCCAGCCCGGCGGCGGCCAGGTCGAACGGGATCTGCTCGACGGACTCGTCGCGGCAGTCCAGGAAGAGGGCGTGCCCGGCGCGGCAGCGGATCACCGCGGACTGGTCCATGATGCCGGTCGGCGCGCCCACATAGACGTTCTCCGCCCGTTGTGCCAGGCGGGGCTGCAGTTCCGGGGACAGCTCCAGCCCACCCAGGTCGAGCAGGGCGGCCAGCACGGCCGACTCCAGCGCGGCCGAGGAGGAGAGCCCGGAGCCCAGCGGCACGTCGGAGGCGATCGCCATCCGGGCGCCCGGAACCGGATGACCGGCCTCGCGTAGCGCCCACACCACTCCGGCGACGTACGCGCCCCAGCCGGTCACCCGACCCGCCTCGGCGACGTCGTCCGCCCCGAAGGTGATCGTCTCGTCGGAGAGCTCGGACCAGACCGTCCACTGCTCTGCGTCCTGCCGGTCGGCGGCGACGACCGTACGCATCGGCAGGGCGAAGGGCAGCACGAACCCTTCGTTGTAGTCGGTGTGCTCGCCGATCAGGTTGACCCGGCCGGGAGCCGCCCATCGGCCGGCGGCCTGGCTGCCGAACTGCTCGACGAAGCCGGCGGCGGCCCGCTCGGCGACGTCACTTGTGGGACGGCTCATGACTTCTTCCCCAGAATGTGCGTGCGGTAGAAGGCCCACGCGTCGCCGACCATGTCGTGCAGTGTCGGCTTCTGTGGCACCCAGCCCAGCTCGTCGCGGGCCAGCGCGGAGGAGGCCACCAGCTCGGCCGGGTCGCCCTCACGGCGCGGTGCCACCTCGACGGGCAGTTGGTGCCCGGTGACCTCGCGGACCACGTCGGCGACCTGGCGGTTGGTGAAGCCGTTGCCGTTGCCCAGGTTGTAGATCCGGTGTTGGCCGCTGCTGGCGGCGTCCAGTGCCAGCAGGTGCGCTCGGGCCAGGTCGGCGACGTGGATGTAGTCGCGGACGCAGGTGCCGTCCACCGTGGGGTAGTCGTCGCCGAAGAGCTGGAGCTTCTCCCGTCGGCCGGCGGCGACCTCCAGTGCGATCGGGATCAGGTGTGTCTCCGGGTCGTGTCGTTCGCCGAGGGCGACGTCGCCGTCGAGGTGGGCGCCCGCCACGTTGAAGTAGCGCAGCGACACGGCGGCCAGCCCGTGCGCGATCGTCTCGGAGGTGAGCGCCATGTCGACGGCGAGCTTGGTGGCGCCGTACGTGTTGGTGGGTGCCTTGACCGCGGTCTCCGTGATGGGCAGCTCGGTGGGGTTGCCGTAGACGGCGGCCGTGGATGAGAAGACCATTCGTGGCACCCCGGCGGCGCGGACCGCGTCGATCAGGGCGAGCGTGCCGATGGTGTTGTTCTGCCAGTACAGCTCCGGCTTGACCATCGACTCGCCGGCGGCGATGAGAGCGGCGAAGTGCAGCACCCCGTCGAAGCCGGCGTCCGGGGTGATGATGCGGGCGGCGTCGTGGATGGGCGCCTCGACGTGGGTCGCGTCCGGGGCGAGCGCCTCCCGGTGGCCGGTGCGCAGGTCGTCCAGGACGACCACCTGGTGGCCCGCGTCGAGCAGCATTCGGGTCACCACGCTGCCGATGAAGCCAGCGCCCCCGGTGACGAGCAGTTTCACGTCGTTGCCTCCTGCCTGGCCCGCCCGGGACGTGGCCCTTCGGTGATCACCCTAAGGCGGTGGCCGGCACCCTCGCCGACGCCACCGCCATCCTCATTCCATCATAATCTCTCACGATTAAACAGAGCCGAACATCTGTGGTCCGCTCCGTGCGATCCCCGGTGTGGTGAGCCAACGGTGTCTACCATCTCTGTCATGCGGGAAGCGGCCCGTACCGGGCTCCGGCGACGCGTGCGGGTGCGGCCCCGCCGCGACCCCGGCCCGCTCGCCCGGGCCGTCGCCCGGATGCTGGTTCGCGCCGCGGACGGTGCCACCCGACTCGTCACCGACCTGCTCGGGACCGGCCCGGCAGCCGGTCGGGAGCGCATCTCCGAGGCCGAGCTACGGGACCTGGTCGCGGCGAACACGGTGCTCGACCCGGACGAGCGACGCATCATCGACGAGGTCCTGGTAGCCGGTGCCAGCCTGATCCGCGAGGTGATGATGCCGCGCACCGAGGTGGTCTTCCTCCCGGCGCGACTGACCATCGCCGAGGCCGCCCGGCTGGTACGTGCCGAAACGCACACCCGCTACCCGGTCACCGACGGCACCCATGACGACGTCGTCGGCTTCGTGCACCTACGTGACGTGCTGCTGCGTCCGGACGCCGATCCGTGCGTCAGCGTCGGTGAGCTGGCCCGGGAGGTGAAGCGGCTCCCCGGCAGCAAACGGGTGCTGCCCGCGCTGACCGAGATGCGCCGGGAGGGCCAGCACCTGGCGGTGGTGGTCGACGAGTACGGCGGGACCGCCGGCATCGTCACCCTGGAGGACCTCATCGAGGAGTTGATCGGCGAGATCCACGACGAGTACGACGCCACCCCGGACCCGGTGCACGCCGGCCTGCCGGCCGTGGTGGACGGCCGCCTCAACCTCGCTGACTTCGCCGAACGGACCGGGGTGGTACTCCCCGCCGGGCCGTACGAGACGGTCGGCGGGTTCGTGATGGCCGCGCTGGGTCGGCTCCCGGTGACCGGCGACGAGGTGCCGGTGCCCGGTGAACCCGCCGACGTCGGCGCGCCCGACACGGCCGACCCGCCGGGTGGCTGGCTGCTGCGAGTGCTCGCGTTGGACGGCCGCCGGGTGGCCCGGCTCGCGGTCTCCGCCGTCCGAGTGCCCGAGCAGCACCGCCGGCTCGCAGCCAACCCGACGCGCCGGGTCGGCGCGGGCGAAGCACCCGAGGTCAGCACCCCGACACCGGCGGGCCGGGGCCGACCCGCCGGCCCGTCATGACGGACCCGGTTGCTTGCTGACAGAATTATCGCCATGTCCGACGTTCCCGCCCGCCCGCGCGTCTTCTCCGGCATCCAGCCGACGGCCGACTCGTTCCATCTCGGCAACTATCTGGGTGCGGTGCGGCACTGGGTGGCGCTGCAGGACACCCATGACGCTTTCTACTGCGTGGTGGACCTGCACGCCATCACCGCGGGGCACGACCCGGCGCTGTTGCGCCAACGGACGCGGGTCGCCGCCGCGCAACTCTTCGCGGTCGGGCTCGACCCGGACCGCAGCACCCTGTTCGTGCAGTCGCAGGTGCCCGAGCACCCGCAGCTGGCCTGGGTGCTCGGCTGCATCACCGGCTTCGGCGAGGCCAGCCGGATGACCCAGTTCAAGGACAAGTCGCAGAAGCAGGGCAACGAGCGGGCCAGCGTCGGGCTGTTCACCTACCCGATCCTGCAGGCCGCCGACATCCTGCTCTACCAGGCCAACGCGGTGCCGGTCGGTGAGGACCAGCGCCAGCACCTGGAGCTCTCCCGGGATCTGGCTCAGCGGTTCAACTCACTGTTCGGCCCGACGTTCACGGTGCCCGCGCCGCACATCGTCAAGGACACCGCGAAGATCACCGACCTGCAGGACCCGACGGCGAAGATGTCCAAGTCGTCGTCCTCGCCGGCCGGCATCATCGACCTGCTGGAAGATCCGGCCCGGTCCGCGAAGAAGATCCGGTCCGCGGTCACCGACACCGGTCGCGAGATCGTCTTCGACACCGAGACCAAGCCGGGCGTGTCCAACCTGCTGACTATCCATTCGGCGCTGAGTGGTCGGAGCATCGACGAGCTGGTGGCCGCGTACGCGGGCCGCGGCTACGGCGACCTGAAGAAGGAGCTGGCCGAGGTGGTGGCGGACTTCGTCCGCCCGATCCAGGAGCGCACCCGCGCCTACCTCGACGACCCGGCGCAGCTGGACAAGCTGCTCGCCAGCGGCGCCGAGAAGGCCCGCGCGGTGGCCGCGGCGACTCTGCGGTCCGCGTACGAGCGGGTCGGGTTCTTCCCGCCCGTGCGCGGCGAGTAGCTCCGCGGGACAGGTGGACAGGCCGGTGGTCGGAGGGGCGGCGCGAAGCGTGGATCGCAGTGGCGGGGTGCAGCCGACCGGCGACACCATCCAGATCGGCATCGCGGTGGACATTCCCGAGCCGTGGGGTGCCCAGCTCACCCGGCGGCGGGTCGAAGCCGGTGACCCGCTCGCGGTGCCCGCGCACGTGACGTTGCTCGGGCCCACCGAGATCCGGACGGCCAACCTGCCCGCCATCGAGCGGCACCTGGCCACCGTCGCCGCCGCGCACCTGCCGTTCGCACTGCACCTGCGGGGCACCGGCACGTTCCGCCCGGTCACCCAGGTGGTGTTCGTCGCGGTGGCCGCCGGGATCAGCGAGTGTGAGTTGCTGGCCGCCGCCATCGCCGCGACGCCAGGCATGCACCGCGAGGTCCGCTTCCCGTACCATCCGCACGTCACCGTGGCGCAGGACGTGGCACCGGAGGCCCTGGACAAGGTGTACGAGGATCTGGCCGACTTTTCCGCGATGTTCGAGGTCGACGCGTTCACGCTCTTCTCGCACAGTGGGCAGACCCGGTGGCAGCCGCGACGGGACTTCCGCCTCGGCCGCTGAGCCGTCGGCGACGCGCCGGCCGGTGATTATCGGGAGCCGGTTGCCACTACGGCGGTGGGAGATCGGCGAGGATGATCGCGTGAACGTGATCGGCCAGATCGAAGCGGGCATAGACCGTTGGGTGAGCGCCGCGCGCCGCCGGTCGGGGCTCTTCGATCACGTGTGGCGGGCGGGCGCGTTGTACGCCGAGGTGCTGGCCGGGCGGCTGGCCGCTGCGATCGCCTACTACGGCTTCTTCGCGGTGTTCGCCCTCGCCCTGGTGGCGTTCTCCATCTTCGGTGCGATCCTCGAGGACAACGACGAGGTCAGCGCGGCGGCGGCCCGCTTCCTCAAGGAGAACCTGCCGTTCCTGGACGCCGAGCAGATCGCGAACTCCAGCGGCACGGTCGGCGTGGTCGGCCTGGTCATCCTGGTCTTCACCGGGATCGCCTGGGTGGAGGCGATCCGGTCCTCGCAGCGGTTGATGTATCAGCTCAACCAGCAGCCGGGAAACCTGGTGGTGCGACGGCTGGTCGACCTGGGCGTGATGATCGGTGTCTTCGTGCTGCTCGGCGTCTCGGTGGCGGCGGTGGACGCGTTGGAGTCGCTGCTGCGTTTCCTGCTGCGCAGCACCGGGTCGGTCGGTCTGACCACGATCAGCGCGGTGCTCAGCGTGCTGATCAACGCGGTGCTGGCCACCGCGTTGCTCCTCGCGGTGCCCCGGCTGCGGATGAGCCGGTCCCGGCTGCGCCCGGTGGTGCTGCTGGTGGCGATCGGTATCACGCTGCTGAACACGGTCGGGCGGTACTACGTGGTGCGCACCGAGCGCAACCCGGCGTACACCGTGGTGGCCGGCGCCGTCGGTCTGCTGCTCTATCTCTACCTGCTCAACCAACTGGTGCTGTTCGGTGCGGCGCTCCTCGCGACCAGCACGAACGGGCGGGTGGTGGACCTGGCGGAGGCTGCCGCCCCGCCGGGGGAGGTCGACGAGGACACCGATCCCGGTACGCCGGGCGGTGCGAGCTGATGACGGAAGGTGTGCAGGTGCTGATCTCGGTCGACCAGGACTCGTCGGTGCCCCCGTACGAGCAGGTGCGCGGACAACTCGCCGAGCTGATCGGCGACGGCCGGTTGCCGGTGGGCAGTCGACTGCCCACCGTCCGACAACTCGCCGCCGACCTGCGGCTGGCCGCGAACACGGTGGCCCGGGCGTACCGGGAGTTGGAGGTTGCCGGCCTGCTGGAGACCCGGGGGCGCAACGGCACCTTCGTCGCCCCCGGCCGGGATGACGCCGTCGACCGGCTGCACCGGGTCGCCGTCGAGTACGCCGCCGAGGCGCGGCGGCTGGGTGTCCCCCCGGACCGGGCCGTCGCCCTCGTCCGCGCCGCCCTCGACGCCATCCGGCACGACTGAGTCGGGGACGACACATCGGGCCGGCCGACCGGCCGCAGATCGAGCGCCCGACGGGCGGAAACTGAGCCGAAAGGCGTCGGCGCTCGCGTTCGCGGACCATGATGAGCCGGTGGGCGCACTCATGACACTGGACCTGCCGGCCGACTCGCCGCTCCTCGGCCTGCCATGGATCATCACTTTCGGCCCGCTCGGCGATCTCGACGAGTGGGAGCCGGTGGTCTGTGGGCCGTACGAGCGACCGCACGCGTTGGCGCTGGCCGAGGCGGTGGTGGCCGACGAGCAGTTGATGGCGGTGGTGGAGCCGCTGCTGCCGGCGCTGTCGGCCGACGAGATCCGCAGTGAGATCGCCGCCGCGCAGGTCGCCGCCGAGGACGAGGCGAGGCAGGTCGAGGGCGCCGACCTGTACGGCGACTTCGAGGACGTGATCGACGAGGAGTTGGACGCCGCCGCCGACGAGGCGGGCCACGGTGAGCCCGCCGAGCCGCCGGACGCGGCCGAGGTACGCGCCGGCTTCACCCGGATCGCGGCGCTGCTCACCGCGAAGTGAATAGCTCGGGGCGTCGACGTCAGCGGGTCGGCGGGCCGTCCAGCACGCAGAACTCGTTGCCCTCCGGATCGGCGAGCACCGTGAACCCTTCGGTCCCGGTCTGCCCGACGTCGACGCGCCGCGCACCGAGGCTCAGCAGCCGCTGTACCTCGGCCTGGGGATCCGCGTCCGCGACCAGGTCGAGGTGCAGTCGGTTCTTGCCGCGTTTCGGGGTGCCCGAGCCCTGCAACCACACGGTGGGCGAGGTGGCTGACGACTGACCCGGCGGCCAGAGCTTGGCGCTGCCGTCGTCGCCCTGCTCGACCTCGTAGCCGAGCGCCGTAGACCAGAACGCGACCATCACGTCCAGGTCGTCGACGTCGAGCGTGCACTGCGCAATTCGTACCACCATGGGGCACCTCCGTAGCGTCGGTGCCCGAGTCGGTACCCACGACGGCTGCGGGCCACACCACCGGCGGCACACGAGCACCGGCGCCGCGCGGAGCGGACTCCGCGTGGCGCCGGTGCCACCTCACCCCCCACCACAAGGGGCCGGTAGCCCAGTCGCCCGTCGGCGCGGGGCACGACGAACGACCAGGTCGAGTACGAGTTACCCGCTTATCGCCGTTCCAACCAGGCGGCCGCGTCAACGGGCAACAGATGGCCGGAGCCCTGCTCGGTGAGCGCGTCGCTGGCGACGAGCGGCTGACCGTACCCGTCGATCAGGACCGGCGCGCCGCTGAGGTTGACCACGCAGGTCAACGTGGTGTCGCAGGCGGTGCGGGCGAAGGCCAGCACGCCGGGCCCGCTCTCCAGCCAGGTGATCCCGTCGGCGTCGAGGGCCAGCGCCGGGTGCGCGTGGCGGATCCGCAGCGCCGCCCGATACAACTCCAGTGTCGAGCCGGGCACGCCGGTCTGCGCGGCGACGGACAGGGCCCGCCAGGTCGTCGGGGCGGGCAGCCAGCTCAACTCGCTGCCGGTCGGCCCGAAGCCGTACGGGGCCACCGCACCGCTCCACGGGATGGGCACCCGGCAACCGTCGCGGCTTTCGCCGGTGCGCAGGAACGCCGGGTCCTGGCGCAGCTCGTCGGGGAGGTCGAGGACCTCCGGCAGGCCCAGTTCCTCGCCCTGGTAGAGGTAGGCGCAGCCGGGTAGGGCGAGCATCAGCAGGCTGGCGGCGCGGGCCCGGCGCAGCCCTTCGGCACCGTCGCCGTAGCGGGTGACGTGCCGCTGTTTGTCGTGGTTGGACAGCACCCAGGTGGTGGGCGCGCCGACAATTGTCGCCTCGGCCAGCGCGGTATCGATCACCTTGTGGAACGAGTCGGCCGACCAGGTGGCGTCGAGGAAGTCGAAGCTGAACGCCTGGTGCAGCTCGTCCGGGCCGATGTAGCGGGCCAGGCGCTGCGGCGTCTCGGCCCACGCCTCGGCGACGGCCATCCGACCGCCCGGGTAGCTGTCCAGGATGGGCCGCCAGGCGCGGTAGATCTCGTGCACCTCGTCCTGGTCGAAGTAGGGCAGCCGACCCTTGCCGAGCAGTTCGACCTGACGCTGGCCGGTGGTGATCGTGCTGAAACCCACGTCCGGCAGCCCGTCCGCCTTGATCATGCCGTGCGCCACGTCGATGCGGAATCCGTCCACGCCCCGGTCCAACCAGAACCGCAGCACGTCCTCGAATTCGGCACGGACCTCCGGGTGGCGCCAGTTCAGGTCCGGCTGGGCCGGGTCGAACAGGTGCAGGTACCACTGACCGTCCGCGATCCGGGTCCAGGCCGGGCCGCCGAAGATGCTCTCCCAGTCGTTCGGGGGCAGCTCGCCGTGCGCGCCCTGACCCTCGGCGAAGAGGTAGCGGGCCCGCTCCGGCGAGCCGGGGCCGGCGGCGAGGGCGGCGGTGAACCAGCGGTGCGCGCTGGAGGTGTGGTTGGGCACCAGGTCGATGATGATCCGCAGGCCGAGGGCGTGCGCGTCGGTGATCATCGCGTCGAAGTCGGCGAGGGTGCCGAACATCGGATCGACGTCCCGGTAGTCGGCGACGTCGTACCCGCCGTCGACCATCGGTGAGGTGTAGAAGGGGGTCAGCCAGAGCGCGTCCACCCCGAGGTCACGCAGGTACGGCAGGCGGTGCCGGATGCCCTGGAGGTCACCGGTGCCGTCGCCGTCGCTGTCGGCGAAGCTGCGGACGTACACCTGGTAGACGACCGCGGAGCGCCACCAGTCGTCGGCAGCGGCGTGGGGTGGGTTGGCGGTGCTGATCATCCGAGCAATATGCCGCTCGGAAGCTGCAAGAGTCAAGCAGATCTTGCGTAAGACAACCGCGCTGCAGTCGGAACAACAGCTGTGGATCCGCGCACCACCAGCTCCGGGCGGAACAGGTACTCGGAGTGCGGAGCGCCGTACCCGTTGATCTCGTCCACCAGGGCCCGGACGGCCGCCACCGCCATCGCGGTGACCGGCTGCCGCATGGTCGTCAGCGGCGGGTCGGTGAAGGCCATCAGCGGTGAGTCGTCGTAGCCGACCACGGAGAGGTCGTCGGGAACGCTGAGGCCGCGTTGGCGGGCCGCCCGGATCGCGCCGAGCGCCATCAGGTCGGAACCGCAGACCACGCCGGTGACGCCGCGGTCCAGCAGACGGCCGGCCGCCGCCTCGCCACCTTCCACGCCGAACAGCGACAGCTCGGCCAGCGGACCCAGGTCGGACTGCGCGACGCCGGCCAGTCGGGTCATCGCCGAGCGCCAGCCGGACACCTTGCGCTGCACCGGAACGAACCGGTCCGGGCCGGTGATCAGGCCGATCCGCCGGTGCCCGAGCGCGACCAGGTGGGCAACCGCCAACTCGGCGGCCTCCCGGTCGTCACAGGAGACGAAGGGGGCGCCGATGTCCGGCACGTACCCGTTGATCATGACGACCGGCAGCGGTCGGGCCAGCAGCGCCCGGTAGCGGTCGTGGTTGGCGGCGGTGTCGGCGTGCAGGCCGGAGACGAAGACGATCCCGGAGACCTGCCGGTCCAGCAGCATCTCGACGTACTCGTCCTCGGTCACGCCGCCGGCGGTCTGGGTGCAGAGCACCGGAGTGAACCCGCTCTGCGCCAGGGTCGACTCGATGACCTGGGCGAAGGCGGGGAAGATCGGGTTGTCCAGCTCCGGCACGACCAGGCCGACCAGACCGGCGCTGCGCTTGCGTAGCCGGGCCGGGCGCTCGTAGCCGAGCACGTCGAGGGCGGTGAGGACGGCCTGCCGGGTCTCCGGGGCCACGCCGGGGCGGTCGTTGAGCACCCGCGACACCGTGGCCTCGCTGACTTCGGCCTGCTGGGCGATGTCGGACAGTCGAGCGCGCATGGCGGCACTTTAGCCCACCGGCAAGTTCTTGCGAGGTGCTCTGCAAGCCCTTCCATAATCTGCAACGTCTTGCTAGCGTCCCCGCAACATGCGAGAGCAGCGGCGCAGGATCCGTGCGCCGGTTGGCAAAAACTTCCAGAGGTTCCCCCCTGGCGGGCTGCCCTTCCCCCGGCGGACCCGCCATGACGACAGGAGTACCGATGCGCATCCGTACCGCGGGTGTGGTCGCCCTCTTCGCCCTGGCACTCGCCGCCTCCGGTTGCGGTGGCGACAGCGACGAGCCGGCCGCGAAGGAGACCCCCAGGGCCGCCGGCGGCAAACTGGTCATCTGGGCGGACGACAAGCGCGCCGTCGCCCTCAAGCCGTTCGCCGAGAAGTTCGGCCAGGAGAACGGCGTCACCGTCGAGGTCCAGGCCGTCAGCAAGGACCTGCAGACCAACTTCGTCACCGCCTCCCAGCAGGGCAGCGGTCCGGACGTGGTGGTCGGCGCGCACGACTGGATCGGCAACCTCGTGCAGAACGGCGCGATCGACCCCGTGCAGCTCTCCGCCGAGCAGAAGAGCGGATTCAACGAGACCGCCATCAAGGCGGTCACCTTCAACGGTCAGCTCTACGGCGTGCCGTACGCGCAGGAGAACCTGGCGTTGATCCGCAACACCGAACTGGCCCCCGAGGCGCCGAAGACCATCGAGGACCTGGTCGCCAACGGCAAGCAGCTCAAGGCGGCCAAGAAGGTCACCGAGACGCTCTGCCTCCAGGTCGGCCAGAACGGCGACGCGTACCACATCTACCCGCTGTACGCCTCGGCCGGCGGATACCTCTTCGGCACCGGTGCCAACGGTGACTACGACCCGAAGGACCTGGGCGTGGGCAAGCCCGAGTCCATCGAGGCCTTCAAGAAGATCGGTGCGCTGGGCGAGAAGGGCGAGGGCGTGCTCAAGCGCTCCATCGCGGACACCAACTCGATCGCCACCTTCACCGGGAAGAAGTGCGCGTACCTGGTCTCCGGGCCGTGGGCGGTGGCTGACGTCAAGAAGGCCAACATCACGTACGACATCTCGGCCGTTCCCGGTTTCGCCGGCGGCAAGGAGGCCCAGCCGTTCGTGGGCGTGCAGGCGTTCTACGTCGCCGCGAAGGGCAAGAACAAGGCGCTGGCCCAGGAGTTCGTGGCCAACTACACCACCACGCCCGAGCTGGCAGTCGCGCTCTACCAGGCCGAGCCCCGGCCGCCGGCGCTGACCGCCGCCCTGGACCAGGTCAAGGGCAGCGACCCGGATCTGGCCAAGTTCCAGGAGGCCGGTAAGAACGGTCAGGTGCTGCCGGCCATCCCGGCGATGGCCGCGATCTGGGACCCGTTCGGCAAGGCCGAGGCCGCCGTGATCGGCGGGGCCGACCCGACCAGCACCATCACCGCCGCCGGCAAGACCATCTCCGGCCAGATCAAGTAATGAGTACGCCGCCGTCCGGCCCGGGGTCCGTCACGCGGACTCCGGGCCGGGAGCCCGCCGGCTCCCCACCCTCGCGCCTCCCGCGCCCACGTCCCTCGGGCTCGCGTCCCTCGCGCTCCCAGGTCACGCGCGACCACGCGCCGATCACCCTGACCGGGCTCGCCGGCAAGGTGCTCCTGCTCGGCCTGACCGCCGGTGTCGCGGTCTGGGCGGCATTCCCGCTCATCGCCGCCGGGATGTGGGCCGGCCTGGCCCTACTGGCGGCGTCCACCGCCGGGCTGTTCTACCTGTATCTCACCCGCCGGCACATCCCCGCCAAGTACCTGGTGCCGGGCACCCTGTTCCTGATCGCCTTCCAGGTCTTCCCGGTGATCTACACCGCCAGCACCGCCTTCACCAACTTCGGGGACGGGCACCGGGGCAGCAAGGACGACGCGATCGTCGCGATCCAGTCCTCCTCGGTCACCCAGGTACCCGGGTCCGCCGAGTACGCCCTGTCGATCGCCACCAAGGGCGACCCGGCCACCGGTCCGCTGGTTTTTCTGGTCACCGACCCGGGCACCGGCGCGGTCTCCATCGGTGACACCGGCGGGCTGCGGCAACTCGACGCCGCCGACGTCACCGTCGGCACGGCCGGCAAGGTCACCGCCGCCGACGGCTACACCGTGCTGAACTTTGGCCAGGCCAGCGCCCGCAGCAAGGAGATCACCGACCTGGTGGTCCCGACCGCCGGTGGCGCGCTGCGCTCCAGCGGCCTGTCCCGCGCGTACGAGGGCAAGGCGGTGCGGGCGTACGAGGCTGGTTGCGACTGCGTTCGGGACACCGAGACGGGGCGAACCTGGACCGCCGACGAGGAGGCGGGCGCGTTCGTCGCCTCCGACGGTGAGCGGCTGGCCCAGGGCTGGAAGGTCAACGTCGGGCTGCGCAACTTCACCCGCGTGCTCACGGACGAGAACATCTCCGGCCCGTTCCTCGGCACCCTGATCTGGAACTTCGCGTTCGCCATCGGCTCCACCGGCGGGACGTTCCTGCTCGGCATGCTGATCGCGCTCGCGCTGCACTCGCCCCGGATGCGCGGCACCAACCTCTACCGGGTGTTGCTGGTCCTGCCGTACGCCATGCCGTCGTTCGCGATGCTGCTGGCCTGGCGGGACATGTTCAACGCGGACTTCGGGCTGATCAACAGTCTGTTCGGGTTGGACGTCGACTGGTTCGGTCAGGCGTGGACGGCCCGCTTCGCGGTCATCCTGGTGCAGCTCTGGCTCGGGTACCCGTACATGTTCCTGGTGGCCACCGGCGCGTTGCAGGCCATCCCGCGCGAACTCACCGAGGCCACCTCGGTCGACGGGGCCTCACCCTGGCAGTCCTTCCGCGCGGTCACCCTGCCGTTGCTGCTGGTCGCACTCTCGCCGCTGCTGATCTCCTCGTTCGCGTTCAACTTCAACAACTTCAACGCGATCTACCTGACCACCGAGGGTGCGCCCTTCCCGGCGGACAACCCGACCAACGGCGCGACGGACCTGCTGATCACGTACACCTATCGGCTCGCCTTCGGCGGACAGGGCGCGCAGTTCGGCTTCGCCGCCGCGATCTCGCTGTTCATCTTCGCCATCGTCGCGGTGGTTTCCGCGGTCAGCTTCCGGCGGACCCGCCAACAGGAGGAGGTGTGGGCGTGAGCGCGAGGAGTGAGCTTGCGAGCCCCGCAGTCGCGAACAGGAGGGGAACGGCGTGAGCGCGAGGAGTGAGCTTGCGAGCCCCGCAGTCGCGAACAGGAGGCGTAGCCGCTGGTTCGCCCAGGTCGGTTGGCGGCATGTGGTTGCCGTGCTCGCGGTGCTGTTCAGTCTGTTCCCGATCGTTTTCGTGCTGTCCGCCGCGCTCAATCCGCTCGGCACGCTCTCCACGACGGACCTGGTACCGACCGGTGGGGTGTCGCTCGGCAACTTCGGTGGGCTGTTCGAGCGGACGGCTTTCGGGCGGTGGTTCCTCAATTCGCTGCTGATCGCCGGGGTGGCGTCGTTCGCGTCGGTGTTCCTCTCCGCGCTCGCCGCGTACGCCTTCTCCCGGATGCGGTTCCGCGGGCGCCGGGTGGGGCTGCTCTCGCTGCTGCTGATCCAGATGTTCCCGCAGTTCCTGGCGATCGTGGCGATCTATCTGATCTTCGGCGCGATCACCGATCTGTGGCCGTCGATCGGCTTCAACACGCCGTGGGGGCTGTTGCTGCTCTACCTGGGTGGCGCGCTCGGGGTGAACACCTGGCTGATGAAGGGTTTCTTCGACACCCTGCCTCGGGAGTTGGACGAGTCGGCGACCGTCGACGGCGCGTCGCACGCCCAGGTCTTCTTCCGGATCATGCTGCCGCTGGTGGCGCCGATCCTGGCGGTGGCCGGGCTGCTGGCCTTCATCGGCACCATCAACGAGTTCCTGATGGCCAACGTCTTCCTCACCAGCACCGACTCGAAGACCCTGGCGGTGGGGATGTACGGGCTGTTGCAGAGCAACGAGCGCGACAGCAACTTCGGCATCTTCGCGGCGGGCACCCTGCTCACGGCGATCCCCACCGTGCTGGTCTTCCAACTCCTGCAGCGCTACATCGTCTCCGGGCTGACCACGGGAGCGGTCAAGGGGTGAGCGCGCCGCCGCGCGGTGCCGACGCGCCGACCCGGACCCCCTACTACAAACTGTCGTTGATAGGGGAGGATGGGCGGCGTGGAAGCGCTGAGACTGATTCTCCTCTATGTCCATCTGGTCGGCTTCGCCCTGCTGCTCGGCGGCTCGATCGCCCAATACATCAGCGGCCGGCTGCGGATCAACCCGGCCATGCTCTGGGGGGCGGTGATCCAGTTGTTGACCGGGCTCGGTCTCTCCGCCCCGCTGCGCGACGGCGACGAGCCGGCGCCGGCGAAACTTGTGACGAAGTTGGTGATCGCGCTGCTGATCTTCGTCATGGTCTTCTTCTCCCGGAAGCGGGACGTGGTCAACCGCGGTCATTTCCTCGCGATCGTCGGTCTGACCCTGGTCAACGCGGCGGTCGCGGTCTTTTGGCGGTAACGTCCGAGGAGGGATCGGCCCCGGAAAACCGGACGTTGCGGACGCCTCGGCACTCGGTTACCAGCACGAAGAGTGACTTGCCCCACGCGAGGGTTACACCCGGGTAACAGGCGCTCAACAGTCGTGCACGATTGTCGGCCGGTGGGTGGGCGCGGGCGTACGCTCCCGTCCGTAACGTGGGACAGCCGGCGGCACACCGCAGGTCGGCTGATGGGCTGCCACCGCACTAGGCGCGGTGTGCAATGGGAAGGAGACGTCTTGCGCTCGGTGCGTGGGATGCGGATCGCCTCGATCTTCGCGGTGGGTGGGCTCGCGCTCACCGCCGCCGCTTGTGGCGAGGCCCCCAAGGATGACAACAACGCCGGCAGTGGCGCCAAGAAGTTCAGCGCCTGCATGGTGACCGACGTCGGCGGCATCGACGACAAGTCGTTCAACACCTCGGCCTGGAAGGGTCTGCAGGAGGCCAAGGCCGCCAACGACAACATCGACATCAAGTTCGTCGCGTCGAAGGCCGAGGCCGACTACGAGCCGAACCTGACGCAGTACGTCAACCAGAAGTGCGACTTCATCCTGGCGGTCGGTGGCCTCATGGGCAACGCCACGAAGAAGATCGCGGCGGCGAACCCGAAGCAGGAGTTCGGCATCGTCGACTCCAACTCCGAGTTGGACAACATCTACCCGATGCAGTTCGACACCGCCCAGGCCGCGTTCCAGGCCGGCTACCTCGCCGCCGGGATGAGCAAGAGCGGCAAGGTGGGCACCTACGGTGGTCTGCCGATCCCGCCGGTGACCATCTTCATGGACGGCTTCGTCGACGGCGTGGCGTACTACAACACCACCAAGGGCAAGAACGTCCAGGCGCTCGGCTGGAACAAGCAGACCCAGAAGGGCTCCTTCACCAACGACTTCGCCAAGCAGGACGAGGGCAAGAAGGTCTCCGACGCGCTGGTCGCCCAGGGCGCGGACATCATCATGCCGGTTGCCGGCGGCTCCGGCCTCGGCACCACCGCCGCGGCCAAGGCGTCGGGTGGCAAGTACAGCACCATCTGGGTGGACGTCGACGGCTGCGAGAGCACGCCGGACTGCTCCGCGATCATCACCACCGTGGTCAAGAACATCCCGGACGCCGTCAAGGAGGCCGTCCTCAAGGCCGCCGCGGGCGACAAGCTGCCGGCCAAGCCGGGCTTCGTCGGCACCCTGGCCAACAACGGTGTCTCGATCGCCCCGTACCACGACTTCGACAGCAAGGTTCCGGCCGAGCTGAAGGCCGAGATCGACAAGATCAAGGCGGACATCGCTGCGGGCACGATCACCGTCACCTCGAAGGCCCAGCCGACCAAGTGACAACCGGCCGATCCTTCCGGTGAGATCATCGGAAGGATCGGCGGGGGACAGGTACGACCGATCGGCCGCTCTGGCCCTGCGGGTGACCGCCGGGTCGGAGCGGCCGATCGCGCACCACTGCGGCCGGGCCGGCCCGGTCGGGTTGACGGCAGCTAGGCTGCACCATCGCTCGCACTCCAGGAGGTTGCGCTGAGACTCGAACTGCGCGGCATCACCAAGCGTTTCGGTGATCTGGTCGCCAACGACCACATCGACCTGACGGTGGAGCCTGGAGAGATTCACGCCCTGCTCGGCGAGAACGGCGCGGGCAAGTCGACCCTGATGAACGTGCTCTACGGGCTCTACCAGCCCGACGAGGGCGAGATCCTGGTCGACGGCAAGCCGTTGAAGCTGAAGGGCCCGTCCGACGCGATCGGCGCCGGGATCGGCATGGTGCACCAGCACTTCATGCTGGTGCCGGTCTTCACCGTCGCCGAGAACATCATGCTCGGCGCCGAGCAGGTCAAGGGCGGCATCGCCGGCTTCCTGGACCGGCGCCGCGCCCGGCGCGAGGTCACCGAGGTGTCCGAGCGCTACAACCTGCGGGTGGACCCCGACGCGGTGATCGAGGACCTGCCGGTCGGCATCCAGCAGCGCGTCGAGATCGTCAAGGCGCTCACCCGCGACGTCGACCTGCTCATCCTGGACGAGCCGACCGCCGTGCTCACCCCGCAGGAGACCGAAGAGCTGCTGACGGTCATGCGGTCGCTCAAGGCGGCCGGCAAGTCGATCGTCTTCATCACCCACAAACTTGGCGAGGTCAAGGCCATCGCCGACCGGATCACGGTGATCCGACGCGGAAAGACCGTCGGCACCGCCTCGCCGGAGGCCAGCCGGGACGAGTTGGCCGCACTGATGGTCGGGCGCAACGTCCGGCTCACGGTGGACAAGTCCCCGGCCACGCCGGGCGACCCGGTGCTGGAGGTGGCCGGGCTCGTCGTCGACGACGACCGGCAGATCCGCGCGGTCGACGGGCTCGACCTGACCGTACGCGCCGGTGAGGTGCTCGGCGTGGCGGGCGTGCAGGGCAACGGTCAGACCGAGCTGATCGAGGCGATCATGGGTCTGCGCCCGGTGCTCGCCGGCACGGTCAACCTGGTCGGTGATCGGATCGACGGCTGGACGACCAAGAAGGTGCTCCGCGCGGGCGTCGGCTACGTGCCCGAGGACCGCAGCGTGGACGGCCTGGTCAAGGAGTTCAGCGTCGCGGAGAACCTGGTGCTGGACATCTACGACCGCCCACCGTTCGGCGCCGGGCTCGCGCTCAAGCCGGACGCGATCGCGACCTCGGCGAAGGAGCGGATCGAGCAGTTCGACGTCCGCACCTCATCGGCCGACGCGGCGGTGGGCACCCTCTCCGGCGGCAACCAGCAGAAGGTGATCGTGGCCCGGGAGTTGTCCCGGCCACTGAAGCTCTTCATCGCCGCCCAGCCGACCCGCGGTGTCGACGTCGGGTCGATCGAGTTCATCCACAGCCAGATCATCCACGAACGGGACATCGGCACCGCCGTCATGGTGGTCTCCAGCGAACTCGACGAGGTGATCGGGTTGGCCGACCGGATCGCGGTGATGTACCGCGGTCGGATCATCGGCATCGTCGGCCCGGACACCCCGCGGGAGGAGATCGGCCTGCTGATGGCCGGCATCAGCCCGGACACGGCCCACGAGCGCAGCACGGACGCCGTGCCGGCGGATGGCACGGCCACCGACGGGAGCCCGGCGAGCGACGCGGGCTCCGCGAACGAGGACGAGGCATGACCAAGGATCCCACCCCGCAGTCCGGTTCTCCGGACAAGGAGCCCGCGAGCGAGGCGCAGGCCGCGCAGAACGCGCTCGGCAACACCGAACGGGCCGAGTTGGCAACCGAGCCGAACGCTCCGGGGCCAAAGCCGGGGCCAAAGCCGGGGCCAAAGCCGGGGCCAGAGCCGGAGCAGGAGCCGCGGCCCAGCCTGGGCCGGTTGTTCATCGACAACCTCTGGGCGGCCAACACCTTCACGGTGACTCTGCTGTCGCTGGTGCTGGCGATCGTGGTCGGCGCGGTGCTGATGATCATTTCTGATCCGGCCGTGCTCTCCACCTACTCGTACATCACCTCCCGCCCGTCCGACGCGATCAACTCCAGCTGGACGTTGGTCAGCGAGGCGTACGCGAACCTGTTCAAGGGCTCGGTCTTCGACCCGGAGGCGTTCGCCGGCTGGTTGGACGGCACCAACAGCTGGCAGGCGGTGCTCGCGCCGATCTCCGAGACGCTCACCTACGCCGCGCCGCTGGTCTTCACCGGCCTGTCGGTGGCGCTGGCCTTCCGTGGCGGCCTGTTCAACATCGGCGCCCAGGGCCAGGCCACCATCGGCGTGATCATGGCGGCGCTGGCCGGTTTCCTGCTGCCCCTGCCGCCCGGACTGCACCTGCTGGTGGCGGTGCTGGCCGGTGCCCTGGGCGGGGCGATCTGGGGTTTCATCCCCGGCATCCTCAAGGCTCGTGCCGGCGCGCACGAGGTGATCAACACGATCATGCTCAACTACGTCGCCACGTACTTCCTCACCTGGCTGATCGTGCAGAACGGCGTGCAGGACCCGAACCGCACCGACGCGATCAGCAAGGCGGTGGGCAGCTCCGCCCAACTGCCCCGCCTGCTCGGTGACAACCTGCGGGTGCACGCCGGCATCCTGCTCGCCGTGCTGGCGACCTGGGCGGTCGCCTGGCTGCTGAACCGCTCGACGCTCGGCTTCGAGCTGCGGGCGGTCGGTGCCAACCCGGACGCCGCCCGCACCGCCGGCATCAGCGTCACCCGGACGTACATCCTGATCATGGTCTTCGCCGGCATCCTGGCGGGCCTCGGCGGCTCGAACATGGTGCTCGGCTCGACCGCCAGCGCGTTGACCCCGTTGGTGGTCGCGCAGATCGGCTTCGACGGCATCCTGGTGGCGTTGCTGGGGCGGGTGAAGCCCTGGGGGGTGCTGCTGGCGGCGCTGCTGTTCGGGGCGCTGCAGGCCGGTGGCAACCGGATGCAGTCGTACTCCGGGATCTCGCTGGAGCTGGTGACCGTGCTCCAGGCGCTGATCGTCATCTTCATCGCCGCGCCGGCCCTGGTGAAGGCGATCTTCCAGCTCCGGGCCGCACGCGCCGCCCGGTTGCAGACGAGCCTGGCGAAGGGCTGGTAGCTGATGTCCACCATGGCTGTCCCCGACATCGCGGTCGCCCCGGTCCGCAAGGGCTTCTGGACCAGGAGCCGCAAGGTTGGCCTCACACTGCTGGGGCTCGGCCTGTTGGCCGCGGTGCTCTTCGGCGCGCTCGCCACCGAACAGCAGGCCCGGTTCACGCTCAGCGACGACGCCGCCGGCGCCGCCCTGGAGATCAACGGCACGATCGGGGCGATCCTGTTCGGGATCATCACGATCGCCGCCGGTGCGGCGCTGCTCGCCGGGGTGCCGAAACGGTGGTTCCTTCCCGTGCTCGGCGTCGGGCTCGTCGGCTTCGTGCTGTCGTTCCTCTGCTGGCAGGTTTCCGCCGCGCCGGCCGGGCAGAACTTCATGCCGCTCGTCAACATCATCCGGGGGACGTTCATCCTGGCCCTGCCGCTGATCTTCGGCGCGCTCGCCGGCGTGCTCTGCGAACGATCCGGTGTGGTCAACGTCGCCATCGAGGGCCAGTTGCTGATGGGCGCCTTCAGCGGCGCGCTCTTCGGCAGCATCTCCGGCAACGTCTGGGTCGGTCTGGTCGCCGCCGCCGTCGGCGGCGCGTTCATCTCGCTGCTGCTGGCCATCTTCGCGATCCGCTACCTGGTCGACCAGGTCGTCATAGGCATCGTGCTGAACCTGCTGGCGGTCGGCGTCACCGGCTTCCTCTACGAGCGGCTGATGCAGACCGACGCGGCGAAATACAACAGTGCGCCACGTTTCAGCAACTGGGAGATCCCGCTGCTGAGGGACATTCCGGTGCTCGGGCCGGCGCTGTTCCGCGGCAACATCTTCCTCTACGTCGGGCTGCTGCTGGTGCTGGTGATCCACATCGGGTTGTTCCGCACCCGATGGGGACTGCGTACCCGCTCGGTCGGCGAGCACCCGATCGCCGCCGACACGCTCGGCGTCAAGGTGCTGCGAGTGCGCTACCGCAACGTGCTGCTGGCCGGCGTGGTCGCCGGAATCGGTGGCGCGTCCTACACGCTGGCGCTCTACTCGTTCACCAAGAACATGATCGGCGGCAAGGGCTTCATCGCGCTGGCCGCGCTGATCTTCGGTCGATGGAACCCGACCGGTGCGCTGCTCGCCGCGCTCTTCTTCGGTTTCGCCGACCAGCTCGCCACCTACCTGGGCGCGATCAGCAGCTCGATCCCCAGCCAGTTCCTGGCCATGCTGCCCTACCTGGCGACGATCCTGGCGGTCGCCGGGCTGGTCGGCCGGGTTCGGGCGCCGGCCGCCGACGGCAAGCCGTACATCAAGGGCTGACCTTTCGGGGCATGCCCGCCGGGCAGGGGTCCGCTTCCGCCTGATCACCGCACACAGCTACCCCTGCCCGCTTCTGACCTGGGCTACTTCGGCAGAATGATGTGATGACCGACATCGACTGGGCGCGGTTACGCGCCGCCGCCACCGACGCGATGCGGCACGCGTACGCGCCGTACTCGACGTTCCCGGTCGGCGCGGCCGCGCTGGTCGACGACGGCCGCGTAGTGGTTGGCTGCAACGTGGAGAACGCCGCGTACGGGGTGACGCTCTGCGCCGAGTGCGGGGTGGTCTCCAGCCTGCACGCCACCGGCGGCGGACGGATCGTCGCGCTCTCCTGCGTCGACGCCACCGGCGAACCGCTGATGCCGTGCGGCCGCTGCCGGCAGCTGCTCTGGGAGCACGGCGGCCCGGAGTGCCTCATCGAGAGCAAGAGCCGTCCGCTGCGGATGGCCGAGCTGCTGCCACACGCCTTCGGCGTGGAGGACCTGGAGGCCGTCACCGGGGAGACACCGGTGCCGGTGGTCCCCGAGCGGTTGGCCGCCTGGCGGGGGCGCGGCACCGTCTTCGTGCACCCGGACATGTCCGCTGGCCAGCAGGTCTGGACGGCGTACTGGGAGCGGTCCGCCGGAGACGACGCCGACGCCGAGACCGGGGTGCTGGAGGAGGCGCCGAGCTGGGACGACCCGGCCGAGGCGATCACCTGGGGCCTGGCGCGGACACCACGGGTGGTCGTGGTGGACGCCACCGGCACCATCTTCTGGGCTGGCGAGGGTGAGCCGCCGATGGAGATTCCGGTTCGCTGGTCTTGACCGTGGTTGCGCTTTGGGGATTGGGCCGACCGTGCCCGGCTCCGGGCGGTCAGGCTTGATCCCTCCGCCGGGCACGGTCGGCCCAATCCCTCGGTGCTCGCTGTCCGTGCGTCGGGGATCCGCCATTCGACTAGGAAGATCTTCTGATGAGTTCGGCTTTTGCTGCTGTTGACGTTATTCGGGTCAAGCGGGATGGCGGGGTGCTGTCGGACGCGCAGATCGACTGGGTGGTCGACGCGTACACCCGGGGAGTTGTCGCCGACGAGCAGATGTCCGCACTGGCGATGGCGATCCTGCTCAACGGCATGACCGGGCCGGAGATCGCCCGGTGGACCGCCGCGATGATCGCCAGCGGTGAGCGGCTGGACCTCTCGGCGGTACGGCGGCCGACGGTCGACAAGCACTCCACCGGAGGCGTCGGCGACAAGATCACTCTGCCGCTCACCCCGCTGGTGGCGGCGTGTGGCGCTGCCGTGCCGCAGCTGAGCGGCCGCGGTCTCGGGCACACCGGCGGCACGCTGGACAAGTTGGAGTCCATCCCGGGCTGGCGGGCCACGGTGAGCAACGCCGAGTTCATCGCCCAGTTGGACGAGGTCGGTGCGGTGATCTGCGCGGCGGGCGCCGGGCTCGCCCCCGCCGACCGCAAGCTGTACGCGCTGCGTGACGTGACCGGCACCGTGGAGGCGATCCCGTTGATCGCCAGCTCGATCATGAGCAAGAAGATCGCCGAAGGCACCGGCGCGTTGGTCCTCGACGTCAAGGTCGGCTCGGGGGCCTTCATGAAGTCCGTCGACCAGGCCCGCGAACTGGCCCGAACCATGGTCGAGTTGGGTGGTGCGCACGGTGTGCGGACGGTTGCCCTGCTCACCGACATGTCCACTCCGCTCGGCCTGGCGATCGGCAACGCGGTCGAGGTCACCGAGTCGGTGGAGGTGCTGGCCGGTGGTGGGCCGGCCGACGTGGTGGAGCTGACGCTGGCCCTGGCCCGGGAGATGCTCGACGCCGCCGGCCTGCCGGACGCCGATCCGGCTGCCGCGCTGCGCGACGGTCGGGCGATGGACTCCTGGCGGGCGATGATCCGGGCGCAGGGCGGCGACCCGGACGCGCCGATGCCAGCGGCCGCCGAGGTCGAGGTGGTCCGCGCCGAGCAGGACGGACACGTCGCGGCCGTCGACGCGTACGCCATGGGGGTTGCGGCGTGGCGGCTCGGCGCGGGTCGGGCCCGCAAGGAGGACCCGGTCAGCGTGCCGGCCGGTGTGGTGTTGCACAAGCGGCCGGGTGACGCGGTGCGGGCCGGTGACCCTCTCTACGAGCTGCGCGCCGAGGACGCGACGCGGATTCCGGCGGCGCTGGCCGAGGCCGCGAACGCGGTGCGGATCACGTCGACCGCGCCAGTGTCGACGCCGCTGGTCATCGAGCGCATCGGCTGATCGCACGCGGGCCGGGGCGGCGTGGTGCCGGTCACCTGGGAGCGCTATTGTCGCAGGCCAAGGGGGGATAACCGGCCTTGCGCCGGCGCGAGCAGACAGGAAGATCCGCCGTGACCGTTGCTGCCCCCGACCCACGTGAGGTGCGCGAGGCGAGCCTGGACGAGCTGTCCCGGCTGGGCCTACCGTTGCCGCCGGCCCAGTTTCCCCTGGTCTGGGAGCCGGGCGACGAGATCGACCTGCGCCCCACGGCGGAGATCGAGGCGCGGATCGCCGTGCTGCATCTGATCCTGGCCCGCTGCTTCGGGATGCCCCCGCAGGCGGCGATGAGCTGGCTGCTCGGTTCGCACCTGGTCGACATGGTCACCCCGCCGGAGTGGCAGTTCGTGATGGGCGGCAAGGGCGATCACCGCTCGTTCGTGCTGCACCACGACGCGCTCTTCGCGCTGGCGTGGGTGCTCGGGTTGAGCAAGCAGCTCGACCCCACCCTGGCCGTCGACGAGCGGCTGGTCGAGCGGCTGCCGCACATCGCGGAGGGGGAGACGTTCCCCCGGTGGCGTTCCCGGATCCTCACGGCGCCGCAGCACCCGGCCGACGCGGCTGCCCTGCTCGACCTGCACTACTGCCTGGATTGGGCGTATCTGGAGACCGAGCGCAGCGGCCGTCGGGCGCCGGGCCTGATCGACGCGAACGCGATCGGGCAGCGGCGGTGGGCGCTGGAGTGGGCGGTGATCCTGCGTGGGCCGTACCACGACGAGCCGCCCGGCTGGGAAGAGGTCGACCTCTCCACCTGAGCTCAACGAGGTCGGTACGCGTCCACCCGAACCGCCACGGTCACCCGGACCGGTTCGGGCAGCGCGGCCAGCCGGGCGGTGAGCGCGTCCGGCTCGGTGTGCCACGCGTTCGGGCCCATCGCGACCAGGGTGGCGACCTCTGGCCGGGTCAGGGCCAGCTCCGCCCGGTGCACCGCCGAGCTGGCCGGTGTGAAGTGCCCGCCCAGGCTGCCGGTCACCCGGTCGGCCTTGTCCGGGTCCACCCGCAGCAGGTCGAGGGCGTCCACCAGTTCGGTGAGGTGGTCGGTGTCGGGCGTGACCACCAGCAGCGAGCCGGCCGGGTCGAGCACCCGGTGGAACTCCGGGCCGTTGCGTGGGGCGAAGACGTTCAGCAGCACGGCGGTCGAGGCGTCCGCGAGCGGTAGCCGCTGCCAGGTGTCGGCGAGCGCCGCGGCGGCCCGGGGGTGCGCGCGGGCCGCGCGGCGCAGCGCCGGCTTGGACACGTCCAGGGCCAGGCCCACGGCCTCCGGCAGCGCCGCCAGCACCGCGCCGAGGTACCGCCCGGTGCCGGCGCCAGCATCCACCACCAGGGGGTACGCCCCGAAGCCCTCCGTCGTGTCGAGCTGGGCGACGGCCTCCGTCGCGGCGCTGGCGAGGGCGTTCGAGATGAGGTCGTAGTGCCCGGCGGCCTGGAAGTCCGCCCGTGCGACGACCATCTCGGTCGTGTCTCCGACGTGCGGGGTACGACCGGCGAGCAGGTTGACGTAGCCCTGGCGGGCGATGTCGAAGCTGTGCCGGCGCGGGCAGCGCAACGCCCTCACGTCGGTGGCCTGCTCCAGTGGTTCGCCGCAGACCGGGCAGCGCAGCCGGTCGACGATGCGCGCGTCCACGTCAGGTCGCCGCCGTGCGGTGTCGCGGGCGGTCCGTCACCGTCGTGCTTCCATGCCGCTCAGCCTAGTTCGGGCCGATTCGGGTCAGCGTCGAGACCTGCGGTGCCCTCCCGCACCCCTGCACGTACGGCGCTGACTAGGGTCTGAGCATGGTCGCGACTATCCGGTACGAGGACATCGTCAAGGTTCCGAAGGCGTTGCTGCACGACCACCTCGACGGCGGGCTGCGGCCGGCGACGATCGTCGAACTGGCCGCCGAGGTGGGCCACGAGCTGCCCACCACCGATCCTGAGGCGCTCGGACGCTGGTTCGTGGACGCGGCCGACTCCGGCTCGCTGGAGCGTTACCTGGAGACGTTCGCGCACACCGTCGCGGTCATGCAGACCCCGACGGCGCTGCGTCGGGTGGCCCGCGAGTGTGCACTGGACCTGGCCGCCGACGGGGTGGTCTACGCCGAGGTGCGCTTCGCCCCGGAGCAGCACCTGGAGCAGGACCTGAGCCTGGACGAGGTGGTCGAGGCGGTGCTGGCCGGGTTCGCCGAAGGCACTGCCCAGGCTGTCGAGGCGGGCCTGACCATCCGGGTGGGCACACTGCTCACCGCGATGCGCCACGCCGCCCGCTCCCAGGAGATCGCCGAGCTGGCCGTGCGGCACCGCGACGCCGGCGTGGTCGGTTTCGACATCGCCGGTGCCGAGGCGGGCTTCCCGCCCACCCGGCACCTGGACGCCTTCGAGTACCTGCAGCGGGAGAACTTCCACTTCACCATCCACGCCGGCGAGGCGTTCGGTCTGCCGTCGATCTGGCAGGCGATCCAGTGGTGCGGAGCGGACCGGCTCGGTCACGGGGTGCGGATCGTCGACGACATCGCCCCCGACGGTGCGCTCGGCCGGCTGGCCGCGTACGTCCGGGACAAGCGGATCCCGCTGGAGCTGTGCCCCTCGTCGAACGTGCAGACCGGTGCGGTGGCCTCGATCGCGGACCACCCCATCGGCCTCCTGCGGGACCTGCGGTTCCGGGCCACCGTCAACACCGACAACCGGCTGATGAGCGGCACCTCGATGTCGCGGGAGATGTCGCTGTTGGTGGAGACGTTCGGCTACGGCTGGAAGGAGCTGCAGTGGTTCACGATCAACGCGATGAAGAGCGCCTTCATCCCGTTCGACGAGCGGCTGCGGATCATCGATGAGGTGATCAAGCCGGCGTACGCCAAGCTGCTGGCCTGAGGGTCAGCCGTGCGGGTGGCCGGCGAGCAGCCCGGCCACCCGGTGCAGCACCTCCCGGGCACGGGCCGCCTCCGCGCCCAACCCGGTCTGCCGGCGCAGCACCGCGGGCTCGGCCCGGAGCAGTGCGACGCCGCGCCGGACGAGCACCCGGGGCGCCTTGCGCTGTTCGGAAAGGTCGCGGGCCAGCCGGCGCAGGAAGGTCGCCCCGCGCGGCCGACGCAGCGCGTACGCCCCGGCCAGCAGTCCCCGGCGGCGGCACTCCTCGACGATCTCGGCGGCGAAGATCCCTTCAGCCACGAAAAGTGGCGATCCGGCGACATCAAATGGCCGGGTGGCCACCCTTCGATCGGCGCCGATTGCATAAACCGGCACATCAGCCCGACCCTCGCGAGCCAGTCGGGCAATGATTTCGACGGCGGAGGGGGCGTCCCAAGACAGTGGTGATTCCCAATCTACCTGGCCGTTTCGTCGCGGCAACGTAGGGTCATCGCCGTTCTTGTAGAAGTCGTCCAGGCAGAGCACCGGTAAGCCGGTTTGCTGTGCAATGTACGACTTTCCGGACCCAGAAGGGCCGGCGAGTAGGACCACGCGGTGCGGATGTTCCATTACCTTCAGTTACTCCGGCCAGACGGACTGCTATCAAATCGCATCAACATCTCATCACACCTTGGGCAGGTGACAACCTGGGCTTTCTTCTTGTCGACCGGCGTGATGGAATCTCGGGGGTCCGACCCGCCGGGTCGGTCGCTGGGCGTTGCCCGGGGCAACGCGTTGAAGCTGTAATCGCGAGGGCGGTGACGTGAGCAAACGGCCAAAGACGGCGGGCTCCTTCCTGTCGCGGCTGCGCCGGCCGGCCAGCCGGCTCCGGGACATGCCGATCTGGTCCAAGCTCGGTCTCATCATGATCGTGCCGACCATCGCCACGGTCGTGGTGGGCACCAGTGGTCTTGTCGACCATGTGGAGACGCTCAACAATGCCAACCGAGCCGGCGACCTGGCCAGGCTGTCGAGCTATTCGGGCAACCTGGTCGACACACTGCAGGACGAGCGGACCGCCGCCGTGCTGCTGCTGGGGGCGGACGGGACGCAGCCGACGGCGCAGTACCAGGAGGCCTTCAACCGGGTGAACTCCCGGGTGGACCAGGAGACGCGCCCCTATCGGCAGCAGCGCGCCGAAATCGAGGACCTGCCGGGCAGCCTCGAGTCTCTGCTCGACGGCATCGACCAGAACCTGCAGGACCTGTCGGGCATCCGCAGTCAGGTGTTCAGCGGCAAGCTCGCGCTCACCGAGACCGTCCAGGCGTACGAGGGTCTGATCAGTGACCTGCTCGCCATCCGCGACTCGGCTACGCAGCTCGCCGGCGACAACGACCTGAGCGACCGGATGCGCGCCGCCGCGGCGGTCGCCCGGGAGAAGGAGTTCCTCTCCGCACGCCGGGTCGTGGTGCACCGCGCGCTGGGCGTCAAGGGTGGGCAACGCCTGACTCCGGCACTGCGCACCGACTACATCGCCAGCGGCACCGGCCAGCAGCAGGCGCTGCAGAGCTTCAAGGCCGTCGCCACCCCGGACGACGCGAAGTTCCACGACCAGACGGTCGCGGGCGGCGACCGTCGGGAGGCACAGAACTACACCGGCTGGATCGACGGCAACACCACTGGCGACATGCGCGGTGCGCCGTTCAAGCCGGACCAGTGGGAGGCCGCCATGACGGCCAACGCCACGCTGATCCGCATGGTCGAGCGGAGGCTCGACGGTGAAGTGGTCGCCGGGGCCGACAACCTCCGCTCGGACGTCCAGCGCCAGGTGTTCCTGGAGACCGGCCTGCTGCTCAGCATGCTGCTGCTGGCCATCCTCTTCGCGTACCTGGTCGCCCGCTCCATGGCCCGCTCGCTGCGTGAGCTGCGGCAGGGTGCACTGTCCGTCGCCCAGTACGGCCTGCCCCAGGCAGTGGCCCGGCTGCGCGACCCGCAGGTCGTCGGGCAGCTCTCCCCGGTGCAGCTGGCCAACCAGATCGCCGAGCCGCTGCCGGTCCGCAGCAAGGACGAGTTCGGCCAGGTGACCGAGGCGTTCAACGCCGTCCACCTGGAAGCCGTCCGCACCGCCGCCGAGCAGGCCGCGCTGCGCGCCTCCGTCGCGACCATGTTCGTCAACCTGGCCCGCCGTTCGCAGATCCTGGTCGACCGCCTCATCGGGCACCTCGACCGGCTGGAGCGCGGCGAAGAGGACCCGGACCGGCTGGCCGAGCTGTTCCAGCTCGACCACCTCGCCACCCGGATGCGCCGCAACGACGAGAACCTGCTGGTGCTCGCCGGTGCCGACTCCACCCGTGTGCAGCGTGAGCCGGCCGCGCTCATCGACGTGCTGCGCGCCGCGCAGTCCGAGGTCGAGCACTACACCCGGATCGAGTTCGGCGTCATCGACCGCGACATCGAGGTTGCCGCTCACGCGGTCAACGACCTGGTGCACCTCGTCGCCGAGCTGTTCGACAACGCCACCGCGTTCTCGCCGCCCGACTCGCAGGTGATGGTCGAGGCCCGCCGGGTCGGCGACCGCTCCTCGCTCTACGTCGAGGACCGCGGTATCGGTATCAGCGCCGAGCAGTTGCACGACCTCAACGAGCGGCTCGCGACGCCGCCGCAGGTGGACGTGGCCGTGTCCCGGATGATGGGCCTCGTCGTGGTCGCCCGGCTGGCGTCTCGGCACGGTGTCCGGGTCGAGCTGCGCCCCGGCTCCGACCGGGGCACGGTCGCCGACGTGACCCTGCCCACCTCGGTGCTGGTGCCCCGGGCGCTCTCCGGCCGGGTGCAGCAGCCCCCGGCCCTGCCCTCGGCCAGCGGCCCTCAGCACGGTGGGCCCGCGCCGGCCTTCGGCGCGCTGCCCGCGCTGGGCAACGGCCCTCGCCCGAGCGAGTCCGGCAACCAGGTCACCCTCGGCGGTCGCCCGTTCGACCCCGCATCGCGCAACGGTGCCGGCACCCCCGCCAACGCCGGTGCGTACCGCTCGATGCCGGCGTGGTCGGATCTGACCGGCGCGGCCGGGACGACCGGCGTCAACGGCGGCGACGGGTTCACCCCGCGGCCGGCCAACGGCCAGCCGATCGACCCGCTGCCGCAGCGCCGTGCCGGGGACGACAGCCCGACCACCGGCCAGCAGCCGTCCATTCCTCGGCAGTTGCCGAGCAGCCCCGAGGCACCTCCGTACTCGGTGCCGCCGGTCTCCGCGCAGCCGTATTCCGGCGCGCCGGTCTCCGCGTCGCCGGCCTCGGGCCAGCCGTACTCCGGGCAGCCCTACTCGGGTGCGCCGTACGCCGGTCCGCCGGTGTCCGCCGCCCCGGCCTCCGGGCAGCCGTACGGCGGTCCGCCGGTGTCGGCGTCGCCGGCGTCCGGTCAGCCGTACTCGGTGCCGCCCGCCTCCAGCCCGTCGTTCAGCGGATTCGCGCCCCGGTCCGCTCCGCCGTCGCAGGCGCCCAGCGTCCCCGCACCGCCGGCCTGGCCGCCGGTGCCGGGTGGCGACCGGGACGCGGCGACCCCGCCGGTGCCGGAACGGCTCGCCGCCGCTCTGGACATGACGACGGAGCTGCCCCGTGTGCCGCGACCCGGCGAGCAGCCGGCAGCCGCAACCCGACCCGCTGCCCCGGCTCCGGCTCCGGCTCCGCAGAGTCGGCCGGCGCCGCAGCAACCGCAGGCGCAGAACCGTCAGCGGTACGCGGACGAGACGATGGAGCTGCCGATCTTCCGGGAGCTGGAGTCGGCCTGGTTCCGTACCCGCCGCCCCGGCTCGGAGGAGCCCGCGGCTGGCGGCCAGCCGGCAACGAACGGCGACTCCGCGACCCAGCAGTTCGCCACGGTCGAGGCCACCGGTCGGACAGTCCACAAGACACCACCCGGGACGACAGGTAACACACCGATGGCAGACACTCCGACGGCCGGAGGAGCGCCGCGGGACAACGGCTCCACAGCGCGCGAGGGCGCCCGCCCCAGCGTCGCCGAGAGCCTGCCGAACCGCCGGCCCCAACCGCAGACCAACGGCTGGCAGACCGCAGCTGACGATGGCTGGCGCGCCGCTTCGGCGGCGGCTGGCGCGGCACCGGTGAGCGAAACCACCACTACCGGCCTGCCGAAGCGCAAGCCGATGGCGCAGCTCGTGCCGGGTGCGGTGGAAAAGCCCACCACCTCGGTCCAGCGCCGTTCCCCGGAGGCGGTCCGTGGCCTGCTCTCCGCCTACCACCGGGGCGTGCAGCGAGGGCGTAGCACCTCGGACAACCCGACCAGCCCGGAGGCGACTCCGGGAGGGCAATCCTCGCAGTCTGGCTCAGGCCCGGTGGCCGGGAGCGGGCAGAAGGAGCAAGAAGGATGACAACTACGCAGGATCTTGGTTGGCTGCTGGCCAACTTCGCCGACCGGGTGCCCGGCGTCGCACATGCGGTCGCCGTCTCGGCGGACGGCCTACTCCTCGCGTCGTCACGGGATCTGCCGCGCGACCGGGCCGATCAGCTCGCCGCGATCTCCTCGGGTCTGGTGAGCCTGACCCAGGGGGCAGCCCGCTGCTTCGAGGGAGGCGCGGTGTTGCAGACCGTCGTGGAGATGGACAATGGCTTCCTGTTCCTGATGTCCATCTCGGACGGCTCGTCCTTCGCCGTGTTGGCGGCCCGCAGCTCCGACGTGGGCCAGGTCGGCTACGAGATGGCGCTGCTGGTCGACCGGGTGGGCGACGCGCTGACCCCGCAGCCGCGTGCGGCTGCGGGCATGCTGGGCTGACGCCTCGCCGATCGTGAGGTCGGCACGACTGCAACAACGACAACGACGAGTTTCACCGGTGGGAGCCGGAAGCGGGTACGAAGGAGGTGAGCGGCGAGATGGCCGATCGTGACGAACCGACCGGAGCGTTGGTCCGTCCATACGCCGTGACCCGTGGTCGTACCCGTCCCCGGCTCGACATCGCGCTGGAGGCGCTCGTCGAGACGACGGTGCGCGGCCGGGCCGCTGCCAATGGCAACGGCGGCCAGGGCCGCGAACACCAGTACATCGCCGCGCTGTGTGACGGACGCGTGCAATCGCTCGCAGAGATCGCGGCGCGGATGCAGCTCCCGCTCGGTGTGGCCCGGGTGCTCATCGCCGACATGGCGACGGACGGCCTGGTCGCAGTCCACGAGCCGACCATTTTGGACGACTCCGACGACGCGGTGGGCACTGAACTGCTGGAGAGGGTGCTGAGTGGACTTCGCAGGCTCTGACATGTCGCACCGCCCGCCTAACCCGAGTGGGCGCGTGACGTCGGCGAAGATCGTTATCGCCGGTGGGTTCGGCGTCGGTAAGACGACGCTGGTCGGCTCGGTCTCGGAGATCACGCCGCTGACCACCGAGGCCATCATGACCTCCGCCGGCGTGGGCGTCGACGACACCCGGCAGGTGCCGGGCAAGACGACGACCACGGTGGCCATGGACTTCGGCCGGATCTCGATCGACCGTGACCTGATCCTGTACCTGTTCGGTACGCCGGGTCAGACCCGATTCTGGTTCATGTGGGACGAACTGGTTCGGGGTGCCATCGGTGCGGTCGTGCTGGTGGACACGCGTCGGCTGGCCGACTGCTTCGCGGCGATCGATTTCTTCGAGCACCGACGCCTGCCGTACCTGGTGGCGATCAACTGCTTCGACGGGATGCAGTACCACGACCCGCAGGACGTTCGGGACGCCTTGGCGATCTCGAGCGACGTGCCGGTGGTGGCCTGCGACGCCCGTAACCGGGAGTCGACGAAGCACGTGCTGATCTCGCTGGTCGAGTACGTGCTCACCATGCGCCGTACGCGCGCCGTCGCCCCGGCCTGATCGGGACGCCGCACGCCCGGTGGTGGCTTCGGCCGCCACCGGGCGTTGCGCCCTGTCCGCCGCGCCGCGTGTGCCGGCGGTCGCTCTTCGCCGCCTTCTTGAGAGCTGGAAGTTGTCCGCCCCACTCGCGGCTGCGTTTCTTCCGGGTCTTCGAGAGGCGGCTTTTCCGTGTCAGGGAGCCGTCCTGCTGATGCGAACAGCGCCCCCGGTCAACTGGACCGGGGGCGCTGTTCGGGTAGGGCAGAGGGGCAACCGTCAGGACTGGTAACCGGCGGAGCGGTACTCGTACTCCCGGTCGTCGTCGCGGTCCCCGTGGTCGCGGCTGAAGTCCCAGCCGCCGGCTGCCTCGCGGCCGGGACGACCACCCACCGCGAAACCGCCGATCTCCTGTCCCCGACGCCAGCCGCGGAAGTAGCCGGTGGTGTTCTCCGCGAGGCTTGCCGCATCGCGCACTATCCGCAATGGGCGCTCCTCGCGCAGCGGCGAACCAGGGACCAGATTGGCCTGTGGCACTCGCTTCGGCAGCCCGGCGTTGGTCTCGGCGCCCACCGCGGGGCGAGCCGCCTGCTCAGCGGCCTGCCAGCCGGTGTCGGCCGTGGTCGACCAGTCCAGGTCGGACTCCTCGGCCTGCCCGACGAACCAGGCCGACTTGGCCTGCGCGAAGATCAGCAGGTCGCCGTCGCCCTCGTCGGCGATCGGTGGCGGCCGGTGCTCGACCGGCGGCGGCCGGTGCTCCATTGCGGGCGGCCGGTGCTCCATTGTGGGCGGCCGGTGCTCCACCGGGGGCGGCGGGCGGTGCTCGGCGGCGCGGTCGGTGCGAGCGGCCGCCCGGCCGTTGCGAGCGGCCTGCTCCCGGTCGACCAACCGCAGCGGCGGCGTCTCCAGGTGCGGGTCCGCGGGCGGGTTGAGCCCCTCCCGCAGCGCCCGGTCAGCCAGTGGTGGCGGCTCCACCAGCCGCAGCATGGGTGGTTCCTGCGGCAGGTCGTCCGCCAACCAGGGCGGGGTGACCCGACCGTCGGCCCGACCAGGATCGGTCGGGGCGTCGATGCCGCGGCTGCCACCGTACGAGTAGGCCACCGGGTTGTTCGGCGAGCTGTCGGCCGGGTCCTCCGGGTTGTTGACCAGGGGCCAGTTGGCCCGGGATCCGGGCGGTGCGGACTCCTGACCAGGCCGGGCGGTCGGCACCGGAATGCTGAGATCGGTGGCGCTGAACCCGCCCGTGGGCGGCTCGTCGACGGGGCGTTGCTGGTGGCTCTGCCGGGGCTCGCCGTTGGTCTTGGGGCGGGGCGGGATGACCGTACGCTGCCGTTCTGCCCGCGCGTGGTTGATCGCGGCGGTGGTCAGCGTCGGCCGGAACGGCTCACCGGCCTCTGCCGGAGGCACCGTGCCGCGCTGCGCGGGCGCGATCGGGGTGATCCCCGGCGGCGGGGGCGGCGGCGAGGAGACCGGTCGGTTGGTCGGACCGTCGATCCGGCTGGCGATCGACTCGGTGCGCCCGGGCAGCGTGGACGCCGGCGGACCAGCCATCGCCGCCGGGGCCATCGGGGCGGGTGCGACCGGCGGCGGGGTGACCGGAGCCGGGGCGACGGGTGGTGGCCCGAGTGGGCGAGGCGACGCCAGCGGTGCGTTACCAGGGACCGGCTCGGGGCGGCTGCGCCGTCCGAGGACGGGTGCGGGGTCGGCGGCGGCCGGGGTGGGCCGGACCGACCGCAGACCGGCAGCGGTGCCGGCCAGACCGGTCAACTCGCCGACCGATTCGCCCCGGCGGGCAGCGGCACGGCGGCCAGGCGCCTGAGCCGGCGTGCTGACCCGTGAGCTGAGAGCGCTGACCAGCGCCTCACAGCCCGCGTCACAGGCTCGTACGGAGGCGACGGCCTGGCGGACCGTCTCGGCCACCGCGGAGGTGAGCGCACGGTTGACCGCGGCGCGGCGCGGCGTCTCGGAGATGGCGACCCGCAGGGCGGTGACCGCCTCGTTGATTTCGTCGGCGTCGGCGACCCCGTCGGCAGCGAGGTGTGCGGCGATGGCATCCGCTGCCACCGACACCTCGCGGCCCCGGGCGACGGTGCCCCCGAGCATGCCCGGCTCGGGCAGCGCGTCCAGCACTGCCAGAGAGACCGGCTCAGCCGGATCCGGGTACGCACGCAGGGCCGCCGGGTAGAGCTCACGCAGAACCTCGCGTAGCGCCACGGCGGCGGAGTGCCGGCCGCTGGCCAGGGCGGCGTGGGCGGCGAGCACCTGCTTGTAGCCGGCGAGGTCCCGGGGTGCCGGCAGGGTGACCGCGGAGAGCGCGCCCGCCTGCAACGCACGGGCCAGGCCGACGGCCCGTCGTTCGGCCGGAGGCGACTGCATCTCCTCCAGTGAGTCGTCATCGGCGAACCGCTCGGCGAAGTCGTCCACCGAGTCGTCGTCGGCGATAGCCAAAGGCCGACCTGCCGCGCTCAACAGCGAGGTGACCGTGTGGTCGTCGCTGTCGGCCGCGATGGCCGCACCGCTCGGCCCGCCCGACCGCTCCACGAGCAGCGCGACGAGCTGGGCGTAGCCAGCGGCGTCATCGCTGATCTCGCAGACATGCAGCAGGCGGCCTGCGTCGTCGACCACAGCGGACGTCAGCGTCGAGCCGGCGGAGGCCGGTCGGTCAGCTGGATCCGCCGAGGCCAGACCGCAGTAAACGCGCACGAGCGCCACGGCGTCGTCCTCCTCCCGGGACAGGTGTTTCCTCTGCCAGCAACTGATGCTCCCCGGTACGGGTCAGTCGCGCCAGTCCACCACCGCAGAGATCTTGCCGACAATGGTGCGCCAACCCAAACTTGCGGTCTGTGCCCCGATCTTCTTCAGCCGTCGGCGACCCATGAAAGCGCCGATCCCACCGTTGGCGGTGGCACGCAGACCCTCGTCCAGATCATCGAGGCTGGAACCGGCGGAGAGCATGTCCAGCACCGCAGGCAGCCGCAATGCGTACGAGATGTCCCGTGCGATCTCGCCGGCCTCGATCAGCAGGGTCGAATCCCAGGTGTCGTGCCCGCCGCGGAGGTTCTCCACGACCAGGTCCAGCTCGTAGGTGTCCTCGTCGAGCGGCGCGATATCTGCCGGCTCCACCCGTTCGGACAATTCATTCCAGCTGTCCAGTTGGGACAGATCGTTTGGCGCACCGGACCGGATGAAACTGACCAACGACTCGGGGGTCTTGAAGAGCAGCAGCTTGCCCCGGTGGCTGAGGAAGATCGGCACTTCCTCGTCGTCCGCCTCGTCCGCGACGTCCTCGTCCGCCTCGTCGTTCGCGTCTGCGTCGGCATCGGCGGTGCGGCGGCGCGTCGACTCGTCCTCGTCGCTGTCGGCGAACTCCTCGGCCAGCTCCTCGTCGAGGATGACGACGGTCTCGTCGTCCGCCTCCTCCTCGATGACCTGGCGGCGGGCGAGGAACGGGTCGTCCTGGTCGCGCTCGGTCACGTCGGTCGGCGTCAGTGAGCTGGCGGGCCGGTACGCCCGCAGGGTGAAGCCGGTGCCGGCGGGCAGGGCGATCTCCACCGGATCGATGTGCAGCTCGTCCCAGAGCGAACGGTCGACCGAGGCCGACGCCTGATCTGGCTCGGCCGCGCCGGTGGTGTCGTCGAGCTCGGGCTCGTCGGCGTCGGGCCGTTGGGGCGACTGGCGGGCCACGCTGACCTCCGTGTGCTTCGGGTTGCCCACCCGCCGGGGTCTCTGACCGGCGAGTGACTCTGGGCACATACCCTAGTCGGCGGCCCTGGGTGACCGATGCCCGCACCCCGGTGGCCGGCTGGCGCGCGGGTCCGACCTGCTGGTGGCCGTCGGTGGCGAAGCGGGCGATCGACAAGTAGCGTAGCTACGCATGAAGGCCCAGGAGTTGCACGGCCATCTCGACGCTCTGCTGCTCGCCGTACTCGAACAGGGCGCGCTGCACGGCTACGCCATCATCGAGTCGTTGCGCGCGCGCAGCGAGGGCAGCCTGGATCTGCCCACCGGCACCATCTATCCGGCGTTACGTCGCCTGGAACGTGCCGGGTACGTAGCGAGTACCTGGAGCACGGTCAACGGCCGGGAGCGGCGGACGTACGAGCTCACCGACTCCGGCCGGCGGGCGCTGGCCGGGGAGCGCGCCGGCTGGCACGAGTTTCGGCTGACCGTGGGTCGGTTCCTCGATCCCGGCAGTCCACCCACCACCCCGGCCTGACCCGCCGACGACGAGCGGCGCTGGTCAGCGGGCGGTGGCCAGCAGCCAGCCGCGTGTTGCGCGCGTCAGCGAGAAGTAGGCGCCGCCCACCAGCACCGCACCGATGATCATTGGCGGCCAGTGCAGCGCCGCGTCCCAGAGACTGAACGACCAGGCGAAGAGGGCGCAGCCGGCGACCATGCCGAGCGCCAGCATGCCGGTCAGGCCGGTGCCCACCACGCGTTGCGCCACGGCCAGACCCGGCCGGGTCGAACGGGCGCTCGCCGTGACCACCAGCAGGCCGGCCACCGCGAGCAGCAGCGAACCCGCCCAGATCCAGTCGACCGAGTTGGAGAGCAGCAGGTAGCCGGTCGGGGGGCGTGGGCCGTCGCTCCAGCTCGCCCCCCGCCAGGTCAGGTCGCCGGCAGCCATCCCCACGCCGGCGATCGCCAGCATCCGCAGCGAGAGCCCACGCAGGGCGCCGACCGCCAGTTCGGCCTGCCAGGAGCGGAGTAGCTGCGCCGGCGACCCGAACTCGACCACCGCCCGGCGCTGCGCCTCCGTGGGCGGCACACCGCTCTCGCGGTACGCCTCGACGGCGTCCAACAGCCCGTGCCGGGCCTCGATCAGCAGGTCGGACTTGAGTCGCGCCGGCCCCTGCAACCGGGAGCCCAACACCCGGAGGTGCTCGTCGACCAACACATCCTCACAGCGCGGCATGGCACCACCCTGCCACGGACCGCAAGACCCCGGCGTCGGGGAGGACCCTGGTCCGCCCCGGAGGCCGGTCAGGGGGCGAGAGCCAGGTAACCGCGTTCGGCCGCCGCCTGCAGCAGCCACTGGTCCCGGTACCAGCCGTCGGCGGCGACCAGTTCGGCGTGCCGACCGCGCTGGATCACCCGGCCGCCGTCGAGGACGACGATCTCGTCCAGCCCTTCCAACCCGCTGAGCCGGTGGCTGATCAACAGCACCGAGTGGTCGGCTGGGGTGGCGGCGAGGGCGGACGCGAGCACCGCGTCCGCGGCGGTCGGGTCCAGCCCTTCGGTGGGCTCGTCGAGCACCAGCACCGGTGGTGCGGCGAGCAGGGCCCGGGCGAGCGCCAGCCGCTGCCGCTGGCCGCCCGAGAGTTGCCCGCCCTCCTCGCCGACCAGCGTGTCCCAGCCCGCCGGCTGGGCGTGTACCCACTCCAACAGGCCGGCGGCGGCGGTGGCGGCGGTCAGCTCGTCCTCGCCAGCTCCGGCCCGCCCGAGCAGCAGGTTCTCCCGCACCGTGGCGTGGAAGACGTACGCCTCGGCCAGCAGGCCGCCGACCGCGCGGGGCAGCGCCTCCTCGGGGTACGCCGACAGGTCCTGACCGTCCAGGGTGACCCGGCCGGAGACGGGTTGGACGGTGCCGGTCAGCACGGCGGCCAGCGTGCTCTTGCCGGCGCCGCTCGGGCCGACCACCGCGATCCTCCGCCCGGCTGGCAGGTCCAGGCTGACGTCGTCCAGGGCGGGTGCCGCGCCGGCCCGGTACCGAACGGTCACGTCGACGAAGCGCAGGTCGTGCGGGCCGACCAGGTCCGTCACGCCGTCCGTGGGCCGCGGAGTCGGGGTGTCGTCGTCGAGCAGGGCGGCCACCCGGGCCAGGCCGGGCCGCAGTTGTGTCCACTGTCGGGCCGCCGCGACCAGCGCCAGTGTCACCTCGACCGCCGCCAGGGCGCCGACGGCCAGGACGCCCACCAGCACCCCCGGCACGTCGGCGGCCAGCGCGGCCAGCACCACGGCCGCGGCGGTCAACCCGGCGGTCAACACGCCGGCCGCGTCCACCGCGAACCCGGTGGCGGCCAGCCGACGCTCCAGTTGGGCCAGCCGGCGGGCGCGTTGCTCGGCGGAGCGCAGCGCGACGTCGGTGGCCCCGAACGCCGCCAGGTCGGCAGCGCCGTGGGTGAGGTCGATCGCGTCGGTGGCCAGCGCGCCGCGCAGCGGTGCCACCTCGGCCGCGCTGCGGCGGGTGACCTTGGTGGCCAGTGCGGGCAGCGCCACACCGGCGACCAGTAGCCCGACGGCGAGCGCTCCGGCGGCCGGCGGGGAGATCAGCACGGCCACGCCGACCGCCAGCACACCGACCAGGGCCGCCGCCGAGCCCGGGACCAGCACCCGCAGCAGCAGGTCCTGGACCGCCTCGACGTCGGAGACCAGCCGGCTCAGCACGTCCCCCGAGCGGTGCACGGCGCTGCGGCGGGCCGCGAGGGTGGCGAAGACCCGGGCCCGGATGTCAGTGATCATGCGAAGCACCGCGTCGTGCCCGGCGAGCCGCTCGGAGTAGCGCAACACGCCCCGGCTGATGGCCAGCGCCCGGACCGCGACGATGGCCACGGTGAGCCGGTCCAGCGGAGGCTGACCGGCGGCGCTCATCAACAGCCAGGTGGCGGTGGCCATCAGGGCCAGCCCGGCGAACTCGGTAGCGGCCGCGAGCAGCCCGGCACCGACCAGTCGGCCCAGGTACGGTCGGGCGAGCCGCAGCACGACCCGCTCGGCGGTGGCCCGCCCGGCCGGTGCGACGTCGTCGGCCGGCCCCGCGTCGACCGGGCTCGGCCCGTTTGCCGTGGTCATCGGGGCGCCTTTCCGGTCGGCTCGGGCGTCAGCTCGGTGACCCGACCGTCCTCGACGCGCAGGATCCGGTCGGCGTCGGTGAGCAGCGCCGGTCGGTGCGCGACCAGCAGCGCGGTCCGCCCGGCGACCAGACGGCGGGTGGCGTCGAGCACCACCGCTTCGGCTGCGGTGTCCAGTCGGGCGGTCGGTTCGTCGAGCAGCACCACCGGTGCGGCCCGCAGAAATGCCCGGGCCAGCGCCACCCGCTGCCGCTGCCCGCTGGACAGCCCGTGCCCGCGTTCGCCGAGCAGGGTGTCCAGGCCGTCCGGCAGGCCGGCCACCACGTCGTCCAGGGCGGCATCGTGCACTGCGGCGGCCAGCGCGTCGGCCGGGGTGTCTGGTGCCCCGAGCCGGATGTTGTCGGCCAGCGAGGCGGCGAAGAGGTGGGCCCGCTGCGGCACCCAGGCGAGCTGCCGGCGCCAGGCGTCCGGGTCGGCGGTGGCGAGGTCGACGCCGTCCACGGTGATCCGCCCGCTGGTCGGCGTCACGAAGCCGAGCAGCAGGCCGAGCAGGGTGCTCTTGCCGGCGCCGCTGGGCCCGATGATGGCGATCCGTTCGCCGGGTCGGATGGTCAGGGTCACGTCGCGCAGCGCGGTGGTCCGCTCGTACGCCACGGTCACCCCCTCGAACCGGATCTCGCGCCGCGCGTTCGGGGTGGTGGCGCCCTCGGCGGCCCGGGGTGCCGCGGGCGTGGCCGAGATGGTCAGCGCCTCGTCCAACGCGGCGAGCCCCTCCATGCTGGCGTGGAAGCGGCTGCCAGCGGCCCGCAGCGGCAGGTACGCCTCCGGGGTGAGCAGCAGCACCAGCAGCGCGGTCTGCAGGGCCAGCCCACCGCCGAGCAACCGGATACCGACCGGCACCGCGACCAGCGCCACCGAGAGGGTGGCGACCAGCTCCAGCACCAGCGCGGAGAGGAACGCGATCCGCAGCGTCTTCATGGTGGCGACCCGGTGCCCGTCGGCCATCCGGCGCACCACGTCGGTCTGCGCCCGGGCTCGCCCGAATGCGCGCAGCGTGGGCAGCCCGGCGACCATGTCCAGGAAGTGGCCGCCGAGCAGTGCGAGCCGGCGCCACTGCCGATCGGTGGCGGCCTGCGCCTGCCAGCCGAGCAGTGCGCCGAAGACCGGGATCAGCGGCAGGGTCAGCGCGATGATCAGCGCCGAGCTCCAGTCGGCGAAGACGACCCGGGCCAGCACTGCCAGCGGCACCGTCACACTGAGCACCAGCTGCGGGAGGTAGCCGGTGAAGTACGCGTCCAGCGCATCCAACCCGCGCCCGGCCAGGGTGGCGAGCTGGCCGGCTCGCTGCCCGGCCACCCAGCCGGGCCCGTGTCGGCCCACCGCGCCGAGCAGGTCGGCCCGCAGCGTGGCCTTGACCGTCGCGGCGACCCGCGCCGAGACGGTGCCCTGTGCCCAGACCAGGGCGGAGCGGGCGGCGACGGCGACCACGAAGCCGGCCAGCGCCGGTCGGTCCAACCGGCCGTCGACGGCGGTGGCCAGCACCGCCGCGAGTGCGGTGGCCTGCGCCACGATCAGCCCGGCGGCGAGCACGCCCAGCAGCGCGAGCACGGCAAGATCGCGCCGGGCCGCGGGGACCCGGCGCAGCAGACGCGGGTCGAACGGACGGCGGTTCACCAGTACACCGGTGCCCTACCGTCGGTCCGTCCTCGGAAAACCCACCAGCACATCGCCTGGAAGCCTAGTAGGGCCGGAAGCAGCGGCAGCGCCACCCAGCCGAGCAGCCGCAGAGTCGGTGCGCTGGCGGCCGCGTCGGCCACCGTCAGCGAGGCGCCCGGGTCGGTCGTGGACACCAGCACGTAGGGCCAGAGGGCCGCGCCGACCAGCCCCACCGGCAGCGCCAGGGCCGCGCCGGTGGCGATCAGAGCCCACCCCGGCCGTCGCCGCGCCAACGCCGCGCGGGCCGCCAGCAGCGCCGCCACGAGCAGCACCGGCAGGAGTACGGCCACCGCCGGCCGCTGGACCGCGTCGCGTACCCGGGTGGAGAGCAGGCCCGCGACGGTGGCCAGGGCGACCGCGGTGAGCGCCACCGGCACCAGCCGGCGGGCCGTCCGGCCGACCACGTCGGCGTCGGCGCTCGGCAGTCGCAGGGTGAGGAAGGTCGCACCGTGCACCGCGACCAGGGCGACCATGGCCAACCCGACGGCTGCCGCGAAGGGCGTGACCAGATGCGACACCCCGGCGACGTGCCCGTCGGTCTGCCGGGGCATGCCCTGCAACAGTGCGGCGAGCAGCACACCCCAGCCCAGCGCGGCGAGGGCGCTGCCGATCACCACGACGCGGTCCCAGCGGGCGCGGACCCGCTCGTCGGCGGGCCGGCTGCGCAGTTGCACCCCGGCGGTGACCAGCACGACGCCGACCAGGGCACCGGCGACGGCCGGATAGCAGCCGGCGAGCAACTCGCCCTCCAGCACCGGGAACGCGCCGAAGAGGATGCCAACGGTGGCCACCAGCCAGACCTCGTTGCCGAGGAAGAACGGGCCGAGCGCGGTGAGCGCGGCCCGCCGCCTGGCCGGGCCACCGCCGCGCGCGAGCAGCAGCCCGACGCCGTAGTCGTAGCCGGCGAGCACCAGGTAGCTCGCGAAGAAGAGGCCGAGCAGGGCGTACCAGGCGAGATCCACGGGCTTCTCCTCAGATCCTCAGACGAGGGCGGGTTCGAGGTGGGCCGGCTCACCGGGCGGCGCCGGTGGACGGCCGAGCGGCGGATCGGCCGCGCCGCGCGCCGCATGCCGGGCGAGCAGCACCCAGTTGGTGACGGCGAGGGTGCCCAGCAGCAGGCTGAAGCCGATCAGCGAGGTGAGCATCACGGGAGCACCGACCGGGGAGACGGCCTGCTCGGTGGGGAGCAGCCCGTACGCCACCCAGGGTTGACGGCCGACCTCCCGCGAGATCCAGCCGAGGATCACCGCGACGAACGGCAGCGGCAGGGCCAGCAGGAGCAGCCAGAGCGGGAAGCGCAGCCGGATGATCCAGTCCCGGAAGAGCAGGGGCAGTAGCAGCCAGACGCAGCCGAGGGTGAAACCGGTCATGATCATGAAGCCCAGTCCGACGCTGGCCAGCACCGGTGAGGTGTAGTCGCCGGGGCCGAACCGGGCGGTCCACTCGGCGATCAGCGCCTGGGCCTCCGGGCCCTCGCCGCCGAACTTGGTCGGCTGCACAGCGCCGACCGGGCCGAACTGGGCGAAGCCGAAGCTCTGCACCATGCTGATCGCCAGCGCCGACGTGACCAGGCCGATCCGCAGCGAGGTGCGGAAGAGCGCAAAGTCGGTGGTACGCCGGATCAGGTGCCAGGCGCTGACCGCCGCCATCACCATCCCGCCGACCAGCAACGCGGCCGAGACCACGTGCCCGAACGCCATGCCGAGACTGGGGTTGGTGAGCAGTGCGCCGAAGTCGGTGAGGTGGGCGATTCCGTCGCGGACCTCGTACCCGACCGGGTTCTGCAGCCAGGAGTTGGCCACCATGATCCAGAACGCGGACGCGTACGCGGTGATCGCCACACCCCAGAGCAACGCGAGGTGGACACCCTTGCCGAGCCGGTGCCAACCGAAGATCCACATCCCGAGGAACGTGGACTCGAGGAAGAACGCCACAAGCGTCTCGATGGCCAGTGGCGCGCCGAAGACGTTGCCGACGTAGCGCGACAGGCCACTCCAGTTCAGCCCGAACTGGAACTCCATCACGATGCCGGTGGCGATGCCGAGCACGTAGTTGATCACGTAGAGCTGGCCCCAGTACCGGGTGAGCCGCTCCCACTTTGGATTGCCGGTGAGCACCCAGGCCGTCTGCATCCCGACCAGCAGGGTGACCAGCCCGAGCGTGACGACCACGAACAGGAAGTGGATCGAGGTGGTGGTGGCGAACTGCAGGCGGGCGAGGAGCAGGGTGTCCATGGCCGGCCCTCCGTAGTGTTGGCTGCCTTGTCGTAGTCACCCTACACGTAGCTTGGCTACACGTCAGACTACTACGCCCTGTCGTAGAAAACTCTACTACGAAACGTAGTAATTGTGGGTCGGGGAGATCGCGCTCGATCGTGGATGTAGTGGCCTCGCGGCCAGGAGGATGCCCCTCGATCCTGGATCGAGTGCGACCTTGGAGCGGGGAGGCGGGGCGTGCGGTGTGGTGGGCGTGCCGGTGGTGGTCGGCTCAGCTCAGGAAGAGGGTGACCGGCAGAGCGACCAGCATGGTGGCGACCGCGAGAGCGGTGGCACCGAGCACCCGGGGCGGGCGGTCGCTGACCAGCAGACGCTGCACCCGTACGTCAAGATCCCGGTCGCCCATGCCCAGCGCGCCCGCCGGGGTGACCCGGTGGCCGGCGGCGGCGAATCGGCGCAGCGCACCCGCCAGCGGCGCATCCGCGTGCAGCTCACGGGCCTTGTCGTCGGCGCGCATCTCGACCAGCAGGGCGACCCGCTCGTGCGCGTCGCGGACCCAGCTGAACCACGGCAACGCGCGGCACAGCGCGGTGAACGGCAGCAGCACCAGGTCGTGCCGCTCGTGGGCGTGCGCGCGCTCGTGGCTGAGCACCGCGGCCAGCTCGGCCCGATCCAGCAGACTCAGCGTGCCGGCGCTGACGACCACCTGCGGCTTCACGCCCGGCAGGCAGTACGCGGCGGCACTCGGATGATCCAGCACCAGCGCGCCGGGTGCGGCCGGGTCGTCCCGGGCGACCAGGGAGAGCAGGTCCCGGTGCCGACGCTGGGCGCGTACGGTGCCGTGGATGCTGCGCACGGTCGTGGTGACCAGCACCGCACCGATGCCGAAGCCCACGCCGACACCGGCGAGGTGGAAGGTGCTCATCCCGACCGGCAGGGGGCCGTGGCCGAAGCTTTCGGCCAGGGCGAGCAGTGCGCTCCCTGTCGGCAGGCCGTACGTGCTCAACCCGAGCGCCATCGGCAGGCCCATCGCGGAGAGGCCCAGTGCCAACCCGACGGACTGCCAGCAGATGATCGCCACCCGCGGGCTGCGCCACGTCCAGGTGGAGCGCGCCAGCACCTGAGCCGTCAGATAGCAGGCCAGCATGGTGATGGCGAAGTGCACGGCGTAGGCCATGGCGGGTGCCCTACCGCTCCGCTGCCTCGCCGGCAGGTCGCCGGCCCGCCGGCCCGTCCACCCGGTCGGTCAATTCGGCGCCCGACTCGGCCCGGCCCGGTCCGACGACATCCGCGCCACCGGCGGTGGTGCCCGGCCCGGTCGGGTCGGCTTCGCTCCCCAGGGCCGCCCGCAACACCTCAGCCTCGGTTCCGGTGACCGAGCGGGCGAAGCGCACCAGCGCGGCGTCCCGGCTGCCGCCCAGGTCGAGGGCGTCGAGCATGAGCTGGGCGATGTGCGCCTCGCGGCTGGCCGCTGGCCGGTACCGCCAGGCCCGGCCCTCCCGCTCCCGCTGCACCATGCCCTTGCCGGCGAGCCGGTCCAGCACGGTCATCACCGTGGTGTACGCCAACTCGCGCCCGTCGAGCGCGTCGGCCACCTCGCGCACGGTCACACCGTCCGACGTGCCGGGGACCACGTCCCACAGCACGTCCATCACCGCACGTTCAAGATCGCCCAACCGAGTCACTCCCCAATCCTACCCCCGGTAGTAGACCCTGCTCTCCGGCGCTCCCGCCCGCCTCAAGATCCACACAAGGTCGGCGATGTTGCTGCTTTAAGAACGCCGGAAGCAGCAACATCGCCGAAGTTGTGAAGATCTTGGACTGCGTCGGGCGCCGCGGCGCCCAGCGCGACTGGCGGCCCACCGAAACACCGCTGACCGTCAACCCAACCCAAGGCAGCACCCGCAAGCTGACCCTCTCGACGGGCCGGGCCCACGTCAGGTTTTCCGGGGGAGCCCCACCCGCGCAGGGATCAAGCCTGACCGCCCGGAGCGGGTGGGGCTCCCCCGGAAAACCCAAAGGCAGAGCAAACGATCACACCCCCTTGGGATGCCACACCGTCTTCGTCTCCAACAGGGCGGTCATCCGGGCCAGGCCCGGGTCGGCGAACCAGTCGTGGTCGGCCGGAGCCGGTCGGAGCACCCGCTTGAGGTTCTCCGCGGCCTTGAACTCCAGGTCGGTGGCGAGCGCGGTGTCGATCACCCCGGTCAGGTCGATGGCGTTGACGTCCATGTGCGCCGCCAGCGACGGTGCGGTCTCGGTGATCGCGCCGGTGAGGATGTTGACCACCCCGCCGGGCAGGTCGGAGGTGGCCAGCACCTCGGCCAGCGTCACCGCCGCCAGGGGCTCCGAGGGCGACGCCGCCACCACCACCGTGTTGCCGGTGACGATCGCCGGGGCGATCACGCTGACCAGGCCGAGCAGCGCCGGGCGTTCCGGGGCGACCACCGCGATCACACCGGTCGGCTCGGGCGCGGAGATATTGAAGTACGGGCCGGCGACCGGGTTGGCGCCGCCGTACACCTGGGCGAGCTTGTCGGCCCAGCCGGCGTACCAGACCCAGCGGTCCACTGCGGCGTCCACCTCGTCGGCGGGCACGCCCAGGGCGACGAACTGCTCGCGGCGGCCCTCCAGCATCTCGGCGGCCCGGTAGAGGATCTGACCTCGGTTGTACGCGGTCGCGCCGGCCCAGCCCTTGACGGCGGCGCGGGCGGCGACCACCGCGTCCCGGGCGTCCTTGCGGGAGGCCAGTGACACATTCGAGGACTGCACGAGATACGACCGTCCCGACTCGCTGCGCGGGAACTTCCCGCCGATGAAGAGCTTGTACGTCTTGCGTACCGCGACCCGCTCAGACATTGAGGTACGCCTCCAGCCCGTGCCGGCCGCCCTCGCGACCGTAGCCCGACTCCTTGTAGCCGCCGAACGGCGAGGTGGGGTCGAACTTGTTGAACGTGTTGGCCCAGACCACACCGGCGCGCAGCCGGTCGGCCATCCACAGGATCCGGGACCCCTTGTCGGTCCAGATGCCCGCCGACAGCCCGTACGGCGTGTTGTTGGCCTTCTCGACGGCCTCGTCCGGGGTGCGGAAGGTGAGCACCGACAGCACCGGCCCGAAGATCTCCTCGCGGGCGATGCGGTGCGCCTGGGTGACACCGGTGAAGATGGTCGGCGCGAACCAGAAGCCCCGCTCGGGCAGCTCGCACGGCGGCGACCAGCGCTCGGCGCCCTCGGCGGAGCCGGCGTCGGACAGCTCGCGGATCCGCTCCAGTTGGGCGGCCGAGTTGATGGCGCCGACGTCGGTGTTCTTGTCCAGTGGGTCGCCGACGCGGAGCTGGGCCATCCGCCGCTTCAGCGACTCCAGCACGCGGTCGGCCACGTTCTCCTGGACCAGCAGTCGGGAGCCGGCGCAGCAGACGTGCCCCTGGTTGAAGAAGATGCCGTTGACGATGCCCTCGACGGCCTGGTCGATGGGGGCGTCGTCGAAGACGATGTTGGCGGCCTTGCCGCCCAGCTCCAGGGTCAGCTTCTTGCGGGTGCCGGCGACGGATCGGGCGATGGCCCGGCCGACGTCGGTGGAGCCGGTGAAGGCCACCTTGTCCACGCCGGGGTGCTCGACCAGCGTGCGACCGGTGTCGCCGGCGCCGGTGACGATGTTGACCACGCCGGGCGGCAGGTCGGCCTGTTGGCAGATCTCGGCGAAGAGCAGCGCGGTCAGCGAGGTGGTCTCCGCCGGCTTCAGCACCACCGTGTTGCCCGCCGCGAGGGCGGGGGCGATCTTCCAGGCCAGCATCAGCAGCGGGAAGTTCCACGGGATGACCTGCGCGGCTACCCCGATGGGCCGAGGATTCCGGCCGAACCCGGCGTGCTCCAGCTTGTCGGCCCAGCCCGCGTAGTAGAAGAAGTGCGCGGCGACGAGCGGCAGGTCGACGTCGCGGGATTCCTTGATCGGCTTGCCGTTGTCGAGCGACTCCAGGACGGCCAGCTCACGGGAGCGTTCCTGGACGAGCCGGGCGATCCGGTACAGGTACTTCGCTCGGTCCCGGCCGGGCATCGGACCCCAGACCTTGTCGTACGCCTTCCGGGCGGCGCGCACCGCGCGCTCCACGTCTGGCGCGCCGGCCTCGGCGATCTCGGCCAGCACCTCCTCGGAGGCGGGGTTGATCGACTTGAAGCTGTCACCGTCGGTCGGATCGACGAAAGCGCCGTCGATGAACAGCCCGTACGAGGGCTTGAGGTCCACCACCGAGCGGGACTCGGGGGCGGGGGCGTATTCGAACATCGGCTATCAGTCCAGGGTGAAGTAGTCGGGACCGGAGTAGGTGCCGGTCGTCAGCTTGGTGCGCTGCATCAGCAGGTCGTTGAGCAGGCTGGAGGCGCCGAAGCGGAACCAGTCCGGGTCGAGCCAGTCCGTGCCGACGGTCTCGTTGACCATCACCAGGTACTTGATCGCGTCCTTGGTGGTCTTGATGCCACCGGCGGGCTTCACGCCCACCTGCCGGCCGGTCGCTTCGCGGAAGTCGCGGACCGCTTCCAGCATCACCAGCGTCACCGGCAGTGTCGCCGTGATCGGGACCTTGCCGGTGGACGTCTTGATGAAGTCGCCGCCGGCCAGCATGGCCAGCCAGGAGGCCCGCCGTACGTTGTCGTAGGTGGCCAGCTCGCCGGTCTCGAGGATCACCTTGAGGTGAGCGTCACCGGAGGCTTCCTTGGTGGCCACGATCTCGTCGTAGACCTCCTTGTACCGCCCGGCCAGGAACGCACCCCGGTTGATCACCATGTCGATCTCGTCGGCGCCGGCCGCGACGGCGGCCCGGGTGTCGGCGAGCTTGATCTCCAACGGTGCCTGGCCGGAGGGGAAGGCGGTCGCCACGCTGGCGAGGTGCACGTGTGAACCGCGCAGCACCTCGGCGACGTACGGGACCATCGCCGGGTAGACGCAGACCGCGCCGACGTGGGGACAGGACGGGTCGGCCGGGTCGGGGCGCAACGCCTTCGCGGCGAGCGCGCGTACCTTGCCGGGGGTGTCCGCGCCTTCCAGGGTGGTCAGGTCGACCATCCGGATCGCCAGGTCGATCGCCTGGGCCTTGGCGGTGGTCTTGATGGATCGGGTGCCGAGCTGTGCCGCCCGCTGCTCCGCGCCGACCTGGTCCACGCCGGGTAGTCCGTGCAGGAAGGTCCGCAGAGCGGTCTCGGATCGTCCCAGCTCGGAGAGCTCCGACCGGGCCGACGTCGTTGTCGCCGTCATGCCCCGAAGTCTACGCACCGAAATGCCGAGTGATCTTGCTCACGATGGGCTGGTGGGCCTGCTGACGTGAGCGGCGTCGCTGGTCCGAGCGCAGCCACACCGCCGCGCCGGACGGACCGGTAGGTTGAGCGATCGTGGACGTACACGTCATTGACCACCCGCTGGCCCAGTCCAGGTTGACTGCCATGCGGGACGCGCGCACCGATTCCTCGACGTTCCGGGCGGCGCTGCACGAACTGACCACCATGCTGGTGTACGAGGCGGCGCGCACCTTCCCCGTCGAGCGGTACCCGGTGCAGACGCCGGTCACCGGCACCGAGGGCACCCGGCTAGCCAACCCGCCGCTGCTGGTGCCGGTGCTGCGGGCCGGCCTGGGCATGGCGGATGCCGCGCTCGGCCTGCTGCCCGAGTCCTCGATGGGCTTCGTGGGTCTGGCCCGCGACGAGGAGACCTACGAGCCGCGCGCGTACATGGAGTCGTTGCCCCGGGACCTGGCCGGGAAGCCGGTGCTGGTGCTGGACCCGATGCTGGCCACCGGTGGCTCGCTGGAGCACTCCTGTCGGCTGCTGGCCGACCGCGGCTGCACGGACATCACCGTGCTCTGCGTGCTCGCCGCGCCGGTCGGCATCGAGCGGCTGGAACGCTCCGGTCTGCCGTTGCGCCTGGTCACGGCCTCGATCGACGAGGGGCTCAACGACCGCATGTTCATCGTCCCCGGGCTCGGCGACGCCGGTGACCGCCAGTTCGGTGGCATGCCCCGGTTCTGAGGTCGTGACCCGGACGGTGCCGGGTCGGGCGGGTCCGTGCGCGGTGGTGCGCGGACCCGCTACCGTGTCCGGCCATGACTGGTGTTGCGCTCGCCGAGGAGTTGTTGCTCCTCGCCTACGACGACACGACCGGCAAGGCGACCATGCCACGGATCAGCCTGGACCTCGGCATGGCCGCCGCGGTGCTGGTCGAGTTGGCCCTGGCCGGCCGGATCGCGTACGCCGACGGGTCGTTGACGGTGGTCGACCCGACACCCACCGGGGAGCCGGTCGCCGACGAGGTGCTGGGCCGCTTGGCGGCCGACACCCCGCACACTCCGGCCTCCTGGGTGCAGCGACTGCGGCACGGCCTGCGGGACCGGATTCTCGGTGACCTCTGCGGCCAGGGTGTGATCCGCGACGTCGACGAGACCGAGCTGGGCTTCATCCACGTGCACCGCTACCCCGTCCTGAACACCGCCATCGAGGCGGAGACCCGGCAGCGGCTGGCTGAGGCACTGACCGGCGCCGCGGCCCCGGACGAGCGGACCGCCGCGCTGGCCACCCTGGTCGTGGTGCTGCGGATGGAGTCCGCACTCGGGGTGAGCGGCGAGACCGCCGCCGACGCTCGTCGCCGGCTGGAGGAGATCGCCACCGGCGCTGGCTTCTCCGGCGAGGTGAGCACCGACGACTCGGTGGTCCGTCCCTCGGTGGGCCTGGTCGTCGCCGCCCTGGGCAGGGCCGTCGACCAGGCCCTCGGCCCCCGCCGCTGACCTCGGGACGGGCCCCTTCGGTAAGGGGCCCGTCCCTGTCGTCACAGGCCGAGGGCGGCGGCGATCTCGGTGCGGAGCTGCGCGATCGCCGTCTGCGCGCGGGTGCGGGCCGCGGCGACATCGCCGTCGGGCACCGGCTCCACCACCTCGAGGTACGCCTTGAGCTTCGGCTCGGTCCCGGATGGGCGGATCACCACCCGGGCCACCGCGGTCCGCAGGATCACCACGTCCGACTCGGGTAGCAGGTCCCGGACGCTGTCGACCGACTGCCCGAGCAGGGTGGTCGGCGTGGCCGCCCGGATCCTGGCCATCGCGTCGGTGATCACCCGCAGGTCGTCCACCCGGGCGGAGAGCTGGTCGGTGTGGTGCACGCCGAACTCGGCGGCCAACTCGTCCAGCCGGTCGGTCAACGTGCGGCCCTGCGTCTTGAGGCCGGCGGCCAGCTCGGCCACGGTCAGTGCGGCGGTGATGCCGTCCTTGTCCCGGACGTGCTCCGGGGCGACGCAGTAGCCGAGCGCCTCCTCGTAGCCGAACACCAGCGGCGCGCTTCCACCGCCGGCCCGCACGATCCACTTGAAGCCGGTCAGCGTCTCGTCGTAGGGCAGGCCGCGGGCCGCGCACATCGCCCGCAGCAGTGACGACGACACGATGGTGGTGGCGTAGAGCCCGGTCACCCCGCGGCGCATCAAATGGTCGGCGAGCAGCACGCCCACCTCGTCGCCGCGCAGCATCCGCCAGGTCGGCCGGCCGTCGCCCGCGCTGTCGCGGACGACCACCGCGCACCGGTCGGCGTCCGGGTCGTTGGCGATGGCGAGGTCCGCGCCGGTGGAGTCGGCCAGCGCGATCAGCCGGTCCACCGCCCCGGGCTCCTCCGGGTTGGGAAACGACACGGTCGGGAACGCCGGGTCCGGTTCGGCCTGGTCGGGCACCACTCCGGGGACCGGGAAACCGGCGCGGGCGAAGGCGGCGGTGAGCACCGCGGCGCCCACCCCGTGCAGCGGCGTGTACGCCACCGTCAGGTCCCGTGGCCCGTCCGGGTCGATCACCGCGGTGGCCTGTTCGACGTAGGCGGCGACCAGGTCGTCGCCGAGCACCTGCCCGGGTTGGCCCAGCGGCACCTGGGTCAGCGGCCCGACCGATCGGATCGCCGCCTCGATGCCGGCGTCGGCGGGCGGCACGATCTGCGCGCCGGCGCCCAGCGCACCGCCCAGCTCCGCGCCGAGGTAGACCTTGTAGCCGTTGTCCTGCGGCGGATTGTGGCTGGCCGTGACCATCACTCCGGCGACCCCGCCGAGGTGACGCACCGCGTACGCCAGCACCGGGGTGGGCAGCGGGCGGGGCAGCAGCAGCGCGGGTCGACCAGCCCCGGTGGCCACCTGGGCGGTGCGCTCGGCGAACTGCCGGGAGCCGTGCCGAGCGTCGTACCCGATCACCAGCGGACCGGTGCCGCCCTGGGCCGCGAGCCAGCCGACCAGGCCGGCAGCGGCCTGGGTGACCACGGCGAGGTTCATCCCGTTCGGGCCGGCGCGCAGCGGGCCGCGCAGGCCCGCGGTGCCGAAGGTCAGCGGGCCGGCGAACCGGTCGGCCAGCTCCGGTGCGCTCGCCGGCAGCCCGTCGAGCACCGCCGTCAGCTCGTCCCGGCTGGCCGGGTCGGGGTCGTCGGCCAGCCAACGCTGGGCTTGTGCGCGAATGTCGTCGATGTCAGTGGTGTCCGCCGCCATGCCTCTTGATAGCACGGCAGCGGATCACCGCTGTGGGTTCCCTCCGGGTCAGCCTTCCCCGGTGAGCTGGAACGTCCGCACCATCTCGTCGAAGATCGGCTTGCTCTCCGCGAACTTCGCGTCCGTCGAGGTGAGGTAGAACGAGTACGCCTTGCCGCCCTCCGCCACACCCCGCCAGACGCCGTGGCGCATGACGTCGCCCTCGCCGCAGGTGTACTCGAATTCGGCGGCGGGCTTGGTGGCCAGCTCGGTTTCGGTGGCGCTGACCTGCGCGTACGGCTTGACGCAGGAGGTACTCCTGGTCTTGAGACCGTTCTCCGCCGTCTCCGCCCACCGGGTGGAGCTGCTGGACCACTTCTCGGTGATGATGCGGACCTTGCGGCCGCTGTCCTCCGGGTCGATGTAGTCGGTGTAGGAGCCGCCGGTGGCCTTCTTCCAACCCTTCGGCACCATGACCTGAATGCCGCGGGCGGCGTGTTCCTGCATCTCGACGCCCGCGCCCGTCGCGGCGGACGGACCGGGCTGTGCCTGCGGGCTGGGCGGCGGCGGGTCGTCCCCGCCGGAGAGCGCCAGCACACCGAGCAGCAGCACGACGGCCAACCCCCCGGCTGCGGCGAGCTGCACCTTGCGCGGCCAGCCCTTGACCGTGCCGACGAGCTGGACCCCGGTGCTGCGGACCTTGCCCAGAGCGCCGCCTCCCGACGGGGCGGGCGAGGCGGCCCAGGGCTGGCCGGTGCCCGGCACCGACCACTGGTTGCCGCCACCGTAGGTGCCGCCGATGCGCTGGGTGGCCTCCGGTGCGCTGCCGTAACCGACCTGCTGGGTGGCGTCGGCCGGGCTGCCGTAGCTGACCCGCTGGGTGGCGTCCGGGTGCGCGCCGGCGTCCACCCGCTGGGTGGCATCGGCGCTGCCGCCGTAGGTGCGCCCGATGGCCGCCTGGCCGGGTCCGGGCATCGCACCGGTGGGTGTGTGCAGCGGACCGGCCAACGCGTCGGCGCTGGTCTCGTCGAGCCCGGTGGCACCGGCCGTGCCGACCGGCTGCGGGCGTTCGCCCCTCTGCAACGCGGCCAGTCGGTCGGTGAGGGACTCACCCGGGGCCAGCATCGCCGGGCCGCCGATCTGGTTGTCCGGCTTCGACTCCGGCTTGGGCGGCGGCGGCGGGAGGACGGGCACCGGGCGCTGCTGCACCGGCACCACGGCGTACGGGTCGGTGACCGAGTGCACAGCGGTCGCGGTGCTGCCCAGCGGGCCGGCGAGCAGCTCGCGCAGCATGGCCCGGGAGGTGTGCACGTCCAGCCGACGCGCCGGGTCCTTCTCCAGCAGACCCATCAGCACGCGGGTCAGCGGGCCGCTGCGCTGCGGCGGGGCGGGCGGGTCCTCGACCACGGCGTGCATGGTCTCGATCGGGTCGCCCTTGTCGAACGGGGGTCGCCCCTCCACCGCCGTGTAAAGCGTCACACCCAGCGAGAAGAGGTCGCTCGGCGGGCCGAACTCCTGGCCCATGGCCCGCTCGGGCGAGATGAAGTGCGGCGAGCCGAGCACCATGCCGGGGGTGGTGAGCTGCACGTCGGTGGGCATCCGGGCGACCCCGAAGTCGGTCAGCACGCAGCGCCCGTCGGTGCAGATCAGCACGTTTGCCGGCTTCACGTCGCGGTGCAGCACGCCGATCGCGTGCGCGACCTCCAACGCGCCGAGCAGCGCGATGCCGATCTTGGCGACGGCACGGGGCGCGACCGGCCCGTCCTCGATCACCATGTCGGCGAGGCTGCGGGCGTCCAGCAGCTCCATCACGATCCACGGCCGGCCAGCCTCGGTGACCACGTCGTACACCTGCACCACCGCTGGGTGCTGGAGGGCGGCGGCGGCGCGGGCCTCGCGCAGGGTGCGTTCGTACATCGCGTCGCGGTCACTGGGGGCCAGCCCCGGGGGCAGGACGACCTCCTTCACCGCCACATCACGGCGGAGCAGGGTGTCGGTGGCGCGCCACACCGTGCCCATACCGCCGTTGCCCACCGAGGACCGCAGCGAGTACCGGCCACCAATGGTGGTGCCGGGCGCTGCTCGTCCGTTGGCGGGACTAACTGGTCCGCCGCTCCAGGTCGGGATCTGAGTCACAGAAAAGCCACCGGGGGAAATCGAGGGGGGCTGGGACACAACCCCCCTATCTTGCTGGTTCCGACGCCCGATGCGAAAGCCGACGCGGCGGACGTTTATCGAAAGCGACAGAACGTGCCCTGTCATTCACCTCGTGTCGGCCGGTCCGAACGCACTGTGCGGTATCCCTCACCCGACGACGTGCCCAGGCGTCCTACCATCCGGGGATGAACGAACGGCGGTCAAGCGAGTCCGGTTTCCCGATCAACGGCGTCTACACGGAGGCCGACCTTCCGGAGGACCTGGACACCCGGCTGGGCAGCCCCGGCGAGTTCCCGTACACCCGGGGGGTCTACCCCACGATGTACACCTCGCGCCCGTGGACCATGCGCCAGTACGCCGGCTTCGGCACCGCCACCGAGTCCAACGCTCGGTACCACCAGCTGCTGCGAGCTGGCACGATGGGCCTCTCGGTCGCCTTCGACCTGCCGACCCAGATGGGCTACGACTCCGACGAGCCGATCGCGCACGGCGAGGTCGGCAAGGTGGGCGTCGCCATCGACTCCATTGAGGACATGCGGCAGCTCTTCGCCGACATCCCACTGGACAAGGTCTCCACCTCGATGACCATCAACGCACCCGGCTCGGTGCTGCTGCTGCTCTACCAGCTCGTCGCCGAGGAGAACGGGGTGCCCGGCTCGGCGCTCAACGGCACGATCCAGAACGACATCCTCAAGGAGTACATCGCCCGCGGGACGTACATCTTCCCGCCGAAGCCGTCGCTGCGCCTGGTGGCGGACACGTTCGCGTACTGCCGCAAGGAGGTGCCGAAGTGGAACACCATCTCCATCTCCGGCTACCACATGGCCGAGGCCGGCGCGACGCCCGCGCAGGAGATCGCGTTCACCCTGGCCAACGGCGTGGAGTACGTGCGGGCGGCGCTGGCCGCCGGGCTCGCGGTGGACGACTTCGCGCCCCGGCTGTCGTTCTTCTTCGTGGCCCGCACCACACTGCTCGAGGAGGTGGCGAAGTTCCGCGCCGCCCGACGGATCTGGGCCCGGCTGATGCGCGACGACTTCGGCGCCAAGGATCCGAAGTCGATGATGCTGCGGTTCCACACCCAGACCGCCGGCGTGCAGCTCACCGCGCAGCAGCCCGAGGTCAACCTGGTCCGGGTGGCGGTGCAGGGGCTGGGCGCGGTGCTCGGTGGCACCCAGTCGCTGCACACCAACAGCTTCGACGAGGCGATCGCGCTGCCCACCGAGAAGGCCGCCCGGCTCGCGCTGCGTACCCAGCAGGTGCTGGCGTACGAGACGGACCTGACCGCCACCGTCGACCCGTTCGCCGGCTCGTACGTGGTGGAGGCGATGACCGCCGAGATGGAGGCCGCCGCCGTCGAGCTGATGGAACGGGTGGCCGACCACGGCTCAGCGGTGGACGCGATCGAGGCCGGGTTCCAGAAGCGGGAGATCGAGCAGTCCGCGTACCGGATCGCCCAGGAGATCGACTCGGGTGAGCGGGTGGTGGTCGGGCTCAACCGGTTCACCGTGGACGAGGAGGAGCCGTACGAGCCGCTGCGGGTCGACCCGACGATCGAGGCCGCCCAGGCCGACCGGCTGGCGCGGCTGCGCTCCGAGCGCGACGCCGACGCGGTGACACGGGCACTCGCCGACCTGCGGGCCGCAGCCGAGGGCTCGGACAACGTGTTGTACCCGATGAAGGAAGCACTGCGGGCCCGGGCCACCGTGGGTGAGGTCTGCGGGACGCTGCGCGAGGTCTGGGGACTGTACCGGCCCACCGATCGCTTCTGACCCTCTCCGGTCGGGGCCGCGGTGTGTCCACCGGTCCTGGCGGGTACCCGGTCGAGTGAATGCGGACGCACACCCTGTGCGCTCGTTGCGGGTACGCCCATGTGAGCGTCCTTATCCGGCTCGTTGCGCTGCGTGGTCGGCTTATTGTCGGAGTGTCAGTTCACCACCCCGACTAATGCGACAATTCGCAACAGGGCTTCACGAGTTCCGGTGGGATTCGCGACCGCCACGATCGGTTACGCGTTGTAGGAGGTGAGCGGCGCATGTCGGCGTTCGACCGCGATCTACCTGCTGTCCCAGACATCTTCGAGCGCCCTCAGCAGGGCATACGTGACGCTGTGCGGTCCGATCATTACCGTAACGAGGTTGCGCAGCGTCACCGTCGGAGGTCTAGGCTGTCTGCTGTCCCCGATGATCCATCCATCTCTAGTGATCGAGAATTCGACGTGACGAGTGCGTTGACGCTGCCCACAGGTGGCCAGCTGGCGTCGTCCTGGCCGGAGACGCCCCCCGGGTCCCAGCCGCTTCCCCGCGAGTTGGACCACCTCCTTGCGCTCCGGGTACCGGGGCTGATCGCTACGCGCCGTCACCTCCACTCGCACCCTGAGCTCTCCGGCAACGAGTTCGAGACGGCCGCACTGATCGCCCGGGAGCTGTCGCTGGCCGGTTTGCAACCGCGCCTGCTCCCCAAGGGCAACGGCGTGATCTGCGACGTCAACGGCAGGCCGGACGGCCCGGTCGTCGCGCTGCGCGCCGATATCGACGCGCTGCCGCTCGACGACCCCAAGGACGTGCCCTACCGGTCGACCGTGGAGGGCGCCTGCCACGCCTGCGGGCACGACGTGCACACCTCGATCGTGCTCGGCGTCGGCATGCTGCTCGCCCAGCTCGCCGACCTGGGTGAGTTGGACGGGCGGGTCCGGCTCATCTTCCAACCGGCCGAGGAGATCCTGCCCTGCGGCTCGCTCGAGGTCATCGAGGCCGGCGGCCTGGAAGACGTGGTGCAGATCTTCGCGCTGCACTGCGACCCGAACCTGCCGGTGGGCCAGGTCGGCCTGCGGGTCGGCCCGATCACCGCGGCCGCCGACAACGTCACCGTCCGGCTCTCCGGACCGGGCGGCCACACCGCCCGGCCGCACCTGACCGTCGACCTGGTCGACGCGCTCGGCCGGCTGGTCACCGAGGTGCCTGCGCTGGTCAGCCGCCGGGTGCCGGCCAACAGTGGCCTGCTGCTGGTCTTCGGCCACGCCTCGGCCGGCACCCGCTACAACGTCATCCCGTCGGAGGCGAGCGCCTCCGGCACCCTGCGGGTGATGGATCGCGACACGTGGGAGCAGGCCCCCAAGATCGTCGCTCAGGTGGTCCGGGACGTGATCGCGCCGACCGGCGCCACCGTCGACCTGGAATACCTGCGCGGCCGGCCACCGGTGTGCAACGACGCCCGGGCCATCCAGGTTCTGACCTCCGCCACCGCCGCGGCGCTCGGCCCGGAAGGGATCGCCGAGACGCCGCAGAGCATGGGCGGCGAGGACTTCTCCTGGTATCTGGAGTACGTCCCCGGCGCCCTCGCCCGGCTCGGCGTGGGCCGCTCCGGCCCCAACGTCGACCTGCACCGCGCAAGCTTCGACGTGGACGAGCGGGCCATCCCCGTTGGCGTACGCGTCATGGTGCAGACCGCGCTGCGGGCACTGGCGGCGGTGCGCTGACCGGTGCGTTGACCGGTGCGGCCACGGCCGGGGCCACGCGTCGTCGGCGCAGCAGCAGCAACAACACCGCCACCGGTACGCCGAACGCCACCAGCCACGGCAGCAGCGCCCCCAGCACGGTGAGCAGGACGGTCAACGAGGTGACGAACGCTTTCCAACCGCCGGTCAGCCCGGCCAGGAAGCCGGTCTCCTTCTTCTCGGGGGTGATCTTCGCCGCCGGTCCCGCGAGCGTCACGGTGATCGTGGAGAGGGCGGTCAGGTCGGCCAGTCGGCGTTTCTTGGCTTCCAGCGATGCCAGATCGGCCTCGCGGCGACCCAACTCGTTCTCCAACGACACCAGGTCGGTGATCGAGGTGGCGCGGCCCAGTAACCGGCGGGCACTCTCCACCCTGGCCCGCTGACTGATGATGCGCGCGTCCAGGTCGACGATCGCCTCGGTGGCGTCCTCGGTGCTGATCTCCCGGCTCTGCTGACGGCCGAGCTTCGCGATCTCGTCCACCACGCCGGTGAACTTCGCGGCCGGCACCCGCAGCTGCAACTCCGCCATCGCGTCGGCCTGGGCACTGCGCCGCTGATCACCGCCGACGAAGCCGCCGGCCCGGGTGACCAGGGCGGTGACCTCGCGGGCGGTGGCGTCCACATCGTCCACCTGCACCCGCATCGATCCGGTGTAGATGATCGCCCGCTGGTCGACCCGCAGATCCGGTGCGGCGGCACCAGCCTCCTGCGGTGCACTGGCCTTGTCCTCCTGCGGTGCCCCGGCCCCGGCCGCCTCGGGTGCGCCGAGCAGGCCGTCCTTGTCCGCACCGCCGCCGTCAGCCGCCGCAGGGCCGTCCGCAGCCGTGCCCGCCTTGTCCGCGGACCCGCTGTCACCGGCCCCGCACCCCGTGAGAATCAGCACCGCCGCCAGTGCCGTCGCCGCCAGCAGTGTGCCGCGACGTCGTACCGCCTGTCCGTCCATCCCCGCTCCCATCGTCGTCATCCGGTGTGGCGATAGCTCGGACGCGGCGCACGCGTCGGCTGGTTCCGGCAGACTGCGCTGAGGACGTCACGATTCGATAATCGAGGAGTCACGATGCGGCTCACCAAGTACGCCCACTCCTGTCTCCGGGTGGAACACGACGGGGGAGTGCTCGTCGTCGACCCAGGAATGTTCAGCGACCCCACCGTGGCGTTGGACGGTGTGGACGCAGTGCTGATCACCCACGAACACCCCGACCACCTGGACGTGGCGGCGGTGCGCCTGCAGCTCGACCGGCAACCGTTCCCGATCCACGGACCCGCCTCGCTCGCCGGGGCGCTGGGCGACGCGGCCGAGGCGTTGCGCCCGGTCACCGTCGGCGAGTCGTTCACCGCCGCCGGGGTCGCCGTCCGCGCGTACGGGGGGCAGCACGCGGTGATCCATCCGGACATCCCGACGGTGGACAACCTCGGGTACCTGATCAATGACGTGGTCTACCACCCCGGTGACGCCCTGGTGGTGCCCGAGGAGACACCCGTCGACACGCTCTTCGCGCCGATCCACGCCCCCTGGTCGAAGTTCTCCGAGGTGGTCGACTTCATCCGCGCGGTCGCACCGCGGCGTGCGTACGCCCTGCACGACGCCCTGCTCAACGACAACGGGTTGCGCGTGCTCGACCGGCAGTACGCCGCGATGTCCGGCACCGACTATCAGCGGCTGGAGCCCGGTAGCCGGGTGGACGTCTGAAACCATGCCCGGCCCCTCAGCGGAGCTGGTGCAGCAGCTCTACCGCATCCCACCGGACCGGTTCGTGGCCGCCCGGGACGCCGCCGTGGCCGACGCCCGACGCGCCGGCGATCAGAGCACCGCCCGACAGTTGGCCCGGCTACGTCGCCCGACGGTGGCCGCCTGGCTGGTGAACCTGCTCGCCATTCGACGCCCGGAGCTGGTGACCGACCTGGTTCAGCTCGCCGACGCGCTGCGGGCCGCCCAGCGGGAGCTGCGCGGGCCCCGGCTGCGGGAGCTGTCCGCGCAGCGCCGGGCGGTGGTCGGCGCCCTGGTCGCCGAGATCCGCAAGCTCGCCGCGGCGGAGCCGGACTCGCCACCGGCCGGCCGGCTGCCCCTGGCCGAAGTGGAGGCGACCCTGAACGCGGCGTTCTCCGACGTCGAGGTCGCCGAGCAGGTGCGTGCGGGGCGACTGCTCCGGGCGGCCAGCTACGCCGGTTTCGGTGAGGTGCCCCGGCCACAGCTGCGGCTGGTCACCGACAAGGACGAGGAGCCGGAGGAGGAACGCCCCGCCCGCCGGCCCGGTGCCCAGCGAGGGCGTCGGGAGGATGCGCCCCGCACCGACCGGGCGGCGGAGCGTGCCGAGCAGGCCGAGCGGGCCGCGCAGCGGGCGGCCCGCGCCGAGCGGGCCCGGCAGCGCCGCGCCCTGGACCGGGAGCTGACCAAGGCACAGGCCGACCAGGAGCGCGCGGAAGCCGAGCTGGCCAAGGTGACCGGGCAGGAGCGGGACGGCGTCTCCGTACTCGATCGGATCGAGGCCGAACTGGCCGAGCTGGAGCGGCGGCGGGCGGTCGCCGAGCAGGATCTCAGCCGGGCCAAGCTCGCTCGGCGTGCCGCCGAGCGTGCGGTCACCGTGGCTCGCCGTCGCGCGGGTGAGGTCGAGGCGGCGGTCGAGGCGCTGGCGGCCGAAGAGGGGGATGCGGACGCGGGGGGTGGCGCGGCAGACTGACATCGATGGACGACGACGAGTGTGCGGGCCGTGCACGGCGGGTGACCCTGGAACGGGACGTCGTGGACGACGGGTCGGGGTGCCCGAGGGGGTCGCTCGGATGACACCGGAACAGGTCGCCGCCGCCAGCAAGCCCGTCGTGCTCGACCTAGGCGACGCGTTCAGCCGGGATCCGACCACGCTGCGCCGGGCCCGGCTGCTCGGCATCTCCGGCTGGGCGTTCTATATCAGTGGCCGGGCTGGCGCGCTCGGCGATGTACGGGCGGAGACGGCCGCCGCCGCTATCGGCTTCATCGCCCCGGACGCGGTCGCCGACGGTTGGGACGCCGCAGCTCGGATCGTCCCGCCGTTCGAGGTGGCCGCCGCCAGCCTCGCCGAGTGCTGCCGATGGGGCTCGCAGCAGCTCGACGCCCTGCCCAACACCGAGCGTCTGGCCGCACTCGTCGAGCGGGCGGTGGTGGCGGCGGACGCCAGCGGAATGCCGCTCTTCGCCGCGTGGCGGGCCGTGCCGCTGCCGGATCTCTCCCCGGGTGCCCGGAGTGCCGCCGGGCTGCGCCTGCTCCGGGAACACTTCACCGGTGCCTATCTGCTGGCGGTGCGCGCCGCCGGGATGACCCCGTTGGAGGCTGTGCTGTCCGGGCCGGAGGGGGAGGCTGGCGCCGTCGCCTGCGGCTGGTCACCGCCGTACCCGCCGATCGGGCCGTTGGTGCGTCGGCGGCTGTGGGCAGAGGCGGTGACCCACCGTCTCGTCGCGCCGGCGTTCACGGCCCTCGGCCCCGCCGGCGGCACCGAGCTGGTGGAGCTGCTGCACCGCACCCGGGCCGACCTCGCCTGAGGCGCTGGTGTGTGATTGACGACCCCGGTCGGGCCCGACCGGCGATCCGGTCGATGGCGGTAGCAGACTGGGGGCGTGCGATACGCGCTGCTACGCCGACGCGGTGCCGGTGGGGCGGGACCGCAGCTCCGTGACATAGTCGTCCGGGGCGCCGGCCTTCTCGGCGGCGTTCGCGATCTCGGAGAGATACCACGAGGTCGGCAGGCCGCCCTCGTACCCGTTGAAGACGTAGATCCACGCGGTCACGTCGCCGTCGAGGGTGGAGACCCGGACGTGCAGCTTGCGGTACGTGCCGGCGGTCACCCCCTCGATCTCGTCGAGCTGGCCGGCGTCGTATGGGTGGATGTCGTAGAGCGCCACGAAGACCCGCTCACCGGGCGCCTCGACCAGGGTGCTCACCGCGCCCTCCCAGCCGATCACGTCCGCTCCGGCGAAGGTCAGCCGCCAGCCCTCCAGCCAGCCGGTGCCCACCATCGGCGAATGCGGACAGTAGGCGCGCATCCGGGCGGGGTCGAGATTTGAGCCGTAGGCGGCGTGATGACGCACGGCGATGACGATAGCCCGGCGAACGGGTGGGGGAGAATACGACAGTGCGTGTCGAATGCGCTCGGGAGAAGAAAGTCACTGTGAGCATGGACGAAGGGCGAACGCTGTGAGCCGGATCGTGATCATCGGTGGGGGGCCGGCCGGCTACGAGGCGGCCCTGGTCGCCGCCCAGCTGGACGCCGATGTCACCGTGGTGGAGGCCGACGGCGCGGGCGGAGCGTGTGTGCTCTCCGACTGCGTGCCGTCGAAGACCTTCATCGCCAGCTCGGGGGTGGTCACCGGCTACCGGGACACCGAGGAATTCGGGGTGCACTCGGACGGACTGGAGGCGGTCACCGTCGATGCGCGGGCGGTGCACGAGCGGGTCAAGCGGCTGGCCCTGGCACAGTCCGCCGACATCCACGCCAAGCTGCTCAAGGCGGGGGTCACCTTCGTGGCCGGCACCGCCCGGCTCGGTGAGGACGCCCTCGGGCACACCCACCGGGTCGTCGTGACCCCCGCGGACGGCGGCGAGGAATACTCGATCGCGGCGTCCACCGTGCTGGTGGCCACCGGCTCGACCCCCCGCCAGTTGCCCACCGCCGTTCCGGACGGTGAGCGCATCCTGACCTGGCGCCAGGTGTACGACCTGCCGGAGCTGCCCGAGCACCTGATCGTGGTCGGCTCGGGTGTGACCGGCGCGGAGTTCGCCAGCGCGTACCTGGCGATGGGGGTCGAGGTCACGTTGGTCTCCAGCCGGGACCGGGTGATGCCGCACGAGGACGCCGACGCCGCGTCCGCCATCGAGCGGGTGTTCCGCAACCGGGGCATGGAGATCCTCAACAACTCGCGGGCCGACGCGGTCCGGCGTACCGCCGACGGCGTCGAGGTGGAACTCTCCGACGGCCGCAAGGTCACCGGTTCGCACGCCTTGATCACGGTCGGTTCGATCCCGAACACCGCCAACCTGGGCCTGACCGAGTACGGCGTGGAGCTGGGCCGGGGCGGCTACGTGACCGTCGACCGGGCCTCCCGGACCAACGTGCCCGGCATCTACGCGGCCGGCGACTGCACCGGCGTGCTGCTGCTGGCCAGCGTCGCCGCCATGCAGGGTCGGATCGCCATGTGGCACGCCCTCGGCGAGGCGGTCCGCCCGCTGCGGTTGCGTACCGTCGCGGCGAACGTCTTCACCGACCCGGAGCTGGCCACCGTGGGTGTCTCGCAGGACGAGGTGGACGCTGGCAAGGTGCCGGCCCGGCAGGTGATGCTGCCGCTGTCCGGCAACGCCCGGGCCAAGATGGACGACCTTCCCGACGGCTTCGTGAAGCTGTTCTGCCGACCGGCCAGCGGCCAGGTGATCGGCGGTGTGGTGGTCGCCCCGAAGGCCAGCGAGCTGATCCTGCCCATCACCATGGCGGTGGAGAACAACCTCACCGTCAACGAGCTGGCCCAGACCATCACCATCTACCCGAGCCTCTCCGGTTCGATCACCGAGGCAGCGCGCCAGCTGATGCTCCACGAGCTGGAGTGAACGGCGCTCCTCTGCCGACCGCCGAGGTCCGGGTCTGGATCACCGCCACCGTGGCCAGGACCGCGACCTCGGCGAGGATGAGGAGGCGTTCGGCCAGGCCGATGAGCACCCGGTCACCGGGGTAGGCGGACCAGATCATCGCCGCCGCCAGGGCGAGGCTGAGTAGGACGAAGATGCGTAGCGTCCGGGCTGCGGGGGCCAGATCCGACCGGCGGGCGAGCAGCCAGCCACCGACCGGGAGCGCCAGGAAGGCGACCACCGAGGCGTACCGGTGCAGGTAGGCCGCCGTGGTCATGGCCGTGCCCGGCTCGTTCGTCGGCACCAGCGCGGCGAGTAGCAGCCCGGCCGCCCAGGTGCCGAGCAGCAACTCGGCCGTCCGACCGGACTCTGCTCGGGGTGGGCCGGCGCGGCGTAGCCCGTACAGCAACGCCACGGTGGCGAGCGCGAGCACCATCATGGCGACGTCGATGACGCCGCCCCGGTCGGAGACCGCGAAGTCGCTGATGGTCAGCGCCCACGGGCTGAGGTCGTCGTTGACTTCGAGGTGGCCGATCACGGTGAGCAGCGCCGCCAGCGCGATGCCGCCGAGGGCGAACAGGCCGGTGCTCCGGGTTCCAGGCATACCTCAGCCTGTCGCCGCAGGGACCCGAGCCGGATCCGGGACGGCCACCGAAATCCTTCCGGGGGACCACCCCTAGAGGCCTCCGGACCTTCCCCCGCGATCTTGCACTTTCGGTCGTCCTTATGCGGGGCATGCCCCAATTGCGGGGACAGGAAGTGCAAGATCGCGAAGGTCGGGGGCCGACACTCAGTCGATGGGGACGTCGACTGCGGCGGCGGCTCGGGCGTGGCGGGCGCTGACCAGCGTCATCGCCCAGCCCGCCGCCGCGAAGCCGGCTGCGGCGGCGGTGGCGATGATGGCCAGCCGCCAGGCCGACTCGGTCAGCGCGGTACCGCCCAGGTGCCCGACGAGCGCGCCGTAGGTGGCCCAGCCCAGCGCGGCGACGGCCTCGTAGACCACGAACAGCCGGTACGGGTAGCGGCTGCGGCCGGCCGAGAAGCAGGCCGCCATCCGGCCGCCCGGCACGAACCGGCAGAGCAGGATGACCAGCGGTCCGGGTTGTCGCAGCCCCTGGGTGACCCGATTGGCGACCCGACGGGCCCGGCTCAGTTCGGCGGCGTGCCGGGGTGGCCGCCGGTCCGGTGCGACCCGTCCGAGCAGGTAGCAAGCCAGGTCGCCGGCGAATACGCCGAGCGCGCCGACGGCGATGGTGACCGGCAGGTTGAGCCCGCCGTAGACGGTGAGCGCGCCACTGGTGATCATGACGATCTGGGTGGGGATCACCGGGACGAAGGCGTCCGCGATCAGCAGAACGAGCAGCAACAGGTAGGCCCACGTCGGCGATGCGACGTCAGTCAGTAGTTCGGGCACGCCTGCCACCTCGCCGGATGCGGCTGATCGGGTGTCTTCAGCCTGACTGCGTGTCCGGCGTCACCGTGGACAGCCCCGGCCCGTCGTGACGGTCGACACGACCCGGCCACCCAGGTACAACGAGGCGAACCAATCTCGGGTGACGGGGTGCGGCGGCCGTCCCACCCGTCCTGCACCGGTCGGCAAATCGGCGTACGTCGGCGTACCGTTGTTCGCGCGGCCCACGCCCGTCGGGTCCCCCGTTCCTGACGATTCGGGCCGCCTGGGCCGCCGGCGGGTCCCGCGCCGGCGGCCCGCCCCCTCCTTCGCCGCCGCAAATCCGGGTGCGTCCCCGATTGTCGGTGAGTACGGTCGCCGTATGCGCAGTGCGGTAGTGGTGACCACGACGCCGGGTGTCCCCGGCGCGCCGCTCTGACGTAACCACCGTCGACCAGGCCCCGGGGCGATCCGCCCCGGAGGGCCGCGCGCCGAACGGAGCCCAGGTCGCCTCCGGGTCGTACCCGATCCAGGAGCCCGACATGATCGACCACCGTAGGCTCGGCCGCGAGCTGGACCTCTTCGTTTCCGATCCGCTCGCCGGCGCCGGCCTGCCGATCTGGCTGCCGGCCGGCGCCGCCGCCCGGCACGCTGTCGAGGAGTACGTCCGGGAGTTGGAGCGCCGCTCCGGTCACCAGCACGTCTACTCGCCGCCGTTGGGCAAACGCGAACTCTTCGAACTCTCCGGGCACCTCGGCTACTTCGCCGACGACATGTTCCCGCCGATGCGGCTGAGCGCGGACGACGAGTTCGTGCTCCGGCCCGCCCTCTGCCCGCACCACGCACTGGTCTTCCGCGCCCGGGGCCGCTCCTACCGCGAGCTGCCGTTGCGGATCGCGGAGCTCGGTGGGATGTACCGCTCGGAGCGCTCCGGGGTGCTCGGTGGGCTGTCCCGGGTACGCGCCATCTCGCTCAACGACGCGCACACCTTCTGTGCCCCCGAGCAGGTGGGGGAGGAGGTCGGCCGGATCCTCGGGCTGATCCGCGCCGCGCACGCCGCGCTCGGCGTCCGCCCGGCCGGCTTCCGGCTGTCGCTGCGCGGGCCGGGCGAGAAGTACGTCGGCGACGACGCGCAGTGGCCCCGCGCGGAGGATCTGCTCCGGGGCGCGCTGGCCGGGGTGGAGTACGTCGAGGCTCCGGGGGAGGCCGCCTTCTACGGTCCGAAGATCGACATTCAGATCGTCGACGCCGCCGGCCGGGAGTCGACCCTGTCCACCATCCAGTTGGACTTCGACAAGCCGGAGCGGTTCGACCTGTCGTACACCGACTCGGACGGCAGTCGGCGTCGACCGGTCATGGTGCACCGCAGCCTGGTCGGCAGCATGGAGCGGCTGTTCGCGTACCTGATCGAGGTGCACGAGGGTGCATTCCCGGCCTGGTACGCGCCGGTCCAACTGGTGCTGCTGCCGGTCGACGACGGCCAGGCCGACGTGGCGGCCGACCTGGCCCGGCGGGCCGTCGACGCCGGCCTGCGGGTCGAGGTCGACGTCGCCGGCTCGCTGGGCGCCCGGATCCGGGACGCGGCCCGCCGCCGCGTCCCGTACCTCGGGGTGTTGGGTCCACGGGAGGCGGCCGACGGGCGCCTCGCGCTGCGCCTGCGCGGCGGTCGTGCCCTGAAACCGATGCCCGCGGACGCCGCGCTCGCCTTGATCGGCGGGCAGGTCGCCGCCCGCGCGGCCGAGCTGCTCCCGGCGGACTGACCCACCCGCCGATCCGGGGTGGGTCGTCGTCGGTCGCGTCGCGCGCACGGCGACCCGCCCTAGACCGCCGCCGGTTGGCCGGCCGGCTCCTCGTCGACGACGGCACCGGTGAACTGGGAACGGTAGAGCCGGTGGTACGCGCCGTGGGCGGCGAGCAACTGCTCGTGGGTGCCCTGCTCGACGATCCGGCCGTTCTCCATCATCAGGATCAGGTCGGCGTCGCGGATGGTGGAGAGCCGGTGCGCGATGACGAAGCTGGTCCGGTCCGAGCGCAGCGCGGCCATCGCCCGTTGGAGCAGCACCTCGGTGCGGGTGTCCACCGAGCTGGTCGCCTCGTCGAGGATCAGCAGCGACGGCTCGGCGAGGAACGCCCGGGCGATGGTGATGAGCTGCTTCTCACCGGCGCTCACGTTGCTGCCCTCCTCGTCGATGACCGTGTCGTAGCCGTCGGGCAGGCTGCGTACGAACCGGTCGACGAAGGTGGCCTGGGCCGCGGCGAGGATCTCCTCCTCGGTCGCGTCCGGCCGCCCGTAGGCGATGTTGTCCCGGATGGTGCCGCCGAAGAGCCAGGTGTCCTGGAGCACCATGCCGACCCGGCCGCGCAGGTCGTCGCGGCGCATCGTCGTGATGTCCACCCCGTCGAGCGTGATCCGGCCGGCGTCCAGCTCGTAGAACCGCATGATCAAGTTGACCAGCGTGGTCTTGCCGGCGCCGGTCGGGCCGACGATGGCCACCGTGTGACCCGGCTCGGCGACCAGTGACAGGTCGGCGATCAGCGGCTTGTCCGGCTCGTAGCGGAACGAGACGTGTTCGAACTCGACCCGACCGTGCGGGTCGGTGACCCGGGCCGGCTCCACCGGGTCGGGGGTCTGCTCGTCGGCGTCCAGCACCGCGAAGACGCGCTCGGCCGAGGCCACCCCGGACTGCAGGAGGTTGGCCATCGAGGCGAGTTGGGTGAGCGGCTGGGTGAACTGTCGGGAGTACTGGATGAACGCCTGCACATCGCCGAGGCTCATCGTGCCGGACGCGACCCGCAGCCCGCCGACCACGGCGATCGCCACGTAGCTCAGGTTTCCGATGAACATCATCGACGGCATGATGATCCCGGAGATGAACTGGGCCCCGAAGCTGGCCCGGAACAGCTCGTCGTTCTTCGCGGCGAACGCGGCCTCCACCTCACGCTGCCGGCCGAAGACCTTCACCAGCTCATGACCGGTGTACGCCTCCTCGATCTGGCCGTTCAACTCGCCGGTGTGCTTCCACTGCGCGATGAACTGCTTCTGCGAGCGCTTGGCGATGCGCTGGGTGACCAACACCGACAGCGGCACCGCGACCAGGGCCACCAGCGCCAGCAGCGGCGAGATCCAGAACATCACGGCCAGCACGCCGACGACGGTCAGCAGCGAGGTGAGCAGCTGGCTGAGGGTCTGCTGGAGGCTGGTGGCGATGTTGTCGATGTCGTTGGTGACCCGGCTGAGCAGCTCACCACGGGGTTGCCGGTCGAAGTAGGGCAGCGGCAGCCGGTTGAGCTTCTCCTCCACCTCGGCGCGCAGCCGTTGCACGGTGCGCTGGACCACCCCGTTGAGCAGCCAGCCCTGCCACCAGGACAACACGCTGGCCGCCAGGTAGAGCCCGAGCGCCAACAGCAGCACCCGACCCAGGGCGCTGAAGTCGATGCCCACTCCGGGCACCACGTCCATCCGGGCGAGCATGTCGGCGAAGCTGTTGTTGCCGCCGGCCCGGGCAGCGGCGGCGGCCTGCTCGGCGGTGGTGCCCGCCTCCAACTGCCGGCCGATCACCCCGGTGAAGATCAGGTCGGTGGCATGGCCGAGGATCTTCGGCCCGGCCACGCTGAACCCGACGCTGACCACGGCCAGGGTGATGATCGCGCCCAGGTGCAGCCGGTGCGGGCGCAGCCGGCCGAGCAACCGCCGCGCGGACGGCCCGAAGTTCATCGACCGTTCGGCGGGCATCCCGGCGCTCATCCATCCCGGGCCTCCGCGCTGACCGCCGGGCGGCAGCCGCTTCGGCGTCTGGGCGTCGCCGCCGGGCTGCTGCACGTCGCCTTCCGGCGTCCGTGCGTCACCAGCCGGCTTCTGACTGGGTACGGCCGCGGTGCGTGGCTCGTCGCGCTCACTCATGCCGCCACCTCCGCCGTCTGCTGTGAAGCCACGATCTCGGCGTACGTCGGGCAGGTTTCCAACAATTCCGCGTGTCGTCCCACTCCGACGACCCCTCCGTCCTCAAGAACGATGATCTGGTCGGCGTCGATGATCGTGGAGACCCGCTGGGCCACGATCACCACCGCGGACTGCGCGGTGACCGGCCGCAGAGCGGCTCGCAGTCGCGCATCGGTGCCAAGGTCGAGCGCCGAGAACGAGTCGTCGAAGAGGTAGATCTCCGGCTGCCGGACCAGGGCCCGGGCGATGGCCAGGCGCTGTCGCTGCCCACCGGAGACGGTGGTGCCGCCCTGGGCGATCGGCGCGTCCAGCCCGCCGGGCATCTGGGCCACGAAGTCGCGGGCCTGAGCGATCTCCAACGCCGCCCACAACTCCTCGTCGGTGGCGTCGGGGTTGCCGTAGCGCAGGTTGCTGGCGACCGTCCCGGTGAACAGGTACGGCCGCTGCGGCACCAGGCCGATCCGCCGCCACAGCTCGTCCGGCGCCAACTCCCGCACGTCCACCCCGTCGACCAGCACCGCGCCGCCGGTGACGTCGACCAGCCGGGGGATCAGCGACAGCAGGGTCGTCTTGCCGGCGCCGGTGCTGCCGATGATCGCCGTGGTGGTGCCCGGGGTGGCCCGGAAGGAGATGTCCCGCAGCACCGGCTCGACCGCGCCCGGGTACTGGAAGCGCACCCCGCGCAACTCCAGCTCGGCCCGGGTGGGCAGCTCGCTGACCGGCTCGGCGGCGGGGACCACCGAGGAGTCGGTGTCCAACACCTCGACGATCCGCTCGGCGCAGACCGCAGCCCGGGGCACCATCATCAGCATGAAGGTGGCCATCATCACCGCCATCAGGATCTGCATCAGGTACTGCAGGAAGGCGGTCAGCGCGCCGATCTGGATCGCATTGGCGTCCACCCGCTGCGCGCCGAACCAGAGGACCGCCACGCTGGAGACGTTCAGCACCAGCATGACCACCGGGAAGATCAGCGCCAGCAGTCGGCCGGTACGCAGACCGGTGGCTGCCAGGTCCGCGTTGGCGACGGCGAAACGATCCGTCTCGTACGGCTCGCGGACGAAGGCGCGAACCACCCGGATGCCGGTGATCTGCTCACGGAGCACCCGGTTGACCGTGTCGATCCGGGTCTGCATCAGCCGGAAACCCGGCACCATCCGACGGATGATCGCGCCGAGCGCGACGGCCAGCACCGGCACGCTGACCAGCATCAGCCAGGAGAGCCCGACATCCTCGCGGAGCGCCATCACCACGCCGCCCACGCTCATGATCGGTGCGGCGACCATCATGGTGCAGCTCATCAGGACGAGCATCTGCACCTGTTGCACGTCGTTGGTGTTGCGGGTGATCAGCGACGGTGCACCGAACCGCGCGACCTCGCGGGCGGAGAAACGGTTGACGTGCCCGAACAACGTGGCCCGGACATCCCGGCCGAAGCCCATCGCGATCCGGGCGCCAAGGTAGACCGCGGCGATCGAACAGACGATCTGGATCAGGCTGACCAGCAGCATCCACCCGCCGGTGTGCACGATGTAGTCGGTGTCGCCCCGCGCAACGCCCTTGTCGATGATGTCGGCGTTCAGGCTGGGCAGGTAGAGCGAGGCCATGGTGCCCACGAACTGGAGCAGCACCACGGCCAGCAACGGTCGTTGGTAGGAGCGCAGTTGGTTGCGCAGGAGTCGGATCAGCACGCCGGATCCTTCGGTTCGGTTGGGCGTCCGGTCATCCGCGGGTCGTCCCCGCTGCCGATGACCTCGAGCAGGAACTCCCTGATCACCTGTGCCTTCACCGGGTCGGCGTCGACCGAGGTGAGCGGGCGTCCGGAGTGCATCAGCGCGCTGAGCGCGGCCACCCGCTCCCGCCCGGCGGCGGTGAGGACGAGTCGTACGCTGCGCCGGTCGCTGTCGTCGCGTTGCCGCTCGACGAGCCCGTCGCGGGCCAGCGTGTCCACGATGCCGGTCAGGGTCGCCGGGCGGACGAAGCCCTTCTCGGCGACCTCCCGATGGGGCAGCTCGCCGTGTCGGGCGAGCGTCATCAGGGTGACCATGCCGGCTTGGGTGAGGCCGTGCTCCTCGGCGAGGTAGCGATTCCACCGTTGCCCGACCAGGTGCCCGGCCACCACCAGCAGCCGGCCGAGCGGCACATCCTGGAGGGTGACGAGTTCCACGGGACGTAGGTTAGCTCCCTGATAGTCAGGGGCCAAACGAAATTGCCGCGTACGTCGACGTCGCCGTCACGCACCGTGCGTACTTCGAAGTGATGTCCCGGCCGGAGGGACTCCGTTGATCATGAGGTTATTGCCACGACACGCCGATGCGGAAGGCAATAACCCCATGATCAACGAGGGTGGGGTGTGGGTGGGTGGGTGGGTGGGTGGGTTACCAGCTTGTGGGGAGGGGCATTCCCTCGGTGAAACCGGCGGCGCTCTGGACGCCGACGATCGCCCGCTCGTGGAACTGAGTCAGGTCCCGTGCGCCGGCGTACGTGAAGGCGCTGCGTACCCCGGCAATGATCTCGTCGATCAGGTCCTCGACGCCGGGTCGGGCCGGGTCCAGGTACATCCGGGCCGAGGAGATGCCCTCCTCGAACACCGCCTTGCGGGCCCGGTCGTACGGGCTGTCGTCGGCGGTACGGGCGCTTACCGCCCGAGCCGACGCCATCCCGAAGCTCTCCTTGTACCGTCGGCCGTCCGCGTCGGTGTACAGGTCACCGGGGGACTCGTAGGTGCCGGCGAACCAGGAGCCGATCATCACGTTCGACGCCCCGGCGGCGAGCGCGAGCGCCACGTCCCGTGGGTGCCGCACCCCGCCGTCGGCCCAGACGTGCCGGCCGAGCTGCCGAGCCGCGGTCGCGCAGTCGAGTACGGCGGAGAACTGCGGCCGACCCACACCTGTCATCATCCGGGTGGTGCACATCGCGCCCGGCCCGACACCCACCTTGATGATGTCCGCCCCCGCCTCGACGAGGTCGCGTACCCCCTCGGCGGTGACCACGTTGCCGGCCGCCACCGGCACCCCCGGGTCCAGCTTGCGGACCGCCTGAAGCGCGGAGATCATCCGTGCCTGGTGGCCGTGCGCGGTGTCCACGACCAGCGTGTCCACCCCCGCCTCCAGCAGAGCCGCGGCCTTGCCGGTCACGTCGCCGTTGATCCCGACGGCCGCCGCGATGCGAAGCCGACCCCGGTCGTCCACGGCCGGCGTGTAGAGCGTGGCGCGCAGCGCGCCCTGGCGGGTCAGCACCCCGACCAGCCGACCCTCGGCGTCCACCACGGGAGCGAGCCGACGACGGCCCGCGGAGAGCAGATCGAAGCCGGTACGCGGGTCCGCGTCCGCCGGGACGGTGTGCAACTCGGTGGACATCACGTGCCGCAGTTGGGCGAAGCGGTCCACTCCCGTGGTGTCCGCCTCGGTCACCACGCCCATCGGTCGGCCGGCGTCGTCGACCACGATCACCGCGCCGTGCGAGCGCTTGGGCAGCAGGTGGATGGCGTCGCCCACGGTCTCGGTGGGCCCGAGGGTGATCGGCGTGTCGTAGACCAGGTGCCGCTGTTTGACCCAGGCGACGACATTCGCCACCACCTCGATCGGGATGTCCTGCGGGATCACCGCGATCCCGCCCCGGCGGGCCACCGTCTCGGCCATCCGCCGGCCGGCGACCGCTGTCATGTTCGACACGACCAGCGGGATGGTGGTGCCGGTGCCGTCGCTGGTGGAAAGGTCGACGTCGAGCCTCGAGCCCAGGTCGGAGCGGGCCGGCGCCATGAAGACGTCGGTATAGGTCAGGTCGTGCGCGGGGACCGCGCCGTGAAGGAACCGCACCCGGCCATCATTCCCGCTCGCGGCCACCATTGCCCGCTCCGGTGCCGCAAACCACCCCCACCGCGCCACAGTCGTCAGGAAGGGGGTCTTCTCCTGCACCAGGCGTCAGTAAGGTGCACGTTCTTCACGCGATGGTGCAGATGGGGGCACCGGCGGTGATCACGGCGCCGACCTCGGCGGTGAGCCCGCTGACCGTGCCCGCCTTGTGGGCGTGCAACGGCTGCTCCATCTTCATCGCCTCCAACACCACCACCAGGTCGCCCTCAGCCACCGTGTCGCCGTCGGTAACCGCGATCTTGACGATGGTGCCCTGCATGGGTGAGGTGAGCGCGTCGCCGCTGACCGGGGCGCCCGCCTTGGCTCCGCCGCCGCGCCGGGCCGGCTTACGGGTGGCGGGTGCGGCGGTGGTCGTACCCCCGCCGAAGCCGGCGGGGAGGCTGACCTCGAGGCGCTTGCCTCCCACCTCGACCACGACGGTCTCGCGCTCCGCCGGCGGCTCGGCGGCGCCGACGGCGGCGGCGAACGGCGGCACGGTGTTGTGGAATTCCGTCTCGATCCACCGGGTGTGCACGGTGAACGGCTCAGCGGTGAACGCCTCGTCCCGCACGACCAGTCGATGGAACGGCAGCGCGGTGGCCATCCCGTCGACGACCATCTCGTCGAGCGCGCGGCGGGCACGCTCCAGCGCCTCGGTGCGCGTCTCACCAGTGATGATCACCTTGGCCAGCAGCGAGTCGAAGTTGCCGCCGATCACGTCCCCGGCCGAGATGCCGGTGTCGACCCGCACACCCGGGCCGGTCGGCAGTCGCAGCGCGGTGACCGTGCCGGGGGCGGGCAGGAAGTTGCGGCCCGGGTCCTCGCCGTTGATCCGGAACTCGATCGAGTGCCCGCGCGGCGTCGGGTCCTCGGTGATCCGCAGCTTCTCACCGTCGGCGATCCGGAACTGCTCGCGGACCAGGTCGATGCCGGCGGTCTCCTCGGTGACCGGGTGCTCGACCTGAAGTCGGGTGTTGACCTCCAGGAAGGAGATGGTGCCGTCCACGCCGACCAGGTATTCGACAGTGCCGGCGCCGTGGTAACCGGCCTCGCGGCAGATCGCCTTGGCGCTGTCGTGGATCTGGGCCCGCTGCGCGTCGCTGAGGAACGGCGCGGGTGCCTCCTCCACGAGCTTCTGGTGCCGACGCTGCAGAGAGCAGTCCCGGGTGCCGACCACGATCACGTTGCCGTGCTGGTCGGCGAGGACCTGCGCCTCGACGTGGCGGGGATGGTCCAGGTAGCGCTCGACGAAGCACTCGCCCCGGCCGAACGCCGCGACCGCCTCCCGGGTGGCCGACTCGAAGAGCTGGGGGATCTCCTCCATGGTCCGGGCGACCTTGAGACCGCGCCCGCCACCGCCGAAGGCGGCCTTGATGGCGACCGGCAGGCCGTGATCGACGGCAAACGCCATCACCTCGTCCGGGTTGGCCACCGGGTCCGGGGTGCCCGGCACCAGCGGAGCGCCAGCGCGCTGGGCGATGTGCCGCGCGGTCACCTTGTCACCCAGGTCGCGGATCGCCTGCGGGGTGGGACCGATCCAGGTCAGCCCGGCGTCGATGACCGCCTGGGCGAAGTCGGCGTTCTCGGAGAGGAAGCCGTAGCCGGGGTGTACGGCGTCGGCGCCGGACCGGGCGGCGACGTCGAGCAGCTTGTCGATACGCAGGTACGTCTCGGTCGCGCTGTCGCCGCCGAGCGCGTACGCCTCGTCCGCAAGGGTGGCGTGCAGGGCCGCACGGTCGGAGTCCGCGTACACGGCGACGCTGCCCAGGCCGGCGTCGCGGCACGCACGGATCACCCGGACGGCGATCTCGCCGCGGTTGGCGATGAGTACCTTGCGCACCTTCGTGGCTCCTCCCGGGCAGGTTACTGACGGGGAGTGTATCGGCCGCCCAGTTGGCCCAAACGATCGCTCAGTGTGGGATGCCGCACTGAGCCGCCGCGCACTAGTCAAACTTGCCTATTACGCTTGTTGGGTGTCTGCGACTCGAATGATGATCCTCGGTCTGGTGCGGTGGATGCAGCCCGTGCACGGCTACGACGTACGACGTGAGCTGCTGAGCTGGAGTGCCGACAAGTGGGCGAACGTCCAGCCCGGCTCGATTTACCACGCCCTGCGCAAGCTCACCGAGGAAGGTCTGCTCCGTGCCGTCGCCACCGAGCAGGTCGGTGCCCGTCCGGCCCGGACCACCTATGAGGTGACCGCCAAGGGTGAGGACGAGTTCGAGACGCTGCTACGCAACCTCTGGTGGAACCTCGCTGAGCCGACCGATCCCTTCGCGGTGGCCTTCTCCTTCCTGCCGGCCATGCCGCGCGCCGAGGCCGCCGCAGCCCTGCGCAACCGGGCCAATCTGCTGCGCGCCGGCGTCGAGTCGATGCGCGCCTCGCTCGAGTCGGACTGGGTGCGTAACCGGAAGCCGGCGCACGTGGGCTGGATGTTCGAGCTGTGGGCGGTGCGGGCAGAGGCGGAGATGGGGTGGTGTGAACGGATCGCGGAGCGGATCGACTCCGGTGTGTCGTACCTGCCTGCTGAGCTGGAGAACGTGGAGGGTTGGTCGGGCTGGAAGGAGCGCCAGGAGCCGCCGACTGCGGCCGACGCGGAATAATCAACGTTGACTAGAGAAGTTATATCGCGTTAGCCTGCTGGCGGCACAGCGGGGGAGTGCGTCGTCCGGCGTCGTCCCACTCGAAGGCCGGCCCGACCGGCCCGACCGACCAGGAGCAGAGATGATCGAGACCAGGGGGCTAAGGAAGTCGTTCCGCTCCCGCGCGGGTCGAGAGACGAAGACGGTCGACGCCGTGCGGGGCGTCAACCTCGAGGTCGCCGAAGGCGAGATCTTCGGCTTCCTCGGCCCGAACGGCGCAGGCAAGACCACCACGCTGCGGATGCTCGCCACGCTCATCGAACCGGACGGTGGCGATGCCACCATCGCGGGCGCGGACCTGCGCAAGGACCCGGCCGAGGTGCGCCGGCGGATCGGCTACGTCCCGCAGGGCGGCAGCACCTGGGACGAGTCCACCGCCCGCGAAGAGCTGGTGCTGCACGCCCGCATGTACGGCATCGGCAAGGCCGACGCGCAGCGGCGCGCGGCCCGCGCCCTGGACGCCTTCCAGCTCACCGAGTACGCCGACCGCAAATGCAAGACCTACTCCGGCGGTCAGCGCCGGCGGGTGGAGATCGCGCTCGGCATCATCCACGAGCCGAAAGTCGTCTTCCTGGACGAGCCGACCACCGGCCTCGACCCGCAGAGCCGCGCCCACATGTGGGACGAGATCCGGCGGCTACGCGGCGACGGGATGACCGTCTTCATCACCACGCACTACCTCGACGAGGCCGACGCACTCTGCGACCGGATCGCGATCATGGACAACGGCGAGGTGGTGGCCGAGGGCACGCCGGCCGAGCTCAAGCGGGAAATCTCCGGCGACGTGGTGCTGGTCGGCCTCGACTCGACCGCCACCCCGCAGGCCACCAAGGCGCTCGACGGCGAGCTGTACGTCAACAAGCTGGAGACCGCCGATGAGGGCGGCCTGCGCCTCTACGTCAACGACGGCGCCACCGCCATCCCGCAGGTGCTGCGCAGGCTCGACCACGCCGGGCTGGAGCTGCGCTCGATCGAGTTGCACCGACCCAGCCTGGACGACGTCTTTCTCACCAAGACCGGCCGCTCGCTGCGCGAGTCCTGACCACCGGAGACGACTCATGAAATTCGCCCGTGACACCTGGCTGATCTTCCAGCGCCAGACCCAACTCCTGCTGCGCAACCCGGTCTGGGTCTTCGTCGGCGTGTTCCAGCCGGTCATGTACCTGCTGCTCTTCGCCCCGCTGCTCAAGCCGGCACTGGACGCGCCCACCCAGGCCGCCGCCTACAAGATCTTCGTACCCGGTCTGCTGGTGTTGCTCGCGATCTTCGGCGGCCTGTTCCAGGGCTTCGGCCTGATCGCCGAGCTGCGCGCCGGTGTCATCGAACGCTCCCGGGTCACCCCGATCAGCCGGCTCGCCCTGCTGCTCGGCCGTTCGCTACGCGACGTGGTCTCGCTCATCGTGCAGGCGGTCATCATCACCCTGCTGGCGCTCCTGTTCGACCTGCGGGTGTTCATCGGTGACCTGCTGCTGGCGTACCTGATGCTCGCTCTGATCGCCCTCATGACCTCGGCCGTCTCCTACGGCGTCGCCCTCAAGGTCAAGAGTGAGGACGCGCTGGCGCCCCTGATGAACACCGTGGCGCAGCCGGTGCTGCTGCTCTCCGGCATCCTGCTGCCGCTGACCTTCGCGCCCGGCTGGTTGCAGGGCATCGCCGACTGGAACCCGTTCTCCTGGGCGGTCGACGGCACCCGGGCGCTGTTCGCCGGGGACCTGGGCAGCGACAAGGTCTGGCAGGGCCTGAGCATCACCGCGGTCCTGGCCGCGTTGGGTGTCTACTGGGCCGCCCGGCAGTTTGCCCGCAGCGTCCGCTGACCCGACCGGTCCGCGGGCCGCGTGATCAATACGAGGTCCAGTTTGTCGGGGTGTCCGTCTCCGTCTTGGGAGGACACCCCGACATCTGGGTTCGGGGCTGCCGGTGCATCTGCGGGGTTCAGCGCTGCCCGCGGTTCAGTGTCTGCCGGTGCGTCCCGGGGTCAGTGCCTGCCGGGGCTCAGCGCACCCTGGCGAGGGTCAGGCCGTCCGCGATCGGCAGCATCACCGGGTCCACCCGTACGTCGGCGAGGACATCGTCGTTGAAGGCGGCGATCGCGCGATCGTTGGCGTCCTGCGGAGCGATCACCCGGCCACCACGCAGCACGTTGTCGACGGCGATCACTCCGCCCGGCCGCATCCGGGGCACCAGCTCCGCCCAGTAGATCGGGTATCCGGTCTTGTCCGCGTCGATGAACGCGAAGTCCAGGTAACGCTCGTACGGCAGCTCCCGCAGCCTGTCCCCGGCCGGACCGATGCGCAGGTCGATCCGGTCCTGCACGCCGGCCCGTTCCCAGTAGCGCCGGGCGATGCCGGTGAACTCCGCAGAGATGTCGAAGCAGGTCAGCCGCCCGCCCTCGGGCAACCCGCGGGCGATCGCCAGGGACGAGAGCCCGGTGAACGTGCCGACCTCGACGGCCTGCCGCACGTCGAGCAGTCGGGTGAGGAACGTCAGAAAGGCAGCCTGCTCCGGGGCCACCTGCATGGTGGCGTGCTCCGGCAGCACCGACCGGGTCTCGTCGGCCAAATCCCGGATGATCTCGTCCGGTGGGGAGCCGTGTGCGACCAGGTAGGCGTGCAGCTCGTCGGTGAGCGGGATCGACTTGGTGGTCATGACCGGACGTTACCGAGCGGCTCGACCGATTGGCCCCCGGGCGCGACCTTTGTCCACAGGTCGGTGATCCGTAGGTCGAGTTCGGCGAGGAGCCGACGCAGTAGCGGCATCGACAGCCCGATCACCGTCCCCGGGTCACCCTCGATCCGCTCGACGAACGGCCCACCCAATCCGTCGATGGTGAACGCGCCGGCCACCGCGAGCGGCTCACCGCTGGCCACGTACGCGGCGATCTCGTCGTCGCTGATGTCGGCGAAGTGGACGGTGGTCGAGGCGACCGCCTCCGCGCGCCGCCCGGCGGTAACGTCGATGAGGCAGTGCCCGCTGTGCAGAACGCCGCTGCGCCCCCGCATCCGCAGCCATCGCCGGGTCGCGTCGGCCGGGTCCGCTGGCTTGCCGAGGATCTCCCCGTCGAACGCGAGCACCGAGTCGCAGCCGATCACCAGCGTCCGCTGGCCGGCGCCCGGGCTCAGCCGGGTCAACACCGCCTGTGCCTTGAGCCGAGCCAACTCCAGGCACAACTCCTCGGCCCGTTCGGTCACCACCAACGATTCGTCCACCCCGCTGACCAGCACATCCGGCTCAATCCCTGCGGCCAGGAGAGACTTGCGACGGGCAGGGCTCGCAGAGGCGAGCACGAGGCGGAGCGGCAAAGTTTCAGACACCCACTCGACGTTACCGGCTCCCACCCCGCACAACCTCCCGCCACAAGTGCCCAACAGCCTTGATCCACTCCATATCGCCGACATTGGCCTATCCAGCACGGTTCGACCCCGCAATATCGCCGATATGGAGCCGATCAACCCGCCGATCGACCCAATCCCCACCCTGATCGACCCGTTCCGCCGAAGTGGGGGTGTCCCACCGCACCAGACGCCGCCAAACCAAGGCGCCGAGCCCAGCACCGCCGGGCCGCTGGCCGATCAGCGACTAATCCGGGGCGGCGGATCATCGCCGCGCCGACGCCGCCGGGCCACCACCGCCCATCCGACCCCGGCAGCCAAGATCACCCCAAGGGTGGCCAGGCCACGCACCGTCGCACCACCGCCCTCATCACCCGGCAGAGCACCAGCCGTCGTCGTCGAGCCAGCACCAGCCGGCGCGCTCACAGACTCAAACCCCAGCGGCGGTACGTCCGCCGTCAGCGCCGCCACAAGATCGATCACGCCATAGCCGTACTCGTCGTCACGCCCAGGCGCGCCCTTGTCGACCGCGGTTGCCGTGAGTCGGTGCGCCACCTCCCGCGCCGGCAGATACGGATACTTGGACCGAATCAACGCCGCCGCCCCCGCCACGATCGCCGTAGCGCTCGATGTGCCAGTGCCCTTCGAGTACTTGCCGTCATAGCTGGTGCTGTAAATGTCGACAGCGGGAGCGACCACATCGATCTTCGGTCCGGTCACGGAGACAGCAGCGTGTAGCCCATCGCGACCGACACCACCAACGGCGATCACGCCTTCTTCGCTAGCCGGATATCCAACCGACCCATGAGGCGCATTGCCTACGGCTGCCACAACGATAATGTTCGCGGCGAGTGCAGCGCGGACGGCCCGGATGAGACGTGGAGTCGATGCGCCCCCGCTTGAAATGCTGATTACTTGGGCTCGGCTAGTTATCGCGTACTCGAGAGCTGTGGCGAGATCATCGGCGTCGCCGAAATTATCATCCGCAGCGGCCTTTATCGGAAGAATCTTGGATTTAGGTGCAATGCCAAGCGCGCCTGAACTCCCGCCCCTGCCATGCGCCGCGATTAGCCCTGCCATGCTCGTGCCGTGACTGTTCAGGTCATTTTGGCCATTCCCCGAGCCGTCCGGTACGGTATCGATGCCCTGGAGTAGGTTATTGACGAGGTCGGGGTGGGGGTCTACGCCGGTGTCGGGTACTGCGACGATGACCGCGTCGCCCTGGCTAATCGCTTGCGCTTGCGAAACATTTAGGTAGCGAAGGTGCCACTGGTCGCCCCGAATGCGTTCAGCCTCATCGGACCACAGGGTGCTGTAGGTGGAAGGTGGGTGGCCGCCTTCTGTTAGCCCAGTTACCGCAAACGGCAAGATCAAAGCGATTAGTGCGGCGGGGGCAATGAATGCCATTACCGCGTGAAGCCGATTGCCGGGCCGGGGTCAATGGGACCCTCGTCGTCAGGTGGGCGAACCACTGGTGCTACACCCTTCTCCGTTTCCCATGGGTTATCGGGGTCCCAGTGTGGTGAACTGCTCCCTGGCTGCCTGCGCCCGCTCGGCCGGACGGTGGTCGGCTGTGCACCGGCAGGACTCGCCAGCCCGGGGGCGCCGCCCAATGGCGGGATGCTTTGTGACACTGAGAAGCCGCGACCAGCGCCAGGTCGAGAACCCGCTCCTCCGCTAGGGGCCGTACCAGCTCCGCCACCCCCAATAACGCCGCCGATCGGGTTGACGCGCCGGGGTGAGGTCGGTCCTGCGCCGGGCTGCCCCAGACCGATTCCTGGTGGGCCCCCGATGAGGCCTCCCGGTGGCAGGGGCCGGGAGGAAGCCGATGGTTTCAGGCGTTGGGCTTGTTCCTTCGAGTTGCCGTTGGGCGCGTTAACTGGGCCTGCCTGGGTGCGGGGCGACAACTCTCCTATCGGACGGATAGGAATGTCGGATGGCATGCCTATAGGGGCGCCGGCTGTTAAGGGAGTTGTCAACCCGGGCGGGTTTGGGTTGGCGGTGGCCGGTGTTGAGGCTGAACCAATTCCACCCAAGACCGGTCCGACTCCAGGAGCATGGACGGGCATTGGGCTTACAGAAGCTGGCTTTGGCGAGTGAAGCGGGGAGACCGCCGGTGCCATCGGTACTGCAACGATCGGAGGTATGAGCGGGCTCTGGGTGCTCGTTCCGTAGACGTCCGGGTCATTCGGCTGATAGCCGGCCCGACGAGGCGGTGGTGGTGGTTTTTGGAGGGTTGCTTGGGCTTGCTGGAGTTCGCTGCTGAGGTTGAACATCGCGGCCCGTGCCTGCACATTCAGCCGTTCCAGCTCCGCGTCGGTAACGGGCGCCTCGGTGACCCGGTTGCCCATCACCGCTTTCGGATCGGCGGCCATCGACTCGTACGCCTGCTTTTGTTGGAACTTGGTCGCGTACTCCTCATGGATCTTGCGGAGTGCGGCGCGGGTGGTGCCGATGGCCTGGGTGGCGGCGGAGAGCGCGGTGTAGTTCGCGGCGGCGGCGTTGTGGGTGCGCTGCACCTTGTCGATCAGCTCGTCGAGTTCGGCGAGGTACGTGCTGGAGGCGGCGCTGGTTTCGGGCGGCCAGGCCTCGGCGAGTCCGCGTCGGTATTCCTGGAGGCGGCTGAGGTGGGTTTGCGCCAGGTCGCAGACCTTGCGCCAGCCGGCGACCTGCTTCCAGTGGTTGGCGGTGTCGTGGTCCTGCAGGCAGGCCCACATGCTGTTGACGTCCATCAGTTGCCAGTCGGTGAGGCCGGATGTGCGGCCGGTGCCCCGTTCGATCACGGCAGCATCACCGGCTTGTCGGCGTCGGGGCTGGTCGGGTCGGTCAGCATCGGCGTCGGGCCGCCGGGCAGCATGGTTGTCGGGTCGGCGAGGGCCTGACGCACGTCTACCACTCGCGCGGCGGTGAAGGCGTCGCTGTCGGCGTATCGGGTGGCGACCTGATCGGCGGCGGCGGCCAGGTGGCCGGTGGCGCCACGGACGGCGTACACCATGTCGGCGGTGGCCTGCTGCGTCTCGTGGTGCGCGTGCAGGAAGGTGACCAGCTCGATGAAGGCGTCGCACGGGTTGGGCAGCTTGGCGGACATGTCTTCGGCGATGTACGACAGGTGCGGCGCATAGTTGCTCTCGACCTCGGCGGCGAGCCGGTCGGCGAACTCTCTGAGCTGGCTGATGTCGGCCTCGATGCCGCCGTAGCCGCGCAACCAGGGTGCTGGCCGGTCCTCTTCGGGGATCATCGATCCTCCCTACCTGTCACGGCACCGTTTCCCTGAGTGAGGGTAACGGCTACACGTGGCCCTGGCAGCCCCCGCACGGCGGCGGGTCGCGTCAGCGGGGCAGGCTGGCGGTGCGCCATCCACCACGGCTGGCCGGCCGACCGCTGCGCGCCCAGTTGGACGGGGCTGCCGGCGCGGGAGCGGAGGCCGGGCGGGACCGGACGACGATCGCCCCCACCAGGGCGGCCAGTTCCTCGGCGGTGGGCACGCCGCGAACGACCCGGAACAGCGGCTCTTCGGCAGACATGCCGCCAGGGTACGCGGCGCGAAGTTACGCGAAGCGCACAGTGGCGTGCCGGCGGTGTGAGCGTCAGCGGGTCCGGGTACCGTCTCAGCGATGTCGAATGCGCTTCCCCAACTTGTCGCTGACCGATACCGGCTCCTGTCGCCGCTCGGCCAGGGCGGCATGGGCCGGGTGTGGAAGGCGCGCGACGAGGTGCTGCACCGGGACGTGGCCATCAAGGAATTGGTGCCACCACCCGGCCTCACCGACGAGGAGCGCCGCGAGATGCGCGAGCGCTCGTTGCGGGAGGCCAGGGCCATTGCCCGGCTGAACCACGCCAATGTGGTCCGCATCTTCGATGTGCTGCGCACCGACGGCGATCCGTGGATCGTCATGGAGTACGTGGCGTCGAAGTCGTTGCAGGACACTCTTGCCGAAGATGGACCCGTGTCGGTGGCCCGCACAGTGGAGATCGGCCTCGGTGTGCTGGGTGCGCTCAGTGCCGCGCACAAGGCGGGTGTCATGCACCGCGACGTGAAGCCCGGCAATGTGCTGCTGGGCGAGGACGGCCGGGTGGTCCTGACCGATTTCGGTCTCGCCACGATCCCGGGCGACCCGAACGTGACCCGAACCGGAATGGTGCTGGGCTCACCCGCGTACATCTCGCCGGAGCGGGCCCGCGACGGCACCGCCGGCCCGGAGGCGGACCTGTGGTCGTTGGGCGCGACGCTCTACGCGGCGGTCGAGGGCAAGTCGCCCTACGCCCGGCCGTCGGCGATCGGCACCCTCGCGGCGCTGGCGACTGAGCCGATTCCGCCGCCGAAGAACGCCGGTCCACTCAAGGCCGTGCTCAACGGCCTGCTGCGTAAGGATCCGAACGAGCGGATCACCGCCGAGGTGGCGGAGCGCCTGCTGCGCCGCGCCGCAGGCAAGCGTGCGCGCGGGATCTCGCTGCTGGATGGCGTACGCCGGCCGGGGCCGAACGGCCCGCGCGAGCCGCGCCCGCCGTTGGTGCCGGCGCCGCGACCGGCCGAGAGTGTCGACCGGCCGGTGTCGCCGCCGCCGGCCGCCGCCGCGACCTCGGTTGCCGCTGCTGCGGGCCCCGCCGCCGATGCCACGCCGACGGCCGTCGTCGGATCCGGTGCGGACGCCGACCCGACCGCGGCGGTGCCGGCCGAGCCGACCGCGACGATCGACCGTCCGTCCGATGCCGAGCCGACCGCGAAGGTCACGGCCGCACCCGACACGAGCGGCGACGGTACGACGAACGTCGACGACGGTCCGGCGGACGCCGAGGACGAGCCGACGATCGTCGACGGCCCGCCGGTGGCTCCGGAGCAGCGCAAGCCGACGACGCCGACGTCGCTCATGCCGCCGGTGGGTCCGGCCGGGCGTGCGCCGGTTCCGCCATCGGACGGTACGAAGCCGAGCAACACCCGACGCAACGTGCTGATCGGGGCCCTGGTCGCGCTGCTGCTGATCGGCCTCGTCGTGGTCGTGCCGATGCTGACGAAGGGCGACGACAAGAGCCCGCAGGCCGGCCCGACCGGGGCTGCCCCGACCTCTGCGTCCGCGCCGACGTCCGCTCCGGCGGCACCCCCGCCCACCACGGGTGCCCCCAGCCCGACGACCTCACCCACGCCCTCGGTCGACCCGAACGCGCTTCCGGCGGGTTGGAAGCTGCACCAGGACCCGGCTGGCTTCGCCCTGCCGATCCCCGACGGTTGGGTGCGTCGCAGCGCCGGCCGCGACACCGTCGTCTTCGACGAGTCCAACGGCCCGGGTGAGCTGCTCGTGCAGTGGACCAGCACGCCGAAGAAGGACGCCTACGCCGACTGGAAGAGCATCGAGGGCGACCGCAAGAACGAAGTCAACAACTACCAGTACCTCAGCATCGAGCGCTGCAATGTCGGGCGGACCTGCGCGGACTGGGAGTGGCTGGAGACCCGGGACGGGCAGCGGATCCACGTCCGTAACCGTGGGTTCGTGACCGCCAGCAACCGCGGCTACGCCCTGCGGTGGGAGATCGCGGAGAAGGACTGGCAGGCCAACCTGCCGAACTTCGACCGCATCGCCAAGGGTTTCGTGCCCGACCGCAAGGACTGAAACTGATTCGCATGACCCTCCGTCGTCCTGGGTAATTGACCTTCGACGACGGAGGGAGGCACGACATGGGTTACCGACGGAGGGACACTCGACCCCGACTGGCACTGTGGATGCTCGTCGCGTTCGGCGACGCGATCCTGCTGCTGGTCAGCGTGGGGATGCCGGTGCTCATCGCACTGCTCAGCGTCGTGATCGTTGCCGGCTTCGGGGTGGCTGCCTGGCGGCTCACCCACCGGGCCGCTCTGGCTCGTGAGGAAGCCGCGGTCCCGGTTCTGGGCCGACGGAGGGCTTGACCCGTACCCGATGGTGTGGCGGCAGCCGGACCGATTGTCGACCGTGTGGTGACCGTCGATCCCGCTGCCGCCAACGGCCCGATCAGGTGTTGTTGGCCAAGGCGATCAGGCGGCTCCGGTCGCCGTTCCAGTAGTTGCGGTCCACGTTGCCGCTGATCCCGGAGACGACGCCGGTGCTGGTGTACTGCCAGAAGCTCCACACCGAAGCGCCGGCCGGTAGGGCGCCGGGCGCGCTCGCCCAGCGGGCCAGCCAGAGCGGGTGGTTCGCCCACGGGCCGGTCCAGCTGCCGGTGCACTGGTTCCACCAGCTCGTGGTGGTGTAGATGACGGCGTACCGGCCGGTGCGGGAGCGGTACGTGTTGAGGAAGTCCTGCACCCAGTTGCGCATCCCCGTGGTGCTGAGCCCGTAGCAGTAGCCGCCGCTGTACGGGTTGGCCTCGATGTCCAACGCGGCCGGCAGGGTGCGGCTGTCCGCCGACCAGGCGCCGCCGTTGGAGGCCAGGTAGTTGGCCTGGGTCGAGCCGGCGGAGATGTTCGGCCGGGCGAAGTGGTACGCCCCGCGGATCACCCCGGCGTTGTACGAGTTGACGTAGTTGGCGTTGAAGTTCGGGTCCTTGTAGGTGGTGCCCTCGGTTGCCTTGATGAAGGCGAACTGAATGCCCGCGTTGCGGACGCTGGTCCAGTTGATGGTGCCCTGGTAGCGGGACACGTCGATGCCGGGTGTGGTGGCTGCGGCCGCCGGTCCGGCGGTCGCGACCAGGGCCGCCGCCGCGGTGGCGAGGACGGTGAGGCCGGCCGCGAGCGCGCGGCGCAGCGATGACGAGGTACGGGCCATGAATGCCTCCAAGGACGTCGCTCTATCGACATCCATCTTTGGAGGTAAGTGCCCTAGATCGCAAGGTGCATTGAAAAAAGCTTCATCGACGGGGCGTGGAAGACCGCCGGCCGGAGCGGGATGGATCAGCGCAGGGTGGCCGGGTCGAGCTGCCAGCGGAACGGCTCGACGATGGTCAGCGTCTCGCCCGCCTTGGCCACCTGGTCCTCGACGTAGTGCTCTCCGTCCAGCCGGAACAGCCGCAACGAGTGACCGTCGCCGTCCTGCTCGACCAGCAGGTACCAGGGGATCCGCGCGATGGCGTAGAGCTGCATCTTGACCAGCCGGTCGGCGGCGGCGTTGCCGGGCGAGACGATTTCGCCGACGAGCACCACCCGGTCGGGGTCGAGGAAGGTGCCGTCGTCATCAACATCGGTCACAACGAGGTCCGGAATGACGACTCGGTCGATGCCGAGCCGGACGTTGATCGCTTCGAAGACCGACAGCCCGTGGAGGTCTGCCGCTGCTTCGATGCTGTTCGCCAGTCGGCGCGACACCCGCTGGTGCCGTCGGCTCGGGGCAGGGCTCACCAAAAGGCTCCCGTCGAGCAGTTCGATCCGGTCAGGCGTCTCGCCCAAGGCGAAGTAGTCGGCCTCGGTCCACAGGCCGATGTGCGGCTCCAGGGGCGCTGCGCTCACCCGCGTTCACCTCCCGCTCGACTCGCCACCCGATCAGTCTCCCAGGATACGAGCCGGTGCCTCGGGAGCGACACGGAACGCCGCCGGTAGGCTCGCGCCCCATGATGTCGATCGACGGGCTGAGCGACCTGTGGGACACGCTGTTCGGTGCGCAGCCGGACCCGCCCGCGCTGCTGGTGCTGATCACCGCGGCGGTCGCGCTGGTGGTGGTGTCCACCCGGCTGCCGTGGCGGATCGCCCGCAACGCCATCACGATCGCGCACGAGGGTGGGCACGCCCTGGTCGCGCTGCTCACCGGCCGCAAGCTGCGTGGCATCCGGCTGCACTCGGACACGTCCGGGCTGACCCTCTCCGCCGGCCGTCCCACCGGGCCGGGCATGATCCTCACCCTGCTCGCCGGTTACGTCGCCCCACCGCTGGTCGGGCTGGCTGGTGCCTGGCTGCTCGGCGGTAACCGGATCACCCTGCTGCTCTGGGTCGCGGTGGCGCTGCTGCTCGCCATGCTGATCATGATCCGTAATGCCTTCGGCGTGGTGTCGCTGCTGGTCACCGGTGCGCTGGTGTTCGCTGTCTCGTGGTACGCGACCCCGCAGGTCCAGGCCGCATTCGCGTACACCGGGGTGTGGTTCCTGCTGCTCGGCGGGGTGCGGCCGGTGGTCGAGCTGCAGCGGCTGCGCTCGCGGGGCCGGATGCCCGTCTCCGACGCCGACCAGCTCGCCGGGCTCACCCCGTTCCCGGCGCTCTTCTGGGTGACCGTCTTCGCCCTGGTCAACCTGGCCGCCCTGGTCGCCGGCGCGCTTCTGTTGGTGGGCCCCATCCTCACCAGCGCCGGCCTGACGGTCTGACCCAGCGGGCAGAATGAGGCCATGCGATACGTGATCATCGGGGCGGGCGCGGTCGGCGGGACCATCGGCGTACGGCTGGCTCACGCCGACCGGGACGTGACGCTGGTGGCCCGGGGTGCGCATCTGGACGCGATCCGCGCGCGGGGTCTGACCCTGCGACAGCCCGACGGGGAAATCACCGCCCGGCTCGCCGCCGTGGACGGGCCCGGTGACCAGCCTCTGCCGGCGGACACGGTGCTGATCCTCACCGTCAAGTCGCAGGACACCGCCGGTGCACTGGCCGCCTGGGTGGACGCGCCGGTGGTCGGCGGTGGCACGGCGGGTGAGCGTCTGCCGCTGGTGACCGCGCAGAACGGGGTGGCCAACGAGCGGGCCGCGCTGCGGCTCTTCGCCGACGTGCACCCGGTCTGCGTCTGGTTGCCGGCCACCCACCTGGACCCGGGCGTGGTGGTGGCCAACGGTCACCCGCACCCCGGGATGCTCCACATCGGGCGGTACCCCGGCGGAGCCGACGACACCGACCGCGCGATCGCAGCCGATCTGAGCGCTGCCGGGTTCGTCGCCCCGGTCCGCACGGATGTGCTGCGCTGGAAGTACGGCAAGCTGCTCAGCAATCTCGGCAACGGCCTGCAGGCGCTGCTCGGCCAGGACATCCCGGAGGCGCTGGCCGAGCGGGTACGCGCCGAAGGCGTCGCCGCCCTCGCCGCCGCCGGCATCGGGCACACCTCCCCGGGGGAGGAGAAGGCCGAACGCGGCGACCTGGTCGGGCAGCGCCCGGTCGACGGGGAGCCCCGCTCCGGCGGCTCCACCTGGCAGAGCCTCGCCCGGGGCACCGGCTCGACCGAGGTCGACCACCTCAACGGGGAGATCGCGCTGCTCGGCCGACTGCACGGCGTACCGACGCCGGCCAACGTCGCCGTGCAGCGGGCCGTACGCCAAGCGGTCCGGGAGCGGATCGGGGTCGGCGCGTTCCCGCTCGCCGACCTGGAGAAGATGATGGCCTGATCGAGGCAACCCCCGAACCCATCCGGGGCGTGTTCCCTGCGACCGACACGGGGAGGTAGCGGGTGCCGGACGTCGACGGGTTCGATGAGTTCTACCGGGGGAGTCGGCAACGGCTGCTCGGTTTCGTCTACGTGCTCACCGGTGATCGGGGCGAGGCGCAGGACGCCGTGCAGGAGGCGTACATCCGGGCGTGGCAGCGCTGGTCGACGGTCAGCGCGTACGACGACCCGGAGGCGTGGGTGCGGGTGGTGGCCAGCCGGATCGCGGTCAGCCGGTGGCGCAGTCTGCGCAGCCGGGCCCGCGCGTACCTGCGGCACGGGGCAGTCGAGACCGTTCCGGGGCCGGGCACCGACACCGTCGCGGTGGTCGCCGCCCTGCGCCGACTGCCCGAGGAGCAACGCGTCGCCATCGCTCTCTACTACCTGGTCGGCATGCCGGTCGCCGACGTGGCGCGGGAAACCGCGGCCCCGGTGGGCACCGTCAAGGCCCGCCTCTCCCGGGGGCGCGTCGCGCTCGCCGGTCTGCTCGCCGTCTCTGATCTTGAGGAGGCAACCGATGCGTGACGACCCGACCTTCGTCGAACACATCCAGCGGGAACTGCGCGACGTGCACTGGCCCGGCCCGGAGGAGATCCGCGCCCGGGCCCGCCGCCGCAGCCAGCGCAGGATCGTGGTGGCCACCGTCGTGCTGGCCCTCGCCGGGGTCTCCGCCGCAGCGGTCGCCGCGCCGAGGAAGTCCCCGTCGCCGGCTCTGCCGGCCGCATCCGCCTCGCCGACCCGGCACGAGATCAGCACCGACGCACTCCTGCAGCCGGCCGACCTGACGCAGCTGGTCGCCCCGCCGTCGTACCCCTGGCAGCTCAGCCAATCGGGGCTGGGGGAGCCGGTCCGGCTGGACCACCTGCTCGCCTACTGCCGGACGAGTCAGGGGCTGTCGGAGGGTTGGCCGATGTCAATCGTGTCCCGTTCGCAGACGCTGTTGCGGCAGCACCCTCCGGGCCCTCGCACGGAGGGCGACGCCCTCGTCGCGCAGGACCTCTACCGGCTGACGCCCGAGGCGGCCACACAGCTCTTCGCCGGTCTGGACGACCTGATCGCCCCGTGCGCCGAATGGCGAAGCGTCGGGCAGCTGGACACGGCGGGGGTTCTCAGCACGGTAGAAGCCGTCCACCGGTGGGCGGTGACGCAGCGGGGTTTCGCCGGCGACGACGCCGCCATCCTGCGGGACTCGCTCACGGCCGCCAGGGACGTGAAGACCGGGCAGACAGACGGCGACGATCCGCCGCCGATCCTGCTGGCCGTCGTCCGGGTCGGCGACACCGTCTCGGTGCTCCGCCTCGGGTACGACGGCACCGAAGCCGAACTCCGCCAACTCGCCGTGGCGGCGGCGGCCCGGATGTGCGCCGCCGCCAACCCAGCCTGCTGACGGCCAGCCTCAGAGGGGGATGTTGCCGTGCTTCTTGGGCGGCAACGTCTCCCGCTTGGTGCGCAGCACGCGCAGTGCCCGGACGATCTGGGTGCGCGTCTCGTGCGGCGCGATCACCGAGTCGATGTAGCCGCGTTCGGCCGCCACGTACGGGTTGGCCAGGGTGTCCTCGTACTCGGCGATCTTTTCGGCCCGGACCGCCGCCGGGTCCTCGGCGCCGGCCAGGTCGGAGCGGTAGAGGATGTTGACCGCGCCCTGCGCGCCCATCACGGCGATCTGCGCGGTCGGCCAGGCGAAGTTGAGGTCCGCGCCGAGGTGCTTGGAACCCATCACGTCGTACGCCCCGCCGTACGCCTTGCGGGTGATCACGGTGACCTTGGGGACGGTCGCCTCGGCGTACGCGTAGATGAGCTTGGCGCCCCGGCGGATGATGCCGTCCCACTCCTGGCCGGTCCCGGGCAGGAAGCCGGGCACGTCCACGAAGGTCAGCACGGGGACGTTGAACGCGTCGCAGGTGCGGACGAACCGGGCGGCCTTCTCGGAGGCGGCGATGTCCAGGGTGCCGGCGAAGTGCATCGGCTGGTTGGCGACCACGCCCACCGGCCGCCCCTCGATCCGGCCGTAGCCGACCACGATGTTCTGCGCGTAGAGCGGCTGAACCTCGAGGAACTCCCCGTCGTCGAGGACGTGCTCGAGCACCCTGTGCATGTCGTACGGCTGGTTGGCCGAGTCCGGGATCAGGGTGTCCAGCTCCCGGTCCTCGTCGCTGATCGCCAGGTCGGCGGGCGCCTCGAAGACCACCGGCTCGTCGAGGTTGTTCGACGGCAGGTACGACAGCAGCGCCTTGACGTAGTCGACGGCGTCGTCCTCGTCGCTGGCGAGGTAGTGCGCGTTGCCGCTGCGGGAGTTGTGGGTGCGTGCCCCGCCCAGCTCCTCCATGCCGACGTCCTCGCCGGTCACCGTCTTGATCACGTCGGGGCCGGTGATGAACATGTGCGAGGTCTGGTCGACCATCACGGTGAAGTCGGTGACCGCCGGCGAGTAGACCGCGCCGCCGGCACAGGGCCCCATGACCAGCGAGATCTGCGGGATGACGCCGGAGGCCCGCACGTTGCGGAAGAAGATCTCACCGTAGAGGCCGAGCGAGACCACACCCTCCTGGATGCGCGCCCCACCGGAGTCGTTGATGCCGACCACCGGGCAGCCGATCTTCATGGCCAGGTCCATCACCTTGACGATCTTCTCGCCGAAGACCTCACCGAGTGAGCCGCCGAAGACCGTGAAGTCCTGCGCGAAGACGCACACCTGCCGGCCGTCCACCGTGCCGTAGCCGGTGACCACGCCGTCGCCGTACGGGCGGTTCTTCTCCAGCCCGAAGGCCGTGGAACGGTGCCGGGCCAGCTCGTCGAGTTCGACGAACGAGCCCTCGTCGAGCAGCATCTCGATCCGCTCGCGGGCGGTCCTCTTGCCTCGCGCGTGCTGCTTCTCGACCGCGCGGGCCGACCCGGCGTGCACCGCCTCGTCGACCCGGCGCTCCAGGTCCGCCAGCTTGCCCGCGGTGCTGTGGATGTTGGTCCCGGTCTCGGTAGTCACCCAGGGAATATAACGATGGTTCAGGCGGGCCCCGCTGTGCAGTACGCCTCAGTGTCGACGCGACCACCATCGTAGGCTGACGGAATGTCGGGCTCCCCGTACACCGATCTGGACCGCCCGCCGCTGTCGGCGGCCCGGCTGCGCCGCGCGTTGGTCGCCCCGAACGGGCCCTGGGCCCGACTGGAGCTGCGTGCCGAGACGGGCTCCACCAACGCCGACGTGGCCGAGGCGGCGCGGGCCGGCGAACCCGAGGGCCTGGTCGTCATCGCCGAACGGCAGACCGCCGGGCGTGGGCGCCGCGGTCGGGTCTGGCAGTCGCCTGCGCGGGCCGGCATCGCCACCAGCGTGCTGCTGCGGCCCGGCGAGGCCGTTCCGGACCGCGGCTGGCTGCCCGCGGCACCCACGGGGTACGGGTGGCTGCCGTTGCTGGCCGGCGTGGCGCTGGTCGAGGCGGTGGCCCGGCTGGCCGAGCTGGAAGCCACCCTGAAGTGGCCCAACGACCTGCTGATCGACGACGCGAAGTGCGCGGGCGTGCTGGCCGAGGCGGTGCCGGGGCGCGCAGCGGACCAACCGCCGGCCATCGTGCTCGGCATCGGGCTCAACGTGACGCTGCGCGCCGACGAACTGCCGGTGAATCCGACCGGGCTGCCGGCCACCTCGCTGCAGTTGGCCGGCGCGGCGGCCACCGACCGGGACCCGCTGCTGCGGGCCCTGCTGCGCTCGGTCTCCGACTGGTACGACCGCTGGCGCTCCGCGGGCGGCGATGCGGTGGGCAGTGGCCTGCGCGACGCCTACCTGGCGGCCTGCGCGACCGTCGGCCGCGAGGTGCGGGTCCTGCTCCCCAACGGCGAGGCCCTGACCGGCACAGCCACCGGAGTCGACCCGGACGGCCAGCTCCTCGTCACCACCCCTGCCGGCGATCGCACCCTCGCCGCCGGAGATGTCCTGCATCTGCGGTGACGTCCCGCACCTGCACTGGTCGGGAGGGCCTCCGGTGGCGTGAAAGGGCCTCCGGAGGCGAAAGGGCCCGCTGTGGACGCAAGCCACCCCGGGAGGCTGATCCGATCAGGCGGTTGGACCGGTTACGGTCTGCGCGTCGGAAAAATGGCGATGGAGGTTGTCGTGGCGTTTCCTGAAGACGTGCTCACCGAGGACGAGCATGTCGTGCTCCATCTGCACCCACACTGGAAGGCGTTGATCCAGCCGATCGCGGTGCTGGTGCTGGCCATCGCGGCGGTGGTGGTCGGTGTGCTCCTGCTGCCCGAGGGTGACGGCGGTTCGATCGTGCTGGCCGTGATCGGGGCGATCGCCCTGGTCGCGGTGCTCTGGCTCGGCCTGTGGCCGTTCCTGGTCTGGCGCACCACGCACTACCTGTTCACGAACGAGCGTGTGCTGATCCAGCAGGGTGTCTTCTCCCGCGACCGGCGGGACCTTCCGCTCACCCGGGTCAACGACCACTCGATGAACCAACGGTTCGTCGAGCGCCTGCTCGGCTGCGGCACGCTCACCATCGAGTCGGCCGGTGAGCGCGGCCAGTCGGTGCTTGCCGACGTGCCGAACGTCGGAAAGGTGCAGACCACCCTGTACGAGCTGGTCGAGGCGCAGCACGACAAGCACTCGCTGGGTGACGGGGAGATGCGCGACATCCTCGCCGACATGCAGGACGGCAAGCCGCTGCGCGACACCACAGCCTGATCCAGGCCGCTTGAGGCCCGCCCCTACCGCCGTGTCGGGGCGGGTCAGTCGTGTGGTTCGGGCGCCGGCGTGCCGCTGCCGGGCTGGCAGGCGTTGGTTGGGCTGGCGTCGGTCTGGTCGTCGTCGGGGCTGGCCCCGGCCGGCTCGGCCTCGGCCGGTCGCACGGCGAACCAGCCACGGAAGCGGGTCCGCAGCACCTCCTGCTCGGGCCGGTCGTCCGGGCCGAGGCGGAGCATGGTGCCGGTGAGGCTGACGGTGCCCAGCCCCGGGCGGGCGGTCGACGGCCGGGCACCCATCACGTCGACCCGAACGGAGAGCCGATCACCGGCGCGCACGGGGGCGAGCCAGCGCAGCTCCTCCAGCCCGGGGGACGCGTCCGCCGCCGCCCGGGACAGCAGGTGGTCTACGTACGCGCGCATGAACAGGCTGACCGTGTAGAAGCCGCTGGCGATCAACCCGCCGTGCCGGCTCGCCCCGGCCAGGTCAGGGTCGACGTGATACCACTGCGGGTCGAAGCGGCGGGCGAAGGCGACCATCTCGTCGCCATCCACGGTGACCACACCAAGGTCGACGGTGAGCCCCGGGACGAGATCCTCGAAGAACAGCTCGGCAGGTTGCCCAGTGCCGGAGCGGGCGTCGGGTGCCGTCACCGGCGGGGCGCGCGGCGGGTGCTGACGTGCAACTCCGCGGCGAGTTCCGCGTCCAGGTCGGCGGCGGGGCTGACGCTCAGCCGCTTGGACCGCCCCTGAGCGGGCGTGCCGGGCGGTGGGTCGGCGCGATCCGCGGACTCCTCCTCTTCCAGCTCCGACACGGATTCGGCCAGCTCGGCGACCGGGTCCATTTCCGCCATCGTGTCCCACTCGTCACGGGGGATGCTGTGCCAGGTGGAGGTGGGCTTCGCCTCGGGCTCGACCTTGGTCTTCGCGACGGGCTGGAAGACGAAGGTCCGGTATGACCAGAACCGGAACAGGGTGGCCAGCAGGACGCCAGCGGTCTTGGCCACGTTCAACGCGAGCAGGCCGTGTATGTCGAGGCCGTACTTCGCCACCGCCACGGCACCCAGTTCGATGAGCAGGCCAGCCCCGTTGAACAGGAAGAACAGGAGGTATTCCCGACGGAGCGCCGATTTCGGGCGATCCCGGTACGTCCAGTGCCGATTCATCAGATACGACGTGATCGTGGCGACGATGGTCGCGATCACGGACGCCTTCAGCTGACCATTGACGAAAACGGTCAGTGCAAGGGCATTGAACACGGCGTAATTGATGACGGTGTTGATGCCGCCCACGATGCCGAACTTGAGCGCCTCGTGGATGAACTTCTGCCAGCGCTCAGGCAGGAGACGAACAAGACGCATGCGAAACACCTTAGGGCAGTCGGTGCGGCCGGCGATCACCGGCCGAACGAGGTAGGCGGCAGGTCACGCCCCGTGATCGGGGTCGGGCTTCACCTGTGGAAGGGTCGGGGTTCCCGCTTCGACGAAGACGAACCGCCGGTACGACCAGAATCGGAACAGCGTGCCGAGGCCCGCGCCGACAAGGTAGCTGGCGACGTTGTCGGCCAGGCGCGTCTGGAACACGTCAGGCCAGATGCTGCCGAGCCCGTACCGGCTGATCGCGAGGCAGGCCACCGCGATGCCGAGGCCGACCGCGTTGAAGAAGAAGAACAGCGCGTACTCGCGGGCCGGGTTGCTGCGCTGACGGTGCCGCCACGTCCAGAACCGGTTGCCCACGAAGGCGAACGAGGCCGCGATCACGGTGGAGACCGTCTTCGCCGTCAACTCCTCGACGTCACGACTGCTCGTCAGGTAGTTGAAAAGCCCGAAGTCGATGAGGAAGGCGAGCCCGCCCACGGTGGCGAACTTGCCCAACTCGCGGACAAGGTGACCGAAGCGGTCCAGCAGCCCGCCGACCAGACCCCGTCGGGTCTGCCGGGGACCCGGTTGTTCCCCGGTCATTGTGGCGGCCACGGAGGGAGCCTACCGGCTGTCGACCAGTCAGAGGGGTAGCAACGGCGAGCGGGCGTGGTCGCCCGGAAGCGCCAGCGGGATGTGCGGAGCGGTTGCACGCAGCGTAACCAATTGGGAGGACTGACGCGCCCCGGAACGGGAATCCACGCACCGGTCGGCGGGGCAGGTCCACGGCCCGACCGCAACAAGCGTCCGCCGGGGTGCACGACAAGATTTGCGTGAAACTGCGCGGGAAAGCGGGTATCAGCTCGTGATGCCGCAGCGTGGCCGTACCTTGTGCAGTTCTTCACAACCAGTCCCACTGACTCGGAAGGCTGCCCGGTTTACGCTGAGGCCAATCCCAGGTTTCCACGAAGGCGACGCATCGCGCCGCTGAGTCTCGTGCATCCCATAGATCGGTCAGCGTCGACCACAAGGAGATGTGTCATGGTTGCTCCGGCTGTTGTGCGGGGTATTGATCAGGCCCCGACGTCCCATCCGAAACTGCTCGCCTGGGTCCGTGAGGTTGCGGAACTGACCACCCCCGACCGTGTCGTCTGGGTGGACGGGTCCGACGAGGAATGGCGCCGGCTCACTGACGAGCTGGTCGAGGCCGGCACACTGATCCGGTTGAACCCGGAGAAGAAGCCCAACTCGTTCTACGCGCGCACCGATCCGACGGACGTCGCGCGGGTCGAGGAACGCACCTTCATCTGCTCCGTCGACGAGGCGGACGCCGGCCCCACCAACAACTGGATGGCGCCGGCGGAGATGAAGCGGACGATGACCGATCTCTACCGCGGTTCGATGCGCGGTCGCACCATGTACGTCATCCCGTTCGTCATGGGCCCGGTCGAGGCCGAGTCCCCGATGTTCGGTGTGGAGATCACCGACAGCCCGTACGTGGTCGCCTCGATGCGCATCATGACGCGGATGGGCACCCGGGTCCTCGAGGCGATGGGCAACGACAGGGACTTCGTGCACGCGCTGCACTCGATCGGCGCCCCGCTCGCCCCCGGGCAGCAGGACGTCGCCTGGCCGTGCAACGACACCAAGTACATCTCGCACTTCCCGGAGAGCCGGGAGATCTGGTCGTACGGCTCCGGTTACGGCGGCAACTCGCTGCTCGGCAAGAAGTGCTACTCCCTGCGGATCGCCAGCGTGATGGGCCGCGACGAGGGCTGGCTCGCCGAGCACATGCTGATCCTCAAGATCACCTCGCCGGAGGGTCGGGTCCACCACATCGCGGGCGCCTTCCCGTCGGCCTGCGGCAAGACCAACCTCGCCATGGTGGAGCCGACCATCCCCGGTTGGAAGGTCGAGACCATCGGTGACGACATCGCCTGGATGCGGTTCGGCCCTGACGGTCGCCTCTACGCGGTCAACCCGGAGTACGGCCTGTTCGGTGTCGCGCCCGGCACCGACTGGAAGACCAACGCCAACGCCATGCGCACCCTGGACCGGGGCAACTCCATCTTCACCAACGTGGGCCTCACCGACGATGGCGACATCTGGTGGGAGGGCATGGGTGAGCCCCCGGCGCACCTGATCGACTGGAAGGGCAACGACTGGACGCCGGAGAGCGAGGGCCTCTCCTCGCATGCGAACAGCCGTTTCTGCACTCCGATCACCCAGTGCCCGATCCTCGCCGACGAGTACTTCGACCCCAACGGGGTGCCGATCGACGCGATCCTTTTCGGTGGTCGCCGCAAGGACACCATCCCGTTGGTGACCGAGGCCCGTGACTGGGTCCACGGTGTCTACATGGGTGCGACGCTCTCCTCGGAGACGACGGCCGCCGCGTCCGGCGCGGTTGGTGTGGTCCGGCGGGACCCGATGGCGATGCTGCCGTTCATCGGCTACCACGCGGGCGACTACTTCCGGCACTGGATCGAGATGGGCAAGGGCACCGACGGCGACGAGGCGAAGCTGCCGAAGATCTACTACGTCAACTGGTTCCGCAAGGACCCGGACGGCTCGTTCCTGTGGCCGGGCTTCGGGGAGAACGCCCGGGTGCTCAAGTGGGTCGTCGAGCGGATCGAGGGCACGGCCGACGCGGTCGAGACCCCGGTGGGCATGGTTCCGGCACCCGACGCGCTGGATGTCGAGGGCCTGGACATGACCCCGGAGGACGTTCGGATCGCCCTGAAGGTCGACCCGGACGAGTGGCGCAACGAGTTGCCGATGATCACCGAGTGGTTCGAGAAGTTCGGTGACAAGCTGCCCGGCGTGCTCTGGGCCGAGTTGGACGCGCTGCGCGCACGTCTGGACGCCGCGCAGCCGCAGCGCTAGGTGTGAAGTCCGCTCCCAGCGGGCATCATCGGATCTCATGAGGACGGCCGCCGAGACCCAGGTCCGGCGGCCGTCCGCCGTCCAGGCGCTCACCTTTTTGCTCGCGACGACGGCGGCGGCCACCGTCGTGGTCGAGGTGCTCAATTGGTGGTACGCCCCGGAGCAGGGCTTCGGTCTGGCGGTGCGTACCGGCTGGGCGATGCTGCGCTCGTTCGGCTTCCTGCTGCTGATCGGGCACGTACGCAAGGGCCGGACGGTGGCTCGCCCGTTCGGGCTGATCCTCGCGGTCACCACGATCTTCGCCGTCGGCCGGTTGATCGTGCCCCGCCAGGGGGTGCCGCCCCTGCCCGGCTTGCTCGGCTTCGCCGTGCTCACCGCGCTCTGTGTGGCGGTGGTCTGGCTGCTGTACCGCTCGTCGGCGCTGGCCGGGCACCTCGTCCGGCACCGGCCACGACTGGTCATCGACCGGGCCGGCTTCTCCTGGCGGGAGACCCCGCCCCGACGGCCGGAGGCCAGCGCCTGGCTGTTGACCAGCCGGGTGGCGGCGTTCACCTACAGCCCGCTGATGCTGGTGCCGGCCCTGGTGGCCGGGGGCGCCATCCTGGACGGTCGGCTGACCGCGCTACCGGCCGTGTTGTTCTGGTTCGGCGCCGGCCTCGCGGCCAGTTACGCGGTGCTGTTCTGCACCGCGTTCCTGATGCGGGGCAAGGACTGGGCGCGTGGCCTGCTGCTCGTCGTCACCCTGGTCGTGCTCGCCGTGGACCTGCCGCTGTGCTGGTGGCTGCTGGGTGTGGACGGCCTGGTCCGCGACGGTGGCCCGCTGCTCGCCGCGGCTGCGCTCGTGCTCTACGGCCTGCGCCGCGCGGCGCGCACCGTCGACGCCGTCCCCGGCTGACGGCGGCACGATCCCGAGCTCGGCCAGCCGGCAGCCGCACGGTGGCATCCACCACGTGACCAGGTAGTCGCAGCCGCTGTAGAGCTGCCCCAGATATGGGGCGTGCCCACGCCAAGTCGCGCCGGCACCCCCGGGTGGCACCTCCGGGCGGCGGGCCGCGCGGCGCGCACCGTCGACGTCGCCCCCGGCTGACGGCGGCACGATCCTGTGCCCGGCCGGCGGGCAGCCTCGCGGTGGCATCCACCTATGAGCAGGTAGTCGCAGCCGCTGTAGAGCTGCCCCAGATATGGGGCGGGGGCCCAGGCGAGGTTGCTCCCGCGTCTGTGCCCTTCCGCGTGCCGACACCCAGGCCCGGCCTCCATCCCGCCCGCGTCCGTATTCACGCCCTTCGAGGACCGTGTCAGGTGCCCCGGATTTGGGGCAGGTCTACAGGGTGGTTGGGTAGTGACGGCTGGTCTTCGCTGTCCCGCTCGCGTCCGTATTCACGCTGTTCGGGGACCGTGTCAGGTGCCCCGGATTTGGGGCAGGTCTACAGGGTGGTTGGGTAGTGACGGCTGGTCTTCGCTGTCCCGCTCGCGTCCGTATTCACGCTGTTCGGGGACCGTGTCAGGTGCCCCGGATTTGGGGCAGGTCTACAGGGTGGTTGGGTAGTGACGGCTGGTCTTCGCTGTCCCGCTCGCGTCCGTATTCACGCTGTTTGAGGACCGTGTCAGGTGCCCCGGATTTGGGGCAGGTCTACAGGGTGGTTGGGCAGGACGGCTGGCCTTCGCCGCGCTGGTGCCTCCCGGCTTGAGCGGCGGCCCTTCTGTCGCCGAGCCTGGACTGCTCGTGGCTGTCGCTGGAGTCATTCGCGTTTCCCGCTGGAAGTCGACGCCGTGCGGGTGCGGCCCGCACGAGCGGGCAGGAGGCAGGATGGCGGGTGGCGCCGGTCACAACGGTTGGGATGGGCGGCGCAGGCGGATCGGGGCGGTGCGGGAAGACACAGCCGCGCCGCGTTGGTCGGAGGGAGGCGCGCGGTGAGCGACGAGTTCGACGTGGTGGTGGTGGGAGCGGGGCCTGCTGGGGCGGCCGCCGCGCTGACAGCGCGGCGGGCGGGTGCCAGTGTGCTGCTGCTGGACCGGGCCGACTTTCCCAGAGACAAGGCGTGTGGCGACGGGATCGCCGCGCACTCCGTGGACGTGCTCGCCGAGTTGGGGGTGCCCGAGGCGGTGGCGGGCTACGCGCCGCTGCCCGCGCTGCGGATGATCGCGCCGGGTGGCGGCGCCGTGGCCCGGGCGCTGCCCCGACCCGCGTACACCGTGCCTCGGGAGGTCTTCGACGCGCGGCTGGTGGCGGCCGCGGTGGCGGCCGGTGCGCAGCTACGCCGGCACACCGTGCGCCGGGTCGAGCCGCGCGCCGACCGGGTGGTGCTCGACGGGGAGTTGTCCGGCCGGGTGGTGGTGGGCGCGGACGGCGCGGGGTCGGTGGTTCGTCGGGCGCTCGGGCACCCACAGAATCCCGATCGGCACCTGGCGCTGGCCATCCGGGGGTACGCCCCGGCTCTGCCCGGCCCGTCCGAGCAGCTCATCGTCACCTCGAAGGCGCGCTGGCCGGCGTACGCCTGGTCGTTTCCGATCGGCGACGGACGGGCGAACGTCGGGTACGGGGAGGTGCTGCGCGGTGAGCCGCTGAGCCGCGCCTACCTGCTGGACCGACTGGCCGCGCTGTTGCCCGGCACCGACCTGGCGACGGTGACCGCGCTGCGCGCCCATCACCTGCCGCTGTCCACCCACCGGCCGACCCCAGGGCAGGGTCGGACGCTGCTGGCCGGGGACGCGCTGTCGCTGATCAACCCGTTCACCGGGGAGGGCATCTTCTACGCGCTGCTCTCCGGTGCGCTGGCCGGTGCGGCGGCGGCCCAGGCGCCCGAGGGGGCCGCCCACCGCTACGCCCACGGGTTGCGTCGCCGTCTCGGCACCCACCTGCGGCACAGTTCGGTCGCGGCGTGGTTGGCGCGGCGCCGCCGAGTGGTGGACGCGGCGGTCCGGGCTGCGCATCGGGACGACCGCGTGTTCTATGACGTGGTCGAGCTGGGGTTGGGTGACGGACGTCTCACCGCCCGCACGCTGGCCATGATCGGTGTCGGCCTGCCGGGCGCGGATGGGGCTCCGAGGCGGTGATCTGGCTGATGGGTCGCTACGCTGCTAGGTGATGACGCTGCGGGACCTTATCTACTCCGTGTACGAGCGCCGGCTCACGGCGAAGCTCGCGGGTAAGCCGGTGCCCCGGCACGTCGGGGTGATGTGCGACGGCAACCGCCGGTGGGCGAGGGAGATGGGCTTCGTCGACCCGAACGACGGGCACCGGGTCGGCGCGGCAAAGATCAAGCACGTTCTCGGTTGGTGTGACCAGGCTGGCGTCGGGCACGTCACCCTCTATCTGCTGGCCACCGACAACCTGCGCCGACCAGCGAGCGAGCTGGACCCCCTCCTCAAGATCATTGAGGACCTGGTGGTGGAGTTGGCGGAGGAGGGCAACCCCTGGCGGCTGCGCATCGTCGGGGCGCTCGACCTGCTGCCGGCGCAGACCGCGGCGGCGCTCAAGGGCGCCGAGGAGCGCACCCGGGAGCGCACCGGCGGCGCGGAGGTCAACATCGCGGTGGGCTACGGCGGTCGCCGGGAGATCACCGACGCGGTCCGCTCGCTGCTGCTGGAGCACGCCGCCACCGGCGGCACGATCGAGGAGTTGGCCGAGGTGCTGGACGTCGAGCACATCGCCGAGCACCTCTACACCCGTGGCCAGCCCGACCCCGACCTGGTCATCCGCACCAGCGGAGAGCAGCGGCTGTCCGGTTTCATGCTTTGGCAGTCCGCGCACTCGGAGTTCTACTTCTGCGAACTCAACTGGCCGGATTTCCGGCACATCGACTTCCTGCGCGCGCTGCGCTCGTACGCCACCCGGCAACGCCGCTACGGCGCCTGACCCGGCCGCCGACGCGTCTGTCGCCGGCCGGCCAGGTCAGGGCAGGTGGGTCAGCGCCTGGGTGAGGAAGTCGCCCAGGGCGGCCGGGGACTCGATCGTCAGGTCGGCGGCGGTGGCCACCTCCTGGCCGGTCTCCGGGTTGGCCACGGCCACGCAGACACCCAGGAAATCCGGGTCGGCGGCGGCGCGGGCGCGCAGCGCGGCGAAGGCCTTGATGTCCGAGACGTCGTCGCCGAAGTACCAGGCGCCGGTGGCATCCTTGATCGCCTCGCCGATCACCATGCCCTTGTCCCGGTCGACCGGCGGCTTGAGCTCCAGCACCATCCGCCCGGCCTGCACCCGCAACCCCAGCCGGTCCGCCTGCGCCTGCCCCCACTGCTGCACGGTCGAGCCGAGCTGCGGAGCGGTACGCCAGTGCAGCGCGACGGAGAGCCGCTTGAACTCGACAAGCGTGCCGGGCGGCAGCTCTGCCCGGGCCAGGTCGGCCAGCTCCGCCATGGTCGGCACCCAGGGCAGCGCGGCCGGCTCGGTGACGGTTTCGCCGCCCGAGTGGCTGTGCTCCAGCCCGTAGAGGCCGTAGAGGTCCACACCGGCGAGCCCGCCGAGCTGATCCCGAAGGAACTCGACGGGCCGGGCGGAGACGATCGCGACCCGCTGCACGACAGGGGCCAGCGCCTCGATGGCGGCCAGCGCCTTGGGCGCCGGGCGCACCGCGGTCGGATCGTCGTCGACGGGCGCGAGCGTGCCGTCGAAGTCGAAGAAGAGCACGGTCCCGGCCGCCCGGCTGGCAGTTATTCGCCAGGCCTGGTCGGCGTTCAACGGGGTTTTCGGCGGCTGATTGCCCAGATTCAACGGCGGCACGCGCGTCAGCGTACCCCGGCGATCCAGGCTCATTCCTGGCCGAGCGGACCCGTTTGGCGCTACGCGATCAGCGTTCGGCGGCTCCTCGTCCGCGCCGGCCGAACGGCACCACCGCCGCCTCCTGGCCGTGGCTCAACAGGTAGCCCTCCACGAACCCGGTGTTGCGATCGCCGGTGTGGTTCTCGATCTCGTTGAGCCGGGCCACCAGGAACTCGGTGAGCGCGCTGATCCGGTCGTTCATCCGCTCGTGCAGCTCGGCGACGACGGCCAGGACGACCGCGGTGCCGGCGGCGATGAGCACAAAAAGGTTGACGAGCAGCGGAAGCTGCCCGCCGTTGACCGCGAGGGTCACCGCGTTACCGGTCGCCCACAGTGTCATCGACACCGTCGCGACCACGACTGCCAACCACTTCAGGGTCATGGGCAGACCCCTCCTTATGTCCCGCAGGGCTGGGTTCGGCCTTGTCCCGTCCCCCCCGCCGATGACGAGCCCAAGCAGTACGAATAGGGACGCTAGCGTGCCCGTTCCAGCCCCGGAGCCAAACGAATGAACCCGACCAGGCGTTCTTTCGCTATCTGAGGAACTACCCTGCCTGATTGCCCCTATTGCGGACATCGACCGGCAACGTTGGACGGTATGCGAGGTATCTGATGGTTTCGCGGATGTGGAACTTCTCCGCGTCCGACACGTTCGGATCGACCAGGCGGCGCAGCAGTGCCTCCACGTCGGGGTCCATCGGAGGGGCGGGCTGGCCGGCACGGGGGCCGGTCGCGGTGCGGTCCCAGCCGAGTGCGGCGAAGGCGGCGGCCGGGTTCAACCCCAGGCCCTCGCAGAAGGCGACCACCCGTTCGGCCTCCGGGTCGCTGGCCCAGTCGCCTCGAACCCACCGGTTGATGGTCTGCCGGGAGACGCCGGTCCGCCGGGACACCTCGGTGCCACTCCAGGCCCGGGTCGCCCGCGCCTCGTCCAGGGCGCGCCGGACGAAGGTGGCGAAGGCGATCTTCCGCGCATTGGCCGTCTCGGTCACCCCGTGACGGTACGGCCAGCCGGTTGCGGGCGTGTGCCCCGGCTCGCCACTGTCACGCGGACGTGACGGGATCTTCGGATTTCCGGTAAACGATTCTGTGCCACGGTTGAGGGGTGTCACGCGGGCAGAATAGATGCCCATAGTGGCGAACGTAAGCGGACGAAAAGCTGATACTGTCACGCCCATGGGACAATCTACGGTGTGTCACGTGCATGAGACGATTGGTGCTCACATGCGTCATGCCCCCGGTGCCAAGGGGGTGTGGTGACCGAGCTCGCCACCCGCGCCCAGGCCTTCGGGCTGATCGCCGAGGGGGTGGCCGCGGGGCTGACCGCCCCCTGGCGCCTCTACCTCGCCCGAGGCTGCCGCTACCTGTCGCTGAGCGTCGGCGACCGCGCCGAGTGGAACGCCTGGCGTACCCATCTCGGCTGCCCGGAGCTGAGCGTCCGGGTCTACGACGCCGGCGGCGAGATCCGCCGGTCCTCGATGGCCGAGATCGTGCTGGACGGCTGCCGGATCAGCGTCGAGCTGGTCGAGGAGGTCAGCACCGACGACCTGGACCGGCTGCTCGTCGCGGATCCCACCACGATCGAGCCGGAGGAGCGATGACCTGGCGTCCCGGCTGGGCCGGAGTTGCCCGATGAGCCCGTTCCTCGCGGTGTTCCTCGTCCTGGTGCTCGGCGCCACCAGCTACGCCGCCGGCCGGTTGCACGGGCAGCTCAGTTACCGCATCGGCTACCGCTTCGGCTACCGGCAGGGCTACTTCGACGGTGACCGGGGCGCCTGGAACCGGCGTCGTCGCGACGCACAGGCGGCGATCGCCTCCGCCCTGTCGGTCTCCCCGGCTGGCGCCGTCCGCTCGGCGGCCACCGTCGCCCGCCCCGGCACCACGTACACCGGCTCGTCGTTCTCCGCGCCGGCCGCCCCGATCACCGGACGGCACCCGACCGGCACGCTCGTTCGACGTACCGGCTGAGGTCGGTGGGCACCAGCCCGGCGGCCGGCGCCATGAACGCGGTGCGTCGTCCGCGGCGGACACGCACCGTTGGGGTCACGTCAGACCGGTGACGGTGGCCCCACCCGGCCGGGATGCGCGCAGGGGGCATGCATCCCGGCCGGTTCCGCCGCGCCCACCGTCGGCATCCGCGCTGGTGAGGGCCCCGACCGGCGGGTGTGCGCACACCCGTCTTGGGAGATCCACGTCCGGCCTCTAGCCGGAAGGGTCCGGCGGGGCTAGCGTCTAGGCATGGCACGGGGTTCTCCCGAGCCAGCCGGTCCGCCCGGATCTGCGACCTCGCGCATGGGGTTCCGCATCCGACCCCGTGTCCCCGGGCACCGGAGGAGGCGGAACACGGGTGGCGGGTGCCCATCCGTCGGAGCAGGCCTGTGACGACTCGCCGTACCACCGCCGGTGCCGACCAGACCCCGGCCGCGACTGCCACGACCCGCCGCGCCACCAGGAGCCGCCGTTCGGCGGCCGCCGCGCCGGCTGACCCCAAGGAGCCGCGACCAGCCGGCCAGGCCTTTGTCCTGGACACTTCCGTGCTGCTCTCCGATCCGGCGGCGTTCCACCGGTTCGCGGAGCATGAGGTGGTGCTGCCGCTGGTGGTCATCACCGAACTGGAGGGCAAGCGGCACCATCCGGAGCTGGGCTGGTTCGCCCGGCAGTCGCTACGGATGCTCGACGATCTTCGGGTCCGGCATGGCCGACTCGACCGACCGGTGCCCGCCAACGACGTCGGTGGCACCCTGCGGGTGGAGCTCAACCACACCGACGACGGCGTGTTGCCGCCCGGTTTCCGCACCGAGAGCAACGACGCCCGGATCCTCTCCGTCGCGCTCAACCTCGCCGCCGAGGGGCGGGAGGTGACCCTGGTCAGCAAGGACATGCCGCTGCGGGTCAAGGCGGCCTCGGTGGGCCTGCGGGCCGATGAGTACCGCCACGGCCAGGCCAGCGACCCGACCTGGACGGGCATGTCCGAGATGGAGTTGAGCGAGGAGCAGATCGGCCAGCTGTACGCCGGCGAGACGCTCGACCTCGACGAGGCTGCCGGGCTGCCCTGCCACACCGGCCTGGTGCTGCACTCGGGGCGTGGCTCCGCGCTCGGCCGGGTGCTGCCGGACAAGTCGGTCCGGTTGGTCCGGGGCGACCGGGAGGCGTTCGGGTTGCACGGCCGCTCGGCCGAGCAGCGTATTGCTCTCGACCTGTTGCTCGACGAGGCGATCGGAATCGTCTCGCTTGGCGGCCGGGCCGGCACCGGCAAGTCGGCGCTGGCGCTCTGCGCCGGGCTGGAGGCGGTGATGGAGCGTCGCCGGCACAAGAAGGTGATCGTGTTCCGCCCGTTGTACGCCGTCGGTGGTCAGGAGTTGGGCTACCTGCCGGGGTCGGAGTCGGAGAAGATGTCGCCGTGGGCCCAGGCGGTCTTCGACACGCTCGGCGCGGTGGTGCATGAGAACGTGCTGGAGGAGGTCACCTCGCGGGGCATCCTCGAGGTGCTGCCGCTGACCCACATCCGGGGGCGCAGCCTGCACGATGCCTACGTGATCGTGGACGAGGCCCAGTCGCTCGAGCGTGGGGTGCTGTTGACCGTGCTGTCGCGGATCGGGCAGGGCTCCCGGGTGGTGCTGACGCACGACGTGGCCCAGCGGGACAATCTGCGGGTCGGCCGGCATGACGGGGTGACCGCTGTCATCGAGGCGCTCAAGGGTCATCCGCTGTTCGCTCATGTCACCCTCAGCCGTTCGGAGCGGTCTCCGATCGCCGCGATGGTCACGGATCTTCTGGAGGACATCCCGATCTAAAGGTGCTTATGCGGGCTTTTGTCCGCATTTGAAGTGTGGCACAAATCACAAACAGGGCGGTTGGTTTCCCATCAGCCTCACTGTGCGCAATCGTGTCCCACGAGCGTCCACGCACCATCGGTATCGTTGGTGATCGTTCGTCCCGAGACGGACGACATCGGCGGCGGTCGGTGCGTCAGCGCGACCGGCAACCGGTCGGGGCGCTCGTGGCACGGCTGACGGCCCGCCTGTGGCCCGCGCCGCGCCGCGTCCTTGCCCCCGACGAAGGGACCACTTCGTGAGTCGGCTGTGGAGCCGGTTGGGTGCCCGTACGGCTGCTGTGGCGCTGCTCTCCGTGGGCGTTGCCGGTGGCTTCTACCTGGGCGACGACCGGGAAACCCAGCAACAGGGCCTGACCGCGCAGGTCGGCCTCGAGGTCGACCGGGCCGATCTCGCCTACCAGCGGGAGCGGCAGGCCGCCCACCAGGTGAAGTTCGCCCAGCAGCGGGCCGCCGAATACCAGGCCAAGCTGCGCGCGGCGGAGGCCGCCAAGGAAGCCGCCGAGCGGGCCCGCAAGGCCGAGGCCGCCGCGGCGTCCCGCAAGCGTGAGCGTGCGGCGGCCAACGCGACCGCCAAGCCGTACACCGGGCCGATCCCGGCGTCCTGCGAGGAGTTCAGCGGCAACCGCAAGACCGGCTGCGCGCTGATGATCGGCGCGGGCTTCGGCATCGCCGAGTTCCCCTGCCTGGAGAAGCTCTGGACCAAGGAGAGCGGCTGGAACCACAAGGCCAACAACTCCTCGTCCGGGGCGTACGGGATCCCGCAGGCCCTGCCGGGCAGCAAGATGGGTAGCGTCGCCAGCGACTGGCGGACGAACCCGGCCACCCAGATCACGTGGGGGCTGGGCTACATCAAGGGCAGGTACAAGACGCCCTGCGGCGCCTGGAGCTACTTCCAGAACAACGGCCACTACTGACGGTGTCGACGGCGGGGCGGGTGGGCGACCAACCGCCCCGCCGTCGCGCGTACACCGGTCTGCTCGGACGGGACGCGAGTGGCGGTCGGCCGCTTTTGCTGATAGCAGTTGTGGGGTGACCCTGCACCCGTCAAGTGGCGACCCCTACCGGTTCGGCACCGAGGCGTTCTACGCCGCCCTCGGCCGGGCATTCGTCGCCATGTGTGCGGTGATCCCGTTCCTCTTCCTCATCGAGGCCGTCGACCAGGGGCTCGCGTTCGGCCTGGACGCCACCGCCGGCATCATCCCGCAGCGCATCGACGGGCTGGACGGGGTCTTCTTCTCCCCGTTCCTCCACCACGGCTTCGACCACCTCTACAGCAACAGCATTCCGCTGATCCTGCTGGGCACCTTCGTCCTGGCCGCCGGCGCCCGCCGGTTTCTCTGGTCGACCCTGGTCATCATCCTGGTCAGCGGGCTCGGCGTCTGGTTCACCGGCTCACCCAACTCGGTGGTCGTCGGCGCCAGCGGCGTCATCTTCGGCTACCTGGGCATCCTGCTCACCCGGGGCATCGTCGAGCGCAGCTGGTGGAACTTCGCGGTCTTCCTGCTGGTCGGCCTGCTCTACGGCTGGCAACTGGTCGGCATCCTTCCCACCGACGAGCGGATCTCCTGGCAGGGCCACCTGTTCGGGCTGCTCGGCGGGGTGGTGGCGGCGATCCTGTTCCGCCGTCGGCGGCCGGCCGTGGATGGCCCGGACTACTCGGGTTCCACGCTCAGCCTGCCCTGACCAATTCCTCGGCGCGCCTCTGGGACGTGCTTGCCCGACCGCCGCCGTCCGCCTACGGTCGAGATCAGCAAGCGTTGATCCGTAAGCGGAAAGCGACGGTACGCCATGCGCGAGGTCGATGTCGCCGTGATCGGGGCCGGTCCGGCCGGTCTCTTCGCCGCGTACTACGCAGGGTTCCGGGGGTTGTCGGTGGCGGTGATCGACGCGCTGCCAGAGCCGGGCGGTCAGGTCACCGCCATGTACCCGGAAAAGTTGATCCTCGACGTGGCCGGCTTCCCCGCCGTCAAGGGTCGGGACCTGGTGGCCAACCTGGTCGCCCAGGCCGCCCCGTTCGCGCCCCGATACCTGCTCGGCACCCGTGCCGAGAAACTCTCGTACGCCGATGATCACCCGGTGCTCGGCCTGGCCGGCGGCGAGCAGCTCGGCTGCGGCGCGGTCGTCGTCACCGGCGGCCTCGGCAGCTTCAGCCCCCGGCCACTGCCGTGCGCCGACGGCGCCCCCGGCACCGGGATCGTCTACTTCGTCACCGACCCGACCGAGCTGACCGACCGGGACGTGCTGATCGTCGGTGGCGGCGACTCGGCCTTCGACTGGGCGCTGGCGCTGCAGCCGTTGGCCCGTTCGGTGACCCTGGTGCACCGACGGGAGAAGTTCCGGGCGCACGCCTCGACGGTCGCCCGAGTGCTGTCGCTGCCGGTGCGGGTGGTGGTCAACGCCGAGGTCAGCCGGCTGATCGGGGACGGCACGGTGACCGGCGCCGAGGTGACCGTCCGCGGTGGTGCCACCGAGACGCTCCCGGTGGACACCGTGGTGGCCGCCCTCGGCTTCACCGCCGACCTGGGCCCACTGGCCGAGTGGGGTCTCCGGCTGGACCGCCGGCACATCCTGGTGGACAGCGCGATGGCGACGAACCTGCCGAGGGTCTTCGCCGCGGGTGACATCACCGAATACCCGGGCAAGGTCCGGCTGATCGCCACCGGGTTCGGTGAGGCCGCGACGGCGGTCAACAACGCGGCTGTGGCCATCGACCCGAGCGCACACCTGTTCCCCGGGCACTCCTCCGATGCCGGCTGACCGTCGGTACCGGACACAGACCGCCCCGTGTCCGGATCGAGACGCGCCGACCCGACCCTGAGGGGATGACGGGCCCCGAGACACCGCGAGACGGCGCGCCGACGACGCTGGCCTGGCTCTGCCACCCGGTCACCCTGCTCGCACTGGTCGTCCTGGTGGTCAACGACCACCTGCTGAAGGCGGCGCTGCCCGGCCTGTTGACCGGCAAGCTGAGCGACGTCGCCGGTCTCGTGCTCGCCCCGCCGCTGGTCGCGGTGCTGCTGACCCTCCTGGTGCCGCGGTTGCCGGCCCGGGCCGCCGCGCTGGCTGGCCTGGTCGCCGTAGGTGCCGGGTTCGCGCTCGTCAAGACCAGCGGGTACGCGGCCGAACTCGCCTCGTCGGCCTGGACCGTGCTGGCCGGGCCGTCGCTGGTCCGGGCCGACCGGACCGATCTGCTCACCCTGCCGGCGCTCGGCCTGGCCTGGTGGAGTTGGACGCGGTCGCGTCGCCGACCGGTGCGCCAACGGGCCGCCCGTCTGGTCCGACTGCTGGTGGTGTTACCGCCAGCGGTGTTGGCGGTGGCCGCCACCAGCGTGATCCATTACCCGTACGCCGTGGGGGCCGCCCTGCTTGATGGTCATCCGGCGGTGTCGTTCGGGTCGGGATACAGCAGCGAGACCTGGCCGATCGGGCCGGCGGACGGACAGTGGTCGGTCAGCGAGGACGGGGGGACCACCTGGCGGCCGGCTACCGAGAGCGAGCGGGAGCGACTGGACGACCAGGACTCTCCTCGCCGGCAGGCGTGCGTACCGGACGAGCCCCGGCGCTGCTACCGGGCGGTCGCCGGGCACCTGCGGGTGGAGCAGAGTGACGACGCCGGTGTGACCTGGCGGGTCGCCTGGGAGCTGCCGGACGGGCAGCGCGAGGAGTTGGCGCGCCAGCAGGAGAGCCCGGGCGACATCGACCAGCACTTCGCCTCCCGGGAGCTGATCGTCTATCCCGCCGTCGGCGGTGGCCACGAGGTGCTGGTCGCCAACGGTCGGGACGGCATCCTGCACCGGAGGTCGGACGGCGGATGGCAACGCGACGGCTTCCTCGCTCAGACGGAACTGGAGGGCACCCGCTGGGACGATCCGCCCCCGCTGGACGGCGGCACACCCGGCGGCCGCCAGACCGACCTGGTGCTCGCGATCGCGCTCGCCCTGACCCTCGGCATCACGGTCACCGTGCTCGCTTGTCACCTGGCGATTCGCCGCGGTGGAGGTCCGCGCTGGTGGGGTTTCGTCGGCGGCGTATTGGTGCTGGTCGCGGGGATGGTCGTGGCCGGGGTATGGGAGCGCGAGGATGACCTTTTGACGTTCGATGCCCTGCTGCTCGTCGTGCTGCCAACAGGTGTCGTGACGGCGGTGGCCCTGATCGTCCGAGCCTCCTACCAGGGCGCGCTGACCCGCTGGGTCGGTTGGGTGCTCACCGGGCTGCTGCTCACCGTGCTGCTGTCCGGGTTGCCGCTCGCCGGTTGGCTGGTCGGCACCCCGTCGCAGAGCAGGGTCGCGGTGGCGCTCGCCCTGCTGGCCACGGTGCCGGGCGTGCTGCTGGCCATCCGGATCGCCAGGCTGGTCGACCCGGCCCGCGCGTACGAGCGTCGGTATCCGCCGCGCCCGCCCTACCCGCCGTATGCGCCCTACCCGCCGTATGCGCCCTACCCGCCGCCCCCGCCCTACCCGCCGGCGGTGTCTGATCCGCCGTACCCGTCGCAGCTGCCGCCGCGCTGAACATTCGGCGGGAGGCCGGTCAGCGGCGGGCGGGTGGCGCCAACGCGGCGATCAGCACCGCCACCATGGTCAGCGCGGCCCCGAGCAGGGTGTTCAGGCCGGGGTGTGAGGCGGCTGTGGGCGACAGCAGGTCCAGCAGGACCGCCCCCACGATCTGACCCGCGATGGTGGCCAGGCCGAGCAGCAGCACCCCGGTGAAGCGCACGATCGCCGCGGCGATCGCGATGAACACGATGCCGATCGGGCCGCCCAGGTAGAGCCACGGCTCGGTGGGCAGGTGGCCAGCCGGCCAGCCGCGTACGGCGATGTCGATGGCGAACGCGACGAGCAGGGTGACCGTGCCGACGGCGAAGTTGACAAGCGTGGCAGTCAACGCGCTGTCGGCCGCCGCGCGGACCCGTCCGTTGACCGCCTGCTGCCAGGCGATACCCACCCCGGCGAGCAGGGGCAGCAGGGCCAGCGCCAGTGCGCCCGGGTCGCCCAGTCGGTCACCCACCGCCAAACCGACCGCGAGGACGGTGAGCACCGCACCGGTGAGCCGCTGCCGGGTGACCGCCTGCCGGCCGGTCGGCCCGATCCCGGCCCGGTCCACGGCGAGGCTGCTGCCGGACTGGCCGGCGACCACCGCCACGGTGAAGACCGCGACACCCAGCGAACCGATGGTGAGACCCTGGGTGGCCACCAGGAACGCCCCACACATCCCGCCGAGGCACTGCCACGGCCGCAGCGTGCCCATCGTGAGTGCGCGCCGCACCGCGACCAGACCACGCCGCCCGCCGGAGGTGGCGGGCACCAGCACCAGGAGCACCAACAGGCCGATGCCGAACGAGAACACCGCGGCGGCGAACCCGTCGGCCAGGCGTACTCCCAGCTCGCCGTTGATTCGGGACTGCACCGCCACCGCGACCCCGGAGATCGACGCCAGCGCGACGCCGGTGATTCGGCGGGCGGCCGGCAGGGTCTGCGGGGTCGCCGTGTCGGTGGCGATCACTCCTGCTCGGCCAGCGGACGACCGTCGAAGTCGACGGCGGAGTAGAGCGCCAGCTTCTCCAACCGGTGGTAAGAGTCGATCACCCGGATCGTGCCGCTCTTCGACCGCATCACAATCGACTGGGTGTACGCGCCGCCGGCCCGGTAGCGCACCCCGCGCAGCAGGTCTCCGGAGGTGACGCCGGTCGCCACGAAGAAGCAGTTGTCTCCGGTGACCAGATCATCGGTGCCCAGCACCCGGTCCAGGTCGTGCCCGGCGGCGATCGCCTTCTCCCGCTCCTGCTCGTCGCGCGGCCAGAGCTTGGCCTGCATCGCCCCGCCCATGCACTTCAGCGCACAGGCGGAGATGATGCCCTCCGGGGTGCCGCCGATGCCCATCAGCACGTCGACCTCCGACTCGCCGCGGGCGGCCGCGATGGAGCCCGCAATGTCGCCGTCGGAGATGAACCGGATGCCCGCCCCGGTCCGGCGAATCTGTGCGACCAGGTCGTCGTGGCGGCTCCGGTCCAGCACGCAGACCGTCACCTCGGAGACGTCGGTGCCCTTGACCTTGGCGATCCGGCGCAGGTTCTCGGCCACACCGGCGTTGATGTCCACCACATCGGCGTACGCCGGCCCGACGGCGAGCTTCTCCATGTAGAAAACGGCGCTGGGGTCGAACATCGCACCGCGCTCGGAGACGGCGAGCACCGCCACGGCGTTCGGCATGCCCTTGCTCATCAGGGTGGTGCCGTCGACCGGGTCGACGGCGACGTCCACCTCCGGGCCGGTGCCGTCGCCGACGTGTTCGCCGTTGAAGAGCATCGGGGCGTTGTCCTTCTCGCCCTCGCCGATCACCACCACGCCGCGCATCTGGATCGAGTTGATCAGCTTGCGCATGGCGTCGACGGCGGCCCCATCGCCGCCCTCCTTGTCGCCCCGGCCCACCCACCGGCCGGCGGCCATCGCCGCGGCCTCGGTGACCCGGACCAGGTCGAGGGCGAGGTTTCGGTCGAGATCCTGTGGGATCCGCGTCCTGGTGTTGGTCATGACGGCTGCTCCTCCTCGCGACGGTGCGGGGACGACCGGCTGCGGGGCGGTCCCCACTGCCGGCTCTGTCGCTGATCCTCACACGATCGCCGACCCGGCCATGGCGCGGGGCGGTGATGGCCCGGATACCGCCGGTCGGGCGGCTGCGAAGATAGAGGGGTGGAGCCCGCACAGCCAGCCGACCGCGTACCCGCCGACCGCACGCCGCCCGACGGCCAGCCGCCGGTCGACGTCCCCGCCGCCCCCGATGGTGGGCCCGCCGGGAACGATCCGACACCACCGCCTCCGGTGAAGGCCGCCAAGTCCGAGCGGTCGCCGAAGGACATGGCGATCTCGTTGCTGGTGCTGCTCATCCCGATCGCGCTGCTGCTGGCGTTCTATCGGGGCTTCCTCGGGGGTGATCAGGCCACCACGGTCGATCCGGCCCCGGCGATCGAACAGGCCCGGGCGGCGAACACGTTCCCGGTGAGCCAGCCGCAGGGGCTGGGCTCCGGCTGGTCGACGGTCAGCGCCCGCTATCAGACCGTCGAGGGCGGTGCGAATCTGCGGATCGGCTACCTCACGCCGGAAGGGCGGGGTGTCCAACTCCTGCAGAGCAGCGTGCCGGCGGAGCGGCTGCTCCCCGCGGAGTTGACCGACCAGGGTCAGCCCCAGGGCCCCACCGAGCTGGCCGGCCGGACCTGGCAGCTCTACACGGCCCGGGGGAACCAGCAGGCGCTGGTCCTGCTGGAGCCGACCCGGACGGTGATCGTCATCGGCGACGCCCGGGACAACGAGCTACGGGAGTTGGCCGGCGCGTTGCGCTGACCGGGCTCGGCCGATCGACGGATCCCGTGGCGGTGAAGATCCGCTAGCCTGCCCCGGCTCAGGTCCGGCAGGTGACGCACTGGTCAAGGGGCGGCCTGGGGTCGCTCCGACCTCGTTCGCCGGGCTCATTCGGGCGCCGATCGCACGGACAACCGGACAGATAGGTGATTGTCCGACGGGTCAACAGGGAACAGAGAGGGAGTGATCCGGGCGCGCTGCTCGGTCCGGATCGCGCGACGCGGCCGACGGTGCTGCCGCGTCGCCCGGTTTCCGGCGCCGTCCAGGTCGTCGGGTGACCCTCTTGGGAGACACGTATGACTGTTCGACGACTCGGCGTCGGCCTGGTAGCCGCCGCTCTGATCACGCCCGCGCTGGCCGCCTGCGCCAGCAATGGAACCGGCACCCCCGGATCGACGGCGTCCCCGACGGTGACCGCGTCCGGCACGGCGACCCCGTCCGGCGGCGCGCCGGTGGCGGGCGACGCCAAGCAGGCCCTGCTCGACTCCACCAAGGAGATCAGCAGCGGCAACTTCCGGTTCACCCTCACGGGGGCCGGCTCGACGGCGGAGGGGCAGGTGCACCAGCCGAGCCAGAGCGCCGCGATGAAGGTCGCGATCGGCGGCCCCTCGTCCGATCTGACGATGAAGCTCGACCTCATCCACTACAAGCCGGACAGCTGGGTGAAGCTGGAGCTGGCCGGCCCCGCCGCCAAGAACCTGCCCGTCATCAAGCAGCTCAACCTCGGCAAGTACCAGCACCTGGACCAGACCCGGATCAAGGGCAACCGCAGCCTCGGCTTCGACTTCGAGAAGGTCGACCCGGCCGGCAGCGCGGTTCTGACCCAGGGCATCACCGAGGTCCGCAGCACCGGCACCGGCGCGTACGCCGGCACCATCGACGTCACCAAGGCCGCCGAGGCGGGCTCGCTGAACGCCGCCACGATCGCCGCGCTGGGGACCCAGGCCAAGACGGTCCCGTTCACCGCGAAGGTCGACCCGCAGGGCCGCCTGAACGAGCTGGTGCTGCAGTTGCCGGCTGCCGGGCAGACCGCCGCCCAGGAGATTCGGATGACGTACTCCGACTACGGCGCAGCCACCGCCGCGCAGAAGCCGCCGGCGGACCAGGTCGTCGAGGCGCCAGCCGAGCTGTACAGCCTGTTCAACTGACATGCGCGGGTGGGGCGGCTTCGGCCGCCCCATCGGCGGGTCAGGAAGTGGACTCCTGCCGGGCGGCGTCGATCCGTGCCCGCGCGCCATCCAGCCAGCGCTGGCAGATCACCGCCAGCGCCTCGCCGCGCTCCCAGAGCGCCAGCGACTCCTCCAGGGACGTGCCGCCGGCCTCCAGCCGCTCGACCACCGAGGCCAGTTCGGCGCGGGCCTGCTCGTAACTGAGCCGTTCGTCCGGCCCGGCCTTCGTGTCGTCAGTCATCGCGTCCATCTCAGCACACCACTTTCCGGGTCACCGCGTCGCCACTCAGCCGTCGACCGTGGCGGTCAGCTCGCCGTCGGCCAGCCGTACCCGCAACGGGTCGCCCTTGCCGACGTCCGCCGCCGCGCGGACGACGTGGCCGTCCGCGCGCTGCACGATCGCGTACCCCCGGTCGAGGGTGGCGGCGGGGGAGAGCGCGCGCAGCCGGGCGAGGGTGTGGCGCAGGTCGTCGTCGGCGGCGGCGAGCCGGTGCTCCAGGCAGCGGCCGGCCCGCTGGCGTAACGCGGCCAGCTCGGTCGCCCGGTGCTCCACCATCACCTGCGGTCGGGCCAGCACCGGCCGGGACCGCAGCCCGTCGAGCCGGTGCGTCTCGCGGTCGACCAGGTTGCGCACCGCCCGTTCGAGACGGTGTCGGGCCTGGCCGATGAGGCGTACCTCCTCGGTGAGGTCGGGGACGACCCGCTTGGCCGCGTCGGTCGGGGTGGAGGCCCGGACGTCGGCGACGTAGTCGATCAGCGGCGCGTCCGTCTCGTGGCCGATCGCGCTGACCACCGGGGTACGACAGCCGAACACCGCGCGGCAGAGCGCCTCGTCGGAGAAGGGCAGCAGGTCCTCGATGCCACCGCCGCCCCGGGCGATGATGATCACGTCGATGCTCGGGTCGGCGTCCAGCACCTTGAGCGCGTCGACGATCTGCGGCACTGCGGACGGGCCCTGCACGGCCACGTTGACAGTGCGGAACTCCACCGCGGGCCAGCGTCGCCGGGCGTTGGTCAGCACGTCCCGTTCCGCCGCCGACGCGCGACCGGTGATGAGCCCGACCCGGCCGGGCAGGAAAGGCAGTCGGCGCTTGCGGGAACGGTCGAAGAGCCCTTCGGCGGCGAGCAGCTTCTTGAGCTTCTCCAGCCGGGCCAGCAGCTCCCCGAGCCCGACCTGGCGGATCTCGTCGGCGCGCAGGCTCAGCGTGCCCCGGGCGGCGTAGAACTCCGGCTTGGCGTGCAGCACCACTCGGGCACCTTCACGCAGCTCCGGTGCCCCGGCGTCCAGTACGTCCCGATTGGTGGTGACGGTCAGGCTCAGGTCGGCCGACGGGTCACGTAGCGTGAGGAAGACGGTGCTGGCTCCGGGGCGGCGGCTGATCTGCGCCACCTGCCCGTCCACCCACACCCAGCCGAGCTTGGCGATCCACGCCCCCACCTTCTGGCTGACCACCCGCACCGGCCAGGGTTCCTCCGCGCTACTGGCCCCACTACTGGCCCCACTGCTCCCCACCCGCCCACCCTCGCTCACCCGCCCACCCTACGACCCACCCCACCTGGCCCGTCGATCATGAAGTTATTGCCCTCCGTGTCGGCGTGTCGCCGCAACAACCTCATGATCAACGCAGGGGGGAGGGGGTCGCGGGCCGGTGCCGGGTTCCGGGGTGGCACGTACGATGGGGTGGTGACTGAGGCTGAGGCGACTCCACGGACCGGCAAGCGCGTGCTCCTGGCCAAGCCCCGCGGCTACTGCGCAGGTGTCGACCGCGCGGTGCAGACCGTCGAGGAAGCACTGAAGCTCTACGGTGCCCCGATCTACGTACGCAAGCAGATCGTGCACAACAAGCACGTGGTGCAGACCCTGGAGGCCCAGGGCGCGATCTTCGTGGAGGAGAACGAGGAGGTGCCGGTGGGGGCCACCGTCATCTTCTCCGCGCACGGCGTGGCTCCCGAGGTCTACGAGCAGGCCAAGCAGCGTTCGCTGAAGGCGATCGACGCGACCTGTCCGCTGGTCACCAAGGTGCACCACGAGGCGAGGCGGTTCGCCGCCGAGGACTACGACATCCTGCTCATCGGCCACGAGGGGCACGAAGAGGTCATCGGCACGGCCGGTGAGGCCCCCGCACACATCCAGCTGGTCGACGGCCCGGACGGCGCCGACAAGATCACCGTTCGTGATCCGGAGAAGGTCGTCTGGCTCTCCCAGACCACGCTCTCGGTGGACGAGACGCTGGAGACGGTGGCCCGGCTCAAGCAGCGACTGCCGCTGCTGCAGTCCCCGCCCAGCGACGACATCTGCTACGCCACCTCCAACCGGCAGCACGTGGTCAAGGAGATCGCCGCCGAGTGCGACGTGGTGATCGTCGTCGGCTCGACAAACTCCTCCAACTCGGTCCGCCTGGTCGAGGTCGCCCTGGACGCGGGCGCCCGCGCCGGTCACCTGGTCGACTTCGCCGCCGAGATCGACGACGCCTGGCTGGAGGGGGCCAACACGGTCGGCCTGACCTCCGGCGCGAGCGTCCCGGACGACCTCGTCCAGGACGTGCTGGCTCACCTCGCCGCGCGGGGCTTCGCCGACGTCGAGGAGATCACCACCGCCACCGAGCGGCTCACGTTCTCGCTCCCGCAGGAGCTGAGGCGGGACATGAAGGCCGCGGCGGCGCGCAGCTGAGCACGGGAACGAAAACAGCCCGGCCCACGTCAGATTCGGCATGAGGACCTTTCGGCTCGCTGTTGCCGCGCTGACCGTCTGCGTGGCGCTGAGCGCCTGCGGCAGCCAGGACGCCGGAGGCGGCACGCCCACCCCGACACCGACGGGAGCGCAGCCGGTGACCAGCCAGCCCCCGCCCGACCCGACCGCCCCGCCGTCGACGGTCGACCCCGCACCATCCAAGCCGCCAACGGGTCCGAAGCCTGGCGGTCCGAGCACGCCACCGGGGGTTGGGCACACCACCCTGTCCGGCACTGTCCAGGGCGGCGTGGAGCCCAACTGCGTACTGCTCGACGGCTACCTGCTCCTCGGAGGGCCGCGCGACGTGCTGAAGCCGGGTACGCGGGTGCAGGTCACCGGCCGGGTCGAGCCCGGCATGATGACCACCTGCCAGCAGGGCACCCCGTTCGTCGTGGCGAGCGCCAGCCGGTCCTGACCAGCTGCGCTACCGGGCCGAGACCTCGTCGTCGGCCGGATCGGCCAGCTCGGGCGCCTGCGGCTGCCGGGGCGTCAACTCGACCTGCGCGGGCGTGGCCAACTCCTCGTCCGAGACGCCCAACTCGGCGAGCTTGCGTGCGCTGACCAGCACCCGGGCCTCCAGCGAGCCGACCGCCCGGTTGTACGCGGTCACCGCACCGGCCAGCGACGACCCGAGCTTACCCACGTGGTCGCCCAGGGTGGAGAGCCGGCCGTACAGCTCCCGGGCGAGGGTGTGCACCGCGAGCGCATTTCGGGCCAGCGCCTCCTGTCGCCAGGAGTAGGCGACCGTCCGAAGCAGGGCCACCAGCGTGGCCGGCGTGGCCAGCACCACGTTGCGGGTGAAGGCGTGCTCCAGCAGCGTCGGGTCACGTTGGAGCGCGACGTCGAGGAACGGGTCGGCGGGAACGAACAGCACCACGAACTCCGGCGAGTTGTCGAACGCCGACCAGTAGGACTTGGCGGCCAGAGCGTCGACGTGCCCCCGCAGGTGCCGGGCGTGCGCGTCGAGGTGGGTGTCCCGGCCGCGCTCGTCGCGGGCCTCCATGGCCGTCAGGTACGCGTCGAACGGTGCCTTGGCGTCCACCACCACCGATCGGCCGCCGTGCAGTCGGACCACCAGATCCGGTCGGACGACCTGCTGGTCGGTGGCGGCCGTGACCTGCTCGGAGAAGTCGCAGTGCTCCAACATCCCGGCCGCCTCGACGATCCGGCGCAGTTGGTGCTCGCCCCAGCGGCCCCGCACCTGTGGCGCCCGCAGTGCCGCCACCAGCTGCTTGGTCTCGGTGCGCAGCTCACCGGAGACGGCGGTCATCGAACGAACCTGCTCGCGCAGCTCGGCATACGCGTCGACCCGGTCGTGCTCCAGCTCGGCCACCCGCTGCTCGTAGCGCCGCAGGGTGTCGTGCAGCGGGGCGACCGCCCGGGCCACCGCCTCCTGGGACTGCGCGGTGGCCTCATAGCCCAAGGCGCGCATGGACTGCTCCAGCCGGCCCTCACCCTCCCGGGTGGCGGCCAGGGTGGCATCGAGGCGGGCGATGTCGGCGGCCGACCGGGACCGGGCCGCGAGCCAGCCCACCGCCCCGCCAGCACCGAGGCACACGATCACCAGGAGCAGGGTCGAGACGTCCATCACCGGAGCTTGCCAGACGGCTACGACGGGACAGCCGGGAGTACGGTCGAAGATATGGAACTTGTGTTGTGCCTCGCCGTCGTGCTGGTCGGTGCGCTGGGCGCCGCAGCGCTCGTCCGCGCTCAGGCCAGCGCCCGTCAGCGCACCCAGCTCGGCGACGCCCGGGCGGAGGCGCAACGGTGGTACGAGCGCCTCGGCGGCCAGTTGATGAACCTGCACGGCGAAGAGCCGGCGGTACGCCAGGCGCTGGCCGATGCCGGTGAGCGGTACAACGCGGCAGGCTCGCAGCTGGAGCAGGCGCGTACGCCGCACCAGTTCGGGCTGGCCCGGGAGACCGCGCTGGAGGGGTTGGCGTACATCCGGGCGGCGCGTACCGCCCTGGGCATCGATCCGGGCCCCGAGGTGCCGACGCTGGCCGCCGCCCGTGGCGTCGGGCAGCTCACCAAGGAGCGCGAGGTCGACGTGCAGGGGCAGACCTTCCGGGCCGGTCCGCAGCCCGGCCGGGAAACGCCCTATTACTACCCCGGTGGGCGTTATCAGGGTCGACCGGTGCCGGCCGGCTGGTATTCGACACCGTGGTGGAAGACGGCGCTGGGCGCCGGGGCTGGTGTGCTCGGCGGCATCCTGATCGCCGACGCGCTCTTCTCGCCCGCCTTCGCCGACCCCGGGTACGGCTATGACGCCGGCTACCAGGAGGGCTTCGGCGACGGCGCCGAGCAGGGCGGGGACGGCGGCGACCAGGACTTCGGCGGCGACCAGGGTGGCGACGTCGGCGGCGGCGACTACGCCGGTGGGGACTACTCCGGCGGCGACTTCGGCGGCGGCGACTTCGGTGGTGGCGGTTTCGGCGGCGGCGACTTCGGCGGTGGGGATTTCGGCGGCGGCGACTTCTGACCGTCGTTCGCAGACCTACCTGTGGAACGGGCCCCGGTCGATGTGACCGGGGCCCGTTCTCGTACCTGTTGATCAGCCGGTGTTGCGCATCCCGGCGGCGATGCCGTTCACCGTGGTGAGCAGTGCCCGCTCCAGGGCGGTGCCGTCGCTCGGTGCCCGTCGGCCGCCCGGCGCGGTGGCGATCGCCCGTCCCGCGGCGCCGGACTCCCGGTACTGCCGCAGCAGTGCCACCTGGAGATGGTGCAGCGGCTCCAGGTAGGTGTCGCGTACGGCCAGGGTGCGCTGGAGCACCGGCGAGTTTTCCAGCAGGGCGGGTGAGGCGGTCACCGCCAGCACCTCCCGCTTGGTCAGCTCGTACTCCTGCTCGATCTGCTCGAAGATCGGGTGCAGCTTCTTCGGCACCAGCGTCTCGACGTACCGGCGGGCGATGCTCAGGTCGGTCTTGGTCAGCATCATCTCGACGTTCGACAGGAACGTGCGGAAGAAGTGCCAGTTGCGGTGCATCTCGGCCAGCACGTCCGCCAACCCGGCCTCCCGGGCGGCGGCCAGCCCGGAGCCGACGCCGAACCAGCCGGGCACGATCTGCCGGGTCTGCGTCCAGCCGAACACCCACGGGATGGCCCGCAGACCGGACAACCCCGCGCCGGTGTTCGGGCGCTTCGCCGGCCGGGAGCCGATGTTCAGCGCGCCCAGCAGTTCGGTGGGGGTGGACGCCCAGAAGTACGCCGGCAGGTCCGGGTCCTCGACCAGCGACCGGTACGACCGGAACGCCGACTCGGAGACCACGTCCATCGTCGCGTCCCAGCGTTCCAACATCTCGGCCGGCTGGCGGGGCCCGGTGTGCAGCAGCGTGGCCTGGAGCACCGCCGCGAGGGTGAGTTCCAGGTTCTCCCGGGCCAGCGAGGGCAGGGTGTACTTGTCGGAGATGACCTCGCCCTGCTCGGTCACCTTGATCGCGCCGTCGAGCGTGCCGTACGGCTGGGCCAGGATCGCCTCGTGCGTCGGCCCGCCGCCACGCCCGACCGTGCCGCCCCGGCCGTGGAACAGTCGCAGGTGCACCCCGTGCCGGGCGGCCACGTCGCGCAGTGCTCGTTGTGCTCGGTGGATCGACCACTGGCTGGTGGTGATCCCGGCCTCCTTGTTCGAGTCGGAGTAGCCGAGCATGACCTCCTGCACGTCGCCTCGCGCGCTGACCAGCGCCCGGTACGCGGGCAGTGACAGCAGTTCGTCGAGGAGTTCGCCGCCGGCGTTGAGCTCGGCCGGGGTCTCCAGCAGCGGCACGAACCCGATGCGCGCCCGCCCGCTGTGCACGTCCACCAGGCCGGCCTCGCGAGCCAGCACCACCGCGGCCAGCACGTCGTCGACGCCCATGGTCATCGAGATGATGTACGACTCGATGACCTCGGTGCCGAACCGGTCCTGGGCCTCCCGAATGGTGCCGAAGACGTCGAACGTCTTGCGGGCGGGTTCGGAGAGCGGAGTGTCCAGGGTCGACAGCGGTCGACGGCCGGTCAGCTCGTCGGCGAGAAGCTTGGCGCGTTCCAGCCTGGTCAACGCCGGGTAGTCGGAGACCTCGCCGACGGCCCCGTAGAGCTGGGCGAGCACCGCGTGGTGCGCCTCGGCGTGTTCCCGGACGTCCATGGTGGCCAGGTGCAGGCCGAACGCGGAGACCGTACGGATGGTGGAGGCCAGCCGGCCGACGGCGGTGAGCTGCCCGGAGTTGCGGGCCAGCGAGGCGCGCAGCAGGTCCAGGTCGGCGATCAGCTCGGCGGAGCCCCGGTAGTCCCGGCCCGGCACGTGCGCGGTGCCCTGGCGCAACCTCTGCCGGGTGTTGGCAAGCTTCGCCTTCACACAGCGTGCCTTGAGTCGGTACGGCTCCTCCGCGTTGACACGGCGGAACCGCGCGGCCACCTCGGGCAGCGCGTCCAGGTCCGCGGCGAGGCTGGCGGAGAGGTCCAGGGACACCCCGCGCAGCCGGCGGGAGACCGAGACCTCGTTGATCAGGTGGTCCATCGCCTTCTCGGTGGCCGCGATGCCGTGCTCGTGCTGAATGGTCAGCACCTCGCGGGTGACCGCCGGGGTGACGAACGGGTTGCCGTCGCGGTCGCCGCCGATCCAGGTGCCGAAGCTCAGCGGCCGGGCCGTCGGTGACGTCTCCACGCCGAGGGTGCGCAGCGTGTCGGCCAGGTCGTCGAGCACCTGCGGGGCGGCCTCGGCGTACAGGTCGCGCAGGTAGTAGATGGCGTTGCGGGCCTCGTCGGTCGGGTCCGGCCGGTCGAGGCGCAGCTCGTCGGTCTGCCACATCAGGTCCAGCAGCTCGGCCAGCCGGCGGTTGGCCGGGCCCTCGTCGCTGGCCCCGTAGAGGATCGCGTTGGCGGTCTCGGTGTCCAACTCGTCGGCGATGGCCCGCAGCTTGGACAGGATCGAGCGGCGGGCCGCCTCGGTCGGGTGCGCGGTGAAGACCGGCCGGACCGCCAGCCGACGTGCCGCGTTGGCGATCTCCTCGGCCGGCACCCCGCGCTCGGCGATCATCTTGGCGGCCTGGTCCAGCCAGCCGCCCTGCACCGCGCGGCGTCGGCGCAGGTCGCGCGCACGGTGCACCTGCTCGGTGATGTTGGCCAGGTGGAAGTAGGTGGAGAAGGCGCGGGCCAGCTTGGTGCCGGTGGTCACGTCGAGCCCGCCGAGGCGCTGGGCGGCCGCGGGGGCGTCGGTGCGGACCTGGGCGCGGATCTCCTCGACGAGGTCGAGCAGCGGGCGACCCTCCTGGCGGGCGAGGGTCTGCCCGAGCAGGGTGCCGAGTCGGCGGATGTCGGCGCGCAGCGCGGCGTCCGGGCCGTCGTGGTCGTGCTGATCGGTCACGATGCGCTCCCTTACGTGGATACGAAGGACAGCGCTGTCCGACTTACTGGATGGTATCTGCGCGGACCGGTGCTCTGGAGGGCCCCCGGATGATCCTCTGTCCCCGAGGCGGCGTTTGGCGACGTGATCTCAACCACCGTCCCCGATCGATCCGGGGCCGGAGCGGGCCGCTTGCAGTCCGTTTTGTGAATCACCGGGCGGAAATCAGTTGGCCGTGCGGTTAGCGTTTGATCATGAGGTCGTTGAACTACCCGACGAAACCACAGCCGGGCGACCGGGTCGCGGTCGTCTCGCCGTCCGCCGGCCTGCCCGCCCTCTTCCCCCACGTGTACGAGTTGGGGCTGCGCCGGCTGCGGGAGGAGTTCGGACTGGAGCCGGTGGAGTACCCGACCACCCGGGTCATGGGGGCGGACCCGCGCGACCGGGCGCGTGACCTGACCGCCGCGTTCGCCGATCCGAGCATCACCGCCGTGCTGGCCACGGTCGGCGGAGACGACCTGATCACGGTCACTCCGCACCTCGACGACGACGTGCTCCGGGCCAACCCGAAGCCCTACTTCGGCTACTCCGACAACACCAACGTGCTCAACCACCTGTACCGGCTGGGCATCGTCGCCTACCACGGCGGTTCGGTGCTGGTGCACCTCGGCCGGCCGGGCGCGCCACACCCGCTGACCTTCGACTCGCTGCGCGCCGCCCTGTTCGGCTCCGACTGGTACGAGCTGACGCCCGCGCCCGCCTGGGGGGACCGGCCCAACCCGTGGACCGAGCCCGAGACGCTGGAGTACGAGCCGGAGATGCTGCCCGGCGAGGGCTGGCGGTGGCAGGGGCCGGAACGGGTGGTGCGAGGGCGTACCTGGGGTGGCTGTCTGGAGATCCTGCACTGGCTGATGGCCACCGACCGGGTGCCGACCGTCGCCGAGTTGGACGGGTCCGTGCTGCTCTTCGAGACCTCCCAGGAGATGCCAAGCGCGCAGGAGGTGTTCCGGATCGTGCGGAACATGGGGGAGCGGGGGCTGCTCGCCGCCTTCCCGGCGATCGTCGTCGGCCGGCCGAAGGCGTGGAACTTCGACCGGCCGCTGTCGGTACCGGAGCGGTCGGCGTGGGGAGCGGCCCAGCGGGAGGCGATCATCCGCGCCCTCACGCCGTACAACCCGGACGCGGTGGTGGTCTTCGACGTCGACCTCGGTCACACCGACCCGCAGTTGATCATCCCGTACGGCGGCGAGATCCTGGTCGACGCGGTCGACCGCCGGATCGCGGTGCGCTACTGACGCGCCGGCGCGGGGATCTCGCCGCCGGTCGGGTTCAGTCTGTCGTGCAGAGGACCGACTGCATCGCGGCCAGGGAACCCGCGCTCGCCGGCACCGGCGGCAGGCCCCGAACGTCCCGGTCGATGTCGTAGACGTTGCCGGCGAGGACAAGCTGTCGGGAGTTGTCCAGGCTGGTCACCGCGATGCTGGTGAAGCCGGGCCCGCCGCCGTCGGTCGTCCACACCTGGGTCGGACCCGCGGCGCAGGGGACCGTCATCCGTTGCACGCCCAGGCCGTACCCGTCCGGCCCGCCGTCCGTCGCCACCAGGGTCTCCAACTCACGCTGCTGCGCTGGCGCGAGCAGCTGCCCGCCGAACAGCGCCCGGTGGAACCGTGCCAGGTCCGCCGCCGTCGAGATCATCGCCCCGGCGGTCCAGTCGTACGACGGGCTGAACGTGGTCACATCGCGGCCCGTCAGGTCGTAGCCGTGCAGGTGCCGGCCGTGGATCTTCGGATCGGTGACCGGGAACGAGGTCTGAGTCAGGCCGAGCGGGCCGACGATCCGCCGCCGTACCTCGCTTCCCGCGTCCCGGCCCGTGACCGCCTCGATGATCAGGCCCGCCAACAGGTAGTTGGTGTTCGAATAGCCCCACGAGGCGCCGGGTGCGAAGTCCGGCCGGTGCGCCACCGCCAGGGCGATCACCGTGCGGGGCGTGATGACCCGGTCCCAGTCGTGGTCGTCGAGGTACGGGGCCCAGAAGCTCCGCTCGCCGGTCGGGTCCCAGATGCCGCTGGTGTGGTTGAGCAACTGCCGGACGGTGATCGTCGAGCCGTCGTTGCCGTTACCTCGGACGACCCCGGGCAGCCACCGCTCGACCGGGTCGTCGAGGGTGAGTCGACCCTCACCCACCAGTTGCAGCAGCACGGTCGACACGAACGCCTTGGTGTTGCTGGCGATCCGGAACCGGTCGTCCGGCCGGGCCCGCGCCCCGGTGACCCGGTCGGCCACCCCCGCCGCCACCTGCCACCGTCGGCCGTCCACGCGGCCGTATGCCACCGCACCGGGGAAGCCGTCCGCGACCAACTGGTCGAGCGCGACAGCCAGTGCCCGGCGTTGCGCCCCCGGACGGTCGGCACCGGCCGGTGGGGGCGCAACGGCGAGTGTGGCGACCAACGAACCGACCGACACCACCACGGTCCATAGCGGACGCGACATGACCTGCTCCAATCGACGAAACGAATGTCCCCGTCGACCCTGCCGAAGTGCGGACCGCAGGTGAATGCGGATCTCCCGCCGGTCGGGTGGGGTTAACCCGACGGATCACGGCGGGTTGCCCGGCTGCACCGCAGGCCCGTGGCCGGGCATGCTGAGCCGGCATGTCGTTCGGCTGGTCGGGAGGATCAGATGACGCAACTCCGGCACCTCCGCAACCAGGTTGGGTACGCGCTGGTCGGCCTGCCTCTGGCGGTCGCCGGTTTCGCGTACGCCGGTCTCACGGTCGTGGTCGGCGGCCTGACCTCGCTGACGCTGCTCGGCCTTCCACTGATGTCCTCCGGCGTCCTCGGCGCCCGCGGCTGGGGCCGGCTGCACCGCGCGCTGGCCCGCGCGACGCTCGGCCTGCGGGTCGACGACCCACGCCCGGTCCGGCGACGGCCCGGGCCGGTGGGGTACGTCCGGACCGGCCTCGGCGATGCCACGGGTTGGCGGGCACTGGCCTATCTGGTCGTCAAGCTGCCGGTGACCCTGCTCGCGACGGCGGTGATCGCGGTCTTCCTCTGTTACCCGGTGTTTCTGCTCAGCCATCCCCTCTGGTGGAAGTTCATCCAGCCGGTCAACACCGACAGCCTGGGTCGGCCGCACCGCGCCGCCCTGCAACTCGGCGACTTCTTCTTCGACACCTGGCCCCGATCGTTCCTGCTGGCCGGGATCGGTGCCGGGATGCTTCTCGCCGGCCCCTCGCTGCTGCGCCTGGTCCTGCTCCTGGACGAGCTGCTGATCCGTGGCCTGCTCGGCCCGACCAGCCTCGACGAGCGGGTCGACAACCTTGAGGAGGCCCGTGCCCTGGCCGTCGACGACGCCGCCGCGCTGCTGCGCCGGATCGAGCGTGACCTGCACGACGGCACGCAGGCGCAACTGGTCGCCCTGGCCATGAAGCTCGGGTTGGCCAAGGAGAAGCTCTCCGAAGGCGCCGCGCCCGAGGCCAGGGCGCTCGTGGAGACCGCACACCGGGACGCGAAGACCGCGATCACCGACCTTCGTGACCTGGCCCGGGGCATCCACCCGCCAATGCTCGACAGCGGTCTGGAGGCCGCGTTGAGCACCCTGGTGGCGCGGGGCACCGTGCCCGTCGAGCTACGGGTCGAGGTGAGCGACCGACCGTCACCGGCCGTCGAGACGATCGTCTACTACTGCGTCGCCGAGCTGCTCACCAATGTCGCCAAACACGCCACGGCCCGGCGGGCGACCGTCGACCTGCGCCAACACGACGGTCTGCTGCGGGTGCAGGTCGGGGACGACGGTGGCGGAGGAGCCAGGATCGGGTCGGCGGCCCGCGGGTTGCCCGGCGGCGGGTTGGTCGGGCTGCACGACCGGACCCGTACCGTGGACGGCACGATGCGGATCGACAGCCCACCCGGCGGGCCGACGCTGGTCACCCTGGAATTCCCGGTACGGCCGTGAGCGGGCTGCGAGTGGTCATCGCCGAGGACTCCGGAATTCTGCGCGACGGGCTCAGCTATCTGCTCGTCGACCGGGGGCACCGGGTACTCGCCGCGGTGGCCGACCCGGAGGCGCTCCGGATCGCCGTCGACGAACACCGCCCCGACGTGGCCGTGATCGACATTCGGATGCCACCCACGTACACCGACGAAGGGCTGCGGGCCGCACTCGCCGTACGCGCCGCCCATCCCGGTACGCCCGTGCTGCTCTTCTCGCAGTACGTGGAGACCCGGTACGCGGCGCAGCTGCTCGCCGGGGGTGCCGGAGGCGTCGGGTACCTGCTGAAGGACCGGGTGGCCGAGGTCGGCGAGTTCGTCGACGCGCTCACCCGGGTCGCCAGTGGCGCGACCGTGCTCGACCCGGAGGTGGTGACGCAACTGTTCGGCGCGGCCCAGGGCGTCGCGGAGCTGGCCGGCATCTCCGAACGGGAACGGAACGTGCTGGCCCTGATGGCCGAGGGCCGGTCGAACGCGGCGATCGCCTCGGTGCTGTTCCTCAGCGTGGGGGCCGTGGAGAAACACATCACCAGCATCTTCGGCAAGCTCGACCTGCCCCCCACGGAGACCGATCACCGCCGGGTCCTCGCGGTCCTGCGCTACCTCCAGTCCGGCACCTGACGCGTCAGCGTCGGCGGTTTCAGCGGTTGACGACGCTGACGCGTCAGCGTCGGCGGTTTCAGCGGTTCACGACGGCGAAGGCGCGAACCGGGAAGGTGCCCATGCCGGTCACCATCGGTGGGGCCGCGGTGAACCGGAACCCGCTCGGCGGCAGCGCGTCCAGGCCGGTCAGGTGCTCCACGATCGGGATACCGGCGGCGAGCAGCGTGCTGTGCGCCGGGCGTCCGCCTCCGGCCGCCGGGCTCATGTCGTCGATGTTGATCGAGTCGATGCCGACCAGGGCCGCGCCGGCGTCGGCCAAAGCCTGGGCGGCGTCCCCGGTCAGGTACGGCGCCTCCGGCGAGCCGTACCGCTCGGTGCCGAAGTGCGCATCCCACCCGGTGTGCAGCAGCACTGCCCGCCCGGCCACCTCGTAGGGCGCCAGCATCAGCCGGTCCACGGTCCGGGTGCCGGCCGGCACCCGGACCACCACCCCGGGTAGGTCAGCGAGCCGGTCCAGCGACACCCCGGCCAGGTCGTCGCCACCGGCCCAGCGATGCGCGGGAGTGTCCAGGTACGTGCCGGTGTTGGCGATCATGTCGATCCGCGCCACGTGAAACTCGGTGCCCGGGGCGTACCGCTCGCGGGATGCCGCGAAGGTCAGCCAGTCGGTGATCTTCGGCGCCGGCCAACCGGGCAGGGTGGTCATCCCGTCGCTGATCACATGACTCAGCTCGACCAGCCGGTGCGCGGGCGCCGGCCGATCGACGGCGACACCCCGGCCGCCCTTGTGCGGCTCTTCGATGATCGTTTTCGCGCTGATCCGAACCTCGGCGACCAACAGCAGCCCGAGGTGCCGGACGAACAACGCCGCCAGGTCGTCGTCGGTGATCTCCGGACCGGGGATGTCCAGCCGGAACCCCTCGGTGCGTAGCCCGCCGCCGTTGGCGAAGATCACCTCCGCGTCGAACTGTGCCCGCCACTGCTCACCCATCCCGAAACCCGACCACGCCGCCAGCGGCCGGTCAAGATCCGCGTAGACCGCTATTTCCTGGATGAAGCATGATCTTGGAGCGGCCAGCGGGCCCCGTGCGGGGCGAGTCAGCCCGACGTCTGCGAACCCGCTGACGCTGCAGGTGGCGGGAAACCGGAGATGGTCGGTCGACGGAGATAGGCTTGCCGGGTGCACCCCCCGTCCGTCCTGGACGCGGGGTGATCGTCGTGCCATCCGTGGGAAGTGATCTCGCATGCTCACCGGTCTGTTCTCCGCCGCCCTGGCCGACCCCGGGCTGACCCGGGCGCGTGACCTGGCGCGCTCCGGTGCCGCCCAGGTCGACGGCCTCGACATCACCGCCCCGGCGGCGCTGCGCCCGTTTGCGGTGGCCGCCGTCGCGGCCGATCCTGACGGCGCCGGTGGTGGGGCCGGGCGACCGGTGCTGGCGGTGACCGCCACCACCCGCGAGGCCGACGATCTCGCCGCCGCGCTGGCTGGGCTGTTGCCGGCCGAGCAGATCGTGGTCTTCCCCTCCTGGGAGACGCTGCCCCACGAGCGGCTCTCCCCACGCTCGGACACGGTGGGTCGTCGGCTGGCGGTGCTGCGCCGGCTGGCGCACCCGGAGGCGACCGACGCGCACGGCGGCACCGGGCCACTTCGGGTGGTCGTGGCCCCGGTTCGCTCGCTGCTGCAACCGCAGCTCAAGGGCCTCGGCGACCTGGAGCCGGTGCAGCTGGCCGCCGGCGAGGAGGCAGACCTGGAGGAGGTCGCCCGCCGTCTGATCGACATGGCGTACGCCCGGGTCGACCTGGTCACCAAGCGCGGCGAGTTCGCGGTGCGCGGCGGCATCCTGGACGTCTTCCCGCCCACCGACGAGCACCCGTCCCGAGTCGAGTTCTGGGGCGACGAGGTGGAGGAGATCCGCACCTTCGCCGTCGCCGACCAGCGGACCATCGAGCAGGTTCCGCTGCTGTGGGCGCCGCCCTGCCGGGAGTTGCTGCTCACCCCGGCGGTCCGCGATCGGGCCGCCGCACTCGCCGAGCAGCACCCCGAGCTGGCCGAGATCCTCGACAAGCTGGCCGAGGGCATCCCGGTGGAGGGGATGGAGTCCCTCGCTCCGGTGCTGGTCGGCCCCGACTCGCTGGAGCTGCTGCTGGACGCCATGCCGGCCGGCACCCACGTGCTGCTGTGCGACCCGGAGCGGATCCGCACCAGGGCGCACGACCTGGTGCGTACCTCGGAGGAGTTTCTGCAGGCCAGTTGGGCCGCCGCCGCGGTCGGCGGCCAGGCCCCGGTGGACGTCGGCGCCGCCGCCTTCCGGACCCTCGGGGAGGTCCGCGCCACCGCGGGCAAGCTCGGCCAGCCGTGGTGGACGCTGTCCCCGTTCGGTCTGGTGGAGGCGGAGACCGCCGAGACGCGGCAGCCCTGGGAGGACGCGCCGGAGCAGGCCGCCGTCACCCCGGACGACGCCATCGCGGTGACCCTGTCCGCCCAGCCGGCCCCGCTCTACCACGGCGAGACCACGCGGGTGGTCGACGACCTCAAGCGCTGGGCCAGCGAGGGCTGGTCGATCGCGCTGGTCTTCGAGGGGCACGGCCCCGCCCAGCGGGCGGTCGAGGTGCTGCGTGACGCCGGCCTGGGCGCGCGGTTGACCGAGGAGGTGCCGACCGCGCCCGTTCCCGGCGAGCTGGTGGTCACCTGTGGGGCGCTGAGCAGCGGATTCGTCGACGAAGCGTCCCGTTTCGTGCTGCTCACCGGCAACGATGTGACGGGTGGTCGGGGCACCTCGACCCGGGACATGCGCAAACTGCCGAGCCGGCGGCGCAACACCATCGATCCGCTGGAGCTGAAGGCCGGCGACTTCGTGGTGCACGAGCAGCACGGCATCGGCCGTTACGTCGAGCTGGTGCAGCGCACGGTCAACGGCGCCAGCCGCGAATACCTGGTCATCGAATACGCGGCCAGCAAGCGCGGCCAGCCCGGCGACCGCCTCTTCGTCCCCACCGACCAGCTCGACCAGCTCTCCCGCTACGTGGGCGGCGAGCAGCCGACCCTGCACAAGATGGGCGGCTCGGACTGGCAGAAGTCCAAGGCCCGGGCCCGTAAGGCGGTTCGGGAGATCGCCGCGCAGCTGATCCAGCTCTACGCCGCCCGCAAGGCGTCCAAGGGCCACTCGTTCGGCCCGGACACCCCCTGGCAGCGGGAGTTGGAGGACGCCTTCCCCTGGCAGGAGACGCCGGACCAGCTCGCCGCGATCGACGAGGTCAAGCGGGACATGGAACAGACCGTCCCGATGGACCGGCTGATCTGTGGCGACGTCGGCTACGGCAAAACCGAGATCGCCGTCCGGGCGGCGTTCAAGGCGGTGCAGGACGGCAAGCAGGTGGCGGTGCTGGTGCCGACGACCCTGCTGGTGCAGCAGCACTACAACACGTTCGCCGAGCGGATGAGCCAGTTCCCGGTGGAGATCCGACAGCTGTCCCGGTTCCAGACGCCGAAGGAGACCGAACGGACGCTGGAGATGGTCGCCGACGGCACCGTCGACATCGTCATCGGCACCCACCGGCTGTTGCAGACCGCCACCCGCTTCAAGCAGTTGGGGCTGGTGGTCGTCGATGAGGAGCAGCGCTTCGGCGTCGAGCACAAGGAGCACCTGAAGACGCTGCGCGCGTCGGTCGACGTGCTGAGCATGTCGGCCACCCCGATCCCGCGCACCCTGGAGATGGCGATCACCGGCATCCGGGAGATGTCCACCATCGCCACCCCGCCGGAGGAGCGGCACCCGGTGCTCACCTTCGTGGGCGCGCAGGACGACCGGCAGGTGGCCGCCTCCATCCACCGCGAGTTGCTCCGCGACGGGCAGGTCTTCTACCTGCACAACCGGGTCGAGTCGATCGACCGGGCGGCGCGGCGACTGCGGGAGCTGGTGCCCGAGGCCCGGGTCGCGGTGGCGCACGGCCAGATGAGCGAGGACGCCCTGGAGAAGGTCATGGTCGGCTTCTGGGAGAAGGAGTTCGACGTCCTGGTCTGCACCACGATCGTCGAGTCGGGCATCGACATCCCGAACGCCAACACGCTGATCGTGGAACGGGCTGACCTGCTCGGCCTGGCCCAGTTGCACCAGATCCGTGGTCGGGTCGGCCGGGGCCGGGAGCGGGCGTACGCCTACTTCCTCTACCCGCCGGAGAAGCCGCTCACCGAGCACGCCCACGAGCGGTTGGCGACCATCGCCCAGCACACCGAGTTGGGCGCCGGCATGTACGTGGCGATGAAGGACCTGGAGATCCGGGGCGCCGGCAACCTGCTCGGCGGCGAGCAGTCCGGGCACATCGAGGGCGTCGGCTTCGACCTGTACGTGCGGATGGTCGGCGAGGCGGTCTCCGCGTTCAAGGGTGAGCGGTCGGAGGACGAGCCCGACGTCAAGATCGACCTTCCGGTCGACGCGCACCTGCCGCACGACTACGTGAGCGTGGAGCGGCTGCGCCTGGAGATGTACCGCAAGCTCGCCGAGGCACGCGACGAGGAGCGGCTGCGCGAGGTGGTCGCTGAGATGACCGACCGGTACGGCGAGCCACCGGCCCCGGTGCAGAACCTGGTGGAAGTGGCCCGGTTCCGCCTGTTGGCTCGCCGGTACGGCCTGACCGACGTGTCCATGCAGGGCAAGCACGTACGGTTCGGCCCGCTGCCCCTACCGGACTCGAAGCAGCTGCGGCTCAAGCGCTACCACCCGGACGCCGTCTACAAGCTGGCCACCGACCAGGTCAGCGTGCCCCGGCCGACCACCCGGCGGGTCGGTGGCGAGCCGCTGCGTGACCAGGCGCTGCTCCAGTGGTGCGCGCAACTGCTCTCCGATGTGCTGGGTGCACCCGCCCAGCTCGCCGTCGCGGCGGGGTGAGGTGCGCCCCGGGGTGAGGTGGGGGCCGTCACAGCATGGGAGAGGGCATGAGAGAGTGACTGGCATGCGTGCTCGCCGTGTGATCGCCGCCGCCAGCGTCGCGGCCCTGGGTGTCCTTTCCCTCGCTGCCTGCGGCAAGTCCGCACCGGGCGTCGCCGCGTACGTCGGTGACACCGCCTATTCGGTGGATCGGGTCGATGCGATTCACGCCGAGGCGCAGGCAAAGTACGAGACGACCGTCCGGACGGCGTTCCAGCAGCAGAACGGGCCGTCCGCGTCTCCTTCGCCGGAGACTCTCCAGATCGGCGCGACCCCGCAGGACATGCTCAACCTGCTCGTCGGGATCGACCTGGCCAAGCGGATCATCGCGGAGAAGAAGATCCCGGTGCAGGACCAGCTCAAAGCCGAGGAGTTGGGTGAGAGCTTCGGGGCCCCTGGCACCGAATACGCGAAGCTCGCCGCCGACTGGTACGACCTCTTCCTTTCCCTCCAGGCGGGCCTGCCGCCGGCCGAGCTGACTGACGACATGCGCGCCACCGTCTACGACAAGCTGGTGGAAGGCAAGGTTGCCCCTCCCGGCTGGACGGTCGAGCAGCAGCGTGAGGCGTTCGCCGATCCGGCCATTGCCCAGCAGGTTTCGGCGGTGGTGGCCCTCAGCGCGGCCTTCCAGGAGGAGGTGAAGCGGGAGGACGTCTCCGTCAACCCTCGTTACTCCACGCTGGAAATTCCGGCCCTGCTCCAGGTGCCGAACAGCGGCTTCGGCAGGTACAACCTGCCCTACCTCGACCAGGACAGCACGGTCACTGACATCTCCACTCCGGATCCGGCGCCGTCGACCGGTGGCCCGGACGCCGGCCCGGACGCCGGACCAGGCACCGACCCCGACGCTGGCCCGGGCACCGAGGGCACGGCCAGCTGAGGATGACGGCACGGATCGTCCTCCTGGTCACCTCGCCCCGGCTGCCGGCGGGCCTGCTGACCTCCGCAGCCTGGGACGTCGTACGCCAGCACCCGGTGTTGACCGGCGCGGAGAGCGAGTTGGCCACGGCCGTGCGGCAGGCGGGCGCCGAGGTGACAGTCGTGGACGGGCCAGCGACGCAGCCGTTGCTGGATGCGGTGGCGACGCATGGCACGGCCGTGTGGCTGGCCGGCCCCGCAGGCGACGAGGCGCTGGCCCGGGAGTTGGGCCTGCGGTTGGCCCGGCAGCCAGGGTTGGCCGAGATGGAGCTGATGTACGGCTCGTGGGACCCACCGGGCGCCCGGCTGCTCGACGCGGTGGCCGTGCTGGACCGGCTGGCCTCGCCGGGCGGCGACCCGTGGAAGCGGGCGCAGACGCACCGTAGCCTCGCCGGTTACCTGCTGGAGGAGAGCTACGAGGCGTACGACGCGATCAGCGCCGACGACACCGACGCGCTGCGCGAGGAGTTGGGCGACGTGTTGTTGCAGGTGGTCCTGCATGCGCGGCTCGCCGAGGAGTTGCCCGAGGACGAACGCTGGACCATCGACGACGTGGCGGGTGGCCTGGTCGACAAGATGATCCGGCGTAATCCGCACGTCTTCGCCGGTGCGGAGGCGGGCACGCTGGAGGAGATCACCGAGAACTGGGAGCGGATCAAACGCGCCGAGAAGGCGCGGAGCTCGGTGCTGGACGGCGTGGCGCTGAGCCAGCCCGCACTGGCGCTGGCCGCGCAGATCCTGGGCCGTGCCGCCCGTGCCGGCCGAGCGGTTCCGCCACCACTGGCCGACACCCAGGTGGACCCGGAGGCGCGATTGGGCGCCAGCCTCCTGGCAACGGTCGCGGCCGCCCGCGAGGCGGGCATCGACCCGGAAGCGGCCCTCCGCCGCGCCACCCTCGCCTACGCCGAGGCCATCCGCGCCGCCGAGACCGACTGACCGCAGTGTCTCCCTGACCACTGAGCCGGCAGTAGGTGGCTCAGGGGCGTCGACCGGTGACCAGGTTGGCGATGGCCTCGGCACCGGTGCCGATCCGCCGGCACTCGTTGCCGAAGAGCATGAACACGGTGGAGTCCTCGTCGATCGCGAGGATCGCGTGCCCGCCACCGGCGTCACCGATCGGGTAGAGCTCGCCACGAGCCGGGCAGCCGAGACTGCGGAACCAGTCCCGGCGGCCCTCACCGTTGCGGGGATCCAGCTCGAAGGTGACCGAGGCGACTTCGTGCCCGAGGCCACGGATGCGGGGAACGTTGAGCCCGCCGAACTCGCTCAGGAAGCGGGCTGCCGCGGCATGCAGGTGGAAGCCGCTGCCATCGGCCAGCTCCTGAGCCCAGTCGTGCAGGTCGACCTGCCGCTCGGGCTGCCAACCGGCCGTGGTCAGGTGCGCGACGACTTCCGACGCCCAGTCGTGTGCCTCGGCCATCACATCGCCCTTCTCAGGTCCAGCTCGTCGAACAGCGGCTCACAACTATCACACGGCGGGACGTACCGCCCGTGGGTTCGGCTGCCTGGCGGACCGATCTGGGACGAGCCGACCGACGCTCCCCGGAAGTCCTCCAGGTCAAGTCCGTCCCGGACCATCCCGTCCTCAATGGCGCGGGGCAGGGCGCAGTGCCCGTGCCAGTCGGCGCGAGGGTCCGCCCGGTCGATCACCGCCTTCACCCCCGGTTCGTGCACAGGGTAGGAGGTGTCCGAGCTACTGGCCGTGTATTCGCGGCCATCAGGGGTTACCACGGACTCGGAGACACCCTCCTCACGTCCCTCGCGCTGACGGCGGTCCGCGTTCTCCGCGGCGAGCTGCCGGGCCCGGGCGTCCCTCTCGGCCGGCGTCATGCCGCCACCCTGCGCCGGCGGCCCGGGATCGGCAGGACCCCCGGGACCTGTGGGACCCCCGGGACCTGCTGGACCTGCTGGACCTCCGGGACCATCTGGCGGGAAGTCGAAGTACTCATTGGCCGGCGAGGCCATGCCTCGGCCACCGCGACTGCCACGGCCATCGCGACCATCGCGACCATCGCGGCCATCGCGACCACTGCGGCCATCGCGCCCGTCCCGGCCATCGCGACCGCGATCGGCGTTGTTGCCACCCCGGTCCCGACCACCCCGGCCGCCTCTAGCCATTGAGGATCATGTCCAGGGCCATTCCGACGAGCTGGTCGATGATCAGCTCGCTGATCATCTTGAAGATCGGTATCTCGAGCAGGGAGGCGCCCGCCGTGGCCACCGCGGTGGCGATCGCCTGGGCGACCTGGACGGCGAGTAGTGCCAACTGCACGATCACGCTGATTTTCAGCGCCAACACGATTCCGGCGCAGACGATCATCGCCACGCCCAGGATCCGTGCGCCCTGCCCGGCATTCTCCAGGTTGACGGCCGGTGACCTCTGGGCGGTCCAGGCGGCTTGAAAGGCGTCGATTGCCTCACCCGCGTTGCTCTGCCACAGGCTGGTGGCGGCGTTCGACGAGGTGGTGACCGGGACGGCGACCTCGTCGGCCAACCGCAACCAGGTCTGGCCGAACTCGAACATCCGCTCCTCGTCGGCCTCCGGCCAGGAAAAACCCAGCCAGCCGAGCACTGACACGAGCTCTTCGGGAAGTTGCAGACCCATCGTTCACCCCTGCCGGGCGTCGCTGTCGAGGGCTCGCCCCATGTCCAGCATGAGCTGAGTGTTCGTCTCTTCCACCCGCACGTACGCCTCGGCCATCCCGCGCAACCTGTCGGCGTACTCCCACAGGGCGTCGGTGTTGGCCTCCAGGCAGTCGGCGGCCAATTCGAAGGCACCGCCGAAACACTCACCGATGAGGAAGCCCAGGTCGTCGCCGCCCCATACCTCCCCGGCCGTCGCGAGTTGGCCGCTCACCTGCTGGACCAGCGCGTCCACCCGCTCCGCAGCCGAGTCGAGTGCACCACCGGTCTGCCGCAGCAGCTCCGGGTCCACGTTCAGCGGCTTCACCTGCGCCGCATTTGCTGGAGGGTCTCGTTGATCGTCTGAGAGAACGTCGCCATCTGCCGAAGGCTCTCGGACTGAATCCGCTCGATCCGTTCCCCGAGTGCGTCGAGGTCGACCTGGGGTACGTCGTCCGGAAGCGTCGGCTGCGCGGCGGCCCGTGCTTCGGCCAGCGCCACGTTGACCGCCTGCCGTACGCCGTCGGCGACATCGGTCAGCGACACGCGCAGCACCCTGGGGTCCAGGGTGAGGTCCGACAGGGTGCCGTCCGCGTTTGCGACCGCCCGCACCAGACCGTTCAGGGCCTCGCCCACCGCCTCAGCGGCGCCCAGCCCGCTGACGTCGGTGGCTGTCGTGGCCCGGCGGGTCGACGCCAGCGTGTCCCGTGCCTGCTGGAGGAGCCGGTCGAACTCCTCCGTGCCGAGGCCCTGGCCACCCAGCCGCCCGTCCGTGCGCGGAACCCGCACGCCTTCGTCTTCCACGATAGGACCTCCTGACGCCGCCAGTTGATGAGGCTATCGACAACCGTCAAACCATTCAGCCCCGTTCCGGTGGCCATCGGCTCAACAGGGTGTGCCAGGGGTTGGTGCGGCTGATCGGGGTCAGGGGTGCCGTCTAGGGTCGGGGCATGGAGTCCTTCGTGCCACTGGCTGAGCGGATCGTCGAGGCGGTGTTGGAGAGCCGGCCCGGGCTCGCCACCTCCGTGGGGGACCACCGTTACGACGACCGACTGCCGGACCTCTCGGCCGGCGCGGTCGCCGCCGACCGGGCAATGCTCAAGGAGGCCGCCGACGCGCTCTCCGACATCGATCCATATGCTCTGGACCTCGAGGAGCAGGTCGACCACGCGCTGCTCAGCTCACTGGTGGACCGGGGGCTGTTCGAGTCGACCGAGATGCGGGCCCACGAATGGGACCCGCTGCGGCACAATCCCGGCCCGCTGCTGCACGCCCTCCTCGCCCGCCCGTTCGCTCCCGCGGACGTCCGGCTGACCAGCCTCGCCGGCCGGCTCGCCGCCGTACCGGATGCTCTCGCCACCGCCCGCGCGACGCTGCGGGACATGCCGCGGATCCACGCGGAGACGGCGGTCGGGCAGTTCACCGGCACGGCCGCGCTGATCCGCGACGAGCTGCCGGCGCTGCTCGCCCAGGCGCCGAGCCAATTCGACCGGGTCGAGCCCGCGGCGACCGCGGCGATCGCCGCGCTGGAGGAGTTCGTCGCCTGGCTGCGGGTCGGCCTGGCCGCCGACGCCAGCCCCGGCCGTGACCCGCGACTGGGCCGACGCCGCTGGGAGGCCCGCCTCTGGCACACCCTGGACACCGAGCTGGGCGCCGCCGAGATCCAGCGCCGCGCCTGGGCCAACCTGGACCGGATCACCGCCGAGATCCGCGAGGCGGCCGTCGAGCTGGTCGGTGGTCGGGCCGACGACGCGGCGGTACGCCAGGCGCTGGACCTACTCGCCGCCGAGCACCCGAACGACGGCACCATCGTCGAGCTGGCCGGGGTGACCCTGGACGAGGCCACCGACTTCGTCCGCGCGCACGACCTGATCACCCTGGTCGACGACAAGTGCGTGATCCAGGAGATGCCGGAGTTCGCCCGTGGTGTGGCGGTGGCGTACTGCGACTCGCCCGGTCCGCTGGAGACCGCGAACGTGCCCACCTTCTACTGCATCGCGCCCACCCCCACGGACTGGCCGGCGCACAAGGTCGAGTCTTTCTACCGCGAGTACAACGACCACATGATCCGCAATCTGACGGTGCACGAGGCGATGCCGGGGCACTTCCTCCAGCTCGCCCACGCTCGCCGCTACGTCGGTGGCACCCGGGTCCGGGCACTGGCCGAGTCCGGCCCGTTCATCGAGGGCTGGGCGGTGTACGCGGAGGAGCTGATGGCCGGGCTCGGCTTCGGCGGCCTGCCGGTGCGGTTGCAGCAGCTCAAGATGCAGCTGCGGATGACCATCAACGCGCTGCTCGACCAGTTGGTGCACGCCGAGGACCTGTCCGAGGCCGAGGCGATGGCGTTGATGACCGAGCGTGGCTTTCAGGAGGAGGGAGAGGCGGCCGGCAAGTGGCGCCGGGCGCAGCTCACCTCCACGCAGCTCTCCACCTACTTCGTCGGCTACACCGAGGTCGCCGAGATCGCCGCGGCACGCCCGGACGGGGTGTCGATCCGCGACTGGCACGACGCGATGCTCGCCCACGACTGCCCGCCCCCGCGCCACCTGCGCACTCTGCTCGGTCTCTGAGGACGCCCGACCGCCGCTCCCCGCGCAGGATCCACACCCCCGCGCAAGGTCCACACCCCCGCGCAAGGTCCGCGTCCCCGCGCAAGATCCGCACAACGTCGCCGATGTTGCTGTTTCCACCGCGCCGGAAGCAGCAACATCCCCGAACTTGCGTTGATCTTGGGCGCTGCCGTGCCGCGCGCCGCTCAGCGCCGCCGTGCCGCGCGCCGCTCAGCGCCGCCGTGCCGCGCGCCGCTTCAGCGCCGCCGTGCCGCGCGCGGTTCAGCGGTGTCGGGTGCCGGGTCGGTCACGAGCCGCCGGGGCGACGGTCCACGACTCCGGCGCCGGCGGGTGGGTCGAACGCCCCCGTGTCGACCGTCTCGGAGTAGCGGCTCAGTGCCAAGTCCATCGGCTTGCCGTCGACCGGCCCGGTGAAGCTGCCGAGCACGCCCTCGGTGGTCACGCAGGCAGTGAAGTCGCCGGACGACGAGCCCTGCACCTCGACGCAGGCGGCGTGGTGCCCGGCGACGGTGGTGTCGCTCTGCTTGATGACCGCCTGCGGGTCGAGCGCGGCGGCGGTCAGCAGCCCGACCACCACCGGTGGGGTGGCGAGGCCCTGCCGGTTGGCCTCGCCGAAGAGCGTCACGGTGGGCTTGCTGCCCGGGGCGGGCGGGGCGACCAGCGTGCACTGCGGGCGGGCGCCGGTCGTCGTACACCGGGTGATGGCCTCCGGGGTGACGGTGAGCCGCCCACCCGGGTAGGTGTACGCGGACCGGGCCGGGTCCTGGGCCTGCACGATCGCGGCGCTCTGGCCGCCTGGGAGCTGGTAGTCGGCCGAGTAGGTCAGCTCCAGCGCCCGGTCGAGTCGGGCGGCGAGGTCGTTGACGAGTTCCGAGCGACCCATGGCGACTCCGGCGTCCTCAAATGTCTGACAGCCGGTGACCGTGAGCGACGCGATGACCGACACGGCGAGCATGCGGAGGGTGGTCGAGGCGGCGGGCATGGCGAACAGCCTGGTGGATTTGGTCCGCGCAGCGCAAACCCGTTGCCGGTTGACGCCCGGAAATCCGGGAATGTCCGTCACTGCGGGGCGACTCGGGTGCGCGGGCGACGCCGTGCCCGTTCGCGCGGCCCGATACGCTGCGTTCAACACCTGCCTCAGCCGCACCGTCGCGGCCCACCCACGGACCGGATCACAACAACGAGGAGCGACTTAGTGGCAACCATCGAGGGAATCGTCGCCCGGGAGATTCTCGACTCGCGGGGCAACCCGACGGTCGAGGTCGAGGTCGGTCTGGACGACGGCACGGTCGCCCGTGCCGCCGTGCCGTCCGGTGCCTCCACCGGCGCCTTCGAGGCGATCGAGCTGCGCGACGGTGACGCCGACCGTTACCAGGGCAAGGGCGTGGAGAAGGCGGTCTCCAACGTCGAAGACAAGATCGTCGACCAGATCATCGGGTACGAGGCCAGCGAGCAGCGGCTGATCGACCAGAAGATGCTCGACATCGACGGCACCGACAGCAAGTCGGAGCTGGGCGCGAACGCCATCCTCGGGGTCTCCCTGGCCGTGGCGAAGGCCGCCGCCGGCAGCGCCGAGCTGAGCCTCTTCCGTTACCTGGGCGGCCCGAACGCGCACCTCCTGCCGGTGCCGATGATGAACATCCTCAACGGTGGCGCGCACGCCGACTCGAACGTCGACATCCAGGAATTCATGGTCGCACCGATCGGCGCGCCCACCTTCCGTGAGGCGCTGCGCTCGGGCGCGGAGGTCTACCACGCGCTGAAGTCGGTGCTGAAGAAGAAGGGCCTGTCGACCGGGCTCGGCGACGAGGGTGGCTTCGCGCCGAACCTGCCGACCAACGCGGCGGCCCTGGACCTGATCGCCGAGGCGGTCGAGAAGGCCGGTTACCGGCTGGGCACCGACATCGTGTTCGCGCTCGACGTGGCGGCCACCGAGTTCTTCGACAACGGCACCTACACCTTCGAGGGTGCCGCGAAGTCCGCCGAGGAGATGAGCAACTACTACACCAAGCTGGCCGGTGACTACCCGATCGTGTCGATCGAGGACCCGCTGGCGGAGGACGACTGGAGCGGCTGGCAGACGCTGACCGCCTCGATCGGCGACCGGGTGCAGATCGTCGGTGACGACCTGTTCGTGACCAACCCGCAGCGCATCGCCCGCGGCATCGCCGAGAAGTCGGCCAACGCGGTCCTGGTCAAGGTCAACCAGATCGGTTCGCTGACGGAGACCCTGGACGCGGTGGACCTGGCCCACCGGGCCGGCTTCAAGTGCATGATGAGCCACCGTTCCGGCGAGACCGAGGACACCACCATCGCCGACCTGGCGGTGGCCACCGGCTGCGGCCAGATCAAGACCGGCGCACCGGCCCGTTCGGACCGCGTCGCGAAGTACAACCAGCTGCTCCGGATCGAGGAGGAGCTGGCCGACGCGGCGCGCTACGCCGGCGCTGGCGCGTTCCCGCGCTACCGTTCGGCCTGAAGCCTCGGGGGAGGGGTGTGACGATGCAGCAGCGCCGCACACCGGGTGGTCAGCGTCCTGCCCGCCGGCCGGGTCAGTCCGGCCGGCCGGGTGGTGGCCGGGTCACCCGGGGATCGGTCCGCGAGGCCGGCGTACGCGCCGAGCCGCGTGGTGCCGCCGGTCGGGCGCCGGGCGCGGCCCGGGGCGCCGAGGGCGTTCGCTCCGCGAATCGTCCTGCCGCCGCTCGGCGTACTGCCGCCGGTGGTGCGGTCAAGCGGCTCGCCGCACCCCACCCACGTCGCTTCACCGGTCGGGCCACCGTGCTGTTCGCGGTCCTGATCGCGCTCGCGCTGGCCTACACGTACCCGGTCCGGGTCTACCTCGACCAGCAGGCCGACATCGAGCGGATGGAAGCGGCCCAGGCGGTGCAGGAGGCGGAGATCGCCAAGCTCGCCGCCGAGGCCGCCAACTGGAACGACCCGGCGTACATCACGACGCAGGCTCGCGAGCGGTTCTTCATGGGCCGCCCGGGCGAGAAGATGATGGTGGTGCTGCACGATCCGGAGGGCGCTGCCCGGGACGCCGGGAAGTCGGCCGGTTCGGGCACGCCGGCCGGACCGGTCACCTGGTACGACACGCTCTGGTCGAGCGTGCGGGCGGCGGACAGCCAGCAGCCGGGCAAGTGATCCACCGATCAGCACACCAGGAGAGATGGGCACCGTGACTGTCGTACCACCGTCGGAGCCGGCGGCGGCTTCCGTACCCCTGCCGCAGCGTGAGCCGGCGACCGAGGCCGACCTGGCCGCGGTGGCCGCGCAGCTCGGCCGGACGCCCCGCGGCACCCGGGCGGTGGCCCACCGTTGCCCGTGCGGCCTCCCGGACGCGGTGGAGACGACTCCCCGCCTCTCCGACGGCACCCCGTTCCCCACGCTCTACTACCTGACCTGCCCCCGGGCCACCGCGGCGTGCAGCCGGTTGGAGTCGGCGGGGCTGATGAAGGAGATGGCGGACCGGCTGACGACGGATCCCGAGTTGGCCGCCCACTACCGTGCCGCGCACGAGGACTACCTCGCCCGTCGGGAGGCGATCGGTGAGGTGCCGGAGATCGCTGGCATCTCGGCGGGCGGGATGCCGGGCCGGGTGAAGTGCCTGCACGTGCACCTGGGGCACGCGCTGGGCGCCGGCCCCGGGGTGAACCCGTTCGGTGACGAGACGTTGGCGCTGGTCGAGCCCTGGTGGACGGCCGGCCCGTGCGTGGACGTGCCGGCGGGCGAATGAGCGCGCAGGCCGGGTCGTCGGCACCCGAGAGTCAGATCCTGGTGCGGCGGGCCCGCACCGGGGATGTGCGCGGCATCCGGCGGCTGATCGACACGTACGCCGACGACCGGCGGCTGCTGAGCAAGGCCACCGTCACCCTCTACGAGCAGGTGCCGGAGTTCCGGGTGGCGGTCCGCCCCTCCGACGGCACGGTGGTGGGCTGCGGCGCGCTGCACGTGATGTGGGAGGACCTGGCCGAGATCCGTACGGTCGCGGTGGATCCGTCCTGTCGGGGCCGGCGGATCGGGCATCGGCTGGTGGGCGAGCTGATCGACGCGGCCCGCGAGTTGGGCGTGGCACGGATCTTCGTGCTCACCTTCGAGACGCAGTTCTTCGGCGCGTTCGGTTTTCAGGAGATCGACGGCGCGCCGGTGCCGCAACCGGTGTACGAGCAGCTGCTGCGCTCGTATGACGAGGGTGTCGCGGAGTTTCTGGATCTGGAGCGGGTCAAGCCGAACACACTGGGCAACGTCCGGATGCTGCTGCGGCTGTAAGCGGTTGCCGCCCGACCAAGCCGCTGGGTGGCCGTTCGTCCTGCCGTAAGGTTGCTGCCGTGACGACGCGTGTGGCGGCCATCGACTGCGGGACCAACTCGATCCGACTGCTGGTCGCCGACCTGCCCGAGGAGTCGGCCGGGTCGCAGGCGCCGCTGGTCGACCTGACCCGACGGATGGAGATCGTCCGGTTGGGGCAGGGGGTGGATCGCACCGGCCGGCTGGCACCGGAGGCGATCGAACGGACCCGGGTGGCGCTGGCGTCGTACGCCGCCGACATCGAGAAGTTGGGCGCCGAGCGGGTGCGGATGTGCGCCACCTCGGCCTCGCGGGACGCCGCAAACGCCGCCGACTTCACCGAGATGGTGCAGCGTACCCTCGGTGTCGCGCCCGAGGTGGTCACGGGCGACGAGGAGGCCCGGTTGTCGTTCACCGGCGCCGTGCGCGGGCTGCCGGCCGACGCGAAGGAGCCGTTCCTGGTCGTCGACATCGGCGGCGGTTCCACCGAGTTCGTGGTCGGTGACCGGGCCGGTGGGGTGCGCGCGGCAGTCTCGGTGGACATCGGCTGTGTCCGGATGACCGAGCGGCACCTGCCCGGCGACCCGCCGACGCCCGAGCAGGTCGCGGCGGCGCAGGCCGACATCGCGGCCGCCGTCGACCGTGCGCTCGCCGTGGTGCCCGGCCGCGAGGCGGCCACCCTGGTCGGCCTCGCCGGGTCGGTCACCACCGTGGTCGCTCTCGCTGAGGGCCTGCGGGAGTACGACCCGGAGCGCATCCACCACGCCCGGGTGTCGTACGAGGCGGTCGCCCAGGTGACCGCGGACCTCCTGGGTCAGACCCGTGAGCTGCGGTTGGTGAACCCGGTGATGCACCCGGGCCGGGCCGACGTGATTGGCGCGGGCGCGCTGGTGCTCCGGGTGATCATGGAGCGAGCGGGGATGCCGTCGGTGGTCGCCTCGGAGCACGACATTCTCGACGGCATCGCCTGGAGCCTTTCGTAGACCCCGTCTCCGTTGGTGTCGTTCGCCGAGCTCGTGTCAATCATCAGCGTGTCGGGGCGAAGCGCTGGCGGTAGTGTGGATTGCACAGTAGTGTGCATCGCGTGGACACCACACAGTTACTGAAGGGCGTGCTCGATCTGGCCGTCCTGGCCGTGCTCCGGGAGGAGGACGGCTACGGTTACGACATCCTGCGCCGGTTGCGCGAGGCCGGCCTGGAGGAGGTCGGCGACGCCTCGGTCTACGGGACGCTGCGCCGCCTCTTCGCCGCCGGCCTGCTCACCACGTACGTCGTGCCGAGCGAATCCGGGCCGCACCGCAAGTACTACTCACTCAACGCCGCGGGGCGTGACCAGCTGACCCGCTCCGGCAAGCTCTGGCGCTCGTTCGCCACCACCATGGACAGTCTGCTCGACGATCGGGGGATGGCGGCATGACCGTCACGGAGCAGGAGATCACCGACTATGTGGCACGGGTGCGAGCAGCTCTGGCCGACCTGCCGCCCACACAGCGCGACGAGCTGATCGAAGATCTTGGCGACCACCTCACCGAGGTCGCCGCCGAGGCGGAGGGCACCCTCGTCGAGCGGTTGGGCGAGCCCGAGACGTACGCCGCTGAGCTGCGTGCCGCAGCCGGCGCCGCCCCGGGTGGTGGGCGCAACCTCGACCAGCGGGTCGCGACCGCGGTGGTCCGGGTCCGCACCCGGCTGCGCGCGCTCGACATCCGGCTCGGCCCACCCCTGGGGTACGCGACGGCCAGCGACTTCCTCCGGTTGCTGCGCCCCGGCTGGTGGGTGGTGCGCGGCTACCTGGCGGCGATGCTGGTCACGGTGATCAGCACCGGCGGCAGTTTCGGGCTGCTGCCGAGGTTCGGTGGCGAATTGCTCGCCGGCCTGATCATGTTGGTCGGCTTCGTGCTCGCCTCCATCTGGATCGGCCGCGGTTCCGCCCGGCTGACCCGCTGGCCGCGCTCGGCGGTGCAGGTCGGCAGCGCGGTGCTGGTGGTCTTCGCGTTCGCCGCTCTGATGCAGGCCGAGGACCGGATGCGCTACGGCGACTACGGCTACGACCAGACCTCGGTCGACAGTCCGTACGACCGGATCCGGGACGTCTTCGTCTACGACAGTGAGGGCCGGCTGGTGGAGAACGCCCGGCTCTTCGACCAGAACGGCGATCCGATCCGACTGGGCTACCCGGACTGCTCGCACGACGCCTATGGCAATGCCAAGACGATGTTGCGGCCGTACCCGTACTGCCCGGAGCAGGCCCCCTTCGCGCCCCGCGCCCCCTTCGCGCCCGTCCCCTCCGAACCACCCACCACCGTGCCGGGCGCGACCAGCACTCCGGACCCGACCACCACGCCGATCCCGACCGGGACGGCCACCGGCCAGCCCACGGCGGGCCCGACCGGGACCGGCGCACCGAGCGCCGCGCCGAGCCCCAGCGCGACGAGCTGAGTCCCGATGTGAACTGGATCATGCGGATGAAGCTGGGAAATAGCTGAACGGACGAGGCGAGCGGGACGGCACCGGAAATCAATGATCGTTACGGTGTCGTCTGCTCATCAACCCCTCGGAAGGAACCCCCGTGTCAGAGCAGGTCGCACCGCCCCCCGTGTCCGACGCCGCAACCCCTGAGCCGGCCGTCGACACGCCGCAAGCGGCCGCGCCGCAGCAGGCCGAGCCACAGTCGGCCGCCGAGACGCCGCAGGCGGTCGAGACGCCGCAGGCGGTCGAGACGCCGCAGGCGGTCGAGCCGAAGGCGGAGAAGTCCGGTGCAAAGAAGGCCCTCGGCATCGTCGGTGCGATCCTCGCCGTCGTCGTCATCGCCGGCCTCAAGTTCGGTGTCGCCTCGGCGATCGGCAACTACTTCAACAAGGACGAGACCGCTGCCGCCAAGGCGGGCGACTGCATCGCCGAGCTGCCGGAGGTCACGGGCACCGAGCAGGAGACGGTCGATGGCGCCAAGGTAGTCGATTGCACCTCCACCGACGCGGCGTACAGCGTGGTCGGTCGGGTGAACGACCAGAACGAGGCCCAGGCCAACGCCGACACCACCTGTGAACAGTTCTTCAAGGAAGGCGAGCAGGGGTACATCTACTCCAGCATCGAGCCGGGCAAGACGGGCTATGTGCTCTGCCTGACCAAGAAGGCCTGACCGGAGCGGTAGATCGGCATCGGCGGCGGCGGGGACCTACCCCGCCGCCGTCGGCGTACCCGGAGTCACCGGCCGGCGAACAGGAGGTGAATGCCACTGTTCCGGTGTCTTCCCGGCGGCGGCGCGGCATGGCAGGCTACCGGCACTAGGACCACTGGGCGACCAGCCAACGATGACTGACCGCTAGGAGGACGGCCCATGGGCGAGATGGTGAGCTACCGCAGCAACGGCGGCACGAGCGAGGGGTATCTCGCGATACCCGCCAGCGGCATGGCCAGCCCCGCGGTCATCGTCATCCAGGAATGGTGGGGCCTGGTCCCGCACATCCGGTCGGTGGCGGACCGCTTCGCCGAGGCCGGCTTTGTCGCCCTCGCCCCGGACTTCTACCACGGTGAGACGACCAGCGAGCCGGACGAGGCACAGCGGTTGCTGATGGCGATGCGGATGGACGACGCGGCGAAGGACATCGCCGGCGCCGCCGACTATCTCGCGGGGCGGCCGGAGGTCACCGGCAAGGTCGGTGCCGTTGGCTTCTGCGCCGGCGGCAGCCTTGCCCTCTGGTCGGCCACCATCTCCGAGCGGATCGTCGCCACCGCCGGCTTCTATCCCGTGCTGCCCTGGGAGTCGATGCGCCCCGACTGGGTCGACTACGCCGGCAAGGCCGCGGTCATCCACTGCTCGGAAGAGGACGGCACCTCGGCCGACGAGGGCATCCAGACCGCCCGTCGGGCCATCGAGGAGGCCGGCGGCGACTGCCACCTCTACGACTACCCGGGCACCTCGCACGCCTTCTTCAACGACGACCGGCCGGAGGCGTTCGACCAGCGTGCCGCCGCCAGCGCCTGGGCCCGCACCCTCGAACTCTTCCGGGCCAAGCTTGGCTGAGTCGCGTACCCCCGAGCAGGTGGTCGCCCGCGCAGCGCGGGCGACCGACCTCGCTCGCCTCGACGCGGCGGTGAGCGACTGTTTCGCCTGCCCCCGGTTGGTCCGGTGGCGGGAGGAGGTCGCCCGCACCCGCCGGGCCGCATTCCGCGACCAGGAATACTGGGGCCGGCCGGTGCCCGGCTTCGGCACCGCTGACCCGCGGATCGCGATCCTCGGGCTGGCGCCCGCCGCGCACGGCGGCAACCGCACCGGCCGGATCTTCACCGGCGACCGGTCGGGTGACGTGCTCTTCGCCGCGCTGCACCGGGCCGGGCTGGCCAACCAACCGACCAGCGTCGCCGCCGACGACGGGCTCGCCCTGCGGGACCTGCGGATCTTCTCGGCCGTCCGGTGTGCGCCTCCGGACAACAAGCCGACCCCGGAGGAACGGGACACCTGCGCACCCTGGCTGCACCGCGAGGTCACGCTGATCCGGCCCACCCTGCGCGTCGTGGTCGCGCTGGGCGCATTCGCCTGGGCAGCGTGGTGGCCGGTCCTACGTCAGGTGTACGGGCAGCGCCCGCCCAGCCCGCGACCGGCGTTCGGTCATGGGGCACACTGGTCCGGCGCGGACGCTCCGGACGTGTTGGGCTGCTACCACGTCAGCCAACAGAACACCTTCACCGGGCGGCTGACACCAGAGATGCTGGACGACGTCTTCGGCCAGGCCAAACAGCTGGCCGAAGTGGACTGAGACGCGTGGGGCGGTGGCGATGACAGACGGAACACGCCCGCCCACACCGTACGAGGCCGCCGAGCCAGGGGTGTTGCCCCCGGCGCTCGGCCTGCTTCGCCGGTGGTGGCCGGTGGGCGCGGTCGCCGCGTTGCTTGCCGGTGCCGCGCTGACGTCAGCCCATTCGTCGATCGGGGCCAGCCGGATTCCGCCAGCCGCGGAGAGCCTGCCGTGGGTGCCCGAGTACCCAACCGCCGAGCCGCCGCCGTCGATTCCGGTCGAACCGCGCGACGCCGGCGAGGCCACCCAGGCGCACATTCCAGAGTGGATCGCGACCGTGGCGACGGTGTTGCTCGGTCTCGCCATCCTCGCAGCGCTCGGTTACCTCGCCTGGATCCTGCTGCGGGGCTTCCGACGTCGCCGGGCCATCCGCTCGCTGCCCGCGAACCGGGCCCGGCGTACAGCCGAGGGCACCGCCCGCGACGTGGTCGCCGCCCTCGACGCCGGCTTGGAGGAGCTCGACGACACCGACACCGATCCCCGGGTGGCGGTGATCGCCTGCTGGGTGCGCCTGGAGGAGGCCGCTGCCGCGGCCGGTGTGCCGAGACTGACCGGGGACACGCCCACCGACCTGGTCAGCCGGCTGCTGCGCGGCGACCCGGCGGCCGGGGTGCCGGCGATCGTCAGCACCGACGTGCTGGGCGAGTTCGCGCACGTCTACCGGGAAGCCCGGTACGCCACCCGCCCGGTCAACGAGCGCACCCGGGACCAGGCCCGCGCCGCGCTGCGCCGGCTGCGCGGCGAACTGTCAGCGGTGGCGACACATGAGTAGCACCAGCATCGACGATCTGCTCACCTTCGAGGAGGAGGCGGCGCCGGCCGGCCCGCGGGCGCGCGGCTCCCGGGTCGGCCCGGTGCTGCGTTCGCTCGCGTGGGCCGCCGGCGTGGTCGCGGTGCTGGTCGTCGGCCTCCGCGCGGTCGGCCTCCAGGTGTCGCTGCCCGTACTCATCGCCGGGGTGCTCGCCGTGCTGGCGGTCCGCCGAATCACCACCCTGCTCGCGCCGCCACCCCCGCCGCCGGCGGGTGGCCGGGCCGCGACGGGTGAGGAGGACGGCAGCTACAACTGGGGTGCACGGGACTCGCTGCGTTCCGCGATCAACCGCTGGGAATGGCCACTGGACTGGTCAAACACCAGACCCGAACGTTTCACCGAGGTGGTCCTGCCTCGGATCGGTGAACTGGCCGACGAGCGGATGCGCCTGAAGCACGGCGTCACCCGTGAGTCGGATCCGGCCCGCGCCCGTGCCCTGCTGGGCGACCGGCTGTGGACGTTCCTGGAGACCCCACCTCGCCGCACCCCGTCGCCGCGCGACCTCGCGGTGATCGTCGCCGAACTGGAGAAAATCTGATGAACGACGTGGACCGGAGCATTGCCCCCGCCGAGGTCGGCCAGCTGGCTCGGGCGGTCCTGGACGCGGTCGGCACCGTCGTGGTCGGCAAGCGGGACGCGTTGGAACTGGTCCTCGCCGGCATCCTCGCGGGCGGCCACGTGCTGCTGGAGGACCTGCCCGGGCTGGGCAAGACACTCACCGCACGGTCGTTCGCCCAGGCGCTCGGGTTGGACTTCCGGCGGTTGCAGTTCACCCCCGACCTGCTCCCCGCCGACGTCACCGGCTCGTTCCTCTACGACCAGCGCAACGGCGACTTCACCTTCCGGGCCGGGCCGGTCTTCACCAACCTGCTCCTCGCCGACGAGATCAACCGGACGCCGCCGAAGACCCAGTCCGCGTTGCTGGAGGCGATGCAGGAGAAGCAGGTTTCGGTGGAGGGCGTGACCTACAAGCTGGACGAGCCGTTCCACGTGCTGGCCACCGCCAACCCCATCGAGTACGAGGGCACGTACCCGCTGCCCGAGGCGCAACTGGACCGATTCCTCCTGCGGGTGTCCTTCGGCTACCCGCAGCACGAAGAGGAGTGGGAGGTGCTGCGCCGTCGGATGAGCCGACGCCGCGAGGAGGCGGACATCAAGGCGGTGGTCGACGCCGCCACGCTCCGGGCCATGCAGGCCGCACTGGAGGACGTGGTGGTGGAGGACTCCATCGGCCGTTACATCGTGTCCCTCACCGCGGCCACCCGTGAGCACCCGTCGGTGCTGGTCGGAGCCTCGCCTCGCGGTTCACTGGCGCTGCTCCTGCTGGCCCGGGTCCGCGCGGTGTTCGGCGGACGGGACTACGTGGTGCCGGAGGACGTCAAGGAGGTGGCGGCGCCCGCCCTGGCCCACCGGATCACCCTGCGCCCGGAGATGTGGCTGCGTCGCGTCGACCCGGCGTTCGTGGTCGGCGAGGTGCTGGAGGCCACTCCCGCCCCGGCGAGTGGCGCGCTACCCAGCTACGCCGCCGGCGGGCCCCGGCACTGATGGCGGGACCGACCGTGCCGAGAGCCACCGAGCCGGAACCGGCTGCCGGCTGGGCGCCCACCCGGGCGCTCGGCCGGGCGGTGCTGCTCGCCGGCCTGCTGCTGGTGGCAGGGGTGCTGCTGGGCCGGGTCGACCTGATCGTGCTGGCCGCTCCGTTCGCGCTGGGCACCGCGTACGCGCTGCGCCGACGGCCCACGGCGCTGCCGCAGGTGTGGATCACCTCGGGTGACGACGGGCCGTTGGTCGAGGGCGGCGAGGTGACCGCCGCGGTGAGCGTCGGCAACCCGGACGTGGTCGACTACGACCTGGTGGTGCTGCGTTCCCGCGTGTCGCCGTGGCTGCGCGTCGACCGGGCCGGCTTCGCCCAGGACGAGTCCGTCGACGACGGGCCGACCGTCACTGCGACGCCAACCGCCACTCCGACGCCAACCGTCACTGCGACGCCAACCGCCACTGCGACGCCGGCCAGCGGCACGGGCCGCTCCATCGCCGACCGGCCGTTCGTGACGTCGGTGCCCACCGGTGCGGCGGTGGACCTGGAACTGGCCGGCCGTGCCCTGCGCTGGGGCCGGCACCCGGTCGGCCCGGCCGGTGCCCGGGTCGCCACGGCGGGTGGCCTGCTGGTTTCCCGGGCGGTGATCAGCGAGCCGGTCCGGGTGCGGGTGTACCCGCGTACCGAGCCGTTCGAGGCGGTGGAGGCCATGCCCCGCGCCGCCGGCCTGGTCGGGGCACACCACTCCCGTCGCCCCGGTGAGGGCGGCGAGCTGGCCGGCGTACGGATCTTCGGCCCCGGGGACCGGCTGCGCCGCATCGATTGGCGGGTGTCGTTGCGCGCCCGGCAACTGCACGTGGCCGCCACTCTCTCCGACCGCGACGCGGAGGTGGTGGTGCTGCTCGACGTGCTCGCCGAGGCTGGCCGCTCCGGCGGGGTGAGCGGGGCCGCCTCGGTGCTGGACACCACCGTCCGGGCCACCGCCGCGATCGCCGAGCACTACCTGCACCGCGGCGACCGGGTGTCCCTGCTGGAGTACGGGCCGGCAGCTCGCCGGCTGCGGCCGGCCGCCGGGCGTCGGCAGTATCTGACGGTCCTGGAGTGGCTTCTCGACGTCCGCGTCCAGTCGTCCTCGCACGAGCCGTACGACCAGGTGTTCGGCCCGCAGTTGCTGTCCTCGGACGCGCTGGTGGTGGTGCTCACCCCGCTGCTGGACGAACGGTCGGCACAGATGCTCGCCCGGCTGGCCCGTGCCGGGCGGTTCGTGGTGGCTGTCGACACGTTGCCGACCGAGCTGGCGCCGCCGAGGGACCAGACCTGGGCCGAGGTGGCGTACCGGCTGTGGCGCTTGGATCGCGAAGTCATGATTGGGCAGCTCCGCGAGCACGGCGTACCGGTGGTGCGCTGGGCCGGCGCCGGCAGTCTGGACCAGGTGTTGCGGGATGTGGCCCGGTTGGCGACGGCACCACGGGTCGGTGGCCGGTGAGCGCGAGGAGTGAGCTTGCGAGCCCCGCAGTCGCGAACGAGAGGGCGGGCGCGGTGAGCGCGAGGAGTGAGCTTGCGAGCCCCGCAGTCGCGAACGAGAGGGCGGGCGCGGTGAGAGCCGCGAACGAAGGGCCCGTGAACGAGGGTGGGCGCAGATGATCGACGCTGTCACTGGGCGGGTCCGGGCGGCCCAGCACGCTGTCGCTCGGATCAGCGTTGCCCCGCTGTTGGTTCGGGCCGGGATCTTCGTCACCGTCTTTGCCGGGTTCGTCCTGGCTTTTCCCGCCGAGGTGCTTCCCGGGCGGCCGATCCTGTTCCTGGCGGTTGCCGCACTGTTTCCCGCGTTCGGCCCGCGCCGGGTCTGGGCGACCTTCACGGCGTTGGTCACGGTCGGCGGCTGGCTGCTCGCCACCGACGGGTACGGCCGCCCGGTCGCCCTCTGGCGGCTGCTCGCCATCGCCGCCCTGCTCTACCTGGCGCACACCCTCTGCGCGCTGGCGGCGCTGCTGCCCTACGACGCGGTGGTGGACCCCGAGTTGATCACCCGTTGGTTGCTGCGGTCGGCAGCCGTCGTGCTGGGCACCGCAGTGCTGGGGGTCCTGTTGTTGCAGGCCGCAGACATCGGCGGGGGAGCCGGATATCAGTGGGTGACAGTGCTGGGGCTCTTGGTGGCCGTGGGGACAGCCGCGTTGCTGGGTTGGCTCCTGCGGCGCCGGTGACTCCCGTGAAATGAGAGTTACGCAGCTCACAGGGGTTGTGCTCCGTCACAGATGGGGGCCGCGAGCGGGATTACCTGAGCCGGCCGGGGAAAGATAGACAACGTGAATCCGAAGCGGATCCTTGTGGTTGGTGCCGGGCACGTCGGTCTGTACGCCGCGCTGCGCCTGTCGAAGAAGCTCAGCTCCCGTGAGGCTGAGGTCATGGTGGTGGATCCCCAGCCACACATGACCTATCAGCCGTTCCTGCCTGAGGCGGCGGCGGGCAACATCTCCCCGCGGCACTCTGTGGTGCCGCTGCGGCGGGAGTTGCGGCGGTGCAAGATGGTGGCCGGCACGGTCACGCGGATCGAGCACGACCGCAAGGTGGCCACCGTACAGCCGATCAGCGGCCCGGCCCGGGAGATCACGTACGACCACGTGATCGTCGCCCCGGGTTCGGTCTCCCGCACCCTGCCGATCCCCGGTCTGCACGAGCAGGGGATCGGGTTCAAGACCATCGGCGAAGCGATCTACCTGCGCAACCATGTGCTGGACCGTCTCGACGTGGCAGCGGCCACGCCGGATGAGGACGTCCGCCGTTCGGCGCTGACCTTCACCTTCGTCGGCGGTGGGTACGCCGGCATCGAGGCGCTCGCCGAGATGGAGGACATGGCTCGTGACGCCCTGCGTTACTACCCCGAGCTGAAGCAGGACGAGGTTCGGTGGGTGCTGGTCGAGGCCACCCAGCGGGTGCTGCCCGAGGTCGACCGGGACATGGGCGCCTACACCGTGCAGCAGTTGCTGAAGCGCAACATGGACATTCGGCTGGACACCCGGCTCGAGTCCTGTGTCGACGGGGTGGTCAAGCTCTCCGACGGTGACAGCTTCCGGTCCGACACGATCGTGTGGACGGCCGGCGTGAAGCCGTCCCCGATGTTGGACTCGACCGACTTCCCGCGCGACGACCGTCGGCGGGTCACCTGCCTGCCCACTCTTCAGGTGGTGGACGGTGACCGGGTGGTCGAGGGCGCGTGGAGCGCCGGCGACTGCGCCGCCGTGCCGGACCTGACGAAGGAGCCGGGCAACTTCTGCTCGCCGAGCGCGCAGCATGCGGTGCGCCAGGCCGCCCGGATGGCCGACAACATCGCGGCCGTGATCCGGGGCCGTGAGCCGGTCGACTACAAGCACAAGCACGTCGGCAGCGTCGCGAGCCTCGGTCTGCACAAGGGCGTCGCCCAGGTGTACGGGATCAAGATGACCGGCTGGCCGGCCTGGGTCATGCACCGGACATACCACATGAGCCGGATTCCGTCGTTCAACCGCAAGGTCCGCGTGTTGGTGGACTGGTCGTTGGCGTTCTTCCTCAAGCGTGAGGTGGTCGCCCTGGGTCAGCTGCACGACCCGCGTGAGGAGTTCGTCGAGGCGTCCCAGCCGGTAGGCGCGCCGCGCGTCTGACCCAAGCAGGACCGCTCGCCCCTGCTCCGCCGATCTTGCACTTCCGGACGCCGTTATGTGGCTGTCAGTACGTCTTGTCCGGGCAGTAAGTGCAAGATCGGCGGGGTGGGGGCGGCGGCGTCAGACCCGCCAGGTCCAGGCGTCGGCCAGCCGGGTCGCGGGGCCGTAGAGCCGCTCCAGGGTGGCTCGGAGGGCTTCGGCGTGTGGGGCGTCGTCGGTTAGCGCCACGCAGGAGGCACCCCAGAAGTCCACGTCCCGGGCGGCCTGACGGCGCTGCTCGTCGCCGATGGCCGGCTGGTCACCGCGCCGGGCGACGTCCGCCAGCAGAGCGGAGGTCGGCTGCTTGAAGGTGCCCAACGCTGCGGTACCGCCCCGCCCGTAGGGGCCGATGAAGAACCCCTCGGGTACACCGAAAGCGGCGTTGGCGGCGGTCGGCCAGCGCATCGGCCAGGGCTCCTTGGGCGTGGGCAGCGGCACCGGCACCAGCACCCCGCCGGGGCGTACGCACTCCCGCCAGTGGCCGTCGCTGATGAATTCCGGCACGGCCGGCCGTTCGGCGGTCGGCAGGGGCGTCGGGAAGATCGGCAGCAGTGCCGCTCCGACGGCCAGTGGCATCAGCCGCCGCACCCGACCGGTGCTGCGCAGCGCCCGGTCGACCGCCAGCACCAGCAGCGTCGCGATGATCGGCAGCAATGCCAGCGCGAACCGCATCGGCAACGCGCCGTCCACCATCGGTAGCCCGCCGATCAGGGCGTACGGGCCGGGTAGCGCCGTCCTGGTGCCGCCGAGCACCACCTCGGGGCCGAGCGACAGCGCACCCATCACCAGGCCCGCCACGACGCAGGCGAAGACCAGTCGGCGTCGCCCGACCCAGATCGCGCAGGCCACGGCTACCAGCAGCAGGGGCCAGCCGAGGAAGGTGTTGTATTCGGCCGGACCGGTGGTCAGTCGGGCGGATTCGGCGCTGCCGGCCACCGACAGCGGGGAGACCGCCCACCAACTGCTCAGGTCGGCGGAGAAGTAGGCCGGGGTGAACACCCCGTCGGCAACCCCCTGCGGCCCGGCGAACTGGAACCAGAGCGGGTAGCCGAGCACCAGCAGGGCGAGCCCGGCGGCGATCGCCAGCCCGCGGGCGAAGCCAGGCAGTGCCCGTCGGGCCAGGTCCCGGTCCACCACGGCATAGCTGATCGCCATCGCCAGCAGCGTGACGGCGGCGAGGAAGAGCACCTCCTCGCCGATGAAGACCTGCGCGGTGATGGCGGCGGCCAACCCCGCCGCCGAGGTGAACATCCGTCGGCGATCCGGCCCGGCGGGCCGGGTGCGACCGGTCTCGTCGGGTACCGCGGGCCCCGGGTCGGCCGCTCGCAGCAGGCGGACCACCAGCCAGACGATCACCGGCACCAGCCACTGGGCGGTCATGTGCAGGTGGCTGTTGGTCTGCGAGACCATGCCGGGGCCGAACCCGCACAATCCCCCGCCGAGCGCGGCGGCGAACGGGCGGGCGCGCAGCGTGCGATGGAACAGCAGGTACCAGGCGAGGGCGGTGCCGGCGAGGTTGGCGGCGGCCAACAGCGCGAAGGTGACCGGCGCGCCCAGCAGCAGGGTGACCGGCGCGAAGACGATGCCGAGCGCGATCACCGACGTGTTGGCCATCAGGTTGACGCCATCGGGCGCGTTGAGTCGGTCGGTGAGCAGGTTGAAGTCGCCGAGCAGCGCGCGGGCGTCGACCGCCAGGAACCACTCGTAGAGGGTCTGGTCCTCCGGGTTGAGTGCCAGGATGCGGCCGGTCGGGTCGGGCCACAGTCCGTGGGTGAGCCAGCCGGCCAGCACCACGCAGATCAGAGCGACAAGCAGATCTGGCCGGTGTCGGCTGACGGCGGCCAGCAGACGGGCGGCCCGAGGTCGGCCCTTGACCCGACCGGCGAGGCGGAAGGCCTGCTCAGGGGCGGCGTCGGGGGCCGTGGGGGCTGCGCTGCTCACGGCATCGACCCTATGTGGCCAGCCCTGCTGGGTACGTCGGGTCGCCGCTAACCGGCTACGGTGACACTGCACCCTGCGTGTCGGCGCGCGGGTGCCACCCGCCCGGGTGGTGGAACGGCAGACACGGCCGCCTTAAAAGCGGCTGCCGAAAGGCGTGCGGGTTCGATCCCCGCCCCGGGCACCAGTCACCTCGACACATTCTCATTCGTGATCACCAGGACTTGGCTGCGCCGTTTACTCTTGGAGGGCACGTTCACGTGCAAACGACCCCCTGAGGGAGGCCAGACAGTGAAGACCTCGAACCCGGTGCTCGCCCGGCTCGGCCAGGCGGCCGAGCGGGAGCGCTCCGCCGGGTACGCCCCGGCCGGGCCGTACGGACAGCCCGGCATTCCCCAGCAGTACCCGTCCCAGGCCGGTTACCCGGCCGCGCCGCCGACCGTGGCGCCGATGACTGTCGACGACGTCGTCGTCAAGACCGTCGCTCTGCTCGGCATTCTCGGCATCACCGCCGCGGCGGCCTGGGTGCTCGTGCCCGACGGGCTCGTCGGCACCGCCTGGATCGGCGCGCTGGTGGTCACCCTGGTGCTCGGCATGATCATCTCGTTCTCCCGGATGGCCAACCCGGCGCTGGTCATCGCGTACGCGGTCGTCGAGGGCGTGCTGGTCGGCATGATCAGCAAGGCCTTCGAGTCGGCCTACGACGGCATTGTGCTCCAGGCAGCCGTGGCCAGCTTCGGCATCTTCTTCCTGATGACGATGCTCTACCGGGCGAAGGTCATCCGGGCCACCCCGGTCTTCGTCAAGGGCATGATCGCGGTGATGGCCGGCCTCTTCGCGGTCATGCTGATCAACTTTGTGCTGGCCATCTTCGGCGTCAACACCGGACTGCGCGACGGCAGTCCGCTGGCGATCGGCTTCAGCCTGGTCTGCATCGTGGTCGCGTCGCTGAGCTTCGTGCTCAGCTTCAAGGAGATCGAGGACGGCGTCCGGATGGGCCTGCCGCAGCGCTACTCCTGGACGGCCGCGTTCGGCATCATGGTCAGCCTGGTCTGGCTCTACATCGAGATCCTGCGCCTGCTGAGCTACTTCCAGGGCGACGACTGACCTCGTCCGCACTGCCGACCGGCGCCCGTTCCCGCTCTGGCGGGGGCGGGCGCCGTCGTCAGCGCCGTTTTCCCGCCGCCGCCGGGCCGCCCGGGGCAGAGTGACTGCGAGGGGTACGCGGGCGAAGGAGGCAGCGGTGCGCAGTAACAACCCGGTGCTCAACCGGCTGGACGAGACCGGCCGGGTGGAGGCCCGGGTGCTCGGCGCCCGCGACGTCGAGCCGATGACGGTCGACGACGTGGTGATCCGTACCGTCGGGTTGCTGCTGGTCACTGGCGCGGCCGCGGTGGTGTCCTGGGCGGTGATCCCCGACGCGGCGTGGCTCGGCGCCGCGCTGGCCGGTAGCGCGCTCGCCTCCATCGCGCTGGTTCTGGTCATCTCGTTGCGGGGGATCACCAACCCGGTGCCTATCGTCGGCTACGCCGTGCTCCAGGGCCTGCTGCTGGGGGTGGCGAGCCGCACCTTCGAGCAGGTCTACCCGGGCATCGTGGTGCAGGCGGTGGCCGGCACCTTCGGCGTCTTCCTCGGCATGGCGGCGCTCTACCGGGCCCGGGTGATCCGGGCGACGCCCCGGCTGGCTCGCCTGGTGATCGGCACGTTGCTCGGCATCGCCGTGCTCAGCGTGGTCAACCTGGTGTCGTACCTGATCTCCGGGCGACCGGGCCTGGCGGTCTACAGCGTCAGTGGGGAGGTCGGTTGGCTGCCGTACGCCTTCTCGGTGGTGGCCATCATCGCCGGGGCGTTCAGCTTCATCCTCGACTTCGACCTCGTCGAGCGTTCGGTGCGCGACGGTCGACCCCGCCGGTACGCGTGGTTGAGCGCGTTCGGCCTGCTCACCGGGTTGGTCTTCCTCTACTGGCAGATCCTGCGGCTGCTCAGCTACCTCCGCCGTTGACCGGCCCGCCGTGGCGTGGTCGGTGCCGGCCGTAGACTCGGCGGCGATGAGCGCAGCGGAGTTGGATCAGGCCGTGCAGTTGCTGGTCCGTCAGGTCGGGCACTGGCAGCCGCCGCGGTGGGCAGCGGTGGCGACCACCGGCAACGTGTCCCGTGCGGACCTGGTGCACCGGTTGGTGCAGGAGATCGCCAACCTGGCCGCTGACGCCGAGGGTGAGCCCCGGCGGGTGGTGCCCCGGCTCGACAACGACCTGGCGTTGCCCGACCAGTTGCGGGTGGTGGCGGCAGACCTGGTGGCCGCCGACCCGGGGGGCGAGACGCTGGCGCGGGCCGCCGCCGAGGTGACGGCGACCCGCAGCGCGCTCTGACGCCGACCCGGCTCAGCTGAGCCGTTCGAGCACCATGGCCATGCCCTGGCCACCGCCCACGCACATGGTCTCCAGACCGATGGTCTTGTCGTGCCATTCGAGGGCGTTGAGCAGGGTGCCGGTGATCCGGGCGCCGGTCATGCCGAACGGGTGACCGACCGCGATCGCGCCGCCCATCACGTTCAGCTTCTCCTCCGGGATGCCCAACTCGCGGTAGGAGGGGATGACCTGTGCGGCGAACGCCTCGTTGATCTCGACGAGGTCGACGTCGTCGATGGTCATGCCGGCCCGGCGCAGCGCCTGCCGGGACGCCTCGACCGGCCCGAGACCCATGATCTCCGGCGACAGGGCGGTCACACCGGTGGAGACGATCCGGGCCAGCGGGGTGAGACCGAGTTGCTCGGCCCGCTGGGCGCTCATCACCACCACTGCCGCCGCGCCGTCGTTGAGCGGGCAGCAGTTGCCTGCGGTGATCCGGCCGTCCGGGCGGAACACCGGCTTCAGGCCGGCGACCGCGTCGAGGCTGACGCCGGCGCGGGGACCGTCGTCGGTGCTCACCACGGTGCCGTTCGGCGTGGTGACCGGGGTGATCTCCCGGGCCCAGAAGCCGTCGGCGATGGCCTTCTCCGCGAGGTTCTGACTGCGTACGCCGAATTCGTCCATGTCGGCGCGGGTCACGTCGTACACCTGGGCCAGGTTTTCCGCGGTCTGCCCCATGGTCAGGTAGATGTCGGGCAGCTCACCGGCCTCGCGCGGGTCGGTCCACGTCTCGGCGCCGCCCTGCGCGCGGCGCTTCGAGCGCTCGCCGGCCGCCCCGAACCGCGGATTTTCCCAGCCGCCGCCGACCAGGGCCTGCGCCTCGGGTGGCAGCCCGTCGGAGCTGCCCCGGGCGTAGCGGGACACCATCTCCACACCGGCGGAGACGAACACGTCGCCCTCGCCGGCCCGGATCGCGTGCATCGCCATCCGCGTGGTCTGCAACGACGAGGCGCAGTAGCGGGTCAGCGTGGCGCCGGGCACAGTGTCCAGACCGAGGAGGGTGGTGACCACCCGGGCCATGTTGAAGCCCTGCTCGCCGCCGGGCAGACCGCACCCGAGGTAGAGGTCGTCGATCGTGGTCGGGTCGAGCTGGGGGATCTTGTCCAGGGCGGCCTGGACGATGGTCGCGGCGAGGTCATCGGAGCGGACGTCGCGCAGGGAACCCTTGTGCGCCCGGCCGATGGGGGAGCGGGCGGTGGCGACGATGACGGCGTCGCGGGACGACTCAATCGGCATGGACCAACGTTAACCCGCCAGTAACATGGCGCGGAAGAAGCCGGCGCGGCGGGAAATGTCACCCTGGCCGGGGCGATCTAGCGTCGGGTCGCGACCGTCGCCGCCGCAGCGATGGCCGGCAGCAGCGCGTGCGCCCACACCCGGTAGCCGTCCGCGGAGGGGTGGAAGCCGTCGTGGCAGAGCGTGCCCGCGTCGGCTCGGAACACCGGCCCGGTCTCGGTGGCCAGGTCGACCACCGACCCGCCCGCATCCAGCACAGCGGTGGTCTGTGCACGGGCCATCCGACGCCCGGACCAGCCGACCACCTGGCGGAGCGGAGGCGCGATGGCTCGAACCGCGCCGAGATCGGGGCAGGTGCCCACCACCACCTCGACCCGTGCCTCGCGCAGCCGGTGCACCGCCGCGCCCAGATAGGCCGAAGCGTCGGAGGGCCGGCGCAGCCCGGTCGCGTCGTTCGCGCCGATCAGGATCAGCGCCACGTCCGGCCGTTCACCAAGCAGGGCCCGGGCCACCTGGGTGGCCAGGTCCGTCGAGCGGGACCCGGAGACGCCGACGCTGGACAGGTGCACGCGCCGGCCGGTCGGGCCCTCGGCGAGCAGGTTGGCCAACTGTCCGCCGATGGTGTCCTCGAGACGGTCGACACCCACCCCCAGTGCCGACGAGTCGCCGAGCAGCACCAGTCGCAGCGGCGGTGCACCCGATCGGCCGATCGTGGCCCGTAAGGCCAGCCCCAACTCCGGTTGGGCGTAGCGGCGGTGCCGGGCGACGAACGCCTCACCGGCCAGGACGGCGGCGCCTCCCACAGTGCCGGCCAGCAGCGAGATTGCCGCCGCCCGACCCATTCGGCCGGCGAGGCCGGCGGTCACGCCCCGCTCGCTGCGCTCGTTCATGCCAGTCCCTCCACTGTCGAGGCGTCCGGGGCGGACCCGTGCTGCGGCACCGCGCCGACACCGAAGAACGCCCGGCGGCGCAACTGCGCCCACCGGCCGGCCGGCCCTCGGTCGTGGCCCCGGACCTGGGCGCCGCTCACCTCCGTGCCGCCGTGCCGGGCCGCCTCCTGCGCGGCCTCCGCCAGCGACCGTACGCCCTCGCCCCGCGTCGGTGTGGCCCGTCGTTCCTGCCCTGCGCCGAGCACGGACAGCATCGTCGGCAGAAGTGCGGCGGCGGCCATCGCGTAACCCTCGGCGGAGGGGTGGAACCGATCCCAGGCGAACATGCGGGTCGGCTCGGCCGCGAACCGCGGGCCGAGCAGATCACCGAGGGAGACCGTCCAACCGCCCGCCTCGACCACCGCGACCGTCTGGGCTGCGGCGAGCTGCCGGCTCCACCGGTGGGCCAGCCAGCGCAGAGGCGGCTGGATCGGGCGGATCGCGCCCAGGTCGGGGCAGGTACCGACGACCACCTCGCAGCCGGCGTCGCGCAGGCTGTGCACCGCCTCGACCAGGTAGCGCACCGCCAACCCGCGTGGGGTGCGGTTGGTGATGTCGTTGCCGCCGATGAGGATCACCGCGATGTCGGGTCGGCACTCCAACGCCGCCTCCACCTGGTGGCGGAGCGCCGCGGAGATGGCACCCACCACCGCGAAGCGGTGCACCTGCACCGGCCGGTGCAGTCGACGGGACAGGCCGGTGGCGAGCAGCGCGCCGGGTGTCTCCCGACGGCGGTGCACGCCGTAGCCGGCAGCCGACGAGTCGCCGAGCACGACCATGGTGAGTGTTGGGCCGGGGAACTTCGCGCCGTAGATCCCGTCGCAGCGCGGCGGCGGCGCCTCGGCCATCGGGATGGTGCGTCGGGCCTGCCGGGCCTGGCCGAGCAGCACCCCGCCGGTCGCCACCGCGGCCGCCGCGGTGGCGCCCGTCCCGATCGCCGCCAGCCGAGCGAACCGCCGGGCCTGCCGCCAGCGCTCACCACCGGGTACGACGGAATCAGCCACCCCCATACCGCGACATTATCGCGCCGGTCCGACACGCCGCTGTCGTCGTGACGGCACACGGGTGCCTGGAAACCGACGCGACGGGGTATCTGTGCAGAAGAGGCCGACCGGCTTGCGTCGACCCGCCACGCTGATCCGGCGGAGAGGAGCGCGACGATGGGGAAGACACTGAAGCGCAGCGCGGCGTTCACGGCCCTGGCGCGGGCACTGGCAGCCGGGGCACGCGGGGGGCCGTCGCTGGGCACCCGGTTGGCCGCGTTGCCCCGGATGATCCGGGCCACCACCAGAGGGGAGTACGACGGCGGCCTTCGGCTGGCCCTGATGACCGCGGCGACGGCGTACATCGTCTCGCCGATCGACCTGCTACCGGAGATTCCGCTGGCCATCTTCGGATTGGCCGACGACGCGGTCATGATCACGTGGTTGGCCGGCAGCGTGCTCGCCGAAACCGATCGCTTCCTGGAGTGGGAGGCCCGCCGCAGCTCTGTCATCCCCGGGCGGCTGGTGCCCTGACGACACGTACGCTGGGCGACGAGGAAACGTCTGCCCGGCCGCCATCGCCGGCGCCGCAACGAAGGGCACACCGTGCAGTACTACGACAACGTCGTCGACATGATCGGCAACACCCCGCTGGTACGCCTACGTAACGTCACCGAGGGCATCCAGGCCACCGTGCTCGCCAAGGTGGAGTACCTCAACCCGGGCGGCTCGGTGAAGGACCGGATCGCGCTGCGGATGGTGGAGGACGCCGAGGCCGCCGGCCTGCTCAAGCCCGGCGGCACCATCGTCGAGCCGACCAGCGGCAACACCGGTGTCGGGCTGGCCCTGGTGGCCCAGCTCAAGGGCTACAAGTGCGTCTTCGTCTGCCCCGACAAGGTCAGCCAGGACAAGCAGGACGTGCTCCGGGCGTACGGCGCCGAGGTGGTGGTCTGCCCGACGGCGGTCGCCCCGGAGGACCCGCGCTCGTACTACAACGTGTCCGACCGGCTGACCCGGGAGATCCCCGGCGCCTGGAAGCCCAACCAGTACAGCAACCCGGCGAACCCCCGCTCGCACTACGAGACCACCGGCCCGGAGCTGTGGAAGCAGACCGAGGGCGGGCTGACCCACTTCGTGGCGGGCGTCGGCACCGGCGGCACCATCTCCGGCATCGGCCGGTACGTCAAGGAGGCCTCCGAGGGTCGGGTGCGGGTCATCGGCGCCGACCCGGAGGGCTCGGTCTACTCCGGCGGCACCGGCCGGCCGTACCTCGTGGAGGGCGTCGGCGAGGACTTCTGGCCCGAGACGTACGACCAGGGCGTGGCTGACGAGATCGTCGAGGTCTCCGACAAGGCGTCCTTCGAGATGACCCGGCGGCTGGCCCGCGAGGAGGGGCTGCTGGTCGGTGGCTCGTGCGGAATGGCGGTGGTCGCCGCGCTGGAGGTCGCCCGCAAGGCCGGTCCCGACGACGTGGTGGTGGTGCTGCTGCCGGACGGCGGCCGAGGCTACCTCTCCAAGATCTTCAACGACTCGTGGATGGCCCGGTACGGCTTCCTCGACAACTCCGGCGCGGAGCCGACGGTGGCCGACGCGCTGGCCAGCAAGCCGGGCGGGTTGCCCGAGCTGGTGCACGTGCACCCCACCGAGACGGTCCGTGACGCGATCGACTACATGCGCGAGTACGGCGTCTCGCAGCTGCCCGTGCTCAAGGCCGAGCCGCCCGTGGTGACCGGCGAGGTGGCCGGCTCGATCGCCGAGCGGGACCTGCTCGACGCGTTGTTCACCGGCCAGGCGCACCTGCACGACACGATCGAGCGGCACATGGGCGACCCGCTGCCGATGATCGGTGGCGGCCAGCCGGTGAGCGAGGCGGTGGGCCTGCTGGAGAAGTCCGACGCGGCCCTGGTCCTGGTCGACGGCAAGCCCAAGGGAGTTCTGACCCGCCAAGACCTCCTGGCCCACCTGGGCGCCCACTAGACGAGTACGTCCTGACCCTGTCTGGGGCCGTCGGCGCGCCCGGCGGCCGGGGGGTGACCGTCGGTCACCTCCGTGGGGGGCGGATGCGGTAGTGAGCGGTATACCTCAGAGTCATATTCATACCTCTGCGGTATACCGCTCAACAGCGCATCGACATGGCGGAGCCAGCCCTTTCTCCACCACCCGCAGATCGGCACCGGACACCCCTGCTCAGGGCGGTCGGTCTGCTTCCGGGCTGGGCAGTTCAGAGGGGGCGGGCGTAGCGGACCTGCGGGGTGAGGGCCGTGCCGATGTGCTCTGCGCGCTCCACGCCCGTCGACGTCCAGCCGCCGCGCTGGTAGAAGGCGCGGGCGTGGGCGTTGTCCCGGAGCACCCAGAGCGCGGCGCGCCGCCAGCCCCGGGCCCGCATGGCGTCCAAGGCGTCCACCATCAGGGTGCGGCCGGTGCCGCGACCCTGCTCGGCCGGCTCGAGGTGCAGTGCGTTGAGCAGCCCGGTGGCCGGGTCGTCCTCGTCGTCCGGGCCCAGGTGGCTGAACCCGACCAACGCCCCGGCCCGCTCGGCCACGATCAGCCGGTGCGTGTCCCGTTCCCAGTGCCACCGCTCGGTCCAGTACTGCCCCATCGCCTCCGGCGTCGGGTTCGCCAACGCCTCGGCCGGCAGAAAGGCCGAGTACGCGGCGACCCGGGAGCGCTGGTGCAGGGCACCCACCGCCATCAGGTCGGCATCGGTCGCGGGGCGGAGCGTGACGGTCACTCGGCCGAGGCTACCCGGCGGGGTGGGAGCTGCACCGTGGTCAGGTCCTCGGCGATGATCAGGTCACCGTCGAAGTGCGCGCGTGCCTCGTCGTGGAACCGGCGCGGGTCGCTGTAGCGCTGGGAGAAGTGGGTGAGCACGAGCCGGCGTACCCCGGACTCGGTCGCCACCCGGGCGGCCTGCGCCGCGGTCAGGTGGCCGACTTCGGCGGCGAGCGCGGTCTCCGACTCCAGGAACGTCGACTCGATGACCAGCAGGTCGGCGTGCTCGGCGAGGGCGTACACGCCGTCGCAGAGGCCGGTGTCCATCACGAACGCGAACCGCTGCCCCGGCCGGGGCACGCTCACCTCGTCGCGGGTGATGCGGCGTCCGTCCAGGTCCAGGTGTCCGACGCGGATCAGTTCGCCGACGGCCGGCCCGGCGATGCCGTACGCGGTCAGCTTCTCCGGCAGCATCCGGTGGCCGTCCGGCTCGACCAGCCGGTAGCCGTACGTCTCGATGGGGTGCCGTAGTCGGCGTGCCTCCAGCGTGCCGCAGCTCAGGGCGATGCGCTGGCCGTCCGCCTCGATCGGGGTGACCCGCAGCTCGGCGGTCTCGTGGAAGGAGGTGGCGTGCCGGAGTCGGGCGAAGTATTCGGCACCGCCAGCCGGGAAGTGCACCGCGACCGGGTGTGGCACCCGGTCCAGGGAGAGCCGCTGGATGGTGCCGGGCAGGCCGAGGCAGTGGTCGCCGTGGAAGTGGGTGACGCAGATCCGGGTCAGGTCGGTGGCGGTGACCGTGGTGTGCAGGAGTTGGCGCTGACTGCCCTCACCCGGGTCGAAGAGGATCACCTCGTCGTCCCACCGCAGCACGTACCCGTTGTGGTTGCGCTGGCGTGTCGGCGCCTGGCTGGCCGTCCCCAGCACCACCAGTTCGCGCATGGACATCGCCGGTCCTCCGGATATGGAGCGACCCCCGGGGCGCTCCGCGCTGGTGCGCGGGCCGGCTGGACTTGGCCGGCACCCCGGGGGTCGGGTGGCTGTCGTGGATTCGCCGCACCGCTGCCACACGGTCCCGACGATGGTGCTAATGCCCGCCTTGCGGCGGACCGATCACTGTCGAGGACAGCGGCTAGCTGACAGCCACCTCACGAGTCCGATTGCTATACAAGTCTGGACCACCTCCTTTCACGTGTACGGCCACGCTATCGAGTCCCGGCCAGGCTCCGCAACGGATTTGAATCACAGGCAAAGTGGGAAGCTCAGCTGTCGAGGACGCTGCGGGTTTGGTAGCCCGGAACTGAACGACAGGTTTCAGCCAGCGGTACGGGCCACGCCGACCGGGCAGCTCAGCCCGTTCGGGCCGTGGTTGCAGTAACCGTTCGGGTTCTTTGTCGGGGCCAGGTACTGCTGGTGGTAGTCCTCGGCGAAGTAGTAGCTGCCGAGCGGAGCGATCTCGGTGGTGATCTCACCCTTGCCGGCCCGCTTCACGATCGGCTGGAAGGCGTCCCGGGACGACTCGGCGATGGCCCGCTGCTCGTCCGTGGTCGTGTAGATCGCCGACCGGTACTGGGTGCCCACGTCGTTGCCCTGGCGCATGCCCTGGGTCGGGTCGTGGTTCTCCCAGAAGACCTTCAGCAGGTCCTCATAAGTGATCTTGCTTGGGTCGTACACCACCTGGACGACCTCGGCGTGCCCGGTCCGGCCGGAACACGTCTCCTCGTACGTCGGGTTCCTGGTGATGCCACCGGCGTAGCCGGCGGAGGTGGTGTAAACGCCGGGCAGCGTCCAGAACAGCCGTTCGGCCCCCCAGAAGCAGCCCATGCCGAAGACGGCGACCTGCAGACCCTCGGGGAACGGGCCCTTCAGCGGGGTGCCCAGCACCTCGTGCCGGTCGGCGACCGGCATGGCGATCGGGCGGCCCGGCAGGGCCTGGTCGGGCGAAATCATCTCGGCGTTCATACGGCGCAAGAACACGGTGGGGATCTCCTCTCGTACCTCTCCCAGCGTGTAACACCGGTGGGTCTTCCTTCCTTACCCGTGCACGCGTGAGTCAGGCCCCGCCCGGGAGAGCGGCGGCGACCTGGTCGGCGTACGTCTGGGCCTGGGTGTCGTCGTCGTAGCGGGTGCGTGGCCAGAAGAACCCGCGCAGCCCGTCCCCCTTCGTCCGGGGAACCACATGGGTGTGCAGGTGGGGCACCGACTGGGACACCTTGTTGTTCATCGCCACGAACGTCCCACCAGCCCCGAGACCGGTCTCCACGGCCACCGCCACCCGCCGCACCAGCGCGAAGTATCCGGGCAGCAGGTCGGGCGGCAACTCGGCCAGGGTCACCAGATGGACCCGGGGCACCACCAGCACGTGCCCCTTGAACACCGGCCGGGTGTCCAGGAACGCGACCCCGTCCGGGGTGTCGGCGACCCGGAAGGCCGGCACCTCACCCGCGACGATCCCGCAGAACACGCAACCGCTCATCGGCCCAGGCTAGGCGGGCGTCCCGGCAACGACAGCCGCGGGAGCGTGGGTTCCGTTCCAGCCCTCTCCGACGGGCACTAGCCTCACCAGAATGAGTCACGGCTTCGAGACGCTCGCCATCCACGCCGGTCAGGACCCTGAGGCCCGTACCGGCGCGGTGATTCCTCCGATCTACCAGACCAGCACGTACGCGCAGGACGCCGTCGGCGCGCCCCGCCTCGGCTACGAGTACAGCCGCTCGGGCAACCCGACCCGCGACGCGCTCCAGGAGTGCCTCGCGGCGCTGGAGGGCGGGCCGGTGGGGCTCGCCTTCGCCAGCGGCCTGGCGGCCGAGGACACCCTGCTGCGGGCCGTGTGCCAACCGGGCGACCACGTGGTGATCCCGGACGACGCGTACGGCGGCACGTACCGGCTGTTCGCCCGCGTCGCCCAGCGCTGGGGCCTGGAGTTCACCCCGGCCAAGGTCTCCGACCCGGCCGCGATCCGGGCGGCCGTGCAGCCCGGTCGCACGAAGATCGTCTGGCTGGAGACGCCGACGAACCCGCTGCTCGGCATCGCCGACATCGCCGCCCTGGCCTCCGTGGCACACGACGCGGGCGCGCTGCTGGTGGTGGACAACACCTTCGCCTCGCCGTACCTGCAGCAGCCGATCGCGCACGGCGCGGACGTGGTGGTGCACTCCACCACCAAGTACATCGGCGGGCACTCCGACGTGGTCGGTGGCGCGCTCGTCGTTGCCGACGCCGCACTCGGCGAGGAGTTGCGCTACCACCAGAACGCGATGGGCGCGATCAACGGCCCGTTCGACGCCTGGCTCACCCTGCGCGGCATCAAGACCCTCGGGGTACGCATGGACCGGCACTGCGACAACGCCGAGCGGCTCGCCGCGTACCTCGACGGGCACGCCAAGGTGGCCGAGGTGATCTACCCCGGGCTGCCCTCGCACCCTGGTCACGAGGTGGCCGCGAAGCAGATGCGCCGGTTCGGCGGCATGATCTCGTTCCGCGCCGCCGGCGGTGAGGACCACGCCGTGGACATCTGCAACCGGGCCAAGCTCTTCGTGCTCGCCGAGTCGCTGGGCGGCGTGGAATCCCTGATTGAGCATCCGGGTCGGATGACACACGCAAGTGCTGCCGGCTCGCCGCTTGAAGTTCCCGGCGATCTCGTGCGACTGTCTGTCGGCATCGAGACGGTCGACGACCTACTCGCTGATCTGGAGCAGGCGTTGGGCTGACCGCTGGGGAGGATGGCCGTGCAGGACATCATGGCGACCTGGGTCGGGGCGACCGCCAAGCAGATCGCCCGGGGCGTGCGCCGGGGTGACGTGTCGGCCACCCAGGTCGTCGCCGACCACCTCGAGTACATCGGCCGTGCCGACCGTGAGCTGGCCGCGTTCCGTGCCGTGCGCGGCGGCGAGGCGATCACCGAGGCGGAGAAGGTCGACGAGCAGGAGGACCTAGCCAACCTGCCGCTGGCCGGGGTGCCGGTGGCGGTCAAGGAGAACACTCCGGTCGCCGGTCTGCCCACCTGGAACGGCTCGGCGGCCGCGCGCACCGACGTCGCGGAGGCTGACCACGAGGTGGTGCGTCGGTTGCGCGGCGCCGGCGCGGTGATCCTCGGTGTGACCCGGATGCCCGAGCTGGGGCTGTGGGCGCTGACCGACGACGACAGCGCGGTGACCCGCAACCCGTGGGACAGCACGCGTACCCCTGGCGGGTCCTCCGGTGGCGCCGCCGCCGCAGTGGCCGCCGGGCTGGTGCCGATCGCCCACGGCAACGACGGTCTCGGCTCGATCCGCATCCCCGCGGCCTGCTGCGGGCTGGTCGGGCTCAAGCCCGGTCGGGGCGTGGTGCCCTGCCAGCTCGGCGCGGACGACTGGTTCGGCCTCACCGAGCACGGCATGCTGACCAGCACCGTCGCCGACGCGGCGGTCGGCTTCTCGGTGCTCGCCGGCCGGCGTCCCGAGAAGCTGGTCCCGCCGCAGCGGCTACGGGTGGGCGTCTCGCTGCGCTCCCCGGTGCGCGGCGTCGCACCGGACGCGCCCAACCGGGACGCCGTCGCCGCCGCCGGCCGGCTTCTCGCCGCTGCCGGGCACGACACGGTGCCAGCCGATCCGGTCTATCCCACCGCGCTGGGCCTGCAGGGCATCGCCACCTGGTTCGCCGCCGCCGCCACCGACGTCCGGGCCTCCGGGTTGGACCGACGTGGCCTGCAACGGCGTACCCGGCGGCACGTCGCGCTCGGCGAATGGGCGCAGCGTCGCGGCTACGTGCGGGAGGCTGACCGGGCCGCCTGGCGGCAACGGTCGGTGGACTTCTTCACCGACCACTCGGTGGACCTGCTGCTCACCCCGGCGCTGGCCACCGCACCGCCGGAGGCGGCACGCTGGTCGGAGAGGTCCTGGCGGGCGAACATGACAGCCAACATCCGGTACGCCCCGTACGCCGCGCCGTGGAACATCGCCGGCCTGCCGGCGGTCGTGGTGCCGGTCGGCCGCCGTCCGGACGGCCTGCCGGTCGCCGTGCAACTGGTCGGTCCGCCGGGCTCGGAGCTGCTGCTGCTCGGTGTGGCCGGCCAGTTCGAGATGGCCGCTCCGTGGGCACGCCACGCCCCCGGTTACCCCAGGGTCGGCACGGGGTCCCCAGCCACTGCCTGATCGTCACCGGGTGCGCGGGTCAGCGCTGCCCAGCGAGCCCACCCCGGGCAACCCCCGGTGTCGCCGCCGACAGCTCGGGAGGCGGGTGGCACGATCGGGGGCATGACGGAACTGGTCGGTCTCGACGACGTGCGGGCCGCACGGGAGTTGCTCGCAGGTGTCATCCGGACCACCCCGCTGGAGCCCTCCCGCCCGCTCAGCGCGGCGCTGGGCGGGCCGACCTGGCTCAAGTGCGAGAACGTGCAGCGCGCCGGCTCCTACAAGGTGCGCGGCGCGTACGTGCGAATCTCCCGGTTGTCGGCGGCGGAGCGGGAGCGCGGCGTGGTCGCGGCGAGCGCGGGCAACCACGCGCAGGGCGTGGCCCTCGCCGCCGGCCTGGTCGGCACACACGCCACCGTCTTCATGCCGGTCAACGCGCCGCTGCCGAAGGTGGCCGCCACCAAGGGGTACGGCGCACAGGTCGAGTTGGCCGGCAACACCGTCGACGAGTCGCTGGTCGCCGCTCAGACGTATGCGGAGCGCACGGGCGCCGTGTTGATCCACCCGTTCGACCACCACGATGTGATCGCCGGTCAGGGCACGGTGGCGCTGGAGATCCTCGAACAGTGCCCGGAGGTGAAGACAATCATCACCGGGGTCGGTGGTGGCGGACTGATCTCGGGCATGGCGGTGGTCGCGAAGGCGTTGCGGCCGGACGTCCGGATCATCGGCGTCCAGGCGGCCGGCGCGGCGGCGTTTCCGCCCTCGCTGGTGGCCGGGGAGCCGGTGCGGCTGCGCGCCTTCTCCACGATCGCCGACGGCATCGCGGTCGGCCGGCCGGGGGAGATCACCTTCAACCACGTGCGCAAGCTGGTCGACGAGATCGTGACGGTCTCCGAGGAAGACATCTCCCGGGCCCTGTTGATGCTCCTGGAGCGCGGCAAGCAGGTGGTCGAGCCGGCCGGGGCGGTCGGCGTCGCCGCGTTGCTGGCCGGCGTGGTCGAGGTGGAGACGCCGGTGGTCGCGGTGCTCTCCGGCGGCAACATCGACCCGCTGCTGATGATGCGGGTGATCGAGCACGGCCTGGCCGCCGCGGGTCGCTATCTGCGGGTGACCGTGCGCTGCTCGGACCGGCCGGGGCAACTCGCGTCGCTGCTCAGCCAGATCGCCGAGCACCGGGCCAACGTGGTGGACGTCGAGCACCAGCGGGCGAACCCGCACCTCAGCCTCGGCGAGGTGGAGGTGGCGCTGTCGGTGGAAACCCGGGGCGTGGAGCACTCGGACACCCTGATCAGCGCGTTGCGCGCCAGCGGTTACCAGGTGGTCTTCGCCGCCGAGGCGTGACACCGGTGGTGCCACGCCTCGGGTGCGGTGTTGCTGAGCGGGGTCGTGCGGCCGGCGACGGTCAGCCGGAGAACGGCTCGAAGCTGACCACGGTCACCTTGATGTCGGCACCGCTCGGCGCCGTGTAGGTGCAGGTCTGCCCAGGTCGGCCGCCCAGGATCGCCTTGCCGAGCGCAGACTCGGGGCTGTAGACGGTCAGGTCGGTGGTGGCCGCGATCTCCCGCGAACCGAGCAGGAAGGTCTCGGTGTCGTTGGCGTCGTCGTCGAAGTAGATCGTCACGACCATGCCCGGCGACACCGCGTCCGCCGTCGGCGCCTCGCCAACCTTCGCGGTGCGCAGCAGCTCCTGCAGGTAGCGGATACGACCCTCGGCCTTGCCCTGCTCCTCGCGGGCGGCGTGGTAGCCGCCGTTCTCCCGCAGGTCGCCCTCCTCGCGCCGAGCGTTGATCTCGGCGGCGATTGCCGGACGGTTGGCGATGTGCTCGTCGAGCTCGGCCTGGAGGCGGTCGTGCGCGTCCTGCGACAGCCAGGTGGCGGGCGCCTCGTTGCCAGTGGACACAGGCGTTCTCCTCAGTTGTGCGTGGCTGGCTGACAGGTGAACTACCAAGTTACCAGTGCGGTACGACACAGCGTGTCGGCCATCACCGCCGGTGTCCGGGTCCGACACCGGGGGTAGGCGCGTTGCGGGCCTCGTTCGCAGAGCCGTTTGGGCAGCTCAGGACGGAGGTTGGCAGCGCAGGACCTCGCCGATGAACGGCCGCTCGGTGGTGGCCAGGCGGTGCCGGGTCGTGACGTGCCGGTTGCCGGGCTCGGCGGTCACGGTGACTTGGTCACGGGCCACCTCGGCACCCGCGTGGGTTCGGGCCCGCAGCACGCAGACCGCCGATCCGCCCGGCGGCACGGTCACCCGGAAGTCGACCACCACCTGACTGTCCGTGATGTCGGTGTACGTGATCACTTGGGCGTCGTAGAGCGGATCGCCGTACTGGCGGTAGAGCCGGAACGAGATCACGGTCAGCGTCGACACGAGTGCCACCAGCACCAGCGCGGCCAGCAGCGTACGACGGCGCTTGCCGCCGGACTCCCGCCGACGGCCGTAGCGCCCGGCCGGAAAAACCGGAGCACCTGCTGAAATTGTGGTGTGCGTCTCGGTCACCGGCGGGTATCTCCTGGCGTTGTTGTCGGCGGCATCGGCAAGAATGACAGAGTCCATCCTCCCACCCGGTCCAGCGGCAGGAATAGCAGGTCACTCCCTGCGGCGCTGGCCGGCGACAGGGTGCGATGAGGAACGATCCCGGCAGGTCAGCCGGTCGAGCCCGGTCGGGTCCACCGGCCGGCACAGACGAGGAGTGCCGAAGTTGGCAGAGCAGCTGCGTCTCATGGCCGTGCACGCGCATCCCGACGACGAGTCGAGCAAGGGTGCGGCGACCATGGCCAAGTACGTCGCCGAGGGCGTGGATGTCCTGGTCGTGACGTGCACCGGCGGGGAGCGCGGCAGCGTGCTCAACCCCAAGCTCGACCGCCCCGACGTCTGGGCCAACATCGGCGAGATCCGTCGCGCCGAGATGGACGCCGCCCGGGCGATCCTCGGCGTCGAGCAGGCATGGCTCGGCTTCGTCGACTCCGGGCTGCCCGAGGGCGACCCGCTGCCACCGCTGCCCGGGGGCTGTTTCGCCCTGCAGGACGTCGAGGTGGCCGCCGGTCCACTGGTGCGGCTGATGCGCGAGTTCCGTCCGCACGTGGTGACCACGTACGACGAAGAGGGCGGCTACCCGCACCCGGACCACATCATGTGCCACAAGGTGACGGTGGCCGCGTTCGAGGCCGCCGGTGACCCGGAGCGCTTCCCGGAGCTGGGTGCGCCCTGGCAGCCACTGAAGCTGTACTACGACATCGGCTTCTCCAAGGCCAAGATCATGGCCCTGCACGAGGGCATGTTGGCCGCGGGTAAGGAGTCGCCGTACGAGGAGTGGCTCAAGCGCTGGGAGGACCGGCCGGACAAGGGCCCGCGGATCACCACTCGGGTGGAGTGCTCCGAATACTTCCCGGTCCGCGACGACGCGCTGCGCGCCCACGCCACCCAGGTCGACCCGGACGGCTTCTGGTTCCACGTTCCGATGGAGCTGCAGCGCCACGCCTGGCCGACCGAGGATTTCGAGCTGGCCCGCTCAGTTGTCGACAGCCCGCTGCCCGAGTCCGATCTCTTCGCGGGCGTGCGGGAGACGGCGCACGCACGCTGATCCCAGGCGGGGCTACGCTGGTTACCAATCGCACATCGGAGGAACGTCATGCTGACCGCTGCCCAGGTGCTCGCGGAGAACAACTTCGGGGACACCCGCACGGGTGGTCTGGCCGGGCCGATGGGCCTCTTCCTCATCCTGCTGCTGGCCGCCGCGACCATCCTGCTGATCCGCAACATGAACGCGCGGCTGCGCCGCCTGCCTGACCGGTTCCCGCAGCAGACGGGGCCGGCCGATCCGACCAGGGCCGATGCCGCAGTCGCCGATCCGACAGACGGGACCGGAGGGCATGATTCATCCACGCCCGGTCCCAATGGTCACCAGCAGCACCGGAACGGGTAGTCAGCACGTGATTCACGCCGAACCGGTTGGTCGCCCCCTGTTGCGGCCACCCGGTTTGGCTTAGCCTTCCGCCGGGGGGACCAAAAGTCCCCGAGCCGTGTGCGGGAGGGGGCGCCGATGACCAGCACAGCACCGGCCGCCCGCCGCGACGTCGGTCGGTCGGCTGACGGGGGAGGTCGATGACCTCCGGGCCGGCCGGTGACCCATTCGACCGGCTCGGGGTGCGAGGCACGCCGGGCCGCCTGCTCGTGCTCACCGCCGCCGTCACCCTGACCGCCCTGGTCGCCTCCGTGGTCGGGTTGACCCTCCCGGCCAGGCTGCCGGCCGACGACCCCCTCGGCGGTCCGGCGCGGTTCGGCATCGCTGTCGCCGTCCTCGCTCTCGCCCAGCTCGCCCGGCTGCGGTTCCGCTCAGCCGCGGGCATGGTCAGCATCACCTGGGGCGAGGCCGCGCTGATCGTCTGCCTCCATCTGACGCCGGCCGGCTGGCTGCCGTCTGCCACGCTGCTCGGCGCCGGCCTGGCCTGGACGATGCTCTCGCTGCACAACGACCGCCGTCCGGCCCTGGAGATCGTCCGGATCGCCGCGTCGCTGGCCGCCGCGTCGGCACTGGCCGTCTCCGTGGCCACCGCGCTCGGCCGGCCGTTGCTCGCCCAGCCCACCCCGATGCTGGCGGTGGCCGTGATCGCCGGGTCGGTGACCTACCTCCTGGTGACCGCCTGGCTCGGTGGGGTGACGCTGGGGCTGCGGCACGGGCTGCCCATCGGGCCGCCGTTGCTCGCCGCGCTGCGCGGCAAGATCATGATGTTCGTCGGCAACGTAGCGGTCGGTCTCGTGGTGGTGGCACTGCTGGAGCTCGACGCACGCTGGTTGCTGTTGCTGCCGCCGCTGCTCTGGCTGCTGCAGCAGACCTACCGCTACCGGCTGCGCTCCGATCAGGAGCGCCGCACCTGGCGAGCCTTCGCCGAAGCCACGGCAGCCCTCAACCAGCTCGACGAACGAGGTGTGGCCAGCGCGGCGGTCACCGGGGCGCTGGCGCTGTTCAACGCCGAACTGGTCGACGTCGACGTGGCTCGGAGCGACGGCCGGTGGCATCGGTACCGAGGCGACGCCGGCGGCCAACTCGTCGACCGTGAGACGGACCCCCCGGACCCCCCGGACCGGTCGGTGCCGGACGAGCACGAGCTGAGCCGGGAACTGTCGGTCGGCGCCGCCCCGGTCGGTCGGCTGCGGGTCCGGTTCCCCCGTGCTGCCCCGCCCAACGCCCGGGAACGCGACGCGGTGGCCGCGTTTGGCGACGCGCTGGCCGCCGCGCTGCACGACGCCGCAACTCACCGCGAGCTGCGGCTGGTGACCGCCCGTTCGTCGTACGAGGCGGTGCACGATCCGCTCACCGGGTTGGCCAACCGGGCGGCGATGCTCGGCAAGGGCGATCAGTCGCTGCGGCAGCTCGCGCACGATCACCCGGTGGCGTTGCTGCTGCTGGACATCAACCAGTTCAAGGAAGTCAACGACACACTCGGTCACGCCGCCGGTGACCAGTTGCTGCGGCTGACCGCGAACCGGCTCAGCGCGCTGGCCCGTCCGGGCGACCTGCTCGGCCGGCTCGGCGGCGACGAATTCGCGCTGCTGCTCACCGCCGTGCCGGTGCTCGGTGACCGGGCCGCCCCGATGGCCCACGCACTGCGCCAGGCCCGTGAGATCGCCGAGCGGCTGGCCGCCCCGACCGAGGTGGCCGGCGTACGGATGTCGATAGAAGTCTCCGTCGGGGTGGTGGTGGCCGACGCCGGCACCGCCGATCTGACCGAGTTGCTGCGCCGGGCCGACATCGCGATGTACCAGGCCAAGGAGGGCGGCGGCAACGTCGCCGCGTACGACGGCACTCGCGACGCGGCCAGCACCGACCAGCTCGCCCTGCTGGCGGAGCTACGCGAGGCGCTGAAGGTCGACGATCAGCTGGTGCTGGCGTTGCAACCGGCGGTCGACCTGGCCACCGGCGCGCCCACCGGTGTGGAGGCGCTGATCCGCTGGCAGCATCCCCGCCGTGGGTGGCTGAGCCCGGCCGACTTCATCCGGCCGGTGGAGAACAGCGAGCAACTGGGCACCTTCACCCGGTACGTGCTGGACAAGGCCCTCAGCGTGGCCGCCGGCTGGGCCCGGGAAGGTCTGGACGTCCCGATCTCGGTCAACCTGTCGGCGCGCAGCCTGCTCGACCCCCGGTTGCCGGCGGAGATCGCCGAGGCGCTGCGCCGCCATCAGGTGCCGCCGCACCGGCTCGTCCTGGAGATCACCGAGACGGTGGTGATGAGTGAGCTGGAGGTCATCGACGAGGTGCTGGCCACGCTCCGGTCGATGGGCGTGCAACTCGCGGTCGACGACTTCGGCACCGGCTTCTCGTCGCTGACCTTCCTCACCCGGATCGCGGTGGACGAGTTGAAGGTGGACCGCTCCTTCGTGATCCGGATGGCCGACTCCCCGGAGGCGGCGGCGATCGTACGGACGACCGTGGGCCTCGCCCACGAGTTGGGGCTGCGCGTGGTCGCCGAAGGGGTGGAGACCGCCGAGCAGCGGATGGCCCTGACCGAGCTGGGTTGCACCTCCGCGCAGGGTTACCACTTCTTCAAGCCGATGCCGGCGGACAAGATCGGCGCGGTCCTGGGGTCGCTACGCGACTCGGCGGAGTCGAATGTGTTCCGGCTCCGCGCCGACGGCGCCTCCTGACCTCACCCGGAGGCACTATGGTCGTCGGGTGAACCGACTCGTCGACGCCACCAGTCCGTACCTGCTCCAGCACGCCGGCAACCCGGTCGACTGGTGGCCCTGGTCCGACGAGGCGTTCGCCGAGGCGAAACGGCGGGACGTCCCGGTGCTCATCTCGGTCGGTTACGCGGCCTGCCACTGGTGCCACGTGATGGCGCACGAATCGTTCGAGAACGAGCAGGTCGGCGCCCTGATGAACGACAACTTCGTGTCGATCAAGGTGGATCGTGAGGAGCGCCCGGACGTGGACGCGGTCTACATGACCGCGACCCAGGCGATGACCGGCCAGGGTGGCTGGCCGATGACCGTCTTCGCCACCCCGGACGGCACCCCGTTCTTCTGCGGCACCTACTTTCCGCGGCCCAACTTCGTCCAGTTGCTCCAGTCGGTCACCACCGCCTGGCGGGAGCAGCGCGAGGCGGTGGTGCGCCAGGGCGCCGCGGTGGTCGAGGCGATCGGTGGCGCGCAGGCCGTGGGTGGCGCCACCACCCCGCTGGACGCCCCGCTGCTCGACGCCGCGGCCGGCAAGCTGGCCAGCGAGTACGACGCCACGAACGGCGGTTTCGGGGGCGCCCCGAAGTTCCCGCCGCACATGAACATGCTCTTCCTGCTGCGCCACCACCAGCGCACCGGCGACCCGACCAGCCTGGAGATCACCCGGCACACCGCCGAGGCGATGGCCCGGGGCGGCATCTACGACCAGCTCGCCGGTGGCTTCGCCCGGTACTCGGTGGACGCGCACTGGACGGTGCCGCACTTCGAGAAGATGCTCTACGACAACGCCTTGCTGCTGCGGGTCTACACCCAGCTGTGGCGGCTCACCGGTGACCCACTGGCCCGCCGGGTGGCCCGGGACACCGTCCGGTTCCTCGCCGACGAACTGCACCGGCCGGGGGCGGGGTTCGCCTCCGCCCTGGATGCCGACACCGAGGGCGTCGAGGGGCTCACCTACGCCTGGACGCCAGCTCAACTCGTCGAGGCGCTGGGTGAGGAGGACGGCCGGTTCGCCGCCGACCTGTTCACGGTGACCGACGAGGGCACCTTCGAGAAGGGCATGAGCGTGCTGCGGCTCGCCCGGGACGTCGACGACGCCGCCCCCGAGGTCCGTGCCCGCTGGCAGCAGGTGGTCGGGCGATTGCTCGCCGCCCGGGACACCCGCCCGCAGCCGGCCCTCGACGACAAGGTGGTGGCCGCCTGGAACGGCCTGGCGATCACCGCCATCGCCGAGTTCCAGCAGGTTGCAGCCCTGTACGTGTCCCCGCAGGACGAGGATGCCAACCTGATGGACGGCGTGACCATCGTCGCCGACGGTGCGATGCGCCAGGCCGCCGAGCACCTGGCCACCGTGCACCTGGTGGACGGCCGGCTGCGCCGGGTCTCCCGGGACGGCAGGGTGGGCGAGCCGGCCGGCGTCCTGGAGGACTACGGCTGTGTGGCCGAGGCCTTCTGCGCACTGCACCAGCTCACCGGCGAGGGCCGGTGGCTCACGCTGGCCGGTGGCCTGCTGGACACCGCGTTGACGCACTTCGCCGCGCCCGGTGGCGCCTTCTACGACACCGCCGACGACGCGGAGCGGCTGGTCGCCCGCCCGGCTGACCCGACCGACAACGCCACCCCGTCCGGCCGGTCGGCGCTGATCGCCGGGCTGGTGACGTACGCGGCACTGACCGGGGAGACGCGCTACCGGGAGGCCGCCGAGGCGGCGCTCGCCACCGTCGCGCCGATCGTCGGGCAGCATCCCCGGTTCGCCGGCTACTCGGCCATGGTCGGCGAGGCGCTGCTCTCCGGGCCGTACGAGATCGCGGTTGCGACCGACGACCCGGCGGGCGACCCCCTGGTGGCCGCCGCCCGCCGGCATGCCCCGCCCGGGGCGGTGGTCGTCGCCGGGAGTCCGGACCAGCCCGGTGTGCCGCTGCTCGCCGACCGGCCGCTGGTCGACGGGCGGTCCGCCGCGTACGTCTGCCGGGGTTTCGTCTGCCAGCGGCCGGTCACCTCGGTCGAGGAGTTGGTCGCCGAGCTCGGCTGAGCCCACCGCCACGCCCGGTAGTGGCCGCGCCGCCCGTCGGGTGGTTCCTCCAGCGCTTCCGAGGTTGGTCGCCGGCCCTCCGGAGGGGCCCACCGGTGGCCCGGATAGGCTGGCCGCGCTATGGATTCCCGTACCGGACTGCCTGTTGTCGGCATGGTGGGTGGCGGCCAGTTGGCCCGGATGACCCATCAGGCCGCGATCGCCCTCGGCCAGTCACTGCGTGTGCTCGCGACCGCCCCCGACGACGGTGCGGCGCTCGTCGCTGCCGACGTCCAGTACGGCGATCACACCGACCTGGCCGCCCTGCGAACCTTCGCCAAGAGCTGCGACGTGGTCACCTTCGACCACGAGCACGTGCCCAACGAGCACATCCGCACGCTGACGGCGGAAGGGGTGACCCTGTACCCGCCGGCGGACGCGCTGCTGCACGCCCAGGACAAGCAGGTCATGCGGGAACGCCTGACCGAGCTGGGTGCGCCCAACCCGGCGTGGCGGCCGGTCGGCGAGCCCGCCGACCTGGTCGGCTTCGGTGAGCAGGTCGGCTGGCCGGTGGTGCTCAAGGCGGCGCGGGGTGGCTACGACGGCCGGGGCGTCTGGATGGTCGATGACGCCGCCCAGGCCACCGAGCTGGCAGCCACACTGCTCGCCGGCGGCACCCGGCTGATCGTCGAGGAGCGGGTGCCGTTGCGCCGGGAGCTGGCCGTACAGGTGGCCCGGTCGCCGTTCGGTCAGGTGGCCGCGTACCCGGTTGTCGAGACGGTGCAGCGGGACGGCATCAACGTGGAGGTGCTGGCCCCGGCGCCCGACCTCGACGAGGAGTTGGCGGTCTCCGCCCAGCAACTCGCCATCGACCTGGCCACCGCGCTCGGTGTGATCGGTCTGCTGGCCGTGGAACTCTTCGAGGTGCGCGACGATGCCGGCCGGCCCACGATCGTGGTCAACGAGCTGGCGATGCGCCCACACAACTCCGGGCACTGGACCATCGAGGGTTCCCGGACCTCGCAGTTCGAGCAGCACCTGCGGGCAGTACTGGACTACCCGATGGGCGACACCTCGCTGACCGCGCCGGTGGTGGTGATGGCGAACGTGCTCGGCGGCGAGCCGGGCGGAATGTCGATCGACGAGCGGCTGCATCACCTCTTCGCCGCCGAGCCGGGTGCGAAGGTGCACCTCTACGGCAAGCAGGTGCGACCCGGCCGGAAGATCGGGCACGTCACGGTGCTCGGCGACGACCTGGACGACGTACGCGCGCGGGCCGCACGAGCCGCGCGGTGGCTGCGCGAGGGGCACGAGTGACCCCCACGGTCGAGAAGGAGACCCCAGTGAGCACGGTCGGGCTGATCATGGGCAGCGACTCGGACTGGCCGACCATGCGGGCCGCCGCAGAGGTGTTGGACGACTTCGGCGTGGCGTACGAGGTGCGGGTGATCTCGGCCCATCGGACCCCGGTCGCAATGATCGAGTACGGCCGCGACGCCGCCGACCGCGGTCTGAAAGTGATCATCGCCGGGGCCGGCGGTGCTGCCGCGCTGCCGGGCATGGTCGCCTCGGTGACACCACTGCCGGTGATCGGGGTGCCGGTGCCGCTGAAGCACCTCGACGGCATGGACTCGCTGCTGTCCATCGTGCAGATGCCGGCCGGGGTTCCGGTCGCCACCGTCTCGATCGGCAACGCCCGCAACGCGGGCCTGCTCGCCGTGCGGATCCTCGGCGCCACCGACGAGAACCTCCGCGCCAAGATGTCGACCTACCAGCAGGACCTGGAGAAGCTGGTAGCCACCAAGGAAGCCGCCCTCCAAGCAACCCTCTCGTGACCCCAGCCACGTCGATCATGCAGTTGTGGTGCCGGTAACAATGCACCCTGGGGTTTTTGTCACCCACCACAACTGCAAGATCGACCCAGGCGCCGAACCCGGCCCACTCACCGCGCCCGCTCACTCAGGCCGCCGTGACCCTCCGATTTATCTCATTCCGCGTAGGGCGGTCTGCAGGCGGTCCTGGGCGCGGCGGCGGCGCTCATTGCTCGCGCCGAGCACGAGCAGCAGGATGCCCACCGGGATGAGCGCCAGCCACGGGCCGAGGCTGAACAACGCGTGGATCGCGGTGATCGCGGTGACCGACGCGCCGACGATCACCGGTGCCTGCTGCCGGCTGGACGAGCCGAAGATCAGCACCGCGACCGCGCCGAGGAGCAGCAGCATCTGCCGCAGCGTGCTGGACTCGGTGGCCAGCACGATGGCCAGCGTCGGTACGAAGGCGGTGACCAGTGCCGGCCCGTACGCCACCCAACTGCTCATGTCCGGTCGGTGGCGCAGCTCCAGGACGCCGACGAGGAGGGCCAGCGCGGCGAACGGCAGCGTGTACGCCTCGGGCAGCGCCACGTCGGCGACCCGCATCAGGATCCACCATGCGGTGATCTCGCAGATCACCACCGCCCAGAACAGGATCCGGCGTTCCACCGGCCGGCGACCGGGGCGGGTCGCCGACACTCCGAGAACCGCGCCCCAGGCGGCGAGCAGGGCGGCGATGTGTCGGGGCGAGTCGAAGGCGAGGGCCAACGCGATCAGCGCGGCGGCATGACCGGTCCATTCGACGGTGGACGCCTCCCGCTGCGCCTCGGGACGGCGCAGCCGGGGCAGGGTCGCGGCGAGCACCTGGAGGACCGCCCCGACCGCGAGCACCCCGAACGCGGACCAGACCGCGGCCAGCCCGGCGACCAGGCCAGCGGTGAGGACGAAGAGCTGCGCCATGAGTGAGGCGAAGAGCCATCCGAGGATGCGCGCCCGCTGGGTGGTGCCGAACAGTGCCGCCACCGCGCCCACCCCGACACCGCTGCCGAGGGTGAACAGGGTCAACTGTCGGTCGGCCAGGCTGCCGGAGAGCCCGGCGCTGCCGCTGGCCAGACCGATGGCGAACACCAGCACCCGGGCCAGCCGTAGCGAGCGGGCCCGCTCGGCCAGCGGTGGCGGTGGGGTCAGCGCGAGACCGAGCATCGCGATGGTGAAGACCGAGAGCGCGGCGACGGTGCTGGCGGGCCAGCCCCGGCCCAACGCGATGGGTGCGATCAGCAGGGTGACGGCGGCCCCGGGCAACACCACCGGCACGGCCCGGGAGCGCCGCCCGCCGCTGAACCCGGTGGCGGCCAGCGCGGCGGTCGCGGTGAGCAGCAGCGCCGTCAGCACGTGCGTCGGGTTGACCACATCTGGCGGCGGGGTGAGCAGTTCCGGCGGCGGGCCCTGCCAGATCCGGGTCAGTGTGCGGTGCGGCTCGACTAGTGCGGCGACCAGCGCGGGTGCGATCGAGGCGAGTGCCAGGGCGGTCGGAAGGGCCGCGGCGGCCAGTGCACCCGCAGCCGGGTTGACTCGCCACCGCCGTCGTTCCGGGTCGTCCGGTAGTCGCCGTAGCGCGCCGTCGAGGCGTACCGCCCAGCGCCGGACCGGTTGAGCGGACCCGGTCGGCGGCACGGTGGCCGCGCGGATCAACTCGGCCAGCACACCGAGCAGGGCCGCGGCGGCCGCGTAGACGCCTGCGGGTAGGCCGGTGGGGATGGCGGCGAGGGCGCTGATGGTGGCTCCGCCGACCACCGCCGCGCTGACCCAGGGCAGATATTGCGGCACCTGCCGGCGGACTGCGGCCACGGCGGCCAGGCCGAGGCTGGACGCGGCCAGGGCGGCGGTCAACACCACCTGCCCCGAGTGTTCGAATTCCGCGGCCAGCGCCGCCACCGCACCGGGGAGGGCCAGCAGCGCGGCGCCGATCGCCGCACCACCGATCTGCACCAGGTGCGGTGGCATTCCCTCGGTTTCGATGTCGGTCACCCGTGGGCGGGCCAGGACGCGAGCCAGCATGGCCACGACCACGCCGATCAGCGCGATGCTGCCCAGCGCCAGTGCTGTGGTCCATGGCCGGACCAGGCCGGCTCCGGCGGCGTGCAGCGCGACCACCCCGGCCACGGTGGCCCGCGACAGCCCGGCGCGCGCCTCCTCCGTGGCGACTGCGGCCATCCCGTACATGGTGGCGACCATTCCGCCGACCAGGACGGGCGACCACCAGGCCAGATCGAACGCCGCCGGTGCGCCGATCGTGGCGAGCACCACCGCCACGCCGGACACGTCCCACCGCCAGGGCGGGGGGAGCAGGATGCCGGCGGCGAGGGCCAACAGTGCCAGCGCCACCGGTGCCTGCCAGGTGGCGCCGCCGACCGGCGCGGCCGGCCAGCCGCTCAGGTCGCCGTTCCAGATCGGGCCGGGGGTGGCCAGCACGCCGACCCCACCGCGCACCGCCGACCAGCCGGCGAGTACGCCGATGAGGAGCCCGCCGATGGCGAGGCCGAGGATCGGCCCCCGTCGCCACTCCTCCGGCATGCTGCGGGCACCCACGGCGACCATCAGGACCAGGGCGGCGGCCACCGCCAACTGCCCGCCCGGGGCGAGCACCGCCCCGATTCGCACCAGCGTGGCGATCAGGGCGGTGGTGACCGCCGCGGCGGCCAGGTCCGAGCCGTCGAGGGAGAGGTCGGCACGACGGCCGGCGTCGATGGATGGGGCCAGGAAGAGCAGCACCGCCGCGACCAGCAGCAGCGCGCCCACCCAGGCGTCGGCCACGGTCGCTCCGGGTGCGCCGAACGCGGCGGCGGTGACCAGTAACGCGCCCAGCCCGGTGCCGACCGACAGCGGGGCGGGGATGCGGCGCTGCGAGACCTGTACGACGGCGGCGTAGCCGAGGGTCACGCAGACCGCCAGGAAGCTGGCCGCCAGGACCGGGACGGTCACCTCCCGGAGGCTGGCCGGGGTGGGGGTCGGGTCCTTCGGCAAGCTGGCGGCCACGAACGCGGCCACCGCCCCGGGCAGCGCGAACGCCGCGCCTCCGGCGGCCCAGGCGGTGACCGTGTCGGAGGCGGCCGAGGCGATCCGGACCCGGGGTGCCAGCGCGACCAACGTGCCGGCGGCGAACAGGGTGAGCAGGACCGCAGCGGTGAGCGTGGGACGGGACAGGCTGGCGCCGGCGCCGAAGAGGCCCACCACGGCCGCCCCGACGGAGTGCGCCACCGCGGCTCGGTCGGTGCGGGCGGAGAGCCCGATGACTCCGATGCCGATCGCCGTGATCACCATCGGCCAGGGTGCTGCCGCCCAGCCGAGACCGAGCGAGGCCGGTACCGCGAGCGCGGTCAGCGCCGCGCCGGCGACCGCGAATTCACGACGGATCTCCGGGGGTAGGGCCAGCACCGCCGCGACGGTGAGCAGGAACGCGGCGCCCGCGAGTTGCCAGGTGGTCGGCCCGACCGCGGCGGCAAACTCGCTCGGGTACCGGTCGAGGTCGGCACCCCAGGCGGGCAGTGCCGCCCGGACCGGTGCCACCCCGGCGCGTAGCGCGCCTCCGGCGACCACCAGACCGCTGACGGTCAGCGCCACCGCCGAGGCGATCTGTGGGCCCCGGCGGGCCGCCTCGGGGACCGCGCGTACCGCCAGCCCGGTCACCGTGATGACCGCCGCGATCAGCAGCAACGCCCGACCGGGGAAGGCCACCGAGGCGATTCGGCTGAGCGCGCCGATCACGGCCAGGGTGACGATGCCGGCCGCGACGTCGGGCAGCGGCGGGCGACGCAGCACCAGTGCGCCGGCCAACCCGACCGTGGCGGCCAGCAGCAGCACCACGCCGGCGCCGGTCGCGATCGGCACGGTCTGCGCCCGGAGGAGGGCGGTGACCGCGTACGCCAGGGCGACCGCGACCGCCACCGAGTGCAGCAACCAGGTCAGCTCGCGCAGCCCGGGCACCGGGCGGGTCGGTCGCGTGTCGACGGAGCCCGCGCTGGCGTCGATCAGCTCGGCGGCTTCCTCCGGGTCGCCCTCGGGCCGGGTCTCGGCGCCGCGCTGACGGGGTGCCGAGGTGGTGCCCGGCGGCGGCAGGTCCTGCCGGACGGGGCGCTCCAGGGCCACGCCGGAGCGGGCCAGCCAGAGGTCGACGAGGGCGACCAGGGCCAGCACCAGCGCCCAGCCGCCCGGTCCGGTGATCCGGTCGTACGCCAGCAGTGGCAGCACCGGCTGCGCGGCGAGCACGGTGGCGAAGCGGGGTGCGCGCAGACCCGTCCAGCCGGCGTACGCGAGGGCGACGCCGGCGGTGACCGCGAAGATCACCCCGGCGAAGACCGTGGCGGAGGCGCCGTCGGCGCCGATCCGTTCCACGGCCCAGAGGGCGTTGCCGGCGAGCGGCACCAGCAGCAGGCCGACCGCGGCGATGGTCTCGGCGGTCGAGGTGAGCCCGCGCCGGGCCAGCGCCGGTGGGGCGAGCAGCATCAGCACGGTGGCCAGGAGCAGGATGCCGAGCCGGGCCAGCGCGTCCATCGAGCTGGTCGCCACCGCGGCGAAGACCACCGCGGCCACCCCGAGCAGCAGCGCGCCCAGCCCGAGGGGGATGTTCTGCACCTCGCGCGACGAGGCCTCCGGGGGGTGTTCCGGGTCGTCCGCGTCCAGCCAGGTCGCCCGGGGCGGAGGCGGCGGCGGGTCCTCCGGGGCGGGCGGGTTGCCCTGGCGGGGCACCCGGGGCGGCGCGCTGGTGGTGGCGGTCGGGGGCCGCCGGCCGGGGCGTCGGCGTAGCACCCGGCGTGGCCGGGTGGCCTGCTTGAGTCGCTCCTCGCCGGCGTGGGCGAGGATGTCCCGCTGGAAGAGCGCGGCCTGCATCTTGGCGGCGATCTGCCGCTGCTCGCGGGCGATGGCGGCATCGCGTGCCTTCATCTCCGCGATCGAACGCTCGATGTCCGCGAGGTGCTCGACCCACTGTGGCTGGTCAGCCCCGCAGTGCGGGCAGTGGACGGCCGGCTTGATCTCCCGACCGCACGAGGAGCATTGAAAGTTCGCCACGACACCCCTCCACCCGCACTGTGGACTCCCACTGTCGCAGCATGCCCAAAGCTGGCGCGGATTTCGACTCTTGTCGGCGGGTCCGGGGCAAACAGACGACACCGGCCGGCCACCGAGACGCTCGATGGCCGGCCGGCGTGTGTCGTTGCGTCAGGGGCGGCCCATACCCCGGTACTCCCAGCCGGCCTGGGTCCAGAGCGCCGAGTCGAGGCAGTTGCGGCCGTCGACCACCTTGCGGCCGTTGACCAACTCGCCCAGGGCGACCGGGTCGGCGTTGCGGAAGTCGGCCCACTCGGTGAGGACGCAGACCAGGTCCGCGCCGGTGACCGCCTCGTTGATGCCGGCCTCGTAGGTCAGCTCGGGGACCGCGCGGCGGGCGTTCTCGGTGCCCTGCGGGTCGTACACGTGCACGTCGGCGCCGGCCTTGTGCAGCAGTGCGGCGACGGCGAGCGCCGGGGCGTCGCGGACGTCGTCGGTGTTGGGTTTGAAGGTGGCGCCGAGCACGGCGATCCGGGTGCCGGAGAAGTCCGGGCCGGCCGGACCGGAGCGGCGGCCGAGCAGGTCTGCTGCGAGCTGGAGCACCCGGGTACGACGGCGCAGGTTGATCAGGTCGACCTCGTGCAGGAAGCGCAACGCCTCGCCGGCGCCCAGCTCCTGGGCGCGGGCCTGGAAGGCCCGGATGTCCTTGGGTAGGCAGGCGCCGCCGAAGCCGAGGCCGGCCTGCAGGAACCGGTTGCCGATGCGCGGGTCGTACCCGATCGCGCGGGCAAGTTGGGTGACGTCGCCGCCGGATGCCTCGCAGACCTCGGCCATCGCGTTGATGAAGGAGATCTTGGTGGCGAGGAAGGCGTTCGCGGCGACCTTGACCAGCTCGGCGGTGGCGAAGTCGGTGACGACCAGGGGCACCTCGCGGTCCTCGGTGGCGGCCAGGTCGAACACGCCCTTGTGCGCGGCGTAGAGCATGCCGTTGGCCCACTCGCTCTTCACGCCGACCACGATCCGGTTGGGCCGCAGGACGTCGTCGACGGCGAAGCCCTCCTGGAGGAACTCGGGGCTCCACGCCACCTCGACGCCCAGGTCGTGGGGGGTGTGCTTGCCGACCAGTTGCTCCACCCACTCGGCGGTGCCGACCGGCACGGTGGACTTGCCGACGATGAGCGCCTTGCGGGTCAGGTGCTGCGCGAGGCTGGTGACCGACGCCTCGACGTACGACAGGTCGGCGCCCATCCCGTCGGCCCGCTGGGGGGTGCCGACGCAGATGAAGTGCACGTCGCCGAAGTCGGCGGTCTCGGCGATGTCGGTGCTGAACCGCAGACGGCCGGCGGCGAGGTTGCGCCGGAGCAGCTCGTCCAGGCCGGGCTCGTGGATCGGCACCTGACCGGCGTTCAGCATTGCGATCTTGTCTGCGTCGACGTCGAAACCGAGCACTTCGTAGCCCAGTTCGGCGTAGCAGATGGCGTACGTCGCACCGAGGTAGCCGGTCCCCAGGAACGTCACCCGCGGCCGCGGCGCGCCCGAGGGCGGTGTCACCGCGGCGATGGCGGGGGTCGGCTGGATGGTGGGGTAGGGGATCGTCACGCCTGTCTTCTCCGCTCGCACTGGCGGCGCGTCGTCGCGTCGCATTCTGCTGCGGCGCCTGGGCGGGGCACCGGTGGGTGGCTCACTGTTGTCCACCATCATTGTCCAGCGGCGTGGGTGACCCTCATGCCCATACCTACGCGCCGGTAACATCTCCTGAACTGCAGTCGTTAGTCTTCAGTCTGCGCCGTCGGCGGTCAGGAGTCGCCACAGACTGCGCATGATAGCGGTGAAGGGGAGGGGCCAACATGGCCGCAGGCGAGTTGTTCGACGTCTACCGGTTGCCGGAGGAGCACGAGGCGATCCGGGAGGCGGTGCGTGAGGTCTGCGCGGCGAAGGTCGCCCCGAACGCGGCCGAGGCCGACGAGACCGGAGAGTTCCCCAAGGCGTCCTACGACGCGCTGCGGGCGGCCGACTTCCACGCCCCGCACATCCCCGAGGAGTACGGCGGCGCGGGCGCGGACGCGCTGGCCACCGCCATCGTGATCGAGGAGGTCGCCCGTGCCTGCGCGTCCTCCTCGCTGATCCCCGCGGTGAACAAACTTGGCACGATGCCGCTGCTGTTGTCCGGTTCCGAGGAGCTCAAGCGCCGTTACCTGACGCCGGTCGCGGCCGGTGACGCCATGTTCTCGTACTGCCTGTCCGAGCCGGAGGCGGGCAGCGACGCCGCCTCGATGACGACCCGGGCGGTGCGTGACGGGGATCACTGGGTGCTCAACGGGGTGAAGCGCTGGATCACCAACGCCGGCGTGTCCGAGTTCTACACCGTCTTCGCCGTCACCGATCCGGCTGCCCGCTCCCGGGGCATCTCGGCGTTCGTGGTTGAGAAGTCCGATTCCGGCGTGAGCTTCGGCGCGCCGGAGAAGAAGCTCGGCATCAAGGGCTCGCCGACCCGCGAGGTCTACCTCGACAACGTGCGGATCCCCGCCGACCGGATCATCGGCGCGGAGGGCACCGGCTTCGCCACCGCGATGAAGACCCTGGACCACACCCGGGTCACCATCGCCGCGCAGGCCGTCGGGATCGCGCAGGGCGCGCTCGACTACGCCAAGGGGTACGTGGCGGAGCGCCGCCAGTTCGGCAAGGCGGTCGCCGAGTTCCAGGGCGTCCAGTTCATGCTCGCCGACATGGGCATGAAGCTGGAGGCGGCCCGGCAGCTCACGTACGCCGCGGCTGGCAAGTCCGAGCGTGGCGACGCGGATCTCACCTACTTCGGTGCGGCGGCCAAGTGCTTCGCCTCCGACGCCGCCATGGAGATCACCACCGACGCCGTGCAGTTGCTCGGCGGTTACGGCTACACGCGGGACTACCCGGTCGAGCGGATGATGCGGGACGCCAAGATCACCCAGATCTACGAAGGAACGAACCAGGTGCAGCGGATCGTCATGGCGCGGGAGCTCCTGAAGGGCTGAGAGGCTACGTTTGCGCAGGTCAAAGCGCTGATGTTGATGGGTCTCTATCCGACGGAGTGGTTGGTGCGGCGCCGAGATGTCAGTAATCTACGGATGCGCTCCGGCGATGCCCGGGTCGGAGCGTTTCCGCAGGTAGAGACCTAGCGGCCGGGTCGCCGGTTGTCGTTCGACCGCACTGCGGCCGAATGCATCCTGGGCAAATCCTGGGGTTGGGATCCCCTGTGGACATCCGCTCATTGATTGGGGAGGGAGCCGACCCATCGGTATCGTCGTTTGGGGCTTCGTGCTGCTCCGACGGCGATGACGGTGTCAGCCCCGACCAGCGCGCGTAGGTGGTTGAGGACGGCGGTGCGTGACAGTCCGGTGAGTTCGACGAGCTCTCCTGCTGTCGCTTCTCCCCGGTTCCTGAGCGCCTGGCTGACGTCAGGCAGGAGGCTGGTGAAGAGGTCAGGCTCCTTTGCCCGACCGGCTGCTGTGGGATCGAGTACGTACTGTGCGTAGCGCCGCCCGCCCTCCTTTACGGCCAGTCCTTGGTCAACGAGATCCCTCAGGACCTGACCGGCAGCGATGCGGTCTACGCCCCATTGCCGCAGCATCTCGTTCGTGAGGTAGTTCTCGCGCAGCATCGCGAGGGCGATCTCGTGCGCGGGTGTGGGCAGGTGCACGTGCAGCCCGGCGATCCAGCGGCGAACTTCGGGATTGAGGAGTTCGGAGCGGGCCATGGTGACCACGAAGCTGGCGATGGAACTCCTGAAGTTCGGCCGTGGCAGGCCCCGGCGTCGCGCTACAGCGAGCATCGCGGGGATGCCTGAAGACCTGTTTTCGGCGACGAGTTCGTTCGACGACGGGAGGTAAGTGTCTGCGAGGAGGCTCGCCAAGACGGCATTGCGCGACGACGAGATGCCTTCCTCGCCCAGTTCGTCGACGACGACGCCCCCGTAGAGGCCACCTGGGCTGCGGACGACAAGGCGGTCGGGGAACAGCTCAACCTGCACCTGGGTGCCTCTCGTCACAGGGCTGTAGTCGCGGTGCAGCAGGGCGTTGACGACCGCCTCGCGGACGGCTTCGAGCGGGTACTCGACCTCATCCATGCGTCCACCGTGATCGCTGATGACTGCGCGGATTGAGAGGCTGCGGCGGAGTACCGAAAGGGTGGTCTCGACCATTTCAGGGATGGAGCCCCGGACTGTCTGGTTGTCGAGGAACCTTACGCCGGAGGCCGGATCCGGGCCGTGCACGACCACCGAGACCATCAGTTGAGGGAAGTGCTGTTGCGGAAATTGCCCGTAGGCCAGAAGCCCGGCGAGCGTCAACGACGATTCGGTTGCGGGCCCCGCCGTTATGCCGAGCCGGTAGAGGACGGTGGCGTCGTCGGACTGGGCGAGCTTTGGGTATCCGGTCCGCATCCTCCGCAGCGTGCGGCGCACGGCCTCGTCGTCCAGGTCGTCCGCAGAGGTCCCGTCAACGGGTTCGCGGTCGTACATCGGTTGAGTTCGGGCGGCCGTGACCATCGCGATCTCTGCCTGGGTCATGTGGCGGTCGCCGTCGCCCCCACGTAGATATGAGCCCCCGGAGATGCCTTGCGCGGTGACGTAGACCGGACGCTGGTCCGCCGGGGTGGGCGGCACCTCCGCGACCACCAGTCGGTGCCCGTCGACCTCGACGATCTCGGTGCTGATGCGCAGTGCGGGTGTGAGGTCGTCTCGTGACATCTGCACCAGAGCGTTCCGGAGTCCAGCGGGATCGGTCAGCTCGACGAGGGTGAACCCACTCTGCTCGTCGACGCCGAGCAGGACCGTCCCGCCTTCGGTGTTCGCGAAGGCGGAGAGCGTCTCGCGAACGGACTTCGGCAGCCCTTCGGCGGCCCGCTTCGCTTCGACACCCGAAGGCTCACCGCCTATCCGACGCAGAGTAGCGAGCATCTCGATAACGTCGTCAGCAATCACAGCAGCTATGACATCACCGAACTTCGCACTTAGCAAGCGGTGCGTGAAGTAGGTGTTAAGCTTGGCAAGGTTCAGGCCAGGGTCACGGAGTGATCGACGCCTGACTCCAGGACCCCGGGGTGGGGATATGCCCAGATTGCTGTGAGGTCGCCGAGTCGCGTGCCTGCTCCCGGGCGGGGCCGGTGCGGGGGCGTTGGATCAGCGTGCCACGCCGCCGACACGCACCTGAACACCGGTGCCGATGATCCTCGACTGCGAGCTAAGGCACTCCGCGGCCAGGTTTTTGCCTAAATGCACCCGAGGGTCTGCCGCCACCGCCGCACGCTCAGAGGATTCTCTTCGCGTGCGGCGATGGCGCAGCAGACTCCGGTTTCAATCTCGGTCAGAGCTTCGCTGAGTCGCCGCCACACAGCATGACCAACGCAAGGTCAACAATCTCAATCACGGAGGGTTCCGATGATTTCGTCAGATCACAGATTTCTGAGACTGAGCTTGATCTTTAACCTGCGCAGCGTGGTCGGGGATTCGTCGATTTCTACTTGTTGGACTTCAGGTCCGTGGTGTCGCTGCTGGTGACGGTATGGACATCGTGGCGGCGGGTGGGTTGGCGGTTGGGTCGTCCGGGTCTTTGCCACGGCCGCGCAGGTGCGGTACCGCAGCCGAGGTCGGGTCAGCCGGTGCGTCCGCCGGGCATCACCACGATGGCGTTCTGCGGGAGGGTGGCCACCTCACGCAGATTAAGGCCGTCCATCGACAGCACGATCGTCCGAGGGCCGTCCGAGCTCAGATTGACCTGCCGGCCGAGAAAGATCCGCTCGCCGTCCGAGCCGATGACGTACCAGCGGCCGGAGTCCATCGGTACCTGCTGCTCGGAGTGGATCCGACCGCTCAGGTCGACATCGAGCACCCGAGTAGGACGATCACCGTCCATCGTAGTGACGACGACCCGTAGCCGGCTGTCGTCGCGGCTCGGATACAACATGCCGGACCGGTCGATCGTTTCGTCGGGTCCGATCCGGTCCCTGACCTCGACCGTGACCGGGGGCGATGTGCCCGTCAGGCCGGCGGTGACGGTCAGCGTGGTCAGGCGCGTCTGATCCCGCCGGCGTGGGATAGACAGCGGTTCGCCTCCCCGCCTCACCCCGATCACCTCGGCTGGTGAACCCGGGATCCGTCGCTGCGTGCCGGAGCTCAGACCGACGAGGACGAACTCTCCGCCCTCTGTCGACGCGGATTCGTCGAGGAGGAGCCAGCCCGAGTCCGGCGACCAGGCCCGTCCGGTGACCCGACCAGCCGTGGACTTCGGCTCGATCGACAGGACCTGCCCGCCTTTCAGGTCGCGTACCAGGTACCGGCTTGCGTTGGGATACCCCAACCACCGTCCGTCGGGGGACAGGGCCACGCCGATCGGGCTGGCCACCGGAAGTGTGAACTGCTGGCCGTCCGGGAGCAGGAGCCGTGGTGCGCAACCGGCCGCGCACGTGGCGTAGACGAGAGTGGCGTGGCCGACGCCCGTCGACGGCAGTGCTGGCGCCGGGGCGAGCGAATCGACCGCCAGCGGTGCGAGGCCGGCCGGCCTGCCGGAGGCTGTCGACCCCGGCGTGGTCGGTCCGACCTCCCCGTACGGTTGCATGACCACCCCCGCCGCCGTCACGACCGCAAGGACCCCGGCGCAGGCAGACACCCCGACCGTGAGGTTCATCCGGCGGCGCCGAGCGACGGCGATCGCCCGGTCGGGATCGACGTAGTTGCGGCCGTGCTCGGCCAGATCTTGGTAAACACGACGGAACGCGTCAGACATGGTCAACCTCCGACGGCTGGACGCCTTCGAACGCGGTGGGCGGAGTTGAGGGAATGTGCCGTCGCAGGCGGACCAGGGCGTCGTGGACGTGCCGCTTTACAGTGCCGACGCTGCATCCGAGTTGACGGGCGGTCTCCACTTCCGATAGATCCTCGTAAAAGCGCAGGTATAGCGCCGCCCGCTGGCGCGCGGGCAGGGTAGCGAGTGCGCATGCCACGGTGAGCCGCGTAGCGGTGTCGCCGGCGAGGTCGTCGCCGGACGCCGCGTCGGGAACCGCCTCGGAGATCACCTCGGTAGGTCGCCGCCGGCGGCGCCAGGAGCGAAGCTGATTGAGCATCACCGTGCGGACGTAGGCTTCCGGGTGGCCGCCGGTCTGCACTCGACGCCAGTGCCGGGCCGTCTTCGCCAGCGACTCCTGAAGCAGGTCCTGTGCCTCCTGGTGATCGCCGACGAGCAGGTAGGCGGTCCGCGAGAGGGTCGGTCCGCGCGCGAGGGCGAACTCGCGGAACCCGGCGTACCTGTCCGCACCGCTCATCCTGCCTCCTTCTGCGTCCTACCCGTATTAACGCCGTCCGCCCGTCCCGAGGTTGAGTCGGAGGACTGCCGGAATGATCCGGCACCCTCGGCGCCGGTCCGAAGTTCGGACCGGCCATCGCGGACGGGCGCGCGACTCACCGGTCACCCCGCCTGCAACTGCGGCTGCGCCCGGTCGATGCCCGTCACAATGAGATCCCGGTATGCGATGATCTCTGTCTCGTGTTCGACCACGTAGGTGGCGCACAGCTCGCCGAAGACCGAACGGCTGATCTCGTCGAGGCGCTCGTTCTCGGCGCAACGGGCGTGTGCGGTCGCGATCGCGACCTCCCACTCGCGGGCTGCAGTGGGCCCCAGCGGCAGTGAGCCCTCGCCGCCGAGCTTTCAGGCGGACCTGGACCGGGGCTTCGTCGCCGTCCAGCGGCGGCTCGCCAGCGAGGCGCTGGGCAAGTACGTGCTGACCTTCGGCGGTGGTTATTTCTTCGTGCCTGCCGGCCAAACGGGGGTCGGTCTTCCAAGGTAACGGGACCGTCAGGTGCTCTTGACGCTGCGTAAAGGCTACGACTTCTGAGTACGGCGGAGGTCTGGGCTTGAACCTCGACCTGGTGCTACCTGGCATCGCATATGGCTGGTCGTCGCGACGACGCGAGCTAACCGAAGGTGAGCTGATTGGCTGCACGAGGCAGCGGGCGGGCTCTGGGGAAATCCTGGGGAAAGCGCCGCAGGGGCGAGTTTTCCCAGCTCAGTGCCCTCGTCTCCGTTGTTCACCCAGATCTACGAAGGAACGAACCAGGTGCAGCGGATCGTCATGGCAAGACAGCTGCTCAGCGGCATTGTTTAGGCCCCCACCGAGCCGGGCCGGTAATCGATGATCAGAAGGTCGCGGACCTGCGCGGGCGAGCTGGCCGTGAAGGCGGAGGTCGCGGCGACCCTCGGCATCGGGATCGGTGACCGGGTGGATCTCGACGGTCGTAGGCGGTAGGTGGTGGGCCTGGTGGAGAACCCGAGTGACCTGCACGACGCGTTCGCCCTGGTCGCTCCGGACCATCCGGACCCGCCCCGGACCGCGACCGTGCTGGTGAAGGCCGGCGCCGACCGGGTGCACTCCTTCCGGGACGCCAGCGGCAGGCGACCCGTCACCGATGAGTGGGGGACCGACCCGAGGGACATCGCCGTGGCGGGCGCCACCAGCGGAGTCCTTCGGTCGCCGACCGCCGCCACGGCTGGAGCTCCTGCCCTGCTCGGTGCGACGCTCGGGACGATCGGCGCATACCTCGGCCTGATCGGGGCGTACTGGGGCCGTCTTGCCACCCTGGGGCACGTACCCGTCGTCCATCTTCTTGTCCTGGTTCTCGGCCTTCCACTGATCGCGGCCGCCTGCGGCTGGCTGCTCGCGGGGCGCGAGCCGCCCACCGTTGCCCGCCGGGCCCTGACCTGACCTCGGGGGCCGGGGCGGTACGGGTTCGGACGGCCGAACGGTGGCGTCCGGTGCGCCGGGATCGGGTATGACAAAGGGGTGGCCAGACCGGGTCTGGAGACCCAGGTGGTGGCGGCGCCCCCGGCGGTGGGGGTGGGGCCACCGGGCGGCGCAAGGATCGGGCAGCTCGGCTATCGGGCAGCCGCTGGACCCGAGGCCGTCATCCGGACGTCGGCCTCGAAGCCGGTCAGTTCCGTGGGCGCACTCCGGTCGCGAGACGCCGAACGCACCTCTACCCTGGCCTTCACCCGCAGGTCGAGACGGGTCTCCTGGCCGGCGGCGACCTCGACGGTCACGGTGGCGGGTCGGACGCCCACCGCGCCCGCACCGCCCAGCGGCGGCCTCGCCGTCACCGTCACCTCGTGTCGGCCCGGCGGGAGGCGGTAACACCAGGTGCGCCAGGAGAGCGGGCGCCCGGCTCCGTCGATGAGCAGCGACGGCCACGGCAGCCAGGCGTTCGGGTCCACCGATGGTCTCGCCGCGACCTGGGTGCCGTTCCAGACGTACTCGCGGGTGGCCGTGGCGGTGACGACGAGGACGCCGTGGCCGCCGTCGGCGAGGCTGGGCGGGGGAGTGCCGTCGCCGAGGAACGCTCCCGTCTCCGCCGTGCGTGCGTCCGCGTCGACCTCGTGGGACACCTCGGCACGGTACCGGCGGTCGACCCGGCGTTTCGCCCGGATGATCAGCACGGTTGCCGCCGCCGTGATCGCGAACAGGGCGGCGACAAGGGCCGCGTTCGGCCGAACGCCGGCCGCGTCGGCGACCAGCGCGACGCAGGCCAGGGCCAGGAAGGCGGCAGCGATCCCGGATACTCCCGATCCCAGCCGCCGCTGTGCCGGGGCGGGCACGAGTACCCCGTCGGCGCCACCGAAGGAGGCCGGCGTCCAGTACTCCAGCTCGGCGATCTCCCCGGCCCGGAGACGTACCCGTCTCGCCGTCTCCGCCGACAACCGTCCCCGCACCTCGACGAGATGCTCGCCGGGGTCGGTCACCACCACCATCCGACCGACGCCGTGCCACATCGGCTGGTCGTCGACGCCGACCGCCTTGGCCGACACCCAGTTGGCCGGGTCGGTGGTCCTGGTCCGGATCCGTACGGATATCCCGGCCTTCCCGGCGGGCAGGCCGGGGGCGGGCTGCCCCACCGGCCAGGCCACGGTGGATGCTCCCGGGAACGGCGTCGGCGGTAGCAGTCTTTCCCATCGGTTCATCGGTTGGTGTCCAGTGCCTCGTCGATCTCGGTGTCGGACATCTGCGGGTCGCCGGCCTGCTCGTTCTTGATCCCGCCGGTACTGACGTTGACGAACGGTCCGGCATAGCCCCGCCAGTCCGCCAGGACCGAGGTGGCGATCCGGACGCCGGTCGACAGGGTGGCGCTCGCGGCGGAGAACTCGATCACGCTGCTCCCGACGTTCGTCTTCAGTGCCCCCGGCAGGAGCTTGCCGAGCAGGGCACCGATCTTGTTGAGCAGGGTGATCACCTGGTCCACGATCCGCACCGCGCGCGAGGTCGCGGCGGTCGCCTGCACCGCTGTCGCCGCCCCCGCCGCGGCGACCGATCCACCCATCGTCGGGGCGGCGAGGGCCATCGCGGCGACCCACTCGATGATCATCCATTCGATCAGGGTGGCCATGATCCCGATGATGATCTGCTGTGCGGCGGCCATGATCTTCGAGAACAGCGTCAGCAGTCCGGCGATGGAAGCCGCCTCACCACCGGTGGCCTTGATCGCTTCGCTGAACTCGGTCAACAGGGCCTTCGCCGCGTCGGCATCCTTGCCCTGCCACTCGATGAGCTGGTCGGTGGCCGCCTGCAGGGTCGCCGCGCCCAGTGGCACCAGCGCCGCGCCGAGTTCCTGCCACTTCTGCGCGTACGCCTCGATGCGCTCGGCGTTGCCGGTCACGAGGCTCAAGAGGTCCTCGAGTGGCTGGACGAAGTCGATGAGAAACGTCAGTCCGGCCGAGATGAGCCAGTTCAGGGGATCGATCGCGAACGAGACCGCGTTGCCGACGAGGTCGGCGGCCCCGGCGTAGATGTCCGACCACTCACCCTCGCTGATACCGGTGTAGAGGTTCGCCGTCGCCTCACCGAACGGCAGGACCGACTTCGGGTCGAGGTCGACCGCGTCGGTGATGCCGAGATTGCCGGCGTACTGGCTGTCGTCGCCGCCGTCGTTGCTGAGGTAGGCGTCGTTGTCGTCCAGGTCGGTCACGAGACCCCACCACCGTCACCGGCTCGCCGCGTACGGGTCACTTTCCGCCGCCCAGTTTCTCCTGGAAGCGCTTGAACGCCTGCTCGAGCGCCTCGTCCAGTTGGCAGTAGCGGTTCGCCGTCTCCTGGATCGCGCCGCACTGCGAGTTCAGCGCCTCGGAGATCTTTCTGATGTGGTCACGGGTCTCCGCGGCCTTCTGGTCGTACGAGCCCTTCATCAGCAGCCCGAGCGCACCCCACAGCACGTCGGGTGGATCGGCGTCCTGTAGCCCGTCCGCGATCTGACCGGCGCTCGTTCCCAGTGCCTTTAGCACCTCGGCGGTGCTGGTGAGCTTGTCGGTCGGCACCACGACTCCGTCACCCACCGGCATTCCCTCTCTGCGTCGGACGTACGGTCATCGGTGCCGCTCCCGGTGCTGCTCGACCGCATCGCGGACGTGCTCGGGGATCGCCTCGCGCACCATCTCCAGGGTGCGGCCGGCACCGAGGGCCGACCCGAGTTCGGCCAGTTTGAGCGCCCGCGCGGCCTGGGCCTCCCGGATCGCGGTGAGGATCATCTCCGCGAGGTAGCGGCCCCGGCGCAGGGCGGTGTCGGGGATGTCCAGTGCGGCGACGACCCCGTCGTGGTCGACCTCGGCCCGCACCGTCCCATCGCTGGAGAATCCCTCACCGGTCAGATCGCCGACCTGCTCGACGTACTGTTCGTAGCGCCCGATCGCGCGCCGGTTGCTCTCCCGGATCCCCTCGACGAACGCCAGCACCTCGTCGGGGTGGTGGAACTCCCGCTTGGACCCCGAACCGGTCCGCCCGGAGGGCTGTTCACTCACCGCGCACCACCGTCCCCGTCATCGAGTTGGGTGCGCAGTTGCGCTGGCGTCGGCAGCGGAGCGAACGGCGGACGCGTACCGGCGCCCAGAATGTCGGCCATGATGGCCGACAGTTCCTCGGCCATCCGGGTGTTCGCCGCCCGGATCGTCGCGACCACGACCTGGCCCAGTTCGGCGCCACCATGGTGGAACGCGCGGGTACTGAGGTGAAGGTCCCGTACGGCGCCGCCCGGACCGACCACCACGGTCACCGCATGGTCGTCGCTGGTGACCTCCACGGACGCCTCCGTGATCGCCTCCTGTATGCGTCGCGTGCGTTCGGTCATCGCGTGGGGGTCCACGGCTGGCGCTCCTCTCGCTCCGATGCCAGCGAACGCATCCGGGTTGCGAACCACCATAGGGGTCGGAGGTGTCTCGTGTCCGCCCGTGATCGCACTGTCGCGGTGCCGGTCATCGCCACCCCGCAAGATCGATGAGCGGCATGGAGTACCACGAGGCACCAAGGTCAAGAGCAAGGGCGACGGCTGGCGTACGCGGATCGACGCCCCGCGTACGGCAGGTTTCGTCACCCTGCGCACCACGGCCCGGGACGCCCGGGGGAACAGCGTCGAACAGAGCATCACCCGGGCCTTCGGCCTTCGGTGATCGGGCGGAGGGCGGGGGCCGGCATCGGTCCCCGCCCTCGGTCTGTCCGACGGGGTGCCGGCTCAAGCGCGCTGTGGTCGCGTCAGACGCGGGGTGACCCCCCACACAGCGGGAACGTCGTACGACTTGTGGGCGTTGGCGACCGAGGGATTCACCACCGGATGATCGCTGTCCGGCCACCCCACCACGACCCCGTCTCGACCCTTTTCCGCTGCCCACCGTCGGGCACCCACGCCGTTCCCCCCCGCATCCGCGGATGCGGTGACGTCGTGGCGCACGAGATTCCGCAGAGAGATCGAGATGATGAAGCAGTTGGTGGACAAGACCGGACCCGGCACCCGGGTGGCGAACCCGGGCACGACCGAGAACGCGTTGCCCGGCGACCTGATGACCAACCGTCAGCGAGTACAACTCGTCCTCGTGCTGGGTGCGTCGATCGCGATCGGGCCGTTGACCATCGACATGTACCTGCCCGCGCTGCCCACCATCACGGCAGGCCTACAGACCACCGAGACCGCTGTGCAGTTGACGCTGACCGGCACGCTGATCGGCCTCGCGCTGGGTCAGCTGCTGGTCGGGCCGCTCTCCGACGTGGTCGGGCGGCGCAAGCCACTGCTGGCCGGGCTGGCCGCGCACATCGTGGCATCCGTGCTGTGCGTCTTCGCGCCCAACATCGCCGTGCTCGGCGCGCTGCGCGTCCTGCAGGGGCTCGGCGTCGCGGCCGCCACCGTCGTCGCGACGGCCGTCGTCCGCGACCTGTTCAGCGGGGCCAGCTTCGCCCGGATCTTCTCCCGGCTGATGCTCGTCATGGGCCTGGCGCCGATCCTCGCGCCGACCCTGGGCAGCGGCCTGCTGCGCTGGACCGAGTGGCGGGGCATCTTCGCGGCGCTGGCGGTGCTGGGCGCGCTGCTGATCGTCGTAGCCGCCTTCCGGCTCACGGAGACCCTGCCGGTGGCACGTCGTCGACACGGCGGCGTGGGCGCGACCCTGCGGGACTACCGGGGGCTGCTCAACGACCGGGCGTTCGTCGGCCTGGTGCTGGTCGCCGGGCTGGCGATGGCGGCGCTGTTCGCGTACGTCTCGGGGTCGTCGTTCGTGCTGCAGGAGCAGTACGGCCTCGACGAGCAGCAGTTCGGCCTGGCCTTCGGGGCCGGCGCGGTTGGCCTGATCGCGGCCACCCAGTTCAACGTCCGGCTGCTGCGCCGCTACACCCCGCAGCAGATCCTGGTCAGCGCCCTCATCGCCGGCACGGCGGCCGGGCTGCTGCTGGTCATGTTCGCCGTGACCGAGTTCGGTGGCCTGGGCACCCTGCTCGCGTCCCTGTGGCTCGTCCTGGCCGCCACCGGCCTGGCCCTGCCGAACGCTCCGGCGCTGGCCATGAGCCGGCACAGCGAGGCCGCCGGCACCGCCGCGGCGCTGCTCGGCGCCGTGCAGTTCGGCATCGGTGCGCTGTCGGCGCCGCTGGCGGGCCTGTTCGGCACCGGGAGCGTACCGATGGCGGTCGTCATCGCGGGCGGCATGGCCGCCGCGCTGATCGTCATGATCCTGGTCGTTCCCCGCGCCGACCTCGGCACGGTCGATGAGGACCTGGCGGTCGCTCTGCACTAGAAAGGGGGCGGGCCGGTGATCCGGCCCGCCCGACCATCAGCGGATCTCGGTGGTGTCCTCGGGGCGCGGCTGGCCGCGCGGCGGGGCGGACCAGGGCGACTCGCCACCCACCCGGCGCGGCAGCGGCTCGGTCGGTGTCGAATCGGCCGGGTAACCCAGAGTGAGCGGCGCGGTGTCGCGCTCGGCGGCTGCCGGGGGCGGCCAGTCGGTCAGCGTGAAGTCGTCGTTGCGGGGGCCGCCGTCGGACGCGGGGACCGGCGTCACGGCCGGCTCGGTCGCCGGGCGCGGCCATTGCCGCCAACGCTGCCCGCTGAAGGTCGCCATCAGCAGCAGCAGGCCGATCAGGAAGATCGTGCCGTTCTCCACGGGCAGCCGCAGCGGCAACGGATCGCCGAACAGCTTCCACTCGTGGGGGACCGCGTCCCGCACCGAGAAGGGCGCCACGAACATCCCGATGTACGGCGTGACCAGCAGCAACCCAGCCACCAGCGGGCCCAGCGGCGAGAAGCGCAGCGTGGCGAGCAGGCCCAGCAGGACGCCGCCGACACCGAGGTACACGGCTGGCTCGATCAGGTTGGCGGTGTTGAACGTGCCCGTCTCCACCCAGCGGTCGACCGTCCGGCTCGACCCGTCCTGCCCCAGTGTGATCAGCACCCAGGTGATGGGCGCCACCACCAGCCCGGCGAGGAAGCTCCAGAGATGTCGCATCCGCGCACCGTACCGTTTTCGACATGACTGAGCACCTCTCCGCCGCACCGATCGGCAAGCCGACGTCGTACTCCCGCGTCACGCTGAGCAAGATCATGACTGCCGTGGACGTGAACCTCTACGGCACCGTGCACGGCGGGGTACTGATGAAGTTCGTCGACGACGTGGCGGGAGCCGCCGCCGCCCGGCACAGCGGCGGGACCGCCGTGACCGCGGCGATCGACGAGATCGTCTTCTCCGAGGCGGTCCGGGTCGGCGACCTCGTGCACGCACACGCGCAGGTGAACTGGACCGGCCAGACCTCGATGGAGGTCGGCGTGCGGGTGGTCGCCGAGCGATGGGACTCGGCCGAGGACGCGCCGGTCCGGGTGGCCACCGCGTACCTGGTCTTCGTCGGGGTGGACGTGGGCGGGGCGCCGCGGGTGGTCCGCCCGGTGCTGCCGGAGACGGCGGAGGACGAGCGCCGGTACAAGGAAGCCGAGATCCGACGCGCGCACCGCCTGGCCCGCCGCCGCGCCATCCAGGCCCACCGCGCCGGCTGAGGCGCGGCCACACAGGTCAGGACCGGGGCATGTGGGACGGGCACGCATCGGTTGGCGTACCCGGTGCGCAGAATGGCGCTTCGAGGTAGGGCAAGATGGCGCCACGGCCCATTCACAGTGTCGTGCCGGGCCAGGGGAGGGTGGACCAGTGGGTGACATGCTGTGGGCGCCGCCGGCGGACGTACGTGAGCGGTCCCGGATCGGCGAATACCTGCGCTGGCTGCGGGAGCACCGTGGGCTGGACTTCGCCGACTACGACGCGCTGTGGCGCTGGTCCACCACCGACCTGGACGCGTTCTGGCGCTCGATCTGGGACCACTTCGAGGTGGTCGCACACACCCCGCCGACCGCCACCCTGGCCGAGCGGGGAATGCCCGGTGCCCGCTGGTTCCCTGGGGCCACGCTCAACTACGCCGAGAACGTGCTGCGGATGCCGGGGCGTACCGACGACGACCCGGTGGTGATCGCGCACAGCCAGACCCGACCGCCGGTCACGCTGACCGCCGCGGAGTTGCGCGAGCAGGTCCGCCGCGTGTCGGCCGGGCTGCGCCGGCTCGGCGTCACCGCCGGGGACCGGGTGGCGGCGTACGCCCCGAACATCGGCGAGACGTACGTCCTGCTGCTGGCCACCGCCAGCCTGGGCGCGATCTTCTCGTCCTGCGCCCCCGAGTTCGGCACCCGCAGCGTCACCGACCGGTGGCAGCAGATCGAGCCGACCGTGCTGGTCGCCGTGGACGGCTACCGGTACGGCGACAAGCCGGTGGACCGGCGCGCCGAGGTCGCCGCGATCCGGGCCGCCCTGCCGTCGCTGCGGCACACCGTCAGCATCGCGTACCTGGACCCGGCGGGCGCAACCGGCCATGATCCGGCCTCCGCGCCGCCGGCCACCCCGGGGGACACGTTGAGCTGGGCCGAGCTGGCCGCGCCCACCGACGAGCCGTTGACGTTCACGCCGGTGCCGTTCGACCACCCGCTGTACGTGCTCTACTCCTCGGGCACCACCGGGCTGCCCAAGCCGATCGTGCACGGCCACGGCGGCATCCTGCTGGAGCATCTGAAGATGCTCGCCCTGCACCACGACCTGGGCCCGGCGGACCGGTTCTTCTGGTTCACCACCACCGGCTGGATGATGTGGAACTTCCTGGTGTCCGGCCCGGCGGTGGGCGCGACCATCGTGCTCTTCGACGGCAACCCAGGGGTCCGGGCGGAGCCCGGCCGGCCGGCTGAGCCCGACCTCGGTGCGCTGTGGCGGCTGGCGGCGGAGACCGACACCACGTACTTCGGCACCTCGGCGCCGTACCTGCTGGCCTGCCGCAAGGCCGGCCTGGTCCCTCGGGACATCGCCGACCTGTCCGCGCTGCGCGGCGTCGGTTCCACCGGTGCGCCGCTGCCCGCCGAGGGCTTCCGGTGGGTGTACGAGACCGTCGGCGACCGTCTCCAGCTCCAGTCGCTCTCCGGTGGCACCGACGTGTGCACCGGCTTCGTCGGCGGGGTGGCGCTGCTGCCGGTGCACGCCGGTGAGATCGCCTGCCGGGCGTTGGGCGCCAAGGTGGAGGCCCGCTCCGCCGACGGCACCCCGGTCATCGGCGAGCTGGGTGAGCTGGTCATCACCGAGCCGATGCCGAGCATGCCGGTGGGCTTCTGGAACGACCCGGACGGCATCCGCTACTCCGAGGCTTACTTCAACGTCTATCCGGGCGTCTGGCGGCACGGTGACTGGATCACCATCAACGAGCGGGGCGGCTGCGTGATCACCGGACGCTCCGACGCCACCCTCAACCGCGGCGGTGTGCGGCTGGGCACCGCCGAGTTCTACTCCGTCGTCGAGGGGTTGGACGAGGTGCTCGACTCGGTCGTCGTGCACCTGGAGGACGACGAGGGCGGTGCTGGCGAGCTGCTGCTCTTCGTGGTGCTGGCCGACGGCCTGGAGTTGGACGACGCGATGCGCGCGAAGATCTGCCGCGAGCTGCGCACCGCGCTCTCACCCCGGCACGTGCCCGACGAGATCCACCAGGTGCGCTCGGTGCCCCGCACCCTCTCGGCGAAGAAGCTGGAGGTGCCGGTCAAGAAGATCCTCACCGGCACCCCGGTCGATCAGGCCGCAGCCAAGGGCGCCCTGGCCAACCCCGAATCCCTGACGGCCTTCGCCGCCCTGGCCCAACGCCGAGCCCCGAACAGAACCCCCGCCTGACCCGACCCAACCCTCCCGCGATCTTGCAGTTGCTGCCCCGGCATACCGTGCGAAATCGGTGCGAAGCGAGGTGCGAAACTGCACGATCGCGTGGGGTTCGGTGGGGGTTACGTGATGGCGTGGGTCACCTGTTCTGTCGTCAGGCGGGCGGACAGGCCTGCGGGGTTCAGGTTGGCGCAGAGGACCACGGTGGCGGCCTGGGTCAGGGGAGCCAGTAGCCAGTCGACCGGGTCGGGGTGGCGGGCGGCGTCGATGAGGACCCGGGCGCCCGCAAGGATGCCCAACTCCTTCGCGCGAGCCTCGGCGCGGCCCAGCAGGTGCGCGTCGACGGGGCCCGGCCCGGGCTGCGGGGTGAAGTGGTCGCCGTGCCGGCGCACCTCGACCACGTAGTCGGCGAACCCGGGTGGCACCTGCCGGAGCGGAGCGGCCATCGGGGACAACCCCAGGGCGTACCGCTCGTCGGCCGGCCAGGACTGCGCCTCGTCGAGCCGGTCGGCGGCGGCGAAGAGCACATCCACGTCGCCCGGTGTGTCGACGACGCTCAGCTTGGCCGACCAGCAGCCCAGCAGCACCGCCGCGGTCTGCCAGTGCGGCGGCAGCAGCACGCCGGCCGAGGTGCCGGGGGCGAGGCCGACCTCGTCGACGAGAAGGTTGGCGGTCTTCGCCACCCAGTTCGCCAGGGTGGCGCCGGAAAGTTCGGTGCGGTCGCCACTGGCATCGTCGTACCAGGTGAGCAACGGTCGGGTCGGGTTGGTCGCGATCGCGTCGGCGAACACCCGGGCAATGTTGTCGGCCATCGGCGCGAACGATACGCCCCTGCGGGCCGTACTCGATGACGATGACAAGTCGGCGTACCGTCGGGTCGCAGTCAGCGTCGGCCCCACGCCCCGGCGTAGGCTTGACCCCCGGAGTGTTGTTCCCCACAGACCCGCCAGTACAAGGAGTCGCCCCGTGACCGCCGGTCGCCCGCCCCGCGTGCTCATCGACGCCACGAGTGTCCCCGCCGACCGTGGTGGTGTCGGTCGATACGTCGACGGTCTGCTCGGTGCCCTCGGCAAGGTGTGCGGGTCGGGGGTGGAGTTGGCGGTGGTCAGCCTCCGCACCGACCTGGAGCGTTACACCCGGATGCTGCCCGGGGCGGAGATCATCCCCGCTCCCGCCGCCGTGGCGCACCGCCCGGCCCGGCTCGCGTGGGAGCAGACCGGCCTGCCGCTGCTCGCCCAGCAGGTGGGCGCCGACGTGCTGCACTCGCCCTTCTACACCTGCCCGCTGCGGGCCGGGTGCCCGGTCACGGTCACTGTGCACGACGCGACGTTCTTCACCGAGCCGGAGCATTACGACAAGTCCCGCCGCACGTTCTTCCGCAGCGCCATCAAGACCTCGCTGCGCCGGGCCGACCGGGTGATCGTGCCCAGCAAGGCCACCCGGGACGAGCTGATCCGGCTGCTCGACGCCGACCCGACGCGGATCGACGTGGCCTACCACGGCGTCGACCAGGCTGCCTTCCACGCCCCCACCGAGGAGGAGAAGGCCCGCGTACGCGCGCGGCTGGGGCTGGGCAACAGCAGCTACGTCGCCTTCCTCGGTGCCAAGGAGCCGCGTAAGAACGTGCCGAACCTGATCCGTGGTTGGGCTCGTGCGGTGGCCGATCGGGCCGAGCCGCCGGCTCTGGTGATCGCCGGTGGGCAGGGGCACGACGACGACATCGACCGGGCGGTGGCCGAGGTCCCGTCCCACCTGCGCCTGCTGCGCCCCGGCTACCTGCGTTACGCCGACCTGCCCGGTTTCCTCGGCGGCGCGCTCGTCGCCGCCTACCCGTCCTACGGGGAGGGGTTCGGGCTGCCGATCCTGGAGGCGATGGCGTGCGCCGCCCCGGTGCTGACCACGCCCCGGCTCTCGTTGCCCGAGGTTGGCGGCGACGCGGTCGCGTACACGTCGGAGGACCCGGAGCAGATCGGCACCGACCTGGCCGCGCTGCTCGACGACGAGCAGCGGCGGTTGTCGCTGGCGAAGGCCGGGTTCGACCGGGCCAAGGAGTTCACCTGGGAGTCCAGCGCCGAGGTGCACATCGCCGCCTGGAGTCGCGCCCGTTCGTGACCTCCCGGTCCCGACGGTGACCCGTGCCACTGCGGACAGGTTCGTCAGGCATGATGTGCGGATGCTCTATGCGGTCATCCCGGCAGGTGGCAGCGGCACAAGGTTGTGGCCGTTGTCCCGCGCCGGCCACCCCAAGTTCCTCCACCCGCTGACCGGCACCAACTCGTCGCTGCTCCAGGCGACCGTGGAGCGGCTCGCCCCGCTGACCACACCGGATCGGACCCTTGTGGTCACCGGTGCCGCGCACGTCGCGGCGGTCGCTCGGCAGCTGACCGGTCTGCCGGAGGAGAACATCCTGGTCGAACCCTCCCCTCGTGATTCCTGCGCGGCGATCGCCCTGGCCGCCGCGGTGATCGCGGTGCGCGACCCGGACGCGGTGATGGGCAGCTTCGCCGCCGACCACCTGATCCGTGACCCGGGGAGCTGGGTCCGCACCGTCCAGGAGGCGGTCCGCGGGGCCGAGCAGGGCCTGCTGATGACCGTCGGGATCACGCCGACCCGGGCGGAGACCGGGTACGGCTACCTGGAGACCGGTGCGGAGACCGAGGGCGCGCCGTGGCGGACGGTGGCCGAGTTCAAGGAGAAGCCGGGCGCCGAGGTCGCCGAGGCGTACGTCCGTTCGGGCCGGCACCTGTGGAACGCGAGCATGTTCGTGTGGCGGGTGGACGTCTTCCTCGCCGAGCTGGCCCGCCAGCAGCCGGCGTTGCACGCTGGTGTCACCGCGATCGCCGCCGCCTGGGGCACCCCGGAGCAGGACGAGATCCTCGGCGCGATCTGGCCGACGCTGCCGAAGATCTCCGTCGACTACGCGGTGATGGAGGGCGCGGCCACCGCGGGTCGCGTTGCGACCGTGCCGGGCGACTTCGGCTGGAACGACGTCGGCGACTTCCACACCCTGGGCGATGTGCTGCCGGCCGACGGCGAGGGCAACGTGGTGCTCGGCACCGACGCGAAGCCGGGTGTGCTGCTGCGCGACAGCACCAACCTGGTGGTCGTGCCGCAGTCGGGGCGGTTGGTGGCCGTCCTCGGTGTGAGCGACCTGATCGTGGTGGACACCCCGGACGCGGTGCTGGTCTGCCCGCGCGACCGGGCCCAGGATGTCAAGGCCCTGGTCGACGAGCTCAAGGAGCGAGGCGAAGAGGGTTACGTCTGAGGGCTGCGAGTGCCGGCGCGACCAGTTGCGCGGTCCGGTCGGCCAGCGGCTCGGGCAGTTGGTCCGGTGGAAACCAGCCCAACTCCTCGGCCTCGTCGCTGACCTGCTCCACCGCGCCGGGCGGGGCGAGCACGGCGAACCGGACGTCGTAGTGGCGTGAGCCGCCCTGGCAGAGCACCTCGTGCACGTCGACGTCGATCGGCACCGGGTCGATGCGCAGGTCGGCGATTCCGGATTCCTCGGTGGCCTCGCGCAGCGCGGCTGCGACCAGGGTCTGGTCGACCGGCTCGCAGTGCCCGCCGAGCTGCACCCACTTACCGAACTTCACGTGCAGGCAGAGCAGCACGCGCGTGCCGGTGGCGTCCAGCACCAGCGTGCTCGCGGTGATGTGCCCGGGGCGGTGCTGCCGGCTCATCGCGATCGGCCCGGCGCCGAGCAGCGTGAGGGTCCGCTCCCGCGCGCTGGCCGCCTCGCGGCTGGTGGGCTGCCAGCCTTCGAGCAACGCGGTCGCGTCGGCGTGCAGCGGCGCGTACGTCTCGGGGTCGGTCGGGTGGGCGGTCGGTCCGGTGATCGCGGTGTCAGGCACCCCGTCACTGTACGAGCGTGTGCTCCGTACGCTGGCTCGGTGACTCTCCGACTCGTCGAATTCGTGGTGGCCGGCAACGAGGCCAGCGATCTGTTGCCGGTGCGCTCGGCGGCGCTGCTGCGTGCGTACGGTGCGCGGCGGGGCTTCTGGACGGTGCTGGACGAGGGGCCGGTGGAACGCTGCCTGGCGCTGCTGCTGGAGCTTGACGACGGCGAGTGGACGGCCCGGCACGTGGTGGCGGACGCGGGTGTGGAGAACGGGCGGACCGAAGATGGTGAGGCGCTCGCCCATCACGACGGCTGGGTGTACGTCTTCGGCTCGCACTTCGGCTCGAAGGCTGGCCCGCTGCGTCCCCGACGGGCCTTCGTGGCCCGGTTCCGGGAGGACGACGCGGCAGCCGGGCCGGTGCCGGTGCACGTGGTGCGCAACTCGTTCCGGTTGCACCGGGCGGTGAACGACGCCCTCGCCGGGTCGCCGCTGACCCTGTTGCCGCCGGGGGAGCGGGTGCGGGCCCGGTTCATCGTCGAGACGTTGGCGAGGGGGACCGCCCGGGAGAAGCGCTGGGTGAGCCGGCTGGCCCCGGACGACCTTCCGTTGAACGTGGAGGCGGCGGCCTTCACCCCGGACGGGACGGTGCTGCTCGGGCTGCGGTTTCCGGTCACGGAGGCCGGTGAGCCGATCCTGGTCGAGGTGGCCGGTGTGCCGGAGATGTTCACGGTGGAGGGGGCGTGGCCGCGGGCGCTGCGCGCGTACGTGTTGACCGGGGTCACCCTGCCGGGGGAGCTGACCGGGTTCCGCGCGATCAGCCTGACGTCGGATGGCGGGTACGCGGCCGTGATCGGCTCGATCGACGCGCTGGGCAAGGGATCGGTGCTGCTCGACGACCATCCGGGCGGCGGTGACGTCACCTCGCGGCACGTCCGCTTCCGGCTTCCGGGCGGGGCGTCGGACGACGTGTACCGGCTGGTCGGTGAGTCGGTGGCGGACCTGGCGCCGTTCCACCACGTCGAGGGGCTGGCCGAGTTGGACGGGCGACCGTTCTACGTCACGGACGAGGATCACCGGGTCGCGCTCTGGGTCGGCTGAGCCGGGCGGGTGGTGGTGCGGGGCGGGATGACCGGACGGCACCTCTGCGGAGCAAGGGCCGCAGACCCTCGTGGTGCCGCCCGATCACCGGGCCTCCCCCGGTCCCGGTGCCCTCGGGCCGGAGCGTGCAGGACGCCCCCGACACGGTGTTCGGGCACTGGAAGCATGACGAATCGTTCCCGGGGACGTCGAGGGTTTTCAGTCCAGGCTTAAAGATGGAGATTAGTGCCGGCCAGGTAGAGTCGAACGGTCATCTGGCATCCCCCTGCCGGCGACACTGGAGCGCTCCATGCTGAAGATCCACTTTTCTGGGGAGGACATCCTCCGGACTCGGGTGGCGCCGGCTGCGGACCCGGTCTGGGAGCTGGTCCTCAGCCTGCACGCGCTGCAGGGCCGCAACCGTGACCCGTTGACAGCGAGTTGGCGGCGCGTCGTGTCCCGAGGGCTGCGTCAGGACGTCGCCTCCGAGCGGCTCCGGTTGCTCTTCGCGTTGAACCCGCCGCGCGGCTACTTCCCCGACTTCCTCACCCCGTACGCCAGCGTCGACGGCTTCGAGGCCGGGCTGGACGCGCTCCGCAGCACCCCGACCGGGATGCTGCACCGGGACCTGAGCGTGCTCGCCGCCGAGAACCACCTGCCCTCCTCGGCCGCCGCGCTGGCCCGGGGTGATGTGGCGGTGCTGCACCACCTCACCGATTCGATGGAGCAGTACCGGTCGCTGGCGATCAGCCCGTACTGGAGCCAGATCCAGTCCGCCGTCGCCGCGGACCGGACCCGCCGGGCCAGGGCGCTGCTCGACGGCGGTGTCGAGGGTCTGCTCACCAGTCTCCGGCCGGCCCTGCACTGGGAGGGCGGGGTGCTCCAGGTCCGCCACTACCCACACAACCGGGAAATGCACCTGGACGGTCGAGGGCTGCTGCTGGTGCCGTCGTTCTTCTGCGCGGAAACGCCTGTCGCCCTGCTCGACCCGGCGCTGCCACCGGTGCTGGTCTACCCGGTGGACCGGCTGGGCGGGCTGGCGTCGGTCGACGGGACCGCAGCGGCCCCGTCAGGTGCCGCCCGCGACTCACTCGCCGCGCTGCTCGGCCGCACCAGGGCAGCGGTGTTGCAGGCCAGCGACGAGGGCTGCACCACCGGCGAGGTCGCCCGCCAGCTCAACATCTCACCGGCGGCGGCGAGCCAGCACGCCACGGTGCTGCGCAACGCCGGCCTGCTGGTCAGCCACCGGGACCGCAACAGTGTGCTGCACACGTTGACCCCACTCGGCCGGGCCATGCTGGACGCGTGACCCGGCCACCTGTCACACGGCGAGTGCGGCGCTCGCCGGGCTGCCCGGCGGCGGCGGCAACAGGGTCGACCCGACACCCTCGGCGGCCAGGGCGGCGCGCAGTCGGTGCAGGTCGGCACCGAAGCGGACCAGACCGATCGGCTCGACGGGTGTCGGTGCCGAGCCGAGCACCAGAGCGGCGCCATCCGGCCAACCGGGCATCTCGGCGACCAGTCCGGCGCGTACCTCGGCCTCGTCGACCAGGGTGAAGACCGTGCCGGGGGCGACCACCCCGGCGACCGTGTCGATCGCCCGTCGCACCGCGGTCAGGTCGGCCGGCGTCGGGCCGCGACCATCGGCCAGAGTGGCGGCGTCGGTGAGCCCGGCGGCGCGGGCCTCCGCGGTACCGAGCGAGAAGAGGTCCTGTGCGGCGTCGCGGACCAGCGCACGCGCGCCATCGGCGTCGTCCGGGGTGGTGGCGGAGAAGTAGCCCCGCACCACCGCGACCGGGACCTGGTCGCACTTGCCCTTGATCAGCTCACCGGCACCGGCCAGCTCGTCCACCACGGCCATCTGGGTCAACTGAAGCTCGTTGCCGTACGGATCCACCTCGCCCCGGTGGTCGCGGATGGCGGGCATCCCGGCCACGCCGAGCGCCACGTCGGTGAGCCCGTTGCGCCAGGGCCGACCCATGGTGTCGCTGATGATCACGGCCACGTCCAGGTCGTAGCGGTCCCGCAGCGCGTCGCGCAGCGCCCGCGCCGAGGCGTCCGGGTCGACGGGCAGCAGCACCAGCTGGGTCTTGTCCACGTTCGACGCGTCGATCCCCGCGGAGGCCATCACGAAACCGTGATGGGTCTGCACGATCCGGGTCGGCCCTCGGCTGGCGACCACCCGGGCGGTCTCACCAGCCAGAACCTCGTCGCGGGCGGTCAGTCGCTCGGGCCCGTCCGCCGGGACGTCGACCAGCCGCCCCTCCGCCTTGGAGACGATCTTGCTGGTCACCACCAGCACGTCGCCGTTACGCAGCCACGGCGCCGCCGTCGCGATCACCGCCGCCAGATCGTCACCCTCGGTCACGTGGCCGATGCCGAGCACCGGCAGAATTTCCAGCCTCACGTCAACTCCACCGCGGCGCGGACCATGGCCACCGTCGCCGCCTCGTCGGTCATCCGCAGCGGCACCGCGCGGACCGTCACCCCGGGCACCACCGTGTCGGCGTCCTCCTCGGCCACCAACCAGCCGTCCAGCAGGCCGCCGTCCGTCCGGCCCCCATAGAGGCGACCCACCCCGGCCGCGCTGCACTCGACACCGAGCACGGCCAGGCAGCGGTCAGCCATTCCCCGCACCGGAGCGCCGCCGATGATCGGCGAGACACCCACCACCCGGGCCGGCCCGTCGGTCACGGCCGCACGCAGCCCCGGCACGGCCAGCACCGGTGCGACGCTCACCACCGGGTTGCTGGGTGCGACGAGCACCAGGTCCGCCGAGCCGATCGCCTCCAGCACCCCGGCTGCCGGCTTCGCCGTCTCCGCCCCGACGAAGACGAAACGGTGGGTACGGATGTCGGCCCGGTACCGGACCCACCACTCCTGGAAGTGGATCGCCCGCTGACCCTGCTCGTCCTCGATGACAGCATGGGTTTCCAGGCGGTCGTCCGTCGCCGGCAGCAGACGTACGCCAGGCTTCCAGCGGGTGGACAGCGCTTCGGTGACCGCGCTCAGCGGGTAACCGCCGTTGAGCATGGTGGTGCGGACGAGGTGGGTGGCGATGTCCTTGTCGCCCAGGCCGAACCAGTCCGGCTGTGCCCCGTACGCGGCGAGCTCACCCTTGACCGTCCAGCTCTCGCCGACCCGCCCCCAGCCCCGCTCCGGGTCGGCGCCACCGCCGAGCGTGTACATAACGCTGTCCAGGTCGGGGCAGATCTTCAACCCGTGCAGCCACAGGTCGTCGCCGACGTTGACCACGGCGGTCACGTCCGCGCCGACTTCGCGGGCGTACGCCCGGACGCCGAGCAGGAACCGGGCGCCGCCGATGCCGCCAGCCAGAACCACGATGTGCATGTCGACCATCCTCGCGCACGTGACGCCTGCGGTCCGCTGGTGGCCCACGAGACTAGGCTCACGTGCGCCCTGTCCGTTCATGCCCCAAGGGGGAGCTCGTGACCAGCCCCGCCGAGCCCGCGTCCTCCGACGCGACGCAGGCCCGTCAGCTGACCAAGCCACTACGCGAACTCGCTGCACTCGCGTTGCTCGGCGCCAACGCCGTCTTCCTCTTCGTGGGTCTGCTCCGGCTGATCGCCCCGAACGGCTCCGCCACCGATGGTGCGGGCAGCGCCTTCGGCGCGTTCATCGGGGTGGAGGCGGTGGCTCTCCCACTGCTGGCCGTGCTGCTGGCCACGCACATCTCTCCGGTGGTGCCGAAGGCGAAGCTGATCACGCAGGTCGCCCTCGGTGAGTACGCGGTCAGCGCGTTGTTCGGCACGCTGACCATGCTGATCTGGACGGTGGGCCGCCTGGCCGAGGCCGAGGTGCTCGACGCGCTCCTCGGTCTGCTCAGCCGGTTCGCCTGGATGGTGATCTTCGCGGTCGCCGCCTGGGTCGTCTACACCGTCTGGCGCGCCCACTACTACGTGCCGCGGCCGAAGCCCCAGCCGGGTGTCTACGGCCAGCCGCAGCCGGGTTGGCCGCAGCAGCAGGGTGGTTGGCCGGCTCCGGGGCAGCCCGGTGGTCAGCCGGCAGGCGGGTGGCCGGCCCCCGGTCAGCCCGGCGGCTACCCACCGGCGCAGTTCCCCGGCCAGTACGGCCAGCCCTCGCCGCCGTTCCAGGCGCCGCAGTCGGCGCCGCCGCACCCCCAGTCCGCGCCGCCGTTCCAGGCGCCGCAGTCGGCGCCGCCGTTCCCGCAGTCGGCGCCGCCGGTGAATCCCGCCCCCCAGTCCGCGCCGCCGTCCCCGGCCGCGCCGCCGTTCGGGCAGCCGCCGTCCGCCGACCTGACGCAGGCCATCCCGCGCCAGTCGGCCGACCCGACCGAGGTGATCTCCCGCCCCGCCGACGCGGACAACGACCGTACCCAGCACATCAAGCCAAGCGACCACCCAGACCAACCCCGCTGACCCCCTCGCCCCGCCCTCATCCCCACCCCCCTTCGTTGATCATGAAGCTGTTGCCCGCCGGCACGGCGTGTCGTGGCAATAACCTCATGATCAAGAGGGCAGGCGGGGGGTGAGGGCACGGGTTGGCGGGACGGGACCCCGCAGCGCATAGGCTGAGCGGATGGTTGATCGCACCTTCTCCGCCCCCAGCGACGCCAGCGTGCGGCGGGCCCTGGGCCGGGCTGCGACCGGGCGGGCGCTGGACGTCGATGAGGCAGCCGCGCTGCTGTCCGCTCGCGGTGACGCGCTGGACGAGCTGCTCCGGGTGGCCGGCGGGATCCGTGACGCCGGTCTGCGCGACGCCGGGCGGCCGGGCGTGGTCACGTACTCCAAGAAGGTTTTCATCCCGCTGACCCGGCTCTGCCGGGACCGGTGCCACTACTGCACGTTCGCCACCGTGCCGCACCGGCTGCCGGCGCCGTTCCTCGACCGCGACGAGGTGCTGGCCATCGCACGGGCTGGTGCCGCGCAGGGCTGCAAGGAGGCGCTGTTCACCCTCGGTGACCGGCCGGAGGAGCGCTGGCCGGCGGCCCGGAGCTGGTTGGACGAGCGCGGCTACGACTCCACCCTGGACTACCTGCGTGCCTGCGCCGTCGCGGTGCTGGAGGAGACCGGGCTGCTGCCGCACCTCAACCCCGGGGTGCTGACCTGGTCGGAGCTGCAACGACTCAAGCCGGTCGCACCGAGCATGGGCATGATGTTGGAGACGACCGCGACCCGGCTCTGGTCCGAGCCGGGCGGCCCGCACTTCGGCTCGCCGGACAAGGAGCCGGCGGTCCGGCTGCGGGTGCTTGAGGACGCGGGCCGGGTCGGGGTGCCGTTCACCACCGGCATCCTGATCGGCATCGGGGAGACCCCGGCGGAGCGGGTGGACGCGCTCTTCGCGATCCGCCGCGCCCACCGGGAGTACGGCCACCTCCAGGAGGTGATCGTGCAGAACTTCCGCGCCAAGCCGGACACGGCGATGCGCGGTATGCCCGACGCCGAGCTGCACGATCTGGCCGCCACCGTGGCGGTGGCCCGGTTGCTGCTCGGTCCGAAGGCCCGGATCCAGGCTCCGCCGAATCTCATCGCCGGTGAGTACGACCTGCTGCTGCGCGCCGGCATCGACGACTGGGGTGGTGTCTCCCCGCTGACCCCGGACCACGTCAACCCGGAGCGCCCCTGGCCGCAGATCGACGAGTTGGCCCGGCACACCGAGCTGGCCGGGTTCACGTTGCGGGAGCGGTTGACGATCTACCCCGAGTACGTGCGCGCCGGTGACCCGTGGCTCGACCCGCGGCTGCTGCCGCACGTCGGCGCCCTGGCCGACGCGACGACGGGGATGGCGGTCGAGTCCGCGATGCCGCAGGGTCTTCCCTGGCAGGAGCCGGAGGAGGTGTTCGGCGGGCGGGTCGATTTGCACGCCACCATCGACACCACCGGCCGGACCGACGACCGGCGGGGCGACTTCGACAGCGTCTACGGCGACTGGTCCGAGGTCGCTGGCAAGGTCACCCCGGAGGCGACCGCGCGCCGGGTGGGCGTACCCACGGCACCGGCCGGGAGTGGCGCGGACCCTGACCTGGCGGCCGGGCTGCGGCTTGCCGCCGACGACCCGGCGGCGCTGCTCGATCCCCGGCACACCGACGCCGCGCTGGCGCTGTTCGGTGCGGACGGGCCGGCGCTCGACGAGTTGTGCCGGCTCGCCGACGACGTGCGCCGGGACACGGTCGGTGATGACGTCACCTACGTGGTCAACCGCAACATCAACTTCAGCAACGTCTGCTACGTGGGCTGCCGGTTCTGCGCCTTCGCTCAGCGTGAGCGGGACGCCGACGCGTACCGGCTCTCCGTCGACCAGGTCGCCGACCGGGCCGAGGAAGCGTGGGCCCTCGGTGCCAGCGAGGTCTGCCTCCAGGGTGGCATCGACCCGAAGATGCCGGTCACCGGTTACGCGGACATCGTGCGCGCGATCAAGGCCCGGGTGCCCGAGATGCACGTGCACGCGTTCTCACCCATGGAGATCGTCACCGCCGCCGCGAAGGCCGGCGTACCGGTCCGCGAGTGGTTGACGCGGCTGCGCGAGGCAGGGCTGGACACCATCCCCGGCACCGCCGCGGAGATCCTCGACGACGACGTGCGGTGGGCGTTGACCAAGGGCAAACTCCCGGCCGCCGCCTGGGTCGACGTGGTCAGCACCGCGCACGAGCTGGGCATCCGGTCCAGCTCCACGATGATGTACGGCCACGTCGACCACCCCGGGCAGTGGCTGGCGCACTTCCGGGTGCTGGCCGGTGTGCAGGACCGCACCGGCGGGTTCACCGAGTTCGTGGCGTTGCCGTTCGTGCACACCAACGCGCCGATCTACCTGGCCGGCATCGCCCGACCCGGGCCGACGTGGCGGGAGAATCGGGTGGTGCACGCCATGTCCCGGCTGCTGTTGCACGGTCGGATCGACAACATCCAGTGCTCCTGGGTGAAGCTGGGCGACGAGGGCACGGTGGCGATGCTCCAGGGTGGCTGCAACGACCTGGGCGGCACGCTGATGGAGGAGACCATCTCCCGGATGGCCGGCTCCGACAACGGATCGGCGCGTACCGAGGAGCAGTTGCGAAGCATCGCGAAGGCCGCCGGGCGTCCGGCGCGCAAGCGAACGACCGCGTACGGTCACGTCCGGCCCTGACGTCGAACCTTTCCCCGCCGCCGGCCGTACCACGCGGTGCCGGCGGCGGTCGCGGCGAGGACTGCCGCCGGTGACCCCTTGTGGGCCCGGCGGCGTCGTTGGACGGCACCGGACCCGTCCGTCCTCGCGGGCGCGTTCGCGCCGCCGCCGGAAAGGTTTCCCATGACCAGTGATCAGCGGAAGCGGCAGTGGCCGCGACTGACCCGCAGGCAGACGTTGACTGCCGCGGCCAGCGCCACCCTCGGCGCCGCCGCGCTCACCGTGCCGGGCCTGTCGGCCGCGCAGAACGCTCCCGGCCCGGCCGGACGAGGCGACGAACCGATCGTCGTGCACCTGCGTGACGCCAAGTCCGGAACCATGGACGTCTTCGTCGGTGAGGCCCGGATCGAGGTACGCGACCGCAGCCTGGCGGACCGGCTGCGGCGCGCCGCCCGGCGCTGACCCGGCACTCCGCACTGCCATCCTGTCCCCGCCCAGTGAGGTTGGTCCGCCATGTCTTCCCACCGCGAGGCTCCGGAGATAGCCAAGGATCCGGTCGCCGACAGCTCCGATCTGTACGCGTTCGTCAGCCCCGACAAGCCCGACACGGTCACGTTGATCGCCAACTACGTGCCGTTTCAACTGCCCTCCGGAGGGCCGAACTTCTTCGAGTTCGGTGACGACGTGCGCTACGAGATCCATATCGACAACGACGGTGACGGTCGCCCGGATGTCACCTACCGGTTCGAATTCACCACCGAGATCACCAATCCGAACAGCTTTCTCTACAACACGGGCCCGATCGACTCACTTGACAGCGAGAAGTGGAACCGGCGGCAGTTCTACAGCCTGACCCGGGTGGCCGACGGCCGGGAGCACCGGCTGGCGCACAAGTTGCCCTGCCCGCCGTGCAACGTCGGCCCGCTGTCCACCCCGAAGTACGCCGAACTGGTGCGTCAGGCCACCTACTCGCTCTCCACTGGGGAGCGGGTCTTCGCCGGGCAGCGCGCCGACGGATTCTTCGTCGACCTGGGGGCGATCTTCGACCTCGGCACGTTGCGGCCGTTCCAACAGCTGCACGTCGCCGGCAAGAAGATCTTCAAGGCCGAGGGGGAGCCGGTCAACGCCACCGACCGGATGAACGTGCACAGCATCGCCGTCCAGGTGCCGCTGAAGCAGGTGCGCCGACGTGCCAACCGGTACGGCGTCGGTGACCGGGCATCGGTGCTCGGGGTGTGGACGTCGGCGTCGCGCCGGCAGGTGCGGGTGCTCGGCGAGCGGGGCGGGGCGGACACCGCCACCGGCCCGTTCACCCAGGTCTCCCGGTTGGGCAATCCGCTGTTCAACGAGGTCATCGTGCCGATGTCCAAGAAGGACCTGTGGAATTCGCTGCCGCCGTCGGAGGACAAGCGGTTTGCGCAGTTCGTCGAGCAGCCGGAGCTGGCCGCGCTGCTGCCCGCGCTCTACCCCGATGTCTTTCCGAACCTGGACAGGCTCACCAAGGCGAAGAAGGTCCGAGCCGACCTGGTGGCGATCCTGCTCACCGGTGTGCCGGCCGGGCTGATCGACGGCTTTACCAACGCCACCGGCGAGGTGCAGGCCGACATGCTGCGGTTGAACACCGCGATCCCGCCGACCCGCCGCCCGGACCGGTTCGGGGTGCTCGGTGGCGACCTGGCCGGGTTCCCGAACGGGCGGCGGGTCGCCGACGACGTGGTCAGCATGGCGTTGCGGGCGATCGCCGGTCTGACCGTCCCGCTGGTGGACAAGACGTTCCGCCCGGACGCGGCGGCCGCCGCGGTCACCCCGGGGTTGAGCGCCGCCGACGTGACCGCGCCGTTCCTCGCAAGCTTCCCCTACCTGGGTACGCCCTACGACGGGTTCAACAACCCGCCGGCGGCGTCCTGACCGGCGCGGGGGCGCGGCGATGCACGAGCACGCGTACGGGCCGTCGGAGACCGGGAGCGTCGTCCTCGATCTGGGCGGCGACACCGGCGCCCTGATCGTCTACACGGGTCGGGGTCTGCACGGTCGGGAAATTGAGATCAGCCGGGGCGATGACCGGCGGGTCCACTCGGCGGTGCGGGAGCGCCGCGTGCAGGACGGCTCGTTCCACACTGCGGTCTATCCCGATCTGCCGGCGGGGATCTATACCGTCTGGTGGGACGAAAGTACGCCTGCGGGGACGGTTTCTGTCCATGGTGGAGGGATCGCCGAGTTCATGTGGCCGAGCAGCGGTTTTGGGGTCGCCAGCTGACCTCGTCGCACCGCTTGGAACGCCGCACCCCGTCCACATTGTGGACGGGGTGCTGGCGCTGCGCCCGGCTCGGCGGGCAGTCTGCACCGCGCCGAGTTAACCTGTCCCCCACCAAGATCAGCTTTGGGAGGAGGGGGCCCGGCGCCGTCCTGGCGGCGACTCGTCGGGGGAGCGCCACGGCAGAAAAGTCGGGCAACTCGCCGGAGAGGGCGTTACTCGGCCGGGGTCTGAATCGATAGGGCAGGTTGCGAGGCTGGACGGCCCGAGTGGTCGTCCGGGGGTGTCGGGAGGGCGACTCCATTATCAAGTTTGGCTTGACGGCGCACGCATTACACGCGTGTAATTTGAATGGGGTTGTTCGCACGGAACGCAACAAAACGGGACCGGACGGACAAGCACGCCTTTCGCGTGGGGGGTTGCAGCGGCGATGACGCCGGTGCGCGACAAGGAGGCATTTGATGGACGGCCAGCTTGAGGTGGCCGACCTGCTCGGAAACGCGCCGGAGTGGCAGGAGCGGGCCTTGTGCTCGCAGACCGACCCCGAAGCGTTCTTTCCCGAGAAGGGCGGCTCGACCCGTGAGGCGAAGCGGATCTGCTCGCGCTGCGAGGTCAAGACCGAATGCCTCGAATACGCTCTGGGTCACGACGAGCGGTTCGGCATCTGGGGTGGGCTCTCCGAGCGGGAGCGGCGCAAGTTGAAGCGGCGGGCTGCCTGAGCGGTGCGAGGTCGCGGCGGTGGGGGCCGTCCGACTCGCCCGCGCGGGGGCTCGGCTCAGGCGAGCTCGTCGGGATCGACCCCGAGAAGGTTCGCCACCTGTTCGATGATCACGTCATGCACGAGGTCGGCGAGGTCCTCACGGTCCATCGCCCGGAATTCCAGGGGCCGTCGGTACAGCACGATCCGCGGCGGCACCTCCTGGCGACCGGGACGGCCGGGCAGCAGCCGGGCCAGCGGGACTTCGCCGTCCTCCAGCACATCGGAGTCGTAGACGTTCAGGTCCGGCGGGACGTCCTCGACCGCGAACTCGACCCCGGCCAATTCCTTGGCGAACCGACGCTCCAGCGTCTCGACGGTGTCCAGGACCAGGTCGTCGAAGACCTCAGCCTTGGTCCGCGCCAGCGGCACGGTGGCCGGCACCAGCCGTCCGCGCAGGCCGCGCCCGTGCCGGTCACGGTGCGCGCGCCGGCCAGGGCCGGGGCGGCGGTGTTCCGGGCTCGTCATGAGGCAAAGGGTAGCGCCCGCGCCAGGCTGGTCAGCGGCAGCGCCGCTCCCGTGGCGCGGCGAGCCCAGGACGGCGAACTGTGATCACCACGACGGGCGTGTCGCAACGCGAAGCGATGCGCCGGACCCGGTAATGGAGATACCCTGCCGCCTGTGAGGTCACCACGGCGCTGCTCCCGTAACGGCTGCCCCCGGCAAGCGGTCGCCACATTGACCTATGTCTACAACGAGTCGACAGCGGTGGTGGGTCCGCTGGCGGCGTTCGCCGAGCCGCACACGTACGACCTGTGTGAGCCGCACGCCCGTAGCCTGACCGCACCGCGTGGCTGGGACGTGGTCCGGCACGAGGGTGAGTTCGAGCCGCCGCCGCCCACCACCGACGACCTGGTCGCGCTGGCCGAGGCGGTGCGCGAAGCCGCCCGCCCAGCCCCACGTCCCCCAGATCCCGACCAGAACCACCGCGAGAACCCCCACCAGACCGGCCGCCGAGGCCACCTCCGAGTGATCCCCCCGAACCACTAAGACGTGGCGCGCCGAGCCGGCTCAGGCTCGCCAGCGGCGTTGATCATGAGACTGCCGCCCCGCCCGGCTCGCCCTGCGGCGCCGTTCGCCTTGTCGCGCCGTTCGCCTTGCCGGGCCGGCCCGCCTTGCCGCGCCGCTCGCCTTGATCAACACCGGATCGCCGATGTTGTGGTGTCGAGGCGTGGTTGATACCGCGATATCGGCGACGTTGAGTGGATCAAGCCGGGAGGCCGGTGCCAGGCCACTTGCGGCGGCCAGCACCCAGAACCGAGGATGGTGGGATGACGCCATCGACGGTTGACGCGGCCATCGGGCGCATCGAGCTTCGCGATCTGTACGACGAGCCCGACCTCGACCTGCTGCGGCGAGCCTACGTCGACATCCTGGTGCCCAGCTTCCCGCCGGACCAGTTGGAGGACATCGAAGTCCTGGTCCAATCCAGCACGACCCTTGTCGGCGTGGCGTTGCACGACGGCGCGCCCGTCGGCGTGATGGTGGCCGACCCGTTCGGCGGAGTTCTGCTGCTCAGCTACCTCGCGGTGCGACCGGGGATCCGCAGTGGCGGCATTGGCGGTCTGTTGGTGGGCCGCCTGTTGCCGGCGTGGCGGGAGCGCTCGGGTGCCGATGTGGTCCTCGCCGAGGTTGAGGATCCGCGGCTGCACCCGGCCGGCGAGTTCGGTGATCCAACCGCGCGGCTGCGCTTCTACCAGCGGGCGGGTTTCGGCATGCTGCCTGTCCCCTTCACCCAGCCTCGGCTTCGTCCCGACGCGCTGCGGGAGCCTGGCCTGCTCCTGGCCATTCAGCCAAGCGACGCAGCAGTGTCAACAGACCTGGTGAAGTCTTTCCTCATCGAATACTTCGAGTCAGCGGAAGGGCCCGAGGTCCACGATGATCCTGAGTTCAACGCCTTGGTCGCGGTCGTCGAACGCCAGCGGCCCGAGCTGACTCCGCTGGCTCTGGATCAGCATTCCACAGTCCCTCCGTTGGACGTGGCGGTCGAATTGCTGCGGCGGGATTACCCGACGACAGGCAACGCCCTGGATCTGTTGGCCACTGATGGTCGCGCCGGGCCGGTGCTCGATGACGTCTGGGCGCGGGTGCTGGTCAGGCTGGTTGCCGGGGAGCGCCTACCCCGGCCGGGGGTCGTCGTGTTGGCCGCACTACTCGACGCGCTGTCAGATGCCGGGTTGCTCTTCGTCTCGCCGGACCCCGTCGACGCAGAAGTACTCCAGTGGTGGTTCCTCGGCGAGGACGATCCGTGGGCGGGCTGGTGGCGGAAGGATCCGCCGAGCTGGGATGGGGCGCTCCCACAACGTCCGCTGGTCGCGCAGACCGTCCGGCGGTTGCCTCCGCTGCCGAGGGTTGCTGTCATCCTCTCCGATGTGCTCGGCATCGCGCCGGCCGAGGCGGCGGCCTTCGTCGGCCAGGACGAGCAGACCTACCTCGAGCTCGTTGGTGTAGCCCGGACCGAGGTGGTTGCGCTCATCGATCGGCAACTCGACAAGGAGGAGAGCGGTGGACACCTTCCTGCGATGTGACTCTGCGGTGTCATTGACCGCGGGCCTGATCGACGGCACGGTAACTCCTGACCGGCGCGAGTTGGTCGAGCTGCATCTGCTGGTCTGCCCCGCTTGTCTGAGCCATGTGGGCAAGGTGCGAGACCTGCGGGCGAGCCTGTCCAGCCTGCCGGGTCGGCCGGTGCCGGAGCATCTCCTCGCCCTGGCCGCCGGGAATGCCGCCGCCGGTGCCGCCGCGCCGAGAACCGACATCGATCCGGCCGAGCGCACCTCGCTATGAATTACTACAAATTTCTGGCCTCTGGCCAGGTTGCGCCCTTCTCCGGCCAGACCTGGTCAACCGATTGGCTGCAGGCAACCGCCACTGTCCCCTGTCAACGCGGGCTGTACGCGTGCCGCGTCGAGGACCTGCCCTACTGGTTGCACGACGAGCTGTGGTCGGTCGAGTTGGAAGGCCCGATCACCGTGGCGGGCCACAAGGTCATGGCCCAACGTGGGCGGCTGGCAAAGCCTGTGCCGCAGTGGGACGCCGATGCCGGCGCCGCGTTCGTGCGCGCGTGTGTGGGGCGGACGGCCGTCCACGCTGCGGCTGAGTATGGCGACCCCGGCGGTCGCCTGTTGACCGAGGTGGCGGATCAGCTGTTGGCGTCGGGCAACCATCGCACCGAAACCGACCCCTTCGCCGGGGTGAGCGAGGTGGCCCTGCGCCTTCAGAGGGCGGCGGCGCTGTCCGGCAGGGAAGTCGCCGCGCGGCTCTGCGGTTACCTGGCTGATGCCGTCGAGATGGCCCAGACCTATCCGGTTCCGGCCCTCGGTTACGTGGCCGCGCGGGCGGCCCAGGCCCGTCGACCGGATCCCGCCGATGACCGATACGACGCGGAGCGACGGTGGCAGACGGGCTGGCTGGTCAACCGGCTTGAGTTGGACACGTCACTCGGCTGAGCTGCCCATCAGCCTGGCGGCTAGCTCGTCGATGCGATCCAGTTCGGCCGCGACGTTCAGGTTGAGGTGTTCGACCACATCCCCCCAGTAGTCGATGAAGGTTCCCGAGCGGCGGTACAGTTCATCCGCGTGTGGCCCGCGTGGCAAAACCCGCTCCACCACCTGTCTCCTGGTTTCCATGGGCCCCACGTCCAAGTCAAGGTCGGCTTGGATGGTCAGCGGCACCTTGCCAGCGGTGGGCTCGACCAAAGCCGTCAGGAGGGCTTCCCGGCGAGGATCCTGCCACCAGTCGGCAAGCCCGGCGGCCGCTCGGGACGTCATCTCGGCGTAGAACTGGGCGGTGTACTCGTCCGGTCCGCTGACCGCCGGGCCGAGCGGGTCGTCCGACAGGTGGAATACGAAGGCCCGCTTCACCGCCTGGCCGTACTGCTGTGCGGCGATGGTTCGGTCTGTGTCGGAGAACAGGTCACCGAGCAGTCGGTGCAGGTTGGCCAGCAATTCTGACTCGGATTCCCCGGTTTCGGCCAGCTTGCGGAGCCACCCGCTCGACTGCCGGCACCGCGCACCGGCGGAAGGGCGATCACCAGCAGCGAGCGCTACCTTGGCCCACTCGAAGTAGATCCAGGCGAGCAGCCACTCATCGTCGTGGTCGAGGAACTCCGGCTCAAGCCTCCGGTACGTGGCGTCGGCGGCACCGAACTGGCCGTCGTACCAGTACGAGTGGGCGGTGAAAAGGCCCAGATAGAGCCATGCTTTGCGGCGGATCTGTTGGACCTCTGCCGAATAGCGTGCATCCTGCCATCCGTTGTGAACGCCGCACAGCTGCCCGATTGTACGTAGGGCGTGGCGCACCTCGGTCCAGTGTGCGCCGGCCGGCTTGTCCGGGCCCGTCGGATAATTTCCGTGAAAGCGGCGCATCTCCTTGACCAGGTCGCGGTCCAGATCGTCGCGGGTCGCCCGCTGCCAGCTGTCCAGCAGTTGGTGGCAGAAAGAGAAGTCGACGTAGAGCGCCCACCACCAGAATGCCTCTAGAAAAAGCACGATGAACTGGGCGCGAACGACTTCCCGTTCGTCGACGAGCTGGGCGGAGTGAGACAACCACTCGGCCTCGTACATCTGCCACTCCACGTTCTCGTACTTGAACCATGAGCCGTACACCGTGGATGTCTTGTCTTCCAGTGACATGATGCGCTCGTAGTAATACGCGGCCGCGCGTCGATGAATGTGCGTCCACCGTTCGGGTTGAAACTCCCGCAGCGCCTCGGACATCGAAGGCCGGATGAAGTCGTGAAGACGGAACCGCCCGACCACCGGCAGCGGATCGGTGAAACCGAAGTGCTCGATCCGCCGTACCGCGTCGCCCACCCGTTCCGGGGCGGTCGCCAGATCCTCGCCGGCAAGAATGGATACGAGCATCGGTACGTCAAAACTGTTCAGCAGGGAGGCGATCTCGGCTACCCGCCAGACGTCCGGATTACGCTCCGGTCGAATCACTGCCCGGACCAGATCGCCCACCTGCCGGTCGCCCTGCGAGAGCTGGGACAGCAGATCCTGCAGGCGGCCCGGGTCCAGCGCCTCTTCGCGGCGGGCACGCATGAACTGCACGACGAGACTGAGCCCGTACGGGTGGCCGCCGGTGAAGCCGTACACCACGCCAGTCAGGCGTGGACCGACCTGGTCACCGAAATGGTGTGCCAGGTAGGCATGTGTCTCGGCCGTGGTGAACCGGGGCAGTTCCTGAACGAGGGCCGGATCCAACACCCGTTGGCCGTGCTCGGCGAACTCGCGTGGTACGAGCGACAGCACCACGGTGGTGTCTGGTAGGCGGGCTGCAAGTCGGACGAACCACTGGCCCACCGCGTCGTCGATGAGGGTTTCGAAACCGTCGATGATCAGGACCGCCCGTCGGCCCGCGATGAAATTGCGCCAGTCGGCGACGAACGCCTCGTCCACGCTTCGTTGAGCCTGCCGTATGCGCTCGATCGGACTCTCACCTCCGACATTCATCTCGAGCGCGGTGTTGGACAGTCTCCCCCACGTCTTAGCTGTGAAAGTATTGTTCACCGTGACGGTGTTGGCTGCGCTTCGTGTTGCCTCTGCTGCGATCAGGAAACCAGGAAACTGCCGCGCTGCCGCCTGCGCCAGATCCCCGAGAAACTGTGTCGACTTCTCCAACAGGAGGGCGGAGACGACGGTTGTGGCGTCTGGGCCGTACTCGCCCCGATAGTCCTCACTCAGCCCGTAGGGCTCCGCTGTCATGTTCGCTCGAATGGGCATCATTACGACGTCCGGAAAATCGCGCTGGATGGCCGTCCGTAGCAGCCCGAGGAACGAAGTCTTGCCCATGCCCTTTGCCCCGAGGACGGTGACCGTCCCGTCGAGGTTACGCCGGATGCCGTCCAACACCCGATCCAGTTGGTCCGTGCGACTGACGAGACCGTCCACCACCAGAGTCGGCATGGGACCGTGCGGTTGGTCTCCCTCCGGCGCGACGGCACGAGCAGGTGCGGAGCCCACTGTGGCCCGACCTGCCAGGTCTGCCCGAATGGCTGGCGTGAGCCTGTCCGTCGGCGACTCTCGGGGTATCGGCGGGGCCGATGGAGGCGGCGGGGCCGATGGAGGCGGCCCGCTTATCGTGATGTCCTCGATGGTTGCGCCGGTTGTCGCGCGGATGGTGGTGTTCCCGTCCCCCGCAGAGAGGAAGACCCGCCTGATCCTCCCACCGAGCCGTGCCAGCAAGGTGCGTTGCGTGCTGCCACCGGAGTTGCCGGAGTTGAGGAGGGTGACGGCTGCCAACACGAAGCTTCCGATGCCGGCGAGCCAACTCAGCGTTTCGACGCGATGGAGCTTCCAGGCGATCGCGACTCCGCCGAGGGTGAGGGCGGACGCCCCCAGGGCCAAGGTTCGCAATCTCCGCGTTGACGGTTCGGGCATCGCACCAGTGTGGACGCCGAGGGTGATGACATCAATCGGCCTCTGGGCCCTTGCTGAAGGGTTCGTCGTGGCCACGTCTGAGCCGATGCTTGCCACGGGCTCGCGTCGCGGTTGGTTCGACGTGGGCAGCGCTGAGCCCGCCTGCTGACGGCATCTCGACACATCACCTGTCGTCCTTCGACGAGGGGCCGCGCGAGGGCGCGCTGCGTGCGGATTTGCGACTCTTGTTGACAAATCAGCCGAACGATCGGCTCTGGCCAGCCGGCCTGGAGGTTTGCCGCAGGTGTCGTCTCGTTGTCCGAGGCAGTGCCCATTGATTATCGATGCGAAGCGAACGGCGCAGGTGACGAGCACGACGGAGGATACTGGCACCGCCATCATCGGCGCGCTGGCCGGCGAGCCCGAGCCGACAAAGACCGGCACGGCCGCCGAGCAGGCGCAGCAGCCCATCGTGGCAGCGCCCGCCGAGCCGACCGAGGAGGCTTCCGCCCCGGTCGCCACGCCAGCTGCCGCCGCCGACACGACGGCGCCCTCGGTGTCAGCCTCGCCGACCCCGTCGGATGCCGCGTCCCTGCCGGTCGTCAAGGTGACGACCGAGACGGAGCAAGCCACCGTCCGGTACGGCGAGAAGACCGTCAAGGACCCGTCCCTAGCCGAGGGCAAGCGGGTCGTCCGGACCAGGGGCGTTAACGGAGTACGAACCCTGACGTACGAGGTGACCACCACCGATGGCGTGCGCACGGGCAGGAAGCTGGTCAGGTCCACCGTCACGAAGCAGGCGGTGGCCCAGGTCGTCGCCGTCGGCACCAAGAAGCCGCAGTCTTCGAAGTGCGACCCGAACTACAGCGGCTGTGTTCCGATCGTCAGCGACGTCGACTGCGCGGGCGGCAGCGGCAACGGCCCCGCCTACGTCAATGGCCCCATCAGGGTGATCGGCGACGACATCTACGACCTGGACCGCGACGGCGACGGCACCGCCTGCGACTGAGCCACTCAGCGGTCTGTGCTCACGCAGCGTCACCTCCCTGGAGGAGGGCAAGCAGCGAGCGATATACCTCTGAGTCATATCTATGACTCAGAGGTATATCGCTTGTTAGGCGGAGCGACCCCGCCGCCTGGTGACGCAGCTCACCCTCGATCGTCGCCCGCCTGGGTTTCTTGGGACAGATGGCGTGGGCAGTCGCCGGCCGGCACGAACCTGACGGCCCCCGGGTCGCGGTGACTTGTCCCTGGGGCAATGCCGTGGAGGATGGCGTTCGCGGGTGCTTACGGAACTCTTAACCCGCGCCTGCGACGGTATGCCGGGGCGGGCCGAACTCGGGGGAGCGGAAAACGTGCGGGTGTTGGTGGCGGACGACGAGCGGTTGTTGGCGGACACGGTGGCCGAAGGGCTGCGCCGCCTTTCGATGGCCGTCGACGTCTGCTACGACGGTGACGGTGCGCTGGAGCGGATCGGAGTGAACCGGTACGACGTCGCGGTGCTGGACCGGGACATGCCTGGGCACACCGGCGACGAGGTGTGCCGCAGCATCGCCGACTCACAGGTCGGCACCCGGGTGCTGCTGCTCACCGCGGCGGCCGGCATCCGTGACCGGGTGGAGGGGCTCGGTCTCGGTGCGGACGACTACCTGACCAAACCGTTCGCCTTCGCCGAGTTGGTCGCCCGGGTGCAGGCGCTCGGTCGACGGTCCACCCCGGCGCTGCCCCCGGTGCTCGCCCAGGACGGCCTGGTCCTGGACGTGGGCCGGCATGTCGCTACCCGGGACGGCCGTCCGCTCGCGTTGAGCCCAAAGGAGTTCGCCGTGCTGCACGTGCTGTTGCGCGCCGACGGGCAGGTGGTCAGCGCTGAGGAGTTGCTGGAGCAGGCCTGGGACGAGTTCGCCGACCCGTTCACCAACGCCGTCCGGGTCACCATGATGACGTTGCGTAAGAAGCTCGGTGACCCCCCGGTCATCCACACCGTTCCGAAGGCCGGCTACCGCATCGGCGGTACGTCGTGACCTGGACGCCCCGACGCCGGGTGCTGCTCGTGGGCCTGCTGGCACTGCTGGCCGGGCCGCTGTTGCCGGCGGTCGGCAGTTGGCTGACGGGGGTGACCTGGACGTGGGGGCAGCAGCTCTGTGAACTCCCCGTGCCCGGGTTGACGACGGTCTGCGGAAATGTGCGTCCGGGGGCGTTCGTGCTGCCGCTGGTGGCCGTTCTGCTCGTGACCCTGGCAGTCCTGGTGGCGCTCTGGTTCGGTGCGGTGTGGTGCCTGCGCCCGGTCCGTGACCTGGCCGGGCCGATCGGGCACCTCGGCCCGCAGAACCTGGGTCACCGGATCCGACCACGGGGGCGCGACGAGTTGGCTCGGCTGGCCCGGGCGATCGACGAGATGATGGAGCGCATTTCCGCTGGGTACGAGGGGCAGCGGCGGTTCGCCGCGAACGCCTCGCACGAGTTGCGTACTCCGCTGGCCGTGCAGCGGACGCTCATCGAGGTTGGCATGGCCAGGGCGCTCACCGGCGAGCAGTTGGAGCTGTTGACCAGCCAACTTTTGGAGACCAACGAGCGCAACGAGCGGCTGATCGAGGGCCTGCTCGCGTTGAGCGAGAGCGATCAGGGTCTGCGCTCGCGAATACCGCAGCGGCTCGACGCGATCGTCACGTCGGTGCTCGCCGGGTACCAGGACCGCGCTCGGGAGGCTGCGGTCACCATCGACACCCATCTCGTACCCCGGGTTGTCGTCGGTGAGCGGGTGCTGCTGGAGCGACTGGTCAGCAACCTGGTGGAGAACGGGATCAAGTACAACCGGCGGGGAGGCTCGCTGACCGTCGCGGTGAGCGGCACGCCCGCGTTGTCCGTGGTCAACACCGGCCAACCGGTGCCGGCCGAGGCGGTGGCCGGTCTCTTCGAGCCGTTCCGCCGGCTCGCCCGGGACCGTACCTCGCATGGCGGAGGCGCCGGCCTGGGACTGGCCATCGCCCGCTCGATCACCCAGGCGCACGACGGCATCATCGCGGCCCGGCCCGCCGAGCACGGCGGCCTGCGGGTCGACGTCCAACTACCCAACACGATCTGAACGCTCCCACCCGCATCACCCCGGGGTCCGTGTGCCGCTGGATCCCACCTGCGGCATGCCCGAAAACCGAGAGGAGAGACTGCCCGTGACGACCGAAGTGACCGCGCCAATCGCGCCCGCCGCCGGCCCGCACCCGGCGCGCGTCGTGTGGGCCGACGTCGCCAAGGGCGGCTGTCTCATCCTCGTGGTGCTCTGGCACGTCGTGGTGAAGCACTATCTGCAGATCGACTGGCGGGTCGGGTTGCCGGTGCCGGGTGCCTGGGGGGTGCTCGGGGAGCAGCTGTTGCCGCTGCGGATGCCGCTGTTCTTCACGATCTCCGGGCTCTTCGCCGCGAACGCCATCCACCGGCCGTGGCGCGTGGTCCGCCGCTCCCGGGTGAGTCGGTTGTTCTACCTCTACGCGACCTGGCTGCTGATCCACACCGCCGTGCTGGCCCTCGTTCCGGACTTTCCCACCGATCGCGCCACCGACATCAAAGGCCTGCTGGCACAGCTGACCGTCACCCCGTCCAACCTCTGGTACCTGTACGCGCTGGCCCTCTACTTCGTGCTCGCCAAGGTGCTGCGCCGGGTTCACCCGGCAATGCTGATCGCGGCCGCCGGCGCACTGTCGGCGATCGCTGCGGCCGGCCTGCTGGACACTCCCGGCAACCGCGGTGGGCTCTACCAGAACCTGGTGTTCTTCCTCGCCGGCCTGCACCTGCGGCCGTACGTCCAACGGTGGGCCGCCACCGCCACCCGGCGGCGGCTGGTGTGGACCCTCGGCCTGTACGCCGTGGCGCTCGCCGCCGTGGCGGCGGGTGCCGGGCGCTGGCTCGGCGTCGGCCTGCTGGTGTCCCTCGCCGCGGTGGCGTTCGGCGTCACCGCTGCCGCCCAGGTGGCTGACCTGCCCCGGATCGGCGGTGCCCTGTCTGCCCTGGGTCGCCGGACGCTGCCGGTCTACGTCATCCACATGCCGGTCCTCGCGCTGCTGCACTGGCTGCTCGCCGGCCCGGTCTCCGGCCTGGCCGGAACGGGCCGGGCGCTGCTGGTGCTGGGCTACCCCGTCCTGCTCACCACGGCAGTGCTGGCGCTCAGCCTGGCGCTGCACCGCGGGCTGCTGGCAGCCCGTGCGAGCTGGCTGTTCGACCTACCCGCGCCGCACCGCCTACCCGCGTCCCACCAGCCAGCCCCGCCGCATCAGCCGCCCGCGCCGCACGAGCTGACCGCGCTGCATCAGCTGGCCGCGTCGCACCGGCGCTGACCGTACCCGCACACGAAGGAGAAACGATGTCACGCACCGTTGGCCAGGTCCGGGCCGATGTCGAGGAAGCCGCCCGCTGGCTTGCCGGCCGTGTGGTCCGCACACCTGTGCTGCGGTCCCCGGTGATCGACGATCTGGCCGGGGCGCGAGTGCTGCTCAAGGCGGAGAACCTCCAGGACGGCGGCTCGTACAAGATGCGTGGTGCGCTGCGGGCTGTCGGCCGGCTTGCCGCGGCCGGCCACACCGGTGTGATCGCGCAGAGCACCGGCAACCACGCGGTGGCGGTGGCGTTGGCGGCCCGGCAGCACGGGCTCGCGGCGACCGTGGTGCTGCCGGTGGACGCGGCACCGACGAAGGTCGACCGGGCCCGCGCGGCGGGGGCGCGGGTGGTGCTTGCCGGCACCGGCGTCGAGGAGCGGGTGGCGGTGGCCAACGGGCTCAGCGACGAGAGCGGTCACCCCGTCGTCGACGCGTACGACCACCCGGACGTCATCGCCGGGCAGGGGACGGCCAGCCTCGAACTGATCGAGGAGGCCGAGCGCCTGGGGACACCGCTGGACGTGCTGGTCGTACCGGTCGGTGGTGGTGGCGGGGTGGCCGGCGCGTGCCTGGCCGCCGCCGGCACCGGCATCGAGGTGTACGGCGTGGAACCGGCGGGTTGTGACTCGCTCGCCCGCAGCTTGGCGGCCGGTGAGCGCGTCCCGGTCACGCCGGCTCCCACGATCGCGGACGGGCTGCGGCCGTCCTGCGTTGGTGAGCTGCCGTTCGCCATCGTGCGTGACGCGTTGGGCGGGGTCGTCCGGGTCGATGACGACGAGATCGGGGCGGCGTTCCGGCTGATCCTGATGGAGCTGAAGGTGCTCGCCGAGCCGTCCGGGGCGGCTGGTCTGGCCGGCGCGCTCCGGCTCGGCGCCGAGGCCGCTCGGCAACGGACGGTCGGCGTGGTGCTGACCGGCGGAAACGTGGAGGCGGCGCTGGTGGCCCGGTTGATGGTCCAACGGCCAGCCGAGGCGGCGACTGTGGAAGGGGTGGCGGCGTGAGTGCGCCAACTCGGATCGGAGTCCTGTTCGGTGGACCGTCGGCGGAGCACGAGGTTTCCTGTGCGTCGGCGCTCGGGGTGGTCCGGGCACTCGCCGGCGGCGGTTACCGTACGGTCGCCATCGGTGTCACCCGCACCGGCGGGTTTCGGCTGGTGTCCGACGCGCTGCTGGCCGAGTTGCGCGACCAGCCGGCCGGCGAGCGGGCCATCGACGACCGCCTGCTGGTGACCGGGCCGGCCGTCGAGCTGCGGGCCGGTCCGCGTCCGGGCGTCGTGCAGGTGGCCGCCGGTAACGCCCCTGGCGCGGTGCACGCCGAGCTGGACGTGGTCTTCCCGGTGCTGCACGGCCCGTTCGGGGAGGACGGTGTGGTGCAGGGGTTGTTGGAGTCCCTGCACGTGCCGTATGTCGGGTGCGGCATCCTCGCCTCTGCAGTGGGCATGAACAAGGTGGCGATGAAGCGGGCGCTGCGCGCCGAGGGCATTCCGGTCACCCCGTACGTCGCGTTCGACGCACACACCTACCGGTCGGCGGACGACCCGGAGAAGCTGGTCCTCGGGCTGCGCCGGCCGCTCTTCGTCAAGCCGGCCAGCATGGGTTCCTCGATCGGCATCTCCCGGGTCGGCGAGGGCGACGACCTGGGCGCCGCCGTGGAGGAGGCGCTCCGCCACGACCAGCACGTCATGGTCGAGCAGGGCGTCACCGGCCGGGAGTTGGAGTGCGCGGTGCTCGGTGGCTGGCGCCCCGAGGCGTCGGCGGTGGGCGAGGTACGGGTCACCGGCGGCTGGTTCGACTACCAGCAGAAGTACTTCGGCGACGCCGATCCGATGATCGTCCCCGCCGTCCTGCCGGACGAGGTGACCGCGCGGGTCCGTGACCTGTCGCTGCGCGCGTTCGCCGCGATCGGCGGTTGGGGTCTGGCCCGGGTCGACTTCTTCTACGACGAGACGACCGGCGAGGTGTACGTCAACGAGCTGAACACCATGCCCGGCTTCACCGCGCACTCGATGTACCCGAAGGTGTGGGCGGCGGTCGGTGTCGGCTATCGGGAGGTGGTGGACCGACTCGTCGAGTTGGCCCGTACCCGGTATGCGGAACGGTCCGCGATCACCGTGGGGGGCGTCCGATGATCCTGCTCTCCGACCCCCGGGTGGCGGCCGTGCCCAGCGCCGACGACGGCGAGGAGTTGCTGGACCTGCGTGAGCTGCCGGAGCTGCGGCTCGACGATCGCGCGGCCGACCCCGCCGGGGCGTACGCCCGGCTGCGCGCGGGAGTCGTCGACCGCCTGCTGGCCGCGCAGCGTGCCCTGCCCAGCGGGATCCGGCTGCTGGTCGTTGAGGGTTACCGGCCGTACCAGGCGCAGCTGGCCATCTTCACCGGCTACCGGGACGAGCTGCGTCGACGGCACCCGGACTGGTCCCCGGAGCGACTGCACCGGGAGACCACCAAGTTCGTCTCGCCGGTCGAGGTGGCCCCGCACAGCACGGGCGGGGCGGTGGACCTGACGCTGTGCACCGAGGACGGTGTCGAACTGGACCTGGGCACGGTCATCGACGCCACCCCGGAGGACAGCGACGACGCCTGCTTCACCGACGCGCCCACGATCGGTGCCACCGCCCGCCGGCACCGGCAGATCATGGTGGGCGCTCTCGGCGGAGCGGGGATGGTGAACTACCCGACCGAATGGTGGCACTGGTCGTACGGGGAGCGTTACTGGGCGCTGATGACCGGGGCACCGCACACCCGGTACGGGCCGGTGGACCTGGCGGCCCGCGCGATCGGTAGCCGTGCCGGCTGAACGGTAGCGCGCCCCCGTCCGTACCAGGGAGTGAAGGACACCACCGAGGACGGGAGTGACGGCGATGAGGGTGCAGCGCAGGCACGTGCTGGCGGCGACCGTGGCGGTGCTCGCCGCGGCGGGTGTGGCGGTGGGGACCAGCTTCGGTTTCGCCGGCACCGCCCCGGCCCGGTCGTCCGTCTGTTCCGGCTCGGTGACCTTCTCGGCGGAGGGCGGGGCGCCGGCGGCGACCAGCGACCGGTTCCCGGTGGGTACGCGGCTGCGGGTGACGAACCTGGACAACAACCGGGCGGCCACGGTGACGGTGACCGGTCCGTCGGGCAGTTGTGTGCTGCTCAACGCGGCCGCAATGGAGCTGGTCCGGGAGCCGGGCAGGAACGTGATCCGTCGCAACGTGGTGGAACGGCTGGATGGTGGGGCGCCGCCGGTCGGGCAGCCGAGCGCCGGCACGGTCCGCCCCGGTGCGGCGTCCCCCGGGGCCTCGGGGCCGGCACCCCGCTCGGCCTGCTCGGGGGCGATCACCTTCTTCGCCGAGGGTGGCGTCCCGGCGGCGACCAGCGGACAGTTCCCGGTGGGTACGCGGCTGCGGGTGACCAACCTGGACAACAACCGGGCGACCACGGTGACGGTGACCGGCCCGTCCGGCAGTTGCGTGCTGCTCAACGCAGCCGCCATGGAGCAGATCCGCGAGCCTGGCAAGAACCTGGTCCGCCGCAACACGGTCGAAGTGCTGCGTTGACGTCAGGAGGGGCCCCGGTCGAGCGGGGGCCCCTCCTGAGCTGCGCCGAAGGCTGCGTCGAGGTTGCCGACCGCCTCGCGCCGCCCTCTAATCGGCCTGCCAGGTGCCGTCGTCGCGCACCCGGGCGGGGGCACGGCCGAGCAGCAGCGTGGTCAGCGCGGCGTCGATGGTGTCGCCGAGGAACCACTCGCCGGCCTGATCGAGCACGAACACCCGACCCCGCTCGTCCACCGCCAGGATGCTGTCCTGTTGTTCGGTGCCGATCGGGAAGAGTCGTACGCCGAGCACCGCCCCGAAGTCCGCGAGCGTGTCGGCGGTGTGCGCGACGGTGTGCGGGCGGATGTCGAATCGGGAGATCCACACCTGTTCGCCCCGGCCGCGCCGGGCACCGACCAAACTGGGGAACGCGGTCAGCGCCTCCACAGCGGCGGGAAACACCGTGTGCCGGTGGGCAAGCCCCGGCACGGCGGTGACATCGCGCACGGCCGCGGCAGCCATGATCTGGTCCCCGATGTGCGGTCGCCAACCGGCCGCGACCAGCGCGTTGGCGACCTCCGGTGGAAAGCGCCCCGGATCTGGGTCGGGCTCCGCCGGCGCGCGCCAGGTTTCGGTGTAGGCCCGAGCGGCGTCCGGCAGAACGTTGGCCCGTACCAGGAAGCTGATGCACGAATCGCAGGGCCGGTCGGCGGGGCCACCAGCCGGATCACCCGGTTCACGGATCCGGAAGACCTCGAACCGGGCGTCCTCCAGCAGTGCCGCCGCCTCGGCCCGACCCATCGGCGCGATGCCCTCGGCGGCGCGACGGTGGTCGTACTCGTGCAGGACGTCGGAGACCACGATCATCTCGGCGTGGGCTTCCCCACCCCGGACCAGGTCGCCGGGGGGCAGCTGGTCCAGGTAGGTGCGGACGAGTGGGTGATGGTTCAGTGGGACGTCCGCCTTCGTGCCCTGGGCTGTCCAGATTCGACCTTCGATGGTCAGATGCGCGGCGGTGTTCGGAGTGACGATCCGATGGATTTCCCGGGCCAGCAGGCTCGACGGATCGGCAGTGCGGGGGGCTGTCGGCTCGGTGGGTTGGCTGCGCCGGTACATCTCCGCCACCACCGTGCTCGGCACCCGGGGCCAGGTGGTGACCTTGCCGGTCTGCTTGTCGATGACTGTCGTCGGCAGGTCTCCGGGGACCGTGCGTACCTCGATGGGCACGACGGACGTGATGACGTAGCCGAGGTCGAACTCGTCGACCATCGCTGTGCACTCGTGGCCGAGGCGCTGCGAGTCGCGACGGGCCCAGGTGGCCGCGAGTTGCTCTACCTGTAGACGGTCGATCACACACTGAAACTACCGGACCACACGGATCGATGGCGGCCGGTATTGTTCCGCTCTACCGACGGTGACGGGAGGGGTGGTGGTGGGGGAACACGCGGACCGGACCGCCAATCGCGAGCTACGGGCCCGATTCGACGACGTGTACGGGCAATACCAGCAGCTCAGGTCCGGTTTGGACACCCTGCAGGCGCGGCTCGCCGAGCTGCGGGTGACTCGACGGTCGGCGGACGGCCAGGTGACGGCCACGGTGGGCGCCCAGGGCCAGTTGATCGACGTCGAGCTGGCGCCGACCGTCTACCGCGATCGGGACGCTGGGGCGCTCAGCCGAAAAATCACCGAAACGATCCGGGCCGCCGCGAGCGCCGCCTCCGACGCCACCCGCGACCTCGTTGCCGAGGCCATGCCGGCCGGCTCCGGCTCGGTGGATTTCCTGCGCACCGGAGATTACGCCGCGCTGCTCGGCCGGGCCGATGCCGTGCTCGGCAGGGGTGAGGGGAAGGCATGACCGACGGGCAGCTCTGGCTCGATCCGTCCCGCGCCCGCCGGGGCGGCGCCGACCTGGCACTCGCGGGCGAGGCGGTGACGGCCCGTCGAGCGGCGGAGGGCGGCGCCATCGAGGCTGCCAGCGGGGCTCGGCCCTGGGGTCGCGACGACATCGGTGCCGCGTTCGAACGCAACTACCGCGGGTTCGAGCAGACCGTGCTGCGGGCCTGGGCGGGCGTCGGGCACCGGCTCACCGAGCTGGGCAGCGATGTGGTCCACGCGGTCGATGCGAGCGTGCAGACCGACGGGGCCAGCGCCGCCCGGTTCGGTCGGGCCGCCGACCAACGCTGACGGCTGGCGACGTCGATGAGCGTGCTGCCGAGCCCGGTTCCACACCCACTGGACCACGCACCCTGGGACGTGCCGGGCTGGATCTACGAGGCCCTCGACTGGGTGGTCGGCGTGCAGTGGCCGGAGGGCAACGAGCGGGCCGTCTGGGACGTCGCCGACCAGTGGTACGGGGTTGCCGCCGTCCTCGCCGGCCCGCACACCGATGCCGCCACCGCCGCCGTCGAGGTGCAAAACTCCTACGGCGGCGTCGGGGCAGTCGACGCCGCGTTCGAGGTCGCCTGGCGGGGGATCGCCGAGGGTGCCGACGCCCCGCTGCCCGTGTTGCTCGCCGTCACCGCCGACCTCGGCCGGCTGGTCGAGGAGTGCGGCTGCGACATCGAGGGCGCCAAGCTCGAAGTCTGGATAGAGCTGGGCATCCTGGTCATCGAACTGCTCTCGGTGGCGGTGGCGGCGATACTCACCGCAGGTGCCGCGACCCCCGCCGCCAGCGCGGCGATCACCGCGACCCGGCTGCTGGTCCAACAGATCTTCAAACGACTGATGGGCCAACTGGCCAGCAAATCTCTCAAACACGGGCTCAAGGAAGCCGGCGAGCGGGCGGCCAAGGAGGTCGCCCAGGGTGGCGTGCGCGGGCTCACCAAGCGGGCCGCCCGGGAGGGGCTGGAGGAAGCCACCGAGGAGGCCGGGGTCACCCTGGCCACCCAGGCGTACCAGAACTCCACCGGGCGGGCCCACGGCCTGGACGTGACCGACCTCGGCGCGTCGGCGGTCGGCGGGCTCGCCGGCGGGGCGGTGGCACCGCTGGCCGGCCTTGGCCGGCACGCGACCGGGCGGGCCGCGCGCATCGGGGAGCACCTGGGGCGGGAGATGACCGGCGAGGTGCTCGCCGACAGCGCTGCCAGCCTGGCCACCGGTCAGGGCCTGACCTCGATGGAGGACGTGGCACGCGCTGCCGCCTCCGGGGCGACCGGTTCGGCGACCGGCCAGACCGACCACGCGCTACGCACACGGCTCGACGCGCAGGCCAATGCCCTCGCCGGGGCCGCACTCGCCGGCCCGGCCCTCCCGTTCGACGCCCCTGTCGTGGGCGACACCTCTTCCGGGGCGACCTCCGCTTCCGCCTTGGCGTCCTCGGTCGGGACGACCTCTTCGGCGGGGGCCGCGCTCGCGGCGGGCTCGCAGCCGGTCGCCACCAGTGGGGTGGGTCCGTCCTCCGGCATTCCGGTTCAGGCGACGGCCGCCGTCGCCGCGTCGCCGCTTGCTCAGGTGGCAGCGGTACCCGCCGACACGCAGGCGTACCCGGGCATTGATCTGCCACCCTCCACGGCTGCCGACGTGAACGCGTCGTCACCGGTCGGCGGTCTGGCCAACCACGACATGGCGGACCGTTCGGTGCGCTCGTCTGAGGCGATGCCGGCGGCGGACGGGCCGCTGGTGGAGAGGGCGAGCACCGCACAACCGGTCGCCGCCGACCCGACGCTGTCGTCGGCGCAGGCCGATCCGAGAACGTCGTCGGCGCAGGCCGATCTGAGAACGTCGGCGGCGCAGGCCGATCCGAGCCTCTCGTCGGTGGCCGCTGATCCGCGGCTTTCGTCGGTGGCGGCGCCGGCGCCCGTGGTCGGCGCGACCGAGCCGGCCACCGGTGTCGCGCCGGGCCATCTCAGCAACTCGCCGCCCGCCACCACCTCCGGCCCGGTCGCCTGGTCTCCGTCGACCGGCACCGGTTCGACAGCGCCGGTCACCTTCGCTACCCCGACCACGACCAACAACCCGCCGCCGGTCACCTCCACCCCACCGGTGGTGGGCCGATTCGCCGTACCCTCGCGCATCCCGACGCGGGAGGTGCTCGCACCTGCTCATCCGGCTCGGGGCCGGGCGTCGATCCCCGTCGACGTGGCGGCCTTCGGCGACACGTCGGTGCCCGCGACCGAGACCAACGCCGCGTACGCGGCGCAGTGGGCCGCCGAAGCGGAAGCCGCCGAGCGGCGGCGCTACCAGGGCCACTACGAATCGCAGCGGACCGGGTTCGAGCACAATCGCCGGCAGGCAGAGGCCACCCGACTACGTGCCCGGGCCGCCGAGCACGATCGCAGGGCCATCGAGTACGCCACCTACGCCCGACAGCTACACCAAGCTGGACACCGACGCTGGTCCGACGGCTGGCAGCGGGCCGCGAACGATGAGACACGCGCGTACGCCCAATGGCGTGACCTGGCAGACGCGGTGCTGGCCGGCACCACGGCGCCGGCGGTCGTGGACATCGGCGCCGGCGCCTTCGAACACGCCAACAGGGACGTGGGCGCGCTCGCGCTCGGCGCGGTGGAGACCACCGGCCCGTCCCGGCTCACCGGCGACGACGTGCCACCGCCGATCGACGACTCCCGGCCGTACGGACAGCCCGGAGGACTGCGCCCACCGCTCGCCCTGCACCAGGTCGACGTCGAACGCCAGATGCCCCGCGAGCCGGACGGCGCCGTCATCCGCACCGCCGACCCCCGACAGGGCAACTGGTTCCGGCTCCTGAACGACGGTGGGCCCGCAGCCGACGCCACCCGGGGCATCAACTGCCTCGACTGCACGCTGTCGATGTTCGAAACGTGGGTCCACGGGCGGCCCCGGGTGTCGGCGCCGCGCACCTTCGACGGCTACCTGGACGGCGACATCCGGCGCCCGATCCGTGGCGAGGCAGGCGGCCCGGGCCGGGTGGAGGACGTGACCGGCGGACGCTTCCAGCAGCTCCTCGCCCCGCCGACCGGCCAACGTCCACACCCCGAGCAGGCCCAGCAGGCCGCGGACCGGGGCTACCGCAACCTGCACGACCAACTCCGGCTGGGAGGCCACGGCAGCTACGCGTTCCTGGTCACCGAATCGCCTCACGGCGGCTCACACGCCTGGGTGGCGCTCAACCAGAACGGCACAGTGCTCTACGTCGACCCGCAGAACGGCCTGATCCGGGACCGGCCGTTGTACCCCGACGTGGTCGGCATCGACGCGCTGCTGCTGAGCGGAGACGGCCGGCCTATGCCACTCGGCGGGCTGCCCCGGGGCCGGTTCAGCGAGCGGCCCGACCTGCCGGACCACCCGCCGACCTACGACAGTGGCGGCCACGGTGACCCGTACATCAACCGGATGTACCTGCTGCTGGACGGCCCGGGGGCGGCTTCGCCACCGCAGGGCGGCGAGCCAGTCGACAAGTCGTCCGGCACTGCCCCGGGTCGACATTCGCCGAGTGGCAGCCCGGCCCGGGTCGTCTCGATGGCCGGCAGTCTGGACGAGATCTTCGCGGCCGGAGTGAGTCCCACCGAATTCGCGACGGTGGTCGACCCCCATACCCTCCGTCGGCTGGTGTCGGATCTTGATGAGGCGTCCGCCCGGGACGTGGTGCGGTTGTTCGCCGACGATCGGGTCCTCGACATGCTCGACGGCGCCCGCCGGGAACCGCCAGCGAACGAGCCCGAACTGGCCGAGCGTCTGGTCCGCCAGTTGGTCCGGCAACCAGACCTGGCGCGCATGATCCTGTCCACGCCCGAGCTCGCGAACTCGCTGACCGCTCGCCCGTTGACTCTCTATCACCTGAGCGGTTACCAGCAGGCTATCGACGTCCTCGCCGAGGTGCTCGACGACGTCGTCCAAGGAGAGGCTGTCGGGCAGAGGGCGGCCGACGGGCAAGTACCTCGGCCAGCGCCTACACCCCTCACTGACGAGCAGTTAAGAATCAGCGCCAGCATTCACGTGCGTCGGGGGCCGGTTGAACAGGCGGGATTCGACGACCTCCGGCGCGGTGACGAGGCCTACCGGAGGCGCTACCTCGACGATCTCTACGCGGCGGCAGCCGTGGCGCAGGCGGATCTGAATGAGCTTGCGGTGTCCCTGGCCCTGGTGGATGGTCGTCGTGTTGGAGAGCCGGGCTGGCGTCCTCAGCCGAAGGATCGACGCCGAGCCGAGGACAAGGTGAACAAGAATCAGGGTGATGCGTCGAAGTTGCTCGACCTCGCCGCCGCAAAGGTCGAATTCAGTAGCCTCGATGATCTGTACGCTGCGCTCGGCCGAATCAAGGAGCACCGAGGCGTAGTCGTCGTGAGGTGTGAAGACCGGTTCGTTTCGCCGATGAGTAGCGGTTACCGGGACGTGCAAATCGTGCTACGGATGCAGAATGGTCACCTGGCCGAATTCCGCTTACACTTGGGCGCGCTCGACGCTGTCGCCGTTTGGGAGCATGTGCTTTATGAGGTGCGCCGTGATGTGGAGGCCCTTGCCGAAGCCGAGGCTCGGGCCCTGACGTCGCGTGAGCTTCTGATCACGAACGGCATTCGCTTCCGCGAGCAGCAGCTGTTCTGGAAGGCGTTGCAGTCAACTTTCGAGGAGAAGTCCGGATGACCGATAAGCCCGGCCTGGCGCTCCCCGCCTACTACCTCTATTACCAATCACCGGTGAAGATCGTCGAAACAGCGGACGGTGGCGCCCGGGTTTGGCGGGTTTCCGTCGACTCTGGAGGATGGCACGAGAAGAACGACATCTTCGTCGAGGTAACGCTAGGCGTCGGAGGGGATATCTTCCGCCGAACCGCAGAGGATTTCGTGCAGGAAGTGGAGGCGTTTCGGGCTTACCACCTCAAGGGTGACGGACCCATCTTCGCGCTCTACGATGCGGTGCGGGCAATTGAGGAGCTGGCAGATGCCGAGACGCGTCACGAGACGCCAAGTGAGCAGGCCATTATTCGCGGAATCCGGCGACGGACATTCGTAATGTTCGAGGAACAGCTCCGCGCGGCCGGTGATCCTGGCGCGGACCCCGACATAGCCACGGCGTAGGCGTCGGTCAGGTGCAGACCCAGATTGGCGGTGAGTTGGGTGAGTCGCACGCTCTCGTACTATTTGCTCTATAGAACCGACCAGAGCGCGGTCCCGGCCGGGCTCTTGGTGGTTGGCGCGAGCCAAGGTGAGGCGCTCCTGTGGGATCACCGGCGTGGAGCATGGGCCTACGACCCGGGTCTGGTCACACGCTTTCTAAACGACCATCGCAATTTTGACCGCTATGAGAATGTCGACCGGATGAGGGCCGAGCAGGTGGCCCAGGCCATCACAGGTGTTCCGGCGCTGCCGGACGAGACGGCCTTTCACACGATGCTCGCTAACGGCGCGGCCGGCCACAACGCGGACCGATCGGCACAATCCGGGGTTGCTGATCCGGGCGGGGATCGTCGAGGCTCGCAGCACGGCTGACATCATCGCCGAGACGAGCTGCGGGTAGACATCATTGCGGAGCAGGCACGGCGCAGCCGGAGACGCGGACCTACTCGCGCAACAAATTCGAGAGGCAGATCAGGGGATGACCGAAGGCGTGGATGCTCGGCTGGTGCGGGCGCGGGAGTACTACGAGCAGGCGGTCTTCGGCGGCGACACGAAGCCACTGGACGAGGCGGAGCGGGACCTTGCCGGGGTGGAGGCCGATGTGGCCCTGGCCCGAGGCAAAATCCTGCACGCTCGTTTCCTGGATACCAGGCTGGAGGATGCAGCAGAACTGCCGCTCTTCGAGCGCGCGGCCGGGCTCTACCGCGAGCTGGGCGACGCCCGCGGCGAGGGCGAGGCGCTCTTCTGGGTGGGGACCGTCTACCAGGTGATTCGCCAGGACCAGGAAACGGCCGAGCCGGCCTTCGCTCGGGCGCGGGAGTTGGCCACCGCGGCGGGCGACGAGCTGACCTTGTCGTACGTGCTGCGGCACCTCTGCTTCGGCGAGCAGGCGGCCGGGCGGGTCGACGCGGCGAGGGAGTTGCTGGCGGAGTCGACCCGGCTACGCCGGAAGCTGTCCTTCGCTCCGGGCGTCGCGGCAAACCTGATCGTCCTGGCGCACCTGGCGGCGAGCGACGGTGACCGGGAAGCCGCCCACGATCTGCTCGACGAGGCGGCTGGGCTCGCTGTCGACAGTGGCGCGCACGGCGTGGGCCACTGGATCGAGGGTGCCCGCGTGGAATTGGGCCTCGCCTGATCGTGGAGTTGCGGGGGCTGCCGGGGATCGCGACGGCTGGGCAGGAAGCGGAACGGTGTGGGGATGATGGGCCGGCGAATAGCATCGGCGCGTGACACGCAATATCGACTCCAGTTCGGCGACATTGGGGTATCCGCGGCCGGGGGATAGCCCCATGTCGGCGATGTTGAGTGGATCATGGGAAGGCTTGACGGAAGATCAGGCGGTGGTCGTACAGGAGGAGTTGCGGCCGCTGGTCGACCTGGTTGGGCCGGGGCCGAGCGCGCCTGCGACGGTGGCCGGCCTGGACGTCGCGTACTCCCCGGGGGGTGACCTTCTGGCGGCGGCCGTGACGGTGCTGGATGCCCGGACCTTGACGGTGGTGGACTCCGCGGTCGGTGTGGGACGGCCCGCGTTCGGCTATGTGCCGGGGTTGTTCGCCTTCCGTGAGTTGCCCGCGCTGCTCACCGCATTGGACCGCCTGAGGACTGTCCCGGACCTGCTGGTGTGCGACGGGCACGGGCTGGCGCATCCGCGTCGGTTCGGGCTTGCCTGCCACCTCGGTGTGGTTACCGGGTTGCCCGCGATCGGGGTGGGGAAGACCCCGCTGGTCGGTACGTGGGATCCACCGCCCGGCGAGCGGGGTGCGTGGTCGCCGTTGCGCGACGGCGGTGACGTCGTCGGCCGGGTGCTGCGGACGCGGGACGGGGTGAAGCCCGTCTTCGTCAGCGTCGGCCATCGGATGAGTCTGGCGAACGCGACCGCGCAGGTGCTCGCGCTCACCCCGCGGTTCCGGCTGCCGGAGACCACCCGCACCGCCGACCGACTCTGCCGCGACGCCCTCTCCCGCACGGAACACCCCGACTGACCGCACGGACCGCCCGGACCGACCGCACCCAACACCCCGGACCGACCGCACGGAGGGTGATCGACTCCAGATCGGCGATGTTGGGGCATTCACGGCCGGGGATAGACCCACGTCGCCGATGTCGAGTGGATCATGGTTGCGGCGGTGTCGGGGGATGGCTGAAACCCCATCAGGAGCAGGTCGGCTGGTCGGGCCGCAAACCGTAACGCGGCACACATCTGGGCCGCTCTATGACCGGCGGTGGGGGTGGGCCGGTAGTAGCCTGACCCGCGGACCCCACCCGGGGAGAACGGCGAGGTGATCATGACGGTGCGTCGACGCGCGGCACAGCTCGCGGCGGTCTGCGGTCTGGTGGGCGGCCTGGTGATGCTCGCTGCGTCCCCGGCGTCGGCCGACGAGGACTCCGTCCGGGTGGGTGCGGCCAGCAGCTTCGCCGCCGGCGGATCCGCGCAAGGGGTGAACGTCGCGGTGCGTAAGCGCACCGACGGGTGTGTCCTGCTGCGTACCGCGCTGGGTCTGCGCCTTCAAGGTCTGCAGGCGGATCAGGTGAAGGTCGAGGTCAACGCGGGTGGGCGTTGGCTGCCGGTGGCCGTTTCCGGCGGTGGCGGCAGCGTGGTGACCGCGCAGACGTCCCCGACGAAGCCGACCCTGTGCAAGGGCAAGGGCATCACGGTGCGGTACCGGGTGGCGTTCGCCGCTGGTGCCCCTGGTGGCGGGCTCGTCGTGAGCGGCGCGGGCGTCAGCATGGCGGGTCAGGCGTTGGGCCAGGGCAGCGACACGGCGAAGGTGACCGGCGCGCGGGTCACGCCGACTCCGACGCCGTCGAAGAAGGCGACGCCCACCCCGAGTCCGACCGAGGTCGCGACAGTCGACGAGGCGGTGACCCCGGCGGCGCTCGGCGGTGTGTCCGGTGCGCCGAACACCTCGGCGGTCGCGGTGGAGTCGTCCGGCGGCAAATCGCCGGTAATGATCTTCGGCATCGTGCTGGTGGCGATCGGGTTGCTGCTCATCGTGCTGCTGGTCCGTCGCTCGCGGCAGGACCGGAGGCCGTCCGACGAGCCGACCGGCATCCTTCCGGGCAACCCCGGCGGCACCACCTACCGCGCCGGCGGTGGGTCACCGGCCGCGCCCGGTCGGCCTGGCCAGGTGTACGGCCAGCAGCCGCCGGCCGCCGGATGGGGTGGCGTGCCGTCCCCGCGCCCTGCCGCTGGCGGGGTCTACGGTGCCCGGCCAGACGGTCCCGCTCCCGCCCCGGAGGCGACGCAGCCCATGCCGGGAGCGCCTGGGACCGGGCCGCTGCCTGGAGATCCGCCTACCGACGATGGCGGTCACACCATGATCATGCCCCGGCTCCCCGGCTGAGCAAGGCGCAAGCCGGACCCTCCGTTACGCTCAGGCTCGGTGTCTAACTGCGGCCAAGGAGTGGAACACGTGTCTGATCTGTCCCAGATTGTGAAGGCGTACGACGTCCGAGGGACGGTGCCGGACCAGTGGGACGAGCGGGTCGCCGAGGCACTGGGAGCCGCGTTCACCCAACTGCTCAACTCCACCGAGGAGCCGGGCGACGCGGTCGTCGTCGGGTACGACATGCGGGCCACCTCGCCCGGGCTGGCCGCCGCGTTCGCCGCCGGCGTACGAGCCGAGGGGCGCTCGGTGATCGAGATCGGGCTCGCGTCCACCGACCTGCTCTACTTCGCCTCCGGCTCGCTCGACCTGCCCGGTGCGATGTTCACCGCCAGCCACAATCCCGCGCAGTACAACGGCATCAAGATGTGCCGCTCCGGCGCCCGTCCGATCGGCCAGGAGAGCGGTCTGGCGGAGATCCGGGAGCGGGCCCAGGCCCTTCTGGACTCGGGCGAAGCTCGTCCGGCCGGTGAGCCGACCCGACCCGCCGAGCGACGCGATCTGCTCCCCGACTACGCCGGCTACCTGCGCAAGCTGGTCGATCTCTCGGGCATCCGGCCGTTGAAGGTGGTCGTCGACGCCGGCAACGGGATGGGTGGCTTCACCGTTCCGACCGTGCTGGGCGACGCGGCCCTGTCGCCGCTGCCGCTGGAGATCGTGCCGCTCTACTTCGAGTTGGACGGCACCTTCCCCAACCACGAGGCCAACCCACTGGACCCGGCGAACCTGGTCGACCTCCAGCGCGCGGTGGTCGAGCACGGGGCCGACATCGGGTTGGCCTTCGACGGTGACGCCGACCGGTGCTTCGTGGTGGACGAGCGCGGCGAGCCGGTCTCGCCGTCGGCGATCACCGCCCTCGTCGCCGCGCGTGAGCTGGCCAAGCACCCGGGTTCCACGGTGATCCACGGTCTGATCACCTCCAGCGCCGTCGCGGAGATCATCCGTGAGCATGGTGGGCAGCCGGTCGTCGCCCGGGTCGGGCACTCCTTCATCAAGGCGGAGATGGCCCGGACCAACGCCGTCTTCGGCGGCGAGCACTCCGCGCACTACTACTTCCGGGACTTCTGGTTCGCCGACACCGGGATGCTCGCGGCGATGCACACCCTGGCCGCGTTGGGCGAGCAGTCGCTGCCGCTGTCCGTGTTGGCCGGCGAGTACGAGCGCTACATCGCCTCCGGTGAGATCAACTCGACGGTGGCCGACCAGGCGGCGGCGGTGGCCGAGGTGCGGGCCGCGTACCCCGACGCGGTGGCCGACGAGATGGACGGGCTGACGCTGCGTTTCCCCGACGGCGCCTGGTTCAACCTGCGCGCCTCCAACACGGAGCCGCTGCTGCGGCTCAACGTCGAGGCGCCCACCCGGGATCGGATGGTATCGCTCCGGGACGACGTGCTCGACCGCGTTCGCCGATAAGATCGCCAGCGCCGGTCGGCACCGCCGCCGGTCAAGCCGCACACGTGGAAGGAGCCGTGCCATGGCCCTGGATCCGCAGTTGCTCGAGATTCTCGCCTGCCCGGACACGCACCACGCCCCGCTCACCTACGACGCCGAGGCGCAGACGTTGACCTGCACGGAGTGCGGCCGGATCTTCGAGGTCCGCGACGACGTGCCGGTGCTGCTGCTCGACGAGGCGCGCGGCGGCCCCGGGCAGTCCTCATGATCGACGGTACGGCCGGGGTCAGCGGACGCCGCGACGCTGACGAGGCCCTGCTCGACAACCCGGAGGCGCTGGCCGAGCACGACCCGGGCGGCATGCTCCGGCACACGGCGTCGGCAGGTGCGCAGGTCCGCGAGAGCGCCGCACTGGCCGCCGAGGCGAACCTGGGGGTGCTCGCCGACGACGGGCGCCCACGAGCCGTGGTGATCGCTGGCATCGGCACCGCGGGGCGTACCGGAGACGTGCTGGCCACGGTCGCCGGGCCGCGCTGCCCGGTCCCGATCATCGGGCACCGCAGCGCCGGCGTGCCCGGTTGGGTGGGCGCGGCCGACGTGGTGATCGCGGTGAGCGCGTCCGGTCGTAGCCCGGAGGCGCTTGGCGCCGCCGAGGCGGCGCACCGGCGTGGTGCCCGGCTGGTCGCCGTGGGTGCCCCCGACTCGCAGTTGCAGTCGATCGCCGAGCAGGCCCGCGCGCCGTTCATCCCGGTGCCCCGGCGTGCCCCGGCGCGGGCCAGCCTCTGGGCGCTCACCGTGCCTGTCCTGCTCGCGGCCCGTTCCCTCGGGCTCGTGAAGGTCAACGAGGCGGACCTGGCGGAGACCGCGGCCCGACTCGACGCGGACGCCGACCGCTGCCGGTCGGCGGCGGAGTCCTTCGTCAACCCGGCGAAGTCACTGGCCCTGGGTCTGGCCGGCTCGATCCCGATCGTCTGGGGCTCGTCCCCGCTGGCCACCGTGGCCGCCCGCCGGTTCGGCGACACCCTGTCGGCCAACGCCCGCTACCCGGTGGTCACCGGAGCGCTCGGTGAGGCCGGTCGGGGCCGGGTCGGGCTGCTCGACGGCGTCTTCGGCGGCCTGGCTGAGGGGGAGCGGGACATCTTCGCCGACCCGGCGGAGGACGACGGGGAGGGCACTCGGCTGCGGCTGGTGCTGTTGCGCGACGGCGGGCTCAACGCCGAAGAGGACACCGACGAGCCTCTCGCCGTCGAGGAGCGCCGCGCGGACGCGGTGCAGACCCTCGCCGAGCGCCGCGGCGTCCGGTGTGACGTGGTGACCGCCGAGGGCGGCTCCGCGCTGGAACGGCTGGCCTCGTTGATCGCGGTACCGGACTTCGCCTCGATCTACCTTGCCCTGGCTCACGGGCTGGACCCGATGGCCGTGCCGGCCATCACCGAAATGAAGGAGCTGTCGAACCAGTGAACGAACGTAGGGGGCGGCGCACCATGCGCGCATCGGCCGGCTTCGTTGAGCGAAGCGGAGCGGTGGCATGAGCGCCAACGGTGGGACGAAGGCGATCGTCGCCGCCCTGCTGGCCAACATCGGCATCGCCGTCACCAAGTTCATTGCGTTCCTGCTCTCCGGTTCCTCGTCGATGCTGGCCGAGGCGGTCCACTCGGTCGCCGACTCCGGCAACCAGGGCCTGTTGCTGCTCGGCGGCAAGCGGGCGAAGCGCGCGGCGACACCGGAGCACCCCTTCGGGTACGGCCGGGAGCGCTACATCTACGCGTTCATCGTGTCCATCGTGCTGTTCAGCATCGGTGGCCTGTTCGCGCTCTACGAGGCGTACCACAAGTGGTCGCACAAGGGCGGCATCGAGTCCTGGCACTGGTTGCCGGTGGCCGTGCTGGTGGCGGCGATCATCATGGAGTCGTTCTCCTTCCGGACCGCCATCAAGGAGTCCAACCACATCCGGGGCAACCAGTCCTGGGTGCGCTTCATCCGGCGCGCCAAGGCGCCTGAGCTGCCGGTGGTGCTTCTGGAGGACTTCGGCGCCCTGGTCGGTCTGGTGTTCGCCCTGTTTGGTGTCGGCATGACGCTGATCACCGGCAACGGTCGATGGGACGCCGCCGGCACCGCGATGATCGGCCTGCTGCTGGTGACCATCGCGATCGTGCTGGCCATCGAGACGAAGAGTCTGCTGCTCGGTGAGGGCGCCGAGGCGTCCGACCTGGCCGCCATCGAGCGGGCCGTCACCGACGGCCCCGAGGTGGAGCGGATCATCCACATGAAGACGCTCTACCTGGGCCCGGAAGAGCTGATGGTGGCCGCGAAGATCGCCGTGCCGGAATGGGAGAGCGCTCACGACCTGGCTCGCGGCATCAACGCGGTGGAGGCGCGGATCCGCGCCGCGGTGCCGATCGCCCGGGTGATCTACCTTGAGCCGGACGTCTACAGCGTCGCTGCCGCCGAGGCCGGCACCGGCGCCGCCGCCGACACCGCCGTGCCGCAGCCGCAGGATGCGTCGGGCGAGACGGCCCGGCGGCCCGGGGGCTGACCGGTGGAGCCACTGTACGGACCGATCCGGGACTACGCCTGGGGGTCCCGCTCGGCCATCGCCCTCCTGCAGGGGCGGGCGGTGCCCAGCGCCGGCCCGGAGGCAGAGCTGTGGTTGGGCGCCCACCCGGGCGCGCCGGCCAGGGTGGACCGCGCCGGCCTGCGGGTGAGCCTCTGCGACCTGGTGCGGGACGAGCCGGGGCAGTGGCTCGGCCAGCGGGTGTCCGAGCGGTTCGGCAGCCGGCTGCCGTTCCTGCTCAAGGTCCTCGCGGCCGACGCTCCGCTGAGCTTGCAGGCACACCCGGACGCCGAGCAGGCCCGTGCGGGCTTCGCGGCGGAGCAGGCCCGGGCCGTCTTCGCGGCGCAGGCGGGGCGGCCCGAGGGGGAGCGCAACTACTCCGACCCGCACCACAAGCCGGAGTTGCTGGTCGCGCTCACCCCGTTCGAGGCGCTGTGCGGCTTCCGGGACCCGGCCGAGTCGGCCGAGGCGCTCGCCGCGTTCGACGTACCGGAGTTGACGCCGGTGGTCACCGCGTTGCGGGCCGGGCCGGCGGGGTTGCGGACGGCGGTGCGGACGTTGCTCGGCTGGCCGGTCGAGGAGCGTGCCGAGCTGCTGGGTTCGGTGCTGGCGGCGTCGGCCGACGGCCCGGACGCGGAGCTGGTCCGCCGGCTGGCCAAGGCCTACCCGGCGGATCCGGGCGCGCTGGTGGCGCTGCTGCTGCACCATGTGCGGCTGGTGCCGGGAGAAGCGATCTGGATGCCGGCCGGAAACCTGCACGCCTACCTGAGCGGCTGCGGAGTGGAGATCATGGCGGCCAGCGACAACGTGCTGCGTGGCGGCCTGACCCCGAAGCGGGTGGACGTCGACGAGTTGCTGCGGGTGCTGCGCTTCGAGGTGCTCGACGATCCGGTGCGGGCCGCGCAGCCGGTCGGCCCGGGTGTGGACTGGTGGCCGGTGCCGGTGGACGACTTCGCGTTGCACCGGGTGCGCGTCGGTGCGGCCGTGCCCTCGGTCACGCTGCCGCTGCCCGGTCCCCGGGTGGTGCTCTGCAGCGGCGGCTCGATCACCGTGGACGACGGTGCCGGTGCGTTGACGCTGGCGTCCGGCGAGGCGGCGATCGGTACGGGGGCCGGCGAGCCGCTGCGGATCAGCGGCGCGGGTGAGGGGTACGTGGCGACCTCCGGGTTGCGGTGAAGCCCCGGCTCCGACGGCGCAAGTCCGACTTTTCCGGAATAGCTTGACGCTGCCCTGCCCAGGTGTGACTCTATGAGTACGCAGCGTTATCGCGACGACGGTCCGAGAACGTGCGAGGGAACCAAACCGGGGGGATGCACGGGGCGGGCGGGACGTGGGCGGGAAAGTCCGTCCACCACCGACCGTCCCGTGCGCTGTCTGCGGACCGTACCCCTGCTGCCCGTCGTCGGCGCGCGTAAGGTGGAGGATCGGCGCAGACATCGTTCGACAGGAGCTTTTATGACCAGCACCCTCCCGGCGTCCGCCAGCGGCACCCCGTCCGAGACCCGGCCGAGCACGCTCGCCGAAGGCGACTTCAAGGTGGCGGATCTGTCGCTCGCCGAGTTCGGGCGTAAGGAGATCCAGCTCGCCGAGCACGAGATGCCCGGCCTGATGGCGATCCGTCGGGAGTTCGCCGAGGCGCAGCCGCTCGCCGGCGCGCGGATCACCGGCTCGCTGCACATGACCATCCAGACCGCCGTTCTGATCGAGACGCTGGTCGCGCTCGGAGCGCAGGTGCGCTGGGCGTCCTGCAACATTTTCTCCACCCAGGACCACGCCGCCGCGGCGATCGTCGTCGGCCCGAACGGCACCGCCGAGGCTCCGGCCGGCGTGCCGGTGTACGCGTGGAAGGGCGAGACCCTTCCGGAGTACTGGTGGTGCACCGAGCAGGTGCTGGCCTGGCCGGACGGGCAGGGCCCGAACATGATCCTCGACGACGGTGGTGACGCCACCCTGCTCGTGCACAAGGGTGCCGAGTTCGAGCGGGCCGGGGCGGTCCCGCCGGTCGAGTCCGCCGACTCCGAGGAGTACGGGGTCATCCTGGAGCTGCTGCACCGCTCGCTTGCCGAGGACGGCCAGCGCTGGACCCGGATCTCCGCCGGCATCAAGGGCGTGACCGAGGAGACCACCACGGGCGTGCACCGGCTCTACGAGATGCACCGCGCGGGCACCCTGCTCTTCCCGGCCATCAACGTCAACGACTCGGTGACCAAGAGCAAGTTCGACAACAAGTACGGCTGCCGGCACTCGCTGATCGATGGCATCAACCGGGCCACCGACGTGCTGATCGGCGGCAAGATGGCCGTCGTGATGGGCTACGGCGACGTGGGCAAGGGTTGCGCCGAGTCGCTGCGTGGCCAGGGCGCCCGGGTCGTCGTGACCGAGGTGGACCCGATCTGCGCGTTGCAGGCAGCGATGGACGGTTACCAGGTCGCCACGTTGGACGACGTCGTCGAGCAGGCGGACATCTTCATCACCGCCACCGGTTGCTTCGACGTCATCACGAACGAGCACATGGCCCGGATGAAGCACCAGGCCATCGTCGGCAACATCGGCCACTTCGACAACGAGATCGACATGGCCGGTCTGGCCAAGCGTTCCGACGTCGAGCGGATCAACATCAAGCCGCAGGTCGACCTGTGGCGCTTCGCCGACGGCCACGCCATCATCGTGCTGTCCGAGGGCCGCCTGCTGAACCTGGGCAACGCGACCGGCCACCCGAGCTTCGTGATGTCGAACTCGTTCGCCAACCAGACGATCGCCCAGATCGAGCTCTTCACCAAGACCGAGGAGTACCCGATCGGCGTCTACGTGCTGCCCAAGCACCTGGACGAGAAGGTGGCCCGGCTGCACCTGGGCGCGCTCGGCGCCAAGCTGAGCACGCTGACCAAGGAGCAGGCCGCATACCTGGGTGTCTCCACCGAGGGTCCGTTCAAGCCGGATCACTACCGCTACTGATCGACGTTCTTCCGAACCGGGTCGGCGCTTCGCAGCCGGCCCGGTTCGTCGTCTCCGCCGTCGGCGGGCTCGGCCGGCTCTGCCGTTGGTGGGCTAGCCGGCTTTGCCGTTGGTGGCTCGGCAGGCTTCGTCGTTGGTTGCCTCAGCGGGACCGTGGGCTGCGGCGGGTGGGGCGGAGCCACGTCCAGATGCACCAGGCCAGCCAGCCGAGCGACACGGCGGTGGCCAGCGCCCGCTGACGCAGCATGCTGAGCAGCAGCACCACGGCCAGCACCGCGAGCCACGGCAGGAATCCCTTCACGGCGGCGATCCTTCCACAGCCGAGTGTGGCGGTTTGCCGCGAACCGGGGAGACCGCTGCGCAGGCGAGTGAGCTTGTCGTGAACGACTTGACGGGGCCCCTGAGCAGGGAGCAAGGTATGCCTGCCCTAAGTTAGCTGAGGCGTACCTAACGAACGTGGAGCCCGGATGTTCGCCACCTACCTGATCGGTCTGCGGGAAGGCCTGGAAGCCACCCTGGTGGTCAGCATCCTGGTCGCCTTCCTGGTCAAGTCGCAGCGCCGGGACCGGCTGCCGCAGGTCTGGGCCGGCGTCGGCCTGGCCGTGGCACTCTCGGTGCTCTTCGGCTGGCTGATCGAGTACACGTCGACCTCACTCCTGTCCCGCTACGAGGACCGGGAGTTGTTCGAGGCGATCACCTCCGTCGCCGCCGTGGTCTTCGTCACCTGGATGATCTTCTGGATGCGCCGGGCTGCCCGGAGCATCGCCGGTGAGTTGCGGGGCAAGCTCACGGAGGCGCTGGCCGTCGGGTCGCTCGCGGTCGCTGGCATGGCCTTCCTCGCGGTGATCCGCGAGGGCCTGGAGACCACGCTGATCTTCTACTCGGCCGCCCAGGGTGCGGCCGGCGACAGCGGGCCGCTGCTCGCGTTGATCGGCGGCATCGTCACGGCGGTGGTGCTCGGCGTGCTGCTCTACGCCAGCGCCCTGCGGATCAACCTCAGCAAGTTCTTCACCTGGACCGGCGCGCTGCTGATCCTGGTCGCCGCCGGCATCCTCAAGTACGGCGTCCACGACTTCCAGGAGGCGGGTGTCCTGCCCGGCCTGAACGACCTGGCCTTCGACATCACCAGCACGCTCGACCCGAGCACCTGGTACGCCGCCCTGCTCGCCGGCATGTTCAACGTGACGCCCGCGCCCAGCGTGCTGGAAACGATCGCCTGGGTCGTGTACGCCGTGCCGGTCCTCCTGCTGTTCCTGCGACCGGCCCGGCGTAAGTCGGCACCCGCGCCAGCAGCCACCGAGACCACCACCACCGTCACCGAGCGCGGGGCCGACACCGGCACCGAGGCCGAGGCCGAGGCGGCGTCCACGCCGCAGCGTGCCTGACCCCACGAGGAGAGACAGCTCAGATGCGTACCACCCGATTCTTCGCGCTGGCCGCCGTCGGTGTGCTGGCGACGGCCGGTGTGACCGCCTGCTCCGACTCCGACAAGGGCGACCCGGCCGCGGCCGGCGGCCCGATCGCGGTCAAGGCGACGGACACCGCCTGTGAGGTCGGCACCACCGACCTGGGCGCCGGTACCGCCACCTTCAAGATCACCAACTCGGGTGCGAAGGTGACCGAGTTCTACGTGTACGCCGACGGCGACCGCGTGATGGGTGAGGTGGAGAACATCGCCCCCGGGCTGAGCCGTGAGCTGCACGTGGAGTTGCCGGCCGGCACGTACCAGACGGCCTGCAAGCCCGGGATGAGCGGCAAGGGCATCCGGGGTGCGCTCAAGGTCAGCGGGTCGGCGCAGCCGCTCACCGCCGATGCCGCGCTGGGTGGTGCCACCGAGAACTACCAGCGCTACGTCAAGAGCCAGACCGCCGCGCTGCTGGACAAGACCGAGGAGTTCGTCGCCGCGGTCAAGGCCGGTGACGTGGCGAAGTCCAAGGCGCTCTACCCGGTCGCCCGCACCTACTGGGAGCGGATCGAGCCGGTGGCCGAGATCTTCGGCGACCTCGACCCCAAGATCGACGGCCGCGAAGAGGTCATCGAGGAGGGGATGGAGTTCACTGGTTTCCACCGGATCGAGAAGGACCTCTGGCAGTCCGGCGACATCAGCAAGGACGGCCCGATCGCCGACCGCCTGCTGGTGGACGTCAAGGAGATCGTGGCCAAGGCCAACGCCGAGAAGCTCTCCCCGCTCCAGCTCGCCAACGGTGCCAAGGAACTCCTCGACGAGGTGGCCAGCGGCAAGATCACTGGTGAGGAGGACCGCTACTCGCACACCGACCTGTGGGACTTCGCCGCCAACCTCGAAGGTTCCAAGGCCGCCGTGTCCGCTCTCCGTCCGGCATTGGAGCAGCGCGCTCCGGAGCTGGTCAAGCAGTTGGACACCGAGTTCGCCAACGTCGAGGCGCTGCTCGGCAAGCACCGCGACGGTGACGGGTGGAAGCTGCACACCGCGTTGAACAAGACCGAGCTCAGGGAGCTCTCCGACGGCATCAACGCGCTTGCCGAGCCGATCAGCAAGGTCGCCGCGGCCGTCGCGAAGTGACCCGATTGCAGGGAGAGTCGATTCGATGAGCGGGAGCAGGTTGACCCGCCGGCGGGCGATCACGCTCGCCGGCGCCGGGGTGGCCGGGGTCGCCGGAGTGGCGGCCGGTGCGGGCGCGTTGGTGAACGGCTCCCGTGGCCCGGCCGCGGCGAGTGACCACCCGTCCGGGGCGGTGCCGTTCCACGGTGAACACCAGGCCGGCATCGTCACCCCGGCGCAGGACCGCCTGCACTTCGTCGCCTTCGACGTGATCACCAAGGACCGGTCCCGGCTGGTCGGGCTGCTCGAGGAGTGGACGGCCGCCGCCGCCCGGATGACCGCGGGGCGGGACGCCGGGCTGCTCGGCGCGGTCGGCGGGATGCCGGAGGCCCCACCGGACGACACCGGCGAGGCGCTCGGCCTGCCTCCGTCGCAGCTCACCCTGACGATCGGCTTCGGCCCGACGTTGTTCCGCGACGCCGACGGCAGGGACCGCTTCGGCATCGCCGACCGGCGACCCGCCGCCCTCGCCGAGCTGCCGAAGTTCCCCGGCGACGCCCTGCAGCCGCAGCTCTCCGGCGGCGACCTCTGTGTGCAGGCGTGTGCCAACGATCCGCAGGTCGCGGTCCACGCGATCCGTAACCTGGCCCGGCTCGGCATGGGCGTGGTGAGCGTCCGCTGGTCGCAGCTCGGCTTCGGCCGCACCTCGTCGACCTCCCGCGACCAGGCCACCGCGCGCAACCTCTTCGGGTTCAAGGACGGTACGGCCAACCTCAAGGCCGAGGACACCGCGCTGCTGCGTGACCAGTTGTGGGTGCAGCCAGGAGATGGGCCCGATTGGATGACGGGCGGCTCGTACCTGGTCACCCGCAAGATCCGGATGCTCGTGGAGACCTGGGACAGGACGTCGCTGGCCGAGCAGGAGGAGATCGTCGGCCGGACCAAGGGCAGCGGTGCCCCGCTTGGTCGGACCAACGAGTTCGACGAGCCGGACTTCGCGGCGCGCGGCGCGGACGGCAAGCCGCTGATCGCCGAGCACGCCCACGTGACGCTGGCCCACCCGAGTCGCAACGGCGGCGCCCAGTTGTTGCGTCGGGGTTACAACTTCGTGGATGGCTCGGACGGCCTCGGACGGCTCGACGCGGGCCTTTTCTTCATCGCCTACCAGCGCGATCCGCGCCGCCAGTTCGTGCCGATCCAGACCCAGTTGGCTCGACACGACGTGATGAACGAGTATCTGCGGCATGTCTCCAGCGGCGTGTTCGCCTGCCCACCCGGGGTACCCGACGGCGGGGACCACTGGGGCCGAGCACTCTTCGGCTGATCTGCGTCCGGATGGCGACAGCGGGATCGGCCCAGCCTGCGGTGGCGCCGGGCGGCGCCGAAGGGGGATCATGTGGCAGCTACCGTTTCCGGCAGACGCCGGTCCCACCAAACTGAATGAGGATGCAATATTAATCCCATGAGAGCCCGCGTACTGGTGGTCGACGACGACCCCGCGCTCGCCGAGATGCTCGGCATCGTGCTGCGCAGCGAAGGCTTCCAGCCCTCGTTCGTGGCGGACGGCGAGCGGGCCTTGGCCGCCTTTCGCGACAGCCGCCCCGATATCGTGCTGCTCGACCTGATGCTGCCCGGTATGAGCGGTATCGACGTCGCCCGGTCGATCCGGGCGGAGTCCGGCGTGCCGATCGTCATGCTGACCGCCAAGAGCGACACCGTGGACGTCGTGCTCGGCCTGGAGTCCGGCGCCGACGACTACGTGGTCAAGCCGTTCAAGCCCAAGGAGCTGGTCGCCCGGATGCGGGCCCGACTGCGCCGGGGCGAGGACGTGGCCCCCGAGATGCTGACCATCGGGCCGCCGGACAACCAGATCACCATCGACGTGCCCGCGCACACCGTGAGCCGCAACGACGAGGAGGTGAAACTGACTCCGCTGGAGTTCGACCTGCTGGTCGCGCTCGCCCGTAAGCCGCGTCAGGTCTTCACCCGCGAGGTGCTGCTGGAGCAGGTCTGGGGCTACCGGCACGCGGCCGACACCCGTCTGGTCAACGTGCACGTCCAGCGGTTGCGAGCCAAGATCGAGCCGGACCCGGAGCGACCAGAAATCATCCTCACCGTGCGGGGCGTGGGTTACAAGGCGGGGACCGGATAGCCTGGTCGCACTGTGTCGACCTCGCCGCCCCCACACTCCCCGAGCACGGCTGCCCGCCGGCCCAGCGCCGGCGGGGAGGTCTGGCGTGCGGTGAGCGGCCGGGTCGCCCGGGTGGTGGCCCGGATGCACCAGACCTGGCGCCGCTCCCTGCAGGTTCGGGTCGTGACCATCACGCTGGTCGCGTCCAGCCTGCTGGTCGGCGGTTTCGCGTTCCTGATCGCTGACAAGATCACCACCATCCTGCTCGACAGCGCCCGCAGCGACGTCCGGCAGCGGGTGATCAGCGGTGCCAGCTACACGGCCAAGCAGGTCTCCCTCTATGGCCAGCCGCAGGAGGCGCAGCTCCAGGAAACCATCGACGGCACGGTCAACTACCTGGCCGGCGGCGACCCCCAGCAGACCAGCGGGGTGGTGGTGGCGATCACGGCCGACGGCTATGCCCACGACATCCAGACGCGCACCGCACCCTCCGCCAACGTCCAGCCGCTGATCAGCCCGGAGTTGCGGGCCGCGATCGCCGACGGCAAGGTGGCCAGCCAGATCCGCACCGGCCGGCTCACCGGTGACTCCACCAAATACCTGGTGTACGGCTCGCCGGTGCCCACCCAATTCGGCCAGATCGAGCTCTACTACCTGGTGCCGTTGACCCGGCAGGACGTCACTGCCGGCGACGCCCGAGCCACCGTGGTGGCCACCGGGGTCGCCCTGGTGATCCTGCTCGGGCTGCTCGCGGCGCTGGTCACCCGGCTGGTGGTCAACCCGGTCCGGGTCGCCGCGCGGACCGCCCAGCGACTCTCCGCCGGCCTGCTCGACCAGCGGATGGTGGTCAACGGCGAGGACGACCTGGCCCTGCTCGCCGCGTCGTTCAACCAGATGGCCACCAACCTGCAACGGCAGATCCTGCGCCTGGAGGAGATGTCCCGACTGCAGCGCCGCTTCACCTCCGACGTCTCACACGAGCTGCGCACCCCGCTGACCACGGTCCGGATGGCCGCTGACCTGATCTTCGCTGAGCGCGACGAGTTCGACCCGGCGGTGGCCCGCAGCGCCGAGCTGCTCCAGGCCGAGTTGGACCGGTTCGAGGAGCTGCTCACCGACCTGTTGGAGATCAGCCGGTTCGACGCGGGCTTCGCCATGCTGGACTCCGAGCCGACCGACCTGGTGCCGGTGGTGCATCGGGTGGTCGACCGGCTGGCTGGCCTGGCCGAGCGGGTGGGCGTGCCCATCGAGCTCGACCTGCCGGGCACGCCGGTGATCGCGGAGGTCGACCCGCGCCGGGTCGAGCGGGTGCTGCGCAACCTGGTCGGCAACGCCGTCGAACATGGCGAGGCCCGTCCGGTGCTGATCACCCTCGGCGTTGACGAGACCGCCGTGGCGATCACCGTCCGCGACCGCGGTGTGGGGCTCAAGGTGGGCGAGGAGAAGTTGGTGTTCAACCGCTTCTGGCGGGCGGACCCGTCCCGGGCCCGGCAGACCGGGGGCACCGGGCTGGGGCTGTCGATCAGCCTGGAAGACGCCCGGCTGCACGGCGGCTGGCTGGAGGCGTGGGGTGCTCCCGGGCAGGGCGCACAGTTCCGGCTGACGCTGCCGGCCCGTGCCGGTGACCGATTGACCACCTCGCCGCTGCGGTTGGTGCCGGCCGACGCCGCGCTGCCGTTCGGCGGCCCCCGGGATGGTGGTCCGCTGGCCATCGGGCCCGGCAGCGGCGGTGCACTGGCGATCGACCCGGCTCCGGCCGGGGATGGGCATCGGGCGGAGGTGGGTTCGTGAGACGGTCGACCCGGCTCGGGGCACTCGGCGTGTTGGTGCTGCTGGGCGCCGGCTGCGGCATCCCGGCGGCGTCCGACGTGCGGGTGGACGGCAAGGGCGGAGCCGCGACGGGGGCCGGCGTGGTCAACGGTGGGATCAGTGAGCCACCGACGCGGCCGGCCAGCGGCAGCGACAACGAGGCGTTCGTCCGCAACTTCCTGTCCGCCGCCGCCGGCGAGCCCGATCGGGCGTACGAGCGGGTCAAGGCGTTCGTCGCCCCGGAGCACAAGCACCGCCTGCAGGAGAAGAAGGGCAGCGAGGTCGCGCTGAACGTGGTCCGGCTGCGCGAGGAGGCGGTTTACACCCTCAACAGCGACTCGACCACCACGGTAAAGATCAAAGTGCAACAGATCGGTGTGCTGCGGGCCAACGGCACCCTGGCACCGCCGGTGGCGACCGACACGGAGTACGAGTTCGGGCTCCGCAGCGCGGCGCTCAACGGCGGTGCCAACGATGAGCGTGCCGGGTTGTACATTCTCGACCCACCGAACGTCCTGCTGCTCAGCGACGTCGCCCTTCGTCAGTACTACCAGGCCGAGTCGATCTACTTCTGGAGTTCCGACCGCACCCGCCTCGTGCCCGACCAGCGCTACCGGCCGCAGGCGGTGCCAACCGAGCGCCGGGTCAACGAGGTGGTGAAGTGGCTGGTCGGCGGCCCCTCCGACTGGTTGCGTCCGGGGGTCGTCGGGCTGCCCGACCGCACCGAGCTGATCAATAACGCGACCGGCGGGGACGGCCGGTGGGAAGTCAACCTGGACATGTCCGATGACGACAAGTACGGGATCGACCAGCTGATCACGCAGATCGCCTGGTCGCTGGGCGATCTGCCGGGCGAGCTGGAGTTGAAGATCCGCAACAACGCGCTGCCCGTGCAGGACCTGAACGAGCGACGAGGCTCCGACGAGCTCTACCCGAACGCCGTGAGCCCGCAGCGCTTCGGCGTGTACGAGGGCGCCATCCACCCGCTCGACTTCGGCACCGAACTCAGCGGCGCGGTGCCGCTGGCACCCGAGGCCAACCGCAACATCGTCTCCGCCGACCTGGCGCTGGCCCGCGAGCAGCGGGTCCTCGCCGCGATGGTGGTCACCGGCAGCAGCAGTGGTCGGCACCGACTCGCGGTGGGCACGGGTACCGCACCGGTCTCCGTCATCAGTCGCAGCACCACCGAGTACTCCTCAATGAGCCGGCCGGTCTGGCTGCGTGCGGTCGACTTACGCCCCGGCCGCGGTCTGGTCGTGGCCGACGGGCAGCTCTACCGGTTCGATGAGGCGGCCAAGATGTTCCCGGTGCCACTGAACCTGCCCGCCGACGTCACCGCGGTGGCCGCCGCGCTGGACGGCCAGCGGGTCGCGCTGATCGCTGGCGGCCGGCTCTACGTCGCGGCGGTCAACTCGGATGGCGGCGGCGTCTCCATCGGCCCGCCCAGGCAGCTGGCCACCTCGTTGACCAGCCTCACGGCGGTCGACTGGGGCAGGGAGGATCAACTGGTGGTGGCGGGGTCGGCCGGTCAGCCGGCGATCTACGAGATCAGCGTCGACGGCGCCCTGGAGACACCGCTGAGGACCGACCTCGGTGCCAAGGTCAACCACCTGACGGCGTACCCCACGAACCGCAAAGTGCGGGTGCCCAGCGGGGCCTACATGTACGAGGCGAACGGGGTGGCCTACCGCAGCAGCCCGTTCGAACGGATCGAGCCCGACAGCGTCCGGGGCATCGCACCGGTCCCGGCGGGCGTCCGCCCGAGCAACCCGTCGGCGCCGTTCTTCCTCTACTGACGTGGTGACCGGGCTCTGGGCGGACCTCGCCGACCTGGTACTGCCCGCCGACTGCGCGGGTTGTCGGGAGCGCCGGCCCGGGCTGCGGCACGGGGTCTGCCCCGCCTGCGCCGAAGCGCTCGGCGCGCTGCGCCCACGGTCGGTCCGCCCCACGCCCGCCCCGCCGGGCCTGCCGCCCTGCGTCGCGCTCGGCCCGTACGCCGGGCCGTTGCGGGAGGCGCTACTGGTGTACAAGGAACACGGCCGGCACGGTCTGGCCCGCCCGCTCGGCGCCCTGCTCGCCGAGGTCGTCGCGGCGGCGGTCGGCGTGGCTCGCCCCCTGGCGCTGGTGCCGGTCCCGGACACCGCGGCGGCGGCCCGGTCTCGTTACGGGGACCACCTGGACCGGCTGGCTCGGCACTGCGCCGCCCGGCTCAACCGGGGCGGCTGGGCGGTGCGAGTGCACCGTCCGCTGCGTGCGCTGCCCCGCCCCGACTCGGTCACCCTGGACAGCGCCGGGCGGGCGGCGGCGGCCGAGGCCGCTTTCCGGCCGCGCTCCGCAGCGCCGATTCGGGGTCGTGCCGCAGGCGCGATGCCGGTCGTGGTGCTGCTCGACGACATCGTCACCACAGGCGTCACCCTGGCGGCCGCGACCCGGGTGCTGACCGCGACCGGCTGGGCACCGGGTGTCGCCGCAGTGCTCGCGGCGACCGAGAAAAGACACCTTTCGTAACCGACCGTGTTTCCGTTTCACCCATTGGTGTACGAGCTGCGAAAAATCCTGGGCGGTCTCGGCAACATGGGGTGACTGCCAGCCAAACAGGCGTTAGCGTTTCGTTGTCGGGGGTAGGAGGTCGTTCCACCCGCCCCTGGCGGTGAGAGGAGGCGTAGCCGTACCAACCGGTCGACGCCAGCGGGTCTCCCCACGGCGCGCGACCGGGTTGCCGGATCGAAGACCGTCCGAACAAGGGAGGTCACGTGGACATCGTGGTCAAGGGTCGAAACGTCGAAGTGCCCGACCATTACCGGGTGCACGTAGCTGAGAAACTCGCAAAGATCGAACGTTACGATCACAAACTTATTCGTGTCGATGTAGAACTGTTTCACGAGCGCAATCCGCGCCAGGCCGACCACTGCCAGCGGGTGGAGATCACCTGCGTTTCCCGGGGCCCGGTGATGCGGGCCGAGGCCTGCACAAACGACTTCTACAGCGCGCTCGACGCGGCCATCGCGAAGCTCGACACCCGCCTGCGCCGGGCGGCCGACCGCCGCCGCGTACACCGGGGTCGGCACGCGCCGATCTCCGTCGCCGAGGCGACCGCGGGCCTGCCGGTCGCGGACCTGGTCGCCGCCCCGCTGAGCGCGTCGGTTGACGGTGCCCGGGCCGGCACCGCCGTGGCGGAACGGGTCGAAGAGGAGTACGACGACCAGCAACCGTGGCACATCGCCCGGGAGAAGGTGCACCCGGCGGAGCCGATGACGGTCGACGACGCGCTGTTCGAGATGGAACTGGTCGGCCACGACTTCTACCTGTTCCAGGACAAGGAATCCGGCCGCCCGAGTGTCGTCTACCGCCGCCACGCGTACGACTACGGCATCATCTCCCTCGCCACCTGACCGGTAGCCGACCCGCGTCGATCATGGAGTTGTGGTGGGGACGAACCCGCCACAACTCCATGATCCGTCAGCGCAGTTCGTCCGGCAGCAGCGCGAAGGTCAGGTCGTCGAGGCGGGCGCCGGCCAACCCCGGCAGACGGCCGCGCTGCAGGGCCTCACGCTGGAAGCCGACCCGCTCCAACACCCGATGCGAGGCGGTGTTCTCCGGCACGGTGCCGGCGGTCAGCCGGGCCATACCAGCCGGCCCAAACGCCCAGCCAGCGAGCAGCCGGACCGCGCGGGTGGCGTACCCCCGACCCCGCCAGTCCGGAAGCAGCGCGTAGCCGATCGAGCCCTCGCCGCTGCTCACCTCCGTGTACGACAACCCGCAACTGCCCGCCACCTCACCGGTGGCCACGTCGATGATCAACAGCCGGGCGATCTGGCCGGTCAGCCAGGCGCTCTCCGCGAGCCGGCAGCGCCGCTCGATCGCCTCCCGCGCCGGCGGCACCGGCGGCGCCTGGTTCGCCACCACCTCGGGCCGGCTGTGCAGCCGGTACATCACATCCGCGTCGTCCGGCGCGAGCCGACGCAGGGCCACCACCTGATCGGTGAGCACCCCGTCGGGCAGGTCGGGCAGCAGTCGCGCGACCGGGCCGGGCGGATCCTCGGCGAGGCGTACCCAGGACAGCAGGTCGTGCCGGCCCCCGTCGCGGTGCGCTCCGGCGGACCGGCGTGCCCCTTCGTGTCGGAAGCCGGCGGCCAGCGCGACCCGCTGGCTGGGGGTGTTCTCCGCGTGGGTGAGCAACTCCAGCCGGACGGTCCCGGCGGCGAACGCGTGCTCGCTGAGCGCGCGGGTCGCCCCGGCGGCGACCCCGCGTCCCCGCGCCGCCGGCCGCACCCAGTAGCCGATCTCGGCCTGACGCCGGTCGGGTACCGGGTTGCTCAGCCCCACCGTGCCAAGCAGCCGGTCGGTGGTCGGGTCCGCGACGGCGTACGCCGCGCCGCCGCCGGTCCAGACCGCCGGGGCGGCGGTGTCGATCCACCAGCAGGCGTCAACCTCGGTGTACGGGGATGGCAGACCCGAGATGAACCGCTGCGCGAGTGGGTCCGCGCAGCCGTCGACGATGTCGGCGACATCCTCGGGCCGGAACGGGCGTAACCGGACCCCGTGAGCCTCGACGATCTCGTCCGGGGTCATCCCAGGTCCTTCGCGAGCAGCGCGGCCACCCACGCGTCGACCCGTTCGCCCCGGTGCTGCACCCCGCCCCGGGCGGTCCCCTCGAACGTGAAGCCCGCCTTCTCCGCCACCCGGCGGGAGGCGGTGTTGCCCACGTTCGCCTTCCATTCGATCCGGGCCAGGCCCAGCGTGGCGCAGCCCCAGGTGCTGAGCGCGACAAGCGCGGCCGGCATGTACCCCCGGCCACGGGCTGCCGGGGCGGTCATGAAGCCGACGTCGGCCAGCAGGGCGTCGGCGGGGGAGAGCCGCAGGTCGATCGTGCCCGCGTACCTGTCGTCCGGGTCGGCGACCACGAAGCAGGCGGCCTCGCCCCGAGCCCAGGCGTCCTGGCTGTAGACCTGGAACCCCTGTGCGTCGGCCTGCTCGTACGGGTCCGGCACTGTCGTCCAGCGGATGGTCTCCGGGTCCCGGCAGGTCTGCACCACGGCGTCCAGATCCTGCTCCTCCATCGGCCGTACCCGCAGCTCACCGGCCCCGGCGGTGGCGAACAGGGTGGGCTGTGGGCGGCCGAAGACCGCGGCACGCCGGGCGGCGAGGGTGCCGGGACCGGCCGGCCCGGTCGCCCCGGGGGCGGGCACCTCGCCGGGCAGCAGCGAGCCGATCCAGCCGTCCGCGTCGGACCGCGTCGCCGGGTTGGCCAGCCGCAGCCGGCCGTCGATCCGGAAACCGGCCCGGAGGGCGACCAACCGGGAGGCGTGGTTGCCCACCTCGGCCTGCCAGATCAGCCGACGCAGCCCGAGGGTGTCGAAGGACCAGCGGGCAACCGCCCGGGTGGCCCGGACCATCACGCCCCGGCCGCGCGCCCAGGGGGCGGTCCAGTAACCGATCTCGCCGGTGCCGTCCCGTTCGATGGAGACCAACCCGCACGAGCCGAGCAGCTCACCTGTCGCGGGGTCGCAGACCGCGAACGGCGCCCCGGTGCCCTCCGCCCAGGCCGTCCCGCTCATCTCGGTGACGAAGCCGAGCGCGTGTTCGGGCCGGTATGGGCGCGGCACGGTGGTCCAGCGCTGAATGTCCGGATCCTGGCACGCCCGGTGCACGGCGTCGGCGTCGGTGCCACGCCAGGGCCGCAGCAGCACGCCGTCCTCGATGATCTCCACGGGCTCCACCCGTGCATCGTGCCGCACCGTTCGCCGACGGCGTAACCGGATAACGTTCAGGGGGTGCGCAGGACGCGAATTATGTCGGGTTCGGCGGGGTCGACCACCGCCACCAGTGACCATCGCGCCGATGGAGCGCCTACGATGGTTCGAGACTGTCTAGGGGAGCGTTGATCCGTGTCGATTCTGGAAAAGGTCCTTAACGCGGGCGAGGGCCGCATGGTGCGCCGGCTCAAGGCCATCGCCGCCGCCGTCACCTCGATCGAGGACGACTACGTCAACCTCACCGACGAGGAGCTGGCCGGCATGACCGAGCAGTTCCGAGAGCGGCTCGCCGACGGGGAAACCCTCGACGACCTGCTGCCGGAGGCGTTCGCGGTGGCCCGCGAGGCGGCCGCCCGGGTGCTCGGCCAGCGGCCGTACGACGTCCAGGTGATGGGCGGCGCGGCGCTGCACTTCGGCAACATCGCCGAGATGAAGACCGGTGAGGGCAAGACGCTGACCTCGGTCATGGCCGTCTACCTCAACGCGCTGTCCGGCAAGGGCGTGCACGTGATCACGGTCAACGACTACCTCGCCCAGCGTGACGCGGCGTGGATGGGTCGGGTGCACGAGTTCCTCGGGCTGACCGTCGGCGTGGTGCTGCCCAACCGGCCGGCCACCGAGCACAAGGCCGCCTACGAGTGCGACATCACCTACGGCACCAACAACGAGTTCGGCTTCGACTACCTGCGCGACAACATGGCCTGGTCGAAAGACGAGCTGGTGCAGCGCGGCCACAACTTCGCCGTGGTCGACGAGGTCGACTCCATCCTGATCGACGAGGCCCGCACCCCGCTGATCATCTCCGGCCCGGCCGAGCACTCGGCCCGCTGGTACGGCGAGTTCGCCGGCGTGGTGGCCCGGCTCCAGCCCGGCACCGACGGTGAGGGCGATTACGAGGTCGACCACTCCAAGCGCACCATCGCGGTGACCGAGCGGGGTGTCGCCAAGGTCGAGGACCGACTCGGCATCGACAACCTGTACGAGTCGGTCAACACGCCGCTGGTCGGCTACCTCAACAACGCCATCAAGGCCAAGGAGCTCTACAAGCGCGACAAGGACTACATCGTCAGCGACGGTGAGGTCCTGATCGTCGACGAGTTCACCGGTCGCATCCTGCACGGCCGCCGCTACAACGAGGGCATGCACCAGGCGATCGAGGCCAAGGAGGGGGTGGAGATCAAGCAGGAGAACCAGACTCTTGCCACCATCACCCTCCAGAACTACTTCCGCCTCTACGAGAAGCTGTCCGGCATGACCGGTACGGCGCAGACCGAGGCGAGCGAGTTCAACAAGGTCTACAAGGTCGGCGTCGTGACGATTCCGACCCACCGCCCGATGGTCCGCGAGGACCGGCCGGACGTCATCTACAAGACGGAGAAGGCCAAGTTCAACGCCGTCATCGAGGACATCGCCGAGCGGCACCAGATGGGCCAGCCGGTGCTGGTCGGCACCGTCTCGGTGGAAAACTCCGAGATCCTCTCCCAGTTGCTTCGCCGGCGTGGCATCCCGCACAACGTGCTGAACGCCAAGTTCCACGCGCGGGAGGCCGAAATCGTCGCCCAGGCGGGGCGTAAGGGCGCCGTCACGGTGGCCACCAACATGGCCGGCCGAGGCACCGACATCCTGCTCGGTGGCAACGCCGAGTTCCTCGCCGCGAACGACCTGCGCCAGCGCGGCCTCGACCCGCTGGAAAACGAGGAGGAGTACGCCAAGGCGATGGAGGAGGCCCTTCCCACGTGGAAGCAGGCCTGCGACGCCGAGGCCGACGAGGTCGCGGCCGCCGGTGGCCTCTACGTGCTGGGCACCGAGCGGCACGAGTCCCGGCGCATCGACAACCAGCTGCGCGGTCGCGCCGGCCGGCAGGGTGACCCGGGTGAGTCCCGGTTCTACCTGTCCCTGCAGGACGAGCTGATGCGGCGCTTCCGGGCCGGGGCGGTCGAAGCGGTGATGGAGCGCTTCAACATCCCGGAAGACGTGCCCATCGAGTCGAAGATGGTCACCCGGCAGATCAAGAGCGCCCAGGCCCAGATCGAGGGCCAGAACGCCGAGATCCGCAAGAACGTGCTCAAGTACGACGAGGTGCTCAACAAGCAGCGCCAGGTCGTCTACGCCGAGCGGCTCCGGGTGCTCAACGGCGAGGACCTCTCCGACCAGGTGCGCAACATGATCGACGACACCGTCGAGGCGTACGTGCGGGGCGCCACCTCCGAGGGTTACGGCGAGGACTGGGACCTCGATCAGCTCTGGTCCAACCTCAAGCAGCTCTACCCGGTCGGCGTGACGATCGAGGAGTTGGAGGAGGATGCCGGCGGCTCGCGGGCCGGCATGGACGCCGACTTCCTCGTCGCCCGCCTCAAGGACGACGCGAACGCCGCGTACGACCGGCGTGAGGAGCAGCTCGGCACCGAGGGGGTGCGCCAACTCGAGCGGATGGTGCTGCTCCAGGTCATCGACCGTAAGTGGCGCGAGCACCTCTACGAGATGGACTACCTCCAGGAGGGCATCAACCTTCGGGCGTACGCCCAGCGTGACCCGGTGGTGGAATACCAGCGCGAGGGCTTCGACATGTTCGCCACGATGATGGACGGCATCAAGGAGGAGACCGTCGGTTTCCTCTACAACGTCGACGTCCAGGTGACCGAACCGGAGCCGGAGGCGGGGTCGGACGAGGTCACGCTGCTCGACAAGCCGGTGGAGATCCGGGCCAAGGGCCTCAACCGCGCTCCGCAGCGGCAGGCCCTGCAATACTCCGCTCCCACCATCGACGGTGAAGCCAGCCCCGGCGAGGTCGCCGTCGAGCAGGCCGGGCAGCAGGCCCCGGCGCTCGGCGTGGGCCGACCGGCCCCGGGTGCCCCGGCGGCACCAGGCCAGACTGCGCCGTCCGCCCCGCAGCGGCCGGCCTCCGGGCTACGCGGCCCGGCGGTCCCGTCGGTGGCCTCCCGACGGCCGGCACCGAACCAGGCCGAGGCGAGCAACGGCCCGTCCCGCAACGCGCCGTGCCCGTGTGGCTCGGGCCGCAAGTACAAGCGCTGCCACGGAGCCCCCAACGGCGGCAACTGACCAACAGCAGCACTGACCAACGGGTCCCGGCCGATCAGGCCGGGGCCCGTCGGCGTCTCCAGCCCTCACACGTCGATCCAGCCGGGCTGGCCGAGGTCGCGCCGGCTGGATCGCGGGTGGCTGGGGTCGCGCGTGGCGGGGCCCGTGCGTGGCCGGGGGTTGCGCGTGGCGGGGACCGCGCGTGGCTTGAGGCCGAGCTTTTGCTTGGGCGTGCGTGGCTGGGCCCGTGCGTGGCGGGGCCCCGCCTGGCTGCGGGCCTTGCGTGGCTGGGACCGTGCGTGGCTTGGGGGCCGCGCCTGGCTGGGGGCCGTGTTGGCTGGGGGCTTTGCCGAGGTCGCGCGTAGCTGGGGCCGCGCGTGGATCCGGGCCGCGCGTGGCTCGGGCTTGGTCAGAGGACGTGCAGGGCGGTGCAGAGCCAGCGGCCCCGGCGATGCTCCAAGCGGAGCGCCATCGCCCAGCTCTGACCGCCCGCGCCGGTGAGGACGGCCGCCGCCTCCACCGCGGCCTCCCGGGGCTCGCAGACCCGCAGGCGGAGTAGCCGGACCATTGGTCGGCTGGCGCGGCGGCGAGGTACCGCGGCCCGCCCGGACGCGCGGGCCAGCTCGGTCAGAAGGTCACTTGCCCGGGCCGGGTCGAGCAGGGCCCGCACCTGTGCTGGCGAACGGTAGCCGTTCACCACCTCCAGGCAACTGCCGACGAACCGATGGGCGGCTCGGGTGGCTTCCGGGGCGGTCGCTGGCGGTATCGGCGTGACCGGGTGCGTGGTCGACCGGCTGGACACCGGGCGAAGAGCGGCCCGGCGCTCCGGCGGCCGGACCGGTTCCGGCCGGGTCGAGGCGAACAGATCGAGAGCGAGCTGACCGTGTGTCGGTGCCGGCCAGTACGCCTCGTCGGTCTCGTCGACGTATGGCGGGTCAATGGGCGGGACGGGGCGCAGTCGCACGGGTGGCCGGGAAGGACCGGGTCGCGCCTCGCTCATCGTTCCCCCTTGATCTTGCGTTTGCTTTCGTTTGCCTCCGACGAACTCGATTCTGGGCGACAAAGCGGCCCCGGTCAATGGCTCAACCCCGGAATGCCCCCCTTCCGCGGCTTGATCCACTCCATTTCGCCGATATGGCGGTATCCGGACCGGCTCGACACCGCAACTTCGGCGACATGGAGTGGATCAAGCCGAGGGGTGCGGTGGCATCGGGTGGATCACGCGGAGAGGTGCGCCGATGCGGGTGGATCACGCGAAGGGTGCGGCTGGGCATGGCACGCAGGCAGGCAAGCTGGGCTGGCCGGGCTCGGCGTCCGGTCTACTCTGGATCGCGATCGACCAGCGGATTGTGCTGGACCCAGTCCGCTGTTTCGTCGTACTTGCGCGCTATGTACTCTTCCAAGCGCGCACGCTCGACGCGCCACTGGCCGCGCCCACCGATCTTGATCGCCGGCAGTTCGCCGCTGCGCACCATGTGGTAGACCTGCGAATCCGACACGTTCAGCTCGGCGGCGACGTCGGAGAGCAGCAGGAACCTCGGCTCCACAGGAACTCCCGGGGTTGGGGTCGTTTGCTTCAGTTTGCCACCGACAGCCCCGACCGCCCAGCATCCGGGCGGGCCGGCGGCCTGCCGACCTCCCGAGACACACCGGTCGGGAACTTCCACCGGCCGGAGCCGGGGTGTATGACGGTCACGGCGTGCGGCATGATCTGCGCCCGTGCCGGCGGACGCCGGTGGAGGACGAGGCGGGGAGACGACCGGTGACCGACGAGCTTGTCCGGGTGTACGTGCCGGCGACCGTACCGATGCTGGCCCGACTGCGTGAGGAGGGGCTGGCCGCCGACGAGGCCCATGCGGTGACCCCGGCGCTGCGCGAGTGGTACGCCGAGGGCGACGAGGAGGAGTTGGAGTACGTCGCGTTCACCCGGGCCGCCCAGGACGCGCTGAACCTGCTCCGGGCCGACCCGACCGCTCCCCGCCGCCGCGTCGTCGTCTCGGCCGACCTGCCGGCGAGCGCGCTCGGGCGGGGTGACGGTGAGTTGGGTTCCAGCACGGTGACGTTGGCCGACGCCGTGCCGGTGGGTGCCGTCGCGGCCATCCACGTGGACGGCGCGGACGCGGTCGAGGAGGTCGCCGCGGCGGCCGAAGTGGTGGCCGAGGCTGCCGCCGGCGACCCCGATGCCCAGTTCACCGTTGATGGCGCCGAGGACCACGAGCTGGAGTGGTACGACGTGTCGGAGCTGGACCTGCTGCTACGCGCAGCCAGCTGAACCACAGGCCACACCACCACGCGTACGCCAGCGGGCAACAGCCCCGCCCGACGTCAGCGGGCCGGGTCCGCCTTGGCCGGGTCCGGGTCGAAGGCCTCGGCCGGGTCGAACGTCTCGGCCGGGTCGGGCTCGTCGTCCTCGGGGGCGACCCGGTCCGTGCCGGTGTCCGAGTCGTCGGCCGGTTCGTCGTCGCTGCGGGTCGCCGGGCCGAGCGTGCGGCCGAAGGCGATCAGCGCGGTCAGCGCCCCCACGAAGAGCACCCAGATGCCGTTGTCCACCCGTGAGCTGCCCAGCGAGGTCTGCGCCACGGCGTCCGCTTCGCTGAGTGCGCTGGCCAGATCGAGCAGCGACCGACCGCCGATCCGGATGATCACCTCGGCGAGCAGGAGAAGCAGCCCCGGCCCGGCACCGGCGAGCAGGTATGCCGGCCAGCGCAGCGCTGGGGTCTCGGGATCACGGCGAACGGCCCGACGCCGTGCCCAGGTCAGGTAGCCGTATGCGAGCAGCCCGGCGAGCAGCCCGGCGACGAGCGATTCGGTACGCGACACCCACTTGGCGGCGTTGATCACCGACTCTTGGCTGTCGCCGGCTCCGAAGAGGTTGAACAGCGGGTCCCGGGCGCGGCTGAACGCGACCACGAAGAGCAGTGTGCCCAGCGCGGCGGTCACCACCGCACCGACCGCCGGGGCGGTCCGCGCGCCGGCCACCGCGCCACCGATGATTGCCGCGGCGGCCGTGGTGCCGGCGATCACGTTGGTGGTCGAGGTGTCGAAGTAGGTGAGGTTGATGGCCAGTGCGGCCGCCAACCCGACCAGCATTCCGCCGCCGATGGCACCGGCGAAGCGCAGGGTGGCCCAGTCGCCGTACCGGCGGGCCAGCAGGTTGCCGCCGGCCAGCGCGACGGCCGCCCCACACACCAGAGCGGCCGAGATCACGCCGGGCAGGGCGAACGCGGAGAGACTGATCGCGGTGACCCCGGCCGCCGCCGAGTTGATGGCCTCCCGGGTGGACCAGAGCATGGCGGTCAGCCACCCGAGCGCCAGCAGCGCGAGCACCGCCGCGCCGGGAGCGGGCAGCGGCCGGCTGCTGGGGCTGGCCACGTCGGCCGCCGGCTCGTGCGACTCCGCGGCCGGGACGCGGCCGGGCTGCTTGGTCATCGTCTCCCCTTCGAGGCGGCAGGTCACCGACCATTCAGGGTACGCGGGCCCGCTGGGCTCCCCGCCGCCCCGGGACGGCCGAACGGGGTACGTCCCGGCGAGGCTCTCCGGCGGGGCGGCTGCCCGGAGCAGGGGCGGGCACCGGATCGAGCCCGGTCGGTAAGGGGAGGAGGGGTGGGCCGGTCCTTGGTTGAAGGCGGTGGCCGAGGTGGGGCGTGCAGCCCTTCATGGGACAATTACCGGAGGTCCCGCCGCTGCTCGGCCCTCCGGTGCGGTGTCCGGTGTCCGGCCGTCCGGTCGGTGCCCGCGGGTCCGGTTTCGCCACTGCTGTCGAGATCGCCAGGAGCCCTGATGGATGCCGTCTTCTCCGTTCCCGAGCCGCGCAACGAGCCGGTTCGCAACTACGAGCCGGGCAGCCCCGACCGGGACCGGCTCCAGCGGCGGCTGACCGAGCTCGCCGCCGAGCGCATCGACCTGCCGATGACCATCGGCGGTGAGCAGCGGATGGCCGCCGGTGACCCGATCAATGTGGTGCAGCCGCACCGGCACGCGCACGTGCTGGGGGTGACCGCGCACGCCACCCACGACGACGCCCGGGCCGCGATCAAGGCCGCCAAGGACGCCGCCCCGATGTGGCGGGCGCTGCCCTTCGAGGAGCGCGCCGCGATCTTCCTGCGCGCCGCCGAGCTGCTCGCCGGTCCCTGGCGCGACACCCTCAACGCCGCCACCATGCTCGGCCAGTCGAAGACCGCGATCCAGGCGGAGATCGACTCGGCGTGCGAGTTCATCGACTTCCTCCGGTTCAACGTGCACTTCGCCCGCCGCCTGCTCGAGGAGCAGCCGGCGTCCTCGCCGGGCGTCTGGAACCGTTTCGACCACCGCCCACTGGAGGGCTTCGTCTACGCGGTCACCCCGTTCAACTTCACCGCGATCGCCGGCAACCTGCCGTCGGCGCCGGCTCTGCTGGGCAACACGGTGATCTGGAAGCCGGGCCCGACCCAGCAGTTCGCCGCGCACTTCACCATGCGGCTGTTCGAGGCCGCCGGCCTGCCGCCCGGCGTGATCAACATGGTCACCGGCCGGGGCGAAGAGGTCTCCGACGTCGTGCTCGCGGACCCGGATCTGGCCGGCATCCACTTCACCGGTTCGACCAAGGTCTTCCAGCAGTTGTGGCGGACCGTCGGCGACAACATCGCCCGCTACCGGGGCTACCCGCGCCTGGTCGGCGAGACCGGCGGCAAGGACTTCGTGGTCGCGCACACCAGCGCCGACGTGGACGCCCTGCACACCGCCCTGATCCGTGGCGCTTTCGAGTACCAGGGCCAGAAGTGCTCGGCGGCTTCGCGGGCGTACGTGCCGCGCTCGATCTGGGAGGGTGGGCTGCGGGACCGGCTGGCCGCCACCACCGACTCGCTGACCTACGGCGACGTCACCGACTTCAGCAACTTCGGCGGCGCCGTGATCGACGACAAGGCGTTCGCCCGGCACACCGCCGCGCTGGAGCTGATCAACGGCGATGACACCTGCCGGGTGCTGGCCGGTGGCACCGCCGACGACTCGGTCGGCTACTTCGTCCGGCCGACGATCTTCGAGTGCTCCGACGCCGCCCACGAGACCTTCACCACCGAGTACTTCGGGCCGATCCTGGGCGTGCACGTGTTCGACGACGCCCGCTTCGACGACGTGGTGACGCAGGCCGAGTCGATCGCGCCGTACGCGCTCACCGGGTCGATCTTCGCCACCGACCGCCGGGTGATCGACGCCGTCGGCGAGCGGATGCGGTACGCGGCCGGCAACTTCTACATCAACGACAAGCCGACCGGCGCGGTGGTCGGGCAGCAGCCGTTCGGCGGTGCCCGGGCCAGCGGCACCAACGACAAGGCCGGTTCCTGGCTGAACCTGGTCCGCTGGGTGTCGCCGCGCACGATCAAGGAGACCTTCGTGCCGCCGACCGACCACACGTACCCCCACATGGGCTGAGCGGCGACGACCCGCCGGCGGCACGCGTGGCGCCGCCGGCGGTCGGCCGAATGGGTTAACCCATTGATAGTCCTCAACGGACAGTCTGCCGCCGACAGTGCACTTAGGAAGTCCTGTTGGGTGGCAAACTGGCAAATCCTGGACGCCGGGTGCGCAAAGTGGCAGCGTAGTGGGCATGGCGGATTCCGGAGTCAACCCTACGGCGGCGGCCCTGCTCGGCCTCCTCCATGAGGGCCCGATGACAGGCGGCCAGTTGATGGCCGCCGCTGAGCGCCGTCTGGCGCCGTACTGGTCGATGACCCGCAGTCAGGTCTACCGCGAGTTGCCGGTGCTGGCTGAGCGGGGTTTCGTGCGGCTCGGTAAGCCCGGGCCGCGGATGAGCCAGCCGTACGCACTCACCGCCAGCGGGAAGAGGACCTTCTCCCGCTGGCTGGCCGAGAACCCGGGGCGGGACACCATCCGCAATCCGATAGCGCTGCGGATGGCCTTCGGCAACCTGCACTCCGCCAGCCAACTGAAGGGCCTGTACGCCTCGGCCAACGAATACCACACCGAGGCGCTCGCCCAGGTCCGGGAGCAGGTGAAGAACGCCAAACGGGACGGGGAGACGTACGACGCCAGCGCGCTGGAGTTCGCCGTCGCCTACCACCGTGCGGCGCTGTCGTGGTTGAAGTCCGCCCCCGTCGGGTGATGATCGGCGGGTTCCCGCAGACGGAACGAGCTGCTCGGCCCACGGTGGCGCAGCGTCAATTTGGCGTCGGCCCGCGGGGCTCGCAAGCTCGCTCCTCGCCCGCGCAGTACGCTTATCTGTCGTGACCGCTGCCGATTACGCCGAACAGCTCAAGGAACTCGACGCGACCCTGCGAAACATCGAGGCCGTCCTCAACCTCGACCGGCTCCACGAGGACAAGGCCCGCCTTGAGCAGGAGGCTTCTGCCCCCGACCTGTGGGACGACCAGGCCAAGGCTCAGCAGGTGACCTCGCAGCTGTCGTACGTCAACGGCGAGATCAGCAAGCTGGGCAGCCTGCGCTCCGGCCTCGACGACGCCCAGGTGCTGCTGGAGCTGGCCGAGGCGGAGGCCGACCCGGGCGTGCTGACCGAGGTCGAGTCGGAGATCACCGGGCTGACGAAGGCCATCCAGGAGATGGAGGTCCGCACCCTGCTCTCCGGCGAGTACGACTCCCGGGAGGCGCTGGTCGCCATCCGGGCCGGCGCCGGTGGCGTGGACGCGGCGGACTTCGCCGAGATGCTGCTGCGGATGTACCTGCGCTGGGCCGAGCGGCACGGCTACCCGACCGAGGTCTACGAGACCTCCTACGCCGAAGAGGCGGGCCTGAAGTCGGCCACCTTCGCGGTCAAGGTGCCCTACGCGTACGGCACGCTCAGCGTCGAGTCGGGCACCCACCGGTTGGTCCGGATCAGCCCGTTCGACAACCAGGGCCGCCGGCAGACCAGCTTCGCGGGCGTCGAGGTCCTGCCGGTCACCGAGCAGACCGACCACATCGACATCCCCGAGAACGAGGTACGGGTCGACGTCTACCGCTCCTCCGGCCCCGGTGGGCAGAGCGTCAACACCACCGACTCGGCGGTCCGACTGACCCACATCCCGACCGGCATCGTGGTCACCTGCCAGAACGAGAAGTCCCAGCTGCAGAACAAGGCCTCCGCGCTGCGGGTGCTCCAGGCCCGACTGTTGGAGCGCAAGCGCCAGGAGGAACAGGCCAAGCTGGAGGGGCTCAAGGAGAACGCCGCCGGTTCGTGGGGCGACCAGATGCGCTCCTACGTCCTGCACCCGTATCAGATGGTGAAGGATCTCCGAACCGAGCAGGAGACCGGCAATCCGAGCGCGGTGTTCGACGGCGATCTGGACGGTTTCATCGAAGCCGGGATCCGTTGGCGCAAGCAGCGGCAACTCGCCAACGACTGAGCGTGACGACTCGCGGGCGGAACGCTTCGTCGATCTCCAGGTAGAGGCGTGATTCGACGACTCGCGCCGGTTCGGCGGGGCGTGGGGCTTGGCTCAGTTGTTACACCGCGTAGACTCACCACCCGTGATTCAGCTTGAGCAAGTGACGAAGACGTACCCGAAGGCGTCCCGGCCTTCGCTCGACAACGTGTCCGTCTCGATCGAGAAGGGCGAGTTCGTCTTCTTCATCGGTCCATCCGGCTCCGGCAAGTCCACGATCATCAAAATGCTGCTGCACGAGGTTGCCCCCAACAAGGGGCGCGTCGTCGTCAACGGCAAGGACGTCACGTCGATGCGCTCCTGGAAGCGACCCCACTTCCGGCGCTCCATCGGCTGTGTCTTCCAGGACTTCCGGCTGCTGCCGAACCGCACCGCCTACGAGAACGTGGCGTTCGCCCTCGAGGTGATCGGCAAGACCAAGGCGGTTGCCCGCCGGGTCGTGCCGGAGGTGTTGGAGCTGGTCGGGCTCGGTGGCAAGGAGCACCGCTACCCGCATGAGCTCTCCGGTGGTGAGCAGCAGCGGGTCGCCGTCGCCCGGGCGTTCGTGAACCGTCCGCTGATCCTGCTGGCGGACGAGCCGACCGGAAACCTGGACCCGGACACCTCGATCGAGATCATGCGCCTGCTGGACCGGATCAACCGCACCGGCACGACCGTCGTGATGGTCACCCACGACTCCAACATCGTTAACCAGATGCGCCGCCGCGTCGTCGAGATCGAGAGCGGTCGGATCGTGCGTGACCAGGCCCGCGGCGTCTACGGGTGAGCCCCCGCTCCGCCCCTGCGCAGCCTGACGACGAACACTTCATGCCGGAGACCCGGAGGAAATCCCGATGCGCGTGAAATACGTCCTGTCCGAGGTACTGGTCGGACTGTGGCGCAACGTGACCATGTCCATCGCGATGATCATCACGATGGCGGTCTCGCTGACCATGCTCGGCGCCAGCGGTCTGATGTACCGCCAGGTCGACGACATGAAGGACCTCTACTACAAGAACATCCAAGTCTCGATCTTCCTCAAGACCGACGTCACCGATGAGCAGCGCGAGCAGGTGAACTCGAAGCTCGAGGTCGACCCGTTGATCAGCGACGTCATCTACGTCGACAAGGCCGAGGCGTACAAGCGGTTCCAGGAGATGTTCCAGGACGCGCCGGATCTGATCAGCGCCGTCAAGGAGGACAGCCTCCCGCCGTCGTTCCGGATCAAGCTGAAGAACCCGGAGCAGTACAAGAACATCTACGACCAGTACAAGAACACCGAGGGCGTCGACGAGATCGTCGACCAGAGCAAGCTGCTGGACAAGATCTTCAACATCCTCACCGCGATCCAGAACATCGCGCTGGCTGCCGCCATCGTGATGGCGGTCGCCGCCCTGCTGCTCGTCGCGAACACCATTCAGGTCGCCGCGTACAGCAAGCGACGTGAGGTCGCGGTCATGAAGCTCGTCGGCGCGTCGAACTGGTTCATCCAGGCGCCGTTCGTGCTGGAGGCCGTGGTCGCGGGTCTGATCGGTTCACTGCTCGGCCTGGTCGCACTGATCGCGGCGAAATATCTGCTCTTCGACGGGTCACTCAAGGCCCTGGAGGGGCTGCTGTCGCCGATCAGCTGGGGCGACATCATGTTCATCTTCCCGCTGATGGCGGGCGTCGGCGGCCTGATCAGCGCCGCCACCGCCTGGATCACCCTCCGGTTCTACCTGCGGGTCTAGCTGTTTCGTCGCTGACCTGAGGACCCTCCCGCCCGGAAATAAACGGCGCGGGAGGGTCCTTGTCATTCGGGTAGCATGATCCGTTGTCCGGCCGGGGTGAGCCCGGCCCACGGACGTCCGGAGAGGGGGTGGCACCGATGCCACGGGAAAAGGGGCGCAAGGTGGTCGCCTCCAACAAGAAGGCGCGCCACGACTACGCGATCCTCGACACGTACGAGGCGGGCATGGCGCTGACCGGCACCGAGGTCAAGTCGTTGCGGGCCGGGCGGGCGTCGCTGGTCGACGCGTTTGCCCAGGAGCGTGACGGCGAGTTGTATCTGCACGCCATGCACATCCCGGAGTACACCCAGGGCACCTGGACCAACCACGAGCCGCGGCGTACCCGCAAGTTGCTCCTCAATCGGGGAGAGATCGACCGGCTGCTCGGCAAGACCCGCGAGGGCGGTTTGACCATCGTCCCGTTGCAGGTCTACTTCTCCGACGGCTGGGCCAAGGTCGAGATCGCCCTGGCGAAGGGCAAGAAGTCGTACGACAAGCGTCAGGACCTCGCCAAGCGGGACGCGGACCGGGAGATCGCCCGGGTGTCCGGTCGGCGCGGCAAGGGAATGGACGACTAGTTCGTCCCGTTTGTCCGGGTCGGTTCGCCGACCCGGGGCTCGGGATGAAAGTGGTTGCGGCAGGCGTTAGTCTTGTCAGTGCCGCCACATCGGCGGCCTGTCGAGGGGGTGACTGGTTTCGACTTCGTACGCAGCGACAGGGGAAGCGAGCCGAGGAAGCCGACGTCGTCTCGAGAATCGATCGTCGGAAACTTATAAGCGCCAAGAACACTCGCGCTGACTTCGCTCTCGCCGCCTGAGGCGAGTAGCTAAGTCTGTCGGCCTGGGAACGCCTTCGTCCCAGTAGCCGGCATCAGCTAGAAGGCTGGCCAATCGGACCCGGTCGCGGGGTCCGTGCGGCGAGATTAATCAGCGACTGGGCCCGTCACACCAACTTGCTCGCGTGAGCGGTGGGGCCGAGTAGAGGCACAGCGAGCTGCGCTCGGAGAAGCCCTGACAAACCGGCGAAGGACCCGGGTTCGATTCCCGGCACCTCCACCACCTCGAAGCGAAGCGCCCCGGCCCACCAGCCGGGGCGCTTCGCTGTGTGTGGACTGCGGTGCCTGACGTGCCTGACCGTGTCGCTGGCCGGTCCTGCCGGGTGAGGGAGTGGGCTTGCCAGCCGCCGCAGACGGCGATTCGGCCGCCTCGCCTACGCTGCACCCGTGACGAACCAGGAGCTGCGACTGTCGGTCGGTGCCTCGCCCGGTCAGCGCACGATGGCAGTGCTGGTCGGGGTCTTCATCGCGGCCGTCGGTGCGGCATTCGTGGTGCTACCGCTGATCGCCGCCGGCCTGCTGGACCGGCTGGCCGGCCCTGGTGACCCGTTCGCCTCCTATGAGGAGGCTCGCGACCTGCCGCCGGGAATGCTGCCGCCCGCGCTGCAGGACTCCGGCGGTGGCGGGGGCGAGGCCGGGCCCAGTGTGTTCATCGGGCTGTGCGGCCTGCCGTTCGTCCTGCTCGGCATCTACCTCGTGCTTCGGGTGCTCCGCACGGCCGCCTCGTTGGACGGTAGCCGGGCGCGGGTCCGGGGCGCGATCGGTACCCGCAGCGTCGACCTCGCCACCGCTCGGATCGACGCTGGCGCGGTGTCGTATCGCGACGAGCGGGACGACTCCCCGGCGGGTGGTCAGCGGGTGCCGACCATCATCGCTACCGACCGGGAGAGTGGGCGGCGCGTCACCATCCCGCTGCGTGGCATGGGGCTGGGCAGCCTGCCCCCGTCCGAGCTGCGAGCGCTGGCCGACGCGATCACGACGGGCCGGCCGGTCGACGGCCGGGACGGCGACGCGCACGCCGTCGCCAACCAACTGCGCCGTCTGGCGGAGCACCCCCCGGTCGGCTGAGCGGGGCCGCCGCACGGCGGAGCGGCCCACTGGGCGACGAACGCGGCCGTGTGGGGCTCCCGGCCGGTCACGATGACGTACCGCGTGTTGAGTCGTTCCAGTGGGGCCTGCGGGGTGATTGGGGCCAATGGGGCAGATGAGCCGCTCGCCGGCTCTGGACAGGGCGGCTGGGCGGGGCTCACCATCGCGGTATGGGGTAGCAGAGCAGCGCGGGAGGTGCCATGGTCGCCGGTCCGGTCCAGCAGCCGTCACTCGTCGCCCGGCCGTCCGCCGCGCACCCGCACCCGGCCGGGCTTCCGGCCGATCCGCACCCCATCGGTTTGCCCGGTCAGCCGCGCCCGGCCGGGCTCGCCGGTGACGTGCACGCGTTCGGCCGGGCCGTCGCCGTGGCCACCACCGAGCCGCACTGGCGCGAAGAGGTCCTGCTCCGGCTGCGTCCGGTGGGGCAGGGGTTCACCGAGCACGTTCGGGTCACCGAAGGCCCCACCGGCCTCTACCGGGAGTTGCTCACCCAGTCGCCGCGGCTGGACCACGGGGTGCGGTTGCTGACCCGGGAGCACTCGGCGATCATCGCCGCGATTCTCGCCGTGCAGCGGGTCGCCGAGCAGCCCGAGGTCAACCCCGACGAGGTGCGGCACCGGGCCGGGAACCTGCTCCGGAGGTTGGCCCGGCACCGGCGGCGCGGTGCCGACCTGCTCTGGGAGGCGTACCAGATGGATCTGGGCGGCGAGACCTGAGCGTCGACCGGGAACCGGGGGGTCGACGAACGCGTCGAACCGTACATGCGTCGACCGTTTCTGCTGCTCGTACTCCCGTTGCTGCTCGGGGCGGGCTGTGCCCCGAACGGCGCAGAGCCGGCTGACGGGCCCAGCGGCGGGTCACACCACACCGAGGCGTTCGACCAGCGGGCCACCGAGGTCGCCGAGGCGTGGCGGCCCGGCCCCGACTGGCGCGCCGGCTATGTCCCGTTGGAGGGGCCGACCCTGCTCACCGATGACCCCCGTTTCACCCCGGACACCGAGGCTGCCTTCCGCGCCGGGTGGTACCGCGAGCAGGTGCCGATCCCGCCCACCCGGGTCGGTGGCGAGATCCGATTCCCAGACGGCCGGCTGACGTTGCCGCTGGTCAGCGCGGCCGAGGCGTACCGGCAGCTCGACCAGGGTGATCCGTTGCCCTGTCCGGGGCGACCGAAGCGACCCGGCCGGCCGAGCCCCGGTGGCCCCACCCTCGAACCGGGGCCGGACGGGTGGGCCACCAGCACGACGCAGACCGCCTGCCTCTCGCTCACCGTCACCGGGGTCACGTACGGCACCGTGCCGGTCCAGACCAGCCGGGGTGCGGCGCAGGTCCCGGCCTGGCTGTTCACTGTCAAGGAACTGGCCACCCCGGTGGCCCGGCTCGCCGTCGCCGCGACGGCCGTCACGCCGGTCCCCGAGCCCTCCGCCCCGGCCCGGCCTCTGCCGGACGGGCTGGTGGCCGCCCAGGACCTCGCAGCGGTCGACGATGCCCGGTTGACCGTGCGGCTCGGCGTCGGCGCCTGCGACACCGGAATCACGCCGCTGGTGTGGGAACGCCCAAACGTCGTGGTGGTCGGCGGCAGCGTCACCCGGGCCACCGGGCCCTGCCCGGCCGTGCTCAAACTGGAACCCGTCACCGTCACCCTCGCGGCACCGCTGGGCGCCCGGCCGGTCCTGGACATCTTCACCGGTGCCCCGCTCTCGATCGCCCCGCGCTGACCGGCCGGCCCACAGCTCAGAAGCCGGCTCAGAGGCGGACAGGTCCGGCTCAGAGGATGCTGGGCACGTCGGTGCTGATCGGCACCGGCAACACGGTGGGACGGTCGGCGCGCAGCCCGGTGGCGAGCGCCGCGCCGAGCTGGTCGGGGGTCTGGATCACCTCGGTGGCGCAGCCGTAGCCGGACGCGATCGCGACGATGTCCAACCCCGGCAGGTCCAGTCCGGGCACCCCGGGAGTGTCCTTCAGCTCGGCGAAAGCCTTCAGGATCGCGTACTGCTGGTTGACCGGAACGACGACCACCACCGGCAGGGCGAGGCGCGCGGCGGTCCACAACGCCTGCACCGAGTAGTGGAACGAGCCGTCACCGATGACCGCCACCACCGGACGGCCGCGCCCGGTGTCCCGCTCGGCGAGTGCCACCCCGATCGCGGCTGGCAGGCCGTAGCCGAGGCCGCCGCTGGCCATCGTGAAGTACGACGCCGGGCGGGTGATCCGCAACTGCCGGCGCAGTGCGGACAGATTGGACGGTGACTCCTGCACCAGCACCCCGTCCGCCGGCCAGTGCCCGGCCAGCCCGGCGAACAGCGCGTCCGCGCTCAGCGGAGTGGTGATCTCCGGCGGGGTCGGTGCGTCCCGGGGCACGGGGGGTGGCCGGTCGGCTGGCGGCACGAGGTCGATCAGCGCGGCCAGGGCCAGCCCCGGGTCGCCGAGCAGGCTGTCCCCGACCGGGGCGCGCGCGGCCTCATCGGGGTCGTCCGTGACATGCAGCAGCCGGGCGCCGTCCGGTAGGTGCCCGCCCGGTATGTGCGGGTAGTAGCGGAACACCGGAGCACCGATGACGAGCACCGTGTCGTGCCCGCGCAGCGCCTCGGCGAGCGGGCCGATCGCGTACGGCAGCACACCGCGAAAGTGCGGGTGGTCCTCCGGGAACACGGCGCGTTCGGGTGCGGGGGCCGACCAGACCGGTGCGGCCAGCCGCTCGGCGAACGCGACCGCGGCCGACCAGCTTGCGGAGCGGTCCACTCCCGGCCCGTACACCAGCACCGGGTTGTTGCTGTCGGCCAGGATCCGGGCGAACTCGTCCAGCCGTTGCGGGTCCGGCGCGAACCGGGTGGCAACCGTTCGCGCCGCGGGCAGCGAGTCGGCGGGTTGGGCCCAGTCGTCCATCGGCAGGGAGAGGAAGACCGGCCCGGCCGGTGGCTGCACCGCCGTCGCGTACGCCCGCAGCACCGCTGCGGGGATGTCCTGCGCCCGGGCCGGCTCGTAGGCCCACTTGACGTACGGCTGAGGCAGTTCGGTGGGCCGCCGATTGGTCAGGCGAGGTTCGAGCAGCAGCATCTCCCGGGTCTGCTGGCCGGCGGTGACGATCAACGGGGTCTTGTTGTGCCAGGCGGTGACCAGGTTGCCCATGCCGTTGCCGGCGCCCGGGGCGGTGTGCAGGTTGACGTGGGCGGGTGTTCCGCTGGCCTGGGCGTAGCCGTCGGCCATCGCGACCGCCGTCGCCTCCTGCAGGGCGTGGACGTAATGGAAGTCGGCGGGGAAGTCCCGCAGGAACGGCTCCTCGGTCGAGCCGGGGTTGCCGAAGATGGTGGTCATGCCGAGGGTGCGGAGCACGTCGTACGTCGCGTCCCGGACCGTTGTCATCGCCACCCGCCTCCGTCTCACGGGCAGGGACGATCGTGGTCGCTCTCCCGATCAGCCGAATCTATCGGGATATGACGGACCTTTCGGGTGTTTCCCGTGGGCCCATCCGGCGGAGCGGCCCCGTGCCTGCCCCGTGCCTGCTCAGGGCAACGAGAAGGGCAGGGTGATGCCGTCCAGCGCGTGGCCGCACACGCAGTCCTGCGCGGCGGGCAGCGCCGCCAGCGCGTCCAGCAGGACGCCCCGCAGCCGGTCGGTGTTGGCCGCGAAGACCCGGAACACCTCGTCCTGGGTCACCGACTCACCGGCCTGCACCCCGGCGTCCAGATCGGTGATCAACGCGATCGAGGAGTAGCAGAGGGCCAGCTCCCGAGCGAGCACCGCCTCCGGGTGACCGGTCATGTTGACGACAGTGCCGCCGATCGAGGCGTACCAGCGGGACTCGGCCCGAGTGGAGAACCGCGGGCCCTCGACCACCACCACCGTGCCGCCGTCCACGGCCGTGACGTCCCGGCCAGCGGCGGCGGAGAGCAGGGCCCGCCGGCCGTTCGGGCAGTACGGGTCGGCGAACGGCACGTGCACCGCACCCTGGTCGTAGTAGGTCTGCGCCCGGCCGCTGGTCCGGTCGATCAGCTGGTCCGGCACCACGAACGTGCCCGGTCCCAGCTCCGGGCGGAGCCCACCGACCGCGCACGGTGCCAACACCTGGCGTACGCCGAGGGAGCGCAACGCCCACAGGTTGGCCCGGTAGGGGATCAGGTGTGGTGGATGCCGGTGGTCCCGGCCGTGCCGGGGCAGGAACGCGACTCGCCGCCCAGCCACCTCGGCGATGGTCACCGCGTCCGACGGTGGCCCGTACGGGGTTTCCAGCTCATGAGCGGTGCCGTCGAGGAGGGCGTACAGGCCCGAACCACCGATCACCGCGATGTCCGCCGTGGGTGCCATCAGCCCTCCGTCTTAACTGTCCGATCACCTGCCGGTCAGACCTTAGCCAGCACCCGGGACGCAGGCTATGGTGCCAGGCATGGCGTTGAGAGCACGGCTGATCCTGGTGCACGGGGTGGATCCGGTAGATGACCGGTCCCCGGCGTGGGCTCACGGTTGACGGGTGTGTGGGATGCAGGGAGAGGGTCAGGCGATCGGCGGACGAGCGATGGAGTCGATGACCGGGCGGCTGCTGGTCGCGACTCCGGCGCTCAAGGACCCGAACTTCGACCGTACGGTGGTGCTGCTCGTCGCCCACGAGCCGGGCGGTGCGCTCGGCGTGGTGCTGAACCGGGCCACCGAGGTGCCGGTGGCCGAGGTGCTCGGCGACTGGAGCGACCTGGCCCGCCACCCGGCGGTGCTCTTCGAGGGTGGGCCGGTGCAGCCTGACTCGGCCATCTGCCTGGCCCGGATGCGGCACCCGATGCGCCGGCTGAAGGGCTTCCACCAGGTCTCCGGAGCGGTCGGCACGATCGACCTCTCGGTCGACCCGGAGCGGCTGCGGGAGAGCATCGGGGGGATCCGCGTCTTCGCTGGCTACTCCGGTTGGGGCAGCGGCCAGTTGGAGCAGGAGATCGCCGGCGGCTCCTGGTTCGTGTTGGACGGGCTGCCGGGTGACGCCTTCGTCGACCGGCCCGACGACCTGTGGCCGATGGTGCTGCGCCGGCAGGGCGGGATGATGGCCGCGGTCGCCCACTTCCCGCCGGACGTGGCGCTCAACTGACCCGGATCGGCAGGGGACCCCGCGAGATGACCATGCCGGCCAGTCTGTGTATAGTTTCCCAGTGCCCGGGCGACCGGGACAACAGCAAGGGGCCGTGGCGCAGCTGGTAGCGCACCACACTGGCAGTGTGGGGGTCAGGGGTTCGAGTCCCCTCGGCTCCACCCTTGTGAAACGCAGGTCAGCGGCCCGGTTGATAATCATCAACCGGGCCGCTGTCTGTTGATCGGCCCCGTCGGGAGTGAGCCGGTCAGGGCGTTTGGTGCTGTATGTCTGGTAAGGGCGTGATCAGCCCTGGCGGCTCTTCCACTGCGGGTTCGCGCGGTTCACCACGACCACCCGGCCACGACGGCGGACCACCACCGAACCCGGCTTCTGCTTCAGTGCACGCAACGAGCTACGTACCTTCATGTCTGCCTCCTCGGTTGAGCGGTTCCGAGTATCGAAACGCTCCGGCCACCCGCCGGATTCCCGCCGACCCGCCGTCGAACCTTTGCCGCCCGCCGGCCGTACCAGTGGGCGGAGGTCGTCCTCATGCCCGTACGCCGGTTTCTCGCCACGGTGCTGGTCGCTGCCGCGACCGTGCCCCTGGCCGCCACACCCGCCGCCGCGCACGGCGCCCCGACCGACCCGATCAGCCGGGCGGCGGCCTGCGGTCCCGAGGGCCGGCACGCGTCCACCGCCGCCTGCCGGGCCGCCGTGCAGGCGGGCGCTGCCGTCCGCGAGTGGGACAACGTCCGGGTGGCCGCGATCAACGGCCGGGACCGGGAACGGATCCCGGACGGCGAGCTCTGCAGCGGCGGGCTGTCCGCGTACCGGGGTCTGGACCTGCCCCGGACGGACTGGCCGGCGACCGAGCTGACCGCGGGCGCGAAGTTCACCTTCCGGTACCGGACCACCATCGAGCACCGGGGCACCTTCCGGCTCTACGCCACCAAGCCCGACTACGACCCTCGCGCGCCGTTGACCTGGGCGGACCTGGAATCCCGCCCGTTCTTGACGATGACCGACCCGACGGTGCGGGCCGGGGCGTACCGGTTGCCGGGTCGACTGCCGGCGGGTCGTGCGGGCCGGCACCTCATCTACACGATCTGGCAGAACTCCAACACCCCGGACACCTACTACTCCTGCTCGGACGTGGTGTTCCGCGCGGCACCCGGCACCCCGCAGCCGGCCGGTGCGACGAAGAGCGCGGCGGCTGTTCCGCGTACCGCCGCCAGTGGGCCGGCCGCGACCGACCCGGCGGTGGCGGCGGCGGCCGACCCGGGCGTGCCGGTGGCGTCGGTGACCGACCTCGGCGCCCGGTGGCCGGTGCTGGCCGGCGCCGCCACCGTGCTGGTCCTGGCACTGCTCATCGGCGCGGGGCGGCGGCGCCGCAACGCCGTCGCTCCGGTCGGCCGGCAGTGCGAGGTACGCAACCACCGCGCCGGACGCCGCCGGATCTGGTGACCCGGCGGCCCGACGCCGCTCAGGCCAGGAGGCCGTCGATCTCGGCGAGCTCCTCGGCGGTGAAGTCGAGGTTGTCGAGCGCCGCGATGTTCGTCTCCAACTGCTCGACGCTGCTCGCCCCGATGATCAGGCTGGTCATCCGCGGGTCGCGCAGCGCCCAGGCCAGCGCGAGCTGAGCGAGGGACTGGCCGCGCCGCTCGGCGACCGCGCCGAGCCCTCGGATGGTGGCCATCTTCTCCTCGCTGAGGTCGCTCTCGTTGAGGAAGACGCTGGTGCGCACCCGCGAGTCCGCCGGAATGCCACCCAGGTAGCGGTCGGTAAGCAGGCCCTGGGCCAGCGGGCTGTAGGCGATGCAGCCCGCGCCGATCTGCTCCAGCGTGTCGAGCAGACCGTCGGACTCGGTCCAGCGGTTGAGCATCGAGTACGACGGCTGGTTGATCAGCAGCGGCGTACCCAGCTCGCCCAGGATCGCGGCGGCCCGGGCGCTCTGCTCGGAGTTGTAGTTCGAGATGCCCACGTAGAGCGCCTTGCCGGAGCGGACGATCGCGTCGAGCGCGCCCATCGTCTCCTCCAGCGGAGTGTCCGGGTCGAACCGGTGCGAGTAGAAGACGTCGACGTAGTCGAGCCCCATCCGGCCCAGCGACTGGTCCAGCGACGAGATCAGGTTCTTACGCGAACCCCACTCGCCGTACGGGCCGGGCCACATCAGATAACCGGCCTTGCTGGAGATGATCAGCTCGTCCCGGTACGGCTTCAGGTCGGTGGCGAGCATCCGGCCGAAGTTCTCCTCCGCCGATCCGGGCGGCGGGCCGTAGTTGTTGGCCAGGTCGAAGTGGGTGACGCCCAGGTCGAAGGCGCGTCGGACGATGTCGCGCTGCCGTTCGAACGGGCGGTCCGGGCCGAAGTTGTGCCACAGCCCGAGCGAGACGGCGGGCAGCCGCAGGCCACTGCGTCCGCTGCGCCGGTAGGTCATGGTGTCGTAGCGGTCATCCGCGGCGAGGTAGGTCACGATCATGAGCGTAGCTCCGGGCCGTGGTGCTGGGGATCAGGCGTGTGAACCCGGACAGCGGGGTAGTTTCGACGCTATGCGGTTCATCGCGCTCGACACGCCCAAACCGTTGTCCAAGATCGGGTTGGGCACCTGGCAGTTCGGCTCCCGCGAGTGGGGTTACGGCCCGGACTTCGAGCAGCGGGCGGCGCAGATCGTCCGGCGGGCCGTCGAGTTGGGCGTGACCGTCTTCGACACCGCGGAAATCTACGCCTTCGGGCGCAGCGAACGGATCCTCGGCGCGGCGCTCGGCGACGACCGACCCAAGGTGGTCGTCGCCACCAAGATCCTGCCGGTCCTGCCGGTGGCCGCGGTGGTGCAGCAGCGGGCGGTCGCCTCGGCGGCCCGGCTCGGCGTCACCAACATCGACCTGTACCAGGTGCACCAGGCCAACCCGCTGGTCGCCGACCACACCACCATGCGCGGCATGCGGGCGCTGCAGGACGTGGGGCTGGTCAGCGAGGTCGGGGTGAGCAACTACGGGCTGCGACGCTGGCAGGTCGCCGAGGCGGCACTCGGCCGGCGGGTGCTCAGCAACCAGGTTCGCTACAGCATGGTGGACCGCGCCCCCGAACAGGACCTGCTGCCGTACGCCCGGCAGGCCGGCCGCGTCGTCATCGCGTACAGCCCGTTGGCGCAGGGCTTCCTCTCCGGGCGCTACGACGCGAAGAACCCGCCGACCGGCGCGGTCCGGCGAGCCAACCCGTACTTCCTGCCGGACAATCTGGAACGCGGCGCCAATCTGATCGAGACGCTGCGGCAGGTCGCCGACGCACACGACGCCACCCCCAGCCAGATCGCACTCGCCCACCTGCTGCGCCACCCGAACGTGCTGGCCATCCCCGGCGCGTCCGGGGTGGAGCAGATGGAACGCAACGCCGCCGCCGCGGACATCGACCTCGCCGACGACGAGTACGCGGCGCTGGTCGAGGCCGCCAAACGCTTCCGCCCGGTCACCGGACTCGCCGCGATGCCTCGAATGCTGCGTGCCCGGTTCGCCGGCCCGACGGGAAAGTGAGCACAGTGGACGACATCACCGCACTGATCCTGGACGACCACACCGCCTTCCGGCGTGGCTTCGCCCGCCTCGACGACGCCCGCGACGAGCAGGAGCTGCTCGCCATCTGGGACGCTCTCGCCCTGCACCTGGACATCCACGCCGAGGCGGAGGAGGCGATCCTCTACCCGCACCTGGTGAAGCACGGCGACGACGGCGAGGACGAGACCGCCGACGCGATCGGCGACCACAACAAGATCCGGGACGCCATCGCCGAGGCGAAGTTGCACCCGGTCGGTTCGGAGCAGTGGTGGGCGGCGGTCGGCACGGCCCGTCGGGAGAACAGCGAACACCTGGCCGAGGAGGAGGACGAGGCGCTGCCGGACTTCCGCCGGCACGCCAGCACCGAACTCCGCGCCGAACTCGGCCGACGCTGGCTGACGTTCTACGGCGAGCACAAGAACGGCCGCAACCTTCCGTTCCGCGACAAGGACCCGCAGCAGTACGTCGCCGACCACCGCTGAGATCTCCCCGGCACGGGGGAGTCGTCCAGGCCCCTTCCGGCAGCAGAATGGCGGGGTGACCTTCCGAGCGGTGCTGGCCCCGCTGGTTGCCGGCACGACGTGGCGGCGCGGCGTGTTCCTGCTGCTGGGCGGAGTGCTGGCGCTGCCGTACGGGTTGCTCGCGGTGACCTTCGCCCAACTGCTCGGCGACTCGGAGATCCCCCGCTCACTGGCGTACGCGCTGCTGGTGATCGCGGGGCTGATCGCCGTGGTGCCGCTGCTGCTGGACGGCAGCCGGGCCCTGGAGATCGCCGCCGTGCGGGGGTTGCTCGGCGTCGACCTGCCCGAGCCGGCACTCGGGCATCGCGGTGACCGGGAAACCCGGCTGCGCAGCGCACTGTGGATCGCCACGCACCTCATCGTCGGCGCCCTGGTGATGATCGCGCTGTTCAGCGCCCTGCCGATGGCGCTGGCCTTCATCGGCCAGCAGTTCGGCATCGGCGCCGAGCTGACCAGCCGGGAGCAGTTCGGGCCGCTCGACGGGCAAGACAGCGGCTGGCTGACCCTGACCGGGGTGGCTCTGCTGGTCGGCCTCGGCTACGCCGTCGCGGGGCTCGGCGCGCTCGCCGTTTCCATGGCGCCGGTGCTGCTCGGCCCGGCTCAGGCGGAGCGGATCGCCACGCTGGAGGCGCAGGCCACCCGACTCGCCGAACGCAACCGACTGGCCCGGGAGCTGCACGACTCGGTCGGCCACGCGCTGACCGTGGCCACCCTTCAGGCCGGGGCCGCCCGCGAGGTCCTCGACACCGACCCGGAGTTCGTCCGACGGGCGCTCACCGCCATCGAGGAGACCGGACGGACCGCAATGGACGAGCTGGACCACGTGCTCGGGCTGCTCCGGGAGACCGGCAGCCCCCGGCCAGCCGTGGCGCCGCAGCGTACCCTCGCCGACCTGGACCGGCTCGTCACCGACGCCCGCGCGGCCGGGCTGACGGTGCACGCGCAACGCGCCGGCGACCCGGCGCGGGTGCCCGCCGTGGTCTCCCGGGAGGGCTACCGGATCGTCCAGGAAGGCCTGACGAACGCCGCCCGGTACGGCCACGGACCGGTCACGCTGCGCCTGGAGCTGCATCCCGACGCGATGGAGCTGGAGCTGGTCAACGTGGTGGGTCGTCCGGATCGCGCCGACCTCGGCCGGGGCGGTCGGGGCCTGGACGGCATGCGGGAGCGGGTTCTGCTGCTCGGCGGCCGACTCACCGTGGGGCCGGACGGCGACCGATGGCTGATCCGGGCCCGCCTGCCGTACGAGGAGACGACATGACCACGGGCGTGCTGATCGTCGACGACGACGAGCTGATCCGGATCGGGCTGCGCGCCATCATCGACGCCCAACCCGACCTGCGGGTGCTCGCCGAGGCCGCCGACGGCGCCGAGGTGCCGCCGCTGGTCGCCCGGCATCGGCCGGACGTGGTGCTGATGGACGTGCGAATGCCCGGCATCGACGGCATTCAGGCCACCCGGCACCTGCTGGCCACCTCCGCGACCCCACCCCGGGTGCTGGTGGTCACCACGTTCGCCAACGACGAGTACGTCTACGAAGCGCTCCGCGCCGGAGCCTCCGGTTTCCTGCTCAAACGGGCCCGGCCCGCCGAGGTGGTGGAGGCCGTCCGAGTGGTCGCGGCGGGGGAGTCGCTGCTCTTCCCGGCCGCGATCCGCCAACTCGTCGGGGCGTACGGGCCGGCCGGGGGTGACCGGCTCTGCGCGGCCCGGCTCACCGAACGGGAGGCCGAGGTCCTGCGGTTGATGACCACCGGGCGGTCCAACCCGGAGATCGCCGCCCACCTGGTGGTCGGGGTGGAGACCGTCAAGACGCACGTCGGCAACGTGCTGGCCAAGCTGGGCGTCCGCGACCGTACCCAGGCGGTCATCGCCGCCTACGAGTCCGGGTTCGTCACCCCGTCTGGCTGAGCGGTCCCCTTTCCTATCGTTTTCCGTTGTTTGGGGACCTCTCTCGTACGTGAGCTAGCCTGGTTCGGGTGACTGCGCCTACCCCGGTAATCCCGGTTCCACCGGCCGACCTGCCCAGCACGCTCGGCGCGCTTCGGGCGGCCGGTCACCAGTACCGCACCGTCAAGCAGGAACTCCGCGACAACCTCCTGGCCCGGATGCGCTCCGGTTCGGCCCGTTTCCCCGGCATCGTCGGCTACGACGACAGCGTGTTGCCCGAGGTCGAGCGGGCACTGCTCGCCGGGCACGACATGGTGCTGCTCGGTGAGCGCGGCCAGGGCAAGACCCGGCTCATCCGCTCGCTCGGCGCACTGCTCGACGAGTGGACCCCGGTCATCCCCGGCTCGGTGCTCAACGAGCACCCCATGCACCCGCTCACCCCCGCGTCCCGCGCCCAGGTCGCCGAGGCCGGCGATGACCAGCCGGTCGGCTGGCTGCACCGCTCGATGCGCTACGGCGAGAAGTTGGCGACCCCGGACACCAGCGTCGGCGATCTGATCGGTGACGTCGACCCGATCCGGATCGCCCAGGGCCGCACCCTCGGCGACCCGGAAACCATCCACTTCGGGTTGGTGCCTCGGACCAACCGGGGCATCTTCGCCGTGAACGAGCTGCCCGACCTGGCCGAGCGGATCCAGGTGGCCCTGCTCAACGTGCTGGAGGAACGGGACATCCAGGTCCGCGGCTACCAGCTGCGGCTTCCGCTGGACCTGCTCCTGGTGGCCAGCGCCAACCCGGAGGACTACACCAACCGGGGCCGGATCATCACCCCACTCAAGGACCGGTTCGGCGCGGAGATCCGTACCCACTACCCGGTCGACCTGGAGTTGGAGCTGGCGCTGATCCGGCAGGAGGCCGATCTGGTCGCCGAGGTGCCGGAGCACGTGCTGGAGGTTCTGGCCCGGTTCGCCCGCGCGGTGCGGGAGTCGCCGTCGGTGGATCCGCGCTCCGGCGTCTCCGCCCGGTTCGCCATCGCCGCCGCGGAGACGGTCGCTGGCGCCGCGCTGCGCCGCTCCGGCCTGCTCGCCGCTTCCGGGACCCCGGAGGGACGCCCCGAGGCCGCGGTGGCGCGGGTCGGGGACGCCGTGTCGGTGACCAGCACCCTGCGCGGCAAGGTGGAGTTCGAGAGCGGCGAGGAGGGACGGGAGATCGAGGTCCTTGCCCACCTGCTGCGCACCGCGACCGCCGAGACGTTCCGGGCACGCCTGGCCGGGCTGGACCTGTCCGGGTTCACCGCCCTCGTCGAGGAGGGCGCGGCGATCGAGACCGGCGAGCTGGTCGGCGCCGCCGAGTTGCTGCGCCAGGTGGGCACCGTGCCCGGATTGGCGAAGGTCCTCGATCGGCTCGGTCTGGGTGACGCGCCCACCCCGGAGGAGGCAGCGGCCGCCGTCGAGTTCGTGCTGGAGGGGTTGCACCTGACCCGAAGGCTCGGCAAGGACGTCACCGACTCGGGGCGCACCGTCTACGGCGGTCGGGGCTGACCGTGGCCGGCAACAGGTTCCGGTACGGGCAGTGGCGTGGCGGGCCCGACCCGCTGGCACCCCCGTACGACGTGCGCGAGGCGGTGGACGCGGTCGGCGCCGAGGTGCTGGCCGGCGGCAGCCTGCGGGAGGCACTACGCGACCTGCTGCGCCGTGGGCCGCAGGGGCGGGGTGGGTTGGACGACCTGGCCGCCCGGGCTCGGCGGCTGCGCCGGGAGGCGCTTCGTCGCGGTGACCTGGACGGCGCGGTGACCAGGGCCCAGGCCCTGCTCGACCAGGCTCTCGCCGCCGAGCGGGACGAGCTGCGGGGCCGCGATGGCGACGACGCGCGGTTCGCCGAGTCGGTGCTGGACAGCCTGCCCCGCTCGACCGCGCGGGCGGTGGAGGAGCTGTCCGGCTACCAGTGGGCCAGCGCGGACGCCCGCCGGTCGTACCAGCAGATCCTCGACCAACTCCGCGACGACGTGCTCGGTCAGCGGTTCGCCGGGCTGCGCGATGCGGTGCGTGCGTCCGCCGACCCGGCCGCTCAGCAGCGGCTGGCCGAGATGATGAGCGACCTGAACGAGCTGCTGGCCCGGCACGGCCGTGCCGAGGACACCACCGACGCGTTCGCCGAATTCATGCGCCGGCACGGCGATTTCTTCCCGGAGCGGCCGGAGACCGTCGACGAGCTGATCGACGTGCTGGCCCGCCGGTCGGCGGCCGGGGAGCGGCTGATGAACTCGCTCTCCGAGCGGCAGCGCGCCGAGCTGGCCGGTCTGATGCAGCAGTCGCTTGGCGACCGCCTCGCGGGGGAGCTGTCCGCTCTCGACGCCAACCTGCGGGCACTCCGCCCGGATCTGCGCTGGGGGCGCGGCGAGCGGGTCCGGGGCGAGCAGCCGCTGGACTACGCCGATGCGGCCGGTGCCCTGGGTGAGATCGGCGAGCTGGACGACCTGCTGGACCAGCTCGACCAGGAACACCCGGGGGCCACGCTGGACGACGTGGACGTCGACGCGGTGGCCCGCACGCTGGGCCGGGACGCGGCCGATGACGTTCGCCGGCTGCGTGATCTGGAGCGGGAGCTACGCCGGCAGGGTTGGGTCAGTCGGGACGCGGAAGGGCTCACGCTGAGCCCGAAGGCGTTGCGCCGCCTCGGCGGGACCGCGCTGCGACGGGTCTTCGCCGAGCTGACCGCCGGCCCGCGCGGCCAGCACGACCTGCGCTCGGCGGGCGCCGCAGGCGAGGTCAGCGGTGCGTCCAGACCCTGGGAGTACGGCGACGAGCAGCCGTTGGACGTGGTCCGAACGTTGACCAGGGCGGTCAGCCGTGCCGGGCCGACGGTCCCGGTGCAGCTCGCGGTGGACGACTTCGAGGTGGTGGAGACCGAGAAGCGGGCCTCGGCCGCGGTGGTGCTCTGCGTCGACCTGTCGTACTCGATGATCTCCCAGGGTCGTTGGGGGCCGATGAAGCAGACCGCCCTGGCGCTGGCGCACCTGATGGAGACGCGTTTCCCGCAGGACGCCCTGCAGATCGTGGGCTTCGGCCGGGAGGCGATGACGCTCACCCAGCAGGAGCTGGCGGCCACGGAACCGGACCTGGAACAGGGCACCAACCTGCAGCACGCGCTGCGGTTGGCGGGTCGACACCTGCGCCGGCACCCGGACGCCGAACCGATCGTGTTGGTGGTCACCGACGGGGAGCCGACCGCCCACCTGGACCCGGACGACGGGGAGGCGCTGTTTCACTGGCCGCCGCTGCCGGAGACGATCGAGGCGACGGTTCGTGAGGTGGACCGGCTGAGCCGATACGGGGCCACGATCAACCTGTTCATGCTCGGCGACGACCCGGGCCTGCGGCGCTTCGTCGACGCCGTGGCGCGCCGCAGCCGAGGCCGCATGTTCACACCCGACACCGACGACCTCGGCGAGTACGTGGTCAGCGACTACCTCCGCTCCCGTCAATCCCGCCGCTAATCCGCCGCGCGCGCGGTTGACTGGGAGGTGTGGAGAGCGAGGGATTGCGGCGGGCGTACGGCGTGCTGCTCGCGGAGGTCGACGCGGGCGGGTTCGGTCCGGCTCCGGAGGGGCAGCTCAGTGCCGAGCAGGTCGTCGCGCATCTGGTCGCCAACGACGAGCTGATGATCCAGGCCACCGAGGCGCTGCTGGCCGGTTCGCCGTTCGCCTACTACGAGCTGGAGGAGGACATGCACCGCCCGCAGCTCGACGCGCTGGCCGCCGAGCAGGGCGGTCTGCGTGGCCTGACCGCTCTGCTGCACGGGACCAGCGACCGTCTGTGCGGGCTGGTCGACCAGCTCGGCCTGGCTGCCGAGACCCCGGTCGAGACCCACCTGCGTGAGGGTTTCGACCTCATCGTCGACGAGCCGCTGCCCTGGTCACGCACGCTCGACCTGCACACCCGGGTCCACCTGCCCAAGCACCAGGCGCAGCTCCGTCTCCTCCGCTCCTGAGCCGGGTGGATCGTGCGGCGCCCGCCCCGGCCCGCCCTCAGAACGGCCGCTGGGGTGATGATCGACTCCAGGTCGGCGACATGGGGGTATCCGGCGAGCGGGATACCCCCATGTCGGCGATGTCGTGTCGATCATGAGGCCGCCGGTCAGCCCAGGGTCCACTGCTGGGCTGTCCGGCCGTCGCAGGGGCGCTGTCGGATGTCGTCGCCGGCCTCGACGCCCTCGTCGTCGGCTTGGACGCACTTGCCGCTGTGCACCGCTACCAGCAGTAGTGGGCCGCTACCGGTGGGGCTCAGCCGCCACTGCTGGTTGGCCTCGCCGTGGCAGGGAAACTGCATCAGCCGCGTGCCGTCGTCTTTACTGCCACCCTCGACGTCGAGGCACTGCCCGTACGCGGCGTTGGTCAACGACAGCACGCCCGCGCCGGCCGGGTTGACCACCCACTGCTGCTCCGGGGCGCCGTTGCACACCGCCAACTCGGCCTCGGCCTTCTCTCCGTCGCCGTCGAGCCCCAGACAGAGGCCTGAGGCGGCGCGCAGCACCCGGGGCCCGGTGGGCGGGGCGGCCGGCGTGCTGGCCGACGGGGTCGGGGACGGCTCGGCCGGTGTGGTCGGGCTCGTCTCGCCGGCCGGATCGCTGGGCTGAGCCGCGGTGGACGGCGTACCGACCGACGCCGGCACGGCCGGCTCGTCGTCACCGTCGAGCAGACCGGTGGCGAAGACGACCCCCAGGAGTACGCCGACGACCCCGACCGCCACCGCGACCCGCAGCAGCGGATCGGCCAGCGGCCCAGGGCGGCGTGCCGGCCGGCCGCCGTAGACGGTGCCGGCGGGGTCGGGGCGTTCCTCGGGCGGGGACATACGCGCCATCCTCACCCACGACGTCGCGCCGGAGCCAGCCCAGCGGTCAGTCGACGACCCGGACGTCCTTCCAGAACGCCACCCGGTCGCGCACCATCTCGGCGTCCGGCTTGGGCTCCGGGTAGTACCAGACGGCGTCCTCGCTGGTGCTGCCCTCGTGCGTGAGGGTGTAGTACGAGGCGGTGCCCTTCCACGGGCAGACGGTGTGGGTTGTGGACTCCTGGATCAGGTCGTCGCGCAGCGCCGACCGGGGGAAGTAGTGGTTGCCCTCCACCAGCACGGTGTCGTTGCTGTCGGCGATGACCAGGTCTTTCCAGACGGCTTTCGGCATGGAACCAAGACTAGGCCGGGCCACCGACGTTGGCAGTGGTTGGTGCTGCCGCTCAGCGGGTGGGCTGCGGGTCGGTGACGTCGGCCACGGTGGCGTCGAGGGCGGCGATCGCGGCGTCGGCGTCGACCGCGATGGCGAGGCCGCGTTCGCCGGCACCCAGGGTGATCTCCCGGCCGCGCAGTCGCTCGTCGGCGATCACCGGCCAGGCCGTGCTCGCGCCGAACGGGGTGATGGTGCCGCGTTCGTAGCCGGTGGCGGCCAGGGCACCCGCTGCGTCCGGCATGGAGAGTCGGTGCACGCCGAGCAGGGTGCGCAGCTTGGGCCAGGAGATGACCCGGTCGCCGGGGGTGAGCACGAACAGGTGATCTTCCGCACCCCGGCGGACCACGATCGTCTTGACCACGTCGGGGACGGCCACGCCCCGGGTCGCGGCGGCCTCCGCGAGGCTGTCGACCGCACCATGGCTGACCAGGCGATACGGCAACTGGGCGGCGTCCAGGGCGATGATCGCGGGCGATGGCATGCCCGTCACGGTAGCCGCCACGCCTGCCGCCGGACGGGAAACTGCCACCGTCGACATCCCACGGTTTCCTGAGTACGCGCGTAAGGTGATCACATGCGCGCTGAGCGTGTGGATCACCCCATTGACCATGATCAAGCGGTGGACACGCTGCGACGGTCGTACGCCGCGGTGCCCACGGGCGAGCCTGTCCGGCTGGCCAAACGCACTTCCAACCTGTTCCGCCCCCGGTCCGCTCCCCGGACTCCGGGGCTCGACGTGAGTGGCCTGAACGGCGTGCTCTCGGTCGACCCGACCGGGCGCACCGCCGACGTGCAGGGCATGTGCACCTACGAGGACCTGGTCGACGCGACGCTGCCGCACGGGCTGATGCCGCTGGTGGTGCCGCAGCTACGCACCATCACCCTGGGTGGCGCGGTCACCGGCCTCGGGATCGAGTCGACCTCGTTCCGCAACGGCCTGCCCCACGAGTCGGTGCGGGAGATGGACATCCTCACCGGCTCGGGCGAGATCGTCACCGCCCGCCCCGACGGCGACCACGCCGACCTGTTCGCCGCGTTCCCCAACTCGCTGGGCAGCCTCGGTTACGCCACCCGGTTACGCATCGAGCTGCAACCGGTCGGCCGGTACGTGGCGCTGCGCAACGTCCGGTTCACCCGACTGGAGGCGCTCACCGACGCGATCGCCGAGGTCACCGCCACCCGGTCCTGGGCCGGCGAGCCGGTCGACGCGATGGACGGGGTGATGTTCAGCCCCGGCGAGGCGTACCTGGTGTTCGCCACGTTCACCGACGCCGCCGACCCGCCCAGCGACTACACCGGTCAGGGGATCTACTACCGGTCGCTGCGCCGGCGCACCCGGGACGTGCTCACCGCGTACGACTATCTCTGGCGCTGGGACACCGACTGGTTCTGGTGCTCGGCGGCGTTCGGCGCGCAGCACCCGGTCGTGCGCAGGCTCTGGCCGGCGCGTTACCGGCGCAGCGACTTCTACCACCGCCTGGTTCGGCTGGAGCATCGGCACCAGGTCGCGGCCCGGATCGACCGGCTGCGTGGGCAGCCGGCCCGGGAGCGGGTCGTGCAGGACGTCGAGATCCCGCTGGACCAGACGGCCGACTTCCTGCGCTGGTTCGCCGGCGCGGTGGGGATGAACCCGGTGTGGCTGTGTCCGTTGCGCCTGCGTGAGCCGGCGGGTGCCGGTTCGGCGCGCTCTTGGCCGCTGTATCCACTCCGGCCGGGGCAGGACTACGTCAACATTGGGTTCTGGGGGAGCGTGCCGATCGCGCCGGGCGCCGCCGACGGCGACGTCAACCGCACGATCGAACGCAGGGTGTCGGAGTCGGGCGGGCACAAGTCGCTCTACTCCGACGCGTACTACGACCGGGACGCCTTCGATCGCCTGTACGGCGGCGACACGTGGCGGGCGGTGAAAGACCGCTACGACCCGGACCACCGGCTGACGGGACTGTACGAAAAGGCGGTAGCACGAGCATGAGCCTGACCGACAGAGATCAGGGGGCGGCGAGCGTCCCCGCCACCCCTCCGGCGGGGGGTCGGCCCACGGGTCCGACCGTGGCGGACGTCGTCCGCGCGGTCACCGCGGGGCCGTTGCCGGTGCGGATCACCGGGTACGACGGCAGCGCCGTTGGCCCGTCCGACGCCGGCATCACCCTCGCGATCCGTTCCGAGCGGGGGCTGTCGTACCTGCTCACCGCCCCCGGCGACCTGGGCATGGCCCGGGCCTACGTCAGTGGCGACCTGGCGTTGCAGGGGGTGCACCCGGGCGACCCGTATGAGGCGTTGCGAGTGCTCAAGGACGAGTTGCGGTTGCGTCCACCGTCGTTGACCGAGGGGCTGGCGCTGGTCCGCGGGCTGGGCTGGGAGCGGCTGATGCCGCCGCCGGCACCTCCGCAGGAGGCGCAGCCGCGGTGGAAGCGGGTGATGAACGGGCTGCGGCACTCGAGGGTCCGCGACAGCACGGCGATCTCGCACCACTACGACGTCTCGAATGCCTTCTACGAGAAGGTGCTCGGCCCGTCGATGACGTACACCTGCGCGGTTTTCCGGTCTCCGGACGACACGTTGGAGCAGGCCCAGGCCGCGAAGTACGACCTGGTCGCCGGCAAGTTGGCGCTCAAGAAGGGGATGCGGCTGCTGGATGTGGGCTGCGGCTGGGGTGGCATGGTCCGGCACGCGGCCCGCGAGTACGGCGTGAAGGCCCTCGGGGTGACCCTGTCGAAGGCGCAGGCCGAGTGGGCGCAGGCGGCGATCGAGCGGGAGGGGCTGACCGGGCTCGCCGAGGTGCGGCACATGGACTACCGGGACGCGCCGGCGGAGCAGTTCGACGCCATCTCCTCGATCGGCTTGACCGAGCACATCGGGGTGCGCAACTACCCGACCTATTTCGGGGCGCTGCGGCACCGGCTGCGCGCGGGGGGTCGGCTGCTCAACCACTGCATCACCCGCGCGGACAATCGGGCGCCGCACCGCTCCGGCGCGTTCATCGACCGGTACGTCTTCCCGGACGGGGAGTTGGCCGGCCCGGGCCGGCTGATCAGCGAGATCCACGATGCCGGGCTGGAGGTGCATCACGAGGAGAACCTGCGCCAGCACTACGCGCTGACGCTGGCCGCCTGGTGTCGCAACCTGGTCGAGCACTGGGACTTCTGCGTGTCCGAGGTGGGCGCGGGCACCGCCCGGGTGTGGGGGTTGTACATGGCCGGGTCGCGGATGGCGTTCGAGCGCAACGGCATCCAGCTGCACCAGGTGCTGGCCACGCACAACGGCCCGGACGGTGTGAACGGCTACCCGCTGCGACCGGACTGGTTGCCCTGATCACCTGCTGACCGCTGCCTGAAGCCGCGCCGAGAAAGTCGGCGCGGCTTCTCGCGAACCGATTGACAAACAAATTTTGTACGTACAAACTGATTTTGCCATGAGAGACGTCCTGTACCTGGAGCAGATCGAGCAGGCCGAAGTCCTGCTCAAGCCGCATCGCGTCGAGGTGCTGCGGCAACTGGCCGAGCCGCGCACCTGCACCGAGGTCGCGGCCCGACTCGACCAGACGCCACAGCGCGTCTATTACCACGTCAAGCAGCTCGTCGCGGCCGGCCTCGTCGAGCTGGTCAACGAGCGCAAGGTCCGCGGCATCACCGAGGGCATCTACCAGGCGGCCGCCCGGTCGTACTGGCTGTCCCCCCGGCTCGTCGGCCGGATCGGGCTGCGCCGGGCCCGTGACGAGCTGAGCCTGGGCTACCTGCTCGACCTGATGGAAGAGGTCCAGGCCGACGTCGCCGCCCTGGACCGGACTGCACCCGAGCTGCCCTCCGTCGGGGTCTCCGGCGAGATCCGGGTGCCGGCAGAGCTTCGACCGCAGTTTCTGCACGACCTGCAAACCGCACTTCAGGACCTGTTCACCCGTTATGGCGGCAGTGAAGGAGATGCCTTCAAGCTTGCCGTCGCCTGCTATCCGAAAGGGAAAGACCATGAGTGAACCGTTGAAGGTGCAGGCCCGTCTCTCCGCGCCCGTCGGGCGCGTCCGCAAGGCCCTGACCGACCCGACCGAGCTGCGTCTCTGGCTGGCCGAGCACGCCGAGGTCGAGCTGCCCCAGCGGTACGAGTTCTGGGGCCGTTACACGCCCGAGGGTGACGCCCCGCACCAGCGGCTGCTGCACTCCGACGACGACACGCTGCGCTTCGGCTGGGTGCTCGACGGGGTGGAGACCACCACCGAGTTCCAGCTCACCGCCGAGGGCACGGACAGCACCGTGCTGACGCTGACCCAGAGCCACTTCGACTTCGCCGAGGCGATGAGCGGCTCCAGCATCCGGGGCGTGCTCCAGACGTACTGGGCGCTCGCCGTCGCCAACCTGGCCGCCCACCTGGAGGGGCGGTCGGTGCTGCCCCGCACCGACTTCACCTCCGCCGACCTGCGCGGTGAGCTGGTCATCGCCGCCCCGGCCGACAAGGTGTGGGAGTCGCTGACCGACTCGGACCAGGCCAGTGCCTGGTTCGGCTTCCCGATCGGCATCGAGCCCTGGGTCGGCGGCCGGTACGCCATGGGTGGCTTCGACGCCGGCTACGCCGCCAAGGTGGTCGACCTGGAGCCGGGCCGGAAGATGTCCGTCGACTGGGGCCCGGTCGGCGTCACCAACTGGGAGCTGGCCGAGTCCGGTGGCCGGACCACGCTGACGTTCGTGCAGAGCGGCTTCGACGAGGCCAACCCGCCGTACGCGGCCTGGAGCGGGTCGGTTGCCGGTCTGGCCGAGCTGCGCCGCTTCCACGAGATGCCGGACTGGCAGCCGATCTGGCTTCCCGCCGAGGTCCCCGGCCTGGAGCCCGCCAACTGACGGTCTCGCCGTGATCGTGCTCGATCAAGGATGTAGTGGCCTCACTCGCGCTCCGAGGGCACTATCTCCTGGATCGAGCACGATCCTGAGCCGGCCGGCGAGGCGGCTGTCCCGATTCGCTGGCCGGGGTCGGTGACTTTTCGGGGTGGAATGGGTACTGGCGTGCGATGTTCTTCATCTTTGGTCTGCGTACCAAGGTCGACCGGTCCGGTGTCGTGCAGCAGGTCTGCCGACACTGCGGCAACCACGCCGCGCAGGTGATCACCCGCCGATCGACGAAATTCACCCTCTTCTTCATACCCCTCATCCCGATCCGCACCCGGTACGTGCAGCAGTGCACGTTCTGCGGGGCGCAGTACGAGATCTCCAGGTCCGACGCCGAGCGCCTCCCGGTCGGCTGAGCCGCAGATGTCCCGCTTCCTCTGCTGGCTGATCCGTCGACCACCGCCGTCCTGCGGCCCTCCGGTGCACACCGCCCCACGCCCGCCCTGCACCCCTGGCCGGCGGAAACCCCGTCGTGCCCGCCGTCCCCTGGCCGGCACCGGGTTGCCCCGCGCGCCGTGGAACCGCTCCGCCGGTCGCTGACCACATCCGTCGCGCATCACCCTGCCACCGATACCGGTGGGTGACCGTCCGCCGGTCAGGTGGCCGCCATCGGTGCCGGGGCGAACATGGGCGGTGTCGGGTCGGCCGCCCGGATCGCGGCAACGACCTGGGTCAGTTGCCGGAAGTTGCCGCCGGCCGCCCGGACGTGGGTGTCGGCATCGGCGTGGTTGCCGAGGTGACATTCGGCGATGGCCCGCAGGAGAAACGCGACGCTGCACAGGTCCGGCGGGTCGACACCGGGCCGGACGTCGAGAACCAGCGACCGTGCCTGCTCCGGCCGTTCATTGAGCAGGTGAGCCAGGCTCATGGCGACCCGAGCAGACAACCTGTGCGGCTGCACGTGGCAGCCGAGCTGGGCCATTTCCCAGATCTCCAACACCTCTCGGTGTGCGACCGGCGATCTGGTCACCACCGCGGCGTACAGGTACCACAACCCGAACTGGACGCTGAGCACCTGCCCGATCGCGGCGGCGGCCCGGGGGTCGGTGCTGTCGGCGCGGGCCAGCGCCGCGAGGTGCTCGGCGTCGGCCATGAGGTCCGCAGCCGAATGCCAGTGTCCCGTGCTCCAGCGCCGCCGGTAGGCGGCGAGCGCGACTCGCGGGTCGTCACCGTCGAGAACCGGATCTCCGGGACGGCCGCCGTCAACCTCCCCGTGGCTGAGCGTCCGCAGGGCCCTGGCTATCTCCTCCTGGTAGTAGGCCGCCCGGAGCACGGCGGTGGTGGCAGTTGGCGCCAGGAGCCAGCGGAGCAGGTTGCGGCCGTCACTGTGGGGCGATGTCCAGGGAACGAGGTTGACCAACCCGAGCAGCGCCCCGACAATCGCCGCGCCGATCACCGCGACCCGTGTCAACGGTGTGCCCAGCAACGTCGTTGCGGCACCGAGCGCCGTCGCGGTGCACAGATTCGTCATCGGGCCACCGAGGTAGAACAGCACCATCCGCAGCGGCAACGCGGTCGCCGACGGTGCCGGCCGAACCCACACTTCGCTCCGCCAACCGGTGAACGGCACGATGCGGACCGCGACGACCGGCAGGTGCAGCAGCTTCGCCACGACGAGGTGCCCACACTCGTGCAGGACGACGTGCAGCCACAACGACAGGCAGGTGAGGCCGACGGCGACGATCGCCCCGGTCAGGGACTCGGTGACGAACAGCGCGAAGAACACCGCTTCCAACACCAGGAGGATGGATGCGACGACCAGCCGTCGGCGGGGGGAGGTCACCGGGGAGATGGTACGGCGGAACAGGTCCAGGCGTGGGTACGTCCATCGCCGAGCCCCTCGCGCATAGGCGGGCTGGCCCGGGCTACGCGGCTCCCCTGTGGCCGGACCGGCTTGATCTGCACGGCCGTCCGGACCTTGGCGGGCACCCCGGGCGCTGGCTAGGCTTTCGGGGTTTGCCGTGGACAGGTCCGCCGAGGGCGCACGTACGACGAAGAGCCGGAGCGACCGTGTCGCGACAGGACGTGAAGCAGGCCGCGGGGGAGCGAACCCCTGACGAGCCGACCGGCGGGCCGCGTGCCGGCCACTGACATCGCGCCGGCCCGGCTGAGCCGCGTCGGGCTGGTCGTCGCGGGCTCGGTCGTTCTCCTGGAGGCGCTCTGGCTCGTCGCCGCCCTGCCCGGAGCCGCGCTGGTCAGTGACGTCGGCGCGCTGCTGATCGCCGGGTGGGCGACCGTCGCGTGTGCCGGCGTAGGCCGTCGACATCCGGCCCCGCTGCGCAGGTTCTGGACGCTGCTCGCCGTCACCATGGCGCTCGCCGCGCTCGGCCGGGCCATCTGGACGGTGCAGCGGCACGTCGGCGGCGACCTGCCGCACACGCCGGTGGTCGGGGTGGTCTTCACCGCCGGAATCCTCACCGGCACGGCCGCGCTGCTCAGCTCGCCGTCCGCGCCACGGACCGCGGTCGGGCGGGCCCGCACGTTGCTGGACGGGGTGATCGTCGCCCTGGCCCTGGTGCCGATCGGTTGGGTGCTGGTCTTTCGGGGGGTCGCCGCCGCCGAGTTGGCCGACCCGGCGCGCACGCTGGGGCTGCTCTACCCGATGTTCGATCTGATGCAGCTCACGATCCTGGTCGCGGTGTCCGGGCCGGGCCGGCCGATGTGGCGGCCGATGAGCCTGCTCGCGGCGAGCCTCACCCTGCGGGTCGTCGCCGACGTCGCCTACGTCTCGTTGGTCGCCCGTGCCGACTACGCCGCCGGTCACCCGATCGACCTGTGCTGGCCGGTGAGCTACCTGCTGATCGGCCTGGCCACCCGGAAACCGCCGCCGCCGGACTGCGACGGCACCGACGACACCGCCGAGTCGCCGCTGCCGCCCTGGTGGCGGGTGGCGTTGCCGTACCTGCCGGTGGGCGGGGCGATCGTCGCGGTGGTGCTGGCCCGTCGGCCCACCGGGCAGACCCCGCACCTGGTCTTCGTGACCATGATGGCGTTGCTCGCGGCTCTCGCGGTGCGGCAGGGGTTGGCCGCCAACGAGAACCTGCGGCTGGTGGTCCGGCTGCGCCGTCTCGCGTACGGCGACCAGCTCACCGGGCTGCCCAATCGGCTGCTGTTCAACCGACGGCTGCGCCTGGCCCTGCGCGACGGCCGACCGGTGGCCGTGCTGCTGCTCGACCTGGACGGGTTCAAGCAGGTCAACGACCGTTTCGGGCACGCGACCGGCGACACCCTGCTGACCGGCCTGGCGGCCCGGATGCGAGCTGCCGTGGCCGGTGACGGCACCATCGCCCGGCTCGGTGGGGACGAGTTCGCGGTCCTCGTCGACGCCGATCGACCGGTCGCACCGGAGCGGCTCGCCGAGCGACTGCTGGACGCGTTGCGGCCCTCCGACGGCGACGAGGACGTCGGGGTGCACCCGTCGGCGAGCATCGGCATCGCCGAGTACGGCCCGCAGCACGCCTCCCACAGCGACCTGTTGCGCGACGCCGACATCGCCATGTACGCGGCCAAGGCGGCGGGGAAGTCCGCGTACCGGACGTGCACCCCGGCGTTGCGTGAGTCGGCCGTCTCCCGTGCCGAGCTGATCGCCGACCTGCGTCGGGCGGTCGACGAGGATCAGTTGCACCTTGAGTTCCAACCCATCGTCGACCTGGCCACCGGCGCGGTACGCAGCGCCGAGGCGCTGGTGCGGTGGCGGCATCCCCGCCTGGGGATGCTGCCGCCGGCGAAGTTCCTTCCGCTGGCCGAGGAGACCGGGTTGATCCTGCCGATCGACCGGTGGGTGATCCACGAGGCGTGCCGGGCGGCGGCGACCTGGCGGGGTCGGGCGCCGGAGGCGACCGTGGCGGTGAACATCGCCGCGGCACACCTGCGCCGGCCGGACCTGATCGCCACGGTCACCGCGGCCACCAGCGCCGCCGGGCTGGCGCCGCGGGCGTTGACCCTGGAGCTGACCGAATCGGCGCTGATCGAGGGCACCGAGGCGGTGCTGGAACGGCTGCACCAGCTCCGGGAGTTGGGCATCCGGATCGCCATCGACGACTTCGGCACCGGCTACTCGTCGCTGAGCTACCTGCACCGCATCCCGGCGACCGAGCTGAAGATCGACCGGTCGTTCGTGGCCCGGTTGGGGTCGGACGAGCGGGCGTACGCGACGGTGGAGATGGTCACCCGACTGGCCGGCGCGTTCGACCTGGCGGTGGTCGCCGAGGGGGTGGAGACCGAGCGTCAGCACGAGGCGGTCACCGCGATCGGCTGCCCGCGCGGTCAGGGCTATCTGTACGGGCGGCCGGACGTCCCTTCCATGGTGGGCCAGAATCGGGCTTGACCCTGACGTAGCGGCAGGCGGCAGCCTGGTTCCCGGAAGGGAGGGGAACCATGGCGTACACGGTGGGTCAGGTGGCGAAGGTCGCCGGCGTGACGGTGCGGACGTTGCACCACTACGACGAGATCGGATTGCTCTCGCCCAGCGGGCGGACCCTCGCGGGTTACCGCCGCTACGACGACGCGGACCTGCAACGGCTGCAACTCGTCCTGTACTACCGGGAGTTGGGTTTCCCGCTTGAGGAGATCACCGCGATCATCGACGACCCGGCGGCCGACCCGGCCGCGCACCTGCGCCGCCAGCACGAACTGCTGACCGGACGGGTGAAGCGGTTGCAGGAGATGGTCACGGCGATCGAGTTCGCGATGGAGGCGAGCAAGTTGAACATCCAACTCACCCCGGAAGAGCGGTTCGAGGTCTTCGGTGACGTCGACCCGGAGGAGCACCAGGCCGAGGCGGAGCAGCGGTGGGGTGACACCGAGGCGTACCGGGAGTCGAACCGGCGGGTTTCCCGCTACACGAAGGCCGACTGGCTGCGGTACAAGGCGGAGAACGAGGACTGGGGCCGGCGGATCGTCGCGGTGCTGGCCTCGGGCGTGCCGGCGGACAGTCCAGAGGCGATGGACCTGGCCGAGGAGCACCGGCAGCTCATCGGCCGCTGGTTCTACGAGTGCACGTACGAGGGGCACACCGGGTTGGCCGACATGTACCTGGCCGACGAGCGGTTCACCGCGTACTACGAGAACATCGCCCCGGGGTTGGCCGTGTACCTGAACGAGGCGATCCACGCCAACGCGATCAGCCGCGCGTGAGTCGGTGCGGTCCGGTCAGTTTGACCGGACCGCACCGGGGGTCACCAGGAAGTCGTAGACGGTTCGGGCCATCCGCCGGACCGTCTCGTCGCCGGTGGCCATCGGCCCGGCGGTGAGGAACGCGACGGCGGTCTCGGTGCCGGGGATCAGGTAGTAGCCGACGTCGTGGGAGGCGTCCGGCAGGTCACCGGTCTTGTGGGCCACCGGCACCCCGGGTGGCAACGCCGCCGGGATCTTGGTGTTCAGGGTCTGCTCCCGCATGAAGCCGATCATCAGGTCGCGGGAGGCGGGGGTGAGGATCTCGCCGTCCCAGACCGCGCCGAGCAGGGATACCACGTCGTCCGGGCTGGTGTAGTTCTCCTCACCGCGTTGCGCCGCCGCGCTGTCGAGCATCCTGCGGGCCAGAATGGTGGATCGCTGGTTCATCGAGTCGATCAGCGCGTTGACCGGGGCGAACCCGCCCAGGTAGGTGATCAGCACGTTCGCGGCGACGTTGTCGCTGTACTTGATCAGGTACTGGGCGAGCCGGTGCAGGGTGACCACCTGCGGGAACGTCTCGAACTGCAGCTGACCGGTGCCGCCGACCACGTCCGCCGGGGTGACCAGCACGCCGTCGTCGAGGGAGACCTGTCCACAGTCGACTCGGCGCAGCAACTCGACCAGGATCCACAGTTTGATCACACTGGCCGCCTTGGGGCGGAGCGCGCCGTTGACGGCGATCTGCTGGTCGCCGTACCGGTCGGACAGGTCGCGGACGGTGACTCCGGCCGGGTTGAGGCTGGCGTCGGCGACCACCCGGGCGAGTTGCCCGCTCAGCGGGAACAGTTGGGCTCCCGCGACCGGGTCGGTGGGCGGCTGCGGGCTGGTGACCACCACTCCGGTCAGCTCGACCGGTGGGCGGTGCCGGCGGATCAGCTCAAGCGTGCCCTCGCTCCGGCCGACCAACGGCACCCGGTAGCGGTAACCGGTGCCTCCGACGACGATCTCACCGCTGGCCACCCCGGCGGCGACCCGCATGCCCGGGTCGGCGACCCGACCGGTGTCGCCGTCGCAGGCGCGGTAGCGCACGGTGTGCCCGAGCGAGTCCACCGCGAACACCCCACCGGGGAACGACAACCAGGACACCTCGCTGGTCGGCGGCCGCTCCGGCGTCGGCTCCAGGCCGGGCTCGTGGCCCTGGGCGTCGTCGGGCTCAGCCGCGTACCCCGGCTCGGTCTGGTGTGTCGGCTCCGCGCGGGGCCCGTGGCCCGGGCCGTCCGCGGTGGCCGGCCCGGTCGTCGCGACCACAGCGAGCGCGACCGCCGCCGTCAGCCACTTCAGGGGTACGTGGGCCGGGATCCTCAGCGGCGAAGATGAGCGCCTCTTGTCGCTTTTTCTCACGTTTGCACGATATGAAGCGAGGGGGGCCGCTGAGGCCGGCGGGAAGCGGGTCACCCGTCCGGGCGGCGATGTCCTCGGAGGCGACATACCTCACAGGTATAAATATGACTCTGTGGTATCTCACGCATCAGCGGCACTCCAGCCCGGGGAGAGTTCATGTTGATCATTGCCGGCAGTCTCCGGGTCGAACCGGCAGCGCGCGACGCCTACCTGTCCGACTGCTCCCCGGTCATCGCGCAGGCGCGCGCCGCCGCCGGCTGCCTCGACTTTCTGCTCGCGGCCGACCCCTTGGAGCCGGGCCGGATCCACGTCTACGAACGCTGGGAGTCGCCGGAGCAGTTGGCGGCGTTCCGCGGCTCCGGCCCGAGTGACGTGCAGACCACGGCCATCCTCGACGCCGACGTGCACCGCTACCTGATCTCCGGCGTCGAGGCACCCTGACCGCAGACCGCGCCGGCGGTGCTCACATCGGCGTTCCGGGGCCGGTGGGTAGGCCGGGTGCCAGCCGGCGCATCGAGGTGAAGGCGGGAACCAGCGCCTCATACAGCTCGGCGAAGAGCGGCAGCAGCGCCGCGTAGGTGGCGGCGGCGGCCGGGTCGGGGCGGACCGTCTCCTCGATTCGCACCAGGTCGGCGGCCACGTCGATGCTGGGGATCAGCCCGAGCGCCTGCATGCCGAGCAGTGCCCCGCCGAAGCTCGACCCCTCGTGCCCGGCCGGGAAGCTCACCGGCAGGCCGAGCACGTCGGCGAGCATCTGCCGCCACAGCCCGCTGCGGGCGAAGCCGCCGCTGGCCCGGATCTCGTTGACCTCGTTGCCGGCCGCGCGTACCGAGGTGAGCACCAGCGCGAGCTGCTGGCAGACCCCCTCCATGGCGGCCCTGATCAGGTGCTCGCGGCGGTGGGCATGGGTCAACCCCACGTACGCGCCGCGCGGCAGCGCGCTCCAGTGTGGCGCCCGCTCGCTGTGCAGGTACGGAAGCATGATGAGCCCGCCCGAGCCGACCGGCGCGCGGGCCGCGAGGGCGACCAGATCCTCCTCGGAGTGTTGGCCCAGATCCGGGGCGAGCGCGGCACCCGCCCACTTGAGGACGATGCCACCGTTGTTGATCGCACCGCCGACCGTCCAGCGGTGCTCGGTCAGCGCGTAGCAGAACACCCCGCCGAGCGGGTCCACGCCGGGCCGCTCCACCATCACGCGCATCGCGCCGCTGGTGCCGATGGAGCAGGCCACCATGCCGGGGTGCACCGCGCCGAGACCCAGGTTCGCCAGCGGTCCGTCACCGGCGCCGACCACCACCGGGGTGCGTTGCGGCAGCTCGGTGATGGCCGCGGCCTGCGGGGTGAGGCCGGGCAGCACGGTGGTGGTGGCGACCAGTCGGGGCAACTGCTCCGTGGTGATGCCGGCGATGGCCAGCGCCTCGCTGTCCCACTCCAGCCGGTGGATGTCCAGCAGGCCGGTGGCCGAGGCGATCGAGTGGTCGGTGACCAGCGTGTCGCAGAGCCGCAGCAGCACCCAGTCCTTGATGCCCACCCAGTGCGCGACGCTCTCGAAGAGCTTCGGCTCCTGCTCGGCGAACCACAGCAGCTTGGGCAGCGGCGACATCGGATGCATCGGTGTGCCGGTGCGTCGGTGCAGGGCCAGCCCGGACGGCACCGCGCGCAGCCGCTCTGCCTGCCGGGTCGACCGGGAGTCCGCCCAGGTCAAGGATGGGGTGAGCGGGTCGCCGGCCGGGTTCAGCCCGATCAGGCTGTGCATGGCGGAGCAGAAGGCCAGCCCGGACACCGGCACGGCCAGCTCGGCCACGACCATGCTGATCGACTTGAGCACGGCATCGAGGATGAGTTGCGGGTCCTGCTCGGCGTACCCGGGTTGCGGGTTGTTCATCGGGTAGTCGGCCAGGTGGCTGGCGAGTTGCCGCCCGGACGTGTCGTACGCGTTGGCCTTCGTGCTGGTGGTGCCGATGTCGACGCCGATCACCACTCCGGGCAAGGTGACTGGCGGCACGACCGGCACCCCCCTCGGTAAAGATGAACGTCGACACCAGTATCGCCCAATCGTGTTAGTTGCTCCGCCGATCGGCCATTTCGCCCGTTGTGGCGTGTCCGGCTGGCGCGCCGTGCCTGTTAACCCGTGTGACACCCCCAGATTGGTGGCCTACGCGACGAAGGAGTCGGCGTGGCGAAGACTGATTCGACGGGTTCCACCTGGCGGTACCGGTGGGCGCACCGGCAGAACGTGCGGCGGGTCAGCACGTACCGCGGCGCCGAGAGGGCGTGGCGGCGACGCGACGACGAGTTACGGCGGCTGCGCGCCCTCGCCGCCGACTTCCACGGCTCCGCCGCGGCCGGTGCCGGCCTGCCCCTGGAGTTGGCCACCGACGAGGTGGTGCTCTGGGCACTGCCTGCCGCGCAGTTGGTCGAGGTACGGCACACCACCGTGCTGCCCGCTCCGGACCTCACGGTCGCCCCGCCGGCCGGGCCGCTGCGCCCACGCCGCCCGGACGGCGTACGCGTCACCGACGCCGGCATGGCCGTGATCACCAGTCGGCGGTTGGTGCTGCTCGGCGGACGAGGCCGGCGCGACTGGGCGTACGGCCGGATGACCGGTCTGGCCCACGACCCGGCGTCGCCGGTCACCCTGATCCAGGTGCTGGACCGGCGGCGTACCTCCGGGTTGCTGCTGCCCGCCGACGCGGCGCCGGACTTCCGGTTCAAGCTGACCCTGGCCTTCGCGGACGCGATCGAGCAGCGCGCCGCGGTGCTCGACCAGGTCGACGAGTTGATCGCCGAGCACGCCCAGCTCAAGCCGTTCCGGCCGGCGGTGAACACGCCGGGGCAGGCCCGGCTGTCGTCGTTCGTTCCCGGTGGTCGACGGACCGTCGCGGTGGCCGCGGCCCTCGCGCTGCTGGTGCCGGCGGCGCTCATCGAGTCGGACCCGTCCGACCCGACCGGCGGCCCGGAGGTCGCCGTCGCCGCCACCCCCAGCGCGTCGCACGAGTCGACCCGCCCGGCGACCCCGCCGACCCCGGCGACCCCGGCGCTCGCGCGCAGCATCCCCACGCCGAAGCTGGCGAAGTCGCCCCGCCCGGCACCCAGCCCGACCCGGGGCCCGCGCTGCGGGGCGCCGGAGAACCCGTTGGGGTACAACTTCTGCGGCGGCACCCGGATCCGTCGGCCCGCCGCCGAGGTGTGCGACTGGTTCGACTGCGTGCCGCAGTTCTGGGCCGGTCGGGGTTACCTCGTGCAGTGCCGCGACGGTTCGGTCAGCCTCGCCGGCGGCGGGCCGAAGGCCTGCGGGGAGCACGGTGGGGTGCGGCGAACGATCACGAAGTGACCGATTTGGGAGTTAAAGTCTGCTTCGGTCGGCCACAATGATCGAGTGGAGATCCGGTCTGACGATGGCGCGCGGGTGCGGATACGCCCCGTCGGCTACCAGCCTGGCATCGACCCGCCCGACGACCCCGACCGGGCCGAGCCCGGCTGGCACGACTGGCTCCTCATCGAGGTGGACGCCCGCACCGCCGACGGTCAGACCTGGTCGCACCACTACCCGAGCCTCATGGTCGAGGAAGCCCGAGCACTCGGCGGTTGGCTGCACGGTCAGGCCACCGCCGCCCTCGGGCTGAGCGCCCCACCGGCACTGGTCCGCTTCACCGAACCCAACCTGGCCCTGCGCACCCGGGTGCTCCGCCGCCGCCGGCTGGAGTTGATCGTGGAATTCTCCGCCGAGTCGCTGCCGCCATGGATGCGTCGCCCGTCCAACGCGATCTACCCGCTGATCCTCACCGTCTCCGCGGACGCCCTCAGCACCGCCGCCGAGCAGTGGGCCGAACACTGCGAGGCGTACCCGCCGCGTGCCCCGTCGAGGTTCCCCGCCAGGGGCCCGCTGTCGGGGCCGGTGAACCATCCGCGCCGCGCCGGCTGACCGGGCGGCCCCGCGTTCACGCTCGGTCCTGGGATGGATAGGGTGATCATCGTCAGCCACGAGAAGGAGGTGAGCCCGGTGAACACCCATCGTCATTCCTGGGCGCTCTTCTCGGCCGTCCCCCTCAGCTGACCTCTCGCGTCGGGGAGCGCCCTCCTTATCGGAGGACCAATGTCTGTCTCTTCCTTCCGCATCGACGTATCCGATGCGGTCCTCGACGACCTGCGGGCCCGACTGGCCCGTACCCGCTTCACCGACCGCAGCGGCCACCAGCCGTGGCAGGGCGGCGTCGACCCCGACTACCTGCGGGACCTGGTGTCCTACTGGCACGACGGGTTCGACTGGCGAGCGCGCGAAGCCGAGCTGAACGCGTACCCGCAGCACGTGGCCCTCGTTGGCGGCCGGAAGCTGCACTTCCTGCACGTCCGCGCCGCCCGTCCGGCGGGTACGCCCACGCCGTTGCCGTTGCTCCTCAGCCACGGCTGGCCCAGCAGCTTCGTCGAGATGCTGCCGCTGGTCGACCGACTGACCGACCCGGCCCGGCCCGGGGGCGCGTTCGACGTGGTGGTGCCCTCGCTGCCTGGCTTCGGCTTCTCGGAGGTCCCGGACGAGCCGGTGACCCGGGCTCTGTTGGCTCGGACGCTGCACGAGCTGATGACCGACGTGCTCGGCTACGAGCGTTACGGCGCCTTCGGCGGCGACGTCGGGGGCGTGGTCACCGGTTGGCTCGGTGCCCTGTACCCGGAGCAGGTGGCCGGCATCCACATGATCCATCCACCGTTCCCGGCCAGCTTCGACGCGCGACCGCTGTCAACGGCCGAGCAGGCGTACCTGGAGGCCGAGGCCGCGTACGACGAGACCGACGGCGGCTACAGCGCCATCATGGGCACCCGCCCGGACACCCTCGCGGCGGCGCTCGCCGACTCGCCGGCCGGGCTGGCCGCCTGGCTCGTCGACAAGTACCGGGACTGGAGCGACAACCGCGGGGACCTGGCGAACAGCATCGACCGGGACACCCTGCTCACGATCATCACGCTGTACTGGGCCACCGGCACGATCGGCTCCTCGTTCCGGCAGTACGCCGACTTCGCCCACAACACCCCACGACCCATGATCGACGTGCCCGCGGCGTTCACGGTGAGCACCGAACCCTCGCAGGCCAACATGCCCCGCTCGATCGCCGAGCGGGCCTGCACCGACATCCGGCACTGGAGCGAGCCGGGCCGGGGCGGGCACTTCATGCCGTTGGAGGAGCCGGACCTGCTCGCCGGTGAGATGCGGCAGTTCTTCAGCTCGCTGCACCGGTAGTCCGTGCCCTGACCAGGGGCGGAGCCGGTCCGATCGGGGCCCGGCTCCGCCGCTGTCGGGCGTGATCCTGCAATTCTCTCCTTTCGGGCGCAACGGGATGCATCGATCACGGTCGCGTTCCCTGTCACGTACGTGAGCGGTTGTACCGCGTGTGACCGTGACCTCTGTGGAGTGCGCTCCCTGGCGGCTCGCCTGGGCCGAGCGCGAGAACCAGCGGCGGCAGCGCGCGTACCGGGACGCCACCGACGCCTGGCAGCGCCGCAACGACCACCTGGGCCGGCTCCGCGTCGAAGCCGCCAGCTTCCTCGGGTGTACGCAGCCACGCACCGGCCTACCCGTGGACCTGGACGCCGACGAACTCGTCTTCCGCGTCGTGCCCAGCGCCAAGCTCGTCGAGGCCGAGGCGCGACACCTCCCCGGGCTGCCCGCTCCGGGCCCGTGCGACTTCGCTCCTACCTCGGATGAGGCGCTGCCGGCGGGTCTGCGAGTCGTCGACACGGGCATGGCAGTCGTGACCAGTCACCGGGTGGCGTTCGCCGGGAGTGAGCGTCGGCGCGAATGGACGTACGCGGACCTGGTCGGCGCCGCCCACCACCCCGACGTCCCGGTCACCCTGCTGCCCGACCACGGTCGGCTTTTCGGGCTGCTCGTCCCGGCCAACGCGGTGGTGAACTTCCGCTTCTATCTCGCCCTCGCGGCTGCCTCGGCTGCCGGGGACCGCGCTGAAGTGGCCACACAGCTCGACGCGCTGCTGGCCGCCCACCAGGACGCCCGGCCCACGCCGATGCCCGTGGCGGAGCCGGACGAGGCGCCGCTGACGGCGGTACGCCCCGACCGCCGAGCGCTCGGTGCCGCCGCCGTCGCGACGATGGTGTTCGCGACGCTCGGCCCCGGCGCTCTGGGGACCGGCGCCATGGCTCCTCAGGCGTTGGGATTGGAGCAGGCCGGGCCTGCGGCTGTGGCTGAAGCGGTCCTCGTCCCGGTCCTCCCCGTCGGGCCGGTCGCGCCGAAGGCCAGGGCCGGATCGGTCAGCCGTGCGATGCCGACCCGGCCTTCCGCCCCGTCGCCTGCCCGGCAGGTGGTGCTGGTGGCCCGACCGGTGGCCGTCCCGGTGGTGGCAGCACCCGACCCCTTGGCCGTCCCGCCTGCGGCCCCGGCAGCGCCCGTCAGCTCGATGCCGAACCCTGGCCCGGTGCCCACCACCGACCCGCCCAGGCCAGGCCTCCCGACGCCATCCACCACGTCGGCCTCGCCGACGCCGACCGGGACGCCTCCGTCAGACGCGAGACTGCTGACGGTCTGCCTGGACCCGTTGCAGCTTCCACTGCTGGACCAACTGCTCTGCCCGTCGCCGGCGCCCTGATCCGACTCAGTCCATGGCGCCGAAGTCAGGGACGGTCAGGCTGCCGTCCGGGGCGAGCGTGAAGCCGGGGTTCCAGGCGATCTCCCACAGGTTGCCGTCCGGATCGGCAAAATAGCCGGCGTAGCCGCCGTAGAACGTCTCCCGCGCGGGCTTGGTCACCGTGCCACCGGCGGCTGCCGCCGTGGCCATCACCTCGTCGACCTCCGCCCGGGAACGGACGTTCTGGGCCAGGGTCAGCGCACCGGTGCCGGGGCTGGCGATGCCAGCGTCAGCGGCCAACTTGTCGCGGTCCCAGAGGACCACGGCCAGACCGCCGGCCTGGAAGAAGACCGTCTCCTCGACCCCCTGGCCCTGCCAGCCGAGGTGCTCGTAGAACGCCTTCGAACGCGCCACGTCCGTGACTCCCAGGGTGACCAGACTGATCCGCTGCTCCATGGTCGTAACCTAACGCGCGATCACTCGGGGGAGTGGCAGACGGCCTCGACGTTGTTGCCATCCGGGTCGCGGACGAACGCGGAGCTGAAGTCATTGGGCGACACGCTCGCGAATGAAGCTTGTCGATAACCATCCAACCCATAGCATTAATGCTATGGGTTGGGGTAGCGTGGAGCTGGAACCAGAGGTCCGAGACTGGCTGGAGGAACTACCAACCGCCGACTTCGCCCGAGCGGCGTTCTACATCGATCTCTTGGCTGGCCGAGGCGTACTGCTCGGCGAGCCGCACAGCAGACAACTCGACGGCAAGTTGCGTGAGCTGCGTTTTTATCTAGAGCGCGACGCGGTTCGCGTGACGTACTGGATAGCCTCCGACCGGAGGATCATCCTGCTCACGGTGTTTCGCAAGACGCGGATGCGGGAGGACCGGGAAGTCGAGCGGGCTCGCCGCGCATATGAGCGGTGCGTAGCGGAGCGGCACATTGTGAACGAGGGGGCAGAGCGATGAGTGATCGCCTGGACTGGAACGACCTACGCGAGCGCCGGATGGCGGAGCCAGGGGCGGCCGAGACCTACGAGGCCACCCGGATCGCCTTCGAGCTCGGTCAGGAGGTGCGCCACCTGCGTGAGGGGCACGGGTGGAGTCAGAGCCAGCTGGCGCACGCTGCAGGCATGACTCAGTCCGCGGTTGCCCGCTTCGAAGCAGGTGGGACTATGCCGACCCTGCCGGTTTTGGAGCGCCTCGCGCGCGCCCTGGACAGGAGGCTGGACGTCAGGTTCACGCCGAACGCCGACGCCGCCTGACAGGGTGAGTCGTCCGGCCCGGTCTGGCCATGCGGTGCTACTTGCTGCGTGAGCGTAGGAACAGGATGACGACGATGGCGACCACGACGAGGGCGAAGAAGCCGATCAGCACCGGTGTGGCGACAGGCGACTTGGGTCCGCCAACTACGGCAAGATTCTCCAGCATGTCGATCTCCGTGCAATAAGGAGGGCGCGAGGTCAGAACTATCCCTTCCCGAAATGCCCAGCGCGCAACCCGGTCATCGGCTTAAGCGGCGATCGTTCGAGCGGTGGCGTACACGTCAGCGGGTAGGGCGTGGCCGAGCTGCCAGAGAACCCGCATCGGCCGGTCGCCGGTGTGCGAGGCGTACGTCATGGTGCCGGCGTAGAGGTACGGCGGTGCGCCCAGGTCGCGGTCGGCGATGCGGGTCTCCCGCACGAAGAGATGCACCGCCGAGCCACCCGACGTGTAGCGCTGCCCGGTCGTCGACGCCGCCGAGGTGGTGCTCTGTGACTCCCACTGGAACAGCGTGTCGGTGATGGCCCGGTCGGCGTACATGGTGGTGGGGGAGTAGTGCGCCTCCGACTTGACCAGGGTGACGAAGAACAGGTCAGCCTGGGCGTCGGGCAGCCACTTCACCCCCTCACGCAGCGATCCGGGGTTGGTCATTCCGAAGGCGGCGCAGGCCTCATTGCGGCTGTACCGAGCATGCACCCGCAGCGGCACTGCACCCGGGGCAGCAGCCGGTGTGACCCGGTGGATGCGGTCCCGCAGCACCTCGGCGACCTGCCGTAACTCGGTGCAGCGCGCCGGCTCCTTCCACAAACGGGTCAACCGTTCGTCGCGCGTTGCCAGTGGTGCGTTCGGTCCCCAGAGGCTGAAGTGCAGCATGTCCAGCAGGCGCCCACTGCCCGCGTACACCGGCTCACCTGGCGCGGGCGGTCCGGCCGCGACCCGGGTCAGCAGTTCCAGCCGGTCGACGTCGTCGGTGTGCAGCATGCGACCGATGGCCCGGCCCAGTTCGCGGTCGTCCGGGCCGGGCGCGGACGACTCGATGTCGGCGAGCCGCCGCAGACCGGTCCAGCCGCCGATGCTGGCCGACCGGTACACGTCCTCGATCTCCAGGCCGGTCTCGCGCAGGAACGTCGCCAGGCTGACGTCGCCGAGCTGCCGCAGTTCGGACACCAGGCCGGCCTTCGAGGTGGGCAGCGCCGAACGCAGGTTGGCGAGCACGACGTCCTTGGCCACCCGGTCCAGCTCGACGTGACAGCCGCTGGGCAGGCTCGGGAAGTCGTCACGGACCGCCTCGGTGACCGCCCTCCGACTGACCCCGGTCAGGGCACGCCACCGCAGGTCGAACCGGAAGTTGGCGTGTTGCCCGCCGATGAAGTCGAGCACGGTCAGGCAGGGCTTGTCGTCGTCGAGGCGTAGGCCACGGCCGAGCTGTTGCAGGAAGATCGTGGCGCTCTCGGTGGGCCGCAGCATCAGGATCGTGTCGACCATCGGCAGGTCGACGCCCTCGTTGAACAGGTCCACCGTGAAGAGCACCCGCAGCTTGCCCGCCTTGAAGTCCCGCAACAGCCCCGCCCGATCGGTGCCGGCCCGCGAGGTCACCGCCGCCGACGGCACGCCGCGCTCACTGAACCAGGCGGCCATGAACTCGGCGTGCCCGATACTCACGCAGAACCCGAGTGCCCGCATCCGCCCGACGTCCACCTTGTCGCGCACCGCCCGCAGCACCGTCCGCGCCCGGGCATCGTTGCCGGTGTAAATGGTGTTCAGCTGCGTCGGGTCGTAGCCCTGGCCGCGCTTCCAGGTGACGTGCGACAGGTCCACGTCGTCGTGCAGCCCGAAATACTGGAACGGCGCCAACAACTGCCGCTCCAACGCCTCCCACAGGTGCAGCTCAACAGCCGCGCGTCCGTCGAACCACCGACGCACATCGCCGCCGTCGGCCCGGTCGGGGGTCGCCGTCAGACCCAGGAGTACGCGGGGACGCAGCCGCTCCAACAGCCGCGCGTACGTGGGCGCCTCCGCGTGGTGGAACTCGTCGACGATCACCATGTCGTACGCCTCGGGGTCGACCTCCCGGCGGTGTAGCGACTGGATGGAGGCGAAGACGTGCTTCCAGCCGTTCGGCTTCTCACCAGCGACGAGGGTTTCGCCGAAGCTGCCGTCACCCATCACCTGCCGGAACGTCGACAGGCTCTGTCGCAGGATCTGCTCCTGGTGGGCGACGAAGAGCAGCGAGTCGGCCTTGTTGGCGCGGTGCAGCCGGCGGTAGTCGAGAGCAGCAACGACCGTCTTGCCGGTGCCGGTGGCCATCACCACCAGGTTGCGCCAGCGGCCGTGCACCAGCCGTTCGGCGTCCAGGTCGGCCAGGATCTCCGCCTGATAGGGGTACGGGCGCACGTCCAGGTTCGAGATCTCGCTCGGCGCCTGGTCGCGGCGCTCACCACTCAACGCGTGCCGTAGCCGCTCGGCGTCCCTGGCCGCGTCGTACGCCTCGAACGCCGGATCGTTCCAGTAGTCCTCGAACGTCGCCGTGAACGTGTCGATGACGTGCGGCTGCTCCATGTTCGAGATGCGGACGTTCCACTCCACGCCGTCCACCAGCGCGGTCTTCGACAGGTTCGACGAGCCGACGTACGCGGTGGTGGTCCCGTTGGATCGGCGGAACAGCCACGCCTTGGCGTGCAGGCGGGTGGTCCTCGTCTCGTACGACACCTTGATCTCGGCGCCCAGCTCGGCGAGTCGATCGAGCGCTCGTTGATCGGTGGCACCGAGATAGGTCGTGGTGATGACGCGGACTTTGCCGCCTCTGGCGATCAGCTCGCGGATGGCCGGCTCGACGATGCGCAGGCCGTACCACTTGATGAACGCGCAGAGCAGGTCGACACTCTCGGCCGACGCCATCTCGTGGTTGACCTCGTGGCCGATGCGGGGCTGGTGACGGCCGTTGACGAGTAGGGCGCCGGTGGAGAGCGGGGTGGTCGGGCGCTGCGGGAAGGCTGGCAGGGCCGGTGGGATTGGCGGGGCGGCGATGGCGTGGAGCAGGTGCTTGGCGTCGGTTACCTGGTCCTGATCCGTCGCTGCCTTTGGGCTCAGGGTGGCGATTGCGCTGGCGATCTGGTTCGCCAGCTGGACCTGGTGGTGGAGCTTGTCGTCGCCACTGGGAATGGCTTGGAGGGCGCGGGCGGCCAGGGTGACGATGTGGCGGGCGAGTATGTGGTGGGCGTCGGCGGGGTCGAGTTTGTGGGGTTGGACCAGGGCGGGGTCGACGTGCTGGAGGCGGTCGGCCAGCTCACGGGTGATCAGGTGCTCGTACACACCCCGCTCAAGATCCGTCATCCAGGAAAGGTAGACGAGGCCGGTGCGCGGATGCTGTCCCCTGCTAGGCGTCAAGCCTGATGTGTCAGTTCCCCGACAGAGGCTGTCCCCGGCCGGTGCCTCGCTCAGGGCTGGGCTACAGCCTCACGATCTACAACCTCCACCAGGCCAGGCCGCATCTCTACTGCGATGCAGCGTGGACAAAACATTGACCTCGTCGCCAATTGACAATGAAATGAGGCGGCTCGCCCGGGCTGATCGGGTGATCACAAGGGCTCCCGCTGACTGGACTCCTGCCGGTAATCTCCCAAACATGCCTTGTGTAGAGGTGCGAAGCGATGCTGGCTGGCTTCGGGGTGCCCACTGTCGAAGCGGCGAGCGTGATCGTCATTATGGTGGCCGACCCGCGGTTCGGACACAGCCGGTGATGGTGCTGACCACCGCTGCCCCAGCTCGTTGCTGTGGACCATCGCGCCCGATGACGAGGCCGACCAGCCGCGCTCGAATAATTGTCCCAGTTTGGCTTGCCGAACCATAAGCCCAAGCGTAGCGATGAAGGTGCGCAATCAACGCGATTGGCCGGATAATAGCGACATCCCATGCAACTTCGAGAGAGGCCCAGCCGGATGGATCATCGGCTTCGGTTCGCGCCGGAAATTCTGGCTCGTCTAGGCGAAGAACTAGTACCGCATGCCGACATTGGCATCATGGAGCTGGTCCGGAACGCATACGATGCTGACGCTACTAATTGCCATATTCGCTTGAAGGATGCTTCGAGTCCAGGCGGAACCCTCGTTGTGGAAGACAACGGCGATGGGATGACGGCAGAGCAACTCGCGCAGGGGTTCCTCTTAATCGGGAAATCGAGCAAATCGATGTCCACTCATACGGCTGGTAAACGACGTCGAGTGGGCGAGAAAGGGCTGGGTCGACTCGCGGCTCTCCGTCTCGGAACTAGGGTCACGGTCTCCACTCGATCTTCGGCTCAGCCTGGTCGTGAGCAAATACTTTCCATTGATTGGGACCGCATAGATTCAGCCGAGGCTGTTGAAGATGTCCCGCTTGTCGTGGATAGCCGACCGAGTAGCCTGGCGAAGGGCACTACCGTCACGATAAATGGTCTTCGCGACGCGATGAGCAGCAAAGACGCGGAAAGGCTCGCCCGGGCCTTGCTTCTCCTTACTGGACCCTTTGCGGAGAAATCAGATTTTCGTGTGCAATGCGATGCTCCAGAGTTCGGAACTATCGCAAAACTCATGGATAAGCCTCCTGTGTCGCAGTTCGAGTTTAGATTGGTCGCCACGCTCGATAGTGAGGGACGTGCTGCCGCAACTCTATATAACTGGCGAGATGAAGCAGAATATACGGGGGATCACAACGACGTAGCTAAGTCGCGCACTGGGCGTAAAAAAAACGACGTTCCCGAGCGATTCTTCGCGCCCCCGGCGACCTTCGAAATGTGGATGTTCAACCTTAACCCAGGAGCTTCGAAGAAACTCCGCAACGTCCAGCAAAACACTGAGGAAATTAAGCGCTGGTTACGTGTGGTCGGAGGCGTCCACCTATACCACCGGAGATTGCGGGTACAGCCCTACGGTGACGCCGGCAACGACTGGTTGGGAATTAACCTTCGCCGGTCCTCGTCGCCAGAGGTAAGACCCTCGACTAACACCTCCGTCGGGCTGATACAGGTTGCCGATCCGGATAACCTTTTGAGACCTAAGACGGATCGGGGTGGCTTCGTCGACACTATCGCATTCCTCGACCTGCAGGAATTTGCAAAGCGTGCCCTGGAATGGGTTGCCGAGCAGCGACTGGTACAGCGCGAACAGCGGCGCGTAGGTGCTGCGGCGAAGGCGCGGGACCGCGTTGAGGAGGCTGAGTCACGCTTCCAGAATCTAATAGACGCAATTAGTCCAGGGGATCCAGATACCCCGCCTTTGATTGAGGTTTCAAGTCCAGCGCTGATCGAGTCGTTCACGACCGAAGCTGCGGCCGTCTTCGCCACACAGAGGGAAGAGATAGATGCCCTGCGTGAAGATCTACTCCTTTACCGATCTCTAGCAACCGTAGGGACGAGCACGGCGGTTTTCGCGCATGAGGCGCTGCGGCCTGCCGCGAGAATCATTAACGAAGTTAAGACCGTGAGTAGACGCGTGAAGAAGCGTGTCCCGCCCAACGTCTATGAGCAACAGTTTGACGAACCCGTCGAAATAGCTATTGAGAGTGCGCGAACTCTGGAGACGTTCGCAAAGCTTCCATTGAGTTTACTTGAAAAGAAGAAGCGAGAAATTGCTGAAATCTCTGTGGATGTTGCTTGCAGCGCGATGGTCGCACTTTTTTCAAGGTACCTAGACGAACGATCAATCAAAGTCGACCTGGATTTGGGCGCGCCGCAGGCGAAAGTGCGTACCACAATTGCCGATATCGAGTCGATCCTCTCAAATCTTCTTGCGAATGCGGCCCACGCTTTTACACGTATGGACGCGGCCGATAGGGAGCGGCTCATCCGAATACGAACTCGCCTCGTATATGAGAATGCTGCCAATCAAATCGTCTTAACCGTAGACGACTCTGGTCCGGGGATCGACGGGATATCTCTGAAGGCTATCTGGCTTCCCGGCAAAACTACGAGGGATAACGGAACAGGACTGGGTCTCACTATCGTCAGAGATATCGTTGCAGATTTGAAGGGACGCAACGAGGCAAGGAGGCGCGGGGAGCTAGGGGGCGCGAGAATTATGGTCTGGTTGCCGACGAAGCCAGCCGAGGGCGAAGCTCCGCATGAAAAGAGGGTCTCCTGATGAGTGTGGCTACGTTGCCCGAAGGATCCAGAATTCTTGTGATAGACGATGACCTCCGAGACGCTAAGAGCGTAACGCATCCCCTCCAGGATGCCGGGTACGAAACCGCAATACTGAGCGACTTTAATCCGCTACAGGATGCTGACGCTTTCCTGGCGAGCATCGCTGGGCGGTATGATGCCCTTGTTTGTGATTATATTCTTAGCGGTCGTAGCACGGTCAAATTCAATGGCGCAGAAGTTGTGAGCAAGTCGAACAGAGCGGATAATCCCAAACCCGCTGTTCTAATTAGCAGTCACGTGAACACTGATCAGACGGCGGCTATACGGACGTGGCGCGCGGGCATTCCTGCAGTTGTAGATAAAAGCGATTTCTCTGATGTAATTGTCGATGCGCTTGATTACACCTTGGCTGAATTGTCTGGCGCGGTTGCACGTGAGCGACGTGCCTTCGCGACTCCGATCGAAATCCTTGACGTTCTGCCCAGTGGGGAGTACCCGTCAGCGCGGGTGGTAGTTGTCGGGTGGAAGATCGACACTTCAGTATGGATGCCACTGCAGCCTATTGTGGAGGCGACGAGGCTGGCACCCGAGACCCTTCCGGGTAAGTGGCTCGAAGCCAGAGTAAATTGCCATGCCAAGGAAGCTTCGGACTTGTTTTACGAAGACATTATCGTCGCCCCCGACTTACCGGAAGGTTGGCTCTAGCATGGGTTTCTCGGTAACAGACATAACGTCAGTAGATAGTGATCTGGACGTCACCGTCTTGGACGTGGGGCACGGCAATGCTGCCGTCGTTCGTGATGGGAGCAACTGCGCGGTAATTGACGCTGCGCCCGGTGACATGGTGCTGACGGAGCTTGAAAGAACGCATTGTTCTCACATTGAGCACCTTATTATTTCTCACTCGGACAGCGACCACGCAGGCGGTGGTCCGAGCCTAATACTTGATGACTCTCGTACGGTGGGAACCGTTTGGTTCAATCCTGACAGCGAAAAGCAGACAAAGATCTGGGAGCGGTTGCTGCGCGCAGTGCACACGAGAGTGAGGCGAGGAGGTCTGCGGGGGCACCAGATGCTCCACACCGAGATAGGCCAGGAACTTACGTGTGGTCGCGCCCGATTGGAAGTGCGTCATCCAAGCATTCTCATGGCAGGCATGGGGCCAACTTCGCGCAAGACGAGTCTTGGTGTTCTGGAGACGAATACACTCTCGATTGTGATACGGGTACATCTGGCAGAAATGCCAGCTGTCCTGCTGGCCGCCGACATCGATGCGATCGGGTTCAAGCACATGCTTGATTGTGGCCAAGAGCTTGCGGCTCCGGTCTTGGTCTTCCCTCATCACGGTGGTCTTCCCGGGCACTCTTCGGGAGTTCACGAATTCGCGAAGGAGCTTGTTCAGCGCGTACAACCTAAGATGGTTGTGTTCTCGATCAGAAGTGGACACCGCCCGGCGAATCCTAACCTAGAGATATTGCGAGGGGTGCGGGAAGGGGCACCCAATGCTCACATTGCATGCACGCAGCTTTCTACCCACTGCCATCAAAACGAAATACCCGTGCCAAGTCAACATTTGGCGGCAAAGTCCGCGTCGGGACGGAAGAAGGGAAGATGTTGCGCCGGCACAATAACGGTCACCCACACGTCGGCTGGTCTAGCCTACGATCCTCCGATCGAAGGGCATAGGGCTTTCGTCGTAGCGCATATTGAGCGACCTGCCTGCATGATCGAAGGTAATATTCCTAGGCCTCGCGCCGAGTTAGACAAGCCGTCCCAGCCGTAAACTTGGCGTGGTTTAAGCTTGATTCTCGAGGAGGCTTGCTTCAGGCGGCGAGACGGGTGTGGGGTGTACCGTGGCGGAGTAGGTCAAGGTATCCTGTCTCCGTGCTCCCCCGCGACGATGATCTTGACTCGGCGATCGATGCGCTCAAGACCAGGGCAGAGTACCGGCGGCGGAAGACGATGGCTGACGTGGACGACGATCAGCAACGGGAGTTAGCCCAATTCTTCACGCCTCGTATTGTGGCAGAGCATATGGCTGCGCAGGCGAAAATTCCCGACCAGGGCAAATTTCGGATCCTAGATCCGGGTGCTGGTAGCGGTTCTCTGATAGCGGCAATAGTTGGTCGCGTTTTGCAGGAAAAGGTCGACGTATCTGTTGCGCTCACTGCAGTAGAGATTGCTCCGTATCTGCATGCGCCCCTGCGAGGGACAGTAGAAGACTGCGTAGATGTAGCTCGGCGGTTTGGAGTGGACATCACGTTCACTCTGGTGGAGGCCGATTTTGTTGACTGGGCCTGCTGTCAGGCGCAGCAGGAGGAAGAACTCGCCTCAGAGGATCGTTCTTACGACTTAGTTATCCAAAATCCCCCTTATCGAAGAATTTCGGCGCTCTCCCCTGTCCGTGAGCAACTACGGCGGTTCGATATTGATGTCCCTAACCTTTATGCGGCATTCATGATGCTTGGCTCTTCGATGCTCGCAGACGGGGGGCAGCTTCTCTCTATTACTCCTAGAAGCTTTGCCAACGGCACACATTATCGCGACTTTCGCAGGAAATTTACGCGGTCGATGGGCTTGGAGCGTATCAGTGTTTTTGACGACAGGCAGTCGTTGTTTGCAGACCTTGCTGTCCTTCAGGAGAATGTCATCCTTTCGGCAATTAAGGGGAGCCGGCCGGAGAAGGTTTCAATATCTGTTTCGGGAGGTGTAGACGGGCCGGTTCGGGAGCGGATTGTCTATTACTCTGAAGTTATACGGCAAGGTGATCCTGAACTTTTCGTTCATGTCCCCGTGAGCGGGCTGAGTGATCGCGCGGCTACTGTTATCGATGGTCTGCCTTGCAGGCTCTCCGACCTGGGGGTGTCGGTTTCCACGGGCCGGGTAGTCGATTTCAGGGTGCGGGATGCACTCCGCTTTGAATTTGACGGAGACGCTGAGGCCCTTATTTATCCTGGCAATCTACAGGGCGGTCGAGTTGTCTGGCCCATGCAGGGAACAAGGAAGCCGCAACAAATTGTTTCTGGCCCTACCACGGCCAAGTTGCTTATGCCGGCTGAGTGCTATGTGCTAGTCAAAAGGTTCTCGCCGAAGGAGGCGCGACGCCGCCTTATGGCATCGGTGTTTCAGTCTGGGGATATTCCGGGGGCCGTTGTGGGCTTCGAGAATCATCTCAATGTCTTTCACAGTAGTGGTGCTGGCCTGCAGGGCAGCTTAGCCGCTGGGCTCTCAGTTTGGATTAATTCGAGCATTCTCGAATCATATTTTCGTAGGTTTAGCGGCCATACCCAGGTGAATGTCGCCGATCTTAAGAACATTAGGTATCCATCATTCGAACGGTTGACCCTGATTGGCGCCCAGGTTGACCTTGATGACTGGCCGGGTCAGGGTGACATCGACCGCCTCGTCGAGAGGTTCCTAGGCATTAAGGCGCCTTGAGCCTGGGCAGCGGCAGGTTTTCGGGCGTCCCACGAGGTCTTGGCAGCGCGGCGAACGGGCTCCACCGTGCAGCTTGGTCATATTCACGCACGGAACGGAGACGGACGGCGAACTCAGTGGCAGCGTTCGTCGAAGCTGCGAGGAACGGCGCGGCGGCGGCAATCATTTTCAGCTCGCGAGTCTCTCGTAAGAGGGGCCACGCCGGGTCTGAGGTGACTTCGTAGCCATAGGCGCTAGCCATCGCGCTCTGCGCCTCCCTGTTTCCGAATCGGGTTGCGCCCACGGCTATCGCTGCTAAGTCAATCTGCCAGGGTCCGACGCACATGGCGTCAAAGTCACACATGACCGTCCGGCCCGACCAATCCCGTAGCAGATTGCCGACATGGGCGTCCCCGTGGACGAGCCGCGCCTGCGCCCGCTGGTTCAACGCGATGACCTGCGGCTCCAGACGGTCGCACCATCTCACGAGGAAATCGCGATCATCTGCATCGAGGCCGTCGGCGTCGATCAGGCGTCGTCGTGCGTCGCCGATCGGATCCCAGGTCGGAAGTCCGAACGGGGGCATGTCGAGGTCGTGGAAATCGCGCAGCACCAAACCGAGGTCTTCCACCGTTGGAGCAGATGGATGTGGTGGGACGTAGGTCCACACGGACGCGGCCAGGTCGCGGACTTGGACCGGCTGCTCGACATTGGGTGCCAGCCGGATCGTTGGTGCGTCGACTTCTGCGAACCAGCGCCCGAGCTGAACGACCTTGGTTACCCGGCCCAGAAGCTGATGGGTGCGCGCGATCCGGATGACGATTCCGGGACGAGGCAGTGCGAAGACGGCGTTGTTGGTCAACTGCAGCAACTGCGCGCCCTCGGGGGAGACGTCGATGACGGCGGCGATGTCCCGCAAGGCCGCCGTCATCGTCTCCTCGGTGAACCGCCCGCTCACTGCGCAGACTCTTCCTGTCGGCGGTCTCGTCGGGCACCGTGTCTGGTGCCGGCGATCTCGGGTCGTCGGCGCACCTGGCCCCCACCGGGCCACCGCCTCGTCCGCTCGACCGTGAGAGGTCCGGCATGAGTTCCGCGGGGCCCGGTGGTCCCAGGACACGTATGACTGGCGACAGGGCTGCGCGCCGTCGAGCGCCGATCAGTGAGCGACCGGCTTCCGTGTCCTGAGACCACCAGGTGCCCACCTGCTGCTGCAACAGCAAGGAGGACACCATGAGTGTCGAACACCATCCCTCGATGCGTCGACCAACTGCGGGCGTCGACTGGGCCAGCGCCGAGCACGCCGTCGCGATCGTTAACCCCGACGGTGTCGAGGTTCAACGGATGATCGTCGAGCACACCGCTGCGGGGCTGCGGAAGCTGCTGCGATGCCTGCAGCAGACCGGTGTGGTCGAGGTCGGCATCGAACGCCCCGACGGGCCTATCGTCGAGGCCCTCCTCGAGGCGGGACTCACGGTCTTCGTGATCGCCCCGAATCAGATCAAGCACCTGCGCCGCCGCTACGGCGCAGCCGGCAACAAGGACGACCGCTTCGATGCCTACGTCCTGGCTGACACCGTCCGCACCGACCACCATCGCCTGCCTCCCCTCACCGTCGACTCTCCCGCGACACTCACGTTGCGGATGACCGTCCGCGCCCGCAAGGACCTCATCGCCGCCCGTGTCGCGATGGCCATCCAACTCCGCGCCCACCTCGAACACGTTCTGCCGGGCGTGATCGGGCTGTTCCGCGACATCGACTCCGCCATCACCCTGAGTTTTCTCACCCGGTTCGCGACTCAGGAACAGGTCGACTGGCTGTCGCCACGCAGACTGCAGAACTGGCTGCGCAGCGTCTCCTACCCCAACCCGGCACGAGCCGGACTGCTGCACGCCCATCTGCTCGCCGCTACCCGCGGGACCACCGGTGCTGAAGCCACCGCCCGGGCGCACGTCACCGCTGCGTTGGTGGCTGGGCTTACTGCCCTGCGGGAGCAGATCAGCGCGCTGGAGGAGCAGATTGAGATCCAGTTGCTGCAGCATCCCGATGCGGCAGTGTTCACGTCCCTGCCCCGGGCAGGGATCGTGCGAGCGGCCCGGCTTCTGGCTGAGATCGGTGACGCCCGCGGCCGCTTCCCGACGCCGGAGGCACTCACCTGCCTGGCCGGGGCTGCGCCCTCGACGAGGCAGTCCGGGAAGGTGAAAGTCGTCGGCTTTCGCTGGGCCGTCGACAAACAACTCCGTGGAGCGGTCATCGACTTCGCCGGCGACTCCCACCACGCCAACCCCTGGGCCGCCGACCTCTACCGGCGGGCCCGGGCCCGCGGCCACGACCACCCCCACGCGACCCGAATCCTCGCCCGCGCCTGGCTGCACGTGATCTGGCGCTGCTGGCAAGACGGCGTCGCCTACGACCCCGCCCGCCACCGAGCTCTGCAGGCCGTCCTCGCCTCCGCCGCTAGACACAGGGCTACTCATGCGGCCATCGCAGCCCGAGCGGCGAGGGTGCGCTCGAACGCGACCACCTCGGGAAGCTTCCGATGTCGAGCGACATCACGACGCAGATTGACGATACGGTCGATCACACGCTTGGAACTCATCGCCTGCGACTTCTCAAGCACGCGGGCACCTACGGCGAGCGCCTGCTCGGGCTCATCGGCGAGAAACAGCGCGCTGCACAGCCCGACCTCGTTAAGCACGGTGCTGCGCACGTTCGCCGGGCCGAACGCAGCGATGGATTCCTTGCCCCAGCGCACTGCCTCGGACGCGTGCTTGCTTTCCCGCCGTGCCATGTCCCGGTACACGCGACCGTACTGAGCGAAGAGCTCACCGCGGTCGTAGAAGTCCATCCAGGCAGGCTCACGGTCTTTGTCGATGCGCTGGAACTGGTCGCTCGCCTTGCCGAGTGTTTTCACGGCAGTCTGGTAGTCGCCGAGTGCCGCGATTGAAGCTGCCTCCGCGCCCCAGAGCAGGGCCTTTAACGCTGGCGTGGCGTGCGACCCGAGTTGTGCATGAGTGAGTTGCATTGTCGCTAGGGCATCCCGGTTGTGCCGTAGGTGTTGAAGCTGCTTGGCCTGTGCGTATCGCATCATCGCGACCAGCAGGACGTTTCCAGCAGTCAGCACCGCTCGCTCCCCGGCGACGAAGTGCCGTTGCGCGTCGGCATGCCTACCCGCATCGAGCGCGGTCCAGCCAGCCAGTTGCCGAGCTGTCGCCACCGCTTCAATCAGGGGCGGAGTGAGCCCAACTGGGTGCGACCAATCAAGCATCCGGTACACCGACTCGGCGAACCGGGCCACCTCCCGATAGAGCAGACCACCCCCGCTTTCGCGGTCCACCGACCGGTACAGCTCCAGGACTGCGTTTAGTCGGGCGACATCCGTTGTGCCGATACGCCGAGGTTGGACAATCCCGCTGCCACCGAGCAGGCCCGCACCCGTAGCGACAGCGGCGATACCAGCCAAAAGCGTTCGCCTACCCTCATCCGGGCCACCGTCGAGCTGGTCGGCCGCGGCGCGGTTGACGTCGATCGCCTCGCCCGCGCGTCGGGGTCGACCTGGGAGGGCGAACCAGAGGCACGCTGCTGGTATCCCGAGTAGCCCTGCCCAGTGCGCCAACCGATCCAGATGCACCAGCGGCGGGCCGTTCTCCACCCGACTGAGTTGCGCTTGCGTGATCCCCAGCCACCCCGCCACCACGGTCTGCGGCAACGCGACCCTCCCGTGGTAGGGATGGCATCGGTAGGCCCGGATCACCCGCCCCAGATGCCGCTCGGCGAGGGCCCGCCGCACCGGCTCGTGATCCCAAAAGCTCGCAGGCACGACCGGGGGACGGCTCAACCGGTCCCGCTCGGCGGCCTGGCACGGCGTACACCGTCCGCTGTCGTTGTCCCGGGCCAGCCGTCCGCCGCACCGGGGGCAGTGCGCGTGTGTCACCGGGAACCTCGCATGCGCAGGTGGCTCCGTCCGTCTCGCCTCATTGAGCCTATCTATTGAACCGGCTTCTTGGCAGTGCGGTATACGTGGCGCGTATATCGACGACGCTCACACGCTGATCGGTGCTGCTGGCGGGTTCACCCACGCCAATCGAGCAGCTCGACAACGGCGGCCACGATCTCCCTCAAGAGCGGCGAGCCGAGCGCAGCGCCTCGATGACCACGCCCCAACGATCCGGCCCATGCATAAGGTTGAGCGGGTTCCCTTCAGCGACGACAACGCCGGCCGCCCGCAGAACCGCCAGGTGACCCGCGTACGCCGGATGCGCGGCCAGCTCTGTCTTGGTGTGCGGGAAGGCAAAGATCGGTAGGCCCGCGCCCAGCGACTCGTTGAGAACGCCGAGCGCCAACGTGTCGTTGATGCCCAACGCCCATTTCGTCACCGTGTTGAACGTGACCGGCGCGGCCACCACCACATCAGCAGGCGGATGCGGTTCCGGGTCGCCGGGCATGCGCCATTCGACGCGTACGAGATAGCCGGTCTTGTTTTGCAACGCCGCCCGGTCGAGCCATGGCGCGGCGGTCGGGCTGACGATCAGGCACACCTGCCACCCGTCGGCGAGCAGCAGTTCGACCAGTTCGTCGATGTGTTCCGCCGGACCGGCGGCGCAGACGACCAGATACAGCACCGGGCGTTCCGTCATGCCCGCAGTCTGCCCGACGCGACCGATGCCGAGTCGAGCGCATACCGATCACGTATGCCACCGATGATCACCATGACATGCCGTTTCACCTGGTCAGTGGCGACAGTCGTCGCATGGCCCGGGGCGGGCGCTCGGCCCCGGGGCTGCGCCGGCCCTCAACGGCGCAGCTCCGTCCCGCCCGCCCCGGTGCCAATCGATCCGTCAACGCCTTGGAGCCGGCATGTCCACCCTGATCGACGACGACCGTCCGGCTCGCGTGAACCTGGCCACCGCCTGGGCGTCGGTCGACGTGCGGGCCGCAGGCGACTTCTGGTGCACGCTCGAAGATCGTCGACCTGGGCTGCTCCCGCATCGCGACGCGCCGCTGTTCTTCACTGCGCTGGGCCAACTCATGGTCGGCGAGGATGACCCGGCGAGCCAGGCGGCGCTGCTCCTGGTGCTCGGCCGCGCGTACCGTCACTTCGACCTGCTCCCATACTCCACCACCATCGGCGACGCGCTGCTCGCCACGGTGGCCCGCCATGCACCGCATCCACTGTGGGCGACGGCCGGGGAGCGCCTCCTGTGCCGCGCCACGCGCGCCGTCCGTCGCGCCGTCGCCCAGGTCGGCGACGGCCCGGCCTGGTGGCACGTCCAGGTGATCGGCTACGAACGGCCGTCGCCCGACATCGCCATCCTGACGGTACGTCCCTGGCGGCGACTGCCCTTCCAGCCAGGCCAGGCGGTTCCGGTCTGCACACCGCGCCTGCCGGGGCACTGGCGCTGGCTCTCACCGGCCAACGCCCCACGCCCCGACGGCACCGTCGAGCTGCACGTCCGCGCCGTACCCGCCGGGACCGTCTCCCACCGCCTGGTCCATGAGGTACGCCCCGGTGAGCTGCTCTGGCTCGGCCCACCCGGCAACACGGGCCTGAGCCTCGATCCGGCGCGCACCGGCAATCTGCTGCTCGTCGCCGGCGGTACCGGCCTGGCGCCACTGCGCGCCCTCGTCGAGCAGGTCGCCGCCGCACCGGACGGTCGGCGGGTGACGCTGATCGTCGGTGCGCGCGCCTTCACCGACCTCTACGATGCGATCGCCCTCGACAAGCTGCAATGTGCCCATGAACGGCTGACCATCGTGCCGGCGTTGTCCGACGACCCCTGCGCCGAACCGGCCGAGCAGGGCAATGCCCTGACCATCGCGCTCCAACACCACCAGCCCGGCCAGGACATCTACCTCTGCGGCCCACCCGAAATGCTCGCCGCCGCCCGGCCGCGGTTGCGCTCCCTCGGCATCCCCGCCGCACGCATCCACCTGCCCGAAGGCTTCACCCGCTGATGGATCGCCTACCGCAGTCGACCCAAGCCGAGAGCCACCGTATGAAGAGCTCCATGCATACCTGGCAGACCTGAGCGGCCAGGATTCGGCATGAGGACTGGCCGCACGTTCGATGACATCCCGAATACGGATTGCGGGGCCACGGATGAGGGCCCACGCCGGTAGCGTCCGGGGATGCCCGACACCGCGCACGAGGACTTGCTGACCGGCTTCACTGCTCCCCAGCCATACACCACGGAGACAGTCGCCGACGCTCCCCGCGCAGCCGGAGTGCACGTCGTCCTCGACGGCGGCGTGGTCATCTATGTCGGCCGAACCAGGCGGGGTCTGCGGCAACGCCTCCAACAACACCTGACCGGCAACCGCGAGTCGTCGGTGCTGCACGACCAGGTTGGCCAGCTTCTCGACACGCCGGGCAACACGACGTCGGCCGCCGACATCGCCGGCTGGCTGGGCCGGTGTGAGGTCCGCTGGCAGGAGACCGACAATCCGGAGGGTACGAAGGAAGCCCTGGTCCTAGCCCTGAAGCCGCGCTTCAACCGGCAGGTGCCAAAGCCGCGCCACCCAACCGACGCTTAGAGGTCGCGCGGAATGGTGGGGTTGATCGGCGTGCCTGAACGGATGCAGGCACAGAACTGGTGATCATGAAGGTGCTTACGCTCCGTGATCAAGGGAAGTTCTGTGCCTGCCATCCCAGCATGGCTGATCGAGCCGTTGTGGGTCCAGTTCGCCGCGCTGCTACCCGAGCGGCCTACCTACCAACCGGCGCATCCGTTGGGCTGTCACCGCAGGCGGGTCGATGACCGGATCGTGTTCGACAAGCTGGTCCAGGTACTGCGGTTCGGCTGCTCGTATGAGGCGATCGCCGATGCCACCTGCTCGGCCACCACGATCCGCGGCCGTCGTGACGAGTGGATCCGCCTCGGGGTCTTCGCCCAACTCAAACAGATCCCGGTGGACGCCTACGACCGGCTCGTCGGCCTGGTTCTGGACGACATCGCGGTGGACGGCTGCATCACCAAGGCCCCCGGCGGCGGTGAGGTCGCCGGACGGTCCCCGGTCGACCGGGGCAAACAGGGAATGAAACGCTCCACGATGGTCGACGGCTACGGCATACCCCTCGGCCGGGTCCTGGCCGGCGCGAACCGCCACGACTCACCGCTGCTGGCACCCACCCTCGACCGGCTCGACGACCTGGGCCCACTGCCCGAGACCATCACCGTGCACCTCGACGCCGGATACGACTCCGCGGGCACCCCCACGCTGCTGGCCGAACGCGGCCTGACCGGCAAGATCGCCCACAAGGGCGACAAGGCACCCATCCAAGCCAGCCAACGGTGGCACGTCGAACGAACCAACAGCTGGCACAACGCGTTCAACCGGCTCCAACGCTGCTACGAACGAACCAAGAAGGTCATCGACGCGTTCTTCGACCTCGCCGACGCGATCATCACCGTCCGCAGCCTCATACGCCGTACATGGACCCTCTACCGGTGGGACAACCGACCCACCCGTCGCCCCTAACCACCCATCCCACGCGAGCCCTTACAAGCTCTGTGCAGGTCATCCCGTCGGTTTCGGCCCGCGATTGCGACGATTGCGACCCTTGGCGGCCATCCCTACGCGGCTGCCGCTGGACGCTCCCGTCCGGCGCGGTTGCTGTCACACAGCCGCCCGCCTCGCTGGGCTGCCGACACTGCCTTGCCGCAAGGCGGATGGCGGGCTCTGGGTGTTGTCGACCAGTGGCGATGCCTACCGATCTTCGTCCAGGGCCCGCCATCCGTAGGCAAGGATCGCAGCCGCGGTCAGCGCTTTCGTTGACTTCTGGTTGGCGACGCCCGACTAGCTAGGCCACTCCTGCCGATCATGAAGCCAGGTGACGGCGGGTGACATATCCGGCAGGGATGACAGCGGTTTTGTCTCGGGGGTTTCGCCGCTATGAGGTGTCGACCGGTCAGCCGCAGAAGGCCTTGTCCAGGAGCGTGTTGACGGCGTCGTCGAGGTCGCTGCGGAAGTCGGGGGTGAGCGCGACCGTGACCTGGTGGTGTGTGTCCTGGGTGGAGAACGCCCAGGACTGGTAGGTCAGGGCATCGCCGTCGTGTCCGTATATCCGGGTCCCGCAGGTGGTGACCCGCCAGGCTAGACCGAGCCCGTAGGTCCTGCCCTGGACAGCTGGTGTCGTCATTTCGTCGAGCAGGTGACGCGGCAGCAGGTGCTCGTTGAGCAGTGCGGCGAAGAACCGGTTGAGGTCCGTCGTGGTGGAGATGATCTCGCCGCCGGCGCCCATGACGGTTGGATTCATCTGCGTGTAGTCGAGGAGGTCGCCGTCCTGCGTTATCGGTACGTAGCCGCGCGGGTGCGGTCCGGGAATTCGGGGCGAGGTCCCTGGCAGTGAGGTGCTGTGCATCCGCAGCGGCCGGATGATACGGCGCTCGATTTCTTCGCCGTACGACCGGCCGGTCACCTGTTCGACGATTTGGCCGAGCAGCAGATAGCCGGTGTTTGAGTACGCGAAGGTCGAACCCGGCGGCTCGGAGGTCGGGGGGTTGGCCACCGCCCGCGCAACGAGTTCGTCTGGGGTCCAGGTCCGCCACCGGTTGTTCAGGAACTCCGGGCTAGGTGGCATTGGCAGTGTGCGCAGGTAGTCGTACAGTCCGCTGGTGTGGTTGAGAAGGTGGCGCACGGTGATGCGGTGACCGTCTGGGACGGCTCCGGGTAGCCACGCCTCGACCGGGTCGTCGAGTTGCAGCCGACCCTCGGCAACGAGCTGCAGGACGACGGTAGCGGTAAATGTTTTCGTGATGCTGCCCGCCCGGAACCGGCTGTGGACCGGGACTGCCCGAGTCGTGTTCAGTTCGGCGACACCGCTGGTGCCTCGCCACACGCCATGCTCGTCGCGCACCTCCACCAGCGCGCCTACCGCGCCAGCGGCTACGACCTGGTCCAATCGTCTTTGCAATTCGACGCGGTCCGCTTCCTTTGGCGCGGCAGTGGCCGCGGTTGGTGCCGCCAGCACCGCCAAGGCTGTTGTCGCGGTCACCAGTGCCTGAAGCACTTGCTTCATTCAGTCTCCCTGTGTGCAGTTCGTCAATGATGAGTTTGCTGAGGTAGTACGACGGATGTATTCGGAATGCCCTGGTTCTCCCTTCGACCGCGGTCGGGGTTGACCGCTCGCTGCGCATCTTCTTCATGCGGCGTATGGGAGCGGCCGAACTCTCGGTCGGGCCATGCGGCGGGTGGTCCGCCGGCGGGTCAGTTTGATGGCGCCCCCGAACGCGAGCGACAGGCCGAGGCCGACGGCGAGGCCGAGCAGGGGGTTCTCGACGAACGCTTCGCCGCCCAGGAAGCCCAGCCCTGCGGTGTATGCGGCCCAGGCCAGCGCCGCGATTGCCGAGGCTGGGCTGAACCGCGACAGCGGTAACCGGGCCGTGCCGCAGGCGGCGTTCATCGTCACGCGGCCGCCCGGCAGGAATCGGGAGGTCACGATCAGCAGGCCGGCACGGGAATTGAGTTGCTGGCCCGCCGCAGCGACCGTCTGGCTGACGTGCTGTGAGCGGTTGATCAGCCGGGGGCCGAAGACGCTGCGGCTGAGGCCATACGCGAGGTGGTCGCCGATGAAGACGCCCAGGGCGGTGGCCGCTACGACCAGCGACAGGCTCGGCGTGCCAGTGTGAGCGAAGACGCCGGCCGCCAGGACCGCCGCCTCGGACGGGATCATCGGGACCACGCCGTCCAGGCTGCTCAAGCCCGCCAGCAGCGGGTAGAGCAGCGGCGACGTCATCACCGGGCCGACCAGTGTCATCAAGTCCATGCGTTGAAGCGTGGGTGCGGGGCACCGGCTAGGGCGTCGGTCTGCGGTGCCGTTGCGGGTCACCCCCGGGTACGGGGTCGTATACCTCTGCAGTTGGATGCCGCGCATGGCTGATTTAGGTACGGTCGCCGCGTGACGGTGCGCTCGGGTTCAGACCAGCGGCAGGGCCCGCCGGTGCCCGCGGGTGTGAACCACAGGCACCGCCGGCCGGGGCTATCGTGGCTGCTGTGGTGGCTGGTCACGGGCCTGCTCGCGCTTGCAGCGCTTCCCCTCAACGTGGCGCTGGGCGCCGTGAAGTTCGACGTGCCGCCGCTGGTCGCCTTCGTGGCGGGCATCGGGCAGAGCACCGCTCTGATCCTGATCGTGGTCCGGCCGAGGGCGGCGACCGAGCTTCAGTTCCTGGCCGTCGCTGTGTTCGCGGTGGCCATTCCGCCCGACTCGCAGTCGACCTGGCCGCTGACGGTGCCGGGCATGTTCACCTTGATCGCGCACATCGGCCTGATCGCCGCCCATAAAACCCGGCGGGCGGCGCTCACGACATGGTGGGCGAGCACGCTGCTGCTCACACTGGTGGTGCTGTTCGATCCGCGTGGCCGGTCCCTCACGGACGGGCTGACGATGATGATCCTCTACCCGTCGTTGTCCGCGATCGTGCTCGGTGTCGTGCTGATGTCCCGCCGCTGGAGGGAGATCCGCCGGGAACTCGCCGACGCGCGGCACGATGTCGAGGTCGAGCACAGCCAGCGGGCGATCGCCGAGGAGCGCACCCGCATCGCGCGCGAATTACACGACGTCGTTGCGCACAGCATGTCCGTGATCCACATGCAGGCCACCTCGGCGTCGTACCGAATCAAGACCCTGGACCCAGACACGAAGGATGAGTTCGTGCGGATCGCCGCCGGCGCGCGGTCGGCGATGCGTGAGATGCGGCACGTGCTGGCGGTGCTGCGCGACGAGAGCGCGGACGCCGAGCTGACACCGGTGCCTGACCTGGGCCGGCTGGCGGAACTGGTTGAGTCGGCGGGGCGCGCGGGTGTGCCCGTCGAGGTGCACGTGACCGACGCCGTACGGGCGACCGTGCTCCCGGAGAGTGTTGCCCTGACCGCCTACCGGATCATCCAGGAGTCGCTGAGCAATGTCATTCGGCATGCACCCGGCGCGCGCACGGCGATACACCTTGGCCTTGAAGGTGCTGATCTTGTTCTGTCCGTCGTGAACGACGCGGCGGCGCAGCCAGCCGAGCCTATGGAGGCGCCCGGCCGGGCCAGTCACGGACTGTCGGGGATGCGCGAGCGGGTCCGGCTGGTAGGAGGATCCTTGGAGATCGGCCCCCGCGACGAAGGTGGCTACCGGATCGCGGCGCGGCTGCCGGCCGGAGGCCACGAGTGATCCGCACGCTGATCGTGGACGACCAGTCGATGATCCGGGTGGGCATCCGCGCGATCCTTGAGTCGCAGGACGACATCACGGTCGTCGGCGAGGCGGAGGACGGCCGGCTCGGCATCGAACGGTGCCGCAGCCTTCGCCCTGATGTCGTCCTGATGGACGTCCGAATGCCGGTGCTGGACGGACTGGCCGCAACGACTGCCCTGCTCGGGCCGGAACGCACCGAAGGGCACACGCCGCGGGTGCTCATGCTGACAACGTTCGACCTGGACGACTACATCTATGCCGCCCTGCGAGCCGGCGCCAGCGGCTTCCTGCTCAAGGACAGCGAGCCCGATGACCTGCTGCGGGCCGTTCGCGTAGTCGCCGGCGGCGAGGCGTTACTGGCACCCAGCATCACCCGCCGACTCATCGAGAACTTCGTCGAGGCCAGGCCACGGCAGCCGGCCGGCGCCACAGCGCTCAACGGGATCACCGACCGTGAGCGAGAAGTGCTGCGCCTGATGGCACTCGGCATGTCGAACGCCGAGATCGCCGCCTCGCTGTTCATCGCCGAGCAGACCACCAAGACGCACGTGAGCCGAATCCTGCAGAAACTTGGCCTCCGCGACCGCGTCCAAGCCGTAGTCTTCGGCTACGAAACCGGCCTCGTCACCCCCGGCAGCCAAGTCTGACCCGGCCAAGCTCAACGCCACGTCGACGGCAATGCAGTGCTGTCAGCAGTCCAACACTCAATCGGGCCGTAACCACTGTGATCCACGCTAGCCGGCCAGTCCCGCTGCCGGCGCTCAGGTCGAAGGCATTGAAGTCGCAGCGGGTGCGCCAAGCGCCCGTCCGGCCCGGGGTCGACCTGCGGTGCGTGCGTGCCCACACTCGCTACAGGGGCCACCTTCCTCACTGGTCATGCGGTAATCCTTGCAGATGCACACGCCCAGCTCGGGAATCGGATGGATCTGCACCGTGGGTAGCCGATCGTTGACCGGCAAGATCGCCCACAAGGGCGACATGGCACCCATCCAGGCAAGCCAACGATGACAGTCGAAGGCACCAACGCCTGGCACAACGCGTTCAACCGGCTATAACGCTGCTACGAACGAACCGAGACAGTCATCGACGCCTACTTCGACCTCGCCGACACGATCATCACCGTCCGTAGCCTGATCAGGCGAGCGTGGACCTCTACCGGTGGGACACCCGCCCCACCCGCCGCCCATGATCACCAACCATTCCGCGCGAGCCCTTAGCTCAATCGCCGCGGGGGCGAGCGGCATCGAGGAGATCGCGCGTCGCGCCGGGTGTTCGGTCTCAGCTTGCCGCTGGGCGTGTGGTCGTCTTCCGCTCGGGCACGCGGATGACGTCCGTGTCGATGCCCTCCCGCCGCGGGACGTAGAACCAGCCCTCCTCGGTGTCCGGGTCGTAGTGCAAAACGGCGTTCTCTCGCGCGAGGCGCCTGAGCCACGCGTCCAGCTTGTCCCTCTCCTCATCGCGTAGCTGTGTGCCGGAGCGACGGCGTGCCTCGGCTCGAAGCATCTGGATGGGGAAGAGCCAACGGTGCTCGTCCTTGAGGAGCCACGGAATCAGGTCGTCGTTGCGGATGGTCCGCCGCTGGAGTCCTCGGCGGCGGCGGAAGTTCCCCCACAGCGACGGTACGGTTTCGACCCCGTACTTGCGGCGGTACTCCTCAACCATCCACTGGTAGGTCCGCCCCTCCTCGAACCACCGCATGACCTCTTGCTCATTTTGGATCTTGGTAGCGGGCATCGGATCAGTTCGACCTTCCTCACGGCTGGCGCGCTAGCTCCTGCGACAGTCCTCCCAAGAGTGAACATCCGGATGATCATCGCGTCAACCACCGTCAGTAGGCTGCAACGCAGGGTCGGCGACGTGAACAGGAGCCTTTGTGAAGGTCAGCTTGACTGTGTGTGACGTGTGCCAGGACAGGCGGCGTGAGGCCAAGACATACGGGGTCGTGTCGGAGGGGCGGACCGCGGAGACCGACCGCTGCGCGGAGCATGCGGCTCCGTTCGAGGCGCTCTTCGCGGCGAAAGAGCCGCGATCCGGGCGACGGCGGTATCAGGTCACGACAATGGAAGAGATCGAGGCGCGCAAGGCGAACCAGGCCAGTGCCCGTACGCAGTCTTGATCGACCAACTCCCTCATGCGCGCTCGCGGGTGTGACCGTCTCGAGTACCCGTGGTTCAGCCCTCTGCGTCGAGAATCTCATCCGCTCTGCCTGGCCAGGCAGGCGGCGCTCAGGTGTTCGTGTCGCCGAACTCGCGTACCCCGTCGACGTCCAGCGTGATCCGCCCGTTCTCGGTCCACTGGCCGGTGGCGGTGAGCCAGCTCGGGTCGTCGCGTTCGTCGATGTCGCTCCAGCTGTGCCGGTGGTGCCGTAGCTGGATCGGCCCGGTCGACTGGCCCGGCGTGAGCGTGCCGTGGGTGAAGGTCAGCTCGACCCAGCCGGGGACCGGCGTTCCCGGGATCGGGTAACCCGGCGGTGCTGGCGTCGTCAGCGCGGAGGGCGCGCCCGGCGGGATGAAGAACTGCACGCTCTGCCGGATCCGGTCACAACCCAGTGCGGCCCAGTCGCAGTTCGGCACCAGCGAGGTGTTGGCGCCCTCGAAGCGCAGGTGGTAGCGCACCCGCACCGTGCTCAGGTCCAACGGCCCGGTGCCGGTGTTGGTCACCTTCAGGAGGTGCTGGATCTGGTTGTTCGTTGGGGACCAGTCCAGGTTGAGGTAGCTGACCGTCGCGCGGCCGGCCGCGGTGCGCACGGTGGTGGTGGGCGAGGTGTCGGAGTAGCCGCCGAGCGCGCGGGCGGCAACGGCGATCCGGTACGCCGTGCCGGGTGCGAGGTCGGTCAGCGTGATCGTGGTGTCGGTCGTGGAGCCGAGGAAGCGGTACGTGTTCGGCCCAAGCGGCACCTGCACCTCGTAGTTGATCGGCTGCTCCGCTCCGGGCTCGACCCAGGTGGAGGGCGTCCAGCTGAGCGTGAGCTGATGTGGTTCGTTGGCCACCACCGTGGGTGTGCCCGGGGTGCTGATCGCCGGGCCGTCGGCCTGGGCGGCGTTGACGGCGAGCAGGCTCGCCAGCGCGGCGAGGGCGATGGCTGCGGAGACACGGCGAGCGCGCATGAGCGAAGGGTAGTCGCAGACATCGATGTCCATGCATCGTCCGTCAGTCCAGTGGCGCCGACGATGGGCCCAGTCCGTTACGCGACGTAGTCGGTTTGGAGATAATGCCTGGTCAGGCGACTACCTACCGTGAACCCGTCATCACGAACGGCCCTTGGAATCGGCGCGAATTCAGCCGCCGGCCAGGCCTGAGACGGGAGAAACACCATGCGTACCAAGAAACAAGCCTGGCGGTTCGGCGCCCGAGCGTCCGTACTCGTGCTCGGTTTCGTCGCGGTGGGGGCGGTGATCGCCCCGGCGAGCCCGGCGTCCGCCGCGGTCCCCGGCCTGGTGCGGATCGCCGCGACCAGCGTCAGCAACTCGGCCGACTTCCACAGCGCCACCGCCACGTGCCCGGTCGGCAAGGTGCTCACCGGCACGGGCTACGAGCTGAACGGCGTCACCGGTGAGGGCATCGTCGATGACCTGCGCCCCAACGGTGGCCCGGCCGCCCCGCCGACGGCCGTCACGGTGGGTGCCTACGAGACGGAGGCGTTCGCGGGCAACTGGTCGGTGACGGCGTACGCGATCTGCGCCAACCCACTGCCCGGCCTGGTGCGGGTCTCCGCGGTCAGCGTCAGCGACTCGGCCGACTTCCACTCCGCCACGGCGACCTGCCCGGCCGGCAAGGTCCTGACCGGCACGGGCTACGAGCTCAACGGCGTCACCGGTGAGGGCGTCGTCGACGACTTCCGCCCCAACGGCGGCGTGGCCGCGGCGCCGACCGCCGTCACCGTCGGTGCCTACGAGTCGGATGCCACCGCCCTGAGCTGGTCCGCGACCGCGTACGCGATCTGCGCCAACCCGCTGCCCGGCCTGGTGCGGGCGTCCACCGTGGGCGCCAGCAACTCCCTCGACTTCCGCAGCGTCCTCGCAGGCTGCCCGGTCGGGAAGGTGATGACCGGCGCCGGCTACGAGCTGAACGGTGTCACCGGTGAGGGCATCGTGGACGACTTCCGCCCCAACGGCGGCCCCGCGACCGCCCCGACCACCGTCGACACGGGTGCCTACGAGGAGGACGCGTTCGCCGGCAACTGGTCCGACACGGCCTACGCCATCTGCGCCACGGCGTAACGCTGATCGGGTGTGGCCGTCCCGCCTTGTGCTGGGCGGCCACACCTGTGACCGTGCACCCGTCCCTGCCGATCGGGGACCGTCAGCCGTTCGGCGTTCGCGAGGTGGGCAGAATCAGTTCCGTCCTTGGTAGCCGCTCGCGCTGCTCCAGCGGGAGCCATCCGCCCTCGGGATCGAGCAGCTCGATGAGTTCGACGAGAGCGTTCTGCAGGAGCACCAACCGCTCATTCCCTCGTCGGCCTTGCGCTTCCACGTCGTCCACCTCCGCGAGGAGGCGGGTGAACCAGGATGCGAACCCCGGGTCGGTTTCGAGGCGGTGGCAGAAGGCCGCGTATCCCAGCACGTCCGTCACCGGGCCCTCGGACGACTCGACCCGGTGCAGCATGACCTCGCCGATGGCGCGCTGGTGCCCCCTGAACACGTGGAACGGGCCGGGCAGTCCGTCGGTAGCCAGGGGATGATGAATCCGCTGGATCGCGGTGAACAGCTCCTTGGTGCTCTTCACCGAATCAAGGTCGAGGAAGCGCTGTTCCCGGCGGAGCACCTCCAGCCAGGCCAGGTGCTCGGCGAGGACATACACGGTGTTGTGGCGGACGTAGTGCTGGCTCTCGCTGTCGCCGGAGTGCAGGTACGTGCGTAGGTAGTTTCGGCTGAGCACATTGTGCAGCCGATCTTGCAGCGAGTCAGCGGACGCCAGCAGTGGCACCCGGTAACGACGGAACAGGTCCTCCGCGACTTCCACCTTTTCGCGGTTGCGCGCCTCGACCTGCAGGCGGTGGGTGACGAGAGCGGTCCGGTAGGTCACCGCCACGCTGATCAGCGCCACAGCCGCGGACACCACCGCGATGACGATTTCTGGCCCCATGCCGAACAGCCTGCCTGTATTTGCGTGGGCTGATGCGGACGACTCGCCGACCGAGCAACGCCACGGACACGCCGGGACAGGTGAGCGGTCGATACCGCGATATGGCGTCAGCGGACGGCTGGCGGGACCGCCCCGGCCGTAGCGTCCGGACGGAGCGTGAGTTTCGAGGGGAGGCGACCATGACCGACGTTGTGGTGTTACCGGGTGAGCGGGCCCCGGTCACCGTGAACATCAGCCGCTGGCGGGCGGAGGTGCCGCCGGATGCCTGGCCCGACACCCTCCCGCCGAGCGGCGAGATCTGGCGGCGCGACGTCTTCGCGGTGGCCGACGCGTACCGGGCCGGTTCCGTGAGCCCGCGACAACTGCTGACGGCCGTGCTGGTCTGGGGTTACGGCCCTATCGGGTACGGCCCGTGGCGCGCCACCAGGTCACTTGACGCCGATCCGGACGGCAAGCGCCTGGCGTCCGCGTTGGAAGAGGTGACCACGTCAGCACCCGGGGAGGAGGCGCTGCGCAGGTCGTACCAGCGCTTCCGCGACCCCGACCACGCTCGCCTGCCGTGGTTGGGGCCGGGCCTGTTCACGAAGGTCCTCTACTTCGTCGGCTATCGGAGAGGCCTGGGCGGCCCGCAGCCCCTGATTCTCGACCGTGTCGTGGCCAGCCAACTCCCTGCCGAGGCCGGCGTCGGTCGGCGCAACGGGTGGTCATCCGAGGAGTGGCTGGCCTATCTGCGCTGGGCAGCCGAGCAGGCTCAGGCCAGGTGTGTGGAGCCGGATGCGGTGGAGATGGCGGTTGTGCGCGAGCGGTGAGGTGGCTATTGCGCGGCGCGGAGGCGGGCGTCGAGGGCGTCGAGGTCTGGCACGAACCAGATGTGGCCGCCCTGGTTCGACTCGTACACCAGGGCGCGCAGGGCCGAACTCTCCGCGAGCTGCGCCGAGATGTCACCGACGACGGCCAGCCGCAGCCGGTAGTTGACGAACTTCTGCATCACGTCGCCCGCGAAGCGGGTGCCCAGCGAGAAGAAGCGTTCGTCGAGCCGGTTGGCCGGCACGGCGACCACCTGGGCGCCGAGGAACGCCGCGCCGACCAGGTCCAACGCGTCCTGCTCGGTGGCAACCGTCGGGCCGGCCGGGTCGCAGACCAGCACCTGCACCCCGGCGCGTTCCTGGATCTCGTCAGGCATCGTGGACCTCCCGGTCGAGCAGGCCGTTGTCGGCGTTGAGGACGGCGTCGAGCAGGTGCAGCAGCTCGGCCGTGGAGGCGGGATCACCCAGGATGACGATCTTCATGCGGTTGCGCTCCTCGTCGTGCACCGTCTGCACCCGCAGTGGGTTGGCCTGGTCGTGGCTGGTGTTGGCGCTGGCGAGCACGAGCGTGCCGAGTCGGTCGGCGGCGGCCCGGTCGACGCCGTCGATCTGCACGATGCTCGACACCTCCGCCTGCCCACCGACGGTGGCGGCGGCCGGGGCCTGGCCGGTGAGCGCGTCGAGATCGCTGGCGGCGATCCGATACTGCTTGCCGATCCGCACCGCCCGCAGCCGGCCGGAGCGGATGTAGCCGCGCACCGTTCGCACGTGCAGCCCGAGCCGATCGGCGACCTGCTCAACTGAATACATTTCTTCCTTCATCGCTCCCTACTGTAGCCTAATAGGGAAGCTTAGGTAACGTTGAGGTCCGATGCGTGTGCAGGCGTCGAACAATTCGCCCACGGTGTCGGACGGTTCAAGTACCGTCTGGAAACCATGGACGCGCGGCGCGGCGACGCCATCATCGGGCGGGATCACCCCGCAGGTCTGCTGCGCACTGAGCTCGACCGCGCCACCACCAGCCACGGCGGTTTGGTCCTGGTCACCGGCGAGCCGGGCATCGGCAAGACGACCCTCGTCACGTCGGCAGCCCGGGAGGCCCGGCAACGCGGCGCGCTGGTGCTCGGCGCCGCCTGCTGGGATTCCGACAGCGCCCCCGGCTACTGGCCGTGGGTGCAGGTTTTGCGCGGCCTGCGGCGCTCCGCCGACGACTGGGCGGTGGCGCGGCCGGACGCCGAGCCGGCCCTCGCGGCCCTGCTCGGCGAGACCGACACCAGTAAGCAGCAGGCTGACCGACTCACCAGCTGGGCCGGCGTCGACACGGACACCGCCGACCAGGAGGCGTTCGCGCTGTACGACGCGGTGACCGCCGCGCTGGTCGCGGTCTCTCAACAGCGGCCGGTCGTGGTCGTCCTCGACGACCTGCACTGGGCCGACCCAGCCTCACTGCGGTTGCTGAGCTTCGCCGCCCAGCACACCTGGTTCGAGCGTTTGCTGCTGGTCGGCACCTACCGCGACGCCGAGGTCGAGTCCGGCGAGCATCCGCTGCGCCCCTTGCTGATGCCGCTGGTCGCGAAGGCCACCACGATCACCCTCACCGGTCTCTCCCGCGACGAGGTGGCCGCGCTGATGGCACGCACCGCCGGGCGGGAACCCGACGCCGACCTCGTCGACGAGGTGCACCGTCGCACCGGCGGCAACCCGTTCTTCATCGAGCAGACCGCCCGGCTGTGGCACGCCGACGACGCGGCCGGCACGATCGCACCCGGCGTACGGGAAGCGGTGCGCCGCCGCCTGGCCCAGTTGCCGCCGGCCGTGGTCGAGGCGCTCACCGTCGCAGCCGTGCTGGGCCGCGAGTTCCACCGCCAGGTCCTGGCGGCCGGCGCCGCCGCCCCGGTGGCGCAGGTCGACCGGCTGCTCGACCGTGCGGTGACCGCCCGGCTGGTGGTCGCCCGGGGCGGCGGCCGGTTCGCCTTCGCCCACGACCTGGTCCGGGAGACCCTCTACGACGGGCTGTCCCACGACGAGCGGCAGGCGCGGCACGGCGCGGTGGTCCGGGCGGTCGACGACCTGCGGGAGCTCACCGATCAGCTGATCCCAGCCGACCTCGCCCGCCACGCCTACCTCGCCGGCCCCGCACTCGACCGCGCGCGGGTTGCCACGCTGCTGGTCGCCGCCGGGCGGGACGCGTTCGTCCGGCTGGCCGCCGACGAGGCGTCGGTGCACTTCCGTCGGGCGCTGGAGGTCGTCGAGGACCCGGAGCAACGCGTGCGGATCCTCGTTGAGTTCGGCGAGGGGCAATATCACCACGCCGGCCGGGAGGAGTCCGTCGCACTGTTCGCTGAGGCCGGGGCGTTGGCTCGCACACTCGACGACCCGGTGTTGCTGGCCCGCGTCGCCCTGATCGTGAACCGCGCCCGTCAGGTGGAGACCGCTCACTCGATCGACGCGGGGGAGCTGGTGCGCGACGCGTACCGGAAACTGATCGGCGAACCGGACGCCGCCGCGTCGGTCGGCGCGCTGGTCGCCGACCTGATCACCGCCACCGAGACGATCGCCCGTCGAGGGCAGGACGACGAGGCGCTGACGTTCAGCCTCTGGGCCCGCCACGACACCACCTGGGGGTTGGGCACCGCGGCGGCCCGCGCCGCGCTGACCGCCGAGATCCGGGAGGTGGCCCGCCGCACGGGAGACCGGGAGACCGAGCTGTGGGCCACCTCGCTGCGCTGGGTGGCGCTACTGGAGTTGGGCGACCCGCACTTCAACGAGGAGTTCGCCACCTTCGTCAGCGCGGACCGGCACGGCGACGTCACCCGGCACGGCATGGCGGCGGCCATCGACAGCGGGATCATCGCGGCTTTCCGGGGTGACTTCGCCGAGGCCGACGAGCGGTTCGCCGTCCTCGGCGACCTCTCCGACCCGGGCCATGCCGAGTTCGGATTCATGGGCCATCATTTGCGCTGGTCCCGGTTGCTGCTGCAGGGTCGGTTCGCCGATGCCGACACCCTGCTGGACGAGCTGACCCCGGTCGACTACCCCTATCAGGAGTTGCTCCGGGCGATCACCGCCGCGGAGCGGGGCGACGGCGAGACGGCGGTCCAGCTGACCGCCGGCATCGAGGCCGCCGCCATTCGGTACCCGCGTCCGGTGTCGCCGATCTGGCTACGGTTACGCGCGCAGGCCGCCGCCGCGTCCGCCGACCCGCAGCTCTGCGACGCCGCGCGGGCCGCACTCGTCCCTCACCGGGGAGAGTGGATGGTGGCGCTCTTCGGCTGCGACGTCAGCGGCCCGGTCGACCACTGGCTGGCACTGGTCGACGCCGCCCAGCAACGCTGGGACGACGCCATCGCCGGCTTCACGGCCGCCCGTGAGTCCGCCGACCGGCTGGGCGCCCGTACCTGGTCGCTCATCGCCCGCGCCGGCCTCGTGAACGCCCTCGCCGGCCGGGGCCACCCGGCCGACGCCGCGACACTGGCCGCGCTGCGTGCCACGACCGTCCAGCAGGCGGCGGCTCTCGGTATGACGCAGGTGCTGCACCGGATCGCCGAACCGGCCCCCATCGACGCGGCCGAGCCGACCGCCACCGCACGCCAGGCCGTCGCGCCGGGTCAGGCTGTCGGGCGGGCCAACGCCGGGCCGGGCCAGGCTTTCGCGTCCGGTCCGGCCACGGCGGTCGCGCCAGCTGGCGAGGGGTACGAGTTTCGGCGCGACGGGCCGGTCTGGCAACTCACGTACGCCGGTGTCGTGGTGCACCTGCCCGACGCCAAGGGTCTGCACGACCTGCACCTGCTGCTGAGCCGCCCCGGCAGCGACGTGCCCGCCGTGGAGTTGCTCGACCCGGCTGCCGGGCCGGAGCTGATCGCCGCCCGGCGGATGGGCGCCGACCCGGTCCTCGACGACGAGGCGAAGGCCCGCTACCGGCGGCACCTGGCCCGCCTCGACGAGGAGATCGACCGGGCCGCCGCCCGCGACGACGACCGGAAGGTAACCGCGCTGGACGCCGAGCGGGGTGCGTTGCTGGACGAGCTACGTGCGGCCGCGGGGCTGGCCGGTCGGAGCCGCCGCCTGGGCGACGAGGCCGAGCGGGCCCGCAAGACGGTGACCGCGCGGATCCGGGACACGCTGCGCAAGCTCGACGGGCGGCACCCGGCCCTCGCCGGCCACCTACGCGAGTCCGTCTCGACCGGCAGCACCTGCAGCTACCAGCCCTCCACCCCACCCCCCTGGCGTCTCTGACCCCGGGGGGCGGGGCGGGAGGGTCAGCGGCGGTTGTACCGGTACATCGTCAGGGTGCCGAAGACGAGCACGAAGCCGGCGCTCCAGAGCAGTAGCCACATCGTGGCCGACGGGTCCGAGTCGCCGCTCATCGCACCACGGATCGAGGCGACCAGCTGCGTCACCGGGTTGACCTTCACGAACGCCTGGAGCCAGCCGGGCATGGTGCTCGGCTCGACGAAGACGTTGCTCAGGAACGTCAGCGGGAACAGCACCATCATGCTGACCCCCATCACCGACTTCTCGCTGCGCAGGATCAGCCCGAAGAACGTCCACACCCAGGAGAACGCGAACGAGAAGATCACCAGCAGCCCGATCCCGGTGGCAGCGCCGAGCACCCCGCCAGCGGGCCGGAACCCGAGCGCCAGCCCCAGTCCCAGGATCACCAGGGCGGCGAGGATGTAGCGCAGCACGTCGCCGAAGATCATGCCGACCAGGGCGGCCGGGCGCCAGACGGGCAGCGTCCGGAACCGGTCGAAGATACCCTTCTCGATGTCGGTGTTGAGGCCGACACCGGTGTACATGGTGATCATCACGACGCTGGTCACCATGATGCCGGGCAGGAAGAACTGCAGGTATTCACGGGGGCTGCCGGCGAGGGCACCGCCGAACAGGTACGTGAACATCAGCACCATGATGATCGGGAACGCGGTCACGTCGAAGAGCTGCTCCGGTACGTGCTTGATCTTCAGCATGGCCCGCCAGCCGAAGGTGAGCGACGCGCCCAGCGCGCTCGGTCGAGGCGGTCGGGCACTGGGCGCGAGCACGGTCGCCAGCGCCTCGGCGGACGGGACGTAGACGGACGGTGCCCGTTCGGTCGTGGTGGTCGTGGCGTTGCTCATCGGGCTGCCTCCAGCTTGTCGTCGCGCTCGTCGGCCGGCACGGCGGGGTGATCGGTCAACGCCAGGAAGACCTCGTCCAGGCTCGGCTGACCGAGGGAGAAGTCGTCAACGAGGATGCCGGCGCGGGCCAGGTCGCCGAGCGCGCGAGCTGCCTGGGCGCTGGCGTCGAGGTCGGTGCCGGCCTCGCCGACCCGGGCGGTCAACGCCACCGGGTCGGCGGCGAGCTGCACCGGCACGTCGAGCGCCTCTCGGAGAACCTTCTCCGCCTCGGGCCGCTGCCCCGGATCGCGAAGTCGCAGGTGGACGGTGCCGGAGCCGACTGACGACTTCAGCTCGCCCGGGGTGCCCTCCGCGATCACCCGGCCGTGGTCGACGACGGCGATCCGTCCGGCGAGCTGGTCGGCCTCGTCGAGGTACTGCGTCGTCAGCAGCACTGTCGTGCCGTGCGACACCACCGCCCGGATGATCTCCCATACCTGGTTACGGCTACGCGGGTCGAGGCCGGTCGTCGGCTCGTCGAGGAAGAGCAGATCGGGTGTGTTGAGGATGCTGGCGGCGATGTCGATGCGCCGCCGCATCCCACCCGAATACTTCTTCACCTGGCGGTCGCTCGCCTCGGTCAGACCGAACGCGGCGAGCAGGGCCGCCGCGCGCTCCCGGGCGGCCGGCTTGCGCAGGCCGAGCAGTCGGGCGAGGAGCACCAGGTTCTCCGTGCCGGTCAGGTCCTCGTCGACGGAGGCGTACTGGCCGGTGAGGCTGACCCGCGAACGGACCTTGTCGGCATCGGTGACCACGTCGTGCCCGAAGACCCGTGCCGAGCCGCCGTCGGGGCGCAGCAACGTCGCGAGCACCCGGACGGCGGTGGTCTTGCCCGCCCCGTTCGGGCCGAGCAGACCGTAGACGGTGCCGGCGGGCACCTGTAGGTCGATTCCGGCCAGCGCCTGGGTCTCCCCGAACGAGCGGGTGAGCCCCTCGGCCTCGATGGCCAGGCCGGTGGTGCGTCTACTCATGATTCGTACCTCTCGTGTTGGACGTGTTCAGGAGACGACGGGTCAGGAGACGACGGGTCAGGAGACATAGGGCCGGGCCGCCCGGCCGCCGCGCAGGGCCAGGCCCCACCAGCGGAGCTGGTCGAGCAGGACGCTGGCGTCGCGGCGCAGCTCGTCGGTGCACTGCGGTGTCGGCTCGCCCGCGAGCAGGTCGATCCCGACGACGTCGCGCACGGTCATCGCGTGCAGTGCGGTGAAGACCGTGCGCAGGTGGTCGACCGCGTGCCGGCCGGTGGACCGGCAGCCGTACGACACGAAGCCGACCGGTTTGGCCTGCCACTCGTCATACGCGTAGTCGATGGCCTGTTTCAAGGGTGCCGGGAAGCTGTGGTTGTACTCGGGGGTGATCACGACGAACGCCTCCGCCTGATCCACCTCGCGGACGAACGCCCGGATGGGCGCGGTCGGCTCGGCGGGGTAACTGGCCGGAAAGTCGTACTCGCCCAGGTCAACGACCGTCACCACCAGGTCGTCGTGCGACGTGGCCTGGTCGACGAACCAGCGGGCGATCCGATCGCCGGCCCGCCCCTCCCGGGTGCTGCCGATGATCACGGCGATCCGCAACGGTGTCATCGCCACCCCCTCCCATCCTTCAGGCGCGAGATGGCGGCCGGAGCCCGCTAGATCCGATCTAGCGGGGGCGTTTCGGGAGCGCGATGTCGGTGGGGTCGGCTTGACTGAGGTCGACGAACAGGGGAGTGGGATGGCTCAGGTACGCATCGAACCGTGGCACGAGGACGACCTTGATCTGCTGCGGCAGCTCAAGTCACCGGACACGCGCAAGCACACCGGCGGTCCGGAAACCGATGCGCAGGTGATTGCCCGGCACGACCGGTACGTGCACTTCGCCGACGCTGGGCAGGGCTGCATGTTCACGCTGGTGCTGCCAGACGGCGCACGGGCGGGCAGCGTCGGCTACTGGGCCCGCGAGTGGCGCGAGCAACCGGTGTACGAGATGGGCTGGGCGGTGCTGCCCGCGTACCGGGGACATGGGCTGGCCAGCGCGGCGGTGCGTGCGGTCGTCGACGTGGCCCGCGCCCGGCGGGACCGGCGCTACGCCCACGCCTACCCCTCGGTCGACAATCCCGCGTCGAACGCGGTCTGCCGTAAGGCCGGTTTCACGCTGCTCGGCGAGACGGGTTTCGAATACCCGCCGGGTCAGATGATGCGTGCCAACGACTGGCAGCTCGACCTGACCGCCCCGCCGACCGAGGGTTGAGGTCGACGGGGCGGCTGCTGGCAGGTCACCAGGTGGTGTCGAGGCGGTGCCGCTGCTCGGCGGTCAACTCCAGGTCCACCGCTGCCAGGCTCTCCTCCAGTTGTGCCACCGAGGAGGCGCCCACCAGCGGGATCGACGGCAGTTCGCCGCCCAGCAACCAGGCGAGCACCACCTGGTTGACGGTCGCACCGGTCTCCGCGGCCACCTCCCGCAACGCGGCCAGCCGGCGCGGCACGCTCGGCAGGTCGTACTCGGCGCCCAGCGGCTTGTCCGCCCGGGTGAGCGCCCCCTTCAGCAGCGGTGAGTACGCCACCAGGGTCAACTCCGGCTCGGCACGCAGGTAGCTGAGCAGATCGGGGCCGGCCGAGCCCGGGTCGCCATCCGGATCCAGCTGGTTGGCCATGTCGGACCGGCGGGCCAGGTAGCTGTGGTGGTACTGGAGCACCTCGTACCCCGGCAGGCCGGCGGCGGCGGCCAGCGCACGAGCGCGCTCGACCCGCCAGGCCCGGTGGTTGCTCGCGCCCAGCAGACCCACCGTGCCCTCGCCGACCAGCTCGGCGAAACCCGCCACGGTCTCCTGCAGCGGCACCGTGCGGTCCTCGATGTGCGCGTAGAGCAGGTCCAGCCGCTCCACACCGAGCCGTTCCCGGCTGCGCTCCGCGGACTCGCGGATCACCTTGACGGACAGGCCTTCGGCGTTGTCCAGGTAGCTGGTCCCCGGGGCCAGTGGCCGGGCCCCCAGCTTGGTGGCGATGACGATCTCGGCGCCGACACCGCGGCTGCGCCGCCACCGGCCGAGCAACTCCTCACTCTGCCCACCCTGCCCGCCGTCCACCCAGAACGCATAGTTGTCCGACGTGTCGATGAACGTGCCGCCGGCCTCGACGTACCGGTCGAGGATCGCGTACGAGGTGGCCTCGTCGGTGGCGCTGCCGAAGAGCATCGCGCCGAGGCTGAGCACGCTGACCTCGCGCCGGGTCGCCGGGTCGGTGCCGATCGTGCGGTACCGCATGGGAACTCCTCTCGTGCGCCCTACCGGTGGGCGCACCTGTCACCCTGCAAGCTGGAGCGCACTCGAGGTCAAGCGCTCATTCACCAGGGCAGCACGCCGTACCCGCCGCCGGTGTCCATCTGGAAGCCCCAGAGCAACCCGCTCGGCCCGTCGGCGGGGAGTGTCGCCAGATGCACGCTAACTTCGGCGCCCTGCTCGGCGGTGCGGAAGCCGCTGTTGCCGTTGAAATCGGTGGCGCAGTAGCCCGGGTTCGCCGCGTTCACCTTGATCGGCGTGTCCCGCAACTCCTTGGCGTACATCGCGGTGAGCATGTTCAGCGCTGCCTTCGACGACGGGTACGGCACGGAGGTCAACTCGAACAGCGCGCCGGCCGGGTCGGTCATCACCGCGATCGAGCCGACCTCGCTGGAGACGTTGACGATCCGGGCCGCGGGTGCCCGGCGCAGCAGCGGCAGCAGCGCGTTGGTCACCGTCACCACCCCGAACACGTTCGTCTCGAACACCCCGCGCAGCGTCGCCATGGTCGTCTCGCTGGGCAGTCCCCGCGTACCGTCGCCGAGGAAGATGCCGGCGTTGTTGACCAGCACGTCCAACCGGCCGTACTCCGTCTCCACCAGCTTCGCGGCGGCTGCCACCGATTCGGCGTCGGTCACGTCGAGTGGCACGAACCGGGCGTCCGCGCCGCCGTCGCGCAGCTCGCGTTCCGCTGCCCGGCCCCGATCGGCGTCCCGCGCGCCGATCAGCACGGTCATCCCGAGCCCGCCGAGCTGTCGGGCGGTGGCGAAACCGATTCCCTTGTTGGCCCCGGTGATCAGGGCGGTCGTGTTCGTCATGCCGTCGAGCCTGTCCCGGTGGATGTCGTCTGGGGAGAGACGGGCCGAGGCTGGGATCAGCGGTACCAGCCTCGTCGACCCGGCCCGAGGCATGCTGGGGGCATGACGAGCAGCGGCCTGCGGCGTGACGAACTGGCGGCGTTCCTGCGCACCCGCCGCGCCCGGTTGCGGCCCGCCGAGGTCGGCCTCCCCGACGGGGTACGCCGGCGCACGCCCGGCCTGCGTCGACAGGAGGTCGCCCAGCTCGCCGGCATGTCGATCGACTACTACATCCGGCTGGAGCAGGGCCGCGGGCCGCACCCGTCCCGGCAGGTGCTCGCCGCGATGGCCCGGGCGCTGCTGCTCAGCCGGGACGAGCGCGAGTACCTGTTTCGGATCGCCGGGGAGCATCCGCCACCGACCGGCGGGCCGAGCCGGGAGGTGAGCCCCGGCCTGCGGCACCTGCTCGACGCGATGACCGAAGCTCCGGCGTACCTCGTCGACGCCGCGTACCACGTGTTGGCCTGGAACCACCTGGCCACGTACTTCGTGGGGGATCTCGCGGCCGTGCCGGACGCGGACCGCAACATGATCCGCTGGACGTTTCGGCAGCCGGCGACCAGCGGCCACTGGACCGACGCCGAGGTGCTTCGATTCGTGCGCAGCACAGTGGCGGACCTGCGAGCCGCCTACGGCCGCTACCCGACCGACCCGGCGATCCGCGAGCTGGTCACCGAGCTGCTCGGCACCTCGCCCCGGTTCGCGCGGCTCTGGGCGGAGCACGATGTCGAGGAGCGCCGCCCCATCGTCAAGCGGGTGCCGCACCCGGAGTTGGGGTCGTTGGAGTTCGAGTGCCGGGTGCTGCACGTGCCGGAGACCGACCAGCGGATGATCGTCTACGTCCCCGAGCCCGGCTCACCGACTCAGGCGGTGTTCCGCCGGCTCGCCGAGCGCGTCGCGCCCTGACCCGCCCGGCAGCCGACCAGCCCGTCCCCGTGGTCGGACCGCCGGTAGAGCACGCTGTGCCGCTCCCGGGTGGTGCCCGACCCGCGGCAGCGTTCAGACGGCCTTTTCGAAGGCGGCCACCGCGAGCGGCGCGATCTTCGCGATCAGCGCGGTGCCGGCCGCCAGGTCACCGTCGCTCGCCGAGGCGTCCACCTCCATGACGAAGTTGCCGCGCACCAGGATCAGCGTGCACTGGTGCCGGGTCGCCTTCCCCTTCAGCCGCTCGCAGAAGGTGATCACGTCGGGGCCGTTCGGCACCGGCGGGGGCGACGGCCGCACGATCGTCGACGTGCGCCCGTCGTCGGGCACCTCGTACTCCTTGCACGTCGACAGGACCGACCGCAGCTCGTCGGCGAGCTTGCGGCCGGGCACCTTCAGGTAGCCGACCACGTACTGCCGGATCCACACGCTCTCGCCGTCCCAGAGCCGCTCCCGGTAGGCGGTGCGTTTGATGTCCGACGGCAGGCTCGCCCTGCACAGGGAGATCAGCTTCCACGCCTCGGTGTTCTCGTCGGTGTACTGGGCGGTCTCCGGGTGGAACTTCGCGTCCAGGTTCAGCATCGCTGCGGTGACCCGGCTGCGGACCTCGGCCGTGGAGGTTGGCGCTGGCCGCGGCTTCGGCGGGGTCGGCGAGGCCGACACCGACGGCGCGGACCAGCGGGGAGTCTCGGCGGCCTGGCTCGGCGCGCAGGCCGCCGAGCCGAGCAGGAGCAACGACAGCAGAGCGAGGGTGGTACGGCGGAGCGACATCGCCGGGGGCGGTCCTTTCAGGCGGCGAAAAGGGGGGCCCGACCGGGCCCCCCTTTCAGTGGCGTCGCCGCCGGCCGCCGCGTTACGCCGGCAGGTACGCGAAGGTGTCCGGGTCGGGGCCCTGCCGCCCGGCCTCGCCCTTGTCCAGCTCGGTGATCCGCTCCATCGCCGCGTCGTCCAGCTCGAAGTCGAAGATCCGAGTGTTCTCCTCGATCCGCTTCGGGGTGGTCGACTTCGGGAAGATGATGTCGCCGCGCTGCACGTGCCAGCGGAGCACCACCTGCGCCGGGGTCCGGTCGAGCTGCTCGGCGATGTCGACCACCGTCGGGTCGTCCAGCACCTTGCCCTGCGCGATGGGCGACCACGCCTCGGTGAGGATGTTGTGCTCGCGGCCGTAGGCGCGGACGGTCTCGTTACCGAAGTACGGGTGCGCCTCGATCTGGTTCACCGCCGGCACGACGCTCGCCTCGTCGGCCAGCCGCTGCAGGTGCGACACCTGGAAGTTCGACACGCCGATCGAACGGGCGCGGCCGTCGCGCTGCAACTCCTCCAGCACCTTCCAGGTCGAGACGTAGTCACCGTCGTACAGGGTCGGCAGCGGCCAGTGGATCAGGAACAGGTCGATGTAGTCCATCTTCAGCGCCGCGAGCGTCGAGTCGAACGCCTTGCGGGCGTCGTCGGGGCGGTGGAAGGCGTTGCTCAGCTTGCTGGTCACGTAGACCGTGCCCCGGTCCAGGCCGGAGACGCGTACCGCTTCGCCGACCTCGGCCTCGTTGCCGTACATCTGGGCGGTGTCGATGTGCCGGTAGCCCGCCTCGAACGCCGTCGTCACCGCCGCGACGGTGTCCTTCGGCTCGATCTGGAACACCCCGAAGCCGAGCTGCGGGATGGTGGTGCCGTCGTTCAGGCTGATGTCCGGAATCATGCTGGCCATTGCGGCTCCTTCGCGTCATCTTCGTTGCCTGTCATCCATACCCGAGGCTGCGGGTGATGCACCGGCCAAACCTGGGTGACGAGCGCTACGTTCGACCCGTTCACCCGGTCGTGTCGAACAGCACCGGCCAGGGCCGGGCCGCCGGCACCGACGTCTCGGCCGGCGCGGCCGGCGCAGGCTCGGCGGCGGCCAGCACCTCGGCGGCGAGCTGCCCGAACATCGACGCCGCCGGGTGTGCCGAGCGGTCCGGCCAGGCCGCCGAGGTGCGCTTGGCCAGCGGTGCGTCGGCGATCGGCCGCCAGGCGATCCGGGGTTCCCGTCGCGCCACCGTCGCCGGCTCCACGGCCACCCCACCTCCGGCCAGCACCAGCCCGAAGAGGAATTCCGGGTTGCGGGCCGGGCGCACCCGGCTCGGGCGCCAACCGTGCTGGCGGCACAACACCAGCAGGTGGTCGTGCCAGCCGGGCGCGGTGGCCCGGGGCGCGGCCACCAGATCCAGGTCGGCCAGCGACGCGAGCGTCACCTCACGGCCGCGGGCCAGCGGCGAGGTGCGCGGAAGCAGCACCCCCAGGGGTACGTCGACCGGGGCGCCGAAACGCAGCCCGTCCGCCGTCACGGGGTGGTGCACCAAACCCACGTCCAGGGTCCGCTCGGTGAGCATCCGTACCTGCTCGGCGGTGGTCAGCTCGTGCAACTCCACATCCAGGCCGGGCGCCCGGGTGGTGAGCCCGTCCAGCAACGCCCGCAGCGTCACCGCGGGCGTCTCCGGCGGCACCCCGGCCCGGAGTACGCCGAGCTCACCCGCGCGGATCTGGCCCATCAGGTTGCGGAGCCGGCCCTCACCGGCGAGCAACTCCTCCGCCTCGCCGAGCAGCAGCTCACCGGCGGTGGTGAGGCGTACCTGGCGGCGGGACCTGTCGAACAACTCGACAGTCAGCTCCCGTTCCAGTCGTTGGATCGACTGGCTCAGTGGCGGCTGGGCCATCCCGAGCAGCTCCGCGGCCCGCCCGAAGTGCAACTCGTGTGCGACCACCACGAAGTGCCGCAGGTGCCGGAGCAGATCCACGGCCGGACCCTACGCCAGCGCCCGCACGACGCCACTGGTTACCGTGCTGACGTGGACGTGGGGGAGCGCATCGAGGCCATCTTCGCCGCCGCCGGGGTGACGGCCAGCATGCACGTCGTCGACCTGGACGCCGTCGACCTGGCCCTTGACGAGCCGGGCGGCGGCGCTCGGGAGGTCGGAGCGCGGGCCGACGAGCAGGTGGTCATCGCCTCGATCTTCAAGATCCTGCTGGTGCTGGAGTTCGCCCGGCAGGTCGAGGCCGGTCAGCTGGACCCGACCGAGCGGGTCCTGGTCACCGCCGCCGACCGGCTTGGCGGATGGGGTCTGGCCGGCTGCACCGACGACGCCGAGGTGTCGCTGCGTGACCTCGCGTACTTCGCCATGTCGGTGACCGACAACACGGCCGCCGACCTGCTGCTGCGCCGGGTCGGTCCGGACCTGTTGCCGATGCTCGCCGCCGAGCTGGGGTTGACCCGCACCCGTGTCCTCGGCGGTCCTCGGGAGCTGGTCGAGTTGATGCTCGCCGACGTGGGCGCACGGACCGAGGCGGAGTTCGCCCGGATCTTCCCCACGCTGTCGGCGGAACGGGTACGCGCGATGCGGGTCTTCGACCCCGCGCACACCACGTCCAGCACCGCCCGGGAGATTACCCGGCTGCTCACGCTGATCTGGCGGGACGAGGCCGGGCCGGCGGCGGCCTGCGCGATGGTCCGCACCTGGATGGCCCGGCAGATCTTCTGGACCCGGCTGGCCGCCGGGTTCCCACCCGGCGTCCGAGTCTCCGGAAAGACCGGCACCCTGCCCGGGCTGCACCTGGAGGCCGGGGTCGCCGAATACCCCGACGGCGGCCGGTACGCCATCGCCGTCTTCGCCCGCGCCCACGAGCTGACCCCACGCCGGATCGACGTGGACCTGGCGATGGGACAGGCGGCCCGCACGGCCGTCGAGGCGCTGCGCGGCAACTGATTTCCGGGCCGCCCGAGCCTTTCCGTGCCGGCCCTGAGCTGGCCCGATATGCGGCGGCGTATCGGAGCCGTCGGCCTTCGATCTTGGACCGGAGCCCGGTGGCGCTGATTGGCTCCTGTCGACCGATCACCCGACCACGGGGAGCAGATCCGCATGCCCAACCTCGACCGCCGTCGCTTCCTACGTGACGCCGCCGCCACCACCGCCCTCGTCTCCGCCGGCGGTCTCGTCGCCGGCACCGCCACCCCGGCCCAGGCCGCGCCGCCGGCCGCCGCACCCACGCCAACCGCCCGTCGTAAGGGGGCGGTCAGCTTCCGCTGGTGGGGTACGGCTGGCTGGCGCGTCGACATCGGCGAGCGGACCGTCCTCGTCGACCCGTACCTCAGTCGGATCGACACTGGGCTGTTCACCGGCGCGTTCAACACGGCCACTCCGCTGACCGTGCGCACCGACGTGATCGATCCGCGCGTCGACCGGGCCACCACGGTGCTGGTCACGCACACCCACTGGGACCACTTCATGGACGTGCCCTACATCGCCGGCCGCACCGGCGCGCGGGTGTTCGGCACGCTGACCGCGTACCACCTGGGGTTGGCCTACGGGGTGCCATCGACGCAGCTCAGCGCCGTGAAGGGTGGCGAGGTGCTGGACTTCGGCGACCACACCGTCGAGGTGGTCGGCTCGCTGCACAGCCGCAATGCGGCGTACGCGGTGGCGTTCCCAGGGGTCCGGGTGAGTCAGCCGCCGCAGCCGGCGACCATCGGCGACCTGCCGGAGGGAGACACGTTGGGTTACCTGCTGCGGGTCGACGGCGGCCCGTCCGTCTACTTCACCGGGGCCAGCGACGTCGCCGAGCGCAACCTCACCGGCCTGGCACCGGACGTGGCCATGGTGGCCATGCAGAGCGCCACCACCACCAGCGACTACCTGCCCCGGCTGCTGGCCGGCCTCGACTACCCGAAGGTCGTGGTGCCGGTGCACTACGACAACTTCGAGACCCGGTTGCAGAACCCGCCGGTGGTCGCCCCGACCGACCGCCCCCGGCTGGACGACATGATCGCGGCGGTGCGGCGGATCTCGCCGCGCAGCCGGATAGTGGTGCCCGAGTACGAAACCGCGTACCACTTCTGACCAGCACCGGTGGGGGTCGCAGGGCCGCGACCCCCGCCCGGGCGTCAGTTGGCGGTCATCTCCGCCAGGGCGCGCACCGACTTCCAGTTGCGGGTGGTGGCCACCACGGCGAGCTTCTTCTCCAGGTACGCGTTGGTGAACTTCGACCGCCCGTAACCGCCGTCGACGAAGTGCAGGAAGACCTCCCGGCCGGTCACCGTGAACGACACGTTCTCCTTGCCGGGCACGGTGAGGGCGTCCACGGTGGCCTTCTTCGGAGGGGTCGCGAGGAAGGCCACCAGCAACCTCGTCGGGTCGTCCTCCCGATCGGCGTACGGGTTGCCGCCGGCCACCGCCGCCAACTCCCGGCCGCTGCGCACCAACACCGGCACGGTCAACGCCAACTCGTCGGCGAGCGCCCGCTCGATCCCGGAGGCCAGTTTCTCGGCGTCGCGCACGCTGCTGCCGAAAGCCACGTTGCCGCTCTGCAGGTACGTCTTGACGTCCTCGTGCCCCAGATCGGTGACGATCCGGCGCAGGTCGGCCATCGCCAGCCGGGTGCTGCCGACGTTGACCCCGCGCAGCAGGGCGGCGTACCTGGTCATGGCTCCTCCTCGGGTGCGGCCGATCCGCTCAGCCTAGGTCGGTCGGCCTCGACCCGCCGGGACCGGCCAGCCCCGTTTCGTAGGCGACGATCACCAGCTGCGCCCGATCGCGCACCGCCAGCTTGGTCAACAACCGCCCGACGTGCGTCTTGACCGTGGCCAGGCTGAGACTGAGGTGCGCGGCCAGCTCCGAGTTGGACAGACCCCGGGCGATCAGTGCGAGCACCTCCCGTTCCCGCTCGGTCACCCCGTCCAGCCGGCGCGGCAACGGTCGGGCCGGCTCGGGCCGCCGGGCGAACTCGTCGATCAGCCGGCGGGTCACCGTGGGCGCGAGCAGCCCCTCACCGGCGGCGACCACCCGGATCCCGGCCAGCAGGTCCGCCGGTGGGGTGTCCTTGAGCAGGAAGCCGCTGGCTCCGGCGCGCAGCGCCCCGTAGACGTACTCGTCCAGGTCGAAGGTGGTCAGAATGATGACCCGGGTGCCGGATGTCGTCGGGTCGGCGCAGATCCGTCGGGTCGCCTCGATGCCGTCCATCTCCGGCATCCGTACGTCCATCAGCACCACATCCGGCCGGTGCTGCTCGGTCAACGTGACCGCCTCCGCGCCGGTGCCCGCCTCGGCGACGGTGGTGAAATCCGGGGTCAGGTCGACCAACAGTCGGAAGCTGCCGCGCAGCAGCGCCTGGTCGTCGGCGATCAACACGCGGATCACGTGGCCACCCGGTAGGGCAGGCGGGCCGTCACGGCGAAGCCTCCGCCGGAGCGGGAGCCGGCGGTGAACTCCCCGCCGTGCAGGGCCACCCGTTCCCGCATACCGGTCAGGCCATGCCCCTCCCCGCCGGTCAGGACCGGCCGTCGGCCGTCGTCGGTCACCTCCACCCGCACCTCCTCCGGGGTGACGGTCACCGTTGCCCGGCAGGCGGCCGGCGCCGCGTGCTTCACCACATTGGTCACCGCCTCCTGCACGATCCGGTAAACGGCGAGGCTCACCGAGTCGGGCACCACGGCGGCCGGTTCCTCCCGTCGAACGTCGAGCTGAACGTCGACGCCGCCGATCGCCGCCTGTCTGGCCAGCACGGGCAGCTCGTCCAGTCCGGGCGTCGGCGCGTACGGGGCGCCGTCGCGCAGTACGCCGAGCACCCGGCGGACGTCGGTCAGCGCGGTGCGGCCGGTCTCCTCGATCACCCGCAGGGCGGCTCCCGCCTCGCGTGGGTCGGCCTCGGCGACGTGGTTGGCGACGGCCGCCTTCACCACGATGAGGCTCAGCGTGTGCGCGACCACGTCGTGCAGCTCCCGGGCCACCCGCAGCCGCTCCTCCGTGGCGGCCTGACGGACCAGGTGGTCACTCTGCCGGGCGGCGAGGGCACGTCGCTCCCGAATCAACCAGCCGATCAACCAGGCAGGCGTGATCATGACGGCGGCGTAGCCGACCGCACCCGTACGTGACCACAGGTCACCGGCGGTCAGCACCAACCCGACGCTGACCAGAGCGAGACAACCGGCGGCGCAGAGCACCGACCGGCGCGTGGCCGTCGACGCCGCCACCGTGTAGAAGGACAGGCCGATGGCGAACGCCGGTGCGGCGGCGGCGAAATTGGGAATCACCCCGGTGACCAGGGCGACGGTGGTGACGGCGCTGATCACGACGGCGACCGTGCTCGGCCAGCGCCGCCGGACGGCCAACGGCAGCCCGATAGCCATCCCGACGAGGACGGACACCCAGAGCGGCTCGCGTACGCCACCGTCCGGCGACTCCAGCGCCGCGTACGGGCAGAGCAGCCCGCCGACCGCGACGGCGAGCACGACGTCCACGATGTACAACTCCGCCGGCCGTAGCCGTCGGGACAGCAGGAGAGCGGTCACCCGGTAGACGGTATCGGCCCACCGGGTTGGCCGCGTCCACCCGCGGGCCGTCATCCTCGGGAACGACGTCCGGTCGTGGACGGGTCCGCGGCTCCGCCCGGGGGAGGACCGGAAAGTGTCCCCACCGGCACGACGCGCCATACCCGCCGGAACCGGCACCGTGATGGTCATGACCACACACACGGTGACCCTGACGGGGCTGCGCGCGGTGTACGGCACCGGAACCCGACGGGTGACGGCGCTGGACGGCGTGACGACAAGCTTCGCGAGCGGCACGTTCACGGCGGTGATGGGCCCGTCGGGCTCGGGGAAGTCCACCCTGCTGCACTGCGCGGCGGGGCTGGACAGCCCGACCGAGGGGATCGTCACGATCGACGGCACGTCCCTGCAGGACCTGGGCGAGAACGCGCTGACCCGGCTGCGGCGCGACCGGATCGGCTTCGTGTTCCAGGCGTTCAACCTGGTGTCCACGCTGACCGCCGCGCAGAACGTCGAGTTGCCGATGCGCCTGGCGGGCCGCCGCCCGCCGGCCCGGGACGTCACCGCCGCGCTCGACGCCGTGGGACTGGCCGACCGGGCCGGCCACCGGCCGAGTGAGCTGTCCGGCGGTGAGCAGCAGCGCGTGGCGGTGGCCCGAGCACTGATCACCCGTCCGGCGGTGGTCTTCGCCGACGAGCCGACCGGGGCGCTGGACAGCGCGGCCTCCCGGCAGGTGCTCCGGCTGCTGCGCGCGCTCGTCGACGACCACGGGCAGACCGTGGTGATGGTGACCCACGATCCCGCCGCGGCGGCGTACGCCGATCGGATCCTCCTCCTTGCCGACGGCCGTGTCGTCGACGAACTGACCGGTGGGATCACCGCGGCGGTCGTCGCCGCGCGGATCGCCGAGCGGGAGACGGTCCCGGCGCAGCCGGCCGGGGAGCGGTCATGCTGAGCATCCAGCACGGCCGTGGAACGGTCGTGTCGAGCATCCGGCACGGCCGTGGAACGGTCGTGTCGAACATTCGGCGGTCGGTCAGCGCGTTCGTGGCCGTCGCCCTCGGGGTCGCGCTGGTTGCGACCACCACCCTGCTCCTCGCCTCTGGACGCCCGCAGGTGCCGGATCGGCTCGCGCGGGCGGCGGTCGTGGTGCAGAGCCCCGAGGCCGGTGCGTCGGCCGACTCGTTCATGCCGAGCCGGCCCTGGTCCGCCACCCGGGCGGTGGAACTCACCAGCAGGCTGGCGGGTCTGCCCGGCGTCGCGGCGGCGGTTCCGGACCGGACCTTCTACGCCCAGCCGCTGATCGACGGCCGTCCCCCGGCGACCGATGTCCAGCGGGAGGACGCCCAGCAGGGGCACGGCTGGTCCAGCGCGCAGCTCGGTGGACTGCGCCTCACGGCCGGCGAGCCGCCCCGCAAGCCCGGCGAGGTGGTCGTCGACCGCGCGCTCGGGCTGCGGGCCGGCGAACCGGTCACCCTGCTGACGGCGGTGGGCCCGGAGTCGTACACCGTCACCGGTCTGGTCGACGAGCCCGGCGTCCACGTCGCGGACGAGGTCGCTGCCGCGCTCGCACCCGGCGTCCGGGCCATCGGCCTGGTGCTGACGCCGGGTGCCGATCCGGAGCAGGTCGCCACGGCGGCTCGCGGTGTCGTCAGCGCGGACGGACAGGTGCTGACCGGTGCCGCGCGCGGTGCGCTGGAGCCTCGGAGTGATGCCCGCACCCGCTGGATCGGCATGCAGGTGCTCACCGCCACGGCGGCCCTCGCCGGCTTCGTCACGGTCTTCGTGGTCTCCTCCACCTTCGCGTTCACCATCGCGCAGCGCCGCCGTGAGCTGGGCCTGCTGCGCGCTGTCGGCGCCACCGGGCGCCAGGTCCGCCGCATGGTGTACGTCGAGGCGCTCACGGTCGGCGTCCTGGGCGGGCTCGTCGGCCTGCTGGTGGGCCTGGTGCTCGCCCCGGCGCTGGGCCGGCCGATCGTCGACGTCGGTCTCGAACCATCGACCTTCCAGGTCCGGTACGCCCCCTGGCCGGTCGCGGTCGCGCTCGCCGCCGGGCCGGTGATCGCGTTGCTGGCCGTCTGGTCGGCGTCGCGCCGGGCGGCACGGGTCCGACCGCTGGAGGCGTTGCGCGAGGCGGCGCTGGAGCAGCGGCCGATCGGGCGGCTGCGCGTCACCACCGGGGCGCTTCTCGTCGCGGCGGGGGTCGCGCTCAGCTTCGGGACGGCGACCGCCGACGAGGCCCGCGTCGCGGCGCAGTACTCCCTGTACGCGGTGATGGCGCTGGTGGCCGGCGCTACCGTGCTCGCCCCTGCGGTGGTCAGGCCGGTGGTGCGACTGCTGCGTTCTCCGGTGCGGCGGCGCGGTGGGGCGATCGGAATGCTGGTCCGGGGTGGGGCGTTGACCGCGACCCGGCGGACGGCGTCAGTCGCCGCCCCGGTGCTGCTCACGGTCGCGTTCGCGGTGCTGGTGTCCGGGATGGTGCGGACCACCACCGCCGCGTACGCGGCAGGGCGGGCGGACAACGTGAACGCCGGCTGGATCGTCGTGCCGGACCGGTCGCCCGGCCTGTCGGACCAGGCCGTCGCCGCGACCGGTGGCACGGCCCTCCTGCCGACCACCGTCTTCCGCACCGACCCCGGAACACTGCCGGAGAACCGGCCACTGACCGCACTCGGCGTGGATCCGGTGGGATTCGCCGCCGCGAACCGGGCGCTCACCGTCGTCGCCGGCTCCCTGAACGACCTACGGGGCGACGACACGGTGGTGGTCACCGCCTCGACGAACCTGCTGCCGTCCCAGCCGTACGCGTTGGTCTTCGCCGACGGGACGTCGGTGTCGTTGCGCGTCGTCGCCGTCGTCACCGACGACTCGCTTCCCGGCGATCTGCTCCTGCCCCGGGCCGTGGTGCGAACGCACGACCCGTCGGCGCTGACCTCCACGGTGTACGTCCAGGATCGGATCGATCCTCCGGCCGGCGCACGCATCGTCGACGTCGCCACCTGGGCGGCCGAGGCGGACGCCGCTGAGGACCGCCTCGTCTGGCTGTTCACGCTGCTGCTGATCGGTGTGTCGGCCGGCTACGGGGCCATCGCGGTGGCGAACACAGTGCTGCTGGCCGCCGCCGGCCGGGCCGCGGACCTGCGACTGATCCGGCTGGCCGGGACGACCCGGCGGCAGGTCATCTGGCTTGTCACGGCCGAATCTGCCCTGGTGGTGCTGATCGGCGCGCTGCTCGGTGGGACTGTCGCGTTCGTCGGTCTGTTGAGCATCCGCGCGGGCCTCGCCGAGCAGGTCGGCGCCCCCGTCGACCTGGTGGTGCCGTGGTCGGTGATCGCCGGTGTGGTGGGGCTGTGCCTGCTGTTGGCGGCGCTGGCGAGCGTGCTGCCGACGTGGCGGTCGCTGCGCCACCGTCCCGCGCGATCATCGATCGGCGTCGCCGGATGACCGCGTCCCCGCCCCCCGATACCGCGGTCGGGCCGATACCGTCCACGGATGCGATCCGCGCGGCCGGTCGGGCTGCTCCTCTCCGCCGCCGCCGTCGTGCTCTGGGCGATCGGCATGACCGTGCTGCAACCGCTGACCGAGCCGATCGGCCCGTGGTCGGAAAATCTGCCGGGCAACAACGCCTACTGGGCACGCGACCTACGGTTTCTGGCGATCATGGCGGTGTCCGTCGGGCTGGTGCTGGCCGGCCGGGGGCAGCTGCGCTGGAGTCAACCGGCGGTGGCGCTCGGTGGTCTCTGGGTCGCCGCCGACATCGCGATCGACCGGGTCGACCCGACCGGCGTCGAGGCGACGGTGCTGCTCGCCGTGAGCGGTTGCGTCGTGCTCGCGGCGCTCGCGGCGGTGCTGCGCTGGCGGGAGCGAGCCACGCCGCCAGCCCGGCCGTGGGGCACGCCGCCAGCCCGGGACCGGAAGGCGCTGACCGGCACGGCCTGTGTGGCCGGGGTGCTGGCGGTCGTGGCGGTCGGCATGGAGTCACCGACCGACCGGGAGCCGGAGCTGAACCAGGGTGCCCTGGCCACCGCAGCGCTGCTGGTCGTCCTGGCCGTCGGCGCGGCGCTGGCGGCGGCCCCGGCGCGCTCCCGGGCTCGCCTCGGGCTGGCGGCCGGCCTCGCCGTGGCGGCGCTGCTCGGCGTCGCGCTGGTTCGTGCCGTCCCGCCCGGCACGCGCCTCCTGCCCGAGGTCGCACTCGGGGCGGTGCTGCTCACCGGGGTCACTTTCGTGGCCTGGGACTGGCCGGGCGGTCGGCCGATCTGGTGGCACCACGCACTGGCCGCCCTCGCCGCGCTGGTGGGTCCGATGGCATTTCTGCTGGCAACGGCCATCCCGATCATGATCCTGCTGCCGATCGGGGCGACGTTCACCGCGCTGGCCGGCAACAGCCCGATCAACGGCGCCGACTCCGACGTGCTGCTCTCGCTGTTCGGGTTGCTCTCCGGGCTCGCGATGTCCCTGCTGCTGGCCCGGCCGACCGTCGGCAACCGCCGGTAGCTCACTCGACGACCGGCAGCACGACCTCGTTGCGGCGCAGGAACCACGGCTTCCACGGTGGGTCGAAGCGCGCATACCGGATGGCACCGGTGGGTTGCAGCCCGGCCGCGGTGACCGACCGGCCGAGCAGGGTGGCCCGTTGGCCGAACGCCTGCTCGGTCCACCGCCCGGAGAAACGCGTCGCCGCCGCCAGTTGCGCCGGGACCTCGCGGATCCGCACGCGGGCGTCCACCGGCTCGGGCAGGGTGGCAGCGGTGAAGGTGACCGGCATGACGAACTGGACCAGGTACGCGCCCGGCCACTCGCCCTCCACCTGGATCACCGGCGCGGTCATGGCGATCTTCTCCGAACCGTTGGGCGCCGACATCGCGGGCGTGGCCGTCGGAAGCGGATGCCGGGCGTGGTTGGCACCCCCGATGTACGCGTTCAGCGGCCGGAACGCCTCCAACGGCGCCCGGGTGAACGACGCCTGGACCTGCATCTCGGCCACCAGGTGGGCCGGATACCGGCGCAGCTCGAAGCCGGGGTGTCGGGACACCACCCGGTACGGCTGCTGTTCGGTCATCACACGGCTCCCAGGGTCTCCTGGGTCAGACGCTACCGCCCGTCCGGCTCCCGCTCGGCCGAAGTCGTCTGCTCCGGTCGAGGGGCGACCGCCCGCGCGTTCAGCCGCCAGTACTGCCGTTTGCCCTCGTCGCGCAGCACCACCCCGATCAGGCCCAGCTCCCGGCGCAGCTCCCGGGCGTCGTCGCGGCGATCCCGCCCGAGCGCCCGCTCGCGCGCACGCAGCAGTGCGTCCGCGCCAGCGGGCAGCCCGGGCAGGTCGGGCACCCAGAGTCGGTACGCCGACCGGTGCGGGTCGTCGTCGGCCCACCCCCAGCCGTGCGTCCGGAAGGCCTCGGCCAGTTCAGCGGCGGGCAGGTCGGTCGACTCCCGGGCCAGTTCCGCGCCGTCACCGTCGAGCAGCACCAGGTGTCCGTCGGCGCGGAAGACGACCCGGGTGTCGGCCCGTGCGATGCTCCGGTCCTGGTCGGAGCGACGCAGCCGAACCTGCGCCGCGTCGACGGTGACGATCAGCCTTTCGGCGGTGCCGACACCGGCGACGACCAGCCCGGCCAGTACGCCCACCGCGATCGTGCCGAGGGTGGCCTGCGGCTCGGGCAGCCGGTCCAGCCAATCGACCAGGTCCCCGAACGGCACCCAGGGCAGCCGGGCGAGCCAGCCGGTCGTGGCCGCGAGGAGCCATCCGACGCCCGCGCCGAGCAACGGGAAGCCACCCCACATGACCGCCAGCTCCCAGGGGCCTCCGGTGACCACGGTGCGCGGGCGGTTACCTGCGACGTCCATGGTCAGGACACCTCGCGGCGCATCGTCCGGTACAGGCCCGCAGCGAGCGGGAGGACCATCCAGACCAGCAGGGAAACCACCATCCGCCCCCACTGTTCGCCGGTGACGGCGTCGCTGCTGAACAGCGGTTCCATGGTCTTGCTGGTGTCCAACCACTCGGACGGGCCACGCAGGGGTTTGACCATCTCGCCGAGCACTCCCCAGAGGGTGGGCAGCAGCAGGTAGCCGACGATGGCCAGCGGCGGGTTGAGCAGCAGCAGACCGAAGGCGGCGCCCATCAGCACGCCGGTGACCTGGAGGATCACCGCGTTCAGCAGCAGCGAGCCGTCGAACTGCCAGGTGCCCGCGCCGCCGATGGCGGACGCCACCAGCGTGCCGGCGGCGGCGACGGCGAGGCTGGTGAGCACCGAGGCGACCGCGGTCAGCATCACGGCGTTCAGCTTCGCGGCGACCACCCGCTCCCGGCGGGGCACCAGGGCGTACGTGGTGAGGGCGGTCCGCTGGGACCACTCGCTGGTGATCGAGAGGATGCCGAGCACCGGCAGCAGCACCCCGACCGGGAGCAGCGAGGGGGTGAAGAAGTTGGGGAAGGTCTGGTCGGCGTCGTTGGCGTAGATCAACTGCAGGATGACGATCACGGCGGTGACCAGGCCGATGGTGATCAGCAGCCAGCGGCCAGCCCGGGTGTCGACGAGCTTGCGCAGTTCGACGACGGTGAGCCGGAGCAGCGACGGGCGGCGTACCGGGGTGTGCTGCCGTGGCGCGACAGCGCCGTCGGTGGGTGCGGTGATGGTGGTCATCGGACGGACTCCTTGGTGGATTCGCCGGCGGTCAGGGTGAGGAAGAGTTGTTCGAGGCCACCGCCGCTGGCGGGGCGCAGCTCGGCCAGCGCGACACCGGCGTCGGCGGCGGCCTGGCCGACCGCCTCGGCGTCGGCCTGCACGAGCAGCCCTTCGGAGCTGTCGGCGGCGCTCAGCCCGGCCACCTCCAACGCCCGGCGTAGCGCCGCGCCGTCGCGGGCCCGGACCACCGTGCCGCCGCCGGCCAGCAACTCGTTCTTGTCGCCCTGGGCCACGATCCGGCCACCCCCGATCACCACCAGCCGGTCCGCGACCGCCTCCACCTCGCGCAGCAGGTGGGACGAGAGCAGCACCGTTCCGCCCCGGTCGGCGAAGTCGCGCAGCAGGCCGCGCATCCAGAAGATCCCCTCCGGGTCCAGGCCGTTCGCCGGCTCGTCGAGGATCAGCACCCGGGGGTTGCCGAGCAGCGCGTGCGCCAGCCCGAGCCGCTGGCGCATGCCCAACGAGTACGCCCGTACCCGTCGCTTCGCCGCCACCGCGTTCAACCCGACCAGGTCGAGCTTCGCGGCGACCTCGCGCCGGTCCAGACCCATGGTGTACGCGGACAGCGTCAACGCCTCGCGGCCGGTCCGCCCGGCGTGCTGGGCGGAGGCGTCCAGCAGCACCCCGACCTCCCGCCCCGGGTTGGGCAGCTCCCGATAGGGGTGCCCGGAGACGGTGGCGCGGCCCGCGCTCGGCGCGGTGAGGCCGCAGATCATCCGCATGGTGGTGGACTTGCCGGCGCCGTTGGGGCCGAGGAAGCCGGTGACCGTGCCCGGCTCGCACTGGAAGGACACGTCGTCGACGGCCGGGTGTGGCCCGTATCGCTTGGTGAGGTTCTCAACGGTGATCATGCGGTCGAGCCTGCCCGCGCCGCCCGGCCATCCGCAGCGGCCGCCGGTCGGTGCCGCGCCGACCTTGGTAGAGGTTCGGTATCGACTTTGGTAGCTGGTCGTGGCGGCCGTCGGCTGCCTAGCATGGCGTCGTGACCAGCCTCGCCGTCCCGGAGCATCCCTGGCTGCTGCCAGGGGAGCTGGTGGTGCCGGCCGACCGTGGGCGTACGCGTCCGCGCCGCACCACCCGCGACTGGATCGTGGACAGCATCGCGTTCCTGGTCTCCCTGATCTGGGTGCTGTTCGCCACCGCCGACGTCCTGTCACCCGACCCGGCGATGACCACCGCGCTCCCGCACGACTGGATGGCTGGCGTCGACGCCCTGATCGGGCTGGTCTGCTGCGGGCTGCTCTGGTTGCGCCGCCGATGGCCACTCGGGCTGGTGGTGGCGACGACACCGCTGACCCTGTTCTCGATGGCCGCCGCCATCCCGCTGTTGATCCTCTACTTCACGGTGGTGGTGCACCGACGGACCGCCATTGCGATCGCGGTCACCGGTGCCGGCCTCGTCACCAACATGGTCTTCAGTTGGCTGCGCCCGGACCCGAACATGCCGTACTGGGCCACCACGTCGTGGGGCGTGGTGCTCAGCTTCGCCGTGCTGGCCTGGGGGATGTTCGTCCGGGCCCGGCGGCAGTTGATCGTGTCGTTGCGGGAGCGGGCCGAGCGGGCCGAGGCGGAGCAGCAACTGCGGGTCACCCAGGCCCGCCACCTCGAACGCACCCGGATCGCCCGGGAGATGCACGACGTGCTCGCCCACCGGATCTCGCTGCTCAGCCTGCACGCGGGTGCGCTGGAGTTCCGGCCGGACGCGCCGGCCGACGAGGTGGCCCGCGCCGCCGGGGTGATCCGCGGCAGCGCGCACGCCGCCCTACAGGACCTGCGCGAGGTGATCGGGGTGCTCCGGGCCGAGGGCGACGACGACGGTGACGCCCCGGAGCCACCGCAGCCCACCCTCGCCGACCTGCCGGCGCTGATCGCCGAGTCGCGGGCGGCCGGAGTGCGGGTGAACGTGACCGACAGCGTCGTCACACCGGGCGAGGCACCGGCGGCCCTGGGCCGGGCCGCATATCGGATCGTGCAGGAGGGGCTGACGAACGCCCGCAAACACGCGGCCGGCGCGGCGGTCACCGTGGACGTGGCCGGTGGGCCGGGGGCCGGACTGACCGTGGCGATCGGTAACCGGTGGCCGGTCGGCACGCCGGCCGGCGGCACACTGCCGGGCGCCGGCACCGGCCTCGTCGGCATCAGCGAGCGGGTCACGTTGGCCGGCGGCCGCCTCGCCTACGGGCGGGACGACGGCGGCGACTATCGGCTGGCCGCCTGGCTGCCGTGGCCGGCATGAGGGGCCCTTCCGGGGTGGCTGGCCCTTCCGGGGTGGCCGGGCCTTCCGGGGTGGCCGGGCCTGAGTCGGTGGTGCCGCCGGTGCGCGTGCTGATCGTGGACGACGACGCCCTGGTCCGGGCCGGGCTCTCGATGATCCTCGGCGGTCTGCCGGACCTGACCGTGGTCGGCGAGGCGGCCGACGGTGGCGAGGTGCCGGCGGCCGTCGCCGCGTACGCCCCGGACGTGGTGCTGATGGACATCCGGATGCCACGGGTCGACGGGCTGACCGCCACCGAGGCGCTGCGTGCCCAGCCGCATCCGCCGGAGGTGCTGGTGCTGACCACCTTCGATGCCGACGAGCAGGTGCTGCGGGCACTACGCGCCGGTGCGGCTGGCTTCCTGCTCAAGGACACCCCACCGGCGGAGATCGTCCACGCAGTGCGCCGGGTGGCGGCCGGTGAGGCGACGCTCTCTCCGACGGTGACCCGGACGCTGATCGCCCACGTGACCGCCGCCACCCCCGGCCCGGTCGGCCCCGACCCGCGCCGGGAGCGGGCGCTGCGGCTGCTCAGCGGGCTCAGTGAGCGGGAGCGGCAGGTGGCGGTCGCACTGGGGCGGGGGCAGACCAACGCCGAGATCGCGGGCGAGCTGTTCATGAGTGTGGCGACGGTGAAGGCGTACGTCTCCCGGCTGCTGACCCGGCTCGACCTGAACAACCGGGTCCAGGTGGCCCTGCTCGTGCACGACGCCGGCCTGGTCTGACGGGAGGCTGCGCACCTGCTGTCGGCGGAGGATCTGCTTACCGCGTACCGGATTTGAACTTTCGCGCGGTGCCGGCCGTACCCATGGCCGAGGATGTCGGTGCGGTGAGTCCGCCGTACCGCTGCCGAGCTGCGGGAGGCCTGCCGTGCGAGTTGGTGTGCAGTCGACGGATCCCATCGATCAGGTACTGGGTGAGGTGCCGGTGCCGGCACAGCTGACCCCCGAGGACGTTCGGCTCGCGGTCCGGGCGGTGGTCGTGCACACCGCCGAGGAGTGGCCCACCGGGCCGCTGTGCCGCAACGACGGCGCCTCCTACCCGTGTCGCCTGCACCGCTGGGGGCGACGGGTGTTGGAGACACACGGACTCAACGAACGGCAGATCGATGCGGTGATCCGGCACGGCAACCCGTTCGTGCACGTGCCCTTCCCGTTCACGGCGACCGGGCCGTCGCGGCAGCAGGCCCCGCGGGTCGTCCCACCCGGGGCACGGCCCACCGCTGCTGGCCGGCCGGTGACACCCCCCGTCACCGCGCCGCGCTGGCCCCGGGCGAGCTGAGCGCCCTACCCCCGCGCCCACCCGACCGGGGCGACGTGACGTCGGCCCGGCGCGAAGATCCCCTCCGCGTCGGGCCGACGTCGCTCTGAGCGGGCGGCTCAGTTGCCGACCCCGCAGTCCGGGGCGGACCAGCTGGTCGTGTTCGAGCTGCGGTCGCTGTTGTTCTCCCGACGCGAGTCGACGTGCACGTGGTCGTCGTGGTCGGGGTAGCCCGGCCCGTAGATCCCACTGAAGCCGTTGTTACGGGCACCGCGGGCGACCTGGCACAGCGAGGACGACCGCGAGGTCACGTCGGCCGCGTTGCCGTACAGGTGTTGGCTGTCGGACGCGCCGCCGACCTGGTTGTTGCAGGCGCGACTGCGGAAACCGCTGGACACGTTGAGCGGCTTGTCGCCGAGGCTCTTACGCAGCGCCTCCAGCTTCCACATGGTGCGCAGCGCGTTCTGCTTGGTCTGGCTCGCCGAGAGCGGGCCACCGCTGTACCCGGACCCGCCGCACCCGTTGTCCAGCTCGTTGTAGGTGAAGTGCGCGGGCGTGCAGTCGTTGTCCTGAAGTTGGTACAGCTTGGCGTAGGTCTGCGGGCCGGCCACGCCGTCGGCGCGCAGCCCGTACGCCTGCTGGAACCGCTTGACCGCGGCGGCGGTCTTCGGTCCGTAGCGGCCGTCGTTCTCCACGATGTCCCGGTTGCCGGCCCAGCCGGCGACCCGAATCTGCAACTGGCGGACGTCGTCGCCCGAGCGTCCCTGGTACAGGTTGCGGTTCCAGGTGTAGCAGCCGTCTGCCTGCGCTGCTGGTGCGGCGACCACCGTGGCGATTGCTGCCCCGGGCAGCGCCAGGGCGAATGCGACGGCAACTCGCTTCAAGGTGTTTACGCGCACAGAAGTCCTCCCGATAGGAGAGCGAATGGGGTGGCTCCAGGACATCGACCGAGAAGTCCCGTGATTTCCACCCTGACACTGATCAGTGCGGTTGGAGGTGATTAACGAGAATCGTCCTCACAATCCGTGGTCCCTGGGTATTGGCTGGGAATTCGGCCCTTTTGCGAAACAGCCATTTCCCCCGATCGGTCCCGACGGGTTCAAGCACGGTCAACCGCACCGAACGTCGCAATCCGCTACACCGAGGGTGATGTTTCGGGACTGGTGGCGGGCGGTAACGTCAGCCCCGGGCGGCGGACTGGCGGAGGTGCGTGTGGCACGCGGTGGCATCTTCTGTGTCGAGGGTCAGTGGCACCGCGACCTCAACGAGCGGGGCTCCGTGCTGCCCACCCTCGAGTTGCTGGAGCGACTGGGCAAGATCCGCTTCATCCACAAGGACGCGGCCACGCGCGACGAGCTCTTCTACTTCCTGGACCGCTGGCTGCTCAAGCAGTACGCCGACCACCGGGTCGGCTTCTTCGCCATGCACGGAGAGCCGAGCCGGCTCTGCCTCACCGACTGGCAGTCCGTGCAGTTGAACGAGGTGGCCGAGCTGATGGCCGGCCGCGCCGAGGGGCGGCGACTCTATTTCGGCAGCTGCTCGGTACTACGAGCCTCGGACGCGGTGTTGCGCGAGTTCCTGCAGGTCACCGGAGCCGCGCTGATCTGCGGTTTCACCCGAGAAGTCGACTGGGTCGAATCGGCGGCTTTCGAAACCGTCCTGCTCGACGTGCTCGCCAACGGCCAGCGGCACAATGCCGCAGAGCTGCGGATGGGCTCCGCCCACTGGGCGCCGCTCGCCTCGTACCTCGGCTTTCGGGTGATCTACGCCAACGGGCGGGCCTGGCGTCCATCCGGCCGCCCCCGGGTGCCCACCCAGGCCGTGCACCGCTCCGCGGCCCGGCCTCGCTGACCCGCCATCGCTGCCGCGCCCGCACCTGGTAGGAACGAGAGATGGCGCGCAGCATCGCAAAGAACACCCGGGTCGACCGGGACGCCCTGCTCGACTTCCTCCGGCCGCGACACCGCGTCGTGCTGATGACCACCCGGGCCGATGGCCGCCCGCAGTCGTCCCCGGTCTCCGCGGGGATCGACGGACAGGGCCGGCTGGTCGTCTCCACCTACCCGGAGCGGGCCAAGGTGACCAACATCCGCCGCGACCCCCGGGTCTCGGCGTGCGTGCTCAGCGACGACTGGGACGGCCCCTGGGTGCAGATCGACGGCACCGCCGAGGTGCTCGACCTGCCCGAGGCGCTGGAGCCGCTGGTCGAGTACTTCCGCAGCATCTCCGGCGAGCACCCGGACTGGGACGACTACCGGGCGGCGATGACGCGTCAGGGCAAGTCGCTGATCCGGGTCACCATCGACGCCTGGGGCCCGATCGCCACCGGAGGTTTCCCCGCCCGCCTAGCCGACTGACCACGGCTGGCCCGCACCCGGGTCAGTACGCGGCGGTGAACCGGGCGTTCTGGTGTCGCGGCTGCTCGATCTCGTCGATGATCGCCACCGCCAGGTCCTCGTAGGTGAGCACCGAGCGGCCCTGAGCGTCCGTGACCGGCTGGTCGGTGCCGGTGCGGTAGTGCCCGGTGCGCGTGCCCGGGTGGAACTCCAGCGGGGGTGGCGAGACGTACGTCCAGCTCACCCCGTCGGCGGCGGTGCGGTAGTAGTCCAACGCGTCCGCCTGGCCCAGCGCCGACTCCCGGTACTCGGCCGGGAAGTCCGGCTCGTCGAGGATGCGGGTGCCGCCCGGGGTGAGCAGGGTGGACCCGCCGCCCAGGTGGACGATCCGCGGTGCGGCCGGCATCCCGCGCAGCGTGTTCACCAGGTTCTCCGCCGCGTTCCGCCACAGCTCGCGCTCGCCGCCGCCGATCGCCACGACCAGCGCGTCGGCGTCCGGCGCCAGCTCCCGGACACTCCGCTCGCTGGTGGCGTCGCCGGTGACCGTCCGCACCCCGGCCGGCAGGTACGAGGTGGCTTCCGGGCGGCGGACGGCGGCGATCACCCGGTGCCCCCGGTCGACCGCCTCCGCAACGACCCGCGAACCGGCGGTGCCGCCCGCGCCAAACACGACGATGGTGCTCACCAACACAGGCTAGGGACTGTGCCGGCTGCCCGTCGGTGGAACGACGATCCGGTCAGTCGACCAGGGCGGCGTAGACGAGTTGGCGCAGCTGGGAGCGGAGCGGGTACGTGCTCGACGGCATCAGCTGGGTGAACAGCAGCGCGGTGATCTCCTCGGCCGGGTCCACCCAGAACGCGGTGCTCGCCACCCCACCCCAGTAGTACTCACCGACGTTGCTCGGCACCCGGCTCGGAATCGGGTCGTCGACCACCGCGAACCCGAGGCCGAAGCCGATCCCGTCCAGGGTCGTCTCGGCGAAGCCACCGGTGGACAGGGTGCCCAGGTCCTGACCACCGGGCAGGTGGTTGCGGGTCATGAACCGCACCGTGCGCGGCCCGAGCAGCCGAACCCCGTCCAGCTCGCCGCCGCGCAGCAGCAACTGGGTGAAGCGGTGGTAGTCGCGGGCGCTGGAGATCAGGCCGCCGCCGCCGGAGAGCAGAGCCGGCTTGCGGTGCGCGAGCGCGCCGAGGCCGTCGTGGCGGACCGCCCGGCCGCTGCGCGGATCCGGTACGTAGAGCGTGGCCAGCCGCTCGGCCTCGTCGCCGTCCATCCACCAGCGGGTGTCGGTCATGCCCAGCGGGCCGAAGATCCGGTCGGCGAAGAACGCGTCGAGGCTCTGCCCGGAGATCACCTCGACGAGCCGGCCGAGCACGTCGGTCGCGACGGAGTAGCCCCAGGCGGAGCCGGGTTGGAACAGCAGCGGCAGCTCGCCGAAGGCCGCACAGGCGCCGGCGAGGTCGACGTCCGCCGGCGGGTACAGGTCGTAGCCGGCGGCCCGGTAGAGCCCGTCGACCACCGAGGTCTGCATGAAGCCGTACGTCAGGCCGGCGGTGTGGGTGAGCAGGTGCCAGACCCGGATCGGCTCGACCGCCGGCACGGTGTACGGCTTGAGCGTCGATCCCTTGGAGTAGACCCGCAGGTCGGCGAACTCCGGCAGCCAGCGGCTGATCTCGTCGGTCAGCTCGAAGCGGCCCTCCTCCCACAGCATCATCGCCGCGACCGAGGTGACCGGCTTGGTCATCGAGTAGATCCGCCAGAGCGTGTCGGCTTCGACCGGTGCGCCCGACTCCCGGTCGGCCAGCCCGTACGTCGAGGAGTGCGCCACCTCGCCGCGACGGGTGACGACCACCTGCCAGCCGGCCAGCCGGCCGTCGTCGACGTACCGGCCGAAGTGCTCGTCGATCCGCGCCAACCGCGCCGGGTCGAAACCGATCTCATCCGGGTCCTTGCTCCGAGCCACACTCACGTCGCCGAACCTACTAGCCGGTACGCCGCCGCCGGAAGGGGGCCGCCACCAGACACACCGGGCGCAGTGTGTCGCTGGGGCCCACTAGCCTGGCCGGATGCCGGAGCTGACCGAGGACGTGACCTTCCGCCACGAGGACTGGTACGGCGAGGAGTTGACCGACCGGCACTTCGTGGGTTGCGAGTTCTTCGACGTGGACCTGACCGAGGCGGTCAGCCGGGGCGCGGTCTTCACCGGGTGCACGTTCGGCAACGTGTTGTTCAACGCCTCCCGGCACGTCGACTCCGCCTTCACCCGATGCGTCTTCCGGCGGTGCAACTTCTTCGAGGCCGAGTTCACCGGCTGCAAGCTGGTCGGCAGCACCTTCGTCGATTGCGACCTGCGCCCGTTGACGGTGGACGGCGGCGACTGGTCCTTCGTCGCGCTGCCCGGTGCCGACCTGCGGGGCGCCCGCCTGACCGGGGTGCGGATGCGCGAGGTGGACCTGACCAGGGCCAATCTCACCGGGGCGACGGTCACCGGCGTCGACCTCTCCGGCGCGCAACTGCTCAACGTTCGGCTCGGTGGCGCTGACCTGCGTGGCAGCGACCTCACCGCACTCGACCCGACGGCCGTCGAGCGGGCCGGTGCCATCGTCGACATGGAGCAGGCCGTCGTCATCGCGCAGTTGCTCGGTTTCCGGGTCGGCTGACGCGAGAGGCGCTCGCGGCGCGGTCGATCCCCGGCCGAGCGGGCCCGGTTGTCCGCCGCGTCCATTGGCGGGCTGGACACGTCCGGCGGTCCGGATCTAGCGTGTCGTCCACACCCGTACAAACGCGAAACGGCCCACAGTGGACGGTGTGGTCCGCGTCGGTCGACGACGGCCTGGCGGTGGAGGTGGAGGGGTCGGTGGCGGACGAAGACCGCACGCGGGCGGAGCGCCGCACCGCGCTGCGCCGGGTCACCCGTGCCCGGCAGCGGCGACGTTGGGCGGTGGAGGGAGTCGCCGTACTTGTCTGCCTGGTGGTGTTGATCTCGTACCTCAGCATTCGGTCCGACCCGGAGCCCGGCGACGACCGGGCGGGCCGCTCGGGCGACGTGCCCGCCGGTGCCGCCCGTCCCACCGGTCACCCGGCCACCGACGGACGCACCGGCGAAGCGGGGCCGGCGATGCCCGGCCTGCGTCCGCGTCAGCGCCCGCCCTCGCCCGACCCGACACCGTCGACCAGCGCGCCCGTCGCGCCGCCGGCGTCGCCCGGGCCGCCGGTGCTGTCGGTGACGCGGGGGGAGATGCCCGCGGAGGTCGACCTCACCGCCGTGGGCACCCGGGACTGGATGCACTGGGGGGAGCGTGGCGGCAGGTCGACGGTCCGTAAGCGCTCCGGCTCCGGGGAGATCGTCGACGGGGGTGGCGCCGGCACCCGGGTCGGCTGGGACGGCAACCAGGAGTCCGTCCGCTGGTCCGACGGCTCGTCGGAGCGGTCGGCGAGGGGCAGCTCCAACGGCGTCTACACCTGCGGCGCCGGCAACGGGTTCACCCTCACCATCGCGGGCAGCGGTGCGCCGCGCACGGTCCAGCTGTACGGCGGTATCTGGATGGCCCGGGGGCGCCTCGAAGCGCGGCTGTCCACGGGCGGGCCCTCCAGCACCGCGGTGCTGGAGGATCCGTACACCAGCCAGAGCGCTCAGTTCACGATCCGGTTCACGGTGCCGAAGGGCGCTCGACTGCTGCTGACCTGGACCGTCGAGAAGGTCTTCACTCCGCGCTGCGGCAATGTCGGCCTCCAGGCTGTGGCGGTTCGCTGACCGACCGATCGCACAGCGGGACAGTTTGTCCGTCGCGTACGGTCGAGGAGGTCGTAACTTTCTGCTGTCCCCATCCGACCATCCAGTGTGGAGGCAGCGGAGATGAGTAGCAGTACCGCCCACCGCGTCCGTCGTACCGCTTCGTCCGGTGCCCGTGCAGCGTCGCGGGACGTGCTCCGCGACATCCCCCTGCCGCCGTACGTGACGGGCGAGGACACCCAGTTCGCGGTGCGGGCGGTGGTGGTGCACGCCCCCCAGCGGTGGTCCGGAGGTGTGATCTGCCGCAACGACGCCAGCCCGCACCCGTGCCGCCTGCACCGCTGGGGCACCCGGGTGTTGGCGCTGCGCGGGCTGCGGGCTGCCGACATCGACGCGCTCATCGAGCGCGGCGACCCGACGGCGGTGGTCCCCCCACCGGACCGTCCGGCCTGAGCCCGCGAACGGCCGGGAGGCGCGGGTGCGCCTCCCGGCCGCTGCTCAGCAGGTGATCGGCTTGACCCAGGAACACTCGACGCCCTCTGGGGTGCGGGGCGTCTCCGGCACCGCCGGCGGTGCCACCCGTGCCGTGGTCGCGCCGCCCTCGCGGTATCCGGCCAGCGCCACGGCGATCTGATCCTCCAACGACTTGACCGACGCGGTCAGGTAGTTGTTGAGCAGAATGGAGAACGCCAGCAGTCGGCCGTCGGCGCTGGTGACGTAGCCGGAAAGCCCGGAGACGCCGGTCAGGCTGCCGGTCTTGGCGTGCACGTTCCCCGCTGCCGGAGTGCCGGCCATCCGGCTGCGCAGGGTGCCGCCGACGAACCGCTCGGGTTGCCCGGCGATCGGCAGGGCCGCGTACCAGGTGGCGAACCACGGCTCGGCGCGGACGGCGCTCAGCAGGTCGACGAACTCCGCCGCGGGGACCAGATTGCGCCGGGACAGCCCCGAACCGTCGCGCTGGCGCAGCCTCCCGGTGTCCATGCCGGTGTCGGCCACGTACTCGCTGATCGCGGTGACCCCGGCCGTCCAGGTGCCGGAGCCGGAGAGGACCCGGCCGATCTCCTTGGTCAACACCTCGGCGTGCCCGTTGTTGGAGAGCTTGAGGAACGGCGTCATCAGCTCGCCCAGGCTCATCGAGTCGTGCCGCGCCACCGGCTGGGCCGTCTCCGGGGTGGGCTGGCCGAGCACGGTCCGACCGAGCACCCGGACGCCGTGCCGGTGCAGCGCCGCCCGGAACACGTCGGCCGCATAGCCGGTGGGCTCCCAGACGGTCACCCAGTCGCTGGCGGGCTCGTCGCCGACGGCGATCTGGCCGGTCACCACGACGGTGTTGCCGCCGTGTTCGCGCTCGATCGAGATCGACGTCTCGCCCTCGGTGACCGTCGTGGCGCGGTTGTCGATGCGGACGTACCCGGTGGGTGGGGTGGTGCTGATCACCGGTGGGGCACCGGCCCGGCCGGCCGGGGCGGCGTGCACGATCACCGTGCCCGCGTCGTAGTCGGTGTCCGGGGCGACGGTCAACGCGGAGACCTGGGCGGCGTAGTAGTAGGGCTCGTCGTCCCAGGTCCAGTCGGGGCCGAGTCGGGTGTGGTCGTAACGGGTGTCGTCGGCGACCAGGTTGCCGGCGACGACCCGTACGCCGTCGGCGGCGACCTGCGCGGCGAGCGCGTCGTAGTCGGCGGCGAGCATGCTCGGGTCACCCCCGCCGCGGAGGTAGAGGTTGCCGGAGAGCAGGCCCGCGCGGCGCTTACCGGTGGTGCGTACGTCGGTGGCGAAGCGGTGCCCCGGGCCGAGCAGCTCAAGGGCCGCCGTCGAGGTCAGCAGCTTGGTGTTGGAGGCTGGGACCAGCCGGCGGTCACCGTTGCGGTCGTAGAGCGTCTGTCCCGTGCTGGTGTCGACCACGACCACCGACGCCTGCGCGCCGGCCAGCCGGGTGTCGGCGAGGATCGTGTCGATGGTGTCGTGCAGTCGGGTGGTCGCGGGGGTGGGCGACTCGGCCGTGGCGCCGGGCGCTCCGGCGGTGGCCGCGGTGGCGACCAGCGCGAGCAGCGCGAGGACCCGGGGAAAGTGACGGCGATGCATGCGCTGATGCTGCCACGAAGGTATTCGCCGGAGAAGAGCCTTCGGCGTAGGTTATTGCCGGCTGGGCTAGGTCGGCCGGCCCACCGACTTGTCGTGGCCACCCCAGTAGTGCCGCTGCGCCCCCATCACCATTGGTGCGACCAGCGCGGCGAGCGCCCCGCCGAGCAGCGGGAAGACGATGAACACCCAGAGCTGCCGCAGGGCCACGCCGCCCTCGAACACCGCCGGGCCGAACGCGCGGGCCGGGTTGACCGCGGCGCCGGTCAGCGTCACGCCCACCAGTTGGGTCGCGGCGAGGGCCAACCCGATGGCCAGTCCCGCGGTGCCCGGATTCTCGCTGCGGCTGGTCACCACCAGCACGACCAGCACGAAGAGGAAGGTCAGAACGACTTCCAACACGGCCGCGCCGCCCCGGTTGATGTGTGCGCCGTAGCCGTTCGTGCCCAGCGCCGCGGTCTGGTCCGCCACGTCGCCCCAGCGGGTCAACGCCCAGAGCACGAAGGCGGCCACGGTCGCACCGACGAACTGCGCGATCCAGTACGCCACCGCCCCGATCACCGAGATCTTTCCGGAGAGCAGCACACCGAGCGTCACCGCCGGGTTGACGTGACTGCCGGACAGCGGGCCGATCGTGTAGACGAGTGCGAGCATCACGAACCCGAAGGCCAACGCGACCACCACCACGCCACCCTGCACCCGCGCGGCGACCGCGCTACCCACTCCGAAGAAGACCAGCAGCAGGGTGCCGAGGAATTCGGCAGCGTACCGACGGAAGTCATTCATATACGCAGCGTAAGCATTGTTCCGGTGGTCATAGCCGGAATGGCCCTCTGTGACCGGCGTGACCCCGGGCAGGGGCACAGCGATGGCAACTGCGACGTTGCACCTCGCGTGGAAACCCACTCCGCGGACGTCGTGGTGATCGGTGCCGGTCAGGCCGGTCTCAGCGCCGGGTACCACCTGCGCCGCACCGGCTTCGCCCCCGGCAGCGGCTTCGTCATCCTCGACGGTGACAACGGGCCCGGCGGTGCCTGGCAGCACCGGTGGCCCACGCTTGTCTTCGACCGGGTGCACGGCTTCCACGACCTGCCCGGGCTGCCCCTCCCACCCGCCGAACCGCAGCGCCCGGCGGCGGAGCAGGTCAGCGCGTACTTCGCCGCGTACGAGAGGGCATTCGACCTGCCGGTGCGGCGGCCGGTGCGGGTCCGCGCGGTGCACTCCCGCCCGGACGGGCGGCTGGACGTACAGACCGATGGGGACCGGTGGACCGCCCGGGCACTCATCAACGCCACCGGCACCTGGACCCGGCCGTTCTGGCCGTACTACCCGGGCCGGTCGTCATTTCGGGGGCGGCAGTTGCACACGGCCGACTACCGGGGCCCGGCCGAGTTCGTCGGCCTCCGGGTGGTGGTCGTCGGCGGCGGCACCTCGGCCGTGCAACTGCTCGGCGAGGTCTCCACCGTCGCGGCGTCCACCACCTGGGTGACCCGCCGGCCGCCGGAGTTCAAGGACGCGAAGTTCGGGCCGGAGCTGGGCCGCGCCGCGGTGTCCCGGGTGGACGAGGCGGTCCGGGCGGGCCGCCCACCGGGCAGCGTGGTGGGTGTGACCGGGCTGCCGGTCACCCCGGAGGTACGCCGGCTGCGTGAGCGTGGCGTCCTCGACCGGCTACCCATGTTCGACCGGATCACACCGGACGGGGTGGTCTGGGCCGACGGGCGGTTCGTGGCGGCGGACGTGATCCTCTGGTGCACCGGCTTCCGCGCCGCCATCGACCATCTCGCCCCGCTGGGCCTGCGTGCGCCAGGCGGCGGTATCACGATGGATGGCACCCGGGTGGTCGCCGACGGGCGGATCCACCTGGTCGGATACGGCCCCTCGGCGAGCACGATCGGAGCCAACCGGGCCGGCCGCGCGGCCGTCAACGAGATTCGCGCCTGGCTGGCCCCGGCCGCCGCTCTCGACTGATCAGCCTCTATTTGACGGATGGCCCGGCAGCGGGCACGGTGGAGAGCGAAGGGGCCCTCAGCTGCCCCGATTCGATGCGACGGCGACGACCGTTCGCCCTCCTGTCGCCTCCCACGTGTGCTCGTACGCGCGCCGACTGTCCGGTCTGCGCCAGTTCCCGACCGCGAGCCGAGAATCCACGAGGAGTTCCGCCAATGCTCACCATGACCGATAACGCCGTGCTCGTCATCCGCGACCTCGCGAACCAGCAGGACGTCGCTCAGGACGGCGGGGTACGCATCGCCGCCGACGCCGACGCCGGCTCGCTGACGGTGGAGTTGGTGCCCGAGCCGGTGCAGGGCGATCGTGTGGTCGACAACCAGGGTGCCCGGATCTTCCTGGACGAGGATGCCGCCGAGCTGCTCGGGGACGCGTCGGTGGACGCCACCGTCGATGACGAGGGCATCATCCAGTTCGGCTTCACCGAGCGGCAGTAGGCGAGGCTGGGCCCGCCCGGCGGGGTCACTGCCCCTGCTCAGCTGGCTGCATTGCTGATCGAGACGAGCGCACGGCGCCGCTTCGACCGTGGTCGGAACGTCGCCGCGCTCTGGCCGTCTCCCACCACCGCAGCCGTTCGGCGGTACGCCAGCGGGGACCTGGCTCGACCGGCCGTTCGCGCCGGTCAGAGTGAGCGATCCCCGGTCCGCGCGGATCCAAACCCTCCGACCGTGGGGAATTCCACCATCTGTGCTTCCCGGCGTGACGTGCTGCCGAACGGGGTATGAGCGCGAGCATGGAGCATTTCACGATCGCAACCGTTGCCGAGAACAGTCCGGATTTCCGCCGGGTGCTGTGGACCGGTGAGCACACCCAGCTGGTCATCATGACCATCCCCGCGGATGGGGAGATCGGCGAGGAGGTGCATGAGGACATCGACCAGATCCTGACCTTCGTCAGTGGCGTTGGTGAGGCCCGGGTCGGTGGTGCGAAGCGCAAGGTCGTCGCGGGCGACCTGGTCGTGGTTCCGGCGGGCACCAAGCACAACTTCGTCAACACCGGCCCCAACCCGCTGGTGCTGTACACCGTCTACGGGCCGCCGGAGCACGCCGACAAGGCCGTGCACCGGACCAAGGCGGAGGCCGACGCGGCCGAGGCGGCGGGCAAGGACGAGCCGCCGACCGGGTGACCAGGCCGGCAGCGGTCTGATCCGGGCCGACGCGGGTACCCCCGGCGGGTGGAGCAGCAGCCGGCGATTTCCGACTACGGCTTCCTCTCGGACTCCCGCTCGGGTGCCCTGGTCGGCAAGAACGGCTCGATCGACTGGTGGTGCCCGCACCGGTTCGATGGGGCAGCCGTGTTCGGGCGGCTGCTCGATCCGTCGGCCGGGCATTTCCAGGTGGCGCCGGTCGGTGTCGGCGGTCCGGGGCACCGGGTGGAGCGCGCGTACCTACCGGAGACGCTCGTGCTGCGGACGGTGCACCACACGCCGCACGGCAGCGTGGCGGTCACCGACGCGCTCGCCGCCGAGATGGGCGCCCGCGCGCACGCGCTGGGCATGAACTCGCCTGCCGTGCTGATCCGGGTCGTCGAGGGGTTGTCCGGGCGGGTCCGGATGGCTCTCGACTTCGTGCCCCGGCCGGAGTACGGCCTGCTCACGCCGTACCTGCATGAGCAGCCGGACGGGGGCGTGCTGGCCGGCGCCGGCCCGGTGGTGCTGGTGCTGCGCGCCGACGGCCTGACCCTGCGGGCGGGCGTCGACCGGGTGACCCACGAGTTCGAGGTGTCCGCCGGTCAGGTGGTCGGGATGGACGTCGCGTTCGGTGCTGTCTACGGGGACCCGCCGGTCAGGATGGACCCGGTGGTCGCGCTCGCCGAAACGGTGCGGGCGTGGGAGGCGTACCGGGAGACGCACGAGTATTCCGGCCGGTACCCGGATCTTGTCCGGCAGAGCGCGAGGGTCCTGACCGGCCTGACGTACGCCCGCAGCGGGGCGGTCGCCGCAGCCCTGACCACGTCGCTGCCAGAGCGGATCGGCGGCGACCGCAACTACGACTACCGCTACTCCTGGCTGCGGGACTTCTCGCTGACGATGCGGGCGCTCTGGGTGGCGGCCTGTCCCGACGAAACGTCCCGGCTGTTCGCCTGGGTGGCCCGCTCGATCGGCCGGATCGGCGACGAGCCGGTGCCGGTGCTCTTCGGGCTGGAGGGCGAGCGTGACCTCTCCGAGCACCACTGCCACCATCTGCGCGGATACCGCGACAGCAGGCCGGTCCGCATCGGCAACGACGCCTGGCGGCAGCGGCAGCTCGACGTGCCGGGTGAGGTGATGTCGGCGGTGTGGCGGCTGCGTGACTACCTCGGCACGACGTTCGACGGCGAGTTGCGGGAGATGGTGCTCGGGTTGACCGAGCAGGTGGCCGCGACGTGGCATCTGCCGGACCGGGGTATGTGGGAGACCCGGGACGAGGAGCGCCACTACCTGTCGTCCAAGGTGATCTGCTGGCTGACGCTGGACCGGGCGGTGGGGCTCGCCGACCGACTCGGGGATCGGGCCGACCCGCGTCGCTGGGCCCGGGTGCGCGACGAGATCCGCGACACGGTGCTGCGCGAGGGGTGGAACGACCGGATCGGGGCGTTCACCGGCTCGTTCGGCTCGGCGGAGCTGGACGCCTCGGCGCTGATCCTGCCGGTGGCGCATTTTCTGCCCGCGACCGACCCGCGGATGCGTTCGACGATCTCGATCGTGGAGCGGGAGTTGGGCACGGACGACGGGCTGCTCCGGCGGTGGTCGACGGACCCGGGCGGCTTCCTGCTCTGCTCGTTCTGGCTGGTGGAGTGCCTGGTCATGGCGGGTGAGCCGCAGCGGGCTGAGGAGCTGTTCGAGCGGGTGGTGGGGTACGCCAACGACGTCGGGCTGTTCAGCGAGCAGGTCGACCTGCGGACCGGGGAGCACCTCGGCAACACCCCGCAGGCGCTCTCACACGTCGGGCTGATCAACGCCGCCTGGCGGTTGACCAAGCCGGACAGCTATTGAGCGCGATCCGCTCTACCGGAGGCCTCGACAACGGCTCCCCTCCTGCCGGAATCCTGCAACAGACCTGCAAGCGCCAGGCATTGACGCTGATGCTTACGCAGTCTTAGCCTCGAAGGAGCGGGAAAGCCCTTTCCCAAGGTCTTTGATCCCGCTTCACCCCGCTTCGGATCCGGGCATCCGGCGGGCGCGCACCGATCCCAGGCAATGGCAGCACGCCGTGCCGACACGTCCCCAGGTGGACGGTCGAGGGATCGCCACCACATGCGTCAAGGAGGACAACTGTGCAGAAGAGACGACTCCCCGGCCGCCGGCCACTCCTGCTGGCGGTGGGTGCCGGCGTGACCGTGGCGGCCCTCGCCGCCGGCATGACCTCGGCCTTCGCGGCCACGGTCTTCAGCGACGACTTCAACGACGGCAACACCTCCGGCTGGTCCAAGTCGGGCGGCACCTGGTCGGTCGACGGCTCGGGCGTACTCAACCAGTCCAGCGCCGGCAGTGAGCTGGCCCGGCAGTTCGCCGGCCAGACCAGCTGGACCAACTACTCCGTACAGGCACGGGTCAGGCCGGCGAGCTTCGGCTCGTCCAGCGCCCTGGTCGGGCTGGCCGCCCGGTCCACCAGCAGCACCAAGATGTACCGGCTGGCCCTGCTCGGCTCCGGTCGGGCCGAGCTGCAGGCGGTCAACGGCAGCAACATCACCGCGATCGGCTCCGCGTCGCTGGGCATCGGCACCGGCACCTGGTACACGCTGCGCATCGAGGCCAACGGCAGCACCATCCGGGGCTTCGTCAACGGCACGCAGATCGCGTCCGGCAGCAACAGCCTGGCCGGCGCGGGCCGAATCGGTCTGGTCACCGCGTACGCCAGCGGTGGCTTCGACGACGTGACGGTCGACTCGTCCGGTGGCGGCACCCCGACCACGCCGCCGGCGACCACCGCGCCACCGACCACCCCACCGCCCACCACCCCGGGCCCGACCACCCCGCCGCCCGCCGGCTGGCCGACGCCGACCAGCAGCCAGAAGGTCGACGCCACCATCGCGGTGTCCGGCACGTTCGACGGTGGGCTCAAGCGCTACTACGGCATCGGTGACGGCGGGCAGAGCGAGAGCCAGGACCCGATGTTCGAGCTGGCCGCCGGCGCCACCCTACGCAACGTGATCATCGGGGCCCCGGCAGGTGACGGCGTGCACTGCGAGGGCAACTGCACCCTGATCAACGTGTGGTGGGAGGACGTGGGCGAGGACGCGGCCACCTTCCGCGGCGGCACGACCTACACGGTCGACGGCGGCGGCGCCCGCTCTGCCAGCGACAAGGTCTTCCAGCACAACGGCTCGGGCACCGTCACCATCCGGAACTTCCGGGTGGAGAACGCCGGGAAGCTCTACCGCGCCTGCGGCAACTGCTCGACGTCGTACCAGCGACACGTGGTGATCGACAACGTGATCGTCCGGAACACCGACGCGATCGCCGGCATCAACACCAACTGGGGTGACACCGCACGGTTCAGCCGGATCACCATCGTCGACGACCCGGATCGCGAGACGTCGATCTGCGTCAAGTACCGGGGTGTGCCGAAGGGCGACGAACCGACCGAGATCGGCGAGGGCGCCGACGGGGTCAACTGCTTCTACTCACCCTCCGACATCACCTACCAGTAGGCCGTCACGGGGGCACCCCGCGGACCGCATGGTCCGCGAGGTGCCCGCCACCTCAAACCACCACGGGTACGCCAGAAACGTCGACCGTGTCCGGATACTTCAGCCCTGCGCCCGTGTTGAGCACCACCACCCGCTCGTCGGCCCGGATCCACCCGCCGGCGCGCAGTTGCCGTGCCGCGGTCAGGCAGGCCGCCCCCTCCGGGCAGAGCAGCAGCCCCTCCCGGGCGGCGAAGTCCCGAAGGTCCGCCAGGATGTCCGCGTCGTCGACGGCGACAGCGGTGCCGGAGGACTCCCGCAGCGCCGCCAGGATCAGCTCGTCGCCCAGTGGCACCGGCACGGTGATTCCGAACGCCACCGTCCGCGCGTCCGCCCACGGCTGCACCCGGTCCTCACCGGCGGCGAACGCCCGCACGATCGGTGCGCAACCCGTCGACTGCACCGCCACCAGCCGGGGCAGCTTGTCGCCGATCCAGCCGAGCTCGCGCATTTCGTGCAACGCCTTGTGGATGCCGATCAGGCCGACACCGCCACCCGTCGGATAGATGATCACGTCGGGCACCTGCCAGCCGAGCTGCTCGACGATCTCGTACCCCATCGTCTTCTTGCCCTCCAGCCGGTAGGGCTCGCGCAGCGTGCCGGCGTCGAAGATCGTCCCGCCCGACTCCGCGATCAGCTCGGCCACCCACCGGCCGGCGTCGCTGATCAGCCCGTCGATCAGGCGCAGGTCGGCCCCGGCGGCGACGCACTCACGCCGGCAGATGCTCGGCGCGTCCAGCGGCATGACGATGGTCGCACCCATCCCGGCCCGCGCGGCGTACGTCGCCCAGGCCGACCCCGCGTTGCCGTTGGTGGGCATCGCGATCCGCTCGACGCCCAACTCACGGGCCCGGCTCACACCGACCGCCGCGCCGCGTGCCTTGAACGAACCGGTCGGAATCAGCCCCTCGTCCTTGACCATCAGGTCCGCGATGCCGATCTCGGCGCCGTACGCCGGGGTGCGCAGCAGTGGCGTCCAACCCTCGCCGAGCGTCGTGACGTGCCGTGGGTCGCCAACCGGCAGCAGCTCCCGGTAGCGCCACAGGTCCGCCGGGCGCAGCGGAAAGCGTTCCGGGGTGACCGCCTTCGCCACCGCCGGCAGGTCATAGCGGGCCAGCAGCGGCGAGCCGCACTCGCAGAGGTTCTGCGGTTTGTCGGCGGCGGATTCCCGTCCGCAGCGCGGGCAGTCCAGGTGGGTCAGATACACGTCGCTCCTCGCCGTCACACCGCGTCGATGCTCTGCCAGCGCCGGCTGCGCCGCCCCGGCTCGTACGCCGAGTCCAGCCGCTTGGCGACCACGCCCGGCAGGCCCTGCTCCCGCCCGGTGCGCAGCGCCTCGTCGCCCGCGCCCGGGAACCACGGCGGAGTCTGCCAGTGTGGACCAGCCAAGGCCAGCCCATCGAGCAGCTCCCGACGTTGTGCGTACGGCACGTCCACGCTGCTCACGCCCTCGAGCCAGAGCAGGTCGACGACCAGGTACTGGGCGCCCTCGGGAACTCGGCTGCCGCTGGCCGGGCGGACCGGGCGGACCCGTCCGGCGCCGTCGATGCGAACGAGCACCCCGTCGAGGACGGCCTCGGTGGGCGCGAGCGCCTCGGCCATCGCCCGCAGCCACGGGTACCCGCCGGTGATCTCCTCGTCGGTCTCGGAGAGCAGCCGCAGCCGGCCGCCGGAGACGTACGCCATCGCCCGGACCCCGTCCCACCGCAGCTCGTACCCCCAGGCGGCACGGTCGCGGGGGAGCCCGGCGGCGGACGTGGCGTGCATCGGGCGGACCAGGTCGGGCATCGGCGTCCAGCCCGGCGGCGCCGGGTCGGTACGGCGGACCATCCAGTCCCGCCCTCCGGTGGCGAAGAGGACGTAGCGGCCGGCGGTCCGGTCCCCGGAGAGCGTCACGATCACCTCGTCGGCACGCCACTTCTCGCACCGGTAGGTGCCCCGGTCATGGATCACCATCCGGCCGCCGCCGTACTCACCGGCGGGGATCTCGCCGGAGAAGTCGAGGTATTCCATGGGGTGGTCCTCGGTGTGCACGGCGAGGTGGTTGCGACCCGGGTCGCGGGGCAGGCCACGCGGCACCGCCCAGGAGGCCAGCACGCCCTCGTGCTCCAGGCGCAGATCCCAGTGCAGGCTGCGGGCGTGGTGCTGCTGGATGACGAAGCGGGCGGTGTCGCCGTCGGGGCCGGCCGCCGCAGGGCTCCGTTCGGGCACCGGCTCAGGTGTACGTGCCGCGTCCCGTCGTCGCCGGTACTCCTCCAACCGGTCGGTCACACCCGCATTCTCCGGCAAACCGGACCGTCGTGCTGGATGCCGGAGTGTCCGGTTCGCTCGGCGGGCGAGGGCTCGGCGGGGTAGAACGGACCTCATGGACCTCACCGACCAGCCCACCGCCCTGCTCCCGGGGGACGTGCGGATGCCCCTGCTCGGCTTCGGCACCTGGCAGGCCATCGGCCAGGCCGGTTACGAGGCGGTGCTGGCCGCGCTCGACACCGGCTACCGGCACCTCGACACCGCCACGATGTACGGCAACGAGCAGGAGGTCGGCCGGGCCGTGCAGGAGAGCGGGCTGCGCCGGGAGGACGTCTTCATCACCACCAAGCTGCCGCCGAACCGGGTGGGTCAGGAGCGCGCGACGTTGGAGGCCAGTCTGGCGGCGCTCGGCGTCGACCAGGTGGACCTGTGGTTGATCCACTGGCCGCCGTCGTCGCCGGCGGACAGCATCCCGCTCTGGCGTGAGCTGCTGGCGGCCCGGGACGAGAACCTGGCTCGGGCGGTCGGCGTCAGCAACTACAGCACCCCGCAGATCGACGAGCTGATCCAGTCGACCGAGGAGAACCCGGCGGTCAACCAGATCCAGTGGAGCCCTCCGCTGTACGACCGGCAGCGGCACGCCGAGCACCGGGACCGGGGCGTGGTGCTGGAGGGGTACAGCCCGTTCAAGACCAGTGACCTCAGCGACCCGGTGCTGACCAGGATCGCCGCCGCGCACGGCGTCTCCCCGGCGCAGGTGGTGCTGCGGTGGCACATCGACCACGAGATCGTGGTGATCCCCAAGTCGGTGACCCCGGAGCGGATCACCGCAAACTTCGATGTCTTCCACTTTTCCCTGACGGCCGAGGAGATGCGCGACATCGACGCGCTCGGCGAGGTCTGAACCGGCGATTTCCTTCAGCCCGAGCATCGGCAATGAAGGGTATCGACATCGACGCTCATGACGGTATAGCGTGCCCGTCATCACGTTCGTCGATCCGTTCGAAACCCGCTGTCGCTGGAGGATCGCCATGGCCCGCTCACCATCCATCCGTCTGCGCCGTCGCGGGGTGCTCGGCATCCCGGCCCTGGTGGCCGCCGCGCTGACCGTCGTCGCCCGACCCACCCCGGCGAGCGCCGCGCCGAAGGCCGAGTGTCTCGCCGATCTGCTCCAGGACGCCTGATGGCGACGATTCCCTGGCTGGTGGACGTGCTGCGCGCCGCCGGAGTCCAGGTCGTGGTCGAGGGCGACTGGCTCAACCGGATGCGACCGGGCTCCTTCGACCCCATCGGGGTGCTCTGGCACCACACCGCCTCGACCTCCAGCGCCAGCAACCCGCATCCGGCGCTCGGCATCTGCATCAACGGTCGGTCCGACCTGCCCGGCCCGCTCTGTCAGGCGCTCGTCGACTACAACGGCGTCTTCCACGTCATCTCCGCAGGCCGCTGCAACCACGCCGGGGTCAGTGGCGGCAGCGGACCGATCCCGGCGGGGGACGGCAACACCCTGATGATCGGGTGGGAGATCGACTACAACGGCGTCAACCAGGAGATGACCAGCGCGCAGTACACCGCGTCGCTCGCCGCCACCGCCGCCGTGCTCACCCGCCTGGGTCGCGACAGCAGCTACGCCCGAGGGCACCGGGAAACCAGCACCACCGGTAAGATCGACCCGTCCTTCATCGACCTGAACGTGATGCGGGCCGACGTGGCGGCGAAGATGGCCGGAGGCACAACCTGGTCCTCCACCGTGGACAACACCACCACCGGCCGCTTCACCGCCAGCGCGAACTGGGGCGTGTCGTCGTACTCCGGGCAGCGGTACGGCGCCGACTACCGGTACGCGGACCCGATCGCCGCGAGCGACGTCGCGTGGTACCGGTTCAACGTCCCGGCCACCGCCAACTACCGGGTCGAGGCCTGGTGGCCGGCGAACTCCGGCTACAACAGCGCGGCCCCGTACATCGTCGCCACCAGTGGCGGCAACCAGACCGTCCGCGTCGACCAACGCGCCACCGGCGGGCAGTGGCGGATCCTCGGCACGTTCACGCTGCCGGCCGGTGACGCCAACCGGGTGGGCGTGAGCCGGTGGAGCAACGCCACCGGCCTGGTCATCGCCGACGCCGTACGCCTCACCCGGGTCTGACGAGCCCGGCTGAGTGGTGGGGGCGTGACCGGGTGGTCACGCCCCCACCGTCAGTGGCGTGGCCGGTCAGGTGCGGGAGCAGGTGGCCCCGTTGAGCGAGAAGCTCGTCGGTGACGAGTACGACCCGCTGAGGGTGCCCTGGTAGCCGAAGCTGGCCGTGCCGCCCGGTGCGACGGACCCGTTGTGGCCGACATTCCGAGCGGTCACCGAGGACCCGCTCTGGCTCACCGTGGCGTTCCACGAGTTGGTGACCTGCTGCCCGCTGGGCAGGCTGTAGGTCAGCGTCCAACCGTTGATCGCGCTGGACCCGGTGTTGGTGATCTGCACGTCGGCCGTGAAGCCGTTGTTCCACGAGTTCGCCGTGTACTTCACCGCACAGCTCGCGCCGCCCGGCGGAGGGGTGGTCGGGGGCGGGGTCGACGGGTTGGTGGGCGGCGTGCCGCCGCCGTTGACCGAGGCCGAGAACGACGTCACGGCCAGGCCGACCCCGCCCTGCCAGGGCTCGAAACCGGCCTGGACGCTGGTCAGATACCAGGAGTTGGTGATCGCGCCCCGGTTGCGAACGTCGTTGATGAAGTCCAGCATGCTGAAGTTCAGGCTGGAGATCGCCGACGGCGCGACGTAGGAGATGACGTTGTTGGAGCCGTTGCTGCCCCGCCAGACCTCCCAGGTGCGGCCGGCCAGGTTGGTGGTGCCGACCACCGAGCCGATGGGCTGGATCGGGCCCTGTCGGTTGAGCCAGATCATGATCTCCATCTGGTTCACCCCGTCCCGCTTGGGCGACGGGTCCAGCCAGATGTCGTACGAGGCGTTGTAGGTGGCACCACTCACGTAGCGGTAGGAGATGCTGCTGGTGGCGCTGCTGATCTGGGACACCTGGATCGGCAGGTTCGTGCCGGGGGAGCAGTTGGTGTAGTGACAACCGAAGAACACCGAGGGGTACGCCGTCGGTGCGCCGTTGGTGGGGCTGCTGCCGTTCAGGGTGGTGATCTCGAAGCCGTTGCTGGTGACGTTGATGCACTGCTGGGCGGTGGTGCCCCAGCGGTTGTTCTGCACCACGTAGCGGCCCTGAATGACGGCCGAGCCGTACTGTTCGCAGATCTGCGTGTCGGCGGAGGCGTTACCGCCGAGGGCCACGGCGACGAGGGAGCCGCTGAGCAGCAAGCCTGCGGCGACCAGGGCCCGAAGTGGACGTTTCATGACGCTCCTTGACTCGGCGCGTGCCGGGCGCCGGATGTGGTGGGGCAGTGCGGGAGCGCTCCCACACTCAGTGACACATTTACATGCTTGAAACCGAGGCGCAACCGCATGCGCCGAACTGGTGAATTGTGAGGATTGCCATGTCCTCGCCGGATGGATGGCGACGGGCAGCCGGCCAAACGACGCGGGCCGCCGACGGGCGACTCGGCGCGGGCCGATCGGGCCTGGCGTGCACCGATCGCTCCGAGTAGCGTGTTGCCTCCAGCGCGTTCCGCTCCCCCTCCGGAGGCGTACACCACCATGGGTGGCTCCCCCCTGCGCATCCTCGTCGTCGGCGCGGGCATCGCCGGCCTGGCCGTGGCCCGAGCGCTGCGCCTGGCGGGCTTCCGGCCTGACGTCACGGACAAGCTGCCACCGGGGGAGTCCACCGAAACCGGCCTCTACCTGCCCGGCAATGCCGCCCGCGCGATGCACCGGCTCGGTCTGCACGACCCGGTCCGTCCGCTCGGGCAGGTCATCCACCGCCAGCACTTCTTCGACGCCACCGGCGCGCACCTCTGCGAGGTCGACCTCGACACCCTCTGGGCCGGCGTCGGCGAATGTCGGGCGCTACCCCGGGCCGACCTGCACCGGGTGCTGCTCAGCGGCGCCGGCGGCGCCGTCCGGCACGGCGCCGAGGTCCGCACCCTGGAGTTGCTGCCGGGTGCGGTCGGGGTCACCTTCACCGACGGCACCACCACCGAGTACGACCTGGTCATCGGCGCCGACGGCCCGCGCTCCTCGGTCCGCGCCCTCGCCGCGCTCGGCGGGCCGCCCCGCCCGGTCGGTCAGGTGGTCTACCGGGCGGTGCTGCGCGACGGCCCACCGGTCACCGAGTGGACCGCCCTGCTCGGCCAGCGCTCCGGGTTCCTGATGGTGCCGATCGGCGCCGGGCGGCTGCACCTCTACGCCGACGAGGCCGGCACCGAAGCACCCGTCGACCCGCTGGCCCGGCTACGCGAACTCTTCGCCGACTACCGCGGCCCGGTGCCCGAGGTGCTGGCGGCCCTCGACGGGGTGCACGTCGGGATCACCGACGAGGTGGAGTTGGGCCGCTGGTACCGGGGCAGGGTGCTGCTGGTCGGCGACGCCGCGCACGCCACCGCGCCCACGCTGTCCCAGGGCGCGGCGATGGCACTGGAGGACGCCGTGGTTCTCGCCGAATCGCTCTGCGCCGGCAGCAGTGTGGAGGCCGCTCTGGTGGCGTACGAGAGTCGTCGCCGTCCGCGTACCCGATGGGTGCGGGACCGGACCCGGGACCGCAACCGGACCAGGGACGTGCCGCCGGCGCTGCGCGACCCGGTGCTGCGCGGACGCGGCGGCCGGATCTTCGGGGAGCACTACCGGCTCCTGCTCGGCCCGCTGTAGCCCCGTTGTAGATCGTGTCACGCCACCCCACGCGGCGCTGCGACCTGCCGGGGACTATCCTCCTTGCGGATGACGGCCCGCCGATAACCAGCGTGTGCCGAGCGGGACAACCGAGAACCGGAGGCCACTCGTGACCACCGTCGCACCCAAGCCGGTCGTGACCCGGCCCTGGCCGGTCCGGGAGCCGGTCAAGGGGTCGGCCATCGCGCGGCTGCTGCGAACCACGGACGCGAAGCAAATCGGGATCATGTACATGGTCACCGCGTTCGCGTTCTTCATGATCGGTGGCCTGATGGCCCTGATCATGCGTGCTGAGCTGGCCCGACCCGGGCTGCAGTTCCTGTCGCCGGAGCAGTACAACCAGCTCTTCACGATGCACGGCACGATCATGTTGCTGTTCTTCGCGACGCCGATCGTGTTCGCCTTCGCGAACTACATCGTGCCGATCCAGATCGGCGCGCCCGACGTTTCCTTCCCCCGCCTGAACAGCTTCGCCTACTGGCTGTATCTGTTCGGCGGCACGATCGCCACCGCCGGTTTCCTCACCCCGGGTGGCGCCGCTGACTTCGGCTGGTTCGCGTACGCGCCGCTGAGCAGCGTCGAGCACTCGCCCGGCGTCGGCGCCAACATGTGGGTCATGGGTCTGGCCATCTCCGGTCTGGGCACCATCCTCGGCGCGGTGAACATCATCACCACGGTGCTGACCCTGCGCGCGCCCGGCATGACCATGTTCCGGATGCCGATCTTCACGTGGAACATCCTGGTCACCAGCCTTCTGGTGATCCTGGTCTTCCCGCTGCTGGCCGCGGCGCTCTTCGCGCTCGCCGCGGACCGGATCCTCGGCTCCCACGTGTACGACCCGGCAACCGGTGGGCCGATGCTCTGGCAACACCTGTTCTGGTTCTTCGGGCATCCCGAGGTCTACATCGTCGCGCTGCCGTTCTTCGGCATCATCAGCGAGATCATCCCGGTCTTCTCCCGCAAGCCGATCTTCGGCTACAAGGGTCTGGTCGCCGCGACCGTCGCGATCGCCGCGCTCTCCATGAGCGTCTGGGCGCACCACATGTTCGCCACCGGCCAGGTGCTGCTGCCGTTCTTCAGCTTCCTCAGCTACCTGATCGCAGTGCCGACCGGTATGAAGTTCTTCAACTGGATCGGCACGATGTGGCGGGGCCAGATCAGCTTCGAGACTCCCATGCTCTGGGCGGTCGGCTTCCTGGTCACCTTCCTCTTCGGTGGTCTCACCGGTGTGCTGCTGGCCAGCCCGCCGATCGACTTCCACGTGTCGGACTCGTACTTCGTCGTGGCGCACTTCCACTACGTGCTCTTCGGCACGATCGTGTTCGCGGTCTTCGCCGGCATCTACTTCTGGTTCCCGAAGATGTTCGGCCGGATGCTCGACGAGCGCCTGGGCAAGGTGCACTTCTGGCTCACCATGATCGGTTTCCACACCACGTTCCTGGTGCAGCACTGGCTCGGCAACGAGGGCATGCCCCGCCGGTACGCCGACTACCTGCCCAGCGACGGCTTCACCACGCTGAACACGATCTCCACGATCGGCGCGTTCATCACCGGTATCTCCACGCTGCCGTTCATCTACAACTGCTGGAAGTCGTACAAGACCGGCCCCGTGGTCGAGGTCAACGACCCCTGGGGTCACGGCAACTCGCTGGAGTGGGCGACGAGCAGCCCGCCGCCGCTGCGCAACTTCGACCGGATGCCCCGCATCCGCTCCGAGCGGCCGGCGTTCGACGCGAAGTTCCCGGAGCTGGCCGCAGGCCAGACCCTGGCCGGCCCGCCGGAGGGCGGCGCCAAGCCGCTCACCAGGGAGTCGGACGGCGGGGCCAGCTACCGCGAGGACGTCGCAAGCGACATCGATCGGCACTGACGCTCAGCTGTACGACGGGCGCCGCCCCCGGGACCTCCGGGAGCGGCGCCCGTCGCCGTGTGCGGCCCAGGCCATGCGTTGCCCGCCGCCGTGTGTAGTCCGGGCCATGCGGCGCCCACCGCCATGTCTGGCTCGTCGCCGTGTCCGGTCCGTCGCCCGTCAGGTTCGGCCTCGGCCGGGCGCGGTGCCGGCCGAGGCTGGCTCAATCCATCCTGCGCCGTGCCGGGCCTCGCATCGCGCGTCTCGGCCTCGCATCGCACGGCTCGGCTCGGTTCGGCCTGCCCGGCTCGCTTCGGCCTGCCCGGCTCGGTTCGGCCTGCCCGGCTCGGTTCGGCCTGCCCGGCTCGGTTCGGCCTGCCCGGCTCGGTTCGGCCTGCCCGGCTCGGGCTCACCTGGCGCGGCGCGCCTGGCGCGGCGCGACCCGACCCGACCTTGCTTGCATGGTGCGGCGTTGTATCGCTCGGTGCGCGTGGCCTTGCACGAGGCGGTCCGGTCTTGCGCGACTGACCCCAAGCGGTGTTCCTGGTGAGCGGTATACCTGTGTGTCATATTTATGACCCAGAGGTATACCGCTCACCAGGGTGCATGCCGACTGGGGGCGGACCGGTCGGCGCTGAGCATCCACGGCACAGCAACGTCTTCGATCGCGTCACCGTGGTCACCGTGGCCGGCCTCGACTACCCCCGCTGCCCGGCGGCTTCGGCCACCCCGCTGCCCGGCGGCTTCGGCCACCCCGCTGCCCGGCGGCTTGGGCCACCCCGCTGCCCGGCGGCTTGGGCCACCCCGCTGCCCGGCGGCTTGGGCCACCCCGCTGCCCGGCGGCCCCGGCCGCCTGACTGCCCGGCCAACTGGCGTGTCAAGGCGCGCTGATCATCGCGCGCGGTGGCGAGATGATCTTCGCGCTTATCGGAGACGCGGTCCGGGAGTCTGCCCAGGCTGGCCTGCCCGCCCCGCCCCCGTCCTGCCTCCGTCCCGCCTCTGCCCCGCCTCCGCCCTGGCTGGTCCGTGCCGACCTCGGGCAGAGCGGTCTGCCCTTAGCGGGCAGCGGGGGTGAGATCCGCCTCGACGGGCGGGGACAGAGGTGGTGCTGCTGCATTGCGGCGGCGGCGTAGCTCGATCGGAAGCACCACGAGGGTGACCAGCGCGCCGAGCGCGCCGGTGACCACGAAGCCCCAGAGCGGTGCGCTGGCGTCGATGACCGCGCCGGCGAGCGGTGCGCCGACCGCGATGCCGACGGTGACCGCCGAACCGTGCAGGCCCATCGCCTCACCGCGTACCTCGGCCGGAACCAGGCGGCTGACCGCGTCGGAGGAGGCCGCGATGGTCGGCGCGCAGAGCGCGCCGGCCGGGATCAGCGCGAGGCACAGCAGCCACCAGTGCGCACCGCCCAACCCGACCGGGATGGTGCACAGGGCGAGTGCGGCGGTCAGCGTCAGTGGAGAGAACGAGCGGTGGACGGCCCCGTAGGCGAACCCGCCGGCCAGCGAGGCTACCGCCCAGATGGCCAGCACCGCGCCGGTCCAACCGACCTCGTCACTGGCCCGCAGCACGGCGACCACCGCTACGTCGGTGCCGCCGAGCACCAGGGTCGCTGCGGCGCTGAGCGCCAGCACGGCGAACAGTCGTGGTGTCAGCCACTCGCGGTGAGGCACCTGGCGTTGCGGGCCGGCATGCTCGGCGGCACCGCGGATCGGCGGGTTGACCACCCACAACGCGATCCCGGCCGCGACGATGCCGCCGCCGACGAGGTACATGGTGGTCTGCGCGGAGATCGCGGTGACCAGGGCCACTGCCAACGCCGGGCCGATCATGAAGGACAGCTCCACCGACATCGAGTCCAGCGCGTACGCCGGGCGGCGTTGGTCCTCCGGAGCCAGCGCCGCGATCGACTGACGGACCACAGAGAAGATGGGCAGGGCCAGAGAGCCAGCCACGAAGGCGGCCGGTAGCAGCAGGGAGTATTGCAGTGAGGGAGCGGTGGCCCAGAAGATCGCCTCGGCGATGCCGGTGAGGACCAGGACGGGACGTAGGCCCCGCCGGTCCACCAGTCGGCCCAGGACCGGTCCGCCGATCGCCGCGCCCACGGTGCTGGCCGCGCCGACCAGGCCAGCGGCCCCGTAGCCTCGATCAAGGTCGAACACCACGTGGAAGGTCAGCGTCACCCCGGTCGCGGTGAGCGGAATGCGGGCGAGGACGGCGACCAGCAACAGCGACCGCAGGCCGGGCAGGGCGAGCGCCTGCCGGTAAGGCTTCATGTTCACGTGGGTCCGTACCTCCGGCCGACAATCCTCGACTGGCGGCGGCCCGATGACCAACCAATTACGCTCTCATGCGGCCCTGATCACAGGCTGGCCGTGCAGGGTAACCCCAGCGCCGTCCATGGCACGCAGCGCCACATCGGTGGTCGCGGGCGCGACGGCGGCGGTCAGCTCGAGCAGCACGGTGGTAGTGAAACCCTCTCGGGCGGAGTCCAGCGCGGTTGCCCGGACGCAGTGATCGGTGGCGATGCCGACCACGTCGACCCGGTCCACGTCGTGCCGGCGCAGCCAGTCGGCCAGGCACTCGCCGTCTTCGGCGTGCCCATCGAACCCGGAGTACGCCGCCGCGTGCTCGCCCTTGTGGAAGATCACCTCGATCCGTCCGGTGTCCAGCTCGGGGTGGAACTCCGACCCGGTGGTGCCGACCACACAATGCCGGGGCCAGGACTCCACGAAGTCCGGCGGATCGCCGAAGTGCGCACCCGGATCGACGTGGTAGTCCTTGGTGGCGACCACGTGCGACCACCGCTCCGGCTCGGAGGCGAGCAGCCGGGAGATGCCCGCGGCCACCCCCGCACCGCCGGCGACAGCAAGCGAGCCGCCCTCGCAGAAGTCGTTCTGCACGTCCACGATGATCAGCGCACTGCCCACCGGAGCGCTCCTTCGGAGTCGGCTTGTCGTGACCTCGACCGAGCGCGGGCCCGTCGGGTCATGGCAAGACTACGTGCCCGACCGGCGTGGGGTGGACGCCCGCCAGCGACCGGGAGAGCGGTACCGAGCCGGCCGGGCGGCGGCTGGGCACGCGGCCCCGGCCCCGACCCCGGTCCCGACCCTGGCCCCGGCCCCGGTCCCGACCCTGGCCCCGGCCCCGGTCCCGACCCTGGCCCTGGCCCCGGTCCCGACCCTGGCCCTGGCCCCGGTCCCGACCCTGGCCCTGGCCCCGGTCCCGACCCTGGCCCTGGCCCTGGCCCTGGGTCGGCGGGAGAAGGCTGAGCCTCCGGCTCCTCGCTCGGCGGGGTGCCGGGTAGGCGGGGGTGGGACTGTCAGTCGGCGGGTACGACGGTGACCGGCACGGCCGGGTCGCCGGCCGAGAGCTTCAGCCCCTCCCACGGAATGGAGATCAGGCATTCGCGTAGGTGCTCCCGCGACTCGTCGAGGGTGGGCAGCGAGACCGGCTCGCCGGCGACCACGAAAGAGTGCTGGAGCATGCGGTCGTTGGGCTGCCGGTCCGGTACGCCCTGCGGGACGATGATCTCCTCGGTCGCGGTGCCGGTCGGCTTGTGCCGGCGGACCGCGACCTTCCGGCCGCCGATGGTCGCCTTCTGCTCGGAGCGCTTCACCACCGGCCGTCCCTCGACCTCGACGAGCTTGTAGACCAGCCCGGCGGTCGGTGCTCCGGAGCCGGTGACCACGGCCGTGCCGGCGCCGTACATGTCCACGGGTTCGGCGGCCAGTGCGGCGATCGCGTACTCGTCCAGATCGCCGGAAACGATGATCTTGGTCTCGGTGGCGCCCAGCGAGTCGAGCAGCTCCCGAGACTGCTGGGCGATCACCGCCAGGTCGCCCGAGTCGATCCGAACCGCCCGCAGCTCCGGCCCGGCCACCGCGATCGCGTTGCGGATGCCCTGGCTGATGTCGTACGTGTCGACCAGCAGCGTCGTGTCCTTGCCCAGCGTGGCGACCTGTGACGCGAACGCCGCCCGCTCGTCGTCGTGCAGCAGGGTGAACGCGTGCGCCGCCGTGCCCGCCGTCGGGATGCCGTAGCGTGCACCGGCGGCGAGGTTGGACGTGAACCGGAAGCCGGCCAGGTACGCGGCTCGCGCCGCAGCCACCGCCGCCTCCTCGTGCGCCCGACGCGACCCCATCTCGATCAGCGCCCGACCCCGCGCGGCGGTCACCATCCGCGCCGCCGCCGCGGCCACCGCACTGTCGTGATTGAGGACGGAGAGCGCCAGCGTCTCCAGCACCACACACTCGGCGAAACCGCCGGAAACGGTCAGGATCGGTGAACCGGGAAAGAACAGCTCACCCTCGGCGTACCCGTCGATGTCGCCGGTGAAGCGGTAGTCCGTGAGCCAGGCCGCCGCCGTTTCGTCGACCACCCCGGTGCGGAGCAGAAAGTCGACCTCCGCGGGGTCGAACCGGAAGTTGCGGATCAGCTCGATCAGCCGGGCCGTGCCGGCGACCACGCCGTACCGGCGGCCGCTCGGCAGCCGGCGGCTGAACACCTCGAAGACACACCGGCGGTCGGCGGTGCCGTCCTTCAGTGCCGCGCTGACCATGGTCAGCTCGTAGTGGTCGGTCAGCAGCGCGGGGTGGTTGATGCTCACCGCCCCAGCCTAAGGTTCAGTCCGTATCGCCGCCGTCGTGGCCCGGGATCGCCCGCAGTGCGGCCCACAGCTCGGCCCGGCCGGTCACGCCAAGCTTCGCGTAGATCCGCTGGAGGTGGTTTTCCACGGTCCGTGCGGAGAGGTAGAGCCGTTCGGCGATGGCCCGGCTGGGCGCGCCGTGCGCGGCGAGGCGGGCCACCTGCCACTCCCGCTCGGTGAGCACCGGTGCGCCGGCCTGCAGCGCCGGCGTCCGGATCAGGTCACAACGCCCGAGCAACCCGGCCAGGCGTTCCCGGGCATCGTTGGCCGTCGCCGACTGCTGCTGGCGCAACCGTTGCACGGCCTGGGAGGTTGCCTCGGCCGCGTACACGGTCAACTCCAGTGCGGCATAGTCGTCGGCGACCGCGAGCAGATCCGCGGCAGAGTCGGTCACCGCGGCGCGGGCGTGCCGGGCCAGCAGCGGCGGAAGCACCCCGTCGACCCGTTCGGAGAGCTCGGCCAGACGCTGTGCCACGGTGCGCCGGCCACCGTCGGAACAGGTGGGCCCGACCGCCATGCCGGCCTGTTCCAGCCGGACGAGGTCGTGGAGGACGTGCACCTCGTGCCCGGCGAAGCCGTCCGAGCGCAGCCGGTCCACCAGGTCGCTGAGGTGCTTGACCGCGCCCGGCAGGTCACCCGACGTGGCAAGCGTCGCGCCCCGGGCCTGCTCCAGCCATGGGTAGAGCACCGCCATGCCTGGCGCGTGGGTGCGGTCCGCCTCGGCCATCGCCGCGGTGGCCTGCGCGGCGTCGCCGCGCAGCGCCGCCGACTGGGCGCGTTCGGCCTGGGCCAGACCGGCGTAGACCCGGCTGGTGGCCAGCACCGCACAGGCACCCAGCGAGGTACGCATGGCCGCGTCGCTCTGCCCGCGCAGCCGGGCCGCGTACGCCTGGAGGATGGCCAGGTAGCCGGTGCCGAGCCGGAAGTCGCCAGCGCCGGCGAGGTCGGCGAACTCGTCGGCCACGATCGCGTCGATCCCGGCGAGGTCGCCGGTGAGCATGAGCCGGGTGCCCCGGGCGAGCTCCAGGGCCAGCTGCAGGTACGGCATGTCGGTGCGCCAGTTGGCTACGGCGGAGTGCACCTGGGCGATCGCCGTACCGCTGCGGGTCAGCTGGCCCTGTGCGGCCTGGACGTACGCGATGGTGCAGCGGGCCAGCTCGCGGGCGGCGACGCCGGCCGCCGGCCGGTCCAGTACGCGTTGGCTGAGCCGTACCGCGGTGGTCGTGTCCAGTCGGTGCAGGCGCATGATGGCCTCGAAGGCGTGCACCCGGGAGCGGTCGGCGGAGTCGCTGAGTTGTTCGACCTGGCTCGCGATCTCCTCCACCGTGGACTGCCGGCTGAGCCCCCAGTAGCTGACCATCCCGCGCACGGTCAGCCAGCGGCAGAACCGCCGCTCGTCGCCGGGCTCGGGGGTCACCGCGTCGAGGACGTCGATCGCCTCGTCGGGCCGGTCGGCGAACATCAGGATGGTGGCGAGCAGCTCGGCGGCGTCGGAGCCGCCATCGGCGTGCAACGCGGCACGGGCCAGGCGGGTCGCCAGCGGCACGTCATAGCGGGTGAACGCCTGGACGGCGGCGTCCACCAACAACGCCGGGTCCTGTGCGGTGCCCGAGTCGAGTCGCCACACCGCGACCCGCAGCAGGTCGTCGCGGCGGCGCTTGCCGACCTGCTCGAGCAGCTCGGCGAGGTGTGCCTGAAGTCGGCGGGTGCGGCTGACCGGGCAGCGGCGGCGCATCACCTCGCCGTAGAGCGGATGAGCCAGCCGGACGTTGGTCCGTCGGTCGTGCTGGACGACGCTGATCAGGCCGCGTTCCTCGGCGGTCTCCACGTCGGCCGGGTCGGCGGCCTTGTTGAGCAGGTGCAGGCCGAGTGGTTCGCCGAACGCGACCAGCTCGACGACCGCGCGGACGCCGTCGGTGAGTTTCCCGACCCGGGTGTCGATCAGGTCGGTCAGGTTCGGAGCCAGCTCCAGTCGCCCGGTCCACTTCCAGATCCCGTAGGTGCGTTTCAGCTCGGCGCTGCCGTTGGCGGCGTGCACCAGCTCCCGGAGCAGCAGCGGATTTCCCGCCGACAGCCGACCGAGCCGGTCGGCGGAGCCGGCGTCGACCGGGCCGCCCAGGATCGCCGCCAGCAGGCCGGCGGTTTCCGCATGCGGCATCGGGCTCAGCTCGACGTGCTCGACCAGGTCGTCGGTCCAGAGTGCGCGGATCGGCAGCGGGATCTGCTCGCCGTCGCGCAGGGTGCCGACCACTGTGGCGTTCTCGGCGCGGGCGACCAGGTGCACCAGGGCGGCGGAGGGCGGATCGAGCAGGTGGGCATCGTCGATGGCGAGCACGATCCGGCGGCCGGCCGCCTGCTGTTGCAGCACGTTGAGCGCCCAGCGCAGGATCCCGGCGGGGGAGAGGCCCTGGGGCTGCTCGGCGGGGAGGACCTGCACCAGCCCGCCGAACGGCAGCGCGGCGGTGGTGGCGCTGGCGGCGATGGACCAGATCGCGAACCGTTCGGTGGGCAACGCGCTCACGCCTTCGCGCAGCAGCCGACTCTTGCCGATGCCCGCGCTGCCGCTGAAGAAGAGCCCGCGGCCGGCCTCGCCGGTCACCGCCGTCAGCAGGCGGTTGAGCTCGTCGGACCGGCCGACGAACTTCCATCGACTCATCCGCGCAGCATATCGATCGGAATCCGTCCGCGCCCGCACCGTCACGCAACGAAGTTGAGTAGTCGCACAATTACCGGTGAGTATTCCCGGTGTTCCACCTGGTTGCCGGCCCGCCCGTAGTCTTCCGGCATCCGGGTTTGCACCGGAATTCCCACCCGACCGGATGTCCGGTCAACTGCCCTGGGAGGCCACCTGATGAAGCAGGGCCCTCTCCCCTCGGTCGACTCGTCGGACGACATCGTGGGCACAGCCGACCTGCCCAGCGGTGGCCCACTGCCCACCCGGGTCGGCGTGACCGACTCGGCCCCGGAGGAGCCCCTCGGTGTGGTCGCCGTCGGCCCGGGCGGTGCCGAACGACGCGCCGTGCTCGCCCGGCTGCTCGGGCTCGACCCGGTCATGCTCACCGTGCCTGCGGGCAGTTGGCTGGTGGTGCGGAACGCGAAGGCGCCCACCCGGGCGGCGTTCGTGCCCGGTTACCGCCAGCCGCACTCGTACGGCGCGGACCGCAACGCCGCCGGCCCGGCGTTGGCCCGTCCGCCCCGGCGGGTCGAGTTGAGCGTGCCCGAGCCACTGCTGCGGCACTTCGCTCTGATCGACGTTCCGGACACGGCCACGCTCGGTGCGGCCGGCAGGCGGGTGCTGCTCGACGCGGTGGGCCGGGCCGGCGCGCTGCTCTTCGTGATCGCCGCCAACCAGGCGTTCACCGCCGCTGAGCTGAACCTGCTCGCCGAGGTCGCCCCGACCCCGGTGGAGGTTGTCTTCGCGGTGACCCCCGGCGCGGCAGGTTGGGCGCCACTGGTCGACGGTGCGGCGGCGACGGAGGACGCGGGGGCGTCCGTCCCGCCGGTCGGGGGTCCGGCGACGGAGGTGGACGCGGCCGCGGTGACCGTGGCGGCCCACCGGGCCGCGCTGTTGGCCGCGGTGCCGACGCTTGCCGGCGCGCGGTGGTTCCCGATCGACGCCCACGCCGTCGGGGACTGCGCCGCCGACCTGCGCCGGGCGTTGGTGGGCTGGTCGTCGGTGCAGGGGCTGCAGCGGGCCAGTGCCGACCCGCCGGTGCTGCCGGGCCAGCACGGTCGGGTAGCCGTGGCCGCCGATCCGGGAGGCTGGTCCGAGCAACTCGACCGGCAGACCCGCTCGTGTGCTCAGCGGATCCGTCAGCACCTCGCCCTGGAGTTGGCGAACATCCACCTGCGCGCGGTTCAGGAGATCGTGTTCGGGGTCGGCTGCGCCGGCATACCCGACCTACTGGACCGGGAGATGGCCGCGTTGTCGCTGTTGGCCACCGCGCAGTGCGACCATGCGGTGCGCGGCATCGTGGCCGACGCCGCGGCCCGGGTGCTCGGCGCGCCGCCGTCCGAGGGAGTGCGCCGGCGGATCGCCACCGCCGTGCAGTACGGCCTGACCGATCACCGGCCCGGCCATGAGTTGGACAAGGTGCTGCTGGTCACCAGCACGGCTGGGGTGGCCGGGTTGACCGGCGCGGAGGCGATCGACGCCCTCGCCAACTATCCGACGGCGTCCCGCGACGAGGTGCTCCCGCCGGTCGCGGTGGCGCTCTCCGGCGGGTGCTGGCAGCAGTGGCGGATGCCCGGCAACGACGACCACAGCGCGGCGCGGGCCTGGTCCCAACGTGCGGTGCGGGAGGTCGAGCTGGGGTTGTCCCGGGAGATCTCCCGGCGGTTCGAAGTGATCCGGCTCTCGCTGGGCGCGGTGCTCTCCGATGCAGTCGATCACGGCATCCTGCTCGCCTGACGGCGTGGCCGCCCCCCGGTCCGGGTCTGCTCCGCACCGCGCCTCCGATGGCGTCCGGGGCGGGTCAGAGGTGTCCGGCGTGGGCGATCCGCGCCGGGCCGGCGTTCCGGTTCCTCGGTTCCGGGAAACCGGTGGCACGATGGGGGGCATGGCGGCTCCGCAGGTTGCACCGGTCGAGACGCCGGACACTGACGAGGTGCCGGCGGCTGACCGGCAATGGGTGACGATCGTGTGGGACGACCCGGTCAATCTGATGACGTACGTGACCTGGGTCTTCCAGAAGCTTTTCGGCTACAGCCGGGAGAGGGCCGAGCAGTTGATGCTGGACGTGCACCACAAGGGCCGTGCCGTGGTCTCCACCGGTGCCCGGGAGCGGATGGAGCACGACGCGTCGCAGCTGCACGCGTACGGGCTGTGGGCGACGGTGGACCGGTCATGAGCATGTTCCGCCGCCAGGCCGGCCGTTATGTCGCCATCTTCGCCGTCGACGAGGTGCGGGTGTTGCGCAAGGTCGCCTCCGAGGTGGTCGGCCTGCTCACCGACGGTTTCGACCACACCGACCCGGTCGTCGGTCGGCTCTTCCCGGCGGTCTACCCGAAGGACGCGCCCGGCACCGCCGAGTTCCGCCGCTACACCGAGGGCGACCTGAAGACCGCGAAGATCGATCAGGCGGGGGCGATCCTGGCCGCGCTGCCCGACGACGCCGGCGGTGAGGTGCGACTGGACGCCGAGGCGGCCGAGGCATGGTTGCGGGCGCTGAACGACGCCCGACTCGCGATGGGCGTCCGACTGGAGATCAAGGACGGCACGGATCTGGGCGAGGAGTTGGACGACGCGGTCGCCGAGGACCCCGCCTCCAGCCGGGTGTTCCAGCTTTCGGTCTACGCGTACCTCGGGTATCTGCAGGAGTCGCTGCTCAACGCCTTGATCGACTAGTCGTGACCGGCACCACTTCGGCCCGTGCTCGGCAGGCGTTAGGCTGGTGCACGTGCTGAGCATCGACCGGTCGATCATCGACGCGATCGTCGCCCACGCGCGCCGGGATCACCCCGACGAGGCGTGCGGCGTGGTCGCCGGTCCCGTCGGCAGCGACACCCCGACCCGGCACATCCCGATGGACAACGCCGCGCGGTCGATGACCTTCTACGAGTTCGACTCGATGGAGCACCTGCGGGTGTGGCGGGAGATGGACGACCGGGACGAGGAGCCCGTGGTCATCTACCACTCGCACACCGCCACCGAGGCGTACCCGTCACGGACGGATGTCTCCTTCGCCGGCGAGCCGGGCGCGCATTACCTGCTCGTCTCGACGCGTGAGCCCGACTCGGAGGAGATCCGGTCGTTCCGGATCGTCGACGGCGTGGTCACCGAGGAGCCGGTTCGGGTCGTGGAGGCCGGCGTCGACCCACATGCCGTCCAGTCCTACATGTTCGGGCAGAGCCCGGCGACGGTCGACTACGAGTGTTCCGGCCGCTGATCCGTCAGCGTCCGCACCCGTCTCGTCCCGTCACCGTAGGCACACCCGATCGAGGAGTTCGACATCATGGCCATTGAGGTTCGCATCCCCACCATCCTGCGCAGCTACACCGGCGGCGCCAAGGTCGTCGACGGCACCGGCGACACCCTCGCCGATCTGCTCACCGACCTGGATTCCCGGCACGGCGGCCTGCGTGGCCGGCTGATCACCGAGGCTGGCACGCTGCACCGCTTCGTCAACGTCTACGTGAACGACGAGGACGTCCGTTTCCTCGGCGCGTTGGACGCCAAGCTCACTGACGGTGACAGCGTTACCATCCTGCCGGCCGTGGCCGGCGGCGCGTTCGGCTTCGCTGCGGCAGCGGCGATCAGTTCGCACGGCGCCGCCGTCGCGGCTCGCTGAGGTCGGCCGCCATGGCGCGGTACGACAGCCTGCTCGACGCGTGCGGGGGTACGCCGCTGGTCGGCCTGCCCCGGCTCTCTCCGACGGTGCCCGACGGGGCCCCGCCGGTGCGGCTCTGGGCCAAACTGGAGGACCGGAACCCGACCGGCAGCATCAAGGACCGCGCGGCGCTCTTCATGGTGCGGGCGGCGGAGGAGGCCGGCCGGCTTCGCGCGGGTGACACCATCCTCGAGCCGACCAGTGGCAACACCGGCATCTCGTTGGCGATGGTGGCCAAGTTGCGCGGCTACCGGCTGGTCTGTGTGATGCCCGAGAACGTCTCCACCGAGCGGGTCCAGTTGCTCCGGATGTACGGGGCCGAGATCATCTTCTCGCCGGCGGCGGGTGGTTCCAACCAGGCGGTTGCCACCGCCAAGCAGATCTCCGTGGAGCACCCGGACTGGGTGATGCTCTACCAGTACGGCAACGAGGCCAACGCGCGGGCGCACTACGAGACGACCGGGCCGGAGCTGCTGCACGACCTGCCCACCATCACGCACTTCGTGGCGGGGCTCGGCACCACCGGCACCCTGATGGGTGCCGGGCGCTACCTGCGGGAAAAGGTCGAGGGCGTTCAGGTCGTGGCCGCCGAGCCGCGTTACGGCGAGGTGGTCTACGGCCTGCGCAACATCGACGAGGGGTACGTGCCGGAGTTGTACGACGCCTCGGTGCTCTCCCGACGCTTCTCGGTCGGCACCCGGGACGCGGTGCTGCGCACCCGGCAACTGGTGGAGGTGGAGGGCATCTTCGCCGGCTTCTCCACAGGTGCCATCCTGCATGCCGCGCTCGCGGTCGCGCACGAGGCGGTCCGCGACGGCCGGCGGGCCGACGTGGCCTTCGTGGTCTGCGACGGCGGGTGGAAGTACCTGTCGACCGGCGCGTACGGCGGCACGCTCGCCGATGCCGAGGACGCCCTGGAGGGGCAGCTCTGGGCCTGAACGGACTGGTCTTCCCGGGTACGGGCCGTCGATGTGCGTCGACGGCCCGTACTCTGCCCGGCGGGCTGTGAGCACGTGTCACGTTCGTGACAACTTCCGTTGGATGATTCTTGCTGCCGGGCACCCCAGCGTAGGCTGCGCAGCGTGACGTACGCGTCGGTAGAGATCATGGCTGGGGCGACGGCCGCCACGAATGCTACTGACAGTGACAGCGAGACAACTCGATGCGACTGACCGTCCTTGGAAGCGCTGGGAGTTTCCCCGGCCCCGAGTCGCCCTGCTCGGCCTACCTCGTCGAGGCTGACGGTTTTCGCCTCCTGGTCGACTTCGGTTCGGGCTCGCTGTCCAGCCTTCAGCGGTACGCCGGGTTGCATGCCCCGGACGCGATCCTGCTGACCCACCTGCACTGTGATCACATGTTCGACGCTGTTCTCTATGTGGTGGTGCGCCGGTGGGCCCCGGACGGCCCCTACCCGGCGCTGCCGGTGTACGCGCCCGCTGGCGCGCCGGACCGGCTCAGCGCCGCGTACGGCGAGGACGGTTCGGTGGAGGACGTGTACCAGTTCTATGCGCTCCAGCCGGGCACCTTCCCGATCGGCCCGTTCACCGTCACCGTCGACCGGGTCAACCATCCCGTCGAGACGTACGGCGTGCGGTTGGAGCACGACGGCCGTTCGCTGTGTTACTCGTCGGACACCGCGCCCTGCGAGGCGTTGCTGCGGCTGGCGCAGAACGCCGACGTGTTCCTCTGCGAGGCCAGTTACCTTGACGGCGTGGACAATCCGCCGGATCTGCACCTGACCGGTCGGGAGGCCGGTGAGGCGGCGACCAAGGCCGCGGTGGGCCGGCTGTTGCTCACCCACCTGGTGCCCGCCTGGGGCAGTGAGGCGCACACGCTGGAGTCGGCCGCCTCCGCGTACGCGGGGCCGCTCGAGGTGGTCCGGCCCGGCGCCAGCTACGACGTCTGACGCACCGGGTCGACCTGGCCCGGCTCTACGCCAGCCTGGACCTGTTCGTGCACACCGGACCGCACGAGACCTTCGGCCAAACCCTTCAGGAGGCGCTGGCCTCCGGGGTGCCGGTCGTGGCGCGAACAGCGGTGGTCCGGCCGATCTGGTCGACCAGGGTGTGACCGGGCTGCTGGTGCCACCGGCGACGGCGACGCGCTGGCCACCGCGGCCGTCGACCTGGCGGGCGACGCCGAACGGCGGCGGGCCTACGGGCTGGCCGCCCGGGTCGCCGTCAGCCGGCGTAGCTGGGCGGCCGTCGGCGACGAGCTGATCGGGCACTACCACGCGGTACGGGCAGTGGCCGCCACCGTCGGCCTGCCGGCCGCGTCGTGACCGGGGCTGCGGGCGGGCTGCGGATCGTGCGGCTCGCCAACTTCGTGACGGCACGCTCCGGTGGGCTGCGTACCGCGGTGACCCGCCTGGCGGCCCGGCCGGAGGCGGATCGGCGGAGGGTCGCCCGGGCCAGAGCCGAGGAGTTCGGGTGGTCGGCGGCGGTCACCGGGTTCCTCCGGGTGCACGACGCGAACACACCTCGGGGCACCCCGAGCGAGGTGGGCTACCGGACCGCATAGGGTGCAGGGATGGCGCGACCTGACGGGCGAGGGCCCTCTCAACTTCGACCGGTGACCCTGACCCGAGGCTGGAGCACCCATCCGGAGGGCTCGGTGCTCGTCGAGTTCGGCGGCACCCGGGTGCTCTGCACGGCGAGCGTCACCGAGGGGGTGCCCCGCTGGCGCAAGGGCTCCGGGCTCGGCTGGGTGACCGCCGAGTACGCGATGCTGCCCCGGGCCACCAACACCCGCTCCGACCGGGAGAGCGTCAAGGGTCGGGTCGGTGGCCGCACCCACGAGATCTCTCGGCTGATCGGCCGTAGCCTGCGGGCCAGCATCGACCTCAAGGCGCTCGGCGAGAACTCGATCGTGCTCGACTGCGACGTGCTCCAGGCCGACGGCGGCACCCGGACGGCCGCGATCACCGGCGCGTACGTCGCGTTGCACGACGCGGTGGGGTGGCTCGCCGCCCGCAAGGCGTTGGCCGGGAAGCCGGACAAGGTGATGCACCGGTCGGTGGCCGCGGTCAGCGTGGGGATCATCGCCGGTGAGGCGCGACTGGACCTCTGCTACGAGGAGGACGTCGCCGCCGAGGTGGACATGAACGTGGTCTGCACCGGTGCGGGTGACTTCGTGGAGGTGCAGGGCACCGGCGAGGCGGGCGTGTTCGCCCGGGACCAGCTCGACAGCCTGCTGGACCTGGCCGTGGCCGGATGCGCCGAGTTGGCCGAAGCCCAGCGGAAGGCTCTCGCGTGAGCGCGAGGAGTGAGCTTGCGAGCCCCGCAGTCGCGAACAAAGGTGATTCAGCATGAACAAGGTCCTGCTCGCCACCCGTAACCGTAAGAAGCTGGTGGAACTTCAGCGGATCCTGGACGGCGCGCTCGGTGCGCACCGGATCGCCCTGATCGGGCTGGACGACATCGAGCAGTACGCGGAGCTGCCGGAGACCGGCCTGACCTTCGGCGAGAACGCACTCATCAAGGCGCGGGAGGGCTGCCGCCAGAGCGGCCTGCCAACCATCGCCGACGACTCGGGGATCGCGGTGGACGCGCTCAACGGGATGCCGGGGGTGTTCAGCGCCCGCTGGTCCGGCCGGCACGGCGACGATAAGGCCAACCTTCAGCTGGTGCTGGATCAGATCGCCGACGTGCCCGACGAGCAGCGGGCCGCCTCGTTCGTCTGCACTGTGGCGTTGGTGCTGCCCGGCGGCAAGGAGCACCTGGTCGATGGCCGGCAGTCCGGTCGGGTGCTGCGCGCTCCGCGCGGCGATGGTGGGTTCGGCTACGACCCGATCTTCCTCGGCGACGGGCAGGACCGGACCAACGCCGAGTTGACCCCGGCCGAGAAGGACGCCATCAGCCACCGCGGCAAGGCGCTGCGGGAGCTGGCGAAGCTGGTCGCCAAGGTCCTGCCGCCCGCCGCCTGACGGGCGCGAGGTCCTGCCGCCCGCCGCCTGACGGGCGCGAGGTCCTGCCGCCCGCCGCCTGACGGGCGCGAGGTGCTGCCGCCCGCCGCCTGACCCGCGGCGGACGACAGCGACCCGGGGGAGGTCAGCCGAGCGGGCCGACCTCCCGTTCGATGGCGGCGCGCAGCTCCGGCCCGGCGACGACGGCACGGGCTGCCTCCATCACCGGGGCGAGGAACACGTCCGGCCCGGGTTCGCCGGCCGCCCCGCCCAGCGCGGCGACGGCGGCCCGACCGGCCGGTGACGGCTCCAGCGGTGCGCGCAGTTGCAGGCCGCGTACGCCGGCCAGCAACTCGACCGCGAGCAGGCTGGTGAGGTTGTCCAGCACCGTGCGTAGCTTCTTGGCCGCGGCCCAGCCCATCGAGACGTGGTCCTCCTGCATGCCACTGGTGGGCAGCGAGTCCACCGAGGCCGGGGCGGCCAGCCGACGGTTCTCGGCGACGATCCCGGCCGCCGTGTACTGGGCGATCATCAGCCCGGAGTTGACCCCGGCGTCGGGGGACAGGAACGCCGGCAGCTCGCGGGATCGGGTGACGTCGAGCAGCCGGTCCACCCGCCGCTCGGCGATCGCGCCCACCTCGGCGGCGGCGATGGCGAGGAAGTCCGCGGCGAAGCCGAGCGGTGCGCCGTGGAAGTTGCCCGTCGATTCGACCCGGCCGTCCGGCAGCACCACCGGGTTGTCCACCACGGACACCAGCTCCCGGCCGGCGACCGTGCGGACGAAGTCCAGGGTGTCGCGGGCCGCACCGGCCACCTGCGGGGCACACCGCATCGAGTACGCGTCCTGCACGGCGTGCGCCAGGTCGTCGCGGTGCGAGTCCATCACACGGGAGTCCTGGAGCAGCCGGTGGATGTTCGCCGCCGACGCCGCCTGACCGGGGTGCGGCCGGATCGCGTGCAGCTCGGGCAGGAAGGGCCGTTCCGAGCCGAGCATCGCCTCGATGGCCAACGCGGCCGTCACGTCGGCCATGGCGAACAGGTGCGCCGAGTCGTGGATGGCCAGGAGCAGCATGCCGAGCATGCCGTCCGTGCCGTTGATCAGCGCCAGCCCCTCCTTGGCGGCCAGCTCGATCGGCTTGAGCCCGGCGGCGGTCAGCGCGTCGGCCGCGTCCTGCCGCTCACCGGCCGGGCCGAGGACCCAGCCCTCGCCGAGCAGCACCAGCGCGCAGTGCGCCAGGGGCGCCAGGTCACCGGACGCGCCCAGCGAGCCGTGCTCCGGCACCCAGGGGGTGATGTCGTGGTTGAGCAGGTCGACCAGGGCCTCGGCGACCAGCGGGCGGACCCCGGAGCGGCCCAGCGCCAGCGACCGGACCCGCAGCAGCATCATGGCCCGGACCACCTCGCGGGGCATCGGGGCGCCCACCCCGGCCGCGTGTGAGCGGATCAGCGCGTGTTGCAGCTCGGCCCGCCGTTCCGGGGCGATGAACGTGTTGGCCAGCGCCCCGAACCCCGTGGAGACCCCGTAGACGGGACGGCCGGACGACTCGATGCCGTCCACGATGGCCCGGCTGGTCGCCATCGCCTCGATGGTGGCCGGGTCGAGGACGACGGTGGCGGTGGCGCGGGCCACCGCGAGCACGTCGTCGGCGGAAATTCCGGTGGGCTGGATGGTCACGGTCGTCATTGGGGCACTCCGTTGCGCATTACCTGGCGGATCAAGGGGACACCGGGCCGGTAGGCCAGGTGCAGGTACGACGGCGCGTCCAGGACGACGAGGTCGGCCCGGGCGCCGGGGGTGAGGACGCCGATGTCGTCGCGGCGCAGCGCCCGCGCGCCACCGGCGGTCGCGGCCCAGACCGCCTCCGCCGGGGTCATCCGCATCTCACGGACCGCGAGGGCCACACAGAACGGCATCGACGAGGTGTACGACGAGCCGGGGTTGCAGTCGGTGGCCAACGCCACGGTGACACCGGCGTCGAGCAGCCGGCGGGCATCCGGGTACGGCGACCGGGTGGAGAACTCGGCACCGGGCAGCAGAGTCGCCACTGTGCGGGTCCCCGACCCGTCGCTGTGCGCGGTGCCGGCCAGCGCGGCCACGTCGGCGTCACTGAGGTGGGTGCAGTGGTCGACGCTGGCCGCGCCCAGCTCCACCCCGAGCTGAACGCCCGGGCCGGGACCGAGCTGGTTGGCGTGGATCCGCACGCCCAGCCCCGCGGCCCGACCGCAGGCCAGGATGGCCCGGGCCTGGTCGACGTCGAAGGCACCCCGCTCGCAGAACACGTCGACCCACTTCGCGTACGGCGCGGCGGCGGCCAGCATCGGCCCACAGACCAGTCCGACGTAGTCGTCGGGGCGGTCGGCGTACTCGGCGGGCACCACGTGCGCCCCGAGGAAGGTGGTCTCTCCGCTCGCCTCGGCGGCGATCCGCAGCGAGCGGGCCTCGTCGGCGACGGTCAGCCCGTACCCACTCTTGATCTCGATGGTCGTGGTGCCCTGGCGCAGCGCCTCCCCGGTCAGCCGGCGCACGGTGGCCCGCAGCTCGTCGTCGGTGGCGGCCCGGGTCGCGCCGACCGTGGTCCGGATGCCGCCGCCGGTGTAGGGCTCACCGGCCATCCGGGCGCCGAACTCGGCGGCCCGGTCCCCGGCGAAGACCAGGTGGGCATGGCTGTCCACGAAGCCGGGCAGCACGGCTGCTCCACCGGCGTCGACTCGCCGGTCGGCGGCCGGCGCGTGCGCGGACGGCCCGACCCAGGCCACCCGGCCCTCCTCGATGAGCACGGCGGCGTCGCGGCGGATGCCCAGCGGGCCCTCGCCGGCGCCGTTGGTGACCAGCTCCCCGATGTTGTCGACCAGCACGCTGCTCATGCTCACGCGGGAGTCACCGCCTCGATGGCCGCCGACAACTCGGCCGGCACGTCCACGCTCAGGTGCCGGCCCTCGGCCACCACCACCCGGCCATCCACCACGACCTGCTGGACATCGGCCGTGGAGGCCGCGAAGAACACGCCCACCGGCGGCACGCCGGCGAGGCGGGCGCTGTCCAGCCGTACCGTCACCAGGTCGGCGCGTGCGCCGACGGCGATCCTCCCGGCGTCGGCCCAGCCCAGCGCGGCGTGCCCGGCGGCGCTGGCCGCCGTCAGCAGATCGACCGGCGCGAAGTGGCCACGGCGGCGGGTACGCAGTCGCTCGTCCAACTCCACCGCCCGGGCCTCCTCGAACAGGTCGATCACGGCGTGGCTGTCGCTGCCCAGGCTCAACCGGATCCCCATGTCGGCCATTCGGCGGGCCGGGCCGATCCCGTCGGCGAGGTCCCGCTCGGTGGTCGGGCAGAGGCAGACCCCGGTCCGGCTGTCCGCGAGCAGTGTCAGGTCGCCGCTGGTCGGGTGGGTGGCGTGCACGGCGGTGGTGTCCGGCCCGAGCACGCCGTGCTCGGCGAGCAGTGCGGTGGGCGTACGCCCGTGCACGGCCCGGCACTCGTCGTTCTCCGCGGGCTGCTCGGAGAGGTGCACGTGCAGTGGCGCCTGCCGCTCCCGTGCCCAGTCCGCGACCGTGCGGAGCTGGTCGGCCGGGACCGCCCGCACCGAGTGCACGGCCGCGCCGACCCGGGCGTGCGAGTCCGTCGGCTGGAACGCGGTCGCCCGCTCGGCCCAGCGGGCCGCGTCGCCGTCGCCGAAGCGGCGCTGCGGCCCGGCGAGAGCCTGACCATCCACCGTGGCGGTCAGGTAGCAGGTGTCCAGCAGGGTGAGCCGGATACCGGCGTGCGCGGCAGCCTCAACCAGCGCCGCGCCCATCGCGTTCGGGTCGGCGTAGGCGCCGCCGTCCGGCCGGTGGTGCAGGTAGTGGAACTCGCCCACGCAGGTGATCCCGGCGAGCGCCATCTCGGCGTAGACCGCCCGGGCCAGGGCGAGGTAGGTGTCCGGGTCCAGCCGGTCAGCGACGGCGTACATCTGGTCCCGCCAGGTCCAGAAATCGCCCCGACCACCGTGGGTACGCCCGCGCAGCGCCCGGTGGAAGGCGTGCGAGTGCACGTTGGACAGCCCGGGCAGGGTGAGGCCGGGCAACCGGGTGGCGTCCCGCAGCACCTCGATCCCCGCCGAGGGGCCGCCGGTCCCGAGCAGCGGCGTGAGCGCCGCGATCCGGCCGTCCTCGACCTCGATCAGCACGTCGGGAGTGGGTTCGGCGTGCTCGGGCAGCCAGGCGTACTCGGCGAGCCAACGGGTCGGTGTCACCGGCATGTCAGCTCCTCGAGGACCCGGGCCAGCGCCCGCACGCCGGCGGCGCAGTCGTCGTCGGTGGCCGCCTCGGCGGGAGAGTGCGACACCCCGGTCGGGTTGCGCACGAACAGCATCGCGGTGGGCAGGTGCGCGGCGAGCACCCCGGCGTCGTGCCCCGCACCGGTCGGCAGCACCGGCGCGTCCAGCAGCGTGGCCAGCCGTTCGGCCAGCCCGCCGTCGAAGGCGACAAGCGGCGTCGCCGACTCCTCGGTGACCGTCACCACCGTACCGTCGCGCCGGGCCCGCTCGGCGGCCTTGCCCCAGACCGCGTCGACCAGACCGGTCAGCGTCTGCGGGTCGGCCGCCCGGGCGTCCAGCCAGCCGGTCACCTTCGACGGGATCGCGTTGGTGGCGTTCGGTTCGACGGCGACCCGGCCCACCGTGGCGTGCGCGCCACGCAGCCGGGCCTCCTTGTTGGCCGCCAGCACCGTGAACGCGTACGTGAGCATCGGGTCGCGCCGGTCGGCCATCCGGGTCGTACCCGCGTGGTTGCCCTCGCCGACGACGTCGAAGCGCCACCGGCCGTGCGGCCAGATCGCGCTGGCCACCGCGACCGGCGCGTCGGTGTCGACGAGCGCGCGGCCCTGCTCGACGTGCAACTCCACGAAGGCGCCGATCCGGCCCAGCAGCTCCGGTCGGGCACCCGCCGGCCGGTCGCCGAGCGCTTCGGCGAAGCTCACCCCGGCCGCGTCGCGAAGGCCGGCCGCGCGATCCGGCGGCAGAGCGCCGGTGAGCAGCCGCGACCCCAGACACGGTACGCCGAAACGCGCACCCTCCTCCTCGACGAACGCGGCCAGCACCAGCGGCCGGGTCGGAGTGACACCAGCGGCGCGCAACTCGTCCACGGCGAGGAACGCGCTGACGATGCCGAGCGGCCCGTCGTACGCCCCGCCGTGCGGCACCGAGTCGAAGTGGCTGCCGGTGAGCACCGCGTCGGAGGCCTCCGGGTCACCCCAGTGGGCGAACAGGTTGCCGTTGCCGTCCTCGGTCACCGGCAGGCCCCGGCGTTCGGCCTGCGCTCGGAACCAGGCCCGCAGCTCGATGTCCGGCTCGGTCAACGCGTACCGCAGGTAGCCGCCGCTGACGGCGTCCCGCCCGACCGGCGCGATCTCGTCCCACAGCGCCCGGAACCGGGCAGAAAGGTCGTCGCTCATGCGGTGCCCTCGGTCATGGGGGTACGGACTCCGGTGCGCTCGGCGACGTCGCGGGCGATGTCGTAGCCGGCGTCGACGTGCCGGATCACGCCCATCGCCGGGTCGTTGGTGAGCACCCGCTCGATCTTCTGCCCGGCGAGGGCGGTGCCGTCGGCCACGCAGACCTGCCCGGCGTGGATCGACCGGCCGATGCCCACCCCGCCACCGTGGTGGATGGACACCCAGGAGGCGCCGCTGGCCGTGTTGACCAGGGCATTGAGCAGCGGCCAGTCGGCGATCGCGTCGGAGCCGTCGGCCATCGCCTCGGTCTCCCGGTACGGGCTGGCCACACTGCCAGCATCGAGGTGGTCCCGACCGATGACGACCGGGGCGGAGAGTTCGCCGGAGGCGACCATGTCGTTGAAGCGGACGCCCGCCCGGTCCCGTTCGCCGTACCCGAGCCAGCAGATCCGGGCCGGCAGGCCCTGGAAGGCGACCCGTTCGCCGGCCAGCCGGATCCAGCGGGCCAGCGGCTCGTTCTCCGGGAACAGCTCCAGGATGGCCCGGTCGGTGGCCGCGATGTCGGCGGGGTCGCCGGAGAGCGCCGCCCACCGGAACGGGCCCTTGCCCTCGGAGAACAACGGCCGGATGTACGCGGGCACGAAGCCCGGAAAGTCGAAGGCGCGCTGGTAGCCGGCGAGCTGTGCCTCGCCGCGGATCGAGTTGCCGTAGTCGAACACCTCGGCGCCGGCGTCGAGGAAACCGACCATCGCGGCCACGTGCCGAGCCATCGACGACCGGGCCCGGTCGGTGAACTCGGCCGGCTTCGCCGCCGCGTACTCCCGGGCGTCGGCCAACTCCACACCCACCGGCAGGTACGACAGCGGGTCGTGGGCGCTGGTCTGGTCGGTCACGATGTCGATCTCCACGCCCTGCACCAGGAGTTCGGGGAAGACCACCGCCGCGTTGCCGACCACGCCGACGGAGAGCGCGCGCCGGTCCCGCTTCGCGGCGAGCACCCGTTGCACCGCGTCGTCCAGCGAGTCGGCGACCTCGTCCAGGTAGCGGTCGTGCACCCGACGGTCGAGCCGGGTGCGGTCAACGTCGACGATCAGGCAGACGCCACCGTTCATGGTGACCGCGAGCGGCTGCGCCCCGCCCATCCCACCGCAGCCCGCGGTCAGCGTCAGCGTGCCCGCGAGGTCGCCGCCGAACCTCTTGGCGGCCACCGCCGCGAACGTCTCGTAGGTGCCCTGGAGGATGCCCTGGGTGCCGATGTAGATCCACGAACCGGCGGTCATCTGCCCGTACATGGTCAGCCCGAGCTGTTCGAGGCGGCGAAACTCCGGCCAGGTCGCCCAGTCGCCGACCAGGTTCGAGTTGGCCAGCAGCACCCGGGGCGCCCACTCGTGGGTGCGGAGCACGCCGACCGGACGGCCGGACTGCACCAGCATCGTCTCGTCCTCGCGCAGATCGGTCAGGGTGCGGACCAACGCGTGGTACGACGGCCAGTCCCGGGCCGCCTTGCCGGTGCCGCCGTAGACGACCAGGTCGTCGGGGCGTTCGGCCACCTCGGGGTCGAGGTTGTTCATCAACATCCGCAGGGCGGCCTCCTGCTGCCACCCACGGGCGGTGAGCTTGCTGCCCCGTGCGGCACGGACTGGCTGGGTCATCTCGGGTCTCCTCCGGTCATCCGCGGAACAACTGACGGCGGGCCGCGGAGGCCTCGAAGGCCTCCAGTCGGCGCTGGGTGTCGGCCGGCGCGGCGTCGCAGATCGCCTGCAACAGCACCATGGCCAGGGTCATCGGGGCGGTGTGCAGGTCGAAGACGAGCTGCGCGCCGACCGCCGCGGGCAGCACCACGTCGGCGTGCTCGGTGGCGGGGCTGACCGGTGAGTCGGTGATCGCCACCACGGTCAGCCCGGCGGCGCGGGCGTCGCCCAGCGCGTCCAGGGTCTCCCGGGGGTAGCGGGGCAGCACGAAGGCGAGCAGCGCGGAAGCCCCGGCCTCGGCCGCCTGCTCCAGGCGGTCGGTGAGCAGGCTGCCGCCGTCGTCGAGCACCCGCACGTCCGGGTGCACCTTGGCCGCGAAGTAGGCGAAGTACGCGGCCAGCGGCGCGGCGGCGCGCAGGCCGAGCACCGGCAGCGGGCGGCTCTGCGCGAGCATCCGCCCGGTCTCGGCGATCCGGTCCCGGTCGGCCAACTGACCGGCCAGTCGGTCCAGGTTGCCCATCTCCGCGCGTACCGCCTGCTGCAGCTCGTTGCCGGCGTCCGCCGATCCGTCTGAAGTGGCGATGGTGAGGTCGCGCAGTCGGCGGCGCAGCGCCGGGTAGCCGTCGTGGCCGAGCGCGACGGCGAACCGGGTGACCGACGGCTGGCTGACGCCGGCCAGCTCGGCGACCTCGGCGGCGGACAGGTACGCCACGGTGGGCGCGTGCTGCACGAGGCAGTGCGCGATCCGGCGCTGCGTGGGGGTGAGCCGAACCCCTTGGAACAGGTCGATCACCCGGTCAACGGGTGCGACGACAGTCCCTTCATTCATGGGCTGACTCTATGCATAGAAACTTTCACGAGCAACCGACGCCCACCCGCCAATGGCTGTCGGTCGGGGCAGGCTGAGTTGGCCGACGGTCGGTACTATCCGCACGGCGGTTCAACGGAGGAGTGTGCATGCAGCCGGAAGGCCCTTACAGGTTCACCCATGTGCTCGGCGGGTCTCCGGTGGGCAAGGCATGGGCCGGGATCGACGAACAGGGCAGATCCGTCACGGTGGCGGTGCTCGACGCAGCCGTGGCCGCCACGGCCGGGTGGCGAGAGGCGTTCTCCGGAGCGGCCGACCTGCTGGCCCAGTCGGCCGACCCGACGCCCTACACGTACGCCGACTTCTCGGCCGCCGCGCCCTGGGTGGCCTACTCGGCGGAGGTCGGCCCCGGCGCGGAAAAGCTGTTCCGGGCTCTCGGCGTCGACTACACCCCCGCCCCGACGACAGTCCCACCGACCTCCGCCCCACCGTCGGTGTCCGCGCCCCCCTCGGTGTCCGCGCCTCCCGTGTCAGCCCCGCCGCAACCCGTCTCCGGTGGGCCACCGGCCCCGTGGGCGATGCAGGCCGCTCCGATCCCGAGCCAACTGGTGTCCGCCACCCAACACCCCATCTCCGGTGTACCCGCCTCTCCGGCCGCGGTGACCTCGTCGCCACCGGCGGTCCCCATCCCGACGAGCGGGCCGGGCGGCGACGCGTTCGCGCCACCGGTCCGCCGCATCGCCCCATCCGCGCGGCCGCCTCGGCGGACCGGCCTCTGGATCGGCATCGCCGCGCTGGTCCTGGTGGTCCTCGCCGGTGCCGGCGGCGTGGCGCTGTGGAAGGGCTCGGGCGGCGAGGACACCCCCACGGTGACTGCGTCCGGCAGCTCCCTCGGGCCGCCGCCCCTGCCGACCGCGCCGCCACAGGCGCCCGGCATCGAGCCGCCGAAGCCGGGGGCATGGCCGACCCAATGGCCGAAGTACAACGAGCGGGATGAGGTGCAGACCCTGACCGACCTCGACGGGGTCGGCTTCCCGGTCAAGCTTCCGATGGACTGGAAGTGTGCTCTCGCGGCCCGCGCCGTCGGCTTCATAAAGTACAACTGCGGGAACACCGCCCCGGGCGAGCAGATGATCGGCGGCGAGTTGATTGTGCGAAGCTGCCCCGCGCCGTGCAACGAGCAGTGGCAGAACGCGATGCGCGCCGTCGAGGAGGCATGGGGCGCGCAGTGGGTTCGCAGCGGCCAGCACGCGAGCTACGCCGAGCAGATCATCGAGGCCAACGGCACGAAGCGGCACGGGCTGGTCGTGGTCGCCTACGTCCGCAGCGGCGAGGCCGGCATGATCGACCGGCAGGTGGTGATCCGGATGACCTCGCCGGTGGAGAGCGCGTACCTACTGCGCCGCTTCGCCAGCTACATCCGGGATGTCACAGTCTTCTGAGCACGCCCGCAGGGTCGCCGCCCTGGTTCGACCGGATCTCTATTGCAGCGAGTGTGACCGGTGACCCGGTCGCCTAAGGGGAAAAGTCAATGAGCCTCGCTTCGTCCACACCCCACGCGGGTCTGCGGCCCCTGGCCGACCGGTCGGTCGCTCTAATCCATGAGTGGTTCGGTGCGACCGGCGGCTCGGAGCAGGTCTTCCTGAGCATGGCCGACGTGGTGCCGCACGCGGATCGCTTCGTCCTGTGGAAGGACGACGATGCCACTGTGGACCAGGGGATCCATGAGTCCTGGATGGCCAAGACGCCGCTGCGGCGCAGCAAGGCGCTCGCGCTCCCGCTGATGCCGTTGACGTGGCGGACGCTGACCCGAAAGAAGTACGATTTCGTCATCTCGTCGAGCCACGCCTTCGCGCACACGGTCAAGATCGGCGACCCGGACGAGACCCGGCACCTGAGTTACGTGCACTCGCCGGCCCGCTATGTCTGGAGCCCCGAACTGGACCAGCGGGGTGCGAACGCTGTGCTCGCACCGATGCGCGCCGTGCTGCAGGCCGGGGACAAGCGGCTGAGCCGGCACGTCCACAGCTACGCGGCGAACTCGATGGAGGTCCAGGCACGGATCCGCCGATTCTGGGGCCGCGACGCACGGGTGATCAACCCTCCGGTGGAGGTGGAGTACTTCGGCGCGGCTCCGCAGGAGGTTCGTAACCAGGAGCGCCGCTACCTGCTGGGCGTCGGCCGCTGGATCCCGTACAAGAACTTCGACCTGATGATCGAGATTGCCGGCGCGGCCCGGCTGCCGCTGGTGATCGCCGGCGGCGGCCCAGAAGAGGAGAATCTGCGTCGGCTGGCCGCCCGAGCCGACGTGCCGGTGGAGTTCGAGTTCCGGCCGACGACAGAGCGGCTCCGCGAGCTGTACTGGGGCGCCGTGGCACTGCTCTACCCGGCGCTTGAGGACTTCGGCATGATTCCGGTGGAGGCGCAGGCCTGCGGCACACCGGTGGTGGGCTGGGCCCGCGGCGGGCTGTTGGAGACCGTTGTCACCGGCCAGACCGGGTTCCTGTTGAACGAGACCGACCCGGCTGCGTACGTGGACCCGATTCGTCAGGCGGCGTTGCTGCCCCCGTCCGGGCCGATCGCGAACGCCCAAAGGTTCACGCCACAGGCCTTCCAGGCGAACATCGCCACCTGGTTGACGGACGAGGCATAGCCGCTCGGCCAGCCCCGCTGGTAGGGAGACCTCAGGTCTTGGCTTCACCTGCCGGTTCCCTTAATCTTGCGCCGGGTCTGAGTGCGCTGCGAGCTGGAGATGATTTTATGGTGACGGCGTCAGTGCCGGAGCAGGCCCGACTCGGCGAGGTTTCTCTGCCGAACGTGCTGATGTTGGGAACGGCCGAGTGGGATTCGCCGATCGCGACCAACCAGCACTACGTGGCGCGGGAGCTCTCCAGGAGCGCGAACATCACATTCGTCGAATCGTTGGGTCTGCGCCGGCCCAAGCTGCGCCGGGACGACGTCGTCCGGATGGCCAGCCGGGTCAAGCGGGCCATCGGCGAGCAGACGGAGACACCAGCCCACCGGCCGCGCCCGGTCAACGCGCAGATCGTGTCGCCCCTCGTGCTGCCGGTGCATCGCGCTCCGACGCTACCGCTGAACCGGGCGCTGCTCAGGCGCGCCACCAGCGCTTGGCTCCGCAGCCCCCACCCGCGTGTGCTGTGGACGTTCACCCCGGTCACGTACGGGTTGGAAGCGTCGGCGGACGTCGTCATCTACCACTGCGTGGATCTCCTGGCGACCTTCCCGGGCGTGGACGGTGTCGCCGTGGGCCGCGGCGAGAAGACGCTGTCGTCGGCTACCTCGGTTGCCATCGCCACCAGTCAGGCGGTGCACGAGCACCTCGTCGCAGCCGGGTTCCCCCGGGTCGAGCTGTTGCAGAACGTGGCGGACGTGTCGGTCTTCACCGCGGCCAGTCGCCCTGCGGCCGAGCGTCGCCCCGCCGTTCTCTTCTCCGGCAACCTCACCGTCCACAAGCTGGACATGCCGATCCTCGAAGCGGTCGCTACCGCAGTGCGTGGTCGTGGCGAGCTGCTGCTGGCGGGTCCACTAGCAGCCGGTGGCGGCAGCTTCGACGCGGAACTGCGGCGCCTTGAGGAACTCGGGGCACGGCATCTCGGTGTCCTCACGCCCGCGCAGCTCGCCGAGGTGGCGGGTACCTGCGCGGTGGGGCTCATCCCGTACTCGATCAATGACTACACCCGGGGTGTCAGCCCGCTGAAGTGTTTCGAGTACCTGTCCTCGGGTCTGTCCGTGGTGAGCACCGGGCTTCCGTCGGTGACGGAGCTGGCGCGCACCAATCCGCATGTGACGATGGCCACCGGGGACGACTTCGCCCAGCGCGTGGTGGAGCTGCTCGAACCGGTCTCCGACGACGTGGTGACCGATCGGATGACGAGCGCTGCGGAGAATGGCTGGGAGGGCCGCGGCGCGGTGCTGCGGGAGCTCCTGCAAGCCGAACTGACCAGCGAACGTTAGCGGGCGATGGGCAATGATCACCGACCGCTGCGCGGTCGAACACGGGGGAATCAGGTGGTGCCGGTATGAGCCGGGTACTTGTCGTCAGCGTCGAGCCGCCCTGGCCGGCGCAACACGGAGGGCGGATACGGACCGCCCGGGTCGCCGAGGCGCTGAGCAAGCAGGTCGAGGTGCTGGTCACGTTCCCCGACCACGGCAACCGGCAGGCGGATCCGCCCGTCGAGACCCGTCCGCTGCCCTGGTCACCGCCATCGGCGGTGCGCACCCGAGCTTCCGGTCGCCCCCACCTGGGTGGGCACTACATGGTGCCCATCGCCGAATCCCTGGACGCGCTCTGCGCTGACTTTCGGCCCGACGCGGTGTACTGGTCACATTCCTACCTGGCGGCGTGGGCACCCCCGGCGTCCCGCCGGGTGCCGCAGATCGTCGAGTTCGCCAACATCGAGAGCCACCGTCTCCAGACCCTGGTGACCTCGGCCCAGGGGTGGCAACGGATGGCCCGCCGCGCCGAGGCGACCAAGGCCGGCTTCTGGGAACCCCGGGTCGCGGCCCACGCGGAGGTTTGTGTCGCGCTCGCACAACCGGACCTGGACGTCCTGAGCAAGTGGGCTCGGCAGGTCATCCTCGCCCCCAACGGCGTCGACATCTGGCCCTACCAGCCGTCACCGTCGGACGGGTACGTGCTCGCCCTGGCGTCGTACGACTACGAGCCGAACGTGGTGGCGCTGCGGGCGCTGGTACGGGACGTCTGGCCCCTCGTGCACGCCGAGTCCCCCGAGACCCGACTGGTGATCGCCGGCCGGCGCAGTGAGGCACTGGCCACGGAGTTCGCCGGCGTCCCCGGGGTCACCGTCCTCGGCACCCTCGACGACGTGGCGGAGGCGTACGCGGGTTCCGCGGTGACTGTCGCGCCCGCCACCACCGGCGGTGGTTCGCAACTCAAACTGACCGAGTCGATGTCGCGTGGGCGTTCCGTCGTGATGAGTCCGTTCGCTGCCCAGGGCCTGCCCGACGCGCTGCGAAACGCCGACGCCTACTGGTCGGCGGACCACCCGCATTCCTTCGCGAGGGCGGTCGTCGACGCCGTACGCGACCTGCCCACGCGACACGCGCGGGAGCTCACCGGATGGCAACGCTGCGAGGCGCTCGGCTGGTCCCAGACGGTCGCCGGAGTCGTTGACGCCGTCGCGGCCCTCGCCACTCGAAAGGCGGTCCGGTGATCCGGCGGGTCCATCTCATCGAGTCCGGCGGTCGGGGTGGAGTCTTCAACCACACCGTCGAGGTGGCCGCCGGCCTGGTCGCACTCGGTGTGGACGTGGTCGTCCACACCGCCGACGACTGCGACGCCGCTCCCGCCACGGTCCGTCTCTGCCGGTGCGTCAGCTGGCACCGCGCGTCCTCCAGCCGGGTGGTCCGGCAGGCTCGGACGTCGGCGCGTTACGTCGTCCGGACCCTGCCCCACCTCCACCGCGCGATCGACCCGCAGGACGTCGTCCACATCCAGGGCATGTTCGCGCTGACCCCGGAGTTGGTGTCGGTGGCCCGGCGTCGCGCCGCGACCGTCGTCACCAGCCCACACAACACCTTCGTCCGGTCGAACGCGCCAGGGGGCGGACGCGCTCTGCGCAGCGCGACCGAGGGCTCTGATCGGGTCCTCGTCTACTCCGACGCCGATCGGCGGCTGCTGCTCGACCGGGGGGTGCCGAACGTCGCGCAGGTTCCCCTGGTGCAGTGGACGCCGCGCGCCGATCCGGAACGGGTCCGTACCTGGCGGGCTGAACTCATCCCGGATGGTGGGCGGCTCGCCCTGCTGCCTGGTCAGGTCCGTTCCGACAAGAACCCTGAGCTGTTCGTCCAGGCGATGGCCGGCCTGCCCGGCTGGCGAGGTGCGGTGGTCGGCGAGGACCTGGGACCGGGCACACAGGTCGACTCACTGGTCGCGCAGACCGGAGCGGCGGTGGTGACCGACTACCGCTACCTGGACGTCGAAGATTTCACCGCGCTGGTCGCCGCCGCCGACGTCGTCGTCGCGCCCTACCAGATCGCCAGCCAGTCCGGTGTCCTCGCGGTGGCAGCCCGGTTGGGTGTGCCGACCGCGGTCGCGCCGTGCGGCGGGCTGGGCGAGCTGGCCACCGCCGTCGCGCGTGACACCAGCGTCGAGGCCGTTCGGGACGCCATCGTCGCCGCGTACGACACCGGGGCGCAGCCGCTCGACACGGCCGATGCCGCCGGCCGATACCTCCACGAATACAACGTCGCTCAGGAGAGCCGGACCGATGGCCGGACCCGTGTCGGTTGAGAAGAGGACGAGCTTGTCCACGATGACCGTCACGGTGGTCTCCGTCTCCGACACCGCCGGCGGGGCCGAGGCGCACACCGTTGCGCTCGGCCACGGTATGCGTGAGCGCGGCCACGACGTCGTGCTGTACGGCCAGTGCCCAGGGTGGGAGGAGCGCGGCCTCGTCCGGCGGGAGATCGGGCTCGGCCCGAAGTGGTCCCGCAAGACGATGGCCGCGGGCATTCTGCGGGTTCCCCTGGAACGGCACCGGACGCAGGTCGTCGCCGACGCCTCCATCTACTATCTGCAGTTCAAACGGGAACAGATCGCCCTGACCGCGCCGCTGTCCCGTCGGGCGCCGGTGGTCTGGACCGAGCACGGGCGCTGGATGGGCGGGCCGGCCGGACGTCTGCTCCTCGCGGGCTACGCGCGCGCCGCCGAGCACGTCTCCCGCGTCGTCTGCGTCGGTACGGCCGTAGCCCGCGACCTCGAACCGGTGGTCGGCCGGGACAAGCTTGTCGTGGTGCCGAACTCGATCGACACCCAACGCTTCGCGGCTCCGTCGGCCGAGATGCGGGCGACGCTGCGCGAGCGGCTGCTGCCACGCCACTTCCAGGACCGTCGGGTCGCCATCCTCGCCTCGCGCCTGCACGGTGCCAAGCGCCACGACCGGGCGATCGCGGCGGCGCTGGCCAGCGGGAGCGCGCTGGTCGTCGTGGGCGAAGGGCCGGACCGCGAGCGGCTCAAGCGGCTCGGCGCGGGCAGCGCGGACGTGCACTTCACAGGTCACCGCGACGACGTGCCGGACCTCCTCGCGGCGAGCGACCTCTACCTCTACTGCGGGGCGGAGACCGACGGTACGCCGACCTGCGTGCTGGAGGCCGCCGCCGCCGGCCTGCCCATCGTGGCGTTCGACGGGGACCCCGGCACCGAACTCGTACCCAGCTGTGGTGGGCTGGTCATCGGTGACCCGTCGGAGCTGACTCCCGACCGGGCGGCAGGGCTCCTGGAACTGCGAGGGAGCGGCCTGTCGTACGTCGAGCAGCGGCACGGCAGGGAAGCCTGGTTGGACGCGTACGAACAAATTTTCGGGGAGTGTCTTCGGTGACCGCGACCGACAGAACGACAACTGGGCCGGGTGACCGGGATGCTGCGGCAGTCGGCACCCTTCCGGCGGACGCCGGGACGATCGACGAGCCGGGCGGTCCGACCGACGGCACCCGGTCGGCGCGGGGCCTGAGCACGGCCACGGCGATCTCCCTCGGCCTCCGGCTGCTGGGCATGGTGGTGGGCATGGCGACCACCTCCGTGCTGGCGCGCTACCTCAACCCCGAGGGGTATGGGGTCTTCGCCCTGGCGCTCACCCTTGGCACGGCGGCGGCACAGGTAGCCGACATGGGCACCACGATCACCGTGAGTTCCCGGATCGCCCGGGAGAAGGAATCGGCCGGCCGCATCCTGAGCACCGGTCTGGTCATCCGCACGTCGGTGGCGCTCGCCGCGACGGTGGCCCTGCTGATCTGCGCCGCACAGGGGCTGTTCGGCGGGTCGAGTGCGGTCGTCAGCGTTGTCGCCATCGCGACGCCGCTGTCCGCGGCGTCCATCCTCACGGCCGGGGCGATGGCACGGTTCCGGCCCGAGGTCTCGGCCATCCTCGCGCTCGTGCAGGGGGTCCTCTGGCTGGTCGCCGTGGTCGTCATCGCGGGTACCGGCGGCGACGTCGTTCTGCTCGCCTGGTTCTTCGTCGCCGTCGTCGTGTTGCAGACCGGCGTCGGCGTGGCGATCAATCGGCGGCTCGTACCACTCGGCCGGCCCTCGTGGGCGGAAGCGGGCCGGATCTTCGCGCTGAGTTGGCCGCTGGCGATCAGCGCGCTGGCCGTCATGGCCTACTACCGCCTCGGGTCGGTGATCCTGTTCCACCTCCAGGGAGCCGCCGAGGTCGGCTACTACTCGGCTGCGTACAAGTTCCTGGACGTCGCCCAGCTCGGCCCAGCCATGTTGGTGGCTCCGCTGCTGCCCATCGTCGCCAACAGCATGTCGATGGATCCGCACCGCCGGACGCTGATCTTCAGCTTGGCGACCCGAACCGGGGCCGTGATCGGCGTGGGTACCTCGGTCATGCTGATCGCGCTCGCCCCCGCTCTCGTCGCCTATCTGTACGGCGACGAGTTCGGTCCGGCGGTCGCGCCGCTGGTCCTGCTGGCGGTGGCCTTCATCGGCGTCACTCTGGGCTATGTCGGCACGACGATCTGCTCCGCGCTGGGCCTCGTACGGCCGATCGCGGTGTTGACCGTGTCGGTGGCGGTCATCAACATCGCCGCCATGTTCTGGGCTTGCGCCCGATGGGGAGCCACGGGTGCGGCAGCGGTCGCCGCCGGGACGGAACTGATCATCGGTGTCGCCACCTGCCTTCTCGCCGCTCGGGCGATGGCGTCACGGCTGCCGGTGCGCGAGATGGCGAGTGTCTTCGTCGTCGGGGCGGTCACGATCCTCGTGCTGTGGCTGGTCCGGCTGCCCTGGCCGGTCGAGGCGGTGTTGGCCGGTGCCATGTTCGGCGGAGCGGTGCTGGTGGCCCGTGCGCTCACCCCCGCCGATCTCAAGCGGGTGTTGTCCCGCAAGGCCCTCTGAGGTGCGGCCGGCGTCACCTGCTCAGTAGGTGGCGCCGGTCCCGATGTTCTGCCAGGTCAGTCGGGAGCACACCACCGGCCCTGTGCCGCACGACAGTCGACCGTTGGTGTTCGTGGCGGTGCTGCCCTCCGCGCGTACGAGCTGGCTGACGTCGACGGCCAGATCCTGTGCGTACGAGGTCACCGAACCGCCCGGGGAGACGGCCACTCCTGGCGAGCCGTGGGCGGTCCGCAGCGTGTCGCCCCGGACGACTGCCGCGCCCGAACTGTGGACCTTCAACACCCCGCCGGCGGTGTCTTCGATGGTTACCTCCGACAACCGTAGGTCGGTGTGGGTGTTCAGGTTGGCGAGCCAGGCCTTCCCGGTCGTCCGTACGTTGGTCAGGGCCAGCTGCGGCAGGGTGTGGCTCGCCGAAGTGGCGGCGACGAGGCCGCCACCGCGCCCGGCGACGCCCGTCTCCGACACACTCGCCTGACGTACGGCGGCATCCTCGGCCCAGGGCGGCAGCTCCAGGAGGTAGCTGTCGCCGGGAGCAGAGGCGGTGACCCTCCGCATGGCGAGGTCGTCAACCGTTCCGGCGACCCGCACAACGGGTGCGCCGGCGGCCGCCGCCGTGACCGTCAGGCGGTTCACCCGCAGCCGTTGCACCCGTGCGGTGCGGTCGATACCGACGACCGGCCCGGTGCCGAGTTGCGCCACCTCGACGCCGTCGACGACGAGCTCTGCGACGGTCGCGGTGGTCTGCGATGCGACCCGCAGCAGCGCCCCGTCCGCTTCCGGGTCGGCGAAGGTCAGCTCCCGAACCTGGACGCGGCCGACGTTCGAGCCGTTGACGTAGATGACATGCCGACCGGGAACCGTGGCGGCGGTGATCTGCTCCACGGTCACTTCGTCGATCTGGCCGCCCGTGGTGCGCCACTCGGCCGTGTCGTCGCCGATCCAGACGACGTTGTTGCGGGCGCGGCCGGCGACACCACGGACGGTGGTGCGCAACGCGGCGGTCTCTGGCGATCCGCCGAGAACCTTGACCAACGCCGCGGCGGAGGTCACGTCGATGTCCTCTATGTGGGTGTCGACGACCGGCCCCGAGACGTCGTCGTACGACTGCCAGTCGCGGGGGGTGATGGCGACCGTGTCGTCGCCGGTGGTCCCTCGCAGCGTGGTGATCCTGGTCCGCGCGGCCGGCCCCTGGATGTGCACGCCGTCGGAGTGTACGTCGAAGGTGATCCTGGTGACGGTGGCGTCTGTGACGTCACCGAGGGAGATCGCGTACTTGTCACCGGAGGTGGTGACCGCCAGCCCTTCGATGACCAGGTTGTCGAGCCTCCGGAACCGCAGCGTGTGCAGATCGGGGCCGACGCCACTGGCCGGGTCGGCGCGAATCCAGGTGCCGCCGGTCACTCGGATGTCCCGGTCCCGGCCGCCGCCCGCGACTGCCATGTTGGTGAGCAGGTTGCAGCCGCTGCCGGGCACCAGGGTGACGGTGCTGTCGGACATGACGAGAGTGGTGCCGCTGTGCAGCACGAGCGGGGCACTGACCTGGTAGCGGGCACCCTTGGGGGCGTGGATGAGACCACCTGCGCCGACACGGAGTGCGGTGTTGAGCGCCGAGGTGTCGTCGCCCCCGGATGGCGTGGGTAGCACAGCACGTCTCGGCTGCGGTGCGTCGCTGGCCAAGGCCAGGCAGCCGGCGATGGCAAGGAGGCTGCGACGGGTGATCATGTGCGGCTCCGTGGGTGAGCGGCGAACACGTCAGGACGCCGGGCGGTGCACGCGGTACGAGACGCGTACGCGCAGCCGTCGGCATCCTACTGAAAACACCCGGCCGGCGGTGCGTCGGGAGAAACTTCCCCTGGCGTCGGCAGACGTGTTGCCTGATACTGTTTGCCGCGACGGCCGGAGGCCGTCGTTTTCCCCTATGACAATGCGCGCAACCGCTGCGATCTCAGGATGGCCACGCTGGGCCGTCCGGTGACTGCCACGGCAACCGGTTCGGCGTTGTACTCAACGGTTTTCATGGCGAAGGCGGCGATGGGTTCCAGAGGGACGGCGGCTGAACCGGGCATCGGAGCCGCCGATATCAGTTCGCCCCGCCAACCCGTCGACCGACTCGACATCACGGCCGGACCCGAGGGTGTCGCCGATCGATCGAGCGCTTCCGATTGGCTGCTGCGGGCCGTCGGTCCACTGAGCGCCACCGTCCGTCGGCCACTCGGTTGGGCTTCTTTCGTCGCTGCGGCCATGTCTGCCGCATACATTCTCTGGACTGTGCCGTCGGCCATCGGGGTCTTCTTCGCGGCGACGCTTCCATTGCTTGTTCTCCGCCTCCCGCTGGTGGGCGTCGTCCTCGTTGTGGTGCTCGCTCAGGAGATCGGGCCCAACGGACGATTCGGGATGCTGACGACGTTCGGCTACCAACTGTTTCTCGGGTCAGGAAAGATTCCGGCCGTCCTGCCGCTCGCGATAACGGCGGCGCTCGCGGCCGCCGCCCAGTGGTGGCCGCCGAAGAATGTCCGCCTCCGGTCGACTGGAGGAGTGCTGCTCGGCCTGGCCGTCGCACTCGTGGCCCTGGCCGCGGTCAGCGGACTTATTCACGGTCAGTCGGTCTTCTCGGCCGTCAACCAGAACGCCCGGCCCTTCGTCCTGCTCGTCCTTGGCCTCGTCCTCGGGCTGAGCCTGCGGGTGTTGCGGGACGACTGGAGGCGCTTCGCGGTGACGATCGGCGCCGCCCTGGCTGCCCTGTTGATCGGTGCCGCGGTCGCCATCCGACTGGGTGAGATCGCCGACGATCGGCTCAGCGACTACTTCGTCTACTACGACTCGGCGCTGCCCGCGATCGCGGTCGCCGCGTTCCTCGGAACGCTCGGCGATCGTGGATGGCGCTGGGACTGGCGGCACATGTTGGTGGCCGTCGCCGGGCCGCTGCTCATTCTGTTCAGCTTCCGGCGCAGCGTATGGCTCGCAGCCGTCGCTGTCGGCGTCGTTGTCCTCGTGCTGTCATGGGCACGGTGGAAGCCGGTGCTCCAGCAGTTGACCTTCGCCGGGCTGGTCGTCGCGGTGGTGGTGCTCGCCGCGCCGGGCCTCGCCGCAGACGTCGGCCTACGCAGTCTGGGCAGCTTCGGCACGGGCAGCGCCGATGACCCTGCCACCGGCGGTGCCTGGGTGGCAGGCAGCGCGCCAAGCAGCCCGGCCACGGTAATCAAGCCGAGTCCGCCCAAAACGTCGCCGAGCCCCGCGCAGCCCGCGGCTCCGAAACCGTCGACCGCCGCGCCCCGCCCAGCCCCGAAGCCCCCCGCCGAACCGGACAGCGCCGGGCTCCAGGCGGCCTCGACGGACGGACACATCAGCGATCTGCAGGTCGGGTGGGATCACGTCCGGGCGAACCTGTGGACCGGGGTGGGGCCGTCGTCCCCACAGCTCTCTGGTCTCACCGCCAGCGCATCCACCCGGGTGTACGTGCACAACGAGTTGCTACAGGACTGGTTGCGTTACGGCCCAGTGGCACCGGTGCTCGTCTTTGTCTTCCTGTCGGTCGCCGGTCTCGCGGCTCTGGGGCGTCTCCGTGATCCGAGCAGCGACGTCGTCGTCCGGGGCGCGGGGGTGTTCTGCCTGATCGCACCGCTGTGCTTCATGACCGCGCCGTTCTTGTCCGAGACGAGTCGGTGGCCCGTGCTGATGGGAATCGCCGCCGGGATCGTCGGTCAGGCTGCCGGCAAGCGACGTGTAGACAACGTCCGCTCCACTTCGGGCGGAGAGCAGTGACCGGCCGGCAAGGGCGGTTCACGACCCGCACGGCCAGTCCCGGTCGCCGGAACGCCACGTCTGTGACGTAGTGGCCCGAAGCAGGTCCAGCACACAACAGATTTTGGTCGAGCGGCGTGTGGAGGTCATAGTGCAAGGCGTACCGCAAGGTGGGCACGAGGTGAGCCCGGCGGGAACGGCCACGGTGTCGGTGGTCGTACCCACCCGGAACAGAAGCCAGCTTGCCTACGCGCGCGCGCAGTGGGCCCTGTCGCAGCCTCTTGTAAAGCAGGTGGTCTTCGTCGTCGACGGGAGTATCGACGACACGGTGGCCCGGCTGCAGAGTCTCGCTGACCAGGACGCTCGCCTCCAGATCATCGTCAACGAGCGCAACGTCGGTCCGCCGAAGGCCAAGAACATGGGTATCCGTGCCGCGACGTCGGAGTGGGTCTTCATCATCGACGACGACGACGTGCCCAGCCCGAATCTCATCGCCGAACTCGTCCAAGTCGCCAACGAGGCGGGTGCTGACGTGGTCGGCGTGCCGTGGTTCAACATCGGCCAGGGGGAGGACGTCGAGGAGCGCATCGCCACGGCACCGAGGTCGCCTGGCGGTCCCAAGCTCGAACAGCCGGGCATCTTCCCCGAGTCGGCCTGGGCGGACTGCGTCTGGATGCCCGCCAACGCGCTCTTCCGGCGGTCCGTCTTCGAGGTGACCATGTACGACGAGTACTACGCCGGGAACTACTACCGCGAGGAGACGGACTTCTTCGTGTCGGCGGTGCGGGCGGGTCACCGGGTAGTGGTGACGGATCGTGGTTATACGTACATCCGCTCCCGTACCGGCGGTGGCATCGAGAAGGCGTCGAAGGCCCGTTACGAGTACTTCGTGATCCGCAACAACTGGTATTTCCTCCGCAAGCATGGGGCGTGGCTTCGCGCCGAGGGCCTGATCCGCGGCTCCGGTCACGAGCAGCTGTCCCTGATCAGCCGACGGACCAAGCCGTTGGCCCGTGCCGCCGGCCGGCGCCTCACCCGGTGGGCACGATGATGAGAGTCGCGGTCGTCAGCCCCAATCCGACGAGCAACTCGGGGGGCGTGGAGCGCTTCTGCCACACCCTCAGCGAGGTGATCGGGCGGCTCGGAGGTGCGGCGGAGGTTGTCGGCGCCGCTGATCTGGACTCGGTCGCCCACGATCTGGTCATCACGAATGGCATGGTCAGCCGTCGGTCGTCAGCTCCCCGGATCCACGTCTACCACGGGTGCTGGGTGGACCACGTCCGGCTGGGGACCAGGACGAACGACTACTCGCTGCCGTGGCGGACGCAGTTCCTGGTCAAGGGTGCCGCAAAGGAGATCTGGGCGGGCGCCAACGCGTACCGGGTGGCCGTGTCGCAGCCGACCGCCGAAGAGGTGGAGCAGTGGTACCGCCTCCGGGTTCACCGGGTGATTCCGAACGGGATCGACACCACCACGTTCGTGGTCGGTGATCGCGAAGCCGCCCGCAGCCAACTGGGGGTCTCGCCGGACGAGAAGCTGGCCCTGTTCATCGGCCGTGCCGAGGCACGCAAGCGAACCGACATTGCGGTCGCTGCCGCATCCCGGGCCGGCTACCGGCTGATGACCGCCGGTGCGGGCACCGTCGATGGCGCGACCAGCCTGGGCGTGCTGTCCCCGTCGGAGCTGCGCACCTGGATCCTGGCGGTCGACTGTGTGCTCTCGCCGAGCGACTACGAGGCGTGCTCGCTCGCCATCCTGGAGGCGATGGCCACCGGGACGGCCGTCCTGACCACACGGGTGGGCTATGTCCGCACTCTCATCGAGCAGGTGCCGGGCTACCGCGATCTGACGGCGGCAGCCGGTGACCTTGACGAGTTCACCCGGGCGCTGACGCTACTCCCGTCCAGGGGGCAGGCGGTCGTGGATGCCACCGCGTTCGTGCGTGCGGAGAACAGCCTCGATCGCTTTGCCGAACACTGGTCCGCGGCGATCGACGAGGTCATGAAGACGACCGCGGACGGCAGCCGCTAGACGAGTAAGCCCTTACCCGGGGGCTCGGGCTGCGGGCGCGGCCGGCGGTGACCGTCGGTCACCGCCGTGAGGGCGGATGCGACAGTGAGCGATATACCTCAGGGGCATAACTATGACTCTGAGGTATATCGCTCAACAGCACATCGGCATGGCGGGCCAGCCGAAGCGGATGGCGAGCGCCCACGCGATCGGTAGACCGACGGGGTGCGAAAGAAACTGCCCGGCCTGAGGCGGTTGTCGGCGCGGGACGCCGGTCAGCGACCGCCGCCGCGGAAGACCTCCGCGATGGTACGCAGGACGACCTTGATGTCCAGCCAGAGCGACCAGTTCTCGATGTAGTAGTTGTCGAACCGCGCCCGGTCGGAGATCGGCGTGTCGCCACGTAGGCCACTGACCTGCGCGAGCCCGGTGAGGCCCACCGGAACCCGGTGCCGCATCGCGTAGTTCGGGTACTCCGCCGAGAACTTCTCCACGAAGTACGGCCGCTCCGGGCGCGGCCCGACCACGCTCATGTCGCCGCGCAGGATGTTCCACAGTTGGGGGAGCTCGTCCAGCGAGGTGCGGCGCATGAACCGACCGATCGGGCCAACCCGCCGGTCGTTCGCGATCGACCAGTTCGTCTTCGACTCGGTTTCGTCGACCGGGCGCATCGACCGGAACTTGACCACTTTGAACGGCTTCCCGAACCGGCCGATCCGCTCCTGGTGGAAGAAGATGCCCCGCCCACCGTCGATGAAGGTCGCGATCGCGCACAGCAGCAGCAACGGGCTGAGCAGGAACAGGGCGAGGCTGGCGAAGACCACGTCGGAAGCCCGCTTGATCGCCCAACGCGGACCGGAGAGCGAGATGTCACCGACCTTCACGATGGGGATCGCGCCGATGTGGTCGGGGTATCCGCCCTGCGAGCGGGACCCCCAGAGGCGCGGCACTTCCCACAGGTCGCAGCGCGAGCTGCCGGGTCGCAGCAGACTGTCCATCAGTTCCGACTCCGGGCAGTCCGGGTCGGCGATGACCAGGACCTCGCACTTCAGCACCCGGATGAGCTTCTCCAGGTCGTCGAGGCTGCCGAGGAGGGGAAGCGCCGCGGGGTCCTGCTGCGCGGTCACGTCCACACAGCCGACGAAGCGCAGCCCGTACTGCGGATAGCGGCGCAGCAACCGGGCCAGTTCCAGGGCGACCGGGCCGCTGCCGATGATGATGGCGTTGTGCTCCACCCAACGACGCTTGCGTACCAGGATGGTGAGTGCCCGGCTGAGCGCCCGACCGACGATCACCAGAGTGGCGGAGATGGCGACGCCACGCATGAAACCGGCGACGTACTCGACCGAGGAGTGGCGTTCCGCGGCGATGATGGCCACCACCGCGGCCGACGCCAGCAGCCGTCCGACGATGCTCGGCAGTTCGTCCAGGATGCTCACGTGCCGGCGGGCCTGGTAGAGCCCGCCAGCTGCGAAGATGGCCATGGTGAGCCCGGCGTTGACGAGCGTGCCGCGCCAATAGTTCTGCGAGATCGCCAGTGGGAAGAGCAGCGCTGCGACGTCGATCGGAATCGTCATCATCCAGGCCCGCAGCAGGCGCGTCCGAGACGACGTCCGGGACCCGGCGTACGGCAGGACCGCCGTGGTTTCCAGGCCCGGCCGAGGCGTCGGTGCGCTCTTCGGCGCCGGCGAGACCGGGCGCTGGGCCGGGCCTGCCTGCTCGCCGGGCCATTGAGGTGGTACGTCTGATCGGCTTGCCGTTGAATGACCCGACATGGTCAACCTTTCCCCCGTTAGTCCTTCTGAAGTCGCACATCGAGCCGAAGGGCGAAGGAAGGATACGACCAGGTCAGAGTCGCCGGTATAGACGAAGGGGCGATTATCGCTGGCTACTTTGTCGCGGCGGCAATCTCCTCTACCGCGTCTCGGCGAATTGCGTCGAAGACACGTTCCGCTTTCGGCTTGTCGACGAGCACGACGCTCTCGGTGCCCATTCGACCGGTGCCCGTCGTGGGACAGGTGTAGAAGCCGAGCTGCCCGCTGCGCAGGTGTCGCAGCTGCGATGCCAGGTCCAGCAGGGACATCGACTCGTCTACTGCGACTGCGTTCGCGGTGGCCCGGATGAACGAGTTCAACTTGGTGGGGCTGCCCAGCGTGCCACCGGAGGCGGCTTTGTCCAGGATCGCCTTGATGACCTGCTGCTGGTGCTTGATCCGGGTGAAGTCGCCCTCGGCGAACGCATACCGTTCACGGGCGTAGTCCAGTGCCGCGCCACCGTCCATGGTCTGCCGGCCCGCGACGAACTCCCGCCGACCGTCCGGGTTCAGCGAGTGCTTCGACGTGAAGGCCTTCTCCACGGTGATGTCGATGCCGCCGAGGGCGTCCACGATCTCCTTGAAGCCGGCGAAGTCCACCATCGCCACGTTGTCGATGCGGACACCGGTGAACTTCTCCAGGGTCTGCACCATGAGCGGAACGCCACCCCACGCGAACGCCGCGTTGATCTTTGCGTCTCGACCGCCCCGGCCCTGCGGCGACTTCGGCACGTTGACCCAGCTGTCCCGAGGGATCGAGATGAGCTGGGCGCTCTGCCGGTCCTTCGGAAGGTGGGCCAGGATGATGGTGTCGGTCCGGGAGCCCGAGCTGTTCTCCGGATCGCGGGAATCGCTACCGAGAATCATGATGTTCATGGCACCCTGAGCGACGACCTGGGGTCGAGACTCCTCTGGCACGCCATCGAAGGCGTCGACGCGCTCGATGCCGGAGTTGATCGAACGGAAGTACAACCCTCCGGCGACCATCCCGCCACCGCCGAGCAGGGCCAGGACCACGAAGGTGATCAAAGCGACCTTTTGCCACCGGGGACGCTTCTTGCGCGCCTTCTTGGTTGGCTCCGATGGCTCCTGCGCCTCGAGGAACTGGGTCTCGGGCTCCGCGTACTCCTGGCGATACTGCATGCCGCGATGCTACTGATTCCGGGTTACAGACATGTACCCCCGTCCGGGTCATCCGGACGTACAACCCGACCTAAGACTTCTCCGACGAACGTTGGCGTGAACCTGCTATGAAGCAGCGGTGGACGCCAAGCAGTTGCGCCGAGCCATCGCCCGCACTCGACTCGCCCCCGTCGCCGCCTTCCCCAAGCGGCTCGCCCGGGTAGCCCGCCACGACGCCAGGGTGCTGGGCATCTCCGCCCGGTGGCTGGTCACCTCCCGCGAACATCACAACTACACGTACGAGCTGACCAAGCTCAGCCGCCACCACCTGGCCTGGTTCGTCAGCGTGGTCTGCGACCGGCCGGTGCGGCAGATCCGCGGCTGGCTCGACGAGATCGAGTCCGACCAGGTGCTGCGGCGACACATCGAACAGGCCACCGTCGCGGCCGCTCGTCGCGGCCTCGCCGACAAGCAGGTCCGCTACGCCCGCCGGATCGGCTGGTACGCGATCGTCCGGGCCACCCGACCGGCGCACGTGGTGGAGACCGGCGTCGACAAGGGGTTGGGCACCTGCGTCCTGGCCGCCGCCCTGCTGCGCAACGCCCAGGAGGGGCACCCCGGCCGGGTCACCTCGCTGGACATCAACCCCGAGGCCGGATACCTCGCCCGGGTCGCACCCTGGTCCGACGTCGTCGACCTGGTGATCGACGACTCGATCGCCTCGATCGGCGCACTGGACCGCCCGGTCGACCTGTTCCTGCACGACAGCGACCACAGCCGCGCCCACGAGAAGCGCGAGTTCGACGCCGTCGAGTCGAAGCTCGCCCCCGGCGCGATCCTGCTCACCGACAACGTCACCAGCACCAACGTGCTCGGCGAGCACGCCGAGCGCACCGGCCGGCGGTTCCTCGCCTACCGGGAGAGCCCCGCCAACCACTGGTACCCGGGCGATGGGATCGGCGTGGCATGGTGACCGGGTGCGACTGACGTCGATTCACACGTACCCCGTCAAGGGTTGTCACCGGGTCGACCACGACGGTGCGTTCGTGCAGCCGTGGGGCCTGGCGGGCGACCGACGCTGGATGGTCGTGGACGCCGACGGCGTCGGCGTCACCCAGCGGGAAACCACGCGGCTGGTCGGTCTGCGTGCCAGCGTGCGCCCCGGGGGCCTGTCGCTGCGCGCCGACGGGCAGCCCGACCTCGACGTGCCCGAGCCGACCGACGGTGAACCGGTCGGGGTGCGTACCTTCCGTAGTCGCACGGTCCCGGTCCCGGCTCTGCCGGCCGGTCGCGCCGCCGACGACTGGCTCGGCGCGCTGCTCGGCCGACCGGTCCGACTGGTCTGGCTGGCCCGGCCGACCCGCCACGTGGCCGCCGAGGACCGCGAACACGACACCGGCGACCAGGTCAGCTTCGCCGACGCCTACCCGCTGCTGCTGGCGAACGCCGCCTCCCTCGACGTCCTCAACGACTGGCTGGCCGAGGCGGGGGAGGAGCCGGTGCCGATGACCCGGTTCCGACCCAACCTGGTGGTCGACGGGGCGCCGGCCTGGGCTGAGGACGACTGGGTCGGCCGTTCGCTGCGCATCGGCGACCTGCCGTTCCGCGCCGCCGGGCCATGCGATCGCTGCGTGGTGACCACAACGGACCAGGAGACCGGGGTACGTGCGAAGGAACCGCTGCGCACCCTCGGCCGCCACCGCAACGTGAAGCAGAAACTCCTCTTCGGACTGCACCTGGTGCCGCTCGACAGCGGTCAACTGGCGGTGGGGGCACCGATCAGCATCGCGCCCTGACCGGGATCGTCTTCGGCCTGCGACCGGTACGCGCCGATCACCGTCCGTCGATGCTGTCTTAGCTTTGCCTTAGCCGGCTTGTCCGCCCGCGCCCGGGTCCGGCAGCATCGCCGTCGTGACGGACGGAAGCGCTGTCGACATCGACATCGACCTGGACCATGCTCCCGAGGCCCGGCCCGCATCGTCGTCCAGCCCGATGCCCTGGCTGGTCGCCACCGGCGTCACCGTTCTCGCGGCGGCACTCGGGCTCACCCTGACCCTGCGGTCCGGCTCCGCCCCGGCCTGCGCCGCCGGCCGGACACTCGCAGCCGCGCCGCCCACCGGCAACGCCACGCACAGTGGCAAGGCGAGCTTCTACGACTCGAACGGCGCCGGCGGCAACTGCTCGAACCCCGCCGCCCCGGCCAACCGGCTCTACGTCGCGCTCGGCCCGACGGAATACTCCGCCGGCGCCGCCTGCGGTGGATTTCTCGACGTGACCGGTCCGAAGGGCACCGTCCGAGTGCTGATCATGGACCAGTGCCCGGAGTGCGCGCCCGGGCACCTCGACCTGTCCCGCGAGGCGTTCGCCCGGATCGCCGACCCGGTACAGGGCCTCGTCACCGTGACCTACCGGGCGGTGGTCAACCCGCCGCTGCCCGGACCACTCACCTTCCGTATCAAGGAGGGCGCGTCACAGTGGTGGTTCGCCGTCCGCATCGGTAACCACGGCAACCCACTGCGTTCCGTCGAGGTCCGGCAGGGTGACAGCGGTCCGTGGCGGTCGGCCGCCCGGCAGGACTACAACTACTGGCTGATCGCCTCCGGCGCCGGGGCCGGCCCGTTCAGCGTCCGCGTCAGTGACGTGTACGGAAACCGGGCCACCGTGAGCGGCATCCGCATGGCACCCGGCCAGGTACAGAACAGTGCGGTCCGGATGTACGCGCGCAACGCCGTCGCAGCCACCCCGCGCCAGTCCGCGACGAGTCGCCCGCCGGCCAACCGTCCCACCGGTACGCCGACGCCGGCCCGCCGTCCGGTCGAGGTGGCGAGGGCGAGTGCCGCGGCCACCGACACACCGGCCACCCGCCCGGCCGCGGCGAACGCCCGTTGGTGCGCAGGCTGACCGCTCAGTCGGCAGGCGTCAGATCGAGCCACATCAGGATCTCGTCCCGGTCGTCGTCGGTCGCCAGTCGCAACGCGCCCGGCAGGCGGCCGATCTCCCGGTAGCCGAGGCGGCCGTAGAACTTGTCCAACCCCAACCCGTCGCGCACCGTGACGTGCAGCGCCTCGTGGCCGAACTCCCTACCGAGCCGGGCCGCCTCCGCCATCAGCGCCGAGCCGTAGCCGGCGCCCTGGGTGTCCGGGTGGACCATCACCCGCTTCAGCACGCACCAGTGCGCCTTGAGCGGGAACCGGTTGTCACTGAAGATCAGCAGGGCCACCAGCCGGTCGCCGGAGTATCCGACCAGCAGCCGGTCCGGTCCGTCGGCGATACCGGCGAAGGTCGGGTCGGCGGTGGCCTGGACGTCGGCGGCGGTCACCGGCGGGACGAACCCGACCGCGCCGCCAGCGTTGCTGACATCCGCCCAGAGGTCGACGATCTCGGCGCGCAGCTGTGGGGTCAGATCGGGGTCGAGGACGAAGCGCAGACTCACGCCCGTCATCCTGACTCGGCGACCAGGCCCGCGACCCGTGACAGTGACGCGCCCGACAACCGCCGCCCGGCAAGTGGTGCTCGTTGACCTGTGCGGGAGGGGGGATTCGAACCCCCACGCCCTTTCGGACAATAGGACCTAAACCTATCGCGGCTGCCGTTACGCCACTCCCGCCAACGCGCTGAGTCTAGAGCGTCTTGCTTTTACGGTGTTGAGCCCGGCCTCCTTGAGGATGGTCGAGATCGTGCCGTGACTCAGCCTGCATCCCCCGCCCGGCAGGTTGCGGAGGATGGCCGACAACCGCTTCGGTCCGACATCGGGATTCGCCAACGCCCCTGCGATCACCGCGTCGCGATGAGCCCTCGAACGCCAGCGGCGGTCCGGACGCGTTGTCAGCACGCCTTCCTGCTCCAGTCTTCGTCGGACTTTGTGCAGGTAAGCCGGCTGACAGCCCAGGTGCCGTGCCGCCTTCAGGGTCGTCATCTGCTGCGCGTCGATCCGACCGAACAGGTCGACGAGTTCCTCCCGCGTCACCGGTCGGCGATCGGAGCCGGCTGTTTCTTGCGAGCCGCCGCTGGCCGCTGTTCGCGTTGGAATGCTGAGATCGCGACCCCGGTTCCGCCGGCCAGCGTAGGTCGAGGTCTGGCTGTGGCAGTTGGGGCAGAGGAGCCGCAGATTCGGTGGCCGGTTGTCGAGAAAGTCCCCGTTGATATGGTCGACGTGCAGGATGAGTGACGTGCCTCGCCAGACCGGTCCGATCCCGCAACCCTCGCACTCGTCCGGCACGCCGAGTGTGGCCAGAGCCCACTTCAATCGCACGCCGGGCGTCCGGCGCGACCCTTCGGGTAGCTCAACCAGAAGCTGTGCAGAGGTGGTGCGCCGTTCGCCTCGGCGGCCTTTGTTGTGCGCCTGCCTCGTGAAGTGCGACGTGTCGATGTTGAAGCGTTTGAGCTGCCGACTGATGTGCGCGTGCGAGCCACCGCTGACTCGAACGCCGAGCAGCCGCATCACCTCGGTGATGTTGCGCGCGGCGGCGGCAGCGGCGGCCAACGCTTCGGGTGTGTACTTGTATCGAACCACTGACGGAACGTAGCGGCCCGGTACGACAGGTCAGTCCAGGTCGAGGTCGCGGCGGAGCTTGGCGACGTGCCCGGTGGCCTTGACGTTGTAGAGCGCTCGCTCGATCTTGCCGTCGGTGTCGATCACGAACGTCGAGCGGATCACGCCGGTCACGGTCTTGCCGTACAGCTGCTTCTCGCCGTACGCGCCGTAGGCGGTCAGCACGGCCTTGTCCGGGTCGGACACCAGCGGGAAGGTGATCGCGTCGCGCTCGCGGAACTTCGCCAGCTTCTCCGGCTTGTCCGGGGAGATGCCGACGACCTCGTAGCCGGCGGCCTGGAGCGAGGCGAGCGAGTCGCGGAAGTCGCAGGCCTGCTTGGTGCAGCCGGGGGTCATCGCGGCCGGGTAGGCGTACAGGACCACCTTGCGGCCTCGCAGGTCGGCGAGGGTGAGCTGGTCGCCGGTGTCGGTGGTGAGGGTGAACTCGGGCGCGGGGTCACCGGGGGAGAGACGGTCGGGCGCGGTCATGGCCCGACGATACCGCTGGGCCGACGGATGCCGTCGCTGGCGACACCCAGGGGTGTCGCACCCGTCATCGGCCGGAAGGGTGATCATCACCTCGCGTTGTTGCCAGAGTCTGGCAACAACGAGACTTGGGAAATAAGCTGACGCACGCTGGCCCGGTCGGGCCCGCTGACGTGTGGGAGGTCGCGTGGAGACACTGGCGATGCACATCTCGAACGGGATCATCGACGGTCCCGTCGCGGCGATTTTCGCCGCGCTCGCTCTTGCCGCGCTCACCGCCTGCGTTATGCGTGGCCGGCGCGACCTGGACGACCGGCTGGCTCCGATGGCGGGCCTGGTGGCCGCGTTCATCTTCGCCGTCCAGATGCTCAACTTCCCGATCTTCACGGCCGGCGTGAGCGGCCACCTGCTTGGTGGCGCGCTCGCCGCCATGCTGGTCGGCCCGTGGGTCGGCGCGCTCTGCGTGGCCGTGGTCCTGGTCGTGCAGGCACTGATCTTCGGTGACGGCGGCGTGGCGATGCTCGGCCTCAACATCACGAACATGGCGCTGATCGGCACCGCCGCGGCGTACGTGTTGATCGCGGTGCTGCTGCGGGTGCTGCCCCGCACGCCCGCCGGTCTGGCGGTGACCGCGTTCGTCGCCGCGATGCTCAGCGTGGTGGTCGCGTCGCAGGGCTTCGTCCTGGAGTACTGGCTGGGCGGCACCACCGACCTGGGCAACAACCTGACCGGCCTGGCCGGCACGATGGCCGGCGTCCACCTGTTGATCGGCATCGGCGAGGGCCTGATCACCGCGACCACCGTGCTCACCGTCGCGAAGGTGCGACCCGACCTGGTGTACGCGCTGCGCTCACTGCGCGCGCCCGCCGCCCCCGCTGTCCCGGTCGCCGGAGGTGTTCGATGAGGAATCGCTCGTGGGCCTTCCTGGCCGGTGGCCTGCTGGTCGCCCTCCTGCTCGCCGGTGTGGTGAGCAACTACGCCTCGTCCCACCCGGACGGGCTGGACTCGTCCCTGCTCAAGGGCTGCACGGTCGACGCCGACGACAACATCGTCGGCGGCAGTTGCCCGGCCCAGCAGGCACGGGACCACGAGTTCGCCGACAGCCCGCTCGCCGACTACGGCGTGCGGGGCGTGCGGAACAGCTTCGTCTCCACCGGCCTCTCCGGGGTGCTCGGAGTGTTGGTGACCTTCGCGATCGGCGCCGGCGGCTTCTGGCTGCTGCGCCGCAGGGGCACCACGCCCACCGATGGCGACGCGACGACGTCCCCCGAGGGCGCGACGCCCGCCGAGGACGACGCCGCGACGTCCCGCGCCGGCACAGCCGGCTGAGCAGGGGGTACGCGTAATGGGTGCCGGTCACGGGCACGTGCTGTACCGCGAGTCGGAATCTCCGGTGCACCGGCTCCCGCCCGAGGTGAAGATCGTGGCGATGGTGGTCTTCACCATCGCCGTGGTGGCCACCCCACGGACGGCGTTCTGGGCTTTCGGCGCGTACGCCGTGCTGGTGGCGGTGGTGGCGGCGCTGGCACGGGTGGGGCCGCGGTGGTTGCTCAGCCGGGCGTTGATCGAGTTGCCGTTCGTGCTGTTCGCCGTCGCGCTGCCGTTCCTCGGCACCGGCGACCGGGTCGACGTGTTGGGCCTGCGGCTGTCCGAGGACGGGTTGCACGGCGCGTGGAACATCCTGGCCAAGGGCACCCTGGGCGTGCTCGCCTCGCTGCTGCTCGCCGCGACCACCACCACCCGGGACCTGATCGTGGGGTTGGACCGGTTGCACTGCCCGCAGGTGCTCACCCAGATCGCCACGTTCATGCTGCGCTACCTCGACGTGCTGGTCGGCGAGGCGCGCAGGATGCGGGTGGCCCGGATTTCCCGGGGTGACGACCCGCGCTTCCTGTGGCAACTGCGCGGCTTCGCCGCCGGGGTCGGGGCGTTGTTCCTGCGTGCCTTCGAGCGTGGTGAGCGGGTCTATCTGGCGATGCTGTCGCGGGGTTACACCGGGCGGATGCCCGCCGTGTGGCAGGGCGACGGTGCGGCGAGCGCCGGTCAGTGGCTGGTCGCGGCGACCGTGCCGGTGTTGGCCGCCTCCATCGCCGCCACGGCTCTCGTGCTGACATGATCGGTGTCGTGCAGACCGCTGTCTCCCTGGACGTTCGTGGCGTCCGGTACGCGTATCCGGACGGGCACGTGGCCCTGCACGGGGTGGACCTGAACGTGCCGCGCGGTGAGCGGGTCGCGTTGCTCGGGCCCAACGGTGCCGGCAAGACCACACTGGTGTTGCACCTCAACGGCATCCTCACCCCGACCGAGGGCAGCGTGAGTGTCGGCGGGCTGACGGTCACACCGGACCGGGCGACCTTGGCCGAGGTGCGCCGCCGGGTGGGCATCGTCTTCCAGGACCCGGACGACCAGTTGTTCCTGCCCACGGTGGCGGAGGACGTGGCGTTCGGGCCGGCGAACCTGGGTCTGCGCGGGGCGGAGTTGGCCGCCCGGGTGGACGAGGCGCTCGCCGCGGTGGGGATGGGTGAGCACCGGGACCGGGCACCGCAGCACCTCTCGTTCGGGCAGCGCCGCCGGGTGGCGGTGGCCACCGTGCTCGCCATGCACCCGGAGATCCTGGTGCTCGACGAGCCGTCGTCGAATCTGGACCCGGCGGCCCGCCGCGAGCTGGCCGAGATCCTGCGTGACCTGCCGGTGACCCTGCTGATGGTCACGCACGACCTGCCGTACGCGGCGGAGCTGTGCGAACGCTCGGTGATCCTCGACAGCGGCCGGATCGTCGCCGACGCCCCCACCCTCGACCTGCTACGCAACGCCCCCCTGCTAAACCAACACCGCCTGGAACTCCCCTACGGCTTCACCCCACCCCAGTCCTAAGCCGAGCGAGGAGTGGGTGGGTTAGGGGCGGGTTGGGGTTGGGGTCTTGGCGGTCGCGTGTAGGCGGAGGACCCCTGCGGCCGTTGCGCCGGCGCCGGTGATCAGCGCTGCCGCCACCATGACCCGGGCGACCTCGGGTGACCACGGCACCGGAGCGATGGACCTGGCGAACACGGCGGCGTTCGCCGCGCCGGCGAAGAGCGCCAGACAGGCCCCGGCCAGCGCCACCGCGAAGTCGGCGCCCGGGCGGCGGGCCAGCGCGTACCACCCGGCGGCGATCGCGCCGAGGCCGGTGAGCAGCGACCAGATCTGCCCGGACAGCAGCCCGAGCACCACCCCGCCCAACCCCAGGGCGCCCGCGTCCAGCTCCCGCCCCACCGGGTACACGACAGCCAGCACGCCGCCGACGACCAGCAACGCGCCCACCGCGGACAACGCGCGGGCGCCAGCCGGGGCGGCGGCGGCGACCAGGCCGAGCGCGCCCATCGCGAGCAGCCCCACGATGGTCACCGCCCACCAGGTGTACGCGTCCGGCGGCGGCACCCAGTCCAGCGTGCCCTTGATCAGCACCGGGTCGGCGCCGTCGCGCAGTGGGACCGCCCAGTCCCGGACCCGGTGCTCACGGTCCGGCGCGGCGCGTACCTCGGCGGGTGGAGCCGACTCCTGCCACAGCGCGCGCTGGTCGTGCCAGCGCACCGTGGGCCCGTCGGCGACCCGCCGCCAGGACGGCGGTGCGGCCGGGTCGGCCTCGGCCGGGAGCGCGGTGTCCCCGGAGATGGTGCGGTTCAGGTAGGTGGCGGGGGAGCGGCTGTTCTCGAAGACCCCGTCCGGGCCGACCCGCAGGTACGGTTCGCCGGAGTAGCCGATGACCTCGATGGTGCGGCCGGTGCTGTTGCTCAACTCGAGCCGGGCGCCCGCCTCGACGACGCGTACCTCCAACCCGGGCCGCGCTGGCGCGACCGCGGTGGTCCGGGTGCGGTAGTCGGTGCCGTCCGGTGCGTCCGCGCCGTGCGCGGCGGCCGGCGCCGCGGTGCCCAGGGTGACCACGCAGGCGGCTGCGGCGACCAGGCCAGCGCGGGCCAGCAGGGTACGGATCACTTGCCGGCCGCCGCCACGGCCGCGGTGAGAGCTTCCGGGGTGGGGTTGGCGAGCGGCTGACCGTTGACCATGACGGTCGGCGTGCCGGTGACGTTGCTCCGGCTGGCTTCGTCGGTGACGTGTTCGGTCCACGTCCGGTAGGTGTGGTCGTTGACGCAGCTGCCGAACGAGCCCCGATCGAGGCCCACACCGGTGCCGATGTCGATCAGTTCGCCGTCGGTGAGCCCGGCGCTGCCCTCCGGCGGCTGCTTGTCGAAGAGTGCTTTCGCGTACTCGCGGAACTTGCCTCCCGCTGCGGCGCAGCCGGAAGCGGCCGAGGAACGGGTGGAGTATTCGGTGGTGGAGAAACGGTTGAGGTACGCGACCGGGTGGTAGACCACCTTCGCCTTGTTCTCGGCCACCAACTGTTCGAGTGTCGACCCGGTGCTTCCCTCGAACTGCTTGCAGACCGGGCAGAGGAAGTCTTCGTAGACGTCGACGGTGACCGGCCCGCCACCGGTGACGATGCCGGTGCCGGCCGCGTTGGCGCCGGGCGGGGTGGTGAAGTCGTCGGAGCGCTGGTTGGACCAGACGGCCCAGCCGACGACACCGGCGATGACCAGGACGACGACCGCGGCGGCGGAGACCCAGATCGTGCGTCGGCGCCGCCGCTCGCGGGCGAGCTGCTCACGGACCACCCGGGCGGCGTCCCGCTGACCCTTGCGACTACTCATCCTCGTCCTCCACAGCGGGTTCGCCGGACAACCATCCGTCCACCGATACCGGCGTACGCGGCCAGATCAGTAGAAATCCGGCCAGTACCAAGAATCCCAGGTCCCGCAGGATCTCCGGGAGGTAACTGGGGGCCTGCCCCTCGGCCAACTGCCCGCCGCTGCCGAAGCAGCCGCAGTCGATGGCCAGCCCTCGCGCCCACGCCGAGGTGATCCCCGCGATGAAGACCACCAGCAGCGCGGCCGACACCCCGGCCACCAGCCGGGTGGCCAGCCCGAGCAACAGCAGCACGCCCAGCGCCAGCTCGACGAAGGGCAGGGCTGCGCCGACCACCGTCGCCACGTCGTACGGCAGCACCTGGTACGCGTTGACGGCCCGCCCGGAGGCGGCGAGGTCGCCGACCTTCGACGCGCCGGCGACGAGCCAGACGGCGGCGAGACCGAGCCGGGCCGCGGTGCCGAGCCAGGGCCGGATGACGGGCCAACGGCCGACCCGGGTGGGAGGTGCAGTCACGCTCATTTGTCGTCCCGTCTCCGCCGGAAGTTCCGCGCTCAGCCGGTCAGGGCGTCGCCGACCGCCTCGACCAGCTCGTCACGGGCCCGAGCGACCCGGGAACGGATGGTGCCCACCGGCACACCTTCGACGGCGGCGGCCTCGGCGTACGACAGGCCGAGCAGTTGGGTGAGCACGAACGCGGCACGCCGCTCGGCGCTGAGCCTGCGGACCAGGTCCGCGGCACCGAACTGGCCGGCCGGGTCGGGGTGTGGGCGGTCGGTGTACGCGTTCGCCGCCAGGCGCTCGTCGAGCCTGCGGCGGCGGATCACCGTGCGCAGGTGGTCCGCGCAGGCCCGCCGGGCGATGCCGAGCAGCCAGGTGCGGGCGCTCGATCGACCCTCGAACGCGGGCAGGGCCCGAAACGCCCGCAGGTACGTTTCCTGGGTCAGGTCGTCGGCGCTGTCCGGGTCGACCAGGGCGGCGGCGAACCGCCAGACCTCGACCTGGGTCAGCCGGACGAACGCCGCCTGGGCGGTCGGGTCGCCGTCTCGCGCGGTCAGCGCCCACTCGGTTGCCGGGTCCCGGGCGGCAGCACCGGCCGGCTCCGCCGGACCGGCGGCACCGGTGTCACGCGGGACAGGGATCACGACAAGCCAGGTTACGCGGCGTCCGGCGGGGCGTCCGGGTCCTTCGGCCCTTGGATGGTCTGCGACACGTCGGGAACTTTCCGCCGCCACGCATCGACTACCAGATCATGACGTGCGACCACGAGCGCGATGACCGGTCTCGGGTCGCCGAAAGCCACATGGGTGGGCGACCATGGCCGGCATGACTGTCGCCCTCCGCCGCCGGATCACTCGGCTGGCCGCAGCCGCCGGCCTCCTGATCACCGTCGTTGCCTTGTTGATCGCGCCAGCCACCCCGGCCAGCGCCCATGCGGTGCTGGAGAGCAGCAGCCCGGCCGCCGCCGCGATCGTGTCGAGCGGGCCGTCCGAGGTGGTCCTCACGTTCAGCGAATCGGTCCGCAAGGTTCCCGGCAAGATCCGGGTCATCGCCCCGGACGGCTCCCGCGCCGACCGGGGCGAGCCGTCGTTCGGCGGCGCGGCGGTGACCATTCCGGTGGACCCGGGCGGTGCGCGCGGCACCTACCTGGTCAGCTTCCGGGTGATCTCCGCCGACAGCCACCCGGTGTCCGGGGCGTTCACCTACTCGGTCGGCGCACCCTCGACGCCCCCCGTCGACGACGGCGTGGACAGCCGCGCCAACCCGGTGGTGGACACGGCGGTGAAGGTGGCCCGTTTCCTCGGCTACCTCGGCCTGGTGCTGCTGGTCGGGCCGGCGCTGGTGCTCGCCGCGCTGTGGCCACGACGGCTCTCCCGGCGGGGACCGGCCCGGCTGGCCTGGACCGGCCTCGGTCTGGTGGCCGTCGCCACCCTCGCCGACCTGTGGTTGCAGGTGCCCTACACGGCCGGCGGTGGTCTCTTCGAGGTCACCGGCGAGGGGTTCGGCAGCGTGTTCGGAAGCGCCTTCGGTGCCGCCCACCTGGTCCGACTCGGCCTGCTGGCGGCCTCCGTCTTCCTGCTCCGGCCGCTGCTGGCCCGGCCTGTCGGCCGCGCTGACGCGATCATCCTGGCCGTGCTCGGCGGCGCTGCCCTGCTGACCTGGCCGCTGGCCGGGCACCCGGCGGCCTCCCCGGCGCCGGCGGTCTCCGTGGTGGTGGACGCGGTCCACCTGGGCAGCATGGCGGTCTGGCTGGGCGGTCTGCTCATGCTCGCCGGGTTCCTGCTGCGTCAGGCCGACGAGCGGGAGTTGGGTGCGATCCTGCCGATCTGGTCCCGCTGGGCGGCGCTCGCCGTCTCGGCGCTGCTGCTGGCCGGCACCGTCCAGGCGTTGATCGAGGTGGCCACCCCGCAGGCGCTGTTCGACACCACCTACGGGCGGTTGCTGCTGGCCAAGATCGGGCTGTTCGCGCTGGTGATCGCTGTGGCCGCGTACTCCCGGCAGTTGGTGCGTCGGCGCGTCGCGGCGCAGCGCCCGGCGCCGGTCCGCCGCGCGGTCTGGGTGGAGTTGGCCGTGACCGTGGTGGTGCTGGGCCTGTCCGCCACGCTGGTGCAGACCACGCCCGCCCGGACCGCCGTGGCCGGGCCGTCCGCCGCCGAGGCCGGCCTATTCAGCACCAGGCTGTCCAGCCCGCTCTATTCGCTGGAGGTCGAGCTGAGCCCGGCCGAGCGGGGCAACAACTCGGTGCACCTGTACGCCTACGGCAAGGACAACCTGCCGCTGCCGGTGGCCGAGTGGCGGGCGACCGCCGCGCTGCCGTCGGCCGGAATCGAACCGATCGAGGTCCCGTTGCTGCCGCTGACCGACAACCACGCCTACGGCGACATCAGCCTGCCGGCCGCTGGCGACTGGCAACTGAAGATCACCGTCCGCACGACCGACATCGACCAGGCCACGGTGACCGCCACCGTGCCCATCCGTTAGAGAGGTCCGCGAAAGCCATGACCCGATTCCGGCGTACCGCAACCGCCGCTGCCGCCTTGGCGTTCACCGCCGCCGCCACCGCTGTGCTCGGCTTCGCCGGACCGGCGTCCGCTCACGTCACGGTGAACCCGAAGGAGGCGACCCAGGGCGGCTACGCCCGGCTGGCGTTCCGGGTGCCCAACGAGAGTGACACCGCCTCGACCACCAAGCTGGAGGTGACGCTGCCGGCGGAAGCACCGGTCGGTTCGGTGTCGACCATGCCGGTGCCCGGGTGGACGGTGGCGATGGAGAAGCGCAAGGTGGACCCGCCGATCGAGGTGCACGGGAGCCAGCTCACCGAGGCGGTCTCCAAGATCACCTGGACGGCCACCGGCGATGCGGCGGTGAAGCCGGGTCAGTTCCAGGAGTTCCCCGTCTCGATGGGGCCGCTGCCGCAGGTCGACACGATGATCTTCAAGATCCTGCAGACCTACTCGGACGGCAACATCTCGCGCTGGATCGAGCCGCCGACGCCGGGTGCTGAGGAGCCGGAGCACCCGGCCCCGGTGCTCACCCTGGCCCCGGCCGCGGCACCGGCCGGTTCGGCCGCGCCCACCGCTGCCGGCACGGCCGTGGCGTCGCCCGATGACGACGATGACGACGAGGGCAACGGGCTCGCGGTCGGTCTCGGTGTGGCCGGTCTCGTCGCCGGTCTGGCCGGCCTGGTGCTGGGTGGGCTGGCGTTCGCCCGGTCCCGCCGAGAGCCGGTCGTCAAGGCCTGATCCCGTCGCATCCGCTGGCCCGCCGGACCATCCGGCGGGCCAGCGCGCTTTTCGCAGTCGGATCTGACCGTGCCGGGGATATCCCCTGATCACAGCGCCCACGTCGGTAAGGTCGGCCGGGTATCTGGCTACGGAAGGGGACGGTGCGAATGCGTTTCGTGCGGGCGATCGTCGGAGTGCTGCTGTTGGTCGTGGGAATTCCGGCGCTGCTCGCCGGTGGCGCGTTGTGGCTGGTGACCCGACACGCCGACCCCGATGGGGCCTTCGCCGCCCGCTTCGAGACGATCCGCACGCCCGGTCACGCGGTCGTGGTCACCGACCTCGACCGGTTGCTGCGGCAGGCGGCGCCCTTCACGCGTACCGGCCAGACCCTGCTGCGACTGGACGCCCGCACCGCGGACGGCCCGGCCTTCCTCGGGCTGGCGCCCACCGCCGAGGTGCGCCGCTGGCTGGAATCGGTGCCACACGCCTCGGTCCGCCGGGTGACGTTGGCCCAAGGCCCGCTGCCGGTCCGGCTGGACCCAGCCGGTCCCACCGCCGGCGGCCCGGCCGACCCCGCTGGGAGCCCGGCCGGCGCGGTGCCGCTCAGCCCGCTGGGTCGGGCGTCCTGGCTACGCCAGGGGATCGGCTCGCTGGAGTGGAGTGCGGACGACCTGGCCGGCGAGCCCATGAGCCTGGTGGTGATGCGCCCCGACGGCGGTGCCGACCTGACCCTGGACCTGCGCGCCGAGGTGCAGGCGGGGTGGACCGGCCCGGCCACCTGGGGTCTGCTGGCCACCGGCGTCCTGCTGGTGGTGTGTGCTCTCCTGCTCCTGCTGCGACCGCTGCGTCCGCGCGAGGTGATCTTCGTGGTCGAGCCGGATCAGGTGCCGGTGCTCGCCGGGCGGCTCGGGGTCACCACGCTGAGCGGCCTGGGTGCCCGGGAGCCCGGGTCGACCTCGCGGTTCCCGGCGGTACGACAGCTCACCTCGGTCGGCTCGGCCGTAGGGGAGCGCCCCCGGTCGGCCATCGGCGCGGAGCCGGGTCGGCCGGCCACCCTCGCCGACCTGGACGCGCCGGTCCGGTTGCCCCGATCACCGGCGGCGACGCTGAGTCTCGCCTGGCCGCCGTCCGGCGCGGAGCCCACGGCCCGGCCGGTGGCGTTTGAGGAAACGGCGAGCGGCCCTCCGCGCTGCCGACGCGGAGGGCCACCCTCACCGGGGGATCGGTGCTACCCGAGCGACGCTTGAGGTAGATGAGGCCAGATTAGCGCCGATGAGGGCTACTAGGGAGATCTGTCCATTTGGTGCGATTTTTCCTCAGGGTGCGTTGAGCGCAGCGGCCCCAGGCGCACCGTGCCCGAGCGCACCGGCAGGGCCACCAGCAGCAGCACACTGAGCAGCACGTAGCCGTTGTGAATGACGAAATCGACCGGACCGTGGGTGCGGACCGGATCCGTGCCCCAGTCGTGGAACGTCACCATGCCGTAGATGGTCAGCGCGGTGGTGCCCAGCGCCAGCCCGGCCAACCACCGGCGTCGGCGTCCCTCGTCCGGGCGGTTGGCACTCAACGCCGCGTCCGCGAGCAGCACCACCGCCGGCACGAACCAGTAGATGTGGTGGGTCCAGGTGATCGGGCTCGCCAGGGAACCGACCAGCCCGGTCAGCGTCAGGCCCGTCAACAGGTCACCGGCCCGAGCCGCACGGGAGGCCCGCCACAGCCCGTAGACGGCGACCACGGCCACCAGCAGCAGCCAGAGCAGCCGATCTGGCTTCTCCGGCGCGGTGAACCGGCTGAGCAGGCCGAACAGCGACTGGTTGCCGACGTAGTCGGTGCGCCCCACCCGATCGGTGGCCCACAGTTCGTGGGTCCAGAACCGCCACGAGTCGCCCGGGGCGACCGCCGCCGCGAGCAGGGTCGCCGCCGCCGCGGTCACGCTGGCCACCGCCGCGGCCCGCCACCGCCGGGTGGCCAACAGGTACACGATGAAGATGCCGGGGAAGAGCTTGAGCGCCGTCGCCAGCCCCACCCCCACCCCGGCCCAGCGCCGCGCCTGCGGCACCGCGTACAGCAGGTCGGCCAGGATGAGTACGACCAGCAGCATGTTGATCTGGCCGAAGGTGATCGTTTCGCGGGTGCTCTCCACCGCCAGCACGAGCAGTACGGCGACGATCAGGGTGAACGCTCGCGGCAGGTCGTGTCGGGCGATGATCGGTGTCACCAGCCAACGGGTGGTCAGCACCAGGGCCAGCACGGTGAGCACCGTGAAGATCGTCACAGTGGCATCCAGCTTCAACAGCCCGAACGGCCACAGCAGCAGCGCGCTGAATGGCGGGTAGGTGAAGTACAACTCGCCCTGCACCCGGTCGGGTTGGACGTAGTCGTAGAGCGGGTGGCCGGCGCGCCACCAGTCCACCGCCGACATGTAGATCTTGAGGTCGAGGAACTTGTGGTTCAGGCCCGGCAGGTAGAGCGCTGGCAGCACGGCGATGAGGGCCACCACCGCGACTAGGCGGCGGACCGTACGGCCGCCGGGATCGTCGTCGGTGACGGCGGGCGGTGCGACGGGTTCTGCTGGCACCCCGAAACCCTAGCGGGCCGGTCGGCTGAGAGCGCGCAGCCGCGACGTGTGGGCTGCGCGTAGGCTGTCCCGGTGGCTGATCTCCTCGTATGGATCGACTGTGAGATGACCGGGCTGGACCTCGGCAGGGACAAGCTGATCGAGGTTGCGGCACTGGTCACCGATCCCGACCTCAACGTACTGGGTGACGGGGTCGACGTGGTGATCCACGCCGATGAGGCGGCACTGGAGGGGATGCCCGAGATCGTCCAGACGATGCACGCCAAGTCCGGCCTCACCGAAGAGGTCCGTCGTTCGGCGGTCACCCTCGCCGAGGCGGAAGACCTGGTCCTGGACTACGTCCGCACCTTCGTTAAGGACCCGCGCACGGCGCCGCTGTGTGGCAACTCGATCGCCACCGACCGGGGCTTCATCGCCCGGGACATGCCCCGCCTCGACGCGCACCTGCACTACCGGATGATCGACGTGTCGTCGATCAAGGAACTCTGCCGTCGCTGGTACCCCCGGGTGTACTTCGGCCAGCCGCAGAAGGGCCTCGCACACCGGGCGTTGGCCGACATCCGGGAGAGCATCCGCGAATTGGAGTACTACCGGCGGACGGTCTTCGTCCCGCTGCCCGGCCCGGACGTCGAGACCGCCAAGGCGATCGCCGCCGAGCTCTGACCCGGGCGGCCGTCACCGGGGAGCAGGGAACCCGCTAGACGTGGTGCGCGGCGGTGTGGCTATTATTGGTCCGCACCCCGCCCGGGGCGATCGACCGGGCGACGGCGGCATGGTGGCTGTAGCTCAGTTGGCAGAGCACCGGGTTGTGGTCCCGGTTGTCGTGGGTTCAATTCCCATCAGTCACCCAGTTGGTCTCACGACTCAGGCCCCCTCTCCGGAGGGGGCCTGAGTCGTTTGGCGCCCGCCAATCGGGGCACCCGCGGCGACGTTGGCGTGCGACGGACATGCGAAAGCCCCCTCCGGAGAGGGGGCTTTCGTCAGGTGCTCAGGCGGTCGGGGTGGCTGTCGGCGTGACGGCAGCGTCCGGGGTCGGGGTGGTGTCCGGGTCGGCCGGCGGCTCGTACGGGAGGGCGCTGCCCTTGACGTACTCGTCCCAGCTCATGTTCCAGTCGGTCCATCCGTTGCCGTTCTGCAGCTTGCGCTCGGTGCCCTTGACCGTGATCGGGTCGCCGATCTGGGTGTTCCTGAACAGCCAGTCGCCGTTGGCCATCGACACGTTCACGCAACCGTGCGAGACGTTCACGCTGCCCTGCTGACCCTCGGACCAGGGCGCCGCGTGGATGAACTCGCCGCCCCAGGTGAGTCGCTGCGCAAAGTCGATCTTGGTGCGGTAGCCCTCCTCGGGGCCCAGCTCCTCCATCGTGTCGAACACGGTCTTGCGCAGCTTCTCGATCACCACCATCGTCCCGCTGGACGAGGGGGTGGTCTTCTTGCCGAGGCTGACCGGGATGGTCTTGACCACGGCGCCGTTGCGGGTCACCGTCATCCGCTTGGTCTTGTTGTCCACCGTCATGACCACCGAAGCGCCGATCTTGATGTCCACCGCGAGGTCGGCGCGGCCATACCAGCCCTCACCCATCGGCAGGCCACCGGCCTGCACCCGGTAGGAGACCTTGCTGTCGGCCTTCCAGAACTCCTTCGGCCGGTACCGGATCTCGGTCGGGCTGACCCAGTGCCAGATGCCCTCCTGGGCCGGTGTCGAGGTCACCGTCATCCGGCGCTGCACGTCGTCGCGGTAGTCCTCCGGAATGCCCCGGCTGAACTTCACGATCAGCGGCATTCCGACCCCGACCACCTGATTGTCGCCGAGGAAGCTGCTCACCCGTACCTGATTGCCCGGCTTGGCCATGGTGGTGAAGGTGCTGGTCGCGGTGGCCGGACGCTCGTCGTCGCCGGTGGCGGTCACGGTCGCCGTGTAGCTCGTGCCATAGGCCAGCGCGCCGGCCGGCAACCAGGTCTTGCCATCCGCGGCGAGGGTGCCCTCGACCGCCTTGCCGGCCGCGTCCTTGAGCTCGACGGTGGTCTTCACGGCGTCCTTCGTGGTGAAGGTGATGCCGGTGGACGCTGGCACGTCCTTGGCATCGGCCGCCGGCTCGCTGATGGTCGCCGCCGCTTTCGGCGCCGGGCTCTCATCGCCGCCGTGCCACGAGGACGGCTTGCCGCCGTCGCTGTCGGTGCAGGCGGAGGTGAAAGCCAGCGCCACGGCGAGGAGTCCCGCCGCGAACACGCGGCGTCGCCCACCGGGCCTGATCAGCTGGTCCTGGCTAGCTCGCATGATTCCCTCACAGTCGTGGTCGCTGCCCCATCGTCTCCTACTGACGCGCCAGAGCCGGCCCCGGTTGCCGAGGGTGAACCGAAACACGCCGACCATCATGCCGGAATCTTGCTACTATCCGGCGTTTCGTGAGTCTGGCTCGTCTCGGTACCGGGGCTGAGGGGTCGCCGCGGCATCGTCGCGTCGCGGGAGTGCAAGGTTACGCGCCGGCCCGGCCATCGGCAGGGCCGGCGCGAGAAGACTGACGGCTCAGAGCGCCGGGCCGGCCCCGCCACTGGGTACGGGCAGCGCGCTGCCCTTGATGAACTGCGACCAGCTCAGGCTCCACGCCGTCCAGCCGTTGCCGGCGGCGAGCCGGCGCTCGGTGCCCTTGACCGTGATCGGGTCACCGATCCTCGTCTTGTCGAACAGCCACTTGGCGTTCGCCATGGACACGTTCACGCAGCCGTGCGAGACGTTCTGCCGCCCCTGCACGTGCTCGGACCAGGGCGCGGCGTGGATGTACTCGCCACCCCAGGTGAGCCGCTGGGCGAACTCGATGTCGGTGACGTAGCGGTTGGCCGGGTCCGGATCGTCGCGGGTGTCGAAGGTCGTGGCTTCCTTCTTCTCCATCACGACCATCGTGCCGCTCGACGACGGTGTGCTCTTCTTACCGAGGCTCACCGGAATGGTGCGCACCAGAGCGCCGTTCTCGTACACCGCCATCTTCTTGTTGGCGTTGTCGACCTTCATCACGAAGGACCGGCCGATCTTGGCGGTGGCCTTCCGGTCGACGTCGCCGTACTTGCCGTTGCTCAGCGGTATGCCAGCCAGCGCGATCCGCACCGTGATGGTGGTGCCGGGCTTCCAGTACTCGGGTGCCCGGTAGTAGGCCTGCGTGCCGTTGTCGACCCAGTGCCAGGCCCCCGGCTGCGGCGGGTCGGTGCGGACGAACATCCGCTTCTGCACCGCCGCCCGGTCCTTCTTCGGGATCCCCGGGTGGAACTCGGTGACCACCGGCATCGCCACCCCGTAGCTCTTGTCGTCGAAGAGGTACAGGCCGGAACCCACCGTCGACTTCGGCTTGGCCATCGTGGTGAAGCTGCTGGTGCCCTGGCTGCTCGTGCCGTCGGCACCGCTCGCGGTCACCGTGGCGGTGTAGCGGGTGCCGTACTTCAGCGGGGTGGACGGCACCCAGGCGGAACCGTCGGTGCGGAGCTTGCCCTCCACCGCGCCCCCGCCGTCGGCCGTCAGGGTGACGGCGGAAACCTTCCCGCCGTCCGGGAGCTTCGCGCTGATCTCCGTGCTCACCGGCCGGTTGTTAGTGCCGTCGGCCGGGCTCAGGGCGAGCGGGGGCCCGCTCGGCGTGCTCGACGCGTCCGGTGCCGAGGGCCCGGACGCGTCTGGTGCGGCGCTCACGTCTGACGACGCCCCGCCAACGAATTCCGGCTTCTTCTGCTTGTCGCCGCACCCGGTCAGTGCCAGCGACGCCACCAGAGTCAGAGCGCCCAGCACCGCCCCGGCTCGCGTGAACCGTGTCATCCCCACCTCTGTTCTCGCGTACCTGGCGGACATCGTGCCGCATCAACGCCGCAACTCACCCCCCTGTCCGGAGCGCGATGGGGGTTTTGTGCCCTCTTGCCTGCAAAGCTCGACCGAAGGGTGGAGCCGGGTAACCGGATTGGAGCCCTCCTCGCAGGGGTGCTAATCTTCTCTCCGTTGCCGAACGAGCGCCGCTAGCTCAACTGGCAGAGCAGCGGACTCTTAATCCGCGGGTTCGGGGTTCGAGTCCCTGGCGGCGCACCAGCAGCAAGCTGCGCGTTCTTCCGTAGAGGAAGGGCGCGCAGCTTCGTTTTCGGCCCGTGGGGACCGTCCGTTCCGGTTGCGGCTTCGCCCTGGATGATCATGGTGACCCGCTCGGCCGTGTCCGTCCGGCTGCCGCTTCCTGACCTCGGATTCCCGCCGAAGAGGCCGTACCGGACATTGCGCGTGATCATCGCCGGATGCAAAGCTGGATCGATGGGTTGGTGGAATCGATTCCGACGCGGATCGCGTCAACCTCTGCGCCGGCCAGGCCCGGGCGTACCACTGGCCCCCTGGCCATCCGACCTGCGGGAGCTGATCGGGGATATTGCATCGGCCCGGCCGGAGTACCGGGCCGAGCTGCTGGCTCTGCTGCGGCGATTTGAGTCGGCGAGCCACATGCGCACACCCGAGCCGGTCTACGAGATCGGCAAGATGATCCGTCGGCACGCGTCGGTGCCGGACGACAACGCGACCGTCGCGGCCTGGGCGGTCTGGCACGCCCTTCCGGAGCTGGAACTGATGGCGAACGCCCGGGAGCGCTGCCAGCACGCCAAGAGCCTGCTCGTGACACTGCGCGAACTGGTGCTGCACGGCCCGGACCCGGCTTTCGAGATTGGCGACCCGGACACCACCATCGGCGAAGCCCTCCGGCTCGAGGCGGAGCGGATCGGCCACGCCCCGATGGCCGGCGAGGGTGAACACCAGGTCGGCTATCGGGCCGCGTACGCCGGGTTCGTCAAGCAGATGGCGCATCGGGCGAGAGAACTTGAGGGGATGCCGGAGCGCAACCCCCGCCGCGGCGTCCTGGCCACGGTCGCTGCGTTCGCAGACCCGGCCGAAGCGCCCACCCCGGTGCTGGTGGCCCTACGCGACGCCGTGGCGGCACTTCCCCGCCAGCGGGACGCTCGGCACGAGCAGTGGGTGGCGCGGGTGACCAGGGCCGTGGAGCCGTTGCACTCCGGCGGCCCGAGCGTGGACCCGACCGCCATCGGGCGGGCGATCGTGGCGGGCCTGCCGGGGCTTAACCGTCTCGACGAGGCGCTGGGCCGTCTCGAACGGATCGAGGAGCAGCTGGCCGAGACGCAGCGCCGGCTGGCGGATCAGCGAGCGCACCTGACCGAGGAGGTGATCCGCTGGCGCAACATGCTCGCCCGCGAGCTGCGTCAGCAGGCTGACCACCACGTTGCCGCGACCGGCATCTCACTCGACGCCGACTTCACGGCCGGCTTTACCCTGGCCAGCGACCAGATCGCCCGGCATCTGCGCGAGCGGGCCAACCGGCTCGCCGTCGCCGACCTACCCAAACCCGCCTTCCCGCTGGCCCGGGCCAGAGACGACACCTGACCGCCGCCACCGACCCCGCTGCGCGCCGTGCAGCGGGCGCAGGTCAACGTAGCCAGCGGACCCGCTCTTCGACGCCCCGGATCGCCTTTCGCCACAGGGTGCTGGCCTGCCCTCCCTGCAGGGAGGCAAGTTGGCGACGCGCACCCCATCCGGCGATCGGCCTGTCCACGGCCCGAAACAGATCGTCGAGATGATCGAGCGGCGAGCCCACGGTCAGCAGATTCAGCACGTCGTCGATGCTGAACGCCACCGCGAGCTCTCGAACGAGATCGCGGTTGGTGATGAACAGGGACGGGATCCACTGCGTCGGCGCAAATCGCAGGCTGTGCAGGATGAGGTCGAATTCGTAGCAGTTTTCGTCGTCAGGCTCGGTCTCGGTGCCGCCGATCCGGTCCAGGACGCTTTCCCAGTCCGGAATGCCGGCCAACTCATGCGCTTCGGTCCTGGCCAGATACTTACGCAGGGAAGCTACGGATCTGAACAGGAGGAGGTGCCCCTGGGCGCCGGGAAAGGCCGCCTCGGTCCGTTGGTCGTCGAGGTACGCGCGAAGCGTGTATCCCCTATCGCCAGACCGAAGCGCGATGGCAATGGGGTGAACGGTTGACGCCATGCTCGATGGAGCTTCCTGCGGGCTCGTACCCGTGCAGCTCGGGTGTGTCCATTGAGCCCTGGGATGCTCGCGTTCGCGGGTCTCGCGTTCGCGGGCCTGACGTTCCCTGCGCTGACGCTCGGGATCCTTGCGCTCCCGGGCCTCGCGCTTCCGGGCCTCGCGTTCACGGTCCTCGCGTTCACGGTCCTCGCGTTCACGGTCCTCGCGATCGCGGTCGTGCCGTTCGCGATCCTGCCGCTCTCGGTCCTGCCGTTCGCGGGCCTGACGCTCCCGGTCCTGCCGTTCGCGGGTCTGGCGTTCGCGCGCCTGACGCTCCCGGTCCTGCCGTGCACGGGCTTCACGCTCGTGGGTATCTCTCAACTGCTTGTACGCCGCGTTGATCCGCTGCATCTGCTGAGTGACTTCTGCGCGGACGCTCGCAGCGCTCGACTGATGCCGGTCGGGATGCCAGATCTGCACGAGAAGGAGGTAGCGCTCCCGAATCTCCGCGACCGACGATTCACGCGTCACTCCGAGAACGGTGTACGGATCCTGTCCGTCAGAGGGCATGACGTCCGCCGGATCTCATGGATGATCGGATCTCGTACACCGCGGCGATGGTAACAGCACTGTCGATGCGTGTGTTCCCACAGCAATGCGCGGGATCCATGAGCGGCACGAGTCCGCCGGGTTGTGGACCACCGCCAGCCCCGCCCCCCGAGCGGCTTTCGTCCGCCGGCCGGTGGCGTCAGCAATCGTCACACGTCTATAGTTGCGCGGATCACCCTAATCATGGCCGTGGTGACGCGGCCGGATCGTCGAAGCGCTTCGACGATCCGTCGTTCAGGCCCGTCAACCGGGTGTCGAGCCTGGTCACGCCGGCCTCGGCGCTCCTGTGCGCCGGTCGTACGACATGAGGAGAACCGCATGCGGAACTGGCGCCTTCGGCGCGGAATCACCGCGCTCGCGCTCGCCCTGCTGGCCCTACCGACCGTCCCCGGCACGGCGCTTGCCGATCCCACCTACCCGTTCCGAAATCCACACCTGCCCGTGAACGCCCGGGTCGACGATCTGCTCGGGCGGCTCACCCAGGACGAGAAGATCTCGTGGCTGCACCAGTACCAGCCGGCCATTCCCCGGCTGGGCATCGGCCTGTTCAAGACCGGCACCGAGGCGTTGCACGGGGTGGCCTGGTCGACCGACATCGACAACAACGGTGCGGTGGTGAAGGCCAACGGAACCGTCTTCCCGCAGCCGGTGGGCATGGCGAGCACGTGGAACACCGACCTGATCCGGCAGGTGGGTTCGGCCGTCGGCGACGAGGCACGCGGTTACCACGCGCAGAACCCGCGAGTCTGGGGTCTCAACCTCTGGGCGCCGGTGGTCAACCTGCTGCGCGACCCGCGGTGGGGCCGCAACGAGGAGGGCTATTCCGAGGACCCGGTGCTCACCGCCGCGATCTCCACCGCGTACGGCTCGGGAATGACCGGCGGGGATCCCAACCATCTGAAGAGTGCCCCGACCCTCAAGCACTACCTGGCCTACAACAACGAGGTCCGGCGCGACGTGACCTCGTCGAACGTGCCGCCACGGGTGCTCAACGAGTACGACCGCGCTGCCTTCAGGCCGGCCATCGCCGCCGACGCGGCGACCGGGGTGATGGCCTCGTACAACCTGGTCAACGGTCGCCCGGCCACCGTGGATCCGGATCTGGCCACGGTGGTACGTGGCTGGACCGACCAGCCGCTGATGAACGTGACGGACGCCTGGGCGCCGAACAACCTCGTCGCCTCACAGGGGTATTACGCCACCCAGGCCGAGGGGAACGCCGCGATCGTCAAGGCCGGCCTCAACAGCTTCATCACCGACGACACCAACGCGCAGCCGACCGTCACCGCCATCAAGGAGGCGCTGGCCGCTGGCCTGCTCACCGAGCGGGACATCGACGCCCGGATCCGGGAGATCCTGAACGTGCGGTTCCGGCTGGGTGAGTTCGATCCGGGCGGCGGCCGGTACGGCAGCATCACCCCCGATGTCATCAACAGCCCCGAACATCAGCGGCTGGCCCGCCAGGCCGCGGGCGAGGCGATGGTGCTGCTGAAGAACTCCCGGCAGGCCCTTCCGTTGGATCCGGCCCGCACCCGCAAGGTGGCCGTGCTCGGGCCGTTGGCCGACACCCTCTACTCCGACTGGTACGGCGGCGACCTGCCGTATCAGGTGACCGCGCTCGACGGCATCCGCGAGCGGTTGGGCAGCTCCGCGAGCGTCAGCGGGCTCGACGGGGCGGACCGGATCGCCCTGAAGGACTCAGCGACCGGCCGGTACGTCACAGCCACCGGCACCACCGATGCCGACCCGGTCGCCGCCACCGGCGCCGCCGCGTCCCCCGCCGCTCAGTTCGACGTGGTGGACTGGGGCCAGGATGTGGTGACGTTGCGCAACGCCGCCAACGGCCGCTACCTCGGCTACAACTGGGGGCCGTTCGTCACCCGTGACGAGCAGCCGAACGGCTGGTACGTGCAGCAGCAGTTCAAGCTGGAGCCGCAGGCCGACGGCAGCGTGGTGCTGCGCTACGTCGGCTACGAGACCACGGAGAGCTGGTTCGGTGCCGACACGTACGTCACGGTTGGCGCCGACGGCGCCCTCAAACTCGGCGCGTCGACCGCGGCCGACGCCACCCACTTCAGCCGTGAGGTGGTCAGCAGCGGGCTCGACCGGGCCGTCGCCGCGGCCAAGGCGGCCGACACCGCCGTCCTGGTCGTCGGCAGCAACCCGTTCATCAACGGGCGCGAGGCGCACGACCGGACCTCCACGGCCCTGAGCGCCGGCCAGGAGGCGCTGGTCAAGGCGGTCGTCAAGGCCAACCCCCGCACCGTGCTGGTGCTCCAGACCAGCTACCCGGTGACCATCGGATGGGAACAGGAGCACGTGCCGGCCATCGTCTGGACCACCCACGCGGGGGCCGAGACCGGGCACGCCGTCGCCGACGTCCTGTTCGGTGACCGCAACCCCTCCGGCCGGCTCACCCAGACCTGGTACCGCTCAGACGGGCAGTTGCCGCCGGACCTGCTGGAGTACGACATCATCACGTCCGGCCAGACCTACCTGTACAACACCGCGAAGCCGCTCTACCCGTTCGGCTACGGGCTGTCGTACACCCGATTCACCTATGGCCAGCCCCGCACCGCCGCCCGGTCGGTCGCGGCCGACGGCACCATCGCGGTCAGTGTCGCCGTGACCAACACCGGCAGTCGGGCCGGGTCCGAGGTGGTCCAGCTCTACACCCACCAGCGCACCTCGCGGGACAAGACACCGCTTCGAGCGCTCAAGGCGTTCCAGCGGGTCGAACTGGCACCCGGGCAGACCCGGACCGTGACGCTGCGACTGCCCGCCGCGGACCTGGCGCACTGGGACGTCACCCGCAGCCGGTGGGTGGTCGAGTCGTCCACCTACGACCTGCTGGTGGGCGCGTCCGCCGACGACGTCCGGGCCCGGACGGCGGTCGCCGTCCGCGGTGAGACGATCCCGGCCCGGGACCTGTCGCGGACCACCCGGGCGGAGAATTTCGACAGGTACGCGGGCGTCCGGCTGGTCGACGAGACGAAGGTCCGGGGTACTTCCGTCGGCGCCACCGCCTCCGGTCAGTGGATCTCGTTCGCCGGGTCCGCCCTGCGCCCCGGCGCGCACACCTTCACCGCGAGGGTCGCCAAGGCCGGCGCGGACGCCGGCACGGTCCAGGTCCGACTGGGCTCGCCCACCGGCCGGTTGCTCGGCACGGCCACCGTGCCCAGCACCGGCGACGACTACCGGTACGTCAGCGTCAGCGCCGAGTTGGCCCGGGCCGCTGGCACCCACGACGTGTACCTGGTGTTCGATTCGGCGTTGCGGCTGGCCGACTTCTCCATCAGGTGACCGGAACCCGGGCCGGGACGGTCGTCGTCCCGGCCCGGGCCGGACCGCTCCGGGCCGGTCGTCGGGACCGGCCCTGAGCCGTTCCTGCTCTCGTGACCTGGTCAGCGTGTCGCGCTACAGGTCAGCGTGGGTGTGCTGAGCGTGCCGGTGGACGAGCCGAGGAAACCGAACGTGGTGCTGGAGCCCGCGCCGAGGGCACCGTTGTAGACGACATTGCGGGCGGTCACGGCGGACCCCTGACTCGTGACTGTCGCGTTCCAGCTCTGGGTGATGCTCTGCCCGTTGGCGTAGGTCCACGTCACGGTCCAACCGCTGATCGCCGCGGTTCCCGCGGTGACCCGTACCTCGCCCTGGAACCCGCCGGACCACTGGCTGGTCACCGCGTACGTGGCGGTGCAGCCGGCCGACGGTGGCGGCGGGGTGGTCGGTGGGGGAGTGGTCGGTGGCGGGGTTGTCGGGGAGGGCGGCGGGGTCGTCGGAGTGGGCGGCGAGGTGGTGACGGTCCCGCCCCAGCCGGCGGTGGAGTCCAGCCAGGCGGCGCGGCGCAGCATCCAGTCCCGCATGACCTGGACCTGGCCCTGCCAGGTGGGCGAGGTCGGCGTACGGAAGAAGCTGACCGCCGGTGCGCTCAGGTTGGGCCAGCGTTGGAAGTTGCGTTGGGCCGCGTTGGTCAGCGGTGTGGCGAGGGCGTTGATCCGAGCCTGTAGCGCGGTGTCGGAGAGCAGGCCGCGTCGCAGCGTCTGCCAGCGTGAGCGGGCCTGGTCGACGAATGCGGGATCCCGCAGCAACTGGGCGAACCAGTCGTTGGCCGACGGCTGCCGGGTCTGCTGGTGCTGCCAGCCCGCCACCTGGTCGTTGGCGAAGAATCCACCGACGCCGAAGCTGAGGTCGAAGTCCCACAGGGGGCCAGCGAAGATCTTGCTGTCGCGATCCTTGTAGAAGTGGGAGCTTCGGACGTACGAGTCCATCTCCCGGCTCAGCTCGTTGACGATCATGAGGTCGACGAAGGAGTCGACCTCAATGTACCTGCGGTATCCGGTGGTCGGGTCGGCGAAGTTCGGTGCCCGCAGCACGTCGTTGAACTCCTGGATGTGACCGCGCAGCCAGTCCCGCTGTTGCGGTTGCAGCGGCGACGGGTCGACGACCTCAAGGTAGTTCCAGCAGGTGGCCGCCGGTCCCGTGCACGGCAACGTCGGCTCCTCGGCCGCCATCCACTCGAACTTCCAGATGTACCCGCCCTGGATCTTCGGCAGGGTCACGTCGTCGGAGTCCAACTGTTTGAGGTCGAGACGGTCCTTGGAGTTCTTGATCGTCTCCACGATCATGTAGACGCCCATGTAGTCACCAGCGCCCACCGGGGCGGCGTCGGTGTTGAGGTAGAACTCGGCGAGCCGCCCGACGAGATACTCCAGACCGCTCTGGCCACCGAAACTTTCGGAACTTTCGAGATTCGTCTGATGGTTGTGCCTCGCTGCCGCTCGGCGTCCCGATCCGGGATCAATGTCGCGACGGGCGCGATGGGGTCGGGCGGGGTGCGGCCGGACGGCAAGTGGGTAATGGGGGGCGATGAAGTCAACCTGGAAGCCCCACGAGAAGCACGGCGGCCTGTCGGACAAGGACAAGCGCGAGCTGCCGGAGACCGTCTTCGCGTTTCCCGGCAAACGCAAAGAGCCGATGACCGACGCGGGCCACGTCCGCAATGCCGTCGCCCGCTTCGATCAGGTGCAGGGCGTCACCGACGAGGAACGCGACCTGGCCTTCCAGAACATCCTCGCCGCTGCGGCTCATTACGGCGTCGACGTCGCGGAGACGAACTGGCGCCAACTCGGTCGACTGCCGCACACGCCGAACCCCGCGCACTGAGCAGACGACACCCCCAGGGCCGACCCGGCTCGACCCCGGGACGGGTCCGAGAGCCGGATCGGAGACGTGTTAGCGTGCTCGTCGTTGTCAGCGAGCGCCGCTAGCTCAACTGGCAGAGCAGCGGACTCTTAATCCGCGGGTTCGGGGTTCGAGTCCCTGGCGGCGCACCAGCAACGAGGGCTCTGGCCTGGTGGTCTCCCACCTGGCCAGGGCCTTTCTCAGTCCGTTGCGGCTGCCGGAGGTGCAGGGCGAACCGCGTCCGTCACTCGAACAGGCCGGCCGGCGGCGCGTGGTGGCCTTCCTGCACATGCGAGTAGTCGCGGGCCTCGGCGACGAGGCCCGCCTCGTCGAAACGCAGCACCGTGCATCCGCAAATGGTCAGGGGTTGGTCCTTGACGTGGATCACCGCCCAGTACTCCACGGCCGCGGCAGCACCGTCGACCTGCGGCTCGGCGAACCACACCTGGGCCGGGCGGGACTCCTCGGCGAAGCACTCCTCCAGATAGGCCCGGAGGCCGGAACGGCCACGGTACGGGCGGAACAGCGAGGCCCAGTGGTCGCCGTCCTCCCGTTGCAGGGCGACGATCGCGTCGACGTCCTGGGCCGGCCAGGCGTCGGTCCAGGTCCTGGCCCAGCGCTTGGCCGCCGTGCGTGTCTGCATGAGTGTCTCCTCCGCTGATCCCGTGTCTCGGGTCAGCGCAGTTCGTACCACCGACCCCTGACGGTCGCGCGCTTCCGTCGCGCCGCGGACCCGGCCGAAGGCCCCGGCCCGCTACTTCCTTCCTTGAGGCACGCGGGCTGTCGGCTCGGGCGCTCGTCGTCTAGCGCGGTGGCGAGACGTACAGCCCGGTCCTGCACCCCATCTCGCCCGGCTCCAGCCAGATCCGGTCGTATGCCGGTGATTCGATGGCGCCGTCAGGGGTTCGGACCAGGAGGAGGCAGGCCCGTTCGGCGGGAACGCCCACCGCGGCGACGAGAGCGTTCTCGTGGGTGACCGTGTCGACGATGACGTGCTTCTCGGGAAAGGCGGCCCGCACCCTGCCCGCGAGGGTGTCGGGCGTGGCGGTGCGCAGCGCGGCAGTGAGACGGTCGCGCGCGTCGTCGGGCAGCGTTGGAATCGGCGCGGCGGTCGGCACCGGAGGGGTCGCCACGGACGGGCAGTCGATCTCCTCGAATGACGTGTAGCGATAGAGTTGCATGAGGTAGCGGTAGCACCGCGTGGCCTGGCCGGCAGAGTTGCCGACGTCGCCGAAGGTGTTCACTTCGCCCTCTTCCACCGTCGCCACGAAACGGACGTCGATGGTGGCCTGCTCGCTGCCGGTGGTCCGGCCCGACCAGGCCAGCGGCTCACGTCGGACGTTCGACGTGCCGCCGTTTGCCGGTTCGAGGATCTCGGTCGCGGCGATGTACTCGGCGTCCCGCGCCCGACTGCGATGACCGAGGCTCTTGTTGAGGGACTTCGCTTCGGCCGCGGCGTCGTCCCGTGCCATCGCGTCGCCGTCGCCGTACTCCGCGCATCCGGCCGACAGCAGACAGAGCGTCAGCGCAGCGCAGGCCAGAGCAGTGGCGCGGAGGCATCGACGGGGCCGGTGAGGATGAGCCATGGCGTCGAGCATGCCGGCCGACGGTAGCCGCAGGATGAGTGCTCGTACTCATCCTGCAGGCTCAGGACGTGATGGGGTCACCACCACGCGAACGCGGATTCATCGGATGACGCCAGCACGGCATGGGGGCAAGGGCGAGCGATCTGCCCGCTACGAGCGCATTTGCGCATTGATGGCCTCCAATTGAACATTGCATTCGTCACACGTGTGACCTACGCTCCGAGCAAGACTTCCGTAGCGATTGACAAAGAGTGCGGTTGGGCGACAGAAGCCCCCGCCGGCTCCTCAGTGGCGTCGCTGTTCCGTACTCGTCGCTCGATACGCACATTGGGCGTCATGTCGACGACAAGTGAGAGGAACAGTCCGTGAGATCAGTCAGATCCACCGCTCGAACGTCAATGTTGGCGATCGCGGTGCTTGTCTCCGCCGTACTGCCGGCCGTGCTGACAAATCAGCTGCCGGCCTCTGCCGCGGTCCAGGCGACCTACTACGTCGCTCCGGACGGCAGCGACGCCAACCCGGGGACGCTCCAATCGCCATTTCGGACGCTGGAGCGCGCCAGGGATGTTGTTCGCACGGTGAACGCGAGTATGACCGGCGATATCAACGTCTACCTTCGCGGTGGGAGTTATCCGGTCAGCAGCACTGTCGAATTCGGTGCGGGTGACTCCGGCACGAACGGATTCCGGGTCAGCTATGGCGCCTACCCCAACGAGAAGCCGATCCTCGACGGTGGCGTCCAGGTGACCGGATGGACCCAGCACAGCGGCAACATCTGGAAGGCGCCGCTCGACCGCGCCAACAAGCTGCGGGCGCTCTATGTCAATGACAAGCGCGCGTACATGGCTTCGAAGACGATCAGTTCGGCGGGATGCTACGGGACGTACAACATCACGGCCGGCCAGGCGGCGTGGGCCTGGGAATCGGGATCGCAGTGCGATGGCGCCAAGTACAGCTTGGCCGATTTTCCCGCCGTCGCCCGCAATCAGGACGACATCGAGATCGAGACGGGGACGACCTGGACCACGGCCATCGTGGGTGTCCGTCAGGTGACCACGAGTTCCGACGGCGCGAACCGGGTGGCCCTGTTCCAGCAACCAGGTGCGGCCATCGCCCAGGGCGCGTTCAACGGCAACGCCCAGGTCGGCGGCACCCACAAGCTCATGAACGCCTACGAGTTCCTGGATGCGCCCGGTGAGTTCTACTTCGACAAGGCCAGCCGGACGGTGTACTACTACAAGGCCAATTCCGAGAACATGTCGACGGCGACGGTCTACGCACCGAACAACGTGACCACCGTGCTGCGGGTCGCCGGCACCTCGACGAGCAGCCACGCGCGCAACATCACGTTCTCCGGCCTGACGGTGCGGCACTCCGACTGGAACCTGGTCAACGTCGCCGGCTCGGCTTTCAAGCAAGCGCAGCAGGGCAATCTGAGCGCCAACGTGTACGCGAAGGGCAACTTCCACGTCTACTACTACCGGAATGTCGACGTCACCCCCGGCATCGTCCAGGTGCAGAACGCCGACGGGATCCTTTTGCAGCGCAACCGGATCGAGCACACCGGCGCCGACGGGATCAACATGGTCAACGACGTGCAGGGCACGCAGTTGATCGGCAACTTCACCAACGACATTGCCGGTTCGGCCATCACCGTGGGCCATCCTCAGCACGTCTACATCGGAGACGGCACGTCGACCAACCGCGAGAAGTATTCCGCACAGGTCGAAGGGCTGCCGAAGAACATCGACATCAAGAACAACTACCTCTACGACAGCGCGGTCCTGTTCAACGGGCACAGCCCCATCTCGGCGTACTTCGCCGACACTCTCACCATCCAGCGCAACCGGATCGAGAAGACTCCGTGGTCAGGCATCACGCTCGGTTGGGGCTGGTGGAACTTCGACGGATCGTCGGGCTCGATCGTGCCCAATCGACCCACCACGACGGCGCGCAACAACACCATCAGTTACAACCACATCGTCGACACGGTGCAGCGTCTCAGTGATACCGCTCCCATCTACACGCTGGGCAGTCAGCCGGGGACGACGATCACCAACAACTACCTCCAGGGCGTTCCCGCCGGCCACAAGTACGGTCTCCATCCGGACGAGGGCTCGGCGTTCATCACGTTCCGCGACAACGTGCTGAGTATCGACAAGAACGTCACCTGGATGATCAACTCAGACGACTTCGGGCGGAAACACGATCTGAGCATCACGCAGATCTACGGCCCGATCAACAAGGTCTCGAACAAGAACCTGCCGAACAGCACGGTCGGCGACATCCTCGTCTCCTCCGACTATGTCTGGCCGGCGACGGCGTACGGCATCGCCGCGAATTCAGGCCTTGAGGAGGCGTACCGGGACATCATTCCGGCGAGCAATTTCTCCGCACCGAACTACGTGCTGCCGGCCAGCACCTTCGTCACCAGTGCCACCGCGTCTATCCCGATCCGGAGCATCGGCGACGCCACCAAATCGGTCTGGTTGGCCCCGTCCGGCACGACCACGTTCACCGCCGGGGCGACGATGACCAGGGCCGCCGGCACCGCCACGTCCATCGCCGTGCCGGCCACTCAGGGCGAGTACCGGCTCTACGTCGTCGACGCACAGGGCAGCCGGTCGGCCGAGTCGACCTCGATCGTCCGGCAGCAGCAGGGTGGTGGCAGCGGTACGGGGAGCGGACAACTCGCGGGTGGCCAGTCCGGCCGCTGCGTCGAGGTGCCCAACTCCTCGACCACCAACGGCACTCAGACCCAACTCTGGGACTGCTCCACCGGCGCCAACCAGCGGTGGACCCAGACCGCCAGCAAGCAGCTGACCGTGTACGGCAACAAGTGCCTGGACGCTTCCGGGGCGGGCACGGCCAACGGCACCGCGGTCATCATCTGGGACTGCCACGGCGGCCTCAACCAGCAGTGGAACGTCAACACGAATGGCACCGTCACGAACGCCCAGTCCGGGCTCTGCCTCGATGCCAACGGCGCCGCCACCGCCAACGGCACGAAGGTCATCCTCTGGTCGTGCAACGGTGGCGCGAACCAGCAGTGGAGTCTGCGCAGCTGACCGACCACCCGGGGCCGGGCCGGCCAGGCCCGGCCCCGACAGCTGGCCAGCTAAGCTGACGAGAAGTGAGCCGACCCCACTTTGGAGAGTCGCATGAAGATGCGCGTCATCCTCATCATCGTCGGCGTGATCACCGCAACGCCGGCCGTGGCCCTGTTCTGGCCGGGCCTTCTGGACAGCAGCTATGGGCTGGCTGATCCCGACCGCATGACCACCGCGCTGCTCCAGCACAGGGGCGTGCTGCAGGCGGCTCTTGGCGCGGCCATCATCTGGGGAGCGTTCTATCTGCCGGTCAGAGTGCCGGCAGCGGCGACCGCCATCATCACCAAGTCGTCGTTTCTCGCCCTGACCGTCGTCGACAGCGGGATGCGGGGCGACATGAACCTCATCTCGCTGGTGTTCGACCCGCTCGCCATCGTCACCCTGGCCGTCGTGATCGTGCTCCACGTCCGACGGGCCCCCGCCGCCGCACCAGCCTGACGTCCCGCCACGTGCGTGGTTCCTCCGACCACTGTCCGTTCAGGGATAGCGTTCCGGGCATGACCGACAGCATGCAGGTGGTGGGTTACCGCAGGAACCTGCCCATCGACAACCCCGAGAGCCTCGTCGACGCCGAGATCGGCGTCCCGGCCCCGGGTCCGCACGATCTGCTGGTACGCATCGAGGCCGTGTCCGTCAACCCCGTCGACGTCAAGGTGCGGGCCGGCATCGACCCCGACGGTGAGCTGAAGGTTCTCGGTTATGACGCGGCCGGCACCGTGAGCGCCGTCGGCCCGAGCGTCACCCGCTTCCGCGTTGGCGATGAGGTGTACTACGCCGGGTCGATCGCCCGCCCGGGCACCAATGCCCGGTTCCACCTGGTCGACGAGCACATCGTCGGGCACAAGCCGGCCAGCCTGACCCACGCGGAGGCGGCGGCGTTGCCGCTCACCACGATCACCGCCTGGGAGACGCTCTTCGACCGGTTCGCCCTCACCAAGGACAGCACGGGAACCCTCCTGGTCGTCGGTGCCGCCGGTGGCGTGGGCTCCATGATCGTGCAGCTTGCCCGCGCGTTGACCAGCCTCACCGTCATCGGCACCGCGTCACGCCCCGAGACAAGCCAGTGGGTCACCGACCTCGGCGCCCACCACGTCGTCGACCACCATGGTGGTCTCGCCGACGCGGTCCTGGAGGTGGCCCCGGCGGGCGTCGACTACCTGTTCACCGCCTTCTCGGCCGGCCAGGCCGAAGAGTTCGCGCGCGTCGTGCGACCGAACGGCCAGATCACCGCCATCGACGATCCAGAGGGGCTCGACCTGTTGCCGCTGAAGTCGAAGAGCATCACCTGGCACTGGGAGTTCATGTTCACCCGGCCGCTGTTCCTGCCGACGGACCCGACCCAGCACGAGATCCTCGAGCAGACCGCCCGACTGGTGGACGACGGCACCCTCCGCACCACCCTCACCAACCAGCTCGGTCCGATCAACGCGGCGAACCTGCGCCAGGCCCACGCGATGATCGAGACGTCGGCGACCATGGGCAAGATCGTTCTTGCCGGCTTCTGACCCTCTGCCGCCGACCACTTGAGAGCATCTAGATGTTACGAACCGTCGTCCGGCTTGCGTGACATCTATCGCTTCATTTTCCCATCGCAGCCGTAGGCCTTGCGGGACTAGCGTGACGACGGTTTGAAGATCATCGCGAGCGGCCGGGCACCCCCGGCCGGACTCGCGAGAACCGGGTAACCACCCGAAGGAGGTTCCACGGCACGCACCCGCATGGCTAGGGCGCTCGCCGCTGTCCTCGTCCTACCGGCTCTTACCGTCGTCGCCGCGACGTCGCCGGCGTCGGCGGAAGCCGCCGCGCCGAAGGCCGCGCCGCAGAGTGACATGCGTGAGGCTCACCGTGAACGGCGTGGTGCAGCCGGGGGGTAACAGCTCGCTGAGCTGACCCGCACCCCGGTCGCGGGGGTACTCGCCGTCGAACTCGACGGTGGGTGCCCCCGCGTCGCCGTTGCCGGGGCTGTCCGCGTCGGGAAAGTCGAGGACCTTCGCCTCAGGTCGCCTTGAGTGACGCGAGGACGTCGAGGTAATGCGGGTTCTTCATGACACCCAGCACGTTGCCGAACGGGTCGACGACCGCTGCGGTGATGAACCCCTCGTCTCCGTGCGGAGTGATCGGCTGGTACTCCGTGGCACCCATTGCCAACAGTCGCTCGACGGTGGCGTCGAGGTCGTCGACGTACCAGTGCATGATCACGCCGCCCGGCCCGGTCGCGGCGCCGGGCGGCGCGAATCTGCGGTCGATGATGCCCAGCTCCGCCTGGTAGTCGCCGATGCGGAACTCGGTGTAGGCCGGGCGTCCGTCGGGCCCGGGGCGCATGAAGTACGCCTCGACGCCGAGGAAGTCCGCATACCAGGCAGTGGCTGCCGCCACGTCGTCCGCCCAGATGTTGAGTGTGGCGAATCCGCGCAGGCTCATCGGGTGTCCTCTCGTCGATGTGTGCGGTGTCGACGTTATCGACGATTGCGGAAAGTGGGCTTCCGCAATGGCAGGTGAGTCCGAGGAAGTCGGCCAGCCTGGCGATTTGCAGACGGAGTCGGGGCGGGGCGGGGCGGACAGCGCGCGAGCCCCGCCCCGACGCGGGTCACCGCCGGGCCGACTACCACGGCGATTCCCGGGTAGACGCCGTCGTCCGTACGACGAACGGCGGGAGACGGCGTGGAGGCGACCTACCGGGCGGTGGAGGAACACGGTCTGATCGGTGACCTGCAAACCGCGGCGCTGATCAGCGCGGACGGCACGATCGACTGGTTCTGCGCGCCCCGGTTCGACTCGCCCAGCATCTTCGCCGCGCTGCTGGACCGCCACAAGGGCGGCCACTTCCAACTCTCGCCCGACCGCATCGACTACGCCAGCAAGCAGCTCTACCTGCCCGGGACGCCGATCCTCATCACCCGCTTCCACAGCGCCGACGGCGTGGGGGAGCTGCTGGACTTCATGCCCGTCACCGGTGCACGGGCCACCGACCAGCATCGGTTGATCCGGCTGGTCCGGATGGTGCGAGGGAGCATGCGGTTCCGCTTCGACTGCCGGCCCCGGTTCAACTACGGACGCGACCCGTACGAGCTGGAGGTGCACCCCGAGGGTGACGTCTTCCGGAGCCGGACTCTGAACCTCACCCTCACCTCCCTGAAGAACGCGGACCGGTTGGTGGACGCGGGGAGCATCCAACGCGACGAGGAGGGTGTGTCCGCGCACTTCACGCTGCACGCGGGGGACATCGGCGGTGTGGTCCTGGAGACGGCCTGCCCACACGCGCCCCGGGCGCTCAGCACCGAGGAGGCGTGTGAACTGCTCGCTCAGACCCGCGACTACTGGCGGCGGTGGGTGGGCGGTTCCCAGTACCAGGGCCGCTGGAGGGAGATGGTCGAGCGGTCGGCGATGACGCTCAAGCTGATGACGTACGCGCCGACCGGGGCACTGGTCGCGGCGCCCACCACCGGGCTACCGGAGCAGATCGGTGGGCAGCGGAACTGGGACTACCGCTTCACCTGGGTTCGAGACGCGTCCTTCTCCGTGCACGCGCTGCTCCGCCTGGGCTTCACCAGCGAGGCTGAGAAGTACCTGCTCTGGCTCGACGCGCGCATCCGTGACGCCCGGGACGGCGACGTGCCCCTGCAGGTCATGTACCGGATCGACGGCTCACCGGACCTCCCCGAGGAGGTGCTGGGCCACCTGGAGGGGTATCGCGGCTCGGCGCCGGTGCGGATCGGCAACGGCGCGGCGGGCCAGCTGCAACTCGACATCTACGGCGAGGCGCTCAACTCGCTGGAACTCGCCGACCGGCACGGGCTGATCGCGCCGTACGAGGGGTGGCGGAAGACGGCAAGGCTGATGGACTGGCTCTGCGAGCACTGGGACCAACCCGAGGACGGCATCTGGGAGACCCGGTCCGGTCGGCAGGACTTCACCTACGGGCGGATGATGTCCTGGGTGGCGCTCGACCGGGCGATCCGCCTCGCCCAGCGCCGCGGGCGCCCCGGCGACACCGTCCGCTGGACCACCGAACGCAACGCCATCTACGAGCAGGTCATGGCGCGGGGGTTCCACTCCGGACGTCGCGCCTTCGTGCAGCACTACCGGTCCGACATCCTGGACGCCTCGCTTCTCGCGATGCCCGGGGTCGGCTTCATCTCGCCGACCGACCCGATGTGGGAGTCGACGCTGCGGGCGATGGACGTCGATCTGGTCTGTGACAGCCTGGTCTACCGCTACGACCCGAAGGCCTCGCCGGACGGCCTCGCCGGCACCGAGGGCACCTTCAACATGTGCACCTTCTGGTACGTACAGGCACTCGCCCTGGCCGGCCGGCTCGACGACGCCCGGTTGACCTTCGAGAAGATGCTGACCTACAGCAGCCCACTCGGCCTCTACTCCGAGGAGATCGCCCCGACCGGTGAGCAGATCGGGAACTTCCCGCAGGCGTTCAGTCACCTCTCGCTGATCAGCACGGCGGCCCACCTCGACGACCTGCTCAACGACGAGCAGCGCTGACCGCCCCGGGTCAGAACAGCGTCAGGGGCTCGACCGGTATCGGCTCGGGCAGCGCGTCGAGTTCGGGTACGCGTGCCCGTACCTCGTCGTGGAACCGGCGGGCGAGCGCGGGCGCGTCGGCGTTGTCCGGGGTGTGGATGAACATCGTCGGCGAGCGTCCCTCGCGTAGCCAGGCCACGGTGATGTCGATCCAGCGCTGCCACCCCTCGGTCGTGCGCGCCGGGTCGTCGCGGCCGAGGTAGCGAACGATCGGCCGGTCAGTCAGCGCGCGTGACCGGAGCGGCACGCGCGGTTTCTTGGTCCAGGCGTCCCGCTCCGCGTCGCTGGTCGGTGGCCTGGCGAAGAAGGCGGTGGTGTCGAAGGGAATCCACTCGGCTGACGCGCCGGCGAGAGTCGCCTCAAGCAGCCGGGCCGCGCTGGAATCGGTGAAGAACGTCTGGTGGCGGACCTCCACCGCGTACCGGTGGGACTGCGGGAGTTGATCCATGAATCGGCTCAGGGCCGGGATGTCGGCGGGGGCGAACGAGCCGGGCAGTTGGATCCAGAGGGCATGGGCGCGCGGGCCGAGCGGCTCGATCGCGTCCAGGAAGGCGCGCAACGGCTCTCCGACGTCGGTGAGTCGGCGTTCGTGCGTGATGACCTTGGGAAGTTTGACGACAAACCGGAAATCCGGGTCCGTCTGGGCGGCCCACGACGCCACGGTGTCCCGGGCCGGGGTCGCGTAGAACGTCGTGTTTCCCTCCACGGCGTCGCACCAACTGGCGTAGTGCCGCAGGCGCTCTGCGGGCGGCAGCAGGTGACCCTGCCACGACCTGTGCGTCCACATCGCGCATCCCACGTGAAGACGCATGACCGCCCTTCCCGTCGGTGAACCGCGCCTGAACCCGAGCCCACCGTATACGCGACACCGAACACCGGGCGCGACCGGACCGACGGTGCGGCAGATAGGGTCCGGCCCCATGCGTGTGCTGTTCGCCAGTCTTGCCGCCGTCGGTCACACCTACCCGCTGATCCCGCTGGCGATGGCTGCCCGGGACGCCGGTCATGAGGTCCACTTCGCCGCCGGTCCGGCCGTGCACGCTCCGCTCGCCGCGAACGGCCTGCGGCCGTTCCGCCCCGGCGACGCCTTCTACGAGGTGTACGCCGAGGATCTCGAACCGGAGTTGGCGCGGCTCCGCCCCGACCTGGTGGTGCACGAGTGGGGGCTGCCGGGGGCGGCCATCGCCGCTCGTCAGGCCGGCATCCCGGGCATCTGGCACGGGTTCGGCCGGATGTTCCCCGACGGCATCGGGCTCGAACTGCCCACCCGGGTCGCGTCGAGCCGGTCCGGGTCGACCGGCACGAGAAACGCCGAGGCCACCGGCCGGCCGCACGTCGACATCTGCCCGCCTTCGCTCCAGGACAAGGACTTCCTCGCCACGGAGCGTCGGATCGAACTGCGACCGGTGCCCTTCTCGACACCGTCCCCGCTGCCCGAATGGGCGAGCCGCCGGACGTCCCGGCCGTTGGTCTATCTGACCCTCGGCACCGCGTTCGGTACGCCGGAGCTGCTCAGCACGGCCATCGCCGGGTTGGCGACGCTCGACGCCCAGGTGGTGGTCGCGGCGGGCCGCGTGCCTCTGGACCAGCTTGGCGCATTGCCCGACAACGTCAGGGCCTATCCCCTGGTCCCGCAGGCGGAGCTGTTGCCGCACGTGGACGTGGTGGTGCACCACGGCGGGAGCGGCACCACCCTCGGCGCGCTCGCGGTCGGCGCACCGCAGTTGATGCTGCCGCAGGGTGCCGACCAGTTCGCCAACGCCGAGGCGGTCAGTGCCGCCGGCGCCGCCCTGCGGCTGCTCCCCGAGGAGGTGGACGCGGACGCGGTCGCCGAGCACACGCGACGGCTGCTGCCACGGCACGGGGCCGCACATCGCGACGCGGCCCGGGCGATCGCCGAGGAGATCGACGGGATGCCCTCGCCGGCGGCGGTCGCTCGCCGCCTACCCGAGTACGCCAGGGCCGGGTAGCCCTACCGTCGCTCTCCCACCGACAGGTCGAGGGTTGCGAGCAGCGCCGGGTCGGCCGCCACCTCGATGCCGATGATCCGGTCGGTGACGATGAAGCAGAGCACGAGCTGGACGGCTCCGCCGAGGTTGACGACCGCGCCCGGCAGCCCGTCGACGTACGCCGGCAATGCCGCCTGGGCGCGGCCGTTGAAGAAGCCGGCGATGGCGGCGGAGCCGTGCGTCTCGGCGGGTGACCCCAGGCCGGCGGCCACCGGGTCGGCGCGCATGACGACGTGCGGGTCGAGCAGGCTGACCAGGTCGTCGAAGCGGCCCTCCCGGGAGGCGGCGAGGAAGGCTTCGACCACCCGCCGCTGACGGGCCGGATCGGTCTCCCGGACGGTCCCATCCTGGTGCACCCTGCGACGGGCCCGGCTGGCGATCTGGCGGACGGCGGCGGGAGTGCGATCGACCACGGCGGCAATCTCCTCGAACGAGATCGCGAACATGTCGTGCAGCACGAACACGAATCGTTCGGTCGGGGCGAGAGTGTCCAGAATGACCAGGAGTGCCCGGCCGACCGACTCGGTCAGCTCGGCTTCCCGCTCGGGGTCGACCGGGTCGCCGTTTGTCGGGTCGGGTGCCGGCCCTGCGGTGTCCCACGGCTGTTCCGGTCGGGCGGTACACGTTCGCAACCGATCCAGACAGACTCGGCCGACGGTGGTCGTCAGCCACCCGGGCAGGTTGTCGATGCCGGCGATGTCCGCTCGGCTGAGCCGCAGCCAGGTGTCCTGAACGGCATCCTCGGCCTCGGCTCCGGAGCCCAGCATCCTCTGGGCTACCGCCCGCAGGCGCGGCCGGTTCTCCTCGAAGCGCCGGGCCAGCCGGTCCGCCTCGCTCATGCTCTCCACCCCCGTGGCACGCCCGGTGCGCGTCTGTGACCGCGACCACATCTGTCACGGCACCGGCTCGCCGGTCGACATTCCAGTGACAGCAACGGGATGCCGCCCGCGACACACGCCGGGCAGCCTAACAGGACGGAACACGTCTCATGATCATCGAACCGCGTATCCAGAACCCGGCCAGCCTGCTGCCGGACGCCGTCAAGGCGATCAATCTGCTGTACAAGGCCGCGCACTCGGCCGGAGTGCCGGACAGCACGTTGGAGTTGGTGCACCTGCGGGCCAGCCAGATCAACGGGTGCAGCGCCTGCGTGGACGCGGGCGCGCGGGGTGCCCGCAAGGCCGGCGAGACCGAGGAGCGCCTGTACGCGGTGGCCGTCTGGCGGGAGACTCCGTACTTCACTGAGGCGGAGCGGGCGGCGCTCGCGCTCGCGGAGGCCGCCACCCGGCTCGCCGACCGTGCCGACGCCGTGTCCGACGATGTCTGGGCGGAGGCGGCCCGGCACTTCGACGAGAAGGAGCTCGCCGCGATCGTGCTCTGGGTGGCCACCACCAACTTCTTCAACCGGATCAACGCCGCCACCCGCCAGCCGGCCCCGCAGACCTGGGGCTGACCGCGGTGACCGGCTGGGCGGGGTGACGGCAAGCCGCCGTGGCCCCGCCGCCGGATCACCCGCTCGGGCGTGATCGTCAACTTCTGGTTGACGGCTGCCCTTCGTCAACCTAGGGTTGACGCATGACAGATCCTCTCCAGATCAGCAACACCGTCAAGCTCGACGACCTGATCCAGGCGATCAAGACGGCGCACGCCGACGCGCTCGACCAACTCACCGACGCGGTCATCGCCGCCGATCACCTCGGCGAGGTCGCCGATCACCTGATCGGGCACTTCGTCGACCAGGCCCGACGCTCGGGCGCTTCCTGGACCGACATCGGCCGCAGCATGGGGGTCACCAAGCAGGCCGCCCAGAAGCGCTTCGTGCCGAAGGCGACCGACGCCGCGGCGCTCGACCCGAACGCCGGCTTCGGTCGGTTCACCCCCCGCGCCCGCAACGTGGTGGTGGCCTCGCAGGAGGAGGCCCGGGCCAGCGGGAACATCGAGATCGGCCCCGAGCACCTGGTGCTGGGCCTGCTGGCCGAGCCGGAGGGGCTGGCCGCCAGGGTGATGGCTGGCCGGGGCGCTACTCCGGAGGCGGTTCGGGAGGCGGTCGGAGCCGTCCTTCCCCCACGCGCCGATCAGGTCCCGGACCTCATCCCCTACGACGCGCGCGGCAAGAAGGCGCTGGAGCTGACCTTCCGGGAGGCGCTGCGCCTCGGGCACAACTACATCGGCACCGAGCACCTCCTGCTCGCCCTGCTGGAGCAGGAGGACGGCGCCGGTGTCCTCACCAACCTCGGCCTGGACAAGGCAGCGGTCGAGGCCGACCTGTCCGCCGCCCTCGCCGCGGCAGTCAACGCCGCCGCGACGGACGGCGACGCCAGGTAGGGGCAAGCCGTAGACAGCGGTCAGGAGACCTCGGAAAAGCCGTACCGCAGGGCGTGCTCCGGATCGGACGGGTCGATCTGGCGCACGCCCGCGTCGGCGAGCAGCTTGTTGACCTCGTCGAGTTGCTCGCGCACCAGTCGGGCTTCCTCCTCGGTGACCCGACCCCGGTGCGGCTTGCCGGCGTGCTCCAGCGTGCCGTAGTCGATCTTCTCGGCGCTCTTGCGAGCCTTGGGCGGGCGGACCCGCTCGGCCGTCTTCAGCAACTGCGCCATCGGTACGTCGGTGGCCATCGCGTCGAACTCGCTGGCGGTGAGCACCACCCGGCGGGGCTCGCCGCCGCCGTGCCGGTCGTGGATCTCCACCACCGCCACGTCGAGGGCGGCGTCGTCGATGTTCTCCACCTCGCCCGGGGTGGCGTCCAACTGCACGGGCCCGGCGACCAGGTCCGGGTGCTCCAGCACGACGACGCGCACCACCTCGTCGTCCTGCTGCAGGACCGTGCCGGTGAAGTCGGAGACGTGGATCGTCTTCTTGCCCATGCGCGGAGCTTCTCCTGTCGTAGGCCGGGATGCCGGACCACAAGAAATTACCCGACAGGTGTGCGAAAGCCGCTGCTGGACCTCCCCGGTGTGTCGCCCCACGCCCGAACGTCAGAACCCGGCCGTTCGGTCAGTGGGTGTTCAGGCGGTGCCTGCTGGAACTGCCTGCGGGCAGCTTGTTCAGCCTGGCCCACGACAGGGTGCCGACGCCGCCGGCGGCCCGGGGGTTCCGGTAGCGCGGCTGGGGCGGAAGCTGTCCGACTGTCTCCGCCGCCTGCCAGAGTCGCTCGGGGTCCTGCTGGTAGTGATGGTTCGGCTGAATCGGCATGCCTTACCGTCCCAAACAAAGTTGTACAGGTATGGAAATACATATGACGGTCGATGGGTATGCCCGGTTCCCAAACCTCGCCCGGCCCTGAGGGATCGTCCGCCCGGCCCGCCTGCCCGGCGTACGGTGATCCACGAGAGGCGCGGTGACGGGGAGGTGGGCATGCTCGACCGGCGGCTCCACCTGCACCTGGCCACCTGGCTCGGCCAGTGGCCGGCCGGGCCGGGGCTGCACGTGGTCGCCTCGCGGCGGCGGGCAGAACCGGCCTGGGACGGCAGGCTGCGCCCCGCGCTCGCCGTGCAGACCGGGCAGAGTGCAGTGCTCTCCGTGGCGCCGGAGCGGGTGGCGGCGATTCGCTCGCTGGTCCGGCGTACACCGGACCGACTGCTCGCCGCGCTGCCCGAGGCGGTCGGGCTGCCCGAGTGGTGTGTGCACGACGGCCCCTTCCGGTGGAGCCGGTCACCCGCGCCGTTGCCCGACGTGGGGGAGTGGACCGAGTCGACGGCTCCCGGGCTGCCGCCCTGGCTGCGGCTCTTCGACCGGCCGGTGTTGGTGGTCCGTGCCCCGGACGGCACCTACCTGGCCGGTGCCGGGATAAAACGGCACGACGCGTACGGGCAGGAGTTGGCGGTGGGGACCGTGCCGGCTGCTCGGGGCCGCGGCCTCGCCCGCCGGCTGGTGGCACAGGCTGCGCGGCGGGTGCTCGACGAGGGAGCGGTGCCCACCTACCTGCACGAGCGGGACAATCACGCCTCGGCCCGGGTCGCCGACGCGGCCGGGTTTCCGGACCGGGGCTGGCGCGCGTACGGGGTCTATCCACGCTGAGTGGCGACGGGCGCGGACCGTGAATCCGGGCCGGATCCACGGTCCGCAACCTCTCCCCAGGCCCCCGGTTCGGGGCGTGCCGCCTCGCGCGTTTGGCGAGTCGGTACGTGTCGATCACGCTACGTATCGAAGAGGCGTGGGGCAAGGTGTGAGCTGTCGGTTCGGAGTGTCGAAAAGTGGACCTGACCTGCTGCTGGACCGGTCAATGCGGCCGGTCGGGTCAGTGACGTAGCGTGCGGATCAGGTTGAAAAACTGCCGGGTCACGGGGCGGAGGACCCGTAGTCGGGACAGCGCCACCAGTCGGTCGATCAATGGCACGACGCCGTCGATCAACTGGCGGGTCTTGGTCTGCCCCGGAGACCGGTCGTGCACCCAGTAGAGGATCACTCCCATGTACGCCAGCCAGAGCAGCTGGGGCAACTGTGGGCGCAGTTCGGCGTCGACGTTGGCGGTCGAGCCCCCCAACACCTCGTCGAAGAGGGCGATCGCCGCCTCTCGCGGACCGGAGGACTCCGCCGAGAAGGGGCTGAGCGCGACAGTGGACGGTGTGATCTCGCCGACCGCTGCGACTCAGCGCGCCAGACCGAGCACCTCGGCGGCCGCCCGGCCATTGGCGTGGCTCGCGCCGTACGTGGTGACGAAGGCGCGTACGCCCACCGGGCGCCACTGTGCCGGCCAGCCCATCTCCACCACGGTCACCGGATGCTCGGCGGCCAGGACGGCGATCAGTTCCGGGCCCCCCGGCAGCCGGTGCAGGTGCCGCCCGACCAGCACGATGGGACGGTCACCGGCCAACTCGCGCAGCCTCGCCGCGTCGGCCTCGGCGGCGATCACCCGGATCTCCGACACCCCGTCGAGGTGTGGACCGAGGCCCCAGGGCACCCGCCCCTCGGCGATCGTCGACTCGGTGTGCAACTGCACCACCAGTGGCCGGTCCAGGCCGGTGAGCACCCCGTCCACCCGGACCGCTCGGCGCGCTGCCGCGTACCCCAGCTCGGTGTCTTCGGTCGCCGCCGACCTGGCGGCGGCCCGGGTCCACGCGGCGAGTTCGGCGGCGCGGCCGGCTGCCTGCTCGACCCGCGCGGTCGCCAACCGGCCGTCGGTGAGGGCGTCGACGATCTCGGCGGCCACCCGCTCGACCAGTTGAGCGTCGACCTTCGCACCGATGCAGAGCAGGTCAGCGCCGGCGGCCAGGGCCCGGACCGCGGCCGGTCCGACTCCGCCGGCAGCCACGGCGGCGCCCTTCATCTCCAACGCGTCGGTGATGACGGCACCCGTGAAGCCGTAGTCGGTACGGAGCAGATCGACCAGGACGGCCCGGCTGAAGGTGGCCGGGTCGGCGCCGGTCAGTTCCGGCACCCGGATGTGCGCCGTCATCACCGCGCGCGCCCCGGCCGCGACGACCGCCGCGAACGGCGGCAGGTCCCGCTGGCGTAGCAGGCTCAGGGGCGCGTCCACGGTGGGCAGCTCATGGTGGGAGTCGGTGACGGTGGCACCGTGCCCGGGGAAGTGCTTGGCGCAGGCGGCCACGCCAGCGGCCTGCAACCCGGTCACGGCGGCGGCCGAGTGGGCGGCCACCCGCACCGGGTCCGCGCCGAAGGACCGGGTGCCGATCACCGGGTTCTCGTCGGCGGTGTTGACGTCCACCGTCGGGGCGAGGTTGACGGTGATGCCGAGCGCGGCCAACTCGGCGCCGATCGACTGGTAGACCCGTCGGGTGAGAGCCACGTCGCCGATCGCGCCGAGGGCGGCATTTCCGGGGTACGGGCTGCCGGTGGCGTGCGCCAGCCGGGTCACGTCGCCACCCTCCTCGTCGATGGCGATCAGCACGTCCGGCCGGCCGGCGCGCAGCGCGGCGGTGCTCGCCGCCACCTGGGCGGGGTCGTGCACGTTGGTCCCGAACAGGGTGTGCCCGGCCAGCCCGTCGGCCAGCAGGTCAACCGCCCAGTCCGGCGGGACCGGTCCCGGGTACGCGGCGAGCAGCGTGCCCAGCGCCAGCCGGCGCAGTCCTGGATCCAGCCCCACGTGATCTTCTCCCTTCGGTGCCCCAGCCGGTACGAAACGTCGTACCGGTGGTGGTGTTCGCCCTGCCGAATCGGCCGAGCGCCCCACCTCCGGGTGGCCGATACGCTACGGCTACCCGTTCGCAGGTTGGTTTACAGTTAGCAAAGTTTACTAAAACTAGAGGACGTGTCATGAGTGCGACCCGGCTGCCCGGCACCCCCCGTCTGTTGCGGGCGCTCAACGACCGTGCGGCGTTGGAGCTGCTCCTCGAATGCGGCCCGCTGACTCGGGCCCGCCTCGGCGAGCTGACCGGGCTGTCGAAGGTCACCGCCTCGCAGCTGGTCGAGCGGTTGGAGGAGCGCGGCCTCGTCACGCGGGTCGGCGAGCAGGCCGGTGGGCGAGGGCCGAACGCCCAGCTCTACGCGGTCAGCCCAGGCAGTGCCCACGTGGTCGGCGTGGACGTCGGGCCGGACCGGGTGGTGGCCGCGTGTGCCGACATCACCGGTGCGGTCATCGGCCGGGTGGAGCAGTCGACCCGGGACACCGACGACCCGGTGGGCGTGGTGCACAACGCCGTGGTGCAGGCCGCGAGCAGCGCCCAGGCGCAACTGAGCAGCGTACGGCGGATCGTGCTCGGCACGCCGGGCCTGGTCGACCCCGGCACCGGCGACATCACGTTTGCCTTCAACCTGCCGCGTTGGCACAGCGGGCTGCTCGCCGCGTTGCGGGACGACCTGCACACCCCGGTGGTCTTCGAGAACGACGTCAACCTCGCCGCGGTGGCCGAGGCGCAGTCCGGCGCCGCACAGGGGGTGGGCGACTTCGTGCTGGTCTGGGTAGGTGCCGGCGTCGGCCTGGCAATCATGCTGGGCGGTCGGTTGCACCACGGCAGCAGCGGTGCCGCCGGTGAGATCGGCTACCTGCCGGTGCCCGGTGCGCCCATCCCGCGCGACGTCTCCCGTCGGGCCAAGCCGGCCTTCCAGCAACTGATCGGCGCGGACTCGGTGCGCGCGGTGGCCCGCGAGCACGGCTACCCGGCCGCCGAGGCCGCCGAGGCGGTCCGCGCGGCCGTGGCGGCCGGCGCCGACGGCGGCCCGATGCTCGACGAGTTGGCCCGCCGCCTTGCCCTCGGCGTGGCCAGCACCTGCGTGGTGCTCGACCCGCCGCTGGTCGTGCTCGCCGGCGAGGTGGGTCAGGCCGGCGGCACCGCGCTCGCCGAGCGGGTGCAGCACGAGGTGGCCGCGATCACCCTGGTCCAGCCTCGGGTCGTGCCGACCGGGCTGACCGAGGAGCCGATCCTGCACGGCGCGCTGCGGACCGCCCTGGACGCCGTACGCGACGAGGTGTTCGGCTCCACCGTCGGCTGAGCCCGCTGCGGCGGTCATGTGAAGGAATATTTCACCGCTGGTCGGCGGGTTGCAAGCTCTTGCCGTACCGCGCGTCGGTCCGCGGCGCCGCCCGATGCACGGTGGGCGGCCCCGCGGACCGAAACTCAGAGCAGGTCGCGGCGACGGAACACGGCGAACGCCGCAGCGGTCAGCCCGCCGGTGAGCGCGAGCAGCACCAGCAGCGACGGTCCCCAGGTCAGGCTGTAGAAGCTCTCGCAGTAGTCGTTGCCCACGTTGTCGGCGCAGATCTTCGGATCCCAGTACCTCGCCTCGCCGGTGAGCCACGCCCCGATGTGGCTGGAGAGCATCAACTGGTCCGGCCGTCGAGCATCGACGATCTCCAGGACCAGACGCCCGCCCAACTCCCACACCACCGCGTACGCCGCCACCGCCCCCAACGCCGCCGACGTGTGCCGACCCAGCGTGGCTATCGCGAAGCCCAGCGCGGAGGCCAGCAGCACCAGCACCATGCCGCGGCCGTGCACCGCGCCGAGCGAACTCCAGAAGTCACCATACAACCGGCCAGGCAACCCGGCGGTCTGCCCGATGACCCAGAACGTGGCGAGGTAGGCCACCGACGCCAGCAGGGACAGGACCAGCACCACGCCGAGCAGGGTGCCCAACTTGGCCGCGAGCACCGTCAGACGGCGCGGTCGCCAGAGGAGCAGATTCACCACACCGCCGGAGTTCAGGTCGGCGCCGATGTAGGAGGCGCCGACCAGGAACCCGAAGAGCACCAGGAACGCGATGAGGAAATAGAGCAACGGGAATGCCTGCTGGGCGAAGCTGAACACACCCGGCAGGTAGTCGGCGGCGATCGGCAGCTTCTCCAGCCGGATCGGGTCGATCTCGGAACAGTCGGCGGGGAAGTAGCGTCCCGTGTCCTCCGTCGGGAGCGAGCCGCTCTGGCGGGCCAGACACTCCTGGTACAACAACTCCATGCTCTGCCGCGCCTGGGAAGCCTGCGCCCGGGCCGAGTTCAACTCGTCCGCGTTCGGCTTGTGGGAGCCGGCCAGAGTGGTCGCCGCCGTGATCGCGAACGCCAACGCCAACAGCACGACCATGAGCTGTACGAAGCGACGCGCGGACAGCCGCTCCAACTCGGCACGAACCAGGTTCACGCGTCCACTCCCCGATCGAGATTGATCACAGCATCGCCCTGATCGGCGTACGGCAGCGCCGAGTCGTCGACCTGCCGGGGCACCGACGAATGCTCGTTCGCACCCGTCAGCTCCAGGAATACGCTCTCCAGATCCGGCCGAAGCGGCGTCAACTCGCCCACCCACAGCCCCTGCTCGCCGAGCACCCGGCTGACCACCGTCGGGTCGCTCACCCCGCCCACCACCAGCGCCCCGCCGTCGACGACCGCCGTCAGCTCGGCCGCCTGCAGCAACTCGGCAGCGCGCTGCGGCTCGGCCACCCGCACCAGGAACTCGTGCCGGTCGTGGCCCGCCAGCACCTCGTCCACCGGGCCGGCCGCCACCCGCCGCCCCCGCGAAATGATCGTGACGTGGTCGCAGATCAGCTGGATCTCGCCCAGGATGTGGCTGGACACCAGCACGGTCACCCCGTTCGCGGACAGCGACCGCATCAGGTCCCGCATCTCCCGGATGCCCGCCGGGTCCAGCCCGTTCGCCGGCTCGTCCAGGATCAGCAACCGTGGGTCCTTCAACAGTGCGGACGCCACCGCGAGGCGCTGCTTCATGCCCAGCGAGTAGCCCTTGACCCGCTCATCGCCCCGGTCGCGCAGGCCCACCAGCTCCAGCGCCTCGTCCACCCGCGAGATCGGCACCCCACCGGCACGCGCCAACAACCGCAGCGTGCGATACCCGGTGAAGTTGCCGAAGAACTGTGGGCTCTCGACGATGGCGCCGACCTGGCCAGCCACCCGCGGCAACAGCTCCGGCGACGGTTCACCGAGCACGGTCATCCGCCCGCTGTCGGCGCGTACCAGCCCCAGCAGGGCGCGCAGGGTGGTGGTCTTGCCCGAGCCGTTGGGGCCGAGGAAACCGTGGACCTGGCCCGTCTCGACCAACAGGTCGAACCCGTCCACCGCCACCCGCCGGCCGTTCCGCACGCTGTGGAAGGTCTTGCGCAGACCCTCGATCTCGATGACCGCGCTCATCCGCGCGGCTCCGTACCTCGACTGGGCATGGGCCGTCCTCCGGGTGTGGTGATCAACGACACGGCGCTTCACCCTATGGCCGAGGCGCCGCCCATGGGGGGCGCCTCGACGCTGCGTGGTTGGATGGTGTGGTGACTGGTGATCTGATCCCCGGCGTTACCGGCGCCGCGCCTGCCGCCGCCCCCGTGGACCCGGATCTGGTGGTCAGCCTCGACGGAGTCGGCGTACGCCGGTCTGGCACCGCCCTCCTCCAGGACCTGACCTGGCGGGTCGAGTTGGACGAACGGTGGGTCGTCCTCGGCTCCAACGGTGCCGGCAAGACCACCCTGCTCAACCTCGCCGCGGGCCGACTGCACCCCACCACCGGCGTTGCGCACGTGCTCGGCGAGCGGATCGGCCGCACCGACGTCAACGAGCTGCGTACCCGGATCGGGCTCACCACCGCCGCGCTCGCCGAGCGACTGCCCGCCGACGAGCAGGTCAGCGACGTGGTGATGACCGCCGCCTGGTCGGTGGTCGGCCGCTTCCGGGAGAGCTACGAGCGCGGTGACGAGGCCCGGGCGCGGGCGCTGCTGAGCCAACTCGGCGTCGGTGGCCTCACCGAACGCCGCTACGGCACCCTCTCCGAGGGTGAGCGCAAGCGGGTGCAGATCGCCCGTGCCCTGATGACCGACCCGGAGTTGCTGCTGCTCGACGAGCCCGCCGCCGGGCTCGACCTGGGTGGTCGGGAAGACCTGGTCGCCCGGCTGGCCGAGCTGGCGTACGACCCGGACGCCCCGGCGATGGTGCTGGTCACGCACCACGTGGAGGAGATCCCACCGGGGTTCACCCACGCGCTGCTGCTGCGGGAAGGCGGAGTGGTCGCCCAGGGTCTGCTCGCCGAGACGCTGACCGGCGACAACCTCTCCAAGACATTCGGTCTGCCACTGGTGGTCGAGCGGTCGGGCGACCGTTACACCGCCCGGGCCGCCTGAGCGCCGGACCGGGCGGAGACGACAGTGCCGCAGACCCGGGTTGCCGTGGTGGGCAGCGCCAACATGGACCTGGTCGCGATGGCGCCCGCGCTGCCGCGAGTGGGCGAGACCATGCTCGGCACCGACTTCGTGATGGTGCCCGGCGGTAAGGGCGCCAATCAGGCCGTCGCCGCGGTTCGGGCCGGCGCCTCCTGCGCGTTCCTCGGCGCGATCGGCTCGGACGCCTTCGGCGTCACCCTGAAGGCGCGCATCACCGCGGCCGGGGTGGACACCAGCCAGCTGCGCGTGGTCTACGGCACCTCGGGGGTCGCGCTGGTGATGGTCAACGCCCAGGGTGAGAACGCCATCATGGTGACTCCCGGTGCGAACGACGCGCTGGTCGGGCTCACCGAGGAGGAGCTTGCCACGGTACGCGCGGCGGACGTCCTGGTCGCCCAACTGGAAATCCCGGTGCAGACCGTGACAGCCGCCGCAGTGGCCGCCCGCGCCGCCGGCACCCGGGTCATCCTGAACGCCGCCCCGGCCCGGGAGCTCCCGCCCGAACTGCTCGCCGCCGTGGACGTGCTGGTCGTCAACGAGGGCGAGGCGCAGACGCTCGCCGGCCGTGGCCGGGAGGAGCCCCGGGCGCTGCTCGAGCTGACCCCCCGCGCCGTGCTCACTCTCGGCGGCGAGGGCGCCTGGTACGTCGACCGGGACGGCGCCGAAGTGCACGTGCCGGCGGTCCAGGTCGACGTGGTCGACTCCACCGCCGCAGGCGACGCGTTCACCGCCGCGCTGGCCGTCGGCTGGGGCGAGGGACGCGACCTGGTCGACGCGGTGCGCTGGGCGTCGGCGGCCGGCGCTGCCTGCGTACGCAAGCTCGGCGCCTCGGTGGCGCTACCCCGACGCGCCGAGATCGACGAGCTGTACGCCCCGGCCTGAGCGCGTCCCGCGCTGAACCGGCCTGACCGCGTCGGCGGGTTACGTCCGCTGACCCGCGCCGGTGCGGAAGGCCCGGCGGTACGCCGACGGTGAGGTCAGCATGACCCGGCCGAAGTGGTGCCGATAGGTGACCGGCGTGTCGAAGCCCACCGCGCGGGCGACCTGCTCGACCGAGGCGTCGGTCTCCTCCAGGAGGGTCAGGCTGGCCCGGATCCGCTGGTCGATCAGCCAACGGATCGGGCTGGTTCCGGTGGCCAGGGCGAAGTGCCGCAGGTAGGTGCGGGACGACATGTGCGCCCGCCCGGCGAGCTGGGCCACGCTCAGCGGCTCGGCGAGATGGGCGAGAGCCCAGTCGATGCTGCCCGCGATGCGGTCGTCGTCCGGGTCGGCGGGTACCGGTGCCTCGACGAACTGGGCCTGCCCGCCGTCGCGGTGCGGCGGGATCACCAGCCGTCGGGCGACCGCGTTGGCGATCGCCGCGCCATGGTCGCGCCGGATCACGTGCACGCAGAGGTCCAGCCCGGCCGCGCTGCCGGCACTGGTGAGCAGGTCACCGTCGTCGAGGTAGAGCACGTCCGCGTCCACCTCGACCCGCGGGTAGCGCCGCGCCAGCAGCTCCGCGTACCGCCAGTGGGTCGTGGCCCGTCGACCGTCCAGCAGCCCCGCTCCGGCCAGCGCGAACGCGCCCGAGCAGATCGACATGAGCCGAGCACCGCGCCGGTGCGCCTGGCGGAGCGCGGTGATCAGCTCGGGCGACGGGTCAGCGGTCACGTCCGGCACGCCGGGCACGATCACCGTCCGCGCCGCCGCCAGCTCGGCCAGGCCGTACGGGGTGTGCAGGCTGGCTCCGCCGACCACCGGCACCGGCCCCGGTTGCTCGGCGCAGACCACCAGGTCGTACCAGTCGACGTCGAACTCGGGTCGGGCCAGCCCGAAGACCTCGGTGACGATGCCGGTCTCGAACACCGACATCCCCGGGTACGCGAGCACGGCGACCCGGTGCGCGGCCGCTGGTCGTCGGGGTGCTGGTAGCAGGCGCGGGCGGGTTGTCGTGGCCGGGATCGGCATGGCGGGATGTTAGCGCACGACGTCGTTCGTGCCACTCGTCCCGAGGTGGCGTGCCGGCGAGGATCGGTGCATGACTTTCGCCTTCGCCGTTCCGCCGGCCGATCCGGCCGCCGCCGCCACCTACTTCCACAACCGGCTCAGCGTCGAGACCGACGTCAGTGATGTGCACGCCGACCTGTCGGCCCGTACCCCGGGTCTGGTGGTCGTCGACTCCCGGGGCGCGGCCGCCTGGGCGCAGGGGCACCTCCCCGGCGCGGTGCACCTGCCCACCGCCGAGATCGCGAGCCGGGCGGCGGACCTGATCCCGCCGGGCTCGGCGGTGGTGACGTATTGCTGGGGTCCGGGCTGCAACGGCGCGACCCGGGCGGCCCTGGAGTTCGCCCGGCTCGGCCATCAGGTGAAGGTGATGCTCGGCGGGTTCGAATACTGGGCGCGGGAGGGGCTGCCGGTGGTGACGGAGGCCGGGCTGACCCGGAGACCGGTCGATGGCCTCACCGCGCCCGCCACGACGATCACCTGCGACTGCTGAGCCACAGCGCAGGCGGGCGAGGGCTCAGCCGACGGGCTCGTCGGCGAGCTTCTCGCCGCGTCGGCGCAGCATGCCCAGCCCGGGGATGCCGGCCACGGCGAGCTTGAGATCGCGGGTCACATCGAGCAGGTCGTGCAGGTCGGGACCGACCCGGTCCAGTGTGGCCAGGATCGGCAGGATGTCGGCCGTCAGGTGTTCCTTGAGCTTGGGCAACTCGTCGATCAGGTGGATCGCCGCGCTGATCTCCTCGTGACTCAACTCCTCGACGAACCGCCCGGCCATCGGCGCGGCCCGGCGCAGCGCCGGCTCGTACGCCGCCAGCAGCTCGGCCGCCGTGGCGGCGGCCTCCGTCGCGGTGCCCACGGTGGCGGCGGCGCGGTTCGCCACCCGGTCGGCCTCGGCGACCACCACGGCGGCGGCGGTGGCCACCTCGGTGGCCGTGTCGATGGCGGTGGTCGCGGCTGCGCTGATGACAGCCACCTCGCGAACCGCGGCCTCGGCGTCGGTGAGCACCTGGTCGGTCCGGTCCAGGGTCGTCTCGATCCGGTCGACCACGCCGTTGATCCGGGCCAGCAGCGCCTCCACCCCGTCCAGCACCGCGAACGCGCGGGCGGGCACGGCGGCCATCGAGGCGGCCGAGCCGAGCGCCTGGTCGAGAGCGGAGCGGGTCAGGCCGACCACGGCGGCCGGGGTGGGGAGGGGAATCGCCATGGGGTCAAGTGTGCGTCGGCCGTGCCATAACCGCCTGACGGCGACGCCGCGGTGATGTTCATCGATGGTCCCCGTGCTGTTCGACGGCACGCTGTACGGCCCGGTAGATCTGGCCGAACCGTAGTGCGTCCGGGGTGCGCACCAGCAGATCCTCCTGGCCGTGGTGCTGCACCCACAACTCGTGCACATGGCTGCCGCGCTCATAGGAGCGGTCCAGCCAGCCGAGGGGGATCTCCAGGAACGGCACCAGCACCAACGCCCCCACCGCGCAGGCGGCGAGGATGATCAGCGCCAACTGCCAGTTGCCCCGGTCCTGTGCCGACCACGCCAGTGACAGCACGCAGACCACGGCGACCAACGGCGGCAGCGAGAGCAGCAGCACCAGGACACCGCGCCCCAGCACACGGCCGCGTACGGCGAGGGTTTTCTGGCCCCGTGCGTGCCAGACGAACGTCACGTCGGCGAGGGCGACCACGTGACCGCCCGCCCGGATCGACTCGGAGGTCACCTGCACCGCGTCGTCCCGGTAATAGAGGGTCATCACTAAGCCTAACCACCGGGGGGCTGCGGGCGCAGCGAAGGACGCTAGCCATCCGCTTTGGCTGCCTGCCATGTCGATGTGCTGTTGAGCGGTATACCTCAGAGGTATGAATATGACTTTGAGGTATACCGCTCACTACCGCATCCGCCCTGACGGAGGTGACCGACGGTCACCTCCGCCTGCCGGGTGCGCCCACAGCCCAGACCGGGGTTAGGACTTACTCGTCTAGCGGCGGGTGCCGGGGCGGGCCGGTTGGCTGTGCTCGACCGCCCGTTGCACCGCCCGGTAGATCTGCCCGAAGCGCAGCGCGTCGCCGGTGCGCAGCAACCGCACCGGCTGACCGCGCCAACGGGCCCAGATCTCCAGTTGGCGGCTGCCCCGGGTGTACGAGCGGTCCAGGTGTTCGAAGAGGAAGTCGGCGACCGGCCCGACGGCCAACCCGACCAGCACCGACGCGCCGACGATCGCGATCGTCACGGTGGGCGAGCGGTGCAGCCAGACGGCGACGCCGATGCCGAGCACCGCCGCGACCAGCGGACCGGCGAGTGCGGCGCCGATCGCGCCCCGGCCCACGAGCACCCGCCAGGAACGGGTGCCACGGCGGTGCCAGATCATGGTGATGTCGGCCAGCGCGTAGCTGCGGCCGTCGACTCGGAAGGCGGTCGAGGTGACCTGCACCGACCTGTCGTCGTAATAAGTGGTCATGGCTGGACTCCCGCCCGGGGGGCTGACACCACACTACTTACCCAAACGAGCCGGGTCGTAAGGTTGGCACGCGACTTCGACGAGGAAGTGAGGGCAGCGTGGGCGAGTTCGTTCGGCTGGAGACCAAGGACGGCATCGGCACGATCCGGCTGGAGCGGCCGCCGATGAACGCGCTCAACACCCAGGTGCAGGAGGAGTTGCGTGCCGCCGCCGATGCGGCCGCCGCCGACCCCGACGTCCGCGCCGTCATCGTGTACGGCGGGGAGAAGGTCTTCGCCGCCGGAGCCGACATCAAGCAGATGGCCGAAATGTCCTACGTGGACATGGTCGACCGGGCCCCGAACCTGTCCAGCGCGCTCGGCGCGATCGCCCGGATCCCCAAGCCGGTGGTCGCCGCGATCACCGGTTATGCCCTCGGCGGCGGCTGCGAGCTGGCGTTGGCCTGCGACTGGCGGGTGGTCGCCGAGGACGCCAAGCTCGGCCAGCCGGAGATCAAGCTGGGCATCATCCCCGGTGCGGGCGGCACCCAGCGGCTGGCCCGCCTGGTCGGCCCGGCCCGCGCCAAGGACCTGATCATGTCCGGGCGGATGGTGGACGCGCAGGAGGCGCTGCGGATCGGCCTGGTCGACCGGGTCGCCCCGGCCGCCGAGGTGTACGACACGGCCGTCGCGCTGATCACCCCGTACCTGACCGGGCCCGCGCAGGCGCTGCGCGCGGCGAAGCTGGCGGTCGACGGCGGCCTGGACATGGACCTGAACTCGGGCCTGGCCTGGGAGACGCAGCTCTTCGCGGCGCTGTTCGCCACCGACGACCGGCGCGAGGGCATGGTGGCCTTCGTCGAGAAGCGCAAGCCGGGTTTCACCGGCCGCTGACCCATCGGCCCGGCGGCCCCAGCTGCCCCTGACCTCGGCGGCGTCCACCGGCCGGGACCACGGTCGGACGGTCAAGTGACCGGCCGGTAACCTGTGATCCCGGCCACGGACGATGGGAGCGACATGACCGAGCGGATCGAGGGTCACGGCGGCGAGTTGGCGCTCGCGGCACTGCGCGCGCACGGCGTACGGGAAATGTTCACACTCTCCGGCGGGCACGTCTTTCCGCTCTACGACGCCGCGCACAAGACCGACTTCCCGATCTACGACGTCCGGCACGAGCAGTCCGCCGTCTTCGCCGCCGAGGCGGTGGCCAAGCTGCAGCGCCGCCCCGGCCTCGCCGTGCTCACCGCCGGCCCCGGTGTCACCAACGGCATCTCCGGCATGACCAGCGCGTTCTTCAACGCCTCGCCGGTGCTGGTGCTCGGGGGTCGCGCGCCCGCGTTCCGCTGGGGCTCCGGCAGCCTCCAGGAGATGGACCACCTGCCCCTGGTCTCCCCGGTCACCAAGCACGCCGAGACGGTATTCAGCACCGACGACATCCCGCGTGCGGTCGGTGCCGCGCTCACCGCCGCGCTCAGCCCGCACCGCGGCCCGGCCTTCCTCGACTTTCCGCTCGAGACGGTCTTCTCGGTCGCCGAGGTCGAGTTGCCCGCCGTGACGGGCGTCGACCCGGTCGTACCGGACCCGGAGGAGGTCGGCCACGCCGCGATGCTCATCGCCGCGGCGCAACGGCCGGTCATCATCGCCGGCTCCGACGTGTACGCGGGCGACGCCGTCGCCGCACTGCGCGAGGCGGCCGAGGCGTTGCAGGTGCCGGTCTTCACCAATGGCATGGGTCGTGGCTCGCTCCCGCCGGAGCACCCGCTCGCGTTCGCCAAGGCCCGCCGGGCCGCGCTCTCCGGCGCCGACGTGGTCGTGGTGGTCGGCACCCCACTGGACTTCCGGCTCAGCTTCGGTGACTTCGGCGACGCCAAGGTGGTGCACATCGTCGACGCGCCCAGCCAGCGGGCGACGCACGTCCAGCCGACTGCCGCCCCCGCCGGTGACCTGCGCCTGATCCTCTCCGCGCTGGCCGACCACTCCGGTGACCGGGCCGACCACACCGACTGGATCGCCGACCTGCGCCTCGCCGAGGACGCGGCGAAGGCCCGGGACGCCGCCGAGATGGCCGCCGAGACCGACCCGATCCGCCCCGCCCGGATCTACGGCGAGTTGCGTCGGGTGCTGGCCCGCGATGCGATCACCATCGGCGACGGTGGCGACTTCGTGTCGTACGCCGGGCGCTACCTGGAGCCGGCCCAGCCCGGCACCTGGCTGGACCCGGGCCCGTACGGCTGCCTCGGCACCGGCATGGGCTACGCGATGGGTGCCCGGGTCAGCCACCCCGACCGGCAAGTCTGCGTGCTGATGGGCGACGGTGCCGCGGGCTTCTCGCTGATGGACGTCGAGTCGCTGGTCCGCCAGAAGCTGCCGGTGGTGATCGTCGTCGGCAACAACGGCATCTGGGGGCTGGAGAAGCACCCGATGCAGGCCATGTACGGCTACGACGTGGCCGCCGACCTCCAGCCGGAGCTGCGCTACGACAAGGTGGTCAGCGCGCTCGGCGGGGCAGGGGAGACGGTCGCCAAGGCGGCCGATCTGGGCCCGGCCCTGCAGCGGGCGTTCGACGCCGGCGTGCCGTACCTGGTCAATGTGCTCACCGACCCGACCGACGCGTACCCCCGATCGTCGAACCTGGCCTGAGTCGCACCCGCCGCCGCCGTCGCCCTCAGCGGGCGGCGGCGGTTGCGTCTTTCTGCAGGTAAATCAGCGGAATGTCAGCGCAGAGCGTCGTACCGTCAGCGCGGGATCGGCGGGATGTCAGCCCTGTCGCCCATGGTGGTGTCACCACCGGAGACGACAGGAGATGCGATGGACCACGCGATCCGCGCCGAGGGCCTGGTGCGGCGTTTCGGCGCCACCACCGCCCTCGCCGGAGTTGATCTGGCGGTTCCGACCGGAACCGTCTTCGGTCTGCTCGGGCCGAACGGCGCCGGCAAGACCACCGCGGTGCGGGTGCTCGCCACCCTGCTGCGCGCCGACGAGGGGCACGCCACGGTGGGCGGCTTCGACGTGGTGCGTGACGCGCACCGGGTGCGCCAGCTGATCGGTCTGACCGGCCAGTACGCCTCGGTCGACGAGACCCTGACCGGCGCGGAGAACCTGCTGCTGATCGGCCGGCTGCTCGGGTTGAGCACAGGGCCGACGCCAAGCAGCGCGCCCGCCAACTGCTCACCGACTTTGAGCTCAGCGATGCCGCCGACCGGGCCACCAAGACCTTCTCCGGCGGCATGCGCCGCCGGCTGGACCTCGCCGCCAGTCTGGTCGGTCGCCCGCAGGTGCTCTTCCTCGACGAGCCGACCACCGGCCTGGACCCGCGCAGCCGCAACGACCTCTGGGACATCGTCCGCACCCTGGTCGCCGATGGTGTGACGGTGCTGCTCACCACGCAATATCTGGAGGAGGCCGACCAGCTTGCGGGGGAGATCGCCGTGGTGGACCACGGTCGGGTGATCGCCCAGGGCACGCCGGAGGAGTTGAAGGCCAAGACCGGTGGGCAGACCCTCACCGTACGGCCGACCGACGTTACCGATCTGAGCACCGTGACCGCCATCGTCGCCGAGGTGACAGGTGTGACCCCCGAGGTGGCCCAGAGTGCCGTCACCGTCGCCGTGAACGAACCGGGCGTGCTGCCTGCGGTGGTCCGCCGCCTCGACGCCGCCGAGATCCCGGTCGCCGAGCTGGCGCTGCGCGGCGCCAGCCTGGACGAGGTCTTCCTCTCGCTCACCGGCCACCGGGCCGAGGACTCGCCGGCCGACACCGATCTGGAAAGGACACCGGCATGACCGCCGTCACCCTCCCCGCTCCGCTGGCACCGGCCCGCCGGCTCAGCCCGGCCGCCGGACTGCGGCACACCTTCACGCTGGCCTGGCGCAGCCTCGTGCAGATCAAGCACAACCCGATGGAGCTGCTCGACCTGAGCATCCAGCCGGTGATGTTCGTGCTGCTCTTCACCTACGTCTTCGGCACCGCCATCGCCGGCTCGTCCGGCGAGTACCTCACCTTCATGCTGCCCGGCATCATGGTGCAGAACGCGCTCTTCGCCACCATGACGACCGGGTTCGGCTTGAACAACGACCTCACCAAGGGCGTGTTCGACCGTCTCCGGGCGCTGCCCATCGCGAGGTGGGCGCCGCTTGCCGGCCGGATCCTCGCCGACACCGTCAAGCAGGCGTGGTCGATCGCGCTGCTGCTCGGCGTCGGGTCGATCCTCGGCTTCCGGGTCGGCAACGGCGTGCTCGGTGTGGTCGGGGCGTTCGCGCTGCTGCTGGCGTTCACGCTGGCCGCGTCCTGGATCTCGGTGCTCGTCGGGGTGCTGGTGAGCGAGCCGGACAAGGTGCAGATCTTCGGCTTCATGGTGATCTTCCCGCTGACCTTCACCAGCAACATCTTCGTGCCCACCGACCGGATGCCGGGCTGGTTGCAGAACTGGGTGGAGGTCAACCCGGTGACCGTGGTGGCCGACGCGCTGCGCGGGCTCCTGGTCAGTGGTCCGGTGGCCGGGCCGGTGATACAGACGCTGCTCTGGGGCGCCGGCATCGCGGTGATCTTCGCGCCGCTGGCAGTCCGTGGGCTCAAGCGTCGAGTGTGACCCGCAACAACTCCGCCACCTGATCCACGCGCGTTCCCAGGCCGCCCGCGTACGCCTCGGTGAATCCCGACTCGCCGAGCGTCGTGCGGACGGCCAGCCGTACCCGGATGGCGTCGAGCGACCCCTGGTCGTGCCCGCCGCGCACACCATCGGCCCCGCCCAGCAGGGTGGCCGCAGCCCTCGGCCGCCCGGCCCGCAGGGCGAGATCCGCGTAGCCGACCACCACGATGGCCACCACCGGGGCGTCGCCGGCGTCGATCGCCAGCTCCAGCGCCCGGTCCAGGTGGGTACGCGCAGCCGACAGCTTTCCCTGGGCCGCCCTGACGTGCGCCAGCGAGGTGGCCAGCATGGCGCTCCATTGCGGTGCGATGCCCCGACGATCGACCAACTCCGCCGCCCGTTCCGTCCAGCGGGCGGCCCTCGCCCAGTCGCCCGAGTCGCGCAGCAGCTCACTCCAGGTGGCGGAGACGGCGGCCCGTGCGTCGGCGCCCAGCCTCTCGGCCTCCTCGTGCGCCTCGGCGAGGAGCTGGCGGGCCGTCTCGTGCTCGCCCACCTGCCAGTGCAGATGGGCCAGCCGGGCCCGCATGTGCGGCACGTCCTCGGCCGCGCCGAACTCCTCGACGGCCCGCAGTGCGGCTCGCAACTGCCCAATGGCGTCGTCACGGTCGCCGGTCCGAGCGGCCAGGTCGGCCAGGGCGAAGCGAGTGGTGGACAACCCCCACCGGTCCCCGACGGAGCGGAACAGCTCCAGCGCGATCCGGAAGTCCTCGGCTGCCTCTTCGGCCGGCGCGCCCCCGTTGAGCTGCGTGTGGCCGTGCATGATCCGGGCCACGCCGGCCACCCAGGCATCGTCGTCGGTGAAGAGCCCCGCGAAGGCGCTCGACCCGGCCAACTGCGTCGCCGGAACGATGATCAGGGACATCGGCCTGGACAGTCGCAGCAGAGCCACCTTGGCGGCGGCGTCGGGGAAGGCGTCGGCGAAGCGCACCGCCCTGTCCACCCAATCCTGCGCCGATGCCACGTCCGCGTGGGCGCTCACCAGGTTCATCGCCCCGAGCAGGTACGCGGTCGCCAGTGCGGTGGCGAGCGGCGTTGCGCCGTCGTCGAGCGGCGGACTGGTCCGCTCCACCAGCGTGAACACCTCGAGGGCGAGGTCCGCGCCCTCGATCCGGTGCCCGCGTGACCACCAGTACCAGCCGAGCGCCGCTGTCAACCGGACCGCCCGAGAGACCTCGGGGGCATCGATCGCCCACCGCAGCGCACCGTGCAGGTTGTCGTGCTCCGCCCGAAGCCGCTCGACCCAGTGCAGTTGGTCGCGGCCGCGCAGCTCGGGGTCGGCCCGCTCGGCCAAGCTCAGGAACTCGTCCGCGTGGGCTCGGCGTACCCGCTGCTCCTCACCGGCCTCGGTCAGCCGGGCCAGCCCGTACTCCCGGATGGTCTCCAGCATCCGGTAGCGCGGGTCGGCGTCGTCGGTGGCGATCACCAACGACTTCTCCACCAGTGCGAAGAGCCGGTCGAGCACCTCAGTCGACGCCAGCTCCCCACCAGCGCACACGCGTTCCACCGCCGCCGCCGTGGCACCACCGGAGAAGACTGCGAGCCGTCGCCACAGCGCCTGATCGGCCGGGTCGAGCAGATCCCAGCTCCAGTCCACCACCGCCCGCAGCGTCTGGTGTCGGGGCAGGGCCGTCCGACTGCCCCCGGTGAGCAGGCGGAACCTGTCCTCAAGCCGGGTCGAGACCTGCTCTGCCGTCATCGCTCTCAGTCGGGCCGCGGCGAGCTCGATGGCGAGCGGCATGCCGTCCAACGACCGACAGATGTTCACCACCGGCTCGACCGTCCGATCGTCCACCCGGAAGTCGGGCCGGACCGCGGCGGCCCGGTCGACGAAGAGCCGCACCGACGGGTACGCGAGCGCAGTCGCGGGATCGGCGCCGACGGGTGGCTGCTCCAGCGACTCGACGGGGTGCAGGGCCTCGCCGGTGATGCCCAGAGGTTCCCGGCTGGTGACCAGCACCCGCAGGTCGGGGCAGGCGGCGAGCAGCCGGTCGGCCAGGTCGGCGGCAGCGTCCAGCTGGTGTTCGCAGTTGTCCAACACCAGCATCGCGCGGCGGCCGGTCAACGCGTCGATGGCCCGTACGATCGGCTCGGTGGCCTCGCTCGGTGGGATCCGGGAGCGGCTGCCGGTGAAGAATGCCTGCTCACGGAGACCGAGGAGGCCGAGCAGCGCCTGGGGCACCTCGGCCGGGTCGGCCACCGGGGCAAGCTCGACCAGCCAGACCCCGTCCGGGAACCGGTCGGCCACCGCGCGGGCAGACTCGACCGCCAGCCGGGTCTTGCCGGCGCCGCCCGGCCCGGTGAGCGTGACCAGGCGAGCCCGCTCAAGCAGGTCGCCGACCCGGGCGACGGCTGCCTCCCGGCCGACGAAGCTGGTCAGCGGGGTCGGCAGATCGCCCCGATGGCGTGGCATCGGAGCGGCGTCTGGTCGCGAGGCCTCGGCTATTGTGGCGTCGCCCGACGGCGGAGGGCCCGGCGGCTGATTGCGCAGCACCGCCAGGTGCAGGGCGGCCAGCGCCGGCCCGGGATCGGCGCCGAGGGTGTCGGCGAGGTCGCCCCGCAGCCGGTCGTACGCGGCGAGCGCCTCGGCGGGGCGACCGGCCCGGTGCAGGGTGCGGATCAGTTGTTCGGTGAGCCGTTCCCGCAGCGGGTGTGCGGCGACCAATTCTCGCAGCCAGGGCACCAGGTGGTCCGGGGCCTCCATTGCCGAACGGGCCTCGATCAGGTCCTCGGTGGCGGTGAGGCGCAACTCCTCCAGCCGGGCCACCGGCGCGCGGGCGAACGCTGCGCCCGCGGCGTCGGCCAACGCCGGCCCCCGCCACAGGTCGAGCGCCTCGGTGAGACGTTGCCGGGCTCCGGTCGGGTCGGTGGGCAGCAACGCCCGACCGGCGAGCACCGCGGCCTCGAATCGGTGCAGGTCGACAGCGCCCGGTTCGAGGGTGAGCCGGTATCCGCCGGGGCGGGCGTCGACCGGCAGGCTGGGCACGGCCCGGCGGAGGCGGGAGACGAGCGCCTGGAGCGCGTTGCTCGCACCGGAAGGTGGCTCGCCCTCCCACAGCGCGTCGATCAGTTGCCCGGCGCTGACCACCCGGCCGGGCTCCAGTGCCAACAGGATCAGCAGTCGGCGCAGCCGCGACCCGCCGACCTCGATGGGTGTCGTCGGGTCGACCCGGACCTCCAATGGGCCGAGCAGGCAGATCTGCACCCCGACGATTGTGCCGCCCGCCCGCTCGGGCACCGGGATCGGCGCGGCCGCGCCGGTGTTCACACCTCCGGCCGGTCGCCCTCGCGTGGAGGCTCACCGTCGTGGCGGCGCAGGTCGTCCTCGCGCCGGCGCAGGTCCTCCTCCCAGCGTTGGAAGAGCTCCTGGTCCTGCTGCTTGGCGCTGTCCTGCATCGAGCGGAGGAACTCGGGGTCGTCGTCGGGGGCGACCGGCCGGGGCTGCTGCCGCTGGGCGGTGCCGGTGCCGCCCAGCCAACCCTTGTGGGCGCCGGAGTCGGGCTCCCGACCGGCGACGAACCAGGCGATCGAGCCGACCAGCGGGAAGAACAGGATGATCAGCACCCAGACGATCCGTGGTAGGGCGCGGATCTGGCCCTCCTCGGCGGAGAGGCAACTGATCAGCGCGCAGACGGCGAGGACAATCTGCACCAGGAAGAGGAGAACGTACAGCCGGACCATCCACCCATCATGGCGCACCCGATCCCGTCACCACAGTCCGCGAATCACCGCCAGCACTCCCAGTAGCGCCAGCCCTACGATGCCGGACGCGACCAGGGGCAGGGTCCGGCCGCCGGTGCGGGCCGGCCCGGTGCCGGTGCCGCGGGGCCAGCAGAGCACCAGCAGGGCACCCCACACCAGCACGGTGAGGCCGGCGATCAGCGCCCCGGTCGTGCCGCCCGTCGACGCCAGCCGGACGGCGAGCGCGGCCACCACGGTCACCGTGAGCAGGGTGCGTCGCCACGCCAGCCGGGTCCGCTCCGGTTGCAGCCCCGGGTCGCGCGGGGTGCTCACCGCCCACCGATCGCCCGGACCAGGACGGCGACCACCAGCAGCAGCGCCCCGGCGCCGACGGCGAGAGCGAGGATGGCGGGAAACCGGGACGCGGGCAGCTCCTGACCGAGCCGGATGGCCCGTTCGGTACGCGCCCAGTGGTCCACCGCGCGGATCGCGACGGCGCCGCCGAGCAGCAGCAGCGCGACCGCGAGCACCTCCCGTAGGTGGCTCATCGGCAGGGGCGGCAGGAACTGCGCGGTGGCCAGCCCGCCGCCGACCAGCGCCAGCCCGGTGCGCAGCCAGGCGAGGAAGGTGCGTTCGTTGGCCAGCGAGAACCGGTAGTCCGGCGGTTCACCGACCGAGCGCATCTCGGCCGGGTCGAACCACCGCCTGATCGCCTCCCACATGATGCCGATTACTCGCTTCCCCTCCCACTTAGCCTGGGCCGGTGACTGATCTCGACGTACCGACCCTGCGTGCCGCCTACGACAACCAACTCCGCCCGGAGATCCCCGACCCGGTGCCGGCCGGGGTGACGGTGGAGCGGGACGGGCCGTTGGTCCGGATCATCGGGCTCGACGCCGGCGGGTTCCTCACCTACCGCGATCTCGGCGGACTCACCGGCGACGCCTTGGACGAGCTGATCGCCCGGCAGGTGGAGCTGTTCCGCGAGCGGGGCCAGTCGGTCGAGTGGAAGCTCAACGGGCACGACGAACCGGCGGACCTGGCGGACCGCCTGCGCGCCGCCGGCTTCGTGCCGGAGGACCGGGAGACCGTCGTGGTCGGGCCGGTCGCGCTGCTGGCCGCCGCGCTGCCGGTCATCCCAGAGGGGGTACGCCTGCGTGAGGTGACCTCCCGAGCCGACCTGGAGCGGATCGCCGCCATGGAGGAGGAGGTCTGGCAGGAGGATCGCTCGCACCTGGTCTCGGGGTTGGCCAAGGAGATCGACGCCGACCCGCACTCGATCACCGTGGTGGTGGCCGAGGCGGACGGGACGGTGGTGAGCGCCGGCTGGGTACGGTTCCCCGCGAACACCGGCTTCGCCACCCTCTGGGGCGGCTCGACCCTGCCGCAGTGGCGTCAGAGGGGCATCTACCGGGCGCTGGTCACCTACCGGGCACGGCTGGCCGAGCAGCGGGGTCGAACGCTGTTGCAGGTCGACTGTTCCGAGGACAGCCGGCCGATCCTGCAACGGCTCGGCCTCGTCGCGGTCACCACCACCACCCCGTACGTCTACACTCCGTGATCATGGAGCAGCGGTTGACGGACGAGGAGCGGCTGACCCTCAAGACGGGTGCCTTCGGTGCCGTCTTCCTGGTCTCCAACGCCGACCCGGGGGTGCTGGGGGTGATCCGGGAGAGCTTGGCCGCGTCCGACGCGCTCGCCGACGCCAGCGGCACGGTCAAGGAGGCGCTGACCACCGGCCCGCTGCCGCGTCTTCCCCGGGACTCGCAGTTGGAGATCGAGTCGGTGGTGCTGCCGGCACTGCGGCAGTCGGTGTGCATCCTGCAGGAGAAGTCACCGCAGGACGTGGAGGCGTACCGCTCGGTGGTGTTGACCGCGGCGGACCGGGTGGCCCGGGCGCACGACGGGGTCGCGCCTGCCGAGGCGGCGGCCATCGACCAGATCCGGGTGGCGCTCTCCGAGCCGACCTGAACGACCGCGCGTTGGTGAGCTGTGTCACTCTCGGTGCCTCGGGAGCGCAACCTACTGGCAGGTAACATTGCGCCGTGGGCAACTGCACAGCAGCCCGCGGTTGACCTGGCGTCGACCGACGCGCGACGCTGCGCCCCATACCGGGCGAGCGAATCGCATCACCACACAGGAGGGTCGTCGAAGCGCGATGAATATCGTCGTACTCGTCAAGCAGGTGCCTGATTCGGGCGCGGACCGCAACCTGCGCAATGACGACAACACCGTCGACCGCGGTTCGGCGAACAACGTGATCAACGAGATGGACGAGTACGCCATCGAGGAGGCGCTGAAGATCAAGGAGGCGCACGGCGGCGAGGTCACCATCCTGACCATGGGTCCGGACCGGGCGACCGAGTCGATCCGCAAGGCGCTCTCCATGGGCCCGGACAAGGCCGTCCACGTGGTGGACGACGCCCTGCACGGTTCCTGTGCCGTCGCCACCTCCAAGGTGCTCGCCGCCGCTCTCGGTCAGCTCGGTGCCGACCTGGTGATCTGCGGTGCCGAGTCCACCGATGGCCGGGTCCAGGTCCTGCCGCACATGATCGCTGAGCGGCTGGGTGTCGCGGCGCTCACCGGCGCCCGCAAGCTCACCGTCGACGGCGCCACGCTGACCGTCGAGCGGCAGACCGAGGAGGGCTACGAGGTGGTCACCGCTGCCACCCCGGCCGTGGTCTCCGTCTGGGACACCATCAACGAGCCGCGCTACCCCTCCTTCAAGGGCATCATGGCCGCCAAGAAGAAGCCGGTGCAGACGCTGTCCCTGGCCGACCTCGGCGTCGCACCCGCCGAGGTGGGCTTCGACGGTGCCACCAGCACCGTCGTCGAGCACACCAAGCGCCCGCCACGCTCCGGCGGCGCCAAGATCACCGATGAGGGCGAGGGCGGCGTCAAGCTGGTCGAGTTCCTCGCCACCGAAAAGTTCGTGTGAGAGCGGGTCTGGACATGTCTGAGGTTCTCGTCGTCGTCGAAGCCACCAAGGAATTCGGCGTCAAGAAGGTCACCCTGGAGATGCTCACCCTCGCCCGCGAGCTGGGCACCCCGAGCGCGGTGGTGCTCGGCGGCGCCGGCGCCGCCGAGGCGCTGAGCGGCAAGCTGGGCGAGTACGGCGCGGAGAAGATCTACGCCGCCGAGGGTGACGAGATCGACGGCTACCTGGTGGCCCCCAAGGCCACCGTGCTGGCCGAGCTGGTCAAGCGGGTACAGCCGGCAGCCGTGCTGCTGGCGTCGGCCCAGGAGGGCAAGGAGATCGCCGCCCGGCTCGCCGTCAAGCTCGACAACGGCATCCTGACCGACGTGGTTGGTTTCGACGCCGACGGCACCGCGACGCAGATCGCCTTCGCCGGCTCCACCATCGTCAAGTCCAAGGTCACCAAGGGCCTGCCGCTGGTCACCGTCCGGCCCAACTCGGTCACCCCCACCCCGGCGGCGGCCACCCCGGCGATCGAGCAGCTCACCGTGTCGGTCACCGACACCGACAGGCTGGCCAAGGTCGTCGAGCGGGTCGCCGAGCAGAAGGGCTCCCGCCCCGAGCTCACCGAGGCCGGCGTGGTCGTCTCCGGCGGCCGCGGTGTCGGCAACGCCGACAACTTCAAGCTGGTCGAGGAGTTGGCCGACCTGCTCGGCGGTGCCGTCGGCGCGTCCCGCGCAGCCGTCGACTCCGGCTTCTACCCGCACCAGTTCCAGGTGGGCCAGACCGGTAAGACGGTCTCCCCGCAGCTCTACGTCGCGCTCGGCATCTCCGGTGCCATCCAGCACCGGGCCGGCATGCAGACCTCGAAGACCATCGTCGCGGTCAACAAGGACGGCGAGGCACCGATCTTCGAGCTGGCCGACTTCGGCGTGGTCGGCGACCTGTTCAAGATCGTCCCGCAGGCCGCCGAGGAGATCCGCAAGCGCAAGTGACCCTGCCGGTGCCCCGGGCACCGCACGACGAAGGAGTGGCCGCCCATCCGATGGGCGGCCACTCCTCTTCGTGGGAGCTGATCGGCGGGCCGGGGAGCTGAGCCGGCCCGCCGATCAGCCCGTCAGGGTGCCCCTCAGGAGGCTGTCACCGGAGTGGGCGGGCTTGTTGTCGTACTGCTCGGCGGAGACGTCGACCACCGAGTAGCTCTTGAGGTCGACGTTGGGAGGCAGAGGTAGTAGCGCATCGGGGCCGCCACCCAGGGTGCCGACCGACAGCATCTTCATCGTCGTCGGATTAATCAGCCACACCTCGTAGTACCCCGGGACGCGCGGGAGATTCGCCACATGCAGATGAAGTTGGTGATTCTGCAGAACTCGCGCATCCCCCTGGGCGTCCGGCGGCGTCGATCCATACGCCGCCAACGGCGCGCTCGCCACCACCGCCTGCGTCGGGGCAGGCGCCGGGTCGTCCGGCTGCAGCACGGCCACCGTGCCCACCACGCCCACGGCCGCGGCGGCAGCCGCCGTCGCCGCGGTCGCCGCCCAGCGGGACCAGCCACCGCCCCGGCGGGACCGGCGCGCCGAACCCAGCCGGACAACCGCCGGGTCGGCGGTCGTGCCGGTGGTCGGCTCCGTCGTCGTGCCATCGGCCTGCGCCGGCACCTGTCGCTGGGCTTCGGGCCGCACCGCCCGGGACTCCGCCGCCCTGACCTGGGCAGCGATGCCCTGCCAGACGTGCTCCGGCGGGTCGGGCAGGTCAGCCAGCCCACGCGTCTCGGTGCCGAGCCCGGCCACCCGCTGGAGGGTCGCCATCTCCGTGCGGCAGTGCGCGCAGGTGTCGAGGTGGGTGCTCTCCCCGTCGTCCACCTCGCTCTCACCGAGCGCCAGAAAGACCAGCCGGTCGTGGTCCAGGTGCTGCACCGTCCACCTCCCATCTGCGTTTCAAGCTCGCCATGCCGCGCCGGATGTGGCTCTTCACGGTGCCCAACGGCACTCCGGTCACCGTGGCTATCTGCTGGTGTGTCAGGTCGTCGTAGAAGGCCAGCTCCAGCATGCGTCGCTGGTCGTCCGGGAGACGAGCCAGCTCGTCGGCGATCACCAGGCGGTCCACCACGCGGTCCGGGCTCGGCTCGGACTGCGTCGGCTCGGGCAACTGCCGGACCGTCTCCACCACCCGGGTCTCCCGGGCCGAGGCGCGCATCCGGTCGATCACCTTTCGGCGGCCGATGCCGAGCAGCCAACCGATCAGCGACCCCTTGGCCGGGTCGAAGGTGTCGCGACCCAGCCATGCGGCGACGAACGTCGCCTGGGTGACGTCCTCCGCGTCGCTGCGGTTGGCCAGCATGGAGGTGGCCAGGTGGAGCACGGCACGGCCGTAGCGGTCGTACGCCTCGCGGAGCGCCGCCTCGTCGCCCGCGCGGAACCGGAGATCCAGGTCGTCCGCCGGGGGATCCGGATCCTGTCGCTGCGCCGTCATCGGGCGGCTCGCCTTCGATGGGGCATGCCCGACTGTAGCTGCCACAGCCTCCGCCCCACTCTCCCCGTCGATCTCATCTCACCAGCTCTTCGTCTCCCGACCCTGATCCGGATGCAGTCGGGGCCGGAAAAGAAAACTGCCTACGGCGCGCATCCGCCCGGCGGGAAGCCGGCGTAACCCGTTCTGCAAGCCAGGCCTGACGAATCAGCACCAATCAGCAGGAGGCAGACATGCAGCTTTCGTACTTCCGTCGGGTCGCCGCGGGCGGCGCCGTAGCCGCGCTGGCCGTCGCCGGCGTCGGCGCACTCACCGCCACCCCCGCGTACGCCGCCACGTCGAAGGTCTCCGTCGTGCACGGCATTCCGGACACCCCGGTCGACGTCTACGTCAACGGCAAGAAGACGCTGGACAACTTCAAGCCCGGTGACGTGGCCGGCCCGCTGAACCTGGAGGAGGGTGACTACGACATCGCCCTCACCAAGCCGGGCGAGCCGATCGGCAGCGCCATCCTCAAGGTCGACAACGCGGCGGTGCCGGGCGGCGCGAACATCAGCATCGCGGCACACCTCGACGCCGCCGGCCAGCCGAAGATCACCCCGTTCGTCAACGACGTCTCGAAGGTCGCCGCCGGCAAGGCCCGGCTGATCGTCCGGCACACCGCCGCCGCCCCGGCGGTGGACGTCCGGGCCGGTGGCACCCCGGTGTTCAAGGCCGTGACCAACCCCAACGAGGCCAAGGGCGACGTCGACGCGGGCAGTGTGAAGGCGGACGTGGTGCTCGCCGGCACCGACACCGTGGCCATCGGCCCGGCGGACCTCAACCTGAAGGAGGGCACCGCCACGATCGTCTACGCGATCGGCTCCGCCGAGGGCAAGAGCCTCGACGTGGTGGCCCAGACCATCACCGGTCTGCACTCCGCCCCGGGCGGCGTGCCCAGCGGTGACGGCGGTCAGGCCGGCACGGGCATTGGCACGTGGTGGTACGTGCTCACCGGTGCCGGCGTACTCCTGCTTCTGGGTGGTGGGGTGCGGATGGCGACCGCGCGGACCGGTCGCAAGTGACGATGCGCAACCGCGGCGCGCTGGCGGCCCTGGCCGCCGGCGCTGCCGCGCTCACCGTGGCCACCGTGGTGGCCTGCGGCTCCCAGCCGGCCGAGAACGTGGGTGCCGAGGAGGCGAGCACGTTGGCCACCAACCCGGCAACCCCGTCGGCCAGCGCCGCCGACGGACCGTCGGTGCCGGTGACCGCCGGGGAACTGCCGACCGGCACGAAGATCGTCCCGCCGGTACGGCTGGTGATCCCGGAGATCGAGGTCACCGCCACCGTCAACGCGGTCGGCATCAACGAGCGGACCAACGAGTTCGAGGTGCCGCCGAGCGTCGACCAGATCGGCTGGTACCGCTACGGACCCGGCCTGGAGGCGACCACCGGCTCAGTGGTCATCGCCGGTCACGTGGACAGCGCCAAACAGGGCAAAGGAGCGTTCTTCCGGCTGCGGGAGCTGGACCAGGGCGACACCCTGACCGCGACCGGCAGCGACGGCACGGCACGGCAGTACCGCGTCGTCGCCCGGGAGGAGTACGCCAAGACCAGGATCCCGTTGGACCGGTACTTCGCCCGGGACGGCAAGCCGCGGCTGACCCTGATCACCTGTGGTGGGCCGTTCGACGCCAGGGCCCGCAAGTACCGCGACAACATCGTCGTCACCGCGGTGCTCACCTGACCAGGGCCGCCGACACGTGCCGGGGTGGGGAAACCCACCCCGGCCGGTGCGCGGAGTCCCCTCCGGCATCCGGTCCCCGAGGTGTCGGCCGTAGGCTGAACGGTGATGGCTTACCTGGATCACGCGGCGACGACTCCGATGCTCGACGAGGCACTGGAGGCGTACGTCGCTACCGCCCGCGAGGTCGGCAACGCGTCCTCCCTGCACGCGGCGGGTCGCCGTGCCCGCCGCCGGGTCGAAGAGTCCCGCGAGCGGGTGGCCGCGGTGCTGGGCGCCCGGCCATCCGAGGTGATCTTCACTGGTGGTGGCACCGAGAGCGACAACCTCGCCGTCAAGGGCATCTTCTGGGCCCGCCGGGCCGCCGCCCCGGACCGCCGTCGTGTCGTCTCCAGCGCCGTCGAGCACCACGCGGTGCTGGACGCGGTCGACTGGCTCGTCGAGCACGAGGGTGCCGAGGCCGGTTGGCTGCCGGTCGACGCCGCCGGTCGCCTCGACCCGGAGGACCTGCGCGCCGAGCTGTCCGCGCACGCCGACCGGGTGGCCCTGGTCACCGCGATGTGGGCCAACAACGAGGTGGGCACCGTCCAGCCGATCGCCGAGCTGGCCGCCGTCGCCGCCGAACACGGTGTGCCGTTCCACACCGACGCCGTCCAGGCCGTCGGCCAGGCACCCGTCGACTTCGGCGCCAGCGGGGTCGCCGCGCTGACCGTCACCGGGCACAAGCTCGGCGGCCCGACCGGCGTGGGCGCGTTGCTGCTCGCCCGGGACGTGGCAGCCACACCGCTGCTGCACGGCGGCGGGCAGGAACGCGACGTCCGTTCCGGCACCCTGGACACCGCCGGCATCGTCGCCTTCGCGGTCGCCGTCGAAGCGGCGGTGAAGGGCCAACAGGAGTACGCGGCCCGGGTTGCCGCACTCCGCGACGACCTGATCGAGCGGGTTCGGCAGGCGGTGCCCGAGGTGATCTACAACGGCGACCCGGCCGACCGACTGCCCGGCAACGCGCACTTCTCCTTCCCCGGTTGCGAGGGCGACGCCCTGCTGCTGCTGCTCGACGCTCAGGGAATCGCCTGCTCGACCGGGTCGGCCTGCTCCGCAGGGGTGGCCCAGCCCTCGCACGTGCTGCTGGCAATGGGCGCCGACAACGACCGCGCCCGCTCCTCGCTGCGCTTCTCCCTGGGTCACACGAGCACCCAGGCCGACGTCGACGCGCTCATCGCAGCCCTCCCAGCAGCAGTGGACCGAGCCCGCCGAGCCGCCGCCCTCCGCACTCCCCGCTAACCCGCCGCTAACCCCTGTTCCTCTCCGCACATGTGCGGGCAGGGGTGGGGCGGGTGCGGGTTTGGGGGTCAGATGGGCTGGGTGGATAGGGTTGTGTGGGGGACGAGCGCGCGGGGGAAGGGAGTGGGCTGGTGAGGGTTCTGGCGGCGATGTCGGGTGGGGTCGACTCGGCGGTGGCGGCGGCGCGAGCTGTGGCGGCCGGGCATGACGTGACCGGCGTGCATCTGGCGCTGGCTCGCAATCCACAGACCTACCGGACCGGGGCGCGCGGCTGTTGCACCCTGGAGGACTCCCGGGACGCGCGACGGGCCGCCGACGTGATCGGCATTCCGTTCTACGTGTGGGACATGGCCGATCGTTTCCACGAGGACGTGGTGGACGACTTCGTCGCCGAGTACGCCGCCGGCCGTACGCCGAATCCCTGCCTGCGCTGCAACGAGAAGATCAAGTTTGCCGCGGTGCTGGACCGGGCGGTTGCCCTGGGCTTCGACGCGGTGGTGACCGGGCACCACGCCCGGCTGGGCCCGGACGGGCTGTTGCGGCGCAGTGTCGACGTGGCCAAGGACCAGTCGTACGTGCTCGCCGTGCTCACCCGCGAGCAGCTGGACCGGTCGATCTTCCCGTTGGGTGACTCGACCAAGGCGCAGGTCCGGGCGGAGGCCGCCGAGCGCGGCCTGGCCGTGGCCGACAAGCCGGACTCCCACGACATCTGCTTCATCGCCGACGGTGACACCCGCGGCTTCCTGGCTGGGCGGCTCGGCGAGGCTCCCGGCGACGTGGTGGACGCGAGCACCGGCGCGGTGGTCGGCAGCCACAGCGGCGCGTACGCGTACACCGTGGGGCAGCGTCGTGGTCTGCACCTGGACCGGCCTGCCGCGGACGGGCGGCCGCGCTACGTGCTCTCCATCACCCCGAAGACCAACACGGTGACCGTCGGCCCGGCCGAGGCGCTGGAGGTGTCCGAGGTGCGGGCCCTGCGTCCGGTCTGGACCGGCGGCGCCCGTCCGGACGTGCCGGTCGAGTGCGAGGTGCAGTTGCGCGCACACGGTGACGTGGTGCCGGCGACCGTCGCCCTCGACGGTGACCGGCTGCACGCCGAGCTGCGTCGACCGGTACGCGGCGTCGCTGCCGGTCAGGCTGTCGTGGCGTACCGACCGGACCCGGCCGGCGACGTGGTCCTCGGCTCCGCGACCATCACCGGCTGACCGCACGGCCTGGGTGTTCGCGGGATAGCCTTCGCCCGTGACAGATCAGGCGTGGCCCTGGCCGGCCGGCGCGGCAACCGGAATTGGTTCGCTGCCCGGCACCGACATCGGCGAGGCTCAGCGGGTGGTCCTCGGTGAGCTTCCCGAGCTGCCCCACCTGCCCGAGTTGCCGGCCCGTGGCCCCGGAGCGGACATGATCGGCCGGTCCGCCGGGCTGCTCGTCGAGCTGCCCGTCGAGGTGTACGCGGGGCGGTGGCGGGTCGCCCCACGCCCGGGCCGCGACCTGCGCCGGGCCCGGGACCTGATGGAACGCGACCTGGACCAACTCGCCGAGCAGGCCGAGGGGTACGCCGGGCCGATCAAGGTGCAGGCCGCCGGCCCGCTCACGCTGGCCGCCTCCCTGGAGCTGCCGATCGGCGGCCGAATGTTGCGCGATCCCGGTGCGGTCCGCGACCTGACCGGCTCCCTCGCGGAGGGGCTGCGCGCGCACGTGGCGGCGGTGGCCCGGCGGTTGCCCCGGGCGTCGGTGCTGCTGCAGCTGGACGAGCCGTCACTGCCGACCGTGCTGGCCGGGCGGGTGCCGACCGAGAGTGGGTTGGGCGCGTACCGGGCGGTCGAGTCGGTGGACGCGGCCGCGCTGCTGCGCACGGTCGTCGAGGCGGTCGGCGTGCCGACGGTGGTGCACTGCTGCGCCCCGGACGTGCCGCTGGAGCTGATCCGCTCGACCGGCGCCGTCGGGGTCGCTCTCGACCTGGACCTGATCACCGAGCTGGACCCGCTGGGCGAGGCGATCGACGCCGGCCTCGGGCTGCTGGCCGGGGCCGCACCGACCAGACCGCCGTTGGCCGGCGGCGCGCCGACCTCCGCGCAGGTCGCTGACCGGGTACGCCAGCTCTGGGACCGCCTCGGCTTTCCTCGTCGGCAGCTCGCCGAGCAGGTGGTGGTCACTCCGGCCTGCGGTCTCGCCGGGGCCAGCGAGCAGTACGCGCGGGCGGTGCTCGCCGCGTGCCGGGACGCCGGCCGGCGGTTTGCCGAGGACTGAGGTTTCCTGTCGTACCCGGTGGGCAAAATGACCGTCATGATTGGACAGCTACGTTCAGTGGTGATCGATTGCCCGGATCCGCGGGCGTTGGCGGCGTTCTACTCCGAGCTGCTCGGTGTGCCTTTCGCCGAGGGTGACTCCGACGACGACTGGGTGGTGCTGGGTGGCCCGCCCGGGCACCAGCCGCGTCTCGCCTTCCAGCAGGCGCTCAACCTGCAGCCGCCGGCCTGGCCGGACCCGGAACGCCCCCAGCAGTTCCACCTGGATGTGACGGTCGACGACATCGAGGCCGCCGAGAAGGCGGCGCTGGCGCTTGGTGCGCGGCGGCTGCCCGGTGAGGGCGAGGGTTTCCGGGTCTACGCGGATCCGGCCGGCCACCCGTTCTGCCTCTGCTGGGACTGAGCCTGGCGTGAGTCGCGGCGGCCGGGCATCATGGCCGCCGTGATCCCCAACTCCGCGCTGCGCGCCTCCGGGTCGCTCTTCGGCCTCGCCTACGGCGATGCTCTGGGCAAGCCGACCGAGTTCCTCACCGTCGCCGAGATCGAGCGCCGGTACGGCCCGACCGGCCCGCGTGAGCTGTCCGGGGAGCCGGCGTTGGTCACCGACGACACGCAGATGGCGCTGGCGGTGGCCTGGGCGCTGCACGAGGCGCCCTCGCTCACTCCGGAGGTGGTGGAGCCGCTGTTGCGGAGGCGTTTCCTGGCCTGGGCGGTCAGCCCGGACAACAACCGTGCGCCGGGGATGACCTGCCTGCGCGCCTGCGCGGAGTTGGGCCGGGGTCTGCGTTGGCAGGAGGCGACCGTGGCCGGGTCGAAGGGGTGCGGGGCCAACATGCGGGTCACTCCGGTCGGCCTGCTCGACGTCGACCTGGACACGCTGGCCGGGTTGGCCCAGTTGCAGGCCGGGTTGACCCATGGGCACCCGACCGGGCTGGCCGCCAGCGAGCTCACCGCGTACGCGGTCTTCGCGCTGCGCGCGGGTGCCACCCTGGCTGAGCTTCCCGCGGTTCTCATCGAGCGGGCGAGGTCTCAGCGCCTGGTCTACCGGGAGCAGTGGCTGGGTGATCTCTGGCAGCGCCCGGGGGTCGGCACGCCGGAGGAGTTCATCGCCCGGGGTTGGGACGAGTGCCTGGCGGTGCTCGGCCGACTGACGAATGCGCTGGCGCGGCCGGACGACGGCGGCGACCCGTGCCGGGCCACCGGGGAGGGTTGGGTGGCGGAGGAGGCGCTGGCCACCGCGCTGCTCTGCGCCGTACGGCACGCCGACGACCCGGTCGCGGCACTGGCCCGGGGCGCGACGACCGCCGGCGACTCCGACTCGATCGCCGCCCTGGCCGGCGCGTTCGTCGGCGCGGCCGCCGGGATGGCCGCCTGGCCGGCCGGGTGGGCCGACCGCATCGAGTACGCGGACCAGTTGGCCACGCTCGGCGCTGCCTGGGATTGACGCTTTCGCCCGACCCGACCCGATCGGGCAGCCGCGAGCGCGGTCAGCGGGTGGGCAGGTGGCGCAGGCTGCGAACCTTCTGCCACAGGTCGGCGTCGCAGCGGCCGGCGCGGTCGGCGAAGGCGGCTGAGCTGATTCGGATCGGCTCGGTCAGGTTGAGGTAGCTGTCGTGCTCCGCGCCGGGGTCCCACCCCTGGGTGGGGATCCGCACGTGGTCGTCCCGGTCGCTCTTGTCCTGGCTGGTGATCTTCAGGACGTCGGCGCCCCGGGAGTCGGCACGCAGCACCAGACAGGGACGCACCTTCGATCCGCTGCCGTCGGCGTACGGCACGTCGGCCCACCAGATCTCGCCGGGCGCCGGCGTGCCCGCCTTCCGGTCGGCGCCTCGTGGCCGTGGCGGCGCGGGACGGCGACCACCGGTGCGGGCCGTCGTGCCTCGACCCGGGCGGGTTCCGGGACGCCGGTTCGCCACCCGGTGCCGCCAGCTGTTCCACGCCCAGCCAGCGGCCACCGCCAGCAGGATCGCCACCGCCCAGAGCAGCGCGTCCGGCATCGCCACCTCCACCTGTCGGCGGCCCACTGGCCACCATCGTCCGGCGATCCTCGCACGCTGCCGCGCGTGTCGCCCGCCAACCACACCGCAGCCGGGGCGCGGGCGGACGACGGATTGTCACCCCGGCCCGATACCGTGCCCGAGTAGCGTGATCAGGGAGGTCGCAGGCGTGTCCGAAGGTGGCGGTGTGTCCGAGGAGCAGATCGGTCAGCAGATCAGCCCGGAGCAGGAGGCGGCGGCCGGGGCTGAGCCGACGCCGCAGGCCCGGGAGCGGCACGCCACGCTCAGCCAGGAGCTGACCGAGCACCAGTACCGCTACTACGTGCTGGACGCGCCGACCATCGCCGACGCCGAGTTCGACAGGCAGTTGCGCGAGTTGGAGGCGTTGGAGGCGGAGTTTCCGGCGCTGCGTACGCCCGATTCCCCGACGCAGCGGGTGGGCGGCACGTTCTCCACCGACTTCACCCCGGTCACCCATGCCGAGCGGATGCTCTCGCTGGACAACGCCTTCGCCGACGAGGAGTTGGCGGCCTGGGCCGAGCGCGTCGAACGGGACGCGGGTGGCCCGGTGCCCTACCTGTGCGAGTTGAAGGTCGACGGGCTGGCGATCAACCTGACCTACGAGCGGGGCCGGCTGGTCCGGGCGGCCACCCGGGGCGACGGCCGCACCGGCGAGGACGTCACCGCCAACGTGCGCAGCATCCGTGACGTGCCCAGCCAGCTCACCCCGTCCGCCGAATTCCCCGACATCCCCGTGCTGCTGGAGGTCCGGGGCGAGATCTACTTCCCGATCGCCGGGTTCGCCGACCTCAACGCCAGCCTGGTGGAGCAGGGCCGGGCACCGTTCGCCAACCCGCGCAACGCCGCCGCGGGCAGCCTTCGGCAGAAGGATCCGCGGGTGACCGCCTCCCGGCCGCTGCGCCTGGTCGTGCACGGCATCGGCGCTCGCCGCGGGTTCCAGCCCACCGCGCAGTCCGAGTCGTACGCGGCGCTGAGGTCCTGGGGGCTGCCGACCAGCGACCGGTGGCGGGTCGTGCCGGATCTGGCCGGCGTGGCGGAATACATCGCCTACTACGCCGAGCACCGGCACGACGTCGAGCACGAGATCGACGGCGTGGTGGTCAAGGTCGACCCGGTCTCGATCCAGGGTCGGCTCGGGTCGACCAGTCGTGCCCCACGCTGGGCGATCGCCTTCAAGTACCCGCCGGAGGAGGTCACCACCAAGCTGCTCGACATCGAGGTCGGTGTCGGGCGCACCGGCCGGGTCACCCCGTTCGCGGTGCTGGAGCCGGTGCACGTGGCGGGCTCCACGGTCGCCCAGGCCACGCTGCACAACGCTCGTGAGGTGGAACGAAAGGGTGTGCTGATCGGCGACACGGTGGTGCTGCGCAAGGCGGGTGACGTGATCCCCGAGGTGCTCGGTCCGGTGGTCGACCTGCGCCCCGCCGACGCGCGTCCGTTCGTGATGCCCACCACCTGCCCGTCCTGCGGCACCCCGCTCGCCCCGGCCAAGGAGAGCGACGTCGACATCCGCTGTCCCAACGCACGCAGCTGCCCGGCGCAGTTGCGGGAGCGGGTGTTCCACCTTGCCGGCCGGGGCGCGTTCGACATCGAGGTGCTCGGCTACAAGGGTGCGGGCGCACTGCTGGACGCGCAGATCATCACCGACGAGGGTGATCTCTTCCAGCTCGACGCCGAGCAGCTGTCCCGGTCGCCGTTCTTCGTCAACAAGGACGGCACCCTCGGCAGCAATGCGATCAAGTTGCTGGACAATCTCGCGGTCGCCCGGGAGCGCGAGCTGTGGCGGGTGCTGGTGGCGCTCTCCATTCGGCACGTCGGTCCCACCGCGGCCCGGGCGCTCGCCCTGCACTTCCGCTCGGTGGACGCCATCGACGCGGCAACGGAGGAGGAGCTGTCCTCGGTCGACGGGGTCGGGCCGACCATCGCGGCCAGCCTCCGCGAGTGGTTCGGGGTGGACTGGCACCGCGAGGTCGTCCGCAAGTGGGCCGAGGCGGGCGTGCGGATGGCCGAGGACGCGGTCGACGAGGGGCCGCGTCCGTTGCAGGGGTTGACCGTGGTGGTGACCGGCACGCTCGCCGGCTTCTCCCGGGACCAGGCCGCCGAGGCTGTGCAGAGCCGAGGCGGCAAGGTCAGCGGGTCGGTCTCCAAGAAGACGGGCTTCGTGGTCGTGGGGGACAACCCGGGGTCCAAGGCCGACAAGGCGGCCAGCCTCAAGGTGCCGGTGCTCGACGAGGCCGGGTTCCGGGTGCTGTTGGACGCGGGTCCGGACGCCGCGCGGGAGGTCGCCCAGCCGGGTGGTTGATCTCGTAAGCGACTCGATGCGCCGACTGACCGCGTATACCAACTTAATTACGACTACGACCGATTCGTGACTGTCATACCGGGAAACCGGGGGCTGAGGGCGTTTCATTGGGTCACGGCGTGCACATCGGCACGCCGACGATCGGTCGGGAGGTGTCGTGGAGGTCGCCGACCCACGCAACTCGCTCCCCCCGGGACGGGTGGCACCGTTCGCCGCCTTCGTCGTCGGCATCCTGGTGGTCGCCGCGCTGACCGCCGCTGGTCCACTCGCGGCGCTTCCCGGTGACGTGTCCCGGCTGCCAGTGGCGTTCTGGACGATGGCTGTGCTCGCCGTGGTCTGTGACGCCCGCCCGTTCGTCCCGCCGGGCCGTCGGCAGACCTCCGCAGTGTTCCCGTCCACCTGCTTCACCTTCGCGATCCTGCTGGGCTGGGGGCTCGGTCCAGCGGTGGTGGTGCAGGCGGTGGGTGTGGTCGTCTCGGGCTGGCGGATGCGGCACGCGGCGTGGCGGACGGCGTTCAACGTCGGGCAGTACGCGTGTGCCCTCGCCGCCGCGTACGGGGTCATCCAGCTCGGGCCGGGCACCATCTTCTCCGGTGGCCGGTTGCACTGGACCGACGTGGCCGCCGTCGGCGGTGCCACGCTCGCCTGGTTCGTCGTCAACTACGGGCTGGTCAGCTGGGCGGTGCGGCTGCGCTTCGGAGACCGTTGGTGGCCCACCCTCCGTCAGGGGCTCGGCTTCGAGTTGCTCTCCACCGGCTCGCTGCTCCTGCTCGCCCCGGTGCTGGTCGCCGCCGCGCGGGTCAGCGCGGCGCTGATCCCGCTGGTGCTGGTGCCGCTCTTCGCCGTCTACCGGATGGCCCGGCTGACCGTCGAGCAGCAGCACCTCGCCGCCGCCGACCCGCTGACCGGGCTGCCCAACCGCAAGGCCCTGCTGGCCGAGGTGGCGGAGCAGGTGCACCTGCACGCCGAGCGGACGGCTCGCGGTGAGCCCGACGGGCAGTTGGCGTTGCTGCTGATCGACCTGGACCGTTTCAAGAACGTCAACGATGCCCTCGGGCACGCCGTGGGCGACCGGCTGCTGGTCGAGGTCAGTGCGCGGCTCACCGACGTGCACCCCCGGCCACAGATGATCGCCCGGCTCGGCGGCGACGAGTTCGCCATCGTGATGACCGGCCTGACCGACGTCGGTCAGGCACGTGAACTGGCCGACCGGGTGGTCCAGGCGCTGGCTGAGCCGGTGCCGCTCGACGGGCTGCCGCTGGACGTGGGCGGGTCGATCGGGATCGCCCTCTTCCCCGAGCACGGCGAGGACTTCGCCACCCTGATGCGCCACGCCGACGTGGCGATGTACGACGCCAAGCACCGCAACGACACGGTGGCCGTCTACGCCCCCGAATCCGACCACAACTCCGCGGAGCGTCTCGGCCTCCTCGCCGACCTGCGCCGGGTGCTCGAGTCCAGCCCGTCGACCGACGGGTCGTTCGACGCTGAGTCGGCGGGTCGAGCCGACGGGTCGTTCGATGCTGAGCCCGCGGGACAGGGGCACGTCGAGGGTGCGGCCGAGCAGGCCGACGGGATCGGCCGGGCCGGCGTGCCGGACGAGCGGCTGGTCGACGTACCCCTCGCCGTGTCGGCGGAGGTGCGCGGCGGTGACGGGGCGGCGCTGCCCACCGGGGCCCCGCCACCCGCGGACCCGGCGCCGGCGATCGCCGCGCCGCCGACGACCGCCGGCCGGTGGTGGGGACGCCGCCGGCGCGGCGACGCGGAGCTGGCGCACGCCGACGAGCTGATCAACCGGATCGCCACCGGGGCCGACCCGATCCGGGGCCGCGGCACCCGTGCCACCGTCACCGGCACCCGCCCGGGCCCGGCCCGGGATCGACGCGCCGGCCTCGGCAACGGCCGGCGGTCGCCGAACGCGGGCGCCGTCGCCGCGCTGGGCGTCGGCAGCCGCGGAGCGCGGCCCGACGGCAGGTCGGGCCTGTCGCCGCAACCGCTCGAATCGACCGGGTGGGCGCACGCGGCCGGCGAGCTGGCTGACGACCCCGGTGAGATCACCATGTACTACCAGCCGCAGATCGCCATCGCGACCGGCGAGGTGGTCGGCGTCGAGGCCCTGCTGCGCTGGCGGCACCCGCGGCGGGGCATGGTCGACCCGGAGGAACTCATCCGGGTCGCCGAGCAGAGCGCGGTGATGCGGCTGCTCACCCGGCGGGTCGTCGACGACGTGGTGGAGCAGATCGCCAAGTGGTCGGCGGCCGGCATCAACCTGCGCGCGGCGTTGAACGTGAGCGTTCGCGACCTGCACACCGGCGAGATCGCCGACCAGATCGCCGACCGGCTGGCCCGCTACGGGGTGCCGGCCGAGCGGCTGCAGGTGGAGATCACCGAAGGTGCCCTGATGGCCGACCCGCGCCGGGTGCTGGCCACCATCTCCCGGCTGCACCGGATCGGGGTGGCCATCGCGCTGGACGACTTCGGCACCGGGTACTCCTCGTTGCAACACCTGCGCCGGTTGCCGCTGTCCGAGGTGAAGGTGGACCGGTCGTTCGTGCTCGGCATGGCCGAGGACACCGACGACGCGGCGATCGTCCGGTCGATGATCGACCTGGCCGGCGCTCTGGGGCTGCGGGTGGTGGCCGAGGGCGTGGAGGACGAGCGGACCTGGCGGATGCTGCACGCGGCCGGGTGCGACGCTGCTCAGGGCTGGTTCTACGCCCGTCCCATGCCCGCCGAGGAGTTGGTCACCTGGCTGGCCCGTTACCGGCCGGTCCGGCCGAGCGGCGGGCACCCGGAGCCGGATGCCGGTCGCCGCTCCACCCGCTGACCGACCGCCGACACGGCATCAGCACCCGCGGAGGGGGAGTCGGGGACGCGGCACCGGAGCGGAACAATAGACTCGCTCCGGTCACCGCGCGTCACGTCCCACCCGCCGCGCGACCGGCACACCGCCCGACCAGCAGGACATCAGAAGGGGGCACGGATGGCCGCCATCTCCCGCGAGGAGGTCGCGCACCTGGCGCGCCTGTCGCGGCTCGCCGTCACGGAGGAGGAGCTGGACATGTTCGCCGGCCAGCTCGACGTGATTCTCCAGGCGGTCGCCCAGGTTGGCGAGGTCGCCGCCGCGGACATTCCGCCGACCTCGCACTCGGTGCCGCTGACCAACATCCTGCGCGAGGACGTGGTCACGCCGTGTCTGACGCCGCAGGAGGCGCTGTCAGGCGCGCCCGACGTCGAGGACCAGCGGTTCCGCGTACCGCGGATCCTGAGCGAGGATGTGGCCTCATGAGCGAGCGCCAGCGAGCGAATCAGCAGTGCAGCGCCGTGGTGCCTCATGGCGTCGCGGAGCGAAGCGGAGTGACGGCATGAGCGATCTGACCAGAATGAGCGCGACGGAGATCGCGGCCCTGGTCGCTGGCGGCGAGACTTCCGCCGTCGAGGTGACCCAGGCACACCTGGACCGGATCACCGCGGTCGACGACCGGGTGCACGCCTTCCTGCACGTGGACACCGAGGGCGCGCTCGCCGCGGCCCGCGCCGTGGACGAGCGCCGCGCCGCCGGCGAGGAGCTCGGCCCGCTGGCCGGCGTGCCGGTCGCGGTCAAGGACGTGCTCGCCACCCGGGGCGTGCCGACCACCGTGGGGTCGAAGATCCTGGAGGGTTGGCGCCCGCCCTACGACGCGACGATCGTGCAGCGTCTGCGCGACGCCGGCACGGTGATGCTCGGCAAGACCAACATGGACGAGTTCGCGATGGGCTCCTCCACCGAATACTCGGCGTACGGACCCACGCACAACCCGTGGGACCTGAGCCGGATCCCGGGTGGCTCGGGTGGTGGCAGCGCCGCAGCGCTGGCCGCGTACGAGGCGCCGCTGGCGATCGGCTCGGACACCGGCGGTTCGATCCGCCAGCCCGGCGCGGTCACCGGCACCGTCGGTGCGAAGCCCACCTACGGCGGCACCTCCCGCTACGGGCTGGTCGCCTTCTCCTCGTCGCTGGACACCCCCGGCCCGTGTGCCCGTAACGTGCTCGACGCGGCCCTGCTGCACCAGGTGATCGGCGGGCACGACCCGCGTGACTCCACCTCGATCCCGCAGCCGATGCCGGACGTGGTGGCGGCGGCGAAGCTCGGCGCGACCGGCGACCTGACCGGTGTGCGGCTCGGCATCGTCAGCGAGTTCGTCGGCGAGGGCGCCGAGCCGGGCGTGATGGCGGCGTTCCGCGAGTCGGTGGAGGCGCTGACCAAGATGGGCGCCGAGGTCGTCGAGGTGTCCTGCCCGACGTTCGCGTACGCGCTGCCGGCCTACTACCTGATCGCCCCGAGCGAGTGCTCCTCCAACCTGGCCCGGTTCGACGGCGTCCGGTTCGGCCTGCGGGTCGGCGACGACGGCAACCGGTCGCTGGAGGAGGTCATGTCGCTGACCCGGGAGGCCGGCTTCGGCCCGGAGGTCAAGCGTCGCATCATGCTCGGCACGTACGCGCTGTCGTCGGGTTACTACGACGCGTACTACGGGCAGGCGCAGAAGGTCCGGACCCTGATCACCCGGGACTTCACCGCCGCGTTCGAGCGGGTCGACGCGTTGATCTCGCCGACCACCCCGTCGGTGGCGTTCCCGATGGGCGCGCGGACCGCCGACCCGTACCAGATGTACCTGGCTGACCTGTTCACCATCCCGACCAACCTGTACGGCGGGCCGGGCATCTCGGTGCCCTGCGGCCTCTCCGAGGGGCTGCCCGTCGGCCTGCAGGTGATGGCCCCGACGATGGCCGACGATCGGATGTACCGGGTCGCCGCCGCGCTGGAGTCCGCGGTCGGCACGTTCACCCCACCGGCGCTGTGAGGCAGGAGCCCTGATGACGACGACACTGCCCGCGTACGACGAGGTCGTTGCACGCTACGAACCGGTGATCGGCCTGGAGACCCACGTCGAGCTGGGCACGAACACCAAGATGTTCTGTGGTTGCCCGACCGACTTCGGTGGCGAGCCGAACACCCGGGTCTGCCCGGTGTGCCTGGGCCTGCCCGGCTCCCTGCCGGTGGCCAACAAGGCGGCCATCGAGGCGATCATCCGGATCGGCCTGGCGCTGAACTGCTCGATCGCCGAGTGGTGCCGGTTCGCCCGGAAGAACTACTTCTACCCGGACATGCCGAAGAACTTCCAGATCAGCCAGTACGACGAGCCGATCTGCGTCGACGGCTACCTGGACGTCGAGGTGGGCGGCGAGACGGTGCGGATCGAGATCGAGCGGGTGCACCTCGAGGAGGACACCGGCAAGACGCTGCACGTCGGTGGTGCCACCGGCCGCATCCACGGTGCAACCGAGTCGCTTGTCGACTACAACCGGGCCGGCATCCCGCTTGTCGAGATCGTCACCAAGCCCATCCCGGGCACCGGCGCGCTCGCACCCGACGTGGCCAAGGCGTACGTCACCGAGCTGCGCGACGTGATCCGCACCCTCGGCGTCTCCGACGTGCGGATGGAGGAGGGTTCGCTGCGTTGTGACGTGAACACCTCGCTCAACCTGCCGGGGCAGGAGTGGGGCACCCGCACGGAGACGAAGAACGTCAACTCGCTGCGGTCGGTGGAGCGGGCGGTCCGCTCGGAGATGCTGCGGCAGGCGTCGGTGCTCGACGCGGGCGGCCGGATCACGCAGGAGACCCGGCACTTCCACGAGGACACCGGCGACACCACCCCGGGTCGCTCGAAGGAGACGGCCACCGACTACCGGTACTTCCCGGAGCCGGATCTGGTGCCGATCGCCCCGGACCCGGCCTGGGTCGCCGAGCTGAAGGCCGCCCTGCCGGAGCTGCCCCGGGTGCACCGGCGTCGGCTGCAGCAGCAGTGGGGCCTGTCCGACCTGGACATGCAGTCGGTGTTGAACGCCGGCGCGGTCGAGCTGATCGAGGCCACCGTGGCGGCCGGAACCACCCCGGCAGCGGCCCGCAAGTGGTGGTTGGGTGAGCTGTCCCGCCGGGCCAACGAGAGCGGCGTGGAGCTGGCCGAGATCGGTGCCACCCCCGCCCAGGTCGCCGAGCTGCAGGGGCTGGTCGACGCCGGCAAGCTCAACGACAAGATGGCCCGTACGGTGCTGGAGGGCGTGGTCGACGGTGAGGGCTCGCCCACCGAGATCATGACCAGCCGGGGCCTGGAGGTCGTCTCGGACACCGGCGCGCTCACCGCGGCTGTGGACGAGGCGATCGCCGCGAACCCCGGCATCGCCGACAAGATCCGCAGCGGCAAGGTCGCGGCGGTCGGCGCGCTGGTCGGCGCGGTCATGAAGACGACCCGGGGTCAGGCCGACGCGAAGACCCTGCGTGAGTTGATCCTGGAGCGTCTCGGCGTCCAGGGCTGACCGGCACACGCCACCCCGCCGCCTCGGGCGGCGCGACCCGCACCCCTCGCGAGGGCGTCAACGGCGACGCCCGGATGGAGCCCCACCGTGACCAAGCATGACCTCGATGTCCTCGACGAGATCCAGCGGCGGGTGCTCTGGCTCGCCACCCGGATCGTCGACGCCGCCAACCACGACCGGGCCACCGGCGACGGTGTGAAGGTCGGCGGCCACCAGGCGTCCAGCGCGTCCCTGGTCACGGCGATGACCGCGCTCTGGTTCGCGCACCTGGACGCCGAGGACCGGGTAGCCGTCAAGCCGCACGCGTCCCCGGTGTTCCACGCCATCCAGTACCTGCTCGGCAACCTGGACCGCTCCTACCTGCCCCGGCTGCGGGCCCGTGGCGGCCTCCAGTCGTACCCGTCGCGTACGAAGGACCCGGACGAGGTGGACTTCTCCACCGGTTCGGTCGGGCTGGGTGCGGCGGCACCGCTCTTCGCCGCCGCCACCCGGCGGTACGTCGACGCGCACTTCGGGGCCCGCCCGCACTCCCGGTTCGTGGCGCTGATCGGTGACGCCGAGCTGGACGAGGGCAACATCTGGGAGGCCGTCGCCGACCCGGCCACCACCGGGCTGGGCAACGTCATGTGGCTTGTCGACTTCAACCGCCAGTCGCTGGACCGCGTGGTGCCGGGCATCCGGATCAACCAGTGGCGGGGCCAGTTCGAGGCGGCCGGCTGGCACGTCGTGGAGGTCAAGTACGGCCGTCGGCTCGCCGAGGCGTACGCCCGGCCGGGCGGCGAGACGCTGCGCGACTGGATCGACGCGATGCCCAACGAGCAGTACCAGTCGCTGTTCGGGCTGGACGGCCCCCTGCTGCGCAAGCAGTTCCTGGACGGTGCGCCGGCCGAGGTGGAGGCCTTCGTGGCGGGCATCGACGACGAGGAGTTGCGCCCCCTCGTCACCGACCTGGGTGGGCACGACCTGCAGGCGATGCTCGACGCGTACGCCCAGTGTGACGCCGTCACCGACCGGCCGAGCGTCGTCTTCGCGTACACCGTCAAGGGGTGGGGTCTGCCCATCGCCGGCAACCCGCGCAACCATTCCGCGCTGCTCAGCTCGGAGCAGGTCGACACGTTGCGCGCCGCGCAGGGGTTGACCTCCGAGACCGAGTGGGACCGCCTCGACCCGGCGTCACCCGCCGGCATCCGGGCCGGCGCCCGCCGCGAGGCGCTGTCCCGCGCGCCCCGCGAGCGCGCGCTGGGGGTCACCGTCCCGGAAAGCACGGGAGTACGCGCAACCAAGCCGATCTCCACCCAGGAGGTGTTCGGTCGGGTGCTGGTGGACCTGGCCCGGGACCGGGAGGTGGGCCGCTACCTGGTGACCACCGCCCCGGACGTGGCCACCTCCACCAACCTCGCCGGGTTCATCAACAAGACCGGCGTGTTCGCCCCCACCGAGCAGCGGTCCTGGACCGAGGACCGGATGCTGCGCTGGACCGAGAGCCCCGCTGGGCAGCACATCGAGCTGGGCATCTCGGAGATGAACCTGTTCCTGTTGCTCGGTCAGCTCGGCCTGTCCTGGGACCTGTCCGGGCAGCCGCTGCTGCCGGTGGGCACGGTCTACGACCCGTTCGTGCTGCGGGGCCTCGACGCGTTCCTCTACGGCACGTACTCCGGTTCCCGTTTCGTGGTGGCCGGCACCCCGTCCGGCATCACCCTCGCCCCGGAGGGCGGTGCCCACCAGTCCACCATCACCGCATCGGTCGGCCTGGAGCTGCCCGGGGTGACGTTCGTCGAGCCGGCGTACGCGGCCAGCCTGGACTGGTTGCTCTGCGACGCGCTCGGGCAGATCGCCGGTGGGTCGGCTCCAGCCGTGACCGCGGCACCCGCCGAGGACGGCGCGTACTACTTCCGGTTGAGCACCCGCCCGCTGGACCAGGCGCCGTTCGAGGCGGCCCGGGCCCGACTCGGCGACGCGGTGCTGCGCCGGCAGGTCGTCGCCGGGGCGTACCGGTTGGTCGACGCCCACCAGACGTACCCGCACCTGGCCGACGCCCCGGTGGTGCAACTGGCCGCCTCCGGCGCGGTGCTGCCCGAGGTGCTGACCGCCGCGGCGGAGTTGGCCGAGGAGGGCATCGCCGCGCACGTGGTGGACGTGACCTCGCTGGACCGGCTCTACCGGGCCTGGCAGCGCACCCTGCGTCAGGGCGTCCGCACGGCCACGGTGCCGAGCGTGCCGGGCGCGTTGCGGTCCGCGTTCGCCGACCGGGTGCCGGTGGTGACCGTGCACGACGCCGCGTCGCACGCGATGGCCTGGCTCGGGTCGGCGCTCGGCGCGCCGGCGGTGCCGCTCGGCGTGGACGAGTTCGGCCAGTCGGGCAGCGTCAGCGAGCTGTACGAACTGCACGACCTGCTGCCCGGCAGCATCGTCAACGCCGCCCTGGCCGCCATCGCCCTGCGCTGACCTCCGACTCCCGGCCCGCGTTCAGCGGGTCGGGGTCGGCGTCGGGGTGGCCGAGGCGGGGACGCCAGTCGGGTTCTCCACCAGGCGTCGTTCCAGGTTGACCTGGGCCTGCCCGGTGCCGCCGACGGTGATGGTGTCGTACGCCTGGAGCATCTTCTGCTGGTCGAAGTAGAGCACGCTCATCGACAGCGGGGTCGGCTTCTCACCCTCCAGGCCACGGAGCCCCGCGCCGCCGGTGGAGCCCTCCACCATCAACGTGGTGGGCTGCTGCCCGGGCGCCTGCGGCAGTTTGGAGACCTGCCGGGCGTGGGTGTGCCCGGCCAGCACCAGCGGGCAGGTGCCGGCGAGCGGCCCGGCCGACGCGGGGTCGTGCACGAGGGCGATGTTGACCGGCCGCGGTGAGTTGCGGACCGTCGCGGCGAGCTGGTTGCCGGCCCCGATCACCTGGTCGGCCACCTGCTGGGTCAACCCGCTGCCGGCGGGGGAGGTGTTCTTGTCGGGGGTGAAGCGCGGGTCGCCGATCCCGGCGATGGTCAGCCCGGCGACTGTCGTCGTCGAGTTGTTCAGCACGATCGCGTTCGGCTGCCGGGCCACCGCCGCGGCGGTCTTGCCGGAGTCGTGGTTGCCCCGGATGAAGACGTACGGCTTCTTCAGCAGGCCGATCGAGGCGACGAAGGAGGCCTCCGGCTCGCTGCCCCAGTCGGTGATGTCCCCGGTGTCGATCACCACGTCGATGCCGAACTGCTCCACGACCGTCCGGATCAGCTGCCAGCCGGTCGGGTTGAGGTGCATGTCGGAGACGTGCAGGACCCGGGTGGTGCCCGGGGTCGGCTCCAACAGCGGAAGCGCCGAGACGGTGGTGTAGAGCTGGCTGACGTTGCCCACCAGGCGCTGCAACTGTTCCGCGTACTTGGTGTAGTCGTTGGCGATCCGGCGGGCGTCACCGACGATGGCTGGCGCGTTGACCAGCAGCCCCTCGTAGCGTGGTTCCTCGATCGCCTGCGGACGAAGGGTGGCCGCGGCCGTGCCGAGGCTGCCGGCGGTGACCAGCAGCGCCAACCCGCCCGCCCAGGCGGTCCGCCGGACGTCGCGGAAGATCAGCCCGGCCAGGACCAGGGTGACCAGCACCGCCGCACCGAGGGTTCGCAGGCCGAGGCGCATCACCCCGGAGCGGACGTCCTCCACGGCGCTCTGGCTGGCCCGGCTGATGCTGGCGGGGTCGTCGATCAGCGCCTCGGTGCGCCCCTGGTCGAGTGCGCCCAGCCGTACGGTGAGGTGGGTCGGCCCGTCGTGGCTGTCGAGCAGCAGTGCGCCGAGCGGCGGAATGTCGACGGTGGTGCCGCCGTCCCGGGCGGGGGTGATGCTGAGGTTGGCCCGGAACGGCCCAATGTCGGTGCTCACCTGACCGCCGGCCAGCACACCGAGCACCGCCCCGGCCAGGGCCACGGCGAGGACGGCGACGACCAGCCCGATGCGGCGCAACGGGCCGGCGATGCTGACCCGAGAGCGTGCCGGGCGCGGCAGATCGTCGCCGGTCACCGGGTCGTCCCGGTCATCGGCGTCGTCGTGCTGCTCGTCGTGCTGCCCGTCCATGTTGAAAGTCTGACCTGCCCATCGGAAGATCTTGGCAAACCTGAACGGATGGTGACGAACGTCAGCTGCGGCCGCCGTCGCCGCCCGCGAAGACCACCCGCAGGAGCCGGTCGTCGTCGCCCGCCGGGTTGCCCCGCCCGTCGTGGTTGGAGGTGCTGACCCAGAGCGATCCGTCCGGCGCCGCGGCCACCGCGCGCAGCCGGCCGTACCGGTTGGTGAGCAGTTCACTGGGCTGACCGAGCAGCGTGCCGGTGTCGGTCAGCTCCATCACCCAGAGACGCTTGCCGCGCAGGCAGCCGGTGACCAGCAGCCGGTCCGCCGAGGCCAGGCCGGAGCAGGACGCGTCCGAGGTCGCCCACTGCGTGATCGGGTCGGTGAACCGCCTGTCGTTGGCCCGCCCCTCGACGTCCGGCCAGCCGTAGTTGCCGCCCTTGGTGATCTGGTTGATCTCGTCCCAGGTGTTCTGGCCGAACTCGACGGCGTACATCCGCTTGGCGGCGTCCCAGGTGAAGCCCTGGACGTTGCGGTGGCCCAGCGACCAGACCGGAGAACCGGGGTACGGGTTGCCCGCGGCGGGCTTGCCGTCCCGGGTGATCCGGAGGATCTTGCCGCCGAGGCTCTTCACGTCCTGGGAGAGGGGGCGCTGACCGGCGTCACCGGTGCTGACGTAGAGCTGCCCGTCCGGGCCGAAACCCAACCCGCCGCCGTTGTGCACATTGGCCTTGGGGATGCCGGTGAGGATCGGGGTGGGCTGCCCGCCAAGCTGCAGCCGAGCGACCCGGTTGTCCTGCTCGGCCGTGTAGTAGACGAAGACCGTCCGGTCTCGGGCGTAGTCGGGGGAGACGGCGATGCCGAGCAGACCGCCCTCGCCGGCGGCGGCCACGTCGGGAATCGTCTGCACCGGTCGGAGCCGCAGCCCGTCCGGCCCGGACTCGGGGCCGACCTGCACGATCCGGCCGTTGTCCCGTTCGGTGACCAGCGCGCCGCCGTCCGGCAGGAAGGCGATGCCCCAGGGCACCCGTAGACCCTTGGCGAGCACCGTCGCCACCGCCTGCTGGCCGGCGCCGCCGGGGTTCGCCGACGCGGACGGGGTCGGCAGGTTGGGCGGCTCGCCGGCCGGGTCGGGCTCCGGTTCGCCGAAGCTGCAACCCGCGGTGAACAACAGCGCCGCGCAGGACGCCGCGAGGGCCACCCGGAGGCGAGGGATGCGAGGGTACGGGGGACGGGCTCTCACCCGGCCCAGGGTAGCCCGCCGGCCGGCCCGGCCGGGCCCGTCGGATCCGACCGGCGCCGGTGACCCCGGCGGCTGGTCCCCGGTGGACCGCTCACCGTGCCCGTACGGTCAGCAGCGCGGTGTCGTCCTCGCGGTGGCGGATGGAGGCGAGCAGCAGGTCGCACAGTTCGTCGAGGGGCAGTGTGTCGGCACCGGTCAGCTGGCTGACCAGCTCGGCCAACCCCTCGTCGATGGACCGGTCCCGCCGTTCGATCAGCCCGTCGGTGTAGAGCAGCAGAGTGTCGCCGGCGGCCAGGCTGGTCGACTGACTGGTCCGCGGTGACGGTCGGGCCAGGCCGAGCAGCGGCTCCGGCGCCGCGTCGAGGGCCTCCACCGCCCCGCCGACGCGGACCACCAGGGCCGGCGGGTGCCCGGCGTTGGACCAGGTCATCTCGTGGACGCCAGCGACCTGCGGGCAGATCCGGACCAGCGTCGCGGTGGCGGCGATCGGCAGCCGCAGGCCACGGATCGCGCCATCGAGGTTGCTCAGCAGCGCCCCGACCGCGTCCGGCCGGCCGAAGGCGTTGCCCCGCACGAGGTTGCGCAGCTGGCCCATGGTCGCTGCCGCCTCGATGTCGTGCCCGGCCACGTCCCCGATCGCCACGATCACGTCGCCGTCGGGCTGGACGAAGGCGTCATACCAGTCACCGCCCACCTCCACCCGGTCGGCGGCCGGCTGGTAGCGGGCCGCCAGCTCCAGCTGCCCCACGACCGGCAGCCTCGGCAACATGCTGTGTTGCAGGACCTCGGCGACGTGCCGCTGCTCGCCGTACATGGAGCTGTTGCCGACGGCCTGGCCGGCTCGGCGGCCGATGTCCACCGCGGTGAGCAGGTCGCGGTCGTCGAACTGTTGACGTTGGCCGCCGTTGACCAGGGTGATCGCCCCCAGCACCGTGCCGCCGACGCCCCGCACCGGCACGCTCAGGTAGGAGGCGATGCCCAGCCGGCCGGCGATGGAGGCCATCTCCGGGTGGGTGGTGCCCCTCGTCACGTCGGCCAGCGACGCGATGCTGCCGAGCCGGGGCTGGCCGGTCCGGAGCACCGCCCGGATGCTCGACTCCGGGCTCAACCCGGTGCGCAGCAGGTCACCGAAGCGGTCCACGTCCGCCGCGCGGGCCGGGTCGCGGTGCACCGAGACCACCTCGCGGGGCAGGCCGTCCGGCCCGATCAGGGTGAGCAGGCACCAGTCCGCGAGCAGCGGCACCATGGCGGCAGCGAGCCGGCGCAGCGCGGTGCCCACGTCCAGGGTGCCGGCCAGCGTCTCGCTCACCCCGGCCAGCAGTTCCAGCCGCTCGTGCGCCTGCACGACCCGCCGCCGTGCCTCCTGCGCGCCGTCGAGCGCGATCCGCAGTCGCAGCTCGGACGAGCAGGCGGCGGCCAGGTCGGCGAGTGTCCGCAGCTGCGCGGCGCTCCACGCGCGAGGTTTGCTGTCGATGGCGCAGAGCGAGCCGAGCACCCGGCCGGAGAGATCGGTCAGTGGCATCCCGGCGTACGCGACCACGCCGAGGTCTCCGATGGCCAGGTTGTCCCGTACCCGGGGGTAGAGCCGGGCGTCCGGCAGCACCATCGGCGCTTCGAGGTCCACCACGTGCTGGCAGAACGAGTGGCTCAGTGGAGTCTGCCGGCGCTCCGACCAGGGCTCGGGCAACCCGACCGCGCCCGGAAAGAACTGCCGGTCGGCGGAGACGAGGGAGACCAGCGCGACCGGCACGTCCAGCAGGTCGCTGACCAGTCGGGCGAACCTGTCGAACGCCTCGTCCGGGGCGGCCTCCAGCCCGGTGTCGGCGAGCGCGCGCAGCCGCGCCGGATCGGCGAGCGTCGCAGGTGGGGCGATCGGAGGCCGGGTGGTGGCGGGGGAGCCGTCGGTCATCGAGCACCTGTCTGCTGGAGCGGGGGCCGGCCGGCCCGCCGACCCTTCGTTATACCTCGCCCAGGCCCGGGTCGAACATCGGTGTGCTGAGTCTCGCCCGCCCCGGCGCCGCGCGCCATCCCCCGGGACGCCGGTTCGCGGCCGTGCCCGCACCGGCCGCGGCGTCGGGGACTATCGTCGGCTGACGTGAAGGTATGGATTCCGCACCAGGCCGGCCTGAACCTCATGGGCGAGCTGCCCCCGGACGTGACGGTGGAGGTGTTCGAGCACGCCGACCGGCTGCCCTCGGAGGTCGCCGACGTCCGCGTCTGGGTGCCACCGTTCCTGGGCGGCACGGACGCGACGGCCCTGCTGCGTGAGCTGCCCGACCTTTCGGTGGTGCAGTTGCTCTCCGCCGGGGCGGATGCCTGGGCCGGCCGGACGCCGCCGGGTGTCACGCTCTGCGACGCACGGGGCGTGCACGACCCGTCCACCGCCGAGTGGGTCGTCACCGCGATCCTCGCTCAGCTGCGGGCGTTCCCGGCGTTCGTCCGCGCGCAGGCCGAACGGCGCTGGGCGAACGAGGGGAACACCCCGACCGACGAGCTGACCGGCAAGCGGGTGCTCATCATCGGTGCTGGTTCGATCGGCACCGCGGTGCGTAACCGACTCGCCGCGTTCGACGTGAGCTTCACCCTGGTCGCGAGGACGGCCCGCCCGGAGCAGGGGGTGCACGCGGTCGAGGAGTTGCCCCGGCTGCTGCCCGAGGCGGACGTGGTGGTGGTGCTGGTGCCGCTCACCGACCAGACCCGTGGCCTGATCGACAAGGGGTTCCTGGCCGCGATGCCGGACGGGGCGCTGCTGGTCAACGCGGCCCGGGGGCCGGTTGCCCACACCGAGGCGCTCGTCGCCGAGCTGGGCACCGGTCGGATCTCGGCCGCGCTGGACGTCACCGACCCCGAGCCGCTGCCCGCCGACTCTCCGCTCTGGGCGATGCCGAACGTGCTGCTCACCCCGCACGTGGCCGGGGGAGTGCGCGGTCTGCTGCCGCGGGCCTACCGACTGGTCGGTGATCAGGTACGCAGGTTCGCCGCCGGGCAGCCACTGATCAACACGGTGGTCGACGGCTACTGACCGGGTGCCTCGGTCGCGTTGCCCGGCAGCGCCTGGCCGGTGGCCGACACCAGGCGGGGCAGGTCCACGCTGCGGACGGCCGGCAGGGTGACCTGCTGGCCGTCGTCGAGTCGGGCGACCGCCCGTCCGCGCTGGTCGGTGGTCAGCTCAAGGACCTGGTCCCAGTCGATCCGGCGTTGCCCGACCAACGCCCGTACGCGTAGCTCCCGCGCGTCGGCGTCGGTGCCCGCCCGCCAGGCCCACACCGCGACGGCGAGCGGGACGAGCAGCACCGGCAGCAGGTAGCCCCGGGCGTTGGCCAGCGGCAGGGCACCGATGAAGGCGATGACCGCGGCGACCAGGATGGCTTGGTTGTACCGGAAGCGGACCGTGTCGGGCTTACTCACCCTCCGATGATCCCACCCTCGGCCGATCCGGCTCGCGGCGGGCGGTGCCAGCAGGGTCCGGTGCGCCGTACAGTGACACGGGTCGTTGTCTCCATCGGGTGGCCGGCACGTAACCGATCCGGCTGTCGATCGTTGTCAGTTATTGGACAGTGGATCCACAAAGTCCGATGTCTCGCACCGTCGCACCGCCCCCGTGCCCCCTCACGAAGGCGACCGCTGTGCTCCTCGCGTACCCGTTCCGCGTCCTCGTCCCCCGCCGGGTGGCACCGGAGACCGCCACGTCCACGGTGGTGGCGCTGCTCCTCGTCGCCGGTGCCGCCGACCTGGTCCCACCCCCGGTGGTGATCGCGCTGACAGCTGGCGCGGGCGCCACCCTCGCCGGGGTGCGGCTGGCCCGGCTGGCCTCCCGGCGCGGCACCGATCCGTCACCGCGTGCGGCCAGCGTGTTGCTCGACGCGGCGGTCGTGGCGGCTGGCCTGACCGCCGTCGCGCTGCCCCTGGCCTCAGGCGGGCACACCTCGGCCGTGCTGGTCGGGTCGCTGGTCGTGGCGGCCCTCGCCCTGACCGGGCTGTGCCTGCTTCCCGGCCGGACGCAGCCGTCGGTCGGGGTCCGGCTGCGCCGGCTGGTCGAGTCGACCGGCCCGGCCGTCGGGATGGCCCTCGCCGGTTGGCTGCTGCTGCCCCGTGACGGCGTGCCGGTCGCGGTCCGGCTGGTCGCCGCGTTGGCGCTCGGCGGGCTGGGCATGGCCGTGCTCAACGCGTTCACGGGGCCACGGCGACGCTCCGGAGCCGCGGTATGCCGGGGTGGCGTCCTGCTCACCCTGGGCGGGCTGGTGCTGCTGGCCACCCTGCCGTCGTCGGCCGGGCGGGTGACCCTGCTGGCCGTACCCCCGCTGGTGTTCGGGATGCTGCTCGTCGCGGCGGGTGCGGCGGACGCGGGTGCCCCGGGGCCGGCGGATCCGACCGCTCCGGCCTGGCCCCGGTCGGTGCTCCCGGCGGCGGTCCTGCTTCTGGCGGCGGGCCTGCACCTGGGCGCCGGCCGCGCAACGGACCGCACGAGCGTGTTGTTGGCGCTGGCGGCGGTGCCGCCCCTGGTGCTGCGCGAACTGCTTCGTGCCGGTGACGCGCCCGTCGCCGAACGGCGAGCCGCACATCGCCGACGCGCCGGCAACGCCGTCCGGCGCCGCCAGGCGGCCCACCCACGCACGTCGGACCTTCCACTCGCGCAGCCCGCGCACGATCAGCCCGGCCGCGGTGGTGAGCTGTTCGGCCCGGTCACCGCGCATGGTGCCGGCTCGACCTGGTCGCCGGACGACGGTGCTGGCTGGTCGGCGCTCGACCGCCGCCCCGTTGCGGCGGGCGATGGTCCTCCCGGTGACCGGGCCGCACTGCTGGACGCCCTCGCCACGATCGGCGACGTGCCGGCGCCGTCCGGCGCGTTGCTGCTGGTGGACCTGCACGGCGCCGAGGGGATCGGCCCGACTGCTCGGGAGGACGTGCTGGCCGAGGCGGTGCACCGGGCGCGCGCGGTCGTCGCCGCCGACGACCTGATCACCGGGTGCACGGGCGCCGGCTTCGCCGTGGTCACCGCCGCCGGTCCGGTGCTGGCGTACGCGCTGGGCAACCGGCTGTTGACCGCGCTCGCCCCGCCCTACCAGCTGGCCGGTTCGGTGTTGCGCGTGCAGACCAGCATCGGGTTGGCCGAGGTGAGCGGTGACCGGCCGGCGGGCGTGCTCCGTCAGGCCGAGCTGGCCCGACGACGGGCCGTGCAGCTGGGCCGGGACCGGGTCGAGTGGTACGACGCGTTCCTGGAGGAGCAGCTGGTTCGCCGGCTCGACCTGGAACGGGAACTGCCCGGTGCGGTGGCGCGTGGCGAGCTGGATCTGGTGTACCAGCCGGTGCTCGACCTGGCTGACGGGCAGCCGGTGGGCGCGGAGGCGTTGCTGCGTTGGCGCAGCCCGGTGCTCGGCACGGTGCTTCCGGCCGAGTTGCTGCCGGTCGCCGAGGACCTGGACCTGGTCGGCGAGTTGGAATGGTGGGTACTGGACCGGGCCTGCCGGCAGTTGTCCAACTGGTCGGCGGGCGTCCGGGAGCTGTGGATGGCGGTCAACGTGACGACCCGGGAGCTGACCACCCCCGACTTCGTCCAGCGGGCCGCGGCCGTGCTGGCCGCGTACGGGGTGCCGCCGGAGCGACTGGTGGTGGAGGTGAGCGAGCCGAGGGTCGCGGGTGACCTGCCGACCGTGGTGGCCCGGCTGGCCGGCCTGCGGTCGCTGGGCGTACGCACCGCGTTGGACGACTTCCGGCCCGAGCACGCCTCGCTGGCGCAACTCCGCCGTCTGCCGATCGACCTGCTCAAGGTTGGCCCGGAGTTGGTGGGCGCACGGCCGGACGGGCAGCCACCGCTGATCGACGTGGTGGTCAACGTCGGCGAGCGGCTGGGCGTCGAGATCGTCGCCGAGGAGTTGGAGTCGTCGACCCAGGTCGAGGGGGCGCGCCGGGGCGGCTGCCGGTACGGGCAGGGGTTCGCACTGGCCCGCCCGGCGACGGCCGAGCGGGTCGAGGCGTACTTCGAGGAGTTCCCGTCGGCATCCCGCTGAACGGGGAGGTGAACCGGTTCACCTTCCTCGGGGCGGCGCGGTGCTGCCCCGGGGTGTGAGCTGTGGCGTCTCGTCCTGCACCCGGCTCGCCGGCTCCCCGGCGATGATGGCGAGCAGTTGCCGGGCGGCGTGCGCGCCGTACGCCGGGATGTCCCGGCCCAGCGCGGTCAGCGGCGGGTGCACCAGGCGGCACAGCGGCGAGTCGTCCCAGGCCACGATGGACAGGTCGCCGGGCACGGTGAGCCCCATCTCCTGGGCGACGGAGAGCCCGGCGATGGCCATCACGTCGTTGTCGTAGATGACCGCGGTGGGCCGGTGGGCGGAGCTGAGCAGCCGGCGGGTCGCCCGGCCACCCTCCTCGCCGGTGTAGTCCGACCACACGGTGACCGCGTCGAGCAGGCCGAGCCGCTGGCAGAGTGCGGCGAAGGCGTCGGTACGGATCTCGGTGTGCCGCAGGTCGGGCAGGCCCGCGACCCGGGCGATCCGCCGGTGCCCGAGCGCGACCAGGTATTCCACCGTCTCGGTCAACGCGGCCTCGTCGTCGGACCAGAGGCTGCTCAGGTCGCCGGTGCCACCGGGCCCACCGATCACCACCGCCGGCAGTTGCAGCTGTTCGAGTGCGGGGATGCGCAGGTCGTCCGTGCGTAGGTCGCAGACGAGCACCCCGTCCACCCGACGTTCGCCCCACCAGCGCCGGTAGACCGCGATCTCGGCGTCGGGATCGGCCACCACCTGGAGGGTCAGCGCGTACGAACGGGCGGAGAGTTCGGCCTCGACGCCACTGATCAGCGCCATGAAGAACGGCTCGATGCCGAGTGTCCGGGCCGGTCGGCACAGGGCCAGACCGACCGCCCCGGCGGTGGCGGCGGAGAGTGCGCGGGCGGCGTTGCTGCGGCTGAACCCGATCTCCGTGGCGATGGCCAGGATGCGCTGCCGGGTGGCCTCGGAGACGCCGGGCTGCCCGTTCAGCGCGTACGACACGGCGCCCTTGGACACCCCGGCGTGCCGGGCGACGTCGGCGATGGTCGGCCGCTTCACCGGCGTGCTCCTTCGCTCTCTGGCCGTTGACAGTCCGAATTCCGAACCGTACGGTGCTCAGCTTATCCGGTTCAGTAGGCGTCTTTCGATGCAGAAGGTGCGGTGCAGTGTTGAGCCGACAGGCACTCTACGACGGTTGGACCCTGCGGGCCGTACCCGGAGCGCAGGTGCCGGCCGAGATCGCCGGGCAGTCCGTGCCGGCGACCGTGCCCGGGTGTGTCCACACCGACCTGCTCGACGCCGGGCTGATCGAAGATCCCTACCTCGACGACAACGAGGTGGCACTGGCCTGGATCGGGCGCACCGACTGGCACTACCGGACGAGCTTCCGGCGCCCGACCGACCACCACGACCGGGTCGACCTGGTCTGCGCCGGCCTGGACACCGTGGCCACGCTCACCGTCAACGGTGTCGAGGTCGGTCGCACCCAGAACATGCACCGTGGCTACCGGTTCGACATCCGGTCGTTGCTGCGCGACGGCGACAACGACCTGACCATCACGTTCGACTCCGCGTACCGCTACGCCGAGGCACAGCAGGAACGGCTCGGTGACCGGCCCAACGCCTACCCGGAGCCGTTCCACTTCATCCGCAAGATGGCCTGCAACTTCGGCTGGGACTGGGGCCCGACCCTGGTCACCGCCGGCATCTGGCAGGAGATCAGCCTGCACGCCTGGTCGACCGCCCGGCTGGCCACCGTCCGCCCACTGGTCACGATGGACGGTCGAGACGGCCAGGTCGAGCTGCACGTCGAGGTCGAACGGGTCGCGGACGTCCCGCTGACCGTCCGGGCGGCCGTCGGCGGCGCCCGCGCGGACGTGGTCATCCCCGCTGGGCAGCGCACGGCCGTGCTGACCCTCACCGTCCGCGAGCCCGCGCTCTGGTGGCCCCGGGGGTACGGCGAACAGGTGCGCCACCCGATCGAGGTGACCCTGCACGGACCGCACGGAGACGCCCTCGACAGCTGGTCCCACCGGATCGGCTTCCGTTCGGTGCGTCTGGACACCACCGCGGACGAACACGGCACCCCGTTCGCGTTGTCGGTCAACGACGTCCCCGTCTTCGTACGCGGGGTCAACTGGATCCCGGACGACGTGTTCCCCACGCGGATCACCCGGGAGCGGCTGGCCGAGCGGTTCGACCAGGCCATCGCGGCCAACGTCAACCTGCTGCGCGTCTGGGGCGGCGGCCGGTACGAGTCGGCGGACTTCTACGACCTCGCCGACGAGCGCGGGCTCCTCGTCCAGCAGGACTTCCTCTTCGCCTGCGCGGCGTACCCGGAGGAGGAGCCCTTCGCCACCGAGGTGGCCGCCGAGGCCGCCGAGCAGGTGACCCGGCTGGCGCCGCACCCGTCGTTGGTGCTCTGGACCGGCAACAATGAGAACATCTGGGGCTGGCACGACTGGGACTGGCAGCAGGACCTCGCCGGGCGTACCTGGGGACGCGGTTACTACCTCGACGTGCTGCCCCGGATCGTCGGTGACCTCGACCCGACCCGCCCGTACTGGCCGGGCAGCCCCTGGTCGGGCACCGAGGCCATCCACCCCAACGATCCGGCGCACGGCACCACCCACATCTGGGACGTGTGGAACACCGACGACTACACCAAATACCGGGAGTACGTCCCGCGCTTCGTCGCCGAGTTCGGCTACCAGGCCCCACCGGCGTACGCCACGCTGCGCCGGGCCCTCAGCGACGAACCCCTGGCGCACGATTCCCCGGGCATGGCGCACCACCAGAAGGCGGCCGACGGGGACGCCAAGCTCCAGCGGGGCCTCGACGCGCATCTGCCCGCCCCGGCGGACTTCGACGACTGGCACTACCTGACGCAGCTCAACCAGGCCCGCGCGATCCAGCTCGGGGTCGAGCACTTCCGCTCACACCGGGGCGTCTGCGCGGGCACCATCGTCTGGCAGCTCAACGACTGCTGGCCGGTCACGTCCTGGTCCGCCGTCGACGGCGACGGCCGTCGCAAACCCCTGTGGTACGCGCTGCGTCACGCGTACGCCGATCGGCTGCTCACCGTGCAGCCCCGCGACGGCGGCCTCGCCCTGGTCGCGGTCAACGACGGCGGGACGCCCTGGCGGGCGTCGGCCACGGTGACCCGGCTGACCCTCGCCGGTGCGCCCCGGGCGAAGACGTCGATGGAGCTGGACGTCCCCGCGTACTCGGCGGTGACCCTGGCGCTGCCGGCCGAGCTGGCCCGGCCGGACGAGGCCCGGCGTGAGCTGCTGGTCGCCGAGGCGGGTCAGAGCGCCGAGCGGGCGCTGTGGTTCTTCGCCGAGGACCGGGACGTGGAGTGGCCGTCGGCAGCGTGGGACGCGACGGTCGAGCCGTTCGACGGTGGGCAGCGGGTCCGGGTCACGGCCGGCACGGTGCTGCGCGACCTGACGCTCTTCCCGGACCGGCTGGCCCCGACGGCGTCCGTGGACAGGGCCCTGGTCACCCTCCTGCCGGGTGAGTCGGTCATCCTCACGGTGCGCGCCGACGCGCCGCTGGACGACCGGGCGCTGACCACCCGACCGGTGCTGCGCTGCGTCAACGACAGCTGAAGGAGGGCTCGGTCCCGGCGACGTGGGCGGACGGCCGCCACCCTTGCACCCCAATGATTGAAGACTTTTTCAACTGCTAAAGTCTTCGTATCGATCGGGAGGGGTGCTCATGTCGGTCCCGCTGTACCAGGCGAAGGCGGAACTCTTCCGCACCCTCGGGCACCCGGTGCGCATCCGGGTCCTCGAACTGCTCCAGGACGGCCCGAAGCCGGTCCGCGACCTGCTCGCCGTCATCGAGGTCGAGGCCTCCAACCTCTCCCAGCAACTCGCCGTGCTGCGCCGCGCCGGGATGGTCACCTCACACCGCGACGGCCCCCTCGTCATGTACGCGCTCAGCACCCCGGACGTGGCCGACCTGCTGGCAGCCGGGCGGCGGATCCTCGGCGCGGTCCTCACCGACCGGGACGGCCTCCTCGGGGAGCTGCGCGCCACCGGCGCGGACAGGTGAGCGGCGCCCTCCCGGTGGCCCGAGAGCGGCTCCTCGGGCTGCTGCCCGGCCGGGCCGACTGGGCGGCGGTCCACCGCTCACCGCGCCGGGACCTGCTGGCCGGGCTCACCGTGGCGGTGGTGGCGCTACCGCTGGCCCTGGCGTTCGGCGTCACCTCCGGGCTGGGCGCCCAGGCCGGGTTGGTCACCGCCGTGATCGCCGGTGCGGTGGCCGCTGTCTTCGGGGGCTCCAACCTCCAGGTCTCCGGGCCGACCGGGGCGATGACCGTGGTGCTGGTGCCGGTGGTGCAGCAGTTCGGAGCCACCGGCGTGCTCATGGTCGGGGCGATGGCCGGCCTGGTGCTGATCGCGCTCGCCGTGGCCCGCCTGGGCCGGTACGTCCGCTACCTGCCCACCCCGGTGCTGGAGGGTTTCACCGCCGGCATCGCCGTGGTCATCGCGCTGCAACAGGTGCCCGCCGCACTCGGTGTCAGCGACGCACACGGGGAGAAGGTCTGGGCCGTCGCCTTCGACGCGGTCGCCCGTTTCGTCGTACACCCGCGGCCGGCCGCGCTCGCGGTGGCCCTCGCCGTCGCGGCGCTGATGCTGCTGGGTGCCCGGTGGCGACCCGGCCTGCCGTTCTCGCTGCTCGGCGTGGGGGCCGCCACCGTCCTCGCCGAAGTCATCCCGGTCGATCTGGTCCGGATCGGCGCGCTGCCGCAGGGCCTGCCCGCGCCCTCGCTCAGCTTCCTCGACCTCGACGCGGTGGGCGTGCTGCTGCCCAGCGCCCTCGCCGTCGCTGCGCTCGCAGCCCTGGAGAGCCTGCTCTCCGCCACCGTCGCCGATGGCATGACCGTCGGCGAGCGGCATGACCCGGACCGGGAGCTGTTCGGTCAGGGGCTGGCCAACCTTGCCGCTCCCCTCTTCGGCGGCATCCCGGCAACCGCCGCCATCGCCCGGACGGCGGTAAACGTCCGCGCCGGGGCGGCCTCGAAGTTGGCGGCCCTCACACACGCCGTCGTCCTCGCGGCGATCGTGCTGGCCGCCGCGCCGCTGGTCGGCCGGATCCCGCTCGCCGCCCTGGCCGGGGTGCTGCTGGCCACCACCGTCCGCATGGTGGAGGCTGGCTCGCTGTGGGCGCTGGCCCGGGCCACCCGGGGTGATGCGCTCGTGCTGGTACTCACCTTCGCCGTCACCGTGATCTGGGACCTCGTTACCGCCGTCGCGGTCGGCGTCGGCGTCGCCGTGGTGCTCGCCCTGCGCGCGGTGGCCCGCAGCGCCCGGCTGGAACAGGTGCCCCTCGACCCAGGGGAACACAGCGCCGAGGAGTACGCGCTGCTCACCGAACACATCGTCGCGTACCGGCTGGACGGGCCGCTCTTCTTCGCTGCGGCCCACACCTTCCTCCTCGAACTCTCCGAGGTCACCGACGTCCGGGTCGTCATCCTGCGGATGTCCCGGGTGACCACCATGGACGCCACCGGTGCGCATGTCCTCGGCGATGCGATCCGGCGGCTACGCGGACGCGGGATCAGCGTCCTGCTCTCCGGCATCACCCCCGCCCACGACCAGGTCCTCGCCACCCTCGGAGTCGCTGACGACCTACGCCGCGAAGGGCTGGTCTTCCACGACACGCCCGCCGCGATCCGGTACGCCCGCGGGACCGCGCTTCCGGTGGCAGGCAGCCCGTCTGACCGGCCGTAACGGTCGGAAGGTGCGTGACCGGGGCGGGTGCGGGCAGGGCAGCCGCTCCCCACTACGGCAGTATCTACCGCGTCATGATCGCTGCTCGACAACGCCGCTGACAGACGAGGCGAAGACAGATGTCGAGCCCAGGCGGTAATCGGGGGGCGCGATGATCACCGAGAATGTCCGAGACGCGGCGGCGACGGCGTTCGTCTTCGGCTTCTTCGCCACCAGCTGGTTCGGTTGGGCGCAGGAGGCGCCCCCGAAGCGGTGGCGGCCGGTGCTCATCGCCGGTTCGGTTCTGTCCCTGCTCACGGCGGCCGCCGGGGCCCTGCTCGCCTGGCGTCACTGGTCGGACGGTACGGCGTTCGACGCCGACACCAGCCCTACCTTCGGCATCGTCGTCGGCATCGAGTTCGGTGCCGCCGCTGTCGGTGCCGGGCTGCTCGCCCTGCTGCGGCGTAATGAGCTGACCGCCCCCTGGATCGCCTTCGTCGTGGGCGTGCACCTCTTTCCGGTTGCGGCGCTGATCGACTACCCGTTGATTCATCTGGTCGCCGCGCTCGTCACCGTGGTGGCCCTCGCGGCGGTGCCGGTGGCCCGAGCCCGCGCCGTGGCGGTGAGCGCGGTGGTCGGGCTCGGCACTGGCGGAGTGCTCCTGGCCGCTGCGGTGTCCTCGCTGCTCATCGCCCTGTTGGCCTACTGAGGCCGCTCGCCAGAACGCGCTGCCGGTCAGGCGCGGGCGGCGGCGAGCACCTGGCCGACCAGGGCCCCGCCCGCCTGGTGATCAATCACGTCGTAACGCCCGCCTGACGTCGAACACTCGGAGCACTGTCAATGTCAGCGAAGCGCCACCGTCAACCGCCAAACCGCGGTTGACGGGTTGGCGGCAGGCGGAGGGGGCAGCGTCTGCGCCCGTTCGATGGCGGCGTCGATGCCGTTGCGGAAGTCGTTGAAGTCAAGCCTGTTCTTGTCCCAGTGAGGGAGGTGCTTGCGAAGCAAGGCCTCCGCCCTCTTGGCGTCTTCCAGGTAACGGGTGCACAAGTCCAGGTGCAGTATGAGCCAGACCTCGAAGCAGGGTTTCGACCAGAGAAGAGTCACGGCATGTCGTCGCGCTTCTCGCTCTGAAATCTCTGGTGGGTAGTGGTCGACGTCGCAGATGACGTACGCCTGGTCGAAGTCGTTGTCGTCACGCCGTCGAGCAGCGCCTCGCACCGCGTCGATGGGCGAGCCTTTTTCCACCGCCACGACGAGGCGGTGCTCTAGCCACGGCTCCCGCCGGAGTCCTTCGAGGTAGACCCGTTCAGTCGCTTCACCGTTGGTGACTGCGAGGATGGTCTGCCGCTGCTCCCTGACGGAGACCCTGCGACGAAGGTCGGTCACCCGGGTCGTGCCGATCTTTGCTCGGCCCATGCGTTGCTGCTGGTCAGTCTGTCGCTTCGCCATCCACCGGTCCTCGTGCCGCGAGTGCCTGCTCGAACAGATACGTCGAAAGGTCCGGAACCGCGCCGTAGTTGCCGTTGAGGTATCGCCGTTGGCGGTTCTCGCCCTCCTTACGCGGCTTGAAATCTGTCAGCGGGTACAGGGTGGATGCTCCATCGGTATCCTTCTCCGTGAACCAGATTTCGTCACGGTGCAGGATCTCCTCGGTGTCGATGGTGCCAAGCAGAGCCGCGTCGTGACTGGTGAAGATGAGCTGACTGTGCCGGGGGTTCGACGCGGTGGACTGGAACAGGCCGATGAGCTTCGCGGTGAGCAGTGGATGCAAGCTGGCGTCTATCTCGTCCACGCACATGGTGCCGCCCTGGCTGAGAACATCGGCGGCCTCGATTGCGAGCCCGAGTAGCTGTTGGGTCCCCGTCGATTCTTCGGCCAACTCGAATTGGACCTCGCCCGCCGGCCCCTGGTGGGCGAACTTCAACCGCTTCCGCTCCCGGCTCGCCCTGTTGCGTCCGTTTCGCAGCATCCTTCGCTCGTTGGCAGGTTCCAATCCCAAGTCTGAGGGCCGGAAGAGCATGGGCTGCTCGTCGGTCACCGTGCTGGTCACCTCGACCACATCGACGATCCCCACGTCGGCCGCCCGCAACAACTCGACCAGGGTGCGCCGGCTGGCATCGCTCTGCGGCCAGCCGGATCGATAGCTGCCGCCCACATGGGGTTGGCTCCGCGTAGACATGCGTTGGAACCACCGGTAGACAGCGCGCAGTGGCTCGCTCCCCGGCTCGTCTGGTGCGGCTTGTCGGTGATCGAAGCGGGCGATGGTGCTGACGAAGAGTGCGGTGGGAGCGGTGACCTCAGCGATCCGCTCCAGCAGCAGGCGTTGGTTCGAGTCTTCGCCCCAGGCGAAAGTGTCGCCGTTGCGCTCGAAGACCCGCCGCTTTCTCTTCAGCGGATAGTGGTAGAGCCACTCGTCGAGGACGCCGTCGTTGTCGAGGGTGTACCCGTACGTGTGCCGCACCCCGTCGAGGTCGAGGTCGACGACGTAGTGGGACGGGGCTTCGAGCGATTCGGCGGTCATCCGGTACGGCTCGCGAGCCACGCCGAGCCCTGGCTCGACATCTCGATCAGAGAAGATCACGAAGCGGCGCATGAATGCCAGAGCGTCCAGGCAGTTGGACTTACCGGAGGCGTTGGCACCGAAGACGCCGACCACTCGGACCGCCGGCCCTTGGTCACCACCGCGGTAGGCCGGCGTGAGGTTGAGTTGTTGCTCGTCCCGGAAGGACCGGTGGTTGGCGAAGCGGAAACTCAACAACATGGCTGTGCCCTCTGATTTCTTGGCCTTACGGCCGTTCCCTGCGAGTAAACCACGCGGAACGGCCTGAGACGCAGGGCACGCCAGGGGTCATCCCTCCCGATGGCTGCCAACCGTCGGACCCTGCTGGCCCTTGCTGGAGGGCATCAAACTCCGGCCTGCCCTGGTAGGCGATTGACGAAGGCATGCACGACTCAGAGGAATTGACCGGCCGGTGGTCGGGGGACCCGCCGGGGCCGGGACGAGTTGCCGGACAGAGATGCGCCGTCGCCGCCGACGTTCTCCGATCATCGCCGAGAAGATCGTCGACGAGGTCGACGAGGTCGTTCGGGCGGTGCGGTTCACCGGCTGGCAGGACACCCGCGAGGGGGACCGTCTGGTCCAGCAGTCCATCCGCAAGACGCTCTGGACCAAATTCAAGATCCGCGACAATGACGTGTACGAGCGTGCCCTCGGCTACATCCGCGAGTACTACTGACGACTCGCGTTGAGGGCGCGGGGTAATGCGCTCAGCCAAGGACGCTGATGTAGCGGCGTGCCGCCTCCGAGCTGCCTTGCACGAGTGCCATGGCTTCGGCGAGGCGTTGCTTGCTCTGTTCGCCCCGTGCGATGGCTTCGGCGATCGCCGGGTGGCCGGTACCAGCGGAGATGGCGCGTAGCCGGGCCAGCATCTGTTCGGTGTTGTCGGCGGCGGCCCGGATCTGGTTAATCGTGGAGTTGCCCTGCTCCGCGGCCTGCATCAACGCCGCCTTGACTTCCTCAATGCTGGCCATGCCGCCCTCCGTCTGATGATCGCGCTAACGAGTTCACGTCTGCGTGGTCGGACGGACACTATCGGAGATGAAGTTGGCACGCAGCCCTCGCTGGCTACATGTACTCGGCGGCCGTGCGCTCCACGTCGGCGATGAACTCTTCAAGCTGCGTCTCGGTGGGATCGCGGTCCTGAAGCAGCTTGCCGAGGAATACGATCTGCATCTGGAGGGCGGTCTCGGGGCTGAGATTGTCGACCAGCCCGACCTCGCCGAGGGCCGCGCGGACGAGGCCTTCCATCTCCAGGGTGGGCAGCGACTCCGCGCCCGGAAACTGGGTGCGAGTCTCGGCGACGAAGCGAGCGACGTCGGTGGGGGAGTGAGCGGCGCCGAAGCGGTCGTTGACCGCGATGGCGAACGCTGCGCCGATCACCTGGTTCCCGCCGCGCCATCCGGAGGCCTCCAACCCGTCCAGGAGTTGGTCCACCGTGCCCCAGTCACGCCGTGCCATCGCGCGGATCAGGTCGCTGAACTCGGTTCGTACGCTCACGATCTCGTAACCTCGCTATTCCCTTGCGGATTGATTGAACGGAGCGGTGGACGGCGATGCTCGCCACCAACCCCACCACGACGAGATGCCCCGCCGCATCCGGTGCTTCGTTGAGGAGACGCTGCCCTACCGTAGGGCCGACCGTCGGGGTTGTGGTGCCGGCTTGTTGCGCCCCTGGTGGGCCCTGCGGACCCCGAATGATCGTGAACGCTTCCCTGGCCGCCGCCACCGACTTCTGGGTGTTCTCCTGGACGTCCTGAGCCTTCCTGGTCATCGTACTCAGGAAGGAGGCGACGTTCCTTCGTGCGGAATCGCGCTCGACGGTCTCGGCGAGCAGATCCTCACCGGACGGTGTGGCTGAGTCGGAGGGCTGCGTGTTCGGAGCAGAGCCAGGAGCGACCGCATTGGAGTATTCGCCTACGCGGTCGGCCGCCTCGCCGATCAGGCGGGCGAGTTTGCCGGCCTTCTCGTCAGCGGTCTTGCTCTCGGTCACAGCGCCGGTGAGTTCCGGATGCCTGCTGCCCTGCGCTGCATGGGTGTAGTGCGTATTGGCCTGTTCCGCGTCAGCCTGAGCGCGTCGCGCGACAACGGCGGCGCTGTGGAGGGTGTCGATGGCGCTTCTCAGTTGGGCGACAACTTCGCCGATGCTTTCGCTCATCCGATGATGGCGAGGTAGGCGGCAGCATGGTCCTTGGCAGCCTTGATTCGGCGAAGCACGAACTCGACCTCGTCGGCAGCCTCACGGAGGGCCTTCCGGGACTGCTTCGCCTCGCCGCGTTCGCTGTCGTGCAGGGCTGCGATTGCCAGAGCGGTCGCGTCGGCGAGCTTGGCGTTGGCCTTCTCGATGCTCATCCGAGCGTTGTCGAGTGCTTGATCGCCCTTCCGGATCGTCACCTTGACATCGCCGATTGTCACTGCCGCACGTTAACCGAACTCGGTCGTCGAGCGCAGCCCCTGCGGCGGGTGGGTGTCCCAGGAGACCCCGAGACACCCATCGAAGCCTCAGCGGGAATTGCGGGTCGAGCGCACGAAGCTTGCCCAGGCGGTGGGGGAGAAGGTGAGGGCCGGGCCGTGCGGGTCTTTGCTGTCGCGCACGGCGACGATGCCAGGCAGGTTGTCGGCGACCTCGACGCACTCGCCGCCGTTGCCTGCGCTGCGGGTGCTCTTGCGCCAGGATGCGCCCGTCAGGTCAACCATGGTGAACCTCCCCGATGATCTTGTTGATCAGTTGGAACGATTGTCCCTCATCAAGAGCGAGTGACAGCAGGCTCGACCAGACCTTCTCATAGGTCGCGAACTCATTGGGGCGGTCGAGGTAGAGCGCGCCCGTGATCGCCTCGCTGTAAACCAACGGCGGCTCAGGCGTGCTTCGGTTGCCGAGCGGAAAATCAAGAAGCACGAACTCGCCAGCAACGGTCCCGTGGTGGGGCCCCGCGGTCAGGGGTAGCACGCGAATCGAGATGTTCGGTAGGCGGGTCAGCCGTAGCAGGTTGTGGAGTTGATCCGCCATGGCCTCGGGGCCGCCTACCGGCCGGAGGAGCACCGACTCGCAGAGCACCACCTGCACCTGCGGAGCCCGTGGCAGGCGACGGGTCAGCAGCGACTGCCGTTGCAGTCGAAGCTCGACAGCGCGCTCCCGGTCGTCTTCGCTCATGTCGGGCTGATCGATGCGGTAGATGCCCCGGGCATAGTCGCCGCTCTGGAGGATGCCCGGCACGAGACTGTTCTTGTAGAAGCGGAGCCTCGACGCGGCGGATTCGAGGCCGACGTACAGCTCGAACCATTCCGGGACGGCGTCGCCGTACGCGTGCCACCAGCCCTTCGCCTTCGTCTCGCCGGCCAGGGAGATCAGCGCCCGAGTCAGCTCGCCCGTCGCCCCGTACAGCTCGCACATCGCTCGGACGTCGACGCCGCGCACCGAGCCGAGCCCGCTCTCGATCCGCCACACCTTCTGCCGGCTGCACTCCAGTGCTTCGGCGACCGCGTCGAGGGTCGCTCCCGCCTCGGTGCGCAGGTCACGCAGCGCCCTGCCGAGCTGGCGTCGGGGCACCGTCGAGCCCATGTCGTCGGCCACCCGGCCCTCCTTCCTGTTGAGTTTTGCAACATCCCGACAGCCGTTCTGCAACAGGGGAATGTTGCCCACAAATAGCGGAACAGTGTGAGTCGGCATTCATTGCGATGGTGCTTCCGACCTTACAAGATTGGTCCTACAACAGTGATGGACGCGCAGTTCCCGCGCCGGTGAACGTCGATGAGATCTCTCAATTAGGAAGGGTGGTGCTGCTTCGTGCGCGCGCTTCTCCGTCATCTTTGGGCCGAGCCGTCCCGGCCGGCGTTCTATCGGGCAGCCAACTACGTACCCCTGAAGCCCTGGCAGGTCCGCGGGCGCCGGTTCACCCGCCGTGGCCGTCGTGGCGTGGACGTCGTGGAGGTCGCTGAGTTCCTTGACCGGGTCGCCCACGATCTGGCCGAGGTGTACGCGGCGTTGGGCAGCAGCCGTTGGGAAACCGAGCGGATCAAGGATGCGCTGAGATGCTGGCAGTCACAGCGGGCCCGCGAGGACCTGGCGGCCCGCCGATGAGCGCCCGGTGGGTGGCGCACCTGCCGTTCACCGCTGCCGACCTGCCGGCAGCCCAGCACTTCGCCGGCACCCTGGCCCGCTCCCTGACTTTCCTCACCGAAGTGGACGCCGGGGAGACCACGGTGTCCGCCGAGGACGCTCAGGGCGTACGCCATCGGGTGTTCTGCGACCTGCCACTCGACGGCGGCCGTCGGTGTGTGCGGCGGGTGGAACACGACGGTGACTGCGCGGCGCGGCGGTGTCGGTGACCACCGCGCCCGTCGTCGTCTGCCCAGACTGCGACGGGATGACCTTCACGCTGGAACCGTGCCGGTGCACCACCTACGGCGACCGGTTTCTCGCCGACGCCGACGTGCTCGGCCCGCGCCGGGAGGCGTACCGAAGCTGCGAGCAGTGTCGCGGCTCGGGCAGCGTCGCGTACCCCTGCTATCGCTGCGGCCGGCGTGGCCGGCGGCGGGCGCAGCTCGTGGTCACCGTCGCCAACCTGGACACCGGGGCGGTCGCGTCCCACCAGGTCGTGCCCGGTGGCCTCGACCCCCACCGCGACCCGGCGGGTCGCTGGGTAGTCGACCTTGCCTCCCGGGTACGCAAACTCGGCGCCACCGTCGGCGCGGTTCTGGACGAGGCTGACGTGCCTTCGCTGTGGCTGGACCGGCAGTGGCGACCCGACCTGCCCGCAGCACTGCGGCACGAGCTGGAGGCCCCCGCCATCTTGCGGGCCGATCACGCCCCCTGGCGGCTGGTGCTGGGCCGATCCACCGCCCCGCCGGCCGTCGACCCGGCCGCACGGCTGGGCCGGCTGTGTGCGTTGGCCGACCTGCTGCTGCTCGACCTGGTCGTCGAGGCCCGCCGGCAGGTCGCGGGGTTTTGCTGGGCCATCCGATACGAGGTGCCCGGCTCCCCGGTGCCATCCGGCATCCCCGGCTGGTGCCGGGATCTGCCCGAGGCGTTGGCCCGCACCGACGTGGCCGAGGCGCTCACCGGTCTCGCGGAGCGCGGCCTGGCCGCTCCCGCCCGGCTGCTGCGCCCCGAATCGCCGCGCCCACCCGCCGCTCCGGCCGTGGACGTCGACCAACTCGAACGCCGCGTGCTCGCCGACTGCGTCGACGCGGCCCACGGCGACGAGTTGCCCGGCGCGCAGGCCCTCTGGCGCAACGGCCGCTGGTGGCACACGACTCTGCGCGCTGGCGAGCCGGTGGAGACCCTCGCGGAGCAACCCACCGGCCAGGTCGTCCGCCGTGTGCGGGTGCCGGTGAGCCGCGGCTACGAACCACCCGACCCGCCCTGGCTGGGTGAACTCGTCGACTGGCGGCCCTGCCCGGACTGCCGACCACACAGCCGGCTACGCGCCTGCGACTGCCGGCTCGGCGGTCGCACGGCCGACCCCGACTGCCCGCACTGCTGCGGCGCTGGCCTACGTCCATCCGCGCTGCACTGCTTCACCTGCGGCGACACCCAGCGCCTGCATCAGACCGTGCTGATCACCGTCACCGACCTGCGGCACTGGGTGGTGCACCTGGCCTGGCAAGCCGGTACGCCCGAAATCGCTCCGCTGGTCGCCACCCAACCGGGCGGCAAGCCCATCGTCCAGCTTCCGGACCGCTACCGGCTCGGTGCCTGGGCGGCTGTCCTCGGCGCGCGGCCCGACGACCTGGCCGACGCCGACGGCGGGCAGCAGATCAGCAAAGACCTCCGCGACGGGTACGTCACCCTGCCCTGGGCCGGGGCTGACCCGGTTGGGGAGCACGTGCGCAGCGCGGCGAGGGGTGCGCCGGCCGGCCGGCTGATCGTTGTGGCGGAGCCCCCCGAAGCGCCGCCGCTATCCGAGCTGGTGCGGCTCGCCTTGGGCCTCGACCTGGCCCTTGTGGTGAGCGTGTGCGACCTGCGACACCACGCCGGTGACCCGCTACTGGTCGACGGTCTGCACTGGTCGGTCGAGATCGCGCCCCGGGACGCGCCCGTTCGCCCCGACGACTTCCCCTACCGGCCGAGCCTGGCCGCCGCGCTCGCCTGGTGTGTCGAGTGCCTGGCCGACGCCGTCGCCGGGGTAGCCCCGACCGACCCGACAGCGCCGATCCCGGTGCCCTGTTCGAAACCGCGTGACGTCGCCAACCCCGAGCCGGAACTGCTACGCCTGGCGGCCCGGCACGCCGGGCAGGTGGTCACCGTGCGCTTCACCCGCGCCGGCTGCACCGTGCACCGACACGACGACGACGGGGTACGCCTCCTCGCCGAAGCCCTCGTCCTGCGCGACGTCCCGATGGACTGAGGGTTGTCGGGCCGGCAGGTGGTTACTCCGGGACGCGGCGGTAGGCGCCGTCGCTGGCTGAGGTGGCCATCGAGGCGTACGCGCGCAACGCCGCCGACACCGGGCGCTGCCGGTCCGTCGGGGTGTACGGCTTGTCGCGCTTCTCCTCGGCCACCCGCCGCGCCTCCAACTCGTCGGCCGGCACGTTCAGCTCGATGGACCGACCCGGGATGTCGATGACGATCTCGTCGCCGTCGCGGACCAGGGCGATCAGACCACCGGAGGCCGCCTCGGGGGAGACGTGCCCGATGGAGAGCCCGGAGGTGCCGCCGGAGAATCGGCCGTCGGTCAGCAGTGCACAGGAGCGGCCCAGCCCACGTCCCTTGAGGAACGAGGTGGGGTAGAGCATCTCCTGCATACCGGGGCCGCCCTTCGGGCCCTCGTACCGGATCACCACGACGTCCCCGGCGACGACCTGCTTCGCGAGGATCGCGGTCACCGCGTCGTCCTGCGACTCGTAGACCTTCGCTGGGCCGCGGAAGGTCAGGCAGTCGTCCGGCACGCCGGCGGTCTTCACGACGGAGCCTTCCGGGGCCAGGTTGCCGTGCAGGATGGCCAACCCGCCGTCGGCGGAGTAGGCGTGCTCGCGGTCCCGGATGCAGCCGCCGGCCGCGTCGGTGTCCAGCGACGACCACCGGTTGGTGGTGGAGAACGGTTCGGTGGTGCGCACCCCGCCGGGGGCGGCGTGGAACAGCTCGACCGCCGTCGGGGTGGGGGAACCACCGCGCACGTCCCAGTCGGTCAGCCACTGGGCCAGCGAGGGGGAGTGCACGGCGTGCACATCGCGGTTGAGCTGCCCGGCCCGGTCCAGCTCGCCGAGGATCGCCGGGATGCCGCCGGCCCGGTGCACGTCCTCCATGTGGTAGTTCGGCGAGTTCGGTGCGACCTTGGCCAGGCACGGCACCCGCCGGGAGATGGCGTCGATGTCGGTGACGCCGAAGTCCATCTCCGCCTCGCGGGCGGCGGCGAGCAGGTGCAGCACCGTGTTGGTGGAGCCGCCCATCGCCACGTCCAGGGCGACCGCGTTCTCGAAGGCGGCCTTGGAGGCGACCGTGCGGGGCAGCACCGAGTCGTCGTCGCCGTCGTACCACCGCTTGGAGATCTCCACGACGGTGCGGCCCGCCTCGACGAAGAGGGACCGGCGCGCGGCGTGGGTGGCCAGCGTCGAACCGTTGCCGGGCAGCGCCAGCCCGATCGCCTCGGTGAGGCAGTTCATCGAGTTGGCGGTGAACATGCCGGAGCACGAGCCGCAGGTCGGGCAGGCGGATCGTTCGATCTCGCCGAGCTGCTCGTCGGTGACCGCCTCGTTCGAGGAGGCGATCATCGCGTCGATCAGGTCGATCTTGCTGTGCACGACGCCCTCGATGGCCATCGTCTTGCCGGCCTCCATGGGGCCACCGGAGACGAAGACGGTCGGGATGTTGAGGCGCAGCGCGGCCAGCAACATCCCGGGGGTGATCTTGTCGCAGTTGGAGATGCAGACCAGGGCGTCCGCGCAGTGCGCGTTGACCATGTACTCCACCGCGTCGGCGATCAGCTCCCGGCTGGGCAGCGAGTAGAGCATGCCGCCGTGGCCCATCGCGATGCCGTCGTCGACCGCGATGGTGTTGAACTCCCGGCCCACCCCGCCGGCCTCGGCGACCGCGTCGGCGACCAGGCCACCCATGTCCTTGAGGTGTACGTGACCAGGCACGAACTGGGTGAAACTGTTGGCGATGGCGACGATCGGCTTACCGAAGTCGTCGTCGGTCATCCCGGTGGCCCGCCAGAGGGCCCGGGCGCCGGCCATCGTCCGACCGTGTGTGGAGGTCCTCGACCGTAGCTCAGGCATGCGTACCAGCATGACACCGCAGCCGCGCCAACCCACCCCCGTATCTGCCGTGTCCCAACAGATGCACACCCAGCCCCCCACGGCATGCGCGCATCCGGCACTCTTGGAGCGTGCAACTCCCCCCGGGCATGGTCGCTGTCGCGGCGCTCAGCGGGCTCGTCGCCGTTGCGGCCGCCGTGCTGCTGACCGTGGTCGCCCGGCGGCGCACGGGGCCGCGTCGGCCGGCACACCTGCTGCTCGCGGCGGCCGCCGGGGGTGCCCTGCTCATCCTGCTGGTCGGGGTTGTCGCAGTGCTCAGCGCGAACGACCACTGGGCCCACGAGCAGGGGCAGCGGACGGGCTGGGCGACCGCGGTGGCGATCGGCACGGCGGTGAGCGGTCTGGCCTTCGCGGCCGGCCTGCTCCGGCTGCCGGGGGTGGCCGCCACCGCGGCGGGAACCTCGCGGCTGGCCCTGGACGGCGTGGTCATGGCAGCCGCGCTGTGGTTCGTCGGTTGGGTGCTCTTCTCCGAGCCCACCCGGCTGCTCGGCGCCGCCACCCCGGCGGCCTGCCCGGCGATCCTGGTGGCCACCGTGAGCGCCGCTCTCGGCGCCGGGCTCGCCGTGATCGTCATCTTCCGGGCCGCTGCCCCGCGCGGACGGCTCGCCGCGCTCGGCTTCGGCATCAGCGCGGTGAGCTGCGGTGGGCTGGGTCTCAGCGTCGGGCTCTGTCAGGCCGGGCCGACCATGGCGCTGACCGGCGCGGCGATGCTCGCCACCGGCCTGCTGACCGTCGCGCTCGCCGTGCACCGGGCCGACCGGCCGGGGCAGGTCGAGGTGGACCTCATCGGTCGCGACGGCGAGTACGCGATCGCCCCGATGCTCGCGATGGCCGCCTCGGCGATGTACCACCTCGCCCAGGACGGCCGGTTCACCGCGGCGGGCATCGTGGCCGGCAGCGTAGAGGGCTTCGCGCTGGTGGCACGGCAATACCTCACCCTCCGCGACGTCCGGGGGTACGCGGACCGCCTGGCCGAGCGGGAGGCGCACTTCCGCGAGCTGGCACACACCGACCCGCTGACCTCGTTGGCCAACCGTCGCGGGCTGCTCCGGGCACTGCACAACAGCGCCGCGGCGGGCACCCCGTGCGTGCTGCTCGGTCTCGACCTGGACGGCTTCAAGAACGTCAACGACATGCGCGGCCACGACGTGGGCGACGCGGTGCTGGCCGAGGTGGGCCGGCGGCTGCGCGGCAACCTGCGCCCCGGCGACGTGGCCGCCCGGCTGGGCGGCGACGAGTTCGCCGTACTCATGCAGGGCCGGCCAGCCGAGGCGGACCGCGTCGCCGAGCGGTTGCTCGGGGTGCTCAACCGGCCGTACGACGAGCCGGAGGGGCCGGTCTTCCTGTCGGTGAGCATCGGGGTGGCCGGGTGGGCCGACGAGCCGGATGTGGAGCTGTTGCTGCGCCACGCCGACCTGGCCCTGCGCTACGCCAAACAGCGCGGCAAGAACCGGATCGAACGCTACGACGCCGCGTACGACCAACTGCTGCGCCGACGCACGACGGTGGAGCACGAACTGCGTGGCGCCATCGACCGCGACGAGCTGCGGTTGGCGTTCCAGCCGGTGGCGTCGCTGCCGTCGGTGCGGCCGGTCGGCGCCGAGGCGCTGCTGCGCTGGCACCATCCGGAGCTGGGCAACGTCGGTCCGGACGAGTTCATCCCGCTCGCCGAGGAGTGCGGCATGATCGCCCCGCTGGGCGCCTGGGTGCTGCATCAGGCCTGCTACCAGCTCTCCCGTTGGCTGGCGGACGGGCACGACGTCTGGGTGTCGGTCAACGTCTCCCCGCGTGAGCTGCACGCCCCGGAGTACGTGGTCCAGGTGGCCGAGGCGCTGCGCGCCCACCACGTGCCGCCGCAGCGGCTGGTGCTGGAGGTCACCGAGCACGCGGTCGCCACCGACCTGGACGAGCTGATCCGGCGGTTGACCGCGCTGCGGCTGACCGGTGTCCGGATCGCGCTGGACGACTTCGGGGCCGGCTACTCCTCGCTGGGGCAGTTGCGCCGGCTGCCGATCGACATTCTGAAGATCGACCACAGTCTGGTGGCCGAACACGAGCCGGTCCGCCCGGTCGGTCAGGACGGTCCAGCGTTCGCGCCGATGGTCGACATCGTGATGCGACTGGGCCACCAGCTGGGGCTGGAGGTGATCGCCGAGGGGGTGACCACGCCGACCGAGCTGGCCGCGGTGGTGGCCGCCGGTTGCCGGTTCGGCCAGGGCGCGCTCTTCGGCTGGGGGGTGCCGGCCGAGCACCTGGAGGCGATGCTGGAGGCGGCCACCTCGCCGGGTGCGCGTCCCGCTCCGGTGCCCGCGCCACGTCGCGCTCCGGGCGGGTCCGGGCAGGTCAACCCGCCTGCGGCTGGCGCGTCGCCAGTCGACGCGCCGGCCTCCGTTAACCAACATGTGGGATCAGTTGACTCATCGCGTGAGATGCGTCAGGCTTAGCCGCATGTCGTCGTACCGGTCGCTGCGAGTACTTACCTGAGCGCACTCTCCCTCATCGAGAGTGCGCTGGCCCCGTGCATCTGCACGAGGGCCGTTTTTATTGCCGTCGGAACCTGGCGAGGCGGGCCCCGCCCGTGTCGCATCGCTTGACTAGCCACCAGCCACTCCAGCCGAAGGCCAGAACCGCCATGACGAGACCCACGCCCGAGACCCTCGCCCACACCGCCCGCCGGGCCCGCGCGGCCGCCGACCCGAGTGTCGACGTCGACCAGGCCGCCACGCGCACGGCCACCCCGGCCGTTTCGGCGGTACGGCCCACCGCCGCGACTCCGATCTCCGGGGCCGGCTCACTCGTGCGGTCCCTCGAGGCGCTCGGCGTCGACGTCGTCTTCGGCATTCCGGGCGGCGCGATCCTGCCGGCCTACGACCCGCTCTACGACTCGACGGTCCGGCACATCCTGGTGCGGCACGAGCAGGGCGCGGGGCACGCGGCGACCGGTTACGCGCAGGCCACCGGCAAGGTCGGTGTCTGCATGGCCACCTCCGGCCCGGGCGCGACGAACCTGGTCACGCCGATCGCCGACGCGTACATGGACTCCGTGGCGATGGTGGCGATCACCGGGCAGGTGGCCAGCCCGTTGATCGGCACCGACGGTTTCCAGGAGGCGGACATCCAGGGCATCACCCTGCCGATCACCAAGCACAACTTCCTCGTCCAGAACGCCGAGGAGATCCCCCGGGTGCTGGCCGAGGCGTTCCACCTGGCCAGCAGCGGGCGACCCGGCCCGGTGCTGGTCGACATTCCCAAGGACGTGCTCCAGGCCCCGACCACCTTCGCCTGGCCGCCCACCCTGGACCTGCCCGGCTACCGGCCCACCCTGCACCCGCACGGCAAGCAGATCCGGGAGGCGGCGCGGCTGATGGCCGCCGCCCGACGGCCGGTGCTCTACGTCGGCGGCGGGGTGCTCAAGGCCGGCGCCACCGACGGGCTGCGCCGGCTGGCCGAGCTGACCGGCATCCCGGTCGTCACCACGCTGATGGCGCTCGGCGCGTTCCCCGACTCGCATCAGCAGCACCTGGGCATGCCCGGCATGCACGGCACGGTCGCCGCGGTCTACGGCCTGCAGAAGGCCGACCTGATCGTCGCGCTGGGCGCGCGGTTCGACGATCGGGTCACCGGCAAACTGGACTCGTTCGCTCCGGACGCGACAGTGGTCCACGCGGACATCGACCCCGCCGAGATCGGCAAGAACCGGCACGTGGACGTGCCGATCGTCGGTGACGCCAAGCACGTCATCGACGAGCTGATCGCCGCGGTCACCACCGAGCGGTCGGCGGGGCGCACCGCCGACCTCGGCGACTGGTGGACGCAGCTGAACGATCTGCGCAACCGTTACCCGCTGGGCTACGACGAGCCGGTCGACGGGACCCTGTCCCCGCAGTACGTGATCAAGCGGCTGGGCGAGATCGTCGGCCCGGACGCGATCTTCGTGGCCGGGGTGGGCCAGCACCAGATGTGGGCGTCGCAGTTCATCTCCTACGAGAAGCCGTACACCTGGTTGAATTCCGGCGGCCTCGGCACGATGGGCTACGCCGTGCCGGCGGCGATGGGCGCCAAGGTCGGCAAGCCGGACACGGTGGTCTGGGCGGTGGACGGCGACGGCTGCTTCCAGATGACCAACCAGGAGTTGGCCACCTGCGCGTTGGAGGGCATCCCGGTCAAGATCGCCGTCATCAACAACGGCAATCTCGGCATGGTCCGACAGTGGCAGACGCTCTTCTACAACGAGCGCTACTCCAACACCGAGCTCGGCACCCACAAGCACCGCATTCCAGACTTCGTCAAGCTCGCCGAGGCCCTCGGCTGCGTCGGGCTGCGCTGCGAGAGCGCGGACGACGTGGACAAGACCATCGCCGCCGCCATGGAGATCAACGACGCCCCGGTGGTGATCGACTTCGTGGTCGGCAAGGACGCGATGGTCTGGCCGATGGTCGCTGCCGGCACCAGCAACGACGAGATCATGTTCGCCCGGGGCGTTCGCCCGGCCTTCGACGAGGATGACATCTGATGACGATGCACACCCTGTCCGTGCTTGTGGAGAACAAGCCGGGTGTCCTCGCCCGGGTCTCCGGCCTGTTCTCCCGGCGCGGGTTCAACATCGACAGCCTCGCCGTGGGCGAGACCGAGAACCCGGACGTCTCCCGGATCACCATCGTGGTCAACGCGGAGTCGTCTCCGCTGGAGCAGGTCACCAAGCAGCTGAACAAGCTGGTCAACGTGCTCAAGATCGTTGAGCTGGACCCGCAGGTCTCGGTCGCCCGGGAGTTGCTGCTGGTGAAGGTTCGCGCCGACCGGTCCGCGCGGTCCCAGGTGCTGGAGACCGTCAACCTGTTCCGGGCCCGGGTGGTCGACGTCGCACCGGACACGCTGACCATCGAGGCCACCGGCACCCCTGACAAGCTCGACGCGCTGCTACGCGACCTCGAGTCCTTCGGCATCAAGGAAATGGTCCAGTCCGGGTTGGTGGCGATCGGGCGCGGCTCGCGTTCGATCACCGCCGGTCCCGCGCTCCGGGCCGCCTGAACCGACCCATCCGCACCAACCACGACGGGCCAACGGGCCGTCGTACCGAAAGGGAAGTTCTCATGAGCGTTGAGGTGTACTACGACGACGATGCCGACCTCGGCCTGATCCAGGCCAAGAAGGTCGCGGTGATCGGCTACGGCAGCCAGGGCCACGCCCACGCGCTGTCGCTGCGTGACTCCGGCGTCGACGTGGTGATCGGTCTGCCGGAGGGCTCGAAGAGCCGTCCCAAGGCCGAGGAGCAGGGCCTTCGGGTGGTCACGCCGGCGCAGGCTGCCGCCGAGGCCGATGTGATCATGGTGCTCGCCCCGGACACCGCCCAGCGGTCCCTCTACACCGAGTCGATCGCCCCGCACCTCGCGCCCGGCAAGGCGATCTTCTTCGGTCACGGCTTCAACATCCGGTACGGCCTGATCACGCCGCCGGCCGAGGTGGACGTGGCGATGGTCGCGCCGAAGGGCCCCGGTCACCTGGTCCGCCGCCAGTACTCCGACGGCAAGGGCGTTCCCTGCCTCGTCGCCGTGGAGCAGGACGCCAGCGGCAACGCGCTCGCGCTCGCCCTCGCGTACGCCAAGGGGATCGGTGGCACCCGCGCCGGTGCGATCAGGACCACCTTCACCGAGGAGACCGAGACCGACCTCTTCGGCGAGCAGGCGGTGCTCTGCGGCGGCGCCTCGGCGCTGGTGCAGACCGGTTTCGAGGTGCTCACCGAGGCGGGCTACGCCCCGGAGATCGCCTACTTCGAGTGCCTGCACGAGCTGAAGCTGATCGTCGACCTCATGTACGAGGGCGGCATCGCCAAGATGCGTTACAGCATCTCCGACACCGCCGAGTACGGCGACCTCTCCCGTGGCTCGCGCATCATCGACTCCCGGGTCAAGGACGAGATGCGCAAGATCCTGGGCGAGATCCAGTCCGGCGAGTTCGCCCGTGAGTGGGTCGCCGAGGACGAGGCCGGCCGGCCCAACTTCACCAAGTGGCAGGCCGAGGGCGCGGCGCACCCGATCGAGGAGACCGGCAAGAAGCTGCGCGGCATGATGAGCTGGGTCGACCGCCCGATCACCGAGACCGCCTGACGCGTCCTGCGGCACTGTCCAGCCGTCCCGGACGGCTGATGGTCCACCGGCGGCCGGTGACCCAGCGCTCTCCCCAGCGCGGGTCGCCGGCCGTTGGCCGTTGCGCGCTCCTGTGCCGCCGCGGTGCGCCGGGTGACCGTGTCCGTGCGGTAAACGGCCGATGTCCGTCGCTCGACCGGGCATGTGAGAGCCCTCACCCCGCAGACCGGGACACGCCGACCAGCGAGGCCCCTACGATCGCGGGTAGGTGCAGCAGCCGGCACCTGACGGCCACGGCACGGATCAGCGCAGGGCGCAGTGCGGCGCCCGGCCGCCCGCGCCGATCGCAAACACGACCTCTACGAGGACCGATGAATCCTGTCGTACTGATCGCCGAAGAACTCGCCCCCGCCGCCATCGAGGTGCTCGCCCACGACTTCGACGTCCGTCACGTCGACGGCACCGACCGTCCGGCCCTGCTCTCGGCGCTCTCCGAGGCCGACGCCGTCATCGTGCGCAGCGCAACCCAGATCGACGCCGAGGCGGTAGCCGCCGCGCCGCGACTCAAGGTGGTCGCCCGGGCGGGCGTCGGGCTGGACAACGTCGAGGTGCCGGCCGCCACAGCGCGGGGCGTGATGGTCGTCAACGCGCCCACCTCCAACATCGTCTCCGCCGCCGAGCAGGCCGTCGCGCTGTTGCTCGCGGTCGCCCGTAACACCGCGAGCGCCAGTGCCGCGCTCAAGGCGGGGGAGTGGAAGCGGTCGAAGTACACAGGCGTCGAGGTGCAGGGCAAGACCGTCGGCGTGGTCGGGCTCGGTCGCATCGGGGTGCTCTTCGCGTCTCGCATCGCCGCGTTCGGCACCCGGCTGATCGCGTACGACCCGTACATCCAGCCGGCCCGTGCGGCGCAGCTCGGCGTACGCCTGGTCGGGCTGGAGGAACTGCTGCGGGAGAGCGACTTCATCTCCATCCACCTGCCCAAGACGCCGGAGACGGTCGGCCTGATCGGTGAGAAGGAGCTGGCGATCGTCAAGCCCGGCGTTCGCATCGTCAACGCCGCCCGTGGTGGCCTCGTCGACGAGCAGGCGCTCGCGAACGCCATCGCCGAGGGCCGGGTCGCCGGTGCCGGTGTCGACGTGTACAGCAAGGAGCCGTGCACCTCGTCGCCGCTGTTCGCCTTCGACAACGTGGTGGCCACCCCGCACCTGGGCGCCTCCACCCACGAGGCGCAGGACAAGGCCGGTCTCGCCGTGGCGAAGAGCGTCAAGCTCGCGTTGCAGGGCGAGTTCGTCCCGGATGCGGTCAACGTGCAGGCCGGCGGCGTGGTCGCCGAGGACGTCCGGCCGCTGCTGCCGCTGGCGGAGAAGCTCGGCCGGGCGTTCACCGCGGTCGCCGGCGGGGTCGCCGCCAGCGTCACGGTCGAGGTACGCGGCGAGATCGTCAGCCACGACGTGTCGGTGCTCAAGCTCGCCGCCACCAAGGGGCTGTTCAGCTCCGTGGTCGAGGAGCAGGTCACCTACGTCAACGCCCCGCACCTGGCCGCCGAGCGTGGCGTCGAGGTCACCCTGGCGGCCCTGGCCGAGACGGCCGAGCAGCCCAGTCTGGTCACGGTGCGTGGCGCGCTGCCGGACGGCCGGACGGTCAGTGTCTCCGGCACGGTCACCCACTCGGGTGCCCGCGACGTCCTCAAGCTCACCGAGGTGGACGGCTTCGACGTGGAGATCGGCGCGGAGGGCATCCTGCTCTTCCTGCGCTACGCCGACCGGCCCGGTGTCGTCGGCACGGTCGGGACGCTGCTCGGCGAGTCGGGCATCAACATCGCCGCCATGCAGGTGGCCCGGCGTGAGGCGGGCGGCGAGACGCTGATGACGCTCACCGTCGACCAGGCGCTCGGCGCCGAACTGCTCACCTCGGCCGCCGACTCGATCGGCGCCACGGCGGCCAGCGCCGCGGACCTGCGCGACGAGTAGTCAACGGCAAGCACCATGGGGGCCCGGCGATCCGCTGGGCCCCTTGTCGTACCCCCGGGGTGGGGTCGAACTCGCGCCGGGCCGGGTCAGCCGGGCAGTCGGGCTGGGGGCGGGTAGACCGAACCGTCCTGCGGGTCGAAGAGCATCAGCCCGTGCTCGCCGGCCAGCCGCTCGATGTCCAGTAGCACCTGGTCCGCGCAGGTCGGGTGCAGGTTCAGCTCGACATGGTCGTGGGCGGCGTGCAGTGGTGCCACCGCCCACGGGCTGTCCGGCCCGGGGTGGCGGTCCGGATAGGAGGCGGTGATCGCCCGGTAGAAGCTGACCACCCGCGGGTCCGGGTAACGGTCCACGTGTCGCCCCTGCCGGCAACCGTCGACCGCTGTCCGTACGTCCTCGGGCGTCGCCCCGTCCTCCAGGGCCCACACGCTCAGATCGAAACTCACGGCGGATAGCGTGCCATCCGCCGTTCACCATGTCGAAACTGCCTCGCCGCCGGTCAACCGTCGATCTCCGCAGCCTCCGTTCACGACGGTCCGCTGTAGAGACTCTTGCGTAGAGTTGCGTCGATTCGCTAGCGTACGCACTGCGGTCACTGGCCGAGTTCGAGGCGCCGGCCCGTCTTCGGGTGGCGCGGTCGACGTCCGGCCCGACCGGTCCGCACCCCTCGATTGTGCGAGCCACGCGCACTCGTCGCTGACCGGCCCCCACGGTCGTTGCCGAGAGCGTGGGGGCCGATCGCATGCCGATCAGCTGACCCAGGGGCCACCAGAGGCGAAGCCCGGCCGGAGCACGGCGGTGCGGCGGCCCAGCCGCGGCGACGTCCCGCCTAGCGCCGGTGTGCGAAGAGCGCGCGATAGTCGGAGTTGCCCCGGAACCAGGCCAGGCCTGTGGTGCCGGCGGCGTAGAGCGCGGTGGCGTAGGCGTCGGCGATCGTCAGGTCGGGGCCCACGACGGTCGCGGCGACGAGTTGGTTGGCCGGCTCGCCGGTGTGCGGGTCCACCACGTGCCCCTGCCGCCCGCTCACCCCGGAGGTGCCGACCGCGCCCGCGGTCATCTCCAGCACCAGCGGCGCGCGCTCGGGCGCGGTCGGGTGGTGCACCGCGACGCGCCAGGGCCCACCGTGCGGCGCGCGGCCGCGGACAACGAGGTCAGCGCCGGTGAGTACGGCGTAGTCGTGGATGCCGGCGGCACGAAGCCTCTCGGCGGCGCGTTCCACCGCCCAGCCGCCGAGCAGACCGCCCGGGTCGAAGCCGCCGGGCACCGCCCAGGCGTCGAACCACCCGTCGGTGGCCGCGCGCATCGCCGCGCAGCGGTCCACCAGATCGGCGAGCGGTGGGTACGAGTCGGGGCTGATCTCACCCCGACGCAGCCGGGAGACCAGGCTCTCCGGACGGTTGGGGCCGTAGGTGAGATCGATGGCGCGCAGTTCCGCGACGCTGTCCCGCAGAGCCTCGCCCACGCCCCGGCGGCCGAGCCACTCGGGGGCGTTGAGGAGCAGGGTGTATTCGGCGGTCGCGGTGCGTACGGTGTGCCGCACCGCGATCCTGCCTTCGGTGGCGCCGGCCGGGTCGATCCGGTGCCTGCGGCTGCCGAGTCGAAGGTCCGGCCGGCGGTTGCGGAACGCCGACGGTTCCGGCCAGCGGGTCCGCGGCTGCTCGTCGATGCGCATGGCATCTGCCCCCTCGCACTCGGCGCCGCGTCGTCGCGACCGGTCGTCCGCAGGCCGCCGTGACCCGCCGACTACCACCGTAGGCAGCGGAGATGACCGCCTCATGAGTTCCAGCTGAGAGGCTGCTGTGCATCTTCGCGTCCCAAATTGTGGACGTCGCGTACCGGGAGGCGGGACGGAGACGTACCGTTGCCCGGACGGAAACGGTTGAGCAGAGGAGTGCGGTCGTGGCGCGGATCGCGGTGGTGGCCGGGGACGGCATCGGGCCCGAGGTGGTCGCGCAGGCCCGCAAGGTCCTCGACGCGGTGCTACCGAACGTGCAGGCCACCGAGTACGACCTCGGCGCGGCCCGTTGGCACCGTACCGGAGAGGTCCTGCCCGACTCGGTGCTGGCCGAGTTGGCCGGGCACGACGCCATCCTGCTCGGCGCGGTCGGTGACCCCACGGTCCCGCCCGGTGTGCTGGAGCGGGGGCTGCTGCTCAAGCTGCGGTTCGCCTTCGACCAGTACGTCAACCTGCGCCCGTCCCGGCTCTGGCCCGGGGTCGCCGGCCCGCTCGGCAACGTGAAGCCGGGGGAGGTCGACCTCGTGGTGGTGCGCGAGGGCACCGAGGGGCTCTACGCCGGGGCCGGTGGCTCGCTGCACCGTGACACCCCCGCCGAGGTCGCCACGGAGGAGAGCCTGAACACCCGGCACGGCGTGGAACGCGTCATCCGCGACGCGTTCGCCCGCGCCGACCGCCGGGAACGGCGCAAGGTCACCCTGGTGCACAAGACCAACGTGCTCACCCACGCCGGGTCGCTCTGGGCGCGCACCTTCGACGCGGTCGCCGCCGAGCACCCGGACATCGCCACCGAGTACCAGCACGTCGACGCGGCCGCCATGTTCCTGGTCACCCAGCCGCAGCGCTACGACGTGGTGGTCACCGACAACCTCTTCGGCGACATCCTCACCGACATCGCCGCCGCCGTCACCGGCGGGATCGGGCTGGCCGCCAGTGGCTGCATCAACCCCGAGGGGGCGTACCCCTCGATGTTCGAGCCGGTACACGGCTCGGCGCCCGACATCGCCGGGCAGGGCATCGCCGACCCGGTCGCCGCGGTGCTCTCCGCCGCGCTGCTGTTGGAGCAGCTCGGGCACCCGGAGTCCGCGGCCCGGGTCAACGCGGCGGTCGCCGCCGAGCTGGCCAGCCGGGTTCCCGGCGTGACGCTGCGGACCGAAGAGGTCGGCGACCGGCTCGCCGCCCACGCCGTAGCCTGATCACCCCGGCAGCGGCCTGGCCGGGCATCCGGTCCTGCCCGAGCGGCGCTACCCGCTGAACGAACGTTCGGGGTAAGTTTTCTGGCACAGCCAATTCGGTGTGCGGTCCCGCATGCCGTTGTCCCGCAGGGAGGTCAGCGCGATGAGCGGTGGTGACATGCTCGACTTCGAGATCCGTCCGAATCCCGCGCCGGTATCCGCCGCCGACCGGGCCGCCCTGCTGGCCAACCCCGGGTTCGGCCGCGTCTTCACCGACCACATGGTCACCGTTCGTTATGCCGAGGGCAAGGGTTGGTACGACGCCCGGGTGGAGGCGCGGGGCCCGATCCCGATGGACCCGGCCAGCGCGGTGCTGCACTACGCGCAGGAGATCTTCGAGGGGTTGAAGGCGTACCGGACGGCCGACGGTGGTGTGACGATGTTCCGGCCGGACGCCAACGCCGCCCGGTTCGTCACGTCGGCACAGCGGATGGCGATGCCAGCGTTGCCGCCCGAGGTGTTCGTCGACTCGCTGCACAAGCTCATCGAGATCGACCAGGACTGGATCCCCACCGGCGAGGACGGCAGCCTCTACCTGCGGCCGTTCATGTTCGCCAGCGAGGTCTTCCTCGGCGTCCGCCCGGCCAACGAGTACCTCTACCTGGTGATCGCCTCACCGGCCGGTTCGTACTTCACCGGTGGGGTCAAGCCGGTCACCGTCTGGGTCTCCCCGGACTACACCCGGGCCGCGCCCGGCGGCACCGGCGCGGCCAAGTGCGGCGGCAACTACGCGGCGTCGCTGGCGGCTCAGGCCGAGGCGATCGAGGCGGGCTGCGACCAGGTCGTCTTCCTGGACGCGGTGGAGCGCCGGTTCGTCGACGAGTTGGGCGGCATGAACGTCTTCTTCGTCTACGACGACGACACGGTGGTCACCCCGCCGCTGACCGGCACGATCCTGCCGGGCATCACCCGCGACGCCATCCTCACGCTGGCCGAGGTTGCCGGGCATCAGGTCGAGGAGCGACCGGTCAGCTTCGCCGACTGGCAGGCGGACGCTGCCAGCGGTCGCCTCCGGGAGGTGTTCGCCTGCGGCACCGCCGCGGTGGTCACCCCGATCGGTGGGGTCCGCTTCCCGGACGGCGAGTTCCTGATCGGCGGCGGCGAGCCTGGCAGGGTCACCATGGCTCTGCGTCAGCAGTTGGTGGACATCCAGCGTGGCAAGGCGGCCGACACGTACGGCTGGGTGCAGCGGGTCCTCTGACCTGCGTCGCTGCGCCGGCCCGTCCAACAGACGGGCCGGCGCGGTCGGCCTGGGCCGCAACGGCGGGGGCCGGAGCGGTCGGCCTGGACCTCGACGGTCTACGCCTCGGTGGGGTCGTCGAGCAGGTGTTCGCGGAGGGCGGCGAGCTGCTCGTCGGTCACCCCGGCGTGCCGCAGGTACGCCTCGACGGAGCCGTGCCCCTCGCGCAGCTCGTCGAGGAAGATCTGCATCGCCTCGGCGGGTGAGGCCAGGAACGGTGCCGGCACGTCCGCGCCGTTCGGGGCGGTGGCGGCCAGCCAGGCGCTGTAGCGGGCCGACGCCTCGCTGCTGAGCGCGTAGTCCGCGGTGACGTCCGCGTCGTCGACGCCGAGCACGGCGAGGGTCAGCGCGCAGACGATGCCGGTGCGGTCCTTCCCGGCGACGCAGTGCACCACCACCGGGGCGTTGGCAGAGTCGGCGATCAGCCCGACCGCCTCGGCCAGCCCTGCGGTGCCGGTCTGTGCCAGGTCGGCGTAACGGTCCGCGAGGTAGCGGGCCAGGCTTGCGCCCTCCTCGTGCGGCGTACCCGTCCAGTCGTCGTGCTCCGGGTGGATGTTCCGGTAGGTCAGCCCCTGGTAGGCCGGCACCCGGCCGTCCCGCTCCACCTCGGAGGGGCGGCGCAGGTCGATGACGGTGCGGATCCCGATCGCGGCGAACGCGTCCCGGTCCTGTTCGGTGAGGCGGTGCAGCGAGTCGGAACGGTAGAGCCGGCCCCGGCGTACGGGTCGGTCGTCGTGGCCGCGATAGCCGCCGACGTCGCGGAAGTTGAAGGTGGCGGGCAGCGAGATCTGGCGGTTGTCGTCGATGTCGTCCACGCTCACACCGTAACGGCCGGCGGGGTCGCACCCCACCGGCCGTCGGGTCGAACAGTTACCGTGCCGTCCCCGGCGGGAGCGCCCCGTACGTCTCGTCGTAGTAGCCACCCAACTGATCCCGGTAGCTCGGATCGCTGTGGCTGGTCTCGTCGTACTCCGGGGCGGCCTTGATCTGGTCCCGGGTCCGGTCGATGGAAACAACGCGCTGGTCGTGGTCGACCTGGTTGACGGTGCCGGCCGGCAGCAGCACCTTCTTGCCGAAGATCCAGGTGCCGGTGTCCACCACCAGGTAACTGCCGTCCACCTCGTGGCTGGCGCTGTCGATCTTGCCAATGCCACCGTCAGTTGCCTCGACCTTGTAGCCGACCAGGTCGGCATCGGCGACGCCGGCCTGATCCCGGTAGCGCCAGGGGTCGAATGTGCCGGCCGGCGCACCGCCGGGCACGGTGCCCTGGTCACCGCCACGCAGCGGGTCCGGCCCGGCGTGGGTGGCGTGCGGATCGATCCTGTCCATGCCGTTCACTCCTGACTGTCGCCGATCGTCTCGGCGTAGGTGGGTGCGTCCCCGCAGGAGCTACCCGGCTCTCGGGGGCCGGAAACGGCGAGAGGTCGAGGCCGCGGTGCGGCGAGGTGGCTAGAGCCGCGGTGCGGCGGAGGGACTAGAGCCGCGGTGCGGCGAGGTGGCTGGAGCCGCGGGTGCGGCGACGGGCCGACGCCGCGAGGTGCGGCATCGGCCCGTCGGGGCGTACGTGCTCAGGCCAGTGCGGCCTCGGCGTCCAGGGTGACCGCCGCGGCGTGCACCACGGCGGAGATCCGCAGGGCCTCGTGCAGCTGCTCCCGGGTGAAGCCGCTGCCGCGCAGCGTCTTCTCGTGCGACTCCAGGCACACCCCGCAGCCGGTGATGGCCGACACGGCGAGGCACCAGAGCTCGAAGTCGCCCTTGTCCACACCGGGCTTCGCGATGATCTGCATCCGCAGCCGGGCCGGCATCGAGGCGTACTGCTCGTCGCCGATGAGGTGCTTGGCCCGGTAGTAGATGTTGTTCATCGCCATGATCGCCGCGGCGCCCTTGGCCGCCTCGACGCCCTCCGGCCCGAGGTGCCCGAGCGCCTCGGCCGCGATCTCCCGCAGCACCAGCGGGTTGCGGGCCGCCACCGCGCAGGCCAACGCGGTGCCCCAGGTCTGCACCGGCGTCAGCGTCGACGTGCCGACCGTGGAGCCCAGGTTGAGCTTGATGTCCTTGGCGTACTCCGGCAGGGCCGCCTTGATCGCGTCCAGACCCATGATCAGACCCCGGCGCTGGCGAGGAGCGCGTTGGCGTCGAGGGTCTCGCCGCCCTTGTTCCAGTTGCACGGGCACAGCTCGTCGGTCTGCAGCGCGTCGAGCACCCGCAGGACCTCGGAGACGTTGCGGCCGACCGAGCCGGCGGTGACCATGGCGAACTGGATCTCGTTGTTCGGGTCGACGATGAAGGTCGCCCGCTGGGCCACGCCGTCCTCGCCGAGCACGCCGCAGGCGGCGGAGAGCTCGCGCTTGATGTCGCTGAGCATCGGGAACGGCAGTTCGCGAAGGTCCGGGTGATCCTTGCGCCACGCGTAGTGGACGAACTCGTTGTCCACGGACGCCCCGAGGACCTGTGCGTCCCGGTCGGCGAACTCGCCGTTGAGCCGTCCGAACTCGGCGATCTCGGTCGGGCAGATGAACGTGAAGTCCTTCGGCCAGAAGAAGACCACCCGCCACTTGCCCTCGTGGGACTTGTGGTTGATCGTCTCGAACGCCTTGTTGGCGTCCAGCGATACGCAGGCGGTTAGTTCGTACTCGGGGAAGCGGTCACCGACAGTGAGCACAGGTCCTCCTTGGGAGCGGCACGGTGGCCGTTAACTGGATCCGTTCCAGATACTGCCGCATCGCTGTTTCCGCCGGTCGGCGGTGTGGACGCATGTGAAGCCGGTCACCGGCGGCGGCTCCGGACCGGCGGTCGACGGCAGCCGGGCCAAGAGCACTCTGCGTTACTTTCCCGCGATGTGGATTGTTCCTCCCAAATTCGAGGGAGGAGTGGCAGAGTGGCGAACGTGACCAGCACCGTCCTGATTATTGCGACCTAGCGCGCCGGCCTTCCCCTCCGCCGAGCGCGCAGACCTCCCGCATCCGCGGGGGGTCTTTTTGTTGCTCCGAGAAAGGATCCTGATGACGTTCCAGGTCTACGACACGACGTTGCGCGACGGCGCCCAGCGCGAGGGGCTCACCTACTCGGTGATCGACAAACTGGCGGTGGCCCGGCTGCTCGACGAGTTCGGCGTCGGTTTCATCGAGGGCGGCTGGCCCGGCGCGGTGCCCAAGGACACCGAGTTCTTCCGCCGGGCGCGCACCGAACTGGACCTGCGGCACGCCGTACTGGTCGCGTTCGGTGCCACCCGCAAGGCCGGTGTCGCGGTCGCCGACGACCCACAGGTGCGCGCCCTGCTGGACGCGCAGACCCCGGCGGTGGCGCTGGTCGCCAAGGCCGACAGCCGGCATGTCGAGCGTGCGCTGCGCACCACCGGCGCGGAGAACCTGGCGATGATCCACGACACCGTCAGCCATCTCGTCCGTGCGGGTCGACGGGTCTTCGTCGACGGCGAACACTTCTTCGACGGCTACCGGCACGACCCCGCGTACGGTGCGGCCGTGGTGCAGACCGCGTTGGCTGCCGGCGCCGAGCGGATGGTGCTCTGCGACACCAACGGCGGGATGCTGCCGTCCCAGGTGACCGCTGCCATCGCCGATCTGACCGACAAGTTGGGAATCGACGCCGGGCTGCTCGGCATGCACGCGCAGAACGACACCGCCTGCGCGGTGGCCAACACGATCGCCGCCGTCGAGGCGGGAGTCCGCCACGTCCAGGGCACCGCCAACGGGTACGGCGAACGTCCGGGCAACGCCGACATCTTCGCGGTCGTCGCCAACCTCCAACTCAAGCTGGGTATGCCGGTCCTACCGGAGGGCTGCCTGGCACAGATGGTGCGGGTCTCGCACGCCATCGCCGAGATCGCCAACATCGCCCCCGACACCCACCAGGCGTACGTCGGGGCTGCCGCCTTCGCCCACAAGGCGGGGCTGCATGCGAGCGCGATCAAGGTCGACCCGTTGCTCTACAACCACGTGGACCCGTCGGTGGTGGGCAACGACATGCGGATCCTCATCACCGAGATGGCCGGCCGGGCCAGCGTCGAGCTCAAGAGTCGCGAGCTCGGTCTGGACCTGGCCGGCAGCCCGGAGGCCCTGACCCGGGTCACCAAGCGGGTCAAGGAGCTGGAGGCGGGTGGCTGGTCCTTCGAGGCCGCGGACGCCTCCTTCGAGCTGCTGGTCCGCTCCGAGTTGCCAGAGGGCAGCCCGGCCCGACCGTTCACTCTGGAGTCGTACCGCGTGTTGGTCGAGCACCGCGAGGACGGTGCGGTGGTCTCCGAGGCAACCGTCAAGATCCGGGTACGCGGTGAGCGGGTGATCGCCACCGCCGAGGGCAACGGTCCGGTCAACGCCCTCGACGAGGCGCTGCGGGTGGGGTTGGCCCGGCACTACCCACAGCTGCGAGCTTTCGAGCTGGCCGACTACAAGGTGCGCATCCTCGAAGGCAGCCACGGCACCGGCGCGGTGACCCGGGTACTGCTGGAAACGGCCGACGGCACCGGCCGAGACTGGACCACGGTAGGGGTACACCCCAACGTGGTCGAGGCCAGCTGGCACGCCCTGATCGACGCCCTCACCTACGGACTGGCCCCCACCTCCGTCTAACCCACCCCACCCCGCCCCACGGTCTTGCGCTTTGGGTCGTCACTACGAGGCTTTTGACCCTGTGTGGCAGGACAGTAAGTGCAAGATCGCGGGGCGGGGGCGGGGGCGGGGAGGGCGAGGGAGTGCGGGCGGGTTAGGGGGTTGGGAGGGTCAGGGTGGCTAGGACGGGGCGGTGGTCGCTGCCGGGCAGGGCGAGCACCCGCACCGAGCGGACCGCTATGCGCCGGTCGACCAGCACGTGGTCGATGGTCACCGGTGGGATGAGGTCACCGTCGTAGGGCCCCCACGTTCCGGTCAGGCCCATCCCTGCGGCGTCGGCGGCGTCGACGTAACCACTGCGCAGCAGGGCCCGCAGCGGGCTGTGGTCGAGGGTGGCGTTGAAGTCCCCGGCAAGGATCTGCAGGCCACCGTCCGGGGTGGCCGGAGGTTGGGCGTTCAGGTCGGCACGCCATGGGCGGACCTGGTCCAGCGCGTACGGTGCCGAGGGATGGGCCGACTCGACGCGAACCGGGGGTGCGCCAGGGACGGCTACGGTGCCGTACGCCTGGGTGAAGCCCCAGCCGTTGAGGTTGCGCCGAAGGCCGACGTCGGTGACCGGCCACCGCGAGTAGAGCCCGGAGCCGGGTGTGCCGATCTCCGGATTGAGCTGCCGGTAGGGCAGTAGACGGTCGAGGCCGAGCTGATCCAGGGCGGCCTGCGCCTCCGGCGTGAACTCCTGCACGGTGAGCACGTCCACCTCGTGCCGCCGGACCAGCTCGACAAGCGTCCCCGCGTCGCCGGATCCGGCGAGCAGGTTGGCGGTGAGCAGCCGCACGGTGGGTCCGGCAGCCGCCGGCTGCGGCGCGGCCAGCGCCCGGGGGGCGACGACGCCGACCAGTGCCACCGCCGCCAGGGCCGCGACCGCCGCCGGCCACCAGCGCCGCAGGGCGAGCGCGAGAGCCAGGGTGAGCACGCTGAAGCCGGCGACGTACGGCGTGAAGGCGAGCGCCTGCACCAGCGGCCCCCGGTCCAGACCGGCCAGGCGGACGGCGGCCCAGAGGGCGGTCGGTACGACCGTCAGCCAGCAGAGCACTGTGCCCAGCCGGGCGGCGTGGTGTCGCCTCGGAGCGGGCGTGGGCGTGGACGGAGCGCCGACGATCATGACGGTGATCCTAGTGGGTGCGCCAATCCCTTTCATGAATGGCAGTGCCTTCACGTTTCGCAATTATCTGGCGGCTGATTGACAGTTCGGTAAAGCGAGATCAACTATTGACGTCCGGCTTTTTCTGGTGCTAGGTTCCATCTGGCTCAAACGACACAACTCTGAGTAGTAATGCCAGCTCAGAGGGGATGTGAATCACCGAGGAATCACCCTCGCCGAATGTCGGTAAGTGCGCTTTACCTCGCCCTGCTGTCGTCGTCGGCCTATTTATCGGCAGTCATCCGTCCCGCCCTGCGGGTCGGCCGAATTCGCACGGTCACACAAGGGGGACCTGTCATGGAAACATCCTTCCGACGCAAGGCGACAGCGGTCACGTTCGCTGTCCTGGCGCTCACCCTGGCTGGTGGGGGGATCGCCGTCGCCCAGCCGTCGGCGAAGGCGCCGCAGGCGGCCGTCAAGCCGACGGACCGTGGCACGAACAGTCAGCCGCCGGTCACCGCCGAGTCCGTACGCTCGGCGAAGGCCGCGTTGAAGGCGGGTGGCGTCAGCACGATGGCGGCCTCCGTCAGCATCACTGTCGTCAACTCCAACGGCACCAAGGCGCGCGGCGCCGGCACCGTGATCAAGTACGGCACCGGTCAGTACGAGGTCCAGTACGGTTTCACCGTCACGTCCGCTGTCATCGTGGCGACCATCGGCCGGCATGACGCCTGCTGCATCCCGCCGTCTGGCGAGATTGCGGTCGCGCCCCGGCTCCTCACGCCGAACGGGGTCTTCGTGCAGACCCGTAACTCGGCTGGTAGCCCGACCGACCTGGGCTTCCACCTGGTCGTCCACACCGCCTGACCGACCCGACGTCCGGCCCCCGCGCCTCGTGCATGGGGGCCGGATGCTGTCCGCCCGGCACGCGCCGGCCCTCTGACCGCACCCCGCAAGCCCGTCGCTCGCGCCGCTCGTCCTCTTCGTGGTCCCCTGTGAGCGGTCCGGCTCTTCTTGGACCGGCCCGTGCCAATCGTCACCCTTCCGTGCGGCTCATCCCCATTCGGGCTGCTCCGGGCCTGTCCGGGCCGCACAATCCGACGTTTGCCAGGCCCTCCGCCCGGGAAGCAAGCACCGTGACGGACATCTCGGACACCCTGGCCAGCATGCCCACCTCGGTCGATCCCGAGCCGACCGGCGTCGAGCTGGAACAGACCCTCTTCGAGGTCAAACGCGTGATCGTCGGGCAGGATCGGCTCGTCCAACGCCTGCTCACCGCACTGATCGCCAACGGGCACTGCCTCCTGGAGGGCGTGCCCGGGGTGGCCAAGACCCTCGCTGCGCAGACCCTCGCCACCGTGGTCGGCGGCACCTTCACCCGGATCCAGTTCACCCCGGACCTGGTCCCCAGCGACATCGTCGGCACCCGGATCTATCGGGCCTCCAAGGAGACCTTCGACATCGAACTGGGCCCGATCATGGCCAACCTGGTGCTGGCCGACGAGATCAACCGTGCTCCGGCCAAGGTGCAGTCCGCGCTGCTGGAGGCGATGGCCGAACGGCAGGTCTCCATCGGCGGGCGCAGCTGGCCGGTCCCGGAGCCGTTCCTGGTGCTGGCCACCCAGAACCCGATCGAGTCCGAGGGCGTCTACCAGCTTCCGGAGGCGCAGCGCGACCGGTTCCTGATGAAGGTGGTGGTCGACTACCCCAGCGACGCCGACGAACTGGCCATCCTCTATCGGATGAGCACCGACCGGCCGAGCCCGCGCCAGGTGCTCGACGCGCAACGGCTGCGGGACCTCCAGGCCCAGGCCGAGAGGGTCTTCGTCCACCACGCGTTGGCCGAGTACGTGGTGCGGCTGATTCTCGCCACCCGGGACCCGGGCCGGTTCGGGCTGCCGGAGATCGCCCCGCTGCTGGCGTACGGTGCCAGCCCACGGGCCACCCTGGGCCTCGTCGCGGCTGCCCGGGCTCAGGCTCTGCTGCACGGGCGGGAGTACGTGCTGCCCGAGGACGTCCGGGAGTTGGCCGTCGACGTCCTCGCCCACCGGCTGGTGCTCTCGTTCGACGCCGTGGCCGACGGTGTGTCGGCCGAGAGCGTGGTGCGGCGGCTGGTCGAGGCGGTGCCGCCGCCCCGGCTGGCGGCCGGGCACCCACAGCAGGCCCCGGATCTGGCGGCGGCATGAGACGCGCGAACGTCGCGCCGACCGCTGCGCCGGCTGATCCCGGCCTGGCCGAGCTGGCCCCCGACCAGCGGTTGCGCCGTCTGGAGTTGACCGTCACGCGTCGACTGAACGGCCTGCTGCACGGCCAGTACCGCGGCCTGCTGCCCGGCCCGGGCAGTGAACCGGCCGGCAGCCGCGAATACCGGCCGGGCGAGGACGAGGTCCGTCGGATGGACTGGGCGGTGACGGCCCGCACCGCCGTGCCACACGTCCGTCAGGTCGACGCCGACCGGGAACTGACCACCTGGCTGCTGGTCGACGGCAGCGCCAGCATGGAGTTCGGCACCGCCGAACTGGACAAGCGGGAACTGGCGGTGGCCGCGGTCGCGGCGGTGGGCTTCCTGACCGCGGGCGTCGGCAACCGCCTCGGCGCCCAGGTGCTGCGTGCCGACGGGGTACGCCGATTCCCGGCCCGCAGCGGGCGTACCCATCTGCTTGCCCTGCTCCGCGCGCTGCTCGCCGCCCCCCGCCCGGACCCGACCGCCGGCCGGCCGGGGTGGGCGGCCGGGGCGGCGGCCGAGTCGCCCGACCTGACGGACGGGCTCGACGCGTTGCACCGGATCGCCAACCGACGCGGGTTGGTCGTGGTGGTCTCCGACTTCTTCGACGGCCTGCCCGACGACCCCGGCCAGCCGGTGCCCTGGGAGCGGACCTTGCGTCGGCTGGCCGCCCGGCACCAGGTGCTGGCGATCGAGGTGACCGATCCGCGTGAGCTGGAGCTACCGGACGTCGGCCTGATCACGCTCGTCGACCCGGAGACCGGCCGCCGCCGCGAAGTGTGCACATCGGACCGCCGGCTTCGCGAGCGGTACGCCGAGGCCGCCTCCGCCCAGCGCGAGCAGGTCCACGAGGCGTTGCGCCGCAGTGGGGCCGCCCACCTGGCCCTGCGCACCGATCGGGACTGGAGCGCGGACATCGTTCGGCACGTACACGCACAGCGTCGGCTGGCGGCCGCGCCGGCCGGCCGGCCACGGGGAGGTGCCGCGTGATCTGGCAGTCGCCGCTGCGGCTCTGGTTGCTGCTCGGCGTGCTCGCCCTGGTCGTCGCGTACCTGGTGATGCAGCGGGGACGCAGCCGGTACGCCGTCCGCTTCACCAACCTGCGGCTGCTGGACCGGGTGGCGCCGGAGCGGCCCGCCTGGCGACGACACGTACCGGCCGGGCTCTTCCTGGCCATGCTGGCGCTTCTCGTGGTCGGCTTCGCCCGCCCCAGCGCAGAAGTCCGGGTGCCCCGGGAACGTGCCACGGTGATGGTGGCGGTGGACGTGTCCACGTCGATGCTCGCCACCGACGTCGAGCCGGACCGGTTGGCCGCGGCGAAGGATGCGGCCCGGCGCTTCGTCGAGGGCCTGCCCGACGAGTTCAACGTGGGCCTCGTCGCGTTCGCCGGAAGCGCGGCCGTGCTGGTGCCGCCGGGCACCGACCGGGACGCCCTCGACGAGGGGATCGGCCGACTCGCCGAGGGAATCACCGGCGTGCAGGGCACGGCGATCGGCGAGGCGATCAACACATCTCTCGGCGCGGTCAAGAGCCTCGACAGTGCGGCCGCGAAGGAGACACCACCGGCCCGGATCATCCTGCTCTCCGACGGCGCCAACACCTCCGGAATGGATCCGATGGAGGCGGCGGCGGAGGCGGTGACGGCGGAGGTGCCGGTGCACGCCATCTCCTTCGGCACCCCGTCCGGGTTCGTGGACCGGGGTGGACGGCCCATCCAGGTGCCGGTCGACGGGCAGACCCTCAAGGCGGTCGCCGAGGAGACCGGCGGGATGTTCCACGAGGCCAGCACCACCGACGAACTGCGGGCCGTCTACGACGACATCGGCAGCTCGGTCGGCTACCGCACCGAGCGGCAGGACGTTTCGGCTCGGTTCATCGGTCTCGGACTGGTGTTCGCGATGGGTGCCGCCGTCGGCTCGATGCGCTGGTTCTCCCGGCTGCCCTGACCACCGCGCACAACCGACGTCGACAGTGAGGAGTACGAATGGCAGTGCAGACCGGACTGGGCGAACCGCGTGGTCCCTGGTTCATCTCACCCGAACTCGACCCGGACGGGCGCGGGTGGTGGGACGCGCCCGAGCGAGACCCGGGCGGGCGACGGCCTCGACGGCTGCTCGCCGCGCTGGCCGTGGTGGCGGTCTCCGCCCTCTCCGGCGCCGTCGCCGGTGGTGTGGTGGCCGCCCGGGACGGCGCTCCGGGCCCGGCTGCGGCGTCCGCCGCACCGGTGCCGGCCGAGTTGGTCACCGCGGCTGAGCGGACCGTACCCGGGGTGGTGTCGGTGCTGGCCGGCGGTGCGAACGGCGGGTCCGCGACCGGCTCGGGCTTTGCCGTGGACGACCAGCAGCATCTGATCACCAACGATCACATCCTGGCCAAGGCGGGCGGCGGGCCGGTGACCGTCGAGCTGCCCGACGGTCGCCGGTTCGCCGCCGAGGTGGTCGGACGCGAGCCGCGCAGCGACCTGGCGGTGTTGAAGGTGCCGGCAGCGGCGGGTCTCACCCCGTTGCCACTGGCCAAGCCGGGCGCGACCCGGGTCGGTGAGCCGGTGCTCGCGGTGGGCTCGCCGCTCGGTCTGGCCGGCACCGTCACCGCGGGCATCGTCAGCGCGTTGGACCGCCAGGTACGGCTGGGCGACAACCGGCACAGTGCGGTGCAGACCGACGCGTCCATCAACCCCGGTAACTCGGGTGGACCACTGGTCAACGCCCGCGGGGAGGTGGTCGGGGTGAACACCGCGATCGCCACCATCGACGGGAATGGCTCGATCGGCATCGGGTTCGCGATCCCGATCGACCAGGTGCAGCAGACCGCCGACACGATCATCGGCAAGGGTGGCTGAGCTGCTCGGACAGCCTCGGCGCGCGCGATGGGAACCCTGCCACTGTCAGATATCCGGCGCGACGGCATCGGGCCATGGAAATATTGCGGTCGATCCGGATACTGGCGGAGGTGGAGCGTCCTCTTCTCGCGGTCCTCCTGCTGGTGGGCCTGGTCATCGGATGTGCGGTGGGGTCGGCGTATGCCCGGGCGCGACGCGGGTGGAGCGATTACCAGACCGTCAAGAAGTCGGTGCCGGGCGCCCGTCGAGGCGCCTGGTCGCTGATCCGTGGGGTCGCTGTGAAGGCCGGGGTGATCGCGCTGCTGCTCTTCGGCGCGGCGGCGTACGCGGCGGTCGGCGACGACGACGAGACCGCCGGGCCGGCGCCCAGCCAGTCCCCGACGCAGAGTGAGACTCCGCACCGATGACCCCTGGTGGGTCGTCGCGGGTTAGCCTCGGGGCGTGGACGACGGACTGCGGGTGACCGACCGGTGGGTCGTCCCTGCCGGGGAGCTGCGGGAGCGCTTCTCCCGCTCGTCGGGGCCGGGTGGGCAGGGTGTGAACACCGCGGACTCCCGGGTCGAGTTGAGCTACGACGTGGCCAACGCGCCGTCCGTGCCCGAGTGGTTGCGATCGCGGGCGTTGGCCCGGCTGGCCAACCGCCTGGTCGACGGGGTGCTGACGATCGCCGCCAGCGAACACCGGGCCCAGTTGGCCAATCGGGAGGCGGCCCGCGAACGGATGACGGCGCTGCTGCGTGAGGCCGCCGCACCTCCACCGCCGCCCCGCCGAGCGACCCGCCCGTCCCGGGGGGCCAAGGAACGCCGGTTGGCCGAGAAGAAACGCCAGTCCCAGCGCAAGCGGGACCGCCGCGCCGACGGCGACTAGTCGGCGGCCCGGCTCAGGCCGGAACGGTGGCGAGCAGCCGGTCGCGCAGCACAGCGGCCCGGTCGGCGAACGCGCGCTGCGCCGCCGCGTACTCCGCGCGGCCCTCCGGCGTCTCCACCCGCACCGGCGGATAACCGAGCGCCGCCAGGTCATATGGGCTGGCCCGCATGTCCAGCGTCCGGATATCCCTGGCCAGGTCGAACGCGTCGGCCACCAACTCCGAGTCGACCAGCGGAGACAACTTGTACGCCCACTTGTACAGATCCATGTTGGCGTGCAGGCAGCCCGGCTGTTCGAGTGCGTGCTGCGTCTCCCGGGTCGGGGTGAGCAGGTTCAACGGCCGGGCCGGCGGTGTGAAGAACCGGAACGCGTCGAAGTGGCTGCACCGCACACCCCGCTCCTCGACGACCGCCGCGGTCCGCTCCGGGGTCAGCCGCAGCGGCCAGGCGTTGTGCCGCAGCTCGTCACGGGTCTGCCGGTAGACCATCGCCCACTCGTGCATCCCGAAGCAGCCGAAGTGTGGCGCTCGCCCAGCGGTGGCCGCCAGCAGGGAGCGGATCCAGGCGATCGACTCGCCGCGCCGCTCGCGTACCCCATCGGTGTCGAGGGTGACCCCGGCGGCGGTGGCGCGGTAGTCCCGGCCGAACTCGGCCGGATCGGCGTCGCGCAGCTCGACCCCCGCGCCCGGGTGCCAGCGACGGAGCTGGGCCGGGCGGTGCGAATAGTAGGTGAAGAGGAAGTCGGCCACCGGATGCCGCTCACCGCGCCGCCGGCGGGCCAGGTGTGGGGTCAGCCAGACGTCCACCCGCTCCTCGTGGGCCCGCCGGCGGGTCTGCCACTGGGCCACGTCGAGCACGGCGGGGGCGAGGGCGGCGGTCACGCACCCCAGGGTACGACCGCCGCCCGCACACCGGTCAGGGCATGTGCACCCGCACGCCGGCGGAGAACACCCCGCTGCGCAGCTCCAACTGCTGGGGCGGGTCCCGTCCGTCGACGGTGAACACCAGCGGAAGCACCATCCGGGTGCCCGCCGCCATCGGGTCGGCGAAGATGTCCCGACCCAGGTTGGCCGCCCGAGTGGCCGGCTCGTCGGTGCTCACCCAGCGCCCGCCGGGCAGGTACGCCCGTTGCAGCTGACTGTGCCAGGGCTGGTGGTCGCCGGTGACGTTGCGCACACCCACGGTGGCCTGGCAACGTCGACCGTTGGCCGGCGCGGCACCGCCTCCGTCGGTCGTTCCGGCGGTGCCGGGCGCGCCGCAGGACATCCGATACACGGTGAACTCGAACGCCGACTCGCGAAGTGGCACGCCCACCGGCCCGGTGACCCCGGTGCCCATCCACGCGCCGCTGGTGGGTTGCTTCTGCGTGTCGATCTCCGAAACCTGCCGGGTCGCCGTCCATCCGGCGGTGCCGACGACGGCGGCCAGTGCCACCACGGCCGCACCCACCAGCAACCAGACCGGCGGGGTACGCCGACGCCTCGCCCGGCTCGGGGCTGCCGGGCGCGGATAGATCGTCCCGCGACCACCGTCGGGCCCACCGCTGGTGGCCAGTGCGGCGGCCGTCACCCGACGCCCACGCCGACGTCGCCACACCCACACCAGGGCGGCGCTGATCAGCAGCAGGACGGCCAGACCGGCGAGCAGCACCGGGTACCGGCGCCAGGTCGGCGCCTCGGTGACCTCGGCCGCCGGTGCTGCCACCGCCGCCTTCCAGGTGGCCGTGCCGCAGTCGTACGGTCGGGCTCCGTCACTGGTGAAGGCGCACGCCGGCGCGGTCAGCGGTTGGCCGGGTGCGGTCGCGGCGAGCGCGGTGCCCAGCGTGGCGGTGCTGTGCGCCGGCAACCTCAACCGCCAGGTCACCTCCGTGGTGGACCCGCCAGCCCGGGTGGATCGGCCGCCGGCGCTGATCGCGGTCGGCGACGAGCCGGGCGGCAACTCCTGGCGCACGGTGGTGTCCACCGGCGCGTTGCCCACGTTGCGCACCTGGATCCGGTACCTCGGCGCGGGGCTGCTCTCCGGGGCTACCGCCACCGTGACCTGTTGTGGGGGTGCCGACGCCGGTCCCCGGGAGGGCGGCGCCACCGCCGGTGGCGCCGAGGGCGGGGTGGGCTCGACGCTCACCCGCGCGGCCACCGCGACCGGTGGCTGCGTGGCCCATGCCGGCGCGGCCGTCGGCACCCCGGGCGTCGTGGCCCCCGGTCGTGACGTGGCCTCCGGTCGTGGCGTGGCTCCCGGTCGTGCTGTGCTGGCCGGTGCTGGTGCCGCTCCCGGTGCTGGCGTGACCGCCGGTGGTCTGGTGGCCGCCGGTGGTGCGGTGGCGGGTGGTCGTGGCGCGGCCGCCGCCTCCGGGGCCACCGCCGGCAGGGCCGGCACGGCGGCGAGGATGCCGAGGCAGTGCACGAACACTGCGAGGGCTCTGTGGTGTCGTGTCGATGCAGGCATACGAACGAACCTCCGGAGCCGACGCTAGGGGGGAGCTGCGTCCGTGCGGGTACGAAGTCGGGAAGCCCGCCCCGGTCACCTCCAGCTCCGGTAGGGTGCCCGCGCGGTGACGGGTTGCGCACACCCGACGGCCGGTCCTGGCCGGTGGAGGTGTCGGCGGCGCTAGATTGGCCGGGTGCGTATCGCTCGTTTCGCCCATGCCAAGGGAATGTCGTTCGGTGCCGTCGAAGGCGAAGCGGGGGCCGGGCCGCAGGGCCTGACCATCGCCGAGATCGAGGGCCACCCGTTCGGCAAACTCACCTTCAGCGGGGCCCGTTGGGCCCTCTCCGACGTTCGGCTGCTATCGCCGATCCTGCCCAGCAAGGTCGTCTGCGTCGGTCGCAACTACGCCGACCATGCCGCCGAACTCGGCAACGACGTGCCCAAGGAGCCGCTGCTCTTCCTCAAGCCCTCCACCTCGGTGATCGGCCCCCGAGATGCCATCCGACTGCCGATCTTCTCGAATCAGGTCGAGCACGAGGCCGAACTGGCGGTCGTGATCGGGGCGCCGGGTGCGCGCCGCGCCGACCGGGCCGCCGCCGAACGCGCCATCTTCGGCTACACCTGCGCCAACGACGTCACCGCTCGGGACCTCCAGCGTTCCGACGGGCAGTGGACCCGGGCGAAGGGCTTCGACTCGTTCTGCCCGATCGGCCCGTGGATCACCACCGGTCTGGACGTCTCCGACCTGGAGATCCGGTGTGAGGTCGGTCGCAATCCGGAGGAGATGGAGGTACGCCAGCTCGGCCGGACGAAGGACATGGTCTTCGACGTGGTGGGCCTCGTGTCGTACATCTCGCACGTGATGACCCTGCTGCCCGGCGACGTCGTTCTCACCGGCACTCCGGCAGGGGTTAGCCCGCTTGTCGAAGGGGATACCGTCACCGTGCGGATCGAGGGCATCGGCGAGCTCACCAACCCGGTGGTTCCCGTCGCCTGATCCGTCTGATGCCCCTGTTTCCGCAGCTCAGAGGCGGTTCGGGGGGATCGGATTTGGCCTGCCGGCGCCGGGAGGGTAAAGTTCACTCCCGGCGCCGCAAGGGGCCAATGGGGTATGGGGTAATTGGCAGCCCGACTGATTCTGGTTCAGTTAGTCTAGGTTCGAGTCCTGGTACCCCAGCGCTACCGAAATTCGCGAGAATTCCGGACGCTGGATTCTGACGGAGTTCGACTCCGCCCCTTCGGGGGCGGAGAGTGGTCCGGTAAGAGTGCAGCTCCTCCGCCCGCAGGGGTGGGGGAGCAGAAGTAGTTCTGGCCCCGTCGTCTAGTGGCCCAGGACGCCGCCCTCTCAAGGCGGTAGCGCCGGTTCGAATCCGGTCGGGGCTACATTGTGTACAGCCCGTCTCACCTGGTGAGGCGGGCTGTTTCGTTGTCTGCTCCGGGTGCCGCCGTGGGCTCGTACCCGGTGCTTGTGCCAATGGGCGGTGCCGCTAGACTACAACCGCACCGCCCGCGAGGGCGGTGAACACCAAAGTTCTGGCCCCGTCGTCTAGTGGCCCAGGACGCCGCCCTCTCAAGGCGGTAGCGCCGGTTCGAATCCGGTCGGGGCTACAACCGAAGGCTCGTCTCGCATCTGCGAGACGAGCCTTCTCCCTTTCCCTCCCCCCAGCTCCCACCCTCACCCCCACCCGCTCCTGTTGATCATGTAGTTATTGCCACGACACGCCGGGTGAGGTGGCAATAACTTCATGATCAACCGCAGGAGGGGGTGGGTCTGGGCGGGGGCAGGGGCAGAGGGCGGGGTTAGAGGCCGGATAGGCGTTGGCCGGCTCGTACTACTGCCATGGCGTGGCGTTCGCCGGGGCGGCGGCCCAGGCGCTCTATGGGGCCGGAGATGCTTACCGAGGCGATCACGCGGCCGGTGCGGTCGCGGATCGGGGCGGAGACGCTCGCCACGCCGGCCTCCCGCTCGGCGACGCTCTGCGCCCAGCCACGGCGGCGCACCTCGGCGAGGGTGCGGCCGGTGAACTTGCTGCGCGGCAGCAGCGGCATCACCGCCTCCGGCGGCTCCCAGGCGAGCAGGATCTGGGCTGCGGAGCCGGCGGTCATCGGCAGCACCGAGCCGACCGGCACGGTGTCCCGCAGGCCGCTGGCGCGCTCTGCCGCGGCCACGCAGATCCGTTCGTCGGCGCGGCGCAGGTAGAGCTGTGCGCTCTCACCGGTGGCGTCACGCAGCGCGGCCAGCAGCGGCTCGGCGGCGGTCAGCAGAACGTCCGGTGCGGCGTTGGCCAACTCGCCCAGACGGGGCCCGGGGCGCCACCTGCCCTGGGTGTCCCGCACCAGCATCCGGTGTATCTCCAGTGCCTGGGCCAGCCGATGTGCGGTGGCTCGGGGCAGCTTGGTGCGATCAACGAGTTCGGCCAGGCTGGCGCCGTCGACGCAGGCGGCCAGGATGACCACCGCCTTGTCGAGAACGCCGACACCGCTCATACTGTGTCCCACAAGCCGAAACTTACCTCCCAGAATTTAGGATGTCCAGATGGTGGGAGTCACTCCTGAGCCGAGGACCCTGGCCGAAAAGGTCTGGGACGCGCACGTCGTACGGTCCGCCGCTGGTGAGCCGGACCTGCTCTTCATCGACCTGCACCTGCTGCACGAGGTGACCAGCCCGCAGGCGTTCGACGGGCTACGGCTCGCCGGGCGCCGGGTGCGTCGTACCGACCTGACCCTCGCGACCGAGGACCACAACACCCCGACCGGGTACGCCGACCCGGCGTTCCGCCTCCGCCGTGGTGACCTGCTCACCATCGAGGACCCCACGTCGCGTACGCAGATCGAGACGTTGCGCCGTAACTGCGCCGAGTTCGGGGTGCGACTGCACCCGCTCGGTGACGACAACCAGGGCATCGTGCACGTGATCGGCCCGCAGCTCGGTGTCACCCAGCCGGGCATGACGATCGTCTGCGGCGACTCGCACACCGCCACCCACGGCGCGTTCGGCGCGCTCGCCTTCGGCATCGGCACCAGCGAGGTGGAGCACGTGCTGGCCACCCAGACGCTGCCGCAGAGCCGGCCGAAGACGATGGCCGTGAACGTCACCGGCCGCCTCGCGCCCGGCGTCACCGCCAAGGACCTGGTGCTCGCGCTGATCACCCAGGTCGGCACCGGCGGGGGTCGCGGGCACATCGTCGAGTACCGCGGCGAGGCGATCCAGGCCCTCTCGATGGAGGGGCGGATGACCATCGCCAACATGTCCATCGAGTGGGGTGCCAAGGCCGGCATGATCGCGCCGGACGAGACCACCTTCGCGTACCTCAAGGGTCGGCCGAACGCGCCGCAGGGCGCGGACTGGGACGCGGCGTTGGCGTGGTGGCGGACGCTGCCCACCGACGAGGGCGCGCGCTTCGACGCCGAGGTGACCCTGGACGCCAGCCGGATCACGCCGTTCGTCACCTGGGGCACCAACCCGGGGCAGGGTGCGCCGCTGAGTGCGCCGGTGCCGGACCCGGAGGAGTTCACCACCGACTCGGAGCGCGCCGCCGCGCGCCGCGCCCTGGAGTACATGGACCTGCGCCCGGGCACCCCACTGCGGGAGCTGCCCATCGACGTGGTCTTCGTGGGCTCCTGCACCAACGGTCGCCTGGAGGACCTGCGGGCCGCCGCCGACGTGCTGCGCGGCCACAAGGTCGCCGACGGGGTCCGGATGCTCGTGGTGCCCGGTTCCGCCGCCGTACGGGAGGCCGCCGAGGCCGAGGGGCTGGACAAGGTCTTCGCGGACGCCGGGGCCGAGTGGCGGTTCGCTGGCTGCTCCATGTGTCTGGGGATGAACCCCGACACGCTGAAGCCGGGCGAGCGCTCCGCCTCCACCTCGAACCGCAACTTCGAGGGCCGTCAGGGCCGGGGTGGGCGTACCCACCTGGTCTCCCCGCCGGTCGCCGCCGCCACCGCCGTGGTCGGCCGGCTGGCCGCCCCCGCCGACCTGTAGAAGGGACCGAGGATGGACAAGTTCACCACCCACACCGGCACCGCCGTGCCGCTGCGCCGGTCCAACGTGGACACCGATCAGATCATCCCGGCCGTGTACCTCAAGCGGGTGACCCGGACGGGCTTCGCCGACGGCTTGTTCAGCGCCTGGCGGGAAGATCGCGCATTCGTGCTCAACGATGAAAGCTATTCCGGGGCGTCTATCCTCGTCGCCGGCCCGGAGTTCGGCACCGGCTCCTCCCGGGAGCACGCCGTCTGGGCACTCCGGGACTGGGGTTTCCGCGCGGTGGTGGCGCCGCGCTTCGGCGACATCTTCCGCGGCAACGCCCTCAAGGAAGGCCTGTTGCCGGTCGAGTTGGAATTGAAGGCCGTCGAGGAGTTGTGGGATCTGATCGAGGCGGATCCGACCACTCCGGTGACTGTCGACCTGACCGCCCGCCAGCTCCGGGCCGGGGATGCCAGCTGGTCTTTCCCGCTGGACGACTTCAGCCGTTGGCGGCTGCTCGAGGGCTTGGACGACATTGGACTCACCCTCCGGCACGGCACCGAGATCGACGCCTACGAGGCCCGACGATTGCCGTTCCTGCCCTCCGTGGCATAGCCCAAGACCCGCCCGCACAGCAGAATCCGCCCCCACCGGCCTGGCCGGTGGGGGCGAATCCGTTACGACACAAGGGCTTTTTTCTGCCGAATGTTTGTGTAGCGGCAGCACAGGGCATACGGTGCGCGCAGAATGGCTCGCGACGAGTCAGTTGCACAATCGGGAGGAAGTCGTGAACAAGGCCGAGCTCATCGAGGCGCTCGCCGTTCGCCTGGGGGACCGGAAGACGGCGACGAACGCCCTCGAGGCGGTCCTCACCGAGGTCCAGGCGGCGGTCACCAAGGGCGAGAAGGTGGCGATCACCGGATTCGGAGCATTCGAAAAGCGTGTGCGTGGCGCGCGAACAGCGCGCAACCCTCGTACCGGCGAGGCGGTGAAGGTCAAGAAGACATCCGTGCCGACCTTCCGCCCCGGCGCCGGGTTCAAGGAAATGGTGGCCAGCGGCAAGGTGCCGAAGGCCACGGTGGCGACGAAGAAGACCGCTACCGCTACCGCCACCGCCACGGCCAAGACGGCCGGCACCAAGGCGGCGGGCACCAAGGCAACCGCGGCCAAGGCGGCCAGCAAGAAGACCGCCCCGGCCAAGGCGGCCAGTAAGAAGACCGCCCCGGCCAAGGCGAGCAAGAGCACCACGGCGACCAAGACGGCCGCCAGCAAGAAGACCGCCCCGGCCAAGGCGAGCAAGACCACCACGGCGACCAAGACGGCCGCCAGCAAGAAGACCACTACCGCGGCGAAGAAGACCACCGCGGCGACCAGGTCGACCGCGGCGAAGAAGACCACCGCGGCGGCGAGCAAGAGCACGGCGGCCAAGAAGGCGCCGGCGAAGAAGGCTCCGGCCAAGAAGGCGGCCAGCAAGCGCTGACCGACCTCTGCGAAAGGGCGTCCACCCGTGGGGTGGGCGCCCTTTCCGCGTACGCGGACCGTTGACCCCGCTCGGTTCGCTCGCGCAGAATCGCCGTGCCGGCCCCCCTCCGCCGGCCCGCCGACACCGAAATGGGGCGCCGGTGCGCTACCGCCAGCTCACCACCGGGACGCTCGCGCTGGGCGTCGTCCTCCTCATCGACGTGCTGCGGGTCTGGCTGCCCGGCATCATCACCATCTTCGGTCAGGCGGCGTCCACCCCGGCCGAGCTGATGGGCGCGTTCGCCCTCGGCTGGTTCGTGCTCGCGATGGGGGCACCCGCGGTGGTCCGCCGGGTCGGAGCCCGCCCGGTCACGGTCGTCGCCGCCGTTGTGCTCGCTGTCGCCCGGCTCGTGCTCACCGCCGCCCCCGGTGGGCGTACGCAGCTCTGGTTGGCCACCGCCGGGCTGCTCGCCGGGCTGGTCTGGCTGGTCGGCACAGCCGCCGACACCGACCGGCCGGTCCCCGGGCTGGCGTTGGGATTCGCGGTCAACGCGGCCCTGCACGCGGTGCTGGACACCTTCGACCTGGTCTGGCGCGGCGACTGGGTGGCCTGGCTGCTCAGCTCCGTTGCGGTGGCGCTGTTCCTGTTCGGCACGGCGCTGTTCCTGTTCGCGACGGCGCAGTCCGGCACCCGGGCCGGTGTGGCGCAGTCCGGCACCTGGGTCGGCACGGCGCAGCAGTCCGGCACCCGGGTTGGCGGCGGTGGCGGCCGGGCCTGGCTGCTGGCCGGGCCAGCGCTGCTGCTGACCGGGATGGTGGCGCTCTCCCCGGCGCTGGCCCGGACCGGAATGTCGTACCTGTTCGTCGGCGACAATGTGGCTCGTTCGCCGTTGTTCGGCATGGCGCCGGTGCCGGTGGCGGTCGCGGGGTTCCTGTTCACCGCGTTGACCCGGCCGCCGTCGCGCTGGGGCCGCGCGTACGGGCCGGTGGCGCTGCTGGCCGGCGCGGTGCTGTTCGCCCTCGATCGGGGTGACCTGCTCCTCCCGGCCATCCTGCTCGCCGCCGTCGGTCTCGGCGCCTGCCTCGCCCTCACTGACGACGCCAGCCACCCGGAGAACGGCACCGCTGACGCTGCCGGTACCGCTGACGCGACCGACGCCACGGGCGGGAAGGCGGGCGGTGGGCAGGTGGCGGTCCGTCGGGGGTACGCGGTCGCCGCCGGCATGCTCGTCTTCGCGCTGGGGGCGGTCGGGTACTACTCCGCCTATGACCTCGGCTACCCCAACGCGGCGGTGCCCGTGGTGGTGGCCGTGCTGGTCGCCGTCGTGGCGTTCACCGCCCGTCCCGTCGTCGATTTGCGCCCCGGGCCGTTTCCGCTGCTACGGGCGGCAGGCGCGGTCACCGTGCTGGCCCTGCTGGCACCGGTGCTCGCCGACGAGGTGCCGGTGGCCAGCAACCGGGACGGCCCGCCGCAGCGGTTGACCGTGGTGGCGTACAACATCCGGATGGGTTTCGGGCTGGACGGTCGGTTCGACCTGACCGGGCTCACCGAGGCTGTCCACCGGCAGCGGCCCGACGTGGTGTTGCTCAGCGAGGTGGACCGGGCCTGGTTGCTCAACGGTGGGCACGACACCCTCGACCTGCTGGCCGACCGGCTCGGCATGCCGTATGTCTTCGGGCCGGCCGCCGACCCGGTGTGGGGTGACGCGGTGCTCAGCCGTTGGCCGGTCACCGATCCGCGGACCCTCCCGCTGCCGGCCGTCGGCGCGCCCACCGGAGCGCAGGCACTCGCCGTCACGCTTGACCTCGGTGACGGCGTCCGTACCGCCGTGGTCAGCACCCACCTGCAACCTCCGCCGGGGCAGGGCCCGGTGGACCAGGCCCGCGCGGTCGCCGACTTCGCCATCGGGTACGCGGCCGGCCGGCCCCTGGTGGTGGCCGGCGACCTGAACACCGAGCCGGGCGACGAGGCGTTCGGACAGTTCACCAATGCTGGCCTGGCCGACGCGTTGGCGGCCGCCCGGCCACTGGCGACCAGCCCGGCGGACGACCCGCACGAGCAGATCGACCACATCTTCGTCTCGCCCGGCCTGACGCCCAGCGACCCGGTCGCGGTGCGCAGCACGGCCAGCGACCACCTGCCGGTCGCGGTGACCCTGACCCTTCCGCCCCGCTGACGCCCCGAGGGGCCGGCCCTACAGGCGGTCCGCCGCCAGCAGCCGGTCGGCGGTGAAGGCGAGTAACCAACCGCCGCCCTTGGGGGTGGTGAAGTCCTCGTCGGCGCGGCCGGTCAACCGTTCCAGGGCGCCCGGCAGCACCTTCCCCTGGGTGCACACCGCCAGCTGCCCACCGGCGCTGGCCAGCTCCAGCAACCTGGCGGCGGTCGCCAGGATCTGTTCGTCGCACTGCTGGCCGGGCTGTGGCTCGTCCAGGTCGCCGCAGATCTCGATCGGCAGGTCGAGCAGCGCGGCGGCCGGGTCCAGTGTCTGCACGCAGCGTCGCGGTGACGCCGACAGCAGCCGGGCCGGCCGGATCAGGGCGACCAGACCGGCCAGCGCGGTCGCCTGGGCCCACCCCTCGGCGTCCAGGGGACGGCCGACGTCCGGGCCGGACCAGGTGGCCCGCTTACCGGCGTGGGCGTGCCGGACCAGCACGACCGTCGCGGTCACCGACGGCAGCGCGGCGAACGCCGCCAACACCTCGGCGTCGTGGGGGTAGCTGACCAATCGGATCGCGTCGTCCACCGCGACCCAGCGCATGTCGTCCACCTCGGTGTCCGGTTGGAAACCGCCGCTGGCCGCCGCGAGCATCGACCAGTAGTCGACCAGCTTGTCCTGCCCCTCACTGCGGTAGCGCACCGACGGCAGCCGGACCTGCGGTACGCCGCGAACGTCGGCCTCCTCGGCGACTTCGCGGACCGCCGCCGCCAGCGCGTGCTCGCCCGGCTCCAGCTTGCCCTTCGGCAACGTCCAGTCGCCGTAACGGGGGCGGTGCACCACGCAGACGCGTACACCGTCGGAGGTTGGCCGCCAGGCCACCCCGCCCGCCGCCCGGATGCCGGTCACGGCAGCCAACTGGTCCGCCGCCGCCGGGTGGCCCGGTGCCAGGCAGTCGGGAAGAGGTCACGCATCCGACGGACCGACTGGCGTTCGCGCTCGGCCAGCCGCCCGGCGGTGACCGCCAACTCGTGGTCGTCCGGCCGCTCGGCGGCGATCTCCAGCCAGGTGTCCGCTGCCACGGCCGCATCCTGGTGCTCGCCGAGCACGTCCTGCACACCGGCGAGGGCGCGGGACAACCGGCGGGCACCCTTGCGGACGGCCGGTGCCACCGCGTTGACCGCGTACCGGGCCTGTTTGCCCTCCTTGCGCACGGCGTGCCAGCGGTCGTCCGGCGACTGCGCGTCGAGCCCGTCGACGCCTTCCGGGCCGGCCAGCCGCCTCCAGGGCCGGGCCACCAGCGCGGGCAGCGCCTCCGCCGCGGGGGCAGCCGACCGACGGGTGAGCCGGGGTGCGCGGGCGGCCAGCACCAGGGCGTCCACCAGGGCCAGGTAACGCGCGGAGCGCAGCGCCTCGTCGATGCCGGCGAGTGCCCGCCGTTGCCGTCCGGCGAGCACCTCGTCCAGCCGGTCCACCGCGTCCTGGTCGAGCGGGCTGAGCGGATCGGCGCTCGCGGTCTTGCGGAGCCGCTTGCGCAACACCTCGGCGTCACGGGCCGCGCCGAGAACACCGGCCAGCCAGCGCAGCTCGTCGCGCAGCGGACGCGCCCAGGTCTTGCGGATCAACGGTTTGAAGGTGCGCAGATCGCTGCGCAGGCGTCGACAGGCGACCCGCATCTGATGCACGGCGGTGTCGCCACCGGCCGCCGAGGCGCGCAGCCGGACCAGCGGGTCGTGGGCCAGCAGCCGGCGGATCTCCTTCCGGACCGCCTCGGTCACCACGTCGCCGGCACTCGGCTCGTCGCTCAGCCCTACCGGCGCGACCAGATCCGGATCAGCCTGCGCGCTCGCGCCCAGTGCCCGTACGTGTTTCGGGGTGAACGCGCCACCCTGGGCGCCAGCCTCGCGCAGCACCGCGCCGACCCGGTCGAGCAGCTTCCGGTCGCCCGCCTTGAGCTCCGCCTCCAACTCGCGGAACGTGCCGGTGGTGACGCCGGCGTCGTCGAGCACGGTCACCCGGTCGTCCACCACCTCGACGAGCACCGTGCCGGAGGCGTCACACACCTCGTACGCGTGCCGGACCGTGCGCACCACCGTCACCGGGGCCACCGGGGCCCCACGGTGCAGGACGGTGACCAACTCGACCAGGTCCGGCGGTGGTTGACCCGCCGGACCGGGTCGGGAGATCTCGTGCCGGACGCCGGGTGTCCCGGTCGGCAGCTTCACCGTCCAGGGCAGCTGGTCGCCCCGGCGGTGGCGCAGCGAGGCGCCGGCACGGGCCAGCCGCAGGTCGACCGTGTCGAGGTAACGGGCGACGAGCGTCACCGGAGGCAACGCCCGGACCCGACCTCCGGCCGGGGACGCGGCGGTCAGGTCCGGCAGCACGTAGGCGTCGTCCACCTCGTACTTCTGCTCCTCCTCGACCATCGGTTCAGCCTATGCGCTGATCGGTCAGCTGGCCGTGCCACCGACGCGGCGTAGCAGGAGTTCCTGCAGATGAGCGGAGGCCTTCTCGTCCGCACCGGTACGCCGGGTCCAGGTGCCGTCACCGGCCAGTTCGAAGGCGTCCACCTCGGGGCTCATCGCGGCGGTCAGCACCTGGTCCAGTTCGGCGCGGGCGATCGGGTCGCTCACCTGCACCAGCGCCTCCACCCGGCGGTCGAGGTTGCGGTGCATCAGGTCGGCCGAGCCCATCCAGAACTCGGCCTCGCCGTTGTTGCCGAACCGGAAGACCCGGGAGTGTTCCAGGAAACGACCGAGGATCGAGCGGACGCGGATGTTCTCCGACAACCCCGGCACCCCGGGGCGCAGCGTGCACATGCCCCGGATGAGCAGGTCGACGTGCACACCGGCCTGGGAGGCCCGATACAGCGCGTCGGTCACCCCCTCGTCGACCAGAGAGTTCACCTTGAACTGGACCAGGCCGGGCATGCCCAGCCGGACGTGGGAGATCTCCCGCTCGATCCGCTCGATGAGGCCGCTGCGGATGCCCTGCGGGGCGACCAGCAACCGCCGGTACGCGGTCTGTCGGCTGTACCCGGTGAGCACGTTGAACAGGTCGGTGAGGTCGGCGCCGATCTCCGGGTCGGCGGTGAGCATGCCGAAGTCCTCGTACAGCCGGGCGGTCTTCGGGTGGTAGTTCCCGGTGCCGATGTGGCAGTAGCGGCGGATCTGGTTGCCCTCCTGGCGGACCACCAGCGCGGTCTTGCAGTGCGTCTTCAGGCCGACCAGGCCGTACACCACGTGGCAGCCGGCGCGTTCCAGGGTGCGGGCCCAGCCGATGTTGGCGACCTCGTCGAAACGGGCCTTCACCTCCACCAGCACCACGACCTGCTTGCCGGCGGCGGCCGCGTCGACCAACGCGTCGACGATCGGGGAGTCGCCGCTGGTGCGGTAGAGGGTCTGCTTGATGGCCAGCACGTTCTCATCGGCGGCGGCCTGCTCGATGAAGCGCTGCACGCTCGTGGCGAACGAGTGGTACGGGTGGTGCACCAGGACGTCCCCGTCGCGCAGGGTCGAGAAGACGCTGCGCGGCACCTCGCCCTCGGCGAGTCGGGGGTGGGTGGCCGGCACGAACGGCGGGTCCTTGAGGTCCGGCCGGTCAGCCTCGCCGTAGACCTGCCACAACGCGGACAGGTCCAGCAGCCCGGGCACCCGCAGCACGTCCTGCTCGTTCATGTCCAGCTCGCGAACGAGCAACTCCAGCATGTGGTCGGAGATGGACGCGGCCGCCTCCAGGCGGACCGGTGGCCCGAACCGCCGCCGGGCCAGCTCCCGCTCCAGGGCCTGGAGCAGATCCTCGTCGCGGTCCTCGTCGACCTCCACCTCGGCGTTGCGGGTGACCCGGAACAGGTGGCACTCGACGACCTGCATGCCGCTGAACAGTTGGCCCAGGTGCACCGAGATCAGGTCCTCCACCGGCAGCATTCGTACGCCCGGCTGGTCCCGGTCCACGCGGACGAAGCGGGGAACGTTGTTGGGCACCTTCACCCGGGCGAACAGCTCGGAACCGCCATCGGGGTCGCGTACCGCCACCGCCAGGTTCAGCGACCGCCCCGAGATGTACGGGAACGGGTGCGCCGGGTCCACGGCGAGCGGGGTCAGCACCGGGAAGATGTGCGCGCGGAAGTAGGTGCGCAGCCGTTCCCGCTCGGGGTCGCCCAGCTCGGCCCAGCGCAGTATGCGGATGCCCTCGTCGGCCAGTTTGGGCAGCACGTCGTCGACGAAGCAGGCGGCGTGCCGGGCACCCAGCTCGGCGGTCCGCTCGGCGATCAGCTCCAACTGGGTGCGCAGGGGCAGCCGGTCTCCGCCGCGCACCGGCAGGCCGGCGGAGAGCCGCCGCTTCAGCCCGGCGATCCGCACCATGTAGAACTCGTCGAGGTTGCTGGCGAAGATCGCCAGGAACTTGGCCCGTTCCAGCAGCGGGGTGCGCGGGTCCTCGGCCAGGGTGAGCACCCGGGCGTTGAAGTCGAGCCAGGAGAGCTCCCGGTTGAGGAAACGGTCCTCCGGCAGCGGCGGGGCCGTCGGCGGTTCGTCGTCGTCCTCCTCGGCGACGCCGGTCGGCAGGTCGCTCGGCAGCACCGGGTGGACGTCGCCGGCGGCCGGGCCGTCCGTCTCGGTGGTCGGCCCGGGGTCGAGGACCTCGTCCAGCCCGGAGGAGGCGCCACCGGGGTCGTCGGCGAGGGTGTCGGCGCGGGCCGCACCGGCCCGCTCGGCACGGGACGGGCGGAAGCGGCCGTCGGTGCCGCGTACACGGGAGCCGTTGTGGGGGTCGGTGGCGGGCGGGCGGGTCGGATGCTCGCGAGGGGTGCTCACCCGCTCATAATCACCCGATTACGGTAAACGCAAAATGAACTTGGGCTCGCTGGCTCAGATCATCGTCGGCAATGTCACCCGGACGACCTCGCCGTCGGAATCGGTGTCGATGCGAACCCGCTGGCCGAGCCGGAGCAGTCGCAGCCCGGAGGCGTCGAAGGCCCGGGCGGGAAAGCGCATCTCGGTGCCGTCGTCGAGCAGCAGGACTCCGCTGCGCGTCGCCGCGTCGTAGCTGGCCACCGTGCCCTGCATGCAGGCACCGTACACCCGGGGGCTCAGCCCGCGGAGTGGGCCGGCCGGCTCAGCCCGCGGAGTGGGCCGGGCGGGCGGCGACGACGAGTGCGGCGGTGCGGGGCCCAAGCCCGAGCCGGGCGGCGGCGGTCAGGTCGGCGGCGGTGTCCACGTCCCGGCGCAGGCTGGGCCAGTCGCCGCTCAGCGGCAGTGCCCCACTGGCCGCGTGCGCGACCGCCGAGCCCACCCCGAAGCGGGGGTCCAGCGGGACGCCCGGCGGGCTGCTGAGCAGCGTCGTGCCGCTGCCGGGTGCGTCCGGCACGAAGCGGCGTACCGCGGGTCGGCCGTTCTGCGCCGCGAGCAGTGCGCCGGCCAGCTCGGCCGGGCGCAGCGCTGGCAGATCCGCGGTGAGCCCGGCCACCCACCCGGCGGTGGTCCCGGCCGCGCCGTGTCGGAACGCGGCGTTCAGGCCGGCGTCCGGCCGGTCGGGCAGCACCCGCGCGCCGGCGGCCCGCGCCGCCGCCGCCACCCGGGCGTCGTCGGTCACCACCAGGGCCTCGGCGACCGCCGGGCAGGCCAGCACCGCGCGCAGCGTGTCGGCCACCAGAGCCAGCGCCAGCTCCTCGTGCGGTACGCCGGGCAGCGCACCCCGCAGACGGCTCTTGGCCGCCGCCAGACGCTTCACCGGCACCACCACGGCCCACCTCGGCTGACTCACGCCCGCAATCCTGCCAGCCGGACGACGGGACCCTCGCTGGCCGTACCGGGGGCGAGCAGGCATGATTTCCGCTGCGGGTGTCGCGGGCGGGGTTTCGCGGCGGGGTTGGGGCGCGACGAGGAGGCACAGTGGCACGGCGGAGGCTGGGGTTCTGGCAACGGTTCGCCGTGGGGCTGGTGAAGTCGGTGATGACCGTGTGGACCCGGCGCACCTGGCGTGGTCAGGAGCATCTCCGCCGCGACGGCGGCGTGATCATCGTGGCGAACCACATCTCGCACGCCGACCCGCTGGTCTCCGCGCACTTCATCTTCGACTCCGGCCTGTGGCCGCAGTACCTGGGCAAGGCCAGCGTGTTCCGGGTGCCGGTGGTTGGCTGGATCCTGCACCGGTGCCGGCAGATCCCGGTCGAGCGGGGCACCGTCGACGCGGTCCGCTCACTGGATTCGCTGGTCGCCGCGCTCAACCAGGGTGGCGCGGTGGTGATCTACCCGGAGGGCACCACCACCCGACAGCCGGATTTGTGGCCGATGAAGGCCAAGACCGGTGCCGCCCGGCTGGCCCTGGCCACCGGCGCCCCCGTCGTACCGGTGGTGATGTGGGGGCCGGAGCGGCTCTTCGACCCGCGGACCAGCCGCGTCAACCCCCGCCCCCGGATCCCGGTGACCGTTGTCGCCGGCGAACCGATCGACCTGAGCCGGTGGGCGGACGCCCAACCGACCCGGGTCACCCTCGAGGAGATGACGGACACCATCATGTTGCGCCTGCGGGACATGCTCGCCGAGATCCGTGGCGGCACCCCGCCGCCGCTGTGGCAGCGAACGAACCGGTCCTCCGCCGGACGCGAGCAGCAGGGCGACGAGGCATGAGCGAGCGAAGCGAGCGAATCATCAGGCTCAGCACCGGCGCCGGTCAGGCCCCCGCGCAGCGAAGCGGAGCGGTGGCATGACCGGCCACGTCGCGGTGCTCGGTGCCGGGTCCTGGGGCACCGCGTTCGCCAAGATCCTCGCGGATGCGGGGCGGGACGTGACGGTGTGGGCCCGTCGTGCGCCGGTCGCCGAGAGCATCCGGGTCGAGCGCCGCAACCCGGAGTACCTGCCCGGCGTGCTGTTGCCGGCCGGTGTCACCGCCACCGCCGACGCGGCCGAGGCGATCACCGGCGCCGAGGTGGTGGTGCTGGCCGTGCCGTCGCAGACCCTGCGCGGCAACCTCGCCGAGTGGGCCGGGCACCTGCACCCGGACTCGACCCTGGTGTCGCTGATGAAGGGCATCGAACTCGGCACCACCAAACGGATGAGCGAGGTCATCGTGGAGACCGCCGGGGTCGCCGCGGACCGGGTGGTCGTCGTCTCCGGTCCGAACCTGGCCCCGGAGATCGCCGCCGAGCAGCCCGCCGCGACCGTGGTCGCCGGGACGAACAGCCACCGCACCGTGCTCGTGCAGTCGTCGATCCGGACGCCCTACCTGCGCCCGTACACCAATGACGACGTGATCGGCTGTGAGCTGGGCGGGGCGGTCAAGAACGTGATCGCCCTGTCGTACGGCATCGCCACCGCGATGGGTTTCGGCGACAACACCCGGGCCATGCTGATGACCCGGGGGCTGGCCGAGACGGCCCGGCTGGGCGTGGCGCTCGGCGCGGACCCGATCACGTTCGCCGGCCTCGCGGGCATGGGCGACCTGGTCGCCTCCTGCTCGTCCCCGCTGGCCCGCAACCGCACCTTCGGCGAGCACCTGGGCCGGGGTGAGACGCTGGAGCAGGCCCAGGCGGCCACCCGACAGACCGCCGAGGGTGTGAAGAGTTGCCTGGCGATCCGCGACCTGGCCCGGGCACACGGTGTGGAGATGCCGATCACCGAGCACGTCGAGCGGATCTGCCACGAGGGGATGGACCCGCGTCTCGCCGTGGAGAACCTGATGAGCCGAACCGCCAAACCCGAGTCGTACGAGTGAGGATCCGATGAGCGAACTGGGAGACGGGACCCGCTGCGTACGCGCCGGCCTGCCCGAGCCGGCACCGGGGGACCCGTTCCTGCCCGGGCCGGTCTTCGCCGCGCCGTACCACCTCGACCCGTGGCAGGGCCAGGGCACGTCGCCGAACGGCTACGGCCGCCCCGACAACCCGACCCGGCGGCTGCTGGAGGCGGCCGTGGGCGAGTTGGAGGGCGGTGACTGCCGAGTCTTCTCCACCGGGCAGGCGGCCATCACCGGGCTGCTGCTCACGCTGCTGCGCCCGGGAGACACCGTGGTGCTGCCCAGCGACGGATACTTCCCGGTCCGGGCGTTCGCCACCGACGTGTTGGAGGCGATCGGCGTCCGGGTGCTCTTCGTGCCGACCGTCGGGCCGTACCCGTCATTCGAGGGTGTCCGGCTGGTGCTGGTGGAGACGCCGGCGAACCCGGGCCTGGACGTGGTCGACGTGGCGGCTCTGGCCGCCCAGGCGCACGCCGCCGGCGCGCTACTCGCGGTCGACAACACCACCGCCACCCCGCTCGGTCAGCGCCCGCTGGACCTCGGTGCCGACCTGGTGGTCGCCTCCGGCACCAAGGCGCTCACCGGCCACTCCGACCTGCTGCTGGGCTACCTGGTCAGCCGGTCCAGCGAGCTGATGAAGGCGGTGACGACGTGGCGTACCACCACCGGGGCGGTCCCGGGCGCGTTCGACGCCTGGCTGGCACACCGGTCGCTGGCCACTCTCGACCTGCGTCTGGCCCGGCAGAGCGCGAACGCCGCCGCCGTCGCCGAACTGCTCGCCGGCCGGCCGGACGTGACCGGCGTGCGCTGGCCCGGGCGGCCCGAGGATCCCGCCTATCCGGTGGCGTCGGCGCAGATGCGCCGGATGCCCGGGGTGCTGTCGTTCGACCTGGGTGACGCCGACCGGGTGGGCCGATTCATCGATGCCGCCCGGCTGGTGGCGGCGGCGACCTCCTTCGGTGGCCTGCACACCACGGCGGACCGGCGGGCGCAGTGGGGCGACGACACCGCCCCCGGTTTCGTCCGGCTGTCCTGCGGTGTGGAGGACACTCCCGACCTGGTGGCCGACATCGCTGCCGCGCTCGACGCCGCCGGAGGGGTCTGATTTCCACCGACCGGTCCGCACTCGTGGGTCGACTGCGCGCCGCCGGCTGCGTCTACGCCGAGGACGAGGCGGACCTGCTGCTGGCCGCCGCCGACGATCCGGCGACGTTGGCCGACCTGACCGAGCGTCGGGTCGCCGGCGAGCCGTTGGAGTATCTGCTCGGCTGGGCGGAGTTCTGCGGTCTGCGGATCGCCGTCGACGCGGGCGTCTTCGTGCCGCGCGGTCGGACGGCCCTGCTGGTCGAGGCGGCGGCCGCGTTGACCGGCCCGGCCCCGGCCGTGGTCGACCTCTGCTGCGGGTCCGGAGCCACCACGGTCGCGCTGGCGCACCGCCTCACGCCGCGCTGGCTGGCCGCCGCCGACATCGACCCTGCAGCCGTGGCGTGCGCCCGCCGCAACCTTGCCGGACTGGTCGCCGAGGTGTTCGAGGGTGACCTGTTCGCGCCGCTGCCCGGGCAGTGGCGGGGTCGGCTGGACCTGGTGGTCGCCAACGCCCCGTACGTGCCGACCGACGCGGTGGCGCTGATGCCGCCGGAGGCGCGGCTGCACGAGGCCCCGGTGGCGCTCGACGGCGGACCGGACGGGCTCTCCGTGCTGCGCCGGGTGGGTGCCGACGCCGTCCGTTGGCTGGCCCCCGGTGGACACCTGGTGGTCGAGGCCGGGACCACGCAGGTGGAGGCGCTCTGCGCCGCGTTCGACGCGGCCGGTCTGGTGCCGAGCGTGCGGCACGACGAGGACCTGGACGCCACTGCAGTGACCGCCCGACGCCCCTGAACCCGTCCGTCCCCAGGATCCGGATGGGTGGGCGGGCATGGCGGGGGAGAGGGGTTGGCACTAGCCTCGGCTCACACTCACGACGGCGGGAGGCGATTTCGGTGGGCAGCGCAGGGGTGCCGGTGGTCGTCGGGTTGGACAACGGCGGCACCAGCAACAACGCCACCGTGCTGACGGTGGACGGCCGCTTCCTGGTGGACGGGCTGTTGGAGATCCCCAGCGAGGTGCGGTCCGGGCCGGAAGCGGCGATCGAGGCGCTGGCCCGCGCGCTGGACGGTGCCCTGGCACGGACCGGCGTGCCGCGCGAGTTGGTCCAGGCGGTGGGGCTGGACACTCCCGGTCCGGCCAGTGCCGACGGTGTCATCTCGTCGCGGGGCTCGACCAACTTCTCCCAACCGGCCTGGCGCGGCTTCGACGTGCGGGGCGCGCTGGAGCGACGGCTCGGCCTGCCGGTGATCTACCACAACGACGGCAACGCGGCCGCGCTGTACGCCCACCATGTGCACTTCGGCGCCAACGCCATGAGCCGCTCGTCGGTCTCCGCGATCGTCGGCACCGGCCTCGGTGGCGGTGTGGTCGAGAGCGGCCGGGTGATCGCCGGTGCGGCCGGGATGGCCGGAGAGCTTGGTCACGTGCACATCCCGCTGTCCGGGCTGCTCGGCCCTGGGCAGGCCGAACCCACCTGCGCCTGCGGCTTCACCGGAGACGTCGAGAGCGTCGCCTCGTTGACCGGGATCGAGCGCAATCTGCTGCCGTACTGGCTGACCCGGTACCTCGACCACCCGCTGGCCGCCGAGCCATTGGCCCGGGCGGCCAAGTTGGTCCGGGGGTACGGCGAGCGGGGGGACGGCCTCGCGCGGGACCTCTTCACCCAGCAGGCGATGGCGTTGGGCCGGCTGTTCACCGTGGCGGCGAACTTCACCGACCCGCACGCGTACTTCGTCGGCGGTGGCGTGGTGGAGGCGGTGCCGGAGTTCCGCGACTGGTTCCTGGCGACGGTCCGCGAGCACACCGTGCTTCGCGAGGAGCAGGCGGCGGTGGCCACCTTCGCGCTGGTGCCGGATCGGGACATGGCCGGTGCTCGGGGGGTGGCGATCGCCGCGCTGGAGGCGCTGCGCACCGTCGCGGAGCCCTCGCCGCTGGTTGCCTGAGCTGTGGTCCGCCCGCCTCGGCCGCCGCGTGGCGTGGTCAGCGACGCGGCGGCCGGTTCAGCGGCGGGGTGGTGTCCGGTCGGGTGAGCGATGTGGCCGCCCTGGTCAGCGGCTGGGTGGTGCCTGGGCGAAGGTGGCCCAGGCGGCCGGCGGGAACAGCAGGGCCGGGCCGTCCGGGTCCTTGGAGTCGCGGACGGCCACCAGCCGCGGGATCGCGGCCACCTCCACGCAGGCGCCCTCGTCGCCGCTGCGGCTGCTCTTGCGCCACGCCGCCGCGGCCAAGGCCGCTGTGATCGTCGGTGTCATCGGTCCTACCGTCCCTTCAGGACTGTCAGGAGCCTTGCGCGGCTGTCGGCCGGGCTGAGGGCCACGCTGCGGAGATGCTCCATGATTTTGGTGCAGGTACGCGTCTCGCCGGCCCGGTCGAGGATCATCTGACCGGCGACGGTCTCCACCGAGGCGATGATCGGGTCCTCCGGATCGGCGAACTCGAGGATGTGCAGTGAGCCTCGCGTGCCCCGGTGGTAACCGGCGGAGAGCGGGATCACCTGAACGGTGATGTTCGGCAACTCGGCCATCTTGACCAGGTGCCGCAGTTGCCCGTCCATCACCGACTTGTCGCCGACCGGGCGCAGCAGCGCGCCCTCGTCGATGATCGCGTCGAGGATGGGCGGGTCGTCGCCGGTGAGCCGCTGTTGCCGGTCGAGCCGGACCTTGACCCGCTGCTCCACCAGGTCGTCGCCGAGGGTGTGCGGGCCTCCGCGCATGACGCCACGGATGTAGTCGGCGGTCTGCAGCAGGCCGGGCACCACCGACGGCTCGAAGTTGGCGATGGCGGTCGCCTCGGCCTCCAGTGCGATGAAGTCGATGGTGCGCGGATCCAGCAGGTAGGAGTACGACACCCACCAGCCCGGCTTGCGGGCGTCCTTGGCGAGCTGCACCGCTGCGGCCACCTCCTCGGCACCGACCCCGTACGACGTGAGCAGGGCGCGCACGGTGGCCGGAGTGATCAGCGTCTGGGCGTTCTCGTATCGGGAGAGGGTGCTGCGGGTGCTGTTGATCTCGTCCGCCGCGGTCTCCAGCGTCAGTCCTGCGGCTTCCCGGTGGTGGCGCAGGGCGATACCGAGCCGGCGGGCACGGGCTGTCTTCGGGGCCATACATCGATGGTCGCACACATCCGTGGGAACGTCTGCATGAGAGAACGTCGATGGGAGTTGCATTCACGCCTGTACACGTGTCAATCTGTTACCGCGTCCTCACCGCCGGTTGTCGTGGCGACGGTGGTGGTGAGCGACCGGAGGGGATGGGGCGCGCGGCGATCGGGTTTCTCCCCCGTACCCGATCGTCGCGTGCCGCCGCCATCCCGGCCCGCCGGAAGGAGACGACGACGTGCGTAACGGTTCGGAGCCCTCCGCCGCGCATTCGGCCGGCCCTCGATGACCCGCTTCCTGGTGGTGCTCACCGACGTCCGTGCCGTCGAGGGCGTCGACCGCGACGAGCGGACCGTGCCGGAGCGGCGACGGCAGGTGGTCGGCGCCAGCAGTCGGGAGGCCGCCGACCGGATCGCCGGAGCGTTCATGGCGCTGGGCATGGTCCGAGCCGGTCGGCAGCGGGTGAAGGTGATCGCCGTCGGTCGCCGGCACGCCCACGACTGAGCAGGCCCAGGCCGCTGACCTGCGGCAATACAACAGCCCCGTCACGCACCGTATATCCTCTGATGACCGATTGCCGTGTCCTGCCGTGGCTCGCCGGGTATCGCCTCGTCCTACCGCCACGCACAGTAAGGTCAACCGGGTGAGCGCCACCGGCGAGCACGACCAGCCGCAGTCGCGTAACGAAGAGGTGACCGGAGTGACCACCCCAGGCAAAACCCGCGTGGCGATCGTCTTCGGCGGCCGCAGCCCGGAGCACGGCATCTCCTGCGTCAGCGCCGGCAGTGTGTTCGGCGCGCTCGACCCGGACGAGTTCGAGGTGGTGCCCGTCGGCATCACCCGGGCCGGCCAGTGGGTGCTGACCAGCGGAGATCCCGCCCAACTGGCGATCAACGCCCGCCAGCTCCCAGAGATCACCGCCGACTCCGGCGACGACATCGTGCTGCGTGCCGACCCCACCGGCAGTGGGCTGATGGTGCTCGACCCGACCGAGGGCCCGCGGGTCCTGGCCGACGTGGACGTGGTCTTCCCGGTGCTGCACGGCACCTACGGCGAGGACGGCACCATCCAGGGAATGCTGGAGATGGCCGGCATCCCCTACGTCGGGGCGAACGTCTTCGCCTCCGCGGCCGCCATGGACAAGGAGTTCACCAAGAAGCTCTGCGCCGTCGAGGGCATCCCGGTCGGCTCGTACGCCGTGCTGCGCAACGGGATGACCCTCAGCGAGCAGGACAAGGAGCGGCTTGGCCTGCCGGTCTTCGTCAAGCCGTCCCGGGCCGGGTCGTCGTTCGGCGTCAGCAAGGTCACCGACTGGGCGCAGTTGGACACCGCGGTCGCCGCCGCCCGGCAGTTCGACCCGAAGGTCATCATCGAGGCCGGGATCGTCGGCCGCGAGGTGGAGTGCGGCGTGTTGGAGGGCGAGGCCGGTGGCGCGCCCGAGGCGTCCGTCCTGGCCGAGGTGCGGGTCGTCGCCGACCACGACTTCTACGACTTCGAGGCGAAGTACCTCGACGACTCCTGCGAGTACGACATTCCGGCCAACCTGCCGGAGCGGGTGACCCGCCAGGTGCAGGAGTACGCGGTCCGCGCGTTCACCGCGCTGGACTGCGCCGGCCTGGCCCGGGCCGACTTCTTCGTCACCCCCGAGCTGGACGTCTACCTCAACGAGATCAACACGATGCCCGGGTTCACCCCGACGTCGATGTTCCCGCGAATGTGGGCGGCCGCCGGCCTGGAGTATCCGAAGCTGGTCAACCGGCTGATCCGCACCGCCCAGCGGCGCGGCGTCGGCCTGCACTGAGCCACCCGGCCCCGCCCGCCGACGCCAGTTGAGTCAGCGCTGGCAGCCGGACGGGATGGCGCCGCCGGAGGGCACGGACGCCACGATCGTGCTGGAGATCGGCGACACCCACTGCAGCGGCTGCTCGTACGAGCGCGGGACGCGCACCGTGATCGGCGTTTCCCGGTCGACCGTGGTGAGCACGGCCGCCTCGGCCTCCTCGGCCAGGTGCCAGCAGACCCGGTTGACCGTCCAGACCTCGTCGGTGCTGGGGAAGGTCGGCTCGGTGCCGCCACAGGCCACGGTGAGCGCAAGGTCGCCGTACGCGGCGTTCTGCTCCGGGCCGGCCGTGACCGGCCGCTGGGCCAGATCGCGGATGCTCGTCGGCAACTGGGAGAGCAGGGCCCGGCAGACCGTGGCCGGGCGGGCGGCCAGGGCCGGGGCGGCCATCTGCACCGGGTCGGTGGACTGCACCCGGGCGGTGGTCGCGGAGGGTGTCGGCGCGGCGCCCGGCGTGTCCGGCGTGAGCTTGGTGAACGCGAGCAGCGCCACCAGCAGCGTGATCGGCAGCGCGATCAGCGTGGCCAGCAGAGCGGCGCCGCGAATTGTCCGGTCCCGACCGACCGGCGCGGCGGCGGCTGGATCGGCCGGCTCGCCGGTACCGTCAGCCGGCTCGCGCGTGCCGTCGTCGTCCAGAGCTGCGGAGGAGGTCGTCATCTCGTCCACTTACAGCCGCACCACCGAACACGTGAGGGTACGAGTGATGCCGGGCACCATCTGCACCTTGCTGACGATGAGCTTGCCGAGTTCGTCGACGGTGTTCGCCTCGGTGAGGACGACCACGTCGTACGGCCCGGTGACGGCGTCGACGCGTACCACGCCGGTGATGTCCGCGATGAGACCCGCCACGTCACGTGCGCGGCCGACCTCGGTCTGGATGAGGATGTACGCCTGTACCACGACTCGACCTCCGTCCGTCGCCGCTCGGGAGCGGCCCGAAGGGTGAAAGTACCTTACGGACCAGGTCTGATCCCTATCGGTGGTCAAGGAGCAGCGGTGAGCGAGCACGGCGGAGCCGGGCAGCAGCACGGGCGGAACGCCGGCGGCAGCGCCAGCGTGTCGGGAATCGGGGAGTTCGGGCTGATCGGGAAGATCACCGCCCGGCTGTCGTACGGACCGTCGACCCTGCTCGGCCCGGGCGACGACGCGGCGGTGGTGGCCGCGCCGGACGGCCGGGTGGCGGCCTCCACCGATGTGCTGGTCGACGGGCGGCACTTCCGGCGGGACTGGTCCTCCGCCCGCGACGTCGGGCACCGGGCGGCGGCGGCCAATCTGGCCGACATCGCGGCGATGGGCGCCACGCCGACCGCGTTGCTGGTCGCGCTCTGCATGCCGGCGGACCTGGACACCGCCTGGGCGGAGGGGCTGGCCGACGGCCTGGCCGCCGAGGCGGCGACGGTCGGCGCGAGCGTCGTCGGCGGGGACATGTCGGCGAGCCCCACCCTGACCGTCGCGGTCACCGCCCTGGGTGACCTGGAGGGCCGCCCGCCGGTGCTGCGCTCGGGTGCCCGTCCGGGGGACGTGCTCGCCCTGGCCGGGCGCACCGGGTACGCGGCAGCGGGGCTGACCGTGCTCACCAGGGGCTTCCGCACCCCGCGTCTGCTGGTCGAGGCGTACCGGCGGCCGCAGGTGCCCTACCAGGCCGGCCCGCAGGCCGCCCGGCTCGGCGCCACCTCGATGATCGACGTGTCGGACGGGCTGCTCGCCGACCTCGGGCACGTGTCGGCGGCCAGCGGGGTCGCGATCGACGTGCGCCGGAACGCGTTCGAGGTGCCCCGGCAGATGGCCGACGCGGCGCAGGCCCTCGGCGTCGACCCGTACACCTGGATCCTCGCCGGTGGCGACGACCACGCGCTGGCCGCGACCTTCCCCCCGGCGGTGGCGTTGCCGCCGGACTGGCGGCCGATCGGCGTGGTGACGGACGGTGTCGGGGTGACGGTCGACGGCGCACCCCACGAGGGCCCGGCCGGCTGGGACCACTTCGGGTGAGGCCCGACGTCCGTCGTACCCTGGATACCGTGAGTGAGATCGAGATCCGGGTGGTGCGGTTCGACGCACCGGTGGCGCAGCAGTTGATCAGTGCCGCACTGGCTGACCTGGCTGCCCGCTACGGGGGCTCCGGCGACGACACCCCGGTGGACGCCACCGAGTTCGAGCCGCCCGACGGGGCGTTCCTCGTCGCCTATCTGGCTGGCGAGCCGGTCGGCTGCGGTGGCTGGCGCAGCCACGGTGCGGACACCGCGGAGCTGAAGCGGATGTACACCGCCCCGGCGGCGCGTGGGCGAGGCGTGGCTCGCACGGTGCTGGCCGCCGTTGAGCGCTCGGCTCGCGAGCAGGGCCGCAAGCGGGTGGTCCTGGAGTGCGGCGACAAGCAGCCCGAGGCGATCGCCATGTACCGCTCCGCCGGCTACGAGCGGATCCCGAACTTCGGCTTCTACAAGGACGCGGAGGGCTGCGTCTCCTTCGGCCGTACCCTCTGACCTGCGGTCACCGCCGGCTCCGGGCGGGGCGGGCGGTCTTCGGGCGCGACCTGCGGCTGCGGGCCGGCGGTGCGCCGTTCGACAGGGACACGACAGAGCCGACGGACCTCAGGGTCCGCCGGCTGAGCCGAACGAGAAGTTTGGTGTTGCCGCGTCAGGCGCGGGTGACCTTGCCGGCCTTGATGCACGAGGTGCAGACCTGCAGCTTCTTGGTGTTGCCGCCACCGGCCGGGGTGCGCACCGACTGGATGTTCGGGTTCCAGCGGCGGTTGGTCTTCTTCTTGGACCAGGGCACGTTGTGGCCGAAGCCCGGCCCCTTGCCACAGACGTCGCACACGCTAGCCACGGGATACTCCTGGGATTGAAACGTTCATGAGGTCGCCGGCAGAGGTGCTGCACGGGCAACCTGGTCAGCCTACCCGATGCCCCGCCGGCGGGACCAACCGCCCTGACCCGGTGGCCAGCCGCGCCCCCGCCAGCGGATGGTGGGTCGGCCCGCCGGAGAAATGGGGGTGGTTCCGGCGGCCACTGTACCCGCAGGGCAGGCCGGGGCTGATCGACCCGGGAAGGAGTGCCGTCCGGTGCAGGGGCAACCGGACACGCCGGACGAGTCCGACGCGTGTCGGTGCGCGCCAGTAGGCTTCTGGCCGTGCTGGACACCCTCGACGCCGCCGCGGTCCGCCGCTGGTGCGCGGGTGGGCTGGCCGCGCTGAAGCGCCACCAGGGCGAGATCGACCAGCTCAACGTCTATCCAGTGCCCGACGGCGACACCGGCACCAACCTGGTGCTCACCCTCACCTCGGCCCAGCAGGCCCTCGCGATGGATCTGGACACTCTCCCCGACAGCGGGCCGACCGCGCACGGGCACGCGTTGCGGCTGATGGCCCAGGGCGCGCTGCTCGGCGCGCGCGGCAACTCCGGGGTGATCCTCTCGCAGATCCTGCGTGGTTTCGCCGACGAGGTCGCCGTGGTGCCGGCGGTGCGTGGCCGGGAGTTGGCCGCCGCGTTGCGGTCCGGCGCCACCGCCGCGTACACCGCGGTTGCCCGGCCGGTCGAGGGCACCCTGCTCACCGTGGTCGCGGCGGCCGCCGCCGCGGCCGAACGCGCGGACAGCGGCGACCTGCCGGCGGTGGCCCGCGTCGCCGCCCGGGCGGCGGCCGAGGCGCTCGCCCGGACCCCGGAGCAGCTGCCGGCACTGGCCCGCGCGGGCGTGGTCGACGCGGGCGGCCGGGGGCTCTGCGTGCTGCTCGACGCCCTGGTCGAGGTGCTCACCGGCGAGAGCGCCGCCCGGCCCGCACCGACGCCGCGTTCCGCCCGCCCGGCGGCCAGCGTCGCCCGGGAGGCCGGTTCGGACGAGTACGCGTACGAGGTGCAGTTCCTGCTCGACGCCCGGGCCGAGGCGGTGGCCGGGATGCGGCGGGCGCTGGACGCACTGGGGGATTCGCTGGTCGTCGTCGGCGACGGGCGTGAGCCGGAGAGCACCTGGAACGTGCACGTGCACGTCAACGACGTGGGCGCGGCGGTCGAGGCGGGCATCGTCGCCGGCCGCCCGTACCGGATCTCGGTGACCCGCTTCGCCGACCAACCGGAGCCGCCCAGCGGCCCGGTCGCGGACGGCCGGGCCGCGGTGGTGGTGGCCACCGGTGGCGGCATCGCCGAGCTGTTCGCCGCGGAGGGGGCCACCGTGGTGCCGGGCAACCCGTCCACGGGTGAGCTGCTGGACGCGGTCCGCGGCACGGGCGCGGCCCGGGTGGTGGTGCTGCCCAACGACCCCAACACGGAGGCGGTGGCGAGCGCGGCGGCCCGCGAGGCCCATCGGTACGGCATCAAGGTGAGCGTGGTGCCGACCCGCTCGCCCGTGCAGGCGCTCGCCGCCCTCGCGGTCCGCGACGGCGACCGGCGCTTCGAGGACGACGTCATCGCGATGGCGGAAGCCGCCGGGGCCTGCCGTTACGCCGAGGTCTGCCATGCGAGCCGGGAGGCGCTGACGGTCGCCGGCCCGTGCCGTCCGGGCGACGTGCTGGCGCTGGTGGAGGGGGAGGTGCACCTGATCGGCACCGACCTCACCGACACCTGCGCGGCCGTGGTCGACCGGATGCTCGGCGGCGGTGGCGAGATGGTCACCCTGCTGGCCGGTGCGGACGCCCCGGCCGGGCTCACCGATGCCGTCCGCGCGCACGTCGCGCGGCGCTGGCCGTTCGTCGAGGTGCACACGTACGGGCGGCCAACCGTTTTATCCGCTCCTGGTAGGGATCGAATGAGCGAACCAGCCACCGTGGACACTCCGCTGAAGAAGCTGGTCGGGGACAAGACAGCCAAGGCGCTGGCCGCACACCTCGACCTGCACACCGCGGGTGACCTGGTCTACCACTTCCCGCGACGCTACGACGAGCGCGGCGAGCACACCGACATCCGCTCGTTGGACGTCGGCGAGCAGGTCACCGTGCTGGCCCAGGTGCAGCGCACCGCCGTGCGCCCGATGCGCCAACGGCGCGGCAACCTGCTGGAGGTGACCGTCGGCGACGGCTCCGGCGGGCAGCTGACGTTGACGTTCTTCGGCAACCAGGCATGGCGCGAGCGGGAGCTGCGCCCCGGCCGGTGGGGGCTGTTCGCCGGCAAGGTCACCGAGTTCCGGGGCAAACGGCAGCTCAACGGCCCGGAGTACGTCCTGCTCGGCGAGGGTGGTGACGGCGAGGCGGCGGTCAACGACGAGATCGAGGAGTTCGCCGGTGCCCTGATCCCCGTCTACCCGGCCGCCGCGGCCGTGCCGACCTGGGTGATCGCCCGCTGTGTCCGGGTCGTACTGGACACGTTCACCCCGCCGGACGATCCGCTGCCGGGCACCGTGCGGGCCAGCCGCAAGCTGGTCGGGCTCGGCACCGCCCTCCAGGAGATCCACCGGCCCACCAGCAAGGAGGAGCTGCACCGGGCACGGCGGCGGCTCAAGTGGGATGAGGCGTTCGCCGTCCAGTTGACCCTGGTGCAGCGCAAGCACCGGGCTGCTGACTGGCCGGCCCGGCCGCGCCCGGCACGCCCCGGCGGGTTGCTGGACGCCTTCGACGCCCGACTTCCGTACGAGCTGACGGCCGGTCAGCGCGACGTCGGCGTGGAGATCGCCGAGGATCTGGCCGCCCCGCACCCGATGCACCGGTTGTTGCAGGGTGAGGTGGGGTCGGGCAAGACGGTGGTGGCGTTGCGGGCGATGCTCCAGGTGGTCGACGCGGGAGGGCAGGCCGCGCTGCTGGCACCGACCGAGGTGCTGGCCGCCCAGCACCACCGCGGCATGCTCGACCTGCTCGGGCCGCTCGGGCAGGCCGGCGAGCTGGGTTCCGCCGAGCACGCCACCCGGGTCGAGTTGGTCACCGGTTCGCTGGGCGCGGCAGCTCGCCGACGGGCGCTCGGCGAGGTGGCCAGTGGCGCCGCCGGCATCGTGCTCGGCACCCACGCCCTGCTCTACGAGGGCGTCGACTTCGCTGATCTGGGCCTGGTGGTCGTCGACGAGCAGCACCGCTTCGGCGTCGAGCAGCGCGATGCTCTGCGGGCCAAGGCCGACCAGCCGCCGCACGTGCTGGTGATGACGGCCACCCCGATCCCGCGCACGGTGGCGATGACCGTCTACGGCGACCTGGAGGTCTCCACCCTCTCCCAGTTGCCCCGGGGCCGATCGCCGATCGCCTCGCACGTGGTGCCGGCCGCCGAGAAGCCGGCCTACCTGGACCGGGCCTGGCGTCGGGTGCGCGAGGAGGTGGCCGCCGGCCATCAGGCGTACGTGGTGTGCCCGCGCATCGGAGAGGGGCCGGCTTCCGACGAGGAGCCGCCCCCGGTGGACGACAACGGCCGTCGGCCGCCGCTGGCGGTGACCGAGGTGGCTCCGCTGCTGGCCGAGGGGCCGCTGCACGGCCTGCGGATCGGGGTGCTGCACGGTCGCCTACCGGCCGACGAGAAGGACGCGGTGATGCGGTCCTTCGCCGCCGGTGAGCTGGACGTGCTGGTGGCGACCACCGTGATCGAGGTCGGCGTGGACGTACCGAACGCGACCGTCATGATCGTGCTGGACGCCGACCGGTTCGGTGTCTCCCAACTGCACCAGCTCCGTGGCCGGGTCGGCCGGGGCGCGGCCGCAGGGCTCTGCCTGCTGGTCAGCGAAGCGGCCGAGGGCTCGTCGGCACGGGAACGCCTGGACGCGGTGGCGTCCACCAGCGACGGCTTCAAGCTCGCCGAGCTGGATCTGGAGCAGCGCCGCGAGGGTGACGTGCTGGGTGCCACCCAGTCCGGGCACCGTTCGCACCTGCGGCTGCTGTCGCTGCGCCGTGATGCCGACCTGATCCGCGACGCCCGCGCCGAGGCGATCACCCTAGTCGAGGAGGACCCGGAGCTGACCCGCAACCCGGCGCTGGCCGCCTCGGTCGCGGCACTGGTCGACGAGGACCGCGCGGAGTACCTGGAAAAGGGCTGACGCGTCCGCCTGGCCTGCTTCTCATCAACTGATCAGCGGAATACACCGAGGGCGCGTCGACCGGATGGTCGACGCGCCCTCAGTTTTTGTCAGAGCGGGTTATCTCAGGCGGTGAAGCGCACCCGACGACGACGCGCCATCACGAACAGGCCAGCACCAGCGGCGAGCAGCACCACGGCGCCAGCGATGATCCCGCCGGTCGCGGCACCGGTCAGCGGCAGCGCCGGCTCGTCCTTGTCGCCGCCACCCTGACCCGCGTTGCAGTCGGCCGGCTTCTCCCAGGCGATCGGGCTGGTGTCGTCGAGGCCCTCGGCCGCCGGCGTCACGGTCAGACCCTCGGACGCCGCGAACTCGACGACCACGGTCTTGCCGGGCTCGACGGTCCGCTTCTGCACCTCGCCCTTGTTCGGGGTCAGGGTCACCTCGAAGGCCTTGCCGTTCTCCGGGTTGGCGAAGCCGAAGACGAGCTTGTCGCAGGTGGACTCGAATCCAGCCTGGGGCTCACCCGGCTTGACGCAGTCCTCCGGGGTCGCCCAGGTGTAGGGCGTGCCGACCGTCTTGTCGCCCTCGCTGACGGTGATCGCGCCGGCCTTGGCCGGAACGACGATGTCACTCTTGCTGGCACCCGGCGCGACGGTGTAGGTCTGCGAGAAGCCGGTCGCCTTGACGGTGAGCTTGGCGTCGGCCGTGGCGTCGGCACCGTTGGCCAGCGTCACCGTGACGGCGCCCTCGCAGTCCGAGGCGAAGCTGGCGGTGGGGACGGTGACCGCCGACGGCGGGGTGGTCACGCTCGGGCTCGGGGTCGGGCTGACCGGCGGCGTCGTCGGGGTGGTCGGCGGCGGCGTCGTCGGCGGGGTGGTGGTCGGCGGCGTGTCCTTCTCGCACTTGCCGCCGAACGTCACCATGCCCTTGGTGGCGTTGTCCTCGGGGTAACCGTCGTCCCACTTGGCCTTCACCGCGAGGGTGGCCTTGGTGGCCGAGCCGGGGACCCGCTGCTCGCCCGTGATCGGGGTGTTGACGTCGTACGGGTACTTCCCAGGTTCCGACACCTTGATGTTGGTCACCGTGGTGTCGGCGGGGGTGAGATTGACAGTACGCAGCCGGAAGAACTTGGACGAGTAGTGGGCCTTGCTCTCCACGGTCCAGGTCACCACCCACTCGCCGGTGGTGGTGTCGCAGACCGCTTGGCCGCTGACCGCGGAGTAGTGGGCGCTGGCGGGGGACGCCACGACGCCGACACCGGTGAGGCCGATCAGCGCGCCCGCGGCGATGGCCGCGACGCGCCGCAACGGAGACTTGGGGAGGTTCAACGCCTGCTCCTGGTGAGGGGGTACGGATTGCGTGCGGGAGGCCGGGAGGCCGGGCGACCGGACGGATCGTCTGCTCACCGGGACGTCGCGCAACGCGGGAGTGTTCCCGCGCGAAGCGGGGACAGGGGGTGACTGTACTGGCGGGTCATGAATGAGGGGAGCTCAGATCATTGCCATTAGGCAATGTAATCGATTCGTGATCTTTGATGAACGGCAGGTGCTCGTCCGCTCACTGAGGAACGGCGGCGGCGGTCGACTGGGGCTCCGCAATGGACCCGGATCGTCCTCAAGTGCCGGTGCGAAGTGCGGACGTCTGTCGTCCGACCCGCAGGGCGGACATCCCGACAAGCGTTATGACTCAGGGGCATATTTATACCTATGAGTCATAACGCTTGTCGGTGCATCCGTCGCCCGGTGCCGTTCGGTGTCGACGGCGTGGCCGAGCGGCTCGGCTCGGGCCTGGTGGCTGGTGATACGGGCGGTGTCGGTCGCGGCCCGCGCCGGCTCGCGTAGCGTCGCGGGCATGAGCAGGAGGAAACGGTGACCCGGATCGTGGCCGGGACGCTCGGCGGGCGGCGAATCGCCGCGCCTCCCGGCGCCGGCACCCGACCCACGTCCGACCGGGTGCGGGAGGCGCTGTTCAGTGCCGTCCAGGCCGAGGTCGACCTCGACGGCGCCTGCTTCGCCGACCTGTACGCCGGTTCCGGCGCGGTCGGGCTGGAGGCGCTCTCCCGGGGGGCCCGGCACGTGCTGCTGGTCGAGTCCGACCCGCGGGCGGCCCGGGTGATCCGGGAGAACGTGGCGACCCTGCGGGCCGGCACGGCTGCTCGCCTGGTCACCGGCAAGGTGGCGACGGTGCTGGCCGCTGGTCCCGGCGGCGAGACCTATGACGTGGTCTTCGCCGACCCGCCGTACGCGGTGCCGGCCGAGGAGATCACCGCCGTGCTGACCGCGTTGGTCGACGGCGGCTGGCTGGCGCCCGACGCGCTGGTGGTGGTGGAGCGGTCCAGTCGCACCAGGCAGTTCGACTGGGTGGACGGGATCACCGCCGAGCGCAGTCGCCGGTACGGCGAGACCACCCTTTGGTACGGTCGCCGATCATGAGACGTGCGGTGTGCCCCGGTTCGTTCGACCCGGTCACCAACGGACACCTCGACATCATCGGGCGAGCCAGCCGGCTCTTCGATGAGGTGATCGTCGGTGTGTTGGTGAACCAGTCGAAGAGTGGCCTGTTCACCGTCGAGGAGCGGATCGACATGCTCCGCGAGGTGACCTCCTCGTACGGGAACGTGCGGGTCGAGTCGTTCCGAGGGCTGCTGGTGGACTTCTGCCGGGCCCAGCAGGCGAGTGTGCTGATCAAGGGACTGCGGGCGGTCAGCGACTTCGACTACGAGCTGCAGATGGCCCAGATGAACATTGGGCTGGCCGGCGTCGAGACGCTCTTCATGCCGACCAACCCGCTCTACTCGTTCCTCTCGTCGAGTCTGGTCAAGGACGTGGCCAAGTGGGGTGGCGACATCTCCGCCCACGTGCCCGACCCGGTCCGCGAGGCCCTGCAAACCCGCCTGGGTCCCCGCCCCTGACCCACCCGCTCCCCGCGATCTTGCACCTTCGGTCGCGCTGTTGCCCCTTTTGTGCCGGATTGCCGTAACAGTTGGTGCAACATCGGCGCGGGGTGACCATGTCGCGACGCGCCGGGTTGGGGCGGATGGGGCTTGTGTGGGGCTCGCACGACATGATTGGTGGCGCGGGGAACGGCCGTAGCCCGCATCATGGAGGTCGGCCGACGAACGACAGGAGTGAGGTACCGGTGGACCCGCTCGATCGCATCGACGAACTGATTGCCATGGTGGAGCAGGCCCGCTCCGTCCCGATGTCGCGCAACAACTGCATGGTCGACCGGGGCGAGATGATCGCTGTGCTCGACGAGATGCGCGCCGACCTCCCCGCCGACCTGCGTCGCGCCGCCGCGCTCCTCGAGGAGCGCGACAAGATCATGGACGCCGGCAAGCGTGAGGCGGACCGGATCATCAGCGAGGGTGAGGCAGAACACGCCCGCCTGGTCTCGGTGAACGAGATCACCGTATCGGCCGAGCACGAGGGCGCCCGGATCATCGCCGAGGCTCGGGCCGAGGCGCAGCGCCTGCGTGAGGAGGTCGACGACTACGTCGACACCGCGCTGGCCAACTTCGAGCAGTTCCTCACCAGGGCGCTGGCCTCGATAGAGCGTGGCCGAGACAAGATGCACGCCCTACGCGAAATCGGCACCTTCGGTGGGGATGAGGCGGATCGCCCGCTACCCTTCTGAGCGGCACCTCACCAGCCGACATTCTCAGGCGGGCGTCGCCCCCGGTTCGACGGTCCGGCGGTCGCCCAGGTAACCTTTTTTGTCGGCCTCTCACCGGCCGGAGTCTGACTATGCCCAAGCACTCGCCATCGACACTCAACCCCAGGTCGCCGCTGGTCCTCGACACGAGGGACCTCCCGCGCCGCCCTGGCGCGTTGCGTGAGGTCCGGCGGGTCGTGCCGGCACCGGCGGACCTCGGTGTGGAGTTGATCGGCGTGCCGGAGGGCGCGGACCTCGACCTCGATCTGAGGTTGCAGTCGGTGTCTGAGGGCGTGCTCGTCTCCGGGACCATCACCGGTCCCGTCCGGGGCGAGTGCGGCCGTTGCCTGCGCGAGATCAACGACTCGATGGGCGTGACGATCCAGGAGCTGTACGCGTATGAGGACAGCACCACGGACGCCACGACCGACGAGGACGAGGTGGGCCGGATGCAGGGCGATCTGATCGACCTGGAGCCGGCGCTGCGGGACGCGTTGGTGCTTACGCTGCCGACCAACCCGCTCTGCCGGGAGGACTGCCCAGGGTTGTGTCCCGAATGCGGGGCGCACTGGGATGATCTGCCGGCCGACCACAGTCACCAGCAGATCGACCCGCGTTGGGCGGGCCTGTCGCAACTGACCGTTACAGAGGAGTAAGAACCGTGGCCGTCCCGAAGCGCAAGATGTCGCGCAGCAACACCCGGTCCCGCCGGGCGAACTGGAAGGCGACCGTGGTCGCGACCGTCGCGTGCCCGCAGTGCAAGTCCCCGAAGCTGCCGCACGCTGCCTGCTCCGTCTGCGGCACCTACAACGGCCGCCAGGTTCTCGAGGTCTGACCTGGACGCCGAGTGACGCCCCCGACCTCAGGTCGGGCGGCGCGCGCATCCTGGCATTCGCCCGGTGCCCCGGCTCCCTCCGACGCTGGCCGGCCCACTCCGGTCGGCGTTCCGGTGGAGCCGGGCACCGCGCGGATCGCCGTTGACCTCCTCGGCGGGGACGACGCTCCCGCCGTCGTGGTTGACGGCGCTCTGCGGGCCATGCGCGCCGACCCTGACCTGCACCTGCTGCTCGTCGGCCCGGCCGAGGTCGCCGACGAGTTGATCGCTGCCCTCGATCCGGCGCAACGCGCCCGGATCACGGTGCGGCCCGTTCGCGTTGTCGTCGGCATGGCCGACCATCCCATGGCCGCCCGCGCCCAGAGCACGGTCCGGGCCGCGGTCACCGCCGTCCGTGACGGGACCGCCGACGCCCTGGTCTCCGCTGGCGCCACCGGTGCGACCGTCACCGCCGCAGTGCTCGGCCTCGGCCGCTGGCCGGAGATCCGCCAACCTGCGCTTGTCGCCACCCTGCCTGCCGTGGCCGGGCCGGTAGTGCTCCTCGACGTCGGCGGCTCTCTGGAACCCCGCCCGGCCACCCTCGCGCGCCACGCCGTGCTCGGCGCCGCCTACGCCGCCGTGGCGCACTCGATCGCCGCGCCGCGCGTCGGGCTGCTCTCGGTCGGCACCGAGGCCGGCAAGGGCGACCGGGTCCGCCGGGCCACCGACCCGTTGCTCGCCGTCGAGCCGCTGCCCGGTGGGGCGCGCTACGTCGGGCTGGTCGAGGGGTACGACGTGACCCTCGGCGCGCGCGTCGATGTGGTCGTCACCGACGGCTTCACCGGTAACGTGCTGCTCAAGGCCATCGAGGGCGCGTACGCGATGGCCGGCGGCCCACCTGCCGAGGGCGGCGCGCCCCGAGCGGCCGCCCTGCTGGGCGTCGCGGGGACGGTGGTCGTCTGCCATGGTTCCGCTCGTGCCGACGACGTCGCCTCCGGCATAGCCCTCGCCGCCCACCTGTGGCGGCGGCGCGCCACCGATCTGGTTTCGGCGTTGCTCGACGGCGACGCCACGACGAACCGCACCGACCGCTCCACCGACACCGAGGTACGCACATCATGAGCAACGACAAGCGGCGGCGGGCGTCCGTCGGTCACCTGGAAGCCGCGTTCGGCGTGAGCCTGGAACCCGAGCTGCTGCAGCGCGCGCTGACCCACCGCTCGTACGCGTACGAGAACGGCGGGCTGCCGACCAACGAGCGGCTGGAGTTCCTCGGCGACTCGGTGCTCGGCGTGGTGATCACCACCGCGCTCTTCCACAACCACCCGGACCTGCCCGAGGGGCAGTTGGCGAAGCTGCGCGCCAGCGTGGTCAACATGCGGGCGCTCGCCGACGTGGCCCGTGGCCTGGGCCCGGACGGCCTCGGCGCGTACCTGTTGCTCGGCAAGGGCGAGGAGACCACCGGTGGCCGGGACAAGGCGAGCATCCTCGCCGACACGCTCGAGGCGCTGCTCGGCGCGATCTACCTGCAGTACGGGTTGGACACCACGGGGATCGTCATCCACCGGCTCTTCGACCCGCTGATGGCCGAGTCGGCTGGGCGGGGCGCCGCACTGGACTGGAAGACCAGCCTGCAGGAGCTGACGGCGGCGCTCGGGCTCGGGGTCCCGGAGTACCGGATCGAGGGCACCGGCCCGGATCATCTCAAGACGTTCACCGCCTGGGTGGTGGTGGCCGGCAACCGGTACGGCGGCGCCGAGGGACGCAGCAAGAAGGAGGCCGAGCAGCGGGCCGCCGAGGCCGCCTGGCGCACGCTCGCCGAGCAGAACGGCCAAGCCGGCGACGATGGCAAGGACAGCCAAGCCAGCATCGACGGCAAGGACGGGCGGGCCGGCGACGACCGCACGGACCAGCCGGTCGACCCGGACGACGCGGCCGACCGGGGCGAGCCGTTCGGGCCGTTGGAGCGCGCCGAGCGCGCGGCCCAGGCCGAGCAGGCCGACCACCTGGCGCAGGCCCTGCCGGCCGGGGGTGCCGACGGCCACGAGACGGGGTTGCGGCGTGCCTGAGCTGCCCGAGGTGGAGACCGTCCGGCAGGGGCTGGCTCGATGGGTCATCGGCCGCCGGATCGCCTCGGTTGAGGTCCGTCACCCGCGTGCCGTTCGCCGGCACGTCCTGGGCGGCGTGCACTTCGCGGACGTGCTCGCTGGCCGGACCGTGCTGGATGCCCGCCGTCGCGGCAAGTACCTCTGGCTGCCGCTGGACAGCGGCGACGCGATCATCGGGCACCTCGGTATGTCCGGTCAGCTGCTGCTCCAACCACCGGGCACCGCGGACGAGACGCACCTGCGGGTCCGGTTCCGGTTCGCCGACGACGGGCCGGAGCTGCGCTTCGTCGACCAGCGCACGTTCGGTGGGCTCTCGGTGAGCGAGGGCGGCGCCGAGCTGCCCGACGAGATCGCACACATCGCCCGCGACCCGATGGACCCGGAGTTCTCCGACGCGGCGTTCGTCGCCGCGTTGCGTGGCCGGCACACCGAGGTGAAGCGGGCACTGCTCGACCAGACCCTGATCTCCGGGGTGGGCAACATCTACGCCGACGAGGCGCTCTGGCGCGCCGGGTTGCACGGGGGTCGACCCACCGACGCGCTGACCGGCCCGGCCGCGCAGCGCCTGCTCGGCCACGTCCGCGACGTGCTCGCCGAGGCGATCAAGGTGGGTGGGACCAGCTTCGACGCCCTCTATGTCAACGTCAACGGGGAGAGCGGCTACTTCGACCGGGAGCTGAACGCCTACGGTCGCGAGGGTGAGCCGTGCCGTCGGTGCGGGGCGCCGATCCGCCGTGAGGCATTCATGAACCGGTCCTCGTACAGCTGCCCGCGCTGTCAGCCACGGCCCCGGGGCTCCCTTCGGGGATGACCCGGAGCCGGCTCCGGGTCGGTCCCGGCGGGTCGCGTCCGGACGCTCCGGGCTGGCCCCCGGGAACTGTCCGGATCGCGGGTCGATGCCCGGCGGGTCGGCCCGCCGCCATGGTGTACGGGTTCCGGGGCGGGCCAGGGCCGTTCCCCGATGTGACCGCCTCGTCACGCACCTAACGTCAGCACCGTTGACAGGGGGTTGACGTGACAGGGGGACCCGAGATGGGCAGCAGACCGGTGACGGTGCGGTTGGCGCGGTGGAGCGCCGAACACCCGTGGCGGGCGATCGCACTGTGGGCCGTGTTCGTGGCGGTGTGTTTCGTCGGCGGCAGCGCCGCCGGCCTCAACGAGGCCACCAGCGCCGACCAGGCGATCGGCGAGGCGGGGCGCGCCAGCCTGATCGTGGACGCCGCCGACTTCGACGACCCGGCCGTGGACAACGTCCTCATCACGTCGCGGGGCGGTGCGCTGGACCAGACGGCGGCGAAGGCGGCGGCGGACGACGCGGCAGCCCGGTTGCGTACGGTCACCGGCGTCACCGAGGTGGGTCAGCCGATCACCGCCCGGGACGGCTCGGCGCTGCTGCTGCCGATCACCATGTCCGGTGACCCGGAGACCGCCTCGGACCGGGTGCAGCCTCTGCGCGACGCCACCGCCGATGTGCAGGCGGCGCACCCGCTGCTGCGCGTCGAGCAGGTCGGCGGGCCGTCGATCGGCCAGGCCCTCGACGACACCCTGGGCAAGGACTTCAAGCGCGCCGAGTTGCTCAGCCTGCCGGTCACCCTGGCGATCCTGATCATCGCGTTCGGCGCACTGGTCGCGGCCAGCGTGCCGGTGCTGCTGGCGCTCTCGTCGGTCGCCGCCGCGATGGGCCTGTCCACGCTCGCCTCGCACCTCGTGCCGGCCACCGACACGACGGCACCCGTGATCCTGCTGATCGGTATGGCGGTCGGGGTCGACTACTCGCTGTTCTACATCCGTCGGGAGCGGGAGGAACGGGCCAAGGGCCGCTCCGGCCTGGCCGCGGTCGAGATCGCCGCCGAAACCTCCGGGCACGCCGTGGTGGTCTCCGGGTTCGCGGTGATCATCGCGATGGCCGGGCTGCTGCTCGCCGGCGACGTGGTCTTCTCGTCCCTGGCCATCGGTTCGATCCTGGTGGTCGCCGTCGCGGTGACCGGCTCACTGACCGTGCTGCCCGCCCTGCTGGCCAGGCTCGGCCGCTGGGTCGACCGTCCCCGGGTGCCGCTGCTCTGGCGGCTGACCGCTCCGCGTACGTCCCGGCACGGTGAGCCACGCGCACCCCGGCTCTGGCCGGCGGTGCTCCGGCCGGCGCTGCGCGCGCCGGTGGTGACGCTGGTCATCTCGGTGGGCCTGCTGCTCGCGCTGGCCGCGCCGGCGCTCGGCATGAAGCTGAAGTTCCCCGGCATGGAGGACCTGCCGCGCACCACGCCGGCCATGCAGGCGTACGACCGGCTCACCGCGGCCTTCCCGAGCACCGGCACCAACCACGTGGTGGCCGTCCGGGCACCGGCCGAGCAGGCCGACCGGGTTCGCGCCGCCCTCACCGACCTCTCCACCCGGGCCACCGGGGATCCGCTGTTCGCCCCGGCGGAGGCGGACGGCCCGAAGATCGAGGTGTCGGCCGACCGGCGGGTGTCGGTGTTGGACGTCGCCACCCCGTACTCCAGTCGGGACGACAGGTCGGTGCGGTCGCTGGAGAAGCTGCGCGCGGACCTGGTCCCGGCCGAGCTGCGGGGCATCCCCGGCATCGAGTACGCGGTCGGCGGCAGCGTGGCCGACAGTACGGACTACGCGAAGCACGTCCGGAACAAGTTGCCTCTGGTGATGGGCTTCGTGCTGGTGCTGACCTTCCTGGTCATGGTGCTCACCTTCCGGTCAGTCGTGGTTGCGGCAAGCTCGATCGCGTTGAACCTGCTCTCCGCCGGTGCCGCGTACGGGCTGCTGGTGCTGGTCTTCCAGGGCGAGTGGGCCGAAGGGCTGCTCGGCTTCACGTCGATGGGCGCGATCGTGTCCTGGCTGCCGTTGTTCCTCTTCGTGGTGCTCTTCGGCCTCTCGATGGACTACCACGTGTTCGTGGTCAGTCGGATCCGCGAGGGGATCCGGGCCGGCATGCCCAACCGCGACGCCGTGTCGTACGGGATCACCTCCTCCGCCGGGGTGGTGACCAGCGCGGCGGTCGTGATGGTCGGCGTCTTCTCGATCTTCGCCACGTTGAGCACGATCGACATGAAGCAGCTCGGCATCGGCCTGGCGGCGGCGATCCTGCTGGACGCCACGGTCATCCGGGGAGTGGTGCTGCCGGCGTTGATGACCTTGCTCGGCGACGCCAACTGGTGGGCTCCGCGTTTCCTGCGCCAGCGTCCGGCACCCGCCCCCGTCGATCCGCCGGCCCCCGCCCCGGAGCTGGTGCCGGTCCCCTGACCATGCGCTCTGGCCGGGCCGCGACCGCGGTCCGGCCAGCGGCATCAGGGCAGCGGGCAGGCTGCCCGCCACGCGTCCAGGTCGCGGTCCTTTCGGATCGAGGCGAACCCGTAGCCGACGGTGGTGACGCAGAAGTCGTCGGTCGAGCCGACGTACTCGACGTGGAAGACCGGCTTGCCCGCGTCGGCGAACGGCAGCAGTTTGGCGCACTGGCGCAGCCGGACACACTCCTCGTTGACCACGAAGTCGAAATCCGGGGCCAGCGCCGCGAGCTGCGGCACGTCGTTGACCAGCCCGGGGGAGAGGCTGAGTGAGCGGGCCAACTGGGCGAGCCGGCGGTTGAACAGCAGTTGGTCGTCGAAGTCGAGCGGGAAGCCCGTGCGGGACGCGTACCCGTCGGCGTCGGCGAGCGCCACCGCACCGAAGCCCTTGCCCCGGCACAACCGGAACCGGTCGGCCAGCACCGGCTCCAGCGCGTCCCACCCCCGGACGTCCAGCCACCGGCTGTTGGGTCGGCGGGCGGCCGTGCCCTGCACCACGTCCGGGAAGCGGCTGGCATCCGGGTCGGCGGAGCGAACCGAGCCGACGTGCACGTGACAGATCAACCGGCGGTCCCGGGAACGCAGCTCGGCGGTCTGCGCGGCGGTGGTGTCCACCGGGTCGAGCAGGAAGACGTCGGCGTCCACCGCCGGGTCGAGCGGGCCACTGAGCTGCCACTGCCACTGCCAGTGGCGGGCCTGCGCGACCGGCCACGGGGTGGGCGCGCCGGGTGGGGTCAGTTCGGGTCGGCACCCGTACGCCGGCACCACCAGGACGAGCACGACACCGGCCGAGAGGACGCGGCGCAGTGGGTGTACGGCGGCGCGTCGCCGCGGCCGGATCCGCATCGGCAGCTCCCGGGTCCCGGGCGGCCCGTCGCCGCCCTCACCGGTACGCCGCCCCCACGCTCCGGCCCGGCGTACCTCACCGGGTCAAACGAGCGCGGGGGCGCGAACGACGCGCGGTCAGCGCGGTGCCGCGAAGACCTGCGTCCAGTACGGCCCGTTGCTGCTGGCGATGCCGACGCCGATCTCGGTGAAGGCGCAGTTCAGGATGTTGGCCCGGTGGCCGGAGCTGTTCATCCAGGCGTCCATCACCGCGGCCGGGGTCTTCTGGTTCCAGGCCACGTTCTCGCCGTACGTGCGCCAGGCGTAACCGACCCGGTCCAGCCGGACGCCGGAGTTGCTGCCGTCGCTGCCGGTGTGGGACATGTTCTGGTGGTCGGCCTGATCCTGGCTGTGCCGCTGGGCGGCGGTCATCAGCTTGTCGTCGATGCTCAGCGCGTTGCAGCCGGCCTTGGCCCGTTCGGCGTTGACCAGATCCACGACCTCGCGGGCCTGGGCGCTGACGGTGCCGCTGGAGCCGCCGGAGCCGTTGCTGGTACTCGGCGCGCTGGTGCGCGGAGCGCTGCGGCGCGACGCGGCGGTGGTACGCGACGACTCCGGGGTGGGCTTGACGGTCCTGCTCGGTGTCGGGCTCGGCTGGGTCGGGCTGGGCGTGCTCGTCGGGGAGGGCGCGGCGAGGGTGTCGAGGACCGGCTCTTCGGTCGGCGCCGCCGACGCGGCGAAGGTGTCGTCGACCGCGGTCGGCTGACCGGCCCCGTCGTCACCGCCGGGCATCGCGAGCGCGCCGACGCCGAAACTCACCACGAGGGTGGCCGCCGCGGCGGCGCCACCGATCATCAGCGGCCGTCGCCAACGGCGGGGGGAGCGGTGCCGCCCCTCGCCGGGCCGGCCGGCACCGGAGCGCCAGCCGTCGGTCGTCTCCGCGTCGGCGTCGGCCTGCCAGTCACCGTTCGGGTCCGCGTCGGTCTGCCAGCCACCGGTCGGCTCATGATCCGGCCGGTGTGCCGGCCAGGCAGCGGTGTGGGCGTCGGGCGACCCCGCGCGGGTCGCCGGGCCCGACGGGGGCTGCTCTCGGTGCCACTCTTCGTCGGGCTGATCGGGGCCGTCGCCGAACAGGTAGGCCGAGCGGGGCTCTGGGCGATCATGCAGCCAGGCCGGCTCGTCGGTCGGCCGCTCGGCGCGCCGGGGGGCGCCGTTCGGGTCCATCGGGTCGGTCCAGCCGTACACGCCTATGCCTCCATGGGTCGGTTGCGGGCCGGGGTGACGCTACGGCGCGCCCGCGACCTGCGGCAACGTGGCTAAGGAAGAGTTAAGGGGAAGTCGGACGCCAGGGTGCGGACTTCCGCGGATCCGGGCGTACAGTAAAGGTGTCCGGACAGAGCGTGTCCGTGCCTTTGAGGCAGCCCCCCGACAAGTGGACAGGTCGACGTAGAGATGATCTACGGCCTGCGAGAACTTGACGAAGGAGGGGTTTGCGGCTCAATATATAGGTGTCGCCAGTCGCGCCCGGTCATGCCCAGATACAGCTGGAATGACAGCCGCGTACAAATGGGCGCGCGTTGGCCGGCCTTTCCGGCAGCGCATATCAAGGAGTCAGCATGGCGAAGGCCCTCTACGGCCACGTAGGTGCAGCGCCCGATCGGCGTCTGCTCGACGAGGTCACCCGACTGCGTGCCAGGGTTCAGGCACTGGAGTTCGAGATCACGCGTCTGCGTGCCGACAATGATCGGCTCGCGGCGGCTGCGGCGGAGGCGGACGATCTGCTCCGGCTGGCCGAGCCGGCGCTGACCTGATCTCCGCGTCGAAAAACTGAATCGCACCATCGCAAAAATGCGCGCCGACACGTCTGTGCCGGCGCGCAACACTGTCCGGCCCCTTTCGGCGCCGACGATTTATGATCTTGTCGTCGGTCGCGCCGGAACCGCGCCGACGAGATCCGAATAGTGTGCCGACGGATAAGCCGATCATGAACGGCCCTTGTCTTTCTCGCGGCCGACGGAACAACAGCGCGCCCTCGACCGACGCGACCCGGGGCGGGTCGCGTGCCGGCCCGCTTCCACCTCCGGGTTAGTCTGCGAGTTCACCCAGGTCCCCGCAGCCGGCGACGGTACGGCGGCCACCGGACGAGGATCGAGAAGGTGTATCTCAAGAGCCTGACGGTGAAGGGGTTCAAATCCTTCGCCTCCGCCACGACGTTGAAGCTGGAGCCCGGGATCACCTGCGTGGTGGGCCCGAACGGCTCGGGCAAGTCCAACGTCGTCGACGCCATCGCCTGGGTCCTCGGCGAGCAGGGTGCCAAGGCCCTTCGTGGCGGCAAGATGGAGGACGTCATCTTCGCCGGCACCGCCGGCCGGGCGCCGCTGGGCCGTGCCGAGGTCACCCTCACCATCGACAACACCGACGGCGCGCTGCCGATCGAGTACACCGAGGTCTCCATCACCCGCCGGATGTTCCGCTCCGGCGAGAGCGAGTACGAGATCAACGGCAACACGTGCCGGTTGCTCGACATCCAGGAGCTGCTCTCCGACTCCGGCATCGGCCGGGAGATGCACATCATCGTCGGGCAGGGCCGGCTCGACGGCATGCTGCACGCCAAGCCGGAGGACCGCCGCGCCTTCATCGAGGAGGCGGCCGGCGTCCTCAAGCACCGCAAGCGCAAGGAAAAGGCCCTGCGCAAGCTCGACGCGATGCAGACCAACCTCAACCGCCTCACCGACCTCACCGCCGAGCTGCGCCGTCAGCTCAAGCCGCTGGGCCGGCAGGCGGAGGTGGCCCGGCGCGCCGCCGCCATCCAGGCCAACCTGCGCGACGCCCGGCTGCGCCTGCTCGCCGACGACCTGGCCACCCTGCGCACCACCCTCGACCGGGAGATCGCCGACGAGACGGCGCTGCGGGAGCGGCGCGAGCAGATCGAGGGTGAGCACGCCGAGGTGCAGGGCCGACTCGGCGAGTTGGAGGCCGCGCTGGCCGAGGACGCTCCGCTGCTCGCCGCCGCCCAGGACACCTGGTACAAGCTGTCTGCCCTGCAGGAACGCTTCCGCTCGATCGAGCAGTTGGCCCGGGAGCGGCTGCGACACCTCAGCGCCAGCGGTGACGACGAGCGGCCCGGCCGCGACCCGGACCAGTTGGAGGCCGAGGCGGAACGCGTCCGCGAGCAGGAGGAGGAGCTGCGCGCGGCGCTCACCGACGACCAGATCCGGCTGGCCGAGGCGGTCGAGCACCGTCAGGAGCTGGAGCGGCAGCTTGCGGCCGCCGAGCGGGAGCTGGTCGCGGCAGCCAAGGCCATCGCCGACCGGCGGGAGGGGATGGCCCGGCTCACCGGCCAGGTCAACTCGGCCCGAGCCCGAACCACCAGCGCCGGTGAGGAGATCGAACGGCTCGCCGTCGCGCACGCCGACGCGTTGGGCCGCGCCGAGCAGGCGCAGGCCGACCTGGACGCGGTGGCCGCCCAGTCCACCGAGGCCGACCGGGACAACGCGGACCTGGACGCCCGGCACGCCGAGGCGGTCGCCGTGCAGGAGCGGGCGCAGGCCACCGTGCGATCGCTGGCCGACGCCGAGCGGACGGCGGAAAAGGACGCCGCCACCTGGAAGGCCCGGGAGGAGGCGCTCGCACTGGGTCTGCGGCGCAAGGATGGCGCCGGTGCGCTGCTCTCCCGCGCCGGTGACGTGCCTGGCCTGCTCGGCAGTCTCGCCGGGCTGCTCACCGTCGCGCCGGGCCACGAGGCCGCGCTGGCCGCCGCGCTCGGCGGCCTCGCCGACGCGGTGGCCGTCAGCGGGGTGGACGAGGCCGTCGAGGCGATGCGGCTGCTGAAGATCTCCGACGCCGGCCGGGCCGGCCTGCTCGTCGGCAGCCCTGCCGGGCCCGGCATGACCGGCTCCGCGGACGCGCTGCGCCCGAAGCTGCCTGACGAGGCCCGGTGGGCACCCGACCTGGTGGAGTGCAGCGCCGAGCTGCGTCCGGCGGTGCACCGGGCACTACGGGACGTGGCCCTCGTCGAGGATCTCGCCGCCGCGGCCGAGCTGGTCGCGAGCAATCCCGAGTTGCGGGCGGTCACCCCGGACGGTGACGTGGTCGGGGCGTACGCGGCGGCTGGCGGGTCGGCCAAGGCCCCCAGTTACATCGAGGTGCAGGCGGCCGTCGAGGAGGCCCGCACCAACCGGCTCACCGCCGAGCGCGGTGGCGCGGAGCTGCGTGACCAGCTCGTCGAGGCGCGCGCCGAGGTGGCTGCCGCCAAGGAGGCCGTGCAGCACGCCGCCGCCGAGAAGCGCGAGGCGGAGAGTCACCGCAACGCCGCCGCCCGCCGGCTGGCCGAGCTGGGCGCAGCCGCACGTTCCGCGAAGGCGGAGACCGACCGCCTCGGCGAATCCCGGGCCCGCGCAGAGGCGGCCCGGCAGCGGGACCTCACCACGCTCGACGAGTTGGAGGAGCGGCTGCGGCTGGCCGAGGAGACCCCGGTCGACGCCGAGCCCTCCACCGAGGAGCGGGACCAGCTCGCCGCCATGGTGCCGCAGGCGCGGCAGAACGAGATGGAGGTCCGGCTCGCGGTGCGTACCGCCGAGGAGCGTGTCTCCTCGATCGCCGGGCGGGCCGACTCGCTGTCCCGGCAGGCCACCGCGGAGCGGGCCGCCCGGGAACGCGCCGCGGCCCGGCGGGCCGCGCGCACCCGGGGCGCGGGCATCGCCCGGGCCGTCGCCGGCGGCGCCCGGGAGGCGCTCACCCGGCTCACCACCTCGATCGCGACGGCCGAGGAGCACCGCGACGCCGTCGCTCTGGAACGCGCCGCACGTGAGGCGGAGCTGCAGGAGGTACGCGGGGCGGCCAAGCGCCTCGGCGCGGAGTTGGAGCGGCTGACCAGCCAGGTGCACCGCGACGAGGTCGCCCGCGCCGAGCAACGGCTGCGCATCGAGCAGTTGGAGGCGAAGGCCGCCGAGGACTTCGGGCTGGACGTGGAGACGTTGGTCGCCGAGTACGGCCCCGCGCAGCCCGTCCCGCCGACCCAGGTCGATGTCGCGACGGCCGAACGTGACGGCCTGCCGGTGCCGGAGCCGGTGCGCTACGAGCGGCCGGTGCAGGAGAAGCGGGCCGCCAAGGCGGAACGCGAGTTGGCCCTGCTCGGCAAGGTCAACCCGCTCGCGCTGGAGGAGTTCGCCGCGCTGGAGGAGCGCTACAAGTTCCTCTCCGAGCAGCTGGAGGACCTCAAGGCGACCCGGCGGGACCTGCTCACCGTGGTCAAGGACGTGGACGAGCGGATCCTGGAGGTCTTCGCCAACGCGTTCGAGGACACCGCGCGGGAGTTCGAGCAGGTGTTCACCGTGCTCTTCCCCGGTGGCGAGGGCCGGCTGATCCTCACCGACCCCGAAGACCTGCTCACCACCGGTGTCGAGGTGGAGGCCCGCCCGCCGGGCAAGAAGATCAAGCGACTGTCGCTGCTCTCCGGTGGCGAACGGTCGCTGACCGCGGTGGCCATGCTGGTGGCGATCTTCCGCGCCCGGCCCAGCCCGTTCTACATCATGGACGAGGTGGAGGCGGCCCTGGACGACGTGAACCTGGGCCGGTTGATCACGTTGCTGGCACAGTTGCGGGAGAAGAGTCAGCTGATCGTCATCACGCACCAGAAGCGGACGATGGAGATCGCCGACGCGCTCTACGGCGTGACCATGCGCAGCGGGGTCACCCAGGTGATCAGCCAACGGCTCAACCGGGCCGACGAGGACGACCAGCGGCACGGCCGCGGCGAGGAGAACGGGTAGTGGCTCGGGAACGCGCGACGGCGCTCCTGCTGGACTTCGACGGCGTACTGCGCCGGTGGGACCCGGCGGTGGCCGCCGTTGTCGAGCGGGAGTACGACCTCTCCGAGGGGGTGCTCGGCGAGATCGCCATGCAGTGGGGGCGGCTCCAGCCGGTGCTCACCGGCCAGGTCAGCCACGCCGAGTGGATGAGCAGCGTGGCGGACGCCCTGACCGAATCGGTGGGCAGCCCGGAACGGGCCCGGGCCGCCGTCGAGCAGTGGCAGAGCTACCGGGGAGAGGTCGACCAGGAGGTGCTGGCGTTCGTCCGGGAGGTCCGTGCGGCGGGCGTCCGGGTCGGGCTGGCCACCAATGCCACCGACCTGCTCGACGCCGACCTTGCCGCGCTGGGCCTGGTCGGCGAGCTGGACGTGGTGGTCAACTCCTCGGTGATCGGCGTGCACAAGCCCGCCCCGGAGTACTTCCAGGCCGCCTGCGAGGCCCTGGCCACCCCGCCGGCCCGGGTCCTCTTCGTCGACGACGAGGACTGGGCCGTGCGGGGTGCCCGGTCCGCAGGGCTGTCGGCGCACCGCTGGGGCGGCCACGCCGACCTGCGTTACCTGCGGGCGGCGCTCGACTACTGAGCGCCGGTCACTCGCCGGTGACGCCGTCGATGCGTTCCCGGATCAGGTCGGCGTGGCCGTTGTGCCGGGCGTACTCCTCGATCATGTGCACGTAGACCCAGCGCAGGTTGAAGGTGCGCTTCTTGGCGCTGACCTCGGTGAACGTCTCGTCGAGCGAGTGGCCCGCGGCGGCCTCGCGGGCCAGCGCCACCTCGCGGTGGAAGATGGCGAAGTCGGCCTCGGCGTCGGCGTCGCTGACGTCGTGGTCGGCGTCCGGTGTCTCCGGGGTGAAGTACGGGTAGTCGACCGGCTCGCCGGCGAAGTTCTCCCGGAACCACCAGGCCTCGACCTCGGCCAGGTGCCGGACCAGACCGAGCAGCGTCAGCCCGGATGGCTCCACGCTCGGCGTGCGCAGCTGCTTTTCGGTCAAACCGGCGCACTTGAGCAGGAGTGTCTGACGGTGGTAGTCGAGCCAGCCGTCGAGCATGGTGCGTTCGTCGCCGACGTACGGTTCGGGGGTCCGGGTGATCTCCGGTGCGATCCAGGTCATGCCGCGCATCCTGCCCGGCAACCCCGACATGTCGCGACGGGTTATCAGGGCACCACGACGACGGGCCAGTGGCCGGTGCGGACCAGGCGGGTGGCGACCGAGCCGACCAGTCGGTGGCCGGCCTGCTCGGACGTGCCCACCACCACCATGTCGGCCTGGACTTCGTCGGCCGCCGCGCACAGCTCGCCGTACGCGTCGCCGCGGCGGAACAGGAAGGTCACCGGGATGCCCCACTGCTCGGCCCCGCGCCGGCACTCCCGGCGCAGCTCGTTGGCCACCTCGTCGTGGGTCCGCTGGACCGCCCCGGCGTCCATTCCCGGCAGCATTGCGGTCAGTCCGCTCGCCGAGCTGACGAAGACCACCACCAGGGCGGCACCCTGCCGGCGGGCCAGACCGGCGGCGTAGGAGCCGGCCCGCTCGGAGGTGCGGGTGCCGTCGACACCCACCATGATCACCCGAGGACCGTCCGTGCCCCGTTCGAAGGGCAGCGGGCGGGTCCGGGGGCCGTACTCCTCGCGGTCCGGTGCTCCCACGCTCATGCTTCTACCTCACCTCTGCTCGCCGGTGCGAACCACTGCGGCGCCAGCGCCGGCGGCGAGGGTCGATTCCCGCTCGACCTCGTCGGAAACCGGATCGCCGTTGTGCTGCCGCAGCGGGACCTCCTTGATGAAGATCACCGCGATCAGCGCGATCAGCGCGAACGGTGCGGCGGCCAGGAAGATGTCACCGGCACCGTGGCCGTACGCGCTCTCCACCACCGCCCGCAGCGGGCCGGGCAGGGTGTGCACGTCCGGCAGGGTGCCACCGCTGCCCGAGCTGGACGCGGGGATGCCGAGCTGGGCCAGGCCGTCGGCGGTGTAGTCCTTGACCTTGTGGGCGAGTACCGCTCCGAGCGCGGAGACGCCGATCGCGCCGCCCAGGCTGCGGAAGAAGGCCACCACCGAACTGGCCGCGCCGAGCTCGTGCGGGCCGACGGTGTTCTGCACGGCGAGGACCAGGTTCTGCATGGTCAGACCCAGGCCGACGCCGATCAGCAGCATGTAGACGCTGAGCACGGTGAAGCTGGTGTCCGCGCGCAGTGTGCCCATCAGCGCGAAGCCGATGGTGAGCAGCGCCGAGCCGACCACCAGGAACCGCTTCCACCGGCCGGTCTTGGTGATGATCCGCCCGCCCACCGTGGAGGCGACCAGCAGGCCGAGGATCATCGGCAGGGTCATCAGGCCGGACATCGTCGGAGACTCGCCACGGCTGATCTGGAAGTACTGGCCGAGGAAGATCGACGCGCCGAACATGCCCACACCGACCGCGATGCTCGCGACAACGGCGAGGGTGATGGTGCGGTTGCGGAACAGCCGCGGCGGGATCATCGGCTCGGCCGCCCGGGTCTCGACCCGGATCGCCAGCGCGCCGAGGAGCAGGGCACCGACCACCATGACGGCGGTCTGCCAGGAGGCCCAGGCGAACTGGTCGCCGGCGAGCGAGACCCAGATCAGCAGCACCGAGACGGCTGCGGTGATCAGGGTGGCACCCCACCAGTCGATCTGCGCCTTCCGCTTGACCACCGGCAGGTGCAGGGTCTTCTGCAGCACGATCAGCGCGACGATGGCGAACGGCACGCCGACGTAGAAGCACCAGCGCCAGCCGAGCCAGGAGGTGTCGACGATCACGCCGCCGATCAGCGGGCCGCCGATGGTGCCGACGGCCATCACGGCGCCGAGGTAGCCGCTGTAGCGACCCCGCTCGCGCGGCGTGATCATCGTCGCCATGATCACCTGGGCGAGCGCGGTGAGGCCACCGGCGCCGACGCCCTGCAGCACGCGGCAGGCGATCAGCTCACCGGTGCCCTGCGCGAGACCGGCCAGCACCGAGCCCAGCACGTAGATCCCCAGGGCGAGCTGAACCAGCGTCTTCTTACTGGTCAGGTCGGCCATCTTGCCCCAGATGGGGGTGGTCGCGGTGGTCGCGAGCAGGGCCGAGGTCACCACCCAGGTGTACGCGGACTGCCCGCCGTGCAGCTCGGTGATGATCCGCGGCAGCGCGTTCGAGATGACCGTGGAGGAGAGGATCGCGACGAACAGGCCCAGCAGCAGGCCGGAGAGCGCCTCCAGGATCTGCCGGTGGGTCATGTTGACAGCTGTCGCCCGGGCGGGCGCTGTCGCCTGGCTCATCGTTTGTTGCCTCCGAGCGGAGTAGAGGTGGAGCGGCGGCGGGCTTCTACGCGGGTCGCCTGAGAGTTGCCTGAAGCAACCTATGCCTTGGTTGCCTAGAGCAACAACTTGTGTGGGCAGCGCCCTATTCCCCGTCGTCGGGGCGTTACTGACAGGAATCCCGTTGGGGCGTTACTTCCAGGAATCGTTGAAGCGGCCGAGCAGCCGGGCGAACTCCTCCACGTCCCGATCCGGCCAGCCGTCCAGTGCACGTAGGAATTCGCCCAACCGGGCGTACCTCGCCACGTCGAACCGGCGCTGCCCCTCCTCGGTCATGCTGATCTGCGCGGCCCGCCGATCGCTCGGATCGGGGTCGCGGTGGACCAGGCCGAGGACCTCCAACGCGTTGATCTGCCGGCTCAGCGTCCCCTTGCCCACCCCCAGCCGCGCCGCCAACTCGGTCAACCGGATCGACCCACTGCGGCGCAACCAGAGCAGCAACCCGTAGGTGTTCGGCTCCAGGTTCGGGTGCACCTCGCGGGCGATTTCCCACGAAACCGCCCGCCCACGACGCAGCAGAGCGGTCAACTCGTGCTCGACCGCCCGGATCGGTTCCGGCAGGTGCTCATCCACGGCGTAGAGACTACGGCGACGTCGGTCGATCGGCACCGGAGAGTCGGCGGTGCATCACCTGGCGTAGGTGACCGTCACTCGTCGTGCCCTCGATGGTCACCTCGGCCGCCCGACCCCGATGGGTCAGCGTGGCGACGGCGTTGCCGAAGTAGGGGCCGGCCAGCTTGTGCCAGCGCACCTTGGGGCGGCGGACACCCGCCGAGCGGGCCAGCGCCCGGGTGGCCCCCGCCGGGCCGGACGACCAGCCCAACCGCATCAGCGGACGGATGCCGGCCGGCACCTGGTTGTGGATCGGCGAGCAGGTGAGCTGATGCACCGGAGTGACCACCGCCGGGTCGAGGAACCGGGCCCGAGCCACGTACGAGTGGTGCACATCTCCGGAGAGCACACTGATCGACGCCGGCGGGGCGTACGCCGGACCGGCGCCGACCCGCGCACCGGACTGCTTCGGGGTGCCGGTGCCGATGCGGGCGAAAGTCTCCGCGAGCGCATCGAAGGAACGCCGGAACGCGGCCCAGTGCTCCAGGTCCAGTGCGCGGCGCAGCTTCTCCGCCCCCTGCGCCACCCAGGGGCGACGCGAATCGGCCAGCTTCTCGTTCCACGCCTCGATGTGATGGATGCCCTGCGGGAGCAGCCAGGGCAGCGAAGCGCCGACCACCAGGTGGTCGTAGACGCCGTGCGCCTGGTCGAGGAACCAGGACCACTCGCCGGGCGGCAGCATGGCCCGACTGCCCGCATCGAGCACCCGGCTGCACCGGTTGTCCAGCATGACCAACCGGGTCCGGCCCAGGTCCAGGGCGTAGCTCCACTGGTACTGCACCGCGCGCCAGCGTTCGGTGTCGTGCGCCAGGTCGGACTCCTGGTCGACCCGGTGCCCGAACTCACGCAGCACGCCGGTGGCGTCCTCGGCGGCGGCGACCTTGGCGAAGACCGGATCGGCGGCGATCTCGTCGGGGGCGAGATTGCCCAGGTGCTGGTAGACCCAGTACGACGCGAGCCCACTGCCGATCCGCTCCGGCCACCACGGCTGTTCGCGCACCTCCGCGCGCCACGCCGCCGAGGTGTTCCAGTCGTCGATGATCTCGTGGTCGTCGAAGATCATCACGCTCGGCACGGTGGAGAGCAGCCAGCGGATCTCCGGATCACGCCAGGACTCCAGGTAGAGCTTGGTGTACTCGTCGAAGCTCACCACCTGGTCGGCCGGGGCGCCCTTTGGACGCCGGCGACGCCGACGCAGCAACCGGCGCACCGTCGGCGAGGTGACATCGGCGTAGACCTGGTCACCGAGCAGCACCAGCAGGTCAGGAAGCGGGTTCGATTCCGGGTCGGCCATCAACCGCCGGGCGTACGCGTCCAGGGCGTCCGGCGGCAGCTTGCGGGTGGTGGCGTGCTGGGTGGTCTCCCGACACGAGCCGAAGATCAGGCTGACCGGCTGGTCCCGATCGTCGGCGGCCCGGGTGCGGATCACGCTCGGCGGGAAACCGCTGCTCGGTACCGGCCAGACCAGCTCGTCGTCGACCAGGACCTCGTAGGTGGTCTCGCTGTCCGGGGTGAGCCCCTCCACCACCACAAGGGCGTAGTGGTGGTCGTACGCCGAGAAGGTGGGCGCGGTGCCGGTGGCGCCGCCTGCGGTGCGGACGGTGACCACGGCGGGCGCCGCCGTCTCCACCCAGACGGTGGCCCGGGTGTCCACCACTCGCCGCAGGAGTGGGCCGATGAGGAGGTGAGCGGCGGGCATGCGGCCGAGCCTACCGCCGGTTCCGGTGCCGCCCGGGGTGCGGTGGCTGAAGCTCCGGGCACGGCTCGGGGTGCGGTGGCTGGGACTCCGGGCACGGCTCGGGGTGCGGTGGCTGGGACGCCGCCGCCGGCATCTGACAGGATTCCGGCATGGCCGAATATCTCGTCCTCGTTCTGGTCCTGCTCGGTGTGCTGATCGCCGGCACAGTCGGGCTGGTCGTGCCGCGTCTGCGGCGGCGGCCTGAGCCCCCGCTGCCGCGCACCGAGGTCGACACCAGAGCCGAGGAAGATCTCGCCGGCCCGCCGGTCGAGGCACCGGAGTCCGATCTGTCCACCGGTGTCCTGGTCGAGCCGCCACCGGTGATCGAGGTACCCGTTGAGGTGCCCGAGCCGACCGCCGGGCGGCTGGTCCGGCTCCGCTCACGACTGTCCCGCTCGCAGAACGTCTTCGGCAAGGGCCTGCTCGGCCTGCTCGCCCGCGACCACCTCGACGAGGACGTCTGGGAGGAGATCGAGGACAGTCTGATCACCGCCGACGTCGGCGTCGACTCCACCCGCGACATCGTCGACCGGCTCCGCGAGCGCACCAAGGTGCTCGGCACCCGCTCGGCCTCCGAACTGCGGGCACTGCTCGCCGCCGAACTGGTCAACGCGCTCGACCCGAGCCTGGACCGGTCGTTGCGGACCGCCCCGAAGGACGGCGTGCCGGCCGTGGTCCTGGTCGTCGGCGTCAACGGCGCCGGCAAGACCACCACCTGCGGCAAGATCGCCCGGGTGCTGGTGGCCGACGGCCGCAGCGTGCTGCTCGGCGCCGCGGACACCTTCCGGGCCGCCGCCGCCGACCAGCTGGAGACCTGGGGCTCGCGCGTCGGCGCGGAGACCGTCCGTGGCCCCGAGGCTGCCGACCCCGCCAGCGTCGCCTTCGACGCCGTCAAGCGCGGCATCGACACCGGCGTGGACACCGTGCTCATCGACACCGCCGGCCGCCTGCAGAACAAGGTCGGCCTGATGGACGAGCTGGGCAAGGTCAAGCGTGTGGTGGAGAAGCAGGGCCCGATCGACGAGACACTGCTCATCCTGGACGCCACCACCGGGCAGAACGGCCTGGAACAGGCCAGGGTCTTCACCGACGTGGTCAACGTGACAGGCGTGGTGCTGACCAAGCTCGACGGCACCGCCAAGGGCGGCATCGTGATCGCCGTCCAGCGCAAGCTCGGCATCCCCGTGAAGCTGGTCGGCCTCGGCGAAGGCAAGGACGACCTGGCCCCGTTCGACCCGGCGCAGTTCGTCGACGCGTTACTGGGGACCGAGGCCACCGGACGGGACGCGTAGTCTCGGGTGACCAGTGACAACCGCGCCTACGCGGGCTGGCGCGAGCCCGGCCACCCCTCGCAGCGCCTCGGGAGACCGTACGTGACTTCGCAGGAGATCCCGCTGCACGGCGGTAACGTGAGCACCGTCGTCCGCGTCGGCGACACGGTCCGCCGCAACGCCGGACCGTGGACACCCTCCGTGCACGCCCTGCTGCGGCACCTGGAGTACGTCGGCTTCACCGGCGCCCCACGAGCGCTCGGCATGGACGAACGCAACCGTGAGGTCCTGTCGTACCTGGAGGGGGAGTGCGGAGAATATCCGCTCGCCCCGCACTGGGTGACCGACGAGGCGTTGGTCACCGTCGCCACCATGCTGCGGATGTTCCACGACGCGCAGTACGGCTTCGCCCCGCAGCCGGGGGCGGTCTGGCGCTCCTTCGGGCCCCCACCACCGGACACCGAGGTGATCTGCCACCACGACGCCGCGCCGCACAACGTGATCTGGCGACCGGACGGCACCCTCGGGCTGATCGACTTCGACCTCGCCTCACCCGGAGCACGGATCTACGACGTGGCGTACGCGGCCTGGACCTGGGTGCCGATCTTCGCGGACCGGGACTCGATCACGCTGGGCTGGAAGCACCCGGACCGGCCGCGCCGGCTACGGCTCTTCGCCGACGCGTACGGGCTGATCCCTCGGGACCGGCACCGGCTGATCCGGACCATCCGCAAGAGGATCGTGGACCACGTCGAGGGGATCCGCCGAATGGCCGCCGCCGGAGAGCCGGCGTTCGTCCGGATCGTGCACAAGGGCCACCTGCGCCGGCCCATGCGCGATCTGCGGCTGCTCGACTACGAGCGGCACGCCCTGGAGAACGCCCTCCGCTGAGCGCCGACCGGTCGATGCTCGGCCCGTCCCGTCAAGCGGACCGGTCAATGGGTGCGGCCGGTCAGCCATCGACGTCCGCCGTCCGGGCGATCCACCACCGTCCATGCCGCTGAGTGTGCGAAGTTCGTGACACGTACGAAACAACCTGTCACGAGACGGAAACCCGCACGGGACCTCGGGTGAAACAGCCGGCCGCGAAGCTTCCGCCCAACCGGCCTACGGGCGACGCTGCCCCGGAAAGCCGCGAAGGAGGACTTCACCCTTTAGGAGGCCAGCGTGCCTGAAGCACCGACGATCGACGGCGCCAATACCACGTGGCTGCTGGTTTCGACCGCGCTCGTGCTGCTCATGACCCCCGGATTGGCGCTGTTCTACGGCGGCCTCAACCGGGCCAAGGGCGTACTCAACATGATGATGATGAGCTTCTCCGCCATCGGGCTCATCTCCATTCTGTGGTGGTTCTACGGATTCAGCGTCGCCTTCGGGACCGACGTGAACGGCTTCTTCGGCAACCCGGGCACGTACCTCGGCACCAAGACCTTCCTCGCCGAGACCGACCTGTGGGGTGCCACGGCGGAGAACCCCAGCGGCATCGGGATTCCGCTCTACGTGTTCATGGCCTTCCAGATGGTCTTCGCGGTCATCACCGTCGCGCTGATCAGTGGTGCCATCGCCGACCGGGCCAAGTTCGCCGGCTGGCTGCTGTTCGCGTTCGGCTGGGCCACCCTGGTCTACTTCCCGGTCGCGCACTGGGTGTGGGGCGGCGGCTTCATCGGCGGCGGTGCCGAAGGGCTGCACATCCACGCACTGGACTTCGCCGGCGGCACCGCGGTGCACATCAACGCCGGTGCGGCGGCCCTGGCAGTGGCCCTGGTGCTCGGCAAGCGGCTCGGTTGGCCGCGCGAGGGCATGAAGCCGCACAACATCCCGTTGGTCGCTCTCGGTGCGGGTTTGCTGTGGTTCGGCTGGTTCGGGTTCAACGCCGGCTCGGAGTTGACCGTCGACTCGGTTGCCGGCCTCGCCTTCATCAACACCCAGCTCGCCACGGCGGCGGCGGTGCTCGGCTGGATCGCGGTCGAGTGGGTCAAGACCCGTAAGCCGACCATGGTCGGTGCCTCGTCCGGCGCTGTCGCCGGCCTGGTCGCCATCACCCCGGCCTGTGGCTTCATCGCACCGTGGGCATCCGTCCTGCTCGGTATCGTCGCCGGTGCCGTCTGCGCGCTCGCCGTCAGCCTCAAGTACAAGCTCGGCTACGACGACTCGCTCGACGTGGTCGGCGTGCACTTCGTCGGCGGCTGGATCGGCTCGCTCTGGCTCGGTCTCTTCGCCACCAACTCGGTCAACGCCGCGATCACCGACGTGGTGGGTGGCTCCGACGGTCTCTTCTACGGAGGCGGCGTCACCCAGCTCGGGCGACAGGCCCTCGCCGGTCTGATCGTCACCGTCTGGTCGTTCGGCATCGCCTGGGTGCTCGCCTTCGTCATCGAGAAGACGATCGGCTTCCGGGTGGAGGCCGAGGCCGAGGTCGAGGGCATCGACATCGGCGAGCACGCCGAGAGCAGCTACGACCTGTCCCCGGCTGGCGGTGGCACGGGCAGCGCGTTCGCGATGGCTGGCATCGGCACCCCCGGTGGCGGCACGACGAGCGCTGCCAAGCCGGAGGCGGACGTCGCCGAACCGGTCAGCGAAAAGGTCGCCGGTTAACGTTCCTGGGATGGAGGGGTTGGACATGAAGCTGGTGACCGCGGTCATCAAGCCGTACCAGCTGGACGCGGTGAAGGAGGCCCTGCACGCCCTCGGGGTGGCCGGGTTGACCGTCAGCGAGGTTCAGGGGTACGGGCGGCAGAAGGGGCACACCGAGGTCTACCGGGGTGCCGAGTACACGGTCGAGTTCCTGCCCAAGATCCGGGTCGAGGTGCTCACCGACGAAATCGACGTCGACAAGGTGGTGGACGCCATCGTCGGGGCAGCCCGGACGGGCAAGATCGGCGACGGCAAGGTCTGGGTCACCGGTGTCGAAGAGGTCGTCCGGGTTCGTACCGGCGAACGCGGCCTCGACGCACTCTGACCAGGACCACGACTGACATGACCTCGTTGATCAAGAAGAACGCGTCAGAAAACGCCGACGACGGTGACGCGAACCTCTTGATCAACGAGGTCGTCGGCGTTCCCGGGGGGATCGGCGAGGCGGCTCGGCTGGCACGATCGGCGGCCTACGACTCCTTCCTGCGCGGGTTGCTGGCTGGGCGGGACGGCGTGGCACTGCTCGCCGTCGGGGGGTTGGGCCGGCGGCAGTGTGCTCCGTACAGCGATCTCGACCTGGTTCTGCTGCACGCGGGCGTGCCGGGCACGGACGAGCTGGCCGCCTCGATCTGGTATCCGATCTGGGACGCGGGCCTGCGACTCGACCATTCGGTACGTACCGTCGCCGAGGCTCTCTCGGTCGCCCAGGACGACGTCAAGGTCGCCCTCGGGCTGCTCGACGCCCGGCTGATCGTGGGCGACCAGGCGCTGGCCGACGCGTTGATCCGCACCGCCGCCGATCATTGGCGGCGCACCGCCGTACGTCACCTGCCCGGCCTGCGGGAGGTCACCGCCGCCCGCTGGCAGGCCCACGGTGAGCTGGCGTTCCTGCTGGAGGGCGACCTCAAGGAGGCCGCCGGTGGCCTGCGCGACGTGGGTCTGCTGCGGGCGGTCTCCGCCGCCGGCATCACTGACGCGCTGCGCCCGGCCGTGCGCGCCGCCCACCTGCGCCTGCTGGACACCCGCGACGCCCTGCACCAGCAGGTCGGCCGACGGGTCGACCGGTTGGTCGCCCAGGAACGCGACGGAGTGGCCGCCCTGCTCGGGCTACGACAACTCCAGCCCGGCACATCCGACGCCGCGCGGCACCCCGGAGCCGTCGTCGAGGACGGCGACGCCCTCCTGCGGCGGGTCGCCGGTGACGCCCGCACGGTCAGCCACGCTCTGGATGATGCGTTCCGTGCCGCCGAGCGGCTGCGCTCCGGCCGGTCCCGAGGCGGCAACGGTCGCCCCGTGCGCCGCCCGGTGGCCCGCGACGTGGTCGAGCACGACGGCGAGCTGGTGCTGGCCCGGACGGCGATCGGGGCACGCCCCGACCCGAGCCTCTCGCTGCGGGTGGCCGCCGCCGCGGCCACGACCCGCCTCCCGATCGCCCGGGCCACCTGCGAGTGGCTGGCGGCCTACTGCCCGCCCCTGCCCGCGCCCTGGCCGGCTGAGGCCCGGGCCGCGCTGACCACCCTGCTCGGCGCCGGTCCCGGCCTGGTGCCCGCCTGGGAGACCTGCGACCGGTACGGGCTGGTCGACGGCTGGCTGCCCGAGTGGACCCGGCTGCGCAGCCTGCCCCAGCACAACCCGGTGCACCGCTACACCCTCGATCGGCACCTGGTGCAGGCCGCTCACGAGGCTAGCCGGCACGCCCGCGAGGTGGAACGCCCCGACCTGCTGCTCCTCGGTGCCCTCCTGCACGACATCGGCAAGGGCCTCACGGGCGATCACAGCACCGTCGGTGTGCCACTGGCCCAGGCGGTGGCGACCCGGATCGGTCTGCCACCCGGCGAAGTCGCGCTGATCGGCACGCTGGTCCGGTTGCACCTGCTGCTGCCCGACGTGGCCACCCGCCGGGACCTGGCCGACCCGGTCACCATCGCCTCGGTGGCCGAGGCGGTCGGGGACACCGGCACCCTCGACCTGCTGCACGCGCTGGTCCGTGCCGACGCGGCGGCGACCGGACCGGCGGCCTGGTCGGACTGGAAGGGTCGGCTCGTCGCCGAGCTGGTCGCCCGGGTCCGCACCGCGCTGGACACCGGCATGCTGCCCGAGCCTCCGGCTCCGGATCCGGCGCTGCTGGCCGGGCCACTGCCAGTCGTCCACCTGACCGGGGACCGGGTGTCGGTCGCCGCGGCCGACCGCCGAGGCCTGCTCGCCACGGTTGCCGGCTGCCTGGCCCTGCACCGGCTGGAAGTGATCTCCGCGGATGCGTCCGTGGTCGACGGCCGCGCCCTGGTCGAGTGCCGGGTGCAACCCCGCTACGGCCTGCCGCCGGATCCGGTGTCGCTCCGTGCCGATCTGCGCCGGGCGGTCGGCGGTGACGTGTCGGTCACCCAGCGCCTGCGCGGCCGTGCGCTCGCCGCCCGCGGCGGCGGAGCTGCTCCCCGGGTCGTTTGGCACCGCGAGGCGGCCACCGACGCGGTGCTGCTGGAGTTGCGCGCGGCCGACGCCGCCGGATTGCTCTACCGGGTCACCTGCGCGCTCGACGACGCGGGCGCCCTGGTCCGGGCGGCCCGCATCTCCACTCTCGGCGCGGACGTGGTGGACGCCTTTTACCTGGTCGGCGGCTGGCCGGACGACGACGTCCGAGCACGCCTGGAGGCCGCGGTCCTCGCCGCCGTCTGACCCACGGCCGCTGTTGGACGGCCTTGTGCGGTCTGCGGTGGCTGGGCCTGAGTCTCCGGAACGCGCCCGGCGCGAGCCAGCTATCCGCTGTGAGCGGTATGACTCTGAGGCATATTTATACCTGTGTGTCATACCGCTCACGGGGGTGTCCGCCACCGACCGCCCCACTCCGGAGCCCGCTGACCCGCCTCCCTGGCGGGGTGACCGCCGACCCGCCCGAAAGTGGAGGCCAGGCCACGAGCAGGAGAGGCGTGGAGGGAAGGGCCGCGACCGGGAGCATGGCCCGGATGCGCGGCCGGGGATGCGCGGCCGGGGCGTGACCGGGAGCATGGCCGGAGCGTGTGGCTGGGGGCAGCGGGTACGTCCGGGAGCGTAGGTGCGATCCCGCTCGTGGACGCACGACGAGGCCGGTCTGCGCGGGCAGAATGACGGCCATGTGGAGCGGGGGCCAGCGGGGATGGCGGTGGGCAGCGGCGGACGCCGCGTTTGCCCTGGCGCTGCTCGTGATCGGGCTACTCGGCACCGACCTGGCCGGCGACGACCAACCGGGATCGAGGCCGGTGGACGCCACCTGTCGGGTGCTGATCGTGGTCGCCGCGCTGGCCCTGATGGCGCGGCACCGGGCGCCGGCGGCCGTCCTCGTCGTGGTCAGCGTGGCCACCACGATCTACCTGGTGATCGGCTACCCGTACGGGCCGATACTGCTGACGCTCCTGGTGGCGGTGTACACCGTCGCGACACGATTGCCGGTGCGCCCGGCGGCACTCGCCACCGGTGGCGCATTTGTTCTGCTCCTCACGCACGTCTTCGTCTCCCTCGGCCCAGTCTCCGGTTGGACGGCGGTGCTGCCCACGTCGGCCTGGGTGGTCGTACCGTTCGCGGTGGGGGTGGTGGTGCGGGTCAACCGCGAGACGGCCGCGCGCAGCCGGGCCGAGGAAGCCCGTAGCCGCGCCGAGCAGGCTCGGCGGCAGACCGACGAGGAACGGTTGCGTATCGCGCAGGAGGTGCACGACGTGGTGGGGCACGGGCTCGCCGCGATCAGCATGCAGGCGGAGATCGCCCTGCATCTGTTGCCGAAACGACCCGAGCAGGCGGAAACCGCACTCACCGCGATCAGCCGGACCAGTCGGGAGGCGTTGGACGAACTCCGAGTCACCTTGGGCGCGGTACGGCAGGGCGCCGAGCGTGGTCCAGTGCCCGGCCTGGCCCGGCTCGCGGCGTTGCGCGACCGGCTCGCCGGGGCCGGTCTCGCCGTCGAGCTGAGTGTGGTCGGCGACCCTCGCGAGTTGCCGGCCGCGGTAGACCTGGCCGCGTACCGGGTGGTGCAGGAGGCGTTGACGAACGTGCTGCGTCACGCTGGGGTTTCCGACGCGGAGGTGACCGTCGACTACCGGGCCGACGAGCTGACCGTGGAGGTCACGGACCGGGGCACCGGCGCAGCCGGCGATGGGACCGGTCCGGCCGCCGACGGTGACGGTGTCGGCGGGCACGGTCTGGCGGGGATGCGGGAGCGGGTTGCGGCGCTGGGCGGGCGGTTGACCGCCGGGCCGCGTACCGGAGGTGGGTTCCGGGTCCACGCCCGGCTGCCGCTGGAGTCGACCCCGTGATCCGGGTGCTCATCGCCGACGACCAGGACCTGGTCCGGCTCGGTCTGCGCGCGCTGGTCGAGAGCGAGGACGACCTGGCGCTGGCCGGCGAGGCGGCCGACGGGCTGCGGGCGGTCGAGCTGGCGCGTCGGGAACGGCCGGACGTGGTGCTGATGGACATCCGAATGCCCGGCATCGACGGCATCGAGGCGACCCGGCGGATCGTCGCCGACCCCGACCTGACCGGTACGCGGGTGGTGGTGCTGACCACCTTCGAGCTGGACGAGTACGTCTTCGACGCGCTGCGGCACGGTGCGAGCGGGTTCCTCACCAAGGACACCCGACCGGCTGAGCTGCTACGCGCGATCCGGTTGGTCGCCGAGGGGGAGGCGCTGCTGTCACCGTCGGTGACCCGACGGGTGGTGCGCGAGTTCGCCACCCGGCCGTCCCGGGTGCTTCGTCCGCACCCCCGGTTGGACGCGCTCACCGACCGGGAGCGCCAGGTCGTCGGCCTGGTCGGTGAGGGCCTGAACAACGAGGAGATCGCCGTACGGCTGGTGGTCAGCCCGGCGACCGCGCGGACCCACGTCAGCCGGGCGATGGGCAAGCTGGGAGCCCGGGACCGGGCCCAGCTCGTCGTCTTCGCGTACCAGTCGGGGTTGGTGTCGGAGTGACGGCCCCGGCGGGCCGGGCCGGGCGACAGCGGCCCCGCGGCGGGGCGGCTACCCTAGCGGTGGTCGGACTCCGCAGTGCCGGCCGCGTTGTGCCCGCCGGAACACTGACAAACGGGATGTTCGCGTGTTTGACACCTTGAGTGACCGCCTGTCCGGGATCTTCACCAAGCTCCGCGGCAAGGGGCGGCTCACCGACGCCGACATCGACGCCACCGCGCGCGAGATCCGCCTCGCGCTGCTGGAGGCGGACGTCGCGCTGCCGGTCGTCAAGGGCTTCATCGCGGCCGTCAAGGAGCGGGCCCGCAGCTCCGAGGTCTCCCAGGCGCTGAACCCGGCCCAGCAGATCATCAAGATCGTCAACGAAGAGCTGATCACCGTGCTCGGTGGCGAGGGCCGGCGGCTCCAGTTCGCCAAGCAGCCGCCGACCGTGATCATGCTGGCCGGTCTCCAGGGTTCCGGTAAGACGACCCTGGCCGGCAAGCTGGCCCGCTGGCTCAAGGCGCAGGGACACCAGCCGCTGCTCGTCGCCGCGGACCTCCAGCGCCCCAACGCCGTCGGGCAGCTCCAGGTGCTCGGTGGCCGGGCTGGCGTCGAGGTGTACGCCCCGGAGCCCGGCAACGGCACCGGTGACCCGGTGCAGGTGGCCCGCGCGTCGATCGAGCACGCGAAGCGGGCAGCCCGCGACATCGTCATCGTCGACACCGCCGGCCGGCTCGGCATCGACGCCGAGATGATGCAGCAGGCCGCCGACATTCGCGACGCCGTCTCGCCGGACGAGGTCATCTTCGTCATCGACGCCATGGTCGGCCAGGATGCCGTGCGCACCGCCGAGGCGTTCCGCGACGGCGTCGGCATCACCGGCGTGGTGCTCTCCAAGCTCGACGGCGACGCCCGTGGTGGTGCCGCGCTGTCGGTCCGCGAGGTGACCGGGCAGCCGATCCTGTTCGCCTCCACCGGCGAAAAGTTGGAAGACTTCGACGTCTTCCACCCCGACCGGATGGCCAGCCGGATCCTCGGCATGGGCGATGTCCTCACTCTGATCGAGCAGGCCGAGCAGGCCTTCGACTCCGATCAGAAGGAGAAGATGACCGCCAAGCTGATGGGCGGTGAGCAGTTCACCCTGGACGACTTCCTCGACCAGCTCATCGCGGTGCGGCGGATGGGCCCGATCGCCAACGTGCTGGCCATGATGCCCGGCATGGGGCAGATGAAGGACCAGCTCGCCGACCTGGACGACAGCCACTTCGACCGGGTCACCGCGATCATCCGGTCGATGACCCCGGGCGAGCGGACCAACCCGAAGATCATCAACGGGTCCCGCCGGGCGCGCATCGCCAACGGTTCCGGGGTCACCGTGATGGACGTCAACCAGCTGCTCAACCGCTTCGCCGACGCGCAGAAGATGATGAAGCAGATGGGCGGCATGATGGGCCTGCCCGGAGGTGGCCGGCGCAAGGCGACCAAGTCGCCGAAGAACAAGCGCAAGGGCACCAAGGGCGGCGGTCGTCCGCGTACCGGGGCGGGCGCCGGGATGCCGGGCGGCTTCCCGGGTGGCATGCCGCAGCTCCCGCCGGGCATGGACCCGAACGACCTCGCCGGCGGCCAGGGCCTGCCGCCCGGCTTCAAGCTCCCGAAGATCGACTTCAACAAGCTCGGCAAGGGCGACAACCGCCCCCGCTGACCTCCGTGCCGGTCGAGGGCGACCTGCTCGCCCCCGACCGGGCGTGATCGGGTAGGACTGTGCTCATGGCTCTTCATGTGCGCGGTGTGCTGCTCCCCGACGACGAGGTCCGGGATCTCTGGCTGGTCGGGGACCGGGTGACCTTCACCCCGGTGCCCGGTGCGGAGACGGTCGTCGACGGCGGCTTCGTCCTGCCGGGGTTGGTCGACGCGCACTGCCACATCGGCATCGCCCGAGGCGGCGCTCCGATCACCTCCCTCGACCAGGCCCGCGAGTTGGCCCACATCGACCGGGACGCCGGAGTGCTGGCGATCCGCGACGCCGGCTCGCCGTACCCGTACCCCGAACTCGACGACGAGTCGGGCCTGCCGCGACTGGCCCGCGCCGGCCGGCACGTCGCGCCGCCGAAGCGCTACCTGCGCGACATCGGCGTGGAGGTCGATGCCACCGACGTGGCCGCGACGGTGGCCGCCCAGGCGCGGGCCGGCAACGGCTGGGTCAAGCTGGTCGGCGACTGGATCGACCGGGGCGTGGGCGACCTGGCGCCGGCCTGGGACGCGGACACCCTCACCGCGGCCGTGCGGGCCGCGCACGACGCCGGGGTACGCGCCGCCGTGCACACCTTCTCCGAGTCGGCTGTCGAGATCATGGTGCGGGCCGGGGTGGACTCGGTGGAGCACGGCACCGGGCTGAGCCTCGACCTGATCGACGAGATGGCCCGCCAGGGCACCGCGCTGATCCCCACGATGATCAATATCGCGACCTTCGGGGGCATCGCCGAGCAGGCGCGGGTCAAGTTCCCCGGGTACGCCGAGCACATGCTCGCGCTGCGCGACGGTTTCCCCGACGTGGTGCGTGCCGCCCACGAGGCGGGTGTGCCGATCTACGTGGGCACCGACGCCGGTGGTGGCATCGACCACGGCCTCGCCGCAGAAGAGATGCTGCTGCTCCACGAGCAGGCCGGCATGGCACCGACCGACGTGCTCGCCGCCGCGTCCTGGGGCGCCCGGGAGTGGCTCGGCTTCCCCGGCCTGGTCGAGGGCGGCCTCGCCGATCTGACCGTCTACCCCGAAGACCCTCGCCGTGACCTGCGCGTCGTCCGCGCCCCCTCCCGCACGATCCTGCGCGGCCAAGTAATCCGCTGACCCGCGCCGTGCGCCGGGCCCGGCAGGGGAGGAAGATCGGCGCAAAATCGGGGATGTTGCTGCCTCCCGCGCGCCGGAGGCAGCTGTCCAGCGCCGTCTTTACCGAGCCCCCGAGCGTGCACAACCGCGACCAGATGGGGCTGCGACACGGCGCGGCGGCTCCCGGGCGCGGTGTCGCCCCGCCTGACGCATAGGATGTGCGGTCATGGCACGCGTGCTCACTCCCCGTGCGGAGGATTTCCCCCGCTGGTACCAAGACCTGATCGCCAAGGCAAAGCTGGCCGACAACGGCCCGGTTCGCGGCACCATGGTCATCCGACCGGCCGGCTACGCCATCTGGGAGCGTATGCAGGCCGAGATGGACGCTCGGATCAAGGCGGCGGGTGCGGAGAACGCGTACTTCCCGCTGTTCATCCCCGAGAGTTACCTCAAGCGCGAGGCGCAGCACGTCGAGGGCTTCTCGCCGGAGTTGGCGGTCGTCACCCACGGTGGTGGCAAGCCCCTGGCCGAGCCGATCGTGGTGCGTCCGACCAGCGAGACGGTCATCGGCGAGTTCATGGCCAAGTGGATCGACTCGTACCGGGATCTGCCGCTGCTGCTCAACCAGTGGGCCAACGTGGTCCGGTGGGAGCTGCGCCCGCGGATCTTCCTGCGTACCAGCGAGTTCCTCTGGCAGGAGGGGCACACCGCGCATGCCACCCGCGAGGACGCCCGGGCGTACGCGCGGCGGATCCTGCACGAGGCGTACGAGGACCTGATGGTCAACGTGATCGGCATTCCGGTCGTGGTGGGCCTGAAGACGGCGCGCGAGCGGTTTGCCGGCGCGACCGCCACGTACACCTGCGAAGGCATGATGGGCGACGGCAAGGCGTTGCAGCTGGGCACCAGCCACGAGCTGGGCCAGAACTTCGCCAAGGCGTTCGACATCAGCTACTCCTCCAAGGAGGGCGGCCGGGAGCACGCCTGGACCACCTCCTGGGGCACGTCGACCCGGATGCTCGGTGGCCTGATCATGGCCCATGGCGACGACAACGGTCTGCGCGTGCCGCCGAGGCTGGCGCCGATCCAGGCGTACGTCATGGTGGTCAAGGACGGCGACGGCGTGGGCGAGGCGGCGGCCAAGCTGCGCGACGGCCTGCGCGACGCCGGTGTCCGGGTCGCGCTCGACGACCGGACCGACACCCCGTTCGGCCGCCGGGCCGTCGACGCCGAGCTGCGTGGCTATCCGGTACGCGTCGAGGTGGGCCCCCGTGATCTGGCCGCCGGCAACGCGGTGGTGGTGCGGCGGACGGACGGCTCGAAGTCCCCGACGCCGGTGGCTGACGTGGTCGGTGCGGTGCTCGCCGCCCTGGAAACGGACCAGCAGGTGCTGCACGACCAGGCGTTGGCCAACCGCGAGTCGCGCACGGTGGAGGTCGCCACCCTGGCCGAGGCGATCGAGGCCGCCGCGAACGGCTGGGCCCGGGTGCCGTGGTCGGCGGTCGGCGTGTCCGGCGAGGCCGAGGCGAACGGTCAGGGCGTCACGGTGCGCTGCCTGCTGCGCGCCGACGGCTCGGTACCGGACTCCGAGGACGAGCCCGACCTGGTCGCCATCCTCGCCCGCGCCTACTGAGGTGACCGTCGACCGCTTCGAGCCAGGTCGGCTGATCCTGCACCGGAACGTGCGACGGGGGCGGATCGGGTGGGTCCGGCCGGCGCGGGTCGTCCTCGACGACGAGCGAGGGCTGCTGCTCTGGATCGCGGAGGGCTCGCCGGTGGCGCACGAGGTCAACGGGGTCGGCCTGACCATGCGAGGGCTGCCGTTCGCCGACTGGATCACGCCGACGTACCAGCTCGCAGAGGGGCGTTGGAACGGGCCGCCGCTGTTGAAGTTTCTGCCCACCGGGGCGGCGCACTCCGTCTGGTGGTTCCGCGACGCGGCGGGCCGGTTCAGCCACTGGTACGTCAATCTGGAGGAGCCCGGCGTCCGCTGGGACGACGGTCCGACGGCTGGCGTCGACGTGATCGACCAGGACCTGGACGTGCTCGTCGCCTCGGATCGCACCTGGCAGTGGAAGGACGAGGACGAGTTCGTCGAGCGGCTCGCCTTTCCGGAGGACTACTGGGTGACCGACGAGAAGGCGGTCCGCGCCGAGGGGGAACGGGTGATCGGCCTCGCCGAGGCGGGTGTGTTCCCGTTCGACGGCACCTGGTGTGACTACGCCCCGCCGCCGAACTGGGGCGTACCGGATGGGCTCCCCGCCGGTTGGGATCGTCCACCCGTCCGCTGACCTGTGTTGATTACCCTGTGTCATCCTGCGGACATAGAGGATGGTGTGAGCGGTGTGACGGCCTAGGGTTCAGGCATCGACACCACCAGTGGTGGGAGGCCCGATGGCCGACCAGATCAACACCTTCTCCGACCTGCAGGCCCGCGCCGGCGTGATCCTCGGCCGGCTGAACGCCGCTCCCGCCGTCGCGATCGCGGCAGCCACGAATCCGCTGCTGGCCGTCGAGCACCTCGGCTACCAGTTCAACCCCGACACCCGTACCGGCATCGGTGACCGCATCCGGCTCGGACCGACCGCCGCCGAGAAGCTCGCCGACCTGCGTACGACGATCGCCCGGCTGGTCGATCGCCAGGTCGACCCCGACGACGGCCCGGCCGTCCGCCGGCTCCTGACCGACCTGGGTGTGCTTCCGTGCTCCGACGGCGATGAACCGGACACCGACCCGCCGCGCTGGCAGCCCGGCGGCGCCGGCCCCGACCCGTTGGAACCGCTCCGGGACCGGCACCCGGTGCTGGATCCGCTGCTGGAGTACCGACGGATTTCCGCCCGCCGGCCGAGGTTCGCACCCCCGCGGGCCTTCGCCGCGATCCTCAGCGGCGCGGTGACCACACCGTTGACGGCGGTGAGTGGCCGGCTGCAGTCGCCGGACCCGGAACCCGACAGCCACCCTCGCTGACCAACGGGCGGCCCGTCGCGCGGCGACGGCCCCGAGCATCTCCTGACGTCCGGTCCGGCATCCGGCGTCCGCACCCTCCGGCCTCCACCACACCGGCCCCGAAGGGGGACCAATGGCCGACACCCATGGCTTCGAGGTCGTCGTCGAGGCGACTCCACCCGTTCTCCGCAAGGCCCTGCAGGGTGCCTGGAAGTCCGCCGAGTGCGGCGACACCAGCACCGACGAGGGACGCATCCCGCAATTCCTGCCGGTCCCGGCCGGCCTCGCGATCGGCGGGTTCACCACGGCCGGCGGCCAGGTGGAGATCCCCCGCGACCAGCTCGACGCCACCCCACGACCCGACATCGACGGCTGCGAACTCACCTTCGGCCTGGTCATCCAGGTGACCGTCGCCGACCCGCCGGTGCCCTCCGCGCAACTGCTGGATCTCACCGCCACCGCGCACGCCGCCGTGCCGATCGGGGTGCTGCCCGACTCGAAGAACGTGGGGCTGCGCTTCGACGGCCTGCCCCGCAGCGCGGTCACCGCGACCCTGACCAGCGGTGATCCTCTCGCCCCGAAGCTTGTCGGAATTCTCGGGGAGTACATCCACTTCGCGTACGAGAACGGCGGCCCCGGGGGTGTGCTGCATCCGGGGATCCCGACGATCCCGCACGAGCAGGACGACACCGGGCTGGTGCTGGGCCTCGGCGTCGGCAGTTACACCCTCGACACCCATCTGGAGATCTACGACGACCAGGCCGACCCGGCCCACCGGATCGACGTCAGCCAGCCGGATCCGGGGAACGTCCTCATCAGCATGCCGATCTACCTGCGGATGTTCCACATCGTCGGCAGTGGCGCGGCGCCCGCGCTGACCGACCCGATGGCGGTGGAAACCCGGCTCGCCATCACGGTGCCGCTGGAGACCCCACCGGGGGCGTACACGTTGCGCTTCGACACCGCGACAGTGGTGGCGGGGCCGATCAACCCGGCGCCCGGCATCGAGGGCGCCCACTTCACCACCAACAACGCCACCCTCTTCGGGTTCCTCGACAACGCGCTGCAGGCCCAGCTCAACCAGCAGGGGGCGGCGCTGGTGCACGGCTTCGGGTCGCAGAGCGTCGTGGTGCCCACCGTGGCGCAGATCGAGACGGCCATCGGCGACCTGCTCTTCGACGACCTGAGCGCGCGGGGCTTCCTGGCCCTGTGGACGCCGGAGGTCGGTGGCGAGGTGTTCGAGGCCGACAACGTCGCCACCCGGGTCTTCGCCGACCTCCTGGTGATCGCGATCAACGCCGGCGACGGCGCCGACATCGGGGCGATGACCAGCGTCGTACCGGCCGGGCGGGACTTCGCCATCCTGCTCGACGGGACGATCGTGCAGCAGAACATCGACTCCGCCCGGGTCACCAACGGTTGGGCGGACAGCGACCTGCCACGCCGGGTCGACCAGGGCGACGACAAGGCGGACGTCCGGGAGTTGGACGTCGTACTGCGGGACGGGTCGATCCGGATGACCGGAGAGTTGACGGTCATCGACGCGATCCTCGGCAGCATCGACGTCGACGCCAGCTTCCGGGCCGATGTGGGACTGCACTGGACCCCGAACGGCGATCTCAACCCCGACGGCGTCCAGCGGATGGACAACCACCTGATCGGCGAACCGGACGTCGACCCCGAGGAGTCGGTCCTGTTCTGGGTCATCGCCATCATCCTGGCGATCATCAGCTTCGGCGCCGGGAGCATCCTGATCGCGATCATCATCATCGTGGTCGCCGCGGTGATCACGGCCGTGGTCAACAACATCGGCGGGTCGCGCCTTGTCGACCCGATCACCGGAGCGGTCAGCGGCATCACCGGCTGGCCGCCCGAGCTGGCCCGGATCGGGCGGGTCCGGGCCGTCTTCTTCGACCCGATCGTGATCAACGCCGACGGGCTCGTCCTCGCCGGTGACCTGGAGGTGCTCAGCTCCTGTGAGAGCACCGAGGTGCTCGCCGCCCGCAGCAGCGGACCGTACACCGGGACGGCCCAGTCGGCCCTGCTGTTGGCCGCCGGGCACACCAGCGCCGCGGCCGGCTACACCTGGCTGACCGGTGACGGCGCGGCACCGGCCGCCACCGCGGACGTCAACCACGTCTACGCCGCCAGCGGCACCTACCTGGCGGCGCACTCGTTGACGATCAACCAGCCCGGCGGCGCCACCAGCCGCCACTTCGCGCTGGTGTACGTCGCCAACGTGCCGCCCACGGTCGACGCCGGCCCGGACCTCACCGTCGACGAGGGTGAGGTGGTCACCCTCGTCGGCCGGTTCAGCGACGTCGAGTACGTCGACACCCACGAGACCACCTGGAACTTCGGCGACGCCCAACCCACCGAGCCGGGCACGGTCGTGGAGACCAACACCCCGCCGCGGGCCGAGGGCACCAGCACCGTCCAGCACGCCTGGTGCGACAACGGTGTGTACGAGGTGACCCTGCGGGTCCGGGACCAGAACGGTGGGATGGCGACCGACACCCGGACCGTGACGGTGCGCAACGTCCCGCCGGTGGTCGATGCCGGTCCCGATCTGTTCACCTACCCGTGCACGGTCCTCACCCTCACCGCCCGCTTCACCGATCCCGGTTGGTGCGACACGCACACCGCCGTCTGGGATTTCGGCGACTGCACCCCGCCGCTGCCGGCGGTGGTCACCGAGACGCACGAGCCGCCGGCCGGTCGGGGAACCGCGGTGCTGTCCCACCGCTACCCGGACTGCGGCACGTTCCTGACCCGGTGCACGGTGATCGACGACGACGGTGGGACCGGGGTCGACGAGGTGGTGGTCCGGGCCATCGACGTGGTCAACCGGCACTTCGAGGACGGGTTCGCCCAGCGCACCACCGGACAGGTCGCCAACGGCTGGGAGCCGTACGTGCTGGCCGGCTCGGCGGCCGGCGGCACCGGCCAGCACACCGCGAGCAACTTCGTGGTGCACGGTGGCCGCCGTTCCCAGGGGCTCGTGCCCGGTCCGCGGCAGCGGGTCGGCGTCCGGCAGCAGATCGGGGCCAACCCGGGCTGGGCCTACCAGCTCACCGCCTGGTACGACCTCGACCAGGCCGAACCCGCGACCGCGCGGCTCGGCGTCGACCCCACCGGCGGCACCGACCCGACCTCCGCCGCCGTCGTCTGGAGCGACGGCACGAGCGCCCAGCGGTGGAGCCCGCTGACGGTACGCGTCGCCGCCCAATCCGCCGCGGTGACCGTCTTCCTGGAGGCCGCGGCCGACGGGGGTGAACCCCGAAGGGGTGGCGGACGGGTGTGGTTCGACGACGTGGACCTGCTGGCCGCGCAGCCGTACTGCCCGACGGAGCCGCCGCCGCCAAGGCCGCGCGACTGCCTCGACTTCGCCGGCCGTCAGCCCGGCACGCAGTACCCGGCGGAGTGGACGGAGGCCGAGTTCCTCATCCGATCCCTGGACGGCGCCGGCCGGGTGGTCGTCGCGGTCGGGCCGCCCACCGGCGGCGCGGCCCTCCAACTCGGTGCCGGCGTCCACGTCGCACTGCCCCAGCCGGCGGACCGGGTCGTTGTCACCCTGGCCAACCAGGGCGGCAAACCGGTCGAGTTGACCGCGTTCGACGACGACGGTACGCAGCTCGATCGCGTCGAGGTGCCGGCGAACTCGCCACCGGGCCCGGCGACGGTGACGCTCGCCGGTCCCGGCATCGTCGCCGTCCGGATCGTCGGCCGATCGGCGGAGGGGCTGCTGATCCGGCTCTGCGCCGAGTACGCCGACGACACCGGGCCCGACGACGAGCACGGCGACCCCACGTCGCACCCGGTTCCGATTGACCCCGGTGTCAGCGGCCCGACGCCCCGGTCCGACCCGCCGATTCGTGGTGGCTGCTGTGGCTGAACCCGACTCGCTCGACGCCGTCCGTGCCGTGCTGGCCGCGCACCGGGCTGACCTCACCCGGCGGTTCGCCGCCGTCGGCACCGGCATCGGCCGGCCCGACCCGTCCGGCCCGTACGTCATCACCGTCTACGTCACCGACCCCGTGTTGGTGGCCCGCACCAGCGAGCGCGTCGACGGTGTCGCGCTGCGCTTCGTGCTCACCGGGCCGTTCGAGGCCCGCCGAACCTGATCCATCACCCCGTTGCACCGGCAGGAGACGGCCATGTCCAATCCGAACGACGACAGCTACGTCAAGGCCCGGGCGTTGGCTCGGGCGGCCCGTCAGGGACCACTGGCCGGGTTGCTCGGCGACCCGAACGTCAGCGGGCTCGCCTACGGGCGACGGGAGGTCAGCGGCCGCCGCACGGACGAGCCGGCCCTGGTCGTGTACGTGGTGCGCAAGGTGCCGAGGCAGTTCCTACCCACCACCCGGCTGCTGCCGCGGCGGGTCTACTTCGGGTCCGACTTCGTCGAGGTCGACGTGGTGGAGACCGGCCCGTTCTTCGCCCAGGAGTTCACCGCCCGGGAACGCCCGGCGCCCAACGGGGTGAGCGTCGCGCACATCGACGTCACGGCCGGCACGCTCGGCGCGCTGGTCACCGACAACACCGACGGTTCGCTCTGCATCCTGAGCAACAACCACGTGCTGGCGAATGCCAACGCCGGGGCGATCGGCGACGCGATCGTGCAGCCCGGCTCGTACGACGGTGGCACCGCACCGGCCGACACCATCGCCACACTCAAGCGATTCGTGATGATCAACCCGGCCGGCAACCGGGTGGACTGCGCGATCGGCCAGGTCTCCCAGCCCAACGACGTGATCGACCAGGTCAAGAACGACATCTTCCCGGTGGCCAACAGCGACCATCCGGCGATCGGTCTGCTCTTCGCCGGCTCGTGCAACCGGACCCTGATCAACCCCATCGACGAGGTGCTGCGTCAACTCGACGTGACCTTCCTGGGCGGGGCTGGTGCCATCGCCGGCGTCGACATCGGCAGCAACGTGGAGAAGGTCGGCCGGACCACGGAGTACACCACCTCCACGGTGACCGAGCTGGATGTCAGCGCGAGCATCGACTACGGCCCCGGCGTCGGCGTGGCCACCTTCGAGGGCCAGATCGCCACGGCCCACCTGTCCGAGGGCGGCGACTCCGGGTCGGTGGTCTACCTGGGCGGCGAGGGCGGCAACGAGAGTGCCTGCGGCTGCGCCTCCAGCAGCACCGCCCGCCGGGTCCTGGACCGGGACGTCGACCTCGACGTGGCGGTTGAGAAGGAGTTCCGGCAGCGCTACCTGCAGCAGACCAGGGTCGGCCGGTTCGCTGTCGACACCTACTTCGCCAACGAGGACCGGTTGGTGGCCCGAGCCCGGGCGACGAAGCTCTCCGACGCCGACCGGCGGCACCTGCAGAAGCTCTACGACACCTACGCCGAGACGGCCCGTGCGGCACTGCTCCAGCCGCAGCGCTCCGAGGCGACGCTCACCACCGAGCACCTCGACGAGGCCCGCAGGACGCTGCGCCGCTTCGCGGACCGGTTGACCGCCGAGGAACTCTCCGCCGCCGAGGAGGTGCTGGCGCTGGCGAACGACGCTGTCGGTCGTACTCCGGTGGAGATCCTGCGGATGCTCGACGACGAGCAACTGCTGCACAAGGCGCAGGAGTTGGTCGAGAGGGTGCCCACTCTGTGCGCTCCGGGCAGTGGGCGGCGCGGCGACGGTGGCTGTGGCTGCGGTGGCGGTGGGAGCGGCGGAGACGCCGGCCAGCCAGCGGCCGAGAAGCCCACCAAGCCGAAGCCGAAGCGGAAGCGGTGACGGTGGGCAACGTCACCGACCCGGACTGGCTGGCCAGCGCCCGTACCCGGGAGGCGCTGGCCGGCCTGGACCGGCGGATGCGGGAGGCCGTCGCCGCGTCGGACCCGGCGCTGTGGGCGATGGCGACGGCCCTGCAACGCCGGGGCGGCAAGCGGATCCGTCCCGCGCTGCTGCTGGTCGCGGCCGAATTCGGCACCGTCCGTCCAGCACACCTGCTCGACGCCGCCGCGGCGTTGGAGTTGCTGCACCTCGCCTCGCTCTACCACGACGACGTGATGGACCGGGCCGTCACCCGGCGGCACGGGCCCAGCGTCAACGCCGAATGGGGCGAGCCGGCGGCCGTGGTCGCCGGGACCTTCCTGGTCGCCCGGGCGATCGCCCTGCTCGCCGCCTTCGACGACCGGTACGGCCGGGAGGCGGCCGCCGCGCTTGTCACGCTCTGCACGGGCCAGCTCCGCGAGACGGAGAACGCGTTCCACACCGGCCTGACCGAGGCCGAGCACCTGGAGATCATCGCTGGCAAGACGGCGACCCTGTTCGAGTTGCCCTGCCGGTTGGGCGCGCTGCTCGCCGGTGCGCCGCCGGAGACCGTCGAGGCGCTGGCCGGGTACGGCCACGACCTCGGGGTCGCCTTCCAGCTCACCGACGACGCGCTCGACGTGCGCGGCAGCTACGCGGCTCTCGGCAAGCGGCCGCTGACGGACGTCCGGGAAGGGGTCTACACCATGTCGGTACTGCGGTTGCTGGCCCGCGACACACCGGGGGCCGGGCGGGTGCGCGACCTGCTGGAGGTACGCGAGCCCACCCCGGCGGAGCTGGCCGAGGTGGCTGAGCTGGTGGTCGCCTCGGGTGCGGTGGACGAGGTCCTCGCCGAGGCCCGGCGCAGGGCCGCACAGGCCGCCCGGCGGCTGGACCCGCTGCCGCCCGGCCCGGCCCGGGACTCGCTGGTCCAGCTCGCCGACTACGCCGTCACCCGGGCGGGTTGAGGTGGTCACGCCGGACGCGCCGACCCCGACGATGGTTCCGGACCGGCTCGACGGCTTCGACGCGGTGGTGGTGGGCGCCGGCCCGGGCGGCGCGGCCGCGGCGTACCGGCTGGCGGTGCTGGGCCGCCGGGTTCTGCTGATCGACCGGCGCGAGTTTCCCCGCGACAAGTGCTGCGGCGACGGCCTGACCCGCAGCGCCGTGCGGCTGCTTGCCGAGATGGGAGTGCTCGACGAGCTGACGGGTGCCCAGCGGGTCGGCGGGGTGCGGATCCGGATGCGCGGGCGGGGCGGTCGCGACTTCCACTACGAGGACCCCGACGGCACCGGGTACGGCATGGTGGTGCCCCGGCTGGAGCTGGACGCGGTGCTGTGCCGGCGGGCGGTGCGTGCCGGCGCGGTGCTCTGGACCGGGGCACGCGCCACCCGACTGCTGGGCGGCGCCGCCGGGGTCCACGGCGTGCAGGTCGAGTACGAGGGCCGCCGGTTCGCGCTGCGTACCCCCGCTGTGGTCGCCGCCGACGGGGCCTCCTCACGGCTGGCTCACCAGGCCGGGTTACGTAGTCCGGACCGGGAGTGGACCGGGTTCGCCGCCCGGGGCTACTTCACCCAGGTGGCGGACCTCGACGAGCTGCTGGAGATCCACCTCCCGCTGGCGGACGTCACGGACCGGCGGGTGCTGCCCTCCTACGGCTGGGTGTTCCCGATCGGCGACGGGACGGCCAACGTCGGCGTGGGCCTCTTCGACCCGACCCACCGGGAGAACGTGCGGTTGCTGTACGAGCGTTTCGTCGCCGAGCTGGCAACGACCGACCACCGATTCCGGGCGGCCCGTCCATCCGGACCGATGACCGGTGCGCCGCTGCGGCTGGACTTCGACCCGTCCCGGTGCGGTGTGCCGGGGCTGCTCCTGGTCGGCGACGCGGCGGGGCTGGTCAGCCCGTTCACCGGCGAGGGCATCAGCTTCGCCCTGGAGTCGGGCCTGCTCGCTGCGGACCGGATCGACACGGCGCTTCGTCGCGCCGGGGCAGGACCGGTGGATCCCGCTCCGTACGCCCGGCAGTTGGCCGCCCGGCAGTCCGGCTATTTCGAGACCGGCCGGTACTCGGTGCGCCGGTACATGCTCGCCTGGCGGGTGCTCGACGCCACCTTCGACGACGACCGCCCACTCTTCGCCCTCTGCCGCCGGCTGGCGCTCTTCCCGGACGGGGCGCGGGCCGGTGTCCTGCTGGACCCGCTGCCCCAGCCGGCTCCGGAACTCGCCCGCGACCTGCGGCGCGATCTCCTGGCGGTGGGCGAACTGCTGGCCGGCTGTGTCCGGGAGGACTGGCCGATGTTCGTCCGGCTCGCCGGAGTGGACGAGGACCTGTCGACCCTCTCGCTGCGCCCGGCGGTGCTGCTGTTGGTCGCCGCGGCGGTCGGGGGCCGGGAACACCCGCTGCGGCACGCCCTCGCCGCAGCGGTGGACCTGGGTCTGCTCGCCGGCCTGGCGGTGGACAGCGCCCGGGAGGAGGAGAGGTCGACCGGCCCCCGACCGACGCCGTGGGGCAACCGGTTCGCGGTGCTGGTCGCGGACTTCCTGTTGGCCCGCGCGTACGAGTTCGCCGCGCAGGGTGGTGGCCCGGTCGTCGCCGAGTTCGCCGAGGCGCTGACGGTGGCCTGTGAGGGCCGGGCTCTGGAATTGCGTGACGACCCGTCGTCCGGCGGTGCCGGTGGTGCCGTCCTGGCCGGGCGGGCCGCCATCGCGTTCGAGCTGCCGTGTCGGCTCGGCGGCCGGCTCGGCGGCGCCCGGGTGCCGGTGGTGAACGCGTTGGCCGCGTACGGTCGCGAGGTTGGCGCTGCCTACGCCCTCGGCGAGCAGCTTCGGGAGCTGGCCGGGGCGTCCCGGTGGGGTGGGTCGGCACAGCCGGGTGTGGTCGCGCGGGATGACCCTCGGGTGGCGGGGCTGCTCGGCCTGGTCGCCGAGCACGCCCAACGGGCGCGGGAGGCGCTGCTGGTGGTGCCCGCCGGCCCGGCCCGTGAGCTGCTGGCTCGGCTCGCCACCCCCGGGCTGCCGGGTCCCGTGGACCCCGACAGCAGGGTGATGTCGGTCACGTAGCGGCGTTCGGCGGGCATGCCTGGGGCTCCGGTGCGAGTGATCGGCGCTCCATCTGGCAGAATGGGTCGCTGGTATCCGGCGCGCGTCCGGCGCCCTCTAACCCGGGCACGTCGCTAGTCCACCGAGTAGTCTCCGGCCCAACCCCACGGGTCCGGTCGGCGCTCACCCATGCACACCGCCCGCACGGGCCGGTGAGATCGCAACAGGAGCGAAACAACTGTGGCCGTAAAGATCCGGCTCCTGCGGATGGGCAAGATCCGCAACCCGCAGTACCGCATCGTCATCGCCGACTCGCGCACCAAGCGTGACGGTCGGGCGATCGAGTTCGTCGGGGTTTACCAGCCGAAGGAAGACCCTTCGATCATCGAGGTCAAGTCGGAGCGGGTCCAGTACTGGCTGTCCGTCGGCGCTCAGCCGAGCGAGGCGGTTCAGCGGCTGCTGGAGCTGACCGGTGACTGGCAGAAGTACAAGGGCCTGCCGGCCCCGCCGCCGCTGCTGGTCGCCCCCGAGCGGGCCGACCGCAAGGCTGCGTACGAGGCTGAGGCGAAGGCCGCCGCCGGGCTTGCCCCGGAGACCCCGGCCAAGCCGGCCAAGAAGGCCGCCAAGGCTGCCGAGGCTCCGAAGACCGAGGCTCCGGCTGAGGCGCCGAAGACCGAGGCTCCGGCCGAGGCTCCCGCCGCTGCCGACGCCGGTGAGCAGGCCTGACATGCCTCTGCGTCCGGCGTTGGAGCACCTGGTCAAGGGCATCGTCGACCACCCGGACGACGTCCGGGTGCGGATGGTCGATTCCCGTCGGGGCAAGCGGCTCGAAGTCCGCGTGCACCCCGAGGACCTCGGCACGGTGATCGGGCGGTCCGGCCGGACCGCCAAGGCGCTGCGCCAGGTGATCGGCTCCATCGGCGGGCGCGGAGTACGCGTCGACATCGTCGACTCGTACTGATGCAGCTCGTCGTCGGCAGGATCGGCAAGCCACACGGTGTCCGCGGTGAGGTCACCGTGGAAGTGCGGACCGACGAGCCCGAAGCACGGTTCGCCCCCGGCACAGTGCTGCGCACTGAGCCGGGGGCGACACCCCCGCCTGCATCCCCGCGCAGCACTGAGCCGGGGGCGACGCCCCCGACCACAGCCTCGGAAGACGAGCCCGGGGTTCCGTTCCGGGTTCCGGCGGAGCTGACCATCGAGGAATCCCGCTTCCACCAGGGCCGGGTGCTGATCGCGTTCGCTGGAATCCTGGACCGCAACACCGCCGAGGCGCTGCGCGGCACCCTGCTCGTAGTGGACAGCGCCGATGTGACCCCGCCGGACGACCCGGAGGAGTTCCACGACCACCAGCTCGTCGGGCTGACCGTGGTGACGCCGGACGGCGAACGGCTGGGCGAGGTGGCCCGGATCGACCACGCGCCGTCCTCAGACCTGCTGGTGCTACGGCGCCCCGAGGGGCGTACCGCGTTGATCCCGTTCGTCCGGGCGATCGTTCCGGAGGTCGACCTCGCCGGTGGACGGGTGATCGTCGACCCGCCGGCCGGACTGCTCGATCTTTAGGACCACCCCCATGCGCGTCGACGTCGTGTCGATCTTTCCGGAGTACTTCGCCCCGCTGGACCTGTCGTTGATCGGGCGGGCGCGGGCCAACGGCGTACTCCAACTTGCCGTGCACGACCTGCGGACCTGGACCCACGACGTGCACCGCACGGTCGACGACACCCCCTACGGCGGTGGGCCGGGGATGGTGATGCGTCCGGAGCCGTGGGGCGAGGCGCTGGATGCCCTCGCGCCGGCTGAGGCCCCGCCGCCCCGGCTGCTGGTGCCGTCGCCGGCGGGTGCGCCGTTCACGCAGGCCATGGCGTACGAGTTGGCCGCCGAGTCGCATCTGCTCTTCGCCTGCGGCCGTTACGAGGGAATCGACCAACGCGTGCTGGCGCACGCCGCCACCCGGATGCCGGTAACCGAGGTGTCGCTCGGTGACTACGTGCTCTTCGGCGGCGAGGTCGCGGTCCTGGTGATGCTGGAGGCGGTCACCCGGCTGCTGCCGGGGGTGCTGGGCAACGCGGGCTCGTTGGACGAGGAGTCGCACGCCCACGGGCTGCTGGAGGCTCCGATCTACACCAAGCCGCCGAGCTGGCGTGGGCACGACGTGCCGGACGTGCTCCGCTCCGGGGACCACGGCAAGATCGCCCGCTGGCGGCGCGAGGAGGGTCTGCTGCGGACCGCCGCCCGGCGCCCGGACCTGCTCGCCGCGCTGCCCGCCGATCGGCTCGACAAACGGGACATCGCGGCTCTGGACCGGGCCGGATTTCAGTCACCACCGGGGGATGTGGCAAAGTAGAGGGGTTGCCGCATCCGTCCGCGCCCGTGGGCGGCTGCGAGGATCCCCGACCGGGGTCGGCCTGCCGACCACCACCCGGGGATCAGAATCACCCACCCGCGCACCGAGTGACGGTGCGCCGTGAGCCTTACGAGGACGCAGCGATGAACATCCTGGACGCCCTTGACGCCCAGTCGAAGCGGACCGACCTTCCCGACTTCCGGGCCGGTGACACCGTCAAGGTGCACGCCCGCGTCGTCGAGGGCAACCGGTCCCGTGTCCAGATCTTCCAGGGCGTCGTGATCCGCCGCCAGGGTGACGGTCTGCGCGAGACCTTCTCGGTCCGCAAGGTCAGCTTCGGTGTCGGCGTCGAGCGGACCTACCCGCTCAACGGCCCGGGCATCGACCGGATCGAGATCGTGACCCGCGGTGACGTGCGTCGCGCCAAGCTCTACTACCTGCGCGAGCTGCGCGGCAAGAAGGCCAAGATCAAGGAGAAGCGGGAGAAGCTGCCCAGCTGACCTCCGCTCGCCACGCCGCCTGAGCTGCGCGTATGCCGTAACGACCAGACCGCACTACCCTGGTCGTCACGGGCGCAGCGAGGCGGCGGGCCCGCCTACGTGGCGGGCAGCCGTCCACTACCGCCCGTGGAGCCTCGACGAGGCTCCCGGGCGGTGGTGTTTCTGTGGACCGGGGAGTGGCGTGTGCAGACGCTTGACGAGGACGGCACCGTAGATCCGTGGCGTCGGCGGGCCCGCCGCACCCGGCGGCAGATGCCCCTCTGGCAGGAGCTTCCGCTGCTGCTGGTCGTCGCGTTCTGCCTCGCGGTGCTGATCCGCACCTTCCTGCTGCAGGCGTTCTTCATCCCGTCCGGCTCGATGGAGGACACGCTCCTCATCGGGGACCGGGTGCTGGTCAACAAGGTCGTCTACGACGTCCGTGACCCGGTACGCGGCGAGGTGGTGGTCTTCCGGGGCACCGACCGCTGGGCGCCGCAGGTCGACGAGCAGCCCGAGCCGGGCTTCGCCGGCAAGCTGACCCGGACCGTCGGTGACCTGGTCGGGGTGAGCCGCCCCGGTGAGAAGGACTTCATCAAGCGGGTGATCGGCCTACCCGGCGACCGGGTCAAGTGCTGCGACAGTCAGGGTCGGGTGACCGTCAACGGCACGCCGCTCAACGAGCCGTACGTTCTGCGGGACTCTCCACTGGATCTGCCGCCCAACCCGTCGGAGTGCCGCTCCCGGCGCTTCGACGAGGTTGTCGTACCGCCCGGTCAGATCTTCGTGATGGGCGACCACCGCGAGGTCTCCCAGGACGCGCGCTGCCAGGGCCCGGTGCCGATCGACAACGTGGTCGGCCGCGCCTTCATGGTGGTCTGGCCCTCGTCGCGGTGGAGTTCGCTGTCGGTGCCGTCGACGTTCGACGACGTGTCCGGGCCGGGCGCGGCATCCTCGGGCGCGCCCCCGGTGCGACCGAGCCCACAGGGTGGTGTGCTGCTGATTCTCCCGCTGGCGGCCGCCCTGCGTGGTTCCCGCGCGTTCCGGATGATGACGTCCAGTTCGGCAACGTAGGCTCCTTGGCGTGATTGACGAGCAGACCGACAAGCCGCGCAGCTCCTTCTGGAAGGAGCTGCCGATCCTGCTGGGTGTGGCGATCCTGGTCGCGGTGCTGGTCCGCGCCTTCGTGCTGCAGACCTTCTTCATCCCCTCCCCGTCCATGGAGAACACTCTCAAGATCGATGACCGGGTGCTGGTCAACAAGCTGGTCTACGACTTCCGGTCGCCGCACCGCGGCGAGGTGATCGTCTTCAAGGCGCCGATCGAGTGGAGCGGCAACCCCGAGGGTGAGGACTTCATCAAGCGGGTGATCGGCATCCCCGGTGACCACGTGGTCTGCTGTGACCCGGAGGAACGGCTGATGATCAACGGCAAGTCGCTGGACGAGCCGTACATCTTCTCGATGGACGGGATCCGCGACAAGCCGGCCGACCAGGAGTTCGACATCACCGTGCCGAAGGGTCGGCTGTGGGTGATGGGCGACCACCGCTCCGCCTCCGGTGACTCGCTGGAGCACTGGCAGCAGTCCGGGCAGAACATCACCGAGGCCACCATCCCCGAGGACGAGGTGGTCGGGCGGGCGTTCACCGTCTTCTGGCCGGTCAGTCGGGCGACGTGGCTGACGGTGCCCGATCAGTTCGACGGGATTCCCAAGCCGTAGACCCGACGGGGCGTGGGCGATCCGCCGTCGGTCTGGCAGGCTGGGGCGGTGACCGTGAGCGCGAGGAGTGAGCCTGCGAGCCCCGCAGCCGCGAGCAGTGGCGACCGTGTCTACACCCCTCGACGCGGCGCCCGCGTGCTGCTCGTCGACGCGGCCAGCCAGGTTCTGCTGTTCGAGGGCTTCGACCCGGCCCGGCCAGGGCACCGCTACTGGTTCACCCCGGGCGGCGGGCTCGACCCGGGGGAGTCTCCGGCGGTGGGCGCGGCCCGAGAGTTGGCCGAGGAGACCGGGCTGCGGCTCGACCCGGCCGAGCTGGGCGAGCCGGTCTGGTCCGACACGACCGAGTTCTCGTTCGACGGCACGTGGTACCGCCAGGAGCAGGATTTCTTCCTCCTCCGCGTGCAGTCCTGGCAGGTGGACACGGCAGGTTTCGACGACATCGAGCAGCGCAGCATCGCCGGACACCGCTGGTGGCTCCCCGACGAGCTGGCAGCCAGCGGTGAGAGGTTCTACCCCCCCGAGCTGCCCGCCCTGCTGAACCGGCTGGGGCAGTCGACCGCCGTCGACCTGGACGAGTCGTCGTGCTGACCCCGCCGCGTACCGTCGTGCGCCGTGAGGCCGGGCTGTACGCCCTGGAACGGGCGCTGCAGCGGCGCGGCTTCCGGCACGTCGCCGGCGCCGACGAGGCGGGCCGGGGGGCCTGCGCGGGCCCCCTGGTCGCCGCCGCCGCGGTGCTGCCCGAAGGTCGGCGCGGTGAGATCGAAGGGCTGGCCGACTCGAAGTTGCTCACCCCTGCCAGCCGGGAACGGGTGTACGCGGAGGTCGTGGACCGAGCCCTCGCGTACGCCGTGGTGGTCATCCCCGCCGAGGAGGTCGACGCCCGCGGGCTGCACGTGTGCAACCTGGCCGCGATGCGCCGGGCGCTCGCCCTGCTCACCACGCGACCGGAGTACGTGCTGACCGACGGCTTCGGCGTCGACGGACTGGGGGTGCCGGGGCTGGCGGTGTGGAAGGGCGATCGGGTGGCCGCGTGCGTGGCGGCAGCCAGCGTGCTCGCCAAGGTCACCCGAGACCGGATGATGGTGGAGATGGACGGGGTGTTCCCGGCGTACGGCTTCGCCGAGCACAAGGGCTACATCACCCCGGAGCACTCGGCGGCGCTGCGCGAGCACGGGCCGTGCCGGGAGCACCGGTTCTCGTACGTCAATGTCGCCGCGGTCTCCGGCCGCGACGGCCGGCCTCCGCGCGCCCGACGGCCCGGCGGCCACAGCCGGGAAGAGCCGATGGAGCGCTCCGAGGCGTCAGGGGGTACCGTCGGCGTGGCGTTGGGCGAGCAGCCTCGGCCCCAGACGCCGGTGGGGGAAGATGTGGCCATGGAAGGCGGAGTGCGATGAGCGCGGAAGATCTCGAGAAGTACGAGACCGAGATGGAGCTGCAGCTCTACCGGGAGTACCGCGACATTGTCCGCCAATTCTCGTATGTGGTGGAGACGGAGCGTCGGTTCTACCTGGCCAACCAGGTCGACCTGCACGTGCGCAACTCCGACGGCGAGGTCTACTTCGAGGTCGAGATGCACGACGCCTGGGTGTGGGACATGTACCGTCCGGCCCGCTTCGTGAAGAACGTCCGGGTGATGACCTTCAAGGACGTCAACGTCGAGGAGCTTGAGAAGCCCGACATCTCGCTGCCCGCCGACTCCGGCTTCGGCGGCTGACCGCACCCGTGTCGCCCGGCCGCGCCACGGGCCCCCCACCCGTGGCGTAGCACCTGCCGCCGGTCACTCGGCCGGCACCACGACCTCGACCCGCTGCACCAGGTTGTTGGCGAAGCCGCCACGGTTCCAGGGTTGCTCGACCGGCTGGGTCCGCCCGGACGCGTCGGTCGCCCGCGCGCCGAGCACGTACCGGCCGGGCGTCGCGACCCACTCGTGTCGCCAGCGCCGCCAGGCGAAATCTCCGCCGTCCGCCTGGTCCAGCTCGGCCGGGGTCCAGCTCTCCCCGCCGTCGGTGGTCACCTCCACGGCGACCACCGGCGCGTGCCCCGACCAGGCCCGACCATCCAGGGTGCACGGCCCGGGCCGCACCACCCGGCGACGGGACATGAAGTCCGGAAAGCCCGGCGGGCGGACCAGCGCCCGCGGCTCGATCCGGGTGACCGGCACGCCCGGGTCGTCGGCGTCACGGCGCACCCGGTAGGCCACCGCGTTCTGGTAGCCCTCGAAGGGCTCGGTCCGGACCTCGATGGAGTGGACCCACTTCACGTGCGCCATGCCGTACCAGCCGGGCACGATCAGCCGCAGTGGCGCACCGTGCTGCGGCAGCAGGGGAGCACCGTTCATCTCGTACGCCAGCAGCACCTCCTCGCGCAGCGCGTCGGCGACCGGCAGCGCCCGCTGGTAGTCCTGCTCGACGCCCCGCTCGACTCCGTGATCGGCGCCGGTGAAGACCACGTCCACCGCGTCCGGCCCGAGGCCCGCCTCCCGCAGCAACGGTGCGAGGGGAGTGCCGGTCCACTCGGCGTTACCGACGGCCTCGACCAGCCAGGGCTGGCTCACCGGCCGGGGGTGCAGCAGGGCCCGACCGTTGCCCGCGCACTCCAGGGTCACCTGGTGGGTGACCCGCGGCCGCTCGCGCAGCTCGGCGAGAGTGACCGTCAGCGGCCGGTCCACCGCGCCGCCGATGGTGAGCGTGTGCGTCGCCGCGTCGAGCTCCGGGATGTCGTAGTGGATCAGCAGGTAGTGCAGCCCGGCGGGGGTGACGTCGTAGCGCAGCGCCTCCAACGGGATGCCGTGGTTGCGGGCGGCGAGCTGCAACTCGTCGGCGCTGATCGCCTCGCCCGGCTCCGCGAGCCGGGACGGCTCGCTCACGTCGGCCACCGTCGGCCCGTTGGGGGGCGACGTCCGGTCGTCGAGAGTGGTCATGCGGGCCTCCCCGGTCCAAACGGCGGCACCCGCCGTACGCGGCCCAGCCTAGGCCCTCGGCATCGGCCCGAACACGGCCCGGGCAGCGTCCCCGGCCCCGGGCATAGCAGATCATCGACGCTTTTGGTGGTCGTCCACAGCACCCCCGGTTGTCCACAGCTGGGTCGGCCGCGCTCGCGGACGACCCGGCCTCGGCACGAGGCTGCCGTCATGAGACCGCCATCCGTCCCGCCTACCGGCCCCATCAGCCACACCGTGCTGCTCTGCGCCGCGTTCCCCCTCGCGCTCACCGTTCTGCTCTGCGGGCTGGCCGTCCTGGTCGCGGCGGTGCCCGGCCGCCCACCGTCGAGGGCCGTGCCAGTGGCGGTCTCGGTGCCGGTGCCGGCCTCGGCGGGCGTCGGGTCGGGGCGGTTCCGCTGGCCGGTCGACGGGCCACCTCGTCCGGTGCGCCGGTTCGACCCGCCGCCCCGGCCGTGGCTGGCTGGGCACCGGGGCGTCGACCTGGCCGCACCGGCCGGAGCGGTGATCCGCAGCGCCGGGTCCGGCACCGTGCTCTTCGCCGGCGTGGTGGCCGGCCGACCCGTGATCACCGTGGGGCACGCAGACGGGCTGCGGACCACCCACGAGCCGGTCCGACCAGCCGTACACGCCGGCCAGCCGGTCACCGCCGGTGCGCCGCTGGGCGAGCTGCTGCCCGGGCATCCGGGCTGCCCGACCGAAGCGTGCCTGCACTGGGGCCTGCGCCGGGGCACGGAATATCTGGACCCCCTGGCCCTGCTCGGCCTCGGCGCCGTGCGACTGCTCCCGGTCGCCGGGGTCAGCGCCAATGGTGTCAGCGTCAGCGGTGTCAGCGTTGAGCGAGCAGCGCCGGCAGCCGCACGGCCAGCCGTTCGTACTCGTCGGCGGTGTTGTAGACCTGACCGGCGAGCCGCAGCCACCCCCGGCCGTTCCAGCTCATCACCGCGACCTCGGCGGCGAGCCGCTCGCCGATTCGCGCCTGCAACGCCCGCGCCGCGTCGATGGTGGCGGCCGTCCCCGCCGGCAGCGGGATGAGGCGCAGCGACACCCCCGGCCCGCCGGGGTCGGGCAGTTGGGCGGGGGGCACCCCCAGAGCGTCCCCCACCACCCGCTGGCCGTACGCGGCGAGCGCGGCGTTGTGCGCCCGCACCCGGTCGACGCCGAGACTGCGCAACGTGAACAGCCCGGCCGGGGCGGCCAGCCAGGACGTGTAGTCGAGAGTCGCCTGCCACTCGATCCGGGCCGGGAAACCCGAATCCTGCTCCCAGGAGACCACCAGCGGCTCGATCCGGTCCCGCCACTGCGGCGCCACCGACAGCAGGGCCGTCCCGCGCGGCGCGTACGCCCACTTGTGCAGATTGCCAGCCCAGAAGTCGGCGCCGATGCTGCTCACCGTGGTGCCCAGCATCCCCGGGGCGTGCGCGGCGTCCACCAGTACCGGCACGCCGTGTTCGCGGGCCACCCCGACGATCGCGGCGGTCGGGAAGAGCTTCGCGGTGGCCGAGGTGAGCTGGTCGACGACGAGCAGCCGGGTCCGTCCGGGGCGCAGGCCGGCGCGAACGGCCTGCACGATCTCCTCGTCGCTGGCGGCCAGTGGAATCGGCAGGACGCGGCTGACCGCTCCCGTGCGACGGCACTCGCGCTGGATGGCCAGGCTCACCGCCCCGTACCCGTGGTCGGTGCTGAGCACCTCGTCACCGGCTTGCAGGCCCAGCGACTGAAGCACCACGGCGACGCCGGTGGTGGTGTTGCCCACCAGGGCACTGCCGTCGGGGTCGGCGCCCAGGAACCCGGCGAGGTGCCGGCGGGTGTGCGCGATCCGGTCGACCAGCCCCTGGGTGAAGAAGCGCAGGGGATTGGCCTCCATCTCGTCGCGCAGCCGCTGCTGGGCCCGCTGCACGCTGATCGGGACCGCGCCGAACGAGCCGTGGTTGAGGTGGCTGACCGCCGGATCGAGGGAGAACAGCAGGCGCGCGCCCGCGATCGGCTCGGGAGGCTGCGGGACGCTCACCTGATGATCGTAACCGCCGGGCGTGCTCGGCCCCGGTGCTTGATCGAGTGAGCGGGTGGGCCCGCCGGTGCCCAGCGCGTTGCCGCCCTCGATCAGGCGCGTGGGTGCGCCTGCCGGTACGCGGCACGCAGCCGCTCGACCGAGACGTGGGTGTAGATCTGCGTACTCGCCAGGGACGAGTGGCCGAGCAGTTCCTGCACGGCGCGCAGGTCGGCGCCACCCTCCAGGAGGTGGGTGGCGGCGGAGTGGCGTAGATCGTGCGGGCTGGTCCGGGGCAGGCCGGCGGTCTCGGCGTACGCACCGACGATCTGACGCGCGGTCGTCGGGTTGAGCCGACCACCCCGGGCACCCAGAAGAAGCGCGTCACCGGAGCGGGCGACCACCATCGCCGGGCGGCCCCGGCGCAGCCAGTCATCCAACGCCCGCTGGGCCGGCACTCCGTACGGCACCGAGCGCTCCCGCCCGCCCTTGCCGAACACCCGGATCACCCGCCGGCCGTGGTCGACATCCCCGACGTCCAACCCACACGCCTCGCTCACCCGTACGCCGGTGGCATAGAGCAGCTCCAGCAGCACCCGGTCCCGCAGCGGCACCGCCTCCACGGTCGCCGTCGGCGCCGCGCCCGGCGTCGGCGCAGCCAGCGAGTCGTTGAGCGCTGAGCCGGTGGGTGGCGAGTCTGCGATTGCTGGGCCCGCGGTTGATGCCCCTCGGCCCGGTGCCTCGACCAGAGCGGCAGCCTGGTCGGCGCGCAGCACGTTGGGCAGCTCCCGGTGCGCGCGAGGGCTGGCCAGGGCGGCGCCCACGTCGGCGGGGACCAACCCGGCCCGGTGCGCCCAGGAGCTGAACGCCCGCGCCGACGCGGCCCGCCGGGCCAACGACGTGCGGGCCGCACCGGTGGTGCGCTGCCGCGCCAGCCAGCTGCGCAGCACCGACAGGTCCACCTCCGCCAGGTCGACGCAGCCCATCCGTACGGCGTGGTCGAGCAGCGAGACGAGATCCGTGACGTACGCGCGGACGGTGTGCGCCGAGCGGTTACGAACCCGGGACAGGTGCTCGGCGAAATCGTCGACCGCGTCGCGCAACGCTGGCGGCAGTGCCTGGTGCATGGCCCGGGTGCCCCGCTCCGGCCGGCTCATCGAGGCCGCACTGGTGGCGTCGGCGCGCTGGCCCGTCGATCGGCCCAGGCACCCCCAATGACAGTTGGCACGGGACCAGCCTACGGCCGATCGTCGTCCGTCACCGGCCACGATGATGCCGGTGTTCGTCGACCCTCGACTAGCGGCGGTTGGCCCTCTTGACCAGGAGCGCGACCAGACCGCCAACGAGTGCGACGGACGCGACGAGACAGAACAGGACGGTGATGTGCCACGGCTTGATAGCAATCATGACCGCGTACGGTACCGGCAGTATCGATGGCGGCGATCCCGACAGTATCGCTGGCTGGGATCCCAAGCAGCTTCCGCAGGTGATCGCGTCCGGACGACCACCCAACGGCCTTCCGCGACGCATCCGCCTGTGGCCCTATGCCGACGAGGGCGTTTCCGTCGCCGCTGTAGCCCGCTTCTCGCGCTTTGGTTTCGCGGGTGGGGGGAGGGCGTAGCCGTCGTCGCGACGGACGACCATGGACAGCTCCTCCAGCAGGGACAGCTTTCGCAACGCCGTCCGCACGTCGACACCGGCGCGGGCGGCGAGCCGGTCCACGCCCATCGCGCCCCGGCGGGGCAGCGCCTCCAGCAGCGACCGCGCGTCGTCGTCGAGCGTGTCGGCGGGCCGCTGCGGACCACGCGCCAGCGGCGCCAGGTCCGTGCCGATCCGGCCCACCTCCTCAAGCACGTGCGCCACCCCGGTGACCAGCCGGGCCTTCGGGAACTCGCGGAGAAACTCGTGCGTGCCGACGGACATCGCCGAGGTCACCGGCCCGGGCACCACCATGGCCACCCGGTTGGCGTAGATGGCCCGCCGAGCGGTCTGCGTCGCACCACTGCGCGCCGACGCCTCCACCACGACGGTGCCCAGGGTGCCTCCGGCGATCACCCGGTTGCGGATCAGGAACCGGGGCCGCAACGGTTCGGCGCCGGGCGGCCACTCGCTGACCAGCAGCCCGGTGTCGGCGATCCGGTCGAAGAGCCCGGCGTTGCCCATCGGGTACGGCCTGTCCAGCCCACAGGCGAGCACCGCGACGGTCAGGCCGCCCGCGTTGAGGGCACCCCGGTGGGCGGCAGCGTCGATGCCGAACGCGCCACCGGACACGACCGTCCAGTCCCGTTCGGCCAGCCCATATCCCAGCTCGGTCGCGACGTGCTGGCCGTAACCGGTGGCCGCCCGCGCTCCGACCACGGCCACCGAGCGCTCCAGGGCCTCGCCCAGCGGCCAGCTCCCGCGTACCCAGAAGCAGAGCGGCGGGGCGGTCTCACCGTCCACCCGACGGCTGACGTCCGGCAGATGCAGCGCGGACAGGCCGGCCACCCGCGCCGGCCACTCCTCGTCGTCCGGTGTGACCAGCCGGGCGCCGAGCCGGTCCGCCCGCTCCAGTGCCTCGGCCGCCACCGCCCGGGCGTCGCCGGCCGCCGACCGGGCGGCCACCGTGGTGTGCAGCCAGCCGTCCGAACTGCCGCCGTCGAGCAGCAGGTCCAGGGTCGCCACCGGGCCGAGCCGTTCGACCAGTCGATGCACCGCGCGGGTGCCCGGCTCGGCCAGCCAGGTCAGTGCGACCCGGGCCAGTCTTTGCTCCTCGTCGGCGCTCACGTCGCCTCCCCCGTCCGTAGTTGAAGCGCTTCCCGGACGTCGTCCAGGTCTGGCCGGTCCCGGCCGTCCAGATCGGCGATGGTCCACGCCATCCGGATCACCCGGTCGAAGCCACGTGCCGACAGCGAGCCGGAGTCGAGCCGGCCACGTAGCTCGGTGGTGACCCGGGCCGGCAGCCGCCACGGCGGTCGGCGCAGGTGTGGGCCTTCCACCTCGGCGTTGAGCCGCCGGCCGAGTCCGGCCCAGCGGCTGGCTGCCGCCTGCCGGGCCGCCGCCACCCGGGCGGCGACGGTCGCCGAGGGCTCGGCTTCGCCGTCGGGTGCCATCAGTTCCGCCGCCCGCACCGGCATCAACCGCACCTGTACGTCGATCCGGTCGAGCAGCGGCCCAGAGAGCCGGCCCAGGTAGCGACGGCGGGCCAGCGGGGTGCACTCGCAGTGCGCGTCCCCGGCCGGCTTCGCGCACGGGCACGGGTTGGCGGCCAGCACCAACTGGGTCCGGGCCGGGTACACGGTGCCCCCGCCGCTGCGACTCAGCTGGATGTGGCCGTGCTCCAGCGGCTGGCGCAGCGCCTCCAACGCGCCCTTGCTGAACTCGGGGGCCTCGTCCAGGAAGAGCACGCCGCGGTGCGCCAACGACACCGCGCCGGGTCGGGCCAGCCCCGAGCCGCCCCCGACCAACGACGGCACGGTCGCGGTGTGGTGCGGTGCCTGGAACGGTGGGCGACGCAGCAACCGGCCGCCCGGCGGCAGCAGCCCGGCGACCGAGTGCAGCGCGGTGACCTCCAGTGCCGAGTCGTCATCCAGCTCGGGCAGGATCGACGGCAGTCGTTCGGCGAGCATCGTCTTGCCGGCCCCCGGCGGACCGAGGAGCGCCACGTGGTGCCCGCCGGCGGCGGCCACCTCCAAGGCGCGCCGGCCCATCTGCTGCCCGGCGACCTCGGCGAGATCCGGCCCGTCCACGGCCGGTGCCGGGGTGGCCGTCGGCGGCTCGATCAGCGGGGTGCCGTCGCGGACGAAGGCGACCAGCCGGTGCAGGGTGTCCACCGCTCGCACCCGTACTCCGGGGATGACCGCGGCCTCGGCGGCGTTGCCCACCGGGACGATCACCTGGTCGACGCCGGCCTGGGCGGCCGCGGCGACCATCGGGAGCACCCCGCGCACCGGCCGGACCGTTCCGTCGAGCCCCAACTCGCCGAGGACCACCACCCCCTCCAGTGGGAGCAGCGGCAGCTCACCCGAGCCGCCCAGCAGAGCTGCGGCGATGGCCAGGTCGAAGGCCGAGCCGAACTTCGGCAGAGTGGCGGGCAGCAGGTTGAGAGTGATTCGCCGGTTGGGCCAGCGCTGACCTGAGTTGACCACCGCCGCCCGGACGCGGTCGCGGGCCTCGTGCAGGGCGGTGTCCGGCAGACCGGAGATCACCACCGCCGGTAGGCCGGCGGCCAGGTCGGCCTCCACCTCGACCAGATGGCCGGTGACCCCGACCAGCCCGACGCAGAGCACCTTCGCGTAGCTCATGGCGCGTCACCGATCCTTCGGGGTGCGCATCTCAGAACGCGCCCTTGAGGTGGTCGACCTGGGCCGGGCCGGCGTCGGGCAACCGCACCGACAACACGTCGAAACGCACCTCGTCAGCGGTCGTGCCGGTCTCGCTCAGCCAACGCGCGGCGAGCCCTCGCAGTCGGCGGGCCTTGGACGGCACGACTGCCTCGGCCGGGGTGCCGAAGTCGTCGCCCCGGCGGGTCTTCACCTCGCAGAAGGCGAGCACGGGCCCGTCCCACGCGATGATGTCGATCTCCCCGGCCGAGCAGCGCCAGTTTCGGGCGATCGGGCGCAGCCCTGCCTCGGTCAGGTGCCGGGCGGCGCACCGCTCGCCGTACGCGCCGACCGCCTGGTTCCGGTTCGTCATGGCCGGCACGGTGCCGGAGCAGGCGGGCGCGCCGCGACCCCGACGGCGGCTGCCTGTGGACAACGGGTGCCTTGTGGACAACCGCACGATCAAGCCCAGCTGTGCTACGGCACCCACGATCACGGTAGATGCGCCGGTTCAGCCCCCGGGCCGGGGTTGAAATGGCGCGGGCGCAGCCGGTCGCATACGGTGCCGGACGTGGACGGACGACGGAGCTTTCCCGAAGAGCAGGAGCCGCGCTGGTATCCCGAGGAGCGGGGCCCCGGCCACGGCGAGTCGGAGTGGCGTGGCGTGGGTGAACAGCGGTACCGGGACACCGAGGTTCCCGAGCAGCGCGGTGCCGAGGACAGTCGCTACGGCGAGGACACCACCGCGGGTCGGCGCCGCGAGCCGGACTCCGGCCGCTCCGTCGCGGTGGACCCGGGTCGTCTTGGCGTGGCGGAGTCGGATTCGGGCCGCTTCGGCGCGGTGACCGCAGATCGTTTCGGAATGGCGGAGCCGGACTCCGCTCGCTTTGGGGCCGTCGACGCCCAATCTGCCCGCTTCGGTGTGCCCGAGGCCGACTCGGGGCGGTTCGGGACGGTCGACCCGTTGGCGGACGCGCGGCCGGAGACCGACGGTTACCGGGCTGCCCGCTCACGGCGGACGGACCGGGACCCCTCGGAGATCTCCGGTGAGCTGCCCGGTCGCAGGGCAGCCCGGGAGTCGGGCGCAGCGGTTTCTCCGCTGACGGTCGGCAGCCGCGAGGCGGCCACCGGTACGGGGACGCCGCCCAGCGACACGTCGACCGGGGTGCTCGCCGATCAGGCTCGTCCCGCCCCGCTCGGCGGGTACCCGATCGTCGAGCCGACCCGGGCTGGCGGCGAGACGCCGCACCCGCTGGAGATGCCGACCGGCCCGATGCCGGGGATCGGCCCCCGCACGGAACTGCCCGCGACGGAGCCGACGGTGTACCCGCCGACGGCCGACGGCGTCTACCGGACCCGGCGGCCCGTGCTGGCCGTACTCTTCGCCCTGCTGGTGTTGATCTTCGAGATTCCCGCGTTGCGCGTGTTGCTGGCCGGGACGACCGGCGATCCGTTGGACGCCGGGAACGTGGTGGTGGGCATCGCCCTGGTCGCCGGGCTGCCGATCTTCGCAACCGGGCTGTACGGGCTACGAACCGGAGGTTTGGCGCTCGCCGACGGTGGCCGGGGCTGGCTGCGCCCACCGACGGCCTACCTGACCGTCGGCCTGGTGCTCTTCGTGGCCGCCGCACTCGCCGCCGGCTGACACCGACCCCCGCGCCCGCCGCGGCGCGGCGCGGCTGATGATTCACGCAACAACCAGGAAATAGTGGCCTCCGGCGACGCGGAGGCCACTATTTCCATGAAGTAGCGCGATCTCCCAATAACCGGCGTGATTGCGCGGGGAGCGGTAGAGCGGCAGCTCGCGCGTACCCCGGGGCGGCGGAACGGGTGAGGGGCGTACACTGGCCAACTGGCGACCGCCTCGTGCGGTCGACCTCGCGCGCCCTCTTCACGAATCGTCGTGGAGCGACGGCCTCCCTGGTCCCGATCTTGATCGGGTCCACCATGGGTCGGCGATCAGGCGCCAGGACGCCCGGCCACCGGCCGGGCGTGACAACCAGGGATCTTGAGGAGTACCCCAACCATGGCCGTCGTGACCATGCGCCAGCTGCTGGAGAGCGGTGTCCACTTCGGGCACCAGACCCGACGCTGGAACCCGAAGATGAAGCGCTTCATCATGACCGAGCGCAACGGCATCTACATCATCGACCTGCGCCAGACCCTCGAGTACATCGAGAAGGCGTACGAGTTCGTGCGTGGGACCGTCGCCGAGGGTGGCAGCATCCTGTTCGTCGGCACCAAGAAGCAGGCCCAGGAAGCGATCGCCGAGCAGGCGACCCGGGTCGGCCAGCCGTACGTCAACCACCGCTGGCTCGGTGGCATGCTGACCAACTTCCAGACGGTGTACAAGCGGCTCCAGCGGATGAAGGAGCTGGAGGGCCTGGGTGACCTCAGCGGCACCGCCGCCGGTTACACCAAGAAGGAGACCCTGCAGCTCTCCCGCGAGAAGATCAAGCTGACCCGCACCCTCGGTGGCCTGCGGGACATGCAGAAGCTTCCCGCCGCGGTCTGGATCGTCGACACCAAGAAGGAGCACATCGCCGTCGACGAGGCCCGCAAGCTGGGCATCCCGGTGATCGCGGTCCTGGACACCAACTGTGACCCGGACGAGGTCGACTTCCCGATCCCGGGCAACGACGACGCGATCCGTTCGGCCGAGCTGCTGACCAAGGTCGTCGCCGCCGCCGTGGCGGATGGTCTGATCGCGCGTTCCGGCCGTCGCCGGGGCAACGACGAGAAGCCCGAGGGTGTCGCGAGCGACGAGCCGCTGACCGAGTGGGAGCGCGAGCTGCTCGAGCCGAAGAAGGCCGACGAGTCGGCCGCCCCGGCCGCCCCGGCCGAGCAGCCCGCCGCTGCCGCCGCCGAGCAGCCCGCCACCCCGGAGCAGCCGGCGCAGGCCGCCACCGAGCAGCCGGCGACCGCCACCGCGGAGTGATCGCACCGTCGCTGCCCGCCGTCCGTTTTCGCGAACGGCGGGCAGCGGCGGTACGCCGGGCACGATCCGCCCGGATCCGGGTAACCGGCACCTCTGACCATCCACACGCCGTCTCAACACCGAAGAGAGAGCCATGTCCCAAATCACCGCCGCGGACGTCAAGAAGCTCCGCGACCTCACCGGCGCCGGCATGATGGACAGCAAGAAGGCGCTGACCGAGGCCGAGGGCGACTTCGACAAGGCCATCGAGATCCTGCGCGTCAAGGGCGCCAAGGACGTCGGCAAGCGGGCCGGCCGTACGGCCGCCAACGGCCTGGTCGCTCACTCCGGCAAGGCGCTGCTCGAGCTCAACTGCGAGACCGACTTCGTCGCGAAGACCGAGTCGTTCATCGCGCTGGGCCAGCAGCTGGTCGAGCACGGCGAGCGCGCCGGCGTGAACACCGCCGAGGAGCTGCTCGCCAGCGAGCTCGACGGCAAGGTCGTCGCGGACCTGATCCAGGAGCAGTCCGCCAAGATCGGCGAGAAGCTGGTCCTCAACCGGTTCGCCCGGGTGGAGGGCACCACCGCCGTCTACCTGCACCGCAAGGCCCAGGACCTGCCCCCGGCCGTTGGTGTGCTGGTGTCGTACACCGGCAAGACCGACGAGGCGGGCGACGCCGACGCCCGTGGTGTGGCCATGCAGATCGCCGCGATGCGGCCGAAGTACCTCACCCGGGACGAGGTTCCGGCTGAGGTCGTCGAGTCCGAGCGGCGCATCGCCGAGCAGACCGCCCGCGAGGAGAACAAGCCCGAGGCTGCCCTGCCGAAGATCATCGAGGGTCGGGTGAACTCCTTCTTCAAGGACTACGTCCTGATCGAGCAGGCGTCCGTGGCCGACAACAAGAAGTCCGTGAAGCAGGCGCTGGCCGAGGCTGGCATCGAGGTCACCGGCTTCGTGCGGTTCGAGGTCGGCCAGGCCTGAGCCGCCACCGGGCGCCGCGAGCGCCCGTGGGCAGAGACGTCAACGAGGAGGCCGCCGGTGTACGTGACAGGCACCGCGGCCTCCTCGTCACATAGGGTCGGCAGCGGCAGGTTCGCGGTACGCGCCGCACGGGGCGTGCGCGTGGGGAAGGGCGGGGCGGATGACGCAGGTTGTGAGTGACCGAACGCTGGCGATGGACGATCCGACGGCACCGCCGCCGGGGCGTGCCCGCCGGGTGGTGCTGAAGCTCTCCGGTGAGGTGTTCGGCGGCGGCGCGATCGGCGTCGACCCGGACGTCGTCCAGGCGATCGCCCGGCAGATCGCCACCGTGGTCCGCCGCGGAGTGCAGGTCTCCGTGGTGGTCGGGGGCGGCAACTTCTTCCGTGGCGCGGAGCTGCAGAAGCGCGGGATGGACCGGGCGCGCGCCGACTACATGGGCATGCTCGGCACCGTGATGAACTGCCTCGCGCTGCAGGACTTCCTGGAGAAGGAAGGCATCGAGACGCGGGTGCAGAGCGCCATCACGATGGCCCAGGTCGCCGAGCCGTACATTCCGCTGCGGGCGATCCGGCACCTGGAGAAGGGCCGTGTGGTCATCTTCGGAGCGGGCGCGGGGATGCCGTACTTCTCCACCGACACGGTGGCCGCCCAACGGGCTCTGGAGATCCGGGCCGACGTGGTGCTGATGAGCAAGAACGGCGTGGACGGCGTCTACACCGCCGACCCCCGGATCGACCCCACTGCCAGCAAGCTCGACTCGATCACCTTCTCCGAGGCGCTGCGCCGCAACCTGCGGGTGGCGGACGCCGCGGCGTTCAGCCTCTGCATGGAGAACGGCCTGCCGATGCTGGTCTTTGGTGCGCAGGGTGACGACACCATCATCCGCGCGGTGGGTGGCGACAAGATCGGCACCCTGATCACCGCCTGAGTCTCGCCAATGGCGACGGCAACGGTGGTCTGACGACTTTCAGCAGGGCCCACGACGAGCACAGAAGGAGGCGAGGAGACCGGTGATCGACGACACCCTCCTCGAGGCCGAGGAAAAGATGGAGCGTGCGGTTGAGCACGCCAAGGAGGAGTTCGGCGCCATCCGCACCGGTCGCGCCAACGCCGCCATGTTCTCCAAGGTCATCATCGACTACTACGGCACGCCCACGCCGCTGACCCAGATGGCGTCCATCGCGGTTCCCGAGCCGCGGATGGCCATCATCAAGCCGTACGACAACTCGCAGATCAATGCGATGGAGAAGGCGATTCGCGACTCGGACCTCGGGGTGAACCCGAACAACGAGGGCAACCAGCTGCGCATCCTGCTCCCGCAGATGACCGAGGAGCGCCGCCGCGACATGATCAAGGTGGCCCGGCACAAGGGTGAGGAAGCCAAGGTGGCGATCCGCAACGTCCGCCGCCGTGGCAAGGAAGAGCTGGACCGGATCGTCAAGGACGGCGAGGCTGGCGAGGACGACGGTCGCCGCGCCGAGAAGGAACTCGACGACCTGACCCAGCGGTACGTGGCCAACATCGACGACCTGGTCAAGCACAAGGAAACCGAGTTGCTCGAGGTGTGATCGCCGCCCGCCGCGCGGGTGAGTGCTCCGAGGCCCGTCCCTCAGCTGGGGGTCGGGCCTCGTGCCGTACCTGAGCAGGGAGAACGGCTCACGGGGGTAGGCAGGCCGTCCTGTGTCGGGGACGCTGAACCGAGGTGTCGTAACCGGATGGTCCGCATTGCGGCCGACGGGTTGGCCACCGAGGCGACGTCCCTCGTCATGGTCGGGCTACGGCCGTCGCCGTGCCTCGTCCGCCATGCCGGTGCGGCGGGTGCAGTAGGCTCTGCAGGATTCCCGGCCACCGGGCGGTGAACACCGGGAATCGACCGACCGTCGGGGCGGTCAATCGGAGGAACATCGCGCGTGTAGGGGATGCTTGTGGTCTTGCGTCATGTGGTGGTTCTCGTGCCGCGTCGCGGTGCGTGATGTCCCACCCCGACCCCTACGACACCGAGCCCCGAGGCTGGGACCGCCCGGAGCACCCAGTGGCGCTGCCCTGGCCCGACCGGGACCTGGACGCCGGCCAGTGGAACGGCCGTCCAGCCGCCGGCCCTGAGTTGTACGCCGACCCGCACACCCGGCCGCATGCCGACCCGCACCCGACGGACCCGTACGACGAGCGTGGCCGGGCTGTCCGTCCGGACGACCGGGACCGCTTCGACGACCGCGACCGGCACGATCATTTCGGCGACCGGTACGAGGACGACCGGAACCAGCCCGACCGGTACGACGATCGGGGTCGCGCAGGCCGCTACCTCGACCGTTCGCCCGCTGCCGCCGACGGGCCGACCCGTTTCGACGGCCCGGACCGGGGGCGCTTCGACGAGCCGACCCGGTTCGACGGCCAGGAGCAGCCCGAGCAGGGCTTTCCGGCCCGTCTCGACGACCCGGGGTATCCGACCGAGCAGCTCGCGCCCGTCCGGGCCGACATAGCGCCGGACGTGGCGTCGGACGAGACCCCCGCGCCGACCGGTCGACGGCCGAAGGGCCGACGCCGGGCCAGCGCCGACCGGCCCGCTACCCAGCAGTTGGGCAACGGACGGGCCGGCCGCAATCTCCCGGCGGCGATCGGCGTGGGGCTCGGCCTCGGCGCGCTGATCGTGGTGCCGCTGGTGTTCTTCCCGTTGGCGTTCCTGCCGGTGATCGCCGCCGCCATCGCCATCGGCATCTGGGAGATGGCCCGGGCGGTCCGGCGCAGTGGCGCCCACCCGCCCCTCGTACCGCTGCTCGCCGGTGGCGTGCTGACCGTGGGTCTGGCCTGGTTCGCCGGCCCGGACGCGCTCAGCCTGGGGCTGCTGGTCACCGTGCTGGGCACCATGATCTGGAGGCTGGGCGACGGTCCGGCCGGTTTCCAGCGGGACATCACCGCCGCCACCCTGATCACCGTCTACGTGCCGTTCCTCGGCGGCTTCGCCGCGCTGCTGGCGGCGGCCCCCGACGACGGCCCGCGGCGCATCCTGGCCACGCTGATCGCGGTGGTCCTCTCCGACACCGGCGGGTACGCGGCCGGTATCTCCTTCGGTCGACACCCGATGGCGCCGTCGATCAGCCCGAAGAAGTCCTGGGAGGGTTTCGCCGGTTCGGTGACCGCCGCGGCCCTGGGCAGCGCGCTGCTGCTGTGGTTGATGTTCGAGGTGGCCCCCTGGTGGGGTGCGGTGTTCGGGGTGGCTGTCTCCTGCGCGGCGGTCCTCGGCGACCTGGCCGAGTCGATGATCAAACGGGATCTCGGTATCAAGGACATGAGCAACCTGCTGCCCGGCCACGGCGGTCTGATGGACCGACTGGACTCGATCCTGTTCGCGGTGCCGACCGCCTACCTGCTGCTGGCGATCTTCGTGCCGATGGTGAGCTGAGGCATGAATCACGGCGTCCCGGTCATCCGGCTCCAACGGTCAGGGCCCGTTCGACACCTCCGGATCGGCAGTTGCCGCCGGGGGCGTGACACACTGGACCAGCCATGACAAGCCTGCCGTTGATCCCCGCCCTGTCGGACGCCCCCGCCGCGCGCCGGGCCTCCATGCCGCCGAAGCACCTCGCCGACCTGGACCTGGCCGGCCGCCAAGCGCTGGTCACCGAGTTGGGTGAGCCCGCCTTCCGCGCCAAGCAGGTCTCGAACCACTATTTCGGGCGGCTGGTCCGCGACCCGCAGGCCATGACCGACCTGCCCGCCGCGACCCGGGAGCGGCTGTCCGAGCAGCTGCTGCCCCGACTGCTCACCCCGGTGCGCGAGCTGGCGTGTGACGACGGCGCGACCCGCAAGGCACTGTGGCGGCTGCACGACGGTGCGCTGGTGGAGAGCGTGCTGATGGGCTACCCGGACCGGGTGACCGTCTGCATCTCCAGCCAGGCGGGCTGCGGCATGGCCTGCCCGTTCTGCGCGACCGGCCAGGCCGGGCTGACCCGCAACCTGTCCACCGCCGAGATCGTCGACCAGGCGGTCTATCTGGCCGGCGTGGCGGCCTCCGGCGCCGTCGCCGGCTCTCCGCCGCGGCTGTCACACGTCGTGTTCATGGGCATGGGCGAGCCACTGGCCAACTACTCCCGGGTCATCGCGGCCATCCGCCGCCTGGTCAGCCCCGCTCCGGAAGGGCTCGGCCTGTCCCAGCGCCACATCACCGTTTCCACGGTCGGCCTGGTTCCGGCCATCCGCCGACTGGCCAGCGAAGACCTCTCAGTGACCCTTGCGCTGTCGTTGCACGCCCCCGATGATGATCTGCGCGACGAACTCGTGCCGGTAAACCAGCGCTGGAAGGTTGCTGAGGTGCTGGACGCAGCGTGGGACTACGCCGCCCGGACGGGCCGTCGCGTGTCGATCGAGTACGCGATGATCAAGGACGTGAACGACCAGCCGTGGCGAGCCGACCTGCTCGGCCGGCTGCTGGCCGGCAAATTGGCCCACGTGAACCTCATTCCGCTCAATCCGACGCCGGGCAGCCGCTGGGACGCGAGCCCGAAGCCGGTCGAGCGGGAGTTCGTCCGGCGGTTGCGCGACGCCGGGGTGTCCACCACCGTACGGGACACCCGAGGTCGCGAGATCGACGGCGCGTGTGGTCAGCTCGCCGCCGCCGAGGACACCGACACCAACACCGACCGCGCCGGAGAGGCACCGGCGTGACCGGGCGTGGCGAACGAGACCAGGAGACATAGTGGCGAGTCAGGGTCAGCGTTTCCGGCGCAAGGCGCTCCGCCGGGGATACAAGGTCGACGAGGTGGATGCCTTCCTCGACCGGGTCGAGGCGACGCTCGACGGCCGACAGGTCGGCGCTCCGGTGGCCTCGCAGGAGGTCCACGACGTCGTCTTCCGGGTCCGCTTCAACGGCTACGACGAGTGGCAGGTCGACCTTCACCTGGACCGGGTCGAGCGGCAGTTGGCCGAGCTTGAGGAGCGCACCAGCGCCGGGCGCGGTGGCGACCCCCGGATGGGTGACCGGATGAGCCCACCGGACCGCATGGGGCCGCCGATGCGCGATGACCGGGGCATGATGCCGCAGCCGATGCCGCCCCGGCCGATGCCCGCGCAGGCCGGTCCGCCCGCCGACCGCTACGGCCGCTACGACGAGCCGACCGGTGCCTTCGCCGGCGGGTACGACGCCCCCCGCGGCGGTTACGACGCGCCGCGAGGCCCGGCCGGCCCCGGCCCGATGGGCCCCGGCGGTCCGATGGGCCCGGGCCCGATGGGTGGCCACGGCGCTCCGCCGCGCGGCCTGCCCGCCGGTCCCACCGGTTACGGCCCGGACGACCAGCGTGCTCCCGGTGGGTATGGCCCGGACGACCACCGCGCTCCCGGTGGGTACGGCCCGGACGACCAGCGTGCTCCCGGTGGGTACGGCCCGGACGACCAGCGTGCTCCCGGCGGCTACCCGCCGGAGGAGCCGCGCTTCGACGGCTTCGAGGCCGGGCGGCACGGTCGCACCGACATGACCGCCGAGATCCGGATGCCGGAGCGCGACCTACGTGACATGCGCCGGGGCCCCGCCGGTCCGCCTCCGATGCCGCAGCAGGGCATCGGTGGCCCGCCGATGGCCGGTCCGCCCGCCGTTGCCGGCCCGCCCATGGGTGGCCCGCCGATGGGTGGCCCCCCGATGGCTGGTCCGCCCGGCAGCGACCTCTACCGGGTCGACCAGATCCGCCGCAGCTTCCAGGTCCGCCGGTTCGGCAGCGGGTACGACCCCGACCAGGTGGACCGGTTCTTCGACACCCTGCTCGGTGGCATGCAGCGCCGCAACCCGATGCCGGTCGACCCGAAGGACCTGGACACGCTCCGGTTCGGCCTGGTGCCCGGTGGTTACTTCGAGGCCGAGGTCGACGCCGCGCTCAAGGACGTGCAGGACATCCTCTTCGGGCGCTGACCCCGACGCGTACGGACGAGGGCCCGTCCCCGGGTGGGGCGGGCCCTCGGCGTACGGTGGCCGGTCGTCCGGCGGCCGGCTGGGTCAGGAGCGCAGACCGTTGCGCCGCAGCACGGCGTCGCCGATCACGATGATCAGCAGCAGCGCGGCCAGGCCGATCAGCCAGATGTCCTCGACCTTGCCCTCGTGGTTGCCGCAGATCATCGCCAGCAGCGCCAGCGCGGACAGCACCGCGCCGATTCGCCCGAGCTTCCGTTGCCCGGGCTTGTGCTGGTCTGGCGACGTTACCGGCTCGCTTCCTGCCACTGTCGGTCCTTCCCTCGCGATCGGATCTTTGGTTAGTCTGGCACGCCTCGTACGCGGTGCGGTGCGGTGGGGGTTTCCCGGCCGTCGGCCGTGCCGACCTGGGCCGAACGACACTACCGGCGTCGCAGGGCGGCAGTCAGACTCACTCCGGTAGCGTTTGGCGTACACCTGATTGTCTGTTTGAGGGGGACTGTGCGGTGCGAGTGACCGGAACCGGGCACGCCAGCATGCGGATCGACACGGCCGCGGGCAGCATCCTGTGCGACCCGTGGGTCAATCCGGCCTACTTCGCTTCATGGTTTCCGTTCCCGGACAATTCCCTGCTCGACTGGGAGAGCCTGGGCCAGGTCGACTACCTGTACGTCTCCCACCTGCACCGGGACCACTTCGACGCGAAGCACCTGCGGGACTTCGTCTCCAAGGACGCCACGGTCCTGCTCCCCGAGTTCCCCACCTCGGAGATGGAGGACGAGTTTCGGGCGCTGGGTTTCACCAAGTTCCTGAAGGCCCCCAACGAGCAGGTGGTGGAGCTGCCGGGCGGCCTGAAGATCATGATTCAGGCGCTGACCAGCCCGACCGACGGGCCGATCGGTGACTCCTCGCTCTGGGTCGAGTACGACGGGGTGCGGTTGCTCAACCAGAACGACGCCCGCCCGACCGACCTGGGTGTCTTCGCCGAGCTGGGGCACGTGCACGCGCACCTGCTCCAGTTCTCCGGCGCGATTTGGTACCCGATGGTCTACGAGCTGCCGCAGGCGGCGAAGACGGCGTTCGGCAAGCAGAAGCGCGACCGGCAGTTCGACCGGACGTGGCGCTACATCGACGACCTGAAGGCCGACCACGTCTTCCCGATCGCCGGCCCGCCGTGCTTCCTCGACGACGCGCTGTGGCAGTTCAACGACATCCACGGCGACGAGGGCAACATCTTCCCCGACCAGTCCGTCTTCCTGTCGGAGTACGCCAAGGTCGGCGGCACCAACGGCATCGTGCTGCTGCCGGGCAGCGTCACCGAGGTCACCACCGAGGGCGCGACCACCACCCACCCGGTACCGGTCGACGAGTTCTTCGCGAACAAGGTCGCTCACCTGGAGGAGATGCGGGAGCGCAAGCGCCCCGTCATCGAGGCGGAGAAGGCGTCCTGGCGGCACCCCGAGGTGGACGTGCTCGCCCGGATGAAGCACCGGATCGAGCCGCTGCTCGAAGAGTCGATCTACCTCGCCAAGGGTGTGGGCGGCCCGGTCCGCTTCGACCTGGTGGGCTACGACGGCGAGAGCGTCGAGTCGATCGTGGTGGACTTCCCCGGCAAGGAGGTTCGGCCGTACGCCGACGAGAAGGTGCGCTACCGGTTCCGGACGGAGCGGGCGCTGATCGAGCACCTGCTCTTCATCGACGAGGTGGACTGGGTCAACTCGCTCTTCCTGTCCTGCCGGTTCTCGGCGGCCCGGATCGGCCAGTACAACGAGTTCGTCTACGCGTTCTTCAAGTGCCTCTCGGAGGAGCGCCTCCAGTACGCCGAGGGCTGGTACGACGAGCACGAGCGCAGCACCGACGCCGAGGACATCACCCTGGGCGACTGGGTGGTGCAGCGGCGCTGCCCGCACCTGAAGGCGGACCTGACCCGGTTCGGCATCGTCGAGGGTGACCAGCTCACCTGCCAGTTGCACGGTTGGCGCTTCGACCTGCCCAGCGGCCGTTGCCTGACCAGCGTCGGCCACAAGGTCCGCGCCCACCGGGTGGACGCGGAGGCTCCCGCCCCCGCCGGCGAAGCCGTGATCTGACGAGTCGGCCGGCGCGGGCGTGGCGGGGGCGGGGGACAACCGGTACCGATACGGACGCGGCCGGGAGAAGGCGCGGGACGCCGCCCGGGTGGAGACGTTCAGCGACGGGGTCTTCGGCGTCGTGTTGACGGTGATGGCCGTCGAGCTGTTGCAGAGCGGCCCGGCGCGGGAGAGCGGGCGGGAGCTTCCGGACGCCCTGGCCCATGCCTGGCCGTCCTACCTGGCGTTCATCATCACCTTCGCGATCGCCGGGCAGGTCTGGCTCGCCCATCACAACCTGTGGCGGTACGTGGTCCGGGTCGACCAGATGCTGCTGGTCTTCAACCTGTTCGTGTTGCTCTTCATCGCCACGATCCCGTTCACCGCCGACCTGCTGTCGGACAACCTGCGCGGTAGTCCGACCGAGCAGCGGCTGACGGCCGCCCTCTACGTCGGCACGGTGCTCGGTGAGGCGGTCTTCGTCAATCTGACCTGGTGGTGGGCGCGCCGGCGGGGACTGCTCCACCCCGGCCTGGATCCTCGGCTGGTCCGGGCGATCGCACGACGGATACTGCTCAAGCCGCTGTTCTACCTGGTCGCCTTCGCCGTGGTCTTCGTCGACCCCATCCTCAGTCTGTGCGCGTACCTCCTGCTGGTCGGCTTCTACCTGATCGGGGGCCCGGGCGACCTCAGACCGTCCGCGAGCGCGACCGAGGACGGGTCAGCGGCCTAGTTCGGTGAGGATCCGGCGGGCGGCGTTGTGGCCCGCCGCGCCGATCACGCTGCCGGCCGGGTGGCAGCCGGCGCTGCCGGCGTACACGCCGTCGATTCCGGTGGAGTAGGGCATCCGATCGGTGAACGAGACCGTGTTGTCGACGTGGTGGATGTGCCCACCGGTGATGCCGAAGTGCTCCTCGATGCCGGGCGGGGGCAGCGGCACCGCATCGGCGATGAGGTCGCCGGTGCCGGGGGCGTACCGCTCGACGATCTCGATGAGCCGAGCGACGTAGCCGGGCAGCGCCGCGTCCCAGGTGGTGCCCGCCAGTTCGTAGGGGACCGACTGGACGAACAGCGCGGACGAGTGGTGCCCGGCCACGTCGGAGAGCGACGGGTCGACGGTGGTGTGCAGGTACCACTCGATGGTCGGCTCCGCCGGCAGCCGCCCGGCCTGCACGTCCGCCCACATGGCGCGCAGCGCGGTCATCGGCGAGGTGGCGTCCCCACCGACGAGCGACGCGGAGCCGGGCAGCAGGTGGATGGTCGAGCCGAACGGGCTCGGCGTACCGGACGGCAGGCAGGCGAACTGTGGCAGCCCGGTGAGCGCCAGGTTGAGTTTGAGGGTGGTGCCGGGGCGGCGGACCGCGGCCATCCGTTCGCCGAGCGGCGCCGGGAGCGCGCCGTCGGGCAACAGGTCGATCAGCCGGTACGGGTCGCAGGCGCCGAGCACCACCCGGGCGGCGACCTGTCGGCCGTCGGCCAGCACCACGCCGCTGGCCGCGCCGCCGTCCAGGGTCACCGCACTCACCGGCGTACCGGTGCGGATGGTCGCCCCGGCGGCACGGGCGGCCTCGGCGAACGTCCGCGAGACCGTGCCCATCCCACCCTTGGCGATCATCCAGGTGCCGCCGGAGCCGGGCAGTCTGGCCATGTTGTGAACCAGGAAGTTGTGGCCGGTGCCGGGGTCGTCCGGGCCGGCGTTGAGCCCGGACAGGCCGTCGGTGACCGCGTACATGCTGACCAGCAGTTCGGAGCGGAACTCGAACCGGGCCAGGTAGTCGGCGACCGAGCCCTGGACGAGGTCGACGAAGACCTGCCGTAGCGCCGGGCGGATGTGCCGCTCGGCGGTCTCCTGGACACTCAGCGGCTCCGCCAACCAAGCTGGGGCGAGGTCTTCCCGCAGCGCGGCCAGTTCGGCCTGCATGGCGTCGTCGGCGGCCACGTCGGCGGGGGAGAAGAAATCGGTGAGCTGCGCCCGGGTGGCGGCGGTGTCACTGCCGAAGAGCAGGTACGGCGAGCCGAGGCCGCCCGGGGTGGGGAGGAAGTAGTGCGGGTCGCGGCGTAGCACCGGGATCCGTACGTCGAGGGTGGCGAGCAGCTCCGGCGGCATCAGCCCGAGCAGGTACGAGCCGGTGGAGTGACGCAGGCCCGGCACTTTAGGGAACGGGTTCTCGGTGCGGGTGGCGCCGCCGATCACGTCGGCGGCCTCCAACACGAGGACGTCCAGACCGGCGCGGGCCAGCAGGACGGCGGAGACCAGACCGTTGTGCCCGGCCCCGATGATCACGACGTCGGCGCGGGCCGGAATCTCACTGCTCATGCCGCGGCAGCCTAGTCCGCCCCACCGGCCCGGTCAGCCCTTCCGCGGTCCGTGGTGTGCTCGCCAGCGGGAGAGGGCCAGCGTGGCGGAGTAGCCGGCCAGGACGATCACGTGGAACAGGTAGAGCCAGAGGAGCACGGCCACGCCCGCGCCGATCTCGTCGAAGCCACCGAACGGCACGCCCAGGTCCAGGGGGAGTGCGGCGAAGAGCACGAAGCCGTGCATGAAGCCGGACAGGTTCGCCGCGGTGAACGACCCCAGCGCGAGCGTGGAGAGCCAGTCCGGCGAGGCTGGCCCGACCACCCGGAACACCCAGACCAGCACCGGCGTGAGCACCAGCCAGACCGCCAGGAACGACAGCACCACGCCCAGCATGCCGAGCCAGCCGCCCTGGCGTACGAGACGGGTGGTGAGCGGCAGCGCCAGCAGGATCGACAGCAACAGCGCGGGGGCCGGGGCGAGCAGCGGCAGCAGCAGCAACCGGCCCCGCCAGCCGACCAGGTTCTCGTCGGAGCGGGGCGCGGCAACCGAGACGAATGCCCGGCGCAACCCTTCGCCGTAGAGCGACGCGGGCAGCAGGGAGGCCAGCGCCAGCACCGGGGTCAACTCCACCCCGGCGTTGACCAGCGCATCCACCGCCCGGGGTGCGCCGATCGCGGTGGGCAGGGCTTCCACCGCGTACGAGGTGAGCCGGCGGACCCGGTCTGCTCCGGCCACCACCGAGGTGAGCCAGATCGCCAGCAGCGCGACCGGTACGACAGCGATCGCGCCATAGAAGGTGATCGCGGCGGCGTGCAGTGACAGGTCGCGTCCGCGCACGGGACGGAACGCGGCACTGGTGATCCGCTTCGCCCGCTGCCAACCGCCGCCCACCGTGATCTCTTTCCCTGTCGCCGGGGTCGTCACTCCTTAAGATCGCCTGTCATGACTGTTCTCACCACCGAACGTCTGATCCTGCGCGATTGGACCGACGACCCGGCCGACCTGGCCCGGATCTACGACATCTACTCCCGCCCCGACATCACCCGCTGGCTGGCCGTGTCGCCGGGCCTGCCGATGACCGACCCGGTCCAGGCCGTCGAGCGGTTGCAGTTCTGGCGAGACCGGCACGCCGCCGACGGCGGCCGGTACGGCACCTGGGCGATCGAGGTACGCGAGACCAGCGTGGTGGCGGGCACGGCGTTGCTCAAGCCGCTGCCCGGAACGCCGGAGACGCAGCTCACCGAAAACATTGAGACGGGCTGGCACCTGCACCCGGATTCGTGGGGTCACGGTTACGCCACCGAGGCGGCCCGTGCGCTCGTCGCGCGGGAGTTCACCGCCGGCACCCCGGAGATCTACGCGCTCGTGTCGCCGGGCAACGAGCCGTCGATGGCGGTCTGCCGACGACTCGGCATGGCCCACGTGGGCCGGCGTACCGACTGGTACGGCGGCGAGGAGTTGGAGACCTTCGTCCTGGCGGCGCCGACCAACTGACCCGTTCGGCGGCTCCGTGTGAGCCGCCCTGCGCCCCGATGAGCCGTATACCTCAGGGTCAATAAATATGACTCTGAGGTATACGGCTCAGAGCAGCGGCTGGCTCTCGCCGCGAGCACATGACGACGGGCCCCTGCCGGACATCCCCGACGCAGGCATGGCCATCAATAGTTAAGTCGGTCGAAGTGTTGACGCTCCCGTAGCACGTCAGTAACCTTTGGTCAAAGTCACGCAAGATTTCGACAAAGACGTGCAGGTTTCGTGCACGTGTTCGGAAGATTCAGCGGGCTCCCTCCTGGTCCAGCCGCCTGCGGCAGCCGTCCCCCCAACGACAGGACTGTGATGAGACGAAGGAATCTGTTCAGGACGGTGGCAGCGACAGTCGCGGCCACGCTGATCGCCAGCGCAGGGCTCACCGCCCTCACCAACCCGGCCAGCGCCGCCCGCCCCGCCGACGCGGCAGCCGCGCCGAGCAGCGGCTTCGCCCCGGCGGCCACGAACCTCGCCCTGGGTCGTCCCACCCAGGAGAGCGGCCACGCCGACGTCTACGACTCGTCGAAGGTTGTCGACGGTAACGCGGGCAGCTACTGGGAGAGCGTCAACAATTCGTTCCCCGAGTGGGTGCAGGTCGATCTTGGCTCATCGCAGAACGTCAACCAGGTTGTGCTGAAGCTGCCGACCTCGGGTTGGGGGACCCGTACGCAGACGTTGAGCGTGCAGGGCAGCGCCAGCGGTTCGTCGTTCACCGACCTCGTCGGTTCGCAGACCTACACCTTCAACCCGGCGAGCGGCAGCACCGTCACGATCAACTTCAGTCAGACCGCAACCCGCTACGTGCGGATCAACGTCACCGCCAACAGCGGCTGGCCAGCTGGCCAGTTCTCCGAGTTGGAGGTGTACGGCAGCGGCGGCGCCACCCCCGACACCACCGCGCCGAGCGTGCCGGGGACGCTGTCGCAGAGCACGTCGGGCAGCACGATCACGCTCACCTGGGGTGCCTCCACCGACTCCGGCGGCAGCGGTCTCGCCGGCTACAACGTCTACCGTGGCGGCAACCTGATCGCGACGTTGGGCACCACCCTCACGTACCAGGACACCCAGCCGGCGACGGCCACCGTGTCGTACTACGTCCGCGCCCGCGACGGTGCCGGCAACCTGTCCGGCAACAGCAACACCGTCACCCGGACCGGCGGCAATCCGCCCGCCTGCACCAACGTGGCACAGGGCAAGAGCATGACGGCGAGCGGCTCCACCTTCACCTTCACCCCGGACAAGGCGAACGACGGGCAGCTCGGCACGTACTGGGAAGGTGCGGCGAGCTACCCGCAGAACCTGACCGTGGCGCTCGGCGCCAACCACTCCATCTCCGGCGTGACCGTCAAACTCAACCCGGACCCGGCTTGGGGCACCCGCACCCAGACCATCCAGGTTCTCGGCCGTGACCAGGCCTCAGCCACGTACACCAACCTGGTGTCGGCGGCGAGTTACCAGTTCGTCCAGGGCGCCAACGTGGTGGGCATCCCGGTCAGCGCGACCACGGCGGACGTGCAACTGCGGTTCACCGGCAACACCGGTGCCCCGTCCGGCCAGGTGGCCGAGCTTGAGGTGTGTGGCACGCCGGCACCCAACCCGGACCTGGTCGTCAGCTCGGTGACCTGCTCGCCCACGTCGCCCAGCGAGGTCTCCCCGGTCACCCTCTCGGCCGTGGTGCAGAACATCGGTTCGGCGTCCGCCGGTGCGACCACGGTCAACTTCAGCCTGGCCGGCGCGGTCGTCGGCAGCGCCACGGTGGGCGCGCTCAGCGCGGGCGCCTCCACCACCGTGTCGTTCAACGCCGGTACGCGACCGATGGGCAGCTACGCCGTCTCGGCGGTGGTCGACCCGACGAACACGATCGTCGAGCAGAACAACGGCAACAACAGCTTCACGGCAGCGTCGCCGCTGGTGGTGGCGCAGGCGCCGGGCCCGGACCTGCAGGTGCTCAGCATCGCCTCCAACCCGCCGAACCCGGCCGTCGGGGCGTCCGTCACGTTCACCGTGGCGGTCCGCAACCGGGGCACCACCGCGACCGGTGCGACCACGGTCACCCGGTTGGTGGTGGGCGGCACCACGCTCAACACCAACACCGCCTCGGTCGCGGCCGGCGCGACGGTCACCGTGGCCGTCACCGGCAGCTGGACCGCCACCAGCGGCGGCGCCACCATCACCGCCACCGCCGACGCCACCAACGCGGTCACCGAGACCAACGAGACCAACAACGCGTTCAGCCAGTCGATCGTGGTCGGGCGCGGGGCCGCGGTCCCGTACGTCTCCTACGAGGCCGAGGCCGGCCGTTACCAGGGCACGCTGCTGGAGACCGACCCGCTGCGCACCTTTGGCCACATCAACTTCGCCAGCGAGTCCTCGGGCCGCAAGTCGGTACGGCTCAACAGCACCGGCCAGTTCGTCGAGTTCACCTCGGCCAACCAGGCCAACTCCATCGTGGTGCGCAACTCCATCCCGGACGCGCCGGGTGGCGGCGGCATCGAGGCGACCATCAGCCTCTACGTCAACGACGTCTTCTCCCGGAAGCTGACCCTGTCGTCGCGGCACAGCTGGCTCTACGGCAACACCGACGGGCCGGAGGCGTTGACCAACACCCCGCAGGCCGACGCTCGACGACTGTTCGACGAGTCGAACGCGCTGCTGGCGCAGTCGTACCCGGCGGGCACCCGGTTCAAGTTGCAGCGCGACACCGGCGACTCGGCCTCGTTCTACGTCATCGACATGATCGACCTGGAGCAGGTGGCACCGGCGGCGAGCCAGCCGGCCGGCTGCACCTCGATCACCTCGTACGGTGCGGTCCCGAATGACGGCCTCGACGACACCGCAGCCATCCAGCGGGCGGTGACCGACGACCAGAACGGCGTCATCGGCTGCGTCTGGATCCCCGCCGGGCAGTGGCGGCAGGAGCAGAAGATCCTGACCGACGACCCGCTGAACCGGGGTACGCACAACCAGGTCGGCATCAGCAACGTCACCATCCGGGGCGCCGGCATGTGGCACTCGCAGCTCTACACGCTGACCGAGCCGCAGAACGTGGTGGGCGGCATCAACCACCCGCACGAGGGCAACTTCGGCTTCGACATCGACAAGAACACCCAGATCTCCGACATCGCCATCTTCGGCTCCGGCCGGATCCGGGGCGGGGACGGCAACGGCGAGGGCGGCGTCGGTCTGAACGGTCGCTTCGGCACCGGCACGAAGATCAGCAATGTCTGGATCGAGCACGCCAACGTGGGCGTCTGGGTGGGTCGCGACTACGACAACATCCCCGACCTGTGGGGGCCGGCCGACGGGCTGGAGTTCACCGGCATGCGGATCCGCGACACGTACGCCGACGGCATCAACTTCAGCAACGGCACGCGCAACTCGCGGGTGTTCAACTCGTCCTTCCGCACCACCGGTGACGACGCGCTCGCCGTCTGGGCCAACCCGTACGTGAAGGACCGCAACGTCGACATCGCCCACGACAACCACTTCGTCAACAACACCATCCAGCTGCCCTGGCGGGCGAACGGCATCGCCATCTACGGCGGCTACGACAACTCGATCGAGAACAACCTGATCTACGACACCGCGAACTACCCCGGCATCATGCTGGCGACCGACCACGACCCGCTGCCCTTCTCCGGCACGACCCTGATCGCCAACAACGGGCTCTACCGCACCGGCGGCGCGTTCTGGAACGAGGACCAGGAATTCGGTGCCATCACCCTCTTCCCCGCCACCAGGGACATCGTCGGGGTCACCATCCGGGACACCGACATCATCGACTCGACCTACGACGGCATCCAGTTCAAGAACGGCGGCGGCAACATGCCGAACGTCGCGATCACCAACGTGCGGATCGACAAGTCCAACAACGGTGCCGGCATCCTCGCGATGAGCGGCGCGCGCGGCAACGCCAACCTCACCAACGTGACCATCACCAACTCGGCCGACGGCAACATCGTCATCCAGCCGGGCTCGCAGTTCGTCATCACTCCCTGATCAACACGGTTTGAGCGAAATCGGGGTGTCCGGATGCTGCGGACACCCCGACTTCCGTGCTGCGCACTGCGGCGCAGGGTCCGTCGTGGGCGTCGGGCCGCGACGCCCCAGCGGTGCAGCCGGCACGGGTGTGCTGCCTCGTCCTTGCGACAACGCTCACCGTCGGGCTGCTCGGGGACGTGCACGGTGACCGCCCTCAGCGCGAACACGACGTCCTCCGTGGTCACGTAGGGCGGCAGCGGTAGATCATCGACAGGGCCCATGGTCCTCCCGTCCGGGCGGCGACCTCTCGATGAGCGGCATACCTCATAGGTATAAATATGACTCTGAGGTATATCGCTTACGACAGTGTCCGCCCACGAGTTGTTTTCCGGATGTGCTCGATGGTCGTTTCACTGCTGGCCCAACGCAATCTTTCGCGGCAGAATGCGGACCAAGGGACGAGGGCCCTTACGCAGCGGCAGCCAGGGAGATGGCGTGGACGACTCCGGCAGCACAGTTCCACGGAGGCAGCTCGGCAGATATCTGAGAGAGCTTCGTGAAAATGCCTACGTGACGGTTACCGCGGCGGCCAAGGAATTGGAATGGTCGGCACCCCGAATCTGGCGGTACGAGACCGGCCAGGTCCCCATGCACCCGAACGACGTGGAGGCCATGTGCCGGGTCTACGGCGCGTCCCCGGAGACGATCGAGACGATGCGGGCGTTGGCCCGGGAAACCAAGGCGCACGGCTGGTGGCACAGCTACGGCGAAGCGATCAAGGACTGGTTCAAGCTGTACGTCGGCCTGGAGGCCGCCGCCACCAGGATCCGCCACTACGAAGCGAACCTTGTCCCCGGGCTGTTGCAGACGGTCGAGTACATGGCCGAGGTGATCGCCACCGACCACCCGCAGATGGGTGAGCAGCAGCGTCAGGCGAAGGTCGACGTGCGGCTGCGCCGCCAACGCCTCTTGGCGAGGGCGGTGCCCCGCGCTCCGCGCCTCGACGTCATCCTGAGCGAGGCGGTGGTGCGCCGCCCACTGCGCGATCGTGCGGCGATGACCCGGCAACTGGAGTCGCTGGTGGTGTCGTCCCGGCAGCACAACGTCAGCATCCGGGTGTTGCCGCTCGATGCGGGGCTGGTGCGCTGGGCCCAGGCCGGCACCTTCACCATGCTCGACTTCCCGTCCGAGGTGCGCGAGCCGGAGCCGACGACGATCTACATGGACGGTCCGTGCGGCGCGGTCTACCTTGACAAGACCCACGAGATCGCGATCTTCGAAGACGCGTGGCGCTCCCTCGGCGATCGCGCGCTGAGCTTCGACGAGTCCTGTGAGCTGATCGAGGCGATAGCGAAGGAGATGACCGATGGTGCGTGACGGAGTCTGGCGCAAGTCGACGCGGTCCGGCGGCGAGGGTAACTGCGTCGAGGTGGCGGGGTTCGCCGACGCGATCGGGGTGCGCGACAGCAAGGACCGGCACGGGCCAACGCTGACCTTCACCCCCTCGGCCTGGGATGGCTTCGTCGCAGCGACTCGGTCGGGGCGTTTGGGCCGCCGGCCCTGAGGCCGGTGGAGACGGGCTCCGGTGCTGCACTTCTTGCCTTGCCGGAGCCCATCCCAGGGCATGGCATCAGGCCATCGGTGGGCCGAGTTGCTGGGCGACTACCTGCCGTCCCGCTCGGCGAACGGATCGCCGCACTTCTGGTGCGTCGGTCCAGGGACGGGCCCAGGCAGTGTCACGACGTGCCACCGAAGTCGTTCGACGTGTTGAGCCACCGCAGCGAGGCGTGGACGGCGAGCGCCGCGCTTGACCTTCTGCCCGAGAACAGCGGTCCACGGGTGGAGGTGCTGCGCGGGTGCGTCGTCGTTACGCCGGTTTCCAGCCTTGACCGCCGGACGGCTCAGAGGGAACTCCGCTACCTGCTGAAGTAGGCGGCGCGCAAGGCGAGGCTGTGGCTCTATCACGAGGTGAACGTGGTATCGGCCGACGACCTGTTCATTCCGGACATCGCCGTGCTGCGCGTTCCCGGTGGTGGGCGGACGGCGATGGACATCGGCCACGCGGTGCTGCTAGGGGAGATCGTCTCGTCGGGTAACCGGCGCAAGGGCGTGATCGACCGGCCCCGCGAGTATGCAGCCGTCGGGGTGCCGTTCTTCCTGCGTGTGGACCTGCGCAACCGGGCGCCGACCATTGCCCTGTTCGAGTTGGTCAGTGGGGAGTATCGGCTGCTGGCCGCGGCAGCGGCCGGAAGCGACTTCGCCATGCGGGAGCCCTTCGAGTTCGCCATCGACCCGGCCGAACTGCTCGACGAGGAGGGGCCGCCGGACATGACCAGCGCCAGTTCGGCCGCCGTCTCGGCGGCGGCGGAAGAGCCCCAGGTTGGTGAGGAGGGCTGAGGCTCCCAGCGGGCGTACAGCGGGGGTGGGGAAGAATGGGCTGGTGACTTCCCCCCGCGACCTCGTCCTGCTCGGGTCCACCGGTTCGATCGGCACGCAGGCCATCGACATCGTCCGGCGCAATCCGGACCGGTTTCGGGTGGTCGCGGTGGGTGCGGGCGGCGGCAACGTCGAGCTGCTCGCCGCGCAGGCCCTCGAACTGGGCGTCGAGGCGGTCGGGGTGGCCAAGGCGTCCGCCGCACAGGACCTGCAACTTGCGTTCTACGCCGAGGCGAGCCGGCGCGGCTGGGCCACCGGCGACTTCAAGCTTCCGAAGATCGTGGCCGGGCCGGACGCGATGACCGAGCTGGCCCAGTGGCCGTGCGACATCGTGCTCAACGGGGTGGTCGGCTCGCTGGGCCTCGCTCCTACGCTGGCCGCGCTGCGCAGTGGTCGTACTCTCGCCCTGGCCAACAAGGAGTCGCTCGTGGCCGGCGGCCCGCTGGTCAAGGCCGCGGTGACGCGGCCGGGGCAGATCGTCCCGGTCGACTCGGAGCACACCGCGTTGGCGCAGTGCCTGCGCTCCGGCTCGCGCCCCGAGGTGCGTCGGTTGATCGTCACCGCCAGCGGCGGCCCGTTCCGGGGCCGGACCCGTGACGAGTTGACGCAGGTCACGCCCGAGCAGGCCCTCGCCCACCCGACCTGGAACATGGGGAAGGTCATCACGATCAACTCGGCCACCATGGTCAACAAGGCGCTTGAGGTGATCGAGGCGCACGAGTTGTTCGACGTGCCCTACGCCGACATCACCGTGATGGTGCACCCGACCTCGGTGATCCACTCCATGGTCGAGTTCGTCGACGGGTCGACGATCGCCCAGGCCAGCCCGCCGGACATGCGGCTGCCCATCGCGGTCGCGCTGGGCTGGCCGGACCGGGTGCCGCAAGCCGCCGCCGGGGTCGACTGGACGGCCACGCACACCTGGGAGTTCGCACCGCTCGACGACGAGGCGTTCCCGGCGGTCGCGCTGGCCAAGGCCGCCGGGGAGGCCGGACGCTGCCGCCCGGCGATCTACAACGCGGCGAACGAGGAGTGCGTGGAGGCGTTCGTGGCGGGCCGACTGCCGTTCCTCGGCATCGTCGACACCCTCGAACGCGTGTTGGAGGAGGCTCCGGACTTCGACGAACCAGGTACCGTCGAGGACGTCCTCACGGCCGAGTCGTGGGCACGCGCGCACGCCCAGGAGATCATCGCGAGTCCGGTGGAAGGAAATTGATGGCAAACCTGCTCGGGGTGGCGATCTTCGCCCTGGCCATCCTCATCTCGGTGAGCCTGCACGAGGCGGGGCACATGGTCACCGCCAAGGCGTTCGGGATGAAGGTCACAAAATTCTTCGTCGGCTTCGGCCCCACCGTCTGGTCCTTCAAGCGGGGCGAGACGGAGTACGGCGTCAAGGGGATCCCGCTCGGCGGCTTCTGCAAGATCGTCGGGATGACCGCGCAGGACGACGACGTCGACCCGGCCGACGAGCCGCGGGCGATGTGGCGCTTCCCGGTGTGGAAGCGCACGATCGTCATGTCCGCGGGCTCGATCACCCACTTCGCGTTGGCACTGGTCGCCATCTGGCTGGCGGCCGTCTCCCTCGGCCTGCCCAACCCCAAGTTCCCCACCAACGACGCGGAGGTCCGGCAGGAGCCGGCGGTCATCTCGATCTCCGACTGTGTCGTGCCGGACAGCACGCCCCGCGACTGCGCGCCGGGTGACGCGGCAAGTCCTGCGGCCCAGGCCCAGTTGCGAGACGGCGACCGGATCACCTCGATCAACGGCAAGCCGATCAACAACTACGGTGAGATGCTCACCAGCCTGCGGGCCCTGAAGCCGGGCGACACCGCGCAGGTCGGGTACGTCCGCGACGGCCAGCCCGGCCAGACCAGCACGGTGCTGGCGCAGACCCAGCGCCCCCCGATCGACAACCCGAAGGGCGCCGTCGGCCCGGTCGCCGCGCTCGGCGTCGCGCTCACCATCACCACCCCGACCCGCGTGACGTACGGACCGGTCGCCGCTTTCGGCGCCACCGGCGACTTCACCCGCGAGCTGGCCGTCGGCACCGTCCAGGCGTTGCAGCGACTGCCGCAGAAGGTCCCCGCCCTGTGGACCGCCATCACCGGCGGCGAGCGTGACGTGGATACCCCGATCAGCGTCGTCGGCGCCAGCCGCCTCGGCGGCGAGGCGTTCGCCAACAAGGCGTGGCTGCTGTTCGTGACGCTGTTCATCTCGCTGAACTTCTTCATCGGCGTGTTCAACCTGCTGCCGCTGCTCCCACTGGACGGCGGCCACATCGCCATCGCCTGGTTCGAACGGGCACGCTCCTGGCTGTACGCACGGATCGGCCGCGCCGACCCCGGCCGGGTCGACTACCTCAAACTGATGCCCTTCACGTACGTGGTGATCCTGATCGGTGGCGTGTTCACGCTGCTGACCATCACCGCGGACGTCGTCAACCCGATCACGCTCTTCCCAAGGTGAGTGCTGAAGTGACCGCTGTCCGTCTCGGTATCCCCGCCATGCCGCCCCCGCCGCTCGCTCCCCGCCGGGCCAGCCGCCAGATCATGGTCGGTTCGGTGCCGGTGGGTGGTGGTGCGCCGGTGTCCGTGCAGTCGATGACCACGACCCTCACCTCCGACATCAACGCCACGCTCCAGCAGATCGCCGAGCTGACCGCGTCCGGCTGCCAGATCGTCCGGGTTGCCGTGCCGTCGCAGGACGACGTCGAGGCGCTGCCCGCGATCGCCAAGAAGTCGCAGATCCCGGTGATCGCCGACATCCACTTCCAGCCCAAGTACGTCTTCGCCGCCATCGACGCCGGCTGCGCGGCCGTCCGGGTCAACCCGGGCAACATCCGTCAGTTCGACGACAAGGTCAAGGAGATCGCGGCAGCGGCCTCCGCCGCCGGTACGCCGATCCGGATCGGCGTCAACGCCGGCTCCCTGGACAAGCGGCTGCTGGCCAAGTACGGCAAGGCCACCGCCGAGGCCCTCGTCGAGTCGGCGCTGTGGGAGTGCTCGCTGTTCGAGGAGCACGGCTTCCGCGACATCAAGATCTCGGTCAAGCACAACGACCCGGTCGTGATGATCCGGGCGTACCGGCAGCTCGCCGAGCAGTGCGACTACCCGCTGCACCTGGGCGTCACCGAGGCCGGCCCGGCCTTCCAGGGCACCATCAAGTCGGCGGTCGCCTTCGGTGCGCTGCTGGCCGAGGGGATCGGCGACACGATCCGGGTGTCGCTGTCCGCCCCGCCGGTCGAGGAGATCAAGGTCGGCAACCAGATCCTGGAGTCCCTCGGTCTGCGCGAGCGCGGTCTGGAGATCGTCTCGTGCCCGTCCTGCGGGCGGGCCCAGGTGGACGTCTACAAGCTCGCCGAAGAGGTCACCGCCGGTCTCGAAGGGCTGCCGGTGCCGCTGCGGGTCGCCGTCATGGGCTGCGTGGTAAACGGTCCGGGTGAGGCCCGCGAAGCCGACCTCGGTGTCGCCTCCGGCAACGGCAAGGGTCAGATCTTCGTCAAGGGGCAGGTCGTCAAGACGGTGCCCGAGGCGCAGATCGTGGAGACGCTGATCGAGGAGGCGCTGCGGATCGCCGACGAGATGGGCGCCGAGCTCCCCGAGGAACTGCGCGGGCTGGTCACCGGCCCGACCGTCACCGTGCACTGATTTCATCCGTCTACCGAAAGCGGCCGTTCCCCGGTAGGGAACGGCCGCTTTCGTTGTGTCCCCGGCCCGCCGGTACACGGCGGTCTGGTGCTGGTGCTGGTGCTGGTGCCGCGGGCTGCGGTGCTGTGGCGCGGCTTCGCATCACTCGGATTCGGCGAGGATCGCGTACAGCTTGCGGCGGGTCTCGTCGAGCACCTGGGCGGCCCGCTCACGCTGGTCGTCGGTGCCGTTCATCATCACCTGGCGCAGGGCGTTCATCGCCTGCGCGCCGGAGTCGCGGATGTCGTGCCAGCTGCTCACCGTGCCCTGGGCGACGTCCGCCCACGGCGGGGTCTGCGCGGCCTCGGTGGCCTCCGCCTGACCGGCCTCGGTGACCGTGAACCGCTTGCGCCCGCCGCCGGACTCCTCCGTGCTGGCGACGATCACGCCCTCGTCCTCCAGTAGCTGGAGGGTGGGGTAGATCGAGCCCGGGCTCGGCCGCCACGCACCGCCGGTGCGGGAGTCGATCTCCTGGATCATCTCGTAGCCGTGCATCGGCCGCTCGGTGAGCAGGGCCAGCACGGCGCCTCGGACGTTGGGGCGTCGACCTCGGCCCCGTCCACGCCCCCGGCCGCCCCAGGGGCCGCCGTGTCCGTGCTCGTGGCCGTGCGGGCCGGGCGGGATGGGCGGGAAGCCGAATCCACGCATCCGGGCCTCGTGCATCGGGTGGCGCTCTCGGTGGAACCTCATCGGGTTCTTCCTTTCTCCGTACTGTCGCTGATGCATCAACGATATATCGGCAATGCATCGCCGACAACCCTGACCTTCCAAACCGTACGTACGTCTTGCTAGGGTGTCGATCATGCGCCTGCTTCCCCCGCCGGGTCCGGCCCGGGTCCTCACCCTCGGCACCCTGGTCAAGACCGTCGGCCGGGGCCTCTGGCTCGTCGCGAGCGCCCTCTTCCTCACCCGATCGGTCGGCCTGTCGGCGACCCAGGTGGGCATCGGGCTGACCATCTCGGCGCTGGTCGGTGTCCTGGCCAGCACACCGAGCGGCTACCTGGCCGATCGCGTCGGCCCACGCGGCGTCCAGGTCGGGGCGCTGTTCGCCGCGGGCATGATGACCATCGGTCTGATCGCCGTCCGGTCGTTCCCCACGTTCGTGCTGGTGGGTGCCGTCACCGCGCTCGCCGATGCGATCGAGCGCGGCGCCCGGGGCGCGCTCATCGCCGGAGCGATCCCGGCCGACCAGCGGGTACGCACCCGCGCCTACCTGCGGGCCACCACCAACGTCGGAATCTCCGTCGGTGCTGTCCTCGGCGGCTTCGCCATCGCCGCCGACTCCCGAACCGGGTACGTCGCGCTGATCCTCACCGCGGCGGCGGCGTCACTGACCGCAGCGGCGATCTTCCTCCGACTGCCCACCATCGCCCCGGTCGCCGCCCCCACGCACGGCCCCCGGCTGATCGCCCTGCGGGACCGCCCGTTCCTCGCCTTCACCCTGGTCGACGGGCTGATGTCGATGCACTTCAGCCTGCTCACCATCGCCCTGCCGCTGTGGATCGCCGGTCACACCCGGGCACCCGTCTGGATGATCTCCGCGTTGACCCTGGTCAACACCGTGCTGGTGGTGCTCCTACAGGTCCGCGCCACGCGTACCGCCGCCACCCTGCTCGGAGCCGCCCGCGCCGCCCGTCGAGCGGGAGTGGCCATCGCCCTGGCCTGCGTACTCTTCGCTGCCAGTGGCGCACTACCAACCGCCGGCGCTGTGGGCCTGCTCGGTATCGGGTCGCTCGCCCACGTGATCGGGGAGCTGTGGCACTCTGCTGCTGGCTGGGGGATCTCCTTCGGGCTGGCGCCAGCGGACGCCCAGGGGCAGTACCAGGGGGCGTACGGCATGGGCTACGAACTGGGCAAGATGCTCGCGCCGGTCGTGGTGACCACCCTCGCGCTCGGTTGGGGCGTACCGGGCTGGCTGGTGCTCGGTGCCCTGTTCCTCCTGCTCGGGGCACTGGTGCCCCCGGTTGTCCGCTGGGCCGGGCGGACCCGGCCGGTCAGCGAGCCCGCAGAACCGGTGACCGTCTGACGGCGGCATCGTCACTCGACCGGCGGAGCGGGGGGTCGATCTGGCAGGCTGGTAGTCGTGCTGACGGTGCCGGTACGGCAACTCGGGGAATCGGAGCGCCGCGCGGTCGAGCGACTACTCGACCACGACCCGTTCGCGGGCGCGCAGGTCGCCGAGCGGATCGCCGCGCGCGGACTCTCCTGGTGGCGGGCCGAGGGCAGGGTCCTGGGGTACGGCACCCGGCGCAACCTGGAATCACTCTGCTGGCTCGGCGGCAACCTGACCCCGGTGCTGGCGACCGACGCTGCGGTGGCCGCCTTCGCCGACCTGCTCGCGGGCGAGGAGCGGCTCTGCTCGTCCATCGTCGGCCGGGCGGACGCCGTCCTCGGGCTGTGGGACCGGCTCTCCGACACTTGGGGGCCAGCCCGAGACGTCCGTCCCAACCAGCCACTGCTGGCCGCCGACGCCCTGCCATCCGTACCTGCCGACCCGGAGGTACGCCGGGTCCGCCCCGGCGAGGTCGATCGGCTCTTCCCCGCAGCGGTGGCCATGTACACCGAAGAAGTCGGCGTCTCCCCGTTGGCCGAGGACGCCGGGCGCAGCTACCGCCGACGGGTCAACGACCTGGTCCGGTCCGGCCGGGCGTACGCCCGCTTCGTCGACGGCAAGGTCGTGTTCAAGGCCGAGCTGGCCGTGGTCACCAAACGGACGGCACAGGTCCAGGGCGTCTGGGTGGCACCGGAATGGCGGGGCCGAGGGATCGCCACCGCCGCCATGGCAGCCGTGGTCCGCGACGCGCTGCTGCGAGTAGCCCCCACCGTCAGCCTGTACGTCAACGACTTCAACCTCCCGGCCCGCCGCGTCTACGAGCGCTGCGGCTTCCAACCGATCGGCACTCTCGCCACGGTCCTGTTCTGACCGTTGGTTGTCGGTTCTGGGTCGTTGGTCGTTGGTCGTTGGTCGCTGGTCGCTGGTCGGTTGCCTTGCGCGGGCGGGTCGGGCGGCGCTGGCGCGGTTGCCGGGTGTGGGTATGCCGATGGCCGGCACCCCGGGTTGGGGGTGCCGGCCATCGGTCGGGTTTGCCGTTCGGGTGGTGCGGTGGTCAGCTGTTCCAGTGCTGGCCGACGAGGTCGGCGGCCTGCTGCTCCCACTGGGCGTAGGCGTCCGGGTACGCGGAGACCTGGACGGTCTGCGCGGCCTGGGTCAGGGGCATGTCCTGCCACCCGTCGATCTGCCGCAGGCCCTTGAGGAACGCGGTGGTGGAGTAGGCGGGGTCGGTGATCTGTTCCGGGGTGCCCCAACCCGAGCTGGGGCGCTGCTGGAACAGGCCCAGCGAGTCGTGGTCGTTCATGTCGCCGAGGTGGCCCAGGTTCTCCAGCTTCGACTCCTGCAGGCTGGTGGCGATGGAGATGACCGCGGCGCGCTCCGGGAGACCGGCCTTCTTCGTGGCGGCGATGATCGCCTTGGCGTTGGCGGTCTGCTCGTCGTTGAGGGTGATGCGGGACTGGTCGCCCTGGGTGCCGTGCGGGATCAGCTTGGCGGTGTCGGGCTTGTCGGCCTGCACGGCCACGGCGACGGGCTTGGCATCCACAGCCGGGTTGGCGTGGGCGGCGATCGGACCGGCGAACACACCACCGGCGAACGCGAGACCGGCAACAGACAGGACGCTCTTACGCATGATCGTGTTCATGGGGGTAGCTCCTTCGGGGGTAGGAACACCCGCACACCGATAAGGGGAAGGTGTGCCGGGTGTGAGCACCTCGTCCGGCGCTGCAACAAACGCGGGGAAAGTCTTCAAGGGGGTCGGCGCCTAGCGATGGCGCCGTGATCGGCGGCCTACAAGCGGGGGGCTTGCGGCGCCGGGTCCGGGTGTAACGACCCGGGGTCCGGTGTCATTCCCGGCGGGTGGGCCACGAACGGAGGGGTCTCGTGGCGCTGGGCCGGCGGCTTGCAAGCGAGGGCTTGTGGCGCCGGGTCCATGTGTAACGAGCCGGGGGCCGGGGTCATTCCCGGGGTGGGCCACGAGCGGGAGGCTTGCGGCGGGTCCAGGTGTAACGGCCCGGGGTCCGGGGTCATTCCCGGCGGGTGGGCCACGAACGGAGGGGTCTCGTGGCGCCGGGTCTGTGTGTAACGACCGGGGGTCCGGGGTCATTCCGGGGGCGGCCCGTCCATCGGCACCTCGTCGAGGCGGTGGCCGGGCGGTCGTTCGTGGGGACTGTAACGACCGGGCGGGGGCCGGCATTCCAACCCCGCGGCCAGCACCCCAAACCACGGGGCCAGCCGGTGGTGCTGCGATCGTCAGGGTATGTAACGACCCCGACCCGGCCATGATTCCGGGCCACGGGTGCGCCCGGCCACAGGCCAGAGAGCCCCAGACCGGACAAAGCGCCCACGATCCCATCCGGCTTGGCGTCAGACCGCCCGTTGCGGGGCTGATCGACTCGACATCGCCGATGTGGGGGTATCCGGGCGGCGGGATACCGCCATGTCGGGGATATGGAGTTGATCACGAAAACACCGGATGCATTATTGTGCGCGGAGGCGGGCAAATCGGACTTGGATCCGGATGTCGGGCGTGAGGTGTCGCGGGTCGGGAGGTCGGTCACCGGTCTGCTGCGGGGATCTGGGCGGTCGCTCCCGGGAAGGGTGCGACTGGCTCACCGAGGACGTGCCTACGTGGCCCCAGTGTCGGGGTCCGGGTTGTCTGACGCTGACGGATACCCTGCTCAGGGCCCGGAAAATCGGTTGAGATAACGGGTCGGCGCCGGCAGGCTGAATTCTCCGCCACCCCACGTCCGGAGGACTTTTCATGCGCCTGCTCCGTGACCTGTGGGGCACCTCGCCACGCCGTATGACGGTCGTGGCAATCCTGATCGTGCTCGGTGCCGCCGGCCAGGCGGGCGCGTCGGCGCTGGCCGGTCCCGTGCTGCTGCACCGCTCGACCGGGTTCTTCGCGGTCCTGGCCGCGGCGCTGGTCGCCATGGTGCTCACCGACTTCGCGGTGAGTCTGCTGATGGCCGGCCTGACCGCCGACTGGTCCGCGGCCGTACGGCGGCGGCTCTGCCGGGTGGCCCTCGGGCAGGACCTGCCCACGTTGGAGACCACTCCCGTGGGCGAGTTGCTCGACCGCATCGACGGTGACGTCTACCAGGTGGCCGCCGCGGTCCGAAACCAGGGCACACGGCTCGCCCAGGGGCTCTGCGTGGGCGTGCTGTCGGTGGCCGTCGCGTTGTTCGTCTGGTGGCCGGCGGGGATCGCGATGCTGCTGCTGACCGTGGCCCTCGCGGTGGGTTTGCGCCGGCCGACCGCCCGCATCGTTCCGGCCCGGATGGCCGAGGAGGAGGCCTGGTCGGACCTGGCCGCCGTGATGGAGGAGGCGGTGCACGGTCAGGACGACGTGCGTACCAGCCTGGCCCGGCCGTACGTGCTGCGGCTCTACGCCCGGCGGGCCGCTGCCGTCCTGTCCCGTGGCAAACGGGTCTGGGTGATGTCCGCCCAGGTGACCACGATCGCCGCCGCGACCATCCGGGGCGGCATCGGTGCGGTGGTGCTCGGCGGCGCGTGGGCACTGGTCAACGGCCAGATCGACGCCGCCCGGTTGACCGCGGTTTGGTTGCTCGCGCTGGCCTTCGGCGCCACCGTCGAACACGTGAGCCGGATGGTTCCGGAGCTGCAGTACGCGCTCGGCGCGTGGGGTCGGGTGCTGCTGCTGGAGGACGCCCGGCAGGAACCCACCGGTGGAGCCAGCCCGACCGACGGCGACCTGCGCATCCGCGACCTCACCTTCGACTACCAGGTGAGCGGGCCGGAGAGCGGGCGGGGACACGCGCTGCGCGGGGTCAGCCTCACCTTTGCGCGGGGTCGTTCCTACGCGCTCATCGGGCGGACCGGCTCGGGCAAGTCGACCCTGGCGAAGGTGCTGACCCGGGCCGTCGACGTGCCGGCCGGCTCGGTCTTCCTCGGTGGCACCGACCTGTGCGACCTCGACGTCGAGCAGCTTCGCCGGTGGGTGGCCCTGGTGCCCCAGCGCACCGAGATCCTGGCCGGCACGCTCGCCGAGAACGTCGCCCTCTTCGACCCGGCGCTGCTCGACGCCGCCGAACGGGCGCTGGACGAGTTGGGCCTCGCCGGTTGGATCGCCGAACTGCCCGACGGGCTGGCGACCCGCCTGGGGGAGGGCGGGCACGTGCTCTCCGCCGGTCAGGAGCAGTTGGTGGCGTTCGCCCGCATCCTGGTCCGGGACCCGCACGTGGTGATCCTCGACGAGGCCACCGCACGACTGGACCCGGTCACCGAGGCGCGGGTGCAGCGAGCCACCGAACGGCTGCTGCGCGACCGGATCGGCATCGTCATCGCGCACCGGCTCTCCTCGGTACGCCGCTGCGACGAGGTGGTGGTACTGGCCGACGGCACGGTGGTCGAGGCCGGTCCGCTGGACGCGTCTGCCCGCTTCGCTGAGCTGTTGGCGACCAGCCACGCGGCCGCGTACGCTGCCGTGCCGCAGGCAGCCCGCGCTGGCGGCGGCACGGACCTGCTGACCGGCCCGGGCCCGGCGGACACCTGGCCCGCCGACGGGCGGGCCGAGCCGGCGGTGGTGGACGAAGCCGTCGTGCCCGTGAAGGCCGACCCGCCGCCCCTGCCGCCGGCCCCGCCAGCCCGCACGTTCCGTGAGATCGTCCGGCTCTGCCGCAACGACCCCCGGTACGGGTTGGGGGCGATGGCCCTGTTCCTCATGATGATTCTGCTCGGGCTGGACGGCCCGGTGTTGCCGTGGCTCTGGGCGGATCTGGTCGACGGCGTCGGTGACCCGTACCTACCGGCGTGGGGGATCGTGGCCGGGCTGCTGCTCACGCTGCCGGTGCCGTATTACACCGGCATCTGGTTTCCACAGTGGTGGGTGCGGCAGATGCTGCGGATCAGCCTGCGTCTGGTGCACGGCCAGACCGGGCCGCGCCGGGTCAGCTCACACACCCCGGCCGAGGTGGTGGCGCAGGGCGGCGACACCGAGCGGGTGGTCCAACTCGCCGACAACGTGTTCGACCAGTCCGCCGCGGTGATCATGGCGGTTGCCATGACGGTGGTCTCCGGCAGCGTCGTGCCAGCGTTGTTCTTCGTCGGCACGATGGTGGTCTCCGGGTTGGCCGCGAGCCTGTTCGGGCCGAGGTTGGAGCGTTCGGCACGGGCGACCGTGTCCGCGCGGGCCGCCTTCGCCACCGCGCTGGTGTCCGTGCTGTCCTCGGCCCGGACGGTGAAGCTCGCCGGTGCGAGCGCGGCCGTGCTGCGTCACCTCGCCGACCTGGACGTGTTGCGCAGTGACCGCCAGCGCCGGGAGATCTCGGTGCAGGTGTGGTCGCGTTCCACGCCGTCGCTGGCCAGCGGTCTGTTGCCGATCGGCGCGTGGGCGCTCTACCTGAACGGCTCGCTCTCCGCCGGGGCGGTGCTGGTGGCCGTGTCCACGCTGGGCGCGGCCCGCTGGTTCGCCTGGACCACCGCCTCGCTGATCTCCCAGCTGCCCTCGGCGCGGGTCTGGACGCGGCGCACGGCGGCGATGACCGGAGTGGGCGCGTACTCCGCGGCGGTTTCGGCGGTGGACCTGGCCGCCGGGACGGCGCCCGCGCCGACGCCACCACCGCGGCATCCGCTGCGCCGGCTGGAACTGCGCGGCTTCGGGGTGGTGCACTCCGACGGCATGGTGGCCGTCCGTGACGTGGACCTGACCGTGCAGCGGGGGCAGTTGGTGCTTGTCGTCGGGCCGGTGGGATCGGGCAAGTCCTCGTTGCTGCGGGCGTTGGCGGGGATCGTGCACCACACCGGCGAGCTGACCTGGAACGGCGACCCGGTCACCGAGCCGGAGCTGTTCCTGCGCCCCAACCAGGTCGGTTACGTCGGCCAGTTGCCTCGGGTGCTCTCCGGCACGGTGGCCGACAACATCGCGCTGGGCCACCAGGTGGACGCGGCCGGGGCGGTCAGCACCGCCCAGCTCGACCATGACCTGGCGGCTGCCGGCGGTGGGTTGGGTCTGCTCATCGGGCACAAGGGCACCCGGCTCTCCGGCGGGCAGTTGCAGCGGTTGGCGTTGGCTCGGGCGTTGGCCCCGCGTACCGAACTGTTGGTCGCCGACGACGTGTCGTCGGCGCTGGACGTCACCACCGAGCTGGCGCTGTGGCAGGCGTTGCGCGGGCACGGGGTGACCGTGGTCGGTTCCACCGCGAAGCGTGCCGCGCTGGTCCGCGCCGACCACGTGGTGGTGCTGCTCGGCGGCACGGTGGCGGCCCAGGGCACCTGGCAGGACCTGGAGGGCCGCTGGTCACACCTGGCGGGCTGACGGTCGGGCGGCTGCCGCACTGCGCAGCCGCCCGACCGACCCGGAGATCAGGCCGCGCGGGCGTACTGGGCGGGGCCGGAGTACGCGACGCCGAGCTTGGCGGCGGCCCGGCGCGGCCAGTACGGGTCGCGCAGCAGCTCCCGGCCGAGCAGCACCAGATCGGCCTCGCCGCTGGCGACGATCTGCTCGGCGTGCTCCGGTTCGACGATCAGGCCCACCGCGCCGGTGGGCACGCCCGCCTCGCGGCGGATCTGGGCGGCCAGCGGCACCTGGTAGCCGGGGCCGAGCGGAACGCGCTGGTCCACGCTCATTCCACCGGACGACGTGTCGACCAGGTCGACGCCGACACCGGCCAGCTCGCCGGCGAGCACCACGCTGTCCTCGATCGTCCAACCGCCCTCGACCCAGTCGGTGGCGGAGATCCGGGTCAGCACCGGCACGTCCTCGCCGACCGCGGCGCGCACCGCGCGGGCCACCTCCAGGGTGAGCCGCATCCGGGCGGTCCGGTCGCCGCCGTACGAGTCGGTGCGGTGGTTGGTCAGCGGCGAGAGGAACTCGTTGAGCAGGTAGCCGTGGGCGGCGTGGATCTCCACGGCGGCGAAGCCGGCGGCCAGCGCGCGTTCGGCGGCGGTCGCGAACGCCTCGACCACACCGGCGAGGCCGACCTCGTCGAGGGTGGTCGGCGTCCGGTAGCCGGCGGTGAACGGCTCCGAACCGGGGGCGAGTGGCGTCCAGCCACCCTCGGCGTCCGGCACACCGCCGCGCTCCGCTGCCCACGGCCGGTAGGTGGACGCCTTGAAACCGGCGTGCGCGAGCTGCACGGCCGGCACCGCGCCGTGGGCGGCGACGAACGCGGTCACCGGTCGCCACGCGTCGACGTGCGCGTCGGACCACAGCCCGGTGTCCTGCGGGCTGATCCGGCCCTCGGGAAGCACCGCGGTCGCCTCGGACAGCACCAGACCGGCACCGCCGACCGCGCGGCTGCCCAGGTGGATCAGGTGCCAGTCGGTGGGCAGGCCGTCCGGCCCGGCAGAGTACTGGCACATGGGTGCCATGGCGATCCGGTTGGGCAGGGTGACCGCGCGCAGCGCCAGCGGTGTGAACAGAGAACTCATCCGGTGATCCTCTCGGAAACGGAGACTGGCCCCTCCGGGGGGGAGGGGCCAGTCTCTGTCGCGGTGAACTGGTCAGGCAGGCACGGGACTGAGCTCGGGCCGGGTCTCCGCGACCGGCTCCGGCTCGGTCAGGTCGCGCTGACCGGCGGACTCGTACGCGACCCGGTCGAGCGTGCCCTCGCGGGCGGACACCACGATCGGCACCAGCGCCTGTCCGGCCACGTTCGTGGCGGTGCGCATCATGTCCAGGATCGGGTCGATGGCCAGCAGCAGACCGGCACCCGCCAGCGGCAGGCCCAACGTGCTGAGGGTCAGGGTGAGCATCACGGTCGCGCCGGTCAGACCAGCGGTCGCCGCCGAGCCCACCACCGAGACGAACGCGATCAGCAGGTAGTCGCCGATGCCGAGGTGCACGCCGAAGACCTGGGCCACGAAGATCGCGGCCAGCGCCGGGTAGATGGCGGCGCAACCGTCCATCTTCGTGGTCGCGCCGAAGGGCACCGCGAACGACGCGTACTCGCGGGGCACGCCGAGCCGCTCGACGGAGCGCTGGGTCACCGGCATGGTGCCGACCGAGGAGCGGGACACGAAGGCCAGCTCGATCGCCGGCCAGGCGCCGGCGAAGAAGCGCAGCGGGTTGAGGCGGCCGGCGAAGATCAGCACCAGCGGGTAGAGCACGAACAGCACGATGGCGCAGCCGATGTAGACGGCGGTGGTGAACTTCGCGAGGGGGGCCAGCAGGTCCCAGCCGTACGAGGCGACGGCGTTGCCGATCAGGCCGAGGGTGCCGATCGGGGCGAGGCGGATGACCCACCAGAGCGCCTTCTGGACGATCGCCAGCAGGGAGCGGTTCAGCGCCACGAACGGCTCGGCGGCCTCACCGACCAGCAGGGCCGCGGCACCGAATACGAGAGCGAGGAAGACGATCTGGAGGACTTTGCCATCGGCGAACGCGCCGACCGGGTTGGTGGGCACGATGCCGGTGAGGAAGTCGGTCCACGAGCCGGTGGTCTTCGGCGGCGCCGCGCCACCCAGGTCGAGAGTCACTCCCTTACCCGGGTTGACGACCAGACCGAGGACGATGCCGATGCTCACCGAGATCAACGCGGTGATGCCGAACCACATCAGGGTCTTGAGCGCGAGCCGGGCGGCGTTGGCCACGCCGCGCAGGCTGACGACGCTGACCACGATGGCGGTGAAGACCAGCGGCGGCACGGCCAGCTTGAGCAGCTGGATGAAGAGGTTGCCGACAGTGTGCAGGGTGGTGGTCAGCCAGCTCACGTCGTTGGTGCGGGCCAGGAAGCCCAGCGCGACGCCGAGCACGAGGCCGAGCAGGATCTGCACGGAGAAGGGGATCTTGCGCAGGCTGAAAGGCATGGATGTATCCAATTGTCCGGTCTGATCAGGGCAGGCGTGGGAAACGCGGCTAGCCCGGACAGATGCCGCTAGCCTGCAGTCGGAGATCGACATACAGGCGGACGGTGAGGCCCCAGACATTGGTCATCGCTCGCCGACACTACGCCGGCTGTGGTGGATCGCAAGGAATGCAACGCGTGAGGCTCCTTACAGACCGTCCAGCCGAACCCTGGAAGGGGGCCGCCGGTCCAGGGCGAGAGTGGTGGCGGTCACGAGGCCCCAGACGACGGCCAGCGCGAGGATCAGCCGCTCCAACACGCCCACCACCGCGCCCCGGCCGACGACGAGCATGGCCAGGCCGACCGTCGCGCAGAGCGGCAGGGCCAACGCGGCGGCCACGCGGGCCAGCCAGCGCACCGCCGGACCGGCCGGCCCGGAGACGGCGAGCGTGATCATCGCGAAGACCACCGCCGCGGTCGCCGCGATGCTCGCGCCGCCGTGCACCAGATCCGCCGCCGTGGCCCGCTCGAACGGCGGCAGCGGGCAGCCGGCAGAGCAGGTCACCGCCCCGGACACGGCGGTGAACACGGCAGCGGTGGCGAGCAGCGCCGGCGTCGCCGTCCACACCCCGGGCGGCAGCGCCGCACCGACCAGCAGCAACGCGGCAGCCAGAGCGAGGATCCCGATCCGGTACGTCGCGGCGTGCCCACTGCCGGCAATGCCCGCCTCGCTGACGTACCCGGTGAACCCTGGACCGGGACCGGCGACCACGGCGACGATCACCGCCACCGCACCGGCCAGCGCGCAGCCGGCGGCGGCGGACCCGGCGACCCGGCGAGCGACGTCCGAGCGGGCCTTCGGCGTGGTCGCCGTGCCGCGCGGACCCGGCTCAGCCACGCCCGTGCGGCGTGCTCCAGCCGGACTCGTCAGGCCCGAGCGGCACGATGGCGCTCGGGTTGATCTGCCGATGGGTGCCGTAGTAGTGCCGCTTGATGTGGTCGAAGTCCACCGTCTCGCCGAAGCCCGGGGTCTGGAACAGGTCCCGGGCGTACGCCCAGAGCACCGGCATCTCGGTCAGCTTGTTGCGGTTGCACTTGAAGTGCCCGTGGTACGCGGCGTCGAAGCGGACGAGCGTGGTGAACAGTCGCACGTCGGCCTCGGTGATCGAGTCGCCCAGCAGGTAGCGCTGCCCGGCCAGCCGCTCGGACAGCGCGTCCAGTCGGGCGAAGAGAGCTCGGAACGCCTCGTCGTACGCCTCCTGTGAAGTGGCGAACCCACACCGGTAGACGCCGTTGTTGACGTCGGTGTGGATCTCGGCCATCAGCGCGTCCATCTCGGGGCGCAGCGCGACCGGGTACAGATCCGGCGCGTCGGGCGCGTGCAGCCGCCGCCACTCGGTGGAGAAATCGAGGGTGAGCTGCGGGTAGTCGTTGGTGACGACCCGGCCGGTCAGGGTGTCGACCAGCGCCGGCACGGTCACCCGGCCGGTGTAGTCCGGGTCGGTGGCCAGGTACGCCTCGGAGAGGAAGCTCACGCCGAGGACCGGGTCGAAGCCGTCCGGGTCGAGGGCGAACGCCCAGCCCCGTTCGTCCCGGATCGGGTCGACGGTGCCCAGCGAGATCGCGTCGTCCAGACCGAGCAGGCCGCGCACGATCCTCGCCCGGTGCGCCCACGGGCAGGCGCGGCACCAGATCAGCCGGTACCGGCCGGCCTCCAACGGCCAGCGGCCCTGCTCGTCCGGCCCGCCACCGGGCGGCGAGGTCGAGTCGGCGGTGACCCGACCGGTGAACCGGTTGGGCTGGCGGACGAACGCGCCACCGCCGCTGGTCTCTGCGCTGAACTGGGCCCGGGTCATGCCGCCAACCTATCGGCTGCGAGCGCGGATATCCTGGCCCCTGGCAGCCCCCGCGACCCGGTGGGCGGCCCCCACCCCCGCCGTCTGCACCCCCTAAGGACTCGCGATGACCGTGGCATATCTGGTGGCCGGCGTCCGCACCCCGATCGGCCGGTACGCGGGCGCGCTGGCCGGCGTCCGCCCCGACGACCTGGCCGGGCACGTGATCCGCGAGTTGGTCGCCCGCCACCCGTCGGTGGACTGGGCGCGCGTGGACGACGTCGTGCTCGGCTGCGCCAACCAGGCCGGCGAGGACAACCGCAACGTGGCCCGGATGGCGGCGCTCCTGGCCGGCCTGCCCGAGGAGGTGCCGGGCAGCACGGTCAACCGGCTCTGCGGCTCCGGGCTGGACGCCCTCGCCACCGCGGCCCGGTCGATCGTGGCCGGGGACGCGGAGCTGGTGATCGCCGGCGGGGTGGAGAGCATGAGCCGGGCGCCGTTCGTCATGCCGAAGGCGACGTCGGCGTACTCCCGTTCGGCCGAGGTGTACGACACCACCCTGGGCTGGCGGCTGGTCAACCCGTTGATGGCCGACGGGTGGGGGGTCGACTCGATGCCGGAGACGGCGGAGAACGTCGCCGCCGAGTACGGCGTGAGCCGGGCCGACCAGGACGCCTTCGCGTACCGCTCTCAGCAGCGCGCGGCCAAGGCGCAGGCCGACGGCCGGTTCGCCGAGGAGATCGTGGCGGTGTCCGTGCCGGCCGGTCGTCGAGAGACCCGGTTGGTCGAGGTCGACGAGCACCCGCGGGAGACCACGCTTGCGAAGCTGGCCGCGCTGCCCACCCCGTTCCGCGACGGCGGCACGGTGACCGCGGGCAACTCCTCGGGCGTCAATGACGGCGCGGTCGCGCTGCTGGTCGCCAGCGAGGCGGCGGTGCATCGCTACGGCCTCACCCCGCTGGCCCGGATCAGCGGCGCGGCGGCGGCCGGCGTGCCGCCCCGGATCATGGGGATCGGCCCGGTGCCGGCCACCCGCAAGCTGCTCGACCGGCTCGGTGTCGAGTTGAGCGCGGTGGACGTGGTGGAACTCAACGAGGCGTTCGCCGCGCAGTCCGTGGCGGTGCTGCGTGAGCTGGGCCTGCCGGTGGACGCCGAACACGTCAACCCGAACGGTGGCGCCATCGCGCTGGGGCACCCGCTCGGTGCCAGCGGCGCGCGGCTGGCGCTGACCGCCGCGCTGGAGCTGCGCCGTCGCGGAGGCCGCCGGGCTCTGGCCACCATGTGCATCGGCGTCGGTCAAGGCATCTCCCTGTTACTGGAGTCAGCCGCCTAGAGTGGTCCACACCACACGACCCGCGGGTCGACCGGTGCTCATGCGTGCCCTCGGTGCGCCCCGACGCCGGTGTCGGCCCGCGCCGCGGCGATGAACTGGGGAGCAAGCTGATGCCCGACGGACTGCCGACCGAGATCGATCTGACCAGGCCGAGCGCGGCCCGGGTGTACGACTATTTCCTGGGCGGGGCGCACAACTTCGAGATCGACCGGCAGTTGGCCGAGCAGATCGCCCGGATGACCCCGAATCTCGCCGCCACCATGCGCTCCGGCCGTGAGTTCCTCCGTCGGGCGGTGCGGGTGCTGCTCGACGCCGGCATCGACCAGTTTCTCGACATCGGTTCCGGAATTCCGACCGTGGGCAACGTGCACGAGGTCGCGCAGGGGCTGAACCCCAAGGCCCGGGTGGTGTATGTCGACATCGACCCGGTGGCGGTCGCGCACAGCCGGGAGTTGCTCGCCGGAAACGAGCTGACCGGTGTCATCCACGCCGACCTGCGGGAGCCGGAGAAGATCCTCGCCGAGACCCGGCAGCTCGGGCTGATCGACTTCAACCGGCCGATGGGCATCCTGTTGGCCGGGGTGGTGCACTTCATCCCGGACGGCGACCGGCCGGAGGAGATCCTGGCCAGCCTGCGGGCCGCTGCCGCACCCGGCAGTTACCTGGTCGTCTCGCACTCCACCTTCGAGGACCAACCGCAGGAGATGCTGGACGCCCAGCGGCTGTCCGCGCGGACGGCCACCGAGATAACGCTGCGCTCCCGCGCCCAGGTCACCGGCTTCTTCGGCGACTGGACGGTCCTCGAGCCGGGCGTGGTGCACATGCCGCTCTGGCGTCCTGACTCGCCGTCCGACGTGGACGACCACCCGGAGCGGTTCGGCGCCTTCTGCGGTGTCGCCCGGTACGACCAGTCCGCCGGCTGATCGGAATGGCCGCCGCCCCGGACCCCGCCGGGGTCGGTGCTGGCCGGGACCCCGCCGGGGTCGACGCCGGCCGGGCCGACGCCCAGGGGTACGCCGCCGACTGGGCCCGCGCGGTACGCCGTCTCGGGTTCGTGCCGCTCAGCGTGGCCGAGACCGAGCGGCTGCTGCTGGCGTACACGATCCGGCTGGCACAGGTGGTGCGGGCGGAGCCGTTCAGCGCCCGCCCTGCCGAGGACGTCGGGCGGGCGCTGGTGCAGGCGCACCTCACCGAGCCGCAGGCCCTGGCCTGGACGCTGCACGCCCTCGGTGCGGACTTCGCGCGCAGGGTGCTGGCCCCCGCCGACCGGCCGGCGGACCTCGCGGAACGGATCGCGGCCGTGCAGGGCGGGCTGGCCGCCGGGTTTGCCCGCGCGCTGCGCGACCGCACCTTCAGCCAGCAGGAGCGGATCACCCGGTCCGCCTGGAAGGCGCGCGATGAGGTCGAGCAGGCGCTGCGCGACAGCGAGGCCCGGTTCCGGGCGATCTTCAGCGGTGCCGCGATCGGAATCGGCATCGCCGGCGTGGACGGCCGGATCATCGATGTCAACCAGGCCTTCGCGGACATGCTCGGATACTCGATCGAGGAGTTGCGCGGCGCCAACGTGGCGGCGCTGTTCCACGCCGACGACGCCGCCGGGATGTGGGAGCTCTACCGGGCGCTGATCGAGGGCAAGCACGACGCGGCCCGGGTGGAGAAGCGCTACCACCGCAAGGACGGCGCGATGGTGTGGACGGACCTGGCCGTCTCGCTGATCCGGCACGGCGACGGTCGGCCACGGTTCACCGTCGCGATGATCAAGGACATCACCCAGCGGTACGCACTCCAGCAGCGGCTGCGCTTCCAGGCGCTGCACGACCCGCTGACCGGGCTACCCAACCGGACGCTGTTCTTCGAGACGCTGGGTCAGGTCCTGGACACCGCAGCCGCCGGACACCGGGTCGGGGTGTGCTTCCTCGACCTGGACGGCTTCAAGGCCATCAACGACAGCCTCGGCCACGACCTCGGCGACCAACTGCTGGTGAAGATCGGCCAGCGGCTGGCCGCCTGCGTGGCCGACCACGGCCATCTGGTCGCCCGGATGGGTGGCGACGAGTTCGTGATCCTCCTCGACGGAGGGGACGACATCGACGACGCGGTGGCCGTCGCGGAGGCCGCGCTGGCCGCCGTCGCGGCCCCTGTGCACGTCGGTGAACACCAGTTGGCAGTGTCGGCCAGTGTGGGCATCGTGCAGTGCCCGGCCGAGGAGACCACCGCGTCCGAGCTGATGAAGGCCGCCGACAGCACGCTCTACTGGGCCAAGGGTGCGGGCCGGGGTCAGTGGGCGGTCTACGACCCGGAGCGCGGCGCTCGCGACATCGCCCGGTCGGCGCTGGTCGCCGGGCTGCCGGCCGCACTCGACCGGGGCGAGTTCGTGGTGCACTACCAGCCGATCGTGTCGCTGCTGGAGGGCAACATGCTCGCGGTGGAGGCGCTGGTCCGGTGGGAGCACCCGGAGCTGGGCCTGATCGGGCCGGACCGGTTCATCGGCCTGGCCGAGGAGACCGGCCTGATCGTCCGGCTCGGCGAGTGGGTGCTGCGGCGGGCCTGTCAGGACGCCGAGCAGTGGCGGCGGGAGTTCCCCGACTCCAAGCTGGTGGTCAGCGTGAACCTGGCCGCGCGGCAGGCCGACGACCCGGCCATCGTGGACACCGTGGCCGACGCGCTGCACACCAGCGGGCTGCCCGCGGAACTGCTCCAACTGGAGCTGACCGAGAGTGCCGTGATGGGCAGCGCCGGTGAGCCCCTGCGCAGCCTGCACCGGCTCGCCGCGCTCGGCGTCCGGCTGGCCGTTGACGATTTCGGCACCGGTTACTCGAACCTCGCGTACCTGCGGCGACTGCCGATCCATTCCCTGAAGCTCGCCGGCCCGTTCGTCGAGGGCATCCGCGCCGACGGGACCGACGTCGCCGCCGACCACCGCGACGAACGGATCGTCGACGCGTTGGTCCGGTTGGCGCACGCCCTGGAGTTGTGGGTCACCGCCGAGGCGGTGGAGACCGGGGTGCAGGCGGAACGGTTGCGCGCGTTGCGTTGCGACACCGGGCAGGGTCGGTACTTCGGCGCCCCGGCCCCGGCCGACGCGATCACCGCCCGGCTGCGCGGCGAGGGGGTGGCGTGAACGGGGGTTCGGTGCGGCTCGGGCAGTCCCGACGGTGGCGACGGGAGGCGGCGGCGTGAGCCTGAACGACTCGCAGACGGTGGTGACGGTGGTGGCCGGGCTGGCCATCCTGGCCGGTCTGGCCGGCGTGGTCGTGCCCGGGCTGCCGGCGCTGCCGCTGTGCTGGGGTGGCGTGCTCGTCTGGGCCATCTTCGGCGGTGCGGGTGCGGGTGGCTGGGCTGTTTTCGCCGCCGCCACGCTGGTCGCCGCAGGTGGCACTGTGATCAAGTACGCGTGGCCCGGGCGGAACCTGAAGCGCACGGGTGTGCCGACGTCCACGTTGCTCGCCGGTGGGGTGCTCGGCATCGTCGGGTTCTTCGTGGTGCCGGTCGTCGGGCTGGTGCTCGGCTTCGTCGCCGGGGTGTGGGCGGCGGAGCGCCTGCGGTTGGGCAGCAACCAGCTCGCCTGGCCGTCCACCGTGCAGGCGCTCAAAGCCGCCGGCCTGTCGATGCTGGTGGAGTTCGGCGCAGGCCTGATAGTCGCGGCCCTCTGGCTAACCGGCCTCCTCCTAACCTGACCCCCCGCCCCGGGGGGGGGAGGGGCGGGGCGGGAGAGGGGAGGGTGGGGGCGCGGGGCACTTTGGGGTACGGGCTTGCCGTACGGAGAGAGAGGCGTGCCCCGCGCCGCCGCGGTTCGGGCGGTCCGAGCGCCCGAGGGTGGCCCGTCGAGATCGGGCTTGGTCACGGGGTCAAGGATGGGGCCCGGGTCGGCTCGATGGCAACGTAATTAGCCGCGACGGCGGTGAGATTCCCACCGTCATCGTATTGACCACCTTGATCGGCCGGGACGACACTTTGCGCACTCGCACGCGGAACCACCTCAGGGAGGTGTGCAGTGGCAACGACCCCCGTGCCAACCGCCGAGCAACCGATGGACGACGACGCCCGACGGCTCGCCGAACTCGGCTACAAACAGGAGTTGCGCCGCAAGTGGAGCGGCTTCTCCAACTTCGCCATCTCGTTCTCGATCATCTCGATCCTGGCCGGCTGCTTCACCACCTTCGGTCAGGCGTGGAACAACGGCGGGCCGGTCGCCATCTCCTGGGGCTGGCCGCTGATCTCGCTGTTCATCCTGATCATCGGCTTCTGCATGGCGGAGCTGGTGTCGGCGTACCCGACCGCGGGCGGGATCTACTGGTGGGCGGCCACCATGGGTCGCCCGGTGCACGGGTGGTTCACCGGCTGGCTGAACCTGATCGGGCTGGTGGCGGTCACCGCCTCGGTCGACTACGGCTGCGCGACGTTTCTCAACCTCACCCTGTCGGCGCTCTTCGACGGCTGGGCCGGGACACTGCGTCAGGCATTCGTCCTGTTCGTGATCATCCTGGCGCTGCACGGAATGATCAACATCTTCGGGCACCGGATCATCGACGTACTCCAGAACGTCTCGGTCTGGTGGCACGTGGCCGGCGCGGCCGTCGTGGTGGCCATCCTGGTCTTCGTGCCGGACAACCACCAGAGTTTCCAGTTCGTGTTCACCGAGCGGTTCAACAACTCCGGCTTCGGTGACGGGGACATCGGCGGGCTGACGTTCTGGTTCTACGTGTTGCCGCTGGGCTTCCTGCTGACCCAGTACACGATCACCGGCTTCGACGCCTGCGCACACGTCTCCGAGGAGACCCGGGGCGCCTCGCAGGCCGCCGCCCGCGGGCTCTGGCAGTCGATCTTCTACTCGGCGATCGGTGGCTGGATCCTGCTGCTGGCGTTCCTCTTCGCGGCCACCGACGTCGAGGCGGTCAACGCCGCGGGCGGGTTCTCCGGTGCCATCTTCGAGTCCGCGCTGACCCCGGTCTTCTTCAAGGTCGTCATCATCATCTCCACCATCGGCCAGTTCTTCTGCGGAATGAGTTGCGTGACGTCGATGAGCCGCATGGCGTACGCGTTCAGCCGCGACCGGGCGGTGCCCGGCTGGCGGCTCTGGTCGAAGGTCGACCGCAACGGCACCCCGGTCAACGCGATCATCGGCGCCACCCTGGCGGGCCTCGTGCTCACCCTGCCGGCCCTCTACGAGAGCTCGGCCGGCATCCCGATCGCCTTCTACGCGGTGGTCTCCGTCGCGGTGCTCGGGCTCTACCTGTCCTTCCTCATCCCGATCGCGCTACGACTACGGATGGGTGACAGGTTCGTTCCGGGGCCGTGGACGCTGGGGCGGAAGTACAAACTGCTCGGCTGGATCGCGGTCGTCGAGATCGCGGTCATCGCGGTCTACTTCGTGCTGCCGATCGTGCCCGCCGGGGTGCCCGGCAACGACGGGTTCACCTGGTCGGCCGTCAACTACGCGCCGCTGGCTGTCGGCGGGGTGCTGCTGGTGGTCGCCGTCTGGTGGTATGCCTCGGCTCGCAGGTGGTTCACCGGCCCGGTCCGTACCGTCGAGGAGCCGGCCGCCAGGTCAGAGCCTGTGGCGGTCGACGGGTCCGATTGACCCGTGCCCGGCCGGGGTCAGGGCTGCGTGGTTTGCCGTCGGCTGGGCCGGGGGCATTGACGGTGATCCGGATTACCAGTAGACCTTGGTGATGGAGGCCCGCTGATGAGCAGAACGCCGTTTTCGCTGGAAGAGTTGCGGGTCGCCGTCCAGGCCGGTGAGATCGACACCGTGGTGCTGGCCCTCGTCGACATGCAGGGCCGCCTGCAGGGCAAACGGTTCCACGCGCCCTACTTCCTCGACGAGGTGGCCGTCAACGGCAGCGAGGGTTGCAACTATCTGCTCGCCGTCGACGTCGACATGAACACCGTCGACGGGTACGCGATGTCGAGCTGGGAGCGCGGCTACGGCGACTTCGCGATGGTGCCGGATTTCGGCACGTTGCGCCGGATGCCCTGGCAACCGGGCTCCGCGTTGCTGCTGGCCGACCTGGCCTGGCTCGACGGGTCGGGTGACGTGGTCGCCTCACCCCGGCAGATCCTGCGTCGGCAGCTGGACCGGCTGGCCGAGCACGGGCTGACCGCGTACGCCGGCACCGAACTGGAGTTCGTGCTGTTCCGCGACTCGTACGAGGATGCCTGGCGGCGCGGCTACCGCGACCTCACCCCGGCCAACCAGTACAACGTGGATTACTCGCTGCTCGGCACCGCCCGGGTGGAGCCGCTACTGCGCCGGATCCGCACCGAGATGGCCGGCGCCGGGCTCACGCCGGAGAGCGCCAAGGGTGAGTGCAACCTCGGCCAGCACGAGATCGCCTTCCGCTACGACGAGGCGGTCGCCTGCGCCGACCACCACGTGATCTACAAGAACGGGGCCAAGGAGATCGCCGCCCAGGAGGGCATGGCGATCACCTTCATGGCCAAGCCGAACGAGCGGGAGGGCAACTCCTGCCACATCCACTTCTCGCTGCGCGACACCACTGGGGCCTCGGCGATGCTCGGCGACGGGCCGGCGCACCTGTCGCAGACCGGGCAGCGGGTGCTCGCCGGGCTGCTCGCCACCATGCGGGAGTTCAGCCTGCTCTTCGCGCCGAACATCAACTCCTACAAGCGCTACCAGCCGGGCTCGTTCGCTCCGACCGCGCTGCGCTGGGGTGTGGACAACCGCACCTGCGCGTTGCGGGTGGTGGGGCACGGGCAGGGCATGCGGGTGGAGAACCGGGTGCCCGGCGCTGACGTCAACCCGTACCTGGCGATCGCCGGGCTGGTCGCGGGCGCGCTGCACGGCATCGGCGGGGAGCTCGACCTGGGGGAGGAGTGCACCGGCAACGCGTACGACGACCCGGAGGCCGAGCGGGTCCCCGGCACCCTGCGCGACGCACTGGCCCTGTGGGAGGGCTCCACGGTGGCCAGGGAGGCGTTCGGCCCCGAGGTGGTGGCCCACTACGCCAACCAGGCGAAGGTGGAACTAGCGGCCTTCGACGCCGCGGTGACGGACTGGGAGCTGACCCGTGGCTTCGAACGCCTCTAGAACCCCCACCTCCGCGATCTTGCACTTTGTGTCGTCGATCTGTGGGGAATCGTCGCCCATGTCGGGGCAGCAACTGCAAGATCGCGCGGAGGAAGGGCGGGTCAGGGCGTGACTGTCGTGGTGGATCCGGCTTCCGGGGTTGGGTTTCGGGACGTTCTGGGGGCCTCTGTTGACGAGGTCGACGCGGCGATCGCGCGAGCCGCGAAAGCCTTCGAGACGTGGCGGGGCGTGGCCCCGGGGGATCGGGCGCGACTCCTGCGGCGGTTCGCCGCTGTCGTCGACGCGCATCTGGACGAGCTGGCCGCGCTGGAGGTCCGCAACGCAGGTCACACCATCGGCAACGCCCGGTGGGAGGCCGGCAACGTCCGCGACGTCCTGGATTACTACGCCGGGGCGCCGGAGCGGCTGACCGGAAGGCAGATCCCGGTGCCCGGCGGGCTGGACGTCACCTTCCACGAGCCACTCGGCGTGGTCGGGGTGATCGTGCCGTGGAACTTCCCGATGCCGATCGCCGCCTGGGGGTTCGTCCCGGCCCTCGCTGCCGGCAACACCGTGGTGCTCAAACCCGCCGAGTTGACCCCGCTCACCGCGCTGCGGCTGGCCGAGTTGGCCGGCGAGGCGGGCCTGCCCGCCGACGTGTTCATCGTCGTACCGGGTGAGGGTGGGGTGGTAGGGGAGCGGTTCGTCAGCCACCCGGCGGTTCGCAAGATCTGCTTCACCGGCTCCACCGAGGTCGGCACCCGGATCATGGCTGGCTGCGCCGCCCAGGTGAAGCGACTCACCCTGGAGTTGGGCGGCAAGAGCGCGAACATCGTGTTCGCCGACGCCGACCTGGAACGCGCCGCCGCGACCGCGCCGGGCGCGGTCTTCGACAACGCCGGCCAGGACTGCTGCGCACGGTCGCGGATCCTGGTCCAACGTCCGGTGTACGACCGCTTCCTGGCACTACTCGAACCAGCGGTACGCGCGGTGCGGGTGGAGGACCCGTCCCGGGAGACCGCCGAGATGGGCCCCCTGATCTCCGCGGCTCACCGGGACCGGGTCGCCGGCTACCTGGCCGACGCGACGGTCGCCTTCACCGGCTCGTGCCCCGACGGCCCCGGCTTCTGGCACGCGCCCACGGTGCTGCTGGCCGACTCGCCGGCCGACCGGCACTGGCGGGAGGAGGTCTTCGGCCCGGTGGTCTCGGTGCTGCCGTTCGACGACGAGGCCGACGCGGTCCGGCTCGCCAACGACACCGAGTACGGGCTCTCCGGCTCGATCTGGACCCGGGACGTGGGTCGCGCCCTCCGCCTGGCCCGCGCCGTCGAGTCGGGCAACCTCAGCGTCAACTCGCACTCGTCGGTGCGCTACTGGACCCCGTTCGGCGGGATGAAGCGCTCCGGGCTCGGCCGCGAACTGGGCCCGGACGCGCTGCACTCCTTCACGGACGTCAAGAACGTGTTCATCGCGACGGAGGAGTGACGCCAGTGCAGGGTCGTTTGCAGGACCGGGTGGCCGTGGTCACCGGGGCGGGCAGCGGGATCGGGTTGGCCACCGTGCGGCGATTCGCCGCCGAGGGGGCCCGGGTGGTCTGCGTGGACATCGACACGGCCGCCGGCGAGAAGGCCGCCGAGGAGTGCGGCGGCGAGTTCGTGGCCACCGACGTCGCCGACGAATCAGCGGTACGCGACCTGTTCGACGGGGTGGCCGACCGGCACGGGCGGGTCGACATCGCGTTCAACAACGCCGGCATCTCCCCACCGGACGACGACTCCATCCTGGACACCGGTCTCGACGCCTGGGAACGGGTGCTGCGGGTCAACACCACGAGCGTCTACCTCTGCTGCAAGTACGCCATACCGCACATGCGCCGTCAGGGCAGAGGGTCGATCATCAACACCGCCTCGTTCGTGGCGTTGATGGGTGCCGCCACGTCACAGATCGCGTACACCGCCAGCAAGGGCGGCGTGCTGGCGATGACCCGGGAGCTGGGCGTGCAGTTCGCCCGCGAGGGCATCCGGGTCAACGCGCTCTGCCCCGGCCCGGTGGCCACCCCATTGCTGCTGGAACTGTTCGCCGCCGACCCGGAGCGGGCGGCCCGTCGACTGGTGCACGTGCCGATGGGTCGGTTCGGGCAACCGGAGGAGATCGCCGCCGCGGTGGCGTTCCTGGCCAGCGACGACGCCTCGTTCATGACCGCCGCGCAGTTCGTGGTCGACGGCGGCATCACGGGCGCGTACGTCACCCCGCTGTGAGCGCGAGAAGTGAGCCGGTTCTGCGAGCCCCGCAGTCGCGAACGGTGCCGGCCCTGTGAGCGCGAGAAGTGAGCCGGTTCTGCGAGCCCCGCAGTCGCGAACGGTGCCGGCCCTGTGAGCGCGAGGAGTGAGCCGGTTCTGCGAGCCCCGCAGTCGCGAACGGTGCCGGTCCTGAGGCGCCGGCCGCTGATCGGGATCAGCGCGTACGTCGAGCCCGCCGACTGGGCGGTCTGGCGGGGCGTGCCGGCGGTGCTGGTGCCCGAGGCGTATGTGCGGGCGGTCACGGTCGCGGGGGGCCGGGCGGTGGTCCTGCCGCCGGACGACGAGGACGGCGACGTGCTGGCCGTCCTCGACGGGCTGCTCCTGGCCGGTGGCGCCGATGTGGGCCCGGGACGGTACGGGCAGCCACCGCACCCGCGGACCGAGGACCGGCCGGACCGGGATGCCGGTGAGCTGACCCTGCTGGCCGCCGCGCTCGCCGCAGAGCTGCCGCTGCTGGGCGTGTGCCGGGGTATGCAACTGCTCGCCGTGGCCTACGGCGGCACCCTGCACCAGCACCTGCCCGACGTGGTCGGTCACGACGAGCACCGTCCGGCGCCCGGCGTCTACGGCTCCCACGCGGTGCGGTTCGCGGCGGGCAGCCTCGCGGCGACGGTGTTGGCCGGGGTGCACCGGGTCAACTCGTACCACCACCAGGCGGTCGCCGATGCGGGCCGGCTCGCCGTCACCGGTTGGGCCGAGGACGGCGTGATCGAGGCGGTGGAGGACCGGGCCCTGCCGTTCGTGCTCGGCGTGCAGTGGCATCCGGAAAACGAGCCGGACCCGCGTCCCATCACGGCGCTGGTCGAGGCGGCTGCTCGGCGCCCGCCGGTCGTCGCGGCCCGGGACGAAGCCGTACGTCTCGCCCGGCGTCACCGAGTGTGACGCACATCGCACCCGCTGGGTGGGCGGGCCGGTGGGAGGATCGCCGCATGGGGAAGGTCTATCCGGAGATCGACGGTCGACTGCGCGACTTCATCCTGGGCCAGCCGGTCTTCTTCGTGGCCACCGCGCCGTCCGGCGCCGAGGGGCACGTCAATGTCTCACCGAAGGGCATGCGGGGCACGTTCGTGCTTCTCAACCCGCACCGCGTGGCCTACCTCGACTATCACGGCAGCGGGGCGGAGACCATCGCCCACCTGCGGGACAACGGTCGGATCACGGTGATGTTCTGTGCCTTCGACGGGCCACCGAAGATCGTCCGGTTGCAGGGCCGGGGCAGCAGCGTCGCGGTGACCGAGGAGACCTTCGCCGAGCGGATCGCCGAGTTTCCCGCACCGCCGGACGTGCACGCCGTCCGGGCTGTGATCACCGTCGAGGTGGACCGGGTCAGCGACTCCTGCGGCTACGGCGTGCCACTGATGGACTTCCGCGCCGAACGCGACCTGTTGCTCACCGCGCACTCCCGACGTACCGCCGACGACCTGGCGGTCTATCGGGCCACCAGGAACGCGGCGAGCATCGACGGACTGCCGGTCTTCTGACCTGTCATGGTGCACCGGCGACCGCTGCTCGACACCGGTGCGCACCCGCACTGTCCGGTGCCCGACTGCCCAGGCGTACGTAACCAGCGTCCAGCGCTCGCGATGCGTTACGTTGCGGGTCCGCCGGGGTACAAGTCGAAGCACAGCGGGTGAAGATCAACGGTCGCGGGGTACGGCCGGAGCGGGAGGCTGCATGAGCTCGGCCCAGGGGGGTGCGGACTTCGGGCATTCCGTCGCGCCCGGCCGGGAGACCCCCCCGATGCTGGCGGCCGCGTTCGCGGCCGGTGGCGAGATGGGCGGACGGCTCAGCCGCTTCGACTGGTCCACCGGCCCGCTGGGCGAGCCCGGTCGTTGGCCGACGGCGCTCTCCAACGCGGTCGGCATGATGCTCGCTTCCAGCGCGCAGATCGTCATGTTCTGGGGCGACGAGCAGCTCGCCTTCTACAACGACGCCTACCGGCCGACCATCGGCAGCAAACATCCGGAGGTGCTCGGCCAGCCGGCCCGTCAGCACTGGGCGGAGACCTGGGCGGTGCTCGGCCCGCTGCTCGACGGCGTCCGGAGCACCGGACGCTCCTATCGTGGCGACGACCACCCTTTCCTGCTGGACCGGCACGGCTTTGTCGAACAGACCTACTTCAACGTCTCGTACGACCCGATCCGGGGTGACGACGGCTCGGTCGGTGGCGTCTACTGCATCGTCAACGAGACCACCGGGCGGGTGCTCGGCGAGCGCCGGCTGCGGGCACTGGCCGAACTGGGTGCCGAACTGAGCGACATGGGCAGTGCGGTCGAGCTCGGTCGGGCCACCGCCGGGGTGCTCGGCCGGCACCGTGAGGACGTGCCCTTCGCGTTGATCTACCTGGCCGACGAGAACGGTCGTCTCAACCTGGCCGGGTCCACCGGCACCGCCCCGGCCGCCGTCGGCGACAGTGCCGAGCTGCTCGCCCGGGCTACCGTCGACGCCGCGTCCGCCACTGTCGACGTCGCCGACCTGCTCGACCCGCCGCCGGTCGACGCCGCCGACCAGGCCCTCGTGCTGCCCCTCATGGCGAGCAACCACAGGGTCGGCGCGCTGGTCGTCGGCGTGGCCCGCCAGTTGCCGCTCAACGACGACTACCGCAACTTCCTCGAGTTGGTCGCCGCCCAGATCTCCCGTGCGGTCGGCACGCAGCGGGCCTACGAGCATGAGCGGGCCCGCGCCGTCGAGCTGGCCGCGCTGGATCTGGCGAAGACCAACTTCTTCGCCAACGTCAGCCACGAGTTCCGCACGCCGCTGACCCTGGTGCTCGGCCCGCTGGAGGACATGCTGGCCGACCCGGCACTACCCGCGGACGAGACCGACCGGCTCACCATGATGCACCGCAACGCGCTGCGCCTGCTCAAACTGGTCAACACCGTGCTGGACTTCTCCCGCTTGGAGTCCGGTCGGCTCGCCGCCCGCTACCAGCCCACCGACCTCGCCGGCTACACCGCCCGGCTGGCCAGCACCTTTCGCTCGGCCACCGACCGGGCCGGGTTGCGGCTGGTGGTGGACTGTCCGCCGCTGCCGGCGCCGGTCTTCGTCGACCGGGACATGTGGGAGAAGATCGTCCTCAATCTGGTGTCGAACGCGGTCAAGTTCACGTTCGACGGTGAGATCCGGGTGCGGGTCCGGGCCGTCGACGGCGTGGCCCGGCTGGAGGTGACGGACACCGGTATCGGGATCGTGCCGGACGAGCTGCCGTACGTCTTCGAACGGTTCCACCGGGTGCCCGGGGTGCGTGCGCGCACGCACGAGGGCACCGGCATCGGCCTGGCTCTGGTCCGGGAGCTGGTCGAGATGCACGGCGGCGAGGTCGGGCTGACCAGTCAGGTCGACGAGGGCAGCACCTTCACGGTGACCGTGCCGTTCGGGTCGGCCCACCTGCCCACGGACCGGGTGGCGGCGTTCGGCCCGCTGCCCGCGGACGAGCCCGAGCAGGCCCGGCTCTACGTGGCGGAGACCGCGCTGTGGACCGGTGTCGAGCCGGCACCCGAGTTCGACGGCCGGTCGATGAAGGGCGTGCCGGCCGGTCGGATCCTCGTCGTCGACGACAATGTGGACCTGCGCGAGCACGTCACCCGGCTGCTCTCCCCAACCTGGGAAGTGGTCACCGCGAGCGACGGGTTGGTCGCCCTGCAACTGGCCCGTGAGGGCGGGTTCGATCTGGTGCTCACCGACGTCATGATGCCCCGGCTGGACGGCTTCGGGCTGGTGAGCGCGCTGCGAGCGGACCCGCGTACCCGGCATGTGCCGATCGTGATGCTCTCGGCCCGGGCCGGCTCCGCGGAGGCCGTCGCCGGCCTCGCCGCCGGTGCCGACGACTACCTCACCAAGCCCTTCTCCGGCCAGGAGTTGATCGCCCGGGTCCGGGCCAACGTCGAGCTGGGCCAGCTCCGTGGGCAGATCATCCGTCGGCTCCGGGCACTGGCCGACGCGGCGGTGGCCGTGAACACCGCCCGCTCCACCGGCGACGTGCTCCAGGTCGCCGCCCGGCACGCGCTGAGCCTCGCCGAGGCCGCGCGGGTGGTGGTCACCGCGTCCGGGGCCCGGTCGGAGGCGGACGGCGGCGGCGCCACCGCCACCGATCCGTCCTTCGTCGCCGAGCTGACCGGCACCACCGGCGACGCGCTCGGCGAGATGCGGGTCTGGCGGCCGGCCGGCGACGACGCGCAGGCCGACGAGGCGGCGTTGACCCAGCTGGCCCGTCTGGTCGGGGTGCGCCTGGAGAACGCCCAGCTCTACGAGGCCGAACACCGCATCGCCACCACGCTGCAGCACAGCCTGCTGCCACGGTCGCTCCCGCAGTTGCCCGGAGCGGTGTTGGCCAGCCGCTACCTGCCCGGCAGCGCCGACGTCGAGGTTGGCGGCGACTGGTACGACGCGATCGTCCTCTCCGACGACGACCTGGTGCTGGTCATCGGGGACGTGGTCGGCAAGGGCGTCCAGGCCGCCGCGGCGATGGGGCAACTGCGCAACGCGCTGCGGGCGTACCTGCTGGAGGGCTACGACCCGGGTGAGTCGCTGACCCGGCTCAACCGGCTGGTCGGGTCCACCGAACACGGCTCCTTCGCAACGGTGGTCTGTCTGCTGTTCAACCCGCGCACCGGCCGGCTGCGGTACGCGAGTGCCGGTCACCCGTCCCCGCTGCTGATCACAGGAGGTGACGTGGCGTTCCTGCACGACCGTGCGCTCGGCCCACCGATCGGCGCCATCCCGGGCGCGACGTACGAAGCGGTCGAGGGGGAGTTGGCCGCCGGCAGCCGACTGCTGCTCTACACCGACGGGCTGATCGAGGACCGTCAGGTCGGCATCGACGTCGCGCTGGCCCAACTGCGCGTCGACGCGGCGACCCCCGGTGAGCACGTGGCTGACCTGATCGACGCGGTCGTCGAGCGGATCGACGCGCGACCGCGCCGCGACGACGTGGCGCTGCTCGCCCTCGAGGCGGCCGAGCTGAACCGTTTCGCGTTGCGGCTACCGGCGGACCCGACCCGGCTGAGCGTGCTGCGCAAGCGCCTGGAGGACTTCCTGGTCGCGCACGCGGTCGACGAGACGGACGTGTTCGACCTGACCGTCGCGGTCTCCGAGGCCGCGGCGAACGCCATCGAGCATCCGGTCCACCCCGCCGAGGCCGTGATCAGCGTGGAGGTGGCCATCGAGGATCGGACGGTGACGGCCACCGTGCGCGACAGCGGGCAGTGGCGTGAGTCGACCGGCGCCGGATTCCGCGGGCGTGGCCTGGCCCTGATCAGGGCGTTGGGCGACCTGACGGTGCAGCGTACCGATGAGGGCACCGAGGTGACGCTGCGCCGGCAGCTGCGGGGCTGACCGCGCGCCCGACGGCGTCGGAGCGGCTCAGGCCGGGCCGAGCCAGCTCTGCTCGCCCAGGCCGGAGATCTCCAGCACCCGGCGGACCTGCCGCGACGGCAGGACGGTGAGCACGCCCGGAAATTGCTGGGCGAGCCGGACCAGGGCGTGGATGGCGGCCGAGTCGAAGAAGGTGACGGCACTCAGATCGAGGGTGATCCGCTTGGCGGGCTCGCGGAGCGCGGTCTGGAGCATGGTGTCGGCGGTCGCCATGTCGACCTCACCGGCCACCCTCACCTGGAGGTGGTCGCCGTCGATCTCCGCGCTGGCAGAGAAGACGGGCGGTGCTCCCCCTTGATCCACGCTGCCACCATGGCACAGCCGACCTGGCAGGGCAACAACCCCTCCGGAGCGCCCGTGGCGCGGGTCACCAGCGGCCCCGGCGATAGGCTGGTGTCATGACCGTCCGTCCGCCTCTGACGCCAGGCGCGCTCTCCCCGATGCGACCGGTGCCACCCCAGATCGCCCGACCGGAGTACGTGGGCAAGAAGCGCCCACAGGAGTGGCGCGGCTCGCACGTGCAGACGCCGGAAACCATCGAGAAGATGCGGATCGCGAGCCGGCTCGCCGCCCAGGCGACCCAGCTCGCCGGCGAGCACTGCAAGCCCGGAGTGACCACCGACGAGATCGACAAGGTGGTGCACGAGTTCCTCTGCGACCACGGCGCGTACCCGTCGACGCTGGGCTACAAGGGCTTCCCCAAGTCCTGCTGCACCAGCCTCAACGAGGTCGTCTGCCACGGCATCCCGGACTCCACCGTCCTGACCGACGGCGACATCATCAACGTCGACGTGACCGCGTACATCGGCGGGGTGCACGGTGACACCGATGCCACCTTCTGCGTCGGCGAGGTCAGCGAGGAGGCCCGGCTGCTGGTCGAGCGGACCCACGAGGCCATGATGCGCGGCATCCGCGCGGTCGCCCCGGGTCGGCAGATCAACGTGGTGGGCCGGGTCATCGAGTCGTACGCCAAGCGGTTCGGCTACGGCGTGGTCCGCGACTTCACCGGCCACGGCATCGGCGAGACCTTCCACAGCGGGCTCTACGTGCCGCACTACGACAGCCCGCGCCCCACGGACATCATGGAGCCGGGGATGACGTTCACCATCGAGCCGATGATCACGCTCGGCACCTACCAGTACGACATGTGGGACGACGGGTGGACCGTGGTCACGAAGGACCGGAAGTGGACAGCCCAGTTCGAGCACACCATCGTGGTGACTGACGATGGTCACGAAATCCTGACCCTGCCGTGACGGAAACCCCGGCGGCGCTGCGCGAGGCGCACCACGCGGACGTCTCGGGCGGCTGGCTGCGCCCGGCCGTCTTCGGCGCGATGGACGGACTGGTCACCAACATCGCCCTGATCGCCGGTGTCGGCGGTGGCGGGGTGTCGCCACGCAGCATCGTGCTCACCGGCACGGCCGGGCTGGTGGCCGGTGCGATCTCGATGGGGCTCGGCGAGTACACCAGCGTGCGCTCCGCCAACGAGCAGGTCGCCGCCGAGGTGGCCAAGGAGCGCCGGGAGCTGGAGCGGCACCCCGAGGCGGAGGCCCGGGAGCTGGCCGACGCCTGGGTCGCGCGAGGCCTGCCGCGGGACCTCGCCACCCAGGTCGCCGAGGCGGTGCGGCGCGACCCGGAGGAGGCGCTGCGGGTGCACGTCCGCGAGGAGTTGGGCGTCGACCCCGACGACCAGCCCAGCCCCTGGGCCGCGGCGATCTCGTCGTTCCTGTTCTTCTCGGTAGGCGCGTTGGTCCCGCTGCTGACGTACCTGTTCGGCGCCACCGAGCTGTGGCTGGCACTCGCCGTCGGTGGGCTCGGCCTGTTCGCCGCCGGTGCGGTGGTAGCTCGCTTCACCCAGCGGCCCTGGTGGACCAGCGGGCTGCGCCAACTGCTGCTCGGCGCGGCGGCGGCCGGCGCCACCTACCTGATCGGGTCGCTGATCGGCGTACAGAGCGGGCTGTGACACCGCTCAAAGGGTGAGCAGCTCGTCGACCGTGCCGTCGACCGCCCGACCCCGGGCGGCCAACTCCTCGGCCTGCCGGCCCAGCACCACACCCACCTCGGTCATGTCCGCGCCGGCCAACCCGGTGCGCCGTACCGCGTCCCCGGGGTCCCGGAAGTACGTGCGGCTCAGCAGTCCGGACACCGTGGCCGCCGCCAGCCGGGCCTCACCGAGCATCAGCAGGGCCTGGTCGGTCTCGTACCACTCGGCGAGCCGGGCGGCCCGGGCGTGCGCCGCGCTGCCCCGATACCAGGCCTGCCGGGCCGCGGTGCTGAACTCCGCCGGCCGGGCCCGGGCCAGCCGACCGAGATGCTCGTCGCGCAGCGTCCGCAACCAGCCGGTCGGATCGTGCAACGCCTGGGTGGTGACATACCGGTCCGCGGTCAACGGCCACAACGGGGAGAGCACCCGGGCCTGCGCCAGATAGTCCTCGGCGGAGGCCACGGTCAGGTCGACCAGCACCCCGTCCACCCGCCGGGTCGCCGGTCGCGGACCCGAACCGGGCCGGTAGGTGACCACCAGCAGACCCGCCTCGCGGTCCCCACCGCCGTCATCGTCGCCATGAGCCAGCGGCCCATGCACCGCGACCGCGAGCACATCGGCCGGGAACCGCCGCTGAACCGCCTCGGCGACCCGTTCCGCGACCATCCAGCGTGGATCGTCGAAACCTCGGCCGACACCGGCCTCTCCGCTGCTCGCGCTCACGGCAGTGCCTTTGTTCGCGACTGCGGGGCTTGCAACCCCGGCTCACTCCTCGCGCTCACGGTGCCGGCTTTTGTTCGCGACTGCGGGGCTCGCAACCCCGGCTCACTCCTCGCGCTCACGGTGCCGGCTTTTGTTCGCGGCTGCGGGGCTCGCAACCCCGGCTCACTCCTCGCGCTCACGGGTAACCCGCCTTTTGTTGGCGACCGGGCCAGCCTAGCCAGCCGACGGCGGACCGGCCGGCGCGCCGCGCCCGGTCGGCACGAGCCGGAAGATGCGGATCTCCCGGCCGCCGGCCCGCTGCACGTACGTGCGGTACGCGGGCCATTCGGTGACAAGTAGCTGCCACAACCGGTCCCGTTCGGTGCCGGTGGCCGGTTCGGCCCGCACCGGGACCCGCCGACCCTTGACGTACACCTCCGCGGCGGGATCGGCCAGCAGATTCATCGCCCAGCCGGGGTGCTGGGTCTGCCCCCAGTTGGACCCGATCACCACGTACGCGTCGTCGTCGGGCACGTAGAGCAGCGGATTGCTGCGTGGCTTGCCGGAGCGGCGACCGGTCGTGGTGATCACCAGGGACGGGATCAGGCCGAGCGCGACCACCCGGCCCCGGGTGAGTCGACCGACCACCCGGTCGGCGGGGACCAGCAGACGTGCGGCGGCGCCGAACCAGCGATGATGACCGACTCGACGGGTGAGGGTTCCCAGCACTGACACGCGGATCAGTGTGGCGGCTGCCAGCCCGGTATGCCACCGGCGTCAGTCGAGCTGCCGCTCGATCGGCAGTCGGGCGCGGGTGAACAGGCCCGCCCCGAGCATCGACACCACCGGCACCAGCACCAGGACCCCGAGCGCGGGCCACGGCACCAGATAGGGGTACGGATCGGGGACCGGCCAGCTGGTCGCGTACTGCCGGTTGACCGAGAACAGCACGATCGCGGCGGTGCCCAGCCCGGCCACGATGCCGAGCACCGAACCCAGCCCGGCGATGACCCCGGCCTGGCAGATCGCCAACATCCGGCGTACCGCCGGTGCCGCGCCGACGGCCGCGAGGGTGGTCAGCTCGGCGCGTCCCTCAGCGGCGGCGAGCGCGGTGGCGATCCCGGCCGCACCCATCGTGATCACCCCGGCGGCCGCCGCGAGCAGCAGGAGCAGCGGTGAGATGTCGCGGGGGCCACCGCCGTACTCCACATGTAACGAGAACGTGCCGAAGTTCCGCAACGCGGCGGTGAACCGTTCCTGCCGATGCCGGTCCGGCGTTGTCGAGGTGCCGATCACCCAGCCGGACGGTGACCAACTCAGGCCGAGTTGCCGGGCCGCGGACGGTGAGAGCAACAGGTGGGGCTGGCCGATCGGTGCCGGCAGCGCGTACCCGGGGAGGTCGGCGGCAGCGGATGGCCGATCCGTCCCGGAACCCGCCTGGTTCACCCGTACGGTCACCAGGCCGTCGTGCAGGTAGCGCGGGTCGGTCACCACCACGCCCCCGGCGCGCAGCACCGCCGTGGCGGCTGCGGTGGCGGCCGGGTCCGCGCCGGTGATCAGCGGCAACGAGCTTCCGTCGTCCACCCCGGTCTGCACGTAGGCGTCGTAGTAGTCCGTCTCGCGGATCCGGCAGCGCGGGTCGGCCCGAGCCTGCCGGCGGTGCGTCGCGGAGAGGTTGTCCCCGGGCTGCCAGGGGCAGGTCTGCTCCGGCGGCAGCGCCGGCGCGACTTCGCAGTAGCCCGTGCCGGGCGGCGCGCAGGCGACCGTGTGCAGCGGGGCGACCGCGTCGGTACCCAACTGGTCCCGGGCCGCGGTGGCGACCTGGGCCAGCGTGGGCTGCCGAGCCGGATCGTGGGCGTAGACCAGCATGTGGCCCGCCGGCAGCATCGGCTGGTAGGCGCGCGCCTCGCGTGCTCCGTTGCTCGCCAGGTACCCGCCGAGCGCCACACTGCTGGCGACGGCGGCCATCACGGCGCAGATGGCGGGTGCGGCGGATGCCCGGTTCCGGCTGGCGTCGCGCAACGCGATGCGCGGCGCCAACGGCAACACCCGGCCGAGCCGGGCGAGTGCGCCGATCAGCGTGGGTGTGCAGCACACCAGGCCCAACTCGCCGAGGATCAGACCGGTGAGGATCACCGCCGGGGAGGTGCGGGCGGCCCCGAAGGCCGCCAGACCCGCCCCGCCGGCCACCAGCGACAGCCCGAAGGCCAACCAACGGGTCCGGGACGCCGGTGGGGTACGTCGACCGGCGAGCCCGGCGCTGACGTCCTGCCGGGCGGCGGTCCAGGCCGGTGCCAGCGCGGCGAGCACCCCGGCCAGCACCGCGACCCCGCCGAGCAGCACCAGCGCGGCCGGCCAGCAGCGGTACCCACCGAAGCGGGCGCCGAAGACGTACTGCTCCACCAGCGGACGACCGACGAACGCCGCGCCGACGCCGACCAGCAGGCCAGCGGCGGCGCCCAGCACACCCAGCACCACGCCGTCCGCCAGCACGACCCGACGAAGCTGGGCGGCGTCCCCGCCGGCCACCGCGACGAGCGCCAGATCCCGGCGGCGGCGACGGACGCCGACCGCGAAGGCCGGCCCGACCAGCAGCACCACCTCCAGCAGCCCGAGGCCGGCGATCAGCACTCCGATGCTCAGGTCGTTGGTGGCGCTCGGGTCGAAGGAGCCGAGCCACATCCGCGTCCGTTCGGCCGTCGAGTCGACCGGAGGGCGGGTGGCCACCACCACGCCCTGGTCGTTGAGTCGGGACACCAGTGCGGCATCGACGGTGCCGGGCACGTCCGCCAGCCAGATGCTCTCCGGCCCGGGACCGCTCCGTGGCGCGGCCCCCGGGTGCAGCGCCACCACCGTGCCGAGATCGTCGGGAAACTCGACCACCCCGACCACGGTGTACGCCCGGCTCCCGTCCGCGAGGGCCACGGCGTGACCGAGGCGCAGGTCCAGGCGCCGTAGCGCCGCGGGGCTCACCGCGACCTCGCCGGGCTGCTGCGGTGCCCGGCCGGCCCGGAACCGCACCAGTCCACGGGCCAACGGGTCGCCGAGGTCCAGCACCCGCCCCTCCACGTCCTCGTCGCGGTGCGGACCGCGGAGCATCAGCGGGATTCGGCGAACCTCGGTGGCCCGGCTGCCCGGCCCGAGCAGCGCGGTCACCTGAGCGGCGGTGACCTGGGCGGTGCGTTGCCGCTCACCCTCTCGCGTGTACCAGCTCTCACCCCACTCGTCCTGTCCCACCGGTGCGTCGCCGACCCAGCGCAGCTCCGCGTCGGCCACCCCGAGCCGGCGGTCCATCCGTTCCTGCGGGGTCAGCTCGGCCATGTCGTAGCTGGCCGCCAGGAAGGCCAGCGCGGCCACCGGGAGGGCGATCATCGCGAGCACCAGGGCGGTCCTTCGCCGGGCCCGTCGGGACTCCCGCCGGGCGATCCGCAACGCCGCCCGCCAGGAGCCGGTCAGCTCGGCGATCCGCCGCCGGCCGACGCGGGCGGGTGACGCGATCGGCGGCGCCACGGCGGTGTCGGCCCGGCCCGGGGCCGGCTTCGTACGGCGGGTGGTCACCGCTCGCTGCCGGACAGCAGCTGTTCGACGCTGCCCAGGGGGGCCGTTGTGTCGACCAGCACGCCGTCGCGGAGGAACACCACCCGGTCGGCCCAGCCGGCGTGTCGCGCCTCGTGCGTGACCAGCACCCCGGCGGCACCCGCGTCGATCCGGCGGCGCAGGAGGTGCAGCACCGCCTCGCCGGTCTGCGAGTCCAGTGCCCCGGTGGGCTCGTCGGCGAGCACCAGCCGCCGCTCGCCGACGAGCGCGCGGGCGATGGCCACCCGCTGCTGCTGCCCGCCGGAGAGCTGGTCGGGGAAGCGGTCACCCAGCGCGGGCAGGCCGACCTCGGTGAGCGCGGCCAGGGCCAGCGCGCGGGCCCGGCGTCCGCTGGCGCCGTCGAGCTCCAGTGGGAGCGCCACGTTCTCCAGTGCGCTGAGGCTGCCCAGCAGGTTGAGTTGCTGGAAGATGTAGCCGATCCGGCGGCGGCGCAGCTGGGCCAGCCCGCGACGGTCCAACTCCCCCAGCGGTTGGCCCTCGACCCGGACCTCGCCGCCGGTCGGGCGGTCCAGCCCACCGGCGAGGGCCAGCAACGTCGACTTGCCGGAGCCGGACGGGCCCATCACGGCGACCAGTTCGCCGGGCCGAACGACCAGGCTGACGCCGCGCAACGCCTGGACCGCCGCGGGTCCGGTCCCGTGGGTGCGGTGGACGGCGCGTAGCTCCAGCACCGCGTCGTCCGATCCGCTCACCGTCGTGCCTCCTCGCCGGCCCATCGCGCCGCGTCCAGCGCGTCGGCGTCCGCCGGGAGGGGAGGGGGAGGGCCCGGGTCGCTGGGCTGGTGCCGGACCAGACTGGTCTCGCAGTGGTCCAGCCAGCGCACCTCAGCCTCGGCCTGGAACACCATCGAGTCCAGCACCAGGCGCCAGGGAAGGTCCTGCGGTCGGTTGCTGCCGTACTTCAACCTGGTCAGCTCCTGCAGCGCCCGGATCGTCGCGCTGCGCTGGGCCTGCACCACCGAGCGGACGTCCACCCCGGGTGTGGTCAGCGCCAACGCCAGCTTGATCGCCAGCTCGTCACGGGGTCGGTCGGTACGGCTGACCGGAGTGGTGAACCACAGCGTCAGATCCGCCCGGCCGGCGTCGGTGATCTCGTACGGGCGCTGCCCGGCCTCACTCTCCGGCAGCGGGCGCACCAGACCGTCCCGTTCCAACCGGGACAATGTGGTGTAGACCTGCCCGATGTTCAGCGGCCAGGTCGAGCCGGTCGACTCCTCGAACGCGGCCCGCAGCTGGTAGCCGTACATCTGGCCCCGTTCGAGCAGGGCGAGCAAGCCGTGACGGATGGACATGGCAACGGAGTATGCATACCTGGTATGCGCACCGCAACCGGAGCGGGCCGGTTCAGGTCGGACGACCGGGAAACGGGACAGTCAGCGGGGTCAGCCCGGCCATCTTGCGCCACCGGGTGGCCCGTACCGCGTACTCGACGAGGGCAGCCAGCGCCTGGTCCCGGTCGGCGCCGGTGGTGGACGCCAGCGCTGCCCGCCAGTGCGCGGCCGTGCGCTCCTCCACCTCCGCGGCGAGTCGTAGCGCGCTGGCCCGGTCCGTGACCGGGAACGGCAGCGCGTACCCGGCGCGGTCCGGCGGCACGACGCCACCGGCCGTACTCAGCTGCACCACCAGCGTGTCGCGTCGGCTTCGGTGGGCGGCCTCGGCCTGTTGCGCGGCGTCCCGCGCCGCCCCGGTGAGCCGGACGCCGATCCGCCCGTAGGCGTAGATGGCCGCGTACTCGGCGGACAGGGCGGCGGCGAGCGCCTCCCCGGCGGACGGCTGCCTCACTTCAGTGCCTCCTGGTGGGTGGCTCGGGCCGCGGTGATCGACCCGAGCAGTGCGGCCCGTTCCGCGGGTGCCGCCGCGCAGGCGGCGGTGGCGGACTGCTGGGCGGTCTTCTCGAGCCTGCGCAGGGCGGCGAGCGCACCTGCCGGGTCGGTGGCCGGCTCGGCGCTGGGGGCGGCGGCGACCGTCGACGGCAGGGCGACGCCGATCACCCGGGCCAGCTCGGTGGCGTGTGCGGTGTGCGCCTCGGCGATCGGGCCGAGCCGGTCGGCCAGTTCGGGATGCGCGGTCGCGCTCGTCCGGTACGCGGCGGCCAGCGCGAGTGACTCGTCGACCATCGGCCGTAGCGGGTCCGGTGGTGGCGCTGGTTGGTCGTCACGGTCGAAAAGATCACAGCCGGTCAACGGCACCGCGGCGCCGCCGAGCGCCAGCAGTGCCCCGGCGCGCAGGAGCTTTCGCCGGGAATGTCCGGATGCTTGGTCGCGCTGTGTCGTTCTGCCGGTCCCCACCGGACAAGTCAACACCATCCGCGCCGGTGCGGGGGCCACCGACGTCGGTGCGCCGCCCGGTCCGCCGCCGGGCAGGCGCGTTACGCTCTGCGCAGCCACCGGCGCGTCCGCTCCGGTGGCGTGCCGGCATGGCGGGAAGACCGATCGCCGTCGACCAGAGAGAGGTGCGGAGATGACGCAGCGTGGCCGTGCCACCAGCTCGACAGGTCGACCCCGCGATGGTGCGGGCCCCCGCGGCGGTGATCTCGCCGCGCGGCGTGCCCGGCTGCGGACCGTGATCGAGCCCGTGGTCAACGATGCCGGCTACGACCTGGAGGACCTGTCGGTTTCTCGGGCTGGCCGCCGGCACGTGGTGCGGGTGATGGTGGACAAGGACGGCGGGATCGACCTGGACGCGGTCGCGGACGTCTCCCGTGCGGTGTCGACCGCGCTGGACGCCGCGGAGGAGACCGGTGGCGACATCGTCGCCGGGGAATACCAGCTCGAGGTCAGCTCGCCGGGCGTCGACCGGCCACTCACCCTGCCCCGCCACTGGCGGCGCAACGTGAGTCGGCTGGTCAAGGTCACTGTCCGGGGCGCGACCTCGCTGCCCGGCCAGCGTGGTGAGCAGCCCGCCGGTGACCGTCAGCTGACCGGTCGGGTGGTCGCGGCCGATGACGAGGGCGTGCAGCTGGAGACCGAGAGTGGTCGCGCTTCCCTGGCGTACGCCCAGCTCGGCCCGGGTCGCGTGCAGGTCGAGTTCACCCGGCTCGCCGAACTCGGCGAGCCGGACGAAGAGTTCGACGACGCGGACGATTCAGACGAGATCGACGATTCAGACGACATCGACGACGAAGATGATGTGGAGGACGAGGAGAGGTGAACATCGACCTCGCGGCGCTGCGCGCACTCGAGCGCGAGCGGGAGATCCCGTTCGACACGATTCTCGCGGCGATCGAGACCGCGCTGCTGACCGCCTACCGGCACACCGACGGCGCAGAACCGCACGCCCGGGTGGAGATCGACCGCAAGTCGGGCGCCGCCCTGGTGTACGCGCAGGAGATGGACTCCGACGGCAGCCTGGTGCGGGAGTGGGACGACACCCCGCACGACTTCGGTCGGATCGCCGCCATGACCGCCAAGCAGGTGATCCTCCAGCGCCTGCGGGAGGCCACCGACGAGGTGCACTTCGGTGAGTACGTGGGTCGCGAGGGCGACCTGGTCACCGGCGTGGTGCAGGCGCACGAGACGCGCACCGAGAAGGGCATCGTCAGCGTCGACCTCGGCAAGCTGGAGGGCGTGCTGCCGCAGTCCGAGCAGGTGCCCGGCGAGCGGTACGCGCACGGCGAGCGGGTCCGCTGCGTCGTGGTGCACGTCGCCAAGGGCATGCGCGGCCCGCAGATCACCCTGTCCCGGTCGCACCCGGCGCTGGTCAAGAAGCTGTTCGCGCTGGAGGTGCCGGAGATCGCCGACGGCACGGTGGAGATCGGCGCGATCGCCCGTGAGGCAGGTCACCGCACGAAGATCGCCGTACGCTCCACCACCCCCGGAGTGAACGCCAAGGGCGCCTGCATCGGCCCGATGGGCCAGCGGGTGCGCGCCGTGATGAGTGAGCTGCACGGTGAGAAGATCGACATTATCGACTGGTCGGACGACCCGGCCACCTTCGTCGGCAACGCGTTGTCGCCGGCCAAGGCGCTGCGGGTCGAGGTGGTCGACCTGGCTGGTCGAGCCGCCCGGGTGACCGTTCCGGACTTCCAGTTGTCGCTCGCGATCGGTCGGGAGGGGCAGAATGCCCGACTCGCGGCCCGACTGACCGGTTGGCGGATCGACATTCGGTCCGACGCGGAGCAGACCGCCCCGGCCGCGCGTGAGGCAGCTGATCACGTGCGGGAGCCGGGCGGCGCGATCTCGGGCAGCTAGGGGTAGACTTCCTCCAGTGGTACGACGCGCAACGCCGGAACGCACCTGTGTGGGTTGTCGGCAACGTGCGCCGGCCAGCGAATTGCTGCGGGTCATCGCGGTCAGGGACGAGGCTGGTCTCAGTCTCCGGCCTGATCCGCGCCGCAGGCTGCCGGGTCGGGGAGCGAACATGCACCCGGATCCGGCCTGCTTCGCGCTGGCGGTGCGTCGCCGCGCCTTCGGGCGCGCGCTGCGCATCACCGAGGTTCTCGACCACGGTTTGCTGGCAGAGCACGTCGATGCGCCAACCACTACGTCCGGTCAGCCCGACCGGGCGAGGGTCGCTAGCAGGGTAGGACGACCGACATGAGCACACGATGAAGTCCCTGAAATGACCAGGCTTCAAGTGCACGAGTGAGGTCGCTGCGGGTGCTGCCCGCACGACCTCGGAGTGAGGAGTGCAGTGGCAGGCAAGGCCCGCGTACACGAGCTTGCAAAAGAGCTCGGGGTCGAGAGTAAGACCGTTCTCGCCAAGCTGAAGGAAATGGGCGAGTTCGTGAAGTCCGCGTCCAGCACCGTCGAGGCGCCCGTCGCCCGGCGGCTGCGTAACGCATTCGTCGCGTCCGCCGGTGCTCCGGCACCGGCCGCCCCGTCGGCGCCTGCGTCGACGCCGGCTTCGAATCCGACCCCGACGCTGTCCCCGACCCCGGGCGCGCCCCGGGTCTCGGCCAAGCCGATGCCGCCTCGGCGGCCGGCCGCGCCGGCACCCGGTCCGAAGCCCAAGGGTCCGGTGCCCGGTGCGCCGCAACCGGCGGCCCCGGTCGCCAAGCCGGCGAGTGCCCACGACATCGAGGTGGCGGCCGCGGAGGCGCGTGCCGCCGCGCTGAAGGCTGAGCAGGAGGCCGCGGTCAAGGCCGCGCAGGCCGCCCGCCAGCAGCAGCGGGACAACCCCGTTCGCCGGGAGCCTCCGGCAGAGGGCAACCGCCCCGGTCCCGGCCCTCGGCCGGGTCCCGCCGCGATGCCCCCCCGTCCCGGTTCACCGGCTGCTCGTCCGAGCACGCCGGCTCCGGGTCCGGGTGCCCGGCCGGGCGGTCGCCCGCCGGCGCGCGGCGCCGGTAACAACCCGTTCGGCATCCAGGGTGGCCAGCAGCAGCGGCCCCCGGCCGCCGGCGCGGGTGGCCCTCGGCCCAACACCCCGGCGGGCATGCCGCCGCGGCCGAGCCCGAACTCCATGCCGCCGCGGCCCAGCCCGGCGTCCATGCCGAGTCAGCGTCCGGCTGCCGGTCGCCCCGGTCCCGGTGGCGCTGGTCGCCCCGGTGGCGGTGGCGCTGGTCGTCCCGGTGGCGGCGGCGGTGGTTTCCGTGGCGGTCCCGGCGGTGGCGCCGGTGGCGGTGGCGGTTACCGCGGCGGCCCTGGTGGCGGCGCGGGTGCCGGCGGTGGCGGTGGCTACCGTGGCGGTCCCGGCGGCGGTGGCGGTGCTCCCGGTGGCGGTTTCCGTCCGGGTGCTCCGTCCGGCGGCGGCGGTCGTCCGGGTGCGGGTGGTCGTGGCCGTGGCGGCGGCGCCGCGGGTGCCTTCGGGCGTCCGGGTGGCCGGCCGACGCGCGGTCGCAAGTCCAAGAAGCAGCGCAGACAGGAGTTCGACAACCTGTCGGCTCCGACCATGAGCTCGGGTGCTCCCCGGGGTCAGGGTCAGGTCGTCCGGCTTTCCCGTGGCGCCTCTCTGTCCGACTTCGCCGACAAGATCAACGCCAACCCGGGTTCGCTGGTCCAGGAGATGTTCAACCTGGGCGAGATGGTCACCGCGACCCAGTCCTGCTCTGACGACACCCTGCAGCTGCTGGGTGAGCACCTGGGCTTCGACATCCAGATCGTCAGCCCGGAGGACGAGGACCGCGAGCTGCTCGCGCAGTTCAACATCGACCTCGACGCGGAGGTGGCCGAGGAGCGTCTGGTCAGCCGTGCGCCGGTGGTGACCGTCATGGGTCACGTCGACCACGGTAAGACCAAGCTGCTCGACGCGATCCGTAAGGCGAACGTCGTTGCCGGTGAGGCGGGTGGCATCACCCAGCACATCGGTGCGTACCAGGTGCACGTTCCGCACGATGGTGTGGACCGCGCGGTGACCTTCATCGACACCCCGGGTCACGAGGCGTTCACCGCCATGCGTGCTCGTGGTGCCCAGGTGACGGACATCGTGATCCTGGTGGTCGCGGCCGACGACGGCGTGATGCCGCAGACCATCGAGGCGTTGAACCACGCCAAGGCGGCCGACGTGCCGATCGTGGTCGCGGTCAACAAGGTCGACAAGCCCGAGGCGAACCCGGACAAGGTCCGCCAGCAGCTCACCGAGTACGGCCTGGTCGCCGAGGAGTACGGCGGCGAGACCATGTTCGTCAACGTGGCAGCCAAGCCGGGCATCGGCATCGAGGAGTTGCTCGAGGCTGTCCTGCTGACCGCCGACGCGTCGCTGGAGCTGACCGCTCCGATCGACGGGCCGGCGCAGGGTGTGGCCATCGAGGCGCACCTGGACAAGGGTCGCGGTGCGGTGGCGACGGTGCTCGTGCAGAAGGGCACCCTGCGGGCAGGCGACTCGATCGTCGCCGGCGGGGCGCACGGCCGGGTCCGGGCCATGCTCGACGAGAACGGCAACCAGCTCTCCGAGGCTGGGCCGGCCCGTCCGGTCATGGTTCTGGGTCTGACCGCGCCGCCCGGTGCGGGTGACACGTTCCTCGCCGCGGCGGATGACCGCACGGTGCGGCAGATCGCCGAGCAGCGGCAGGCACGGCGGCGGGCGGCGGCATTCGCCAACTCCCGTGGTCGGGCCACCCTTGAGACGCTCATGGAGCAGCTCAAGGAGGGCGAGAAGACGTCGCTCAACCTCATCCTCAAGGGCGATGTCTCTGGTTCTGTGGAGGCCCTGGAGGACGCGCTGTTCAACCTCGACATTCCCGAGGAGGTCCAGCTCAAGGTCCTCGACCGGGGTGTCGGCGCGATCACCGAGAGCAACGTCATGCTCGCGAGTGCCTCGTCCGAGCCGGTCACGATCATCGGCTTCAACGTGCGGGCCTCGAACAAGGTCCGTGAGATGGCCGACCGCGAGGGCGTGGAGATCCGGTACTACACCGTCATCTACCAGGCCATCGAGGAGATCGAGGCAGCGCTCAAGGGCCTGCTCAAGCCGGAGTACGAGGAGGTCGAGCTGGGCAGCGCGGAGATCCGCGACGTCTTCCGCTCGTCCAAGATCGGCAACATCTCCGGTTGTATCGTCCGGTCGGGCATCATCCGACGCAACGCGAAGGCTCGCCTGCTTCGGGACGGGACGGTCGTGGCGGACAACCTCACGATCACCTCGCTCAAGCGGTTCAAGGACGACGCCACCGAGGTCCGCGAGGGCTTCGAGTGTGGTCTGACCCTGGGTGGTTACAACAACGTCCAGGTCGGCGACGTCATCGAGACCTTCGAGATGCGGGAGAAGGTTCGCGCCTGATCCGGCAGTGACACGCTGATCAAGGGGTTTACGCCGAATGGCGTAAACCCCTTGATCATGCGGGGCGGGTTGGCGGTATCGTCCGAGGCGATGTTCACCGGAACCGCGGTCTTCGACCTGCTGCTGCCGGGCGACTCACGGTCGCTCAAAGCCAAGAGATCATATGTACGGCCGATCGTGGCGGCGCTGCGCCGCTTCGAGGTGTCGGCCGCCGAGGTGGGTGCGCTCGACCTGCATGGTCGAGCGCAGATAGCGGTGGCCGTGGTGGCCGCCGAGACGGGGCACGTCCGCGAGGTGCTCGACTCCTGTGAGCGTCTGGTGGCCGGCCGCCCCGAGGTCGAGTTGCTGTCGGTGCGGCGGCGGCTGTACGGCGTGGACGACGACTGACCACGGTGCCGGCTGTGCCGGGCGACCGGTGCGGCCGCGAAGGTAATGTTCGAGATGTTGGCCGGTCGGCCGGCGACCTCCGGGTCGTCGGGTCGGCCGGGAGCAGGACGCCGTGGAGGTGGCGAGATGTCTGATCCGGCCAAGGTACGCCGGCACGCGGAACGGGTGCGTGAGCTGGTCGCGTCGGTGGTGCGGAGCCAGATCAAGGACCCGCGGCTCGGGATGATCACCATCACCGACGCCCGGATCACCGCGGACCTGCGTGACGCGACGGTCTTCTACACCGTGCTCGGTGACGCGGTGGCCCAGGCGGACACCGCCGCGGCGCTGGAGAGCGCCAAGGGGCTGTTGCGCAGCACGGTCGGCAAGGCGCTCGGGTTGCGGCACTCGCCGACCCTCACGTTCGTCCTGGACGACGTGCAGGACCAGGTCAAGCACATCGACGACCTGCTCGCCGCCGCCCGCAACGCCGACGCCGAGGTGCAGCGGCTCGCCGCCCAGGCGGAGTACGCGGGCGAAGCGCAGCCGTACCGGGTGGATGACGAGACGGATGAGGCCGACGAGACGGCCGAGGCCGAGGAGGCCACTGGCGCCGAGGGCACCCCGCGGGGTGGGGAAACGCGGTGACCAGCACCGCCAGCGTCCCGCTCGCCGGGGCGGCCGGGTTTGCTCCCGCCGAGACGGACTGGGCCGCGGCCGAGGCGCTGGTGCGGGCTCTCCCGCCGAGCGGTCGGGTGCTGCTGATCTGTCACGTCAACCCGGACGGCGACGCGCTGGGCAGCATGCTCGGCTTCGGTCTGGGGCTGCGGCAGTTCGGCGTACGCGAGGTGCAGGCGACTTTTCCCGGGCCGCCGGAGGTGCCCGAGCCGTTCCGGGGGCTGCCCGGGCTCGATCTGCTGGTTCCGGCGAGCGCTGCGGACCCGGCACCTGACCTGGTGATCTGCTTCGACGCGGCGAGCGAGTCACGCCTCGGTGAGCTGGCCGGGCGGTTGTCGTCCGCTCCTGCGGCGCTGGTGCTCGATCACCACGCCTCCAACCTCGGCTTCGGCACGGTCAACCTGGTCGACCCGGGTGCCGCGGCGACCTCGGTGGTGGCTGAGCAACTGCTGGCCCGGCTCGGGGTCGTGGTGGATCCGGCCATCGCCGAGTGCCTCTACGTGGCCCTGACCACGGATACTGGTTCGTTCCGGTTCGAGGCGACCACCCCGGCGGTCCACCAGATGGCCGCCCGGTTGCTGGCGACCGGCATCTCGCCCGGTGACATCTCCCGGCGGGTCTTCGACACCCGGCCCTTCGGTGCGGTGCGTCTCTTCGGTGAGGTGCTCGGCCGAGCGCAGTTGGAGCCGGCCGCTGCTGGTGGCCGAGGGCTGGTCTGGACCTTTGCCACCCTGGACGACCTGGCCCGGCACGACCAGCGGCCGTACGTGCTGGAGGCGCTGATCGACTCGGTGCGGTGCACCGCCGAGGCGGATGTGAGCTGCGTGTTGAAGCAGACCACGCCCGGCGAGTGGGCGGTGTCGATGCGCAGCAAGGGCGCGGTGGACGTCAGCCGGGTCGCGGTGACGCTCGGCGGTGGTGGTCACCGGTTCGCGGCCGGGTTCACCGGTCGGGGCAGCGCCGAGCAGGTGGTCGAGTCGATCCGCGGCCAACTGGGCGCCGCACTGATCCGCCCCGGCGGCTGACACCGGCGAACGTAATCGTCGCCGTCGATCGATTGGCCGAGAAGATCAGGGTCAGTTCCGGGGAGTGTTGGTCTTCCCGCGCTCCGTGAGACCGGGAAGAATTGCGGGATGGAGCAGCCGCACGACCTCACCGTGGAGGCCCCCCGCGCCTGGGATCGGCCCGCCGTCTCCGTTCCCGTCCTCGTCTGCCTGTCGCTAGTCGGTGGTCGGTTCGTGTCGTTCTCCACCGAGGCGAATCTGTTCACCCTTGGCACCGGCGGGGTGCTGATCTGGCTCGGTCTGAGCAATCGGGTGCCCCGCCGACCGGCGCCGCGCCGGCTGGGCGCGGGGGCGGTCTGGTGGGCGGTGCCGGTGGTGGTCTTCGGGGTCTTCGAGGGCGTGACCTTCGTGCTGGCGGCTGGCGATGAGTTCCCCACCTTCTCCCGACTGGCCGATCCTCTCCTGGAAGATCACCTGACCCGGTCGGCGGCGTGGTTCGCCTGGCTGGCCGCCTTCTGGGGGCTGGTGCGGCGATGATGCGAGCGCTCGCGATCGGCGGCTTTCTCACCGCGCTGGCCCTCTTCGCGGTGGTGGAGTGGATGGCCCGGCGGGAGGGCTCCCGGATCCCCACCCTGGGCGAGGTCTGCGCGTACGTGATGCGCTACGAGGTTGGCCCGGTGCCGGTGGGCCGGATCGGTCTGTTCGGGTTCTGGTGGTGGCTGGGCTGGCACTTCCTGGCCCGCTGAACCGGGTTGCCGCCTGTCCATATGGCGGGAACCGTAAGCAGCATGTGGACCTGAACGATAACTTGGGAGACGGGCCGGTGCCGCGTGGCGGCGCAGGTCATGGGTGGTGGTGCCACACCTCGTGCCGCCTCCCTCCAGGGTCGGACCGACCCGGGCTCACGCTGCCCAGCCGGCTGCTCCGGTAACCCCGGACTGCCGTGGGGCGCTCAGCACGACCGCCCGCGAGGGCCGCCGCGTGCCGGCGGCTCGCGCCCTGGAAGGAGCGCCACCATGCCGAACAAGCCCAAGCCCGAGACCACCGACGACGCCCGCGAGCAGGCCCGCCGCGCCCTGCAGACGTCGATGGACACCCGTCAGTGATCCGACCCGTCCGGCGGTGACGTCGCCGACGGCCTCCGTCGACCGCGTCGCCGCCTGACCGGCCACCCCGCCCGGGCGGACAGGCCCACCGGTCCGTCAACCGTTGGCCGGGGCAACCCCAGAGTCGCCCCGGTAAGTGCTGCCGGCTCTTGCGATCCTTACTCCGGCCGTGACAGGATCGCCGACGATGAACACCAGCACCCTCGTCGCGTCCCCCCGGCGGATCGCCAGCCTCGCCCTACCGGCTCTCGTGGTGCTCGCCGCCGAGCCGCTCTACGTGCTTGTCGACACAGCCGTGGTCGGTCACCTCGGCCGGGTGCCACTCGCCGCGCTCGCCGTCGGCGGCACGGTGATGACCCTCACCGCATGGGTCGGCACCGTGGTCGCGTACGGCACCACCGGGCGCGCGGCCCGCCGCTTCGGCGCAGGCGACCGCGCCGCCGCGGTGGCCGAGGGCGTCCAGTCGTCCTGGCTGGCGTTCGGTGTCGGCCTGCTGATCGCGATCGGCATGCAGTTCGGCGGGGGCGCGCTCGCGCGTACCCTCGTCGGTGGAACTGGCGACGTGGCCGACGCCGCCGCGCACTGGCTGCGGATCGCGGCCCTCGGCGCCCCCGGCCTGTTGCTCGCCGCCGCCGGCAACGGCTGGCTGCGCGGTGTGCAGGACACTCGCCGACCGCTGGTCTTCGTGCTCGGCCCCAACCTGCTCTCCGCGCTGCTCTGCCCGCTGCTGGTCTACCCCGGCGGGCTGGGCCTGGTCGGTTCGGCGGTGGCCAATGTCGTCGCGCAGACGCTCTGCGGGACGCTCTTCGCCGCGGCGCTGGTCGCCGAGCGGGTGTCGCTGCGGCCCCGGCCCCGCGTGATCCGCCAGCAGTTGGTGCTCAGCCGGGACCTGCTGATCCGAGGGGTGGCGTTCCAGGCCAGCTTCCTCTCCGCGACAGCCGTCGCCGCCCGCTTCGGCGCCGCCGCCGTCGGTGCCCACCAGATCGCCCTGCAACTCTGGTTCTTCACCGCGTTGGTGCTCGACGCCCTAGCGATCGCCGCGCAGTCCCTGGTCGGCGCCGCGCTCGGCGCCGGCGACGACGCGGGCGCCCGGGCGCTGGCCCGCCGGATCGGGCTGCTCGGCGGCGTCTGCGGCGTCGGCTTCGCGCTGGTCGTCGCCGCCGGCGCCGGCGTCGTGCCGTCGTGGTTCAGCTCCGATGCGGGGGTACGCGCACAGGCCATGACGGCCTGGCCGTGGTTCGTCGCCATGCTGCCACTGGCCGGGGTGGTGTTCGCCCTCGACGGCGTGCTGATCGGCGCGGGCGACGTGCGGTACCTGCGCAACCTCACCATCGTGGCGGCGCTCGGGGGCTTCCTGCCGGCCATCTGGCTGACCTACGGGTTCGACCTCGGGCTGGGCGGCATCTGGGCCGGGCTCACCCTGTTCGTGGTGATCCGGCTGGTCGCGCTGCTGCTGCGTCTGCGCAACGGCAGTTGGGCGGTGACCGGCGCGGTCCGCTGACGCCGCCGCCCCGCCGGTCAGCAGCGCGTGGTCGTCGGCGCGGGCGCCTCGAGGTCGAAGATCGTGCCCGGGTCACCCGCGGGAATCCGGTCCCGGTGCACGTCGGCCACCCAGAACTGCTCGTGTACCCAACCGTCCCGCAGCGCGTCACAGTCCGCGTTCCAGGTCACGGCATCTGCCGAGGTGATCCAGAGGCCTCGGGCGGAGGCCGGCACGTCGTCCGGGTGCGGCACCTGCCACACCACGCGGTCGCGCAGCGCCACCACGCTGGCACCGGCGGGCGCCCGCAGGTCCACGTCGAACGGGTACGCCCAGACGAACTCCGTGGAGACCTCCAGTACCCGGATGCCGTTCGCCTTGGTGGCCCGGTAGCTGATCCGGCCGTCGGCGCGGGCACCAGGCTCCCACTCCGACGGCGACGCCATCCGGGTCGCGTACCGCAGGAAGCTGTTGTTGGAGAAGTCCGCCCGGATCTGCTCGCGGGTGTCCGGGGCGAGCAACGCGAGGAACGGCTCCGGGTCGCCCATGAACATCGAGATGTCGATCCGGCTCTCGACCAGTGCCTTGCGCACCGATTCCAGCGCGGTCCGCACCTGGGTCTCGGTGAACGGCCCGGTCCCCTTGGCCGCCGGCATCCGCACGGCCTCCTCGGCTGGCGCGAAGGAGGCCGCGGGCGACCCGGCGAACAGGTCCCGTGGCTCGCCGACCCTGCTCAGCGGTGGCGTCGGGCTCGCTGTGGGGCTCGCCGAGGCGGACGCGCCGCCACCACCGGTGATCCGGCCGACAAGCACCACGCCGCCGACGACCATCAGCAGTGCCAGCACCAGCCCGAGGCCGACCAGCAGTGCCCCGTTGTGCCGGGCCGAGAAGAAGCGGACGCGGTCCCATCCGGTGGGTTGGTGCTCGGTCTGCGAGGACCGCATCCACTCCGGTAGCTGCACCGGGTTGACCTGCGCGACCGCGGCCGGTGGCGGCTCGACCGGGTCCGTCGGCGTGGGCTCGTTCGGCGACGTGTGTTCCATCGTTCCTCCGTCAGTATTCGCCGCTGGTGGCCAGCGCAAGCAGGTAGTAGGCGCCGGTCACCAACACGGTCCCGAGGACGGCGGCCACGACGAACGACAGCACGGCGACGAGGTTCGGATGCGATTCGCTCCACCGGGTCCGGTCGCGCCAGTGCCACACGGCCCGGCGCACGGTCCGCAGCGCCGGCCAGCTCTCGATCAGGTCGTCGACGTAGCGCGCCGGGGTCCATCGCCTCGGCGCCGGATGCCGCATCCACTCCGGCAGGTCGACCCTCGCGCGGTGGTGATGGGCCGGACGGCGGTCGGGGCTCATCGGCGGTCCGATCTTGGGTCGACGGCAGCGGGCGGATGATCTTCGCACCCGCAGGGGTCGGCCGGATGCCCTGCCTGACAAACCGCCTGATCGACGCCTCGTCCCGACAAAGCCGCTCAGCCCGCAGGGCGGAGGCTCGGGTCACGCCGGGCGTGCCCAGGCACTGCGGGGTACGGGCCATCTGGCAGGCTTGGCCGACGTGAGCACCGATGGTCTGATCGTGGTCGACAAGCCCGGCGGCATGACGTCGCACGACGTGGTGGCGCGGATCCGCCGACTGGCGAAGACCCGGCGGGTCGGTCACGGCGGCACCCTCGACCCGATGGCCACCGGTGTGCTGGTGATCGGCGTGGGCCGGGCCACCCGCCTGCTGACGTACGTCATCGGCGCGGGCAAGAGCTACACCGGCACCATCCGGCTCGGTCAGGCCACGGTCACCGACGACGCCGAGGGCGACGTGATCGCCACCGCGCCGACCGGCCAGGTCACCGACGAGGCGATCCGGTCGGCGCTGGGCGCGCTGAGCGGCGAGGTCGACCAGGTGCCGAGCGCGGTCAGCGCCATCAAGATCGACGGGCAGCGGGCGTACAAGCGGGTCCGCGACGGAGAGAGCGTCGAACTGCCCGCCCGGCGGGTCACCATCTCCCGGCTGGACGTGCTGGCCATCCGCCGCACCGAGCCGGACGTGGTGGACGTGGACGTCGACGTGACCTGCTCCTCCGGCACGTACATCCGGGCCATCGCCCGGGACGCGGGCCTGGCGCTCGGTGTCGGTGGGCACCTGACGGCGTTGCGGCGGACCGCGGTGGGTGGCTTCGCCCTCGCCGAGGCGGCGACCCTCGACGAGTTGGAGCAGCGCGCCCCGGACGTGGTGAACCTGCCGCTGGACGCGGCGGCCGACCGGTTCTTCCCGCGCCGGGAGGCCACGCCCGACGAGGCCCGGGTGCTCGCCCACGGCGGCCCGCTCGACCCGGCGGGACTCACCGGCCCGTACGCCGTCTTCGGACCGACGGGCGGGCTCATCGCTATCGTCAGCGAGCGGGACGGACGGGCTCGCGCGGAGATCGTGCTCGCCCCGGCCTGACGGCGGGGCGCAGGTCCGTCGGCCCAGGGCCGACGGTGTCGACCCGCCGGCCGGTGGGACAGCAGGGAGGAACGGCATGCAGCGGTGGCGGGGGTACGACGCGGCGCCCGGTGGGTGGGGGCGCTCGGTCGTCACCATCGGTGTCTTCGACGGCGTACACAAGGGGCACCAGGCGACCATCGGACACGCCGTGGCCCGGGCCCGGGAACTGGGAGTGCAGTCGGTGGTGGTCACCTTCGACCCGCACCCGGCCGAGGTGGTTCGCCCCGGTTCGCATCCGGCGGTGCTCACCGAGCCGGCCCGCAAGGCGGAGCTGATCGAGGCGCTCGGCGTGGACGTGCTCTGCGTGGTGCCGTTCACGCCGGAATTCTCCCGGCTGCCGGCCGAGCAGTTCGTGCACGACGTCCTGGTCGAGCACCTGCACGGCGCGTTGGTGGTGGTCGGCGGCAACTTCCGCTTCGGGCACCGGGCGGCCGGCGACGTGGCACTGCTGGAGCGCCTCGGTCAGACCTTCGGCTTCAGCGTCGAGGGCAGCCCGCTGGTCGCCGAGGACGGCACCGTCTTCTCCTCCACGTACATCCGCTCCTGCGTCGACGCGGGTGACGTCGGCGCGGCCGCCGCCGCGCTGGGCCGCCCACACCGGCTGGAGGGCGTCGTGGTCCGTGGCGACCAGCGGGGACGGGAGCTGGGCTTCCCCACCGCCAACCTGCTCTGCCACCGCTACGCGGCGGTCCCGGCCGACGGGGTGTACGCGGCCCGGCTGATCCGTCGCGGGCAGCACGAGCCGCTGATGGCCGCGGTGTCGGTGGGCACCAACCCGACCTTCTCCGGCCGGGAGCGGCGGGTGGAGGCGTACGCGCTCGACTTCTCCGGCGACCTCTACGGCGAGCGGCTGGCCCTGGACTTCGTGGCCCACCTGCGCGGTCAGATCCGGTACGACTCGATCGAGCCGTTGATCGCCCAGATGGACCAGGACGTCGCGCGTACCCGAAGCGCTCTGGCCTGATCATCGCGGGGGTGACGTGGCCCCTCCGAGGCCCTTGGCCGGGTGTTACCGGCGAGTGCTGGTAGTCTTGCCGAGACGTCGGGTGACCGGCGTGGGGCCTCGCGTGCCTGCTCGACGCCGCGGGTGCGAGGTACCGGTCCGTTCCCGGTCCACCGGGACGACGGACACCTACTGATCAACCCACCGAAACAGGGAGAACATGGCGCTCGATCAAGAAGCCAAGGCCAGCATCCGTGCCGAGTACGCGACCGTCGAGGGCGACACCGGTTCGCCGGAGGTCCAGGTCGCGGTCCTCACCAAGCGGATCGCCGAGCTGACCGAGCACCTGAAGGTGCACAAGCACGACCACCACAGCCGTCGTGGTCTGCTGCTGCTGGTCGGCCGGCGCCGTCGGCTGCTCAACTACGTCCAGAAGAAGGACATTGCCCGCTACCGGTCGCTCATCGAGCGGCTCGGCCTGCGCCGGTGACGTGACGGGGGAGTGGCCGAGGAGGCTGCTCCCCCGTACGGCGTCCCACCTGAAGAAAACGGGCCGCGCGACCACCCGAGAGGGAGCCGGTCAGCGTACCGGTCTCCGGTAGTGGCCCCCGGGAACCCGGCATTCTGCCGACCACCCGGGCGCTTCGATCGAAGACCGGCCGGCTGAGCAGCTCCCCGATGTCGTGGGCCCACGACGCGAAGGAGCACGACAGCACATGACCGAGACCAAACTCGGCACCGAATCCCGTACCGCCGTGATCGACAACGGGTCCTTCGGCACCCGCGAGATCACCTTCTCCACCGGTCGGCTGGCTCGCCAGGCCGCCGGTTCCGTCATCGCCCAGCTGGGCGAGACGGTCGTTCTCTCCGCCACCACGGCCGGTAAGCACCCGAAGGAGCAGTTCGACTTCTTCCCGCTGACCGTCGACGTCGAGGAGCGGATGTACGCCGCGGGCCGCATCCCCGGCTCGTTCTTCCGCCGTGAGGGGCGGCCGAGCGAGGACGCGATCCTCACCTGCCGCCTGATCGACCGGCCGCTGCGCCCGTCCTTCGTCAAGGGCCTGCGCAACGAGGTCCAGGTCGTCGAGACCATCCTCGCGCTCGACCCGCAGCACCCGTACGACGTCGTGGCGATCAACGCCGCCTCGATGTCGACCAAGCTCTCCGGCCTGCCGTTCTCCGGCCCGATCGGTGCGACCCGCGTCGCACACATCGACGGCCAGTGGGTTGCCTTCCCGACCCTGGAGGAGCTGGCCCGGGCCACCTTCGACATGGTCGTGGCCGGCCGCACGCTCGAAGACGGCGACGTCGCGATCATGATGGTCGAGGCCGAGGCCACCCCGAACGCCGTCGCCCTGATCTCGGCCGGCGCCACCGCGCCGACCGAGGAGGTCGTGGCCAGCGGCCTGGAGGCCGCCAAGCCGGCGATCCGTGAGCTGTGCCGCGCGCAGAGCGAGCTGGCCGAGGTTGCCGCCAAGCCGGTCAGCGAGTTCCCGGTCTTCCTGGACTACCAGGACGACGTGTACGACGCCGTCGCCGAGCTGGCCCGCACCGAGGTGGCCGAGGCGATCACCATCGCCGGCAAGGCCGACCGCGAGGAGGCCCTGGACCGGGTCAAGGCCCGCGTCGCCGAGGAGCTGGGTGGTCGGTTCGAGGGCCGGGAGAAGGAGCTCAGCGCTGCCTTCCGGTCGGTGACCAAGTCCGAGGTGCGCAACCGCGTGCTGCGCGAGCAGGTCCGCATGGACGGACGTGGCCCGCGTGACATCCGGGCGCTGACCGCCGAGGTCGGCGTGCTGCCCCGGGTGCACGGTTCGGCGCTGTTCGAGCGGGGCGAGACCCAGATCCTGGGCGTCACCACGCTGAACATGCTCCGCATGGAGCAGATGGTGGACACGCTGTCCCCCGAGAACCGCAAGCGCTACATGCACAACTACAACTTCCCGCCGTACTCGACCGGTGAGACCGGCCGGGTCGGCTCGCCGAAGCGTCGCGAGATCGGCCACGGTGCTCTCGCCGAGCGTGCGCTGATCCCGGTGCTGCCGTCGCGCGAGGAGTTCCCGTACGCCATCCGGCAGGTGTCGGAGGCGCTCGGCTCCAACGGCTCGACCTCGATGGGTTCGGTCTGCGCGTCGACGCTGGGCCTGCTCTCCGCGGGTGTCCCGCTGAAGGCGCCGGTCGCCGGCATCGCGATGGGGCTCATCTCCGACGAGGTGGACGGCAAGACCCAGTACGTGACGCTGACCGACATCCTCGGTGCCGAGGACGCGTTCGGTGACATGGACTTCAAGGTCGCCGGCACGCCGGAGTTCGTCACCGCGCTCCAGCTCGACACCAAGCTCAACGGCATCCCGTCGGACGTGCTCGCCGCCGCGCTGCAGCAGGCGAACGAGGCCCGGCAGGTCATCCTCGGGGTCATGAAGGCGGCGATCGAGGCTCCGGCCGAGATGTCGGACTACGCCCCGCGGGTCACCACCGTCAAGATCCCGGTGGACAAGATCGGCATGGTGATCGGCCCGAAGGGTCAGACCATCAACGCGATCCAGGACGAGACCGGCGCCGAGATCTCCATCGAGGACGACGGCACGATCTACGTCGGCGCCACCAACGGCCCGTCGGCCCAGGCGGCTGTCGACCGGATCAACGGGATCGCCAACCCGACTCTGCCCAAGCAGGGCGAGCGCTTCCTCGGCACGGTGGTCAAGACCGCCGCGTTCGGCGCGTTCATCTCCCTGCTGCCGGGCCGCGACGGCCTGCTGCACATCTCCAAGGTGGGCGACGGCAAGCGGGTCGAGCGCGTCGAGGACTTCCTCAACGTCGGCGACCGGGTCGAGGTCGAGATCGCGGACATCGACGCCCGCGGCAAGATCTACCTCGACAAGGTCCGCCCGGAGGGCGCCGAGGCGCCGGCCGCCGGTGAGGCCGCCGGTGGCGACCGGCCGGCTGGTCGGGACCGGGGCGACCGGGGCCCGCGTGACCGCGGTGACCGCGGCGGCGACCGGGGCGCACGTGGCCCGGAGCGCGGCAACGGTGGCGGCGAGGGCGGCAACGGCGGCGGCGGCGAGGGTGGCGAGGGCGGCGAGCGTCCGCGCCGCCGGACCCGGCACAGCTGATCGTCGTACATCGCATCACCCACCCCTCGTCGAACCGGGAGCACTACGTGAGTCGGGCCTTCAGCGCGCCGTTTCCACCGGATCGACGGGGGGTGGCCTCTCGGGACACCGGGGCGGGCCGCTCCGGCGGCGCCGCTCGCGCGGTGACCCGGACGCTCAGCGACGACCCGCTGGGCGGCACGGTACGACGTACCGTGCTGCCCAGCGGCCTGCGCGTCCTCACCGAGGCGATTCCGGCGATGCGCAGCGTCTCGTTCGGCATCTGGGTGGCGGTCGGCTCGCGCGACGAGACCGGCCCGCAGGCCGGTGCCGCGCACTTCCTTGAGCACCTGCTCTTCAAGGGCACCAACAAGCGCACCGCGCTGGAGATCTCTTCGCAGATCGAGGCGGTGGGTGGTGAGACCAACGCCTTCACCACGAAGGAATACACCTGCTACTACGCCCGCGTGCTGGACGAGGACCTGCCGCTGGCGATCGACGTGATGTGCGACCTGGTCGCCGACTCGTTGCTGGAGCCGGCCGACGTCGAGACCGAGCGTGGCGTGATCCTGGAAGAGATCGCCATGCACGACGACGAGCCCGGTGACGAGGTGCACGACCTCTTCGTCCAGGCCGTCTACGGCGATCACCCGCTGGGTCGGCTGATCTCCGGCACCGCGGACACCGTCACACCGATGACCCGGCCGCAGATCCAGAGCTTCTACCGGGATCGCTACACCGCACCGCAGATCGTCATCGCCGCCGCCGGCAACCTCGACCACGCCGCGGTGGTCAAGCTGGTCCGCCAGGCGGTGCGTGGCACCCCGCTGGACAGCGACCCGGCGACGCCGGCGCCGCACCGCGCGGCAACCCCGGCGGTACGCACCAAGCCGGCGACCACCCTGGTGGAGCCGAAGGAGACCGAGCAGGCGCACGTCATCCTCGGTTGCCCCGGCATCGACCGCCTCGACGATCGGCGTTTCGCCCTCGGGGTGCTCAACAACGTGCTCGGTGGTGGCATGTCCAGCCGCCTGTTCCAGGAGATCCGCGAGCAGCGTGGCCTGGCGTACTCGGTCTACTCCTACGCCAGCCAGTACGCCGACAGCGGCCTGTTCGCCGTCTACGCCGGCTGCGCGCCGGGCAAGGTGGACGAGGTGCTGGCCCTGACCCGCGCCGAACTGGCCCGGGTGGCCGCCGACGGGTTGACCGAAGCCGAGGTGGCCCGGGGCAAGGGGATGAGCAAGGGCTCGTTCGTGCTCGGCCTGGAGGACACCGGTTCGCGGATGAGCCGGCTGGCCAAGGGCGAGTTGCTCTACGGCGACCTGATGCCGGTGGACGAGCTGCTCCGCCGGGTCGACGAGGTGACCGTCGCGGACGTGAACACCCTTGCCGCCGAACTGCTGAGCCGGCCGATGTCGCTGGCCGTGGTCGGCCCGTTCGGCGCGAGCGACTTCACCGTCTGAGGGCTGCCGCCCGGCGCGGTCGGGCGTCCCGGCAGTGGCGTCCCGGCGGGTGGAGCGCACCTGATCCGGCCGGAAGGGCACGTCCCGATTGGGATAGGTTGTGCCCCGTGACTGACGAGCAGGACAAGACCCCGGCCGAGCCGCTGCGGGTCGGCGTGTTGGGTGCCCGTGGCCGGATGGGCATCGAGGTCTGCAAGGCGGTCGACGCCGCCGACGGCGTCGAACTGGTCGCCGCGATCGACCAGGGCGATGACCGCTCCGCCACCTCCGCCGCGCAGGTGGTCGTCGACTTCACCACGCCGGACGTCGTCATGGACAACCTGCAGTGGTGCATCGACCAGGGCATCAGCGCCGTTGTCGGCACGACCGGCTTCAGCGAGCAGCGGCTTGAGCAGGTGCGCGAGTGGCTGGCCCGCAAGCCCGAGGTGGGCGTGGTCATCGCCCCGAACTTCGGCATCGGCGCGGTGCTGATGATGCAGTTCGCCGCGCGGGCCGCCCGACACTTCGAGTCCGTCGAGATCATCGAGCAGCACCACCCGGCCAAGCTGGACGCCCCGAGCGGCACCGCCACGCACACCGCCCGGCAGATCGCCCGCGCCCGCGCCGAGGCCGGCCTCGGCCCGGTGCCGGACGCCACCAAGGACGAGGTGCCGGGCGCGCGCGGTGCCGAGATCGACGGGGTACGCGTCCACGCGGTACGTGCCACCGGGCTCGTCGCCCACCAGGAGGTGCTCTTCGGCGCCACCGGGGAGACCCTGACCATCCGGCACGACTCCTACGATCGGGCGTCGTTCATGCCGGGCGTCCTGCTGGCCGTCCGCGCGGTCCGCAACCGCCCCGGCCTCACCGTCGGCCTGGACGCCCTGCTCGACTGACCGGCCCATTCCTCCCACCCATCGCGGCACTGCAGATCTTGGACGGTTTCCGTTCCGCGCTGACGGAAGTATCCAAGGTCTGCAGGCGCGGGCCGGGTAGCATCCGCCGGATGATCGATGCGGGACACCTGGACCGGCGCGGGCGGCGAGTGACGCTGCGGCCGGTCGACGACGACAACTGGCGTGCGGTGGCCGACGTCGCCCCGCGTGATGACCAGCGCCGGTTCGTGGCCGCGTTGGGTGCGCGTTACCTGCTGCTCAGCAGCCGCTCCGAGGTGTGGACCTCGCTGGCCGTGTACGCCGACGAGACCGTCGTCGGCCACGTCATGTGGGGCGTGGACGACGACGGCTCGCACTGGATCGGCGGAATGCTCATCGACGCCGCCGAGCAGAAGCGCGGCGTAGGCAGAGCGACAGTGCGGACCCTGGCCGCCTGGCTGGGTGCCAAGGACGGCAACCCCCCGGTCCGCCTCTCGTACCACCCCGACAACCTCCAGGCCGCCGCCCTCTACACGTCCCTTGGCTTCCACCCCACCGGCGCAATGGACGACGAAGAACTGATAGCCGAACAAACCCTCTAGCCCCCGAGATCGACCAAGCCCTGTCCCCGTCCCGCGCGACTTGGCCGGGTCGGCTCGTCTTGGCCTAGCCCCACGCGTCCCAACCTGCCCTAGGCCGTTTCGTCCCGTCTTGGGGGCGTCTCCTCCCGGCCCGGCCGCTGCGGCCGGCGAATGATCCACTCCATGTCGCCGATATTGCGCTGTCCGGCCGTTGGGATACCGCCATGTCGCCGACATGGAGTCGATCACGATCGGCTGATCAGTGCGGGTTGGGGTTAGTGGGGTTGGGGGATTGGGTGGCGGCGTTGGGTGGGGAGGGTTGGGGTCAGGGGGGCGGGGAGGCCGGTTGCGGTGGCTTGGCCGGTGCGGTCGACCGCGACGTGGACCGGGGTGTTGGCGACGCGGAGGCCGTGGGCGCTGACTGCGCCTAGCTCGGCTCCGGCAAGCGGGGCCAGCCGGACCGTCCCGCCCGGCACGTCCGGGTAGAGGCCGGTCGCGGCCTGGAGCAGGAGCACCGCGCCCGCCGCGGCCCACGCCTGGGGCCGGCACGCGGCCGGGTACGGCACCGGACGGTTCACCAGCGCCCGGTCGTCGCCGCCGTACAGCTCCGGCATCCGGTAGTCGAACGCCTCGGCCGCGGTGAGCAGCCCGTCGGCCAGACCGAGCGCGGCCTCGCGGTGCCCGGCGCGGGCCAGCCCCCCGAGCACGATCGCGGTGTCATGGGTCCAGATCGAGCCACAGTGGTACGACAGCGGGCTGAAGCCGGCGTCGTCGCTGGACATGGTGCGTAGCCCGAACCCGGCGGCCATCGTGTCGGTGGTGAGCAGGTGTGCGACCTGGGCCTCCTCGTCGAGGTCGAGCAGGCCGGTGCCGAGCAGGTGGCCGATATTGCTGGTCAGCGAGTCGACCGGGCGCTTGTCGCGGTCGAGGGCCAGCGCGGGTTGCGGGCCGTGGCGACCGTCGACCCAGAAGCTTCTGCGGAACCGGCCGACCAGAGCGGCGGCGTGCTCGCGCCAGCGGTCGGCGTCCGGTCGCCCGAAGGCGTCCAGCAGGGCGGCGCCGTTCACGGCGGCTTCGTGCGCGTACCCCTGCACCTCGGCCAGCACGATCGGCGCGGTGGCCAGGGACCCGTCGTGGAAGCGGACGGCGTCGCCGGAGTCCTTCCAGCCCTGGTTGGACAGGCCGTGTCCGGTGGTGTCGACGTACTCGACCAGGCCGTCACCGTCCGGGTCGGCGTGCTCGCCGAGCCAGCGCAGCGCCGCCTCCAGGTGCGGCAGCAGGGGCTCGATCTGCTCGGCGGGCATTCCCCAACGCCATGCGTCGTGCAGCAGGTTGACCCAGAGCATGGTGGCGTCGACGGTGCCGTAGTACGCCGGTGGAAGGCGCAGCCCGTGGTCGGGCAGCGCTAGCTCATGGCGGCGAAGCTCGTGCAGGATCTTGCCAGGGGCCTCGCCGGTCGTCGGGTCGAAGCGGGTGCCCTGCCGGCGGGCCAGTACGCGCAGGGTGCCGGCGGCCAGGTCGGTGCCGAGCGGCAGCATCATCCGGGCGGCCCAGAGGCTGTCCCGGCCGAACAGGGTGAGGAACCAGGGCACCCCGGCGCCGAGGAACACGTCCCCGGGTGCGCCGGTCTCGGCCAGTCGGAGGCCGCGCAGGTCGTCCAGGCTGCGGTCGAGCAGTCGGACGAGGCGCCGGTCGTCGGCGGCCACCTCGGGTCGGGACCACTCGGGCTCGCCGACCGGGCCGACGACAACGGCGCGCGGGTCGTCGACGGTCAACTGCCAGCGCAGCACCATCTCGCCGCCGGGGGGCAGGTCGACCGGCCAGACCAGCCGGGGCGTGATGGCCCGCTCGCCGCCGGCGAGCACGTCGGCGCCCGGCGCGGTGACGGTGACGGTGATCCCGGTGCCTGACCAGGTGAGCATGCCCGGTTGGCCGGTCTTGGCCTCCAGCGCGGCGGCGGCGCCACCGGACTTGACGACCTCGATGGGTGCCAGGTCGCAGCCGAGGTCGATGGTGACGGTGGCCCGTACGCCGACCGTGGCGGTGGAGACGATCCGCAGCTCCTCGGTGAGGCCGTTGCGGGTGGCCCGCCGGAGCCGGTCGACGCGGACGGTGGGGTCGGGCGTGGGGTCACCGAGCCAGCGGGCCAGGCTCACGAAGTGTGCGCCGTGCGGGCCGTCGTCGCCGCGGGTCAGCCCTTCGAGCTCCCGCTCGTCGATCCGCAGCTCGGCGCGGGAGAGCACCCGGGCATCGGCGTGGAAGACGCCCTGGACGCCGGTCGGGCGGATCTGCCCGGTCGCGTCCCCCAGCGCGCTGGTGGGGGCGAAGACCACCCCGACCAACTCGTGCAGGAGGGGTTGCAGCTGGCGTTCGATCACGGTGTAGCTCCAGATCCTCGGGGTGCGGGGCGGCCATCTTGACAACGCGCCCCTGGCGGTGCAAAGTGCGAAACATTCCAGAAACTTGAACGATCTAATCCTGCACTATCCGAATTGGATCGTTCAAGATGGCGAGAGGGATTAAGTGGCCGAAAAGGTGACCATCGCGACGGTGGCCCGGCACGCCCGAGTCAGCCGGCAGACGGTGTCCAACGTGCTCAACAGCCCGCACATCGTGCGGCAGGAAACCCGTCAGCGGGTCGAGGACGCGATCAACGCGCTCGGCTACCGGGCCAACCAGGCCGCCCGGCAGATGCGCACCGGCCGGTCCCGCCTCATCGCCGCCCGGATCGACCCGACCCGCGACGGCATCAACGGCTCCGTGCTCGACCGCTTCCTGCACGGCCTCACCGAGACCGCCGACGCCGCCGGCTACCGGGTGCTGCTCTACACCGCCACCGACGACGAGCGCGAAATCGCCACGTACGACGACCTGCTCGGCACGTACGAGCTGGATGCGTTCGTACTCGTCGGCACGAAGTACGGCGACCCGCGTACCGCCTGGCTTGCCGAGCGGGACGTGCCGTTCGTGACCTTCGGCCGTCCCTGGGACGCCCTCGACGCGCACCCGTGGGTGGACGTGGACGGCGCCGCCGGCACCGCCGGAGCCACCCGGCACCTGCTGGCGGCCGGGCACCGACGGATCGCGTTCATCGGCTGGCCGGCCGGTTCGGGCGTCGGCGACGACCGGCGCGCCGGCTGGCGCGACGCGCTGCACGAGGCCGGTGTCGACCCGACCGGGCTGCACCGCGAGACCGAGGACGGCATCGCCGAGGGCGAACGCCTGATGCACGACCTGCTCGACACCGTGGCGCCGAGCGCCGTGGTCTGCGCCAGCGACTCACTCGCCCTCGGCGCCCTCCAGGCGATTCGCGGCGTCGACCCGCCCGTGGCGGTGATCGGCTTCGACGACACGCCGGTGGCCGCCGCGGTCGGGCTGACCAGCGTCAGCCAACCGCTCGGCGAGGCCGCCGCCCGCTGCGTGGACCTGCTCACCGGGGTCCTCGACGGCGACCACGAGACCCCCACCCCCGTGCTGCTCCAGCCCTCGTTGGCACTGCGGCACACCGCGTAGTCCCACCCCCCACCAGGAGAAACCATGGCACCCCGAACAATCACCCGGGCAGCGGTGGCCGGCCTCGCGGCCGTCGCCCTCCTCGGCTCCGCCGCCTGCGGCAGCGGCTTCGACGACTCCTCCGGCGACACCGCCCAGTCCAGCGGCCCCGCCAGCCTGCAGATCCTGATCGGCTCGTCCGGCGAGGCCGAGACCAAGGCCGTGCAGGACGCCGCCGCGAAGTGGGCCAGCAGCTCCGGCAACACCGCGACGGTCACCCCGGCGCAGGACCTCACCCAGCAGCTCGGTCAGGCCCTCGCCGGCGGCACCCCGCCGGACGTCTTCTACGTGGACGCGGCCCAGTTCGCCAACTACGCCAGCGTCGGAGCCCTGGAGCCGTACGGCGACAAGATCAGCAACTCGGGCGACTTCTACGAGAGCCTGCGCACCACCTTCACGTACGACGGCAAGCTCTACTGCGCGCCCAAGGACTTCTCGACCCTGGCCCTGCAGATCAACACCGACCTGTGGAGCAAGGCCGGGCTGACCGACGCCGACGTGCCGACGACCTGGGAGCAGCTCACCGCCGCCGCCCAGAAGATCAAGGCCAAGGGGCAGGTTGCGCTGGCCCTCGGTGACACCCGGGACCGGGTCGGCGCCTTCATGGTGCAGAACGGCGGCTGGCTGGTGAGCAAGGACGGCAAGCAGCCGACCGCCGACACCCCGGAGAACCTCGCCGCCCTCCAGTACGTCAAGACCATGCTCGGCACCGGCCTGGCCAAGTACCCGAAGCAGCTCGACGCCGGCTGGTCCGGTGAGGCGTTCGGCAAGGGCAAGGCCGTGATGACCATCGAGGGCAACTGGATCAAGGGTGCTCTGCAGAACGACTTCCCGAACGTGAAGTACAAGGTCGTGGCGCTGCCGGCCGGCCCCAAGGGGCAGGGCACCCTCTCCTTCACCCAGTGCTGGGGCATCGCCGCGAAGAGCAAGTACAAGGATCAGGCGATCAAGTTCGTCGAGGCGATGACGAGCGGCGAGCAGCAGCTGACCTTCGCCAAGGCGGTCGGCGTGATGCCGTCCCGGCAGTCCGTGCGCGACCAGTACACCGCGGCCAACCCCGAGGACAAGCCGTTCATCGACGGCGCCGCGTACGCCCAGGGTCCGGTGAACGCCCCGAAGATGGACAGCGTCCTCAAGGACCTCGACACCGGCCTGCAGGCGCTGGCCAACGGCGACCCGAAGACCGTGCTGCAGAACTTCGACAAGAACGCCAAGGCGGCGCTCGGCGGCAGCTGAGGTGATGGCGGGGGCCCCGGCCAGCACCGGGGTCCCCGCCGCACGTCGGCCGGAGAGAGGAAGGGAGGGAAGATGGCAACCGAGACACTGACCGCCGTGGCGACCGCGGGCGGGGCCGGCACCCGCCGAGGCAGGGGCGGCATCCGGAGCAACGAGAACCTCGCCGGCTGGCTCTTCGTTGCGCCGGTGATCGTCATCCTGGGGCTGTTCCTGCTGCTGCCCATCCTGATGGCGCTCTGGGTCAGCCTGACCGACTGGAACGGCCAGGGCAGCCCCTTCACCGGCGACGTCCCGTTCGTCGGCGCGCACAACTACACCCAGTTGTTCACCGAGGACGGGCTGGCCCGCCGCGACTTCATGACCAGCATCCGCAACAACATCTACTACGTGGCGATCGTGGTGCCGACGCAGACCGTGCTCGCGCTCGGGCTGGCGTTGGTCGTCAACAACCGGATGCTCAAGGGCAAGAGCTTCTTCCGCAGCGCCTTCTACTTCCCCTCGGTCACCAGCTCGGTCGCGATCAGCGTGGTGTTCCTGTTCCTCTTCGCCAATTCCGGCGCGGTCAACGCGCTGCTCGGCTTCGTCGGGATCGACGGCCCGGAGTGGTTCGCCGATTCCCGGGGTGTGCTGCACCTGCTGTTCGGCGTGGTCGGCGTCGACTCGCCGCCAGCGGCACTGGCCGACGGTGGCCCGTTCGGACTGACCTGGTGGGACTGGTTGGCCGGCCCGAGCGTCGCGATGATCTCGATCATCACGTTGGTCGTCTGGACCACCTCCGGCACCTTCATGCTGATGTTCCTGGCCGGGCTGCAGAACGTGCCGGTCACGCTGGACGAGGCGAGCACCCTCGACGGCGCGTCCCGGTGGCAGCGCTTCCGGTACGTCACCCTGCCGATGATCAGGCCCACCACCTTCCTGGTGCTCACCCTCGGCATGATCGGCTCCTGGCAGGTCTTCGACCAGGTGTACGTGATGAGCCAGGGCGACCCGGCCAAGACCACGCTCACCCCGGCCTACCTGTCGTACCGGACCGCCTTCCGGGACTTCGACTACGGCTCCGGCGCGGCGATCTCGTTCGTCCTGTTCCTGATCATCATCGTGTTCACCCTGATCCAGCGTCGAGCGCTGGCCGAGCGGGACACCGACCGGCCGCGCCGCGGCTGGTGGCGTCGGCGCGTACCGGAAAGGTCCTGAGATGGCCGTGCTCACCGACCGCCCGGCGGCGACGCCCGCGCGGCGACACCAGCGCGCGGCCCGCACCCTGGCCACCCGCTTCCTGGGGTACGCCACGCTGGTCTTCTTCGGGCTGGTGTTCCTCTACCCCTTCGTCATCCAGATCGGCAACGCGCTCAAGACCGAGCCCGACGCGGCGGCGAACCCGCTGTCACCGTTTCCGGACCCGCTCACGCTGGCCGGCTTCGAACGGATCTTCGCCGGCACCAACTTCCCCCTGTGGCTGGGCAACTCGTTGCTGGTGACGGTGCTGGTCACCATCGGCCGGGTCTTCTTCGACTCGCTCGCCGGGTACGCGCTGGCCCGGCTGCGGTTCCGGGGCCGGGGCGGGCTGTTCGCCGCCGTCATCGCGGTGATGGCGGTGCCCGGAGTGGTGCTGCTGATCCCGAAGTTCCTGGTGCTCAACCAGCTCGGCCTCTACAACAGCTACGCCGGGCTGGTGGTGCCGCTGCTGGCTGACGCGGCGGGCGTGTTCATCATGAAACAGTTCTTCGAGTCGATCCCGGTGAGTGTCGAGGAGGCCGCCCGGATAGACGGGGCAAGCATCTTCCGTACCTTCTGGTCGGTGGTGCTGCCAATGGCGAAGCCGGCGCTGATCACCCTCACCATCCTGTCGTTCCAGGGCTCCTGGAACGAGTTCCCGCACAGCCTGGTGTCGGTGCAGGACCCCGACCTGTTCACCCTGCCGCGCGGGTTGGCCGACCTGGTCAGCGGCTCGCTCGGCAAGGGCACCCAGTACCCGCTCAAGCTCGGCGCCGCGCTGCTGGCCACCATCCCGGTAGCGATCATCTTCGTGGTGTTCCAGCGGTACTTCGTCCGCGACGCCAACGACGGCTCGGACAAGGGCTGACGGCCCGGTGTGGCGGCCCTGCCGGGGCCGCCACACACCGGTTCACTCGGCCGGTACCTTCTCGGTCGGCACGCCCACGTGCAGACGCACCTGGGGCACCAGCATGTCGTCGACGTCCAGCGCCCGGGCCGCGCCGTCGAGCTCCCAGCCCGTGCTGGTGAGGAACTTGCGAGTCGCCTCGTCACCGTCGAACGCCCAGGCCACCGCGCGACTCAGGCCGTCCTCCCGCCACAGGTCGACGGCGGCGGCGAGCAGTCGGCTGCCGTGCCCACGCCGACCCCAGCGCGGCTCCACCAGCAGGTCGGTCACCGCGGCCACGTCCGGGCCGAGTGCGTCGGCCGGCTCACCCGGGGCCAGCGCCTCGCCGTCGGCCGGCCCGGAGGCGGCGAACCCCACCAGATACGATTGCTCGGCCTGTTCGACGGCGACCAGCACCCGGTGCGCGGCTGAGGGCGGCTCCAGCACCGCCGCGCTCCACCGCCGGGCGAGGAACGCCTCGTCCAGGTTGTCGAGCACGTGCCGAGGCAGGATCCGGCGGTACGCAACCCGCCAGGTTGCGAGCTGGATGCGTGCGATCTCGCCGGCGTCCTCGGGACGCGCCGGGCGGACGTACCCGAGAGCCATGGGACGGAAGCCTACGCAGGGCGAGGGAGGCGACGGTGGCGCAGGGTGCCAACAGGACGACCGCGCAGGTCGTCGGGGTGGTGGTGCTCGCCGCGGCGGTCGCCGCGTTCCTCGCCGTCGCCGCCGTACGGCACGGCTTCTTCGACCTGAAGGTCTACTACGGCGCGTTGACCTGGTGGGTGCACGACGGCGGGGAGATCTACGACTACCTCAAACCCAACACCCAGTACGGCTTCACCTATCCGCCGTTCGCCGCGCTGGTCATGCTGCCGATGGCGTACCTGCCGTGGTCGGCCGCGATCCCGGTGAGCGTGCTGGCGAGCGTCGTCACCACGGCGGTGCTGATCTGGTGGCTGGTCGACCCGATCGCCCGCCGCGCCGGCTGGACCAGGTGGTTCGCCCTCGCCGTGGCGCTCTGTCTGGCCGCCGCGTTCGAGCCGATGCGCGAGACCGTCAACTTCGGCCAGGTCAACACGTTGCTGCTCTTCCTGGTGGCGGTGGATCTGCTGCGGCTGCTACCGGCTGGCAACCGCTGGGCCGGGGTGGGCATCGGGCTCGCCACCGCGATCAAACTGACCCCGGGCGTCTTCATCGTCTACCTGTTGCTGACCGGGCGATGGCGGGCGGCTCTCACCGCCAGCGGCACGGCCGCCGGGGTGTCGCTGCTGGCCGGCGCGCTCTTCCCGGACGCGTCCCGGGAATTCTGGACCGAGGCCCTGTGGAACACCGGACGGGTGGGCGAGTTGGCCTTCGTCTCCAACCAGTCGTTGCGCGGGGTGGTCGCCCGGCTCGACCCGCAGCACCCGAGCACCCTGCTGTGGCTGCTGCTGGTGCTCGGCACCCTGGCGCTGTGGGCCTGGCGATCCCGGGCCGCCGTCGCGGTGGGCGACGAGGCGACGGGGCTGGCGCTGACCGGCGCGGTCATGTGCCTGGTCAGCCCGGTCACGTGGGTGCACCACCTGGTCTGGCTGCTGCCCGCGCTGATCCTGGTGGTCGACAACGCGATGGCCGCGCCGGCCGGCCGTCGACGGTGGGTCCTGCTGGTCGCCGCGACCATCGGGTACGTGCTGCTGATCAGCCGGACCGTCTGGTTCTGGGAGAAGGACTTCACCGGCGTCGACGGTTTCCTGGGCAGCAACGCCTACGTGTGGATCAGCTTGGCGCTGCTGGCTTTCCTGCCGATCCGCCGCTGGCTGTCTCCGCCGCACGGGTCAGTGGTCGATGCGTCCGGCGTACCGCAGCTCGACCAGCCCGACCGGCCCACTCCCGCCGGCGAGCGGCACCTGATAGGTCGACTGCTCACCGTCCGCTGACAGTCCGGCCCGTTCGCAGAACCGACGGGCCCGTCGGTTGTCCGCCAGCACCCACGCCCGGAACCCGGTCCAGCCCCGCTCGCTGAGCCCGGCTCGGGCGGCGGCCAGGAGCGCGGTGGCGGTCCCGTCACCCCAGCACGAAGGCTCGACGTAGAGCGCCACCACCTCGCCGACCGTCGGGTCCAGGTCGTCGCGGTCCTGGTTGCGGCGGTACGGCCCGAACGTGGTGAAGCCGACGACCAGCCCGTCCACCTCGGCGAGCAGGGTGGTGAACGGATGCTCCGGGTCGGCGGTGCCGACGTCCCGGCGGCGCTGCGCCCAGGCCGTCACGTTCAGCCGTCCGAGCACCTCGTCCGGCATGAAGCCGGCGTAGCCCGCCTGCCAGCCGTGCACGTGCACCCGGGCGACCGCCTCAGCGTCGTCCGGCTCCTCTCGGCGGATGGTCAGCATTGCACCGTTCTATGCCCCGTTGGTCGTCGCGTCCAGCTTCCCGCACCGACGTCGTACCGATGAATTAAGGTCGCCGACGATGGCCGCACCGGAATCACTCTCGCTCGCCCAGGCTCGGCGGGTGGCGCTCGCCGCTCAGGGCTTCACCGACCCGGCGCCGGTCGGCGTGCCCACGCGCCGGCACCTGCGCCGGGTGCTCGACCGGGTCGGGTTGATCCAGATGGACTCGGTCAACGTGCTGCAACGCGCGCACTATCTACCGCTGTTCAGCCGGCTCGGGCCCTACCCGACCACGCTGCTCGACCAGGCCGCCTACCGGCGCCCGCGTGAGCTGTTCGAATACTGGGGCCACGAGGCGTCGTTGGTCCCGGTGGCGTTGCACCCGATGCTGCGCTGGCGGATGGCCCGGGCGCAGAGCGAAGCCTGGGGCGGGATGCGGCGGATCGCCCAGGAGCAGCCCGAACTGGTCGCCTGGGTCCGCGGCGAGGTGGCCGCCCGAGGTCCGCTGACCGCTGCCGAGATCGAGCACGACGCGCCTCGGGAGACCGGCAACTGGGGGTGGAACTGGTCGGCGGTCAAGCGGGCCTTGGAGTTCCTCTTCTGGGCTGGAGAGGTGGCCGCCGCCGAGCGCAGTACCTCCTTCGCCCGCCGCTACGACCTGCCCGAACGGGTGCTGCCCGCGGCGGTGCTGGCCGCGCCCACCCCGACCGACGCCGAGGCGTACCGCACGCTGGTGGCTCTTGCCGCGCGGTCCCTCGGCGTGGCCGCCGAGCCGGAGCTGCGCGACTACTTCCGACTGCCGCTGGCCGGTGCCCGGCAGGCCGTCGCGGAGCTGGCCGAGGCCGGTGAGCTGGTGCCGGTCAGGGTTGCGGGCTGGCGCCAGCCGGCGTGGCTGCACGCGTCCGCCCGACTGCCCCGTTGGGTTCGAGGCAACACACTGGTCAGCCCTTTCGACCCGCTGATCTGGGAACGTGCCCGCACCGAGCGGCTGTTCGACTTCAGCTACCGGATCGAGATCTACGTTCCCGCGCCACAGCGGGTCTACGGCTACTACGTGTTGCCCTTCCTGCAGGGCGACCGGTTCACGGCCCGGGTCGACCTGAAGGCCGACCGCAAGGCCGGGGTGTTGCTGGTGCCGGCCGCCTGGATCGAGCCCGGCGCCGACCCGGGGGAGACCGCGGTGGCGCTCGCCGCCGAGCTGTACCGGCTCGCCGGCTGGCTCGGCCTGGACGCGGTGGCACCGCCGCTGGCCGGCGACCTGGCCGGTCCGCTCACCGCCGCGTTGGCCAGCTTGTCCGGTGTACCGTGAGCGCGTGACGAGCGCTCCCGGTCCGGTCGACCAGCCGCAGCCCGCCCCCGGGGCGGTCCACACGGTGCCGACCGATGCGGCTGCCGCAGGTCCGGCCAACGCGGGTCCGGTCGGTTGGCCGACGACCCCGCCGGCTGGCTACCCGACCCCCGAGCCGGACCGGATCACCCGGTTCGTGCTACGGCTCTACGAGCGTTCGCCGCGCTGGGCGGTGCCGCTGGCCGCGGTCGGCTGCGTCGCCGCCGGCATGGGCTACGCGCTGATCAGCGACCCGGCCGACGCCAACCCAGACGCCGCGCCCACCTGTCTGCTCAAGCTGACCACCGGTCTGGACTGCCCAGGCTGCGGCGGCACCCGCGCACTCTGGTACGTGCTGCACGGCGACCTGCCAGCCGCCGCCCGGCACCACTTCCTGTTCGTCTTCGCGCTGCCGTTCCTCGCGTACCTCTTCGTGGCCTGGGCGGGCAACCAGGCGTTCGGTTGGCGACTGCCCGAGCTGCGGATCAGCTCGAAGGTCATCGGCGGCTTCCTGGCCGCGTGGCTCGCCTTCTCGGTGCTGCGCAACCTGCCCTGGGCGCCGTTCACCTCGCTCTACGTCTGACCCCGGCCGCTCCCCGTCTGACCCACCGCCGCTCTACGTCTGACCTGCCCGCGCTGCGGGCTCTCGACGGCCGGAAGCGCGGGTGGTGGTGAAGCGTCAGTGTGGCTCGTCCAGCCCGAGGCAGGGCCTTGCGGTGTCCCTGTAGAGCTGCCCCGTGTGCGGGGCAGCGGCCCGGGGCGTGGGGTGCGGGGAGGGTGCTCAGAGGTGGAGCGCGGGGCGGGCCGGCTTGTCGCTGGGGACTCGGCCGGACCACGCAGCGCCTGCCCCACATCTGGGGCAGCTCTACAGGCAACCGGGGAGGTGTCAGGGGTCGGCGGTGGTCGGCGAGATTGTCGAGATCTTGGACACCTCTGGCCCCTGCTGATGCGGGAGGCGTCGGTAATTTGCCGGTAGCTGGGCGGTTTCTGCACCGCGAGCCCGAGTTGGGCTCGGGACCGCCGACCACTACAGTCCCAGGAATGCCGGAGATGGTGCAGCCCCAGGTCAAGTTGATCGCGTGGACCCAGTTCGCGGCCCCGGACGACGTGCCGTGGTCGACCGACGCCGAGGGGGGCCAGGCGCTCGCCGAGTTCGCCGGCCGGGCCTGCTACCAGTCGTGGAAGAAGCCGAACCCGGCCACCGCCACCAACGCCGGCTACCTGGCGCACATCCTCGACGTCGGGCACCTCTCGGTGCTGGAGCACGGGTCGGTGACCTTCTACTTCACCGGGGTGTCCCGCTCCTTCACCCACGAGTTGATTCGGCACCGGCACTTCTCGTACTCCCAGCTTTCGCAGCGCTACGTCCCGGAGCGGGACGCGGCCATGGTCGAGCCGGCGGTCATCGCCGACGACCCGGAGCTGCACAAGAAGTTCGTGGAGGCCGCTGAGGCGAGCGTTCGGGCGTACACCGAGTTGCTGGAGGGCCTCGAGCAGCGCTTCTCCGACGAGCCGAACCCGACGCTGCGCCGCAAGCAGGCGCGGCAGGCGGCCCGAGCGGTGCTGCCCAACGCCACCGAGACCCGGATCGTGGTCAGCGGCAACTACCGGGCCTGGCGGCACTTCATCGCGATGCGGGCCACCGAGCACGCCGACGTGGAGATCCGCGAGCTGGCCGTGGAGTGCCTGCGTCAGCTGCAGGGGGTCGCCCCCAACGTGTTCGCCGACTTCGTGATCTCCACGTTGCCGGACGGCACCGAGGTGGCGGCCAGCCCGCACGAGGCGTCCTGAGCCCTTCCCTGGCGGGCCCCGGCTGGTCGTCCGCTAGGTTGGGGGGTATGACGCACGACCACCTCGACACCGCTGACCGACCGGTGTCCCGCCCCTTCGGCCGGCTGCTCACCGCCATGGTGAGCCCGTTTGCTCCCGACGGCTCCCTCGACCTCGACGGTGCCGCCCGGCTGGCGAGCCACCTGGTCGACGAGCAGGGCAACGATGCGGTGGTCGTCAACGGCACCACCGGCGAGTCGCCGACCACCACCGACGCGGAGAAGGAACACCTGATTCGGGCCGTGGTGGAGGCTGTCGGTGACCGCGCCAAGGTGGTCGCCGGGGTCGGCACCAACGACACCCGGCACACCATCGAGTTGGCCGCCGCCGCCGAGAAGGCCGGCGCACACGGACTGCTCGTGGTCACCCCCTATTACAACAAGCCACCGCAGAGCGGGTTGCTGCGGCACTTCACCGCGGTGGCCGACGCCACCGGCCTGCCGGTGATGCTGTACGACATCCCACACCGCTCGGGCGTGCCGATCGAGACCGAAACGCTGGTCCGGCTCGCCGAGCACGGCCGAATCGTCGCGGTCAAGGACGCCAAGGGCGACCTGACCGCCACCAGCTGGGTGACCAGCCGGACCGCCCTCGCCTTCTACTGCGGCGAGGACGCACTCACCCTGCCGGCGCTGGCCGTCGGCAGCGTGGGCCTGGTCGGCACCTCGACGCACTTCGTCGGGGCGCTGACCGCACAAATGATCGAGGCGTTCGACGCGGGGAACATGCCGGCCGCGCTTGCCCTGCACCGGCGGCTGCTGCCGCTGTTCACTGGCATCTTCCGCACCCAGGGCACCATCCTGGTGAAGGCGGGCCTGGCGTCGCTGGGCCTGCCGGCCGGCCCGGTGCGACCCCCACTGGTGGACGCCACCGACGACGAGATCGCCCAGCTGCGCGCGGACTTCGCGGCAGTGGGCCTGGAGCTGCCCGAATGATCGAACGACACGATGGGCGCCGGGTTACGGCGTCGCAGAATGAGGTGGACGCGTGACCGAGGCGCACATCGACGCGGAGCTTCCCCCGCCGCTGCCCGAGGGCGGGCTGCGGATCATCCCGCTCGGCGGGCTCGGCGCCATCGGTCGCAACATGACCGTCTTCGAGTACGACGGCAAGTTGCTGATCGTCGACTGCGGGGTGCTCTTCCCCGACGTCGAGCAGCCGGGAGTGGATCTGATCCTGCCCGACTTCGGCCCGATCCTGGACCGGTTGGCCGACGTCCAGGCGATCGTGCTGACCCACGGCCACGAGGACCACATCGGCGCGGTGCCCTACCTGCTCGCCCACAAGCCCGACATCCCCCTGGTCGGCTCACAGTTCACCCTCGCCCTGGTCGAGGCGAAGCTGGCCGAGCGGCGCATCCAGCCATACACGTTGACCGTGCGGGAGGGCGGCCGTGAGCGGCTCGGCCCGTTCGAGTGCGAGTTCTTCGCGGTCAACCACTCGATCCCGGACGCCCTCGCGGTGGCCATCCGCACCCCCGCCGGCCTGGTGCTGCACACCGGCGACTTCAAGATGGACCAGCTCCCGCTGGACGGCCGGATCACCGACCTGGCCGGCTTCGCCCGGCTCGGCGCCGAAGGCGTCGACCTGCTGCTGTCCGACTCCACCAACGCGGAGATCCCCGGCTTCGTCACCCCGGAACGAGAGATCGGGCCGGTGCTCGACTCGATCTTCGCGAAGGCCAAGGGTCGGATCATCGTGGCCTCGTTCGCCTCGCATGTGCACCGCGTGCAGCAGGTCTTCGACTCCGCCGCGGAACACGGCCGCAAGGTCGCGTTGATCGGGCGGTCCATGGTCCGCAACATGGGCATCGCCCGGGACCTCGGCCTGCTCAACATTCCGGCCGGTCTGGTCATCAGCATCGACGAGGCGACCACGCTGCCGCCGGAGGAGATCGTGCTGATGTCCACCGGGTCCCAGGGGGAGCCGATGAGCGCGCTGGGCCGGATGGCCAGCGGCGACCACCGGCACATCACCATCGCCCCCGGCGACACGGTCGTGCTGGCCTCCTCGCTGGTGCCCGGCAACGAGACCTCGGTCTACCGGGTGATCAACCGGCTGGCCCGGGCCGGCGCGGTGGTCGTACACAAGGACGTGGCGAAGGTGCACGTCTCCGGGCACGCCCCCGCCGGGGAGTTGCTCTACCTGCTCAACGTGGTCCGGCCCAGCAACCTGATGCCCGTGCACGGCGAATGGCGCCACCTGCGCGCGCACGCCCGGCTCGGGATCGAGTCGGGAGTCGCCGCCGACCGGGTGGTGCTCTGCGAGGACGGCGACGTTGTCGACCTGGTCGAGGGCCGCGCCAGCCTGGTCGGGCACGTGAAGAGCCGGTACGTCTACGTGGACGGCCTCGCCGTCGGTGACGTCAGCGAGTCGCTGCTCACCGAGCGCCGGATCCTCGGTGACGGCGGATTCATCGCCACCACCGTGGTCGTCGACTCGGTCACCGGCAAGGTGGTCGCCGGCCCGACCCTGTCCGCGAAGGGCTTCTCGGAGGACCCGGAGGCGTTCAACCCGGTGGTGCCGCTGGTCACCGAGGCGCTCAACCGGGCCGCGGCGGACGGCATCACCGACCCGCACCAGCTCCAGCAGATCGTCCGGCGGACCGTGGGGCGGTGGGTCAACGACAAGTACCGTCGTCGGCCGATGATCGTGCCCACCGTCGTCGAGGTCTGACACACAGGATCGGGCCGCTCGCCGACATCCCCCGTGGATGTCGGTGACCGGCCCGATCCTGTTGGTACGCGCCCCGGCTCAGCCCCGCGACATCCGACGCCGCAGCACGAGCAGTCCGACCCCGAGGGCCAGCAGCACCGCGCCGATGAGGCCGTACGTGCTGCCGGAGGTGCCGGTGCGGGGCAGCTGCGCCGCTTCCGGGGTGGACGTGCCCACCGTGGTCGGCGTCGGCGTCGGCGTCGGCGTCGGCGTGGCGGTCGGATCGGCCGGTGGCGGGGTGGTGGCGTCGCCGGCACCGGATCCGCCCGTGCCGCCCAGGCGAAGCGTCAGCGCGGAGTCCTTGTTGGTGTAACGGTCCGTCGGGGCGAGGGAGAGCTGCACGGTCTTCGTGCCCGCGGTGACCGTCAGTCGTACGTCGAAGCTGTCGGTGGCACTGTCGGCGATCACACGCCGCCGCGGGATCTCGCAGCCCACGCCGTTCATCCGGCCGCTGTCGGAGCACGCCGGCGCGGTCACCCGCACCCCGGCCGGGGTGGTGATGTTGAGCGAGTAACCGCCGATGTCGAAGGTGCCGGTGTTCGTGACCTGCACCCGTACCGTCGTCATCCCGTCGACGACCGGAGCCGCGGTGGCCCGCAGCCGTAGGGACGCACGGTCCGGCCAGTTGATTCGGAAGTCGGTGAACTGATCGGTGACCCCGGCGGCGTCCCGGCCGGCGACGGAGCCCCACGCGCTCACTCCGAAGACCGGCTTCGGCGCCGACGACGTGACCACCAGCCGGTACGCGCGCTCACCCCCGGCGGGAAGCTCCGCGCCGCCGCAGAGCCAGCTCCGTGGCGTGCCGCTGATGGCCTTGCAGTCCCCACCCGAGGTCGGCTCGACGGAATTCGGCAGCCGCAGAACGAAGAAACCCTTCGCCGCCGTGGCGCCGGGGTTCTTGACGGTGACCTCCAGCGGGCCGGACGGGAACCACGGGTCCTGGGCGAGGAAGACGATGTCGCCACGAGCGGTGACCGTGGGCGCGGCGGTCGCGCTCGGCGACGCGGTCGGGGCCGGCGCGGCGGCGGCCGGCCCGGCGAGGGTGGGCACGAAGAGCAGGGCGGCGGCGAGGAGGCCGGAGCTGAGCAGGCGGTTCATGACGACTCCCGGAATCTGTGGTCGGTGATGGCCGTACCACATCGACACAGCGCTTCCGGTTGCGCACTGTCGGATGTCGCATAGTCGCGCCCCGGGGTGCAACCTCTTGCCCTGTTCGCGACTTAGGGCAGCGCGGCGACCGCCTCGGCGTACGCCACGCCGGTGGTGATGGCGGCGTCCACCAGGACCATGAGTTGCGCCGGTGCGACCCCGTGCGCCAGGTCCGTGGCCACGTCGCCGGCCAGCACCAACTCCTCGCCCAGCTCGTGCGCGTACGCCTTGGGCAGCAGCCGGTCGTGGTTCCACGCATTGCAGAAGGCGTACGCCTCGGCGCGGCGGGCTGCCGGCAGCCGGCGGGTGGCCATGACCCGCGCGTGCAGCACCTCCCCGCGCTCACCGGCCCGCCGGAACTGGATCACCGCGCCACCCCACCGGCCGGCCACCGTGTCGCCCTCCTCCACCAGGTACCGGTCGCCGCGCCCGACCAAAACTTTGGTGATCATGTCGAGGCTCAGCGCCACGAGCTCCCGCTCGCTCCACTGGGCCTCATCGTCGGACCGGTCGGCGTCGGGCTCGTCGAGTTCGTCGTCGGCGGGCAGCGGGACCGATGCCGCGAGCGGGCGCTCGGCGAGCCAGGCAGCTATCCGTCCGGAGTGGTGGCCGGTGCCGTTGCGGGCGTCGAAGCTGCCGGCCAGCTCGTTCGCCACCCCGAGCAGCAGGGCACCGAGTCCGGCCACGTCCGGCTCGGTGGGGGGTCGCCCGCCGTACGCCGGGCGTGGCATCGTCCGCCCGCCCAGCCCCGCCTCCACGGCCAGCGCGCAAACGAGCGCTCCGGCGGCGGCGAACTCCATGGCGGCGAGGTCGTCGGTCGGCTGGTCCAATCGGGGCAGCTGCTCGGCCAGGATGGTCAGCCCGCGTCCCAGGTGCCCGCCCAGTGCGCAGAACCGCAGGTGCGCGGCGAGATGCGCGAACGCGGCGCGCTCGCGTCGGTGCCGGCGGTACGCCCGAACGTGTGCCGCCGCGGCCCGCTCCGGCTCGCCGGCCCGCAGGGCGGGCAGCAGGCCGGCGACCAGATCCCGTTCGGGCTGGTCGGTGCAGGCCTCTCGGTCACCGTCGGACTCCCGTAGTTCGTCGAGCGCGGCCCGCCACTCGCCCCAACCGGCCAGCAGTTCCGCTCGCCGGGCCGGGGCGCAGCCCGGGCAGCCACCGGCCGGGCCGGGCCGCTTACCGGACCACCGTTCGTACCAGTGGCGGGCGGTGGGCTCGTCGCCCAGGTGGTCGGCGATCCGGCAGTGCAGCTCCGCGACGGTCGGCGTGTCCGGACCAGCCACGCCGACCCGGTGGGCCAGGTCGTGCAGCAGGGAGCGGGTCTGGTCCAGACCGACCCGCGGGGTGCCGATCAGTGCCTCCACCGCGTACCGCTGGTAGCGCAGCAGCAGCCCGGCCTCGGCTTCGGTGAGCAGCTCGGGCCGGTGGTCGGCGGCGGCCCGGCAGCGCCGGACCGGCTCGACCAGACGCCACCGCTCCCCGTGCAGCAGGTACGCCTCGATCAGCGCGAACCGTGCGTCCATCCCGGACCGGACGTCGCCGGTCGCGTCGGCGCGCTCGGCGAGCCGCTCCAGGGCGGCCTGCCGGGCTGGTCCGTCGGGCAGGTCCCGGGCGTCGGCGAGCGCGGCCTCCAACGCGGGCAGGCGGCCCCCGCCGACCCCGCCGACCCCGCCGACCCCGCCGACGTGCGGCGCGTCCAGGTCGGCGGCCCGGTCGGTGCGGCTGTCGGTGAACTCGTCCCGGCCGGTCACGACGGCACCGCGCCGGGCAGCCGCCGGACCGCCACGGCGAGTTGGCAGCCGGTGGAGATGCCACAGTCGAGCAGTTGGTCGAGCTGGTGCGGGGTCACCCCGCGTTCCAGGTCGGTGATCACCTCGCCGTAGACCCGGGCCCGACCGTCGTCGTCGACGTGCACGAACGCCTTGGGCCAGAGCCGGTCGTGGTTCCACGAGTTGCAGAAGGCGTACAGGGCGGGCACCTGCTCGATTCCGAAGGTGGCAGTGACCATGGTGCGGACCTGGAGCAGTTCGCCGTCCCCGCCGAGGCGCAGGAACCAGATCATGTTGTCGTCGAAACGGCCCACCAGTTCGCCGTCCACGGTCAGGCCGACGGACCGGCCGCGGGCGGCGAGCACTGCGGCGACCAACTCGTCGGTCAGTGGGCGCAGTGCGCCAGGGTGCCCGGCCAGCGGTTCGCCCGGATCGCTCTCGATTTCCGGCGACGCCATGGGGCATCCCTTCTGAGGCGGATATCACGACCGGCGGCGGGGCCGGTGTTGCGACGCGCGGACACGACCGGGAAAAGCGGGGATCTGCCCGGTCCCACCGTTACCGTGACTCTATGGCGGGCCGTACCTCTCAGGCGAGCCGGCGGCGCGGCGCGTCGCCGCGCGGTGGCACCAACAGTCGTGCCCGTCAACCGGCGAAGAAGACCCGGGCGCCGGTCCGGCGTCGTACCACGCCGGCCCGGCCCGGCCCGGCGGTGTACGTGGGCCGCGCGGTGGGTGCTTTGTGGATGGGCGTGGCGCACGGGATGGGTTGGGCGGTGCGCGCCGCCGGTCGGCAGGCCGCCTCGGCTCGCGATCTCGACCCGGAGCACCGCCGTGACGGCGCCGGCCTGCTGATGTTCGGGCTCGCCCTGCTCACCGCGGTGGCGCTCTGGTTCTCCGGAGCGGGCCCGGTGGGCGCGCGACTGGCCGACTCGATCCGGTTGTTCCTGGGCGCGATCTCCGTCGTCGTGCCGGTGCTGCTGATGATCGGGGCGTGGCGGTTGATGCGTCAGCCGGTTGATCCGGAGCACCGGGGCCGCGGGTTGATCGGCTGGACCTCACTGCTCGTGTCGACCGCCGCGCTGCTCCAGATCGGTCAGGCCCCGGCCAACCCGTTGCAGCGGGACTTCGCGGGTGGCCTGGTCGGCGCGGGCGTCGGCGGGTTGCTGGAGCGCGCGGTCACCGCCTGGGTGGCGGTGCCGCTGCTGATCCTGCTGCTGCTCTTCGGTCTGCTCGTGGTGACCGCGACCCCGATCAACAAGATCCCCGAGCGGCTGGGCCTGCTCGCTGGCGGTCTGGTCGCCCCGTCGGACGCCGCCGTCGGCGAGGAGTCGGACGAGGCGGCCCCACGACCGGCGCGCAAGAGGCCGGCGAAGCGGATGCCGCCGCCGCTGGACCCGGACGACTTCGAGGACCTGGACGGTGCGGACCTCCAGGAGACCATGGTGCTGCCGCGCAAGTCGCCGGCGAAGGTGCCGGCGAGCCGTCGGCCACCGGCCGAGCCGCCGGAGCACTCGCCCCCGCCGACCCGGGCCGAGCAGCTCGCATTGACCGGGTTGGCCGGGGACTACGTCCTGCCGCCAGCCAACATGCTCAGCGCCGGAGCCGCCGCGAAGACCCGCAGCAAGGCCAACGACGAGGTGATCGCCGCACTGACGGGCGTCTTCGACCAGTTCGATGTGGACGCCGCGGTCACCGGTTTCACTCGTGGCCCGACGGTCACCCGGTACGAGGTGGAGTTGGGGCACGGCGTCAAGGTCGAACGGATCACGCAACTCTCCCGCAACATCGCGTACGCGGTGAAGTCACCGGACGTGCGGATCCTCAGCCCGATCCCGGGCAAGAGCGCCGTCGGCGTGGAGATCCCGAACACCGACCCGGAGAACGTCGCCCTCGGCGACGTGCTGCGCTCGCGGGCGGCGACAAGCGACCACCACCCGATGGTGGTGGCGCTCGGCAAGGACATCGAGGGCGGCTACGTGGTGGCCAACCTCGCCAAGATGCCGCACATTCTCATCGCCGGGGCCACCGGAGCCGGAAAGTCGAGCTGCCTCAACACCCTGCTGGTGTCCGTCCTCACTCGGGCGACCCCGGACGAGGTGCGGCTGTTGTTGATCGACCCGAAGCGGGTCGAGATGACCGGCTACGAGGGCATCCCGCACCTGGTCACCCCGATCGTGACAAACGCCAAGAAGGCGGCCGACTCGCTGGACTGGGTGGTCCGCGAGATGGACATGCGCTACGACGACCTCGCCGCCAACGGGGTCCGGCACATCGACGACTTCAACCGCAAGGTCCGCAACGGCGAGATCAAGGCCCCGCCGGGCAGCGAACGGGAGATGCGCCCGTACCCGTACCTGCTGGTGATCGTGGACGAGCTGGCCGACCTGATGATGGTCGCGCCCCGCGACGTGGAGGACTCGGTCGTCCGGATCACCCAGCTGGCCCGTGCGGCCGGCATCCACCTGGTGTTGGCCACCCAGCGCCCCTCGGTCGACGTGGTGACCGGTCTGATCAAGGCGAACGTGCCGTCCCGGCTGGCGTTCGCCACCTCCTCGCTCGCGGACTCCCGGGTCATCCTCGACCAGCCGGGCGCGGAGAAGCTGCTCGGTCGTGGTGACGGGCTCTTCCTGCCGATGGGCGCCTCCAAACCGGTACGCATCCAGGGCGCCTGGGTCACCGAGCGGGAAATCGCCGACGTGGTGAAGTTCTGCAAGGACCAGCGTGAGCCGGAGTTCCGCAAGGACGTGCTGGCCCCCGCGCAGGAGAGCAAGAAGAAGATCGACGAGGACATCGGCGACGACCTCGACCTGTTGGTGCAGGCGGTGGAACTGGTGGTCACCTCGCAGTTCGGCTCGACCTCGATGCTGCAGCGCAAGCTGCGGGTCGGTTTCGCGAAGGCGGGCCGACTGATGGACCTGATGGAGACCCGTGGGGTGGTTGGGCCGTCCGAGGGGTCGAAGGCGCGCGACGTGCTGGTCAAGCCGGACGAGTTGGAGGAGGTCCTGGCCGGTCTGCGCGGCGACGGCGACTGATTGTCAGGGTGCGACCGAGCCTTGTCGGGGTGGCCCGAGCCGGAGTGCGCGACGGGCCCGCCGGATTCCGGCGGGCCCGAGTCTGTGCGGCGTGGTCAGTTGTTGATCAGCGCGCTGAAGACCGCCACACCGATGATCGCGGCCACGACGCTGGCCGCGGCGGCGTACCAGCCCAGCGGCTTGTCACCCAGCACGGCGCCGACAATGCCCGCGATGACGCCGAGCACGCCGAAGATGATCGGGTTGAGCAGCAGTGCGAGGACCGCGAAGACGAAGCCCACGATGGTGAGGATTCGGGCGGCGTTGCTGCGGGGACGGGCGGTGCTGGGCAAGTCGGCCATGTCTTCCTCCGGTTGAGAGCCTGTCGTGACGTATCGACAACTACCCACTGTGGGTGTTGGACACGCCTGTCGATGCGGCTCGTCAGTGGAAGATCTTCAGGCCGATCACGCCGGCGACCACCAGCAGCAGGCACAGGATCCGGGGCAGGCTCGCCGACTCGCCGAGCGCCACCATCCCGACCACCGCGGTGCCGACCGCACCGATGCCGACCCAGACCGCGTACCCGGTGCCGACCGGGATGTCGCGCAGCGCGTACGCCAGCCCGGCCATGCTCAGGGCCAGGGTCACCACGAACACCACTGATGGGATCAGCCGGCTGAAGCCGGCGCTGCGGTCCAGGGCGATCGCCCAGGCCGTCTCCATCAGTCCAGAGATCACCAGCACGAGCCAGGCCATCGTTCACCTCACGCGGGAGTGCCCGGACCGCCGGGGCCGGGACGAGTCGTGTCTGCACGTCGCGGGGCGTCTTGGCCTGACCGGGTACGCCCACCACTCGTCCGGGGTGGCCGCGGGCGACCGGGCCACCGCCGCCGACGCTAGCACCGGTCAGCGGTCGTGGTGGATCGGTCGGGCGGGGTGCCGATGATCCGGTGACCTCCGCCACCCTGCATTGACCTGAACTTGACTCTAACTTGCAGTATGGCGACCATGACGCTGCTGTATGCCGACCCCGAGGTCGCCACCGCGCTGGACGCGGCCACCACGGTCGACGCCATGCGTGCCGCGCTCCTGGCCGCGTACGAGGGACGCCTGGTCGCCCCGCCCCGGGCCGCCGCCCCGCTCAACGGGGGGCGGCTGGTGCTGACCGCCGGGCACCTGGTCGGCGAGTGGTACGGCTTCCGCTCGTACGACACCTTCGGTCACCCGCAGAGCGAGCAACTGGTGGTGCTGCACGATGCCCGGACCGGGGCGATCCGGGCCGTCGCGGTCGGCGAGGAGTTGGGTTCCCGTCGTACCGGAGGGTTGGGTGGCCTGGCCGTCGACGCGTTGGCCCGCCCGGACGCGGCCACCCTCGGGGTGATCGGCTCCGGCCGGCAGGCATGGACCCAGGTCTGGGCCACCGCCGCGGTCCGCCCGCTGCGCGAGGTGGTGGTGCACAGCCGCTCCGCCGCCCGGCGGGACGTCTTCGCCGCTCGGGTCCGCGCCGAGCTGGGCGTGTCGGCCCGCGCGGTGGCCGATCCGGGCTCGGCCGTGGCCGGGCGGGACATCGTGGTGCTCGCGACCACCAGCCCGACCCCGGTGCTCTGCGCCGCCGACCTCAGCCCCGGCACGCACGTCAACGCGGTCGGCTTCAAGCAGCGTGACCGCAGTGAATTCGGCACCGACCTGCTGGACGCCGCGGACCTGCTGGTCACCGACTCGCCGGCCCAGGCGGCGGACTACCAGCCGCCGATGCTCGCGGCCACACCCCCGTACGCCGGACGGTTGCGGGACCTGGGTGGGATCCTGGCCGGCGCGGTCCCCGGCCGGACCAGCGCGGACCAGATCTCCGTCTTCTGCTCCACCGGCCTGGCCGGCACCGAGGTCTTCCTGCTCGACGCGCTGACCCGGATGGGCGCGGAGTGCGGCCGCGCCGCTGCCCGGGGTAGGTGACGAGGCATACACCGGCCGTGCGCACAGCCCGCGTGCGTGGGCTTCCGTGGCCGGCCCGGTACCCTCGGATGGTGTCTGCCACCTCTCCTTCTCCCTCTGACCACGCCGAGGGCCGTCGCGTCGCCCTGCTCACCCTGGGCTGTGCCCGCAACGAGGTCGACTCGGAGGAGCTCGCCGCCCGGCTGCACGCCGACGGCTGGCAGGTGACCACCGACGGCGAGGGTGCCGACGTTGTGGTCGTCAACACCTGCGGCTTCGTGGAGAAGGCCAAGCAGGATTCCATCCAGACCCTGCTCGCCGCCGCGGGCACGGGCGCCAAGGTGGTCGCCGCGGGCTGCATGGCCGAGCGGTACGGCCGGGAGCTGGCCGACAGCCTGCCCGAGGCGCAGGCGGTGCTGAGCTTCGACGACTACCCGGACATCGCCGCCCGGCTGAACGCGGTCGTCGCCGGCGAGCAGATCACCGCGCACACCCCCCGGGACCGGCGTGAGCTGCTGCCGCTGACCCCGGTGAAGCGGCGCGACAGCGCCGTGTCGCTGCCCGGGCACGGCACCGTGACCCGCACCGCCGTCGACACCGACGAGCACACCCCGGCACACCTGCGGCAGATTCTGCGCCGTCGACTGGACACCGGCCCGGTGGCCTCGCTGAAGCTCGCCAGCGGCTGCGACCGGCGCTGCGCGTTCTGCGCCATCCCCGCCTTCCGTGGGGCGTTCGTCTCGCGTACCCCGGACGAGCTGCTCGCCGAGGCGGAGTGGCTGGCCAAGTCCGGCGTACGGGAGCTGGTGCTGGTCAGCGAGAACTCCACCTCGTACGGCAAGGACCTGGGCGACCCCCGCGCGTTGGAGAAGCTGCTGCCACAGCTCGCCGCGGTGACCGGCATCGTCCGGGTGCGGGCGAGCTACCTCCAGCCGGCCGAGACCCGCCCCGGGCTGATCGAGGCGATCGCCAGCACCCCGGGCGTGGCCCCGTACTTCGACCTGTCGTTCCAGCACTCCAGCGAGCCGGTGCTGCGCAGGATGCGACGTTTCGGCTCCACCGACCGGTTCCTGGAGCTGCTGGCCAGTGCCCGCGCGTTGGCCCCGGACGCGGGCGCCCGGAGCAACTTCATCGTCGGTTTCCCCGGCGAGACCCGCGCCGACATCGATGAGCTGGTCCGGTTCCTGACCGAGGCCCGTCTCGACGCGATCGGCATGTTCGACTACAGCGACGAAGACGGCACCGAGGCCGCCGGCCTGCCCGGCAAGGTCTCCGCCGCGACGATCAAGCGGCGCTACGACCGGCTGAGCGCGCTCGCCGACGAGCTGTGCTCGCAGCGGGCCGAGGATCGGCTCGGCTCGACCGTCGAGGTGCTGGTCGACTCGATCGCGGACGGCGTGGTGGAGGGTCGGGCGGCGCACCAGGCGCCGGAGGTGGACGGCTCCACCACCCTGGTCGCTCCGGCCGAGGGTGGGGTCGACCTCGCCGCGCTGCGCCCGGGTGATTTGGTCCGCGCAACGGTGACCGGCACCGAAGGGGTGGACCTGCTCGCTGTGCCGGATGAGATGATCTCGGCGGCGCCCGGCGCGGCACGGTGACGGTGGGCCCGAGCGGAGCGGGGGAGCCCAGTGGTGTGGTGCCGGAAACGCCACGGTTGCCGGAGCGGAGTGCGGCGGTGACCGGAGCGACGGAGTCGACCCCCGCCCGGGTGGTCGCCGTGGTGCCCGTCGTCAACGCGGCGAACGCGCTGACCGCCCTGCGGCTCGTGCTGGTGCCGGTCTTCGGAGCCTCGGTGATCATGTCCGGGATGACCCACTCCGGCTGGCGGATGGCGGCTTGTCTGATCTTCGCGGTGGCCTCGGCGACCGACCTGGTGGACGGCTGGATCGCCCGCCGGTTCGGGCTGGTCACCTCGGTCGGCAAGGTGGCCGACCCGATCGCCGACAAGGCGCTCACCGGTGCGGCCCTGGTGCTGCTCTCCTGGTACGACCAACTGCCCTGGTGGGTGACCGCGCTGATCCTCGTCCGCGAGCTGGGCATCACGGGGTTGCGGTTCTGGGTGCTCCGGCACGGCGTGATCGCCGCCAGCCGGGGCGGCAAGGTCAAGACTGCGCTGCAGATCCTCGCCATCGCCTGGTACCTCTGGCCGATGCCGGCGGCCCTCGCTGGCGTCGGCCCGTGGATCATGGCGGCTGCCGTCCTGGTCACGGTCGCCACCGGCTTCGACTACGTAGCCCAGGCCCTCCGCCTCCGCCGTCCGCACTGACCCACCCCGACCCATCCCCGGTTGATCATGAAGGTATCGCCACTCGGGGCGGCGTGTCGTGCCGCTAACTTCATGATCGACGCGATCGGGCCGGGAAGGTTGGGGGTCGTTGGGTGGGGAAGGAAGGGTTGATGCAGCGAGAGGCGGATGGTGCGGCGGACGACGCCGCGACAGGCAGCGCGGCGGCGGGTGTGGTGCACAGTCTGGCGCAACGGCACGAGACCCTGGCCACGGTCGAATCGCTCACCGGTGGGCTGCTGGCCGCATCGATCGTGGAGATCGCCGGGGTCAGCGGGATCTACCGCGGCGGCCTCGTGGTCTACGCCACCGAGTTGAAGGGGACCCTGGCCGGCGTGCCCGCCGACCTGCTGTCCGAACGGGGACCGGTGGACCCGGAGGTGGCGACGGCGCTCGCCGAGGGTGGCCGCCAGCGCTGCGACGCGGTCTGGGGAATCGCCACCACCGGCGTCGCCGGCCCCGAGCCGCAGGACGGCAAGCCCGTCGGCCTGGTCTACGTCGCGGTCGCCGGCCCGAACGGCACCGAGGTCCGCCAGCTCTCCCTCGACGGCGGGCGGGAGCACGTCCGCGCGGCGGCGGTGGTCGAGGCGCTGCGGTTGCTCGCCGAGCGCATCCACGCCGCCGAAGACGCACAGGCCGCTGCCGACGCCGCCGCCCCTGACGCCGACTCCCAGACCGTAGCCGGGGCCACCCGGGGCGGGGCGGGGTCGGCCCGCGCCGACCGCCGGTGAGCCCGTCGCGGCGAACCGACGGGCGGGGCGGGATGTCGGCCGGGCCCGCAACGGGTACGGTTGCGGGAAGGCTCCGACGTTTCGGGGTCGGCGCGGGTCTACCGCGGCCGGCCGCCCAGCGCCGGGCGCGAGGTATCCCTCAGGGGGAGGTGCGATGATCCTGCTACGCCGGGTGATCGGTGACGCACTGCGGGCGCGCCGGCAGGGGCAGCAGCGCACGCTGCGTGAGGTGTCCACCGCCGCCAACGTCAGCCTCGGCTACCTCTCCGAGATCGAGCGGGGGCACAAGGAGCCGTCCAGCGAGCTGCTCGCCGCGATTTGTGACGCCCTCGGCGCCCGTCTGTCCGAGCTTCTGCGTGAGGTGAGCGACACCGTGGCACTCGCCGAGCAGATGCCCGAGGTGCTCGTCTCGATGCAGGACGAGCCGGCCGATGCCGCGACAGTGCCCAAGAGCACCAGCCGCGGTGTTCGTCAGGTCACCTCCGATGGCAAGGTCGCCGTTTCGGTCCGCCAGGACTCTCCGCTCAAGGCCACGTTGCGCAGCTCCCGCGTCCGCCCGACCGAGCGCGACCGGGACGTGGTCTGCGCCGCCTGAGTCCGGCCTCTGGTTGCCCCCTGGGTGGGCTGGCCCCAGCCGCGTAGGGTGGCCCGCAGGAGCTGCCGGTGCGATCGACCGCCCGGTACGGATGCCCCGTTGGCGTTCGACTGGGACGATGGAGATCGGCCGGTGGTGGTCGGGTCGGTTCATCCGGCCCGGCCGTGGTGGAGCGACGCAAATGAGGGGATACCGCGGAGATGGCGAACCCGTTCGTCAAGGGTTGGAACTACCTGATGGCGCTCTTCGGTGCGAAGATCGACGAGCATGCCGATCCCAAGGTGCAGATCCAGCAGGCCATCGAGGATGCCCAGCGGCAGCACCAGGCGCTGGTCCAGCAGGCCGCCGCGGTGATCGGCAACCAGCGTCAGCTGGAGATGAAGCTGTCCCGGCAGATGTCCGAGGTCGAGCGGTTGCAGGGCAACGCCCGGCAGGCGCTGGTGCTCTCCGACCAGGCCCGGGCCAAGGGTGACGAGGCCGAGGCAGCGCGGTTCGAGCAGTCGGCGCAGACCCTGGCCACCCAGTTGGTCTCCGCCGAGCAGGCCACCGAAGACCTGAAGACCCTGCACGACCAGGCGTTGGGTGCCGCCGCCCAGGCCCGCCGCGCGGTCGAGAACAACTCGATGATCCTCCAGCAGAAGCTCGCCGAGCGCACCAAGCTGCTCAGCCAGCTGGAGCAGGCCAAGATGCAGGAGACGGTGGCCCGCTCGCTGGAGTCGATGTCGTCGCTGACCGCGCCCACCAACACCCCGTCGCTGGACGAGGTGCGTGACCGCATCGAACGGCGTTACGCCAACGCGATGGGTCGCGCCGAGCTGGCCGGTAACTCCGTCGAGGGTCGGATGTTGGAGATCCAGAAGGCGACGATCGACTCGGCGGGCTCGGCCCGGCTGGAGCAGATCCGGTCCAGCATGGCTGGGGAGCAGCTCGGTGGTGCGTCGCAGCGACCGGCTGTGCCGCAGGCCGAGAAGACCGGCCCGGCCAACGACCCGACGGCCGCTGCCCGGCTGGACGAGCTGCGCGCCAGCATGGCTCGCGAGCGGGGCACCGGCGACCCGACCGCCGCCGGCTGAACGACCGGACCGAGGAGGTCAGGGTGGCAGACGAGCGGACTCGATACTTCCGGAGGCTGGGTCGGCTTCGCCGGTCCGCCCGACGGTGGAGCGTGCTGGCCGGTGGGCTTGGCGGCGCGGCGGCGGTGCTGACCCCGTACGCCGGGCTTGGTCTGCCCGACGCGGCCTGGGCCGGCGCCGCGGGCAGCGCGGTGGCACTCGCGGCCTGGCGTTGGATCGACGTGCGCGCCCTCGCCGCCCAACCGGCGCCACCTGCGCTCGACCCGGCCGAGGCCGCGGCCCGGTCGCGGGCGCGGCTGATCGCCGCCGTCGAGCGGCTGCCGGTCGGCCCGGGTGTGCTGGCCGAAGTCCGCCGGGTCCGGTCCCGCATCGCGCTGCGCGGCACCAGCGCGGGTGAGCAGTGGGCCCGACTGGACCGGGCGGCACTCACCCTCGCCGGGATGGCCTCCCGGCTCACCGGGCTGGCCGAGCCGGCGGTGCTGGAGGCCGCCGCCGCCGACCGTTCGCTGCGCGACCTGGCCGCACGGGTGGCCAGCGTCGAACGTGCGCTGCGGCTGGCCCCGGCCGACGCCCGGCCGCCGCTGGCCGAGGCACACGCCGTGCTGACCGCCCAACTGGAGGGCGGGGTAGCGGCCTACGAACGGCTGGTGGTCGCCGCCGCCGGCTACCTGGCCGAGGACGCCCGACCAGAGACCGCCCACCCGGCCGCCGAGCGGCTCACCGAGGCAACCGACCTGCTGCACGGGGTTGCCGGGGCCCTGGCCGAGCTGCGCGCCGTCGGCACCCCGCTGCGCGCACCCACCCGCTGACCACGCACGCCCGCCGCACGACGCGGCCCCCGCGACCGGTCACGGCGGCGTCGTGATCAGGACCGGGCGGGTGTACGGCGAGCTGCCCACGACGTTGAACGAGCGGATGCGGTAGTGGTAGGTCACCCCTCGGGCCAGTCCCGTGTTGGTGAAGCCGCGACCGGTCACCGTGAAGGTGGCCGCCTCCTGGTCGAACGCCGGGTCCAGCGCCCGCTGCACGATGAACCCGGACCCCGGGCCGGCAGGTGTGCTCGCCGCCCAGGCGAGGATCACCGTCGCGGTGTCCGGCCCCGGTGCGAGGGCGGTGACGCTCACCCCACTCGGGGTGCCCGGCGCGGGTGGAGAGGTCACCGTGGCGACCGTGGACCAGGCCGAGGCGGCGCCCAGGTAGGTGGTCCGTACGCGGTAGTAGTACGTGGTGTCCGGGGCGATCGTCACGTCCAGGTGGTTGTCGCCGGCGCCGATCGCCGTGGTGCCCGGGCCGCTGGTGAACGTCGGGTTGGTGGCCCGCTGCACGTCGATCCCGGTGGCGAACGAGCGGTTCGCCCAGCGCAGCGCCACTCGCAGCGGCGCGGCGGGCGCGAGTGCCGCGACCAGCCCGCTCGGCGCGGCCAGGTGCACCGAGGCGGGCACGCTGTTCGACCAGGACGAGTAGCTGACCGCGTTCTCCGCCCGGATCCGGTAGTGGTAGGTCACCCCGGGGGTGACGGACGCGTCGGTGTACCGGGTGGCGGCGGCCGCAACGGTGATCGTGGTGACCTCGCTGAAGGTCGCGTCGGTGGCCCTCTGCAGCAGGTGGCTGGTGGCCGGTGGTCGACCGCCGTTGCTGGTCCAGGCCAGCGCGATCGCGGGTAGCGCGGTGGCGGAGCCGGGCACCGGCGTGGCGGTCAGCCCGGTCGGTGCCTTCGGTGCCACCCGCAGCACCAGTGGCCGGCTCATCCCGCCGTCGCGATGGCCGGCGAGCTGGCTGTGCCAGCGATACTCCCAGCCCAGGTTGACCAGTTGGTTGACCACCGTGGCGGGCCGTCCGTCCGCCGGGCTGATCGGGGTCGACCCGGTCCTGGTCCCGGCCGGGCGGCCCGGGTCGAGCAGCCGCACGCTGTCGCCCAGCTTGAACGGCAGCACCGGGGCGACCGGGCGCAACGCCACCACCACGTCCTCCCGGGGGTTGACCCGGACGATCTGCTTCCAGCCCAACTCCGTGCCGTGTGGGAGCCGCAACGTGCCGTCCCAACCGACCCGGTTGACCACCTGCACGTCGCAGCCACCGAAATGCAGCGGCTCGGTCTGCCGGACGTTGCCGCTGATCCGCCAGAGCTGGGTGCCGTCGGTCGGAGTGCCCACCGGCACGGCGAGGTCGGTGGCGAAGACGACCTCGGTGACCGGGTCGGTCGGACCGAGCGGCAGGGTCGTCGGGTTGAACGGCCCGGCGTGCGGGTGTCCGACGCCGAGCCGGCCGGCCAGCCGGCCGTGGTCGGGCTCGAAGACCTGCTGTGCGGCTTTGACCGCGATCGGCAGGGTCACCGGGCCGGCGCCCGCTGCCGGCGTGAACGTCACCGAGGTGGCGTGCACCGGCACCATCGTCTGCGCCGCGGTCCGGGTGCCGAACGCCGGGTCGTACGCCGGCTGGGGCACGATCGGCGGGCGTTGGCTGGCCGCGTACGCCAGGGGCAGCCTTTCGCGCAGCCGGTCCAGGTCGTACGGCGGCGCCGCCGCTCCGGTGACCCGGAACTGGAGCAGGGTGCGGGTGTTCGGGCCGTACCCCGGTTCGGTGGGGGGTGGGCCGCCCTCGGCGGTCCGGTCCGGCGCGTCGGTGTGCTGGTCGTTGCGTGGGTCGAACCCGGGCAGTGGAGCCGGGGCGTCGTTGTAGAGGAGCAGAGTGCTGCCCGGCGGCACGGTGGAGAAGTCGACAAGCACGTCGGCCCGTTCACCCGGGGCGAGCAGCAGGGCGTGCCCGTCGACGTTCAGCACCGTCGGGTCGAGCCGGTCGTAGCGGTAGCCGATCGGTCGGTTCGGCAGCACCACCGGGGCGGGCAGCAACCCGGCCTCGTTGCCGATCTGGATGAACTCCGGCCCGGCGGCGCGCGGGTCCGGCACACCGCCGTCGCGTCCGTCGGTCGGCCACCCCGTGGGCCGGTCCACCGCCCGCACGGCGGGCACCATCGGCACCTCCCCGGCGTCGGCGTCGGCGAGTGCCCCGTCGGCCGACCAGATGGCATCGTCGGAGCAGGCGCGGTAGAGCTGGAGGTTGAGGCTGCGGTCCAGGCAGGCGTTGAGGATCCGGAACCGGTACGCGCGCGGCAGCACCTCCAGGTACGGGTAGGCGACGCCGTTGACGAGCGGCGTGTCGCCGTACGCCTCGGGAACTGCGGACGGGTGCGGCACGTCAGGGCTCAACGGCGGCTCGTCCGGCGCGGAGACAGGGTCGTGGTGCGGGTTCGGGACCCAGCCGTCGGTGTGGGCGCCGTCCCGGTCCGGGTTGCGCGACCAGGGGCCGTAGTCCCACCGGCCGGTGGGGTTGCGTCCGCCGGAGCGGTATGGGTTCTGCCGCGGCTGGTAGACGTGTGGGTGCCACAAGCTGCCCCGGGCGCCCCAGCGTTCCCGGTCCCAGGTCGGGTCCTCGGCGGCGAGTTGGACGTCGTCCGGCACGAACGTCTTGTCCTCGATCACCAGCGGCAGTTGGTCGGCCGGCAGCACCGCGTCGGCGACGAGCTGGTCCTCGGCCGGGTCGCTGAGCAGGTAGAGCGCGAGCTGCCCACCGTAGACGGTGAGCCGGGCCAGGCCGAGGGTGTTGTCGTGGAACCACAGCAGTCGGCCGCTCTGCTCGTTCGGGTAGTACAGCGTGGTGGCCCCGGCACCCGGCGCCGGCATGTCCGGTACGTGGGTCACCCCCACCCCGGTCGGGTACGGGGTGATCTCTCCAGCCGGAGTGATCCACTGCCCCGGGTTGCCGGCGCTGGTCCACCCGGTCTGCGCTCCGGACAGGTGCAGCACCGCGCGGTTCTGCGGGAACGGCGCCGGCCCGTCCAGTGGGCCGAGGCCGGCTCCCTCGATCGTGTCGTCGACCGGCAGGAACAGTTCGCCGGCCCGACCGGTCGGGAGTTGGTTGATGAACTTCACCCGGACCGGTCGGCCCCGGCGGGCGAGGATCATCGGGCCGAGGTGCCAGGGCCGCTCCGGGGGTGCGACCGTGTTGTGGCCCGCCTTGTCGGTGCCCAGGTTGAGTTGCCGGTAGCCGCGCAGCCGGGTGACCGGCAGGTCCCGGTGCAGCCGTTGCGCGTACTCCTGCACGCCGATCTCGTAGTAGTCGCAGCCCGGATAGCTGATCGTGTCCGGCGTGGCCACCGGCAGGTGGCCACCGAGGTCGGTGCGGCCCTGCTGGCCCGGGATGGGCAACGGGTCGACGAACTTGCGCAGTCCGGTCCCGGGCACCAGCTGCCCGGAGGCGTCGCGCGTTGGGCGAGGGCTGTGTGCGAAGTTCGGCACGGGGCCGAAGCAGCGGGGCACCACGGCCGGGTCCAGGCTCGGTGCCGGGGCGGCCGTCTCCTCGGCGGTACGCGCGGCCGGCACGGCCGTGGTCCGGCCGTTGACGTGGCCGGTGGTGTCGCGGGTGGTCCGCTCGAAGAAGGTGGAGCGGAGTCTGCGGAACATCGCCATGACTCTCCCCGGGTCGGGGCGCGAGGTCCGCCACCCCGGCGTGGTGGACCTCGGCGCTCTGCTGACGATCGGTGAGCACTCAATCGCAGCATGCGACTCCGACGGCCAGTTAGGAATTACCCAATCGTCCGTTTCTGGGATGGCGCCGGGCGATGGGCTCCCTGCTCAGCCGGTTGTCGACGAGCCCGGTTGCTCGGGCTGGCAGACCGGGCACCAGTAGGTGACCCTTTCGCCCAGCTCTTCCTTGCGGATGGCGGAGCCGCAGCGGCGGCAGGGCTGGGCGCGGCGACCGTACACGTAGGTGGTCTGCCCCCGGTGCAGTGAGCCGGTGCTGCTCTGCGTCCACCGACCGCGGTTGGCGGCGAGCAGCCGCTGCGCGAGGGCCACCAGGCCGGGCAGGTCGGGCACCGCGCCGACCGGGGCCCACGGCGACACACCGCGCAGGAACAGCACCTCGCACTTGTAGAGGTTGCCCACCCCGGCCAGGTTGCGTTGGTCGAGCAGCGCCGCACCGATGGTCTGCTCCGGGTGGTCGGCGAGTCGGCGGACCGCCTCGGCCGGGTCCCAGTCCGCGCCGAGCAGGTCGGGGCCGAGGTGCCCGACCAGCTGGTTCTCCTCCGCGGTCGGCACCAGAGTCACCTCGTGCAGGTGATAGCCGACGGCGACAGCGCCGGGGCTGCGCAGCACCACCCGGATCAGGTGGGCGGGCCGACCGGTCCAGCGTTCCCCCGGGGCGTACGCCCGCCAGGCCCCGTCCATCCGCAGGTGCGAGTGCAGGGTCCAGGGCGCGTTGTCCGGGGCGTCGAGGCGCAGCAGCAGGTGCTTGCCCCGGCTGGCCGACTCACGGACGGTCCAGCCGGTGAGATCCGTGGTCGCCAGCTGTGGCACCCGGAAGTCGCTGCTGGTGATTCGCGCGCCGGCCAGCGCGCGGTGCAGCACACGCGCGGTGTTCCAGACGGTGTCGCCTTCGGGCACCCTGCCATCCTCCCTCTTTCGAGCGGGATTCGCATGTGTCGCTATTTGTACACAGGTTCCTCCTGATCTCCCGACATGCGAGGGTCAGGGGGTTCTGAGGAGAATATCCATGACCCGACCTCGTTGTCGTTTCTCATCCGTCGCCCTCGTCGGCACTCTCTCCCTCGTCCTCACCGCGGCACTCCTGCCCGCCGCCGGTGCCCCGAGCACTCTCGCCGCTGCCGGCGGCCCGATCGCTCTCGCCGCTGCCGCAGCCCCGGGCACTCTCGCCGCAGCCCCGGGCGTCGAACGGTGGAACGTCGACCTGTCCGTCGTCGACCGCGACGACGTCAACGTCCGGCGCACCGCCACCGGGCTGCGACTGCGGGCGGCCAAGCCCACCGGGCGCAACGCGCGCAGCCCACGCAGCGCGGTCGCCGAGGGGATGCTCCTGAGCACGTCCCGCACCCTGGCCCGGCCGGCCACCCGCGTCCGTGCCGAGATCACCGCCTCGGTCCCCGCGGGTGCCACCGTGGAAGCGCAGGTCCGCGGGTGGCGGACCGCCGGCTGGACGGAGTGGCGGGCTGCCACCGCCGGCGCGGTCTTCGACCGGCCAGTCACCCAGGTGCAGGCCAGGGTGGTGCTGACCGCGTCCAACGGCGGCGCCACCGCGACGGTACGCGGTGTGCAACTCACCGCCGACGCGGCCGCCGCCGTCTCCGCCGCCACGCCCGGCCGCACCTACCGGGTGTACGCCACCCGCATCGGCTTGGTCGGCGAACTGACCGCCAACGGTCGAACCGTCCAACCCCGGGACCACTTCGCGGCGCTACCGTCGCGGCGCGGCCTGTCCCCACTCAACACCGGCGACTACACCGTGCGGGTCTGCACGACCAGCGGCTCCCGCTGCGAGTACGCCCCGGTCTGGGATGTCGGGCCGTGGAACACCCGCGACGACTACTGGAACCTCTCCTCGGTCCGAGAGAACTGGAAGGACCTGCCGCAGGGCCGGCCCGAGGCGCAGGCCGCGTACCAGTCGGGCTACAACGGCGGGCGCGACCAGTTCGGGCGTACCGTGCTCAACCCGGCGGGCATCGACCTGGCCGACGGCACCTTCTGGGACGGCCTGCAGTTGACCACGAACGCCTGGGTGGACGTCGCCTACCTGTGGACCGGGGGCGGGCCGCGCGGCGTGGTCGGTGACGGGCCGCTCAACATCCGCGCCGGGGCCAGCACGTCGTACGCGATTCGTGGCCTCGCCGCCCGGTTGGCCCACGTGCCGATCCAGTGCTACGTCATCGGCCAGTCGGTGGCTGGTCCCTACCGCACGACCACCCGCTGGAACCGCCTGGCCACCGGGCAGTACATCAGCCACGCGTACATCTCGGGTGTGTACGGCGGCACTGTGCCCGTCTGCTGAGCCACGCTTGCCCGGCGGGCGCCGATCAGGGGCGCTCGTCGGGGCGAGCCGGGCGCACCATGTCCTGGTAGCGCGGGTGGCTGGCACCGTAGACGGCGTAGTTGAGTCGGGCGTGCGAGAGGCTCAGGTCGCCGTTGGGGCCGCCTCGGACCGCGTCCGCGTCGGCGTCGGTCTGGCCGTCATCGGTCCAGAAACAGACCGGGCAGGTCCCCCCGCCGGTCCGGGATGCACAGCAGGGACAACCCACGGGAACCACTTGTTCACCCACCGGGGCAGCATTCCATAGTCGAATATCAGCCGGATACCCGCAGGAGGTCCCCGGTCATCGGCCGGGGCGCCGCCGAGCGTCCGTTCCGTACGGCCGGCCCGGCCGGCGTCGAATCCGGCGGACCGACGCGCAGCGCCGCCGGGAGCGGGTCGACCGGCGAGAGGCGGATATGGGACAGCAGGGCCACCGGCCAGCCCTTCCCGCCGCCGGACGCCGTTGGGCAGACTGCCAGGGTGACAGTTCGGAGCCTGCCCGCCGTCGGAGCCCTGCTGGTCGCCGTCGCGCTCGCTGCCGGCTGCGGCAGCGGTGACGCCGACCAACCGACCGCGGCCCCATCCGGTCCGTCCGTGTCGGCTCCGGCCGCCTCCGGTTCCCCGAGCGCGACACCCCCGGCTATTCCGCCCACCGCGGGCGGCGCGGCCTCTCCGCCGGCGTCGCCTCCCGCGCCGGCCACGCCGGCTCCACCCGCCGAGGCGCAGGGTCCGACGCAGCGACGGCGGGCCACCCCACCGCCGGTGGTGCTGCCCCAACGCCCGGCCGGGGCACCTGGGGCGAAGCAGGTCGTCGACGCGTTCAAGGCGGCCGGCCTGAAGGTGCCACATGCGAAGGACCGCTCGGTCGACTGCGGACCGGACGGGCTCGGCCTGGGCTGCTCCGAGGTGATCGCCACCGACACCGTCACCGTGTACGTGTTTCCGGACGAGATCAGCGCCGGCGACATCGCGGAGACCTGGGGCGGTCAGTCGTACCGGCGTGGCGCGGTGGTCCTCAACTATCTCGAGGCGAAGACCCCGGCCGCCGAGCGCGCTCGTTATGAGCGGGTGCTCAACGCCCTTCGCTGACCGCCAACTTGTCCCCTCGGCGATCTGGGCAGCGATGTCTGGTGAGTGGTATACCGGTGTGTCATAAATATGACTCACAGGTATACCGCTCTCTCGGGTGCGATGGGTCGCGTGGTGGCTCGTCCAGATTGCGCTCGGGCGCCGACCGATGTCTCGCAGTGACGGGTGCCGCTCCGGCCACGCGCGAAAGGGACCTCAGCCGGCGCGAGGTCGGCCGGCGCGTCACCACCCGGCGCGTCACCACCCGGCCCGATGCCAGCTGGCCCGATGCCAGCCGGTGCGAGGTCAGCCGGCCCGTCGCCGGCAGCCATGGCGCGGGGCTGGGTCAGCCGCGCAGGCGCAGGCCGCGTGGGGTGGCCCGGAAACCGGCGGCGGTCAGCGCGTCGCGCAGCGGCGAGGAGTGCACGGCCTCGCCGTCGGCCCGCTCCACCGACAACGCACCCAGGGCCCCGGAGTGGACCGCGTCGGCGAGCGCCTTGCCGGCTGCGGCGAGCGCGTCGGTGTCGTCGCTGAAAGACAGCAGTGTCCGGCCGCCGCGTTCCACGTAGAGGACCAGCTCGCCGCCGACCTGCACCACCAGCGCGCCCGCCTTGCGGCCGGCCCGGTGTCCGGTCGCCGGGGTGGCCCCGTCGCCGGAGTCGACGACGCGCTCCGGCCAGGGCAGCGCCGCGCCGTACGGATTGGCCGGGTCGGTGGCGGCGAGCACGGTGGCCGGCGTGCCACGGCCCCGGGCACCGTCGGCCGGCTCGGCCAGTGCGCGCAGCCGGTCCACCGCGCCGGGCACCGCGAACTGCGCCGCACCCAGCCCTTCGACGAAGTAACCCCGACGGGCAGCGCCGCGCTCCTCCAGTGCCGACAGCACCGGGTAGACCGCCGAGAACCCGCCGACGACCTGCTCGGCCATCACCGCACCGCGCGTGACCACCCCGTGCCGCTCCAGCAGCACGTCGGCGAGGGCGGCGGCGCGTCGGGTCGGGTCGACATCGCGCTCGGGTAGGCGTGACCAGCGACCGGCGACGGTCGGCGGACCACCCCGGCTGGGCAGCGCCACCCGACCGGGTCGCCGGTAACGGGTGCGCGGCGCGGTCGGCCGCGAGCGGTGTGCGCCCCCGGCGCCGAGCACCGCGCGCAACGGGGCGAGCGTGTCGTTGGTGAGATGCCCAGCCCAGACCAGGTCCCAGATCACCCCGGTCAGCGCCGCGTCGTCGGTCGAGCCGACCCGGTCGGCCAGCGGCCGGAAGAACAGCGCCTGCCCGTCGCCGAGCGCGTCGAGCACCGCGTCGTGCAGCGGGGTGCGGGTCAACGCCTCGTCGGGCGGCGGGAGCAGCAGCGGTGCGGAATCCGCGTACGCCAGGGTGACCCAGCCGTCGCCCCCGGAGATCGCCCCCGACCCAGCCCAGAGCACCTCCCCGCTGGCGCACAGCTCGTCGAGTTGGGCGGGGGAGTAGTCCGCGACCCGACCGGGCAGCACCAACCGCTCCAGTGCGGACGCCGGCACCGCCGCGCCCTGCAACTGCTCCACCGTCGCGGCGAGCGCCTCCACGCCCCGGGCGGACGAGCCGACCTGCTGCCAGCGGGGCAGGAACGTGGCCAGCGCCCGGGGCGGCACCGGCTCGATCTCCCGGCGCAGCGCCGCGAGCGAGCGGCGGCGCAGCATTCGCAGCACCTCGGCGTCGCACCACTGGGCGCCGGCCGAGTCCGGGGTGAACTCCCCGGAGACCACCCGCCCGGTGGCGCCGAGCCGGCGCAGCGCCTGCTCGACGACGAACACACCCAACCCGAAGCGGGCCGCGCAACTGGCTGCGGCGAACGGCCCGTGGGTGCGGGCGTAGCGGGCCACCAGGTCACCGAGCGGATCGGCCACCGGGGCGAGGTACGCCTCGGCCACACCGACCGGCAGCGCGACACCGAGGGCGTCGCGCAGCCGGGCGGCGTCCTCGACGCCCACCCAGCGCTGCTCGCTGGCGATGCGGACCCGCAGCACCCGGCGGGTCGCCTCCAGCTCGGTCAGCCAGGACTCGGGCACACCCCGCTCGGTCAACTCGGCGTCGCTCAGGTCACCGAGCACTCGCAGCAGCTCGACGACGTCTTCGGCGTCGCGGGGGCGGCGTTGCTCGGTCAGCCAGCGCAGCTGCCGATCGGTCTCGGTGAGCACGGCGGGGTCGAGCAACTCGCGCAGGTCGACCCGGCCGAGCAGCTCACCGAGGAGGGTGGAATCCAGGGCAAGCGCGGCGGCGCGCCGCTCCGCGAGCGGGGCGTCGCCCTCGTAGAGGAACGCGCCGACGTAGCCGAAGAGCAGCGATCGGGCGAACGGCGACGGCGCGCTCGTCTCCACCTCGACCAGCCGCACCTTGCGGGTGGCCAGGTCGCGCATGAGCCCGGCCAGCGCCGGCTGGTCGAAGACGTCCTGGAGGCACTCCCGGGCGGCTTCCAGGGTGACCGGGAAGTCCGCGTACTCGCGGGCGACGTCGAGCAGTTGCGCGGCCCGTTGCCGCTGCTGCCAGAGCGGTTGGCGGCGACGCGGGTCGCGGCGGGGCAGCAGCAGTGACCGGGCGGCGCACTCCCGGAAGCGCGCGGCGAAGAGGGCGGAGGTGCCGACCGACTCCTCCACGAGCTGAGTGATCTCGTCAGGCTCGAAGACCACCACGTCGGCACCGGGCGGCTCGTCGGCGGTGTCGGGAAGTCGCACCACGATGCCGTCGTCGGAGGGCATCACCTGGGCGTCCACCCCGTACCGTTCGGCCAGCCGGCGGCCCACCGCGAGGGCCCACGGCCCGTTGACCCGCGCACCGAGGACGCTGTGCACGGCGAGCCTCCAGTCGCCCAGCTCGTCGCGGAACCGCTCGACCACGATCGTGCGGTCGTCAGGCAGCGAGCGGGTGGCCTCCCGCTGCTCGCGCAGGTATGCCATCAGGTTGCTGGCGGCCCAGTCGTCCAGCCCACCGTCGTGCAGCGCGGCCAGCGCCGCTTCGTCGCTCTGCCGGAGCAGGGTGCGCACCCGCGCACCGATGGCGCGGCCCAGCTCCACCGGCCGGCCCAGCTGGTCGCCCTTCCAGAACGGCATTCGCGCGGCCTGCCCGGGTGCGGGCGAGACCAGCACCCGGTCGGGGGTGATCTCCTCGATGCGCCAGGACGAGGAGCCGAGCAGGAAGACATCGCCGACCCGGGACTCGTAGACCATCTCCTCGTCCAGCTCGCCGACCCGGGCGGCCCGTTCGGCACCGGCCAGGAAGACCCCGAACAGCCCACGGTCGGGGATGGTGCCGCCGCTGGTCACGGCGAGTCGCTGTGCGCCGGGACGGCCGGTGAGCAGGTCGGTGGCCCGGTCCCAGACCAGGCGGGGGCGTAGCTCGGCGAAGGCGGTGGACGGGTAGCGGCCCGAGAGCATGTCCAACACGGCGTGCAGCGCCGAGTCGGGCAGCTCGGCGAAGGGCGCGGCCCGGCGGATCAGCACGGCCAGATCGCCGAGTGGCCACGGCTCCAACGCCACCATCGCGACGATCTGCTGGGCCAGCACGTCCAGTGGGTTGCGCGGGTAGTGCAGCTCCTCGATCGCGCCGTCGGTCATCCGCTCGGCGACCACCGCGCAGGAGAGCAGGTCGCCGCGGTGCTTGGGAAAGACGACCCCACGGGAGACGGCGCCCACCTGGTGCCCGGCCCGGCCGACCCGTTGCAGCCCGGCGGCCACGCTCGGCGGCGCCTCGATCTGCACCACCAGGTCGACCGCGCCCATGTCGATGCCCAGCTCCAGGCTGGAGGTGGCCACCACCGCCGGGAGCTGACCGGACTTGAGGGCCTCCTCGATGTGCTTGCGCTCCTCCCGGGAGACGCTGCCGTGGTGGGCGCGGGCTATCACCGGCGTCGCGCCGGTGGCCGCGCCGGACTGGGCCATCACCTCGGCCGGGGGCCGGTTGCGTGCCGGACCGGCGGGGCCACCCCACCGCTGCGCGTCGGACGCGGGGCCGCCGTCGCCGGCCGGGTCGTCGCCGCCCGACAACCCCTGCGGTACGCCGAGGGCGCCCTCGGTCGAGGCGGAGGTCACCTCTTCGGCGGCCAACTCGTTGAGTCGGGCGCAGAGACGCTCGGCACTGCGTCGGGAATTGGTGAAGACGATGGTCGAGCGGTGCTGCCCGATGAGGGTGAAGACCCGCTCCTCCACGGCCGGCCAGATCGAGGCGCGACGCGGCCCGGGGCCACCGAGGTCGTCCTCCGGTGGCTGCTCCTGCTCGTCCAGGCGGGTCATGTCTTCCACCGGGACCTGCACGCTGACCTCGATGGTCTTCGTGCTGGCCGGCTGCACGACGTCGACCGGGCGGGCGCCGCCGAGGAACTGCGCGCAGGCGTCGATCGGCCGCACGGTGGCGGAGAGGCCGATGCGCTGCGCCGGGGCGGGCAGCAGCTCGTCGAGGCGTTCGAGGGAGAGGGCGAGGTGAGCGCCCCGTTTGCTGCCGGCGACCGCGTGCACCTCGTCGACAATCACCGTCTGGATGCCGCGCAGTGAATCGCGGGCCGCGGACGTGAGCAGCAGGAACAGCGACTCGGGCGTGGTGATGAGGATGTCCGGTGGGGTGCGGGCGAAGGCTCGTCGCTCGTCGGCTGGCGTGTCGCCGGTGCGCATGCCGACGGTGATGTCGGGTGGTGCGACGCCCAGCCGGGTCGCGGCCTGCCGGATGCCGGCCAGCGGGGCGCGCAGGTTGCGCTCCACGTCGACGGCGAGGGCCTTGAGTGGGCTGACATAGAGCACGCGGCATCGTTGGCGAGCCTCGGCCGGTGCGGGCTCGCGGGCCAGCCGGTCCAGTGACCAGAGAAAGGCCGCGAGCGTCTTGCCGGAGCCGGTGGGTGCCACCACCAGCGCGTTGCGGCCGGCGGCGACCGACCGCCAGGCGCCGGTCTGTGCGGCGGTGGGCGCGGCGAAGGCGGCCTCGAACCAGGCACGGGTGGCCGGGCCGAAACCGGACAGCACCGCGCCGGCGTCTGCGTCTGCCCCGGTCACCGGTCCATCGTGCCCCGCCGGTACGACATCCACGACCGACCCACAGGGGAATGTGCCGGACCAAAGCAAAAAGCGCTAAAAGCGCGCTTGATGCGTTAAGTCTCACTTAACTGCTTGCTTCCAAGGAGCAACATAAAGTAACTTCACTCCCAACGCGAATCGGGGTGAGGGGATTCGATGGCCGGCGAGCAGCGCAACGTCGAACCGGGCACCGACGTGCTGATTCGCAAGGTCGACAGCCACCTTGCCGCGCTCCGCAGTGGTCTGCACGGCCCCGAGCTGGAGCTCGCCGAACGTCTCGCCCGCTGCCTGCGGGAGCTGGTCCTGTGCACCGCCCAGGCCAGCGCCGCCGATCGGGGCCAGGTCCGCGTCGCCGTCCATTACTTCGTCCTGCGCCGCGAGAGCCGCGGCCGATTGCTCGCGGTGCGGTCGCTGGCCGCCGCGGAGCGGGTGGTCGACAGGGTCGCGCGCCAACTGGGCCGCGTCGACCTGCTGGCCGAGCTGGCGCGCGACCGCCCCGCCCGCGACGACGCGCTGCCCATCAGCGACGCCCTGCTGCACTGACCCCCCGCGGGCCCCCGCGTTGCTGCGCCCCCACTCCCGGCCCAGCCGAGGGCGAATTCCGGCAAAACCCCCCGGGGGGCAACGAACTGGCGTCTGATCGCTGCTAGGCGCCACCGCTGCCCGGGCGTCGGCCACCTCGATCGGGAGCGCAGGTGCTGGTACTGCTCGTCCTCCATCTCGTGGCGGCCCTTGCTGCGCCTCTGCTCGTCCGATGGTGGGGTCCACGCGCGTGCTACCCGTTGGCGCTGGCGCCGGCCGCCGCGTTCTGCTGGGCGGTGGCCCACACGCCGGCCGTCGATGACGGCGGGGCGGTGGTCGAGACGTACCCGTGGATCCAGCAGTTGGGCCTTGACATCGCATTACGGCTCACCACCCTGTCCTGGCTGATGACCCTGCTGATCGGCGGAATCGGCGCGCTGGTGCTGGTCTACAGCGCCCGCTACTTCAGCGCGGGTTCGAGCGGGCTGGCGCAGTTCGCCGCGGTCCTGGTCGCCTTCGCCGGCGCGATGCTCGTCCTGGTCTTCGCGGACGATCTGCTGCTGCTCTACGTCGGCTGGGAGTTGACCACGATCTTCTCGTACCTGCTGATCGGGCACAGCACCGAGCGGCGTTCCAGTCGGTGGGCGGCGGCGCAGGCGTTGACCGTCACCACGCTGGGCGGGCTCGCCATGCTGGTCGGGTTCATCCTGCTGGGCGAGCACGCGGGCACCTACCGCTGGTCGGAGATCGCCGCCCAACCGCTGTCCGGCGGCGGATACCTGATGGTCGCCGTGCTGCTGATCCTGGCCGGCGCGCTGTCCAAGTCGGCGGTGCTGCCGTTCAGCGCCTGGCTGCCGGTCGCGATGGCGGCACCCACGCCGGTCAGCGCATACCTGCACGCCGCCGCGATGGTCAAGGCCGGCGTCTATCTGGTCGGGTTGCTCGCGCCGGTGCTCGCCATGGTCGGCCCGTGGCGGCCGGTGGTGCAGATCGCCGGCGTGGCCACCATGCTGCTCGGGGGCTGGGCCGCGCTGCGGCAGACCGACCTGAAGCTGCTGCTGGCGTACGGGACGGTCAGTCAGCTCGGCCTGCTGGTCGCGGTGACCGGGTCGGGCACCCCGGACGCCGCCCTGGCCGGCACCGCGATGCTGCTGGCGCACGCCCTCTTCAAGGCGGCGCTGTTCCTGGTCGTCGGCATCATCGATCACGGCGCCGGCACCCGTGACCTGCGTGAGCTATCCGGGCTGCGGCACTGGTCCCGGCCCCTGTTCGTGGTCGCGGTGCTCGCCGCGGCGTCGATGGCCGGGGTGCCACCGTTGGTCGGCTTCGTCGCGAAGGAGGCGGTGTTCGGGGCGTTCATTGACCAACCGGTGCTCCTGACCGGGCTGGTCGCCGGGACGGTGCTCACCGTCGCGTACAGCGCCCGCTTCCTCTGGGGCGCGTTCGCCCACCGGCCGGGTGTGGCACCGCCCCAGCCGGGCCCGATCGCCGCGTCGCTGCTGGTCCCGCCGGCAGTGCTCGCCGGAATCGGTCTGCTCGTCGGCCCGGCCGCGAGTGTGCTGGACGGCCTGCTGCGCCCGTACGCCGATCTGCTCGGCGGGGTCGACGCGCATCTGGCGCTCTGGTCCGGACCGACCCCGGCGCTCGGCCTGTCCGTGCTGGCGCTCGCCGGAGGCGGCCTGCTCTTCGCCGTGCGCGGGCCGCTCGCCCCGGTGCTGGCCCGGCTCCGTGCGCCGGTGGGCGGCAACCAGGGGTACGAGTGGATCGTGGGCCGGTTCGACCGGCTGGCCATCGAGGTCACCGGTGCGACCCAGCGCGGCTCCCTGCCGCAGTATCTCGGCGTCATCCTGGTGACCCTGGTGCTGGTGCCCGGCGGGGCGATGCTCTCCGCCAGCCCCTGGCGGGCTCGGATCCCGCTCTGGGACAGCCTGCTGCAACCGGTGGTCGTGCTGGTCATCGCGGTGGCCGCGGTGCTGGCGGTCGGTGCCCGCCGTCGCCTGACCGCGATGCTGCTGGTGGGGATGACCGGCTACGGCACCGCGATGCTGTTCGTCCTGTATGGAGCGCCGGACCTGGCGCTCACCCAGTTCCTGGTGGAGACCGCGACGATCGCGGTCTTCGTGCTGGTGCTGCGTCGCCTGCCGGAGCGGTTCTCGGCCCGCCCGCTGCGCCGCAGCCGGTGGACCCGCCGGGCACTCGGGGTGGCGGTGGGTCTGGTGGCCGCCGGGCTGGCCCTCACGGCCGCCGGCGCCCGTCGGGCACCGGACATCTCCGCCGCCTTCCCGGATCTGGCGGTGGCGCAGGGGTACGGGCGCAACGTGGTCAACGTGACCCTGGTCGACATTCGGGCCTGGGACACCATGGGCGAACTGGCGGTGCTGGTGGTGGCCGCGACCGGGGTGGCCAGCCTGATCTTCGAGCGGTCCCGCACCGGGCCGCGACCGCGCCGGCCGGAGTCGGACGCGCAGGCGAACCGACCCGGCCGGCCGGTGTGGCTGCGCGGCGGACCCACCCTCTACGAGGAGCGGCGCTCGATCGTGTTGGAGGTGGTCATCCGGCTGATCTTCCACACCGTGGTGCTGTTCTCCCTGTTCCTGCTCTTCTCCGGCCACAACGCGCCGGGTGGCGGTTTCGCCGGCGGTCTGGTCGCGGGTCTCGCCCTGGTGGTCCGCTACCTGGCCGGCGGCCGCTACGAGTTGACCGAGGCGGCTCCGATCGGCGCCGGTGCGATCCTCGGTGCCGGGCTGGCCGTGTCGGTGGGCAGCGGCCTGGTGGCGCTGCTGGTCGGTGGATCGGTGTTGGAGAGCGCCAAGGTCGACCGGTCCCTGCCGCTGATCGGCGACGCCCACCTGGTCACGTCGCTCTTCTTCGACATCGGCGTGTACCTGGTCGTGATCGGGCTGGTGCTGGACATCCTGCGCAGCCTCGGGGCCGAGGTGGACCGGCACATCGAGGCAACCGGGGTGGCCACGGGCGGCCTGACCGTGGACAAGGGCGAGCGGGCATGAGCGCGAGGAGTGAGCCGGGTTTGCGAGCCCCGCAGTCGCGAAGAGAGGTGGCGCCATGAGTGGGAACGGCGCTGGGCCGACGTTGGTGCTGGTGCTGGCCGTCGCGGTGCTGGTCGGTTGTGGAGTGATCCTGCTGTTGGAGCGCAGCCTGACCCGGATCCTGCTCGGGGTGATCATGCTCGGTAACGGGGTCAACGTGTTGATCCTGCTGGGCGGGCGGCCCGGTGAGGCGCCGGTCGTCGGCACCGGCCCGATCGAGCGGATGAGTGATCCGCTGCCGCAGGCGATGGTGCTGACCGCCATCGTGATCACCTTCGGGTTGGCCGCGTTCCTGCTCGCGGTGGCGTACCGGAGTTGGTATCTGACCGGCGACGACGAGGTGCCCGACGACCTGGAGGACCGGCACATCATCCGGCGAGCCGTGCGTGACGAGGTGAGCACCGTCGACCAGGGCGGGGAGGGCCCGAACGGCGATCCGGAGCAGGTCGATCCGGAGCCCGCCCGCCGCCGGCTGCGGCGTGGGGACGAGGCGTGATGAGCACGCTGGTGCCGCTGCCGGTGGTGGTGCCGCTGCTCGGCGCGGCGTTGACCCTGCTGCTGGCCCGGCAGCCCCGGCTTCAGCGGACCATCAGCGTGCTCTGCCTGAGCGGCACTCTCACGGTGGCGGTGCTGCTGCTGGTGCAGGCGTACCGGTACGGGCCGGTGGTCGTGGCGGTCGGGGCGTGGCCGGCGCCGATCGGCATCGTGCTGGTCGCCGATCAACTCGCCGCGCTGATGGTGGTGGTCTCGTCGGCGGTCACCCTCTGCGTGCTGCTGTACTCGATCGGGCAGGGTCGCAGTGAGACGAGCGAGACCACGCCGGTGGTCATCTTCCACCCGACGTACCTGGTGCTCACCGCGGGCGTCACCAACGCGTTCCTCGCCGGTGACCTGTTCAATCTCTTCGTCGGCTTCGAGATCCTGTTGGCCGCCAGCTTCGTGCTGATCACCCTGGGCGGCACGGAGACCCGGATCCGGACCGGATCGACGTACGTGGTGGTCAGCATCCTCTCCTCGATGGTCTTCCTGACGGCGGTGGGCCTGGTGTACGCGGCCACGGGCACGCTCAACCTGGCCCAGCTCGCCCAGCGCCTCGACGACCTGCCCGACGGCGTCCGACTGGCCCTGGAGCTGACGTTGCTCCTGGCCTTTGCGATCAAGGCGGCGGTCTTCCCGCTGTCGGCGTGGCTACCGGACAGCTATCCCACCGCGCCCGCCCCGGTCACCGCCGTCTTCGCGGGTCTGCTCACCAAGGTCGGCGTCTACGCGATCATCCGTACCGAGACGTTGCTGTTTCCCGGTGGGCAGGCCGACGTGCTGCTCATGGTCGTCGCCGGGCTGACCATGGTGATCGGCATCCTCGGCGCGGTGGCCCAGTCCGATCTGAAGCGGCTCTTCTCGTTCACCCTGGTCAGTCACATCGGCTACATGATCTTCGGCGTGGCGTTGAGCACCGCCGCCGGGCTCTCCGGCGCGATCTTCTACGTGGTGCACCACATCACCATCCAGACCACGCTGTTCCTCGTCGCCGGGCTGGTCGAGGTGCGCGCCGGCAGCACCGACCTGCGCCGCATCGGCGGGTTGGCCCGGGTGGCGCCGCTCCTCGGTGTCCTGTTCTTCGTCCCGGCCATGAACCTCGCCGGGGTGCCGCCGTTCTCCGGTTTCCTCGGCAAGCTCGGTCTGCTCCAGGCCGGGGTGGCGGCCGGCGGGACGCTGCCCTGGGTGCTGGTCGCGGCTGGCACGCTGACCAGCCTGCTCACCCTCTACGTGGCGTCGCGGGTGTGGAACATCGCCTTCTGGCGCGCATCCCGGCTGGCCACCAGTGAGCCGTCCGTCCCGCTGCCGAAGCTGATGGTCGGTGCGACGGTGGCCCTGGTCGCCTTCGGGTTGGCGCTGACCGTGCTGGCTGGTCCGCTCTTCGATGTCACCGCCGATGCGGCCGCCGACCTGCGACTGCGTACCCCGTACGTCCGTGCCGTGCTGCCGTCGGGCGTGCCGTGACCGGCCCGCCCGAGACGGCCCGGGATGCGCTCGGACCGGCGGGGTCGGGTCGCCGCCGGTTCGGGCGCTGGCGGGACCAGACGGTGGCGCTTGGGTGGCTGGTGGTGGTCTGGAATCTGCTCTGGGGCGACATCAACTGGGCGAACGTGGTCGGTGGCCTGCTGGTGGGCGGCGCGGTGCTGCTCTTCTTCCCGCTGCCGGCGGTCAGCTTCGGTGGGCGGCTGCGGGTCCGGGGGATGTTGGTGTTCGCGGCGCGGTTCGCTGTGGAGCTGGTCAGCGCGAGCCTGCACGTCGCCCGGATCGCCGTGCAGCCCGGCTACCGGCCGCGAGGGGCGATCATCGCGGTCCAGTTGCGGGTGCCCACCGACCTGAACCTGGCGCTCACCGCCGAGGCGGTCTCCTTGGTGCCGGGCACGCTGATCCTCGAGGTGGACCGGGACTCCGGAACGCTCTACCTGCACGTGCTGGACACCCACGGGCCGGCCGACCTGGACGTGGCCCGGGAACGCACCCGCACCGTCGAGCGGCGAATCGTCCGTGCGGTGGGCTCCGCCGCCGAACTGCGCCGCGTCGAGACCGACCAATCCGAGAGGGGAATCCGCCCGTGACCACGCTCCTGGCCGCCGTCCTCACCGTACTGCTGTCGGTGACCGCGCTCCTCGCGCTGGCCCGCCTCTACCGCGGTCCGTCGCTGCTGGACCGGGTGATCGCCGCGGACATGCTGCTCGCCACCATGATCGGTGCGGTGGGCGCCGAGGCGGCGGTCAACCGCCATGCCACCACACTGCCCGTGCTGGTGGTGCTCTCCCTGCTCGGCTTCGTGGGGTCGGTGTCGCTGGTCCGCTTCGCGGTGCGGGAACAGCAGTGATCGCCACGATCGCGGACTGGCTGGGCGCCGGTTGCCTGGTGGCCGGCGCGCTGCTCGGCCTGGCCGCCGGGGTCGGCGTGCTGCGCTTTCCGGACGCGCTGTCCCGGATGCACGCGGCCACCAAGCCGCAGGTGCTCGGGGTGCTCCTGCTGCTGCTGGGCATCGCGTTGCGGCTGCGATCTCCGGCGGATCTGGGCATGATCCTGCTGGTGGCGGTCTTCCAGTTGGCGACCGCGCCGGTCGCGGCCCAGATGATCGGGCGGGCCGCGTACCGCTCGGGGCGGCTCGACCGGGGCCTGCTCGACGCCGATGAGCTGGCTGAACGGGGGTCCGGTGGTGGGTCGGCCGGACCGGCGTGACGACCTGGCGGCGGCGGGCGAACCGGACGATCCGCTCCTTCGGCCCACCCCCAGCGGAGTCCCAGCCCGCGCCGATAAAATAGCGGCATGATCGACTCTTCTGCCCAGGAGGGCAGCAGTAGCCAGCCGGGTCGTGCCCGGCATATCCCCGTACCGACGACCCCGGGAGCCCTGAGCAACCCGTGTTGATCGTCGTTGGTCTTCTTCTGATCATCGTGCTCACTGCCGCCACCGGTTATTTCGTGGCGCAGGAGTTCGGCTATGTCGCCGTGGACCGGGGCAAGCTACGCCAGCTTGCCGACGACGGCGATCAGGCCGCCGCCCGGGCACTGACCGTCACCAGCCGGCTCTCCTTCATGCTCTCCGGCGCCCAACTCGGCATCACCGTCACCGCCCTGCTCGTCGGTTACGTCGCCGAGCCGTACCTCGGCGGCGGCCTCGCCGACCTGTTCGGCGTGGCCGGCTTCAGCGAGGCCGTCAGCCTGCCGCTGTCGGTGGCGTTGGCCCTGGTCATCGCCACCGTCGTACAGATGGTCCTCGGTGAGCTGGCCCCGAAGAACCTGGCCATCGCGCGGGCCGAGCAACTGGCCCGGGCGCTGAGCCGATCCACCCTGATCTACCTGGCCGTCGCCGGGCCACTGATCCGGCTCTTCGACCGGGCATCGGTGCGTCTGCTGCGCCGGATCGGCATCGAGCCGATCGAGGAACTGCCCAGCGGCGCCACCCCGGCGGACCTGGAACAGATCATCGCCGAGTCCCGCGAGGAGGGCAGCCTCGACGCCGAGATGTCCACGCTGCTCGACCGAGGTCTGGACTTCCGGGAGCTGACCGCCGGCGAGGCTATGGTGCCCCGGGTCGACGTGCACACCGTACGGGCGCACGAGCCGGTCAGCCGGGTGGTCGAGCTGCTGGACACCGGCCACTCCCGCTTCCCGGTGCGCGGGGCGGAGGGCGTCGACGACCTGCTCGGCGTCATCGGCATCGCCGACGTGCTCGGCGTACCCCCGGGGGAGCGGGCGACCACGCCGGTGAGCGCGGTGGCCGGGCCGCCGCTGCTCGTACCGGAGACGTTGCCCCTACCCACGGTGCTCGACCGCCTGCGGTCCGGGCACCGGCAGATGGCCTGCGTGGTCGACGAGTACGGCGGTTTCGCCGGCGTGATCACGCTGGAGGACATCGCCGAGGAGCTGGTGGGCCCGATCCGGGACGAGGACGACCCGCCCGATCGGGCGCCGGCCCAGCAGGACGACGGCTCCTGGGTGGTGCCGGCCCGCTGGCGGATCGACGAGGTCGCCGACAGCACCGGCATCGCGTTGCCCGAGGCACCGGAGTACGACACCCTGTCCGGGTTGGTGATGCGGGAGCTGGGCCGGGTGCCGGAGGTCGGTGACCGGCTGGAGATCAGCCTGCTGCCCGAGGGCGCGGACGGTGAGGACAACGAGGCCGAACCGAGGGCGTTGGTCGAGGTGCTGGCCGTGGACCGGCACGTGGCCGACTCGGTACGGCTGCAGTTGACCAAACCGGGGGTGACCGCATGAGCGCGAGGAGCGAGCTTGCGAGCCCCGCAGTCGCGAATGAAGGAAAGCACCGATGAGCCCCGGGATCGCACTGTTCATTTCGGTGATCCTGCTGGCGCTGAACGGGTTCTTCGTGGCCGCCGAGTTCGCTCTGGTGGCCAGCAAGCGGTACCGCCTTGAGCAGGCGGCGGCCGGAGGGGGTCGGGCGGCACGCGCCGCGCTGGACGGCGTCCGCGAGCTGTCGCTGATGTTGGCCGGCGCGCAGCTCGGCATCACGCTCTGCACCCTGGGTCTCGGTGCGCTGGCCGAGCCGGCGATCGAGCACCTGCTCAGCCCGCTGCTGCACGCGGTGGGTCTGCCGGACGCGGCCAGTCACCTGGTCGCCCTGGTCTTCGCCCTCGGGGTGGTCACGTTCCTGCACCTGGTGGTGGGGGAGATGGCGCCGAAGTCGTGGGCGATCACCGACGCGGAGCGTTCGGCGACGTTGCTCGCGCTGCCGTTCCGCGCTTTCGCCCGGGTGTCCCGACCGGTGCTCTCCGCGCTCAACGCCCTGGCCAACGCGATCCTGCGGCTGTGCGGGGTGAACCAGCAGGATCAGCTCGCCCAGGTGCACGGCCCGGACGAGCTGCGGATCCTGCTGGAGCAGTCCCGTGAGCACGGGCTGCTCGGCGCCGAGCAGCACCAGTTACTGACCAGCATGCTGGAGTTGCAGGGCACGTCCGTGGCGCAGGTGATGGAACCGTTCGCCACGATGGTCACCGTCCGTCGGGACGACCCGGCCGAGCGGATCGAGGAAATCAGCCGGGACAGCGGTCGGTCCCGGCTGGCGGTGCTGGACGAGGCGGGCGACGTCTGCGGCCTCGTGCACGTCCGGGAGGCGGTGCGGGTGGTCACCACCGGCCGCGTCGCCACCGCCGGGGCGCTGATGACGCCCGCGTTCACGCTGCCCGCGACGTCCTCGGTCACCGAGGCGGTGGCAGCGATGCGGGCCCGGCAGTCGCAGCTCGCGCTGGTGCGCAACGGCGGTGGCCCAGCTCGGCCGATCGGCTTCGTGGCCCTGGAAGACCTCCTGGAGGAGGTCATCGGCGAGTTCGACGACGAGACCGACACGGTGCCGCGCGGGCGGCGACTGCGCTGAGCTGCCGACCCCGGCCGCGCCGACGAGGTGCGGCCGGGTGTGTTGCGGGCTTGAGGTCGCCTCGACGGGGTAGGCGCGCCTGGTGCGGGGCCGGCGGGGCCCCGTCCCGGGAAGGGGTGCGCGGTGCGGCTGACGGGGGTGTCCCGGGAGTCCGGCTGGACGGGGCTCTCCGTGCAGACCACGCTGCCCAACCCGAGCACCCGGCCGGGCCTGCGTCTGCCGGGGCGGGTGACCCTGGCCGCCGGGCCGGAGGATGTGCTGGTTCGGCACATCCGGCTCGGCCTCGTCACCACCGTCGAGCCGGATGATCCGGCCGCCCCCCGGCGACTCGTGCAGTTCCATCACCTGCCGATCGCCGGCCGGTTCGTCGTACCGGCCGGTCGGCGGCGGGCGGTCGACTTCGCGTTGCCGCTGCCGTGGGAGACCCCGGTGACCATCTTCGGCGGGGTCCCGCTGCTGAGTCTGCGGATGGGTCTGCGCACCGAGGTGTCCGTCGACCCTGATCTCGACCAGGGGGCCATGGTGCCGGTCTTCGTGCACCCGATCCCCACCCAGCAGCACGTGCTGGCCGCGCTGGACACGCTGGGTTTCATGATTCGCCAGTCCGGGTTGCAGGAGGGCGGGCTGCCCGGGGTGGAGCACTCCTTGCCACTGCACCAGCGCTGGGGCTACTGGGTGGGGCCGCTCTATGCCGGCCCGATCACCGAGCTGGAGGTCATCTTCGTGACCAACTCGGCGGGCCTGGAGGCGATCCTCTGGATGGATCGTCGGCTGGCGCTCGCCGGGATCACCCACCAGAGCATCAGCCGGTTCCGGATCTGGCATGCGGACGCGGGCCGGCGGGACTGGGTCGCCACCGTGGACGGCTGGATACGCCAGGCGATCAACCGGCACGCGGCGGCTGCCGCGCACGCCGACTGGTCCGCGCAGATCGCGGGGTCGGCCCACGTCAGCCGCCACCCCGACGAGCCGGTCCATCCCGGCTACGGCCTCGGCGGCACCGCCGGCAGCGCCGGCGTGGGAGGCGGTGGCTCCGGCGGTGACGGCACCTGACCGGGCCCGGTCAGCGGGGGTTAGCCGGCGCTGGCTGTGGCCAGCTTGAGGCTGAAGGCCAGGAAGAGGGCGGCTACCGCGGTGGTGCCACCGGCCGCCAGGCGGCGGCGTTGGCGGAACTGGGCGGCGAGGAAGGTGCCCGCGAAGATCAACGCGGTCAGGTAGAGCGCGCTGGTCACCTGCGCGATCAGTCCGAGCAGCAGGAACGACAACGCCGGCCAGGCATAGCCGGGGTCGACGAACTGGATGAAGAACGAGATGAAGAACAGGATCGCCTTCGGGTTCAGCAGGCTGATCACCAGTGCCTTGCGGAACGGGCTGCGCATCGCCGCCGGCTCCGCGGCGTCGATGAGCCGCGGCGTGCTCGGGTCGTTGCGGTCGCGCCAGCGCCGCACCGCGCCGAGCAGCATGGTCACCCCGACATAACCGAGGTACGCGGCACCGGCGTACTTGATCACCAGGAACAGCGGCGGGTACGCCTTGAGCAGTGACGCCACCCCGGCCGCGGAGAGGAACATCAGCACCCCGTCGCCGACGAACACGCCACCGGCGGCCCGGTAGCCGACCGCGACACCCCGTTTCGCCGCGGTGGAGAGCACGAAGAGTGAGTTCGGCCCGGGCAGCAGGATGATGGCCACGGTGCCCAGCACGTACGTCCAGATGTCGGTGATCCCCAGCACGCCCGCCATCATCACGCCACCGGTGCCGTCCGCAGAAGTCCTTCTCGCAGCCTGGCCTGTGCGTTCGGCCACTCGTCGACGGTCATCGCGTACTGCACGGTGTCCCGCCAGGAGCCGTCCGGGCGTTGCCGGTGCATCCGCAGCACCCCTTCCCGGGTCGCGCCGAGCCGTTCGATGGCCGCCTGGGAGCGAACGTTGCGGATGTCGGTGTGCCAGGCGACCCGTACCGCGCCCAGGTCGTCGAAGGCCCGGCTGAGCAGCAACAACTTCGCCTCGGTGTTGATCCCGGTACGCCACCAGGGTCGGCCGAGGAAGGTGTGTCCGATCGCCACCGCCCGCCGCTCCGGGTCGATGTCGTAGTAGGAGGTGCTGCCCACCACCGCCCCGGTCGCCGCGCACCGCTGCACCCAGGCCACCCGCTCGCCCCGGTGCTGGGCAGCCAGGGCGGTGCCGATCACCTCGGCGGTACCGGCGGGAGCGGTGGGCAACGCGGCGCTGAGGTGTCGCCACACCTCCGCGTCGGCCGTGGCGGTGTGCAACTCGTCGGCGTGCGCCAACTCCAGCGGCTCCAGCCGGACGTGCTCGCCGTGCAGTGACACCGGCTCGTGCCAGGGCGTGCGGGGCGTCCGCAGGTACGCCGGCAGCGGCGCGGTGACCCCGGCGTCCGGCTCGGGTGCCCCGGCGGTCAGTCGTAGCGGCAGCACGCCGGCCCAGTGCGGCAGGTGCAGGTCGGCCTCGTCCTCGCGGACCCCGCCGGTGCGGGCCCGGACGGACACCTCGCGCAGTGGCAGCGCCAGTACGGCCGTCTCGGCCAGCTCGCGGCGGCTCGGCGGACGGGTGGCGGTGCTGCGTCCCGCGCCGACCTTCTCGACCAGCGCGGTGAGCATGGCGAGCTTCTCCCGCTCGTCGGTGACCAGTCGGGCGGTGCCGAGCGCGACGACCGAGCGGTAGTTGGCGCTGTGGTGGAACTGGGAGCGGGCGTAGACCAGCCCGTCGAGCAGGGTCACCGCGACGCAGACCGGCAGCCCCTCGCCCCGGGCCGCGAGCAGCGGACGACTGCCGGTGGATCCGTGCAGGTAGAGCGTGTCACCGATGCGGACGTGCAGGGTGGGCAGCACCCGTGGCTGGCCGTCGACGGTGAAGCTGAGCGCACAGTCGTACGCCTCGTCGAGCACCGCGTGAGCGGCCGCCCGGTCGTAGCTCATCTTGTCGCGCGACCGGTTGGGTGTGGTCCGGGCGGTGGGTGGGTACATGCTCGCCCCTTTGTGCTAGTACAATCTCCTGATTGTGTCAGCACGCTATCAGCTCACCGGTACGACGGCCGTCCAGATTTCGGCCAGCATCGAGTCAGGCATCCGTACGGGCGCCCTGTCACCGGGGGCCGCCCTGCCTCCCGTGCGGGCACTCGCCGCCGAGCTGGGCGTCAGCCCCGCCACCGTGGCCCGCGCCTACCAGGAGCTGCGCCAACGCGGCCTGCTCGCCACGGCCGGCCGGCACGGCACCCGGGTACGCCCCCGCCCCCCGGTGGCCGCCCGACGCTCCGCGCTGCGACCCCCACCGTTGCCCGGTGCCCGAGACCTGTCCGGGGGCGAGCCCGACCCCCGGCTGCTCCCCCCGCTCGGCCCGCACCTGGCGGCGCTCGCCGCCCACACCGGCCCGTCGATCGGCTACTCCGACGCCGGGGTGCTGCCCGAGTTGGCCGAGGTGGCCCGCGCCCGGCTGGGCGCCGACGGCGTACCGGCGGGGGAGCTGACCCTCACCGGCGGCGCGCTGGACGGCATCGAGCGGCTGCTCGGCGCACACCTGCGCCCCGGGGACGCGGTGGCGGTGGAGGACCCGGGCTGGGCCAACCTGCTCGACCTGGTCGCCGCGCTGGGGCTGCGCCCGATCGGCGTACCGCTCGACGACGAGGGTCCGCTGGTGGCTGGGGTGGCCGCCGCGCTCGACGCCGGCGCACGGGCGCTGGTGGTCACCAGCCGGGCGCAGAACCCGACCGGCGCCGCCGTCTCGGCTGCCCGCGCCGAGGCGCTGCGGGCGCTGCTCGCCGGGCGGCGGGACCTGCTGGTGATCGAGGACGACCACGCCGCCGAGCTGGCCCGGGTACCCCTGCACCCGCTGGCCGGGGCGACCGGGAGCTGGGCCTTCGTCCGCTCGGTGAGCAAGCCCTTCGGCCCGGACCTGCGGATGGCGGTGCTGGTCGGCGACGAGACCACGGTGGCCCGGGTGACCGGCCGTACGCGGGTCGGTGCCGGTTGGGTCTCCACCGTGCTGCAGCGGTTGGTCCTCGCTCTCTGGCAGGACCCGACGGTCACCGAGTTGGTGCAGCGGGCGGCGCAGAGCTACGAGCAGCGGCGCGACGGGCTGCTGGCCGCGCTGGCCGAGCACGGCCTGACCGCGCACGGCCGCAGCGGCATCAACATCTGGCTGCCGGTGGCGGACGAGACCAGCACGGTCACCGCGTTGCGGGACGCCGGCTGGGCGGTGGCCCCCGGCGCCCTCTACCGGATCGCCGCGCCACCCGCCCTCCGCATCACGGTCAGTCCCCTGAACACGGAGGATCTAGCCCCCTTGGCGGCCGCGCTGGCCCAAGCCGAAAACCCCACCCCACCCCGAGGCTTCCCCACTTAACTCACCCCACCCCCGCCCCGCCCCCAGGCCCGCGATCTTGCGCTTTGTGTCGTTGATATGCCCGCTATGGCTAATAAGTCGGGGCAGAAAGTGCAAGATCGCGAGGATTCGGGAGGGATGTGATGGGTATGCGGGCGCCGGAGGTGGGGGTCATGGCTTCAGGTGGTGGGTCGCGTAAGGGCGTCTGGATCGCGGTGGCGGTGGCGGTGATCATCATCATCATCGTGCTGATCGCGATCGCTTCCGGTGGGGATGGCGGCGGCAACGGGTACTGACGCGGGACAGCGTTCGGCACCGCGCCGGGGCGTACCCGGCAGTGAGCATCGAACGGGTATATAACAGTCGGCATGGCCGAGCAGACCGGGAGTGCCCCGGGCGCCCAGCGGTTCATCCCGCCCGACGCCGACACCATCGACGACCTGCGCACGGGGGCCGGCGGCTGTCGGGGCTGTGAGCTGTACCGGGACGCCTCGCAGACGGTCTTCGGTCGAGGCGACGAGAGCGCCCGGGTGGTGCTGGTCGGCGAGCAGCCCGGCGACATGGAAGATCAGAAGGGGTTGCCCTTCGTCGGGCCCGCCGGTCGCCTTCTGCGCCGTGCGGTCGATGACGCCGGGCTGGACCCGGGCGAGCTGTACCTCACAAATGCCGTAAAGCACTTTCGTTTTGAACTGCGCGGCAAGCGGCGGATCCACCAGACCCCGGACCAGGTGCACATCACCGCCTGCCGTCCCTGGTTGGTCGCCGAGTTCGCCCGGCTGCGTCCGGAGATCGTGGTGGTGCTCGGCGCGACCGCCGCCAAGGCGCTGCTCGGTCCGTCCTTCCGGGTCACCCGGCAGCGGGGCGAGCTGCTGCCCTGGCCGGAGTCGGCCCAGCACCCGGAGGACTTCACCCAGGTGCCGATCGACAGCACCGGCGCGGTGGCCGACGCGCCGACGGCCCGGCTGCTGGCCACCATCCACCCGTCTGCCGTGCTGCGCGCCGACGACCAGGACAAGGCGTACGAGGGACTGGTCTCCGACCTCACCGTCGTCACCCGCGCCCTGCCCGGCTGACGCCGAGAACGGAGCACCGGGCACCGCCGGGTGGCGATGAGGGAGTGCGACAGCAACGACGACGCGCCCGGCCACTGGCCGGGCGCGTCGATCGACGGTGTCAGACGATGCTGTTGAAGCCGTTCCAGCCGCTGCCGATCTGCTTGCTGGCGGAGTAGGGGACGCCGTTGTCGCGGACGAAGTTGTTCGCGTACAGCAGCAGGGTGCCGTCGGTCTTGCGGCCGACGAGGTCGGTGAAGCCGTCACCGGTCACATCGGCGCCGACCAGGGTGTCGAAGCCGTTCCAGCCGCTGCCGATCTGCTTGCTGGCGGAGTAGGGGACGCCGTTGTCGCGGACGAAGTTGTTCGCGTACAGCAGCAGGGTGCCGTCGGTCTTGCGGCCGACGAGGTCGGTGAAGCCGTCACCGGTCACATCGGCGCCGACCAGGGTGTCGAAGCCGTTCCAGCCGCTGCCGATCTGTCGCGCCGACGCGCTGCTGTACGGGGTGCCGTTGTCCCGTTCGATGTTGTTCGGGTACAGCCAGAGGGTGCCGTCGGTCTTGCGGGCGACCAGGTCGGTGTAGCCGTCGCCGGTCACGTCCGCGCCGACGATCCGGTCGAAGTTGCCCCAGCCGCTCCCGATCTGCCGCGCCGAGGAACTGCTGTACGGCACGCCGTCGTCGCGGACAATGTTGTTCGGGTACAGGAGCATGCTGCCATCCGGCTTCACGAGGAGTAGGTCGGTGAAGCCGTCACCGGTGGCGTCGGCGTTGACGATCCGGTCGGAGTCGCCCCAGCCGCTGCCGATCTGTCGCGCCGACGCGCTGCTGTACGGGGTGCCGTTGTCCCGTTCGATGTTGTTCGCGTACAGCCAGAGGGTGCCGTCGGTCTTGCGGGCCACCAGGTCGTGGTAGCTGTCGCCGGTCACGTCTGCGACCCCGGGGTCCTTCTCCGGAGTCTGGCCGCTGGTGGTGATGTTCTTGTAGCGCCGTGCGACGTAGTTGCTCGCCGGGTGCGAATCGATGAGACCGTCCCCGCCGCCGCTCAGGGTCTCCGTGGCCATCTTCACCGGCGTCGAACCGAAGGCGTAATACTCGAATGTGCCCGTGGACTGGTTGGTCCAGCGTTTGAAGAGGATGACGTGCTCGCTCGCGGAGTTCAGGATGTCGCCCGGCTGGAGGTCGCTCTTACTGATCTGCGTCGACACCGTGTACATGTTGTAGGTCGTCTTCGACGTCGAGAGGTGCCAGGCCATCGAGACGAACCCCGAGCAGTCCCTGCGGTAGTTCTTGCCGTTCTCGTCGGGAAAGTAGCCGCTCTGGCTGTAATTGATGCTTCCGCGATTGTCGTACCAGTACCGGGCGCGACTGAGCACCTCGGTCGGACTGATCGACCCGCCCACGCTCGATGCGGCGAAGGCGGCCTCGGGAGTGCTTGCCAGCACGGTGGCGACACCCCCGGAGAGGCCGGCGCCGGCGGCGAGTGCCACACCGAGCGCCATGGTGGTCAGACGGCGAATAGCACTTCTTTGCATGGTGTTCCTTTCGGTTTCTGTCCTATTTTCAGGCAAGTTTGTTCGGCCACCGAGTCGTGATCGGTGACAGGAGCGTCGAGAAATTAGGGAAAATCGTGCTGTGGGTCAGATGATTCGCCACGAGTAGAGCAGGGCAGTGCTGGCGATCGTCTTGTCGACAACGTGACGCAAGGTGTCGGCGGCCTCCGTCGGGTCGTCGGTGTCGACAAACGCCAGGATGTCGGCGCTGTCTGGGCCGGCGCGGACTCGTAGGTGCTCTACGCCACTTCCGGCCAGGGCGTGCACGTGGAGCAGATCTCGCAGTTCCGCAGGGCCGATGGCTGTCGTCGAGGTGAGCGGGGCGATGCGGATGTACGTCGCGATCATCAGAGCATTCCGGCTGGATTGACCGGTGCTGGTGCACCCCAGCCAAACCCATCGGCCACAAGTTGGACAGGTGACGTTTCCTGCGGAGGGCTGCCCCATCCGAAGCCGTCGGCGAGTGCCACCGTCGCGCCCGGCCCCGTGCTCAGGATGATTGCCAGACCGACGACGAGGAGAGCGAACGCCGCAAGACGGTAATTGGAATTGATGAACCGGAACATGCGATCAACTTCTCTCTGTGTATGGCATTCCGCTGTCGGTTTGGATCTAGACGCTCTGTGGTCGATGTTTCCGCCGTGAATTAAGCATCGCGATTCCACCCCGCCTTGTCACCGGGCGCGGCCTGGCGTGACCCCGCCCGGCGGGACCACGCCAGTTGCTCGGCCGGGTCCACGAAAACGATCAGTGCCCGGCAGAATGGCGGGCGTTGGTCCTACTCGGGGAGGGGCTATGTTCGATTTGCTCGGGTTGTCCGCGCAGCACGAGAGTGTCTACCGCGCCATGTTGCAGCGTCCTGATCTGAACATCGCCGGGCTCTCTGCTCACCTCGGTGTGGAGCCCGGGGAGGTGCATGCGGCACTGGACGTGCTGGCCGACCTCGCGCTCATCCGGCTCGACCCGGAGGGTGATCACGCTCGACCGGTGCGCCCGCAGGCCGGGCTGACGGCGCTTCTGACCAAGGTGGAGGCGGAGGTCGCGGTCCGGCAGAAACACGTCGAGGCGACCAAGGCCGCCATCGCCGCCATCGCGGCCGCCCACGACGACTACCACCAGGGGGCGGAAGGCCGGGTGCTCGAAGGAATCGACAGCGTACGAGACCGGCTGGCCGAGTTGGCCCACACCGCACGCGCCGAATGCCTCTCCTTCAACACCGGCGGCGCGCAGAGCCCGGACACCTTGGAGGCCGAGGCGCCGCTTGACCAGCAGGCGTTGCAACGCGGTGTCCAGATCCGCAACGTGTATCAGGACAGCTTCCGCAACGACCCCGGCACCCTCGCGCACGCCCGCTGGTTGGCGGGGCTCGGAGGGCAGTCACGCACCACGCCGACGCTGCCGATGCGCCTGGTCATCGTTGATCGGGGCATCGCACTCGTGCCCATCGATCCGACCAACCCGCGGCGAGGTGCACTGGAACTGCACAGCCACGGGATCGTCGCCGGGCTGATCGCCCTCTTCGAGCAGGTGTGGCAGACCGCAACCCCGTTCGACGGCCAGGTGACGGCCGACGCGCAGGGTCTCACCCGGCAGGAACGCGAGCTGCTGCGGCTGCTCGCCGCCGGGCACACCGACGAGTCGGCGGCGCGCAAGCTCGCGATCTCCCTGCGCAGTGTGCAGCGCATGATGACGTCCCTGACCGAGCGGCTGGGCGCCGCCAGCCGATTCCAGGCCGGCGTGCAGGCGGCCAGTCACGGCTGGGTATGAGGAAGAGACCGCGTGGCCGACCCAGCCCGATGAGGTGGAAGCCGCGGCGGCGAGGCCCGAGAAACGGGCAACGGATCGGTTGACGGCAAAACCGGTCTTCGCTGGTCGGCGCGGGTGCGCGAGGATGGGGCCACCCCTTTGGACAGGAGCGCCGATGGCCACCGACCTGACCGCGCCGCGCACGGCAGCCAGCCCCGATGTCACGGCGATCCAGCGGCGTACCCTGCGGCTGCTCTTCACCACCCAGATCATCGGTGGCGTCGGCGTGACCATCGGCATCGCCGTGGGTGCGCTGCTCGCGGCACGCATCGCCGGCACCGCGGCGGCCGGTGTCGCGCAGAGTGCCGGGGTGGTCGGTGCGGCGCTGCTCGCCGTCCCGGTCACCTGGATCATGGCGCGGCACGGTCGCCGGCCGGGCCTGGTGCTGGCGTACGCGGTCGGCGCCGTCGGCGGCGTGCTGGTGGTGCTGGCCGCGGCCACCCGCTGGGTGCCGCTGCTCTTCCTCGGCATGCTGCTCTTCGGCGGGGGCACCGCCGCGAACCTGCAGGCCCGCTACACGGCGGTGGACCTCGCCGAGCCGGCCCGACGAGGGCGGCAGCTCTCCCTGATCGTCTGGGCCACCACCATCGGTGCGGTGGCCGCGCCGAACTTCGCCGCGTTGGCCGACCGGGTCACCACCGGCTGGGGGCTGCCTCCGCTGGCCGGTCCGTTCGCGTTCAGCGCGGTGGCGTTCGTGCTGGCTGCCGTCGTACTCCTGGGGTTGCTCCGGCCCGACCCGCTGCTCACCGCGCGGCGGCTCGCGGCGGCCGGGGCGCCCGTTGCCAACCTGCCGCCGGCCGCCGATACGACGTCGACCGCCGTGGCGGCCGAGGCGCCGGCGGGCGGTGGCCCGGCCGTTGGTGGTGCGGTGCCGGCAGCCGCGCCGGTCGAGGTGCGCGCGCCGCGCGGCGCCGGGATGCGTGCGGCCTGGTCTGTGGTACGCGGACAGCCCGCCGCTCGACTCGGCATCGCCGCCGTGGCCGTGGGTCACCTGGTGATGGTGGCGGTGATGGCGATGACCCCGGTCCGGCTCGGTGAGTCGCACGCCGACGCCGACGTGCTGCGGCTGGTCGGCATCGTGCTGAGCCTGCACATCGCCGGCATGTACGCGTTCTCGCCGGTGGTCGGTTGGCTCACCGACCGCCTCGGTCGGCGGGCGGTGATCCTCGGTGGGGTCGGGCTGCTGCTGGCCGCCTGCGCGGTCGCCGGCACCGCCGGGCACCACACACCCCGGCTCTCGGTGGGTCTGGTCCTGCTCGGGCTGGGTTGGTCGGGGACGATGGTGGCCGGCTCGACACTGCTGTCCGAGTCGGTGCCGGCCGGTGTGCGGCCGAGCGTCCAGGGGCTGTCCGACCTGATCATGGGACTGGCCGGGACCGGTGCCGCCATGGTCAGCGGGTTTGTCATGCAGTTCGCCGGTTATCCCGTGCTCACCCTGCTCGCGGCGGTCGCGGCGGTGCCCCTGGTGGCGCTAGCGTTGCGCCCGGTGCCGACCGGGGCACCGGACGAGGAGGGCTGATCACTGTGCGGCTGACCGATTTCTGGACGCGCCTGGACGAGGCGTTCGGGCCCGGCTACGCGGCCAGCATCGCCCGCGATCAGGTGCTGTCGCAGCTGGGCGGACGGACCATCGAGCAGGCACTGGCGTCGGGGGAGCAGACGCATGTGGTGTGGCGGGCGGTCTGTGCCGCGTACCCCGACCGGGTGCCCGCTCGACTACGCTGAGCAGCCTTTTCGTCGCTTCCGCGTGTCGCTTGCCGAGTCGTACACCTGTTCGGCTATTGTCCACAGCGGGGTGCTCGTCCACAGCTCGCGGCCCGTCGGCTGGTTTTCTGTCGGACCCAGCGCCTAGCGTGTCCGCGTGACGCGAAGCTCAGCAAAGACGCCGGCGAAGGCAGGGGTGGCAACCATGGCAGCAGGGCCTGACCGGGAGAAGGCACTCGACCTTGCTCTCGCTCAGATTGACAAGCAATTCGGCAAGGGCTCGGTGATGCGACTGGGTGACCGGCCGGTCATCCAGACCGCCATCATTCCGACCGGCTCCATCGCCCTTGACGTGGCGCTGGGCATTGGCGGGCTGCCGCGCGGCCGGGTGGTCGAGATCTACGGTCCCGAGTCCAGCGGTAAGACCACGGTGGCACTGCACGCGGTGGCCAACGCCCAGCGCAACGGCGGCATCGCCGCCTTCATCGACGCCGAGCACGCGCTCGACCCGGAGTACGCGAAGGCCCTCGGCGTCGACACCGACGCGATGCTGGTCTCGCAGCCGGACACCGGCGAGCAGGCGCTGGAGATCGCGGACATGCTGATCCGCTCCGGCGCTCTGGACATCATCGTGATCGACTCGGTGGCGGCCCTGGTGCCGCGCGCCGAGATCGAGGGCGAGATGGGCGACAGCCACGTGGGCCTCCAGGCCCGGCTGATGAGCCAGGCCCTCCGGAAGATCACCGGTGTGCTCAGCAACACCGGCACCACGGCGATCTTCATCAACCAGCTGCGGGAAAAGATCGGCGTCATGTTCGGCAGCCCGGAGACCACGACCGGTGGTCGGGCGCTGAAGTTCTACGCCTCGGTCCGGCTCGACGTGCGACGCATCGAGAGCCTCAAGGACGGCACCGACGTGGTCGGTAACCGCACCCGGGTCAAGGTCGTGAAGAACAAGGTCGCCGCGCCGTTCAAGCAGGCCGAGTTCGACATCATGTACGGCAAGGGCATCTCGCGTGAGGGCTCGCTGATCGACGTCGGCGTGGAGCAGGCGATCATCCGCAAGTCCGGCGCCTGGTACACGTACGACGGTGACCAGCTCGGCCAGGGCAAGGAGAAGGCCCGGGAGTTCCTGAAGGAAAACCCGGACGTGGCCGCCGAGATCGAGAAGAAGATCCTGGAGAAGCTCGGCGTCGGGGTCGGCGCGAGTGACGCCGCCGGTGGCCCGGAGCTGCCGCCGGTCGACTTCTGACCGGTCGCTGACCCATGGCAGGACGACGCGCTCGTACGGGGCGAGGCTGGGATGCCAGTCCGCCCCGTACGGGCGACGCCAACGAGCCGCCTCGCCCTCGGCGGGGCAGCCGGGGTCGGTCCGCGGAGGCCGACGCCGTCGAGTCCCCGGCACCGCCTCGTGATGAGTCGGAGGTCGCCCGCGAGATCTGCCTGCGCCAGCTCGCCGTCCGGCCACGCACCCGGGCCGAGCTGGCCGGGGCATTGGCCAAACGGGGCATCTCCGAGGAGGTGTCGGCCGAGGTGCTCGACCGGTATGACGAGGTCGGCATCATCGACGACGCGGCGTTCGCCCGGGCCTGGGTGTCCAGCCGGCACGCGGGGCGTGGCCTGGCTCGCCGGGCGCTCGCCAACGAGCTGCGCCGCAAGGGCGTGGATGGCGAGGTTGCCACCGAGGCACTGGGTGAGCTGGACGAAGAGACCGAGGCGGACACCGCCCGTGGCCTCGTGGAGCGCAAACTCCGCACTGCCCGAGGTGAGCCTGACGCGATCTTCCGGCGGCTGGTGGGCATGCTGGCCCGCAAGGGTTATCCACCCGGCGTGGCGATCCGGGCCGTGAAGGACGCGCTGGCCGCGCAGAGCGCCGAGGCCGCCGAGTTCGCGGAGCAGATAGACGCCGACGCGCTCGCCGACGCCGAGGGCGAGTTGGACCGCGACAACCGTTCGCCGGGGTGAGCGGCCCCGCTGCGGGTGTGGGTGGGGGTGCGGGCGCTGGGTGGGGCACGTTCGTGGGCGCTGGGGTCGTGGTTGTCACAAAGTCGGCTCTGCGGATGGTGTCGTCGTCGCTGAACAGGTACGACATCCTGATCCGGGCCGTCAGCTCGCCGTCTTTGTCCACCGGTGTCCGGCACGGCATCAGCATTGGGTGACTGTTCAACTTCGCTCCGTTCGGGGGGTTTGATCATGAGTCCTTGACCAGAGCACCCCCGGCGACCTAGCCTCGCCATACAGGCTCACATTGCCCGACCAGCGCAGGCTAAGCGCACAACATAGATCTCGTAACAGAACAGCATCACTTTGGCCGACTCCCGGCCTTTGGCGGCAGATCCGGACAGGCCGGTCCGGAACGCCGCGACAACTGCACCCGGTCGCCGACGCTGCCTGCGGGCACCGCCGGCGGAGAGAGCTACCCAAGGCCAGCCGCTCCGGTCGGGCGTCCACAGCCGCAGGAGTGTGCCCTCGGCACGGTCGCTGCGGTCTCGACGTTAGGGGAGGCGGCCATGGCGGGGCGGCGGCACAGGTTCACCGGTAGACCCGACGGGGTCCCGGCATGAACGCCTTCGACGTCGTGCTCCTCGCGGCCGTCCTCGTCCTCGCCGTGGTGGTGATCGGGGCCGTGCTGGTCGGCATCCGGACGCTGCGCCGGGTGGGCGCCGCGCCGGCTCCGGAGGATCCCGCCTTCATCGCCGAGAAGGACCGTCAGGAGCAGTCCCTGGCCGCCCTTCGCAACGCGGCCGACGAGGCGAACAGCACGATCGACGTGGCGAAGTCCGCGGCGGCGGCAGCCCGTACCGAGGCGGCGGCGGCGAAGGCCGAGGCGAAGGCCGCCCGCGCCGAGGCGCGCCGGGTGCTCGACGACGCCCGCGCCGAGGCGGACACCGTCCTGGAGCGGGCCCACAACCAGGCCGAGGCGGACGCTGAGCAGTTGCGGATGACGGCCCGGCGCAGCGGCGAGCGGGAGGTCGCGGTGCTCGCCGCCACCACCCGGGAGCAGGCTGCGGAGGTGGAGCGTCGGGCGGCCCGGATGGACGAGCGGGAGCGGATGCACACCGAGGAGGTGGAGCGGTTCGCCGAGCGGGAGCGGCAGCTCACCGAGGCACGTGCGGCTCTCGCGGCCCGGGAGTCCGCGCTCGCCCAGCGGGAGGCCGAGCTCACCGAGTCGGAGGAGCTGCGTCGCCGGGAGTTGGAGCGGGTCGCCGGGCTCACCGCCGACGCGGCGAGGCTGGAGTTGATCGAGGCGATCGAGACGTCCGCCAAGCGGGAGGCGGCGCTGCTGGTGCGCGACATCGAGTCCGACGCGCGCAGCACCGCCGAGCAGCGGGCACGACACATCGTGGTGGACGCGATCCAGCGGGTCGCCAGCGAGCAGACCGCAGAGAGCGTGGTCAGCGTCCTGCACCTGCCCGGCGACGAGATGAAGGGGCGGATCATCGGCCGGGAGGGTCGCAACATCCGCGCCTTCGAGTCGGTGACGGGCGTCAACCTGATCATTGACGACACCCCCGAGGCGGTGCTGCTCTCCTGCTTCGACCCGGTCCGCCGTGAGGTGGGCCGGCTGACCCTGGAGAAGCTGGTCCTGGACGGGCGGATCCACCCGCACCGGATCGAGGAGGTCTACGACCTGGCCCGGCAGGAGGTGGAGGAGCTCTGCCTCCGCGCCGCCGAGGACGCTCTGGTCGAGGTCGGCATCACCGAGATCCACCCGGAGCTGGTGACCCTGCTCGGCCGCCTGCGCTACCGCACCTCGTACGGGCAGAACGTGCTCAAGCACCTGGTCGAGACCGCGCACATCGCCGGCATCATGGCCGCCGAGCTGCGGCTGGACGTGCCCATCATCAAGCGGTCGGCGTTCCTGCACGACATCGGCAAGGCGCTCACCCACGAGGTGGAGGGCAGCCACGCCATCATCGGCGCGGACCTGGCCCGCAAGTACGGCGAGCACGAGGACGTGGTGCACGCGATCGAGGCGCACCACAACGAGGTGCCGCCGCAGACCATCGAGGCCGTGCTCACCCAGGCCTCCGACGCCTGCTCCGGCGGTCGGCCGGGCGCGCGTCGGGAGAGCCTTGAGGCGTACGTCAAGCGCCTGGAGCGGATCGAGGAGATCGCCGCCAGCAAGCTCGGCGTGGACAAGGTCTTCGCCATGCAGGCCGGTCGGGAGATCCGGGTGATGGTCAAGCCGGACGACGTGGACGACATCGGGGCGGCGGTGCTGGCCCGGGACGTGGCCAAGCAGATCGAGGAGGAGCTGACCTATCCGGGTCAGATCCGGGTCACCGTGGTCCGCGAGTCCCGCGTCACCGAGATCGCCCGTTAGTCAGAACAGCGGAAGGGCCAGCCCGGACACCGGGCTGGCCCTTCTCCTTGCGAGCTGAGCGTCAGAAGCCCCCGCCGGCGCCCTCGGCCTGGGACATCAGTGCTGCGGGCGGCGGATTCTGTGCCGGGGTGCCCGCGGTCTTGCGGCCCGTGGCGAGCCGCCGCTGCACGTACTGGGCGAGCTTAGACAGCGAGTAGTTCACCACGATGAAGAGCACGGCGATCACGACGTAGACCTGGATCGGGTTGCCCAGTGCGCCGATGACCTGCTTGCCGATGTTCAGGGTCTCCTCGTAGCTGATGATGAAACCCAGCGAGGTGTCCTTGAGCACCACGACCAGCTGGCTGATCAGTGCCGGCAGCATGATCCGGAAGGCCTGCGGCAGCAGGATCATCCGGGTGGTCTGTGCCGGGGAGAGCCCGATGGCGGAGGCGGCCTCCGCCTGGCCGCCCGGCAGCCCCTCCATGCCGGAGCGGAGGATCTCGCCGATCACCACCGAGTTGTAGATGGTGAGGCCGATGACCAGATACCAGAGGTTGTCGAGGTAGAGGCCGAACTCGGGGAAGCCGCGGGCCACGAAGAAGATGGTGATCACGACGGGCAGGCCGCGGAAGACCTCGACGCACACTCGAGTGATCGCCGACAGCAGCGCGCTCAGCCCGCGCAGCAGATACGCCACCGGCGTCGCCGCACCGGTGAACCGCCGTCGGATCAGGCTCTTGAGCTGGATCCGCAGCACGGCGAGCAGCGTGCCGATCGCCAGCGAGGAGACGACGGCCAGAGCCGCCGCGATCATGGTGTTCTTGAAGCCCAGGCCGATGCGATCCCACACCTGGGAGAAGTTCTCGTTGGAGGGGTCGATCAACGGCCCCCACAGCTCCATCGAGAACTGGCCATTCTCGTCCAGGGGCCGGTAGATCAGGAAGTACGCCCCGACGAGCAGGACGAGACCGGCGACAACGCTGCTGATCAGCGTGATCCGCCGCTGACGCGGCCCGGGTACGTCGTAGAGGACGCTGGTCTGCTGACTCATCGGGCCACCGCCTGTCGCTTCTCGATCCGGTCCAGCAGGGCACCGAGCGGCACTGTCATGATCAGGTAGCCGATCGAAATGCCGATGGCGACCGGGACGAAGGCGTAGCCCTCCGCCGAGGTGAGCTGGTCGGCGGTCTGTGACAGGTCACCGACCACCCCGAAGAAGCCGACCAGCGCCGAGTTCTTGATCATTGCGATGATCACCGAGCCGAGCGGCACGATCGAGGCCTTCCACGACTGCGGCAGCACCACGTAGCGCAGGTTCTGTCCGAAGGTCAGACCCAGCGACCGCGCGGCCTCGGCCTGGCCGGCGGACACCGCATTCACTCCGGATCGCAGCGCCTCGCAGACGAACGCGGCGGTGTAGAGCACCAGGGCGATCAGCGCGAACCGGAAGTACGGCAGATCCGTGCCGAGTCGGGTGAACAACGAGTCGATCACCGGGATGCGGAGGAAGTCCGCGTTGGAGCCGAGCGCCGGCAGACCGAACGCGGCGAAGAACATCACCACGGTCAGCGGCATGTTGCGGAAGACGTTCACGTAACCGGTGCCGAGTGCGCGCAGCGGCGGCACCGGCGAGATGCGGAGCACCGCCACGACGGCGCCCAGGATCAGGGCGCCGATCGCGGCAAGTAGGCAGATCTGGAGGGTGAGCCAGAAACCACCCGCAAAGACGTCGAACTTGTCGATGAGCACGTTCACGGGTCGGTGTTCCTCCCCACCCTCCAGGACGAAGGATCAGTAGCGGTTGATGGTGGGCGCCGCGCCCAGTTCCGCGCCGAACTTGCCGGCGGTGTCGTCCCAGGCCTTCTTCCAGCTGCCGTCGGCGACCGCCTTGTCCAGCGTGTCGTTGATGAAACTGCGGAAGTCGGCGTCCTCCTTCTTCACCCCGATGCCGTACGGCTCCTTGGTGAAGTTGCTGCCGGCCAGCTTGAAGGAGGCCTCGTCCTTGGCGATGTAGCCGAGCAGGATCACGTTGTCCGTGGTCACGGCGTCGACCTGGCCACTCTTGAGGGCGTCCCGGCACTTGTCGTAGGTGTCGAAGGGCACCAGCTGGGTGGCGACGTCCTTGACGTACTTCTTGATCTCCTCGAACGGCGTCGAGCCGGTGACCGAGCAGACCTTCTTGGTGCCGTCCTTGAACGAGTCCGGACCGGTGATGGTGGTGTCGTCCTTCTTGACCATGATGTTCTGGCCGGCCTCGTAGTACGGGCCTGCGAAGGCGATCCGCTCCTTGCGCTTGTCGTTGATCGTGTAGGTCGCGGCGACCAGGTCGACCGTGCCGTTGACGATCACGTCCTCGCGGACCTTCGAGGGGGCCTCCACCCACTCGATCTTGTCCTCGGGGATGCCCAGCTCCTTGACGATGATCTTGGCGACCTCAACGTCGAAGCCCTCCGGCTTGCCGGACAGGCCCTTCAGGCCGAAGCCTGGCTGGTCGAACTTGGTGCCGACCTTGATCTTCTGGGCCTTGTTCAGCTTCTCCATGGTGCTGCCGGCGGCGAAGGACTTGCTGCCCGCGCCGGTGCCCTCCCCGCCGTCGTCGCCACCACAGGCGGTGAGGCCGAGCGCCAGAGCGGCGACCGCGGCGACTGCCGCAACGCGCTTGATACGCATACTCTTCTCCTTCTTCGACGGAGCCCACCGAGTGCGGCGCGCTCCACTACGGACGCCTAGTGCGTGAGGATCTTGGAGAGGAAGTCTCGGGCCCGCTCGCTGCGCGGGTTCGCGAAGAACTCCGCTGGCGGGGCATCCTCGACCAGTTGCCCGTCGGCCATGAAGATGACCCGGTTCGCGGCGTGTCGGGCGAAGCCCATCTCGTGGGTGACCACGACCATCGTCATGCCGTCGCTGGCCAGCGAGGTCATCACGTCGAGCACCTCGCCGACCATCTCCGGGTCCAGCGCGCTGGTGGGCTCGTCGAAGAGCATCGCCTTGGGCTGCATGGCCAGCGCCCGGGCGATGGCCACCCGCTGCTGCTGACCGCCGGAAAGCTGGGCGGGGAACTTGTCCGCCTGGTTGGCGATGCCGACCCGGTCCAGCAGGGCCAGGCCGCGCTCGCGGGCAGCAGCCGGCTTCTCCTTGCGGACCTTGATCGGGCCGAGGGTGACGTTCTCGAGGATGGTCTTGTGTGCGAAGAGGTTGAAGGACTGGAAGACCATGCCCACCTCGCTGCGCAGCTTCGCGAGGGGCTTGCCCTCGGCGGGCAGCGGCTGGCCGTCGAAGGTGATGGTGCCCGAGTTGATCGGTTCCAGTCGGTTGATGGCGCGGCACAGCGTCGATTTGCCGGAGCCGGACGGGCCGATGACCACGACCACCTCGCCCCGACCTACCGACAGCGAGACGTCGTCCAGCACGTGCAGCGGCCCGAACCACTTGTTGACCGCGTCCAGCACGATGAGCGGTTCGCCCGTCGTCACGTCGTCCACCGTCCCCTGTCATCTCCCGGATCGGGGTCGGTTGACCCCCGGTGCGGCCACTGTAGGCGGCGTGATGTGGCGGGATGCAACTCGGCGGGTCACGGAGCGATAACACCGGCCCCGATCGTCGCCCGGGCGTCCGATTCCGGTCACTGTTCGAGCCGGGACGGTGGTGATCGTGGTGTGTTGTCGAGATCATGGGTGGATGACCGAACCTGTACGCCTGACCCGTTACGCCCGCGGCGGTGGCTGCGCCTGCAAGATCCCTCCGGGGGAGTTGGAAATCATGGTGGCGGGTCTCGGTCCGGCCACCGGCACCGCGGAGCTGCTGGTCGGGTTGGATCACGGCGACGACGCGGCGGTGGTACGCCTGGATGAGCGGACCGGCCTGGTCAGCACCGCCGACTTCTTCACGCCGGTGGTCGACGACGCGTACGACTGGGGTCGGATCGCCGCGGCCAACGCGCTCTCCGACGTGTACGCGATGGGCGGCACCCCGTTGATCGCGCTCAACCTGCTCTGCTGGCCGCGCGACGTGCTGCCGATGGAGTTGGCCGGTGAGGTTCTACGTGGCGGCCAGGAGGTGGCTCGGGAGGCCGGTTGTCATCTGGCCGGCGGGCACAGCGTGGACGACGACGGCCCGAAGTACGGCCTTGCGGTCACCGGCACGGTCCGCCCGGAAGAGTTGATCACCCTCGACGCCGGGCGGGCCGGGGTGCCGTTGTCGCTGACGAAGCCGCTCGGTGTGGGGGTGCTGAACACCCGGCACAAGGCCACCGGTGAGAGCTTCCCGGAGGCGGTGGCCACGATGAGTGCCCTCAACCGGGATGCCGCTCGCGCGGCGGTCGCCGCCGGCATCCGCTGTGGCACCGACGTGACCGGGTTCGGGTTGCTCGGGCACGCCTCGAAGCTGGCCCGGGCCAGCCAGCTCACCGTGGCCATCGACACGGCCCGGGTGCCGTACCTGGCCGGTGCGCGAGAGGCGCTGCGCGACGGGTACGTCAGCGGCGGCAGCCGGCGCAACCTGGAGTGGATCACGCCGTGGACCGATTTCGGTGCCGTGGGGGAGGACGAGCGGTTGCTGCTGGCCGACGCGCAGACCTCCGGCGGTCTGCTGGTCGCCGGCGAGGTGCCCGGCGCGCCCGTGGTGGGTGAGTTGCTGCCCCGCGGCGAGCATCTGGTGGTGTTGCGCTGACCGCCCTGCGACCCCCGGCCGGAGGGCCGGTGGTGTGCGCGGGGACACGCGGCGGCGTGGTGCGGTTGGCGCACCATAGTCGATAAACTGTCACCTTCCCGCTACTCCGAGCAACGCTGCTCAGGGAAATTTTGCCCGGAATGGTCACAGACCGGTAACTTGCCCCCGGCTGGGGTCAAATGCCCCCCACCATCGTGTGTAAGGCCCGATCCGGAGGCCGGTGGGACGAACGCAGCGAGGAGGCGGAATGACCGAGCTGTGGAACTGGAGAATCGACGGGGCTCAACCCGTGGAGGTCTACCCGGCGCTGGCCGAGGCGCTTGGCCGGGTGGTGATGCCGCTGGCGGTGGCCGACCCGGCTCGGTTGCCGGCGTACGCGGTGGTGTGTGACGTCTGGCAGGCGCCGGGCGAGTTCTCGACGGTCGTGGACTGCTACGGGGTGCCCGAGCGGCTCCCCGAGCACGCGAGCATCGCCGCGCTCGCTCGACTGCTGGGCCGCAACTGCCTGTTGCGCGACGACACGCTCGACGCGGGCCGGCACCTGCTCGTCGCCCCGGACGGCACGGTCCGTCCGGTGCACTTCGACGTGCGGGACACCGACGACGGTGAGGTGCTCAGCAGGCGGCGGCTCTGCACCCTGGGTGACCCGGGTTGTCGGGGCTGGTCGCAGTGCCACCGCTCGCGTTGGGCGCCCGACACGATCGCACCGGCGCTCGCCGCGGCCTGACCCCGCACGGGTCAGGCCCCGGCCGGTGCCGGGCTGGCGAGTCGCGCCCTGCTGGCGATCAGCTGGACGCGGCGGCGGCCTGCCGGTCCGGGGTGCCCGATCCGGCACCCCGTACCACCAGTTGATCGAGCAGGTCGCGCGTCGCTTCGGCCACGGCGGCCACCGCGGCGTCGAACGCGGCGGCGTTGTGCGCGGCGGGCGCCCGGAAGCCGGAGATCTTCCGGACGTACTGCAACGCGGCCGCCTCGACGTCCGCGTCGGTCACCTGCGGGGTGAACGGTTCACGCAGCGTCTTGATGCTCCGACACATGTGCGCTCCTCCTCTCTCGGCACCCGGGCTGCCACCCGCGGCGCCGGCGGCTGTACCGACGTGCGCTGTGCCGCATCTTGTCGCGTCACGGTTGGCCGCCGGCGGGTCGTCATGTGCTCCCCGTGAACGGAGCCGCGCATCGTCGGCGCCGAGTGCAAAGCCCCTGAAATCGCCCAGAACACATTCTTGTTGTGCAGCGTACTTCCCGTCCTGGACGCCCGCCATGGGTCGCCGGGTCAATGCCGGTGGCTTGGGGTCGCCAAACGGGCCGCTACCCTGGTAGCCCGAGGGGAAGGGGCACCAAGAGGGTGGCTAGGACCTACAACGTCGTGACGTACGGCTGCCAGATGAACGTGCACGATTCTGAGCGCATCTCCGGTCTGCTCGAACAGGCCGGCTACGTGCGCGCGGTGCCGGCCGACGACACCCCGGACATCGTCGTCTTCAACACCTGCGCGGTGCGGGAAAATGCGGACAACCGGCTCTACGGCAACCTCGGTCGCCTGCGCCCAGTCAAGGACAAGCACCCCGGGATGCAGATCGCGGTCGGTGGCTGCCTGGCCCAGAAGGACCGGGGTGAGATCGTCCGCAAGGCGCCCTGGGTGGACGTGGTCTTCGGCACCCACAACATCGGTGCGCTGCCGGTGCTGCTGGAGCGGGCCCGGCACAACGCCGCCGCCGAGGTGGAGATCCTCGAGTCCCTCGACGTCTTCCCCTCCACACTGCCCACCCGCCGCGAGTCCACGTACGCCGGCTGGGTGTCGATCTCGGTGGGCTGCAACAACACCTGCACGTTCTGCATCGTGCCCGCGCTGCGCGGCAAGGAGAAGGACCGCCGCCCCGGCGACATCCTCTCCGAGGTGCGCGCGCTGGTCGACGAGGGCGTGCTGGAGGTGACCCTGCTCGGGCAGAACGTCAACTCCTACGGCGTCGAGTTCGGCGACCGGTACGCGTTCGGCAAGCTGCTGCGCGCCTGCGGTGACATCGACGGGCTGGAGCGGGTCCGGTTCACCAGCCCGCACCCGAAGGACTTCACCGACGACGTGATCGCCGCGATGGCCGAGACACCGAACGTCTGCCACTCGCTGCACATGCCGTTGCAGTCCGGCTCCGACGACGTGCTCAAGGCGATGCGCCGGTCCTACCGCTCCGAGCGCTACCTGGGGATCATCGAGAAGGTCCGGGCAGCGATGCCGGACGCGGCGATCACTACCGACATCATCGTCGGGTTCCCCGGCGAGACCGAGGCCGACTTCCAGCGCACCCTGGACGTGGTCCGCGAGGCGCGGTTCTCCTCGGCCTTCACCTTCCAGTATTCGAAGCGTCCCGGCACCCCCGCCGCGACGATGGACGGCCAACTGCCCAAGCAGGTCGTGCAGGAGCGCTACGAGCGGCTGGTCGCCTGCGTCGAAGAGATCACCTGGGCGGAGAACAAGCGACTGGTGGGGGAGACCGTCGAGGTGCTGGTCGCGGTCGGCGAGGGCCGCAAGGATGAGCGGACCGGCCGGATGTCCGGTCGGGCCCGCGACGGTCGGCTGGTGCACTTCGCGACCGAGGCGCCCGGCACGGCGTCGATGGCCAGCCAGACCCGGCCCGGGGACATCGTGCACACCACGATCACGTACGCCGCGCCCCATCACCTCAACGCCGACGGGGCGCCGGTGGCACACCGACGGACCCGGGCCGGCGACGCGGCCGAGGCGGGACGCTCCCCGCGTACCCCCGGGGTGTTGCTGGGTCTGCCGACGATCGGCGCGCCGCCGGCCGTGGTCGCACCCACCGCGGGCTGCGCCACTCACTGATCTGCGGAAGGGCCCCTCGGACAAGGGGCCCTTCCTCGGACCGCGGCTGCCTCAGACGGCCGATGCGGTGAGCATCAGCCGTCCCGGAAACTCAGCAGCTGGCGCCGTTGAGCTTCAGCGTTCCCGGCGCGCTGGCGGTGCCGTTGGCGGTGAAGCCGACGGTGATCGACCCACCCGCCGGCAGTGCCGGGGCATGCCCCGGGGCGGCGGCGGTGACTGTCGTACCGGACTGGGTGACGGTGGCGTTCCAGCCACTGCCCAGCGTCACCCCGGACGGCCAACTCCAGGTGACCGACCACGGGTTCACCGCAGCCGCCCCGGTGTTCTTCACGGTGACCTCGCCCTGGAAGCCGCCCGGCCAGGCGTTGACCTGCCGGTAGCTGGCGGTGCAGGCGCCGGGGGGCGGGGTCGTCGGTCCGCCGGTCGGTCCGCCGGTCGGTACGCCAGTTGGTCCGCCAGTGGGCCCGCCGGTCGGTCCGCCACCGGAGGGTGCGATCAGGTACGGCTGGAGGATCGCCTGCTTGGTGGTGTTGACGTTGGTCCAGTCATCCAGCGCGATGCCCCCGGTGTCACCCGAGTTGGGGTTCCACGACCAGTAGGTGAAGGACATCCCGCTGACCCCGGTGCCGGTGTACGCCATCAACCTCTCCAGCCACACCCGGTCCTTCGGGTCGGCCAGGGTGCTGCCGAACTCGCCCATCATGATCGGGGCGATGTTCTGCTTGTAGAGGTAACCGAAGTACTTGTCCCAGATGGCCGGCATGTTCGCCGGGTAGTCCGGAGCGTCGAACCAGGTCTGCCGGTAGACCGAGGTGGCGTACTCGTGCGGCGAGTAGACCAACCGGTTGGCCATGCTCAGCCGTACCGGGAACTCGCCGGCCTTCGACAGGTTCCCGCCCCACCAACCGCAGTCCTCGTCGTTGCTCGGGTCGTTGTCCCAGACGTTGGAGAGGCCACCGCTGGGGCAGCTCACCCCCTCGACGAAGATCAACCAGTTGGGCTGGACACCGAGGATGGCGTTCCCGGCCCGCTCGGCGGCGAGCCGCCAGTCCCGGGTGGTGTCGCCGCAGCCCCAACACGCGCCGGTGGCCGCCGGGTTGGTGCCCTCGGCGTGCGGCTCGTTGTGCAGGTCGGCGCCGATCACCGTGGGGTTGCCCGCGTACCGCTGGGCGAGCATCTTCCAGTCGTTGATCCAGGTCGCCTCGGAGACCGTCGAGGTGTACCAGAGCGGCGACTGTCCGGCCGCCGTCGGCCGGTGCCGGTCCAGGATGATCCGCATCCCCTTGCTGCCGGCGTAGTCGATCACCTTGTCCAGGATCTGCAGCGGCGACAGCCCGACCAGGTCCGGGTTGACGAAGTCGTTGATCCCAGTGGCGGTCGCGCCCGGCTTCAGCGCGTCATTCGAGTACGGCACCCGCAACGTGTTGTAACCCAACCGGGCCATCGTGTCGAGCTGCCCCCGCCACGGGTTGCTCGACCACAGCCCGTGGAAGGTCTTGTTGTCGGTCTCCATGCCGAACCAGTTGATGCCGGTCAGCCGAACCGTGGCACCCGTGCTGTCCACGATCTGGTTGCCGTTGGTGTGCAGGTAGCCGGTACCGGTGCCAGCGGCCACGGCCGGGCTGCTGTTGACGGCGGCGGCGAGGAACACGCCGGCCGCAACGGTGGCGAGCGCGGTCAACGCGCCGCCGAAAGCGGTGGGACGGATCATACGAGCTCCACTTCGGAGATCCGGCGCCGTCCGGTGACGGCGCCGGCGGTCGGCCCGTCCGCACGTCACGGCGCCTCAGGGGTACGCGGACAGTGCGCGACGGCCCATGTCACGCGGACGTGGTCACTCGCGGAAGCTCACCGGCGACCCTCGACAGCGGTGTTCCGCCTTCGTCGCCCTCGTACCGGTGGCCCTACCTGGCTCCGTAGCACATTCTGATCAGCGCAAGTCAATGCGTCAACCTTCGCCGCCATCGCCGCCCGCCGTCGCTGCTGCCGCCCGCCGCCGCCGTCCCGCGCGGCCTCGCGCGGCCTGTCGCGCTGTCGGCGCGTGTGCAGGGCCGTGGACGTGCAGGAGCCCCCGGTCCCGTGAGGGACCGGGGGCTCCTGGAGAACGTCAGCTCAGCCGGCCTGCTCGGCGAGCTGGAGGAACTGCCGCTTCGCGGCGAGCGCCTGCTCGGCGTCCTTGATCCGGCGCGCGTCCCCGGCGTTCTGCGCCCGGGCCAGCCGCTCCTCGGCTTCCGCAACCTGCGCCCGCATCTGGGCGAGCAGCGGGTTGTCCTCCTTGGTGGTGCGGCGCCACGCCGAGTCCATCACGTCGCGGACCTTGTCGTCGATGACGCGTAGCCGGCGCTCCAGCCCGGCGGCTGCCTCGCGGGGCACCCGGCCGGCCTCGTGCCACTGTGCCTGGATCTCCCGAAGCTTGGCCTGGGCGCCCTTCGGGTCGGCGTCGATGTTCAACGCCTCCGCCTCGGCGAGCAGGGCCTGCTTGCGCTCCAGGTTGCCGCGCTGCTCGTTGTCCCGTGCGGAGAAGACCTCACTGCGCCGGCTGAAGAAGGCGTCCTGCGCGCCCCGGAATCGCTCCCAGAGCTTCTGCTCGGCCTCCTTGGAGGCGCGCGGCGCGGCCTTCCACTGGGTCATCAGGTCCTTGAGCTGGTTGGCGGTGGCGGCCCAGTCGGTGGATTCCTGAAGTTTCTCCGCTTCGGCGACCAGTTCTTCCTTGGCCGTCTGCGCCTGCTTGCGCTGCGAGTCCAGGGAGGCGAAGTGGGCGCCTCGGCGTCGGGTGAAGCCGTCCCGGGCGGCGGCGAACCGCTTCCACAGCTCACCGTCGGCCTTCTTGTCGACCCCACGGATGGTCTTCCACTCGTCGAGGATCTCCTTGAGCCGGTCCCCGGCGGTCTTCCACCCGGTGGATTCGGCGGCGAGCTTCTCGGCCTCCTCGACCAGCGCGGTCTTGCGGGCCAGCGCCTCGCCGCGAGCGGCGTCCCGGGCCGCGCGTGCTTCGCCGGCCTTCTCCTCGGCGAGGGTGGCCAGCTTGTCCAGGCGAGCGGCCAGCGCGTCGATGTCGCCGACCACGTTGGCCTCGGGCAGCGTGGTGCGGATCCGCCGGATCGTGCTCAGCGAGTGCCCGGCATCCGCCGCACCCGACTTGAGACGCGCTTCGGTCAGGTCCACCTCGGTCACCAGGTCGGCGAAGCGGCGTGCGAAGTGCGCGAGGCCCTCCTCCGGTGCTCCCGCCTGCCAGGATCCGACCACCCGCTCGCCCTCGGTGGTCTTGACGTACACGGTGCCGTCCGCGTCCACCCGTCCGAAGGCAGTCCAGTCGCTCATGTGCCCATCCTCGTTCTCCCGGCGTCGAGGGAAGGATCCCCCGTCGCCGCCACGGCGCAGCCAAGTTGCTTCCGGCATTGTCACAGGTCCAACCCGGTCCGCGTCGAGCGCCTATCGCCGACCGTGACCATACGGTGTCCTAGGGGCCGAATGACCGGATCGGCGCGGAGACGCTCCGAGGATTCCCGCTACGGTGATCAGGTGCCACTGGTCGCCGCTGCTGTCTGCCCGCATCCGCCCCTGCTCGTGCCCGAGGTGGCCGGCTCCACGGCCCCGGAGCTGGACGCCCTTCGGGCGGCGTGCGACACCGTCGTACGCCGGTTGTTCGTCGCCGAACCGGACACGTTGCTGCTGCTCGGCAGCGGCCCGGTGACCGGCCCGATCCGCAACCCGGCGACGGGCTCCCTGCAACCATGGGGTGTCGACCTGGATGTGCCGTTGGTCTCCGGCCAGCCCGACCGCGGTGCGGTGCTGCCGTTGAGCCTGACCATCGGGGCGTGGTTGCTGGCCCGGCACGACCCGCGAGCGCCGGCGACCGCGACACCGACGGTCGCACCGCAGGTGACCGCCGTGCAGGTGGCCGCCGACGCGGGCCCGGCCGAGCTGGCCGCGCTCGCTGACGAGATCAACGCCGTGGGCGACCGGGTGGCGTTGCTGGTGCTCGGGGACGGGTCGGCCTGCCGGGGGGAGAAGGCCCCCGGGTACGACGACCCGCGCGCGCACCCGTACGACCAGCGGGTCGCCACGGCTCTGGCCGAGGCGGACCTGGACGGCCTGCTCGACCTGGACCCGGTGTTGTCGGCGGAGTTGAAGGCGGCCGGCCGCGCGCCGTGGCAGGTCCTCGCCAGTGCGGCCCGGTCGGCTGGCGGCGGGTGGCGCGGCGAACTGCTGCACGACTCGGCCCCCTACGGCGTCGCCTACTTCGTGGCGTCCTGGGAGCGGGTGTGACCAGCGGCGGGCCCGGCACGGTCGTCGCGGTGGTCGGCCCGACGGCCGCCGGTAAGTCGGCGCTGAGCATCGCGTTGGCGCACGCTCTCGACGGGGAGGTGGTCAACGCCGACTCGATGCAGCTCTACCGGGGCATGGACATCGGGACCGCCAAGCTGACCCCCGCCGAGCGGGACGGAGTGCCGCACCACCTGTTGGACATCTGGGAGGTCACCGAGCCGGCGAGCGTCGCGGAGTACCAGCGGCTGGCCCGCGCGGCGGTGGACGACATCCTGTCCCGGGGGCGGGTGCCGCTGCTGGTCGGTGGGTCCGGGTTGTACGTGCGGGCGGTGCTGGAGCGCTTCGAGTTTCCCGGCACCGACGCGGTGCTGCGCGAGCGGCTGGAACGGGAGTTGGCCGAGGTCGGCCCAGCGCCGCTGTACGCGCGACTGCGCGCCGCCGACCCGGTCGCCGCCGAGGGCATCCTCCCCGGCAACGGGCGGCGGATCGTCCGGGCCCTGGAGGTGATCGAGCTCACCGGTGCGCCGTTCACCGCGTCGCTGCCGCAGCCCACGCCGTACTACCCGTCGGTGCAGCTCGGCGTCGACCTGGACACCGGGCTGCTGGACGAGCGGATCGCGCTGCGGGTCGACCGGATGTGGGCCGACGGACTGGTGGCCGAGACCCGCGAGTTGGTCGGGCGAGGGCTGCCCGACGGGCGGACGGCGAGCAGGGCGCTCGGTTACCAGCAGGTGCTGCGCCTGCTCGCCGGTGAGCTGACCGAGGCGCAGGCGCACGACGAGACGGTCCGAGCCACCCGGCGGTTCGTTCGTAGGCAGCGGTCCTGGTTCCGGCGCGACCCGCGGATCCACTGGCTGGATTCGGCCGCACCGGACCTGATCGGGGCCGCCCTGCGCCTGGTGCCGTCCGCTACGCGATGATGGGGGCGTGGAGTTCACCAAGGGCCACGGCACCGGCAACGACTTCGTCCTCCTTCCCGACCCGGACGGTCAGCTCGATCTGACCCCGGAGCTGGTCGCGGCGCTCTGCGACCGGCGGCGCGGCATCGGTGCGGACGGCGTGCTGCGGGTGGTCCGCGCGGCCAAGCATCCGGAGGGTGCCGGGCTGGCCGGCGAGGCCGAGTGGTTCATGGACTACTGGAACGCCGACGGTTCGTTCGCCGAGATGTGCGGCAACGGCGCCCGGGTGTTCGTGCGCTACCTGCTCGACACCGGTCTGGCGACGCCCGCCGGCGCGGCGCTGCCGGTGGCCACCCGGGCCGGCGTCGTGCGCGCGCTGGTCGAGGGCGGCACGGTGTCCGTCGAGATGCGCCGACCCCAGGTGTACGACAGCTCGACCGCCACCCTGGGTGGGCTGACCCTGCCCGGCGCCGTCGTGGACGTCGGCAACCCGCATCTGGTCTGTGTTCTGCCGGCCGGCGTGGAGTTGTCCGGGCTGGATCTGACCGTCGCGCCGGGCTTCGACCCGACGGTCTTTCCGACCGGGGTGAACGTGGAGTTCATCGTGGCGGGTGACCCGGTCGACGACACCGACGGGCACGCTCTGATGCGGGTGTACGAGCGCGGCAGCGCCGAGACCCTGTCCTGCGGCACGGGTGCCTGCGCGGTGGGCGCGGTGGCCCTGCGCGACGCCGGTCGGGACACCGGAGTGGTCGCCGTGGACGTGCCCGGCGGGCGCCTGACGGTCACCGTCACAGAGAACTCCTGCTGGCTGTCCGGCCCCGCGGTCCTGGTAGCAACGGGCGAGATCAACCCCACCACTCTCCCACCCCCCGCCTAGCCCCTCACCCCGTTGATCAAGAGATTCGCGTCAGAATCGGCGGGGATCCTGACGTAAACCTCTTGATCAACGGGGTGGGGGAGAGCGGGGAGGGCGTTAGGGGGTTGCGCTGGCGTTGGCTGCGATCTCGGGGAGGTCGGCGGGGCCGGGGTCGGCGGCCGGCAGCGGGCTGGGGTTGTGCGCGGCGGCGCGGACGGCGGCGGCGACCGCGGGGGCGACCCGGGAGTCGAAGACGCTCGGCACGATCACCGTCGGGTTGATCTTGTCCTCGCCGACGACGTCGGCGATGGCCCGGGCGGCCGCGATCGCCATCTCCTCGGTGAACTCCTCGGCGTGCGCGTCGAGCATGCCGCGGAACACCCCGGGGAAGGCGAGCACGTTGTTGATCTGGTTCGGCTGGTCCGAGCGACCGGTGGCGACCACGGCGGCGTGCTTGCGCGCCTCCCGCGGGTCGACCTCCGGGTCCGGGTTGGCGAGCGCGAAGACGATCGAGTCCTTGGCCATCTGGGCGATGTCGTCGCCGGTGAGCAGGTTCGGCGCGCTCACACCGATGAACACGTCGGCGCCCCGGATCGCACCCGGCAGATCGCCCGAGTAGTTCTCCTTGTTGGTGTTATCCGCCAACCACTGCCACGCCGAGTTGAGCCCAGTCAGCCCGCGGTGCAGGGCGCCCTGCCGGTCGTACGCGATGATGTCGCCGACGCCCTGGCGCAGCAGCAGCTTCATGATCGCGGTGCCGGCCGCGCCGGCGCCGGAGACGACCACCCGGACGTCCCCAAGCTGCTTGCCGACCACCCGCAGCGCGTTGGTCAGCGCGGCCAGCACGCAGATCGCGGTGCCGTGCTGGTCGTCGTGGAAGACCGGGATGTCCAGCGCCTCGCGCAGCCGGGCCTCGATCTCGAAGCAGCGCGGCGCGGCGATGTCCTCCAGGTTGATCCCGCCGTACGCCGGCGCGATCGCCTTCACGATCTGCACGATCTCGTCGGTGTCCTGGGTGTCCAGCACCACCGGCCAGGCGTCCACCCCGCCGAAGCGCTTGAACAGCGCCGCCTTGCCCTCCATCACGGGCAGCGACGCGGCCGGGCCCAGGTTGCCCAGGCCGAGCACCGCCGAACCATCGCTGACCACCGCGACGGTGTTGCGCTTGATGGTCAGTCGCCGGGCGTCCGCCGGGTTCTCGGCGATTGCCATGCAGACCCGGGCAACCCCCGGGGTGTACGCCCGGGACAGCTCGTCGCGGTTGCGCAGGGCGACCTTCGAGGTCACCTCGATCTTGCCGCCCAGGTGCAGGAGGAACGTCCGGTCCGACACCTTCCGCACGTCCACGCCGTCCAGCGCGGTCAGCGCGTCGACGACCTGGTCGGCGTGGCTGGCGTCGGCGGTGTCGCAGGTCAGGTCGACGATCACGTGGGTCGGATCCGAGTCCACCACGTCCAGCGCCGTGACGATCGCCCCGGCCTCACCGACAGAGGTGGTGAGCCGGCCGATCGAGGAGGCGTCCGCGGTTACGGCGATCCGGATGGTGATCGAAAATCCGGCGCTCGGCAGTCGGGTGATGGCCACGGGATCCCTCCGTCACGGCTGTGCGGCCGATCGGCCGCCGCCCGCATTTCTACCGGGTTGTCGCAGCCGACCAGCATTCGCCCCCACTTTTGGCGACCTTGAGCATGGGCATATAGCAGGTGCGTTCGGCGTTGTGTCATGTCAGGATTACGTTCTACTTATCAAAACGGACAGGAGAACCGCTTGCGAGACCAGGAGAGCTTTGTCCCCGTCGAGGACGAGCTCGACGACGTCACCACCGGCGAGATGGAGCTGTCGGAGCGGCAGTCCCTCCGACGCGTCCCGGGCCTGTCAACCGAGCTCACCGACGTCACCGAGGTGGAATACCGCCAGCTGCGGCTGGAGCGGGTCGTCCTGGTGGGCGTCTGGACCGAAGGCACGATTGCCGACGCGGAAAATTCGCTGACCGAGCTTGCCGCGCTGGCCGAGACGGCCGGTTCGCAGGTGCTCGAAGGGCTCATCCAGCGCCGCACCCGACCCGACCCGGCGACGTACATCGGCCGCGGCAAGGTCGACGACCTCGGCGCGGTGGTGCTCTCCACCGGCGCCGACACGGTCATCTGCGACGGCGAGCTGTCGCCGTCGCAGCTGCGCAACCTGGAACAGCGCACCAAGGTCAAGGTTGTCGACCGGACGGCGCTGATCCTCGACATCTTCGCCCAGCACGCCAAGAGCAAGGAAGGTAAGGCGCAGGTCGAGCTGGCCCAGCTCCAATACCTGCTGCCCCGACTGCGCGGTTGGGGTGAGACGCTCTCCCGGCAGACCGGTGGTTCCGGTCGGGGCGGCGGCGCCGGCGGCGGTGTGGGTGTGCGTGGTCCCGGTGAGACCAAGCTGGAGACCGACCGGCGGCGCATCCGCCACCGCATCTCCCGGCTGCGCCGCGAGATCAAGAACATGCGGACGGTACGCGTCACCAAGCGTGCCCGACGCACCCGCAACTCCATCCCTGCCGTGGCCATCGCGGGCTACACCAACGCCGGCAAGTCCAGCCTGCTCAACCGGCTGACGGACGCGGGCGTGCTGGTGGAGAACGCGCTGTTCGCGACACTGGACCCGACCACCCGTAAGACCACCGCCTCGGACGGGCGGATCTACACCCTCTCCGACACGGTCGGCTTCGTCCGGCACCTGCCGCACCAGATCGTCGAGGCGTTCCGCTCGACGCTGGAGGAGGTCGCGGAGGCGGATCTGGTGGTGCACGTCGTCGACGGCACCCACCCGGATCCGGAGGAGCAGGTCCGGGCGGTGCACGAGGTGCTCGCCGAGGTGAGCGCGGATCGGCTCCCCGAGCTGCTGGTGGTCAACAAGACCGACGCGGCCGACGAGGACACCCTGCTGCGGCTCAAGCGGCTCTGGCCGGACGCGATCTTCGTGTCGGCGTACTCCGGTATGGGCATCGAGGACCTGCGCTCGGCAATCGAGGACCGGCTGCCGCAGCCGGCCGTCGAGGTCCGGGCTGTGCTCCCGTACGACCGCGGTGACCTGGTGGCCCGGGTGCACCGCACCGGCGAGGTGCTCAGCACGTCGCACCTGCCGGAGGGCACCCTGCTGCACGTCCGCGTCGGCGCGGATCTGGCTGCGGAGTTGGCGCCGTTCGACGTCGAGCGGCAGGGGCAGGCGGCCGGCAGCCGATCCTGAGCGCCCACGGCGTCATCCACCCGAAACGCGTGGCATGCGACACTGGCCGAATGCGCCGCGTTGTTTCCTCGGTCACGGTTGCCCTCGGCCTGTTCGGGGCAACCGTGGCGCTCGCCGGAGTCGCCGCAGCGGCTCCCGCCGCCGGGTCGTCCGTGCTCCCCTCCGTCGCTGCTGGCCAGAAGCGGTGCACGATCGTTGACGAGCGGCTGCGGGAGCTGTCGGGTCTGGTCGCGACCAAGAGCGGCTACATCGTGATCAACGACGACACCCAGGACGCGGCACGCAAGCGGGTCTTCTTCCTCGACAGCAAGTGCAAGATCTCGAAGGATCCGGTGCGATACCCGGGGCAGGGCCCGGTCGACACCGAGGATCTGGCCCTCTCCAAGGATGGCGGCACCCTCTGGATCGCCGACACCGGTAACGCCACCACCGCGAAGGAGCGCCGCACGCGCGTCGCGCTCTGGTCGATGCCGGTCACCGGCGGTAAGCAGCCGACGCTGCACCGGATCTCCTACCCCGAGGCCAAAGCGCACGAAGCCGAGGCGTTGCTCATCGGCGACGACGGAAAACCGTTGATCATCACGAAGGTGACAAGCGGCAAGGCCGAGATCTACACCCCGACGGCGGCCTTGAAGAACGGCGACACCGACCCGGTGCCGATGCATAAGGTCGGCGAGATTGCGCTGCCGAAGACGCAGACGGAGAACCCGCTCAACACGTTCGGCCGGATCGCCATCACCGGTGCGGCCCGTTCGTCGGACGGCTCCCGGGTGGTTCTGCGCACCTACGCGGATGCCTTCGAGTTCGACGTGAGCGGCGGTGACATCGTCGGCGCGCTCACCACCGGCAAACCGCGGGTTACGGCGCTGGCCGACCCGTTCGGCGAGGCGATCAGCTACACCCCGGACGGGAAGACGTTCGTCACCGTCTCCGACGCGGGCCGGTTCACCGAGGAGGAGACCCTCGACGTCCTCAGCTATACGCCGTCCAGTTCGACCGCGGTGCCACTGGCTCCGGCCGAGGGCGTGAAGGCGGCCGCTTCGAAATCCTGGACCGCTGGGCTGGGCCTCGACGAGATCATGTACATGGTCGGCGCGGTCGGGTTGATCGGTCTGCTGCTGGTCGGCGCCGGCATCATCGGCATCGTCCGGGCGCGCCGCCGGGTGCCGGAGGCCGACGCGTCCGAGACGTCGGACCCGGATGGCGGGCCGGTCGGCACGCGCGCAGGCCGTGCCGTCGACGGTTCCGCGGCACCAGGTGACCGTAAGGGTGGTGTCTACGGTGGCGGCGCCCCCGCGGGCGGCGGGGCTTACGGCGGTGGCGCGGGTCGCGGTGGTCCGGCACCGGCAGGCGGTGCCGTGTACGGCGGTGCCGGCGGCCGGCCAGCAGGCGCCGGCGGTGGCTACGGTGCGGCACGGCCGGACGGCGGCGTCGGTGGCGGCGTGTACGGCGGTGCTCGCCCGCCAGCCGGTGGCGGTGGTCGCCCTCCGGCTGGTGGCGGTGCTCGCCCGCCGGCTGGTGGCGGTGGTCGCCCTCCAGTCGGTGGCGGCGGTCGTCCCCCAGCGAGTGGCACCCCTCGCCCCCCGGCCGGTGGCGTCGGTCGTCCCCAGGGCGGTGGCGGCGGTCGTCCGCAGGGTGCCGGCGGTCGTCCTGGCAGCGGTGTTTATGGCGGTGACGGCGGCCAGCCCGGCGCCGGTCGTGCCGAGCCGCCTCGGCGCGGTGGGCAGGAGCCCGACCAGCGGGGCCAGCGGCCCGGCCGTCGGCGTGACGACGATGCGCCCGTCGACCCGTACGGGCCGTATCCCGGGGGCGGTCGCGGCCACCGGGGCGACCGCTACTGACGGACGTCGGGGCTCTCATCCGTCCCTGAGAACGAACGTGGGTGAGCGCCTGTCGCACTCACCCACCCAGCGACCGGTCAGATCCGGCGCAGCACCGCCACGACTCGGCCCATGATGGTGGCGTCGTCACCGGGGATCGGGTCGAAGGCTGGGTTCTGTGGCATCAGCCAGACGTGCCCGTCGCGCCGCCGGTAGGTCTTGACGGTCGCCTCGCCGTCGAGCATGGCGGCCACGATCTCGCCCGAGTCGGCGGTCGGCTGCTGCCGAACGACCACCCAGTCGCCGTCGCAGATCGCCGCGTCGAGCATCGAGTCGCCCTTGACCTGGAGCATGAAGACCTCGCCCTCGCCCACCAACTCGCGGGGCAGCGGGAAGATGTCCTCCACGGCCTGCTCGGCGAGGATCGGCCCACCAGCGGCGATCCGGCCAAGCATCGGCACGTACGCCGGGGTCGGTCGTTGTGCCCGGGACAGCTCGTCGTCGATGGCCTCGCTGGGGGCGCGAACGTCCACGGCGCGCGGCCGGTTGGGGTCGCGGCGCAGGAAGCCCTTCTTCTCCAGCTCCTTGAGCTGGTAGGCGACGCTGGACGGCGACACCAGGCCGACGGCCTCGCCGATCTCCCGGACGCTCGGCGGGTAGCCGTACCGCTCCACCCAGGTGCGGATGAATTCCAGGATGCGACGCTGGCGGGCGGTCAGGTCGACCGTCGCCGGGTCGGGGAAGGCGCTGACCACCGGGGTGACCGGGCGCACGGCGGGCTGACCCGTTCGGCTGCGCGCGGCACTGCGGCGTCGGGTGGCTGGCGGGCCCGCATCGGTGATCTGCTGCGGGCTCTTCGGCCGGCTGGCCCGGTCCTCGGTCACGTCCGTCCTCCCTGGTCGGCGCTGGGTGCCTCGTCGGCTCGTGGTGCGTGCGGTGGTGCCACGTTGTTCATGACCGTATAGGTGAGATCAGTCATTTTCAAACATCTGTACGACCTCTCACCGGCGTGTCGGGGTGAAAAACCACTCCGGTCGTACGGATGTTCTGATAAATGGTACGTCAGGTAGTACTGGTGTTCGATCATTGGCTGTTTTCCGGGCCACTTCGGCCTGCTGGCCGGTAACTCGGGCGGGGTGTCGGCGTTGGGTCTTCGGGCGTGCTGTGGGTGCGGATGACCGGATGGTCCGTGACGCGCCGGACACGCCGCCCAACTTGACCCGGCTTCCCCGGCGACATACGGTCAACCCCTAGATGTAGTAGTGACACGGGCGTAAGTTGCCCACAGGTTGGGTCCGACTACCGACCGCACTCCAGTAACGTCGACCACGGCGGACGTCATCCGAGGATGGCACCGTCGCGGTGAGTCGTGCCCAGGGGTGCCCGGTGCGGTCGCAGTCGATCATTTTTGATGGAGGTGGGCGATGCGGTGTCCGTACTGCCGGCACGCTGACTCCCGGGTGGTCGACTCGCGGGAGGCCGACGACGGCCAGCTCATCCGACGGCGGCGGTCCTGCCCGGAGTGCGGCAAGCGGTTCACCACCGTCGAAGAGGCGGTCCTCGCGGTCGTGAAGCGCAGCGGGGTGACCGAGCCGTTCAGCCGTACGAAGATCATCGGCGGGGTGCGCAAGGCGTGCCAGGGTCGGCCGGTCGACGAGGACTCGATCGCGTTGCTGGCTCAGAAGGTCGAGGAGACCGTGCGGGCCAAGGGCGCGGCCGAGATCCCCAGCCACGACGTGGGGCTGGCGATCCTGGGCCCACTGCAGGGCCTGGACGAGGTGGCGTACCTGCGGTTCGCCAGCGTCTACCGGTCCTTCGACTCGCTCGCCGACTTCGAGCAGGAAATCGAGACATTGCGCGCCGCCGCCCGTGCCCGGGAGGGCGCGGCGGAGGCCGGGGCGGCGGAACCCGCCGGCCGTACCAACTGAGATTTGTGTTTGACGAGGGGGCGGATGAGATGTCGGGGGATGGTGTGACGACAAGCAGGTCACGTAGCAAGGCCAACGCGAGCGCCGGGCTGAAGATCGAGCGGGTGTGGACCACGGAGGGTGTCCACCCGTACGACGAGGTCACCTGGGAGCGCCGCGACGTCGTGATGACGAACTGGCGGGACGGCTCGATCAACTTCGAGCAGCGCGGCGTGGAGTTCCCCGAGTCGTGGAGCGTCAACGCGGCCAACATCGTCACCACGAAGTACTTCCGGGGCGCGGTGGGGACCCCGGAGCGGGAGTGGTCGCTCAAGCAGTTGATCGACCGGGTGGTCACCACCTACCGCACCGCCGGCGAGGAGTACGGCTACTTCGCCAGCCCGGCGGACGCCGAGATCTTCGGGCACGAGCTGACCTGGATGCTGTTGCACCAGGTGTTCAGCTTCAACTCGCCGGTCTGGTTCAACGTCGGCACGCCGTCGCCGCAGCAGGTCAGCGCCTGCTTCATCCTGGCCGTCGACGACTCGATGGACTCGATCCTCGACTGGTACAAGGAGGAGGGGCTGATCTTCAAGGGCGGCTCCGGCTCCGGGGTCAACCTGTCGAGGATCCGCTCGTCCCGTGAGCTGCTCTCCTCCGGCGGCACCGCCTCCGGTCCGGTCAGCTTCATGCGCGGCGCGGACGCCTCGGCCGGCACCATCAAGTCCGGTGGCGCGACCCGCCGGGCGGCCAAGATGGTCATCCTCGACGTGGACCACCCGGACATCGAGGAGTTCGTGGTCACGAAGGCGCGCGAGGAGCACAAGATCCGTGCGCTGCGCGACGCAGGGTTCGACATGGACCTCGGCGGCTCCGACATCGTCAGCGTGCAGTATCAGAACGCCAACAACTCGGTCCGGGTCTCCGACGAGTTCATGTCGGCGGTGGAGAACGGCGGCGGCTTCGACCTGCGCGGCCGGCTGGACGGCTCGGTGATCGACACCGTCGACGCCAAGAAGCTCTTCCGCACCATCTCGCAGGCCGCCTGGGAGTGTGCCGACCCGGGCCTGCAGTACGACGACACGATCAACGACTGGCACACCTGCCCGGAGACCGGGCGGATCACCGCGTCGAACCCGTGCTCGGAGTACCTGCACCTGGACAACTCCTCGTGCAACCTGGCCTCGCTCAACCTGATGAAGTTCCTCCGCGCCGACGGCGGCTTCGAGGTGGAGAAGTTCGTCAAGTCCGTCGAGTTCGTCATCACCGCGATGGACATCTCGATCTGCTTCGCGGACTTCCCGACCGAGAAGATCGGCGAGACCTCCCGCGCCTACCGGCAGCTCGGCATCGGCTACGCCAACCTCGGCGCCCTGCTGATGGCCACCGGCCTGCCGTACGACTCGGAGCAGGGCCGCTCGGTCGCCGCGTCGATCACGTCCCTGATGACCGGCACCGCCTACCGTCGCTCGGCTGAGCTGGCCGGCGTCGTCGGCGCGTACGAGGGCTACGCCCGCAACGCCGAGCCGCACAAGCGGGTCATGCGCAAGCACGCCGCCGCCAACGACGAGATCAAGCCGACCAGCCCGGTGGCCACCGCGATCGTCCGAGAGGCGACCAAGCAGTGGACCCAGGGCAACAAGATCGGCGATAAGTTCGGTTGGCGCAACGCGCAGGCGAGCGTCCTCGCCCCGACCGGCACGATCGGCTTCATGATGGACTGCGACACGACCGGCGTGGAGCCGGACCTGGCGCTGGTCAAGTTCAAGAAGCTGGTCGGCGGCGGCTCGATGCAGATCGTCAACCAGACGGTGCCGCGCGCCCTGCGCAGCCTCGGCTACCCCGAGGAGCAGGTCGAGGCGATCGTCGAGCACATCGCCGACCACGGCCACGTGGTGGACGCCCCGGGCCTCAAGCCGGAGCACTACCCGGTCTTCGACTGCGCCATGGGGGAGCGGACGATCGCCCCGATGGGGCACGTGCGGATGATGGCGGCCATCCAGCCGTTCGTCTCCGGTGCCATCTCCAAGACGGTCAACATGCCGGAGGCGGCCACCGTCGAGGACGTCGAGAAGATCTACTTCGAGGGCTGGAAGCTCGGCCTCAAGGCCCTGGCGATCTACCGGGACAACTGCAAGGTCGGTCAGCCGCTCTCGGTGGCCAAGTCCAACAAGGCCACCCAGCCGGCCGCCGTCGAGACCGCGCCGGCCGCCCCGGTCGCGGTGGAGAAGGTCATCGAGTACCGGCCGGTACGTAAGCGCCTGCCGAAGAAGCGTCCGTCCGAGACGGTCAGCTTCTCCGTCGGTGGTGCCGAGGGCTACCTGACCGCGTCGTCCTACCCGGATGACGGCCTCGGTGAGGTCTTCCTCAAGATGTCCAAGCAGGGCTCGACCCTGGCCGGGGTGATGGACGCCTTCTCGGTGGCCATCAGCATCGGCCTGCAGTACGGCGTGCCGCTGGAGACGTTCGTCAGCAAGTTCACCAACATGCGCTTCGAGCCGGCCGGTATGACCGACGACCCGGACGTGCGGATGGCGGCCTCGGTGATGGACTACATCTTCCGTCGCCTGGCGCTGGACTTCCTGCCCTACGAGCGCCGCGCCGAGCTGGGCATCTTCACCGCATCCGAGCGGGCCGCGCAGCTGCGGGCCGAGGCCGACGCCGAAGCCGCCGCGGTCACCGGCGTGGAGCTCACCGCGATGGCGTCCTCGGCACCGGTGGAGACCCCGGCAAAGCCGGAGGCCGTCGCCCAGCCGGCCCAGGAGATGGCCGACGTGGCCGTCGCCAAGCCGGCTCCGAGCGTGGGTTCCAGCACGGAACTGCTCGAGGCCGTGATCGGCAAGGCCGCCGACGCACCGCTCTGCTTCACCTGCGGTACGAAGATGCGCCCGGCCGGTAGCTGCTACGTCTGCGAGGGCTGCGGCTCCACCAGCGGCTGCAGCTGACACGTCATCGACGAGCCCCGGGCGTTGACGCGCCCGGGGCTCGTCGGTCGGTGCGGATCCGCTTGAGTCCGTTGCGGACGATCGCGAGCAGGTGGTCGACGGCGCATCGCGGCGCTGACGTGAGTGTTCAGGTCACTCGGACCAACGATCCTGGTGGGTCACCGACGACACGGGACGTCGCTGGCGCCAGCCGTGCCGCTCCAGGTCCGGCGTCTGCTCCAGATGGGTGACCGGGCCGAGGCAGAGCCACGCCACCGGGCGGACGGTGGCCGGGATGCCGAGCAGGTCGCGCAGGAACGGTTCCCGGTAGAACGAAACCCAGCCGACCCCGAGTTGCTCGGCGGTTGCGGCCAGCCACAGGTTCTGGATCGCCAGACAGACCGAGTAGAGGCCGGCGTCGGCGATCGCGTGACGACCGAGAACGGCCGGCCCACCCCGCTCCGGGTCGTACGTGACCACGACCGACAACGTCGACTCGCGTACGCCATCGATCTTTATTCGGGCGAAGCGTTCCGCCGCCGCACCGTCGAGAGTGGCCGCGAAGGCGTTCCGCTCCCGCTCCACGTGCCGGTGGAACTCCTGCCGCAGCTCGGGATCACGGACCAGGATGAAGTCCCAGGGCTGGGAGAGACCGACGCTCGGCGCGGCGTGCGCCGCCGTGAGGATCCGGTCCAACGTCTCGGCGGGGATCGGCGCCCCGGTGAATTGGCCACGCACGTCCCGGCGGCGATGGATGGTCTCGTAGAGTCCGGTGTTCAAGGCAGGCTCCCGCTACGCTCGCGCCCCTGACGGGGCCGATGACGCGAGGCCGGTCTTCGGACTCCCGGATCTACGCTGGTCACCCGCCTTCCCAGCCCTTCAGGGCCAGTGGCTGCGTCTGGTGCGCGTGGGTGGCAGCTCTCCGGTCACCGCGGCGGGCCCGTGCCGGACTCACACCGGCTTCCCGATTCTCCCCACTCACGTGGGGCACCTCGCAACGTTTGTGCCACCGCCCACCATAGCGGCCCGTCGCCGGTGCTTCGATGATGCCGCATCACCAGGGCGCTGCCCAGTTGGGCCAGCAGCGCTGCCTTCAGCGCCGGGCAGACCCGCCCCGGGGGCGTGCTGCCGTTCGTCGGTATACCTCACGGTCATTTATGACTCTGAGGTATACCGCTCTCGTCGGGATTGGTGCCGCCAATCGAGCCGCGCGGGCAGGCACTCCGTGCCGCGTCGGCGGCACGAGGGGGCAATCAGTCGGCAGGAGCGGGCGCCGGTGGTCGTGCCGGATGGTTCGGTAACACCCGCGCTCCGCCTGACGAAGAAGAGGTGTGGAGGCTACGAGAGGGGACGGCCTGTGAATGAGCCCAGCCAAGCCGATGATGACATCTCCGGCATTGGAACCGATCCGGTGGCCTTCGAGGCCTTCTACCGGCGGCACCTGGAGGCGGTGGGCCGGTTCGTGGCGCGGCGGGTCGACGACCCACATCTCGCCGCCGACCTGACCGCCGACGTGTTCCTGGCGGTGATCGAGTCGGCGGCCGGCTACCGGCCGGACCGGGGTAGTCAGGTCGGCTGGCTGTACGGGGTGGCCCGCAACGTCATCGGCGACGAGCGGCGTCGGGCGGCCCAACGGCTGCGGGTGACCGGCCGACTGGCCGGACGACGGGACCTGGGCCCCGATGACATCGCCCGCATCGAGGAGCGCATCGACGCCGAGGCGGCGGCCCGCCGCACCTGTCGCGCGCTGAGCGAGCTCCCCGAGGGCGCCCGGACGCTTGTCGAACTCGTCGCCGTGGACGGCCTCACCGTCGCGGAGGCGGCGACCGTGCTCGGGGTGTCGCCGGTCGCCGCCCGGGTCCGCCTGCATCGCGCCCGTCGCGTCGTCCGCGCCGTTCTCGCCTACCCGGCAGCCACCACCCTCGCCTGAAGAGACGGAGATGACGCCATGAACAAGACCGACCAGTCGCCGCCCGGTTTCGAGGAGCAGCTCCTCACGGATCTGACCGCCCACGTCGCCCGGCGGGCCGAGATGGCTTCGGCGGCCCGTCCGGTCAGACGCCGCACCCGGTTCCTGCATGGTTGGCGCCTCGCCGGAGCGTTCGGGCTGGCAGTCACACTGACCGCCGGTGCGCTGGTGGTCCAGACGATGGGGGTGGGCGACCACCCGCCGCCCACGGCAAGCGCGTCGGAGATCCTCCGGATGGCGGCCGACGCCGCCCGGCAGCAGCCCGAGCTCACCGCCCGACCCGACCAGTACGTCTTCACGGAAGCCCTGGCGACGATCCGGGACAGGCCGGACAGCGGCCCGTACCGGACCATTCGGAACCAGCTGTGGCAGTCGGCGGGCGGAGTCGCGTACACGCAGGGACGTTACCGACCGGAGACCGATCCGAACGGGTGGGGAGAGCTGAGGGTGCTCCGCACGGGCGATGCCGCCGATCCCGAGAAGGAGCTCGACGCGTTCCAGCCGCCCGCCTACCACGGTGACCTGCCCACCGATCCGGACGAGTTGCTTCGATACCTTCGGGAACACCCGGTCGACCTGCATCTTCCCGAAGCAGCCGACGAGGAGGCCGTCTACGGGGACGAGAGCATGGCGTACACCAGCGCGCGGTCGATGCTCGAAGGCTACGTGCCGCCCCGAGCGCTCGCGGCGCTGTTCGAACTACTCGCACGGGAGCCCGGAGCGGTCGTCATATCGGGCGACGTGGTGGACGCCGCCGGTCGGCATGGGGTGGCGATTCGGATGCCCGGCGTGATCGGAGGTAACGAGGACTTCCTCTTCGACCGGGACACCCACGTCTTCCTTGGCACCCGAGGGTCGGTGGTGCGCAACGGCAAGGAGTCCCTGCACACGGCTGTCGCGCTACTCCGCATCGCAATCGTCGACCGGCCGGGCCAGCTGCCCTGAGCGGTGGTGGGCCCGCCCCAGCCCTGACCGGTCCGGTCACGTCGGACCGGTCAGGGCTGGGCGAACAGGGGGCCGTAGTTCGAGCGGAACATCTGCTCGCCGAGGCGGCGCATCACCAGGTCGCGCAGCGCGGGCGGGAGCCCGGTGGCCTTGTCGCGGCGATGCGTCTGGCTGAGCACCCAGTCGGTACGCGGGCGTCGCCGCGCCTCGTACCCGCGCAGGGCTTCGGCGAGGGACCCGGCGGCGGCCAACGACGAAGCGAGCACGATCGCGTCCTCCAGGGCCATCGCCGCGCCCTGGGCCATGTTCGGCGAGGTGGCGTGGGCGGCGTCGCCGATCAGCAGCACCGGCCCCCGGGACCAGGAGTCGAGCACGACCTCCTGGTTGGGTCCGGCGTGCAGGGTGCTGTCGTCGTAGTCGAGGGCCTTGAGCATGGTGGCGGCCGGTTCGGTGAACGTCGTCCCCAACTCGTCACGCCAGCCCGGCCGGTCGACGGCCGGGCCGTCGTTGTAGTAGCAGTACGTCTGCTCGGCGCTGATCGGGATCGTGAGGAACTGCCTGCCCCGCCCCAACTGCACCGACCAGACAGCCTCGTCCTCGATACGGGGCGCGATCCACCGGTAGGCGTACTGGCCGAGGTCGCGGGCGGCCTGACCCTCGAAGGCGAGCCGGCGGACCGTCGAGTTCACCCCGTCCGCGCCGATCACCAGGTCGTACCGTTCGGTGCTGTCATCGTCGAACTCGACGGCGACCAGGTCGCCCTCCTCGGCGAGCGCGACCGGCTGGCGGCCCCAGCGGATCGGGGCGTCGCCGACGCCGGCGAGCAGGGCACGGTGCAGTTGCGCCCGGGGCAACGACACGCACGGCCCGACGCCCTGCCACAGTCCGACCACGTCGATGTCGAAGAGGCGGCGTCCGCGCTGGTTGGCGCTGCGCTGTCGGGTGATCTCCACGGCGACGTCGGCGACCGGCTCCCGCAGACCGAGGACGTCGAGCATGCGGGTCGCGTTTCCGGTGAGGTAGATGCCGGTGCCGGCGTCGATCGGCGCGGGCGCCCGCTCGACCACGTCGACCATCGCGCCCCAACTCCGCAGTGCGGCCACCGTCGCCAATCCCGCGACACCACCGCCAACGATCAGTACCCGGACACCCGTACCCCGCACGACACGCACCCCCACATTGCCTCTGCCGAACGGCTGAGCTGCTGCTCAACGTTCCGGCCGCCGCAGGACTCTACGAGGCGTGTGAGGCGGTGCACGCCAACGGGGGCTGAATTGCCGTGGAACGGCTGCGACCATGAGGGGCATGACGACCGCTGAGGCGTACGTTGAATTCGGCAGCCGTGAGGCGCGCGGGGTGTCGCCCACGTACGAGCGGCTGTCGCAGGTCGTCGCCCACGACGACGCCCTGCTCGCCCTGCTCGGCACGCTGCCGCCCGGCAAACGACAACCGAACCTGCTGTTCGCCGTCGTCCGCTGGCTCGGCGGTCCGGTCGACGACCCGGCCGCCTTTCACGACTACACGGTGACGCACTGGCCCGTCATTGAGGCCGAGCTGCGCACCCGAGCCACCCAGACCAACGAGAGCGGCCGCTGCGCGGTGCTGCTGCCGGTGCTCGCCGCGCTGCCCCAGCCCCTCGCCCTGCTGGAGGTCGGCGCGTCCGCCGGGCTCTGCCTCTATCCCGACCGGTACGCGTACCGCTACGGCGAGCATCAGGTCGGCTCGGGTGAGCCGGTCCTGGAGTGCGCGGCGAGCGGTTTGGTGCCGCCGTCCCGCGTACCCCAGGTGGTGTGGCGGGCCGGCCTGGACCTCAACCCGCTCGACGTGACCGACCCCGACGACGTGTCCTGGTTGGACGCCCTGATCTGGCCGGAGCACGCGCACCGGCGGGCCCGGCTGCGCGCGGCGGCGGCGGTCGCCGCTGCTGAGCCGCCGCTGCTGGTCCGCGGTGATCTCGTGGACGACCTGCCGGCGCTGGCCGCCCGTGCGCCGGCCGGTGCGACGCTGGTGGTCTTCCACACGTCCGTGCTCTACCAGGTGCCGCCGCCGCGGCGGGACGCGTTCGTCCGGCTGGTCCGTGAGCTGCCGGGGCACTGGATCGCGAACGAGGCTCCGGAGGTGCTGCGGCACGAGGGGTTGCCCGACCCGCCGAACGACGCGCTGCACAACGTCCTCGCCCTGGACGGCAGGCCGTTGGCCTGGGCCAGAGGCCACGGGCAGGCAATGACCTGGTTCGGCTGACGCTGCCAACCGAACCAGCCAGCTTCAGCGAGCCCGCGCGGGCATCCGGGCGCACAGGGCCCGGATGAACCAGTCCGCCGCCGGTGCGATCGCCTCACCGGTCGACCAGCCGTTGAGCACCGACAGCAGGTCGAGGTACCGGTCCCGGCGGGGATCGTTGGCCATGGTCAGCCGGTCGAGCAACCGCTGGCGCAGATCGGCGTCGTCGGGGTGACCGTGGAGGCGCGCGTACCGGCTGGTGACCGCCGTGACCACGGCATCGGCCTCCGGCCCGGTGGGATCGAGACCGGCCGCGAGGGCCGGGGCCACCGCGTCCCGGACCACCGCGACGGCATCCGGGCGGGGCAACCCCGGGACGTCGTGGTCGGCGGCGTGCTGTCGCGCCAACCGCCGCATGCTCGCGCGAAAGCTGCGGTCCCGGCACAGCTCGGCCAGCTCCAGCCACGCCTCGACCTGCTCGATGGCGGGATCGTCGGGCAGGTCGGGCGTCATCGAGACGATCACACCCGGGTACGTGGGCTGGTCGCCAAGGCCGGCGAAGACGGCGTCCAGAAAGTCGCCCATCAGGTGCTCGCGCTCACGCGCGGTGAGCTGGGCCAACCGGTGCAGGTCGTCCACCTCGGTCGGGCCCGCCTCGCGCCTCGCCGCGACGGTGAGCACCGCCTGGCGCAGCCGCAGCACCCGGATCTGCACCGCCAACGCCTCGGCGTGCGCGGCGGCCACCTCGTGCAGGGGCACCTCGCAATCCACCACCCGCCGAATGGTGGCCAGGTCCACGCCCAGGTCACGCAGTGTGCGAACCAGCTCCAAGCGGGCGACGGCGTCCGGGCCGTACTGCCGGTAGCCGGCCGGGCTCCGGTCGGTCGCTGGCACGATCCCGCTGTCGGCGTAGTACCGGATGGTCTTGACGCTCAGGCCGGTCCGCCGGGCCAGGTGGCCGATCGTGTAACGCGTCTCCTCGCTCATGCCCCCACCCTGCTGTCTCCCCCCGATGGAGACTCAAGTCCCGGTCGGGTCGGCGAGGAACGCCACGACCGTCGCGGTGAACGCATCGGCGTCGTCGAGCCACGGGAAGTGTCCTGCTCCCGGCTGGACGACCAGTTCGGCGTGCGGAATCAGCTCGTCGAGCTGGGCCACCAGGCCCGGCGGTGCGCCGAAGTCGACCGCACCGGCGAGCAGCAGCACAGCGCCCCGGTGTGCGGTGAGCGCGGTGCGGGTGGCCGGCGGATCGAAGGCACCCTCGTCGCCGAAGATCCGCGCCGCCTCTTCGTTGCGCTGGTCGGCCTCGGCCGCCTGGTGCGCCTGGGCCGCAGCGTTCCAGCGGCCGTAGAAGAGCGGCGCGATCGCCTCCCACGCTTCCGGGCTGACCCAGCCTTCGGCAATGGAGTCCAGGGCCGCTGCCGCCGCGGGAAACCACGGTTCGGTCGTCCGGGCCTGGGTGACCTCCTGGCGGAGGGCGGCGGTCGCCGTCAGCCCGACCGCGCGGGTGCTCGGTGTGATCAGCGCGAGCCGGCCCACCCGGTCGGAGTGTCGGGTCAGGTACTGCAGCGCCACGTTCGCGCCGGCCGAGTGCCCGAGCAGGTCCAGTCGGTCGAGGCCCAGGTGACGGCGCAGCGCCTCCACGTCGTCGACCAGGCGGTCACAGCGGTAGGTGGAGGAGTCTGCCGGGACGGCCGAGCGGCCGGTGCCCCGGTTATCGAGGATGACCAGCGTCCGGTGTGCGCCCAGACCGCCGAGGTCGCCGAGGTACGCGGAGTCGCGCATCGGGCCGCCCGGGAGGCAGACCAGCGGCTCCCCGCCTCCGATGGTCCGGTACGCGAGTGTGGTCCCGTCGAGCGCGGCAAACGTGGTGATCATCGGTCAACGGCCCGGACCGAGCAGCATGTGCACAGCGATCTTCCGCATGGTGAGGGACCCTACGACGAAACCGGCGGCGGCGTGTCCCGCATCCGGCGCAGCGGAGAGCAGACCACGAACAGGCACGCGGCCCAGGTGCCGAGCACACACACCCAGAGCGCGCCGCGCAGACCCAGCGCGGTGCCGAGCGCGCCGCCGGTGAGTGCGCCGAGCGGGATCACCCCGAAACAGATCCAGAGGAACGCGGCGTTGACCCGACCGAGGATCGCCGACGGGGTGATCCGCTGCCGGTACGACATCGCCGCCACGTTGAACAACACCGCGTTGGCCGAGAACGCGGCCAGCCCGACCCCGTAGAGCAGCACTCCCCATCCGGGCTGGGCCAACGGCATGAACAGGTAGAACGGGCCCGGGGCGGTCATCGCCACCCAGATCACCCGGGCCGAGCCGAGCCAGGCCGAGAGTCGGGCGGCCAGCGTCCCGACCACCAGCCCGCCGACGGCGCTGAGCGAGAAGACCAGCCCCACCTGCGTCGGGTTGGCGTGCAGTTCGCGGACCAGGAAGGTCACCTCGATCGAACCGGACGCCATCACCCAGAAGTTCGACCAGGTGGTGCAGGCCAGGATGCTGACCAGGAGCGGCTGCCGGCGGATGAAGGCGAGCCCGTCGGTCAGCTCCACCCGCAGCGGCACACGAGGTGTCGGCTCACGGCGTAGCGGGGCCTGCCGGATCAGGATCAGCGTCAGCGCGCTGACCAGGAAGGCGAAGCCGTTGCTCAGGAACGTGCGGGCGGCGCCGACCAGCCCGATCAACGCGCCGCTGATCGTCGGGCCGACCAGTTCGGCGGCGTCCTGGCTGATGGTGAGCTTGGCGTTGCCGTCCGCCAGCAGGTCCGCCGGCACGAGCCGGGGCAACAGGCTCTTGTACGCCACGGTGAACAGCACGGTGAGCACTCCACCGAGCCCGACGACCGCGTACAGGAAGGGCAGGGTGAGGTGGCCGACCAGGGCGGCCACCGGCAGGGACAGCATGAGCGCGGCCCGACCCAGGTCACACCCGATCATCAGCCGCCGCTGGTCGAGCCGGTCGGCGACGATGCCTGCCGGTAGCGAGAAGAGCAGGTACGGCAGCCAGGCCAGGACGGTCAACAGGGAGATTTGGAACACGCTGGCGTGCAGGGTGTCCGCGGCCAACAGCGGCACCGCCACGCCGGTGATCCGGGTGCCCAGCTCGCTGACGGTCTGACCGCCCCACAGCAGCAGGAAGTTCCGGCTGCGCCACAGCGAAGGGGTCGTCCCCGCCTCGACCGCCGGGGGTTGCTCCACCTGCTGACTCACGGTCGGTGCCTGTCTGCGCGGGTCTGCGCCGCCGGCCGGCGGCTCGCGGACTCTATCGGCGCGCGATCCCACCCGGCACGGCAATTCCGCTGGCTCCGGCTGTGGTGCCCGGCACGCACACCGGGCCGGACCATGGCACCGGCCGGCCCGGACCAGGGCATCGGTACGGTCGTCGGGCCGTCCGGCGTTCGGGCGGCGGAATGGAGGCCCGACCCGTGCCCATCGCCCTCATCACCCTCGGCGGCACGATCGCGATGGGCGGCGTCGACGCCGGCCGTCCGGGGGTTGTCACGCGGCTCACCGGCGCGGACCTCACCGCCGCCGTGCCCGGCCTCGCCGAGCTGGGCGTACCCGTCGACATCCGGGACGCCCACGCGGTGCCCAGCGCCCACCTCACCGGCCGGCAGTTGCTTGCCGTGGTCAACGAGGCGTCCCGGGCGGTGGCCGGCGGCGCGACCGGCGTGGTGGTCTCTCAGGGCACCGACACGTTGGAGGAGACGGCGTTCCTGGCCGACCTGGTGTGGCCGCACGCTGCCCCGCTGGTCTTCACCGGCGCGATGCGCAACCCCACGCTGGCCGGTGCCGACGGGCCGGCGAACCTGCTCGCGGCCCTACGGGTGGCCGCCGCGCCGGACACTCGTGACCTGGGCGTGCTGGTCGCCGTCAACGACGAGGTGCACGCCGCCCGCTGGCTGCGCAAGACGCACAGCACCAGCACCGCCACCTTCGCCTCGCCCAACGCCGGCCCGCTTGGTCAGGTGATCGAGGGGGAGGTACGGATGTTGACCCGGCCGCTGCGGCACGAGCCGCTGCCGCCGGTCGACCCGGACCGGCTCGACGCGACCCGGGTGGCCCTGTACGTGGTGACGATGGACGACGACGGGCTGCTGCTGAACGGCCTGGCCGACACCCACCAAGCGCTGGTGGTGGCCGGCTTCGGGGTGGGGCATGTGCCCTCGGCGCTGGCACCGGTGCTCGGGGATCTCGCCGAGCGGGTACCTGTCGTCCTCACCTCCCGCTCCGGGGCCGGGTCGGTGCTGCGGCACACGTACGGGGCGGTGGGCTCGGAGACCGACCTGCAACGACGGGGACTGCTCAACGGTGGGCTGCTCGACCCGTACAAGGCCCGGGTGCTGGTGCGGTTGCTGCTCGCCGGGGGCGCCGGTCGGGACGAGGTGGCCGCGGCGCTGGCCCGCCACGGTTGAGCCGCGGCGACGGGGGCTCCCTAGACTGCTGCGGGTGACCGGAGAGCGACGACCCCTGGCCGATCGGCCGCTCACCGAGCCGCACCCGTCCCGGCTGCCGCCCGAGCATCCCGACCGGGTCCGGGTCCTCGCCGCGCACGCCGCCGCCCTGGCCGCCGGGGAGGCCGGCTACCTCGACCCGACGAGCGGGCTGTTCGTGCTCAGCGCCGGTTTCCTGGCCCGGCGCGGCACGTGCTGCGGGCGCGGCTGCCGGCACTGCCCGTACGTGGATGATCCACCGTCCGGATAGGCGTCGGCGAGCCGGCGAAACGAGGACTTCCGCCCGACACCGACACCCCGTACGGTGTCCGACGGACATCTGGCGGGCGCCTTCCGCCGTCGGTCGGCGAGAGGGTGGAACGTGCGCGGGCGGATCGTGGTCGTCGGGCTGGCGGGGCTGCTGGTGAGCGGCTGCGCCGCCGAGGCCGAGCCGGTGGCGGTGCCGCCACCGGTGCCGATCGCGGTGGACGTGGCGGCGGCCTCCTCGGGTGGCGCCTGCCGGTTGCTGGACTTCACGGTGATCGAGCAGTTGGTCAAGGTGCGCTTCGACGTGGCGGCAGCCAGCGAACAGGGCGATACGCACACCTGCGTGGTCCGTGTCGGGAGCGCGGCGCTGCCGGAGCTGACACTGAGTGTGTCCGAGACCACGATCGACAAGGCCACCTTCGCCGCGGACGTGGTGCCCGACAAGGCCGCGAAGGTCACCGGGCTGGGTCAGCAGGCGTACCGGCGGACCACCGCCGCGGCGAGCGGGCACGGGCCGGTCGCCGAGGTGGGGTGGCTGGCGACCGACGGGAGGCTGGCCACGGTGAGCTGGACCGGTGCGCGTGGCAGTGAGCGCGCGGCGGCGGAGAAGTTGACCGGCGACCTGGCGGCCCTGGCCAAAAAGGTGGACACCCGGGCGCTGTGACGCCCGGGTGTCCGATTGGTCAGTTGGTGGCGCGGTCGGTTGGTCAGTTGGCGGCGACGAAGACCCGGGAGGCGACCTCGCGGGGCAGCCGCACCCGGTCACCCGACCGGTCGATCGACACCCCGTCGCGCTCCTGCGCCACGGTCACCGTGGCACCCGGGTCGACTCCGGCGGCGTGCAGTTGGCGCAGCACGTCGGCGTCCTTCTGCACGCTCTCGCAGATTCGGCGCACCACGACCGACCCGGAGAGCCCGGGGAAGGCCAGGTTGCGCTCGCCCTCAGCTGGCTCGGTGGTCTCGGCCGCCGGCGAACCGAGCTCCTGTAGGCCCGGGATCGGGTTGCCGTAGGGGGAGCGGGTCGGTCGGTTGAGCAGGTCGTAGACCCGCTTCTCCACCGCGTCGCTCATCACATGCTCCCAGCGGCAGGCCTCCTCGTGGGCCTCCTCGTAGGGCATGCCGATGACGTTGACCAGCAGCAGTTCGGCGAGGCGGTGCTTGCGCATCACCGACACGGCGCTGCCCCGGCCCTGCTCGGTGAGTGTGAGGTGCCGGTCGCCCTCGACGGTGAGCAGGCCGTCGCGCTCCATCCGGGCGACGGTCTGGCTCACGGTGGGACCGCTCTGCTGCAGCCGTTCGGCGATCCGGGCGCGCAGCGGCGGCACCCCCTCCTCTTCCAACTCAAGGATGGTGCGCAGGTACATTTCGGTCGTGTCGACCAGGTCGTGAGACTTCATAACGTCAGCGGTCCTCCGGTGCACGATGGTACCTCGGTAAACGGCCAGCGCCCGCCGCCGAACCGCGTGCCGTCACAGCGAATGGTGTTGGATGGTCGCCATGTCCGGTACCCAGGAGCCGTTGGTCGAGGTCGATCGGCTCGCCGCCGAGCTCGACCACGTCGATCCGCCCACCCTGCTCGATGTCCGCTGGCGGCTCGTCGGCCCGCCGGGTCGCGACGACTACCTCGCCGGTCACCTGCCCGGCGCGGTCTTCATCGACCTGGACACCGCGCTCTGCGGGCCACCGGGTGCAGGCGGTCGGCATCCGCTGCCCGACCCGGCCGCGCTGCAGGTCGCGCTGCGTGCTGCCGGCGTCCGCGCCGGTCATCCCGTGGTCGTGTACGACGGCGGCGACGGCCTGGCCGCCGCGCGGGCCTGGTGGACGCTGCGCTGGTCAGGGCACCGCCCGGTGCGCCTGCTGCACGGTGGCTACCCGGCCTGGGTCGCCGCCGGTCGGCCCGTCTCCACCGACGCGCCCGCCCCGACTCCCGGCGACGTCGTGGTGCGCCCCGGTGATCTCCCGGTGCTCGACGCGGGGCAGGCCGCCGAGCTGGCCGCCGCGGACGACGCCGTGCTGCTCGACGTCCGGACGGCGCCCCGCTACCGGGGTGAGGTGGAGCCGATCGACCCGGTTGCCGGTCACGTGCCGGGAGCGGCGAACCTGCCTGCCGCCGAGTACGTCGGCCCGGACGGACGTTTCCTGGCCGCCGACGCGCTGAGTGCGCGGTTCGCCGCCGCCGGGGTGACCGGTGCGCGGGCCGTCGGGGCGTACTGCGGTTCCGGGGTGACCGCCGCACAGGCGGTGCTCGCGCTGCACCTGGCCGGCCGCACGGACGCGGCTCTCTACGTTGGATCGTGGAGCAACTGGGTGGCCGACCCGGCCCGACCGGTTGCCTCCGGGCCGACATCTGACCGCTGACCAGCGCGTGCGGTGGGTCGGCGACGGTCCTCGTGCGACGATGGGCTCATGTCCGACGACACGATGGTGGTGTGGGACGAGTCGCTGCTCGCCTACGACATGGGCGACCATCCGCTCGACCCGGTCCGGGTTGAGCTGACCGTCGCGCTGGCCCGCGAGCTGGGCATCCTGGCTCGGCCCGGGGTGCGGATGGTCAAGCCGGAGCCCGCCGACGACGCCCTGCTCACCCGGGTGCACGACCCGGCCTACGTGGCCGCGGTGCGCGCCGCGCCCCGCGACCCGCTCTTCGCCGGGTACGGGCTGGGCACGTCCGACAACCCGGTCTTCGAGGGGATGCACGAGTCCAGCGCGCTGATCGCCGGTGCGACGGTGGCTGCCGCCGAGGCGGTCTGGCGCGGCGATGCCCGGCGGGCGGTGAACGTGGCCGGCGGCCTGCACCACGCGATGCCGGCCCGAGCCTCCGGCTTCTGCGTCTACAACGATCCCGCGGTGGCCATCGCCCGACTGCTCGACCTGGGCGCCGAGCGGATCGCGTACGTGGACGTCGACGTGCACCACGGCGACGGCGTGCAGCAGATCTTCTGGGACGATCCCCGGGTGCTCACGGTCAGCCTGCACGAGACCCCGCTGGCGCTCTTCCCGGGCACGGGTTTTCCGGACGAGACGGGTGGGCCGGGCGCGCAGGGCACCGCGGTCAACATGCCGCTGCCGCCGGGGGTCGACGACACCGGCTGGCAGCGTGCTTTCCACGCGATCGTGCCGTCGGTGCTGCGCGCGTTCCGGCCGCAGTTGCTGGTCAGCCAGTGCGGTGCGGACGGGCACCGACTGGACCCGCTCGCCGACCTCAACCTCACGGTGGACGGGCAGCGGGCCACCTACCTGGCGATGCGGGCGCTCGCCGACGAGTTGTGCGACGGCCGTTGGGTGGCCACCGGCGGCGGCGGGTACGCCCTGGTCGAGGTGGTGCCCCGGGCCTGGAGTCACCTGCTCGCCGTGGCCACCGGTGACCCGATCGACCCGGCCACGCTCACCCCTGCCGCCTGGCGGGATCTGGTCGCCTCCCGTCGTCTGGGCCGGGAGGTGCCGTTGCGCATGACCGACGACGCGGACCCGTCGTACGAGCCGTGGCAGCCGACGGGTGAGCCGAACGCGGTGGACCGGGCGATCGCGGCGACCCGCAAGACGGTCTTTCCGCTGCTGGGGCTCGACCCGCACGATCCGCGGGACTGAGCCGGGCCGTTTCGGTGACGAGCCTGAACCAGCCGGTGGACGTGCTGCTCAGCGACGGGAGCACCGTCCAGTTGCGACCGATCGACCCGGCCGACGCGCCGGGCATCGTGGCGATGCACAGCCGGTTCTCCGAGCGCACCCGCTACCTGCGGTACTTCTCACCGTACCCACGCATTCCGGAACGGGACCTGATCCGGTTCGTCACCGTCGACCACCACGACCGGGAGGCGTTCGTGGTGCTGGCCGCCGACCAGATCGTCGCGGTCGGCCGTTACGAGCGGCTCGGCCCGCAGGCCCCGGAGGCCGAGGTGGCCTTCGTGGTGGAGGACGCCTATCAGGGTCGGGGCATCGGGTCGGTGCTGATGGAGCACCTGGCCGACACCGCCCGCCGCAACGACATCATGAGCTTCGTCGCCGAGGTGTTGCCGGCCAACGGGACGATGCTGCGGGTCTTCGCCGACTTCGGCTACCAGGTCCAGCGCGAGTACGCCGACGGCGTGGTGCACCTGAGCTTCCCGATCGCGCCCACCGAGGCCACGCTGGAGGTGCAGCGTGGCCGGGAGCACCGCACCGAGGCCCGCTCGATCGCTCGGCTGCTCGCCCCTCGTGGCATCGTCGTCTACGGGGCCAGCGCCACCGGTCAGGGCGTCGGCGCGGCGGTGCTCGGGCATCTGCGCGACGGCGGTTTCACCGGCGCGGTGGTGCCGGTGCATCCGAGCGCGTCGACGGTGGCGGGCCTGCCCGCGTACCCGTCGGCGGTTGACGCCGGGACGCCGCTGGACCTGGCGGTGGTGGCGGTCCCGCCGGAGGCGGCGACCGCGGTGGTCGCCGACGCCGCCGCCGCGGGCGTGCACGGTCTGGTGGTCATCTCGGCCGGCTTCGCCGAGGCCGGCGCCGAGGGCGCGGCCGTCCAGCGGTCGCTGGTCCGCGCGGCGCACGCCGCGGGGATGCGGGTGATCGGCCCGAACTGTCTCGGCGTGGCCAACACCGACCCGACGGTACGCCTCAACGCGACCCTCGCCCCGGCTCTGCCGCCGGCCGGCCGGGTCGGCATCTTCAGCCAGTCCGGCGCCTTCGGGGTGGCGCTGCTCGCCGAGGCGGACCGGCGTGGCCTCGGCCTGTCCAGCTTCGTCTCGGCCGGCAACCGGGCCGACGTCTCCGGCAACGACCTTCTGCAGTACTGGCAGGCCGACCCCGGCACCGACGTGATCATGTTGTACCTGGAGACCTTCGGCAACCCCCGCAAGTTCGCTCGGCTGGCCCGGCGGATCGGCCGCGCGAAACCGGTCGTCGCGCTCGCCTCGTCGGCCCGGCCGGTCGGCCTGGGTGACACCGCTGGGCCCGACGAGGTGGCGGTGGCCGCGCTCTTCGCCCAGTCCGGGGTGATCCGGGTGGACACCGTGTCGGAGCTGCTCGACGCGGGCGTGCTGCTGGCCAACCAGCCGTTGCCGGTCGGCGGTCGGGTCGGTGTGGTCGGCAACTCCTCGGCCCTGACCGGCCTGGCCGCCACCGCCTGCGTCGGGCAGGGCCTCACCGTGGCCGACGGCTATCCCCGCGACGTCGCGCCGAGCGCCGGTGCCGCCGAGTTCGCCGCCGCACTCGCGGAGACAGCCGACGACGAGCGGGTGGACGCCCTGGTGGTGGTGTTCGCCCCGCCGCTGCCCGGCCAACTGACGGAGGTGGACGCCGACGTGACGGCTGCGCTACCGGCCGCTCTCGCGCTGGGCAAGCCGACCGTGGCGACGTTCCTGGTCGGGCGGCTGCCGCCGGGGGTGCCGGCGTACAGCGGGGTGGAGGAGGCGGTCCGGGCTCTCGCCCGGGTGCACCGGTACGCCGAGTGGCTGCGCCGCCCGTCCGGGGTGGCGCCCGAGTTACCCGGTATCGATCGGGTCGCCGCGCAAACCGCGTTCCGCACCGACGCGACCGACCACGGTGCGCTGCTGGCCGCGTACGGGATCGACGTGGTGGCCTCGGTGCCCGTCGATTCGGTCGGCGCGGCGGTCGACGCGGCGGTGCGGCTGGGCTTTCCGGTGGCGCTCAAGGCGGCCGCCCCCGGGCTCCGGCACCGGCTCGATCTCGGTGCCGTCCGGCTCGACCTGCCCGACGAGCCGGCCCTCCGCCGGGCGTACGCCGAGCTGGCGGCGACCTTCGGCCCGGACGCGCTGGTCCAGCCGATGGTCCCGCCCGGGGTGGCCTGCGTGGTCGAGTTGGTGGAAGATCCGGCGTTCGGGCCGGTGGTCGGGTTCGGTCTCGGCGGGGTCGCCACCGAGTTGCTGGGCGACCGGGCCTGGCGGGCGGTGCCGCTGACCGACCGGGACGCCACCGAGTTGGTCGACGAGCCCCGGGCGGCACCGCTGCTGCGCGGGCACCGGGGCGCCGCACCGGTCGACCGGGCGGCCCTGGCCGACCTGCTGCTGCGGGTGGGTCAACTCGCCGATGAACAGCCCCGGGTACGGTCGCTGACCCTCAACCCGGTGCTCGCCCGCCCGGACGGCATCTCGGTCCTGCACGCCCAGGTGCGAGTCGGTGGCGTGGTCGCCCGCCCGGACACCGGCCCCCGCCGCCTGTGAGGCTGCCCGGTCAGGGGCGACTGGAGATCTGCTGGACGCCCCAGGAGTTGCCGTCCGGGTCGGTGAAGAAGACGAAGCCGACGTTGTCCAGCGGATCCGGCACCGCCCGGGGGTTCTGACCCACCACCTGGATTTCGCTGACCTCCACACCCCGAGCGACCAACTCCTCGTGGGCCCGCTTCAGGTTGGGCACCACGAGTTGCAGGCCCTTGAGCGAACCCGGCGGCATGTCCGGGACGACACCCTTGCCGATCACGATCGAGCAGCCCGAGCCGGGCGGGGTCAACTGGATGATCCGGGCGTCGTCGCTGATCACTGTGTCGTGGTCCACGGTGAAGCCGAGCTGGTCGGCGTAGAACTTCTTCGCCCGGTCCAGGTCGGAGACCGGCACGATCACCACTTCCAACGTCCAGTTCATGGTCGCTCTCCTCGCGTCGACGGTTCGGCGGATCGATGTCCCAGTCAACACCTCGACAGCACGGAAGGCCCCGGCGAACCGCCAGGGCCTTCCGTGGGAACCGGGTGCGTCAGCAGGCGTACGCCTCCAGGCGCTGCGCCCGCTCCGGGGCGCGCAGCTTCAACAGAGTCACCTTCTCGATCTGCCGGATCCGCTCCCGGGACAGGCCGAACTCCCTACCGACCTCGTCCAGAGTGCGCTGCCGGCCGTCGTCCAGGCCGAACCGCAGCCGGATGACCGCCTGCTCCCGCTGCGACAGGGTGGCCAGCACGACGCTTACCTCATTGCGCAGCTCGCCCTGGGCGGCAGCGTCACCCGGCTCGGTGCGCGGGTCCACCGCGGCCACGAAGTCGCCGAGCGCGCTCTCGCCGTCGTCGCCGACGGCCTGGTCCAAACTGACCGGCTCCCGGTCGTAGGAGATCAGCTCGATGACCTGGATCTCGGGGATCTCCAGTGCCCGGGCGACCTCGGCGACCGTCGGTTCGCGGCCCAGCGTCACCGCCAACTCGCGGCGGGCCCGGACCATCCGGTTGACCTGCTCGACCATGTGCACCGGGATGCGGATCGTCCTGGCCTGGTCGGCCATCGCGCGAGTGATCGCCTGCCGGATCCACCAGGTGGCGTACGTGGAGAACTTGTACCCCTTGGCGTAGTCGAACTTCTCCACCGCCCGGATCAGACCGAGGTTGCCCTCCTGGATCAGGTCGAGAAACGCCATGCCACGGCCGGTGTAGCGCTTGGCGATGCTGACGACCAGCCGCAGGTTCGCCTCCAGCAGGTGGTCCTTGGCCGCCCGGCCCTCCACGACGATCAGCTCCAGGTCGGCCCGCAGCTCTGCGGAGACCGGAGTGCAGGTGGCCAGCTTCTCGTCGGCGAACAGTCCCGCCTCGATCCGCCGGGCCAGATCGACCTCCTGGGCCGCGGTCAGCAGCTTGGTCCGGCCGATCCCATTCAGGTACGCGCGGACCAGGTCGGTGGAGATGCCACGCTCGTCGGTGGCGTCCAGGTCGGCGAGGACCTCGGTGGCCCCGTCGGTGTCGGTCGTGGTGACCGGGCGCACCCGGTGTTCCGTCATCTGCAGGACCATCTCTGTCTCTCCCCGTTTCCACGTCTGTGCCGTGTCTCCGGCCCAGCGGTGTCGCTGTGAGACACAGCTTGGCGGGCGGGGCGTAAAACGGGAGTGAGGCGATCGGGCACCCGACAGGAATTGGGTCGGATCGCTGGTGCGGTGTGTCATCCCGGCGTGTGGTTGCCCGCCACGACTACGTTGCGGACGATCGGCCACCTCGGGTCGGCGTGCACACACGATGGAGGACGGTGTGGTCTTCAAGCGGCTCATGAAGGCGATGGGGGTCGGCGGCCCGTCGGTCGAGACGGTGCTGGCCAACCCGAACTGCCGCCCGGGCGGCCAGCTGGAGGGCCACATCCAGGTGATCGGCGGTGACCACCAGGTCGACATCGACCACGTGACTCTCGGCCTGGTCACCCGGGTCGAAGTCGAGAGCGGCGACAACGACTACGACACCACCCAGGAGTTCCACCGCCAGCAGGTCACCGGCGCGTTCCGGTTGGAGCCTGGGCAGCGCCACGACATCCCGTTCCGCTTCGACGTGCCGTGGGAGACACCGGTCACCGAGCTGTACGGGCAACACCTGCACGGCATGACGATGGGGCTGCGTACCGAGCTGGAGGTCGCCCGCGCGGTCGACAAGGGCGACCTGGACGCGGTGTCGGTGCACCCGCTGCCCGCGCAGGAACGACTGCTGGACGCGTTGCTGCGACTGGGTTTCCGGTTCGCCCGCGCCGACGTCGAGCGTGGGCACATCTATGGCGTACGGCAGACGTTGCCGTTCTATCAGGAGATCGAGTTCAACCCGGCACCGCAGTACGCCCGCTCGATCAACCAGTTGGAGGTCACCTTCATCGCCGATGCGCAGCAGATGCAGGTGGTGTTGGAGGTCGACAAGCGGGGCGGTGTCTTCAGCGAGGGTCGGGACGCGTTCGGCCGGTTCACGGTGGACCACGCCACCGCCGACCGCACCGACTGGACCGCCGAACTCGACAACTGGCTCCGCCAGTCCCTGACCCGCCGAGGCCTCTTCTCCTAACCCGCACCCCTCCCACCCCCTCCCACCCTCTCCCGCCCCCTCCGCCCCCCTTCTCCGGCGGTTGATCATGAGGTTATTGCCAAGAAACGCCGGGGCGGAGGGCAATAACTTCATGATCACCGAGGGCGGTGGGGTGGGGAGGGGGACAGGGGGAACTGGGTGGGTGGGGTTAGAGGTCCAGGAGGATTGTGCGGGGGCCTATGTTGGTGCTTTCCACAAGCATGTGGGCGCGGAAGCGGCCGGTTTCCACCGGTGCGCCGCGTTGGCGAAGGGCATCGACGACCGCCGTCACCAGTGGTTCGGCTACCTCGGCGGGGGCGGCTGCCGTCCAGCTCGGGCGGCGGCCCTTGCGCGCGTCGCCGTAGAGGGTGAACTGGCTGACCAGCAGGATCGGCGCCCCGGTGTCGGCGGCGGACCGCTCCTCGTCCAGGATGCGCAACTCGTGTACCTTGCGGGCCATCGTCTGTGCGGTCTGCTCGGTGTCGGTGTGGGTCACTCCGACCAGCACCAGCAGGCCATCCTCGATCGCTCCGACCACCTCGCCGTCCACGGTCACGCTGGCCCGCCCGACGGTCTGCACCACCGCGCGCATCAGCCCACCACCGACGCGCCGGCCGCGTTCAGCGCGCGCATCAGCGGATCGCCGGGATGCTGACGGCCCCGCCTGCCGCTCGCATCAGGCGGTCACCGGCTCGATGAAGCCGCGCTCCACCAGGTGCGCCACGATCGGTCCCGCCGCCTCGGCCATCTCGTCGGGCTCGACGTCGTGGGCCGCCGCGAGCAGAGCGAGCTGGTCGCGCAACGGCAGTCGACCGTCGGCGCCGCCGACCAGCGCCAGCACCAGCGGATCGATCTCCTCGGTCCAGCGCAGGCCGTGCGGCATCGCGAGGACCTGCCGGTCCACCGCCCAGCCCTCGTCACCCATGGTGGCCTCCTGCCGCAGTTGGAGCCCTTCAGCGGCCCGGTAGCGCTCGGCGAGCAACGCCTCGGTGTCGCGTACCCGCAGAAAGTCCTGGCGGTCGAACCAGGCGGCGATCTGATCGCCCAGCGGTGGCTGCACCCGCTGACGCAGCTCCTCCACGCGGACCACCGGGTCGGCGTGCCCACCCCGGCGCAGGGACACGATGCCGAAGCCGATCCCCTCCACCTTGTGCGCGTCGAACCAGTCCAACCAGGCGGCCATCCGCTGCGGGTCGGCGGTCTCGCCGACGTCGGTGAGCCACAGGTCGACGTACGCCATCGGGTCCGCCACCTCGCGCTGGATCACCCAGGCGTCCAGGCCGGTCCCGGCGAACCAGCCGGCCACCCGCTCGTCCCACTCCTCACCGGCGACGTGCACCCAGTTCGCCAGGTACTGCATGGTGCCGCCGTCGGTGAGCAGGCTCGGAGCGGCGGCGGCCAGCTCGGCCCCGATCGCGTCGCCGACCCTGCCGGAGTCGCGGTAGACGTGCGTGGTGGTGCCCGGGCCGACCACGAACGGCGGGTTGCTCACCACCAGGTCGAACCGCCGACCGGCAACCGGGGCGACCAGGTCACCGCGGAGCAGCTCCCACTCCTGACCGTTGAGGGCGGCGGTGGTCGCGGCGAAGCGCAGCGCCCGCTCGGAGAGGTCGGTGGCGGTCACCGACCTGGCGTGGGTGGCCAGGTGCAGGGCCTGGACGCCAGAGCCGGTGCCCAGGTCCAGTGCGGTCTCGACCGGTCGACGCATTGTTGCGCCGATCAGGGTCTGGGTGGCCCCGCCGATGCCGAGGACGTGCTCGGCGTGCAGCGGCCGGCCCGGCCGGGCGTTGGCCGAGACGTCGGCGAGCACCCACCAGTCGTCGCCGTACGGCTCAAGGTCGATGCCGGCACGCAGGCCGTCGCCGTACCGCTCGACCAGCCCGCCGGCCAGCGCCTCGTCCAGGCTCAGCGGCGCCAGTGCGGCGGCGACCGCCGCCTCCGGCTCGAGCTGGTCGCAGATGAACACCCGGATCAGGGTGCCGAGCGGGTCGCCGTCCTCGGTGGCGCGCAGCGCGGCCCGGTAGTCGTTGCGGGCGACCGCGGCGGTCGCCTGGGCGCCCAACCGCTCGGCGATGCCGTGGCTGGTGAACCCCGTCCGGGTCAGCGCGGTCCGCAGCGCGTCGACGCCAGCGGGGGAGAGCAGCATGTCGTGTTCGTCCACGCCGTCATCCTGCCACCGGCCGGGACGCGCCATCGGAGGCCGGCCGCAGACTCTCGGCCAACGCCAGATCGTCCACGAATTCGCCGTCGATCAGGAATTCGGCGGTGTGCCGGCCCTCGACGACGTAGCCGTGGCGTTCGTAGAGCCGCTGGGGACGTCCATGCCGCGCTGGACACGCTCGCACGACACCTGACGCCGCAGGCGCTCGCCCGCATGCGGACCACGCCTGGCTCACCACCTGCCGCCGACTAGTCCGGGGTGTCACCGTCGACGGTGGTCGTGTCTCCCGTCGTGGGCAGGGCAAGATGGCAGGCATGACGCTTGTGCTGCCCATCGACCCGGAGGCCAACCGGCTGCTGGAGCGCAGCCCGTTGGCCCTGCTCCTCGGCATGGTTCTCGACCAGCAGGTGCCGATGGAGAAGGCGTTCTCCTCGCCGTACGTGCTGGTGCAGCGGCTCGGCCATGAGCTGGACGCGGCGGAGCTGGCCGGGTACGACCCGGACGCGCTGATCGCCCTCTTCGCCCAGCCGCCCGCGCTGCACCGGTTTCCGAAGGCGATGGCGGCCCGGGTGCAGGAGGTCTGCCAGGTCCTGGTGGATCGCTACGACGGCGATGCGGCGTTGCTCTGGTCCGACGTCGCCGACGGGCCGGATCTGCTGCGGCGGGTCTCCGCGCTGCCGGGCTTCGGCAAGCAGAAGGCGCAGATCTTCGTGGCCCTGCTCGGCAAGCGGTTCGGGGTGACCCCGCAGGACTGGCGGGAGGCGGCCGGCGGATACGGCGACCCGGGCGCGTACCGGTCGGTGGCCGACGTCACCGACGCCGACTCGTTGCGCCAGGTGCGGGAGTTCAAGCAGCAGATGAAGGCGGCGGCCAAGGCGAAGACCGCCGACGGCTGACCCGCTCGTTCAGGCGGCGGTGGGGTGCGCGAGCGAGGCCAGTGCGCGTCGGACGTCGGCGAGTGACACGGTCGCCGAGTCGTCCAGGTCGGCCAGGCCGGCCTCGATCCACTGGCGCATCAGCGTGGTGACCCCGATGCCCCGGGCGTCGGCGGCGGCCCGCACCCGCTCGTAGGTCTCCAGCGGCAGCCGGACTGATCGGCTCACCATCGGCACGTCGGTGTCGGGGGTGGGGAGATCCACCGCCGGGCTCTCATCGATCAGCTCGGCGATCCGGTCGTCGCCGCTGTGGAACTGCTTGGTCGCGTCGTTACGGTGCATCGTCACGGCCTCCTCATCGGCGAGATCTCCGCATGGCCTCGTCGTAGCGCTTGGACTCGATGTCGCTCAACTCGCGGGCGGAGAGGATGTCCCAGTCGTTGTCGGTGCCATCGGCCTCGGCGAGCAGCACCGCCAACCGGCGGCCCCGACGGGCGGCGGCGTAGACCACCATCACGTCGTCGCCCAGATGGCGGATGACCCGTCGGGCGCTGTGCAACGCCTCCCAGACTTCCCCGGGCGTGACGTCGTAGACCCTCAGGTTGGCCAACGCCTCGTCGGTGAAGCTGAACCTGCTGCCCACGCCGCGGAGCGTACCACGGGCGTAACACGCAGTGGGATGAGTCGAATTTCGCTGATCACGGCTTCGCGGTGACAGGATGAGGCGTAATCCCCTCGAGGAGGTCCATGGTGAAGCGTCAGGCGTACCAGCCGATTCTGATCACCGACGCCTCGCGCAGCCAGGGTGATCAGCTCAACAGCCGTCAGCGCCGCTATGTCCTGATGATGGGCATTCGGGTGGCCTGCATCATCGTCGGCGCGATCCTGGTCGGTGCGAACGCCCCACTGCTCTGGCTTTGGCTGCCGTTGTGCGCCCTCGGCATGGTGCTCATCCCCTGGCTGGCCGTGCTGCTGGCCAACGACCGGCCGCCGAAGGAAGAGCACCGACTGGCCAACCGGTTCCACCGCCGGCACACGGACGACACCCCGCCGATGAGCCTCACCGCCGAGGAGCGCCCGCACAAGGTCATCGACGTCGAACCCTGACCCGCGAGCGGGCCAGGGTTCGACGGCCACGCCTGTGGGCGTGCGCCGACGGTCACGCCTGGCCGTGCGTCGACCGCTACGCCTGTGGTCGTGCGCCGACGGTGGAGACGGCCAGCGCCCCCAGGTCGGTGGCGCGGTTCAGTGCCGCGGTCGGGCTGGCACCGGCGAGCCAGGCGGTGAGCAGGCCGGCCGCGAAGGCGTCGCCCGCCCCGGTGACATCCATCACTGCCACCCGCCGGGCCGGAGCCACGTAGACCGCCGCGCTGCGGTCGACCCAGACCGCGCCCGCCGCGCCGCGCTTGACCACGACCCGCCGGGCCGTCGCCGACAGCGCCCGCCCCTGCGCCGCCGGGTCCAGCCCACCAGCCAGCACCGTGGCCTCGTCCGCGTTGACCAGCAGCAGGTCGACCTCGCGTACCCACGTCAGGAACGCCGCCGCGCCCGCCCGCCGCAGCGGCACCGCGGAGGCCGCGTCGACGCTGGTGGTGAGCCCGCGCTCGCGGGCGGCGGCCAACGCCCGCAGCCCCGCGTCGCGCGACCCGGCGTCCAGGAGGGTGTACGCGGACAGGTGCAGATGCCCAGCGTCGGGCGCCGCCGCGAGGGCCCGCTCGACGTGCGCGGCGCTCAGCAGCAGGTTCGCACCCCGCTGGCTGACCATGGTGCGCTCGTCGTCGGCGGCCAACACGATCACCGTGCCGGTCGGGTGGCCTTCGACTCGCTCGACTGCGCAGTCGACACCCGCCCGGTCGAGCTCGGCCACCCGGTCGCGCCCCGCGTCGTCGGCACCGACGGCGCCGACCAGCGTGACGTCCACCCGTTGCGCGGCGATCCAGGCCGCGGTGTTGGCGGCCTGGCCGCCGCCGCCGAGACTGATCTCGGCCGCGGTGTCCGAGCCGGCCGCGAGCGGCCCGGACAGCACGGCGACCACGTCCGTGATCACGTCGCCGACGACGACCACCCGGGCCGGTCGGGTCATACGGCGGCGGCGGTGTTGCGGGCCGCTGCGGCGACGGCGATCCGCGCGGCCAGGTCGGCGTTGCGCAGGATGATCCGGACGTTCACGGTCAGGCTCGCGCCCTCGGTGGCCGAGTGGAAGTGGGCGAGCAGGTACGGCGTCACGGCCTTCCCGGTAACCCCGTCGCGCTCCAGCAGGGCCAGGCCGTCGGCGAGCGTCCGGTCGTGCAACTCCGGGTCGAGTTGCTCGTCGACCGGCAGGGGATTGGCGACGAGTAGCCCGCCGGTGTGCACGGCGTGCTCGTCCCGGGCGGCGAGCACCGCGGCGACCTGCTCGGGCGAGTCCACCGACCAGTCCAGGTCGAAGCCGGCGTCGGTGAGGTAGAAGCCGGGGAACCGGCGGGTGCGGTAACCGACCACGGCCACCCCGAGGGTCTCCAGGCGCTCCAGCGTCGCGCCCACGTCGAGGATCGACTTGACCCCGGCGCAGACCACCGTGATCGGGGTCTGCGCCAGGGTGACCAGGTCCGCCGACTCGTCGAAGGTGTGCGCGGCCTCCCGGTGCACCCCGCCCAGGCCGCCGGTGGCGAACACCCCGATGCCGGCCGCGGCGGCCACCGCGCTGGTCGCGGCCACGGTGGTGGCGCCGTCCGCACCGGTCGCAGCCGCCACCGCGAGGTCGCGGACGGAGAGCTTGGTCACGCCGTCGACCGTGGCGAGCCGGGTCAGCTGCCCGTCGTTGAGGCCGACCACCAGCTCGCCGCCGATCATGCCGATGGTCGCCGGAACCGCCCCGGCGTTTCGGACCGTCTGCTCGATTTCCCTGGCCACCCGCAGGTTCTGCGGTCGGGGCAGACCGTGCGAGACAATGGTGCTCTCCAGGGCGACGACGGGCCGGCCGTCGCGCAGGGCTTCGGCGACCTCGGTGCCGTAGCTGATGTGAAAGTCAGTCACACGGGCACCGTACGGGGTTGGCCCCCAGCCGGCCTCAAGTGGACCCGGCCGTGATGACCTGCCAAACTTGACGGTTGGAGGTGCAGACGTGAGCACAGAGGTTCTCGAGCGTCCGGAGCTGAAGGACGCCGACACCGGTCCTGAGATGTTCCACTACGTCCGCAAGGAGAAGATCGCCGAGAGTGCCGTCATGGGCACCTTCGTCGTCGCACTTTGCGGCGAGACCTTCCCGGTCACCAAGGCAGCCAAGCCCGGTTCGCCGGTCTGCCCCAAGTGCAAGGAGATCTACGACTCGTACCGCGAGTGAACCTCGGCCGGTGTCCCGGCCGGCGACGTAGCCTGCGGCGGTGACCACCTCCACCGCCCTGCTGCTCGCCGACCTGACCGGGGTCGCGGTGTTCGCCGCATCCGGTGCCTCGGCGGCGGTGGCCAAGCGGCTGGACCTGTTCGGCGTCGCGTTCGTCGGGTTCGTGGCCGCCCTCGGCGGTGGGATCTTCCGGGACCTGGTCATCGACGAGGAGCCACCGCTGGCCTTTGCCGACTGGCGCTACGCGGCAACCGCCGCGATCACCGCGCTCGCCGTCTTCTGGCTGCACCCACAACTGGCCCGACTGCGCACCACCGTCCTGGTGCTGGACGCGGCCGGCCTGGCCCTGTTCACGGTGACCGGCACGCTCAAGGCACTCGACGCCCGGGTCCCGGCCGTCGGCGCCTGCCTGATTGGCATGCTCACCGCGATCGGCGGCGGGCTCGGCCGAGACCTGCTCACCGCCGAGATCCCGGTCGTGCTGCGCCGGGAGATCTACGCACTGGCCGCACTGGCCGGCTCCGTCACGGTGGCACTGCTCTACGTCACCGGGCAGATCGCTCCCGCACCGCTCACCGCGGCCGCCGTCCTGGTCTTCGGGCTGCGCCTGATCGCACTGCGTCGACGCTGGTCAGCCCCGGTGGCCATGCTGCGCCCGCCGCGTGCCGACGGAGCTGATCCACGCACCGACCGGGAGTGGTGAAGCAGCCGGCCGGCCCTTCGGCTGGGTCGGGATTGTGACCAGCGTGGCGTCGCCTGGGCCGTGGGGCCCGCGCTGGTTATGCTGAGTCGGCCTTCGCGGCAGCTTCTGCGCGGAGGCGTTTTCATGGGCGGCGGCACTCGTGGCCCTCGCCCGGGGTCCGCCATCGTGCGGTCGGAGAGGAGCTTCGCGTGGCAGCCCGGACGCCGGTGCTCGAGACGTTCCCGGCGCTACGCGCCTGGCAGCGCAAGGCCCTCGTGGAGTACCTGCGTCGGCGTACCGACGACTTCACCGCGGTCGCCACGCCGGGCGCCGGCAAGACCACCTTCGCCCTGCGGATCGCGGCCGAGCTGCTCGGTGACGGCACCATCGAAGCGGTCACCGTGGTCGCACCGACCGAGCACCTGAAGAACCAGTGGTCCGAAGCCGCGGCCCGGGTGGGCATCCAACTCGACGCCGCCTTCCGCAACGCGGATCTGCACTCCGCCGCCGACTTCCACGGCGCGGTCGTCACCTATGCCCAGGTGGGGATGGCCCCGCAGGTGCACCGGCGGCGCACCATGACCCGGCGCACCCTGGTCATCCTCGACGAGATCCACCACGCCGGCGACTCCCGGTCCTGGGGCGACGGAGTGAAGAACGCCTTCGAGCCCGCCGTACGCCGGCTGATGCTCACCGGGACACCGTTCCGCTCCGACGACAACCCCATCCCGTTCGTCAGCTACGAGCGGGGCGGCGACGGGCTGCTGCGCTCCCGCGCCGACTCGGTGTACGGCTACTCCGACGCGCTGCGCGACGGCGTGGTCCGGCCGGTGCTCTTCCTGGCGTACTCCGGGGAGACCCGCTGGCGGACCAACGCGGGCGAGGAGTTGGCCGCCCGCCTCGGTGAGCCGATGACGCAGGATCTGGTGGCGCAGGCGTGGCGCACCGCCCTGGACCCCGCCGGGGACTGGATGCCACAGGTGCTGCGAGCCGCCGACGCCCGACTCACCGTGCTGCGCAATGCGGGGATGGCCGACGCCGGTGGTCTGATCATCGCCACCGACCAACAGACCGCCCGCTCGTACGCCAAACTCATCGAGCAGGTGACCGGCGAGAAGGCCGCCGTGGTGCTCTCCGACGACCTGGGCGCTTCCGCACGGATCGCGACCTTCGCGGCGTCCGACCAGCGCTGGATGGTCGCGGTGCGGATGGTGTCCGAGGGGGTCGACATCCCGCGACTCGCGGTCGGGGTCTACGCCACCAGCGCCAGCACACCGCTCTACTTCGCCCAGGCGATCGGCCGGTTCGTGCGAGCCCGCCGGCCCGGGGAGACCGCGTCGGTCTTCCTGCCCAGCGTGCCGCACCTGCTCGGGTTGGCCAGCGAAATGGAGACCGAGCGGGACCACGTGCTCGGCAAACCCAAAGAGTCTGACGGTTTCGACGACGACCTGCTGGAACGGGCACAACGCGACGACCAGGCCAGCGGGGAGTTGGAGAAGCGGTTCGCCGCGCTCTCGGCCACCGCCGAACTGGACCAGGTGATCTTCGACGGGGCGTCGTTCGGCACCGCGGCTCAGGCCGGCACCCCCGAGGAAGAGGAATACCTCGGCCTGCCCGGCCTGCTCACCGCCGACCAGGTCTCCCTGTTGCTGACCAAACGGCAGGCAGCCCAACTCGCCGCCCAGCGCCGCCGAACCGCCGACGGGGCCGCTCAACCGGCCGCTGCGCCCACCGCGGCGCCCCCGGCACCCATGAGCGCCGCCCAGCGTCGCGTGGCGCTCCGACGCCAACTGAACGCTCTGGTGGCCGCCCGACACCACCGCACCGGCCAACCACACGGCAAGATCCATGCCGAGTTGCGCCGACTCTGCGGTGGCCCTCCGAGCGCCCAGGCCACCATCGAGCAGCTCGAGGAACGCATCGCCACCGTGCAGACCCTCTGACCCACCCGCCCCACCGGCACCGCCCTCGCGCCTGCCAGCGTTCTGCGTCTGGGCTGCGCCTACTTTGCGCGTTTCCGTTTCCGTCTCCGGCTTCCGTTTCCGTCCGCGCTGCGTCAGCTCTGCGCGCCTGCGCTGCGACTGGACCGCAGCGGGCCGGTTTACGGGTCGCGGCGGGTCCGGGGCCGGTGACCTGCGGATGCCCGTCCCGGTGGCACTCAGCCGGCCAAGATCGTGCCCGATCCAGGATCGAGTGGTGTCGGCGCCGGTGAGGCCACTACTTCATGGATCGAGCACGATCTTGGCGCGGGGCGCGGGGCGCGGGGCGCGGGGCGCGGGGCGCGGGGCGCGGGGCGCGGGGCGCGGGACGCGGACATGCGAGGCGCGAGGTGCGGGGCGTGGGCGTGCGGGGCGCGAGGGTGGACCTGCGAGGCACGGGCGGGGCGTGCGGGCGCGGGCGTGCGGGGCGGCGGGCGCGGGCGTGCGGGGGCGAGGTTGCGGCGGGCGCGGACACGCGGGGCGCGAGGTGCGGCGCGCGGACGTGCGAGGCGCGAGGTGTGGCGCGCGGGCGTGCGGGGCGCGAGGTGCGGGGCGCGGGTAGGAAAAAGCCGACCGGAGGCACCCACGGGGTGCCTCCGGTCGGCTATGTCGGTTTGCGGATCTAGTTCGCCATCAGATCGGCGCCACGCCAGCTGAAATCGGGCTCCGTTGCGAACCGCTCGGTGATCTTCACGAGATCCTCCGCGTACTTGTTCGCGTGGTGCCCGCAGAACACCAGCTCACTCCCACCCACCAGGGTGATCCGGAGCTTGCCGGCAGCATTGCAGCGGTCGCACCGTTCATCGGCGGCTGGGGGCGCCACCGTCTCGGGCGGCGGCGTGAGGGTCGAGTTCATCGCCTTCCTCCTCTGGTCGTCACCGATGAACAATCTCTTCGGTCGTTGCTCACCTATCGTGCAACACCCTTGCTAGGCAGTGCCTTCCCTGTGTGCCCGCGGGGGACCGAGGTCACACCTGGCAGGGACAGTGTGCCGTGCACCCAGGGTGCCACGTCAACGATCACATTCGTGCATCCAGACGATCACCATCTGGTGTTGCACACCAGGTGATCAAAACGACACGTTCAGTTGACGAAACCCGCTCAGTCCAGGTAATCCCGGAGGACCTGCGACCGGGACGGGTGACGCAGCTTGGACATCGTCTTGGACTCGATCTGCCGGATCCGCTCCCGGGTCACCCCGTAGACCTGGCCGATCTCGTCCAGCGTCCGCGGCTGGCCGTCGGTCAGGCCGAAGCGCAGGCGTACCACACCCGCCTCACGCTCGGAGAGCGTCTGCAGCACCTGCTGAAGCTGGTCCTGCAGGAGCGAGAACGAGACCGCGTCGACCGCGACCACGGCCTCGGAATCCTCGATGAAGTCACCGAGCTGGCTGTCGCCCTCGTCGCCGATGGTCTGGTCCAGAGAGATGGGCTCCCGGGCGTACTGCTGGATCTCCAGCACCTTCTCCGGTGTGATGTCCATCTCTTTGGCCAGCTCCTCCGGAGTGGGCTCACGGCCCAGATCCTGGAGCAGCTCGCGCTGTATGCGGCCGAGCTTGTTGATGACCTCGACCATGTGCACCGGGATGCGGATGGTGCGGGCCTGGTCGGCCATCGCGCGGGTGATCGCCTGCCGGATCCACCAGGTGGCGTACGTGGAGAACTTGTAGCCCTTGGTGTAGTCGAACTTCTCCACCGCGCGGATCAGGCCGAGGTTGCCCTCCTGGATCAGGTCGAGGAAGGCCATTCCGCGACCCGTGTACCGCTTGGCCAGCGACACCACCAGTCGGAGGTTCGCCTCCAGGAGGTGGTTCTTGGCCCGCTCGCCGTCACGGGAGATCCAGCCCAGGTCACGGACCATGTCCCGGACGAGCTTCTCCTCGCCCTCGTCGGCCGCACGCAGCCGCTCGGCGGCGTAGAGCCCGGCCTCGATCCGCTTGGCGAGCTCCACCTCCTGCTCGGCGTTGAGCAGCGGAACCTTGCCGATCTGCTTCAGGTACGCGCGAACCGAGTCGGCGGAGGCGGTCAGCTCGGCGTCCCGCCGGGCCTGCTTGAGGGCCTCGGACTCCTCGTCGTCCCACTCGAAGTCGTTGTCGGTCGCCGAGGCGGCGGCGTCGGTCTCGGCGGCCTGGGCCAGCTCCGCCGGCTCCTCGACCACCACGTCCTCGATCGCGGCGGCCAGTTCCTCCGGATCGATCTCGCCGTCGGCACCCTCGCCCTTGGCCTTGGTGCCGGCCTTGGCACCAGCGGCGGCGACCGTCGCCTTGGTGGCCCGGGTCGACTTGGTGGCCTTCGTCGGCGTGGCGGCAGGGCCCTCGCCGGTGGCCTTACGCGCGGCGACCTTGCGCGGCGTCGACGGCGCATCGTCGGCGGCGGGAGCCTGCTTCGGGGCCGGCGCGGCGGCCTTCTTGGTGGTCTTGGCGGTGGTGGCTCGGGACGCTGGCGTTGTCGAGCGGGCGGCAGCGACACGGCGGCGGGTGCTCGCCGAGCCGTCGACCACGACGGTCACTCCCGCCTCGGAGAGCGCCCGCAGGATCTTCTTGGCCTGCGCCGGAGTCACCTCGGCGGACTCGACGGTGCGCGCGAGCTGGGCCGACGTGAGCTGACCACCGGCGCTCTGCGCGTGGGCGATCAGGGTGTCGGTGAGCGAGCGAACGTCGGCGCCGGTCTGGCGGGGTTCTGTCACGAATGACCTTCCGGAGGCGAAGAGCGGGCACGGCCGGGTCGTCCGGCACAGCGGGGGTCAACCGTGGCCGGGCGATGTGGTTGAGGGACCCTCGCGTCGCGGGCCGGCCGGTGACCGGCGGTCCGTGGCGCGTGGGCAGGGGTGAATTGTAACGCCGTCTGCGGCGATCATCCTGCGCCGCACTGTGTAACGACGGTGGGACCGCTGATTCGGCGCTGATGTGGACTTTGTAAGGATGATACTCGCGCGTGGCCGGGAACACCCCGGTCGTGCGGGAAGGGGACGTTGGGATGCACCGTTCGGCGCCGTCAAGTCGGGAACTACTGGCGATCGCCCTCGACGTGGCGCGGGCCGCGGCGGCCACCGCGTACCGGATGCGGGTCGAGGGTGTCTCCGTGGCCGCGACCAAGAGTACGGCCACCGACGTCGTCACCGCGGCCGACCGGGCGGTGGAGCGGCAGGTGCTCGACGCGCTGAGGCAACTACGGCCGGACGACGCGGTGCTCGGCGAGGAGTACGGCACGGGGGAGACCGGGCCGGTCGCGCCGGGCGGAGTGCGGTGGATCATCGACCCCATCGACGGCACCGTCAACTACCTCTACGGGCTGCCGTACAGCGCGGTGTCGCTGGCTGCCGAGGTGGACGGGGCGGTGGTCGCCGGCGTCGTGCGCAACGTGAACACCGGCGAGGAGTGGACGGCCACGGCCGGGGGCGGCGCCTGGCGCGACGGTGTGCGGCTGCGCTGCTCCGATGAGGCGGACCTGGGGCAGGCGCTGGTCGGCACCGGCTTCGGCTACGCCGCCGACCGCCGCGCGCACCAGGCCACGGTGGTGGCCGGGCTGATCGCACACGTACGGGACATCCGCCGGCTCGGCGCCGCCGCGTTGGACCTCTGCCTGGTCGCGGAGGGGCGGCTCGACGCGTACTTCGAGAAGGGCCTCGCGGCGTGGGACCTGGCGGCAGGTGGCCTGGTGGCCGCCGAGGCGGGTGTGCGCGTCGCCGGCCTGGCGGGTCGGCCGCCGGGACCGGACCTGGTGGTCGCGGCCCCGCCCGCGCTCTTTGCGCCGCTGCACGACCGGCTGGCCGAGTTGGACGCCGCCGGCGGCCCCTGATCGGCCGACCGGCGACGGGACCGGCTCGTTACGCGGTCACTTGGCGGCCGGCGACGGGCAGGAGCCCTTGGGCGCCTCCGGCGGGCCCGAGTCACCGAGGGACTGGTTGACCTCGGTCGTGGTGGCGAGCTGCTGGAAGTTGTTGCCGAGCACCACGTCCACGACGTCATCGGTGCGCTTCTCGTCGTAATCCCACTTGGCGTTGTTGAGGAAGTACGCCTGCAGCAGGTGCGCGGAACCGACGGCTTTGGGGCCGTAGCGCAGCACCGCCACGTTGGCGACTCCCTTGGGAGCGTTGCCGACCTTCTGGACCTGGAACTTCCGGTTGCGGAAGTCGTCCGCGACGGTGCCGGCCCGGCCAGGCTCGTCGGTCGCGTTCAACACATTGATCTTGACGTCCTTGGGCTCGTGCAGAGTCAGGTCGGCAAGCGGCCAGCCGTCCGGGCACCCCGCGGCCGTACCTGCGTTCCCCTGGCTGTCCCGGACGATGGCGGTGACCACGAATGCCAGAGCCAGCACCCCCAGCAGGCCGACGACGACGAGTGCTCGCACTCGCGCAAAACTCATCTGGGCACTCCCGGGACTTCAGGTGGGTGGCGGCAGCCGGCAACCATCGGACTGGCCGTCGGCCGTCGAATACGCCGCTGAGGTTAACGGTTGTCCGGCCGTCGCGTGGAAACAGCCCGACATGCCGGCGCGCCGACCGCGAACCAGGTACTACTACCCCTATCTTCGTGTCGCCTGAATCACATTGGGAACAACTTCGCGTGCGGGGGCGTACATCTCAGCCGCAAGGGCGGTATACATGCCTCGCCCAAGGGGGGGTAAGGTTCCGCGCTCGCAGGGGAGTCGCCCCAGCGAGCTCGACCCGTTCGGTCCTCGGGTCGGGTGCCCGACACAAGTGGTGGCCGGCCAGCGGAACCGAAACAGCGTCGTCCGGCGTTACAACCGGAAGCGACAACATCGATATGGGAGAGTGAAAACCGATGGCCACCGACTACGACGCCCCGCGTCGCGACGAGGTCGACCTCGGCGAGGACAGCCTGGAAGAGCTCAAGGCCCGGCGCGTCGACTCACAGTCGGGCGCGGTGGACGTCGACGAGGCCGAGGTGGCCGAGAGCTTTGAGCTGCCCGGTGCCGATCTGGCCGACGAGGAGCTCACGGTCAAGGTGCTTCCGATGCAGCAGGACGAGTTCCGGTGCGCCCGCTGCTTCCTGGTCCACCACCGTAGCCAGCTGGCAGTCGAGCGTAACGGCGAGCTGATCTGTCGCGAGTGCGTCTGACAACAACTACGACACCAGCGGCGGCCTCCTGAAAGGGGCCGCCGCTGCCGGTGTAGGCATGCGGCCGCGGTGGGTACCTGCTTGACTCGTAACGGGTAGCCACAGCACCGGGAGGTCCGATGAGCGATCGAGGCGACACCACCGACGGCGGCGCGGACGACCTCGGCGCCACTGGCGCGGACGAGCTCGGCGCCACTGGCGCGGACGAGCTCGGCGCCACCGTCGCGGCGTTGACCGCGGACGACATCGAGCCGGCCCGACGCCGTCAACTGCTGACCCGGATGGTCGGGCAGGCCCGGGTCCGGGGCATCTCCGACCTGTTCAAGCCGCGTGCCGCCGTGCGGTGGATGGTCGACACCGTCGCCGAGGTCGCCCCGCACGTACCTGTGCGGGACCTGGACACCCTGCGCGGGCACTTCCCCGGCCTGGACGACGCCGCATTGGCCGACAGGCTCATCCGCAACGCGTCCCGGACCACGGCCGCTATCGGCGCGGCCGGTGGGGGAGTCGCCGCCGTCGAGTGGGCGGTCGCGCCGACCCTGCTCTCCGCCCCGGTGCTGCTCGCCGCCGAAACGGTGGCCGTGGCGGCGGTGGAGCTGAAACTGGTCGGTGAGCTGCACCAGGTCCACGGTGTGGCGCTGCCGGCCGGGGGCAGCCAACGGGCGGTCGCCCTGGTGCACTCCTGGGCCACCCAGCGCGGGGTCAACCCGATGGTGCCTGGCGTGGGGGTGGGCGCGGTGCTCGGCACCGCCGCCCGCAAGGAGTTGCGGGACATGCTGCTGCGGCGCTTCGGTCGCAACCTCACCACGCTCGGGCCGTTCCTGACCGGTGCCGCGGTGGCCAGCTTCCTCAATCGGCGGGCCAGTCAGCAGATGGCCGACCAGCTTCAGGCGGACCTCCGCCGACGGGGCATCGCCCGGCCCGCGCCTCCGTCGGCCCTGCCGGGCCCGCCGACCGGCACCTGAGCGGGCCGTCGGCGTCGGGTCAGCCCGGCACCTGAGCGGGCCGTCGGCGTCGGGTCAGCCCGGCTCGCCGGCCGGAGGACCGGAGAGCGTCAGAGCGTCCCGTGCGGTCAGCACCGACTCGGCCAACTCGACCGGGTGCCGCGTGCTCACCACCCAGAACGGCGTCGGGTCGGCCGGATCGTCGAGCACCACCTGCACGGCGCCGCCGATCCACGGCCGCTGCACCACGAAGGCGAGCGGGTCCGCGCCAACCCCGAGCACCTCACGGCGACCGGCCGCGTCCAGCGGCACCACGTCGGCCACGAAGCGCACCGGTAGCCGGGCGTCGTCCACCCGCAGCTCCGAATCGGCGACCCCGACCCGGATCCGGCCCAGCCACCACATTCCGGCCGCGGCGAGCGGCAGCAGCACGGCGAACGGCAGCCAGGAACGGACGCCGGAGGCGCCCATCCAGATCTCGACGGCCAACAGCGCGGCGGCCACCAGCCCGGCCAGCCACAGCCACCAGGGCAGGTCCAGCCGTTCGGCGTACGCCGTGCGGGCGGCGACCGGCGGCTGATCGGTGGACGGGGAGGGCGACATGCTCACTCCTGCGAGGGTACGGCGCACGACGGCTCGGCGAACCGGCAGGATGGCAGGGTCACCCCGCGAATCGGACGGAAGAGGGGACCTGTGACCGACGTCGTACCCGTGCCCGTACAGCTGCTCGACTCTGAGCTGCCGCTGCCCACGTACGCCCATCCCGGCGACGCCGGGGCCGACCTGGTGGCGGCCGCGAACGTCGAGCTGCCGCCCGGCGGCCGTGCCCTGGTGCCCACCGGTGTGGCCATCGCGCTGCCGGAGGGGTACGTGGGCCTGGTCCATCCCCGATCCGGTCTGGCGGCCAGGCTCGGCGTGACGGTGCTCAACGCGCCCGGTACGGTCGACGCCGGCTACCGGGGTGAGATCCTGGTCAACCTGATCAACCATGATCGGGAGGTGCCGGCGAAGATCTCCCGCGGTGACCGGATCGCGCAGCTCGTGATCCAGCAGGTCGCACGGGCTCGGTTCGAGCCGGTGGCCGAGCTGCCCGCGTCCCGGCGCGGGACCGGTGGGCACGGGTCCACCGGTGGGCACGCCGGGCTGGTGCCGTCGCCGGCGGGCCAGGACCGGGTCGAGCAGCGGTCAGACGAGCCGGGCCGCGGTCAGACGGAAGAGATGGCAGGGTGAGCGTGAACAGCGGAGGGCGGGCGCAGTGATCTTCTCCCGAAAGCGGGCCGATGCCGAGCGGCAGACCCGTGACGAGCGGGCCACCGAGGTCCCGGACCAGGGTGCCGCGGCACCGTCGCTGGTGCGCGGCCCGTACGACATCTCCGAGAGCTACGACGACGTGCAGCGACTCGATCTGGGCAGCCTGCACATCCCGGCGATCGCCGAGGTCGAGGTGCGGGTGCAGGCCGACCCGCAGGGTGTGATCCAGCAGGTGGTGCTGGTGCATGGCGACAACGCGCTGCAGCTGGGTGTCTTCGCCGCCCCCCGGTCCGAGGGGATCTGGGACGAGGTGCGCGAGGAGATCCGCCAGTCGCTGCTCCGCGACGGCGCGAGCGCGCAGGAGGTCGACGGCGAGTACGGCCCGGAGCTGCACGCCCAGGTGCGTACCCCGGACGGCCCGACCAACCTGCGGTTCGTCGGCATCGACGGGCCGCGCTGGATGGTCCGTGGCGTGTTCCAGGGCCCGGTGGCCACCGATCCGGCGATGGCCGGGCCGCTCGTCGAGTGCCTGGACGGCCTGGTGGTCGACCGTGGCCAGGAGGCGAAGCCGGTCCGCGAGCCGCTGCCCCTGCGGCTGCCCCAGGAGATCGCTGACCAGGCCGGTGCCGAGGCGGGCGACGCCGCCGAGCCGCGCCAGGTCTGACCCGCGCGCACCGGCCCGCCGGAACCAGCCCCGTCGGCGTAGGCTGGCGGCACGGTTCCGGCGTCGCCGGGATCGGCGAGCGTGGAGAGGGTGACGCGGAGGTCATGACGACCGACGAGAGCCGGGTGTCGCTGCGGCGCATCCTGCAACGGTTCACCGCCAGCGAGGCTGAGATCGACGCGCAGGAGCTGCGCCGGGAGAGCGCCCAGTGCGGCGGGATCCCGGCCCAGCAGTGCTCCCGGGGCCAGTTGGTCTCGGTCGCTGGTCGGCTTCGCACGGTGGTCTACACGCCGCGCACCAATCTGCCCACCCTCGAGGCCGACCTGTACGACGGCACCGACGTGGTCACCCTGGTCTGGTTGGGTCGACGGCACATCGCCGGGATCGAGCCGGGCCGGCATCTGACCGCGCGTGGCCGGGTGGCGGTGCGTGATGACCGCAAGGTCATCTACAACCCCTACTACGAGCTGGACTCGCCGAAGTGACGGCGCTGCGGACGAAAGGCCGGCGATGACGACGGGACAGCACCGGGCGGCACAGCCGGAGACCGGCCCTCAGGACGAGGAGCGGCTGCCGACGATCGCCGAGCAGATGGCCGACCAGCTCGGCGGCTGGCGTGGGCTGGTCGAGTCCAGCATCCCGGTCGTGGTCTTCGTCGTCGCCAACATCATCGGTGAGCTGCGGCCGGCGGTGATCGCCTCGGTCGCCGTCGCGCTGCTGATCGCCGGGCTGCGGCTGGCCCAGCGCCGGCCGATCCGGCACGCCGTCAACGGGCTGTTCGGCGTCGCCATCGGCGCGGCCATGGCCTGGCGCAGCGGCGAAGAGCGCGATTTCTACCTCCCCGGCATCCTCTACGGCATCGGGTACGGCGTCGCCCTGCTGGTCTCGGCGGCCGTCCGGCAACCGCTGGTGGGCTGGATCTGGTCGGTGCTGGTCGCCAAGGGCCGCTCGGAGTGGCGGCACGACCCGAAGCTGGTACGGACCTTCACCCAGCTGACCGTGCTCTGGGGTGTGGTCTGGTTGGCGAAGGTGGGCGTGCAGGCGGGGCTCTACCTGGCCCACCAGGACACCGCGCTGGGCGTCGCCCGGCTGGTGCTGGGCTTCCCGCCGTACGCGCTGCTGCTGCTGATCACGGTCTGGACGGTGCGCCGGGTCACCCGGGAGCCGCAGCCGGCCCCTGTGCCCGGCGCCTGAGCGTCACCCGGCTGCCCCACTCGCGACCGCTGGCCTCAGCGTGAGCCGCGGGTCCGCTCGACGCTGTCCGGTCCCAGGATCACCGCGCGGACCGCATCCTCCACCTCGGCGGTGCAGACGAAGATCAACTCGTCGCCGGCCTCGATCGGGTCGTCCGGGCTGGGCACCAGGACCCGCTTGCCGCGCAGGATCGCCACCAGTGCGGCGTCGCGGGGCAGCGGCACGGCGTGGATCGGCTGACCGACGTAGGGCGCGGTCGGCGGCAGCGTGATCTCGACCAGGTTCGCCTCGCCCTGCCGGAAGGTCATCAGCCGGACCAGGTCGCCCACGGTGACCGCCTCCTCGACCAGTGCGGCCATCACCCGGGGCTTGCTCACCGCGACGTCCACGCCCCACTGCTCGGTGAACAGCCACTCGTTCTCGGCCCGGTTGACCCGGGCGACCACGCGGGGCACCGCGAACTCGGTCTTGGCCAGCAGCGACAGCACCAGGTTGGTCTTGTCGTCGCCGGTCGCCGCGACCACCACGTCGCACCCGGCGACGTTGGCCTCCTCCAAGCTGGTCAGCTCGCAGGCGTCAGCCAGCACCCACTCGGCGGCCGGCACCCGGTCGGGACGCAACATCTTCGGTTGGCGCTCGATCAGCATCACCTGGTGGCCGTTGTCGATCAGTTCCTGGGCGATCGAGCGGCCCACGTTGCCCGCGCCCGCGATGGCGACCCGCATGGCTCAGTGCCCCCCTTCCGGCGGCGTTGCCGCCACCGACGTGACCGTCGCCACGATGTCATCGCTGACCAGCATGAACACCTGGTCACCCTCCTGCAGGACGGTGGAGCCGGTCGGGAGCGTGCCGATGCCGAAGCGGATCAGATAGGCCACGCGCGCTCCGGCGGCCTCCTCCAGCGTTCGAACCGACCGGCCGATCCAGTCCTTGTGCACCGGCACCTCGACGATGGACACGGTGCTGGTGGGATCGCGGAAGATCTCCACGTTGCCCTCCGGCACCAGATGCCGCAGCATCCGGTCGGCCGTCCAGCGCACGGTCGCCACGGTGGGGATGCCCAGCCGCTCGTAGACCTGGGCCCGGCGCTGGTCGTAGATCCGGGCAGCGACCCGGGACACGCCGAACGTCTCGCGCGCCAGCCGGGCCGAGATGATGTTGGAGTTGTCGCCGCTCGAGACCGCCGCGAAGGCGTCCGCGCGCTCGATGCCGGCCTGGCGCAGCACCTCGCCGTCGAAGCCGGCCCCGGTCACCGTGATCCCGGCGAAGTCGGGGCCGAGTCGGCGGAAGGCGTCGGCGTCCTGGTCGATCACCGCCACCGAGTGCCCCCGGGATTCCAGGCTGTGGGCAAGGGTCGACCCGACCCGACCACATCCCATGATCACGACGTGCACGCTGTCCCTCCCAAGGTGCGTACCGCTCCCGCTGCGGTGACCTGATGAGTGCGAGCCTGCCACGTCCGGGTGCGAGGCGGGGACCGACCGTACCCCGTCGTGTCGGGCAGCGACGATCGCCCACCCCCGCGCCGCCGCCGTGGTGGTCGTACTCTTGGCGTTCGTGGCCAGTCCCACCTCGCTGCTGAAGCGGCTGCTCCTCGGTCGACCGTTCCGGTCCGACCGACTGCAGCACACCCTCCTCCCGAAGCGCATCGCGCTGCCCGTGTTCGCCTCCGACGCGCTGTCCAGCGTCGCGTACGCGCCTGACGAAATCCTGCTGACCCTCTCCATCGCCGGCGCCTCGGCGTTCCTGTTCTCCCCGTGGATCGCACTGGCCGTGGTCGTGGTGATGCTCACCGTGGTGGCGAGCTACCGGCAGAACGTGCACGCCTACCCCTCCGGTGGTGGCGACTACGAGGTGGCCACGGTCAACCTGGGTCCGAAATTCGGGGTCGGGGTGGCCAGCGCGCTGTTGGTCGACTACGTGCTCACGGTGGCGGTGTCGGTCTCCTCCGGGGTGGCCAACCTCGGGTCGGTGGTGCCGTTCGTGGCCACCCACAAGGTCCTGATCGCGGTGAGCGCGGTGGTGTTGCTGACCGCGGTCAACCTGCGCGGGCTTCGCGAGTCGGGCACGGCGTTCGCCATCCCCACCTACGGCTTCGTGATCGTGATGCTCGGGATGCTGCTCACCGGGCTGTTCCGGGTCTTCGTGCTGGGCGACGAACTCCGCGCGCCGAGCGCCGACCTGGTCATCCAGGCCGAGCACAGCGTGACCGGTTTCGCGCTCGTCTTCCTGCTGCTGCGGACGTTCAGCTCAGGCGCCGCCGCGCTCACCGGCGTGGAGGCGATCTCCAACGGGGTGCCGGCGTTCAAGGCGCCGAAGAGCCGCAACGCCGCCACCACCCTGCTGCTGCTGGGCACCATCTCGGTGAGCATGCTGGTCGGGATCATCTGGCTGGCCCGGCTGACCCACCTGCAGTTCGTCGAGGACCCGGCCCTCCAGATCGTCTCCGGCCCCGACGGGTACGTGCAGAAGACCGTCACCACCCAGCTTGGCGAGACGGTCTTCGGGTCAGGGTCGATCCTGCTCTACGTGCTGGCCGGGGTGACCGCCCTGATCCTGTTCCTGGCCGCGAACACCGCGTTCAACGGTTTCCCGGTGCTCGGCTCGATCCTCGCCCAGGACCGCTACCTGCCCCGCCAGTTCCACACCCGGGGCGACCGGCTGGCCTTCTCCAACGGCATCACCTTCCTGGCCCTGTTCGCGATCGTGCTGATCGTCGGCTTCCAGGCCGAGGTGACGAAACTGATCCAGCTCTACATCGTCGGGGTGTTCGTCTCGTTCACCGTCTCCCAGGCCGGCATGATCCGGCACTGGAACCGGCTCCTGCGCACCGAGCGGGACCTGGAGGCGCGTCGCCGGATGTACCGCTCCCGGGCCATCAACACGTTCGGCATGGGGCTGACCGGCACGGTGTTGGTGATCGTCCTGATCACCAAGTTCCTGCTCGGCGCCTGGATCGCGATCGTCGCGATGGCGGTGATCTACGTGCTGATGCTGGCCATCCGCCGGCACTACGACCGGATCGCGGTCGAGCTGACCCCGCCGGACGAGGGCCGGGCCGTGCTGCCCGCCCGCAACCACGCGATCGTGCTGGTCAGCAAAGTGCACCAACCGACGTTGCGGGCCATCGCCTACGCCCGGGCCACCCGGCCGGACACGCTGACCGCCGTTACCGTCAACGTGGACGACAAGGACACCCGGGACCTGCAGGCCGACTGGGAACGGCGGGAGATGGCCATCCCGCTCACCGTCATCGACTCGCCGTACCGGGAGATCACCCGGCCGATCCTGGACTTCGTCGCCTCCACCCGCCGCAAGTCACCCAGGGACGTGGTCACCGTCTTCATTCCCGAGTACGTCGTCGGCCGCTGGTGGGAGAACCTGCTGCACAACCAGAGCGCACTGCGCCTCAAGGGCCGGTTGCTCTTCGAACCGGGAGTGATGGTGGTCAGCGTGCCGTGGCAGCTCGCGTCGACAGCGAGTAAGAACCTGGACCGGCTGGACGCCACGCTGTCCCGGACCCCGGCGCGCGGACCGCGCGGCGGCGGCCTGCCACCGAACGACCTGCCGGTGGCCTCCGCACCGGCCCCCGAGAGCCGCCCGATCGACGGCGGCCCGGTCGGGACCAGCCGTGACTGAGCCGGGCGCGCGGCGGGCCGCGACATCAGTGCCCCCCTCGGCGTCTTCGGTGCCGTCGGTGCCCGAGCGTGGCCTGGCCGAGGCGGAACGCGTCGAGCTGACCGTCGATGCGGTCGCCCCCGGTGGGCACTGCGTGGCACGGGTCGACGGTCAGGTGGTCTTCGTCCGGCACGCGCTGCCCGGTGAGCGGGTCATCGCCGAGGTCACCGAGGTGCACCGGGGGTTCGTCCGGGCCGACGCGGTGACCGTGCTGGAACCCTCACCGGACCGGGTCGAACCGCCCTGCCCGTACGCGAAGCCGGGCGCCTGCGGTGGCTGCGATCTGCAGCACGTCGCCCCGGAAGCGCAACTGGCCTGGAAGACCGCCGTGGTGCGCGAACAGTTGGTCCGCCTCGGCGGGCTGACCGACGTCGAGCTGGACCGGCTCGGCGTCCGGGTCGAGGCGCTGCCCGGCGGGCTGCTCGGCTGGCGTTCCCGGGTCCGCTACGCCGTGGACGCCGCGGACCGGGCCGGCCTGCTCAAGCACCGCTCGCACGAGGTGGTACCGATCGACCGTTGCCGGATCGCCCACCCGGCCATCCAGCAACTGCCGGTGCTCAGCCCCACCGGGACGCGCTGGCCGGCTGCCGAGGCGGTAGAGACCGTCGCCAGCACCGGTGGGGACGTGACCGTCACGGAGGTCCGCGACGGGGTGCCCACCCCGGTGAGCGGCCCGACCGAGGTCCGTGAGGTGGCCGCCGCACGGGACTGGACGCTGCCCGCGTCCGCGTTCTGGCAGGTACACCCGGCCGCGGCGGACACCCTGTCCACGGCGGTGCTGGAGCTGCTGGACCCGCAGCCGGGCGAGATCGCCTGGGACCTCTACGGCGGCGCCGGGCTGTTCGCCGCCGGGTTGGCCGCCCGGGTCGGTGCGACCGGCCGGGTGACCCTGGTGGAGGCCGCGGCGCAGGGCGTCGCCGCCGCCCGGGAGAACCTTGCCGACCTGCCCACGGTCGAGGTGGTGTCGGCCCGCGTGGAGACCGCGTTGGCCCGCCGACGGATCACCGGCCCGGTCGACGTGGTGGTGCTCGACCCGCCCCGCGCCGGCGCGGGCGCCCCGGTGGTCCGCGCGCTGGCCGCCGCCGGCCCGCGGGCGGTCGCGTACGTGGCCTGCGACCCGGCGGCCTTCGCCCGGGACGTCCGCACCTTCACCGACCTCGGTTGGCGGCTGGCAGCGCTGCGGGGCTTCGACCTGTTCCCGATGACGCAGCACGTCGAGCAGGTCGGGCTGCTGCTGCCCCCGCTCGGGCGTTAGCAGGGGCCTTGGTCACCGCCGGTGGCGCTGTGCGCAACCCCACCGCGCCGGGCTGGCTCGCCACCCGGCCGGCGTACCCCCGGGTGTCGTGGCCGACCCGCCGCGCAGGCTGCGGATCCGGGCCTGACCAGGCGCGCCGGAGGTCGCCCTGGTGCCGGCCTGCGAACGCCTGATCGGGTGCCCAGCCGCCGGCCCCCCGGCCCAGCTCCGATGCCCGGGGCTTGGGCCGGGCTGCGGAGTACGGCACGGCCGATAGACTCTGCGGTCATGAGTGTTGAAGAGGACACGGCCAACCACGGCCGGCTGCTGGGGACGGTGCGCGGTCCGCAGGACGTCAAGCGGATGTCGGGCGAGGAACTGGACGTCCTTGCCGCCGAGATCCGGGACTTCCTGATCACCAAGGTCTCCCGCACCGGCGGGCACGTCGGACCCAACCTCGGTGTGGTCGAGCTGACGCTGGCCATGCACCGCGTCTTCGACTCCCCCCGGGACCGGCTGCTGTTCGACACCGGCCACCAGTCGTACGTGCACAAGATCCTCACCGGCCGGCAGGCCGGCTTCGACAAGCTCCGCCAGCGCGGTGGCCTCTCCGGCTACCCCAGTCAGGCGGAGAGCGAGCACGACCTCATCGAGAACTCGCACGCCTCGACCGCGCTCTCCTACGCCGATGGCCTGGCCAAGGCGTACGCCCTGCGTGGTGAGGCGCGCAGCGTCGTGGCCGTGGTCGGCGACGGCGCGCTCACCGGTGGCATGTGCTGGGAGGCGCTGAACAACATCGCGACCGCCGGCAACCCGCTGGTCATCGTGGTCAACGACAACGGCCGCTCGTACGCCCCGACCATCGGCGGGCTGGCCGACCACCTCTCCTCGCTGCGGCTCAACCCGGGCTACGAGAAGGTCCTCGACACGGTCAAGGACGCCCTCGGCTCCACGCCGGTGGTGGGCCGACCGATGTACGAGGTGCTGCACGCGGTCAAGAAGGGCATCAAGGACGCGGTCGCCCCGCAGGCCATGTTCGAGGACCTCGGCATCAAGTACGTGGGCCCGGTGGACGGGCACGACGTGGCGGCGGTCGAGGTCGCGCTGCGCGCGGCGAAGAACTTCGGCGGCCCGGTGATCGTGCACGCCGTCACCCGCAAGGGCTACGGCTACCGCCCCGCCGAGGAGGACGAGGCGGACTGCCTGCACGGCCCGGGCAGCGCCTTCGACGTCGAGACCGGCGCCCTGCTGGCCGCCCCGTCGGTGAAGTGGACGCACGTCTTCGCCGACGAGCTGCTCGCCGTCGCCGACGAGCGCCCGGACGTGGTGGGCATCACCGCCGCGATGGCCGAGCCGACCGGCATCGCCAAGCTGGCCCGCAAGTACCCCGAGCGGGTGTACGACGTGGGCATCGCCGAGCAGCACGCCGCCACCTCGGCGGCCGGGCTGGCGCTCGGCGGCCTGCACCCGGTGGTCGCGGTCTACGCCACCTTCCTCAACCGCGCCTTCGACCAGGTCCTGCTGGACGTGGCGATGCACAAGCTGCCGGTGACCTTCGTGCTGGACCGGGCGGGCATCACCGGCCCGGACGGCCCCAGCCACTACGGCATCTGGGACATGTCGGTCTTCGGCGTGGTGCCCGGCCTGCGGATCGCCGCCCCCCGTGACGCCGCCACGCTGCGGGAGGAGCTGCGCGAGGCGGTGGCCGTCGACAACGGCCCCACCGTGGTGCGCTTCCCGACCGGTGCGGTCACCGCGGACCTGCCGGCGCTGCGCCGGGTCGGCCCGGTCGACGTGCTGGCCGAGGCGGCACGTACCGACGTGCTGCTCGTTGCCGTCGGCTCCTTCGGCCAGCTGGGCATGGAGGTCGCCGCCCGGGTCGCCGAGCAGGGTTACGGGGTCACCGTCGTCGACCCCCGCTGGGTGCGTCCGATCCCGGCGGAGCTGGTCGAGCTGGCCGCACAGCACCGGCTCGTGGTCAGCGTCGAGGACGGCGTCCGGGTCGGCGGGGTGGGCGACGCGCTCGGCCAGGCGATGCGCGACGCCGACGTCCGCGTGCCGCTCAAGGACCTCGGCGTACCCGCCGACTGGCACCCGCACGGCACCCGCGCGCAGATCCTCGCCGACCTCGGTCTGACCGCCCAGGACGTGGCTCGCAACGTCACCGGCTGGATCTCCGGCCTGGACGCCACCCCGGACCGCCTGACCCCCGCCAGCCAGGCGTCCGCGCAAAACTGACCCACGGCACAACGACGGCGGGCGACCCCTCCCGGGGCCGCCCGCCGTCGCACGTCTGACCGCGCCCGCCCTCGCCCCTCGTGCCCTCTGCTGCGGGGCGTCGCGGGGGAGGGCGGGTGGGGTTAGTTTGGTTTTACTGAGCGGTAGTGGGTCTTGTCGGAGTTGGCGAGGCTGTAGGTCTGGGAGCGGGACGGGCTGGGGATGACCACCAGGCCGGGACGCTCGACCAGCAGAGGTGTTCCCGGTGGGACGGACAGGGAACTGTCCCGAGTGGCCCGCCAACTGAGCACCACCAGCGGCTGGCCGGGCATGGGCAACTGGTACGCCTGCAACGGGGTGGCCCGGTCGGCGGGCGACACGACGGGCGGGCCGCCGTCGGCCGGTCGGTAGACCACCGCGGTCATCGCACCGGCGTCGGTGTCCCAGCTCAGCTGCTGCAACTCGGCTGCCGCGCCACCTCCGAGGGCGACCTCGCCGAGCGAGCGAACCGTGAGCTTCGCCATTGGCCAGGACGTCGGCACCGAGCGCGGCGCATCGCGATCGCCGATCCGGCGCGGAATGCTGCCGAACGGACCCCGGTCACCGGCCAGTACGCAGGTGTCCAGGCCGGTGAGTGCCCGCCGTCCCGTGCCGGACTCGTCGCGGACCAGTGGGTAGCGCGGATCGACGGTGCCGGTGCCCAGGTCGAGCAGCCGGTCGGCGGCCCTTCCCCGGGGCAGCGACTCGGTGGCGCGCAGGGTCGCGGTCACACCGACAGCTGTGCAGGACGGTACGTCGACCGGCGCGCTGAGGCCGTCCGCGACGGTCAACGTCCGGTCCTGTGGCCCCACCAGGGTCTGCACCCGGGCCGAGACCAGGTAGCGCCGGCCACCCGGGGTCTGCACCGGCAGCACGTCGGAGTAGACGAGGTAACCCGGGTCGGTGTACTCGGTTGCGCGGGTCACCGCGTACCGGTCGCCGTCGCGGGTGAGTTGCAGCAGCCAGGAGGCGCTCTCGCCGGGCACGTCGGCGGCCACGATCGCCACCGGGGCGGCGTCGACCCGACCGGAGAAGAGGATGCCGGACGAGGGGAGGTGCACCCGGTCGTCGGCCGGCGAGCGCCAGTCACGGACCGCCTTGGTGACCGCCGCCGTTACCGCGGCGTCGCCCGAGAGGTCGCCCCGGGGCGGCCACACGGCCAGCGTGCCATCCAGGCTGTCGTACCCGACCCGCAGGTCCTGCGGCTTGCGGTCGGCTACCGGACCGCACGCCGTGGTGACCAGCAGCGCGCTCAGCAGTACGGCAGGCACCCTGCCGTACCGACGGCCTGGAGTCACCTGGCCCGCCCCCGATCGCCTCGCCGTCCCTGTCGGAAAGCGCCATAGTACGAGATGTCCGATGCGGGGCCTGAGGTGGCCGTCCGTCAGGCGACCACAGTGGACATCACCGGGGTTTTAGCATGTTTTCGTTGCTCCGGTAGACTCCGCCGACTGTGACGCCTGCCGAGTCCCGCGCCCTGCCCGCGCCGCACCCGGAGGCGGCAGCCGGCTCCGACGAGATGGTGAGCTATCGCACCCCGGTCGGCCTCCTCGCCGGCCCCGCCGCACTGACCGGCACCTCCACCGCACCGGTAGCGGCCCCCGACACCACCGAGGCCACGCTCGCCGCCCCAGCCGATGCCGCCACGGCGGCCCCCACCGAGGCACCGGCTCCCGCCGAGGCGCCGGCTGAGCCTGTCGCGCCGGCTGAGGGCGCACCGGCTCCCACCGAGGCGCCGGTCGAGCCTGCTGACGGTACGCCGGCCGTACCGACGCGGGCGTGGTGGCGTCGGTGGACTCGGCGGCGGCAGCACCTGGCGGTCGGCGGGCTGTTTCTGCTCGCCGCGCTCTGGGTGACCAGCCGGATCTGGCTGGACCCGTCCGGCCGGGTGGCTTCGCTCTACACCGGTGACCCGGCGCAGGTGCAGTTCTTCCTCGCCCACTCGGTACGCGTGGTGCTGCACGGTGAGTACCCGTTCTACACCGAGCAGTTCAACTATCCCGACGGCGTCAACCTGATGGCCAACACGGCCGTGCTGGCGCTGGGCATCCCGATGGTCCCGGTGACGCTGCTGTTCGGGCCTGCTGTCTCCTTCGTGTTGCTGGTGACGCTCGGCCTCGCCGGCACGGCCATGGCCTGGTACCTCATGCTCTCCCGCCATCTGGTGCGTACCCCGCTCGCGGCCGCGGTCGGCGGTTGGTTCTGCGGGTTCTCGCCGGCGATGCTCTCGCACGCCAGTTGGCACCCGAACATCATCAGCCAGTTCCTGCTGCCGTTCATCGTCTGGCGAGTGCTGGTGCTCACCCGTTCGCGCCGGCCGGTCCGGGACGGGGCAGTGCTCGCCCTGCTGGTCACCGCGCAGGCGTTCATCAACGAGGAGATCCTGCTCTTCACGGCGCTGGCGTGTGGCGTCTTCCTGCTGGCGGTGCTCGTGCAGGAGCCGGCCCGCTGGCGGACCGCCTGGCGGCCCCTGGGCGCCGGTGTGGTGACCTGTGGGCTGCTGGCCGGGGCGCTGCTGGCGTACCCCCTGTATGTGCAGTTCGCCGGGCCGATGGCCTATCACGGGCTCAGCGACGCGGTGAAGGACTACGGCAACGACATCGCCGCCTTCTTCGCCCCCGGCTCGCCCACCCTCGGCGGCAACCAGCGAGCCAACATCAACCTGGCGCCGAACTACTCCGAGGAGAACGCCTTCTTCGGCTGGAGCCTGTCGCTGCTCGCCATCGGCATCGTGGTCTGGCTGCGCCGGGAGTTGATCGTCCGGGCGCTCGCGGCGACGGGCCTGCTCTTCGCCGTGCTCTCGCTCGGCGAGCGGGTCTCCTGGTGGGACCGGGAGCTGGTCAATGGGCCGTGGCAGTGGTTGGTCCACCTGCCGCTGCTGGACGCGGTGGTGCCGACCCGGTTCGGTCTGATCACCAGCGTCGTGATCGGTCTGCTGCTCGCGCTCGCCGTCGAACGGGCCTGGGCGTTGCGGCCGGCGGACCGGCGCACCGTCCGGGTGCTCACCGCCGCAGGACTGGCGTTCGCGCTGCTGCCGATCGCCCCGATGCCGCTGCGGATGGTCGGCAGGCCGCCGGTGCCGGACTTCATCACCGCCGACCGCTGGCGGGCGTACGTCGGGCCGGACCAGACGCTGGTGCCGATCCCGGTGCCCAGCATGGGCAACACGCACGGCATGCGCTGGGCGGCGGCCACCAACCTCGACTTCAAGATCCCCGGCGGTTACTTCCTCGCACCCCGAAACGGCAACACCGGTGACGCCGGTCGGTTCGGCGGCCGACCCAGCGGGGTGGGCCAGATGTTGGAGGAGGTGGCGACCACCGGCCGTACGCCGAAGCTCGACGACCGGCAGCGCCGCCGATTCACCGACGAGTTGCGGCACTGGCGGGCGGCGATCCTGGTGCTGCCGGTGCGGCAGCAGAACGCGGAGCCGCTGCGACGCACGGTCGAGGAGTTGGTCGGCCCTGGCCGCCAGGAGCTGGATGTCTGGGTCTGGGACGTCCGGGCGCTGACCGACCGCTCGGTCTGATGACCACCGGGACGACGTCACCGGTCACCTCGCCCCCGGCGGCGGCCCGCGCGGCCCGGCCGGCCTGGCTGTCCGACGTGCTGGTGGTGGTCGGCTATCTGGGGCTGGCCGCGGTGCTGACCAGCGCGCAGTGGGGTCACCCGTGGCGGCTGTTCCACCAGGCGGGTGACCAGATCCTCTTCGAGTGGATGCTGGCCCACGCGGCCCACGCCCTGGCCGAGGGGGAGAACCCGCTCTATGGTGCTGCGCTGAACGCGCCCGACGGGGTCAACCTGATGGCGAACACCTCGGTGCTCGGCCTGGGTGTCCCGCTGGCCCCGCTCACCCTGCTCTTCGGCTCCCAGGTGGCGTTCTGCGTGGCGGTCGTCTGCTGCCTCGCCGGCACCGCTGCCGCCTGGTACGCACTGCTGCGCCGCCGACTGGTCAGCAGCCGGTCCGCGGCGGCGGTCGGCGGGCTGATCTGCGGCTTCGCCCCGGGCATGATCGCCCAGGCGGGCGCCCACCTGCACATCGCCGCCCAGTTCCTGGTGCCCGCGATCCTCGCCCTGGTGTTCCGGCCCGCCTCGAATCCAGCACGCCGGTCCGACGAGCTGCGCGGGTCCGACGGCCTGCGCGGGTCCGACGGGCTGCGCGGGTCCGACGGGCTGCGCCGGATCGACGGCCTGTGGCGATCTGACGGCGTGTGGCGGCCGGGCGTCGGTCTCGGGCTGCTGCTCGTCTGGCAGGTCTTCATCGGCGAGGAGGTGCTGGTCTTCCTCGCGCTCGCGGCCGGAGTGTTCGCGCTGGGCTACGCGCTCGCCGACCGGGCGGCCGCCCGACGGCTCGCTCCGGCCCTCTTCGGGCGGCTCGCGGTGGCGGCCGGGGTGGCGGCGGTGCCGCTCGCGTACCCGCTGTGGTTCCAGTTCTACGGCCCGCAGCACTACTCGGGCATGGCGTTCGCCACGCGCGGCTTCCAGTTGGACGCCGCGTCGTTCACCGCGTCGGCCCGGCAGACCGTGCTCGGTGACGACTGGCTGCCGGGGTTGCTCTCGCCGAACCCGACCGAGGAGAACTCGTTCTTCGGCCCGGGACTGTTGGTCCTCGCCGTGGTGATCGTGATCTGGCAGTGGCGACGACCACTGGTCCGGGCGCTGGCTGGTTGTGGAGTGGTCTTCGCCCTGCTCTCGCTCGGCACCGAGCTGCGGGTGGACGGCACAGCCACCGGCATCCCCGGGCCGTACCGGCTGGTCGCCGGGCTGCCGCTGCTCGACCTCGCGGTGCCGGCACGGTTCGCGCTGGTCTGCGTACCGGTGCTGGGTGTGCTGGTGGCGCTGTCGCTCGACCGGCTGCGTACCGCGCGCGGGCCGGCCACGGCGCCGGGCCTGCCGGTGCGGTTGCTGTGGGCCGGCGCGGTCGCCGCCGCGTTGCTTCCCCTGGTGCCGACGCCGATCCGGGTGGTGCCGGTCGCGCCGGTACCGGCGTTCCTCGCCGACGGTGGCTGGCGTCCCCTGGTGCCGCCCGGCCGGACGGTGGTCGCGCTGCCCCCGGTCACGGGTGCCGGGCGCAGTGCGGTGATGCTGTGGTCCGCCCGCACCGGTCTGGCGTTCCCCGCGCCCGGCGGTTACTTCATCGGTCCCAGCGGTCCGGACGACCCGGCGGCCCGCTGGGGTGCCCCGGACCGGCCCACGTCGGTGCTGCTTCGCCGGGTGGCCGAGTCCGGCGCGGTGCCGGTGCTCGCCGACGCCGACCGCGACCAGGCCGTCGAGGACCTGCGGCACTGGCGCGCCGCGGTGTTGGTGCTCGGCTGGCTGGAGCACGGTGACGCGGTGCGCCGGACCGTCGACGACCTGCTAGGCCCGGGTCGACCGGTGGACGGCGGGTGGATGTGGGACGTCCGGGACCGGGTGGGTTAGTCAACCCACAAGTGCGCGGACGTCCCAGACCCAGACGTCGTCGACCCGTTGCGGCGACCCGAGCAGGCCGGTGACCAGTTCGCGTAGCACCGCCTCGCGTGGGTGTGCCCCGAGCACCACCACCGAGGCCCGCCAGAACCGCAGGTCCTCGATGGCCTGGCGGCGGTTCTCGTCGGTGAGCACCGGGACCGCGCCCTTGTCCATCGTGGAGTAGATGAGGGTGCTGGTGGGCCGGTTCGGTGCGCCGAAGACGCCCTCGCCCAGCTCGTTGGGGCCGATGAAGTAGCCGCCCGGGACGGGGAACTCCTGCCCGGTGAGCGCACTCCAGCGCAGTGTCGGCAGGCCGTGCACGTTGCTCGGGATCGGCACCGGTACCAAGGTCCGGCCCGCCGGCACGTACGGCCGCCAGCCGCCCGCGGTGATGAAGTGCGGCGGCGGGTCGATCTGCTGGGCGGGCAGCGGCCGCGGAAAGAGCGGCAGCACGGCGAGGGCGACCGCCGCGTACCCCACCGGGCGCAGCCACCGACGGCGGACCGCGACCGGCGCGGGCGCGGCCAGCTCGTCGGACGTCGCCGGCTCGGCGGTGCGCTGGGCCGGCACCCGCGGCCGGTCGGCCACCGGGCGCCCCTGGCGGTGCGCGGCGTCCCAGGTCAACGCGAGCAGTACGCCCACCGCGGCGGCGACCACCAGCGTCAGTCGGGTCGGCATCATCATCTCGACCAGCGGCAGGTCGTCCGGCACGTACGACCACGGGCCGCGCACACCGGTCTCCATGCCGTCGAAGCGCACCCACGGCCCGATCGCGGCGACGCTGAACACCACGATCAGCACCGCGACGATCCGCGTGGCCAGCGACCGGCGCACGAGCAGCACCAGAGCCACCAGCGAGAGCAGCACCAGCGGCCAGCCGAACCAGGTGTTCTGCTCGGTCAGCCCGATCGTCTTCTCCACGGCCGGGTCGCCGGCCCAGGTGTCCCGAGCGAAGGTGACGAAGGCGACCAGGTCCTCGCCCCAGTTGTGGAAGACGCCACCCTGCAGCCCCCGGTAGGACTGCGGGCCGTTGAACTGGTACCAGATCGGGTATGCCGCGAGCACCAGGGTCAGTCCACCGGCGACGCCGAGCCCGGCCAGGAACGTGCCGGCGGCGGCCCGGGTGGCCCGCGGTCGCTGCACGGCGTACGCCAGCACGACGACCAGGCAGGCCAGCGCGGTGAGCAGCAGCATCTCCTCGTTGATGAAGATCTGGTACGTCACCAGGGCCCCGAGGACCAGCCCGTTGCGCCGCCACCGGCCCGGCTCACCGAGGCGTAGCACCCGCACCACGATCAGCGGCAGCAGGAAGTTGGACACGAAGTTGGGCTGCCCATTGGCATGGTGGATGACTCCCGGCGCGAAGCCGAGGAACGCGCCGCCGACGAAGGCCGCCGCCCGGGAGCGCACCAGGTGGCGGGAGAGCATCCAGTACCCGGTGCCGGCGGTGGCGGCGAGGGCCCCACCCAGGTAGAGCGCGTACATCACCTGCGGGCCGAGCAACATGGTCAGCGGGGCGAGCGGCAGGGTCACCCCGAGCAGCGAGGTGTTGGCGATCATGTTCACCCCGTCCGGGGCGTTCTGCCGGGCCGTGAAGAGTGGGTTCTCCAGGTGCCGCACCGAGTACGCGCCGTGCGCGAACAGCCACTCGAACCAACTGTGGTCGGTGGGCAGGTGCGAGGAGACCCGGCCGGTCACGTCGCCCCAGTAGTTGAGGCAGACGAAGATGCCCAGCAGCACATAGGCTCCGAGGGCCAACAGGTCGGCTCGGGCCGGACGGCGTCGAGGCCGCCGTGTCGGCTCGACCTCGGCCGGGTCGGCGTCGGTCACGGGATTCAGCGAAGGGTCTACCACCGGCACGGCCACGACGCGCCATCGTACAGGCGAGGGTCCGTCGCTTTTGCCGGGCCGGTGCGCTCACGGCCGGTTTGCCGGACGTCGACCTGTCAGCGAGCCGTACGTGGTGACGAAAGGGCGGTCGTTGTCGATCATCGAGTTGGGTGAAGTCAGGGAACTGCCGACAGTCGCGCCGCCGGTCCGCCGGCCGCGCGCCGCCGGCCGCCCGCTGCACAACGCCGCCGTGCTGCTGCTCGCCCTGGTGGTGCTGACCGGCACGACCGCGCTGTGGCGGTTGCGACCGTGACGGGCCCGGTGATCGACCTCGGCGAGCTGCGGCACGGGGAGGACGCGGACCCGCTGCCCCGTCCACCCCGCGCCAACGGCCGGCCGCTGCGCTGCGCGTTGGTCCTGCTGCTCGTGCTGGTCACCGTCGCCTCCGCCGGACGGCCGCCCCGGCGGAGCATGGTGACGATGCCGGCACAGATCGCCGCCGAGACCTTGCTCGCCGACGACCTGTTCGTGGTCCTCGACCCGAATCCCGCCCAGCCGACACAGCGGCGCTTGAACGCCTACCGGCTGCCCGGCGGCGGGCCGGCCTGGCAGACCGCGGTGCCGGCGGAAGGCCGGTCCTGGGGGATCATGTCGATGGCCGGGATACTGCTGGTCACGGCCTACGAGAGGACCACGACCGGTCAGGGTGCCCTGTCCCTGGCGTTCGATCGGGAGACCGGGGCGTACCAGTGGCAGCAGCCGGGCAGCCCCATCCGGTTGGCCGACGGCAACCTGCTGCTGCAGTCCGGCGACGAGGAGGAGCCGGTCAGCCTGCGCGCCGTCGATCCCTGCTGCGGCACCGTGCGCTGGCAACTGCTCGACGCCGCCGCCCACATCAGCCTCCGGGACAACGGCGGCGGGGCGGACCGGGTGGTCCTCAACCAGCCGGACGGGTCGATCGAGGTCCGTGACGCGAGCACCGGCGCCGTGCTGGCCCGCGGCAACCTGGGCGCACCCGGCGGCAGGTCGCCCGGTTTCGCGCAGGTGGTGAACGACCTCCTTGTGTTCATCAGCGAGTCACCGACCACGATCACCGCGTACGGACTGGACCGGTTGGACCGGCGCTGGAGCAGCACGACCGGCCCGGTCGACTACGTACAGGACTGCGGTCCCGTCCTGTGTTGGCAGACCCGCTCCGCCGGGCTGCGGGCCGTCGATCCCGCGACCGGCCAGGAGCGGTGGCGCAGCGACCGCTGGGCGTGGCTCTTCCCGTACGACGGGCGGCTGGTGGCCACCGTGCTGGACAGCTCGGCCACCGCCGTGCGGCAGCTCGCCGTGCTCGATCCGATGACCGGCCGCGAGCTTGCCGAACTGGGCAGTTGGGAGCTGGCCCACTTCGCCCTCGGCGGCCCGCTGGTCGGTGTGCGCCGACACCCGGACGGTGGGCTGCTCGTCGCGGACTTGGACGTCCGCACCGGAGAGGCGCGCCTGCGGGACGTGCTGCCGGACGCCGCCGGGATCTGCCAGGCGACCGCCGGCGCCCTGCTCTGCCCGCGCATCGACGGCTCGTACCGGCTGTTCGAGATACCCGACTGATCACCAGTTGGCCTGGGCGGGCGGCGGGGGCAGCGGCACCGACGCGGGTCGCAGCACGTACGTCACGCCCCCGCTGCCGCGCTGCCAGACCGCCTCGAACCGCTGCCGGGGCACGGTCCGGCGGACCGCGTCGTCGTCCGGGGCGTACGGGTCGTTGAGCACCGGGTCGCCGTCGACGGTGAAACCGACAAGCACCATCAGGTGGCCGCCGGTGTCGTAGGCGAGCCCCGGCACCTCGTCGGCCCGGAACGCGGCGGAGACGATCAGGGGGATGCCGGCCGCGATGAACGCCTCGGCCTCACCCAGTGACCGTAGCCGGGTGACGAACGCGTCCACCCCGTGCAGACCGGCGTACGCGGTGTTGAACGGCCAGTTGCCGGCCCCGGCGTACGCGTGGTCGTAGCAGTGCCGGGCGGCGTGCACCACCACCGGACGTGGGCCGGACGGCTCCACCCAGGCGTAACGCTCCGGTGCCGGCTCGGCACCCCAGTAGGCGAGCACCATGGACGTGCAGGTGGGGCTGCACCAGGAGTCGCCGCCGCCACCCCACTGCGGGTACTGGCCGGCGTGCAACCGTTGCGAGTACCGGGGCACGTCCAGCACCCGCCCACGGGCGTCGACCGAGTCGGGTCCCTGCTCGTACCCCTGGTCGGTCGCAGTGGCGCCGGTGGCGACCGCGCCGATGCCGCGCAGCACCGGGCCGGTCGGGCTGCCGGCCGGCCGGCACAAGGTCACCCGCGCCTGCCAACCGGTGACCGTCGCGCCGGTCACGATCAGGGTGTCGGTGTCGACCCGGGCGTCGCCGTCGCGTTGCCCCGGCACCGAGGTGCGTCGAACCGCGTGGTCGCCCGCAGCCCAGCGGGCCAGCAGATACCAGTCGGTGCTGGCGGCGTCGTCGTGCCAGCCGCGCAGCTCGACCTCGATCCAGCAGTCGTCCGGGGTGTCGGCGGTCCAGGACGGCACGACCTCGGCGACCGGGAAACCGACAGGCACCGGCGGTGCCGTCCAGGTCCCACGCTCGACGGCGCCGTCGAGGGTCAGGCCCCGATCGGTCGCGAGCAGACCGTCGCCGCTGCCGGCCGTCGTGTCCGCCGGCAGGTGGAAGCCCCGGTAGGCGATGTCGCGCCGGGTGGGTGGTGCCGCGATGGTCATGATCGGTCCGTCCGTCGCTCGGTGCCGCCGCACAGCATCGCGTACGCCGCGGTGGTCCGCAACGCCGCCCGGCGCGGGCGGCGAGGGACGATGGTTGCCAGCCGGCACTAGGTTGTCGGTGGTCAGCAGCGAGGAGGCCGGGGATGCGGGTACTGGTGGTGGAGGACGAGCGCAACCTCGCCGACGCGATCGCGCGCGGGTTGCGCAAGCGGGGGATGGCGGTCGACGTGGCGTACGACGGCGACGCCGGCCACGAGGCGGCGTTCGTCACCCGCTACGACGTGGTGGTGCTGGACCGCGACCTGCCGGGCGTGCACGGTGATCAGATCTGCGCCGATCTGGCCGCCTCCGGCGCGTTGACCCGGGTGCTGATGCTCACGGCGAGCGGCACGGTGGCCGACCGGGTGGAGGGGTTGCAGCTCGGCGCGGACGACTACCTGCCCAAACCGTTTGCCTTCGACGAGTTGGTCGCCCGGGTGCAGGCGCTGGGCCGGCGGGCCACCCCGGCCGCGCCGCCGGTGCTCGAACTGGCCGACCTGGTGCTCGACCCGGCCCGCCGGGTGGCGACCCGCGCGGGGGTGCCGGTCGACCTGACCAACAAGGAGTTCGGGGTGCTCAGCGAACTGCTCAAGGCGCGCGGCGCGGTGGTTTCCAGTGAGGAGCTGCTGGAACGGGTCTGGGACGCCAACACGGACCCGTTCACCACCATCGTCCGGGTCACCGTGATGACGCTGCGCAGGAAGCTCGGCGACCCGCCGCTGATCGAGACGGTGGTGGGCGCGGGCTACCGCACGGCCGAGGTGGGCCTGTGAGCCGCAGGGTGCGGCCCACCCTGCGGCTGCGGCTGACCCTGCTCAACGGGGTGCTGCTGGTCGGCGCGGGGGCGATCCTCGTGCTGCTGGCCTGGCTGTTGGTCCGTGACGCGCTGCGGCCCACCGACGAGCTGCTGCCCGGCACGGTCGTGCTGCTCTCCGACGGCCGACGGATGGACGCCGGCGAGTGGCAGCGGCAACTGGTCGACGCCGCGTCCGGGGAGTTGTTGGCCAAGGGACTGGTCGCGCTGCTGGCGATCAGTGTGGTCGGGGTGGCCGGCGCGTACGCGGTGGCCGGTCGGGCGCTGCGCCCACTGCACCAGGTCACCGCGACCGCGCAACGGCTCGGCGAGGCGACCCTGGACCAGCGGATCGGCTACTCCGGCGCCGACGACGAGGTGGCCGAGTTGGCCAAGACGTTCGACGCCATGCTGGACCGGATCGCGTCGGCGTTCGAGGCGCAGAAGCGCTTCGTGGCGAACGCCTCGCACGAGCTGCGTACCCCGCTCGCCGTCATGCGCACCGAGATCGATGTGACGCTCAGCGATGACGACGCGGACGCCGCCGAGTATCGACGGATGGCGACAGTGGTCCGGGACGCGTCCGAACGTGCCAACGGCCTGGTGGACGCGCTGCTGGTGTTGGCCCGCAGCGAGGCGCAGGCTGGGCGGCAGCTGGGCCGGCGTACCGAGTGTGACCTTGCGGCCGGCACCGCGAACGCGCTGTCGGCGATGCGCCGCGAGGTGGAGCGGATCGGCCTGCGGGTGCAGACGTCGTTGGAGTCCGCGCCCGTCGTCGGTGACCCGGGGCTGCTCGACCGGTTGGCCGGCAACCTAATCGAGAACGCGGTCCGCTACAACCACCTGCACGGCCGGCTCTGGGTGCGTACCGGCACCGACGGCGACCGGTCCTGGCTGGTGGTGGGCAACACCGGGTTCGAGGTGGACCAGGCCGACGTGCCGGGGCTGTTCGAGCCGTTCCGGCGCGGCGGCCGGGAACGCACCGGCGCCCGCGGCTCCGGCCTGGGGCTGTCCATCGTCCGGGCGGTCTGCACGGCGCACGGCGGCACGGTACGGGTCATCGCGCAGCCCGGCGGTGGCCTGGAGGTGACGGTCACCCTGCCGTCGGCGGACGCTCCGGCGGTCAACGGGTCGGTGCCCAGCCACGGCTGACGGGGTTGCGCGCAGCGCTCGGCCGCTGGCAAGATCACTGCGTCAGCCCAAGAAGCGAAGGGGGGTGCGTCGATGTCCACCAACCATGACTCCGCACCCCGGGTCTGCGTCGGCTGACTCCCGGAAGCGGAGCGTCCCATCCCGTTCGGAGGGAACACCCGTGTATCCACGGATCCGCAACATCAGTTTTGACTGCCACGACACGTACGCCCTGGCTGGCTTCTGGGAAGCCGTGCTCGGCTACGCCCCGCACGGCGAGAACGCCTCCGGTGAGCCGGAGGCAGCCCTGCTGCCGCCGGACGCCGCCACCCCGAACCTGTTCTTCCAAGAGGTGCCGGAGGACAAGGTGACCAAGAACCGGCTCCACATCTGCCTGGAACCCGTCGACCGGACCAGAGATGAGGAGGTCCAACGGGTGCTCGGCCTCGGGGCCACCCTGGTCACCGACTGTCGGAACGCCGATGGCACGGGTTGGGCGGTGCTCGCCGACCCGGAGGGGAACGAGTTCTGCGTGCTGCGCAGCGCCGGGGAACGTGTCGCCACCACCACTGTGGAGGAACAGCTGTGAGTTCGACGATCCACAACATCAGCATCGACTGTCACGACACGTACGCCCTGGCCGGCTTCTGGGCGCAGGTCTTCGACTGCCCCCGGCAACCTGACGACTTCCCCGGTGACCCGGAGGCCATGCTCCTACCGCCGGGCGGCCCGGAGGTGCTGTTCATCGCCGTGCCCGAGGGCAAGGCGGTGAAGAACCGGCTGCACCTCGACCTGCAACCCGCCGACCGGACCCGGGCCGAGGAGGTCGAGCGGTTGCTCGGCATCGGCGCGACGCTCGTCGCCGATCACGTCGGCCCGACCGGCGGAGGCTGGGTGCTGCTCGCCGACCCGGAGGGCAACGAGTTCTGCGTGCTCGGCAACAAGGCTGAGCGGGCGGCGGCAGCGGCGGCGCGGGCCGCGGCGGGAGTCGGCGAACCGGCCTGACCGCCGGCGTACGGCCCGCGGCCCCGGTCATCGAAGGTGGCCGGGGCCCCGGAACCACTCTGCCGGGGCGGGGATCCGACCGGCGAGTTGCGAGCGCGGTGAGGGCGGCCCTGATGGCGCACCCTGGCTTTCGGCGACCCCGGCGAGTTGTGCGGTGACCGAACCCCAGCCGTCCGCGAAGCCGATCTTCTCGTGCAGGTCACGAGCGGCGGGATCACCGTGGCGGACGATGACCCGGTAGTCCGTGCCGTCCGGGTGATCGGGATCCATTGCTGATTCTCCTGATCGGTGACGAGGCGTTCGAGGCGATCCGTGCGCTCCGGGCGCAAGGGCAAAGTATTTGCCCATGATCGACCGGGGGCGGCGGGGCGGGCGGCGGTGGTGTTAGATGAGCGGCCACAGCGAGCCAGCGAAAGGCGTGGGCAGATGGACACGACGGCGACGGAGCCGGTGCGGGCGTACCTCACCGCGACCGGTGAGCGGCTTCGGGCCGACGGCTGCGAGGTGCGGACCGAGGACTGGGGCGGCGTACCGGTGCTGATCGGGCACCGGGGCGATTTCCGGATGCGGTGGATGGCGACCAAGCTGCACCTGTTCACGGTTGCCGCACCGGCGACGCTCGTCACGGCGGACGCCCTGCAGAGGTTCACCGCCACGGCGATGGACTACGTGTTGGCCCGCAAGGGGCAGCTGCGTGGCTTTCAGAACGGCGTGGCGGTGTTCCCCGCCCTGGTCGGCACCCAGGTCGAGCCGGCGGCCTCGGCGTGGGCGCAGGGGGGTCAGCAGGTGAAGTTCGCCGCGGTGGCCCGGCCGGTGGCGGTGGAGGTCGGCAGCGGGACGGCCAGCGCATACCGCGGCAACCCGGTGCTCGGCTTCATCTACGCGGCCCACCTCCGGAGCAAGCTGAACGCGTACTTCCCGGTGGTCTGAGCCTGAGCGGTCCGGTGGAGTACGGCACGGGGCCTCGGCCACCCTGAGGTGGTCGGGGCCCCGGTCGCGTACGGCTCAGGAGCGCTGCTCGACCTGGCCCCGGATCGTGGCGAACTCGGCCTCCACCTGCTCGGCGGTCTTGAAGTAGATCACCACCATGCCCAGGCTGCCCCGGTCGACCCAGACGCAGACACCCAGTGGTACGTCTCCGGCGGCCTTGCCGTCGCCGCAGCGCGCGTCACCGCCGAGCGGGCCGGCCTCGGCCACCGCCATGTTGGTCACGCTCAGCTCGGTGGAGAGCCCGTTCACGGCGTCTTCCAGTTCTTTCTTCGGGTCCGTCATCAGGCCGGACACGGCGGCAACCATGACCAGATCCCTCTTGATCGGGTCACCGTAGAAGGCACCGATCGTGCTGGTCTCGTTCTGCACCTCCGACTTCATCTGGGTGACCAGATCGTCGGCGGCCGACTGCAGCTGCGGATCAGTGAGCTTCGGCCGGCCGGCGAGGGTCGCCGGCGCGACCACCCGGGTCTTGGTGGCGTCGACGACGTCGCCCACGTCGTCCTTGACAGCGAACCAGGTGATCGCCACCCCGCCGAGGCAGAGCACCAACACCACCGCCAGCACGATCAGCACGATCTTGCCGACGTTCGACTTCTTCGCCGGCGGCGGGCCGCCGGGCAGGTACGGGTCACCGTACGGCTGACCCGGCTGCGCGGGAGGGAAGCCCTGCTGCTGCGGTTGCGGCCAACCACCGGGCTGCGGCTGCTGCGGCTGCTGCGGCCAACCACCGGGCTGCTGCGGCGGCTGCGGCTGCTGCGGCCAACCACTGGGCTGCTGCGGCTGACCCGGCTGGCCGGGCTGCTGCGGCGGGGTGGGGGAATCGTGCGGCGGGCCGTAGGGATCGGCCGGCGGCTGAGACATCAGTTAGCTCCAGGTTGGGGGTGCAAAACGCGTGATCATAACCCAGGGCGGCTACCGGTGTTGTCCCTGCTGAAGCCCTCTACGACCGTCGGATGATCACAAACGGTCGCGGTGGCCGGCCGTCCACGAGGGACGATCCGACCACCGCGACGGTGGTGCTGCGAAGCCCTCAGGCGGGCAGGCTCGCCGCCCCGCGCGGCAGGAACCGCTGACCGGTGACCCGCTCGGAGGTGCCGGTCCGGTCCAGGTACGGGGTGACGCCGCCCAGATGGAACGGCCAACCGGCACCGAGGATCATGCACAGGTCGATGTCCTGCGCCTCGGCGACCACACCCTCGTCCAGCATCAGCCGGATCTCCTGCGCGAGCGCGTCGAGTGCGTTCTGGCGTACCTGCTCGGCGGTCAGCGGCTGATCACCGACGACGAGCAGCTTGGCGACCTCCTCGTCGATCTGGTCGTCGACCACGATCGGCCGGCCGGAGTCGGCGATCCGCTTGAGGTTCTCGCTGACGCCGAACCGGTCCGGGTACGCCGCGTGCAGGGTGCCGCCCACGTGGTACGCGACGGCCGGGCCGACCAGTTGGAGCAGGGCCAGTGGCCGCATCGGCAGGCCCAACGGGTCCAGTGCGCTGTTCGCCACGTCCAACGGGGTGCCCTGGTCGACGGCGGCGAAGACGGTGCCCAGGAAGCGGGTGAGCAGCCGGTTCACCACGAACGCCGGGGCGTCCTTGACCAGCACCGAGGACTTCTTGAGCTGCTTGCCGACCGCGAACGCGGTGGCCAGGGTGGCGTCGTCGGTCCGTTCGCCCCGGACGATCTCCAGCAGCGGCAGCACCGCCACCGGGTTGAAGAAGTGGAAGCCGACCACCCGCTCCGGGTGCTCCAGCTCAGCGGCCATCTCGGTGATCGACAGCGAACTGGTGTTGGTGGCGAGCACCGCCTCCGGAGAGACGATCTTCTCCAGCTCGGCCCAGACCTGCTTCTTGACGCCCAGGTCCTCGAAGACCGCCTCGATGACGAAGTCGGCGTCCGCGAAGGCGCTCTTGTCGACCGTGCCCGACACCAGCCCGTACAGCTTGGCGGCGGTGCCCTTGTCCATCCGGCCCTTGATGACGGCCTTCTCGATCTGGGTGTGCACGTAGCCGACACCCTTGTCCACCCTGGACTGGTCCAGGTCGCTCATCACGACCGGCACCTGGAGGCGGCGGGCGAACAGCAGCGCCAACTGGCTGGCCATCAGGCCGGCGCCGACGATGCCGACCTTGGTGATCGTGCGGGCCAGACCCTTGTCCGGTGCGCCGGCCGGGCGCTTGGCCCGCCGCTGCACCAGGTCGAAGGCGTACAGGCCGCTGCGCAGCTCCTCGGAGAAGATCAGGTCCGCGAGGGCCTCGTCCTCCGCGGCGGTGCCGGCGGCGAAGTCGCCGTCCTTCGCCGTCTCCAGCAGGTCCAGGGCCTTGTACGCGGCCGGGACCGCGCCGTGCAGCCGCTGGTTCAGCGTCTCCCGAGCGAAGTAGAGCACGCCCGCCCACATGTCCTTGTCGACCTCCGGCCGGGTCACGGTGGCCTGACCACGCACCACGCCGGCGGCCCACTCCAGGGACCGCTCCAGGAAGTCGGCCGGCTCCAGCAGCACGTCCGCGATGCCCAGCTCGGCGGCCTGCTTCGGCTTGAGCATCTTGTTCTGCATCAGCGGGTTCTGGATGATCACCTGGGTGGCGGCGGGGATGCCGATCAGGTTCGGCAGCAACTGGGTGCCGCCCCAGCCGGGCACCAGGCCGAGGGAGACCTCGGGCAGCGCGAGGGCCGCCGCGCCACCGGAGAGCGTCCGGTAGTGGCAGTGCAGCGCCAACTCCAGGCCGCCGCCCATCGCCGCGCCGTTGACGAACGCGAAGGTGGGGACCGTGCTGTCCTTGAGCCGGGCGAAGACCCGGTGGCCGAGCCGGCCGATCTCCAGCGCCTGCGCGCGATCGGCGAGCTGCGGCAGGCCGACGATGTCCGCGCCCACACAGAAGATGTACGGCTTGCCGGTGACCGCGATGAACGCCGGGTCGGCGGCGAGTGCGGCGGTGATCGCCTCGTCCAGGCTGGCCAGCCCGCCGGGGCCGAAGGTGTTCGGCTTGGTGTGGTCGAGCCCGTTGTCCAACGTGATCAGGGCGGCGGGTCGGTCCAACCCCGGTACGTTCACCTGGCGCAGCAGCGCCCGGGTGACGACCTCGTTCGGTGCCTTCACGCTGCCACCTTCGGTTCGCGACTGCGGGGCTCCCAGGCCCGGCTCACTCCTCGCGCTCACTTGTCGCCCTCCGTCCAGTGCGGGTTCTCCCAGATGACCGTGCCGCCCATGCCGATGCCGATGCACATCGCCGTGAGGCCGTAACGGACCTCGGGGTGCTCGGCGAACTGCCGGGCCAGCTGCGTCATCAGCCGTACGCCGGAGGAGGCCAGCGGGTGCCCGATGGCGATCGCGCCGCCCCACGGGTTGACCCGCGCGTCGTCGTCGGCGATGCCGAAGTGGTCGAGGAAGGCGAGCACCTGCACGGCGAACGCCTCGTTCAGCTCGAACAGGCCGATGTCGTCGATGCTGAGCCCGGCCAGGCGCAGCGCCTTCTCCGTCGACGGGATCGGGCCGACGCCCATCACCTCCGGCTCCACGCCGACGAACCCGAACGACACCAGCCGCATGGCGACCGGCAGGCCCAGCTCGCGGGCGGTGGCCTCGTCGGCGAGCAGGCTCGCGGTGGCACCGTCGTTCAGGCCAGCCGCATTGCCCGCGGTGACCTTGCCGTGGGGGCGGAACGGCGTCTTCAGGGTGGCGAGCTTCTCCAGCGAGGTGTCCCGCGGGGCCTCGTCGACCGTCGCCAGGCCCCAGCCGCCCTCCGCGTCACGGATGGACATCGGCACCAGGTCGTCCTGGAGCTTGCCGTTGGCGTACGCCTTCGCGGTCTTCTGCTGCGAGGCGAGCGCGAACGCGTCGGTGCGCGCCTTGGTGATGTGCGGGACCAGGTCGTGCAGGTTCTCCGCGGTGGCACCCATGACCAGCGCGGACGGGTCGACCAGCTTCTCCGCGATGATGCGCGGGTTGGGGTCGACGCCCTCACCCATCGGGTGGTGTCCCATGTGCTCGACGCCGCCAGCGATGGCGATGTCGTACGCGCCCATGGCGATGCCGCTGGCCACGGTGGTCACCGCGGTCATCGCGCCGGCGCACATGCGGTCGATGGCGAAGCCGGGAACGGTCTTGGGCAGACCGGCCAGCAGGGCAGCGGTACGGCCGATGGTGAGGCCCTGGTCGCCGATCTGGGTGGTGGCCGCGATGGCGACCTCCTCGACCCGCTCCGGCGGCAGCTGCGGGTTGCGCCGCAGCAGTTCACGGATGCAGCGGATCACCAGGTCGTCGGCGCGGGTGTTGGCGTACATGCCACCCGCCTTGCCGAACGGGGTACGGACACCGTCGACAAAGACGACATCCCGAACTTCACGGGGCACTTGAGCCTCCTTCTCGACCACAATTCGGCCTTCGTGCCGCCAGGCCTCACTCGGGCCGAATGAGGGTCGCCGACACGGGCACGTTGCCCCGGATGCTACTCGCCAGTAACCAGCCCCGTCCCCGCCCCCAACTGTGGCCCACCCCACAGTGCCCCCGAACCCCCTCCCGACCCCGCATCCGACTTATGTCGATCATGAGGTTGTGGTCACGACACGCCGCTGCGGGTGGCAATAACTTCATGATCGACGGGGGCGTGCGGGGGGCGGGGAGTGCGGGAGTCGGGGAGTGCGGGGGTCGGGATGGGGTCGTCGGTCAGGGGGTGGGAGGGTTCAGGGCTTCGGTCAGGTCTGGGGTGAGCAGCGCGATCTGCCACTCACGCGCGTTGAGGCCGCGCAGGGTCTCCGCGACCGTCTCCTCGGACAGCTCCTCCGGCGGGGTCCAGGCCAGCCGGCGAACCGAATCCGGGGTGATCAGGTTCTCCGGTGGCAGGTTGTGCTCACCGGCGATGCGGATGACCACCTCCCGGCTGCGAGCCAGTCGACCGGCCGCCACCGGGTCCCGTTCCGCCCAGCGGTGCGGCGGGGGCGGGCCCTCCACGGTCGGGGAGACCGGCAGCGAGTCCTCCGGCAGTTGCCGGGCGTCGTCGAGAGCGGCCAGCCAGGTGCGGGCCAACCGACGGACCGACCGACCGCCGAAGCCGGGCAGGGTCAACAGGGTCTTCTCGTCCTTCGGGTCCAACTCGGCGGCGGCGATGATCGCCGAGTCGGGCAACACCCGACCGGGCGCGGCATCCCGCCGGGAAGCGATCTGGTCCCGCGCGTACCACATCGAGCGGACGCGGGCCTGGGCCCGCGCACCCCGCAGCCGGTGAATGCCGGAGGTACGCCGCCAGGGCTCCGCACGGACCCGTGGCGGACGTGCCCCGGTGCGCACCAACGCGGCGAACTCCTCCGCGGCCCAGGCCGACTTGCCCTGCCGGGTCAGCTCGGCGTCGAGTGCGTCACGCAGGTCGGTGAGCAGCTCCACATCGAGGGCGGCGTACGTCAGCCACGACTCGGGCAGCGGTCGGCTCGACCAGTCGGCCGCCGAGTGGTGCTTCTCCAGGGTGAACCCGAGCAACTGCTCGGTCAGCGCGGCCAGCCCGACCCGCTCGAACCCGGCCAGTCGAGCTGCCAGTTCCGTGTCGAACAACCGGCGCGGACGTAGCCCCACCTCGGCCAGGCAGGGCAGATCCTGGCTGGCCGCGTGGAGCACCCACTCGGCCTCGCCGATCACCGCGTCCAGCGCGCTGAGGTCAGGCAGTGGCAGCGGGTCGATCAGCGCTGTGCCCGCACCGGCTCGGCGCAGCTGCACCAGGTACGCGCGCTGGCTGTAGCGGTAGCCGGAGGCCCGCTCGGCGTCCAGGGCGACGGGGCCGGTGCCGGCCGCGAAGCGGGCCACGACCTCGGCGAACTCGGCCGGAGCGGCCACCGGATCGGGGGTGCCGTCACGCGGGGCGATCAGCGGAACGGGCCCACCGTCGGCCGGGTCGACCCTCTCGCCCGCCGGCTGCGGCTGGGCCGACGGCGGGTGTTGGGGTGCGTTTCCCGGGGGTTCTTCGGCGGGCCGACGGCGCAGGGGTGGTTCGTCGGTCACCTGCCAACCCTAGTGCGCGCGGTGATCCGGTGGGTGCAGCCGGTCCGGCGTGTGTCGGTCAGGTGTCCGCAAGGTGTCCCTTCGGATGCCGGACATTGGGGGAGACAAAGCCCGTTCGCGCAGGTACGTTCCATCGAACCGCGACCCGTGACGCGTGACTCGTGACGGCTGCGGGGGCGACCACGGGGAGAGGCGCGGCGATCATGACGGCTGGCTTCGGTTCGGGGGACGGGCGACCGGCGGGTGCCGAGCCCGACGACTCGGGCGGCCCGGCGGCGGACCGGCCCGGGCCGCTGCCACCGCGCGTCGAGCCCTACCCGGGTGCCCAGCCGACCTGGTCGACGTCCCCGGCCGGCGGCACTGTCCCGCCCCGGCCCGTTCCGGCACCCCGCGCCGACCGGCCCGTCCCGCCCAACACCGGTCAGTGGGGCACCCCGTCAGTCGGGCCGTACGGCACGGGCGCTCCGACGGCGGCCAGCGGCTACCCACCGGCCGCACCCGGCTTCCCGGCGGCAAGTGGCTACCCGCCACCCGGCGGCGTCCAGCCCTCCGCCGCCGCTGGACACCCCGTGCAGCCCGGTTGGCCGGGTGCGACACCACCGGCCGTCCGACCCGCCCGCCGCCGCTGGCCGACCGTGCTCGCCACGTTGGCCATCGTCGCGCTGGCCGCGGTGGCCGGCCTGCAGGCGTACCAGCTCGACAGGCTCGGCCAGCGGCTCGCCGAGACCGACCGCCGTTTGGCGCAGGCCCAGGACGGCGACGGCGCCCGCCTCGACGGCCTGGACGAGCGCGCGGCGGCGTTGGAGAAGCAGGCGGGGGCCGCCTTCAATCCGGAGGCGGTGGCCAGCGCGGTGCTGCCCAGCGTGTTCCGGGTGCGGGCCGGCCAGTTCACCGGGACCGCGTTCGCGGTGGGCAAGCCGGCGGCCGACGGCGGGACCAACCTGTTCACCAACTTCCACGTGGTGGAGGCGGTCTGGGACGGCGGAGGCCGCGAAGTCTTCCTGGAACGCACCAGCCAGCGCTTCCCCGCGACCATCGTCAAGGTCGACAAGACAAACGATGTGGCACACCTGCGTACCAGCGGCAAGTTCACCGGCCTGGTCACCGCGCCCGCCGCGGCGAAGTCCGGCCAGCAGATCGTCGTCGTCGGCGCTCCGCTCGGCCTGGAGGACAGCGTCACCACCGGTGTGGTGAGCGCGTTGCGCCCCGCCCAGGGCGGGTCCGGGCCGGCGATCCAGTTCGACGCCCCGATCAACCCGGGCAACTCCGGCGGGCCGGTGATCAACGGCAGCAAGCAGGTGGTCGGCATCGCCACCGCCAAGGCCCGCAACGCCGAGGGGATCGGGCTCGCCGTACCGATCAAGGTCGCCTGCGACGGGTTCAAGATCTGCTGACCCACCCCCACCGCGCCTGCCGACGCGGGACCTGCCCACCTCCAGGAGCGAAGATGACCCAACCACCGCCCGGGCCGGAGGGTCCGCCGCCGGCCCTCCCCACACCGCCCGATGGGGACCGGACCGTGCCGCAGCAAGCCGTTCCGCAGTCGACCAGCGACGACCCGACCGTGCCGCACCCGGTCGGCCAGCCCACACCAGAGCCGTACGCCCCGGGCCAGGCCCCGCCGCAGTACGGTGCCCATCCGCCCGTGCCAGCGCAGTACGGCGGACCGCAGGGCCCGCCGGGTTATCCGGCCAGCACCCCGCCGTACGCCGGCCCGGTCTCCGCGCCGCCGGTGCCCGGTCCCGGGTACGGGCAGCCGCTGTCCGCGCCGCCGGTCTCCGGCCCCGGGTACGGGCAGCCGCTGTCCGCGCCGCCCGGGATGGCGCCGGCGTACGGCCCGGCCGGTGCGTCGTCAACCGGCCGAGGTCCTGCCCTGCTGGTGCTGGCCCTGGTGGCGGCGCTGCTCTTCGTCGTCAGCGCGGTGATGACCGGGCTGTTCGTGACGAAGAACAACGAGCTGAACCGCACCGAAAAGCGCCTCACCGGTCAGGTCAGCCAGCGCGACGACACCATCGCCGCCAACACCGCCGAGATCACGAAGCTGAAGACCGATCTGCAGGCCATGCAGGAGAAGCTCGACAACACCGAGCAGGACCTGACCGGCACCCGCAACGACCGCGACGAACAGGCCCGGCAGAAGGCGGTCATCGCGAGCTGCCTGGACAAGCTGACGACCGCGCTGGGAGCGGCGGCGGCAGGCAACAAGGGCGCGTACGACGCGGCGATGAAGGACCTCGACAAGGTCTGCGACGAGGCGGAGGACTACCTCTGAGCCATGCCGCCTCGGCTTCGGCCCCGGTCGTCATGGGCGTGGGGCGGGCTCGGGTGGGTCAGGCCGCGCCGGCGGGGCGGCGATCGGACAGGGCCGTGACCCCGGGTGGTGGCAGGCCGGCGGTGGAGGCGAGCAGTGCACACCAGCCGAGCAGGTGTGGGGTCAGCTCGTCGTCGACGGGCGTCCACGAGGCGCGGATCTCGATGTCGCCGACGGTCGGTGGGCCGGCGAGGTCGCCGAACCGGGTCGACATGGTCTGCGTCACCGTCCCGCCGATCGCCCGGTGGCCGGCGCCCTGGGTGTCCAACGCGTCGGTCAGCCACGTCCAGCCGACACCGGGCAGCAGCGGGTCGGCGGCCAGGTCGACCTCCAACTCGGCGGTCACATAGGTGACCAACCGCAGGGTGCCCTGCCACGCCTCGTGACCGATGGGGTCGTGCAGCAGGATCAGCCGGCCGGTGGCCACCTCGTCGCCGTCGCGCAGCACGGTCGCGGAGAGCGCGAACGTGAACGGAGCCAGCCGCTGGGGTGCGCCGACCTCCTCCAGAGTGATCTCCGGCCGGGGGGCCGCCGACCGCAGCCCGGCGACCGCGCGGGCGAACGTCTCCGGGAGCGCGATCGGGGGGGCCATGTCGGGCAGCCTATGCCGCCGTCGGCCCCCCTGCTTCGACGGCGCGCCGACACCCGACCGGACGGCCGTTCCGCTGCGCCGGGGCCCGGAGCGCCGGGATGCCCGGTCGAGCCAGCCGGGCCGCCGCTCGGGCGTTGACAAGGGGGTCCCTGCTCCACCACGGGCGTGGACCAGGTCTCGTTCCTTTCACCCCCGGCGGGGTGGGGGCGGTGGGCGTGGCACGATTGCGGCGATGACCACGGACACCACGGGCACTGCCGCCCGAGACGGAGAAACCCGCCCCGGCGGACCGGCCGACTCGCCCTTCATCCGGGCCTGCCGACGCCGGCCCGTCCCGCACACCCCGGTCTGGTTCATGCGCCAGGCCGGTCGCTCCCTGCCGGAATACCGGGAGATCCGGGCGAGCGTGCCGATGCTGGAGTCCTGCCGTCGCCCGGAGTTGGTCACCGAGATCACCCTCCAGCCGGTGCGCCGGCACGGGGTGGACGCGGCGATCCTGTTCAGCGACATCGTGGTGCCGGTCGCCGCGGCCGGGGTCGACCTGGACATCGTGCCGGGCACCGGCCCGGTGGTCGCCGAGCCGATCCGCACCGCCGCCGACGTCGAGCGGATCCGCCCGATCACCCGCGACGACGTCTCGTACGTGGATGAGGCCGTCCGGCAGCTGGTGGTCGAGCTGGGCGACACCCCGCTGATCGGTTTCGCCGGCGCGCCGTTCACCCTGGCCAGCTACCTGGTCGAGGGCGGGCCGTCGCGGACCCACGCGAAGACCAAGGCCCTGATGTACGGCGATGAGGCTCTGTGGCACGCGCTCTGCGGCCGGCTGGCCGAGGTGACGCTGGCCTTCCTGCGGGTGCAGATCGAGGCCGGCGTGTCCGCCGTGCAGCTCTTCGACTCGTGGGCGGGCGCGCTCTCCGAGGCCGACTACCGCCGTTTCGTGCTGCCGCACTCGACCGCCGTGCTGAGCGGGTTGGTCGGCGCCGGGGTGCCGCGGATCCACTTCGGGGTGGGCACCGCCGAGCTGCTCGGCGCGATGGGCGAGGCCGGCGCGGACGTGGTCGGCGTCGACTGGCGTACCCCGCTGGATGTGGCCACGCACCGGATCGGCCCGGACAAGGCGGTGCAGGGCAACCTGGACCCGTGTGTGCTGCTCGCGCCGTGGCCGGTCGTGGAGGCCGAGGTGCGCCGCATCCTGGAGCAGGGCAGGGCGGCCCCCGGGCACGTGTTCAACCTCGGTCACGGGGTGCTGCCGGAAACCGACCCGGAGGTGTTGACCCGGGTGGTCGCGCTGGTGCACGAGCTTTCCAGCCGCCGGGTCGACCAGGGCTGAGGCGGCAATGCGGCAGCCCTGGCGGGTGGCGGTGGTCGGCGGCGGGATCGCCGGGTTGGCCGCCGCGGTCCGGTTGCGCGACCGCGCACCGGCCGGCACCGAGATCACGGTGTACGAGCAGTCCGGCGCGCTGGGCGGCAAGCTGCGCACCGGGGAGTTGGCTGGTCAGCCGGTGGAGCTCGGCGCGGAGTCGTTCCTGATGCGCGACCCGACGGGCAGCGAGAGCGCGGCGGTGGCGTTGGCCCGGCGGCTCGGGCTGGCTGATCGGATCGTGCACCCCACGGTCGGGCAGGCCGCGCTGGTCATCGACGGAGGGCTGCGCCCCATCCCGGGCGGCACCCTGGTGGGCGTACCCGGGGATCTGGACCTGGTGCGCACGGTGGCCCGCCCGAGGACGGACGCCGACACCGACGGTGGTCGGCCGCTGGTCGGGCCCGACGCGGACGTGTCGGTGGGTGCGCTGGTCCGGTCCCGCTTCGGCGACGAGGTGGTCGAGCGGCTGGTCGACCCGATGCTGGGCGGCGTGTACGCGGGCCGCGCCGACGATCTCTCCCTGGTCACGACGATGCCGGCACTGGCCCGCACGGCCCGGGTGGAGCACACCCTGACCGGCGCGGTCCGGGCCGCGCAGGCCGCCGCGCCGCGAGCACCCGGCGCCCCGGTCTTCGGCACCCTGGTCGGTGGGCTCAGCACCCTGGTCGAGGCGGCGGTGACGGTCAGTGGCGCGACGGTACGGCGAGACGCCGCCGTCCGCGAGCTGACCCCGACCGACACGGGTTGGCGGCTCACGGTCGGCCCCACGCGTGATCCAGAGCTGGTCGACGTGGACGCCGTGGTGCTGGCGGTGCCGGCACGACCGGCGGCCCGGCTGCTCGCGGGCCCGGCCCCGGCGGCCGCGGCGAGCGTCGGGGAGCTGGACTACGCGAGCGTCGCGTTGGTCACCCTGGCGGTGCCGCAACCGCAACTGCCCGAGTTGTCGGGTTTCCTGGTGCCCAGCACCGAAGGGCTACTGATCAAGGCCGCCACCTTCTTCACCACGAAGTGGGGGCACCTGCGCCACCCGGACGGGTTGGCGTTGGTGCGCGCGTCGGTGGGCCGGTACGGCGAGGAGGCGCACCTGCAGCGCCCCGACGCGGACCTGGCGACCACCGTGCACCGAGAGCTCTCGGCGGTGCTCGGCACCCCGCTGCCCGCTCCGGTCGACGGGCACGTGCAGCGGTGGGGCGGGGCGCTGCCCCAGTACACCCCCGGGCACGCCGACCGGGTCGCCGCCGCGCGGACGGCGTTGCGGGCCGCACACAGCACCCTGGTCCTCGCCGGCGCCGGTTACGACGGCGTCGGCATCCCGGTCTGCGTCCGCTCCGGCGAGACGGCGGCCGAAGAGATCATCACAGCACTGGGAGGATCGGCGAGATGACCGAGCAGACCAACGCGGCCCGCATGCGGGAGCTGAACGACAGCATCCGCTACACGATGTGGTCGGTGTTCCGGGCCAGCGCCCCGCTGCCGTCGCTGCGGGACAACGTCACCGGTGAGGTCGAGTCCCTCTTCGAGGAACTGGCCGGCAAGGACGTGGCGCTCCGGGGCGTGTACGACGTCTCCGGTCTGCGTGCCGACGCGGACGTGATGATCTGGTGGCACTCCGCCTCCAGTGACGCGCTGCAGGACGCGTACCTGCGGTTCCGCCGCACCACGCTGGGGCGGGCGCTGACCCCGGTCTGGTCGCAGATGGCGCTGCACCGGCCGGCCGAGTTCAACAAGAGCCACATCCCGGCGTTCCTGGCCGGCGAGGAAGCCCGCCACTACATCTGCGTCTACCCGTTCATCCGCTCGTACGAGTGGTACCTGCTGCCCGACGCCGAGCGGCGCGAGATGCTGGCCGAGCACGGGAAGATGGCCCGCGGCTACCCGGACGTACGGGCCAACACGGTCGCCTCGTTCGCGTTGGGTGACTACGAGTGGATGCTCGCGTTCGAGGCCGACGAGTTGCACCGGATCGTCGACCTGATGCGTGACCTGCGCGCCTCTGCCGCCCGCCGGCACGTCCGCGAGGAGGTCCCCTTCTACACGGGCCGCCGACGCACGATTGCCGAGATCGTCAACTGCCTGGTCTAACCCGGTTCACAGGGGGCGGAGCATGACTTGTTCGCGGCTCACGCCGTCGGGCAGGAGATCGCCCAACTCGTCGGTCTGGTGGAAGCCGGTGCGACGGTAGAGGGCCTTCGCCCGCGCGTTGTCGGGCATGACGGTGAGGCGTAGCCGGTCGGCGCCGCTCTCGCGGGCCCAGCGCGCCACCGTGTCCACCAGGAGGTTGCTGACCTTCCGGCCGCGGGCGTCGGGGTGCACCCACATCGAGATCAGTTCCATCATCAGTGGGTCCGCCGTCGGTACGCCGCTGGCCATCCCGACCGGACGTCCGTCCAGGACGGCCACCAGGTTGTGTGAGCCGGGGATGCTCAGCCGGTCGCGCCAGCGTTGCTCGCGGTCGCCCTCGCCCTGCCAGTCGGCGAGCCGGGATCCGAACGCCTCCGGCGCCTCGGTGAGGGCGGCCAGCCGCAGGTCGCGCCAGGTTTGCCAGTCGTCGGGGGTGAGCACCCGCATTTCGATCATGTGGGGATGATGCCCTGTGGCGGTGTGCGGGCGCCATCGAAAACCCACCGGCCGGTGCCGCACCCCCGCCCGGGTGCGGCACCGGACGGGGTCAACTGGTCGCCGTGCAGGAGACCAGCGGAACCGGGTTGCTGCCGTTCCACGAGCCGAGGAAACCGAACGTGGTGCTCGCTCCGGCGGCGAGGGTGCCGTTGTGGCTGACGTTGCGCGCGGTGACCAGCGTGCCGTTGGTGCTGACGGTGGTGTTCCACGACGAGGTGACCTGCTGGCCGTTGTTGTAGTTCCAGCTCACCGACCAGCCTCGGGTGGGCGAGCCGCCCGCGGTCACCTTCACCTCAGCCTGGAAGCCGCCGGACCACTGGCCGGTGACCTGGTACGTCGCCGTGCAGGCCCCAGCCGGCGGCGGGGTGCTCGGCGGCGGGGTGGTCGGCCGCGGAGAGGTGGGCGGGGCCGTGGTGGGCGGGGCCGTGGTGGGCGGGGCCGTGGTGGGCGGGGGAGTCGTCGGCGGCGGGGTGCTCGTCCCACCGAAGGTCACGTCGCTGCACAGGTAGTACGACTGGTCCAGGTGGCTGGCCTGCCAGACGGTGTAGACGATGTGCCGTCCGGTGCGTCCGGACGCGCTGACCGGGATCTGGATGGAGACCCCACCGGTGTCCTGATCCCACTGCGAGGCCGGGGTGTTGCCGATCTGACCGGCCAGCTCCAGGTCGTCCCAGCCGAGCGGTTCGGTGAGCGCGTTGAAGCCCTGTTTGGTCACGTACACCCGGATGTAGTCGGCGCCGTGACTGGCCTGGTCGAAGAAACGGAGCCGGAAGTTGTTCGACACCGAGGTGGTCTTCCACGCGCCGATGGTGTCCAACGAGTTGTAGCGCGGGCTCTGGGTGCGCCCGCCGCTGCACAGTTGGCCGTTGGGGACGGCGGCCTGGTGGTTGCCGCCGACGCCCTCGCGGAACAGGCCGTTCCAGTTCCACATGGCGGCCGGGTCGGCCTGCCAGGCCTGCCAGCACATCGGGTCCTCGGTGGCCATTCGGGGGTTCTGGAAATCGCTGCCCCAACGTTGCCAGCAGCTGTAGTTGCGCGAGGCCGGGTCGACGACCGAGCCGTGCGCCGAGGCGGGCTGGACCAGCATCGTCATCAGCGCGGTGGCCAGCAGGAGCGTGGCGGCCGACGCGACGGCGAGTGGCCGGAGCACGCGTGGTGATCGTACGAGAATGGACATGGAGCCCCCGGGGGGATGAGGTCGGACGACGACACCCGGACCGCTGGGAGTTGCCCACTCCCGGGCCTATTCGCTGGCTCCCGCGACGGCTCTACCCGGCACCATGCCAGGTTGATAGTCAGGCGTCAATGGGTTCGCGTCGCATCGGCGTGTGTGGGATGCCGTCCTCGACGTACTCCGCGCCGCTGACCGTGAAGCCGTGCCGGGCGTAGAACGGGACCAGGTGCGACTGGGCCTCCAGCACGCAGGGCTGGTTGCCCAGCACCTCCAGCGCCGCCGTCATCAGCCGGCCGGCGTGCCCGCCGCCGCGGGCTGCCGGCGCCACCACGACCCGACCGATCCGGGCGGTGCCGTCCGGGTCGGCCAGGATCCGCAGGTACGCCAGCGGCGCGCCGCCGTCGGTCAGCCAGAGATGCCGGGTGCCCGGCTCCACGTCCCGCCCGTCGAGTTCCGGGTACGGGCAGTGCTGCTCCACCACGAACACGTCGATGCGCAGCTTGAGTAGATCGTGGAAGGTGCGGGCGTCCAGGTCGGCGAAGGAGGCCGTCCGGATTTCGGTGGTCTGCTGGGGCACCCACCGATGGTAGGCCGTGGCGTCCGGCCGGGCCGCGCGCGCCCGACCCGGCCGGATCCGCTCACCGGGTCTTCGGACCCGCGGGCGTCAGGTAGGTGGCGGCCACGGCGGTGAGCAGCAGTACGCCGCCGCCGATGACCGGCAGCGGGAGCGGCTCGTGCAACAGCGCCACCGCCAGTGCCGCGGCGGTGAGCGGTTCGAGCAGGGTCAGTACGGCGGCGACGCTGCCCGGGGTGGTGCGCAGCCCGGCGTAGAACAGCGCGTACGCCACTGCGGTGGTGACCACGCCGAGGTGCAGCAGCAGTGCCACGGTGTCGAGGCGTACCGGCGTGCTGACCCCGGCGACCAGGGCGAACGGTGCCAGGGTCAGTGCTCCGACCGTGGTGGAGATGGTGGTCAGGGTCATCGGTTCGGTGCGCTGTGACACCTGCCGGCTGATCAGGGTGGTCACCGCGTACCCCAGGCCGGAACCGGCCGCCGCGAGCAGGCCGAGCAGTGGGGCGGGCGCCGCGGCGCCGGGATCCGTCGTGGCGCCGGTGATCAGGACGAGACCGGCCACGGCAGCGATCAACGTGCCGAGTCGCAGCGGGCCGGGGATCCGTCGGGCGCGCACCGACTCCCAGGTCGCGGCGAGCACCGGGGCCAGGCCCAGGCTGACGACGGTTGCCACGCTGACGCCGGCCCAGGCCACGGCGGCGAAGTAGAGCGCCTGGTAGAGGCCGAGGCCGACGCCGGTGAGCAGCAGCGGTACGGGTGCCGCGCGCAGGGCGGCCAGGACCGTGCCGAGCCGACCGGCGGTGCACGCCAGCAGGACGAGCGCGGCGATCGCGAGGCGGTGGAAGCCGATGCTCACCGGGCTGAGACCGGTGCTTTCACGCAGGAGTTGCACCGCCACGCCGGTGGTGCCCCACAGCACGCCGGTGACGGTGATCTGGATCAGGCCGGTGCGGGCCTGGGTGACCGCCGGGGCCGAAGCGGCCGACGGCGCGGTACGGGAGGTGGACGACACGGATGCGCTCCGAGGGGTGAGCCGTTGACGGGGACGACGTCGACGGAGCGCGTACGGCGAGATGGCCGAGCGGGGTCGGTCACCCGGTCGGCGAAAGGCGTGGCGCTCCGCTCAGGAGCGCGGTGGGGGCAGGACGCCCAGCAACGGCCGCATGGGGACGACCGTACCGCAGGGCGCGGCGCGGTCAGGCTGGGCGTGCGCCGACGGCGTCGCGGATCTCGGCGCCCACCGTGCCCTCGACGGCGCGGGCGCAGTGCCCGCAGCAGAAGAAGCGGCCGTTGACCTCGACACCGTGCCCAACGATCTTGACTTGGCAGTGCTCGCAGATCGGTGCCAATCGGTGGGCCGCGCACTCGAACGAGTCGAAGGTGTGCACGTCGCCGCTGACGGTGTGCACCTCGAACGCCATCCAGTAGTCGTTGCCGCAGACCTCGCACGTTGCCATGGTCAACCTTCCGCATCAGGACATATACGAACAGATTGCCTCAGACGAAGGCGTCGATGACGTGAAATGTCGGTGTTCCATGACCCGGGCGGCGTGTCGGCCCCGGCGTGTTGCCCGTTGTGCCGGGTGAACCGCCGCAACCCCCGGAGGATCACAGTGATCAAGCGCAACAGGCTCTTCGGCAATCAGACCCGGGTGACCTTCTGTCTGCCCCGTGACGCCCCGCCCGGTCCGGTGAGCGTCGTCGGCTCCTTCAACGGCTGGGAACCGGGCCGGCACGAGTTGGTGATCCGCCGCGACGGCACGCGGACGGTCACCGTGAAGCTCCCGCCCGGGGAGCACCGGTTCCGCTACCTCGCCACCGGTGGTGTCTGGTTGGACGACGAATCAGCCGACCAGGTCGACGACCGCGGCAGCCTGCTTCGACTCTGAGAAGAAAACTCGTCACCATCGATGTATTTATCGATGGAGGTCTTTACTGTTAACAATGTTTAAATTACGTTGAGGGCACCTCACCAGAACTGGAGAAGGAGCCGCCCCGATGCGTAGAAAAATCACCGTCCCGCTGGTGGCGGCGGGTGCTGTCGCCGCCACCCTCACCGTCGCCGCCCCCGCGCAGGCGCACGGTTACGTCTCCGCCCCGCCGAGCCGGCAGGCGCTCTGCGCGCAGGGCCGGGTGCCCGACTGCGGGCAGATCAAGTACGAGCCGCAGAGCGTCGAGGGGCCCAAGGGCCTGCGCAGCTGCAACGCCGGGATCGCCCAGTTCGCCGTCCTCAACGACGACAGCCGGGGCTGGCCGGCCACTTCGGTCGGCAGCTCACTGACCTTCACCTGGGTGAACACCGCCCGGCACGCCACCAGCAACTGGGAGTACTGGATCGGCAACACCCGGGTCGGCGTGGTCAACGGCAACGGCCAGCAGCCGGGGGCGACGGTCTCGCACACCGTCAACCTCGGCGGGTACTCCGGCCGGCAGAAGATCCTCGCCGTGTGGAACATCTCCGACACCGCGAACGCCTTCTACTCCTGCATCGACGTGCAGATCGGCGGCGGAGGCGGACCGGCGCCGACCCCCACCCCGACCACCTCACCCACCCCACGGCCCACCCCGACCACCGCGCCGCCCACGACGCCCGCCCCGGGCGGCAGTTGGACGACCGGCCGGGCGTACCAGGTCGGCGACCAGGTCACCTACGGCGGGCGGACGTACCGCTGCCGGCAGGCGCACACGGCGATCCCCGGGTGGGAGCCGCCGAACGTACCGGCGCTCTGGCTCCAGGTCTGACCGCACGGGTGCGGCCGCTGGTCGCACCCGTGTCGCCGCCCTAGCGTGAACGGAGCACCGGCATGTCCCGCCGTACCCGTCTGGCGTCCCTCGCCGCCGCGCTGCTGCTCACCAGTGCCTGCGCCGGGTCGCCCACGTCGAGCCCGTCAGCGGTGCCACAACCAGCTCCCGCGGACCCGGCCGGGTCCGCGGGAGCTGACTCCCCGGCCGACGCCGAGATGAGCGGCATCGACGTGGTGTTCCTGAGCACGAGGGTCGGGCACAGCCAACGCACCCTGCAGATCGTCCGGCTCGCGCGCGACCGGGTACGCGACGACGCGCTGCGTACCCTGGTCGCCGCCATCGAGTCGACCGAGGCAGATGAGCTGTCCACGATGCGTGGCTGGCTGCCCACCGCCGGGCCGGGCGCCAGCGCGGCCGTACACCAGCACGAAGGCCATGGTGACGAGGCCGCGCTCGACCGGCTGCGGACCGCGCCCGACGCGGACGTCGACCGGATGCTGCGCGAGGTGCTCGCGGACCACCAGCGGGCGGCGGCCGACCTGGCCCGCGCTCAGGTCGGCGTCGGCCGAAACGAGCGGGTCCGCGACCTCGCCCGGCGGATCGAGCAGTCCCGCACCGCCGAGGTCCAGTTGCTCAGGGGTACGCCGTGAGCGCGCGCCGGCGGCACCCCACCCGGACAGCTCAGGTCAGCGGGGTTCCAGCCGGATGGAGACCGAGTTGACGCAGTGCCGGGTGTCCTTCGGGGTGAAGCCCTCGCCGTGGAAGACGTGCCCGAGGTGGCTGTCGCAGCGGGCGCAGCGGATCTCCGTGCGGGCCATGCCGAGGCTGCGGTCCACGATCTCCTTGACCCGGCCCGGGATGGCATCGTCGAAGCTCGGCCACCCGCAGTGCGAGTCGAACTTCGTGTCGCTGGAGAAAAGCTCCAGCCCGCAGGCTCGGCAGTTGTAGACGCCAGCCGTCTTCGTGTCCACGTACTCGCCGGTCCACGGGCGTTCGGTGCCGTGCTCCCGCAGGACGTGGAACTCCTCGGGGGTCAACCGGACCCGCCACTCGTCCTCGGTGCGGGGCAGCTCGTTGTCGTCAAGACTCACCCCTCAACGGTACGTCGAACGTCGGGGCTGTGGCATATGGTCGCGAGATGGCTGGCACAAAGGCTGCGGTCGCCGAGGTCGACGTGGCCGGGCGCAGCGTTCGACTGAGCAGTCCCGATCGGGTCATCTTCCCGCAGCGGGGCTTCACCAAGGCGGACGTCTTCCACTACTACCTCGCGGTCGGCGACGGGATCATGCGCGCCCTGCGGGACCGGCCCACCACGCTGCAACGGTTCCCCGAGGGCGTCGAGGGCGAGATGTTCTTCCAGAAGCGGGTGCCCACGCGGGGCGTGCCACCCTGGGTGACGACTGCGGAGATCACCTTCCCGAGCGGTCGGAGCGCCGCGGAGCTCTGCCCGATCGATCTGGCGCACGTGGCCTGGGCGGCCCAGATGGGCACCATCGTGTTGCACCCGTGGCCCGTGCGCGCCGCCGACGTCGACCGACCCGACGAGCTGCGCATCGACCTGGACCCGCAGCCCGGCACCGACTTCGCCGACGCGGCGCGGGCCGCCGGGGAGGTCCGCGCGCTCCTCGACGAGCTGGGTGTGACCGGTTGGCCGAAGACCTCCGGTGGCCGGGGCGTGCACGTCTATCTGCGCATCCAGCCCCGTTGGACGTTCACCGAGGTGCGCCGGGCCACCATCGCGCTGGCCCGGGAGGTGGAACGCCGCCACCCCGACCTGGTCACCACGGCCTGGTGGAAGGAGGAGCGCGGCAGTCGGGTCTTCGTCGACTTCAACCAGATGGCTCGGGACCGGACGATCGCCTGCGCGTACTCGCTGCGGGCCAACGCGCGGGCCACCGTCTCGACACCGGTCACCTGGGACGAGCTGCCCCACGTCGACCCGGACGACTTCGACCTGCGGACCGTCCCGGCCCGGCTCGCCGAGCGCGGCGACCCGCACGCCGGCATCGACGACGCCCCGTGGGACATCACGCCGCTGTTGGAGTGGGCCGACCGGGACGCCGCCGCCGGTCAGGGCGACCTGCCATACCCGCCGGACCACCCGAAGATGCCCGGCGAGCCCAAGCGGGTGCAGCCGAGCCGCGCCAAGCGCGCCCCCGAGGACGAGAGCGCCTGAGCGCGCTGGAGGCGAGGCCGGCCGGGCTGCCTGGGGCCGGCAGGTCACCGTCCCCGTTAGGGACCAGCCGTGCCGGTGTCGCGCTGTGCTCGGGGAGCGCACACGACACGCAAGTCACCGATCAGCCGTGATAGCCGTCCGGCGTCGCTCATTCGACGGCTTCGCGCTGGCGCCGCCGGTAGACACGGTTCTTGTTCCGTGCCCCGCACAACTGCATGGTGCACCAGCGGCTGGAGCCGTTGCGCGACTGGTCATAGAAGACCCACCGGCAACTGTCTGCCTGGCACACCTTCAGCCTGGAGAGCGTGCGGTCGGCGTCGCCGAAGGCCAGCGCCACCAGGATCGCCGCGAGCGCCCCGGACAGCCCAGTGCCCGTGGGAGCGATGGTGAACCGCTCGCCGACCACGACCGCGAGCGGCAGGTCGGCCGCGGCTTCGGCGAGCACGCGGCGGCCTCGCTCCCGGCGGTCGAGTCCCGGTGACTCGTCCTGCGGGCCGGGCCGACCGTGGTGTGCCGGGACGCTCAGCAGGTCACGCAACGCCTCCCGGAAACGCAGCACACGCCCTACGTCGTCGGGTCCCAGCCCTCCTTCGCGGACCGCGTGGCCCTTCGCGGCCAGCCAGGTGGTCAGGCCACCGGGGTCGGCGAGGTCGTCCCAGCCGCCCTCGAAGTCCACGCTGTTGCAGAAGTCCTGTACGAGACGGAGCCGACCGGGTGCGGGGCGACGCGCGTCGGCGTCCTCGGTAGTCACAGATACCAGCATAACCAGTTGACCGGCATCGCCACGCATGATCTACTTCTCGGCGATGCCAGTGAAAACGCCAAGCAGGTATCGGCCTCCATGGACCGATGTCGAGCCACTCCAGACCTCGCACCAGCTCCCGCCCGGATTCGGCCTGCTCTGGGCCGGCCAGGGCGTCAGCGAGTTCGGCACCGCGATCGCCGGGCTCGCCCTGCCGCTCCTCGCGGCGCTGCACCTCGGCGCGGATTCCGTACAGCTCGGTTGGCTCGGCGCGGCCACGATGCTGCCCTGGCTGCTCGCACTGCCGATCGGCGCCTGGATGGACCGGGTGCCGGCGCGGCCGGTCATCGTCACGGCCGAACTCACCCGCGCCGCGGCAACCCTGCTCATCCCGGCCCTGTGGCTCGCCGGTTCGCTGTCCCTGCCGCGGTTGTACCTGCTGGTCGCGGTGATCGGCCTGGCCCAGGTGTTCTTCGAGACCGCCTGGGGCACCGCGCTGCCGCGGATGGTGGGCCACGGCGCCCTGCTCGCCGCGCACAGCCGCCTCGAATCGGTCCGATCGGCCACGTCGGTCGGCGGACCGGGGGTCGCGGGCCTGCTGATCCGCGCCGTCGGCCCGGCCGCCGCCCTGGTCGTCGACGCACTGAGCTATCTGGTCAGCGCCGCCACGACCTGGCGAGCACTCCCGCACGCCCCGGCGACGGTCGGCGACCAGCCCCGTGAGCCCCTGCTCACCGCCATCCGCGCCGGGCTCACGGTGATCACCCGGACGCCGATGTTGCGGGCGATGGCGCTCCAGGCCGCAATCTGGAACTCCGTCACCGGCGCCACCCAGGCACTGTTCATGCTCTACGCTCTGCGCGTACTCGGCCTAGGCCCCGGCGGCATCGGCGTGCTGCTCATGATCGGCGGCGTCGGCGCGCTGCTGGGCTCGACCACCGCACCCATGCTGCTACGGCGGTTCGCCTTCGGACCGACCTACATCGTGCTGGTCCTCGTCGCCTGCCTGGGTACGCTCCTGACCGCGGCGGTCACCCGACCCCTGCCGGTGGCGCTGGCGCTGGTCGGCGTCGGGGAGTTCCTCGTCGGCGTGGGCATCGCGGTCACCCGGGTGCAGGCCGTCAGCCTGCGCCAGACCATCACCCCAGCCCCACTGCTGGCCCGCATGCTGGCGACGTACCGGCTGCTGGCCTTCGGCACGATTCCGCTCGGCAGCGTTCTCGGCGGTTTCCTGGGTGGAGCGCTCGGCCTGCGCGCCGCCCTGCTGCTCATCGCCATCGCCGGGGTGGCCGCCGCCGTCCCGCTCCTGCTCTCCCCGATCCGCACCCTGCGTACGCTTCCCCACACCAGCACCGAAGGACCCCTCCTGTGACCACGATCCGCGTTGCCCACTCCGACGAGATCCCCGGGCTCGTCCAGTACCCGAACGATGCCGAACGCAACGCCGCGACCGGCACGTACCTGACCGACCTGCTCGCCAAGGGCTGCACCCGGCCGGAGTGGTGCCTGGTGGCCGAGGACGACGGCCGACTGGTCGGCAGTGTCGTGCTGTGGACCATGCCCGGTAACGAGATGCCCATCGACGTGGTGCTCCTGGAGGCCCCCTGGGACGACCCCGACCTGACCGTCGGACTCGCGCTGCTCGCGGAGGCGGCCACCCTGGCCAGGACGCTCGGCGCCACGGAACTCGGTCACGTGGTGGACTCGCCGGCCCAGGCACCACAGTTCCAGCGCCATCCCGAGGAGCGCGCGGAACTGCTGCGCCGGGCCGGATTCACCGTGGCCCGCGACGGCCGGCGCTTCCGCTGGCTGGCCGGCGGGGAACTGCCCGCACAGGACGGGCGGCTTCGGTTCCGGTCCCTCGCCGAACTGGGCCCCGAACCCTTCGTCGACCTGTTGGAGACCCTGCTCGCCGAGACCGCCGACGCGCGGCTGACCGAGGACGTACGGCGGCACGGCCTGCGCAAGGCCGCGGAGCTGCTGTTCGAGGAGTCAGCGGAACTAGACCACGAGCCGCAGTGGTGGGAGATCGGGTACGACGCTGACGGCACCCAGGCCGTGATCAGCCTCCCGGCGCACAGCCCCGCCTTCCCCGTGATCGGCTTCGTCGGTGTCGCTCCCGCGCACCGGGGCAAGGGCTACAGCTCGTCGGTCGTGGCACGGGGAACGGCGATCCTGGCCGAGAACGGCGCCACCGAGATCCGGGGCGACTGCGACGTAGAGAACGTCGCGATGTTCAAGGGCTTCCAGCGCGCCGGTTACGACAACTTCGCCAACCGGATGGAGTTCACCCGCCCGCTCTGACCCGTACCCCGCGACGCCGCCGGACTGCCCTGGTCCGGCGGCGTCTACGCCGTGTGGCTGCCCCGCCGACATCGCTGCCACAGCGCCGAGGTCAGGCCGGGTCCGGACCGATCCGTACGGCACCACCTGATCGACCTGCTTCACCGAGGAAGAGATCGCCGCCCTCGACGCACGGAGTCACCGGGTGGCACCGGCGGATCGGTCCCACGAGGCGACTGACCCGCCGACGACCACGCTCCCCGGCCTGGCGACCTCGCGGCGCATGCGGACCGCGTCCCGGGACCGAGCCCGAACGCACGCTCGGCGGCCAGCACTTCGATCAGGCCCGGAGTGATTTCCTCGTCGGCCAGTTCCCGGAACCACAGCGGGCGTGGGGCCGGCGTTCCACGGCACTTGTTTCGGCACCACATGGCTGGATTCGCGAAGCCGCGCCACCTGCGGCGCTTCTGGGCTCTGGTATGTACGCGGCCGCGATGGGTGTGCGTACCGTCCATCCGAGCGCTCGATAGAGGACGGGAGGGCAGCACGCAAGTGGGTCGGATTTCCTACGATCTTGATCCAGGTTCCAGGTGCGTTCTGGTGTCGGCCGAGCCAAGCAAGCGTCTGCTCGTCGGGATCGTGCAGCACGTACCGCAGGCGGTGGGCGTGGAGTCCCACGTCGACACGCCACCCACCGGGTACCTCAACAGGTGGGGGAGCGGTTCGGGAGATGACCCAACCCCGTACCCATGCGCTCACCAGGCTGGCCAGGCCGCCATGGGGCCCACTCCCGATCTCTTCAACCAACACGATCGTCCACCCTTGCTTGGCCTTATTGAGCGCCGCCACCTTATTGCAAAGTAGTGGCAACAAGATAGGCGAGTGTTGTGTGAACGATTGACTTTCGATAGGTAACGAGCGAAACTCGATGCATGGTTACAGAGCATCGAGCGGTTGCCGCTCTCCGAGTGTTCCTCGTGGTGCTGTTCGGGGTCCTGGTTGTGTTCCAGACCTTCTCGCTGCCGGGGCAGTTCGCGTACATGGCCGCGGAATCACCGGAGGACGCCTATCTCCGGTGGCCGGCGACCGTCGTCGCGGTGTTCTGGGTGCTGTGCGTCCAGGTGGTCATCGTCTCGACCTGGAAGTTGCTCAGCCTGGTCAAGAACGACCGCATCTTCACCGAAGCCTCTTTGAAATGGGTGGACGCGATCGTGTGGGCCATCGCCGCCGCGTGGGTGGTGCTCGTGGGTGTCTTCCTCTACGTCGGGTTCAAGGCCGACGACCCCGGAGTGCCGCTGCTGCTGTTCCTGCTGACGGTGGGAGTCACCGTGCTGGGGCTCCTCATGGTGGTGATGCGTGCGCTGCTGCGGCAGGCGACCACGCTGCGGTCCGACATGGAAGCGGTGATCTGATGCCCATCGTCGTCCGCATCGACGTCGAGCTGGCCAAGCGCAAGATGAGCGTGGGGGAGTTCGCCGAGCGGGTCGGGCTCACGCCGGCGAACGTGGCGGTGCTGAAGAACGGCCGCGCCAAGGCCGTCCGCTTCAGCACGCTGGAAGCAATGTGCCGGGTGCTCGACTGCCAACCCGGAGACCTGCTCGAGTGGGTCGAGGACGAAACCCCATGAGGTACGTCCTGACAGTCGTCGCCATTCTCGGGGTCGTGCTCGGCGTCGCCGCCATCGCGCACGGGGAGGCCGACGACTCGCCGGGTCTCCAGGTCCTGGGCCTCGCGCTCGCGATCGGCGCGGTGGTGTTCGGCATCCGGAACCTTCGGGGCGGCAGCTGACCGCCCAGGCGCGGGGGCCAGGTTGAGCTGCCTCCCCGGAATAACGATCACATAACGGGCGCGAACCTTTCCCGGTGCGTGGCCTGTCTTGATGGTCGTCGGCCCATTGGGGCCAGGGGAGGCGTCGGATGAAGTTGGTGTGGAGGCGTGCACGCGAGGCGCGCGGGCTGCTGGTGGCTGCGGTGATCGCGGCTCTGGTCGCCGTCGCGTTGGTCACCGGGCTGTCCGACTACAACCGCCGGGCGGTGGACGCCGGGCAGCGGGCGCTGGTCGCCGCCTCGCCAGCGGAGGAACGCGGTCTCCTGGTCGGTGGTTCGAGCGGCAGCGACGCGGCCGAGTTCGCCAACCGCGACAAGGCGGTCCGCGCCGAGTTCGCCAACGGGCTCGCCGGGGTCCCGGTCAGCGTCGCTGTCGCCCGGTACGGCACCGGACGGGAGCTGACCGGTTCCCTCGGATCCGTGCCCCGTACCGGCGACGAGCCCATCTTCGCCAACCTGGCCACCCTCGACGACCTCGCCGCGCACGCGGAGTTGACCAGCGGAGCGTGGCCCCGCCCGGGGGCGAACCCGATGCAGGTGAGCCTCCCGGAGCGGGCCGCGGTTGCGCTGGGCCTGAGCGTCGGCGAACGCATCCCGGTGCGCGACCGGGCCACCGAGCGGCGCGGCGAGTTCGTGCTCGCCGGCACCTGGCGGCCCCGCGACCCGACCGACGCGTACTGGCTGCTCGCCCCCGGGGTGGGCGCGGGCAGCGCCCCCTCCGGCACCTCCTACGGGCCGTTCGCACTCGACCGGGCCGACTTCGAGGCGATCTTCCCGGGCGCGGTGTCGGTGTCCTGGCTTGCCGAACCGGATCTCGGTGACGTCGACACCGCCGACCTGCCCGCCGTACGGAAGGCCCTCACCGCGGCCGGCACGGCGGTGCCGGAGGCCGCCCAACTGGGCTCGTCCGCACAGACCGCGACCAAGATGGCGGGGCTGCTGGACCGGATCGCCCGCGCCGACCTGGTGGGCCGCTCCTCGCTGGCCACCCCGCTGCTGCTCATCCTGGTGCTCGGCGGGTACGCGTTGGTGCTGGTCGCCGCCCTGCTGCACGAGGACCGCCGCCCGCAGACCGCGCTGCTGCGCGCCCGGGGCGCGGCCCGCCGGCAGTTGGCCGGTCTCGCCGCCCGCGAGGCCACCCTGGTGGTCGCCCCGGCCGCCGTGCTCGGGCCACTGATCGCCGTGGAAGCGCTGCGGTTCGTCCGGCCCGGCGGGTCGGCGGAACTCTCCGCCGCGGGCGGCAACACCGCCCTGGTCTGGGCGGCCGCCGTGGCAACCGCGGTGGGCTGCCTGGTGGCCATGGTCGCGCCGACGCTGCGCCGTACCGGAACGTACGTGGCCGACATGGCCGCCCGATCCCGCCCGACCCGGGCGGCGAGCGTCCAGCGGGCCAGCGTCGACCTGGTGCTGGTGGCGCTCGCCGTGCTCGCCTGGGTGCAACTGCGCCGGTACGCCTCACCGCTGGCCGGCTCGAACGGCCGGCTCGGGCTCGACCCGCTGCTGGTCGCCGCCCCGACGCTCGGCGTGCTGGCCGGCGCCGTGCTGGCGCTGCGGGTGCTCCCGCCGCTGACCCGGTTCGCCGAGCGGTTCGTCGACCGACGTCCCTGGACCGCCACCATGTTCGGCATGTGGCAGGCCGGACGGCGCCCGCACGCCGGTCCGGTACTGCTGCTCGCCCTCGCCGTCGGTGGCAGCACCCTGGCCTGGTCCCTGATCAGCACGGGGGAGCGATCGCAGGTCGAGCAGGCCGGCCACACAGTCGGCGCCGACCTGCGGGTCACCGAGCGCGGCGGTTCCGCTCCGCCGACCCGGGCCGCTCAACTCGCCGCGCTGCCGGGCGTGGAACGTGCGCTCCCGGCGTGGCGCGACGAGGTGCGGGTCGGCCGCGAGGACCTGCCGGTAACCGTCGTCGGCGTCGACCCGGCCAGCGCCCCTGGCGTCGTCCGTCTCGCCGACCGCCTCACCGACGAGCCGGCGTCGGAGCAGTACAAGCGGATGATCGATGCGCGCGGGGTGCCTGCGGGTATCGAACTACCCGCCGACGCGCGCGCGATCACCGGCACGGTCCGTACCCCGGTGAGCAACGCCTTCCGGTCATTCCGGGTCGCGGTGGCGCTGCTGGTCACCAGCTCCGACGGGCTTGCCCTGCGGCTGCCGGCGGCCGACGCCGACAGTGACGGCCGGGCCACCCAGTTCACCGTGCAACTACCCGACGTGGGCGGGGCGCGGCTACGGCTGGCCGGGTTCGAATCCGACGGCGGGGTGGCGGCCGGCAACGCCTACCGACTCCAGGTGGACGGGTTGGCGGTGGTCAAGGCCGACGGCGCAACCCAGCCAGCCGAGCTGAGCGGCGACTGGGCGATGACGGCACTCGGCATGAAACCCGCGCCGGTGCGGACCACCGGTACCGGGTTCGCCGCAGTCCGCGCCGTGGAGGTGATTCCCGGCGGCCAGTTCGCGTACCAACCGCCCACCCGGTTCGCCGTCGTGCCCGCCGGACCGAGCGCGGCCGTCCCGGTGCTGATGACCTCCGCGGTACGCGAAGCGATGAGCCTGCGCATCGGCGACTCCGTCGACCTGACGCTCTCCGGGGTGTCACTGAAGGTCCAACTGATCGGTGAGCTGGCCTCGGTGCCGACCACCACCGGCGAGGGGGTGCTGCTCGACCTGCCCGCCGGGGTCGACGCGGTGATCCGGGACGGCGGCACGGTGCGGTCCATTCCGGAGTGGTGGGTCGGCACCGACGACGCGTCGGCCGCCGCCCAGGCCGCCATCGAACTGCCCGGCGTGACCGTGCTCGACCGGGAGAAGGTGATCGAGTCGGCCGCCGAGGACCCGTACTGGCGTGGGTCGCGTACCGGGATGCTCGCCGCCGCCCTCGGCGCGGTGCTGCTCGCCATCGTCGGCCTGATGGTGGACGTGTGGGCCACCGCCCGGCGCCGGCTCGGCGAGTTCGCGGTTCTGCACACCCTCGGCGCCACGCCCCGGCTGCTGGCCCGGGCGCTGCTGGCCGAACAGACCTTCCTCGCCGGCATCGGGGTAGGCGTCGGTCTGCTGCTCGGTGCCGCGGTCGGGGCCACCATGGCCCCACTGGTCATCCTCACCCCGGCCGCCGGCCGGCCGATTCCCCCGGCGGCGTTCGCGCTTCCCTGGGTGCCGATCGGTCTGACCGCGGTCGGTCTGCTGCTGGCGGCGCTCGCCTTCAGCGCGTTCATCGCCGCCGGCATCCGTCAGCGGGTGGCGGCGGTGCAGTTGCGAATCGGGGGAGAACGATGAGCGTCGGCGCGGCTGTCCGGCGGGTCCGGGCGTACGGAGGGCAGTTCCTGCTCCTGGCGGTGTTGACGCTGGTGGTCACGCTCCTGATCAGCGGCGTACCCCGGCTGGTCAACCGGCTCGCTGAACAGGGGCTGCGGGCGCAACTGAACAGCGAGCCGGCAGCCCGTCGGGACATCTCCTACACCAGCGGCGTGGTGAGCGCCCTCGCCACGCAAAGCGCGACGAACAACGCCCGTCAGCGGTTCGACGCCCTGGCCGCGGGGATGCCGCCGCAGGTGCGTTTGGCGGTGAACGAGCGGTGGTACAACGTGGACGCCGAAGCGGCCCGGGTGGTCGGGCCGGACCTCGCGGCCCGCAACCTGCTGGTCGACCTGGGCCTCCGGGCCGTGCCCGACATCAAGGAGGCCGCCACCCTCGTGGAGGGGGCGTGGCCGAGCGAGACGTACGTTCCCGACCGGCCGATCGAGGTGGTGCTGGACGTCGACGTGGCCGGCAAGCTCAACCTGCGCACCGGCAGCCAACTGCGCATCGGCAGGGCCGAAGGCAAGAACAGCCTTGTCGACGATTCCCCGCTGACCGTGGTCGGGCTGTTCCGCCCCGTCGACCGTACGGGCGGCAGCTGGGACGGGTTGCCATCGATGCTGCGGATCACCGACCCGATCGGGGACGGTGAGCCGTTCATCGTCACGGGTGCGGTCGCCCCGTCGACCCTCGACAAGCGGGCTGCGGCGGGTTGGTCGATCCGGTACAACTGGCGGTATCGACTGGGCGTCGACAGCATCGATGCGCGGAAGCTGGACCAGCTGATCGACGGTCTGCAGGAATCGCAGCGCAGCAAGCCGGCCGACCTCTCGTTGGCCCAGGGCATTGATATTCCGTTGCGGGCGTTCGCCGCGCAGGTGAACGCCGCCCGGACCCTGCTGGCGGTGATCGCGGCCGGCGTACTGGCAACCCTGGCCGGGCTGATCCTGCTCGCCGCGACCCTCGCCACCCGGCGGCGCCGATCGGAGTTCGTGCTGATCCGTGCACGAGGTGGCGGGGCCACGGCCGGCGCCCGCCGCAGCCTCGCCGAGTCACTACTCGTGGTGCCGGTCGCCGCCGTGCTCGGTTGGTGGCTGGGCACCCTGCTCCCCGGCGCCCCGGACCCCATCACGCCGTACGCGATCGGCGCGACCGTCCTGGTCACCCTTGCGTTGCCGCTGGCCACACTGGCCGTGCCGACCGGCGGGGCGTCCCGCCGTGACCTGGTGCGGATGCGCCCGTCGACCCGCCGGCTCACCGGCGAGCTCTTCGTGCTGGGGCTCGCAGTGCTCGCCGCAGTGCTGCTGCGTCGACGCGGCCTCACCCTCGGTGAGGTGGACCCACTGCTGGTGTCGGTGCCGGTGCTGCTCGCGATCGCCGCGGCGGTGCTCGCGCTGCGGGCGTACCCCTGGCCGTTGCTGCTGGTCAGTCGGCTGGCCGCGCGGACCCGGGGCAGCGTCACCTTCCTCGGGACGGCGCGGGCCGGTCGATCGGCTGTCGCCGCCCCGCTGGTCGTCGTGGTGCTGGCGATCGGCACTGCGGCGTTCTGTGCGGTCGTCGCCGCAGGCGTCGACGCGAGCCGGGACCGGGCCGCCGAGCAGATCGTGCCCGCCGACGCGGTGATCCGCGGGGAGCGCTTCGCCCCCGACACGGTCGACGAGTTGGGCCGCCTGCCGGGGATCCGGGCCGTGACGCGACTGCTGTACGCGTCTGACGAGCAGTTGGCATCCGACGAGCTCGGAACCAGCCCTCGGCTCGGGGGGACGGCTGTGCTGCTGGTCGACGGATCGGGACTGGCCACGGTGGCCCGGGAATCCGAGGTGGACCTGGCGCTTCCGGAGCCGTTGCGCACCGCCCGGCCCGAACCGGGGCCGCTGCCGGCGATCGTCTCGCCGGCGGTCGCCGCCGATCTGACCAAGGCCGGGCTGGACCGTTCCGCCTTCATCTCGGTGCAGGGCCAGCGGTACGAGTTCCGGGTGGCCGGCAGCGAGGAGAGTTTCCCACTGCTGTCGGCGAACACCAGCCGGTTCGTGATCCTGCCCTGGCAGGCGCTGCCGGCGCGAAACACCACACCGGTGGCGACCAGCCTGCTGGTCGCCGGGGATCGACTGGACGCGGAAGCGCTACGCCGCGCCGGCGACCAGGGGCAGCTGCGTTACCAGCAGGAAGGGGCGGTCACCGGGCGGGAACGGCCGATCGGGGTCGTCGTCGACACCCGGGCCGACGTCCGGCGCGATCTCGGTAACGGCGGTGCGAACGGCGTACTGGCCTTCGGGTTCGTGGCCGGCGCCGCCGGTGGTTCCGTGCTCGGGCTGCTGGCCATCGCGTTCACCGTGCTGGCCGGCGCGCGAGCCCGCGGCCAGGTGCTGTCCCGGCTGCGTACCCTCGGTTTGTCCCGCCGGCAGTGGCGCGGGCTGCTGCTGGTCGAGCTTGCCCCGCTGGTCGGGGTGTCGGTGCTGACCGGCGCGCTCGTCGGTGCGGTGCTGCCCCTGCTGCTCAACCCGGTGCTCGGCCTGTCCGCCTTCACCAGTGGTATGCCGGTCCGAGTGGCCTTCGAGCCCGGCCTGGTGGCCGCGGTGCTCGCGCTCGGGGTGGTCGCCCTCGGCTTCGCGGTCGCCGTCGAGGCCCTGAACAACCGCCGGTTGCGCCTCGGTGAGGTGCTTCGGCTCGGAGAGGAGAGCTGAGATGACCGCTACCGCCCAGACTTCACTGGTGCCCGACCTGGCTGCCCTGCAGCAGCGGGCAGCGCTTCGCGCCGCCGAGCGGGCCGGCGGGCAGGACCGGCTGCGCGGGCACATCGTCTGCGACGGTCTGGTGCGCATCTTCAAGACCGAGGGGGTGGAGGTGGTCGCCCTGCAGGGGCTCGACCTGGTCATCGACCGGGGTGAGCTGGTGGCGATCGTCGGCGCGTCCGGTTCGGGAAAGTCGACCCTGCTCAACATCCTCTCCGGCCTGGACACGCCGACCGCCGGTATCGCCCGGGTGGCCGACTACGACCTGCTCTCGCTGTCCACGAAGCGGCGGTTGAGCTACCGGCGGGAGCTGGTCGGCTTCGTCTGGCAGCAGACCGGCCGCAACCTGCTGCCGTACCTCACCGCGTTGGAGAACGTCGAGCTGCCGATGCAGCTGACCGGCAAGCTCGGTGGCAAGGCCCGCCGGCAGCGGGCTCGGGAGCTGCTCGACATGGTCGGTGTGGGTTACTGCGCGGATCGGCGGCCGGGGCAGCTCAGCGGTGGCGAACAGCAGCGGTGCGCGGTGGCCGTGGCGGTGGCCAACGACCCGGAGGTGCTCTTCGCCGACGAGCCGACCGGTGAACTCGACGAGGCGACCGGCGCCGAGGTTTTCGCCGCGCTGCGCACCATCAACGCCGAGCTGGGCGTGACCATCGTGGTCGTCACCCACGACCAGGCCGTTGCCACGCAGGTTCGCCGGACCGTCGCGATCCGCGACGGTCGGACCGCCTCCGAGGTACGCCGAACCGCTCGGATCGGCGAGGACGGCAACACCGAGTTGGTCAGCGAGGAATACGCGGTGCTGGATCGAAACGGCCGGATGCAGCTGCCGGCCGCGTTCGTCGACGCGCTCTCGCTGAAGGAGCGGGTCCGGCTCGATCTGGAACCGGACCATGTGCAGGTGCGGTCGGGTGACCGGGCTTCGGACGAGCGGGGGGCAGGGGCATGAGCCGTCGGGACATGGTGGTGACCGGCGCGGCCGGGTTCGGTGGTGGGCCTGCGGCGCACCCTGCCGAGGTGGTCCGGGTCAGTGGTGTGAGCCGTACCTTCGGCCGGGGCGAGCACGCCGTGCACGCGGTGCGGGATGTCTCGTTCAGCGCCAACCGCGGCGAGCTGGTCGCCATCCGGGGCCGGTCCGGCGCCGGAAAGACAACGCTGCTGAACCTGGTCGGCGGGTTGGACCGGCCGGACAGCGGCCAGGTGGTGGTGGCCGGGCACGAGGTGACCTCGGCCGGTGAGGCGGAGCTGCTGCGGCTGCGCCGGGGCACCGTCGGGTTCGTGTTCCAGACCTTCGGGCTGGTGCCGATCCTCTCCGCCGCCGAGAACGTGGGCGTGCCGTTGCGGCTGGCGCAGGTGCCGGCCGCTGAGCGGGAGCAGCGGGTCGCGGTGCTGCTGGAGCTGGTCGGCCTGGGCGGGCACGCGGCCCAGCGCCCGTACGAGCTTTCCGGTGGTCAGCAGCAGCGGGTCGCGGTGGCCCGAGCACTGGCCAACGAGCCGGACCTGCTCATCGCCGACGAGCCGACCGGCCAGCTCGACTCGGAGACCGGTCGGTCCATCATGGACCTGCTGCGCGCGGTGGTGCACGCCCGCGGCATGACCGCGCTGGTGGCCACGCACGACCCGGCCCTGATCGACCTCGCCGACCGGGTACTCGTCCTGCGCGACGGCCGCCTGGTCGAGGCGTGACCCGACTGCGGCTCGCGCGGCGGGTCGCGGCTCGGGGACGCGGGGCGCGGCTCGCGGCTCGGGGGCGTGGGGCGTGGACTCGGCATGGGTCTTAGTCCCACCGTGGCTGCCCGCCGGACTCGCGGACCGGTTACCGATACGAGCCACGGGTCATCTGCTCGGGCCGGCTCTGCCTGGTCGCCTCCCCGCCCGAGCTGCGCGCCGATTCGATCAAGGTCGAGTGCAATCGCCGTTTCGCCGCAGCGGTGCAAGGAATGCGATGGCACCGGGCTACGGACTTCACGGCGCCATCGCGCTGACTCGGGTTCGGCTATCATGTCGAACTTCAGCGCCCAAGATCGATGGGGCCTCAGGGAAACACCTCACGGGGAGCTCCGCTAAACGTGCTCGACGCCATCAGTCCCACCAGTTCAGTGGCCCCCGCGGCGCCGCCCCCGGCGAAGCGCCCCCGCCTCGCCGTCCTCGATGGCTTGCGCCTGGTCGCCGCCGTCTCGGTGGTGTTTTGCCACTACACGGCGTCCAATGACGCCTGGGACCAGAACGCCAAGCAGCTGTTTCCCTTCCTGCACCAGTTCTCCCAGTACGGGTGGCTGGGCGTCGAGGTGTTCTTCCTGATCAGCGGATTCGTCATCTGCATGTCCGCCTGGAACAAGTCGCTCGGTGACTTCGTGGTGTCCCGGGTCGCCCGGCTCTACCCGGCGTACTGGATCGCCATCGTCCTGGCGGTGACGGTGATCAGCATCTGGCCGTCCGTGCGGTACGTCCGGTCCTGGACCGACGTCGCGGTGAACCTGACCATGCTGCAGGAGGGCCTCGGCGTCAGGAACGTCGACGGCGTCTACTGGACGCTCTTCATCGAGCTGAAGTTCTACCTGCTTTTCGCGATCGTGGTCGGCTTCGGCGTCACCTATCGGCGCTGCGTGCTGTTCTGCGGCCTGTGGACGGTCGCTTCGCTCGCGGCCACGGTGGCGGGCGGTGACCTGCTCGTCATGTGGGCCGAGCCGCTCTACTCTCCCTACTTCATAGCGGGAATCGCCCTCTACCTGATCTACCGCTTCGGGCCGACCGCGGTGCCGTTCGGCATTCTCGGGCTCTCGTTCATCCTGGCGGAATTGACCGTGACCCGTCGGGTCGCGCGGTTGACGTTCGACACGACGAACGAGCACCACCCCATCGCCACGTGGCCGGCGCAGGCCGTCGTCGCCGTGGCGTTCTGCTTCATGACGCTGCTCGCCCTCGGCGCCTTCAACCGCATCCAGTGGCGCTGGCTGACCACGGCCGGCGCGCTCACCTATCCGCTCTACCTGCTCCACCAAGACATCGGGTTGACGGTGCTGCACGCGCTGCGCGACGACGTGCCGCCCTATGTCCTGGTGTTCGGCACCCTGCTCGCCATGCTGCTGCTCGCCTGGCTGGTGCACCGGTTGGGGGAGCGGCCGTTGGCCCGGCTGGTGGAGCGCGTCATGCGCAACGGTATGGCGGATCTTCGCCGCCACTCCGCCGATCCGCCGCCCCGGCGCGACCGCGTGTCGGTGCCGCCGGTCGCTCTCCCGCAACCGGAGCCGGTCGGCGCCGGATCCAGCCTGCGGCCCTGAGCAGCCGGCGCCCGGGCCGACAGTGGTCCGGGCGCCGGCCGTTCCGGTCAGGCGGTGACCCACTCCTGCGGGGTGAGTACACCCTTGGCCACCGAGAGGCGGATCGAGCGGAGCCGCCCGTCGGCGCCGACCACCGCCACGGTGGGCAGCCCTGTCGCGTCCGTCTCGATCGCCGGTGTACGCAGCACGGGGCTGCCGCCCAGATCGACCCATCGAGTGTGGAAGGCGTCGCCGGACGCGGGCTGCAGGCATACGCTGATCCGCCCGGCATCGTTGCGCTGCGCGATCACCACGCCCTGGTCGTCGTTGAGCACCATGGCGGCCAGTAGTCCGATGCCGCCGTCCCCGCCGAGGAAATGCGCCGTCGGATCCCAGCGGCCGCCCGGCCTCTCCTGGCGGTACGCCACGACCCACGCGGTGTTCGGCTGCCGGACCAGCAACAACAGTCGGCCGTCCGGCAGCTCGACCACGGTCGGCGGCCCGGCGGGCGCCGGCAACAGCGTGTTGTACGCGGGTTTGATGGCGCCCTCGGCGTTCTGCTGACTCCATCGCACGATGCCCGGCTGGACGCCGTCTCCGACGGAGCCGCCGTAGAGCTCGATGGTCCCGCGACCGGTCCGGATCGCGTGGTAACCGTCCTGGGATCGGCCACCGTGGTCCAGCCAGGGACCCCAGGTGCCGTCGAGCTCGCGGACCCGGGCGCTCATCCCGGAACCGAAATTGCGGACGAAGAAGCGAAGCCGGCCCTTACCGTCCACGACCGCCGCCGGTGAACCGATCTCGCGGCGCTTGATCGGATTGGGGCCCGAGCCGTTGTACGGGTTACCGAGGTTCTCCCAGTCGGCGAACTCGCCCTGCCGGTCCGTCTCGCTGGCCAGCACGACGTCACGGAGGTGGCCGTAGATGTTCGCGGAGAAGGTCGCCCGAATCCCGAAGGCGTGCAGTCTGCCGTCGGTGTCTCGGACCACCTCCAGCAGCGGGAGAAACGCCTCCTGGTCAGCTCCGGCGGAGCCGCCGAACGATTCCGGACCGGTCCAGGTCCCGGAGCCGGCGGCCGATTCGAGCCAGCGGACCGGGCGCCCGTCGAGCACGCCGAATGCGGCCAGCCGGCCGTCGCGCATGCGGCGCAGCCAACTGGTCGAACCGTGGTACCGGTAGGTGGTGCTCTGACCGTAGCCGCGGTTGTACGAACGGTTGCCCAGCTGCCGGTCCCCGCACAGCAGGGGCTGGTCGCACGTGTGGCCGTCCTCACCGCCGTAGATGCTCAGGTACTTCACCTTTTCGGCGAACGCCGCGCCGCTGAGGTTGAAAGGCCAAAGCTTGTTCCAGTAACCGCGGTAGCTCTCGGTCGTCACCCGCTGGGGATGGCCGGCCACGTCGTAGCGCCGCAACGCTTCCATGGCGAACAACGCGGCGGCCGTGTGGTCCTCGTTGTCGCAGTAGTGCGTCGGCCCGTCGCCGTACTTGGTGTGATCGGGATCAGGGTCCATCACCCGGACCACGCTCGGCTGGTTCGCCTCGAGCAGGTCGACCAGCGTGGTGAGCAGTCCTTCCCGGGTGAAGCGATAGGAACCACTCGCGGCCGGAATGGGGCTGTCGGTCGGCCGCAGGGTCTCCTGTGCCTCGGAGTCGCCGGTCCACAACGTCCGCAGGCGAACCCGCGCGTCCCCCGGACCCATGCGCAGATTGAGAAAGATCAAAGTGACCGGCGCGCAGCCCTCCTCAAGGGTGTTCACCTCGGCGACCACGCCGTCGCGGACATCGAGCGTGGTGCGCTTCCAGACCGCGTCCCGGCGACCGGTGACGATCGCGGAATAGGCAGCTCGCAGGCCACTCTGCCGGCCCGTCGTGTAGCCCTCGAAATCCTGCGGGTAGTCCAGCCGGTTGCGGTCCGAGGTCGGCACGTTGCGGCCGTCCGCCTCGCCGGCCGTGAGATAGACGCAGACCACCGCGGTGCCGGACCGAAGCGTTTGCAGCAGGTCGGGGACCATGAAATACAGGTCATCGTCGGTGTGGGCGAGGATCTGCAGGTGGGTCAGCTGGCGCGCGGGACTCACCGGAAGTTCGCCCTTTTTCGATGCGCCTCGAAACAGCCTCATCGAACTCCCCGCAATCGTCGGTGGCCGGCCAGCTCTTACGGCCCGGGAATCTACCAGCCGACGGGGTCTTGGTCCTTGGCTAACCGTCGATCGGTATGAGCATGGAGGACTCGGGGAGGAGGGCGTCGCCGCGGGGCAGCACCGGCGGGCGGTCAGAGCGTGAGCTTCATGCCCTCGTGGCTGGCCACGAAGTCGAGGCCCAGGTAGAAGCGGTGCGCGTCCTGGCGGGTCTTGTCAGTGGTGAGCTGCACCAGGGCGGAGCCGCGCTGCCGGGCCTGGTCGATGGCCCAGGTCATCAGGTCTCGGCCCAGCCCCTGGCCGCGCCGGTCGGAGCGAACCCGGACCGACTCGATCAGGGACCGCTCGGCACCGTGCCGCCCGAGCCCGGGGATGTAGGTGATCTGGAGGCAGCCGACCAGCTCACCGCCCTGCTCGGCGACGATCAGTTGGTTGCGCGGGTCCGCGCTGATCTCCGCGAACGCCCGCTCGTACGCCTCGTCGACCTCGGTGAAGTCACGCGCCTTGCCCAGGACGTCGTCGGCGAGCAGGGCGATGACGGCGGGCAGGTCGGCCCGGACCGCCTCCCGGTAGGTCACGTCGGTCATGCCGCTGAGCATGACACAGCGACATCGGCGGATGGGTCGGTGCCCATTGCCGGGAGGGGGCAGCATGGGACGGCATGGACCTTCTGCTGCTGCCGTTCCGATGGATCTACCGGGCGTTGGTGTGGTTCGCGAACTCACCCCGCACGCTGATCACGTCGTACCTGCTGATGATCGTGGTGGCGGGGGTCATCTACGGCGAGGTCGAGCACCGCAGCCCCGCCGACGCCGTCTGGTGGGCGGTGGTGACCGCGTCCACCGTCGGGTATGGCGACATCTCGCCGACCACCTGGGCGGGCCGGACGCTTGCCGCGCTGCTCATCTCGACCATGGTGTTGCTGGTGATCCCGCTGATCACCGCACACTTCGCCAGCCGACTCATCGTCGATGACGACGCCTTCGTGCACGAGGAGCAGGAGCAGCTCAAGACCGACATCCGCCGGATGCGGGCGCTGCTGGAGGAGTTGGCCACCCGGCAGGGCATCGAGCTGCCGCCGCTGCCGCCGACCCGGCCGGTCACCGGGCCGGGCAGCGTAGCCCCTCCCCGGGGACGGTCAGGTCGATCAGGTAGGCGTCCACCGCCGAGGTGATGCAGGAGGTCTGCGGGTACGCGGTGTGCCCCTCGCCCTCCCAGGTGAGCACCCGGCCGACGCCCAGCATCGACGCGAGCCGTGGGGTCTGCTCGTAGGGCGTCGCCGGGTCGCCGGTGGTGCCGACCACCACGATCGGCGGCGCGCCGTTCGCCCGGCCGGTCGGGTACGGGTCACGCCCACCCGGCCACTCGACGCAGCTCAGCATGCCGACCGCCAGCGCCGGCCCGAACAGCGGATACTTCCCACGCCACTCCGCCTGCAACTGCCGGATCTGCTCCCGGCTCGGCTTCTCCGTCTCGTCGGCGCAGTTGATGGCCAGGTTGGCGTCGAACAGGTTCGAGTAACGCCCGTCGTCGCCCCGGCCGGCGTACGCGTCGGCGAGCCGGAACACGTCCTTCGGGTCACCCGCGGCCAACTGGTCGATCGCCTTGGCCAGTTCCTGCCAACCGGACTCGGTGTAGAGCGACGAGATGACTGCGTAGAACACCCAGCCGGCAGTTGCCTCCCGCCCGTTGGCGCCGCGTACCGGGGAGGCCTTGGCCTTGTCGATGGCCGAGGTGACCGCGGCCCGCGCGTCCGGGGCGATCGGGCAGCGGTCGGCGTTCGCCGCGCACCAGCGGGTGAAGTTGTTGAACGCCCGCTCGAAACCGCGGGCCTGACTCTCCGAGCCCTCCACCAGCCGCTGCTGCGGGTCGACCGCGCCGTCGAGCACCAACGCACGCACCCGCTGTGGGTAGAGCTGGGCGTATGTGGCACCGAGCAGAGTGCCGTAGGAGTAGCCCAGGTAGGTGAGCTTGTCGTCGCCCACGGCGGCGCGCACCGCGTCCATGTCGCGGGCGGCCTGCTCGGTGCCGTACAGCGGCAACTGGTCGCCGTACCGATCGCCGCAGCCACGCCCGATCCGCTGGCTCAGGCCCACGAAGCCGTCGAACGCCGACTGGCTGGCCGGATCCGGGTCGAAACCGAAGCTGGCGTCCAGGTCGGCGTCGGAGATGCACTTCACCGGGCTGGACCGGGAAACCCCGCGCGGGTCGAAACCGACGATGTCGAAGCGCTCGGTGATCGAGGTGGGAAGCCCGCCGAACTGAGGGCCGAAGGAGAGGTAGACGGCGGTGTCGACGCCGGAGCCGCCCGGGCCGCCCGGGTTGACCACCAACGAGCCGACCCGGTCGCGCTGCTTCGTGGAGCGGGCCCGCAGCAGGGCGATCTCGAAGGTCTGCCCGGCGCCCGGGCCGGTGCTCGCGCCGCCGCCGGTGCCCCAGTCGCGAGGCACCGCGATCCGCGCGCACTCGTAGCGCATGTCCGGTGCGCCGCGCCCGACCAACTCGTCGGGCACCTCCGGGCAGGGCCGCCAGGTGGGCGCGCTGCCGGTCGCTGCGGCCGCGCCCTCCACCTCGGTGCGTGGCGCGAACGCCGGCAACGTGCACCCGGCGGTGAGCAGCGCCGCGACGGCGAAGGCGGCCAGAGTACGACGGACCCGGCGACTGGTCGCCATCCGAAGCTGATGGGCGGTGCGCGTCACGAGGTCCTCCGGAATCGAGTCGACGGCCAGGCTACGCCGAACCGGTGGCGGCCCGGTCCACGGTGGTCGCCGGATCGCCGCGCAACACCTCGTCCACATCGAAGCGGATCGGGCGGTCGAGCTGGTCGTAGCGGCAGGATCGGGGATCGCGGTCCGGGCGCCAGCGGACGAACTGGGCGGTGTGCCGGAACCGTTCGCCCTCCATCGCGTCGTAGCCCACCTCGACCACCAGCTCCGGGCGCACCGGCTCCCACTCCAGGTTCTTCGTGCCGGTCCACCGGCTCACCCCGCCCGGGATGCGTTGGCCGCGCTCGTGGTCGCCATGCACCCACGGGTGCTCGCCGCCGATGTCCCGGTAGGGCGCCAGCTCGTCGAGCAACTCGGCGCGGCGGGCCATGCTGAACGACGCGCTCACCCCCACGTGGTGCAGGACCCCGGCGTCGTCATAGAGGCCGAGCAGCAGCGAACCCACCACCGGGCCGGACTTGTGCCAGCGGAACCCGGCCACCACCGCGTCGGCGGTGCGGGCGTGCTTGACCTTGAACATCAGCCGTTTGCCCGGTTCGTACGGCAGGTCGGCCGGCTTCACGATCAACCCGTCCAGGCCGGCGCCCTCGAAGACGTCGAACCAGCGGCGGGCGGTGTCGGGATCGGTGGTGACCTGGGTGACGTGCACCGGCGGGCGCACCCCGGCCAGCGCCTCGACCAACCGCTCCCGGCGGCGCGGGTAGGGCTGGTCGAGCAGCGCCTCGTCGCCGATGGCCAGCAGGTCGAACGCGACGAAGTCGGCCGGTGTGGTCTCGGCCAGCATCTTCACCCGCGACGCGGCCGGGTGGACGCGCTGGGCCAGCAGCTCGAAATCCAACCGGGCCTGGCCGCTCGACCCGTCACGCCGAATCACGATCAGCTCACCGTCGACCGCGCACCGCTCGGGCAACTGCCGGCGCGCCTGATCGACCACCTCGGGGAAGTAGCGGGTCATCGACTTGCCGCCCCGGCTGGCCAGCTCGACCTCGTCGCCGTCGCGGAACACGATGCACCGGAACCCGTCCCACTTGGGCTCGTAGGTCACCCCCGGCGTGGTGGGCAGCTTGGCGACACTCTTGGCCAGCATCGGCTCGACCGGAGGATTGATCGGCAGGTCCACGGCGACCAGTCAATCAGACGGTACCGACAGTCGTGAGGCAGATCACCGTGGGTGCCGGGGTGGCGTGTCCGCCCACGCGCCGCTCGTCCCCACCGGGCGAATCGAATAACCGCAGGTCAGAGCTACTTTCGCGAGGTGTCCGAGTGGGTCTGTGACTGCTGCGGGCGGTGGCGGGTGAGCGTCGAGCTGATCCGGGGCCGCTACCGCTACCGGCTGACGCGCCGTTACCCGCAGCGGTTCGGCGGCGGACGGAACGTGCTCGGAGAGGTCGGTTCCGTGCCGGAGCTGGAGGAACTGCTGCGTCGGCGTACCCCTCTGAGCCTGGCCGACCTGCGCGAAGCCGCCTGATCCCGCCCGGGTTGCGTGCTGCTGTCACGATCCACCTGGCGGCCTCGTCTGCGTCCGTGGCGGGTGCCGGACGGCACCGCCGGGGAGGGGAGACAATGCGGTTCGAAGCCGCTACGGAGATCGCTGCCGACGTCGAGCAGGTTTGGTCGGTGCTGGTCGACGTGCCGCGCTGGCCGGAGTGGACGGCCTCGGTGACCCGGGCCGAGCGGGGGGAGCCAGGGCCCCTTGCCGTCGGCGCGACAGCCCGGTTGATTCAGCCGAAGCTACGGCCGGCGGTGTGGCGGGTCACCGAGCTGACCGAGCAGCGGGAGTTCGTCTGGGTCTCCGACGCCCCGGGCGTGCGGACCACGGCCGAGCACCGGCTGCTGCCGCTGCCCGACGGACGCACCCGCGTCGAGCTGGCAATGAGCCAGTCCGGGCTGCTGGCCGGCCTGATCGGTCGGCTGTACGGTGAGCTGTTCCGCCACTACCTCCGGTTGGAGGCCGACGGGCTCAGGAGCCGGAGCGAGCGGGGCTGACGGCCAGCTTTCCGCAACGCCGGCGGGATCCCCTTGCGGGCGAGCTGTCGGGAGTCAGAATCGGGCGAACGAGCGGATCGGGGCGCGCGGACCATATTTCGGCGCCCGGATGCCGGCGGCCCCCAGCAGCAGGCACACCCGGCCCCGGTGACCCCGGAACGGCTCCAGCAGGGCCAGCATCCGGGCGTCGTCGCCCCTCGGCTCGCCTGCGAGCGCCCAGGCCACCGTGTTCGGGACGTGATAGTCGCCGACGCTGACCGCGTCCGCGTCGCCGTACGCGACCCGGACCACCTCGGCGGCCGTCCACGGCCCGATACCGGGGATGGCGGTCAGCCGGCGGGTGGCATCGGCGGCGTCGGCGCTGCGCTCCAACCGGTCGGCGAGCGCTGCGGCACGACGCAGTGTGTCGGCGCGACGCTGTTCGACCCCGAACGGATGGAACACCCAGTACGGGGTGGCGGCCACCGCGGCGGCCGCGGGCGGCAGCAGCAGCGGCTGCAACGGGCCGGGTGCCGGCTCCCGGAAATGCCGCACGGTCGCCGCGTACGCCCGGTACGCCTCCTTCACGGTGACCTTCTGCTCGAAGACCGCCCGCAGCAGGTGCGGGAAGACCTGCCCGGTGGCGGGCATCCGGAGCCCCCGGTGCTCCCGGGCCAGCCGGGCGACCAGCGGGTGGGCCCCGGCCAACTCGGTGAAGCCGGCCAGGTCGTCGCGCAGCCCGGCGATCGCGTCAGCGCGCGCCAGGACGTGCTCGGCGCCCGGCCCATAGCCCTCCGCGAGCAACTCACCGCCGACGGGTCGCAGCGCGAGGGTGGCCGGCCCGTCCGGGGTGCGGGTGGCCCACCAGAAGGCGCCCGCGACGACGCGCGCGCACGGGTCGTACGGGCTGAAGGTGAGCGCACGGACGGAAGCCGCCAGCCGGTAGCCGACCGGCGGGTGCAACACCCTGGTCGCGGCGGGTTCGGTGTCGGTCACCCCGCTACTTTGCCAGGTCAGGGTCTGGCCCTGGCAACCGCCGTACCGGTCCCGCCATCGGTTGGGGAGAAACGTGAGGGCACGTTCAGGCAGCCGTAACGGTGGCAAGAACCACCCGAACGGCCAGGATTCTTCCGGCAAAGCAGAGCAGAACTCGCTTATGCCACCAGAGCTTGTGGGTCAGGTATCGATCATGTGGTTGTTTGATGTCCTGCAGGTAAAAACACTGTCCCGGGTCACCTGCGGCGGCCACCATCGTCCCCGCTCGGGCGACCGTGGCCCGGCCCGGAGATCGGTGTCCGTCGACAGCCGCCCAACACGGCGAGCGATCGGCGCTAGATCGCCACGCAGTGCCAACGGGGGATCTGTGGAAAGGCATGCAGTGATGGCTGCACGAGTGTGTGTCGGACGGCCCAGCGCATGATCGCCCTGAAGGTCTACCGACTTCTGCCGCCGCAGGTGCGGCGGCGCCTGCTCGGTGTGCTGCCAGCCCACCGGCGGATCGGCCTGGTGCAGACGCTCTCCCGGCCGCGCGGCGGCGACACCGTGCATCCCCTGGGCGCCCGGGTGACCGTGTCCGACGGCGGCGTCCGAATCAAGGCCGAGGTGGTCGCCACAGCTACGCCGTTGGAACAGTGGCACCGCAACCTCACCGCCGTCACCACCGCGCTGCACGCTGCCGGCATCGACTACCACTGCATCCGTAACGATGACCACCTGCGCAGCACTGTCGCAGTCCTCGACGACCATCGGCCGGCGGTGCAACACCTCATCCGCTCCGCGCCGGAGTTGTCGGGAGCCAACGTCCGGGTGGTGCAGGTCCAACCCGGTCGGGACCAGCCGGACGCCACCCCGACCGAGGTGTTCCAAGTCTGCTTCCCGGTCACCGACGCCCGAGCCGGTGTGGTCCTCGGCGCCCAGTTCGCCTGCGAGATCGAGTTCTGGAGCCGGCGCGGGGACATGGTCCGCGCGCCCCGACGCAACGGTGTCGTCGACGAGGCGCCCGCCCGGGCACAACCGGTCCGGGTGGCCGCGGCCTTGATGAGTCACTTCGTGCCCGAGGCCGACGACCACACCTACGGCACCCGCCGCGATCTGTCCGTCCGGGCGCCGGACCGCGTTGGCTTCCCGATCGACGCCGTCTACACCTGGGTGGACGGCTCCGACCCGCAGTGGCAGAAGCGGAAGTCGATGGCACTCGGTGCCCCCGACGGCCCGCTGCACGCGGTGGCAGCGAACTCCTCGCGCTACCACAACCGCGACGAGCTGCGGTATTCGATGCGGTCGCTGCACAGCTTCGCGCCCTGGCTGAGGCGGATTTTTCTGATCACCGACAGTCAGTTGCCGAGCTGGCTCGACCCGAGCCATCCCAGGATCACGCTCATCTCACACGCGGAACTCTTCGCCGACCTCGGCGGCCGGTCCTCGTACAACTCGCACGCCATCGAGTCCCGGCTGCACCGCATCGACGGTCTGGCCGAACACTTCCTCTACCTCAACGACGACGTGTTCCTCGGGCGTCCACTGCTGCCGAACCACTTCTTCCACGCCAACGGGATCGCGAAGTTCTTCCCCTCACCGGCGCAGTTCGGCCTGGGCGAGGCGAATCCTGAGGACCCGCCGGTGAAAGCCGCCGGAAAGAACAACCGTCGACACATCCAGCGGCAGTTCGGCGTGACCATCACGCAGAAGATGAAACACACCCCGTTCGCGCTGCGACGCAGCATCATGCAGCAGATCGAGGGCAGGCTGCCGGAGGAGGTGATGGCCACCGCCCGGCACCGGTTCCGTCACCACGGCGACCTGTCCATCCCGTCGTCGCTGCACCAGTACTGGGCGTTCCTGACCGCGCAGGCCGTCCCCGGCGACATCGAGTACGAGTACGCCGACCTGGGCCACCCCTCGACCCCCGCCCGACTGGCCGAGCTGCTGGCCCGCCGGCACCGCGACGTCTTCTGCCTCAACGACACCGACTCCGACCCGCGGTCGTTCGAGGAGCAGGAAAAGATGTTGGCCGACTTCCTGCCGCGCTACCTGCCCTTCCCCGCCCCGTTCGAGCTGCCCGACGACGTGGTGGCGGAGCGGCGGTCCGTGGGTGCCGGTGAGCTGTGGCGGCGGTCGTACCGCTCGGTGGTGGATGCCCGTCAAGGCACCCCGATCGACGCGCCCACCATGCCCAACACCATGCTAAGCACGGCCACCGACTTCAGGGGCTTTGCGCCGAGGATGGATGGCTGACCCACCGCATCGTCCCTGCCCGCGTTTTTCGGCCATCGTCTGTAGTGGAGCCCAGCTTGGTACGCCCCGCACCTCAACCGCCATCGTCGGAGCCGCCGCGGGCGCTCGCCGAGCCGTCGGGGCTTGTCGACGTCTACCGTCGGGTGCTGAGCGCACAGACCCGTCGTGCGATCGCGACGAAGGTGAGTCCGCGGGCACGCCACCAACTCAAACAGTGGGTCGCACGGGCATCCCGAGACGCCCTGGTGGCGGGGCGCCGGGGCGAGCGGTTGGCCCGACGGCAGCCGGAACTGCTCGCCGGTGGTGACCGGGCGGTCGTGACAGCGGACCGGGCGTCGCGAATTGCCCTCGTCGACCCGGCAGCCACGCCGCTGCGGGCCCGGGCGGCGAACCTGACCGCCGTGACGGCAGCGCTCGACGAGGCTGGCATCGAGTACTTCCAGGTCCGCGGTCGGTCACCTCGTGCGTCCGTGGTCGCCGTCGACGTCGCCGACCGCAGCCGTGCGCACGCCGCGCTCGCGGCTGCTTGCGCCCGAGTTCCCGGCTACGTCTCCATACCTCGGCAGCACGGTGAGCGGCCCCCGGCCGCGGGCTTCGAGCCACGGACGTGGGATCGGGTCGCCGACGCTCCGGTGCTACGACTGACCTGGTACTTGACGGATCCGCGGCACCGTCTGGTGCTGGGGCCGGCGTACGGCTGTGACGTCGAGTTCTGGACCCGGCAGGAGGACGTCCTCGTCGCCCCTCGCCGTAACCCGGTGGCGGAGCAGGTCCAGGTGTCGTCGCCTCCGGTCCTCGTACCCGAGTCGCTGTTCACCGGCCTGGTGCCGCCCACCGACAGCACGACCGTTCGAAGCCGGCCGGAGTTCGCCGGCCGGTCCCCGGACGACGTGGCCTTCCCCATCGACGTCGTCTACACCTGGGTGGACGGCACAGATCCGGACTGGCTACGTCGACGCGCCGCCGTGACCGGAATTCCCTACCACGCCGAGGCGGCGAGTCCGGCTCGGTTCCTCAGCCGCGACGAGCTGCGCTACTCACTGCGGTCGGTGCATCTGTTCGCGCCGTGGGTGCGGCACATCTACCTGGTGACCGACGACCAGGTGCCGAGTTGGTTGGACCCGTCGGCGCCGGGAATCCGCGTGGTCAGCCACCGGGAGATCTTCACGGACCCATCGGTGCTGCCCACCTACAACTCGCACGCGATCGAGAGCCAGCTGCATCACATCGACGGGCTCTCCGAGCACTTTCTGTACTTCAACGACGACGTCTTCCTCGGCACCGAGGTGCTTCCCCAGGATTTCTTCCTGGCCAACGGCATCTCCCGCTTCTTCCCGTCGCCGGCGCTCGTGCCTCCGGGCGCGCCGAGCGCTGAGGACATCCCGTCGTCGGCCGCTGGGAAGAACAATCGGGCACTGCTCGCCGAGCGCTTCGGCACAGTGCTCAACAAGAAGATGAAGCACATGCCGCACGCGCTGCGGCGCAGCGTCCTGTACGAGATCGAGCAGGAGTTCTCGGCACCGCATCGTGGGACCGCCGCGAGCCGGTTCCGCGGCATGACCGACATTTCGGTCGCCTCGTCGCTGCACCACTACTACGCGTTCCACACGGGCCGGGCCGCGCCGGGCGAGCTGGAATACACCATCGCCGAGTTGTCCCACCCCGACACTCCCGCGCGGCTCGCGCACCTGCTGGCCCACCGGGACCGGCACGTCTTCTGCCTGAACGACGCCTTCTCCTCCGAGGCGGACCTGACCGCCCAGCTCGCGGTCCTCACACCCTTTCTGGACACCTACTTCCCGGTGCCCAGCCCGTGGGAGAAGGCCTGACATGGTTGCCGCCCTCGTTGCACGCCATCGCGCGGCGACCCGTCGTCGCTATCCCAGACCGGGGGTAACGCCATGTTCTGGTTGAGACAGGGCGTCGGCCGGGCCGCCTCCGCGCCGGCGCACCAAGCCGCGGCCTACCTCCGCGACGGCACCGGCACGACCAGCCTGTCCTGGCAGCCGGCGGGGCGTGGGGTGTCCACGACGTGGTCCACCTCCGGTGTCCCCTTCGTCGGTTCCCCGGCCGTGGCGGTGGACGCCAGCGGACGAGTCGTGGCCGCGGTCGTCGGGGTGGATGGACGACCGCGGGCGTCCCGGCAGCGACGGGCGGGCAGTGATGGACAGTTCGGCGACTGGACGGCCATCGGGAACAGGCGGGGACAGGCATGAGCGGAGCTGGCATGAACGGGGCGCATCTGCGCGAGCTGGCGTCCGACGCGCTGCGGCGCTGGCCCCGGCTGCGGGTCGCCCTGCGCCGGGCCGACCGGCAACTGGTTCGGCAGGTGGCGCAGCTGAAGGGCACGATGCGGGCACCGGCTCCCCGGCGGATCTTTCGGGCCGCCCTGCCGGCCGGACCGTCGATCCAGGCCCGCTTCGTGGGCGTGCTCGACGGGCACACCCTCAACCTGGACCTCGAGGTGCCGCCCGCGCTCGCCGCCGACGTCGTCGGTGCCGAGCTGCACCTCGTCCACGGCAGTACGCGGCTCACCGTGCCCGCTGACCTGCGTCACGCTGGCGACGGTCTGGCCGTCTCCGCCGCCGTCCTGCTCTGCGCTCGGCCGGGCGGCCTGGACCTGCCCCCGGGTGGCTCGTGGCGGGTGGAGTGCTGCCTGATCAGCGAAACGGGTGGGGGAGACCCCGTCCGGGTGGTCGGAGGCGCGACCGAACGAGCTGCCGGCCCCACCGTGTCGGCCCCGCCCTGTCCCGACTCGGGATACCGGTACCGGCCGGTGACCGACCAAGCCGGCCGGCTCGCGCTCGCCGTCACGGCTCCCGGAGCGTTGGCCGAACTCACCGACGTCCGACTGGACTGGACCGGGGCGAGCCTTCAGGTGCGGACGGTCGGTTGGCAGGCCGACGGGCCGGTGGAGGTGGGGCTGGAGTCGCGCGGTGGCGGCGAGTCTCTCCGCGTCCAAGGTGAACTGGTCGGCCCCGACCTGCTGCGGTTCAGCCTGCCGCTGTCGGCGATGACGGAGGCCGGGCACGTTCGGGAGCGGATCTTCGACGTCCGGCTGTACGCCGAGTCCCGCCGGCTGCGTGTCGGCATGGTGCTGCACGACCTCGCCAACCCCAAGAAGTCCCTGCGGCCGCCGGCGGCGATCGTCTGGGCCGCGCCCGGCCGGTCGGTCCGCGTACGCCCCTACTTCACCCCGGCAGGCAGTCTCGCCCTGGCCTGCCTGCCCATTCAATCCCGCTCGACGGACGGCAACTCATGAAGATCACCTATCTGCTCACCTGGGCCGATGCCATCGGTGGCACCGAACGCACCGTCCTGCGGCAGGCGAACTGGCTGGCGAGTCGGCACGAGGTGGAGATCATCGGCGTCCTCCGCACCCGCGACGAGGTGCCCTTCGAGGTGGATCCCGCCGTTCGGCTGGTGCACCTTCTCGACACCCGTGACGGCGTGATCCGGCCAGTGCGGGGCGGGATGCCCGATGCCGTCGCCGAGACGCTCGCCGCCGCGCCCAGCACGCTGGTGCAGCGACACTGGGAGGGCGCGTTCTCGGCGCTGTCCGACCTCGAACTCGAACGCGTGCTCGGCGAGACCGACGCCGACGTGGTGGTCACCACCACCCCCGCGTTGCTCGCCGTCGCCGCGAAGCTGTTGCCCCGACGCGTGGTGATCGTCGCGCAGGAGCACCGTGTCGCCGAGCTGCGGGGTTCCTCCGGTGAGCCGTTCGGGCTCTTCGCCGCCCGGGCCGACGCGATCGCGCTGCTCTCCCGACCGACCCGGGACTGGTTCGCCGACCTGCTGGCGGACGCCGCTCCCCGGCTGGTCGTGCTGCCCAACCCGATCGAGGAGGGCTACCGGCCGCGATCGACCCGGGAGACCCGCACCGTGGTCATGGCGGGTCGGTTGAGCCCCGAGAAGCAGTTCGAGCACGCGATCGCCGCCTTCGCCCAGATCGCTCCGGACCATCCCGACTGGCGGCTGCGTATCTTCGGCGGCGGGTCACGGTCGCGCTTGGAGGAGCGGATCGCCGGCCTCAAGCTCGGCAATCAGGTTCAACTGCTCGGCCCCACCGAGAGCATCGAGGACGAGTGGGCCAAGGCGTCGGTGGCGATGGTGACGTCCCGCGTGGAGTCGTTCGGTCTCACCCTGATCGAGGCGATGAGCGCTGCGGTGCCGGTGGTGGCGTACGACTGCCCCAACGGCCCCCGCGAGGTCGTCGAGGACGGTAAAACCGGCTTCCTGGTCGCCCCGGACAACATCGACGAACTAGCCGTCGCACTGCGCAAGCTCATCGAGGACGATGGCCTGCGGCACGCGATGGGGCACGCGGCCCTGCGCGATGTGGAGCGGTTCTCGGTCGAGCGGGTGATGCCGCAGTGGGAGCAGCTCTTCACCGACCTGCTGGCCGACCGTGGCAGTCCTGGATGGACGGAACGTCGATTCGACGCGGTTGCGGCCAACCAGGCCCGCAGGGCGGCACCCAACGTGGTGCCGAGCAGGGCCGCCGCCCGCAGCGTGGGCACGGTCGATGTCGAGGCATGGGCGGCTGGAGTCGAGGCCGGACGCGAGGACCTGATCTGGACTCGGGGGCAGTTGACCCGCCTGCGGGACTCCACGCCGTACGAGGTCGCACGGGACAACCTCGACCTGACGGTGGAGAGTCTCGACACCGCGGGCATCGACTACTTCCTCGTCCGACAGATGTCGCCGACCTTCCGGGTGGCCGTTCGAGAGGAGGCCCGACAGTCCGTCGTGGCCGCCCTCGCCCGCCGGTACGCCGATCGCCCGGTCTACGTGGAGGCCTTTGACCAGCGCAACCGCACGATGGGGGTCTGGCCGGCCGCAGCGACACCAGGGGTCACCGCGATGGCCACAGCCTCGTGGCTGCGCGTGTTCGAACCCGCGATGACCCTGTCGCAGACGCTGCGGATGGGCACCATCTACGGGTGTGCCGTGGAGTTCTGGCACACCGCCGAGGACGGAACGGACCTCTGCGGCCCATCGCGGACCCTGGTGGGAGACCGGTTGGCAGCCGAATCCCTCACCCCTGCCGTGGTGACCGTGGGCAGGCAGAGTTACCGATCCGTCGACCCGTTCACGCGGCGGCTCGCTGACGAGATCACCTTCCCCATCGATCTCGTCTACACCTGGGTGGACGGAGCGGACCCGGCCTGGGCGCGCCGTCGGGCGCAGACTCTGGGGATCGGGTACTCCGAGCAGGATTCGCTGCAGGGCGCCGCACGTTTCCGCAGCCGGGACGAGCTGCGGTATTCGCTGAGGTCGGTCGACCTCTTCGCACCGTGGGCGAACAGGATCTGGATCGTCACCGACGATCAGGTGCCGGAGTGGCTCGACACCACACATCCCAAGGTCCAGATCGTCGACCACCGGGAGATCTTCACCGACCCTGGGGTTCTGCCGACGTACAACTCCCATGCCATCGAAACTCAGCTGCACCACATCGAGGGGTTGTCCGAGCACTTCGTCTATCTCAACGACGACGTCTTCTTTGGTCGTCTGTTCGGCCCCGACATGTTCTTCAACCCGGGTGGGCTGCCCAAGTCGTTCCGTAGTCCCACGCAGATCCCGCTCACGCTCCCCAACCCTGACGACGAGGCGTTCGCGGTGGCCGGCAAGAACAATCGGCGGCTGCTGGAGGAGGCCTTCGGCAAGACGCTGATCCACGCGTTCCTGCACGCTCCGCACGCACATCGACGCAGCACCCTCTACGAGGTCGAGGCGGCGTTCCCGGAGGCGGTCCGACGGACGGCGGCCAACCGGCTCCGGTCGACCGACGACGTGTCCATGCTCTCGTCCCTCGCGCACCACTTCGGGCTGATGAGCGGACGGACGACGGCGGGTTCGGTCCGTTGCACCTTTGCCAACGTCGGCCTGGCCGCTCACCTGCCGCGGCTGGACAGCCTGCTGGCGAGCCGGGCGTTCGACGTGTTCTGCCTGAACGACTACCACGACGGCGACGTGCCGGCGGAGGATCAGGCGAAGGTCCTCGAGGCGTTCCTCGGTGCCTACTTCCCCATCGCCAGCCAGTTCGAACGGGGGAGTGAGCGCAACCTCCGGCTGTCCACCGCCGCGTGGCGGTGACGGCGCCGCTGAACCTGCGGACACGACGGTGGTCGGTCGCGCCCTCCCCGGCGACGACCGACCACCGCGTCCTGGTGCCAAACGGACTCAGTACGAGTAGCCCGCGCCTCCGGCGTCGGTCGAGCCGCTGTTCGCCGGCGGCGCGACCGCCTTCGGCGTGGAGGTGGGCAGGCAGCTCAGGTTCTTCTTGCCGTCCGGCTGAACCACGAACCAGGTGCCACCAACAGCCTGGCCCTTCCACTGGCCGGGCTTCTTGTCGCCGATGTAGCGGTACACCGGCCAGCCGGCGATGGTGAGCTGACGGGTGCCGTCCTGGCGGGTCACGCTGCTGACCTTGTCGTCGGAGACACCGGTGAGCTGCGGGTTGCCGTCGGTCAGCGCCGGCGGCCACACCTCCGCGCACTTGTCGACACAGTTCGACGACGGCGGGTCGGCGGTGTCCTTGTCGAAGCGGTACAGGATCCAGCCGTCCTGGTCGGTGACCACCTTGCCCATCCGGGCGACGCTCTTGCCGTTCAACTGCTCGGTCAGGTCGACGTTCGCGGGCGGCGCGTCGGCGGCCGGCGCCTCCGCGGACGCCGACGCCTCGGGTTCAGCCGTCGCGGTGGGCTCGGCCGCGGCGACGGCGACCGGCTCGGCCGCGCTCGAGTTCGCCCCGTCGTAACCCGCGGGAGCGCAGGCCGTTAGTGCGACCATCGCGCTCGCGACGATGACGGTCCGCTTCATCTGTGCCACGTGCCCTCCTCATTCTTGGCAGTTCACCCATAGGTACGGAGAGCGGGCTGTCAAGGTTGAAGCAGTAACAGTGGTCAATTTCACGCGAATTGATTGAACTGATTCGGGCTGGCATACGTACGTCCCCAGCACCGGAACACTCCGAAACAACAGATCGGCGCCGGCCATTGTGAAAATGGTCGGCGCCGATACGTTCCGCGAGACTACAACGGCACCGTGACCAGCGGGCTCGCTACACCGGTCGCATCCACCGACTGCACCTGGAGCTGCTTGATCTCCTCCGCCAGGGCCGACGTCGAAGCACTCAACTCAAGGCCCTGCGGTCGGGTGTTGGTGCCGTAACCCTCATTGGGCACCGACCAACTCGACACAACCTCGGTGCTGCCGTTCTTCCGCACCACCACCAACCGGCACGTACGCGGGCCGGGCAGCTTCCGCAGGCTGAAATTGATCCGGGTGCCATACTCCCGCTTCACCAGGAACATGGTGGTCTGCACACCGGTGGTCGGGTCGGTGGCCTCGACCTGGTCGCCTTCCTCCTCAGTGCCGCCAACACCCGGGCCGCTCGGCGGGGCCGTCGGCCCGTTCGTCGCCGGGTCGCCCGGTGCGCTCGGCGTCGACTCGGCGAGCACCCCCGGCGACGGCTCGCTGCCGGTCACGCTGACGAAGCCATACCCGGTCAGCCCACCGAAGACCACCACCGCGGCGGCCGTCGCGAGCATCTGACGAAACCGGGTGCGCCGGCGGTCCGCCCGCACCGCGCCCAGCGTCCGGTCCAGCAGCGCCGGATCCGTCGCGGTCTGCTCCAGCGCCATCATCGTCTCGCCGTCGATGTCGGAGAGCAGCCCCACCACCGGAACCATCGTCTCCAACTCGGCCGCACACGCCCAACAGGTGGCGAGATGCTCCTCGAACCGCTCAGTGTCCTGCTCATCGAGCACGCCCAGCGCGTACGCCGCGACGTCCATGTGGTCTGGCCGGCTCATTCTGTCACCCCCCGCTCCTGCAGAGCCGTGCGCAGCGCGCGCAGCGCGTAGTAGACCCTCGACTTGGCGGTGCCCAGTGGCAGCCCCAACTCCTCGGCGGCCTCCGGCACCGTCCGGCCCCGAAAGTACGTCGAGATCAGGATCTCCCGGTGCGACTGACTGAGCGTACGCAGCGCGTCCGCCACCGTCATGGTCCGCAGCACCCGGTCGGTGCTGTCCGCCTCGGCGAACGCGGTGAGATCCCGGTCGTACGTCTCCGGCGGGCGGGCCTCCTGGCTGCGGTGCTCGTCGATGGCGATCCGGCGAGCCACCGTGACCAACCACGGCCGCAGCGAACCCTGTCCCTGCGTGCCCAGGCGGTGCGCGTTGCGCCACGCCCGCAGCAGGGTCTCCTGGACAATGTCCTCCGCACGCTGCCGGTCCCCCCCGGTGAGTCGCATGACGAACATCAGCAACGGCCCGGCGTGCTCGGCGTAGAGCAACCGGATCAGCTGGTCGGAGTGGCTGGCCTCGGTCGACGTCGCCTGATGGCGCCCGGGCGCCGGTCGCGGCGTCACCGGACCATTCTGGCGAGACGTCGCGCGCGCGTCGACCCCTCGGGCTGACGACGTCGGCCGCGACGAGGACCGCGCCGACAACCAGTCCGCGCGTACCGCATCGCCATGCCAACCGGCCGCCACCGCGTGCATGCAGACCTCCGGGATGTCCGTGACCATCGCCGGCCCACGAAGCGGGCCGCCCGGTGGTACGCAGCGCCGCCCCGAGCGGATCAACGAACGGCGAAAAAACTTCTGCGTGGCCGTCGGATCGGGCGGTCAGCGGCGGACGGAGAACAGGCCTGGCGGTGGCGGATCGGAGCCGGTGGCATCCGCGTCCCGCACCACCTGCGAACCGCCGGCGAAGCGGTCCAACTCGTCGCCGGCCACCACCCGGCCGGGGAACCAGTCGCCAGCAGCGCGCCGGGTCAGCTCCGGCACCGGCGGCGTCACCCGCCCGGCGACCAGCACCAGATTCCCGTACCGGCGGCCACGCAACACCGCCGCGTCGCCGATCAGGCAGGCCTGCGGCAACACCGAACGGACCGTGGCGACCTGCCCACGCGCGTGCCGCAGCGGCGGGCCGTCCGCCAGGTTCGCCAGGTACCAGCCGGCGGGGCGGAGCACCCGCGCCACCTCGGCCGCGTACTCGACCGACGTGAGGTGCGCCGGGGTACGGGCACCGGCGAAGACGTCGGCGACCACCACGTCGTAACTGGCGTCCCGCGTGGAGGTCAACACCGCCCGCGCGTCCTCCACCCGGACCCGCAGCCGGGCATCGGACGGCCACGGCAACACCCGGCGGACCAACTCCACCAGAGCGCCGTCCACCTCGGACACCCGCTGGGTGGAACCGGGCCGGGTGGCGGACACGTACCGGGGCAGGGTCAGAGCGCCGCCGCCCAGATGCAGCACCCGCAGCGGCTCACCCGCCGGTGCGATCAGGTCCACCGCGGCGGCCAACCGCCGCACGTACTCGAATTCCAGATGAGTGGGATCGGTCAGGTCGACGTGCGACTGCGGCGCGCCGTCCAACAGCAGCGTCCACGAGCCGGCCCGGTCCTGGTCCGGAACAAGCTCCGCCTGCCCCGTGTCCACCTGCTCGACCACCCGGTCACCCGCCCGTTTACGTCCCATCCCGACCAGTATCCGTGTTCAACGGGCGGCGCGGGCCGCAGCGGTCAACGCGCGGTGCAGCAGTCGGGAATCGCCGAGCAGGGCACGCAGTCGGCGCTCCAGCCCGGCGATCGGGATCAGATTCTGTGGGGCCCGCGGATCCTTGTACGGGGTGGAGGCGAAGCGCGGCAGCGTGACCAGCGACAGGTCGGCCAACTCGATCGCCGCCTCGACGGGCAGGTCGGCAGAACACTCCACCCGGACGATGCCCGCCCACGGCGCGCCGACCGCCACCGGCAGCCGCAAATACCACGACCAGCCACCCCAGGCGGTGCCCAGCCGGAACACCGGCGAACGCTCACCCGACGCCATACCGGTCACCACCGCCGTCAGCCGGGCATCCAGGTACTGGCTGTGCTGGGTCTTGATATACCCGAGCGTGCGCGGCAACTGCCGGCGACTACGCAACGGGCCGTCCACCACCAGCAGGTCACCGTCGACCCGGGCGGCATCGGACACCGCCACCTCCAGCGCGGTCAGCGGACCCTGCACGGCGGCCGGCAGCTTCGCCAGCTCACCGGTGCCACCCACCCGGTGCACCGGGTAACGAATCGCACCGGCCACCACGTCCTGCGCCGACGGGCTCGCGGTGAACAAGCCCCGACCAACCCGGGTACCGGCCAACTGCGCCGCACCCCGACCGAGGTCGCACCGGACCACCCCGGCCGCGTACGAGGCGGCCAGACCGGGGAACGACCCGCCGTCGGACTCCGCCGTCCAGATGCTCGCGTCGATCCGGCGAACACCGTCGACGAGCAGCACCACGTCGGGTGCCCGCACCCCTGGGCGTACCCCGATCGCCCGCCAGTCCACGGCGGGCAACTCCACGTCCGCCTCGACCTGCGCGCTGCTCGGCGTGGCCGGTCCGGCAGCGGACGCCTCGAACGACGCCCCATACGCCGGATCCCACGAGTCGACAAAGAACGCGGCGTCGCTCAACGCGTGAGCCTTTCGTTCGCGACTGCGGGGCTCCGCTTCGCTGCACTCCTCGCGCTCACCGGTGTGAGCCTTTCGTTCGCGACTGCGGGGCTCCGCTTCGCTGCACTCCTCGCGCTCACCGGTGTGAGCCTTTCGTTCGCGACTGCGGGGCTCCGCTTCGCTGCACTCCTCGCGCTCACCGGCCCGTCCGTTCGACCCGCGCCGACCGGGCATCCTTGCGCACCTCGAAGCGGACCGGGATCCGCTCGGCCAGCGCCGGCACGTGGGTGACCACGCCGACCATCCGGTCGCCCCGGGCGGCCAGGTTTTCCAACGTGGCGGCGACCGTGTCCAGGGTGGCCGCGTCGAGCGTGCCGAAGCCCTCGTCCAGGACGATCGACTCCAGGCTCGCCGCCGTGGTCGACATCCCAGCCAACTGCTCGGAGAGCGCCAACGCCAGCGCCAGCGACGCCTGGAACGTCTCACCCCCGGAGAGGGTGCGTACGCCCCGGCGCAGCCCCGCGTCGTGGTGGTCGACCACGACGAACTCGCCCTTGTCGTGCACCAGCTCGTACTGACCGGAGGAGAGCTCCCGCAGGATCCCCGACGCGCCGTCGACCAGCAGGTCCAACGCCTCGGCCAGCAACCACCGCTCGAAGTTGTTGGCCCGCAGGTGCCCAGCCAGCGCGCGCGCCACCTGTGCCTCCCGCTCGTGCCCGGCCCGCTGCTCGCGCAGCGTCCCGGCCTGCTCGCGGCGTTCCCGCAGCCGACGCCGGTCGGCATCGGCCCGCTCCACCGCCACGGTCGCGGCGTGCACCGGGTCCTCACCGACCGGCACGTCGGCGGTGGCGAAGAGACCGGCGATACGCTGCTGCACCGCGTCTGCCACCGACTCCGCCTCGGCGACGGCGACAGCCCGGCCGGCCCGGTCGGCGCGGCGGCGGTCCGCCTCGCTCGTCGCCCAGCCGGTCAGCGCGGCCCACGCCACGGCCACGTCGTCCCGGTCGGTCGCGGGCGGACCGAACCGGGCCAGCCCGTCGCGGGAAGTGTCGAAGGCGCGCCACGCCGCCCGCAGCCGCTCCTCGGCGGCGTCCACCCCGGCCCGGGCCTGGCGAGCGGTCTCGCGGCCAGCCCGGACCGCCGTCGCCGCCTCCTCCAGGGCACGCCGCAACCGGGCATGCTCGGCCAACTCCCGGCGCAGCACCGCGGGCTCGGCGGCGCCGGCGAGCTGCCCGTCCAGCTCGGCCAGTCGGGCTTCCAACTGCTCCTGGCGAGCCCGCGCCTGCACCAGCAGCCGCTCCAGGTCACGCGCCGCCGCGTCCCGCTGCTGCACGGCCGTCTGCGCGGCCTTGGTCGCGGCCCGCGCCGCCTTGCCCGCCGCCGTCGCGGCAGCCACCGCCGAATCGGCCGGCACCGCCGGCACCCGCGCCACCGGCTGCTCACAGACCGGGCAGGCCGCGCCGGCATGCAGGTGCACCCGCAGACTGACCGCCAGGTCGGTGGCCTTCGCCTCCTCGTGCGCCCGGAAGGCCGCCTCCAGCTCGGCGTCGGCCCGCTCGGCCGCCGCGCGGGCGACGGCCAGCGCGGCCACCGCCGTGGCGTGCTCGTCGTTCGCCGCGCTCACCGCAGCGCGGACCGTGTCGACCTCGCCGGACAGCCGGTCCCGATCGTCGTACGCCCGCAGCAGCAGTCGCACCGCGCTCTCGTCACCGGCACCGGCCAGCTCGCCGCGCAGCTTCTCCTCCCGCTCCTCGGCCAGCGACACCCCGGTCGCCGCGGCCTCGGCCTCGGCCCGCGCAGCGGTGACCGCACGAGCCACCTCGGTCACCCCACCGGGTGCGCGCACCCCGGTCAACACGGTCAGCTCGTCGTCGAGGGCGGTCAGCGCCGCCGCCGCCTCCCGGGCGGTGGCCCTGGCCGCCGCCAATTCCGGCACCGCCGCGGTCACCGCGGCGGCCAGCTCGGTCATCCGGTCGACCCGGGCATCGGCGTCGGCCAACGCCTCGTCGTCCACGCCGGTGAGCCCGGCGAGCAGCTGATCGACCGCGTCGAGCCGGGCGTCCGCCTGTGCGGCGCGCGCCGTCGCCTTCTTCTGCACATCCTCGTAGACGCCGAGCCCGAGCAGGTTGACCAGGATCTGCTGCCGGGTCGCCGGCTTGGCGTGCAGGAAATCAGCGAACTGCCCCTGTGGCAGCACCACACAGCTGGTGAACTGCTCGTACGGCAGCCCGACCGCATCCAGCACCGCCTGCTCCATCTCGGCGGGAGTGCCGGCCACCACCTCGCCGAGGTCGTCCGGGCTCAACCCGGTGTCCAGCTTGGTCACGTCGAAGCCGGCCGGCATCAGCTGCAACCCGGCGTTCGCGGTCTTGACGTTGCCCCGGCCGTCCCGGCGCACCACCCGGGTGGCCACATAGCGGGCCCCGCCAGACTCGAAGACCAACCGCACCCGGGCCTCGGTCGCCGACGGCGCGAGCGCGTTCGCCAACCCTCGGGCGCCACCCCAGCGGGGCACCATGCCGTAGAGGGCGAAGCAGATGGCGTCCAGCACCGTGGACTTACCCGAACCGGTCGGGCCGATCAAGGCGAAGAAGTCGGCATCGGTGAAGTCGATTGTCGTGTCGTCCCGGAAGACCGTGAACCCGGCCATGTCCAACCGCATCGGACGCATCAGTGATCGACCTCCTCGAAGAGCTCGTCGAAGAGCTCCCGGACGCCCTCGTCGGCGTGGCCCCGGCTGTCCAGGTAGTCGGCGAACAACTCCCGCGGCGAACGCCCGGAGCGTTGCGCGATGCGGGCACCGCTGCCCGGCGCGGCCAGCAGCTCCGGGTCGATCCGGATCTCCAGCGCCCGGGGGAGCAGCTCCTGGACCTCCTCGCGCAGGCCGGCGCGGGGTTGCTCCCGCACGTACACCCGCAGCCAGGCGTCCGGTGCCTCGATCTCGGCGAGCTGGGCCAGGGTGCCGCGCACCGTACGCAGCGCGCTCGCCGCGGTCACCGGCACCTCACGCACCCGCGCGGCGGTGCTGGCGGTCACCTCGACCAGCGTCACCGAGGGGACGTTTTCCTGCTCACCGAAGTCGACCGCGAGCGGGCTGCCGCTGTAGCGCACCGGGCAGGGACCTACGACCCGCTGCGCCCGGTGCAGATGGCCCAGCGCCACGTAGTGCGCGGTGGCCGGGAAGACGGTGGCCGGGACGGCGTAGCCCAGCACCGTGTGCGCGTCGCGTTCGCCGCCGCCGGTGGTCGCGCCGGTCACCGTCAGGTGCGCGGTGACCAGGTGCACCCGGTCCGGTTCGCGGAACCCCTCGGTCAGACGCTCCAGCACCCGGCCCAGGTGGTCGGCGTACGTCTGGTTGGTCTCCGCCGCGGTCAGCTCGTACATCTCCAGCGCACGCACCGCGTACCGCTGGGACAGGAACGGCAGCGCGGCCAGCTGCCACCGCTCGCCGCCGGCCGTGGTGCCGTCGATGACGTGCTCGTCCGGGTTTTCCCGGACCCCGCCGCGCAGCGTGATGCCTGCGGCATCAGCCCAGGGGCGCAGCGCGTCCAGCGCGGGGCCGTTGTCGTGGTTGCCGCCGATCGCGACCACGTCCGCGCCGGTGCGACGCAGCGCGGTCAGCGCCCGGGTGACCAGGCGCGTCGCCTCCGAGGTCGGCGCGGCGGTGTCGTAGAGGTCACCAGCGACGATCACCAGATCCGGCTGCTCGGCGCGGGCAATGTCGATCACCCCGGCCAGCACCGCCTTGTGCTCCTCGGCCCGGGACTGCCCCTTGAGCACCTTTCCCACGTGCCAGTCGGAGGTGTGCAGGATCTTCATGACTGTGCTGGCCTTCCGTTCGCGACTGCGGGGCTCGCAAGCTCACTCCTCGCGCTCACCTGTGCTGGCCTTCCGTTCGCGACTGCGGGGCTCGCAAGCTCACTCCTCGCGCTCACCTGTGCCGGCCCTACCTAGAACGGGATGTCGTCGTCGGTGCTGCCGCCGCCGGAGCCCACCACGGCGAACGGGTCGGCGGACTGGGTGATCGAGCGCAACGTCTCGGATGGTGCCCGGCCCGCCTCGGAGACCCGGGTGGCCCAGGCCGGGAACGGGAACTCCAGGCAGAGCGGCACCGGGATGTCCGGCTGGTTGACGAACATGGTGCCCGGTTTGGCCAGCAGCGCCCGCTGTCGCTGCGCGGGCGGGAGGAAACCGTACTCCGGGCGGGAGGCCTCGGCCGGGTCGAGCCGGCCGACCACCCGGATCGCCGAGTTGGTGACGATCCGCCGCTCCACCTCGCTCGCCGTCTGCTGCGCGCCGATCAGGATCACCCCGAGCGAGCGGCCCCGCTCGGCGATGTCCAGCAGGACCTCCTTGATCGGGGAGGAGCCCTCGCGGGGGGCGTACTTGTTGAGCTCGTCGAGGACGACGAAGAGCAGCGGCTTGGCGGTGCCGGACTTCTCCTTGCGCTCGAACTCGCTCTTGAGCGTCACACCGACCACGAACCGCTGCGCGCGGTCGGGAAGGTTGTGCAGGTCAACGACGGTGACCTGCGCCGACTCGCTGGTGTTGATCGAATGCGGGCGGCGGGTGGCGAGGTCACCGCGGATCAGCCGGGCGAGGTCCTTCTTGCTGCCGATCAACCGCCGGGCGAACGCGTTGACGGTGCCCAGACCGACCGCGCTGCCGGCCCAGTCGGAGCGGGTCTCGTCGTCGTTGAGCTGGTCGACGATGTGGTCGACCAAATCACCGTAGGAGCCGAGCCGGACCCCGTCGATGCTCACCCCACCGTCGGCGGGCTGGGCGTAGCGGGCCAGGTGCGCGGCCACCGAGTGGACCACCATCGTGTACTGCTGGCGCTCGTCGTCGGCGTCGGCGAAGACGTAGGGCAGCAGGCGGTCGGCACAGAACTCGTCCAGCGTCCAGTAGAACGAGTCCACCCCGGTGAGCCGGCTGCTCACATCCGGCGTGCCGGCCGCGTCACCGACGCGGGGCGGGGCGTACACCCGCACGTCCGGGAAGGCGCCGGCGCTCAGACCGAGCTTCGCGTACGCCGCGCGGGTGGGCTCGTCGAGGCGGGTGTTGGGATGGTCCAGGAAGAGCAGGTCCTCACCCTTGACGTTGAAGATCAGCGCCTTGGCGTTGACCGCGTCGCCGCCCAGCACCCCGGAGCGGAAGACCGAGTAGAGCAGGAAGGTGGCGAAGCTGGTCTTGGTGGCCACCCCGGAGATGCCGGAGATGGAGACGTGCGCGCCCCGGCTGCCGTCGAGGAAGTCGGCGTTGAGGTAGACCGGGACCCCGTCGCGACCCATCCCCATCGGGATGCGCCGCTCCATCCGGTCGAAGTGCAACGCACGCGCCCGGGCGTCGCCCTCGGCCCGGTGCACCACCGCACCCGGGGTCGGCGGCACGTAGAGCTCCGGATCGACCCGCGTGGTGGTCACCTCGGCCGCCTCCTGCACCTGCGCCGGCAGCGTGCCGTCGGCGATGGCGAACACGTCGGAGTCGAACTGGGCGCCCTCGTGGCGAGCGCGGACCTGGGTGACGACGCCGGCGATCGTCACCGGCTCCCGGTCGGGCAACTCTCGCCGGGTGACCACGACATCGTCGAGCTGGAGGTAGCTGCCGGGTGCCACGGCCGTCCAGAACTGCAACGGAGTGGCGTCGGCGGTGCCCAGCACCCGCCCGACCGCCTCGCCAGGGCTGTCGAGGTCGGCGTCGGTCATCGGGTGACCTGGGTCGGTCGGGCATCACGGTCGGCGCGCATGCCCTGCATCCTGCCCGAGGAGTACGACAGGTCGCCACGCGACGCGGCGGACGACACCCTGGCCCGTCACGCACCTGACGGTGGGTGTGTGACCGAGAACAGTGTGTCGCTGTCTCGGTGTGTGCGGGTCATCATCGACCACTCAACCTCGCTGCCGGCGGTCGCGTTATCTAGACATGGAGCCCGCATGAATGACGACTTCGGCACCTTCGTCTCGACCAGTGGTCCCCGGCTCCTGCGTTTCGCCGTTCTGATCACCGGCCAACGAGCGGACGCCGAGGACCTGTTGCAGGAGGTTCTCCTGCAGGCTTACCCGCGCTGGCGTGTGGTGCGGGAACGGCAGCCGGAGGCCTATCTGCGCCGAGCCATGATTAACCGGCTGATCAGTCGCTGGCGCTCGCCGTGGAGCCGTCGCCGGGCCGCCGAGTTGCCGGACGACCTCGCGCAGCCCGATGAGCTGGGCCGGGTGGACGACCGCGAACTGCTGCTGGAGGCGCTGCGTCAACTGCCGCCCCGGATGCGGGCGGTCGTGGTGCTCCGGTACTGGCTCGGTTGCACCGAGGCCGAGACGGCCGCCGAGTTGGGCTGTTCCGCCGGGTCGGTGAAGAGCCAGGCGTCCCGTGGCCTGCACCGACTTCGGGTTGGTCTGGAAGGCGTCGCAGCGATCCCGATCGACGTTGCGAAGGAGGAGAACCATGCGTGATCACGACGTTGCCGAGATGCTCGATCGCGCTGTGGCGACAGTCGAGCTGCCAGCAGGCTTCACCGCACGGATCATCGCGGGCGGCCGAGCTCGACGCCGACGACGCCTCCTGCTCTCCGGCGGCGCGCTGGTGGTCGTGATGGCGCTGGCAGCCCTGCTGGTGGCACCGGATGGGCCGGCGGGCCGGGGGCGTGGTGAGGCGATCAGCGTCGCGGGCCCGAGCATCGAGCCCCGTGTCCTGGTCGGGATCGTCGGCTCCGACGGCAGGCCGGCCACGGCTGAGCGGGTGGTCGCGGTGGGCCGGACCGGAACGGAGACGCTGGTGGTGCTGCGCCGTGCCGCGCGTGCGGGGGAGATGACGAGTGGGGGTCACGCGGCCGAGGTGTGGATCGTGGCCGATGGCGGCGACCAGAGCAGGTCCCTGGACTATCTGTCGTACGACCTGGCCTGCGTTGACGGTGACCAGGTCTGCGACGACGTCCGGTCCACGGGTGGCGGGCTGGGGCTGGCGGTCGCCCGCCGGTCGGGTGGGCGGCTCTTCGTCCTGGCGCAGGCACCCGAGGGTCGTACCGTCGAGGTTGTCGCGAACGGCGTGCGGCACCCGGTCGGCGCGGCGCCACGCGGCGCCGTCGTCGAGGTGGACGCCGACGAGCCGTACGACGAGGTGCAGGTGTGGGCGACCATGGCGGACGGCCGGCGGTACCGGATCGTGTGGGCGCCCGGTGCCGTGCTGCCCGACTGATTGCCCGGGAGTCGACCGGATGCTCAGGGGCGGGCGTGGCGGAGCAGGAGGACGCCGTCCTCGGCGGAGAGCACGTGCCGTAGGGGTAGCAGCCGCGGTGGCACGGTGTCGCCTGCGGTGATCCGGCCCGGTCCGGGGCCCGCCAGCAGTGGCGAGACGGTCAGGCACAGCTCGTCCACCAGGTCGGCGGCGGTGAGCGCGCCGAACAGGTGTGGGCCGCCCTCGCAGAGCAGTTGGGTCAGCCCGCGGCGGTGCAGTTCGGTGAGACCGACGGCCAGGTCGACCCGGTCGGTGCCGCAGCGCAGCAGGTCGGCGACGTCGGTCAGGCCGGGTGGCGGGTCGGCGTCGGCATGGGTGAGCACGATCGGGCGGGTCGGCGCGTCGGCGAAGGCGGCCTGCGCTGGATCCAGGTCGAGTGAATGGGAGACGACCACCAACGTCGGGTACTCGGTCAGGCCGTGTTCGCGGCGCCAGGCGCGGCGCCGCTCGTCGAGGCGGACCGCCCGGTACCCCTCGTGGCGAAGCGTGCCGGCGGCCACCACCAGCGCGTCGCAGACCATCCGCAGCAGGCCGAACACCCGCTTGTCCGGCTCGCCGGAGAGCCCGGCGGAGTAGCCGTCCACGGTGACCGCGCCGTCGAGGCTGGTGACGAAGTTGACCCGGAGTCGGGGCTCGTCGGCGCGGTCGTAGAGGGCGGTCAGCGCGTCGTCGTCGAGCGGCTGCGTCGAGGGCTCCGGCCAGAGCCGCCGGATCGGGATTCCGACGGTCATTCGCTGGCCGGACCGGTGACCGGAGGGGTCGGTTCGGCGGTACGGTGCTGGCAGTCGCACCAGTTCCGGCCCGGGCAGTCGTCGTGCCGCCGGGCCCGGCACGCTCGGCAGATCATCGTCGCAGCCTAAGCCGTGGGAGGACAGGACAGCATGCCGCGTCAGATCTTCCAGCTGAAGATGTCCCTCGCCGGCGTCCGCCCGCCGGTGTGGCGCCGGGTGCTCGTGCCGGCCGGGTACACGCTGGACCGGCTGCACCGGGTGGTGCAGCACGCGATGGGTTGGCGGGACTGCCACCTGCACTCGTTCGAGATCGACGCCGTTCAGTACGGCGAGCCCGACCCGGATGGGGAGTTGGCGCTGCACGACGAGCTGGACGTGCGGCTGGACGCGGTGCTCGGCAAGGGCAGTCGGTTCTCCTACACGTACGACTTCAGTGACTGGTGGGAGCACGACCTGGTCGTGGAGGACGCGCTGACCGTCGATCCCGACGAGCGGTACCCGGTCTGCCGCGACGGCGAGCAGGCCTGCCCGCCGGAGGGTATCGGCGGGCCGTCGGGCTATCAGGCGCTGCTTGTCGCGTTGGCCGACGAGGGAGACCTCGCTGACCCTCGGCACGCGATGCTGCGCGACTGGGCGGGCTCCACCTTCGATCCGTCCCGCTTCGATCCGCGCCGGACAACGACCCTCCTCCGCCGCTTCTGCTGACCCCCCGCCCCGGCCCGGCGGGCCCCCGCCTCCCGGCCCCGCCCCCGGCACTGTCGATCAAGAGGTTCGCGTCACCAGAGCCGCGATTTCTGACCGAAATCTCTTGATCACCCGGTTGGGGGCGGCGTTGTGGGTGGGGTCAGCGGTGCATGAGTGATCAGCGGTAACGATCTGGGAACGCTCCCATCGCCCTATTGACACTCCCGTTACCCGCCGGCAATCTCATGGGAGCGCTCCCGAGGTGGCCTGTGTCACTCACCCATCCCCGGCCTCGCGCGACGGGCACCCCCCACCACACACATCCAGCCTCACCACCGGAAAGAGGGGTCAGCGAATGAGTGTCACCACGCGGCGTACCCGCCTGGCGGCCGCTGCCCTGGCCGCGATCACCGCAATCGGCGGTCTCGCAGCCTGCGGCAACGACGACGACAAGCCGGCGGCCGGCGAGAAGCCGGCCAAGCTGGTCGTCGACACCTTCGGCGAGATGGGCTACGACGAGCTCGTCAAGCAGTACGAGAAGGACACCGGCATCAAGGTCGAGCTGCGCAAGACCGCGCAGCTCGCCGAGTACCGGCCGAAGCTGGTCCGCTACCTGGCCACCGGCAAGGGCGCGGCGGACGTCACCGCCCTGGAAGAGGGCATCCTCAACGAGTTCAAGCCCAACGCGCGCAACTGGTCCGACCTCGCGCCGCTGGTCTCCGACCACTCCAAGGACTACCTGCCCTGGAAGTGGGAGCTGGGCAAGGCGCCGGACGGTCGACTGATCGGCCTCCCGACCGACGTCGGCAGCCTCGCCGTCTGCTACCGCAAGGACCTGTTCCAGGCTGCCGGCCTGCCCACTGAGCGCGACCAGGTGTCGGCGCTCTGGCCGGACTGGAAGGGCTTCCACGACGCAGGCCTGAAGTACAAGCAGGGCAGCGGCGGCAAGGCGTTCATCGACTCGATCACCGCCGTCTCCAACGGTGTGATGTTCCAGGGCAACGGTGACCTGTTCTACGACAAGGAAGACAACATCATCGCGGACACCAGCCCCGCGGTGAAGAACGCCTGGGACACCGCCACCTCGATGGCGGACATCTCGGCCAAGGCGCAGACCTGGTCGCCGGAGTGGTCCGGTGGCTTCAAGCAGGGCACCTTCGCGGCCACCTTCTGCCCGTCCTGGATGCTCGGCATCGTGTCGGACAACTCCGGTCCGACCAACAAGGGCAAGTGGGATGTCGCGTCCGTGCCGGGCGGCGGCGGTAACTGGGGCGGCTCGTGGCTCGCGGTTCCGGCGCAGAGCAAGTACCCGAATGAGGCGGCGAAGCTCGCCGAGTACCTCACCAACGCGAAGAGCCAGGTCGAGGCCTTCAAGCTCAAGGGCCCGCTGCCCACGAACCTGGAGGCGCTGAAGAACGACGCGTTCACCAGTTACACCAACGAGTACTTCAGCAACGCGCCGACCGGCAAGATCTTCGGGGAGAGCGTCGCCAAGATCCAGCCGACCCACCTGGGCCCGAAGCACCAGGCGGTCAAGGAGAACGCACTCGAGCCGGCCCTGCGGGCGTTCGAGAGCGGGCAGGCCGACAAGGCGAAGGCCTGGGAGCAGTTCACGAAGGACGCCAAGACTCAGGGTGCCTTCTGAGTGATTCCCTGCCGGTGGCGTTCGGGGCTTCCCGGACGCCACCGGCCGGTCCCCTCCGCGTAGCGCCCTGCGCGAGGGCCCCCGGGCCTCGCCGGAAAAGGAATTTCGCATGAGCCTGTCGGCCACGACGGCACCGCCGTCGCCAGCAGCACCGCCTTCTCCCGACCTCCCTCCCCGGCAGCGCCGGGGAAGGCTTTTCAACCGCCTCGATGTCAAGTACTCGCCATACCTCTACATCGCCCCGTTCTTCCTGATCTTCGGTGTGTTCGGGCTGTACCCGATGGTGCGTACCGCCTGGATGTCGCTGCACGACTGGGACATGATCGGCGACCACTCGTTCATCGGCTTCGACAACTACACCCGGCTGTTTTCCGACGAGTACTTCTGGAACGCGCTGGTCAACACGTTCGGCATCTTCGCCCTGTCGACCATCCCGCAGCTGTTGCTCGCCCTCTTCCTGGCGAACCTGCTGAACCGGACCTTCCTGCGCGCCAAGACCTTCTTCCGGATGGTCATCTTCATGCCGAACGTGGTGTCGGTGGCCGCGGTCGCGATCGTCTTCGGGATGCTGTTCCAGCGGGAGTTCGGCCTGTTCAACTGGCTGCTCAGCTTCGTCGGTGTCGACCCGGTCGACTGGGACGGGCAGCGGTGGAGTTCCTGGTTCGCCATCTCCACCATGGTCAACTGGCGGTGGACCGGGTACAACACCCTGATCCTGCTCGCCGGCATGCAGGCGATCCCGAAGGACCTCTACGAGGCCGCGGCGATCGATGGCGCCAGCCAGTGGCGGCAGTTCTGGCAGATCACCCTGCCCATGCTCAAGCCCACCTTCATCTTCGTGGTCATCCTGTCCACGATCGGTGGCATGCAGCTCTTCACCGAGCCCCTGCTCTTCGCCAACGGCAACATCCTCGGCGGCAACCAGCGGCAGTTCCAGACGCTGGCCATGTACATGTACGAGATGGGCATCCAGAACCTGAACACCGCAGGCTACGGAGCTGCGGTCGCCTGGGCGATCTTCATGATCATCGTCGTGGTGTCGCTGTTCAACTTCCTACTCGTCCGCCGCTCGGCGAAGTGAGGAGAGAGCGATGATCTCGGCTTCCCAGCGCCTGTGGCGCACCAGCCCGCTCACCTACGTGGCGCTCGTCCTGGCGGCGCTGCTGTCGATCTACCCGTTCTACTACATGATCGTGATCGGCACTCGCAGCCTGGACTCCATCAACGACGTGCCGCCGCCGCTGACCCCCGGCGGAGCGTTCGGTGACAACTTCGGGCGGGTGCTCGACAACGACGCCGCCAACTTCCTCACCGGCATGATGAACTCGATCATCGTCTCCTCGGTGGTCACCCTGTCGGTGGTGCTCACCGGGTCGCTGGCCGGGTTCGCCTTCGCCAAGCTGCGGTTCAAGGGCAGCAACGTCCTCCTGCTGGCGATCATCGTCACCATGATGATCCCGACCCAGATGGGGCTCATCTCGCTCTGGGGCATGATGCAGGACCTGGGGTGGTACGACACCCTCTACGCGGTCACCGTGCCGTTCCTGGTCACCGCCTTCGGTGTGTTCATGATGCGGCAGTACGCCAGCCAGGCGATCTCCGACGAGCTGATCGAGGCCGGTCGCGTCGACGGGGCGAGCACGTTCCGGATCTACTGGAGCATCGTGCTGCCCGCGCTGCGTCCCGCCGCCGGTGTCCTCGGTCTGCTGACCTTCATGGAGACCTGGAACTCGTTCATCTGGCCGTACGCCATCCTCACCCCGGAGAACCCGACCCTGCAGGTCTCGCTCTCCTTCCTCTCCTACGCCTACTACACCGACTACTCCCAGGTGTTCGCCGCCACGGCGATCGGCACGATCCCCCTGGTGCTCGTCTTTCTCGTGTTCGGCCGCCAGATCATCGGCGGGATCATGGAAGGTGCCGTCAAGTCGTGAGCAACCCCGCCAGCCCACTCGCCGTGGATGTCCTCGACGAGCGCCCCGGGCTGACCTTTCCACCCGGTTTCCTGTGGGGGGCCGCGACCGCGGCGTACCAGATCGAGGGGGCAGCGGCCGTGGACGGCCGCACCCCGTCGATCTGGGACACCTTCAGCCACACCGACGGCCGGGTCCTCCTCGGGCACACCGGCGACGTGGCCTGCGACCACTACCACCGGCTCGGCGACGACGTCGCGCTGATGGCCGAGGTGGGCCTCAAGTCGTACCGTTTCTCGGTCTCCTGGTCCCGGGTCCAGCCCGGCGGCACCGGCGCGGCCAACCCGCAGGGTCTGGATTTCTACCGGCGGCTGGTCGACGAGTTGCTGGCCAAGGGCATCGAGCCGTGGCTGACCCTCTACCACTGGGACCTGCCACAGCCCCTGGAGGACGCCGGCGGCTGGCCGGCTCGGGACACCGCGGCCCGCTTCGCCGACTACACGACGCTGGTCGCCGACGCGCTCGGTGACCGGGTGCGCTACTGGACCACGCTGAACGAGCCGTGGTGCTCCGCGTTCCTCGGCTACGGCTCCGGCGTGCACGCCCCCGGCCGCACCGACGGAGCGGACGCGGTGCGGGCCGGGCACCACCTGATGCTCGGACACGGCCTGGCCGTGCAGGCACTGCGGGCCGCCCGGCCGACCGCCGAGGTGGGCGTGACGGTCAACCTCTACCCGGTCGACCCGGCCAGCGACACCCCTGCCGACGCGGACGCGGCCCGGCGGATCGACGCGTTGGCGAACCGGTTCTTCCTCGATCCGTTGCTGCGCGGGTCGTACCCGGAGGACCTGGTGGCCGACCTGAGCGCGGTGACCGACTTCGCCCACGTGCAGGACGGCGACCTGGCGACCATCTCCGCGCCGCTGGACCAGGTCGGGGTCAACTACTACAGCCGGCACGTGGTCGCCGCACCGGTCGAGGGCGGCGAGGCCGACCCCGCCCCCTCGTGCTGGCCGGGCAGCGAGGATGTCCGGTTCGTCACCCGCGGCGTCCCGGTCACCGACATGGGTTGGGAGATCGACGCCCCGGGCCTGGTCGAGACGCTGCGCCGGGTGCACGACTACACCGACCTGCCCCTGTACGTCACCGAGAACGGCTCGGCGTTCGTCGACACGGTGGTCGACGGGCAGGTCGACGACGTCGACCGGCTGGCCTTCTTCGACGCCCACCTGCGTGCCGCGCACGAGGCGATCGACGCCGGAGTGCCCCTGCGGGGATACTTTGCCTGGTCGCTCATGGATAATTTCGAATGGGCCTGGGGTTACACCAAGCGCTTCGGCATGATCCACGTCGACTACGACAGTCAGGTACGCATCCCCAAGTCCAGCGCCAAGTGGTACGCCTCGGTGATCCGGCGCAACGGTCTGGCCGCACAATAGGCTCGGGCCAGCCATCAGGACGGTCCTGGCGTCCACCTCTCGCAGGTGGCGCCGGGCCCGCCCGCCGTCGGAGGAGCAGACGATGACAACGCAGCGCACCCGGTCGCTCGGGCGCCCGACCCTCGATGCGGTCGCGGCGCGCGCCGGCGTCGGCCGGGGCACGGTCTCCCGCGTGGTCAACGGCTCACCACAGGTCAGCCCGGAGGCCCGGGCCGCGGTCCAGCAGGCCATCGCCGAGCTGGGGTACGTGCCGAACCGGGCCGCCCGTGCGCTCGTCACCCAGCGGACCGACTCCGTCGCGCTGGTGGTGTCCGAATCCGGTGAGCGGGTCTTCACCGAGCCGTTCTTCGCCGCGATCGTACGAGGCATCAGCTCCGGGTTGCTGGAGACGCCGATGCAGCTCTGGCTGGCCATGGCACAGTCGCCCGTCGAGCGGGAGCGGGTCGAGCACCACCTGACCAACCAGCACGTCGACGGCGTACTGCTGCTGTCTCTGCACGACGCCGACCCGCTGCCGACGCTGCTGGAAGAGCGCGGCCTGCCCGCCGTGCTCGGCGGTCGGCCCGCCCGGATGCTGCAACCCGGTGCCCAGCCGGCCTGGTTCGTCGACGTGGACAACGTTGGCGGGGCCCGGCAGGCGGTGGAGTACCTGACCAGGCAGGGGCGGCGCCGCATCGCCACCATCGCCGGTCCGCAGGACATGGGTGTCGGCCTGGCCCGGTTGACCGGCTACACCGAGGCGGTCAAGACCAACGGGGCCGGCGTCAACCCCGACCTGATCGTCTACGGCGACTTCAGCGAGGGCAGCGGCGCGTCCGGGATGCGCCGACTGTTGGACGCCTGCCCGGATCTGGACGCGGTCTTCGTTGCATCGGACCTGATGGCGTTCGGCGCGTTGCGCACCCTGCGCGAGGCCGGCCGGCGGGTGCCCGAGGACGTCGCGGTGATCGGCTTCGACGACGCGACGATCGCCCTCCGGGCGGACCCGCCGCTGACCACGGTCTTCCAGCCGGTGGAAGAAATGGGCCGGCAGATGGCACGCCTGCTGGTCGCCCGAATTCGTGGCGACGACATCCCCGCCCCACACATCGTCCTGGATACCCAACTGGTCCACCGCGCCTCCGCCTGACCCGGTCCACCCGAGCCCGGCCCACCCCGGCCTGGCGTGGCCCGCTCGGCGTGGCCCGCTCGGCCTGGCGTGGCCCGCTCGGCTCGGCGACCCCGCGCCTTGACGACGGGCGTGATCCACTCCGCTTCGCCGATGTGGCGGTATCTCGTGCCGCGAATACCGCCACATCGGCGACATGGAGTGGATCACGCCCGAGTCGACCCTCGACGACTCCTGGGGGTGCGCCAAGGGGACGAGGCAGCCCACCCCCTAGGGGCAAATCGGACAGATGTCCCAACGGCAGCCCACTGCCGACCAGGCCTGATCGGGTTGCCGCAGGGGGCGCGGGAGGATGTGCGGCCGCGCGGCAGATTCGGGGTTGGCGGAGTCAGGCGGGGGTGGCGGTCCAGCGACGGAGTTCGCGCTTGGCGAGGGAGTTGCGGTGGACCTCGTCGGGACCGTCGGCCAGGCGCAGGGTGCGGGTCTGCGCCCAGAGGGCGGCCAGGGGAGTGTCCTGGCTGACGCCGGCGCCGCCGTACCCCTGGATGGCCTTGTCGATCACCCACTCTGCCATCGCCGGAGTGCCGATCTTGATGGCCTGGATCTCGGTGTGTGCGCCCTTGTTGCCGACGGTGTCCATCAGCCAGGCCGTCTTCAGCACCAGCAGCCGGGCCTGTTCGATTCGTACCCGCGACTCGGCGATCCACTCCCGGACCACGCCCTGCTCGGCCAGCGGCCGGCCGAACGCGATCCGCCCGAGCGCCCGCTTGCAGAGCAGCTCCAATGCTCGCTCAGCCATTCCGATTAATCGCATGCAGTGGTGGATCCGGCCGGGACCCAGTCGGGCCTGGGCGATGGCGAAGCCGGTGCCCTCGGCGCCGATCAGGTTCTCCGCGGGCACCCGGACGTCGGTGAAGTCGATCTCGGCGTGCCCGCCGTGGGAACCGTCGGTGTAGCCGAAGACGGTCATGCCCCGGCGGACGCTCACCCCGGGGGTGTCCCGGGGGACCAGCACCATGCTCTGCTGCCGGTGCCGGTCGGCGTCCGGGTCGGTCTTGCCCATCACGATGAAGATCTCGCAGCGCGGGTCCATCGCACCGGACGACCACCACTTGCGCCCGTTGATGACGTACTCGTCGCCGTCACGGGTGATCCGGGTGGCGATGTTGGTGGCGTCGGAGGACGCGACGTCCGGCTCCGTCATGCAGAACGCGGAGCGGATCTCGCCCTCCAGCAGTGGCATGAGCCAGCGCTTCTGCTGCGCTTCCGAGCCGAACTCGGCCAGCAACTCCATGTTGCCGGTGTCCGGTGCCGCACAGTTGACCGCCTCCGGCGCCAGGTGCGGGCTGCGCCCGGTCAGCTCGGCCAGCGGCGCGTACTGGAGGTTGGTCAGGCCGGCGCCGTAGCGCGGGTCGGGCAGGAACAGGTTCCACAGGCCGCGCTTGCGGGCCTCCGCCTTCAGTTCGGCCAGCACCGGGGTACGCGACCACGGGTCGCCGGCGGCGACCTGCTCGGCGTGCACGGCTTCGGCCGGGTAGACGTGCTCGGTCAGGAACCGGGTCAGCTCGTCGCGTAGTTCCTCGGTCCGGCTGTCGTATGAGAAGTCCATCACCGCTCCCTGGCGGCGGTCAGCCCGTGCGCGACCAGCGGTGCCACCATCTCGCCGATCCGGTCGAAGCCCTCGCCGAGCGTCTGCCCGAGCGTGTGGCGGTAGTGGATGCCCTCGCAGATGACCGCGAGCTTGAAACAGCCAAGCGCCACGTGCCAGTGCAGCGGCCCGACGTCCACGTCGCTGCGCCGGGCGTACCTGTCGATCAGCTCGCCGCCGGTGGGGAAGCCGGCGCGCGGGCCGAGCCCGTCGGCCACCGGGTTGCCCGCGGCGGTGTCGCTGCCGCCCAGCACGTCCCAGTACGTCAGCAGCAGCCCCAGGTCGGCGAGGGGGTCGCCGAGGGTGGCCATCTCCCAGTCGAGCACCGCGTGCACGGCCACCGGGTCGGCCGAGGCGAGGAGATTGTCCAACCGGTAGTCGCCGTGCACGATCCGGCCGGCGTTCGCGCCCTCCGGGGCGGTCGCCGCGAGCAGGTCACGCAGCTCGTCGATGCCGGGCAGCGGGCGGCTACGCGAGCGGTCGAGCTGCCCGCCCCAGCGGCGGACCTGCCGCGCCAAATAGCCCTCCGGGCGGCCGAAGTCGCTCAGACCGACCGTGGACGGCTCGACGCTGTGCAGGGCGGCGAGCGTGTCCATCATCGCCAGGGCGAGGGCGCGGCGGCGCTCGTCACCCAGCGGGTCGGTCTGCGCGCGGGTGCGGAACACCTCGCCGGGCATCCGCTCCATCAGGTAGAACGGCGCGCCGATCACCTCCGGATCGGTGCACAGCAGCAGTGCGCCCGGGACGGGCACCTCGGTCGGCGCCAACGCCGAGATGACCCGGAACTCGCGGGCCATGTCGTGCGCGGTGGCCAGCACGTGCCCGAGCGGAGGGCGGCGCAGCACGACCTCCCGATCGCCGAGGTGCAGCAGGTAGGTGAGGTTGGACTTGCCGCCTGCGATCAGGTTGGCCCGCAGCGGCCCGACCGCCAACTCGGGTCGGTGCTCGGCCAGATAGCCGGCGAGCCGGTCCAGGGAGAGGCCGGCGGGAGAGGTGGGGACGGCACCCGGCCGCCACGCATCGACGGCCGGATCACTCATCGGACTAGTTGATTGCAGCTCGCTCACGTTGTCAAGGTCAGATTTTCCGCTCGGGACATGCCTCTGCAACAGGGACGAAATGGTCAACAGCCAGGCTGGGACGCAGCCTGCCGGCCGCTCTTCGCCGGCCCGCCGAGCGGAGGGACAGACATGTTGCTGCGAGTTCGGGTCACCCTGCCAGACCGTCCGGGCACTCTCGGCCAGGTCGCCCGCACACTGGGCGTCTCCGGGGCGGACATCGTCCAGGTGGTGGTCCTCGAACGTCTCGGCGGGCGCGCGGTGGACGACTTCACGGTCGTCTGGCCGGGCGCGGCGCGGGTGGAGCGACTGCTGGCTGGCCTCGCGGCGATCCCGGGGGTGCGGGTGGACGGTGTGTGGCGGGCGATCGGCGCGCCCACCACCACCGGCCAGGACGCGGAGCTGTTGGCCCAGGTCGCGGCCAACCCGGCCGACGGGCTGGCCACCCTGGTCGACGCGGTGCCCGGGCTGCTGGCAGCCGACTGGGCCGTCGCCGCCGTGGTGCCGGTCGACTGGGCCTCCCGGACCGCGAGCGGCGGGGCGACCGTGGGGTACGCGAGCTGGCGTGCACCCGTACCCCTGCGGTTGCCGGAGGTGACTCCGCTGCGCGGCCGGTCGATGACCACGCCCGACGGCACCCACCACGCGATCGTGCCGTTCGGCCGGGCGGGCCTGGTGCTGGTGGTGGCCCGCGAGCACAGCGAGACCCTCTCCGCCGCGGCGTTCCACAGCACCGAGGTGGACCGGCTCACCCAGCTGGTCCGGGCCAGCGCGGTGATCCTCGGTGACCGGCTCGACCTCGTCGGGACGCCCCCGGTGGTCGCCGGCCCCTGAGCGGTCCGAGGAGTTCCCGGGCCGACACCGCTGAGCAACCGGGCGGCAACAGGCGGGGGTGAGGCTCTTGGGTGGGGAAGGGAGCCAACCATGACGTTGTGGCGGATTCGAGCCACCGTGGACGACCGGCCGGGTTACCTGTCGGTGCTCACGGCGAGCCTCGCGCTGCGCGGGGTCAACATCCTCACCGTGCAGGTGCAACCCACCGAGCAGGGCGCGGTGGACGACTTTCTGGTGGACGCGCCGAACACGCTCGACGAGGCTGAGCTGATCGCCGCCGTGGAGCGCGGTCGGGGGCGGGACTGCTGGGTTGCGCGCAGTGAGGCGCGCGGCCTGGCCGACCAGCCCACCCGGGTGCTGGGGCTGGCCAACCGGCTGGTGCGTGACCCGGACGCGACGGGCGAAGCGTTGCGGGCCCTGCTCGGCGCCGACTCGGTCAGCTGGCGACCCGCCTCGACCGGCGTCGAACGGGGAATCACCGACGCCACCATGCTGCTGACCGACCCGGCGGGCGGTTCGTTCGCGCTGCGCCGGGTCGCGCCCGCCTTCACCCCGGCGGAGTACGCCCGGGCGCAGGCCCTAGTGGAGCTGGCCGCCACCGTGGTCCGTCGGGCCGCCGAGCAGATCACCCTGGTGCTGCCCGACGGTGCCGAGGTCGCCGTGCGGCCCGCCTGCGCGGACGACCTGTCCGGCGTCGTGGAGTTGCACGAGGCGTGCTCGCCGCGCAGTCGGCAGCAGCGTTACCTGGGCGGGGCGGCGCTGCCGCAGTCGGCCCGACTGCGTCGGCTGCTGGAGCCGAGTCGAGGGCTGACTCTGGTCGCCACGGCCACCGGAGCCGACGGCGCGGCGGAGTCGGTGGTCGCCCTGGCGAATCTGCTCGGCGAGGGTGACGAGGCCGAGGTGGCGCTGCTGGTGCGTGACGACTGGCAGCGGCGGGGGCTCGGTTCTTCGCTGCTGCGCCGCCTGGCCCAGCATGCCGACCGAGCCGGGTACGCGGCGCTGGTGCTGCACGTCCAGGCCGACAACGGTCCGATGTTGCGGACGCTGCGCCGACTGAACCGGTCCAGCTCGGCGGAGCGCGACGGCACCCTGCTCACCCTCACCGTCCCGCTCGCTGGGGACAGGAAGGGCACCCTCTCGACGCCTGGTTCGTAGGACAGGCCCTGTCACCGCGTGGGGCGTTCCCGGCGGCCGGATACGCAGAACCGGTTGCCCTCCGGGTCGGCGAGCACGACGTACGGGGTTCGGTCGGGTGCGGGTCGGTGGGGTAGTGCCGCCAGTCCACCCGTTGGGCGCCGAGCGCGAGCAACCTCTGCTCGATCATCGCCATCTCGCGACGGTACGCCGCCGGCCCCCTGTCACACGCGCCGCGCGTGGACAGGGGGCCCCTGACGATCTCAGGTGGTGGGGTAGCTGTTGTAGTCGGGGAAGTTGCCGTAGAGCCGGCTGTCGCCGCCCACGGTGACGGCGTGCACCAGCAGGTCGCCGCCGACGAACGCGCCCTTCCAGGAGGCCCCCCGGCCGCCGAACGGCTCGTCCCGGTCACCCCGCGAGCGCGGCTTGTTGATGCCCACCTTGAACGCCTGGAGGTCCACCGCGAGCTTGCTGGCCTCGTCGGTGTCGTCGCAGGCCAGGGAGGCGACCAGCGCGCCGTTGGAGGCGTTCATCGCGGCCAGCAGTTCGTCGGTGGTGTCCACGACGACGATCGTGTCGACCGGCCCGAACGGCTCGGCGTGCATCAGCCGGGACCGGCCGGGTGGGGCGAGCAGCACCGACGGTGCGACGTACGCCGAGGTGTCCTGCCCGGGCAGGAACGGCGCGCCGGTCAGCTTGCCCCGGTGCAGCGGCACCGCTCCACCGCGAACCGCCTCGTCGACCTTGCGGTGCAGCTCGTCGGCCTTGGCGGCGCTGATCAGCGGGCCGAAGTCCAGCTCGGGCAGCGGGTCGCCGGCGGTCCAGTCGTCGCCGACGGCGAGCGGGTGGCCGAAGCGGACCGAGCGTACGACCGGCAGGTACATGTCGAGGAACTCGTCGACCAGATCGCGTTGGACCACGAACCGGGGGTACGCGGTGCAGCGTTGCTTGCCGTACTCGAAGCCCTTCTTGAGGTGGGTGGCGAGCAGGTCCCACTGGGAGAAGTTCCAGATGCCCCAGGCGTTGAGACCCTCCTGCTCGATGAAGTGCCGCTTGTCGCTGTCGAGCAGCGCGGCGGCGACCTTGCCACCGTTGGAGCGGCCACCGACGAACGCGACGGCGCCGATTTCGGGCGCCCGGACGAGCACCTCGGACAACTCCTCGCCACTGCCGGAGACGAGGGTGGCGGGCAGGCCGGCCCGGCGCATCAGCGCGTGCGCGACGGTCAGGCAGACCGCGCCGCCCTGGGACGGGGTCTTGGCGATGACCGCGTTTCCGGCCAGCAGCTGAACCAGTTCGGCGTGCACCAGGACGCTCATCGGGTAGTTCCACGACGCGATGTTGCTGACCGGCCCGGGGAGCGGCTCTCGGCCGTCGGCCAGCATCCGGTCGATCTCGTCGGCGTACCAGTGGACGCCGTCCAGCGCCCGGTCCACGTCGGCGCAGGCCAGCCGCCACGGCTTGCCGATCTCCCAGACCAGCAGCAGCGCGAGCAGGTCGCGGTGGGCGGTGAGTGAGTCCAGTGCGTCGGCAACCCGGGCCTTACGTTCGGCGAGCGGGGTCTGGGCCCAGGCCCGGTGCGCGGCGGCGGCGTGCGTGACCGCGGCGCGGGCGGCGTCGGCGTCGAGCCGGCGCAGGTTGATGACGACGGTGTTGTCCACCGGGGTGCGCACCGGGGCGGGTTGGCCGACTGCTCGCCAGTCGCCCTCGACGAGGTTGTGCAGGGTGGTGATGCCGTCGACCTCGGCGCCGAACGCCTCCGGGGTGGCGGTCACCGCGCGGGCGAGGACGTCGGACCAGGCGGTGCCCTCAGCGAGTCGTAGTGCCATCGCGTTCTCCTCAGGGGTTGACCGGGGAGCGGCGGCGTCGATGGCACCACTGGTGATCGGTACTGTCTCGCGCCGGGTAGTGGGTCGGCAACAGTACGTTTGTCTGGCTGGACGTCGTGATGCTCGTACGGGCCGGATATCGAGACGGAGGCGCACCGTCCCAACAGGAGGCATGCCGGTGGTCGTATCGGCCAGCATCGATGATGTGACCTAGCTCCGGACGGCGCCGATCGGGTTGCCCGTCGGTGCGTACGGGTGGCCGAAGTGGATCGAGCGCCAGGTAACGCGACCGGCCGCCGGACGGTGTCCGGCGGCCGGTCGAGGCGTGCGGTGATCAGCTGGTGAAGGTGATCCGGTCCCGGCGGCGCCGCATCATCAGCAGGGCGCCGCCGCCGATCAGGGCGAGACCGCCCAACGCGATGCTGGTGGCAGCCGCGCCGGTGAGCGGCAGGCTGCCGTCGTCCTCGTCGCCGCCCGCGCCACCCGAGGACGGGGTGGAGGACCCTGCCGGGGCGGTCGACTCCGACGGCGATGAGGAACTCGACGGCGTCGGCGAGCCGGTGGTCGGGGTGGGGGACCCTGTCGGGGCGGTCGACTCCGACGGCGATGAGGAACTCGACGGCGTCGGCGAGCCGGTGGTCGGGGTGGGGGTCGGCGACTGGCTTGACCCGGTGCCCGCACAGGTGTGGCTCAGGTTGAACTTGCCGCCCTCGCCGCTGACCGTGGCGGTGCCGCCGGTCAACGTCCACCCCGCCGGGGTGAAGAGGTAGGCGTGCTTGACCTGCTTGTCCCCGCCGCCGTTGGCGGCGAGAAAGTCGGTGTACGGGTCCGTGGTGTCCGGCACGGTCACCGTCACGGAGGTGCCCGCCGTATTCCTGTAGGTGAGGGTCAGGCTCTGGAAGTCGCCGGCCCGGTTGGTGGGCAGGACGAAGTGCCAGCCGTCCTGCCCGGAGGGCAGGGCCGCCAACCTGGGGTCCTTGCACTCCTGCTGGAATTTTCCGGCTGTCGCGCCGACGTGGGCCGGGTTGAGTGGGACGCTGCCCAGTGCCCAGGCGGCCGGGGAGGCGATGGCGAGGCTGGCCGTGACGGCGGCCGTGCAGACGGCCGCACGTGCGAGGCGCCGACGCTGGGGCATGTTGATTCCTTCGGATTGATCGAGGGGGCGGCACATGATCCCATGCACGGGACCCGTCGGCGACATCGGTCAATCGGCTTGAGCTGGGACGACGTGCCGGACAAGAAGTTGGTCCCGGGCCGATTCTCGGTGTGATCATGCGCGTGTCGCCGTAACGCGTACGGGCGCTGTGGCGCTGCGGGGCGCGCGGGCTTTCCAACCGGCGGTGCGCACATTACATTGTCAATCATCCATGGGAGCGCTTCCATGGCACACGCCGCCACCGCCGCCAGTGGCCGTGCCGTCCGACGCCGTCCCGCGTTGGTGCGACCGCTCGCGGCGCCTCCGACAGGAGACCGCCATGCGCCACCCCACCCGGCCGGTCCCCGGCCGCTTCCGGCCACCGGCCACCGACCAGCCCTGGCCACGCCGGCTGCTGGCCGCCGGCGTCGCCCTGTTCGCCGGGCTCGCCCTGGCGGTGGCCGCGCCGCCGTCCGGGCCCGCGTCCGCCGCGCCGGCCTTCAACTACGCGGAGGCGTTGCAGAAGTCGCTGTTCTTCTACGAGGCGCAGCAGTCCGGCCGGTTGCCCGACTGGAACCGGGTCTCCTGGCGCGGCGACAGCGCGCTCACCGACGGCGCGAACGTCGGGCTGGACCTCACCGGCGGCTGGTACGACGCCGGCGACCACGTCAAGTTCGGCTTCCCGATGGCGTTCAGCGCCACGATGCTCGCCTGGGGCGCGGTGGAATACCGCAGCGGCTACACGGCATCCGGGCAACTGCCACACCTGCTCAACAACCTGCGCTTCGTCAACGACTACTTCATCAAGGCACACCCGTCGGCCAACGTCCTCTACGGACAGGTCGGCAAGGGCGACGACGACCACAAGTGGTGGGGTCCGGCCGAGGTGATGGCGATGGCGCGGCCCGCGTACAAGATCGATGCGAGCTGTGGCGGCGCGGACCTGGCGGGGGAGACGGCGGCGGCGATGGCCGCGTCCTCGATGGTGTTCCGGCCCACCGACGCGGCGTACGCCGACCGGTTGCTCGGGCACGCCCGGCAGCTCTACACGTTCGCCGACACGGTGCGGAAGTCCTACCACGAGTGCATCACCGACGCGACCAGCTTCTACCGCTCCTGGAGCGGCTGGCAGGACGAGCTGGTCTGGGCCGCGATCTGGCTGCACCGGGCTACCGGCGAGGCCAGCTACCTGGCGAAGGCCGAGAGCGAATACGACAAGCTCGGCACCGAGAACCAGTCCACCACCCGCTCCTACAAGTGGACCATCGCCTGGGACAACAAGCAGTTCGGGGCGTACGTGCTGCTGGCGAACCTGACCGGCAAGCAGAAGTACGTCGACGACGCCAACCGCTGGCTGGACTACTGGACCGTCGGGGTGGACGGGCAGCGGGTGCCGTACTCGCCGGGCGGGATGGCCGTGCTCGACTCCTGGGGTGCGCTGCGTTACGCGGCCAACACCTCCTTCGCGGCACTGGTCTACAGCGACAAGACCACCGACACGACCCGCAAGGCGCGCTACCACGACTTCGCCGTCCGGCAGATCAACTACGCGCTCGGCGACAATCCGCGCAGCTCCAGCTACCTGATCGGGTTCGGGGCAAACGCGCCGAAGAACCCGCACCACCGCACCGCGCACGGCTCCTGGTGGGACAGTCAGACCGTCCCCGTGGGGACCCGGCACACCCTCTACGGCGCACTGGTCGGGGGCCCGTCCTCGGCGAACGACGCGTACAGCGACAGCCGGTCGGACTACGTGATGAACGAGGTGGCCACCGACTACAACGCCGGCTTCACGTCCGCGCTGGTCCGGCTGACCTCCGAGTACGGCGGCAGCCCGCTCGCCGGTTTCCCGGTCGCCGAGACGCCGGACATCGACGAGCTGACCGTGGAGACCACGGTGATGCAGGCCGAGCCCCGGGCCACCGGGCTCAAGGCGATCGTCTACAACAAGTCGGCGTTCCCGGCCCGAGCGCTGACCGACGGTCGATTCCGGTACTACTTCCGGCCCGACGGCACCGGCCCGGTCCAGGTCACCGCCGGCTACACCCAGGGCTGCCCGTCCCCGACCACGGCTAAGCAGTTCAGCGGTGACATCTGGTACGTCGAGGTGGACTGCACCGGGCACACCATCGCGCCCGCCGGGCAGTCGCAGCACCGGATGGAGGTCCAGTTCAAGATCGGCGTGCCGGAGGGCGGCACCTGGGACCCCACCAACGACCCGTCGTACCAGGCCACCGCCGGGCCGAACCGGAAGGTGCCGCTCTACTCCGGCACCACCCGCGTCTGGGGCGACGAGCCGGGGCCGGCCGTGCCGGACACCACCGCGCCGAGCGTGCCGGGCAAGCCCGTGGCGTCCGGCCTCGCGCCCCGCTCGGTCACCCTCAACTGGGCGGCGTCCACCGATACCGGCGGCAGCGGGCTGGCCGGGTACGAGGTCCGCGAATTCCTGGTCGGCAACAACGTGGTGGTGAACCGACCCGTCACCGGCACCACGCTCACCATCTCGACGCTGCTGCCGGAGCGGACGTACGAGTTCTCGGTCGTCGCCCGTGACGGCGCGGGCAACACGTCGGCGGCCTCGTCGGTGCTCACCGTGACCACGCCTCCCGCCGGCAGCGCCGACACCACCGCGCCGAGCGTGCCGGGCACCCCGGTCGCCTCGGCGGTCACCGCCACCGGTCTCAGCCTGAGCTGGGCGGCGTCCACCGACAACGTCGGCGTCACCGGCTACCGCGTCTACCGCGAGGCCGGCGCCACCGACCCGCTGGTGGGCTCGCCGACCGGCACCACGCTGGCGGTGTCCGGGCTGACCGCCTCGACGGCGTACCAGTTCTACGTGGTCGCCGTGGACGCGGCCGGCAACACCTCCGCGGCGTCCGCGCCGGTCGCGGTGACCACCGCGCCGCCGCCGGTCGGCGGCACCTGCACGGTCGGGTACGCCACCACCGACTGGAGCACCGGCTTCACCGCCACGGTGACGATCACCAACACCGGCACCAGCGCGATCAACGGCTGGACGCTGCGGTTCAGCTTCCCGGGCGGGCAGACCGTCAGCCAGGGCTGGTCGGCGACGGTCAGCCAGAGCGGCGCGGCGGTCACGGCAGCGAACCTCTCCTACAACGGCACGATCGCGCCCGGCGCGTCGGTGAGCTTCGGCTTCAACGGCGCCCACACCGGCACCAACCCGAAACCGACCGCCTTCACCGTCAACAACACCGCCTGCACCGTCGCCTGAACCGCACCGCAACGAGATCTTGGACAGTTGCCGTTCTCGTCGGAACGGCAACTGTCCAAGATTTACTTCCGTTGACGTGGGACGGGGTAGCGGGAGCCGCTACGTCGACCCGTGTTCCCGCGAGATCTCATCGGACGACCGGCGATAACCTGTCGCGATTCGGGGCAAGCTGGCCTCGTGGCGGAGTTGCTGACCGTCGGCCACGGCACAGCCGACCGGGTGCGGCTGGGGGAGTTGCTGATCGGGGCCGGGGTGGCCCTGGTGGTGGACGTGCGGAGGTACCCCGCCAGCCGCACCAACCCAGACGTACGGCGGGAGGAGCTTGAGCGGTGGCTGCCCGAGTACGGGATCGACTACCGCTGGGAGCCGAGCCTGGGTGGACGCCGGCACGTCCCGGCCGGCGAGCCCGCGCCGGACACCTGGTGGAAGGTCGCGGCGTTCCGGGCGTATGCCGCGTACACCCGCACTCCGGAGTTCGACGTCGCCCTGACCGGGGTGCTGGCTGACGCGGCCCAGCGGACCACTGCGGTGATGTGCAGCGAGAGCCTCTGGTGGCGCTGCCACCGTCGGTTGATCGCCGACGTCGCGGCTCTCGGTCGCGGAGTGCCGGTGGCCCATCTCCTGCCGAGCGGGCGGCTCAGCACCCACCAACCCGCCGAGGGCGCCCAACGACTCCCCGACGGGCACCTGCGCTGGGACGGTTGAGGCTCCCGCTCACTCCACGAGATCGTCGTTACCGCTGCTCGGCGGCGCCGGCGGGATGCGGCGCGGTGAGCGCGCGCAGGACGTGGGCGATGAGGGAATCGAGGTGGCTGGGGTCGGGCATGCCGAGGTGAAGGGCCATGCGGTGGTAGAGCGGGCCGTACAGCAGGTCGAGCGCGACGTCGAGGTCGGCGTCCGCGGGTAGCTGGCCGGTCTCCTGGGCTCGGCGGAGCCGTTCCTTGAACGTGGCGATGCGCGGTTGGATGAGGCGTTCCCGCAGGTCGCGGGCAAGGTCTGGGTCGTGCAGTGCCTCACCGATCAGTCCGATGGCGGGCGAACTGTGCGCCGGGGTGAGCAGGCCGATGACCTCGGTCAACAGGGCACGTAGGTCGGTGGCCAGATCACCGCTGTCGGGCGGGTTGGCGGCGACACTCGCTGCCTCGTCGAGGAGCTCTAGGACGACCGCGCCCTTGGACGGCCACCACCGGTAGATGGTCTTCTTGCTCACCCCGGCACGGGTGGCGATGGCCTCGATGGTCAGCCGCCCGTAACCGCCCTCGCCGCAGAGTTCCTCGGTGGCGGCGAGAATCGCCCGTCGGCTGCTCTCACTGCGCCGCGCGGCGTTCGGTGCTTTGGACATCCCCCTATTTTAGGGGAAACGGAACGTGTCGTGTTGACACCGGTCGCGTTCTTGATCATTATCTCGGGGAAACGACACGTGTCGTTTACCTCTGTCCAGACCGGGTCGGCCGGTGTTCGTTCTTGGAGGCTTCGTGCCCGTTGGTTATGTGTTCACTGTGGCGCTGCTCGCCTGGTGCACCTTCTTCGCCGTTGTCGCGCCGCGCCGACCCCAACCGCTGGCGACCCTGAGTTTCTGGTTCGGTCTGATCCTCAACGAGGTGCCGTTCCTGGGCGTCCTGGCCCTGCTGGCCTCCACGGCACTGGCCGCCGCCCAGGGCGATCTGGAGTCATCGGGCGCCAAGGTGACGGCCGCGATCGCGGCCGTCACCCTGGCCGGGCTGGCGGTCTCCGCCTGGCGGGGCGTGCGGACCGATCGGGTGGTCAGGCAGGCCCTCGACCAGGGGCTGGGAGCCGACTGGCGAAATCGTGTGCAAGCACCGCTGCGCAGGCACCGGCCCTGGGCCCGCATCCTGCTGCTACCGGGCCTGATGGGGCGGCGTGACGTGGAGCGGATCCCCAACATCAGCTACGGGGACGCCGGACGCCGGAATCTCCTCGACATCTACCGCCGCCGCGACGCGCCGCAAAACGCGCCGGTCCTGATCTACTTCCACGGCGGCGGCTTCACCAGCGGAGCGAAGAACCGCGAGGCACGGCCGCTGCTGTACCAACTCGCCAGCCGGGGATGGGTGTGCATCAGCGCCAACTACCGGCTGCGGCCGCAGACTTCTTTCCCCGGCCATCAGATCGATGCCAAGAAAGTCATCGCCTGGGCCCGCGAGCACGCCTTTGAGTACGGTGCCGATCCGTCGCGGCTGTTCGTGGCGGGCAGCTCTGCCGGCTCCAACCTGGCGGCCATGAGCGCACTCACCCCGAACGACCCGGCGTTCCAGCCCGGATTCGAGTCCGCCGACACCTCGGTCACCGCCGCGATCTGCCTCTACGGCTACTACGGCTACTACTTCGGCGAAACGCCCGACCAGGCGCCGTCCCCGAATCAACCATGGGCCTATCTCCACCGCGACGCGCCGCCGTTCCTCATCGCCCACGGCACCAAGGACGCCCTGGCAACCGTCGAAGCCGCCCGCGACTTCGCCGGCCGGCTGCGCCAGACCTCCTCCAACGCCGTGGTCTACGCCGAACTGCCCGGCGGACAGCACGGGTTCGACCTCTTCCACTCCCCGCGCTTCGAGGCGGTCGTGGACGGCGTCGAAGCCTTTGCCGCCTGGGTCCTGGCTGTTCCACAGCGCACTCCCGACTCAGCCCGCTGAACGGGCGCACCGTCCGCCGGGGCGCTGGGACGGTTGAGGCTTGCGCTCACTCCACGAGATCGTCGGCGAGCAGGTCCATCAGCAGGCCGTCGTGCCAGCGCCCGTCCGCGCCGCGTTCGTAGCGGCGCAGCACGCCCACCGGGCGGAAGCCCACCTTCGCGTACGCCCGGATCGCGGCGCTGTTCGCCGCGGCCGGGTCGATGGTGAAACGGTGGTGGCCGTACTCGTCGATCAGGTGTCGGGCCAGGGTGCGGATGGCGTCACCGCCGAGGCCGGCGCCACGCACCGCCGGGTCGAGAAAGATGTCCAGGCTGGCGTGCCGGTAGTCCGGGTCCGGCTCGGCGTGCCACTGGATCGCGCCGACCACCCGGCCGTCGTGCTCGACCGCGTAGACGTGCAGGTCGTCGTCGGCGAGGTCGGCACGGACGGAATCGGCCAGGTCGTCGCCGCCCCGCCACCACCGGCGGACCTCCGGGTCGGCCCGGATCTCCGCGAGGAGCGGCACGTCCGCGACCGTCGCCGGTCGCAGTGTCACCGCTCGCCCGCGTAGCACCGGCTCAGCCTCGCATCTCGCCGTGTTCGACGCACAGTGCCGACCAGCCGACCGGCAGCACCTGCACCTTCATTCGACGGCGACACCGCGTGCAGAACCGGGGCGGCTCCAACTGGCGGGCTGCCGCGCAACCCGGATGGGCGGCGCCCGCCGGCTCACCGCACCGGTCGCACCACAGCTCGGTCGTCATGCTCGTCACAGCGTGGCGGAGAGCGCCTTGACCGGCATCTTCAACTCGTCCAGCAGGTCCAGGTCGGCGGTGGCCGGTCGACCCAGCGTGGTCAGGTAGTTGCCGACGATGACCGCGTTGATGCCGCCGAGCAGACCCGCGCGGGTGCCCAGGTCACCGAGGGTGATCTCCCGACCGCCCGCGTACCGCAGGATGGTGCGCGGCATGGCCAGCCGGAACGCGGCGATGGCCCGCAGCGCGTCCTTGCCCTCCACCACCGGGCGGTCGCCGAGCGGGGTGCCGGGACGCGGGTTGAGGAAGTTGAGCGGCACCTCGTGCGGAGCCAGCTCGGCGAGCTGCGCGGCGAACTCGGCCCGCTGCTCGACGGTCTCACCGAGGCCGAGGATGCCGCCGCAGCAGACCTCCATGCCGGAGTCGCGGACCATCCGCAGCGTCTCCCAGCGCTCCTCCCAGGAGTGCGTGGTGACCACGTTGGGGAAGTACGACCGGCAGGTCTCCAGGTTGTGGTTGTAGCGGTGCACACCCATGTCGACCAGGTCGTCGACCTGCTCCTGGCTGAGCATGCCCAGCGAAGCGGCGACCTGGATGTCGACCTCGGCCTTGATGGCGGCGACGCCCTCGCGCATCTGCTTCATCAGGCGGGCGTCCGGGCCGCGCACCGCGGCGACGATGCAGAACTCGGTCGCCCCGGTCTTGGCGGTCTGCTTCGCCGCCTCGACCAGCGACGGGATGTCCAGCCAGACCGAGCGCACCGGGGAGGCGAACAGGCCGGACTGGGAGCAGAAGTGGCAGTCCTCCGGGCAGCCGCCGGTCTTCAGCGAGACGATCCCCTCGACCTCGACCTCCGGGCCGCACCAGCGCATCCGTACGTCGTGGGCGAGCTGCAGGGCGGCGGGTAGGTGCTCGTCGGGCAGGTTCAGCACCGCGAGGATGCCGGCCTGGTCGAGGCCGACACCGTCACCCAGGACCTGGGTCCGGGCCTGGTCGAGGATCTCTGGCATGGCTCGTACCCTACAAGGCCCCCCGGAAAGCCGGAATGACCTGGCAGCCCGTCGGCCCCCTCGCACCGAGTGGATCCGTCGGGCCGATGATGGCGGGTGGTAATTTCGCCCGGCAGGTGTCGGGCTGACCGGCGCGGACGGCGGCGAAGGGGTGACGGTGGCGGACTGGCTGGCGGCGCTCGACCGCCGCGCGGAGTTGCGGGCGAAGGCCGGGCTGACCCGACGACTGCACCCGCGTCCCGCCGGCGATCAGATGACCGATCTGGCCGGCAACGACTACCTCGGCCTGGCCGCCCACCCGGAGGTCACCGCCGCGGCTGCGGCGGCTCTGTCGGCGTACGGGCTGGGGGCGACCGGGTCGCGCCTGGTGCGGGGCTCCACCGACGCCCACCACGCGCTGGAGGACGAGCTGGCGCAGTGGCTGGGCACCGACCGTGCCCTCGTCTTCTCCTCCGGCTACCTGGCCAACCTCGGGGCGCTGCGGGCGCTCGTCCGACCTCGGACGCTGCTCGTCTCCGACGCGCACAACCATGCGTCCCTGATCGACGGCTGCCGGATCTCCGGTGCGGAGACGGTGGTCACCCCGCACGCCGACGTGTTGGCGGTCGCCGCCGCGCTGGAGGCCGCTCCGGGCCGCCCGGCGGTGGTGGTCACCGAGTCGATCTTCTCGGTCGACGGTGACCTCGCCCCGCTGACCCAACTACACGCGGTGGCGCGCCGTCACGGTGCGCTCCTGCTGATCGACGACGCGCACGCGCTCGGTGTGACCGGTCCGGCCGGCGCGGGTGCGGTCGTCGCCGCCGGGCTGGCCGGTGAACCGGACGTGGTGGTCACCGCCACCCTGTCCAAGGCGCTCGGTGGCGCGGGTGGGGTCGTCGCCGGCCCGGCCGAGTTCGTCCGGCACCTGGTCGAGACCGGACGTACGTTCATCTTCGACACGGCACTGCCACCGGCGGTCGCCGCCGGTGTGCACGCCGCGCTGCGACTGGCGCGGGTCGGCGACGACCTGCGCCTGGAGTTGTCCGACCGGGTGGGGTTGGCGGTCGGTCGACTGCGTGCCGCCGGGCTGACCGTCTCCGCTCCGGACGCGGCGGTGGTCTCGGTGACCGCGCCTGGGCCGGAGGCGGCGAGCGCCTGGGCCGCCGACTGCCGGGACCGGGGTGTCGCGGTGGGCTGTTTCCGGCCGCCGTCGACCCCGGACAGCCGCTCCCGCCTGCGCCTCACGGTCAGCGCCGGGGTGCCCCGGGCGGATTTCGAGCGGGCCCTGGAGGTCATCGTGGACTGTGCACCGTGAGCGCGAGGAGTGAGCCGGGTTTGCGAGCCCCGCAGTCGCGAGCAGAGGCGACCCCATGAGCGGGTGGGAGGGGCCGGTTCTGGTTACCGGGACCGACACCGAGGTCGGCAAGACCGTGGCGACCGCGGCGATCGCGGCCGCCGCGCAGGCCGCCGGGCTGCGGGTGGCTGTGGTCAAGCCGGGCCAGACCGGTACGGCCGGCGGTGAGCCCGGTGACGTGGACGCGGTCAATCGGCTGGCTGCCCCGCTGACCGGGCGGACCCTGGCCAGTTACCCGGACCCGCTCGCCCCGCTGGCCGCCGCCCGGGTCGCCGACCTGCCGCCGCTGGAGTTGTACGCGGCGGTGGACGCGGTCCGTGACGAGGCCGACAAGCACGACCTGGTGTTGATCGAGGGCGCGGGCGGGTTGCTGGTGCCGATGGGGCTGCGTCCGTCGGGTGAGCCGTGGACGATGGCTGACCTGGCGGTGTCGCTCGGTGCGCCGGCGGTGGTGGTCGCCCGGGCGGGGTTGGGCACGCTCAACCACACCGCGTTGACATTGGAGGCGCTCGACCGGCGTGCGGTGCCGGCGGGCGTGGTGATCGGGGCCTGGCCGACCAGGCCGGAGTTGGTGCACTGGACCAACCTCACCGACCTGGTGCCGAACCTGCTCGGGGCGCTGCCCGACGGCGCCGGTGCGATGGATCCGGGCGTGTTCCGGCGTTCCGCGCCGGGTTGGCTCACCCCGGCCCTGCACGGCGTGCTCGACGACTGGCGGGTCTGGGCCGAGGAGAGCGGCTGAACACCTGACGTTCGTCGGTGTCCGCCCAGGTCGTGCGTGGGTAGCCTGACGGCCGTGCGGATCCCCGACCTCTCGACGCCAGGCTCGCTGGACCGGCGGCGTCGCCTGCTGCTGGACGCGCTGCTCTGGGCGGTGGTCGCGGCCCCGGTGGGTTACGCCGGGCTCAGCCCGCCCTACCCGCGGTGGGCGTTGCCGCTGCTGGTCGGGAAGCTGCTGCTGCTCGGCGCGGCGGTGGTGGCGAGTCGACGCGCACCGTTGGTCGCCCTGGTGCTGGTGGTGCTCGGGTCGGTCGTCGATGGCAACTTCGTGTTCGCCATCCCGGTCTTCAGTTACCTGGCGGGGCGGCGCAGCGCGACCGCGGCCCCGGCGGCCGTGGTCTTCGTGGTGATCGCGGGCGGTGGCACGGCGCTCAACCTGGGGTTGCTCGGCACCGGCGCGGGCACCTGGTTCCTGCTCGCCTCGGTGCTGCTCTTCGCCGCGGTGTTCCCCTGGTTGGTGGGCCGGTACCGGCGTCAGCAGCAGGAGTTGGCCGACGCGGGTCGTCGCCACGTCGAGGCGCTGACCCGTGAGGAGCGTGGCACCGCCGAGCGGATCCGGCTGCGGGAACGGGCCCGGATCGCCGGGGAGATGCACGACTCGCTCGGTCACGACCTCAGCCTGATCGCGTTGCGTGCCGCTGCCCTTGAGGTCGCCGCCGACCTCGACGATCGACACCGGGCTGCGGCGGGGGAGTTGCGGGCCAGCGTCTCTGCCGCGACCGAACGACTGCACGAGATCATCGGGGTGCTCCGCGAGGAGGGCGGTGCGTCGGTGCGTCCGAGCGGGGAGACCGTCGCCGACCTGGTCGACGGTGCCCGGGAGGCCGGCATGGCGGTACGGATGGACGCCGCCCCGGCGGTCGCTGACCTGCCAGCGATGACCGGTCACGCGGCCCACCGGGTCGTCCGTGAGGCGCTGACCAATGCCGCCCGGTACGCACCGGGTGCCCCGGTCGACGTGCGCCTCGCCCGGGACGGTGACCGGGTCGAGGTGAGTGTCGTCAACGGTGCCCCGCAGGCTGGGCCGTTGCCCGCGCCGACGTCGCAGGGCAGCGGGTTGCTCGCCCTCGCCGAGCGGGTCCGTCTCGCCGGTGGGACGCTCGACGCCGGCCCCCGCGACGACGGCGGATTCGCGGTGCGGGCGGCGCTGCCGGTGAGCGCGCCGCCGTTGGAGGAAATCGAGCTGGTGGGCCCTGGGGCGGGTCTGGCAGTGCGGCCCGGCGACGGCAGGCCGGGTCCGGTGGAGCGGCCGGTGGATGCGGAACGGCGGCTGAACGACGCCCGCCGACGAGTCCGGCGCAGTCTCCTCGTGGCGCTCGTGGCACCGGCCGGCTTCGCCCTGGTGCTCTCCCTCGTCTACTACCCGGTGGCGACTGCCGGGACGGTGCTGGACCGGGCCACGTTCGACCAGATGCGCCTCGGCACGGCCAGGTCGGAGTTGAACGGTCTGCCCCGGCGGCAGTTGGAACGCCCCACCGCCGCCGACCGGGCCGACTGCGAGTACTACACCGACGGCAACTTCCCCCTGGCGCAGCCGACCTGGCGGCTCTGTTTCAACGATGGCCGGCTGGCCAGCAAGGAGTGGATCGCGTAGTGAACACCGACATGGCCGGGGCACCGCCGGTCCGGGTCGTCCTGGCCGACGACGAGGCGATGATCCGGGCGGGTGTCCGGGCCATCCTCGCCACTGATCCCGGCATCGAGGTGGTCGCCGAGGCCGGCGACGGACACGCGGCGGTGGAGCTGGTCCGTGCGCACCGACCTCGGGTCGCGCTGCTGGACATTCGGATGCCACGGCTGGACGGGCTGGCCGCCGCCGCCGAGATCCGCCGGGTCGTGCCGGAGACCGCGACGATCATGTTGACCACGTTCGGCGAGGACGACCACGTGGCTCGGGCGCTCGGGCACGGCGCCAACGGGTTCCTGCTCAAGGCCGGCGACCCGCGTGAGCTGATCGCGGGTGTGCACGCCGTCGCCGACGGTGGGGCGTACCTGTCGCCGAAGGTGGCCCGTCGGGTGCTCGAGCTGGGTGCCGGAAGGCTGGCCCGCCGGCCCGTCGCACGGGACCGTACGGCTGGGCTGACCGAGCGGGAACGGGAGGTGCTCGCCCTGGTCGGGGCGGGGCTGTCCAACGCCGAGATCGCCCGCCGGCTGCACCTGGTGGAGGGCACCGTGAAGAGCTACCTGACCAGCATCTTCACCCGGCTGGACGTGCGCAACCGGGTGCAGGCGGCGATCCTCGCGTACGAGGCGGGGTTGGTCGACGGCTGAGCGGGGACCGGTGCGGTCCCCGCTCAGCCGGTGAGCCGTTACGCGTCGCGGCGGCGCAGCGCGTACCGGCCCAGCAGCAGCGCGGCACCGGCCCACCCGGCCAGCAGGAGCAGCCCGACCAGGCTCGGGTACGGCTCGGTGTCGCCGGCCAGGAAGTGCCCGCCGGCCACACCGGGGAACACGTCGGCGATCCGGTTCAGCACGTCGATGTCCGGCTCCTGCAGGGACAGCGGCACGATCATCAGGGTGGCGAGGAGGACGGTGAGCGTGAGCACCGCACTGCGCAGCGCGGCACCGAGACCCAGCGCGAGCACGCCGACCAGCGCCAGGTAGGCCGCCACCGCCACGATGTCGCCGATCGTGCCGGCCACCGGGGCGCTGCCCCACTCGCCGAGCACCGGCCGGGCCATCAGGGCGCCGACGCCGCCGAGCAGCAGGCCGAGGACGAAGGTGACCGCCCCGGCAACGGCGGCCTTGGCCAGCAGTACGCGACCGCGGGACGGGGTGCACTGCAGCGTGGTGCGGATGGTGCCGCTGGTGAACTCGGCGGTGATGGCCAGCAGGCCCAGCGCCAGCACCACGTACTGGGTCATTTCGACTGAGTCGATCAGCACGCTGCCGACGGTGACGATTCCCCGGTCGTCGGTCGGGTCGTCGTTGGTGTTGTCGTTGGCGGCGTAGATGGCCAGCTGGCCGGCGCTCGCGGCCATCACCAGCAGCCCGGCCAGCGCCGTCCACCAGGTGCTGCGCACCGAGGAGAGCTTGGTCCACTCGGCGGCCACCGCCCCCCGGAAGGTGGCCGGCGCACCGGCGGCCGGCTTGCTGGCGGGGCGGGTGCCCGCGTCGGTCTGCGTGCTCATCGTTGCCCACCCTCGGTCGGACCGCCGGCGTACTCGACGCTGTCGGCGGTCAACTCCATGAACGCCTGCTCCAGCGACGCGGCGTGTGCACTCAGCTCGTGCAGTCGTAACCCCAGCTCGTGGGCCAGGTCGCCGACCTGGTCGGCAGTGGTGCCGGTGACGGTCAGCTCGTTCCGGTCGGCCGCCTCGACGCTCGCCCCGGCGGCCGTAAGGCGCGCGGCGAGCGCGGCCAGCCCGTCCGGGTGCGGGCTGCGGACCCGGACCGCGACCGTGCTGCGGGCGATCACCTCGCCGATCGGCTCGTCGGCGAGCAGTCGCCCCCGGCCGATCACCACGAGTTGGTCGGCGGTGAGCTGCATCTCGCTCATCAGGTGGCTGGAGACGAAGACCGTCCGCCCCTGGTCGGCCAGCGAGCGCATCAGCTGCCGCACCCAGCGCACCCCGTCCGGGTCGAGGCCGTTCACCGGCTCGTCGAACATCAGCACCGGCGGGTCGCCGAGCAGCGCGCCGGCGATGCCGAGCCGTTGGCCCATGCCGAGCGAGAGCGTCCGCCCCGGCTTGGCGGCGGCCCGTCCGTCCAGCCCGACGGTGTCCAACACCTCGTCGACCCGGCGGGTCGGGATGCCGTTGCTGTTCGCCATGGCCCGCAGGTGCGCTCGGCCGGACCGGGCCGGGTGGATGGCCCGGGCGTCGAGCAGCGCGCCGACCTCGTGCAGCGGCCGGCGCAACTCCCGGTACGCGCGCCCGTCGATGAGGGCCTGCCCGGCGGTGGGGCGGTCCAGCCCGAGGATCATCCGCATGGTGGTGGACTTGCCGGCGCCGTTGGGGCCGAGGAAGCCGGTGACCCGGCCGGGCGCGATGTCGACGGTCAACGCGTCGACCGCGACGGTCGCCCCGAACCGTTTCGTCAACCCACGTAATGTGATCATGCGCTGACGCTAGGCGTGCGGCCCGCTGCCGCACCGCGCCCGAACGGCACCACCCGGTACTGACTTTCGTCAGGTCGCGGCCGGGTCGGTCAGCGGACGTAGTCCTCCAGCAGTGCCGGCGTGAGCCCGGCCCGGTGAATCGCCTTCAACGCCGCGAGCAGGTCGTCCATGAGCGCCGGCCGGAAGTGCATCAGCAGCACGTCGCCGGGCTGGACCACCTTCTCCGGGGTCTGGTAGCGGACCTTTCCCTCGTGGACGGTCTCGGACCAGTGGAAGACCGCCTTCGCGCCGCAGTCGTGCGCGGCCCTCAGCGTGGTGGCGTCGTGGTTGCCGAAGGGTGGGCGGAACAGGGTCGCTCGCTTGCCGAAGAGCGTCTCCAGCTTGTCCGCCGCCCCGCAGATCTCCCGCTTCTGGTAGTCGTACGACCGGCCGGCCAGCGAGTTGTGGTTGATCGTGTGGCTCTCGACGACCCCGCCGGCCACCTCGATCTGCCGGAAGTAGACGTCGTGCTCCTCGGCGGCCGGTGAGTTCAGGAACAGGGTGACCGGGATGTGCGCCCGCCAGATGAAGTCGGCCACTGCGGGCGGGCGGGCCAGGCCACCGTCGTCGATGGTAATGAAGGCGACCTTCTGCTCGGTCGGCAGGCGGTGCCAGAACGGGGCCGTATCGGTCGTGGGGGGCAGCAGCACCGGTTGCGGTGGTGGCGGCTCGGGAAAGGTCGGCACCTGGGACACGTACCACTCCAGGCTTCCCGGTGCGGGCTTCGCCGTCGCGGACGGCAAGATCGAGGGCGTCGCGGACGGCAGCGTCGACGGCGCCGCGGACGGGGCGATCGACGGCGTCGAGGGCGGGGTCGACGGGTTCGACTGGCCCGCAGCGACCTGGCGGGCGTGGATCGCCTGGCCGGGGCCGGCTGTGCAGCTACTCAGCGCCAGGATGGCCGGAAGCGTTACCGCCGCGAGGATGCGGCGCACGGGGGCTGACAACACGCCCGGAAACATATCGGGTCAAGGTCAGGATCGCGGCCCCTCGGTGCTGCGCGCACCGGCGGCGGCGATCACGAAGGCGTCGGGCATCCGGAAGGTGAGATTGTCCGGACACCAGGGCGGGCGGACCACCGTCACCCCGTCCAGCAGCGGCGCGGCCTCGGCAACCACCACGGCGGCCTCCATCCGGGCCAGCACGTCACCGACGCAGCGGTGCGCGCCCGCCCCGAACGCCAGGTGTCGGCGCGAGCCGCGCTGGCCCGGCCGGAACTCGTCGGGCGACTCGACGACCGCGGGGTCTCGGCCGGCGCGGCCCAGCCAGAGCACGAGACTGCTGCCCGCCGGCACTGCCGTCCCGCCCAGCGTGGTGTCCGTCGCGGCCACCCGTCGCCAGGTGACGATGGGCGGTTCGAGTCGTAGCCCCTCCTCCACGACATCGGCCACCGCGACCTCGCCGGTGCGCAGGCCCGCGCGCACCGTGGGCTCGCCGGCCAGCCGGTGCAGCAGCAGGGTGAGGAACTGCGAGGTGGTCTCCTGCCCGGCGACCAGCAGGAAGAAGAGCGCGCCGACCACGACGTCCGGCGGGTGCCCGGCCGCGCGCAACTCGGCGGCCAATCCGCCGCCGGTGGCCGCGAAGTCGCGCAACACGCGGTGGAACCGGCCCACCTCGGCGGCGAGTGCCACCTGCCGGTCGGTGTCCAGCGGTGCCCAGAACAGCTCCAGCGCGGCGCGGGTGAACTCCTTGACCGCGCCGACCGGGGCGTCCGGCAGCTCGACCAGTCGGGCCAGCACCAGCAGCGGCAGGTCGGCGGCGAGGTCCGCGTACAGGTCGACAGGCGTGCCGGCGTCGAGGGTGGCGCGGATCTGGGCGACCCGGTCTCGGACCAGCGTGGTGAGCCAGGGCCGCTGCGCGGCGACCCGGGCGGGGTGCAAGGCGTCCGCCACGATGGCGCGGATCTGGGGATGGCTGGCGCCCGAGTTGTTCGCCAGGGTCGGCGGCAGCCGGAACCGGTGTCCGGCGAGCACCCGCAGCGCGGCCGCCGGCATCGGTGTCACCGCGTCCAGCGCGTTGTCCGGTCGGTAGGTGACCGGGTCGGCGAGGACCTGACGGACCAGCGCGTGCCGGGTGACGAGCAGGTGGGTGCCGCCGACGTGGTCCGGCACCCGGGCCACGTCCGGCCATGCGGGGTCGGTCACCCGCGCCCAGCTGCGAAACAGCACCCGGACACGCTAGCCGGAGGCCCCCGGCAGCCCGGCCCGCAGCCGCCAGACGGTGGTGCGCTTCACCCGGACACTCTCCAGCGCCTCCGGCACTGGCACGTCGTACGCCGCCAACTCGTCGAAGCGGTCCCGAGGCAGGAACGCCCGGCCGGGGTCGCCGACCAGCGCCGGTGCGCCGGCCCGGGTGGCGCGGAGCAGGAACCGCAGGACCCGGCGGGCCATCGCGTCGCTGTAGAAGACGTCGCCGGCGAGCACCACCTCGGCGTCCCCGGCGTCGGAGTCGAGGATGTCGCCGAGTTCGGCGTCGACGCGTACCCCGTTGGCCTCGGCGTTGAGCGCGACCGCCGCCACCGCCAGCTCGTCCACCTCGACGGCTCGCACCGACGCGGCGCCGGCACGGGCGGCGGCGATGGCCACCAGGCCGGAGCCGGAGGCGAGGTCGAGCACCCGGCGGCCGGCGACCAGCTCCGGGTGGTCGGTCACGTAGCGGGCGAGCGCCTGCCCGCCGGCCCAGGCGAACGCCCAGAACGGCGGCGGCCGGTCGGTGGAGAACTCGCCCTCGGTCAGCTCCCACAGCCCGATCGGCTCGTCGGCCTGGTGCAGCCGCACCTCGGGGACGAAGGGAACCGGGGTCAGCCGGGCGTGCAGCCGGACGAACGCGCTGGAGAGCTCGGACACGTCGCCGATTGTCCCAGCGGGCCGACTCCCGGCGTGTCGCGGGGGAGCGGTGACCGGTTCACCACCGTCGGTGAAAACCCACCCCGTCCTTGCCGTCCGGTGCGAACACACCCGTCTGGTCGGGGCGATGCCCCGCTTCTAGCGTTGCGAGGTGGGGGCGACCGGAGGCGAGGGCGGCGGTGGTGACGGTGTGGCGGTATGCGCTGAGGGCGGGGGTGGTGCTGGCCTGCCTGAGCGGGCTGGGGTTGGCCCTGGCCGCTCCGGCACAGGCGGCGTTCACCACCGAGCTGAGTGGGCTGCCGGCCCGGTTCACCGCCGGTGAGCAGGTGCGCACGGTGTCCGCCGTCGTCTCCCGGACCGACCGGCGCGGCGGCTGCGTGAAGGTGCGGTGGTCGATGGTGCTCACCGTTCAGGGCATCCGACTCGACCAGGTGAAGATGGATCGGGTGGAGGAGACCGGGGACTTCCCCCTGGACGTCCGGAGCGAGGGCAACGTGGCCCGGCTGACCGACCGGCAGCTCGACCCGGGCACGCTCTGCCCGGGCCGCACGGTCACGGCACGCTACCGGGTGGCCTTCGACGAGGACGTCGCCCAGGGTCGCGTCACCCTCGCCGCCGAGGCGTACGACGCCGACGCGCGTCTGCTGGCCCGGCAGACGGCCACTCGCTCGGTGGTGGGTGTGGGCGGCACCCCGACCGGTACGCCGAAGCCGACCGCCATCTCGCCGCAGCCCAGCGACCCGGCGAGCGCGCCGGCCGAGGAGGACACGTCCGGGGTGGAGCCGGTGGGGGACTACCCGGCCGACGCCGCGCCGCCGGCCGGCCGCCCGGTCTCGCAGTCCGGAGGGTTCGGCGTGGTGCAGGCCGCGTTCCTGCTCGGCGGGCTGCTGCTCTCGCTCGGGATGGGGTTGCTGCTGCGGCTACGGCACCTGACCAGAGCCTCGGGCGAGGATGCCGAAGACCCACCCGTGGACCGGCGCTGGGAGCGGCCGGCCCCGGCCGACCGTTGGCGACCGGCCCGCCGCTGACCCGGGCCGTGAGGGCCGGCGGACATCCCGCCGGCCCTCACGGTGTCACTTGGAGAACGCCTGGAACTCGGCGATCCTGACCTGGTTCCGGGCCGGGCTGGCGGTCGCGCAGTCCGTCGTCGTGGCCGGGTCGTCGTCCTGCTCGCCCGCGTACTGCGGACCGCCGGTGCACTGGCTCGCCAGCACCTCCAGTCGCAGGTGGGTGGCGAGGGTGGTGGGCACCGCGAACGTCCGGAGGTTGATGTCCCGGCTGTAGGCCCGGTACGCCCCACCCGGGAACGCGTCACCCGCGCTGGTGTAGATCCGTTGCCAGCGTGCCGGGTCCGCGCAGTCGGTGGTCGTCGCGTTGCAGGCGGACACGGCGAACGAGCGCAACGCACTGAGCGCGTTCTGACTGCCGGTGTCGGCGTCGCCGGCGATCGCCGGGCGCAGCATCGCGCTGACGTTCACCCGTTTGACCACCTGTGCGGCGTCCCCGGGCAGCGCCACGGTGAGCTGCCGACCGGCGACCCCGTCCAGGGAGGCCCAGTTCGTCGACTCGGTGTCGTCGACGATCCGGTCCAGGTTGACCCCGTCGCCGCTGATCGTGGCACCGGACGCGGTGGACGCGAGGTTGCGGCTCATCCGCAGGTCCACGTACCCGTTCTGGCCGGCCTTGGCGCTCACGCTGAGCCGCTGGTGCCCGAAACCGGGGGCCACAGCGAGCAGGTCGTACGTGCCGGCCACCAGCTCCACGGTGTCCGGGATCGGTGTCGCCGGGTCGGTGTCGGCCACCGGCACGGCCCGCGCCTCGTACGCCCCGACGTAGACCCGGATGGGCGCGTCGGCGCTGTCCCCGCGCGGGCGCAGGGTGAACGTCGCGTTGCCACCGCCTGGGGAGGCGAAGCTCGGCGTCGGGTCGGTGTCACCGGCACCGTTGGTGACGGCGTCCCGGCCCATCCCGGAGCGGGCGAACTCGGCCCAGATCAGGTCCTGGTTGGCACCGCCGAAGCGGAGCAGGTCGGCGGTGAGCATGTTGTCCCGCATGTCGAGCATGCTGACCTGGCTGGCGGCCTGGAGCAGGAACGAGTCGAAGACCAGTTGCGACCAGCGCCGGTTGCCGGGGCACTTGTCGGCGGCGACCTTCCCCTGCGCGCATTCGAGCTGTCGCTGTGGGGTGCCGAGGCCGTACCGCTTGACGAGTGCGGAGCGGACCCGGAAGTTGGTGGCACCCCAGATCTCCCCGTCGGCGTGCACGGCCGGCCCGCCGGTGTTGTAGCCGATGTCGGAGTAGTTGAGGGGGCTGCGGCTCAGGTCGTAGTTGCGGATGCCGCTGACCAGGTTGCCGGTGACGTAGCCCCCGGTGACGAAGGGCGTCTCGCCCGGTGCGCGCAACCCGTGCTGGAAGAGGTATTCGGCGGCGAGCAGGTCACCCCAGGACTCACCCATCGACCCGCCCTGGTGGCCGCCGATCCCGCTGTCCGGGCCGGCGATCATCCGGTTGGTGATCGCGTGGGTGTATTCGTGGCCGATCACCGTCATGTCGTAGTCGCCGTCCACGCACGGCGGGTACGGCCCGCCGGCCAGCGGCTGCCACAGGTACATGTTGGTGGTTGGCGGCTGCCCGTCGCGCCCGGTGCCCTGGTTGGCGTTGTTCCGGTTGCCGGTCAGCGCGCCCTGCTGGGCGCGGCCCTGCTCGGCGTCACCGCCCAGCCCGTCGGGGGTGAGGTTGACCGCCTGGAGGTTCCACGCCGACTCCGTGAAGCCCAACTGGTACGACCAGTCGTGCAGCCGGTTGTGCATGGCGAAGAGGTTGGCGATCGACGCGTCCGCGTCGTTGCGTTGGGCGGAGGTGAACACCCCCGGGTTGCAGCGGGCCTGGTGCCACTGGTCGGTGAAGGGGTAATCGTAGCGGCGTTCCGGGCTGGTGGTGGCCGGGACGATCGGGGTGCCCGAACCCCAGGAGAGCACCGTGTTGGCCGAGTTGCCGCGCGAGGTGAAGGTTGGCGTGCCGGTGGCCGCGTCGACATCCCACGGTTGGCCGGTGGCCGGGTCACGGAAGGCGGCCTGGCAGCCGGGCGACGGGTCGCCGCACCAGCGCACCCGGGGGTCCTGCCCGGGGCCGAGGTCGCGGGGCGGGGTGGCCGGGAAGACCGCCCAGCTCGGGTTGTCGGAGTCGAAGTCGACGAGGTCCTCCCGGACCAGCACGTGACCGGTGATGCCGTCGACGTAGCTGGTGAACGCGGCCGGCTGGTCGGTGTCCGCACCGATCATGGTCACCTCGTAGGCGGCCCGAGGCCCGTCCAGCGGGGTGGGTACCGCCACGGTTCGCACGGTGTGGCTGGCCACCGCGCTCGCGGTCAGCTTCGCGTCGGCGAGCGCGGCGGCGTACGCCTGCTCGGCGGTGCGGGTGGCCGGTGCCGGGGCGCCGGTGTTCCGGGCCAGCGAGGAGTTGACCGAGAGCACCGCGCCGTTGGCGACCGCGATGGTGACGAGGCCGTCCGGCCCGGCGGGTAGATCGCCGAAGCGTTGCCGGAGGGTGACGACAGCCCCGCTGCCGATCGCCCGGACCAGCACCCGTTCCATGTTGGCCACCGTGGCCGCGTCCATCCCGAACAGGTCGCGGTTGGCGATCAGGTAGGCGCGGGCCGCGACCTCCGGGTCGGCGGAGAGCCCGCTGGCCAGCGGGGTGCGGCCGGGGCCGAGCGCCTGCGGGGTGCCGAGCCGGTTCCACCGGACGTCGGGATCGGCGGCCCGGGCCAGGCCGCGCTGACGGGTGTCGGGTGCCGCCGTACCGGTGCGGTTGTCGACGTCGGCCGGTTCGTGCCCCTCGGCGAACGGTCCGGACCGGCGCTCGGCGGACGGTGTGCTGCCTGCGGGGGCGGCGGTGCTCGCGCTGGTGGGGAGCAGCGCGGCGACCGTCGCCGTCGTCGCCAGGACGGCGATGAGCCGGCGTCGACGCCGGCTCATCGGGGGTGACCATTCCGGTTGTGGCACGGGACCTCCTCGTGGGAGCGGGATGGCCGACGGTCGCCGGCCGTCATTGCGCGGTAACGCATGTGCATCTGTGGATATCAGTCGATCGTGGTGGCGGCAAGGTCCAGGGCCGCCGATGCGCCAACAGATCGAGATAAGTTGGCTGGATCATGACCGTCGTCTCTGGTCTGAGCCCGGTGATCGACCTGCTGCTCGGCGACGACCGGCCGGGCGGCTGGAGGCCAGCCGGTTCCGCGTCCGCGCTCGGGTGCTTCAGGCGGTGGTGGGCTTCGCCCCGCTGGAGGTGGTCGACCTGGGCGCTACGGCCGGCCCGGCAGCGGCGCGGCGATGGTGGGGGCGCACAGGTGCCACCGCCGCGGTGCCGGGTGAGGGACCGTCGCGTGCTGGCCCATCACGGCCGCGGCCGGGGGCGGACCAACGTCCACCGCCGTGGTCAGACGCCCGGCGCCCAGTTCGGGTCGCGGCCGAAGGCGGCCAGCAGGTGATCCTGCTCGTCTGCGTCGTCGGGCACCCGCACCCCGGTCCGGACGAGGTTGTTGCGCCGGTAGTTGTCGATCTGGCCGGCGAACCATCCGGCGGCGGCGTGCACCACGCTCGGATCGAAACGCGGCTGCGCCCCGATCGCCACCGCCACGTCCCAGCCGTGGATGAGATGCTCGGCGAGGAGTTGCTTGAGGTATTCCGTCGCCGGGGTCTCGCCGCTGGAGAGCTGCACGGTGCGGTCGATGGTGCCGGGGTGGGTGGCGGCGATCTCTGCCTGCGCGGCCGCCTCCCGCGCCATCGAGATCGGGTCGGTGCCGAGCTGGTCACCGTCGAGCCGGTCGCCGACCTCGTCGATGGTCCGGCCGGCGAGCAGCGGGACGCTCCACCGGTCCTCGCTCACCACGTGGTTGACCAGAGTGCGTACGTCCCAATCCGTGCAGGGTGTCGGGTCGGACCACTGGCCGGGCGCGACCTGATCCACCCGGTCGATGAACTCGGCCAGGCTCCGGCGGTACGCCTCCAGCAGATCCATGCTGCCGATTGTTCCGGTCCGCGCGGCAGGCCGAGCCGTTTTCCCGGGCCTGGTGGGGCGAGATCAGCGCCGGGCCGCCCGGCTCAGTCCAGCTCGGCCTGGTCCAGGCCGAGCTCCCGGGCCGCGACCAGGCGGACCCACTCGCCGAACTGGCGGCGGGAGATCACCCGGTCGTGCACGGCGAGCTGCACGGCAAGGCCGTCCATCACCGCGCTGATCCGCCAGGCGGCGCCGTCCGGGTCGGCGCACTGGAAGGTGCCGTCGGCCACCCCGGCGGAGATCACCGCGGCCAGGTCCTGCCGCCAGCGCAGGTCGAGCCGTCGGGAGACCTTCTCCAGTTCCGGGGTACGCAACGACTCGGACCAGCCGTCGATCCACATGGACCAGGAGGTTGCCCGCCCGGCCGGGGTGTAGAGCTTGAGGATCCGCCGGAGCTTGGTCAGCGGTGGGGCGGAGGAGCGGGTCACCGCGTCCAGCCGGGCCAGATCCTGCTCGACCGCGTACGCGAAAGCCTGCGCGAGCAACCGTTCCTTGGTGGCGAAGTGGTAGAAAACCAATGCTTGACTCACCCCGGCGGCCTGCGCCACGTCCGCCGTCCGGGTGTTGGCCAGACCCCGCTCCGCGATCACGTCGCAGGCGGTGCGCAGCAGGGCATCCAGGCGGATCTCGGCCGCACGTCTCGTCACGACGGTTACCGTAGCCCATCCGAGTGAACACGAACAGTTACCACCACCGTCCGATCCGCGATGCGACAGTCGGAAGCCGGACACTTCGGGAAGGCGTCGTCGGTCGTTCTTCTGAGAGTGTTCGTCGAGGTCCGAAGCGGCTGGTTGGCCTGCGAGGACGTCCGCCGACTGGCCTGTGGCGTGGTGGTGGCGATGATGGCCCGGCGATGCCGGAGTGTGACGGTCGGTGGCCGACGAGGGTCCCAGGCCAGCCCCCTAGGAAGCTGGCCGGTGGTGGTGGGCCGCTCCACGCACGCTGCTTCCGGCTCCACGCCGGTGCGGGTGGGACGCGCCGGCGGCGACCCCGAGTTGGCAGTAGTTCACCGGCTCGGCTAAAGTTCTCATCCGTCACCCGGGAACGTCCGGGGGGCGTGCGGACGTAGCGCAGCTGGTAGCGCATCACCTTGCCAAGGTGAGGGTCGCGGGTTCGAATCCCGTCGTCCGCTCGGAGCTGCCGCCACGCATGACGGGGGCAACCTCGGTGGGGTGGCCGAGAGGCGAGGCAACGGCCTGCAAAGCCGTGTACGCGGGTTCAAATCCCGTCCCCACCTCGGCAATGAGCACGGGCGATTGGCGCAGTGGGAGCGCGCTTCCTTGACACGGAAGAGGTCACTGGTTCAAACCCAGTATCGCCCACCAGTAGTAAGAGCAGGTCAACGGCTCGTTACCGGAAGCTTCCGGTGACGAGCCGTTCTGGTTGTGCCCCTTACGTTGGGAGCAAACTGGGGGCACAGATGACCCTGCGGACAGCCGAGGCCAACGGGCTTGTCGTTGACGGCTCCGCGGCAGCACTCGAACGCCTTCTCCCCGGGAACGAGATCGCCGAAGAGTTCACCCACCAACCAGACGTCGCCATGGGCACGATGTTCCGCAGCCCCGGGCTCCGTACCGATGGCAAGATCTTCGCCTTCCTCGGTCATAACGGTGAACTCATCGTGAAACTCCCACAGGACCGGGCTCGCCAGTTCGTCGACGCGGGAACCGCGGAGGAAGTGACCACGGGAACGCGGACCATGCGGGAGTGGGTCGCGTTCCCAGCCGGCGGAAGCGACCCGGCCACACTCACACTATGGCGAGACGTGGCGCAGGACGCCTATCAGTACGTCCACTCCCTGCAACAGCCAAGCTGATCCGATTAGACCCGCCCAAGCGACAATCGCCGGCCGCCTTCACCTCACCAAGGCGCTCTGCGAATAGCGACGGATTCCCATCCACCAGAGTCGCGGTTTGGCGTATCCGCCGGGGGAGGCCGGCCGAGAGAGTCGGATGAGCACTATCAAGACCATCATCCCCGTCTGTGAATTTCCCAACTCCTCACGACCCCCTGGCCAGCCGGGCTCGTGCACTGACCCATGATCGTGGAGACGATCTGGGCGTCTCGACCGCAGCGGAGGTGCCACGTTGCTGGAGATCCTTGGGATGAGCGACGCGGCGGAAAACGTGTACCGGGCGATGCTGGGCCGCTCCGAGTTGGGCGCTGCCGAACTCGCCGAACACCTGGGTTGGAGCGGCGACAAGGTCAAAGACGCTCTCGAAGAGTTGACCAGGCTTTCGCTCATCCGCCACTCCGGCCAGCAGGCCGGTGGCCTGCTCCTGGTGAACCCCGAATTCAGCCTGGCATCGCTGCTCGCGCGCCAGGAGGTCGAACTGGCCCGGCGCCAGCAGGAACTCGCCTCGGGACGGCTCGCGATCAGCGAGCTCATCGCCGAGCACGCCCGCTCCATTCAGGACAAGCGCCGGCTCGAGGTCGAGGAGCTTCCCGGCGTCGACCTGGTCCGCGTCAGGCTGGAGGAGCTGACCCACAGCTGCACCTCAGATCTCATGGAACTCATCACCGGCGGCGGGCAGTCGGCCGCGAACCGGCAGGCCAGCACCCCGCTCGACCAGCAGGTCCTGGAGCGCGGTGTCCATATGCGTTCCGTCTATCTGCAGAGCGTGGTCAACCACCCTGAGACCGTCGCCTACCTGGCCTGGCTGGCCGGCCTGGGCGGCCGGGTACGGCTGGCCCCCGCGCTGCCGCTCCGGATGATCATCTTCGATCACCGGACGGCGATCGTCCCGAGCAAGCCGGAAGACACCGCCTCCGGCGCCCTTCTGCTGCGCGGCGCCGGACTGGTCTCCGCCCTGTGCGCCCTGTTCGAATACATCTGGGAGGACGCCACTCCGTTCGGCGCCACACCGCAGGGGAACTCCACCGGCCTCACCAGCCAGGAGCGCGCCGTGCTGTCCCTGCTCGCACAGGGACGCACCGACGAGGTGGTCGCCCGTAAGCTCGGCATCTCGGTGCGCACCTCACGCCGCATCACCGCGGAACTGATGACCGCACTGGGCGCCCGCAGCCGATTCCAGGCTGGTGTGATCGCCGGTGAACGAGGCTGGCTACAGGGCCTCCAAGACGCGCCCGAGCGGGACTGATCCGCCGCCGGGCCGCGACGATCAGCACAGCGTCCGGCCGCATTCGTACCACTCGGGCCGCTCGCTCAGCGGATTCCATGAATTTGTCCAACGCTCGGTTCTTGCCCGGATATCGCGTACTCCCCGGCTCCTGTTCCCGAACTCGGTGAGCACTGGAAGTTACCGCCGTAAACAGCAGACCGGCGCCTCCCCTGCCTGTTCCGGACTGTCAGCATCCTGCAGTTGCAGGATGCTGCAATCGCCTTTTCGATCGCGGCCACGAAACAGCCCTTAGTGTTCTGGGCGCACCTCCGGTCCGCTCCGGCAGGCGGTAGCGCGCAGGAGAGGTGAGTGGCAAGTAAACGGAACTTCGCCGCCGCACCGGAGATGAATCGCGCGTTACCGCGAGCCGAGTCGGAGCGGTAGGTCGGCCTGCCGCCGGTAGGGCTAGCCCGACGCCAGGTCGGGGGTGGACCGGCTCGATACCCGCGCTGGTCAGCCATAACGTCTGACTGTGGCTGGCTCGAAGACAACAGCACCTGAGCAAGGAGTACGAAGTGTTCACTCGCTTGACGCGCATGCTGCTAGCGCTGACCGTGACCGTGGTCGCGGCCTCGGCAGTGCCGGGCGCGGCCCAGGCGGCACCCCCCGCCAAGGACTACGAGGCGTTCTTGGACGAGTTGGTTCCGGCGCAACTAGCCAAGTACAAAATTCCCGGGGCTGCTGTGGTCGTCGTCGACGGCCAGCACCAACTATTCGCCCGAGGATACGGTCTGGCTGACGTCGACGCTCGCGAGCCGGTGTCGCCGGAATCGACTGGCTTCTTCATTGCCTCGACCGCGAAACTGTGGACGACGACGGCCGTCATGCAACTGGTGAAGCAGGGCAAGCTGGACCTGAATACAGACGTCAACCACTACCTCACGGCCTTCAAAATCGACGATACGTACCCCGGCCGGCCGGTCACCCTTGCGCACCTGCTCACCCACACCTCCGGGTTCGTCGACGAGATCGTGGGGGCGGCGGTCCGCGACCCGGCCGACGCGCAGCCGCTGGCCGAATACCTGGCCGAGCATCAGCCCGACCGGGTCCGCCCGCCGGGCACCCTCGCTTCGTACGACAACTTCGGCTTCAGCCTCGCCGGCTACCTGGTACAGATCGTCTCTGGAGAACCGTTCGACCAGTACGTGACCACGCACGTCCTACAGCCGCTGGGTATGTCCGGCTCCACCGCCAACCAATTGCCCTCCGCCGCCATCAACGCCACACTCGCGCACGGTTACCGGCCCGAGGGAGACGGGCAGGTGCAGGTGCAGGGCCAGTACGGGCCGATGGCGCCAACCGGCGCCGGTGTGGTGTCCACCGCCACCGACATGGGCCGCTTCCTCAGCGACCAACTACGCACGAGTACCTCCTCGGCGAAGCCACTCCTGCTCGATTCGGCCGCTCTCCAACAGATGCAGTCGCAACAGTTCAGCCACGACCCGCAGTTGCCCGGCATGGCCTTCGGCTGGGAAGAACACCCCCGCAACGGGCAGCACATCCTCGAGAAGGACGGCGACGTCCCGGGCTTCCACAGCAACGCCGCCCTGCTGCCCGAGAAGGGCATCGGCATCTTCGTCGTCTACAACGGTGACGGCGTAGACGGCAGCGCCTTCTGGGCCAACAAGCAGCTTGTCAACGCGTTCGTGGATATAATTTCCCCCGGCGAACCCGCCGCCAGTGGGACTGCTGGTGTCGCCAGCGAGACCCCGGGAGCGGCCGGCAACCTCGACCAGTACGTGGGTAACTACCGGATCACCCGCACCGCGGAGGATCTCACCAAAGCGGCCGCGCTGATGTCCTCGGTCTCGGTCGAGACCGGCCCCGACAACACACTCACCACGCACGGGCCACTCTCGCCCGACCCGGACAAGGCCACCCAGCACTGGACGCCGATCGGGCCGCAGTTGTTCCAAGAGCGCGGCGGCCCGGATCAGATGGGCTTCCGCGTCAACGGCGATGGACAGGTCACCGCCCTGTTCGATACCACCAATCCGACCGTCGCCTACCAACGACTGGCCTGGTGGCAGGCTCCCAGCCTGCACCAACTCCTCCTGGCCGGCGCGCTGGCGATCCTGCTCGTCACCCTGCTCTACTACCCGATCGCCGGGCTGGTCCGCCGGCTGCGCCGCCGCTCGCCGGCCAGCACCCGGTGGGGCAGCGCGGCCCGGCTCGCGGCATGGGTCACCGCCGCCCTCGTCGCGGCGTTCACCACCGGCCTCGCCGTCCTGTTCTCCGACGGCAACCGGCTGCAGGAGAGCATCCTGCTCGGCAAGTCGCCGCTGGTGATCACAATCCTGGCGTTGTCGACCACGGCGTTGGTCACCACGGTGGGCGCCAGCGTGGGGACGGTGGCGGCGTGGCGCCGAGGTTGGTGGAGCCTGCCCGGACGCCTGCACCACACAGCCGTCTCCCTTGCCGCAATCGCCTTTCTCGGTGTCGTGTCGATCTACCACCTATCGCTGGGCTGAGCTGCCCGGTGCGACTGGCCGGCCCTCCCACCGTTTGATGTGGAAGGGCCGGCCGCGATCGAGGTCTGCTGCCACGCCTCCACCTGTTCGCCGTCCGCGAGGTAGTCGTTGAGCGGATGCTGACCGACAACGGCGTAGTTACGCCTCGCCGATCCGGAGCGGGTGTGCAGCGTTGGGAGGTGAACGTGAGGTGATCGTGCTGCGATAGCGCGCTGATGGTCGGGCCAGGGTCGGGGAGGTCCCGTCTTGTCCACTCCTCAACGCCGGCTCGACCACGGGCGAGCGGTAGGGGCGGTTGGCTGAACAATCGGCCGATTCTGCTGTTCGCGTTCGCGTTCGCGGTGATGGCGGACCCGGTCTCCGTTTCCCAGACCTGGCGGTGGCCGAGCAGAGGGGACACTGGCTTGCCCTGCCGGCCCCGTCCACCGAGGGCGGTGGAGGGGCCGGCGAGGGCGGTCAACTGCTGAGGTCGCGGCGGTTGAACGAGGTGGTCGCGATGGACACCAACAGGGCGATGGCTGCGGTGAGGATGGCCAGGTCCGCCCACTGGAAGCTGTTCCTCAGGGGTTCGTGGCCGATGTAGTAGTGGAACGGGGACACGTACCGGGCGGCATCGGCGCCGATCTGGGTCGCGAAGGTGTTCGCCGCGTAGGTAAGAACCCCCAGGACGGCGGTGCCCGCGAGCGCGGCGGCTTTGCTGCCGGTGACCGCGCCGATGGTGATGGCGGCGGTGCCGAAGAACGTCGCGAGTAGGGCCAGGGCCAGGCACTGGGCGGTGAACTGGGTGACGCTGACCGTGTCGAGCTGGGCGCCGGAGCGGATGGCGAGCATGGCCAGCCAGACGAGCCCGGCCAGGGCGAAGGCGCCGATGGTGAGTGCGAGGAAACGGTGCAGCAGCAGCCGGGTACGGGCGACCGGGTGAGCCAGGAGAAGGTCGAGGTAGCCGGCTTCCTCGTCGCCGGCGATGGCGCGGGTGCCGGTGGCGATGCCGTAGATGACGGCGATCAGCGGCACGATGATGCCGAACACGCTGGAGCCGAGGTACCCGGCGGCAGAGGACAGATCCTCCATGTTCAGCGCCTCCCGCATCGCGGGGGAGAAACCTTCGAGGGCCTCACCCATCGCCCCGTCGGCGACCTGCGGGTAGAAGCCCGCGTACATGGCGCCGACCAGGGCGGTCCCGAGCGCGAACCCGGCCAGGCTGCGCCGGGAGTCCCACAGCGACTTCGTCATGACACTAGGCACGGGTGGCCTCCTTGGCCTGCGGGCTGGCCTGGTAGTAGCTGAAGAACAGCTCTTCGAGGTTGGGTTCGCTGGCCCGCAGGGCGGCGACCCTGTGTTGGGCGAGAACCTGGATCAACGCGTCGGGGCTCGCGGCGAGTTGGAACCGGGCGGTCGCGCCGTCGAAGCTCAGGTCGGAGACTTCCGGGAGCGCGGCGATGGCCGCCTGGTCGACCGGACCAAGGAACGTGATCTCGAAGCGGTGGACGGCCTGGCTGCGGAGCCGGGCGACGGTGTCGAGGGCGACGAGTTGGCCCTCGCGGATGATCCCGACCCGGTCGGCGACCGCCTCGACCTCGGTCATGATGTGCGAGGACATGAACACCGTCTGCCCGGCGGCCTTCGCCTCGCGTACCAGGTCGAGGAACGTCTGCTGGACCAGCGGATCAAGACCAGACGTCGGCTCGTCGAGGATCAGCAGATCCGGCTGGTGCATGAACGCCTGTACCAGGCCGACCTTCTGCCGGTTTCCCTTGGACAGGGCCTTGATCCGAACCGACAGATCAAGGTCCAGGCGGACGGCCAGCTCCTCGATGCGGGACTTCGGCACACTGCCGCGTAGGCCGGCCAGGAACGCCAGGCACTCGCCGACCATTTGGCGGGGGTCGACCACGAAATCACCGGCGAGGTAGCCGACGCGTCGGTGCACCTCGACGGCGTGCTCGCGTGGGTCGCGGTCGAACAGCCACGCCCGGCCGCCGGTGGGGCGGATCAGGTCCAGCAGCAGCCGGATCGTGGTCGACTTCCCGGCGCCATTCGGGCCCAGATAGCCGAACACCTCGCCCTCGGCCACGGTCAGGTCCAGTTCGGCCAACCCCCGGCGGCTCCCGTACGTCTTGCTCAGCTTCTCCAGCCGAATCACATCTCCCATGCCTTCGACAGTAGCAAGGTTTCAGAGATCTGCGAACAGTGGGAGCTGTTAGTATTTCGTCAAGATGAGCGACGAGAGGACCTCGATGGCAGCCCTGAGTGACCCCGCGGAGCAGCTTGCCCTGACCCTCACCCAGGGCGGCCTGCAACGGATGACCGCCCGGGTGCTCGCCGCGTTGCTGTTCACCGAACAGGAGACGATGACGGCAGGACAGATCGCCGAAGCCCTCTCGATCAGCTCCGGCAGCGTCTCCACCGCGGTGAAGACGCTTACCACCGTCGGTCTGATCGAACGCGTACCCGCCCCAGGCAGCCGCCGGGAACACTTCCGCCTACCCGAGGGCGCCTGGGCAACCCTCATGTCCGGCCAGAACATGACCGTCAAGACGATGCGCGAGGCCGCCGAGCAGGGCATCGCGACCACCGGCGAAGACAGCATCGCCGGCCGCCGCCTAGCCGAAATGCGCGACTTCTACGACTACCTCTGGCGCGAACTCCCCGCCCTGATCGAGGCGTGGAGGAGTCAGAAGTCCCGTCGCTGACCACGCTTCGGCGAGCCTCAGGTAATCCGGATGGATGACGACGGGCAGACAACGGGGCAGTCGGGGCCGAGGCGGATCGCCCGCGCTCCGAGGAATCGGAGCGGATGAGCCATCGCGTCTGACGCCCCCACTCACGCGCTTCGTGATACGCGAGCCGTTCGTCGGCGAACCCGTGCCCCTCGCCGTCCGATGTCGGCCCCCACCGGCGCAGGATGAGACACCCATGTGCTCGGCGGCCGCGTTCAACGGCTACTTGTTTCATTGACCTGCGACCGTGGCCCGGCCAGGCTTCGGTCGAGGCGCCCACGGACGGCGGTACTTGTTCACGACTCGCCGCGATCATGAAGCGACTGCTGGCACAGTCCGTCGAGGAGGCCGGACGGCGAGACCTGTTCGCCTTCTTCACCGCATCTGGTGGCGCAGGCCGCGGCGAAGAAGACCGTCGTCGACCTGCTTGCCGGGTCCAAAATGGACACCCGGCTGCCCGACGCGGTCGGTCACCTGAGGGAGGCGGTGGCCCGGCTGCTGGAACAGGCCCGAGCCGCGGGAGCCGTCGCCGCTCCGGTACGGCTACCCGAATCTTCGAGGGCGAACTTTCCGGCATGGTAGGCCCGAAGGCATGGAAGCTCGTCTGTCCACCCTTCGTCGTCTGGGCGGCGCCCGCGTTCCTCAGGCCCGCGCGGCACTGGATCGCGCCGATCAGGTAGCAACCACAGAACGAGTCGTACGTGGCGAGGTCGGCCAACCCGCAGCCCTGAGGGCGGTCTACACGCTAACCTCACCCTCACGCCGCCCCGTGTGAGGTGCCGACTTCGTGGTAGTCGGCAGCGGTTACAGGATCATGCTGTGGTCGGCACAGGAAAAGGATGTTGGACGCGGCGGACCCGCCCTGAGGATGATTTGTCTCGTCAACCACTGGACGGTTCGGCTCGCCGGCCGAACGTGAACCCATGGGTATTCGCAAAGGAATAATCATGCCTTCGGAAGTTTCTCTTCAGCAGTTTGCCGACCGCTACGCCCTGCGCGATCTGGTCGATGCCTATGCCCGTAACGCAGACGTGAGGGATTTCGAGGCGCAGGCGGCGCTGTACGCGGAGAACGGCCGGGTCGCGGTCTACACCGCGGACCCCAGCACAACTGAGCCCGTCCAGGTGCTGACCGGTCGGGACGAAATCGAATCCGGTATAACGGCGACGTTGCAGGACTTCGAGCAGACTTTTCACTTCAACGGCCAGAGCACGGTGTTGACGCTGAGCGGTGACCAGGCGACGGGCGAGAGCTACTGCATTGCCCACATGGTGACCAACGCGGCCGGGGAACGAACCCTGACGGCAATGACCATTCGCTACCGCGACACGTTCACGCGTGTCGACGGAAGGTGGCTGTTCGCCGAACGATTGCTCCTGATCGGTGTCACCGAGCAGCGCCCTCTGGCGGCCTGAACCCTCCGCGTAAGCCCGGGGCGAGGCTTCACGTCAGGCTGAGCCGGTAACCAACCCCCCGTACGGTCTGCACGCGCAGGGTGTCATCGGCGGCGCGCAGTTTGCGGCGTAACCGCTTCACCGCGGAGTGCAGGACCGACGTGTCACCGAGGTACGCGCAGCCCCAGACCGACTCGAAGAGCCTCTCGTACGTCCAGACTCCGACCGGTGCGCTGGCGAGTTGGGTGAGCAGGCTGCGCTCGAGTCGGGTCAGAGTCAGCGGTTGTCCGCGCCACGTCACCAGGTGACGAAGCGGATCGATGTGCAGGTCACGCAGGCTGATCCGACCGGGGACGGGAGCGGCGACGGGAGCGGCGACGGGAGCGACCGCGGGGCTGAGCAGCGGGGCCGGCCCGCCGATCGGGGGCGGACCGATCATCGCCTGCAACTCCGCCAGGTCGGTGCAGATCACCAGTGTGCCGAGCCCGTCCAGGCGCCGGACCATCCGCTCGCGCACCGACACGTCAGCGGTTACGCAGAACACGAGGGACATGTCTTCGACCACTGCTCTCCCTCCCCAGGCGCCACGTGAAAGACAACGCTGTCTGAACCCCTTAGTCAAGGTTTCCTCAGACGGTCGTTGCCGTGCCGGGGGGCTCAGAAGGTCAGCAGTCGGAACTCGCCCACCGGCCGGAAGCCGAGGTTGCGGTAGACCGACTCACCGATGGGCGACGAGGTGAGGGCGGCCGTTTGAGCACCTCGCTCGGCGGCGAGTCTGAGCGCGGCGCTGGTCATGGCCGCGCCGATGCCCCGGCGGCGCTGCTCGGGTTGCGTGCCCACGAAATAGAGCGTGACCAGGCCCTGGCTGAGCCAGGCGACTGTCGTTCCGACGATCCTGCCGTCGTCGAGGCGACCGGCCAGCCGGATCACGGTGCCGTCGCCGGTGAACGCCTTCTCCCGTTCGATGGTCGCCGCCACGCCGTCGGCCGGTATTCCGGACACTCGGGCGTAGGCCGGGACGAAGGCATCGAGATCGGTGGTCTCGGTGATGTCCAGGCCGGCCGGCGCCGGGACGTCGGCCGCCTCGCCGATCGTCACGGTCATGATCGGCAGGCGGGCGACCTCGGCGGCGCCGAGGTCGGCCAGGCCGTCCGCTGTGCCCGGGTCGCTGTCCGGGCCGACCCACCAGACCCGGGGTACGCCGTGGAGTCGCTGCCGGGCCTCGGCGAGCGCGTCCTGCGGTGTGCGCCCCGCCACGCGAAGCACGCCGTTGAGGGTCGCGTGCGGCACGTCGCTGCGATAGGTCGGGAGGTCCGGCTCCCCGGCCACGCCAATGTTCCAACCGAGCAGATACGCCCGGTGCGCCGCCAGCACCGTGTCGGAAGACTCCATGATCCCTGATCGTAACTCGGGGGCCTGGAGGCCCATTGACCAGCGAAAAGGCGATCGATGCCCGACGGCCTACCCGGTCGCGGAGAGCAGTGCCTCGGCGAGGTCGGTGCGGGCACTGAGCAGCGTCCGGCCCCGCCGGTGGGTCACCACCAGACCGGCCGCGCGCAACGAGGTGAGATGTTGGGAGACCCCGGCGGGCGACATCTCGGTACGGCGGGCCAGTTCGGTGGTGCTGACCGGTGCGGTCAGCTCGTTGAGCAGCCGTGCCCGCCCGCGGGTGTGACGAGCCGGCCGCCTTCAACAAGGCGGCCGGCTCGGAATCGAGTGATGCGCCGGTTACGCCACCGATGGACAGTGGTGGTGTCACAGCGGCGGGGCGATGTCCCGCCGCTCCTCGACCTGGCGGTATTCCACCGGCTGCTCAGTGGTGGTGACCACCTGGCGGCGGCGACCCCAGATCAGCGTGGTCATGATCAGGCCGAGTACGCCGGCTCCCATCAGGATCCAGCCGACCACGTCGAGGTTGATGCCGCCAACGCTCGCGTCCAGGGCGAAGGTGAGGATCGCGCCGAGCGCGATCAGGAAGATGCTGGTGCCGATACCCACGACAGCCTCCTTAGGGGATGTGGTGCGCTGTCGAGCCCTTCAGTACCCCGGTGCCGACCGGTGCAACCGCCGCCCCCAGGGTGCCGCGCCAAGCGATCTTGGCATCGGGTAGAGTTCACCTGTCGCCGGCGTTCGTCGGGGACGTGCGGACGTAGCGCAGCTGGTAGCGCATCACCTTGCCAAGGTGAGGGTCGCGGGTTCGAATCCCGTCGTCCGCTCTCGATCCGCCTCGGGCGGTCACCATGGGCGATTGGCGCAGTGGGAGCGCGCTTCCCTGACACGGAAGAGGTCACTGGTTCAAACCCAGTATCGCCCACCAGCTCAGAGGCCACATCCGATCGATGGATGTGGCCTCTTGCTCGTGCTGGGTGACTAAGTCCCAGCACGGGCGTCCTCACCAAAGATCCGATCCATCGCGGCTGCGCCCGTCAGCAGGATGGGTCGGAGCTGGTGGCGGTAGACCTTCTCGGTGACCGAGGTGCCGGAGTGGCCGCACAGGTCAGCGATGTCGCTGAGCGAGACCCCGCCATCGGACAGGAGTGACACAAAGCTGTGCCGTAGCTCCCGGGGCGTCCAGTCGGCCGGGTTGAGACCGGCGCTCTTCGTGATCCGCCGAAAGGCGCGTCGGACGTTCGCCGCGTCGAGTTCGGTGCCGACCGATGACGCGAAGACCAGGTCGAGATCGTGCCAAGCCGACTGCCGGCGATGTCGGGTCTCAGGACCTGCGTGACAGATCAGTCTCGGGACCTGGGTGACAGGTCCGGCTAGAGAAGCTCCCCGCCTTGGGTCACAGCCCGCGAGGGGGACCGTCTCCGTAGAACCACGCGGTGCTGCCGGGCGGCGGCGGTGGTAAGTCGCCCCGGATGAGATTGATGACGGCTACAGCAAGGTCAGCGACGGGGGCTGTGTCGACGGACGATGCGCCGCGCAGGAACACCGGTTGCTGGTCGACGACGTAGTGCTCGGCTGCCTCTTCGGCCGTGATGTGGCGACGTGCTCTCAGTCGTTGAGCTGCCACCGCCAGCAGCTCCAAAAGGTGTTCGCGCTGCCGGTCGGTCAAGCCAGCCGGGACTTCGAGCCCTAGGCTTCCCTGTGCGATGACCGCCATGCTGAGGTCGCGGCGGAGGTCGTCCCACCACGGTTCGCTTTCCAGATCGGCGGCCTCGGCGACGTGCAGCACCTCGACCGCCAGGATTGCGAGGCTGACGTCATACGCCCAGAGCCAGTGACTGTCGTCCAGGATCACCGCAACGGTCTTGCTCAACAGGTTCCTTCCCCAGCAGCAACCGGACTCAGCCACAGCGGCCACCAGCCTGCCGGGCACAGCCAGCCACCGGGAGTGTCACACAGGTCCTGATACCGATCTATCGCGCAGGTCCCGAGACCGGACAGATGTCGGGTCTCAGGACCTCCGTGACAGATCAGTCTCGGCACGTAGGTGACACGTCCGGCTAGACGATCTTGTCCGCCTCAGGCGGTTCGTGTCGGCAGAGTTGTGGACGGTACTCGCCCGCGGCAGCGGTGGCAGCCCATCGCTGAGGTAGGGCCTTTCGGCGCTGAGCTCGATACTTCAAGTAGATCGACACGAGAGGTACAGGGGATGGACGAGCATGCCGGCAAGCAGGAGGGATCATCCGCAGAGGAACTCGTGAGCAGATGGTTTGAGCAGTACGTCGAGGCGTTGAACCTGCGATCTGTAGTGGCTGAATCGGGTAGCGGAACGTACGCGTGTCCGTGCTGCCGGCATCCGACGCTTGAGGGGCGAGGCCAGTTTCAGATTTGCTTCGCCTGCGGCTGGGAAGACGACGGGCAGGATGACGAAGACGCTGACACGGTGCGGGGCGGTCCCAACGGTTCGCTCAGTCTGACGGAGGCACGGCGTGCCTATGCCGAGCGGCCGGTTAGTCTGGCCGATGCGCGACGTGCCTTTGCCGAACGACAAACCCGTTGGGAGCGCAGACGCCGCCGATCGACGCCCGAGACGGGTTGACGTGCTTGGACCGTTCAGCCGGCCGCTCGCGGCGCGTAACGCAGGTCCTGAGAACGATTTGTCACGCAGGTCATGAGACCGGACAGCCGGCTGCCGGCGAGTTGGTCCAAAGTTTCTGTACGTCTTCAAGGCGGCCCGCGACGGGCCGCACGCGCCGCCGCCTGGGCGCGCGCCGGCCGCTGCCGCTGTCGCTCTGCGGCCGTCACGCCGGACGCCCGGCGGCTGGCGCGGACAGCGGGAAGCCGGGAGGGCCGCCGCCGAACGACAGACAGTTGACCGATGAGGTGGTGGGACGGCAGCCGGCCGGGCCGCGCGGCCAAGAGCCCGCGCGGCGTAGGGGAGCGCACGCCGGCCGCGTGGGCGAGCTGGCGGCGGTCGCCGGGGTGCGGGTACTGCGCCTCCGGCGGGGGCGCTCCGGCTCCAGGATGGCCGGGGCTGCGTCGGCGGGTCACGGTCCGTGGGTGGTAGCGGTAGGCCATCCCGCCTGCCATCGACCCGGGCAGAGCCGAGCAGACCACCGCCCGACCCGCCAGCGTCCGAACCTGTGTCAGGGTCCGCTTGACGTGGCGGGCCGGGCGGCGGCCCGCTCCCCAGGAGGGCGGGTCGACGGCAGACAGGATGGCATTACGCCGTCAGTTTGGCGCTGCCGCTCTAACGCCTGGACCGCTTGGTGTTCTCTCTGCGCATCGACTGAAGCAGACCAGCAGCGGCGACCATGATGGCCGCGGCCTCAGCTCCGGTCAGCTTCAGACCGCTTGCTTGGCTCAACGCGTGGACTGGGCAACGGTCGTATATGGGGGCTCTGAGTCGCAGCTCAGGGCCCCAAGCAACACCTCCGGACGCCTCCAGCGGGTCAAGCGGGCTTGGCCTGCAAGATAGTCGTCGGATGCGCGTCGGCGAGTTCACGGACCACGGCGCTGTGAGGTCCCGGGCTGCTCCGCTCGCCGTCGGATGGCAAGCTCATGCCTCATGATCCATGACTTCGCTAAGGACTATCTGCACCGCCAGCTCAGGTCGAGACGTCAGGCGCTGATCTGGAAGCTCGGTGGGGACGCCGTGAGAAGTCCGGATCGCGTGGAGGTTCGCCCGTGAGGGCGGTCATCGTCGCGGCTGCGGTCGCGTTCATCATCTCCCTGTTCGGCACGCCGGTGGCGATTCGCGTCTTCACCGCGCTCAAGGCAGGCCAGCCGATCCGATCCATCGGGCTCGCCAGCAACCAGGGCAAGAAGGGCACGCCCACGATGGGAGGCGTCGTCTTCATCGTGGCGACCGTCTTCGCCTACGTCGCCGGGCACATCGCCCTGACCACCCTGCCTGAGCGGCAGATCGCGCAGGAGGGCCCGACAATGACGGCCCTGGTGCTGCTCGGCCTGTTCGTCTTCTGCGGCGCGGTTGGCTTCTTCGACGACTTCCTCAAGGTGCGCCAGCGCAACTCCGACGGACTGTCCGCCAAAGGCAAGCTGCTCGGCCAGGCGATTGTCAGCGCAGGCTTCGGCATCGCCGCGCTCTACGTGCCGAGCACCAACGGCCAGACCGTGGCCAGCGAGCACATCTCGCTCATCCGCGACATCAGCTGGCTCGACGTCGGCAAGGTCGGCGCGGTCATGGTCATCGTCTTCGTGATTACGGCGATGTCGAACGGCGTGAACCTCACCGACGGCCTCGACGGCCTGGCCACCGGCGCGTCAATCCTGGTGCTCGGCGCATACGCGCTGATCGGCTTCTGGCAGTACCGGCACTGGTGCGCCGACGACGCGTACGGCCGCGTGAACGACTACTGCTACCAGGTCCGGGATCCCCTGGAGATCGCCATAATCGCGGCGGCGGCGGCCGCCGCCTGCGTGGGCTTCCTGTGGTGGAACACGTCCCCGGCGCGGATCTTCATGGGTGACGTGGGCGCGCTCGGACTCGGCGGCCTGATCGGCGGGCTCGCGGTGGTAACCCGCACCACGCTGCTTTCGATCATGATCGGCGGGCTCTTCGTCATCATCACGACGACCTGGGTGATCCAGATCGTCTCGTTCCGGACCACCGGTAGACGCGTCTTCCGAATGGTGCCGTTGCACCACCACTTCGAGCTGGCCGGATGGAGCGAGGTCAATATTGTGGTCCGGTTTTGGATCGTTGCCGGCGTGTGCGTGGCGGTCGGCCTGGGCATGTTCTACTCGGATTTTCTGGCGGTCGTTGGATAAGAGCCACGCGACAAGCCTTGTCGCGCCACCGACGGTGATCCACCTGGCAGCCTGGTTCCCCACCCGGGTGCCAGCTGATCATTCGAGCATGACAGCGGCCGTGAGGTACGCGGAATTTCGGGGTGGCTGTGACCGAAGTTGTTTGGGTACCTCTTGCCTCCGGCGTTCCCGCCCTCCGTCAGCAAGACGTCAGCGAGACGCGCAACAACGGCCGACAATCGCCGGCACAAGACAGCAAGGTTCTTGACGCCAACGCCACCCGCCGGCACCTATCGGCAAGCGCCCAAACCATGGAGCCGCCTTTGCAACGCAATGTTCTGCGAAGAAGCTAGACGGGAGGCTGTTGACAGCCATGGCGACAGCAACCACGCCGGACGAGAACGCCCGTCGGCGGCTGTGTACGGATGGCCGCCCGAGGTCGCGGACGTGGCCAGACACGTCCGGACGGCCTGCACAGAGCTTGTAAGCGAGACGTCGCGGCTCAATATCGGCTGGCTCAACGTGGCGGCCAGTGGCGCGAGGAGCGGGCGACGCGGCCAGCCAGGTTCGAGATGAGGCCGGCCAGTTGCCAACGTGTCTAGTCGAGAAGCCAGCTGAACAACGTCTTGACCGGTGGAGTCAAGGAGGAGGCGGTAACGAGGGCCGCGAGAACCGTGCTAACGATCAGGCTTCGCCGGTGCACGAAGGTCCGCATCCCGGCCTTCAGGAGCCGGGTGACGGCGACGAGCGCTGCCGCAGCAGCGACGTACGGCGCCACGCCGATGACGACGATCATCGCAAGCGCCGCCGGTCCCCAGAGGCCCGGCCAGAGGTTGGCGTTGCCGGTGTACTCGTCGCCCTGATGAGGCAGGTAGAGGTACCCGGAGAAGGACGCGGCTCGGCTGAGGGCAACGCCGATGGCGCCGACGTAGACAGCGGCCAGGGCGAATTGCGCACGCGCCAAGGTCCGGCCGGAAGAAGCCGGTGCAGGTGTCGGATCGACATCAGCGGTCGTCATGCAGTGCATGCTAGAACCGGTCAGCCGCGCGGTGTGCCCGACTACCTCCGCCAGTGCCGAGCAGCCAAGCGAGCAGCCAAACCGGCGAGCAACAGCGGACGAGCGCGGACGCGGACCCCACGTCGAACAGGACGACCAAACGGCTGACCAGCGCCCCGGGACTGACTCGTAATGAGTAGGTCGGAACGTTGGCCCGCTCGTTCCTGTCAGTGCGGGGCACACTGGGGGCACAAGACACCGTGAAACGTCGTCAAGCAGTGCCGAACGATGGCAGCCCGGCACCCCGCATGAGCAGGCGTCGAAGGCTGATCCCGCTGGTAGCGGTACAGCGGCTCATAGTTCCGCTTCAACGTCTGACACTCGGGCTGGGTGACTAACTGGGTGACTACGGCCACGAACAACGACGGACAACCGTGGACGATGACGGACCGTTTGCGCAGGTCAAGCGGGAAAAAGCACCAGCTCTCTCGGTCATGATCGTTCCCTGACACGGAAGAGGTCACTGGTTCAAACCCAGTAGCGCCCACCAGCAGGTCAACGGCTCGTTACCGGAACCCGGTAGCGAGCCGTTCTCGTTGTGTCAGCCTCTGCCGAGGCCGTTGACGAACGTGTCCACGACGATGTCGGCCGCGTGCGGGGCTGTCAGGTCGGGGAACTGATGGGCGGCACTGGCGACCAGTTGGTCGAGGGCCGCCCGCACCCAGGCCAGGGGCACGTCCGAGCGCAGGAAGCCTTCATCGACGGCGCGTTGGAGGAAGTCGGTCAGTCGTTCGCTCTGACCCTGACGCCGCTGGTGCGCGTCCGGGTCCTGCTGCATCAGGCGGGCTGTGTCGACAGGCCACTCACGGCTGACCGGGATGATGCCCTCCACGTAGCGGTGCAGTGCGACCGGCACCGGCGCCTCCGTGAGGCGCGCCTCGTTCAGGACCTGTTCGGTGGAGTCGAGTTTCGCCTGGAACACGGCGGTGAGCAGGGCTTCCCGGCTGGCGAAGCGCCGGTGGACCGTGGTGCGGTCGACCCCCGCCGCGTTGGCGATGGCTGCCACGGACGTGCTCGGATCCTCGGCCAGCAGTCGGGCACCCGTGCGCAGGACCGTCGACAGATTGCGTGCGGCATCAGCTCTCATAGTCCCGTTAACCCTATCACTGTGGCGGTTACCACCACCATCGGCAACTAGGCGTCGGCGCTGAAGACCGCTTCTGCAACATCGGTGTAGCGTTTAGCCGGCAATGCTCCGCACTGAGGGCAAACGATCTAGGAGTTGGGAGCGGTACGCCATGTCAAGGACTTGGTTGATCACCGGTGGTTCGCAGGGTCTGGGGAAGGCGCTGGCGACCGCGGTGCTGGCTGCGGGTGATCAGGTCATGGTGACCTCACGCCGGCCGGACGCGCTGGCCGATCTGAAGGCGGAGCACCCGGAGCGGCTGGAGACCGTGGCGCTGGACGTCACGTCACCTACCGACGCCCGGAACGTGGTCGCGGCGGCGGTGGAGCGTTTCGGCTCCCTCGACGTGGTCGTGAACAACGCCGGTTACGCCACCAGCAATTCGTTGGAGGACTTCCCGGAGGATGAGTTCCGGGCGCAGATTGAGACGAACCTGTACGGCGTCATCAACGTGACCCGGGCGGCGCTGCCGGTCCTGCGAGGTCAGCGTTCTGGACACTTCGTGCAGATCTCGTCCATCGGCGGCCGCGTCGGCGGCACTCCCGGACTCGGCGCGTACCAGACCGCGAAGTTCGGGGTCGAGGGCTTCTCCGAGGTGCTGGCGAACGAGGTGGGCCCGCTCGGCGTCAAGGTGACCATCGTGGAGCCGGGAGGCATCCGTACCGGTTGGGCCGGTGGCGCGGCGGTGGCGTCCGGCACCATCCAGCCCGACTATGAGCAGATCGTCGGACAGTGGCGGGCCATGTTCGCCGACTACGCCGGCAACGAGCCGGGCGACCCCGCCCGCATGGCCGGGGCGATCATCGACGTGGTGAACTCCAATGAGCCGCCGCGTCGGCTGCTGCTCGGCGGCGACGCCCTCGGGCTTGCGCTGGAGTCGGACGAGAAGCGGCTCGCGGAAGCCCAGCAGTGGGCCGAGGTCAGCCGTTCCACGGACTATCCGGACGCGTCGGCGAGTGCTGCGGCGCAACCGGTCGAGATGACGCGGAACATCTGAGGAGGGGCGAACCGAAACCGATGGCGGTCGTGGTCGGACCTTGCGTGATCGGCGGCGCGATGAGTGTCGCCCGGTACCTGCGGCTCTTCGTCGCTCATGCCCGGCTTGACGGCGTCCGAGGCGATTCGGCCGGGCGCCACCTAAGCGCCGGGCACCGGCCCTGCCAGTAGTCGGTTACTCGCCGGCGCGGAGTACCTCGCTCAGCCGGTCGCGTCGCCGCAGCGCCGACTCGACAGGTACGACCGTGGCGGCCGCCGCCAACAGCGCCACGCTCACCAGGCCCAGCAGCCACCACGGCAGGACCGCCGTCGGGTCGGCGGTCTGGCCGGTGAGCAGCCGCAGGTCGAGCGGGCCGAGCGTCAGGCGTGCGAGCAGGGCCCCGAGTAGCGGGCCGCACACCGCGGCGACCACGACCGGCGGCAGCACCTCTCCGGCGGCGACCCAGCGGGCGTCGCGTGGCCGCAGGCCGAGGGTCCGCAGCCGGGTCAGGGTCTGCCACCGCGCCGACGCACCGGCGGCGGCGGCGAGCGTGAGGCCGAGCAACCCCAGCGCCAGCAGCACCGCGGCGGCCGTCCACGCCAGACGTATTAGCCCTGCGGTCAGCGGAGCCACTCGCTGCGCCCGCAGGACGTCCGCGCGCAGCACGACGTCGGCGGCGACGCCGGTGTTCGACACGGCCCGCGCCGCGCCGGGGCCGGTCACCCAGACGGTGTTCGGAACGGCGGGCAGCCCGGCGTCGGCCAGAGCCGAGGCGTCCACGATGACGACGTCGGTCGCGCCACCGACGGAGGGAGCGGTACCGACCGCGGCGAGACGGATCGCGGGGGCCTGGTCGTCGGTCGCCGTACCGTTGGGGGCGCCGTCCCGGGGTAGCTGCAGCCGCGTGCCGGTCCGCAGAGCGCCGTCGCTCGATCGGACCAGCGCTGGGACGTCCCCGGGGCCAGGCCCGGGTGCCGTGAGCCGGGCCAGCGCCGGCGCATCGGGCAGCGCAGTGGTGGCCAGCAGCCGTTGGAACGCGGCGGCGTCCACGATGACCAGGCGTGGGGTGAGCAGTGTCGATTCGGTGAAGACGCGTGCCGAGTCGGTCACCCGCGCGACGACGACCTGCCCTACCCCGGGTGCGGCGGCGATGCGCTCGGCGAGTGCGGGCGTGGCCGCCTCGGCGTCGGCGCTGACGTCGAGGCGGGCGTCGGCGCCGACGGCGCTCCACGCGCCGTCGGTCAGACCCCGGGTGACGGTGGTGCCGAGGATGAGCGCGAACGACGCGAGCGCCGTGGTGCTGACCAGAACCAGCAGCGGCAGCGCGCGCCCGGCCGTTGTGGCCGCCTGGGCGGCACTGAACACGGCCAGCGGGCGGCGCGAGCGCAGGGCCTGTCCGAGCGCGAACCGCGCCCCGAGGGGCAGTAGCCGGAGCAGGACGAGCGCGCCGACCAGCGCGCCCAGAGTGAGGGCGCTGATCGGCAGGATCAGGTCGCCGGTCAGCTCACCGGCGTCGCCGTCGACGGCGACGGGCAGGAGCCCGCGCTGGTGCAGTGTGACGAAGGCGGCGACCGCGGCGACCAGGACGGCGGCCTCCACGGCGGCGCGGCGCAGCTGGCCGGTGGCCCGGATCCAGCGCCGAGCGGCCGGGTTGGCGGGTTGACGCCGGTCGCGGCTGGCGCGGGCGGCGGCGAGGGTGCCGAGCGCCGGCCCGGCGACGGCACCGGCCACGACCACGGGAACGGCCCAGGTCCAGGAGACGCCCGGAGCGACCGCGCGGGCGAACGCGAGCCCGACGGCGGCGGCCGACAGGGACACCACGGTGGACTCGATGATCAGTTCCGTACCGAGGTCGGGTAGCGCCGCCCCACGCTGCCGGGCGGCGCTCAGCACCGGGGTACGGCGGCTTACCAGCAGCTCGGCGGCGAGCAGCAGGACCAGTACCGTGGCGGTCAGCACCCCGGCGAGCAGGACGGCGGCCTGTGCGGAGGCGGCGCTGTTTTGCGTACGGGCGACGCGCAGGGCGGTGTCCAGCTGCGATTCCCACTTCAGGGATTGGCCGCGGTCGCTTGATGAGCCGGAGGTTGCCTTGAGCTTGACCACCTGGCTGGCGAGCGCCGCGGTGGCGTCCCAGGTGAGCGCGTCGGGAGCGGGTGCGAAGTGGACGGTGCGCCGCAGTTGGTCCTCGTCGATGGCGAGCCGGGCGTCCGGTAACGACTCGCGCGACAGCAGGCCGGCGAACCGGGTGGTCCCCACGCCGTCGGCGCCGGGTACGGGGCGCAGTAGCGCCGGGGCGAGTCGCCAGGCTGGGTCGGCGCTGTCCGCGGGTCGGTAGATCCCGCTGATCCGGACGTCCTTGTCGCGACCCTGGCCGTCCTTGACCCGGATTCGGTCGCCGGGGCCGAGGTTGAGTGCGGCGGCTTCCGGCTCGGAGAGGCCGACCTGCACCGGCCAGAGCGGTCCGTCGTAGGGGATCTCGACGTACTCGTCGGAGACGGCGGGGCCGGGTGGGCTGCCGGCGATCCAGGTCACGTCCGGGCCGCCGAGGTCACCGGCCAGGTAGGTGAACTGGAAGGTACGCGGCACGCGGCCGTCGGTGATGCTGAGGATCGGACCGTTGACAATGGCGACGGGCGGGAGCAGCGCGGCGTCCAGGTCGGGCCCGAGCGCGTATGTCGCCTGGGCTCGGAAGTCGTCGAGGTCCTCGGCGAGGTGGGGCATCCGGACCCGCCCTCCGGTTGGCCCGTCGTCGCGTTCCCAGTTGGCGTGAACGAGGACGTTCGAGTCGGGGCCGGCGCGGCGGACCGTGTCCTGGACGGCTTTGTCGGCGGCGGCGCGGAGCAGCGCCGGCACGGCCCCGGCGAGTAGCGCGACGGCCGCGATGACGGCGGCGGTGAGCAGCAGAGGTCCGGCGTCGGTACGGCCACGGCCGCGGATGCTGGGCCAGTGCAGCGCCGGCCACCGGCGGGTCAGCCACCGGTTCACGGCGCCACCCGTAGGTGCGCGGCGTCGGCCCGGCGGACCTGGACGGTGACCACAACGGCGACCGCCAGTACGCATCCGGCCAGCAGTACGGCGAGGAGTGCGGCCTCGGCTGGCCACGGCCAGTGTGGCTGGGCGGCCGGGACGGGCGCGGCGCCGGTGTCGGAGCGCACGAGCAGGGGAGCGACGAGGCGGGTGGCGAGCGCGCCGACGGCCGCGCCCGCCGCGAGTAGGGGCAGCAGAATGCCGGCGTGCTGGCCGAGCAGCACGGCCCGGATGCCGCGCCGGGACATCCCCAGGCCGCGCAGCCGCGCCACCTCGACGGCGCGGACCTGTAGATCACAGGTGACGTGCAGGACGACGCCGGCGAGCAGCAGCAGGGCCGCGGCCGGGACGATGAGCCGGAGTGCGGCCGGCAGCCCGGCGCGCAGCGGGCCGCCGATGAGGCGGGCGGTCTCCGCCTCGCGGGTCGCGATGGTGCCCAGGTGCAGGGCGTCGGCCCGCTCGGCGGCATCCCGACCGGCTGGGTGGCCGACCCACCAGGCGTCGACCGGGAACGTCAGGTCGCCGGTGACGGCGCGTGCGCGGGACAGCGTGTCCAGGTCGGCCAGGACGGCGACGGCGCCGGGGGCGGACGGTACGGTCGGCACGACCTCGGTGACGACGATCGGGACGGGCGTGATGCCGACCGTGACGCTGAGCTGGCTGCCGCGCTTGGCACCGACCTCGCTGGCAAAGCGGGCGGAGACGGCGACGGGCACCGGGCCGGGGTCCGGGAAGGCGGTGGCGACGAGGGTCCGGGCGGCGTCCTCGGCGCCGCCGAGGTCGACGGTCGCGGCCATCCGCAGCGCGGTTCCCGTCGGCGTGGCGGACAACCCGACGGTCAGGTCGCTCAACGTGCTCGGGACCGGCGGCGCGGACGTGGCGGTCCAATCTGATCCGTCGGTGGACCTCTCCGCCGACGCGGCGGCGGGCACGGTGAGTGTGACGGCCACGGCGACGGGTCCGCTGACCGCGTCGGCGGTGACCGGCAGGGCGACCGCGACGAGGCGCAGCCCGTCAGCCGTCGCGCAGGCGGGCAGCCGGAACTCCTGGCCGTCGAGCGGTACGGCGGGACCGGTGCAGGACGTGCGTAGGCCGCTGGTGTCCTGCAGCAGCAGCCGGGGCGTCACGGCGAGCGGGGTGTGGCCAGCGGCGGTCCCGCTCAGGACGAGCGGGGCGCCGGTCGGAATGGCGAGGCCGGTGGCCGGGGTGCGTGGCGCCAGCGTGGCACCCACGTCCGCCCACCCGCGGTCGCTGTCCAGCCGCCCGCGCAGCAGCGCGTCGGCGCGGGTGGTGTCGACGGCGACCAGGCGCGGCGCATCGCCGGCGCCGCCGAGCCACTGACCGACGGCGGTACCACGGTCGAGGACCGGACTCACGGCCCCTGCGGTGGCCGCGCTGACGACGGCGCCCTCTCCGGCCACCGGCGCCGTGCTGAGGGTGAGTGCCAGGTCGGTGCCGACGGAGAGCGCGGCCTGGTCGCGCTGCGACTGGTGCCACGTGTTGTCGAAGGCGAGGCCGAAGGTTCCGGCCGCGCAGGCCAGTCCGACGAGCAGCCCGGCGGCGACCGCTTGTGGCCGGCGGGCGGTCTCCGAGACGGCCAGCGGAAGCGCCAGCCCGCGGGCGCGGTACGCCAGCCGGTCGGCGCCGCGAAGGGCGGGGAGAACCACCCGGAGAGCCAGGGCGGCGCCTGCGGTGAGCAGCAGCGCCGGCGCGAGCACCCGAACCGCGTCAGCGCGTGGGTTGGCGGCGGTGGGTTGCGCGTGCAACTGCCACCATCCGGCGGCGGCGAAGACCGCGAGCAGCAGGTCGGCGCCGGATCGGGCCAGCAGTTCGCGGCGGGTGCGTTGGTCGCCGGCTGCCGGGACGGGCCGGATCGCCAGGACGGTGAGTACGGAGGCGAGCACCAGCGCACCGCCGGCAACCGCGAAGACCTGGGCACCGGCGATGGCCGGCCGGACGGCCAGGCCGGCGCCGTCCAGCGGCGGCAGGTGGGTGAGGCCGGCGTGCAGGGCCGACGAGGCCGGTATCGCGAGCGCGGCGGCGACGGCGGCGACGAGCCCGGCCTCGGCTGTCGCGGTGGCGGCGAGTTGGCGACGGCTGGTGCCCAGGGCGGACCGCAGGGCGGTCTCGTCGGCGCGGATGCCCGCGGTCAGCCGTCCGGCGAGGATGAGTGCCGTCGCGGCCAGGACACCGCCGAGGACGGCGATGGCGAGCACGACGGCGGCGGTGACGTGCCGTTGGTCATCGGCGGCCCGCAGGGTCGCCGGTAGGTCGGAGGCGACACGTGCGAGCTGGACGCGGTCGCCGAGGGTGCCGGCCAGCCGGCGGTCGGCGCTGCGGACGGCCTCGGTCACGGTCGCCAGGTCGCGACGGTTGTTGTGGGACAGGTCCGGATGGGCGGTGATCTCCATCCGGTCGACGGTGGCGCCGGTGGTGACCAGGTCGGCGAGGTCGAGGAGGAACGGGCCGTAGGCGTTGACCGGCTGCATGAAGCGGCCGTCCCGGTAACCGGTGGCGGAGCCGGCCGCGGCCAGCGGGTCGCGGTCCCAGCCGCGCCCTGCGAGCGGGCGCACCACACCGACGACGGTCACGTCGATGGCCGGGACGGGTGCGTGGGCCAGCTCGGCGCCGAGGCGCACCCGGTGACCGGGGGTGAGGCCGAGCAGTTGTGCGGTGGACTCCAGCAGCACCGCGTCGCCCGGCTGCTGTGGCCAGCGCCCGGTGACCAGCTCGGCTCGGGCCGGCAGGTCGTCCAGCCCCGACAGGTACGCCTGGGCCGGGACGCTGGTGCCCTTGGCGAGCGCGGGCGGCAGCGCCCGCAGCACTGTCGACGCCCGCGCGGTTGTCGTCACCGGGAACGGTGCGAGCGCGGCGGCCACCACGGTGCGGGTGTCGGCGGCGACGGAGGTCGTGTCCTCGCCCTCGACGGTGCCGGTGTAGACGGTCACGTCGACGGCGGCGGGGTCGGCGCGGGCCATGGCGACCTCCAGCGCCCGCTCGGCGGTGCGGGTGACCAGCAGGGTGCAGGTGCCCAGCAGGGTGGCGCCGATCATGACGACCCCGAGGAGGGTTGCCAGCAACGGCCACTGCGCGCGGGCGCGCCGGCTGGCCAGCCTCATCGACGCGTCACCCGACGTCCGACGCGGGCGCGTACGGCTGCCCGGCCGCCTGTTCGTCGAGGTGCCCGTCGTGGATGCGGATCACCCGGTCGGCCAGGGCCATCATCACCGCGTCGTGTGTCGACACCAGTACGGTGACGCCTTCGGATTCCACAATCCCGCGCAGCAGGGCCATCACCGACAGGCCCGTCTCGGCGTCCAGTTGCCCGGTGGGCTCGTCGGCGAGCAGAAGCCGGGGCGAGGCGGCCAGCGCGCGGGCGATCGCCACCCGCTGCTGCTGGCCGCCGGACAGCTCGGCCGGCCGCTGCCGGGCGTGGTCGGCCAGGCCGATCAGCTCCAGCAGCAACTCGACCCGCCGCTCGCGCTCGCTTGGGGCGACGCGGGCCATCCGCAGCGGGGCCGCGACGTTTTCCGCGGCCGACAGCACCGGGATCAACCCGAAGCTCTGGAAGACGTACGACACCTTCTCGCGCCGCAGCCGGGACAGGCCATCCTCGTCGAGCGCGGTGACGTTGGTGCCGTCGACGTGCACGCTGCCGGCGTCCGGGCGGTCCAGGCCGCCGATGACGTTGAGCAGGGTGGTCTTGCCCGAACCGGACCGGCCGACGAGCGCCACCATCGCACCGGCGGCCACGTCGAACGACACGCCGTGCAGGGCGTGTACGACGGTCGGCCCGGTGCGGAAGCGCCGGTGTACGCCGCGCACGCTGAGCAGCGGTTCGCTGCTCATTCGCCGCTTCCCGAGTCGGCGCGGAGCGTGATGTGGTCGGGTTCCAAGGCCAGCCGGACCCGTCGGGTCAGCGCCAGCGCCTGGCGGAACTCGCGGGGCACCTGGACCCGCCCGGCCCGGTCCATCACGGCGTACTCCTCGGCGATCATGTGCGTGTCGCCCTTCGCGTCGGTGGTGGTGCGGCGCAGCACCTCGCTGCTGGTGCGCCCATCCCGGATCGCGACGGTCCGTTCGACCTGGCCGCTGACCTCCGGATCGTGGGTCACCACGACAACGGTGACGCCGTACCGTCGGTTGACGTCCCGCAGCACGCCGAAGACCTCCGCGGACGTGGCGGCGTCCAGCTCGCCGGTCGGCTCGTCGGCGAGCAGGACCCGCGGCTGGTTGGCCAGCGCCACCGCGATCGCGACCCGCATCTGCTGCCCTCCGGAGAGTTGCCCGGGGCGCCGATCGGCGCAGTCGGCGACACCGAGGCTGTCCAGCAGTTCGGCCGCGCGCTCCCGGCGCTCCTCCTTCGGGGTACGGGCTGCGGTCATCGGCAGGTCCACCATCTCCCGTGCGGTCAGGTAAGGGATCAGGTTGCTCGCCGTCTGCTGCCGTACGAACCCGACGGTGTGCCGCCGGTAGTTCACCCGGTCCGCGCGGGACATCGCCAGCAGATTCCACCTGTCGACCCGGACCCGGCCGGCGGTGGGGGCGTCGATGCCGGCCAGGATGGAGAGCAGCGTCGACTTGCCCGACCCGGAGGCACCGACGACGGCGACCAGTTCACCACTCTCCACGGCCAGGTCCAGTCCCTGCAGTGCCTGCACCTCGATCGAACCGGCCTGGTAGATCCGCACCAGGTTCTCGCAGACGATGAGCGCGTCCCGGCCGAACTCGGGTGCCCGCGCGGATGGCCGCGGCAGGGACAGTGGTGGGCTGGTCATCCCCTTCTCCGTCCGGGTTGTGCCGACGTCGAGCCAGCCTCGGGTAGCGGTCGCGCCCACCGATCGGGCACGTGGTGTCACCCGGCCGGCACGCATGGTCACCAAATGCGTCAAGCGCCTCGATTGCCCAGGCTGACGCAGATTGAAGCAGGTTCGCAATCGGCGGCTCCGTTGACCCATGCCCTAGGCGGCTTTCCTGCATTCTGGACGGAGGACCCCCACCTGCCGAGGCCGGTCTTCACTGTGGCGGGTCGTGAACCTGCCGGGCTCCCACGCCGACTGAACAGGCGAGGGAGGGCCAATGAGCGATGAGTTGCTGGTGGTCCGCTGTCAGTTGGGCGAACGGGAGGCGTTCGCCGAGCTGGTGCAGGGCGGGTATCCGGCGGTCGAGCGGTACGTCGGGCGGATGTTCGGCGAATCGATTCGATGATGACCGATGTTATCGTGAGGTGGTGAGCGGTGACGGGGCGCCGGGCTCCCATTCGGGATTGAACGGCGTGGCCAAAGCGGTAGGCATCGTCAGTGGCGTCATCGCGATTGTGCTCGCAATGGAGCCATTGTTCGGCTGGAACCCACTCGGCGAACTGTCCCCCGGCCCGTCCGGCACCGCCAGCCCGACGCCGCTCGACGCGCGCCCCCGCATCCCGCCGACCTCCGACCCCGGCCTTAACCGCGACCCCAATCCCGACCGCACAGGTTGCGAGGAGGCGTTCCGGATCCTCAAGGCACCGGTGCCTGAACGGGAAAGCGACCTCGGGCCCGTATACGCCTACGCGGTGCAGCAGGCGGCGCAGCTCCAGGTGGTTGCCAGGAAGACCACCAATCCGGCGGTGACCGCCGCGGTGCGGGCCTACGCGACCGACTGGGACTCCCTGGGGTCGGCCGTTCAGGACCACGAGGATGCGAGACACCAGGCCGAGCGGTTCGTCAACGACGCCAAGCTGTACACGGAGTCGTACAACAAGCACAACAAGGACGTCGCGGAGTTCGGCCGGCAGCAGCGGTACTACGAGAGTCGGGGCGACATCCGAAACGCCACCATCGCGCACAACAACGCGGTAGCCGCCGACGAGAACGCCCGGGTCGCGCGCAACCAGAGCAGCACGCTCCTGCAGAAGTCGAGCGAGGCGACAGCTCAGGTGGAGACGGCCTCCCAGCGGATGACCGCCGTCTTCCGCAAGCTGCGCGCGGACGTGAAGGCCCTGGGCATCGCCTGCGACTAGATCAACCCGCGCGGCTCGAGCGGCAACCGTGCCGCTCTCACCTGACGGGTTCTGCCATGGGCAGATCCGCGGCCGGCGAACGGAGGTGCCATTCGCCGACCTGTGCAGGCAGGGTGGAGCGAATGAGATTGCTGGTGCTGGGCGGTACGGGTTTCGTGGGTGGCGCGACGGTCACCGAGGCGGTGCGCCGTGGCTGGTCGGTGACAGTGTTCAACCGAGGGCTGCACGGCACGGTGCCTGCCGGCGTACACCGGTTGCGGGGTGACCGCACCGAGCCGGACGGTCTGGCGGCTCTGGCGGGCGGCGAGTGGGATCTGGTGGTCGACACCTGGGACGGCGCCCCGCTGGGGGTGCGGGAAGCGGCCCGCGCACTGGTCGGGGCGGTCGGGCACTACGCCTACATCTCCAGCGGCTCGGTGTACGCCCCACCGGTGCCCGCGCACGTCGGTGAGGACGCGACCACAGTGGATGGCTCTGCCGACGCCACCGAGGGGGACTACGCGCAGTGCAAGATGGGCGGTGAGCTGGCGGCGACGGAGGTCTTCGGCGAGCGGGCGTTGCTGGTCCGCGCCGGGCTGATCCTCGGCCCGGGTGAGGACATCGGCCGGCTGCCCTGGTGGCTGCAGCGGGTGGCCCGCGGTGGCGACGTGCTCGCGCCCGGCCCGGAGGACCTGCCCGTGCAGTACGTCGACGTGCGCGACCTGGCCGGGTGGACGCTCGACCGGGCCGCCGAAGGGATCGGCGGCGCGTTCAACGTCATCAGCCGTTCGGGGCACGCCACGATGGGTGAGCTGCTGGCGTCGGTCGTCGCGGTGGCCGGCTCCGACGCCCGGCTGCGGTGGACCGACCCGGAGCCGATCCTGGCCGCCGGCGTGGTCCCCTGGAACGATCTGCCGATCTGGATTCCGCGCGACCACGAGTTCCGGTGGTTGCAGGAGCGCGGGGTGGAGAAGGCGTACGCGGCGGGGTTGACCTGCCGGCCGGTGGCCGACACGGTCGCCGACACCTGGCAGTGGCTGCGTTCGGTCGGGTCGGTGCCGCCGCGCGCCGGCCGTCCGGCCCGGGTGACGGTGGGGCTGGACGCCGAGCGGGAAGCCGCGCTGCTCGTCTGACCGGGCAGGCCAGTGGTGCCGAGGTCAGGTCGGCGCCACCGGCAGCATCGGCGGCGGCCTCCGCCAGCGCTGTGGTCAGCGTTCCCGGACCACCGCGACCGGGCAGTTGGCGTGCTGGATGAGCTGCTGGCTGACCGAGCCGAGCAGCATCCCAGCGAGCCCGCCCCGGCCCCGGCTGCCGACCACCACCAGCCGCGCGTCGCGACTCACCTCGATCAGCATCGCCGCCGGGCCGGTCGGGATCAGGTCGACGGTCACGTCCAGATCGGGGAAGGTCCGCCGCCACGGTTCCAGCGCCTGCTCCACCGCGGCCCGCTCGTCGGGCGCCCCGGCCGCCCCGCCCGGGCCCGGTGTCCAGGCGTGCAGGACCCGCAGCGGCACCTGCCGCTGCGCCGCCCGTTCCGCCGCGAAGCCGAGGGCCACCAGCGAAGGTTGCGAGCCGTCCACGCCGACCGCCACCGGGCCGGCCGACGCGTCGACCGGAGCGCTGCCGGCCCCGTCCCGGACCACAACGACCGGGCAGTGTGCGTGCGCGGCGACCGACACCGCCGTCGACCCGACCAGCAGACCTCCGAATCCGCCGTGGCCTCGACTGCCGAGCACCAGCATCCCGGCCTCGGCCGAGCGTTCCTGCAACACCAGGGCAGGTGGCCCGTCGTACACCTCGCCGGTGACCGTCAGCCGGGGGTGTGCGGCGACGGCGTCCGCCGCGGCCCTGCGGACCAGATCCTCGACCTGCCGGCGGGCAGTCTCGTCCGGCCAGACCCCGGGTGCCACGCCCGGGCCGACCCAGCCGGCCACGGTCAGCCATTCGAAGACGTACGCCAGCCGCACCGGTTGGCCGCTGTGCCGAGCCTCCTCCAGCGCCCAGTCCACGGCCACGGAGGCATCGGTGGAGCCGTCGTAGCCGACCAGGATCTCCGCGTCACGCACGTCGTACTCCTCAGGGGTTGGTCGGGTCGGTCTCGCGGACCCAGCGCCACTCGGCGACCTGGGGGTCGTCCTCGCCGTACTGGCGGGTGTAGTCGCGGGCCGCCTGCCGGGCGTCGACCATCCGCTGGCGCAGGTGCGCGGCACGGGCGGCCAGCCCGGGCACCCGGTCGATGACGTCGATGACCAGGTGGAACCGATCCAGGTCGTTGAGCATGACCATGTCGAACGGGGTGGTGGTGGTGCCCTCCTCCTTGTAGCCGCGCACGTGCAGGTTCTCGTGGTTGCTGCGGCGGTAGGTGAGTCGGTGGATCAGCCACGGGTAGCCGTGGTAGGCGAAGATGATCTGCCGGTCCTCGGTGAAGATGGTGTCGAACTCGTTGTCGGTCAGGCCGTGCGGATGCTCGGTGTCCGGCTGGAGCCGCATCAGGTCGACCACGTTGACCAGCCGGACCTTCAGGTCCGGGAGGTTCTGGTGCAGCAGTTCGGCGGCGGCCAGCGCCTCCAGGGTGGGCACGTCCCCGCAGCAGGCGAGCACCACGTCCGGCTCGCTGCCGCCGTCGTTGCTGGCCCACTCCCAGATCCCCAGGCCGCGGCGGGTGTGCTGGATCGCCTCGGTCATCGTCAGCCAGTTCGGCGCCGGCTGCTTACCGGCCACCACCACGTTGATGTAGTGCCGACTGCGCAGGCAGTGGTCCATCGTGGCGAGCAGGGTGTTGGCGTCCGGCGGCAGGTAGACCCGCACCACCTCGGCCTTCTTGTTGACCACGTGGTCGATGAAGCCGGGGTCCTGGTGGGAGAAGCCGTTGTGGTCCTGACGCCAGACGTGGCTGGACAGCAGGTAGTTCAGTGAGGCGAGCGGCTGCCGCCACGGGATGCCGCGGGTCACCTTCAGCCACTTGGCGTGCTGGTTGAGCATCGAGTCGACGATGTGGATGAACGCCTCGTAGCTGGTGAACACGCCGTGCCGGCCGGTCAACAGGTAGCCCTCCAGCCAGCCCTGGCACAGGTGCTCGGAGAGCACCTCCATGACCCGACCATCGGGGGAGAGGTGGTCGTCGCCCGGTACGGTCGCGGCCACCCAGGCCCGGCCGGTCACCTCGAACGCGGCACCCAACCGGTTGGACGCGATCTCGTCCGGACCGAACAGCCGGAAGGTCTCCGGATTGGCGCTGATGACGTCGCGGATCCACGGCCCGAGCACCCCGGTCGCGCCGGCCATCGGCTCGCCCGGTTCGGGGACCTCCACGCCGTAGTCGCGGAAGTCCGGCAGGGACAGGTCGCGCAGCACCACACCGCCGTTGGTGACCGGGTTGGCGCTCATCCGCCGGTCACCGCGCGGTGGCAGCGTCCGCACCTCGTCCACCGGCGCGCCGGTCGCGTCGAACAGCTCCTCCGGCCGGTAGCTGCGCAGCCACCGCTCCAGCTCGGCCAGGTGCGCCGGGTTGTCGCGGACCCCCGACAGCGGCACCTGGTGGGCGCGGTACGTGCCCTCCACCTGGGCGCCGTCGACCTCGCTCGGGCCGGTCCAGCCCTTCGGCGTCCGCAAAATGATCATCGGCCAGCGGGGACGTTCGACGATGCCCCCGGAGCGGGCCCGTCGCTGGATCTCGGCGATCTCGTCCAGCACGCGGTCCATCGTCGCGGCGAGGACGCGGTGCACCTGGGCAGGGTTGTCGCCGGCCACCACGTACGGCTGGTAGCCCGAACCCCGCATGAGATCGAGCAGATCGGCCTCGGGGATCCGGGCCAGCACCGTCGGGCTGGCGATCTTGTAACCGTTGAGGTGCAGGATGGGCAGCACCGCGCCGTCGCGCGCCGGGTTGAGGAACACGTCGGAGAGCCAGCTCCCGGCCAGCGGCCCGGTCTCCGCCTCGCCGTCGCCGACCACACACGCCACCACGAGATCCGGGTGGTCGAACGCGGCGCCGTAGGCGTGGCTCAACGCGTACCCCAGCTCGCCGCCCTCGTGGATCGAACCCGGCACGTCCGCGGCGACGTGGCTGGGGATGCCACCCGGGAAGGAGAACTGACGGAAGAGCTTGGACATGCCGACCTCGTCGCGTGCCACGTCGTGGTAGCGCTCCGACCAGGTGCCCTCCAGCCAGGTGTTGGCCACGATGGCCGGGCCGCCGTGGCCGGGGCCGGTGACCAGCATGGCGTTGAGGTCACGCGCCACGATCACCCGGTTGAGGTGGGCGTAGATCAGATTGAGCCCGGGGCTGGTGCCCCAGTGCCCGAGCAGCCGAGGCTTGATGTCGTCGGTGGTCAGCGGCTCCCGGAGCAGCGGGTTGTCCAGCAGGTAGATCTGCCCGACGGTGAGGTAGTTCGCCGCGCGCCAGTAGGCGTCCAGCCGGCGCAGCTCGTCGTCGGTGAGGGCGCGGTGCACGTCGAGAGCGGTGTCCATCATGCTGCCTCTCGCGGGTAGGGGTGGGGCCTCCAGCTTCGCCGCTGCGAACGCCCCGGGTCAGGGCCGGCGGTCCCGCGTGGGCCGGGCGTCGGACCCGGTCAGCGGCATCTCGGCCAGGCCACGGACGACGACCACCGGGGCGGGGGAGTGGTAGAGCAGGGATTGGGCGACCGCGCCCAGCATGGCGCGTGCCGGTTCGTCGCCGCGGGCGGCGACCAGCGCCACCTGCGCCGCGCGCGACGTGTCGACCAGGACCTGACCGGGGTCTCCGCGCACCACGCGACACTCGGTCGGCACCGAGTTGTCGCGGCTGGTGTGGCGGGCCAGGGCCTCGCTGAGCTGCTCGGCTACCGCGTCGGTGTCCTCGTCGTACTCCACGACGCGTAGCGCCAGCAGTCGGGCGCCCCTTCGGGCCGCGCACTCCGCGGCCCACTGCAGAGCGAGGTGCGAGCTGGGCGAGCCGTCCACGCCGACCAGGACCGGCCCCTGCGGCGGCGGCTCGCGGCGGACCACCAGCAGCGGGCAGCCGGCCCGCGCGGCCAACTGCACGGCGAGCGTTTCGGCCGGGACGCACTGGCCGCTGCCGGCCATCCCGCTGTCGCCGACCGCCAGCAGGAATGCCCCCTCCGACCGGCGGATGAGAGTGGCCAGCGTGGCGCTCTCGACGATCTCGCCGCCCACGGTCAGCTCCGGCTCGACCTGGTGGGCGAGTTGGGCGGCTCGGGTGATCAGGCTCTCGGCCTCGTCACGGGGAGCTGCGACGGTGTCCGCGGCGAAGGCCGCGTGCCAGTCGAAGGTGTGCAGCAGGTGCAGCGGCCGGCCGTGCGCGGCGGCTTCCTGCGCGGCCTGTTCGACGACCGGAAGGTCGAGATCCGAGCCGAGGCCGACCAGCACCGCTGCATCGGCGGGTACGGCCATCGATATCACCTCCCGGGCGTCGCGCCCGGCACGACCAAGCTATCCCTGACCGAGGGTAGTCCGATGGTCACGTTTGCGGGCCGGTTGTGGGTTCTCGGCGGCACCCACCTGGTGGCTGTGGGGGAAAGTGCACGTCGACATGGCCATTCAGTTGATGCCGCGTACCGGGGCGAGTCGGACATGATCTTGAGGTGCAGGTTGATCATGAGAGCGAAGCAGTGTCAGGCGGAGAAGAAGGCCGGCCGGTCGGGCGGTGGACGGCGCTGCGCGGGTCACTGATCCTCGCCGGCCAACTGGTCGCGGTGCTGGCGATGACGGTCGTCGCCGCCACGGCCTTCTGCCTCATCCCGCTGGGTGTCGGTGTGCTGATCTTTCCCGGCTGCGTACGCGTCCTGCATCGCCAGGCCGAGCGACTGGGCCGGACGGATCAACGTTTTGCCGGCATCGACGTCGCGGTGCCGAGCCTGCCGGACCCCGCCGCGTCCGGATTCGTCGCCCAGGCGCGTCGATGCTGGCGACTCGTCAACGACCGCGCCTTCTGGCACCTGATGCGGTGGGCGGTCGTCGACCCGTTCACCAGCACCGTGCTCGTGATGATCGCACCCCTCGGGCTCGTCGGCTGGGGTCTGTACGGGGTTGTGGCCATGCCGATCCTCTACCTCGGCCTCCGGCTGGAACCCACCGAATGGTACGTGTTCATCCCGGTCACGACGGCCAGCACGGTGCCGTACGCGGCCGTCCTCGGCTGCGCTCTGGTCGTCATCGGCCTGCTCAGCGCCCCCTGGTGGTTGCGGGTGCAGGCCCGTTGGTCGTCCGTGCTGATCGGCAGCCACCTGGTCGATCTGCAAGCGCGGGTCTCCGTCCTCTCGGCCAGCCGCGAAGAGGTCCGCGACGACGCGGCCGCGCAGCTTCGCCGCCTCGAACGGGACGTGCACGACGGCGCTCAGGCCCAACTCGTGGCGATCGGCATGAAGCTGGGCTTCGCCGAGACGCTCATGGCCAGCGACACGAACGCCGCGCTCGCCCTCATCGGGCAGGCGCGCGACGACTCCTCGAACGCCCTTGGTGAGCTGCGCGACCTCATGCGCGGGATCCACCCGCCCGTCCTCGCCGATCGCGGCCTGGGCGCGGCGATCGAGGCGATGGCCATCGAGTCGGCCCTGCCGGTGACCACGCGGATACGGCTACCCGTCCGTCTGGACTCGTCGCTTGAAGCCGCGGCGTACTTCGCCACCCGCGAACTCCTGACCAACGCCGCGAAGCATTCCGGCGCGGCTCACCTCGCGGTGACGGCGGACATCGACGAGGGCAACCTCCGCATCGAGGTGCGCGATGACGGCAAGGGGGGCGCGGTGGTCGTCCCCGGCAGCGGGCTCGACGGTACGCGCCGACGGCTGGCCGCCTTCGACGGCACTCTCACCGTCCGGAGCCCGGTGGGCGGCCCGACGGAGATCGCGTTGGAGGTGCCGTGCGCGTAGTCGTCGCAGAAGACCAGATAATGCTGCGTGTGGGCCTGGTCAGCCTGCTCGAGGCCGTCGGTCATGAGGTGGTCGAGCAGGTGGGTACCGGACCCGAGCTGAGTCGGGTGCTCGGCGACTGGCGGGCCGACGTCGCGATCGTCGACATCCGCCTGCCCCCGTCGCACACCGACGAGGGGTTGCGCGCCGTGCTGGCGGCGCGACGGGTCCGACCGGCGCTGCCGGTCCTACTGTTCTCGCAGTACGTCGAGCAGTTGTACGTGCGTGAACTCCTCGCCGACCAGGCCGGTGGGATCGGCTACCTGTTGAAGGATCGGGTGTCCCATCCTCGCCAGTTCATGGACGCCCTCGACCAGGTCGCCGCCGGCGGCACCGTCCTCGACCCCACGGTCATCAGCGCGCTCATCAACCGGGTCGAACGGGGCGGGCCCGTCGGCACGCTCACGGGACGCGAGCGGCAGGTCCTCGACCTCATGGCGCAGGGGCGCTCGAACACGGCGATCGGCTCCGAGATGCACATCAGCGAGAGCGCGACGACCAAACACATCTCGAACGTGTTCACGAAGCTCGGTCTGCACCCGAGTCTCGACGACAACCGACGGGTCCTGGCGGTACTCGCCTACCTCAACGAACGCTGAGCCCGCTTGGTAGCTGAGCCTGCTTGGTGGAGGAAACTGCACCGCAGTCGGAGGGCCAGCTCCAGTACAAGCAGCCGCCGCCTGTCCGAGGCTGGACACATGACGCAGACTTCTCCTCCGACCGGAGCGGGTAGGGCCCGTGTGACGACGGTTGTCGTCGCGTTCCTCGCGGTGTCGGCCGCCGCCTCGCCGGTGTTCGCGCTGGCGCAGGGGGTAACTGGGCTCGATCCGACCATCCTGGTGCTCGCCCAGTTCTCCACCGCCGTCGGCGCCCTCGTCGCGTACGCCATCTGGCGAGGCCGCCTTCCCTACCCGCGTACGACCAGACGAGGCGTTCTCGCCCCACTCTGTGCCGCCGCCGGGCTGTCGCTGATGATCACCCTGGTCCTCTGGCTTCTGGCGATCGCCGAACCGCACCGCTGGCAGTCGCTGCACACCTCGACGCTTCCCGCGCCACTGGCCCTGATCCTGCTGGCGCAGTTCCTTGGCGCGGCCGGCGAGGAAATCGGCTGGCGGGGCTTCGTGCAACCCATGCTCGAAACACGCATGGCGACGCTGTCGGCCGCCGCCATCACCGGCCTGTTGTTCGGGCTCGGCCATTTCCCGATGGCAGGCGCCGGGCTCGCGGTCTACTCCGTCTTCGTCGTATCGGCCATCGGGCTGTCCGTCGCCGCGGCGGCCGTCACGACCGGACGCCCATGGTGGGCTCGTGTCCTCGTGTCCACCGTCCTGCACTGGGGCATCAACATCGGGATACTCGTCGGCTTCTCCAACGCCGATGAATCCATGCGATGGATGGCCAACACCGCGATTGCGATGGGTCTCATCGGAGCGGCGTGCGTCCCGCTCCTCATTCGGTCGAAGCAGAGGGTGTCGAGTGGTTTGTCGGCACCACGAGCGGCCGTCGGCGTCTAGGGCCTGTGTCAGGCGCGGGCCGCGATAGGGCAGGGTGGCGCTGCACTCTCGGCCATCGGGCCAATCTACCGACGGATCCACGGCAAAGGTCAACGAAGGCAGGGATCACGGTGTTCACACACCCGGTCCACGCTGGCTAGCGTAGGGCTCGTGCAGATTGGCGTGAACGTTCCGAACTTCGCCCCGGGTACCGACCCCGACCTGCTGCGACAGTGGGCGCAGACGGTCGAGGGTCTCGGCTTCGACCTGCTGATGGTCTCCGACCACATCGCGGTGACCCCGGACGTGGCCGAGCAGTATCCGGCGCCCTTCTACGAGCCGTTCACCACGCTGTCCTGGCTGGCCGGGGTGACCCGCCGGGTCCGGCTGGGCACGACCGTGCTCATCGTCCCGTACCGGCACCCGCTGCTCACCGCCCGGATGGCGGCGAACCTCAACCGGCTCAGCGGCGGCCGGCTCGTCCTCGGCGTCGGGGTCGGCTGGGCCCGGCAGGAGTTCGAGGCGCTCGGCGTGCCGTTCCGGCGGCGCGGCGCGCTGACCGACGAGTACCTGCACGCCATGCGCGAGGCATGGAAGGACACCGACGACTACGACACGGGTGCGATCCCGATCTGGGTCGGTGGCAACAGTGACGCCGGTATGCGCCGGGCGGTACTGCTCGGTGACGCCTGGCACCCGTTGCGGTTCACGCCCGGATGGCTGGCCGAGGCCGCCGGGCGGCTGAGGGCCATCGCCGACGAACTGGCTCGTCCGGTGCCCGCGTTGATGCCGCGCATCGCGCTGCGGGAGGCAGCCGAACCGGTCACCGCCCCGGACCGGCTGGCCGGTGTCGGCACCATCGACCAGATCATCGCCGACATCGACCAGATCCGTCTGCTCGGGGCGGAGACGGTGGTGCTCGACCCGTTCAACGGCGACCTGACCGAGATCCGCCAGCCCGAACGCGCCTGGCGGACACTCGCCGCCGTGGCCGCGTACCACAGCTCCCAGGAGGACCGATGACCCCCGACGACGAGAAGTTCCTCCGCCGCGCCGTGGTGCTCGCCAGCCAGGCCGGGGCGTCCGGCGAACGCCCGTTCGCCTCGTTGCTGGTCGATGCGGACGGCACCGTTCTGATCGAGGACCACAACACGGTTGTCTCCGACTCGGACATCACCGCCCATCCGGAGTTGAAGCTGGCCCGCTGGGCCGCTCGGGAACTCGCTCCCGAGGTGGCCGCCGGCACCACCATGTTCACCAGTTGCCAGCCCTGCCCGATGTGCGCGACCGCGATCGACCGGTCCGGGCTCGGCCGGGTGGTGTACGCCCTGTCGAGCGAACAGTTCGAGGAGGTCAAGCCGGCCACCCCGCCGCTGCTCCCGGTGCGCTACGAGGGGCCGGCGCTGTTCGATGCGGCGCGCCAGCCGATCGACGACTACTACTGACCAGGGGCGCGTCAACTGGGGTTGACACGGGTTGCACTGTCAACGTATGTTGACGGCATGAGTCAGGCGACAGAACTCGCGGCGGCAGCCGGCAGCACCGACCCCCGGGTCGGGCTGCGCGCCGTCCGCGCGCTGCGCCGGCTGCTCGAGCGGCTCGAGGTGGTCCAGGTGGACAACGCCCGTCGACAGGGCTGGTCCTGGCAGGAGATCGCCGACGCGCTCGAGGTCAGCCGGCAGGCGGTGCACAAGAAGCACGCTGGGCGACCGGCGGTCAATTCATCCTGGGAGGCGTGATGTTCGAACGGTTCACCGACCGGGCGCGCGGCGTGGTGCGACGGGCGCTGGAGGAGGCTCGGGCCGAGGGCCAACGGCCGGTCGGCACCGAGCACCTGCTGCTCGCCCTGCTCGATGACGACGCCGGCCTGGCCAGCCGGGTGCTCGCCGACGCCGGCGTGCGCGCCGACGACCTGCGCGAGCGCGTCCGCCGGCACACCGTCAGCGGTGGCGCCGGCCTCGGCGACGCGGACGCGGCGGCCCTGCGGGAGATCGGCATCGACCTGGCCGCGATCGTGGCCCGCATCGAGGAGTCCTTCGGCCCGGACGCGCTGCGCGAGGCCGTGCCGGCACCACGCAGCCGCTGGGGTCGCAGGCGGCGGCGGTACCTCGGCGGTCCGTTCTCGCCCCGGTCGAAGAAGGCATTGGAGTTGTCACTGCGGGAGGCGCTGCGCCTGCACCACCGCCACATCGGCACCGAGCACATCCTGCTCGGGGTGCTGCGGGAGGGGCACGGGCTGGGTGCGCTGGTGCTCACCGAAGCCGGCATCGACCTCGACGATCTGCGCCGACGGGTGGAGGTCGCACTGCGGGCGGCGGCCTGACGGGGTGCGCTCGCGTTGAAACCTGTCTGTGGCACTTCCGACGCCAGCCGCTCGCCGGGTCGCTGAAGCCGTACCGGTGCTGCACACTGGCGCCGTGGATGCTGGACAGGACAGGCAGCCCTCGGGCGGCGACGGCGGGCTGCGCTCCGCCGTGGTGGTCAACCCGGTGAAGGTCGACGATCTCGACGACCTGCGCCGCACCGTGACCGACGCCCTGACCGCCGCGGGCTGGCCCGAGCCGCAGTGGTTCGAAACCACCGTCGACGACCCGGGCCGCGGGCAGACCGAACAGGCGGTCAAGGCCGGCGTCGACCTGGTCTTCGCCTGCGGCGGCGACGGCACCGTGATGTCCTGCGTCAGCGCGCTGGTCGGCACCGACGTGGCCCTCGCTGTGCTGCCGCAGGGCACCGGCAACCTGCTCGCCGCCAACCTCGGGCTCTCCACCGACCTGGCCGCCGGGCTGCAGGTCGCCGTCGAGCGCGGTCGACGGCTCCTCGACGTCGGCGCCGTCGAGGACCGGTACTTCACCGTGATGGCCGGCATGGGCTTCGACGCCCAGATGCTGGCCGCCACCTCGGAGACCACCAAGGCCCGCATCGGCTGGCCCGCGTACGTCATGGGCGCCGCCCGGCACCTGCGGGACCGGCCGATGCGGGTGCAGATCCGCATCGACGACCGCCCACCGGTGCGCCGCCGGGCCCGCTCGGTCCTGATCGCCAACGTCGGCCGGCTCCAAGGCGGCGTGACCCTGCTGACCGAGGCCGAGCCGGACGACGGCTGGCTCGACGTCGCCGTGCTCACCCCGCGCAACCTGCGGCACTGGCTCGCGCTCGGCTGGGCGGTGATCCGCCGCAGCGGCCAGGTGCCGCAGATGGAGGTGTTCCGGGGCCGCCGCGTGCTGGTCACCAGCAACCGGGCCCAGCCCAGGGAGCTGGACGGCGACCTCATCTCCCCGGGTCGGCACCTGCGGGCGGACATTCGGCCCCAGGCACTCTGGCTCTGCGTCCCCCAACCCGAGGGCGCCCCCGACCTGGCCGTCGACGCGCAAGGAGCGGGAGAGCGGGGCGAGCAGCTGATCGAGGAGGCGCGCCGTGAGTAGCACGCGGATCGTGCCGGAGACCCGGCTGATGGCCGACGAGGAGCTGTCCGCCGACGACGCCTGGCACACACTGCGCCGCCAGGGCGGCTGGCACCTGCTGCGGGACGCCTTCATCCGGTTCCGCTACGGCGACGGGTTCAGCCACTCCAGGGCCTTCGCGTTGCAGCTCTGCCTCGCCGTGGTGCCGTTCCTGATCGCCCTCACCGGCCTGATCAGCGAGCTGGGCGTCGAGGAGGGCGGCCAGGTAGTCGCCGACACCGTCCTGGCACTCACCCCGGGGCAGAGCGCGCAGATGGTCGCCGAACTGCTGGGTGAGGGCGACCGCGTCGAGGATGCCGGGGAGCTGGCACTCACCCTCGGTCTGCTCACCGGCCTGTTCGCGCTGACCACCACCATGGCCCAGATCGAGCGGGGCGCCAACCGCATCTACGGTGTCGAGCGGGACCGCCCCGTGCTGCGCAAATACCTCCGTGCCGCCGTGCTGGCCGTCACCGCCGGCCTGCCCGCGCTCGCCGGCTTTCTGATCCTGGTCGGCGGCGGCGCGATGGGTGACTCGGTGCGCCGACACTACGAGTGGGGCGCGGTGGCCAACGGCATCTGGGACGTGGTCCGCTTCCCCCTGAGCCTCGGGCTGACCGTCCTCGCCGTCGCCGTGCTGTTCCGGCACGCGCCGCGCCGCAACCAGCCCGGCCTGTCCTGGCTTCTGTTCGGCGCGGGCATCGCCACGGCCCTGTGGTGGCTGGCCAGCCTGCTGCTCGCCGCGTACGTGCGGTTCAGTGACGGCTTCGGGCAGACCTACGGCGCGTTGACCGGCATGATGGCGCTGCTGCTCTGGGCCAACCTGACCGGGATGGCGCTCTTCGGTGGGCTGGCCTTCGCCGCCCAGTTGGAGGCCCTGCGGATCGGTGTGGAGGAGCCGGCCCAACCGGATCTGTGGGAGCCCGACAATGACCGCGCCGAACTGCTCGACACCGGGGACATGACGGCGCTCTAGCGGCACCGGCGTGTACGACGGACGCGGATCGGGTAAAGCGCCTGCCCAGACGGACAAGGGAGGTGCGGGGTGACCGCGGTCAAAGAGGTGGCGCGACGTCCGATCGGTCATTTCGCCGAGCGGAGCATCGCCGGTCTGGTGGCCGTCACCGGCGCCGGGGTGGCCTTCGGGCTGTTGTTGCTGCTCGTCCGGGTGCGGTGGAGCCCACTACAGGACGTCGACCACGCGGGCGCCGAGTGGTTCAACGGGCTCGTCGCCCCACACCACGCACTGGTCACCGTCCTGCAGGCGGTGACCGACCTGGGCGGCCGCCCGATCCTCATCTGGTTGGTCAGCATCGCCGTGGTCGGGCTGCTGATTCGGAGACAACCACGGCTGGCCGTCTACCTGATCATCACCGGCGTCGGTGGCCTGATCCTCGATCCGTCGCTGAAGACGCTGGTCGGCCGGCTCCGCCCGGTCGTGGACGTGCCGATCGCCAGCGCCCCGGGGAACAGCTTCCCGAGCGGGCACGCGCTGGGCTCGTTCGTCGCGTACGGGGCTCTGCTGCTGGTGTTCCTGCCGGCCATGACGCCCCGCTGGCGCAAGCCGGCGATCGTCGGCGTCGGCGTGCTGGTGGCGCTGGTCGGTCTGACCCGGATCGCGTTGGGTGTGCACTACCTCTCGGACGTGCTGGCCGGCTGGCTGCTCGGCGCGGCCTGGCTGGGCGTCACCGCGTACGCCTTCCGGCTGTGGCGCCGCGAGCGGGGGCGCACGGTGCCGCCGCTGACCGAGGGCCTGGAGCCGGAGGCCGGGCACGACATCGCTCCCGCCCCGGCGGAGGAGCACGTGCTGGCCCACCCTCGCTCGGCGGTGGCCGAGCTGCTGGTCGGTTGGGTGCTCGTGTTCGGGGCGCTGTACGGCTTCGGCACGTACGTCAGCTACCACGCCAAGGGCACCTTCTTCGACACCCTCGACACGGAGGTGCCCCGCTGGTTCGCCGAGCGGCACACCGAGGTGCTGACGGAGGTGAGCTGGTGGTGGAGCAAGTTCGGTGACACCCACGCGATCCTGATCATCTCGCTGGTGTTCTGCCCACTGGTGCTGGCGGTCTGGCGGCGCTGGCGGCCGGTGCTCTTCGTGGCGCTGGCGATGGTGGGGGAGCTGACCCTCTTCCTCGCCTCGGCCCGGGCCGTCGACCGGCCTCGACCGGCGGTGGAGAATCTCGACGGGCAGATGCCCACCTCGTCGTTCCCGTCGGGGCACATCGCGGCCACGATCTGCGTCTGGCTGGCGATCACCGTCATCGTGTTCCCGCGTACCGATCGGTGGTGGCGTTGGGTCTTCGTGGCGCTGGCTGTGATCATGCCGATCGGGGTGGCCACCTCCCGGATGTACCGGGGGATGCATCACCCGACCGACTTCATGGGCGCGATCCTGCTCTCCGCGCTCTGGATCGGGCTGCTCTACCTCGTCATCCGCCCGAACGCCGACCTGGAGGAAGGCAACCAGCCGGCCATCGAGTCGGAGGATGTGGACACCCTCGACGACGAGCTGGCGCGGGCCGGCCGGGCCGACTGAGCGCCGCCGTGCTGCGGGCGATGACCTGGAACATCCGCACCGGCGGTCGGGATCGCGGCGGCTCCGACCGGCTGGATCAGGTGGTCCAGGTCATCGACGAGCAGGCGCCGGACGTGCTGGCCTTACAGGAGCTGCGTGGCTTCGACCGCGGCGGGCTGATGGCCGCGGTGGCGGGCCGGCTGGGCATGACGCCCCACCTGGCCCGGTCCTGCTTCGGGCAGCCGGTGGCGGTGCTGGTCCGGCCGCCGTACCAGGTCGTCGACGCGGGGACGCTGCGCCGGCCGTTCCACCACGCCGCCGTCCGCGTCGTGGTGGCGACCTCCGCCGGCCCGTTCACCGTGCTCGGCACCCACCTCTACCCGTACTCCGGGGGTCGGCGGCGGATGGAGGTCGACTGGCTGGTCCGCGCGGTGCGGCGTGCCCCGGGACCGCTGACCCTCGTCACCGGTGACCTCAACTCGCTCGACCCGACCGTCGACCACACCGAGCGGCTGGCCGGGATGCCGGCCCTCTACCGGCGGCGGCACCTTCGCCGCTCCGGTGGCGCCGTGGACACTCGCGCGATCGGCCGGCTGCTCGCCGCCGACCTGGTCGACCTGTGGCCGTCCTGCAACGTCGGAGCGCCGGAGGCCGCCGGCCTTACCGTTCCCACCCGGTTCGGCGGGGCGGAGTTCGCCGGTATGCGGCTGGACTACCTGCTCGGCACCCACGCCGTGGCCGAGCGGTTGCGGGAATCCCGGGTGCTCCGTGGCGGAGCGGCGGACACGGCCTCGGACCACTATCCGCTGCTGGCCGCGATCGAGGTGGACGCCGGCTGAAGCTGCTCGCCGCCCCGGCCCCGCGCCGCTGACCGTGGCGGCGCAGGCCCTCAGAGCACCAGGTTGAACAGGACGGTGAGCACCACCGAGGCCACGATCGAGAAGAGGATCATCAGGAGGCAGCCGAGGCCACCGCCGAGCGGGCGGATCTCCGTGTTGCCGAAGCGCATGAGGGTCACCTGTCCGTGAGTGCGCAATGCGCGGCGAGGAACTTGTGGATCGCGTCCGCGACCGCCGTCGGGGCCGTCGTGGCCACGTTGTGCGAGGCACCGGGAACGACCACGAGGTTGGCGTCCGGCACGAGCCGGGCCGCCTGGGCACGCCACTGGGCCGGTACGACCGGGTCACGCTCGCCAGCTACGACCAGGGTCGGCGCGGTGATCCGGACCAGATCCGTCTCGATCGTGTTGTGCACCGAGTGCGACAGCGTCGCGAGGACCCGCCAGGGTCGGGCGTTCCAGATGTCCCGACCCAGGATCGGCGCCTGCAACGGTGCCTCGCCCAGCGCGTCCAGCAGCAACCGACCGAGTTGAGCCCGAGGGGACCGGGCCGCCGGGTCGCTGGTCGGTCCGGCCAACACCAGCGCGCGTACCGCGTCCGGATGGGTCGCGGCGAGCGCGGCGGCCACCTCCGCGCCGAAGGAGTGCCCGAGCAGGCAGACCGGTGGCAGCCGGTACGCGGCCAGCCACGCGGCCAGGTGCTCGGCGTGCCTCTGGACGTCGTACGCGCCCTCGGGGTGCTCGGTCAGCCCGAACCCGGGCAGGTCCGGCACGTACACCGGGTGGGTGGTGGCGAGCGCGACGGCCAACGGCGTGAGGTAACGGTGCGAGACGGCCAGGCCGTGCACCAGCACCACGGGCGGCGCCCCGGTCCCCGGGTCCGCGCTGCGCCGGGTGTGGGTGCGCAGTCCGTCGACGAGCAGCCACTCGCTGGTCAGTCCGGCGGCCGGTCGGGGCGCGGCCGGGCGCGGCGCAGGTCGACCGGACCGAAGCGGCCCGATGGCCTCGGCGTCACAACGCCCGCAACCGGGGCAGCAACTGCTCCTGCGCCCAGTCCAGGAACATCGGCTGGGTCTCGCCACCGACCTGGACGATCGCCACATGGGTGAAACCGGCGTCGACGAACTTGCGGAACGCCTCGACGTGCGCGTCCACGTCAGGGCCGCAGGGAATGCCCTCGGCGACGTCCTCTTCGCGGACGAACTGGGTGGCGGCGGCGAAGGACTCCGGGCCGGGCAGGTCGGCGTTGACCTTCCAACCCATCCCGAACCAGCGGAACTGGTCGTGCACGATCTTGCGGCATTCGGCCTCGTCGGGGCCGTAGCAGATGGCAACCTGCCCGTAGCGGGGCTGGCCGACGCCCCCGGCGTCGTCGTACATCTCGATGATGCGCCGGTCGGGCTCGGTGGAGATGATGCCGTTGCCGTACTCGGCGGCCAGCGTCGCGGACTGTCGACCGGACGCGGCGACGGCCATCGGCACCGGCCGCTCGGGGCGATCCCAGACGTAGGCGTCGGGCACGTCGAAGTGATTGCCGGAGAAGGTCAGCGTCTCCCCGTTGAGCAACGGCCGGATGATCTGCAGTGCCTCCTCGAACATCTCGTGCCGTTGCTGCACGTGCGGCCAGCCGCCGACCACGTGCTCGTTCAGGTTCTCCCCGGCGCCCAGGCCGAGGGTGAACCGGCCGTCCGAGAGTGCGCCGATCGTGCTGGCCTTCTGCGCGACCACGGCCGGGTGGTAGCGGCGGATCGGGCAGGTCACGAAGGACATCAGCTGCGCGCGGGAGGTGGCATGGGCGACCGCGCCGAGCACCGACCAGGCGTACGGGGAGTGGCCCTGCGAGTCCAGCCAGGGGGAGTAGTGATCGGACATCACCAGTTGGTCGAAGCCGGCCGCCTCGGCCCGTACCGCATGGTGAACCAGGTCCTTGGGCCCGGCCTGCTCGCTCATCAGGGTGTAGCCGACGCTGACCATCCTGGTATCCCCTTTCACTGACGGATCGTTCCCGGCATACCCAGGTCGGCAGTGGTCAACCCTCCCGTCCGGTTCGCGCCGGTAGTGCTTGACGGATGGCGGCGACCTGCCTACCGTCGTTCTTAACCGGTTAAGACCGGGGGTGTGGCGCACATCCTGTGGTGGGGATGATCGCCCCGTGACGGCCCGCGTCCGCGTGGGCCGTTGCGGCTGTCCAGGGCTTGGCCCTGATCACTGAACCGGTTGCGCCGATCAAGCCATCGCCATACGCTGATGTCCGCGCGCCACGAGTCGGGGCGCGGCTGCCGGGCTGCAGCCGCCTTCCCCTGTCACGTCCCACCCCTGTCGGGCACCGGGGGTCCTCCCTGAGGAAGGCCATGAAGACTCGACTCACCGCCGCCGGTGCGGCCCTGCTCGCGTTGCTCGTCGCCGTGCTGGCATTCGGCCAGCCGGCGCACGCGGCGGCCGGTTTCACCGTCGCGAACGGCAAGTTGTACGACGCCAACGGTGCCGAATTCATCATGCGCGGCGTCAACCACGCGCACACCTGGTACCCGCAGCAGACCAGCACGTTCGCCGACGTCAAGGCCCTCGGCGCGAACACCGTGCGGGTGGTGCTCTCCAGCGGCGACCGGTGGACCCGCAACACCAACGCCGACGTCGCCAACGTCATCTCGCTGTGCAAGGCCAACCGGCTGATCTGCGTGCTGGAGGTGCACGACACCACCGGGTACGGCGAGCAGAGCGGGGCGATCACCCTCGACCGGGCCGTCGACTACTGGCTCAGCCTCGCCGACGTTCTCGCCGGCCAGGAAAGATACGTCATCGTCAACATCGGCAATGAGCCGTACGGCAACCAGAACTACGCCTCCTGGGCCACCGACAACGCCAACGCGATCAAGCGCCTACGTACTGGCGGGCTGACCCACACGATCATGGTGGACGCGCCGAACTGGGGGCAGGACTGGTCGTTCACCATGCGGGACAACGCCGCGTCGGTCTTCGCCGCCGACCCGGCGCGCAACACCGTCTTCTCCATCCACATGTACGGGGTCTTCGACACCGCTGCGGAGATCAGCGACTACCTGGGCCGTTTCCGCGCTGCCGGCCTGCCCGTCGTGGTGGGCGAGTTCGGCTTCAACCACTCCGACGGCGACCCGGACGAGGACACCATCCTCTCCTACAGCCAGGCGAACGGGATCGGTTGGCTGGGCTGGTCGTGGAGCGGCAACGGCGGTGGCGTGGAATATCTCGACCTGGCCACCTCCTTCAACCCGGCCAACCTGACCAGTTGGGGTCAGCGGCTCTTCAACGGCGCCAACGGCATCCGGCAGACCGCCCGGGAGGCCAGCGTCTTCGGTGGCACCCCGCCGCCCACCACGCCCCCACCGACGACGCCCCCACCGACCACCCCTCCGCCGACCACGCCCCCGCCCACCACCCCGCCGCCGGCCGGTGGCTGTGTTGCCACGTACACGGTCGTCAACCAGTGGCAGGGCGGCTTCCAGGGCGAGGTGCGGGTAACCGCTGGCGCTACGGCGATCACCGGGTGGACGGCCCGCTGGACCTTCGCCGGCGGTCAGAGCGTCAGCCAGTCCTGGAACACCACGTTGACCAGCAGCGGCGCCACGGTGACGGCACGCAACGCGGACTACAACGGTCGACTCGCGGCCGGTGCCAGCACCAGTTTCGGCTTCGTCGGCGGCTGGACCGGCAGTAACGCCGTGCCGCAGGTGAGCTGCACCGTGAGCTGATCATCGAACCAGCGACGGTGGCCGGGTCCGTGCGGGCCCGGCCACTTCTGTGCCGCGCGGTGCCCGAGCGTAGATCGCAGATGATGAATGACCTGGCAGGATGCTGCTGTGTGGGATTTGCCACATCCATCGGAGACGGCAAATGAACTGTTCGATCCCTAAGGTGGCCCTGCGGTTGCTTTCCGGCAACCGTTCAGCCCGCAGGGGCCACGGGGATCCTTTTTGTACGACTGTGCACAGTTGCGCCCACGAGCGATGGGCGCGACCAGTTTCACCACGCCCGGAGCCAGTGTGCCGTGCTCAACAGCCGACGACGTCAGCGCGGCACCACGTGCCCTCGCGGCGTTTCGACGCACGTCGTCACTGACGCCGGTACGCGCCGCGCAGCGTCCCTGCCCTCCGATCCAGAAAGGATCGTTTGTGTCATCGTCTAATCGGCGGCGAGCAGTCCAGGCAGGCCTGCTCGCGGTAACCCTGGTGGCGGGGCTCCTCAACGCCTCGCCGGCTCAGGCCGTGACCGGAGGAGCGCCCGTCACCGACGGGTCGTTCGACTTCGTTGCCAAGGTCGACGTCGGATCGATGGAGCGCTCGTGCAGCGGCTCTCTGGTCGACGCCTGGTGGGTGCTCACCGCCAAGAGTTGCTTCAGCTTCGACGGCCAGCCCGTGGTCGCGGGCAAGCCGACCAAGCCGACGACGGTCACCATCGGGCGCCCCGACCTCACCAAGTCGACGGGCACGGTCGTTCCGGCCTTCCGGATCGTGCCGCACGCCACTCGTGACCTCGTGCTCGTGCGGCTGTCCCACCGCGTCGACGTGACCCCGGTGGCGCTGGGTGCCGCACCCGCGGTCGGCGAGCAGCTCACCGGTGCCGGCTTCGGTCGTACCGCCACCGCCTGGGTTCCCGACCAGTTGCACGGCGGATCGTTCGCTGTCCAGGCGGTCGGGGCGTCCACCCTGGACATCCTGGGTAGCGGGCAGACCGGTATCTGCCGCGGCGACCTCGGCGGCCCCACCGTTCGCGTGGTGGGCGGCAAGCCGCAGTTGGTCGGCGTGCACCAGACCTCGTGGCAGGGCGGTTGCCTCGCCGAGACGGAGACTCGCCGCGACGCGGTGGACAGTCGGGTCGACGACCTCGCGTCCTGGTTCGCCGCGACCATGCCGCAGGGTGTGGCGACCGACGCCACCGAGGATCTGAACTTCCTGTACACGTACGACTCGGGGGATGCCGGTCCGACGACGTTTCCGACGAACTCGACGGGCGGTTTTCCCGGCCCGATCGGATCGTGGACGGGCGGTGGGAAGGACTATTACCACCGGGACCGGGTCAAGGTGTTCAACGACGACTTCGACGGTGACGGCATCAAGGACCTTGTGGTCCTGTCGACCCGCACCGATGGCAGCTTCGCCATCGACACGTTCATCACCGGTCCGGACGGCAAGTACGGTGCGCCGCTGCGTTCCTGGACGGCGGATGCCACCTGGGGTCATCTCGGTGCCATGAAGATGGCCTCCGGCGACTTCAACGGCGATGGCCGGGCCGACCTGACCGGCTTCTACGGCTTCAAGAGCGGCACCGGCGACGAGGCCTGGATCAACTGGATCGCCCGACCGGACGGCGGCTTCGACGCCCCGTCCACGGTGTGGCGGGCGTCGGAGTTCGGCACCTGGGGCTACACCGCGGTCTTCGCCGGGGACGTCAACGGGGACGGCCGGGCCGACGCCTCCCTCTTCTACCGCTACGACAGCGGGGCCATGTCGATCTTCACCTGGCCGGGTCAGGCCGACGGAAAGTTCGGCACCCCGTACACCTCCTGGTCCACCCCGAAGGAGAAGCCGTTCGGTGTGCTCTCCGCGATGAAGTTGGCCGACGGTGACTTCAACGGCGACGGTCGCGGCGACGTGGCGGTGTTGTACAACTACGGAGGCAGCCACACCGGTCTGCACACCTGGACGGGCAAGGCGGACGGGACCTTCAACGCGCCCGTCGCGTCCTGGTCGTCGACCGGCTTCGGCCAGTTCGCCAAGATGAAGCTGGCCACCGGCGACTACAACGGCGACAAGCGCGACGATCTGGGCGTGCTCTACTGGTACGCCGACGACAGCTTGGGGATGCACACCTTCACCTCGACGACGAGCGGAGGCTTCAACGCGCCGTTCGGAACGTGGCTGAACCGTCCGCGGACCTTCGGTTGGTGGGTCAACATGCGGTTCGACGGCGAGTGATCATCTCTGCCTGAGGGGGTTCCCCCGCTTCCCCGACGGGAGGCGGGGGAACCCCCTCACCGCTGTCGTCAGTGCTCTCCGCTCAGGTTGACGATGACCACCCCCGCGATGATCAACGCGATGCCGGCGAGTTTGACCAACCCGACCGGCTCGTCCAGGAACACCGCCCCGATCGCCACGATGGTCGCGGTGCCCAGGCCCGACCAGAGGGCGTACGCGACGCCCACCGGGATCTCCTTGACGGCCTGGGCCAGCAGGAGAAACGCCAGCACGTAACCGCCGAGGCACCCAACGGTCGGCCAGAGCCGGCTGAACCCGGCGGTGCTCTTGAGCAGGCTGGTTGCCAGCACCTCGGCGAGGATGGCGATCCCCAGCAGCACGTACGCCATGCGTCCCCAGTTCTGCATGCTCGGCGGAAGTCGTCGGTGGTCAGGCTAACGGCCCCACCGGTGCCAGGACGGCGCGTGGGTTCCCCGGGCACCTGTCGTCGACCGCGCCGATCAGGCCTCGGGTCAGGCCTCGGGTCAGGCCTCGGGTGCGGGCGGCGAGGCTTCGGCGGCGAGCCGGGCCGCTCGCATGGTGAGGTAGCGCTGTTCGGGAACGCTGCTCGTGCGCGCGGCGGCGGCCCGGAAGTCCGTGACTGCCTGCTCCCGGTCACCGGCCATCTCGTGCAGGTGGGCGCGGGCGGCGGGCAGCCGGTGGTGCCCGGCCAGTCGGGGGTCGTCGGCCAGCGCGTCGAGGGCGGCTAGGCCGGCCGCCGGCCCGTACACCATGGCTGTTGCCACGGCCCGGTTGAGCGCCACCACCGGGCTGCCGACGAGCCTCTCCAGCACCTGATAGAGCGCCAGGATCTGCGGCCAGTCGGTCTGCTGAGTGCTCGGCGCCTCGTCGTGCAGGGCGGCGATGGCGGCCTGCACCTGGTACGGGCCGATCGGCCCGCGCGGCAGCGCACGGGTGACCAGCGCGACGCCCTCGGCGATCGCCGTCGCATCCCAGCGGCTGCGGTCCTGATCGGCCAGTGAGATCAGCTCGCCGGAGGGCCCGGTCCGCGCCGGCCCGCGCGCCTCGGTGAGCAGCATCAACGCCAGCAGACCGGCCGATTCGCTGTCGTCGGGCAGCAGCGTGTGCAGCGCACGGGTCAGCCGGATCGCCTCTACCGCGAGGTCGATCCGGCGCAGGTCCGGGCCGGTGGTGCTGGTGTGTCCCTCGGTGAAGACCAGGTAGAGCACCTGCCGGACGGCCGTCAACCGGTCGGCCCGCTCCGCCGGCTCGGGCATCCGGAACGGCAACCCGGACGCGCGGATGCGCTGCTTGGCCCGGCTGATCCGCTGTGCCATGGTCGCCTCGGGCACCAGGAACGCCCGCGCGATCTCAGCGGTGCTCAGCCCGCCGACGGCGCGCAGGGTCAGCGCCACGGCCGACGCCGGGGCGAGCGCCGGGTGGCAGCAGAGCATCAGCAGGACGAGTGTGTCGTCCCGTTCGGCGGTCAACTCCTCGTCCGCGGCCGGCGCGTACTGTCGGTCGTCCGGGTCCCGGCGTGCGACCAGGTCCTCCCGGCGGCGTCGGGCCTGCTCACCGCGGACCAGCTCGATCATCCGGCGGTAACCGACCTGGATCAGCCAGCCGCGCGGGTTGGCCGGCACCCCCTCGGCCGGCCACTGGGTGGCGGCGGCCAGCAACGCCTCCTGCACCGCGTCCTCGGCGGTGGCGAAGTCACCGAAGCGCCGGGCGAGCACGCCGAGGACCTGCGGCGCCAACTCGCGCAGCAGGTCCTCGAAGCGGGGATCGGTGGAGGCCAGCCCTCACAACTCCTGGGCAGGGGCGGACATCACCGGGTGCACCTCGATCGGCATGTTCAGTGGGCGGCCGCCGGGGCCGGGTGCGGTGGAGATGTACGCGGCCAGTTCCACCGCCCGCTGCGGGCTGTCGCAGTCGATGATCCAGAAGCCGGCGAGGAACTCCTTCGTCTCGGCGAACGGCCCTTCGGTGACCACCGGCGTCCCGCCCTCACCGGCGCAGACGATTCGGGCCTGCTGCGGGCCGCCGAGGCCCTGTGCGTCGACCCACTCGCCGGCCGCGGTGAGCTTGTCGTTGACCTCGCCCATGAACGCGATGTGCGCCTGGACCTCCTGCGGGGTCCAGGTGTCGATGCCGGGGAAGTCCGTTCCGGCGGCGCTGAACTGCATCAGCAGCATGTACTTCATGGTTGGCTCCTCACGCCTGCGCACCCTCGTCGGTGCTCTCACCCTGAGGTAGAAGCAGGCGGCACCCTTCTCGACACCCCGACCAGAGATTCCCCGGAATCTTTTCAAACGACGGCATCGACCTCCAGCACCAGGCTCTGCTCCGGGTGCAGGGCGGGCAACTGCACGCCCACCCGGGCCAGCGCGGCCCCGCTGAGAGTGACACCGCCTGCCAGCCGGACCGGTGCCGCCCGCTCGATGGTCGCCGGGGCCGGGACGCCCGTCACCGGCCGCACGAGGTAACGCCGGTCCGGGTCCAGACCGGGCAGCCGGACCGCGCCGGGGACCTGCGTGACCGAGGTGGCCAGCCGTGCCACCGCGTACACCGCCCGGCTCTTGTCGCCCTCGACCACACCGTGCGCCCAGACGGCCGGGTCCGGGTGGTCGACCCGGACCACCCGGCCGGCGTGCAGCAGCGGGCGCAGCCGCTTGTGCAGTGCCACCCAGGCGGCCAGCTCGGTCTGCTCGGCGGCACTGATCGACGCGATGTCCCACTCGATGCCGTGGTGGCCGAAGATCGCGGTCGCCGCCCGGAAGCCCAGGTCGTGTACGCGGTTGGTGGTGTGCGAGCGTTCCGGGCCGACGTGCGTGCCGATCAGCTCCGGTGGCAGCAGCAACCCGGTCCAGCGCTGGATGCTGAGCCGTTCCAGGGCGTCGTTGCAGTCGCTCGCCCAGACCCGGTCGGTCCGGGCCAGGATGGCCAGGTCCACCCGTGCGCCGCCGGAAGAGCAGCTCTCGATCTCCACGCCGGGATGCCGGCGGCGCAGCTCGTCGAGGAGCCGGTAGACCGCGAGGGTCTGCCCGTGCACCCCGGGCCGGCTGTGGTGCCCGGCCTCGGTGAGGTCCCGGTTCTGGTCCCACTTGAGGTAACTGATCCCGGGATGGTCGGTGAGCAGGGTGTCGAGGCGTTCCAGCAGGTAGTCGTACGTCTCCGGGATGCCCAGGTCGAGCACCTGCTGGTTGCGCCAGGCCGGCGGCAGCCGCCCCGGCACGGCCAGCAGCCAGTCCGGGTGCGCGCGGAACAGGTCGGAGTCGGGGTTGACCATCTCCGGCTCGACCCACAGGCCGAACTCCAGGCCCCGGCCGGTCACGTGGTCGATCAGCGGTTGCAGGCCGTCGGGCCAGACGCCCTCGTCGACGTACCAGTCGCCGAGCCCTGCGGTGTCGTCGCGCCGGCCGCGGAACCAACCGTCGTCGAGCACGAACCGCTCCACACCGATCTGCGCGGCCCGGTCGGCGAGCGCCCGCAGCCGGTCCAGGTCGTGGTCGAAGTAGACCGCTTCCCAGACGTTGAGGGTCACCGGTCGGGGGGAGCGCGGGTGCGAGGGGCGAGCCCGCAGATGCCTGTGCAGCACGTCGCTGAGCCCGTCGAGCCCGGCGTCGGACCAGACCGCGTAGAGCAGGGGAGTGTCGTACGACTCGCCGGGGCCGAGCCGGATCTCTCCGGGGGCCAGCAACTCGCCGCCGCCGAGGGTCGACTCGCCGGTGGGCTGCCGCTCGGCGAAGGTGACGTGGTCGCCGCTCCACGCGGTGTGCACCGCCCAGACCTCGCCGTGGCCGAAGCCGAATCCGGCGGTGCCCGCCACCAGCAGCAGGGTGGCGTCGTGTCCGGTCCGCCCGTGCCGGCCCTCCCGGACCCAACTGCCCTGCTGCCACAGGTGCCGCTGCGGAGAACGTTCCCGGCACCACCGGCCGGTCAGGTCGAGCAGTTCGGTGGCGACCGCCGGCACCGGGAGGACCGGGGTCAGCTCCCGCAGCTCGTACGCGCTGTCGCCGTCGTTGCGTAGCCGGTGGCGAATGGTCAGCAGGCCGTGCGGGTCCAGCGCGATCTCGATGGCCAGGGCCAGACCGGCGGCCGGGTCCGACGCCCGCACGGTCAGGCGCGCCGTGTCCGAGCCGCTGTCGTCCACGTCCAGGCCGTCGAGGCGGAACGCGGTGGACCAGTCCCTTCCGTCGCGGTGCCCGGCCAATCCCGGCCGGCCGCTCCAGCCGGCACTGAGCTCCGGCAGCAGCGACAGGACGGTCGGCTCGTCGAAGCTGCTCGGCACCACCGGCGGTACGGTCGCGTCCGCGAGCTGACGTCGGCCGTCGTCGTCGAGGTCGCCGACGTCGCCGCCCCAGTGCACGACCCGGGGCAGCCCCGGGCCGCGCGCGTCGAGCAGCAGGCTGGTCCGCGCGCGGCGCAGGTGCAGGATCGTCATCCTTTGGAGGCTCCCAGGGTCAGGCCCCGAACGAAGTGCCGCTGGAGTATAAAGAAGATCACCAGGGTGGGGATCGCGACGAGCACGCTGCCCGCCGAGACCAGGTTGTTGTCGGTGAAGAACTCACCACGCAGGTTGTTGAGCGAGCTGGTCACCGGGAACTTGTCGCCGGTACGCATCAGGACCGTGGCCCAGAAGAACTCGTTGTAGATCCAGGTCACCTCCAGGGTCGCCAACGCGGCCAGGGCCGGCCGGCACAGCGGCATGGTGACCTGCCAGTACTGCCGCCAGATGCTGGCCCCGTCGACCATCGCCGCCTCGTACAGGTCGCGGGGCAACGCCTTCATGTAGTTGCTGAGCACGAAGACGCAGAATCCACACTGGAAGGCGACGTTCACCAGGATCAGGCCCCAGTAACTGTCGTAGAGCAGCTCCGAGTCGCTCATGAACTCCGGCAGCGGCACCTCGGTGAACAGCCGGAACAGCGGGATGAGCAGCGCCTGCTGGGGCAGGAGGTTGGCTGCGGTGAACACCCCGAGCAGCACGATGTTGAGTTTCCAGCTGAACCGCGCGATGACGAACGCCACGCAGGAGGCGAGGAAGAGGGTCAGCAGCACCGCCGGCACGGTGATGTACACCGAGTTGAGGAAGTGCTGCCCGAACTCCGCCGTCCGCCAGGCGGTGACGTAGTTGTCGAGGGTCCAGCCGCCGAACGAGACGTAGCCGTTGGCGGCGGTGTAGTCGTACGAGCGCAGCGAGGTCAGCACCGCCCAGGCGATCGGGAAGAGCCAGGCCAGCGAGACGACGATGAGGAAGCCGTGCAGCAGCAACCGCAGCGGGGTCAGCTTGCGGCGGCGCTGCGGCGCGTGGGGTTCGCCCTCGGTACGCCGGGCGATGGTCGCGGTGCTCATTCCCGGTTCTCCCTCATCACGGTCGCCAGGTAGATGGTGATGAAGACCAGCGAGACGACCAGCATGATCGTCGCCAGTGCCGAGCCGAACCCGATCCGGCTCGCCTCACCCACCACGTTCTGGGTGACCAGCGCGGAGATCAGCTCCAACCCGTTGCGGCCCTTGTTGACGACCCAGACCAGGTCGAACGCCCGCAGTGACTCGATCACCGTCACCACCAGCACGATGATGTTGATCGGTCGCAGCACCGGGAAGACCACCCGGAAGAAGGCCCGGCTCTCCGAGGCCCCGTCGACCGCCGCTGCCTCGCGCAGGGACGGGTCGACGCCCTTCAGCCCGGCCAGGTAGAGCAGCATGATGTACCCGACGTGCCGCCATCCGGAGGCGACCATGACCGCCCAGATGTTGACGTTCGAGTCGCCGTACCAGTCGATGTTGCTGCCGAAGACGGCGTTGATCAGACCCTGGTCGCGGGAGTAGAGCAGCTGCCAGACGAAGCCGATCAACGCCAGCGAGAGCACCACCGGCAGGTAGAGCGCGGTCTGGTAGAAGCGGCTGCCGCGTATCTCCTTGTCGAGCAGGACGGCCAGGAACATGCCGAACGGGGTGGCGACCACGAACAACGCCGCCAGCCAGAGCAGGTTGTGCTGGATCGCCGGCACGAACGGCGGGTAGATGTTCACCACGTCGCTGTAGTTTCGTGCGCCGACGAACTCGATCTCGTTGAGTGGGCCGATGCCGTCCCAGTTGGTGCCGGAGAGCAGCACGGTGGCCACCGCCGGCAGCCAGACGAACCCGGTGACGAGCAGCAGCGGGACGAGCACCATCAGCGTGATCACCACGCGGTCGGTGCGGGACAGGAGCCGTAGCCGCCGGCGACGACCACCCGTGGAGGTGGTCGCGGCCGGCGGCGGCACGGCGCGATCCGCTTGGATCAGGGGTAGGTCGGACATGATGTCCTCCCCCTTCCGCCGTCAGTCAGTGAAGATCGACTTTTTCTGGTTTTCGATGCTCGAGGTGAGCCCGTCGATGTCCTTGGGGTTCTTGATGAACTGCTGGATCGCCGGGATCATCACCGTGGAAGCGAAGTCCGGCCGGGTGTCCCGGTCGAGGAACTGGGCGATCTCGGTGGCCGACCCGACCAGTTCGGCGGCCTTCTTCTGCAGTGCGGTGTAGCCGCCGACGTCCGCGCCACTGTTGGCGACGAGGACGGCTGGGTCGTTCTTGAGGTTGATGTCCGCGGCGGCCTTGCCACCGAAGTACTCCAGCAGCTTGCGCGCGTTGTCCTCGTTCTTGGGCTTGCGGGCCATCATGTAGCCGTCGATCGGAGCGTCCAAAGCCTTGGCGCCGATGGCCGGGTCGATCTCGGGGAAGGTGAAGAAGTCGAGGTCGTCCTGCTCGTCGTTGCTGAACTGCTGACCGACGAAGAGACCGAGCAGGTACATGCCGCTCTTCTTCTGCTGCAACGACTGCGCGGCCTCCTGCCAGGTGCGGCCGAGGCTGTCCGGCTGGTGCAGGGGGAGCAGGCCGGCCCAGGTGTCGAAGACCTTCTTGACCTTGTCGGAGGTCCAGGCTTCCTTACCGGCCATCAGGTCGACGTGGAACTGGTATCCGTTGATCCGCAGGTTGAGGATGTCGAAGGTGCCCATCGCCGGCCAGCCGTCCTTGTCGGCGAAGGCGATGGGGATGAGGCCGTCCCGTTTCATCTGCGCGCCGAGCGCGGTGAACTGGTCCAGGGTGGTGGGCACCTGGTAGCCGTGCTGCTGCCACACCGACTTGCGGTAGAAGACCGCCCACGGGTAGTACGTCGCCGGTACGAAGTACTGTTTGCCGTCGTCGCCGGTGGATGCCTTCTTGAAGGCATCGGAGTATCCGGAGAGCTTGCTCCACACGTCGCTGATGTCGCTGGCCAGGCCCTTCTGCGCGAAGAAGCGCATCCGGTAGCCGGCGAACCAGGTGAACACGTCGTCCGGCTTGCCCTGCAGGTAGTTGTTGATGTTCTCCTGGAACGTGTTGTGGTCGACCGTGTTCACCGCGACCTGCACCCCGGACGAGGTCTTGAACCCGTCGGTGACCTTGGCGAGGACGTCCTTCGGCTTGGGGTCGGACTGGTTCGAGCCGAGCGACACGTCCTTACTGGACCCTCCGGAGCCGGCGTCGTCGCCGCAGCCGGCGAGCAGGCCGGTGCCGAGCAGCGCACCCGTGCCGGCCGCGCCAGCCAGCAGCGATCGCCGGTTGATGCCGGCGACTGAGGACGGTACGAGCCGAGCGAGGTACTCGGCTTGGGACTGGGGACGGGACATCTGTGCCTCCTGCGGATGAAGAGGTGCTACGCCCAAGGGCCGTCAGGGGTGGTGAAGGCGGTGCCGGCGTCGTGATCACACATTGAGATCCACCGAGAACCCACATTGGCGAACACGAACGGCCATTGGGGCCTCAAGCTACCCTTCAGTCGGACTCTGTCAAGAGGGCAGTTCGCCTCTGATAACCCAGTCGTGATGCGGCTGTTACGTGGTAAACGTTGGAAACGAATCTATGTTGGAACCTGTTGACTTCGGTGGATCTGTGGGTGCACCCTCAGCTGTCATGCGGCGATGGCAGGGTGACAGCATCTATTTCGGCGGCGATTACAACCCCGAGCAGTGGCCCGAGGAAATCTGGTCGGAGGACGTCGAGCTCATGCGCCGGGCCGGGGTCAACCTGGTCTCCGTCGGCATCTTTTCCTGGGCGCTGCTGGAGCCCACGCCGGGCCGGTTCGAGTTCGGCTGGCTGGACCGCGTGCTGGACCTCCTGCACGTCGGCGGTATCCAGGTCGACCTCGCCACCGCCACCGCCAGCCCGCCACCGTGGCTCGCCCGGGCGTACCCGGAGACGTTGCCCCGCCGTGCCGACGGCGCGATCCTCTGGCCGGGCGGTCGACAGGCGTACTGCCCCAGCTCCCCGGTGTTCCGCGAGCGGTCGCTGGATTTGGTGCGCGCGGTCGCCGGCCGCTACGCCGAGCACCCGGCGGTGGTGATGTGGCACGTCTCCAACGAGTTGGGCTGCCACAACGTGCACTGCTACTGCGATGTCAGCGCCGCGGCGTTCCGTGGCTGGCTGCGGGAGCGCTACGGCGACCTGGACCGGCTCAACGACGCCTGGGGCACGGCCTTCTGGAGTCAGCGCTACGGCGACTGGGCCGAGATCAACCCGCCGCGCACGGCGCTGACCTTCGCGAACCCCACGCAGCAGCTCGACTTCCTGCGCTTCTCCTCCGACGAGCAGCGCGCCCAACTGCGCGCGGAACGGGACGTGCTCAGCAAGCTGGTCCGTCAGCCGGTCACCACCAACTTCATGATCGGCATGGGCGTCAAGCACATGGATTACCACTCCTGGGCCGACGACGTGGACCTGGTCTCCAACGACCACTACCTGACCGCCGCCGACCCGCAGGGACATCTCGGGCTGGCGTTCGCCGCCGACCACACCCGAGGCGTCGCCGGCGGTGATCCCTGGTTGCTGATGGAGCACTCCACCAGCGCGGTCAACTGGCAGCCGCGCAACGTGGCCAAGCTGCCCGGGCAGCTACGGCGCAACAGTCTGGCGCATGTCGCCCGCGGCGCCGACGGGGTGTTGTTCTTCCAGTGGCGCGCCTCCCGGGCCGGTGCCGAGAAGTTCCACTCCGCGCTCGTGCCGCACACCGGGCCGGACACCAAGGTGTTCCGCGAGGTCTGCCAGCTCGGCGCCGACCTCAAGGCGCTGGCCGAGGTACGTGGCAGTCGCGTGGACGCCGACGTGGCGATCCTGTTCGACTGGGAAGCATGGTGGGGCGTCGAGTTGGATTCCCACCCCAGCGTCGACGTCCGGTACGTCGACCGCCTCACCGCCCTGTACGGAGCGCTCTGGCGAGCCGGCGTGACCGCCGACATCATCCACCCGTCGGCGGACCTCAGCGGCTACCGGCTGGTCCTGGCGCCGACCCTCTACCTGGTCCGGGACGCCGACGTCGCGGCACTGCACTCCTACGTCGAGGGTGGTGGCACGGTCGCCGTCACCTACTTCAGCGGCATCGTGGACTCCAACGACCACATCCGGCTCGGCGGCTACCCGGGCGCGTTCCGGGAGTTGCTCGGTGTACGCACCGAGGAGTTCTTCCCCCTGCGCGAGGGCGAGCAGGTCCGACTCGACGACGGCAGCACCGCCGACGTGTGGACCGAGTGGCTGCACCCCGACGGCGCCGAGGTGCTCGCGTCGTACACCGATGGGCCCTTGCCGGGCGTGCCGGCGCTGACCCGACATCGGGTTGGCGACGGCGCCGCCTGGTACGTCGCCACCCGGTTGGACGAGCCGGCCACGGATCGACTCGTCGCCCGGCTCGTCGCGGAGGCCGGCGTGCGTCCGGCGGCGCCGGCACCATCCGGGGTGGAGGTGGTTCGACGACGTGACGGCGACCGGAGCTGGCTGTTCGCGATCAACCACACCGACACCGAGGTACGCCTGCCGGCGCGCGGCGTCGAGTTGTTGACCGGAGGACACTGCACCGGTGAGCTGGCACTGCCAGCCGGTGAGGTGGCGGTGGTCCGTGAGGATCGGACCTGATTCTGACGACAGTCACGGCGCGAAGGAGGTTCCCCCCATGCTTGCCCAGCAGCGGCAGACCGCCATCCTCGATCTGATCCGCCAACGTGGCGGCGTACGGGTGAGTCACCTGGTCAGCCGGTTCGGCGTGTCCGACATGACGATCCGGCGGGACCTGGAGGTGCTGGCCGAGCGCGGCCTGGTCGACAAGGTGCACGGTGGTGCGACGCTCGCCGGGCCGGGTTCCGCCGAGGAACCTGGCTTCGCGGCGAAGTCGATCCGTCAGCAGGCAGAGAAGCGGGCCATCGCCGAGCGGGCGGCGAAGATGGTGGAGCCGGGGATGGCCATCGCGCTCTCCGCCGGCACCACCACAGCGGCGCTGGCCACCCTGCTCTCCGACGTCCACGGGCTGACCGTGGTGACCAACTCGATCCCGGTGGCCGACGCGCTCTACCAGAACCCGCGCGCCGACCAGACGGTCGTGCTGACCGGTGGCATCCGTACCCCATCGGACGCGTTGACCGGGCCGGTGGCCGAGGCGGCGATCAGCGCGCTCAACGTCGACCTGCTCTTCCTCGGCGTGCACGGGCTCAGCCCACGAACCGGCTTCACCACGCCGAACCTGCTGGAGGCCGGGGTCAACCGCTGCCTGATCGGCGCGGCCCGCCGGCTCGTGGTGCTCGCCGACCACACCAAGTGGGAAACCATCGGCATCGCCACCATCGCCCCGCTGGAGGCAGCCGACGTGCTGATCACCGACCGTGGGCTGCCACCCGAGGCACGCACCACGATCGGCGAGCAGGTCGGCGAGCTGGTCGTCGTGGAACCTGACTAGGCGCCTGGCCGCTGAGGCCGGAGGAGTGCCTCGGTGGCCCGGTCGACCAGCCACCGCTCCGCCTCGTCGTACGACCAGCCGCCCTCGTCGACGAGCTGTGGCCAGGAGTGCAGCCCGAAGTAGAACCAGAGCACCTGGGTGGCCTGTTCGACGGTGAGGCCCGGACGCAGGGCGGACAGCTCGTCCAGGCGTACCGCCCCGACCCGCAGTGCCTGCCGGTACGCCACCGCGCCGTCTCGCGCTGCTTCTGCCGCGCTCGCCGTCATGCCCGGCGCCGCCCTCATCAGCTGGATCGTGTGGGGGCGGCTCTGGTGGCCGTACCGTGTCCCGGCCCCGATGAGACGCACGACCTCGCCAGGGTCGGTGGCGACCGCGAGGGCCGCCACGTTCTGCGCGGTCTCCGGGTCGTTCACACCCGCCTCGATCAGCGCCCTCAGCAGCGTCGGCTTGCCGCCAACGCTGGTGTAGACGGTCGCCACGGCCACCCGGGCACGGGCGGCGATGTCGTTGACCGTAGTGGTGGCGTATCCCTGGGCGACGAAGAGTTCCAGGGCCGCATCCAAGATCAACTGCCGCGTTTGTTCAGCGCTCTCCTGGCGTCGCCTGGCACGGGGTTGATCAATCATCAGGGCACTCTATCGGCCTCTTCTCGTCAGAAGAGTATTCTGATGAATATGCGAGTCCTCTTCTCGAATGTGCCCTCTTTCGGGCACTTCCTTCCGCTTCTGCCCCTGATCCGCGCGATCCGACGGCAAGGCCACGATGTTGCCGTCGTGACCGCCGTGGGCATGACCCCACTCATCGCGCCCGAGGGGATCGAGCTGCTGCCGGCCGGGCCCATGCCGGATGTCCTCTTCGCCGAGGTGGGGCGCAAGCTGGGCATCAACCCTGCGACCGAGCCGATCCCGGAGGCGGTCGCCGAGTTCTTCGCCGGGGTCCGGGTCGACCTCACTGCGGACGAGGCGTTGGCGCAGGCGAAGAGCTGGCGGCCGGATCTGATCGTCAACGAGCTGCTCGACTTCGTGGGGCCGCTGGTCGCCGCCGGCCTCGACGTGCCGCTGGCCACCCTCGCCTTCGGTCCGGCGGTGCCGGTCGAGTTCACCGACCCGCTGATCGCCGTGGTCCGCTCCCGCTACGAAGAGCGCGGGCTGCCCGCGCCGCAGCGCGTCCAGGCCGGGCGGTGGCTGCTGGACACCTGCCCGCCGGGGCTGCAGTTCGAGGACTTCGCCGTACCGCAGGGGGTGGAGCGAATCGCGCTGCGGCCGGAACCGCACCAGGCGCCCGACGCCACGACGGGCGGCCAGACGCCGTCCGCCGGCGGACGTCGGAGGGTGCTGGTGAGCTTCGGTACGGTCTTCGCTGATCCCGCTGTAGTCGGCCCACTGCTGGGCGCGCTCACCGACATCGACGTCGACGTGCTGGCCACGCTCGGTCTGGACGGTAAGCCGGAGGACTACCAGCTCGACTCGGAGCGGGTGGAGTTCAGCCCCTTCGTGCCGCTGGCCCAGTTGCTGGAGAACGTCAGCGCGGTCATCACCCACGGCGGCGCCGGCACCACCCTCGGCACGCTGGCCCGTGGCATCCCGATGGTGGTCGTGCCCCAGGGCGCCGACCAGTTCATCCAGGCGGACCGGGTCGCGGCCTCCGGGGCGGGCCTCGCGCTGATGCCCGGTCAGGCCGACCCGGCCGCGATCGCGGCGGCCCTGCGCCGGTTGCTCGACGAGCCGAGTTTCACCGAGGCGGCACAACGGATCAGCGCCCAGGTCGCCGCCATGCCGTCGCCCGACGAGATGGCCGAGCGACTGAGCGCCGAGGTGCTCGGGTAACGCACCGAGTCCTGGTGGGCGGCGCTCCACCGTCCCACCAGGACCTGGCGCGCTGGCTCGTCCGTCGGCTCGGGAGGTGCGACAACCGGAGCCAATCACCTCTGACGTCGCTGCCTACCGGCCGGCATGACACCATCCAGCGGTGGAGTCGCATGAGGTGGCGGACTTGTTCGACCAGGCGGTGGTTCAGCTGCGTCGCGTCGTCGAGTCGGGCGCCCCTGACGCCGTCGACGACCTCGACGACGGAGCTGGCCTGCTTCGCCACGCCGCCAGCGCCGGTGCGGTGGCGCTCGGGCTGGCTGTCGGGAAACTGGCCGATCCGGACCGTGTGGTGCGCGCGGCGGCGTGCGACCTGCTCGGCGTGACGAGCAGTCTGCACGAGGAGGTGTGCGCGGAGGCGGCGACGGCTCTGATCCTGCTGGCGGCGAACGAGGCCGACCCCGAGGTGCACTGGTCGATCGCACGTGCCCTCGGTGCCACCTGCGATGCCCGGGCTCTGCCAACCTTGATCACCCTGGCGGGCAGCCCGGACTCCGACGTGCGGTTCCACGTCGCGGTCTCGGTACCTGCCGTCCTCGACGATCCGCCGGCCGAGGAAGGCGAAGCGGTGTTGATCGACCTGTGCACCGACTCCGATCCGAACGTCCGGGAGTGGGCGACCTTCGGCCTCGGCTGGGTGAGCAGCGCGGATGGGGGAGCTGTGCGGCAGGCGTTGTGGGACCGCGCCCACGACGCCGACCCAGCGGTACGCGAGGAAGGTGTCCGGGGGTTGGCGCGGCGCCGGGACCGCAAGGCTCTGCCCCTGGTACGCGGGCTGCTCGCGCAGGACGAGGTTCACCGGTTCACCTTCCAGGCAGCCGCATACCTCGCGGACCCGTCTGTGCTGCCGTTGCTGGAGGGGTTCGATCCCACCGCGGACGGTGTCGCGGAGGCCCTGCGGGAGTGTGACCCGACGCGCCGTGCCCAGCGCGACGAGGCGGCGTGGCGGCTTCTGAACGCCATCCATCTGCGGCGGCCCGATCTGCAGGTCGCCATCTTCGCCGAACGCTTCGACCTTGGCCTGTTCATGGACGTCACCAACGGTTCGACCTTCTCCGGCCACTGGTTCGTCGATGGACTGCTCAAGCGGGCCGAAGGCGACCCAGATCGTGCGGCCGAGCTGGCGATCGCGGCGGTGACCTAGGCCTGATCCGCGGTTTGTGGCGTCCCCGCGTTACGCCACTTCACAGCCACCTCACAGGGCTGCTGGATAGGGTGCCCGTCGAGTCAACGTCCGACTCCATCGGAGGAGCGGTCGGCGTCGCACAGGAGTTCCGATGGTCTTCAAGAAGATGTTGAGCGCGTTCGGTGTGGGCGGCCCCAGTGTGGACACTGTGCTGACCAACCCCAACACCCGGCCCGGCCTGACCCTCGACGGGCAGGTCAACCTCGTCGGTGGCGACGCTGAGGCAGCCATCGAGCAGGTGGTGATCGGCCTGGTCACCCGGGTCGAGGTCGAAGGACACGACACCGAGTACGCGGGCACGATGGAGTTCCACCGGATGGTGGTCAGCGGGCCGCTCCAGCTCGCCCCGAAGCAGCAGCTCTCGATCCCGTTCCAGCTGCCGGTGCCGTGGGAAACCCCGATCACCGACGTGTACGGCCAGCGCCTGCACGGCATGACGATGGGTCTGCGTACCGAGTTGGCGATCGCCCGCGCGGTCGACAAGAGCGACCTGGACCAGGTGGCGGTGCACCCGCTGCCGGTGCACGAGCGGATCCTGGAGGCGTTCCAGCGGCTCGGCTTCCGGTTCAAGCACGCCGACCTGGAGCGCGGGCACATCCGGGGTGTCCAGCAGACGCTGCCGTTCTACCAGGAGATCGAGTTCTTCGCCTCGCCGCAGTACGCGAGCACGATCAGGGAGGTCGAGCTGACCTTCGTGACGAGCCAGCGGGGCGTGGAGGTCATCCTGGAGTGCGACAAGCGCGGCGGGTTCCTCAGCGCCGGGCACGATGCCTTCGGCCGCTACCAGGTGTCCCACGCCGATGCTGACCGGGTGGACTGGGCGCAGGTCGTCGACGGCTGGCTGCGCGAGACCACCTCCCGTTACGGCAGCCTGCGCTCGCAGTACGGCCCGAGCCGCGGCCACGGCCACAGCCGCGGTCACGGAATGGGCGGCATGGTGGCGGGTGCCGCACTCGGCGTCGCCGGCGGCATGATCGCCGGCGAAATGATCGAGGACGCGTTCGAGGGTGACTTCGGCGATTTCGGTGGCGACGAGTAACAGTGCACAGACGACGGTGGCCTCCGGGAGATCCTCCCGGAGGCCACCGTGCGCTGTGAAGCGGCCTGACTATCGTCAGTGTCGGGCCTTGCGCTCCTCGCCGCTGCGCCAGTTGCTGCCGGCCTTCGAGAGGCCACGGCTACCGAGGTAGCCAAGTGTCAGCAAGGTGATCAGGAACCAGGCGTTGTCGGCCCGGAAGATGTCCACCCCAGCGGAGTTCTTACCGACGACCTGCGACGCGCCCAGTACGGCGGCCACCGCGATCAGGTAGATCCAGAACTCGGTGGTCTTGAACGCCTGCTTGGTCTCCGTACCGGGTGCCTGCATGTCGTTGCGACGCCCATCGTGCATGACCGGCATCTGCTGGGTCGGCATGTCCCGCATCTGAGCGGGATTCTGCGGGTCGTTCATGGGCCGGTTCATCGGCCGGGTGGAAGCAGCCTGCGTGCTCATCTGGTCCTCCTCAGGATGCGATGAGTCGTACCTGCATTCCCTCGCCCCGCTACCGCGTTTCGGCCACGGCACGGTTCGCTTTCGTGGCGGGGACACCCCCCGACTACCCGAGGCCCCGGAGCAGGTAACACCGATCGCCGGCCGGAAAAATCCGGCCGGCGATCAGTGCTCAGCGTGTCAGCGCAGGCCGTTGCGGATCGCGACGCTCACCAACAGGTCCGGGTCGTCGGTGATCCTGCCGTCGACGCCGAGGTCGATGACGCGCTGCATCACCGTCGCGTCATCGACGGTGTACGGAATCACCTTCAGGTCGTAACGCGTCTGCAGGGGTCCGGACGTCCGGTTCGTGGAAGTACGCCGGGTTCTCCCGCAGGTACCAGTCGGCTGAGGCGACGGTGCCCTGCAACGGGTCGTGCACCTGCCAGTTGGCCGACACCCGGCCGGCCCGTACCGCCGTGGACGACCTCCGGGGTTTGGTCGGCCGGTGGCCGGGCACGCAGTCAGTTCCACAGCTTCTGCGAGGTGATGGACGTGCGTGAGGACGACATGCGGCAGGACGCCGCCCGCCAGGCCGAGGACCGGATCGCCGGCGGCGTGTACGGCAAGGGCGCTGTCGAGGCGGTGACGGTGCCGCGCACCGATGTGCAGAGTCAGATTCAGCGCGACGACCCGCTCGACCCGGCGCACGAGCGGGTCGATCCGCAGGTGCTGCGCGACGGCGGCCCTGTCGGCGGGCAGGGCGCGGTGACCACGACCGGTGGCACCGCTGGGCCGGCGAGCGTACGCCGGGTGGCCCGGCAGCCGGAGCGGCACCGAGGCAAGGTGGCGCCGACGACGACCGGTGACGCCACCACCGGTGGTCTGAGCACCCCGATGGGCGGTGGCACCAGCGACCAGTCCACGTCCGCGACCGGACCAGCCAAGACCATCAGGGACAGGTCCAGGGACTGACCCGCCGAGCGACTTCCGCCCCGCCGCCTCCGCCGAGCGACAACTCGGCGGGGGCGGCGGATCTCTCGGTCAGTTGCCGGGGCGCAGGATGCCCAGGCGTTGGGTGGCGCGGGTGAGCGCCACGTAGAGGTCGCTGCGTCCGCGCGGCGACTCGGCCACCATCCGGTCCGGGTCGACGACCAGCACCGAGTCGAACTCCAGCCCCTTGGCCTGCGCGACGGTCAGCACCACCACCCGGCTCTCCAACTCCGGATGCTCGCCCACGGCGGCCTCCGGCAACGCGGCGGTCACCGCCGACCCCAATTCGGCCACCCGGCCGGCCGGCACGAGCACACCGAGTCGACCCTCGGTCAGACCGGCCGCCTCCCGGGTGGCCGCCGCGACCAGTTCCGCCGCCAACTGCTCGTCGGGCACCGTCTGGTCCCACGGAGGTACGCCGCTCTCCCGCACCGAGCGCGGCGGCCGCAGCGCGGGGTCGATCTCGGCCAGCACGTCGGCGGCGACCGCCATGATCTCGGCAGGTGTGCGGTAGCTGACCGTCAGCTCGGTCAGCCGCCACCGCTGCGCCACGTACGGGGCGAGGGCGTCCGCCCAGGACGGTGTGCCACTCAGCGCGCCGGTCTGCGCGACGTCGCCGACGATGGTCATCGACCGACTCGGGCAGCGGCGCATCAGCAACCGCCACGCCATCGGCGAGAGTTCCTGCGCCTCATCCACGATCACGTGGCCGAACGCCCAGGTGCGGTCGGCGGCGGCCCGCTGCGCGGTGGTCAGCCGGTCGGCCTCCTCCTGCCGTTCCAGCAGCCGGTCCGCGTCGATCAGGTCGGTCACGCCGAGGATCTCACCACCGTCGGCCTCGTCCTCGACGTCGATCGAGCGGGAGCCCCGGGCGATCTCGAGAACACCCTCGGCGTACTCCCGCTCCATCCGGCGGATCCGGTCCCGGCGGGCGGCGGCGGCCCGCTCGTCCTCACCGAGCAACTCGGCGGCCTCGTCCAGCAACGGCACGTCGGCCGGCGTCCAACCACCCGGCTCGCGGTGCAGCATCGCCCGCTCGCCGTCGGTGAGCATCGGCGCGGCGGCGGCGATCCGGTCCGGGTCGGCGTACAGGTCGGCGAGCAGGCGCTGCGGGGTGAGCACCGGCCACAACCGGTCCAGGGCGGCCCGGATCTCCGGCTCCTCGCGCAACTCACGGCGGATCTCGGCCCGGTCGGCCTCGTCGAGCAGGTTGTCCCCGCCCAGCGGGTCGGCGCCGATCCGTTCGGCCACCTGGTCGGCGAGCGCGTGGACGACCTCCGTGTCGAACAGCGCGCGGGCCAGGTTGTGCGGCCGGTCGACGCGGCGTACCCGATCGCGGGCGGTTCGCACGGTCTCCGGGTCCAGGCTCAGCGCCTCCCGCTCGACCTCGATCTCCAGCGGCTCGTCCGGCACCCACTGCCGGTCCCGTACCGCACGTGCCAGGACCTCGGCCAGCACGGCCCGGCCCTTGAGCGCAGCGGTCTCGGCCGGTTCGACCCGCTGGGCGCTCACCCCGGGGAAAAGATCACCCTGGGTACGCAGCAGCACGCCCGTCTCGGCCAGCGTCGGCAGCACCTGGGAGATGTAGCGCAGGAAGGTCGCGTTCGGGCCGACCAGCAGCACGCCCCGGCTGGAGAGTTCGCGGCGGTGGGTATAGAGCAGGTACGCCGCCCGGTGCAGCGCGACCGCGGTCTTGCCCGTTCCCGGGCCGCCCTGGACCACCATGACGCCGGGCAGTTCGGCGCGGATGATCTCGTCCTGTTCGGCCTGGATGGTCTCGACGATGTCGCGCATCCGCCCGGTCCGGCCGGCGTTGAGCGCGGCGAGCAGCGACGCCTCACCGGTCAACTCCTCATGGGCGCCGGGGGAGGCGGTGCCGATGTCGAGCACCTCGTCGTTGAGCCCGGTCACCTTGCGCTGCCGGGTGCGCAGGTGCCGACGACGGCGTACGCCCTGCGGGTTGGCGGCGGTGGCGAGATAGAACGGGCGGGCGGCGGGGGCCCGCCAGTCCATCAGCAGCGGGTCGTAATCACCACTGGTGTCGAAGATGCCGAGCCGGCCGATGTAGTGGCGGGAGTCATCATCGCCGTCGAGGCGGCCGAAGCAGAGCCCGTTCTCCACGGCGGAGAACTGCTCGACCTGATCGGCGTACATCGCTACCGAGCTGTCCCGCTGCGAGCGGTCCTGGAGGGTTCCGCCGGTGTTGCGCAACTCGGCGGTGAGCCGTTGGGCGGCCTGCTCACGCAGCCCGTCCAAGCGGTCGTAGAGCATCGAGACGTACTCCTGCTCGCGACCAATCTCGTCGTCGAGCGGCAATTCGCCGGAACCGCCGGAGTGCCTTGACAAGCCGTCTCCCTAAAGATTAGAATCCTATGCAGGAACGGCTTTTAGCCGTTCTTTTTTATGCCCACGAACTGTTGAAGATAGCGCGTTCCCCGGGTTCTCACCAAGCCGAGCGGTCCGGGGTGCCGGTGATCGCGAGGTGGCGTCGGATGATCCTGCGGACCGGGCAACGGGTGGTCTTCATCGGCGACAGCATCACCGATTGTGGTCGGCGCGCCGCCGCCGCGCCCTACGGCAGCGGTTATGTCAGCCTCGTCCGCGCCCTGGTGGGCGCGCGGCACCCCGAGTTGGAGCTGGAGTGGGTCAACCGGGGTGTGAGCGGCGACACCGTGCGGGACCTGGCCGCCCGCTGGGACGACGACGTCATCGCCGAGCGCCCCGACTGGCTCGCGGTGCTGATCGGCATCAACGACATCTGGCGACACTACGGCGACCGGCCCGAGGAGGCCGTCGGCATCGAGGAGTACGAGCGCACCCTGCGCGACCTGCTTCGTCGGGCGGTTGCCGCCACCGGCTGCCGACTGATCCTCGGTGATCCGTTCCTCATCGAGGCCGACCGCACCGACCGGCAACGCGCCGATACCGACCGGTACGCGGCGGTGGTGGCAGGGTTGGCCGCCGAGTTCGACGCGGTGCACGTGCCCAATCAGGCGGCGTTCGACCGGGTGCTGGCGGTCAGTGCGGCCAAGCGTTGGGCCGACGACCGGGTGCATCCGCACCTGCCCGGTCACGCGGTGATCGCCGACGCCTACCTCAGCGCCCTCGGCGCGCGCTGACTCAGGACCGCCGACGCCGGCGCCTGCCCGGACGCACGCGGCAGGGTCGGACACGATGACGCGCCGGGCCAACCGTGCGGTCGACCCGGCGCGGACATCTGTGGATCAGCCGCGAGCGACCTGGTAGAGCCGCTCGGGAGTGACCGCGCCAGCGAGCACCCGGCCGTCGTCGGTGAGCAGCACACTGAACAGCTTGCCGGTGAGCAGCCGACCGCTGCCCCAGTCGCCCTTGACCGCAGCGAGCCCGCCGAGCAGCTTCGACAGGTCCATCTCGGGTGCGGCGCCAGCCGGTGGCACGGCCGGCTTCGCGTCGGCCGACTTACCGCCGATCGCCCCGTCGAGGCGGGCCACCAGCACGGTCGCCCAGCCGGAGCCGACGGCGCGTACCTGCGGGTCACCCGCAGGCGCGGTGTGGCCGGGCTTGCCCGCGGCCGGCCGCTCGGCCTTCTCCTCGTTGACCTTCACGCCGGGCGGTGGGTTGAACGTGAACTGGTCGGCGTCGGGGCGGCGGTAGTCGACCTGGGTGAAGGCCATCTCGAACGCCGGCTGGTCGCTGCCCTTGGCGAGCACCTCGAAGCGCAGCGGCACGTGCTGCTTGGCGTCGATGGCGATCCGCAGTTGGTGCACCAGTGAGTCACTGTCGCGCGGCTGGAGCACCAGCTCGTACGCGTCCTGGCCGGCGACGGTGGCCGAGCGGCCGACGCTCACTTCGGTGCTCGGGTCGATTGCGCCCAACGCCAGGTCGGCGGCCTCCTGCGGGGTGGCCGGCAGGTTCGGCACCGCCTCGGGGGCCGGCTTCGCGGCCCCGGCGTCGCCCAGGGTGCGGTGGCTGGCGGTGTTGGTGCGGCTCTGCCAGGTCCACAGGTCGCGGCCGTTGCGGATCACGTCCTGCTCGCCGAGGGTGTCCAGCAACGCGACCCGCTGCCGCTCCGGGCCGGAGTACCAGACCCGCAGGGTGTGCGTGCCGGTCAGCAGCGTGGTCAGCTCGTTGCCGGGAACCAACCCGGCGAGCGGCGGCAGGCCGAGGTCGGCGCGTTGCACGACGGTCCCGGACAGCCCTTCCAGCCGGGAGGTCTGCAGATCGACCAGGAGTTGGGCGGCGGTACGCGGCGGCAGGCTCGGCTCGGCCTCCGCGGCGAACGTGCCGATCGCCGCGCCACCGCCGATGACGGCGACGGCGGCGGTGGCCGGGACCAGCCAACGAAGGACGGGACGGCTTTTCAGAACGGACATAGTGACACCTCCAGGGGTCATCCTGCCCTCTCGGTGCTGTGAACGTGCTGAGGAAGCCGAACCGGCCCATTGAACGGGGGTGGCACCCTTGAGCTGTGCGGTTGCTGGTGGTGGAGGACGAGGCTCGGTTGGCGGCTGCCCTGCAACGCGGCCTACAGGCCGAGAGGTTCGCGGTGGATGTGGCGGGGACCGGCCCGGCCGGCCTCGACGCGGCCCGGCACGGCGAATACGACGCGATGATCCTCGACGTGATGTTGCCCGGCCTCTCCGGCTACGAGCTGGTCCGGCGGCTACGAGCGGAGCAGCACTGGTTGCCGGTGCTGATGCTCTCCGCCAAGGACGGCGAGTACGACCAGGCCGACGGCCTCGACTGTGGCGCGGACGACTACCTGACCAAACCCTTCTCGTACGTGGTGTTGCTGGCCCGGCTGCGGGCGCTGCTGCGTCGCGGCGCGCCGGCGCGCCCGGCGGTGCTGGCAGTCGGTGACCTGCGGCTGGACCCGGCCCTCCGACGGGTGACCCGGGCCGACGCCGAGGTGGCGCTGACCGCGCGGGAGTTCGCGTTGCTGAACTACCTGATGCGCCGGCCCGGCCAGGTGATCTCCAAGACCGAGCTGTTGGACCACGTCTGGGACGCGAGTGTGGAGACCGCGCCGAACGCGGTCGAGGTGTACGTCGGCTACCTGCGGCGCAAGCTCGGCCGGGACCGGCTCGAGACGGTCCGGGGTGCCGGTTACCGGCTGGCCACGTGACCGTCGACGACCCGGTGCCCGCCCGCCGTTCGTGGCAACGCTGGATGCCGGTGCTGGGGCTGCGGGGGCGGCTCATGGCGATCGGAGTCCTCGGCCTCACCGTCGGGCTGGCCCTGGGTGGGGTGGTGCTGCTCGCTGCGCTCGGCTTCGTGCTCCAACGAACGGTCGACACCGAGGCGTTCCGGACCGCCGACGCGGTAGCCCTGCTCGCCGCCGAGGACGCGTTGCCCGACCCGCTGCCGGTGGCCGGCGGGCAGGTCCGCGTCCAGGTCGTCGACGCGCAGGGACGGATCAGGGCCGCCTCGATCGACGCCGACCGGCTGGTGCCGATGGTCCGCCCGGAGCGGCTGAACCGCGACCGTCGGCAGCGACTGGAGGTGCCGGCGGAGCGGGTCGGGCTCGCCGGTCCGGTCCGGGTGGTCACCGTGCCCGCCGGCACCGCGGCGGACCCGCTCACCGTGCTGGTCGCCCGGTCGATGGCCGACGTGCGGCACAGCACCCACGTGGTCCGGACCATCCTGCTGGTGGCGTTCCCACTGCTGGTGGCCGTGCTGGCCGCGGTGGCGTGGCGGGTGGTGGGCGCCACTCTGCGCCCGGTCGAGGCGTTACGGCGAGGCGCCGAGGAGATCACCGGGCGGGCTGGCCCCGGCCGGCTGCCGGTGCCCGCATCGGGCGACGAGATCCACCGGTTGGCGGTCACCCTCAACGGCATGCTGGACCGGCTGGAATCCGGCCGGGTCCGCCAGCGGGCGTTCGTCTCCGACGCCGCACACGAGCTGCGCAGCCCGTTGACCAACATCCGCACCGAGCTGGAGGTGGCCCAGCATCTCGCCGACCGGACGGACTGGACGGCGGTGACCGCCAACCTGCTCGCCGACACCAACCGGCTGAGCCGGTTGGTCGACGATCTCCTGCTGCTGGCCCGCCTGGACGAGGCACCACCGGCCCGGGGGACCGGCCCGGTGGAGCTGGGTGCGCTGCTGGCCGAGGTCGCCGCCCGCTACCCCTCCCCGCCGGTGCGCGTGGCGTCGCCGCCAGGCCCGCTCTGGACGACCGGCAATGCCGACGAGCTGCGTCGGGTGCTGGCCAACCTGGTCGACAACGCGGTCCGGCACGCGTACGGCAGCGTCGTGCTCGCTGCCGAGGCGGCGTCGGCGGCGCGGCGGACGGTCGGACCCGGCGTCGGGTCCTACCACCTGGTGACGGTGACCGACGACGGCCCGGGGATCCCGGTGGCGGACCGGGAGCGGGTGTTCGACCGGTTCACCCGGCTGGATGACGGCCGGGCCCGTGACGACGGCGGCGCCGGCCTGGGGCTGGCCATCGCCCGGGAGCTGGTGCGACGGGCCGGCGGCACCATCACCCTGACCGACGCGGAGGAGCAGCACGGGCTACGGGTGTGCCTGCTGCTGCCGGCGTCGGCGGTCGAGGTGGGCCTGGAGACCGTCCTCGACACGCCGTGACGGCAGGTGGCCCACCGCCCGCCCGTGGTCAGCGGCGGCGGGTGCAGACCTGCTCCGAGCTGGCGACGGTGTCGGTGGACCAGACGACGGCGACGGTGAAGCAGTAGTCGTTGGTGCGGTTGAGCGCGTAGATGACGTAGCTGTTCGTGCCGGCGGGCAGGGTCGCGAAGACGTTGCGGTCCTGGCCGGTGCGGCCACCGGCGATGACCACCGGGCCCTCGCTGCCGGCTGGGTAGGTCCAGTTCAGCGCGATGCTGTCCCGGTTGTCGCGCAGGGTCACCGCACTGGGCGGGCTGCCGGGCGGCGCCGCTGCGCCGGCCGATGTGGGCGCCGCGCCGCCCGGGGTCTGCACGGTGGGCGCGGCGCCGCCCGGGGCGGGCGCCGTGGTGGCCGGGGGAACGGCGGTGGGGGAGCCGCTGGCCGGAGGCGAGGTCGGCTCGTCGTCGCCGTCGACCCGGGTCACCCCGGCGATCACCGCGGCCGCGCCGAGCAGCACCACCACCACGCCGGCCACCAGGATGGGCACCAGCCGGTTGCGCTGCGTCGGCGACGTCCGGCGCACGGGCACCGGCAGCAGCCGGGACGGTGTGTACGGCTCCAGCGGCGCGTACGGGTCGGGCGGTGAGTAGGGATCGGACGTCGCGTACGGGTCGGGCGGTGTGTACGGGTCGGACGTCGCGTACGGGTCCGGCGGAGTGTAGGGATCGGACGTCGCGTGGGGGTCGGGCGGCACGGTGGGTCCGTGTAGCCGGTACACCCCGGACTGCTCCTCGGTGCCGCCGGCCAGCCCGATCACGGACGGGGGCACCGGAGTGTCGGTGGCGTGGGGCGCGTGCTCCTCGGCCGGCTCGGGCGGCCATCGGGTGCCTGTCGACCCGACCGGTTCGTCGGCTGGCGTTCGGGGATTCGGAACCGCCCCTCCGGCCGCTGCCGGTCCGGCCTGCTGCGGCGGAGGTGGGTGGTATCCGGACTCGCCCGGAGCGTCGGTGTGCGGTGGGATGCGGGCGGCCGGCACCACAGGGGTGTCGCGGGCCGTCGGCGGGTTGTCGGCGCAGACGTGGTCGGGGTTGGCGGCCGCGCGGGCCAGGGCCGCCACCTGCGCGGCCAGCGGATCGTCGGCGGGCAGGTGCTGCCGACACAACTCGCGGGCCAGCGCCAGGTTGTCGTGTGCCTCGGTGAACTGCCCGCAGTCACGCTGCATCGCCCCGAGCCGCGCCAGCATCTTGATGCCGCTGGGGTGCCCGTCGCCATACACCTCGCGGTGCAGCTCCCAGGCATCCTGGAGCCGGTCCCGGGCCACCGTGCACTGGCCGCGGGCGTACTCGACGGTGGCCAGGTCGGCATGCGCGGCGAGCACTCGCGGGGACTCGGGGCCGTCCTGTGCGGTCAGCTCGATGATGACTTCCTGGTAGAGGCGGGCCGCCCGGGAGTGGCTGCCGACCCGGTGCAGCACCGCGGCCAGGGTCGCCGCGGCGGCTACTGTGCGCGGGTCGGAGCGGCCGTGCAGGCGGGTGCTGGCCGCGTACGCGTAGGCGGCCCATCCTCGGGCCGAGTGCGGCTCACCGAGGGCGACCAGCACCCGCGCCTGGAGGCTGGCCGCCTCGGCCACCTCTGCGGTGGCGTTGGCCGGGCGGGGGTCGGCGTCGGTGAGCGCGTCGGAGAGCAACTGCTGCGCGCCGGCCAGATCGCCGGTCGACACGAGGTGGTGCGCCTGATCAGTCAGTTCACCGAAGCCGGAAGACACGCCCCATCGTGCTCATCCGACGACGGTAAGTACAAGACCCGCGCCGGTGACGATTGGTCAGTATCCGGTCAGGTGCTCGGCCAGCGTCTCGCTGATTCGGCGCAGCTGGTCGACCTGGGCCGGGCTCAATGCGTCGAACAGGTGCCGGCGTACCCCCTCGACGTGGCCTGGTGCGGCGGCCGCGAGGGTGGCGAATCCCTCGTCGGTGAGCAACGCGATCTGCCCGCGTCGGTCGGTCGGGCACTCCTCGCGACGCACCCAGCCGGCCGCTTCCAGCCTGGCCACCGCGTGTGAGAGTCGGCTGCGCGACGACCCGGCGGCCTCGGCGAGGTCGCTCATCCGCAGGCGGCGACCGGGGGATTCGGAGAGCACGACCAGGAGCTCGTAGTAGGCGTGCGGCATGCCCGCGTCGCGTTGCAGCTCGCGGTCGAGCGTGTCCATCAGCGCCCGGGAGGCGGCGAGGTACGCGCGCCAGGTGCGCTGCTCGTCGGGGTCGAGCCAGCGGGTCATGACCGTCATCATACCCGCAATAGTTGAATGCTCAACTAAAAAGCGCTAACCTCGGGTCATGGGTATCCACCGGCTCAACCACGCGGTCCTCTACGTCAGTGACCTCGCCCGCAGCGTCGCCTTCTACCGTGACGTGCTGGGATTCCGCCCGGTGGCGATGACCCCGGACGGCTTCCGGGGCGCCACCTTCCTCCAGGCCCCCGACTCCACCAACGACCACGACCTCGGCCTGTTCGAGATCGGTGCCGCCGCCGGGCGGTCGACCGCAGGTCGGGCCACCGTCGGCCTCTACCACCTCGCCTGGGAGGTGGACACTCTCGACGAGTTGGCTGCGACCGCCGAGCGGCTCGCCGCCGCCGGAGCACTGGTCGGCACCTCCGACCACGGCACCACCAAGAGCCTCTACGGGCAGGACCCGGACGGTCTGGAGTTCGAGGTGGTCTGGCTGATCCCGGCCGACCTGCTCGACGACGCCGCGCTGGCCGCCCGCAAGCAGATCGGTCGGCTCGACCTGGACGCCGAGCGGCAGCGCTACGGCGGGCAGACCCGGGGCGGGGTGGGGATCTCCGTCCCGGCCTGACCGGTCGTACGGTAGAACGGACCGATGCCGACCGACCGGACCACTGATTTCCTCCGCGAGCTGCTGGTCCGCCAGTTGACGAGCTGGCTGCCCACGGCCCTGCACCGCTCCCGGCGGGCCACCGTCGCACTTGCCGGCGCCGACGCCGACGGCGCGGTGGCCGCGCTGCGGCTGGTCGCCGCGCACGCCGACCAGTTGCGCGGCCGGCAGGTGACGGTGCTGGTGCTGGCCGACGTCGCCGCCGACCTGCCGGCCCGACTCGGCCCGATCGAGGCGGAGCTGCCGGCCGAGGTCACCGTGCACCTGCTGCCCGGTGACCCCTACCGGCTTCCGGTCGCGGTGAAGGCCGCCGGGGCGGCTGGCGCCCCACTGTTCTCCTTCGTGGACCTGCCCGGCGCGGTGACGCCGAAGCTGGTCACCGCCGCGACCAACGGCCGCACCGGAGAGTTGCTGCTGCACACCGGCGACAGCGCCCGCGGCGCGCTCGTTTCCGCCGGTTTCCCCCTGGTCGCCGAGGTGGCGCCGGTGCTGCCCGACGGTGAGGCGCCCGGTGTGATCGCGTTCGGCAGCCGCTCCGACCGGAGTCTGGAGGCGGTGCGCGACGCGCTCTGGGCGGTCGGTGCGGACCTCGGCGTGCGCTACCGCGACCCGGCCGACCCGATGGGCGCGACGGTCGACGTGGCCGGTGAGCCCGACCTCGAACCACTGACCCGCGAGTTACTGGCCGAGCTGCGAGAGGGCGGGCCGCGGCCGGTCACCGAGCTGCGCCGGCACACCCTCACCGCGACCGTCTACCGTGCCGCGGACGCCAACCGGGCGCTCACCGACCTGCTCGACGCGGGTGCGGTGCGGCGCGACCGCGAGGCCGGCAAGCTGGCCGGCGACGAGATCATCACGCTGGCCCGCTGAGAGCTGAACCCCCACGGACGCCGAGCGGGGTGCCGGTGAATCACCGGCACCCCGCTCGACTCCCGGGATGCTACGACCGGGACTTGTCCTGCTTCCAGGACAGCGGACCCGGCAGGTCGACCCGGTGCGCGCGAGCCTTGGAGTTCCAGGACCAGCGACCGATCTTGATGCTCCACGAGGAGAAGCCGTTCTCGGTGAAGTTCAGGATGATCGGACCGTACTTCTTGCGCTTGCGAAACATGAGGCCCATCGGAGGTCTCCCCTCGTCACCGTTCCCTGCCGTGTCGAGATCGAACATGCCCGCAGCGACGAATTCCGAAACCCACTCGCCGTCCCGCTTGGACGGTGGTCGGGCAGTCCTCATTCAACAGACGGTCGCACGGCCCCAACGGTCAGCGCGGCTCCCATGCGTCGGGCAGCGCGGTGAGCTTGCGGACGTGGGCGGGCAGCCGACCGCTGATGATCTCGGCGAGGCTCACCTCGTCGACGACGCGCCGCACTGCCGCGCGCACCGCCACCCAGAGGCCGGGCAGGTTCTCCGCCGCACCCTCGTACCGGGTTTCCTCGGGGCGCAGCCCGCGTACCCCGGCCAGCGGGCCCTCCACGGCGCGCAGCACCGCGCCGACGGTCACCTCGCGCGGCGGGCGGGCCAGCGTGTATCCACCCTCGGCACCGCGCTGGGCGCGCACGACGCCGGCCCGGCGCAGATCCGCCAGGACCGCCTCCAGGAACTTGCGGGGCATGTCCTGCTCCGCGGCGATGGCCTGGGTGGACAACAGCGAGGGGTACGCGGCGGCGAGGCTCAGCGCTGCCCGTACCGCATAGTCGCCGCGCGCCGAGATCTGCACCCCGTCATCATGCCCGGCCGGTGCCGAGTGCCGGTCCGGCGGGCGACCCGGGTCGCCCGGAGTAGCCGCCGTTCGCCGGTTCGCCGAGGGCACCGGGGCGGAACCGACCGCCGTTGGCGCTCGTCGGCTCGGCCGGCGGCCGGGGTCGGACCACCCGGCTGGCCACCGGTTGCAACCGTGCGGCCCGGAACGCGCCCGGGCTGACCCCGACCTCGCGGGTGAAGAAGCGGCCGAAGTTCGTGGGTTCGGAGAAACCGAGCTCCCGACCGATCTGCGCGATCGGCTGGTCGGTCGCGGCGAGTAGCCGGCCGGCCTGCAGGGCGACCCGCTCGTCGATGATCTGCTTGGCGCTGCGGCCGGTCACGGCCAGGCAGGCCCGGGTCAAAGTCCGCACCGAGCAGCGGAGCCCGAGCGCGTAGTCCTCCACCCGCCGGGTCTGCGGGTAGCCGTGTTCCACCTCCCGGCAGAACCGGTGGAACGTCTCATCCTCGGGTCGGGGCGTCGACCGGTCGACACTGGCCAGGGCCAGCCGCAGCAGCAACACGGCCAGTTGATGGCGGAGCAGTGCGCGGGCGGTGCGGCTGTCGGGGTGCCGCTGGCAGTCGACCGCCAACTGACTGACCTCGCTGATCACCGCGTCCTCGTCCTCGCCGGCCAGTTGCCGCCAGGTCACGGGCGCGTCCGCGTCGACGTCGAAGCCGCGCAGCGACTCGGGCTCCCAGGAGACCACGGTGGCGTCGAACTGCGGGCCGGCGCAGCGCAGCACCTGGCCGGGGCGGACCCGCAGCAGCGTGCCGGGCCGGCACGACAGCAGGTGGAAGTCGAGCTCCGCGTCGCCGTGCCCACGCGTGGTGAGGATCAGCAGCTCCCGCTCGACGATCACCGGCCGGCGCCAGCTCGGGTCACGGGAAAGGTCGGCCAACGCGAACGTGGCAATCTCGTCGGGTACGGGTGAAGCCGTTCCGAGCGGTGGCGCGGGGGAGGGACCGGTGGAGACCATCGCTAGCGACGGTAGCCCGAACCGCAGGTCACCGCATCCCGGTCGACGCGCGTAGCGGAATCCGTGTCGCACTGCGGGCTTGTCGTCATCCCGGCGGCCGGGCTACGTTACCCGGCGGTAGTGCCGTCCGGTCCGTGACCGCCCGGCGCCCCGCCGGCCGCCCAACCGGCCGACGGCCCCCGCCGACTCGCGATGGGATGGGCATGACGCAGCTGTTCTCGGTCGAAGGTAAGACGGTCCTGGTCACCGGCGGGTCGCGGGGGATCGGTCTGATGATCGCCCAGGGCTTCGTCCGGGCCGGCGCAAACGTGATCATCTCGTCCCGCAAGGCCGACGTCTGCGAAGCGGTCGCCAAGGAACTCTCCGCCGAGGGCCGTTGCGAGGCCATCCCCGCCGACCTGGGCGACGACGCCGGCGCCGAGGCGCTGGCCGCCGCTGTACGCGAGCGGTTCGCTCACCTCGACGTGCTGGTCAACAACGCCGGCGCGACCTGGGGCGCACCACTGGAGTCGTACCCGGAGGCGGCGTTCGACAAGCTCTGGGCGGTCAACGTCAAGGCCGTCTTCCGACTCACCACCGCGCTGCTGCCGGCGCTGCGCGCCGCCGCCAGCGCCGACGATCCGGCCCGCGTGATCAACATTGGGTCGATCGACGGCATCCGGGTGCCGTTCATGGAGGTGTACGCGTACTCGGCCACCAAGGCAGCCGTGCACATGCTCACCCGCAGCCTGGCCCATCAACTGGCCGGCGAGCAGATCACCGTCAACGCGATCGCGCCCGGCCCGTTCGAGAGCAAGATGATGGCGTTCGCTCTGAACGACCCCGAGAGCCGGGCCGCAATCGAGCAGCAGGTGCCGCTCGGCCGCATCGGACGCCCGGAGGACATGGCCGGCACGGCCATCTACCTCGCCTCGCGCGCCGGCGCGTACCTCACCGGCGCGATCATTCCCGTCGACGGCGGCATCACCACGCACGGCTGAGCACCGGCCGGCCCGGGGCGGGCGTGCCCGCGTACCCCGGGTGTGCCGGAGCCGCGCGGACTCGGCAGATCCGCGCGGCCCCGGAAGTGGCCATTGTTGCCCGTGCGGGCGGTGGTCAGCGACCGGCGAGCAGCCGGTTCACCGCCGTGTCGACGTCCAGGTGCTCGGCCTCGCGGCCGCGCGGGACGACGACGTAGGTCCGTCGAAGGAAACGCACCAGAACGCTGCGCGGCACCTCGAAGAGGGCGTTGCCGTCCGGTGACGAGAGGGCCAGCGCGACGAAGTCGCCGCGCGGGGTGGCCCAGGGCCAGACCCGCACGTCACCGATGCCGGCTGGCTCGTCCAGGCCGGTGACCAGCAGTTCGCGGGCGAAGGACCAGCTCACCGCCTCGCCACCGGCAGATTCGGCATGGAACAGGACATGGACCGCATACGGGTCAGCAGGGTCGTAACGCAGACTGGCACGCACCGGCAAGGCGGTGGCGTCAGGTGCGACGAGCCTTAGCGACGTCTCGACCTCTACGGTCGTCGGTCGGATGACACTCATGGACGTTCTCCCCCCGGCACCGCTGCGGAACGCGCGTGTCCCGCTTTTCCCATACTCAGGTGCTACTCCTGGCTACGCTCCGCCATACGCTGACTTCACCCAGTGGTGGGAAGGGGGACGGAAAGGCCGCTTGAATGCGAGCATTCATGTAGGATTTCCGGTTCTGCCCAGTGCGTGATCCCGCCCGGCATCGGGTGGTTCAGTCGTCGACTTACTCCGGTAACGTCCAGTCGGCCGTTGCAGTGACGGGCCCGGGCGACACTGGGGGGTGAAATGGTGACGAAGCGATCCTCAGTGGATCCGCCCGCGGCGTTCGGCCCGCCGAAGGTCGCGGTCCGAGCAACCGAAAAGCGGGGGTACGCAGTGCCGATGGAGGAGCCCGAACGCGCCGGACGGCCGACGTCCGGCGCCGATCGCCCCGGCGGCGTCCTGGTCGACGGGGAGCCGCCGCGACGCCCTCGTTGGCGGGAGCGGATCTCGATGACGCTCGACCTCATCCGAGCCAACCCCACCGGCCGGATCGCCCTCAAGATCTTCATCGCGATCGCGGGGGCCGTCGTGGTGACCATCGGCATCGCCCTCATCCCGCTGCCCGGGCCAGGCTGGCTGCTGGTCATCGCCGGGCTCGGCATCTGGGCCGTCGAATACCACTGGGCCCGCCGACTGCTCGGCTTCACCCGCCGACACGTCCACGGCTGGACACAGTGGGTGACGCGACAGTCACTCGTAGTGCGAATTGTGCTCGGCTTGGTCGGGCTGGTCTTCGTGGCCACCGTGGTCTGGCTGTCCCTCAAGTACAGCCTCGGCATCGACGTGGTGGCCGAGGCCATGCACTACCTCGCGACGCACTGACCCCGGATTTCCGGTCCGGTTCCACGATCGGGTAGAGTCAGTGGCGCTGAGGGCGATTAGCTCAGTGGGAGAGCGCTTCGTTCACACCGAAGAGGTCGCTGGTTCGATACCAGCATCGCCCACTCTCAGTTCCGCAAGTCAGAGGCCGCTTCCCGAGTTCGGGAGGTGGCCTTTCTGCTGTCGTGCAGCAGGGAAATGCAGCAATGGTCAGCGCGCGGGTGACGACCAGGCGAGGAGATGTCCCCCTGTGCTGTTACTTTGCCGGCCGTGAATGATCAGCTGACGTGGATTGACCGGGTCATCAATGTGACCGGGTGGCGCCATGAGCCCGAGGACGGTGCCGGCTGGGAGCAGGCGGAGGCCGAGCTCGGCGTCACGCTGCCAAGCGACTTCAAGGAGTTGTGCCGGCGGTTCGTGCCAGGCCTGTTCATGGGTGTCCTTGACCTACTGCGACCGACCGACGATCACGATTCGACTTCGCTGCTCGGGTGGTGGAACTACAACCGGCGTTGGGTGAGCGAGCACGACGGTTCCGCCGCGCGCTTGTACGCCCCGCACGATCTGTACGGGCCCGACAAGGGGTCCGGGCTGATCGAATGGGGTCACGACTCGGCTGGGGGTCAGTACTTCTGGCTGGCGGACCGCTCGGTGGAGTCTGATCGGTGGCCCGTGGTCGCTCGGCACGACCCGCCCCACCCGTGGCACCGGTTCGACATGTCCATGACGGAGTTCGTCTACCGCATGCTCGCGGACCCGGAGCTGGAGTCGTTTTCGATGGTCAGTTCGACGTGGCGACCGTTCTATCTGCCGTACTGGCAGCCGTTTCCCAGCACACCTGAGGCGTGGGACGCTCTCGGCGACCCGAACCGCGAGAACTGAACCAGTACCCGTCTCTCCCCGTGCAGGTCAGATGCCGAGCGAGCCGCCGAGGCGCTTGAGGGCTCTTCGCGCGTCGCCTTTGATGAGACCTGCGTGCAGATCTCCATCGTCACGGAGAACCGGGCATGCCGGAGGATCTGCGTCATGGACAGTGATCGGCGTGACCTTCCTTCCTTACGTCTATCAAGGCGGCCCTGAACGGGCCGCACGCGCCGCCGACAGGGCGCGCGGCCTGCACTCCGCTGTCGCTCCGCCCCGGCCGCGCAGAACGCCCGGCGGCTGGCGTGGAAGCGGGGAGCCCACGAGGCCGCCGTAGGACGACAGGCCGTTGGTGGGTGAATGGTGGGCCGGCAGCCGGCCGGGCCGCACGGCCACGAGCCCGCGCGGCAGTGGGGAGGTAGGCCGGCCGCGTCGTCGAGCTGGCGGTAGTCGCGGGGGTTGCGGGTTACTGCGCCTCCGGCGGGGGCGCTCGGGCTCCGAGATGGTTGTAACCCGTCGGCGCGTTGCGGTCCGTGGGTGGTTGTGCGGGCCATCCCGCCAGCCGGCGACCCGGGCAAGCCGAGCAAACCACCGCCCGACCCGCCAGCGTTCGACCGTGCCTCAACGCCGTCTTGACGTGGCGGGCCGGGCGACGGCCCGCTCCCCAGGAGGGTGGGTCGGCGGCAGACAGTGATGGCTTGAGGATGTCGTCTAGTCTCGCTGTGTCAGCGGGGCTGCCCGGGAGCCGTTCGGCGGAGGCATCGTGATGTGGCGGGTTTCGCTCGGGCTTTTATTAGGATTGCTCTTCATCGTGATTGGAGCGTCCCTCGCGAGTGACTATCGCGGCATCGCGACAAAGCATATAGAACTATCGATGCAGATCGTGCGTCCGCTTAGTCCTTTCCGGTGGACGGATGACCGACTGGCTCGACGCCGCACTTTCTTCATTGTGTTCGACAGGCTCTTTGGGGTGTTGATGATATTGGCGGGCGTGGCGATGCTGGTCGCCGACGGGCAACTGCTACTCAGTGAGCGCTTGTAGCTCAACAAGGCGTTGCCCCCGCATGTATGGCGGGCGACCCGTGAGGATGTTGTGCGGGTGGGCGAGGCGGGCGACCCTGGGTGACTAACCGAGTGACGATCGGTGCGGACGCCAGTGGACAAGCTCGGACGATGGCGGACCGTGCGCCCAGGTCAAGGGCCGTGGAACAGCAGCTCAGGTGGCAGTGCTGGTTGCCTGGGGGTCAAGGGGTCGCGGGTTGACATCCATAGGAGCATCGGGATGGCAACATCGCTCGGGGCGGTGACAGCAACCGGCCCGACCGAGGACGCCCGGCGACGGAAGCGCGCGGACAGTCGCCCGAGGTTTCGAACACGGGCAGACGACGCCGGACGACCTGCACAGAGCTACGAGGACGAGGAGTAAAGATTCGCTTGCTGTCGTGCCTTTTGACGGTCAGCGGTCCTGATGAGGTCGTGAAGCTCATCCGCCGGTGATCGTTTGCCGTGGGATGAGGGCGTCAGCGTCACCGGCAGTGCCGTAGCGGCCTCCCCGGTTGGCGGTAATCCGCTCAGCCAGGGCGAGCGCCGCTACGACCTGACCTTGCGCGCCAGCTACACCGTCTACCGTCGAAATCCGTGCATGGAGCGCTTCGTCACCGCGGACTATCCCGATAGAGCTGCCGTCACCGGAAATTGTGCCCGCCAAGACGGTCGGACCGATCGTGGCGATCTGTGCGGCCATGGTCACGATCGCGGCGTTCCGCTCGGCTGAGTTTCGCTCCACGTATGGTGCCCCGGTCACCAGGACCGCCCCAGCCGAGGGGCCATCGAGCTGCTTGGGTGCGGCGAGGTACCCGGCGTTCGCGAAGGCAGGCATCACCGTTGGATGGTGGGCGCTGGCTGGTCCGAGCAGAGTCGTGGCTAGGAGGGCGCTAGCGGTTTCGACTCCGTTGCTGTTGCCCGGCAGAGTGATCGGCGGAGGGCTGTTACGGCGGGTCAGCCCAAGCAGGTCCAGACTGTTCTTCGGGTCGAAGAATGCTTCCTGGATGTGGATGGGCCCGGATACGGCGGCGCCGGCCAGTTCAAGCTTTTCGATCACGCCCTCGGCGCGGTCGCGTCCGGACGGCGTCGTCAGCACCACGATCCGGCGGTTGGCCAGCGTCCCGCGCAGCACTGCGGGCGCCGTGTCGTTGATGTAGTCGTCCTTACGGCTCGCCTCCTCTTGGAGGTCATCGGTCGTCTGACGAAGCTGATCGTTAGTCTTGTGCGCTGCATCGATCGAGCCCCGGAGCACGTCGGTGGCGTAACCGTTCGCTGCGGCGGTGCCGAATACCGCACCGACCGCCAAGGCGACAAACACCGCAGCAAGCGAGATGACGTGGTAGCGAAAATTGATCATCGGCAAACCTTAGTGACGAGGCACGTGCGAGTCACTGGGACAACCCGCGCGGTGCGAGCCCGCCCGCCGTCAGCAAGAAAGCGGCGGTAACCTGGGTGATCATACGGCGGCTAACGACGGGCGATTGACTCTGAACGGCAACTTCGCCGTGGTCAGCGGCATCCGGCACCCATCATCATCCGCCATTGCGAGGCAGTCCCGGCGATGCGGCAACGGTGGCTGTTGACAGCAACGATGACAGTAACCGCGCCGGACGCGAGTGTCCGGCGGCAGCCGAATAAGGATCTTCGTCAGAGGCCACGGACGTTGCCAGACCTATCGGACGACGTGCACAGAGCTTGTAAGCGAGATGTCGAGGGCGTGGCGGCCGGCTCTGCGAGGGGATCTACTCGGCGACGAAGACGCCAACGCCGGGAAGTGTTTCGGTCATCCCTTTGATCCGTAGTACCTGCATGGCACGGTCGATCACTGGCTCGGTGACCCCGTAGTGCTCGATCAACTCTCGCCGACTGGGCAGCTTGGAACCCGGCTGGAACTCGCCCGACGCGATGCGTTCGGCGAGGTCGTCGGCAATCTGCTCGTAGCGGTAACGCGGTGGCACGTGGTTCTCCTCGGTTGGCAACACGAGTAGACCACCTACGTCAGCCCTTGACTACCCAACGGTACCTGTGGGACGTTGCCGAGGAGGTCGATTCCCTCGGTTGGCGCTGTGGGCCGTCCTCGCCGGCGTGGATGTTCGGCGCGTCCCCCGCGTTCGGGCATCCACGCCTCCAGATTGCTCTGGCACAAGGAGACGGCGGTGCTCCCTTCGACAAGGGCAGGCCAGACCTTGGCGCGAGCGGGCGAGGCGACCCAATGAAGCGAGTCTCGTACGACGAGTACGTCTTGGCGGTGGCACTGACTCTGGCTCGTCAGCACCGGCCCGTCTGGTCCTGGCGACACTGGCGGCGCATCTGCCGCTGCGGAGGCGAGCTGCCATGCCGAAGCCGCCACCGCATCCCGATCAACCGCGGCCACTGGCCCAGCCAGGACGGCCCGCAGTGACCACTCACCAACCGATCAAGCCGGCCTGGATCTGCGGCGGCTGTGCGGGGGAGTGGCCATGCCAGACCCGGCGCCGAGAGCTGCGAGCCGAGTACGACCGCGCCCCGGTGTCAATGGCTCTCTACCTGGCCGCCCAACTCGTCGACGCCGCCCAGGATTTGGTCCACGTTCCCGCCGGCCACCTGCATCACCGCTTCCTCGGCTGGACCCGATGAGCATCCTGCGGCCGGGTGACGAGAAGTTCCACTACAGCGATGGTTCCCACAAGTGGATCCCACCGGACCCGGACTACGACCAGGAGGTCTGGGACGAACAGGTCCGCCAACACAAGCAAGGGCACCTGAGAAACGTGCGCCCGAAGGTACGGATCCAGCGCCTCGTTTGATGCCAGCAGTACAGCAGCGAAGTACGGCAGCCGGGCCAGCCGAACCGGGCCGAGAAGGGCTCTACCAGTCACCAGACCGTCTGACCTCGCATCAAGCCCGATCCGGCCGGCTTGCCGAGAGCTCACAACGAATAGGTCGCCGGTTCGATACCAGCATCGCCCACTCTCAGTTCCACAAGTCGGAGGCCGCTTTCCCGGGTTCGGGCGGTGGCCTTTCTGCTGTCGTACAGCAGGGAAACGCAGCAACGGTTAGCGGGCGATGATGAGCAGGCGAGGTGATGTCCCCCTGTGCTGTTACTTTGCCGGCCGTGAATGATCAGCTGACGTGGATCGACCGGATCATCGACGTGACCGGATGGCACCAGGAGCCCGCGGACGGTGCTGGCTGGGAGCAGGTGGAATCAGCGCTGGGCGTGGTGCTGCCTTCGGACTTCAAGGAGCTGTGTCGACGGTTTGTGCCGGGGGCGTTCTACGCGTACCTGGACCTTCTGCGGCCGACGGACGACCACGCGCAGCCGCTGCTTCGGACGTGGGCCTCTCTTCGGCAGTGGGCAGCCGGGCATGAGTCCGCGCGGCTGTGGGCCCCCTACGAGATGTACGAGCCTGACAAGGGGTCGGGGCTGATCCAGTGGGGCAGCGATCAGACCGAAGGGGAGTACTACTGGCTAGCGGACCGCTCAGTGGAGCCCGACCGGTGGCAGGTGGTCGCGCGGCGGGAAGCCGACCCGTGGCATCAGCTCAATATTTCGACTGCCGAGTTCGTCTACCGGGTGATCGCGGATCCGGAGTTCAAGCCGTTCACGGTGGCCGATCCACCGCGGCGACCGTTCTACCTGCCGCACTGGGGGCCGTTCCCCATGAGCGCCGACGACTGGGACGCTCTCACCGACCCGAACCGCAAGAGCTGAACTACGTCCGGGGGACCGCTGCCGTGACCTTCCTCTTCTCGCACCTGGCCTGCCAGCAGCGTTGGAAGTTGCATGGCCCGATCGGTGTGCCATAGCAGGTGGTAGTGCGATGTCGGTTTCGTTCCGGGCGTTGCCGGCGGCTCTAGGTTTCACTTCAACGTCTGCACCCCGCTGGGCAACTAATGGGTGACAACGGACGCGGGCAACGCCGTGCGTCGGCGGACGTCAGTGGACCACTCCGACTGTCAGCCTTGGTGTCGGCGCAGCTCGTCGCGGGCTGGTCGTTCCTTCGGGACGACGAACCGGTGCCGGTATTCTCTGGCAGTGCATGGAGAGTTTCGCCTGTGGCAGATGATTGGCCGAATTGGGCATGCAGCGGATGTGGCTGTCGCGGTTGAAGCAGCAGACCGTGACGAGGTAGACGTCTCCCCGGATGCCTTTGCCTGGTTGCGAGATTCCTATGGGCCGCGAGCGGTGATCGATCGACCGGTCAACGATCGGTTGGTGGCTGAGGCGGTTGAGGGCGTGCGGTATGCGCTCGCCCGCTTGGGGGGACCCGGTGGCTACAAGGTCACGGTGACGAAGATTGTAGATTCGCCCGTGGACACCGCCGACGGTGATGTGAAGTTCGCGGCTGCCCACGCGGTATGCCTCGCGTTGGGTATGAGGCTGGAACCACCACCGCGTCTTACGACGAACGGCGCCGTCTTTCCGTCATAGCTCGGACTCTGCGGGGTGCGCCCAATCAGCGCCGTAGGACGGGTGACTGCCAACGTGGCAGTATGCCGGGCCGGCGTGGTGGGTTTGGACAGATGATGTAAGGCCCTCACCAATATCAGAATCTCCTCGTCACCAACGTCCGTCGTCGGTACAGCTAGATCTCCAGCCGTAGTCCGGCCCATCGGTGGAGCCATCCCTTGACCTCCACGCGGCGCTGTACTGTCGCACGGCCCGCTGCGTTGTTCATGGCTGGAGATGGGCGGACGACCATTCCCACAAGGTCAGTCAAACCGTGGCAGGACACCAGGCGAACAGAGTCGTCGTGCAGAGTCACCGCGACGCACGTCGCCGTTTCGGGCCAGCGCGATATCGCGTCCAGGGTGGATGTGTAGGACTCATCGCCATTGCGCAGATGCATCCGTGCTTGATTACGAATCTCCCACGGCACCTCGGGCAGGGCCACCGTGGCTTGGGCCTCGGCGCGGGCGTCCTCCCGCGGGTCCAGCTTTTCCGGGTCGAAGTAGGCGACATCCACGTCGCGCTCCGGCGAGACCGGGAGGCCGCTGATCGCGTCCCAGACGCGGTTGCGTACGAAGCCGGCACCGATCCACCAGTCCGGTAATCCAAGGTTGGCCGCAGCCCGAAGGATCCTCATTGCTCCCGGGTCTGACTCGATCACGCCCACAACGTCCTGCGCACTCATGACCATTAAAGGGACCCTAGACCAGCAGATGTGTACACCGCTTGCGAGGCGAGGGGTGAGAGCAGAGCGAAGTCGCGATTGCGTCAGGGCCGGCCGCCGCCGCTGCGCGCGGGGCTTCGATCGGGATTCGTGGGCGTTACCGCAGTTGGTCGCGGCGGCGGGTCAGGTTGGCGGTCTGGGCGGTGTTGCCGGCCAGCTCGATGGCTTTGTCGTAGGCCGCGCGCGACTGCTGACTTTGGCCCAGCCGGCGCAGCAGGTCGGCGCGGGTCGCGTGGTAGGCGTGATAGCCGGCCAGCTCGTCCTCAAGACGGTCGACCGCCGCGAGCGCCACCTCTGGTCCGTCGAGCTCGGCGACCGCGATGGCCCGGTTGAGGGCGACGATCGGCGAGGAGTCGAGGTGGACGAGTTGGTCGTAGAGGGCGACGACCTGCGACCAGTCGGTGTCGCGAATGTCGCGGGCGGAGGTGTGCACGGCGTTGATCGCGGCGAGGATCTGGTAGCGGCCCGGAGCCACCCCGGCGGCGGCAGCGACGAGGCGCTCGCGCACGAGCTGGTGACCCTCGGCGATCAGCGCCTTGTCCCAAGCCCCACGGTCCTGCTCGTCGAGGGTGACCAGTTCGCCGCTGACCGAAACCCGAGCGGTGCGGCGAGCTTCGGTGAGCAGCATCAGCGCCAGCAGCCCGGTTACCTCACCGTCGTCCGGCAGCAGAGCACGGATCAGGCGGGTGAGCCGGATCGCCTCGGTGGTCAGGTCGTGACGTACGGGATCGGTGTCGGGGCCGGTCGCCAGGTAGCCCTCGTTGAAGACCAGATACAGCACTGCGAGTACGCCGGAGACGCGTGCCGGGAGATCCTCGGCGGCCGGCACACGGTAGGGGATCCGTGCCGCCTTGATCTTGGCTTTCGCCCGGGTTATCCGCTGCTCCAAGGTGGTCTCCCGCACCAGGAAGGCGCGGGCGATCTCGGGCATGGTCAGCCCGCCGAGCATGCGCAGCGTCAGCGCCACGCGGGCTTCCATCGCCAGCGCCGGGTGACAGCAGGTGAAGATCAGCCGTAGCCGGTCGTCGTCGATGACGCCGAGAGGCTCGGGTGGGGTGTTGTCGTACACCATCTGAGCCTCCTTGTGCTTGTCGTCGCGCTTGTTCTCGCGCCGGATCCGGTCGATGGCCTTGCGAACGGCGGTGGTGGTCAGCCAGGCGCCGGGGTTGGGAGGTACGCCGTCGACCGGCCACCGCTCCACGGCGGTCGCGAACGCCTCTGCGGCTGCCTCCTCGGCGATGTCGAGGTCACCGAAACGCCGGGTCAGCGAGGCGACCACACGGGCCCACTCGTCCTGGTGGGCCCGGGTGACTGCCTCCTTGACGTCGCTCATTGGAACGGCCGCACCTCGATCTTCCGATCGCAGACCTTCGACGCCTCGGCGGCGAGCTTGAGCGCCACATCGAGATCGGGGACCTCCCACACCCAGACGCCGGCGAGGTACTCCTTCGACTCCACGAAAGGCCCGTCGCTGAACACCGTCTGCTCGCCCCGGTTGTCGATGACCGTGGCCGCGTCGGTGCCCGCGAGTCCGCCCGCGAAGACCCAGTAGCCCTCGGCGATCAGTCGTTCGTTGAACGCGCTGATGGCAGGCCGCCTGTCCGTGCTGCCGGGACTGCTCTCGTCATCGATCACGGAAACCAGGTACTGCATCTGAAGATCATCTCCTGTTGGCAAGAAGGCGTGGTTCGGTGGTCAGGGACTTCAGGCCGTTGCATACCGCGGGCGCCCGGCGGGCCGGAAGACCTGGGTCGTTACGCCCTTCGAGTCGACCCGCGATTCGACCAGGTTGAACGCCAGATCCGGACCGGTCTCCGGGAACAGTCTCGCGCCCTGGCCGAGGATCACCGGGATCACGATCAGAGTCATCTCGTCGACCAGATCGTTCTCCAGCAGCCACCGGGTCAGGGAGCCACTGCCGTGCACCTGCAGCTCACCCCCGGGCTTGGCCTTCAGCTCACGGACGGCCGCCGCGAGATCGCCGCCGAGAACGGTCGTTTCCTCCCAACGCGGCGCGGTGAGCGTGGTCGAGGCAACGTACTTGGGGGCCTCGACCAAGGCCACGCCGATGGGATGTGCGCGCATCTGGTCAATTGATCCCCAGGAGCCGGCGAACAACTCGAAGGTCCGCCGGCCGAACAGGAACGCGTCGGCGCGCTGGTAGGTCTGCGTGATGAACGTCCTGGTCTCGTCGTCACCCGCTCCCCGGGCCCAACCGCCGCGCTCGAATCCGTTCCTGCGGTCATCCGACGCGGCGCCGTTTCCCTGCATCACTCCATCGAGGGTGACCTGGGTCATGGTCGTCAGTTTCATGATCGCGGTTTCTTTGCCTTGGCGCCGCCTCTTGTGGGTGGCCTCACCGCTGCTACGAACACCACCGCCCCGATCCGACACCTTCTTCCGGACTTCTTTGGAGGAATTTCCGGGACGCCGGTCGTCATCGCTCCGACAGCACGACAGCGTCGCACCGACTGCGCTCCGCCTCCTCAAGCACGCCCAGTGCGGACAAGCTCCTGGACCAGATCGACCGATCACGAAGATCCTGAGTAGTCGTCCGCACCTGCCGCTGATCGCGCGACTCGCACCGCGTTCGGCTCGGTAGTCCGGGCACGCGGCGAAGTGGCATCTCGGTCCACCGCCTGCTTCGCTTCGACCAGGCTCGTGCCAGTCTGCTTGCGGTAGGCGCGAGCAGCCTCATCCGTCCGTCCGCTCTCCGGGAAGCAGGGGCGGAAGTCCAGCAGACCGTCACCCGAACAGCCGAGGCGTTCACAACGTCAGATTCTGTCAAGAGTGACGCAGTAAATCTGGCCGCGACTCTTCAGCCATGCACCGTCGGCGGCACAGTCCGACACATCGCGCGTGGCCCGGGTGATCTCAGCATCGTGGACAGTTTCGCAGTCGACCACCGCCGCCCGACCGCCCACCTCGCGGAGTCCGCCAGTCGCGACGACGCTCGTGTCGTCACCCACCTGGAAGCAGGTGCCGACGTGGAACGGACCGGAATCCTGGTACCCGTGACGGACGCCTAAGGACACGACCACCCCGACCACCACCACCGCAGCCGCCACGACCGACCATGCGATCCGGCGTCTGCGGGGCTTGTCGCCCCCCGTGTCGTCAGCCATTGCCGCCCCCATCCGCAGCAGCGCCGAGACTAGAGCACGATGCTGGTTCTCCTGGCGGTCTGCTCTACTGATGGGATGCGTGCCCGCCTACTTCTCTGCGTCGCCTTGCTGGTTGTCGGCGTGCTGACGGCAGGAGTTGGACTGATGGTCGCCATGGGATTTGCCGAGCAGCCTGGGCCCTTCAACGCGGCAATACTGGGCGCGATCGGCGCGGGTATCGCCTCGGCGGGATTCCGCCGTTGGCGGAAGTACCGCTCGTCGGGCTCGGCGCACAAGGCAGCGTGAAACGCCGGCAACCAGTCACCACTGCCGGGTGCTATGCCCAAGGCGGGTCGTATCGGCGCACGTACTCGCGGGCACGTGGGAGCGGATCACGCCAATACTGGTGTGGCATGCGGTGGCAGTGCTCCGCACAGAACTCGGCGAGATCGACCGTGATCCTGACGCGCTGCAACGGGAGCCCCTCGAAGTCCGCGTTGACGGCCAGCAACTGCGGTTCCGGATTCCAGCCTGAATGGTCGAACGCCCAACCATCCCAGACCGCGTAGACGTGGAAGACCGGTAGCTCGCCCCCCGGGCGCACCGCCGTCACCTCGATCGATCGTTCCAAGTACACATTTCGACAGGCCCAGGCGAGGATGTGACACGCACCGGCAGCGAAGAAGGCCTGGTCTGCCCGCTCCCACGCGATGCGCTGATCTGATCGCTCGATCGCTGTCCGACGAAAGGCTCCCGCTGCCTCTGCTGCCACCACGCCCAGGCTAATGCACGCACGATCCGAGGGCGGCAGACGCGAAACGGAGGTGCGGTCCTCGCAAAGGCTGCGGATGATGACCGGTGTGACTGAGCAGGGCAGTGGGTTGGCGGAGCAGCGCCTCTACGACGCCGCGGCGCGGTGGGACACTGACACCGGGTATGGCTTGACGGACGTTATCGATGCCGCCTGCCAGGCGCTGGTCGACGGTTTGGACTCGCCGGCTCTGTGTGAACTCGCCGGCGCTTCGGTGGGTGACTCGTCCTGGGACATCCGCGAACTCCTGGTCAAGTCGCTCCAGGAACTGAAGATCCCCTACCCGGGCACTGTCCCTCCAGGCCTCGCCCTTGCGGCAGGCGGAGGCGTCGCCCGCCGCTCAGGAGTCGACTCTCTGCGTTTCGAAGTGGTGCCGGCGTCTGGCGATGCGGGCGGCGGATTCCAACTGCGGGTCTACGTCAACGGTACGGAGATGACCTCTGCCGCGGCGGGTCTCGGGATGGACCCGTATGCCGTCCTTGTTCCCACCAATCGTCTGGTGGCCACCTCCCAACCACGCACCGTCCCGATCGCCCGCTGTGAGTGCGGTGTGTACGGCTGCGGATCCACAGACGTCACCATCATGCGTGACGGCGATCTGGTGCACTGGGACTGGTCGCTCGAGGTGCCCATGATGCGGGGCGTGTCCTTCGCGGCCGACGAGTACGACGTGGAAGTCGCACGGGTGGCCGCAGATCATTCGTGGGAGACGCCCGAGCGGCAAGCCGGACGACGTGTCCTGACAGACCTGGACCGCGAACGGCTGCTCACCTACGGCCTCCGACTTAGTTGGGCCGCCAACGACTATCGCAATCACAAGCTGTTCCAGGTCGCCCTTCAGATCGACGATGATTATCAGGTCTTCGTCACAACCCCGTGGCGTGGCCGTGGCCCCGAGGAGTTGGCGGGCGAAGTATGCGCCACCTTGGCGCTTCCGCCCAGCGCCTGGCGCGCCACCTGGCAGGCCATCATCCCCACGCTTACCCAACCGCCGAAGATCGCGGGACCGCGCTGGCGACCCGCACGGCTCTAGCAACAACAGGTTGCGGTCAGTGTGTGTGGGTCTCCCAGGCCGGCTCCTGCGGCTCGTCGTTGTGCACGACGAAGTCGACGTGTTCGGTCGGGCGGACGGTCGAGAAGTAGAGCTGTTGGGAGGGGATGTAACGCTCGCGCCAGCGCCGTTCGACTTCGACCTGAGATGACACCCGGCGCTCTCGGATGACGGCACGATCCATGGTCTTCTCGAGCGCGGTCGACACGAAGATGCGCAGGTCCCACCGATCAATCAGTTCGGGGCGCATGAGGAAGACGCCGTCGAAGAGCAGCACGGTGCTGGCGGTGGCGGTCCTGACCGGCGGGGACAACGCGGTATCGGTTGTGTGGTCGTAGACCGCGTGCTGGAAGCGCAGATCTCCGCCCGGGCCGAGTGGGTCGAGCAGAACCCGGTTCAGCGCATTGCGGTCGTGGGCGTCGAAGTAGCAGCTTTCGGCCGAGTACATGCCGCGCGGATAGCGCTGTGCCCGAGGAAAGAGGAAGTCGTCGATCGTCGCGCGGATGACGTCGCGGCCCTGGGTGCGCAGAACGACGGCCAGTTCGTCGGCGAGCGTGGTCTTGCCTGCGGCGGGCGGTCCGTCGATGGCAACCCGCGTCGGGTGGGTGGCTGTGACGGACCCGACCGCCTCCGCCAGGTGGTCGAGCAACTCGTCGCGGGTGCCTCGGTCCATGTCCTGCCCGTCCTCATCTCGCGAGGGCCACCGGTCGAGTCGACCCTATGCGCCAGCCGTTCGCGCCGGCCACCCCTCGAACGCACTCTGCCGATCGTGAGATGGCGATGCCGCCCGGGCGGGTGCGACCTGCCGCCTGGCCGCGGTGTCGGCGGGGGGACGGTGAACGGTCGACGCTGACCCGGCGGTGGGGCCCCGCCACGCGTCCACGGCGAGCAGCACGAGGGCGGCCAGGGTCAGCAGCCCGCCGACGAGTGCCAGCGGGCGTGCCCCCGAGGTGGGCAGGAGGGCGCCGCCGAGCAGGGACCCGCCGGCAATGCCAGCGTTGAAGGCGGTGCTGACGCCGGCCGACGCCATGTCGGTGCTGCCCGGTGCCAGTTGCACCATCCGGTTCTGCACGGCGGAGCCGAACGCGGCGTAAGCGAGGCCGATCCCGGCGATGAGTGCGACCGCGCCGGGCTGGAGCGCACCGAGCGCGTACATGCCGAACAGTGCTGCGGTGCCGATGCTCAGCGGCGTCAGCAGGGAGGCGATCGGCCGGGTGTCCAGGGTCCGGGCCGCGGCCAGGGTGCCGACGACGCCAGCGGCGCCGGCGACGAACAGCAGCGGCGCGAGGACCGCGTCGGCGAAGCCGCTGACGTCGAGCAGGAACGGTGTGACGTAGGTCTGCAGGGTCATGAAGCCGCCGATGCCGAGGGCGGTCGCGATCAGTAGCACGGTGAAGCGCCGCCCGTCCGGTGTGGTGCCCCGGGCGCCGCCGCCGGCTGCCGGGGGATAGGAGGGAAGGAGGACGAGCACCGCCGCGGCGATCGCCAGACCGACCCCGGCCAGCACCGCGAACGCCGCGCGCCAACCGGCTTCCTGTCCGAGCCAGGTGCCGAGGGGTACACCGAGCACCGGGGAGAGCGTCGCCCCGGTCGCGAACAGCGCCACCACCCGGCCGCGCACCGCGACCGGAAAGGGCCCGATCACGGTCGCCGTGGCGATGGACCAGAACAGCGCCTGGGCGAGGGCGGTCACGAGGCGGGAGCCGGCCAGCACGGCGTACGTCGGCGCCAGCGCGGCGATGGCGTTCGCGGCGGCGAACAGGACCATCGTGACGCCGAGCAGGTGACGCCGGGGAATCCGCTGGGTGAGCCGGGCCAGCGGCACCGACGCCACCACGACCACGACGGCGTACCCGCTGACCAGCAGACCCACCTGCGAGCGGGACCGGTCGAGATCGGGTGCGATGTGGGTCAGCAGCCCGACGGGCAGCAACTCGGTCGTGATGAACGCGAACGCGGCGAAGGAGAGCGCGACGAGCACGGCTCTGGCCCTTCGCGGCGACACCTCGGGCGCCATGGCCCACCCCCATTCATCGCCACCGTAATCGAGGGCCCGACCTCGATCACTGCTTGCGGCGTAGTTCGCGCAACACGCCGTGCCGGCGCAGGGCCCACGCGAGACGCCGGACGCTCGGGTGCCGCACGAACAGCACCGCCGCCCGGCGAATCAGGCCGAGCCGGTTGTCGCTCACCTGGTTGTCGACCGCCTGCCAGACCAGCTCGCGCACCTTGGCGCTGTCCAGCACCGCCCGGATCTCACGCCGTACCGCAGGATCCTCGGCCGCCGAAGTGATGGCGGCAACCTGACCCGGCCGGCCCGCAAGCGGCTCCACCGCCGCCGCGACGAGCGGCCTGCGCACCTCGTCCTGTTCCAGCAGCAGCAGTACGGCTTCCCGAATCTCGATGGTGTCCAGGCCGGAACGCAGCAGGCTCAACAGGCTTCGCTCAACCTCGCGGTCATGATCTGGGACGGACAGCGTGGCCAGCAGCACCGCGACCTCTTCCAGATCGATGAGGTGTCGTACCCCGGTACGGAACTCCGGCAGCCCCCACGCAACCTGCAGACCCTTCACGAGATCGCGGTTCATGAGCCATCCGCTACCCGGAAGCGACAGCCGGCGAAACCCCGCGAGAGCCGGTTCTGCGGGTTCGGTCGCAGCAGGCGTTGTCAGTCTGCGAACGATGGTTCGGCGGGCTGGGCCGTGAAGAAGCGGACGATGTCTTCCGCGGCGGTCGGAGACAGCATCATCGCCTGGACTCGTGCGGACATCGCGGCGACCGGGTGGATCCTGCTGAACATCCCCTCCTCGTACGCCCGGATTGCCGCGTCCGGGTCGGCGGGATTGGCGGCGAGTCGGCTGGCGAGTTCGGCGCCGTCGAGCATGGCCTGGTTGGCGCCCTCGCCGACCGGCGGCATGAGGTGCGCGGCGTCGCCGATCAGGGTGACGCCGGGCCGGCTGGTCCAGCGCGTACCGATGGGCATCGTTTCGATCAGACGCGGCGTCGGCGCGCTGTCGCCGGCTTCGATGAGTGCGGTGAGGCGGGGGGCCCAGTCACCGAACATGTCCAGCAGGGCGCGCTTACTGCGGTAGGCGTCGATGGGACGATCGGCCGCGCGCAGCGAGATCCCCACACGTACGCTGCCGTCGCCGAGGCGCTGCGCTGCCAGGATCTGGTTCACACCGACGCACCACAGGTTTCCAGCGCCGACCAGCTCGGCGAGATCGGGGTGACGTCGGTCGACGTCTTCGATGCTCAGTTCCACGAGAGTGGCCACATAGGACAGCTCGACGTCGGTGAGCAGCGACCGGACGACTGAGCGTGCGCCGTCCGCGCCGACGAGGATGTCGCAGCTGGCTCGGTGGCCGCCATGGAACGTCAGGTCCCAGCCCCCGTCGGGTCGCCGGGTCGCCGCGACAAGCCGGCGCTGCCAGACAACCATGTCGCCGGGGAGGGAATCGAGCAGAAGATCACGCAGTACGCCCCGGTCGATCTCGGGCCGTCCGGAGAATGAGCCCGGTTGCGGCTCATGGTGGACCAGGGTTCGTCCGGTCGGGTCGACGATGCGATGTTCCTCGCCCTCGGGCCGCGCCTCCGACCGGAACCGGTCGGCGAGGCCCGCCTCGGCCAGGGCCTGCTGCCCCGACTCCGGGTGCAGGTCGAGCGAGCCGCCCTGCTGCCGCGCGGATCGGCTCGCCTCGCGCTCGTAGACCACCGCGTCGATGCCGTGCCGGTGGAGGACCCGTGCCAGCGTCAGGCCGCCAAGGCCGCCACCAGCGATCGCAATTCGCATTCTCACCCGGCTACCGTACACTGTATTGGTGGATACACCGTACGGTAGCGAACCGTTGCCTGTCTGGGAACGCCCCGAACCTCAACCGCGGGCGGCGCCGGTGCCGTTGAGCCGCGAGAAGATCGCCGACACGGCGATCCGGCTTGCCGACGCGCACGGCCTCGACGGTCTGTCACTTCGCAAGATCGCCAAAGACCTCGGTGTCGGTCCGATGCGGCTCTACGACTACGTGACCAACAAATCCGAGCTGCTCGACCTGATGGTCGACGTGGTCTATGCCCGGATCGCCGACGTCGGCCAGCACGACGAATGGCGAGCCACGGTGCTGGCCATCGCCCACGCGACCCGCGATGCCGCCCTTGAGCATGAGTGGTTCTCCGACCTGCTCGGCGGAAGGCCGCACCTGGGACCCCACGCGCTCGCCGTGGGCGAGGCGACCGCGGCCGCCTTGAACCAGGCTCCCGGCGTGCACGGCATCGACGATCTCCAGCGGGCCCTGAGCGCCCTCAACGCCTCCATCATCGGAGCGGTCCGCAGAGAGGTCACCGAGCGGCGCACCGCCCGTTCCACCGGCACCGATGAAGCCGCTTTCCAAGCCAGCCGCGGTCCCTACCTCATGCGCATGTTGAAAACCGGCAGGTACCCCACCATCGCCCGGCTCGTCATCGACGGCGCCCACCTCAAGGCCGAGGAGACCTTCGATTACAACCTGGCCATCGTCCTGGACGGCATCACCAGTCGACCCCGCACGTGACCGCCGGCTCCGCAGTCGGCGTCCTGCCGTACGCCGATGGACGCCCACCACCTGCCCCACGGCGGGACTTCACTGCCGGCTCCTCGACAAACACCACGTTGTCGCCCCGGTCGCGGCGGAACTCGCTCCGCCGGGGGCGGGGCACCCACCCCGGTCGACGACGCCGCGAAGGTCCTCGCCGCCGACCGGTGCAGGTCGAACTCCCGTTTCTTGCCCGCTGACCGTCAGCCGCAGATCAGGTCGTCGAGCAGTGTCATCTGCCGCTCTATGAGCGTCATTGCCCGGTCCGGGTCGGCCAGTTCGGTGGCCAGGTACAGGACCGTCGAGCGGTGCCCGTCCGGGCTGACCGCGGCGAGGGTGCTCATCCCGGGCATGGAGCCGACGTGCGCCCAGGCGCCGCCGCACCGGTTGGGAATCCACATGATGCCCAGCCCGTAGCGGATGCCCGGTCGGATGCCCTGGAACCCGTCGGCCAGCACGGTCTGGTGCAGCTCGGCCAGCTGCTCCGGCCGCAACAGCTGGCCGCCCGCGACCGCCTGCCAGAAGCGGGCCAGGTCGGTGGGGGTGCTGACCAGGCCGCCGGCCGAGGCCGTCACGGTGGGATTGAAGACGGTCGTGTCGACCAGCGGCCCGCCCGGCGCGAACTGCCGGTAACCCTCGCCGTGCGGCTGAGGAAGGGTCGGTCGGTCGCCAGGGTAGAACGTCCGGGTCAGGTGCAGCGGCAGCAGGATCCGGGAACGCACCTCGGCGTGCCAACGGTGTCCGGTGACCCGTTCGATGAGCATCCCGGCCACCAGGTAGTTGGTGTTCGAATAGCTCCACTGTGTACCCGCGGCGAACAGCGGTGAGTGCCGCATCGCGGTCGCCACCAGCTGCGCCTCGGTGTAGTGGTCGAAGCGGTGCGCGAGGAACTCGTCTGCCGACTGCAGCGCGGCGAGGTCACCGGTGGAGTCGTAGAGGCCGCTGGTGTGCTGCAGGACCTGCCGTACGGTGACGTGTCGGCCGTCGTTGCCGTTGCCCTGGACGACACCGGGCAGCCAGCGTTCGATCGGGTCGTCCAGCCTGATCCGGCCCTCGCCGACGAGTTGGAGCAGCACCACCGACACGAACGTCTTCGTGGTGCTGCCGATCCGGAAATACCCGTCGATCGGCATCTGCGCGCCGGTGTCCAGGTCGGCCACGCCGCTGCCGGCCGCGGTCACCCGGCCCCCGTCGCGGACCAGGCCCTGCGTTCCGGACACACCGAGATCGTGCAGATCGTCGAGGCCATGCTGGAGCACCGTTGCCGTGGAGCGGTGATCCAGGACTGCCGGCGCGGCCGAGCTGGCCCCTCCGCCGACCGCTGCGGCCAGCACCGCGCCAGCCGTCGCGGCTGCCACGAACCTTCGCCACCGCACGGTCCTCTGGACTGCCGAACGTGTACTCACACCTGGGCTCCTCTCGGGAAAGTGACTGTGCACAAACCGTACGAAGAGCTTCGATGTACGCACCAACCGGAAAGCCCGAAACCTGACCTGGGGGCTAACCCCCACCCGGGCTCGGTCTCGGTGTGGGATTACGAGCTCAGGTAGCGCAGGACCGCGAGGACACGGCGGTTGTCGGCCTCGCCCGGGGGCAGCCCCAGCTTGTCGAAGATGCTCGCGACGTGCTTCTCCACGGTCCCACCGGTCACCACGAGCGCGCCGGCGATGCCGGCGTTCGAACGGCCTTCCGCCATCAACGCGAGGACGTGGCGTTCGCGCGCGGTGAGCGCCGCCACGCCGTCGGCGCGGCGGCTGACGCGCAACAGTTGACCGACGACCTCGGGGTCGAGCGCCGTGCCGCCCGCGCCGACCCGCGCCAGCGCGTCGACGAATTCCGCGACGTCGGCCACCCGTTCCTTCAGCAGGTACCCAGCGCCCGCCGCATTGCCCTCCAGCAGTCGGGCCGTGTACTTCGTCTCGATGTACTGCGACAGCACCAGTACCCCGGTGCGGGGATGCTGGCTGCGGATCTCGAGCGCGGCGCGCAGCCCTTCGTCGGTGTGCGTCGGTGGCATCCGGATGTCGGCCACCACGACGTCGGGCTGATGCTCGGCCACTGCGGCAAGCAGCGCCTCGCCGTCGCCCACGGCAGCGCACACCTGGTGGCCGTGGTCCTCGATCAGCCGGGCCAGTCCTGCCCGGAACAGGGCCGCGTCCTCGGCGATCACCACCCGCATGCTCATGCGCGCAGCGGGAGTTCGATGGTGATCTTCGTTGGGCCATCGGGCGGGCTCACGATCGTGATCCCGCCGTCCACTACGGCGACCCGCTGCGCCAGCCCGGACAGGCCGGTGCCCCGGGCCGGGTCGGCACCGCCCGTGCCGTCGTCGGTGACACTGATCAGCAGCACGTCCCGCGCTCCGGCCACCCGGATGTTGATCTTGTTGGCGAAGCTGTGCTTGGCCGCGTTGGCCAGCAGCTCGGCGACGCAGAAGTACGCGATGGTTTCGATCGCGGGGGTGGGCCGGACCGGGATCCTGAACTCCAGCTCGACCGGGATGGCACTGTCGGCGGCCAACGAGGCGACGGCGTCCGCCAGTCCGTTGTCGAGCGCCGGCGGGTGGATCCCGCGGGCCAGGCTGCGCAGCTCACCGATCGCGTCCTTGGCGCCCCGGAGCGCGGCGTCGACCAACTCGCGGGCCGCCGCGGCGTCCCGGACCTCGTCGCCCTCGCCGAGCTTCTCCCGGGCCATGCCGAGGTTCATGGCCAGCGTGGCCAGCCGGATCTGCGCACCGTCGTGCAGGTTGCGCTCCAGGCGCCGCAGCAGGGCGGCCGAGTCGTCCACGGCCAGAGCCCGGCTCAGCTCCAGGTCGTGGACCCGCTGCGCCAGCCGCCCAGGGCCGAGCAGGCCTCGGATCAGCCAGGCGTCGGCGGCCGTGACGGCCCTGGTGACCCACGGAGCGGCCAACAACATCGCCGCTCCCGCCGCGGCGGCGGCGAACGTGCCGGTGAGGGTCGCGACGCGGAACGTGCCCTCACCGAACAATCCGAACGGCGTGAACACCGGCACCGGGCTCAGCTGGGCCCCCGGCGGATGGTTGCGGAACGCCCCCCACAGGAGCGGGTAGCTCAGGTTGACCAGCCCGCCGACCCAGAAGAAGACGGCGTACAGCTCGATCAGGCCGACGGGCAGCTTGGCCAACTGGTAGACGACGACCCGCCAGCCGACCCCGTCGCGAGGGCCCGGGCCGAACCAGGCCCGACGACCGGGGCTTCGCCGCACCGGCGTCGGTGCCCCGACTCGCACCCGGAGCAGCCGGCTCGCGAGCATGCGCTGCAGCAAGCCGAGCTTCCGGGCCGCCGTCGTCGACACCAGCAGGACGAGCAGCAGTCCCACGCAGACACCGGCGGCGACCACGTTGGCCGGGGACGGGTTACCCCGCCCGCCAGCGGCCACCAGCCAGATCAGGTCCACCGCGACAACGAAGAGAACCACCGGGTTGACCACGACGAACGGCAGCCCGGCCAGGCAGAACAACAGCTCACGACCCATTCGCCTGGTGAACGGCGCCACGACCCCCGCGCGGGTGACCACCCACGAGCTCCTGCCCCGCGTCTGGCCACCCGGCGGCAGGTCCACGGTCGGCATGATCACCGGAAGGCCCATGCCGTCATTCTCCCCTCTGCCCGCCCTGTCTCCTATTCACGCATCCCGCTGGGCCAGCAACCATCCGCCGACCGTCAGCGCGATCAGGGCGTACAGGGACAGCACACCGAGCCCGGCCCACGCGGACAGGAAGTCCGGGCAGGCCGCGCCGTCCGTGCCGCAGGTAACCGGCTTGGTCGTGCTCAGCGAGTTCTCCACGATCAGGATCGGCATGTACGACGCCACGCCGTGCGCGATGAAGCCGATGAACTGCGCGACCACGTACACGCCGGCCACCAGCACCCCGACCGCCGCGGCGCTGTGCCGGATGATCGCGCCCAGGCCCAGGCCGATCAGCCCGATCAGGCAGAAGCCAGCCCCGGTCACCGCGACCGCCCGCAGCACGCCGGGCTGGCCCAGCGTGGGCGCCGCGACGCCGTCGCGCAGCGTGGCGCCCACGGCGAAGAACGCGATGAACGACGCGACCTCCCCGACGATCAGCGTCACGGCCCCGAACACCGCTGCCTTCGCCGCCAGGACCAGGGGTCGCCGCGGAACGGCGGCCACCGTGGCCCGAATGGTTCCCGAGGTGTATTCGCTGGTCATGGTCAGCACGCCGAGCACACCCGTCAGCAGCAGGCCGGGGACCACGCCGGCAAGCGCGTTGTTGGTCACGTCCCCGGAGTCGCTTCGGGTGTTCAGGCCGACAGCGACCCCGATCCCGACGGTCCCGGCGACCGTGACGACCAGGGTCCACCAGGTCGAGCGCAGGCTGAGGAGCTTGATCCATTCCATCCGGGCAGCAGGCGCCAGCCCGTAACGGCCGCTCGGCACACCGATCTTTGCGGTCGTGGTCATGACGTTGCCTCCTGCGCCTGGCTGCCCTGGTATTCGACCGCTTCACTGGTGAGCCGGAAGAACGCGTCCTCCAGCGACGGCGACCCGGCCGACAACTCGGCGACCGTCGTGTCCGCGAGCAGCCGCCCCCGCCCGATCACCACCAGCCGCTCGGCGGTCAGCGCCATCTCGCTGATCAGGTGGCTGGACACGAACACCGTGCGACCCTGCGCGGCCAGCGACTTCAACAGGTCCCGGATCCAGCGGACCCCCTCGGGATCCAGCCCGTTCACCGGTTCATCCAGCAGCAGCACACCCGGATCGCCCAGCAGTGCCGCCGCGACCCCGAGGCGCTGCCCCATCCCGAGGGAGAACTTCCCGGCCCGTCGCCCGGCCGCACTGGTCAGGCCGACCATGTCGAGCACCTCGTCGACCCTGGCTCGCGGAATCGCGTTGCTGGCCGCCAGCGCGGCCAGGTGACTGCGGGCGCTACGGCCCGGGTGGAACGCCTTCGCCTCGAGCAGCGCGCCGACCTCGCGCAGCGGCCAGCGCAGCTCGCGGTAGCGGCGGCCGCCGATGCGCACCTGGCCGGCGTCGCACCGGTCCAGCCCGAGGATCAGCCGCATCGTGGTGGACTTGCCGGACCCGTTCGGGCCCAGGAAACCGGTGACGCTGCCCGGCCGCACGTCGAAGCTGAGCGCGTCGACTGCGACCGTCGGTCCGTATCGCCTGGTGAGATGTCGGGCCTCGATCACCCGAACTCCTTCCGTCGTGGTGTTACCTACGGAAGATCACGCTAGGCGCGCGGACGCCCGGTCAGGAGCCGGCTGGCGGCCGTCTTCCGCTGGGGGATTTCCCCCAGGCGGTACCCACGAACAGCCGCCGCCGGACCCACTCCGTCAGGGCGAGATCGTCAGCCGCGTCGGCTCGCCCACACCGGGCTGTCCACGTAGTGGTTGTCGTAGCGGTCCTGGGTTTCGCCAACCTCCTGCCAGGTGGCTTCGCCCCGGTGCACCCTGTCGAGCAGTCGGTAGTAGTCGAACCGGGGCTTGCCGGGGGTGATCACGACGAGGAAGTCGGCGTCCTGGCCGTCGGCGGGGGCGAAAGCGTGCGGGGTGTTCGGCGGGACGAAGAGCGTGTCTCCCTTGTGCAGGGTGTGCAGCTCCTCCCCGACGAGCATCTCGAGGGCGCCGTCGAGTACGAAGAACAGCTCGCCGGAGCGGGTGTGCAGGTGTGGCGGCGCGCCATCGGTGCCGTGCTTGAGCAGGGTGCGGTTGCTGGTCAGGGCGCCGCCGGTGTGCTCGGGGTCGAGTAGCAGCGTGATCACGCTGGCCGGGTCGCTGTCGAGAACCTCGGCCTGGGCTGCGCGTACCAGTGTCATTGTCGGCTCCTTCGTCGTTCGGGGATTCCTAGACAATAAGTGTCCAGAATCCGCCGCGCTAGTGATCATGGCAGGTGTCACAAACTCTGGACATGTAAAGTCCAGGATTATGCGGATGAGCCAGGGCGTCGAATGGGCCCTCCACACGTGCCTCAACCTGAGCTGGCTGGACACCCCGGTGCCGACCAGCACTCTCGCGGCGTTCTACGAGCTACCGCCGGCCTATCTGAACAAGCAGCTTCAGGCCCTGGTCCGGGCCGGGATCCTGACGTCGACCTCCGGACCGCGCGGCGGCTTTCGGCTGGCCCGGGCCCCAGGGGCGGTCTCCTTGCTGGACATCGTGACCGCGATCGAGGGCCCGGAGGAACTGTTCCAGTGCGACCAGATCCTCAGCAAGGGGCCGGGGGAGCACATGGGCGTCGACTATCGACAGTCCTGTGCGTTCGCCCAGGCCATGCGAGGGGCCGACCTCGCCTGGCGGCGGGAACTGGCCGGCAAGACCGTCGCCGACGTACGGGCCGACGTCGAGCACCGGCACCCGGAGGCCCCGGCCGACACCCGGGCCAGGATCGTGGAGCTGCGCTGACGTCGGGGAGCCGGTCAGGCTAGCCGGGCGTCGTGCGCGAGCAGGGCGATCTGGGTGCGGTTGTCGAGATCCAGCTTGGTCAGGATGTGCGAGACGTGAGCTTTCACCGTGGTGATGCTCATCAGCAGTTCGGTGGCGATCTCGGCGTTGGCGCGTCCCTGCGCGATGGCCAGCACGACGTCGCGTTCCCGGGGTGTGAGCAGGGCCAGCCGGTTGCGCGCCTGCTCGTAGGACTCGGCCCCGGACGCCACCCGCTGCATGAGGCGGCGCGTCACGCCCGGCGACAGCATCGGTTGGCCGGCCGCGACGGCGCGGACCGCCTGGCTGATCCGCTCCGGCGGGGTGTCCTTGAGCAGGAAGCCGCTGGCGCCGGCCCGCAGGGCCCGCACCACGTGCTCGTCGGTGTCGAACGTGGTGAGCACGATGATCTCGGGTGGGCGGTGGCGGCGGCGTAGACGCTCGGTGGCGGTGATGCCGTTGACGCCCGGCATCCGGATATCCATCAGCACCACGTCGGGCATGTGTCGATCCACCGCGGTGATCGCCGCACCACCGTCGGCGGCCTCGCCCACGACGACGATCCCGTCGGCGCCGTCGAGCATCATCGTCAGCATTCCCCGTACGAGGGGGTCGTCGTCGACGATGACGACCCGGATCGGGCCCGTCACGTCGGCCACGGCAGCCAGGCGGAGAGGTGGAACCGACCCGAGGCGTCGACGTGGTGGGTGACGCGACCGCCGGCGAGCGCGGCCCGTTCGGCGAGACCGATCAGGCCGGCGCCGCCGTCCCCGGTGGCACCGCTGTCGGACGTGGTCGGGTTGCTTACCGCGATGCTCAGGCCGGAGCCGGGCGTGCCGCCGAGAGCGAGCCGGACCGGCTGCCCGGCGGCGTGCTTGCGGGCGTTGGTCAGCGCCTCCTGTGCGATCCGGTAGGCGGTGCGGCCGACCGTCGGGGGAACCTCGACCGGCGGGCCGAGCGGGTCGTCGACCTCGATCTGCTGGCCTGCGGCCCGAGCCTCCTCGATCAGGCGCGGCAGGTCGGCGAGGGTCTGCCCGGGTGGTGCGTCCGCTGACGACTCGGCGTCGTCGCTGCGCAGCAGCGTGATGACCTCGCGCAGTTCGTCGAGGGCGTGGTGTGCGCTGGCCCGGATCACCCCGGCGGCGGCGCTGAGCCGCTCGGGTGGCGCGTCCGGCCGGTACTCCATCGCGCCGGCGGCCGCCGCCAGCAGCGACAGCCGGTGCGCCAGCACGTCGTGCATCTCCCGCGCGATCCGGCCGCGCTCGGCCGCCCGCGCCTCCATGACCCGCCGTTCCTGCTCCTGCTCGGCCCGCCAGGCCCGGTCCCGCAGTGCCGCCAGCAGGGCGTGTCGGGCCTGCGCCCAGGTGCCCCAGCCCAGTAGGGCGGCGTACGCGGCCGTCATCAGCGCCAGCCGCCACCCATACGGCAGGCTGGGCACCGGCCGCCAGAGTGCCTGCACGGCCTCGCCTGCCACGCCGACCGCCGCCAACGTCGCAGCCTGCCGGAATGGCCGGTTGCGGGCGGTGAACAGCACCGCGAAGCTCGCCACCGGGGTGGCCACCGGCGACAGCGCGACCAGCAGACTGGCCAGCACGCCACCGACCTCCGGGCGGCGGGCAACCACCGGGACGAGGGTGAGGGCGGCTACCGCCAGCGCGACGTCGGCGCGGATCAGAACTGTGGAACTGGAGCGGGTGGCAGACCACAGCACGGTCGCGACGAGGACACCGATCGCCGCGGTCGAGACGCCCACCGGGACGGCACGCCACGCCCGCGGCGGGCCCACATCACACGTCGCCGGCTCCACCAGCGCAGGCTACTGCGCTGGTGGCGGGCCGGGCCACCTCCTTTGGTAGTACCCGCTGCTGCCAACGGGTGTACCCGCCGTGGCGTCTGGACCGACGTGCCGGGCCCGGCCCGGCCCGGAGACTTCGGGGCATGACGAACAACCTTTCCCCGCGTCGAGCCGCGGTGGCGGCCGGTGCGATCCTGGTGGCGGCGGCCGAGTTCGCGATCGTGCACTCGGTGGCCGGCGTCGACCTGGCGGCCACCTCCGGAAACTCGACCCGGCAGATCACGGTGGCCGCGGTCGTCGTGGCCGCCGCGGTCGCGGTACTGGCCGGCTGGGCGTTGCTCGCGCTGCTGGAACGTCTGACCAACCGGGCCCGCGTGTGGTGGACCTCGATCGCGGTCGCGGTCCTGCTGCTGTCGCTCCTGGTCGGGCCACCGGGCGGCGTCGGCGGGGGAGCGAAGGCCACTCTCGCGCTGCTACACCTGAGCGTCGGCGCCGTCCTCATCCTCGGCCTGCCCCGGCCGCGCCGGGAAGGGCTGAACCGATGACCGCGCTGACCGTACGCAAGCAGGACGGGGCCTTCGTCCTCGACTCCGGTGCCGGGCGTCGCGCCTCGCTGCGTACCGGCTGGACCTGGCGGTACGGCGAGATCCGCACCGGCGCGGGCCTCTGGACGGTCGCGCCGACCGATCGCCGACGCCTCGGGGCCACCGCCCAGACCGAGCACGGCGTGGCGGTGCGGCTCGACCCGCTCCGGTCGCACGTGCCGGGGCCCGGCGGCGTGGCGCGCTGGGTGCCCGGTCGGTGCGGTGGTGAAGTGGTACGCGACGGGCACCGGATCGAGGTGCGCCTCCCCGGACGGCCCGGCGGGCCGATCCGCGTCGACGTCACCGGCGACTGGGCCGAGGTGGAGTTGGTGACGCTGACGGCCTGCTTCGCACTGATGAGTCGCCGACGACGGCGCACCCTGACCACCATGGCGATCGTCGGCACCGTCTCGCACGGCCCCACAGGTTGACGCGAGCACCAGTTGGCATGGCGCGAACAAGCGCCGTCCGGGATAGCCTTGCCGCATATGGCTACCTTTCGCAGTGCCTCAGTGCTTCTTTCCTCCGACGGCACCAGGACCCCGGGTACGGCCGCGCTCTTCGCCGAGCCAGCCCGCAGGGGTGGGATCCCACCGTGGGCAGGTGACTTCCGACCCGCCAACAGCGCCGGCAACGGCCCCAAGAACGCGGTCGGGAAGACCTTCACTCTGGAGTTGCCCGACGGCAGCACCGGCAGGGTCGTGGTCCAGAGCCTCAAGAGCGGGAAGGGCGGCGTCGTGCTGGCGTTGATGGGCGAGGACGCGCCCCCCTTCTGATCGTCGCCGACGCCATCGGCCGGTACGCGACCCTGCCGATGTCAATGCGCTCGGGCCCGCCGACAGGGCCACCGGTCAGCGACGGCCGGTGGCCAGGGCGACGAGAAACTGGCCGCCGCCTGCGTCGACGCTTGCGGTGACCGGCAGCCCGGGCACCAGCCGGGAGAACCGGTCCACCAACCAGTCCGCGGCCTGCTGGGCGTCCTTCCTGCTCGGGCAGCGGGCCACCAACTCGCGGCCACCCTTGCGTTCGAGTCGCTCGGCGACGGTGATCAGCGGCGCGGGCTCCACCACGTGCAGATGGTCCGGCCAGGCGATGACCACCTTGACCGCGCCTTTGCGGGTGTTACAGGCACGGTGCGCGAGTCGCTCGGTGACCTTGGCCTTCTTGTCGGCGGTGCGGCTGTCGACGCTGGGGCCACGCGGGTCGTTCACCGACATGTCGGCGTCGACCGGCTCGTCGCACACCCAGCATCGCCAACTGTCACGCCTCGCGACGTCATCGAGGAGACTCATCCGAGCAAACTAGCCTGTCGGCCCGTCGTCCGGGTCCGGTGGCTCCTCGTCAAACGGTCGCCGCTTCGCCCGGCCGCAGGTCGACGAGCACGTCCGTCAGGCCCGCCTCCGCGAAGGCGCGGACGACGTCGTCAGCACCTTCGGTGTAGTGCCCCCAACCGTCCTGGTGCACCGGGACCACCGCGCGGACGCCGAGCAGGGCCGCCGCTCGTGCCGCCAGCTCCGCCGTCAGGGTGAGGAAACCGTCGCCGCGAACCGCGATGTAGGCGGCGCCGAGGTTGAGGATCGCGATCTCGATCGCCGGAAACTGTTCCGCGACGACCGCCACGACATCCACCGAGGCGTTGTCACCGCTGACGTACACGGTCGGCCAGCCGCTCGCCTCCAGCACGAATCCGATGACCGGGCCGTTGACCACGCCGATCTCCGGTGTGCCGTGCAGCGCCGGAACCGCCGTGACGCGGATGCCACCGACTTCGGTGTGCTCGAACGGTCGCAGGCCGATGGCGCCGGGACCGAGTTTCGGGGCTCCCGCCGCGGTGGTGAGCACGCGTGGGGCCCGGCGCGCGTACTCGCGCCCGGAGATGTCGAGGTTGTCGATGTGGTGCTCGTGCGACACGAGCACCACATCGACCTGGTCGAGGTCCTCGGGGGTGTGCGGGCCGGTCAGTTTGGTCGCGGTGACCGGACCGCTCTGGTACGTCCGTGGTTCGTCGAAGGTCGGGTCCAGCACGACGCGCGAGCCCGCGTAGTCCAGGGCGGCCGTCGGTCCACCGATGACGCGTACGGTCGGCTTGTTCATGTTTTTCTCCCAGGTTCCTGCGGCGCTCGCAGGTGTCGGCGTGATCGTTCCGCCGCCTTGCCGGTGGTCGTGCGGCTCTGTCACCGCAGCGGTAGGTCGGTCTGGTCCCCCGAGGGCCTCGGGCCGTGGAAGCGACGCTGATCCGCGGTGATGGGGACGTCGTTGATGCTGGCTTCGCGGCGGCTCATGAAGCCGTGATCGTCGAACTCCCACTGTTCGTTGCCGTAGCTTCGCCACCACTGGCCGGTGGCGTCGTGCCACTCGTACTGGAACCGGACGGCGATGCGGTTCTGGTGGAACGCCCACAGCTGTTTACGCAGGACGTAGTCGAGTTCGTGCTCCCACTTGTCGGTCAGGAACGCTTCTATCTCGGCGCGGCCGGTCAGGAAGGTGGATCGATTGCGCCAGATGCTGTCGGGCGTGTAGGCGGCGGCGACGCGCTGGGGATCGCGGCTGTTCCAGGCGTCTTCGGCGGCCTGGACCTTGACCCGAGCGGTTTCGGCGGTGAATGGGGGCACCGGGTGTCGCATCGGTGCGCTGTCGTTGGCGTCAGTGCTCATGGCTGTCCCTGTCTCGGCTCTGGGCGGGGAGGGTTCGACCGTGCAGTTGCGCGCGTAGGGCGCGGTTGTCCGCGCGAAGGCGGGCGAGTTCGTCGCGCATCGGCGCGAGCGCGTCGGACAGTTCCGCTTCGCTGAAGCGTGGCGTGATGTGTTGGGGGCAGTTCCAGTCGTAGCCGTGCACATCTACAGTGATCAACCGCTCGACCTTGCCCCGCTGCCCGGGCACGCCAAGCCCGTCCACCGGGCCGTCGGCTTCGCGTACGTCGGTGACGCGGGCCGTGCCGATGATTTTGAGGCGGCGTTGGTGGGCGTAGTCCATGAGTAGTAGTGATACCTGCGGCGAGGCGCCGAGGTTGCCGACCGACAGATATTGCCGGTTGCCGCGCAGGTCGGTCCAGGCGAGGACGCTGTGCCCGTCGACCGGGTCGAGCAGTTGCAGGAAGCCGGGCGGGCCACCGCGATGCTGCAGGTACGGCCAGCCGTTTTCGCCGACCGTGGCGAGGTAGAAGCTGTCACGTTCGGCGATGAAGGCGGCCTCATCGGTGCCGAGCATCGCGTCGGTGTCCCAGCCGGCGACCATGCGCTGGATGGCGGGCCGGCTGCCGTAGCGCTGTTGAGCGGCGGCCACCGACGGAGTGGTCAGTTCTTGCAGGTAGCGATGTGGCATGACGCACGTCTCCCAGGGTGAGGGTCGGAGCGGGCGGCGACGGCTGCTTGCCCGGGAGTCAGCCGGACGGGTCCGGGCAGGGCTTGGCTGAGGAGATCGCGGTCGTGCCGAGACTCTAACCACCTTGAAGCATTTTGCCGGTGAGAAGACTACGAGGCTTTACCTAACCTGTCAAACAGTTAACGGTGGTAAGGTTGCGCACATGACGCGGCGACCGCTGGTGGGCGAACCTCTCGCACTGGACCTGGTCAACACCCAGTGGGTCGAGCGGGGCCGCATGGTCGACCTGTTCGACGAAGCCGACGGACTCCGGGGTTGGCTTGCCGAGCACGGGCTCGCGGGCGATCCCGCATCGGTGGAGGTTCCGTTGCGCCAAGCGCGGTCGGCGTTGCGAGGTGTCCTCGAACAGCCCGGCGAGGAAGCCGAGCGGGGGATCAACGCGATCCTGGCCCGCGGTGTCTCGCGCTACACGCTTCGCCAGTCGGCGGTGCACGAGCACCATGACGTCGACCCGGACTGGCTCCTCTCCTGGCGGGTGGTCATCAACTACCTGGACCTGCTGCGCCAGCAACCCGCCCGCATCCGACGGTGCGGCAACCCGTCCTGCGTCCTGTACTTCTACGACACGTCGCGCAACGGCACCCGGCGTTGGTGTTCCATGGACGGCTGCGGCGGTCGTGCCAAGGCCGCTCGCCACTACCAGCGCCACCGCCCCACCCCCACCGCGTAGAGCAAGCGTCACAAGCGGTGGACCACTGCCGTCGGGTCGACGAGTCCAATACCCGCGACTTGCCGAATTCCGCCGCCTGCCGCCCGCCGGATGGCAGGGTGACGTCCATGAACAGGGAGCACGTCGCGGGTTGGCTTGCCGCCTACGAGCGCATCTGGCGGACCCCTGGCACGGACGCGCTGGTCACGATCTTCACCGAGGACGCTCGTTACCAGCAGGGGCCGTACTGGACGCCGGTCGTCGGCCTGCCGGCCATCGCCCGGATGTGGGAGAAGCAACGCAAAGGCCCCGACGAGGTGTTCCAGATGACCGGGGAGATCGTCGCAATCGACGGCGACACCGCGGTGTCGCGTCAGGAGGTCCGCTACGGCGACCCGGTCGACCAGGAGTACCGCGACCTGTGGATCATGCGATTCGCCGAGGATGGACGCTGTCGGTCCTTCGAGGAGTGGCCGTTCTGGCCGGGACAGCAGCCGGCCAACCCTCCGGGCGAGTCGTGACCCGAGGACCTCGGCCCTCCGAGGCCGGGATCACCGTCGCTGACGCTCTGGTCGACGCGGCGCCCCGCTCGCACATGTCACACCCACCGGGCTGGTGCGCACGGAACGTCCGCGGCAACGGGACGCGATAGCCTGCCGTCGTGGCGAGTGCGGAACTGGATGAGTTGGTCGTCGCGGATGCCGAGGCGCTGCGCGCGTGGTTGTCGGCCAACCACGCGGCATCGCCCGGTATCTGGCTCGCCCTGACCAAGAAGGGCGGCACAGTCACGACCCTGACCTGGCAGCAGGCGGTCGACGAGGCCCTGTGTTTCGGGTGGATCGACGGGCAGGCCCGTAAGCGGGATCAGGAGAGCTCCTGGATCCGGTTCACCCCTCGCCGACCCCGCAGCTCCTGGTCACAACGCAACGTCGCCCACGTGGCCCGGCTGGAGGCGCAGGGGCTGATGCTTCCGCCGGGGCGCCTCGCGGTAGAAGCCGCGAAGGCGGACGGGCGGTGGGCGGCCGCCTACGCCCCGTCGTCGGAGGCCGAGGTACCGGCCGATCTCCTCGCCGCCATCGCCGCCGATCCCGCCGCCCAGGCCATGTTCGACGTCCTCACCAAGACCAACCAGTTCGCGCTCATCCATCGCCTCAATGCCGTCAAGCGGGCGCAGACCCGCGAGCGGAAGATCGGCGAGTTCGTCGCCATGCTGGCCCGTCACGAGACGCTCTACCCACAGAAGGCCAAGCCTCAGCACTCCCCGTAGGAGTCAGGGATGCCGCCGACGTGGCCGATGCGATCGACGGCATCCGGACCGCGCTCGAATCCGGCGGACCAAGCTGGAGAAGTCAGCTCAGCGTGGCCGCCTTGCGTAACAACACGGAGCGTTCGCGCTGGTTGGCGCAGAGCCGGGCCGCCAGCTCCAGCTCCGCGCGCGCTTCCGGGCGCCGTCCGAGGCGGGTCAGCAGCTCACCGCGTACGGTCGGGACCAGATGCGAACCGGGGAGCCGGTCCGAGGCGATCAGCTCGTCCACGATGGCCAGGGCTTGCGCCGGACCCGAGGCCATGGCGACGGCGACGGCCCGGTTGAGCTCGACCACCGGCGAGGGTGCGACCCGGCCGAGTGCCTCGTAGAGCACCACGATCCGGTCCCAGTCGGTCGCCTCGACCGAGGGTGCCGACGCGTGGGTGGCGGCGATCGCGGCCTGCAGGCCGTAGGGGCCGAGGCCGCAAGCCGATGCCTTGGCCAGCGCGACCAGCCCGCGGTGGATCGCCGAGAAGTCCCACCGCCGCCGGTCCTGGTCCTCGAGCAGGATCGGCGAGCCGTCCGGGCCGGTCCGGGCCGGGAAGCGCGCGGCCGTCAGCTCGCACAACGCGAGCAGACCGTGCACCTCCGGCTCGGTTGGTTGCAGCGCGGCCAGTGTGCGGGCCAGGCGGATCGCCTCGTAGGCGACGTCGGGGCGCAGGAGCCGGTCGCCCGACGTGGCCGTCGACCCCTCGCTAAAGATCACGTAGAGGACGCTGAGCACGCCGCCCAGCCGCTCCCGACGCTCGGCGGCTGGTGGCAGCTCGAACGGCACTCCGGCCGCGGCGATCGTCTTCTTGCCGCGGGTGATGCGGGCCTGCACGGTCGGCACGGGCACCAGGAACGCGCGGGCGATCTCCTCGCTGGACAGGCCGCCGACCACGCGCAGGGTCAGCGCCACCCGGGACTCGGGGGAGAGCACCGGGTGGCAGCTGACGAACATCAGCGCCAACACGTCGTCGTCGATCTTGTCCGGATCGATGTCGTCGTCGACGGCCGACTCGACCGGCAGGTCGGCCGCCAGCAGGGCGTATCTGTCCCGCAGGGCGGCCCGGCGGCGGATCGCGTCGATCGCCCGCCGACGCGCCGTGGCCATCAGCCACCCGGCCGGATTCGCCGGAGGGGCGAGCGGCCACGACACCAGCGCCTCGGCAACCGCCTCCTGGGCCGCGTCCTCGGCCAGCCCGAAATCACCGGTGAAGCGGGTCAGCGCGGCCACGATCCGCGCCGACTCGATCCGCCAGACGGCCTCGACATCGGCCGTACCCATCAGATCTGGCCGTTGCTCTCGCGGCCGGCCCAGGCCGTGGCGGTCACTCGCCGACCTGCGGGACCTCGTCGCTTCCGGGCACCCGCCGGACCTCAATCTTGGACCCGGCGGCCGCCGGGACCCGCTTGGCCCACTCGACCGCCTCCTCTTTCGAGGCGACGTCGAGCAGGAAGAAGCCCCCGAACAGCTCCTTGGTCTCGCCGTAGGGCCCGTCCGTGACCACCGGGGTCTCGCCGCTGAAGTCGACCACGACGCCCTGGCCCGGGTCGTCCAGCCCTTCTGCCGCGAGGAGAACGCCAGCCTTGACCATCTCCTCGATGAACTGGTGGGTCGTGGCCATCATCTCGTCGATGTTGGCCATCATGGTCGCGTTCGACTCGTCGGTGCCACGCATGATCAGCAGGTACTTCGGCATCGCGTTCTCCTCGTTCGGCGGGGCCGCCTCTCGGCTCTCGCACCCTCATGTCGAACGAGTGGCCGGCAGATCGACACGGCTCCGGAGAAATCTCTCGCGGCGACGCAGCCGATCCCTCCGACTCTCGTTCCGCCCCGTCAGGGCGGTCCCGGAGTGATGTCTGACGAGGACGCCCTGCTGACCAGGAAGCCTATCTTCGCGCCACCGGGTCTGAGGAGAGAGCGACGGCAATCTTTGGCGGCGCTCTCGCGTGCTTACGCCACCGCGACAATCCTCCCGGTTGAATGGGGGCATGAACCACCGCACAGCCCTGTCCGCACCGATCCGCCGCACGCGCCGGGTCCTGCTCCTGAGCCTGGCGATCATCGGTGTCGCGAGCGTCCTGTTCGTCGTACGGCGACCGCTTCTGATGTCCGCGCCGACGTGCCTGGCCGGGCGGTGGCACGGCTGCTACGACACGGAGAACGGTGTGCTGCTCATGATGCTTGTGGGCCTGCCGTTGGCCGCACTGGTCGTGTGGGCGCTGGCACGTTTTCGGCGTGTCACCGGTGGTACGACGGCGTGGCGGATGTCGCTGGCCGAGGTGGGCATGGTGTACGGGACGGTACCGCTCGTATGGATCACCCTGATGCCGGGACCGGGGGCCGGCACCGTCCCAGGTCGGGTGAGCCTGATCCCGCTCCGGGACCTGCTCACGATGGGGCCGGTCGGGATCGGCGGCAATCTGCTGATCTTCGCGGCGCTGGGGTTCTTCGCCCCGATGCGGTTCGCGGTGTTGGCTTCCGTGCCGCGGATCCTGGCGCTCGGGGCGGGCTGCTCCGCCCTGGTCGAAATCGCACAGTACGTACTGCGGTTGGACCGGGTGTCCTCCATCGACGACGTGCTGGTCAACGCCACCGGCGCCGTGCTGGCCGGGCTCGCGTCGCGCCGCTGGTGGCGTACCCCGGCGGAGGCACCGTCGGACCGGCCGCGTCCCACACCGGTCTGGGCGGACTGAGCCGCTGGGCACCCTCATCCGCCTCGAACGGGGCTGGCTCGAATCTGTCCGTCAGCCGGCGAGTTGTTCGCGGCGGCGGGTGAGGTAGGCCCGCTCGGCGGGGTTACCGGTAAGACCGATGGCCCGGTCGTACGCCGCCCGCGACTCGCCGCCCCGCCCGAGCCGCCGCAGCAGGTCGGCGCGTGTGGCGTGGAAGGCGTGATAGCCGTCAAGGACCTCGGCGAGCTGGTCGATCTCGGCGAGCCCGGCCCCGGGGCCGTCGACCTCGGCGACCGCGACCGCCCGGTTGAGCCGCACGATCGGCGAGGGGTCGAGCAGCACCAGGCGGCCGTAGAGGGCGACGATCGTGGACCAGTCGGTGGCTCGGACGGATGGGGCTTCCATGTGGACCGCGTTGATCGCGGCCTGCAGCTGGTAGCGCCCGGGTGGGTCACCGCCGGCCGCCACCGCCTCGACCCGCTCGCGAATCAAGGCGTTGCCCTCCGCGATGAGGGCGCGGTCCCACGCGCCGCGGTCCTGCTGGTCGAGGGTCACCAGCTCCCCGGTGCGGGAAACCCGCGCCTCCCGCCGGGCGTCGGTGAGGAGCATCAGGGCAAGCAGGCCGGCCACCTCTCCGTCGTCCGGGAGGAGAGTTCGGAGCAGGCGGCCGAGGCGGATCGCCTCGTCGGTGAGGTCGACGCGTACCGGGTCGTCCCCCTCGCTGGCGAGGTAACCCTCGTTGAAGACGAGGTAGACGACCGCGAGCACGCCGGTGAGGCGCTCGCGGATGTCGGCGGCCCAGGGCACCCGGTAGGGAATGTGTGCCGCCTTGATCTTTGCCTTGGCGCGGGTGATCCGCCGCGCCATCGTGGTCTCCTGCACCAGAAAGGCACGGGCAATCTCGGGGACGGTGAGACCGCCGAGCAGACGCAGGGTGAGCGCCACCCGGGCCTCCAACGCGAGCGCCGGGTGGCAGCAGGTGAAGACCAGTCTGAGCCGGTCGTCCTCGACCGGGCCGGTCGGCTCGGGAGGGGTGTCGTCGTACACGATCCGGGCCGCCTGGTGCTTGGCGTCCTGCTGCGACTCCCGACGGAGCCGATCGATCGCCTTGCGAGTGGCGGTGGTCGCGAGCCAACCGCCGGGATTGGGAGGTACGCCCTCGCGCGGCCACCGCTCTGCGGCCACTAGGAACGCCTCGGCTGTCGCGTCCTCGGCGACGCCGAGGTCGCCGAAACGGCGCGTGAGGCTGGCGACCACCCGCGCCCACTCCTCGTGGTGGACACGGGTGATCGCCTGCTCGACAGTGGGACCGGTCACGGATTCAGCAGCGCTCCGATGGTCTTCCCGGTGCGGAAGGGGGGTACCTCGACCGTGCGGCGGCACGCCTTCGACCCCTCCACGGCGAGCGCCAGGGCCACGTCGAGGTCGGCCGCCTCGATGACCCAGAAGGCCCCCTGGGCACCGTGCTCACTTGTCCCCAGCACCGCCACGCGCGGGCTCCCCGGGGCCGCGGAACCGGTGCACCTCCTGCGGCCAGTCGAGCGCCGTCGCGAGCCTGCCGGCCCAGTATCGCGCCGCCTCGTCGTCGGGGACGTCCACCGCGGCGAAGCCGCCGAGGTGCTCCTTCGTCTCGACGTACGGGCCGTCGGTGAATACGGGCTTGCCGTCGACCGCCTCGACACTGCACACCGCGGTGGACCGGTCGAGCCCACCGTTGCTGAAGATCAGAACACCGGCGGCCCGCATCTCCTCGACCACGGCACGGGCAGCCGTGCCCTTCTCGCGTATCTCCTCCGCCGTGTGGTGAGGCACCCACTCATCGTTGAAGGTGATCAGGTACTCCGTCATGGTCGTCTCCCCTCAGCCCCCGGACGAGGACCGTCTGTTCGTGCGCGGCGGCCCGGCCGACCGCCGCACACCAGTTCCACGAACGGTTGCGCCTCGATACGACACCATCCCGGAAACTTCTTTTCAAGGCAGCCACGAAGCGGGTGGAACAGTGGCGGTCGGCCTCCGCATACCGTTGCCAAGGCTCAGTAGCATCTCGGCGTGGACGCGAATGACACCAGACCGCAGTTGATTGCGAACCGCTTCGCGGATGCGGTCGGACCCAGTGCGGGCGGTCCAGCCCGCGACCATTGCGGCTGCGTCGACTACTCGACGGAGACCCGGCCGAGCAGCGTCGCGTTCCACGCCGACCGCCAGGACACCGAGGCGGCCGGCTGGCGGCATCTGCTGGCGCTGATCGACGAGGCCGCAGCGGACGGGCGGTCGGAGTTCAAGCCGTTCGTCGAACTGAGCGCTCCCGAGCGGCGGCAGATCGTCACGCTGCCGGCGACGATCGCAAAGCTGACCGCTGTCAAACACCTGGTGCTCTACGGCACGAACCTGGTTCGTATCCCGCCCGAGATCGGGGCGATGACCAGTCTGGAGATCTTCGAGCCGTACACCTCCTGCCGGCTGCACTGGTACCCGTACGAGTTGACCAGATGCACGAAGCTCGTCGACAGCACGGTGAGCACCCGCGCCCTCTACGGGAACTTCAAGTTCCGGCCGCCGTTTCCGACGCTGCGGGCGCTGACCCCCTCGACCGAGGCCGACTTCACCGCACTCGACCCGGGCACGTGGGGCTGCGAAACGGCGCGCGCCTGCAGCATCTGTGCTGGCCCACTCGACGGTGAGCTGCGCCAGGTCTGGATCTCTGGCCTGGTCGCCACCGACGTGCTGCCGCTGTTGGTGAACGCATGTTCCGCGGCGTGCGTGGCGGCGCTGCCACAGCCGCATCCCGGTTACCACCCGACGCCGCACACCGGCGGCCCACACATCCTCCAGCCACCCACGAGGCGTTGAGACGCCAACTCCACCCCTGTACTCGCTGTCGTGCCTGGTCGGCCGCCCTGGGCGCGAGGCGCCGAAGGAGTGGACCTTCAGCGCTGCGCGTCGAGGTCACGCAGCGCGAAGCGGAGGTGCTCCCACTCTTCGTCGAAGATCACGTGAAGGCAGCTCAGGACGGATTGTTGGTGTGCGGGTGACCACGCGCTTGGCCGGGATTCGGCGAGCAGGTCCGGCGTGACGGTGGACAGGAAATCCCGCATCATCGCCTGGTGCTCGGCACGCACCTGACGTACCGCCGCGAAAGTTGGCTGCTCGGTGGCCAAGATCGACATGTCGTAACCGTCGGTCTCATACTCGGCGTTTGGTTGGCCGAGCGGGTGGAAAGGCTGTGGCAGGCGCAGGATCGCCTTGCCGAGCCAGGTGTCGGTGGCGAACACAAGGTGGCGCAGCGTCTGCGCGAACGACCACTCACCGTCAATCGAAACGTCGGCGGTGCCCTCGGGCATGGACAGGACCCGGTCGACTGCGGCCGCCCAGGCCCGTTCGAGCGCCGCCCACGCCGTGCGCAACCCCTCCGGGTCCTTGGCCTGCCTCAGTTCGCGTCCGGGGAACCGCCGGTTGAGCTCGGTCTCGACGAGCGGCGCGACGTCGACACCGTTGACCAGGAGAGCACCCTCGGCCAGCCACGGTGCGTCGATGTCCAGCCCGTTCACATCGACGCCACGCATCACCGCGCCGGCCAGCGTCGACCTGTTGAACCGTGCACCCCTCAGGTCCTTGTCGACAAACGTGGCTATCTTGTCCTGGGTCATGGCGTACTCCCATCCCTTCGCCGAATGCGGCGATGCTAGCGCTCACGTCCGACAGCTCCGAGCAGGCGCAGCCGGTCAGGAGAGCGGAGAAATGCTTCGATCTTCGCTGCCAGAACCGCCGAGGGGCGCGGCCGTGGACGAGCCGGATGGCTCACGACGAGATGGTGCGTCTGCCGTCTGCTCCTGACGTGGCCGGGTGGTGAGGGCGTAGCCGGTCGTCGTGACGCCCAGCGACACCCCCCAGCCGAGGAACACCAGCAGCGTGGCGGTTACCGCCCACCCGTCCCCGACGTCCGACCAGCGCAGGTCACCGGCGTGTAGTTGGCCGACGAACACCGCGAAGCTCAGCACGCCGTAGGTGACCAGCGCGAGTGCCACCACCCCGGCCGGAATCACCGCCAGCAGCCGCGGAACCTGTCGACCGCGCAGTCCCGGCACCCAGCGCGGAAACTGCTGCCCCCATCGCTGTACCAGACCGAGAACGAGCAGACCGGCCAGCGGTGGGATGAGCGTGATCGCCACGCCCGTCTGCGTCGAGAGGTCGCGGTGGATGTCGTTCAGTTCCGACTCGGAGATACCGAAGGGCACGCCGAGCACCCAGAGCCCATGCGGTACGGCCCAGCCGACCACCGGCAGCGCGACGGCCACGTACGCCCAGAGGCGCGTCCACCGTGGCACCGGCTGAAAGCCGGGAGTCACCGGTCCGCGCCGGGGACCGGTCGCGTTCGCGAGCCCGGCGAACAGGACACCACCGATCACCAGCGCGAGCCGGGCGCCGAGGTCACGCCAGTCCGAGGGACGCCCCGCCAACGCCGCAGGGATCTCGAAGAGCAGGTGTAGCGGGAACGCGACGAGCAGGAGCAGTGCGGCCGCCATCCAGCTGGCCGTGGCCGCGGAGCGGCCGGAGAACCGGACCGCGCATCCGACGACCACCGTGAGGGCGACGCCGATTCCCACCGCTCCCCACCCCGACGAGAACGGCAGCGCCTCGACGCGGTCGGCGCCGCATCCCCCCGCCGGATCGCCCAGATCAGTGCGGTCGCAGGCGGTGTACCCCCACCGGCCACCGGCGATCCAGAACAGACGCAGCGCCACCTCACCGACGAGGAAGACGACGCACGCCGCAGCCCATGATCTGGCCCGGTCGGCCGACGATCCGTGCCAAGAAGCGGAACGGTCTGACATGTCGCTCCCCCCAGGTGCAGTGCCATGTCGGTGCACCGGACTCCCAGCCGTACCGAGGCAGGCCCTAGGGGCCACACCGACGCTCACGAGCCAATGATCTGCGGCGATGGGCAGCTCAACCTCCCCGGCAGAGGGGACTGTGCTCCCTCTACCGGTGGTCAGTGGTCCGGTACCCCACTTCTCGGACGGCCAGCACGCATGCGGGGATCGGCACGGGGCCTGTGATGTTCACCGATACGGCTCCTGCGCGGACCCCAGCGGATGGCCGAGACTGTAGCGATGTCGCCAGATGTCGAAGGTGCGCCGCGCAGGCAGGTCGCCACCACAGCTCTGCTCATCGTTGCTGGCGTGCTCGTCCTCTTCGTCCCCGCCGGTGGCGAGGGCCGCGTTCTCCTGCCCGTCAGCGAGGGTCACGGACTGTCCGCCGTGGACGCGGTCGGCGCGGCGCTACTGGCGGTGGGCGCGACCTGGCTGGAAGTGCTCGTGGTACGACGACTGCCGCACCTCGCCCTGCCCCCACGGGCGTTGTTCGCACTCGGTCTACTGGCCGGCCTCGGCGTGGGACTCCTGATCGCTTCGGTCTTCTCGGGATTCTTCTGGTGGTGGGCCGTCGGCGCTGCCGCGATCGGCGTTGCCGTCCTCGTCCTCGTGCCTCTCACGGCACGCCGCTGAGGGGCCCGGAGCCAGTGGCTCCGGGCCCCGGTTCTGCCTCGCTCAGGGGCTGGTGCAGGTGATGTTGCCGGGCGGGGTGGCGCCGTTGCCAGTGGCGGTGAACCCGAAGGTGGTGGAGGTGTTCGGGCCCAGCGTGCCGTTGTAGGCGGCGTTGCGGACGGTGACGTCGCCGGTGGTGCCCGTGTTGGTGCCGCTCCAGAGGCTGCTGATGGCCTGGCCACTGGCCATGGTCAGGCGTACGGTCCAGCCGGTGATGGTGGCGGCGGTGTTGTTGGCCACGGTCACCTCGCCCTGGAAGCCGCCGGGCCAACTGTTGATCGCGTTGTAGGTGGCGGTGCAGGTGCCCGGCTCTCCGGTCGGCGGAGGGGTCGTCGGCGGAGGTGTCGTCGGAGGGGGCGTGGTCGGCGGGGGCGTGGTCGGTGGCGCCGTCGTTGGTGGCGGAGTGGTCGGCGGGGCGGTCGTGGGGGGCGTGGTCGACTCGAACTGACTGAAGAATCTCCAGATCTCCGCCGAGGTCCAGGTCCTGGAGTCGTTCGGGCTGGACGATCCGTCGACCGGGCTGGGGGTGTGGTCTCCGTCGAACGCGGCCCATTGCACGGGATAGCCCGCTCGGCAGCCCGCATAGGTGGTGGTGATGTGGGTGAGGCTGCCTCGGCTCGGCTCCCGCGGGCTCTGCGCCGTGCAGCCGTTGTTGCGGACGAACGTGTCGCGCAACGACCGGCCCTGGGAGATGTTCAGCACGCTGTCGTAGATGCCGTGGATGCCGAAGTAGGCGACGGGTTGGGTGCCGCCGTTACAGCCGCTGAGGTTGGCACCGGACAGGACGGTGACCGCACGGATGACGGTTGGTCGGGCACAGGCCACCGCGTAGCTCATCGCCCCGCCGTAGCTCCAGCCCAGGGCGAAGCGTTGGGTCGTGTCGACACAGAGGTCCGTCTCGACCTGCCGGGAGATGTCGTCGAAGAGGGTCAGGTCTCGACCGTTGGTGTTGGCCCAACCGGCGTTGAGGCCTTGGGGCGCGACGAAGATCGTGCTGTTGTTGGACAGCGGCGCGAGCCCGTAGTAGCCGGCTGACGCGACGTTGCTGGCCGAGCCGTTCAGCCAGTGGAAGCCGAAGATCAGCCGGTAGGGGCGGTTTCGGTCGTAGCCGTCCGGGATCCGCAGGATGTAGCTGCGACTCTGTCCGCTGCTCTGAATGGTGCGTGTCCCACTCGTGAGCGTGGGTGCCTTGCCGCAGCCCGCGGTCGCCGCGAGCGTGCCGTTCGTCGCGGCCACCGCGGCCCCGCCGAAGCCGCCGCCGAGCGCGCCCCCAGCGGCCACCGCGACGAGGACCGCCGCGCCCGCGACGAAGGAGAGAACCTGTCTACGTTTCAGCATTGCCTGACTCCTTGCCACTGGTCGTGCGGTAACGGTGGTGGTGTGCGGAGCCGACTCGGCGGCCGTCGGCCGTGCCCGCCGTGCCAGCAGGGGATTTGGATGACGACTCACGCCGCGGGATACGGCTTCCCTTCCGTTGCGGGCCGACGTGCAGACCGGTACGGCGTGCACAGGTGGTGTGCCGGCCGCACCGTCGCTGCTGGGTTGTCCGCGACGGGCATTGGAAGCTGGGGCATGCAGCCGGATCGAGATCGTCCGGCAAACCGTCTGCGGTCGCCTGGCATCGGCGGAACGGCCCGGACTGGTCACCGACTGGCAAGGGCGGCGGGAGGGCGTTGCCCTCGGCGTGCCTTTGTCGATCGACTCAGTGATGGGGAGCGTGCCCTTCGCTCCCGCGCCGAAAGATAGCATGTTATCGATAACACGCTCAACCGATCGGACTGGCGATGGGTGCCCACCGAGGGGGCCTCGTTCGCCGACGGCACCGGCGCAGCCAGGAGTTCTGGCCGATTTACATCGAAGAACCTCGTTAGCTTCGTGCCTGCCTGCGGCGGGACGAGAGCTGCCGGCGATGCGACGGGCGCATCTCGTTCAAGGCAGCGGCTCGGGACGATACGGTGGCCTGCCGTGTCGAATCGGCATCGATGCGCGTACCGTCAGGACGAACACCTGCGCCAGTTCGCCGACGTCTTTTGGACGGAGGAAACGAATGAACGTGGCTACCGTTGCCGGCGGCCTTGTCGCGCTCTTCATTGCTGCCGCCGCGTTCGTGAGCGTACGCAGGCGGGGTGGGGCACCTGGTTCCGTTGGTCTGGTGTTGAGGCTGCTCGCGGTCGCCGCCACGGCCTGGATCGTCGTTGCGCTGATGCCCTTCACGATCGACGACAGTGGCGCTGCCGCCAGCTATCTGCTGGGTGTACCGGTGGTCGTGGCCGTCTGTCCCCTCATCGCAGACCTGACCCACCGCGCTGTCGGCATCACCACAGCGGTCGCGGCGCTGGTCATGCTGCTCTGGGCGCTCATCCTCGGCCTCGGTATCGGCCTCTGGTTCGTCCTCCCGGCCCTGCTGCTGGGACTGGCCGCGATAGCCACCACGGCTTCCCGGCCCGCGACGGCACCAAGGAACCAGGATGCCTGAAGGCCGTCCCCAGCTCTGAGGCGCTGACGATTACAGATACCGCTTGACGTCCGTCAGTCGCTCGGTGAGGAAGGCGCGTTCCACATCGTTGTCGGTAAGGGTCAGGGCCTCTTCGTAGGCCGTGACGGCCTGGGGCCACTGCCGCAACTGGCGCAGGAAGTCGGCGCGGGCGGCGCTGAGATATCCGTAGGTGGCCAGAGCCGGATCGGCGAGCAGCGGCGTCAGCGCGTAAAGTCCGGCTTCGGGGCCGTCGCGTAGCCCGATCGCGACCGCGCGATTGAGATCGACCACGGGTGAGGGCCACAGTCGGAACAGGGCGTCGTACAGCCCGACGACCTGGGCCCAGTCGGTGTCCTGCCACGTCGGCGCCTCGGCATGCACGGCAGCTATCGCCGCCTCCAGGGCGTAACGCGTCGGTGGTCGCCGGCGAAGCGCGTCGGTGACCAACGACTGGCCCTCGGCGATGAGTTGCCTGTCCCAGCGTGCCCGGTCCTGCTCGGACAGGAGCACCAGACGCCCGTCGGCGGACACGCGGGCACCCTGCCGCGCCCTGGTAAGTAGCAGCAGCGCGAGAAGGGCGCTGATCTCGGTATCGGTCGGCATGAGCAGATGCAGCATGCGGGCCAGACTGATCGCGCTGTCGACCAGGTCGTGACGGATCAGTTGAGCGCCGACGGGTGCGGTGTGGCCGGTGGTGAAGATGAGATGGACGACCTCGAGTACCGCACCGAGCCGTTCCTCGAGTTGATCCGGACCAGGTACCCGGTACGGGATGCGTGCCGCCGCGATCTTCTTCTTTGCCCGGGTGATACGGGCGGCCATGGTGGCCGGCTGCACCAGGAACGCGCGGGCCACCTCGGGTGTGGAGAGCCCGCACACCAGCCGCAGGGTCAGGCAGATCTGCGCCTGCCTGGACAACGCCGGGTGTGCGCAGGTGAAGATGAGTCGCAACCGGTCGTCGACCAGCCCGTCCTCGGGCCCCGGCGACGTCTCGTCCGCGACGAGCAGTGGCATCTTGCGGCGGAACACCGACTCACGGCGCAGGGCATCCCGGGCCCGGTTGCGCGCGATGGTGGTGAGCCAGGCCCCCGGCCGGTCCGGGATACCGGTCTCCGTCCAGGTCTCCAGGGCCTGTGCGAACGCGTCCTGGGCGCACTCCTCGGCGAGATCGAGGTCTCGGGTCAGATGGGCGGTCGTGCTGAACACCTGTGCCCAGTCGCGGCGGTGCGCCTGCGCGACCGCCGCGACGACCTCATCGTTCATCCGTGCTCGGCCATTTCATCCGTGGTCGACCACGGGACGGATCTCCACACCGCTGTGCGTCGCATGCACCTCGGGAAGCAGTGTCACCATCGACGTGACCTCGTCCAGGTCGGTCGCCTCGAGCAGGTAGTAGCCGCCGAGCGCCTCCTTGGTTTCCAGGAACGGCCCGTCCGTCGTGTTGAGCTGGCCGAGCGCGTCCGAGCGCAGCGAGGTGGCCGCCGATGCCAGCTCCAGCTGTTGCCCGTCGATGATCTGCGCCCCGGCTCTGGCCACGAACGCTTCGTGGGCGGCGTCGTGTGCCCTCCACTGCTCGTCGGTCATCGCGTCCCACTGCTGGGCGTCGCCGTAGATCAGGACCATGTACTTCGCCATGTCTGATATCCCATCGTGTGTCGGCCCTTCGGTAGTGGCCTCTACATTGACGACGAGCCGGGAGGGCTGCGGATCGACAGCAGCGGACAAAATTCGAGGTCCGGAGATCTGGAAATCATCGCAGGCTTCAGGGGCTGGTCAAGAGCGCTCCGTCCGCCGATGTATCGAGGGCCGACGGCCCTGCTCCTGGCGAAACGGTGGGTGCGCGAGGGTGCGAAGGAGGATCGGCATGACAGGTATCGGGCAGATCTTGTTCATTCAGGGCGGCGGCGCGGGCGCGCACGACGAGTGGGACGACAAGTTGTTCGACAGCTTGCGGCGGGAGCTCGGTGACGGGTACGAGGTCCGCTACCCGCGGATGCCCGACGAGGACGACCCGAGCTACGCCAGGTGGAGCGCGGCCATCCGGCGGGAGATCGCGACCTTGGCTGACGGAGCGGTCGTCGCGGGCCATTCGGTCGGCGCGACGATCCTCATCAATGCGCTCGCTGAGCGGCCGCCGGAGCGGAAGCTCAGGGCAATCGTACTGATCGCCGCCCCGTTCGTCGGTCCGGGCGGCTGGCTCAGTGACGAGTTCGAGCGGCCATACGACCTCGGCGCGCGGCTGCCGCACGGCGTGCCGGTGCACGTGTTCCACGGGCTTCAGGATGAAACGGCTCCGCCGTCGCATGCCGACCTGTACGCCGCCGCCATTCCGCAGGCGCAGGTGCACCTGCTGCCCGGGCGCGATCACCAGCTCAACGATGACCTCAGCGAGCTGGCGAGGGTGATCAAGATCGACACCCGGAGACCCGTCGCCCAGGACTAGCGCAGAGCGCAGGGCGGGGGAAGCAGTAGGAGTTCGTTCGGTGGCGGCAAGCTGCGGGCCGTGGGCTGGGGGAAAAATTTCCGTGGAGGTGGGAGCACACATGACACTGAGACGGGTGCTGGTGATCGGTGTCGATCCGGTCCGAATTCCCGGGTGGGATCCTGCGCCGGTCGTGGCGGCGATAGCACGCGGTCAGGCCCGCTTCGACGAGCACGGCATTGAGGCCGACCTGTGCCTGGTGGCGCCCGACGAGGACGCGGAGGGGGCGATCGTCGAGGCGCTGACCCGGCGGAACTACGCCTGCGTGGTCGTCGGCGGCGGTATCCGCAAGCACGAGCCGTTGCTCGAGCTCTTTGAGAAGGTGGTCAACCTCGTCCGGCAGCATGCTCCCGGCGCGGCCATCGCCTTCAACAGCAGCCCCGAGGACACCGCCGACGCCGCGTTGCGGTGGCTGCGACCCTGACTCGGCCTACGGCGCGCTGTCGAACCACCAGTTGGCGAGGAAGTAGAGCCCCGGCAACCACGCGACCGCCGCGGCCGCGAGCCACGCGACGTGGGCCGGAACCGCTTTCCGCGTGCGGCGTACGAGGAGGGCGTTCACCCCCAGGAAGGCCGCACCGAGGATGACCGAGGCGACGACGACGAGCATTCCTACAAGGGAAGCCTCATCCGTGTCGACCTCGAACGGGGGATAACGGCCGGCGATCTTCGCGTAGGTGTGATTCGTGCCCATCGAGTACGGCCCGTCGAGCCGGTGGGCCAGCAAGGAGACGACCATGCCCAGCGGAACGACGGCCAGGACACCGATCACGAGGTTGCACACCAGCGTCGCGGCGGCGGCGACGGAGACCCGTCGCCGGTCGGAGCCGATCACGGCGTCCGATCGTGGATGGCCTCGTTCATCGTGAACTCCCGTTGTTTCGGCCGACCCGGCAAACGGATGAAAGGTAGCAGCAGCACCGCGCGCCGGTCTTCAGCTACGGGTGGACCGTCTCTTCACATTCATCGGATCCTTTCGGCGGTGTGGCGGCGTGGTGGGTTCCATAGTTACGTCACACGTCATACCTTTCACATTAATGTTCGTCCATGAAATGCGCCACCTCCCTCCGCCACCGGTCCGATTCGCCCGACCATCGGATGTGCGGCGACACCCACCGGCGGACCAAATGCGGAAATGGTCGGACGCCCATCGTGATTGCTCCGGAACTTTTCCGACTCGGGCCCGAGAGTCGGGACGGATATGCTCGTCGGCGAAGCAGTGTGCGTCCCCGTGTCGGGGCAAGAATCGATTCGAGGGCGCGGTATGAACATCGGGGAGATCGCCCGCCGGGCGGGGGTGTCCCGCAGCACCGTGTCCTACGTGCTGAGCGGGAAGCGGACCGTGTCGGAGGCGACCCGGCAGCGGATCCAGGCGGTCATCGACGAGCTCGACTATCGACCGAACGCCAGCGCCCGTGCGCTGAAGGAGGGACGCACCCGCACCCTCGGACTGGTGATCCCTCCGGCGAGCCAGCGGCTGACCGACATGCAGTTGGGCTTCGTCGCCAGCGTCGTCGAGGCGGCCGCCCGGCATGACCTCGATGTGCTGCTGTCTCCGTCCGGCGGTGACCACGACCGGTCGTTCGAGCGGATCGTCACCGGCCGTCGGGTGGACGGTGTGGTCCTGATGGAGATCCGCCTGGACGACGACCGGGTGACTCGGCTGACGAAAGCCGGTCTGCCGTTCGTCACGATCGGGCGGACCGCCGAGCCGCACGGCATGAGCTGGATCGACATCGACTACGCCGGGCTGATCGGCCGCTGCGTACACCACCTGGCCGATCTGGGGCATCGGCACGTGGCGCTGGTCAACCGCTCCGCCGAGTTGGTGGCCGCCGGTTACGGCCCCAGCCATCGAGCGCTGGCTGGTTTCCGGGCGGCGGCGGTGGAGCGGGGCCTGACCGGCGTGGAGGTCTGCTCCGGCGACGACACGGCCTCCGGCGAGGCATGCGTGGAAGAACTGCTCGCGACCCACCCGGACGTTACGGCCGTGGCCACCATCAACGAGGCGGCGCTGCCCGGAATGCAGCGTGCACTGACCAGCGCCGGCCTCTCGGTGCCGGGCGACTTCTCCGTCACCGGGGTCGCCGCCCAGCACTGGGCGGAGGACTTCCGCCCGCCGTTGACCGCTGCGGACGTCCCGATGGTCGAGATGGGCGCCGAGGCGGTGTCGCTGTTGCTGGAGATCATCGCGGCGCCCGGGGCGGTGCCACGACACCGGCTGTACAGCCCGCCCATCTCACTGCGCTCCAGCACCGGTCCGGTCCGGGCCCGCGGGGTCGATGCGGCTACCCAGCGGTGACCCGCCGCTCCTCCTGAGCAGCGGCGAGGATGAGATAGCTGCTGGCAGTCCAGGTGTACGCGCGGTCCCTGAGCCCGGCCCCGGTTTCGGCGTCGAAGTTCTCCGCGAACCCGGACTTCTCACACAGCGCGAGGAATCGTCGACTGATCTCGTCGGCGATCCCGATCTGCCCGGCCCGCCGCAGGCCGTCCTCGACCAGGACGGTGGACGGTGCCCAGATGGGGCCACGCCAGTAGCCATCGGCGAGGTAGTGGGCCGAGTCCGTCGGTTCGGTGGCCAGCCCGTGTGTGGTCAGGTGGGTTTCGGCGCCCCGGGCCAGTGCGGCGGCGACCGGGGCCGGCAGGTCGGCCCCGAGCGCGACGGGCATCAGGTCGAGCAGGCTGCGGCTCGCCCGCTGCTTCCCGGTGTGGGGGTTGCGGGCGGTGAAGCGTTCGCCGTCCCACAGGTCCCGCAGCATGGCCCCGTGGATCCGTTCGGCCTCCCGGGACCACTGGTCGGCGGGCTCGCCCAGCTCGATGGCGAGGTCGGCCAGGCAGCGAAGCTGCGAGACCAGGAACGCGGCGAGGTCGGCCGTCTGGAGGACCCGGCCGTCGTGGAAGGTGGTCGCGTTGTCCCAACCGCTGTCGTTGCCGTGCTGGTAGTGGGGCAGATCGTCGCCGGGTGCCCGGCGCGCGTCGAGCCAGAACCGGGTCCAGCGGGCAAGTCGGTGGTATGTCTCCGCCAGCGCCGCCCGGTCCGGCGGCTGGGGAAGACGCCGACGCAGGTGTCGTAGGGCCCAGCCGTGGATGGGGGGCTTGACGTAGTTGTGCAGGACCTCGGAGTGGGTGATCGAGTCGGGTAGGGCGCCGGCCTCGTCCTGGTGGTCGAACGGCAGGTGGAACTGGTGCCAGGCCAGCTCCGGCTCGCCGCCGGCCAGGGCGATCGCGTTGAAGCAGTGGTCCCAGCTCCACACCTTGTCCATCCAGTGCTTGGACATCAGGACGGCCGGCCGGGTGACGAAGCCCGCCGGGGCGACGGTGGCCGACCAGAGTACGTATGCGGCCAGTTCGGCGGCCGGGGTCTCCGCACTCCGCCACGGTGCGATCGCCTCGACGAACGCGGCGAACTCGGCGAACCGGTCGCGGCACAGCTGGTCGAAGGTGACGGAGGCGGTGTACGGGCGGCGGGCGGTCGCGTACTCCTCGATCGCGATCTCCCACGGTTGGTCGTCGGGAAGGTCCACGGACCGGTCGGCGGTGCCGAGCGCCTCGACGCCGTCGGTCCGCTGGAGAGCACCGGAGAGCACCGTGATCCGGTAGCGGCGACCGGTCTCGTACGAGGTGAACACGTGTGACCCGTCGACCGGATCGAGGTACAGGTAGGTGCCGCTGAACGGGGTGAGGCTGCTCGCCGCCGCGGCTACCCGCAGGCCGAGCCGGCGGCCCCGGATCCGCAGGGTCTCCGGCCCGTCGTAGACGGCCTCGATCCGGTCGGCGCCGCTGCGCCAGGTCAGCAGCGCGGGCGTGGCGACGACCGTGGCGTCGGCGACTGTGGGGGCGAGGCGCAGTACGGGGTGCAGCCCGGTCTGGTGGGAGACCAGGTGCAGATCGTCGGCGTACGTCTTCTCGGCTACCACCGGGGAGATGTTGAACCAGGATCCTCGGTAGCTGAACGGGATGTCCTGGATTCCGAACTCCGGACCGGACGGGGCGGCGGTCATGGGTGGCAGGTGCCTTTCTGTGGTGCGGGTGGTCAGTCCTTGACGGCGCCGGCGGTCACGCCCATCGAGACGTACCGCTGGGCCAGGATCAGGAGCACGGCGGCGGGGATGGAGGCGACGACAGCGGTGGCCATGATGGCGTTCCACTGTTGATTGTTGTTGCCGATGTAGTGGTAGATGCCGAGGGTGATCGGCTGGTGGTCACCGCCGCCGGCGAGGGTCGAGGCGAAGATGAAGTCCGACCAGGACCACAGGAACGCGAACAGCGACACCGTGACGATCGAGTTGCGGCTGACCGGCAGCACGACCGACCAGAAGGTCCGCAGCCGACCCGCGCCGTCGACCACGGCGGCCTGGATCAGCTCGTCGGGGATCCCGGACATGAAGGCTGTGAAGATCAGCACGCCGAACGGCACCGCCAGTGTCGTGTCGGCCAGGATCAGGCCGGGCAGCGTGTTCAGGACGCCGAGATTGAGATAGATGGCGTAGAAGCCCATCGCCATGATGATGCCCGGGATCATCTGCGCGATCAGCAGCACGAAGCTCAGCGCCGGGCCGCCGGGCGGCCGGAGCTTCGCCAGCGCGTATCCGGCGGGGGCGGCCAGCGCCACGGTGAGCACCACCGTGCCGAGGCCGACCAGGAAACTGGTGCCGAGGTACGGCAGTTGCTGGTCGAGCACCGCGCGGTAGCCGTCCAGTGTGCCGTTGGTCGGGAACAGGTGCGGGGGACTGGCCCGCATGTCCTGGTCCCGGGTGAACGACACGTTGATCATCCAGTAGACGGGGAAGAGCATCAGCCCGGTCAGCACCAGGCCGATGCCGGTCTTCCACCAGGACCGAGGCGTTGAGGTGGTCATCGTAGGTGCTGCCTCCGCTCGATCCGGATGTAGACGAGCCCGGCGATCAGGGCCATCACGATGAGCAGGTTTCCGATGGCCGCGCCGGGGCCGAATTCGGGCAGCATGTTGCCGAAGCCGAGCCGGTAGGACCAGGTGGCGAGCGTGGCGGAGGAGCCGGTCGGGCCACCCCTGGTCATGATCCAGACGATGTCGAAGACCTTCAGCGTGTAGATCAGCCCCAGCAGCAGCGTGATCGTGGAGACCGGGCGCAGCAGCGGGAACGTGATCCGCCAGAACCGTTGCCAGCTCGACGCCCCATCGAGCGCGGACGCCTCGTACATCTCGACCGGGATCCCCTGTAGCCCGCTGTAGAGCACCACCAGGTTGAACGGGATGCCGATCCAGATGTTCGCGATGATCACCGAGGTGAGCGACCACCCCGGCGAGGTGAGCCAGTTGACCGGGTCGATGCCGACCACGCCGAGTGCCGCGTTGACCAGACCCGAGTCGCTGTTGAGCAGCCACGACCAGGTCGACGCCGAGACGATCAGTGGCAGCAGCCAGGGCACGAGAATCAACGCCCGCAACGTGCGCGACAGCGGAAAATGCTGGTGGAAGAAGAGCGCCAGGGCCATGCCGATGCTGAACTGGAAGGCGAGCGACGCGCCGGTGAAGATCAGGGTGTGCGCCAGCGTCGGCCCGAAGGCGGGGTCGCTGAGGACCGTTCGGTAGTTGTCGAGACCGGCGAAGGGCGCGCCGCCCTGCACGAACGAGCGGACGGTGTACTCGCGCAGGCTCAACTCGACATTGCGGTAGAGCGGGTAGGCGTAGAAGGCGATCAGGTAGATGGTCACCGGCGCCAGGAAGCCCCATGCCAGCCATCGGTCGGGCCGGCGGACGCGGGACGGGGGAGGCCCGGGTGGGGCGGCCTTCGCCGCTCCACCCTGGTCTCGTGCGGCGTTGGAGGTCTGTGTCGTGAGGGGCATGGTGTCGGTTCGGCGTGGTTACCTGGTCGTGGCCGCGGCCTGCGCGGCGGCCAGGGCCTCGCGCGGCGACTTGCCGCCGCTGAGGGCCGCCTGCACCGCGGTCCACAGGGATTCGGAGATCTTCGGGTACTTCGTGCCGAGGTTGTCACCGGTACGGCCCTTGGCTGCCCGGACCGCCTCCACCCAGACCTTGAGCTTGGGATCGGCGGTGGCCTGCCGATCCTGGACCGCGGTGACGGGTGCGACGTAGGACAGCGTGGTGTCCGTGGTGAGAAGGTTGTCGGCGCTGGTCAGACAGGCGACGAGCTTCTGCGACGTGTCGTACCGGCCGGTGTTCTTCTGCACCGGGATGGAGACGAACTCGCCGCCGGTGGGCGCTGGCGCTGGGCCGCCCGCGCTGGCCGGGATCGCGATCGTGCCGTACGAGAAGCCCAGTTTCTCGGCGTTGGCCAGCTGCCAGGTGCCGTTCTCGGCGAACGCGTAGTCGCCGGTGGCGAACTCCTGCCAGCTCGTGGTCTGGGTGTTGTTGATGACCGAGTTCGGAGCGTGGCCCTGCTTGAGCCAGTCGGTCCAGAGCGTCAGCGCGGACACCGCCTGCGGCGAGTCCAAACTGGTCAGTTGAGCTCCCGATCCCCAGAACCAGGGCAGAAACTGGAAGCTGCCCTCCTCGGTGCCGATGGCCGAGAAGGTGATGCCCTTCTTCCCGGCGGCTTTGACCTTGGTCAGCGCCGCGGTCAGTGAGGTCCAGTCCTTGACCGTGGTCGGATCGACACCGGCGGCGGTCAGCAGGTCCTTGTTGTAGTAGAGAGCGAGGGTGTTCGCTCCGATCGGCACCCCGTACGTCTTGCCCTCGCTCTGGCCGGCGCCGAGCAGGTTCGCCGCCATGGCGGAGACGTCCAGCTTGTTGTCGTCGGTGGTGGTGAGCGCGCCGGCCTCGGCCAGTGTCGAGATGACCGGGTTGTCCACGATCAGCACGTCCGGCGAGTTTGCCTGCTGCGCGGCGAGCAGCGCCTTGTTGGTCAGGTCGGTGGTGTCGTAGCCGGTCCGCTCGACCGTCACCCCCGCGGTGGTGCCGCACTTCTTGAGCAGCGAGACCCACTCGGAGTCGGCGGCGAACTGCGGGTACGGATCCCAGACGAGGTAGGCGCCGCCGTCGGTGGGGCTGTCGCCGGACGACGAGCAGGCACTGCCCGCCGCTGCGGCGAGCGCTATCACGGCGACGGCGGCCAGGCGCCGCCGACGACTGAGTCCTGTCATGTGTTGCCTCACTTCAAGTCGATTGTCAGGTGGGCGGTGCGGGTTGACCGTCGCGGGTCGGACGCGGTCCGACCATGAGGCGAACCGATTCGACGAATCGGTTCGCACGAAGATAGGTCTGTCCCTGCCCACTGGTCAAGGGATGGATGGCCGGGCGGGAAGCCGCGCTGGGAAACACGGGCTTTACCGCAGTGTCACTTCATTGACATGGTTCAGTTTCCGGTCCTACGATCGTGCGAATCGATTCGCAAGTGCAGCCCTCCGGAGAGCGTCCCCCACGCCCCACCAAGGAGCCGCCCGTGAAAACCCCGTCCCGCGGCAGGTCAGGACGAGCCCGCGCGCTCGTCGCCCGACTCGTGGTTGGCCTGCTCGCCGCCGCTGCCGCCGTAACCGTCGTCGCGTCTCCGGCTCAGGCCGCCGACGAGTCGATCAGTGTCAACTTCGCCACGACCAGCGGTGCGCCGACCTACCGCGCGTCCGGCTGGATCTACGGCATGACCGAGAACGCCAGCGGCCCGGCCGACCACTTCTACCGAGACGTCAAGTTCCAGTACATGCGCGCCGGCGGCGCGCAGCTCCCGGGCAGTGGCTGGGTCGGCGGAACCTACGACCGTCGCTGGAACTCCACCCTCGCCCAGGCGCGTCGGACCACCGCCCTCGGCGGAAAGTTCATCATCCTGCCGCACGACCTCTGGGGCGCGGACGGCGCTGGCATCTCCCGCTTCCCGGGCGACAACGGCAACTGGACCGACTACGACAACTTCCTGACCCGACTGATCAACGACGTCCGGGCGTCCGGGCTGTCCGTGCAGTGGGACATCTGGAACGAACCCAACATCACCATCTTCTGGAACCGGCCGATCTCCCAGTACCTCGAACTGTGGCGTCGGACCTACCAGCGCATCCGGGCGGAGTTCCCCAGCCAGCTCATCGTCGGGCCGAGCTGCGCCTGCGTGCCGTCGACCACGCACACCTTCTGGAACCAGTACCTGGACTTCGTCCGCTCGACCAACACGGTGCCGGACATCATCAGCTGGCACTCGCTGCCGGGTGACCCGGTCGCCAACGTCGCCGCCGCCAACGCCACCCTCGACCCGCGCGGTATCGCGCACCCCCGGCCGTACCAGATCAACGAGTACGGCGCGCCCGACGAGCAGAACCCGGCCGACGGCGCCTGGTACATCGCCCGTCTGGAGCGGGTCCGGGCCGACGGCCTACGGGCGAACTGGGCCAGCGGTGGCAGCCTGCACAACGACCTCGGCAACCTGTTGGTCCGCAACTCGGCCGGCCAGCACCAGCCCAAGGGGGAGTGGTGGAACTACCGCTACTACGCCTCCCAGGTCGGGGAGATCGTCGCGGTGACCCCCAGCCAGTCGTACGACGCGTACGCCACGAAGACCGCCGGGGTGGCGAAGGTGCTCATCGGCGGTGGTCGTACCACCGGGAACCTGGCCGTCAACCTGCAACGCCTGGACACCACCAGCGGCATCGTGCAGAACAACCAGGTCCGGGTCCTCACCCAACGCATCCCGCACAATGGTGGCGGTGCCGTGGCGGGGCCGGTCACTGTCTCGAACAGCGTGGTTGGGGTGTCCAACAACAACGCCACGGTGACCCTGCCGTACACCAACCAGACTGACACCTACACCGTCACGCTGCTGCCTCCCTCGGACGGTGGCTTCCAGTCGGTGGCGGTGGCCCAACATTCCCAGCAGTGCCTGAACAACGCCGGTCTGAGCACCGCCGACGGCAACGTCCAGCAGCAGAACTACTGCGACGGCGGTGACCAGCAGCTCTGGAACTTCCGCCCGGTGACTGGCGTGGCCAACACCTACACGGTGGTCAACCAGCAGAGCGGCAAGTGCCTCGACGTCAGCGGCGTCTCCACCGCCGACGGCGCGGCCGTGCACCAGTGGACCTGCCTGAACGGCCTCAACCAGCAGTTCACGCTGCGCAAGGTGACCTACTCGGGCAACGACTCACACGACTACCAGCTCGTCGCTCGGCACAGTGGCAAGTGCGTCGATGTCAACGCGGTCTCCACGGCGGCCGGTGCGCTGGTCCACCAGTGGACCTGCAAGGCGGTCAACCAGGGCAGCCCGCTGAACCAGACCTGGCGGGTCCTGGGGCGGTAGGTGTCCGGGGGAGGTGGTGCGCTGGCCGTCCGCCCAACGGCCAGCGCACCACCCCGGAGCCACATTCATTGACATGAATAGAACAAAGGTCCTACGATTCGCTGCGAATCGATTCGCCATCGCCACCACCCCCGTGGCGCGTCGACAATCCCCCGCGCTTCCACGACTCCGAGGAGCCCCCTCGTGCGAACCCCGTCCCCTGTCGGGCCAGGAAAAGCCCGTGATCTCGTCCCGAGACGTCAGCGCGCCCGGCGTCTGACCGCCCTGGCGGGTGCTCTGGTCGGCGTCCTCGTCGGCATCGGTGCCACCCCCGGTGCCCCGTCGCCAACCGCCGAGGCAGCCGCGATGGCGGCCGCCATCGAACCGGGGCAGAGCACCCCGATCATCGGTACGCCGTCCGGCCGCTGCCTCGAAGTGCCCAACTCCAGCACCACCAACGGCACCCAGACGCAACTCTGGGACTGCAACGGCAGTGCCGGCCAGAGGTGGACGTGGACGTCGAGCAAGCAGATCCAGGCGTACGGCAACAAGTGCCTGGACGCCTCCGGCCGAGGCACGACCAACGGCACCCAGGTGATCATCTGGGACTGCAACGGCCAGAACAACCAGCAGTGGAACGTCAACAGCAACGGCACCATCACCGGCGTGCAGTCCGGGCTCTGCCTCGACGCCAACGGCGCCGCCACCGCGAACGGCACCAAAGTCATCCTCTGGGCCTGCAACGGCGGCGCCAACCAGCAGTGGGCCTCGCCGACCACCACCCCGCCGCCGACCACCCCGCCGCCGACCAACCCGCCGACCGGCGCGCGCCCGTGCGACATCTACGCCTCCGGCGGCACCCCGTGCATTGCGGCGCACAGCACGACGCGGGCGCTCTATGCGGCGTACGCCGGCAACCTCTACCAGGTCCGGCGCTCGTCGGACAACACGACCCGCAACATCGGGCTCACGGGCACGGGCGGCACCGCCAACGCGGCGACGCAGGACTCGTTCTGCACCGGCACGACCTGCGTGATCACGGTCGTCTTCGACCAGTCCGGGCGCGGTAACGACCTCTGGTACCAGGGGTCCAGCGTGGTGCCGGGTTCACCGCAGAGCAAGCCGGCGGTCGCGACCTCGGAGTCGTTGACCGTGGGTGGCGCCAAGGCATACTCGCTCTACATCAACCCCGGCAACAGCTACTGGCGCGACGGGCACCTCACCGGCGTGCCGACCGGCGCGGCACCCGAGGGCATGTACATGGTGACCAGCGGGACCCACGTCAACAGCGGCTGCTGCTTCGACTACGGCAACAGCGAGACGACCCGGAAGGCCGACGCCGCCGGGGCGATGGACGCCATCAACTTCGGCAAGCAGTGCTGGTTCGGTGGCTGCTCCGGCAGCGGACCCTGGGTGCAGGCCGACCTCGAATGGGGTCTCTTCCCGGGCGGCAGCAGCTCCTGGAACCCGAACCAACGCGCGTTCACCAGCAAGTTCGTCACCGCGACGCTCAAGAACAACGGCACGTCCCGCTTCGCCATCAAGGGCAGTGACGCGCAGTCCGGCAGTCTCTACACGCTGTGGGACGGCTCGCTCCCGCCGGGATACAGCCCGATGAAGAAGCAGGGCGCGATCATCCTGGGCAGCGGCGGTGACTGCTGCAAGCCCGACGGCGGCGCCAACCTGAGCGCCGGCACCTTCTACGAGGGGGCGATGGTCGCCGGCTATCCGTCCGACGCGACCGAGAGCGCCGTGCAGGCCAACGTGGTGACCGCCGGTTACCGCTGATCCTGGCGACGCCCGAACGAGGCGTGCGCCGGTCACCACCTCGTGGGTGACCGGCGCACGCTCGCGTGGACGTCGACCCGGTCTCAGGCAACCGTGCAGGACGCGCCGTTGAGGTGAACGAGGACGGTCGTCGGCCGACGACTGTGAGCGATAACAGCGTTGCCGTCCGGTGCGGCCCCGGTGGCAGGGCGGTGCTGCTCGTCGGCTGGTCGTCCGGCGCCTGAGCACGGTCGCTCTGGGCGGTTGGTACCGGGCGAAACGTGGCGTACCGGAAGATCGGCGTGAACGGCCCGTTACGTCTTGACGAACGGCATGTTATCGCTCACTCTCGATATAGAGGACGGTCGCTCCCGCAGCTCACCGGGCGAGCCGCGCGGGGCCGTACCTCCGATCACGACGTCCTCCAGGGCATGCGGACGTCATCTCGGGACCCGGCAGTTGCCGGCGACAGCCCTCTCGGACCGCGTGTGCTGATGCCGGGCGGCCAGGATGACCGTCCCGACCAGTTGTCCCGAGCGAAGTGGCACATCACCACCACCGATGCAACCACTGAAAAGGAACGACATGAAACCCATGAGAACGATGTTGGCTGCGGCGACCATGGTCGCCGCCCTCGCCACTGGTATGACGGTGGCGCTGACTCCCGCAGCCGGTGCTGGCACGACCTTGAAGGCGGCCGCAGCCGAGAAGGGCCGCTATTTCGGGGCAGCCGTCGCGACGGGCAAGTTGTCCACCAGCGCCTACACGACCATTTTGAACCGCGAGTTCAACAGTGTCGTGCCTGAGAACGAGATGAAGTGGGACGCCACCGAGCCGCAGCAGGGTCGGTTCAGCTATACCGGTGGTGATCGTCTGGTCAGTCACGCGCAGGCCAATGGCATGAGTGTGCGCGGTCATGCGTTGTTGTGGCACGCGCAGCAGCCGGGTTGGGCGCAGGGGATGTCGGGTACCGCGTTGCGTAACGCGGCGATCAACCATGTCACGCAGGTGGCCACCCATTTCCGGGGCAAGATCTATGCCTGGGATGTGGTGAACGAGGCGTTCGCTGACGGTGGTAGCGGTGGGCGTCGTGACTCGAACCTGCAGCGCACCGGTAATGACTGGATCGAGGCGGCGTTCCGGGCGGCGCGGGCGGCGGATCCGGGTGCGAAGTTGTGTTACAACGACTACAACACCGACGGGATCAACGCGAAGTCGACGGGCATCTACAACATGGTGCGGGACTTCCGGTCTCGTGGGGTGCCGATCGACTGTGTGGGTTTCCAGTCGCACCTGGGCACGTCGTTGGCCGGTGACTACCAGGCCAATCTGCAGCGTTTCGCCGATCTCGGTGTGGATGTGCAGATCACCGAGCTCGACGTGATGACCGGCGGTAACCAGGCCAACATCTTCGGCTCGGTCACCCGCGCCTGCCTGGCCGTCTCGCGCTGCACCGGCATCACCACGTGGGGTGTACGGGACTGTGACTCCTGGCGCGGGTCCGACAATGCCCTGCTCTTCGACTGCAACGGCAACAAGAAGGCCGCGTACACCGCCGTCCTGGACGCTCTGAACGGCGGCTCGACCCCGCCCACCACGCCCCCGCCGGGCTCCGGGGTGGACACCAGCGCCTGGTACGTGTTGCTGAACCGGAACAGCGGCAAGGCGCTGGACGTGTACGCCTCGGCCACCAACGACGGGGCGCGGATCAGTCAGTGGACGCGCAACAACGGCGTCAACCAGCAGTGGCAGTTCGTCGACTCGGGAAGTGGCTACTACCGGGTGAAGGCCCGCAACTCCAGCAAGGTGCTCGACGTCAGCAACTTCTCCACCGCCGACGGCGGCGCGATCGTGCAGTGGTCCGACCTCAACGGCACGAACCAGCAGTTCCGACTCGCGAATTCGGCTGATGGCTACGTGCGCCTGATCAACCGCAACAGCAACAAGGCCGTGGAGGTGCAGGGCGCGTCCACCGCCGACGGTGGAAACGTCGTGCAGTACGCCGACTGGGGCGGCACCAACCAGCAGTGGCAACTGGTTCGGATCGGCTGACGACCGGACCGTACCCACCATCCTGGACACCGCTCGACGACGTGTCGCCGGAAGGTGGTGGGGATGGCGGCCCGCCCCGATGGGGCGGGCCGCCGCGACTGTCAGGGTGCCCGCACCTCGCCCGCCCCAACAGCCCGATCGTGCCGACACCACCACCGGGACGCCGGCACGCACGCCAGGGCACGCGCGGGCTCTGCTCGTGGGTGACCCCGATCGAAGGAGTGGACCATGAAACCCATCGGTGCGGCTCGTCCCGCCTCCCCAGCAAGACGTCGCTGGCGGTCAGGGTTGGCTGCGGCGGCGGCCGCGGTCCTGGCAGCCGGCATGCTCGTCGCGGTCAACGCGGCGCCGGCGTCGGCAGCGACCGTGGACACCAACGCCTGGTACGCCCTGGTCAACCGGAACAGTGGCAAGGCGTTGGACCTGTACGCCTCGGCCACCAACGACGGCGCACGGATCAGCCAGTGGACGCGCAACAACGGCGCCAACCAGCAGTGGCAGTTCGTGGATTCCGGGGGTGGCTACTACCGGATCAAGTCCCGGCACTCGGGCAAGGTGCTCGACGTCAGCAACTTCTCCACCGCTGACGGCGGCGCGATCGTGCAATGGTCCGACCTCAACGGGACGAACCAGCAGTTCCGGCTGGCCGACTCGGACGGTGGCCACGTCCGGCTGATCAACCGCAACAGCAACAAGGCCGTCGAGGTGCAGGGCGCGTCCACCGCCGACGGTGGAAACGTCGTGCAGTACGCCGACTGGGGCGGCACCAACCAGCAGTGGCAACTCGTTCCCGTCGGCGGCGGCAACCCACCGCCCTCGGGTGGTAGCGGGTGCGGCAAGGCGCCGACGCTGTCCAGCGGCACGCACACGATCCAGAGCAACGGCAAGAGTCGCACGTTCATCCTGCGGGTGCCCGCCAACTACAACAACAGCAACCCCTACCGGCTGATCTTCGCGTTTCACTGGCGTGGTGGCACCATGCAGGAGATCTCCTCCGGCGGCACCAGCGGGACCCCGTGGTCCTACTACGGGCAGCAGGAGCAGTCGAACAACGGCGCGATCCTGGTCGCGCCCCAGGGGTTCGGCAATGGCTGGGGCAACGCCGGCGGTGAGGACATCACCTTCGTCGACGACATGATCAGCCGGATCGAGAGCAGCCTCTGCGTCAACCCGCGACAGCGCTTCGCCCTCGGCTTCAGCTGGGGTGGCGGCATGAGCTACGCCATCGCCTGTGCGCGGGCTACGGTCTTCCGGGCCGTCGCGGTCATCTCCGGTGGGCAGATCAGCGGGTGCAGCGGTGGTACGCAACCCATCGCGTACTTCGGGCTGCACGGCATCTCGGACAACGTCCTGAACATCTCCCAGGGCAGGGCGCTTCGCGACACCTTCGTCCGCAACAACGGTTGCGCCGCCCAGAACCCGCCCGAGCCGGCAGGCGGCAGTCGTGCGCACATCACGACCGCCTACTCCGGTTGCAGGTCCGGGTACCCGGTGCAGTGGGCCGCGTACGACAACGGTCACATGCCCGGCCCGGTGGACGGCACCTATGCCGAGAGCGGCATCACGACCTGGACCAAGGGTGAGATCTGGAGGTTCTTCGCCCAGTTCTCGTAGGGCCGGTCGGCCTCAGGTGGCGGCGCCTGCTCCCGTACCCCGGGGGTGGGCGCCGCTTCGTCGGTCGTCCGTCAGCGCTGCAGACGAACCGGCTTGCCCGAGCCACTGCGACGAACCAGCCAGGCCTCGGTGATGTGGGTGAACATCGCCTCGGCGGCGCCGTTGGAATCGTGGGCGGCGATGCGCTCGTAGATGCGTCGGTGGCCCTGGTTGGACGCCACGCACAACGCGCGTTCGGTCCGGCCCATGTAGCGGGCGGTGTTGATGACCTGGCTCTCCAGTGCGCGAACGACGCCACGAGCGATGCGGTTCCCGGATGCCTGCATGATCGTGTCATGGAAGGCCCGGTCGTGGTCGTGGTAGGTGACGTGGTCGTCGACCAACTCGTCCATCCGGTCCACCATCGCGCGCAGTCGATCGACGGTCTCCGCGTCGGCGAGGCGGGCGGCGACATTCGCCATGTCGGATTCCAGGATGCGCCGGGTGACGACCAGGTCGTCGAGGATGGCGAGGCTGTCGTCCACCGCGATGGTGGCCGCGAGGACGAGCTCGTCGAGCATGTCCCAGTGTGACGGCGGGGTGACCATGGTGCCGGCGCCTTGGCGGACCTGCACCAGCCCCTTCTCCTGAAGGATCTTCACTGCTTCCCGAACGACGGTCCGACTCACGCCGAAGGTCTCGCAGAGGATCGGCTCAGGGGGCAGGGACGTCCCGGACGGGTGTACGCCGCGGACGATGCGCTCCACCAGTTCGGCGGTGACCGCCCTGGCGAGGTTGGTCGGCCGACGCACCCACGCCGGGGTCGCCGGGCTGTTCAGGGCTGTTTCCTGCGGTGGCGTCATGTCCCCCTCCGAATGGCTCGCCGTGGCACGACGTCTGGCTCAGTGTACGGCCGAGTGTTGACGTCACACGTCATACGAGTTACCTTCCGGTCAACATTGGCTCGCGGGACACCCGCCGGCCACCCCCCATATAGAGGTGACAACTGATGAGACAGCGCGCAATGTGGTCGGCCGTCCTCGTTGTGGGCCTGGCCCTGGCCGGTTGTGGAAGTGCTAGCGATTCTGGCAAGTCGACCAGCTCGGACGGCAAGTTGGTCGTGTGGGACTGGAAGTCCGGCGAGCCGTTCGCCAAATCCTATCTGGACAAGGCGAAGGCCGACTTCAAAAAGAAGCACTCCGACGTCGAGGTCGAGTTCGTCGCACAGCCCTTCGACCAGTACTACACGCTGCTCGGTGCGGCGATCCAGTCCGGCAAGGGTCCGGACGTCATGCTGTTCAACGGTGGCGGCCAGATCCGCGACCGGGTGGACGCGCTCGTGCCGCTCAACGACTACGTGACCGAGGACAAGCAGCGGCTGGCCGGTTGGGAAGCGTTCACCAAGGACGCCAAGATCTACGCCAGCCCGGTGACGCTGCAGGGCTACCCCATCTACTACAACAAGGCGATCTACCAGAAGGCGAACCTCGACCCGGCGAGCCCCGCCACCACGTGGGACAAGTTCACCGCCGACTGCACCGCCATCGCCAAGGCCGGCGCCAAGTGCTTCGCGCTGGGCAACAAGGAGGGCGTGGGCATCCAGTTCTGGCTCTCGAGCCTCGGGTCGACCACCCTCACCGCCCAGGAGTACGACGCCTGGATCACCGGCAAGCGCGACTGGCAGTCGCCCAACGTCAAGCGGCTCTTCCAGCTCTGGAAGGAGGCCGGCGACAAGAAGATGAACAGCGACGGGGCCAACTCGACCGCGATGTTCAACGACTCCTTCGCGCTCTTCCAGTCCGGTAAGGCCGCGCACGTCATGGGTCTGATGTCGGACGTGGGGCACTGGCAGGACTTCAACGAGTTCCTGACCCCGGAGAAGCTCGGCGTCATGAAGGCCCCGATCGTCACCGCCGGCACCACCCCGAGCCTGCCGTACGACGGTGGCATCGGCTACGCGGTCGCCAAGTGGACCAAGGACCCGAAGATGGCCGCCGACCTGGTGCGCTCCCTGAGCTCGGCCGACGCGTTGAAGGCCTTCTACGCCGACGCCGGCGCGATCGCCGCCGACACCACCATCGACGTGTCGCAGGCCGGGCCGGCCGTCGCCACGCTCGTCAGCGAGCTGAAGAGCGGCAAGCCCGCTCTGCACGTCGCGCTCTCCTCGAAGACGCTGGACCTGATGGGGCGCCTCTCCCAGCAGCTGCTCAGCGGTTCGATCACCGTCGACGAGGTGGTGAAGCAGTTGGCCGCTTCCGACCAGGCGGGCTGACCTCGTGCCGATCGGAAACACGCAACCGTCGGTCCGTCCGGCTCAGGCCGGACGGGCCGGCGGGGCGGTGGTCACACCCTCCGCACATCGGAAAGGCGCGCGTCCCCGTCGCGCCCGCGGCGGCCTGCGGGCCGAACGCTACGCCCCCTACATTCTGGTCGCACCGGCCGTCCTGATCATCGTGCTGCTGCGCCTCTACCCGCTGCTCCTCGGGGTCAACTTCTCCTTCACCGGTGACGGTGAGCAGAACGGGACGGCGGTCGGATTCGGCAACTACCGTGAGCTGTTCGCGGACCCGCTGTTCCAGACCGCGCTGGGCAACGTCGGGCTGCTGGTGCTGTTGCTTCCGGTGGCGGTGGCGATTCCCGGTCTGCTCGCGACGTTCATCTACCTCCGGGTGCCCGGCCACCGCTTCTATCGCAGCGTCTACTTCTTCCCCGCGGTGCTCTCCCCGGTCATCGTCGGTGCGATCTTCAACATGCTGCTCGCCTTCGACGGCCCCCTCAACGCCGTCCTCTCCTCGGTCGGTGTCGGCCCGGTGGACTGGCTCGGTGACCCGGACCTCGCGATGTTCATGGTGGTCGGCGTGCACATCTGGGCCACCTTCGGGATGGCCCTGGTGGTGTTCCTCGCTGGCTTCGCCACCCTGGACGCCGCGCTGCTGGACGCCGCCCGGGTGGACGGGGCGTCGTTACGCCAGGTCGTCTGGCACGTGATCATCCCGAGCCTCTCGCGCACCATCCAGTTCGTCTTCGTGACCACGATGATCGGGATGCTGACCTCCATGTTCGGCCTCCTCTACGTCATGACCACCGGTGGCCCGGAGGGCTCGACGTACCTGCCGGAGTACTACATCTGGATCAAGCAGGGCCAGATGAACCGGCCGGCCCTCGCGTCGGCGGCATCGACGATCCTGTTCATGATCATGCTCGTGGTGGGGCTGCTCCAGATCAAACTGCTCGAACGAGCCGGGAAGGAGGATTGATGTCTCGCGTCCGTCTGGGTTGGTGGCTGATTGCCATCCCGATGTCACTGCTCGCGCTGGCGACGATCTACCCCCTGCTGTTCACCGCCAACGTCGCGATGAAGACGCGGCGTGACTACATCCTCGACCGGTTCTCGCTGACCGACGCCCTGCGCTGGGAGAACATCAGCACGGCCTGGAACAGCGTCGGCATGGGCCGCTACTTCGTCAACTCGCTGCTCGTGGTGACGGCGTCGGTGCTCCTGCTGCTGCTGCTCGGGTCGATGGCCGGCTTCGCCCTGAGCCAACTGCGGTTCCGCGGTTCGTCGGCGCTGTTCCTGGGCTGCCTCGCGGGGCTCTTCATCCCGTTCCAGGTGGTCATGGTGCCGCTCGCCCGGATCATGGCCGACACCGCGCTCATCGACACGTACCCCGGGCTGGTCCTCGTCTACGTGGCCCAGTTCCTGCCCTTCACCGTCTTTCTCATGACGAGCTACTACAAGGGCATCCCGCCGGAGATCGTCGATGCCGCCCGGATCGACGGCAGCACCGTGTACGGCGTGTATCGGCGGATCATGCTGCCCCTGGGCACCCCGGCGCTGCTGTCGGTGGGCATCCTCAACGCCCTGTTCTGCTGGAACGACGTCCTCATGGCGCTGGTGATGATGCCCTCGGCCGAGCACCGGACGCTCATGGTCGGTGTGACCTCGTTGCGCGGGCAGTACTCCGACAACATCCCCACCTTCGCCTCCGGGGTGCTGATCGCCGCGATACCCGTCTTGTTGGTTTACCTGTTCCTCCAGCGCCAAATTGCCGACGGCGTCGCCGCCGGTTCCACGAAGGGTTGACATGCGGATCACGGGATATCGGACGCTCACCACGGTCCAGGAATGGGGGCGGCCCGTCGGCGATGCCAACGGGGTGTTCGCCGACGGGGTGGTCCCGGTCTCGATCGTCATCGTCGACACCGACGAGGGCATCTCGGGGGTCGGCCTCGGGCCGCACGTCGAGATCGAGCGGATCTTCGCAGCCATCGAGGGCGAAGACCCCCGTGCCGTGACGTCCCTGTACGACCGCATGCTGCGGCACACCTTCAAGGCGGGCCACGCGGGGCCGGTGTTCGGCACCATCGGCGCTCTGGACACCGCACTCTGGGACATCAAGGCGCAGGCGGCCGGCGAGCCGCTGTGGCGGCTGCTGGGCGGACGTGACCGGCGGGTCAACGCCTACGCGTCCGGTCTGGACATCGGGCTCACCGACGATGAACTCGTCGCGGAGTACGAGGTCTACGCGAGCCACGGCCTACGAGCGGCCAAGCTCAAGGGCGGCCTCGACATCGAGAGCGACCGGCATCGCCTCGGCCTGGTCAAGGAGGTCCTGACCGACGCCGGGCACGGTCGGCGGCCGGGTCTGATGCTCGACGTCAACGAGGTGTGGACCCGCAAGCAGGCCGTCCGGCACGTCTGCGAACTGGAACGCACCCTGGACCTCATCTGGATCGAGGAGCCGGTCCGGCGCTGGGACGCCGAGGGTCTCGCCGCGGTCAGCCGAGGAGTGTGCGCGTCGGTCGCCACTGGCGAGAACCTCACCGGGCTCGAACAGTACCGTCCGCTGATCGCCGCCGGCGCGGTCGACGTCGTCCAGATGGCCGCCGTCTGGGGGGTCACCCACTTCCTGCGGGCGTCCGCTCTGGCCCACGCTCACGACCTGCCGGTCAGCCCGATCGGCAACAGCCCGTTCGGGCTGCTGCACGCCGCGACCTCGGTGCCGAACCACCTGACCAGCGAGTTGCAGGACCTGCATCCGCCAGTCGGTGTCTCCATCGACCTGCACGTCGAGGATGGTGCCTTCATCCTCGGCGACTCACCCGGGCTGGGGGTCCGGGTGGACGAGGAGCGGATCCGGGTGGCCAACCGCCGCCCGCAGGCGCAGACGGCCGATAGTCCCAACGTCCGGCCGGAGCGGGCCGGACGGCGGCTGCTGGGCGGGGTGGACGGGGTTATTCCCGCCCGCCAGGTGCCCGTCGTGCCGCTGAACTCCCGCAACGAGGTGTCGCCGACCGCACGGCACTGAGCTGACCAACAGAACAGGGAGAGCGTGGGTGCATCGCGACGGCGGTGCACCCACGACCATGCCCGGTCGGCACGATCGACGTACCGACCGTCGAGACGGAGGAACGATGAAGGCAGTCGTCTACCGGGGGGCGCGACACCTCGGGATCGAGGACCGTGACCCGGAGCCACCGGGCCGCGGCCAGGTGCGGATCGAGGTGGCGTACACCGGCATCTGCGGCACGGATCTGCACATCTACCACGGGGACATGGATGCCCGGGTTGGTGACTCCGCGATCATCGGGCACGAGATGTCCGGGCGCATCGCGGCCGTCGGCGAGGACGTGACCGGCTGGAACGTCGGTCAGGCCGTCACCGTGATGCCGACTCGGCCCTGCGGACGGTGCGCGGCCTGCCAGCGTGGGAACTCCCATGTCTGCCACGCGATGAACTTTCTGGGGATCGACTCACCGGGTGCCATGCAGTCCTACTGGAACGTGCCGGCGGAGCTGGTCCTGCCACTTCCGGAGGAGTTGCCACTCGACCACGCGGCGCTCGTCGAGCCGGTCGCGGTCGCCGTGCACGACGTACGCCGGGGGAACGTGACCGCCGACGACCAGGTGGTCGTGGTCGGCGGTGGCCCGGTCGGGGTCCTCATCGCCACCGTCGCGCGGGGCCGCGGCGCGCGGGTGCTCCTCGTCGAGCCGGACCCGTTCCGACGTGAGGTGGCGGAGGGGATCGGTATCGACACCGTCGACCCGCGATCGACCGATGTCGTCGCACTGGTCAACGACCGGACCGATGGCGCGGGCGCCGACATCGCCTTCGAGGTGTCCGGCTCCGCCGCCGGCGTCACCACGGCGGTCGACGTCCTCACTACCCGCGGCCGGCTCGTCATGGTGGCGATCCATCCCCAGCCGCGGGAGGTCAACCTGCACCGGTTCTTCTGGCGCGAGCTGGAGCTCCTCGGCGCCCGGCTCTATCAGCGCGACGACATGGTGGAGGCGATCCGGCTGGTCGCCTCGGGTGCGATCCCGGCACGGCAGCTCATCTCCCGGGTCGAGCCGGTCGAGTCGGCCAGCGCCGCCTTCGCCGCCTTGGAGGGTGGCGGCGTGATGAAGGTGCTGCTCGATGTGCGGGAGGGCAACAAGTGACGGCCATGTTCGACCTGTCCGGACGGACCGCCGTCGTGACCGGGGCGCGGCGCGGTATCGGCCTCGCCATGGCCGAGGCCCTGGCCCTGGCCGGTGCCGACATCGTGGGTGTCTCCGCCCAGCTGGAGGCGGAGGGCAGCGAGGTCGAACGCCGGGTGCGGGCCGCTGGTCGGCGGTTCACCGCGCTGCGGGCGGATCTCGGCGACCGGGCCGCCGTGCACCGCTTGGCCCGCGACGTCACCGCCCTCGGGCCGGTCGACATCCTGGTGAACAACGGCGGCACGATCGCCCGGACCCCGGCCGCGGAGCACCCGGACGAGATGTGGGACCACGTGATCGAGGTGAACCTCAGCAGCCAGTTCGTCCTGAGCCGGGAGATCGGCCGAACGATGGTCGAGCGTGGCCGAGGGAAGATCATTTTCACCGCGTCGCTGTTGAGTTTCCAGGGCGGCATCACCGTCCCCGGTTACGCCGCGTCGAAGTCGGGCGTGGCTGGCCTCACCAAGGCGCTGGCGAACGAGTGGGCGGCCCACGGGGTGAACGTCAACGCCATCGCCCCCGGCTACATCGCCACCGACAACACCCAGGCGCTGCGCGACGACCCTGACCGCAACCAGGCGATCCTCGCCCGGATCCCGGCCAGCCGGTGGGGCCGCGCCGACGATCTCGGCGGTGCCACGGTGTTCCTGGCGTCGACCGCGTCGGACTACGTCAACGGCATCGTACTGCCCGTCGACGGCGGGTGGCTGGGCCGATGACGGGCCAGCAGATGCGCCTCGTGCTCGACCACCAGGGCGAGCCCGTGTGCCGCCTCCACGGGCTGGAGGCGTCATGAGGGCGCGTGCACTGCCGCGTCGCCCGGAGGTACGTCTCACCGAGCTGGGCTTCGGCGCGGCCCAGGGTGGCAACCTCTACCGGGCGACGACGGACGAGGAGTTCGCCTCGGGGGTGGACGCGGCGTGGGAGGCGGGCGTCCGATACTTCGACACCGCGCCGCACTACGGTCTCGGGCTGTCCGAGCGCCGACTCGGCGCCGCGTTGCGGCACCGGCCGCGCGACGAGTACGTGGTGTCGACGAAGGTCGGGCGACTCCTGGTGCCGTCGCCCCAGGACGCGCACCTGCGGGACTCCGGCGGATTCGATGTCCCCGCGAGCCACCGGCGGGTGTGGGACTTCAGCCGCGACGGCGTCCTCCGCTCCATCGAGGCCAGCCTGGGCCGGACCGGGCTGGACCGGATGGATGTCGTCTACCTGCACGACCCGGACGACCACTGGGAGCAGGCCGCACACGAGGCCGTGCCCGCCCTCATCGACCTGCGGGACCAGGGCGTCGTGGGTGCCATCGGCGCTGGCATGAACCAGTCGGCGATGCTGACGCGGTTCGTGCGGGAGACCGACGTCGACGTCATGATGTGCGCCGGGCGGTACACCCTGCTTGAGCAGGGTGCGGCCGATGACCTGCTGCCGGCCGCCGAGAACCGGGGGGTGGGCGTGGTCATCGCGGGCGTCTACAACTCGGGGCTGTTGGCGCAGGATCGGCCGCCGGCCGATGCCGTCTACAACTACCAGCAGGCCCCGGCCGAGCTGATCGAGCGGGCGCGGCGGATCGCAGGGGTCTGCGAGACGTACGGGGTGACTCTGCCGCAGGCGGCACTCGCCTTCGTCCGCCGGCATCCGGCCGTGGTGTCGACGGTGGTCGGCGTCCGCAACGAGGCCCAGGTGGCCGAGACGGTGCGACGGTCCGAGATCGCCGTACCCGAGGATCTGTGGGACGCCCTGGCCACGGCCGGGCTGCTCGCCGCACCGCCCGGTCCGGGCTTCCCCGTCCAACCGAGCTGACGACGACGTCCCGGCCGGGACCGGCTCCGACTCTCGGACACCGGTCCCGACCGGGACGTCATCTGTTACCGCGACAGCCGCAGGTCACACCGCGGTGAACCGCCACTGCTGGTTGGCGGCACTGTGGCAGGTCCACTGCAACAGTCGGGCGCCGTCGGTGGTGGCGGCGCCGTTGACGTCCACGCAGAGCCCGCTCAGCACATTGCGCACCGTGTAAACACCGGAGGTACCCGTCGCGGTGGCGGTGAACTTCTGCTGGTTGCCGTTGTTGCAGGTGGCCTGCTGGAGGAAGGCACCCGCCGCGGTGGAACTGCCGACCACCTCGACGCACTTGCCGCTGTGCACCGCCTTCAGGTAGACCGCACCGCTGCCGGCGTCGACCGCCTGCCACTTCTGGTTGTTGCCGCCGGTGGACGCCCACTGGGTGATCTGGGCACCGTCGGCGGTGGAGACACCGCTGACGTCCATCAGCTTGTTGCTGTGCTGCGCCGTGACCGTCCAGGTCTTCCCCGCCAGGCCACCGCCGGTGCCGGTGCCGGGTGTCCCGACGCCGTTTCCACCGAAGGTGTGCGAGTCCAGATCGAACGAGTTGCTGCTGTTCTTGAACACCATGTAGAGCGTCTGTGTCCCGCTGGACGCGGCGACGCTCACCGGTGCCGTGGACTGGTAGTTGTCCCAACCGCCGGTGCTGGGCACCGTGGTGGTGGCCAGCAGCGTGCCGGTCGGCGAGCCGGCGCGCAGCTCGATCGAGCCGCCACCGGACGGCGACGACAGCCGGTAGCTGACGGTCGAGATGCCCGCCAGGCTCATCGGGCTGAACGCGATCCAGTCGTTGGTGGAGATGTCACCGACGCGCTTGGTGCTCTCCGCCGCCGCCTGGTCGACGACCCGGATGCCGGACTGGCTGCTGAAGTACTCGGACTGCTTGTGCTTCGGCTGGAGGATCGCCTGCGCGGTGCCGGTGAGCGGAGCCGCACCCCCCGCACCGCCGCTGTCGGTGTACCGCGCGTTCAGCACGTAGAACAGGTTGGCGCCATCGGGGTGCCCGCCGAGCAGGTCGGTCGAGATGGTGCCCGAGCAGCCCGGGTACTCGGTGGTCTCGTGCGCGTGGTCGTCGTGACCCAGCGCCGGGTTGAGGACCACCTTCGAGCAGTCGACAGTGCCGCCGTCCGGATCGGTGACGTTGATCTGGTACGACACCTTGTCACCGAACGTGAGCATGCCGCCGTTGGACGGTGTGGTGATGGTGACCACCGGCGCGCTGTTGCCGACGGTGATCTGGACGTTGGCGAAGCCCGTCTTACCGGTGCTGTCGGTGACCTTCAACTGGGCCGTGTAGTTGCCGTTGGCGGTGTACACCTTCGACGGGTTGGCCGCCGTGGAGGTGGTGCCGTCGCCGAACGTCCACTGGTAGCTCAGCGTGTTGCCGTCCGGGTCGGACGTGCCGGCACTGCTGAACTGGACGGTCAGCGGTGCGGTGCCACTGGTGGGCGTGCCGGTGGCCTTGACGATCGGGGACCGGCCGCCCTGGATGTAGTCGATCCGGTAGAGCCCGGAGTCGCTGTTGCCGCCACCGAAGTTGGTGCCCCACTCCAGCAGGTAGAGCGAGCCGTCCTTGCCGAACTCCATGTCCATCGGCTTGTTGAACCCACCACCGGGCAGGAACGGGTTGGTGCGGGTCACCGCCGAGGAGGAGTCGAAGTGCACCTCCTTGACGTAGCTGCGCGACCACTCGTAGAAGAAGTGCACGCCGTCGTAGTAGGGCGGGAACTTCGTCGCGGACGGGTTGGCCGCGTCGTACCGGTAGACCGGCCCGCCCATCGGCGCGGAGCCGCCGGAGCCCAGCTCCGGGAAGGTCGTCGAGGCGGGGTAGCCATACCACATGTTGGGCATGACGACCGGCTTCAGGCTGGTCAGCCCGGTGTTGTTGGGCGAGTTGTTGACCGGTGCCGAGCAGTTGAACTTCGCGCCGACGACGCCGGTGTCCGGGTTGAACGGCGCGTAGGGCTGGTTGTTACCGTGACAGAACGGCCAGCCGTAGTTGCCGGGCGTCTTGATCACGTTCAACTCGACGAGGCCCTCCGGGCCACGGTTGGTGGTGGGCGGGTTGCGGTCGGGTCCGTAGTCCGCCAGGTAGACCCAGCCGTTGGCGGGGTCGATCGAGAAGCGGAACGGGTTGCGGAAGCCCATCGCGTAGATTTCCGGCTTGGTCTGTGCGGTGCCCTGGGGGTAAAGGTTGCCCGTCGGGATGGTGTAGCCGCCGCTGGCCGAGGGCCGGATGCGCAGCAGCTTGCCGCGCAGGTCGTTGGTGTTGCCCGCGGACCGGGCGGCGTCCAGGTTGGACTTGCCCGAGCGCCAGTCCAGCGGGGCGTAACCCTGCCAGTTGGGGTCGAGGTTCGGCGGCGTGTCGTCACCGGTGCCGATGAAGAGGTTGCCGTCCGGGCCGAACTCGATGTAACCGCCGGTGTGGCCGGGCTCGGGGAACGTCCGGTCACGGTAGGCCGGAATGTCGATGATCGTCACACCGCTGGACATGTTCAGCGTGTCACCGCTGAGCGTGTAGCGGGAGACGCGGTTGACGTCGGTCGAGCTGCTCGCCGGCGAGTGGTACAGGTACACGTACCCGTTGGTGGCGAAGTTGGGGTCGAGCGCCATACCGGTGAGACCGTCCTCGCCGCCGGTGTAGACGCTCAGCGTCCCGGCGGTCACGGTGCTGTTGGTGGAGGGCTTGAAGATCTTCAACTGCCCGCCGCGCTGGGCGTAGAACACCCGTCCGTCCGGGGCCACCGCCATCGCCATCGGGTCGACGGTGTTGTCGTCGAGGGTGCGCTTCTCGAAGTTGCCCCAGACGGTGCCGCCGCAGTCGCCGGCGACGTTACCGGCGGCCCACTTCACGCCACCGAGCACGTGGTTGCGGAAGTTCGTCTCGCTGTAGGAGTCGATCGCGTGGCCCATCGCGGTGGCCCACACCCGCCCGCCAGCGGTGTTGCGACACCAGGAGATCGGGTGGTCCGGGCCCATCGCCCGAGATCCGGGGTTGTACGTGCGCTCGTCGGCGGTCACCAGAACGTGCACCTTGCCGCGCGGGTTGGAGTCGAAGTTGTACCACTCCTCGCTGCGGTTCCAGCGATCCGGCAGCCCGGCCGTCGACGGGTGCTGCTTGTCGGCGACGATGGCGGTGCCGGGGAGCACGCCGGGGGAGTGCTCGGGCATGTGGGCGCCGCCGTTGATGGTCTGGTCCCACCACGGGTACTCGGTGTCGATGCCCATGTCGGTGGCGTTGTGGATGCCGACGATGCCCTTGCCGCTGGCGAGGTAACCCTCCACCGCCTGGCGCTGGGCCGCCGAGGTCCAGACCATGCCGGAGGTCTGGAACATGATGATGACGTCGAAGGTCGCCAGGTTGCTGGCGGTGAAGACACTCGAGTCCTCGGTCGCCACCAGCTCGAAGTTGTTCGCCGCGGCCTGCTGCTGGAACATCGCGATCCCGGCGGGGATCGAGTCGTGCCGGTAGCCGGCGGTCTTGGTGAACAGCAGGGCGCGGAAGGCCGGGGCCGCCGACGCGGGTGGGGCGAGCCCGAGCGCCAGCAACAGGCCGGCGATCACTGAGATGAGCAATGTGTTGCGACGCATGCCGTCTCCTAGGTTGGGCGGTCGTGGGGGTTGCGATCACGGGCCCTACGGTGCGTCAGGTTGTGCCTGGACGCCTGGGCGGGCACGAGCGCGCGCTGGGCTGTCCTCGTGCCGTTCGCCGAAACGGCAGTCAGACCGGCAGGACGTCACACAGCGTGATGCTGACCGTGGTTCTCGTCCCGTGGCCCACGAGGTCAGGATGAGCTAGAGATCGATAGCTGTCAATTAACGAAGGCAGCGTCCGTCGTCCTGCCCGGTGGACGACGGCCGCGAGTGGCTCCCTCGCTGCGGTGCTGCTGTCGATCAGGGGCCGGCCTGGCAGCCGGCCTAGATCGAGGATTGCGGACCCGCATCCAAACATCTATCTTCATACGTGTGATGTTTCGTTGATGTCAAGAGAATGTTTTCGATGTACGAACGTAAGCCGCAGCCGTTCCTACGAAAGTTTGATGTCCAGCACTTCGAAGTCGCCGTAGTGTGGCATTGAATTCTGTCGATAATTACTGTCTGTGAGGGCACTCGGGATGTCAGACTCGCGGCCGGTGCCGCTGCTCACCCTTCGGGGGATTGGCAAGTCCTTCCTCGGAGTACGCGTTCTCGGCGATGTCGACCTCGACGTCGCGCCAGGTGAGGTCCACGCGGTCGTCGGTGAGAACGGCGCCGGGAAGTCGACTCTCATGAAGATCGTCTCGGGTGGGTACGCCCCGGACGAGGGCACCGTCGAGTTCGCCGGTGAACCGCGCGCGTTCCGAGGCCCACGCGACGCCCAGCGGGCTGGCGTCGGCATCATCCACCAGGAGTTCAACCTGCTCCCGGATCGCACCGTCGCGGAGAACGTCTACCTGGGGCACGAGCCGGTCCGTCGTGGTCTGGTCGACCGTCGGGCAATGATCGAACGCACCAGGCGACTGCTCGACTCGATCGGGGAGACCACGTTGCCGGCCGACGCCCGGGTGGGGCAGCTCGGTGTCGCACAGCAGCAGGTCGTCGAGATCGCCAAGGCTCTCGCCCTGGACGCGCGGCTGCTCATCATGGACGAGCCGACCGCCGCGCTGGCCGACCACGAGGTCGAGCTGCTCTACGGGTTGGTGCGCCGACTCCAGGCGCGGGGCATCGGTCTGCTGTACGTCTCGCACCGGCTCACGGAGGTCTTCGACCTGTCGAGCCGGATCACGGTCCTCAAGGACGGCCGTCGGGTCACCACCGTCGACACCGCGGACACCACCGGCGACGAGCTGGTGCGGCACATGGTCGGCCGCGCGCTGTCCAGCTACTACCCGGACCGGGCCCGCCCCGACGACCTCGGCCCGGTGCGGCTCACCGTCAGCGATGCGGGTAACCGGAAGCTGCGTGGCGTGGGCCTCCAGTTGCGCGCCGGCGAGGTCCTCGGCGTCGGCGGCCTCCAGGGCTCCGGGCGTTCGGCGCTGGCCCGCGCGCTCTTCGGGGTGTCGCCGTTCACCACCGGCGACGTCACGCTCGACGGCCGGCCGATCCGCCTGCGCTCACCCCGCACCGCGATGCGCGCCGGCATCGCCTACGTCACGGAGGACCGCAAGGGTGAGGGCATCGTCGGTCGGCAGTCGGTCCTCGACAACGCGCTGCTCGCCAGCCGGGCCGTCTTCGCGGCGCGATCCGGCCGCGCTGCCCGCACCGCCCGGGTACGCGAGGTGCTCGCCGCCGTGGAGGTTCGCGCCGCAGGGGACGACCAGGAGATCCGCTTTCTGTCCGGCGGCAACCAGCAGAAGGTCGTACTGGCCCGCTGGCTCGCGCTCAACCCGCGGATCCTGCTCTTCGACGAGCCGACCCGAGGCATCGACGTGGGTGCGAAGTCAGCCATCCACGACCTCGTCCGCCGCCTCGCCAGTGACGGCGCGGCCGTGCTGATGATCTCGTCTGATCTGCCGGAGCTGTTGGGGATGAGCGACCGGATCGTCGTGATGCGCGACGGCCGCATCGCGGGTGAACTGCCCGCCGGCGCGACCGAGGAGGACGTCGTCGCCCTGGCGGTCGGGACCGTGCGAGAGGTTGCCCAGTGAGCGCGAGGAGTGAGCCGGTTTTGCGAGCCCCGCAGTCGCGAACGGAGGTTGCCCAGTGAGCGCGCTGTCGTTGCTGCCGGCCCGCCGACCCGTGCCGGGTGTGTTCGTGGCCCTGACCCTCACTCTGGCGATCGGCTGGCTGGTTGTCCTGATGGACGGCGGTCAGCTCTTCAACCAGTCCACGACGGTGAGTCTCCTGCACGTCGCGGCAGGCCTCGGGCTCGTCGCTGTCGGCCAGACCCTGGTCATCCTGGGCGGCTCGCTCGACCTCTCCGTGGCGTACGTGATCAGCCTCAGCACTCTGGTCGCGGCCGAGACGATGAACGGCAGCGACGGCGCTCTGCTGCCGGCGATCGGCCTGGCGCTCGTCGTCAGCGCCGGCGTCGGGCTGCTCAACGGGCTCCTCGTCACCAAGCTCCGGGTCAACGCGTTCATCGCGACCCTCGGCGTCGGGCTGCTGCTCAAGGGGTACCTCGACAACGGCTACGACGGGCCGGCCGGCACCACTTCGCCCGCGCTCGTGCAGTCGCTCGGCTACCAGCGGATCGGCCCGGTGCCGGTGTCGTTCCTGCTGCTGGTCGCCGTGACCGCAGCGGCCTGGTTCGCGCTCTCGAAGACCCGCTTCGGCCACCATCTGGTCGCCGTCGGTGGGGATCCGGAGGTGGCCCGGCTCTCCGGCGTCCGCAACGACCGGATCCTCGTCACCGCCCACGTGCTGTGTTCGATGTGTGCCGGGCTCGCGGGTGTCTACCTCGCCAGTCGGCTCGGCTCGGGCGCGCCCCGGGTGGGCACCGAGGGCCTCTACGACCTGGAGTCGATCGCCGCGGTGGTCATCGGTGGGACCGCCCTCGCCGGTGGACGCGGCGGCGTCGTCGGCACGGTCGGGGGAGTGTTGCTGCTTGCCAGCATCGACGCGATCTTCAACCAGCTCGAGGTCGACGCCTTCTTCAAGCAGGTGATCCGGGGCGCGATCATCATCGCCGCGGTCGCCGTCTACGCCCGCAGGGCCATGCGAAAGGCGGCTGCCTAGCCATGCAGACCGTTCAGCGTCGTACGTTGCCGCTGCGTCTCCCGCGGGTCCGCCCCGGTGGTGTCCTGCCGATCCTCGCGATTCTCGCGGTGCTGTTGGTGCTCGTCGGCATCCGGCAGCCCGACTTCCTCTCCCCACCGTCGCTGATGTCGTTCCTCGGTCGTTCGGCGCCGATCATCCTGCTCGCCGCCGGCCAGTACTTCGTGATCGTCTCCGGAGAGTTCGACCTCTCGGTCGGTTCCCTGGTCACCGCGCAGGTGGTCGTCGCTGCCCGGCTGATCGACGGCGATCCGACGCGCACGTGGCCGGTGGTGCTGCTCCTGCTTGCCTTCGGAGCACTCGTCGGGCTGGTCAACGGCCTGATCACGACGCGGCTGCGGGTGCCGTCGTTCATCACCACCCTCGGCATGTTCCTGATCCTCGTCGGCGCGGTCTATCTGTGGTCCGACGGCGCCCCGAAGGGTGGGCTGTCCGAGGAGTTCCGGCGGTTCGGTCGGCGGGCCTTCGAGGACGTGCCGCTGCTCGGTCGCGTGCCGTACGCGCTGTTGGTCCTTCTGGCTCTGGCGGCGGTGGCCGTGCTGCTGATGCGGTCCGACTTCGGCCGGACGCTGGTCGCCGTCGGTGACAACCCGCGTACCGCCGAGTTGAGCGGGGTGCGCGTCTGGCGTACCCGAACGATCGCCTTCATCCTCAGCGGGCTCGCGGCGGCGGCTGCGGCGATCCTCCTGGGCGGCTACAGCGGCGTGTCGTTCCAGGCCGGCGCCGGCCTGGAATTCGGCGCGATCACCGCGGTCGTCCTCGGTGGCGTCGCGTTGGGCGGGGGCCGAGGCTCGGTCGTCGGCGCGATGCTCGGGGCGCTGACCCTCGAACTGCTTTTCGCCCTCATGAATTTCTACGGCGTCTCCGGCGCCCTCAGGTCGACCGTCCAGGGCGCGATCATCCTGCTCGCCGTGGCGGTCTCGGCAACACGTTCTTCGTCGAGATAAAGGGGAACCATAGTGCGACGTTCCATGGCGGCTCTGGCCGCTGTCACCCTGCTGTCCCTCACGGCCTGTGCCACCGACGAGCCGGCCGCGAGCCCTTCGGGCAGTGCGCCCGCCGGCTCGGGCACCGGGGACCAGTCGAAGTTCTTTGTGCAGGCCGACTATGACGCCGAGCTTTCGCTGCTCACCGCGGCCCCGACGGGTCCCGCCGACAAGCCGTGGGAGCAGGTGCTCAATCCGAAGATGGTGGACACCGCCAAGTTCAAGAAGACGGGTCCGCACAAGATCTGCTTCTCGAACGCCGCGCTGAACAACCCCTGGCGGCAGGTCGGGTTCAAGACCATGCAGGCCGAGGTGGAGGCGCAGAAGAGTCGCATCAAGGAGTTCGTGCACGTCGACGCCGAGGGCAAGGACCAGAAGCAGATCGCGGACATCAACGACCTGCTCGGCAAGGACTGTGACGCGCTGATCGTCTCGCCGAACACCACCGCCACGCTCACCCCGGCCGTCGAGGCGGCCTGCCAGGCGGGGCTGCCGGTCGTCGTCTTCGACCGCGGCGTCAACACCAAGTGCCCGGTGACGTTCATCAACCCCATTGGCGGGTACGGGTTCGGTCACGTCGGAGCCGAGTTCGTCAGCCAGAAGATGAAGCCCGGTGGGAAGGTTCTCGCCCTGCGGATCCTCCCCGGCGTCGACGTGCTGGAAACCCGCTGGTCGGCGGCGAAGGTGGCGTTCGACAAGGCGAAGGTCGACGTCGTGGGCGTCGAGTTCACCGACGGTGATCCGGCCAAGACCAAGAAGATCGTCGACGACTACATCCAGCGGTACGGCACGATCGACGGCGTCTGGATGGATGCCGGAGCGGTGGCCGTCGCGGCGGTCGAGGCGTTTCAGGACGCGGGCAAGCCGGTTCCGCCGATGAACGGCGAGGACCAGCTCGACTTTCTGAAGATCTGGAAGGACAAGAACCTGACCGCGATCGCGCCGACCTACCCGACCTACCAGTGGCGGACGCCGATCATCGCGGCGCTGCGGATCCTCGACGGCGAGCAGGTGTCCAGCCCGTGGAAGCTGCCACAGCCGACCGTCACCCAGGACAACCTGGACCGGTACCTCGATCCGAGCATGCCGCCGCTGCACTACGCGATGTGCGGCTGCACCGACCTGCCCGGTTACCCGCAGCGCTGGAAGTAGGTCGCGGTGTACGCCATCGGTGTCAACCCCTGGGTGTGGGCCTCGCCAGTCGACGACAAGGCCTTGGCCGAGTTGATCCCGCGGATCGCCTCGTTCGGCTTCGACGCGGTCGAACTGCCGATCGAGCAGCCGGGTGACTGGGACCCGGTCCGCACCCGGGACCTGCTGGCCGAGCATGGCCTCGTCGCGGCCGGCGTCTGTGCGGTCACCCCGCCTGGGCGGGACCTGGTAAACGCCGCACCGGCCGTCGTGGAGTCGACCGTCGCGTACCTCAAGGGGTGCGTGGCGGTCGCGGCGGCCGTAGGCGCGCCGTGCGTCGGCGGTCCCGTGTACGCCTCGGTCGGGCGCACCTGGCGGATGGCACCGATGGCTCGCGCGGCCTGCTACGCCGAGTTTCGGCGAGCCCTGGCGCCGGTGGCCGAGCAGGCGGGCGAGTGCGGCGTGAGCATCGGTGTCGAGGCGTTGAACCGCTACGAGACGAGCGTCGTCAACACGATCGAGCAGACGGTCGAGCTCATCGACGGTCTTCCTCCGAACGTCGGCATCATGATCGATACCTATCACATGAACATCGAGGAGGCCGATCCCTACGCGGCCCTCTCGGTCGCCGGCCCGCACATCAAGCACGTCCAGGTCAGCGGGACCAACCGGGGCGCACCCGGTGCGGACCACTTCGACTGGCCCCGTTTCTTCACCTTTCTGCGGGACACCGGCTATCAGGGTGCGATCTGCATCGAGTCGTTCACGGCGGAGAACGAGACCATCGCGACCGCCGCGGCGATCTGGCGTCCGTTGGCGCCCTCACAGGACCGTCTCGCCACGGACGGCCTGCGCTATCTCCGGGAGATCCTCGGGTGACCGCCGCCGCTCACCGCCCGCCCCGTCCCGGAGATCCGCCCGCCCACCCCCCTCTTACGTGAGGAGCACCGTCCCGTGTCCGTCTCGTCCATTCCACCGCTGCGGCGAATGCTGGCCGGCGCCGCCGCGTCAGCGTTGACCGCTCTGGTCGCGGTGACCGCCTCGGCGTCCCCCGCACTCGCGGCCACCACCACCCTCTACGCGTCGCCCTCCGGCACCGGCACCAGTTGTTCCGCCAGCCAACCGTGTTCGCTGAGCGCCGCCCAGACCGCGGTGCGGGCGATCAACAGTGCGATGTCCGGTGACATCGTCGTCGAGTTGGCCAACGGTGCGTACCGGCTCTCGTCGCCGATGCGACTGACCGCGGCCGACTCGGGCAACAACGGCTATCAGGTGATCTGGCGGGCGGCCGCCGGCGCACGTCCGACGATCACCGGCGCCCGGGCGGTCAGCGGTTGGTCGCTCGTCGACTCCGGGAAGAACATCTGGCGCGCCAACGTCGGAGCCGGGCTCGACTCCCGTCAGCTCTACGTCAACGGGGCGGTCGCCACGCGGGCGCGTACCGCCGTGAACCGGTCCGACTTCACCTTCACCACGACCGGCATGCGGTTCAGCAACAGCGCGCTGAGCTATCTGAACAACCTCGGCAACCAGAACCGGGTCGAGGTGGAGAGCGTCGGCTCGTTCACCGACCGGTACTCGCCGGTGCAGAGCATCAGCGGCAACTTCCTGACGATGCAGCAGCCCGCCTGGAACAACAACACCTTCGGGTTCGACACGTTGTCCCGCCCGCACCGGGCCGGCCCCTTCTACCTGGCCAACGCGTACGAGTTCCTGGACTCGGCGGGGGAGTGGTATCTCAACCCCAGCAACGGCCAGCTCAACTACATCCCGCTCGCCGGGCAGAACATGAGCACCGTCAGCGTGGAGCTGCCGCAGTTGCAGTCCCTGGTGAACGTCGGCGGCACCCTCGACGCGCCCGCACACCACATCTCGTTCAGCGGGGTCACCTTCACCGGCACCAGCTGGCTCGGCCCGAGCAGCAGCAACGGCTTCGCCGACCAGCAGACCGGCGCGCACATCGTCGGCTCCTGGGCCCGCCCGTCCGACGCGCTGACCTCCTGCCAGGAGGGCTGCCCGCTGTTCGAGGCCACCCGCCCGAGCTGGGCCCAGATGCCGGCGGCCGTGCAGGTCTCCGCCGCCAACACCATCACCTTCAGCGACTCGCAGTTCGTCAACCTCGGGCAGACGGCCATCGGCATCGGCAACGACGCCAACGCCCACGCCAGCGGCGTCGGTCTGGGCGCCAGCAACATCACCGTCACCCGCTCCGAGATCGCCCGCAACTCCGCCGGTGGCATCGTGGTGGGCGGCGTGCGCGCGGACGCCCACCACCCGAGCGACCAGCGGATGGTCAACCGCAACATCACCATCAGCAACAACCGGGTGCACGATCTCGGCCTGGAGTACCGCGGCGTCGTCTCGATCCTGACGACCTACGTGAACACGGCGCTGGTCTCGCACAACGAGGTCTACAACATGCCGTACACCGGCCTGTCGGTCGGTTACGGCTGGGGCGCCAACGACGCCGGCGGCAGCCAGCACTACGCCAACCGTGGCCTGTACAACTACCAGCCGCGGTACACCACGGCGACCACCGCGGCCAACAACCAGGTGATCGGCAACTACGTGCACGACGTGATGCAGCAGATGACCGACGGCGGGTGTATCTACACGCTCTCGGCGAACCCGGGCGGCACCATCAACGAGAACTACTGCCTGCGGACCAACGGCTGGTTCGGGCTCTACTTCGACGAGGGCTCCCGCTACTACACCGCCCGCAACAACGTGTTCTCCTCCACCGGCACCTGGGCAACCGCCAACTACTACTACGCGGAGAACATGGGCAACTTCACCGTCACCAACAACTGGTCGACCAACAACAGCACGAACGTGACCAACGGTGACCGCGGCAACGTCGTCAACGGCAACGTCACGGTCGCAGGCGGCAGTTGGCCGTCCGGCGCGCAGACGGTGATCAACGCGGCCGGCGTGCAGAGCGGCGGCAGCACCAACCCGCAGAACGTGCAGATCGTGGGCGCCCAGTCGGGCCGCTGTGCCGAGATCGGCAACTCCAGCACGACCAACGGCACGCAGGCCCAGATCTGGGACTGCATCAGTGGTGCCGTCAACCAGCGGTGGACCCACACCGCGAGCCGGCAGCTCATGGTCTACGGCACCAAGTGCCTGGACGCCTCCGGGCAGGGCACCAGCAACGGCACCCAGGTGGTGATCTGGGACTGCAACGGCCAGGCCAACCAGCAGTGGAACGTCAACGCCAACGGCACGATCACGGGCGCGCAGTCGGGTCTCTGCCTCGACGCGAACGGCGCCGCGACGGCGAACGGCACGAAGTTGATCCTCTGGGCCTGCAGCGGCGGCGCGAACCAGCGGTGGCAGCTGCGGAGCTGATCTGAGAGCAGGGCACCGACAGGTCCGGGCTGGGGCGACACGCCTCAGCCCGGACCTGTGCCGTCACGTCGCGGCGAGCGTCCCCGCCGTATCCACGATCAGCCCGCCCGAGGCCCGGTAGCGCACGGGAATGGGGTCGGTGAGCTCCCCGACGAACGTCTCGTCGACGTGGTCGAGGAAACCGATGAGTGACCAGCCGTCAGCGGGACCGGGGACCAGCCGGGGCGCGTACAGGTGTGGGTGCGGGAACGGCTGGGCGGACGCGATGTCCCACGGGCCGAGGAGGGTCTCGCCGGTCGCCACCCAGATCCGGTGGTCGTCGCGCCGCGCGCTGCCGGTGGCATCGGTGGAGAACAGCAGCAGGGGCTGCCCGTCGACGACGGCGACCTGGGGCACCTCGAGGTGGCCGAACCCGGCCGGTGTCGACAGCGGTGGCGCAACGGTCCAGGTGACGAGGTCGTTGGAGGTGGCGTGGCCGACCACGCCGCGGGTGTTCGCCGGCCCCGTGTTGGCCCGCGCGGTGATGAGCATGTGCCAGCCCTCGCCGCCCGGATCGGGAAACACCCACGGATCACGCCAGGCCTGCTCGTACCACAGGTCCTTGTCGAGCAGTTCGTACCAGGTCGGGTCGGCCTGGACGATCGGCTCGGTGCCGTGCCGACGCCAGGTGGTCAGGTCGTCGGAGACGGCCAGTCCGATGCGTTGGACGAGCCCATCCTCAGCGCGACCGACCCCCGTGTAGAACAGGTACCACCGTCCGTCCGGCCCTCGGACCGTGCAGCCTGTCCAGGTCGCCAGGTCGTCCCAGCCGGGAGCGTCGGCGGGAACGAGGGCGTCGGCGACCAGGCGCCACGAGTGCAGGTCAGCCGAGACGGCGTGGCCGATCGTGGCGCGGCGGTGGCGGCGGTGCGGGTCGTGCAGGGCGCGGGACGCGCGCAGGAAGAACACGTGCCAGAGGCCGTTGTCGTCTCGCGCGTACCAGCTGTCCCACACCCAGTGGTCGGGTAGGTGAAGCATGGCCGAAACCTAGCACTAAACCGTTTTAGCGGCGGGCAAGGTTGGGCCGCGATGCCGGCCCTGCACCTGCGGTCACCCGGCCGGTGGCGCCAGGGACCTGCGTCGGCGCAGGGGCATCGGGACGAGCGGCGACTCGGTGGCGCCGCCGTCCAGGAGCAACTCGACCGCACGCCGTCCCATCTGTTCGTGTGGCAGCGCCGTCGTGGCCAGGCTGGGACGGAGCCAGGCGGCGATCGGGTCGTCGTCGAACGAGATCACCGAGATGTCCTCCGGGACGCTCAGCCCCGCCTCGCCGAGCGCCTGGTACGCGCCGAACGCCAGCCGGTCGTTCATGCAGATGATCGCGCTGGGTCGCTGCGGCCGGTTCAGGAGAGTGCGCATGGCGGCGTAGCCGTGCTCGGGCAGCCACTCGGTGCAGAAACACTCGGCCAGCAGGGTGACGTCGGCCTCGTCCAGCGCCTGCTGGATGCCGCGCAGTCGTGCCCGGGCTGCCAGCGACACCTCCGGGTCGTCTTCCTTGAGCCGGTTACGTCCGATGAGCGCGATCGCGTCGCGGTGCCCGAGTTCGAGGAGAGCGCTGGCGACGGAGCGGCCGGCCCGTTCGTCGTCGGGCAGCACGCTGGGCAGGCCGTCGGGACTCGTGGCGTTGAGCAGCACCACCGGGCCGCCGAGGATGGCCGGGGGCACCGTCAGTCGTCGGGTGGCCATCGCCGCGTAGATCACCCCGTCGACCTGCCGGTCGAGGACCGCCTCGATGGCGTACTGCTCGAAGGTGGCGTCGCCCTGCGTCTCGGTGATGAGTAGTACGTGGTCCCGTTCGCGGGCCGCGTCGAGGGCGCCGCGGATGAGGTCACCGGCGAACCGGGTGGTGGCGACGATGTCGGAGACGAAGGCGATGGTGGCCGTCTTGCGGGTGCGTAGGCTGCGCGCGGCGAGGTTGGGCCGGTAGCCCAGCTCCTCGGCGGCGGCGAACACGCGCTGGTGCGCCTCGGCCGAGAGTCGGGTGCCCTCTCTGCCGTTGAGCACCATCGACGCGGCGGTCTTGGACAGCCCGGCTCTGCGCGCGACATCGGCCAGGGTTGCTCTGTTGCGGCCCATCAGTCCTCCGAATCAGGCGCGGTGCCACAGGCGCCGCTCCTGCCCATCATGATGCGTCGCCGCCGGAGGGCCAGCGCCGGTCATGCCGGGCGTGGTGTGAACGCGTCGTTTCCGCACCGTTGCCAAGTTGTCCTTGACAGCTTCCCGTGCCACGCGCATGCTCTGCTAAATCAGTTTAGCGACCACTTCTGGCGCATCCAGAGGCGCCTTCGGTGGCCGTGCCGGGTTCGTTGTGATGACGGTACGGGTGCTGCGCTGGGGCGACTGGTCACGACGTGTGCGGCGTGGCCGTCACCCGGTCGCGGTGGTCCCGGTGGAGCCGTCGCGCAGCCATGGGCTGCGGGACGCGCGGAGATGTCAAGGAGTCATGAAATGGCAGAATTGCTGACAAGTTTCCCGCGACGGAGAACTGTGCTCCTCGCGTCGCTGCTGGCGATCGGATTGACCGCGACGGCCTGCAGCGCGCCCGGCGAGGACCGGTCGTCCGCGCCGAAGTCCGACGCCGCCGTCAAGACCGAGCTCGGGACCGCTCCGGTCACCCTGGAGATGTACGCGGAGACCGGCTTCCCCTTGGCGAAGGCGCTGGCGGACGAGTTCTCCAAGCAGCACTCGAACGTCAGCTTCAACATCCGTGAGGACCAGTTCACGGTGATCGTGGAGAACGCTCCGCGGGTGATGGCGTCGGACAACTCGCCCGACATCATCCGGCTCCCCACCATGGTCGACCTGGTCAAGGACGACCTGCTCAAGAACCTCGACCCGTACTTCACCGCGTACGGCTGGGACAAGTTCCCCGCCTCGCAGTTGATGCAGTTGCGCGTCGGTGCCAACACCCGGGGCACCGGCTCGCTGTACGGGATGGGGCTCGGTTACAGCGTCACCGGTGTCTTCTACAACAAGAAGCTGGCCAGTCAGATCGGCATGACGCAGCCGCCGGCCACCGTCGCCGAGTTCGAGCAGTTGCTGGCAAAGGCGAAGACCGCCGGCGTCCAGCCGATCATGCAGTTCAACAAGAACACCGCGGGGATCAACTTCCCGCACCAGGCCCTGCAGAACCAGTTCGGGGATCCGACCCAGGTCGCCGACTGGATCTTCCAGAAGCCGGGGGCCACGTTCGACACACCGGCCGCCCTCAAGGCCACCCAGGCCATCCAGAAGTGGGCACAGGCCGGCTACTTCCCGAAGGACGCCAACGCGCTGGACTACGCGGGCATGGTGGGGGAGTTCCAGAAGGGCAACGGCCTGTTCATGTTCAACGGCGACTGGGAGTCGGCCAACCTCGACAAGGCGATGCCCGGCAACGTGGGCTTCTTCCTCTTCCCCGCCGAGACCGCCGGTGGCAAGCACGTGGCGATGTCCGCCCCCAACACCTTCGGCGTCTCCGCCAAGGCCAAGAACCCGGACGCCGCCGCCTACTTCCTGAACTGGGTCCACACCAACGCCACGGCGCGCGAGATCGCGGTCAAGGTCGGGGGCTCCAGCCCGGGCGGCCCGAGTGACCTGCCGGTGCCCGCCGCAGCCGCCAACACGGTCCTGGCGGAGACCCTGAAGGCGTCCCAGCAACTCGGGGCCGAGAACGGCGCGGTGGACTTCACCGCGAACGCGACAGGTGGCATCTTCGCCGCCGCGATCACACCGGAGCTGCAGAAGCTGGTCGCCGGCCAGCAGACACCCGAGGGGTACGTGAAGGCGGTCCAGGCCGAGTACGCGAAGGAACTGTCCCGATGACGTCTGCCCTCGGCAGCGCACCAACAGGGCGCGACGAACGTCCCGCCCGTCCCACCCCCACGCGGGCTCACCGGTTTCGGTGGGCCCGCGCGGCCGGGACGGGCTGGTTGTACGTCCTGCCCGCCCTGGTGATGTACGCCGTGTTCGTCCTACGCCCGCTCGCCCTGACCATCCAGTACTCGCTCTACGACTGGAACGGGATCGGGGTGGCCCGCTGGGCGGGCCTGGACAACTACCTCACCGTGTTCACCGACAGCGACCTGCTGAAGATCATCGGTAACGCGGTCATCCTGATCGTCTTCTTCAGCTTCATTCCCGTCGCGCTCGGTCTGTTGGTGGCGAGCCTGGTCCGCCGGATCACCACCGGCGCGTTCGGGACCGTCGTCCGGACCATCCTGTTCCTGCCGCAGGTCATCCCTCTGGTGGCGGCCGGTATCGCGTGGAGCTGGCTGCTCTCGTCGAATGGCCTGATCAACCAGGTGCTTCGCGCGGTCGGCCTGGGCGGCGTGGCCCGCGCGTGGCTCGGCGACTTCGACACGGCGCTGCCGGCCGTGGGTGTGATCGGCGCCTGGGTCCTGCTCGGCCTCTGCACGATCCTGCTGGTCACCGGCATGAGCAAGATCGATCCCGCGCTCTACGAGGCCGCCCGCCTGGACGGTGCCGGACCGGTGCGCGAGTTCCTTGCGGTGACGCTGCCCAGCCTGCGTCAGGAGATCGGCGTCTGCCTCACCGTGACGATCATCGCCGCCCTGGCCAGCTTCGACATCGTCTACATCTCCACCAGCGGCGGCCCGGGTCTGCAGACCACCGTGCCCGGCCTGGAGATCTATCGGCTGGCCTTCTCACAGCGTCAGGTCGGGCTCGCCTCGGCGCTCGCAGTGGTGCTCATGCTGCTGGTGCTGGCCTGCGTGCTGCCGATCCAGCGGCTGACCCGAGGGGAGAAGCCGTGAACCTCAGCCGACGTGAGCAGGTGACCGGCCGGGTCTTCCTGATCGTCCTGATCCTCGTCACCCTGCTGCCGTTCGTGAGCATGCTCTCGGCTGCGTTGCAGCCCCGCGGCACGGTGCCCACCGGTCTGTCCTGGCCGTCCGACCCGCAGTGGGGAAACTTCGCCGACGCCTTCACCGCCGCCAACATGGGCGCTCTGCTGCGCTCCAGCCTGCTCATCGTGCTCGGGGTCGTCCCGGTGTCCGTGCTCATCGCCACCATGGCCGGGTTCGGGCTCGGTCAGCTGCGGGTGCCCGGTGCCCGACTCGTCTTCGGTCTCTTCCTGCTCGGGCTGACCCTGCCGTTCGAGGCCGTGGTCACCCCGCTCTACTACCAGATGCAGGATCTCGGCCTGCTCAACACCCGCTGGGCGATCATCCTGCCGCTGATCGGCCTGTACATGCCGTTCGCGGTGTTCTGGATGCGGGCGCACTTCACCAACGTGCCGGTCGAGCTGTCCGAGGCGGCCCGGGTGGACGGCAGCAGCACGTGGCAGCTGTTCTGGCGGGTCCAGGTGCCGCTGGCCCGACCGGCCATCGCCTCGCTGACGATCCTGATGTTCCTCTGGACGTGGAACCAGTTCCTGCTCGCCATCGTCCTCGTCGATGACGCCACCAAACGCACCATGGCCGGGGCGCTCGGCGCGTTCCAGGGCCAGTGGGGCACCGATCTGGTGCTGCTGTGCGCCGGGTCGCTGCTGATCCTCACCCCCACCCTCATCGTGTTCCTGATCTTCCAGCGACAGTTCATCAAGGCCCTGATCCAGGGATCAGTGAAGGGGTAGGCAGTGGTCACACAGCCGCAGATCCACGGCGACGTCGACGAACGCTACGGGCGCGTGGCCGACGTCTTCCGCGACAACTTCGCCTCCCGCGGTGAGGTCGGCGCCGCGGTCACCGTCTACGCAAGGGGTCGCAAGGTCGTCGACCTGTACGGCGGGGTGGCCGACTCCCGCACCGGGCGGCCCTGGGACGCGCACACTCCGGTCGTCGTCTTCTCCTGCACCAAGGGAATCCTGGCGATCTGCGCCTACCTGCTGGTCCAGCAGGGCCGGCTCGACCTCGACGCCCCGGTGACGCGCTACTGGCCGGAGTTCGGACAGCACGGTAAGGCCGACATCCCCGTGCGCTGGCTGCTCACCCACCAGGCCGGCCTGCCCGCGCTGGACCGACCGCTGACCCTCGACGAGGTCCTGGCCTGGGACCCGGTCATCAAGGCGATCGAGGCGCAGGCCCCGTTGTGGCGGCCGGGCACGGCGCACGGCTACCACTCGATGACCTACGGCTGGCTGGTCGGAGAGGTGATTCGCCGCATCACCGGTCAGCTTCCCGGCGCGTTCTTCGCCGAGACCGTCGCGGAGCCGCTCGGCCTGCACACCTGGCTCGGGCTTCCCGCCGGCGAGAGCGACACCGTCGCCTGGGGGCTGGCGCCACCTCCGGACGCGGACCCATTCGTGGACCCGGTGGCCGAACGAGGAATCACCATGGGCGGCGCCTTCGCCTTTCCCTCCGACGCCGGCGGCCTGGTCAGCTTCAACGACCCCGCCATCCGGGCCGCCGGCATCCCCGGTGCGGGCGCGGTGAGCACCGCGGAGGGCCTGGCGCGTCTCTACGCGGCCTGTGTGTCCGACGTCCAGAGTGGACCGCTGCTCGCGGCCGCGTCGGTGGACGACGCGGTCGTCGTCCGTGCGCGGGGCCAGCAGCGACACGGCCCGCCGGACACCGGGCAGCGCTGGGGCACCGGCTTTCTGCTGCACTCGCCGCCGGCCCGGCCCCTGCTGGGCCACCGCAGCTTCGGCCACGATGGCGCCGGCGGGAACCTGGCCTTCGCCGACGCTCAGCATCAGGTGGGATTCGGCTACGTGGTCAACCAGATGCGCGGGATGGGCGACGAGCGGGCCAACCGCCTCACCGCCGCGGTGCGCTCCTGCCTCGACATCTGAGGTGGCCGGATCGCGTGTGGGCTTCCCGGTGTCGTCATGACGGCACCGGGAAGCCTGCCGAGGCCGAGACGGAGCTGCCGCCGAGCCGGTGTCGTCTGCCTGCTGATCCATGGCCGCGCTCCCACGGGTAGCACCTCGGTCCATACTGGTGAGTCCACGGTGTTACGGGGACACTTCGGGCGCGTTTCATCGAAGGTCTTGACAGGCGTTGTTAGCGATAACACGATGGCCTTCACGCCGCCCTCGCGCTTGGAGCCCACCTTGGCCGTGTCGACCCGCTCGCGTGTCCCTAGCTTCTCCCCAGCACCCCTTTCCACCAGCCGGAACAACGCCATTCACCGCGCCGCCCGGGCGTTGAAAAGGCTTCCCTCCACAGTGCAACGGCGCCGATCCGACGCAATGTGCGCGTTCGCATTGGTCGCCGTCCTGCTCGGTGCCGGACTCGTGAGCACACCCGCAGTCGCGCACGCCGCCGAGGCATGGTCGCCTCGCTCGTCGTACACCTCGACCGACACCGGTGCGGGCACCTACTCGGTGCCACTGCTCAACGCCGACGTGCCGGACATCAGCGTCGAGCGCGTGCCGGCCGCCGAGAACGACGAGGGCCGGGACATCTACTACATGATCAGCACGACGATGCACCTGAGCCCGGGCGCGCCGATCATGAAGTCGTACGACCTCGTCAACTGGGAGATAGTCAACTACGTCTTCGACCGGGCGAGCGTCGGTGACGCCTTCTCCCTGCGCAACGGCCAGAACTCGTACGGCCAGGGCCAGTGGGCATCGTCGCTGCGCTACCACGACGGCATGTTCTACGCCGTCTTCAACACCAACAACCTCAACGGGGCGTACCTCTACCGCACCGACGACATCGAGAACGGCGCGTGGCAGCGCACGGCCCTCGGCCGTGGCCTGCACGACCCGTCGCTCTTCTTCGACGTCGACGGCACGCCGTACATCTTCTACGGCTCCGGTGGCACCAGCGCCGTACGCCTCAACGCCGATCTGACGGCCATCGCGCAGGACTACCCGAACATCTTCACGGCGAACAACTACGCCGGGCAGCCGTTCATCGGCGGCCTGTTCGAGGGCGCGCAGGTCTACCACATCGACGGCTGGTACTACGCCGTCATCATCACCTGGCCGACCGGGCAGGGCCGCCAGGTCGTCATGTTCCGGTCGAAGGACCTGCTCGGGCGCTACACGTCCGCCGGTGGCGTGAACACCTACGAGGCGCGCGGGGTGCTCAACTCGAACGGCTTCGCCCAGGGCAGCCTGGTGCCGATCAGCCGCGAGGGCGGCCGGACCGACTGGCACGGCATGTTCTTCCGCGACACGTTCCCGATCGGTCGGATCCCGGCGCTCATTCCCGCCACCTGGCAGGACGGGTGGCCCACCTTCGGCACCAACGGGGTCGTGCCGGTCAACGGCCTGTTCGACAAGCCGATCCAGCTCAGCCCGGCCGAGGAGGTCTTCGAGCGGCAGAAGAGCATCGTCGCCTCGGACGACTTCGCCAACGACGCGCCGCACAAGGCGTACCAGGACGAGCAGTGGACGGTCCCGGCGCCGCTCGACCCGGCGGAGATCGCCCCCAACGGATCTCGGCTGGACCTGGCGTGGGAATGGAACCACGCCCCCGACAACCGGTACTGGTCCCTGACCGACCGCGACGGTTGGTTGCGGTTGACGGCCGGCAAGGTGGTCACCGGCCAGTACGTCTACACGAAGCTGTCCAACCGGGCCGAGTTGGCCTGGTTCGAGGAGGCCCGCAACACGCTCTCGCAGCGGACGTTCGGGCCACGGCAGTCGGTCCAGACCCGGATGGACATCTCCGCGATGAAGAACGGGGACGTCGCCGGCTTGGCGGCCTACAACCGCGGGTTCTCGTACGTGGCGGTCAAGCGCGTCGGGGGCGTCAACACCCTGGGGGTCGTCAACCGCTCGCAGCCGTTCGCGGTCGACCTCGACCAGTCGACGCTGGAGGCCTTCGTGCCGGGTTCGACCGTGGCGTTGGGTGACGCGACCGAGGTCCACGTGAAGGCGGACCTCGACTTCGCCTCGCCGGTCGGCCAGTTGTGGACGACGTTCTACTACAGCCTGGACGGGTTGGAGTGGACCCGACTGGGCAACCGCGTCGGCCCGCAGTCGCTCGACGGCAGCCTCGCGCACTTCATGGGCCATCGGGTCGGTCTGTTCAACTACGCGACCCAGGAGACCGGCGGGAGCGTCGACTTCGACAACTACCTGCTCAGCGACACGCTGACCGCGCAGGCCCGGCCGTTGGACACCAGTGCCCTCGACGCGGCCATCGCGCACGCCGAGACGCTCGACCCGCGCCACTACCCGGCCGACGCCTGGGCCGCGACGCAGTCCGCGCTCGCGGCGGCGACGTCAGCACGGGCCGGACGGTTCGGCACCCAGAACCAGATCGACGCCCCCGAGCGGGCGCTCAGCTACCAGCTGGCCCAGCTCGGTGTCCTGGCCGAACTGCCCGTCACCGTCACCGCCCAGGTGCGGTGCCTGGCGGGGAAGGCGTACGTGGCGGTGCAGGCCCGCAACGACCATGACGGGTCGGTCGGGATCACCGTGGAAACCCCGTACGGAAACCGGTCGTTCGCGGCCGTGGCGCCGGGCGCGAATGTCTACCAGTCGTTCAACACGCGTGCGGCGTCGGTGGAGGCCGGGTCGGCGACGGTCCGGGTCACCGGGGCGGTCGGTGGCAGGGACGTGGCCACCGTACGCACCGCGCAGCACCCCGCCATCACCTGCGGCGGATAACCCACCACGAGCCCTCGGCTCACCGACCAGCACCACCGGCGCCCGGCCGGGCGGCGCGGAACAGCGGACCTGTTCCGCGCCGCCGGCCGCGGTCGCGCCGGTGGCGGCAGTCGACCCCTGATGTCCGGACCACCCAAGGAAGCACACCCAACGATCCCCCGTACATCGATGACCGCACGTCAGAGTTGAAGGAGGATGTCTCGTGAAACAACGAATGCGACGGGCGACCCGGGGAAGGGTCGCAGCGCTCGCGACGGTCGGCCTGATGCTGGCCGCAGGGTTCGGCGCCGGGGCGGCGCCCGTCCAGGCCGCCGACACGAATCTCGTCGTCAACGGCGGGTTCGAGGAGGGCCTCGTCAACTGGTTCGTCAACAACGGAAACGCCGCCGACGGCGCCCAGTTGTCGGCCACGTCGGACGCCTACTCCGGCTCCAGTGCCGCGATCGTCACCAGCCGGACGACGACCGGGTCCGGGCCGATGCAGGACCTCAGCGGCAAGGTGCAGGCCGGCCAGGCCTACGCCCTCACGGCCCGCATCAAGTACGAGAACCCGAACGGTCCGGCCACGAAGCAGTTCTTCGCCACCATGCACTACGGCGGTGGCACCTACACCAACCTCGTCAGCGTGACGGCGACGAAGGGTCAGTGGGCGCAGTTCAACGGGACGTTCACCATCCCGACGGGGCAGAGCGTGTCGACGGCGCGCCTGTTCTTCGAGACCCCGTGGACGGCCACGCCGTCTACGGACCCGGACCTGCACCTCATGGACTTCAAGCTCGACGACGTGTCAGTGGTAGGCGCGGCGCCGCCCGCGCCGGCCTCGAAGACGATCGAGGTCGTCGGCAAGCTGCCCGGTGAGCACAACCCGTTGATCGGGCACAAGTTCGGCGCCGACGGCTTCGGCCTCGTGCACGACGGCCGGGTGTACATGTACATGACCAACGACACCCAGGGCTATGCGCCCGATCCCGTCACCGGCGTCTCGCCGGGGATCAACTACGGCAACATCAACCAGATCACGGTGATCTCCTCGGAGGATCTCGTGAACTGGACCGACCACGGTGAGATCCAGGTCGCCGGCCCGAACGGGGTGGCGCCGTTCACCGGCAACTCGTGGGCTCCGGGCATCACCAAGAAGGTGGTGAACGGCGTGGAGAAGTTCTTCCTCTACTACGCCAACGGCGGTGGCTCCAGCAACGTGATCACGGGTGCGTCGCCGCTCGGTCCGTGGACCAGCGAGCGCACCAGCACCCTGATCGACGGCCGGACCCCGGGCGCCGAGGCTGTGGCGTGGAAGTTCGACCCGGCTCCGTTCGTGGACGACGACGGCCAGCCGTACCTCATCTTCGGTGGCGGTCCCGCGGCGACGAGCATGCCGCCGGCCGAGCGTTTCAACAACCCGAAGAACATCCGGTCGATCGAACTCGGCGACGACATGGTCTCGACCGAGGGCTCCGCCGCGGTGGTCGACGCTCCGGTCGCCTTCGAGGCGGGCCACGTCTTCAAGCGCGAGGGGAAGTACTACTTCTCGTACTCCTCGCACTTCGGCGGGAACGACTTCGGTGGCAACCAGCAGCCGCTCCCCGGTTACCCCGGGGGCGGCCAGATCGGCTACATGATCTCCGACAGCCCGATGTCGTGGCCGAAGGAGGCCTACGCCGGTGTGCTCTTCCCGAACCAGTCGCAGTTCTTCGGCTCGGGTACCGGTGGCAACAACCACCAGTCGGTGTTCGAGTTCGAGGGTAAGTACTACTTCACCTACCACGCCCCGACGTTGAACAAGCGCATCAACGGCAACACGACCCAGGGGTACCGCAGCCCGCACATCCAGGAGCTGTCCTTCAACGCGGACGGCACGATCCAGCAGGTGGTCGGCACGTACGCTGGCGTCGACCAGGTCCGGAACTTCGATCCGTACCGCGTCTTCGAGGCCGAGACCTTCGGCTGGAGCAAGGGCGTCGCGACCACGAAGGTCGACGGCAGTTCCCCCCAGTTCGGCGGTGCGGCACCGAACCTGGTGGTGCGTGACATCGACAACGGCGACTGGACCGCCCTGTCGTCGGTGAACTTCGGCGACAACGGCGCGCAGAGCGTGACGGCGAAGGTGCGAGCGCTCGCCACCGGCGCGCAGATCCAGGTGCGCCTGGACGACGTCAATGGTCCCGTCGTCAGCACGATCCCGGTCGACACGCCGTCGGGTCAGTGGGCCGAGGTGACCGCCGAACTCGAGGGCGTCACCGGCGTGCACGACGTGTACTTCACCTACACCGGCCCGGCCGGCGCCGACCTCTTCGAGATCGACTCCTGGGCCTTCGCGGCGGCGACGGGCCAGCCGGAGCTGCCCGTCACGGTCACCGCCGAGACGCGGTGTGTGGGTGGCAAGGCATACCTGGCGGTGCAGGCGCGCAACGACCACGACGCGCCGGTGGGGATCGCCCTGGAGACCTCGTACGGCCAGCGGTCGTTCACGGCCGTCGCGGCGGGTGCGAACGCCTACCAGTCGTTCAACACCCGTGCCGCCTCGGTTCCGGCGGGTTCGGCGACGGTCCGGGTGACCGGGGCGATCGGCGGGCAGGACGTGACGACCGTTCGCACCGTTCAATACCCCGCCAGCACCTGCGGCGGATAACCCCTCATGGATGAAAACGGAGATCACATGAACACATACAAACGGCGGCAGATGCTCGCGGCCAGCGCCGTCGGCGCCGTTCTGGCCGGGGCCGCGGTGCTGCCGTCGCCCGCCATGGCCGAGCCGGGCGACGACGCCAGCGTGCGGGTCACTGTCGACATCGACGAGATCAGGGAACCGGGCGTTCTCGCCCTGTCGATCGCCGGCGACGCCGTCGCGCTGTCCGAGGACGGCTCGACGCTGCTGGTTCGCCAGTTCGTCGGTACGCTGCCGACCGTGACGGTCACCGACACCCGGGTCGCCGACGAGGTGCCCGATGGTGCGGCCTGGGCGGTGCTCGGCAGCGCGAGCGACTTCGCGGGCAGCTCTGGTCAGGCGCCCATCACCGCCGACCACCTCGGCTGGAAGCCCCGCCTGCTCGACGGCGGGGAGACCGGCCTGGTCACCGAAGGCGAGGAGGTCGTGACCGCACTCGACGAGGAGACCCTGCCGGGCAACAACGTCGGCCTCGTCGACCAGGAGCTGCTGGTCTCGGCCTTCGACTCCGAGGCCGTCGCCAGCGACTCGTACTCCGTCAACGCCGACCTGTACCTGCGGACCCCGGCGGAGGTCGCCGCCGGCGAGTACAGCTCCACGCTCACGCTCTCACTGTTCGAATAGTGGTTTGGCGGGGGCCTTTCGGGCCCCCGCCACACCCCGTGCCGAAGGGCCGTCGTCATGACCGTCTCCCCGCTGCGCCGGGCGCTCACCGTCCTCGCCGTCGTCACCTTCACGGTTGCGGCCGCTCCGGCCGCGGCGGCGGCGGAACCGGACCCGAAAGCCCTGACCTGGACGGTCCAGCCGGCCACCGCGAGCGGGCCGGACCAACGTCGGTGGGTCAACGCCAGCCTCGACCCGGGGGAGGTCGTGACCGAGCATCTGGCGGTCCGCAACTTCAGCCGCACCGCGGTCGCCTTCTCACTGAAGGCCGCCGACGGCTACCTCACCGACAAGGGCCGTTTCAACATGCTCTCGTCCGACCGTCCCTCGGTCGACGGTGGCACCTGGATCGACGTGCAGGAGAGGGTCACCGTCGGCCCCGACGAGACGAAGGTGGTGCCGTTCACGATCACGGTGCCCAGGAGCGCCACGCCGGGCGACCACCCGGCCGGCATCGCCGCGACCGTCACCAGCACCGGCGGCACGGTCAGCGTCGAGAGCCGAGTGGGCTTCCGCGTCATGGTGCGGGTCAACGGCTCCGTCCGGGCAGCTCTGCCCATCCAGGGCCTCACCACGAGGTACACCCCGTCGTGGAATCCCTTCGCCGCGGGCACCGTGCGGGTCCGTTACACCGTCGTCAACGACGGCAACGTCTGGGTCAGCGGGACGAGCCGCGTGGCGGTGTCCGACCTCGTCGGCGTGACCAGCCACGACGCCACCAGCGCGGTCGAGGAGTTACTCCCCGGTGGCAGCCGTCAGGTGGAGACCCGTGCCCACGGCGTCTGGGCGCTGGGACGCCTACGCACGACCGTCACCACGTCTCCGGCCCTGCTCGGGGACGGCCAGGCAGGTGCCGACCTCCGACCGGTCACCGCCACCGTCACCATCTGGGTCGTGCCGTGGGCGCAGCTCGGGCTGTTGTGTCTCCTCGTCGTGCTGCTCATCGGCCTGCGGGCGGCGGCCCGTCACCGTCGGCGTCGGCTGGCCGGGCTGCTCGACCGGGCCCGGCAGGAGGGCCGGCAGGAGGGTCAGGAGTCGGTGCTCGTCGGAGGCGCGCCTTCCCGCGGCGAGCCCGACCCGGACGACGCTCGCCGGTAACGACCTACGCGATGAGATCGCGCCGGTCGACCGTGGCGAACCGTCGCCCGGGTCCGCACGGTCAGCCGCCCGCGCCGGCGGGCTTCGTCTGGTCGAGCAGCCAACGGAGGATGTTGGCGTCCTCGTAGGTCGGGCCGAACGACGCGTGGTAGTCCGGCAGTGCGAATGCCGCGTCGGCGTACTCGGTGTAGCGAACGACGTCGGCGGCCTGCTCCGGGCTCTTGCCCCGGGCCTCGTACGCCTGCCGCAGCACCGCCGTGGAGTTCCGCGCGCCCGAGACGTTGAGCAGGTGGTCGTGCTCGCCGTGCGTGATCCAGACCGGCACCTCGGCCGTCGCGATCGCGGTCGCCTGCGCGGCGTTGACCGGGAAGCCGCCGGTCACCAGCCCACCGGCGAACAGGTCCGGTCGCTTGGCGAACGCCTCCCACAGCAGTTGGGAGCCGTAGGAGACGGTGGTCGCGTAGACCCGGCGGGTGTCCACGGCGAACTGGCCGACGAACTGGTCGAGCAGCTTGACCAACAGATCGGCCTCGGCGGCCCCACCCACCCGCTGGTGCTGCGGGGCCAGGACGATCACGTCCTCGGAGGTGCCCGTCCACTGTGGCTGGAGCCACGCAGTCGCCGGGATGTCAGCGGCGAGCTGGACACCGAGGTTGTCGCCGTCCCAACCCATCCCGTGGCCGGGCAGGACGACCATCAGCGGATACCTGCGTCCGGACTGGTAGTTCTTCGGCAGGTGGTAGTGGTACGGCAGCACCATCCCGCCACTGAGGAACGAGCCGTAGGTGAATTCGTCGACCAACTGGTTGACCGGCTTCTCGGTGACCGGACGAGACTCGCGCGGGGTGGCCCGGGCGAGCACCGGCCCCTTGCCGGACCCGTGGCCGGGCTGGGCATGCACGTCCTTGCGTTGCACCACGCGGGTGGGCAGCTCGGGATTGACCTTCACGGTGCAGAGGAAGGTCGGGCACTTGGAGACGATGACCGTCGAGCCGCCCGTGTCGGCGGGGTCGAGCTCGACGATGACGTACCTGCCCGGCGTCGACCGGTGGTCGGTACGTGTGCCCGGTACGCCGTTGGTGTAGGTGTGGGTGATGGTCCGGTCGGCCAGCTTCGGCAGGTCCTCGATGGGGTTGAACCGGAAGTTGTAGATGGTGTCGGCCACCGAGAACGTGCCGGTGTCGAGGGTGCGGGGATTGACCGCCGCGCCGTACTCGATCGCCACCGCGGAGACCTTCTGGCCGTACGTGTAGACGGTGGTGATCGGGGTGATGCTGCGGATGCCGTCGTCGGGGCCTCGGCTGCCGCTCGTGCTGCCGTATGCCGTGCCCGAGGCGCCAGCCAGAACGAGGGTGGCGATGAGCGGAGTCAGTCCTTTTCGCAGTCGCATGCGAGTCCTTTCTCTTCGGCGGTGCGCTCAGCCAGCGACCTCGTCGGGTTGGAGCGAGACGATCGCTAAACTGATTTAGCAGAGCATTGATCGCAGGCTCCGCAGTGTCAATACCGGGCCCCCGTGCAACGAGCGTCCTTCGAGGCGGGCACCGACCTGATCCGCTCGGCGCGACACCTCCCCGGGGCGCTGCAACAAACCTGCAAGCGCCAACCCTTGCCTCAGGGAAACCGCTTTCCTACGATTGCGTCACATCGATGTTTCATTCCTGAGTCGCGTGATCGCATTTCACTAAGTGCCACCAGCGGGCGGCGATGGCGCGACGGCACTCCCCGTTCACCTGGGCGGCAGGGATGCCGAGATCCATTCGACAATTGGCAACCGTCAATGTGCAAGAGGTCGCGAGGTGCCGGCTGAGCGCGACGGCCGCGCTCGCCTCGACGAAGACCAAACGAATGCGAAGTGAGGCGAGATGAGACGACCAGTCGCATTGCGACTTCAGGCAGCACTGGCCACGGCAGCCGTCGGGATCGCGATCGGGGTGGCCCTGCCGACCCCCCAGGCGTCGGCGGCGGTCGGGAGCGCGACCGGCTATGCCACGCAGAACGGCGGGACCACCGGCGGCGCGGGCGGACAGACGGTACGGGCCACCACGGGGACGGCGATCCATGCGGCGCTGTGCGGTCGGGCCAGCAGCAGCACCCCGATCACCATCGAGGTCACGGGGACCATCAACCACGGCAACACCAGCAAGGTGTCGGGTTCCAGTTGCAACACCGCTGCGGGCGTGATCGAGCTCAAGCAGATCAGCAACGTGACCATCATCGGAGCCGGCAGTGGAGCCGTCTTCGATCAGCTCGGCATCCACATCCGTGACTCCAGCAACATCATCATCCAGAACGTGACCGTCCGGAACGTCAAGAAGTCGGGCTCGCCCACCTCCAACGGCGGGGACGCCATCGGCATGGAGAGCACGGTCCGCAACGTCTGGGTCGATCACGTCACCCTGGAGGCCTCCGGCGGGGAGTCGGAGGGGTACGACGGCCTCTTCGACATGAAGGACAACACCCAGTACGTCACCCTGTCCTACAGCGTCCTGCGCAACTCCGGTCGCGGCGGCCTCGTCGGGTCCAGTGAGAGCGACCTCTCGAACGGCTTCATCACGTACCACCACAACCTCTACGAGAACATCGACTCCCGGACGCCGCTGCTGCGTGGCGGCACCGCCCACATCTACAACAACCACTACGTGAGCCTCCACGAGTCCGGCATCAACTCCCGGGCCGGGGCCAGGGCCAAGGTGGAGAACAACTACTTCCGCGACTCCAAGGACGTCCTGGGCACCTTCTACACCGACGAACGCGGCTACTGGCAGGTGAGCGGCAACATCTTCAACAATGTGACCTGGTCCAGCGCCGGCAGCGAGAACTACCCCGCCGGCCCCAACCCGACGTCGAACACCACCGTCAGCATCCCGTACTCGTACAGCCTCGACGGGGCGAGCTGCGTGCCGGACATCGTTCGTCAGACGGTGGGTGCCAACACGGGTCTGCGGGTGTCGGACGGCAGTTGCTCGCCGCAGACGCCGCCGCCCACCACGCCTGCGCCGACGACCCCGCTGCCGACCACGCCTGCGCCGACGACCCCGCCGCCGACCACGCCTCCGCCGGCCAGCGGGACCAACCTCAGCCTTGGTGCCGGTGCCGACGGTTCCAGCAAGGCCAGCGGGACGAGCTACGGCAACGTGCGGGATGGCAGCATCAGCACCTACTGGTCACCGGCCGGGTCGACCGGCTCCATCTCGATCAAGTGGGGCTCGGCCACCCGGGTGTCCCGCGTGATCATCCGCGAGCCGTCGGGAACCCAGGGCAGCATCGGGTCATGGCAGCTCGTCAATCACGACACCGGGGCCGTCCTGGCCTCCGGCAGCGGCGCGGGGTCCATCAGTTTCTCCGCGACGTCGCCGAGCAAGATCACCTTCAAGATCAACAGCTCGAACAGTACGCCGCGGATCGGCGAGTTCGAGACGTACGCCAGTTAGCAGCAGACGCGGGCGGAAGCGGCGGACACCGTCGCTCCCGCCCGCGTGAGCACTCGTCACGACGAGCGGTTGAACCTCCCGGCGAGGTCAAGATCCGCACAGATGCACTGAAACTGCTGTCTCCGGGCGCGCTGAAGCAGCAGTTTCAGTGATGTTGTGCGGATCTTGGCCCGCTGGACCGCGCGGTGATCGCTCCGGGGTGGATCAGCTCTGCTTGGTTTCCCAGAAGATCTTCGAGATCTCCTCGATCTTCATGAGGAGTTGCTCCGCGACCGCCGGGTCGGCGACTCCCTTCGCCCCGCCGGCGCCGGCGAGCTTGGTGGCCTCGTTGAAGAGGCCGTGCAGGTGCGGGTACCTCTCGAAGTGTGGTGCCTTGAAGTAGTCGGTCCACAGGACCCAGAGGTGGTGCTTGACCAGTTCGGCGCGTTGCTCCTTGATGATCAGCGATCGAGTCCGGAACTCTGGGTCGTCGCTGGCCTGGTACTTCTCGGAGATCGCCTTGATCGACTCAGCTTCGATGCGGGCCTGCGCGGGGTCGTACACGCCGCAGGGGAGGTCGCAGTGCGCGCTCACGACGACGCGCGGGCGGAGTAGGCGTGGCAGGTACATCCGGATCCCTTCCGACAACGGCGGGGGATGGCAGGCGTCCGGGTCGGACAACTTCCCGGTCCGTCCGCCTCCCGGGCCGTAACGTGATCTACACCAGGACGCTAGAACCTGAACCGCGCTTCATGTCAAGAGTGAGCCGTTGGCCGGTGGGTACGGACTCACGGTCACCGGGGGACTGCTGCACGCGCAGCGTCAGCCGGGCCAGGAGCGCGTCCAGGGAGAGGTCCGCGGCGCTGGGCAACACCAGGTCCGCGGCCGTGAAGCGGGCGTGGTCCGCGTGCGGGTTCGGCACGGCGACGCAGCGGAGCCCGGCGGCGAGTGCCGCCGCCACGCCGTGCGCGGTGTCCTCGAACGCGACCGCCTGATCCGCGGGCAGCCCGAGCCGGTCGAGTGCCAGCAGGTAGACCGCTGGATCCGGCTTGTGCGCACGCAGCTCGTCGCCGGTCGCCAGCACCTCGAACCGCTCCCGCAACCCTGCCTGATCCAGCAGAGCACCCACGTGTGTGAGCGGGGAACTGCTCGCCACGGCGAGCCGCAGCCCCAGCTCTGCGGCCTCGTCCAGCCACTCGATGATGCCGGGCGCGGGCTTCAGCGCCGCATTCAGCTCTGCTCGGTACGCCATCCGCAGCGCGTGGCTGGACGTCCGGTCGTAGGCCGGCCCGACTGCCGCTTCGAGCGCCGTGTACCGATCCGCGTTCGCATCCCCGCCATGGTCGGCGAAGAAGCCCTGCGGGTCGAGCTGCAGGCCATGCCGTTGCCACTCCCAACGCCAACTCTCCAGCAGGGTGGTTTCCGTGTCCATCAGCAGACCGTCGAAGTCGAGGATCAGCGCTTTGGTCGTCACAACGGCCATTATCCCGGTCCTGCTCACCGGGCCCACCGGCCATCCGGCGCGCTCGGGCCTCAGTCCCTCCGCGAACGCTGATTCTGAATGAGAGTCAACAACGCGGCATGCGTCCGCTCGTCCGCGGCGACGACGAGGCCCTTCCCACCGGCGTGGATCGGCTGACCGTCGATCCCGGTGACCACGCAACCGGCCGCCTGACAGAGAGCAATCCCTGCCGCGAAGTGAACGCTGTCCTGCAGGCGGTGGCCATCCGTGACGTAGGCCGCGCGGCGACCGGCCGCGACCCAACCCACGGCCAGGGTGGTGGAAACGACGCGCGGGCGGAACTGTTCGATGAAGCCTTCGTCGGCGAGCATCCGGGCGGCCAGGAAGACGTGCCTGTTGGGAAATGGCGGGTCGAGATTGACGTCGACCAGAGTCGACTCGGCCGACGGGGTGAGCGGCTCGTCGACACCTCCACGGCGCACAAACGCGGCGATGCCGTCGGTCCAGAACACCTCACTGGTGAACGGGTCGGCCGAGGCGGCCACCGTGACCCCTGCCTCTGCTTGCAGAGCGACGTTGACCGAGGCGAGCATGTTGCCCACGGCATAGTTCAGCGTCCCGCACAACGGGTCGACCAGCCACGTACGTCCGTTTCCGCCGGTGCCGGTGCGTCCGCTCTCCTCCGCCACCACGACGTCGTGCGGACGCTCCGCGCGCAGGACACCGAGGATTGCCTTCTCCGCCTCGACGTCGGCGGTGGTGGCGAAGTCGCCCGCGGTCTTCAGGAAGCGTGTCAGCGATGATCCGTAGTGGGAACGGACGACGGCAGCTCCGGCTTCCGCCGCCTTGATGGCCAGTGCATGGTCGGTGATCGACATGCTCGAACCATAGGCACCCGGCGGCGGCCCCTGGCGGTCGGTGCGGGCCGTGGGCTTCAGGACACCGCCGCCTTCACCAGCTCGATGACCTTCTTCTCCACCGCCGGGCTCCACTTCTGCAGCGCGTACGACACCGGCCACAGGTCTCCGTCGTCGAGGTTGGCCGTGTCCTGGAAGCCCAGGGTCGAGTACCGGTAGTTGAACTTGCCGGAGTCCTGGAAGAACACGACGATCTTGCCGTCCGCGTTCGCGTAGGCGGGCATGCCGTACCAGGTCTTCGGCAACAGGTCGGGGGCGGCGGCGGTCACCGTCACGTGGACGCGCTCCGCCAGCGCACGATCCTCCGGCTCCATCTGCGCGATCCGGTCGAGGATCGCTTGCAGCCCGTCGGCCTTCTTGGCGCCCTTCTTGCCTTCGGCGCGCAGTTCGGAAGCGCGCTCCTTCATCGCGGCCCGCTCCTCCGGGCTGAAGCCATCGGACGTGGTCGTGGTGGTCTTCGCGGACATTCTCGGGGCTCCCTCTCGTCGTCCAGGCCCGGCGTGCTGCCGGCGCCCTGGGGAAAGGCTAGGTCGGGAAGCCGCCCTCGGGCTTCTCGATTCCTGACCGGTCCGCGGGACCGGCGGCGTCTCCTGACCTAAGCCGCCTCGTTCGACGTCGAGGCTCGGGCAGCGGCGATCGTCCGTCCACGCTCCGACTCAGGAAAACGGTCGAGCATGGCACGCACCTCGTCGGCGCTCACGTTGGCGCCGAACAACTCGCTGCCCGGTTCGAGCCGTACTCCCTCGGCCAGGGGGCCAGCGACGACCGGATCGAACCCCAGCGCGTCCACAAGACCGGCGACCGTGGTGAGCTCGGTGGCACCGTCGCCGGCGATCGCGATGGCCTTGCGACCAGGTGTTCCAGCCGGCCGCGCCTCGTCCTCAAGATCGTGGTAGCCCATGTGGTTGAACGCCTTGACGACACGGGAGCCGGGCAGGAACGCCTGGACGACCTCGCTCGACGAGGTACGCGGATTGGTGAGGTCGTCCCGAATGCCGTCGATCTCCCACCAGTAGTTCATGGCATCGACGACAAGCTTGCCGCGCAGCGCCTCGGCGGGAACACTGCGGTACTTGCCCAGCGGAAGGGCGAGGATGACGATGTCCGCGTCGGCCACCGCGTCGGCCGACGTGGTGGCTGCCGCCCCGGGAGCGAGCACCTCGACGGTGAGTGCGATCTTCGCCGGGTCGCCGGAACCGGCGACCAGCACCCGGTAGCCGGCGGCGACGGCGAGCCGGGCGAGCACCGTACCCACCTTGCCGGCCCCGAGGACACCGAGGGTCTGGGGCCGGCTCCGGTCGTTGTCGTTCATGTCGTCCTTTCGGTCCTTCGTGCGTCCGGGAGTCTTCGGGTGCCGGGAGCGCTGGTCAGCTGGCCAGGATGTCGCGGACCATGGGGATCACCTTGGAGCCGTACAGTTCCACGGCACGCATCCGGGCGCTGACCGGTTGCGCGCCGGCCGAGTAGATGAGGTCGAACCGGCCGACGCCCAGGCTGCGGATCGCGCGCGCCATCCGCCGGGCCACCGTCTCCGGCGAGCCGATGTAGAGGGAACCGCCCTCCACCTCGGAGTCGAACTCCTGGCGGCGGATCGGTGGCCAGCCCCGCAGCGCGCCGATCCGGTTGCGCATGACGCGGTAGTGCGGCCAGTACACCTCCTTCGCCTCCTCGTCGGTGTCGGCGATGAAGCCTGGCGAGTGCATGCCGACCGGGTGTGCGGTCGTACCGAGTTGCTCGGCGGCCCTCCGGTAGAGGTCCAGGTAGGGAGCGAAACGCTCGGGGGCGCCGCCGATGATGGCGAGCATCAGCGGAAGCCCGTACTGGGCGGTGCGCACGACCGACTGCGGTGAGCCGCCCACGCCGACCCAGGTGCTCAGGTGCCCCGACTCCGTCTTCGGGAAGACGTCGGCGTTCTCCAGAGGGGCGCGCAGGGTGCCGCTCCAGGTGACCGGCTTCTCGTCGAGGAGCTTGACGAACAGGTCGATCTTCTCCTCGAACAGCGTGTCGTAGTCGCGCAGGTCGTAGCCGAAGAGGGGAAACGACTCGGTGAACGAGCCGCGGCCGAGGATGACCTCGGCCCGGCCGTGCGACAGCGCGTCGACCGTGGCGAAACGCTGGAACACCCGGACCGGGTCGTCCGAACTCAGCACGGTCACCCCGGACGCCAACCGGATCCGCGACGTACGTGTGGCGATCCCCGCGAGCACCGTCTCCGGAGTCGACACCGAGTACTCCGGCCGGTGGTGCTCGCCCAGGGCGATGACGTCGACGCCGAGCTGGTCGGCGAGCACCGCCTCGTCGACGACCTGCCGGATCGCCGCAGCGTGGGAGACGAGCTTGCCGGCGTCATCCTCCGGTACGTCGCCGAACGTGTCGAGGCCGAACATGAGGTCAGACATGGGTGGGCTCCTTCGCCAGCAGCTCCCGGACCCGCGGCGCGACCTCACTGCCGAGCAGTTGGATGGTGCGTGCGCGTGCCTCGCGGGGCAGGTGCATGATGTCGTACTTCAGATCGAAGCGGCTCAGCCGCAGGTCACGGGCGACCGTGGCGATCTTCTGCGCCACCGTCTCGGGTGATCCGACGAAGAGCGCGCCGTGGTCGATTTCCGCCTCGTAGCGCGCGCGGTCCGGTTTGTAGAAGCCGCGTTCCTCGGCGAGCGCCGCCACGACCGGTTGCCAGTATCGCCACCACGTCTCCACCGCCTCCTCGTCGGTGTCTGCGACAAGGCCGAGTGAGTGCTGCCCGATTGGCCGCAGGGTATGCCCGAATTGTTCGAGCGCCCTGGTGTAGAGGTCGACGTGACCGGCGAAGCGCTGGGGGCGCCCACCGATGATCGCGAGCATGAGCGGAAGTCCGTGCCGGGCGGCGCGGATGACCGAGTTCGGGCTTCCCCCGACGCCGATCCACGTCGGGATGCCGCCGGGCTGCATCCGCGGATGGAGGCGCTGCTCGGTGAGGGGACTTCGCACGGTGCCAGACCAGGTGACGGGTTCGTCCCGCTGAAGCCGCAGGAAGAGCTCCAGCTTCTCCTCGAACAACCGCTCGTAGTCGGCCAGGTCGTAGCCGAACAGCGGAAACGACTCGGTTGCCGACGCGCGTCCGAGCACCATCTGGGCGCGGCCGTTGGACACGGCGTCGAGGGTGGCGAACTCGTGGTAGAGGCGTACCGGATCGTTGGTGCTGAGCACCGTGACCGAGGTGCCGAGGCGAATCCGCTCGGTCGCGGTCGCGGCTGCCGCCAGCAACACGGGTGTCGCCGAGTCGTTGTGGCCCGAGCGGTAGTGCTCGCCGAGGCTGAACACGTCGAGTCCGACCGACTCGGCGAGTCGTGCCTCGTCCACGAGGAGACGTACGGTCTCGGCGTCGCTCAGGACCCGGTCGCCGTCGGTGGCCACCTCCCCGAACGAGTTGAGCCCCAGTTCGAAACCTGCAGCTGTCATCGTCTGCTCCTCGGTGCTTCCGGCCGGTGGCCCGCGGAAGCGGACCTACCGGTTGACGTGTCAATGATGCTAACTTGGCGATTGACACGTCAATTCCAGGAGAGTGAGATGACGGAGGCCACACCCGGCCGGCGGGGAGGACGCCAACTCCCGACCGCGGACGAGCTACGGATCTGGCGGGACTTCATCGAGACGACGGCGGCGCTGGGTTCCCGGCTCGAATCCCGCCTACAGAACGACTCCTCGCTCTCGACGGGGGACTACGCCGTCCTGCTCGCTCTCAGCGAGGCCGAGGGGCAGGCGATGCGTTCTTCCGCACTCGCGTCGCACATCGGCTGGGAACGAAGTCGACTCTCCCACCACCTGGGGCGGATGGAGCGTCGTGGCCTCATCCGCCGGCAGGAGTGCGCGACTGTGCCCCGGGGCGCGGAGGTGCTGCTCACAGCGGCCGGAGCCGAGGCGTTCCGGGGAGCCACGTTTCCGCACCTGCGTGCCATTCGCGAACTCTTCGTCGACGCCCTGACGCCGGATCAGGTCCTCGTGGCGGGCGAGATCGCAGCGGCGCTCAAAGTGCACCTCGACGCCCTGCGCGAGAAATGATCTCCAGGGGTCCGTCCGTCATCTGCTGAGCTGTCGGAGCACGGTGGCGTCGGTGATCGTGTCGTCGGCGGCGAGCATGATCGCCTTGGACAGAATCGTCGACAGCATGGGGTCGTCGTCGAAGGGCAGGTGAAGCCGACCGGATCGGTCGCGGGCCGGGACGATGCACAGGTAGGAATCGTCGGGCTCCATCAGGATGTTGCCGGAGCCGAGGTGTATCCGATAGGTGCGGACATTCCCGCGGACATGCAGGTACCGGTCGGAGAGGTCCACCCGGTCGGCAATGTTCGTACGAGGTAGCAGCCGAGCCAACGCGTCTCGACGTACCTCCGCCGAAGGGGTCAGCGCAGCGCTGACGGTGCTGCGCCAATAGTTGTGGAGCCGGTCCTCGCCACGGTCGGCCCACTGCGGGTCGGTGGCGATCGACGTGACGCCGACGAACAGGTCCACGTCACGCATGGCTTCGCTGAAGACCAGTGGTGGCACGTCGACGACCGGCGCCTGTTGCCACGTCGCTCCGTCCTGCCGGGCGAAACGCACCTGGTCGGTGGAGCAGTAGTCGACGTCGTAGCTGTGCGGGTCCGGGTTGTCGACCAGTTGGTGGTGGAACGACGCCCGCCACGCACCACCGCCGAAGAGCTTGGTGGCTTCGCTGTCATAACCGCCGTCCCAGGTGCCGAGGTATCCGGCCTGCCAGCCCCGGGCGCGCATGAGGGCGTTCGCCTGCCGGTACCGCAGGATGTGCGCGGCGAACCGATTGGAGTAGACGTGCGTCGCCTCCTCGGCGGGCGTAACCAGGTAGACCTCTCGGAAGGCCTGCTTGAACGGCTGTGCCAGACCAGCGGCAACCACGCGCTCACGCCAGGCGAGAACCTCGTCGGTCGTCGCCCGGGCGGGATGCCACAGCCTGACCCGGCCGGGAGAGATGTCCTGGCCGTCCAGGCCGGCGATCGTCCATCCGTCGCCGTCCCGTCGGGGCAGGCCCGACGTCCACCGGTGTCCGTCGGCGCTGGTCTCCCACAACAGCCGCCGCCCGTAGGCTCCGGTGATCGGGTGTACGAGGAACCGGGTCAACCACTCCGGGTACGACCAGGTGCGCTCCTCGGACAGCAGGCCTTCCACCCGTAGGCGCTCGGCGGCCAGGGTCGCGCCAACGCGTTTGACGAGGTCACGTAACTGCCTTAGCTCGTCGCCGTGCGCCTGCTTGACCTGAGCCGGGATGCCCTTGAGCGGGACACCGTCACGAGCGAAGGTCAGGCGTGCCTTCTCACCCAGAACGTCGACCGTCGCTTCGTACGGCCCGACCGGTGTGCACAGTCGCCCGTCGAAGCCGAGCCCGTGGTCGTCGATGGCGAGCTCCATCACCTCGCTGAGCGACCGCCCCCGCAGCGCGCCGATGCGGGTCAGTGCGGTCTGGATCCGGTTCTGCAACGCCTTGTTCCTGACCGTCACGGCCAGCCTCGCCAGCGTGCGTACCGGTGCCTCGCCTTCCCGGCCCCCGAGCAGTTGCACGGCCGCGACAGCCGTCCGCTGGGCCTGGGGGTAGCCCGACGCCTGCCGTGGCGCCGCCGCGGCGGCGGCGGTGACCCGCGCCAACAAGTCGGTCGCGGGCTCGTCGGGCTGCCGCGACAGCGCCCAGACCAGGCCTCGGACGAGGCGGTCCGAGTCGTCGTGCAGCGGCCGCCCGTAGGCGGTGAAGGCTTCGAGGACCGACCGAACGACCTGAGCTCCGCGCGATGTGGTGGCGAGCAGCTCATCGAGGCGCCGCTGCCATTTCGCCGGCGCTGCCGGCTTTTCCAGGGAGGCGCAGTGCACCAACACCTCCGGTACGCCCGGCGCGGCGAGGACAGCACCAAGCTCGGCGCGGACGAGCGGCCCGAACCCGTCTCCGTCGTGGAGCAGCCACGACGGCACGCGACGGCCGGTGGCGCGATCGAGGGCGTCGCCGATCAGCGTGACAGCGCGTCGTCGAGGCTCCGCCGCGACGAAACAGTCGCTGACCAGCTCGCTGAGGAAGGCGTCGAGGGCCGGCACCAGGTCGGCCAGCTCGGCAGGCGTCAGGCGCGCGGCGATCACCGCCGGCAGTTCCAGGTGAGAGCCGTTGTCGTAGGACTCTCCGCGTGCGACGACCTCCAGGCACCACACGAGGTCCGCACGCGTCCAGGGCAGGTCTCCGTCGGCGAGACTCCGCACCACATCGTTGAGCTCGGTCGGCGTCGAACTGGTCGCCGACTCCCGATGCATGGCCAGCGCGGCGCTGCGGCGTACCTCGACCGGCCACGACTCGACCGCGGCCCACTCCGGCACGTTGGTTATCGAGAACCTCCAGTGGTAGGTGCTCGCGACATGGAGAACAGCCCTGACCCGAGCATCGGCCTCGGCGAGACCGATCTCCACGTGCCGCCGGTCCGGATCGCTCAGACCGGGAAGGAACTCCGTCCAGTCGCCCATGTCAGCCACCCACCAGCGCAACGAGCCGCACGAAAGCCACATCCGGGTCGGCGAGCAGGTCAATCTCCTCGTCGAGGTCCTCGATCTGGCGATTGCCGACCAGCAACAGGAAACCGTTACGGGCAAAGGCCGCGCAGGCGGCGTCTGCCTGCTGCTCCCAGTCGAGACGCCTGCCCCGGGCGATCCGGTAGCCGTTCAGCGTGGCCTCCGTGTCGGTCGGCTGCACCAGCCCTCGGAAGTGCTCGGGTTGACGGGCGTTGAACCGGGCGACCTCCTCGCGCACCCGCAGGCGGACCAACTCCCGGGCTGAGATGCGCTCCGGCAACCCGGTCAACGGCCAGTGATCGATGGCCTTACCGGTCGCTGTCTCATCCCGCACAATCGCCGTGGCCATGCCGCCGAGCTCCTTGCCTTGAGGTGTGACGCATCCTGGCACGAGCCTCCGACGAACCACTCTGACCTGCGGTTTTGTCGGATCCGAGCAGTGGTTTTCCCGGCCTGCGAGTGGTACGACTGGAGCATCGAAATATCGACGGTGCGGTGGTCAGTAGGAGGTGCGGGCCATGTGTCACACCAGCACCAGACCCCCGGATTGGCAGGCGAGACCGTCGTGACGAATCCGGAGAGCACCGAGGAGAAGGCGGCCGCCTACAACCGCGGTCTCGACGCGGGCCGGATCGAGCAACGTCTGCAGGGGCACGATGAGCACCTGCGGCACATCAACGGTTCGATCGACTCGATGACTCGGGCGTTGCAGAGCCTCACCGAGGAGCTTCGCTTTTACGCCGCCCGCTTCAGCGCCGGTGTGACCTCGGATCGCCGGGATGCAAAGGAACGGGACAGGATCGCGGAGGTTCGGGTGGAGGAGGCGGACAACGCCGAGTCCGAGCGGACGGTGCGGTGGACGGCGTGGCAGCGCTGGTTCGCCGTCGTCGGCGCGATCATCCTGGTGGTCAACTTCGGCCTCGGCCTGTACGTCGCCTTCAACCGCTGACTCAACCGGCTCTGGCCAGCAGGAACGCCTGGTCGTCCCGCTCCGTGCCCCGAGCCCGCCGCACCAGGCGACACTCCTCCCGCAGGCCGGCGGCCGCGATCTCGGCGGCGACATGGTCCGCGGTGTAATGGTGTCGCTCAAGGTGAATCTCGTGGCCGAAGCGGCGGTACGCCGCAGACAGATCACGCGTACCCTCACCGGCCTGGAATCCGACGAGCAGGTGGCCGGTTGGGCGCAGGACCCGGGCCGCCTCCGCGAAGATGCGCGCCTGCCCGGCGGGAGGTGTGTGGATGGTGGAATACCACAGGAGCACGCCGGCGAACTGGTCGTCCGGGTAGGGGAGAGCGGTCAACGAGCCCACCGTGAACATCAGGTCGGGTTGGTCGCGTCGGGCCATGGCGATCATGCCCGGAGACAGATCGAGGCCCTGCACCTGACACCCGCGCTCGGCGAGGTACCTGCTCATCCGGCCGGGGCCGCACCCCGCATCGAGGACCCGTGCGTCGCCTCCGGACGTCACCGCCTCAGCAAACGCGTCGATCACGGCGAGGTCGATTGGAGCCTCGGCCCGCGTATCCGGAAGATAGCTGGCGTAGGCCTCGGCCACCATGTCGTAGGCATGTCGAACATCGCGGAAGTCGAGCGGCTCTGTGGGCGACGAGGTCACGAGCCGCATCATTGCACCAACGAGGCACCACCCGGTCTGGGCTCCAGCACCACCACCGTGGTTTCCGACGACCTCCGCGCCGCGTGGGCGTCGAAGTTCGCGTCAGACCTGCTCCATCGTGGCCACAACCGCAACCGCTCGTCGGCGGTGGCGGCGCGACCGCGGACCAGCCGCGGCTCGCCGACCACGTCGACGGACGCGTCCGGATGCGTTTGCAGGTTGAGCCACCAGGCAGGCTGACCCTCACCCCACCCGTTCATCGCCACCGTGACCAGGTTCGGACCATCCTCGAAGTACGCGACGATGACACTTCGCTGCTGCCCGGTGCGGCGACCGGTCGTGGTCAGCCGCAGCACACCCCAGCGATTCTCGCGTGGTTGCCACAGCCCGACCCGGCTGCCGGAGACCCGGTACAGGCCCCGGTGCACCGACCAAGCCAGGCGGATGAACCAACGCGGCGGGAGCCACGGTGTCTTCGCCGTTTGACCGTCCGACATGATCGCCTCCCACCTGGACTGATAACTCAGTCTGCGGGTGTGAGCGCGCCCGGTGTCCTGCTGTCCTTGATCTGACCCGAGCCTGGGCCGTTCGATCGACCCCCGTGCTCCGTCGCCTCCTACCGCTGCCAGGCGTCGACGGTCTTCGCGCCGTCGCGGACAACCCGGTCCATGATGGTGGGATTGCCGCTGGTGCCCTCCCACCCCTGGTCGTCGAAGACCGTCACCGCGGTGTCGACGCGCGCCACCGCGATCTGGCTGGACCCGGTGCCGCCGGTGCGTGTCCCGTTCAAGTTCGCATTGGGCCACGTCCGGGTCACCAACAGCGCTTCGTCGCCGACGCCGGGCAGGATCTGACTCTTGACGGTGGTGGAGTTCTCGAGTTGCGTGTAGGAGGGACACGCCTGCACGGCGGCGCGGACGCGTGCCATGTACGCCGTGGCGCCGTCGCCGGCGAAGGTGAAGATGGTTTGGTGGATCAATCCGCCCGGCACATGGCCGTCGGTATCGCCAGCCGTCTTGTAGGTGAGGGTCATCGCGGCGCTCGCGGTCACCTGTCGGCCTCCGGTACCGAACTCGTTGCGGCACAGCTTCGGCAGGGCCTCCTCGACGGGCGTCGCGCGTCGCGGAGACTTGCGCAGCTCGGACGGCAACTCGACGAAGGCTGACGTCGGGATGGTCGCCTGGGTGCTCGTGCTCGGCGATGGTTGCCCGGTCGGATCCACCGCTGCCGTCGCGGTCGTCGGCGCCGGGGTGGACGAGGCCGAGTCGGACGGAGCCGGAGTAGTGGTGCAGGCGGTGGCAACGGCGATGGTGCCCAGCAGCGGGACCAACGCAAGCAGGTTTGGCATACGGGCGGGCGGCAGCGGTGCGTATCGGCTCATGATCACCTCTCGTCGATGTCCGAAAGGTTCCCGGTGGCGAGCCGTCCCAAACGACCATGCGTATTCGCCGCACGCCGACCGGACCTGCGGGGTTGGAGGTCTCGCCTGCGAACCGGCGCACCGAGCCGCCGCCATTCGCCAGGACGAGTTGTGGCGAGGTGGCTGCCGCTGCCGCGCAGGATCAGCGGGTCTTCTTCGTCGCCCGCTTTCGGGGCGGTGTCAACAGGTCGGCGATCTGTGCGATCGCGGCCGGCACCAGGCGGTAGTACGCCCAGACCCCCCGCTTGTCGCGTTCGAGGAGGCCCGCCTCGGTGAGGATCCGGAGGTGATGACTCACGGTCGGCTGGGAGAGGTTGAGCGCCCCGGTGAGGTCACTTACGGATGCCTCACCTTCCGGCGCGGACTGGATCAGACTGAGTAGACGCAGTCGAGCCGGGTCGGCGAATGCCTTCAGCACTCCCGCAAGTTTCTCGGCATCGGCCCGCTTGATTGGATCGCCGGTGAGCGGCGAGATCGCAGGCATGGCAGTTTTCGCAGTTCCCACGCCTACTATCGTTACACCAACACCATCGATAAGCCGGTAGAACCGGCACCAATACTCCAATGGCGTCCGTACGGCTGGCTGGGACGACCGAACGTGAACAATTCTTCGACGTCTGTGGTGGTGGACAGGCCGTGTGGGGCTTCGCTGAAGCCCCACACGGCCTCACGGCTGTGTCCGCGCCGCCGGATCAGCCGAGCCCACAGATCAGCGGCGGGGTTTGGGTGTGATCCGCGGCAGGACGTACGGCGGTCCAGCGAAGATCAGGTCGGACTTCAGCTCGTGGTACGCCCGCTTGGGCTGGTAGTTCTCGTCGTAGATCGTGGCCAGCCCCTCCGGCGGGTCGTCGAACCAGCCCGGCACCCAGGAGTGGTTGTCGCTGAACCCCCAGACCGTGTACGACAGGCAGCTGCGTACGGCGAGGCACGCCTTCATCAGCACACTGAAGTTGGCGGCCGACGCCTGCAACCGGGGGTTGATCTCCTCCGAGTTGCCGGCCTGGACGGCCGCCGTCATCTGGCTCCGGACGTCGACCTCGGTGAACGCGGTGGCGACGCCGAGCCCGCTGAACTTCTTCAGCGCGGCGGTCACCTGGAGGGTGTCGTAGTTGCCGTACTGGGTGCCCAGGTGACCCTGGGAGCCGACGCCGTCGATCGGGACACCCTGGGCGCGCAGGCTCTTGGTCATGTCGTAGACGAACTGGGTCTTGTCGTCCGCCGGGTTGCCCGAGCCGAACGCCTCGATGTTGTAGTCGTTGTAGAACAACAGTGCCTTCGGGTCGGCGGCCCGCGCCCACCGGAACGCGTCGGCGATGTAGCCGGGCCCGAGGTTCTCCGCCCAGAAGCCCTTGTAGTGCAGGGTCGTCGGGGTGTCCCACGGGTCACTGACCGCCTCGTTGACCACGTCCCACTGCCAGATCTTGCCCTTGTAGCGGTTGACGACTGTGGTGATGTGCTTGCGCAGCAGCTCGCGCAGCTCCTGCTTGCTGATCGAACCGTCGGCGACGCCACTGGTCAGCCAGCCGGGCAACTGGTTGTGCCAGACCAGCACGTGGCCGCGCACGCTCTGCCGGTTGCGCTTGGCGAACTCGACCAGTTGGTCGGCCGGGGCCCAGTTGTAGGTGCCGCGGGTGGGCTCCAGACTCTCCCACTTCATCGCGTTCTCGGCGGTGACCGAGGAGAACTCGGAGGAGGCCAGTGCGCGGTACTGCGGGTCGCTGGCGTCGTTGAGGGCATCGATGCTCACCGCGGTGCCGATCTGGAGGCCGTGGCGCAGGCCGAGGGCGGCGAGGCTCTGCGCCGCGGGGTCGTACGGCCGGCTCGCGGTGGCAGGCACAGTGTTCAGTGCCGCGACGGTCGAGACGGCGACCACCCCGACGGTCGTCCACTGTCTCAGCTTCATCTGCCTTCCTTTCACATCATCGATAGACGTTAGTCGATCAAGAAGGTGCGGGTCCGGCTGCTGACTGGTGGGGGAGCGGGATCGGGCGCCCGGGTTGGGTCTGCTGGTCGGTGGCGCCGGTAGTTCCGGCCGGAAACCGGAAACTTGCTCGAAACGTTAAGGCCGTCGATGTCGGGGCGTCAATGCTGAAAACTTCCGGAAATTCGTCACATGACCTGCGGAAGCCCTTGCCCACCGCCCACGAAACTTCCGAAGGCCCGGCTTACTCGGCGCAGGGCAGCCGAACGCGAGCAACGTCGACACGGTGACCGCCGGGGGTGTGGGGGAGTCGGAGCGGTTCACCGCAGCCGACCTCAGCGTCGCCAGCGGCATCGTCGACACCGTGGCCGACGACGCCTGGTGCCGCTATGAAGACTGATCCGACGCGATCAGCGAAGGCCGGCGAAGAGATCGTCCTCGGGTGTCGGCGCGCCGGTCCGGTCACGGACCCGAACGAAGGTCTCCACACCCATCAGCTCGGTGAACCGGTCCCGGCCCAGTTGCAGGAAGAAGATGTTCTCGGTCTGACTGGCATGGGTGGCCAGCGCGTCGAACTTCTGCCCGCCGTAGTCGTTCGTGTCGACCCAGGTGGTGATCTCATCATCGGGTAGGCCGAGCAGCGGCTGCGGCTCCGCCGTCGCGTCGGGCTCGGCCCAGTCGACGCCGAGATCCTTCATGATCTGGCCGAACTGCTCGAACGCCGTCCGCGGCACGGTGGTCCAGTACACCTTCGCCGGGACGTCCGTCTGCTCGACGGCGGCCATGGTGATCCGATGAGCCTGGATGTGGTCCGGGTGACCGTAGAAACCGTTCTCGTCGTACGTCACGATCACGTCCGGTTCGTACTGCCGGATCAGCTCCGCGAGGCGGCCCGCCGCCTCCGCCACCGGCGTCGTCCAGAACGCGCCGGGCTGGTCGTTGGTCGGCCAGCCCATCATCCCGGAGTCGGCGTAACCCAGGGTCTCCAGGTGGCTGACCTTCAACACCGCGCAGCTGGCCTCCAACTCAGCCTGGCGCATGGCCACGACAGCGGCCGGGTCGTGCCCCGGGTCGCCCGGCTTGACCCCACCGGGGCCGTCGCCACACCGCCCGTCGGTGCAGGTCACGAGCACCGTCGTGATCCCCTCCGCGGCATAGCGGGCAAGGACGCCACCGGTGCTCGTCGCCTCGTCGTCCGGGTGGGCGTGCACCGCCATCAAGGTCAGAGGTCGCTCAGCCATGCCATCACCCTACGGTCGTTCCTCGCCGTGGGTAGCGGAGGGCGGGGTAGCGACCATGACCGGCGGAACGCATCCTAGCCAGCTCAGGATCGCGTCGTGCCGATCACGTGCAAACCGCGATCGACTGCGGAGCGCCTCCCTACATTGGGGCGTAGCCAGCACATCCGAGAGGTTGGGGCGCGAGGGGAAGTTCAATGGCGGGGGCGGGCGCGAAGGCATCGTTCGGTGATGTGCGACAAGTCGACGCCGGGGTCCTGAACATCGGGTACGTCGACGCCGGGCCGGCCGACGGTGCCGCCGTGATCCTGCTGCACGGCTGGCCGTACGACATTCACAGCTTCGTCGACGTCGTGCCGGTGCTCACCGCCGCCGGCCACCGGGTCGTGGTGCCGTACCTACGTGGCTACGGCACGACCCGATTTCTCTCCGACGACGCCATGCGCAACGGCGAACCGGCGGCCATGGGGCTCGACCTGATCGCCTTCATGGACGCCCTGAAGATCGACGCTGCGAAGCTGGCCGGGTTCGACTGGGGTGCGCGTACGGCCGACGTCGTGGCCGCCCTGTGGCCCGAGCGCTGCCGTGGGTTGGTCTCGGTGAGCGGCTACCTCATCGACGGCCAGGCCTCGGGCAAGGTGCCGCTGCCGCCGAAGGCGGAACTGGCGTGGTGGTACCAGTACTACTTCGCCACCGACCGTGGCCGGGACGGGTACGACAGGAACCGGCGTGACTTCGCCCGACTGATCTGGCAGACCGCGTCCCCGAAATGGTCGTTCGACGATGCCACCTTCGACCGCAGTGCGGCCGCGTTCGACAACCCCGACCACGTCGACATCGTGATCCACAACTACCGGTGGCGGCTGGCCCTCGCCCCCGGCGAGTCGCAGTACGACGAGGTGGAGAAACGCCTGGCCGCGAAGCCGAAGATCACGGTGCCCAGCATCTCCATGGAGGGCGACGCCAACGGCGCGCCGCACCTGGAGCCCAGCGTCTATGGCAAACAGTTCGCCGGGCAGTACGAACACCGGACCGTCGGCGGCGGTGTCGGGCACAACCTGCCCCAGGAGGCGCCCCAGGCATTCGCGGACGCCGTGCTGGAGGTCTGACCCGCCCCGCTACCCCCGGCGGCCCGGTCGCTGCGGCTCCGGACGTTCCACCCGCACGGGGTCGCCGCGTACGAGGTCGTCGTGGATGCGCCACCGGGCGGTGGTGACGGCTCGCCGCGCCGCCTCGTCGCCGTGCTCGATGCGCTGCCGCAGCAGTTGCAGGGCGATGCGGCGGTTGAGGCTGAACTGCCGCTCCTCATCCACCACGACGACGATGCCCGACGGACGGTGCGTCGCTCGTACCGCCGTGCTGGCCTTGTTGCGGTGCTGACCACCCGGACCACCGGTACGGCAGGCGACGATGTCGACGTCCGCCTCCACGAACGTCGTCGGCCGGGCGTCGCGCTGCGGCGGCTGGGCGGTGACGTACCAGTTCTTTCGACCGGTGCTCGCCCGGTACGGGCTGGGCGCCTGCCAGCACAGCGTGCCGGTCCAGGAGGCGGCGAAGGCTTCGGCACCGGCACCGGAGATCTGGATGAGCACCGACCGGTAGGTGCCGTTCCGGTCACCGGGCACGGCCTGAACCTGCTGGATCGTCAGGCCCCGACCAGTGCCGTCGGCGGTCAGGCGGTGCAGCAACTGGGCGAGTGCCCAGGCGCACTCCTGCGGGCCACGCCCGGCGGACAGCAGCAGAAGCTCGCTCACGACCGGCCTCGCGCGCCGCGGTGGCCCCGCCGGTCCGGCCGTGACGTGGACCCGAGATCAGGCGTCTTGTAGGTAACCAGGGGAATCGTGCTGACCACCGGCGTGGCCAGCCGGTGCTCGACAAGGTCGGCGATCACCTGCTCGATGCGCTTGTACGCCGTGGGCGCCTCCTCGAAGAGCAGTTGGCGCTCGCCGCACACCACCAGCGAGCCCACGGGCGTCCGGCGTAGCTCCTCGACCGTGTGCTTGGCGCGGCCCCGCCGCAGGGCGTCGGCGCGTGACATCTTGCGGCCGGCGCCGTGCGCCACCGAGTGGTTGGCCTCCGGCCCGGCGTGGGCGGCCACCAGGTAGGACGCGGTGCCCCGCGTACCGGCGACGAGAACGTCACGGCCGTCACCCGGCGCCGCGCCCTTGCGGTGCAGATAGACCCCGTCCCGGACCTCGACCAGGTTGTGGCACTCATCGACGATCGGTTCGCAGGGCTCGGCCCCCAACGCGTACGCGACCCGGGCCGCCAGCACCCGGCGGTTGAGCGAACCCCAGCGCACGGCCTCATCGTGCCTCGCCAGGTAGGCGGCAGGATCGGGGGCGGCACCGGCGCCGTGGACCTCGGTGTGCGCCCGAAGGATCCGTTCGCCCAGACCACGCGAACCGCTGTGGACGATGAGCACGAGATCGCCGGCGCTCAGCCCGAGGCGACTCGCGTGGCTCGCGTCGAAGACGGTGTCGACGCGAGCCAACTCGACGAAGTGGTTGCCTCGTCCGACTGTCCCGAGACCATCCAGGTGACCGGCCGGGACGTCACCCGGAACGACGACCCAGGCCGGGTCGTCGGCATCCTGCTCCGGGTCCAATGCACGGTCGAGGTCGGGAAACCGGGCGGCCAGCCGCTCCGGCACGGCACGCTTGAGCTTGATGGGGAACACGGCGATGCCACAGCCGATGTCGGAGCCCACCAGGAACGGGTACAGCACGGTCGACGCCATGGCCGCACCGATCGGCGCACCCTTGCCGGGATGCAGGTCCGGCATCGCGGCGACGTGGACCATGCCGTCGAGGGCGGCTACCTGCTGGCACTGCGCGAGCGCAGCGGACTCGATCCAGCTTCCGGGTGAGGCGAACACCGTGACGCTGGCAGGGGCGGACGGGGGCAGGGACTCCCGAGGGAGGTGGTGCTGGGACAAGGAAGCTCACTTCTCGCTGAGAACGTGGGAGCGGACGGCGTCACGGCCCTCGGGAGGCGTCACCGGTGGCGCGGAGCAGGGGAAGGTGTCCGTCAGTACGTCATGGCCGTAACTCTCGCGGAGCACGCCGAGCGCGACAAGCGATTTTCCAGGCATCATGGTCTCCATGAACGCCGATTGGGTCACCATCGCGGCCTACGAGAACACGCCAGGCTGTCGGCAGCCGCTGGCAGCCGTCCGCGCTTGACTACGTGACCGAGGCATCGATTGGATGCCGTTCGAGTCGGGCGAGATCTACTGGGGTCTGGCCTGCGGCGTCGGCCCTGACGGCCACTGGCACGGCTGGCTCGAAATCCGGATTGACGCCGCCGCACTGCACCGCCTCGGCCTGCATCCCGACCAGCCCACCGCGGCGGTCACCGGACCCGCACCGCCCGGCTGGTGGCATGCCGCAGCAGAACGCAACGCTCAGTGATCAGTTGTGAAACCGGCCCTCGTTGCCAACGCCACACCGGCGAGAACGGGAGGTAGCAGCCATGCGCGAGCTGGAGCTCAGCGACTGACTCTCCTGCGGGGTTCGGGTAGTTCGAGCTGGCGTACCCGTCGTCGGCCCACTCCCGGCTGGGGAGTGGGCCGACGACGGGCACGTTGGTGGGTGCTCAGGTGGCCCGGCCGGCAGATCACCGGCCGGGCCGCCGATCAGGACTCCTGGCGTCGACGCCGCGCGAGGAAGAACGCGAACGCGCCCAGCACGACCATCACGCTTCCGATGCCCGTCATGGCCGGGACCACTCCGCCACCGGTCACCGGCAGGATGGGGGCCTTGCCACCCGGGCTACCGGGTGCGCCGGGGCTACCAGGTGCTCCAGGCGCGCCAGGTGCTCCGGGGCTACCGGGCGCTCCAGGGCTACCGGGAGCGCCGGGGCTACCGGGTGCTCCAGGCGCGCCAGGGGCTCCGGGGCTACCAGGTGCTCCAGGGCTACCGGGCGCTCCAGGGCTACCGGGGGCGCCAGGTGCGCCGGGACTGCCGGGCGCTCCAGGGCTACCGGGGGCGCCAGGTGCGCCGGGACTGCCGGGGGCTCCGGGGCTACCGGGTGCGCCAGGACTTCCAGGGGCTCCGGGGCTACCCGGTGCGCCAGGGCTGCCGGGCGGTCCGGAAGGGCCGGGCGGGCCGGTGGGTCCGGGAGGGCCGGTCGGTCCGGGTGGGCCCGTCGGCCCGGCGCAGACCGGTGCGGTGATGACGTTGTTGTCGAGGGTGACAGCCTCGGTTCGCGCCAGCGCGCGTCCCTGGAGGGTCGCGCCCGTGGCCATCGTGATCGCAGCCTGGGCCATGATGGTGCCCACGAAGGTGGTGCCCGTGCCAATCGTCGCCGAGCTGCCGATCTGCCAGAAGATGTTGCAGGCCGAGGCGCCGTTGATCGGGACGACGCTGCTGTCCGCCGCGGTCGTCAGCGAGGAACTGACCTGGAAGATGAACACGGCCGCGGGGTTGCCCTGGCCGTTGAGCGTCAACGCCCCGGTCAGTTGCCCTTCCCCGACGCGGTAGACGCCGGGGTTGAGCGTGTTGCCGCCGAGTTCCTCGGGGAGGATGGTGAAGGGCGTCCGGCCGGCGGCGTCGTTGTAGGCGATGGTGAGGTCACTCTGCGCCTGGAGAGCCTCGGCGTCGCCGAGGTGGGTCTCGCCGCCGATGGTCGCCGTGTCGAAGCCCGTTGCGGTGCCACCCGGGAATCGTCCAAGGTTTTGAGCCAGGAAGCTCGCGCCGGTGTTGGTGGGCTCGGCTCCGGCGAGGACGGAGTAGTCGCCGGCTGTCCCCAAACCTACGGGTGCATCCGCGGCACTGGCCGGGGTTGAGCCAAGCACCAGAAAGCTGGCGGCCATGGCGACGGCCGCGGACGCCGCGAGCGCTGGCAGTAGCCTTCGGCGAAGGCGAAGATGATTGGGTTTTGCTGTCACAGAAACACCCTCCGTGGGTACTGCTTTGCATGGACGCTGGCGAGCCACGCCCTGCGTGAAGCGGCCTAGATGGGGCAGCGAACTGCGGTGACCACCACATCACGTCACGGGTACGTATGCCCACAAAACGGAATAATGGGGCGACTATTCAACAGCCATTCACGTTCGCGTTTCTCCATGACGCACAGTGATTGACGATCGCCTGGCTCGGAATGCCGACATCGCCACAACAGGAGCCGAACACCATGGCTGTGGGCAGCCCAGCGGCCGTCCTCAGTGCTGGTTCACGGCTCCGGGCTTGATCGCCCGACCGAGGACGCAGGGTGAGGACGGGCTGTTGCTCGGGGCCGGGAAACGGAACCGGCGCAGCTCCTCGACCACGAATCCCGCGGCCTCGATGGCGGCGATGGTGTCGCGGTTGGTGTGGCAGCCGGCGAACAGCGTCGGCCACAGTGTCGCGTCGACCAGTCGTTGGGCTCGGTGCAGCCGGCTGTGCTTCTCGGCGGCGACGTGCTCGAAGAAGCGCAGCTGGCCGCCGGGGCGCAGCACGCGGCTGACCTCGGCGAGCGCGCTCGCCTGATCCGGCACTGTGCACAACACCAACGCGACCACGGCCGCGTCGAACTCGCCGTTTCCGTGGGGCAGCGCCTCGGCCAGGCCGTCGACGACCGTGACCGGCACCCGAGCGGTCGATGCCGCCCGCTGGGCGGCGGCACGCAGACGTCGTTCCGGCTCCACCGCGACGACCTCGGTCACCCCGAGCGGATAGTGGGAGAACATGCGGCCGTTGCCCGCGCCGATCTCGATCACCCGACCGGAAAGGCCGGCAACCAGGTCCCGCCGGAACTCAGCCGTGCCGGCGCGGTCCATGGCGACGCTGAGCCGTTCGTAGACCCGGGCGAACACCGGGTGGGATACCGCGGCCACGTCGACCTCCAGTGGATGGGGTGATCTCCTAGAACTGTTCTCCAGCGATTGTCCTGCATCGGCGCACGGTTTCCGTCTTACTGGTTTGCAGGCGGTTCAACCCAGTGCAGACAGGACGTGGTTCGACCATGAAGATCGTCGTCATCGGTGGCAGCGGCCTCATCGGCTCCAAGCTCGTGAAGAGCCTCGGTGCCCAGGGTCACGAGGTGGTGCCGGCATCGCCGAAGACCGGGGTGAACACACTGACCGGCGAGGGAGTCGCGGAAGCGCTCGCCGTTGCCGACGTCGTCGTCGACGTGTCGAACTCGCCGTCGTTCGAGGACGCCGCCGTACTGGAATTCTTCGAGACGTCCACCCGGAATCTCCTCGCCGCCGCGGCGGACGCCGGGGTGGGCCACTACGTGGTGCTCTCCGTCGTGGGCTCTGACCGACTCCCGGACAGTGGCTACATGCGGGCGAAGGTCGCCCAGGAGAAGCTCGTCGTCGCGTCCGGGATCCCGTACTCGTTGGTGCACGCCACGCAGTTCTTCGAGTTCGTCCAGGGGATCATCGACGCCGCGACGGACGGCGACACCGTGCACCTCGCGCCGGTGCTCATTCAGCCGATGGCGGCGGACGACGTCGCGGCCGAGGTGGCCGAGGTCGCGGTCGGCGCGCCCACCAACGCCCTGGTCGAGGTCGCTGGCCCGGAGCGGTTCCGGCTCGACGAGCTGGGGCGGACGATCCTCGCGGCCCAGCAGGACCCTCGGTCGGTGGTGGCAGACCCCGACGCTCGGTATTTCGGCGCCACGCTGAGCGACCGCTCGCTGGTCCCCGCCGACGGCGCCCGCATGGCCGGTACGAGCCTCGACGACTGGCGTACGCGGGCGACCCGCGGCAAGTGACCCGGCCCGTTACCTGGGTCGCCCGTGTACGGGTGGATCCGTCCGCCCTCCGAGGCGCTGCACCAACTCCCGCACCGCCTCGACGAACGACTCGTCCGACTCGTCCGGCCAGTGCCCGCGGATGGGTGGGGGGATGCTGTCGCTGGCCGGCGTCACCACGCCGCGGGGATCGCGCTGTCGGCGATCCACGGCGAATGCCGGATCGCTGGTCGTCGCCGCAGGGGGTGGCCGGTGGGCGGAGAAGACCCAGCCACCGATGGGGTCGGTGTCGCGCCACAGGTTCACCCAGCGCCAGCCGACCCGGCGGCCGATGTCCCGCAGTGCCGCCTCGTCGATGTAGGCGGGGAAGAGCCTTGCGTAGAGGCGGCGCAGCGGTGACCCGTGGGTGAGCAGGGCGACCCGGCTGCCGACCTCCGGTGGCAACTGGAGCACGGTCGCGGCGAGCAGGACCGAGCCGTGGCTGTGCCCGGTGAGCAGCACCGCGTGGCCGCTCTCCACGAGGTAGGTGATTCGGCGGGTCAGCTCCGGTATGGCGCGTTCGGCGTAGCAGGGCGGTGCGAAGGGATGGGCGGCCCGGGGCCAGAAGGTGCCGAGGTCCCAGAGGACGCCGACGTGCCGCCGGAACGGGACGGTCCGGTAGGCGAAGACGCTGCCGAGAATCAGGCCGAGGATGATCGCCGCGATCAGCCAACTGCCGAACGCGATGCCGAAGGTGACCGCGTCCGCCGGCAACCCGACGTTCCGCTCGACGACGTCGCTCGGGAACCGCCCCAACAGGCCGGCGGTGGTGGTGGCCGTGGTGAGTCCGGCGAGGCAGCCGTAGAGCACGGCCAGCGGTACCAGTTTCTCGGTGAACCGAGCCTGCGCTATCGCATCTCGGACCTGCCGCAGTCGGGATCCCACCTCCGCCGGCCGGTTCGGGTAGTCGTGGGCGACGATTGCCGCCGCGGCGCGACGTCGGCCGCGGCGGGAGATCACGACGACCAGACCGGCGACGATCAGCGTGATCAGGACCGCGCGAAGGAAACCGAAGATCACCCAGGTGTACGCGCGGGGTGGGCCGGTGGCGATGCCCGCACCGGTCGGCACGTCACGATCGAGGAAATCCGCCGCCCGATAGACCAGTTCGGCGGCGTACGCCCCCGCGACGCTGATGCCGGTGGCCGCGATCGCGAGCGCTCCGAGCCCGAACAGTGGGGTGGCACCTCGCCGCCGGTCCCGGCGTCGGAGCAGCACCGCGCCCAGCGCGACCAGCAGGGTGGTCTGTGCGACGAACAGCCCGGCCAGGGTCGTCTCGTAGCCGGGAAGAGTGCGCTGCTCGTCCCACGGCTGGGGACTCACCAGCACGTAAGCCACGACGCCGACGGTCAGGACGATGGCGGCGGTCCGGAGCGCGCTGGTGATCCGGTCGAGCCGCCGATCGGTGGCGGCCCGGTCGATCAGCGGGGGTGTGCAGAGGCAGACCACGCAGGCCGTCAGGACCACCGTGGTGGTCACCGTCAGTGCGACGGTGGCGGCCGTGGCGCCGGTCGCGGCTCGGGCCAGGAGCAGGGTGAGGTCCAGCGTCGCGAACGCGACGGCGACGTGGATGGAGCGCAGCCGCCCGACCAGCGGCTCAGCGTCCCACTGACCGACCGCGCCGAGCCGATGCCCGGAGACCTGTTCGGGCGCGCGAAACGCCTCGAAAGTGCGCCCCGGTCGGTTGCTGACTCGCCAGATCAGGCTGATCGCGATGGCCGGGACCAGCGCGAGCACCCCCAGTCGCAGCCCGACCGGTCGCCCGCTCAACCAGGACAACCAGCTGCGCCCAGCGAGGCACTGCGGCGAGTTCAGACACTTCCAGCCGACGAGATCCAGGGTGACGCCGGCGATGGCGAGCACATAGAGCACGGTGAGAGTGAGCGCCAGCAAGCGGCACACGGACCTGACCAGCGCCTCGGATCCAGGGTTCGCCGGGCGCATCCAGATCGCCACGTTGACCAGCATGAACGGCAACAGGAACACCAGCCCCAGGGCGCGGGTCACGGTCCCGGAGGGCAGGTCACCCCAGCGGTACGCCTCCAGCGTCACCCCAGGCGGGTCGGTGGTGTCCGGATGCCGAGGGCGCTGCCGGTAGAAGCCTCCGCTGCGGTCACCCGCCACCTGCGCGGTCTGCCGCAGGTCCAGCACCTCTTCGGGGTTCGCGCCGGAGACTCCGTGCACCCGCAGCTCCACGACGTCGTCGGAGATGTCCGGCCCGCTCAACCGCGCTGATCCATCCGACGTCCCCCCGGAGGCGTCTCGGCAGCCCCTCGTCACACGATCCATCTGAGGCCGGCCCCGCCGGCACCGTGCCGGGGCACCACCCCGACGGCGGCAGAGCGCGGTCTACCCGAACCGGACGGCCTCAATCGTGGCGGGATCCGACGCGCCACCGCTCACTCGCCGCCCCGGCCGGCGGTCGTCGCCGGTCCGCGTACCTCGGTCTGTGCGGCCGCCGGTCGCCTCGCCCTCGGGTGAAATGCCGATCCGACGGCGGTGGATTGATCCGGTCAGGGCGGGGTAGGTGCCGCCATGGTCGCTGCCGGTCGGCGCGGAGCGGACGGGGGCGCTCCGGCGGTCGTCCGACTCTGGGAACGCGCGGTGGTCACGCTGGGCGACCGGTTTCGTCGAGTACGCGCCATCGGCGGTCTCGCGGTGCAGGCCGGCCTGGCCGCGGCACTGTCCTGGTTCCTTGCGCGCCAACTGCTGAACATCTCGCAGCCGGTCTTCGCACCGATCTCCGCCGTCTCCACTCTCGCCGCGTCCGTTGGCCAACGGCTGCGCCGTACCGTCGAGCTGATCATCGGTGTCACCGTCGGGGTGCTGATCGGCGATCTGCTGCTCGTGGTGATCGGCACCGGGTGGTGGCAACTCGCGCTGATCGTCGTGCTGGCGATCGTGGTCGCCTTGTTCCTCTCGGGCAGTGCGGCGGTGGTGATCCAGGCCGGGGCGACGGCGGTGCTCATCTGCACGCTCAGCCCGTCCATCCGTGATCTGGAGATCCCCCGGTTCGTTGATGCGCTCATCGGGGGAGGGATGGCACTGCTGGTCACCGCCGTGTTGCTGCCGCTGAACCCGCTGCGGGTGCTCAACCGGGCCGCACGGCCGGTGTTGGATCTCCTCGTCACCCAGCTCGACGCCACCGCCGAGGCGCTGGCCGAAGGTGACGCCGCTCGTGCCCGGACCGCCCGCAGTGAGCTGCGGCAGAACAAGAGCCAACTGAAGGCGTTCGTCGAGGCGACCCAGGGGGCCCGAGAAGCCAGCACCCTGTCGCCGGTGCACTGGCGCGAACGGCACGGGCCGGTGGGCCGGTACGCGCGGGCGGCCGAGCCGATCGACCGGGCGATGCGCAACAGCGGAACCCTGATCCGGCGGTCCGTGTCGTTGATCGAGGACGGCGAACCGGTTCCGGAATCGCTGCCGGGAGCGGTGGCCGATCTCGCCGGGGCCGTCCGGTTGCTGAAGCGGCAGTTCGCCGCCGGTGATGAGCCAAACCGGGCGCGGGAGCAGGCGCTGCGGGCGGTCCAGGCGGCCGGTCGTGCCTACCGGGAGGGTGTCGGTTTCTCGGGTGCGGTGGTGGTGGCGCAGGTCCGGACGACAGTCAGTGACCTGCTGGTGGCCAGCGGGCTGACTCAGGAGGAGGCGAATCACCTGGTCCGGGGCATGTTCGGCGACCTGCGAGTGCCGCCCGACCCGCACCGGGACTGATCGTTGGCACCGCGATGAGCCATGACTGTTGCACTCTGAGCCAAAGTGGTGCCATGATGGTGCCATGGAGCTGAGGTCATACGTCGAGAACCTGCGTAACGAGTTCGCCGTGGCCGCGGAGGGCGTCGATCCGGAGGCCCGAATGCTGGCCGAACGGCTCTTCACCCAACTGGAGGCGGCCACCCGTCTCACCCTGCTCGAGGCACTGTCCGACGCGGCCGACGAGATCACCCGTGACCTTGCGCCCGGTTCGGTGCACGTCCGGCTGCGCGGGCGTGAGCCCGACTTCGTGGTGACGCCGGCCAGCCCGCCGACCGATGCGGCGGACGACGAGGTCAACGACCCACCGACGCCGTCGGCCCCATTGCTCGCGCCGCCCGAGGGTGACGACGGTGGCACCTCGCGGATCAACCTCCGGCTTCCCGACCACCTCAAGGCCAGCGTCGAGGAGGCCGCCGGTCGGGCCGGGCTCTCGGTCAACGCCTGGCTGGTGCGAGCTGTCGCCGGCGCCATCGGAGCGGGCGAGACGGAGCGTCGTCCGCCCCGCCGGGTGGAGCCGCGCTCCGGCCAGCACTTCACCGGCTGGGCCCGCTAACTCCCCATACCCCTTCTTTCCCTCACGCCGCTGACAAGCGGCGACATTCGCCGACCACCTTCCGGGAGACCACCATGCCTCTTTTCGACACACCAGAACCGATCACCGTCCAGATCGAGTTGCCCGTCGGGGACGCCTGGATCGCCGCAAGTGACCGCACCGACACGGTGGTGACGGTGCGGCCCCGCGACCCGTCGAGCAAAGCCGACGTGAGCGCCGCGGAACAGACCACCGTCGAGTACACCGCCGGCAGACTGCTGATCAGGGCACCGAAGACCTGGCGGCGTTACGGATTCTTCGGCACCGGCCCGTCGGTCGACGTCCTGGTCGAGGTGCCGACCGGTTCGCGGGTGCACGCCGAGGCCGCGTGGGCGGCGTTCCGCTGCGAGGGCCGGCTCGGCGAGTGCCGCCTCAAGACCGGAGGTGGGATCCGGCTCGAGGAGACCGGGCCGCTGGACATCGACACCAGCCACGGCGATGTCGCCGTCGAACGCGTCGCCGGTTCCGCCCGGGTCAAGTCCTCATCCGGCAAGGTGCGCATCGGTGCGGTCGACGGCACCGCAGAGGTCAAGAACTCCTCCGGCGACTGCTGGATCGGCCAGAGCGGCGGAAACGTCCGGATCAACACCGCCTACGGCGACATCACCGTCGACGCGCCCGCGGCCTCGGTGAACGCGCGCACCGCTTACGGCAACGTGCGGCTGGGCGAGGTCGTACGCGGGTCGATCGAACTGCAGACCTCCTACGGCGCGATCGAGGTCGGCATCCGGCGCGGCACCGCCGCCTGGCTCGACGTCAGTTCCAAGCACGGCCGGGTGCACAACGCGCTCGAGACGACCGACAGCCCGGCGCAGACCGACGAGACGGCCGAGGTGCGGGCACACACCTCCTACGGCGACGTCACCATCCGCCGCGCCTGAACCGGCAGCACACCGACCACGAAGGAGGAGATCATGAACAGCCCCATGAAAGCCGCGATCGTCGCCACTGAGCTGCGGAAGTCCTACGGCGACAAGGTCGTGCTCGACGGCATCGACCTGATGATCACCGAAGGAACGATCTTCGCGCTGCTCGGCCCCAACGGCGCCGGCAAGACCACCACCGTGCAGATCCTCTCCACCCTGATCAACGCCGACGGAGGCACCGCCCGCATCTTCGGCCACGACCTGACCCGAGAACCCAACGCGGTACGCGAACTGATCGGCGTCACCGGCCAGTTCTCCGCCGTCGACAACCTGCTCACCGGCCGGGAAAACCTCAACCTGATGGCCGACCTGTGCCACCTGGACAAGGCCACCGGACGGCGACGGATCACCGACCTGCTCGACCAGTTCGACCTGACGGAGGCGGCGGCCAAGCCGGTGTCGACGTACTCCGGTGGTATGCGCCGCCGACTCGACCTCGCGATGACCCTGGTCGGCGAGCCCCGCGTCATCTTCCTCGACGAGCCGACCACCGGCCTCGACCCGCGCAGCCGCCGCGCCATGTGGCAGATCATCCGCGCTCTCGCCGCCGAGGGCGTCACCATCCTGCTCACCACCCAGTACCTGGAGGAGGCCGACCAGCTCGCCGACCGCGTCGCGTTCCTCGACCACGGCCGACTGATCGCCGAAGGCACTCCACACGAACTCAAGCGCCTGATTCCGGGAGGCCACATCGTGCTGCAGTTCGCCCACCAGGACGGGCTCGACTCGGCGGCCCGTACCTTCGCGTCCTCCACCCGGGACGACGCGGCGCTCACCCTCCAGGTGCCCAGCGACGGCGGAGTCGGGTCGCTGCGCTCCCTGCTCGACCAGCTCGACCGCGCCTCGATCGAGGTGGCCGGTCTCTCCGTGCACACCCCCGATCTCGATGACGTCTTCCTCACCCTCACCGGTCAACCCGACACCCGGGCCGGCCGACCCGACCACGAAAGGGTCCCGGCCCGATGAGCACGCTCTCCCTCGCCGTCCACGACTCGAACACGATGCTGCGGCGCAACCTCCTGCACATGCGGCGCTATCCGTCGATGACGCTCATGCTCGTCGGCATCCCAGTCATCCTCCTGTTGCTCTTCGTCTACGTCTTCGGTGGCACACTCGGCGCCGGCCTCGGGCCCTCCGGTGACCGCGGCGACTACGCCAACTACGTCACCCCCGGCATCCTGCTCATCACGGTGGTCAGCGGGGCGCAGGGCACCGCCATCTCGGTCGCGATGGACATGACCGAAGGCATCATCGCCCGGTTCCGAACCATGGCGATCTTCCGACCGTCGGTCCTCACCGGGCACGTACTGGGCAGCCTGGCCCAGGCCCTGCTCAGCCTCGCGGCCGTCACCGGCGTGGCGCTGCTCGTCGGGTTCCGGCCCACTGCCAACCCGGTTGAGTGGCTCGCCGCGGCCGGCGTCCTCGCCATGATCACCTTTGCGCTCACCTGGCTGTCGGTGGCCCTCGGCCTGGTCAGCGACAGTGTCGAGACGGCCAGCAACCTCCCCATGCCGCTGATCCTCCTGCCGTTCCTCGGCAGCGGCTTCGTCCCCACCGACTCCATGCCGACGCCGGTGCGCCTCTTCGCCGACTACCAGCCCTTCACACCGGTCATGGAAACCCTCCGCGGCCTGCTGCTCGGCAGCGGGATCGGTGCCAACGGGATCATCGCGGTCGCCTGGTGCGTCGTCATCACCGTGGTCTGCTTCCTCTGGTCCAAAGCCCTGTACAACCGCAACCGGGCCGCCTGACCCGACCGCCGCTCCACGTCCCACCAGCGCACCGCACCGACGGCCCGGCCCCAGCGGAGCTGGGCCGATCGGTCATGTGCGCTGGTGGCGTGCCGGCCAACGGTGAAGTCGAGCAGCCCTCCGGAGGTTCCGGTTCCGGTTCCGCCCCGCCCCGGGCTGGCCCCGCCCCGGGCTGGCCCCGCCCCGGGCTGGCCCCGCCCCGGGCTGGCCCCGCCCCGGGCTGGCCCCGCCCCGGGCTGGCCCCGCCCCGGGCTGGCCCCGCCCCGGGCTGGTCTTGCCCGGGGCTGGTCTTGCCTTGGCCCCGGTCTGGCCTCGCCCCGGGCTGGTTTGGCCTCGCCCGGTCTGGCCTCGCCCCGCCCCGGTCTGGCCCCGCTCCGGGTTGGTTCGGCCCCGCCTCGGGTTGGTCTGGCCTCGCCCCGGCCCGGTTTGGCCCCGGCCCGGTTTGGCCCCGGCCCGGTTCGGCCTGGCGTGGTTTGGTCTGGTGCGGCTCGGCCTGGCCCGGTCTGGCGGTGGCCTGGCCCGGGTCTCACGGTGGGCTGGCTTGGCGGCTCCAACGGGCACGGTCCGGCGCATGATCGACTCCATGTCGCCGATGTTGCGGTGTTTGGCGGCTCGGATACCGCAACGTCGCCGACATGGAGTCGATCACGACCGCCGAATTGGCTTCGGGCGCCAGGCCGCGAGGCCGCAGGGCGCATGGCACGGGCGCGCCGCCGCACAGCCGGGGGGCGCAGGGCCCGGGCGTGGGCTGTACGACGGGCCGCCCGCCGCGTGGGCCTGGCCCGCCGCGTGGGCCTGGCCGCTGCGTGGGCCTGGCCGCTGCGTGGGCCGTACGACGCGCGGGCGTAGGGCCGAGCGGGGCCGACGACGCCTGCGGGGCGGCTGGGCTTGCGTGCCGGCTGAGGGGCACTCGAAACGTCGAATGTTATCGATAACAAGGCTCTTTGCGTGGCTGCGTTGCGCGCGCGCCGGTGTCCGAAGCGCTCAGCTATGAGCCCGATCGTGGCTGCGGGCCGTTTTGCCGACTTGACCATGAGGGCTTGGCCAACTTGTTGATGTTATCGCTGACATCATCGCCGGTTGCCGATTGGTCGGGACCGGACGGTCGTCTCGAAGTCGTCCGAGATGCCGCGCCTGTCGCCTGGCCTGGCGACGGGTCTGCGGTCGGCCGGGCGGGCCTTGCGTTGCGCCCTTCCGCCACCACGTTCACCCGTTGGCACCGGAATTATGCCTTTTGTGCGGGTCCGGTATCGACGCGCCCGAGTCGGTCCGGCTTCCGCGTTCCGTTACGGAGCTGTTGCGCCTGGATGTCTTGACGAGGCTGGATGTGAGCGTTAACACTATCCCCGTTAACGGTGGAGGTGAACATGAACGGTGTGGACGGAGCTGACGACCGCTATGTCGTCGGTGTCGATTTCGGCACCCTGTCCGGGCGAGCTCTCGTGGTCCGAGTCGGTGATGGTGCCGAGTTGGGGACCGCGGTGCACGAGTACGGCGACGGCGTCATCAGTTCGGCGCTTCCGGGGGGCCAGGCGCTGCCTCCGGACTGGGCTTTGCAGAATCCGGACGACTACCGCGACGTGCTGCGGTACGCCGTCCCGGCGGCGATGTCCGCTGCGGGGGTGGATCCCGCTGCGGTGGTCGGCATTGGCATCGACTTCACCGCCTGCACGGTGCTGCCGACGGACGCCGACGGCACTCCGCTCTGCGAGGATCCCGAGCTGCGCGACCGGCCGCACGCCTGGGTCAAGCTGTGGAAGCACCACGCCGCGCAGCCGCACGCCGACCGGATCAACGCGCTCGCCCACGAGCGGGCAGAGCCGTGGATCGGCCGGTACGGCGGCAAGATCTCCGCCGAGTGGCAGTTCGCCAAGGGACTTCAGGTGCTGGAGGAGGACCCCGAGGTCTACCACCGGGCCGAGCGCTTCATCGAGGCGGCCGACTGGATCGTCTGGCAGCTCAGCGGCACCGAGACCCGCAACGTGTGCACGGCCGGGTACAAGGGCATCCTGCAGGACGGCCAGTACCCCAGCGAGGCTTTCCTGACCGCGCTCAACCCCGGCTTCGGCGACTTCGTGGCGAAGCTGGATGGTCCGTTGCTGCCGCTCGGCGCCCGGGCCGGCACGCTCACCGCGCAGGCCGCCGCCTGGACCGGCCTCCCGGAGGGGATCGCGGTGGCCGCCGGCAACGTCGACGCACACGTCACCGCGGCGGCCGCGCAGGCCGTGGAGCCCGGCCGGCTCGTCGCGATCATGGGCACCTCGACCTGCCACGTCGTCAACGGCGCGGAGGTCGCCGAGGTGGCCGGCATGTGCGGTGTCGTGGACGGCGGCATCAGCCCCGGTGCGTGGGGTTACGAGGCTGGGCAGAGTGGTGTCGGCGACATCTTCGGCTGGTTCGTCAAGCACGCCGCCCCGGCTGGCATCGACTCGCACGAACAGCTCACCGAGTTGGCCGCGAGCCAACCGGTCGGCGCGCACGGACTGGTCGCGTTGGACTGGTGGAGCGGCAACCGCTCGCTGCTGGTCAACCACGATCTCAGCGGGATGATCGTCGGAATGACCCTGGCTACCCGGCCGCAGGACATCTACCGGGCGCTGCTGGAGTCCACCGCCTTCGGCACGCGGATGATCATCGAGGCGTTCGTCGAGGCCGGAGTCGCCGTGAACGACCTGGTGATCGCCGGTGGCCTCACCAACAACAAGCTGCTGATGCAGATCTACGCCGACGTGACCAGGCGGCCGCTGAACATCATCGCCTCCTCGCAGGGGCCGGCGCTGGGGTCGGCGATCCACGCCGCCGTCGCCGCCGGTGAGTTCCCCTCGATCCACGAGGCCTCGCAGGCGATGGGTCGGGTGCACGAGGCCGTCTACCGGCCGGATCCCGAGCGGGCGCGCGCCTACGACGCCCTGTACGCCGAGTACCAGGCGCTGCACGACCACTTCGGTCGCGGTGGCAACGACGTCATGCTCCGCCTGCGGGCGATCCGGAACGCGGCCGTCGAGACCGCCGCTGCCCCGCCCGAGCTCGCGCTCGAGGTGGTCGCATGAACGCTGAGGTCACCCGACAGGTCGGCGAGCTGCGGGAGACGGTCGCCCGCCTGCACGCCGAACTCACCCGGTACGGCCTGGTCGCCTGGACGGCGGGCAACGTCTCGGCGCGGGTTCCCGGCCAGAACCTCATGGTGATCAAGCCGAGCGGCGTGGGCTACGACGATCTCTCGGCCGACACGATGGTGGTGTGCGACCTCGACGGGGCCCTGGTCGAGGGGGATTTCGCACCGTCCAGCGACACCGCCGCCCACGCCTACGTCTACCGGGCCATGCCCGAGGTCGGTGGGGTCGTGCACACACACAGCTCGTACGCCACCGCCTGGGCCGCGCGTGCGGAGGCGATCCCCTGCCACCTCACGGCGCAGGCCGACGAGTTCGGCGGTGAGATTCCGGTGGGTCCGTTCGCCCTGATCGGCGGCGACGACATCGGCAAGGGCATCGTCGGCACGCTCGCCGGGCACCGCTCACCCGCGGTGCTGATGCGTAATCACGGCGTCTTCACCATCGGCCGTGACGCCCGCGCGGCGGTCAAGGCCGCGGTGATGTGTGAGGACGTTGCGCGTACGGCGCACCTGGCCCGCGCACTCGGGCAGCCGGTGCCGATCGCGCAGGACGACATCGACGCGCTCTACGACCGCTACCAGAACGTCTACGGCCAACAACCAGTCCCGCCGACGGGTTCCTGACCCTCCACCGGCCATGTCCGACCCGTCGGTCTGCACCACCGAAGTAGCAGCACGCACCACCCGCGTACGCCGCTCCTTGCACATCGGCGGTTGGCGCGGTTACCCACCACACCGAGCCAAGGAGATTCGATGAGAAAGATGCGAATGCACTCCGCTCCGTGGCGCGCTGCCACGGTCCTCGCCAGTGTGCTGCTCGTCGGCAGCATGGCGGCCTGCGGCAACAGCGACACCGGCGGCGGCGGCACCAAGGACGACGGCAAGATCACGATGGGCTTCTCGCAGGTCGGCGCGGAGAGCGGCTGGCGTACCGCGAACACCATCTCGATCAAGGAGGCCGCCACGGCAGCCGGAATCGAGCTGAAGTTCGACGACGCTCAGCAGAAGCAGGAAAACCAGATCAAGGCGATCCGCAACTACATCCAGCAGAAGGTCGACGTGATCGCCTTCTCGCCGGTGGTGGAGTCCGGGTGGGACACCGTGCTCAAGGAGGCCAAGGACGCCGGCATCCCGGTCATCCTGACCGACCGCTCGGTCGACTCGGCCGACAAGACGCTGTACAAGACCTTCCTCGGCTCGGACTTCGTCAAGGAGGGCAAGCTCGCCGGTGAGTGGCTGGTCGAGCAGAAGAAGACCGCCACGGGCCCGGTGAACATCGTCGAGCTGCAGGGCAGCACCGGCGCGGCGCCGGCGAACGACCGTAAGAAGGGCTTCGGTGAGGCGATCGCCGCCAACCCGAACCTGAAGGTCATCGCCTCCCAGACGGGCGACTTCACCCGGGCCGGCGGTAAGCAGGTCATGGAGCAGTTCCTCAAGGCCAACAAGCAGATCGACGTGCTGTTCGCGCACAACGACGACATGGGCCTGGGTGCTCTCGAGGCGATCACCGCCGCTGGCAAGGTGCCGGGCAAGGACATCACCATCATCACGATCGACGCTGTCAAGGACGGCATGCAGGCTCTCGCCGACGGGAAGTTCAACTTCATCGCGGAGTGCAGCCCGCTGCTCGGCCCACAGCTGATGGACCTGGCCAAGAAGGTCAAGGACGGCCAGGAGGTGCCTGCTCGGATCGAGACCGAGGAGACCACCTTCACCCAGGCGCAGGCCAAGGAAGCTCTGCCCAACCGCAAGTACTGATCGACGCCGGGGGTCGCCGCGTTCGCGTGGCGGCCCCACTGCGTCGCGCCAACGCCCACAATGGACCGGGCATGGCCCGCGACGACCCCGTACGACGCCCGCCGGAGCGGCCCCGCAGGGACGACCGGGCGGGCGCTGCGGGAGCGTAGCGGCCCTTCCGTGTCGACAACCCAGAAGAGGTCTGATGGGATGACGGATAGCCGTCCGGTCCTGACGATGACCGGGATCAGCAAGTCCTTCCCCGGGGTGCGCGCACTCCACAACGTCAACTTTCAGCTCTTTCCCGGCGAGGTGCACGCCCTGATGGGCGAGAACGGCGCCGGCAAGTCGACCCTCATCAAGGTGCTGACCGGTGTCTACGACACCGACGAGGGCGTGATCACCCTCGACGGCGAGCCGGTGTCGTTCACCGGGCCGATGCAGGCGACCGCCGCCGGGGTGAGCACCGTCTACCAAGAGGTCAACCTCTGCACCAACCTCTCGGTGGCGGAGAACATCTTCATCGGCCGTGAGCCCAGGTTGCTCGGTGCCGTCCGCTGGGGTGAGGTTCGCCGCCGCGCCCGTACGCTGCTGTCCCGCCTCGAGCTCGACCTCGACGTCAGCGCGCCGCTCGGCTCGTACTCGCTGGCGATCCAGCAGATGGTCGCCATCGCCCGCGCCATCGACATCAAGGCCCGGGTGCTGATCCTGGACGAGCCGACGTCGAGTCTCGACGCCAGCGAGGTGGCGCAGCTGTTCCGCATCATGCGGCAACTGCGCGACGAGGGCATCGCCATCCTGTTCGTGACCCACTTCCTCGATCAGGTCTACGAGATCGCCGACCGGATCACCGTGCTGCGCAACGGCGGGCTCGTCGGCGAGTACCAGACCGCCGAGCTGCCCCAGCTCTCCCTGGTCGAGAAGATGATCGGCAAGGAGCTCGACGTCCTGGAGGGCATCGAGGAGCACTCCCGTCGGGACCTGGCCGTGCTGGAGGAGGGCACCCCCCTGGTGGCGGTGTCGAACTTCGGTCGGTCGGGCGCGGTCGAGCCGTTCAGCCTCACCATCCACGCCGGCGAGGTGGTGGGCCTGGCCGGCCTGCTGGGCTCTGGGCGTACGGAGGTTGCGCGGTTGTTGTTCGGGGCCGACCGGACCGACGGCGGCCAGGTCGCGGTCGACGGCACGGCCAGCAGCCTGCGCACCCCCGCGCAGGCCATCGACCACGGCGTCGGCTTCTGTTCGGAGAATCGCCGCGCGGAGGGCATCGTCGCCGACCTGTCGGTCCGCGAGAACATGATCCTCGCCATGCAGGCCGCCCGTGGCTGGCTGCGGCCCATTCCGCGTCGTCGCCAGGACGAGTTGGTCGACAAGTACATCAAGGCACTCAACATTCGGCCCGCGGACCCAGAGGTGCCGGTACGCAACCTCTCCGGCGGCAACCAGCAGAAGGTGCTCCTGGCCCGGTGGCTGATCACCGAGCCACGACTGTTGATCCTCGACGAGCCGACCCGGGGCATCGACATCGGTGCGAAGACCGAGATCCAGAAGCTCGTGACGCAGTTGTCCGACGGCGGCATGGCGGTGCTGTTCATCTCCGCCGAGTTGGAGGAGGTGCTGCGCCTCAGCCACAAGGTGGCCGTGATGCGGGACCGGCAGATGGTCGCGCAGCTCGCCAACGACGACACCCTCGACGCCGATCGCATCATGCAGACCATCGCCAGCGGATCTCACCGGGAGGAGGCAGACCGATGAACGACACCATGGGCCGCTACCGGACGGTGATCGGTCACCGGCTGTTCTGGCCCGCCGCCGTGCTGATCGTCATGCTCGCCGCGAACACGATCTACCGGCCCGGGTTCCTGTCGATCGAGGTCAAGGACGGGCACCTGTACGGCACGCCGATCGACATCCTGCGGCTGAGCGCACCGTTGATCCTCGTCGCACTGGGCATGACGCTGGTCATCTCGACCGGCGGCATCGACCTGTCGGTCGGCTCGCTGTGCGCGATCAGCGGCGCGATCGCCTGCATGTACATCAGCAAGCAGCCCGACCAGAACAGCCTCGGCGTGGTGCTGACCGCCCTCGCGATGGCGTTGGGCGTCTCGCTCGTGCTCGGCGCCTGGAACGGCGTGCTGGTGGCCGTGATCGGCATTCAACCGATCATCGCGACCCTGATCCTGATGGTGGCTGGCCGGGGCCTGGCCCAGCTGATCACCGAGGGTCAGATCATCACCATCAACTCCGAGCCGTACCGGGCGATCGGCCTGGGACACATGCTGACCCTTCCGCTGGCCATCTTCATCGCCCTCGCCGCTGCCCTGCTCGTCGCCGCATTCACCCGCCGCAGCGCGCTCGGCATGATCATCGAGTCGGTCGGCGGTAACGCCGAGGCGAGCCGCCTGGCGGGCATTCGCTCCGGCCGGATCGTGTTCCTCGTGTACGTGCTCAGTGCCGGCTGCGCCGCGATCGCCGGTTTCATGATGACGGCCAACGTCTCCAGCGCCGACGGTAACGCCGCCGGCCTCTGGGTGGAGTTGGACGCGATTCTCGCGGTCGTCATCGGCGGCACGTCCCTCGCGGGCGGCCGGTTCTTCCTCAGTGGCACGATCATCGGTGCGCTGATCATTCAAACCCTGACGACCTCGGTGTACGCCATGGACATCTCGCCGCAGACCTCGCTGCTGTTCAAAGCGGTCGTCGTCATCGCCGTCTGCCTCATCCAGGCACCGGCCTTCCGGGCCCGGTTCAGCCGACGTAGGCGCAACGTCCCGCCGCCCGCCACCACCGCCGACAAGCCGAAGGAGCAGGTGCCGGCATGACCACTGGTTCGCTTACCGCCGGTCGTACCCGGTTCCGGCTGCCGAGGAAGCAGATACCGGTCCTGGCGACGCTCGCCCTGCTGCTGGTGATGTACGGCATCGGTGTCTCGCAGTACACGGCGTTCTCCAACGTCCAGGTCATCTTCAACGTCTTCATCGACAACGGCTTCCTGCTCGTCGTCGCGGTGGGCATGACCTTCGTGATCCTCACCGGCGGCATCGACCTGTCGGTCGGGTCGGTGGTCGCCATGACGGCGATGGTGTCGGCCGCGCTGCTGCGCGATGGCATGCCGCCGGCGCTGGTGCTCGTCATCGCCCTGCTCATCGGCCCGACGCTCGGCCTGTTGATGGGCTGCGTCATCCACTTCTTCGAGATCCAGCCGTTCATCGTCACGCTCGCCGGGATGTTCTTCGCCCGGGGCATGTGCACGTTCATCTCTGGAGCGTCCATCCCGATCACCGACGGGTTCTGGACCAGGATGTCGCAGGAGCGGATCGGTGACCCGCAGGGCAACTTCGTGTCGATCAGCGTGCTCATCGCTTTCGTCGTGGTCGCCATCGCGGCGTACGCTCTGGCCTACACCCGCCTGGGCCGCAACGTGTACGCCATCGGCGGCAACCCCCAGTCGGCCCTGCTGATGGGTCTGCCGGTGGGGCGGACCCGGATCGCCGTCTACACGATCAGCGGCCTGTGCTCGGCCATCGGCGGCATCCTGCTGTCGTTCTACACCCTGTCCGGCGCGCCGCTGATCGCCGTGGGCATGGAATTGGACGTCATCGCCGCCGTCGTCATCGGTGGCACCGTGCTCACCGGCGGCGCGGGTTACATCTTCGGCACTGTGCTCGGCGTGCTCGTCCTGGGCGTGATCCAGACCCTCATCACCTTCGATGGGAGCCTCAACTCCTGGTGGACCAAGATCGTGATCGGCAGCCTGCTGTTCGCGTTCATCCTCCTCCAACGTCTCATCGGAATCCGTTACAAGTGACCGCCCCTCTCGCGGAAGGCAATCCCATGGCACCACACACCGAACCCGAGATCTGGTTTCTCACCGGCAGCCAAGGCATGTACGGCGAGGAGACGCTCCGGCAGGTCGCCGAGCAGTCTCGTCAGATCGCGGCCGCGCTCGACGACTCACCGCAGATTCCCGCCCGAGTGGTCTGGAAGCCCGTCCTGACCAACAGTGGTGAGATCCTGCAGGTCTGCCGGGACGCCGCCGCCCAGGGCGCCATCGGGGTGATCGCGTGGATGCACACCTTCTCTCCGGCGAAGATGTGGATCTCTGGCCTGGACGCGCTGCAGACGCCGCTGCTGCACCTGCACACCCAGGCCAACGTTCTGCTTCCGTGGAACGACATCGACATGGACTTCATGAACCTGAACCAGGCGGCGCACGGCGACCGCGAGTTCGGGTACATCCAGACTCGTCTCGGTGTGGCCCGCAAGACGGTGGCCGGGCACGTCAGTGACCCGCGGGTGACCTCGCGGGTCGGGGCGTGGGCGCGCGCGGCGCTCGGCTGGTCGGCGATGCGGTCGCTGCGCCTGGCCCGCTTCGGCGACAACATGCGCGACGTCGCGGTGACCGAGGGCGACAAGGTCGAGGCGGAGCTGCGGTTCGGGGTGTCGGTCAACACCTACGGCGTCAACGACCTGGTCAAGGTGGTCGGCGAGGTCACCGACGCGCAGGTGGACGACCTGGTCAAGGAGTACGAGGACACCTACCGCATCGGCGGCGAACTGCTCCCCGGAGGCGATCGGCACGACTCGTTGCGGTACGCCGCGCGGCTGGAACTCGGCATGCGTACGTTCCTGGACGCTGGCGGTTTCCGGGCCTTCACGACGAACTTCGAGGACCTCGGGGGCCTTCGCCAGCTGCCGGGCATCGCCGTGCAGCGGCTGATGGCGGACGGCTACGGCTTCGGTGGCGAGGGCGACTGGAAGACCTCCGTCCTGGTCCACACCCTCAAGGCGATGTCGGTGGGCGTGGACGGCGGCACGTCGTTCATGGAGGACTACACCTACGACCTCACTCCGGGTGAGGAGTTGGTGCTCGGCGCCCACATGCTCGAGGTCTGTCCGACCATCGCGTCCGACGTACCCAACGTGGAGATCCACCCGCTGAGCATCGGAGGGCGGGAGGACCCGGTCCGTCTCGTGTTCGACGCGGCCCCCGGCCCGGCGGTGGTGCTCGGACTGGCCGACATGGGGGAGCGCTTCCGTCTCGTGGCCAACGAGATCGACGTGGTGTCTCCGCCGCAGCCGCTGCGCCGGCTGCCGGTCGCGCGAGCCGTCTGGCGTCCGCGACCCGACCTGCCGGTGTCGGCCGAGGCGTGGATCACCGCCGGCGCGCCGCACCACACCGTGCTGTCGCAGGCGGTCGGGGTGGAGGAGCTGCACGACCTGGCGGAGATGAGCCGCACCGAACTCGTCGTCATCGGCGCCGACACGGAGCCTCGCCGCTTCGCCGACGAGATCCGCTGGAACCAGGCCTACTACCGGTTGGCCCGCGGCTTCTGATCTGCGCTGCCGCAGCGTACTGGAAACGGGTGGTCCATCCCTGCCTGCGGGCCGGGGGTGGGCCACCCGTTCGCGTGTGCGCCAGCAGGGCCACGAGGCGGTTGTGTTACGCCTTGACTAACAGCATGTTATCGCTCACAGTCTATAACCAAGATGGTCGATGTCGTTGGCTGGTCCGGCCGCGCGCGCGTCCTACCCCCGCGGTTTCGGCACCTCGTCACCGCGCTGGTCGGGCAATCGGTGTTAGCGATCACATGGCCGGGCGTGGTCAGCTCGGTGCCCCGCCCGGTGCCGCGGACGCCGACCCAGACCGCACGGTTCGCGTCAGCAGAGGAGGATCATGCTTTCCATCGGTCGGGTTCCCCGGGGTGCGCCACGGCGCGGGTGGCTGTCGAGACTCGCCGTCGCCGCGATGGCGCTGGTGGTCGGTGGCGCGGCCGCGGCGGTGGTCGCGGCGCCCGCGTCAGCGGCAACGGTCGACACCAGCGCCTGGTACGTGTTGGTGAACCGCAACAGTGGCAAGGCATTGGACGTGTACAACCTGGCCACGAATGACGGCGCGCGGATCACCCAGTGGACGCGCAACAACGGCAACCAGCAGCAGTGGCAGTTCGTGGACTCCGGAAGCGGCTACTACCGGCTCAAGTCGAGGTTGTCGGGCAAGGTGCTGGACGTCTCGGGCTTCTCGACCGCCAACGGCGCCAGCATCGTGCAGTGGGCCGACAACAACGGCACCAACCAGCAGTTCCGGTTGGCCGACTCGGACAGCGGCTACGTCCGGCTGATCAACCGCAACAGCAGCAAGGTGATGGAGGTGCAGGGCGCCTCGACCGCCGACGGCGGCAACATCGTGCAGTACGACGACTGGAACGGCACCAACCAGCAGTGGCAGCTCGTCCGCGTCGACGGCGGAGGCAACCCCACCACGCCACCCCCCACCACGCCACCCCCGTCGAGCGGCACGTACTCGAACCCGACGGTCTGGCAGGACTTCGCCGACGTCGACATCATCCGGGTGGACAACGCCTACTACATGTCGGCGTCCACCATGCACTACTCGCCGGGCGCGCCGGTGCTGCGCTCGTACGACCTGGTCAACTGGGAGTTCGCCGGTCACTCCGTGCCCCGGCTCGACTTCGGTTCGAAATACGACATGAGCGGCGGCAACGCGTACGTCGACGGGATCTGGGCCTCGACGCTGAACTACCGGCCGAGCAACAAGACGTACTACTGGGCCGGGTGCATCGACTTCGCGCAGACCCACATCTACACCGCGTCCGCCGTCGACGGCACGTGGAGCAAGCACACCACCATCCCCAACTGCTACTACGACGCCGGGATGCTGATCGACGACAACGACACCATGTACATGGCGTACGGCAACGGCGCCATCAGCGTGGCGCAGCTGTCCGCCGACGGAAAGTCCCAGGTCCGCAACCAGCAGGTCTACACCACGCCGTCGAGCATCGGGACGCTGGAGGGCGCGCGCTTCTACAAGCGCAACGGCGCCTACTACATCTGGCTCACCCGCCCGGCCAACGGCCAGTACGTGCTGAAGTCGACCAACGGCCCGTTCGGCCCGTACGAGCAGCGTCAGGTGCTGCTCAACCTGCCCGGCCCGATCTCCGGCGGCGGCGTGCCGCACCAGGGTGGGCTGGTGCAGACCCAGAACGGCGACTGGTACTACATGGCCTTCGTCGACGCGTACCCCGGTGGTCGGATGCCGGCCATGGCCCCGATCACCTGGACCGGCGACGGGTGGCCCGTGCTGCAGACGGTCAACGGCGCGTGGGGCAGCTCGTACCCGAAGCCGAACCTGCCGGCGCCGCCGCGAGCGGTCAAGCCGCTCACCGGCACCGACACGTTCGCCGGCACCACCCTCGGCCCCCAGTGGGAGTGGAACCACAACCCCGACAACAGCAAGTGGTCGGTCAACAACGGGCTGAACCTGCAGACCGCCACCGTCACCGGCGACCTGTACAAGGCACGCAACACGCTGACCCACCGGATTCAGGGCCCCACCTCGACCGCCACCATCGAGTTGGACTACTCCACGATGCGCGACGGTGATCGCAGCGGCCTGGCGGTGCTGCGCAACTCGTCGGCCTGGATCGGGATCCGACGGGACAACGGGTCCACGCGTCTGGTCATGCAGAACGGCCTGACGATGGACGGCAACTGGAACACCACCAGCACCGGCAGCGAGGTGGCCAGCACGGCCGTCTCCGGTGGCCGGATCTGGTTGCGTGCCAACGCCGACATCAGACCCGGGTCCGGTCGGCAGGCTCGCTTCTCGTACAGCACGGACGGGGTCAACTTCACCTCGTTCGGCAACGCCCTGACCCTGGCGAACAACTGGCAGTTCTTCATGGGCTACCGGTTCGCCATCTTCAACCACGCCACCCAGGCGCTCGGCGGTGCGGTCACGGTGCGCCGGTTCGACCTGACGACACCGTGACACCAGTCATACAGTGACCGGTCCGACCGGTGGCGCTGACGAACGCTGCTTGCCCGGCACGGAGAGTGGGCGCCACCGCGTCACGTCCGCGCCGGCCTGTTCCACGCTCTGTCCAGGGCGTGGAGCAGGCCGGCACAACACTGCGGCCCGCGCGTCGGTTGGCAGGCACCGACTTCCGCCGGGACGTTGGTGGAGCCAACAGGCCGGTTCGAGCAGGCGGCTGTATCGGCCGCCGATACGTGGGTCCCGCTGCCGCGAGTGACCTTCCGGTCGCCGCCAGGTCCTCGGTTGGCCGCGTATCCGGTGCGAGGATTGCCTTGTACGGCCGCGGCACGTCCACAGTCCGCCCGCAGCCGTGCCGAGACCGGGGCGGTAACTGGCGTAGACTAACGGAGATCCAGCGCTGGTCACCTGGGATTCAGCACCGGCGTGGTGGCTGAGCGAGAGGTGATCGGGCCGGGCCGCTCCAGTCGACGTCGACGGGCCGCGGGCCGGAGACGTAGCGGGGGGAGTGCAATGGCCGTCCACGGTCCCGCGATGACGGACGTCGCTCGTCTGGCCGGTGTCTCCCATCAGACGGTGTCGAGGGTGCTCAACGGGCACCCCAACGTCCGTGAGCAGACCCGGCTGCGGGTGCGCGCGGCGATCGCCGAGCTCGGTTACCGCCCGAACGGCGCGGCTCGCGCTTTGGTGACCGGCCGATCCCAGGTCATCGGCGTCGTCGCGCAGAACACGACACTCTACGGTCCGGCGTCGCTGTTGGCCGCCCTGGAGCAGACCGCCGCGGCGGAGGGTTTCGCGGTCAGTGTCGGCAGCGTGCGAAACCTGGACCACGGTTCCATCTCGGCCGCCGTGGAGCGGCACCTGTCGCACCGGGTCGCCGGCATCGTGGTCATCGCGCCGGTGGAGTCGGCGGGCGAGGCGCTGGAGCACCTGCCCAAGGATGTCCCGCTGGTCACCGTCGACGGTGACCCGAGTCGGCCGGTGCCGTTGGTGACTGTCGACCAGGTGGCGGGTGCCCGGGCGGCGACCCAGCATCTACTCGACGCGGGGCACCGCACCGTCTGGCACGTCTCGGGGCCGTCCGACTGGTTCGACAGCGTCGGCCGGATCGACGGTTGGCGGCAGGCACTGTTGGCGGCCGGGGTGGATCCGCCGCCGCTGATGCCGGGGGACTGGTCCGCCGCCTCGGGTTACCGAAGTGGGCAGATGTTGGCGCGGATGCCGGAGGTCACCGCGGTCTTCACCGCCAACGACCATCTCGCGCTGGGCGTGCTGCGGGCGTTGCACGAGTTCGGCCGACGAGTGCCGGACGAGATCAGCGTGGTCGGCTTCGACGATGTGCCGGAGGCGGCGTACTTCATTCCGCCGCTGACCACGGTTCGTCCCGACTTCGACGCGGTGGCCCGGGCGAGCCTGCAGATGCTGCTGACCCAGATCGAGTCGGGCACCGGTGGGGCGTTGCGGCAGACCATCGCCCCGGCTCTGGTCGCCCGCAAGAGCGTCGCCCCACCGCGTCGCTGACGGCGGCCGGCCACCAGAGGCGGCCCGGCGCAGGGCCTGGGGCTGGTGTCAGTTTCGTCAGCCTCACCGCCGCTTCCTTGTCAGCGGCGGCCGATTTTTCTCCGGCACCGGCAGCACCCTGCCGAAAATGCCCTCGCCCCTGCGGGTTTGATAAGACACTTTTCAATTGACCCCGGCCGATCTCGATCGATGATCAGCGATGCTGCGGCTATCAGGTATTGATCCTCATGAAATGTCGCCGTAACATGATGGGCGTCTCTGTTAACGCTAACAAGAATTGGCGTCCAGCTATCAGCCCACCAAGCGGATCGTAGTCACGGGCGGGCGCCACCGACAAGGAGGCTCGATGAACCGCATCACCCGAGGTCGTCGCTGGGGGAGCGTACTGGCGGCCGGACTGCTGCTCGCCGGCGCTCTGGTCGGCCTCCGTGCCCCAGCGGCGCAGGCCCTGGAGAACGGGGTGGCACGCACTCCTCCCATGGGTTGGAACTCGTGGAACTCCTTCGGCTGCAACATCAACGAAGCGCTGATCCGGCAGTCCGCGGATGCGATCGTCAGCAGCGGGATGAGGGACCTGGGCTACCAGTACGTCGTGGTCGACGACTGCTGGTTCAACCCGAACCGGGACAGCTCCGGCAACCTCCAGGGAGACCCGGGTCGGTTCCCCAGCGGGATGAAGGCACTCGGCGACTACCTGCACGCCCGGGGCCTGAAGTTCGGCCTCTACCAGGTGCCGGTCGACAAGACCTGCGCGCAGTACTTCGGCGCCTACCCGGGCGCGACCGGCAGCCGAGGACACGAGGCGCAGGACGCCCGTCAGTTCGCCGCCTGGGGTGTCGACTTCCTCAAGTACGACTGGTGCTCGCCGGAGGGCAGCATCGACGAACAGGTCACCACCTTCGCCCGGATGCGTGACGCGCTGGCCGCCACCGGCCGACCGATCGTCTACAGCATCAACTCGAACAGCATCCACGCCAAGACCGGCCCCCAGCGCAACTGGGGCGACGTGGCCAACATGTGGCGCACCACGGAGGACATCACCAACGCGTGGAACACCGGCCAGACCAACGGCTACCCGATGGGCATCCAGAACATCATCAACGTGACGGTGCCACTGGCCTCGTACGCGAGGCCGGGCGGCTTCAACGACCCGGACATGATGGAGGTCGGCCGGGGTGGCATGAACGACACGGAGATGCGCAGTCACTTCGCGATGTGGGCGATCATGGCCTCGCCGCTGATCGCCGGCAACGACGTACGGAACATGGACTCCGCCACCCAGACCATCCTCAAGAACGGCAACCTCATCGCGATCAACCAGGATTCGCTCGGGTTGCAGGGGACGCAGGTGTCGTTCGATGGCACCCGTCGGGTGCTCGCCAAGCGGCTCGCCAACGGTGACGTGGCGGTCGCCCTGTTCAACCAGGGCGCCTCGACAACGACGATCTCGACCACGGCCGCCGCCGTCGGCAAGTCCGGAAGCTCGTTCACGCTGGTGGACGCGTGGTCCGGTGCCACCAGCTCCAGCAGCGGGACCATCAGTGTCAGCGTGCCAGCCCACGGCACGGTGGTGTTCCGGGTCAGCGGTGGCGGCACGACGCCGCCCACGACGCCGCCGCCCACGACGTCGAGCGCGTTCGCCAGTGCCGCCTCCGGCCGCTGCCTCGACGTCCCGGCGAGCAGCACCACCAACGGCACCCAGCCGGTGATCTGGGACTGCAACGGCGCCGCCAACCAACGCTGGACCATCAGCGGTCAGACCCTGCAGTCGCTCGGCAAGTGCCTGGACGCGCCCCTCAACGCCACGGCCGGCTCCCGGGTGCAGATCTGGGACTGCAACGGTGGGGCCAACCAGCGGTGGACGATCAACTCCAACGGCACGATCAGTGGTGCGCAGTCCGGGCTCTGCCTGGACGTCAACAACAACGGCACGGCCAACGGCACCACGGTGCTCCTCTGGACCTGCACCGCAGCGGCGAACCAGCGGTGGTCGCAGCGGTAGCCGACCGGGTCCGTCGACCGCACAGGTCGCGGCGGCCCACCTGACCCAGTCGCAATGCCGGTGCCCGCGGACGACGCCCGTCGTCCGCGGGCACCGTCGCGTCGGTCGGCGATCCCGCCCGTCGGTCGCCCTCGGTCGGCTACCCGCCCACCGGGCGCCTTTCCCGGTCGTCGCCTGCCTGTCCGTCGGGCGTTTTTCCGGTCGTCGCCTGCCTGTCCGTCGGTCGCCCTCAGATCGACGATTAAGTGTCGGTCGGCTGCCTGCCCGCCGGGCGCCTGCACCGTCGATGCCCGCCGCCGCGATCCCAGGTAGGGTCCGGTCTGGCCGCCGGTCCAATGTCTCGGAACGCCTCCGTTACGAGACCGTGACACCGGTATTTCGGATCAAGTGTTGACGTGCCCTATGTGAGCGCTAACACTACCCGAAAGATGACAGTTGGCCCCGGCAGTCGGCGGGGGAGTCCGGAGAGGAGAAGCCCGTGGGCAGGAAATTCCTGATTGCTCTCGGCGGCGCGATGCTGACGCTGAGTATGGCGGCGTGCAGTGGCGGGGGTGCTGGTAGCAGTGGCGACAAGAGTGGCGAAAAGCCCTCTGACCTGACCATCGGCGTCTCGATGCCGACCCAGACCTCGGAGCGGTGGATCGCCGACGGCAACGCGGTGAAGTCCAAGCTGGAGGCGAAGGGCTACAAGGTCGACCTCCAGTACGCCGGCGACGACATCCCCACCCAGTCGCAGCAGGTCGACCAGATGATCACCCAGGGTGCGGATGTCCTGGTCATCGCGGCGATCGACGGCACGGCGCTCAACAGCCAGCTGCAGGCCGCCGCGGCCGCGAAGATCCCGGTCATCTCCTACGACCGGCTGATCCGCGGCAGCAAGGACGTCGACTTCTACGTCAGCTTCGACAACTACAAGGTTGGCGTCGCCCAGGGCACCTCGCTGCTCGTCGGTCTCGGCCTGCTGAACAAGGACGGCTCGAAGGGCACGGCCAAGGGGCCGCTGAACGTCGAGCTCTTCGCTGGTTCGCTTGACGACAACAACACCCAGTACTTCTACGGCGGCGCGATGGACACGCTGAAGCCGTTCATCGACGACGGCACGCTGGTCGTCAAGTCCAAGCAGACCACCCCCGAGCAGATCGCCATTCTGCGGTGGCAGCAGGAGACCGCGCAGAAGCGGATGGAGAACCTGCTCACCTCCAGCTACAACGACGGCTCGAAGGTCGACGGCGTGCTGTCGCCGTACGACGGCATCTCCCGCGGCATCATCACCGCCCTGCAGAACGCCGGCTACGGCAGTGGCGCGAAGAAGCTCCCGGTCGTGACCGGCCAGGACGCGGAGATCGCCTCGATCAAGCTGATCAACGAAGGCGTGCAGGGCTCCACGATCTTCAAGGACACCCGCCTGCTGGCCGACCAGGCCGTGAACGCCGCCGAGGCGTTCCTGCAGAAGAAGCAGCCGCAGGCCAACGACACGAAGACGTACGACAACGGTGTCAAGGTCGTCCCGGCGTACCTGCTGCCGTTCGCGACCGTCTACAAGGACGACATCAAGGCGACGCTGATCGACTCCGGCTACTGGACGGCGGAAGAGGTCGCCGCCGGCCAGGCCAAGAAGTAAGTCATTCGTCGGGCCCGGCGGTCACCGCCGGGCCCGACGCGTTGGCGTACCGCGTCCAGACCTGACGGAGGACAGTGACCATGGACGACACCATCCTCGAGATGCGTCGCATCACCAAGACGTTCCCCGGCGTGACCGCGCTGGAGGACGTCACCCTCGCGGTTCGCCGAGGTGAGATCCACGCCATCTGCGGGGAGAATGGCGCCGGCAAGTCCACCCTGATGAAGGTGCTGTCCGGCGTCCACCCGTCCGGCTCCTACGACGGCGAGATCCTCTTCGACGGCAAGCCGATGCACTTCCGCGGCATCCGGGACAGCGAAGCAAACGGCATCGTCATCATCCACCAGGAGCTCGCCCTGGTGCCGTACCTGTCGATCGCGGAGAACATCTTCCTCGGAACCGAGCGGCGTAACCGTCTCGGGCTCATCGACTGGAACCTGGCCAACGCCGAAGCGGCCAAGCTGCTGGCGTCCGTCGGGCTGCACGAGAACCCCGTCACCCCGGTCATCCAGCTCGGCGTCGGCAAGCAGCAGTTGGTGGAGATCGCCAAGGCGCTGTCGAAGAAGGTGCGTCTGCTCATCCTGGACGAGCCGACCGCCGCTCTCAACGACATCGACTCGGCACACCTGCTCGACCTGTTGCGGGCACTGAGGGACCAGGGCATCACCTGCATCATGATCTCGCACAAGCTCAACGAGATCACCGCCATCGCCGACTCGACGACCGTCATCCGCGACGGGCGCGCGGTGGAGACCCTCGACATGAAATCCGACGAGGTGTCCCAGCAGCGGATCATCCGCGGCATGGTCGGACGCGACCTGGACAGCTTCTACCCCGATCGTGAGTCGTCCCCCGGCGAGGAGGTCCTCCGGATCGAGGACTGGACGGTGCGGCACCCGGTCCAGGACCGGATGGTCGTCGAGGACGTCGCCGTGTCCGTCCGCGCCGGTGAGGTCGTCGGCATCGCGGGCCTGATGGGTGCGGGTCGCACCGAGCTGGCGATGAGCGTGTTCGGTCGGTCCTACGGGCGCGACATCCGGGGCCGGCTCTTCGTTCGCGGGCGGGAGGTGCAGGCGCGCACCGTCGCGGAGGCGATCGACAACGGCATCGCCTACGTCACCGAGGACCGCAAGCGCTACGGCCTCAACCTCATCGACGACGTCCGCCGCAACGTCTCCGCCGCCGCGTTGGACCGGCTCTCCCGCCTCGGCTGGGTGAACGGCAACGAGGAGATCAAGGTCGCCGAGACGAGCCGGCGGGAGATGAACATCAGAACGCCCAGCGTCATGGCGGTGGTCGGCAAGCTCTCCGGTGGCAACCAGCAGAAGGTCGTGCTGTCGAAGTGGCTGTTCACCGATCCGGATGTGCTGATCCTGGACGAACCCACCCGGGGCATCGACGTCGGCGCCAAGTACGAGATTTACACGATCATCAATCGGCTGGTGGCCGCTGGCAAGGCGGTGATCGTCATCTCCTCCGAGTTGCCGGAGCTGCTGGGGATGTGCGACCGCATCTACACCCTCGCCGCCGGGCGGATCACCGGTGAGATGCCGGTGGCTGAGGCGACTCAGGAGAGCCTCATGGAGCTGATGACCAAGGACAAGGAGCTCGTCGCGTGACCAGCATCAAGACCCCCTCGACGGAGCGTCCGACGCCTCCGGACAGCACACCCAGCGCCGCCCTGCACAGCGGAACCAACGACCTGCGGGCGCTGGTGTTGAACAACCTGCGGCAGAGCGGGATCTACGTCGCCCTGGTCGTCATCGTCGCGCTCTTCGCGATCATGACCGACGGGGTGTTGCTGAGCCCCGGCAACATCACCAACATCGTCCTTCAGTACTCGTACATCCTGGTGCTCGCGATCGGGATGGTCATTCTGATCATCGGCGGCCACATCGACCTGTCGGTCGGGTCGGTCGTCGCGCTGACCGGAGCGGTGTCCGCCGTTCTGGTGATCCAGCAGGGCTATCCCTGGTGGGTGGGCGTCCTGGCCGCGCTGGCCGTCGGTGTCGTGGTCGGCGCGTGGCACGGATTCTGGGTGGCGTACGCCGGTATTCCGGCCTTCATCGTGACCCTGGCGGGCATGCTGCTGTTCCGGGGCCTCACCCTGCGGGTGCTCGACAACATCTCGCTGTCGCCCTTCCCGGCCGAATACCAGAAGGTCGCGGCGGGCTTCCTCAACGGGCTGCTCGGCGGGCAGGGCTATGACGCCTTCACGCTGCTGATCGGCGCCATCGCTGTGGCCGGGTACGCGGTGAGTGGCTTCCGTACCCGCGTGGCGCGCATCCGCTACCAGCAGCCGGTCGAGTCGTTCCCTCTGTTCGTCGCCCGGGTCGTCCTGGTCGGCGCGGTCATCATGTACTTCGCGTGGCAGTTGGCGCACGCCCGTGGACTGCCGATCGTGCTGATCATCCTGGCGGTCCTGGTGCTGGTCTACGGCCTGCTCACCCGGCGGACGGTGTTCGGTCGGCAGGTCTACGCGATCGGCGGCAACCTGTCGGCGGCGGCGCTGTCCGGGGTGAAGGTCCGCACCGTCAACTTCTGGATGTTCGTCAACATGGGCTTCCTGGCGGCGGTCGCGGGTGTCATCTACTCCTCGCGGTCGAACGGCGCCCAGCCCGCGGCTGGCAACATGTTCGAGCTGGACGCGATCGCCGCGGCCTTCATCGGCGGCGCGGCGGTCACCGGTGGCGTGGGGACCGTGGTGGGCGCCATGGTCGGTGGTCTGATCATGGCGGTGATGAGCAACGGCATGCAGCTGATGGGCGTCGACCAGTCGACCCAGTCGGTGGTCAAGGGCCTCGTCCTGCTCGTCGCGGTCGCCTTCGACGTCTACAACAAGCGCCGCGCCGGCACGGCTCGTTGACGTCGTAACAGCACGACCGTGGCCCCTGCCCGCCTCCGCGGGCGGGGGCCATGTGTCGGTAGGCCGCAGTGCGCCCACCTCCACCCTGCGTCGGCGTTCGGCACTTCGCCGACCGGCGACTCCCTGCGCGATTGCCTGAGCCCGCCCCGCGGGGTCGACCCCACCTGTCGGCGCCCCTGTAGAGCTGCCCCAGATATGGGACGGCGACCCGCGGAGGTGGCTGCGGTGGCTCCTGGTGGCACTGCCTGCGCCGCGGCTCGTGGTGCTTGCGGTGCTTGCCGTGATCCGGTCGGTGCCGCCCCATATCTGGGGCAGCTCTACAGGGAGCCGGACACACCCTGGTCCCGCCAGGGAGCGAGGCGGACGACCCCGCTGCGCCGCGAACGGGCGCAGCGGGATCACGCGGGTCAGTGGCAGTTGCTGGTGCCGCTGTCGTTGTAGGTCTGCCCGGCCACCGGCACGAACCGCAAGTCGTAGCTGCCGGAGTGCAGGGTGAACTTCAGGCCCCCCCACCTGGATGGTGCCGAAGCCGTAGTGACCCGCACCGCCCATCCCGGCGACGAAGCTGCGCATGCCCCGGCTGGCGTCGACGCCACCGGCCGGGTTCATCGGGGCGAACCGCTCGTACACGTGGTTGTGCCCCCACACCACGACGTCGGCGTTCTAGTCGTAGAGCGCCTGGTACAGCGGGCGCGTCGACGTCGACGGCGCGTGGTTGGAGCTGGACGTGAACAGCGGTCCGGGTGCCGGGCCGCGTTCCGAGCATGGGACGTGGCCCGCGACCCGGTCGCTCAACCGGTGCGGCCGATCTCCCTCGCCGCCGCCTCGTCCCCGGACGACGACGGGCTCGTCACGGCGCGCAGGGTGACCGACTCGTCGGTGTGGTCGACCTCGAACATCGTCCCGGCCGGGAAGGCCGCCAACGTTTCCGGCGGCAACTGGATCGTGCCGTCCCCGGCCACCACGGCGAAGTCACGCCCGTCACGCCCCTCGGCCCCGACCCGGCCGTCCCGGATGGTGACGGCTCGGCCCAGCCGGGCACCCACCTCGCCGTCGTGGGTCACCACGACCACGGTGGTGCCCCGCTCCGCGTTGACGGTGGCCAACGCCGCGAGCACCTCGTCCCGACCGGACGCGTCGAGCTGGCTGGTCGGCTCGTCGACCAGGAGCAGCCCCGGCCCAGCGGCGAGCCCCTGCGCCAGGGCGGCCCGCTGACGCTGCCCCGGGGTCAGGTCGCCCACCCGCCGCGCGCCGGCACCGCCGAGACCGACGAGGTCCAGGATCGCCTCCGGCGGATCGAGCCGGCGCCCGGCGATGCGGGCCGCGGGTCGCTGTGCCAACCAGACGTTGCGCGACAGCGACACGTACGGCAGCAGGTTGCGTTCGGCGCCCTGCAACACCGTGCCGACCGTGGCCCCGCGGAGGGCGGCCAGGCCCTTGGCAGAAAGTCGGGACAGCTCGTGGTCGCCCACATACACGCGCCCGGCGGAGGGCTGCATGAGCCCGCCGAGGATCGCCACCAGCGTGGACTTGCCAGAGCCGGACGGACCGACCAGCGCCAGCATCTCGCCGGGAGAGATCTGCAGGTCCACGCCGGAGAGAGCGACCACGTCACCGGTGCCGGTGGGGTAGATGTGGATCAGCCGGTGGCAGGTCACGGCCACACCCGCAGCCGCCGGCGAGGTGGTCATCGGCCGCTCCGGCGGCGTATCGAGGCGGCGACGGTCCGGCCGAGCACCACGGCGGTGAGGGCGAACAGCGCGACTGTGGGCACCGTGAACAACAGCAGACGGCCGACGTCCGGCCACTCGGGCAACGGAACCGGTGAGCGGCCGTCACTGAACACGCGCTGCCCACTTCGGGTGAGAAGCCAGATCACCAGGGTGACGAGAGCGCCCGACACGGCGGCGACCGCTACCGGCCACCCGTAGCCGCCACGGACGGCGCGTGGTGGCAGCCCCTGCCGACGAAGCGCCACCAACATGGCCACCCGGTTGCGCTGCTCGGCCGCCGCCATCGCGATCAGGCCGGCCGCCCCGATCAGCACCCCGGCCAGCCCGGCGAACACGTTGAAGCGCAGCGCCAACGCCGGAGCCTGTCGATCGAAGGCCTGGCGCACGTGGGTGACCGTCCGGTCACTCTTCACGACCAGACCCTGAGCGCGAAGCCGGTCGAGGACGTCGGCGGGAGCCCGCGGCGCCAACCAGACCTCCTCGTTGCCGTTCTGGCTGGCGACGGCGAGCCGGTCCGCGTACTCCAGGTCGACGACCAGACCGGAGCCACCGAGCCGCGGCAGACGGTCAGCCACGCCACCGACCACCGCCGTGGTGGGTGTCCCGTCGACGCCGTCGTACGGATGGGCCCCGCCGAGCGGCGTCCCCGTCGACCGGGTCAGGTAAGCGGGTAGCGGGAACGGCGCGTCGACGACACTGACGCCGGCCGGCGTCGCACGCCGGTTTTCCATCACCTCGATGACCAGGGCCGCGTCCTTTCCACTCGTGGCCGTGACAAAGGTGTCGTCGTCCGGGCTGGACAACCGCCACCGCTTCAGATCGGCGAACTGCGCGCCGGTCAGCACCACCGTTTCCCGGCCGCCGTCGTCGTCGCCGGTGCGCAACTCCTCGAAGTGGACCTCCAACTGCCGGGAGACCACGGGAGCGACGATCTCGACTTTGACCAGCCGGCATTCCTGCGCGCACTCGGGCACCTGGAGGACGTAATCCTTGCGGCCTGGCATGATGTCGTCGCGTGCGGCGACCACCCGGGTGCCGTTGGCGCTGGAGACCGTGACCGCGAGGCGGACCCGATTGCCGCCGAAAACCTCAGCGTCGAAGTCGGCGGAGATGACCACGGTGAGCAGTCGCCCGCGTAGGTGCACCGGTTCCCCGGGTGCCGTCGGGTGGATCTTTCGCGCGATGTCTGCCAGGGACGCGCCGTAGGACGGATGCGGTGCGGCTACCGTCGCGAGCCGGTCGGAGTCCACGGCCAGCAACGGCGTGCCCGCCGCGAAAGCCGAGCCCGTCACCACCGCGGCCATCGCGAACCGACCCTCCGGATCAGCCGCCCGCACGGCCGTCAACAGGTGCGAACGGGACGTCGCGTCGACCTCGACCACGCGTGGCGCACCCACCTCGACTGTTGCCCGATCGCTGTAGGCGGCCGAGGCGACCTCGCTCGTCGCGACGGTGAAGGCGAGCATGGCGACAACCACGGTGAGCAGCGCGATGAGGGGTCGGAAGCGTGGTTGTCGGGCCACCTGCACCAGGGCGAGGCCGGCCGCCGTTCGGCCGCGCGCCAGCAGTGCCGCGCCGACCGCCGCGCCGGTGATCATCGCGACCCGTGCCAGCAGCACTGCTGCGGCGAGCGCCCCGGCGACCGGTGCCACCAGGGCCAGGCCGCTGGGTGATCCGCCGGAGCGTAACTGCACCACGGCAGCCGCGGCGATGGACACCGCGACGACGTCACCGATGGTTGCCCGCCACCCCCGCACCCGTGCCGGCACTCGACGCAGTAGGTCGACGACCGGTGCGGACAGCATCCGTGCCTGGGCCAGGAGCACTGCGGCGAGCGCGCCGGCGGCGCCGATGGCGGCGAAGCCGACCACGCTGGCGTCCAGTGTGACGTCGGCGTGGGCCGGGAGGGTGTGTGCGGCGAGCAGTGTGGCGGCGGCGAGGCCGCCCAGGCAGCCGAGGGGGATCGCGACCAACGCGGGTACGGCGTGTTCGCCGATCGCCAGCGCCCACAGTCGTCGGCGTTGCACTCCGCGGAGCAGGAGCAGACCCTGCTCCGGTCGCCGCTGGTCTGCCGCGGAACTGACCGCGACGAAGAGCACCAGCCAGCAGAGCAGGACGAGCAGCCCGGCACCCAGCGTCACGCCATCGGCCAGTTGCCCGCGTTGCGCGGTGACGCGATCAAGCAGGCTGGGCAGGGTGGTGCCGGCACCGAAACCCTCGCGGTTCCCGTCGCGCTCCACCAGGGTGACCGCGGCCCGCAGCTCCTGCACGGATCGGCTGTCCAACAACTTCTCGGTGACGTAGAGGTCGGCCGTCGACCGGTACACGATGACCTGCTCGTCGACGAGGGGCGCGGCCTCGGCGGTGAAGATCGCGTCCTCGGCGCTGCCCGCGGTCGACGTAATGGCCGAGCCCGCGGCGGGTGGCCGAATGTACTCCTGACCCAGCCAGAACGGATCGGTCACGTCCAGCGGTCGATAGACGCCGGCCACCCGCACCGGCACCGCGGCGAACGTGAACTGATCCCCGACGACGACACCCAGCCGCGCGGCGGTGTGCGTGCTGACCATGACCTCGGGGACCTGACCTCGCGAGGTGGCCCGGGGACAGGCACCGGCCACCGCGACCCGCTCGCACACCCCCGCTCGGAAAGTCAGATTCGAGGTCACCGTCCCGGCCCGGCCGGCGGCGACGCCACCGCTCTGGGCGCCCAGGACGACGTCGAACCCGGCCGGCGCCAGTCGCTTGACCTTGCCGGCGAACAGGGTCCGGGTGGGGTCTCCGGGCATCCCGGGAAATTCGACGGAGTCGGCGAGCCGCACCCGAAGCTCGTTCGGCGATGCTTTCGACAGCTCATAGCTGGCCAGGGCCTGCCCGGCCGCGGCGACGTAGCTCGGTGCGGCCGCCGCGGCGGCACTGGCGAGCACCGCGAGCAGGAGCACCGCCAGGGCTTGGGCCCGACGTGCCGCAAGTGCTCCCCAGATGACGGTCAGCATTGACCGGATGTTATCGATACGGCACGTGGTGCACTGTCCCGTGCGGTTGGACTGAAACCTGTCCGTTACGGCGTTCCGGTCAGTCGCGCACGATCTCCGCCCGCCCCTCGACGAGGTGCAGCTCCGCTTCACAGGCGGCGGCCACCTCCGGGTCGTGGGTGGCGAACACGACGGCCGTGCCCCGCCGCGCCTCGTCGCGCAGCAGGTCCAGCACCCGCTGCCGATTGCCCGCGTCCAACTCGCTGGTCACCTCGTCGGCCAGCAGCACACCGCCGCGCAGGGCCAGGCCACGGGCGACGGCCGTACGCTGCTGCTGGCCACCGGACAGCTCCTCGACAAGCTGATCGGCCTGGTCGGAGAGACCCAGCTGATCCAGTGTCGCGGCGGTCTGCCGGAGGGCTTCGGGTGGTGTCACACCGTCGGCCACGAGTGCCACCTGCAGGTTCTCGGCCGCGGTGAGGATCGGGGCCAGGCCATTGTCCTGTGGGATGAGCACGATCCGCTGCTCCACCGCGTGATCACGATCGCGGAGCGGCTGCCCGTCGACGGTCACTGTGCCCTGCTGTGGCCGCAACAGCCCCGCCATCGCGTTGAGCAGGGTGGTCTTGCCGGCCCCCGACGACCCGGTCAACGCCAGCAACCGACCCGGGCGGACCATGACCGAGATCTCCCTGAGGACGGCCGGCGCGTCGCCGTAGCCGACCGACACCCCCTGGACACTCAACATGTGCCACCGCCCCTTCTGAGGATCGACGATCCGCAGACTGCCACGGCGAGCCGGAGCCGCACAATCCCCGTCGATCCGCTGGCGGTACGACGTGGTCAGTCGGCCCGCGTCCGGGTGCCGACGCGCAGCTGCGACCGGATCAGCCGAAGAGGAGGTCGAGGTGGGCGTCCAGCGCGTCCAGCGCCTGCTCGGCGGTGTACTGCCCGCCCAGCAGGTAGACGCCGAGCCCTTCCATCAGCGCCAGCAGGCCGGCTGCGGCGGCGGCACCGTGGCCGTCGGGCAGGATCCCGGCGATGAACCCGGCGAACTGCCGGGTGCCCTCGCGGAGACTGGGCGCGGCGGCCGGACGTACCGCCGTGTAGGCGAGGAACGCGAGCGCCACGCGCCCGTCGTCACGGGTCCCCTCGTCCAGGGGCAACAGTGCGGCGATCATCGTGCGCAGCAGGAGCCGGGGCGGCGGATCCACGCCCAGCCCTGCGATCGCCTCGGTGACCCTGATCTGGCTGCGTTCCCGCACCACGCTCAACGCGAACGCCATCATCTCGTCCTTGGTGCGGAAGTAGTGCTGGACCATTCCGGCGGACACACCGGCCTCGGCAGCCACATGGCGGAGGCTGACGGCCTCCAGGCCCTGATCCGCGGCGACCCGCATCAACGCGTCCGCGATGAGGGTGCGTCGCTCCTGGTGATCGACCTTCTTGGGCATGACCTCGATCGTTTCACAGTGGGTGACCCGGACAGGCCGCCAGCGGCGGTGGTTACCGGCTGACGGTGGTGCTCACGGGGGTGCCGCGAGCGCTGCGCAGGAGGCCGTCCGGGTCGTCGGCGTACAGCCGCAGCTCGTCCATCGGCGTGGACCCGGTCTTCGACAGGTCGAAGGTCAACGGTCGGCGCAACAGGACGTCGATGCTGGTCTGGCTGCCGACCGCGATGGACACCACCCGACGGTCACCCTCCTGCTCGACCTGCACCGACTTGCTCGACGGCAGCGAGCGGTATCGCTTGCGCAGCGCTTCGACGTCGGTCCACGGGATCCAGATGTCGATGCCCGAGCTGAGGCGTACGCGCAGCCCACGGTCACCCACGACGTGTGGATGGATCGTCATGCTGGCGAAGAGCCCGATCATCCAGAGCAGACCCCAGATGCCGAGACCGAGCACGATCCAGCGGGCGGGTCGCCACGGCACCACGTGGGTGACGACGACGTCGAAGATCGGGATCTCCACGACCGACAGACCGATGAAGATGCCGAGGATCGGCTTGACCACACCGAGGTAGCCGAACGGTTCGTCGCCCGGAGCCAGCGCCGGTGGCCTGCGCAGCGCCCAGATGTAGAGGCTGCGCCACGTCGCGGCCTCGGCCTCGGCCGCGCGGCGCAACAGCGGTCCCACCCGCACCCTGGTCGATGCCTTCGTGTCGGTCATGGTCGTCCTCGTCGGTAGGTGGGCGGAGAGTCAGTGGACGGTGATGGTTCCGGTGCCGCCGTCGACGGTGACGAGCTGCCCCGTGGAGATCGTCCGGGTGGCGTCCGGCACGCAGATGACGGCGGGAATTCCGTACTCGCGAGCGACCGTCGGGCCGTGCGCCATGATCGCGCCGGTCTCGGTCACCAGCGCCGCGGCGGTGAGGAACAGTGGGGTCCAACCGGGGTCGGTGGTCGCGGTGACCAGGACGTCACCGGGCTCGACGTGGGCGGTGGCCGGGTCGTGCACGACCCGCGCGGGGCCGGTCACCCGGCCCGCCGACGCACCCACGCCGGTGAGCGTCCCGTCGCCGGTGGGCGCCGGGGGCAGGACCGTCTCGACGTCCGTGCCGTCGGAGAGCAGCGCCACCGGCACCGTGCGGCGTCGCAACTCCCGCCAGTGCACCTCCCGGCGGGAGGTGACCGTCCCGCGAGGATCAACACCCTGGTGTACGGCGGAGTGCACCTCGTCGAGGGTCAGGAACATGATGTCGTCGGGCTGGTCCAGCAGACCCGCGTCATGCAGGTCGGCGCCGATGAGCAGCAGTTGCCGGCGCGTCTCGCGCAGCGGGTACAACCCGGCGAACTTGCCGGCTTCGCGCAGGCCGGCCAGCGACCGCGCCCGGCGCAGCAGGAACCCGGCCACCGTGCCCCGCACCGGCCGCCGACGGCGGGATCGCGTGACCACCTCCGCCAGCGCCGCCTCCGCGGCGATGGCGGCCCGCTGGAAGCGCTGGTCGGGGCCCTGCTGCGGATCGGTGACCCGCAGGTAGTTGGCGACCGCGGCGAAGACCGGGGTGGGATCTTCCGCCCAGCGCGGCACGCCGAGATCGACTTCGGCGACGCCCCGATGACCGTAGACGTCCAGGAAGGCCGCCATGCCGATGTCGGGCAGCGTTCCGCGCAGATAGCGCGCGGCCAACTCGGCCGGCGGGTTGTCGAGCAGGAGCTGGCGGTGGTCGTCCGCGCCCTGGGCGAGTCGCCAGAGCGCCAGGTCCATGTCGATGGTCACGTTGTGCGGCATCCCGCCCAGCACGGTGTGGATCTCGTCCGGGGTGGCGAGCCCCTTGAGCAACGAGGTGGGCAGCGCGGCGGCGAGCATCCCCGCGACGATCGGCCACATGATCGCGTCGGCGCTGTCGTCGCCGTCCTGCGCCTGCACGAAGCGCAGTCGATCGGCCGCGGTCCGCAGGTCGGCGGGGGCGACCGACCGTACTCTCATCTGCTCGATCGCCTCGAACATCCGGATCCGGGCGGCCTCGGGACGGGCCAGAGCCCGCAGGATCCCCACCACCGCGCGGCCGGCGGTCCGCAGCGACGCGGCCCCCTGCGCCCCACCGCGCCGCGTGCCGCCGCGGGTCGGGGCGAACCGGGGATCCGCCAGCACGTGCTGCATCACCGTCTGGGCGCGCGGACCGAAGTCGACCGCCAGGAGCTTCACCAGTCGCTTGCGGGCCGACGGGTCTCGGGCCAGGTCGGTCAGATCGCCGTAGAGGCGACCGCCGATGTCGACGATCTCGACCCGGACGCCGAGCGCGGCGAGCATCGCGGCGATCTGCGTCCGCAGGGTCGACATGCCCATCGGGGTGACCGGTTGCAGCATGCCCTGAACGTGACCGAACTCCAGGTAGACCCGGGGGAGGGGCTTTCCGGTATCCGGTGGGACGGGGAACAGGCTGGTGATCGGCCGCGACTGCAGAAGCCACCGGACGCCGTCGGCGTCGATCGCCCACTCCACGTCCTGTGGGCAGCCGAAGTGCGCCTGCAACCGTTCACCCGTTTCGCGCAGGTCGGCCAGGTGCGCGGACGTCAGGCATCCCGTGTCGTCCCGCTCGACGCCGTCGAGGACGTAGTGGTCCACGGTCGCCGCGCCGTCCACCACGGTCGTTCCGAGACCCGGTGCGGCGTCGACCGCCATCTCGTCGCGGCGGCCGGTCAGCGGGTTCGCGGTGAACAGCACCCCCGCCACCGTGGGCGTGATCATGCGCTGCACGACGACCGCCATCCGCACCGTCTGGTGATCGATCTGACGAGCGTCTCGGTAGGCGGTCGCGCGGTCGGTGTGCAGCGACTCCCAGCACTTCTCGATCGCGGCGATCAGCGCTTCGGTGCCCGTGACGTTGAGAACGGTGTCCTGCTGCCCGGCGAAGCTCGCGTCCGGCAGGTCCTCCGCGGTGGCGCTGGAGCGCACTGCCACCGGGCCCGCGCCGAGCCGCTCGTACGCGTCGACGACCTCGGCCGTCGGGATGACGCCGAGTCGGTGCGCCTCGGCGGTGACGCAGAAGCCCTCGGGGACCCGTTCGCCCCGTCGGATCAACTCGCCCAGCCCGGCGGCCTTGCCGCCGACCAGGTCGACCATGTCGGCGGTCGCCTCGGACAACGCGATCACGTGCATCGGGGCCTGCCTTCGGTTGCAATACGTCTGTATTGCATCCCACCGTAGCGCGTTCGCGATACGACTGCAATGTCACCCGGCCGACGCGCGACCCCGAGACGAGCCGTTGCCGGCATCTGCCATGCTCGGCCCGGTGACGACCGGCCGCCCGACCAGAGCCCGTTCCCACCGCCGCCCTCGAAGGCGTGGCATCCGGGTCCTCCTCGCGCTCGTCGCGGTGGCAGCCGTCCTGGGCATCGCGGTGGTCGCGGTGCCGATGCTGCGACCGGCCGGGCCGCGCCCGCTCTTCCAGATGCCGGTCTCCTGTGGCGAGACGTGGCAGCTCAGCACCTACCCCGGTCACGACGACTATGACGTCGATTTCTTTCCGACCGAGGGCGAGGCGTGGGGGCGGCCGGTGCTCGCGTCGTACGCCGGCACGGTCACCGTGGCGGGCATCAACGGGTCGCTGGGTAGCCGCACCCCGGAGAACCCGGAGGGTGCCCGGGGGCGTGGCGGCGGTTACTGGGTGAAGATCGATCACGGCGGCAAGTGGGAGACGCAGTACCTGCACATGCTCGAACCGCCCCTGGTCACGGTCGGGCAGAAGGTCGCCCAGGGTGACCAGATCGGGCGGCTCGGCAGCACCGGCAACTCCGGCGCGCCGCATCTGCACTACGAGCAGCGCCGAGGTTGGGACAAGGTCGAGACCCGCTTCGACGGTACGCCGTCGGGCATCACCACCGACGAACGCGAACAGATCCTCCGGCGGGTGAGCAACAACTGCCCGGCTGTCTCCTGAGGATCGCGGTTTGCCCGGCACGGCTCGGGGCACTGATTCGGGGGACAGCTCAGACGCAGGGAGGAGCCAGCCATGGTCAAGGGCGACGTCGACACGTACCACGAGGACGGGCAGTGGAAGAACAAGGCGGAGGGCGGCGAGCGGGCCAGCAGCACGCATGACGTGAAGGCCGACGCGCAGGCCCAGGGCCGGGAGATGGCGGCCGACCGTGGCGTCGAGCATGTGGTCAAGAAGCAGGACGGCGCGATCGGGGAGAAGAACACCTACCCGCGTAGCCGCGACCCCCGCGACATCGAGGGCTGACAGCTTCCAGGCTTAGCGAACCGACCTCCCCAGCGTGACCGGGGAGGTCGGTTCGCTTTTAACCCGATCAGACGTCGAACCGCTTTATACCCGTACGAGAAATATGGGTGTTTTGTGGGGATATAGTCCAGATCGGGACTGGAGTGAAAGCTGGGAGTGTGCATGTCGTATCGGAGCCGGCGGCGTCTGAGCAGCATCGCAGCGCTGGTGACGGCCGTGACCGTAGGAGCCCTCGTTGCGGGGCGGCCGGCGTAGGTGGTTCGTCAGGCTGGCACCACGTACGGGAAGCTCGCGGCACGGGCGGCCTTCGTGACGTCCGCGGTGAGGCCGGATGTGGTGCCCATGTTGAGGACCAGGGAGAACATCACCTCGGGCACGTTGTCGGCCATGGTGCGGCCGTTGCGGATCGCGAAGCCGTAGTTCGCGGCCGTGCCGACCCGGTAGGACAGCAGATCGGGGTAGAGCTGCCGGGCGACGCTCCAGCCGTACGCCTGGGGGTCGGGGGCGGTGCCGTTGGCGGCGACGACGCCTGCGACGGCGGTGGCGATCTCCTCGCCGCCCTCGGTGAGGTCCTTGCTGGGGTGCCGGAAATTGGCGGGGTCGGAGAAGTCGGTGTCGTGGGGCCAGAAGATCGGCCACATCATGGGGTGGCCTGCCCGGTTGATCTGGCGCCACCCGCCGGCGTCGGTGGCCAGCATCGTGCGGCACCAGACGCCGATCTCGGTGCCGTCGCGCAGCAGCGGCTCGTCGTGGGAGACCTCGAGGACGATCGACTCGACGGTCGTACCGGCGAAGCTGTTCTTGGCCTGGTCGACTCGCCAGGCTGAGCGGTCCACCGTCGAACCGTTCTTGACCGCGCCGTTGATGGTAGCGAGTTCGTCGAGATCGACGAAGAACGGGTCGGCGATCCGTCCGGCCCAGATCCGGACGTTGCCGCCGGTCGACACCTCGCCGGTGTGCCCCTCGGCGATGGGAGTGCCCATCGCGGCGTCGTCGCTGGCATCGGCTCCGGTGAGCTCGTACACCTGGAGGGTCTGCCGGCCGTCGCCGCTCGGCTCGCCGAAGGCGAATCGGTAGGTCAGCCCTTCCGTCTCCGCCCCGTTGAAGTGAATCTTGATCTCGTAGCGCGCCTCGGCGCGGAAACCACGCTTGATGTCGGCCTTCGTCACCGAGCTGTTGACGTCCATGACGAACACCGTGGCCCGATCGCCGTTGAAGACGAACAGATCGTCGATGTAGAGCTGACCGCCCTGGGCGGCGAGGGGGGTGTCGAGATGGTGCGACATGAGCTCACTCCCGGAGATGCCTGACTTGGATAAATCAGAACATAGCGGTCATGAAGCTGCCTCCCGCACCATCGGCGGAATCCCGGCTCGCGACGGAACCCGCAGAGGAGGGGACCGCCCGAAGTTGCTGTCGGGCGGCCCCCTCGCTCGTGCCGGCACCGTCAGACGCGGGACCACTTCTGGTTGGCGGCACCCACGCAGTCCCACAGGTGTAGCTTGCCGCCGTTGTTGGGGTTGGCCTCCCGTACGTCCACGCACTTGTTGGCGTTGAGATTGACCAGATCACCGGAACTGTTGAGGGTGAAGCGCTGCGCCGTATTGCCGTTGCAGCTGACCAGGTTGACCTCGGTGCCGTTCGCGGTGCCGGCCCAGGCGGGATCCATGCACTTGCCCATCGCGCGAACCGTTCCGTCGGAGGCGAAGGTCCAGGCCTGGGCGGCGGTGGTGTTGCAGTCCCAGATCTGCAGCTTGGCGCCCTCCACCGGGTTGGCGCTGGGGATGTCGATGCAGCGACCGCTCTGCGCACCCCTGATCCGGCTGGTGCCGGGGGCCGGGTCGCCGCCACCACCGGAGGTGTAGCTGGACACCCGGACGTAGTTGACGAGCATCTGCTGCGGGAACTGCGTGGAGCCGTCCGGGTAGCCGGGCCAGTTGCCGCCGACCGCCACGTTGAGAATCATGAAGAAGGGGTGGTCGAACACCCAGCGGTTGCCGCCGAGTCGCGCGGGATCGACCCGGTGGTACTGCACCCCGTCGAGGTACCAGGTGATCGCGTTCGGCTCCCAGTCCACCCGGTAGGTATGGAAGCCGTCCGCGAGCGGCCCGCCGAGAGTGCGGCTGCCGGTGATGCCGCCGCCCCCGGAGTAGCCGGGCCCGTGCACGGTCCCGTACACGGTGTTGGGCTCCCGGCCGATGTTCTCCATGACGTCGATCTCGCCCGCGTCGGGCCATCCGCCGCCGGTGCCGAGCATCCAGAACGCCGGCCAGATGCCCTGACCGCGCGGAATTTTGATGTTGGCCTCGAATCGGCCGTACGTCTGGGTGAAGGTGGCCGCCGTCAGCAGCCGCGCCGACGTGTACTCGCAGCGCCCGTAGTGGCACTGGTAGTTGGCGGGGTTGTCCCGGCGGGCGGTGATGACGAGGTTGCCCTGGCCGTCGTGGACGGCGTTGCTGGTGCTGTTCGTGTAGTACTGCCGCTCGTTGTTGCCCCATCCGCTGCCGCCAATGTCGAACCGCCATTTGTTCTGGTCGACGGGCGTGCCGGCCGGCGAGTTGAACTCGTCCTGCCAGGTGATCGGGCCGATGGCGGCCTTGGCGGGGTCGGGCTGCACCGGGACGACGAGAGCCGCGGTGGTGGCGACGAGGGCGACCGCCATGAGTACGAGAGGGCGAAAGCGGAGGCTGGGGCGGGCTGTGAACACGGGAGGCTCCTCGGCGAAGGGGGTGGCGGAGGCTGCGTACCGGAGTTAGAGAGCGCTCTCTACAGTTAAGCATGTCGATATCATGTCTTTCTGTCAAGAGTGTTTCCAATGCGACGACCGTCCGTTACCGCCTGATGTCCGCCGGCGATCCATCCCCCAAGATGGACGGCACCCTGCCGTCGGAGGCGGACGGACGGCACCCTGCCGTCGGAGGCGGATGGACGGCACCCTGCCGTCGGGGGCGTTCGGTGCCCCCGCCGTCGCGGGCCGCGCGTTACTCGATAGCGGTCGAATCGACCCTTCCTATTGCCGTGGGGCGTCCACGCGGGACAGGATGACGAGGCGTGCAGGAAACCTTCCCGTAACTTGCGCGCTGCTGGTCTCTGTCACAAGGAAGTGGGAGTCAGTCATGAGCGACGCGTCGACGGCGCTGGGTGTGCGCCTCTACCCGGATCTGGTCGAGCGGGGTGGTCTGGCCCCCGCGCTCATCGAAACCGCTGCCAGCCAGGGGCTCGATCTCGGCCAGGTCACCGCTCCCGAGCAGGGGCGCGCCCGGTTCACCTGCGCTGAGCTGCACTCCGACCAGGGTGTGGTCTGCGTGGGCCTGGGTTCGCAGGCCCGATACTTCATGATCGACATTCGGGTCGCGGGAGAGGTCCTCGCCCGGGGCGACGTCATGGACCTGGTGCAGGTCGCCCAGGTGGCCTCGGCCTGGCGGGCCGGTCTGACGCTCGCCGAGCTCACCGCCCGCTTCCGGTTCATGGAGGAGATCAAGCACCGCCCGGCGCCGGTGGCCCAGGTCGGCTAGCCCGAGACCTCGGCGAAGAACTGCCGCAGAGCATCGGCGACCAGGGCAGGCGCCGTCATGGTCACGAAGTGCGACTGGCCCGGCCAGACGACGTAACGCGCCGCCCGAATCGTCCTCGCGAGGGTGTTCATCGTCGTCGGCATCGGCTCCCACGTGTCGGCACCGGCCAGCAGAAGGGTCGGCACGGTGATCGAGGACCACCGGGTGATGTCCGTGCTGTCCCCGGCGAGCGCCTCGAGATCGTGCAACCAGCCGATCGCCGAACGCCGCGCCTCGACCGGGTCGGGCGTCCGGTCGCCCGCCGCGGCGGCGAATGCGGCGACAATCTCCGCCGGAACCCGTGTCACGTCGTTCAGCGCCGCTGCCATCGCCTCGGCGTCGTCGCGCTCGAAGGCGTCCCGGTAGCGGCCGAGCAGAGGTGCGATCTCCGCTCCGGCCGCGAAGAGCGGGGGCTCGAAGACGGCCAGCGAACGGATGTCGCGGGAATCGGCCAGGGTGGTGTGCAACGCGAGGGTCGCTCCGTAGGACGCGCCGACGAGATGGACCGTCCTGCCCGAGGGTTGGCGTGCCGCCTCGATGACGGCGATGAGGTCGGCGGTCTCGTCCTTGAAGGACTTCTGGCCGGCCGGGACGTCGCTGGGACCGTATCCGCGCCGGGCCGGCATCCACACCTCATGGTCGTTGGCGAGGTGCTCCGCGACGGTGGCCCAGGAATGCAGCCCACCGCCCGACCCGTGCACGAGGACGACGGGGTCGCCGGCACCCAGGCGCCGAACCACCAGGTGGGTCCCGTCGGCGGACTCGACGTGCTGATCGTGGTTGCTCACTTCTGCTCCCGTTTTCCGGTCGGCCAGTTGGTCAGAGTGGTGTGCATCGCGTCGAGGATCGCGTGCCACGACGCGTCGACAGCGCGGGGATGCCCGAAACCGTCGATGTTTTCGAGACTCGCGAAGCCGTGAAAGGTGCTGCGGACGAATCGCATCGCGTCGGTCAGGGCCGGCTCGTCGAGCCCGTACCCGCGCAGCATCGCGTAGCTCAGCTCGATCATGCGTAGGTGCCCCGCCGAATTCCTGCCGACCTCGGGCGGTAGCTGGAGTTGCGTCGCGGCGTACTGCCCGGGGTGCGCGACGGCGAACGCGCGCCAGGCGTCGGCGAAACCGACGAGAGCCCGGTGGCCGGCGCGACCAGCCACGGCGATCGCCAGATCATCGGCGAACGTGGCCGCAGCCCGGACCGCGACGTGCTCGATGAGCGCGTCGCGACTGCGGACGTGCACGTACAGGGCGGCGTCCGAGACGCCGAAGTGCCGCGCCACGGCCGCGACGGTCAACCGCGACAGACCGACCGAGTCAGCCAACTCGGCTGCGGCGGCCGAGACGCGTGCGCTGGTCAGACCCTGCCGTGGCATACCCAACCTTTGTTCCACTAGGAATCAACTTAGGGTCCCTAAGATAGCACCGTCCCGAGTTGGGCCCGCCGGGGCATGAACGGCCCAGTCGGGGGAAGACCGCCTCTTTCGTCGCCGAACAGGAGAGCCGGGATGCGAGCGGTCGTATACGCGGACGTCCGGACCGTCGCGGTGCGGGAGGTGCCCGACGCGAGCCTGGAGGCGGACAGCGACGCACTCGTCCGGATCACCTCCACCGCGCTGTGCGGCACCGACCTGCACATGTACGACGGACGGACCAGCGCCGAACCCGGGCTCGTGCTCGGCCACGAACCGCTGGGTGTGGTGCAGGAGGTCGGCTGCGCTGTGCAGACCGTCCGTCCGGGCACCCGGGTGGTGATCCCCACGCACCTGTTCTGCGGGACCTGTGTGATGTGCGCGCGAGGGCTCTCGGCGGCCTGTCTCCGGGCCCGGGTCGAAGGGCCGGGCGCGGCGTACGGCTATGCCGGAATGGGCCCCTATCGGGGTGCTCAGGCGGACCTGCTGCGCGTGCCGTGGGCCGACGCCAACTGCGTACCCGTGCCCGGTGAGCCGGGGGACGCGTACGAGGACGACTTCGTGCTGCTCGCCGACGCGTTCGTCACGGGGTGGCATGCCGCCGCAACACTCGCCGGCGTCGGGCCCGGTGACACGGTGGCCGTGTTCGGCGCGGGCACCATCGGCCTGCTCGGCGCCTACTCGGCGCTGCTGCGAGGTGCCCGGGTCGTCTACTGCGTCGACGGCGTCGACGCCCGGCTCGACAAGGCGGGCGAGGTGGGGGCTGTGCCGATCGACTTCCGTCGTGGCGACCCGGTCGAGCAGATCCGCGCCGACCGGGCTCGGGCCGGGCTGCCGCTCGGCGAGGAGAAGTTGGGCGGGGTCGACAAGGTCATCGACGCGGTCGGGTTCCAGGCCCGGGACCGGGAGCGCCCCGACCAGGAGTGCCCGGGCCAGGTCATCTCCGACGCGGCCCGGCTGGTCAACCCCACCGGCGCGATCGGGGTCGCGGGCGTGTATCCGGACCGGGACCCGCACCCCGGCCCCGGCGCGGACAGCCGCGAGGACCTGGTCGCACCGTGGGGGACGCTGTTCAGCAAGGGTGTCGCGGTCCGGTTCGGCCGTACCCACGACCGCCGCTACACCGTGCTGCTGCGCGACCTGGTCGTCGCGGGTCGTGCCCGGCCCAGCGTGGTCGTGACGCACCACGGCACCCTCGCCGACGCACCGGAGCTGTACCGCGGCTTCGACCGTCGGGAGAACGGGTTGATCAAGGCGGTGTTGCACCCGAACTGACCGGTGGCGGCGTCCGCGTCGCGGTGCGCGGGCCCGCGATCTGCACTTATGGGACGACGAGGCAGTGATCCGTCGTCGGGCGTCTGATGCCGGCAGATGATCCTGGTCGATCCGTCCCTCTGGCAGAGGCGTGGGTCACACCGCCGGTCGAGGTCCGAGGTGGCGTCCTGGGTTCGGAACAGGAGCGGGTTTCCGATCAAGAATTCTCGATGACGACGAGGACGGGGCGAGCGCGTGTTCGTCCGGCCCGAGGCGGATCCTGCCTGGTGGGAGGCCGGTCGGCCGCGACCCGGAGTTGATCGCCGTCGTGGCGCCGTTCGACAACGTTGTCAGGGGCGGGTTAAGGTCCCGGGAGGGGCTGCGGGGGCAGCTGTGACAGGCGAACACTGTGCAACGTCGATATTGCCGGATTGTTACATTTTCAACAGTCCCTCGCCTTGCGGATGGCCCCACGGCCGCAATACGTTGCCGTCAACAACAAAACCAAGTGAAGGTTCAACCTTCCGGAGGCAACCGATGACGTTGGCGAGGTGGTACGAGCGATGAGCGACGTGCCCATCCTCCTTGAGATGCGCTCCATCACCAAGGAGTTCCCCGGAGTCAAGGCCCTCTCCGACGTCAACCTGGTGGTTCGCGCCGGCGAGATCCATGCCATCTGTGGCGAGAATGGTGCGGGCAAGTCCACGCTGATGAAGGTGCTCAGCGGGGTCTACCCACACGGCACCTACGACGGCCAGATCGTCTACCAGGGGTCGGAGAGCAAGTTCTCCGACATCCGGGCGAGCGAGAACGCCGGAATCGTGATCATCCACCAGGAGCTCGCGCTCATTCCAGGTATGTCGATCGCCGAGAACATCTTCCTCGGCAACGAACCGCGCAAGCGGGGCGCGATCGACTGGAAGGCCGCGAACCGGATGGCGCTGGACCTGATGGCCCGGGTCGGTCTGGAGGAGGACCCGGACACCCTGATCAAGGACATCGGGGTCGGCAAGCAGCAGCTCGTGGAGATCGCCAAGGCGTTCGCCAAGGACGTGAAGCTGCTCATCCTGGACGAGCCGACCGCAGCTCTCAACGAGGCCGACTCCCGGCACCTGTTGGACCTGCTGCGCGGTTTCCGCTCCCGCGGCATCACCTCGATCATGATCTCGCACAAGCTCAACGAGATCGAGGCGATCGCCGACCAGATCACGATCCTGCGCGACGGCCGGACCGTGGAGACCCTCGACGTCAAGGCGGACGGGGTCGACGAGGACCGGATCGTGCGCGGGATGGTCGGCCGTGAGCTGCACAGTCGGTTCCCGGACCACACCCCGAAGATCGGTGACGTCTTCTTCGAGGTCCGCAACTGGAACGTCCGACACCCGATCTCCGCAGACCGGCAGGTCTGCAAGAACGAGAGCTTCGTGGTACGCCGCGGCGAGATCGTCGGCTTCGCCGGCCTGATGGGCGCGGGTCGTACGGAGCTGGCCATGAGTATCTTCGGCCGTTCCTACGGGGTGTACGAGTCGGGCACGATCATCAAGGACGGCAAGGAGATCGTCCTGAAGTCGGTCGCCGACGCGATCGACAACGGGCTCGCGTACGTCAGCGAGGACCGCAAGGCGATCGGCCTCAACCTGCTCGACGACATCAAGTCGTCGACGGTGGCCGCCAAGCTGTCCAAGATCTCGCACCACGGCGTCCTGAACCAGGTCGAGGAGTACCAGGCGGCTGAGGCGTACCGCAAGGAGTTGCGGACCAAGGCCCCGACGGTCGACGAGAGCGTCTCGAAGCTCTCCGGCGGCAACCAGCAGAAGGTCGTCCTGGCGAAGTGGATGTTCACCGACCCGGACCTGCTGATCCTCGACGAGCCGACGCGCGGCATCGACGTGGGTGCCAAGTACGAGATCTACGGCATCATCCAGCGGCTCGCCGATCAGGGGAAGGGCGTCGTCGTCATCTCCTCGGAGTTGCCTGAGCTGATCGGGCTCTGCGACCGCATCTACACCGTGTTCGAAGGCGCCATCACGGGCGAGATCGCCCGGGCGGACGCCACCCCGGAAAACCTCATGAAGCAGATGACCTCGACGAAGAAGATGCTGACACGATGAGCCGATTGAAGGACCTTCAGAAGAACCTGTTCGGAGGCACCACCTCCAACGCTCGCCAGTTCGGGATGATCTTCACCCTGGTGGCGATCGTCCTGATCTTCCAGATCTGGACCGATGGACTGACCCTGCGGTCGGACAACCTGATCGCGCTGTTCCAGCAGAACTCGTACATCCTGATCCTGGCCATCGGCATGCTCATGGTGATCGTCGCCGGGCACATCGACCTGTCGGTCGGCTCGATCGCCGCCTTCGCGGGCATCCTGGTCGCCAAGTCGATGAACGAGTGGAATCTGCCCTGGCCCGCTGCCATCGTGTTCGGCCTCGCCATCGGCGCGGTGATCGGCGCCTGGCAGGGGTTCTGGGTGGCCTACATCGGGGTGCCGGCGTTCATCGTCACCCTGGCCGGCATGCTGCTGTTCCGCGGTGGCAACCAATTCATCGGTAACGCGCAGAGCATTCCGGTGCCGGAGGGCTTCCGGGAGATCGGTTCGGGGTTCCTGCCCGAGTTCGGTCCGAACACCGGCTACAACAACGCCACGCTGCTGCTCGGTCTGATCGCGGCGGTGGCGGTGGTGTGGCGCGAGATCCGGGCCCGCAACACCCGTCGGGCGATGGACGCCGACCCGGCGCCAATGTGGGTCTCGATCCTGCGGATGGCCATCATGGTCGGGGTCATCGCCTTCGCCTCGCTGCGCTTCGCCAGCGGTCGCGTCGGCACCAGCTTCCCGATCTCCGGCATCATCCTGCTCGTTCTGGTCATCGCGTACTCCTTCTACACCCGCAACACGGCCGGCGGCCGGCACATCTACGCGGTGGGCGGCAACTCCCGGGCGGCTGAGCTGTCCGGCGTGAAGCTCAAGCGGGTCAACTTCTTCGTCATGATGAACATGTCCGTCCTGGCCGCGCTGGCCGGCATGATCTTCGTGGCCCGTTCGGCGGCCTCCGGACCGCAAGACGGCAACGGCTGGGAACTGGACGCCATCGCCGCGGTCTTCATCGGTGGCGCGGCCGTCGCCGGTGGTATCGGCACCATCAGCGGCTCGATCGTCGGTGGTCTCGTCATGGCCGTGCTCAACAACGGCCTCCAGCTCCAGGGCGTGGGCACCGACAAGGTCCAGATCATCAAGGGCCTCGTCCTGCTGCTGGCCGTCGCGATCGACGTCTACAACAAGAGCCAGGGGCGGTTCTCCATCATCGGAAGTCTGATGCGGCCGTTCCGCCGCGACGACTCCGCCGTACCCGCCTCACCCGTCCCACCGCCGGACGCGGAGCGCGAGCCCGCCAAGGCAGCGGTGTCCGGCTGACGGTCACCGACCTCTCCACCCCGTTTTAATTTCCAGAAAGGCAAGTCCTCACCATGCGTAAATTCTTCGGCACGTCGGTGGTCGCCATCAGCGCCGCCGCCATGCTGGCCCTCGCAGGTTGCGGCTCCGGCCGTGACGGCGACTCCGACACCAAGGGCGAGGCCGCCAAGGGCTTCGCGGCGAACTCGCTGATCGGCGTGGCCCTCCCGGCCAAGACCTCGGAGAACTGGGTCCTCGCCGGCGAGCTGTTCACCAACGGCCTCAAGGAGGCCGGCTTCGAGGGCAACGTGCAGTACGCCGGCGCGTCGACCACCGTCGCCGACCAGCAGGCCCAGATCACCTCCATGGTGACCAAGGGCGCCAAGGTCATCGTGATCGGCGCGACCGACGCCGCGCAGCTGTCGACCCAGGTCGCGGCCGCCCACGCGGCCGGCGTGAAGGTCATCGCCTACGACCGGCTGATCACCAACACCCCGGACCTCGACTACTACGTCGCCTTCGACAACTTCAAGGTCGGCCAGCTCCAGGGCCAGGCCCTGCTGGACGGCATGAAGGCCAAGAAGCCGAACGGCCCGTACAACATCGAGCTGTTCTCCGGTTCGCCGGACGACAACAACGCCGGTGTCTTCTTCGACGGCGCGATGAGCGTGCTCAAGCCGGAGATCGACAAGGGCAACGTGGTCGTGGCCTCGGGTCAGAAGGAGGTCAAGCAGACCGCCATCCAGGGCTGGAAGGCCGAGGGTGCGCAGGCCCGCATGGACCAGCTGCTGACCTCGACCTACGGCAGCAAGGAGCTGGACGGCGTCCTCTCCCCGAACGACACGCTGGCCCGCGCGATCCTGACCTCGGTCAAGGGCGCTGGCAAGCCGACCCCGGTCGTCACCGGTCAGGACTCCGAGGTCGAGTCGGTCAAGTCGATCGTTGCTGGCGAGCAGTACATGACGATCAACAAGGACACCCGCAACCTGGTGAAGGAGACCATCAACATGGTCAAGGCTCTCCAGGCCGGTAACGCCCCGCAGGTGAACGACACCAAGTCCTACAACAACGGCAGCAAGGTCGTCGACACGTTCCTCCTCCCGCCGGTCGCCGTCACCAAGGCGAACGTGGTTGAGGCGTACGCGAACGACCCGAAGCTCGCGCCGCTCACCAAGTAATCACCGCACGGTAGGCAACAACGCCGATGGGTCCCGGGTCTCCTCTACCGGGACCCATCGTCGTCCTGGCACCCCCGCACCACCCGACCCGGAAGGAGGTCTGACCGTGGCGACACCCCTCCGGTCCAGGCCAGCCGGCGTCGGCCGCAACACCGAATCCCCGCTGCCGGCGGTCCCCGGTGCCAGCCAGGAGGAGATCCGGCGGCAGAACCTCGGCGCCGTACTGCGCTACGTCCACCTGAACGGGCCGACGTCCAGGGCCGAGCTGACCAGCCGACTCGGCCTCAACCGCAGCACCATTGGCGCTCTCGCGGCCGAGCTGGTCGCCAGCGGCCTGGTCACCGAGGAGGCACCGACCACCGCGCGCCGCGCCGGTCGCCCGTCCCTGGTGGTCAGTCCCCGCTCCGACCGGGTCTACGCACACGCTCTGAGCATCGACGCGGACCGGCTGCGTGCCGCCCGGGTCGGTCTCGGTGGGCGCATCCTCGACCTGCGTGAGGTCGCCCGACCCAGTGGCATGGCGGCGGGTGACGCCGTCGGGCCGCTCGCCGACCTGGTTCGGGACATGGAACGGTCCGTGGCCGCGGACGCGCTGCTGGTCGGCGGCGCAGTCGCGGTCACCGACACCACCCGTGACCCGGACGGCAGGATTCGCATCGCCAGCGTCGACGAGACGCTCGGCACCGCGCTCGAGGCGGAGTTCAGCGCCGGCCCCGGCTTCGTGGCCGGTGACCTCGCCGACATCGCCGGTCTGGCCGAGCACGTCCGAGGCGTGGCGGTGGGCATCGACGACGTCATCTACCTGCACGGCGACGTCGGCATCAGCGCGGGCATCATCGTGGGTGGCCGACTGATGATCGGCCACCGGGGCCACAGCGGCAAGGTCGGCCACATGGTCGTCAACCCGAATGGCCTGCCCTGCGGCTGCGGCTCGCGTGGCTGCTGGGAGACCGAGATCGGCGAAGCCGCGTTGCTGCGGCACGCGGGCCGGGATCCCGGCGACCGCCCGGCGGTCGCCGAGGTGCTGCGCGCGGCGGCCGACGGTGACCCGACCGCCCGGGAGGCGGTCGAGCGGGTCGCCGACTGGCTGGGCTTCGGCGTGGCCAACCTGGTCAACGTGGTCAACCCGGACGCCGTGGTGTTCGGTGGATCGCTTCGCGACATCTTCACCGCCGGAGCGGACGTCGTCCGGAAGCGGTTGGACACCATGCCACTGCCAGCCTCCCGCGAGCATCTGCGGCTGCGCGCGGCGGCACTCGGCCGCGACGCCGTCCTGATCGGCGCCGCCGAGTTGGCCTTTGACAAACTCCTGGCCGACCCGCTCAACGTCGGCGTCGCGGGCCAGGTCAGGACCGCCGAGCCCGCGTAGCCGCCGCTGCCGTCGGTGTCCGCCCCCGGCGGCGGCGCGGCGTCCAGGTCACCAGCGGCGAGCCGGGCGGCGAGCCGGCCACCGCGGATGCCGTCCCCGCCGACAGGTGGCTGACGCGTGATGTCGGTCGTCGCCGTTAGGCTCGGCGGCGTGGTTCCCCACCAACTCGATCGCGTGCAGGCACGACGAATCGCCGTCCGCGCCCAGTTGCTCGCCGACCCCCGACCCGCCGGCCTGCTCACGGTGGTGCGTCAGCTGACGCTGGTGCAGATCGACCCGACCGCCGCCGTCGCGCCCAGCGCCGACCTCGTCTGCTGGAGCCGGCTCGGCTCGTCGTACCAGCCCACGCAGATGCGGGAGGCCCTCGAACGGGACCGGACGCTCTTCGAGCACCAGGCGATGGTGCGACCGATGGCCGATCTGGGGCTCTTCCTCGCGGCGATGGCGGCGTCGCCGGGTCATGAGCGCCACCGCGAGTGGCTGCGCGCCAACGACTCGTTCCGGCGAGACGTGCTCGACCTGCTCGGCCGTTCCGGTCCGCTGCTCTCCCGCGACATCCCGGACACGAGCGCCGTGCCCTGGCCGTCGTCCGGCTGGACCAACAACCGCAACGTCACCCAGATGCTGGAGTTCCTGGTCCTGCGGGGCGAGGTCGCGATCGCCGGCCGACAGGGCCGACAGCGGCTCTGGGACGTGGCCGAGCGGGTCTACCCGGCCGGCGTCCCCGTCGTCGAGCTGGAGCAGGCGCGCAGGCTCCGCAACGAGCGACGGCTGCGGGCGCTGGGCATCGCTCGAGAGAAGGCGGTGGTCGTTCCCGGCGAGCCGGCCGAGGTCGGCGACGCCGGCGAGCCAGCGGTGATCGAGGGCATCGCGGGGGAGTGGCGGGTGGACCCGGTCGCGCTCGGGCAGCCCTTCACCGGGCGTACGGCGCTGTTGTCGCCGTTCGACCGGCTGGTGCACGACCGGGTCCGCCTCGCTGACCTCTTCGAGTACGAGTACGTGCTGGAGATGTACAAGCCCAAGGCGAGTCGACGGTGGGGCTACTTCGCGTTGCCGATCCTGCACGGCGACCGGCTGGTCGGAAAGGTGGACGCCACGGCCGAGCGCCGGCGCGGCACGCTCACCGTGCACGCCATCCACGAGGACGTGCCCTTCACCCCGGAGGTGACCCGGGCCGTGCACGACGAGCTGCACGACCTCGCGTCCTGGCTGTCGCTGACCGTCGAGGGTCTGCGCTGACGGGTGATCGCCGAGGCCCCCGCTCCCCGACGAGCACCCGTCGCCCAGCTAGGCGATCCGACGGACCCGACGCACCGCTAGGTAGAGCAACAGCAGGGCCAGGGCGACGAAGATGCCCGTCTCGATCCCCTGGAACAGCCAGAACCGGTCCGCCGGCTGGTAAAGCTGCCAGTTGTACGCGCCCGGCTCGATGCCGAGTTCCGCCCCGCAGGCCCGACCGTCCGGCCCCTTGCCGCCTGGCGGGCACTGGATCCGGGTGTCCTCCGCGATCATCGTCCCGTCGGGGTTCCGGACGCCCTGGGTGAGGATCCAGTCCCCCCGGTTGATCTCCGGTGGCCCTTCCCCCTCGATCGGGAAGGTCTGGGTGCGGGCCGGCTGGTAGTGCGGCCGAGCCAGGATCTCCACCGCCGCTCGGACACCGATGAACCCGGCGAGGGTGATGCCCATGGCGGGCAGCATCCGCTTCCACACCGTGCCGGCAAAGATGCCGAGCGCCACGGCGAAGAGGGTGTAACCGATCGGGACGATGCCCTGCAGGTCGAAGACGATCATGCCCAGCCGGCCCTCGAATGCGGCCTGGGTGAGCGGGTCGACCCACCACGACATGCCCAGCCCATAGCCGATCGCGAGGACCAGCACGGACGCGCCAACCAGTCCGAACTTCACCAGGGCCCACCGGTTCCGGCCGACACCCTGGGTCCAGACGAAGCGGTGTGTGCCCTGCTCCACCTCGCGGGCGACCAGCGGGGCGCCCCAGAACAGGCCGACCAGCACCGGCAGGGTGATCAGCAGGACGGCCACCAGGTTCAGGCTGCCGTACTGGTTGGTGAAGCGGTGGAAGCCCGCGTCGCAGGCCTGCCGGTCCGCGTCGGTCACGTTCGTGCCGCTCAGTTGACGGGCGCAGTCCGCCAGCCCGAGGTCGGCGAAGGTGCTCCGCATCGACAGGCCGATCGGCACCAGCACGGCGGCGAGCACCACGAACCCCAGCAGGGTGTAGAACGCTTGCTTGCGGTGTTGCCGCCAGGTCAGCCAGATCATGCCGGCACCCCCCACTCGCTGTGCTTGGTCTGCGTGTTGCCATCGGCCAGGTAGGCCAGGACGACGTCCTCCAGGCTGACCTCGCGCACCGTCCAGGCGGGATCGGTGACTGGCCCGTCGGTGCGGACCAGCAGGGTGGACTGCCGGTCGGTGTGGCTGGCCCGGACCACGGCGGCGACGCCCCCGACAACGCCGCCGTCGTGCCGGGGGCCGACCAGTTGGCGGTGCTCGGCGACCAGGTCGTCGACCGCGCCGGTGAGCTGCACCTGGGAGGCGTTGAGCACGATCAGGTAGTCGCAGACGCGTTCCAGGTCGGCCAGCAGGTGTGAGGAGAGCAGGACTGTGGTGCCTGATTCCGCGACGCTGCCCATCAGCGACTGGAGGAACTCCCGTCGGGCGAGGGGGTCGAGGCTGGCGACCGGCTCGTCGAGCAGCAGCAGCCGGGGCTGCTTGGCCAGCGCGAGGGCGAGCGCCACCTGGGCCCGTTGCCCGCCGGAAAGCTTGCCGACCGGCCGATCCGGCGGTATGCCGAGCTGAGCCAACCGGGTGCGGGCCAGCGCGGCGTCCCACCGCTTGTTCAGCTTGCCACCGGTGATCACCAGCTCGGCTGCGGTGAAGTCCCGGTACAGCGGGGTGTCCTGCGCGACGAAGCCGATGTCGGCCAGGCCCTCCGTGTCGCCGTACGGCGATCTGCCGAACACCCGGACCGCGCCCGCGTCGGGCTTGAGCAGCCCGACGGCCAGGTGCAGCAGCGTGCTCTTGCCCGCGCCGTTCGGCCCGACCAGTGCGGCGATCCGGCCGGCCGGCAGGTGCAGCGAGCAGTCCCGCAGCGCCCAGGTGCTGCCGTACCGCTTGCCCAGCCGGTCTGCCTCTAAGACCATGTCCATCCTCTGTCCTCTCGTCCCGGCGGCGGCGCCGCCCTCGCTCCTGTGCTTGGTGATTTGCTCGCTGCGCTCACTCAGGCGGGCTCCTTCTGCGGGGCGTCGTCGGCCAGGGTGGCCCGCAGCGTGGTCTCCACCAGGGCGATGACGTCCTCGGCCGTGAGGCCCGCGGTCTGAGCCCGGTGCAACCAGGCGACCAGGTCGTCGCGCAGCTCGGCCTGGTTGGGCAGGGACGCGCCAGCCAGGGTGCGCTGGACGAACGTGCCCACCCCGGGTCGGCCGCCGACCAGACCCTCGATCTCCAACTCCCGGTACGCCTTCAGCACCGTGTTCGGGTTGATCGCCAGTGACTGCGCGACATCCCGGACCTTCGGCAGTTGGTCGCCCGGCGTCAGCAGGCCGACCCGCAGCGCCTGTTTCACCTGCTGCACGAGCTGCATGTAGGTGTTCACCTTCGACCGGCTGTCCAGCACGAACTCGATCACTCGTGATGATCCTTCCTGTTGTCCTACGACAGTAGGACTAATAGACAGCTTCATCGGTCGCCCGGCTGCTGTCAAGCGCGACGCGGCGTGGTCGACCCGGCGCGGCGGCCGTGGTGGCACCGGAGGGCCAGAGGTTGGCACCGACGGGTCAGCCCGGCGGGAAAGGACGGGCACGCGATCCGTGCGGGCCGGGGAGGTCTTCGATGGTCACCAACGAACTGACGACGTCGAGAGCGACTCCACTACAGGTGGCCCGCGCCCGAGGCCGGGTCCGCGGGCGGCTGATCCTGCTCGGCCCGGCGTTCGTCGCCGCCGTCGCCTACGTCGACCCCGGCAACTTCGCCACCAACTCCGCAGCCGGCGCCCGCTACGGCTACCTGCTGGTCTGGGTCGTGGTGGTCGCCAACCTGATGGCGATGCTGGTGCAGACGCTCACCGCGAAGCTGGGGCTGGCCACCGGGCGCAGCCTGCCCGAGCTGTGCCGGGAGCGCCTGCCCCGGCCGGTGAACCGGCTGATGTGGGTGCAGGCCGAGCTGGTCGCCATGGCCACCGACCTGGCCGAGGTGATCGGTGGCGCGGTCGCCCTGTACCTGCTCTTCGGCATCCCCCTGCTGCCCGGCGGGATCATCATCGGTACGGCCGCGTTCGCCGTGCTCGCGCTGCGCTCGCGTGGGTACCGGGCCTTCGAGATCACCATCGCCGTACTGCTCGGCGTGATCGTCCTGGCCTTCGCCGCCAACCTGCTCGCCTCCGGCTCCGATCCCGGCTCCGCGATGGCCGGTCTGGTTCCTCGGCTCCAGGGCACGGACAGCGTGCTGCTGGCCGCCGGCATTCTGGGCGCCACCGTCATGCCGCACGTCATCTACGTGCACTCCGCCCTCACCCGCGACCGCATCCCCGCCGCCGACGACTCCGAGCGTCGGATCTTGTTCCGCGGCCAGCGCACCGACGTCCTGCTCGCCCTGAGCGCGGCCGGCGCGGTCAACCTCGCCATGCTGCTGATCGCCGCCGCGAGCTTCCGGGGCGGCGGACCGGGCGGCGCGGACAGCCTGGAGGGGGTGCACGCCGGGCTCGGCCAGACCATCGGCACCGCCGCGGCGTTCGGGTTCGCCGTCGCCCTGCTGGTCTCCGGGCTCGCCTCCACGAGCGTCGGCACCTACGCCGGCGAGGTGATCATGCAGGGCTTCCTGCGGCGGCGAGTTCCGCTGCTGCTGCGCCGGCTGGTCACCCTGCTGCCCGCGTTGGCCGTGCTCGCCATCGGCCTCGACCCGACGCGCGCCCTGGTGCTGTCCCAGGTCATCCTCAGCTTCGGCATCCCGTTCGCGCTGATCCCGGTGGTCGCCTTCACCCGCCGTCGCGACCTGATGGGCAACCTGGTCAACCATCCGCTCACCACCGCTGCCGCGTCCCTGGTGGCCGTGCTGGTGGTCGCGCTCAACGCGTTCCTGCTGTGGCAGGTCGTCGCCGGCTGAGCCGGTTGAACGGTATCGCCGGCTGAGCCGGCTGAGCGGTATCGCCGGCTGAGCCGGTTGAACGGTATCGCCGGCTGAGCTGGCAGGTCGGGTGCGCGTCCGGCGTGTGGCGTGCGGCGTGCGGTCCGGCAAGTCAGCGGTCGTGATCGACTCCATATCGGCGACGTTGCGCTATCCGAGCTGCCGGACACCGCAACATCGGCGATATGGAGTCGATCATGCGCCGGACCGGACCGGACCGGACCGGACCGGAACCGCATTGCCGGCTGAGCCGGCTGGGCGGGCATTGCCGGCTGAGCTGTCAGGTGCGGCGACCCTCGTCGCGGGTGGGGATCTCCTGGCGCTGTTCGAGGGCGTCCGCCGGGTTGGCGTCAGCCGGGAGTGGCGTCGCGTCGTCGAGCGTGCCCCCCGGCAGTGCGCCCTGTTCGGCCAGGTCCGCCTCGGACGCTTCGGGGTCGACGTCACCCGACACCCGGTCCGGTGGCCCGTAGTCGACGGCGTTCTGCCGTTGCTCCAGGGCATCGGCCTCCGGAGGAGGAAACGTATCGCCCTGCTCGTCCCGGTACGTGTTCATCGGAGCCTCCTGCCCGGCGGGTGTCGACATGCCGCCGGGCCGCTGCCTACCCGGCGCCGCCGTCGACACGCCTGGAGAGAGCCGGCATCCGGGGTTGTCGAGTAGGCAGGAGTGGGCAATCGGCGCCGGCGACGGGTGAACCCTGCCGCCGGGGTGGCGGTGGGCGCAGGGCGGGTGGGTCCCGGGACCGTTCGGCGCAGCCAGCGCGGCGTTCGGCTCCCGCCCGTGCCGTCCAGGGTCCGGGCCACCAAGGCAATCGTCAAGCATCAATGGATGCGCCCGGGTGTGGTCGTCGTTTTCGGCGGACGGCGAGCCACCGAGATCCCCGGACGACCTCCGAGGAGAGGAATCAACCATGCGATGGAACGCACGACGGGCCGCCGCCGGAGGCTTCGGCCTGGTCCTCGGCGCCGTGCTGGCGCTGGCTCAGGTCGCGCCCGCCCAGGCCGAGTCGAACGGCGGGGTACGGGTGATGCCTCTCGGTGACTCGATCACCGACGGGTTCAACGTGCCCGGCGGGTACCGGATCAACCTGTGGCAGCGGCTGGCCGGTGGCGGCTACACCGTCGACTTCGTCGGCTCGGGGTTCAACGGGCCGGCCAGCCTCGGCGACCACGATCACGAGGGGCACTCGGGCTGGCGCATCGACCAACTCGACGCCAACGTCGTCGGCTGGTTGCGGGCCACCACCCCGCGTACGGTGCTGCTGCACATCGGCACCAACGACATGAACCAGAACTACGACCTGCCCAACGCGCCGGCCCGGCTCTCCGCCCTGATCGACAGGATCAGATCGACCGCGCCGGAGGCCGAGCTCTTCGTCGCCACCATCACCCCGGAATCCGACCCGAACCTGGAGGCCCGGGTGCGGGCGTACAACGCGGCGATTCCCGGCATCGTGGCGCAGAAGGGCAGCCGGGTGCACCTGGTCGACATCCACGCCGCGCTCGGGACCACAGACCTCGCCGACGGGGTGCACCCCAACGCCGGCGGGTACGACAAGATGGCCGCCCGCTGGTACGACGCGTTGCGGTCGGTGCCCGGCAGCCTGGTCCCACCGAGCGGGCCGCCGGTGGGAACGCCGGTCGGCCTGCGTAACCCGAACTCCGGGCGTTGCCTGGACGTCTCCGGCGCCAGCACCACCGCCGGCGCCCCCGCCATCATCTGGGACTGCCACGGCGGCACCAACCAGCGCTGGACCCGTACCGCCGGCGGGGAACTGCGGGTCTACGGCGACCGTTGTCTGGACGTGAACGGCGCGGCCAGCGCCGACGGCACCAGGGTGCAGATCTGGACGTGCAACGGCACCGCCGCGCAGCGCTTCACCTTCCGCTCGGACGGGACGATCGTGCTCACCTCCGCCGGCAAGTGCGTGAGCGTGACCTCCGCCGGCACGGCCAACGGCACGACCGTGCAGCTCTGGACGTGCAACGGCAGCGCCGCCCAGCGCTGGTCCAACCAGTAACGGACGCCCGGCCGGTCCACGCCGTACCCCGGCGGGACCGGCCCTGGGCGGCCCGTGACCCGCCGACGGCCGCCCAACGGTGGTCAGTCGACCGGCGCCTCGACCGTGGTGTCCCGGCGGGCCCCGGCGGCCAGCCCCAGCGCCAGCAGCGCACACCCCGCGCCGACCAGGAAGAGCAGCGAGACCGCTGGCTGGCCCAGCCACTCCCAGAACGGGTGCCAGGCCGGGTGCGGCTCGCCCAGCTGGTGCCACAGTAGCTGCGGTGCGGCCAGCAGCACCGGCAGCCACCACAGCACCACGGCCACACCGAACAGGACGTTCACCGTGCCGCGCCGCCGGCGTTCCTCGACGCGTCGGCTGGTCCAGCCGAAGACCACCCAACCCGCGACCGCGCCCAGCAGCGTGCCGAGCACCCCGGCGGGGACCACCGCCGGCGGTGGCGCGCGGTGCAGCTCGACCGACAGGTAGGTGGCGTCGGCGGCGGCCTGGTTGGAGATCGAGGCGTTCAGGACGGTGTCGCCCCGTCGGGCGACCAGCTCGCTGTGGGTGATCGCCCGTGGTGTGGCGCACACCTTGTCGTCGCAGGTGATGCCCTCGGTCACCTGCGGGTCGTACACCCGCCAGCCGGCACCGGTCAGGCGTTCCCGGGCCACCGCGACGATCTGCTCGGCGGGCACCGGTGGCGCGCCGAAGGCGGCGGCACCGGTGGCGCTCTCCTGATATTCACCACCGTCACCGAACACCAGGGTCTTGACGGTTTTCAGGCGCAGCGCGTGACCGTAGACGACGAAGAGTGCGGGCGGGACGTCGATGTCGCCGAGGTCGTGCCCGGGAAACACCTCGGCCAGGATCGCGGCGGCCTCGGCCCGGTCGGGTTGCGGTCGGGAGGTCTCCCAGGCGGCCCGGCTGGCCAACGCGCCGGTGAAGAGGCCACAGATGACCGCGGCGAGCGGCACCCAGGCGACGGCGGCACCACCGGCCGGACGGCCGAGGCGGCGCAGCGGCCGCCCGAACCGGCGGGCCACGGACATGTCGGTCACGGGCATTGTCACCCTTCAGACTGAAGATCAAGCTGGGTGACAGTACATCGACAAGGGGCGCGGGCGGGTACCCGCGATGACCATCGCCGGCGACCGGGATCGGCCAGGATGGGCGGGTGGCCGGGTCACGGCCGCGACGAGGAGGGTGGGCGATGCGGGTACGCGGGCGGTTGACCTGGGCGCGGTGTTCCCGTGCGGGGGCAGCGCTGGCTGCCGTGCTCGCCGGGGCGCTGACACCGGCGGTGCTGCCGACAGCGAGCGCGGCGGCGGGGACGGCGGCGGCGGGGACGCCGGTGTGCCAGGTGCGCGACGACCGGCTCCGCGAGATCTCCGGCATGGTCGCCACCGACGACGGGTACGTGGTGATCAACGACGGTGCCGACGACGAGGCTCGCCGCCGGATCTTCTTCCTCGACGAGCGCTGCGCGGTGGTCCGGTCGGTCGCCTACCCGTCCCGGCCCCGTGACACCGAGGACCTGGCCATCGCCCGGGATGGCACCGTCTGGGTCGGCGACACCGGCGACAACGACCACTCCCGACCCACGATCGCCATCTGGCGGCTCGCACCGGGGGCGGCCAAGCCGGTGCTGCACCGGATGACGTACCCGGACGGTCCGCACGACGCGGAAGCATTGCTGCTCGACGCGGACGACCGGCCGTTGGTCATCACCAAGGGCGGCAGCGGCACCGTCACCCTGTACGCGCCGACCACCGCGCTGCGGCCCGGCGCGACGACGCCGATGGCCTCGGTCGGCCAGGTGACCCTTCCGAGGACCAGCACCAGCAACCCGTTCTCGTTCCTCGGACGTGGTGTGGTCACCGGCGCGGCGAGCGCCCCGGACGGGCGTCGGGTGGTGTTGCGCAGCTACGCCGACGCCTTCGAGTACGACGTGCCCGCCGGCGATGTGGTCACCGCGCTGACCTCCGGCACCCCGCGGATCACCCCGTTGCCGGATGAGCCCCAGGGTGAGTCGATCACCTACAGCCGCGACGGCCGCTCGTTGCTCACCGTCTCCGAATCCGCCGACCAGCCGCCGGGCACCCGTCCGACGGTCCTGCGCTACCCGGTTCCCGACGCGATGGCCGCCGCTGCGGGCCCGACGGGGTCCGACGGCCCGGTCGCCTCCACGTCAGCCCGCCCCGCCGCCGAGGAGGCTGGCGGCGCGGGCGACCGGACCTGGCCACTGGTGGCCGGCGTCGGAACCCTGCTGGCACTGGTCGGCCTGGGCGGTGTGCTGTGGTGGAGGCACACGGCGCGCCGGTGAGCGAACACCAGCGGTGCGGCAGGATGAGTGGATGTCCGTGCTGTCCACGCTGCGTCACCCGATCATCGCCGCCCCGATGGCGGGCGGCCCGTCCACGCCAGCGCTCGCGGCAGCCGTCTCCGCGGCCGGTGGTCTGGGCTTCCTGGCCGCCGGGATGATCGACACCGAGCGGTTGACCGCCGACGTCGCCGAGGTCCGCGCGCGTACCGACCGGCCGTTCGGCGTCAACGTCTTCCTGCCCGACCCCGGCTCGGTCGACGAGGCCGCCATCCAGGCGTACGCCGAACGGCTCGCCCCGCAGGCCGCCGCGCGTGGGGTGAGCCTGGGCGAGCCGGTGGGCGGCGACGACGCGTACCCGGAGAAGTTGGCCGCGCTGCTCGCGGACCCGGTCCCGGTCGTGTCCTTCGTGTTCGGGCTGCCCGAACGGGCAGCGGTGGCCGCCCTGCGCGAGCGGGGCACCGAGGTGTGGGCCACGGTCACCCGCCCGGAGGCCGTGAGCGTCGCCGTCGACCTGGGCGTGGACGCGGTGGTGGTGCAGGGCACCGAGGCCGGTGGGCACCGCGGCGGCCTCCCGGACGACGACGACTACGCGCTGTTGCCGTTGCTCCGACTGGCCGCCGCCCACTGCGACCGCCCGCTGGTGGCCGCCGGCGGCCTCGTCGACGGCCCCGCGGTGGCCGCCGTGCTGGCCGCTGGTGCGGCCGCCGCGCAGCTCGGCACGGCCTTCCTGCGCTGCCCGGAGGCGGGCAGCTCGCCGATGCACCGGGCGGTGGTGGCGAGTGCCGCGCCGACTGCGTTGACCCGGTCGTACACCGGCAAGCGGGCCCGGGGCGTGGCCAACGACTTCCTGCGCCAGCACGACGCGGCGGCGCCGGCCGGCTACCCCCAGGTGCTGCACCTGACGCGTCCGCTGCTCGCGGCCGCCCGGCGCGACGGGGACACCTCGGTCGCGAACCTGTGGGCCGGGCAGGCACACCCCCTCGCCCGGGACCTGTCGGCGGCCGAGGTGGTCGCCGAGGTGAGTGCCGGCGCCCGGGCGGCGCTGGCAGCGGCGGTCGAGCGGTCGACCCGCTGGGGCTGACCGGCGGCGTCATGGCCGGCAGCGGAACCCGTAGAGTCGCGCCGTGATCGAGATCGGCGCGCAGGTCGACCTGTCCCACCCACCCACCCGGGTCTGGCTCGCATTAACCGATCGGGCGTTGCTCGGCCGGTGGTTCGCCGAGGCCGAGACGGTCCAGGGCGTACCGGACCGACTGCTGCTGCACACGGCCGGGCTGCCCGGCTTCGAGGCCGACGTCGAGATCGAGGTGACCGAGCGGCAGGTGCCGGAACTCCTCGTGCTGGCCTGTGACGAGGCTGGCCGGCTCAGCGAGCTCACCTGCGCGGTCACGCCCACCAAGCAGGGCTGCCGGCTGGAGGTACGGGAGGTCACGACCCACGGCGCGTGGTCCGCGGAGCAGCACGAACCACGTGAGCAGCAGCTCCGGCAGTCGCTGACGGTGCGACTGCCGGCCATTCTGGACTGGCTCGCCTTCCAGCAGGTCGACCTGCGGCGCGGCGACAGCGGGATGACCGCCGAGCTGCCGCTGGTCGGCGAGCGCGGGCCCGCCCGCGCTCGTCGGCGCCGCCACCAACTGGCCGCGCTACTGGGCGGGGTGGTGGTCGTCGGAGGAGCGGCGGCGTGGGTGGGGTTGCCGGCCGACTCGAACGGGAGCGCCGCGCCGTCCTCGACGCCGTCGCTGTCGCCGTCGCCGTCCGGGGCATCCGCCGCGCCCACCGCCACGTCGCGGGCGACGCCCTCGGTGCGCCCCTCGCGCACGACCGCGTCGGCGACGGCCCGCCCGAGTCGGAGCGTGCCGGTGCAGCCGTCGCGTACCCCCACGTCGGCGCCACCGCCCCCGCCGCCGCTGACCGCCCGCTACGGCACCGACTCCAGCCGACTGTTCGGCTACACGGGCGAAGTGGTGGTCGGCAACCCGGCCGAAGTACCGGTGGGGGACTGGGTCGTGGTGATCAAGCTCGCCGAAGGCAGCACGGTGGACGACGTCGACGGTGCGAAATGGCGTCAGGACGGGCAGGCGATCACCTTCACCGGGGCGGCCGTGCCGGCCGGAGGGTCGCAGACGTTCCGCTTCGACGTACGCGACAACCGGCCGAAGGCCAGGGGACCGGAGGCCTGCACGGTGGGCGGTAACCCCTGCACCGGCCTCTGACTAGGCTGCCGTCATGGCACTGCTGCACCGGGCGACCCTGCGCCCCACGAAGCTTGAACTCCTGGCGGCCTGGCTGCCCGGCCGACCCTGGTTCGCTGGTCCGGCCGGCGTCGACGTGGTGAGCCGGGGCGCGTACCGCTTCGACGACCCGGCCGGCGAGGTCGGCATCGAGACGATGCTGGTGGGCACCGCGGACGGGCCGGTCCATCAGGTCCCGCTGACCTACCGTGCCGCGCCACTAGACGGTGCCGACGGCTGGCTGATCGGCACCGTCGAGCACTCGGTGCTCGGCCGACGCTGGGTGTACGACGGCTGCGCCGACCCGGTGTACGCCGCCGCGCTCGCCCACGCGATCCTCGCCGGCGGTGGCCAGGCGGAGGAGTACTTCGAGGTGGACGGCCGGCGCGAGGTACGCAAGCCGACGATGACGGTTGTCGTCAGCGGCACCGGTGCCGCTGACGTGCCCCCGGCCGGCGCTGTCCGACGGGTGGTCGACGGGGACGTCACCATCATCGGCACCGACTCGGTCGAACTGGTCGTCGTCCGCCGACCCGACGCCGGGGCCGTCGGGGGCGCCGGCGCCACCCTGAGCGGCAGCTGGAACGGGCAGCCGACGACTGTGCCGTTGGCGTACGCGAAAACGCTCTGAACCTGCTGTGCGAATGCGGTGGGCGGCCCGACTCCTCGGGCCGCCCACCGCGTTCACCACCGCGCCGGAGGCGGGGGCGGCGACACGGGTGGCCGGTCGTCGCAGGTGATGGTGTTGGGCAGCAGCCACGGGGCGAGCCACCCGCCGTCGTTACCGCCGAGGTCGGTCAGGGTGAACTCCGAACCGGCCGGGGTGAAGTGGAACGAACCGCAGTTGTTGACCCCGACCGCGCCCACGTTGCGGGCGTCCACGTTGGCGAACGAGGCGGACCCTGCCGAGCGGGCGCTGACCACCGAGGTGCCGGTGCCGTCGACCCGGATGTCCCGGAACCGCACGTTGGAGATCGAGTAGAGGTCCTTCACCGGCCAGTCGCTGACCAGCATGATCGCGTTGTAGGTGTTGTCGAGGTACGCGTCGCCGGTCACCTCGACGGCGGCGTCGATGCTCCGGTCCAGCGCGAAGATCCAGATCGCGCCCAGCCCGATGTTCCAGTTCAACTCGTAGGTGCCCGCGCGGGCTGTGGTGTTGTTGGTGAACCGCAGGTGCCCGGTGAACGGTTCCGCGCCGAAGCGGGCCCCGGCGTGCAGGCCGCTGCCCTCGCGGACGGGGTCGGCGATGAGGTTGTGCGAGACGGTGGTGTCCGTGCCGCCGTAGATGGCGATGCCGTTGGCCAGGGTCGGTGACTGCACGGTGTTGTGGTCGAACGTGTTCCGCGCGTTGGCCGTCTTCTCCGACCACATCGCCAGGCCGTCGTCGCCGGTGTTGCGGACGAAGTTGTGCGACACCAGGGAGTCGGTCACGCCGGTGTGGAAGTTGAGCGCGTCGGCGATCTGGTCGACGATGATGTTGTTGGTGACCCGGACGTTGCTCATCGGCCCGTCGAACCACAGGCCCGCCTTGGTGTGCCGCACGTGGAGCCCGTCGATGGTCGAGTTGCTCATCGCGCCGCCGATGGCGTTGACCTGGTCGGTGTCGATGCGCTCCCGGACGTCTCCCTCGATGGCGAAGCCCGAGAGGTGGACGTTGCGGCTGCCGCCGTCGGCGGCGTCCCGGCCGTAGAACCCGACGCCGGTGTGCACCGAGCCGTCCGGTGCGGGCTTCGGCAGGGCGACTTCGCGGCCCTTGATGATGGTGTACCAGTTGCCGGCGCCCTCGATGGTCACGTCGTCGACGATGACGTGCCGGTTGACCTGGTAGGTGCCCGGCGGGACGTACACCTTCAGGTGGGTGCGTCGAGCGAAGGCGATGGCCCGGTCCAGGGCGTCGGCGGAGTCCCGCCGACCGGTGGGGTCGGCACCGAAGGCGAGCACGTTCGCCGCGAGCAGTCGGACCCGTGGCGGCGCGACCTGCTCGGAGTCGAGCAGGTCGATGACGGTCCAGGCGGCGGCGCTGCCGGGCGGCGCGGTGAGGCGGATCCTGTCACCGGCCCGGTAGGTGCGCCCGAGCAGGAGCCGCTGCTCGTCGTAGAAGTGGGTGGGCCTGAACGGTGTGCTGATGCTCGGGTACGGGGTGGTGGCCGACGGCACGCACTGGCACTCGGTGATCCACCAGTCCGGGTGCAGCAGCCCGGCCCGGGGGTCGTTGGAGAACGGGTACTGGTTGTAGAGCCACGAGTACTGCGACGTCAGCGTCATGGTGCGCAGGTGCTTGCCGTTGACCGCGACCCGCAGCGGCGCGGTGATCCCGCCGCCCTGTGGCGCGTCGGGGATGCTGTACCGCACGGTGATCCCGTTCGCCGCGCTGGGCAGGACGAACTCGACGTGCTCGCCGGGGGTGAGCCGGACGGCCCGGCGGCCGGAGGCCTCGGAGGGCAGCGTGTAGGCGGATCGGTCGGGCCCGATGATCTCGCCGGTGGTGCGCGCGTTCTCCGCTTCCTGCTCGACGAAGTCGACGTCCGCGCCGCGTCCGGCGACCAACGCCGGGTCGAGTGCGGCCCGGGTGACCACCGGTGCCGCGCCGGAGGACGCGGGTGGGCCGGCGACGGCCACGGTGGGGCCGAGGACCAGCACGGTGAGGCCGGCCGCGAGCGCTGCCGCGGTGGCCGTCGGCCGGCCGGGGCGTCCTCGCGCCGGCATGATGGCACGAAACATCGGTGACCCTCCTCAGTGGGTGGTGGTGGGAGGTCCGCCCGGCGCCCCCGACGCCCGACATTGATCGTCATGATGCCAGCACCGAACGCCGCGCTGCAAGACCGCAATCGAACAGCGAAAAGAAGCGACAATCAGCCCGCAAGAAATGGACGATCGTCGAGTTGGGATGTCGTGCGTCGGCTGCCACCAGCCAGCTCACCCCCGGCGTAGGCTGATCCGCGTGGATCAAGAAGACCGGATCGCCCTGTTCCTCGACTACGAGAACCTCGCACTGGGCGCGCGCGACCACCGTGGCGGCGCGGCCTTCGACTTCCGGCCCATCGCCGACGCGCTGGCCGAACGAGGTCGGGTGGTCGTCCGACGGGCGTACGCCGACTGGTCCTACTTCGACGAGGACCGCCGGATGCTCACCCGGTCCCACGTCGAGCTGATCGAGATCCCGCAGCGGATGGGGGCGTCCCGCAAGAACGCCGCGGACATCAAGATGGCCGTCGACGCGATCGAGTTGGCGTTCGAGCGCGACTACATCTCCACGTTCGTGATCTGCAGCGGCGACAGCGACTTCACGCCGCTGGTGCACAAGCTGCGCGAGCTGAACAAGCGGGTCATCGGGGTCGGGGTCGAGGGGTCCACGTCGGCGCTGCTTCCGCCGGCCTGCGACGAGTTCCTCTACTACGACCGGCTGGAAGGTGTGGACATCCCGCCGACCCGCAGCCGGCGCGGCCGTCCGACCCGCCAGGCGGGCCCAGACCAGCGCCCGCCCGAGCCGGAGCAGGAGATCGAGCGGGAGCCCGAGGTGGACCGGCGGCCCGCCGGCGAGGAGCCCGAACGGGACGTGGACGCGCTCGCCGTGCTGGTTGCCCAGACGGTGGCGGGGCTGCAGGGCAGCGCCAACGGCGACGTCACCGCCTCCCGGCTCAAGCGCACCCTGCTGCGCAAGGACCCGACGTTCAGCGAGTCCGACTACGGTTTCCGCACCTTCGGTGAGCTGCTGCGGCACCTCGCCGAACACAACGTGATCGAGCTGGCCGAAGGCCCAGCGAAGGGTGATCCCGAGGTCTCGTTGCCCGAGCACGGCGACCGGGAGGTGGCGTTCGGTCTGCTCCGTGGTGTGGTGGCGGACCTCGGCAGCAGCGGCAACCCGGTGGCGCTGTCCGGTCTGAAGAACCAGCTGCGCCGGGCCCGACCCGACTTCAGCGAGAAGAAGCTCGGCTACCGCAGCTTCCTCCAGTTCTGCAAGGCCGCCGCCACGGGTGGCGTCGTCGACCTCCGCTGGAGCCCCGAAGCTGACGACTACCTGCTGACCACCCAGGGGTAGCCCGGCCGGCCATCGACCACCGTCGAGCGGAAGTGTCGGAACTGCCCATAGGGTGGGCGGTAGGGCTGCCCCGAGGGTGAGCTGAGGGTCGCTGTACTACGACATCACCCCGGCCAACGTCTCCGAGTGACATTCAGATCACCCAGGAGGGCGGCTCGCCGCACCCCAGTCCAGCGGGCCAGGACAAGTTGGCCAATGCTCTGGCCGGTGTGCTGAACGGCATGTAATCGCGCCCTGATTCGTCGCTCAGGACGGGGAGGATCCGCCGTTGCGGGTCCTCCCCGTTAACGGTTCGGCCGCTGTGCGCCGGAATTGCGGCTATCGCCCTACTTCAGGCCCACCTGCGACGTACCCCCGGCGCAGAATTTGCTATACGGTCGGCGAATGAAGGTCGAGGAGCATTGGTGGAACGGAGACACGACCCCGCGCGGGCGCCGGGACGTGTATATCCGTACTGACGGGCAGGGTTGGGAGGTCCGCGCCCAGATCGGTGGGGCGTCGGGTCGTGAGCGGGTGCAGCAGTGCCCTAGCCGGGCCTCGGCGGCCATCCTCGCCGACGCCTGGCGCGGCACGCACCCATCCTGGCGCGAGCTGAAGCAGCGCTGATCCGGCACCGGGCCGGGCCGGCAACGCTCCTGGGCTCCAGCCCGGTGCGCCCCCCCGGCCGGCCCGGCGCTCGGTTCTCACCCACCGAAGGCCGCAGCCCCCAATTGGCACCACAAGACGGGCCCGGCTCGTAGGTCACCGCTTCCGGTCAGAAACCCATTGATCAATTGATGAAAAGTAGGTTCCACGCTTTGTGGCCCACTTCTCATCAATTGATCAATGGGTTGGTTGCGTCTGCCAGTGTTTTCGCCGGCAGGCGGGGTACACCGAGGGCGCCGCTTCGCGTCCGATGGAGGTCACCATGTCGCAGGGTCCCGATGACGAGAGCCCGAAGGTCGACGAGGAGGCCCGGGAGGCCGAGCGTCGGCTCGACCACCTCACCACCTCGCCGGACGACGCGCTGACCGACGACGAGGCCCGGGTGCCGGATGAGTCCCCTTCCGAGCGGGACGCCGATTAGTGCCCGTCTTCCACCTTGATGTGAGCGCCTTGGCGCAGCAGACGTAGCCCGTGGCGGGACTGCCGTCCGGACGGGTACCGGTTACGACGTATCCGGCGTCGATCGCTGCGGTCAGGCGGCCGGGACCGGGAGGACCACACCCTCGACCGCCGACCGGTGCGCCAACTCGATCAGCTCGACCGTGGCGACCGAGTCCCGGGGGTCCACCGGCATCGGCGTGCCCTCGCGCAGTGCCGTCGCCACCTGCGCGTAGAAGCTCTGGTACGCGCCCGGCTCGGTCGGCACCGGCCGCAGCTCACCGTCGACACCGAGCATGCCGTACCGCTCCGGCGGGACCTCGCCCCAACCCGGCTGGTCCGGTCGGCCGCCGTCGTGCAGCGCCGCCTCCTGCACGTCGAGGCCGTAGGTCGTGTAGCCGGCCCGGTCACCCAGCACCCGCAGTCGCGGCCCGAGCTGGGCGGTCACCGCGCTCATCCAGAGGTGCGAGTGGACCCCGCTGGTGTGCGTCAACGCCACGAACGCGTCGTCGTCGACCAGGGCGCCAGCGCGGCGACGGTCCACCTCCGCGTAGACCCGGTCGACTCGGCCGAAGAGCTGCACCGCCTGGTCGATGAGGTGCGCGCCGAGGTCGAACAGGGCGCCGCCGGCCTCCTCGGGGCCGGCCAGTTCCCGCCAGCCTGGCTTGATCGTCGGACGGAACCGTTCGAACCGGGACTCGAAGCGCAGCACCCGCCCCAACTCGCCCTGCTCCACCAGCCGGCGGGCGGTGCGGAAGTCGCCATCCCAGCGTCGGTTCTGGAACACCGTCAGCGGCACCCCACGCTCGGTCGCCTCGTCGATCAGCGCGCGGCCCTCCGCAGCGGTCGGGGAGAGGGGCTTGTCGACGACGACCGGCAGCCCGGCGGCCAGCGCCGCCCTGGCCATCGGCACGTGCTGCCGGTTCGGCGTCGCCACCACGACCAGGTCCAAGGCGTCCGGCGTACGCCACAGCTCGTCGACGTCGTCGACCAGGCGGGCGTCGGGGTGGTGCTGCCGGGCCTGCTCACGCCGCTGCGGATCGCGGGTCACGATGGCGTCGAGCCGCAGCTCCGGGGTCGCGGCGATCAACGGTGCGTGGAACACCCGGCCCGCCAGCCCGTACCCCAGCAGACCGACCCGCAGCGCCTCCGCCATGCCGTGCCCCCGTCTCCCGGTCCGCGCCCTGACGTGGCGGCGGTACCGCTGGTCGAATCTACGCCCCGATCGCGGCCCGCCGCTGATCAGCCCGTCGGGTCGTTGCGCAGGTAGGTGAGCACCGCGAGCACCCGACGGTTGGTGTCGTCGCTGGGCGGCAGGTCGAGCTTCAGCAGGATGTTGCCGACGTGCTTGCCGACCGCCGCCTCGCTGACGTGCAGGCGGGTGGCGATCGACGCGTTGGACCGGCCCTCCGCCAGCAGCGCCAGCACCTCGCGTTCGCGGGTGGAGAGCGCTGCGAGCGGGTCGCGTGGCCGGTGCAGCAGTTGCCGGACCACGTCCGGGTCGATGGCGGTGCCGCCGGACGCGACCCGGCGCAGCGTGTCGACGAACTCGGTGACCTCGGCCACCCGGTCCTTGAGCAGGTAGCCCACCCGCTGGCCGTCGCCGCTGTCCAGCAGCGCCGCCGCGTACCCGGTCTGGACGTACTGGCTGAGCACCACGACCGGCAGGTGGGGCCGCTCGGCCCGCAACGCGACGGCCGCGCGGAGCCCGTCGTCGCGGCGGCCCGGCGGCATCCGGATGTCGGTCAGCACCAGGTCCGGTTGGTGTTCGCGAGCCGCGTCCAGCAGTTCGGGCGCGGAGCCGACGGCGGCGCACACCGCGAAGTCGAAGCGGGTCAGCAGCGCGACCAGACCCTCGCGCAGCAGCACCTCGTCCTCCGCGAGGACCACCCGCGTCACCGACGGCACGGAAGCTCCACCCGGACCAGGGTAGGCCCGCCGGCCGGGCTGGCGAGCAACAGCCGGCCGTCTGCGGCGGCGACCCGGTCGGCGAGACCGGTCAGGCCGGTGCCCCGGGTCGGGTCGGCGCCACCGTGGCCGTCGTCGGACACCTCGACGACGAGGTCCCCGCCGTCGGTGGTGAGGCGCACCTCGGCGCGGGTCGCCTCGGCGTGCCGGGCGACGTTGCCCAGTGCCTCGGACACCACGAAGTAGGCGGTGGTCTCCACGATCTCCGGCAACTCGGCCGGGAGGTCGGCGTGCACGGTGACCGGAATGGTGGCGGCGTTGGCCAGTTCGCGGACGGCACCGGCCAGGCCGAGGTCGGTGAGGCTCTGCGGGCGAATGCCGTGCACCAGTTGCCGCAACATCACCATCAGGCCCCGGGCCTGGTCGTGTGCCACGGCGAGGGGCCGGGCGGCGGGGGAGTCCTCGGGTACGTCCAGCCGGGCCAGGCCCAGCTGAAGGGTGAGGCTGGTCAGCCGGGGTTGCGCGCCGTCGTGCAGGTCCCGTTCGATCCGACGCCGTTCGGCCTCGTACGCGCCGACCAGCCGGGTCCGCGAACGGGCGACCTCACGCAGCGCTGTCGCGTCGACCGGCCAGGCCAGTGCCCACCGGGCCACGGCGGCCTGGGCGGCGGCGAGCAGACCGGCCGCGTAGCAGAGGACCGGCAGTAGCAGCACAGCCACGATCGCGTACGGGATCGCTTCGCCGGTGGTTTCGATCGGGCGCCAGACGACGACCGGTTCGGCGTCGCCAACGAGCCAGGGGCTGGTGACCATGCCGAGGTCGAGCAGCACCAGCAGCAGGAGCACCCAGTACGCGACCGGCACGAACCCGCCCAGCCAGAACAGGTACGCAACCTCGCGCCAGGTCGCGGCGCTGCGGTAGCGGGCGGCCAGGCCAGGCCACGGCGACGCGGGCAGCGGGCGGCTGTCCACGAGCCGCAGCCGCCACCGCTCGATGGCGGCCACGCCGAAGCTCACGATCGGCGCCAACGCCAGCAGGATGAGGCTGCCGACCGCCAGGAACAACATCAGCGCGACGCTCGGCGGCCGGTCGTGCAGCACTAGCGCGTTGGCGGCGGCCAGCAGGGGTGCGCCGACGACGAGCAGCCCGATGGCGAGCACGCCCGCGATCGGCACGGTGCTGACGAGGTAGGCCAGTGCCCGCCACGGCCAGACGGAGATCAGCCAGCCGCGGCGGCGCAGCGCCTCGGCCAGGTGACGAGGGTGTTCCGAGGTCATGCCGCAGACGCTAATCGCGGCGACCGGGTTGCCCCAGCCGTCCAGATCCACTCCTCGGGTATGCCCAGCCCTACCGTCACCCGTCTCGGCGCTCCGGGCGAAACGGGTGTGGTGGGGCCGAGAACGGGAAGAACGCGGCGCGCGTGACCTGTCCGGGCGGCGGCTGGAGAGACATGGGTGCCAGAACCTTCGTGGTTGTCGGCGGTACCAGCGGGCTCGGTCTCGCGGTGGCCCGGCTGCTGGTCGACGAGCACCAGGTCGTGGTGTTCGGCAACGTGCCGGCCGAGGTCGCCGCGACGGCCGATGAGCTGGGTTGCGACGGGGCGATCTGTGACATCTCCTCGTACGAGCAGATCCGCGAGGGCTTCACCGAGGTGGTGGAGCGCTACGGCACGATCGACGGGGTGGCGGCCTGCGCTTCGATGTGGGCGGGCGGTGAGCTGACGGACCTGTCGGTGGAGCACATCCGCCGAGCCGTGGAGGTCAACGTTCTGGGCATCACGTACCTCCTGCGGGAGGTGGTGGGGCACCTGCACCGGCAGGGGCACGGCAACGTCGTGTACATCGGCGCGACGGCGTTGGCAGCTCCCCGACCCGGCATCCCCGTCTACCGCGCCACCAAGAGTTTCGGCAGCAGCCTCGTCGACTCGCTGGCCGAGGCCCAGCACAGCAACCGGGTCAAGGTGATGCAGCTGCATCCCGGGCCGATGCCGACCCGGCTGCAGGAACGGGTGGGGGCAGAGTTCCTGGACGAGGTGTACGCCATGCCCGAACAGGTCGCCACCGAGGTCGTCCGGCTGCTGCTGCTCCAACCGGACGACCTCTACGTCTCCGGTGAGCGCGTACTGCGCGCGGACGGGCGGTGGTGACGGCAGCGGCCGGACCCCACGACCGTCCGGCCTCCGCGTGGGCACCGTTGCGGACCGCGGTCTATCGCAACCTGTGGCTGGCACTGCTCGCCGCCAACGTCGGCACCTGGATGCAGACGGTCGGCGCGCAATGGCTGCTGATCCACCACTCCAACGCCTCCACCCTGGTCGCACTGGTCCAGACCGCCAGCCTGCTGCCGGTGCTGCTGCTGGCGTTGCCCGGCGGAGTGCTGGCCGACAGCTTCGACCGCCGACACCTGCTGATCGCCGTGCAGCTGTTCCTGGTGGCGGTGGCGGTGGCGTTGACGCTGCTCACCCTGGCCAACCGGATGCCTCCGGCGCTGCTGCTCACCCTCACCTTCGCGTTCGGGGTCGGGCAGGCGCTCACCCTGCCGGCCTGGGCGGCGGTGATCCCGGAGCTGGTGCCACCGGATCAGCTCCGATCGGCTTCCGCGCTCGGCTCGATCAGCGTGAACATGGCGCGGGCGGTCGGGCCCGCGGTGGCCGGTGTGCTGATCGCCCGCGTCGGGGTCGCCCCGGTCTTCGGTCTCAACGCCGTCGCGTTCACCATCTTCGCCTACGCGTTGTGGCGCTGGCGGCCCCGCAGCGCCCGCGCGGTCGAGGTGCCCGAGCGGTTCACCGCCGCGTTGCGTGCCGGTAGCCGGTACGTACGCCACTCGCCGATCGTGCGCCGGCTGTTGCGCCGTGCGCTGGTCTTCGTGATCCCGGCCAGCGCGTTGTGGGCGCTGCTGCCGCTGGTGGCCAGCCGGCGGCTGGGCCTGGGCTCCGGTGGGTACGGGCTGCTGCTGGCCGCACTCGGTGTGGGTGCCATCGCCGGCGGTGTGCTGCTGGCCGTGATCCGCACCCGGCTGTCGGCCAACCAGCTCCTGCTGATCGCCGGGGTGCTGTTCACCGTGGCGCTGACCGTGGTCGCCACGGTGCGGGTGGTGCCACTGGTGCTTCTCGCCCTGCTGCCCGCCGGAACGGCCTGGGTGACGGTGCTGGCCAACGTCAACGCCGAGATGCAGCTCTTCCTGCCCAGTTGGGTGCGGGCCCGGGGGCTGGCGGTCTATCAGGTGTTCTTCGCTGGCGGGCAGGCGGTCGGCGCACTCCTCTGGGGCCTGGTGGCCGACGTCGGCGGTCTGGTCATCGCCTATCTCGCGGCGGCGGCGCTGATGCTGGTCGGCACCGTCACGAGTCGGATCTGGCCGTTGCCGAACCTGCGGTCGGTCAACCGCGAACCGGCGGCCTACTGGCCGCAACTGCACCTCGCGCACGATCCGGACCCGGGGGTGGGGCCGGTGCTGGTGACGGTGCAGTACACCGTCCGGCCGCAGCAGACGCAACCGTTCCTGGCGGCGATGGACCTGGTCCGCGCCGCGCGGCAGCGGACCGGCGCGATGCGCTGGGGGCTGTTCCGACCGGCCGAGACGACGGACCGGTTCATCGAGGTGTACCTGGTGCCGTCCTGGGGCGAGCACCTGCGCCAGCACGGCGGCCGGTTGACGGGCGAGGACCGTGAAGCCGAGGAACGGGCCCGGGAGCTGACCGACGGCGAACTGGAGGTGCGGCACCTGGTTCCTGCCGCCGCGGGCCCGACGCTGTCCGACGACCGCGAGGCCGTGTGACCGGGCCGCTGCCGGTCGCGCGTCAAGGCGGCGTGATGATCGCGCCATCGGCGTAGCGCACGACCGCCGACCGACCGAAGCCATGACCGGTGGCGGGCGGCCCGCCACGGACAGCGCCCGGCGTACGGCGTACGCCGCCGTTGTTAGGATGGCCGCACCATGGCGAGTGAGCGCAGAGCGACCGCGGACCCGGCGCGCAGCCTGGCCATCCTGTGGCGCACCCGGGAGCCGACCAGCCGCAGCGCCGGGCCCGGGCTCAGCGTCGACCGGATCGTCCGGGCCGCGATCGACATCGCCGACGCCGAAGGTCTCGACGCGCTGACCATGCGCCGGGTCGGCGAGGCGCTGGGTGTCGGCACGATGTCGGTCTACACCTACGTTCCGGGTAAGGCCGAACTCGTCGACGTCATGATCGACACCGCGTACGGCGAGATGCCACGCCCCGCCGTCGAGGGGGACTGGCGGGCCCGGCTGGAGCGGATCGCCCGTGACAATCTGGCGCTCTACCAGCGGCATCCCTGGATGCTGCGGGCCGAGACGACCCGGCCCGTGCTCGGCCCTCACCTGGTGGCCAAGTACGACCACGAGCTTGGCGCGGTCGTCGACATCGGGCTCACCGAGGTCGAGATGGACGCGGTGCTCACGCTGGTCCTCGGGCACGTGAAGAGCGCGGCGCGGGCCGCCTCCGAGGTGGTCGACCTGGAGCGCGCGACCGGCATGACGGACGGCCAGTGGTGGCAGTCGCACGCGCCCTGGCTGGAGACGTTCATGACGGCCGCCAACTACCCGACCGCCTCCCGGGTCGGCACCGCCGCCGGTCAGCAGCACGGCGGCGCGTACGGCCCGGAGTACGCCTTCGAGTTCGGTCTGCAACGCGTCCTCGACGGCATCTCGGTGGTGGTCGCCGAGCGGGCGACTCCCGGCTAGCTCGCGCTACCGCCGGCACCCGAGGGCCGCACCACCGCTCCCCGACCCCGACCGTCGGGCCTGGCGGAACCCGCCCGGCACCGGTCGCCCAGGTGGTACGACTTGGGCGGCGGTGGCCGCTGCGGGCCGGGGAAGGGTGGCGATGGCGAACGGGCTTGCGGGGCGACCGGCTCGGCGGACCGATGGATGACGGTTCACCGCCGCACCGCGAGCGGGCGGGACAGCACGACATCGTGGAGTTGCGGGTGCACGGCGTGTCGGGGGCGCGACCGGAGAAGATCCTCGGCCGGGCGCACGTCACGCAGGTCTCGGGTGACCGCAGCGGCGGCTTCCATCGCCCGGTCGGGTCGGACGCCACCGCGCCGGACGGGCTGACGCTGGAGGCGTACCGGTGGGGTGACCTGCCCTCGGGCACCGTGGCCCGGACGCTCTCGCTGGTTTTCCTGTTGCCGTTCATGCTCAGCAACGTGGCGGTCTGGATGCGGCCGACCAGCCGTCGCAGTGGTGCCGGGGTCACCGTGCTGTGCCGGCTCATCGCGCTCAACCTCACCGTGTTGTACGTGGTGTCCATCGCCGGGGTGGCACTCGACCTGCTCGCCTGGCGGTGTCTCGGCGTGCTCCCGTGCCGCGCACCCTTCGACACGGTGGCGGGGCTCGACGGACGGCAGGTCGGGCTGCGGCTGGCGGTGCTGGCTCTGCTGCCGATCGCCGCCATCGGCTTCCTCCGGTTGCTGGGCACGCGGCGACCCCGCCCGGCGGGCAACCCGCTGTGGGCCGTCGAGCCAATGGTGGGACGGCTGCGGGCGATCCACGTCGCCGCCGCGTTCGCCGTGCTCAGCCTGACGCTGCTCACGGCCCGTACCGCCGGCGGTGCGACGGCGTGGACGGCCGTGCTGCTGGCGCTCAACGCGGCGGTGCTGTTGGTCTGCGCCGGCCTGCTCTCGGTCCCCGGCATGCTGGACCGGGCGGCGGCCAAGCCGACGGTCACCCGGGCCGCCAGTATCGTGGCCGCGGTGGCCGTCGCCCTGAGTGCCGCCACCCTTCTCACCGTCGCCCTGGACGAGCGCGCCTGGCCGTCATCCGAAGGGCTGCCCGGCTACGACGGCGTCACCAACTGGGCACTGCTGAGCCAGATGACGCTGCTGGTGGCGCTGAGTGGCCTGGTGCTGTGGCATCACGGCCGGGGGGAGCGCCGTAACGCGCTCCCGCGGGGTCTGGGCGCGGCGGTGGTCGCGGCCATCGCGGTCGGCCTGGCCGGTGCGTTCTCCGCCGACCTCGTCTATCAGAGTGGGGACCTGCTCGGCGGCTACCGGGGCGACGCCGGGCCGCCGGTGCCGTACCAGTGGACGATCCTGGCGTTCTTCCTGCATGCGGCGGCAGGGGTGGTGCTGTGCGCCGCGCTGACCCTCCTGTCGAGCCGGCGCCGGTGGCGAGCGGCGGCGGCGATCACCGACCGCGACTTCCCGGCGGTGACGCCAGCAGCCGTTGGGCGGCTGCGGCAGGTGACGAAGGCGGTCGCCCGTGCCCGGTTCGCCGAGTGGTTGGGACTGCTCGCCGTCACGTACGCGGCGCTCGCGCTGATCGGTCTGGCCGTCAGTCTGCTGAGGCTGTTCGACCTGTCCCCGGCCCAGGTGGTGCGGCGGTTCTTCGGGCTCCCGGCCGGGTCCGTCGACATGGGGCTGACCATGGGCAGCACCCTCGTCGCCCTGGTGGTCCTGGCGCTGCTCCTGGGTGGGGTGTTCGCCTACCGGACGGCGTGGTTCCGCCGGCACGTCGGCATCCTGTGGGACCTGGGCACGTTCTGGCCCCGGGCCGCGCACCCGTTCGCACCCCCGAGCTACGCGGACCGCGCGGTGCCGGAGCTGGCCGACCGGATCACCCAGCTGACCGAACGACACCGCGGGGTGTTGCTCTGTGGGCACAGCCACGGCTCGGTGCTGCTGGCCCTGGCGGTGCTGCGGCTGCCCCCGCGGGTACGCCAGCGCGTCGCGCTGCTCACCTACGGGTCGCCGCTGGATCGCCTGTACGCCCGGCTCTTCCCGGCCTATCTGAACGAGGACGTGCTGCGCAAGGTGGGGGAGCGGGTCGAGTGGCGGTGGCTCAACCTGTGGCGGGACACCGATCCGATCGGCGGCTGGATCTTCGCCGCGAACCGGCCCGGCGATCCGCCCCCGGACCCCGCCGATCCGGCCAGTCGGGTCGACCGGCGGTTGCGGGACCCGCAGGACCTGCTCACGTCGCCGATGGAGCGCCGTCCGCCGCCGGTGCGGGGGCACCATCCGGGCGAGTCCGACCCCCAGTTCCGGGCGGCGGTGCGTGAACTCGCCGGACGACTCCTCGACACCGACGGCGGCTGAGCGCTCGGTCACCACCGCCCGGACCCTGGCAGGGCCGTCGATCAGCGGGTGAGCAGGGCGCGCAACTCCCGGACCACCTCGGCCGGCGCCTCCTCGGCCATGAAGTGCCCGCAGGTGACGGTCCGGTGCGTCAGGTCCGGCGCCCACGACCGCCACAGCCCCGCCGCGTCGTAGCCGAGGGCGGCGCCCCAGTCCTGCTGGAGCACGGTCACCGGCATCCGCAGGTGGTTGCCGGCGGCCCGGTCAGCGGTGTCGTGGGCGACGTCGATCCCGGCCGACGCCCGGTAGTCGGCGACGATGGACGTGACCGCGTTCCGGGAAGCGCGCAGGTACGCGGACCGCACGTCCGCCGGGAGGGCCTCCGGATCGCGGGTCCAGACGTCCAGGAAGTGACCGAAGAAGGCGTCCGGGCTGGCGCCGATCAGCTCCTCGGGCAGGCCGGGCGGCTGCGCCATCAGGTACAGGTGGAACGCGACCGCCGCGGTGGCGCCGTGGAGCACGTCCCACATGTCCAGGGTCGGCAGCACGTCGAGCAGGGCGAGCTGGCTGATCGCCTCCGGATGGTCGAGACCGGCGCGGAACGCGACCAGGGCACCCCGGTCGTGCCCGGCCAACGCGAATCGTTCGTGGCCGAGCGCGCCGGCCAGCGCCACGACGTCGGCGGCCATGGTGCGCTTGGCGTATCCGGTGCCGTCGGCGTCGACCGGCTTGTCGCTGTCGCCGTAGCCGCGCAGGTCGGGGCAGATCACCGTGTGGTCGGCGGCCAGGTCGGCCGCGACGTGCCGCCACATGAGGTGGGTCTGCGGAAAGCCGTGCAGCAGCACGAGAGCTGGGCCGGAACCGCCCACGGCCGCGTTGAGCGTCACACCGTCGGCGACGGTGACGCGCCGGTAGTCGAAACCGTTGATCTTGGGGTCCACGGGGAACCTTCCTGGTGAGCAGGGCCGGCTGGGGCAGTGGCCCCTCGCCGCCGTACGTCGTCGAGCCTGCCCGGCGGTGATCAGCAGATGGTCAGTGTCGAATCAGTGCGGGCAGGTCGCCGTCGCCCGCGCCGATCCCCCTAGATTGGTGCCATGACCAGGCAGCCAACGGCACCTGACGCGGTGACGTTCGGTGTGCTCGGGCCGGTGACCGCCACCACCGAGCGCGGCCCGGTCGCGCTCAAGGGGCACCGACAGCGCCTGGTGCTGGCCCGGCTGTTGATCGCGCACGGCCGGATGGTGCCGGTGGATCGCCTCGTTTACGACCTGTGGGAGGTCGCGCCGGACGGGGCGGTGGGCGCGATCCGGACCTTCGTCGCCGACCTGCGCCGGGCACTGGAACCTGATCGACCGCCCCGGCAGCCGCCCCGGATCCTGGTCACCGAGCCACCCGGGTACGTGCTGCGAGCCGCATCGGACGCGGTGGACGCCGGCCAGTTCGAGGCGGCCGTCGGCGAGACCGGTCGCCTGCTGGCTGCGGGACGACCCGCGCCGGCCCTGGCCGCGCTCGATGCGGCACTGGGGCTCTGGCGCGGCCCCGCGTACGCCGACTGCGCGAACGAGGCCTGGGCGGTCGCGGAGATCAACCGACTGGATGAGCTGCGGATGCTCGCCGTCGAGCGGCGGGCGGAGGCGCTGTTGGCGTTGGGTCGGCCGGACGAGGCCGCCGCCGACCTGCCGGCCCACCTCGCCCGCCATCCGCTGCGCGAGGATGCCTGGCGGCTGCTCGCGGTGGCCCGGTACCGCTCCGGCCGGCAGGGTGACGCGCTGGCCGCACTGCGTGCGGCCCGGGATGTCCTGGTGACCGAGTTGGGCGTGGATCCGGGGCCCGAGCTGCGGCGGCTCGAAGCCGACATCCTGGCCCAGGCACCGCACCTCACCCCACCCCCCGACGGCGCCGCCACCACCAGCGGCACGCGACCTGCCCGACCCGTCGGCCCGGGTCCGGTCCGGCAGCGTTCGTTCGTCGGCCGCGATGCCGAGCTGAATCGGCTGCGGCGGGCCGCCGAGGCCGCCACCCAACGCCACCAGCCCACCCTGGCGCTGCTCAGCGGTGATCCGGGCGCCGGCAAGACCGCGTTGGCGGAAGCCCTGACCCAGCGGCTCGCCTCCGAGGGTTGGACCACGGCGTGGGGACGCAGCCCGGAGTACGAGGGTGCCCCGGCGGCGTGGCCGTGGACCCAGGTCACCGACGCGCTCGCCGGGCCGGTCGGAGCCGCCGGGTCGGCCGGAGCCCCTGAGCCCGCCGGAGCCGTTGAGCCCGCCGGGTCGGTCGACAGCCCGGGCGACCCGGCCGGGGCGCGGTTCCGCCGGCAGCGCGCGGTGGTGTCGCTGGTCTCGGCGGTCGCCGACCGGGGGCCGGTGCTCCTGGTCCTCGACGACCTGCACCGCGCCGACGGCGACACCCTGGACCTGTTGACCGCCCTGCTCACCGGCCCACAGTCGACCACCGGGCCGGTGTTGGTCCTCGGCACCTACCGGGCCACCGAGATCAGCCCGGAGCTGACCGCCACCCTGGCCCGCGCCGCCCGGCTGGAGCCGACCCGGGAGTATCTCGCCGGCCTGCCCGCACCGGCGACCGGCGAGTTGGCCCGCGCTGTCGTCGGGGCGGAACTGGACCCGGCCACCGCCCAGTTGATCCACCACCGCAGCGGCGGCAACCCGTTCTTCGTCCGCGAACTGGCCCAGTTGTACGCGGACGAGGGCGAGGCGGCCCTGGCCGCGGTACCGCCCGGGGTACGCGACGTGATCCGGCACCGGTTGGCCCAGCTGCCCGCGTCGACCCGCACCGTGCTCCGGCAGGCAGCCGTGCTCGGCCGCGACCTCGACCCGGAGGTGCTCAGCGCGCTGGCCGGTGATCCTTCCGCGGTGCTGGACGCCGTGGACCGCGCCCTGCAGGCCGGGTTCCTCAGCGAACGGGAGACCGACGGGCGGCTGCGCTTCACCCACATCCTGGTCCGCGACACGCTCTACGCCGACCTGTCCGCCCCGCGCCGCGCCGCCTGGCACGCGGCCGTCGCGGAGGTGCTGCGACACCGGGAACCCGTCGAACCCGCTGCCCTCGCACACCACCTGCTCCGCGCCGACGGCCCGGTCGCTGCCGGTCGCGCCGGGGCGTACGCCCGCACGGCTGCCGACCAGGCCGAACGCGGTGGAAATCCGCACGAGGCGGCCCGCCTGTGGGGCCAGGCGCTCGACGCGTACGACCGCGCCGGTGGGGTCGCGCAGCGCGAGCGGTTGACCGCGTTGCTCGGGCTGGGACGCGCGCTGGCCGTCACGGGCCGGTTGGCCGAGGCGCGGCGGCGGCGGGCCGAGGCGATCGCCGCCGCCGAAACCGTCGGTGATCCCCTACTGATCGAGGAGGTGTTGGCGGGCTTCGACGTACCCGCCATCTGGACGCGCAACGACGACGACCTGCTCTCCGGGCACATCGTCCGAGCCGTCGAGCAGGCGCTGACCGCTCTCGGCTCGACCGGCTCGGCGCAGCGCAGCCGGCTGTTGAGCACCCTTGCGCTGGAGCTGCGCGGCACCACCACCGATCGCGGTCGCCGTGCGGCGGACGAGGCCGAGACGATCGCCCGGACCGTCGGCGACCCCGGGCTGCTGGCCTTCGCGCTCAACGCCCGCTTCATGCACGCCTTTCAGCGGGTCGGTCTGGCCGGTGCGCGGGCCCGGATCGGCGCCGAACTGGTCGACCTGGCCGCCCGACACGAACTGGTGACCTTCGAGGTGCTCGGGCACCTCGTCCTGGTCCAGGCCAACTGCGCGCTGGCCGACCGGTCCGGCGCCGGCGCGCACGCCCGCGCCGCCGACCGCCTCGCCGAACGGTACGAGCTGCCGTTGGTCGGTGTCTTCACCCGGTGGTACGCCGCGCTGCGCCTGGCGCTGGACGGCGAGTCGGCCGCGGCGGCGGACGCGTACCGGACGGCCGCCGACCGACTGCCCGCTGACGGCATGCCGGGGCTGACCCGCGGGCTGCTCCCGCTCGCCCTGCTCGGCCTGCGACTGGCCGAGACCGCTGGCGGCGACCGGCGGGCCCCCGGGCTGGGCGATGCGGGCCGACCGATCCTCGGGCCGCCCAGCGGTGCCGACTGGGCCGGCCTGGACTGGGGTCCGCACGAGCCGTGGGTCCGGCCGTTGCTGCTGCTCGGCGCCGGCGACCGGGACGCGGCCGCAGCCGCCCTGCGGGCTGTTCCGGATGGGCCGCACGATCTGCTGCGGGAGGTGCGGCTCTGCGTCGTCGGCCGCGCGGCGCGCGCCCTCGGCGACCGGGTCACGATGGAACGGGTCTACGTCGAGTTGCTGCCGGCTGCCGAGGAACTGGCGGCCGGGAGCGGAGTGCTCACCGTCGGACCGGTGGCCGGGCACCTCGCCGACCTGGCCTTCGCGCTGGGGCGCGACGAAGACGCGGCCCGGCACCGTCGTACGGCCCGCGCGGTCACCGCCCGGGCCCGCGCGAGGGCGCGCTGAGTGTGCTGACACCGTTCGGCGCCTTCCTGCTCGCCGAGGCCTTCTGACGGAGGGGCCTCAGTGCGAGGACTCGATGCGGTTCAGGGGTCCGCGGACGAACGGTCAGTCTCCGCCACCATGGCGCGGACCTTGCGCAGGGTGGCGTCGGGCGCACGGATCGCGGCTCGCCAGCGGTCCAACGTCCGGGTGAGCACCCGGACCACGAACTGCAACTGGTTGACGTGCTCGCGGAGCGTGCCCAGCTCGGATCGTGCGCTGAGCGCCTCGCCCTCCAACTCGGTGACCCGAGTCTGCAACGGCTGCACCAGGGTGAGAGCGACATCGGTGAGGGTGTCGGCGGCGTCGGCCTTGAACTTGCCCCGCTGCACGATGACCGTTGCTATCGCGGCCAGGCCGGTGCTTCCGCCGAGGATGCCGAGCACGCTGAGCGTCACCTGCACCCAGTGCGGTGCCGCGGGCGGCGGGGAGTTGATCACGTGACACCTGCCTCTAGTTGTACACAGCTCACCGCTTCATAAGCCCGGGCCAGGCGGCGCAGATCGACGGCTATCTGCCCGGCTCGCCAGAGCGATCCGACCGTCACCGCGGCGACGAACGACGTCGCGGCGATGGATTGTTGGCCCGACATGACCACCAGGGCTCCCGCGTACATGCCGGTGATCGTGCCGAGCACCAGCACCGACGCGAGTTCCAGCCCGAGCCCGGTGGAGAGTCGGCCGGGCCACAGGATGCCCAGCAGCCCGCCCAGGCCCACCGCGATCAGCCCCAGTTCCCAGGCGACCTGGATGGGCACCGGCATCGACGTCTGAACGGAGAGCGGCCGGACGTCGAGGGTCATCATCAGAACGCCGCAGACGGCTGCCGCGGCCAGGACAGCGACCTCGTGCGGCTGGTGCCGGGATCGAATACGCAGGTGTCCCACGGCGACTCCCTGATCGAGGACCGTCGTCCAGCAGCGGCCGGTGGGCCAGTGCCGCCTGGTGGGTCGCGACCAGGAGCTGCGGTCCGTACGGCGAAGCCCGAAGGTGCGTTGCGGGTGAACGGTCGTAAGGCGAGGAGGTGAAGCGACTCGCCGTCGTTGGCTGCCGATATCTGCCTGTGTATCACCGATGACCGGTTGTCGTCCACCTGGTGTAAGTCGCATTACCGCAGGTCAGAGCCCATTTTGGCCCGGCCTCTGCGCGCCGGGCCGAGGGGAGCGCGGCGACCGGGCCGCACTGTCATCTCGGTGACGGTGGGTGTCAGAAATTTTACCGAGGGTGACTGGTGGCGTCGGGTCGCCGATCGGTGAGGTGGTGAGGACGGTTTCGGGTCGAACCGGCCGGCGGGTGCGGTCAGATGGAACCACCGGCGCGTCCGCCGTCGGCCAACGATCGAGGGGGTACGCGTCGTGGAGGTGCTCGTCCTGATCGTGGTGCTGGGCGCCACCGTCCTGGTCGGTACCACTCTCGGCGGCCGGTACCGGGTCGCGCCGCCGGTCCTGCTCATCGCGTTCGGGGTGCTGCTCGGGTTCGCGCCGCCACTGTCCGAGGTGACCCTGGAACCGGACCTGGTGCTGCTGATCTTCCTGCCGGCGATCCTGTACCGGGAGAGCCTCACCATCAGCCTGCGTGAGATCCGGGCCAACCTGCCGGTGATCGGGCTGCTCGCCGTGGTGTTGGTGGTGCTCACCATGGTCACGGTGTCGTTCACCGCCCAGGCGTTCGGGGTGAACCCCGCCGCCGCCTGGGTGCTCGGCGCGGTCCTCGCGCCGACCGACGCCGCAGCGGTCACCGGGCTCGCCAAACGGTTGCCCCGCAAGCTGCTCACCACCCTGCACGCGGAAAGCCTGATCAACGACGGCACCGCCCTGGTGATCTTCGCGGTGGCGGTGGGTCTGCTCGCCGGGGGCGCGGAGCCGGGCGTGCTGGGGGTCAGCGAGGAGTTCGTCGGGGCCAGCGTCGGCGGCGTGCTCGCCGGTCTGCTGGTGGGGGCCGCCGTGGTGTTGATCCGTAAGCGGCTCGACGATCCGCTGCGCGAGGGCGCGCTGAGTGTGCTGACACCGTTCGGGGCCTTCCTGCTCGCCGACTCGGTGCACGCCAGCGGTGTGCTGGCGGTGGTGGTCGCCGGGCTCATGCTCGCCTACGCCGGACCACGGGTGATCCGCGCCCGGTCGCGGGTGCTGGCGTACGCGTTCTGGGACCTGACCACGTTCCTGATCAACGGTGGGCTGTTCGTGCTGCTCGGCACGCAGATACCCCGCGCGGTGCGGGGCATCACCAGCGCCTCGCCCCGACGGGCGCTGGTGATCGTGCTCGCGGTCACCGTGGTGGTCCTGGCCACGCGGCTGCTCTTCATCTATCTGACCACGCTGTCGGCGAGGTTGCGGCGCCGCCGGATGGTGATCGAGGGTCAGGGGCCGTCCGGCTGGCGGGTGGGGACCGTCGCCGGCTGGTCCGGTTTCCGGGGTGCGGTGTCGCTGGCCGCCGCGTTGGCCGTCCCGGCGACGACGGTCGCCGGTCAACCGGTGGTCGAACGCGACCTGATCATCTTCGTCACCGCGCTGGTCATCGTGCTGATCATGCTGCTGCAGGGCACCACCCTGCCGAAGGTGGTGCGCTGGGCGGGGTTGGTCGGCGACCCCGAACGCGTCGACGAGGCCCGCAACGCCCGGCGACGGGCCACCGAGGTGGGCCTGGCCGCCCTGCCCCAGGTCGCCGCCGAGGTCGGTGCCCGGGAGGAGGCGGTGCGCCGGCTTCAGGCCGAGTACCAACGACACCTGGAGGACGTCAACGAGAGCGGGGGGGACACCGCCGAGGAACGTCGTCTGGAACGCCGGCTGCGCCTCGGTGTCCTCGCGCACAAGCGGCGGGAGATCACCCGCCTGCGCGACAGCCGGGAGATCGACGACCTCGTGCTGCAGGAGCTCCAAACGTCGCTGGACAACGAGGAGATCCGGCTGCTGGGACGCGAACCCAACGACTGACGAGTTCAGAGCACCTGGGCGAGGAACCGGCGCAGCCGGGGGTGCTCGGCCCGTTCGAAGATCGCCGCGGGCGGCCCGGCCTCCAGCACGACACCCCGGTCCATGAAGGCGACGGTGTCGGCGACCTGCCGGGCGAAGCCCATCTCGTGGGTGACCACCACCATGGTCATGCCCGCGGCGGACAGGTCGGCCATCACCCCGAGCACGCCTTTGACCAACTCCGGGTCGAGTGCCGAGGTGGCCTCGTCGAAGAGCATCACCTCGGGCCGCAGCGCCAGCGCCCGGGCGATCGCCACGCGCTGCTGCTGACCGCCGGAGAGTTGCGCCGGCCGTGCGTCGGCCTTGGCTGCCAACCCCACCAGCTCCAGTTGAGCCCGGGCGACCGCCTCCGCCTCGTCCTCGCCGAGCTTGCGGAGCCGGCGCAGCGCGAGGGTGACGTTGCGCAGCACACTCATGTGCGGGAAGAGATTGAACTGTTGGAAGACCATGCCCACCCGCTGCCGCAGCGCGTCCGGGTCGTCGCCCAGCACGCTGCGCCCGTCCAGCAGGACGTCGCCGCGGTCCGGCTCGATGAGGCGATTGATGGTGCGCAGCAGTGTGGACTTGCCCGACCCGGACGGACCGATCACACAGGCCGTCGCCCCGCGCGGCACGGTGAGGTCGACACCGCGCAGCACCCGGTTCGGCCCGAAGGCGAGGTGCACGTCGCGTACGTCGAGGCTGACCGAGGTGGTCGTCGCGGTGGTCATCGCCGGTCTCCTTCCGTCGCGGCGGGCAGCGCCGGCGCGGTCTCGTCCTGGTCCTCGTCCTCGTCCTCGTCTGGCGCGGTGGTGGCCGGTCGGCCGTTGCGCAGCCGCCGGTCGATCCAGTTGACGACGTGCGTCAGCGGGACGGTCAGCACCAGGTAGCAGAGCCCGGCCAGCAGCAGCGCGGACTCGTTGCCGGTGGTGGCCGCGTAGTCCTGCCCGATCCGGAACAGCTCCCGCTGGCTGGCCACCAGGCCGAGGAAGTAGACCAGGCTGGAGTCCTTGATCAGGGCGATGAGCTGGTTCACCCACGCCGGCAGCACTCGCCGGATGCCCTGCGGAATGATCACCAGCCGCATCGCGTCGGCCCAGGAGAAGCCGAGAGCACGGGCGCCCTCCAACTGGGCGGCCTCCACCGACTGGATGCCGGAGCGGAAGATCTCCCCGATGTACGCGGCCGCGATGAGCGACAACGCCAGGATTCCCAACGGGTACGGGTCCGGCCCCCAGACCTGCATGCCCAGCGGGGCCAGCCCGACGCCGATCAGCAGGATCGTCGCCGCGGCCGGAAGCCCTCGGAACACGTCGGTGTAGACCCGCGCCGGCCAGCGCAGCCAGCGGCTGCGGGAGATGCCGGCGACGGCCAGCAACAGGCCCAGCACCGAGCCGAGCAGGGCGGCGGAGACCGCCAGGATCAGCGTGTTGGGCAACCCGACGGTCAGCATCTCGGGCAGCGCCTCGCGCATGGCGTCGATGTCGAAGAAGGTCTCCCACAGAGTGCTCAACGGATCCATCGGTCGCCTCTCCTACCGCCCTGCTCGCTCGTCACCGGGTACTCAGGAAGCGGTCGACGCGGACGCCGACGGCGTGGCTGCCGCGGACGGGGCCGTCACCGTGCCGCTGCCCGGCGTGAAGTCCGCCGGGATCGGCCGGCCGGGGTAGTACTGCGCCTGCAACCGGCTCCAGGTGCCGTCCGCGATGACCTCGTCGAGGCCCTTGTTCAGTGCCTCGCGCAGCTTGTCGCCGCCCTTGGCGACGGCGTACGCGGTCGGTGCCGGGCTGAGCTGCTTGGCCGCAACGCTGATCTTGCCGTTGCTCTCGGCGGCCGACTTCTCGCCGATCTCGGCCGGGGCGATCCACGCGTCGGCGGTGCCGGCCTTGAGCTGGTTGATCGCGCCGTTGTAGTCCGGCACCCGCACCGGGTCGAGCTGCTCGCCGGTGGCGTAGTCGTCCTGGACGGTGCCCTGCACCACCACGACCCGCTTGCCGGCGAGCTGGTCGAAGCCGGTGATCGGGGAGCCGGCCGGGACGTCCAGGCCGAAGTAGCCGAAGTCGTAGCCGTTGCCGAAGTCGACGGTCTTCTTACGTGCCTCGGTGATGGTGATCGAGGAGCTGCCAACGTCGAACTTGTGGTTGTTGACCTGGGAGAGAAGGGCGGAGAAGTCGGTGCCGACGAACTCGACCTTGAGGCCGAGCCTGCTGGCCACGGCGGTCAGCAGGTCGTTGTCGAAACCGGTGAACTTACCGTCCTTGAGGTAGACGTTCGGCGGGGCGTCGGTCAGCGTGCCGGCCCGCAGCACGCCCGGCTGCGCCAGGCCGTACGGGTTGGCGGTGGCGTCGGACGAGCTGTCGTTGCCGCAGGCGGTGAGCGTGGTCGCGGCCAGGATCGTGGCCGCGCCCAGGGCGGCGGCGCGGGTCAGGGTAGGAAGAAATCGCACGGGTGTCTCCGAAAAGGTCGCGTCTCGGCGTGCACAGGCGTGCGCCGCCGACGGTGCGCCCGATGGGCGTACCGCTGGGAAGGGCTCGGGAAGGTGAGTGCGCTAGTGCGTGATGCCGCGACGACAGGCGGCGCCGCACATTCGCATCATGTCCACGTGCCGTCGCCGGGTCAGTGCCGGCGAGGGCCAACCGGCGCGGACATCCGCGACGTCGGTCGATGGGGCGCTGCTGAGGATGATGCTCATGGTTCTCCCGGGTCTGTGCTGACCTGGGTGCCAGGCCACGCTTGCACCGGCGTCGTGCCGGTGCCTGGTCTTCACCCGGGGCACCCCACCGCGGAGGAGGGTTGCCGGCCAGCGAGCCGGGGCTTCGCGCTGGCACTCATGACCTGCGGCGAGGCTAGCAGCACGCCCGGGTGGATCGTCCAGTCGTTATGACCACGCTCACGGTGTGCGACGGGATGCCCCGCCCACAGGTCAGCCGGCGTGCACGTGCGGGCGGCGGCGTCGGTCGGGGTCCTGGCGGCGCAGGATCTCGCGGGTGACCGAGGCGGTCGCACCCTGCCCGAACGCCAGGTAGCGCAGGATGTTGCGACCCGGGCCGCCCTCGCTCCACTCGAAGTAGATGTGTGGGCGTCGCCGGCTCCGGTCGCGGATCTCCAGCAGCAGCGCGGCGAGCGCGTTGGGCACCGAGGAACTGGTCAGGCTGAGCACCGGGAAGGCGTCGTCCGCCACGCTGCCACGGACCAGCAGTTCGGTCTCGAAGTCCGACGGGTCGCTGACGTGGACCTCGACGAAGATGACGTCGCTGTCGTCGGGAAAGTCGTTGTCCGCCATGGTCTGTTCCAGCTTGGCGCGGTACTCGGCCACGTCCCGGCGGTCGGGATCATGGGCGATGAGCCGGATTCGCCGTCCGGCACGCTCGTCGATCATCCGGGTCGCGACGGGGTCCAGTTCGACGTGGTCGACCCGCAGCTCGAAGGCCCGGGACAGCCGGGAGAGCAGCGAGACCACGATGATCCCGCCGATGAAACAGGCCGCGATCTTGACACCGTCGGGGCGTTCCACCACGTTCGCCAGGGTGGTGTAGACGAAGATCACCGCGATGGCTCCGAACGAGAAGGTGCGGCCGCGCTGACGCCGTCGCACCGCCGCGAGCGTCACCGCGGTCGCCGCCGAAGTGATCAATACCAGGACACCCGTGGCGTACGCGCCGCCCTGCGCGTCCACGCTGGCCTCGAAGACGACCGTGATCAGAAACGCCACCGCGGTGAAGACCAGCACCAGCGGCCGGACGGCCCGCGCCCAGGTCGGTGCCATGCCGTAGCGGGGCAGGTAGCGAGGTACGAGGTTGAGCAGACCGGCCATCGCCGACGCCCCCGCGAACCACAGGATCCCGATGGTGGACAGGTCGTAGACGGTGCCGAACACCTCCCCGAGGTGCTCGTGCGCCAGGTAGGCCAGCGCCCGGCCGTTCGCCGGTCCGCCCGGCTGGAAATCCTCCGCAGGGATCAGCACGGTGGTCGTCACGCTGCTGGTGATCAGGAAGGCGCTCATGATCACCGCGGCGGTGGTGAGTAGCCGGCGCGCGCCGCGAATCCGGCCCAGCGGTCGAGCCTCGGAGTCCTGTGGGTCACCTCGGACGTTCGGCATGACCGCCACCCCGGTCTCGAAGCCGGACAGACCCAACGCCAGTTTCGGGAAGACCAGCAGCGACAACCCGACCACCATCCAGGGATCGCCGTGGCCGGTGGTCAGCGTGGTGGTCCAGTCCGCGACCGCACTCGGGTGCGTCACCACCCGCCACAGCGCATCGGCCATCACCACCGCGTTCAGCGCCAGGTACACCGCGACCAGGACGACGGCGATCCCGATGGCCTCGCCGAATCCCTTGAGGAACACCGCGCCCAGCAGTGTCAGCAGCAGCAGCGTGAGCAGCACCTCGTGCCCCTTGAGCCCGCTCGGCCAGAACGGGTTCTCGTCGAGGTGCGCGGTCGCGTCGGCGGCCGACAGGGTGATGGTGATGATGAAGTCGGTGGCCGCGAAACCGAGCAGCACCAGTACCAGCAGCTTGCCCGGCCAGTAGCTCAACAGGCGTACCAGCATCGCGATCGAGCCCTCACCGTGTGGGCTCTCCACCGCCACCCGTCGGTAGACCGGCAGTGCACCCAGCAGTGTCACCAGCACCAGCACCAGGGTCGCCACCGGCGACAGCGCCCCGGCGGCCAGCGCCGCGATGCCCGGCTGGTAGCCCAGCGTGGAGAAGTAGTCGACGCCGGTCAGGCACATCACCTTCCACCACGGGTGGTGCCGGCGCTCCGGCGGACGCCCGTGTGGCCCAGGGTGCTGCACGACCTGGTCCGAGCCGGCGTCGAGCAACCACCGCCGCAGCCGGCCGGCGCGCCTGTTGACCTCCATCGGCGCGTCCCCCGTCGTCCCGCCCACGGTCACCGTGAGTATCCGCCCGTCCGGCCGCGCCCGTCCGCCGGTGCTCGGAACTCGCCCGGCGCCTGGTCGGGTTTCGGGCCGAAGACACGGGGGAAACAGCGCCCCCGGTTGGCGGGATCGCGCCCGACCGGACGTCACCGGGGGAGGGGACAGGGCATGGTCGGTGGCCGTCGCTCCCGCCCGGGTGGTGGTTTCGGTCGTCAACTGGACGAGTACGAGACGAGGGTCGGCGAGCCGCCACCCGTGGAGTCGCTCGAAACACCCGGTGGTCTGGTGGACAGCGCCGTCTACGTCCAAGGGCACCGGTTCGCCTCGCCGTCCGGCCTCGCGGAGACGTACCGCTGCCTGCAGGAGCAGGACAGCGCAATGGCCTGGATCGGGTTGTACCGGCCGGACATCGGCCAGATCACCTCGCTGGCCCGGGAGTTTCGGCTACACGACCTGGCGGTCGAGGACGCGATCAACGCCCACCAGCGACCCAAGCTGGAACGGTACGGCCACACCCTGTTCGTGGTGCTGCGTGCCGCCAGCTACGACGACCTGCGGGAGGAGGTCGAGTTCTCCGAACTGCACCTCTTCATCGGGCCGGGTTTCGTGGTCACCGTTCGACACGGTGAGGCACCGGACCTGGCTGCGGTGCGGCGGCGGATGGAGACCGAGGCGCAGATGCTCGCCCGGGGTCCGCAGGCGGTCCTGTACGCGATCCTCGACCAGGTCGTCGACGGGTACGCGCCGGTGGTGGCCGGGCTGGAGAACGACATCGACGAGATCGAGACGCAGGTGTTCGGCGGCGACCCGAACGCCAGTCGGCGCATCTACGGCCTCAGCCGGGAGGTCATCCAGTTCCAACGGGCCGCCCGCCCACTGCTCAGCGTGCTCGACGCGCTGGCCGATGGCGCCGGCAGCGCCAGCAGCGACGAGGAACTGCGCCGCTACCTGCGCGACGTGACCGACCACCTGACCCAGGTGGTGGAGCGGGTGGACGGTTTCCGGCACCTGCTGCAGAACATCCTCACCGTCAACGCCACCCTCGTCTCGCAGCAGCAGAACGAGGAGATGCGCAGCCTCACCGCGGCAAGTTACGCGCAGAACGAGGAGTTGAAGAAGGTCTCGTCCTGGGCGGCGATCCTGTTCGCTCCCACGCTCATCGGCACGGTGTACGGGATGAACTTCATTCACATGCCGGAGTTGAACTGGCGCTTCGGCTACCTGTTCGCGCTGCTGCTGATGTTGCTGGTCTGCGGAACCCTCTACCTGATCTTCAAGCGGCGCGGCTGGTTGTGAACCGGGCCTGCGGCGATCTCATTCGATGCCACGCAGGATGTGCCGTTCGTCCTCGACGTCGTCGTCACCGGCACTGATCCGGCCGAGCAGTACGGCGGCGGCCCAGATCGTCAGCGGCGTGGCCGCCCCGGTCATCCCTCCGCCGGTCCGGTCGTCCCGGGTCTGGCTCCGCTCCGCGCGCGGTGGCCTGCGCTGAGCCTGCATAGGCAATGCCCCTTCTCGTCGAAGCCGCCTCAGCGGCACGGGGTGCGCCCGCGCCGCCGGCCGGGCCACCCGCGCTCGGGCAGGTCACCACCGGTACGGCATCCATGTCGAACCATCCCACGCCGGGCCGCATCAGCACCGCTTGTTTTCGGTTTCCCGACTGTCGCCTGCCAATCCGGACATTTTGCCAGGACTGCGAGCTGGCCCCGGCGATGCTCTTCCTCAGGGCAACGGGTGGGCGATGTCGCGGGCGTGGTCGGTGAGTGCCGCGCCGACCACGGTCGCGGTCAGCGGCAACACCTCGAGACACCGCCGCACCGCGGCGGCCATCAGCGCGTTCGGCACCCGCATGGAGAGCGTGCAGTGCGGCACCCAGCGACCGGGCTGGTAGTGCTCGGCCAATCCGATGCCGGCGGCGGTGAGCCGTTCGTACACCATGCGTTGGTGGGTCAGCAGCTCCGGTGTGGGCGCCGGGCCGAGCCAGAGCACCCGACCGACGAACTGACCGGCGTGCTGGAAGTCGAGTCCCAGTGGGGCGGCCACGACCATCCCGCGTAGCGCCTCAGCGACCTGCTCCGGGTTGAACCGGGGTGCCACCGCGAGCGAGACGTGCGGCCGGTGGCGCTGCTCCCACAGCGACCGCATGCTCTGCACACCCTCGGCCTCCAGCGCTTCCCAGAGCACCCGGATCCGTCGGGTGGCGTCCGGGTCCAGATACAGCTCCAACGCCGCGACCACGCGATTACCGTATCGGTCGAGGTTTGGTCGGTCCCTGCCGGCGGTACTGGGTCAAAGGCCGACCAGGAAGGTGTGTCCGTGGACGTTGGTGACCTGCTGACCGAGACCTACGACCGACTGCCCGACCTCGTTCGCGCGGCGGTGGACGGGCTGACTCCCGAGCAGTTGCGCCAGGCCCCCGGCCCGGGCGCCAACTCGATCGGCTGGCTCGTCTGGCACCTGACCAGAGTCCAGGACGATCACGTCGCCGACCTGCTCGACACCGAACAGCTCTGGGTGAGCGGCGACTGGGCGGGCCGGTTCGGGCTCACCGCCGACCCGGACGACACCGGCTTCGGTCACTCGGCCGCCCAGGTCAGAGCCGTCCAACCGGAGAGCGCGCAGGCTCTGATCGACTACTACGAGGCGGTCGCCTCGCGTACCGGATCGTTCCTGGCCCGGCTGCGCCCGGCGGACCTGGACCGGGTGGTCGACGAGGCGTGGGATCCGCCGGTCACCCTCGGCGTCCGGCTGGTCAGCGTCGCCGAGGACGACCTGCAGCACGTCGGTCAGGCAGCCTACGTGCGCGGCCTGATCGAGGCCGCCTGAGCTCCCGCCGAGCAGACGGCCCACGTCGAACGCCCTGCTGATTTCGGTCCTCACCCGTTTCGGGTGAACCGGCCTCACCCCGGTGTGGGTGATCCTTCCGAAGAAGCGTGGGGAGGGGACACCTGATGGGCACGACGGCGGCGCAGTACCTGCAACAGTTGGACGCCGGCCGGCGATCCGATCTGCCGGAAACCACCGCCGGGACGCTGCGGCTGGACTTGCGCGGCGACGGCTGCACCGACCACTGGTACCTGACCATCGCCGACCAGCAGGTCCGGGCCACCCGTAGCGCGGACGACGCCGACCTGGTGGTCGGCGCGGACCGGACGACCTTCGACCGGATGGCCAGCGGCGAGCTGCACCTGGCTCAGGCGCTGCTGAGCAACGTGCTGGTCGTACGGGGCGACCTGCGCCTGCTGACGCTGCTGCGGCGGATCTTTCCCGGGCCGAGCGGCGCCCGTCATCCGCGCGAGCTGGGACGGGCCGCGGTGGCCGGTCGGGCCGGTTCAGCCGGTCCGGCCGGGTCGACCGGTCGGGATGAGCGGCCATGAGGCAGGAACTGGTGCACGTCATCGCCGGCAACGTCTTCGCGATCAGCGACGCCGAGGGCGACATCGAGCTCGATCCGCAGGCGCCGGTCGGCCTCTTCGCGTTCGACACCCGTTTCCTGTCCCACTGGGTGCTCAAGATCGACGGCGAACGGATCAACGCGCTCTCCCGCGACGACATGACGTACTTCGAGACCCGGTTCTTCCTGGTCCCGGGTGCGGCGAGCCACTACGTCGACGCCGATGTGTCGATCATCCGGCACCGCTCGGTCCATGACTGTTTCCACGAGAAGATCACCGTGCTCAACCACGCGTCGCAGCCCGCCGAGTTCACCGTACGGATGGAGATGGCGAGCGACTTCGCCGACATCGTCGAGGTCGGGCAGCTCAGAGAGCGAGAGGTCCAGGTCGCCGTCGACCCCTCGAGCAACCGCCTCGTACTGCGCTACGAGCGGGAGCGGTTCGCGCGCGAAACCACTGTGCAGAGCACCGCTCCGGTCGAGGTGGACGAGGGCGGGATGACGTTCCGGATCCACCTCGACCCCGGAGGATCGTGGACGACCGACCTGCACGTCTCCATGACCATCCAGGGTGAGGCCGGCCAGGACCTGCGCGCCGGCCTGCAGTCGCACCAGCGGGCCGTCCGCGGGACCATGAACGAGGACCTCGCGGACTGGCTGGACCGGGCACCGCATCTGGTGGCCGAGCGGGGCGGGCTGGAGGAGACGTACCGGGGCAGCCTTGCCGACCTGGCGGCGCTGCGGTACGAGCCGCTGGCGTACAGCGAGCGGGTACCGGTCGGTGGCCTGCCGTGGGCGATGGCGTTGTGCGGACGGGACAGCATCATCACCTGCCTGCAGACGATGGCCTTCACGCCCGAGTTGGCCCCCGCGACGCTGCGGACGCTGGCGCTGTTGCAGGGCGGTCAGCTCGACGACGAGCACGACGAGGAGCCAGGCAAGATCCTGGCCCAACTCCGCTACGGCGAGTCGGCCGCGTTCGGCGAACGGCCGACCGCGCTGTACTACGGCGCGGCCGACACCACCCCCCTCTTCGTCGTCCTGCTCGACGAGTACGAGCGTTGGTCCGGTGACGCCGACCTGGTCCGGGAGCTGCGCCACCCGGCCCGGATGGCCCTGGACTGGATCGACGAGTACGGCGACCTGACCGGTGACGGTTACGTGCGCTACCAGCGCCGGAACGAGCGTGGCGGCGCGATCAACCAGTGCTGGAAGGACTCCGCGGACGCGATCGTCGACGCACACGGCCGGCAGCCCGCCTTTCCCCGCGCCACCTGCGAGTTGCAGGGCTACGCGTACGACGCGAAACGGCGTGGCGCTCGGCTGGCCCGGGAGTTCTGGGGCGACCCCGCGTACGCCGACCGGTTGGAGCGGGAAGCGGCAGCGTTGAAGGACCGCTTCAACCGGGACTTCTGGCTGCCCCAGCGGGATTACTACGCGCTGGCGCTCGACCCGTACGGCGAGCCGGTCGACGCTTTGTCATCCAACATCGGGCATCTGCTGTGGAGCGGCATCGTCGCGGACGACCGTGCGGAAGCGGTGGCCGAGCACCTGGTCGGGTCGCGGTTGTTCAGTGGCTGGGGAGTGCGTACCTTCGCCACCGGGCAGCGCGTGTACAACCCGGTGGGCTCCCATCTGGGTGGGGTGTGGCCGTCGGACAACGCTCTGATCGCCGCCGGGTTGCGCCACTACCGTTTCGACGTGCAGGCGGCAAGGATCGCGGCCGGCATCTTCGACCTGGCGCAGACGCTTCGTGGGGCAGTGCCGGAGGTGATCGCCGGCTACGACCGCAGCGTGACGAAGTATCCCGTCCAGTTGCCGTCGGCGGGTCGCCCTCAGTCGTGGTCGTCGGGGGCGCTGCTGATGCTGCTGGGCACCACGCTGGGGCTGCGGCCTACCGGCGACAACCTGTTGGTGAATCCGGCCGTGCCCGGGGGCTTCGGCCGGCTGGAGCTGTTGGACATCCCTGGTCGCTGGGGTCACGCCGACGCCTACGCGAGGGACCGCACCGCCAGCCCCCACCGGCCCAGGGTCAAGTGAGCGCACCCGGTGCCGCCGGTCGATCACCCGCGCTCCGGCGGCCCGGGTTGGCACCTGCGCTGGCCGGTGGAGGTCTGCCGGCCGGGTTCAGCCCATCGTCCTCGCGCCGTCGATCGACTCCCGCAGGATGTCGGCGTGCCCGGCGTGCTGGGACGTCTCGGCGATCAGGTGCAGCAGCACCCGGCGGACCGTCCAACTCGCACCCGGCTCGAACCAGGGCGCCTGCGGCAGCGGGTGTGCCGCGTCCAGGTCGAGAGTCGCGACCAGCTCGTCTGTCTGGTCGGCCACCTCGTGGAACCGCTCGATGAGACCGCTGAGGGTCTCACCCGGCGCCATCCGGAACTGACCGACCCAGTCGATGGGCTCGCGCTGCATCGCCTCCGCACCGCCCTGGGCGAAGAGCATCCACCGGTGCTCGGTGCCGGCCACGTGCTTGATGAGGCCGCCGAGGCAGAGCTCACTGACGGTGCTGCAGGCGGCCGCCTGCTCGTCGGTGAGACCGTCGACGGTCTGCAGGAGGAAACCCCGGTGCCGGCGGAGCGTCTGCAGCAGGTCAGCCCGCTCGCCGGTGAGCTGCTCAGTGCTGGGCATGGTGTCACCCTTCTCGTTGTCGACCGAACCCTCGATGTCCATCGCGCGCCACCGTAGGACGAGGCACCGACACTTTCGGGCGCGACACGAGGGCGGCGTGGGGCCCCAGCGGTTGCCGATCCACGCCCGTGGCGGTCCACTGAATGACATGGGTGTAATCAAGGTGGGCACGTCGTCCTGGGCGGACCAGTCGCTGCTGCGCTCCGGGTGGTACCCGCGCTCGGCCAACACGCCGGCCCGTCGGCTGGGTTTCTACGCCTGCCAGTTCCCGCTGGTCGAGGTGGACACGTCCTACTACGCAGTCCCCGTTCCGGAGACCACGCAGGGCTGGGTCGACGCCACCCCGGACGACTTCACCTTCGACGTCAAGGCGTTCAGTCTCTTCACCGGCCATCCGACGCCGGTCGCCGCGCTACCCCGTGACCTGCGCCCGGCCACCGGCCCAAACCGGATCCGCCGCCGTGACCTCCCGGAGCGGGCGTACGACGAGCTGTGGGACCGGTTCCGCGCGGCCCTCGACCCGATCGCGGCGGCGGGCAAGCTGGGTGCGGTGCTGCTGCAGTTCCCACCGTGGCTGGCACGCGGTGCTGCCGCCGAACGTCGGATCACCGAACTGGCACAGCGGTGCCGGCCGTGGCGGGTTGGCGTGGAGCTGCGGCACGGCTCGTGGTTCGAGGGTTCGGCCGCGGTGGACACTCTGGATCTGTTGCGCGCGCACGACCTGTCACTGGTCTGCGTCGACATGCCCCAGGGGCACCCGTCGTCGGTGCCACCGATCCTGACCATGACGGCGGAGCCGGCGATCGTCCGGTTCCACGGCCACAGCGACGCCTGGGGCGACGGCGACAAGCAGGAGAAGTTCCGGTACGCGTATGCCGAGGGCGAGCTTCGGCACTGGGCCGGGGTGCTGGCTGAGCTGGCCGGGTCGGCCGACGACCTGCACGTGCTGTTCAACAACTGCTGTGCCGGTCAGGCCCAACGCGACGCCACCCGTCTGGCGCAACTGCTCACCGAGACGATGATCGCCGATCGGGCCGTTCCGGCCCAGGCCACGTCGACCGGCTGACGGTCGCGCCCGCTCAGGAGCGCCGGCCCCGGCTACGCAACGCGTCCTGCGTCGAATCGCCGATGTCGGCGTCGTCCGGGAAGGTCCGGCCGCTGGGCGCCGGATCCGGCGGGGCGCCCGGTCCCGCCATCGTCGTACGGGTCGGCTCCACCGAGCCGAAGCCATGCCGTCCGGCCGGGTCTGACCGGCCGGCCGGGGCGCCCGCGCGTCGCTCCCCGCGGCGTCCCTCGGGTACCGCGGTCGGCTCGCTGCCCTCGTCCATCGGCGAGTCCTCGTCGGTGCCCCAGGGGGCGTCGGCGTCGACGCCGTCGCTGGTGCCCCACGGTTTGGTTGCTTCCGGCTCCAGCGGGTCGTTGTCCCCGCCGCGTCCTTTGTGCGCCGTCATGGCCACCCCGCTCGTCGGTCCGCCGCTACCGGCGGACGCCGTGCCGTCCTCGGGCCGTGCCTGCCCAACCGGATCTCAACGCACGACACGCGTCGTCCGTCATTCCGTTGAGCGCGCGTAGGGCCGGCCAGCGCCCCGCCGTCGAGGTGGCGGCGGGACGCCGGCCGGCCCGACGCCTCAACGCCCGGCCATCGCCATCGGCCGCTTGCCATTGCTCATACCGGGCATCTTGATCATGCTCTTCGTGGCGCCCTTCATCCCGCCGCCTCGGCCGAGGATGCCCTTGAACACCTGCCCGGGCTTCTGCTGCTCACCCATGTACGCGGTGACCACGACCAGGGTCCCGGTGAGCGCCGGGATGGCCCACTGGAGCAGCTTCATCTGCCGCTGCGAGGAGGCCACGCTGGCCGGCGTCTGGTGGTTCGGCTCGGTGGTGCCGCTGACCGGTGAGGCACCGGCCTTCTCCAGGCGCATGCCGATCAACCGGCTGTAGCCGGTCACGGCGAGCGCGCCGATCGTCAACGCCGTCTTGATGGCGCTGGTACGGCCGACCCCGGACTGGGCGGCCACGCGCGGGCTCTCCGTCACCAGCTCGCCGACCGCCCCGGCCAGGTGCGCGCCGATCGCGGCGGCGTTGACCGGGGTCCACCTGGACCACCCGGCCGACGCGACCGAGAGCCGCTGGGTCGAATCGCTGACTTTTCCCGCTGCGCCGTTGACGCCGAAGGCACCCATGAGGGAGCCCCCGAACCAGGCCGCGAGGCCCAGGTCGTGCATCGAGCGCAGTGCGGTATGCCGTTCGGACATGTGATCCCCTTCCGCCGTGTTGGGCGCTGCGGCTTACCCGCCGCCCGGGCGGCTAACCCCGTCGCCCTCCAGCCGATCAGCCCCGCACCGGCACGAGGGGGACACTCGGTTCTCGTGGGGCCGCAGCACCGCCGACAGGAGTCGTCCGCGCGGTGGCGGGTAGATCCCGAGCGACGCTGACGGAGAGGGGAACGGGATGTCGCAGCCGGACGAGAGTCGGGAAAAGACCCCCAAGACGGACGCGGTGCTCATGCACCCGGACAACGACCCACACAAGAGCACCGGGGGGGCCGCGCCGCGCAAGGATCACGCGGAGATCCAGGTGGAGCGCGACGGCGAACTGGTGCCGCTGGACCAGGACGAGTGAGCGGTACGGCTCAGCGGGGCGGCAGGTCGTCCGCGAAACGGGCGATCCGCCGCGCCAGCGGGGTGCTCGCGCGGACCCACGTGAAGTGGTCCAGCGCGGCTCCGGCCTGGGCAACTGTGTAGCGCTCCCGGGTGAGCGGGGCCGAGGTGAGCTTCGCGCAGAGGGCGTCCATCGTCTCGTGCGGGGTGTACTGGTCGTCGTCCACACTGACCGCCAACGCCGGTGTCCGCACCGCGCGGACCGCCGCCTCGGTGTCCGTGCCGTTGAGGCGGGGGAAGCGGCCGGTCCGCGCGGTGTACGCCCAGTCGCGGATGACGCCGCGCGCCTGCCGGCCGCCGAAGCCCCAGCCCGGCCAGACCCCGAGCAGCGCCGCGGTGGCGGCGATGCCCTGGGTGTACGGCAGCACGCTGAGGCCACTACGGCCCGGATAGTTTCGCCAGTAGGGGATGCCGACCGCGACCAGCGCCAGCCCGTCCACCTCGCCGCCGTGCAGGGCGAGGTGCAGCAGCGCGGCCTGACCGCCGAGCGAGTGCCCGAGCAGCACTCGGGTGCGTCCGTCCAGTCGGGGCTTGAGCGCGGCCAGGACGGCGCCGACGTCCTCGGCCAGTTCGGCGTAGCCGTAACGGTCGGCCCGGCTCGGTGGCGGAGTGCTCGCCCCGTTGCCGCGTAGGTCGGCGACGACCACGGCCAGCCCGGCGGCGCGTAGCGCGGCGGCGAAGGGGCGGTAGTAGCGGGCCCGCACACCCATCGCGGGCCAGATCACGACCACGGGCGCACACATGGTTCCGGTCGGCTCCGGATAGACCTGCACACCCAGCCGACCACCGTCGACGTCGACGAACTCCTGCGCGTACTCCGGATCCCCGCTCACCGGCCCAGCCTAGGGCCCGGACGTTACCGTCGGGTAGCCGCAGCCCGGTCGGATGCGCCGGAGGCCCCGCCGGTTGGCGGGGCCTCCGGGTGGTGACGCGGTCAGGAGACGGAGACCGTCCCGTTGCCGGCGCGGACGCAGGAAACCGCGCGGGCTGCGGTGACGGCGGCGCCGGCGAGGCACTGGCCGAGCACCTGGTGCCCGGTGGCGTTCGGGTGCCACGACTCCTGACAGGTCTGGAAGTAGCTGACGCAGGTGTTGGCGATCCGCTGGATGGCGATCTTGTCCTTGCCGGCGAGGCTGATGACGAAGGTGCCGGTCGCGCCGTCCTGGAGCCGGATCGGCGTGGCCAGCGCACCCGTCGGGCTGCTCGTCTGCTCACAGAGCCGGGCGCCGTTGAAGGCCTGCTGCACGTTCAGGTACACCAGCTCGTCGGCGGGGAACTCGGCGGCCAGGGTGTCCCGGGTGGACTTCACGATGGTGCCCAGACCCTGCGAGAAGCGGTGCCCGGGCGCCAGGCTGGCCCGGTGGATCGGGCATCCGGCCGCGTACCGCTCGGCACCCAGGTCGCGGAACTTGTCCCGGGTGTCGTCCCGGCTGTCCTCCTCGTGGAACTGCGGGTTCAGGTCCAGCGGCAGCGGGTTCGTGTAGTCCTGGAACACCACCCGGTGCTGCCCGTCCGCGTCCACCTGGTCGAGGGTGGTCAGCACCTGGCGTACGGCGGCGGTCGTCTCCGCGGTCGCGGCGCTGAGCTGTGCGGCGGTGGCCAGGTCGGCGTCGGTGCACGGCTTCTGCTCGACCGGGCCGTTCAGGTACGCCCAGAACTCCCACCAGCCGGTCCAGGCGTCGGCGATGAACCGGTTGGCGCACTTCTCCGCGACGCTGCCAAAGGTGAACGAGCTGTTGTTGGAACCCAGGCCGATCAACACCAGGTCGATGTCCTGGGTCTGCGCGACGGCGCGGAGCTGGTCCAGCTGCGCGGCCACGGTGCGGCCGTTGGTGCGCGCCTGCGAGGCGTTGGCGATGTCGTGTGGTTGGCCGCCGGAGCAGGCCAGGTTGAACCGGTTCTGGATGCCCGGCAGGTTGGCCTGGTTGAGCGAGGCGTTCGCCGAACGGTGGCAGAAGAAGGCGTTGTTGTTCGGCGCGGTCCAGCCGGGGAAGCCCTGGGCGACGCCGTTGACGTCGACCACCGGGGTGTACGACCCGGCGCCCTCGCCACTGATGAAGCTGTCCCCGAGTGCCACCGCCGCGGTGGGTAGCGCGGCCGACGCGGGTGCGGGCAGCGCGATGGCAGTCGACAGCGCGGCCATGGCGATCGTTAGTCCCGCGGCGAGCGCGGTACGCCGGAACCTGGGCATGAGGGCTCCCATTCATCGAAAGATGAAAGATTCTCTGAGAGCGCGATCACATCACCCTTGTACGACGGACGTCAATGGCCCGTAACAGATTCGTTCGATGAAGGACATGCACGCGTCGGCGTGCGGTTCACCCCGCCGAAGTGGACCCGATCGCCTGGTCACGGCGGCTCAGCACGGCCGCGCCGACGGCGTTCAGCCCGACACCCCAGATCAGCAGGACGCACACCCACTGCACCCAGCGCAGCACGCTCATGTCCCCCGAGAGCAGGTTGCGCACGCTGCCGAACGGAGTGAGCCACGCCTGGGCGGGACGGAGGGCGTCCACGCCGCCCAGCAACGCGAAGAGGCTCAACGGCAGGACGATCGTGGCGAGGAACGCGACCACCGTCGAGCGCAGCAGCAGGCCCAGCCCGGTGCCGACCAGACCGGCGACGATCTGCACCAGCACACTGCCCACCGCGATCGTCCCGGCGTGGCGCCACGGGTCGTCGGCGACGTCAGCAGGGGTGAGGGCGAGCGTCGCGGCGCAGATCAGCACCCCGACAACGCCGATGACGACGGCCGGCAGCCCCACCGCGAGCACGCTGGGCAGCACCGGGCCGGGGCCGCCCGCCCGCCGCAGGTCGCGCACCAGCAGGATGCCGAAGAGCGGCGTCACGACCGACATCAGGCTCTGCACGGTGTCCGAGAGTGCGGCGAACGTCCGGTCGGCGGGAGCCGCCGCCGCGACCAGCACCACCGCGACGAGCAACCCGGCCAGCAGGGTGCCCGCGAGCAGCCACCGCCGGGCACGCGTCCCGATGGCACGCTGGAGGGGGGTTCGCATCGTCTCGTCCACCACGATCGCCTCCGCAAGGTCGGTCGTACCCGGATCCCGCGGGTCGCTCCGCCCGATCACCGGATCGGCCCGCGACGGAACACGGCGCGCCAGCGGCACACGGCCGGTGCGCCGACCCGTCGTGATCATGGGCCAGCGTAGCTGTGGAAGTATCTTTGCGTGGTCCCGTGATAACCGGTGGGCTGTTTGTTGGCTCACGTCCGCAGGCCCGTGCGCGGCGGGTCGGCGCGGGGGCGAAGTGAGTTGTCCTAGCCTCGGGCTAGGCTCGCTGCGGCGCGCCACGCCGGCATGATGTCGCCGGTGACCGGCTGCACACCGCCGAGACCGGGGAGTACGACCAGTTGACCGCAGAGCCTGACACCCTGTACGGGGCCGATGACCTCACCCACCTTGAGGGGCTGGACGCTGTCCGCAAGCGGCCCGGCATGTACATCGGTTCCACCGACAGCCGTGGCGTGGGTCACCTCGTCAACGAGATCCTCGACAACTCCACCGACGAGGGTGTCGCCGGTCACGCCAGCAACGTCGAGGTGACACTGCACGCCGACGGCTCGGTGCAGGTCGACGACGACGGCCGGGGCATCCCCACCGACGTGCACGCCAAATCCGGCATCTCCGGCGTCGAGCTGGTGCTCACCCGGCTGCACGCCGGCGGCAAGTTCGGCGGCTCCGGTTACAAGACCTCCGGCGGCCTGCACGGCGTCGGCGCCTCGGCGGTCAACGCGCTGTCCCACCGGTTCGACGTGACCGTCCGTCGGGCCGGCAAGGTGCACGCGATGTCCTTCCGGCACGGCGTCCCGGGCATCTTCGACGGCGACGGGCCGGACGCGCCCTTCACCGCCGGCCCCGGGCTGCAGGTCATCGGGGCGATGAAGCGCGGCCACCGCACCGGCACCTCGATCCGCTGGTGGCACGACGCCCGCTACTTCGAGACCGGCGCCGCACTCGACATCGACGCGGTCCGTACGAAGCTGCGCAACACCGCCTTCCTGGTCCCCGGCGTGACCTACCTGCTGCGTGATCTGACCGGCGAGGCCCCCGCCGAGGAACGGTTCCACTACCCCAACGGGCTCAGCGACATGGTGGAGTTCCTCGCGCCGGCCGGCGACCGCCCGGTCTCCGGCACCCTGCTGGTCAACGGGGAGGGCACCTACCGGGAGAACGCCGCCGACGCCAGCGGCGTCATGCAGTCCAACGTGCAACGGCGCGCCGAGGTCGAGGTGGCGTTCCGGTGGGGCACCGGCTACGAGCGCACCGTCGAGTGCTTCACCAACACCATCCGCAACGCGCACGGCGGCACCCACCGCAAGGGCTTCGAGCGGGCCCTCGTCCGCGCCCTCGCCGACGCGGTCCGCAACACCCGCGGTCTGCTCAAGGCCAAGGAGGAGCCACCCACCCTGGACGACGTCCTGGAGGGGATGACCGCGGTGGTGCACGTGCGGATCCCCGAGCCGCAGTTCACCTCGCAGACCAAGGACGAGCTCTCCACCCCCGGCATCACCAAGGTGCTCCAGGGTCTGGTCGACGCCCACATCAAGGCCTGGCTGGAGGACCGGCGCACCAAGGCCGAGGCCCGCACCGTCCTGCAAAAGATCGTCGACGCGGCACGGGTGCGGCTCACCCAGAAGCAGCAGAAGGACGCCGCCCGGCGCAAGACCGCCCTGGAGGGCGCGTCCATGCCGCCGAAGCTGGTCGACTGCCGAGCCACCGGCATCGACCGCAGCGAGTTGTTCATCGTGGAGGGCGACAGCGCGCTCGGCACGAGCCGCATGGCTCGATCCTCCGAATACCAGGCGTTGCTGCCGATCCGGGGCAAGATCCTCAACGTGCAGAAGGCCAACCTCCAGCAGGTTCTGGACAATGCCGAGTGCGCCGCGATCGTCCAGGTCCTCGGGGCGGGCTCGGGGCGTACGTTCGACCTCGCCGCGCTGCGTTATGGCCGCGTGCTGATCATGGCCGACGCCGACGTGGACGGCGCCCACATCCGGACGCTGCTCATCACCCTCTTCGCCCGCTACATGCGCCCGTTGATCGAGGCCGGCCGGCTCTATGCAGCGATGCCGCCCCTGCACAAGATCACCACCAGGGGGCGCAACCCGCAGATTGTCTACACCTACACGCAGGCCGAGATGGAGACGACGGTCCGCAAGCTGGAAAAGGCCGGCAAGCAGATCGTCACACCCATTCCGCGCTTCAAGGGCCTCGGTGAGATGGACGCCGACGAGTTGTGGGACACCACGATGAACCCCGCCACCCGAGCCGTCCGTCGGATCACCCTCGACGACGTCGACGCCGCCGAGCGGATCCTCGAACTGCTGATGGGGGAAAAGGTCGAGCCGCGCCGCAACTGGCTCATCGACTCCGCGGACCGGGTCGACCGGGAAGCGATCGACGCATGAGCGCCCGTTTCGTTCGAGTGGAGAGCTGAGTCATGGCACGGCGCAAGGAAAACAAGGTCGACCTCTCCTCGTTCGACCAGGCCGGCGCACGGGTCTTCGACAACCCGCTGGTCACCGAGGTCTCCGACTCCTATCTGGAGTACGCGTTCTCGGTCATCCACTCCCGCGCCCTGCCGGACGCCCGCGACGGCCTCAAGCCGGTGCACCGGCGCATCCTCTGGTCGATGTACGAGCAGGGCTACCGCCCGGATCGCGGGCACGTGAAGTCCGCGCGCATCGTGGGCGACACGATGGGTAAGTACCATCCGCACGGCGACACGGCGATCTACGACGCCATGGTCCGCCTCGCGCAGGACTTCTCCCTCAACGTGCCACTCATCGACGGGCATGGAAACTTCGGGTCCCCAGACGATGGACCGGCAGCATCGCGATATACGGAAGCACGAATGTCTCGCGAGGCCATGCTGCTCGTCGGTGAGCTGGGCGAGGATACCGTCGACGTCGAGCCCAACTACGACGGGTCGCTGACCCAGCCGACCGTGCTGCCGGCGGCCTTCCCTAACCTGCTGGTCAACGGCGCGTCCGGGATCGCGGTCGGCATGGCCACCAACATGATCCCGCACAACCTGGCCGAGGTGGTCCAGGCGGCTCGCTGGCTGATCAACCACCCGGACGCCAGCCTGGACAAGCTCATGGAGTTCGTTCCCGGTCCCGACCTGCCCACCGGTGGTGTGCTGCTGGGCCTGGACGAGGTGCGTCGCGCGTACGAGACGGGGCGCGGCGTGGTGCGGATGCGCGGCAAGGTGGAGATCGGCCCGATCGAGGGCAGTCGGGGTCGCCAGGCCATCACCGTGGTCGAGCTGCCCTACGGCGTCGGCGCGGAGAAGGTCATCGCGGCGGTCACCAACGAGGTCACCAAGACCAAGCGGCTGACCGGCATCGCCGACGTCAAGGACCTCACCGACCGGGAGAGCGGCACCCGACTCGTCATCGAGTGCAAGGTGGGCGTCAACCCGCAGGCGCTGCTCGCCGACCTCTACCGGCTGACCCCGCTGGAGCAGTCGTTCGGCGTCAACAACCTGGTCCTGGTCGACGGGCAGCCGCGCACCCTGGGTTTGAAGGCGCTGCTGGAGGTGTTCCTGGCCCACCGGTACGAGGTGGTCACCCGGCGCACCTCGTACCGTCGGCGCAAGCGTCAGGAGCGGCTGCACCTGGTCGACGGTCTGCTGATCGCCCTGCTGGACATCGACGAGGTGGTCCGGCTGATCCGGGGCAGCGATGACGCGCAGGCCGCGAAGGACGGGCTGATGAGCCGCTTCGGGCTCTCCGACATCCAGGCCACCTACATTCTGGACACTCCGCTGCGTCGGTTGACCAAGTTCGACCGGATCGAGCTGGAGACCGAGCAGGAGCGGCTGCGTACGGAGATCGCCGAGCTGAGCAAGATCCTTGACGACGAGCGGGTGCTCAAGAAGGTGGTCTCCGACGAGTTGGCGGCCGTGGTCAAGCAGTTCAGCACCGAACGGCGTACGACGCTGGTCGACGGCGACCTCAAGGAGGTGCTGGCCGCGTCCGCGCCGGCCGGCCCGCTGGAGGTCGCCGACGACCCGTGCCAGGTGATCCTCTCCGCGACCGGGCTGGTCGCCCGGACCGCGGCCGAGTCGGAGGAGAGCGCCGAGGGGCGCCGACGCAACGGCCGGGTCAAGCACGACACGGTACGCGCGATCGCGCACTCCACCGCCCGTGGTCGCGTGCTGTTGCTGACCAGTGCCGGTCGGGCCTTCAAGGTCGACGTCCTGCCGCTGCCGGTGCTGCCCGAGCAGGCCGGCACGGTGTCGCTGCGGGGCGGTATGTCCGCAGCCGAGTTGGTGCCGTTGGAGGCGGGGGAGACCGTCGTCGGCCTGGCCCCGCTGGGTGGGCAGGCGGAGGGCTCACCGGGGCTGGCGCTGGGCACCCGGCAGGGCGTGGTGAAGATCTGCGCGCCGGAGTGGCCGGTGCGGTCCGACGAGTTCGAGGTGATCGGGCTGCGTGCGGGCGACGAGGTGGTCGGGGCGACCTGGCTGACCGACGGCGACGAGACGCTGACCTTCGTCACCTCGGAGGCGTCGCTGCTGCGCTTCCCCGCGGCGCTGGTCCGTCCGCAGGGCCTCAAGGGTGGCGGCATGGCCGGCATCAGCCTGCCGGCCGGAGCGCGGGTGGCGTTCTTCGGCGCGGTGCGTACCGACGACCCGGGGCATGGCGAGCCGATGGTGGTCACCTCCACCGGAGCGACGGTCAAGGTGACGCCGTTCAAGTCGTACCCGGCGAAGGGCCGCGCCACCGGCGGCGTGCGCGCCCACCGCTTCCTCAAGGGTGAGACGGACGTGGCCGTCGCCTGGGTGGGTCCGCGCCCGGTCGGCGCGACCGGCACCGGTGACCCGGTGGAGCTGCCCGCGGCGGACCCACGCCGCGACGGCAGCGGCTTCGCGGTGATGCTCGGCCCAACGGTGGTAGGCCACCTCATCGAACGCGACTAACCCCACCAGGTCGATCTCGTCGATCATGCACCTGCCGCCAGGACACCTCGGTACCTGGCGACAGGTGCATGGTCGGTTACGGGCTCGGGGATGCGGTGCTGGCACTCATGCGTGCGAGGGAGGCTCTCATGCGTGCGGGGGAGGTAGCGGGCGCCCGCAAGATCGCCCGGCCGCGCGATGCCATCGGGGTGGCGAAACGGGAGGCTTGACCACGTCGAACACACGGCGCAAGCACCCCAAGGAGACACCACAATGGAGTTCCGCCCCGCCTTCATCGCCGCCCCCGTCCTGGTGATGAGCTATGGCATCATCCGTCTCGTCGACGGACTGGACGGCGAGCGTGGTCCCGGCCCGGCCTGGACCATCGGGCACCTCGCGTTCATCGGCGCGCTCGTCGCGTTCATCTCGGTGTTCTGGCAGATGCGCCGCATGACTGGCGGCCGGGTGCTGGCGACGGTGTTCGCCACGGCCGGCACCTTCGGTGCGCTGGCGCTGATCACCCAGTTCTCGATCGACCTGGTAGCAGGCCTTCTGGCCACCGACAACTACGGCATGAGCATGACCATTCACCAGGTACGCACCCTGCCGGGAATCTCGCAGCTGGCCTACGACTTCGGGCCCTACGCCTTCTACCTCGGTCAGCTCGCGTTGGTCGTCCTGCTCGCGGTGCAGCGCCGGGTCAAGGTGTGGACGCCGATCCTGGTACTGGCCGACCTTGCCACGCCGTTCATCGACAAGGACCTGATTCCGTTGGGCTCGGTCCTGCTGCTGGTCTCCTTCCTTCCGCTGGCCCGCCGCACCACCGCCGCCAACCCGGCGAACCCGGTGCCCGCCCTCGCCTGAGCGGCGAGTCCCGAACCGATCCCCCGGGGCCGGGGGATCGGCTGCCCGTGGGGAGGAGGGTCAGAGATCATGCACACTGTCGCGATGTCGTTCGCCCGCTTCGTGCGCACCACCAATCCGTACGTGGTGGATGCGGCGATCGCCGTGTTCGTCCTCGTCGCGGTGTCGCTGCCGTTCGTGCTCCCCCGGCCGGGCGGCGCACCGGGGCTGCTGGCATACCTGCTCACCGCGGGTACGGCGATCCCGCTGATCTGGCGCAGGCGGGTGCCGTTCACCGTGTTGGTGGTGGTCGCACTGGCCACGATCGCGGGCAAGGCTGTGGACGCGCCAGGGCAACCCCTCGCGTACGGCGGGCTGGTCGCGCTCTACACGGTCGCCGCACTGGGAGGTCGCCGGCAGCGTTGGGGCGCACTCGCCGCCACCTTCCCGGGCGTGGCGGCTGGGGTGGCGTTCAACACCAACCGCATCAGTGAATACTTCTACACCTTCTTGGTCTTCTTCACCGCGTACGTCCTGGGTCGACTCAGCCATGCTCGTCAGGAGCGCGCGACCACCCTGGAGGACCGGGCGCTTCGGGCTGAGCGTGAGCGTGAGTTCGAGGCCGATCGGGCCGCCGTACGCGAGCGGGCCCGGATCGCCCGGGAGATGCACGACGTGTTGTCCCACGCGGTGAGCCTCATGATCGTGCAGGCCGAAGCCGGGCCGGTAGCGGTGCGTACGGCCCCGCACCGGGCCGAGGCGGCGTTCGACGCGATCGCCGCCGCCGGCCGCGACGCCATGGTGCAACTGCGCGGAATGCTCGGCCTGCTGCGCGCGGAGGCCGGGCCCCGCAGTCCGCAGCCCACCCTGGCCCAACTCCGGCCGCTGGTCGACGGAGTCCCGGCGGCCAGCCTGCGGGTGACCGGTGAGCAACGCCCGGTGTCGGCCGACGTGGAACTGGCGGCGTACCGCATCGTGCAGGAGGCCCTGACCAACGCCGTCAAGCATGCGGCGGCCAGCACTGTCGACGTCCACCTCGGCTGGTCACCCGCAGCCCTCACGATCACCGTCACCAACGACGGCGCCGGGACCGGAGGCCCGGGCGGCGGACACGGCCTCGTCGGCATCCGGGAACGGGCGATCGCCTGCGGAGGTACGGCGAGAACTGGGCCCGACGTCGGTGGGCGCGGGTTCACCGTCGAGGTTCGGCTACCCTTCCCGGCGTGACGATTCGGGTGGTGATCGCAGACGACCAGGAACTCGTCCGCAGCGGATTCGCCATGATCCTTGACGCCCAACCGGACATCACCGTCCTCGCCGAAGTCGGTGACGGCGAGGCGGCCGTGGCCGCCGTTCGGGAACACCGGCCGGACGTGGCGCTCCTGGATATCCGGATGCCGACGATGGACGGCATCGAGGCCGCCCGGCGCATCTGTGCGGACGCCGGCAGCCGAGTCATCATGCTCACCACCTTCGACCAGGACGACTACATCTACGAGGCGCTCTACGCCGGTGCCAGTGGCTTCCTGCTCAAGGACGTGCGCCGTGAAGACCTCGTCCACGCCGTCCGGGTGGTGGCCGCCGGCGATTCGCTGCTCGCCCCCTCGGTCACCCGGCAGATCATCGCCGACATCACCGGTCGCCACCGCCCTGGTGCGACCCGGTCGGCCGGCGGTTCGGACGCCCGCCTCGGCGTGCTCACCACCCGCGAACGGGAAACCCTGCACCTGCTGGGCCGAGGTCTGTCCAACGCGGAGATCGCCCAGACCCTGGTGGTCAGCGAGCACACCGTGAAGACCCACGTCAGCAACGTGCTGACCAAACTCGGCCTCCGAGACCGCGCCCAGGCAGTGATCTGCGCCTACGAGACCGGCCTGATCACAGCCGGCGAAAACTGAACCCCCTCCCCGGCTCTGCTCCCTGGCGAGCGGATGGGGGTGTGGGGTTACGCGACGTTGTGTGGGCGGAACTGGACGCTTACTCGGGGGCCCACCGGGCGGGTGGTTTTCGGGATGGCGTGCTCCCAGGTGCGTTGGCACGAGCCGCCCATCACGATCAGGTCGCCGTGGCCCACCGGGAAGCGCAGGCTGTCGCCACCGCCGCGCGGGCGTAGCAGCAGCGGTCGGGGTGCTCCGAAGGAGACGATCGCGACGATGGTGTCGGTGTGTGCGGAGCGGCCGATGGTGTCGCCGTGCCAGGCGACGCTGTCCCGGCCGGAGCGGTAGAGGCACATGCCGGCGGTGACGAAGGCCTCGCCCAGCTCGGGCGCGTAGTGCCGGGTCAGTGCGGCCCGTGCCTCGGTGAGCACCGGGTGGGGCAGTCGGGCCTCGCCGTCGTACCAGCAGAGCAGGCGGGGCACGTCGACCTCGGTGTCATACATGGTGCGCCGTTCGGCACGCCAGGGCACCTCGGTGAGCAGGGTGTCGAGGATCGTGTCGGAGCCGTGCACCCAGCCGGGAAGGTGGTCGACCCAGGCGTTGCGGCTGAGCTGGTGCCGGCGGATCAGGCCGGGCAGTGGCCCCAGGGTCGGCCCGGCGTCGGCCAGGTCGAGCATCGACGGCTGGTAGGCGGCCTGCGTCATACGGCCACCCTAGCAGCACTTTCGTACACCCGTGCTAGGAGCGGATCCCTGCGGTCAGTCGGTGTCGGTGGCGGCGTGGACGGCGGTGAGCACCGCGTCCACCACCCGTGCCCGGCCCTGCCCGTCAACGGTGGACCAGGCCCGTGCGGCGAGCGCCGCGCGACGCGGCGGCGAGCTGAGCAGCCCGTGCAGGGTCCGCGCCGCCGTCGCCCGGGCGGCTCGTCCGGCGACCCCGGCCGCGGTCAGCTCCGGCAACTCGCCGAGGGCCGCGGCCAGTCCGTGGCGCACCACCCGGGTGTACGACTCACGTTGGTTGTCGACCACGCAGACCAGCGCGGCGGGTGCGCCGAGGCAGCAGAGTTCCCAGGTCGACGTGCCGGCGGCGCTGACCACCAGGTCGGCTTCGGTGATCAGTGTCGGCAGCGAGCTGGTGGGCGGGATCGGCCGGATGATCTGCCCGCGGCCGGGGGCGACGTCCTCGACCTCCGCCTCGATCTCGGGTCGACCGACGATGACCGTGAGGTCCATCGGATGGCCGGTGGCCACCAGCACACGGGTCAGGACCGGCGCCGCACCGACCGCGTCGGTGCCGCCGAAGAACGACAGCACCCGGGGTCGGCTGACCGTCATGGCGGGCGGGGGGACCGGCGGGCGGGCGGTGATCACGGAGTCCCGCAGCAGGGCGTACCCGCTGCCGGCGAGCAGCCGTCCGGGCAGCCCCGGCAGCTCCGCTGCGGAACGCAGCCCCGGCAGCTCCGCTCCGAAGTTCTGGTCGAGGTAGAGGTCGGCGACCTGGCCCCGGCTGTCTCCGTCGATCACGGCGAGGGTGAACACACCGGCGGCGCGTAGGGCGCCCGCGCCGGCGGGGTCCAGCTCGTAGGAGTCGAGGACCAGCACGTCCAGTTCGTGTCGGTGGGCTGCCTCGACCAGCTCGGCCGGCGTGTCCGGGCCGGGGTGCAGGGGAATGCCCCGGCTGGCGAGTTCCGCGGTGGCCCAGGGGAGCCGTTCGACGGTGCCGAACACGGCGACGTGGGCTCCCCGTGCGAGGAACTCCTCGGCGAGCGCGAGGCAGCGGACGAGATGGCCGACGCCGCGCTGTGGTCCGGCGTCGCAACGCAACCCGACTCGGAGGGTGCTCAGGACTCCTCCAGCTGCTTCTGACGTACGTCGGCGTTGAGCGCGCGCAGTCGGGGCTGCCCGTGGAGCCAGTCGGCGAGTTTGGCCAGTGGCACGTTGACGTCCCCGAAGTGGTCGATGACGGCGCTGACCAGCGCCCAGTCCTGCTCGGTGTCGAGGGTCAACCGCAGCCCGGAGCGGTCCGGGGTGAGCGTCACACCGAGCACCCGGAACAGCTCCGGGTGGGTGTACGCGTACGAGGTCACGTGCACCCGGTGGTGGTCGGTGGCGAGCCGGCCCAGGGTGCGCAGCGTCTCCGCTCGGATGATCTCGACGTCCAGCCCTCGGGGCAGGGTGCGGGCGATCGACGTGCTCGCGTAGTCCAGCCCGGGGACCGCCCGGTACACCGACGCGACCAGGGTGATGATCTCCGGGTCGAGCAGCGGGCAGTCGGCGGTGAACCGCATGACCGCGTCTCCGGGGTGCGCCGCGAGGGCACGCACGAACCGATCGAGTACGTCGTCGACGGGCCCGCGGTGGCACGGGACGCCCAGCCGCTCGCACTCGGCCACCACGGCGTCGTCGAGCGCGTCCGTGCTGGTGGCGACCACCAGGTCGGCCAGGACACCGCTGTCGCGGGCGGCGCGCACCACTCGGCCCAGCACGGAACGCCCGGCGAGCGGGCGGAGGACCTTGCCGGGCAGCCGGGACGAACCCATCCGGGCCTGCACGATGCCGACGATCCGTGGACCCACGCCGTCCGTCGGGGCCGACCCGTGCACCGGTACGCCGGTCACTGCTGCTCCTCCTGCTGCTGGGGGGCGAGCGCGGCGATGGCCCGGCGCTTGGCGGCGCGGGCACCTCGCTTGGCCAGTCGGGCCGGGGTGATGGCGAGCCGGCCCACCCGGTAGCTGAGCGACCCGCTGAGCAAACCGACAGTCGTCTCGGCCCGACGCAGCGCCCGTTCCCGCGAGGTGAGCAGTTCCTCGGTCCACGCGGTCAGTGCCGTCAGCCGGGCGAGCTCCTCGCGCTGCCGCAGCCACGCCTCGCGCAGCTGCTGGTAGCTGTGCCCGCCGACCGGCGGGTCGGTCGGCGCGACGGCGTGCAGCTCGGTGGCGAGGTTGACCCTGCCGTCATGGTCCAGCCCGTGCAGGGCGGCGGCGATGGCCGCTTCGGCCTCCACCGCCTCGTCGACGGTCGTGCGGTCCACGTCGTGGCCGGCGAGCCCACCGAGCACCACGGTCAGACCGACAACGTCGAGGGTGGACGACCACGGGTGGGCGTATCCGCCGGTGAGCAGTTCCGCCGCGAAGCGCCACAGTCCGCGGGCCAGCACCACGTCGGCGGGCAGCGGGTCGGTGACCCGCCAGCTCGGGTCGAGCACCGCGTAACGCGCACCGTCGACGACCACGTTGTCGGTGCCGGCCAGCGCCGCGGCGCCGGCGATTCGGCCGTCGGTGTCGGCCTGGTCGGCGAGCCAGCCCGCGTACCCCTGCAGCAGCGTGCGCAGGGTCGCCAGGTCGCGGCGCAGGGCCGCGTCGAGCAGCAGGGTACGCAGCAGCCGGCCGGACGGCACCGGTCCGGACAGCGCGTCCGCGTCCCGGTACGCGGCCTCGCGGCTGGCGAACGGCGCGGCGGCCGGCACGTTCGTGCCGGTGGCCGAGGTGAGGCCCCACCGCCATCCCGACGGGCCGTGCAGCACCTCCAGTACGCCGATCCCGGGCCGCCCGGTCTGCAGCAGAGCCACCGGCAGGTCCCGGTCGGCGGACGGCGTGGTCGGGGCCGCGGGGCTGGCGGGCCGGTGGGCGAGCATCAGCCAGCCCGGTGCGAGGTCGGCGGCGCGTCCGGCGTGCAGTGCGTCCACCGCCAGCCGGGCCGGGTCCTGGAGCACCGTGTCGCTGGTGAAACCGCCGGCGCACGCGCCGTGCAGCACCGCGTCGAAGAGGCCGGAGCCGCCGTCGGAGTCGAGGTGGTCGGCGTCGAGCAGCGCCGTCGGGGTGCTGGCGTCGGGGTACGCGGCCCAGCACGCGGCCGGTTGCAACTCCGCTGCGGTGAGCCGCTCGCGCAGTTGGTCCCGGTTGGCCGGGTGGGTCCGATCGAGCACCCCGCCGATCGTCCACGCGGAATCGTCGCGGCCGGCGTACCAGGGGGTGGTGGCGACCAGTCGGTGCAGGCCGAGCGGGTTGTCCAGGCGCAGCAGCAGCGCACCACCCGGTCGTAGGACGGCGACCAGTCGCGCCAGCACGCCGTCCCAGCCGAGTTGGGTGCCCTCCACCGACTCCACCGGGTCCAGCCCGGCGGCGGCGATCACCACGTCGTACGTCTCGTCGTCGGGCAACCCGGCCGGGCCACCCACCACCAGGTGGGCGGCTCGCTGGGCCAGCGCGACCGCGTCCGGGTGGCTGCGCAGCAGGCAGGTCACCTCGGCGTGACCGAGCTGGTCGAGCAGGGCCGGGTCGTGTGGCCCGGCCACCAGGACCCGGGCGCCGGGCGGCACGAGCCGGGCGGCCAGCGCGGCGACCGGCCCACCGTCGGCCAACCGCTGCTGCGGCAGGTCGGACCAGGCCAGCATCTCGCCGCCCGGCAGGGTGATCCGGCCGGCGGGTGCCGTCTCAGTCGTCACGGTGGTCCTCTTCCTCCTGGAGGTTCGCCCAACCGAGTAGCTCGCGCAGCTCTGCCGGCGTGCAGCGGTGCTCGGTGCCCAACTCGGCGCGGGCGATCTCGATCGCGGTGGGCAGGTCGACCTCGGCGCCGTGCAGCTCCGGCCACTGCCGCCGGATCCGAGCGGTCCCGCCGAAGGTCGGGTCCTCGTTGGACAGGATCATCGGGTCGCCGTAGACCGCCGGCTCACAGCCGGCCGCGATGCCGTAGAAGATCGCACTGGTCAGCCGGTTGGATGCTACCCGGCGGTGTCGACGCAGCTCGGTCAACTGCTTGTCGAGGAAATCCGGGTCGGTGTCCTTCCACCAGTGTCCCCGGTAGCCGTGGCAGATCACCCGGAAGCCGGCGCGCTCGTAGAGGCGACGGACGCTGCGCATCCGGTACTCGTGCCAGTAGAGGCAGACGGTGACCGGGCCGGGCTCGGTGTCCCGGATCAGCGCGATCAACGTCCGGTGGTCACCCTTGACGTGCTGGCCCTCCCAGCCGTGGAACGGGTACCAGATGGTGCCCTCCCGCTCCTCGGCCGGCGGTTCCTCGGGGCGCATGGCCAGCAGGTAGCTGAACGGCGCTCCGATGACGACCACGTTGCGTCGACCCACCGACCAGGCCCGTCGGCGGGTCTGTTCCGACCAGAGCAGGCTCGGGGCGCGCTCGGCGTACGGGTGACCGGGGGCCAGACCGTCACCGATGTTCCAGCCGTGCTGCACGTACCCGTTGATCCGCGGTGGGTGCCCGCCGCCGAGACCGGCGTAGCGGGCCAGCACGTGCGCGTGGCCGTAGAAGTGGTTGGCGTGGTGCATCAGGTTCCCATCAGGCGGCGGTACGCACCGAGCCGACCCGCAGGGCCGCGGTCAGCGCGTCGATGACGCGATCCTGGTCGGTGTCGCTGAGTCCCGGGTAGAGCGGCAGCGACAGCTGCTGGGAGTAGAACGACTCGGCCACCGGGCAGGACCCGCGCCGGTAACCGAGGTCGGCGAAGGCCGGGTGCCAGTGCACCGGGATGTAGTTGACCTGCACGCCGATGCCGGCGGCCCGCATCCGGTCGTACACCTCGCGGCGACGCCCGTCGAGCACCCGGATCGGGTAGAGGTGCCAGGCCGGGTCGGCCCACGACCTGCGGGTCGGCAGCAGCACGCCGTCCAGGTCGGCCAGCGCCTCGTCGTAGCGGGCGACGAGTGCGGTCCGTCGCGCCTTGAACTCGCCGAGTCGACGCAGTTGGCTGCGGCCCAGGGCGCACAGCACATCCGGCAGGCGGTAGTTCAGCCCGAACTCGTGCACCTCCTGGTGCCAGCCGCCCTCGTCCGGGTAGCGCAGCTCGTCGCGATCGCGGACCACGCCGACGCTGCGGAACCGACGCGCCCGCTCAAGGACGTGCGGGTCCAGCGCGGCGACGGCACCGCCCTCGGCGGTGGTCAGGTTCTTGGTGGGAAAGAACGAGAACGTGGTCAGGTCGGCGAGCGAGCCCACCGGCCGGCCGTGATAGGTCCCGCCGATCGAGTGCGCCGCATCGGCGACGAGCAGCGCGTCGCTGCCCTCGACCGACTTGCGTAGCGCGTCGTAGTCGGCGGGGTGGCCGGCGTAGTCGACCGCGGAGACGACCTTGGTCCGCGAGGTGACCGCGGCGGCGGCCGCCGCCGGGTCGAGGCAGAAGGTCTCGTCCTCGACATCGGCGAAAACGATCTTCGCCCCGAGGGCGACCGCGCTGCTGGCGGTCGCCACGAAGGTCATCGGCGGGACGACCACCTCGTCGCCCGGGCCAACCCCGGCAGCCGCGTACGCCACGTGCAGCGCCGCGGTGCCGTTGGAGACGGCGGTGACGCCGACCCCACCGGTCCAGGCGGCGAGGTCGGCCTCGAACGCGTCGACCTGCGGCCCGGTGGTGAGCCAGTCGCCGCGCAGCACGTCGGCGACGGCGGCGATGTCGTCCTCGGTGACCGACTGCCGGCCGTACGGGAGCATTCCCGTCATGCGGTGAGGCCGAGCATGTCGCGCAGCTGCTCGACCGTGAGCCACTCGTCGTTGGTGTCCGACTGGTAGGCGAAGCCGTCCGGCACCGGGTCGCAGTCGACCGGCGGCTGGTAGCCCCAGGTGGCGATGGTCGGCTGGACGATGAACCGGCCGTCGGCGCGCAGCGTCCGCCGGCTGTCGTCGGGGGCGATCATCTCCTCGTGCAGCTTCTCGCCCGGCCGGATCCCGATCTCGTGGGTGGTGGCATCGGGGGCCACTGCCTCGACCAGGTCGAGGATGCGCATGCTCGGGATGCGCGGCACGAACAGCTCGCCACCCTGCATCTGGTCGAACGAGTCCATGACGAACTGCACGGCCTGGTCGAGCGTGATCCAGAAGCGGGTCATCCGCTTGTCGGTGATCGGCAGGCTCTTGCCCTCGGCGGCCAGCCGGCGGAACAGCGGGACGACCGAACCGCGGCTGCCCACCACGTTGCCGTAGCGCACGACGGCGAACCGGGTGGGGTGCTGGGCGGCGTAGTGGTTGGCCGAGACGAACAGCTTGTCGCCGACCAGCTTCGTCGCACCGTACAGGTTGATCGGGCTGGACGCCTTGTCGGTGGAGAGCGCGATGACCTTCTTGACGCCGGCCTCGATCGCGGCATCGACGACGTGCTGGGAGCCGGTGATGTTGGTGGCGATGTATTCGGAGGGGTTGTACTCCGCGGTGTCCACCTGCTTGAGCGCGGCGGCGTGCACCACGTGGTCCACGCCGTGCATGGCCCGGGTGAGGCGGTGCCGGTCCCGGATGTCGCCGATGAACCAGCGCAGCCGCGGGTCGTCGCCGAGCTGCTGACGCAACTCGTACTGCTTGAGCTCGTCGCGGGAGAACACGACCACGCGGGCCGGGTCGGCCTCGGTGAGGATGTGCCGGAGGAAGGTCCTGCCGAAGGAACCCGTTCCCCCGGTGATCAGAATGGACGATCCATTCAACTCACTCAATTTGGTGCTCCCGTGATCGTGGATGAACCGGCGGCCCTCGGCCGGCCGACCGGGGTGAGACGCTAGTCAGGGCGGGTTAACTTCCCGACGCTCGCGGGTTAACCACCGCCCCTGCTCCTGTGAATGGCGAGCACCGCGTAGGCGAACACTTCCGACCGACCCGTAACGGGCCTGACCAGGTCGGATCGGCCCGTTACAGTGACCGCGCGAGTGACCCGGCAGCCCTTTCCGCGGCCGGTTCCCGCGTTCACCCGACATCCGCATCAACTCGGTGCGAGCGGGTCACCCCGAGCGTCACCGGTGCGGGCCGACGTGCCCGCCGGGTCTGCGCGGGCCCGGTCCGGCCGGCAATTCTGGAGGCGTTGATGGCATCCGGTAGCGACGTGATCGAACGGCCGGCGGTTGCGGCGGAGTCGACAGACCCGGCACCCGCCCGACGCTGGTTGGTGCCGGTGCTGCTGGTCGTCGGTTGGGTGCTCAGCGTCGCCTGGCGGATGTGGCTGTCCCGGCACATCGTGCTGCCGATCGCACACACCGATGAGGACAGCTACCTGAACACCGCCCGCGCGCTGGCTGGCGGGCCGGGTGGCTTCAGCAGCGAGAACGACCTGCTGCGCCGGGTCGGCTACCCGATGCTGATCTCGCCGGCGTTCCTCGGGGACCGGGATTTCAGCGACAGCTACCGGATCGTCCAACTGATCAACGCGATGGCGAACTCGACGCTGCTGCCGCTGGCGTACCTGCTCGGTCGCCGTCTGCTCCGGCTGCGCCGGTCGCACGCGCTGCTCGGCGCCCTCGCGGCGGCGACCCTGCCGGCCACCGTCTTCTACGCGGGCATCGCCATGATCGACACGGTGATGGCGCCACTGGTCGTCGCCTGGCTGCTCGCCGTGCACCGCTGGATCGGGCGGCCCGGCCCGGTCGCCGCCGCCACCGTCGGTCTGCTGGTCGGCGGGTTCCATCTGCTGCACTCCCGCGGCCTGGTGATCGTCGCGGTACACGCCGGGTTGGTCCTGCTGCTGTTCGTCCGCCGCCGGATCAGCCCGCCCGCGGTGCTCGCCGCGCTACTGCCGGTGCTCGCCATGGCGCTCGTCAACGAGGCCGCCATCCGCTACCTCGGCAACAAGGTCTACCTGCTCGGCAGCACCCCCGGCGGTGGCACGGTCGAGGCGGTCGCCTCCGTCCAGGGCGTGGTCCGCGTCAGCGCGGGCGTCGCCACCCAACTCTGGTACGTCGTGGTGATCACCTTCGGGATGGCAGGGGTGGCCTGGGCCGCCGCCGTCCGTGAGCTGTGGCGCCCACGGCACGGCGACGCCGCCCGCTGGACGATAGGCGTGGCGCTGGTGGTGACCGTCGGGGTGGCCGGCGGCGCGTCGGTGATCCTGGCCGGCATCACCGGCAAACCGCTGGACGCGATCTACGGCCGCTACGTGCAGATGCTGGCGCCGTTCTGGCTGCTCGTCGGGCTCGGAGTGCTGCTCACCGCCGGCCGCCGGGTGGTGCTGCGCAGGGCGGCCGTCGCGGTGGCCCTGCTGATCGGCGGCGGTGCGCTGATCGCCGTCCGACTCGCATACGTGGCGAGCCAGGGCCACCGGTTGCGCTACGGCGGTTTCAGCGCACCGGACCTGGTGGCGTTGACCGCGGGCTGGCGGGAGATGCGGCCGGTGATCGGATCGCTGGTCGGCATCGCCGGCCTTGTGCTGCTCGTCGCGGCCGTCCTGGTGCCCCGACTGCGGTTGCCGATGCTCGGCGTCCTCGTCCTGGTCAACCTCGCCACCATGCAGGTGATCGACCAACACGTCGTGCGGCCGGCCATCGCGAGCACCGCGCCGACGCCCCGGGTGGCCGACGTCGGCGTACGCCCCGGCGAGCGGGTGTGGGCCTCGACGGGTGTGCACTACGTCCTGCGGTTCAACCTCAGCCACCAGGTGACCTGGACCGACGTTCGCTGGTTCGGCAACCAGCAGCCACCGGCTGCGGCGCAGGTGGTGTTCGCCCGCTGGGCACCCGGGGAGGCCGACGACTGGGACGGCACGGCGTACGGCTTCGTCCGGCTCGGCGGCAACCCGGTGCAGCACTGGGCGGCCTGGCGGCGGGCCTGACCCGCCGCGCCCCGGTGGACACCGCTATTCGTGAACGGCGGATGTCCACCGGGAGCACCGACGGTTAATGATTTCGGTCCATTGCGGAAATGCGTACGACAATCAGCGTTGACGGCGATCGGCCCGGGCCAGGGAAATCGGGATGACGGTGATTTCCCGGCCGTCGGAGAGCTCCTGCCGGGGCGTGCCCTCGACGAATCGGAAACGCCGGTTCATCTGTCGTACGACGGTATTGTGACCGAGCACCTCGCCGTCGAGCCGGTCCAGGTGCAGCCCGTCGAAGGCGTACTCGACGGCCTCCCGCATGACCCCCAACCAGGCGGGCAGCGTCTCACCTCGCCCGTCCAGCCCGTCGGCGTCGAGATAGAAGCCCCACGCCCCGGTACGAGGGCCGTCCAACCGCAGGTCGAAGAAGGTGACCACACCGCAGGGCAGGTCGTCGCGGACATACATCAGCACCCGCCGGGACTGGTCGTCACGGACCGCCGACCACCACCGGGCGTGCTCCTCGACGGTGATCTCGTGACTGGTCTTGCTGACCTGGCGGTTGGTGTCCTGATTACGCCAGGACAACATCAGGTGAACGTCGTCCGCCGTCGCTTCGCGCAGCACGTGCGTCTCGCTTTCTTATTTGTTCACGTCGGGTCCCGGCACCTTACCCGGGACCACCGGGAAAGCAGATATGCATTCGTTGGGTTGTAGACTGCGGCGCATGAACGAATTGAGTCGCGCGCAGATCCGCGACCTCATGGCTCAGGTGCTGAAGAACCAGGACAAGGAGTTGCCCGCGGACGACGCGGCGCAGTTGCGGGAGATCGGGTTCCGGTCGCTCGACTTCTCCGAGCTGGCCCTTCGGGTGGAGGACGAGACGGGGGAGGAGCTCAACTTCGACGCCCCCGGCCTGCGTCGCATCGCCACCGTCGGAGACGTTCTCGACTTCCTCGTCGAGCTTCAACACCAGTGACCGTCGCGACGGCGCGTAACCCCGCATCCGCGCACCCGGAGCCGGCCGGTGTCGACAACCGGGTCGTCGTCGGTGGCGCCGCGCTGACCTGGCGTTCACTGCCGACGCCGACGCTGCCCGACCCCGCGGCGGTGCTCGCCCACTCCGCCATGCACGCACTCACCGCCGCTCGGCAGCACGCCGTGCACGGCACTGAGCTGCTGCTCAGCACCGCGGGTCGGGTCGACGCGGCGATGCGTACGGAGCTGCTGGAGGCCGGGTTCACCGTCGGCGTCCTCGACGACGACGGGATGCGCCTGAGCGTCCCGGCCCGGCCGCGAGCCGCCGAGCCCGGCCGACTCTGGCTGCTGACCTCGGGCTCGACGGGGCGTCCCAAACGGGTTGGGCACACTCTCGACACGCTGACCACCGTGCGGGCCGAGCAGCCCGACCGGACCTGGCTGTGCCCGTACGCTCCCGGCACGTACGCCTGGTGGCAGGTGGTCACCCTGTCGCTGACCCAGCCCGGCCAGCACCTGGTGGTGGTCGAGCCGGACGAGCTGGACGACTGGCCCACCGTCGCGGCCGCGCACGGGGTCGACGCCGCCTCCGGCACCCCGACCTTCTGGCGCCGCACTCTCTACCGGGATGCCGCCGCGTTGGGCCGGGTGCCGCTGCGCCAGATCACCCTGGGCGGGGAGCCGGTGGACCAGGCGATCCTGGACCAGCTGCGGGAGGTCTTCCCCACGGCCCGGATCTCCTGGATCTACGCCTCGTCCGAGGTGGGAGCGTCCATCGTGGTGCACGACGGGCGGGCCGGTTTCCCGGTCGACTGGCTGGACCGGGAAACCCCTGGTCGGCCGACGCTCTCCGTGCGCGACGACGAGCTGGTGGTCACCTCTCCGTACCACGGCGCCGGGTTGGCCGGCCCGATCCGTACCGGGGACCGGGTGCAGGTGCTCGACGACCGGGTGCTGATCACCGGCCGACTGGACTCCGACGAGATCAACGTCGGCGGCAGCAAGGTGTCCGCCGGTGTGGTCCGCGGCGTGTTGACCGGGCATCCGGCGGTGGCCTGGGCCCGGGTGACCGGTCGCCGCGCCCCGGTGCTCGGCCGGATGGTGGTCGCCGAGGTGGTCCTCACCCCCGCCGGTCCCGCCGACACCAGCGTGCCCGACGAGGGCACGCTGGTCCGCTGGTGTGCCGACCAGCTTCCCGAGCACGCGGTGCCACGCCGGATCCGCGTACTGGCCGAGATTCCCGTCAAGGAGACCCTGAAGAGCGATGTCTGACCCCGCCGACACCCAGCTCGTTCCGCCCAGCTCCGTGGTCCTCGTCTCCGGGGGATCCCGGGGGCTGGGCCTGGCCATCGTCAACGACCTGCTCGACGCGGGCGTCAAGGTGGCTCCGTTCGCCCGTACCGTCACTGCGGAGCTGGAGAAGCTCGCCGCCGAGCACCCAGACCGGGTGCACGTCGGCTCGGTGGACGTGACCGACCTGCGCGCCGCGCAGAGCTTCGTCCGGGAGGTGGAGCAGCATCTCGGCCCGATCGACGGCATCGTCAACAACGCCGCCATGGGGCAGGACTCCCTGCACGCGCACACCGCCACCGACGACATCGCCCGGATCATCGAGACGAACCTGACCGCCCCGCTGCAGTTGACCCGGCTGGTGATCCGCCGGATGCTCGCCAAGGGACTGCGCGGGCGGATCGTCAACATCACCTCGATCTGCGGGAAGCGTGGTTTCCCGGGCCTGGTCGCGTACTCGGCCACCAAGGGCGGCATGGACGCCGCCACGCGTTCGCTCGCCCGGGAACTGGGTGGCCGGATGCTGGTCAACTCGGTCGCGCCCGGCTTCTTCGCCTCCGAGATGTCCGCCGTGCTCGGCCCAACCCAGCTCGACCAGATCGTGCGCCGCACCCCGACCGGTCACCTGACCGAACCCGTGGAGGTCACGCCGGTGGTGCGGATGCTGCTGCGGGAGCACACCAACATCAACGGCCAGGTCATCGTGGTGGACGGTGCCGCCTCCATCTGACCTGGACCGGCTGGTCCGGCCCCGTCCGGTGCCGGGGCTGCTCGCCGTCGCCGAACGGCACCTGCGTATCGGCGTCCCCGCCGCCCTGACCGACGCGGCGACCCGCAGTCACCTCGACGACGGGCGCTGCGTCGGCTGGTACGGCCCGCGGACGCCGGGCTGGCGGGTGGCCATCGACGCGGAACGCGCCGACGCCCCGGTGCCCCCGGCGTTGGCCCGCCGGTTCGGCGTGGAGGACTTCTGGGCGCGGTGGACCCGCGCCGAGTGCTGCTGCAAGCTGAGCAACGTGCCGGTGGCCGCGTGGTGGCGTCGCCACGGATTGAGTACGCCGGCCGACGGGTCCGCGGTCTGGCGAACCCTCTGGCTGGCCGACCTGGTGGTCACCGTCGGCTTCGTTCCCGACGGTCGGGGTGCTGCTGTCGGCGGCTGCTCGCTGTAGACCTGCCCCATGTGTGGGGCAGCGCCTGCCGTTGCGTCTCCGGATGGGTGGGTGCTGCTGTTGGTGGCTGCTTCCTGTAGACCTGCCCCATGTGTGGGGCAGCGCCTGCCGTTGCGTCTCCGGATGGGTGGGTGCTGCTGTTGGTGGCTGCTTCCTGTAGAGCTGCCCCATGTGTGGGGCAGCGCCTGCCGTTGCGTCTCCGGATGGGTGGGTGCTGCTGTTGGTGGCTGCTTCCTGTAGAGCTGCCCCATGTGTGGGGCAGCGCCTGCCGTTGCGTCTCCGGATGGGTGGGTGCTGCTGTTGGTGGCTGCTTCCTGTAGACCTGCCCCATGTGTGGGGCAACGTCCACCGTCGCATCCCCGGGACGGGTGCGTGCGGTGGTCGGCTGTCCATGCCCCAGATCTGGGGCAGCTCTACAGGCGCTCAGGGGAGTCCGTTGGGCCGGGCTGCATCCGCTCGGCGGCCCGGCCCGGCCCGGCCCGGCCCGGCCTGGCCTCGGACGACGGTCAGATCAGGTCCCAGCTCAGGGGAGTGCCGCGGGGGACGTCGGTGGCGAAGGTGCGGCCCAGCACCCGGTCGATCTCCACGGGGGGCAGGCCGCCGGCTGGCCGGATTGACCGCACGTTCTGGGCGGTCACCGGGTCACCGGCGCGGACGTCCTCGACCACGAAGAGGGAGCGGCGGAACCGTAGCCCCTCCTGCTCGGCCGGGGTTGGGCCGATCGCGGTGCCACCCAGCGCCGCGTACGCGCGGCCGGACTCGGCGACCAGGGCCGCGAGCTCGGCCGGGTTCAGCGAGAAGTCCGAGTCGACACCGCCGTCGGCCCGGTCCAGGGTGACGTGCTTCTCGATGAAGCAGGCGCCCAGCGCCACCGAGGCGACCGCCACTCCGATGCCCGGCGTGTGGTCGGAGAGCCCGACCGCCACGTCAAAGGCGCCGGCCAGCACCGGCAACCGGCGCAGGTTGCTGTCGGCCGGCGGGGCCGGGTAGGACGCGGTGCACGCCAGCAGGACGATGCCCGCCGCGCCTCCGTCGCGGGCGGTGCGCACCGCGGCGTCGATCTCGGCGACCGTCGCCATCCCCGTGGAGATGACCATCGGCTTGCCGGTGCTCGCCACGAGCCGGATCAGCGGAAGGTCGACCAGCTCCGAAGAGGCGATCTTGTACGCGGGCGCGTCCAGCGACTCCAGCAGCTCCACGGCGGTGGCGTCGAACGGTGACGAGAAGACGGTCAGGCCCCGTTTGCGGGCCCGTTCGAAGATCGGGGCGTGCCACTCGTACGGGGTGTGCGCGCGCTCGTAGAGGCGGTACAGGTTCTCCCCGCCCCACAACTCGTGCCCGCTGGAGATCCGGAACGCCGGGGTGTCGACGTCGATCGTGATCGTGTCCGGCCGGTACGTCTGGAGCTTCAGCGCGTGCGCCCCGCTGTCGGCCACCGCGTCGACGATGGCCAGCGCCCGGTTCAGATCGCCGTTGTGGTTGCCGGACATCTCGGCGACCACGAACGGTCGCTCCCCGGCACCGACCACGTGCGGTCCGATCTTGATTGTCGCCGTCATTCCGACCTCTGCTCAGGTACGCCCGCACCGGAGTGCGGTGATGCTGTCATCGTCCACCCGGCGGGCGGACGACCTGGAAAACCAGGGCGCCGGGAGCCGCCCCGGCTTCCGGCGTGTTGTGCGGTGGGGGCGGTCACGGCAGGCGGCCCCCGGCCAGGACGTCGCGCCGCGCCGTCGTGACCGAAGCGGCGCCGCCGCCCACCGCCGGGCCGCTCCGACGGAGGCGACCAGCGACCCGGTGGGCCTGGCGCAACGCCGAGTACGCCAGCCAGTCACCGCGCCCGACGAGGCGGTGCTTGAGCCCGGTCACGCCCGAGGGCAGCGGGTAGCCGCCGGTGGGCAGGAACCGACGGTAGTGCTCGGCGGCCCGGTGGAAGAAGTCCCGCCGCAGGTGCGGGTGCAGCCGGTCGTCGTTGCCCACCACCACCAGGTAGTGGCTGATCATCAGCTGGAACAGCTCGGCCTGCAACCGCTCGTCCGGGTGCTTGCGGGCGACCCAGTCCAACAACCGCTCGTACTGGTCGAACGCGTCGAAGTGCCGGCCGCTGCGGGTGGAGGTGATCGCGCCTTGCCGACCCTGCCGGTACAGGTAGCAGATCCGGTCCAGCACGGAGATCTTCTCCGCACCGATCAGCAGCGGATGGCTGAACGGGATGTCCTCGTACCAGCCGGGGAAGAACCGCAGCTCCAACTGGTCCAGGAAGTCGCGGCGGACCACCTTGTTCCAGGCGGTGTGCTGCACCCGCAGCAGTTGCGGTTGGTCGTCCAGGCGGGTCACCGCGGGAATGCCGCGTAGCAGGTGACTGCTCGCGTCGACCTCCCGCCGGCCGTCCTCGTGTACCCGCAGGTGGTCCAGCATCAGCACGTCGGGCTGGTGCTGGCGCAGTCGGTCCAGCACCGCGGGGACCGTGCCCGGCGGCAACCAGTCGTCGCTGTCGATGAACCAGACGTAGCGGCCGGTGGCCACGTCGAGCCCGGCGTTGCGGGCCAGCCCCAGACCCACGTTGCTGCTCAGGTGCACGACGCGGACCCCCTCACGGCCGGCGGCGTACGAGTGGAGCATGTCGCCGCAGCCGTCCGGGGAAGCGTCGTCGACGGCGATCAGCTCGACCGCGTCCGACTCGCCCACCGGGACGTCGGCCCGGATCGACTCGAGGCACTGGTACAGGTACGCCTCGACGCCGTACACGGGCACGACGATGCTCAGCAGCGGTGCGTGCGTCGGCTCAATGACCACGCCCGCCACCTTCGACGACCCGGGTGGCCGGCCCCGGAACCGCGCGTGGCCGCTGATGGTGAAGTCTCTGAACTCCCGCCCAGCGGAAGGTTAACGCCCGCCGCCGGACGGTTCGCCGATCGGCCGACCGTGGTCTGCACGCCCGGCAATCGGCGGGTGGGACGCGTCCGGTTCACCCGGGAGTGACCCGGTAGGGTGCCCCGGGTGCGGCCCTGCCGGGCCGTCGCGGGCGTCGCCGTCGCGCCGTCCGACGCCGCGCCGAGGAGGATACGGACGTGCTGGTGACCCTGCCGAGCTTCGGAGTCCCGGCATGACGAGCGCCGCAGCGGTGTCAACTGTCCGGCCCGCCCCCGCACCAGCCCGACTGCCCTCGCTGACCGGGTTGCGTTGGATCGCCGCGTTACTGGTCTTCGGCTTCCACGCGGGCACCATGCGGATCATCGCCGAGCCGGACTACAAGGCCGTGGTCGACGCGCTGTTCACCCTCGGCCTGTCCGGGGTGCAGTTCTTCTTCATCCTCAGCGGTTTCGTGCTGGTCTGGTCGGCCCGCGCGGGCGACTCCCGGCGTACCTTCTGGCGGCGTCGGGTCGCCAAGATCTACCCGAATCACCTGGTGCTGTGGGGGGCGGCGCTGCTGGTCGCCTGGTGGTTCGCCGACGCGGTCGTGCCAGCGGCCGCGCTGGAGAACCTGCTGCTGTTGCAGGCCTGGGATCCCCGGCCGGGCTGGTTCTACAGCATCAACACCGTGAGCTGGTCGCTCTCCTGCGAGTTCTTCTTCTACCTGTGTCTGCCGCTGGCGTTGCCGCTGCTGCGCCGGGCCCGGCCGAAGCTGCTCTGGGCGCTGATCGTCGCGCTGCCGCTGCTGATCCTCGCGCTCTGGCCGGCCCAGCACCTGGTGCCGGAGGTGAGCCGGTGGTGGTTCACCCAGATCTTCCCGCCCGTACGGTCGCTGGAGTTCTGGTTGGGTGCGGTGGCGGCCGAGTTGATGCGCCGTGGCCTCTGGCGTGGTCCGGGGCTGACGGTGGCCAGCGTGATCTTCCTGGGCACGTGGGTGGCAGCCGCGGAGTGGATCCGTGCCGAGCTGTGGACCACGCTGCTCGCGGTCGCGTACCTGTTGGTGATCGCCGCCGCCGCGGACGCGGACGTGCGGGGTAAGCGTTCGCCGTGGCGGTCCCGGCCGCTGGTCTGGCTCGGGGAGGTGTCCTTCGCCTTCTACCTGGTCCACGTGCTGGTGATGACGAGCGTGTTGCGCCTCAGCGGTGACTGGGGGACCGGCTTCGAGGGCTGGCGCGGCCCGGCCGCGGTGCTCGGTTTCCTGCTGGTGAACCTGATCCTCGCTGGATTGCTGCACCGCTTCGTCGAGACCCCGATGATGCGCCGACTCGCGCCGCGTCGTGCGGCCCGGCCGCCCGTCCCCGAACAACGCACGGCCGGAACCCAGGCCGCCGGCGACCGGTCACCGTACGTCGACTCGCGCTGACACCGTCCACCCTGGTCAGCAGGGGCGGCGCGGCGTTCGCCGACACGCCCGTGGGCCGTGCGCCCGGGTCGGCGCGGCGGTAGCGTGGGCACGTGCTCCCGGTCGCGCTCACCTGTCCGCTGTGGTGGGTGGCGCGCTGGGCGACGCGGGTGCTGACCAGCCTCGCCGTGGTGGCGGCCCTGGCGCTTGGCGCTGGCGCAGCCTCGGCCGCCGTGACAACTCCGAGCACCGTGCCAGCACAGAGTTCCGCGCTGGCAGCGAGCGCCGTGCCAGCACCGAGTTCCGTGTCGTCGCCGTTCGCGCCCGAGGCGCTGTTGGCGTCCTGCCAGGCCACCTCGCCAGAGGGTGCCGTCCACCCGGCCCAGACGGTCGGTGCGGGGGCCGCCGAGGCGTCCTCCCCGGCAGGGTCGGTCGACTCGCAACCGGCGCCGCCCGGAGGCCTGGGCACCATCGCGACCGGCGTGCTGCCGGTGCGCGCGGCCGGGGCCAACCGGCTGCCTCTCGTCGACGGCCCGCACGGCTGGGCTCCCCGCGGCCCACCCGGGCGCTGAGTCACCGGGACCAACGTCCCGTCGCCGCACCCTGTCGACCTACCCGCTCCGCACCCCGCCGATCCGTGGCCCGCCGTGGCCATCTGGCCGGCTGGGCTTCCCATCGCTTTGCTCTCTCCCCGAGGTGCCGACCATGGAGACCGTCGTCTTCTACCAGTTCGTGACCGAGGTGCCGCAGGCCGCTGCCATCTGGTCGACCCTGTTCCTGCTGGCACTGGGCGTGCTCGCCGCGCTGGTCGCCCGCCCCGAGCGGGACCGGCCCACGGACGATCCGCTCCCGGCCGCGCCGACCGCCCGCGAGTTGGCCGCGGCCGAGGCCGTCGACCTGCGCCGGTACGCCGAGGAGGTAGCCGTCGCCGCGGCCGGGGCGGCCAGGACGGCACGGCGGCGCCGTGAGGCCTGGCTCACCGCCCAGGAGCAGCTGGAACGGGCCTGGGCGGGGTACGACGAGGCGGACACCGCCGCCCGCCGCTTCGCGGGTTCTGCGGCGCTGCCCACCCCGCACACACCCCGGACCCCCGCCGAGTACGCATCCCGGGAGCGCTACCTGCACCGCGCGGCGACGGCGGCGTACTGGCGGGGCGACCTGACCATGGCGCAGCTCGGTGACGTGTTCGGGCACCGACACGGGTGGGATCCCCGACGGCACCCGGTCGAGCAGGAGGCGCTGCTCAGCCGGACGATCCGGGACGCGAGACTGGCCGACTACCAGGCCGCCGCCACCGAGGAGCGGGTCGCCTGGCGGGACGCGGAACTGGCCGCCGAGTCGGCGCGCACCCTCGCCGAGGAGGCGTACGCGGCAGCGGCCCGGTTGCGGCCGAGCCCGGCACCCGCCCGAGGGGCGGCGAGCGGGGCGACTCGTCCCGCCCTCGTGGCACGTTGGCGGCCGGCTCGCGCGGGTTGAGTCCGATCCGTTACGTGAGCCCCGTCACGCCATTCGAAAATCGGACGTCCGGCACGATCGGCTCGATCTGTCCCGTAAATGTGGCCGCGTTGTCGACGCCCTGTCCGGTTGTCGCCCACAGGCGTCGCCGTAACGGGTTGTCCCATCGAGTCACATCATCGGCAATACGCGCAGAAATTGCCGCAGCGAATCGGGTTTACGCAGGTGAACCTTGCTTGGCGCGGTGCGGACAAGGCCAGTAGTGTCGTCCCGTCCGGTGCGGTAATCGATCGCAAGAGGCGACGCCGCGCCGACCCGCTCAATCGTGATCAACGAACCGGGGACCCATCAGTAAGTCCGGGGTGAATCCGCGAGCCACGGCCCGCGGTAGGGCGATCTTCCCGCCCGAATCCGTCAGCTAACCCGGTAGGCGGTGTCGGAAGGAGTTCCCAACTCGTGCAGCACCTTTCCACCCCTCGGTTGTTCCCTCGCCTCCACGGCGCAGCGGTGCCCCCGCTCATTCGTCCAGTGACGGTGAGCTGACCCCCCGGGTCATCGCCTTTCCCGCCCGGCCACGCCGGGCGTTCCCCTGAGCGGTTCACCATCCGCGGACCACGGTCCGTGCGCTGACGCCTGCCCGGATACCGGTCCGGCCGCGGTGTGCCGCTCTCCCCCCCGATCCGTGGAGGACCCGTGAAGCACACCATGCAGCGTCAACTCCGACGCTTCGCCACCCAGCGCCCGTACCAGATCGCCGCCGCCTCCGCCGCGGCCCTCGTGATCGCCACCACCACCGGCGCTCTGCTCACCACCACCGACGACGCTCCGGCCAGCCAGCGCACCGCGACCACGGTCGCCGAGATGCGCAGCGACACCGTCGCCTCCCTCGGCGAGGCACCCGATGCTTCCCCCTCGGCCAGCGCTGCCCCGGCCACCAGCGCCGCGTCTCCCGCCGCCAAGGCCAGCACCAACCCGGACCTGACCCGTAAGCCGGAGCCGCCGAAGCCGCCGGCGACCAAGGTGCTCGACTACGAGTACGAGGCGCAGAACACGTACTACAACTGCGGCCCGGCGGCCACCCGCAACGCGCTCAGCGCCACCGGCATCGACCGCACCCAGGAGGAACTCGGTGCCGAGCTGGGCACCACCGAGATGGGCACCAACTCGGCCGAGGACACCACCCGGGTGCTCAACGCCGAGGTGAAGGGCTCCCCGTACCGGACCCGGATGTTCGCCGGCGCACCCAGCCCGGCGCAGATGGACCGACTCCAGGCCGACGTCGTCAAGGCCATCACCGACGGGCGGGGCGTGGTGGCCAACGTGGTCGGCGACGCCACCGACACCGACGGTGGGTGGCACTCCTACGGCGGCGGGCACTACATCGCCGTCGTGGGTTACAAGGACAACGGCCGGACCGTGCGGATCGCCGACTCGGCGAACCCGGCCGACCCGTCGTACTGGATCACCACGATCGACCTGGCCAACTGGATCACCAGCCGGGGCTACTCCGCCTGACCCAGGCACGCTGACCGCCGCGGGCGCCGTCCCTCACGAGGGGCCGGCGCCCGCGGTGTCTTTCCGAAGCGGTCCGGGGTACGCCGCCATCGACGACTCTCGTCCGGGGCGGTGAACCGTGGCAGACTGCGGCCGTGGTGGATGAATCGGTTGGTCGGGCCGGCCGTCGGCCCGTCCTGCTGCTGCTGCACGGGATGGGGGCGACCGGGGACGTCTGGTTGCCCTGGGCGCCGCTGCTGGAGCAGCACTGGCCCGGGCGGTGGCTGGCACCGGACCTCGCCGGCCACGGCTGGGCGGCGCCGCTGCCGTCGTACTCCTTCGAGGGTTTCGCCCGGCAGATCGCGCAGGGTCTGGCCTCCGACGACCGCGTCGTCGTGCTCGGGCACTCGCTCGGTGGGGTCGTCGGCCTGGCGCTGGCCGCCCGTGCCGCCGGAATACCGGTGGACGCGGTGGTCGGGCTGGGCATCAAGGCGCTCTGGTCACCCGCCGAGCTGGAACGCGCCGCCGACCTGGCCGCGCGTCCGGTGAGCTGGTTCGCCAGCCGTACCGAGGCGGCCCGCCGTTACCTGCGCGTCGCCGGACTGGCCGGTCTGCTCCCGCCGGACCACCCGGTGGTGGACGCCGGGCTGCGTCAGGTCGACGGCCGGTGGCGTCTCGCCATGGATCCGAACGCCTTCGCCGTCGGCGAGCCCAACCTGGCCGCACTACTGGCGGCGATCGACGTGCCGGTGGTGCTGGCGCGCGGTGAACACGACCCGATGGTCACCGACGCTCAGCTCAAGGAGTACGACGTACCGGTCGCCACTCTGCCCGGTCTCGGGCACAACGCGCACGTGGAGGACCCGGCGGCCGTGCTGGCGCTGCTCGACCCGTACCGCTGAGCGGCTATGCCTGTGCGGACGCGGTCAGTTCCTTCGCGGGCATCAGCTCCCGGCGGGCGGCGGTCAGGAAGGCCTCGGCGTACGACTCGGCGGGGAAGTCACCCAGGTAACGCCGGCGGGTCGCCCAGCGCTCCGCGGCCAGCGGGTCGGTGTCCAGCAGCGCGGTCAGCACCTCGTCCACGTTGGACACGTCCCGACGCAGCACGTAACCCGACGCGGCCAGCGGGAAACGCTCGGCGAACTGGTCGCCCTCGTCGCCCATGTCGGTGACCGCGTACGGCTTGCTGGAGTAGAGGTAGTCCGAGATCACCCCGGACACGTCGGAGATCAGCGCGTCCGACCGGTTCACGCACTCGGTCAGGCTCAGCGCCCGGGCGGCCGCGCCGACCACGTGCTGGCGTCCGCTGCGGGCCCGGTCGGCCACGAGCAGCTCGGTCAGCCGGCTGAGCTGGCGGGCCGATGCCGGGTTCTGCGCCGTGTACGGGTGTGCCCGCAGGATCACGGTCGCGCCGCGCGCCAGCAGCCGATGCAGCAGTTCCTCCGCCACCGGCAGCGAGCAGTAGTCGGCGTCGGCGTGGTGCCCGGTCCAGGTCGGGGTGTAGAGCACCGTCGGTTGTCCCAAGCCCCGCGCCGGCTCCGGGCGTACCGCGATCGACTCGACCTGCGGCCGGCCCACCACCACGAACTTCTCTGCCGGGATCTGCACCCCGGCGCGGGCGTACCGGTCGATCGCCGCCGGTCCGGCCACGAAGATCCGGTCGAAGATGCCGGACACCGGGTTGGCGCTCGGCGCCTTGTCGCTGTCGCCGTGGTGCAACTGGACGTGGGTGAGCTGGGTGAAGCGGATGCAGTGGCTGTTCTTCGCCCCGTGGTTGACGTAGAACGCCGCCCGCAGGCTCGGCACCAGTACCTCGTCCATGGCCCGCAGGGTGGGGCAGTAGACCACCGGCGCGTCGGTGGCCGCGGCGATCGGGGCCAGGAACTCCGGCTCGCGCAGCACGACCAGGAACGGCCGGCCGATCCGTTCCAGGTACGGCAGCCACATGGTGACCTGGTATTCCGAGCCGGGCGGCGCGGAGAAGTAGAGCAGGAACTCCGGCTGGTGCCGGCGCAGCGCCCGGGCGACCGGCCCGCCACCGGCTCCTGGCCGGAACCGCCGCCGGGCCAGGTCCAGGGCGACCACACCGGTGCCCGCGCCGACCAATAGGCTGGCGGCCAGCGCCACGCCGGCCGGCAGGGTGAGTGCAGCGGCGATCGCCAGGGCGGCGAGCAGCCCGAGCAGGGCGGTGCCGAGCCGGTCGGCGATCAGCGGCGTCCAGGCGCGCACCGGCAGGTTGGCGGCCCGGATCTCCAGGTTGCCGGCGGTGCGCAGCGGCCCCACCAGCAGCACCAGCCCCAGCAGGACCAGTGCGGTGGCGACAAGCGTGAGGTTGAGCCCGTCGTCCAGCCGCCGGGAGTAACCGACCAGGATCGCGGCGGCGATCAGCGTCGTCTCCGCGACGAGGTCGGCGTTGGGCCGGATCCGTTGCTCGGCGGCGGAGGCGGCCAGCGCGGCGACGGCCAGCGCCAGCCCCCAACCGGTGGCGCCGGTGAGCGCCAGCACGACGAAGGCCAGCACGGCCAATCCGGTGCTGAGGCACCGGGCAGCCAGCTTTCGGACCAGATCGCCGCGCATGTCGCTCCGTTCGTGGTTCCGCAGCCGTCAGCGTCAGTTCGCGGACGCCGCGCTGGCCGGCGCCTCGACCTGACTCGACCCGGACTGGGTCGGCACGCTCGGCGCGGGCCCGTCGCCGGGCGCCCGGCGTACGTCGATCACCTGGCCGGTCAGGTCGGAGATCAGCACGTCCAGTGACGACTGGGCGACTGCCTCCGCGGCGAGCAGGGTGTGCTCCGGCTCCTCGCCGAACGCCCGCGTCCGCATGGGCGTGGCGGTCCGTTCCGGGTTGATGCAGTTGACGCGGACGCCGACGTCGGCCCACTCGTCGGCGAGCGCCTGGGTGAGGTTGACCAGGGCCGCCTTGGTGGCCGAGTAGAGCGCGTAGCGGGCCCGGCCCCGGGTGTAGGAGCTGGACGTGTAGAGCAGCAGTTGACCCTTGGTCTGCTGCAGGTACGGAAGGGCCTGGCGGGCGATGGTCACCGGGCCGACGAAGTTGACCTGGAGCAGCCGGTCCATGGTCTCCTCGTCCATCTCGGCGAGGGCGCCCTTCTCCAGGATGCCGGCGGTGACCACCACGTGGTCGATCCGACCGGTGGCCTCGAAGGCGGTCGTCAACGCGGCCCCGACGTCCTTGGCCCGCTCCACGTGGGTGCCGGTGCTGGAACGGCTGAACGGGAAGACCTGGGCGCCGTAGCGCCGGGCCAGCTCGGTCAACTCGTGGCCGATGCCGTAGCTGCCGCCGAACACCACGATGGTGCGGCCGGTCAGCTCCTCGCTGTAGCTGCGGTGGTCGGTCAGCCGGGGCGCCTGCGCCGCGGCGAGCTGGAAGAGCTTGTCCGCCAGGTGTACGTCGACCGGGTGGGTGACCTTGATGTTCTCGTCCGAACCGTCGATCACCTTGATCGGGGTGCCGGGCAGGTAGCGCAGCACCACGCCGCAGTCGTCGGTGGCGGCGAAGTCCGGGTCGTCCTCGGCGATCCGGTACGCCTCGCGGATCGTGGGGGAGCGGAACGCCTGCGGGGTCTGCCCGCGGCGCAGCCGGGACCGCACCGGGATGTCGGTGATGCAGTCGTTGTCGTCCACCTGGATGATCGTGTCCGCGGACGGAATGGCCACGTCCACGGCGTCGTAGGTCCAGAGCGCGTTGACGCACTCCCGCACGATCCTGCCGCTGAGCAGCGGGCGCACCGCGTCGTGGAAGAGGATGTTGCAGTCCGCCGGGCCGACCGCGTCCAGTGCGATCCGGGTGGTGGCGTTGCGGGTGTCACCGCCCTCGATCACCTTGGTGACCTTGCGCAGACCCGCCTTTTCGACGATCTGCCGGGCGTCGTCGACGTGGCCGGCCGCCATCAGCACGATGATCTCGTCGATCTCCGGGGCGGCCTCGAAGACCGCCAGGGTGTGCTCGATGATCGGCTTGCCGGCGATCTTCAGCAGTTGCTTCGGGATGCCGAGGCCCAACCGGGTCCCGGTGCCTCCGGCCAGAACCACCGCCACCGTCCGTGAGGGCCGCCACGGCACCGAGGTCTCCGCTGTGGCGTCCGGGCCAGTGGTCTGGTCCTGCGTCATTGCCGGATCCTCACTCTCAGCGATGCGTTAACGGAAGGTTCCGCCCGAGCGGCGACGGAATGAACCTTAACGCGCGGACCGCGCCGCCCCAACGCGGGCGACGCGGCCCGTGGTGCCGTGTCGATGCCGGGTGTTCGCCGGCGCCCTACTTGCTGTTCGCGTACGCCTCGTATGCCTGGATGACCTCGTCGGTGGGCCCGTCCATCCGCAGGACGCCCGATTCCAACCAGATCGTTCGTTCGCAGGTGTCCCGTACGGAGGAGAGCTGGTGGCTGACGAGGAACACCGTGCCCGCGCCCTCCCGCAGCTCCCGAACCCGCTGCTCGCTGCGCTTGCGGAAGCCCTTGTCGCCGGTGGCGAGCGCCTCGTCGATGAGCAGCACGTCGTGCTTCTTGGCGGCGGCGATGGAGAACCGCAGCCGGGCCGCCATGCCGGAGGAGTACGTCCGCATCGGCAGGCTGGCGAAGTCGCCCCGCTCGTTGATCCCGGAGAACTCGATGATCCCCGCGGCCTGCTTGGCCACGTCGTCGGGGTGCATGCCCATGGCCAGGCAACCGAGGGTGACGTTGCGCTCGCCGGAGAGGTCGTTGAGCAGGGCGGCGTTCACGCCCAGCAGCGACGGTTGCCCCTGGGTGTGGATCGCGCCCCGGTTGACCGGCAGCAGGCCGGCGATGGCCCGCAGGATGGTGGACTTGCCGGAGCCGTTGCTGCCGATCAGGCCGATGGCCTCGCCCCGGTACGCGGTGAAGGAGACGCCCTTGACCGCGTGCACCTCCCGGACGTTCGGTGCGTTGGTGCGCTTGACCAGGCGGCGCAGCGCGGCGACCGGCGTGGTGCCGCCGGTAGCCCCCTGGTGCACCCGGTAGATGATGTGCGCGTCGTCGACCACCACGGTCGGGATGCGCTCCTGGGTCGAGGTCATTGTCGCGGTGGCCTCGGGGGAGGCCTCGATGTGCTCAACCACGGCCGTACTCCTGTTCGCCGCGCCAGAAGTAGATGAAACCGCCGATTCCGGCGACCAACGCCCACCCGCCGCCGACCAGCCACAGCTGGGTCAGTGACTCGTTGAGCAACGGTGCTTCCTCCATCAGCGTGTACCGCGCGAGCTCGATGTAGACCAGCAACGGGTTGTACTGCACGAGCGTCGTCGCCCAGCCGGGCAGCCGATCGAAGAGGCTGACGCTGTAGAGGACGCCGGAGCCGTACATCCAGGTGCGCAGGACGAACGGCATGACCTGTTTGAGGTCGCTCGCCTTGGAGCCCAGTCGGGCCACCAGCAGCACCACGCCCGCGTTGAACACTGCCTGCAGGATCAGCGCCGGCACCAGCAGCAGCCATTCCGGCGTGATCGGCTCGCCGGTGACCAGGACGATGCCGAGCAGCACCACCATCGAGGCCAGCAGTTGTTGGAACTGGGTCAACGTCGTGGACAGCGGCAGGCTGGCCCGGGGGAAGTGCAGTGCCCGGATCAACCCGAGGTTGCTGCTGATCGACTGGGTGCCGGCCAGGACCGCGCTCTGGGTGAAGTTGAAGATGAACAGCCCGGTGGTCAGGTAGGCGATGAAGTTGGGGATCTCCTTCTGCGCCAGCACCACCCCGAAGATCAGGTAGTAGACCGCCGCGTTGGTCAGCGGGGTCAGCACCTGCCAGAGCTGGCCCAGCTTGGCATTGCTGTAGGAGGCGACCAGCTTGGCGTTGGCGTACGCGGCGATGAAGTGCCGGTAGGCCCACAATTGGCGGCTGTACTCGACGAGGGAGGGTCGCTCACCGGCGACCCGTAGCCCGTGCCGAGCGGCCAGCTGCGCCTGGGTCAGGCCCGTGTCAGGGTCGACCAGCGCGGTGGTGGCCATGGAAATGGCGCTCCGATCTTTCGTGCAGACGGGTGGCTCGCGACGATGGAATCCTAGTGGGAGATGTGCGCGGGGCGCCGCCTCGTCGCTGCGAGGACAGTAGTCCGAAACACGTCGGGACGCAACCGTATCGTCGTTGCGCTACCCTGGGCACTGTGAGCTGCGAGAAGAGTCCCTGGTGACGACTGAGAAGAGGCGTGCCCCGGCCGGTGCGGCGGTGCTCCGTGGCGAGATCACCACGGCCATCCGACGTGCGCTGATGCAGGAACTCGCCGCGGTCGGCTACGGCCGGCTCTCCATCGAGGCAGTGGCTCGCCGCGCCGGCGTCAGCAAGACGGCAATCTACCGACGGTGGAACTCCAAGCTCGACCTGGTGCTGGAGATCGTCGCCGCGGCGGCGCACGGCAAGCTGCCGGCACTGGACACCGGCACCCTGCGCGGCGACCTCGCGCTGCTGTTCCAGGCGGTGGCGCACGCGCTGCGCCATCCGCTGGCGTCGCAGATCATCCCGGACCTGCTGGCCGAGGCGGCCCGCAACCCCACCATCGACGCGACCCTGCGTCAGGTGCTGCACGCCCGCCAACAGGAGATCGGCGGTCGCCTGGTCACCCGCGCCGTGCAGCGCGGTGAGCTGCCCGGCGACACCGACCTGGACGCGGCGATCGACCTCATCGTGGGCCCGCTCTACTGGCGGCTCGCCATCGCCCGCCTCCCGCTCACCGACAGCTACCTCGAAAGCCTGGTCGAATCCGTGGCTGCCGGACTCGGCGCGGACAGCGCCCTGCCCCGCCCTCGGGTCGCCCCGATCTCCGGTTGACCAGGCATCCGACACCCCGCCGCCCGCAGCAGCGGTCCCACTGTCCAATTCCGCTAGGCTGCCCCCTTGACACCCGGCTGTCATCGATCAGACATCCGCTTTCCGCCCCTCAACCCGCCGCCGGACGACAAGGACGCCCCGTGACGCAAGTCGAAGACGCTGCTGTGGCTCCAGCGCCAGCTGACCAGAGGAACGCCCCGAGCGCGGGTGCTCGACCTGGCGGCACCAGCCGGCCCGGACGGGGTCGCGGTCTGATCGGGCGGGTCAACGCCGCGGTGGCGGCGGCGCCCGTCGTGGTCACCGACGCGGCGGTGGTGAGCTTCGCCATCTGGACGCTGCTCTACCACCTCAACCTCGGCCTCGACCTGCGCCCGTCCGTCGTCTTCCTCATCTGGGTCGTCCTGCAGCCGGTCGCCGCGTACGTGGCCTGGAGGCTGCGCCGTCGCGACCCCGTGGCGCGGCGTGCCGACGACGAGGCCGCGGCCGCGCCGACCGAGGCGCCCGTCGACCGCGCGTCGCTGCTGCGTCGTTACGCCCTGCCGGTGGGCGCCGCGGTCGGCGCGGCGCTGTTCGCCGCCCTCGGCAACGGGGCGCTGAGCTGGTGGCTGGCGGCCGGGCTCGGCCTGGTCTCGGTCGTCTCCGCCTGGCTTACCCTGGCCCGCCGCGGCGGCGCGGCCGACACGGTCGCCGCGCCGGCCGTCCAGGCGACCACGCCGGTGCAGGGGTACGTGGTCCTCGTCCTCTCCCTGGCCGCCGCCTACTTCGCCACACTGATCAGCCGGGTGTCGCTCGACGACGTCTTCTACGTCGGCAAGTCCGTCTGGGTCGCCGAGCGTGACAACATCCCGTTCCGGGACTTCCTGTTCACCGAGGGTGTCCTGCCGGGCGGTTCGGCGAACCCGCCGCTGCCCTCCTTCGAGGTGTTCGTCGGGGCGCTGGCCCGCGCCCTGCACGTGCACACGGCGTCGGTGTTGTGGTACCTCCTGCTGCCGGTCCTGGCCGTCTTCACGATCTTCGCGCTGTGGCGGCTCGTGTTGCGGTGGGCTCCGCGGCGCCCGCTGGTCGTGTTCGTCGTCGCGCTGGCCTACATCCTGCTCGTGGCGTACTACGCCGACGCGCTGAACACCTACCACCTGCCCCGGCTGACCCAGGGCAAGAGCGTCTTCGTCCACGCACTCATCCCACTCGCCTGGGTGTACCTCACCGACTACCTGGAGCACCGCTCCCGGCGTGCCCTGATCCTGCTCACGCTGCTCTCCGTGGCGGGTGTCGGCTACACCACCACCGCGGTCATCCTGCTGCCCCTGCTCGGCGCCGCGGTCGGCGTGGTGCTGCTCGCCACCCGGCGACCGCGGCAGGCCGTCCTGTGCTTCGCGGCCGCCTCGGTCTACCCGTTGCTGTCGGGTGCGCTCGTCCAGGTCCTGCGCGGTGGGGTGGAGGAGGCCGCCGCGACGTACTCACCGCTGCTGCCGCTGCGGACCATCTACGAGCTCACGCTCTGGCTCGGTATCCTCGGTGTCATCGGTGGGCTCGCCGTCTGGTGGTCGCCTCTCCTGCTCCGTCGCGGGGCGCCGCAGCAACTCGCCGCCGGCGCCGCGCTGGCGATCACGGTCCTGATGGTCCCCGGCCTGTTGAAGTTCGGCGGTGACCTCAGCGGTCTGACGGCGGTGCTCTGGCGGGTGCCGTGGATCCTGCCCGTGCCGGCGCTCGTCGGTGTTCTCGCGGTCATCCGCCTGCCCGGGCTGGCCCGGACGAGCCGGGTCCTCGCCTTCGCCCTCCCGGTGGTCCTGGTGTTCGCCTTCTACACCCAGGGCGAGCCGATGTGGAAGGGCGACGCGGTCCAGACGGAGCCGACCTGGCGGATGCCGGACAACCGCAAGGCCGCCTCCTTCTGGATCAAGAAGCTGGACCGCCCCGCCGGCCTGGTGCTCGCCCCGTCGTCGGTCATGCGGGCGCTGCCGCAGGTCACCTCGGAGGTCCGGGTGGTGCTGCCTCGCGACCTGTATCTCGTCGACTACGGCTCGGAGACGCCGTTCGCGCAGGACCGGCTGCTGCTCGCGAAGTTCGCCGACGGAGAATTCGTCTCCATCCCCGAGGTCGCCGCGGCCATGGGCAGGGTGGGCGTGGGCATGGTGTGTGCGTGGAAGGGCAACACGGCCGTCGCCGATGCCGCCCCCATCCTGGGACTGGAAGCCTTCGCATCGAGGAAGGCACCTGGCGCCATGGTCTGCTATCGCGCCGTCGCACCCGGCTCGACAACCGGGGGATCCTGAGGCCAGTCGCAGCGGCGAGTTTTTGACCGGTTTGCGGCACGGATACCCGCTCGGTACCTTCGCGCATACTCACGTTAGGGTCGCAGTCATGTCCGTCAGCCTCCGGGTGGCGTGACGTGACGAGCGCCCACCAGGCGCTTCAGTCTCGGCTCCTGGTGTGCGCGAAGACCGAGCCCGGCCCGATACGGAAATCGTAGGGAGCGAACTCGTTTGTTCGGCACGTTCTCAGGTCGCATCGGAGTGGCCGCCAGCGCCGCCCTGCTGGTGCTGGCCTACCTGGTCATGCTCGTCGCAGGTGCCTTCGGCTGGGTCGGCCTGTTCGCCGTCGCCGGGCTGGCAGCCATCCTCGGCGAGTTCGCCGCCGCCCGCTGGTCACCGCCGTCGCAAGTGCTGTTGGACAAGGTGGGCCTGCACTGGTCGTACCGGCAGTTGACCCGCGACCTCGCGGCCGTGTTGCTGGTCGTCGCGGAGGTGCGGCTCAGCGGCGGCGAACTGACCCTGCTGTTGGTGCTGCCAGCCGCGGTGTGGGTCGTGTCGGTCTTCGCCGGGGCGCTCTCCATCATGATCGAGCGTCGTAACCCGCTGTCCGCCATGGTGCGCAACATCGAGCTGGGCCCGCTGAACGCCGCACCCCAGCCGCCAGCCTGGGCGGCGGCGGTCGCCGGTGACCGGATGCCCCTGCTCAATCTGCTGCTGGTGCCGGCCGCCGTGGCCGCCGCGGTGCAGCATCACCCGACCCCGTTCTTCGTCGCCGCCGCGGTGGCGGTCGCGGCGACCGTTGTGGTGGGCGCCATCCTCGCGCTGACCTGGCTGCGCGGCCGGGGCACGGGCGAGGGCCCTCTGCTGCCCGCCGTCCAACGTTGGTTGGACAGCTACCAGCCCGAGGTGGCGCTCTACTTCGCCGGCCCGGCCAAGGACGTCTACCAGGCCAACATGTGGCTCGCCCCGACCGAGGCGCTCCAGCAGCGCGCGGTGGTGCTGCTGCGGAGCCGGGACGCGTTCCTGGAACTGGCCGACACCCGGTTGCCGGTGATCTGCGTACCGACCGGGGTCGACTTCATGAACCTCGAGCTCGGCAGCATCCGGGCGGCGCTCTACTCGGCGAACGTCGGCGCGAACATCCACATGCTCCGCGAGCCGAGCACCAAGCACGTCTTCGTGGGGCACGGCGACAGCGACAAGCAGGCCAGCGTCAACCCTTACAGCAAGGTGTACGACGAGGTCTGGGTCGCCGGGCTGGCCGGCCGGGAGCGTTACGCCCGGGCCGGTGTGGGGGTGCTCGACCAGGACATCGTCGAGATCGGTCGGCCGCAGCTCGCCGGGGTGCACACCTTCGGCGCCGAGTCGGTGGACCGGCCCTTCACCGTGCTCTACGCCCCCACCTGGGAGGGCTGGCTCGACGACGACCCGTACCACACCTCCCTGGTGCTGATGGGTGAGCGGATCGTCAAGGGAATGCTCGCCGCGAACCCCCGGCTGCGCCTGATCTACAAGCCCCACCCGCTCACCGGGTCGCGGTCCAGGGCGGCCAGGGCGGCACACGACCGGATCGTCGCGGCCATCCGCGCCGCCGGCGGCAACCCGAACGCGTCCTCCCTGGACGGCACCGCGCACCTGGTGGTCACCGGCCGTACGCCGGCGTTGTTCGACTGCTTCAACCAGACCGACCTGCTGATCAGCGACGTGTCCAGTGTGGTCTCGGACTTCGTGCAGAGCCAGCGCCCGTACGTGGTGGCCAACCCGGCCGGCCTGTCCGAGGACGACTTCCGCCGTGAGTACCCGACGGCTCGGGCGGCGTACCTGCTCTCCAAGGACTGCGGCGAGCTGGAGAAGATCGTGGCGGTGACCCGGGCCGGCGACGACCCGATGACCGAGGCCCGCCGGGAGTTGAAGACCTACCTGCTCGGTCCCGCCGACGCGAACCCGATGGACCGGTTCCAGGAGGAGATCGACCGGCTCTGCCGCCGCTGAGCAGCCCGCGTACGGCGCTGCGCCCCCCGGCGCACGGATGGTGCTGCGCGCCCGGCCCGACACCTCTCGGGTCGGGCGCGAACGTGTCAGCCCAGCAGGGCGGCCACCGCGTCGGCGGCCGGGGTGTCCGCCGGCAACGCCTGCGCCGCCACCACCGCCGTGACCGGCAGCGGGCCGTACACGTGCGGGAAGAGTTGCCCGCCACGCGACGGCTCCCAGCGCAGCGCGTCGCCCAGCCGCTCCTCCTCCACGCTGAGCAGGGTCAACCCGGTCGCCCCGGCGAAGTGCCGGCGGGCGGTCTCCACCACCTGGTCGGCACCGGAGAGGTGGATGAAACCGGACTCGTGGTCCACGGGTGCGCCGGCGAAAGCGCCGGCGGCGAGGGCAGCGTCCCATTCGGCGCTCGACAGCAGTTTGTAGATCACAGCGGCAGCCTACGGGGGTGCCGTCGGCGCGCTCGCCCGGTTTTCGCCGGTACCGCCGCGCTCGTCGCCCCGCGCCGGGCATGCTCAGGTCAAGGGCCGCGGAGGGATGGGCGATGCAGAGCTACGACGACGACTGGACCGACAGCCAACGTGCGCTGTACGACGAGTGCTACCGGGCTGGCGGCGAGTGGGCCGAAGACCCGGACACGCCGTCCGATGACGTACAGCACGTGATCAACCTGGCCGAGGCAGACGATGACGCCTTCCAGGACGCGGAGATCGACTACCCGCCCCTGGTCGACGCGGTCACCCAGGCCAGTGGGGTCAATGTCACGAGTGTGCCGGCCAGCCACGAGGACCCGGGTTTCCGCGGCTTCACCGACGGCGTCCGGGACGCCACCGCCGACGACACCTTCGGCCTGTAACCGGCCCGTCCCGGTAAGGGGACTCCCGCTTCACGCACGCTTCTGCCACCATTCGCAGAACGGCGCTGCGACGGACGGGGGCACGGGTGCGGATCCTGCTGGTGGAGGACGACCGCCGGGTGGCCGCTGCGCTCTCTTCCGCCCTGACCCGCCGTGGGTACGAGGTCGAGCACGCGGCCACCGTCGCCGCCGCACTCTGCGCTGCCCCGTGCGACCTGGTGCTGCTCGACCTGACCCTGCCTGACGGCGACGGCACCGATCTGTGCCGGGAACTGCGGCGGCGTAGCAGCCACCTCGGCATCATCGCGGTGACCGCGCGGGGCGAGGAACGCGATCGGGTGTTGGGCCTGCGCCTCGGCGCGGACGACTACGTCGTCAAGCCGTTCTCGATGGTGGAGTTGCAGGCCCGGATCGAGGCGGTACTGCGCCGGGCCACGAACGCCGCACCGGAGCGACACCTCATCGAGGCCGGGTCGGTGCACATCGACGTGCCCGCCCGGACGGTGACCGTGGACGGCCGCGCTGTCACGTTGACCCGCAAGGAGTTCGACGTGCTGCTCTCGCTGGCCCGCCAGCCCGGGGTGGCGGTGCCCCGCGACCGCATCCTGCTCGACGCCTGGGGCACCACCTGGGCCGACCGGCACACGGTCGAGGTGCACGTCGGGTCGCTGCGCGGCAAGCTCGGCGACGCCCGCCTGGTGGAGACCGTCCGCGGCGTCGGCTACCGGCTGCGTCATGCGTGAGGGGCTGACATGCGTCGGCGCCTGGTGATCAGCTACCTGCTGCTGATGGTGCTCGTCCTCATCGCGTTGGAGACACCGCTGGCGGCCACCATGGCCAGCCGCGAAACCGAACAGGTCCGTGCGGACCGGCTCGCCGACGCCACCCGGTTCGCCTCGCTGGCCGGGCCGGCGCTACGCGACGGTGGGCCGGGCCCGATCGAGTCGGAGCTGACCAGCTACGACAATCTCTACGGGATCGGCGCCGCGATCGTCGACCGGGATCGGAGCACCCCGGTCGCGTCGCCGCGGTGGCAGCCAGGCCCGGTGACCGCATCGGTTCTGGACATCGCGTTGTCCGGGCAGCAGACCAGCGCCCCCGAGTCGATCTGGCCGTGGACGAACGGCCCGGTGGTCGTGGCGGTGCCGATCAGCGACGGTGGTGAGGTGCTCGGCGCGGTGGTGATCGTGACCCCTTCCGACCCGATCCGCCGGGTGGTCACCGCGTGGTGGCTGCTGCTCGCCCTCGCCGGTCTGCTCGCCGTGCTCGCCTGCGTGCTCACCGCGTTCGGGCTGGCCGGTTGGGTGTTGCGCCCGGTCACCGAGCTGGACGCGGTCACCCACGAGATCGCCGAGGGCGACCGGGGCGCCCGGGTGCAACACAGCCTGGGCCCGCCGGAGTTACGTCGCCTCGCGGCCAGCTTCAACCACATGGCGGACGTGGTCTCCGACGTGATGGACCGGCAGCGCGCCTTCGTCGCGCATGCCAGCCACCAGCTGCGTAATCCGCTCACCGCGCTACGGCTGCGGGTGGAGGAGTTGGGCCCCAGCCTCACCGACCCGGACGGCCGATCCGAGCACCAGTTGGCGTTGGAGGAGACCGACCGGCTCGCGTTGGTGCTCGACGCGCTGCTCACGCTCGCCCGGGCCGAACGGGAGGAGAACGAGCGGGTCACCGTGGACGCCACCGCGGTGGCCGCGTCCCGGGTGGCCGCGTGGGCGCCGCTGGCCCGGCACCGTTCGGTCGCGCTGCGGCTGGCCACGACCGACGCCCCGGCGTACGCACAGACTGTGCCGACCGCCGTCGACCAGGCGCTGGACGCGTTGATCGACAACGCGGTGAAGTTCAGTGGGGCCGGTGGGGCGGTCACGGTGACCGTGGCCCGCCGCGACAACGGGGTGACCCTGGAAGTGCGCGACTCCGGCCCGGGCATGACCGAGAGTCAGCTCGGCCAGGCGACCGAACGGTTCTGGCGGGCGCCGGACGCGCAGAACGTCGACGGCGCGGGGCTCGGCCTGACCATCGCCGCCGTGCTGGTGGACGCGTCCGACGGGCGGCTCACCATGCGCCCGGGGGAGTCGCGCGGACTGATCGCCGCCCTGTGGTTTCCCGCGCCGGAGCTCGACCCCTCGGTGGAGCCCGTGGACGACGAACTGCCGGCCGATCTACTGCCCACGTCGGCGCGTTAACGCCCGGCCGTCAGGGTTTTGCCGCGCGGTACCAGGCGGCGGCCCCGGGGTGCAGCGACAGCGGCGTGGTCGCGATCGCCGAGCGAGGGCTCATCCGCCCCGCCGCGGGATGTGCGACGGCCAGCTCGGCTCGGCGCTCCATCAGCAGCCGGGTCACCTCCCGGACCAACTGCTCCGGCAGGTTGGCCCGGACGATCAGGTAGTTCGGGTCGGCCACCGTGGTCACCGCGTCCACCCCGTACACCGAGCGCGGGATGTCCCGGGAGACGTAGACCTGGCCGTAGCGGGAGCGCAGCGGCTCGGTCCATTCGCTGAGGTCCACGATCCGGGTGGCGCTGCGCCAGGCCAACTCCGTGATGCCCCGCACCGGCAGGCCACCGGAGAAGAAGAACGCGTCGATCCGCCCGGAACGCAGCGCGGCCACCGAGTCGTCCAGCCCGAGCCGCTCACGACGCACCCCGTCGCCGCCGAGGTTGGCGACCTCCAGCAGCCGGCTCGCGGTGATCTCGGTGCCCGATCCGGGGGCGCCGATGGAGACCCGCCGGCCCCGCAGGTCGGCGACCGTCCGGATCGGACCGCCGCCCGTGGTGACCAGGTGCAGCTGATCGTCGTACACCCGGGCGATAGCCTCCACCGACGAACTTTCCGCCGTGGTGGTGGGCAGCACGTCGGCCTGGGTGAAGCCCAGCTCTGCCCCACCGGACTCGATCAGTCGGACGTTCTCCGCGGAGGCGGCGGTGATCACCACGCTGGCCCTGACGTCGGGCAGTTCCCGGTTGAGGATGGCCGCCAGGGACTGTCCGAACGCGTAGTAGACGGCGGTGGGGCTGCCGGTGGCGATCCGGATCGACGTCGGCTCGGTCGGGGCGTCCCGGCAGCCGGCGGTGCTCAGGGTCGCGGTCAGCAGCACCGCCAACAGGACTGCCGTCGCCGGGCGGTGGCGGCCCGGTCGGCTGGACGAGGTACGACTCACGCGGTGCACTGTGCGCTGTCCGACCGGCGCGCGCAAGCTCCTTGGCGGTGGGGTGCCGGGTGCGTGCGGCTTGAGCACCGATCAGCAGGCGGGGCGGGGTGCCGGCGGCACGGCCTCGCCCCACGCCGGCCCCGGCGCTGCCCCGCGCGCCGGCTCCAGCGCCGCGCTGCTCAGGATCCGCGCCCGGTCCGGGCCAGCGGCCACGCTGACCAGGAAGCATCCGGTGCCCGGGCGGAGCCGGGCCGGCACGTCGAGCACGGCAGCGCTGCGGATCAGCACCGCGGCCAGTTCCCGGTCGGTGAACCGCACGCCGAGGATGTGCCGGCGGACGTGCCGTCCGGCGGCCAGCAACGCCGAACGCCAGGCCGCCGCCGCGAGGCGGGACACCGACAGTCGGCGCGCTGGCGAGGCACCGGGAAGCGGCCCGCCGAGCAGCTCGCGCCGCCCCTGCCACCAGCCCGCTTCCAAGATCCGGGCGTACGCGTCCTGGTGCTCCTGGGGCACCCAGAGGCGGTGCAGCTCGTAGCGACGGCGCAGGCCGCCGACGGCCACCTCGTGCGTGACCGGGATGTCCAGCCGGTCGAGCAGCTGCCGCATCCGCTGCGCGGCGTCCTCCCGGTTGAACTCCACCGGTGCGTAGGCCGTGAGTGCCGCGCTCGGCCGGGCGGCGGTCGGCGGCCGTGTGCAGCGCCGCAGGCAGGCGGCCTCGAACGCGTCGCCCAGCGTCAGCCAGTCCAGTGGGGGTGGCGGCGCCGGGGTGCGGGGTCGGTCGAGTAGGGCGGTTTGGCGGACCAACATGGGCTCCTCTGTCGGAGTCGGGGTTCCCCTACCGTGGCCCCTGCCTCGCCGTTACGGAACTGGTCCGGCCCAGCCTTGAGCAAATCTTGCGGCTGCCCCGCCGCTACAGGTCGGTGACCACCAGGTCCACCTGCCGTGCCCGCCCGGGCGCGGTGGCCTGTTCCTCGACGGTGTGCTTCAACTCCCGCAGCGTGCCGACCAGCTCCGCGGCGGTGCGCGGTCGGGCGCCGGCGACGAGCAGGTCACGGACCAGCCGCCCCTTGGTCGCCTTGTTGAAGTGGCTGACCACCGAGCGGACCGGTACGCCGTCGACCTCCCGCTCGTGCAGCACTCGCACGGTGACGGTCCGCTCGGCCAGCTCGCCGCGCGGCGTCCAGGTGGCCGCGTACGCGCCGGAGCGCAGGTCCAGCACCAGGCCCCGGCCGGCAGCGGCGTCCAACACCGGAGCCAGCTCCTTGCGCCAGTACGCCGACAACGCCCCGACGCCCGGCAGGCGAGCGCCGATCGGGCAGCGGTACGGAGGAATCCGGTCGGCCAGTCGGACCGCGCCCCACAGCCCGGAGCTGATCAGGATCGACCGGCGGGCCGTCCGTTGCGCCGCGGCGGGCAACGACGCGAACTCCAGCGCCTCGTAGAGCACGCCGGTGTAGAGCCGCTCGGCGGGCGCGGTGGCGGCCTCCCGCAGGCGGGCGTTGCGGCGCAGCTCGCCCCGCTGACCCTCGCTGAGGCCGAGCGCCGCCCGTGCCGCCGCCTCGTCCGGTCCGGCGCTCAGCACCGTCAGGGCGTCCAGCACCCGCTCCCGGGCCGGGTTCAGCTCGGGCAGCGACAGCCGGTCCGGGGACCAGCGCCGCCCGGTGCCGGCGTCGGCCTTGCCCTCCGAGGGTGGCAGCAGGATGAGCATCAGGTCTCCTCGACGGGCGGAACGCGGCCCGGCCAGCGTACGACCCGCCGTCACCGCCAGGGCCGCACCGGGGTGTCGGGGTGGTACACGCGATAGCCGCCCACCTCCCGCACGGGTGCGGCGTCGGCCCGGTCGGCGAGCAGCCTGCGTAGCCGCCGATCCATCGGGGAGCCGACCTCCACGACGTAGCCCGGTCGCTGGGCGCTCCCGACCTGCCGCCAGTACGGGCGGTAGCGGTTCTGCCCGGGGGACAGATCACCGTCGAGCACCCCGCAGACCACCGTCTCGTCCGTGTTGAAGATCAACCGGTTGCAGGTCCAGTAGTCCCCGTACACCTCGTGGGGACCGTCGGCGCGCAGCGCGGCGGCCAACTCCCGGACCTGGCGTTCCTCGGTCCGCGACGCCGCGGTGCCGGTGGCCGCGAAGAGCACGGTGATCACCAGCGTGGTCGCGGTCAGTGTGGCCAGCACGGCGGTGGACAGCACACCGGTGAGCCGGCCGACCGCGCCGACCGTGCCCCGCCAACAGGCCACCGCCGCCACCCAGAGCGGCCAGAGCACCGCCGGCAGCGACAGTTGCAGCACCGACAGGTACCGGGCGTTGTCCAGTGGGCTGGTCGCGGCGAGCGGGCTGCGGACGTACGACAGCAGGGTCAACGCGGCACCGGCGACCAGCGCGAGCTGCACCACCGGCCCGACCCGCTCCCCGCGTGGTGCCCCGGCCGCGCGACGGTACGCGAGCACCGCGAGTGCCGCGCCGGCCACCAGCAGCACCGGGTACAGCACGCCTGACCACTGTTGCCAGCGTCCGCAGCCGTCCACCGGGCAGAGCCCGTGCGCCAGCGGCACCCCCTCCAGCAGGCCGCCGCGGATCCGGTCGGACCAGGGCGGCTGCGGCCCGGCCTTGGTGCTGACCTGCCGGAACACCGACAGTGAGTCCTCGCCGGGCCCGGCCCGCAGGTTGTCCACGATCATCGGGGCCACGCCGACGACCACTCCCGCCACCAGCAGCAGGCCGGACCAGCCGAGCAGTTCCCGCCGTACCGCCCAGACCAGGGCCAGCCCGGCCACCGCGAGGTACGGCAGGATCAGCCAGTCCGACCAGACGGCCACCCCGACGAGCAGGCCGAACAGGGCGACCGCGAGCCTTCGGCGGCGAATCGTGCCGGCGGCCAGCCCCACGGTGACCAGCAGCATCAGCAGCACCGCCGGCTTCACCTCCGGCCGGCCTCCGACCACGGTGATCTGGTCGCGCACCACCCGCTCTCCTCCGAGCGCGAGCAGACCCACCACGAAGGCGGCGAACCACGGGGTGCAGAGCCGGCGGGTCAGCCGATAGATGAGATAGAGGAAGACCGCGTACAGCGCGAGCATCGGCAGCCGCAGCACCGGCCAGCTCGGCCCAGCCACCGCCACCAGCGGAGCAGCCAGGTACGACTCCAACATGCCCATGTAATGCTGGCCGTAGAGGAAGATTGGGCGTTCCCGGCCCTGCCCGATGTGCAGCGCGGCGAGACCGAAGGTCGCCTCGTCGCTGTTCGACACCGGCACCGTGAAAAGCGTCAGGACCAGCCGGTAGACGACACCGGCGAGCCCGAACAGCAGCGCGACGAGCGCCGGCCGGTCGAGTCGCGGACGCCATCGCCCACGGTGCTGCTCTGGATGCGACACGACCAACGCCCCCGTCGTCGTCCCGACCGGAGTGTTTCACGTTCGGCCGGGCCGCCGAGGCGGATCGGCGCAGCCGGGCCGGCTCGCGTGGCCGTGGCTGTCGACGTGTGGCAGGGTTGGCGCGTGCCACCCACTCCCGCCGGCCAACTGGCCGTTCCGAACCTGCATCGGGCTGCACGGATCGAGGACGCCGTCCACCAGCTCGTTCAGCGCCGGCTGCGGCGCACCGGCTGGCGGGTCAACATCGTCGCGTACACGGGCTACGGCGCGCCGGGGTGGGTGCGCGTGATGTGCCGGGTGCTGCTGGGCCGTCCGGACACCCGCCAGCGGGGCCGGCTGGACAAGGTCCGCGGCTGGCGCAGCTTCACGACGCTGCCCAACAAGCACGTCACGGTGACCATCGAGGCCGGCGGGGTGCGGCACGAGACGCAGGCCGACCGCAGCGGCTTCGTCGACACGCTGGTCGAGGCTGACCTGCCACCGGGCTGGGGCACGGTCCGCCTCAGCGTCCCGGACGCCGATCCGGTCGACGCGCCGGTGCGCATCCTCGACCCCGAGGTCAAGTTCGGCATCATCTCCGACATCGACGACACGGTGATGGTGACCGCGCTGCCCCGGCCGCTGCTCGCCGCATGGAACACGTTCGTGCTCGACGAGCACGCCCGAGCCGCCGTGCCCGGCATGGCGGTGCTCTACGAGCGGCTGGTCACCGCGCACCCCGGCGCTCCGGTCTTCTACCTCTCCACCGGCGCGTGGAACGTGGCGCCCACCCTGACCCGCTTCCTGTCGCGGCACCTCTACCCGGCCGGGCCGCTGCTGCTCACCGACTGGGGCCCGACCGCCGACCGCTGGTTCCGCAGCGGGATGGAACACAAACGGTCCACGCTGGCTCGGCTGTCCCGGGAGTTCCCCGAGGTGCGCTGGTTGCTGGTCGGCGACGACGGCCAGCACGACCAGGAGATCTACCGGGAGTTCGCCGCCGCCCACCCGGAGAACGTCGCCGGAGTGGCGATCCGCCGGCTCTCCCCGACCCAGTCGGTGCTGGCCGGCACCCTGCCCGCCCCGGCGGGCCGCCCGTCGTCGGGGCCGGTGGGGCAGAAGTGGCTCTCCGCGCCGGACGGCGCCGGCCTGTGGCAACTGCTGCGCGACGCCGGCCTGGTCTGACCGGGCGCTGCCGGAGGGTTGCGGGGGAGCGTTACGTTTCCATCCGCCCCGCCTGAGCGGGAGGCGGGAAGCGAGGGTTGATGGTGCGCGTCACGGTGAACGACGAGGAGGCGGACCAGACCGCGCGCCTGCAGGGCGAGCAGATCGTCGCGTACGAGCGGCGTGGGCCCTTCTGGGGACGCTTGGCGCAGTTCGCGGTAGTGGTTGCCCTCGCTGCGGGGCTCGTCGCCTCGACGCTGGTGCTGGACACCGTGAAAAGCTTCTACCCGGGCGTGGGAGTGTTCAAGTCCACCCCTGCCCAACACCCGGCGGAGGCAACAGTCCACGAATGCCGCCGGGTCGGTCCGGTGAGCGGCGATGGGTTCGGCTACTGGTGGCACTGCGCGGTGACGGTGCAGACTCGCGACGGTCGCGAGGTGCGGACCGTGGTCCGACACTCGACCGTCACCCCCGACGACCGGGGCAGGCCGGTCGAGTTCCGCGAGGTCTGCTTCGGCAAGGGCAACACCGATTGCCGGTACGGTCGCCCGGCGTGGCGAATCTGGGCCTTCGCTCTGGCACTGCTGGGCATCCTGCGGACCGGCCTGGTGCTCGGGCTGCTCATGGGCGTCGGGGTTTATCTGCTGAGAACGGTGGTGGGTGTCCCGAGGTACTTCGCCTGGGTCAACCGCCGACGTCACTGATCTGGAGCGTCGGCCGTTCAGCCCTGGCGGAGCCAGACGGCGCCCAGCGGAGGCACCTGGAGGGCCGCGGAGGCCACCATCCCGTGCCAGGGCACGTCCTCGGCGCGTACCTCGCCCAGGTTGCCCACCCCGGACCCGCCGTAGTGGTGGGCGTCGGTGTTGAGCACCTCGGTCCAGGTGCCGCCGGCCGGCAGGCCGATCCGGTAGTCGTGCAGCGGCTGGGCGGAGAAGTTCGCCACGCAGACCAGCGTCGAGCCGTCCGGGGCGATCCGGACGAACGACACGGTGTTGTTGGCGACGTCGTCGCCGGCGATCCACCGGAACCCGGCCGGCTCGGTGTCCTGTGCCCAGAGCGCCGGGGTGTCCCGGTAGACCCGGTTGAGGTCACCGACGAGCCGTTGCACGCCGGCGCGGGCCGGGTCGTGCAGCAGGTACCAGTCGAGGCCGCGTTCCTCGCTCCACTCCCGGTCGTCGGCCAACTCGGAGCCCATGAAGAGCAGCTGCTTGCCCGGGTGCGCCCACATGTACGCCAGCAGCGCCCGTACGTTCGCCAGCCGTTGCCAGGTGTCGCCGGGCATCTTGCCGGCCAGGGAGCCCTTGCCGTGCACCACCTCGTCGTGGCTGATCGGCAGCACGTAGTTCTCGCTCCAGGCGTACGCCAGGGAGAAGGTGAGCTGGTGGTGGTGGTGCTGGCGGTAGATCGGGTCCTTCGAGGTGTAGAGCAGGGTGTCGTGCATCCAGCCCATGTTCCATTTGAACCCGAAGCCCAGCCCGCCCTCGGCGGTGGAGCGGGTGACCCCCGGCCAGGCGGTGGACTCCTCGGCGATCATGACGACGCCGGCGTGGTGCTTGTAGACGGTCGCGTTCACCTCCTGCATGAGCGCGATGGCTTCCAGGTTCTCCCGGCCGCCGTACTTGTTGGGTGCCCACTGGCCGTGCTCGCGGGAGTAGTCCAGGTAGAGCATCGAGGCGACGGCGTCCACCCGCAGCCCGTCGACGTGGAACTGGTCGCACCAGTAGAGCGCATTGGCGACCAGGAAGTTACGCACCTCGTTGCGGCCGAAGTCGAAGACGTACGTGCCCCAGTCGGGGTGCTCGCCCCGGCGCGGGTCGGGGTGCTCGTAGAGCGGGGTGCCGTCGAAGCGGCCCAGCGCCCACTCGTCCTTGGGGAAGTGCGCGGGCACCCAGTCCAGGATCACGCCGACGCCCGCGGCGTGCAGCTGGTCGACGAGGTAGCGGAAGTCGTCCGGGTTGCCGAACCGGGACGTCGGCGCGAAGTAGCCGGTGACCTGATAACCCCAGGAACCGCCGAACGGGTGCTCCATCACGGGGAGGAACTCCACGTGCGTGAAGCCCAACTCCGTGACGTACGCGGTGAGCTGCTCGGCCAGCTCGCGGTAGCCCAGGCCGGGCCGCCACGAGCCGAGGTGCACCTCGTAGACGCTCATCGGCTCCTGGTGCGGCTGCCGCTCGGCTCGCCGGGCCAGCCAGTCCGCGTCGTTCCACCGGTACGTCGAGTGGTGCACCACCGAGGCGGTGGCCGGCGGCACCTCCGCGTACGTGGCGAGGGGGTCGGCCTTGTCCCGCCACTGCCCGTCGGCGCCGAGCACCCGGTACTTGTAGCGGGCCCCGACCCGGGCGTTGGGGACGAACAGTTCCCATACTCCGGTGGAGCCGAGCGACCGCATCGGCCAGCCGTCGTCGGGCGCCCAGCCGGTGAAGTCGCCGATCACCCGGACTCCGCGAGCGTTGGGTGCCCAGACGCTGAACGCGACGCCCTCGTCGAAGACGCGCGCCCCCAGCGCCTCCCACAGCCGCTCGTGGCGGCCCTCGCGGATCAGGTGCAGGTCCAGCTCACCGAGGGTCGGCGGGTAGCGGTACGGGTCGTCGTGCGCGGTGCCGTCGACCTCCACCCGGTAGTCGAGCACGGTGCCCTCGACCTGGGTTTCGAAGACGCCGATGTCGTGCACCCGCTTCATCGGGTGCCGCTCGTCGCCAACGAGCAGCACCACGTCTCCGGCGCCTCTGCGCATCGTGCGGATCGTCGTCGACGTGTCGGTGGGGTGCGCGCCGAGCAGCGCGTGCGGGTCGTGCGTCGCGCCGGTGATCAGCTGGTCCATCGGTCGTCCTTCGGGGCGGCGTCGGTCGGTGCGGAGGCGGACGAGCGGGCGGCACCCGAGCGGGCAGCGGACAACCGGGACGCCACCGTGACCGGGGTCGTCGGCGCGGTACCGCCGGAGAGGTCGTCCGGCACCTCGGCGACGGTGAGGTCCGCCGGCTCGGCGCCCGCCGGCTGCGGCGCGGTCGGCGGGGTCGGGCGGCGCACCGTCAGCACGTGCGCCGGTTGCAGGTACGGGTCGAGCCGCACCGCGTTGCGCTGACCCCAGTCGTAGCTGGTGCCGGTGAGTTCGTCGTGCACGGTGAACCGCTCGTGCCAGTCGAAGCCGAGCGCCGGCATGTCGAGGGTGGTGTTACCCCACTGCACGACGCGCGGGTCGAACGAGCAGATCACGATGACGGTGTTGCCGGTGTCCGGGTCGTGCTTGGACCAGCAGAGCAGCGCCGGGTTGTCGATCTCGTGGAAGCGCAGGTTGCGGAGCTGGTGCAGGGCCGGGTTGTCGCGGCGTACCCGGTTGAGGGTGGCCAGGAACGGAGCCAGCGAGCGGCCCTGCGCCTCGGCGCCGGCCCAGTCGCGGGGGCGCAGCTCGTACTTCTCGTTGTCCAGGTATTCCTCCGCCCCCGGCCGGGCCACGTGCTCGAACAGCTCGAAACCCGCGTACAGGCCCCAGGACGGGGAGAGCAGCGCGGCCAGCACCGCCCGAATCTTGAACATGGGCGGGCCGCCGTGCTGCAACGACTCGTGCAGGATGTCCGGGGTGTTCGGCCAGAAGTTCGGCCGCATGTAGTCGGCCGACGCGATCAGCTCCTCGCAGTACTCCCGCATCTCGGCGGCCGTCGTGCGCCAGGTGAAATAGGTGTACGACTGCGTGAAGCCGATCTTGCCGAGGCCGTGCATGATGGCCGGCCGGGTGAACGCCTCGGCCAGGAACAGCACGTCCGGGTCGACCTTCTTCACCTCGGCGATCAGCCAGTGCCAGAAGTCGAACGGCTTGGTGTGCGGGTTGTCCACGCGGAAGATCCGGATGCCCTCGCCGACCCAGTGCAGCACCACCCGCAGCACCTCGGCCCGGATGCCCTCCGGGTCGTTGTCGAAGTTGACCGGGTAGATGTCCTGGTACTTCTTCGGGGGGTTCTCCGCGTACGCGATGCTGCCGTCGGCCCGGGTGGTGAACCACTCCGGGTGCTCGGTCACCCAGGGGTGGTCCGGCGCACACTGCAACGCCAGATCCATCGCCACCTCCAGCCCCTGCGCCGCCGCCGCGGCGATGAAGGCCCGGAAGTCTGCCGGCGTACCCAGATCGGGGTGGATGGTGTCGTGGCCGCCCTCGGCGGCGCCGATCGCCCACGGCGAGCCCACGTCGTCCGGTCCGGCGGTGAGCGCGTTGTTGCGGCCCTTGCGGTTGACCCGGCCGATCGGGTGGATCGGCGGCAGGTAGAGCACGTCGAAGCCCATCGCGGCCACGCCGGGCAGCCGCTCGGTGGCGGTCGCGAAGGTGCCGGACCGACCGCCCACCGCTCCTTCGGAGCGGGGGAAGAACTCGTACCAGGCCGAGTAGAGGGCCCGCTTGCGGTCCACCCAGATCGAGTACGTGTCACCGACGGTGACCAACTCCCGCACCGGGTGCTCCCAGAGCAGGTCGGCCAGGGCCAGCGCCGGGTCGACTCGCTGCGGCAACGGCAGGTCGGTCTCGACAAGCGCGGTGAGCGCGTCGGCGACCCGGGGCCGGTCGGCGGTCGGGACGAGGTCCCGGGCGGCGGCGAGCACCCGCGCGCCCTCGGCCAGGTCGTTGGCCAGGTCCTCCGGGCCCTGCCCGGCGGCGATCTTCTTCGTCACCGCGTTCTGCCAGGTCAGGTACGGGTCCTGGAACGCCTCGACGGCGAAGGCCCAGGAGCCGACGTCGTCCGGCCGGATGGTGGCGTGCCACCGGTCCTGGCCGGGCTCGCCGGGGCGCATCCGGGTGAACGGCCTGGTGACGCCGTCCGGACCCATCCAGACCACGTTGCAGCCGAGCGCGTCGTGCCCCTCCCGGTAGGCGCGCGCCGACACCGGAATCGGCTCGTCGACCACCGCCTTGGCCGGGTATCGCCCGCACGAGACGACGGGGGAGACGTCTTCGATCGGGAACCGTCCAGTCACCCCGCCAACCTACTGCGCGAGATCCGTTCGCGCGCGGCCAAGCACCCCGGTCCCCCTCGCCCTCCGGGGCCGCGAGTCACGATCCGCGCCGGCTCCGGTCACCGCAGGGGTGGACGGGATCCGCACGGCCCTGGTCCGCTACCACCTGCCGGGCTCGACCCGGCGCGCCGAACCTCGAAGAGTTGCGGGCACGGCTGGACCGCGCCGAGCAGAGCTGATCGGCGCTCCCGGTACCCGGCTGCCGCCCGAGCACCACCGCCGAAATCAGTCTGCACGACGCCTACGCCGGCGACCGGCGGCGCGAAGGCTGGTCACCGTCGTGTGGCGGGCCGCCGATGCTCCCGCCGGCCCGGCCCATTTCGCCGCCACCCTCCCCGTCGCCTGACGGACGTCGCTGTCGCCTGCCGGACGTCGGCGTCGCTGTCGCCTGCCGGACGTCGGCGTCGCTGTCGCCTGATGGACGTCGGCGTCGCCCGATGGGGTTGCGTGACGTCCTGTAGAGCTGCCCCACGCGTGGGGCAGCGCGGCAGTTACCCTCGCCCGGGCGTGCGCCCCGTGAGCGGGGCAGCTCTACAGCGTGGCAGTTACCCTCGCCCGGGCGTGCGCCCCGTGAGCGGGGCAGCTCTACAGCGTGGCAGTTACCCTCGCCCGGGCGTGCGCCCCGTGATCGGGGCAGCTCTACAGCGTGGCAGTTACCCCCGCCCGGGCGTGCGCCCCATGAGCGGGGCAGCTCTACAGCGCGGCAGTTACCCTCGCCCGGGGCGTGCGCCCCATGAGCGGGGCAGCTCTACAGCACCGCGGTTACCCTCGCCCGGACGTGCGCCCCATCAGCGGGGCAGCTCTACAGCGCCGCACCGGGTACCGGGCGTCCGACTGCCGCGTGCTGCTGCCGCGTGCTGTTGCCGAGGTCGCCTGCTGTGTCACCGAGCTTGGCCGGGGGCGTCGTCCGGGGTGGTGGGTGGGTAGCCTCCCGTCCATGGTCGAACGGGTGAGAGTTGCGGTCGTCGGTGTCGGTAACAACACGTCGGCACTGGTGCAGGGAATCGCTCTCCACCGCCAGACCGGGAGCCTGGTGGGCATCCGCAGGCCGGTGATCGACGGCCTCGGAGTGGGTGACATCGACTTCGTTGCGGCGTTCGCCACGTCCGACGAAAAGATCGGCAGGGACCTCACCGAGGCGATCTTCCTGGCGCCCAACAACTTCCCCAGGCTCGACTGCGAACTCCCCAGGGCGAAGGTCCCCGTAACCAAGGGGCTTGTCGATGCGACTGAGGTCGACCGTGTGGCAGCGGCGCTGGCCGAGGCGGAGGTGCTGCTCTACTCGGCGCCGAGTGGCCGGCCGGGGACCGCCCGGGCGTACGCGGAAGCCGCCCACCGAGCAGGTGTCGCATTCATCAACACCACTGCGGACCCGGTAGCCCGTGACCCACAACTGCTGGGCAGGTTCGAAGTGGCCGGGCTGCCGCTGCTCGGCGACGACCTGGCGAGCCAGTTCGGCACCTCGGTGCTTCACGACACGCTGCTGCGGTTGCTGGCAGAGCGGGGCCTCACTCTGGTCAGCTCCTATCAGGTCAATCTGGGCGGCACCGAAGACTTCCGCAACCTGGTCGAGAACCCGAATTCCAAGCACCAGTCCAAGCTCAACGCCCTGTCGGCGGCTGACAAGGTTCAGTTGGCTCCGCTCGGTTACCTGTCGCAGCTCAAGTCGCAAAAGGTGGCGTACCTCAATCTTGAAGCGCAGGGTTGGGGCGAAACAGCGGTGAGCCTCGACGTGAAACTGAAGGTGCATGACCCGAGTGGCGCCGCGGGGGTCAACATCGACCTCATTCGGATGGCGGCCAGCGCGCTACGAAAAGGGCACGGCGGAAGTCTTGCCGAGGCGGCGTCGATGCTCAAATCTCCACCTGGAACGGCGATCTGAGATCGGCGGCAACCGGCACGTCACGCCGACTGCAGGCTAGGCCCACTGGGGGCCAGGCCGACTGAGGGCTAGGCGGTGAGCAGGCGCCGGATCCGCTCGTACTCGGCGGCCATCTCCGGGGTTGCGAGGACGTCGTCGAGGTCGGCCGAGACCTGGAAGTCGACCTCCTCGATTGAGCGGATGGCCAGTTCGTAGAGCTCCCCGCGCCCGTTCTCCTCCAGGTAGGTGGTCCAGTGTTCGAGCGCGGTGATGACCGTCAGGAGCCCCTGGTCCAGGTCACCGTCGGCGAGGATGCCCTCGTCGATCCGCACCAGCTGAACGCGCAGCTCCGTCGCGTCGGCCGTCCGGACGTTCTCGCGGGCGCTGGCCAGCGCCGCCCACCCGTCCTCGTCCAGCTCGTCGTCCGCGACGGTGGCGAGCAGTTCGCCCCGGACCAGCCGGGTGACCGTTTCGAGGCCGAAGACGCGCAGTTGGTCCTCGCCAGCCGCGACGACCAACTGGAGGATCTCCGCTTCGAGTTCGTCGTACCGCATGTCGCCCGTCTCCCTCAGGCCGCGCCGACCGAGCGGTAGACGTCGAGCGTCTGCCGGGCGATGGCATCCCAGGAGAAGTGCTCCACGGCGCGCTGCCGACCAGCCAGGCCGAACCGCGCGGTACGCGCCGGGTCGGCCAGCAGCGTGTTCACCGCAGCCGCCAGGTCGGCGACGAACTTCTCCGGGGCCAGCGGTCGGCCGGACCCGTCGGTGGCCTGCTCGATGGGGACCAGCAGACCTGTCGCACCATCGGCCACCACCTCGGGGATGCCGCCGGTCGCGGTCGCCACCACGGCCGTCTCGCAGGCCATCGCCTCCAGATTGACGATGCCCATCGGCTCGTACACCGACGGGCAGACGAAGACGGTGGCGTGGGTGAGCACCTGGATCACTTCGGGCTTGGGCAGCATCTCCGCCACCCACACCACGCCCGAACGGTTGGCCCGCAGCTCGGCAACCAACTCCTCCACCTCGGCGGCGATGTCCGCGGTGTCCGGGGCGCCGGCGAGCAGCACGAGCTGGGTGTCCGCCGGCAACTCCCGGGCGGCCCGCAGCAGGTAGGGCAGGCCCTTCTGCCGGGTGATCCTTCCCACGTACACGACGCTCGGTCGGGACGCGTCGATGCCGAGCCGATCCAGCACGTCGGTGCCGCCGTCCGGGGCGTACTGAATGGTGTCGATCCCGTTGTAGACCACCCGGACCCGGGACGGGTCGATCTGCGGGTAGGCGGTGAGAACGTCGTTGCGCATCCCCCCGCTGACCGCGATCACCGCGTCGGCTGCCTCCATCGCGGTGCGCTCGATCCAGGAGGAGAGCGCGTAGCCGCCGCCGAGCTGCTCGGCCTTCCACGGCCGCAGCGGCTCCAGGCTGTGCGCGGTCACCACGTGCGGCACCCCGTGCAGCAGCTTCGCGGTGTGGCCGGCGAGGTTCGCGTACCAAGTGTGGCTGTGCACCACGTCGGTGCCCGCCGCGCCGGCGGCAATCTCCAGATCCACGCCCATCGTGCGCAGCGCGGCGTTCGCGCCGGTCAGGCCGGGTGATTCGGCGTACGCGGTGACGCCCGGCTCGGTGCGCGGCAGCCCGAAGCAGTGCACGCGCACGTCGGTGTGGCGGCGCAACTCCCTCGCCAGGTACTCGACGTGCACCCCGGCACCGCCGTAGACCTCCGGTGGGTACTCACGAGTGAGAAGGTCGACGCGCAGGGGGGTGGGTTCCGTCATGACCTCGCACCCTAGTGCAGAAGAGTCCCCGTACGAGTGGTGAAGTCGGACGCGGGTGGATAGCGTCGTGGCATGGCTGCCAAGGTGCTCGCGATTGTCCTGGCGGGTGGTGAGGGCAAGCGCCTGATGCCACTCACCACGGATCGGGCCAAGCCGGCCGTCCCGTTCGGCGGGATGTACCGCATGGTCGATTTCGTCCTCTCCAACCTGGCCAACGCCGGCTTTCTGAAGATCGTCGTGTTGACCCAGTACAAGTCCCACTCGCTCGACCGGCACATCACCAAGACCTGGCGGATGTCCACGCTGCTCGGCAACTACGTCACCCCGGTCCCCGCCCAGCAGCGTCGCGGTCCCTGGTGGTTCGCCGGCTCCGCCGACGCCATCTACCAGAGCTTCAACCTGATCAACGACGAGCAGCCTGACTATGTGATCGTCTTCGGCGCCGACCACATCTACCGGATGGACCCACGGCAGATGGTGGACGACCACATCGCCTCCGGCGCCGGGGTGACCGTCGCCGGCATCCGCCAGCCGCTGTCCATGGCCGACCAGTTCGGCGTCATCGAGGTCGGTGAGGACGGCAAGCGCATTCGCGCGTTCCGCGAGAAGCCGACCGACGCCGTCGGCCTGCCGGACGCACCGGACGAGATCTACGCGTCGATGGGTAACTACGTCTTCACCACGCGTGCACTCTGCGAGGCCGTGGAGCGCGACGCGGAAGACAAGACCAGCAAGCACGACATGGGCGGCAGCATCATCCCGATGTTCGTCGAGCGGGGCGAGGCCAACGTCTACGACTTCCGCGACAACGAGGTTCCGGGCAGCGACGACCGGGACCGCGGCTACTGGCGCGACGTGGGGACGCTCGACTCGTTCTACGACGCGCACATGGATCTGATCAACGTGCACCCCGTGTTCAACCTCTACAACTTCGACTGGCCGATCTACACCGAGCAGCCTCCGTGGCCGCCCGCCAAGTTCGTGCACCAGTGGGGCGAGCGGGTCGGCCGGGCGGTCGGCTCGATGGTCTCCCCGGGGTCGGTGATCTCCGGGTCGCTGGTGGAAAACTCGATCATCTCGCCGAAGGTGCGGGTGCACTCCTGGGCGCACGTCGAGGGCTCGGTGCTGATGGAGGGTGTGGAGATCGGCCGGCACGCGGTCATCCGGCGGGCCATCCTGGACAAGAACGTGTTCGTCCCGGAGGGCGCCGAGATCGGCGTTGACCTGGAGAAGGACCGGCAGCGCTACACCGTCTCCGACAATGGCATCGTGGTGATCGGCAAGGGCCAGAAGGTCGAGCCGTGACCGCCGCGCACTTTCCGAGGAGGTTCCCGCAGTGACCCATCCCCGTGCCGGCCAGCCCGCCGAGCCCGCCGACCTGGTCGACGTGCCGCGTCTGGTGACCGCCTACTACGCCGAGCATCCGGACCCAGCGGACCCGGCGCAGCAGGTCTCCTTCGGCACCTCCGGTCACCGCGGTTCCAGCCTGCGCAACGCGTTCAACTCCGACCACATCCTGGCGGTCACCCAGGCCCTCTGCGACTACCGGCGGGAGCAGGGGCTGGACGGCCCGCTCTTTCTCGCTCGGGACACCCACGCGCTGTCCGCGCCGGCTGCGGTGGACGCGCTGGAGGTGCTCGCCGCCAACGGTGTCAGGGTGTTGGTGGACAGCCGCGACGGTTACACCCCGACTCCGGCGCTGTCGCACGCGATCCTCACGCACAACCGGGGGCGTACCAGCGGGCTCGCCGACGGCATCGTCATCACCCCGTCGCACAACCCGCCCGACGACGGCGGTTTCAAGTACAACCCCACCAACGGCGGGCCTGCCGACACCGACGTGACCCGGTGGATCCAGGACCGGGCCAACGCCATCCTCGCCGCCGGGCTCAAGGAGGTCCGCCGGATCACCTACGCGCGGGCTCGGGCTGCCGACACCACCGGGGAGTACGACTTCCTCGCCCGCTATGTCGACGACCTGCCGGCCGCGATCGACATCGACGCGATCCGCGCTGCCGGGATCCGGATCGGCGCGGACCCGCTGGGCGGGGCGAGCGTGGCGTACTGGGGTGAGATCGCCGAGCGGCACCGACTGGACCTGACCGTGGTCAACCCGACGGTCGACCCGACCTGGCGGTTCATGACCCTGGACGGCGACGGCAAGATCCGGATGGACTGCTCCTCGCCCAACGCGATGGCGTCACTGATCGCCGCTCGCGCCGACTACCAGATCTCCACCGGCAACGACGCGGACGCCGACCGGCACGGCATCGTCACCCCGGACGCCGGCCTGATGAACCCCAACCATTACCTGGCGGTGGCGATCGGTCACCTGTTCCGCACCCGTACCGAATGGGGTCCGTCCGCTGCGGTGGGAAAGACCCTGGTCTCCTCGTCGATGATCGACCGGGTCGCCGCGGACCTGGGCCGGCCGCTGTTGGAGGTGCCGGTCGGGTTCAAGTGGTTCGTACCCGGTCTGCTGGACGGCGCCGTCGGCTTCGGTGGCGAGGAGAGCGCGGGGGCGTCGTTCCTGCGTCGCGACGGTTCCACCTGGACCACCGACAAGGACGGCCTGCTGCTCTGCCTGCTCGCCGCCGAGATTCTGGCCACCACCGGGCGCAGCCCGAGCGAGCACTGGGCCGAGTTGGCCGAGAGGTTCGGCGCGCCCGCGTACGCCCGGATCGATGCCCCGGCCACCCGGGAGCAGAAGGCCGTGCTCGCCAAGCTTTCCCCGGAGCAGGTCACCGCCACCGAACTCGCCGGTGAGCCGATCACCGCGACGTTGACCACCGCGCCCGGCAACGGCGCACCGATCGGCGGCCTGAAGGTCAGCACCGAGTCTGGCTGGTTCGCCGCGAGGCCCTCCGGCACCGAGGACGTCTACAAGATCTACGCCGAGTCCTTCCAAGGCCCCGACCACCTCAAGAAGATCCAAGAAGAAGCCAAAAACCTGGTAGACCAAGCCCTAACAAACCCCTAACCACCCCCCCAACCCCCCAACCCCCCACCCCACCCCCGGGGACCCCGCGTTGATCATGAGGTTATTGCCACGACACGCCGCGGCGGATGGCAATAACCTCATGATCAACGCGGCCGGGAAGAGCCGGGGGCGCGGTGGGTGGGGTGGGGTGGGGTGGGCAGGGTGGGGGGGTTAGCAGGGTGGGGGTAGTTCGTGTTGGGCTCGGCGTAGGAGTTCTTTGGGGAGCAGTTCGCTGAGCTGGTCGGGTAGGAACGGCAGGTCGAGCAGGCTCATCTTCAACTGGTTGCGTTCCTGGTAACGCAGTGGGTCCAGGCGGACCACCAGGCCGGCGTTGCGGCGGTAGCTGATGTCCACGGCCCCCTCGGTCGCCGCGTCGCGGAACACCAGACCGTCCATCTCCACCACGACCGCCGACGACTCGGGCTGCAGCTCCAGCCGGATCTTCTCGTCCGCGGAGAGCACCACCGACCGGGAGATGCCGGCCATCGGCGCCGACGGAGTGATCACCACGGAGTCCGCCGCTGGGGAGATCAGTGGGCCCCCGGCGGCGTAGCTGTACGCCGTCGAGCCGATCGGGGTGCTGACCACCACTGCGTCGCAGCGGTAGTAGCCGTACTGCTGGCCGTCGATGGCGAGGGTGAGGTTGACGAAGCCGGAGCCGGGCTGGCGGACCAGCGCGATGTCGTTGAACGCCACGACGTCGTCACCGCAGACGTCACATTCGAGGCAGGCGTGCGACTCGATGGTGAAGTCCTTCGACAGCAACCGGCTCAACGCCTCGGGCAGCTCCGGCGGCTCGATCTCGACGAGAAAACCCAGACGACCCAGGTGTACGCCAAGGACCGGCTTCGGGTCCAGGACGGCGGAGCGCAGCGCACCCAGCATGGTGCCGTCGCCGCCGATGCTGATCAACGCGTCGGCGCGGATGGCGACCTGTTTCGCCGGCACCGATTCGACGCAGGACGGCACGCGGTGTCGGTCCTCTTCACGCACGATCAACGTCTTGTGGTGGCGCTTCGCCCACCGTTCGATGATCCCGACCACCTCGGTGACATCCCGGGTGGGGTGCAGCACCAGACCCAGCCCCGACACCCGTACAGCTCACCACATTGGCGTCGGACGCGTCTGGCGTACGGGGCAGGCCGCCGGCCGAGGGCGGCCTGACCTGCCGGTTCCGGAGGGTCTTGCCGCCCTGTGCGCCGGACTGCTAGCTTGCCCCTCGCCGACCGTTAGCGTGCACGGCACATCGGGGGCCGGCGCGGGGCCGGGGCCCTCTTTCGCCGAGGAGATCCTGTGAAAACGCCCCCCGGGGTCGCACCCTCACGCCTGTACGTGCTCGATGGCTTGCGACTGGTCGCGGCCCTGCTCGTCGTGGGCTTCCATCTCACGGTCTTCGGTGAGGCCTGGGGAGGGCCGGACGGCGCGGCCTTGCCGACGCTCAGCATCTACACCCAGTTCGGGTGGCTCGGGGTCTACCTGTTCTTCCTGATCAGCGGTTTCGTGATCTGTATGAGCGCGGAGGGGCGCGGCCTGGGGCAGTTCGCGGCCGCCCGGATCATCCGGCTTTATCCCGCGTACTGGTTCGGGGTGCTCGCCACCACCGCGGTGCTCGCCCTGTGGCCGGTGGTCCGTGAGCCGAAGCGCCCGGGCGACGTGCTGACCAACCTCACCATGTTCAACGACCTCATGGGAGTGGGCGCGGTCGACTCCGTCTACTGGACCCTCGCCCACGAGTTGCGCTTCTACCTCCTCTTCGGTCTCTTCGTGCTGGTCCGCGGGTACACCCCGCGGCGGGTGCTGCTCTTCGCCGCGGGGTGGCTGATCGCCAGCCTGTTCGCGTACCACTCGATCCCGATGCTCACCGACCTCCTGGTGCCCCGCAGCGCGGCCTGCTTCGTCGGCGGCATGGCTCTGTTCCTGATCTACCGCCACGGCTCTGACATCTACCTCTGGGGACTGGTGGGCGCGTCCTGGCTCGTCGCGCTCCAGATGATCGGCACCGTCGACCCGTACGCCCCGTCCCGGACCGTGCTGTCGTCGACGCAGATCAGCATGGTCGAGGCGGCGATTGTCACGTTCTTCTACCTGCTCATGGCCGTAGTGGCCACCCGTCGTATCACGGTCAGCTGGCGCTGGCTGACCACCGCCGGAGCGCTGACCTACCCGCTCTACCTGCTGCACGAGTACATCGGCTGGGTGATGATCCACTACATGCACCCGGCGCTCCCGGCCTGGCTGACCGGGCTCACCGTGGTGGTGATCCTCCTGGTCGCCTCGTGGCTTGTGAACCGGTTCGTCGAGAAGCCGGTCTCCGGCTGGTTGAAGCGCCGCTTCGTCGCGGCCCGGAACTCGGCGTACCTGCGTAAGTCGCCGAGTGACAGGCCGTCCAGCCCGCATCTGGCTCCGTCCGCCCCGGCAAAGGCTCCGGCACCGCCACCGGCAGCTCCGGCACCGGCACCAGCACCAGCCACTCCGGCACCGGCACCTGCCACTCCGGCACCGGCACCTGCCACTCCGGCTCCGGCACCAGCAGCTCCGGCTCCGGCACCAGCTCTGGCATCGGCGATGGCGGCCCCCGGCCCGACGCCCGCGATGCGGACGCCGTCGTCGATCGATGGTCCGACCATGATCCTGCCCCAGGTCACCGCCAACTCCACCGACTGATCCGGGCAGGTACCCCGGACCCGCGGCCCGGGGTACCTGCCGCGCGGACGCTAGGGCCGGACCCGACCACCAACCCCGAGGTGGGTCAGCGAGCGGGCGACCAGGTCATCGCGGGCCGCCGGAGGCAGGCCCTCCAGCCCGAAGCCCAGGTACACCGTGTCGCCGGTGACCACCACCGAGCCCTCCTCGAACGCCTGCTGGCTGCGCGACCAGTCGTTGGCGTTGCCACCGGACCCGGCCGGTGGCCCGGCCACCGTCCAGCCGCCCAGGTCGGCCGACCCGAACGAGGTCTCCGCCACGGTCGAACCGTCGACCAGCACCCGGGCGTCGTCCAGGAAGACGCCGAGACCCTGCGTGGACCAGTCCGAGGCGTACGTGATCGAGACCTCGACCTGCTTGCCGGCGTAGCTGGACAGGTCGACCGCGAACTCCTTCCAGCCGTTCGACGTCCCGGTCGCGGCGTTCCAACTGCCGGTGCTTCCGGTGGGGGAGCAGCCCGCACCCTGGTAGTGGGTGAGGAACGGGTGCAGCTCGTCCCAACCGCTGGTGCAGCTCTCGCCGGTGACCGTGCTGGTCTTGCCGTTGGTGTCCGGCAAGGTCGTCCAGTTGTCGCTGCCCACCTCGTGCGCCTCGACGAAGAGGAAGTCCCAGTTCTGCTCGATCTCGTACGAGGTGAAGAAGCGCAGCTCACCACTGCTCGCCCCGGTGAGGTCCACCGTGCGGGTCAGCCGCTTGTACGACTCGTCGGCCTGCCCGCTGTGCAGGTACCACTCACCCGTACGCGGATCGAACGGCGCGCCGCCCGGCCGCGTCCAGCCCACCGGAGCGGAGCTGGCGAACTGTGGGAACTCGTCCGGTGGCAGGAAGCTCGACGTGGTCAGGAACGACGCGGTGTGCGTCTGGTTCTCCGCCGACCCGGGCGCGTTGAGTTGCCCGCTGAAGCCGGTGAACGGGGCGGCGGTCCCGGCGACCGGGTACGACTCCCCCTCCGGGGCGGTTCCGCCGTCGCTGACGTAGGTGTGCGCGCCCAGCCAGTACTGCTGGAAGTCGTTCAACAACGGCAGGCAGCTCAGGGCCTCGGCGTCGGTGCACTCCGGCGGCGCGTCCGGGTTGTAGACGTACGACCCGTTGGCGCCCTGCGCGTACAGCGCGTACTGGCCGCTGACCAGCAGCTTGCCACCCTCGTTCAGGTAGTCCCGCACGGCCAGCTCGGTGTCCAGCGCCGCCCTGGCCGTGGTGCCGGGCACCTGGCCGGGGGAGCGCAGGATCACGTCGTCACCGGTTTCCCAGACCACCGCCTTGTAGTGCGACAGCACGCCGAGCGGGTGTGGCGCCTTGCGGCCCATCGCGTCGAAGTCGTACACGTCGCTGCTGCGCCCGGCGGCGCTCAGCGACGCGGCGACCTCGTCGGCGTACTTCGCGGTGGTGCCGGTCTGCGCCGGGCTGAGGCCGGTGACGTCCTCCATCGCGAGGACCAGCACGTCACCGCCGATGTCGTTGTGCACCCGGTAGGTGAAGTGTTCACTGGCGACCACCCCGGCACGCGGTTTGTTGCCGGTGAACCAGACCTCGACCCGGTCACCCGGCTTCGTGCCGGTGACCGTGCCGCGCAGTTCGGCGTAGTAGTCGTCGTGCGTGTCGCCGTACCGCTCGCCGCCGCGCCACTCGCGGACCGCGACGGTCTTCGGGCGCCCGCCGTTGACCAGGTAGTGCATCCGTACGTTCTTCAGCGAACGACGGGTGATCGAGGCGACCTGCTGGGTGCGCCCGTACGAGGTGTCGAACGTGTCCACCTCGAAATCCGGGGTGCTCCGACCGACGACCGACACCGGTTCGTCCGGGTCCGCCGCCGACTTCGCCACGGCCAGCGCGAACGGCAGGTTCTTGCTCACCTCGCCGGCGATGAGGGCCTCGTCGTCGGGGAAGATGAAGCCGCTGACGCAGTCCTCCGGGCGCCACTCGTCGTCCGGGTCGACCGCCGAGGCTGCTTCGCAGGTGGACATTTCCGGGGTGAAGCCCAACGTGCCGTACTTGACGGTGGCGTGGCTGTCGGTGTCGCCGTTGGTGGTGTACAGCTCGGCGGAGATGTCCGGGTCGTAGCCGGGCACCGCGGGGTGCGCGTCGTCACCGGCCATCGCCTCGTAGATGACGTCGTCCGGGGTGGGGGTGCTCACCTGCCAGCCGACGCCGTAGAGCAGCAACTCGGCCGCCGAGTGGTAGTTGACGAAGAACTCGAAGCCGACCCGCTTGAAGAGCCGGTCCAGGGCGACGGTCTCCGGCTCCGAGTTGGGGCCGGGGCCACGGTAGGTCTCGCTGTTCGGTTCGGGTGACGAGCCCTCGTTGTCGTAACCCCACTTGTAGCTGAAGTTGCGGTTGAGGTCGACGCCGTCGCCCGAGGTGATCTGCCCGTCGCCGTTGTTGTCGCGCAGGTTCTTGCGCCAGAGCCGGTTGCCGGGGGTGAAGGTGTGGTCGTAGCCGTCCGGGTTGGCGACCGGCAGGAACCACAGCTCGGTCGTGTCCAGAAGACGGGTGATCTCTCGGTCGGTGCCGTAGCTGTCCAGCACGTGGTGCATCAGCCGGCGGGTCATCTCCGGCGTGATCCACTCGCGGGCGTGCTGCGTACCGGCGTACAGCACCGCGGGTCGTTTCCCGTCCGCTACGCTCCGCGCGTTCTTGGTGACCTTCACGGCGAGGATCGGCTGGCCGTGCTGGCTGCGGCCGACAGTCTCCACCTTGGTCAGCTTCGGATAACGGGCGGCGGTGGCGTTCAACTCGTCCCGGAGGCCGCCCGGCTCACCGTAGGGGCGGAACGCCGTCCAGCCGGCCGCGGCCTGCTCCCGCAGCGCCTGCGACGCGTCCTTGCCGTGCACCTTCTTCACCGACAGCGGGACGCCCTTGTCGGTCAACCGCTTGGCCTGCCGGCGGCTGAGCACCGTCTCGACCGCCGTGCGGCCGGACGAGTCCATCTTCGCGTCGTGGCCGAGGTCGACCCCCGCCGCGCGCAGTTGATCCCGCTGTTTCGCGTCGACCGTGCCGACGTACACCTCCAGGCCGTCGCGTGCGCCCGGGTCGGACGGTGGCTTCGCGCTTGCCGGCGGGGTTATCGCCAGTGCGCCGAGCAGGGTGACCACGCTGGCGATCGCCAGTCGTCTCGGTCTCATCGCGCCTCCTTGGGTGAAGGACCTGTAGGCGCGAGCCTTCGGTGCGGGCTGACCGATGTCAATCAGTCGATGGGTGCGCGGTGGCTGACCGTGTCGATATCGCTGCCCACGGCGACGGCCGGGGCATGGTTGGCCGACGCGCCGCGAAGGCGCGGTATGCCACACGAGGGATAGTTGCTCTTCGCTATTCGCATTTAATCGTATACCCGGAAAAAGCCGACAAATGACACGTACGCTCGCTCGTGTCCGCCGTAGCCCGACGGAGCCAGGTGAGGGAAGGTTCGATGCGTCCGATTCGCAGTGTGGCCCAGCAAAGCACCGCCGCTGCCGGGCGGTGCAGAGCCTGATGCTCGTGTCGACGCACCGCCCCGGACGCGTGGTCGCGGCGGTCGCCCGTTTCCTGGATCTTCTCTGGTCCAGTGGCACGCGGGCCCGCAGGGCTGTACGAGGACTGGCGTCCGCTAGCCGGTTCGCCGCCCGGGGGGACAACTTCACCTTCGACCCGGACGGCGTCTACACCTACGAGACGATCGAGGTCGGCCGCAACGTCGACCTGGGTCACCGTCCGGTCATCATGGCTGCTCGATCCCGGATCCGTATAGGTGACAACGTCATGTTCGGGCCCGAGGTCACCATCCGCGGCGGCAACCACCGGATCGACCAGGTCGGCGCGCCCATGATCGCCGTTGGGAAGCGCCCCTCTGATGAGGCCCTCGATCGGGGGGTCACGATCGGCGACGACGTGTGGGTGGGCACCCGAGCCGTCATCCTGCACGGCGTGACGATCGGCCGGGGCGCGGTGATCGGGGCGGGCTCCGTGGTGACCCGTCCGGTGCCGCCGTACGCGGTGGCCGCCGGCAACCCGGCCCGACTGATCCGCCTGCGCTGGCCGGTAGAGACGATCATCTCTCACGAGCAGCAGCTCTATTCGCCCGAACAGCGGCTCACCCCGGCAGAGTTGGCGGCGTTGGCGGACCTCGCGGGGTCCGAGACACGGCCTACCTCAGCCGTAGCGGCCCGTCGCTGATCGTCGAGCCCGGCGCCTGGTCGACCGGCCACGCCGTCGATCGGTATTCTTGCGATGACGATGCGTGACAGTCGTTGAGGAAGGTCGTTGGACCGGATGACCAATCCACGGGGCCGTGAAGGCGGAACGAATGCGACTACTCATCACCGGTGGTGCCGGCTTCATCGGTTCCAACCTCGTCCGTGCCGCGACTCTGCATCGCACCGTCACCGACATTCGGATCCTCGATGATCTGGTAACGGGTCGGATGAGCAACCTCGACGGTCTCGACGTGGAGACGATCCCGGGTTCGATGCTCGACGACGAGGCACTGGACCGGGCGATGACCGACCGGGATGCGGTAGTGCACCTGGCGGCGCTGCCCAGCGTGCCGCGTTCGTTGCGCGATCCGATCGCCTCACACCACGCAAACGCCACCGGCACGCTTCGGGTGCTGGAAGCCGCTCGCCGGCACGACGTGGGCTACGTCGTCGTCGCGTCCTCCTCGTCGGTCTACGGCGCCAATCCGGTGCTGCCGAAGACCGAGCTGGCCTGGACCCGCCCGCTCAGTCCATACGCGGTGAGCAAACTGGCCACCGAGGCCTACGCCTTGGCGTACCAGGCATCCTTCGGTCTGCCCACCCTCGCCTTCCGATTCTTCAACGTGTACGGCCCGGCCCAGCGGCACGATCACGGCTACGCGGCTGTCATCCCCCGCTTCGTCGACGCGGCACTGCGCGGTGAGCCCATCGAGCTCCACGGAGATGGTCGGCAGTCGCGCGACTTCACCTACGTCGAAACGGTCTGTGCGGTGCTACTCGACGCGGTGGAGCGCTCGGTCTCCCATCCACAGCCGGTCAATCTCGCCTTCGGCGCTCGAGCGGAGTTGCTCACGGTGGTGTCCGAGCTGGAGCAGATCATCGGCCGTCCGATCGCGCGGCGCCACGTGGCGCCGCGCGGCGGGGACGTCCGACACTCCGAGGCCGACAACAGGCTGCTGCGCTCGCTCTTCCCGGACGTGGTGCCAACTCCCCGGATGAACGGATTGCGGGCGACCGTGGAGTGGTTCGAGACGCATGTGTTGAAGCAGCGGGCCTGATGGTCGATCGGCCTCCAGCGGTCGGGGCGGGTCCGTCCGTCCTGGTCGGCAAGGCCGGCGGCGCTTCCGCGGCAACCACGTCGGAGGCGCGGACCGCTACAGCGGGACCGGGATCACGTGACGGCGACCAGTCGGTGGCGCGGCGGTCCCGTGGTCGCGCGCTGGTCACCGGCATCGCCTCATCGCTGGCGGGCAAGGCCGTCGGCCTGGCCGCGCCACTGCTGATCACCCCAGTGGCCTTCCGCTATCTCGGCGCCGAGCGGTACGGCATGTGGATGGCGATCTCCTCATTGACCGCGATGGCGCTGTTTGCCGACTTCGGGCTCGGTAACGGCCTGCTCACGCGGCTTTCTCGGTTGTATGCCACCGGCGAAGGACGCGCGGCTGCCCGGGAGATAGCGAGTGCGTACGCCCTGCTCGGTACGTTGTCCGTGGCGCTACTACTGGTGTTGTTGGTGACCGTCCGGCTGGTCCCCTGGCCGACGTTACTGAACGTCGAGGACCCGGCGGTGGCCCGGGACGCCCGAGCGGTGGTGTTGCTCTGCTTCGGTGCCTTCCTGGTCAACATCCCGCTGGCCCTCATTCAGCGGGTGCAGTACGCCCACCAACAGGTCGCCCAAAGTAACCTCTGGCAAGCTGTTGGAAGTATTGCTTCCGCTGGCCTGGTGGTGACCGCCGTCGCCGCGCACGCCAGTCCGCCGTTGGTGATTGCGGCTGCGGTGCTCGCCGTGCCCTTGGTGAACCTCGCCAACTCAATCTGCTACTTCGGCTGGCAGGACCCCAGCCTTCGACCACGCGTCAGAGACGTGCGTGCTCCGGTAGCGCGTGGACTGCTCCGGTTGGGGGCCCGGTTCTTCGCGCTCTCCTTGTTGAGTTCCGTCGCCCTCAACATCGACGGCTTCCTGGTCGGCCGGGTGCTCGGCCTGCATGCGGCTGCGAACTACGCAGTGATACTGCGGATGTTCGCGGTGCTGGCCCTGTTCGTGACCCTGGTGAACCTGCCGCTGTGGCCGGCGAACGGCGAGGCGCTTGCTCGGGGAGATGTGGCCTGGGTGCGGCGCAGCACCAGACGGATGGCCTGCCTGTCTGCGGCGGCGGTAACTCTGCCTGCCCTGTGCCTTGTCCTGACCGGCAACGATATTTTGCGGATCTGGGTACGTTCGGACGACCTCGAACGGATGCCGGCTTCGCTGTTCGGCGCGCTTGCCGCGTGGTCGTTCCTCGTCGCTGTGGCGGCACCACTCTTCATGGTGCAGAACAGCGTCGGGCTGCTGAGGCCGCAGTTCGTCGGATGGGGAGCCTGCCTGGCCGTCGCCGTACCGCTGAAGATCTTTCTGGCGACGAGGGTGGGCCTGTCCGGTGTGGCGATCGCCGCGGCGATGTCGTACGGGATCACCGTGCTTCCAGCCGCCGTCGTCGGGTACCGCAGGGCACTGGCCGCCGTTCCAACGAACGAGTCAAGTCCTTTCCGGATGGAGCGTGATGACAAGTACACTCCGCGGCATCTTCGCCGCCCTGCGTGACCGACGAGCAGCGGCCCGCAATCCAGAAGAGTTTGCGCGTTCGATTGGCGTAAATCTGCGTGGACGAGTGCGTTTCTACGGCATCGACCGGAGCATGTTCGGTTCGGAGCCCTGGATGGTCACTCTGGGCGACAACGTTTATGTGACGGCAGGAGTTCAATTCGTCACCCATGACGGGGGCACCCTCATCCTGCGAAAGGAGCATCCCGATCTTGAGTGGACCGCGCCCATCAGTGTCGGCGACGACGTCTACATCGGCGTGCGGACGATCATCCTTCCCGGTGTGCGGATCGGTAATCGGTGCGTCATCGGGGCCGGCTCGGTGGTCACCCGTGACATCCCGGCTAACAGCGTGGCCGCAGGTGTGCCGGCCAGGGTGGTCCGCAGCATGGACGAGTACCTCGCGATGATGAAAGCCAAGTCGCTTGGTTGCGGTCACCTGCCGGCGCAGGAGAAGGCCGAAGTCATTCGCCAGATATACGGTGTTGCTGGGCTTGACGGGCTGCCTAACGGTCGGCGATAACGGCTTCGCGACCAGTCACGAAATTGCTCACCTCGGTGGCACGGAACTGGTAGTCGAATTTCCACGCTCCTTCACGGGACCGGCGACTCATCCACCGCCACTGCTCGTCATCCAGGGCCAGTGCGCGTTCGATCCCGTTCCGGACGTCGTCCGGCCCCGGTCCGCTGAGCACGATGCCCTCCCGGCCGTCGGTGATGTAACGAGCAAGGTCGCTGGTGTGGTTCAGGATTACGGGGCATCCGGCGGCCAGGCTTTCGGGCACCTTCGACGGGAAGCCGGCCTCGGCGTAACCTCCCCGAGGGCGAACCAGCACCGAGAAGTGCGCCGCGCCCAGCTCGGCGAGGATTCGGTAGCGCGGTACGCGGCCGAGGAAGGTGATCTGGTCGCCGAACTCCGCCACCGCGCCGCCCTCCAGGTCGGACAGGGAGGTTGCCTGTGCCCGCGTCATTCCGGCGATGGTCAGGTGCACCCGCTGACGGTCGGGCGGCGAGAGCCGGCGAATGCCCGCCAGGATCACGCCGAGTGGGTCCTTGGCACCGGCCGTACCGGCGTACAGCAGCCGAAGGCCGTCCCGAATAGGTGGTGGTGCGGGCGGCCCGTAGTCAGCGCAGTCGACCTGCGGAGGTACGACCAAGACCGGTTTGCCGCGCCGTGCGTAGTGGCGCTCAAGTGCCGTGGAGATGGCGATGATCCGGTCTGCCAGCCGGGCAGCCAGGAACGAGTGCCACCGATGCCGGATGAAATAGGGCGTCAGGCGCCCATGGCGGAACTGCGCGGAGTCGTGTCGTTCGACGACATCCACCGTCAGCGGGCATTGCAGTGTCGAGCGCAGCACCGCCCACGTGGTCAGATTCCACAGTCCTACCGGGAGATAGACGCCATGCAGGTCGCCCCGTCGTATGCCCGCTCGTCGCAGTGCCGCCAGCACTCGAAGGGCCCGGCCCTGCCGGTGCACCCACCGACGAATCTGGTTTCCCCCACCCCGCGAGAGCGTGATCAGTTGCAGGCCGGGTGGCAGTTGGGGAGCCGGATCGGGTCGGCTCCCATCGTTCGGCCAGTCGTTGACGACCAGGGTCGGAGTGCCCGGGGGGGTCGCGGAGCGAGCCAGCTGGAGCATCCGATTCGACATCGCATCACCGTGTGGGAACCGGAAGGCCGCGATGACCAACAGGCGGGGCGTGGTTGCGCCGGGGGGAGCGATGGGTTGAGCCTGAAACGCGACGGTCTCCTGTCTCTCCATGCCATCCATCCCTTTTTGAGGGTGTCCTAGGGCATTAGAGGCTAATGCCGGTGTTACTGTACGCACTCATATTGTTGCTGCGGATCAGGGCGCGCCGCCGGTACTCCGTAGGTCGACGTTGGGGTGCGAGCGTGAAGTCATCCAATCTGAGCATCGGCCAGAACGGCCCGAACCGGCCGCCAGTGCGATCCCGTCCCGTGGTCGTGCAGCATTCGGCAGGTAGGCCAGGAGCGAACGGCCCACTGACCGCAGTGGAGCGGGTGCTGGCCTCCCCGCTCGCCGAGCGGTACGAGTTCGTCCGGATGCACCAGGTCGGGGGCAACGGCGCTCTCAACACCTCCTTGCTGCGGGAGTGGATCCCGCTCCTGCGCAGGGTGCGTCCTGACGTCGTGCATGTGCGTGGACTACAGAACGAGGGCTTCCACGCAGTGCTGGCCGCCCGGATGGCGGGCTGTCCGCGCATCCTGGTGACGGTGCACGGCACCGTGCGCGATCTACGGCATGTCGGCCCCTCCTGGCGGCGCCGGCTGTTGGTTCACGGTGCCGAACCAGCCACTCTCCGGATGGCCAGTCATGTCGCCACCGTGTGCGAGTACGCGGCCGGCCGGGATTTCGTGCGTCAGCAGGCCGAAAAGTTCGTAGGCGTGATTCCCAACGGGGTGCCCGTGCCGGCCGATCCGAGCGCCGCCCGGAGTCGGGCGCGCGCCGCGCTCGGCATGGCCGAAGACGACGTGGTGATGATCACCGTGGCGCGTCTGACCTGGGACAAGGGCTTCAGGGTACTGGCGGACGCGCTGTGCCGGCTGCCTCCGCAGGTCGGTCGCCGGGTCCTGCTGATCGCCGGCGACGGGCCGGACCGGTCAGGAATCGCAGCCGCTCTGGCGCGGGTCGGTGGTACCGAGGTTCGACTGCTCGGCAACCGACTCGACGTGCCGGATCTGCTGTCGGCGGCGGATGTCTTCGTGTTCCCCACCCTGCACGAGAACCTGTCCAACGCCCTGTTGGAGGCGATGGCGCACGCCCTGCCCGTTGTGGCGTCCGCCGTCGGTGGCAACGTCGAGGTGCTGCGTTCCGGTGGTGGTCGACTGGTGCCGGCGGGGGACGCGGGCGAGTTGGCTGCGGCGCTGTGGCCCCTGCTTGCTGATGCTGGGGAGCGGCGGCACATGGGTCAGACGGGCTACAAGGTGGTGCACGACGGCTACAGCCTCCAGGTCATGCTCGGCGCACTCGACGGCGTCTACCGGCGAATGCTGGAAGGAGAGGCGTGACCTCCGAGTCATTTCCCCGGGTCCTGCTGCTGGGGTTCACAGTCGACGACGAACTGTTCAACACAGTCGTGGAGCGGGACGTGGTCATGCCCACCCAGACTCATACGTTCGCCTGGGGGCTGGTCAAGAGCATCCGTGCCGCGGGTTGCCCGGTGCATCTGGTGTCAGCGGCTCCTGCCTCGACCTTCCCTCGGAATCGCAAGATCTTGTTCCGCCCCGGGCGGTTCCAGCAGGACGGTGTGCAGGGCGACCTACTGGGCTTCGTCAATCTGCTCGGCGTCAAACACCTCACACGGTTCCTTTCCGCTGTGCGGTCGGGCCGACGTGCGCTGCGCCGGCAGGGGAGCGATGTACTGCTGATCCACGGCGTACACACGCCGTTCCTGTGGTTCGGCGTCCTGGCCGCGCGGCGACGGTGGGTGCGAGTGGTGCCCGTGCTGACGGATCCCCCAGGGGTCGCCCTTCCCACCGACGGTCGAATCGTGCGCGGGCTGCGCCGCCTGGATCGTGCGCTGGTGCGCTCGGCGCTGCGTCGATCTTCCGGTGTCGTGGTCCTCACCGCGGCGCTTGCCGATGACTTCGCACCCTCGGTGCCTCGTCTGGTCATGGAGGGCATTTTCAACCCGCCTTCCGTCGACCCGTCCACATCGACCGCGATCGGGTCCGTCGACGCGGCCAGCGAGGCGTCGCCGAGCAGTGCAAAGATCGGTCCCACTCGTGCCCTGGTGTACGCCGGAGGCCTCACACGGGCCTATGGGGTCGATCGGCTGGTTGAGGCGTTCCGTGGCTTGACGGCGCCCGACCTGCGCCTGTTCCTGTTCGGACGGGGCGAGTTGGAGGATTGGCTGGAGACGCAGGCGAAGTCGGACCCCAGGGTCGTTCCTCCCGAACTGCTCAACCGCGACGCGTTGGTCAAGCGGCTCGCCCGCGCGGCGCTCCTGGTGAACCCGCGGCCGGTCGGCCAGTCGTTCGTACGCTACTCGTTTCCATCCAAGATCATTGAGTACCTCTCCACCGGGGTTCCGGTGGTGACCACGAGGCTGCCTGGCATTCCCCCCGACTATGAGCGGTACCTTCTCTTCGCTGACTCGGACACTGTCGAGGGTCTGCGTGAAGCGATGTTGCGCGCCCTCGCCCTGCCTCCCGAGGCGAGCCGGGCACTCGGCGCCGCCGGGGCCGCCTTCGTGCGGGAGACGCGCGGGCCTGCGGCCCAGGGACAACGAATTCGGTCCTTCCTGGCCGGGTTGACGACCATCTCACCCGACCAGGATGACGTGCGGGCGCAGCAGCGCAAGCTACCGCGGCATGAGGTAGGGCGGCGCTGAACCGTTACGTGTCCGGCGGTGCAGCGCCGACCCAAGGTAGAGGACCAGCAGCGTGGCGAGACCGATAACCGCCGGCCGGGACATGCCGATCTGATTGTTCGCCGGTATGTACGCGACGAGCAGGCACATCTGGACGAAGATCAGCGTCGGCAGGATCCGGCCCGAGAGGTTCACCTCACGCCAGAGCCGGGCGAAGAACCAACCCAGGAGGCCCATGAAGAGCACCGTGCCCGGGAAGGTGAGGTCCGACGCGAGCCACGGATAGAGCGTCGACCAGTACAAGCCTGCCGGCCAACCGGTCCGTTCCTCGGTGCGTGCCGGATAGGCCGGGTGGCGGTCGGTGTCGATGTCCAGGTACTGACTCGCGTACGAGGTGACCGCCGGAGTGCTACCCAGGCCGTATGACCACGCGAAGGGCGTCTCAAGGTTGTACGCGAGGCCGAGGTAACCGTGGGTGGGATAAATGACGATTGCGGCCACACCGGTGGCGAGATGCTCACCGACAACCCGCTCCACAGTCGGATTGGCTCGCACGCGGTCGTGTGTCCCAAACTGCTCTGTCCGATCGGCCTGGCTACTGATCATGTACGAGCAGAAGAGCACGACGACCAACGCGACCATCACCTTCGCGCCCCGGTGCGTCGCCTTTCGGCGGGTAAGGTCGCGATCACGTGAGGACACGATGAGCAACCCGGCCGCAATCATCAGCACGAAGTCGCCCAGGCCTTTGAGCGTGCCGATGTAGAGGAAGAAAAGACTGTAGACCGCCATGCCGGTGAGCCCGACGAGCCGCAGGCCACTCGACAGACGTCGCCAGTACACAACAAGCAGCGGTACGAGCGCGGTACCCAGCGCACCGAGCAGGGTCAGCAACTGGATGGCCGGATTCGTCCGCCCGCTGTCCTGCTGCGCCTGGTAGACGAGGAACTTGTTGACGTACGCCGCAGCCGGGTCCTGCAGGCTGGCGAGGATGCTGCCCGGGCTGGTTGCGCCGTACTCCAGGAGGAGGCTCAGACCAAGGGCGACGTAGTAGACACCGCTGGCGAGAACGAGCCGGCGAACCCTTCGGACGTCGGTGGACCGCGGCGCACCGACCTGCGGGCCAGGTTCCCGGCGATAGATCTGCACGGCGTAGCCGACGGCGAACGCACCGGTGGCGGCGAACACGAACAGGCAGAGCTGGCCCGGGTTCGGGACCTGTTCCGCCATGGCACCCGTCCAGAAGACGCCGAAGGTGCCGAGCATCCAGGCGCCAGCCAGTAGCAGTGGCAGCCAGGCCCTGAGCGCACGGTGGAAGGGAGCCGGACGGCGATCGACCGCTCGCGGTGACGTCGGCTGGGGCGCGAGTCGACGTGCGTGGAGGCCTGGTGTTGTCATCGTCATCCGACCGGTGCTCCCGCATCAATGCCTGCTCCGCCGGGCGACTCCCGGTGGTGGTCGTTCCGCTCGTCCCCGCCACACGGACCGTTTGCCGCGCGCCGTCGCGGGCAACGTGGCCACTTCTCCTGGCGTTGACTTCACGCCTTGGGCGGGACCGGGCCAAGCTGGCCGCAGCTTGTTATAGCAAGGATCGATGGGGGGATTTGCGTGTTTCCTGAAACGACTCCGACGGAATGACCAGTCGGAGGGTTCAACAGTGGACCGCCCTGTACGAAGCCCCACGCTGCGGGGCTTCGTACCCGTTTCACCGTTTCCGGAGTGTCTTCGGCTCGTTGCCCGAGTTGTGACAGCCGCCCCGTGACCGAACGTGCGGCTGCCGCGATCCGCCCAGACGAGACGGGGAGCAAACAGTGACTTTCTCGACCACCGGACGCCGCGTGCTGATCACCGGCGGTACGGGTTCCTTCGGCCAGACCATGGTGCGCCGGCTCCTCGACCGTGGAGCCGGGGAGGTCCGGGTGCTGAGCCGGGACGAGGCCAAGCAGGACGGCATGCGTCGGCTGCTCGGTGACGAGCGGGTTCGCTACTACGTCGGGGACGTTCGCGACTACGACTCGGTGCTCAAGGCCAGCCGGGGCATCGACTACGTGTTCCACGCCGCCGCCCTCAAGCAGGTGCCGTCCTGTGAGTTCTTCCCGTTGGAGGCCGTCCGGACCAACGTGCTGGGCAGCGCCAACGTCATCGAGGCCGCCGAGCGCAACGGCGTCGGATCGGTCGTGGTGCTCAGCACCGACAAGGCCGTCTACCCGGTGAACGCGATGGGCATGAGCAAGGCGCTGATGGAGAAGGTGGCCCAGGCGCACGCCCGGAACAACCCGAACAGCGCCACCACGGTCTCCTGCGTCCGGTACGGCAATGTCATGTACTCGCGTGGGTCGGTGATCCCGCTCTTCATCGAGCAGATCAAGGCTGGCCGGGCGCCCACCGTGACCGACGCGGGGATGACCCGGTTCCTGATGTCGCTCGCCGACTCGGTCGAGCTGGTCGAGCATGCCTTCCACCACGCGCGGCCCGGCGACATTTTCATCCGCAAGGCCGCCGCCTGCACCGTCGGCGACCTGGCCGAAGCGGTGTGCCACCTCTTCGACGTGCCCGCCAAGCTCGACGTGATCGGTGTGCGGCACGGGGAGAAGCAGGCCGAGACACTGGCCAGCAGGGAGGAGCTCGCCCAGGCCGAGGACTTCGGCGACTTCCTCCGGGTGCCGCTCGACGCCCGTGATCTCAACTACGCGCTCTACGTCTCCGAGGGCGACCTCGGTGGCGGGCCGACCGAGGACTTCAACTCGGCGAACGCGCCGCAACTCGGCGTACCCGAGATCATCAAGTTGCTGAAGGGTTTGCCCGAGGTACGCGCCGAGCTGGCGCTGCGGGACCCGGTGTTGGCGTGCTGAGGTTCGCCGTCACCGGTGCCGGGGGCTTCCTCGGCTGGCACGTCCGGGTGCTGCTGCGCGCTCTGGGTTGGCCGGAACCGGTCGTGGTGACCCGCGACGACCTCACCGATCCCGGCGTGGTCGCGGCGAAGGTGGCCGGGGTCGACCGGGTGCTGCACCTGGCCGGCGTCAACCGGGGTGAGCCAGCCGATGTCGCCGCCGGCAACGTGCAGCTCGCCGCGCAACTCGCCGAGGGTTTCAGGCACTGCGCGAACCCGCCGGCGCGGGTGGTCTACGCCAACTCGGTGCAGGCCGGCAACGGCACCCCGTACGGCGACGCCAAGGCCACCGCTGCGCGGGTCCTGGCCGGCACTGGCATCGACCTCGACGACGTGTTGCTGCCGAATCTCTACGGCGAGCACGGCCGTCCCTACTACAACTCGGCGGCGGCGACGTTCTGCCGGGTGCTCGCCGAGGGCGGCCGGCCGGAGGTGCACGCCGATCGTGAGCTGAGCCTCGTGCACGTCACCGACGCGGCTGCCCGGCTCATCGGCGTTGCCGCCGGCGGGTCGTGGGATCCGGCCATGCCGCCGCTGCGGATCGGTGTGCAGGGGTTGGCCAGCCGGCTCGCGGCCATGGCCGCGACGTACCGGACCGGGGAGATCCCGTCGTTGCTCGACCGGCACGATGTGCGCCTGTTCAACACCTACCGGTCGCACTGCTTCCCGGCGCACTACCCGCTCGCGCTGCCGCGCCGGGCCGACGCCCGCGGTGAGCTGGTCGAGACGGTCAAGGCGCACGGCGGCGCCGGGCAGACGTTCTGCTCCACCACCCGCCCCGGCATCACCCGTGGTGAGCACTTCCACCTGGCGAAGGTGGAGCGGTTCGTGGTGCTGCGCGGGACGGCCGAGATCAGTCTGCGCCGGGTCGATGATGCCGAGGTATTGCGGTTCGCGGTCACCGGCGACGAGCCGGTGCTCGTGGACATGCCCACCATGTGGGTGCACAAGCTGGTCAACACCGGCTCGGACGAGCTGCTGACGATGTTCTGGACCAACGAGCTGTTCGACCCGGACCGGCCGGACACCTGGCCCGAGCCGGTGGAGGCGACGCGGACAGCGCCGGTGGCGGTCGGCGCGTGAAGGTTGGTCTGATCAGCCAGTGGTACCCCCCGGAGGGAGCGTTCATCCCCGGGAACCTCGCGCACGGGCTCGCCGAGCGCGGACATCAGGTGCGGGTGCTCACCACCTTCCCGAGCTATCCGCACGGCCGCGTGTATCCCGGCTGGCGGCAGCGGTGGGGGCATCGGGAGACCGACGGATCGGTGGCGGTCCGGCGGGTCCCGGCCTACCCGAGTCACGACGCCTCCGCGCTCCGGCGGGCGGTGAGCCACCTCTCCTTCGGTGCCAGCAGCGCGCTGGCCGGGGTGCGGTGGCTCGCCGACGTCGACGTCACGTACGTCTACCACCCGCCGCCCACGGCCGCCGCCGCCGCGGCACTGCTGCGCGCTACCCGGCGGACACCGGTCGTGCTGCACGTACAGGACCTGTGGCCGGATTCGGTGACGCATTCCGGCATGGCACCCACCGGCCGGGTCGGTCGCACGCTGGAGCGGGCCGTCGGGGCGCTGATGCGGGGGACGTACCGGTTGGCCGACACGATCGTGGTGATCTCGCCGACCATGGCCGAGCAGGTCGTGGCCCGTGGCGCCGACCCGGACCGGATTCGGGTGGTCTGGAACTGGACCGACGACGCGCTGTTCCGTCCGGTGCCGGTCACCGCCGAGGCCCGTGCGGTGCTGGGTCATCGGGGGCGTTGCACCGTGATGTTCGCCGGCAACCTGGGGCTGTTGCAGGGCCTCGACACCGCCATCCGTGCGGCGGCCGCCGCCCGGGACCGGATGGACCTGGTGCTGGTCGGTTCCGGTGCGGGCGAGGACGCTGCCCGTCGGCTCGCGGCCGACCTGGGCGCCGACAACGTGCGGTTCATCGGTCGACACCCGCCGGAGAAGATGGCGGAGCTGTCCGCGGCGGCGGACTGGCAACTGGTGTGCCTGCGTGACCTGCCCGCCCTGCGGGCCGCCGTCCCGTCGAAGCTGCAGGCCGCGTTGGCCTGCGGGGTGCCGGTGATCGCCGCGGCGGGTGGCGACACCGCGGCCCTCGTCCAGTCGGCCGAGTTCGGTCTCGTCTGCCCGCCGGAGGACTGGCCGACGCTCGCCGACAGGTTCGTGACGGCGGCCGCCGTGCCCGCCGACGTTCGACGCGACATGGGTCGTCGGGCCCGACACGTCTACCAGGAGCGGATGTCGCTGCGGGTGGGCGTCGACCAGTTCGAGGACATCCTGACCAAGGTCGCTGCGCAGAGAGGACGGGCATGACCAGGATCATGACGGTGGTCGGCACTCGACCGGAGATCATCCGGCTGTCCCGGGTGCTCGCCCGGCTCGACGACACGGTGGACCACGTCCTGGTCCACACCGGGCAGAACTGGGACCCGACGCTGTCCGAGGTGTTCTTCACCGAGCTGCGGCTGCGCCAGCCGGACCGGTTCCTGGAGGTCGACACCTCCTCGCTCGGCCGGGTCCTCGGCGGCGTGCTGGTCGGCATGGAGCAGGCGATCGCCGAGCTGCGCCCGGACGCGCTGCTGGTGCTCGGCGACACCAACAGCTGCATCGCCGCGCTGATGGCGCGGCGCATGCGCGTGCCGGTCTACCACATGGAGGCCGGAAACCGCTGCTTCGACCTGAACGTTCCGGAGGAGACCAACCGCCGGCTGGTCGACCACGTTGCGGACTTCAACCTGGTGTACACCGAACACGCCCGGCGCAACCTGCTCGCCGAGGGTCTGCACCCGCGCCGGATCCTGCACACTGGCTCACCGATGCGCGAGGTGCTGGAGCACTACCGGGCGCCGATCGCCAGCTCGAGAATCCTGAGCCGGTTGGAGCTTGACCGGGGCGGCTACTTCCTGGTCAGCGCACACCGTGAGGAGAACGTGGACCGCCCCGACCGGCTCCGCAAGCTGCTGGACTGCCTGGTCGCGGTACGCGACCGCTGGAGCCTCCCGGTGCTGGTCTCCACCCACCCGCGCACCCGTAAACGGCTGGAGGCGCTGGCCCCGGACGCCACCGCGTTGGACGGCATCGCCTTCCACGAGCCGTTCGGTCTGCTCGACTACGTGCACCTGCAGACCAGGGCGTACTGCACCCTGTCCGACAGCGGGACGATCAGCGAGGAGTCCGCCATCCTCGGCTTTCCCGCGGTGACACTGCGCGAGTCGATCGAACGCCCGGAGGCACTCGACGCGGGCGGCATCATCATGACCGGCCTCGACCCGCAGGGCGTGGTCGAGGCCGTCGAGGTGACCGTCGCCCAGGTCGCCGCGCAGGGCGTGCCCTGCCCGGTCGACTACCGGGTGCCGGACACCTCCCGGCGGGTCGTCGACTTCATCCTCTCCACCGTCCGCCGGCACCACGACTGGGCGGGCATCCGCCGCTGAACGTCGACGACAAACGGGGCCGGCCACCGCGAACTGCGGTGGCCGGCCCTCCGGTCGTTCGTCAGTGCGACTGCAGCGGTACGCCCAGCGGGCCGTTCACCACCGGACCGGTCGGCTGGGTGCAGAGCAGAGCGAGCTGCTCGACGACCTTCGCCGGCTCGGCGTACGGGTCCAGCCCGCTCACCTCCATCGGGTCCAGCGCCGGCACCGCCACGTGCGACACCAGCGGATGGAACGGCCGGGCGTCGATCTCGCCGGCGCCGAGCAGGTCCTCATGGAGTTTCTCGCCCGGGCGCAGCCCGGTGTAGACGATCGGGACGTTGCTAGCCGCGTGCTCGGCCATCTGCCGGGCCAGGTCGGCGATCCGCACCGGCTCGCCCATGTCCAGCACCAGAGCCTCCCCGTCCTGGCCGATCTCCGCGGCCTGGAGCACCAGGTGGACGGCCTCCTGGACGGTCATCAGGTAGCGGGTCACCTCCGGGTGGGTGACCGTCAGGGGCTTCCCGGCCTCGATCTGCCGTTGGAACGCCGTCACCACCGAGCCGCGGCTACTCAACACGTTGCCGAACCGGACGCTGAGGAACGTCCCCGGAAAGCGCGACGCGGCGTGCGCGGTCAGCAGTTCGGTGATCCGCTTGGAGTAGCCGAGGGCGCTGATCGGGTTGGCCGCCTTGTCCGTGGAGATGTTCACGAACTTGGCCACGTCCTGGCAGGCGTCCAGCACCGACAGGGTGCCCCAGACGTTCGTCTTGACCGCCTCACCGGGGTGCCGCTGGAGCAGGGTCAGGTGCTTGAGCGCCGCCGCGTGGAAGATGACGTCCGGGCGGCGTTCTCGGATGATCCGGCGGATGCCCTCGTCGTCGCGCAGGTCGGCGAGGATCAGGTCCGGGCCGTCGAGCAGGGCACGCCCGGCCAGCGACATCTGGAGGCTGTGCAGGGCCGACTCGTCGCGGTCCAGCATCATCATCTCGCCCGGGTCGGCCTTCATGACCTGTCGGCAGAGCTCCGAGCCGATCGAGCCGCCGGCGCCGGTGATCAGAACCCGCAGGCCGGTCAGGCTGTTGGTGCTCAGCGGCAGGTCCGCGACGACCTGGCGGCGTCCGAGCAGGTCACTGATCTGCACGTCGCGGACGTCGGTGACGGTGATCCGGTGGTCCACCAGGTCCCGTACGGGCGGCAGCACCTTGAAGGCGGCGCCCGTCTCGAGGGTCGCCTCGCGGATCTGACGGATGAGGGCGGCGTCGGCGTTGGCGACCGAGAAGATCACGGTGCTGGCGCCGGAGCGGCGGACGGCGCTGCCGACGTCGTTCCGACCGCCCAGCACCCGTACGCCGCCCACGCGCAGGTTGTGCTTCTCCGGATCGTCGTCGAGCGCGCCGACCGGCAGGTACCGTCCGCGTGGGTCGCCGAGCATCGCCCGCAGCAGCCCCTGACCGGCGTCGCCCATGCCGAACAGCAGCACCGGTGTCGCCGACCGGACGTCGGGGCGCATGGCGAGATCGTGGCGGTGCCGGTACGCGAACCGTGCGGCGAGCATGAACAGCATGGCTAGGGCACCACCGATGAGTGGGGTGCTGGCGGGTACCGGTCGGTCGGCGAGCAGCAGCAGGCTCACCGTCACGAGGCTCGCGGTCGTGATCGCCGTACCGGCCACGCCCTGCACCTCCTGCAGGCTCCCGATGGGGTGCCGGCCCGAGCGGAGCCGCCGCAGCGGCACCAACGCGGCGTGCAGGACCGCCGTGAAGGCGCCGAGGGTCACCGCCCGGATCAGTTGGTTCTCGGTGAGGGCGAACTCATAGCGCGCCCAGGTGGCCACCAGGGCCCCAATAATCCAGGCCGCACCGTCCGTGCCGAGGAGCGCAGCGGTCCGAGGCACCGCTCTCCGTCGTGCTCCGACCTTTTCCGCGCATCGTTCTTTTCCGATGTGCCACGGCATGTATGTTCCTCGTCCCAATCGTTCGGCCGCCAGCACGGGCGGCGGCACTTTCGCACCTTGTGTAGTGATACCTCCTATTTGCTGATCAGTGGTCTGTTTCGCGTTTCGCCCCGCTGGTCGGTTCGTTCAGACCTGGCGGTCGACGGGACGGGACATCCGGGCGAAGTGGGCGAAGCCACCGGTCGTCCCGGCCCCGGAAACGGTGCGAATCCGGTAGCAGCGGGTGGCCGGAACGACCTCGGTCAGTGCGGCGGCGAGACCCGGGCCGGTGACCTCCGCGGGCAGACGCAGGGCCGCGCCGACGACACGGACGCTCGTCGCGCCGGCCTCCGACCTGACTCGAAGATCACCGAAGCCGTACGCCGAGTGGTGCGCCACGAACGACGGCCAGTCCAGCAGGCGGACGTGGGGATTGGGAGCGGACCCGTCGGGGGTGACCTCGGTCCACTGTGCGTACGTCTCGTCGGCGAAGCCGCGACGCTCGTAGAGGCGACGCGCCCCCGGGTTCCGCACCGACACGTCCAGAGCGAGCTCGGTGCACCCGAGCCGACGGGCCAGGTCGCACCCGTCGTCGAGCAGCAGCCCGCCCCATCCCCGCCCCCGCTGGTCGGCGGCGACCGCGATCCCGTTGAGGAAGAGTCGCCCGCCCAGAACCCGCCAGTCGGCGACCGCACGTACCCCGGACGAGTCGCGGACGCAGCGGAGCATCACCGTTCGAAGGCTGCGGGGCGGGCTGACGGCGGCGGCGAGGTAGGCGGAAAAGTTGGCCGCGTGAACCGGCGTCAAGCCCGCGCACTCGGCGGGTATGGACTGGCGGAGCAGCTCCACGATGCCGTCGAGGTGCGGATCGGTCGGCTCGTCAACGGTGACGATGGCGGTCCGCGTCACCAGGACGGTCACGTCAGCATCCGCTCCCGGTCGAGGTCCAGCATCTGCGCCGACGGGTCCTTGGCGACGCCGGCGCCGGTGAGGACCGTACGGATGGTGCGGGCGATGATCTGCAGCTCCAGCCAGAGCGACCAGTTCGTGACGTAGACGACGTCCAGCTCGAGCCGCTCGTTCCAGGCCAGCCCGTTGCGCCCGTGGATCTGCGCCAGACCGGTGATCCCCGGTGGCACCTCGAACCGCAGTCGCTCGCGGTCGGTGTACCACGGGTCGTAGCGCGGCAGCAGTGGGCGCGGACCGACCAGGCTGAGCTCACCCTTCAGCACGTTGACCAACTGGGGAAGCTCGTCGATGCTCGCCCGCCGCAGCAGCAGACCGATGCCCTTGCATCGCTGTCCGTCCGGCAGGAGCACACCGTCCGCGTCGCGTTCGTCGGTCATCGTCCGCAGCTTGTAGACCGTGAAGGGGCGGCCCGCCCGGCCGGTCCGTTGCTGGCTGAACACGACCGGTTTGCCCAGTCGCAGACGGATCAGGATCGCGGCCACCGCCAGCACCGGGGACAGCAGGACCAGGACGGTCAGGCTGACGACGATGTCGATAAGCCGTTTGATCCGGCGTTGGGTGTCGGCGCTCATGTGACACCCGCCCGGTATGCGGGGAAGTAACCGCTGGACGCCAGGTCCTCGGTCGACCTGCCCAGTTGTTTCGCCCGGGCGGCGACCAACTCCCGGTACCGCTCGGGGGCGATCACCGCCGCGCCCGTCCAGAACGGGGTACGGGCACCCCCGAAGGAGCGCTTGAACTGGAAGAGCCCGTCCTCGGCACGGACGCCGCCACCGAGGTGGACCAGCCGGCACCCCTGCTGCGTGGCCCACTCCAGGATGCTCCAGACCAGCAGGTTGTTGGCGCCGTCGCGGGCGGCCAGCGGATCGGACCCGGCCAGGTGGTAGTGGGCCCGGTCCCGGTGCCGCAGCACGAGGGCGGCGGCCACCACGCTGGCGTCCGGGTCGCGGACCTCGGCGATGCACAGCGCCTTGTCCAGCCCGGCGGCCAGTTGGCGGTAGTAGCGGTCGGGGAACAGATACCAGAGCTGGCTGCCCAGCCGAGCCATGGTGGACTCGTAGAGCCGACGGAACGGGGCGCCGGGCAACAGGTCCTCCTGCTCGACGGGCCGGACGGTGCTGGTCAGGCCCTTGCTGCGGGCCTTGCGGATGGCGGTACGGGACCGCCCCTGCATGCCGTCCCACACCTGATCCGGTCCCTGCGACACGTCGACGGTGACGGTGTCCGCCCGGCGGGTCAACGCGACGGTCCCGAGCCCCCGCACCGCCTCGACCGAGGCGGCATCCAGCGGCGAGAAGCGGAGGAAGAGCGCGACGACAGCGGACTCGCGCCAGTGGGCGACGGCACGGGACCAGAAACGGGCCAGGTCCGCCGGGGTGCACGCGGCGTCGACATGCAGGCCGGAGTAGCCGTACGGGCTGGTGGCGTCGGCGTCGGTGTCGCCTACCGGCCGCAGTACGTGCGGCAGCATCAGCCGGTCGGCCTCGTGGATGGTCTGCCAGTTGCCCGAGTCGGTCTCGGCGGCGGCCCGGCCGTAGCCGGCGGTGAAGTAGACGTCGGGACAGGCGACGTCGAGGGCAGCGTGGGACCCGGGTCCGGTCACCGTGAATCCGTCGCTCACCGGCTGCACAGGAATTCGCCGATGGCCTGACGGACCCGCTCGCCGGCGTGGTCGCTCATCCCGGAGCCGCTGGGCAGGGTGAGGCCGTTGGCGAAGAGCCGCTCCGCGGCTCCGGTGAGCACCGCCTCCGCCCCGGCGTGCACCGGCTGCAGGTGCATCGGCTTCCACACCGGACGCGTCTCGATGTCCTGCGCGGCGAGGTGGGCGGCCAGCTCGGCGGGCCACCACCCGGACGCCTCCGGCTCCACCACAATCGTGGTCAGCCAGCAGTTGGCGCCCGGATCACCGTCGGCGAGCAGCCGGACCCCGGGCACGGCGGCGAAGAGCTTGGCGTACTGGTCGCGTAACTCGCGGCGACGGCGGATCATGCCGTCCAGCCGACAAAGCTGCGCCCGCCCGATCGCCGCCAACACGTTGCTCAGCCGGTAGTTGTAGCCGATTTCCGTGTGTTCGTAGTGGGCGACGGGTTGCCGCGCCTGGGTCGCCAGGTAGCGGGCACGGGCTGCGAGTTCGGCGTCGTCGGTGAGCAGCATGCCACCGCCCGACGTGGTCATGATCTTGTTGCCGTTGAAGGACAGCACGCCGGCCCGGCCGAACGATCCGGCGGCCCGGCCGGAGCGGGTGGCGCCGAGGGACTCGGCGGCGTCCTCGATGACCGGATGACCGGCCCGCGCGCAGATGGGCAGCAGACGCTCGTAGTCGGCGCAGACGCCGAACATGTCCACCGGCAGGACCGCCGCGACCCGTCGGCCCTCGGTGTCGAGCCGTTCCAGCAGCGGCTCGAGCAGGTCCACGTCGATGTTGCCGGTCGTCGGATCGCAGTCGACGAAGATCGGCTCGGCGCCGGTGTAGACGGCCGCGTTGGCGGTGGCCGCGAAGGTCAGGGTCGGCATGACGACGACCTGCCCGGGGCCGGCGCCGACCGCCAGCAGCGCCAGGTGCAGCGCGGCCGTCCCGGAACTGGTGGCCACCGCGTACGCCGTGCCGATCCGTTCGGCCAGCTCGGCTTCGAAGGCGTCGACGTCCGGCCCCAGTGGCGCGACCCAGCCGGAGCGGATGGCCGCCAGGGCGTACGCCTCCTCGAGCGGGCCGACGTCGGGCGGAGAGAGGTGAACCTTGCTCATGCTCGGATGACTCCCGCTGTCGCCGGGTCAAACTGACAAACCGGTTGTACCACCAGGATCACTCCTGTACGTGCTTCTTGGTACTTTCGAGTGAATTTAAGGAGATATCGCTCTTCCGGGCGCTGGTCCTGTAGAGGGGCCCTCGCGTCTTGCCCCGGCAATGGCGGTTAAATGCTGCCTGTCGTGCCCACTGGTGGGCTTAACGCGCGAAGGGAGCTGCGGGTGCTGCACCTGAGGGTGATCGCTCCGGTGGACCGGTCTTCGGAGGTGGTCGACCTACTGGCCGCTGAGGCGGGGGTGACCCATCTGGCCGTGCTGCCCGGTGCGGCCCGGCAACCGCAGGGCGACCTGATCCTGTGCGACGTGGTCCGCGAGAGCGCCGACCGCGTTCTGCGGAGCCTGCAGCAGCTCGGGGTGGAGGCGCGCGGCGGTATCGCCGCTGAGGACGTCGAGCTGACCATCTCCGCGTCGGCCGACCGGGCCGCGGAAGAGGCTCCGGGCAGTGGCGCCGACGCGGTGGTCTGGGACGAGATCGCGGCGAAGACCGGCGAACAGACCGAACTGTCCGGCACCTACCTGGTGTTGATCGTCGTGGCCACCATGATCGCCGGTATCGGTGTGCTGTTGGACCAGCCGATCCTCATCGTCGGGGCGATGGTGGTCGGACCGGAGTTCGGCCCGCTCGCCGCGCTCTGTGTGGCGCTGTGGCGCCGCCGACTCGACGTGATCGGCAGGTCCGTGCAGGCACTCGCCGTCGGCTTCCTGGCGGCCATGGTGGCGACCGTGCTGAGCACCTGGGCGCTGAACGCCGCCGGTCTGGTGACCAAGGAGATGCTGCTCGCCGACCGACCGCTCACCGACTTCATCTGGCGGCCGGACGCGCTGTCCTGGGTGGTGGGCCTGCTCGCCGGCGTTGCCGGCATGCTCTCCCTGACGTCGAAGAAGTCGGGCAGCCTGGTCGGGGTGCTCATCTCGGTGACCACGGTGCCGGCCGCGGCGAACGTGGCCGTGGCGGTTGCCTACGGAGTGTGGGACGAGGCGGGCGGCTCGGCACTCCAGCTCGTGATCAACCTGGGTGCGATCGTCGTCGCCGGACTGCTCACGCTCCTGGTGCAGCAGGCCTGGTGGTGGAATCTGGCTCGCCGGACCCGGCGTCGAGCAGCCGGGTGAGCAGGGTGCGCAACGGAATGGACTCGCCGTCGCGGCCACCCGCCCCGATGACCAGCGGTGCCGGGCTGGCCTGCGGGTCGGCGCCGAACAGTCGGGCCCGCAGACCGCCCGGCACGGTCAGCAGGTGGAACCGGCCGTCCACGTCCACCGCCCGCGTCTCGGCCCGGTCGACGTACCAGCCCTTCAGCCGGGTGCGGTAGCGTCCGCGCCCGTCGTAGCCTCGCGCGACCAGCCGGGTTGTCCGCAGGCCGCGCCGGGTCGCCTCGGCCACGAACCAGGCCACCAGCTCCGCCGCCTGCGCCTGCTCGACAGCCCGCTGCCGGGCAGCCGCGTAGGCGTGCGCCCGCACCGCCTGCCGCTGCTGATCCCGCCACTCCCGGCCGTCCCGCTCACTCACGACTTCGACGGTACGCGAGCCGACTCAGTCGAGTACGGCCCGGAGAGTGTGCTGGGCGATGCCGGCCATCACCGGGTTCGTCTCGATGTAGTACGGCAGCGCGTTGATCGCCTGGACCAGGGCCCACCCGCGCCCCCGCTCCCACATCGCGTCGTCCACGCCGAGCGCCCGCCGGTACGTCTCCCGCGCCTCGGCGTCCAGCAGGTTCCATGCCGGCATCAGGTCCACCGCCGGATCACCCACGTTGACCGTTTCCAGGTCGATGACCGCGGCCAACCGGCCGTCGCGGACCAGCAGGTTGCCCGGCATCAGGTCGGCGTGGACCCACACGGCGGCGTCGTGCCCGGGGGTGTCCCGACAGCGGTCCCACACCTCGGCCAGCCGGCCGGTGTCGGTCAAGCCGCCACTGAGGGCGAGTGCCGACCGGACTCCGGCGTCCTGGGCAACCAGCGGGCCACCCCGGCCGAACCCGGGCCAGGCCCGACCGCCGGTGTCGATGCCGCGCAGGGCGGTCACGACGCCGGCGAGATCGCGGGCGAAGGTGTCCGGGTCGCCGATCCGGTCGAGCTGGGCGGTCTCCCCGGGGATGAACCGGTACGCCGTCCACGGCCCCGCATACCCCGCACCCGGCTCGCCGAGGCCAAGCGGCTCGGGCACCGCGACCGGCAGATGCGCGGTGAGCAGCTCGGCGTACTCCTGCTCCCGCCGCAGTTCGGCGTGCAGCTCGGGATCCGTCGGTAGCAGCGGAAACCGCAGCACGATCTCCGTGCCGAGCCGGAACAGGGCGTTCACGGTGCCGGTCGAGGCGAGCGGGCGCACCGGCAACGCCCGCCACTGCGGAAACTGCTCGGCCACCAGCGCGGCGACCACGTTCGCGCTGACGTCCACCTGGTCGGTATGCATCCGCATCGCGAGATCATTACCCAGAGCCCCATCGGCACGCGAGCCGATTTTCCCACCCGCTGCCGACCTCCCGCCGCAGCCTGACGCGGTCGCGGACGTGGTTGGGATGGCTGGCTGGCGGTGGGGGCTGAAGGCGCTTCGGTGGTCGGCCTTGCCCCACTCATGGGGCAGCTCGACAGCGCCGCAGAAGGGCCCGCCGAGTCGGTCATCGCGCGTCCGGGGCCCGGGAGGCGCCAAGGATGACCGCCCCTCAGGGGGATCCCCGGCGCCTCCTCGCGCCACCTGACGGATCAGGCCAATCCGGCTCGGCGCAGGGCCTCCGCCATTGCGTCGTTGGCGGGCGCGGGCGCGCCCTGCCGCTGCTGCCCGCCCCGTCCGCCGCGACCGCCGGACCCACCCTGACCGCCGGACCCGCCCTGGCCACCGGAACCGCCCTGGCCGCCGCTGCGACCGCCGGAACCGCCCCGACCGGCGGACCCGCCACGACCGTCTTGCCCACCGCGTCCGCCCTGCGGTCCGCGCTGCGCCGGGCCGCCGCGCCCCTCCTGGTTCGTCCGACCACCACCACCGGTGGCGGCCGGCTCGTCCTCCAAGCGCAGGGTCAGCGAGATGCGCTTACGCGGTACGTCCACGTCGAGCACCCTGACCTTGACGACGTCCCCGGACTTGACCACCTCGCGGGGGTCCTTCACGAAGGTGCGGGACATCGCCGAGACGTGCACCAGACCGTCCTGATGCACGCCGACATCGACGAACGCGCCGAACGCGGCCACGTTGGTGACGACACCCTCGAGCACCATGCCCGGAACCAGATCACTGATCTTCTCCACCCCCTCGACGAAGGTGGCGGTGCGGAACTCCGGGCGAGGATCACGGCCCGGCTTCTCCAACTCGGCGAGGATGTCGGTGACGGTGGGCAGGCCGAACCGGTCGTCGACGAAGTCGGTGGCCCGCAGCCCGCGCAGGATCCCACTCTTACCGATCACCGAGCGCAGGTCCTGCCCTGTGCTGGTGAGGATCCGGCGCACCACCGGGTAGGCCTCGGGGTGCACGCTGGAGGAATCCAACGGGTCGTCGCCGTCGGGGATGCGCAGGAAGCCGGCGCACTGCTCGAATGCCTTCGGCCCGAGCCGCGCCACCTTCTTCAACTCGGTACGCGACCGGAACGGCCCGTTGGCATCCCGGTGCAACACGATGTTCTCGGCCAGCCCTGCGCCGATCCCGGAGACCCGGGTCAGCAGCGGCGCGGAGGCGGTGTTGACGTCGACTCCGACCGCGTTGACGCAGTCCTCCACGACCGCGTCCAGCGACCGGGACAGCTTCACCTCGGAAAGGTCGTGCTGGTACTGCCCGACCCCGATCGATCGCGGGTCGATCTTGACCAGCTCGGCGAGCGGGTCCTGGAGCCGCCGGGCGATGGAGACCGCGCCGCGCAGCGACACGTCCATCCCGGGCAGTTCCTGCGAGGCGTACGCGGAGGCGGAGTAGACCGACGCCCCGGCCTCGGAGACCATCACCTTGGTCAGGTTGAGCTGCGGGTGTCGCGCGATCAGGTCACCGGCCAGCTTGTCGGTCTCCCGCGAGGCGGTGCCGTTGCCGATCGCGATCAGCTCCACCCCGTGGGCTCCGGCCAACCGGGCCAGGGTCTCGACCGACGCGTCCCACTGCCGGCGCGGCTCGTGCGGGTAGATGGTGTCGGTGGCGAGCACCTTGCCGGTGGCGTCCACCACGGCCACCTTCACGCCGGTCCGCAGGCCCGGGTCCAGCCCCATCGTCGGCCGGGTGCCGGCCGGTGCGGCCAGCAGCAGGTCACGCAGGTTGGTGGCGAAGACGCGTACCGCCTCCTCCTCGGCCGCCTGCCACAACCGCATCCGCAGGTCCGCGCCGAGGTGGATGAGAATCCGGGTACGCCACGCCCAGCGGACCGTATCGGCCAGCCAACGGTCGGCCGGACGACCCGCGTCGGACACCCCGAACCGGCCGGCGATGGCCGCCTCGTACCGGCTGGGACCGGTGGGCACGGCGTCGGCCTCGCCAGCCTCCTCCGGCTCCATGGTCAGGTCGAGCACGCCCTCCTTCTCGCCCCGGAACATGGCCAGGATCCGGTGCGAGGGCAGCTTCGGGTACGGCTCGGAGAAGTCGAAGTAGTCGGCGAACTTGGCGCCGGCGGTCTCCTGACCGTCGCGTACCCGGGAAACCAGACGCCCCCGCGACCACATCTGCTCGCGCAGCGTGCCGATCAGGTCGGCGTCCTCCGCGAAGGTCTCGATCAGGATCGCCCGCGCGCCTTCCAGCGCGGCCGCGGCGTCGGCGACACCCTTCTCGGCGTCCACGAAGCCGGCGGCAATGGCCCGCGGGTCCTGGCTGGGGTCGGCCAGCAGCGTCTCGGCCAACGGCGCCAACCCGGCCTCGCGGGCGATCTGCGCACGCGTCCGCCGCTTCGGCTTGTACGGCAGGTAGATGTCCTCCAGCCGGGACTTCGAGTCGGCGGCCATGATCTGCGCTTCCAGAGCCTCGTCCAACTTGCCCTGGCCGCGGATCGACTCCAGCACCGCGGCTCGCCGTTCGTCCAACTCGCGCAGATAGCGCAGCCGCTCCTCCAGCGTGCGCAGCTGGGTGTCGTCGAGCAGGCCGGTGGCCTCCTTGCGGTAACGGGCGATGAACGGCACGGTGGCGCCGCCGTCGAGCAGCTCCACGGCCGCCCGCACCTGACGCTCGGCCACGCCGAGCTCGTCGGCGATCCGCTGATGAACAGACTGGGTCACGATCTCGATCCGCCTTCGGGAGTGGGTACCGCCCTGCATTGTGCCGGTCGGCACCGGCCGTTGTCGCCGCGCCCGGCCGGGACGACCCCGGGACGGCCCCGCCGAGGCTGCGCTAGCGTGGCGATCATGGAAACACCTGCGGAGCCGCGCGCCCGCCGGCTCTTCGGCGGCAGCGCCCGCGCCCTCGGCGACCTCGCCGCCAACCCGTTCCGCGCCGACCGGGACCGGATCGTGGGCTCGCCGTTCTTCGCCCGCCTCGGCGGTGTCACCCAGGTGATCAGCCCGGTCGGTTCCGGTCTGCTGGTGCACAACCGGCTCACCCACAGCCTGAAGGTCGCCCAGGTCGCTCGGTCGATCGCCGAGCGGCTGACGACCGACGCGCTGTCGCGCGACCTGCTGAACAAGCTTGGCGGCTGCGACCCCGACGTGGTGGAGGCCGCCGCGCTCGCCCATGACCTCGGCCACCCACCCTTCGGGCACCTGGGGGAACGGGTGCTGGACCGGCTGGCCCGCCAGCGCCTGGGCCTCACCGACGGTTTCGAGGGCAACGCCCAGTCGTACCGGATCGTCACCAGCACCGAGATCCGGGGCGCCGCCACCACCGGGTTGGACCTCACCGCGGCGGTCCGCGCGGCGATGCTGAAGTACCCGTGGACCCGGCTGGACCACCCCGACCCGCACCCACGCACGATGAACCCGCCGCCGCGCGGAGCCACCCCGCCGCCGGACGACCCCGAGAGCGGCTCGTCGAAGTTCGGCGCGTACCGCACCGAGCTGGACGACCTGCGGCAGGCTCGGGAGCCGTTCGCGGGTCGCATCCCGGACTGGCAGCAGACCGTGGAGGCGTCCGTGATGGACACCGCCGACGACATCGCGTACGCCATCCACGACGTGGAGGACTTCTACCGGGTCGGTGTGCTCCAACAGGGGTCGGTCTCCGCCGAGCTGATGGCCTGGCAGCGCGAGAGCGGGCAACTCCGGGCGATCACCGACGCGGCGCTGGCCACCGCGGCCCGGCGACCCGGGGCGGCGATCGAGCGGCTGCGTCGGCAACTGCACCGCAAGGACGCCTGGATCGCCGACGACGACGCCTTCGCCGCGGCCGTCGAGCACGTCCGCGAGGAGCTGGTCGACGGGCTGCTGGCGATGCCGTTCGACGGCTCGATCGAGGCCGAGCAGTACGTGGCGCGGTTCTCCGCCCGCTGGTCCACCCGCTTCGTCGAGGCGATCACGGTGACCGATCAGCCCTCGGTGCGCTCCGGTCACGTGCTGCTCGGCTGCGCGCAGTGGCACGAGGTCCAGGTGCTCAAGTTCGTCCACCACCGGTTCGTGCTGGCCCGGCCGGATCTCGCCCTGCACCAGCGTGGTCAGGCCCGGCTGCTGGGCACCCTGGTCGAGGCGCTCTGGGAGTGGCTGCTCGACCCGGAGGAGGAGTCGCGGCTGCCCCGCCGACTGCACGACCTGGTCGAGTTGGCCGAGGCGGAGCTGCACCCGCGTACCCCGGACCGGATCGGTCGAGCCCGGGGTCGGGCCATCGTGGATTTCGTCGCGCAGCTCACCGACGGTCAGGCGGTGGCCATGCTGGACGCGCTCTCCGGCCGGTCCGGTGCCCTCTGGACCGACGCCTTCGTGCTCTGACCTCAGGCGAGCCTGCTCCGGCCTGGCTCAGGCGACGGCCTGCCACCAGCCGTCGACGGCGGGCGGGTCGTCGACCACCACCCGCTCGCCGGGATGGGGCACGGCGAGCCGCACGTCGCGGGCCTTCGCCTCGGCCCAGAGCCGGTCGACCGGCTCGGACCAGTCGTGCAGGGCCAGGTTGAACGTCGCCCAGTGCACCGGGACGAACAGCCCGCCCCGCAGATCGAGGTGGGCGCTGACCGCCTCCTCGGGGAACATGTGGATCGTCGGCCAGGCCCGGTCGTACGCGCCGATCTGCATCAGCGTCACGTCGAACGGCCCGTGCTCGGCGCCGATCGCCGCGTACCCGTCGAAGTAACCGGAGTCGCCGGTGTAGAAGACCGTGCGGCGGGCCCCGGCCACCACCCACGAACTCCAGAGCGTGCCGTCGCGGCGCAGCCCCCGGCCGGAGAAGTGCTGGGCGGCGGTCGCGGTGATCTCCAGCCCGGCGACCTGGTGCGACTCGGACCAGTCCAGCTCGATGATCCGCTCGGCCGGCACGCCCCAGCGGTCCAGGTGCGCGCCCACACCGAGTGGCACCAGGAACGGCGCGGACTGCCCGGCGAGCAGCGCCTGCACGGTGGCCATGTCCAGGTGGTCGTAGTGGTCGTGTGAGATCAGGATGGCGTCCAGCGGGGGCAACTCGTCGATGCCCACCGGCGGCTCGTGCAGCCGGCGCGGGCCGACCAGAGCCGAGGGGGAGCACCGCTCGCTCCACACCGGGTCGAGCAGCACCCGCCGGCCCTCGATCTCGATCAGCGTCGAGGCGTGGCCGTACCAGACGATGTTGAGCTCGTCGGCGGTGTCGGCGGCATCCGGCGCGCCGGCACGACCGGGCAGCGCGGATGCGCTGGGGCGCAGCAGCGGCACGGGCGCGGTCGGGCGCCGCTTCTGCTTGCCGAAGATCAGCTCGCGGAGCAGGTTGCGGCCCGGCTCGGCGACCATCGTGCGGGTACCGGCCTGGTTGTGGAAGGTGCCCTCGCGGAACTGGGGCGAACGGGCCGCCCGTTCGGCCCGGGCCCCGCTGAGCCGGCCACCGAGCGCCGCCGGGACATCCCGGGCAACCCAGGCCAGGCCGGCCAGCGCGGCCAGCCCGGCCGCACCCCGCATCCGCCGCCCGAGCGACCGTTCGACGTCCGTGCTCTGCGCTCGCGCCATTGCCGTCCCTCCGACGTGTCCGCCCTACACGGTAGTCACCCGAGCCGACCCGTGCTTGGGCGGTCGCCACGCCGGGTCGGTCGCGCCAACGGCAACCGACCCGGGGACGGGTTCAGGGCGTGCCCTAGCCGCCGTTGCTGGGGCGCCGGGCGCTGATCCGGAACGTCTTGCCCACGCCCGCGATGCGGTCCACCGCGGCCAGGAACTTGGGGCCCATGACGGCCCGGGCCTGCACCGCCGGGTGGGTGGCGCCGAAGTCCTCCGGGTTGGCCTGCCCGTCGGCGAAGAGCGCGTAGGTGAGCACCGCCGCGCCGGACCGGTCGAAGATCACGCCAGCCTCGTGCCGGGCGTCGCCATACCAACCGGCCTTCGTGGCGATCCGCGCCCGCTCATCGGAGGACATGGTGCGCCGAATGCCGTCGGTGAAGGCCACCGGGGAGCGCAGCAGGCCCAGCATGTACGTCGTCGAGGCGGGGGAGAGCAGGGTGCCGCCGACCAGGGCCCGCAGCAGGTCGTGCGTCTCCCGGGCAGTGCTGGTGCCGAGGAAGTACCGGTTCGGGTTGGCGACCAGTTGGACCTGGGTGTTCGGGAAGCCCTTGGCGACCAGGATGGCGTTGATCTCGGCGGCCGGGCAGACCAGCCCGCACAGCCGCACCGACGTGTCGTCGGAGACCGTCAGGAAGGTGGCCAGCACGTGCCCGAGGGTCACACTGCTCGGGTACGCGCCGTCCAGACTGAAGATGCCGTCACCGCCGGGCACCACGATCTCCGCGGTCACCTCGACCCGCTGGTCCAGGGTGAGCAGCCCCCGGTCGACCTTGTCGAGCACCGCCGTCGCGACCGCGATCTTGTTGACGCTGTACGCCTCGATCCGTCGGTCCGCGTCGGCGGCCACCGCGACCACCGGCGTGCCTGCCGGGTCGGCCACGCTGACGTACGCCTGCCAGTTGCCGCCGGCCTCGGCGCTGTGCCTGGTGAAGACGCTGGCGACCCGCCGGGCGGCCCGGGCGGGGGTGGTCGGTGCGGCCTCGGTCGTCTCGGCGGCGCTCGCCGGGGCGGCAGCGCCCAGCACCGTGCCGGCGGTGGCCACCGTGCCCAACCCGAGCGCGGACCTGCGGTTCAGCCGGATAGTCAACTGTCTCCCCCATCGTGGTGTGCCCGAGCGCTTGCTGGCCCACCACCCTAGGCGAGTTGATCGATGCATGATGCCCCCCGAACCGTCCCGATCAGTCCCGAACAGTTCAGCCGAGCCGTCGGCGGAGTGCGGCGTCCGTCCACTGAGGCCCACCGACCGCATCAACGGCCCGACCAACACGTCGTAGACCCCCGGCAGTACGGTGAAACCGGCTCGCAGCACCACGTTGAGCCGGCCACGTGAGCGCTCATGTACGGCGGCACGGTCAGCACGTCGACGTCGGCGCACTCGGCGCGTACCTCGGCCAGGGTCGTGGTGGCGCGGGCCGCGAGGACCAGGCGGTCGCCGCGCTCGACGAACGCCTGGGCTGTCGCCCGGCCGACCCCACTGCTCGCGCCAACGATCACGACCACCCGACTCACGGCACCGGCTGCACTCGTGACTGCGGGGCTCGCAACCCCGGCTCACTCCTCGCACTCATGGGACCGGCTGCATTCGTGACTGCGGGGCTCGCAACCCCGGCTCACTCCTCGCACTCATGGTTCGAGCACGACCTTGATGCAGCCGTCCTCCTTCTTCTGGAACATCTCGTACGCCTGCGGCGCCCGAGCCAACGGCAACCGATGGGTACGCAGGTCCTCCACACCCAGCGGGTCATCGTCGCCGGCGAGCAGCGGCAGGATCTCGTCGGTCCACCGGCGCACGTGACACTGCCCCATCCGCAGCTGGATACCCCGGTCGAACATCTCCATCAGCGGCATCGGGTCCGCCTCGCCGCCGTACACACCGGACAGCGACACCGTGCCGCCACGACGAACCGACTTGAGCGCGGCGTGCAGGACGGACAGCCGGTCCACGCCCGCCCGGTCGGTCATCGTCTGGGCCAGCTTGTCCGGCAACAGCCCGGCGGCGGTCTGAGCCAACTTCCCCGCCGGCGAACCGTGCGCCTCCATCCCGACGGCGTCGATCACCGCGTCCGGGCCGCGCCCGTCGACCAGGTCGATCAGCGCACCCGGCACGTCCGACAGTTCGCGGACGTCGAGCACCTCGATGCCGTGCCGGCGGGCCAGTTCCAGACGCTCCGGCACCAGATCCAGCCCGATCACCCGGCCGGCACCGAGATGGCGGCCGATCCGGGCGCAGAACTGCCCGACCGGGCCCAGCCCGAACACGGCCAGGGTGCCGCCGGGCGGGGTGTCCGCGTACGCCACCGCCTGCCAGGCGGTGGGCAGGATGTCGGAGAGGTAGAGGTAACGCTCGTCAGCGCCGGTCTGCGGGATCTTGATCGGCCCGAAGTGGGCCTGCGGGACGCGCAGGTACTCGGCCTGCCCGCCCGGCACCGAGCCGTAGAGCGAGGTGTAGCCGAACAGCGCAGCGCCCTTGCCCTCACCGGTGACCTGGGTCGTCTCGCACTGCGCGTACAGCTGACGCTGGCACATCCAGCAGCTGCCGCAGGCGATGTTGAACGGCACCACCACCCGATCGCCCGGCTTGAGCCCGGTCACCTCCGACCCGACCTCCTCGACGATGCCCATCGGCTCGTGGCCCAGGACGTCACCGGGCTTCAGGTACGGCCCGAGCACCTCGTACAGGTGCAGGTCGGACCCACAGATCGCAGTCGACGTGATCCGCACGATCGCGTCGGTCGGCTCCTCGATCCGGGGATCCGGCACCTCCTCGACCCGTACGTCCCGCTTGCCCTGCCAGGTCAACGCCTTCATGTCCTCGTCCCCTCTCGATGCCGTCTCGGGAGACTGCTACCCGGGCTCGGGCGCTTGAACCGGGTCGTCGTCTTGCGGTCGTGGTGCGGTGTCGGATCTGGCCTTTCGGGTTCGTCGGTGGTTGCGGTTGGGGCTGGGGGCGACCGTCCCCGGCTCCGGGCGGTCAGGCTTGAATCCCTGCGCCGGGAACGGTCGCCCCCAGCCCCGTGGGGGGTCGCCGCTCGTACGTGCCGCGCTCGACTGAAGGACTTACGCCCTATGCGCCTTTTGTCGACACAGCTGCCGGAGACCACCACCCAATCCGGCGGCGCTGGCCATGATCGACTCCAGGTCGCCGACATGGCGCTATCCCAACGACCAGACACCGCCACATCGGCGATCTGGAGTCGATCATGCACTCGGTAAGCCCGGACCGGGCCAGCCTGGATCGACTGAAGGACTTACGCCCAATGCGCCTTTTGTCGACGCAGCTGCCGGAGACCACCACCCAATCCGGCGGCGCTGGCCATGATCGACTCCAGGTCGCCGACATGGCGCTATCCCAACGACCAGACACCGCCACATCGGCGATCTGGAGTCGATCATGCATTCGACCGGCCTGGACCGGGTCAGCCTGGTCGGGCCGGGCCGCGCTGGGCTGGGCCTGGACTTCGCCAGCAATTCGACGATCGGAAGCTACCGCCGTACCGCAGAAGGACCGCAACTCACGGACGATCCGTGACCAAGGTCAGGGCTGGGGCGACCGTCCCCGGCGCAGGGATCAAGCCTGACCGCCCGGAGCCGGGGACGGTCGCCCCAGCCCGCACTGCAACTGCAACCGCAACCTGAGACCGCCGACCGCCGACCGCCGACCGCCGAGATGGCCGAGATCGTCGACAGCCGAAATCGCCGCACGCCCAACGCCAGACCGCCGTACCCCAGGAAGGTGCGGGGTACGGCGGTCTGGATGGTGCGGCGGATCTCAGGAGCCGGGGGTGTTGCCGGCTCCCTTGGCGGTGGCCGCGAGGTAGTCGCGGTTGAGGCGGCCGATGGTGTTCAGCGGGATGCCCTTCGGGCAGGCCGGGGTGCATTCGCCGGCGTTGGTGCAGCCGCCGAAGCCGGCCTCGTCGTGCGCGTCGACCATGCCGATCACCCGGGTGTACCGCTCCGGCTGGCCCTGGGGCAGGAGCGAGAGCTGGGTGAGTTTGGCGGCGGTGAAGAGCATGCCGGAGCCGTTCGGGCAGGCCGCCACGCAGGCGCCGCAGCCGATGCAGGCCGCCGCCTCGAAAGCGGCGTCCGCGTTGGCCTTGGCCACCGGGGTGGAGTGCGCCTCGGGCGCGCTGCCGGTCGGCGCGGTGACGTAACCACCGGCGGCGATGATCTTGTCGAAGGCGTTCCGGTTGACGACCAGGTCCTTGACGACCGGGAAGGCGCTGGCCCGCCACGGTTCGATGTCGATCGTCTCGCCGTCCTTGAACTGCCGCATGTGCAGCTGGCACGCCGTGGTGCCACGCTGCGGCCCGTGGGCGTCACCGTTGATCATCAGGCCGCACATGCCGCAGATGCCCTCGCGACAGTCGTGGTCGAACGCCACCGGGTCCTCGCCGGCGAGGATCAGCCGCTCGTTGAGTACGTCGAGCATCTCCAGGAACGACATGTCCGGGGACACGTCGTCGACCGGGTAGGTCACCATCCGACCCTTGTCCTCAGGGCCCTTCTGGCGCCAGATGCGCAGGGTCAGGTTCACTTGTAGCTCCGCTGCGTGGGGTGGACGTATTCGAACTTCAGGTCTTCCTTGTGCAGCACCGAGGGCTCACCGGTGGCGGTGAACTCCCAGGCCGCCACGTACGCGAACCGGTCGTCGTCGCGCTGCGCCTCACCGTCGGGGGTCTGGTGCTCGGCCCGGAAGTGGCCGCCGCAGGACTCCTCGCGGTGCAGGGCGTCGATGCACATCAGCTCGGCCAGTTCGAAGAAGTCGGCGACCCGGCCAGCCTTTTCCAGCGACTGGTTGAGTTCCTCGCCGGTGCCGGACACCTTGACCCGCTCCCAGAACGACTCGCGCAGGGCGCGGATCTCGTCAATCGCCTTGCGCAGCCCGGCCTCGCTGCGTTCCATGCCGCAGTGCTCCCACATGATCTGGCCCAGCTCGCGGTGGAACGAGTCCACGGTCCGGTCGCCGTTGATCGCGAGTAGCCGCTGGACGCGTTCCTCGACGTCGGTGCGGGCCTCGACCGCCGCCGGGTGGCTGGCGTCGACCTTCTCCAACGGGCCCGAGGCCAGGTAGTTGGCGATGGTGGTGGGCAGCACGAAGTAGCCGTCGGCGAGGCCCTGCATCAGCGCCGAGGCGCCGAGCCGGTTCGCGCCGTGGTCGGAGAAGTTCGCCTCGCCGATCACGAACAGGCCGGGGATGCTCGACTGGAGGTCGTAGTCGACCCACAGGCCACCCATCGTGTAGTGCACGGCGGGGTAGATGCGCATCGGCACCTCGTACGGGTCCTCGCCGGTGATCCGCTCGTACATCTCGAAGAGGTTGCCGTACTTGGCCTCGATGGCCTTGCGGCCGAGCCGGCCGATCGCGTCGGCGAAGTCGAGGTAGACGCCGAGCTTGGTCGGCCCGACGCCCCGACCTTCGTCGCAGACGTTCTTCGCGGCGCGGGACGCGATGTCGCGGGGGACCAGGTTGCCGAAGGAGGGGTAGATCCGCTCCAGGTAGTAGTCCCGCTCGTCTTCCGGAATGTCCTTCGGGCTGCGGTCGTCGCCCTTGGTCTTCGGCACCCAGACCCGGCCGTCGTTGCGCAGCGACTCGCTCATCAGGGTCAGCTTCGACTGGTGGTCGCCGGAGACCGGGATGCAGGTCGGGTGGATCTGCGTGTAGCAGGGGTTGGCGAAGTACGCGCCCTTGCGGTGTGCGCGCCAGGTGGCGGTGACGTTGCAGCCCTTGGCGTTGGTGGAGAGGTAGAAGACGTTGCCGTAGCCGCCGGAGGCGAGCACCACGGCGTCGGCCATCTCGGTGCTGATCTCGCCGGTGACCAGGTCCCGGACGACGATGCCCCGGGCCTTGCCGTCGACGAGGACCAGCTCCAGCATCTCGTGCCGGGCGTTCATCTCCACGTTGCCCAGGCCGATCTGCCGCTCCAGCGCCTGGTACGCGCCGAGCAGCAACTGCTGGCCCGTCTGGCCCCGGGCGTAGAAGGTGCGCTGCACCTGGGCGCCACCGAAGGAGCGGGTGTCCAGCAGGCCGCCGTATTCGCGGGCGAACGGCACACCCTGGGCGACGCACTGGTCGATGATGTTGACCGACACTTCGGCGAGCCGGTGCACGTTCGACTCGCGGGAGCGGAAGTCGCCGCCCTTGACGGTGTCGTAGAACAGCCGGTGCACGGAGTCGCCGTCGTTGCGGTAGTTCTTCGCCGCGTTGATGCCGCCCTGCGCCGCGATGGAGTGTGCCCGGCGTGGGCTGTCCTGGTAGCAGTAGGACTTGACGTGATAGCCCTGCTCGGCCAGGGTCGCCGCGGCCGAACCGCCGGCCAAGCCGGTGCCCACCACGATCACCGTCATCTTGCGGCGGTTGGCGGGGTTGACCAGCTTGGCCTCGAAGCGTCGGGTGTCCCAGCGCTTCTCGATCGGGCCGGCGGGAGCCTTGGTGTCGGCGATCGGGTCGCCCTCGGCGAAGAGTTCCATGTCAGGACACCAATCCGGTGAGTACGGCGAACGGGACCACCAGGTACCCGGCGCAGAGCAGCACGGCGAAGATCAGCGCTGCGGTGCGCGCCCTGCGCTCGCCGCGCGGCGTCTGCTGGCCGAGGCTGCGGAACGCGCTGAACGCACCGTGGCGCAGGTGGAAGCCGACCGCGAGGATGGCGAGCGTGTAGAAGAGCGTGACGTACCAGCGCTCGGGCGCGAAGTCGGCGACGACGTTGCCGTACGGCTTGCTGGCGTTGCCGACCGGGTTCAGCGTGCCGGTGGTGAGGTCCAGGAGGTGGTAGATCACGAAGAGCAGGATGATCACTCCACCCCAGCGCATCGTGCGGGCGGCGTAGCTGCCGTTGACCTTCTTGCGGTGGGCGTACTTGACCGGGCGGGCCGCGCGGGCACGCCGGGCCAGCACGGTGGCGGCCACGATGTGGGCGACGACTGCCACCACCAACCCGGTCCGCAGGATCCACAGGAACCAGACGCCGGGCAGCAGCGGCTTGCCGATGTCACGCAGCCAGTGCGCGTAGTGGTCGAACGAGGTTTCCCCCGTGAACACCTTCAGGTTTCCGAGCATGTGCGCGATGAGGAACAGCGCCAGCATGATGCCCGTCACCGCCATGACGGCCTTGAGGCCGACGTTCGAGCGGATGGGCGACCGAGTTTTCGTGATTACCACAGGACCGACGCTAGGAGTACTTCGATCAGTCGTCCAATGCATCAAACTCGTAGTGTTGATAGCCGTAAGCTATTTAGATGCAGCTCCATCAGCTCCGGTACTTCGTCGCGGTGGCCGAAGTACGACATTTCACCCAAGCCGCCGACCTCGTCGGCATAACTCAGCCTTCTCTCAGTAAGCAAATTCACGCTCTGGAGGCCGACCTCGGGGCACCGCTGTTCGAGCGGCTAAGGGGCAACATCGCACTCACCGCGGCGGGCGAGGTGCTGCTGCCCTTGGCCACCCGGATCCTCGCCGACGTGGAGACCGCGACCCGCGAGGTGCAGGAATTGGTCGGGCTGCGGCGGGGGCGGGTCCGCCTCGGGGCCACCCCGAGCCTGGCGACCTCGCTCGCCCCGCCGGTGCTGCGCCGGTTCCGCGACGCGCACCCCACCGTCGACCTGCGCGTCGAGGAGAGCGGATCCCAGGACCTGGTGCGCGACCTGCTCCGCGGCGACCTCGACCTGGCTTTGATCATCATGCCGGCCCAGGGTGCCGACCCAGGTCTGCGCGTCGACCCGATCCTGCGGGAGAGCCTGGTGGTGGCCTCGGTGGGGGAGGTGCCGACCGCGTCGGCGGCGGGGGAGCTGCACATCACCGACCTGCGCGACCAGCCGATGGTCATGTTCCGCGAGGGCTACGACCTGCGCGACGCCACGATCCAGGCGTGCCGCGAGGCGGGCTTCGAGCCGACCTTCGCGGTGGACGGCGGCGAGATGGACGCGGTGCTCAGCTTCGTCGAGGCGGGGCTCGGTATCGCGCTGGTGCCGGGCATCGTGCTGGCCCGCCGACCGGGCGTGCGGATCACCCCCCTCGCCCCGCCCGGGGTGCGGCGGACCATCGCGGTGGCGCGTCGGCGCGACGTGGTGCCGACTCATGCCGGTCGGGAACTCCGGCGGATCCTGCTCGACTACATACAGTCGGCGATCGACCGAGACGACCTACCACCGGGTGTGGATCCGCTCTGATCCCACTGCCCGCCGGGGCGCGGCCCGGCCCCGGTCAGCGGCCCTCGGCGTCGTCCATCGCGCGGTAGATCCGCTGCTCAGAGACGGGGTACGGGGTGCCGAGCGCCTGGGCGAAGACGTTCACCCGCAACTCCTCGATCATCCAGCGGATCTGCCGTACGGCCGCCTCCTGCCGGCGTGCCGGCGGCAGGTTGGCGAGCAGGTCGGCGTACTCCTTCTGCACCACGGCGACCCGGTCCTGCTGCTGGCGGTCGCGCTGCGGGTTGCCGCCGAGGCGGTCCAGCCGGCGTTCGATGGCGGTGAGGTAGCGCAGCAGGTCGGGCAGCCGGGCGTACCCGGTCTCGGTGATGAAACCCGCGTGCACCAGCCCGGCGAGCTGGTTGCGGATGTCGGCCAGTGCGGCCACCACGGCGAGGTTGCGGGTGGCGCCGAGCCGCTGCTCCACGGTGTACGCGGCGGCGAGGACCTTGCGTACCCGGTCCATCACCTCGACGACGGTGTCGACCAGGTCGGCGCGGACCTTGTCGCGCAGGGCCGCGAACCCGTCGGCGTCCCACGCCGGTCCACCGGCGGCACCGATGAGCCGGTCGATGGCCGCGCCCGCCGCGTCCTCGATCATCTCCTGCACGCCGCCGTGCGGGTTGCGGCTCAGCGCCAGCTTCGCCTCGTTGGTCAGCCGCCCCTGCAGGATCCGCGCCGGGGACGGCACGGTGAGCCGCAGCAGCCGGCGGGTGCCGGCCCAGTGCGACGCCTCCGCCTCGGCGGGGGAGTCGAACACCTTCACGCCCACCGTGGCGCCCTCGTCGACCAGCGCCGGGTACGCGGTCACCGCGTAGCCGGCGCGGACCTGCTCGATCGTCCGTGGCAGGGTGCCGATGCTCCACTCGCGCAGCCCGGTACGGGCCACCTCCGGCGCGGCGGCCGCCACCACCTGGCGTACCTCCTGGCGGAGTTGACGTTGCAGGGCCGGCAGGTCCTTGCCCTCGGCGACCGGCTTGTCGTCGTCGCCGAGCACTCGGAAGGTGACCCGCAGGTGGGCGGGGAGCTTGCCCGGCTCCCAGGCGGCGCGCGGCACGGTCACACCGGTCATCCGGCGCAGTTCCCGGGTGAGCGCGTCCAACAGCGACTCCTCCCCGGGCTTGATCGCCGCGAGGGCGGCCCGGGCGTAGTCGGGCACCGGTACGAAGTTGCGGCGTACCGCCTTGGGCAGCGAGCGGATCAGCGCGATCACCGTCTCCTCGCGCAGTCCCGGCACCTGCCAGTCGAAGCTCTCCGCCGGCACCTGGTTGAGCAGCGGCAGCGGGATGTCCACGGTGACGCCGTCGGTCGGTGTGCCCGGTTCGAAGCGGTAGGTGAGCGGCAGGCTCACCCCGTCGGCCTGCCACTCGTCCGGGTAGTCGTCCTCGTCGACCCCCGGCCGGCCGTCGTTGATCAGCAGGTCGCGGGTGAAGGTGAGCAGGTCGGGCCGTTCCCGGCGGGTCGTCTTCCACCAGCTGTCGAAGTGCCGGCCGGAGGACACGTCGGCCGGGATCCGTTGGTCGTAGAAGCCGAAGATGGTCTCGTCGTCGACCAGGATGTCCCGTCGTCGGGCCCGGCTCTCCAACTCCTCGATCTCGGCGAGCAACCGCTTGTTGTCCGACCAGAACTGGTGATGGGTCTGCCAGTCGCCCTCGACGAGGGCGTGCCGGATGAAGAGTTCCCGGCTCAGCGTCGGATCGATCCGCCCAAAGTTGACCTTCCGGGAGGTGACCAGCGGGACGCCGTACAGGGTGACCTTCTCGAAGGCCATCACCGCGGCCTGCTTCTTCTCCCAGTGCGGCTCGCTGTAGCTGCGCTTGACCAGGTGCTGCGCGAGCGGCTCGACCCACTCCGGTTCGACCCGGCCGGCGATCCGGCCCCAGAGCCGGGAGGTCTCCACCAACTCGGCGGCCATCACCCAGCGCGGCGGCTTCTTGAACAGCGCGGAGCCGGGGAAGAGGGCGAACTTCGCGCCCCGCGCGCCCAGGTACTCGTGTTTCTGCGCGTCCTTCAGGCCGATGTGGGACAGCAGGCCGGGCAGCAGCGACTGGTGCACCTTCGGGGTGTCGATCTCCTCCGGCAGGTCCGCGCCGCCCCGGCGGCTCTCGCCCCGGCCGGCGTCCGCGTCGCCCGAGGTGTCGCGCGCCGGCCGCCCGCCGCGCCGGTCCCCGTCGGCCGGGGTACGCAGCACCTGACGCAGTTGACTGACGATGTCCTGCCACTCGCGGATCCGCAGGTAGTTCAGGTACTCCGCCTTGCACATCCGGCGGAACGCGCTGGAGGAGAGCGTCCGCTGCTGCTCCCGCAGGTAGCGCCAGAGGTTGAGGAAGGCGACGAAGTCCGATTCCTTGTCGGCGAACCGGGCGTGCGCCTGGTCGGCCTGGGCCTGCTTCTCGGCCGGCCGCTCCCGTGGGTCCTGGATGGAGAGCGCGGCGGCGATCACCAGCACCTCGGTGGCGCAGCCGTTGCGTTCGCCCTCGACGACCATCCGGGCCAGTCGCGGGTCGACCGGCAACTGGGCCAGGCGCCGGCCCAGCGCGGTGAGCCGTTTCGCCGGGTCGGCCTCGGTCGGGTCCAATGCGCCCAACTCGTGCAGCAGGTTGACGCCGTCGGTGATGTTGCGCCGGTCCGGTGGGTCGATGAACGGGAACGCGGCGAGGTCGCCCAGCCCGATCGCGGTCATCTGCAGGATGACCGACGCCAGGTTGGTCCGCAGGATCTCCGGGTCGGTGAACTCGGGTCGGGAGAGGAAGTCCTGCTCGTCATAGAGGCGGATGCAGATACCGTCCGAGGTGCGGCCGCAGCGGCCCTTGCGCTGGTTGGCCGACGCCTGGGAGATGGGCTCGATCGGCAGCCGCTGCACCTTGAGTCGGCTGGAGTAGCGGGAGATGCGGGCGGTACCCGGGTCCACCACGTACTTGATGCCGGGCACGGTCAGCGAGGTCTCCGCGACGTTGGTGGCGAGCACCACCCGGCGTGAGCTGTGCGCGGCGAAGACCCGGTGCTGCTCGGCGCTGGAGAGTCGCGCGTACAGCGGCAGGATCTCGGTGCCGAGCAACGAGCGCTTCGTCTGCACCAGCTTGCCGAGCGCGTCCGCGGTGTCCCGGATCTCCCGCTCACCGCTGAGGAAGACCAGGATGTCGCCGGGGCCCTCGGCGGCCAACTCCTCGACGGCGTCGCCGATCGCCTGGATCTGGTCGCGGACGGTCTCCTCGTCGCCCTCGCCGTCCTCCTCGCCCTCCGCCAGTTCGAGCAGCGGCCGGTAGCGCACCTCCACCGGGTAGGTCCGCCCCGACACCTCGACCACCGGTGCGGGTACGCCCTCCGGCTCGTCGGCCGTGGGTGGGCCGGCGAAGTGCCGGGCGAACCGGTCGGTCTCGATGGTCGCCGACGTGATGATCACCTTGAGGTCGGGTCGCCGGGGCAGCAGCTCCCGTAGGTACCCGAGGATGAAGTCGATGTTGAGGCTGCGTTCGTGCGCCTCGTCGATGATCAGCGTGTCGTACTGGCGCAGCATCCGGTCGGTCTGCAACTCGGCCAGCAGGATGCCGTCGGTCATCAGCTTCACCAGGCTGCGCTCGCTGACCTGATCGGTGAAGCGCACCTTGTAGCCGACCACGTCACCCAACTCGGTGCCCAACTCGTCGGCGATCCGGTCGGCCACCGTCCGGGCCGCCAACCGCCGAGGCTGGGTGTGCCCGATCAGGCCGTGCACCCCCCGCCCCAGCTCCAGGCAGATCTTGGGCAGCTGGGTGGTCTTGCCCGAACCGGTCTCGCCCGCCACGATCACCACCTGGTGATCACGGATGGCGGCGGCGATGTCGTCCTTGCGCTCACTGACCGGCAACCCCGCCGGGTACGTGATCACGGGCACCGCGGCCCGCCGGGTGGCCAGGCGCTGTTCGGCCCGTTCGACCTCGGCGGTGATCTCGGTCAACGCCGACTCCCGGCGCTGCGGGTCGCGCAGCTTCCGGGCACCGTCCAGGCGCCGCTGAAGCCGACGCTGGTCGCGGAACATCAGAGAGGAGAGACGGCGGTGCAACTCGCGAACCGGGTCGGTCGCGGCGGAGGCGGTTGGATTCTGCATGTCGTGCCCAAGGATAGGCAGCCCGGCGGCGGACCGCCCCCGGGTTATCGCGCGGCCGGCCCTTCGACGCCCGGGCAGGGGGATCTAGAGTTGGCGGCCGACGTCGAGTGCTGGGGGCCGGGATGACGATGCGGGACACCGACCGGGCGTTGGTGCAGGCCGCCACAGCGGTCTCCAAACTGCGTTGCCGCAGCCAGAGGCACACCGTCGCGTCGGCCGCCCGGACCGCCGACGGGCGGGTCTTCACGGGCGTGAACGTCCACCACGTCGCCGGAGGTTCCTGCGCCGAACTTGTCGTGATCGGCACCGCCGCGACGCAGGGCGTGGCGGACCTGGAGACGATCGTCACGGTGACCGACCGGGGGCGCGAGGTCGCCGCGCCGTGTGACCCCTGCCAACAGGTGCTGCGGGACCACTTCCCGTCACTGCGGGTGATCGTCGGCGAGATGGACGCCCTGCGGGTGGTCGAGATCGGGGAGTTGCCCGGCTGACGTCAGTCGCCGGTCGCCGCCTCCAGCATCGACGGGGGCATCGGGACACCCTCGAACCGCACGTTGCCCTCCGGCACCATCCAGCTCATCACCTGGACGGCCAGCCGACCGGCACGCACCGCCGGGTCGTTGTGATACAGCTCGCGGGCCGCCTCCGGGTCCACCGAGAGCACCACGAAACCGCGCAGCCGCTCGTCGTCGGCACGCAGGAACGGGCCGGCCGCGAGCACGAGGCCCTGCTCCACCAGACCCGCCTGATGGGCCAGGTGGGCGTCCTGCAACCGGTCGACGGCGTCGAGCGGCAGCTCCGGGACGTCCGCCGGCCGGACCAGGAGTACGACCGTGTGCTGGTCGAAGCGCATGTCCCCACCCTAGGCGCGCTGCCCGCCGCGTGCGGGCGTCCGCCCTGGTCAGCTCCTCCGGGATCGACGAGTGCAAGTTAGGCGACCCTCAGCGGGTCGGCTAAGGTAAGGCGAACCTAAGCGCGAACGTGCAGGAGACTCGTGACCACCCTCGCCACCCGGCCGACCCCGGCCCGCAGTCGGTCCGGCACCCGCACCGGTCGCCGGGTGGCCGTCACCGTCGGGGCCGCACTGGTGCTGCTGCTCGCCGTGCTGGCCAGCTTCGCGCTCGGCAGCCGGCAACTCGGCGTCGACCAGGTCTGGCACGCGCTCGTCGCCCCGGACGGCGGCGATGCGAGCACCATCGTCCGCGAGCTGCGGATGCCGCGTACCGCGCTCGGTCTCGCCGTCGGTCTCGCCCTCGCCGTAGCTGGTGTGTTGTTCCAGGCGCTCACCCGCAACCCCCTCGCCGAGCCCCGCATCCTCGGCATCAGCGCAGGCGCGTCGTTCGGTGTGGTGCTCGCCATCTCCGTGTTCGGCATCGGCACGCTCGCCGGGTACGTCTGGTTCGGCATCGCCGGGGCCCTCATCGCCGGGCTGCTGGTCTTCGCCATCGCCACCCGAGCCCGCGAGGGCGCCAGCCCGGTGACCCTCGCGCTGGTCGGCGCGGCGCTCGACGCCAGCCTGGCCTCCGGGGTGTACGCGCTGCTCAGCATCGACGCCCGCACCTTCGAGGAGTACCGGTTCTGGGTGGTCGGCGGGCTGGCCGGCCGCGACCTGTCGGTCACCGCGCAGGTGTTGCCCTTCGTCCTCGCCGGGCTCGTGCTGGCCGCCCTGGTGGCCCGGGGCCTGGACGCGCTGGCGCTCGGCGACGACGTGGCCCGCGGCCTCGGCCACCGGATCGGCCTGGTCCGCCTCGGGGGCGGCCTCGCCGCTGTGCTGCTGACCGGTGCGGCGGTGGCGGCGGCCGGGCCGGTCGCCTTCGTCGGACTGGCCGTGCCGCACCTGGCGCGTGCCCTGGTCGGCGCGGACCACCGCTGGACCCTCGCCGTCTCCGCCCTGCTCGGACCGGCGCTCCTGCTCGGCGCCGACGTCGTCGGCCGGCTCGTCGCCCCGCCCGGCGAGATACCCGCCGGGATCGTCACCGCCCTGATCGGTGCGCCGCTGCTGGCCGTCCTCGTCCGCCGAGCCCGGGTGGTGACCGCGTGACCACCGCACACCGTCCCTCCGACCCGGCTGGTCCCTCCGACCCGGCTGGTCTGTCCGACGTTGCTGGTTCGTCCGGCGCGGCTGGCTTGTCCGGCGCGGCTGGCTTGTCCGGCGCTGCTGGTTCGTCCGGCGCGGCTGGCTTGTCCGGTGCTGCTGGTTCGTCGGCCTCGGTGCCTACCGCCTCGTCTGGCGGCGGCCAGGCCCCGCTGCCCGGCCAGGCCCCGCTGCCCGGCCAGGCCCCGCTGCCCGGCCGGTCGCTGCTGCGCATCGGCCCGGTCAGCCTGCTGATCCGACGCCGCGCCGTGCTGGTGGCCGCCGCGCTGACCGTGCTGCTCGTCCTGGCCGTCGTGCTCAGCCTCTCGCTGGGCACCCCGTACGTCGCTCCGGCCGACGTGCTGCGCGCCCTCTCCGGTGCCGGCACCCCGTACGACCTGGTTGTCTTTGATCTTCGGTTGCCGCGGGTCGTGTTGGCGGCGGCGGCCGGTGCGGCCTTCGGCGTGGCCGGCACGCTGATCCAGAGTGTGGCCCGCAACCCGCTCGCCAGCCCGGACGTCATCGGCATCACCCAGGGTGCCGGCCTCGCCGCCACCGTGGCCCTGACCAGCGGAATGGCCGCCGTGCTGGTGGCACCCACCGCACTGGTGGGCGGGCTGCTCGCGGCGGTGCTGCTGTTCGCCCTCGGCGCCCGGCACGGGCTGGCGGCACAGCGGTTCGTGCTCGCCGGCGTGGCGGTCGCCTTCGCCTTCCGGGCGCTCACCGAGGTGGTCATGCTCACCGCCGACCCGATCGACGGGCTGCGTGCGCAGATCTGGCTGATCGGCACCCTGGCCGGCAAGGGCTGGACCGAGGCCGCCTGGATCGCCGGCACCCTGCTGGTGCTGCTGCCGGTGTTGGCCTGGGCCGGTTGGGCGCTGAACAGCACCGCCCTGGACGACGACACCGCCCGAGGCGTCGGGCTGCGGCCGGTGGCCCGCCGAATCGGTCTGGCCGGCACCGGCGTCCTCGTCGCCGCGATGGTCACCGCCCAGGTCGGCGCCGTCGACTTCGTGGCGCTGGTCGCCCCCCAGGTGGCCCGTCGGTTGGTACGGACCGAACGGCCACCGCTGGTCTGCTCGGCGCTGCTCGGCGCTCTGCTGCTGGTGCTCGCGGACCTGGCCGGCCGACGGCTGCTCGCACCCACCCAACTGCCCGCCGGCGTACTGACCGCCGCGATCGGCGGCCCGTACCTGATCTTCCTGCTGCTGCGCGGCCGGCGGCGGTCGTCGTGACGCCTTCAAGGAGTTCTGTGATGCTCTCCACCCGCGACCTGGTCGCCGGCTACGACGAGCGGACCGTGCTCGACGGTCTCGACCTGGACCTGCCGACCGACGCGTTCACCGTGATCGTCGGGCCGAACGCGTGCGGCAAGTCCACCCTGCTGCGCACGATGGCCCGGCTGCTCACCCCGCGCCGGGGCACGGTGCTGCTGGACGGCACCTCGATCCGCGACCTGCCGACCCGGGAGGTCGCCCGCCGGCTCGGCGTCCTGCCGCAGAGCCCGCTGGTGCCCGAGGGCGTCACCGTGGCAGACCTGGTCGGCCGCGGCCGGCAGCCCTACCAGCGGTGGTGGCGGCAGTGGTCATCGGAGGACGGCACGGCGGTGGACCAGGCGATGGCCCTGGCCGACGTGACCGACCTGGCCGACCGACCGGTGGACAGCCTCTCCGGCGGTCAGCGGCAGCGGGTGTGGATCGCGATGACGCTCGCCCAGGACACCGACGCCCTGCTGCTGGACGAGCCGACCACCTTCCTCGACCTGGCCCACCAGGTGGAGGTGCTGGACCTCCTGCACCGACTGCGCGTCGAGCGGGGCCGCACCGTCGTCGCCGTGCTGCACGATCTGAACCAGGCCGCCCGCTACGCCGACCACCTGGTCGCGATGCGCGACGGTGCCGTGGTGGCCGCCGGACCACCGCGGGAGATCCTCACCGCCGACCTGGTCCGCGACGTCTTCGGACTGGCCTGCGTCGTCGTGCCCTGCCCGGTGACCGGCGCGCCGCTGGTGGTGCCCGCGTACACGGGGGGCAACTCCGCCCCGGCTGCCGCCCCGGTTGCCGTTGCTGGTGGCTCGGCTGGCGCTGGTGGCCCGGCTGCCGTGGGTGACTCCGACTCGTCGACGGCGTCCGTGCCGGACGCCCGACCCGCCACCGGTGACGCGGCCACCCCGCTCACCGGCTCGTACCCCTCGAAAGGACTCTGATGCGTCGTCTCGTCGCCGCTCTCGCCGCGGCCGTCGCCCTCGGCGTCGGCCTCACCGCCTGCGGTGAGAGCGACCCGGTCGCCGGCTCCACCACCGGGGAGACCCGGGAGATCACCCACGCCATGGGCACCACCAAGGTCCCGGCGGAGCCCAAGCGCGTCGTCGTGCTCGACACCGACAAGATCGACACCGCGCTCTCGCTGGGCGTCACGCCCGTCGGCGCCGCCACCGCCGGTGAGGCCAAGAGCTGGCCGACCTACTTCGGCGCGGACAAGCTCGCCGGCATCAAGGAGGTCGGGGTGCTCGCCGAACCCGACCTGGAGGCGATCAACGCCCTGAAGCCGGACCTCATCCTCGGCAGCAAGTTCCGCCAGGAGAAGTTCTACGACGAGCTTGCCGCCATCGCGCCGACCGTGTTCACCGACAAGGTGGGCATCACCTGGAAGGAGAACTTCCTCCTCGACGGCAAGGCGCTCGGCCGCGAGCAGCAGGCCAAGGACCTGCTCGGCGCGTACGAGAAGCGGGCCAAGGACTTCGGCGCCACCCTCGGCGACGCCGCCGCACGCAAGGTGTCGATCGTGCGGTTCCTGCCCGGCAACATCCGGGTGTACGGCCCGGACTCCTTCTCCGGCATCGTCATCGGCGACACCGGGCTGGGTCGCCCCGAGCGGCAGCTCCTCGCCAACAAGGAGGACAAGCGCTTCGACCTGGTCAGCCCCGAGCGGATCAACGAGGTCGACGGTGACGTCATCTTCGTGACCGCGTACGGCGACAAGGCCGCCGCCGAGCAGACCAAGGTAGCCGGCGGGACCCTCTGGAAGGGCCTCAGCGCCGTCAAGGCCGGCAAGGCGTACCCCGTTGCCGACGAGGTCTGGATGACCGGCATCGGTGTCGGCGCCGCCAACAAGATCCTCGACGACCTGAGCAAGTACCTCCCGGCCGCCTGACAAGCCCCCGCCGCGCCTGCCCGCGCGCGTGCGCTGCGTGCCGGGACATGATCGCGCTCGATCCAGGAAGTAGTGGCTTCCCTCGATGGGGAGGCCACTACTTCCATGTTCGAGCGCGATCACCGACTGGGGGGCGGTCTCTGGAGCGCGATGCCGCTTGGGACGGTCGTCGCTGGAGCGCGACGGTCGCTTGAAGGGTGATCATTGGCGTGAGGGCGAGTGCGATCGGGCTCGTAGGGCGGCCCTGACCTCGACGAGGAAGCCGTCGAAGTCATCCCGGAGGCGCTTGGCGGTCACGTGCAGGACGATCCACTCGCCACCGAGCAGTCGGTTGAGCCGTCGGCGGTCCCGATGGAGTTGCTCGGGGTCGTTGTGCCAGAGCCCGTCATATTCCACCGCGACCTTGAGTTCCGGCCAGGCCAGGTCAAGCCGGGCCACGAACCGGCCCTGGTCGGCTACGACCCACTGCGTTTGGGGCCTGGGCAGGCCGGCGAGCACCAGTCGCACCCGTGTGCGGGACTCCTGGGGTGACTCGGCGCCCGCATCGGCCAGGTCGACCGCACGGAGCAGGGACCGCCAGCCCCGCCGACCGGCCCGGCTCAACGCGTACTCGCGTAAGGCGGACACGTCGGTGTGACGGCTGGCCAGCATGGTGTCGATGACGACCACCGCTTCGACCACGTCGAGCCAACGGGCGAGATCCCAGCAGGTCCGCGCCGGGCTGGTCACCCTGAGCCCTGCCTTGTGCAGCGTGTCGCCGGCATCGACCTCCCCGTGGTGGATCCGAAGGCCGGTGGCAGGCCCGATCCGGGTGCCGCTGGAGACCAGTATGTCGACCGGGTCGCTCGGAGCGGGCGTCGTGCTGCCGTAGAACGCCGCCGCCGAGCGCCCCGCGATGGCCGCTCCGGGTGGGATCAACCAGCGACCGACGGCGGCGCACCTGATCCTGTGTGTGATTCTGACCTGGGCATCGGCGTAGACGTCCCGGAAGAGCGGCTGCCACGCGGAGCTGCGCAGGTCGTTACGGGTCAGCAGACCGCGCGAGATGGCGATCGAGCCACGGAAGACTCGACCGCGCAACTGCGGCGGCCGTCGAGGAGCTTTCGGCATGCGCTCCAGGCTGACCGATCACCCCGGCGCCACGCCGCCCCTGTGGATAACCGCCGACCAGGCTGCGCCGCCGGTACACACCGTTGTCCCCATGATCGCGCTCGAACATGGATGTAGTGGCCTCCCGAGAAGGCGAGGCCACTACATCCTGGATCAAGCGTGATCTTGCCCGGCACCCAGACGGACGGACGGGCGCGGCAGGCGGGGTGGTGCGGGGGCAGTGGGGGTTGTCGGGGGTGGTTAGGCGGCGGTGGACCAGATGGCGCGGAAGGCGGCGGCTTCGCCGGACAGCCAGCGTTCGATCTGGTCGGGCTTGGCGTCGTTGGGCATGCGGTGGGCCTGGCCGCGACGGATGTCGACCAGGATCGGCTCGGCGTGCGGTAGGACCGCGTCCATGTGTCGGGCCATCAGGTGCAGGGTGGCGAGCACCGACTCCTCGCTCGGTGGGGTCTCGTCGAAGTGCAGGCGGATCGCTTCGGCGCGGCCGTCGGCGTGGCGTACGCCGAAGTGGGGGTTGATCTTGACCGGTAGGTCACCCAGCATCGCCAGGGCATCGCGGGTCTGGGCGAGGTCGACGGCTGCCGGATCGCCGAGGGAGTGCAGCCAGGCCGTGGCGCCGGGGACGAGCGCCTGGTAGAGCGGGCGCCATCGTGGCTTGACCACGTCGACCACCCCGGTCAGGTGCGTGCCGCCGGTGTGGAAGGCGATGTCGGCCTTGAGCGCCTTGACGAACTGGCCGTGCGGGTTGAAGCCGGACCTACTGGCGCGCTGCTTGCGCAGCCCGCCCACGAAGGTCGCCTTGGTGGGGCCGGTGCGGTCGACGTAGCGGGTGAAACCGAGCAGTGTGGCGTAGGGGGTGAGGGGCGTGGAGGCGGGCACTGTCACGAGCGTCCTCCCAGGTCAGGAACTCGATTAGTACATACATTCTAATCGACGGGTCTGACATCGCCCAGCGAATCTGGGGTCCGGAGATGTGCGGTTTCCGGAGGGCCTGAGCTGCCGGCCGGCGATCACTCGGCCGGCATTCACTCGGCCGGCACTCACTCCGTGGGTCGAGGTTGTCGTCCGCGCCTCGGCGGTGTCGTCCGAGGCGTACGGCCGGTGTCGGGCGACGGTCGGGGCGGGTCCAGGGTCGTCAGGGCGGCGGTCAGGCGGTCGATGCCGAACGCGAAGGCCTCGTCGAGGTCGCCGCCGAGGTTGAAGGCGCCCGCCAGTTCCATGCTGATGAAGCCGTTTGCCCAGGCGGTGAGCATGCGCGCGGCCGACAGGGCGTGCTCGGGGCCGGCGAGTTCCGCGGCGAGGCGCAGGGCGGGGGCGCTCGCTCGGGTGAGGAGGTCGAGGCTGGGCCTGGTGTCTGCGGGGCCGGTGGCGAAGATCAGGTGGTAGCCCGCAGGTTGGGCGTGGGCGAACGCGCGGAAGGCGTGAGCCAGCTCGGCGAGGTCTCGGCCCGGATCGCCGCTGCCGGCTACGGCGCTGAGCTGCTCGCCGAGGTCGTGCACGGCTGCTTCGGTGACGAGCCGGATGAGGTCGTCGCGGTTGCGGACCCGTTTGTACAGCGAGGGGGCGCGGACGCCGACCCGCTGGGCGACCGCCTGCATGGTCAGGCCCGGAAGCCCTTCGGACTCCAGGATCTGGCGGGCGGCCGCGACGATGTCGGCGAGGGACGTCCGGTCTGGAGTCGGCATGCGGCGTTCCTTCCGGGGTGGCGACGTTCGTCACCCATCATAGCTATGGTCCTTAGGCATCATGGCTATGTATCGTAGCTATCAGAGAACGACATCACCTCGGAGGAAGCCATGAAGCTCGGGCCGCACCTGCACCGCATCGGCAACGACATCGTCGCCGCGTACCTCGTCGAGACCGACGAGGGCGTGACCGTCGTGGACGCCGGCCTCGCCGGTCACTGGCCGGAGCTGCTGGCGGAGCTGTCCGCCATGGGTCGCTCGCTCGCCGACGTCCGAGGTCTGATCCTCACCCACGGCGACACCGACCACATCGGCTTCGCCGAGCGGCTCCGGCGCGACCACGGCGTACCGGTCTACGTGCACGAGGCGGACGCCGCCCGAGCCCGCGGCGAGGTCAAGTCCAAGGCGCCCTTCGGGACCTTCAAGGTGGGTGCCGTTGCCAGCTTCTTGATGTACGCGAGCCGCAAGGGTGGGCTGCGCACGACCTACCTCAGCGAGGTGATCACCGTGCGGGACGGTCAGGTGCTCGACCTGCCCGGCGCTCCGCGCGTCATCGGGATGCCCGGCCACTCGCCGGGCAGTATCGCCGTGCACGTGCCGATCGCCGACGCCGTGTTCGTCGGCGACGCGCTCACCACCCGACACGTGCTGACCGGCCGGTCGGGCCCGCAGCCGGCGCCGTTCACCGACGACCAGGCCCTGGCACTCGCCTCGCTGGCCCGCATCGAGGACCTGCGGGCGACGTGGATCCTCCCCGGCCACGGCACCCCCTGGAACGAGGGTGCCGCTGAGGCGGTGCGCCGGATCAAGGCTGCCGCCCAGGTTGGGTGATGGCGGGCGTCAGAGCTGGCCGACGTCCGTGATCCGGACGACCGCGGCGCCGACCTCGTCGGAGGCCACCAGGTCGATCTCGGCGCTGATGCCCCAGTCGTGGTCGCCGTTGGGGTCGTCGAAGCTCTGCCGGACGGTCCACCGCTCCCGTCCCTGCTCGATCATGAGCAGTGCCGGCCCGCGGGCGTCCGGCCCGACGCCGATCGAGTCGTACTCCTCGAAGTACGGCGTCAAGGCGTCGGCCCACGCGTCGTAGTCCCAGCCGTCCTCGGCGTCCAACTCGGCGAGCAGGTCCCAGCGGCGCAGCGCGGCCAGCTCCACTCGGCGGAACAGCGCGTTGCGCACCAGGACCCGGAAAGCCCGCGCGTTGCGGGTCACCGCGGGCGGCCGGTCGGTCAGGGCGGCGTGCGCCTGGGCGACCTCGGCCACGTCGGACGGGTTGCGCAGCCGCTCCCACTCGTCGATGAGGCTGGAATCGACCTGGCGGACCAGCTCACCCAGCCACTCGATGAGGTCGATCAGCTCCTCGGTCTTGGCGTCCTCGGGCACGGTCTGCCGCAGCGTCTTGTACGCGTCGGCCAGGTAGCGCAGGACGAGGCCCTCCGAGCGGGTCAGTCCGTAGAACTGCACGTACTCGGTGAAGGTCATGGCCCGCTCGTACATGTCGCGGACGACGGCCTTGGGGGAGAGCTGGTGGTCGGCGACCCAGGGGTGGCCCTGCCGGTACATCTCGTACGCGGCCTCCAACAACTCCGCGAGGGGCTTCGGGTGGGTCACCTCGTCGAGCAGTTCGAGGCGTGCCTCGTACTCGATGCCCTCTGCCTTCATCGCGGCGACCGCCTCGCCGCGCGCCTTGAACTGCTGCGCGGACAGGATTTGCCGGGGGTCGTCGAGGATCGACTCGACCACGCTCAGCACGTCGAGCGCGTACGACGGGGACTCCGCGTCGAGCAGCTCGATCGTGGCCAGGGCCAGAGGCGAGAGCGGCTGGTTGAGGGCGAAGTCGAGCTGGAGGTCGACGGTGAGCCGGATCCGTCGGCCGGTCTCGTCCGGCTCGGGCAGCTCCTCGACCACCCCGCCGGCGCGCAGCGCCCGGTAGATGGCGATGGCCCGGCGGATGTGCCGGCGCTGGGCAGCGGGCTCCTCGTGGTTGTCGGTGAGCAGATGCCGCATCGCGGTGAAGGCGTCACCGGGCCGGCCGATGACGTTGAGCAGCATCGAGTGGCTGACCTGGAAGCTGGAGGTCAGCGGCTCCGGCTCGGCATCGACCAACCGGTCGAAGGTGGGCTGGCCCCAGCCGATCGAACCCTCCGGCGGCTTCTTGCGGACCACCTTGCGGCGCTTCTTCGGGTCGTCGCCGGCCTTGGCGAGGGCCTTCTCGTTGTCGATGACGTGCTCGGGGGCCTGCACCACGACCCGACCGATGGTGTCGTAACCGGCCCGCCCGGCCCGCCCGGCGATCTGGTGGAACTCCCGGTTCTTGAGCAGCCGGGTACGGACCCCGTCGTACTTGGACAGGCCGGTGAACAGCACGGTGCGGATCGGCACGTTGATGCCGACGCCGAGGGTGTCGGTGCCGCAGATGACCTTCAGGAGGCCGGCCTGGGCGAGGGTTTCGACCAGTCGGCGGTACTTGGGCAGCATGCCGGCGTGGTGCACGCCGATGCCGTGCCGGACCAGCCGGGACAGCGTCTTGCCGAAGCCGGACGTGAACCGGAAACCACCGATCGCCTCGGCGATCATGTCCTTCTCGGCGCGGCTGGAGACGTTGACGCTCATCAGCGCCTGGGCGCGTTCCAGCGCGGCGGCCTGGGTGAAGTGCACCACGTACACCGGGGCCTGCTTGGTCTCCAGCAGTTCCTCGAGCGTCTCGTGCATCGGCGTCATCGCGTACGAGAAGATCAGCGGAACCGGCCGCTCCGCCGAGCGCACGACGGCGGTCGGCCGCCCGGTACGCCGGGTCAGGTCGTCGACGAACCGGGTCGTGTCCCCCAGGGTGGCGGACATCAGGATGAACTGGGCCTGCGGCAGCTCGATGATCGGCACCTGCCAGGCCCAACCCCGGTCGGGTTCGGCGTAGAAGTGGAACTCGTCCATGACCACCTGACCGACGTCGGCCTTCGCGCCCTCGCGCAGCGCCAGGTTGGCCAGGATCTCCGCGGTGCAGCAGATGATCGGGGCATCGGCGTTGACGCTGGCGTCACCGGTGAGCATGCCGACGTTCTCGGCGCCGAAGACCTCGCAGAGAGCGAAGAACTTCTCCGACACCAGCGCCTTGATCGGCGCGGTGTAGAAGGTCGTCCGGCTGTCTGCGAGGGCCGCGAAGTGCGCGGCGATCGCCACCAGGCTCTTACCCGAGCCGGTGGGTGTGTTCATGATCAGGTTGGCGCCGGAGACGATCTCGATGACCGCCTCCTCCTGATGGGGGTAGAGGTCGAGGCCGCGCTCCTTCGCCCAACTGGCGAACGCGTCGAAGAGGGTGTCGGGGTCGGCGCTTGTCGGCAGCGCGGCGGTGAGCGTCATAGCCTGTCCATGGTGCCTGGATCATGCCCCCGCGCGCCAACCCGGCCGCCGCCGGACTCCCGATCGGGTGTCCCGGACCGCCATCCGGCCGGACCGGACGCCCCGCCGGACCGCTGTCCGGGTGTCCCGGACGCCGCGCTGGTCACCGTCGGCGGTAGAGCAGGTCGACGACCGGACGGCCGGCCGTGATCGCCCGCCGCTCGAACTTCGTCACCGGGCGGTGCGCCGGACGCGGCGCGAAGCCGCCGTACGCGTCCACCAGCCCCGGGTCCGCCTCCAGGGTCTCCCGCATCGCCTCGGCGTACTCGGCCCAGTCGGTCGCGCAGTGCAGCGTGCCGCCGGGCCGCAACCGGGACCGCAGCAGCGCCACGTGCCCCGGCTGGATGATCCGCCGCTTGTGGTGCCGGGCCTTCGGCCACGGGTCTGGAAAGAACACGTGCACAGCGTCCAGCGAATCTTCGGGCAAGCCGCTGACCAGGGACAACGCGTCGCCCTGGCCCACCCGCACATTCCTCAGGCCGTGCCGGTCCACCAGGTCGAGCAGGTTGGCGATTCCCGGCGTGTGCACCTCGACCGCCAGATAATCTCGATCCGGGTCGGCAGCAGCCATCGCCGCGGTGCTGTCGCCCATGCCCGAACCGATCTCCAACACCACCGGCGCCCGGCGACCGAACAGGTCGGCCAGGTCGACGGGCACGACCGGTCCGTCCGGCACATCCAGGCCGTACGCGGGCCAGAGCCGGTTCAGCGCGTCGGTCTGCCGGTCGCTCATCCGACCCCGTCGGGGGTGGAACGTGCGGATCGTCCAGCTCGCGGGCGGGACGGCGGGGTCATGGTCGATGGCGGTCACAGCGACCCGAGCGTACGCGACGCCGCCAGCGAATCGGATGTGATGTGCGACCGGAAATGAGAGGATCCAACTGGTACGGCAGGTCGGTTGCTCCACTGCCCGACTCGGCCGCACGGCGTCGAGAGGGGGCATCGTGACAGTGACCCGCAGCGGCGTGATCCTGTCGGTGGTGACCATGCTCACCGTTCCCCTGCTGGCCGCCGCCCCCGCGTTTGCCGCGCCGGTGGCAGCGTTGCCATCCGGCGGTGTCGTGCGTTCGACGCCCGGCACCCTTGAGCACGTCGTTGCCGCGCCCGCGCCGCAGCCCGAAGGTCCCCCCGGTGGCACGGCGCCCCAACCGGCGCCGCCCGTGGACGTCTTCGTCGAGGTGAGCCCCAGCACGGTGCAGCCCGGCTATCTGGTCGGGATCCGGGCCAGTTGTCGGGACAACTTGGTGGGCGCCACCGTCGTCTCCGACGCTTTCGGCGCGGTCGGGGTGCAGCCGCAGCGCGGGGTGCTCACCGCCGCGCCGATGGTGCGCGAACGCACGCGTCCCGGCAATTACCGGGTCAAGCTGGAGTGCCGCGACGGCGAGACCGCGTCAACCATGCTCCAGGTGGTCAAGAAGATCCCGGCCCAGCCCAGTCGTGGTCCGGCCACCGGCTTCGGTGGGGGCGCCGGCGGGATGACCGACAACCTGCTGCTGCCCGGCGGCGCGGCGCTGACCATCACCGGGTTGATCGTCGCCGTGGTGGCGCTGCGCCGGCCACGTCCCGTCCGTGGCGCTGCGCGGCACTGAACCCGTCATGGAGATCTTCCGCCCGTCGCCGCCGGCCGGTTCCCGCCAGCCCCGCCCGTCCCGCTCCTCGCCTCCGCCTGGTGCTCGCCCGCCCGCTGGTGCCCGCCCGCCGGTCTCCGATCGCCCACGGATGGACGACCGCTGGTCGCCGGACGACCGCCCGCCGGCGGACGACCGCTGGTCGCCGGACGACCGCCCACCGGCGGACGACCGCTGGTCGCCGGACGACCGGCCGCGGGTCTCCGAGCGCCCGGCGGTGGCTGCTCGCCCGCCGACCGCCGTGACGCCTCGGCGTAGCCGTCCGCCCGGCCGCAGCCCCTGGTCGGTGCCGCTGGCCGTGGTGCTGGTGCTGGCCGGGGTCTTCGCGACCGGGGCGGGGCTGGGTCGCTCGGTCGGCCCGTTCGACCTGGCCCCGGCCGGCGGTGACCGGCCGGCCCGCAGCGAGTCGGTCGGGTTGTCGGCGAGCCGGCCGGTGCGCCTCTCGGTCCCGGCGATCAAGGTCAGCGCGCCGGTGGCGCCCGTCGGGCAGGCACGGGACGGCTCGATCGCCGTACCGCCGCTGGAACGGCACAACGAGACCGGCTGGTATGACCGTGGGCCGACGCCGGGTGAGCCTGGCCCGGCGGTGATCGTCGGGCACGTGGACACCAAGACCGGCCCGTCGGTCTTCTACGACCTGGGCAAGCTGCACCCCGGCGACCTGATCGAAGTGGCCCGGGCGGACGAGTCGGTGGTGGTGTTCCGGGTCGACACCGTCGAGCACTTCCCGAAGGACCAACTACCCGCCGAGCGGATCTACGGCCACGACGGGCCGCCCGGGCTGCGGCTGATCACCTGCGGCGGGCAGTTCATCGGTGGCCGCACCGGCTACGCCGACAACGTCATCGCCTTCGCCACCCTGCAGTCCTCCCGCAAACCCTGACGCGACCACGCCCGGCCGTCGAGCCCGCCCGGCCGTCGAGCCCGCCCGGCCGTCGAGCCCGCCCGACCGTCGACCCCGCCCGACCGTCGACCCCGCATGATCCACACGGTGTCGGCGATGTGGGGGTGTCCCGCCGACTCGGACACCCCGATGTCGCCGATCTGGAGTGGATCAACCGGCGGAGTCCGCAGGCCCGGCGTCAGCTCAGGAAGTCCAGGAGTTGCCGGAGGGTCTGCTCCGGCGCCTCTTCCGGAATGAAGTGCCCCACCGGGACCGGCTCGCCGCGCACGTCATCGGCCCACTCCCGCCAGATCGCGAGCGGGTCGTCGTAGAGCTTCGCGACCTGGCCGTGTTGACTCCAGAGGAACAGCACCGGGCAGGCGATCTTCCGGTGACCTCGATCCGCCTCGTCCTGCTGGTAGTCCAACGTCGCGGCCGCGCGGAACTCCTCGCAGATCGCGTGGACCGTCGCGGGGTCGCTGAACTGCCTGACGTACGCCGCCCGCACCTCGGGCGGGAAGGCGTCCTTCACCTCGGGCCAGGTGTCGAGCATGAAGTCGACGAGCACCGCGGGAGCCGCGTCGATGAACCGTTCGGGCACCGGCGCCGGCGCCGCCAGGAAGGACCAGACCCAGTAGGAGAGGCTGAACGTCTTGTCGGCGCGGTTGTAGACGTCGCCGATGGGAACGACGTCCATGACGGCGAGCCGGGTGACAGCGTCGGGTTCGTCCAGCGCGAGACGGTACGCGCAGCGGGCTCCGCGGTCGTGGCCGACGAGTCGGAACTGCTCGTGGCCCAGACTCCGCATCACCTCGACCTGGTCGCGGGCGATGGCTCGCATGCTGTACGGCTCGTGATCCGCGGTGCTCGGCGGTGTGCCGCTGTCGCCCCAGCCGCGCAGGTCGGTGGCGACGACTGTGAAGTTCTCGGCAAGCTGTGGCGCGATGTGATGCCACATGAGATGCGTCTCGGGGATGCCGTGCAGGAGCAGAACGGGAGGCCCGCTTCCGCCGCGGCGTCCGTGGATCGTCGCGCCGGAGGTGTCGATGTCGAATTCCTCGAACCCGTCGAACATGGCCGGAAATCCCCTCGCAACGCCCCGGGACGGCCGGTGCCACGGCTCGTCACGGCAGGGGCGACCGGTGGCCGGCTACCGCACTGGCCATCCCGAAGCTATCAGCGGAGAAGTCGGGATTGAACCGATTCCCGCCATTGGCCGCGGTGCGGGATCCTCGACCCTGGAGACACCGGCTAGGGCTGGGGCACGTGCAGCGCCACCTCGAACTCCAGGAGGCTGGCACCGCTGGAGACCGGGGGACGTGGCTTCTCGCCGGGGGCGGTCGCGTGGGCCGCGCGCGACGGGCCGGCGGCCCACGCCTGGTACGCCTCCTCGCTCTCCCACTTCGTGTACACGAAGTAGCGGGTCTCTCCGGCCACCGGACGGAGCAGTTCGAAGCCGAGGAAGCCGGGGGAGTTTTCCACCGTGCCGGCTCGGGCGGCGAACCGCTTCTCCAACTCCGCGCCGCTGCCGGGTGGGACCTCGATTGCGTTGATCTTCACGACTGCCATCTGCCCACCCTAGCCACCCTGCACCGCACCAGAACGACAGAGCGGGTTCAGAACGCCTCGACCACCGGCACCAGTTCCGCGTCGACCACGATCGGCGCATGGTCGGAGGGGCCTTTGCCCTTACGGGCCTCCCGGTCCACGTACGCCGACTTGACCGTCCGAGCGAACGGCGCGGACGCGTACACCAGGTCGATTCGCATGCCCTTGTTCTGGTGGAACATCCCGGCCCGGTAGTCCCAGTAGGTGAAGGGGTGTGGCCCCTTCATCGGGGTGGGTACGACGTCGCTGAGGCCCAGGTCGCGCAGCGCGGCGAGGGCCGCCCGCTCGGCGGGGGTGACGTGCGTGGAGTGGGTGAAGACCGCCGGGTCCCAGACGTCGGCGTCGGTCGGGGCGACGTTGAAGTCGCCGCAGACCGCCAGCGGGATTCCGCCGGCCAGCTCCGCGTCCAACGCGTCGCGCAGCGCTGCGAACCAGGCCAACTTGTACGCGTAGTGCGGGTCTTCCGGCGTCCGCCCGTTGGGCACGTACACCGACCAGACCCGCACCCCGCCGCAGGTGGCGGAGATGGCGCGGGCCTCCGGGTCGGGGAAGCCGGGCTCCCCCGCGAACCCGACCCGGACGTCGTCCAGCCCGACCCGGGACAGGATGGCGACGCCGTTCCACCGGCCGTCGCTGTGGCTGGCCACGGTGTAGCCCAGCGCGCCCACCTCGCTCACCGGGAAGGCGCCGTCCGGGCATTTCGTCTCTTGCAGGCAGACGACGTCCGGCCCGGTGTCGGCCAGCCACTCCAGCAGTCGGGGGAGGCGGGCCTTCACCGAGTTGACGTTCCAGGTCGCCAGGCGCATGCCCCCAGCCTGCCGCATCCGTCCCCGGTACGCCCGGTCAGCTGCCCGGGGTGTCGCCGGGTCGCGTCTGTTCGGCCAGGAACCGCTCCAGCTCCGCGCCGAGTTCGTCGGCCGTGGGCAGCGGCCCGGCGTCCGGGGCGAGCAGACTCTTCTCGCCCCGACCTCGGGCGAACGCGTCGTACTGCTCCTCCAGGGCCTGGACCAGGGCTGCGGCGTCCTCGGTCTGGGCGACCTGGCGGTCGATCTCCACCCGCACCACCTCGGCGGCCGAGCGCAGCCCGTCGCCGGGCAACAGCAGCCCGGTGCTGCGTGACACCGAGCTGAGCAGCACCTCGGCGGCGGCCGGGTACTCGGTCTGCGCCACGTAGTGCGGCACGTGGGCGGCGAAGCCCAGCGCGTCGCGGCCCTGCTCGCCGAGGCGGAACTCCAACAGGTGACCGACGCTTCCGGGCACCTGGACGCGTTGCAGCCAGGGCTCGTACCCGCCGATCAGTTCGGGACGGGTCGCGTGCGCGGTCACCCCGGTCGGCCGGGTGTGCGGCACCGCCATCGGGATCGAGTTGAGCCCCACGGTGAGCCGAACGTCCAGGCGGGCGGCCAGCCCGGCGACGGCGGCCACGAATCGCTCCCACTGCAGGTCCGGCTCGGGGCCGGTGAGCAGCAGGAACGAGGTTTCGTCGTCGTCCTGTAGGAGGTGCAGCTCCAGCTTGGGCGCGTCGACGCTCTCCCAGTGGTCCTCGACGAAGGTCATCACCGGTCGTCGTGACCGGTAGTCGAAGAGCTGGTCGACGTCGAAGGTGGCGATCGGCCGTCCCTCCAGCGAGGTGAGCAGCTGCTCGCGCGCCAGCCGGCTGGCGTTGCCGGCGTCCACGAACCCGGTGAGGGCCTGGATCAGGACCGGTTGCCCGAGGTCGGGCAGATCTTCGGTGAGCTGGTAGAGCTCGTGTGGGTCGAGCACCGGTGCGGACCTCCCTGAAATGTGCCTGCCGGGTGCCGTCGCGACGGAGGGCACCCGTTCGGGCAACGTACCCGCCATCCTGGTGCATTCCTGCGTCGGGCGATCCGTCGCCCGGGGGATGGGTGTGACCGGACCAATCACCCGATTGCGCCGCCAGGCCGGTCCGGTCCACCAGTCGGCGGAGGGTCGAGTCAGCCTAAAGGCCGAGTTTGTCGATCATGTGATGGCTGGTGGACAAATGCCCTTCGTTGTCGGCGTCCGTCCCGGTCCGCGTGCGACGCCAGCTTGATCCGGTACGCGAGGTACGTTCCTCGGGTGCGTCGACCGGCCCAGGTCGTCCACCAGCATGGGCCCGATCTGTGGCGAGCGCCACGTGATCACCGTGCGTGATCAGGGTTTGCCCCTGCCTAGCCTCGGTTGATGCGTGACGACGGCACCCTCGACGACCCGTATGCCCCGAGCAGCCCGACCGCCGATACGGAGGATGGCACCTCAGCCGAACGGACAACCGCCGCGAGTCGGCTCCGGGCGTACGTCCGGGACCTGACCGGTCGACGCCGGGCCCACCTGGCGCTGGCCACCGGTGTGGTCTGCTGCCTCGGTCTGGCCGCCGTCGCGCAGGTCTGCGACGAGAAGCCCGGTGCGGCGAACCGAGGTGGCCCGCTCGCCAGCTCCGAGCTGGCGCAGCGCGCCGAGCAGCAGAGCGCCGCCTCCCGTGGTCTCGATCGTGCCGCTGCCCCGACCATGTCCGCTGCCGCCCCGTCGGCTCCGGCGACCCCCGGCGACCCGGACACCACTGCGGCGGCCCGCAAGGCCGCCCCGGCCCGCCCGACCGACCCGGCGCCCGTCGCCGGGCTGGACGAGGACCAGATGGAGAACGCCGAGGCGATCGTCCGCGCGGGCCGCAAGATGGGGGTGCCCCGCCGCGGCCTGGTGATCGCGGTCGCCACCGCCATGCAGGAGAGCAACCTCTACAACGTGGCCAGTGGCGTGCTGCCCGAGTCACAGGACTACCCGCACCAGGGCGTCGGCTGGGACCACGACTCCGTCGGGTTGTTCCAGCAGCGTTCCAGCAGCGGCTGGGGCCCGGTGGGTCGGTTGATGGACCCGGAGTTCGCCACGCGGCAGTTCCTCAGCGCGCTGGAGAAGGTGCCCGGTTGGGAACACATGCGGCTCACCGACGCCGCCCAGGCGGTGCAGGTCTCCGCGTACCCCGAGTACTACCAGCAGCACGAGTGGCGGGCCACCAGGGTCGTCGACGCCATCGTGCCGGCGGGGCGGTAACGTACCGCCCACTATGGACGGTCAGGGTTGAGGCTGTCGCATCCCGGGTACATGTGTTGCGGGTTCGGGGTACACATGAACAGAGGGATCATCGACAGGAGGACGCCATGTCACTGATGCAGCGAATCACCACGTTCCTGAGATCACCAAAGGGGCAGCAGCTGGTCGAGCGAGGTCGTCGGGAGATGGCCAAGCCCGGCAACCAGCAGAAGCTCAAGGGGTTGGCGGCCCGGCTGTCCAACCGCCGCCGCTGACACGCTTCATCGGCCACCCTGTCCGCCGTTCCCACCCTGGGGAGACCCGGTGAACGACACCCCACCCGCCCCCGCTCCCCAACCGTCCGCCAACCCGCCAGCCGGGCCGACGGACGCCCCCGAGGGTCCGCCGGCCCGGCTCTGGGACCGGATGCGCGACGACCCGCAGTACGCCCCGGAGCACCTCGCCCTGGAGGCGGTGCGCCGACTCGGGCCGGAAGCCGTGCAGTGGGCCGGCCGGGCCCGATCCGAGCAGCCCGGGGTGTCGGCCGACGTCCTGGCCGACCAGGCGGCCCGTAAGTTCATCAACCTGGCCCGTCTGTCCGGCGCGGTCTCCGGAGCGGCCGGGCTGCCCGGCGCCGTGATCGACGTGGGCGTGCTGGCCTGGACCCAGGCACGGATGGTGCTGCACATCGCCGCCGCGTACGACGTCGACCCGCTGCACAGTGACCGGGCCACCGACCTGCTGGTGCTCCAGCGAGTGCACAAGGTCGCCGAGAGCGCCCGACTGGCGCTCGGCGTGGCTGCCGGCCGGGAACGCGCCGACGCGCTCTTCGGCCTGGGCGGCCAGCGCCCGCTCGGTCGGGTGATGCTGCAACTCGGCGTGCGGCTGGCCCAGATGGCCGGTGTCCGGGCCGCCAAGCGGATCGTCGCCAAGATCGTCCCGGGCGCGGCCATCGTGCTCGGCACCTGGGCCAACTCGTCGGCTACGAAGGACCTCGCGCAACGTTCCCGGGCGCTCTACCGCGCACGAGGCACCGCCGTCCCGGAGCCCCGCCAACCCTGACGGCCCTCTGCGGGACGGTCAGTTGGCCAGGCCGGAGGCGCGCCAGGTCACCTCGGCGATCCGGCCCTGGCCGGTGGCGTTGGGGTGGAACCAGTCCAACGGGTTGAGCAGGTCCAGGGTGAACCGGACCTTGTGCACCGCGCCGCCGTCGTGCCGGCAGCGTGAGCCGTACGCCCGGCAGGCCGCCACCAACTCGGCGTTGTACGCGTCGATCCGGTCCCGGACGGCGGCCCGGCGCGCCCGGTCGGCGGGCGCCGTCGAGATCGCCTCGGCCAGCAGGGCCGGGCAGATGCCCCGTCGCCACACGCGTACCGCCCGTGCGTCGTCGTGCCCGACCTCCCAGAGCCGGTACAGGTCGGGAATGCTCACCACCAGCACCCGGGCCTTCGGTCGGCCGGTCCGTAACACCCGGAGGCCCCGGTCCACGTCGGCCCGGAACTGGGCCACCGGCGTCATCGCGTCCACCCCGCCCCGGCAGACGTCGTTGGCGCCGATCAGCACCGTGACGTAGTCGGGGCGGTCGCGTACCGCTGCCTTGGCCTGACCCTCCAGGGCGTCCGCGCGGGCGCCGGAGCGGGCGTGGTTGTACGTGCGGTCGCGGATGGCCGAATTCTGTTCGAGTAGCCGCCGGTAGTGGCTCTGCACCCGCAGGCCGTCCCCGGTCGACCAGGAGTTGCGCTCGCAGGCGGTGAGCACCAGGCAGGAGGCGAAGCCGGTGCTGATCGAGTCGCCGAGCGCGGCGATGCCGCCCGGCCCGCTCGACGGCGGGTTGCTCTTGGTGGGGCGGGGTGTCGCGGAGGTGCCTCCCTCGCAGGCCAGCGCGACCAGCGCCGCGAGACAGGCCAGGGCGGTGACCCACCGTCGAGGCATGACATCCCCCGTTCCGCAGCACAGAGCGACAGCGCGGTAACTCTATGCGTAGGACCAGGTTTACCGGGAAGTTGCTGTCGGGTATGCGGCAGAGCGTCGGTGGCAGCGCCAGAAGGATGCTTTAATCCCGCCACGGCGCCGGTTGGCCGTGCAGCCACCAGTGCAGCGCCCGGGTGATCCGGGGCAGCACCAGATAGGTCATCAGCGGGGTCAGGCAGAGCGTCATCAGCAGCACCCGCGCCGCCAACGGCACTGCGGCGAGAAAATGACTGGTCAGCAGGGTGGCGCTGAGGCTCAGCGGAAAGAACGCCAGCCAGATCGTCACCGCCTGCTTCCACCTCGGCGGCGACGCGGGCGCAACCGGCTCCACCGAGTGCTCCAGCGGCGGGTCGAACCAGCCCTCGATCCCGGTCCGCCGCTCGACCCGGGTGTGCTCGACGATGCCCTGCGCCGAACTGAGCCACCAGTGCCGCTGCGGCGACTCCTCCCATCGGCGCAGCGTCTCGGCGTCGGCGAAGCGGTAGAGCATGTGCCACTCCGCCGAGCCGGGGCCGCTCTGCACCCACCCGGCGCCGAGGAACCCGGGGAACGCCTCGGCCAGCGCGGTGCCGGCCCGCATCCAGGCCACCATCTCGCTCGCCCGGCCCGGATCGACACGGCGGGCGATGGCGACGGTCACCGGCACGGCGAGGGTCATTGACATGGGCCCATCCTGCGGTCGGCGGGGCCGCGGCGCGAACGGATGTGCCACAGCACACCGGCGCACCGCAGCGTGGGAGCGCCCGGTGCCGGTTAACGCCGCCGATCGGGGGTAGGTCGGAGTTATGACGAGATCGCAACCCCGGCGCGCCCGTGGCACGGTCGGCCACGCGAACAGCGCGCTGAACCTCCGGCTCACCCTCGCCGGCTTCGGGTTGGTGATCATGGTGATCTTCGCGGTGCTGGCGTTCTGGGCCGGCATCGCCTGGCTCGGCGTACTCTGTGCGATCTTCGCTGTGGTCGCCGTGGTCGACCTGGTCGTGATCCAGCGCCGCCGCGCCGCCCGCCGCCGCGAGGAGCCGGGCGTACGACACTCGTTGTTCGAGTGACAGGAGGACGAGATGCCCCACATCGCCACCACCAACCCCGCCACCGGACAGGTGCTCAAGACCTTCGAGGCGATGTCCACCGAGCAACTCGACGGTGCCATCGAGCGCACCGACCTCGCCTACCGGCAGCTGCGGGAGACCACCGTCGACCAGCGGGCCCGGTGGATGAACGCCGCGGCCGACCTGCTCGACGCCGAGCGCGACGAGATCGCCCGGATCATGACCACGGAGATGGGCAAGACGTACGTCGCGGCGCAGGCCGAGGTGACCAAGTGCGCCACCGCCGCCCGCTTCTACGCCGACAAGGCACCGGCGTTCCTCGCCGACGAACCGGCCGACGCGGCCGCCGTGAAGGCGATCCAGGCGTTCATCCGCTACCAGCCGATCGGTGTCGTGCTCGCGGTGATGCCGTGGAACTTCCCGCTCTGGCAGGTGATGCGCTTCGCCGCACCGGCCCTGATGGCCGGCAACACCGGTCTGCTCAAGCACGCCTCGAACGTGCCGCAGACCGCGCTGCTGCTGGAGGACGTGTTTCGCCGGGCAGGCTTCCCCGAGGGGGCCTTCACCGCCGTGCTGGTCGGCTCGGAGGCCGTCGAACGGATCCTCGGCGACCCGCGCGTACGCGCCGCGACACTCACCGGCAGCGAGCCCGCCGGTCGATCCATCGCGCAGATCGCCGGGCGTGAGCTGAAGAAGACCGTCCTCGAACTCGGCGGCAGCGACCCCTTCGTGGTGATGCCCTCGGCCGACCTGGACCGGGCCGCCGAGGTGGCCACCACCGCCCGCTGTCAGAACAACGGCCAGTCCTGCATCGCCGCGAAACGGTTCATCGTGCACACCGACGTCTTCGACGCCTTCGCCGAGAAGTTCGCCGCGAACATGGCCGCGCTGCGCGTCGGTGACCCGATGGACCCGAACACCGACGTCGGGCCGCTGGCCAGTGAGCGTGGCCGCGACGAGGTGCACGCCCAGGTCCGCGACGCGGTGGACAACGGCGCGACCGTGCTCTGCGGAGGAGAGTTGCCGACCGGCGACGGCTGGTTCTACCCGCCGAGCGTCGTCACCGACCTCACCCCGCAGATGCGGATGTGGGCCGAGGAGGTCTTCGGCCCGGTCGCCGGACTGTTCCGGGTGTCGTCGTACGAGGAGGCGATCGAGGTCGCCAACGGCACCAGTTTCGGGCTCGGCTCGAACGCCTGGACACGGGACCCGGCCGAGCAGGAGCGCTTCGCCACCGACCTGGACGCGGGCAACGTCTTCATCAACGGGATGACCACGTCCTATCCGGAGTTGCCGTTCGGCGGTGTGAAGAACTCCGGCTACGGACGGGAGTTGTCGGCGCTGGGCATGCGGGAGTTCTGCAACACCAAGACGGTCTGGGTGGGGGAGGGCGTCGCCTCGGCCGGCGCGGGCGCGCACGCGGAGTAGTTCGGGTCGCGGCACGCGTCAGCCGCTGCCGTCGTGGGTAGGAAGTGTGCCCATGACGCTGTTCGGTTTTCACGCCTCACATGAGCAGATCGGTCCACGCGCCCTGTTGGAGGCGGTGAAACACGCCGAGCGGGCCGGCTTCGACGCCGCCATGTGCTCTGACCATTTCTCCCCGTGGAGTGCCCGCCAGGGTGAGTCCGGCTTCGCCTGGTCCTGGCTGGGCTCGGCGCTGCAGGCCACCGGTATGCCGTTCGGCGTGGTCAACGCACCCGGACAGCGGTACCACCCGGCGATCATCGCGCAGGCGATCGGCACCCTAGGCGCGATGTACCCGGGCCGGTTCTGGGCGGCGCTGGGCACCGGCGAGGCCAGCAACGAGCACATCACCGGCGACCCGTGGCCGCGCAAGGACGTACGCGCCGCCCGGCTGCGTGAGTGCGTCGACGTGATCCGGGCGCTGCTGGCCGGCGAGGAGGTCAGCCACGACGGCCTGGTCCGGGTGGACCGGGCCCGGCTGTGGACCCGCCCCGAGGAGCCGCCCGCGCTGGTCGGCGCCGCCGTCAGCGTGGCGACCGCCCGCTGGTGCGCCGAGTGGGCCGATGGGTTGATCACCGTGAACGCCCCCGTGGCGCACCTGCGCGAGATGATCGACGCCTACCGGGACGCCGGCGGGCGCGGGCCGCTGCACCTGCAGGTGCACGTCTCCTGGGCGCCGGAGCAGGCGCAGGCCGAGGCGCTCGCGTACGACCAGTGGCGCAGCAACGTCTTCGCCCCGCCGGTCTGCTGGGACCTGGAGACCGCCGAGCACTTCGACGTGGTCTCCGCCGACGTGCCGGCGCAGCGGGTCGCCGAGGTGGTGAACGTCTCGGCAGACCTGGGCCGGCACGTCGGCTGGCTGGAGGAGTACGTGGAACTCGGCTTCGACCAGATCGCCCTGCACCACGTCGGGAAGGAGCAGCGCGGCTTCATCGACGCGTTCGGCGCCGAGGTGCTGCCGAAGCTGCGGCCCACCGGCTGATCGAGGAGCGGATCGGCGGACCCCTAGGCTCGTACCCCATGGAGAGCCTGTTTCCGGTCGTCGTCTTCCTGGCGATCGCCACCCTGGGCGCCGCGCTGGCCCGCCGGCTCGGTCTGCTCGCGCCGATCGTGCTGGTCGTCCTGGGCCTGGCGCTCTCCTTCGTGCCGGGCATTCCGCACGTCGAGCTCGACCCGGAGTTGGTGCTGGTCGGCATCCTGCCGCCGCTGCTCTACGTCGCCGCGCTGGAAACCTCGGTGCCGGCGTTCAAGAACAACATCCGGCCCATCCTGCTGCTCGCGGTCGGCCTGGTGCTGTTCACCGCGTTCGTGGTCGGGTTGGTGCTGCACCTGCTGCTGCCGCACGTGCCGTTCGCGATCTGCCTGGCCCTCGGCGCGGTGGTGGCCCCGCCGGACGCGGTGGCCGCCACCGCGGTCGCGCGCCGGGTCGGGCTGCCCCGCCGGGTGGTCACCATCCTGGAGGGCGAGAGCCTGGTCAACGACGCCACCGCGCTGGTGTTGCTGCGGGTCGCCACCATGGCCACCGCCGGCTTGGCGGTCGGCGCCGTCAACGTGACCGTCGAGGTGCTGCGGGCCACCGGCGGGGGCATCCTGATCGGCGCGCTCGGCGCGCTGGTCTTCGGCTTCCTGCATCGGCGGATCACCGACCCGGTGCTGGACAACGCGTTGTCGTTGATCATCCCGTTCGCGGTGGTGTTCGCCGCCGAGGCGGTGCACTCCTCCGGGGTGGTCGCGGTGGTCGTCACCGGTCTGGTGCTCGGCCACAAACTGCCGCAACTGTTGTCGGCAGCGTCCCGTCTGCAGATCGGCGCGTTCTGGCGGCTGGTCCGTTTCCTGCTGGAGGGGTTGGTCTTCCTGCTGGTCGGGCTCCAACTGCGGGAGGTGCTGCGCGACCTCGACGAACCGGCCGGCTCGCTCATCCTGATCACCTTCGCGGTGCTTGCCACCGTCTTCCTGACCCGGTTCATCTGGCTCTTCCCGGCCACCTACCTGGCCCGGTTGGTTCCCCGGGTCCGCCGCCGGGACGCCCAGCCGTCACCGAAGTTCCCGATCATCATCGGCTGGGCCGGGATGCGGGGCGTGGTGACTCTGGCCGCGGCGCTGGCCCTGCCGCTGACCCTGCCCGAGGACGAGTCGTACCCCCGGGCGCTGTTCATCTGGCTGGCCTTCGCGGTGATCGTGGTCACCCTGGTTGGTCAGGGTGCGACGCTGCCGTTGGTCGCCCGTCGGTTGAAGCTGCCCCAGGACGACCCGGTGCAGGACGCGTTGTCGGCGGCCGGGGTGCAGCAACAGGCCAGCCGGGCCGCCCAGGAGCGCCTCGACAAGCTGGCAGACAGCGCACCCGAGGCGGTTGTGGGCCGGCTGCGCCGTGCCCTGGAGGATCGCAACAACCTGGCCTGGGAACGGCTCGGCGGCACCGAGCGGGAGACGCCGTCGCAGGCGTACGGTCGGTTACGACAAGAGATGATCGACGCCGAGCGGGAGGTGTTCCGGGCTGCCCGGGACTCCGGTCGGATCCCCGAGGAGGTGTTGGTGCAGGCCTATCGTGACCTGGACCTGGAGGAGTCGTTGCTGCGGGAGGTCGAGAAGTGAGCTGTCAGCACCTGACCGAGGCTGGTGCGGTCCAACCCAGCACCACCGAGGAATGCCCCGACTGCGTCGCCATCGGCAACCCCGACTGGGTGCACCTGCGAGGCTGCCTGAGCTGCGGGCACGTCGGTTGCTGCGACTCGTCGCCGTTGCAGCACGCGACGAAGCACTTCGAGTCCACCGGCCATCCGGTGATCCGCTCGGTCCAGCCGGGCGAGACCTGGCGGTGGTGTTACGTCGACGAGGAGATCGGCTGACCGCTGGCTGACCCTCGCGATGACGGGTTGGCGGCGCGGCTGGCCAGGGCACGTCGGGTGAGCGGTGGCACGGCCAGACCGGTGACGGCGAGCAAACTGGCCAGGACCAGCCAGCCGACCGGGCCGCCGTCGAGGATCAGCCAGGTCAAGAGCGCCGGCCCGGCCGCACGGGCCAGCCCGGCGAGCAGCCCGTCCACCCCCTGGTAGACGCCGATGGCATCCGGGGCGGCGAGGTCGTAGGCCAGTGCCGCCCCGGCCCCGGCGTGCCACAGGTCCCCGACGGTGTATATCACGGTCGCGACCAGCAGCAGGCCGATCGCCGCCGGGGTGGGCACCGCGCTGGTCGCAGCCCAGAGCAGCATCCCGGCCGCGAGCACCAGTCCGGCCCGGCGCATCGTCGCCGCCGCCGGCAGCGCGTGCCGGGCACCACGACTCAGCCGTACCGCGAGCAGCACGGTGAGCAATGTGTTGACCAGGAGTACGGCGGACACCGTCACCGGTGGCGCATCGGTGCGGGTCACCACCCACAGCGGCAGTACCAGCGTCAGCGCCACCCAGTGCAGGGAGAGCACCGCCGAGGCCCCGGCGACCGCGAGGAACCAGCCGTCACGTAACACCCGACCGGGTTTCGGCCGGACGGGCCGCCGAACTGGCGGAAACGACGGCAGTCGCATGATCAGCGCCGCCGAGACCAGATAGGTCGTGACGTTGCCGACCAGGAGCAACCGGTACGCCCACCCGGTGTCCGCCGCCAGCGCGAACGCGGCCAGCCCCGCGCCGACCGCCACGCCCAGGTTGGCCACCGCGCGCAGGGTGGCGAACGCGTGCACCCGGCCCTCGGGGCCCCCGACCGCGGCGACCAACGCGGCCCGGACCGCCAGGTTGCCGGAGACCAGCAGCGCGTCCAGTGTGGCCACCAGCAGGAACAGGGGGAACGAGCCAACCAGCAGGTACGCGGCGGCGACGACCGCCTGCGCCAGTTGAAGGACCGCCCGCAGGGTCCGTGGATCACGTCGATCGGCGAGCCCGCCGAGCGGCACACTGGCGGTGAGCCCGACCAGGCCGGCGATGGTGAGCCCCAACCCCACCTCGGTCGGGCTCAGCCCGACGACGCGGGTGAGGTAGAGCGCCGCGCCGGTCACCCACAGCCCGAGGCCGACGGTGTTGGCGAGCGTGGCCAGCGACAGGGTGCGCAGCCGACCGGGCGGCGGCAGCGGCGACCATCGGCCGGGAAACGTCGCCTCGGTACGCATGCCTCGACCCTAGGTTCGGGCGCGCGTACTCGATGCCCCAGGTGGTGAGCCGCCCGTCACAGGCGAGGGCTGGTCGACCGGCCTCCCGCCGGATTCGGCTGGCGCCCGTGTCGACGTCACTGGCGGTCGCGCTGCGGCGTGACGGCAGGCCGGCCGGAGTGGGCGACGAGGCGTTCGGTGGCGAGGCAGGAGACGAGACAGCGTTCCTTGGCGTCGCCGTTCAGTCGGGCGGTCCAGTCGGTGAGGCCGCCGTCGCCTATCTCCAGGCCGCCGCCGAGGACGGTGATCCGTAGGGCGCAGCCGGTGTAGTAGCCCCGGCCGCGCGTACGCTCCGGCTCGTCCACGAGCGGCACCGGGCCGCCGTCCAGTGCCGGTCGGACGGTATCGACCAGTCGCTCCCGGATGACCTTGTCGTCGAGGACCGTGACGTGCAGTTGGGGCGCGGCCGTCGGTGCCAGTTCGGCGAGGACGGTCCGCCAGTAGGTGAGGTGCCGGATCAGCAGCCGCGCCGGTGTGACACCCGAGCCAGCGTCCCGGGCGCTGGACACCAGGGCGAAGAGCCGGAAGTGCGCCGACACTTCTGGGCCGAAGTCCTGCGCCCGCAGCACCCGGTGGGCGGCGGCAAGGTGGACCTCGCCACGTCGGCGGCGACGCAGGGCCGCCTCGATCGCGAGGGCGTTGGTGGGATCGCTCAGCACCTCGCTGGCGCGCATGGTGGTGACGATCCTGTTCTGACTGACCGGTGCGGCCGATGAGCAGGTGCCCATGGGTACGACCGGGGACAGTTCCACTCCGGAGACGTCGGCGGGCAGGAGTTGCCACATTCGCGCTTCGACCTGGGCGAGCGCGCGCGGGTCGACGTGGGCCGGGCGGACGAAGCGATCCTCGCGCCAGCGGCGAACCACGTCGGCGGGGCGGACGGTGGCTGCACGGTCACGCGCCACGGTCAGCAGCAGGGTGCGCAGATCTGCGCTGGGTAGGCCGGCCAGCGCGTCCCTCGTCCCCGCGGGCATCGCCGCCCACACCCGACGCTCCGCGCCGGTCAGTTCGCCACGATCCATGGCCGTCACCATGGCCCATGCGGCGGGTCGGGTCCACGTGTTTTGGTGGGGGTCGGACCTCAGGGTGCGCCGTCGGAGCCGCTGGTGAAGCCGGCGTCGTACGCCCGGCCATCATCCCCGCCGTACCCCTTGCCGCGCAGGCTGCCGCGGTGCTGGCGGCGCTGGGCGTGCCCGCTCTCCCGGATCGCCTGTCGGGCCCGGCGCATCGCCTCGTCGGGTCCGTCGGACGGGGTACGACGCCGCCGCAGCACGAAGATCAGCAACCCGGTGAGCAGCAGGGCGCCGCCCCCGAGCAAGATCCACGCCGCTCCATCCACGCCTGCGATGGTAGGTGGGTGGGTCCACCCGAGCCGGTGGCCTCCACTGCCGGAGGCCACCGGCCTGACGAGCGTCGGTCAGGAGAGGGCGCAGGCCCCACCGTTGACGGTGATCAGCCCTGGGTTGGGGTTGGCGCCGCCGGTGGTCGTCGCGTTGAAGCCGAACGTCACCGTGCCGCCGGGTGTGATCCGCGCGTTGTGCGACTCGTTGCGTGCGGTCACCGTCGAACCGGCCTGGGTGACCTTCGCCAGCCACGCCTCGCGTACCCGCTGGTCGCCGGTGAACGCGAACCGCACGCTCCAGCCGTTGACGGTCGTGGCACCGGTGTTGCGGATGGTCAGCTGGGCGGTGAACCCGGTGCCGCCCTGCCAGGCGCCGTAGTTGCTGTACTTCACCGCGCAGGTGGTGGCGGGCACCGCGCCGGCGTCACCCTGGTCGGCCAGGAACGAGGAGATCCAGGCCAGTGCCGAGTTCCAGTTGATCGCCACCTCGTTGGTCGAGTACGAGTTGATGTCGTCGACGTAGCAGAACATCGGCTTGCAGCCCGCGAGCAGTTGTGCCACGAACGGGTCCTGCAGGGCAGCGTTCGGGCCGCCGGCGAGGGAGCCGGCGGGCGGGCGGGGCAGGTTCGGGTCGAGCTGGTGGCCGAAGATCCGGCTGTGCTGGTTCTGGGCGGCGTGCTCGCCCCAGCCCGTGACGTACGAGATGTTCAGCGCGTTACGGCCGAAGATGTAATCCATCGCCTGCACGGCCCCGTCCCGGTAGGCGGGGTTGCGGGTCAGGTCGAAGGCGGTGGCCAGCACGACCGCGTTGTTGATGACGTTGCTGTTGCCACCCCAGAAGTAGCTGTTGGCGTCCCCGGGCATCGGCAGCCCGTACGCCTGCCGGCGCAGCTCGGCGAGGTACGCGTCGGCGGCGGCGGTGACCGAGGCGCGGACCCGGGCCAGATCGGCGGCGGGCAGCGCGTTCGGCACGGTGGCCAGGTCGAGGCGGCCCAGCGCGGCAACGCTCTGCCAGCCGAAGCCACGTGGGTCGAACACGTTCCCGGTGTGGTGCGGCGAGGCGGTCAGGTCGGCCAGGTAGTTCTGCGCACCGGTGGTCAGGTACAGCTCGGCCGCCGCCCAGTAGAACTCGTCGGTGACTCCGGTGTCGTCGTACGCGCCGCCGCCGGTGCCGTCGGTCGGGCTGGCGTACACCGCCGGGTGGGCCTTGGCCGCTGCGTAGGCCGTCTTCGCGGCCGTGCCGCAGCGGGTCGCGAACGCCGCGTCGTAGGGGGCGAAGAGCCGGGCGCACTGGGCGGCGGTGGCGGCCAGGTTGAGAGTGGCCGCGGTCGACGGTGGGTGCAGCTCGCGCGGCTGCGGGTCGTCCTGCGGGGCGAGCGGCAGGCCGGTCCAGTTCTGGTCGTGGATCTTGTGGTGGACCATGCCGGCGAGGGGCTTGCCGGCCGGCACCTGCATGCGCAGCAGGAACTCCAGCTCCCAGCGGGCCTCGTCGAGGATGTCCGGCACCCCGTTGTCGCGCTCGGGCACCCGCAGCGTGCCGTCGGCGAGTTCCGCGCCGCCGTTGGCGGTGGCCGCCGTCCTGGTCCGCTCGAACGTGTTCAACAGCTGGTAGGTGGCGATGCCGCCGTTGACCACGTACTTGCCGTGATCGCCGGCGTCGTACCAGCCGCCGCGCACGTCGAGGGAGTAGTCGCAGACACCCGGCTGGCAGGGCACGTTGGTGTCGCCCTGGTTGGGTGCCACGCCGAGGTGGCCGGCGGGGCGCGCGTACTCGTCGCCGATCAGGTCGCCGTCGATGGCGATGCCGCTGCGCTGGGCGTAGAAGAACTGCAACGAGTCGGAGCGCAGTTGGTCGTAGACAGCGCCGGAGATGTCGAACGGGTGGCTGGTCTCGCCGTCGACGGTGAGGGTCAGCCCGGTGCCGGGGGTGCGGTAGCTGGAGAAGTCGACGGTCTGCACGTTCTGCCCGGAGGCGGCGTCGACGCCACGTGCCGTGGTGGTGCCACTGGCCACGACGGTGCCGGCGGCCGAGCGAAGCTGCCAGGGCAGCGCCTCGGTGGCGTCGGTGACGACGGTGGCGTTCTTCGGGCCGCCGGGCAGATAACCGACCTGGTTGACGCGCACCCGTGGCCCGGTGTCCGGCTCGTACGGCTCAGGTGGTTCACCGCCGCGCAGCGAGACGTCGTCCAGGCAGATGGTCTGCGCCTGGGCGGCACCGCCGACCTGGAAGATCAGCTGGGCGTTGGGGTTGTCTTCCGGGACGGTGAAGGTCTGCTCGACCCGCTGGATGGTGCCGGTCGCGGTGGCGTCCACGGCCGCGTAGGTGGTGTAGGGGGCGCTGCCGAGCTGCAACACGGCCTTGACCGCGGTGCCGGGAGTGGCGGAGACGGCGAAGCCGAGGGTGTATTCGGCGCCGGCGATCAGCGGCACGCCGTCCTGGCCGATGCCGGCGTCCCACGGGTTGGCCAGCCCGCCCGCGACTGTGGTGCAGAGTTGGCCGTCGGTGACCGCCAGCGCGCCGGTGCCGAAGGAGAACCAGGGGCTAACTCCGGCGCTGAAGTCGCCGTTGTCGATCTGCTCGGGGGCGTCCGGTGGCGGGTCGGCATGGGCCGCGCCGGCGCCGGCGCCGGTGAGGGCCAGGGTTGTCGCCGCGGCCAGCAGGAGGCGGCGTCGGGATGGCGTCACGGGGAGTCCTTCCGGGACGGGAAGTGGGACGGCGGGGTGGCCGAACCTGGGAGCGCTCCCAGGTACCGGCTCGATGTTTCCAGCGCCGGTTCGCCATGTCAATTGATCTGGCTGGATGGGTTCTGGCATCCGACGAGGGTCGCCGACTCCCGAGTGGGCACCGACGCGCGGACGCAGAGGACGTGAGATTGGCCGCGCGACTCGCCGTCGTCCTGATCTCCTAGAGACAACTGCGCCCTTCGCCTGGCAGGCTGCCTCCCATGACCCTGAAGCTGCGTTCCGTGGGAACGAGCGACCGTGGGCTGATCCGCAGCGGAAACCAGGACGCCCTGCACGCCGGCAACTGGCTCGTCGCCGTCGCCGACGGCATGGGCGGGATGGCCGCCGGTGACCTGGCCAGCGCCCTCACCATCGACGCGGTCGCCCCGCTGGACGTGGAGACCCCCGAGGATGCCCTGGTGGCCGCGCTCGAAGGGGGCATCGCGTTGGCCACCTCCAGGATCCGCCAGGCGGTCGCCGAGGATCCCGAGCGCCAGGGCATGGGCACCACACTGACCGCCCTGCTCTTCGCCCGGACTGGCAGTTGCCTGGCCCTCGCGCACGTCGGCGACTCCCGGGCCTACCTGTTCCGCGAGGGCGTGCTCAAGCAGGTCACCCGGGACGACACGTTCGTCCAGATGCTGGTGGACCAGGGCGTGATAACCCCCGACCAGGCAAGTAGTCACCCGCGCCGAGCAGTCGTCACCCAGGCACTGCAGGGCGACGAGGTCACGCCGTCGTACTCGACGATGGTGCCCCGGGCCGGCGACCGGTGGCTGCTGTGCAGCGATGGCCTCTCCAACGTCGTCCGCCCGGACACCCTCACCGAGGTGCTGACCGACTACCCGGACCCGGCCGCCTGTACGGGCAAGCTGATAGACCTGGCACTGCACGCCGGCGCACCGGACAACGTCACCGTGGTGGTGGCCGACGTTCTGGAGGAGTAGGCCGGCGCTCAGCGTCGGCGTGGCGCGGCGTGCCGGGTGGGCGTCGCCGTTCCCGGATCCTCCGGCCACGGGTGCCGGGGATAGCGCCCGCGCAACTCGGCGCGGACCTGCGGGTAGCCGGTACGCCAGAACGACTCCAGGTCAGCGGTGACCGCCACCGGCCGGCCCGCGGGGGAGAGCAGGTGCAGCAGCACCGGCGCGCGCCCGCCGCCGACGCGGGGGGCCGCCGACCAGCCGAACGTCTCCTGAAGCTTCACGGCGAGCACCGGCGCGGCCGGGTCGGTGTAGTCCAGCCGGACCCGAGAACCGCTCGGCACCTCGATCCGCTCCGGGGCCAGCTCGTCCAGGCGGGCGGCCTGCGCCCAGGGCAGCAGCCGGCGCAGCGCCGACGTGACGTCCACCCGGGCCAGGTCGGCCCGGCGCCGGCCGGCGGCCAACTCCGGGCCCAGCCAGGTCGGTGCGGCCTCGAACAACGCCTCGTCGCCGACATCCGGCCACGGCGAGCCCAGGTGGTGCCGGAGGAACGCGAGCCGCTCGCGCAGTGCCCGCGCCGCCGGCGTCCAGGTCAGCAGCCCCAGCCCCTCCTGGCGAAGACCGGTCAGCAACGCTGCCGCCACCTCCGCCCGGTCCGGCCGGTCCAGCCGCCGTTGGAACAGCTCGATCGCGCCCAGCCGGGTCACCTCCCGCGCCACCACGTCACCGTCGGACCAGCCGACCTCGCGGCTCGTGCGCAGCAGCGGGCCGGCCGCCTCCCGGGCCGTCGCCTCGTCCACCGGCGAGGCCCGGCGGATCCGGGCCGACGGCGCGCCGGGCTTGCGGTCCGCGACGGCCACCGCCAGCCAGTCGGACCCGGCCAGGCCCGACCCGGCCGCCAGCTCCGCGGCGGTGCCGCCGGTCATCAGGTACGCCGATCCGCCCGGCCGTCGCACCCGCGCCAACCGTTCCGGGTACGCGAGACCGACGAGCAGCCCGGCGGCGAGATCGTCGCTCAGCCCACCCGAGCCGACCCGGCCCCCGGTCTCCGGGCCGCCCCCTCGGTCGGCGCGGCTGCCTTCGGCGCGGCTGCCTCCGGGTCGGCCGGCGGGCGGGGAGCCGGCGGGCAACGCCGCGCGCAGACGGCGTACCTCGGTGCGCCAGCGGGCGGTCGCGCCCGCGTCGACGCCGGTGCGCAGCCGACGCCAACCGGCGACCAGGTCGTCTCCGGGGCCGGCCGCGCTCTCCTCGGCGAGCAGGGCGACCACCTCGGCGGCCCGGTCGGCGCCGACCCGACCGGCGCCGTCGAGCAGCGCCCGGGCCAACCGTGGGTGCGCGCCGGCGGCGGCGATCGCCCGGCCTCGTGGGGTGATCCGACCGTCGGTGTCGACCGCGCCCAGGGTTTGCAGGGTGTCCCGGGCCACCGTCATCGCGGGGGCGGGTGGCACGTCGGGCAGCGCGAGCCCGACACCGTCCGGCCGGCCCCAGGCAGCCAGCTCCAGCGCGAAGCCGGTCAGGTCGGCGGTGGCGACCTCCGGCTCGGCCCGGGCGGGTAGCCGCTCGTGGGTCGCCGCGGACCAGCAGCGATAGACGTAGCCGGGGGCCTCCCGGCCGGCCCGGCCAGCCCGCTGGGTGGCGGCGGCCCGGGAGACCGGCACGGTGACGAGCGCACCCAGCCCGCGGGCCAGGTCGATGCGGGGCACCCGGGACAGCCCGGCGTCCACCACGACCCGTACGCCCGGGACGGTCAGGCTGGTCTCGGCCAGCGCGGTGGCCAGCACCACCCGCCGTCGATCAGCGGGACGCAGAGCAGCGTCCTGCTCGGTGCCGCGTTGACGGCCGTGCAGCGGCAGCAGCGCCACGGTGTCCCGCAGGTCGGCCAGCCGGCCGGTGACCGCCGCGATCTCGCCGGCCCCGGGCAGGAAGACCAGCACGTCGCCGTCGTGCTCGCGCAGCGCCCGGCGGACGGTGGCGGCCACGTGGTCGAGCAGGGCCCGGTCCACCGGCCCGGCCCCGGGCGGGGCGATCGGGCGGGCCGGCGGTGCCCAGATCCGCCGCACCGGGTGCAGCGCCGAGTCGGCCCGCACCACCGGGGCCGGGGTCGACCCGCCGAGCAGCGCGGCGAACCGGTCGGTGTCCGGGGTTGCCGACATCGCCAGCAGCCACAGGTCCGGTCGGAGGGTGGCCCGGGCCTCCACGGTGAAGGCCAACGCGAGGTCGGCGTCGAGTTGACGTTCGTGGACCTCGTCGAGCAGCACGGCGCCGGTGCCGGGCAGCTCCGGGTCGTGGTGCAGCCGCCGGACCAGCAGGCCGGTGGTGACCACCTCCACCCGCGTCGTCGGGCCGACCCGGCGCTCCCCGCGGACCGCGTAGCCGACGCGTTCGCCGACCCGCTCGCCGAGCAGCTCGGCCATTCGCCGTGCGGCGGCGCGGGCCGCCACCCGGCGGGGTTGGGCGATCACCACCCGACCGGTCACCCGGTCGGCCACGGCCAGCGGTGCGAGAGTGGTCTTGCCGGTGCCCGGCGGGGCGACCAGGACGCCGGCCCCGGCCGCGTCGAGCGCCGCGATCAGCGCCGGCAGCACCGGGCGTACCGGCAGGTCCAGGGTTACGTCGGAGAGCACGGCCCAGTCTCGCACCGCCGTGGGTGCCTCAGTGGCGACGGACCTCGCCGACGCCGAGCACGAAGGCCCGCCAGGCCGCCGGGCCGAAGGCGAGCACCGGGCCGGAGCGGTCCTTGCTGTCCCGGACAGCGACCTGACCGTCGGATGTCGCGACCTCCACGCAGTTGCCGTTGCCACTGCTGCGCGTGCTGGTGCGCCAGTCCGCTCGGGTCGGGTCGTACGCCGTCATCCCCGTAAACCTCTCGTCTGCGTCGGCGTGCCGCCGAAGCGGTCACGCAAAGTTACGAGAAGCCTGCTCAAGACGGGTCAACGACGCCGCTGGATCGAGCGCCATCCGGCATAGCTCCTCGTGCAGAAGGCTATACCCGAGCACATGATCGGCTTCCTCCAGCGCCAGTCCCATCGTGAGGTTATCCAGGTAAACCACGGAGGCGTCGGCGGCATCGGCGAAGTTGAGGATCACGTACGGGGTGCTCATCGCGGGATGCCCACCAACCGCGAATGGAAGTACCTGGATTGTCACGTTCGGTAACTGCGCGATGCGACTCATGTGGACCAGCTGTTCGGCCATCACCGCAGCACCGCCGACCGGGCGCAGCAGCACCGCCTCGTTGAGGACCATCGACAACTGGACCGGGTCCTCGCGGCTCAGCACCTCCTGGCGGCGCAGCCGGGCGGCGACCTTGCGCTCCAGGCCGTCCTCGCCCGCGGTGCGTCGGAAGATCTCCCGCGCGTACGCCTCGGTCTGGAACAGCCCGGGCACCGACTCGGCCTCGTACGAGCGCAGCGCCGCCGCCTCGGCCTCCAGCCCGACGTAGAACTCGAACCACTCGGGCAACACGTCGCTGTAGTTCTGCCACCAGCCGCGCTGCTGTGCCCCTCGGGCGATCTCGATCAGCGCCTCGGCGTCCGCACCGGTCACCTGGTACAGCGCGAGCGCCGCCCGGACGTCGCGCGGCTTGATGCCGATCTGCGCGTTCTCGATCCGGGAGAGATTGCTCTTCGACATGTCGAGCTGGCGGGCGGCCACATCGAGCGTCATGCCCTCGCGTTCCCGAAGCTGGCGGAGCTCCCTGGCGATGCGTCGACGGCGCACGGTAGGGCTGGCGGCGGGTCGGATGGCGGGGGAGGCGGTCACCGTCTGAGTCTGCCACGACAAGATCCGCAGGTCGCGCGTGCACGGAGTGCAACTATCAAATCTGGGAGTTGCGTTGCAGTAGCTGTCGGTGCATCCTTTCCCGGTCGCGATCACTGTGGACACACCTGTGTGGGAGGACCGTTGCTCATCGCCGACGAGTTCTTTCTGATCGCGCACAACGACAGTCGTGGCAAGGCCAAACTGCATCCGGCGGCGACCGGACTCGGGTTGGCGAGCGGGCTGCTCGGCGAGCTGCTCCTCTACGGACACATCACCGTCTCGTCCGGGCGGGTCACCGTCATCGACCGGCGACCGCCGGCCGACGCGCTGGCGCACACCGTGCTCGACCAGCTCATCGGCGAGTCCCAGCACCAGGAACTGCGTACCTGGCTCAGCTTCCTGGCGCAGAGCGCGACGACCTCGGTCGGGGAGCGGCTGGCCCGCGCCGGCGTGCTGCGCCGCCAGGAGAGCCGCCGGCTGCTGCGCACCTCGGTCAGTTACCTGCCGATCGACCTCAACGCGGTGGCCTGGCCGGCCACCCGGCTGCGGGCCCTGCTGGACCGGCCGGACCCACCGAGCGTGCCGGACGCACTCCTGCTGGGCCTGGTCGTGGCCGCGGGGCTGACCCGTGAGGTGCTGTGGAGCGCTGGCCCCCGCGCGCACCACCGGCTGAACGTCCTCATCCCCGCGCTGCCGGCACCCCTGAAGGAACTCGTCGGGCACACCGAGGCTGCCGTCGGCGCCGCCGTGCTGCGTGGCGTCCCGTGATCCCCCGGTAACCCCCTACCCCCTCCCCTCGACGACCGGAGTAGTCGTATGCCCCCGACATCGACAGTCGACCGACCCAGCAACGTCTCCGAAGCCCTGGCCCGAGGCCGTCTCGGCATCCCCTCGGTGATCTTCTTCGTGCTCTCCGCCGCCGCCCCGCTGACCGTGGTGGCCGGCGTCGTCACCACCGGCTACGGCGTCATCGGGGTGACCGGCATCCCGCTGGCCTTCCTGCTTGTCGCCGCGGTGCTCGCGCTGTTCTCGGTGGGCTACGTGGCGATGTCCCGCAGGGTGGAGAACGCCGGCGCCTTCTACGCCTACATCTCCCGTGGACTGGGCCGACCGGCCGGCGTCGGCGCCGCCTGGGTCGCACTGATCGCGTACAACGCGCTGCAGGTCGGGCTGTACGGCACCATCGGTGTCGCCGCCGAACCGGTGCTCGACCGGATCTTCGGCGGGCACCCGCACTGGGCCGTCGTGGCCCTGGTGGCGTGGGCGGTGGTCGGTCTGCTCGGCCTGCTCCGGGTGGACCTCAACGGCCTGGTCCTGGCCGCGCTGTTGATCGCCGAGATCGTCGTGATCCTCATCTTCGACCTGGGGCAGATCGGCAACCCGGCCGACGGTCAGGTCAGCTTCGCCGCGTTCTCGCCGGACAACCTCTTCGTGCCCGGGGTCGGCGCGGTGCTGGTGCTGGCCATCCTCGGCTTCGTCGGCTTCGAGTCCGCCGTCGTCTTCAGCGAGGAGAGCAAGGACCCGAAGCGGACGGTTCCGCTTGCCACCTACCTCTCGGTGGCGATCATCGCCGGGCTGTACGCGCTGTCGTCGTGGACCATGACGGTGGCCGTCGGGCCGGACCAGATCGTCGCGCAGGCCGGCGAGCAGAGCGTCGGGCTGATCTTCAACCTGGCCGCCGCCCAACTCGGCGACACCGCCGTCACCATCGGGCAGGCGCTCTTCCTGACCTCCGTGCTCGCCGCGATGATCTCGTTCCACAACACCACGGCCCGCTACACGTTCGCGCTCGGTCGGGAGCGGGTGCTGCCCGCGGTGTTCGGGCAGACCTCGGTCCGTACCGGGGCCCCACGCGCCGCCTCGGTCGCGCAGAGCGTCCTCGGTCTGGTGGTCATCCTGCTGTACGCGGTCAACGGCTGGGACCCGGTGGTCAAGTTGTTCTTCTGGGGCGGCACCACCGGCGGGTTCGGCGTACTGCTGCTGATCGCCACCACCTCGGTGGCGGTGATCGTCTACTTCGCCCGCTCCGGCGGCGGCGAGAACCTCTGGCGGCGGGTCGTCGCACCCGGTGCCGCAACCATCGCGCTCTTCGTGATCATCTGGTTGGCCGTCTCGAACTTCGCCAACCTGCTCGGCGTCGCGCCGGACTCCACCCTGCGCTGGGCGCTGCCCGCCGTGTACCCGGTGGCGGCCGTGCTGGGCATCGGCTGGGCGCTGGTGCTGCGCGGCAACCGGCCCGACACGTACGCCCGGATCGGCCTCGGCGCGGCGAGCGCCGCCGCAGCCGTCAAGCCGGAGGCGCCGACCACGGCGGAGGTGACCCGATGAGCGTGACCATCGAGCGCCTCGGGCCGGAGGAGACCAGCCTGGTGGCCAACCGGATCGCCGAGGCGTTCACCGCTCTTGAGGTGACGTACTGGCTGGTGCCCGACGCGAGCAAACGGGAGGCCGTGCTGGCGGGGGACTTCGAGATTCTGGTCGGGCACGCGATGCGGCACGGCATGGTGTACGCCACCGCGGACCGGGCCTCGGTCGCGGTCTGGTTCACGTCGGTCGGTGAGCCGCCCCCGCCGCCGGCCGACTACGACGCTCGACTGGCCGCCGCCTGTGGCGAGTGGACCGACCGGTTCCAGCATCTCGACGACCTGTTCGCGGCGAATCACCCGCATCCGGATCATCACCACCTCGCATTCCTGGCTACCGAGCCGGGCCGGCAGGGGCAGGGGCTGGGCAGCGCTCTGATGCGGGAGCACCACGCCTGGCTGGATGCCAACGGGATGCCGGCGTACCTCGAGGCGAGCAGCCCGCGCAGCCGGGACCTGTATGCCAGGCACGGATACCTGGCCGGTGAGCCGTTCCGGGTGCCCGACGGCACGCCGTTCTGGCCGATGTGGCGGGAGCCGGTCGGCCGGTGACCCTCCGCTGACGCTCGGAGGGGCCCCTTCCCAGGTGCGTCACGTGCGCGTGACAACGCGGGCACGCGAGAGGGCCGGGTCCGACGGACCCGGCCCTCTCGCATGAACCAACTACTCAGTACGTGCCGTCGAGCTGGCCGCGCAGCTTGGTCAGCGCCCGGGTCAGCAGCCGCGAGACGTGCATCTGCGAGACACCGATCTGGTCGGCGATCTGCGACTGGGTCAGGTTGCCGTAGAAGCGCAGCGTGAGGATCTTCTGCTCGCGCTCGTCGAGGGTGGCCAGCGCCGGGCCGAGGGCGACGCGCAGCTCAGCCAACTCGAACTCGCTGTCCTCGCCGCCGAGCATGTCGCCCAGCTCGGTGGCGCGCTCGCCGTCACCGGTCGGGGTGGACAGCGACACCGCGTTGTACGCGCGGGCGCCTTCCAGGCCTTCCAGCACCTCTTCCTCGGTGAGCTTGAGGTGGGCGGCGATGTCGGCGACCGTCGGCGAACGGCCGAGGGTCTGCAGCAGCGAGCTGTTGGCGTCGGAGATGGCCAGCCGCAGCTCCTGGAGGCGGCGGGGCACCCGGATGTCCCAGGTGCGGTCCCGGAAGTGCCGCTTGAGCTCGCCGATGATGGTGGGGATCGCGTACCCGGCGAAGTCGACGCCGCGGGACGGGTCGAACTTGTCGATGGCCTTGATCAGACCGACCGCGGCGGTCTGGGCCAGGTCGTCGGTCGGCTCGCCGCGCCCGCTGTAGCGGTGGGCCAGGTGGTTGGCCAGGGGCAGCCACGCTTCGATCGCCCGGTCCCGCAGTGCGGACCGGGACGGGTGGTTCGCGGGCAGCGCGGCCATCGCGTTCAGCAGGTCTGCGGCGCTGTCGGTGAGAGCGCGCGGGTCAAGTTTGGGGGTGGCCTTGGCAGCGGTGCTCCGCTGCTCGGTGATCGTTGGCGCGGTCATGGGTGGTCCTCCCTGCACCTCGTCCGCGGACAAAAAGGTGTGACGCTTTGGTTTAACTTTCAATGGGCCGTTCGGGACTCACCTTAACCTGATCGTCTCCCCGAAATCTAGCCGAAAGGCTGATGTACTTAAGGTGTGTTGAGCTACAAAAGGCGCAAACAGGGCAGAAGTTGAGCGGGTTGTGATCGCCCTTACCCCGTTTTCCGGCCATGCCCTGCCGCCGGTCGGCCACCCGCCTCGCCGGTCGGTCACCTCGGCTCGGCCGAGCGGTCAACATGAAATCCGACATCGGGGCAGGAGTGTCGCCTATCCGTCGTTGTCCCGCTGGCGGGACCCGCCGTAGCGTCGCGTGTACACATCCGGTTTTCGGAGGCACCGTGCTCGATCCAGCCGCTCCCCAGCTCGTCGTGAACAGTCAAACGCTCTTCTTCAGCTGGCTCCCGGCCGATCCGGACGCGGTCAGCGCACTGGTACCGCCCGGGCTGCGCCCCCGCCCCGACCGGCAGGTGTTCCTCAACCAGTACATCGTCGAGGACGAGACACAGACCTCCGGCTTCGGCGCGTACTCACTCACGTACCTCGGCATATCGCTGCTGGGCGTCGATGCGCCCGGCGGGCTCAACCCGGGCGGCTGGTGGACCACCTACGTGGCCTCCAGCCGGCGCGTCCGGGAGTACGCTGCCGCTCGCGGTGCCCCGGTGGTCACCGGAAGAACCCGGTTCGACCTCAACGGCGAGGACCTGCTCTCCGAGACGGAGATCGACGGAACGCCGTTGATCCGCGCACGGTGCCGAGTGGGGGAGACCGGCCATGTGATCAGCAGTGGCCACCACCGCTACTTCACGCGCCGCGACGGCCAACTCCTCAGCTCGGTCTACCCCTTCGTCGCCGAGCCGGTCGCCCCGTTCGAGATCGAGTCGGTGGAGTTCCTCCAGCCCGGGCATCCGATGTACGCGCTCCGCCCGGCCAACCCGCTGAGCATCGGCTTCGGCTACTACTCGCCGCGCTCCTCGTTCGCCTACCCCGGTGGGCTGAGCGTGCACCCGGTCGTCGACGCGGCGGAGCCGACCCGGTCAGCTCACCAGGTGCCGGCCAACCTCGCTCGCAGCGGCCTGCCGTCCGGGTCGTAGACCAGCCGGTACACCGGCAACGCCCAGGCCCGGGTGTACCACGGCAGCCGCTCGGGGCGGTGCGGACGCAGCCGTCCGGGTGGCCGCTCGCCGACCTGGCCGTCGTCGTACCACCGTTGCAGCGCGTCGGCGGCGGCCGTGACCGCCGCGACGGCGTCCGCCGGGTCGAGCAGGTCGGCGTCGTCCGCACCGGCCGGGTCACGGTCCAGGTGCTCGCGCCAGAGTCGCAGTCGCAGGTCCCGCGCGAAGGCCCGCGCGCCATCGCCCTGACCCGCGGGGTCGGTGGGCTCCCGCTGGTCGCGGGTGTCGTCGAGCACCGCGCAGGACAACTCGCTGTCGTGCGTCCAGGATCGGCGGTTGAAGTTGTCGCTGCCCACGCTGGCCCAGACGTCGTCGACCACGCACACCTTCGCGTGCACGTAGACCGGGTCGCCGGCGTGGTTCTCCACGTCGAAGACGTGCACCCGGTCCGGGGCGGCCCGCTCGCACAACGACAGCGCCTGCTCGCGCCCGACCATGTTCGGCGGCAGCGCCAGCCTGCCGTCCACGTCCGGGTGTCGGGGCACGACGGCGATCAGGTGCAGCTCCGGATTGGCTCGCAGCGCACGTGCGAACAGGTCCGCCACCTCGGCCGACCAGAGGTACTGGTCCTCCAGGTAGATGAGTCGGCGGGCGCGGCGTACCGCCTTGGTGTAACCCCGGGCCACGGTGCGCTCGCCGTCGGGTGCGAACGAGTAGCGCGGGCGGACGGCGGGGTAGGTGCGCAGCACCTGGATCTGGTGCGGCCCGCAGGCCGGCGGATCGGCCGGTTGCTCGGGCAGCGGGTCGGGGCGCAGGTCCGCGCCGCGCAACCGATCCCGCAGGTGGGCCATCGGATTCTCCGAGTCCAGTGGCATCGGGTCGGTCCAGCGTTCCCGGAACAGGGTGTCCAACGCGCCGACGACCGGGCCGCGCACCGCGACCTGCACGTCGTGCCAGGGCGGGTTGGGTCCGTACCGGGGGGACATCTGCACCGGCTGCGGGTCGCCGTGGTGCGCGGCGTCGTCGCGTCGGCTGTGGCACAGGTCGATCCCGCCGGCGAACGCGATGTCCCGTTCCGGTGCGCCCTGGTGCCGCAGCACCACGAGCTTCTGGTGGTGCGAGCCGCCGCGCCGGACCCGCTGGTCGAGCAGCACCTCGCCGCCGGCGGCTGAGATCGTCTCGCTGAGGTCGCGGTTCTCCACCTCGCTGTAGGCGAGCACGTCGAGGTGCGAGCGCCAGATCAGTCCCTTGACCAGCACGCCGCGTTGGGCGGCCTGGGCGAAGAGTTGGGCGACGGTCGGGCCGTCCGGGCGCAGCCGCTGGTCCGGGTCACCCCGCCAGTCGGTGAAGAACAGGTGGTCGCCGGGGCCCAGGGCCTCCACCTCGTCGACCAGTCGGTTGAAGTACGCGGCACCGTGAATCAACGGCTCAACGAGGTTTCCCGTGGTCCAAACGGGTAACCCAGACACCGGGTTGGCGCGTTCCTGCGCGGTGAGGAACCAGTCCTGCGACGGCAACGTCCAGCCCCCTGGAGGTCGGCAACGTCCTCACGGTAGGACCCCCGACGCGGGTCCGCACGCCAGCCCGGCGGACCGGTGATCTGGCCAACGCCATCGGAAGCGACGCGACAACAGCCCAGGAGGCCACACTATGCCCCGCGACACGACGAATCCCGTGACCGAGTACCGCGAGCCGGCGGTGGAGAGCGAACGGGGTGCGCTGGTAGCGGTGTTGGTGATGGTGATTCTGGGGGTCGCCGGGATCTTCGCGGTCTCCTGAGGCGGCGTCGGCGCCCCCGGATTGACCCGGAGGCGCCGACGCCGATCTCAGTGGTTGCGTGTGGTCAGGGCCGGGCGCCCTGACCGCCGGTGTGCGGCAGCCGCTCGGTGGGGATCACGCCGAGCCGTCCGGCCTGAAAGTCCTCGAACGCCTGGACCAACTCGTCGCGGGTGTTCATCACGAATGGGCCGTACTGCGCCACGGGCTCCCGGATCGGCTTGCCGCCCATGATGTAGAGGTCCAGTGCCGGGGTGTTGCTGTCCTGCGCGGTGTCGGCGCTGAAACGCAACGCGTCGCCCGGACCGTGCACCGCGAGCTGGCCGGTGCGCACCGGCCGCCGGTCGGTGCCGACCGTGCCACGGCCGCCGAGCACGTACACCAGGGCGTTGAAGTCGGGCTGCCAGGGCAGGTCGACCTGCGCCCCCGGCTGCACGGTGACGTGCGTGATGGTGATCGGGGTGAAGGTCGAACCCGGGCCGCGGTGCCCGGCGATCTCACCGGCGATGACGCGGATGAGCGCGCCGCCGTCGGGCGTGGTGAGAAGTGCCGACTCCCGACCCCGGATGTCCTGGTAGCGGGGCGGATTCATCTTGGCCGAGCGGGGCAGGTTGACCCAGAGCTGGGTGCCGTGGAAGAGCCCGCCGCTCACCACCAGGTGCTCCGGCGGCGCCTCGATGTGCAGCAGGCCGCTGCCCGCCGTCATCCACTGCGTGTCGCCGTCGGTGATGGTGCCGCCACCGCCGTTCGAGTCCTGGTGGTCGAAGACGCCGTCGATGATGTACGTGACGGTCTCGAAGCCGCGGTGCGGGTGCCACGGGGTGCCCTTGGGCTCGCCCGGCGCGTAGTCGACCTCGCCCATCTGGTCCAGGTGGATGAACGGGTCCAGGTCGGTGGTCGACACCCCGGCGAAGGCTCGACGGACCGGGAAGCCCTCACCCTCGAAGCCGGTGGGCGCGGTGGTCACCGTGCGGACCTTGCGGAACTTGGTGCTCTCGCCGAGTCGGGGCAGGCGCGGCAGGACAACGACGTTGTCGACGGTGATCGCGGGCATCGGGGGGCTCCTTAACGTGTGGCGTGGGTGGACGACGTGACCTGGGCCGCCCGCAGGCGGTGACCGAGTCGGTCGAAGACCCGGGTGAGGCAGGCGACCTCGGCGTCGTCGAGGTCGTCCATCAGGTGGGTACGCACCGATGCCAGATGGTGGGGTGCGGCTTCGGACAGGGCGAGCAGCCCGGCGGCGGTGAGCACAGCCTCGCTGCCGCGTCGGTCGTCCGGGCAGGGCTCCTTGCTGACCATGCCCCGGCGCTGCATGGAGGAGATCTGGTACGTCAGTCGGCTGGGCGAGAAGATGAGCCGGTTGGCCAGCTCGCCCATCCGCAGCCGCTGCCCCGGCGCCTCGGAGAGCAGGACCAGCACGTGGTAGTCGGCGAAGCTGAGGTCGCTGTCGGCGCGCAGGTCCTCTTCCAGCTGGGTGAAGAGACGCTGGCTGGCCTCGATGTAGGCGCGCCAGGCGGCCCCTCGGATGCTGTCCAGGCTCTCGGTCATGTCCAAGACCGTAGCACTCTTTCAAAATTTAACTAACGTTTTTGAGCGTTGCCTGCATCACGTTCTCGTAGGCCGTGTGCCAAGTCGTGCAGGTTTGAAGGAAGGTGGCGATAATTCAGAGGCGAGTGACGATGCGATGTGCCAGACTCCGGCCTCGTGGAACACGTGGAACTCACCACCGCCGACCTGCTGCTGCGCCCCTGGCGGGACGAGGACGCCCCAGCGGTGCGCGATGCCCTGCGCGACCCGGACATCGCCCAGTGGAACCCGCAGGGTGGCGATCCGATCGACGACGACGTCGCGCTGCTCTGGGTCCGCCGCCGGGCCGACTGGTCCACCGGCAGTCACGCCTCGATGGCGGTGACGTCGGCGGCCGACGGCAAGCTGCTGGGCTCGGTGTCGCTGCACCGTATCCACGACGGCGACGCCTCCATCGGCTACTGGACGGTGCCCGCGGCACGGGGGCGTCACGTGGCGGTACGCGCCGTCGTCCGGCTCACCGACTGGGCGTTCGCGGATCTCGGGCTGCACCGGGTGGAGCTGTGTCACGCGGTAGCCAACCCAGCCTCCTGCCGGGTCGCCGACCGGGCCGGTTACCCGGCCGAGGGGACGCTGCGCGAGTCGTACCGGTACGGCGACGGCCGCCGCTACGACGAGCACCTGCACGCCCGCCTGGCCACCGACCGCTAGTTCGCGGGCATCATTCGGTGACCTTGCGGAGGAACGTCGCGAGGGCGGCGTTGACGCGGTCGATCCGCTCCGGCTGGGGTAGCGGCTCGGGCATCGGGGGCCCGGCGTGCTTCTTGCCCCGCACATAGAGCGAGCAGGCCAGGTCGGAGCACATGTATGTGCCGACCGAGTCGCCCTGGCGGCCACCCGGGCCGGCCTTGCGGGCGGTCATCAACGAGACGCCGTCGCTGAGGTGCGTGGTCAGGCAGAGCGAGCACATGCTGCGCCGCACGCGCCCGATCTGGTGCGTCGCGGCCCGTAGCACCACTCCGACGAGCTTGCCGTCGGATTCGGTGACCAGGTAGGCCCGCTGCGGCGCCGCCGGGTCCCGCCAGCCGAAGAAGTCGAGGTCGTCCCAGGGGCGCATCTCAAGATCGTTTGGTACGGCCATCCGCTTCGCCTCACCCTGCGAGCAGTTGACGAAGGACTTGCGGATGGCGGATTCGGTTACAGCTAACATAGGTAGTAGCCTAGCCCTCTTAGGCAAACGATTATTAGAGCTAGGTTGGGGTGTGCTGCGTGGCACGTGCGGGGGTGACCGTCGAGCGCCTGGCGCTGGCCGCGGCCGAGCTGGCCGACGAGGTGGGCCTGGAGAACGTGACGGTCGCCGCGCTCGCGCGCCAGTTCGGTGTGAAGGACGCGAGCCTGTACTTCCACCTCAAGAACGCACGGGACCTGCGGGTCAGGATCGCTCTGCTGGCACTGGCGGAGCTGGCCGACCGGGTCGCCGCCGCCCTGGCCGGCCGTGCCGGCAAGGATGCCCTGGTGGCGTTCGCCAACGCGTACCGGGACTACGCGAGGCAGCACCCGGGCCGGTACGCCGCCATGCAGATCGACCTCGATCCGGAAACGGCCGCCACGAGCGCCGGCGTCCGACACGCCGAGATGACCCGGGCGATCCTGCGCGGCTACCGGCTCGCCGAGCCCGACCAGACCGACGCGGTACGGATGATGCACAGCATGTTCCACGGCTTCGTCAGCCTGGAGAAGACTGGCGGCTTCCGGCACACCCCGCGCACCACGGACGACTCGTGGACCCGCACCCTGGACGCCCTCGACGCCGTCCTGGCCAACTGGCCGCCACGCTGATGTGCGACACCGCGACGGCATAGGCTCGACGGCGTGGATGATCTGGAGCTGGCCGACTGGCGGGAGAGGGTGGCCCGGCTGTACCTGTCCGACGTCGACCTGACCGGGTTCCGCGCGGGGCGCGACGAGCTCTTCGCCACCCACCCGCAGAGCCCGATCCCGGCGGCGGACCGAGCTGACTTTCCCGGGGTGCGCTACTTCCCCGCCAATCCGGACGCAGTGGTGGAGGCACCGCTGCGGTCGGCCAGGGGCGAGCTGCGCGTCGACACGGGCGGTCCGGACGGCGTGGTCGCGTACCGACGGGTCGCGGTGGCCGAGACACCGTGGGGGCCGTTGACCCTCTGGTGGATCGAGGCGTACGGAGGTGGCCTGTTCGTGCCGTTGCGCGACGGCACCTGTGGCCAGGAGACCTACGGTGGCGGCCGGTACCTCACCGACACCGTGAAGGGCACCTTCGGCCGGGGCGTCGAGCTGCTGCCCGGCGACCGGGTCCGGCTGGACGCGAACTATCTCTACAACCCGAGCTGTGCGTACGACGACCGCTGGGCCTGCCCACTGGCACCGCCGGAGAACCGGGTCGACGTGCCGCTACGGGCCGGCGAAATGGCGTACCACGACTGAACGGCCGCCCCGGCGTACCGCCGGGACGGCCGGTCGATCGTCGCTCAGCCGGCGTTCGTGGCCGGGCTGGGCGTCCGGATCCGGGCCAGCAGCTGTCGGGCCTGGTCGGCGAGCTGCGCGTCGACGATCACCGCGTACTGGCCGGCGCGCAGTGAACTGGCCGAGGTGAAGTCGCGTTGCCCGCCCGTCATCGCGTGGGCGACCGCACCGAACACGGCACCCCAGATCGCGCCGATGACCAGCCCGACCAGGATCACGGCCAGCCAGTTGCCGACGGTGAAGATGCCGAACAGCAGACCGATGAAGAGCCCGAACCAGGCTCCGGTACCGGCGCCGAGCAGGCCGGCTCGGCCGGTGGTCATCCGCCCGAGCACCGTCTCCACCAGGGTGAGGTTGGTGCCGACGATGGCGCTGTGCTCCACGGGGAAGCGGTTGTCGGCCAGATAGTCGACGACCCGCTGCGCGGCCGGATAGTCCGGGTACGAGCCGATCGTCACGGTAGGCGGGCCGGTTTCCGGCCCGTGGCCGTCACCGGACGGCGTCGACAGCCGGCCGGCCGGCCCGGACGGAAGCAGGTCGCCACCTTGTGTGCCGGGCTGCCACGCTGCGGTGGGCCCCGAAGCTGACGTCATGAGCATCCTCCCTCGTCAGCGTCCCGGGTTCCCGCACACGCCGACCGGTAACGCCAGCGAGCACGCTGAGTGCTGTCCCTCCCTGGGAATGCACGCGGGCGGCCCGGGTAGGAAGGGAGGTGGAGAGCGGACAGATCAGCGACTACGGCTTCCTCGCCGACGGCCGGACTGCGGCGCTGGTGGACACCAAGGGCTCGGTGAACTGGTGGTGCCCGGGCCGGTTCGACGCCCCGTCGGTGTTCGGGCGGCTGCTCGACGACGACGCCGGGCACTGGTCGATCCGACCGGAGGGCGACTTCACCGTCGAACGCTGCTACCTCAAGAACACAATGGTGTTGCGGACCGTCTTCCGCACCCCGCAGGGGGACGTCGCGCTGACCGACGCGCTCGCCTTCGAACCCGGCTCGCGTGGCCACGACATCGGGATGCGTCCACCGCAGGTGCTGGTCCGGAGCGTGCAGGGACTCTCCGGTGAGGTGCCGATGCGGGTGCACTACCGGCCGCGCTTCGAGTATGGGCGCACAACCGCGTACCTGGTCGAGCGGGACGACATGCTGGAGGCCATCGCCGGGGCCGCACGGCTCACGTTCCGCAGCGACGTGCGGTTGGAGTGCGGCGACGGCGAGGCCGCGACGACCTTCGCCGTGCGCGCCGGCACGACCCACAACTTCTCCCTCGGGTACGCCCCGACGTACGACGCCCCGCTGCCCAAGGTGCCCGACGCTGATCAGACCATCGCCGACACCGTCGCCGGCTGGCAGTCCTGGGTCGACGAGCACGGGTACCCGGGGCTCTACGCCGATGAGGTGCGGCGTAGCGGGCTGGTGGTGCAGGGCATGACGTACCGACCCAGCGGCGCGGTGGTGGCCTCGGTGACCACCTCGCTGCCGGAGAAGGTCGGCGGGGACCGTAACTACGACTACCGCTACGTCTGGGTACGCGACTTCAGCCACACGCTGCGGGCGCTGTGGCGGTCGGCGTGCTTCGACGAGGTACGGCGGCAGTTCGCCTGGTTGGGGCGGGCGATGGGCCGGATCGATGACAAACCGGTGCCCATCATGTACGGGGTGCTGGGGGAGCGGGACCTCACCGAGCATCGCCTGGATCAGCTCGGCGGTTACCGCGACAGCCCGCCGGTGATGATCGGCAATAACGCGTGGCAGCAGCGGCAGAGCGACATCTACGGCGCCACCATGGACGCCGCATGGCTGATGCGCGACCAGCTGGAACCATTCGACCAGGAGGTCTACCACCTGCTCCGGGTGCTCGCCGACCAGGCCGAGCGGGACTGGAAGCTACCGGACGCGGGAATGTGGGAGGAGCGCGGAGTCCAACACCACCACGTGTCCTCGAAGGTGGAGTGCTGGGTCGCTCTGGACCGGGCGGTCCGCTTCGGCGACCGGCTCGGCGAGCCGCAGGACGTGGCCCGCTGGACGGCGGCCCGCGACGAGGTACGCGCGGTGGTGCTGGAGCGGGGGTGGAGCGACCGGCTCCAGTCGTACACCGGGATTTTCGATTCCGACGAGTTGGACGCGTCGGTGCTGGTGATGCCGCTGGTGGGGTTCCTGCGCGCCGATGACCCGCGGATGCGCTCGACGATCAGCGCGGTGGAGCGGCGGCTGTCGCACAACGGCCTGCTGCGGCGCTGGGAGGGCGACCCCGCGGGTTTCGTCATCTGTTCCTTCTGGCTGGTGAGTTGCCTCGCCTTGGGCGGTGAGCGGGAGCGCGCGCATGAACTGTTCCGCGAACTGGCGGGACGGGTCAACGACCTGGGGCTGTTCGCCGAGCAGATCGACACGTCGACCGGCGAGCAGTTGGGCAATTTCCCCCAGGCGTTCTCGCACATCGGCCTGATCAACGCCGCCGGCGTGCTCAGCGACGTCGAGCTGGACCCGACACTGCGCGAATGCGGCATGCCCCCCGCGCATTTCACCCCGACGCGTTCCGGTTCCGAATAGCGGGCCCTGGCGCTGTTCTCCTGGCGGTGGCGTGCCGTGGCGGCGGGGCCGTGGCCGTGCCGGGGGACAATGCCAGGATGCGGCTGGTGCTCACGGCGGACACCCACCTACCGAAGCGGGCCCGGGACCTGCCCGGGCCTCTCTGGGCGGCCATCGAGGAAGCGGACGTGGTGATCCATGCCGGCGACTGGGTGGATGAGGCGCTGCTCGACGCGATGACCCTGCGCTCGCGCCGTCTGATCGGGGTGTACGGCAACAACGATGGTCCGGCGCTGCGCGCCCGGCTGCCGGAGGTGGCCCGGGTGGAACTCGACGGCCTGCGGGTCGCGGTCGTGCACGAGACCGGGCCGCGAACCGGCCGCGAAAAGCGGTGCGCGGCCCGTTTCCCCGACGTCGACCTGCTGGTTTTCGGGCACTCGCACATTCCCTGGGACACCGAGGCCCCCGGTGGGCTGCGCCTGCTCAACCCCGGCTCGCCCACCGACCGTCGCTCCCAACCCCACGCGACCTACCTGACCGCAGAAATTCGCGCCGGCCGTCTCACCCAGGTAGAGCTGCACCGCCTACCCCGCCCCTGACCCGCCCCGTCGTCCCGAGCGGGAGAGGGTTACTGGCCTCGGCCTGTTTTTGCTTGGAGTTCGTCGATGCGCTTGGAGGCCTCGGCCTTGGTCAGGTCGGGCGGTAGCTCCGCGTGGGCTTCCCGAGCCAGGGTGCTCAGATAGGACTCCTGAGCTGCGGTCGGCGGCTCGTCACCGGTGACCCACTCGTCCGGGTCCTTGATCGCCGCGCTCTGGTCGGCCTGTTCGTTGCCTCGGTCGGTCATCGTCATCATCCTTTCTTCGAACAGGTGTGCCATTACCCTGATTTCGGCTCCTTCATGCCTGCCCGCTCGCCGCCACCTGAGATCACTCGCCGCCACCTAAAATCGCCGGATGAGCGTGGACCGGTCGGGTGTGGTGGTGGTCGGGGCGGGCATCGCAGGGGTGGCTTGCGCGGTGGAGTTGACCCTGGCCGGGGTGCCAGTTCAGGTCCGCGAGCGGGGGCATGTCTGCGGCGGCCGGATGGCCAGCAAACGCTTCGAGGGCCGGCCCGCGGACATCGGTGCCGCGTACTTCACCGCCACCGACCCCGACTTCGTCGCCGTGGTCGAGCGGTGGCGCGCCGCCGGCCTGGTCCGCGAATGGACCGACACCTTCCAGGCGTACGACCAGAGCGGGCAGCACGACGTGCCCGGGCCGATGCGTTTCGCCGCCCCGAGAGGGCTGCGCTCGCTGGTCGAGAACCTGGCCGACGCGGTGCCGGTGACCGTCGACCGGCTGGTGCTCAGCGTGGAGCGCGGGCCGACCGTGGACGGCGAGTCGTGCGCGGCGGTTGCCCTGGCCATGCCAGGCCCACAGGCCGCCCTGTTGCTCGACCCGGCCCTGACCGACGCCACCCAGGTCGTACAGGCGCAGCACTGGTCGCCGTCACTGGCCGCGGTGCTGCGCTTCCCGACGCGGCGCTGGCCGGACTTCCGTGGTGCGTTCGTCAACGATCATCCGGTTCTCAACCTCGTCTGCGACGACGGCGACCGGCGCGGAGACGGCGCGCCGGTGCTCGTCGCGCACACCGCGCCGGAGTTCGCCGCCCGACACCTGGCCCAGCCCAGCGCGGCCGGCCCGGCGGTCGAGCAGGCCGTCCGGGACCTGCTGGGCTTGCCGGAGCAGGCCGTCGATGTGCACGTGCACCGCTGGACGTACGCGAAGCCGACCGGCAACTCCGCTGGTGCCAGCCACCACCTGGATGCCGACGGGATCGGCCTGGCCGGCGACGCGTTCGGCAAGCCCCGGGTGCAGAGCGCCTGGCGCTCCGGCCGGGACCTGGGTCGCGCTATCGCCGCCCGGCTGGCCTGACCGCCACTTCCCGACACCCGGCCCCTGGGTGTTGACGCGCCCGGAACGATGCCGGCCGACATTCACGTCCCATCGGAATCGGGACCTGCGGCCTCGGCCCGCGCCTGGAACGCCACCCAGGATCCGCGTCTGCCCGCCTCGACCCGGGCCCGCATCCGGCCGGCGGCGGACGCCTGCGTATCGATCCAGGCCACCGCGACCTGCGACTTGTCACAAACGATCGGCGCGGATCGACGTTCTTGTGAAAAGCCACTTCGGGAGGGAGTTCACGAGATGCGTATCGTCGTCTTCGGCGCGAACGGGGGCACGGGTCGTCGCCTGGTACAGCAGGCGCTGGACGCCGGCCATGACGTACGGGCGGTCACTCGGCAGCCGGACTCGTTCCCGGTCAAGGGCCCCGGCTTGGAGGTGGTGGACGCCGATGCGACGGTGGATGCCCCCGTGGACGGTGCCGACGTGGTGTTGTCGACCCTCGGGGTGCCGTTCACCCGGCACCCGGTGATGGTCTACAGCCGTAGCACCGCGACGGTCCTGGCCGCGATGCGCCGTGCGGGTCTGCGGCGGCTCGTCGTGGTCAGTTCCAGCGCCACCGAGCCGCATCGCCACGCCGAGGGTGGCTTCCTGCTCAACCGTGTCATCCAGCCGTTGGTCACCGCCACGATCGGCAAGTCCACCTACGACGACATGCGCGCCATGGAGAGGATGGTGCGGGACAGCAACCTCGACTGGACGATCGTGCGTCCGTCGGGGCTCTTCGACAGTGACAGCGTCACTCGCTACCGGCTCTCCGAGAATCGCTCCGACGGTGTCTTCACCAGCCGCGCCGACCTGGCCGCCTGTCTGCTCGCCCAAGCCAGCGACAGGGCGTGGGTCGGCCGGACCGTGGCGGTCACCACCGGGGAGGGCACCCCGACACTATTGGCGATGCTGCGCCGGGAAGCGTTCGGGAAATAGGAAGATGGACGACCAGGAGTGGTTCGCCGAGCAGTTGGCGCAGCACCGCCCCCGGCTGCGGGCCGTCGCCTATCGGCTGCTGGGGTCGTCGATCGAGGTCGACGACGCGCTGCAGGAGACGTGGCTGCGCACCACGCGCGCCGATCCGGCTGCGATCACCAACCCGGCCGCGTGGCTGACCACGCTGGTCGGCCGGGTGTGCATCGACATGCTGCGGGCCCGGCAGGCACGCCGCGAGCAGTTGAGCGCGACCTGGGAGCCGCTCGTCAGCGAGTACGGTGATCCGGAGGAAGCCAGCCTGCACACCGACGCGGTCGGCATCGCGTTGCTTGTGGTGCTGGACAGCCTCGAGCCCGCCGAGCGGCTCGCGGTGGTGCTGCACGACATGTTCGGTATGCCGTTCGAAGAGGTGGCCGTCGTCGTGGGACGCACACCGGCGGCCACCAGGCAACTGGCCAGCCGCGCCCGGCGGCGACTGCGCGAGAGTGCCCCGCAGCCCCGTGCCGGTCTGCCCGCCCAGCGACGTGTCGTCGACGCGTTTCTGGCCGCTGCCCGCGCCGGTGACTTCGACGCCCTGCTGACCCTGCTGGCCCCCGACGTCGTGTTCCGCTCCGACCACGGACGCCGTGCGCGGCTCGCACCCGCCCTGCTCACCGGCGCTGGTGCCGTGGCCGCACGCGCTGCCGACGCCGGGCCACGGTTCGCACGCCTCTGCGTTCCCGCGTTGGTCAACGGGGTCGCTGGCGTCGTCGCCCGCGACCGGAGCGGCAAACTCATCGCCGTCGTGGGGTTCACCGTGTACGACGAGCGCATCGCCGCCATCGACATGATCCTCGACCCGGACAAGCTTCCCTTATGAGACCGACCCTAGGCGTGCCCGGCCGCGGCGACCGGGCGGGAGCCGGTGTCACGTTCGGCCGGGTCGGAGGTCCGCTCGCCTTCGGCGTCCAGCAGTTGCATGACCGGAGTCGCCGTGATGCCGTGCACCACCACGGAGACGAGCACCACCAGCCCGGTGGTGGCCCAGAGCAGTTCGGCCTGCGGGAAGTCGGCCTTCGTGGTGGCGTACGCGAGGTAGTAGAACGAGCCGACGCCGCGGATGCCGAACAACGAGATGACCCAGTGCTCGGCCGGCCGTCCCGGCGCGCCGCGCAGTGACAACCAGCCGACCAGCGGCCGGATCACGAACACCAGCGCCAGCCCGACGGCAGCCGCCGGCCAGGTCAGTGGGACCAGCAGGCCACCCACGATCGCGCCGCCGAGCAGCAGCAGCAGCACCAGGGTGAGCAGCCGTTCGACCTGCTCGGCGAAGTCGTGCAGCACCGAATGGAACTCGTGGGTCCGCTCGGCGGCCCGGATCGCCCGAGCGGCCACGAACACCGCCAGGAAGCCGTACCCGCCGACCACCTCCACCAGCCCGTACGCCAGGAACGTGGCGGCCAGCGCCAGGAAACCCTCGGCGTGCCGGGCCAGCCGCAACTCGCTGGGCGCACGGAAGAACAACTTGCCGAGCAGCCAGCCGATGAGCAGGCCACCCCCGACGCCGACGCCCACCTTCCAGAGCACGTCCACGGTGAACCACTCGGCGAACCAGTCGCGCGGGGCGAGGCTGGTCGACGCGATGGCGATGGCGGCGTAGACGAACGGGAACGCCAGGCCGTCGTTGAGGCCGGCTTCGGAGGTCAACGCGAAGCGGACCTCGTCCTCGGAATCCTCCACGTCCGTCGGCTCGCCGACCTGCACGTCGGCGGCGAGCACCGGATCGGTCGGGGCCAGCGCGGCGCCCAACAACAGTGCGGCGGCCGGCACCAGCCCCGCCCACCACCAGCCGAGCAGCGCCACCGCCGCGATGCACAGTGGCATCGCGATCGCCAGCAGGCGCCAGGTGGACGACCACCGCCGCCAACTTAACGGACGGTCGATCTTGAGACCGGCACCCATCAGCGCGACGATCACCCCGACCTCGGTGAGGTGGGTGATCAGGTCCGGGTGGGCCAGCGGGTCCGGGGTCGGCAGCCCGACCGGCAGCAGGAACACCAGCATGCCGAGGGCGAGGAAGGCGATCGGCATCGACAGTGGGCGCCGCTCCAGCACCCGCGGTAGGACGCCCGCGAGCAGAGCGCCCAGGCCCACCAGCGCGAATGCCACGTCTACCGGCTCCACGGCACCACCCTTCCGCCGCACCCGCGAGGCGCGGGGCAGGTGGTGACAGACCATGCCCCGGAGGGCCTCCGGCTATGCGCGTACGGGCCGGCGAACCGGAGTGAGGCTCACCTCGGTCGGGTGAGCGGCGAGTCTGCCAGTTCGCCCAGCAGCGCGGCGGGGTCGTCGTACACCGCCACCGCGCCGGCGCCGGCGAGTTCGCCGCGGCTGGTGCCGCCGCAGGTCAGCCCCACACACGGGATGCTCAACGCGCCGGCCGCGACGACGTCCCACACCGAGTCGCCGACGAAGACCACCCGCTCGGCGGTCAACCCGGACTGTGTCAGCGCGGCGACCAGGATGTCCGGCGCCGGCTTGCTCTGCTGGGCGTCCGCCGAGGAGGTGACGGTGTCGATCACGTCATCGGCGGCCAGCGCCCGACGCAGCGCGCCGAGTTCGGCTTCCGAGGCGGAGGTGGCGAGCACCACCCGCAGCCCTCGCTCGGCGCAGGCGCGCAGCAGGTCCGCCGCCCGGGGCAGCGGCGTGAGGCGTTCCCAGTACTCGGCGTACAGGGTGTCGTGCGCGTCGCGCAGCTTCTCGTCGGCGTCCCGGTCCCGCTCAGGGCCCAGCAGATGGTCCAGGAGCTTGTCCGAACCCATCCCGATCGATCGGTGCACCGTCGCCATCGGCACCGGCTGGTCGGTCTGGCGCAGCGCCTCCCACCAACTCACGGTGTGGAGGTAGGTGGTGTCGACCAGGGTGCCGTCGACGTCGAAGAGGACTCCGTTGGGCTGGTCGGTACGCATGGGCGTCCTCCTACCCGTCGGGCGTCTCAGGGATGCGCGGTCGGCGGCGTCAGAATCTCGAACCAGACCGTGGAGCCGCGGACCGACGGGTCGGTGCCCCAGGCGTCACTGAGCTCCTCGATCAGGCCCAGGCCCCGCCCACGACTGCTCAACGTGTCGGTGCGGGTCCGGGTCACGGTGCCCCGGGTGCCGGAATCGGCCACCGAGACCAGCAGCCGCTCGGGGCTGAGGTCGATCTCCACGCGGGCGGCCGTGCCGGCGTGCAGCAACGCGTTGGTGGTCAACTCGCTGGTGCAGAGCACCGCGGCCCCGATCACCGATTCCGGCACCCGCCACTCGGTGAGCTGGCCGGTCATCCAGTGCCGAACCCGGCTGGGCGCGGTCGGCTCGGCAGGCACCTCCATGCTCGCGGAACGACTCGGCTTGAGCGCATGCTCCACCGCCAGCACGGCCACGTCGTCCTCCGTGCTGCCCGGTACCGCCGCGGTGGCCACCGCGCAGAGCGCGCGAGGGTCGCCGCTGCCGGCCTTGGCGACGGCGTCGCCGAGGGTGGCCAGCCCGGTGGTGAGGCTCTGCCGCCGGCGCTCCACCACCCCGTCGCTGAACAGCAGCAGGGTGTCTCCGGGGCGGAACGCGACCGTGACGGTGCTCGGCCGGCCGCCGAGACCCAGCGGGGGACCAGCCGGCACGTCGACGTACTCGGCGTGCGAGCGGCCCGCCGGGTCGCTGCGGCGGATCAGCGGCGCGGGGTGGCCGGCGCTCGCCAGGGTCAACTCCCGCCGCCCCGCGTCGATCACCCCGAACACCACGGTGACGAAGAGCTCGTGTGTGCCGGCCTCCGCGCCCAGGCTGGTCACCAGGCGGTCCAACCCCGCCAGCACCGCGTCGGGCGCCGGGTCGGCGAGGGCCAGCGCACGCAGGGCGGCCCGGACCTGCCCCATCCGCGCGGCGGCCTGCACGTCGTGGCCGGCGACGTCGCCCAGCACCACGCCGAGCGCGCCGCTGGGCAGCAGAAACGCGTCGTAGAAGTCACCGCCGGCGGCGTTGCCGTCCACCCCCGGGTCATAGCGGGCCGCGACCCGCAACCGAGGCAGGTCCGGCAGGTGCTCCGGCAACATGCTGCGTTGCAACAGCTGGGCGGTGCCGTGCTGGGTCTCGAACCGGCGGGCCCGTTCGGCGGCCTGGCCGATCAACTCGGCCGAGGCGGCCAGCAGCGCCCGCTCGGCGGGCGACCAGGTGTGCGGCACCTGGTAACCGACCGCCAGCCCGCCGCGGACCACCGAGGTGCCCAGGGGCAGAGCCGCCATCGAGCGGATCTTCTGGTCGTGGCGGTCCACCGCGATCTCCCACAGCGGTTGCCCGTCGCGGATGAACGACGGGCCGCCGGAGCGTGCCGCCTGCACCACCGGGGCCGTCCAGCCCGCCGGGGCACGTCGCCAGAGCGGGGGAAGGCGCTCGTCTGCCTCGTCCAGCAACTCGCCGCGGACCCGGCGCACCATGCGCCAGCCGCCGCCGCCCTCGTCGACCGCGAACGAGACCTGGTCGGGGTCGAACGTGGTGATCGCCCACCGCAGGGTCACCCGGGCCACGTCGTCGAGGGTGAGCGTGCCGGCGAGCGCCGCGGCCACCTCGCTGAGGCTCTGCAACTGCTCGGTGACATGGGTGGTCTCGGCCGCGACCATCAACGTGCCGACGATCTGCCCGGCACTGTCGCGCACCGGCGAGTAGCCCCGGGTGAAGACCGCCTGCTCCACCGTCGCGGAGTGCCCACGCACCAACGGCAGGGTGGATTCCCTCTCCAGGAACGGCACGCCCTGCCGGTAGGTGCGCTCGAACACCTGGCCGACACCGGGCAGCGCCCAGATCTCGGCGAACACCTCGGCGGCCGGGCGGCCGAGGGCGCTCGGGTGTTTGGCGCCCAGCAACTCGGCGTAGCCGGCGTTGTAGAGCAGAACGAGGTCGTCGCCGTACGCCAGGGCCATCGGCATCGGTGAGGCGAGGATCAGGTCGACGACCGCCCGGATCGCCACGTCCCAGCTCTCGGGCGGGCCCAGCGGGGTGCCGGCCCAGTCGTGGGCGAGCACGTCAGCGGCCGCCCCGGGCCCGGCGGATGCCTCCGGGGCCGGAGTTGCTGGCGTGGGGACTCGCCCGACCGTTCCTGGCATGTTCGCAGCCTAGTCGGCTGACCGGAAAAGGCATCCGATCATAGCGGCGGGCCGTCGCTTTCACCATCGAGGTGGCCGTTCGGGCAGTTCAGGGCCGCTGCCCGGCGGCCTGCCGCAAAAAACTCGGCGCGTTGCGCGGACTGCCAGACCGGTAGCCGGGTATGCGCCCGGCGCAGTCCATGCGACAGGAGGGACATCATGCTGAAAACCCTCGCGGTCCGGCAGGCCGACATCGGCGATGCCATCGCCGACACCTGGAGGTCGGTGCTGCTCTTCATCCCGAAGGCAGTGGCCTTCATCGTCATCCTCGTGGTCGGCTGGCTCATCGCCAGAGCCGTCCTGAAGGTCGTGGATGCGGTGCTAGAACGGGTGCACTTCGACCAAGCGGTCGAACGCGGCGGTATCAAACGGGCCCTGGAGAGAACGAAGTACGACGCCTCCGACATTCTGGCCAGACTGGCGTACTACGCCGTACTGCTGTTCACGCTGCAGTTCGCGTTCGGAGTCTGGGGGCCCAACGCGATCAGTGACCTGATCAGCGGCGTGGTGTCCTGGCTGCCGCGTGCGTTCATCGCGATCGTCATCGTGGTGGTGGCGGCCGCGATCGCCAACGCCGCCCGGGATCTGGTCACCGGGGCGCTGGGAGGACTCTCGTACGGCAAGGTCCTGGCCGACCTGACGGCGATCTTCATCATCGCGCTCGGCGTGATCGCCGCGCTGAACCAGGTGGGTATCGCCACCACGGTGACGACCCCGGTGTTGATCGCGGTGCTCGCCACGGTGGGCGGCATCCTGGTCGTCGGTGTCGGTGGCGGTCTCGTGAAGCCGATGCAGAAACGCTGGGACGGCTGGCTGGAGCGGGCGGCTCGGGAAGCCCGGGCGGTGCAGCAGCAGCGTCAGGCCAACGTGGCCGGGCGGAGCGACGTGGAGCGGCAGATGGCCGACCGCGGGGGCGATCGTACCCAGGCCATGCCTCGGGTGGAGGAGGAAGCCCCGCAATACCGCTCGTAGCATGGCAAAAGGCACGGAGGGTGGGGAGGGTGTTCCGCGGACGACGCGGGGTGCCCTCCCCGTCCCCGTCAGGCCGGATCGAGCGAGCGGGCCAGCGCGCAGACCGCGAGCAGCCGGGTGAGCAGCCAATCCGGCTCGCTCCAGTCCACCGAACCGTCCGGCGGCGCCCACCCGTGCTCCAGGGCAGCGGCGCGGACCCCCTCGGCGTAGCCGGCGAGGGCCGCGGCGGTCAGCGGCTGGCGGTCACCATCGAGGCTGTCCCGCACGGCGGCCGCATGCTGGTCGACGAGGGCCAGCAGCCCTGGTCGCGCGGCGGCGGCGGCGAGCCCGACGGTGCCCACGGAGACGGTGAGGGCGGCCAGGGTGGACCGCGCCGAGTCGACGGCGGTACGGGAGGCGACCCGGTTGAACGGCACACGCATGGTGACCGAGGTTAACCGACGCGTCACCGGGTCGACCTCGGCCGGCCGGCGGGTGTCGCCTGCGCCACCTGGACGCCAGGTGCTGGCCGCGGGGGTTGATCCGGCACAGACGGGGCACCAGGAGAACCACGCGCAGAGGGCGGCACACGGTACGGAGGCACGCCATGGGACAACAGCCGGACGGACCGGACGAGCAGCACCGGCGCCCGCCGGCAGTGAGCGACGCGACGGTCGCCGCGCTCGGCAAGCTCAGCGAGGCACTGGAGTGCGTGGAGCGGGCCCGGGGGCATCTGTACTCGTTGCACCAGTTGATCGGCCACGCCGACCTCATGCTCGACGACGCGGTGGAGCAGTTCCGGGCCGCCGGACATCCGCACCTCGCCGACCGGATCGACACGGAACTGCTGGGCCGGAATGTCATCGCCGGCCGGTGGACGTTCCAGATCGTCGAGGACTTCGACGACGGCTACCACGCGCTGTTCCGGGAGCTGGACCAGCAGGCCCGCGACGAGCTGGTGGGCGGGCGACGCCACCTCTACGAGGCGGAGATGAAGGAACGCCGCCGCAGTCGGGGCCGACCAGGTCACGAGGCCCGGCCGGCCAGCGGAGGTTAGTCGCTTGTCGCGTCGGCCGGGCGTCGCCGCGCCGCGTCGTCAGCGATGATCACGGTGGCCACCATCAGCGCGACGCAGAGGCTGAACAGCCACGACTCGTCGGCGACGAGCTTGGCGGACAAGGGCGCCTGCAGCGCGGCGAGCAGAAAGCCGAGCCAGGCGAGCCGGCGCTGACGCGTCGAGAGGATTCCGGAGCCTTGAGACATCCCGAAATTCTTACGCGAATCAACCGGCTTGCCGTCCTCCGATCGGCCGATTCTGGACGAGCTGTCCGCTTTCTCGACCGTCCGGACACGATTTCTTTCCGCCGTGGGCGATCGGACACCTACGGCGCTAGGGTGCGCCTGCGGCAGGATGGTGTCCCGTGTCCACCACGCCCGCGCGCCCCCGCGCCTCGTTGCTCCTGCTGGCCTACCTCGCGTTCGTCAGCCTCGGCCTGCCCGATGGTCTGCTCGGGGTTGCCTGGCCCTCGATCCGGGGCGACTTCGGTGTGCCGACGGAGGCGGTCGGTCTGGTGCTCACCGCGGGCACCGTCGGTTATCTCACTTCCAGTGTGCTGGCCGGGTTCACGTTGGCCCGGGTCGGCGTCGGTGCGCTGCTCGCCGGCAGCACCCTGCTGGCCAGCCTGGCGCTGACCGGCTATTCCCTGAGCCCGGCGCTGGGCGTGCTGGTGGCGTGTGCGCTGCTGCTCGGGCTCGGCTCCGGCGCGGTGGACTCCGGGCTGAACGCGTACGCCGCAGGGGCCTTCGGGCCGCGCCACATGAACTGGTTGCACGCCTTCTTCGGCCTGGGCGTGGCGATCGGGCCGCTGATCATGACCGGGGCGCTGAGCGCCGGGCTGGCCTGGCGGTGGGGCTACGGAATCGTGGCCGTCGCGCAGCTCGTGCTCGCCACCGCGTTCGCGCTCACCGTGCGCGCCTGGCAACGCGACAGCCCGGCCAGAACCGAAGCGGGCACCGCCACGGCCAGAACCGAAGCGGGCGCTGCCGTGGGGACGGCACCCGCCGACGCGGGCACCGAAAGGTCACCGGCCGTCCGAGTTCCGATCCGGGCGACGCTGCTGCTGCCGGCGGTCTGGTCGGGGACCCTCGCCTTCGTGCTGTACGTCGCCATCGAGGTGTCCGCCGGCCTGTGGGCGTTCCTGCTGCTGACCGAGGGGCGTGGCGTGAGCGCGGCGGTGGCCGGCGGCTGCGTCTCCGCGTACTGGGGCAGCCTGTTCGTCGGCCGGGTGGTGCAGGGTGTGGTGGCCGAGCGCCTGGGGGCCGGGCTGGTGCTGCGCGTCAGCCTGGTCGGAATGGCCGTGGGCGCGGCGCTGATCGCCGTTCCCGGGCCGGCCGCGCTGGCGGTGCTCGGCCTGGTCGTGGTCGGCTTCGCCGCCGCGCCGGTGTTCCCGCTGCTCACCCTCACCACCGCCGAACGAGTCGGCGCGGCGCACGCGGACCGGGCCATCGGGTTGCAGATCGGTGCCGCCGGCATCGGCGCGGCGCTCGTCCCCGCCGGGCTCGGCGTGCTGATCGCCAACACGTCGGTGCAGGTGCTGGGCTCGGCCCTGGTGGTGCTCGCGCTGGCGCTGATCGTGCTGCACGAGTGGGGGGCACGCCGATCGACCGGTCGACCCGCCGCGGAGCTGGTCGCGCCACCGGTGCCGGCTCAGCCCGGCGGGGAGGATCAGACGTCCGGCCCGGTCCGGCCGGTGGTGGACGGGCGGTAGGCACGCTCGGGGTCGGTGGCCTCCCGGCTGTTCGCCCCGTTGTCCGCCGCTTCCGGACCGTGCCCGAATGCGGCCTCCTCGCCTGCGTCGTTGCCGGTCACGTCGTCGGCCTGCCCGTCGAGGCTGGAGCCCGACACCGCGCGCTCCAGCTCTTCCAACGGAAGCCGTTCCTCGTCTCGCCACACCCTGTCGTCGGTCATGCCATCAGCCGTACCCGGGCGCGATGATCGCAAACGGCGCCGTGCGACAAGGCCCAGCCACAGCGATGGCCGCCGGAATTCCGGCGGCCATCACGCGCTGTTCGCGTACGGGATCACGGTTGCGGACGGTCCACCGATCCGCGCCAGGCGCCGGTCTCATGACCGCGTCGCTCGATGTAGGTCTTGAACCGCTCCAGGTCGCCCTTGGCACGTCGGTCGACGATGCCGAGCTTGTCACCGGCCTGCTCGACGACCCCGTGCGGCTCGAACTCGAGCTGCAGGGTGATCCGGGTCTTGTCCGGGTCGAGCCGGTGGAACGTCACCACACCGGCCTGCTGGGTGCCGTCGGTCGAGCGCCAGGCGACCCGCTCGTCGGGAAGCTGCTCGGTGATCTCGGCGTCGAACTCGCGCTTCACCCCGGCGATGTCCACCGTCCAGTGGGTCATCGTGTCGGAAAGCTGCCGGACCTCCTGCACACCCTCCATGAACTCGGGGAACTGCTCGAACTGCGTCCACTGGTCGTACGCGGTGCGGACGGGTACGGAAACTTCGACGTGTTCGGTAACGCCACTCATGAGAGAACCTCCTTCAGCCGCTGGTGGTCATCGAATCGGGGGGCGATTCCTCTCACCAGCGAGTCGTCTCGTTCTTGTTGCCGAGCGCGGCCCACACCTCGGAAACCGTCTGGTAGACGGTGCCCTCGGGCAGTCGTTCCAGCGCCGCCACGATGTCGTCGGGCGCCTCGTTCTCGCGGGCGCTGGCGATGAGCACCATGCGGTCGCCCGGCAGCGCGCTCATCGAGATGAACCGGCCGAGCCGGCTGCGCTGCTCGACGTCGACGGAACTCATCCCCTTCGGGGCACCGGTGCGCGTCTCGCCGGCCGGCGCGGTGGTCACCTCCGGCTGGTCCTCGCCAGCCGGTTCCGGCACCCGCGCCTCGTCGATCCGAGAGCCGCCGGTCCCCGGCCCCTGCACGAGGCCGCTGACCTCCTGACTCATCTGTTCGTCGATCCTGGGTCCGTGCTTGCTGTTGCCACGCTCCATGCCTTCTGCGCTACCCGGCCCCGTGCCCGGTAAACCGGCACCGGGCCACGAACCGGCCCTCGGCCCGGCCCCGGACCGGACATCCGACCCCGAACGGGCGTCAGTCGTCGGCGGGCTTGCGTGGCGGCAGCACCGGCTCCTCCGGGTCGGGGTCACCGGCCTGCAACTGCCGTCCACGCTGCACCTCGGCGTTGATCTGCACCCCCAGCATCAGCGCCGAGTTGGACAGGTAGAGCCAGACGAGGAACGCGATGGCCGCACCGAGGCTGCCGTAGGTCGTCTTGTACGAGGCGAAGGTGGCCACGTAGAAGCCGAAGGCGAAGGAGACCGCCGCCCAGGAGAGCAGGGCCACCGCGCCGCCGGGGGTGAGCCAGCGGAAGCGGGGCTGGCGCACGTTCGGGGCGATCCAGAACAGCAGGGACAGCAACGCCATCATGATCATGGCGAGTACCGGCCACTTCGCCACGCTCCACACCGTGCGAGCCAGGCCCCCCGCGTTGATCAGGTCGCCGACCGCGTCGGTGACCGGGCCACTGACGATCAGACCGAGGGCGACCACCGCGAGCAGCACCAACGTGATCGCGGCCAGGCCGATCTGCAACGGCCGCAGCTTCCAGACCGGCCGGCCCTCGCTCACCCCGTACACGGCGTTGGAGGCCCGGGTGAACGCCCCGATGAAGCCCGACGCGGACCACAGCGCGCCGAGCAGGCCGAAGCTCAGCAGCAACTCGGGGTTGCTCTGCTCGAGCACCACGGACCGGATCACCCCGACCACGCCGTCCTTGTCGGTCAGCACCGACCCGGCACCCACCTGGTTGGCCAGGTCGACGACGGTGTCGACGGTCTGCTCGCCGCTGGAGACCAGACCGACCAGGGCCACCACCACGATGGCGGACGGAAAGAGCGCCAGGACCCCGTAGTAGGTCAGCGCGGCGGCCCAGTCGGAGCAGTTGTCGTCGACGAAGTTCCGCACGCTGCGGACCAGCACCCCGCGCCAGGTCCGCCAGCTCAGCTGCCGCATCCGCCGGGGAACACGCGTGTCCTGTGCGCCGTCGCGCGTCGTACCGGGCTCCGTGGTCGTCATGCCCGCTCCCTGCGCCCCGGCCACCGGATGACCGGTCGTCCGGTCGGGCCTGGCCCGCCGGTACCCGGATCACGAAATCGACAAACTCGCCCTGCCCCGCGCGGGTACCGCGTATGGTTTGCCGCCGCGTCACAGGGGAACGGTCGGGGTGACCCTGTCGACACGGAGGAGGACGAGATGCCCGGGCGCGAGGACCTGCCCAGCACGCTGCGACGCTCCCCGGATAAGGCGCAGCGCACCTGGGAGAAGACACACGACTCGGCGGTCGAGACCTACGGTGAGGGGGAGCGGTCACACCGCACCGCCTTCGCCGCGGTAAAGCACCAGTTCGAGAAGGTGGGCGACCACTGGGAGCCGAAGGGCCGCAAGGGCCCGAGCGACCAGCAGGCCGCCGGTGGCGGGCCGGAACGGCGCGCTCCCACCGCCGCTGGAGTGGACGCCAACGCCACCAAGGACCACCTCATGTCGGTGGCCCGCAAACTCGACGTACCCGGCCGGTCCAGCATGACCAAGCCGGACCTGGTCAAGGCGATCGAGAAGGCCAACGACCGGGCCACCCGCAAGGCTCGCGGGGACTGACCAGCACCGCGCCGGAACACACCGACGCGGTACGGGCGGACGCGCGACACCTGCGTCCGCCCGTACCGTTCACCAGTGCCCGCCGCCCGGCGCCTCGATGTGCACCGCCTTTGTGGCCGTGAACTCGTCCAGCAGTTCCGGGCCGTACCCGAAGCCCTGCCCACTGGCCCCGCGCGGGTGCGCGGCACCGCCCGGCGCGCCCCCGAACACCGCGTTGACCTTGACGGTGCCGACCGGCAGCTCCCGCCAGGCCCGCTGCGCGTGAGTCATCGACGCGGTCAACACGGTGGCGGCCAGCCCGTACGGGGAGTCCGCGGCGCAGCGCAGAGCCTCGTCGAACGAGTCGACCACCACCACCGGCGCGACCGGCCCGAACGTCTCCTCCCGCACCAGCGGCATGTCGTGCCGGCAGTCGGTGACCACCGTGGCCGGGTAGAACGCTCCCGGGCCGTCCGGGACCTCACCGCCGAGGCGGACCTGGGCGCCGGCCGCCACCGCCGCCGCCACCTGCCCGTGCACGTGGTCCCGGTGCCGCCGGTCGACCAGCGGGCCCAGCTCGGTGCCGGGGTCCCGGCCCGGCCCGACCCGCAGCGCCCCGGCACGCCGCACCAGGGCGGCGACGAAGTCCTCGGCCACCGTCCGGTGCACGTAGATCCGCTCCACCGCCACGCAGATCTGCCCAGCGTTGGCGAACGCACCGAGCGCGGCCTGACCGGCCGCCCACTCCGGGTCGACGCCCGCGTCGACGATCAACGGGTCACTGCCGCCGTTCTCCAGGAGCACCTTCGCGCCGGTGCGGGCCGCGGCGGCGGCGATCGCCCGCCCGGTCGCGGTGGACCCCACGTGCGCCACGACGTCGACCTCCTGGGCCGCCAGCGCCGCACCGACCTCGGGGCCGCCGGTGAGCAGCGACAACACGCCGGCCGGCAACGCCTGATCCAGGGCCCTCGCCAGCAGCCAGCCCGTCGCCGGCGTCCGTTCGCTCGGCTTGTAGAGCACCACGTTGCCGGTGACCAGGGCAGCGCCGAGCAGCCCGCAGGAGACCGCCACCGGGTCGTTCCAGGGCGTGATCGCGGCCACCACACCGCGCGGCTGCGGGGTCAGGAAGTCCAGTGCGTCCGCTTCGCCGTTCAGTGTCCGCCCGCCGCGTAACGGGGCCAGCTCCGCGTACTGTCGCAGGGTGCCGATACCTGCCTCGACGCCGCCGCGGGCGTCCGCCAACGGCTTGCCCATCTCGGCGGTGACGGCCTCCGACAACTCCTCGATGACCGCTTCCACCGCGTCCGCGGCCCGGTGTAGCGCCCCGGCCCGCTCGGCGGGCGCGGTCGCCGCCCACTGGGCCGCCGCATTGCGTGCCGCCTGGGTCGCCTTGCCGACCTCGTCGGCCGTGGCCACCGGCACCGTGCTGACCGGCGAGTCGTCCGCCGGATCACGCACGACCAGTTCGCCACCGTCGCCGCCCGCGCCCCACACTCCGCCCACCAGTTGCGCAACCGTGTACATGCGGTGCTGGATGCCCCGACCTCGGCGCGGCAAACGCGTTTCGCCCGGTTGCGCGCCGGGTAGGCGGATCGGATGACAACCACCTCCGCGCAGAGCGTGGACGCCGTCATCGTCGGGGCCGGTCACAACGGTCTGGTGGCGGCCAACCTGCTGGCCGACGCCGGCTGGGAGGTGGCGGTGCTGGAGGCGACCGCGGTGCCCGGCGGCGCGGTCCGCTCCGCCGAGGTCACCGCGCCCGGCTACCTGAGCGACCTCTACAGCTCGTTCTACCCCCTGGGGTACGCCTCACCGGTGCTGGGCAGCCTCGACCTGGGTCGGCACGGATTGTCCTGGCGGCACGCGCCGGACGTGCTGGCGCACCTGCTGCCCGACGGCCGGTCCGCGGTGATCAACCGGGACCCGGATGTCACAGCCGCCTCACTGGAGCAGTTCGCCCCCGGTGACGGCAAGCGCTGGCTCAACGCGTACTCCGACTGGCTCGAGGTGGCCGAGCCGATGCTGGAGGCCATCACCTCGCCGTTCCCACCGGTACGCGGCGGGCTGGGTCTGCTGCGTCGGCTACGCGTGGCCGGCGCGCTGCGACTGGCGCGGCGCCTGGTGGTGCCGGTCCGCAAACTCGGCGACGAACTCTTCGACGGCGCCGGCGGGCCAGCTCTGCTGGCCGGCTGTGCCCTGCACACCGACCTGTCCCCCGAGGAGGCCGGCTCCGGCGTGTACGGGTGGTTGCTGGCCATGCTCGGCCAGCAGGTCGGCTGGCCGGTGCCCGACGGCGGCGCGCAGCAGATCACCAACGCGCTGGTGGCGCGGTTGCAGCAGCGCGGCGGAGCGATCCTCTACGGCGCCCGCGTCGACCGGGTGCTCACCGCCCGGGGCCGGGCGATGGGGGTACGCACGGAGGGCGGCGCGCTGTGGCGAGCCCGCCGGGCCGTGCTCGCCGACGTGCCGGCGCCAGCGCTGTACCTCGACCTGGTCGGTGCGGCGGCGCTGCCGTCGAGGCTGGTGGAGGACCTGGCGCACTTCCGGTGGGACGGTTCGACGCTGAAGGTGGACTGGGCGCTCTCCGCGCCGGTGCCATGGACGAACCGGGAGCTGGTCGGCGCGGGCACCGTGCACCTCGGCGCGGACCTGAACGGGCTCACCCACTACGCGGGTGAGCTGGCCCGTGGCGAGCTGCCCCGTGACCCGTTCCTGCTGGTCGGGCAGATGTCCGTGGCCGATCCGAGCCACTCCCCGCCGGGGACCGAGTCGCTCTGGTCGTACACCCACCTGCCGTTCCGCCGCACCTGGCGGGCCGAGGACATCGCCGGGCACGTGCAGCGGATGGAGGACGTGCTGGAGGCGGCGGCACCGGGTTTCCGGCAACTGATCGTCGGCCGACACGTGGCCGGGCCGGCCGACCTGGAGAAGGGCAACCCGAGCCTCGTCGGCGGGGCTCTGGGCGGCGGAACCGCCGCCGCGTACCAGCAGCTTTTCCTGCGCCCGATCCCTGGCCTGGGCCGGGCGGACACCCCGGTGGACCGGCTCTTCCTGGCCAGCTCCTCGGCGCACCCCGGCGGTGGGGTACACGGCGCACCCGGCGCGAACGCCGCCCGCGCGGCGTTGGCCCGCGACCGCGCGCTGACCGGCCGCGCCTACGCCGCAACCATCGCAACAGCCCACCGCGCCCTCTACCCCAACTAACCCACCCCCCACCCCCCTACCCCCCACCGCCCCGGGTCCGGCCTCCCACCCCACCTCGCCCGTTGATCATGAGGTTATTGCGACGACACGCCGATGCGAGTGGCAATAACCTCATGATCAACCGGCGAGGGCGGGCCAGGGCCGGACCGGGGGCCGGGTGGGTGGGTGGGGGTTAGTTGGGGTAGACGGGGGTTAGCGGGTGATGTTGCGGTGCTTGCTTCGCAGGCGGAAGGGCATCAGGGCGCTCTCCACCTTGGTCGCGGTGGTCATCTTCGAGATGCCGTCGCGCCGCTCCTCGAAACGGATCGGCACCTCCAGGATGGTGTGCCCCAGCTTGGTGGCGAGGTAGTGCATCTCCACCTGGAAGCTGTAGCCGTTGGACTGCACCCGGTTCAGATCGATGTCGCGCAGCGCATCGGCCTTCCAGATCTTGAAGCCGGCGGTCAGGTCCCGGATGCGCACCCGCAGCAGGGTGTGCACGTAGAGGTTCGCCCAGCCACTGAGGGCCCGACGGTACAGCGGCCAGTTCTCGTCGAGCTCTCCGCCAGGCACGTAGCGGGAACCGATCACCACGCTGGCCTGGGTGGAGACCAGCGCGCCCAGCATCCCCGGCAGCGCCTCCGGCGGGTGCGACAGATCGGCGTCCATCTGCGCCACATACTCGGCGCCGCCCTCGATCGCCCGGGTCATACCGTCGACGTACGCCCGACCGAGGCCCTCCTTGCCGGCGCGGTGCACGACCTCGATCCGGTCCGGATGCTCAATGGCCAGCTTGTCGGCCACATCGCCGGTGCCGTCGGGAGAGTTGTCGTCGGCGACGAGGATGCGCAGGCCGGGCAGCGGCAGGGCCAGCAGCCGCTCCACCAGCGTGGGCAGGTTGCCCGCCTCGTTGTAGGTGGGCACGACAACGGTCAGGCGTGCGTCCCGCCACGGCGACGGCAGCTGCACAGGCTTGATCATGCGGACATCCTCGGTTTGCGGAAAGGGCTCCCGGAAAGGGTATCCAGTTGTCAGGTCCGGGTTGAAGAGGCACCCCGTCCGGGCGTTGCGTGATGGCGGGCACCGAGTAGTCGTCCGGGCATCGATGCGCTGGTCGGGGCGTACGTGCCAGCGCCAGCGGCGGCGATCAACGTCTGCGGCTGGCCACGGCGGTGAGGGCGAGCGCCACAGCGGCGAGCGCGACACCGGACAGCGTCGGCTTGTGGGTGCCGACCCAGAGCGCCGCCGACCGGTTACGCGCCTGTTCATGGAACACGCCCGCCGTGCCCCGGTCTGTGTCCTCATCGACGGGCTGGTCGAGATTGTCCCGCCAGGTGGTCGGATCGATCTCGTCTCCGGTCTGCTGGCTCTCGTACCCGTCGCGGGCCAGCTTCCGGTCGAGCAGGCCGGGGAACAGGATGTCGGCCAGTCGGGCCTTCCACGTCGGGCCGCCCACGTTCAGCTCCCTGGTGCCGCGGTCGGCGGCCCACACGATCGCCCGGGCGGCCAGCTCCGGCGTGAAGATCGGCGGGACCGGCTGCGGATGCCGGGGCAGCCGGGTGCGGACCCAGGAGAACTGTGGTGTGTTCACCGCCGGCAACTGCACCATCGACAGCTTCACCGCCGGGCAGTCGTGCAGCAACTCGGCGCGGAGCGAGTCGTTGAACCCCTGCACGGCGTGCTTGCTCGCGCAGTACGCCGACTGCAGCGGAATCCCCCGGTAGGCCAACGCGGAGCCGACCTGCACGATCGTGCCCCGCCGGTGCGCCCGCATGTGCCGCAGCGCCGCCAGGGTGCCGTGCACGGTGCCGAGGTAGGTCACCTCGGTGACCCGCCGGAACTCGCGTGCCGGGATCTCCCAGGCCGGCGCGAAGACCGACGCCATGGCGTTGTTGACCCACACGTCGATGCGGCCCCAGCGGTGCACCGCGTCGTCGGCGGCCTGCTGCACCGCACCCGCGTCGGCCACGTCGACCCGGTACACGCGCACGTCGGCGGCGCCGCGCTGCCGGCACTCCCGCTCGGCGGCGGCCAGGCCGGCGTCTCCCCGGGCCAGCAGCGCCAGCCGGGCGCCCCGCGCCGCGTACGCGTGCGCGACCGCGCGTCCAACGCCAGCGCTCGCGCCCGTCACCACCACGGTCTGCGTCACTGCGGCCCCTTCTGCCGGGTGGCGAAGTCGGCGAGCCGGTCCAGGGTCTCCCGGTTACGCAGGTGCAGCACCAGATCGTTGACCTTGTTGCGGACCCAGCGCAGCGGGCCGGCCGCGAAATCCTCCCCGATGCGTACCCGGGTGGCGCCCCCGTCGACCGGCTGCAGCGTGAACGCCACGATCGCCTCGCCGGCCGGCCAGAGACCCGCCTTCAGCACGAGCCGGTGCGGCGGCTCGCAGACCAGCACGGTCGAGGCGTCCTGCAACGAGAACGGCCACGGCCCGGCCTTGTGGTGCAGTTGGCTGCCCACTCGGGGCCAGGTGTCGTCCACGTCCCGCACGTGTGTCGTACCCACCACCCAGTCGCTGTACGACCACCCGTCAGCGAGCACGTCGAACACCTGCTGCGGGGGAGCTTGGATCACTTTCTCCACAATCGCCACTGGGCTTCCATACCCACACCACGACACGGGTAACGGTTTGCGGGTTAGCTTCTCCCGCGCGGCGGGTAAGGCCGGTCCGGGCACCGCCGGCGCGCTGGCCCACCGCCTCGGTGACGACGTTTACTCCTCGGGGCGCAGGGAACCCGCCGGCTGTGCGACAGGACCAGGAGGATCCGTATCAGCGCAGGTCAGCCCGGTGGTACGCCGCTGCTGACCGCGCCGGCTCCGGGTCCGTCGGGAGTCCCCGAGGCGTCCTGTACGACGCGGTGTTGCTGGATCGCGACGGCACCCTGATCGAGGACGTGCCGTACAACGGCGACCCGGAGAAGGTGCGGCCGGTGCCGGGAGCGCGGGCGGCGCTGGACCGGTTGCGGGCGGCCGGGCTGCGGCTGGCGGTCGTGACGAACCAGTCGGGCCTGGCCCGCGGTTACTTCACCGGCGAACAGATGAGGGCGGTGCACGCCCGCGTCGAGGAGTTGCTGGGCCGGTTCGACGCGTGGTTGATCTGCCCGCACGACGACGCGGACGGCTGTGACTGCCGCAAGCCGGCGCCCGGCCTGGTGCACGCCGCCGCCCGGGAGTTGGGCACGACCGCGTCCAGGTGCGTGCTGGTGGGTGACATCGGCCGCGACGTTGCCGCCGCGTTGGCCGCGGGTGCCGCCGGGGTGCTGGTGCCGACCCCGGTGACCCGGCCGGAGGAGGTCGCCGCCGCCGGATGGGTGGCCAGCGACCTGCCGGCGGCGGTGGACGAGATCCTGCGCCGCCAACAGGCCGTGCGGCCCGCCACCCCGCCCGATGATCCGGTGCGGACAGCGCTGGTGGTCAGGTCGGATTCGGCGGGGGACGTGCTGGTCACCGGGCCGGCGATCCGCGCCGTCGCGGCCGGAGCGCAGCGGGTGGTGCTGTTGTGTGGGCCGCGTGGCCGTGCCGCCGCCGACCTGCTGCCCGGCGTCGACGAGATCATCGAGTATCCGCTGCCGTGGATCGACCCCACGCCGGCCCCGGTCGACCCGGAAGTCATGTGGGGCCTGACCGCACGCCTCAGCGCGGTCGGCGCGGACCAGGCGGTGGTGTTCACCTCGTTCCACCAGTCCGCCCTGCCCCTGGCGTTGCTGCTGCGAATGGCGGGGATCGGCCGAATCGCGGCGATCAGCGACGACTACCCGGGCTCGCTGCTGGACATCCGGCACCGGGTGCCGGTGGGCGTTCCCGAACCCGAACGTGCCCTCTCCCTCGCCGCCGCCGCGGGCCACCGACTGCCCGACGGCGACGAACCCGTTCTCCGGCTGCGCCGCGACGCCATGGCATCGCGTCCAGCCGATCTCGGTGACCCGGGGTACGTGGTGCTGCACCCCGGCTCGGCCGCGTCGAGCCGGGCCTGCCCGCCCGACCTGGCGGCCCGGATCGCCGGGGCGCTGACCGCTGCCGGGCACCGGGTGCTGGTCACCGGCAGCGCCGACGAGCGTGGGGTCACCGCCCAGGTCGCGGCGGCCGGCGGCACCGACCTGGGTGGCCGAACCGACCTGGCCGGGCTGGCCGCGATCGTGGCGGACGCCGGCGCGGTCGTGGTCGGCAACACCGGGCCCGCGCACCTGGCCGCCGCGTCGGGCGTGCCGGTGGTGAGTCTCTTCGCGCCGACCGTTCCGTTCGGCCAGTGGGGGCCCTACCGGGTGCCCACCGTCCGGCTCGGCGACGCCGCCACGCCCTGCCGGGACACCCGCGCAGCCAGCTGCCCGGTCTCCGGGCACCCCTGCCTCAGCGGCATCGACCCGGACGAGGTGGTCGACGCGCTGCGGACGCTCGCCGTGAGCGGTGGTGGTGGCGGCCGATGAACATCCTGCTCTGGCACGTGCACGGCTCCTGGACCACGTCGTTCGTGCACGGCAGCCACCGCTACCTGATCCCCACCACACCCGACCGTGGCCCCTACGGCCTCGGCCGGGCCCGCACCTACCCCTGGCCGGAGAGCGCGGTCGAGGTCAGCCCGGAGGACCTGCCGGGGACCGACGTCGACCTGGTCATCGTGCAACGCCCCGAGGAGATCGACCGGGCCGAGGCGTGGCTGCGTCGCCGGCCCGGCCGCGACGTCCCCGCCATCTACGTCGAACACAACACACCCAAGGGCGACGTGCCCAACACGCGTCACCCGATGGCCGACCGTGACGACCTGCTCATCGCCCACGTCACCGGGTTCAACCAGATCTTCTGGGACACCGGCACCTCCCGCACCACAGTGGTCGACCACGGCATCGTCGCACCCTCCGCGTCCTACACCGGCGAGCTCGACCGGCTCGCCGTGGTGATCAACGAGCCGGTACGACGAGGCCGGGTCACCGGCACCGACCTGCTGCCCCGGTTCGCCGAGATCGCGCCGCTGGACGTGTTCGGCATGGGCGTCGCCGGCCTGGCCGACCATCTCGGGCTGCCCGCCGACCGGCTCACCAGCCACGACGACGTACCCCAGGACCGGATGCACGCCGAGTTGGCCCGGCGGCGTGCGTACCTGCATCTGTGCCGGTGGACCTCGCTCGGGCTCAGTCTCATCGAGGCGATGGCGATCGGTATGCCGGTCGTCGCGCTCGCCACCACCGAGGCGGTGATGGCGGTGCCGCCGGAGGCGGGGGCCCTCGCCACCCGAACCGACACCCTGCTCGACGCCGCCCGCCGGTTCATCGCCGAACCGGCGACCGCGCGCCAGGCCGGCGCGGCGGCGCGAACCGCCGCGCGCGACAGGTACGGCCTCGACCGTTTCCTCGCTGACTGGGACCGGCTGCTGGAGGAGGAAGTATGCGGATCGCGATGATCTCGGAGCACGCCAGCCCGCTCGCCGTCCTCGGAGGGGAGGACGCCGGCGGCCAGAACACGCACGTCGCGGAGCTGTCCGCCGCGCTCGCCGCCGCTGGGCACGAGGTGCGGGTCTACACCCGCCGGGACGCGCTCGACCTGCCGGTGACCGTCCGCAGCCCGGACGGGTACGACGTGGTGCATGTGCCGGCCGGCCCGGCCGAGCCGGTGGCGAAGGACGCGCTGTTGCCGCACATGCGGGAGTTCAGTCGGTGGTTGATCGAGCGGTGGCGGGGCGGGGACTGGGTGCCCGAGGTGATCCACGCGCATTTCTGGATGAGTGGTCTGGCGGCGCTGACGGCCGGCCGGCAGACCGGGGTGCCGGTGGTGCAGACGTATCACGCGCTGGGCACGGTGAAGCGTCGCTACCAGGGCGTGCAGGACACCAGCCCGGCTCGGCGGGTGTCCTACGAGCGGGAGTTGGGCCGCTCGGTGGACCGGATCGTCGCGCAGTGCCGCGACGAGGTGGGCGAGCTGGTCCGGATGGGTGTGCCGCGGTCCCGGATGACCGTCGTGCCGTCCGGAGTGAACCTCGCCACGTTCGCCCCGCTCGGGCCGGCCGCTGACCGCGAACCGGGTCGGGCCCGGATCCTGACCGTGGGCCGGCTGGTCGAACGCAAGGGCTTCCAGACCGTGATCCGCGCGATGGAGCTGGTCCCGGACGCCGAGTGCGTGGTGGTCGGCGGCCCACCCGAGGGGCTGCTGGAGACCGACCCGTACGCCCGGCGGCTGCGGGCTCTCGCGGAGTCGTGCGGGGTCGCCGACCGGGTGCACCTGGTCGGCGCGGTACCCCGCGAGGAGATGGGCCGCTGGTACCGCTCGGCGGACCTGCTGGTCGCCGCGCCCTGGTACGAACCGTTCGGGTTGACCCCGCTGGAGGCGATGGCCTGCGGGGTGCCGGTGGTCGGCACCGCAGTCGGCGGCATCCGGGACACCGTGGTCGACGGGACGACCGGTGACCTGGTGCCGGCACGGGACCCGCACGCGCTGGCCACCGCCATCCAGGGGCTGCTCGACGACCGGATCAGGCGCTTCGCGTACGCCGCGGCGGCGCGCGAGCGGGCCCGGGCGCGGTACTCGTGGGCGGCCACCGCGGAGCGGCTGGTCGAGGTCTACAGCGAGGTGGCTGCCGTGCGCCGGCCGGCCCGGGTGGTGGCCTGATGCCGGCGGGCAGTCTGCTCGACACCCACCTGACGAATCTCGCCGCCGCGCTGGTGCCGTACCGGGGGTGTGAGTCGCAGCTGGCGCGCTGGGGTGCGGATCTGGCCCGCCGGCTGGCCGCCGGGGGTCGCCTGCTGGTCGCCGGCAACGGTGGCAGCGCCGCCGAGGCCCAGCATCTCACCGCCGAGTTGGTCGGCAAGCTTCACGACGACCGTCAGCCGCTGTCGGCGATCGCGCTGCACGCCGAGACGAGCGCGCTCACCGCCATCGCCAACGACTACGGCTACACCGAGGTCTACGCCCGACAGGTGCGCGCACACGGTCGCCCCGGCGACGTTCTGCTGCTGCTCAGCACCAGCGGTACCAGCCCCAATCTGGTCAGCGCCGCGCAGGCCGCCCGCGACGTCGGCGTGACGACGTGGGCGCTCACCGGCGCCGCCCCCAATCCCCTCGCCGACGCCTGCGACGACGTGCTGGCCGTCGCGTCCCCGGACACCCAGGTCGTCCAGGAGCTGCACCTGGTGACCAGTCACCTGCTCTGCGAGTACCTCGAACAAGAGCTGGCCGCGCCCAGCGACCCGGCGGTTCGCCACCGCGTGCCGGAGGAGCCCACGCCCGCTGGTCAGCTCCCGTCCGGGCCGGTGCGCGCCGGGGTCGAAGTGGTGCTCGACGGTGGGACCGGACAGCAGGTCGACGCGTGACGACGGGGAGGCAAGCGTGAGGGGACCTGTGGTGGTGCTCGGGGACACCCTGCTCGACCGGGACGTGGAAGGGGTGGTGAACCGGCTCTGCCCGGACTCGCCGGTGCCGGTCCTCGACGAGACCGCGGCCAGCGACCGACCCGGTGGCGCAGGTCTGGCGGCGGTGTTCGCTGCCGCGCAGGGCGCTGACGTGGTGCTGGTGACCGCGCTCGCCGACGACGCCGGCGGGGCCCGACTGAGCGCGCTGCTCGCCGCGGCCGGAGTGCAGGTGTACCCACTGGCCCTGTCCGGTGCGACGCCGGAGAAGATCCGGCTGCGGGCCCGGGGTCGGGTGCTGCTGCGCCACGACCGCGGCGGCACCTCCGGGGAGCCGGGTCAGCCCTCCGACGAGGTGCTCAGGGTGATCGGCTCGGCGTCCGCGGTGCTGGTCAGCGACTACGGCCGGGGCGTGGCCCGGCAGCCCGCACTGCGCGACGCGTTGGCCGCCACCCGCGCCCCGGTGGTGTGGGACCCACACCCGCGCGGCCCGGCGGCGGTCCCCGGCGTACATCTGGCCACCCCGAACGAGTCGGAGGTGCGCGAGCTGGTCCCCGCACTGCCCGGTGCCTCCCGGCTGGCCACCGCGTCGCGCGGCGCGCAGGGCCTACGGCGGCGCTGGCGGGCGGGTGCCGTCGCGGTGACGCTGGGCGGGGACGGTGCACTGCTCTGCCACGCCGGGTCGACACCGCTGGTGGTGCCGACACCGGGCAGCGCCGAGGGGGACACCTGCGGGGCCGGCGACCGGTTCGCGGCCGCCGCCAGCCTCGCGTTGGCCCAGGGCGCGCTGGTCTCCGAGGCGGTGCAGGCGGCGGTCGCCGAGGCGTCCGCGTACGTGGCGGGTGGGGGAGTGGCGGCGGCGCTGCCATCGAGCGCGAGGAGTGAGTCGTTGATGCGAGCCCCGCAATCGCAGACGAAGGGCGGCCGAATGTCGACAAGCGTCGTCGGCCCGGGGGGTGAACGGGTGGGAGTGGCCGCGGTTGCCACGCTCCTCGGCGAGGTACGGGCCGCAGGCGGCACGGTGGTGGCGACCGGGGGTTGCTTCGACCTGCTGCACGCCGGGCACGTGGCGACCCTGCAGGCCGCCCGGCAGCTCGGCGACTGCCTGATCGTCTGCGTGAACTCCGACGCCAGCGTGGCCGGGCTGAAGGGGCCGGATCGGCCGGTGATGTCCGAGGGTGACCGCAGCCGGCTGCTGGCCGCGTTGAGCTGTGTCGACGCGGTCCTCATCTTCGACGAGCCGACCCCGGAGGCGGCGCTGTCCTGGGTGCGACCGGACATCTGGGTCAAGGGCGGCGACTACGCCACCGGCGGTGGCGATGCCAACGTAACGCTGCCGGAGGCGGCGGTCCTGCGGCGGTGGGGCGGTAACACGGTGGTGGTGCCCTACCTGGACGGCCGTTCCACCACCGACATGATCGTTCGCTCCGTCGGGGAGCGGACCCGATGACCGCCACGCGGTCCGGCGCCGGACCCACCGTCCTGGTCACCGGCGGCGCCAGCGGGCTCGGTGCCGCGGTGGTCGCCGCGGTGGCCGCCTCCGGCGGTCGCCCGGTCGTGCTGGACCGGCAGCCGCCGGCCGACGGGGTGTCCTGGACCGAGTGCGACCTGGCCGACACCCGGGCGGCCGAGGTGGCCACCCAGCATCTCGCCGAGCAGTCCGGTGGCCTGGACGCGGTGGTCACCGCCGCCGGCACCGACGTCCCGGGGCGACTCGGCGACGTGCCGGGGGAGACCTGGGACCGCATCGTCGCCGTCGACCTGCTGGCCACCGCGGCGGTGATCCGGGCCGCGCTGCCGTTCCTGCTGACGTCTCGGGGCCGCATCGTCACGGTCGCCTCGACCCTGGGTGTCAAGGCGGTCAGTGACGCGACGGCGTACTGCGCGGCGAAGTTCGGTGTGGTCGGCTTCACTCGCGCCCTCGCCGCCGAGCTCGCTGGTCAGGTCGGCGTCACGCTGCTCATCCCGGGCGGTATGCGCACCGCGTTCTTCGACGAGCGCGACCCGCAGTACAAGCCGGGGGCGGACGCGATCCTCAACGATCCCGCCCACACCGCCGCCGCGATCATGTTCGCGCTCAACCAGCCCGCCGGTTGCGCGGTGCGGGAGATGGTGGTCTGCGCCGAGCAGGAGACCTCGTACCCGTGATCCTCGTCCTGCGCGCCCTCGGCGTCGGCGACCTGGTCACCGCGGTGCCCGCGCTGCGGGCGCTGCGGGCCGCGTACCCCGGTCGGGAGCTGGGGCTCGCCGCGCCCGCCTGGCTTGCCCCGCTGGTGGACCTGGTCGGTGGCGTCGACCGGCTGGTCGACACCGCCGGGCTGGATCGGCCCCTGCGGGTCGGTTCGGCCCCACCGGTCGCGGTCAACCTGCACGGGCGCGGCCCGCAGTCGCACCGGTTGCTCGCCGCCACCCGGCCCGGCCGGCTGCTCGCCTTCGCCAACCCGGAGGCCGGCTGCACCGACGGCCCCCGGTGGGCCGCCGACGAGCACGAGGTGGACCGGTGGTGCCGGCTGCTGTCCTGGTACGACATTCCGGCCGACCGCACCGACCTCGGCCTGCGTCGGCCCGGTCCGACCGGGCTGCCGACCGGGGCCACCGTGCTGCACCCCGGCAGCAGGATCCCCGCCAAGCGCTGGCCCGCCGAGCGGTTCGCCGCGCTGGCCCGGGCGCTCACCGAACGGGGGCACCGGGTGCTGCTCACCGGCTCGGCCGACGAGCGGGCGCTGGCGGCCCGGGTGGCGGACGCGGCCGGCCTGGCATCCGACTCCGTGCTGGCCGGCCGGACCGACCTCGGCGCGCTCGCGGCGCTGGTGGCCGATGCCCGGCTGGTGGTCAGCGGGGACACCGGGGTGGCCCATCTGGCCACCGGGTACGGCACCGCGTCGGTCGTCCTCTTCGGGCCGGTGCCGCCCGCGCAGTGGGGGCCGCCGCCGGACCGGCCCCGACACCGGGTGCTCTGGGCCGGCGAGGGCGATTGGCCCGGGTGGGACGGGGTAGGAAGTCACCCGACGATGGCGGCTCTGCGCCTCGACGAGGTGCTGGCCGCGGTGGCCGAGGTGGAGAGGGTGGTGCGGGTCTCCGGTGCGGTTGCGGCGTAGCGACCCGGGTGGACCGGGGTACGGACGGCGTCGGCGCGGACGGGGCTGGCTCTTCGTCGACCCGACCGGCGCTCCGGTCCGGGATCCGGACGTCCTGGCCCGGTTGCGGGAGCTGGTCATCCCTCCGGCCTGGCAGAACGTCTGGATCTCGCCGTACCCGAACGGGCACATCCAGGCGATCGGAATCGACGCGGCCGGTCGTAAGCAGTACGTCTACCACCCGCTGTGGCGGGAGAAGCAGGACGAGGCGAAGTTCGACCACATGCTGGAGGTGGCCCGGCGGCTCCCGGTGCTGCGGGAGCGGGTGGGGCGTGACCTGGACGGCCGAGGGCTGGGCCGGGACCGGGTGCTGGCCACGGTGGCTCGACTGTTGGACATGGGGATGTTCCGGGTCGGCAGCGACCAGTACGCGGCCGGCGACGACCCGACGTACGGGGTGTCGACCCTGCGTCCCGAGCACGCCCGGTCCCGGCGCGGCTGCGTGGTCTTCGTGTTTCCGGCGAAGGGTGGCATCGAGCAGGTACGCCGGATCGAGGACCCGGAGCTGTGCCAGGTGCTGGTCAATCTGCGCCGTCGTCGGCGCTGGGCGGACCGGCTGTTCGGCTACTGGGACGGTCGGGAGTGGCGTGATGTGCGCAGCGACGAGGTCAACGGGTACCTGCGCGACGCCAGCGGTGGGGAGATGACCGCCAAGGACTTCCGTACCTGGCACGCCACAGTCCTCGCCGCCACCGAATTGGCCACCGTCGGCCCGGCCCGTTCGGTGACGGCCCGGCGCAAGGCGGTGGTCGCGGTGATGCGTGAGGTGGCCGAGCTGCTGGGCAACACTCCGACGGTGGCTCGTGCGTCGTACGTTGATCCGCGGGTGGTCGACCTGTACCACGACGGGGTGGTGGCGTCGGTGGACCCGCGGGCGTCACGCGAGGAGGCCGAGCGGCTGGTCCTGGAGTTGCTGGAGAAGGCTTGACCGGCCCACCGGGCGGCCGCCCGCCGCACTCGCGGCGGACGCCTCGCCGCGGCCCCCGTTGGCGCAGCCCACCTTGGCTCGCGGTGCGGGCGGTGGCAGGCCGCGTTGGTGTCAGTCTGCCGGCAACGAGTTGACCGTGGACGCCGGGCGGTTGACGATCCGCGCCGGATGCAAGCTGCCCTCGCGATGCTCCTGCGGGCTCATCCCGTACGCATCCGTGTCCTCAGGCCGCTCGCCGGCGGATCAGAGCCTCGATGCCGTCGAGGATCCGGTCCAGGCCGAAGGTGAACTCGTCGTCCGGGTCGTCGTCCTGGTCGAGCACACCGGCGGTCAGCACCCGGTGCAGCGCCGGGAAACGGGACGGGTCGATGAGCCGAGCCACCATCCGGCTGTACGCGGGCATCATCTCGCCCGGCTCGATCCCGGCGGCTCGGCTGCCCTCGGTGATCTGGGCGGTGAGCGAGGCCTCGTTGCGGATGTATCCGGTGATCAGCAGGAGCACGGAGATCTTCTCGCCCTCGGCCAGGGCGGTGTCGTCGAGGCAGCGCAGCCCGTCCTCCAGCCAGCCGAGCTGCTGCGGGGTGATCGGCGGGCCGGTGATCGGCACGTGCAGCAACCAGGACCGGTGCCGCAGCACCTCGTGCTCGGCCCAGGCCCACCGGGTCAGGCCGGCGCGCCAGTCGGCCTCCGGCGGGGGCGGGCCGGGCGGCGGGCCGTACCCGGTGTCCACCATGAGCATCAGCAGCTCGTCCTTCGAGCCGACGTACCGGTAGAGGGCCATGGTGGCGGCGCCCAACTCCTTGGCCACCCGGCTCATCGAGACGGCCGCCAGTCCGTCGGCGTCGGCCACCCGGACTGCGGCGTCCACGATGGTGGGCACGCTCATCTGGGGCCGGGGGCCCTTGGGGGGCCGTTCCCGTAGCCCCCAGGCGCTCTCGATGGCCGGTGGGATCACTGGCCCGCTGTCGTCTGTCTTCGCCGCCACATTTCCTCCTTGCCTCGCCATCCTAGTTCTGCGTATGGTCTACGCATTACAGCGTACGACATACGCAGAAGGGGACTGGATCATGACGACGATGACCACACCGGCACCGCGGGCGGGCCGGCGGGAGTGGATCGGGTTCGCGGTGCTGATGCTGCCGCTGCTCCTGGTCTCGATGGACGTGTCCGTGCTCTATTTCGCCGTCCCGTTCATCAGCGAGGAGTTGCGCCCCACCGGCACCCAGCAGCTCTGGATCTTCGACATCTACGGCTTCGTGCTGGCCGGGCTGCTCATCACCATGGGCGCTCTGGGCGACCGGATCGGCCGACGCCGGCTCCTGCTGATCGGCGCCGCGGCGTTCGGGGCGGCGTCGTTGCTGGCCGCGTACGCCGACAGTGCCGCGACGCTGATCGCCGCGCGCGCCGTCCTCGGCATCGGCGGAGCCACCCTGATGCCCTCCACGCTCGCCTTGGTGCGCAACATGTTCCACGACGCCAAGCAGCGCGGCACCGCGATCGGCATCTGGACCGCCACCCTCACCGGCGGCATCGCGATCGGCCCGGTGCTCAGCGGCATCCTGCTGGAGCACTTCTGGTGGGGCTCGATCTTCCTGATCAACATTCCGGCAATGCTGATGCTGCTCCTGCTCGCCCCGCTCCTGGTGCCCGAGTTCCGCAACCCGGCGACCGGGCGGTTCGACCTGCTCAGCGCCGCGCTCTCCCTCGGCGCGCTGCTGCCGGTGATCTACGGCATCAAGGAGATGGCCCGCGACGGCGTCAGCGGTGTGCGGGTGCTCGCCATCGTCGCCGGCCTGCTGGTGGGCGCGCTGTTCCTGCACCGGCAGCGGACCCGGGCGTACCCGATGGTCGACCTTGCGTTGTTCCGTCGGCGCGGCTTCGCCGGGTCGCTCGCGGTCAACCTGCTGGCGATGTTCGCCCTGGTCGGCTTCGCCATCTTCACCACCCAGCACCTCCAGCTGGTGCTCGGCCTGAGCCCGCTGCGGGCGGCACTGTGGAGCCTGGTGCCGTCCCTCGCCGTGGGCGGGATCGCGCCGGCCGCGGCCGCGCTCGCCCAGCGCGTCGAGCGGGCGTACCTGATCGGCTCGGGGTTCGGGATCGCCGTGCTCGGCTTCGCGGTGCTGACCCGGGTCACGCCGGAGACGCCGCTGTGGCTGCTGCTCGTCGGCGCGAGTGTCTACGCCGGCGGCCTGGTGATGGTGATGTCGCTCGTCACCGAGCTGGTCCTCGGTGCGGCCCCGCCCGAGCAGGCCGGTGTCGCGTCGGCGCTGACCGAGTCCAGCAGCGAGCTGGGCGGCGCGCTGGGGATGGCGATCCTCGGCAGCGTGGGCGCGGCGGTCTATCGCCGCGAGATCGTCGACAGCCTGCCGGCCGGGTTGCCCGCCGACGCCGGTGACGCGGCCCGCGAGACCCTGGGCGGCGCGCTCGCCGTGGCGCAGGGGCTGCCGGCGGAGCTGGCCGACGCGGTGCTGCACGCCGCACGGGTCGCGTTCACCGACGGGCTGCACCTCGCCGCCATCGCCGCCATGGTGTCGATGGTGCTGGGCGCGGTCACCGCGCTGGTCGCCCTACGCGGCGTCCGTCCGGCCGACCCCGCGGCGCTGGCCGCCGAGCCGACCGGTCCGGTCGATGCGTCGTTGTCGTCGGTCAATCGGTGAGCACGTGTGCGAGCCGGTCACGGAAGCGCCGCTCGGAGTCGCTGACGGACTCGCCGCCGATGCCCAGCAGCCCACCGCTGGACGCGGCGCCCACCACCTGTTCGGCGATCGTCACGAGCCAGTGCTTGTACGCGCCGGCCTCGCCCTCGTCGACACGACCGGCCAGCAGCGCGGCGGCCTGGCCGGCCCGCAGCAGCACGTCGTCGATCAGCGCCCGTGGGTCGTCGGGCGCGATGACCGGCAACTCCGCACCGGTCTCCGGGTCGCCGACCCGGGTGACGATCTCGCCGGCCACGGCGGCGACCAGCGAGCTGGCCGACTCCCGGCCGGCGGAGATGGTCTCCAACCCGGCCGCGGTCTCCGCCATGGTCCGGCGGGTGCCGTCGGACTCGGCGGCGCTCGCCGCGGTCAGAACCGACTGCGGCAGGCCGACCAGCAGCCCCCACTCCCCGTCGGAGAAACCGAAACCGGTGTACGCCGGCTGCTCGATCACGGCAACGCCCCTTCCGCCCTGCTCTGCTTGGTCAATCGAAGCTCTGCTTGGTCGATCCACCGGGCGCCACGTCGGTGCCCGGGTCAGGCTAGTCCAGGGTCAGCAGGCCCTGTTCGGACACCACGCGCACCGACAACGTCTTGTACCCGACCTCATCGAAGAGAACCGTCATCTTGTCCTCCTCGTAGGAGAGCACCATGCCGTTCCCCCACTCCGGGTGGCGCACCTGGCTGTGCACCGGGAACGGCCCGACCGCGCCCTGGTCGGCGACGCTGGTGCCGGCATGGCAGTTGTCGCAGTGCCCGCAGACCTCGGTCATCTGCTCGCCGAAGTAGGCCAGCAGGGTCTGCCCCCGGCAGGCGCTGGTCTCCGCGAAGGCCCGCATCATGTCGGTGCGGGACCGGGTCACCGTCTGCTGCCGCTCCGCCTCGCCCAGCGCCGCCGCGGCGGCGTCGCTCGGGGTCGGAGAGTAGCGGGGAGCGCCGATGCGCTGCCGGGCCCGCGGCTCGGCCGCGCCGACCTGCTCCAGCAGGGACAGATACTGGCCCAGCTTGCGCGGCCCGAGGCCGGTGGCCTCGCGCAGCTCGGTCTTTGTGGCCGGCTTACGGCGCAACAGCGCGGCCAGGTCGCGCAGTTCGTCGGAGTTGGGCAGGCCGCCGCTGAAGAACCGTTGCAGGCCCACGTCCTCGGCCTGCCAGAGCAGCAGCACCCGGGCCGGCTGCCCGTCGCGCCCGGCCCGGCCGATCTCCTGGAAGTAGCTGTCCGGGGAGTCGGGCAGCGCCATGTGCACCACCCAGGCGATGTTCGGCTTGTCGATGCCCATGCCGAACGCCGAGGTCGCCACCATGATGGGGACCTGATCGGCGAGGAACGCCTCGTGCAGTTCCGCGCGGGCGCCGGCGGACATTCCACCGTGGTAGCACTGCGCCGGGAAGCCGGCGTCGGTCAACCGGGTGGCGAGCTCCTCGGCGGCGCGGCGGGTCGGCACGTAGATGATCCCGGGCCGCTCGTCGTCGCGCAGCAGCGTGATCAGCCGCCGCCACCGGTAGTCCTCGGTGGGGCAGTGCGCGACCTCGACGAACAGGTTCGGCCGGTCGAGTCCGGAGACCACGACCTCCGGCTCGCGCAGTCGCAGCCGGGCGATGATGTCGTCGCGTACCGGCGGGGACGCGGTGGCGGTCAGCGCCACCACCGGTGGCCGGCCGATGCCCTCGATCAGGTGCCCGAGCGCCAGGTAGTCGGGGCGGAAGTCGTGCCCCCAGGCCGAGATGCAGTGCGCCTCGTCGATGGCCACCAGCGCCGGCTTCAGCGCGGCGACCTCGGCCATCCGGTCCGGGTTGCTCAGCTGCTCCGGCGTGATGAACAGGAACTCCGCCCGACCCTCGCGGATCTCGGTGATCGCCTGGGCCTGCTGGGTGGGCGACTCGTTCGAACTGATCCGCACCGCCCGCAGTTCCGGGCGTTGCCGCTCGTTGAGGGAGGCGATCTGATCCTGCTGGAGGGCCAGCAGTGGGGAGATCACCACGGTGGGGCCGGGGATCAGGCTGGCCGGAATCTGGTAGATGGCCGACTTGCCGGCACCGGTGGGCAACACCACCAGGGCGTCACGTCGCTTCATCACCGCGCGCATGGCGGCGAGCTGGTTGGGCCGTAGCGCCTTCCAGCCGAAAAGGCTGCGGGCCGCGCGGCGCAACGTCATCGAATGCGTGGACAGTTTCATCGAGGGCCGGAGGTACCCGAGCCCATGACCGCCGAAACGCGTTCCGACGATCATGGGCTCTACGGCTCGGGCTCTACGGCTCGGGCTCGGCGGCTGTCGGGCTCGACGGCTGCGGGGGCTCGACGGCTGCGGGGGCTCGACGGCGGCGGGGCTCAGCGCAGGCGGGGCAGGACCTCGCGCTGGTAGAGGTCGAACAGGCCCTGGTAGTGCGGGCCGGTGTTCGCCACGTAGAGCTCGTCGAAGCCGGCCTTGGCGTACTGGTCGATCATCTCCAGGTGGGCGTCGACACTGTTGCCGCAGACGAACGCCTCCTTCAGCATCTCCGGCTTGACCAACTCGGCGGCCTGCTCGAAATGTCGTGGTGAGGGAAGCACCTGGGACAGCTCGCCCGGCACCCCGGCGTTGGGCCAGCGTTCGTACGCGATGCGCATGCCCTCGTCCTCGCTGTCGGCGTACGCCGCCTTGAAGCCGGCCTGGCACGGCTTGTCGCCGCCGCCGTTCTCGCGGAAGCGGCGCACCATCTCCGCGTCCGGCATCGTGCTCACGTAGCCGTCGCCGATCCGGGCGGCGAGGTCGATGGACTTCGGCCCGAAGCCGGAGACGTAGATCGGCGGGGGAGTGTCGGGCAGCGTGTAGATCCGGGCCTGCTCGACCGTGTAGTGCTTGCCGTGGTGGTTGACGAAGCCGCCGCCCCACAGCGCGCGCAGCACCTCGACGGCCTCCTCCAGCATCTCCAGCCGGACGTCGGCCTGCGGCCAGGCGTCACCGAAGATGTGCTCGTTGAGCGCCTCGCCGGTGCCGACGCCGAGCACGAACCGCCCGCCGTGCAGCACCGCGCTGGTCGCCGCCGCCTGCGCGATCACGGCCGGGTGGATCCGTACGGTGGGGCAGGTCACCGCGGTGGTCACCGGCAGCGAGCAGACCTGGCTGAGCGCGCCGATCATCGACCAGACGAATGGGCTCTGGCCCTGTGCGTCCACCCAGGGGTGGTAGTGGTCGGAGATCCACAGTGCCTCGAACCCGGCCCGTTCGGCGCCGCGCGCCTGCTCCAACAGTTCGGCGGGTGTGAACTCCTCACTGGATAGAAAGTAACCGATTTTCATCGTCTCCCCTTCGGCGCGCGGACCTGCTCCTGCACAGAGCCGTACCCCGGCCGAGGTCGGTCACACCGCCCAGGCGGGGTGTCGATCGGCGGGTCGTGCTCAGCGCCGGCCGAACATCGCCCGGATCGCGGCGAGCAGCAGCAGGGCGCCGACCACCAGGCCGAGGAGGCGTACGCCGGGGATGTCGGCCGGGCTCGTCGCGTCGGCCAGCAGGGCGGGATCCATCCCCGCACTCTCCCGGGGAGCGGGCCGTCGGGCAACTGTAAGGTTTATTGACTATTGAATCGCCCGGTGTGACCATGGCATGACCGCCGGCCGGTGGCGGTGCGCCGAGGGCGCGCGAGAGATGGGGTACGGGGGCCGCATGAGCGAGCGCAACCAACGGGTCGACGGGGGCGCATCGACGCCGGTGACCGACGACGCCAACCGCCAGGAGGGGGTGGCGTGAGCGCGCCCAGCGGGCACCTCCCGGCCCTCGCCGCAGCCGTCCTGCAACCCGGGTTCGTCGGCACCACCCCGCCACCGTGGGTGTGCCGCTGGCTCGGCGAGGGCCTCGGCTCGGTGGTGCTCTTCGCCCGCAACGTCGTCGATCCCGCGCAGGTGGCGGCACTCACCGCGACGCTGCGCGCCGAACGTCCGGACGTCATCGTGGCCATCGACGAGGAGGCCGGCGACGTCACCCGGCTCGAGTCGGTCCACGGCAGCTCCCGGCCCGGCAACTTCGCTCTCGGCACGGTCGACGACCCGGAGCTGACCGAGGCGGTCGCCCGGGACCTCGGTGTCGAGCTGGCCGCGGCAGGGGTCACCCTCAACTACGCCCCGGACGCCGACGTCAACTCCAATCCGGAGAACCCGGTGATCGGCGTCCGTTCGTTCGGTGCCGACCCGGCGCTGGTCGCGCGGCACACCGCCGCCTGGGTCCGCGGGCTCCAGGCCGGTGGCGTCGCGGCCTGCGCCAAGCACTTCCCCGGGCACGGCGACACGCGCGTCGACTCACACCACGATCTGCCCCGGATCACCGCCGACCGGGACCGGCTGGACGCCTGCGAGCTGGCTCCGTTCCGGGCGGCCGTCGCCGCCGGGGTGCAGGCCGTGATGACGGGCCACCTGCTGGTGCCCGCCCTCGATCCGCAGCTGCCGGCCACGCTGAGTCGGCGCATCCTGGGTGGGCTGCTCCGCGACGAGTTGGGCTTCTCCGGCGTGGTGGTGACCGACGCGGTGGAGATGCGCGCGGTCGCCGACCGGTACGGCTTCGCCGGGGCGACGGTCCGCGCCCTCGCCGCCGGTGCCGACGCGATCTGCATCGGCGGTGAACGGGCCGACGAGCAGGCGGCCCGCGAACTGCGCGACGCCATCGTCGCCGCGGTCGTCTCCGGTGAGCTGCCCGAGGAACGCCTCGCCGAGGCGGCCAAGCGGGTCGGTCAACTCGCCGCCTGGACGGTGGCCGCCCGCACCGCGGGATCGGCCGTCGGGCGCGGCGCGGCCGACGTCGGGCTGGTCGCCGCCCGCCGGGCCGTTCGGGTCACCGCCGGCCCCAGCGCGACGGTCGCGCTGCCGTTGACCCGCGCCGCGCACGTCGTCGAGTTCGAGCCGCCGCGCAACATCGCCATCGGTGCGGAGACCCCGTGGGGCATCGGCGCACCGCTGGGCGAGCTGCTGCCCGGCACGGACACGGTCCGCTACGCCGAACCCGACGTACCGGCCGACCCCGGCGCCGGGGCGGGCCTCCGCCCACTGGTCCTGGTGGTCCGCGACCTGCACCGGCACGACTGGATGCGCGCCGCGGTGCAGCGCGCGTTGGCCGCCCGCCCGGACGCGGTCGTGGTCGAGCTGGGCGTGCCCGAGCTGGTCACCGGGGCGGTGCACCTGGCCACCCACGGCGCCACCCGGGCCAGCGGTCGGGCCGCCGCCGAGGTGCTGACCGGCACCTGCTGAGCCGCGCCGACCGGCCGGTGCTGATCCGGTCGGTGCTGGCTCGTCGGCGCTAGGGGAGGTCGGCGACCAGGTCCGCGTACTCGGGGTGTTTGTCGATGAACGCGGCCATGAAGGAGCACTGCGGCACCACCTTGGTGCCGCGGGCGCGGAGCTCATCCAGCGTGCCCCGCATCAGCGCGCCCCCCACGCCCTTGCCCTGGAAGTTCCGGTCCACCTCGGTGTGGGTGAAGACCAGGATCTCCCCACGTGCCAGGTACGCGGTGAAGCCGGCCAACGCGTCGTCGATCAGGATCTCGAAGCGGTGCTTCGCGGGGTTGTCCTCGACCAGGGTGCTCATCCGGCCATTCTCCCCGCACCGTCGATCAGCGCGTCCAGTTCGCCGAGCAACCGGTCGACCTCGTCGGCGGTGTTGTAGTGGTAGATGCTGGCCCGCACCGCGCCGCCACTGTCGCGCAAACCCATCATCTGGAAGTACTCGTAGGCGTAGTAGTCGCCGACGGAGAGGCAGAAGCCGGCGGCGCCCAGCGCCTCCTGGGCCGCCGCCGGGGACATCCCGGCGACCCGGAACGAGACCGTCGGGCAGCGCCGGACCGGCGAGCCGTAGACGGTGATCGCCGGACGCTCCGCCAGCCCGGCGAGCAGCCGGTCCAACAGGGCCTCCTCGTGTGCCTGAGCGGCGGCCAGCCCGGCCCGCAGCCGCGCCCGCCGGTCGCCGACCGCGTCCGGGTCCAGACCCGCCAGATGATCCACCGCGGCGGTCACACCGGCCAGCAGCGGGAAGCTCGGTGTGCCGTACTCGAACCGGTCCGGCACCGCGTCGGAGGACGGCACCAACTTCGTCGGGCGCAGGGCCTCCCACCGGGCCGGGTCCGCCACCATCGCCGCCAGGTGCGGTCCGGACCACTTGTAGGCGCTGGTGACCAGGAAATCGGCGCCCAGCGAGGTCAGGTCGGTCGGCCCGTGCGGCACCGAGTGCACCCCGTCGACGTAGACCAGCGCACCGGCCGCGTGCGCGGTCTTGGCGATCGCGGGCACGTCCGGCATGGTGCCGATGGCGTTGCTACCGGCGGTCACCGCGACCAGCCGGGTCCGTTCACCGACCAGGTCGGCGTACTGGGCTGCGGGCAGCTCGCCGGTGTGCCGGTCGACCTCGGCCCAGCGCACGGTCGCGCCGGCCGCCTCGGCGGCCTGCACCCACGGGCGCACGTTCGAGTCGTGGTCGAGCCGGGAGACCACCACCTCGTCGCCCGGGCGCCAGGTCGCGCCGAGCGTGCGGGCCAGGGTGTACGTCAGCGCGGTGGCGCTCGGGCCCAGCACCACCCCGGACGGGTCGGCGCCGAGCAGGTCGGCCACCGCCGAGCGAGCCTCGGCCACCAACTCCAACGACCGGCGACCCGCCACGTTGGCGGCGCTGCGATTTCCGACCGCGGTACGCATGGCGGCGGTGACCGCGTCGATCACACCGGCCGCGGTCTGGGTGCCGCCGGCACCGTCGAGATGGACGAAGCCCTCGGTCAGGGCGGGGTAGGCGGCCCGGGTGCGGGCGATGTCGAAGGGCATGTCCGGACCCTAGCCGGTGCCCCTCGTGCCCTGGTCGGCCGCCGGGTGATCACCGTTGGGCGATGCCATCGCTTTCGTCTCGTACTCTTGGCGAGGTGACGAAACGATCCGCCACCATCCCATTGACCCCCATTCGCCGCGCTGCCGGCCTTTTCGCCGGTCTGGCGCTCGGCCTCGCGGTGCTCGCCGGCTGCAGCTCGCAGGGCGCCTCCACCGACTGCGCGGTGGACGCCTGCACGGTCACCTTCGATCGGGGTGTCGACGCGAGGACCACCATCCTTGGCATCGAGGCCAAACTGGTCGGCGCCGAGGGGGACCAGGTGACCGTCGAGGTCGCCGGGGAGCAGCTCACCCTCACCACCGGGCAGCAGGCCGCCGAGGCCGGCGGCTTCGCGGTCACCCTGGACAGCGTCACCGACCAGCAGGTCAAAATTCGCGTAGCACGTAACCCGGGCAGCTGAGCTGGGCGGGCGGCGGTGGCCGACGTTTGGGAACCTCCGAAACCGGAGATTGTGACGCCATGTCACTCACCCGTAGCGCCGAAGCCACCGCCTCCCGAACGGCGGACAGCCGGTGGCTGGAACTTCTCGCCCGGGCCGGCTTCCTCGGCTACGGCCTCGTCCACCTGCTCTTCGCCTGGTTGGCGTTGCAGATCGCGTTCGGCACGTCGTCCGACGACGGCGACCAGTCCGGCGCACTGCGTACCCTCTCCGAACAGCCCCTGGGTAAGTTCCTGGTCATCGCCACCGCGATCGGCCTGCTCGCGATGGCGATCTGGCAGGCGCTGGAGGCGGCGGTCGGGCACCGCGCCGAGCGGGGCAAGGAGCGGGTCACCGAACGGCTCGCCTCGGCTGGCCGAACCATCGTCTACCTCTACTTCGCCTGGACCGCCTTCAAGGTCTTCAAGGACGCCTCGTCGAACAGCGCCGACCAGCAGGAGGCGTTGACCGGCAAGCTGATGACCTCCAGCGGCGGTCGCTGGCTGGTCGGCCTGGCCGGGCTGGTGCTGGCCGCGATCGGTGTCGGCCTGGTCATCTACGGGGCCGTCAAGCGGTTCGAGAAGCACCTCAAGACCGGTGAGATGAGCCCGAAGACCCGCATGCTGGCCCGCCGGCTGGGCATGGCCGGGTACATCGCCAAGGGCGTCGCGTACGGCATCGCCGGTCTGCTGATCATCGTGGCTGCGGTGAAGTACGACCCGGAGAAGGCCCGTGGTCTGGACGCCGCGCTGCACACGCTGCGGGAGCAGTCCTACGGCGTGTTCCTGCTGACCCTGGTCGCCCTGGGCATCGCCGCCTTCGGCGTCTACTGCTTCCTCCAGTCCCGGTACCGCAAGGTCTGAGCTGGTCGAATCTGAGGATGACGGGCACTCTTGGGCTTTTGCCCGGAGTGCCCGTCGTCTGATCGAAGGGAAGCCTGGAAGCCGTGCAGAGTTATCTCGAAACGGCCGTCGCCGCGCTCGTCGCGGCGGCGGTCGCCCTGTTCCTGGTCGAGGTCGTCCACCGGCTGACCCGGCGGTTCGGCCGCCGGTCACAACTGCTGACCGAGCTGACCGATCACGCGCACCGCCCCTTCCAGGTCGCCGGGACGGTCCTCGCCGTGCAGTTCGGGGTGCGCTTCAGCACCGGGTACGCGGTCGGCGAGAGTTGGCGGCAGCAGGTGCTGCACCTGCTCGTCCTCGCTGTCATCGCCACCACCGCCTGGCTGGTCGCCGCCCTGCTGGTCGTGGTGGAGGACACCGCGCTGGCCCGGTTCCGGGTCGACGTGCCCGACAACCGGCACGCCCGGCGGGTCCGGACCCAGGTGGTGATGCTGCGCCGCCTGACCATCGCGGTGATCGTCATCCTGACCGTCGGCGTGATGCTGATGACCTTTCCGAGCGTGCGTGGCATCGGCGCCGGTGTGCTGACCTCGGCCGGCGTGGTCGGTGTGGTGGCCGCGCTCGCCGCGCAGAGCCTGCTCGGCAACGTCTTCGCCGGCCTCCAGCTCGCCTTCAGCGACGCCGTCCGGCTCGACGACGTGGTCGTCGTCGAGGGGGAGTGGGGTCGGATCGAGGAGCTGACCCTGAGCTACGTCGTCGTACAGATCTGGGACGACCGGCGGTTGATCCTGCCCACCTCGTACTTCACCAGCAAGCCGTTCCAGAACTGGACACGGACCGAGTCGGCGGTGCTCGGCACCGCCGAGTTCGACGTGGACTGGGCGGTGCCGGTGCAGACGATGCGCGAGGAGCTGCGCCGCCTCGTCGAGGGCACCGAGCTGTGGGACGGGAGGGTCTGCGTCCTGCAGGTCACCGACGCCACCGGCGGGATGGTGCGGATGCGCGCGCTGGTCAGCGCCGCCGACGCGGGCAGTCTGTGGGACCTGCGCTGCCTCGTCCGTGAGCACCTGGTGGCCTGGATCCGGGACAACCGCCCGACCGCGATGCCCCGGACGCGCACCGAACTGGGCGACGCCCGCAGCGACCTGCCCTGGCAGTGGGTGCAGCCGAGGCGGCCCGCGCGCCGCGCCGCCGACATGGAGGCACCGGACGACGCGCGTGTCTTCGGCGGCAGCGACGACGGCGACGCCCGCAGCGAAGCCTTCGTAGGCCCCGAAGAATCCCGCCCCTGACCCGCCCCTGCAGCCGCGACGATCATGGCCTTGGCGGGTAGGTCTGCCCGGTTTGTCCCCCGCCAAGCCCATGATCACCGCTGCGAACGTGGGTGGGCGGGGGAGAGGGGGCCGGGTGGGAGGTTTGGTCGGGCTTGGGTGGGGGATCTGCTGCCGGACGTCTCTGGCGCGATCGAGCGGGACGGACACCGGGCTCCTCGGCGCGGCGTCCGGACAACGGGGACGGTGAGCTGCTCGGCGCGTTCTAGGATTGACGGGCGGCGACTTCGGGCATACAGCGCGGTGATGAGGAAAGGAGGACAGCATGGCTGACGTGGCGAACGCCCGCACATCCCACAACGGGAGCGAGCCCTCCACCGCCGAGTTGGTGCAACGAGCCACCGAGCAGGTCTCCCGCCTCGTGCGGGACGAACTGGCGCTGGCCCGGGCAGAGTTGACCCAGAAGGGCAAGCACGCAGGCATCGGGATCGGCCTGTTCGGCGGCGGCGGCGCACTGGCATTCTTCGGGCTGGGCGCGCTGGTCGCCACGGCGATCCTGCTGCTCGACCTGGTGTTGCCCGCATGGGCCGCCGCGCTGATCGTGGCGGTGGCCTGTTTCCTGTTGGCCGGCATCCTCGCCCTGGTGGGTAAGAAGCAGGTCAGCCGTGCCGTCCCGCCGATGCCGTCGGCCACGGTCCGCAGCCTCAGGGCCGACATGGACACCGTCACCGCCGCAGTGAAGGACAGGGGGCGGCAATGACGGGCAACGGGACCGGCGACACGGAGGCACTCCGCGAGGAGATTCGTCGCACCCGGGTCGAGTTGGGCGAGACGATGGAGGCGTTGGCCGCCAAGGCCGACGTCAAGGCGCGCCTGAAGGAGTCCGCCGGCCAGGCGAAGGAGCGGATGCGCGAGCAGGCGGCGCAGACCGTCGCCCGGGTCCGCGGGCAGGCTGTGCGGGGCGCCGGCATGGCGCGGGCACAGGCCTACGAAAAGGGTGGGTTGGTGCGTGCGCAGGCGCACGACAAGGGCGAGTTGGTGCGCCGCCACCCGATGCCGTGGGCGGCCATCGCCGCCGGTGCGGTAGCCACCGTGGTGGTGCTGATGATCGTGCGGGGGAGGCGTAGGTGAGCAAGAGTATCGGCAGGGTCGCGTACCGGCCGGTCGGCGTGTTGTTGGGTATCGCCGCAGGTGCGGTGGCCGGCGCGATCTTCCGGCAGGTCTGGAAGGTCACAGCGGGCGACGGCGAGGCGCCCAACGCGACCGACGAGGATCGGCGCTGGGGCGAGATCCTCGCCGCCGCGGCGTTGCAGGGCGCCATCTTCGCGGTCGTCCGGGCTGCCGTGGACCGGGGCGGTGCGGTCGGCGTCCGCCGGATGACCGGCAGCTGGCCAGACTGACCACTCAGCGCGTTCAGCCCTCTTCCGCATCGATGGGAAGGGGGCTTTCGCATGGTGTCGGACGCCGCACAGCGGATCTCAGGCATCCGTCAGGTCACATGTCGGAGAAATTCGTTCCAGAGGTCGTGACAGACTTTTTGCGTACGTGATTTGCTGTTCCACGCTGTTGCGAGATGGCGTGGGTTGAGAGAAGTCTCCTCATGGGGGCCGCCTCAGACGCCGCTGCTCGAAAACGGCCAATCGGCCGGACGGCGTGCACGGCCACCAGTTTTTAGAGGGAGATACACATGGCTCAGGGAACCGTGAAGTGGTTCAACGCTGACAAGGGCTTCGGCTTCATCACCGTCGATGGTGGGGGTGCTGACGTGTTCGTCCACTTCTCGGCCATCCAGACCAGCGGCTACCGCTCGCTGGAGGAGAACCAGCGGGTGGAGTTCGAGATCGCTCAGGGTCAGAAAGGCCCGCAGGCCGAGCAGGTCCGTCCCATCTGAGTAAGCTGGCCGGCCCCCGCCGGCCAGTGGGACGATCCGGCCAGGGTCATTGCAAAGCCCCGTATCCCGTCCGGGATACGGGGCTTTCCCCTGAGCCGAGGCCGCCGCCAGTGTGGACGGGCGGGTCGAGGCCGCGTGCCAGTGTGGACCGGCAGGTCAGCTCCGTCGACGCGAGCGCAGGCCGAGCCAGAGCACCACCAGCCCGGCCAACGCCACGAGCGGGCCGAGCACCGCCCAGATCTTCTCGTCGGTCATCACGCTGCCGCTGACATACCCGAGGCCCTGCACTGTCCACACCGCACCGATCACGACGGCCAGCAGGCCGAGGGTGAGCGAAAGCCAACCCCTCATCGCGTCCCCTCTCCGCCGCCCGGGGCGGCGCACCGCCCACCAGCATCGCTGGTGGGGCGGTGCGGTGCGAGCACCCCGGGTGCGCGGGTCACCACCGGTCGTGGACCTGCGGGCGGATCAGCTCGTCGTAGATCTCGCGTACGGCGGCCAGCTGGCCGTCGGTGAGCGGAGACAGGGACGCCGCCGCGGCGTTGCGCCGGGCCTGGTCCGCGTCGCGGGCGCCGGGGATGACGACGGTGACGCCCGCCTGGTCGAGCACCCAGCGCAGCGCGAACTGCGCCATCGTGCGGTCCGCGTCGACCAGCGGGGCCAGCCGGCGTACGGCGGCAAGGCCCTGCTCGTAGTCGACTCCGGAGAACGTCTCCCCGACGTCGAAGGCCGCGCCGTGCCGGTTGTAGTTGCGGTGGTCGTCGGCGGGGAACTGGGTGTGCTCGTCGTAACGGCCGGAGAGCAGGCCGCTGGCCAGCGGCACCCGGGCGATGATGCCCACCCCGGCCGCTGCGGCTGCCGGCAGGACACGCTCGAGCGGCTTGTGGCGGACCGCGTTGAGGATGATCTGAACGCTCGCCACCCCTGGCCGGGCGATCGCGGTGAGGGCCTGGTCGCAGGTCTCGACACTGACCCCGTACCCGGCGATGGCCTTCTCGGCGACGAGGGTGTCCAGGCCGTCGAAGACCTCGTCGGAGGAGAAGACGGCCGTGGGCGGGCAGTGCAGCTGGACCAGGTCCAGCGTGTCCATGCCCAGGTTGGCCCGGGACCGGTCGGTCCACTCCCGGAAGTTGGCCAGGGTGTACGCCTCCGGCAGCTGCTCGACGCGGCGGCCCATCTTGGTGGCGACGGTGAGCCCGGCGTCGGGCCGGGAGCGCAGGAAGCGACCGATCAGTTGCTCGCTGCGGCCGTCGCCGTACACGTCGGCGGTGTCGAGGAAGGTGACCCCGTCGTCCACGGCGGCGGCGAGCACCGCCATCGCGTCGGATTCGGTGACGGTGCCCCAGTCGGCGCCCAGTTGCCAGGCGCCCAGGCCGACCGCGCCGACGGTCCGGCCGAGCCGGTTGAAGCTGCGCTGTTCCATGCCCCGAGCCTAGTGATCGGGTTGCGCCCCTGCCAGGCGAGCCGTACCTTTCAACAAGACGGACGTACGGTTTGGAGGCGGCCATGTGGGATCCGACGACCTACCTGCGCTACGGCGACGAGCGGTCCCGGCCGTTTCACGACCTGGTCGCGCGGATCCCGGCCGAGCGGCCCCGGACGGTGGTCGATCTCGGCTGCGGCCCCGGTCAGCTCACCGCCACCCTCGCCGAGCGCTGGCCGACGAGCCGGGTGCTCGGCCTGGACTCCTCGCCCGAGATGATCGAGAGGGCCGGGGCCCTCGACGCTCCCGTCGACTTCACCGTCGCCGACCTGCGCGACTGGCACCCCACCGGCGACGAAGACGTGGTGGTCAGCAACGCGGCACTGCAGTGGGTGCCCGGCCACCAGGAGCTGCTGCGCCGCTGGGCCGCCGAACTGCCTGCCGGCGCGTGGCTCGCCATGCAGGTCCCCGGCAACTTCGCCGCACCCTCGCATCGCGCGTTGCGCGAGGTGGCCGACCTGCCGACCTGGCGGGCCGAGGTCGCCCCGCTGCTGCGAGCGGACCCGGTCGACGACCCGGCCGACTACGCGGCGCTGCTGACCGCCGCCGGCTGCGCGGTGGACGCCTGGGAGACTACCTACGTGCACCTGCTGCCGGCTCGGCCCGCCGCCGAGCACCCGGTCTTGGCCTGGATGGAGGGCACCGCGCTGCGCCCGGTGCGGGCCGCGCTGGACGCCGCCGGCTGGTCCGCCTTCCGTGCCGAGCTGGGGGTACGGCTCACCGCCGCGTACCCGGTGCGGCAGGGTCAGGTGTACTTCCCGTTCCGCCGCGTCTTCGTCGTCGCCCGCACCGGCGACCGTGCCCAGGAGAACCTGTGACCGACCTGCCCACCTTCATCGCCGGCCTGCCCAAGGTGGAGCTGCACGTGCACCACGTCGGCTCCGCCTCGCCCCGGATCGTCGCCGAGTTGGCTGCCCGCCACGAGGGACGCACCCCGGTGCCGGCCGACCCGGAGGCGCTCGCCGCCTACTTCGAGTTCCGCGACTTCGCACACTTCATCGAGGTCTACCTGAGCGTCGTGGACCTCATCCGCGACCCCGAGGACGTCTGGCTCCTCACCCACGAGGTGGCCCGGGAGTTGGCCCGCCAACAGGTCCGGTACGCGGAGCTGACCATCACCCCGTACTCGCACGTGCGTCGGGGCATCCCCGCGCCGGCGTTCTGCGAGGCGATCGAGGACGCCCGCAAGCGGGCCATGGCGGACTTCGGCCTCGAACTGCGCTGGTGCTTCGACATTCCGGGCGAGGCGGGCCTGCCCGCAGCCGAGGAGACACTGCGCATCGCCATGGAGGAACGCCCGGAGGGGCTGATCAGCTTCGGCCTGGGTGGCCCGGAGATCGGCGTACCCCGCCCCCAGTTCCGCCCCTACTTCGACCAGGCCCGTGCCGCCGGGCTGCGCTCGGTGCCGCACGCGGGAGAGACCACCGGGCCGCAGACGATCTGGGACGCCCTCAACGAGCTGGGCGCCGAGCGGATCGGGCACGGCATCTCCGCCGCCCAGGACCCGGCGCTGCTCACCTACCTGGCCGAGCGGCAGATCGGAATGGAGATCTGCCCGACGTCCAACGTACGAACCCGGGCCGTGGCCAACCTCGACGAGCACCCGCTGCCCCGGCTCGTCGAGGCCGGGCTGCTGGTCACCATCAACTCCGACGACCCGCCGATGTTCGGCACGACCCTCAACGACGAGTACGCGGTGGCGGCCCGCCTGCTCGGGGCCGGTCCCGAGGGTCTGGCCGGGCTGGCCCGCAACGCGGTGACCGCGTCGTTCCTCGACCCCGCCGGCAAGCAGCGGATCGCGGCCGAGATCGACGCATACCTCGCTGCCGCTGGCTGAGTCGGTTCAGCTCGCTGCTGCCGGCAGCCGGTTGGGCTCGCGGCGGCTGGCTGCGCCGGTCGGGGGAGCAGGGCGCGCGGCGGGAGCGTGGGTGTGGGGGGACCTGATACTCCCGCCGCGCGCGCGACTTCACCGGCCAAGGGTGCGTGGTGCGCTTGGCCGGTGAAACTGGTGGGTTCGTGCTCTGATCCTGTCAGCCCGAGGCCGATCCAAGGCGGTCGTTAACCGGGATCTAAGGAAGACTTGCGCTGGCGCACAGCCCGGGCCGGTGCCCGGTCAGTCGTCGGTGGGGCGCTGGCGGGGCCAGCGACGTCCGGCGGCCTTCGTGTCGCGGGCGTCGCGTGCCATCCGGCCGACCAGACCGAATCGGCTGACCTGCCGCGGCGTTGCCTCCGGGTCGGCCAGCAGCATCACCACGCTGGCCCCGCCCAGTCGGGCGCGGTCGATGCTCACCGAGCCGTTGGCCTGCAACGCCACCCGCTTGGCGATGTCCAGGCCAAGCCCGGTCGAGCCCTGGTCACTGGTTCCCCGGCGCAGCGCCCGGTCCGGGTTGGCGATGCCGGGGCCGGCGTCGTCGATCCGGATCGCCACGTACCCGTCCCGCCGGGACACGGCCACCTCGAACGCGGTGCCTTGCGGGGTGTAGCGGAAGACGTTGCCGATCACCGCGTCCAGCGCGGCGGCCAACTCGGCCCGGGGCACCGGCGCCGGGATGCGCAGCTGCGCGCCGTTCACCCGGTGCGGCCGATTCTGGTCGCCGGCCAGCGCGGCCCAGAACACCATCCGGTCCCGGACCACCTCGCTCACGTCGCACATCGCCGGCCCGGCCTCGTGCGCCACCGCCTTACGGGTGGTCTTGATCAACACGTCGATCTCACCCTCCAGGGTGACGATCGCCTGCCGGATCCGCCGGATGCCGCGGAGGCGGTCCAGCTCCGCCGGGCTGAACGAACCCACGCTGGTGTCGTCGGACTCCAACGCCTCCGCGTCCAACCGCAGCACGGTCAACGGGGTACGCAGACGATGCGACAGGTCAGCGACCAGTTCCCGCTCATCGGTGCGGGCCGCGTCCAGCCGGTCAGCCATCCGATTGAAGGCGTACCCGGCCTCGGCCAGCTCGCGGGGACCGGTCGGCTCGACGCGTACCCCCAGGTCGCCGTCGCCGATGGAGAGCGCGGCCTTGACCAGACCTCGGGTCGAATCCACCGCGCGGGCGGCGACCCGGTCGACCACCAGCACGGCCGCGCCGGCCATCGCCGCGCCGACCGCGAACAGCAGCAGCCAGGTGCCGCCGGCGCCCCCGCCGAGCGTCGAATCCGGGAGGAACACCTCGACCACGGCCGCCCGGTCACCGAGGACGACCGGGTCGAGCCGGACCACGCCCCCGTCGACGTCGACGACCAACGACCGTCGGTCGGCGCGGGCCCGGTCCAGGTCGCTGCCGCTGGCCCGACCAGCGGACTCGTCCAGCCCCAGCCCGTGCACCACCGGCCGGGTCGGGGCGCCCTCGGCGCTCGCCACCACGGCACGCTCGACGACCGCCGGGTCGGTGCTCACCGCCAGCGCGCCGGTCACCACCGCGCTGCGCCGGGCCGCGTCGGCGATCGCCTCGTCCCGGCGCTGCTCACGCAGGCTGAGCCCGAGCGGGATCAGGAACGCGAGCGCGACGAGACTGCACATGCCGGCCGTGAGCAGGGCCAGCGCCGTCCTCAGTCCGGTGCTACCAGCCGGAACCCCACCCCCCGCACGGTGCGCAGGTAGCGCGGCTTCGCCGCGGACTCGCCCATCTTTCGGCGGAGCCAGTACAGGTGAACGTCGATGGTCTGATCCTCGCCGACCGATGGCTGCCGCCATACCTCCTCCAAGAGTTCCCGGCGGGACACTACCCGCCCAGGTCGTGCGGCGAGATACGCCAACAGGTCGAATTCCTTGCGGGTCAGCGCCAGCGACTCCCCGTCGAGCTGGGCGCTGCGCTCGCCCACGTCCACCCGTAGCCCGCCGACGCTGTGCACCGCCGGCTGGACCGTCCGGCTGGCCCGGCCGGCCCGGCGCAGCACGGTGGTGATCCGCGCGTCCAGGTGCGCCCCGGTGAACGGCTTGACCATGTAGTCGTCGGCGCCGGCGCGCAGCAGTTTGACCACCGACTGCTCGTCGTCGCGGGCGGTGGCGATGATGATCGGGACGTCGGTGATGCCGCGCAGCATCCGCAGCGCGTCCGAGCCGTCCAGGTCGGGCAGGCCGAGGTCGAGCACCACGAGGTCGGGTGTCTCCGCGGCGACCCGACGCAGGGCGTCCAACGCCGTACCCACGGCGTGCACGGCATGCCCCCGGTCGGTGAGGGACCGCAGCATCGCACCACGCACGACGTGATCGTCTTCGACCAGGAGGACGGAGGCCACGACAAGACCGTACTTTGCCTGGCAAGTTGATCGCGTTGCGACGTGCCTGGCGAGCGGGCAAGCTGGTAGGACGATGTCTTTCACCCTGTTCGTCGATGCCCGCCTCGCGCTCGCCCGGGACAGCCTCGCCGGTCTCTCCACCGGCGACGCGCTCGGCGCGCAGTACTTTCTGCCGGGGCCACCGTCCGCGGATCTCGACACGGGGTCACCGTCCGTGGATCTCGCCACGGGCGCACTGCCGCCGGCACCCTGGGAGTGGACCGACGACACCGAGATGGCCTGCTCGGTCCTCGCCGAGCTGGCCGACTCCGGCGGCATCGACCGGGACCGGTTGGCCCTGGCCTTCGCCGAGCGGTGCGCACCCCGGCGGGGCTACGGCGCTGGCGCCATGCTGATCCTGGGGCTGATCCGCACCGGCACCCCGTGGCCGTTGGCCGCCGCTTCCGCCTTCGACGGCCAGGGCTCCTGCGGCAACGGCGCGGCGATGCGGGTCGGCCCGCTGGGCGCGTACTTCGCCGACTCGACCGCTCGCGCCGCGGCACAGGCCCGCGCCTCAGCGGAGGTGACGCACGCGCACCCGGAGGGGATAACCGGCGCTGTCGCGGTGGCGGTTGCCGCCGCGCTGGCCGCCCGGGCCCGCCTCGACGGGCACCGTCCGGCCCCGGAGCGGCTGCTCGCGGGAATCGCCGCGGCGCTCGATCCGGGCACCGAGGTACACCGGAGCGTGAGTCGGGCGGCCGGGCTGCTCGGCCGGCCACTGCCCCGGGTGGTGGCGGCGCTCGGCAACGGGTCCCGGATCACCGCCCAGGACACCGTCGGGTTCACCCTCTGGGTAGCCGCCACCCACCTCGACGACTACCCGGCGGCGATCCAGACGTGCGTGCGGGCCGGCGGGGACGTGGACACCACGGCCGCCATCGCGGGGTCGGTGGTGGCGGCGTACACCGGTGTCGGTACTCCCGGCGGTGTGCCCGACTCGTGGCTGGCCGCCCGCGAACCGTTACCCACCTGGCTGCCCTGATCGTCGTCATGCCGGGCCTGCGTCGTCGCGCCGGGCCGTGTCGTCACGTCGGCCTGTGTCGTCGCGCCGGGCCTGCCTCGTCGCGCCGGGCCGTGTCGTCACGTCGGACTGCGTCGTCGGGGCGCCGCTAGGTCGTGATCCACTCCGTATCGCCGACATGGGGGTATCCGGGCGGCGGGATACCCCCATGTCGGCGATGTTGAGTCGATCATGCCTGGAAGATCGCGGGGTCGCGGCGGTGGTCGCTGATCAGCCGACGTGGGCGGGAGTGCCGACCTCGGTCGGACTCGGGTCGGAGGCCGGGTCTCTGTCGGAGGCCGGGTCCGTGACGGGCGCGGCCAGCGCCGAATCGGCAGGCGGCGTCGTGGCCGTCTCGGGCATATCGGCTGCTCCGCCGGTCGCCCCTGTTCCGCCGGTCACGTCTCCATCGCCGGTCGCTCCTGCTCCGCCGGTCGCCCCTGCGCCGCCGGTCACCTCGGCGAGCGCCGCTTGCTCGGCCGGGTCGCGTCGGCGCCACCGACTGACCAGCCAGCCGATCGCCGCGCCGCCGCCCAACCCGGCTAGCAGGCCGGCGGCCAGCATCCCGTCGGCGCTGCCGGACTCGCGGTCGGCCGGTGTCGCCCCGTCGGCGGCTGGAGCGTCGACACCGGTGTCCGCTGCGGCCGGCGCACCGGCAGCCGGGGCGCTATGACCGCCGTGCCCGGCCGGTCCGGCCGCGCCGGCGGCCGCCGGGAGCAGGGTGAGCACCGGGGCCCGGTGCGCGCCGGTGGCGTCCGCCCACCGGACCACCGTGCCATCGGTGTACGTCTGAACGACCTCGAAGGTGAGCCGCTCCACCTGCGGCATCGGCCCCATGGACAGCGCCAGCCGGGCCGGCCCGGGTTCGCTCCCGCCGACCCGGACCCAGGTCACCGCAGTGGTCACCGTGCTCACACCGGTGGAGTGGATGCCGGTCACCGGCCGGTCCAGGGTGCGCGAGCTGATCCGGGGCGCCCAGCCGTTCACCGACATCGGGTAGACCTCGGCGATCGGCGCGTCCGCCGGCAACCGGACCTCGATCTCGCGGGTCGTCGTGCCGGCCCGCTCCTCCGGCACGGTGAACTCCAGGCGTACGGCGTCGCCCTGCCGAGCCTCGGTCGGGGTGGTCGTCACGTCCGCGGCGTGCGCCGCACCGGGCCAGAGCAGCAGCCCGGCGGCGGCCAGCGCGGTCACCGCCGCGATCCGCCGTCGACGTCCGCCGCCATGCGTGCTCGCCATCCTGTGCCCCCATCCGTGTCGGTGTGGCCGGCACCGGTTCCGGCCACATCTGGTAGTTCGGCTGCGCGGCGTGAAAGGTTCAACGCGGCCGTGAGTAAGGTGCCGTTCCCGGTGGGGGACGGGGCGACCGATAGCATCGGCAGGAGCCGAGGATCGGCACCGTTTCGTACCGCTTGGAGGAGTCACCGTGTCCGCACCCCGTACCCCCGCCGTGGCCGACCCCGTCGTCGTCGTCGCCGCCGGGACCACGGCGGCCGACGCGGTGGCCGCGGCCGGACTGCCCGCGAACGGCCCCAAGGCGATCGTGGTGGTCCGCGACCCGGAGGGTCAGCTGCGCGACCTGGACTGGTCGCCGGCCGAGGAGACTGTCGTCGAGCCGGTCAGCCTGGATTCGCCCGACGGGCTGAACGTGCTGCGCCACTCCACCGCGCACGTCCTGGCCCAGGCCGTGCAGGACATCTTCCCCGAGGCCAAGCTGGGCATCGGCCCGCCGATCGAGAACGGCTTCTACTACGACTTCGACGTCGACAAGCCGTTCCAGCCCGATGACCTCAGCAAGCTCGAAAAGCGCATGCAGGAGATCATCAAGTCCGGCCAGCGGTTCCGCCGGCGCCGCTTCCGCAACCTGGACGAGGCGCGCACCGAGCTGGCCGACGAGCCGTTCAAGTTGGAGTTGATCGACCTCAAGGGTGACGGGCTGGACTCCTCGCAGGTGATGGAGGTGGGCGGTGGCGAGCTGACCATCTACGACAACCTCGACGCCAAGGAGGACAAGGTCTGCTGGTCGGACCTGTGCCGGGGGCCACACCTGCCGACCACCCGCCTGATCGGCGCGTTCAAGTTGATGCGCTCCGCCGCCGCCTACTGGCGTGGGTCGGAGAAGAACCCGCAACTGCAGCGGGTGTACGGCACCGCGTGGCCGACCCGCGATGAGCTGAAGGCGTACCTGAAGCTGTTGGAGGAGGCCGCCCGACGCGACCACCGCAAGCTCGGTGCGGACCTCGACCTGTTCAGCTTCCCTGACGAGATCGGCTCCGGCCTGGCGGTCTTCCACCCCAAGGGCGGCATCATCCGCCGGGAGATGGAGCACTACTCGCGGCGCCGGCACGAGGAGGCGGGGTACGAGTTCGTCAACACCCCGCACATCACCAAGGCGCAGCTGTTCCAGACCTCCGGTCACCTGCCGTACTACGCGGACACCATGTTCCCGCCCATGCAGCTGGAGGGCGCGGACTACTACCTCAAGGCGATGAACTGCCCGATGCACAACCTGATCTTCAGGGCGCGCGGGCGGTCGTACCGGGAGCTGCCGCTGCGGCTGTTCGAGTTCGGCACCGTCTACCGGTACGAGAAGTCCGGCGTGGTGCACGGCCTGACCCGGGTTCGTGGTCTGACCCAGGACGACTCGCACATCTACTGCACCCGTGAGCAGATGGCCGGCGAGCTGTCCACGCTGCTCAGCTTCGTGCTGGATCTGCTGCGCGACTACGGTCTGGACGACTTCTACCTGGAGCTGTCGACCCGGGACGACTCGCCCAAGTTCATCGGCGCCGACGAGGACTGGGCGGAGGCCACCGAGGCGCTGCGGACCGCCGCCGCGACCTCCGGCCTGGAGTTGGTGCCCGACCCGGGCGGCGCGGCGTTCTACGGCCCGAAGATCTCCGTGCAGGCGCGGGACGCGATCGGCCGGACGTGGCAGATGTCCACCATCCAGGTCGACTTCAACCAGCCGGAGCGGTTCGGGTTGGAGTACCAGGCCGCCGACGGCACCCGCCAGCGGCCCGTGATGATCCACCGCGCGTTGTTCGGCTCGATCGAGCGGTTCTTCGGGGTGCTCACCGAGCACTACGCGGGCGCGTTCCCGGCGTGGCTGGCGCCGGTGCAGGTGATCGGCATCCCGATCCGCGAGGACCACACCGACTACCTGCACGGCTTCGTCGCGGCGCTGCGCGCCGAGGGGATCCGGGCGCAGGTGGACGCGGGCGACGACCGGATGCAGAAGAAGATCCGTACGGCGCAGCAGCAGAAGATCCCGTTCATGGTGATCGCCGGCGACGACGATGTGGCCGCCGGCACGGTGTCCTTCCGCTACCGCGACGGCTCCCAGCGCAACGGGGTGCCGATCGCCGAGGCGGTGAACCACGTCCTGGACGTGGTCAGCTCGCGGACCAACATCGGCCCCTCGGCCGCCGCCGAGTAGCGCCTCACGGCCCCGCGCGGACCGGTCCGCGCGCGGCCGGTAATGATCGTGCTTGATCCATGAAGTAGTGGCCTCCCGGCTGTGGGAGGCCACTACTTCGTTGTTCGAGCGTGATCTCCGGCGGCCGACCGCCAAAGATCACGCCCGGCGTCAGATGCCGCAGGTCGGCGCCGACCAGCCGCCGACCGCCGCCACGTGGGTGTGGTCGTTGTGGTCCGGGTAGCCGGGACCGAGGATCTGTCCGAAGCCGTGGTAGCGGGCCTGCTGGGCCAGTCGGCACAACGACGGTGAGCCGACCAGGTCCACCGCGTCGCCGTACAGGTGCCGACTGTTCGACGCCCCGCCAACCGCGCTGTTGCAGGCGTAGCTGCGGAAGCTGCTGCTGATCGCGATGGGCACGTCACCGAGGGCGTGCCGCAGGGCCTGGAGCTTCCACATCGAGACGAGCGCGTTGAACCGTGCGGTGCTCGCCGCGACCGCCCCGCCGGACCAGGTGCTGTTGCAGTTGTTCAGCTCGGCGTAGCTGAAGTTGGCGGGGGTGCAGTCGTCGTCCTGGAGGGCGTAGAGCCGGTTGAAGGTCTGCGGGCCGGCGATTCCGTCCGCGGACAGCCCGTACGCCTGCTGGAAGCGGATCACCGCCGAGCGGGTGGCCGCGCCGAAAGCGCCGTCGATGGTCAGCACGGCACCGTAGCCGGGATAGCCGGCGACCCGGATCTGGAGTTGCCGGACGTCTTCACCGGACGCCCCCTGGGACAGGCTGCGACCCCAGGTGTAGCAGCCGTCCGCCTGTGCCGCTCCGGCGGTGAGGGTGATGCCGGCCACTGTGGTGGCGGCGGTCAGCGCAAGTGCCGCGAGAAGCCTGCCGAGCCGTCGGATCATGTAACCCTCCATCAATGAATGGAAGTACGTGGATGCATGAAATCTTCAGATGTGAGCATCAATACGTCAAGAATTTGCAGCAAGGATTTTCCCGGCGGCAGGTGTCGCGGCCCGCCTGAGCGGCTCCGTAGGATCGGCTCGTGACAGGCGCGGAACGGCATACGGACATCGGTGGCATGACAGACGGCCTGGAACGGCTCTGGACGCCGCATCGGATGACCTACATATCCGGCGACGACCGCCCGGCCGAGGGCTACGAGAAGCCCGCCGGGTGTCCGTTCTGTCGGGCCCCGAAGCTGCCGCCGGAGGAGAGCCTCGTGGTGGCCCGTGGCGAGCACGTCTTCGTGGTGCTCAACCTCTACCCGTACAACCCGGGGCACCTGCTGGTCTGCCCCTACCGGCACGTCGCGGACTACACCGACCTGGACGTGCCGGAAACCATCGAGCTGGCGTCGTACACCCAGACCGCGATGCGGGTGATCCGCAAGGTGAGCAACGCGCACGGCTTCAACCTGGGCATGAACCAGGGCGGGGTGGCCGGGGCCGGCATCGCCGCCCACCTGCACCAGCACGTCGTGCCGCGGTGGGGCGGCGACGCGAACTTCATGCCGGTGATCGGTCGCACGAAGGTCCTGCCGCAACTGCTCGGCGACACCCGCGACCTGCTCAGCCGCGCCTGGCCGTCCTGACCGGCGTCCGCGTTGTGCGGCGTCCGCCTTGGGCGGGGGCCGGTCGCGCGGTGTCCGCGCCGGTCGGGTCAGTCGGCGCGCAGCAGCGGGGTCAGCTCCGGCCAGCTCTCCACCCGATGTACGCGAGGCAGCAGCGCGGCGTGTGCGGCGACCTGCGCCGGGCGTGGCCGGAACAGGAAGCGGTGCGGCACCGAGTCGAGGTAGCCGAGCACCTCCAGCTTGTCGTCCACGAAGTGGGTCAGCCCGAGTCGCCGGGCGATCGGTGCCTTGTCCGGACGGGTGCGGCAGAAGTGCACCCGCTGCTCGGGGATGCCGGTGCGCGCCGGAAAGTCGTGGTGGGCCAACCACTCCCGGGTGCGCCGCTCGGTGGACTCCCCGCACTTGGACACCAGGTGCACCTCGTCGAACGCCGGGCCCACTGCCGCGAGCGCCTCGAAAGCCCCGTCGACGACGGGGGTCCGCAGGTAGTGCGCGCCGAAGAACGACGTGTCGGCGTCCCCGTCGGCCGGCTCGATGATCACGCCCCCGATGTCCACACCCAGCCTCCGCATGCGGCCGATCATGCCGCACCGGCAGGTCGACACACACCCGGGTTTCCGCACGGGATCTGCTACGCCCCGGCGCGGTGAAGGTGGCACGATCGGCCGATGGCAGTCACGACACGGACGTTGGGGCGCAGCGGCATCGAGGTCAGCGCCCTCGGCATGGGGTGCTGGGCGATCGGCGGCCCCTGGGCGGAGGGCTCCCAGCCGTTGGGCTGGGGCGCGGTCGACGACGACGAGTCCGTGCGGGCGGTACGTCGGGCCCTCGATCTGGGCATCACCCTCTTCGACACCGCCGACACGTACGGTGCCGGGCACGGTGAGCGGGTGCTCGGCCGGGCGCTCGCCGGCCACCGGGACGACGCCGTGATCGCCACCAAGTGGGGTTACACCTTCGACGAGCCGAGCCGGCAGGCAACCGGGGAGGACGCGTCGCCCGCGTACCTGCGGCGGGCCGTGACCGCCTCGCTACGCCGGCTCGACACCGACCGGATCGACCTCTACCAGTTGCACCTGGCCGACCTGCCGGTGCCGCGGGCACAGGCGCTGATCGGCACCTGCGAGGACCTGGTCGCCGAGGGGCTGATCCGGGCGTACGGGTGGAGCACCGACCGACCCGACCGGGCCGGCCTGTTCGGGCATGGCGCCGCCGGCGCCACCGCCGTGCAGCACACCCTGTCGGTACTGCGGGACGCCCCCGAACTGCTCGCCGTCTGCGACAAGTACGACCTGGCGAGCGTCAACCGGGGTCCGCTGGGGATGGGCCTGCTCACCGGCAAGTACTCGGCCGGGTCGATCCTGCCCCACGACGACGTGCGCGGGCTGGCCCCGGGTTGGTTGGAGTGGTTCCGTGGCGGCCGGCCGGCGCCGGAGTGGCTGCGCCGGGTCGCCGCGGTCCGCGCCGCGCTCACCGCCGACGGGCGCAGCCTCGCCCAGGGTGCGCTCGGCTGGATCTGGGCCCGCAGTGGTCGTACCATCCCGATCCCGGGCTGCCGTACGGTCGCGCAGGTCGAGGAGAACGCCGCGGCACTGCACCGGGGTCCACTGCCGGCGGATCAGTTCACCGAGGTGGAACGCCAGTTGGCCGCACTCCGTACCGCCGCCCTCCGCGACGCCGACCGCCCCCACTGGCCCCCTCCCACGCACCCCACCATCCATCCCTGAGCGGGTACCCGCACCCGTCGGGTCCGTGCTGCCATTCCGTCCTGGATTCGGGTGCCCACCTCACCTGTGAGTGCGGCCTCCTGTAGAGCTGCCCCGTATCTGGGGCGGTGGCCTGGTCGGGTGGTGGTGGCGTGTCAAGCTGCGGTGTGCCTGGTGCGGTGGCTCGGTCAGGTCCCGGCGCGCGGGTAGAGCTGCCCCGTATCTGGGGCAGCTCTACAGGGCGCACGACATGCCATGCCAACCCGCCGCACCGCCCCCTGTCGATCACGAGTTGTGGTGCCCCGCGGATCGCGGAAACCGGGCGCGGTGGGGCGAGGTCAGGGGGTGTGTTCCTTGCGGATCTGGTCGGCCAGGTGGGCGGGCATGGGGTCGTGACGGACGAAGTTGCGGCGGAAGGTGCCCGTGCCGGCCGTCATCGAGCGCAGCTCGACGGCGTACCGAAGTAGTTCGGTGGCTGGCACTTCCGCGCGGACGAGGGTGCGGCCCTCGGCGTCCGGGTCCGGTTCGGTCCCGAGGACTCGGCCGCGGCGGCCGGACAGGTCGCCCATCACGGTGCCCACCGAGCCGTCCGGTACCCGGATGGTGACCTCGTCGATCGGTTCCAGTAGTGCCGGCTGGCCTCGGTCGGCGGCGTCACGCAGGGCGAGTGCGCCCGCGGTTTGGAAGGCCGCGTCGGAGGAGTCGACGCTGTGCGCCTTGCCGTCGACCAGGGTCACCCGCAGGTCCACCACGGGGTGGCCGACGACGAGGCCGCGTTCGAGTTGGGCGCGGACGCCCTTCTCGACCGACGGGATGTAGTTGTGTGGCACCGCGCCGCCGACGACCCGGTCGACGAATTCGAAGCCGCTGCCCGGGGGCAGGGGCTCGACCTCGATGTCGCAGACCGCGTACTGGCCGTGGCCTCCGGACTGCTTGACGTGCCGGCCGTGCCCCTTCGCGGGCACGGTCAGCGTCTCGCGCAGCGACACCTTGACCGGCTCGGTGTCCAGTTCGACGCCGCCGGCGCGCAGCCGGTCGAGCACCACGTCGGCGTGTGCCTCGCCCATGCACCAGAGCACCAACTGGTGGGTTTCCGGGTTGCGCTCCAGCCGCAGGGTGGGGTCGCCGGCGACGAGGCGGGCGAGGTTGCGGGCCAGGGCGTCCTCGTCGGCGCGGCTGTGGGCGACGACCGCCACCGGCAGCATTGGCTCGGGCATCTCCCAGGGTGCGATCAGCAGCGGTTCGTCCCGGGCGGAGATGGTGTCGCCGGTCTCGGCGCTGCCCGACTTGGTGATCGCGCAGATGTCGCCGGCCACGCAGAGCGGCACCTCCCGCAGGGTGGCGCCCAGCGGGGTGAAGATGTGCCCGACCCGCTCGTCGGCGTCGTGGTCGGGGTGCCCGCGCTCGGCCATGCCGTGACCGGAGACGTGCATGGTCTGGTCGGGGCGCAGCGTGCCGGAGAAGACCCGGACCAACGAGACCCGGCCGACGTGGCGGTCGATGGTGGTCTTGACGACCTCCGCGACGAGCGGCCCGGCCGGGTCGCAGGTCAGCGGCGGACGCGGCGAGCCGTCCACGCCGGTCACCGCCGGCAACTCGTGCTCCAGCGGCGACGGGAACGCGGCGGTCAACACCTCCAGCAGCACGTCCAGCCCGACACCGGTCTCGGCGCAGACCGGCACCACCGGGTAGAAGTGGCCACGGGCGACGGCCTTCTCCAGGTCGTCGATGAGCACCTCGGTGCTGATCTCCTCGCCGTCGAGGTAGCGGTCCATGAGGGTCTCGTCCTCGCTCTCGGCGATGATCCCCTCGATCAGCTCGTCGCGGGACTCGTCGATGGCCCGCTGGTGCTCCGGGTCGGGATCGCGGACGTCGGCGGGAAGCCCGGCGGAGTAGTCGAAGACCCGGCGGGTGATCAGGCCGAGCAGACCCTCGGTGGAGACGCCGTCGTCGCCGAGCATCGGCAGGTAGAGGGGCATCACGTTGTCGCCGAAGAGGCGCTGGCAGAGCGCCACCGTCTCGTCGACGTCGGCGCGGGGCTGGTCCAGTCGGGCCACCGCGACCGCGCGGGGCATGTCGACGGCCGCGCACTCCTCCCACAGCGCGACGGTGGCCGCGTCCATGCCGCCCGCTGCGGAGACGACGAAGAGGGCGGCGTCGGCGGCCCGCAGCCCGGCGCGCAGCTCGCCGACGAAGTCGGCGTACCCGGGGGTGTCCAGCAGGTTGACCTTGATGCCGTTGTGCAGCAGCGGTGCGCAGGACAGGCTGACCGACCGTTGTTGGCGTACGGCGGCGGGGTCGTGGTCACCGACCGTGGTGCCGTCGACCACGGTACCGGCCCGGCTGATCGTGCCGGTCGCCGCGAGCAGGGTCTCGACCAGGGTCGTCTTGCCTGCCCCGGAGTGCCCGACGAGTACGACGTTGCGTACCCGCTCGGGCTCGGTGATCACCGGCGTGCCGCCGGTGGAACCCTTGTCCTGATTTTTTTGCGCCATGGGGCGCACCTCCCTCAGCCGGTGGTGGTGGCGACCGCCGCGCGACGGGAAGCGGCCCGGGGCGAGTGCGCGGCGATATCCTCCGGTGGTCTGCTGCACAGCGGGAACGGGACGGGCGGACGGGTGAGCTGGCTCACCTCCCGGCTCGATCTCACACCCGTTGCCGGGTAGGCACAAGCCTCTCCCGGGCGGGTCGGCGGTACCGTCCGTATCGCCGGAGCTGGGCCGACCGTTATCGTGGGGACCGCCATGGCGAAGATCTTCCAAGTGTCGGCCCGCGCGGGGATGACCCGCGTCGTCGAGCCGATTGCCCGCGCCCTGCTGCGCGCGGGCGTCACCCCCAATGCCGTCACCGTTGCGGGCACCGTTGGTGTGCTCGTCGGTGCGCTCGGCTTCGGTGCCCGCGGCCATCTGGTCGCGGGCGCGTTAATCGTTACCGTTTTCGCGCTCACCGACCTGCTCGACGGGACGATGGCCCGGATGAGCGGCGGCTCCACCAGGTTCGGCGCGTTCCTCGACTCAAGCATGGACCGGGTCGCCGACAGCGCCGTCTTCGGCGCGGTCGCGTACTGGCTGGCCACGCAGGGCAACCACTCCGGGGTGGCCGCCGCGTTGGTCTGCCTGGCCGCCGGCAGCCTGGTCTCCTACGTGAAGGCCCGCGCCGAGGGGCTGGGCATGACCTGCAACGTGGGCATCGCCGAGCGCACCGAGCGGCTGCTGATCGTCGGGGTCGGCGGCATCCTCACCGGCCTGAACGTGAAGCCGGCGCTGGAGATCGCGCTCTGGCTGCTCGCCGCGGTGTCGATCTTCACGGTGGGGCAGCGGATGGCGCACGTCTACCGCCAGGCCCAGCAGCTCCAGCCGGACCGTCAGGCGTGAGCGGCGTGTCGACGGCCCGGCACCGGCCGACCGGCGGCCGGGCCGCGTGAACCTCACCGAGCTCGGCTACGTCGCGGGCTGGCGGGTGGTCCGCGCGCTACCCCGGCCGCTGGTGGCGGCGGCGTTCCAGGTGGGCGCGGACCGCGCCCACCGCCGCGCCGGCGGGGGTACGGCCCGACTGCGCGCGAACCTGCGCCGGGTGGTCGGCCCGGAGCTGCCCGAGGCCGAGCTGGACGATCTCGTCAAGCGCGGGCTCCGCTCGTACGCCCGGTACTGGATGGAGGCGTTCCGGCTGCCCGCGTTGAGTCGGGCGCAGATCCTGTCCGGCTTCCGACTCGACGGCGCCGAGCTGCTCGCCGCCGACGTGGCCGCGGGCCGGGGCGCCGTGGTGGCCCTTCCCCATGCCGGCAACTACGACGCCGCGGGCGCCTGGGTGGCGGCCACCGGCTGGCCGATCACCACGGTGATGGAACGGCTCAAGCCGGAGGGCGTGTACAAGCGTTTCGTGGCCTTCCGGGGGAGCGTGGGCATGGAGATCCTGCCGACCCACGGCGGGCCGCGTCCGGCGTTCGACGTGTTGCTGGACCGGCTCCGGGCCGGTGCGGTGGTGCCGCTGCTGGCCGACCGCGACCTCTCCGCCCGGGGGGTGGAGGTGGACTTCTTCGGCGGGAAGACCCGCATGCCGGCCGGGCCCGCACTGCTGGCGCTGCACACCGGAGCGCCGCTCTACGTGGCCTCGATGTGGTACGAACCGGACGCCGCGTGCGCGTCGCTCGCCGGCCCGTTGCCGGTGCCGGGGCCCGAGGTGGGGCCTCTGGACCAGCGGGTCCGGTCGCTGACCCAGCTGATCGCCGACCGTCTGGCGGCGGGCATCGCCCGGCATCCGGAAGACTGGCACATGTTGCAGCGGATGTGGCTGGACCAGCGGAGGGCGGGGGACGGCACAGCGCTGCCCTCGTCGGCCTCCGGTCAGGCCTGAGGAGGTGGGCTGACGCATGCGGATCGGCATCGTGTGCCCGTACTCCTTCGACGTGCCCGGTGGCGTGCAGAACCACGTGATGGACCTGGCCGAGGCGCTGATCACGCTGGGCCACGAGGTCAGTGTGCTCGCCCCGGCTGACGAGGATTCGCCGCTGCCGGCGTACGTGGTGTCCGCCGGTCGTGCGGTGCCGCTGCCGTACAACGGGTCGGTGGCCCGGATCGCGTTCGGTCCGGTCTCGACCGCCCGGGTCCGCCGTTGGATCACCAACGGTGACTTCGACGTGCTGCACGTGCACGAGCCGCTCACGCTGAGCCTGTCCCTGCTGGCCGTGCTGTCCGCCCGCGGGCCGGTGGTGGCCACGTTCCACACCGCGATGACCCGTTCGCGGGTGCTGGCCGCCGCGCAGGGCGTGCTGCAGATCGTGTTGGAGCGGATCACCGCCCGGATCGCGGTCAGTGCGCTGGCCCGCAAGGTCCAGGTCGAGCACATGGACGGCGGCGCGGTGGAGATCCCCAACGGGGTGGCCGTGGCCAAGTTCGCCGACGCCAAGCCGTTGCCGGGCTGGCCGGGGGAGTGCGCGCCGGGCAGCGGCGGCACCCTGGGCTTCCTGGGCCGGTTCACCGAGGCGCGCAAGGGCTTCCCGGTGCTGCGCGACGCGTTCGTGGCGATGGCCGCGACCCGGCCTGGGCTGCGGCTGCTCGTCGCTGGCCCGGGTGATCCCGACGACCTGTACGACCAGTTCCCGGCCGAGCTGCATGAGCGGGTCACGTTCCTCGGCCTGGTCACCGAACCGGACAAGGCGCGGATGCTGCGCAGTGTGCACCTCTACGTGGCACCGAACACCGGTGGCGAGTCGTTTGGCATGATCCTGACCGAGGCGTTGGCGGCGGGTACGACGGTGGTCGCCAGCGATCTGGACGCGTTCCGGCGGGTGCTCGACGGTGGGCGCGCCGGTCGGCTCTTCCCCACCGGTGACCCGTTGGGGCTGCGCGACGCGGTGACCGACCTGCTGGACGATCCGGCCGGGCGGGCCGCGCTGAGCGCCTGCGGCGATCAGGTGGTGGCGAATTACGACTGGCCGACGGTTGCTCGCCGCGTTGTGGAGGTATACGCAGCGGCGATCGAGGCAACCGACGGACGGGTGATCGACCAGGAGTGGGTGGGGCTGGGCTGACCCGGTGTGACAGATGGTGCGGATGACGACGGCGTGACCGGCGTGGCCGCGCCTCGGCGGAGGCGAAACGGAGCAGCACTACGATGCGGCACATGTGGTGGGTGGTGGCCGCGAGCGTGGTCCTGGGGCTGGTCGCGGCGTACCTCATCTGGACGGCCGGCCGGGTGGAGCGGCTGCAGGGCCGCGCGGAGCTGGCGGCCCGCGCCCTCGACGCCCACCTGTTGCGCCGGGCCGCGGCAGCCGCCGTGCTGGCAGAACGGCGCTTCGGCGTGGAGTTGTACGCGGCGGCCCGGATCGCCCTCGACGCCAGCCCGGATGAGCGGGAGGCGGCGGAGAACGACCTCACCCGGCAGTTGCGTGCCGTCCAGTTGGATCCGGGCGATCCGGACTGCGGTGCGGTCATCGCCGCCAGTCGTCGGCTCGCGCTGTCCCGGCAGGTGCACACGGACCTGGTCCGGGACGCCCGCTCGGCGCGTAGCCGGCCGTTGGTGCGGTTGTTGCGGATGGGGCGGGGCCGGGAGTGGCCGCGCTACTTCGACATCGACGATCCGACCCTTGTCGTCCCGGCGGACGTTCCGGCCGCCTGACCTGTCGCCGTGCGCCGGCTCCTGGAGCCGTCGCCAACCCGCCGCCGGGGCTGGTGAGCCGGGCCACAGTGCAGGCCACCGGGGGCTTGATTGGCTGTCGGTGTGGCGTTGACCTGCGCGTAGCATTTTCGCTGCCACCCCCAGAGTGCCTCTAAGGAGCGATGAGCCGTGCCCGAAAACACCGCCTCGAACACCGGTACCGCCCCCGTCGTCGGCACCGCCCGCGTCAAGCGTGGCATGGCCGAGATGCTCAAGGGCGGTGTGATCATGGACGTGGTCAACGCCGAGCAGGCCAAGATCGCTGAGGACGCCGGCGCGGTCGCGGTGATGGCCCTGGAGCGGGTGCCCGCCGACATCCGCGCGCAGGGCGGGGTGTCCCGGATGAGCGACCCCGACATGATCGACGGGATCATCGAGGCGGTCTCCATCCCGGTGATGGCCAAGGCCCGCATCGGCCACTTTGTGGAGGCGCAGATCCTCCAGTCGCTGGGTGTGGACTACGTCGACGAGTCCGAGGTGCTGACCCCGGCCGACTACGCGAACCACATCGACAAGTGGGCGTTCACGGTGCCCTTCGTCTGCGGCGCGACCAACCTGGGCGAGGCGCTGCGGCGGATCACCGAGGGTGCGGCCATGATCCGCTCCAAGGGGGAGGCGGGCACCGGGGACGTCTCCAACGCCACCACCCACATGCGCAGGATCCGTCAGGAGATCCGTCGACTGTCGTCGTTGCCGGCCGACGAGCTGTTCGTCGCGGCCAAGGAGCTGCAGGCCCCGTACGAGCTGGTCAAGGAGGTCGCCGAGAGCGGCAAGCTGCCGGTGGTGCTGTTCACCGCCGGTGGAATCGCCACCCCGGCCGACGCGGCGATGATGATGCAGCTCGGCGCCGAGGGTGTCTTCGTCGGCTCCGGGATCTTCAAGGCCGGCAACCCGGCTCAGCGGGCAGCCGCGATCGTCAAGGCCACCACCTTCCACGACGACCCGGACGTGCTGGCGAAGGTCTCCCGTGGCCTCGGCGAGGCCATGGTCGGCATCAACGTCGACGAGATCCCGCAGCCGCACCGCCTGGCCGAGCGCGGCTGGTGAGGTGAGCACCATGGCCGTACCCGTGATCGGTGTGCTCGCGCTCCAGGGGGATGTCCGCGAGCACGTGGCGGCGTTGGCGGCGGCCGGCGCGGACGCCCGCCCGGTCCGCCGTCCGGCGGAGCTGGACGCGGTGGATGGCCTGGTCGTCCCCGGGGGTGAGTCCACCACCATCAGCGAGCTCACCGACATCTTCGAGATGCGCGAGCCGATCGACAAGCGGATCGCCGACGGCATGCCGGTCTACGGCTCCTGCGCCGGCATGATCATGCTGGCGACCGAGGTGCTCGACGGCCGACCCGACCAGCGGGGCTTCTCCGGCATCGACATGACCGTGCGGCGCAACGCGTTCGGGCGGCAGGTCGACTCCTTCGAGGCCCCGGTGGAGATCACCGGGGTGCCGGGTGAGCCGTTCCACGCGGTCTTCATCCGGGCGCCCTGGGTCGAGCGGGTCGGTGCCGGCGTCGAGGTGATCGGATCGGTGACCGGCGGCCCGGCCGCCGACCGGATCGTGGCGGTCCGGCAGGGCAACCTGCTGGCCACCTCCTTCCACCCGGAGTTGACCGGTGACCTGCGCGTGCACGCGTACTTCGTGAACCTGGTCCGCACCGTCTCCTGACGGCGCCGTCGCTCAACCGGCGACCGGGTTTTGTCCCGTCTGCCCTGGTCCGAGCGGACGGAACGGAACCGCCACGCGCGGTGCATGACAGCGACCCGGGGGACGTCGGTAGGATTGCGGAGATTCGGCAGGGCCATCTGCCCGCCACGGCTTCCACCAGAGCTGACCGGCACCTCCGCGTGCGCCGGCGGGAGCGGGGCGTGAGCGGTGCGGTCGATGCAGACGGCGGGTAGCAACGGAGGTAGAAGATGTCCGGCCACTCAAAGTGGGCGACGACCAAGCACAAGAAGGCCGTCATCGACGCCAAGCGCGGCAAGATGTTCGCCAAGCTGATCAAGAACGTCGAGGTGGCCGCGCGGATCGGCGGCGGCGACCCCACCGGCAACCCGACGCTCTTCGACGCGATCCAGAAGGCGAAGAAGAGCTCGGTGCCGAACGACAACATCGACCGCGCCGTCAAGCGCGGCTCCGGCCTGGAAGCGGGCGGCGCCGACTGGCAGACGATCATGTATGAGGGGTACGGCCCGAACGGCGTGGCCATGCTCATCGAGTGCCTCACCGACAACCGCAACCGGGCGGCGACCGAGGTGCGCACCGCGCTGACCCGCAACGGCGGCTCGCTCGCCGACGCCGGCTCGGTGTCGTACATGTTCTCCCGCAAGGGCGTGGTGATCGTGCCCAAGGAGGGCACCAGCGAGGACGACGTGATGTTGGCTGTCCTCGACGCCGGCGCCGAGGAGGTCAACGACCTCGGTGAGGCGTACGAGGTGGTCTCCGAGCCGACCGACCTGATTCCGGTGCGGACCGCGCTGCAGGACGCCGGCATCGAGTACGAGTCGGCCGAGTCCTCCCTGATCCCCAGCATGAACATCCCGCTGGACGAAGAGGGCGCCCGCAAGATCTTCAAGCTGATCGACGTCCTGGAAGACTGCGACGACGTGCAGAACGTCTACGCCAACTTCGACATCTCCGACGACGTGATGGCGGCAGTGGACGCCTGAGAGCCTGTCGCCCGCTCGGCAGTGATCAGCACGTTCGGCTGTGCAGAGCCTCCGACGATCGAAACCTCGACCCGACAGGGCAGGGGCGGACGATCGGCGGAGGCTTTGCGCTGCACCCCGTCCGACAGCCGTTGCGGTCGTTGATCCGGCGCCGGGATACCCTGCCTGCGGTGCCGTGAAGCGCCTGACCGGAGGAGTCGATGCGGGGATGACGGTGAAGCGGGCGATGCCCACACAGGATGACGTGCTCGGGTATTTCGACACGCTGTCGAACTGGGGCCGGTGGGGCGACGACGACGAGCTCGGCACCCTGAACCACATCACCGACGACGTCCGGCTGGCGGCGGCGCGGGCCGTGCGTCACGGCAGGAGCGTGTCCTGCGCGTGGGAGGTCGCCGCACCGCGAGACATGGAGCGGTCGACGACGGCGTGCCCGTGCACCGCCGACATGCCGGGTGCCGAGAACATGCCAGCAGCCTTCCACGCCGACCGGCGCTGGGGCTTCTCGTCCGAGCAGCTCAGCATCTCGTACCACGGCAACACCCTCACCCACCTCGACTCGCCGTGCCACATCTTCTGGGACGGCATGATGTACAACGGGCGGTCGCACTCGCTGGTCGACACCGCGACGGGGTCGGCGTGGGCGGCCGTCACGGCGGCGGCGAACGGGATCATCACGCGCGGTGTGCTGCTGGACGTCGCGAGGGTCCGTGATGTGCCGTGGTTGGAACCGGGGCAGGGTGTGTATCCCGACGATCTCGAGGAGGCCGAGCGTCGCCAGGGTGTACGGGTGCGGCCCGGCGATGCGGTACTCCTGCGGACCGGCTATGGACGCTCCCGGCACGAGGCCGGTGCGGCCAGCGGTTTCACGCAGGCCGGCTGGCACGCGTCCTGCCTGCCGTGGCTACAGGAACGTGGCGTCGCGCTGATCGGCGCCGACACCCCCCAGGACGTGCAGCCGTCGGGGTACGACGATGTGTTGATGCCGGTCCACGCCGTGAGCCTCGTCGCGATGGGTCTGTGGATGCTCGACAACTGCGACCTGGAGGCGTGCGCGGCAACGGCCGCCGACCTCGGCCAGTGGGACTTCCACCTGTCCGTCGCGCCGGTCCGCTTCGCCGGCACGTCCGGCAGCCCGGTCAACCCCATCGCCACCTTCTGAGGGTGGTCCACGAGGAGGTGCTGAGCCGTGGGATTGCCACACCGATTTTCGCCGGGTGACGTGGTCGTTCGGCGTGAGGTTCTGCGTGGCGAGGTGTGGTTCGGCTGCCCGACGATCTGCGTCGAGGACTCACCCGACCTGCTCGCCCTCTACCTCCCGTCCGGAGCCGAGTTCGGTTTCCCGGCGACCGGCGTCTTTCCGTGTGGGCGGCACCCGTGGGAGACCGCCGGGCACCGGTCCTGGTCGGGGCACGGCAAGCTGATGCTGCAACGTCCCGGCGAGGCGCACTCGGTCGATGTGTTCTGGACCGGCCCGGGCCGGGACTTCGCCGGGTGGTACTTCAACCTCCAGGACCCGGTGCGGCGTACGCCGATCGGGGTGGACACCCTGGACCACGAGCTGGACCTGTGGTGGGCGGCGGACGCCGACCGGTACGTCTGGAAGGACGTGGAGATGTTCGCCCAGCGCCTCGTCGAGGGGCGCTACCCGGGTATGGGAGACGCGATCCAGGCCGAGGGTGACCGGATCGCCGCGCTGCTCGACGCGGGCGAGCGCTGGTGGGACCCGGCGTGGGCGAAGTGGCAGCCCGACCCGACCTGGTCGGCGTCCCCGCTGCCCGCCGGCTGGGACCAGGTGCCGCCGGCCCGCTGACCCGCGCGGTCGGTCCTCCGCCAGGTACGGCTGCGGGCGCCGGGGTCCGATCAGGACTCCGACGCCCGCGTGGGGTGGCCAGGGGTTCAGCCGATCGTCTCCCGCTCCCGCCAGGCGGTCCGCAGGGAGGTTCGGCCGTTGGTGCGCAGCAGCGACCCCTCGTACACCCGGGCCCCGGCGACCAGGAACGCCCCGGCGGCGAGCAGCAGGATGACCAGCGAGACGAACGGCTCCCAGCCGGCCGCGTCGCCGGTGAACAGCCGCAGCGGCATGGCCGTGGGCGACGAGAACGGCAGGTAGGACAGCACCCGCATCGCGGTGTCGTTGTCGTTCAGGAAGATCACCGCGAAGAACGGCAGCATGACGGCGAGTTGCACCGGCGTCGATACGGCGGCGATGTCCTCCTGCCGGTTGGCCAGGGCGCCGGCCGCCGCCCACATCGCGGCGAGCAGCACGAAACCGAGCAGGAAGAACGGCACGAACCAGCCGATCGCCGGGGCGAGCAGGGTGAGGAGACCGCCACTGTCACCGATCTGCATGCCGACCACCGCCACCACCGCGATGAGCGCGATCTGGGCGAACGCCAGGATGCCACCGGCCACCACCTTGCCGGCCAGCAGCGCTCGGACCGGCACGGCGGCGACCAGGATCTCCACGATCCGGGTCTGCTTCTCCTCGATGACGCTCTGCGCGATCTGCACCCCGAACGTCTGCGAGGTGATGAAGAAGACGAACGCGAAGACGAACGGCACCAGGAACGCCACCACCGGGTCGACCGCGTCCGGGTCGAGCAGGTGCACGGTCGGCTGGCTGCTCAGCGCCGCCACCACGTCGTCGGGGGCCTCGTCCATGGCCAGGACGGCCGGCCCCGCGACCACCGCGGCGTCGACGTCGTCGTCGCGGACGGCCTGCTCGGCGGCCCGGTCGTCGGCGACCACCCGGACCTCAAGGCCGGCCGCGCGCAGCGGAGCGGCCGCGCTCTCGGTCGCCGCCACGGTGGACGGTCCGCCGGAGAGCAGCGGAGGCAGGATGGTGCCGGCCGCGGCGATGAGCAGGAAGAAGAGCGTGCCGAACAGGAAGGTACGGTCGCGGATCTTGACCCGGATCTCGCGTTCGGCGACCAGCCGGATGGCCTGGGTGATGTTCACTGGGTGACCTCTCGGAAGATCTCGGTGAGCGAGGGGCTGACCGGGCGGAAGGCGCGGACCGGGCCACGGGCGAGGGCCGCCTGCAGCAGGGGCTGTTCGTCGGCGCCGGCCGGCAGGTCGAAGACCACTCGCGCCCCGTCCAACTCGACCAGGGTCACCCCGGGGTGGTCGCGCACCCAGCCGGCGTCGCTCGCCACCACCAGTTCGTAGCGGGGCACGGTGTAGGAGTCGCGCAGTTGCTGCCGGCTGCCAGCCGCCCGGATCACCCCGTCGGCGATGATCACCAGGTCGTCGCAGAGCCGCTCCACGACGTCGAGCTGGTGGCTGGAGAAGAGCACCGGCGCTCCGGCCGAGGCCCGTTCCCGTAGCACGGTGACGACGGTGTCGACGGCCAGCGGGTCGAGGCCGGAGAACGGCTCGTCGAGCACCAGCACCTCGGGGTCGTGCACCAGCGCGGCCGCGATCTGGGCGCGCTGCTGGTTGCCCAGCGACAGTGTCTCCAGCAGGTCGTCGCCGCGTTCGCCGAGCCCCACCCGTTCCAGGAGCGTGTCGGTGGCACGCCGAGCCGCAGGGGCGTCCAGGCCGTGCAGTCGACCCAGGTAGGTGACCTGCTCCCGGGTGGTCATCTTGGGGTAGAGGCCCCGCTCCTCCGGCATGTAACCGAAGCGTCGGCGGTCCTGCCGGGTCAGCTTCGCGCCACCCCAGCTCACCTCCCCGGCGTCCGGGGAGAGCACACCCAGGATGATCCGCATGGTGGTGGTCTTGCCGGCGCCGTTGGCGCCGACGAAGCCGGTCATCCGGCCGGCGGCCACCTCGAAGGAAACGTTCTTGAGTACCTGCCGGTCGCCGAAGCTGCGGTCGACGCCGTCGAGGCGAAGCGTTCTGGTCACGCACCCACGCTAGATCGAATACCGCGCTCAGCCGTCCGCCCGGCGGGGGAACGGGTGGGTCCGCCGCGCGACGGATGCCGGTCACCCGCCGGGTCGGACCACCCCGTTCTCGTACGCGAACACCACCGCCTGCACCCGGTCTCGCAGGCCGAGTTTGGCCAGCACCCGGCTCACGTGCGTCTTCACCGTCGCCTCGCCAAGGTGGATGGTCGCGGCGATCTCCGCGTTGCTGGCGCCGGAGGCGAGCAGCATCAGCACCTCTCGTTCACGCGTGGTCAGCTCACCCAGCGCGGCCTCGGCGTCCGGCCCGCGGTGGGCGGTGCCCGACGGGTCTCCGGGGCGGGCGAACGTGGAGATCACTCGACGGGTGATCTCCGGGGCGAGCAGTCCGTCGCCCCTGGCCAGCACCCGGATCGCCTCGATCAGTTCCTCCGGTGTGCCGTTCTTGAGCAGGAAGCCGCTGGCTCCGGCCCGCAGCGCGGCGAACAGGTAGTCGTCGCGGTCGAAGGTCGTGAGGATCAGCACCGCGGGTGCGCCCGGCCCGTCGGCGGTGATCTGCCGGGTGGCCTCCAGGCCGTCCATCCCGGGCATCTCCACATCCATGAGTACGACGTCGGGGCGGGTGGCGCGGGTCATGGTGACGGCCCGTTCGCCGTCGGCGGCCTCGCCGACCACCTCGATGTCGTCCTCTACCTCGAGGATGACCCGGAATCCGGTGCGGACGAGATGTTGGTCGTCGGCGAGCAGCACCCGGATCGGCGCTCCCGGTGTGGCGCTCATGACGAACGCCCCGCGCTGACCGGTAGGGGGAAGCGGGCGCGTACCCGCCACCCGCCGCCGGCGCGCGGTCCGGTCTCCAGGTCGCCGTCGTGCGCGGTGACCCGTTCGCGCATCCCGATCAGTCCCAGCCCGACGGTGTTGGTCGTGCCACCGGCCCGTCCGTCGTCGGTCACGTCGACCTCCACCTCCCGAGCCAGGTACCGGACGCGCACGTCCAGCATGTCCGCCCCGGCGTGCTTCAGGGTGTTGGTCACCGCCTCCTGCGTCACCCGGTAGGCCGCCTGCGAGACCGATTCGGGCAGCGCGATCGAGTCGCCGTACACCCCGAGGGTCGCCGTCAGGCCGGCGGCCCGGGCCCGCTCGATCAGCTCGCCGATTCGTTCGACGCCGCCGGCGGCCGGTGGCGCGGCGACGGCGTCGCCGGAGGTCCGCAGCACGCCCAGCATTCGCCGTAGCTCGTCCACGGCGGTGCGGGCGCTCTGCTCGATGGCGGCGAGTGCGGTGCGGGCCTTGCCCGGGTCGCGGTCGAACACCCGGCGGCAGGCGGACGCCTGCACCCCCATCACCGACACGTGGTGGGCGACCACGTCATGCAACTCCCGGGCGATCCGGACCCGTTCGCCGAGCACCGCGCGTTCCCGGGACTCGGCCTGCGACCCGCGCAGGTCCTCGGCCTGGGCGTGCAGTTCGTGCTCGCGTCGGGTGGCCACCCAGGCGGTCTCGCCGAAGAAGTACGCGAAACCGAAGACCAGAACATTGACCAGTACGCCGTTGACCATCGCGGCGAGCACCGGTGGCACCGGTCCGACCGCGTCGGCGAAGGCCCCGGGCGGGATGTGTTCGATCGTCACCGCGTAGTAGATCCCCAACCAGGCGAACATCGTGGCGATCACACCGATGCGCAGCCGGCGGGCCAGCTGATGGTTCTGCCCCCAGGCGCCGACGGTGTAGAGGGCGCAGAACAGGGCCCAGGAGGAGAACTGGGTCTCCGGTGCCGATCGCGCCTGCCCGGCGATGAACACCACCGAGACGATCAGCAGGGTGGCGACCGGCCAACGCCGCCGCCAGATCAGCGGCAGCGTCACCGCGACGGTCCAGAACAGTTGCTCCGGCCCGGACGGCGGCGGACCCAGCAGGAACGCCCCGGTGCTGCGGGCCAGGGTGAGGCTCACCAGCGCCAGCCCCGTCATCCCCAACCCGAGCCACAGGTCGTTGCGGCGCTGCTCGGCCGTTGGACCCGGGCGGTGCCATTCCCCCTGCTGTGCCGCGATCATTCGAGAACGATGCCACGGGCCCGGCCAGGCGTGTCCGGCGGGCGGGCCAGCGGTGCCGGCCAACGGGCGGCGGCCCGGCGCGGGGTACGCGCCGGGCCGCCCTGTCGGGAATCGCTCACGCCGTCTGGCGTCGGGTCTTGGTCGCGGTGTCGATGAGGTCCCAGACCATGATCACGGCCGCACCCAGCGCGATGGCGGCCCCGAGGGTGTCGCGGTTGTCCGCGTTCGCCAGCCAGCTCAGGCGCTCGGCCAGGGCCGGGTTGAGCAGCCGGTCGGAGAGCGCCAACCACATCAGCGGCACCGCGAACGCCACGTTGAGCAGCGCCTTGACGCCGAACAGGGGCCAGGTCCAGCGCCCGATCCGGTACTTGACGATTTCGAAGATCGCGGTGGCGACAAGCACCACGATCAGCGCCGGCAGCCAGAACGACCACAGTGCCGGGTCGAGGATCGGAAGGTTGTCGCCATCGGTGTCGTGCACCCAGGACTCGTAGTGCTGGAAGGGCAGGTACGCGATGGTCACCATGATCGTGACCACCGACGCGATGGTGTCGGCGAGGGGGATGCCCCGACGCACTTGCGCGTCGGGCAGCTGGTCGAGGTTCCACTCCGGCAGGTCCACTGTCGTTTGGGAGCGCTCGATGATGGCGAAGACCAGGGTGAGCCAGAAGCAGATGTGCACGGCCACGTGCAGGACGACGACGACGCCCGTCCCGATGGCCCCGAAGCCCTTGCCCTGGGCGGCTTCGACGACGGTGACCGCCGTGCCGGCGATCGCCGGGATGAAGCTGAGCAGCAGCTTCAGCAGTCGCAACCAGACCAGGTAGTAGGTCGGGCCGATGAGCTGCAGCCGCCGGTCGGCGTACTGGGCGGCCAGTAGGTCGGGGTTGCCCAGCTCGGTGAGCACCTCCCGCTCGGCGGCGGTCGGGTTCGCCCCGTCGCTGGTGCGGCCCTCGATCATGTCGTCGATCGAGGCGCGCAGCTCGTTGGCGATCTCCTCGCGTCGCGGAGCGGGCACTGAGCGCAGGGTGGCGGCGAGGTAGCGGTCGGTCAGGGTGTTCATCGTTCCACTCCTTGGATCAGCCCGGTGATGGAGGTCTGCACGGCGGCGAGGTCGTCGAGAAGCCGGGTCAGCATCGACTCGCCCTCGTCGCTGGTCCGGTAGAACTTGCGCGGTCGGCTCTCCTCGGTGTTCCACTCGCTGGTCAGCAGGCCCTGGTCCTCCAGGCGGCGCAGCAGCGGGTAGAGGGTGTTGGCGTCCACCGGGAAGCCGTGGTCGGTGAGCCGTTGCAGCAGTGCGTAGCCGTAGTCCGGTCGCCGCAGCGCGACCAGGCTGGCTACCACGACGGTGCCTCGACGCAACTCCTGTAGGTGCGTCCGTAGAACATCCTCGCTAACCATGTGTCACACCATACTGTGTGCCACACAGTGTTGTCCACCCCGACATCATCGTGTCTCCCACAGATCCGTGCCCCGGACAGGACGCGGGGCGCCCGGTACCGACCGGACGCCCCGACGACTGACGCTGATCAGCAGGCCGAGCCCAGCCGGAAGTTCCGCTCGACGAAGTCGGCCGGCCCGACCTCGAAGAAGCCCACGCCGGGACGGATCGGGTGCCCGGTGAACAACTCCACCCGCGAGCCGACCCGCACGAGGTACGCCTCGGCGTCGCCCGCGTCGTTGCGGATCAGCGAGCCCCGCCGGCCGTAGATCTCCTCCAGTTCGGCGAAGGACATGCCGACCGTCGCTCCGGCGGGGGAGCGGGGCGGCGCGGTGGCCGTACCCACCGCCACCAGCCGACCGTCGCGGAACGCCAGCATGAGCACGCCGGCCCAGGAGCCGGTCACCCCCGCGTACACCACCGGGCCGCAGCCGGGCGCCACCCAGTCGATGCGCCCGGCCGCGGTGAGCGCCGCCAGGCTGGCGCCGATCCGGTACGCCCCGGCGCCGTGGACGCTGAGCACCTGCGGGTGGTGGTGCCCGACGAGGGCCGCGGTGGCGAGCGGGCCGCGCGCCGTGGCGGACGCGGGGCCGGCGGTGGGAGAAGCCGCCGAGGCCGGGCCGGCGGTGGTCAGCGGGACGAGCGTGCTGAGCGCCAGCGCGGCGGTGGTGAGGACGATCGAGGGACGCTTCATGGTGTGCTCCTTCGGTGACGGGTCTCTGCCCTGTTAGTCACCGCGCCCGGGCCAACGGTTCGTCGGGTTTCCGATCGGGTCGGTCTACTGTGCAGAGGAATGCGAACCGACGGCGCTGGCCGGGGGTGACGCGGTGACGGCTCCGCAGCAGATCGGGCCCTACGCCATCGAACGGCTGCTGGGCGTCGGTTCGTTCGCGATGGTCTGGCTGGGCTACGACCCGGTGCTCGACGCGCACGTGGCGATCAAGGTGTTGGCCGAGAACTGGAGCCACGACCTGCGGGTCCGGGAACGCTTCCGCGACGAGGCCCGGCTGCTGCGGCGGCTGGAGCACGAGCGGTTGGTCCGGGTACACGCCGTCGGTGAGCTGCCCGACGGCCGGCCGTACGCGGTGCTGGCCTGGGCGGACGGGGGGAGCCTGCGGGACCGGCTGGCCGCTGGCGAGATCCCGGTGCCGGCGGCGCTGCGGCTGCTCGGTGAGGTCTGCGCCGGGGTCGCCGTGCTGCACCGACACGGTGTCGTGCACCGTGATCTGACCCCGGGCAACATCCTGTTCCGCTCCGCCGGACCGGAAGACCCCGGTGCCGAGCAGGTGCTGATCGCCGACCTCGGCCTCGCCAAGGCGCTCGCGGCCGCCTCCGGGCTGACCGCCCGGGCCGGTACCCCCGGTTACATGGCCCCGGAGCAGGACGACCCCGGTGCGGTGATCGACACACGCGCCGACGTGTACGGGCTCGGCCGGCTCGGCATTCGGCTGCTGGCCGCCGACCCGTTGGGCGCGAACCCGCCCCGGCCCGATCAGCCTCGGCGCGTCCCGGAGATCCGACTGCGGGACGGCGTACCGCCGGCTGTCGCTGGGGTGCTCGCCCAGGCCACGGCGCACCACCCGGCCGACCGGCATCCCGACGCTGCGGCCCTACACGCCGCGCTGGTACACGCGAGTGCTCCGGTGCGGGCGCCGGCCGCATCGGCTCGGACGACCGGCTCGCCGTCACCTCGGCCGGAGGGCCGCCGCCCGTACCGGTTGCGGCTGGCCGGGGCCGCGATCGTGGCCGTCGCCGCAGCGGTGGGTGGGGCGGGCGCCGAGCCGGGTGGCACCGGGTCACCTCGGCCGGTCGGCGGCACGTACACGACCGGGCCACTGACCGTGGCCCTGCCGGCCGGCTGGTCGGCCAGGGGGACGACCTGGGCCGGTCAGTACGATGCCGACGGCGCACCGGAACCGGCGCTGGTGATGTCGCCGCAGCCCCGCCGCTGGGCCGCCGATCCCGGACTGCCCGGCGCCTTCGTCGGCCTCTCCGCCACCACGGGGGCACGCACCACGCCGGTCGGATTCCTGGCCGAGCGGACGCACGGGGACTGCGTACCCGCCCCGGCCCGCACCACCCGGCAGGCGAACGTCGAGTGGACGGTCATCCGGTACCGCTGCGACCAGGGCCGGCCGCAGATCGTCGAGTCGGCCGGCCTGCATCCCGGCCGGCCCGCCCTGGTGTACGTGCAGATCGCGCCACCAGCGGACGCCGCGCCCGAGTTCGTGGACACCCTGCTCGCCGGCGTACATGTGCGGTGACGGCCGTCGCGGTGCCGGCGAACGCGCCCGGTGGTGGGCCCTCGGGTGTGAAGCTGTCACCGTGGCGGCACAGCGCGGGCGGAGGCCGGGGAAGGCCGAGACGCGTCAACCGCCGACCCGCGGGCCGGGCGGACCGCAGCGGACGGATCTGCTGGAGCTCTTCTTCGACCTGGCCTTCGTCGCCGGGCTGGCCATGACGTCGCAGAAGATGGCGACCGAGCTGACCTGGATCAGCTTCGCCCAGGGGCTGCTCGCCCTGTCGACGCTCTGGGCGGTGTGGGTGACCACGACGTTGATCACCGACACCTACAGTCCCCGGAAGCAACCGATCCCGATCCTGATCCTGGCCGCCATGTTCGGCCTCATGCTGATGGCCGCGGCCCTGCCGGGGGCGTTCGGCGATCACGGGCTGTTCTTCGGCGGGACCTGGGCCGTGATCATCGTGGGCCGGGGACTGGTGCTCATCCGGTCTCTGCGTGGCCGGCAGGAGCAGGAACGCACGGTGCGCGCCCTGGTCTGGGGCGTGTGCTCGGGAAGCATCTGGGTGGTGGGCGGCCTGGTGCCCGACCCGGGGTGGCGACTCGCCGTGTGGCTGGCCGCCCTGGCCGTGGACTACACCGGCTACGGACTCCGCTTCCCGATCCCGGGTCGGCCGCCCCTGCCCGTGTACCAGGTGGCATCCGAGCACCTCGCCGAGCGGTACCAGCAGATCTACATCCTCGCCGTGGGTGAACTCATCCTGATCAGCGTTCTCGCCCTGGGTCACCAGCCCTTCACCGGGGACCGACTCGCCACCTTCGTCGTCGCTTTCCTGACGGCCGTAGTGCTCTGGTGGAGCTACGCGCGAGGAGCGGGCGCGACCCTGCGCGCCGCCATCGACGCCTCACCACACCGGACCCGGCTGGTGCAGACCAACCCGTACGCCCACTGGTTGATGATCGTCGGGGTGGTCGCCACGGCCGCCGGGGTCGAACGGATCATGGACCAGCCCGGGGCGCGGACAGGCGCCGCCATGACGGCGCTCATCCTGGGCGGCGCCGGGCTCTTCCTGTGCGGTCGGGCGGTGCTCGAACACGAGGCGTACGAGCGGTGGCCGTTGTCCCACGTCATCGGTGTGGTCGCGACGATCGCCCTGGCGTCCTTCACGGCGTACCTGCCCGGTCTGGCGGTGAGTGTGGCCGCCGGGCTGGTGCTGCTGGGGGTCGCGGTCGGCGAGTTCCTCCGGATGCGGCGACGACCCGTCCCGGCTCCGGTCAGCTCGTGACGCGGCTCAGCGGACCACCACCGTGATCGTGTGCGACCGGTCCTGCTGCGGGATCGTGACGTCGACGGTGCCGGGGCGGACGAACCGGATGTCCACGACCCCGGCCTCGTACTGCTGCGACACCAGCTCCGGGCGGTCCACGGTGACCAGGCCGGGGCCGATGCCCTGGATCCGCAGCACCGCGCCGGTGGCGAAGCAGAGGGAGCGCAGCAGCTCAAGCTCGGTCTCGGCCAGCGGCAGGTCGTAGCGAACGGCGCCCTGGCAGCTCGTGGTCGGCCCGGTCGGCGTGGTCGACGTGGGGGCCGTTCGCTGCGGCGTACCCCTGGCGGTGGTTGGTGCGGGCGGTGCCGCGATCGGACGCCCGCTGGTCGGCGGGGGTCGGGACGGCGACCCGGTGGGCGCGGGGGTCGCGGAGGGGGTCGGCGGCGGACTGGACGGGCCGGGCGGTTGCACGGGCAGCGGCGCGACCGCGTCGGCGCCGCAGGCGGCGACCACCACGGCAGCCACGAGGGCGACGACACCGGTGCGGAGCCGGCGCAGTGCGCGGCGTCGCGCGGCGGGGCTCATTCGGCGCCGAGGCGTTGCCGGACCTGCCGTCGGGCCAGGTGCAGCCGGGACTTCACGGTGCCCACCGGCACGTCGAGCAGTGCGGCGATCTCGGGATAGCTCAGCCCGAGGATGTCGCGCAGGGCCACCACCTCGGCGAGGTCGGGGCGGACGGCGTCGAAGGCGTCGAGCAGGTCGAGGCGGGTGCCCGCGACCACGCTGGTCCGTCGTGGGTCGGCCTGCTCGGGCAGGGGTACGCCGCCGGCCTCCAGCCGCCAGCGGCGGCGCAGCGTGCGGTACGTCGAGCGGGCCCGGTTGGCGGTCAGCCGGTGCAGCCAGGTGCGGAACGAGGAGCGGCCCTCGAACCGGGTGATGCCGCCGGCCAGGGCCACCAGCGTGTCCTGGCAGGCCTCCTCGGCGTCCTCCCGGCTGGGCAGGAACCGTGCGCACAGCCGCAGCACCTCGGGGCGTACCGCGAGCAGTAGAGCGTCCAGTGCTGCCGGGTCGCCGCACGCGGCGGACCGGGCCAGGGCGTCGATGTCGTCCGCGTCGGGCATGCCGGGTTTCCAATGCTCGCCGGTGCCGATCCTCAAGCGTACGACCGGCGACGCCGGCGCGGCCCGGTACGGTCCGGCATCCGACGCGAACCGGCCGGCGCGCTACTCGAAGCGTGAGACGTCTCCGGCGCCCCGGCGCAGGATCTCCGGCTCGGGCCCGGACAGGTCGATCACGGTCGTCGGCTCCTTGCCGCAGTCGCCGGCGTCGAGCACCGCGTCGAGTTGGTGGTCGAGCCGTTCCTTGATCTCCCACCCCTGGGTCATCGGCTCGTCGTCCCCGGGCAGGACCAGGGTGCTCGACACCAGCGGCTCGGCCAGCTCGGCCAGCAGCGCCTGGGTGACGGTGTGCCGGGGTACGCGGACACCGACGGTCCGTTTCTTGGGGTGCAACATCCGGCGTGGCACCTCTCGGGTGGCCGGCAGGATGAATGTGTAGCTGCCCGGGGTGGACGCCTTCACCAGGCGGAACACCGAGTTGCTGATCTGGACGAACTGGCCGAGCTGCGCGAAGTCGCGGCAGACCAGGGTGAAGTGGTGCCGATCGTCGAGGTGCCGGATCTGGCGGATCCGGTCCAGCCCGTCCTGGTTGCCCAGCTGGATGCCGAGCGCGTAGCAGGAGTCGGTGGGGTAGGCGACCAGCCCGCCACCGCGGATCAGGTCGGCGACCTGGCCGATGATCCGGGGCTGCGGGTTCTCCGGGTGCACGTCGTAGTACCTGGCCATGCACCGAGCCTAGGCTCATCCGCCGGCGTTGAGGAGACGAGGGCCACGACCGTCGGCGCGGACGGTGGAGCCGCCGAGATCACCTCGGTAGGGTAGGTCCCGGTCGGCTCCGACCATCAAGATCCACACCGCCGGGGGGCGCCACGCATGGCCGACTCGTTCGCGCATCTGCACGTGCACACCGAGTATTCGATGCTCGACGGAGCGGCCCGCCTCAAGGACCTGTTCGTCGAGGCCAAGCGGCTCGGCATGTCCGCCGTGGCGATCACCGACCACGGCAACATGCACGGCGCGAACGACTTCTACAACAAGGCGATGGAGGCCGGGATCACCCCGATCCTGGGCGTCGAGGCGTACGTGGCACCGGAGTCGCGCTTCCACAAGGCGCGGGTCAAGTGGGGCCGGCCGGAGCAGAAGAGCGACGACGTCTCCGGTAACGGCGCGATCACCCACAAGACCATGTGGGCGAAGAACGCGCAGGGCCTGAAGAACCTGTTCACCCTCAACTCGCGGGCATCCATGGAGGGGCACTACATCAAGTGGCCCCGGATGGACATGGAGCTGATCGCCGAGTACGCCGAGGGGATCATGGCCACCACCGGCTGCCCGTCCGGCGCGGTGCAGACCCGACTGCGGCTGGGCCAGTTCGACGAGGCGCTCAAGGTCGCCGCCACCTACCAGGACATCTTCGGCAAGGACAACTACTTCGTCGAAATCATGGATCACGGTCTCTCCATCGAGACCCGGGTCCGTGCGGGGCTCACCGAGATCGCCCGCAAGTTGAACATCCCGCCGGTGGTCACCAACGACTCGCACTACACGGTCGAGGAGCAGGCCACCGCGCACGACGTGCTGCTCTGTGTGCAGACGGCCAGCAACATCGACGACCCCAACCGGTTCCGCCTGGAGGGCGGCGGCTACTTCATCAAGAGCGCCGACCAGATGCGCGCGGTGGACTCGTCGGAGCTGTGGCAGGAGGGCTGCCGTAACACGCTGCTGGTCGCGGAGAAGGTCGACCCGACCGGCATGTTCGAGTTCCACAACCTGATGCCGCGCTTCCCGGTGCCCGAGGGGGAGACCGAGGAGTCCTGGTTCCGCAAGGAGACCTTCGCCGGCCTGGGCCGCCGCTACCCGAACGGCATCCCGGAGGGGCACGTCGTCCAGGCGGAGTACGAGCTGGGCGTCATCAACCAGATGGGCTTCCCGTCGTACTTCCTCGTGGTCGCCGACTTCATCCAGTGGGCGAAGAACCAGGGCATCGCGGTCGGGCCGGGCCGTGGTTCGGCCGCCGGCTCGCTCGTCGCGTACGCACTGGGCATCACCGACCTGGACCCGATCCAGCACGGGCTGATCTTCGAGCGGTTCCTCAACCCCGAGCGGGTGTCGATGCCGGATGTCGACATCGACTTCGACGAGCGTCGGCGCGGTGAGGTGATCAAGTACGTCACCGACAAGTGGGGCGAGGACAAGGTCGCCCAGATCGCCACCTTCGGCACGATCAAGGCGAAGGCCGCGATCAAGGACTCGGCCCGGGTGCTGGGCTTCCCGTACGCGGTTGGTGACCGGATCACCAAGGCGATGCCGCCGGCCGTGATGGGCAAGGACATCCCGCTCACCGGCATCTTCGACACGAAGCACCCCCGCTACGCCGAGGCCGGCGAGATCCGCGGCCTGTACGACTCCGACCCGGACGTCCGTAAGGTGATCGACACCGCCAAGGGCATCGAGGGGCTGATCCGGCAGACCGGTGTGCACGCCGCCGGTGTCATCATGTCCGCCGAGCCGATCATCGAGCACATCCCGTTGATGCGTCGTGACGCCGACGGGGCGATCATCACGCAGTTCGACTACCCGACCTGCGAGTCGCTCGGGCTGCTGAAGATGGACTTCCTCGGCCTGCGCAACCTGACGATCATCGACGACGCGGTCAAGAACATCGAGCTCAACCACGGTAAGAAGCTCGACCTGCTGGCCCTGCCGCTGGATGACCTGGCCGCGTACGAGCTGCTGGCCCGCGGTGACACGCTGGGCGTGTTCCAGCTCGACGGTGGGCCGATGCGGTCGCTGCTGCGGTTGATGAAGCCGGACAACTTCGAGGACATCTCCGCCGTCCTGGCGCTGTACCGGCCCGGCCCGATGGGCGTCGACTCGCACACCAACTACGCGCTGCGCAAGAACGGCCTGCAGGAGATCACGCCGATCCACCCGGAGCTGGAGGAGCCGCTACGGGAGATCCTGGCGCCCACCCACGGCCTGATCGTCTATCAGGAGCAGGTGCAGCGCGCCGCGCAGATCCTCGCCGGCTACACCCTCGGTCAGGCAGACCTGCTGCGCCGGGCGATGGGTAAGAAGAAGAAGGAGATCCTCGACAAGGAGTTCATCCCGTTCCGGGACGGCTGCCGTGAGCGCGGCTACTCCGACGAGGCGATCCAGGCGGTGTGGGACGTCCTGGTGCCGTTCGCCGGGTACGCCTTCAACAAGGCGCACTCCGCCGCGTACGGCCTGGTCTCCTACTGGACCGCGTACCTGAAGGCGCACTACCCGGCCGAGTACATGGCCGGGCTGCTGACCAGTGTCGGCGACGACAAGGACAAGATGGCGCTCTACCTGTCCGAGTGTCGCCGGATGCGCATCCAGGTGCTGCCACCGGATGTGAACACCTCGGCCGGGCCGTTCACCCCGGTCGGCTCGGACATCCGTTTCGGCCTGGCCGCGGTGCGCAACGTCGGCGCGAACGTGGTCGCCTCGATCATGCGCTGCCGCGAGGAGAAGGGCGACTACACCGACTTCTACGACTTCCTGTCCAAGGTGGACGCGGTGGTCTGCAACAAGAAGACCATCGAATCGTTGATCAAGGCCGGCGCGTTCGACTCGATGGAGCACCCCCGCAAGGGCCTGCTCGCGGTGCACGCCGACGCGATCGACGCGTACGCCGACGTCAAGCGCAAGGAGGCGGTCGGGCAGTACGACCTCTTCGGCGCCGGCTTCGGCGATGGCGACACCGGCAGCACGACGGTGATGCCGACCATCAGCGACAGTGAGTGGGACAAGCGCGACAAGCTGGCCTTCGAGCGCGAGATGCTCGGCCTCTACGTCTCCGACCACCCGCTGTTCGGCCTGGAACACATCCTCAACGCGGCGGCCGACACCACCATCGCCGCGCTCGCCGAGGAGGGCGGGGTGCCCGACGGGGCGGTGGTCACCCTCGCCGGCATCCTCTCCGGGGTGCAGCGCCGGGTCACCAAGCAGGGCCGGGCCTGGGCCTCGGCCACCCTGGAGGACCTGGCCGGTGGGGTGGAGACGCTGTTCTTCCCCAACACCTACGAGGTGATCGGGCAGTACATCGCCGAGGACGCCATCGTGGTGGTCAAGGGTCGGGTGGACCGCCGCGACGACACCCCACGCATCATGGCGATGGACATGTCCATGCCGGACGTCAGCACCAGCGCCACCAACAAGCCGGTCACCCTCACCATCCCGGTGCACCGGTGCACGCCACCGCTGGTGGAGAAACTGAAGGAAACCCTGGTGCTGCACCCCGGCGACACCGAGGTGCACGTCAAACTCCAGAACGGTGGGCGCACCACCACCCTGCGGCTGGGCCCGTTCCGGGTGGCGGCGACGACCGCGCTGATGGGTGACCTGAAGAGCGTCCTCGGCCCGGCCAACGTGAGCTGACCGGGCCGCGGCCCGGTCCGGCTTGCGCCGGCCGGGCCGCGGACTTCCCGACCGGGCTCAGACCCGGTCGGGGGCCCCGATTTCCCGCAGTTGGCCGTCGGCCAACCGCAACCAGCGCTGCACGCCGATCTCGGCGAGGAACCGTTCGTCGTGGCTGACCACGACAAACGCACCCTGGTACGCGGACAGCGCGCTCTCCAACTGGGCGACGCTGACCAGGTCCAGGTTGTTGGTCGGCTCGTCGAGCAGCAGCAGTTGCGGCGCCGGCTCGGCGCAGAGCACACACGCGAGGGTCGCGCGCAGCCGCTCACCGCCGGAGAGCACCCCGACGGGCAGGTTCACCCGGGAGCCCCGGAACAGGAACCGGGCGAGCAGGTTCATCCGCTGAGCGTCCGGCAGGCTCGGCGCGTACGCGGCGAAGTTCTCCGCCACCGTGCGGTCGAGGTCCAGCAGGTCCAGCCGCTGCGACAGGTACGCGATCCGCCCGTCCGCCCGTCGGATGTCGCCGCCGGCCGGGTCGAGATCGCCGTTGATCAGGCGCAGCAGGGTCGACTTGCCGACGCCGTTCGCCCCGGTGAGCGCGATCCGTTCCGGCCCCCGGATCACCAGGTCCGCGCCGTCGCCGCCGAACAGGTCCCGGTCGTCGAAGCGGGCCCGCATCCCCTGGCCGGAGAAGACCGTGCGTCCGCCGGGGACGGTGGTGTCCGGCAGGTCCACGGTGATCCGGTCCTCGTCGCGTACCGCCCGCCCGGCCTCGTCGAGCCGGGCCTTCGCCTGCCCGAGCCGGCCGGCGTGCGTCTCCTGCGCCTTGCCCGCCGACTCCTGCGCACTGCGCTTCAGCCCACCGGCCACGATCCGCGCCAGGCCGGCGTTCTTCAGGTTCTTCGAGGCGTTGCTGGCCCGCCGGTCGGCGCGCTCCCGGGCCTGCTGCATCTCCCGTTTCTCCCGCTTGACCTCCTGCTCGGCGTTGCGCAGGTTGCTCTCGGCCACCTCCCGCGCAGCCTGCACCGCCTCGGTGTACGCGGTGAAGTTGCCCCCGTACCAGCGGATCTCGCCCTGGTCCAGCTCAGCGATGCGGTCCATCCGGTCCAGCAGCTCCCGGTCGTGGCTGACCAGCAGCAGGCAACCGGACCAGTCGGTGAGCACGTCGTAGAGCTTGTGCCGAGCCTCCAGGTCCAGGTTGTTGGTCGGCTCGTCGAGCAGCAGCACGTCCGGGCGGCGCAGCAGTTGCGCCGCCAGGCCGAGGGACACCACCTGACCACCGCTGAGGGTGTGCAGCCGGCGGTCGAGCGACAGGTCACCCAGGCCGAGCCGGTCCAGTTCGGCGCGGGTGCGCTCCTCGATGTCCCAGTCGTCGCCGATCGTGGCGAAATGTTCCTCGCTGGCGTCGCCGGATTCGATGGCGTGCAGCGCCGCGATCCGCTCGGCGACGTCGAGCACCTCGGCGACGGTCAGGTCGCCGGCCAGCGGCAGGGTCTGTGGGAGGTAGCCGAGCAGGCCGTCGACGGTGACGCTACCGCCGCTGGGCCGCAGCTCTCCGGCGATCAGCCGCAGCAGAGTGCTCTTGCCGGCCCCGTTGGGCGCGACCAGGCCGGTACGACCGCCGGGAACGGTGAAGGACAGATCCGAGAAGACCGGGGTGTCGTCCGGCCAGGAGAAGGACAGGTTCGAGCAGACGATGAAGGCATCAGACATGCGAGTGACCTCAAAGGGTGGGGTGGGCGCGCCGAAGCCGCCCGACGGAACGGGGACCGTGGAACGACGACATGGCCACGGCGGCTGCGCCTAAGCGCGCCGAACCGATGGCCGAACACATCCGGTCTCACCCGGAGATGTCGTCGTCACCCGCCATGTCTGGTCTCCCCAGTCGTACCGCTAACCCAACTCCGCAAGTCTAACAACGGATCTTCGCCCCGCCACCTGGTTCCCGACCGGCTGATGTCCGAGGACTCTCAGCACGGCCTAGGAGACGTCGAAGAGGCGTAGCCCGTCATACTCGGCGAAGTCGGCGAAATCCTTGCCGTTGAACGTCGCCAGCGGCAGACGGTCAACCAGACAGCACGCCGCTATCCAGGAGTCGTTTGTCGGCCGTGGCCGTCCGCGTGCTGCGCCCGTGCCTGGAGATGCCCCCATGTCACCGCCACCGCCTCGTCGAAGGGGAGCACGACGACCCCGCTCCGCCACTGCGCGAGGTCAGCCAGCTTGCGCGGCCCCCAACTACGGAGTGCCGTCCACTTGGTCAGCTCTGCGAGCGTCACGAACGTGATGCAGAGGGTTTTACCGACCAGACGGGCACGGAGACGTCAGGGAGCCGCCCTCGCAGGATCGCCGATGCCACATCGGTGTCCAGGACGACGAGACTCACGCGGCACCGGCCCGCCGGGAGACGTAGAGGTCGGCGAGGAATGCATCCAACTCGTCGTCCGACTCGAACAGATCTGGGCGTGCCAGGTCGTCCACGGAGGCGATGGGCCGAATGCCCTGCCGGCGGGCCAACTCCTCGGCCGGTACATGCTCAGCCGTCGGCCACTCGGGCATCCGCTCTGCGTTGCTCGACGTCACGGCGCACCTCCTGCGTGTCGGGTCGTCTTCGATTCTCCCACTTCCGACATCGATACATGGCACGTCAGGGCCGGTCGTTCAGGCCGAGTTGCAGTTCGCTCACCGGGGTCGGTACTCGACTTCGGGGCGGCCGGGGGTGCCGTAGCGGGGGCTGCGGACCGCCCGGTCGATGGTCACCAGATATTCCAGGTAACGGCGGGCCGTCACCCGGGAGATGCCGGTCAGCCCGCTCACCTCGGTCGCGGACAGGCCCACCTGCGCGCGGGTTCCGTCGGTGAGCGCGGCGCGTACCCGATCGAGGGTCTGCGCGTCGAGCCCCTTGGGCAGGCTGTGCCCGGCGGTGCCGCGCAGGGTGGCGAACATCTGGTCCACCTCGTGCTGGGCGGCTACCTCACCCTCGGCGAGGGCCTGCGCGCGGTAGTCCGCGTACCGTTCCAGCTTGTCGCGGAACGCGGCGAACGTGAACGGTTTGAGCAGGTAGTGGGTCACCCCGAGAGACACCGCGGTGCGTACCACCGCCAGGTCCCGCGCGCTGGTCACGGCCAGCACGTCGACGCTGCTGCCGGCCGCGCGCAACGCCCGGCAGACGTCCAGGCCGTGCAGGTCGGGCAGCCGAAAATCAAGGAGTACGAGGTCGACGTCGCCACCGTCGTTGGCGCGCAGTGCCGCCATCGCCGCCCGCGCGGTGTGCGCCACCCCGACCACGACGAAACCCCGCACCCGTTCGGTGTACGCGCTGTGCGCCTCGGCGAGCAGCGGCTCGTCCTCGACGACAAGTACCCGGATGTCGGTCATGATCGTTGACCTCCGCCCGGCAGCCGGACGGTGAACAGGCTGCCGCCGTCGTCCGAACGAGCCACCTCGTAGCTACCGCCGTGCCGGTGCACCACCTGCCCGACCAGCGCCAGGCCGAGGCCCCGGCCGGTGCTCTTGGTGGACCAACCGCGCCGGAACGCGTCGGCCACCCGCTCCGGGGCCAGCCCGGGGCCGCTGTCGGCAACCCGTATCACCAGCTCGTCATCGACCGCACCGACGAAGACCCGTACCCGGCGTGGCGCCGGCGTGCCGACCACCGCCTCCAGGGCGTTGTCGACCAGGTTGCCGACCACGGTGAGCAGGTCGCCGGTCGGCAGTGGGCTGTCGTCGAGGCGGCAGTCCGGGTCGATGACCAGGTCGACCCCGCGCTCGCCGGCCTGCGCGGACTTGCCGAGCAGCAGCGCCGCCAACGCCGGTTCGGTCACCGCGCCGACCACCCGGTCGGTCAGCTGCTGGGCGAGCGCCAGGTCCCGGGTGCCGAGCCGGACGGCCTCGTCGGCGCGGCCCAACTCCACGAGAGTCAGCACGGTGTGCAGCCGGTTGGCCGACTCGTGGGTCTGCGCCTGCAACGCCTCGGTCAGTGCGCGCACCGAATCCAACTCACTGGCCAGCGCGCGCAACTCGGTCTGGTCGCGCAGGGTCAGCACGGTGCCGAGCACCGTGCCCTCGAAGCGGGTGGTGCGCTGGTTGGCGACGAGCACCCGGTCACCGGCGAGGATCGGCTCGTCGCGGGCGTCGCGCCCCGAGTCGAGCAGCTCAGCCACCGCGGGCGGTAGGTCGATCCCGGCCGCCGGCTGGTCGATCACCGGTGCGTCCACGTCGAGCGTCAGCAGCCGGCGGCCCTCGTCGTTGATCAGCGCCACCCGTCGGTCGACGGTCAACACGACGAGGCCTTCGCGCACCGAGTGCAACACCGCGTCGTAGTACTCGTACATCCGGGTCATCTGCGCCGGCCCCAGACCGTGCGTCTGGCGACGCAGCCGGCGGCTGAGCAACCAGGAGCCGGTCGCGGCGAGCGCGAGAGCCGGTGCGACGACACCGAGCAGCACCGGCAACTGGCCGAGCAGCTTGCGGTCGATCTCGCGGGTGGTGATGCCCACCGAGACCAGACCGACGATGCGCTGCTGCTCGTCGAAGACCGGAACCACCGCGCGCACCGACTCGCCGAGCGTGCCGACGTTGGTGGTGGTGAACGGCCGGCCCGCCAGGGCGGGCCCGATCTCCCCGACGAACGGCTCGCCGATCCGTTCCCGGGTGGGATGGGAGAAACGGGTGCGGTCGGGGGCCATCACCACCACGAAGTCGGTGTCCGTCGCGTGCCGGGTCGATTCGGCGTACGGCTGGAGCTTGCTGGCCGGGTCGGCGGTCAGGAGGGCCGCACGGACGTCGGGGGAGCTCGCCACGGTCTGCGCCACCGCGAGCACCTCCTCCTCTGCCGCCTGCTGGGAGTCGCTGCGGGCCAGCCAGACGGCACCCGCCGCGCCGGCCAGGACGAGCAGCGTCACCACCATCGCCTGGAGGGCGAAGAGTTGCCCCGCAATGCTCCACTGACGCCGGGCCACCTCCATCACCTCCTCGTTACGTTCGCGGCCGTTGGTGCTTCGCGGTGAACAGAATGACCGCAAGGCTGTCAACGGGTGAGATGCGCTTCACATTGTCGACATGGACACCACCGCACCCGCCACCCCACCGACACCGGCGGTCCGCCGGGACCGTACCCGTTACCTCTACCTGGCCGTCATCGTGGCCGTGTTCGCCGGCATCGTGGTTGGCCTGGTCGCCCCCGATTTCGGCAAGGAACTCAAGCCGATCGGCACCGGCTTCGTCAACCTGATCAAGATGATGATCAGCCCGGTCATCTTCTGCACCATCGTGCTGGGCGTCGGCTCGGTGCGGCAGGCCGCGAAGGTCGGCAAGGTCGGCGGCCTCGCCCTCGGCTACTTCCTCACCATGTCGACCGTCGCGCTCGCCATCGGCCTGGTGGTCGGCAACCTCATCCACCCCGGCTCTGGTCTGGACCTCGGCCAGGACCTCGCGGGCGCGGGCAAGGCCGCCGCAGGCGACGAGGCCGGCGGGACTGCGGACTTCCTGCTCGGGATCATCCCGACCACCCTGCTCTCCGCGCTCACCGAGGGCGAGGTGCTCCAGACGCTGCTGGTCGCCCTGCTGGTCGGCTTCGCCGTACAGGCCCTGGGCCGGCGCGGTGAGCCGGTGCTGAGCGCCATCGGTGTCATCCAGCGGGTGGTCTTCAAGGTCCTCGCCATGATCATGTGGCTCGCACCGATCGGCGCGTTCGGTGCCATGGCCGCCGTGGTCGGCGCGACCGGCGTGGACGCGCTCAAGAGCCTCGCCCAGATCATGCTGGGCTTCTACGCGACCTGCCTGATCTTCGTGCTGGTCTTCCTGGGTGCGTTGCTCTGGTTCGTGGCGCGGATCTCGATCTTCGGACTGCTGCGCTACCTCGGCCGGGAGTTCCTGCTGATCCTGTCGACCTCGTCGTCGGAGTCGGCGCTGCCGCGGCTGATCGCGAAGATGGAGCACTTCGGCGTGAGCAAGCCGGTCGTGGGCATCACGGTGCCGACCGGATACTCGTTCAACCTGGACGGTACGGCGATCTACCTGACGATGGCGTCACTGTTCATCGCCGACGCGTTGGGCAAGCCGCTGTCGATCGGCGAGCAGATCTCGCTGCTGCTCTTCATGATCATCGCATCGAAGGGTGCCGCCGGGGTTACCGGCGCCGGGCTGGCGACGCTGGCCGGTGGCCTCCAGTCGCACCGGCCGGACCTTGTCGACGGCGTGGGGCTGATCGTCGGCATCGACCGGTTCATGTCGGAGGCTCGGGCATTGACCAACTTCGCGGGCAACGCCGTCGCGACCGTACTGGTGGGGACCTGGACCGGCGAGTTCGACCGGGACCGCGCGGTCGGGGTGCTGAGTGGCGACGACCCGTTCGACGAGGCCACCATGCTGGACGAGCACGACGACGCGGACGAGGTGGAGCCGCGTCGCTCCGACGACTCAGCCGCGACGGTCGGGGCGAACACCTGACCCTGCCATACGCAGAGCCCTGGCCGGGCTGCCAATCCCGGCCAGGGCTCTCTTGTCATCGCTGGGGTACCACTGTGGATGGTCATTGTTCGGGACTTTGCGGCTCGACGAACGACCGTACAGTCGATGGTTATGACAGCAACGCCACCGCCCGAGGAAACATCGGGGTCAAAGCCGGTCAGTGGTGAAGCATCCCCCCAGGAGTCGGCAACGCCCGGTCCGGGCCCACGCGGAGCCGCACCGGCCGGCGCTGAACAGCAACCGGCATCCGTTGCCGCCAGGAACGGAGCCGGCGAGGGCTACGAGGCGATCGCCTACGAAAAATTCGGGGCGGGTCCCGGAGCGTCCCGTCGCAAGAACCGGCGCTGGATCGTGGCGTCGCTGGTGACAGGCCTCGTGGCGGGGGCCGTGCCGCTGACCTTCGAAACGGTGCGGGACTACGTTGCCATCCCGTGGACCGTTGCCAAGGAGAACGACTCGCAGAAGAAGGTCGACGCGTCCCAGCCGCCATTCACGGTGTCCGTGCAGCCGGAGCGGGGTGAGCCGGAATCCTGGACGATGGTCCTCGACCGGGAGCTGACCGCCGACGAAACGCAGAAGATGCAGGACAGTTCGTCCCCCTTCGCCTACCTGCGGGACCTGGGTGGTCATCCGCTGGAATACGCGTCCTCGCTGGTAAACGCCCCGCAGCGATACCTGGAACAGCAGACGGCGTCCGGCAGGTTGGAGAACGTCGACACGTTCAAGCTCAACTTCCTGAGCACCCGGGCATATCCCGTGATGATCGACGACTGGAAGGTCGTCGACCTCGCCTGCGTGCAGAGCACCAGGAAGACGGTCGTCTCCAGACCGTCGCAGGGCGGAGCGGCCTACGAAGGGATCAGCCTTCACCTCCCGCCCCGAGCCGACGAGCCGGTCCTGACCGACGACACCGAGGGTCAGGGCATGCCCTACTTCGACAGCCGGTACATCGAGGTCGGAGGCGGCCAATCCTCGGGCGCCCTCCGGGTGGAGGCGATCGCGCCGCCCGGCCAGTCGTGCGAGTGGGGCATCGAGGTCCACTACGCGGACGCCCACCATCAGGACGAATACGTCCAACTGACCGACGGCGACGGGAGCCCTCTCCGTATCCACACGGAGTCCGCACCCGAGAACCCTCGACAGAAGTGGGTGTTCGGCTCGGTTCCCTGGACGCCATGCCACCTGAACCCTCAGGGGGACCAGTGCGATCTGGTGTAGCTCCGAAAATGATGGCGGTCGCGCTGGCCGTCCTGTGCGCCGCGGCCTGCAGCTCGACGCCGAAAGCACAGAAGCAGGGCTCCGGCCCGCCCACTGGAAACCGGGGCAACGACGGGTACGCCCTTGCGGACACCCCGTTCACCCGCAAGGGCGCCGTCATCACCGCGACCTGTTCCATCGGCGCGCGCGCCGCGGCCGTCTCGGTGCAGGCGTGGGATCCCGACGGGTGGCAACCGCTCGACGAGCGCATCTTCGGCATACCGGCCAGCGCCGCTTTCTCCAACTATCACGGCGTGGAGGCGGTCAACAGCCCTCTCGTGGACCTGTGCCGGCAGAGCACGGACCGCGAGTCCCCCTACCGCCTGGACGACCTGGAACACCTGGCCCCGCGGGCCCGTGCCCTCTTCGACCTCGGATTCACCCGCATGGCGGTGGTGTTCCGGGGGCCCGACGGCAAGGCCACCCACGCCGGCTCCGTGGCAAGCGGTGACCCCCAGGGCGACGCCGCAGCCCCGAGCGGCGCGACGAGCGACGACGAGCAGAACGCCGCGATGGCGCCCGACGGGCGCAGCGTCTGGTTCACCTACACGAACCCTGCCGGGGAGCAGAGGATCGGATCCCGGGCCGTCGAGGGCGACCAGGGCCTGTCGGACGAAGGACCAGCGGCCGGGCATGAACTTCCCCTGACCGTCTCGGGTAAGCCGCCGCGGGCCATCCAGGCCGACATGGTCCGCGTTTCGCCGAACGGCCGGCGATTCACCGGGTTCGCGCCGAAGGTCTTCGGAAGGATCTTCGACGCCGCGGACTCGTCGATCGCGTTGACCGGGAAATCGGCCGGCAACGCCACCCTGGTCAGGGACTGTGTCGCCATCGTGGGCTGGATCAGCGACGCCCAGGTGCTGTGCCGAACCCCGTCCGGGTCGTTCCAGGTCGCGGACGCCCACTCCGGTGACCCCGTGGGGGCCGCGATCGAGGTGGTCGGCGCGAACGACGGCACCGTCGCCGAGGGGATGCTGGTCTCGGCGGACGGGAAACACTTCATCGTCGCCGTCCACATTCCCAACGACCCGTACGGGGAGCCAGGTCAGCTCCCCGACCTCAGGGTCGTGCCCACCAGCCCAGGAGGGGAGAGCATCCCGATCGCCAACGACAGCCTGAGTGTCGACACGGTCTTTCTGGCGTGGCGGTGAGCTTGCGCGGTCGAGGCCGCAAACGGTGCTGACTACCGGCCGCGAGCGGGCCGAGCGGAGGGGTCGGCACGGAAGGTTTGGGGAGACACCCCGAAGGTGGCGGTGAAGACCCGGCTGAAGTGAGCCTTCGCGGGGAAGCCCCAGCGGGCGGCGATGCTATGGATCGGTCGCTCTCGTTGCAGGGGATCGCACAGGTCGCGTGCGCACCGGTCCAGGCGCTTCGTCCGGATGGTCTCAGCGACTGTCTGGTCCTCGGCCTCGAACGCTCGGTGCAGGCTGCGCAGCGAGACGTGGTGCGCGGCCGCGACGGTGCTCGGCGAGAGGTCCGGGTCGCCGAGGTGTTCGTCGATGAACGCCTTGACCCGCACGCGCAGGGTGTGGCCGCGTACCTCGGTCGGTAGAGCGTCAGTGAGGTCCAGGTGCTGGGCCACCGCCGCGGAGATCAGGTTTCGGGCAACGGTGCCCAGCAGCGGAACGTCACTCTCCTGGTACTGCTCCGGGTGGGTCAGTATCTGGCGTACGAATTGGCTGAGCAGTACGCCTATCCCCTCGGTGGCGGGGATGTTCGTGGCGAGGAGTCGCGCGATCTTGTCGGGATGCAGCGGTATGAGACCGTGCGGAACGAGGATCGTCAGGGTGGTCAACAGATCGTCGCGCTGCGACCGCCCCTGGTGCGAGGACTGATGGGGTCGGGACGTGTCGACAACGGCGAAGTGCCCCGGCGTGAACAGGCTCGTCCGCCGCTCCTGCTCCATCCCGCCGTGCCCGGACAGCGGCAGCGCGAACTGGTACATCTCCGGGTCGCTGCGGCGGATGAATGTGCCGGTGCGCTGCATGTCCAGGGATGGGTACCGCCAGGACGACAGCACGACCTCACCCAGGTTGATGACCTCGGCCCGGGCACGGAAGTCTGCCGCGTGGGCACTGTGGATCCGCATCGGCACCGACTCACGTGCCACCAGGTCGTGCCAGAATCCGAATCGCTCACCCTCGGGCACCGCGGTGGTGTCCGCCGAGGCTACGGTGAGCACTGGCCTCCTCGATCCCTGTCGATGTCGTTGACGCGGCCAAGGCTGCGCTGCCGCACCAGCTTACCGATCATTCAGGTCCCGGCTCAGGTTCGGCGGGAGCGGCCTTGTCGCAGGCAACGCCGACGCCGAGGTTGACGCGGTCCTCGTGGCCGTTCGACCGCACGACGAGCGGTACGCAGGCAGCCCGCGCGACCCACGTGCCACCGACGAAGACCCTCCACTGCGCCTGCGCACCCTCCGGCGCGCAGGCGTGCACCGTGACGGTCGCCGCCGGCGGGCTGAGAGCACCCCATCCGATCCGAGCCTCGCCGTCTGATCTCGGTGCCACCTGAAGGTCGACGACCGCGCCCGCGCGGACGACCAGCCCCCATTTGGCGAATAGCCGAGCCGAGCGATCAGTCTCCCCGGAGTCCTGCACGGAAAGCACCGCGCGGTCGGGCACGGCCACGTCTTTTCCGACCAGTCGATAACCCGCCGGTATTTCCGGCATCGACGTTACCGAGGGCGTGCACGGCAAACCGGCACCGCCCTCGCGTATCGACGAGGTCGCGCTGTCGGCGGGCGGCGTGTCGGGTCGGCGCGCGTCGCTTGCGGGCGTGCATGCTGTCAGCACCGCGACCAGGCACACGCTGGCCCGCCAGGTGATCGGCCGGGCCCACCCGACGGCCGCCGCCTCCGGGTGGACCGGGGTGCGGGTGGTCCGGGTCCACGCAGAATTCGAATTCATTCGATATCTTATAGCACATTGCCGATATACGTGTTGGTAACATCGCGTTGGGCGACAGTGGCCGCGCCAATAGTGGAGTGATGTCGAAATGAACGATCGATCAGTAGTCGATCTTGCATGTGACATATCCAACTGTCGCTTTTCCACCTGCCATCAAAAATTGGGCACGTAATCTTCGCCGGGTACCTTCCTGTCGTGCCAGACGCCACTCGACAGTTGATTGCCGATCGCTATCGGCTGGTCCGCCCCCTCGGTCAGGGCGGGATGGGCCGCGTATGGCAGGCCCGCGACGAGATGCTGCAGCGCGACGTGGCCATCAAGGAGTTGGTGGCACCGCCCGGCCTGCGTGACGACGAACGCCGGGAGTTGCGCGAACGGTCCATGCGCGAGGCGCGGGCCGTCGCCCGCCTGGGCCACGTCAACGTGGTACGCGTCTTCGACGTGCTGCACTCGGCCGACGACCCCTGGATCGTGATGGAGCTCGTCCCGTCCCGATCCCTGCAGCAGGTGCTCGACGACGAGGGGCCGATGCCGCCGGCCCGCGCCGCGCACATCGGGCTCGGTGTGCTGGGCGCGTTACGGGCTGCCCACCAGGCCGGCGTGCTGCACCGCGACGTCAAGCCGGCCAACGTGTTGCTCGCCGACGACGGCAGAGTGGTGCTGACCGACTTTGGTCTGGCCACCCTCCCCGGCGACCCACGCATGACCCAGACCGGGATGGTGCTCGGCTCGCCGGCGTTCCTCGCGCCGGAGCGGGCCACCGACGGCGACGTCGGTCCGGCCGCCGACCTCTGGTCGCTCGGTGCGACCCTCTACGCGGCGGTCGAGGGACGCACCCCGTACCAGCGGTCGTCCCCGATCGCCACGCTGGCGGCGCTCGCCACCGAGCCGCCACCGCCGGCGCAGCGAGCCGGTCGGCTGACCCCGCTCCTCGAAGGACTGCTGCGCCGGGAGCCGGACCAGCGGATCACCGCCGAGGAGGCTGAGCGGCTCCTGCGCCAGGCCGCCATCCCGGACGAGCCGGTCACCCCGGGGAGCACCGGAGGTGGGCCGGTAACCCGGGTCACCGCCACCGCCACCACCGACGGGCCCCGTCCGAAGATCGTGCCCGAGTTCGTCACCGCCGAGTCCGGTCCGACCGCGCCGCCGCAGCTTGTCGCCGACGCACCGCAGCTTGTCGCCGACGTGCCGCCGTCTGTCGCCGACACGCCGGTGGCGGGGTCGGGTCGCAAGCGCCGGGCTCGGCTGATCGGTTCGATCGCCGCCGCCGCGCTGCTGGTCGTCCTGCTGGTGACCGCGTCCCTGCTGAACCGCGGGCTGTTCGGCGGTGTGGGGGCCGGCGGAGTGGCGGCGCCCGCCGTCGACCCGTCACCGATTGCCGAATCGCCGGTTTCCCGGGAACTCGCACCAGCGCCCGCGGGATGGCACTACTACCGCGACGATCCCCGTTTCCTCGTACCGGTGCCGGACGGCTGGCGGGTGCGGCGCGACGGTGAGCGGGCCGAGTTCCAGGAGCCGGACGGCAGCCGGGTGCTCGTGGTGGACGAACTCCGGTCCGTTCCCGCGGACCTCGTCGCCGAGCTGCGGGCGCGGGAGACGGTCGAGCGCAAGCGGTACGCCGACTACCGGCAGGTCCGGCTCGCCGCGCTGCGCTACCAGGTGCGGGCCGCCGAATGGGAGTGGACCCACACCGACGAGGACGGCACGCCGCTGCACACGGTGAGCCGTGCGTTCATCGGTCACAACGGGCACGCGTACTCCATCGGCTGGACCACCGCGGCCGCCGAATGGTCGGCGAGCGCGGGCGTCTTCGCGCTGATCACAGACGGTTTCCAGGGGATGCCGGTCCAGGGCGTGCCGGTCGCGGGCGGCTCGCCGTCCAGACCCGCCGGCCCGCCGCCGTCGGCAGGCGCGGGGCAGCCGACACCGGGGACGGCCAACGGTGCGACAACCGTTCCGGGGAATCCGCCGCAGCAACCGCCGGCCCCGCCGCCGCCCTCCCCGACGCAGAGCAACGCGCCCGCCGGGAAGCAGATCCAAAGCTTCGCCAGTGACCGTTGCATCGACATCCCGGACGGCAACGCCACCGCTGGTGCGCGACTGCAGATCTGGGACTGCCGTCGGACCGCCAAGCAACTGTGGACCTTCCCCGCGGACGGCACGGTCCGCTCGATGGGCAAGTGCCTGGACGTCGCCGGCCACTCCACCGAAGACGGGGCCGCGATCCAACTGGCTGACTGCACCGGCGCGGGGTCACAGAAGTTCACCCTCAACAAGGCCTACGACCTGGTTAACACCAAGGCGGACAGGTGCGTCGACGTGCTCGACCAGAACCCGGACAACGGCGCCCGACTGCAGCTCTGGCAGTGCACCGGGAATGCGAACCAGAAGTGGAAGGCCATCTGAGCGCTGACTGCGGGCGCTCCGATGGTTACGGTCGTGAATGCCGAGCTTTCCCGACCGTTCGAGGAGTGATCGCATGTCCCCCTCTCCTTCCCGGCTCTTCGCGGAGATAGCGACGGCGGAACCACCGGTCGAGACACCAGTGCTCATGCGACGCGCGGTGGTGCTCGGTGGCAGCATGGCCGGGCTGATGGCCGCTCGGGTGTTGAGCGACCACGCCGAGGAAGTGCTGATCATCGAACGGGACCCGTCCGATGTCGATGCCGGGCCTCGGCCGGGTGTGCCCCAGGGCAGCCAGGTGCACGCGCTGCTGCCCGCCGGTCAGGTCCAGCTGGAACGCTGGTTTCCCGGCATCGCCGACGAGGCGCTCGCGCTCGGTGCTCCTCCGCCGCCGAGCGACCAGGGCACGGCGAAGGTCTTCGTCAACGGCGTGCTGGGGCTGCCGCCGGCCGCGACCGACACCGGGCCGGCGCTGATCACCACGCGTCCGTTCCTGGAAGCGCTGGTCCGACGGCGGACGCTGGCCGTCGACAACATCCGCATCGTGTACGGCCGGGCCGAGGGTCTGCTCTTCGACGAGCGGCGTGTCACCGCCGCCCGGTATGTGCCCGAGGGCGGCACCGAGCCGCTCGTCGAACCGGCGGACCTGGTGGTCGACGCGATGGGGCGGTCCAGCCGGCTCAGCGACTGGCTGGCCGAGCACGGGTGGCCCCGCCCGCCGATGCAACGGATGCCGATCAAGCTGAACTACGCGACGGCGCTCTACAAGCGCGACGAGAAGGTCAGCGACGCCTGGGTGGCGGTCTTCCACACCATGGCGGGCAAGGGGCGTACGGCCCGGATCGGTGGGATCAACTCGGTCGAGGGGGACCGCTGGATCATGCTGGTGGCCGGCTACGACGAGGACCGGCCCAGCCGCGACGTCGCCGACTTCACCGCCCGCTGCCGGAAGCACTATCCGCGGATGTTCGGCGACATCGCCGAGCGCGCGGAGATGCTGGGCGGGGTGGTCACTTACCACCAGGCGGACAGCCGACGCCGTGACTTCCACAAGCTCGACCGCCTGCCCGCCGGGTTGGTTGCCGCCGGCGACGCGGTCGCGTCCTTCAACCCGGTGTACGGCCAGGGCATGACCTCGGCGACACTGCACGCTTCCTGCCTGTCGGCGTACCTGCGCTCGGGCCCGCAACCGCACGACGAGCCCGCGCGGGCGTACTTCGACCAGGTCCGTGTGGTCGTCGACGCCGCCTGGCAGATCTCCACCACCGCTGACATCGAGCTTCCGCACGTCGACGGGCCGTACCCACCCGGGTACAAGGTCACCAAGTGGTTCGGGGATCTGCTCTTCCGGGCGTCGCTGACCGATCCGGTGCTCAACGCCCGGCTGGGTCGGGTCACCACCATGCTCGACCACCCGGCGACCCTGAGTCGCCCCGGCACCCTGCTGCGGGCCCTGCGGCTCGGCCTGTTCGGGACCTCGCGACGGTGATTCGGCGCGATAACCGCCGGCACCGGGGAGGCGGCGGACAATGATGGGTCGGGGAGGGGTGCTGCGACGAACCCGGGGGAGCAGGCGTGCTCGGATCCAGCCTCCTTGGCCGGCTCCGCCGCCGTGACCCGGGGGACGCCATCCTGCGGCGAGCGGCACGCCTGACGCTCGTCGCGTCCGTCGTCTTCTACAGCTGCCGTTACGGCGTGGGCAGCGCGGTGCTCGCCACCTACGGCCTGTTCGGCACGATCGCCGCCGGGTCGTTCGCGCAACTGCCCGGTCCGGCGCCGCAGCGGGCGCGGATCCTCGTCACGTCCCTACCGGCGGTCTGGGCGCTGATCGTGGCGGGCTCGCTGCTGGCATGGAGCACCTGGGCGGCCGCCGGCGGCATGCTGGTCGTCGGCTTCGTCGTGGCGTTCGCCGGGGTTGGCAACCCACGCCTGGTCGGGTTGGCGAGCGCGTTTCAGCTCTTCTACATCCTGGCGTCCTTCCCGCCGTACCAGCCGGGCACCGTGCCGGAGCGACTCGGCGGGGTCACGCTCGGCATCGTGCTGCTCGCCGCGGCCGAGGCGTTCCTCTGGCCCGACCCGGTGCCGGTCTCCTACCGGCAGCGCCTCGCCGAGGCGGCGGACGGCGTCGCGGCGTTCCTCGATGCCGCCGCCGACGGGTTGACCGAGCCGCAGGCCGATCCGGGTGGCCGGGACACACGGCGCGAACGGGCATCCGAGCTGATCGCCGCCATCGAGTTGGGCCGCAACCCTCCCGAATGGGCCCCCAGCGCGGCGGGCGCTCGGGATCGTGCGCTGCGGATCTGCGCGGCCGCGCTGCGGGAGGTCTTCGCCGAGGCGGTCCGGCTGGCGGCGGACACCCCGTCGGAGCCGATCCCGGACCTGGCGGCGGCGCGTCTGCTGCGCGTGTGTGCGGACACGACCCGCGCCACCGGCCGGGTCCTGTCGCCGGGTGCCCCAACAGTGCAACTCGGCGACCTGGACGCCGCGATCGGGCGAGCCGAGGTGGCGTACCCGGAAGGAGAGGGCGACGGCCGGGACGCGCCGGACGTCCCCCGGTTGTGTCGGGACGCGACGGCACTGGCCGTCGCCGACCAGGCGCGGATCTTCGCCGTCGGTGTCCGGGTGGCGACCGGGTCGCGGCTCGAGGGCGAGGACGCCTACTCAGGGCTCTTCGAGTACGCGCGACACAGCCCCTGGAGGCTGTACTGGTGGCAGTTCCGCGCCCACCTGGCGCCCCGCTCAGCCCACCTGCACAGCTCGGTGCGGCTGGCCGTGGCGCTCGCCATCGCCCGGGTCGCCGCCGGGTTGTTGCAGCTCACCCACGGCTTCTGGGTGCTGCTGGCCACCCTAACGGTCCTGCGTACCTCGGCCGCCGACACCCGCACCGCGCTGCGGCCGGCCGTGCTGGGCACGATCGCCGGTGCCATCGTCAGCGGCGGGCTGATGCTCGTCGTCGACCAGCCGATCATCTACGCGGTCGTACTGCCGATCACGCTGATGCTGGCCTTCGGTGTTGGTCGCCTGCTCGGTCCGGTGTGGCAGCAGGCGCTGTTCACGGTGCTGCTGACGGGCGTCTTCGCCCAACTCAACGCCGAAGGGTGGCGGCTCGCCGAGGCCCGTCTCGTCGACGTACTGCTCGGGGTGGTGATCGGCGTGCTCGTCGGCGTGGCGATGTGGCCGCGTGGCGCGGGCCACGACCTGCGGCTCAACGCCACCCGCTACCTGGCGGCCAGCGCGGATGCCGTCGAGCAGACCATTCGGGCGGTGCTCGGCGCCGCTCCGCCTCCGGACCGTGCCCTGGACCGGGTCCGGCAGCGGATGATCCTGGTCGACTCGTCGTACTGCCAGTACCACTCGGAGCGGCACGGCCCGCACCACCGGCAGGTGAACTGGGACGCCGTCCTCAGCGCTGGGCACCACGTGGTGCCCGGCGCCGAGTCGCTGCTGCGACGCAACCCGCCCGGCTGCCTCGCCGGTTGGCCCGCCGCCGCCGACCTGCTGCGGGACTCCGCCGGGCAACTGCGCTCGGCGTACGACCTCGCCGGCGAGGTGGCGCACGGCCGCGCCTCGGCCCCGCTGCCCGTCCCGACCGGCTGTGCCGGCGAACTCGACCGGATCCGTCCGCTGCTCAGCGAGGGCAACCCGCGCTCGGTCCGGCACCTCGTGGAGGTCGACCGGTGGCTCGCCAGCCTCGCGGACAGCCTCGCCCGCATCCGCCCGCGGTGAGGTCCTCCCAGATCGCGCGTACGACCGTGGACGAGAACCGGCGTTCGGCCTCGGCGGGGGGTGGCCTCAGCCCGCTCTGTCGGCATGAGGTCGACGAGCGATATACCTCAGTGTCATATTTATGCCTGTGAGTCATACCGCTCGTCATGACTTGCCCGGCCTCTCGTTGATGTCACCGATCCCGCCCTCGGTCGACCTGGCCGGGCACGCCATCGACGCTGGCGGCAGGCTGCGCCGCCAGCCGGGAGCGGATCGTGGCAGGCCGCCGGTCGCCGATTGGCCGTGCCCGTTCGACGTCGTCCCGCCTAGCGTCGACGACATGGAGATCGAGCAGGCACAGAAGCTGTGGCAGCCGGAGCCCGGCTGGTTGAACACCGCCTCCTACGGTTTGCCGCCCGAGCCGGCGTGGACGGCGTTGCAGGAGGCCCTCGCCGCGTGGCGGGTCGGCAGCACGTCGTGGGAGGGCTGGGGCGAGTCGGTGCAGCGGTCCCGAGCCGCGTTCGCCGCGCTGATCGGGGTGCCGGCTGGCGACGTGGCGGTCGGTGCGGCCGTGTCGCAGATCCTCGCTCCGGTCGCGGCGGCGCTGCCGGCCGGGGCGACGGTGGTGGTCCCCGAGGTCGAGTTCACCTCGAACCTGTTCCCCTGGCTGGTTCAGGAGGACCGTGGCGTCAAGGTCCGGACGGTGCCGCTGGACGCCCTCGTTGACGCGATCGACGCCGACACCGATGTGGTCGCGTTCAGCCTGGTGCAGTCCGCCGACGGGGCGGTCAGCGCGTACGACGAGATCGTGGCCGCGGCCCGCGCGCACGGCGCGTTGGTGGTGGTGGACGCGACCCAGGCGTGCGGGTGGCTGCCGTTCGACGGGAGTCGGGCCGACGTGGTGGCGGTCGGTGGCTACAAGTGGCTGATGAATCCACGCGGCACCGCGTACGCCTATCTGGACCCGGCGTTGCGTGAGCGGTTGCGCCCGGACGCCGCTGGCTGGTACGCGGGCGGTGACCCGCACGGCTCCTACTACGGCCCGCCGCTGCGGCTGGCCGACGACGCCCGCCGCTTCGACATCTCGCCGGCCTGGTTCAGTTGGGTCGGCGCGGCGCCCGCCCTGGAGTTGGTGGCCGAGATCGGGGTGCCGGCGATCCAGGCGCACGACGTGGCGCTGGCCAACCGCTTCCTGACCGGGCTGGGGCAGCCGCCGGGGGACAGCGCCATCGTCAGCGTGGACGTGCCCGGCGCGGAGGAACGTTTCGCGGCGGCCGGCATCCGGGCGGCGGTGCGCGCCGGACGGGTGCGCGCCTCGTTCCACATCTACTCGACGGAGGCCGACGTGGACGAGGCGCTCACCGCGTTGACGGGGTGACCCCGCTCAGGCCAGGTGGCCGCCGATCTTCGTGTACCCGCGCAGCAGATCGCGGGAGATGATCAGTCGCTGCATCTCGTCGGTGCCCTCGAAGATCCGGTAGAGCCGGACCTGCCGGTACCAGCGTTCGATGGGCAGCTCGCGGGTGTAGCCCATGCCGCCGTGGATCTGGAGCACCCGGTCGACCACCCGGTTGACCATCCCGGCGCCGTAGAGCTTGCCCATCGACGAGGCGTGCCGGGGGTCCAGGCCCGCATCGACCGTCCACGCCGAGCGCAGCACCAGCCAGCGGGCCGCCTCCAGCTCCGTCTCCGAGTCGGCGATCATCCACTGGATGGCCTGGTTGGTGCCGATCTTCGTGCCGAAGGTCTCCCGGGTGTTGGCGTAGTCGATCGCCATCTGCAGCACCCGCTCGGCGATGCCGATGGCGTGCGACGGGATGGTGTAGCGGCCCTTGCCGATCCACTCCATGCCCAGCGTGAAGCCCTGGCCGATCTCGCCGAGGATGTTGCGGTGCGGTACGCGTACGCCGTCGAAGATGAGCGAAGCCGGCCCCCCTTCGCCCATGGTCTGGATGAACTCCGAGCGCCAGCCCATCGCCCGGTCCACCAGGAACGCGGTGGCCCCACCGTTGCGGGCACCCTTGTCCCGGTCGGTGACCGCGACCACGATGGCGAAGTCGGCGTCGTGACCGCCAGTGATGAAGGTCTTCTCGCCGTCGAGGACCCAGTCGTCGCCGTCGCGGCGGGCGGACAGCCGGATGTTCGCCGCGTCCGAACCGGCGCCCGGTTCGGTGATGGCGAAGCAGGAGCGGCGCTCGCCCTCGATGGTCGGGATGAGAAACTCCCGCTTCTGCTCCTCGGTGGCGTGGAACAGGATGTTGTCGGCCTCCCCGCCGAAGCGGAACGGCACGAACGTGTGGCCCAGCTCGGTCCAGATCAGCGACTGGAGCACCGCCGGCAGGTCCATCCCGCCGTATTCTTCCGGGGTGGCGAGGCCCCAGAAGCCGAACTTGCGCGCCTTGAGCTGCAGCTCGCGCAGCTCGGAGTGGTCGAGGCCCGGTTGGTGCGCCCGCTCCCGGCGGAGCACCTCCGCCTCCAGGGGCATCACCTCGCGGCGGATGAACGATCGGACGGTGTCCCGTACCGCCCGCTCCTCGTCGGTCAGTGAAAAGTCCACGGTGATCCTCCTGGCGTCGGCGCTGCCGGTCACCCTTAAACTAGCGGTGCAAGTTTTGTCGCGTCCAGACCTGACGGCCGAGACCCGCGAGGAGCGCAGTGCCCCGACCCCGCCAGCCCCGGCTCACCCGGCAGCTGATCGTCGAGACCGCCACCGCGCTCATCGACGCCGAGGGCCTGCCCGCCTTCTCCACCCGGCGGCTCGCCGCCGAGTTGGGCGTACGCGGGCCGTCGCTCTACAACCACTTCGCCACGAAGGACGAAATCCTCGACGCGGTCGCCGACACGGTCACCGCAGCGGTCGACACCAGCGGCTTCGCCAGCCGGGACTGGGTCGCCGCGCTGCGTGACTGGGCCTGGTCCTACCGGCAGGCGCTCACCGCGCACCCGAACATCGTGCCGTACCTGGCCCAGGGCCCGGGCCGGCGACCGGCCGCGCTGGCCATGGCCGACGCGGTCTACGGCGGGCTGGTACGCGCCGGCTGGCCCCCGGCCCGGGCCACCCACATCGGCGCCGCGCTGCGCTACTTCGTGGCCGGGTCGGCGCTCGGCTCGTTCGCCCGCGGTTTCGTCGAGGACCCCGAGCTGTACGCCGCGCACTACCCGCACCTGCGTCAGGCGCACCGGCTCGCCGAGCACCAGCAGAGCGTGGACGAGGGTGCCTTCGCCCTCGGCCTGGACGCACTGCTGCACGGCCTGGCCGCCGAATACGCCCGCACCGTCGCCACGGTGGAGTCCGCCCGGCCCAACGGGTAGCGTCCAAACTCCCAGCGCTAGTTTCCTCGCCCGCCGCGACGTCGTCGCCATCGCCCATCGCGACCCCGCCGCCATCGCCCATCGCCCACCCCCGAAGGGACGACATGGACCTCGCCGCTCCGCCGTCGCAGCTGCCCGACGCCCTGCGCCTCCGGCGCCACCTGCACCTCGGCGGTGCGTGGACGTCTCCCGCCGACGCCGACCTGATCGACGTGGAAAATCCGAGCACCGGCGAGCTGATCGGGCAGGTGCCGGCCGGCACCCCGGCCGATGTGGACCGCGCCGTGGCCGCTGCCCGCGCCGCCTTCCCCGGCTGGTCGGCCACTGCTCCCGCCGAGCGGTCCGCCCACCTCGACAGGTTGCACACCGCGCTCGCCGCACGCGCCGACGACCTCGCCCGCACCGTCGCCGTGGAGCTGGGCTCGCCGCTCAAGCTCGCCAACCGAGTGCAGGTCGGCCTGCCGTTGACCGTGCTGCGCGACCACGTCGCGCTCGCCGCCCGGGCACCCGTCGAGGAGAGCATCGGCAACTCCCTCGTTCTGCGCGAGCCGGTCGGCGTGGTCGGCGCGATCACCCCGTGGAACTACCCGCTGCACCAGGTGATGGCCAAGCTGGCACCTGCTCTGGCCGCCGGCTGCACGGTGGTGCTCAAGCCCAGCGAGTTGACCCCGTTGACCGCGTACCTGCTCTTCGACGCGGTCACCGAGGCCGGGCTGCCACCGGGCGTGCTCAACCTGGTCCCCGGCACCGGGTCCGTTGCCGGCGAGGCCCTCGTCGGGCATCCCGACGTCGACCTGGTCTCGTTCACCGGCTCCACCGCCACCGGCGCGCGGATCATGCGGCTCGCCGCCGACCGGATCGCCCGGGTGGCGCTGGAGCTGGGCGGCAAGTCCGCCAACGTGATCCTCGGAGACGCCGACCTGGCCACCGCGGTCAAGGTGGGTGTCGGCAACGCCCTGCTCAACTCCGGTCAGACCTGCACCGCGTGGACCCGGATGCTGGTGCACCGCGACCGGTACGACGAAGCGCTCGACCTGATCGCCACGGCGGTGGCCGGGTACCGGCTCGGCGACCCGTTCGACCCGGCCACCCGCCTCGGCCCGCTGGTCTCCGCCGCCCAGGCCGAACGGGTGCGCGGCCACATCGACCGGGCACTGGCCGACGGTGCCCGACTGGTCGCCGGCGGCCCGGACGCCCCGGTGCCGACCCAGGGGCACTTCGTCGCCCCGACCGTCTTTGCCGACGTGCACCCCGACAGTGCGCTCGCCCAGGAGGAGGTCTTCGGCCCGGTGCTCGCCGTCCTCCCGTTCGACGACACCGACGAGGCCGTCGCCATCGCCAACAACTCGAAGTACGGGCTGGCCGGCGCGGTCTGGTCCGCCGACACCGATGCGGCGCTCGCGGTGGCCCGGCGGCTGCGCACCGGCGCGGTCGACATCAACGGCGCACCGTTCAACCCGCTCGCCCCGTTCGGCGGTTACAAGCAGTCCGGGCTCGGCCGCGAGCTGGGTGTGCACGGGCTCGCCGAGTTCTGCGAGCTGAAGGCGATCCAGCGATGAGCGGCCCCGAGCTCTCCTCGGCGGCGTCGGGCGGCGGCCCCGAGCCAGCGGCCGAGCCGGTCATCGTCCGCGCGCTCATCGCGCGCTCCTCCGGCGCCGAGCTGCGAATCGAGCGGGTACGTCTGCCCGCGCCCGGTCCCGGCGAGGTGCGGGTGCGGATCCGGGCCGCCGGTGTCTGCCACTCGGATCTGTCCATGGTGAACGGCACCCTCGCCGCGCGGTTCCCGCTGGTGCTCGGGCACGAGGCGACCGGGGTGGTGGCCGAGACCGGACCGGGCGTGGACCTGGCCGTCGGCACCCCGGTGGTGCTCAACTGGGCGCCGGCCTGCCGGGCCTGCTGGTGGTGCCGGCGCGGCGAGCCGTGGCTCTGCGCCGACACCACGGCCCCGACCGTGCCGCGCGGCGAGACCGACGACGGCGTACCGCTGCACCTGACCCTCGGCCTCGGCGCGCTCGCCGAGGCGGTGGTGGTGCCCGAACGCGCCGTCATCCCGATCCCCGCCGGGCTGCCCGCCGCACAGGCGGCGCTGCTCGGCTGCGCGGTGCTCACCGGCGTCGGCGCGGTCCGTAACACCGCCCGGGTGGCGCCCGGCGAGTCCGTCGCCGTCGTCGGGCTCGGTGGGGTGGGGCTCGCCGTGCTCACCGCCGCCCGCCGGGCCGGCGCCACGACGATCCTGGCCATCGACGTCGCCGAGGCCAAACGGGACCTGGCCCTCGCCGCCGGGGCCACCGACTTCCTGCTCTCCGACGACCGGCTCTCCAAGGAGGTACGGGCGCGCACCGAGAGCCGCGGTGTCGACCACGCCTTCGAGTGCGTCGGCCGGGCCGCCACCATCCGCGCTGCCTGGCGGCTCACCCGGCGCGGGGGAGCGGTGACCGTGGTCGGCATGGGCGCCAAGGACGACATGGTCAGCCTCGGCGCGCTGGATATCTTCCACTCCGCGCGGACGCTGCGTTCCTCGGTGTACGGCTCGTCCGACCCGGACCGCGAGGTGCCGGTGTTGGCTGCCGAGCTTGCCGCGGGCGCACTGGATCTGCGGGTGCTGGTCAGCGGCACGATCGGGCTGGAGGAAGCGCCCACGGCGTTCGAGCGGTTGGCCCGGGGCGAGGGCGCTCGCTGGGTGGTCACCCTGAACTGACGCGAGCAGCGGCATGGTCAGTGGCCTGCTGCGCGATCAACCCGTCGGCGGTGCTGCGGCCGTTGCGATCCCAAAATACCTAGCGGTACTATGCATTGTGCTTCTAGGGTTGAGGGCGGGTGAGGTCTTATGAAGGTCGCCAAGGATCTGGTGGCCGCCTCGGCGACACCGATGGTGCTCGGCATCCTGACCGAGGGCGAGAGCTACGGCTACGCCATCCTCAGGCGGATCAACGAGCTGTCCGGGGGCGAGCTGAGCTGGACCGAGGGGCTGCTGTATCCGTTGCTGCACCGGCTTGAGCGCCTCGGTCATGTGGAGTCGAGCTGGCAGTCGGTCACCGGCGAGCGAAAGCGCAAGTACTACCGCATCACCGACCTGGGCCGGGCCGAGCTGGCCGAGCAGCGCCGGCAGTGGGACACCGTCGTGGGCGCGCTCAAGGAGATCTGGCATGACCGTGCACCTCTGACGGTGGACCCGTTGGGGGGCCTCGGATGACGGAACGGGGCGGTCAGGAGCAGTTGGAGGCGCAGCTCGGGCAGTGGCGCCAGTACGTGCTGCGCCGCAGGGAGCTGCAACCGTCGGACGCCGACGAGCTCGAAGACCACCTCCGCGGCTCCGTGGACGAGCTGGTCACCGCAGGCCTCAGCCCGGACGAGGCGTTCCTGGTCGCGGTCAAACGGATGGGCAGCCTCGACGACATCTCCCGCGAGTTCGCCCGGGAGCATTCGGAACGGCTATGGAAACAACTGGTGCTGACCGGCGATCCTGGCAGCACGGTCGCCGGTGCGCGCTCGCGGCGGGACCTGTGGGCCATGCTCGGCTGCGCGGCGGGCGCGGCGGCGTCCGTCAAGGTGCCGGCACTGTTCGGGTTGAGCTTCGATGACGACGGTTCGTTCTACGCGCGGAATCTCACCCTCTTCGCGCTGCCCTGGCTGGCGGCGTTCCTGGCCTGGCGCCGAAAGGCCCGACCGGCGGTGATCGCGATACTGGCGGCGCTGTTCGCTCTCGGCGCCGTGGCGGCCAATGCCTACTCCCTGGCGGACGACTCGCAGTCCGTGGTCGTCACCAGCATCCATTTGCCCATCGCCCTGTGGCTCCTGGTCGGTCTGGCCTATGTCGCGGACGACTGGCGGTCCTCCCGTCGACGCATGGACTTCATCCGCTTCACCTGCGAGTGGTTCATCTACTTCGTACTCATGGCCCTCGGTGGCGGCGTGCTCGCCGCATTCCTGTTCAACACGTTCCAGGCCATCGGAATCGTCCCGGAGGAGTTCATCTCCCACTGGCTCCTTCCCTGCGGTGCCGCGGCCGCGGCCGTCGTGGCCGGCTGGCTCGTCGAGGCCAAGCAGAGTGTCGTCGAGAACATCGCGCCAGTCCTCACGCGGCTGTTCACCCCGCTCTTCACGGCGGCCCTCCTCGCCTTCCTCGTCGCCGTCGTCTGGACCAGCCACGGCATCGACGTCGAGCGCGAAGCGCTGATCCTGTTCGACCTCCTGCTCGTCGTGGTGCTGGGGCTGCTGCTCTATTCGCTCTCGGCCCGCGACCCGCTGGCCCCGCCCGGCCCGTTCGACAAGCTGCAGCTCGCGCTCGTGGTCAGCGCGTTGGCCATCGACGTGCTCGTGTTGTTGGAGATCACCGGGCGCATCACCGACGACTACGGCAGTACGCCCAACCGGGCGGCCGCGCTCGGTGAGAACGTCATTCTGCTGGTCAACCTCGCGTGGTCGGCCTGGCTGCTGCTGACCTTCATCCGTCGACGCGTCCCGTTCGCGGCGCTCGAACGGTGGCAGACCGGCTACCTGCCGGTGTACGCCGCGTGGGCCTGGATTGTGGTCCTCGTCTTCCCACCGTTGTTCAGCTACGCCTAGACGAGTAAGTCCTCACTCACGATGGGGCGGGGGTCGCAGCGAGGGCGCTCGCCATCCGCTGTGGCTGCCTGCCATGTCGATGTGCTGTTGAGCGGTATACCTCACCGCTCACTACCGCATCCGCCGCCATGGAGGTGACCGACGGTCACCGCCGGCTGCAGGCTGCGTCCACAGCCCGGGCCAGGGTTAGGACTTACACGTGCCCACCAACCAAGTGGTTGACAGGGCGTCACACAGATGCTGAACTATCAACCAACCGCTTGGTTGAGGAATGGCTTGAGGATGACTGAACAGCTCGACCGCCGGCAGGCCCTGGTCCACGCGGCCTTCTCGGCGATCGCCGAGCACGGCTTCGAGGGGTTCCGGCTACGACCGATCGCTGCCGCGGCGGGCATCGATCACTCCACGCTGCACCACTATTTCCGGACCAAGGCGGACCTGATCGCCGCGGTGCTCGAGCACGTGACCAGCCAATTCGAGGCGACGATGCACAACGACCTGGAACCCGCCGCCCGGTTGCGGCAGCACCTCAACGAGATCGCCACCGCCGTCGCGGTACGGCCCGAGTTGTTCGTTGTGCTCGATGAGCTCGATCTTCGCGCTCGACGTGACAAGTCCACCGAGGTCGACATCGACCACGACGAACAGGGGTGGCGGGACGCGCTCGCGGCGATCTTCAACGAAGGCATCGAGCAGCACGTCTGGTCGATGAACCTCAACGTCGCTGCCAGCGTCGAGCTGGTGATCGCCACCGTCAAAGGCATTCGCCTCCGTCCGGACAAGGCCGAGTCGGTTGTCAACCAACTGTGCGACCTCTTCTCACCGGAAGGACTCACTCATGCTTGACGTACTCATCGTCGGCGGTGGCATCGGCGGCCTCGCGCTCGCTCAGGGTCTGCGTAAACACGGCATCAACGCCGCCGTGTACGAGCGTGACCGGCGCCGCGACGACCGGGTGGACCGGTACCGGCTCGCGATCAACCCGGCGGGCAGTCGATCGCTGCGTGCCTGCCTGCCCGACCCACAGTGGCAGGCGTTCACGGACACCACGGGCCGCCCCGGCGGCGGCTTCGGCTTCCTGGGCAGGGACCTGCGCACACTGGTCCTCGTCGAGGACGCGCTCATGTATCCCGACGATCCCGACCCCGCTGAACGGGCCTACCCGGTCGATCGTCACACGCTGCGCGGCGTTCTCCTCGACGGGCTCGACGACGCCGTCCACTACGACAAGACTTTCGAACGCTACGAGCTCACCGCCGACGGTCGTCCCACCGCGCACTTCGCCGACGGAACGTCCGCCACCGGCGACGTCCTGGTCGGCGCCGACGGGATCAACTCCCGGGTGCGCGCGCAGTACCTGCCGACCGCCACTCAGCGGGATACCGGTGCGGTGGGCGTCGGGCTCAAGTTGCCGCTGAACGACGACACCCGAGCCTGGCTACCCGCCCGGCTGGCTGCAGGCATGAACCTCGTCCTGACCGGTGCGCCGCACTTCCTGTTCACCTCCGTGTTCGAACGCCAGAAGCCGGTAGGGGACGACTATCTGCTGTGCGCGTTCGTCGCCCGTAACGAACTGTTCCCCTCGCGTCCGGAGCGCCTCGACGGCGCACAGTTGAAGGCCTACATCACCGGGCTGATCACGGACTGGCACCCCGCGCTACGCCGACTGATCGACGAGTGCCCACCAGGCGACGTGAGCGTGTTTCCGTTCCAGGCGTCCGACCGTCCTGCGCCCTGGGCGCCCTCCCGGGTCACCGTGCTCGGCGACGCCGTGCACGGCATGCCACCGGCCGGCGGTAACGGCGCCAACACCGCACTGCGCGACGCCGCCCTGCTCACCCGCCAGTTGTCTCTGGCCGGCACCGGTCACCTGCCGCTACCGGACGCGATCGGCGAATACGAGACCGAGATGCGCGAGTACGGATTCCAAGCCGTCGACCTGGCGCTGCGGACCCTCCAGCAGGGCATGATGAGCAACCCGGTGAACGTGGGCTTGACCCGTGGCTGGTTCAGCCTGTGCGACATCGTGTCACCGCTGCGCCGGCTGACCTTCGGCCCAAGCTGGGCCAAGATCAGCGCTCCCCGCCGCTGGGAGCGGGCCGCCACCCTGACGAGCTGATCCGCTCAGCGCCGTCACTTGCCGGTGACGATGCCCGGGTTGATGCAGAGCCCCGGGTTGGCGCCGTTCTTCTCGGCGATCTCCAGGCAGCGGGTCACCTTGTCGACAGTCGCGTTGGTCTCGGTGATCTGCTTGGAGATCTCGGCGTTCTTGCGGTCCTGCTCCAGGTTGCGGGTCTGGGCCAGCTTGTCCTGAAACGCCTTGATGTTGCCCTCGGTCTTGTCGTCGTGGTTCACCCGGGTGATGGTCACCGAGAGGATGTCCACGTCAGTGGCGAGCCGGGTCTCCGCGCTCGTCTTGATGTTCGCCGCGAACGGCTTCAGGTCGACGTTGAGGTCGCCGGTCTGGGCGTCGATCTTTTCGAGGGGGTTGTACGCGGCGAAGGCGTCGTTGACCGCGCTGTCGAGCTGCACGCCCACCCGCTGGCCCCGGAAGCTGTCGAAGTCTCCCTTGTAGTCCATGAACTGCTTCGGGGCGTTCTCCGGCTTGACCTGCCACTCGATGAGCACCTCGACGCAGGCGTCGGCGAGCGTGCCGGTGCGCACCCGTACGCAGTTGTTGCCACCGATGTGGTCGTACTTCTGCCGGCCCGCGTCCCACTCGCCGACCTTCTGCCAGGGCGCCACCCACTTCAGGCCCGAACCGGTCACCTCGCCGGTGGGCTTGCCGAAGCTGGTCACGATGCCGACCGAGCGGATGGGCACCGAGTGGGCGCTGGAGACGAGGCCCACGAGCACGGTGAGCGCGAGGAAGGCGAGCGCCGCGAGTGCGGCCATCCGCTTCAGCGGCCGTGCGGGAGCGAAGAGGGCCAGGACGGCGCTGACCGCCAGGGCGACGGCGAAGACGATCGCCATGGTGAAGCCGACAGGCATGGGGTGGGGACCTTTCGAGGGGCTGTGTCGATCATCAACCTAGAAGGCCCGGTCAAATCGGCGGCGCAGGGGAGTGGTGTCGGCACACGTCACCTGCCGGTCGAATATGGATGTCATCGACATGGCTCGACTTGCACGGCCCGCCGTAGGTTTCGTCCACGCGACGGACCTGTGACCACGGTCACCGGATCGACCGTCGCCGTGACGTGCGGAGGATGAGGCGATGGCCGGGCAAGCGCTCCTGTCGGCCCGTGGGCTGACCCGCGACTTCCGGGGCTTTCGGGCGGTCGACCACGTCGACCTCGACGTCGCGCCGGAGAGTGTGCACGCGCTGGTCGGCCCGAACGGCGCCGGCAAGACCACCCTGTTCAACCTGCTCACCGGCTTTCTGCGACCCAGCGCCGGGCGGATCGAGTTGGACGGGCGGGACGTCACCGGGCTGCCGCCGGAGCAGGTCGCCCGGCTCGGCGTGGCCCGCTCGTTCCAGATCACCAGCCTCTTTCCGCAGCTGTCCGCCCGGGAGCACGTGGCACTGGCCCTGCAGTCGCCCAGCGGGCTGGGCTGGCGGTTCTGGCGTTCGGCGAAGCTGATGGCCCGCTACACCGAGCGAGCGGACGAGTTGCTGACCATGGTCGGGCTGGGCGACCTGGCGCAGGCCCCGTCCGAGTCGCTGGCGTACGGCCGCAAGCGGGCCCTGGAGCTGGCCATCGCCCTGGCACTCGACCCGAAGGTGCTGCTGCTCGACGAGCCGACCGCCGGGATGGGCATGGAGGACGTCGACCGCACCGTCGAGCTGATCAGCCGGGTCCGCCAGGGCCGGACCGTGGTGATGGTCGAGCACAACATGAGCGTGGTCGGCCGACTCGCCGACACCGTCACCGTGCTGCAGGCCGGCAAGGTCCTCGTCGAAGGCCCGTACGAGCAGGTCCGCACGGACGAGCGTGTGATCACCGCCTACCTGGGAGCCGCTGATGCTGCGCATTGAGAACCTCTCCGCCGCCTACGGCGAGGCGCAGGTGCTGCGCGAGGTCAGCCTCCAGGTCCGCGCCGGTGAGGTGGTCACCCTGGTCGGGCGCAACGGCGCCGGCAAGTCCACCCTGCTGCGCTGTGTGATGGGGCTGCACTCGGGCCAACGCGGCACGGTCGAGCTGGACGGGCGCGACATCGCCAGGCTGCCGGCCCACAAACGGGCCCGGCTCGGGTTGGGCTGGGTGCCCGACGACCGGGGCAGTTACGCCACGCTGACCGTCACCGAGAACCTCACGCTGCCGCCCACCGTCGGCCCCGATCCGTGGTCGCTGGAGCGGGTGTACGAGGCGTTCCCCGCCCTCTACACCCGGCGTGACTCCGCGGCCACCATGCTCTCCGGCGGCGAGCAGCAGATGCTCGCGCTGGCCCGGGTGCTGCGGATGGGCGCTCGGCTGCTGCTCTGCGACGAGCCCACCGAGGGCCTGTCGCCGCTGCTGGTGCAGCAGGTCGGTGACCTGCTGCGCGAGGCCAAGCGGCACGGGGTGACCGTGCTGCTGGTCGAACAGAACCTGCACTTCGCCACGGGTGTCGCCGACCGGCACTACCTGCTGGCCGAGGGACGTGTCGCCGAGGCGATGGACAACTCCGAGGTGCGGACGCGGGAACGCGAGCTGCTCGCGTACCTCGGGATCTGATTTTCCAACGACGACCCGCGCGACGAGGCACGGGATGGATGGAGTGGGCATGCGCAGGACGATGGGTGTGGCCGCGGCGTCGGCCGCGGTGGTGCTGGTCGCCGGTTGCGGCGGCGGTGGCCCCCAGTCGAGTGGCGACGGGAAGTTGACCGGCGACAAGATCGTGCTGGGCGTGCTCAACGACCAGTCCGGGGTGTACTCGGAGTTGTCCGGGAAGAATTCCGTGACGGCGGTGGAGATGGCCATCGCCGACTTCACCGCGAAATACGGCGACAAGGCGGTGACCAGGAACATCACCGTGGAGACCGCCGACCACCAGAACAAGCCGGACGTGGCCAACTCCAAGGCCCAGGAGATGTACGACCGTAAGGGCGTCGACCTGATCCTGGACGTGCCCACGTCGTCGGCGGCGTTGAAGGTGGCCGACGTGGCGAAGGAGAAGAAGAAGCTCTACTTCAACATCGGCGCGGCGACCACCGATCTGACCGGCAAGAGCTGCAACAAGTACACGTTCCACTACGCGTACGACACGTACATGTTGGCCAACGGCACCGGGAAGACGACCACCGAGCAGATCGGCAAGAACTGGTACATCCTCTACCCGAACTACGCCTTCGGTCAGGACATGGAAAAAAGCTTCTCCACCGCGATCACGGCGGCCGGCGGCACGGTGGTGGGCAGGGACGGCGCACCGTTCCCGAACACCAGCGGCGACTTCTCCACCTTCCTGCTCAAGGCACCGAACCTGAACCCGAAGCCGGACGTGCTCGGCACCATGCAGGCCGGCGCGGAGCTGGTCAACGTGGTGAAGCAGTACAACGAGTTCAAGCTGCGCGACAAGGGCGTCGACCTGGCGGTGGGGCTGATGTTCCTCACCGACATTCACTCGCTCACCCCGGCCGCGTTGGCGGGCACCACGTACACCGACGCCTGGTACTGGAACTTCGACGCGAAGAACCGGGAGTTCGCCGACCGCTTCCAGCAGAAGGCCGGCACCCGGCCGACCTTCGCGCACGCGGCCAACTACTCCGCGGCGTGGCAGTACCTGGAGGCGGTGCAGGCCGCCGGAACGGACGACGCGGACGCCGTGGTCAAGGGCCTGGAGGGCAAGACGGTCGAGGACGTCTTCCTGCGCAACGGCAAGATCCGCGCCGAGGACCACCGGGTGGTGCACGACGCGTACCTGGCCCAGGTGAAGCCGCAGTCCGAGGTCACCGAGCCGTGGGACTACGTGAAGGTGCTCAAGACGATCCCCGCCGCGGAGGCGTTCCGGACGCCCTCGGCGGACTGCAAGCTATGACCGGATTCGCGCAGAACACCTTCAACGGGTTGGTGAGCGGGGCGTTCTACGCCCTGCTCGCCCTCGGGCTCGCGGTCATCTTCGGCATGCTTCGGGTGGTCAACTTCGCGCACGGGGCGTTCTACATGCTCGGCGCGTTCGGGGCGTACGTGCTGCTCACCGAGGCGGGTGTGCCGTTCTGGGCAGCCCTGGTGATCATGCCGGTGGGGTTGGGCCTGCTCGGCATGGCGCTGGAACGCGCCGTGATCCACCGGCTGACCAAACTCGACCCGCTCTACAACTTCCTGCTCACCTTCGGGCTGACGCTGATCCTGCAGGACCTGGTGAAGCTGCGCTACGGCGTGCAGTCCAGCCCGTACGCCACCCCGTCGCTGCTGAGCGGGTCGGTCGACTTCGGGCTCTTCGACTTTCCGACGTACCGGGTGTTCATCCTCGGCTTCACGGTGCTGCTCTGCGTCGCGGTGTGGTGGGCGCTGACCCGGACCCGGATCGGCATGGTGGTCCGCGCGGCCACCGAGCGGCCCGACCTGACCCGCGCGCTCGGCATCGACGTCGGGCGCTGGGTGACCCCGGTCTTCGGTTTCGGCATCGGGTTGGCCGGTCTCGCCGGGGTGCTGGCCGCGCCGATGCGCGCCGTGAACCCGCTGATGGGAGCAGACCTGATCATCGTGGTGTTCGCGGTGGTCGTGATCGGTGGGCTGGGCTCGATCTTCGGTTCGGTCGCCGCGGGTTTCGGCATCGGTCTGGTGCAGGCGTGGGGCGAGTCGTACCTGTCCAACTTCCCGATCGTCTCCCAGACCATCGTCTTCATCGTGATGGCCGGCGTGCTGCTCTGGCGCCCGGCCGGTCTGTTCGGTCGTGAGGAGGCCCCCGCATGACCAGCACCGTGGACACTCCCGCCGACGCGTCCCGTTCGACGCCGTCGTCCGGGCTGATCGCCGTGGCTCAGGCCCCCGGCTGGGTGCGGTACGCGCTGCTCGCCGTCGGGTTGGCCGTCGCGGCGTGGCTGCCCAACGGCCTCTATCCGGCGGTCGCGGTGGACATCCTCTGCTGGGCGTTGTTCGCCGTGGCGGTGGACCTGCTGCTCGGCTTCACCGGGCTGATGTCCTTCGGTCACGCCGCGTTCTGGGGCACCTCGGCGTACGTCACCGGCCTGGTGGCCATCCACGCGGGCCTGCCGTTCCCGCTCGCGGTGCTGGCCGGCGCGCTCGCCGCGGCCGTCCTCGCGGTGCCGATCGGCTACCTGGCGGTGAAGCGGACCGGCATCTACTTCGCCATGGTGACCCTGGCCTTCGCCCAGATGGTCTACTACGTGGCCAACGAGTGGCGCTCGGTCACCCAGGGTGAGAACGGTCTCCAGGGGGTGCCCCGTTCGTTCTTCGGCCTGGATCTGACCGACGACTACTTCTTCTATTACGCGATCCTCCCGATCGTGCTGCTCGGGCTGGCTGCCGCGTGGCGGATCGTGCACTCGCCGTTCGGTCGGGTGCTGGTCGGCATCCGGGACAACCCGGCCCGGGCGCGGGCGCTGGGTTACCCGGTGCACCGCTACAAGCTCACCGCGTTCGTGCTCTCCGGGTTCATCGCCGGCCTCGGCGGCGGGCTGTTCGCGGTCGGCCACCGGTTCGTCTCGCTGGACGTGCTGCACTGGACCACCTCCGGCAAGGCGGTCATCGTGGTGGTGCTCGGCGGGATCGGCACCCTCTGGGGTGGGGTCCTCGGCGCCGGCATCGTGGTCCGGCTGGAGGACTGGCTGTCCTTCTCCGGGTTCGAGGCGATCGGCCTGGTGACCGGCGGCATCTTCGTTCTCGTCGTGGTGCTGTTCCGGCGCGGCATCTGGGGCAGCGTCGCCGCGCTGGCCCATCGGCTGGCGGCCCGCCGCCGGTAAATCTCACGACGGCGCATCCGCCGCGCGCCGTTTCAGCGAACCCCCGGGTAGGGAATGTCTACCCGGGGGTACGTCTGGTGCTGACCGAGCCGATGCCGGCGGAGGCCGTGGAGATCGCGCACAAGCAGGTGTCGCTGGCCGCCGAGGACCTGGACGCCAACGCCGTCGCCACGCTGGTGCTGGAGTTGGCCGACACCTGGGGCGTGCCGGCGCTCTGGGGGCAGGTCTGCCGTCCGTTGCTGGCCCGTCTGTCGGGGCACGGCGCGACCGAGGTCGCCGTCGAGCATGCCCTCTGCGAGGGTGTCCGGGTCGGGTTGGACGTGTACCGCCGGGAGCCCGGCCGGCCCCTGCCCACCGGCGGGGTGCTGCTGGCCGGCGCCGAGAAGGAGGCGCACTGCCTCGGTCTGCACGCGCTCACCGCCGCGCTGCGCGAGCAGGGCCGCGGTTGTCTGAATCTCGGCCCCGCGCTGCCCTGGTCCGCGCTGACCAGCGCGGTGTACCGGGCACGCCCGCACACCGTCGTGCTCTGGTCGCAGACGCCGCTCACCGGCCGCGCGTACCGCCTGGTGCGCTTCGCCCGGGACTTCCCGCTCCTGCGGGTGTACGGCGCGGGGCCGGGCTGGATCGAGCCGCTCACCGGGCGGGCGGGCCACCTCGGCACGCTGCCGGACGCCGTCGCCGCCTGCCTGGCCGTCGCGCCGGAGCGTGATGCCCACCACATACGATACGGATCGGTCCCGTATCGTTAATCCGCCCCGTACGCTGATTCGCGTTACGAGTCTGACCCGTATCGTATTGCGTGGCGGGTGAAAGCGTGGGGGGAAAACCAGGCATGGAGCTGCACAACAACACGGGCCACCCGAGGAGGTGGGCGATCCTCGGGGTGCTGGTGATCAGCCTCCTCGTGGTCGTCCTCGACAACACGATTCTCAACGTCGCCCTGCGCACCCTGGCCGACCCGGTACACGGCCTCGGCGCCACCCAGGGCCAGCTGGAGTGGGCCATCAACTCCTACACGCTGGTCTTCGCCGGGCTGCTGTTCACCTTCGGGGTGCTCGGCGACCGCGTCGGCCGTAAGCGCTTCCTGATGGTCGGGCTGGCGCTGTTCGGCCTGGCGTCGCTGCTCTCCGCGTACTCCCAGGGCCCCGGCCAGCTCATCGCGGCCCGCGCCCTGATGGGCGTCGGTGGCGCGGCCATCATGCCGGTGACGCTGTCGATCATCTCGAACGTCTTCGACCCGCGGGAGCGCGGCCGGGCGATCGGCGTCTGGGCCGGCGCGGTCGGCCTCGCGGTGGCGATCGGCCCGATCCTCGGTGGCGCGCTGCTGGAGCACTTCTGGTGGGGCTCGGTCTTCCTGATCAACGTGCCGGTGGTCATCGCCGGCGTGGTCCTGGTCGCACTGCTGGTCCCCGAGTCGCGTGACCCGCGGCCGGGCCGCATCGACATGCTCGGCGTCCTGCTCTCCGTGGTCGGCCTGGTCTCCCTCTCCTACGGCATCATCGACGGCGGCGAGCACGGCTTCGGCCGCCCGCTGGCCTGGGGATCGATCCTGGTCGGCATCGCGGTGCTGGCCTGGTTCGTGCAGCACGAGCGGAGCAGCGACCACCCGTCGCTGGACGTCCGGCTCTTCAAGGTGCCCCACTTCGCCGCGCCGGTCGCCATCGTCGGCCTGGTCTTCTTCGCCGCGATGGGCTCGATGTTCTTCGGCTCGTTCTACCTGCAACTGGTGCGTGGCTACAGCCCGCTGCAGACCGGTCTGCTGTTCCTGCCCTTCGCCGGCGCGCAGCTGATCTTCGCGCCGCGCAGCGCCGCGATGGTCCGCCGCTACGGCGGCCGGGCCGTCGCCACCGTCGGGCTGCTCCTGACCGTGGTGTCGCTCGCCGCGTTCGTCTTCATCGGCGCGTCCACCCCGATCTGGATCGTGCTGCTCGTCTTCCTCATCCAGGGCACTGGAATGGCCAACATCATGCCCCCGGCCACCGAGTCGATCATGTCGGCGCTGCCCCGGGAAAAGGCCGGCGTGGGCTCCGCGGTCAGCAACACCGTGCGTCAGGTGGCCGGCGCGCTCGGCGTGGCGATCCTCGGCTCGGTGCTCTCGGCGGTCTACCGCAGCGACATCGGCGACGCGTTGACCGGCCTGCCCGCGCAGGCCCACGACGCGGCCAACGAGTCGATCTCCGGGGCGTACGCGGCGGCGGGCCAGCTCGGGCCGGCGGCACCGGCGCTGATCTCGGCGGCCAACGACGCCTTCGTCACCGCCATGCACTGGGCGGCCGCGCTCTCCGCGGTGATCGCCGCGCTCGGCATCATCGTGGTGCTGCGCTGGATGCCGGGTCGGGAGGCGGTCGTCGTCGCACCGGCGCCGGTCGCCGAGCCCGAGTTGGCCGGCACGGTCTAGGTTCGCGCACAATGTCGGACATGACGTCCACTGCTGATGCTCCGCGGTCGCCCGGTCGACCGCGGAGCATCCGCGCCGATGAGGCGATCATCGAGGCCACCCTCGACCTGCTCGCCGAGGGCAGCACCGTCGAGGCACTCTCGATCGAGGCGATCGCCGCCCGAGCCGGGGTCGGCAAGGCCACCATCTACCGCCGCTGGGCCGGCAAGGACGCGCTGCTGCTGGACGCCCTGCGCCGACTCAAGGGCATCATGGCGCAGCCGGCCGGCCACTCGGTCCGCGACGACCTGGTGCTGCTGGTCGGAGCGATCGGCAAGAACATCGACCCGCGAGCGGCGAAGATCATGCCCTGCCTGGTGCCGGCGGTGAACCGCAGCCCGGACCAGTTCCAGCTCTACCAGAACATCATCGCGCCCCGGCGGCAGCTGATGCGCGAGGTGCTGAGGCGCGGCATCGACGAAGGGCTGCTCCGGCCCGACATCGACCTGGAAGTGACGATGGCGCTGCTCACCGGGCCGATGTTGATCCAGCGGGTGCTCCAGTGGAACCCGGAGCTGGACGAGCAGAACCTGCCCGTCCAGGTCGTCGACGCCGTGCTGGAGGGCATCCGCGTCCGCTGAGGATCAGCCCGGCCTGCCCTGTTGGCATCGGTCGGCCGGGCGTGGCCTGTCGGCGTCGGTTGGGCGTGGCCGGTTGGCGTCGGCTGGGCGTGGCCGGCGGCGGTGGTCAGCCGGCCGGCCACGCCCAGCCGGTGGTCAGCCGGCCGGGGCGCGCAGCCGGTGCAGGCGCAGCGCGAGCTGCACCTCCAGCGCGCGCTCGGGCCGCTGCCAGTCGGCGCCGAGCAGCTGCCCGACCCGCTCCAACCGCTGAGTCACCGTGTTGACGTGCACGTGCAACTGCTCGGCGGCCCGGGCCAGGCTGCCACCCACCCCGAAGTACGCCTCCAGCGTCTTCACCAGAGCCGTGCCCCGCCGCGCGTCGTAGTCGACCACCGGCCCGACGGTGGCACTGAGAAACTGGGTCACGTCCTTCTCACCCCGGTCGCCGACCGTGCCCAGCAGCAGCCCGACGAAGCCCAACTCCGCCGTGCTCGCGCCCTGACCGGCGCGCCCCAGCGCGCCCAGCGCCGTCAGACACCGGTCCGCCTCGTGGAACGTCCCGGCCAGCGCCGCCGGCCCGTTCGACGGGCCACTCGCCCCGGCGGTCACCGGTCGGCCGGTCACCCGGGACAGATCCCGGGCCACCGCACGGGCACTGCCGCCAGCGTCCAGCCCCGGCAGCATCAGCACCACCCGACCGTCGCGCGCCGCCGCCAGCCCACCACGTGCCGAGGCGTACGTGGTGGCCCACGAGAGCACCCGCTGCCGGGCCGAACCGGTCGCGGCGATCGCATCGTCGCCCACCGCCACCAGCACGTGCGGCGCGTCCAGGTCCACCCCGAGCCGGCGAGCCCGGCTGCGCAGCGCGTCGGTGTCCCGCAGGGGGCGGGCGATCAGGTCGTCCAGCAGCTCGCCGCGGACCCGCCCCTCCGCCTCGGCGACCGTCCGGCGGAACAGCAGCAGCAGCGCGGTCACCAGCGCGGCCCGCTCCAGGATCCGCTGGTCGGCGTCGACCAACTCGTCGTCCGGGCGCAGCACCAGGGCACCCAGGTTCTCCGCGCCCGCCACCACCGCCGCGTACCAGAGTGGGCTGCGGCGTACGCTGCGCCCCTCCGTCCGGGACGCGGCCACCGCCTCGACGATGTCCGCGCGGTCGGGCTCGTCGATCTCACCCACCCGGGCCAGCAGGCGACCCTCGGCGTCCAGCGCCAGCAGCGCACCGCCCAGCACCTCCGTCACCGCGGCCGCCACGTCCTCCACCCCGCCGCCGCGCAACACCAGCGCGGTCATCCGGTCGTGTGCCGCCGCGGCCCGCTCCACCGAGCTGCTGTGCGCCCGGATGGTGGTGTTCGCCGCCGACAACTCCGCCAGCGCCGAGCGGGTCTCGGTCAGCAGCCGGGCGGTGTCGATCGCCACCGCGGCATGCGCGGCGAGCGAGACCAGCAGCGCCACCTCCTCCCGGACGAACGGCCGGGCCGAACGGTTGGCCGCGTAGAGCACCCCGATCGAGGTGGAGCCGAGCCGTAGCGGCACCCCGAGGATCGCCACCAGCCCCTCCTCCCCGACCCCGGCGTCGATCTCGCCGGTGTGGTGGAAGCGCGCGTCCTCGCCGTAGTTGGCGGTCACGTACGGTGCGCCGGACTGGGCCACCAGGCCGCCGAGGCCGGCGCCCATCGGCAGGCGCAGCCGCTGGAAACGGGCCGAGACCGACCCGTCGGTCACCCGCATGTACGTGTCGCCGCGCTCGTCGTCGTTGAGCGTCATGTACGCCACGTCCGCGCCGAGCAGGTTGCGGGCACGGTGCACGATCGCCCGCAGCACGTCGTCCAGGTCGCGTAGCCCGGCCAGGTCGCTGACCGTGTCGTACAGGCCGGACAGCTCGGTCTCGCGGCGACGCCGACGCTCCAGCAGCGCCCGGACCCGCAACGCCACCGTCTTGGCCTGCTCCAGCTCGGCCAGCCGGTCCGGCGGCAACCCGGCAGCCCGCGCGGCCACCAGCGGTCCCTCGAACTCAACCGCCGCGGCCTCACGGGCGAGCAGTTCCAGGAACTCCACCGGCGATGACATGGTCGACATTGTGCTCAGGCCCACTAGTTGGCCGTCCAGCCCCCGTCGAGGGCGATCGACGCGCCGCTGATGAACGCCGCCGGCGGCGAGCAGAGGTACGCCAGCAACTCGGCCACCTCCTCCGGTTCGATCAGTCGCTTGATCGCGGCTCGGGCCAGCATGATCTTCTCGATCACCTCGTCCTCGCCGATGCCGTGACTGGCCGCCTGGTCGGCGATCTGGCTCTCCACCAGGGCGGTGCGCACGTACGCCGGATTGATGCAGTTCGCGGTGACCCCGTGCGCGGCACCCTCCAGCGCGACCACCTTCGACAGCCCCTCCAGGGCATGCTTCGCCGTGACGTAGGCCGCCTTGTACGGCGAGGCACGCAGCCCGTGCACCGAGGAGATGTTGACGATCCGCCCCCACCCCCGGGCGTACATGTGTGGCAGCGCTCGGCGGATCAACAGGAACGGCGCCTCCACCATCACCCGCTGGATGTACTCGAAGCGCTCGACGGGGAAATCCTGCACCGGCGCGACGTGCTGGAGCCCCGCGTTGTTCACCACGATGTCCACGTCCACGTCGAGGCGGTCCACCGCCGCGGCGTCGGACAGGTCGACGCCCTCGGCCCGGCCGCCAGCCTCCGCGGCCACCGCCTTGGCCGCCTCCAGGTTGCGGTCCACCACGAGCACCTTGGCGCCGGCCGCGCCCAGCCGCAGGGCGCACGCCCGCCCGATGCCGCTACCGCCCCCGGTGACCAGGGCGGTCCGACCGGCGAGGTCGACCTGTACGACGTGGGGGACCACCACGGGTTCTGCCGTCATGGCGCAAGAAGTTACGAGCTGTGTGCTCCCCGGCACATGGGCCAGCAACACATACTCCGCACCAAAGCTGTGTGGCCCCACCCGCACCCGCCGCCCACCCACACCCCCGCCCACCCACACCCCCGCCCACCCGCACTCGCGCCCACCCGCACTCGCGCCCGCCCACTGCCGCCCCCGCCGGCACCCACCGGCCGTCGGCCCCCGCACCTTGCCCGCCTGCCGCCTCGGGCTGGCCGCCCCGGCCGACCTTCCCCGGTCAAGATCCGCGCACTTTCGGTGAAGTTGCTGCCTCACGGCGCGCTGAGGCAGCAACTTCACCAAAAGTGCGCGGGCCATGGCCATGGAGCGGCGTGTGGCGCGGCGCCCGCAACGTCGCGCTCGCCCCGCCCTGCCCCGCTCCCGCCCACGTTCCCGCTCCCGCCCCGGCCTTTGACGCCACACGGGGCGCTGATGCTCTACAGGGCGTGAGGGTGCGCGGGCGCCCCTCGGAGGGTGAGGGCGTGTCCCGTGGGGCCGGTGGGAAGGGCGGCAGTTAGGGTGTCGAACACACGTACTGCTGACGGTGGGGGAGGGTGCGGCGTGCGGGTGTTGGGGGTGGACCCGGGGTTGACTCGGTGCGGGGTGGGCGTGGTCGAGGGTGTGCCCGGTCGTCCCTGCACTCTGATCGCCTACTACGTGGTCTACACCGACCCGGCCGACGACCTGTCGCTGCGCCTGCTGCACCTGGACCGGTCGCTGACCGACCTCGTCGCCGAGCACCAGCCGGAGAGCGTCGCCGTCGAGCGGGTGTTCAGCCAGCACAATGTGCGCACGGTGATGGGCACCGCGCAGGCCAGCGGCATTGCCGTGTTGGCCGGGGCGCGTGCCGGGTTGCCGGTGCAGACGTACACCCCGAGTGAGGTGAAGGCGGCCGTGACCGGGTCCGGTCAGGCCGACAAGGCGCAGGTGACCGCCATGGTGACGAGGCTGTTGCGGCTGGCCGAGCCACCGAAGCCGGCCGACGCCGCCGACGCGCTCGCCCTGGCCATCTGCCATGTGTGGCGCGGTGGGACCCGCTCCAAGCTGGCCGCGGCAGCCGACCGGGCACGACGAGGAGGAGCACGATGATCGCCAGCGTGCGCGGCACGGTGACCGCGACGGGTCCGGATCAGGCCGTGATCGAGGTCGGCGGTGTCGGCCTCGCCGTGCACTGTGCCCCGGGGACCCTCGCGGAGCTGCGGGTCGGCCAGGTCGCCCGGCTCGCCACCAGCCTGATCGTGCGGGAAGATTCGCTGACTCTCTACGGCTTCGCCGACGACGACGCCAAGTCACTGTTCGAGTTGCTCCAGACGGCCAGCGGGGTGGGTCCGCGGTTGGCGCAGGCGGTGCTGGCGGTGCACACCCCGGACGCGGTGCGCAAGGCGATCGCCAACGCTGACACGGCCGCGCTGACCCGGGTGCCCGGGATCGGCAAGAAGGGCGCCGAACGCCTGGTGCTGGAGCTGCGTGACCGGATCGGCCCGGTGCCGATCGGCGCCGACGGCGTGACCGGGGTGACCCGTGGAAGCTGGCCCGACCAGGTTCGGCAGGCACTTGTCGGGCTGGGCTGGACAGCTGGTCAGGCCGATCAGGCGGTGGCTGCCGTGGCGGAGACGATCGAGGGCGAGACGCCGCCGGTGCCGGTCCTGCTCAAGCAGGCCATCCGCCTGCTTGGCCGTACCCGATGAGCGCCCGGCCGCGAGCCCCGCAGTCGCGAATGAAGAGGGCACGATGAGCGCGAGGAGTGAGTCGGGTTTGCGAGCCCCGCAGTCGCGAATGAAGAGGGCACAGTGAGCGAGACCGACGGGCTTGTCTCGGCGTACGTCAGCGACGCGGATCGGGACGCGGAGGTGACGGTGCGGCCGAAGCGGCTGGCCGAGTTCATCGCCCAGGACCGGGTGCGCGATCAGCTCGACCTGTTGTTGCAGGGCGCGATGCGGCGGGGGTCGCCACCGGATCACATCCTGCTCTCCGGCCCGCCGGGGTTGGGCAAGACGAGTCTGGCCAACATCGTCGCCGCCGAGTTGGGCGCGGGCATCCGGGTGACCAGCGGCCCGGCGATCGAGCGTTCCGGGGATCTGGCGGCGATCCTGACCAGTCTCGCCGAGGGCGACGTGCTCTTCATCGACGAGATCCACCGCATCGCGCGGCCGGCCGAGGAGCTGCTCTACAGCGCCATGGAGGACTTCCGGGTCGACGTGGTGGTCGGCAAGGGGCCGGGGGCGACGGCGATCCCGCTGGACGTCGAGCCGTTCACCCTGGTGGGCGCGACGACTCGATCGGGTCTGTTGACGGGGCCGATGCGGGACCGGTTCGGCTTCGTCGCGCACCTGGACTTCTACGCCCCGGCGGATCTGGAGACGCTGTTGCACCGCTCGGCGCGGATTCTCGGCGTGCCGATCACGCCCGAGGGGGCGACCGAGATCGCCGGTCGGTCCCGGGGCACGCCGCGGATCGCCAACCGGCTGTTGCGCCGGGTCCGCGACTACGCGGAGGTCCGCGCCGACGGGGTGGTCGATCTCGACACCGCCCGTTCCGCATTGATCGTGTACGACGTGGACGCGCTCGGGCTGGATCGGCTGGACCGCGCGGTGCTGACGGCCCTGGTCGATTCGTTCCGGGGTGGCCCGGTGGGTCTGTCCACCCTTGCCGTGGCGGTGGGGGAGCAGCCGGACACGGTCGAGGAGGTCTGTGAGCCGTTCCTGGTCCGCGCGGGTCTGCTGGCCCGTACGCCTCGGGGGCGGGTGGCCACCGAGGCCGCCTGGCGCCATCTGGGGCGCACTCCACCAAATGGTATCTTTGGTACGGATAGTCCTGCTGTGCCCGATCTGTTCTCCTTGGACACCGAACAGCCGTGATGTGAACGTGATCTGTGCCGCATTCGGTGTTCTCAGGTGCAGGGTTTAGACTTCGCCGCGGTCTGTACAGGACGTGAGAATCCGCCTCCGCTCCGGCACCCCATGTGCCGGGCAGGTGGCCAATGGGAAGGTCAGTAACCGTGCAGTACTTAGCAGCGGGCAGCGGAGCCGGCGGTTTCACGCCGATTCTGATGATCGCCCTGCTCTTCGGCGTCATGTATTTCATGATGATCCGGCCCCAGCAGAAGCGCCGTCGCGAGGCGGAGTCGATGCAGTCCAACCTCGGCCCTGGCGACGAGGTCGTGACCATCGGCGGGCTCTACGGCACGGTCACCGGCATCGAGGACGACACCGTCCTGATCGAGGTCGCTCCGGGCGTGCAGACCCGCTACGCCCGCCCGGCCATCGCGCGCGTGGTCACCCGCGCGGAGCTGCCGAGCGAGCCGGTCACCGAGGACGCCGACACCGTCAAGGACTGACCCCTTCTCCCGGGGGTGGCGAAAACCGGCGTACGGCCGGTCGACCGGCTTCCGGGTCACCGCGCCCGACGGGGCAGCGGACGAGACGTGAAAACTGGATAGTTGGGTCGACGCCGGACATCGGCACGATCCCGTGACCGTCGGCGTTCCGCGCCGGTGTGTCCGGTCCTCGTGTCGGCATCTCGTCGGCTCAGGTCAGACCCGTCGGCCGGGACCCCCGGCCCGACACCGCCGCCGCTGCGCACAGCGGCGCGACCGTACAGGGAGACAGGACAGCCGTGGCACCACCTCAGGGACAGATGCGCCCCGGGCGGCAGCTCGCCGTGCTCGGGTTCATCTTCGTGGTCCTCTATCTTCTGGTGTTCTTCTCTGGTGCCAGCGGCAGCTTGAAGGACCGGCTCGAGCCCAAGCTCGGCCTGGACCTCATCGGCGGCACCCGGATGACACTGGAGGCGACCAACAGCGTCGACGGCAAGCCTCCGACGGCGGAGAACCTCGAGGAGGCCCGCCAGATCATCGAAAGCCGGGTCAACGCGTTCGGCGTGGCCGAGGCCGAGGTGGTCACCGAGGGCAACCGGAACATCGTCATCTCCCTGCCCGGTGAAAACCGGGACCTCACCGACGTGGGCAGCGCCGCCGAGTTGCGCTTCCGCAAGGTGCTCAAGGGTGCCGACGGCAGCGGAACGGCCGCCGTGCCGCCGCCGGCCGCGACGCCGGCCCCGTCGGGCAGCCCGGCCCCGTCCGGCAGCGCCACTCCGACTCCGTCCGGCAGCGCCGCGCCGAAGGTGACCTCGTCGCCCAGCGGCGGTCAGGGCGGGATGGCCCCGGCGTCGCCCAGCGCCACGCCGACCCCTTCCGCGTCCGCCTCGGCCACGCCGAGCGCCGCGCCCAGCGCCAGCGAAGAGCCGGTGCCGGCCAGCATCGAGGAGCAGCGCAAGGCCGTCGAGCAGAAGGTCGGCGCCCCGGCCTGGCAGGCCGCGACCGGGCTGCAGGCCCCCGCCGACCTGACCGCCGACCCGTCGCTGGCTGACAAGCTCAAGCCGTTCGGCACGCTGTCGCCGCAAGAGGTCGCGGTGCTGCCGGCGCAGATGCAGTTCAACGTGCCGACCATCGGCTGTGCGCAGCTCGACAAGCGCCCCCCGGCGTCGATCTCCGACCCGAAGCAGCAGGTCGTCTCCTGCGAGGACGGCGCCTCCAAGTACCTGCTCGACCAGGCCAAGGTCGAGGGCACCGACGTGGACGACGCCGACGCGGTGCTCGACCAGACCAACTCCTGGGTGGTCAGCCTGGACTTCTCGGGCGATGGCCAGGGCAAGTGGACCGCGCTGACCCGTGAGGCGTTCAACAACGAGGGTCAGGCCTGCGACGCGACCGCGCTGGGTCAGGACGGCAAGTGCCGGGTGGCCGTGGTGCTCGACAACGAGATCGTCTCCTCGCCGGAGATCCAGGGCGTGCTGACCGGCAATTCCCAGATCACCGGCAACTTCACCCAGAAGGACGCCAGCGCGCTGGCCAGCCAGCTCCGCTACGGCGCGCTGCCGGTGACCTTCGAGCCGCAGGAGTCGCAGAACGTCACCGCCACCCTGGGCGCCAGCCACCTGCGGGCGGGTCTGCTCGCGGCCGGCATCGGCATGCTGCTGGTCATCATCTACGCGTTCTTCTACTACCGGCTGCTCGGCTCGGTGATCTTCCTGAGCCTCATCCTCTCCGCGCTGCTGGTCTTCGGCGCGCTGGTGGTGCTCGGCCGGCAGATCGGCTTCACGCTCACCCTCGCCGGCATCGCCGGCATGATCGTCTCGCTAGGTGTGGCGGCGGACTCGTTCGTCATCTACTTCGAACGGTTGAAGGACGAGATCCGGGAGGGGCGCAGCCCGCGTAGCGCGGTGCCCCGTGCCTGGATCCGGGCCCGCCGGACGATCATCTCGGCCAACGCGATCACCCTGCTCTCCGCGGTGGTGCTCTACGTGGTCTCGGTCGGCACGGTCAAGGGCTTCGCCTTCGCCCTCGGTCTGGCCACCGTGCTGGACCTGGTCGTGGTCTTCCTCTTCCGGCACCCGATCATGACGATGTTCGCCCGGACCCGGGCGTTCCTGTCCCCGCGGGTCAGCGGTCTGGGTCGGGCGCTTCCGGCCCGTAACCAGCAGCAGACTCAGCCCCGTAACCCGCGCGCCAAGGAGGCCTGAGATGGCTCAAAACGGTCTGGCGAGCCGCCTCTACAACGGCGAGGCTGGTCTCAACGTCGTCGGCCGCCGCAAGCTCTGGTTCAGCGTCGCCGGCGTCCTGATCCTGATCGCGCTCCTCAGCTTCGGGCTGCGCGGCTTCAGCCTCGGCATCGAGTTCGCCGGTGGCAACTCGTTCCAGGTGCCGGCCAGCGTCGGCACCCTGGAGGACGCCGAGCGGGAGGTCAACTCCGCCCTCGCCGCCCAGAACACCGGCATCGAGGTGGCCACCGCACAGAAGGTCGGCGGCACCGGCGGCGACACCTACGAGCTGCGCACTCCGCAGCTCAGCGCCGACCAGACCACCGCGGTCAAGGGTCAGATCGCCGAGGACCTCGGCATCAACGCGGACCAGATCAGCGGCAACCAGGTCAGCGAGGCGTGGGGCAGCCAGGTCACCTCGCGGGCCTTGCTCGGTCTGGTCATCTTCATCGCGCTGGTGATGGTCTACCTGATCCTGCGTTTCGAGTGGCGGATGGCGGTCGCCGCGGTCGCGTCACTGTTCACGAACCTGATCCTCACCGCCGGCATCTACTCGTTGGTCGGCTTCGAGGTCACCCCGTCGACGATCATCGGTTTCCTCACGATCCTGGGCTTCGCGCTCTACGACGTGGTGGTGGTCTTCGACAAGGTCCAGGAGAACACCCGGGGCATCACCGCCAACAACAACCAGACGTACGGCGAGGCGGCCAACCTGGCCGTCAACCAGAGCCTGATGCGGTCACTGAACACCTCGGTGGTCGCCCTGCTGCCGGTCGGTGGTCTGCTCTTCATCGGTGCCGGCCTGCTCGGCGCCGGCACGCTGAAGGACCTCGGCCTGGTGCTGTTCGTCGGTATGGCGGTCGCGTTCCTCACCTCCATCCTGGTGGCCACGCCGCTGCTGGCACTGCTGAAGAACTACGACCCGCGGATCCAGGCGCACAACAAGCGCGTCCTGGCCCGCCGGGGCGCGCTCGCCCGCGGCGAGGTCACCGGGAAGGGCGCCGTGGGTCCGGCCCCGGCCGACGCGACCGATGAGCCGCTCGACCCGGATGCCGCCGCGTTGGCCGGTGCCGCTCCCAAGGTGGGCGCTCGGCCGGCGGGCAAGCGGCCGACCGGTACCCGGGGCGGTCGCCCGGGTGGCGGGGGCAACCGGCCGGGTGGCGCCAAGCGGCGCTGACCCGCCAGGAAACACCCGAACGGCGTCCGGCATGCTGTGCGTGCCGGACGCCGTCGTCGTTGAAGGGAAACGAAACAGCCGTGACGGAGACCCACAGCACCGCGGCGCGCGGGGACAGCGGCCCGGAGGCCGCCCGACTGGTGGCCAGCCGGGTGCTGGACGTGCCCGACTTCCCCAAGCCCGGCGTCATGTTCAAGGACCTGATGCCGTTGTTCGCCGACGGGAAGGCCTTCCGTGAGGTGACCGACGGGATCGTCGCGTACCACGGGCGGGACACCTTCGACGTGGTGGTCGGCATCGAGGCGCGCGGGTTCGTCGTTGCCGCGGCCATCGCGTACGCCGCCGGGGTGGGCGTGGTGCCGGTACGCAAGGCCGGCAAGCTGCCCCGCGCGGCGCACTCGGTCTCCTACGCCCTCGAATACGGCGAGGCCACCCTGGAGGTGCACGAGGACGCGTTCACCGCCGGGCACCGGGTGCTGGTGGTCGACGACGTGCTGGCGACCGGCGGCACCGCCGAGGCGACACTGGACCTGGTCGAGCGGGCCGGCGGGACCGTCACCGGTTTCACCGTGCTGTTGGAGCTCGGCTTCCTGGGCGGGCGGAAGCGGCTGGCCCCGCGATCCGTCCATGCTCTGTTGACCGTCTGAACCGGTCGGGGCCCTGTTGACGGGTTGAACCGGTCGGGGTCCTGTTGACCCGTTTGAACCGGTCGGTACCCTGCTGACCGTTTGACCCAGCGTCGTCGGGCGGAGCTCGCGCCGACCGTCCGGCGGAGCGGCAGGGGACCGTGCGTGCGGGTAGCATTGCCCTTTGCTGACGCCGGCGGTACACCGTCCGGCGGCGCGCGACCAGGCCGGCCGATGTTCGGTCGGTGTGTTTCCGGCGAGCGGTGAGGAGGCCGGTGTCCCACGATGTCGTCCCTCCGGCGGAGGGCACGGTGCACCCGACAGGCGACGCTGACGGCTCGGTGACCGACCGGACAGGCGACGCGCCGGCCCGGGTGACGGGCAACGGTTCCGGCAAAGCGGCGGGCGAGAGCGCGGTGCGTCCGACCAGCGGCCCGCCGAGCGCCGAGGCGTCCCCCGGCGCCGATGGGGTGGTGGTGCCGTTCCCGAGCGACGCCGGCGTCGATTCGTCGCCGAGCGGTGGCTTCGGGCTGTCCAACGCGCCCACCGGCCGGCGGGTCCGGGCCCGGCTGGCCCGGTTCAACGCGCCCTGGCAGACCTCGCAGGTCAGCGAGGTGCTGGAGCCGCTCATCGCGAGCCACCGTGACAATCACCCCAAGGCAGACGCCCGACTGCTCCAGCGCGCCTTCGACACGGCCGCGCGGTGGCACTCCGGGCAGTACCGCAAGTCCGGCGACCCGTACATCACCCACCCGCTCGCGGTGGCGACCATCCTCGGCAACCTGGGGATGGACACCACCACGCTGGTCGCCGCGTTGCTGCACGACACCATCGAGGACACCGAATACACCCTCGACGCGATGCGCGCGGACTTCGGTGGCGAGGTCGCCCTGCTGGTCGACGGCGTCACGAAGCTGGACAAGGTCAAGCTCGGCGATGCGGCCAAGGCCGAGACGATTCGCAAGATGGTCGTGGCGATGGCCAAGGACCCGCGGGTGCTGGTGATCAAGCTGGCCGACCGGTTGCACAACATGCGCACCCTGACGTTCCTGCCTCGCCCCAAGCAGGAGCAGAAGGCCAAGGAGACACTGGAGATCCTGGCTCCCCTCGCGCACCGACTCGGTATGAACACGATCAAGTGGGAGCTGGAGGATCTCTCCTTCGGCACGTTGTTCCCGAAGCGCTACGAGGAGATCAACCGGCTGATCGGGGAGCACCAGCCGCAGCGTGAGGCGTTGCTGCGGCAGGTGACGCAGAAGGTGCAGACCGACCTGAAGGCCGCCAAGATCAAGGCGGAGACCACGGGGCGGCCGAAGCACCTCTACTCGATCTACCAGAAGATGATCGTGCGGGGTCGTGACTTCAACGACATCTACGACCTGGTGGGCGTACGGATCCTGGTCGACACGGTGCGCGACTGCTACGCGGCGCTGGGTGTGATCCACGCCAACTGGCAGCCGGTGCCGGGCCGCTTCAAGGACTACATCGCGATGCCCAAGTTCAACATGTACCAGTCGTTGCACACGACGGTCATCGGGCCCACCGGCAAGCCGGTGGAGATGCAGATCCGCACGTACGCGATGCACCGCACCGCGGAGTTCGGCATCGCCGCGCACTGGAAGTACAAGGAGCACAAGGGCACCCAGATCGTCGGCCCGCCGGCGCACATCGACGAGATGACCTGGCTGCGGCAGTTGCTCGACTGGCAGCGGGAGGCGGCCGACCCGAGCGAGTTCCTGGACGCGCTGCGCTTCGACCTGTCCAGCCAGGAGGTGTACGTCTTCACCCCGAAGGGTGACGTCATCCCGCTGCCGACCGGGTCGACGCCTGTGGACTTCGCGTACGCGGTGCACACCGAGGTGGGGCACAAGTGCATCGGGGCGCGGGTCAACGGCAAGTTGGTGCCGTTGGAGTCGACGCTGTCCAACGGCGACGTGATCGAGATCTTCACCTCGAAGTCCGAGACCGCCGGCCCGACTCAGGACTGGCTGGGCTTCGTCAAGAGCCCCCGCGCCCGGACGAAGATCCGCCAGTACTTCAACAAGGAGCGGCGCGAGGAGGCGATCGAGGCCGGCAAGGACGCGATCGTCAAGGCGATGCGTAAGCAGGGCATGCCGTTGCAGCGGATGCTCACCTCCGACGCTCTCATGTCGATCGCCCGGGACCTGCACCTGGCCGACGTGGCCTCGCTCTACGCGGCGGTCGGCGACAGTCAGGTCTCCGCGCAGTCGGTGGTGCAGAAGCTGATGGCCGCGTACGGCGGCGAGGAGGGCGCGGCGGAGGACATCGCCGAGACCGCCGTCGCCACCCGGCCTCCGCGTAGTCGGCAGAGCAGCAACGACCCCGGTGTCGTGGTCCGGGGCGTCAGCGACGTCTGGATCAAGCTGGCCCGCTGCTGCACCCCGGTCCCACCGGATTCGGTGTTCGGTTTCGTCACCCGCTCCGGCGGTGTGAGCGTGCACCGCGACGACTGCGCCAACGCCGAGGACCTGCGCGCGCAGAGCGAGCGGGTGGTCGAGGTGAGTTGGAAGCTCACCTCCGCCTCGACGTTCCTGGTCGCCATCCAGGTCGAGGCACTGGACCGGCACAAGCTGCTGGCCGACGTCACCCGGGTGCTCTCCGACGAGCGGGTCAACATCCTCTCCGCCACCGTCACCACCACCCGCGACCGGGTGGCGGTGAGCCGGTTCAGCTTCGAGATGGCCGACCCGAAGCACCTGGGCCACCTGCTTGCCACGGTCCGCAAGGTCGACGGCGTCTTCGACGCGTACCGCGTCACCTCTGGCGCCTGACCCCTCCCCACCCCGCGCACCTCGGACACGGAAGCGCCCGCCGGCTCAGCCGGCGGGCGCTTCGTCGTCTGCTCGGGCGTCAGCCCTGCGGCGCGCTCATCGCGAGGTCCTTGATGACGACCTCCTTCTTCGGGTGGCCACCACCGGCCTGCTGGGCGAACGCCCCGTCGTCGCCGGCCTTGGCCACGTCCTTGACGATGTCCAGGCCACCGGTGATGGTGCCGAGGACCGTGTACGCGGGGTCCAGCGGCGAATCGCCGTAGACGATGAAGAACTGGCTGCCGGTGCTGCCCGGCTGGCCGGAGTTGGCCATCGCGATGACACCCTCCGGGTACGGCGGGCGCTTGTCGGTGGGCAGGTTCTCCTCGGGCAGGCGGTAGCTCGGGCCGCCCTGGCCGTCGGTGTCCCGCCAGCCGTTGCCGGTGGCGCTCGGGTCACCGCACTGCAACACCTTGATGCCCTCGGTCACGAGGCGGTGGCACTTGGTGTTGTCGAAGAAGTTCTTCTCCGCGAGGTAGCTGAAGCTGCCCGCCGTGCAGGGCACCAACGACCGGTCGACCTTGGCGGTGATCGGGCCCAGGTTGGTGTCGATCGTCATGGTCTGCACGCCGGTGCCGGACTGCTCGTTGCTGGGCAGCCCGACGTCCTTGATCTGCGGGGGCCGCTGGTCCGTGGGCAGCGCGTTGTACACGCACTCGGAGGCGCCGGCCGCCGCGGTGTTGGTGGCGGGCTTGTCGTCGTCGTCGCCGCCGAGGGTCACCGCCAGCCAGACGGTGCCGGCGACCACGAGCACCAGAACGGCGCCCGCGCTGATGATCGCCTGCGTCTGCCGACGCTTGCGGGCCTTGCCCGCGCGCTCGGCCATCTCCTTCTCGAGCCGGGCGCGTGCCGCCGCGCGCTGCCGCTCTCTGGTGGACGTCACGCCTGGATCCTCCTGGCTGTCTGCTGCTGGGTGCCGCTTCTGGGTGGGTGGTGGCGGCCGGTCAGCCGGCGCTCGGGCTGCTGGCCGGGGCGCCGGAGGCCGACGGTGCCGGTGCCGCACCGGTGACCGGCTCACCGACGGTCAGGGTCTGGATCGTCACGTCGGTGCTGGGCTTGACCTTGGCCCCGGTCCCATTGTCCACGGTCGGCAGGGCGCCGATTTTTTCCACCACGTCGAGCCCGCCGGTCACCCGGCCGATGACCGGGTACTTCGGGTCGGTGGTGGTGAAGTCCTTGAAGAAGATCAGGAACTGGCTGCCGTTGTTGCCCGGCGGGTTGGCGATCATCGCCACGGTGCCCTTCGGGTACGTCGGCGGCTGGCCGGGGGCCGGGCTGGCCGACGGTGACGCCGACGGCACGGTCGGCAGCTCCTCGTCGTAGAACGAGTAGGTCGGCCCACCGAGGCCGGTGCCGCTCGGGTCGCCGCAGCGCAGCGCGCCGTCGGCGGTGATCTCGTGGCACTTGGTGTTGTCGTAGAACGACCGGCTCGCCAGGTGGGCGATGCTCGCCGCCGCACAGGGCGAGTTGGTCAGGCTCAGCTCCGCGGTGATCGGCGCGCCCTGGTTGGTGGTCACGGTCATCGCCCGCGTGCCCTCGGTGGGCAGATCCTTGGTCGCCGGCGTGCCGACGTCCTTGAGGTTGGTGTTGGCCGTCGCGTCCTGCGGCGTCCAGAGGCAGGTTTCCTCCGCGGCCGTGTTCTGCTTCTGGTCGGAGTCGAACGCCCCGAGCGCCCAGGCCGAGCCCGCCACGACCAACACGAGGATCAGGGCGGCACCGACACCGGCCTGGATCTGCCGACGGCGCCGCGTGGCGGCGGCCCGGCGAGCCAACTGCCGGTCGAGCTTGGCACGCGCCAGTTTGCGCTGCCGGTCCCTGCTGGAAGCCACCCGTGCTCCCCTTTCCTCTACCTGGTCGTCGCCGGCGGCCGGGCGTCCCGGCCCGTCCTGGCGTCACGTGTGCCGCGCCACACGCCCGCCAGAGTGTACGGCTAGCGACTGAGAATGTGGTGTACGAGGTCCACCCCGTCCCGAGCAGCGCTTATCGGGCGTTGTCACTGTGCTCCGCGGGGCGCGAGGGACGGACGCGGCAAACTCGCTCGGCACGCCCGTTAGGCTGCTCGGGAGACGACAGCTGCTCGACGGAAAGGACAGCGCCCGTGCTCGTGGCCGGCTTTCCCGCGGACGCCTTCGGCACCAACTGCTACGTGGTCGCCACCGCGCCGGGGGAGCAGTGCGTGGTGGTCGACCCCGGCATCGGGGTGCTCGACCAGCTCGACGCGCTACTCGCCGAGCACCGCCTGCATCCGGCCGCCGTGCTGCTCACCCACGGCCACCTCGACCACACCTTCTCGGTCGCGCCGGTCTGCGGTGCGCGTGGCATCACCGCCTACGTGCACCCGGGTGACCGGGAGATGCTGGCCGACCCGTCCAAGGGTCTCTCGGCGGACCTGACGGCGCTCTTCGGCGGTCGGCTGAGCTACACCGAGCCGGATGACGTGGCGGAGCTGACCGACGGCGCCACCCTCACCCTCGCCGGCCTGGAGATCGCCGTCGACCATGCCCCGGGCCATACCGGCGGGTCGGTGCTGTTCCGGCTGCCGGGTGCCGGTTCGAGCTGGGAGGCTGACGAGCTGTGCCTCTCCGGTGACGTCCTCTTCGCCGGGTCGATCGGCCGCACCGACCTGCCGGGCGGGAGCATGCCGGCCATGCTCACCAGCCTGCGCGACAAGATCCTCCCGCTGGCCGACGACACCGTCGTGCTGCCCGGCCACGGCCCCAGCACCACCATCGGCCGCGAGCGCGCCAGCAACCCGTACCTCATCGAGGTGGCGCAGGTCGGCGGCGGCCGACCGGCGGCACCCACCCGGGGCCTCTAGACCTTCTCCGCGCCGCGCGCGGACCCACGACACCACCGCGCCGCGGGCGCGGAACCGCAAGGAGTACGCCGATGAGCAAGCCCACGCCCATCTCCGGTTTCCCGGAGTGGACCCCCGGCCAGCGGATGGTCGAGCAGTTCGTGCTCGGGAAGATCCGGGACACCTTCGAGCTGTACGGCTTCGCGCCGCTGGAGACCCGCGCGGTGGAGCCGCTGGACCAGTTGCTGCGCAAGGGCGAGACCTCGAAGGAGGTCTACGTGATTCGGCGGCTGCACGCCGACGCCGAGGGTGCCGGGGGTGACGACCAGCTCGGCCTGCACTTCGACCTGACCGTGCCGTTCGCCCGGTACGTGCTGGAGAACGCCGGCAAGCTCACCTTCCCGTTCCGCCGCTACCAGATCCAGAAGGTGTGGCGGGGGGAGCGGCCGCAGGAGGGGCGCTACCGGGAGTTCGTCCAGGCCGACATCGACATCGTCGACCGGGACACCCTGGCGCCGCACCACGAGGCGGAGATGCCGCTGGTCATCGGGGACGCCCTGCGGTCGCTGCCGATCCCACCGGTGACGATCCAGGTGAACAACCGCAAGATCTCCGAGGGCTTCTATCGGGGCATCGGGTTGACCGACCCGGAGGCGGCGCTGCGGGCGATCGACAAGCTCGACAAGCTCGGTCCGGCGAAGGTGGCCGACCTGCTGGCCCAGACCGCCGGGGCGAGCGAGGCCCAGGCCAAGGCGTGCCTCGCGCTGGCCGAGATCTCCGCCCCGGACGCCTCGTTCGCCGACGCCGTCCGGGCGCTCGGGGTGAGCAACCCACTGCTCGACGAGGGCCTCGAGGAACTGGTCCGGGTGGTGGAGACCGCCGCCGAACACTCGCCCGGCCTCTGCGTGGCCGACCTGCGCATCGCCCGCGGCCTGGATTACTACACGGGCACCGTCTACGAGACCCAGCTGCGCGGCTACGAGCGGTTCGGCTCGATCTGCTCCGGCGGCCGGTACGACAACCTGGCCAGCGCCGGCGCCACCTCGTTCCCCGGGGTGGGGATCTCGATCGGGGTGACCCGACTGCTCGGGTTGCTCTTCGGTGCGGGTGAGCTGTCCATCTCCCGTTCGGTGCCCACCTGTGTCCTGGTGGCGTTGGCCGACGAGGAACACCGCCCGGCCAGTGGCCGGATCGCGGCGGCGCTGCGGGGGCGTGGCATCGCCACCGAGGTCTCGCCGACCGCGGCGAAGTTCGGCAAGCAGATCCGCTACGCCGAGCGCCGTGGCATTCCGTACGTCTGGTTCCCGGGTGCCGACGGGGCACCGGACGAGGTGAAGGACATCCGGTCCGGTGCGCAGGTCACGGCCGGTGCCGAGGAGTGGATGCCACCTCTGGAGGACCTCAAGCCGGCGGTCAGCTGAGTCTCCCCACTGGCGCGTACGGCCGCGGGGACCTACGGTAGCGTAAGTTACGCCACCGTAGGGAGTTTCTCGTGACCATGAGCACCACACTGAGCCAGACCGCGCTCCTCGTCGAGTTGGAGCCGGTGGTTGCCCGCAACCTCGACCGTCACCTCTCGCTGGCCAAGGAGTGGTTCCCGCACGAGTACGTGCCGTGGAGCGAAGGGCGGACCTTCGACGGGCCGCTCGGCGGCGAGGCGTGGTCGCCGACGGACTCCACCATCCCCGACGTGGCCCGCACCGCGCTGATCGTCAACCTGCTGACCGAGGACAACCTGCCCTCGTACCACCACGAGATCGCCACCCTGTTCGGCCGGGACGGCGCATGGGGTACCTGGGTGCACCGGTGGACCGCCGAGGAGGGTCGGCACGGTGTCGCGATCCGCGACTACCTGACCGTCACCCGGGCGGTCGACCCGGTGGCGTTGGAGCGGGCCCGGATGACGCACATGTCCGAGGGCTACACCAACGCCCACGGCGACGAGGTGCTGCACTCGCTGGCGTACGTCTCGTTCCAGGAGTTGGCCACCCGGATCTCGCACCGCAACACCGGCAAGGCCACCGGCGACCCGGCCTGCGAGGCGCTGCTGGCCCGCGTGGCCGCCGACGAGAACCTGCACATGGTCTTCTACCGCAACCTGCTCGCCGCCGCGTTCGAGCTGGCCCCGAGCCAGGCCATGCGGGCCGTTGCCGACGTGGTGGCCGACTTCCAGATGCCGGGTAGCGGCATCGACGGTTTCGCCCGCAAGTCGGTGGCGATCGCCCTGGCCGGCATCTACGACCTGCGCCAGCACCGCGACGAGGTGCTGCAGCCGGTGCTCCGCCAGTGGGACGTCTTCAACGTGACCGGCCTCGACGCCGACGGCGAAGCCGCCCGCGAGCAGCTGGCCAGCCAGCTGGAAACCCTGGACCGCGCCGCGAGCCGCTTCGAAGAGAAGCGCGACGCCCGAGCAGCCCGCCTCTCCCTCCGCTAACCCCAACCGGCCCCCTACCCCCCACCCCCACCCCGCCCCACCCCCGCCCCCTCCCGCGTTGATCATGACGTTATTGCCACTCGCATCGGCGTGTCAGGGCAATAACTCCATGATCAACGCGGGAAGGGGCGGGGGGAGGGGGAGGGGGGTCAGAGGGGTCAGGGTTGGGGTTCTTGGGGGAGTAGTAGGCAGGTGCTGGTCGCGTGGGCGATCAGGCGGGAGCGGGCGTCGGTGATGCGGGCTTCGGCCAGAGCCGTGCGGCGGCCGCGTTGCAGCACCGTTCCCTCGCAGCGCAGGGTGCCGCTGTCGACCGTGACCGGGCGGAGGAACTTCACGTTGAGGTCCAGCGAGGTGTAGCCGACGCCGGCCGGCAGGGTGGTGTGCACGGCACATGCCGCAGCGGTGTCCAGCAGCGTCGAGAGGACGCCACCGTGGACGCTGCCGAGCGGGTTGTAGTGGAACTCCTGCGGGGTCAGCTCGACGACGACCCGACCTTCGTCGGCTTCCATCCGGGCCATGTCGATGAGGTGCATCACCGGTGGCGCGGCCAGTTCGCCGGCGATCATCGCCCGGAGCATGTCGATGCCGCTGCGTCGACCGACCTGGGCGGCGTTGGCCGCCGGGTCCGCCCAGGTGAAGGTACGGCTGCGCGCCGGTTCCTGCGTCTGCGTCATGGACGCAGCCTGGCAGCCGCTTGCTGAGTCTGTCAATGAGACTTAGCCTGGTCGGATGCGACCCGCGGCACTGGACTGGTCGGTGGAGAACTGCACCATCGCCCGCGCGATGGAGGTTCTCGGTGAGCGGTGGACCCTGGTGGTGCTCCGCGAGGTGTTCACCGGCGTACGCCGCTTCGACGACATGCGGGTGCGCACCGGCATTCCGCGTCAGGTGCTGACCAACCGACTGACCACCCTGGTGCAGCAGGGCGTGCTGAGTCGCGAGCCGTACCGGGAGCCGGGCAGCCGGCTGCGCCACGAGTACCGGCTGACGGAGAAGGGCCTGGACCTGTGGCCGGTGCTGGTCGCCGTGCTCGGGTGGGGCGACCGGTACCTCGCGGACGCGGAGGGCTCGCCCGTGAGCGTGGGTCATCGCGACTGCGGAGCCCAGGTGCGCGTCGAGCTGCGATGTGCCGACGGGCACGAGGTGGGTCAGGTGCGCGACGTGGTGCCCCGCCCGGGTCCAGGCGCCCGCCGCCGTACCCCCTGACGCGCGGCACCCGCACCCGTCCAAGACATCGACGAGAGTCCGTTCCGTTGGCCGATTCGGTGTGACGGTGCTTGTTCGTCAACGTGTCAGGGGTGTTGCGGCGATGTGGCCGGCCAAGATCGGCTAATCCGGGCGGAACCAAGTCTTGTTAAGGATCTTAAGTATGTGAATACTTCACTTCATTCGGCCGGTTTCCCCAGATCGGCCGGGTTGCCATCGGGTCAGCCGACCTCGGCGAGACCCGCTCCCCCGCCCAGGAGGTTTGTTACATGCGACCCACGAGGTCCTCATTCCGCGTTGCGGCCACAGTCGCCGTTTCCGGAAGCCTGGTCGTCGGCGCGCTCATCGGCGCACCCGCCCAGGCCGCTCCCGCCGCCTCGCCCGACGCCGCCGCCGCGCTCTCCGCGGAACTCGGCGACCGCTCCGCCGGCTCGTACATCGACGCCAGCGGAAGGTCCGTCGTCACGGTGACCGACGCGGCTGCCGCCAGCAAGGCGAGCAAGGCCGGCGCTGTCGTCCGTTACGTCACCCGCGGTGCCGCCGAGCTCAACCGGGCCACCGCCGACCTGGAGCGCTCCGCCAAGATCCCGGGCACCGCCTGGTGGAGCGACCCGGTCACCAACCAGGTTGTCGTCTCCGTCGACAGCACCGTCACCGGCGCCAAGCTGGAGCGGGTCAAGGCTGCCGCCGCGCGGGCCAACGGCGCGGTCCGGGTCGAGGCCGAGGCCGGCGTGCTGAGCACCCGGATCTCCGGTGGCCAGGCCATCTACGCCGGTGGGGGCGGGCGCTGCTCGCTCGGCTTCAACGTGCGCAGCGGCAGCACCTACTACTTCCTGACGGCCGGGCACTGCACCAACATCTCGGCCAGCTGGTACTCGAACTCGGCCCAGACCGCGCTGATCGGCACCCGTACCGGCACCAGCTTCCCGGGCAACGACTACGGCATCGTGCGCCACAGCAACTCGGCCAACGCCGCCGGCAACGTCTCCCTCTACAACGGCAGCTACCGGGACATCACCGGCTCCGGCAACGCCTCCGTCGGCCAGTCGGTGCAGCGCTCCGGCAGCACCACCGGCCTGCGTAGCGGTTCGGTGAACGCGACCAACGCCACGGTGAACTACGCCGAGGGTTCGGTCTCCGGCCTGATCCGCACCAACGTCTGCGCCGAGCCGGGCGACAGCGGCGGCTCGCTGTTCAGCGGCGGCACCGCCCTGGGCATGACCTCCGGTGGTAGCGGCAACTGCCGCACCGGTGGCACGACGTACTTCCAGCCCGTCACCGAGGCCCTGAGCCGCTACGGCGTCAGCGTCTTCTGATCGATCCACCGCACGCGGGCCGTCGGATCATTCCGGCGGCCCGCGTCGCGCGCGGGGCCCGCCTCACGCGAGCCGATCGGGCCCGTCCGCTGGTCGCAGGGGATCCGGGGGTACGACGCCAGGCAGCGCCGGACCGACGGAGGTGGTGCCTCTGGTGGCCCAGGCGACGTGCGCTCGGCGGGCCGAGAGGACCGCCAGCAACGGCCAGAGCGACACGGCTACCGCCGTCACCCGCTCGGCCAACCCGGTGCGGGACCCACTGGTCACCTCGAACGCGCTCCACCCGAAGAGGGCGAGCAGCACGAGCGTGGCACCGAGCCCCACGGTGCGGCGGAACGCCCACGGCAGCTGCGCGGCGTCCGGGTGCGTGGCGTCCGGGCCGCGGGGCAGCCGCAACGCCGAGCCGGCCGGCCACAGCGCCAGGGCGAGGACGGCCACCGTCGCCGCGATGCCGTGGCTGAGCGAACCACCGACCGGCGGCCGGGGAAACGCGACAAGCGCGATGGTCGCCACCCCACCGACTGCCAGCAGGAAACGGCTGGGCAATCCGGCCGCGTGCAACACGGCAGCGACCGCCAGATAGCAGCAGCCGAGCAGCACCAGGGCACCAACCATGATCCAGGCGTCGGTGGCGTCCTGCCCCGCCAGCTCGCTGATGGTGTCCCGGATCGGGTCGTACCCGGCGGGTTGCCGGGCCTGCGCGACCGTCCAACCGGTCACCAACAGCAGGGGTGCGGCCGCCGCGGTGGCGACGGCCCAGTTCGGTACGGCGCGCATTTCGCCACGTTAACCGGCACGACTGCCGGCTGACCCGGGTTCGCCGGTCCACCCCACCAGCGAATCGCGCCGGCCTGCCGGGTGCCCCGGAGGCGGGACGGCCACCCCTGACAGAATGCGGGTGAGGACTGTTCCACGATGAGGAGTTGCCAGCCGTGATCCGTACCCACAATGCCGGAAGCCTGCGCGCCGCGGACGCCGGCTCGACGGTGACGCTCGCCGGCTGGGTGGCCCGCCGACGCGACCACGGCGGGGTCATCTTCGTCGACCTGCGCGACGGTTCCGGCGTCGTCCAGGTGGTGTTCCGCGAGGAGGACGCGCACGCGCTGCGCAACGAGTTCTGCGTGAAGGTCGTCGGCGAGGTGACCCGCCGGCCGGCCGGCAACGAGAACCCGGAGCTGCCCACCGGTGAGGTCGAGGTGACCGTCACCGAGCTGGAGGTGCTCTCCGAGGCGGCGCCGCTGCCGCTGCCGGTGGACGACCAGGTCGAGGCCGGCGACGACATCCGGCTCAAGTACCGCTACCTGGACCTGCGCCGCAGTGGCCCGGCGAACGCGCTGCGGCTGCGTTCGCGCGCCAGCCACCTCGCCCGGGGTGTGCTGCACGAGCGGGACTTCCTGGAGATCGAGACGCCGACGCTGACCCGGTCGACGCCCGAGGGTGCCCGCGACTTCCTGGTGCCGGTGCGGCTGCAGCCCGGCAGCTGGTACGCGCTGCCGCAGTCGCCGCAGCTGTTCAAGCAGCTGCTGATGGTGGGCGGCATGGAGCGGTATTACCAGATTGCCCGCTGCTACCGCGACGAGGACTTCCGCGCCGACCGGCAGCCCGAGTTCACCCAGCTCGACATCGAGATGTCCTTCGTCACCGAGGACGACGTGATCGACCTTGGTGAGGCGATCGTCTCGACGCTGTGGAAGGACCTGGCCGGGCACGAGATCTCCGGGCCGATCCCGCGCATCACCTGGCACGACGCCATGGCCCGGTACGGCTCCGACAAGCCGGACCTGCGTTACGGAGTCGAGCTGACCGAGCTGACCGACTATCTGCGCGGCACCGCGTTCCGGGTGTTCGCCGGTGCGATCGACGCGGGCGGTTACGTCGGCGCGGTCGTGATGCCGGGCGGCGCGGCGCAGAGCCGCAAGGAGCTGGACGGCTGGCAGGACTGGGCCAAGGCGCGCGGCGCACGCGGCCTGGCGTACGTGGTCCTGGACGCCGAGACCGGTGAGGCGCGCGGCCCGGTGGCCAAGAACCTCTCCGCCGAGCACCTGGGCGGGCTCGCCGACGCGGTCGGCGCCAAGCCGGGCGACGCGGTCTTCTTCGCCGCCAGCACCACCACCCGGGAGGCGCAGGAGCTGCTCGGCGCGGCCCGGGTCGAGATCGCCAAGCGGTCCGGCCTGATCGACGAGAGCGCCTGGGCGTTCTGCTGGGTGGTCGACGCGCCGATGTTCGAACGCACGGACGAGGGCGGCTGGACGGCCGTGCACCACCCGTTCACCTCGCCGAACGCCGAGTGGGTGGACCGGTTCGAGGAGGCCCCGGACCGGGCCCTGGCGTACGCGTACGACATCGTCTGCAACGGCAACGAGATCGGTGGCGGCTCGATCCGTATCCACCGGGGCGACGTGCAGAAGCGGGTCTTCGACCTGCTCGGCATCACGCCCGAGGAGGCGCAGGACAAGTTCGGCTTCCTGCTGGAGGCGTTCAAGTACGGCGCCCCGCCGCACGGCGGCGTCGCCTTCGGCTGGGACCGGGTGTGCATGCTGCTCGCCGGGGCCGACTCGATCCGTGAGGTCATCGCCTTCCCGAAGACCCGGGGTGGGTTCGACCCGCTGACCAGCGCGCCGACGCCGATCACCGCCCAGCAGCGCACCGAGGCCGGCATCGACGCCAAGCCCAAGCCCCCCGCCACCGCCCACACCGGAACGGCCGGCCCAGCGGCCCCGGTAGCCGACCCGGTCTAACCCTTCTCACCTCCCGGTCCGGTCCGGTCCGGCGCATGATCGACTTCATATCGCCGATGTTGCGGTGTCCGGCTGCTCGGATGCCGCGATGTCGCCGATATGGAGTCGATCACGACCGCCTGGTCAGCTCCGGCCGCACGACGCACGACGCACGGACGCGGGCCGCACGACGCGCACACGTCGGGGCCCGCGCTCCGGCGTGTCGCTCGTTAACCTCATGATCGACGTAGGCGGCGTGGTGGGGGAGTGGGTCGGCGTGCGGGTGCTTGTTGTTGGGGGTAGTGGGCTACTCGGGCGCGAGGTTTGTCGGCGGGGCGTCGACGCCGGGTTGTCGGTGGTTGGGACGTTCCACTCCGGTGAGATCGTTGTGCCGGGCGTCGCGGCGCGGCGGTTGGACGTGACCGACCGGGCCGCCGTGCGCACGCTTGTCGCCGAGGTGCGGCCGGACGCGGTGGTCGGGACCCCATACCGGTACGGCGACTGGGCGGTCACCGCCGACGGGGCGGCACACGTGGCGGTCGCCGCCGCCGAGGTGGGTGCCCGGTTGGTGCACGTGTCCAGCGACGCCCTGCACGCCGGCCGTCCCACGCCCTACGCCGACGACGATCCACCCACTCCCGTGCACGCGTACGGCGCCGCGAAGGCGGCGGCGGAGACCGCCGTGCGGGCGATCGATCCGGGCGCGGCGCTGGTGCGTACCTCGCTGATCCTGGGGGAGGGCAGCAAGCAGATCCAGCTCTGCCGGGACGCGTTCGCCGGTCGGGCCGCCCTGTTCACCGACGAGTTCCGCTGCCCGGTCGACGTCACCGACCTGGCCGACGCCGTACTGGAACTGGTCGCCTCGTCGTACGCGGGTCTGCTCAACGTGGCCGGCCCCGATGCCGTGAGCCGGGCCGACCTGGGCCTGCTGGTCGCCGAGCGGTTCGGCCTGGACGCGGCCGGGCTCAAGACCACCACCGGGGTCGCCGTCGGCCTGTCCCGCCCCCTCGACGTACGCCTCGACTCCGCTCGCGCCGTCGGCCTGCTGCGCACGCGACTGCGGGGAGTGCGCGAACTCCTGGCACCCTGAGCGCATTGCACACTTCCTGTGCATAACTCTTGTGCACAGGAAGTGTGCAGAGATAGTGTGCTGTCATGGCGAACGACGAAGTGACCCCGCGGCCAGCACCGCGGGAGGTACGGATCGACAGGCGGCAGGTCCGGGTGCTGGCGCACCCGCTGCGGATGCGGCTGGTCGGAGCCCTGCGCGTGAAGGGACCCGCCACCGCCACCACCCTGGCGGAGCTGCTCGGCACCAACACCGGCGCGACCAGCTACCACCTGCGCCAACTCGCCGAGGTTGGGCTGGTCGTCGAGGATCCCGACCGGGGCGGTGGGCGGCAGCGCTGGTGGCAGGCCGCACACGACGTCACCAGCTGGGATCCGAGCGACTTCGACGACGACCCCGATGCCCGGGCCGCGATCGAGTGGATCCAGGGCGACCAGGTGCGTCTCCTGGTCGACACCGCCGACCACTGGTTCGCCAACCAGCACGAGTGGTCGCCCGCCTGGCGGGACGGCTTCGGCATGAGCGACATCGTCCTGACCATCCCGCCGGCCCGGCTGGAGGAACTCAAGACGGAGATGTGGCAGCTGCTGGAGCGATACCACCGCGAGGCCACCGCCGCTGACTCCGCTGATTCCGTCGACCCGGAGGCCCGCCCGGTGCAGGTCTTCATGGCCGCCTACCCGTTGCGCGAGGGCCTCTAATGAGCGCTCTATCCGTACGTCAGGTCCGGCGTCGCTACCTGACGCTCTACGGCCTGCGCTGGCTGCCCACGGGTCTGATGATCCCGGTGATGATCCTGCTGATGCAGGAGCGCGGCCTGTCGCTGCCGCAGATCGGCCTGGTCGGCACCGCGCAGGGGCTGCTCGTACTCGCACTGGAGCTGCCGACCGGCGGCCTCGCCGACGCCCTCGGTCGCCGACCGGTGCTGCTCGCCGCCGGAGCGCTCAACCTCGCCTCGCTGGCGCTGTTCGCGGTGGCCGACTCGTTCGCGCTGTTCTTTCTGGTCTGGGCGTTGCAGGGGGTCTACCGGGCGTTGGACAGCGGCCCGTTGGAGTCCTGGTACGTGGATGCGACCCTGGCTGCCGACCCGGAGGCCGAGTACGAGCGGGGCCTCGGCTATGCCGGCACCGTCGCCGGCGGTGCCATCGGTGCGGGTGCCCTGCTCAGCGGTGGCCTGATCGCGCTCGGTCCGATCGGGCCGGTCACCGCGCTCACGGTGCCGGTGCTGGCCGCGATCGTCGCGCAGGCGGTCGCGCTGGTCACACTGCTCGTTCTGCTGGTCGAGCAGCGACCGGCCACCAGACTCGGGGCGGTGCGGGCCTCGGTGGTCCAGGCGCCCAGGATGATCGGCCAGGCGGTCGGGCTCCTGCGCCGCTCCCGGGTGCTGCTGGCCCTGGTGACGGTGGAGCTGTTCTGGGGCTTTGGCATGGTCACCTTCGAGTCGCTGCTGCCGGTTCGGCTCGCCGAGGTGATCGGCAACCCGGAACGCGCCGCCGCGCTGCTCGGACCGGCCAATTCGGCTGCCTGGCTCGCCTCGGCTGCCGGCGCGGCACTTACCCCGCTGCTGCTGCGCTGGCTGGGCGCCGCGCCCGGCGCGGCCCTGCTGCGCATCCTGCAGGGCGTGACGGTGGTCGGGATGGGGCTGTTCGCCGGGCCGGTCGGCGTGCTGGTGGCCTACCTGGCCTGCTACGCCGTGCACGGCGCGTCCAACCCGCTGCACAGTGGCCTGTTGCACCGGCAGGTCGACGGCCCGTACCGGACCAGCGTGCTGTCACTGAACTCGATGATGGCGCAGCCGGCCGGCGCGCTCGGCGGGGTGGTCCTGACGGCACTTGCCGCCGCCACCAGCGTCGGCACCGCGATGGTGGTCGGCGCGGTGGTGCTGGCCCTCGCCGCTCCGCTCTACCTGCCCGCCTGGCGGGCCGGCCGCCGGGTCGCCGTGGATCCGATCGACCCACCCGTGACCCCCGCACCCGCCGAGCAGCACGCGAGTCAATAGCCGTCGAGCGGCACGGGAGCCGTCGGGAAGGCCGATCAGGCGAGGCGGATCGAGGTCAGATGGTGGGTGTTGGTGAAGCCGAGCCGCCGGTAGAGGCGTACCGCACCGACGTTGTCCGGGTAGACGCCGAGCCCGACGGTGTCGTGGCGGGCCAGCAGCGCCCGGGTCATTCCGGCGGTGAGCGCCGCGCCCAACCCTCGTCCTCGCTGGTCGGGAGCGACGGTCAGGCCGGCGAGGAAGCCGATGTCGCCCCGACTGCGGTCCGCCCCGCACGCCACGAGTCGGCCGCCGGCGCGGATGCCGTACCAGTCCACCACCCGCGGGTCGCCGGGACGGGAGGTGGAGGTCGGGAACGCCTCGTCGATCAGCGCCTCCAGCGCCGGGTTGTCGGCCCCGGTGAGTCGTACGACCCGCTGCTCGTCCGGCTGCTCCGGTGGGGGCGTGCCGGTCCAGAGGAAGTCCCAGTCGTCGTGCCGGCTCACCGTCAGTCGACCCGACAACAGCTCACGGCCGTGCCGGGGCAGGTGCAGCGGCTGCCCCGGGCGCAGCACCCCGTCGGCGACCAGCGCGGCACAGATCTCGATCGCCGGCTCGGCCGGGCCGATCGCGTCGCCGCCGTTGCTGTGCTCGGGCGGAAACACCCAGAGCACCGCACCGTCGCGCTGGTAGCCGCGCGCCTCCAGGCCACGCCAGAGCACCGCCCTGGCGTACGGGTGGTGGCCGGCGGCGGCCAGGACGGCGTCCCGGCCCTGCAGCACCCGGTCGATGATGATCATGGTGTCGAGCTTAGGAGCTGGGCACGGGGGCGACCGTGAGGGGGCACCCGACATACCCGATCCATGGTGGAGATTGGCGAGCCGACCGATTGGGTACATCACGCGCCGACCTACTGGGAACCCCCACCGGAGGACCGACATGCTCGCCATTCTCGCTGCCATCGTCTTTGGCTTCGCCCTGCTGCTCGACCTGCTCAACACAGACTTCGGAGCACCCGACCTGTTCAACTGGAACACTCTCGTGCTCATCGGGCTGCTCCTGCTCTCGCTCTACCTGGGTGGCGTGGGCAACGGCCCGCGCGGCGGTGGCGGCGGCCGTTGGTACCGGGGTCGGCGCCCCGGGCGTGGCTGACCGGAACCGATCACCGGTGGCGGGCCCGCGGCGCGATTCCGGCGTCGTGGGTCCGGCCCGGTACTGTCTTCGTGATGGAGTCCGACGCCCTCTTCTCCCTCGGTGAACCCGCCGGGCCGCGCAGCGCGCCCGACGGTCCCGCCGGTGTCGACGGCTTCACTGCGGTGGCCGACGACTCGCCCCTGCCCGTCCGGATGCGTCCGGTCACCCTCGACGAGTTGGTCGGGCAGAACCACCTGCTCGCCCCCGGTGCCCCACTGCGGCAGCTGGTCTCCGGCGGCGCCCCGATGTCGGTGATCCTCTGGGGCCCGCCGGGCAGCGGCAAGACCACCATCGCGCACCTGGTGGCCGGGGCGACCGATCGCCGCTTCGTCGCCATGTCGGCGCTCTCCGCCGGCGTCAAGGACGTGCGGGCGGTGATCGAGACGGCCCGCCGCCAGCGCCGCTCGGGCGGCCCGCAGACGGTGCTCTTCATCGACGAGGTGCACCGGTTCAGCAAGACCCAGCAGGATTCGCTGCTCGCCGCGGTCGAGGACCGTACGGTCACGTTGCTGGCGGCGACCACCGAGAATCCGTACTTCTCGGTCATCTCTCCGCTGCTGTCGCGATGCGTGCTACTCACCCTGCAACCGCTGGACGACGAGGCGGTGCGGGGCCTGCTGCGCCGCGCGGTCGTCGACAAGCGTGGCCTGGACGGCCTGCTCGCCCTGACCGCCGAGGCCGAGGACCATCTGGTCCGGCTCGCCGCCGGTGACGTCCGCAAGGCCCTCACCGCGCTGGAGGCGGCGGCGGCCTCCGCCACGGCGCTCGGCGGCGGGCAGATCGACCTGGCCACCGCCGAGCAGGCGGTCGACGTGGCGGCGGTGCGCTACGACCGCGACGGCGACGCCCACTACGACGTGGTCAGCGCGTTCATCAAGAGCATGCGCGGCTCGGACGTGGACGCCGCGGTGCACTGGTTGGCCCGCATGCTGGTCGCCGGTGAGGACGCCCGGTTCATCGCCCGCCGTCTGGTCATCTTCGCCAGCGAGGACGTGGGCATGGCCGACCCCGGTGCCCTGAGCGTCGCCACCGCCGCCGCGCACGCCGTCGAGTACGTCGGGCTGCCCGAAGCACAGCTCAACCTGGCCCAAGCGGTGATCCACCTGGCCACCGCGCCCAAATCGAACTCGGCCACCACCGCCATCGGCGCCGCGATCGCCGACGTCCGGGCGGGTCGCGGTGGCCCGGTGCCGCGTGGGCTGCGCGACGCGCACTACGCCGGTGCCCGAGGGCTGGGCCACGGCACGGGCTACCGCTACCCGCACGACGACCAGCGCGGCGTGGTCACCCAGCAGTACGTCCCGGACGACCTGGTGGGCACCGACTACTACCAGCCCAGCCCGCACGGCGCGGAACGTGCGGTGGCCACCCGGCTGCCGCTGCTGCGCCGGATCGTGCGTGGCCTGCCGGCCGCGGCGGCCCGTCCGGAGACTCCGCCATCCGCGCCGTCGGTAACGGCGCAGACCGCATCCGAGCCGTCGGTAACGGCGCAGACCGCATCCGCGCCTTCTGACGAGATCGGTCACCCGACGACGGGCGCGGGCGCCCCCGGCACGACGCAGGACAGCGGCGCTGACGCCGCAGGAGAGGGTCAACAGTGAGATCGCGTGGTGGGGACCGCCCGGACGAGGGCCCGGACGAGCGGCGCGATCCCCGCGCCAAGGCGCGCCGCTGGGGTCGAGGGCGGGCAGCCGAGGCTGAGCCGGAGGAGCCGGTCGCCGGCGAGGAGTTCGGCTGGATCGACGATCTTCGGTCGGCCAAGCAGGAACGCACCGAGCTGGGTCCGGACGGCGCCCCGGCACAGCCCGACCGCCCCCGCGGCGGTACGCCCGCGGAACCCGCCGGGCGCCGTCCGGGTGCGCCGGCGGAGTCGGCCGGTGCGCGCGGAGGTGGGCCGGTGCCGCCGGAGGCCTCGGCGCCGCCTGCCCCGCGCCCGAGCGACCCGGGCGGTGCCGCCCCACGCCGCGGAGTCGACGGCCCGTGGCCGGGGGAGACGCCGCCAGCGGGCCGCCGCCCGGACGACCGGTCACCCGCCGCTGGCCCCGTTGCCCCCAGCCAGGGCAAGCCGACGCGTCGCGGTGTGCAGCCGGCGGCTGGCGCCCGCGCCGCCGTACCGCCGTCGCCACCCGCCGCCCGCCCGGTCGGCGGCGACCCGGCCAGCCCGCAGGGGCCTCGCCCGACTCCCGACGCGGCGCCCGGCCCGGCCCGGCCCCGGGCGGCAACGGCTCCCCCCGGCCCACCGGTGGGCCCACCGACCTCGGACGCCCCGCCCGGCCGTCGGCCGGAGGCTGTCGTTCCGCCCGATCGTCGCCCAGATGCCGGTGTTCCGCCGGGTCGTCGTCCAGACGCTGCGGTTCCACCTGGCCGCCGGCCGGATGCGTCGGTGCCGCCGGGTCGTCGTCCGGAGGCCGCGGTTCCACCGGGTCGTCGGCCGGACGCCGCGGTTCCCGGGGGGAATCCCGACGCGATGCCGCCGCTGCGTCGTCCGGAGGCCGGTGCTCCGGGTCGCCGACCCGGCCCGGAGCCGACCGAGCCCGGTCGGCCACTGCCGCCCACCGACGGCACGCCAGGCGGTCGACGCGCCGCCGGACCGGCACCCGATCCGGCGCGGGCCGCCGGGTCAGCTGCCGCCGGCCCGGCCCGCTTCGACGGCGGGTCGGCGGGCGTCGTGCCGCCAGCCGCGGACGGCCTGCGGCCCGACCCCGCCATCGACCGTGACCCGCGTACCGCGCGGCGTCGCCCAGGCCCGGCCGACCCGGGGGCACCGGAGCCCACCGGCCGCCGTGGCGCCGAGCGCTCCCGTCCGGCCGCCGCCGGCCGCCGCCGGGCTGCGGAGCCCGACGAGCCCGCGGTTCCCCGCTCGGGTAACGCGCCGCCGGTGCCCGAGGCCTCCGGCGGTCACAGCGGCGCCACGCCCACCATCGGCCCGGCCGACGGCACCGGTCGCCGCCGGGCCGTCTCCGATGAGCCGGAGCGACGTACGCCGGCCGGCGGGGAGCCCCGGGTGGACCGTCCGGAGCGGCCCGCCGACTGGCTGCGCCAGGCCGGTCGCCTGCCGCACACCGACCCCGGCCTGCCGGTGGTCAACCGCCGAGGCGGCACCCCCCCGGCCGCGGGCACCGGGGACCTCGTTGACCACACGTCCGGTCGCCTCGGCGTGCCCGACCCGGCCGTGGAGCGCCCCGCCGGCAGCCGGCCCTCCGGCCCGCCGGCTGACCCGGGCGCGGACGCACCGACGGGTCGTCGTGTCGGCCGACCGGACGCGCCGGCAGCCACCGGCGAACAGGCTCTGCCCTATTCGCCGGCGTCCGGCGAACGCGCCACCCGTGGCCGGGGCGCTGCGGCGCCCGGCTCGGACCCGACCGGACGGCGCGGTCGTCCGGTGGCCGCGCCCGGCCCGGACGCAACCCCCGTGCCCGACCCGAACGGCCGACGACGTCGCCCGCCGGCCGAGGCGGGCCCGGACGGCCCGGTCGGCCCAGGTCGGCCCGGCCCCGCGGGCGACCACGGCGACGACGCCTACGCCGGTGGACGACCCGCGCCCGGCGCCGGTCCCGCCGCACCGGTGCGGGGCGCCGCCCGCTCCGCCCCGCCCGGCCGGGCCCGGCCCGTCCCGGGTGACGCACCGGTGCCCGGCGCCGAGCGCCGTGGCGCCGAAGGCCCGCCGCCCCGACCCGGCTCGGGTGCCGAGGCGGCCCCCCGGGACGCCGCCCGCCCGGACGGCCCGGCTCGTGCCGCGGTGCCCGGTGTGGATGGTCCGCCGCGTTCGCGTCCGGACGGTCCGGCTCGTGCCGCCGTCCGCCCACCGGGCGGTGCGCAGCCGCCCCTCGCCGACGATCGGCCACCTGGTGAGCCGGGCACCGGTCCCGGGTCCCCGGCACCGGCCCGTGGCGGTGCCGCGGTCGGTCGGCCCGCGCCGTCCGACCGTGCCGCGGGGCGTGCCCTGCCTCCGCACCGCGAGCCCGGCCGTCCCGAGCCGAGTGGCGTTGCCCCGGTGCCACCGCCCGCCCGCCCCGGCGAGCCGGTCGCTGTGGCCCGTGCTGCCGCAGTGGTGCCGTCACCCGCCGGGCCGCCGGACCGTCCGGCCCCGGAGCCGTCCGGCGGGACCGCGTTGCGCTCGGCCGGTCCGGACACGCCCGACGACGCCGCACCCGCACCGGAGGCCCGATCGGAGTTGCGCCGGCAGTCGCGTGAACGGCGTCGCCTGCGTGCGGCGGTGCTGGTGCTGGTCAGCGTCGTGCTGCTCGGTGCGGTGCCGCTGTTCTTCGGCATCCGGACGCTGAGCCGTGACCCGGTCTTCGACAACCTGGACCAGCTCAACGTGCCCGGCTGGGCCGCCGCGAAGACGGTCGACGATGTCAGCGGAAGCCGCTGGTGCCTGCTCGACTGCCGGCTGCGTGAACGCACCGTGACCTCGGAGAAGCCGCCGACGGACACGGCGCAGGTCTACGAGGACGCACTGCGCCAGGACGGCTGGCAGCCGTGGAAGGTGAGCCGCTGCCCGGAGCAGAAGACGAAGGGCAGTTACACCTGCTGGCGCCGCGACGAGTTGACCCTCGACCTGTGGGTACGCGAGCCGACCTGCGTACCGCCGCCGGTCGACGGTGAGCCGGCCGTCGTGCCGTCTCCGGACCCGTCGGCCGCTGCGACGGAGTGCACCGGCTCGTTGGTGTCGGTGAAGGTACGCAACGCGATCGACGACGAGAGGACCAGACCGCAGCCGTCCACCGACCCGTCACTGACCGGAGAGGATCCGTTCCCGACGGTCAGCGGGGATCCGCTGGGGGAGCTGACACCCTCACCGTCGTGAGCCGGGTTCCATCACGGACGGTAGGGTCTGGGGCTGGCGGGCACGCCCGCCACCGGTGACCGCCGACGGCATGGCGACCGGTACGGGTACCACGGTTGTGTGTTCCGGGGACGTCGGGTCCTGCGGAACTCTGCTTGAGGAGGACAGGCGTGGGCGACATTGGAGCGATCGCGGCGCTGGTCGCGGCGTGCGCGTTCGCGGTGCTGGTGCTCATCCTGACGTTGCCCATCCTGCGGCTGCGGCACACGGTTGACGCCACCACCCGGATGATCAACGACCTCAACGATCGGACGGGGCCCCTGCTCGGTGACGTGAACACCACGGTGAAGAACGTCAACACCGCGCTGGAGCAGGTGCAGACCTCGCTCGACGGCGTGAACCTCCAGCTGGCGAAGGTCGACACCATGACCAGCCACGCGCAGAACGTCACCGCCAACGTCGCCAACCTCGCCACCGTCGTCTCCGCAGCGGCCGCCAACCCGCTGGTCAAGGTGGCCGCTTTCGGTTACGGCGTGCGCAAGGCCGCCGCCGGCCGTCGGCACGCCGAGACCGAGCGCGAGGTGCGCGACACCATCAAGCAGCAGCGACGGGCCGCACGGCGCGGCAACAGCTGACACCGGCCGGGGCACCAGGAGGTAGCGAGACATGAGGCGTCTGTTCTGGCTCGGTATCGGGGTGGCCGTCGGTGTGGTCGTGGTCCGCAAGGCGACCCGGACCGCCCAGGCGTACACGCCGGCCGGCATCGCCAGCACGGTGACACAATCCGCTGGCGGGCTCGTCGAGTCGTTGCGTAGCTTCGTGGAGGACATCCGGGTAGGGATGGCCGAGCGCGAGCAGGAGATCCACCAGGCGTTCGCCCAGGGCGTGGCGTTCGACGATCAGTTCGCCGACCTGCGGGAAGACCCGCGGATCGGCGATCGAGACATATTTCCGGAGGAACACCAGCGATGAAGACGGCGGAGATCAAGCGGCGGTATCTCGCCCATTTCGAGGCGAATGGCCACGCTGTGGTGCCGTCCGCTCCGCTGCCCGCCATCAGCGACCCGAACCTGCTGTTCGTCAACGCCGGCATGGTGCAGTTCGTTCCGTACTTCCTGGGTCAGCAGACTGCCCCGTACCAGCGGGCGGTCAGCGTGCAGAAGTGCATCCGCACCCCGGACATCGACGAGGTCGGCAAGACCAGCCGGCACGGCACGTTCTTCCAGATGAACGGCAACTTCTCCTTCGGCGACTACTTCAAGGCCGGCGCGATCCCGCTCGCGTGGGAGTTGTCCACGAAGCCGATCGCCGAGGGTGGTTACGGTCTGGATCCGGAGCGGATCTGGCCGACGGTCTACCTCGACGACGACGAGGCGTACGAGATCTGGCGGTCGGTGGGCGTGCCGGCCGAGCGGATCGTCCGCCGGGGTAAGGCGGACAACTTCTGGTCGATGGGCATTCCCGGGCCGTGCGGCCCGTCGTCGGAGCTGTTCTACGACCGCGGCCCGGAGTACGGCCGCGAGGGCGGCCCGGCGGTCGACGAGGACCGGTACATGGAGTACTGGAACCTCGTCTTCATGCAGTTCGAGCGCGGTCCGGGCACGACCAAGGAGGACTACCCGATCCTGGGTGACCTGCCGGCGAAGAACATCGACACCGGCATGGGCCTGGAACGGATGGCCTCGATCCTGCAGGGTGTCGACAACCTCTACGAGATCGATGAGGTGCGGCCGATCCTGGCGCGGGCGGCCGAGCTGACCGGCAAGCGCTACGGCGCGCACTCCGGCCACGTGGCGAGTGAGTCGCACCCGGACGACGTGCGGCTGCGGGTGATCGCGGATCACGTGCGGACGGCGCTGATGCTGATCGGCGACGGTGTGACCCCGTCCAACGAGGGTCGCGGTTACGTGCTGCGGCGGATCATGCGTAGGGCGATCCGGTCGATCCGGCTGCTCGGCTGGCAGGACCGGGCGCTGCCCGAGCTGCTGCCGGTGGCCCGGGACTGCATGGCCCCGTCGTATCCGGAGCTGGCGACCGACTTCGACCGGATCGCGGATTACGCGTACGCGGAGGAGGAGGCGTTCCTGTCCACCCTGCGTGCGGGGACCACGATCCTGGACACCGCGATCGCCGAGACCCGTACCGCGGGTGGTTCCGCGTTGTCCGGGGCGAAGGCGTTTCAGCTGCACGACACGTACGGCTTCCCGATCGACCTGACCCTGGAGATCGCCGCGGAGCAGGGTCTCGCGGTCGACGACGAGGGTTTCCGGCGGCTGATGGCCGACCAGCGGACCCGGGCGAAGGCGGACGCGCAGGCCCGTAAGACGGGGCATGTCGACCTGTCGTCGTACCGGTCGGTGCTCGACTCGGGTGGTCCGGTGACGTTCACCGGTTACAGCGAGGTGGCCCGCGAGTCGACGGTGCGGGCGCTGCTCGGCGCCGACGGCCCGCGCCAGGCGGCGACCGAGGGCGACACCATCGAGTTGGTCCTCGACACGACCCCGTTCTACGCCGAGGGCGGTGGCCAGCAGCCCGACCAGGGCATGATCACCGTTGGTGGCGGGCAGGTCGAGGTGCTCGACGTGCAGCAGCCGGTGCCCGGTCTGATCGTGCACCGGGCCCGGGTGATCCGGGGCGAGGTGCGCGCCGGTGAGACGGGGTACGCCGAGATCGACACGACTCGGCGGCGGGCGATCTCCCGGTCGCACACGGCCACCCACCTGGTGCACCAGACCATGCGGAACTTCCTCGGTGAGTCGGCCACGCAGGCGGGTTCGCTGAACGCGCCTGGCCGGCTCCGGTTCGACTTCAACACCCCGACCGGTGTGTCGCCAACCGTCCTGCGGGATGTGGAGCAGCAGGTCAACGAGGTGCTCCTGGCCGACCTGGAGGTGCACGCCTTCATCACCTCGCTGGACGAGGCGCGGCGGATCGGGGCGATGGCGCTCTTCGGTGAGAAGTACGGCGAGGAGGTGCGGGTCGTCGAGGTGGGTGACTACGCCCGGGAGTTGTGCGGCGGCACGCACGTGGCCCGGTCGGCCCAGCTCGGCCTCGTGAAGATCCTCTCGGAGTCGTCGATCGGGTCCGGCGTCCGCCGGGTCGAGGCGCTGGTCGGCATGGATGCCTTCGGCTTCCTGGCCCGTGAGCACCTGCTGGTCTCCCGGCTGGCCGAGTTGTACCGGGTGCCCAACGATCAGGTCGCCGACCGGGTGGAGCAGACCGTCACCCAGCTCCGGGACGCGGAGAAGGAGTTGGAGAAGCTGCGCGCCCAGCTGGTGCTGGGTGGCGCGGCGGCGCTCGCGGCGCAGGCCAAGGACGTACGCGGGGTCGCGTACGTGGGCACCGAGGCGCCGGAGGGCGCGGCCGGCAACGACGTGCGGACGCTGGCCCAGGAGATTCGCGGCAAGATCGACCCGGCTCGGCCGGCGGTGGTCGCGGTGGCGGCCCGGTCGAACGGCAAGGCGTCCCTGGTGGTGGCGGTCAATGCGGCGGCGCGCGGTCAGGGCCTGGCCGCCTCGGATCTGGTGAAGGCGGCGTTCTCCGGGCGTGGTGGTGGCAGCCCCGACCTGGCCCAGGGTGGCGGCCTGCCCGCGGCCGAGGCACCGAACCTGCTGCTCACCGTCGAGAAGGCGATCACCGAGGCGTGATGGACGGTCACTGTCAGCCAGGGCGGACCGATTGGTCCGCCCTGGCGCGTTCAGCTTCGGTGGTGACCGTCGGTGGCTGAGTTGACGCGTGGTGTGCGGATCGGGGTGGATGTCGGTCAGGTTCGGGTGGGGATCTCCCGCTCGGACCCGGACGGGATCCTGGCTACGCCGCTGGTCACGCTGGCCCGGGATCTCACGGCGGAGCCGGACGTGGTGCCGAGCGACCTCGCCGAGCTGGCCGCGCTCGTCGCCGAGCATGAGGCCGTCGGGGTTGTCGTCGGCCTTCCGGTCAATCTCGCCGGCAAGCACGGTCCCGCAGCCATCCATGTGAAGGCGTACGCTGACCGACTGGTCGATGTGATAGCGCCCGTCCCGGTAACCCTCACTGACGAGAGGATGTCGACCGTGGTCGCTTCTCGTAGGCTTGCCGAGCGTGGCGTCCGAGGTAAACGTCAACGTGCGGTTGTCGATCAGGCAGCCGCAGTGGAGATCCTGCAGAGCTGGCTGGACGCGCAGCGGAGGCGGACGTAATGATCGACGATCTGGACCTTGGGTTTGACGAGCCGGAGCGGGGGGAGAAGGGCCGGCACCGGCGCAGCTTCCGCAAGCGCAACGGCGGGTCCGGTGGTGGCCGGGGCAAGACATTCCTGGCCCTGCTGATGGCCCTGGTCCTGTTGGGCGGCATCGGCGGCGGCGCGTTCTACGGCTTCGACCGCATCCAGAACTACTTCGTCACCCCCGACTACGACGGCGACGGGTCCGGCGAGATCACCGTCGAGATCAAGAGCGGTGCGCTGCTGGCCGACATGGCCGACGCCCTGGTGACGGCCGATGTGGTCAAGAGTCAGAAGGCGTTCATCGAGGCGGCTGAGGCCAACTCGCGCAGCAAGAACATCCAGCCGGGCACGTACAAGCTGCGTAAGCAGATGAGTGGCGCGAGCGCCGTCTCCGCGATGCTCGACCTGAAGAACAAGATCGTCAACGGGCTGACGATCCCCGAGGGTCGCACCAGCATGAACGTCTACAAGCTGCTCTCCGAGAAGACCAAGATCCCGGTCAAGAACTTCCAGGCCGCGGCGAAGGACCCGGAGGCGCTCGGCGTCCCGGACTGGTGGTTCACCCGCGGCGACGGCAAGAAGGTCGTCAAGTCCATCGAGGGTTTCCTCTATCCGGACACGTACGAGATCCCGCCGAAGGCCACCGCGGAGAGCATTCTCAAGCTGATGGTGAACCGCTTCCTCTCGGTGACCGGGGAGATGAAGTTCGCCGACCGGGTGCAGAAGGAACGGGGCGGTGTCAGCCCGTACGAGGCGTTGATCGTCGCCTCGCTGGCGCAGGCCGAGGCGGGCAACGCCGACGACCTGGGCAAGGTCGCCCGGGTGGCCTACAACCGGGCGTACGGCGAATTCCCCTGCAACTGCCTGGAGATGGACGTCACGGTCAACTACTACCTGGAGTCGGTCGGCAGGCCGACCAAGTCCTCCAAGCAGATGACCGAGTCCGAGCTGAACGACCCGAAGAACCCGTACAACCGCAAGCTGCGGGGAATGATCCCCACGCCGATCAACAGCCCCGGCAAGCAGGCGCTGGAAGGGGCGATGGCCCCGCCGCCCGGCAAGTGGCTCTTCTTCGTGGCGATCGACAAGCAGGGCCACTCGGAGTTCGCCGAGACGCCTGAGCAGCACGAGCGGAACAAGGACAAGGCCCGGGAGGCCGGCATCATCTGAGGGCGTGCTGAGCAGGTCGGTCCGACAGATGTGAGAGAGCGGGGAAGTGATGCCGAGCGTGGCGAGGGCAGCCGGCGGTGACCGTGTCGACCCGTAGGGCCGCGGTGCTGGGTAAGCCGATCGCGCACTCCCTCTCCCCGGTGATCCACAACGCCGGGTATGCCGCCGCCGGGCTGACCGGCTGGTCGTACACCCGGATCGAGTGCGCGGCCGCGGAGCTGCCGGATCTGGTCGCCGGCCTGGGCCCGGAGTGGGCCGGTCTGTCGGTGACCATGCCGGGCAAGGAGGCGGCGCTCGCCGTGGCCGACGCCGCGTCGCCGGTCGCCGTCGCCGTTGGCGCGGCCAACACGTTGGTACGCCGTCCCGACGGCTCCTGGTACGCGGACAACACCGACGTCGCCGGCATGGTGCGGGTGCTGACCGATGCCGGGGTGGTGGCCGGCGCTGCCGTGACGGTGCTCGGCGCGGGCGGCACGGCCCGCGCCGCGCTCGCCGCCGCCGCGCAGTTGGCCTGCTCGTCGGTGACGGTGGTGGCCCGCCGTGCGGCGGCGGTCGACGAGCTGCGGCCGGTGGCGGGCGCCCTCGGTGTCGCGCTGACCTCCGCCGGCTGGGCCGACGCGCACCGGCACCTGTCCGCCGCCGAGGTGGCTGTCTCCACCGTGCCCAAGGGGGTCGCCGACCCGTTGGCCACCGAGGTGGCCTGGCGACCGGGCGCGGTGTTCTTCGACGCGCTCTACGACCCGTGGCCCACCCCGTTGGCCGCGTGCGCCGTCGCGGCCGGCCTGCGTGTGGTGTCCGGCCTGGACCTGCTGCTGGCCCAGGCGGTAGGGCAGTTCGAGCAGTTCACCGGCGTGACCGCGCCGAGGTCGGCGATGGCCGCCGCGCTGGCGGCGGCGCGGGCCGGCTGACGCACCGCCTCTCACGCGTCGGGGCTGACCAGTCCTGTTTGGTAGGCGATGACAACCAGTTGCGCTCGGTCACGGGCGCCCAGTTTCGCCATCGCGTGGCTGACGTGGGTGCGCGCGGTCGCCGGGCTGAGGAACAGCTCAGCACCGATCTCGTCGTTGTTCAGGCCCCGCCCCACCAGGGCGAGCACCTCTCGCTCGCGCTCGGTGAGCACGGCGAGCCGGTCCTCCGCAGCACTGGCTGCCGTTCGTCGCGCTGTGAACTGGCTGATGAGTCGTCTGGTGATCCGCGGCGCGAGCAGGGCTTCTCCTGCGGCGACCACCCGGATGGCATGCAGGAGCTCGGCCGGTCCGGCGTCCTTGAGCAGAAAGCCGCTGGCACCGGCTTGCAGAGCTTCGAAAACGTAAGCGTCGGTGTCGTAGGTGGTGAGGATGAGGACTCGGACGCGCTCCAGCCCGCGCAGCTGGGTGATCTGGGCTGTGGCCTGGATTCCGTCCAGCTTCGGCATGCGGATGTCCATGAGGACGACGTCCGGGCGGGCGGTGCGGGCACCCTCGACGGCTTCGGCGCCGTTGGTCGCTTCTCCGACCACGGTGATGTTGTCTTCGACGTCGAGCAGCAACTTGAACCCGGATCGCACAAGCCTCTCGTCGTCGGCGAGCAGCACCCTGATCGTCGCCGCGGTCGACGGTGGAACATAGGCCGTGTTCATAGCCGCGACCCGGTCGGTGCGAGGGGAAGCCGGGCCCTGACCTCGAAACCTCCGTACGGCGTCGGCTTGGCGTCGAGTTCGCCGCCGAGCAGTTGACAGCGCTCGCGCATGCCAACGATCCCGCGGCGAGGCTTGGCCGACGTGTCCGTATCGATGTCGGTCGGTCGATCCGCGAAGTCGTCACCGGAGACGGTGCGGCGGCCCTCGTCGGTCACGCAGATCTCCAGGACGTCGATCCCCGAGGTCAGTGCGACCGTCACCCGGGTTGGGCCGACGTGACGGATCACATTGGTGATCGCCTCCTGCAGGATGCGGTAGGCGGCGCTTCCGACCGCGCCTGGCAACGGCGTCGCGGGCGAAGTCGCCTCAAGCGTGACGTCCAGTCCGGCGTCGCGTGCCTTGGCGGTGAGTTCGTCGATCTGTTCCAGGCCAGGTTGCGGCACGCGACCGCCGCTGTCGTCGCGGAGCACGCCGAGGATGGCTCGCATCTCCCGCAGCGCCTGGGCGCTGGTCTGCTCGATGGCCTGCAACGCTTCGCGTGCCTGTTCCGGTCTCTTGTCCAGCACGTGCGCGGTGACCCCGGACTGCACGTTGATGATTGCGATGGCGTGCGCGACAGTGTCGTGGACCTCGCGCGCGATCCGGAGCCGTTCGGCGTCGACCCGCGCTCGCGCTTCCTCCTCGCGGGTCCGTTCTGCCAGTTCTGCACGCGCCTGAGCTTCGGCTGCGATGACGTGCCGGGACCGGACGGACTCGCCGAGGGCTGCGCTCATGACCGACGCGCCGATGCGGAAGAACACCCAGCCGATGGCGGCGCGTGGCTCGATGTCGGCCGCTGCGATCAGCCAGCCGGTGGCGAGTACCGCGGTGCCCACACCAGCGATCATCAATGACCGGCGCCCGTCACCGTAGGCGGCGAGGGTGTAGAGGGCGACGAATAGCCCGAGCCAGCCGGGGCCGTCCGGGAAGTCGAGACCGTAGTACACCAGGCTGGCGAGTGCGGCGGTGACGAACGCCGCAACCGGCCACCGGCGGCGGACGGCCACGACCAGGCCACTCACCGCCAGCAGCGCGTACCCGAGGTTTCCGAGATCGGCGAGCGGGCGCTGTGCCCCCTCTGCGGCAACGCGGACGACCGTGCCCTGCACCTGCATCGCGGTGATGAAGAACGCGAGCACCACGTCCTGCGCTACCACAGGCAGGCGGAGCGACCTGACGCGGTGTTTCATGCCGTGACCCTACCGTTCTCACCCACGGCCAACGCTCTGCCCAGATGCGCGACCGCCTACGACGGCAGGCGTAGCGAGGCACGAACCATCCGCGCCCAATCGCGTAGACGCTGCCGTCCGCTGCCGGGCGCGGTGGTCGCCGCACCGGCGCGACGATCTTGTCTATGAACGGTCACCTTCACTTACCTTTAGGAGTGCGCCGTGCGTAAAGCTTTTGCGGGCCTGGCGGCCCTGCTGATGCTGGCCGTCGTCGCACAGTTCTTCCTGGCTGCTAGCGGCGCGTTCGACACCGCACCCAACGACGAGTCGTTCCAGCCGCACCGCATGCTGGGCGGCGGAATCGTTCTGCTCTCGGTCCTCGTGACCATCGCCGCCGCGACAGCTCGGATGCCCGGGCGGCTCATCGGGCTGAGCGGCCTGGTCGCCGGACTCGCGGTTGTCCAGTTCCTGATCAAGGCGGTCGCCACAGCGTTCGACGGCACCGGCGGCAGCACGACCGCCGGCCAGCTCGTCTTCGGTCTGCACGCGGTCAACGGTCTCGCTATCGTGGCAGTGGCCGGGAGGATCGTTCGCCAGGCCGGACAGCTGTCCAGGTCGGCCGCACCCGCGCGACAGGTGCCATGACCACCGCGCTGTGGATCATCGTGGACCACGCTGTGGCGCTGTTGAGCGTTGCCACGTGGTTCGCGGCCGGCGTCACCCTGGCGCTCCGGCGCACCCGGCTGGCGCTCGCCCTCCTCGTCGCGGCGGTGCTCGTGACGCTTGTCCGGGTGGTCACCGTGGCGATGCTGGCAGGCCGGGGCTGGTGGTTCGTACAGGAGAAGGTGCTCCTGGGGCTGCCGATGCTCGGGGCTGCCGGGGCCGTCGCCGCGTTGCTCGCCGGCCGGCAACTGCTCTCGGCGAGGCGGGGGCAGGGCGACGGTTGGTCGGCAGGTGGCGTGGTCTCGGTGCTCACTGCGGGTTACGCGGCACTGGCCGGTCTTGTGGTGACCTTCCTGGTCGGATACCCGCTCACCTTGAGCACTGTCTTGATCACGATCTCGGTCGTGGGCACCGCCGCGTTGCTGACCGCGCGAGTGGTCGCGCCTCCCGGAGAGAACACCGCTGACGCGGGCGTCGCGCAGGCGTCTGAGGGTCGACGCCCGATGTCGCGCCGCCGGTTCATCGGCTGGACCGGTGGCGCGGTCGTGGTGACCGCAGCCGGTGCCGGCAGTGGTATGTCTTTCCTCCCTGCCGACTCAGCGACCATGGGAGGCGGTCCTGGACGCTCATCGCGCGTGCCCGTGTCGGTGGCCGACCTTCGGGGCTCCGGCCCACCGGCACCGGGTGGCACCGTGCGGCGGTACGTGCTCACCGCGAAGAAGGCCACCGTACGGCTTCCGTCCGGACGGGAGATCGATGCGTGGACCTACAACGGCCAGGTCCCGGGTCCGGCGATCACCGCGACGCAGGGTGACCTGATCGAAGTGCGGCTGTGCAACGCCGACATCGACGGCGGCGTGACCCTGCACTGGCACGGCTATGACGTACCGTGCGGGGAGGACGGCGCGCCGGGTGTGACCCAGTTGACGGTGAGACCCGGTGCGGACTTTCTCTACCGATTCCGCGCCGACCAAGTGGGCACCTACTGGTACCACACCCATCACGCGTCCCACGTCGGCGTACGCAAAGGTCTGTACGGAACTCTCGTCGTGAAACCGCGCGACGGACAGCGAGCAGACGAGTACACGGCGGCGGACCAGGTGGACCTGACCCTGCCCGTGCACACGTTCGGCGGCACCGTCGTGATCGCCGACAGGGACGGCCAAACCGAACACCCCGCACCACCCGCTACACCCGTGCGGCTGCGATTGATCAACACCGACTCGGAGCCGCACCGGATCGTCCTCGCCGGAACCCGGTTCCAGTTGGCGGCCGTCGACGGCCGGGACCTCAACCAGCCCGGCGAGGTCAGCGACGTCGGACTGCACCTGCCCGCAGGCGGGCGGTACGACCTGGTGTTCCTCATGCCGGACACGTCCGTGGCCCTCGCTGTCGACGACGATCGTGACGGCGGACTGCGCCTGCGCCCGCATGGCGATGCCCCCGGTGAAACGCGCATCGAGGACACGTCCGGTTTGCCGGAGCTCGACTTGCTGCGGTACGGCGCTCCGGTCGCCGTGCCCTTCGACACCCGCAACGCAGACCGGCACTTCACCATGGTCCTCGATCGCGGAGTGGCCATGGTCGACGGCCGACCGGCGTATGCGCACACCATCAACGGCCGAGGCCACCCGTCCATCCCGGACCAGATCGTTGCCAACGGCGACCTCGTCCGGTTCACCGTCGTCAACCGCAGTCCGGAAACGCACCCCTGGCACCTGCACGGCCATTCCTTGCTGATCCTGTCCAGGGACGGGAAGCCGTCCATCGGTAGTCCGGTGTGGATGGACACGTTCGATGTTCGGCCAGGCGAGAAATGGGAGGTCGCGTTCCGCGCTACGAATCCCGGAATCTGGATGAACCATTGCCACAATCTGCCCCACGCGCATCAGGGCATGATGCTGCGACTCCACTACGACGGTGTCACGACGCCATTCGGTGGTCCGCGCGGCGGAAGCCCGGACCATGACCACTGATCTGGCCCGCGACGCGCACCGGTGGGCTGGGCGCGAAACGCACCGAGGGACAGGGCGCCTCTGCTGACGCGCATTTTCGGTGCCGAAATGAACCCCGATGACATGAGAACGGAAATAGATGGTGCGCGGCGAACGGTAGTGATGCCGGCTGCACGATCGAGTGCGACGCTCAACCACTTGAGGAGAAGATGATGACAACAGACGACTCCCGTACGAACGGAGCTCTGGCGGGACTGGCCAGGTTCTGTTTCCGGCGCCGTCGCCTGGTCCTCTTGACTTGGATCGTCGGCGTGATCGCCGTGGCGTTCATTGGCTTCGGTAACGGCGCCGCTTCCGACAACGACTTCACTGGCGGAAACTCGGAATCCGCCGAGGCGCAGAAGCTGATCGAGCAGCATTTCCCCGAGCAGCAAGGAGACACGCTGACTCTCGCGATCAAGGCAGAAAAGGGAATCGATGATCCCGCCGCCCGGCAAAAGATCGATAAGGTCGTCGCCGAACTCGCCGGCTCACCTGTTACCGGACCGGTGATTTCGCCCTATCAGGACAAGAACCTGGTGACGGAGGATCGTCGTGTCGCCCGTATGACCATCCCGCTGAGCGACAAGGGCGTGACCAATACCGAGGTCAAGCCCCTGGTGGACATCGTCAAGGTCGCCTCCGATGACAGCGTCACGCTCGGGCTGGGCGGGTACATGGCGGAGAAGGCCGAGACGCCCTCGCAGGGTTCGGCCGAAAGCGTGGGCATCCTGGCAGCAGCAGTGATCTTGTTCATCGCCTTCGGGTCACTGGTGGCCATGGGCTTGCCGATCGTGACCGCCCTCCTGGCCATTGTGGGCGGCCTCGCGTTGATGAAGCTGGTCGGGCACGTGGTTCCCGCGCCGAATTTCGCTTCGATCTTCGGCGCGATGATCGGGCTCGGCGTCGGTATTGACTACGCACTGTTCATCGTGACCCGCTACAAGGACGGCCTGCGGGGCGGTGATGACCCCGAAAGCGCCACGGTCAAGGCCATCACCACTGCCGGTCGCGCGGTGCTGTTCGCCGGTACGACCGTCGTGATCGCGTTGCTGGGCCTGCTCGTGATGGGACAGCGGCTGATGACCGGGGTGGCCGTCGCCACGTCGGTGATCGTGCTGGTGACGATGATCGCCGCGGTGACACTGCTGCCCGCGTTCCTGGGCTTCACCGGATACAAGATCAACTCACTGCGTCTACCCCGTCGCACGTCCCGCCGGAATCAGCCCGCCAGCGCCCCTTTTCAGGAGCGCCACAGCCTCGCCGAGCGTTGGGCCGGAGTGGTGCAGCGCAAGCCGGTGATTGCCGCGATCCTGGCCAGCGTGATCTTGCTGGTCCTGGCGGCACCCACGCTGTCGATGCGGCTGAGTCAGCCCGACGCCAGCGTCCAACCCCGCGACAGGAGCAGCTACATCTCGCACGAGATTCTTTCCGAGGGCTTCGGTCCCGGCTACGGAGCACCCCTGATCTTCGTCACCCAGGTCGACTCCAAGGACGCCGATCTGCGTCCAATCGTCGAGGCGATCAGCAAGACCGAGGGCATCGCCCACGCCACGCCACCTCGGTTCAGCAAGGACGGGCAGGCCGTCACGTTCACTGCCTTCCCCACGACCGGGTATCAGGAGGAGGCAACCGCGAATCTGGTGCACAAACTCCGCGACGACGTGCTGCCCAACGCACCCGGCGGCCAACGGGTCCACGTCGGCGGACCGAACGCCAGCACCATCGACCTCGCCGAGGAGTCTGGCTCGCGCCTGCCCCTGATGATCGCGGTCGTCATCGCGATTTCCATGGTGCTGCTGATCGCGATGGTCCGGTCGGTCACGATCGCCCTGCAGGCCGCCGTCATGAACCTGTTGTCGATCGGTGCCGCCTACGGCGTGATCGTCGCGGTCGTACAGTGGGGATGGCTCGGCCCGGCCCTCGGGTTTCCGACCGCCATGCCGGTCACGACCTGGGTTCCGATGATGATGTTCCCGGTCCTGTTCGGCCTGTCCATGGACTACCAGGTCTTCCTGACCTCACGGGTCCGTGAGGAATACGAGCGAACCGGCGACACCCGCACGGCCGTTGCCCGAGGGTTGGCGCGAACCGCCATGGTCATCACGGCTGCGGCCGCCATCATGATCGCCGTCTTCACCACCTCCCTCCTCGGCCCCGACATCGCGGTCAAGCAGGGGGGCCTCGGCATGGCCGTCGCCGTGCTCATCGACGCCACGATCGTCCGAATGATCCTTGTCCCCGCGGTGATGGAACTATGCGGCAAGGCGAACTGGTGGATGCCCGGACGCTGGGCACCGAAGGCGGCCTCCGCCCCGCAGGCCGCGGTCGGAGTAGAGGTCAGAGTCTGACCCGACTCGAGTCGACAGTGCGGGGAACCCCGGGCGGTTCCCCGCACTGTCGCAGAGCTTTAGCTGACGGTTAAGACGCGCTTACGGGAAACTGTCCTACGTACGACATTGCCTGGTCATCGATACGCTTCTGACCGTTACGGAAGCAGATACAGGGAGTGTCCTTGGCCAGGCATGGACTGCACCGCAGAACTCGGATCCGCAGCGCACGTCGGCGCCGGGCGATCGCCGTCAGCGTTGTCGGCGGTGCGGTGGTCGCCGGCCTCGTGGCGACCATGATGCCGCTGCTGGCCAGCGACGATCTGTCGATCCGGGCGGCGGCCGACACCACCGCGACCGCGGTGTCGCAGGACGGTGACAACGCGGCCAAGTCGACGTTGGCCACCTGCCCGACGCGGTGCGACGGCAATTCGCACGGTGGACGGGAGGCGGTCATCGAGTTCGCCGTGACCACCGTGCCGGCCGCCGCGGTCAACCTTCGGGCGACGCTGCGGGTGCACGCCTGGGAGCAGGTCGCCGCCGTCGTGACGGCGCACGCCTCACCGCTGAGCGCGCGCGAGGCGCGGCCGGCTCTGGCGTCGCCTGGTGACGCGCTGGACAGCGTGTCCGCGGTGTCCGAAGGCTTCAACGAGTGGGACATCTCCAAGCTGGTCACCGGTAACGGCACCTGGACGGTCTCGCTGGCTCAGAGTGGCCTGGAGCGCCGGATCTACTGGGCGTCGGTCGACAACCGCAATCCGGACCTGCGCCCCAGTCTGGTGGTCAGCTACGACATCGGGGCCGCGCCGTCGTCGCCGCCGGTCACCCGGCCGACGGCGAGCGCGTCGCCGACCATCAGCGTCCCGAAGCCCTCGCCGACGGTCGTGCCGACGACCCGGGCGCCCTCCGCCACGGCTGCCCCCACCAACCCGCCCGGCGGGTGCGACTCGGTGTCGGACAAGCTCGTGCCCTCCTGTGGCGCCTGGTGGGGGATGTACTCACCCGCCGGGGCGGCCGGCGGCTGGGACCACGGCAAGGCTGTCACCGATGTGGAGACGCAGGTCGGGCGGCGGTTCGACATCGTGCACCGCTATCACGACTTCTCCAACGCCGGCAGCAATGGTGCGTTCCCCGACGCGTACGAACTGCGGCAGTTGCGTGAGGGCCGGTTGTTGTTCTTCGCCTGGGAGTCCCGCGACTTCTCCGCCGGCACCACCCTCACCTGGGCCGATGTCTACAGCGGCAGGCACGATGCGACCATCGACGCGGTCGCGGGTCGTGTTCGCGCCGTCGGGGTGCCGGTCTTCATGGGTTTCGACCACGAGCCGGAGGACGAGCCGGCCAAGGGCAGCGACGCCGACTTCGTCCGTGCCTGGCGCTACGTCCACGAGCGGTTCGCCACGGCGGGTACGACCAACGCGGTCTGGGTCTGGACGATGATGGGCTGGTCAGGCCACTATTCACGGTACGCCGGCCTGTACCCGGGTGACCGTTACGTCGACTGGGTGGCCTACGACCCGTACAACTTCCACGTCTGCAACGGCAGCACGGTGTGGAGGAGCCCGAGCACGACGGTCGGCGGCTTCTACGACTGGCTGGACGACAGCGGCATCGGGGCCGACAAGCCCCGGATGCTCGCCGAGTTCGGCACCAACTTCGACGCCGCCGACCCGGGCGCCAAACAGCGCTGGTTCCAGGAGTTCCCGGCGGCGCTGAAAGCGCACCCGAAGATCAAGGCCGCCATCTACTTCAACTCGGCCGGCATGACCAGCCGTACGGCAAGTTGCGACATGACGATGAACCACGACGCCTCGGCGGTGGCGGGCTTTGCGCAGGCCGGACAGGACCCGTACCTGCGGCAGCCCACCGGAGGCAGTCGCTGACGATCGCACGGACGGTGGAGGAGGACCGATGGCGCTGACGGATGGCAGGTGGCCGCGTGCCGTGGACGTGGCGGGGCCGGTGGCCGGTCCACCGGACGGCGGTGTCCGGCCGTGGTGCTGATCTACGCTCTGGGGGCAGCGTCGGTGCTGGTGCCGGCCGTCCTGATCCCCGTGGCGGCGACCCGTTGGGTTCCGGCCGCCCAGCAGAGCCGAGCGGCGGACCGACTACGCGTCGCGGTGGCCGGGCTCACCGAGGCACTCGGCCGAAACGGGGCCGCTCTCGTCGTCCTGCTCGCCGGGTCGGCGGCGGTGGTGACGATCTGCTGGCCCCTCGGTGAGGCGCTGTCCAGACTGGAGCCGTCCGTCGATCACCCGGTCTTCGACTACGTGCACGCCCGCCGTGTCGACGGGTGGGCCGACCTCAACTCGTTCGTCACCCAGGTCGGGGACCGGTACCCGCTCAAGTGGGTGACGGTGGTCGCGGCGGTCGCCTTCGTCATCGCCTGGCGGCACCGTCGCTGGTGGATCCCGCTGGTCGCGCTGCCGTTGCAGTTCGTGGTGGAGCAGTACACCCAGCAGATCCTGGCGGTGACCGTGGACCGGGGCCACCCACCCACCGACGTCGGCACCTATCCCTCTGGCGGCTGCGCCCGGGTCATGCTCACGTTCGGCGTCATCGCGGTGCTGGCGGGGCTGACCTGGAACGTCCCGCGACGGGGACGAATCGCCATCGCGACCGCGCTGGCCGTGCTGGTCTCCGTGGAGGGTTACACCCGCATCTATGCCGAGAAGCACTGGCTCACGGACGTGCTCGGTGGCTGGATCTTCGGCACTCTGCTGTTCGGCGTGCTGGTGCTGACGGTGCTCGTCGCCGACGGGCGGGTGCGTCCACCCACCCGGTCCGCGAACGTGGCGCCCGTCGAGGCCACGACCATCGCCTGACCCGTTCCGCGCATCGCCGCCGACCACGGCTCACCCGGGGTGTCTGACACCCGACAGCGAAACGGCCCGCGGCCGTGGCGTTTGTGCCAGCGACCGCCCAATCGGCGGATATCGCCAACGGTGACGGAGGGGGCACGCTACGTGGGTTCTCGTCCAACCTGGAGGCGTAGCGTGCCCAAAGTTTGGCCCTCTCGGCGATCTGCACGATGTCGTATCCGCGCGGCGGCAGTCGGTCTGATGACCGTGGCCGCGGTGTTGACGGTCCCCTCCGCCGCCTCGGCCGCGGTGGTGCCGGCCCCCGAGACGGCGACCCTGGTGTCGACCAACCCCGCCGACGTCACACCGCACGGCCGCGATGGTGAGAGCCGCGCCTTCGCGCAGGTCGGCTCGCGGGTGTACGTGGGGGGCAGCTTCACCCAGATTCGGCAGACCGCCGCCGCGGGGTGGGTCAACCAGAGCTACCTGTTCGCGTACGACAATTTCAGCGGAACCATTTCGACGACGTTCCTGCCGGTCCTCGACGGCCCGGTCAACACCCTGGTCGCCGGCCCGAACGGCACGCTCATCGTCGGCGGTGGGTTCAAGACCGTCAACGGCGTCTCCCGGAAGAACCTGGTGGCGCTGGACCCGACGACCGGGGCGACCATCGACAGCTGGGTCGGTCGTTCCGACGGCGGCATGATCCGGGACATGGTGCTGCGCGGCAACTGGCTCTACGTCGCGGGCGCCTTCAACTGGTTGAACGGTGCCGCGCACTCCGGGCTGGGGCGACTCAACGCCACCACCGGTGCGATCGACCCGACGTTCAACATCAACGCCACGGTCGGACGGCACGGCACCGGCTCGTACGGCTGGACGATCGATGTCACGCCGAACGGGCAGACCATGATCGCCGCCGGCAACTTCACCCTCGTGAACGGACTGTCCCGGAACCAGATGGCGATGATCGATCTTGCGGGCACGCCCACGCTGCTGGATTGGAGCACCGAGAAGTTCGTCGCGCCGTGTGCGGCGCCCGCGACCTTCGTGCACTACGTCCAGGATGTGAAGTTCGGTGCGGACGGCAGTTGGTTCGTCGTCGGCACCAACGGCGGTGCCGGTTGGCCGGCGGCGTACTGCGACGCGCTGATCCGGTTCGAGACCGCCAACCGGGGTGGGGGCCAGCTCGGCACCTGGGTCGACTACACCGGCAACGACACGATCACCTCAGTCGAGGTGGCCGACAACGTCATCTACCTGGGCGGGCACTTCCGCTGGCTGAACAACCCGAACGCCACCGACGCGGCCGGCGACGGCGCGATCGACCGACTCGGTATCGCCGCCGTGACGCCGGCGACCGGCCTGCCGGTGGCCTGGAATCCCGGCCGGCGCGGCAGCGCGTCCATGCCGGACGGCACGAGCACCTGGGGTTCGCAGGTTCCCGTGTTGTGGCGAGGTAGCGACGGGCTCTACTTCGGGCACAACTCCGATGGGATGGGCAGCGAGTACCACGGCCGGCTCGGCATGTTCCCGCTCGATGGTGGCCGCACCGTGGTCCCGAAGAACCCGCCGACCGCGACGACCGGCAACCTCTACCTCGGCACCGGCGAAGGTCAGCTGGCCAAGGCGTCGTTCAACGGCGTGAGTGTCGGCGCCCCCACCACGGTCAGCCAACCCAACTACACAAGTGCCGGTGCGACCTGGCGGGTGAGCGACCGCATCTACTGGGCGCACACCGTGGCCGGTGCCCCCACCGGCAGCCGGATCGACGTCTCGATGTTCAACGGTGGTGCCATCGGCGTTCCCTGGGAGTCGTCGGGGTTCAACGACTGGTTCAACGCCGCGGGCATGACCGGCGCGTTCTATCTCGGCGGCCGGTTGTACTACACCCGCAGCGGTGCCAACGCGCTCTACTATCGCTACTTCGAGATCGACGGCAACTACCTGGGCGCCACCGAGTTCAGCCTGCCGACCACGGGTGTCACCTGGTCGTCGGTGCGCGGCATGGCCTGGGTCGGCGGCCGGATCGTGTACGGCGGTAGCGACGGCACGTTGCGCAGCGTGTCGTTCGATCCCACGGCCGGCCTGGCGGTCAACGGCGCGACCAGCACGGGGATCGCACCGGCGGGCGGGGGGCTGACCTGGTCGACGCCCCGGATCTTCTTCTCCGTGCAGTGACGGTGGCCTCACCGTCAGAGAGAATCGACAGATCACGGTCGGGCCGGCGGCGGACCAGATCGCCGGCCCGAAGCGTCACGAGGGATGTGCCACGCCTGTCGCAGGTGTCGACACGTCCAGGCAACTCACGACAGACGGTGAAGTTTCATGGCTGATGCACCCTCCGGTACCTGGTCCGCCGACGCACTCGGCGGTGGGGGCACGTCGGTCCGGACGGTCACCCTGACGGACCTGCTCCGTGTCCCGCTGCACCGGATCCGGCTGGTGGGGGCGGTCGCCGCCGTCGGCCTCCTCGCCGTCCTCGGGTACGTCGTCCTCATGCCCAGCGCGGTCACCGCGAGCGCCGTGGTGGCGGTACGCCCGGTCGTCACCGACGCGTTCACCCCCAGCGGCGCCGCCGCCGACCGGGCGGTGAACATGAACGTGGAGAGCGGCATCGCCACCGGGACCGAGGTCGTGCAACGGCTCGCCGCCGAGGGTGGGGACCCGCGCGAGGTGCGCGACGCCCTTGAGGTGGAGGTGCCCACCGGCGGGCAGATCCTCCGCTTCTCGTACACCGGTCGCTCGGCCGACGAGGCCGTACGCAACGTCAACCTCGCCGCGCAGACCTACCTCGACGTGCGCCGGACGATGTACGAGAAGCAGCGGGCCGAGATGTTGAAGCGCTACGACGAGAGCATCGTGGAGGTGGACAAGCAGCGGGAGATTCTGCAGCGGCGGATCGTGAGCGCGCGGGATGGTTCGCTGGACGCCGCCATTGCCGAATTGGGCGGCACCAACAGTCAGCTCACCCAGTTGAGGTCGGCGCGGACGGAAATTGCGGCGGTCGACGTCAACCCGGGTTGGATCACGCAGAGCGCGGAAAATGTTCTGGTCTCCTCCGGCCGGCACATCCTGCTCTACGTGCTGGCCGGGCTTCTCGGCGGCACGCTGCTGGGCGTGGTGCTGGCGTTCGCCTGGGAGTCGGCCGACCGCCGGGTCCGATCGGTCCACGACGGACGCGACGTCACCGGCCTGCCGCTGCTCGGCACGGTGCGCGGCGGCCTGACCGCCGGCGGCCTGTTCGGGCGCGGGCTGCTCGGCGGCGGGGGACTCGGTGGCGGCCTGTTCGGTGGCCGGCGGAAGGTGATGGACGCCGACATCCGGTACGTGGCGATGGCGATCGCCGAGCGGGTTCGTGAGCCGGCCCGGGTGGCGTTGCTGACCACGCGTGAGGACCCGACCGCCATCACCGCCTCCCTGGCGGTCGCGCTCGCCGCGCCCGGCCGGGACGTCTACGTCGCCGACGACAGCGGCCGCCTGGAGAGGCTGCGTACCGCGGTGCTGGCGGACCGGGAACACCTGCCCGCAGCGGTCAACTCGGCCCGTCCACTGGTCCCGAAGCCCCGAGGCACCGACGCGGTCAGCGGCAATGGGGCCACCGGCCAGGTCCCCACCCGCCGACCGTCCCCCTACCCGGTCGGCAGTCGTCCATTGAGGGACCCGGACGCCACCCTGACCCTGCCGCGAACGAGTCCGGACGCGACCACGAGCGGCCTGGGTACGGCCGGGACCAACGCGGGTGAGGTGCCCGTGGGCGCCGGCGGAGTGCGTTTCGGCACGTGGCGGCAGCGCGTCACCACCGGGGTGGTGCTCTTCAACGCGCCACCCTCCGAGGCCGACGAGCGTGGCGTCGCGGTGGCCCGCCAGGGCGCCGCAGTCGTCGTGGTCGAACAGGACAGGACCCGCCACAGCGACCTGCGCCGCCTCGTGGAGCGGCTTCGTGCGGCTGGCGTCACCCCCCTGGGTTTCGTGCTCACCGGCCGCGGACGGGGCTGACGGTGCCTGTCACCCTCGCCCTGGCGGCCAGCGAGCCGGAGGGGGAGGGCCCGTCGGCCATCGCGACGCCGCTGCCACCGCGGCTGCCCCGTTGGCCGCTGCTGATCATGTTCGGTCTGGTCCCGCTGTGGTGGTTGGCCGGCGCGTTCTACCTGGTCTGGCCTCTGTGCGGCGCGTTGCTGCTGGCGTTGCTGATCGTCCGGGGGCGGGTGCCGCTGCCTCCGGCCACCGGCGTCTGGCTGCTGTTTCTGGCGCTGGTGCTCCTCAGTGCCACCCAACTACCCTCATCAGTCTCGCTGCTCCCCTTCGGCCTGCGGCTGGGCTACTACGTCACCGCCCTCGTGGTCGGCGGGTACGTGTACGTATATGCCAGGGAGCGAGCCGACCCGGCGGCGGCGCTCGTGCCGATCTGCGCGTTCTGGTTCGGTCTGGTGCTGCTGGGCTGGCTCGGCGTGCTGGCGCCGCGATTCGCGCTGAGCACCCCGATGGAGATGTTGCTGCCCGCCGGCCTGGCCGACCACCCGTACACGCAGGATCTGGTCCACATCAGGGCCGCCGAGTACAGCGAACTGTCGCTCGACCCGATCTTCCGTCCGGCGGCGCCGTTCCCGTACACCAACAACTACGGCAGCGCGTACGCGATGACGTTGCCCTGCGTCGTGGCGTACACCATGTTGCGCCGCCGCGGATTCCTCCGTTGGGCGCTGCTCGTGTCGCTGCCGCTGTCGCTGGCACCGACCTTCCTCACCCTGAACCGGGTCATGTTCGTGAGCCTCGGGGTGGGCCTGGGCGTGCTCGGCGTGCGGGCCGCGCTGCGGGGAAACGTCCGGGTGGGCGCCTCCGTCGTCGGGGTCCTGGTCATCGGCGGGCTCACCGCTCTGTTGATCCCGGTCGGTGAGTTGATCAACAAGCGGGTCCAGTCGAGCGACACGAACACCGACCGACTCTCCCTCTACGTCGAGGTCATCCGCCGTATCGGGGATTCGCCGTGGCTCGGTTACGGCGCGCCCGTCACCGTGGACACGGTCACGGCGCAGGTGCCCGTCGGCACCCAGGGGCAGCTCTGGATGGTGATGTTCAGCCACGGCATACCGGCGTTGCTCTGCTTCCTCGCCTGGTTCGTGATCGTCGTGCTGAAAAGCGCGCGGGCCCGCTCGGCACCCGGGCAGTGGCTGGCGGTGGTCCCGGTGATCTGTCTGGTGCAGATCCCGTTCTACGGCATGGCCGACCCCACCATCACGATCGCCTTCTTCGGGGTCGCCGTCGCGATGGCGCTCGCCGAGCGGGAAGCCGGCCCTCGGCACCCCGACCGGGCGCACCCCGCTCGCCTGCGAAGGGCCGTTGCGGGATGACGGTCGGCACCCACTCGGCCGTCTGCCCCGGTCCCGACGAGCCTCCCGTCGACGCCACGACCGCGGCGCGGCGCGGCGTCCGTACGGGGCTCGCCGGTCTCGCCGGAGCCGCCGCCAACGGTCTCTTCGGCTTTCTGCTGGTGGTCGTCATCACCCGCGGCTACGGCACGGTCGGCTCGGGGGCGTTCTTCACCGCTGTCGGCATCGTCACGGTCACCGCCGCTGTGTGCGCCCTGGGTGCTGAGACCGCCCTGATCTGGATGCTGCCTCGCCGACGCCTCGGCATGCGGGGCGATGCCGCCCGGGTGCTTCCGGTGGCCCTGCTGCCGCCGCTCGTGGCCGCGGTCGTCGTCGGCCTCCTCGGGGTTTTCGCTGCGGGTGCGCTCGGGCCCCGACTGTTGGACGCGGGCGATGGCGGTACGTCCCTGATCGCGGCCAGCTTCGCGGCGGTGCCGCTGGTGGTGGCGATGACACTCCTGCTCGCCGTGGTGCGCTGCGTCCGACCGATTCTGGCGTACGTCGGCGTGCAGTCCGTCCTCGTGCCGGTCGCCCGACCGGTGCTGGTCGGGGTGGCGGCCGTTGCCGGCGGGGGAGTGCTGGTCGGTCTGACCGGTTGGCTGCTCCCGGCGGCGTTCGCCGTTCTGGTCTGCCTGGCATTGGTGGTGGGTCCGCTCGGCGTCGGCCGGGGTGCGGCCCTGCGACCCGAGCGGGCCGACTGGTCGGCGTTCTGGAGGTTCGCGCTGCCCCGCGCCGCGTCCGCCGCGATCGACGCCAGCGCCGTGTGGGTGGGCGTCCTGCTCACCTCGGTGCTTGCCGGGCAGGCCGACGCTGGCGTCTTCGGCGCGGTCGGTCGCTACATCCTGGCCGGACAGTTGGCCATGCAGGGGCTGCGGGTCGCGGTGTCGCCGCAGTTGTCGCGGCTGCTGGGGCGCGGCGAGCGGGCCGCCGCCGCGGCGGTGCACCGGCAACTGACCAGCTGGGCGGTGGTGCTGTCGTGGCCGGTCTACCTGCTGCTTGCGGTGTTCGGGCTGGGGTTCCTTGAGCTCTTCGGGCCCGAGTTCACCTCCGGCGCCACCGCCGTGACCGTGCTCGCCCTGGCCATGCTTGTCAACACCGGTGTGGGAAACGTGCAGAGCCTGCTGCTGATGGGCGGTCGCAGCGGCCTGCACCTGACCGCGACGGTGATCGGGCTGCTGGTCACCGTCTCCCTCGGCCTGTGGCTGATCCCGGGGCACGGTGTGACCGGCGCGGCCGTCGCCTGGGCGGCCGGCATCGTCACCGAGAACCTGAGCGCGTTCGGCTGCGCCCGGGCGGTGCTGGGGCAGCCGCTGGTCGACGTGGCGCTGCTGCGCGCGGCGGCTGGGGTGGTCGTCGGGGTGGGAGCGGCGGCCCTGGCCGGCGTGCTCGCGGGCGGCCGGGGGATCCCGGGCCTGGTGGTGGCGTTGAGCGTGCTGGCTGCCGGCTGCGTCGGCTTGTCGACGATGTCCGACGTGCGGCGGTTCATCCGGGTGACGATGAGGCAACTCCGTGGCGAGATCGAGGCGGAATCGGCAGCAGCCGGTGCCACCTCCGCGTCGCCGAAGGGCAGGTGAGGAGCGGTGTCGTCCATCCGCGACCGGGTGAAGCAGATCGTGCCGAGCCAGGTGACCAACCGGGTGAAGGACTCCCTGGTCGGTTACGGCGTACGCACCAGCGGTCGGCGGCCGTTGCCGGACTTTCTCATCATCGGCACCAAGCGGGGCGGCACCACCTCACTGTGGAACTACCTGATCCAGCACCCGCTGGTGCCGCGCCTCTTTCCCGCCTGGAACACCAAGGCCTCGCACTACTTCGAGCAGAACTGGCACCGGGGCGAGGCCTGGTACCGCTCGCACTTCCCGACGTCGCGGCAGCGGGCGACGTTGCAGCGCCGGCACGGTGGCCCGGTACGGGTGGGTGAGGCCGCTCCGCTCTACATGTTCCACCCCCTCGCCGCGCAGCGGGTCGCCGCGCTGATGCCCACGGTGCGGCTGATCGTGCTGCTGCGGGACCCGGTGGAGCGGGCGTACTCGCACTGGAAGGAGCGGTGGACGCACGGCGTCGAGCCGCTGGACTTCGCCGACGCGCTGGCCGCCGAGGAGGAGCGGACGGCGGGGGAGCGGGAGCGACTGATCGTCGAGCCGGAGGCCTTCAGCGAGCCCTACGACTGGTACACCTACCGTGCTCGGGGGCGCTACCTGGAGCACCTGGAGCCGTGGCTGGACCGGTTCGACCGCGAGCAGATCCTGTTCCTCCCCAGCGAGGACCTCTACCGCGACACCCGTGGCACCTACCGCAGGACGGTGGACTTCCTGGGGTTGCCCGCGCACGACCTGCCCGCCTTCAAGGTCTACAACGATCGCCGCTCGGCGCCACTGGATCCGCGGGTTCGAGCGGAGCTGACCGAGTACTACCGACCGCACAACGAGGCCCTACGGCAGCGGCTGGGGTTGGACCTCGACCGGCCGGAGCGGACGCCATGACGGCCGGGGTCGCCGTCTCCAGTGATCCTCGTTCTCGTGCCGACGGACTGGGCTGGGTCACCCGGGCGGTGTTCGGCGACGAGCGCATCGCACTCACCGTGAACGGTCCACCGCCGCCCGGGCACCGCGCCGCCGCCCGGTACGCGATCGTCCCGTCGCTAACTCGGGCACGGTTCCTGCTGCCGCTCGGCGCGCCAAGCGCCACGGCTGCCTCGCTGCTGGCGTACAACGCGTTGCGCCCGTGGAAAGTGCGGGCGGTGCGGGCCGCGCTGGGTGTGCTGGCCCGGGTCGGCGCGATGGACCTGGTGCCGTTCCCCCGGCTCACCGTGTCGCTACCCGACGAGGTCGCGGCCGACGAGGTGCTGCTGGCCGGGCAGTTGGGCACCGCGCTCGGCGGGCCCGTGGTCTACGCGGCCTGCGGGGTTCGCCCGCCGGATTCGAACCACAAGCCGACGCTGCAACTGTTCGCGCCCGACGGTCGCGCCCTCGGGTACGCGAAGATCGGCTGGAACGGTGCCACCCGGGCACTGGTGACGGCCGAGGCGGCGGCCCTGCGCGAGCTGGCTGCGGCGACCCGAACGCCGGACCACCCGGCGACACCCCGGCTTCTCGCCGAGACGGCCGCCAGCGGGCAGACGGTCGCGCTTGTCGAACCGCTGCCGCCGGCCGTGCGGGGGGTGGCGGCCGGCGCACCCCCGCGAATCGCCGCGTTGTTGGCGGTCGCCCGCCGGGGCAGCCCTCCGGAGCCACCGCGACCGCTGGCCGGGTCGCCGTTCCTGCTCCGGCTCACCGTCGAGGCGGAGCGCGCCGCGGCCGGCGCACCGGTTGGCGCTCGGGCGGTCGCCGCCGTCGCCGCGTTGGCGCGCCGGCACGGTGGCACCGCCGTTGAGTTCGGGCACTGGCACGGCGACTGGGTGCCCTGGAACCTGGGCGTGCACGCCGGCCGCCTGGTGGCCTGGGACTGGGAGCACAGTGGGCCGGGCGTTCCGCTCGGCTTCGATCTGGCCCACGACGCGTTCCAGCGGGCCCTGGTTTTCCGGGGCGCGCCAGCCGCCGCCGCGGCCCTGGCCGTCGACGCCCACCTTGACCGGTACGGCGCGGAGCTGGGGCTTGGGCCGGCGGCCCGAGGTTTGGTGGCGGACGCCTACCTGCTGGAGATGTGGCTGCGCGTCTGGCGGCTCGCCGATGCCGGCGCGGGCTGGAACGTCGCGCTGCACCCCGCCCTGCTGGACGTCATCGAGAAACGAACCAGCGACTGATCCTTCGAGGTCGGTAAATGTCCTGATCCATCATCGACTTCGACGATGAGAAAGAAATTCCACGCCATGGTGATCATTGATGTGGGTGATCGTGTCCGTCTGCCCGGTGCTCCCACCTGCGGATCCATATGTCCGTCGATCGCTCTGTTCACCGACTGGGGACGTGTGATCTGCTGGTGCATGGCTGCCACCGAAAATCCAAGCGCACGTGTGGGGAGTCGCGTGGACACGACAATCGAGAATGCCAACGATCCCGGGGTTTTGCTCCTGGTGGGCTCCAGTGGCGGGCACCTGGCCCAACTGCTCGCGCTGCGTCCGTGGTACGAAAGCTGGCGGCGTTGCTGGATCACCTTCGACACACCCGAGGCGGTCTCGCAGCTCGTCGGCGAGGACGTCGTCCCGGCGCACCATCCGACCACCCGCAACGTGCCGAACCTGCTGCGCAACACCGTCCTCGCCTGGCGGGTGCTGCGGTCGCGTCGGGTCGCCGCGGTGGTTACCACCGGGGCCGGAGTGGCCGTCCCGTTCGTGCTGCTGGCCCGGCTCTGGCGCGTCCCCACCGTCTACATCGAGGTGTACGACCGCATCGACACCGCGACCGTGACGGCCCGGCTGTGTCGGCCGTTCCTCTCCGCGATGCTGGTGCAGTGGGATGAGCAGCGGCGGCAGTACCCGGAGGCCACCGTCGTGGGGACCCTGTTGTGAGCGCCGAGAACATCGGCAACGTCCCCGCGCACCGGGTCGCCGCGGGTCGACCCCGCCCGGCACCCAGCACCGGGTCGTTCCGACCGCGCCACTCCGGTGATCTCGCCCGGGCCCGGGTGCTGGTCGCCGTCGGCACCGACACGCACCCCTTCGACCGCCTGATCCGCTGGCTGGAGGAGTGGCACCACGGTGTGGACGAGGACGTCGGGCTGACCGTCCAGCACGGGCACACCCGCGCACCCGCGGTCCCCGGGGCGGTGACCTTCCTCGGCCACGGCGAACTCCAGGCCGCGATGGCCGAGGCCGACCTGGTGGTCTGCCACGCCGGGCCCGCCACCATTCTGGAGGCCCGTAGGCAGGGTCATCTGCCGATCGTCACCCCCCGGGACCCGGCCCGAGGCGAGCACGTCGACGACCACCAGTTGCTCTTCGCCCGTCGCCTGGGCGCAGCCGGCATGGTGGCGCTGGCCGAGACCCGCGAGGCGGTGATCGGGGCGCTCACCGAGGGGCTCGCCGATCCGTTCCGGTTCACCGTCGCGGCCGACCCGGTTGCGGCCACGACACGCCGGGCGGCGGTCGAGCAGGTCGGGCGAATCGTGGAGGAGTTGGTGGTCGCGTCGGCCAGACGGCGGCAGGGCGCGAGATGGTGGTCGTGGCTTCTACCGGACCGGCACGGGGAGCGGCGATGACCGGACACCCGAGCGTGAGCACGGTCGTGCCCACCCGCGACCGTCCGGAGCTGCTCCGAGCCGCGGTGCGCGCCATCCTCGACCAGGACTATCCCGGCCCCGTCGAGGTGGTGGTGGTCCACGACCAGTCGGAACCGGATCAGTCGCTGACGCAGCTGTCTCGCCTGGACCGCCAGGTCCGAGTGATCCCCAACCAGCGGACCCCGGGCCTGGCGGGTGCGCGCAACTCCGGGACCCTCGCCGCCGTCGGGGAGTTCGTCGCGTTCTGCGACGACGACGACGAGTGGCTGCCCGGCAAGCTGCGGGCCCAGATCGACGCGCTCGCCGCTGCCCCCGACGCACAGTTGATCAGCTGTGGCATCCGGGTCAGCTACGACGGAAAGACCGTCGACCGGGTGCTGGCCAGCGATTCGGTCACCCTCGCCGACCTGCTGCGGGACCGGATGACCGAGCTGCACCCGTCGACGTTCCTGATCCGCGCCGCCGCGCTGCGCGCCGGGTTCGGACTGGTCGACGAGGAGATCCCCGGCAGCTACGCGGAGGACTACGAGTTTCTGCTCCGCGCGGCGCGCAGCGCGCCGCTGGTCAACCTGTGCACGCCGTACGTGCTGGTGCGCTGGCACCGACGGTCCTACTTCGCGCAGCGCTGGGACACCATCTCCGAGGCGTTGCAGTGGCTCCTGGAGCGCTACCCCGAGTTCGGGACCCAACCAGCCGGCGCGGCGCGGGTCTCGGGGCAGATCGCCTTCGCCCGCGCCGCTTGCGGCGACCGGCGGGCGGCCATGCGCTGGGCTCGGCACGCCCTCCGACGCAACCCGCGCGAGCCGCGGGCGTACCTCGCTCTCGCGGTGGCCGGGAGGGTGCTCCGCGCCGACACGGTGCTGCGCACGCTGCACCGCCGTGGCCGGGGCATCTGACCGAGGCAACTCCTGCGTCATCGACGTCATCAGCAGACCGGAGGACACGCACCCATGGGGCTCCACGCGCTCAGGTTCCGTCTCGTCGACTCACCGACCTCACTGGGTGCGAAACGGCGGGCGCTGCGCGCGGCCTGGCTGTCGGACACTTTCCCGAGCCTGGCCGACATGACCGTCCTCGACCTGGGTGGCCGGGTGGAGAGTTGGGCGCACGTCCCTGTCCGGCCGGCACACGTCCACGTGGTCAACCTGGAGGCGCTGCCCGCGGATCTGCCCGACTGGGCCGAGGCGGACCAGGCCGATGCCTGCGAGCTGCCCAGGAGCATCCTCCGCCGCGACTATGACCTCGTCTTCAGCAACAGCGTGCTGGAGCACGTGGGTGGCCACGAGCGTCGTCGCCGGATGGCGGAGGCGGTCCGCGGGTTGGGGCGCGCGTACTGGGTGCAGACGCCGTACCGCTACTTCCCGGTCGAGCCACACTGGGTGGCACCGGGAATGCAGTTCCTGCCGCTGTCGGCGCGGGTGGTGATGGCGCGCAGGTGGCCCCTCGCCTATTCCCCCGGCAAGTCCTACGAGGCGGCCATGAGGCAGGTCCTGACGACCGAGTTGATCGGTCGCGCCGAACTCCGGTACCTGTTTCCGGACGCCATCATCCGCAACGAGCGTCTGCTGGGCCTGACAAAGTCGATCATCGCGATCCGACCCCACTGAGCGACCATCGCCGGGTCGCCAGCATAGCGGCGAAGAGGCGTGCAACCGGCATTATGCGGGTTGCCTTTTTCGCTGTCGAACGCGTCGCCGGCCGCTTTAGCGTCACCTGTGTCGAGCCGCTCCCGGTGGTCGGCGCCCCGTCCATTGTCGGCAATGCGACTCTAGATCGAATCGCCGGATATCAGGCTGGCGGAGTGGGCCCCGGTCGAGCATTCTCAAGCGCAGGAAATCTCGCAGGAGGGCTGTCATCGTCGTTTCGGAGCGGGCTGGCGGAGTCGCCGCTGTCATCCGAAAGGGACGCCACGGGCGTTAGCGACAGGTTTGCTCTGGAAGTGCGAGACGGTCAGCCGAATGGCGTGCGACTTGCTGCGTCGGCGCGGTCTGCCGGCGGAGGTGACCCCGTCGGCCGTGGCGCCACCTTGGAAGGATCCTGCGGCGGCCGGGGCTCGTTGATCTGCGGCCAGCCGGCCGACCAGACCTGGCGTTGCCGCCAGACCGAGACCCAGTCGACGCCACGGGACCGTTTCGAGGTGAGCAGGGCCGTGCCGACGGCCCGCAGCCCGACACCGGCGGCCAGCAGGCCGATGCCGAGCCGGGCCCGTGACGCTGACCAGTGACGGCGGACGTAGGTGGCCTTGCCCCGGAGGATCTTCACCCGCTGCCCCTCCGAACTCGACGAGGCGCCACCGACATGGATCACGGCGACGTCCGGGTTGAGGATCGGCCGAGCGCCGAGGGCGGCGGCCCGAGCCGCCAGGTCGATGTCGTCGCTGTACAGGAAGAACTGCGGGTCGAAGCCGCCAAGCTGGCAGAACAGGTCACGCTCGATGAGCATGAGGCAGCCGGAGACCGCCGGTACTTCACGCACCGACTGCCGGTCGTACCGGGGCAGGCCCTCGGGATTGGCCCACTGGTAGCGGGAAAAGACTGTCGACAGGCCGGTGGCGAAGGTGAAGTGGCTCCACAGGCTCGGCAGTCCCCAGCAGGAATACCCGTCGTCCGTGGCGTTGGCGTGCAACGTCCGCCCGGTATAGACGCGGTGCCCGGGCTGGCGTCGAGCGAACGTGAGGAGGTCGGTGACCGGGTGGCCGACCGGAACGGTGTCCGGATTGAGCAGCAGGAGATAGTCCCCGTCGCTGGCGACCGCGCCCCGGTTGACGCCACGGCCCCAGCCCACGTTCTCAGCCAGTCGGATCAGCCGGACCTCGGGGAAGCGCTCCGCGATCGCGTTGGCGGAGTCGTCGAGCGAGGCGTTGTCGACGACGGTGATGTCGAACCGGACGTCCGGAGTGCGGCTGTCGGTGAGTTCCCGCAGGCAGCGGAGGGTCAGGTCGCGCGTGTTGTACGAGACGATGACGACCGAGACGTCGGGCCGGCTCAATGCGGCCCCCCGGCCTGGACCGGCGCGTCTGGCGCAGCCGAGACCCGGTCCACGGGGGGTTCCGGGCGCAGCCGCAGCCGTTGGCGGGCGCTCATCGCCAGCAGTTCCAGCGCGAACGGAAGATCGTGTATGAGGTACCGGCGCATCAACCGTGCGGGCTCGCTGGCCAGGCGATGCGCCCACTCCAGCCCAGACAGTTGCATCCACTGCGGAGCCCGCCGGTGCGCGCCTGCGACGAAGCCGATGGCCGCCCCGCAGCCCATGAACCAGGCACGGGGCAACAGGGGACGGAGCCGGGCGATCACGCGTTCCTGTTTGGGGAAGCCGAGCCCGACGAACACCAGGTCCGGCTGGGCCGCGGCCACGGTGGCGCAGACCGCCTCGAGCTGGTCCGGGTGGGTGTCGAAGCCGAACGGCGGGCTGAGGTGGCCGGCGATCCGCAGTCGCGGGATGCGGGACCGCATGATCTGGCCCGCGCGGCTCGGGGTGTTCGGTGCGCCGCCCATCAGATAGACCGAGCGGTCCTGCTCGGCCAGCGCGGCCGACAGGCTCCAGATCAGGTCCGAGCCCGGGACCCGGGCCGGCAGTGGACGTCCGGCAATGTGGCTGGCCCAGACCAGGGGTTTGCCGTCGGCCACGACAAGGCTCGCTGATTCGACGTGCGCCCGTGATTCCCGATCTCGACGAGTAAGTCGAAGGATGTCCACATTGGGGGTGACGATCTGTCCGCCCCGTCCTGCGGCAAGTTCGGTGACGACATGCCGAATCACGTCTTTCTCCTGCAGCGGGTCGAACTCGACCCCGTAGACGTTGACCCGGCTTCCGACACGAGAACCGTGCACATAGGAGGGCATGGGAAAGTAATCTACCGACGCTGTGCGCACAGGCAAGGCATCAAACGGGCAGCATCTGTGGGCTTCCGCGGGAGACGGCACTGACCATTCGACCGGTTGTTGATCCGCCCCCCGACTGGCAGCATCGATGCGTGCAAATCAGTGTCATCATGCCCGCGTTCAATGAAGCGGCCGGGATCGGTGGTGTCCTTCGACGCCTGCTCGAATCTCCGCAATTCGGCGCGGATATGGAGGTCGTCGTCGCCGCAAACGGATGTACCGACGGCACTGCCGAAGTCGCTCGTTCTTTTGGCGTACACGTTCTGGAAATTTCGACGCCGTCCAAATCCGCCGCGATGAACGCCGCTGACCAGGCATCGAACGGCGACGTTCGAATTTACGTGGACGCTGATGTGCCCGTCACGGCCGACGTGTTACGCCAGCTCGCCGCCGCCGTCAGCCGGCCCGGGATCGTCGCGGCGGTGCCACGGCCAGTGATCGACACCTCGGGAAGCGCCTGGCCCGTCCGCGCCTACTACGCGATGAACGCCCGACTGCCGGTGTTTCGCAACCGCCTCTTCGGGCGCGGGATCATCGCGCTCTCCGCCGAGGCGAGGGCCCGCTTCGATCGGATTCCCGAGATCACGGCCGACGACATGTTCCTCGACGCGGTGGTCGGCGCGGACGAGAAGGTGGAGATCGAGGCGGTGGTACGCGTACGCGCGCCGCAGCGCACGGGCGATCTCATCCGCCGGGTGGCCCGTGCGCGGGAGGGCAACGCCGAGTTCTGGCGCTTCGTCCGGTCCGCCCCGCCGGAGTACGGCCTCCCGGTCGACCCGGTGCCCGGCCCGAGCTCCTGGTCCTGGCTGCGGCACGTGCTGCTCCGGTCGCCCCGGTTGCTGCCGGCGGCGGCCTGCTACGTCGCGATCATCCTGCTGGCGGAGGCGAAGCGGCGCTCTCCAGGGTGGAGCGTGCGCGCCGGTTGGGGACGGGGGGAGCGTCCCGAGCTCGGGCGGTAGTCCTCGGCGGCTGAATATCGCTTTTGCCGGATCAACGACCGGAAGGGCATTCCGGGCGATTGGGGTGCCTATTCTCAAGTCACCATTAAGTCTCTCGGAGGGCCGTACCCGACCGGCTGCTGCTCCTCGTTAGCCCGGGCAGCGGCGGCTGGCCGGAACAGCAGTAGCTGTCCGCGTCAGAAATCGCACTGGGGGGGCGTGTCCATCTCGACCAAACGGGGTGGCGGCGATAAGAGATCCAACCCGAAAGGTGCCAAATCTCGTGGAAAGCCAACATCCTCCCGTTCCTCCGGCCCCCCGCCCGCCTGTCTCGCCGCCATCGGGGCGCCGCCCACGTCGTGGGCGCTTGACCTTCACCATCGCCGCTGCCCTGACCGTCCTGGTCTCGGCAACGGTCATCGCCGCCGACGCCGCGACCAGCCGATCCGGAACCTTCTCCTTCTTCGCCGGAGCGGACGTCTCCGGCGTGCCGACCGATCCCGACACCCAGCCCGTCGAGCTCGGCCTGCGCTTCACCTCGAGCAGCAACGGGACGCTGGCGGCCGTCCGGATCCTCAAGGCGAACGGTTCCGGAAACTCGCACCCGGTCAACGTCTGGTCCGCGAGGGGCCAGAAGCTCGCCACCGCGACCTCGACCGCGGAGTCGCCCTCAGGCTGGCAGGAGGTGAAGCTCCCGACGCCGGTCCGGATCGACGCCGGCCAGGTGTACGTCGTCTCGTACCACACGACTCGGTACCGGGCGACGCAGAACTTCTTCACTCGGACGGTGACATCCGGCCCACTGAGCACGTCGGGCGTCGCGGGTGTCTACGCGTACGGCGCCGGTGGCTTCCCCACGTCGACCTACAAGGCCAGCAACTACTGGGTCGATGTCGTCTTCGCTCCCGCCGTGGGTGGATCGCCCACCCCGACCGCCTCGGTCCGTCCGAGCACCTCGCCGACCCCGACCCCGTCGGTGCCCCCGTCGCCGACGCGCACCCCGACGCCCAGCCCGGCGCCGACCACCACGGCCAGTCCGCTGGCCCTGCCCCGTGTTGCCTGGGAGGGCGGCCCCGCCTACTACGGGGCGTTCCCGGTCGCCCGGGGAGCGGGCTGGACCAACCCGGCCTTCTTCCCGATCGGAGTGTGGCAGGAGAGCGTGATCGAGGCGCGGGACACCGCCCTGGACAAGAGCGCGGGCATCAACACGTACGTGGCGCCGACCGACAACAGCAACCTACGGCTCATCGAGAGCGCCGGGATGAGCGTGATCGGGGGCAACAGCGGGCAGGTCGGGCCGTCGACCGTCGCCTGGTCACTGTCCGACGAGGTTGACATGTGGGGCGGTCCGGGCAGCTCCGCCTGGACCGGCAACCATCCCGGGCAGGGACCGGTCTGCCAACCCGCCAACAGCCGCTGTGGATACACGATCCAGGAAGCGATGCTCAAGCGGTTCCCTGCCGACGGGCGGCTGCGGTACGCCAACTATGGCAAGGGCGTCATGTTCTGGGAGACCGACGCCGAGGCGGGTCGCTTCGTCAACAGCTACACCAACGTGGTCTCCAACGACATCTACTGGTACACCGACCCCGGCGTCTGCGAGTCCCCGTCGGAGGGGCCCGGCATTGGCGTCCGGCCGGAAAACTGCCGACGCGCCGCGAACTACGGCCGGACCATGGAGCGGATGCGTCACCTCGACGGGGCCGACGGCAAGCGTCAGCCGATCTTCGCCTTCGTCGAGGTGGGGCACCCGTTCACCGAGAACGAGGCACCGACCATCACTGGTGACCAGATCGCCGGCGCGGTGATGAACTCGCTGATCCACGAGGCGCGGGGCGTCCAGTACTTCAATCACAACTTCGGTGGGTCCTGCCTCTCCCAGCATGTGCTGCGCGATCGGTGTGGCGCCGCGGTCCGACCGGCGGTGACCGAGTTGAACCGGCGGGTGAGTTCCCTGGCGCCCGTGCTGAACACCCAGTCGTACGAGTGGCGGTTCAACCCGAACCTCGACACGATGCTCAAGGCGTACGGCAACTCGTACTACGTCTTCGCCATGCCGGGCCGGACCGGCGGGACCGGCGCCCAGACGCTGACGCTCCCGCCCGGCATGAAGGGGGCGCGGGCCGAGGTGTTGTTCGAGAACCGAACGGTGCCGATCAGCGGCGGCGCGTTGCAGGATTCGTTCGCCCGGGAGTCCGCGTACCACATCTACAAGATCACACCGTGATGCCCTGAGGTACCCACCCGGATTCCGGCCCCACGCTGGTGGGGCCGGAATCCGGCCGTCGGGGGAGCGGTGCGGGCCGTGTGGTGCGGCCACCGGCGAGGTCAGGGGCGGTGGCCGATCTCCTTGAAGAACGCCAGGATGCTGGCGCTCTCCCGTTCGGCCGAATATTCAGCCTGCACGTGCCGGGCTGCCTCCACGCCCCGCGACCAGCACCAGCCGGGCTGCTCGGCCTCCCGGGTCAGGCATTCCTCCAGCGCGCGACTCATGCCGAGCAGGTCGCCGGTGGGAACCGGCTGGCTGAACGTGGGATCGAAGAACTCCCGGCCGCCGAAACCGTGGAAACCGATGACGTAGTTCCCGGACGCCATCGCCTCGACCGCCGGCAGCCCGAAACCCTCCTGGTAGCAGGAGCTCAGGAAGATCGTCGAGGCGCGTAGCCTGCGGGCGACCTCCTCCTGCGAGACGCCGTCCACCGCGTCGACGGTCCACCCGGCCAGCGCGTTTCGCGCCCGCAGCAGGTGCAGGACATTCTCGGTGTCCGCCCGCCCGCGCCGCGGCAGGTAACTGATCACACGTCCGTTGGGCCGGTCGGGGGGGTTGAACAGCGCCGTGTCGACGCTCAACCGGACCCGGTGGATCGGTCTGCGAAACGCGTACTCAAGAAGGTCCTGGCTGTGCTCCGAGACCACCATGACGCCGAGCAGACCGGGGCTGTCCAGATAATGGCGCGTGACCAACTCCGCGTCCACGTTCCAGGTGAGGTGCCCACTCTGGTTGAAGACGACGTGCCGCACGGTCGTCGGCAACCGGGGCAGCAGCCGGGCGTCGGTCTCGGGCACCACGAGGAGATCGTCGGGTCCGAGTGGGCTCGACCGCAGGTCGGTGACCTGGGTCCGATTCGGGAACCAACTGCATCGGAAGCCGCGCCGCTCGTGCAGCACCGCAGCGGGGACCCCGGCCTCGTTGAGCACGTCGACATGTCGATAGAGGGTGCGGATGCCCCCGGAGGGCTTGTCGTAGTCGCGGGCCAGGTAGTAGATGGTCGGTGCCGCGGACGACGTCTCCCGTAACCGGATTTTGGGCGGACCGTGCTGCCGGTGCTGCTGATAGACCCGGTACGCCCGCCGTGCCTGCTCCTCAAGGCCCATCGTCGCCTCGCCGTCAGATGCTCAGGATGCCGAGCTTGCGGGCGAGCCGCAGAGAGCGGTCGAAGACGGTCAGGCCGATCGCGAACATGATCACACTGAACCCGGTCAGGATCGCCAGCGAGACCAGCGGGGACAACCCCTCGGCCGGCGGGTCGGCCATGAGCAACTGCCGCTCAGCGGAGATGACGTAGGAGTGCGGCACGAGGTAGCTGACCCAGCGGATCCACTCCGGCAGCACGCTGATGGGGAAGAGGGTGCCGCCGAGCACCCCCGCGGCGAGGCTGTAGAGCATGATGACCGGCTCGCCGCGCTTGAACAGGATGATGAAGCTGGCGGCGAGGGTGCCGATGGCGTTGCAGGCGGCTATCCCGACCAGGAACACCAGCAGCGCGAGGGGGATGGAACGCCATTCGATCTGGGCACCCAACAGGCTGCCGAACGCGATCATGAAAGCCGCCATCACGGTGCCGGTGACGCTGCGCCAGATGTTCATCGCGATCGGGATCAGAGCCCACGGCACGGGCTCCACCAGGTAGGTCTCGAGTGTGCCGCGTTCCTGCGCGAACTGGAGCCGGTTGGTCAGTGCGGTCAGCGCGTCCTGGAAGCCCGCGGTGACGCTCGCGCCGATGAGCATGAAGGCGAACGCGTCGGTGGCGTTGAGGAACGTGCCCTGGAAGAAGTAGAGCAGCACGGGGAAGACCACCGCGGCGTACCGCAGGATGGTGGTGGCCGGGAACATCCGCTCTTCCACCAGGTCGATGCGAACGTAGGCCGCACAGGTGTCGACCGACTTGCGCCAGAGGCTACGACGGCCGATCGGTGCGGTGTAGGCCAGGCTCATGTCGCTCCGCCTTCTGCGGTCTGGTCGTGACGGTAGGCGCGAGCGATGAGGTCCCGCAGTGGCATCGGGATCTCGCGGACGTGCCGGACCTGTCGGGCTCCGGCACCGAGCGCGGCCAGCACGTCGCCCGCTCCGTCGCGCGCTTTGAGCCAGCACCGGACGGTGGGCCCGTCGACGGTGAGCTCCAGGCCCAGCGACGTCAGATCCGCAGCTGCCTGGTCGGCCGCGTCGGTGCAGGCGAAGACCAGTTCGAGTTGTGGTCGTTCCCACTGCTCCCGCAGGCTGTCGAGGTCGCCGAAGTACTTGACCCGGCCCTTGTCGAGCAGCAGGGCCTGGGAACGCAACGCCTCGATCTCTTCGAGGCGGTGCGACGAGATCAGCACCGCGAGTCGCTCCCGTTGGACGAGATCGGTGATCAGATCGAGGAGCCCGTGCGCGGCAATCGGATCCACCGCGCCGGTCGGCTCGTCGAGGATGAGCACCCGGGGCCCGGACAGCAGCGCCCGCGCCAGCCTCAGCCGGGCCTTCATGCCGGCCGACAGGCCGGCGACGACCGTGTCGACCCGCGACTCCAGATCCACCGTCGCCAGGACCTCGGGGATCCGGGTCGCCATCAGTCGCGGCGACATGCCCTGCAACCGGCCGTGCATGTGCAGGTTCTCCCGGGCGGTGGCCCGCATGAGCAGGCTCCGGTCGTCCGCCGGCATCCAGCCGACGACCTGGCGGATCTGCTCCGAGTCCCGTTCGACATCGAGCCCGAGGAGGGTGCCCTTGCCGCTGGTCGCCGTGGTCAGGCCGACGATTATCCGGAACAGGGTGGTCTTACCGGCGCCGTTCGGGCCGACGATCGCGCAGATCTCGCCGGCGCGAACGGTCAGGTCGATGCCGTCGAGCGCGATCACGTCCGACTTGATGTGCGTCCGCGCCAGGACCCGCATCCACCGCGGCGTCGGCTCGTACACCTTGCTCAGGCCGGACAGGACGAGGACCTCCTCGGCCTCGGCGGGTGGGTGCCCGCCGACCCGCTGCGCCCGACCGAGGCCGTCCGCCGGGGTGGGTGTTTCCGATCGCCCGGCCGACGGGAGATCGGCCACGCCGACGTCAACCGTTCGCTCCGAAATCGCCGACATGCCGTCAACCGCCCCTTCGCCCTCGTGGTTCTGCTTGTCCGCCGCGCCGGTCAGACCCGGATGCCCCGCCAACGCCACCAGCCCCACCGCACCCGGCGATCCACCCGGTCCGCCAGCCGCCGCAGCCGGGGTGGGCGCTCGGGCCGTGGTCCGCGGCGTACGTTGCGTTCGTAACGCCGCCAGAGCCGTGACCCCCGCGCCTCGGCGTCGATGCTCTCCGCCAGGGCCGCCAACCGCTCGGGCACCTCGTCGCCGCCGTCATCGAGCTCGTAGGCCCGGCACGCGAGGGACAACGCCGTCCGGGCGAGCGCGGCCCGGGCCGCGTTGTGCAGGTGGCGCACCGGCTCGACCCGGTCGCCCTCCTCGGCGAAGAGGATCTCGAAGACGCTGTTTCGCTCGGTGATGTCCCGGATCATGCCGCCGAACTCCTGGACATGCATGTTGGCCCCGTGCACGCGGTAGAAGGCCTGGTCGACACCGTTGACCCGGCCGACGTGGGCGCGGGCGGCGGCCCGTAGCCAGAGCAGGAAATCGGCGGCGTGCGGCACCCGCGAGTCATATCCCTTGAGGTCGTGCATGACACTCGCCCGCATCACCACCTCGGGCGTCGACACCGGGTTGGTGGCCCGGCCGCAGTTCTCCGCCAGCCACTGCGCGCCGGTCCAGATCGTCCACGAGGTCGCCCGGGTCCGCGGTGTGGGTGTGTGGTCGTTGAACGCCGCGGAGAAGCCGTAGACGAAACCGACCTCCGGATGCGCCTCCAACAACGCGGTGGCCCGCGCCAGCGAACCGGGCGTCAGGAGGTCGTCCGCGGAGAGCAGGACGAGATAGTCGCCGGTCGCCTTCGCCAGGCCCTCGTTGTACGTGGCGAGATGACCCTGGTTGACCACGTGCTCGATCACCTGGACCCGCGGATCCACGGCGATCGTGCGGGCCACCTCGACGCTGCCGTCGGGTGAGGCGTCGTCGACGATCAGGACATCGACGTCCACGCCCTCCTGCGTGAGAATGCTCTGCACGCAGGCCGGGAGATAACGGCCGTAGTTGTAACAGGGAACCACGACGGAAACGGTCGGCCGCCGCCGCAACGGGCGCGGCCGTTCCCGCGTCACCACGCGGTGACGTGCACGTCGGCCAGGCTCACCAGGACTCCCTCAATCGCCTGTGGACAGAAATCCGCGCAAGCATGGCCGCGCCGTTCCTCAAGGTGCCGTACGTCCGCGCTGACGCACAACCTCCGACTGCTTCGAGCTAGTGTCCGGTAATTGACTGCGTCACGTGTTCGGCCGGAATACGACGTCCACCCAGAAGTTGTGCGAGACGGCAGAATCGGGGAAGCCGCCACCGTAGCGGAAGCTCGCTCCACCGGCCGGTAGGTGCAGTGGTCCCCGATCAATTCCCTGGCCCGCGAAGGCGTTCAGATTGACCGCGTACTGCCCGACCGAGGTCCAGTAGGAGACGACATACGTGGTGCCCGCCGAAATGTTGACGGGTTGTGAAAATGTGGCAACCTGCCAGCCGGATCCGGTCTCGTTCGTGAACGACGCCGTCGCCAGCAGGTCCCCGCCGGAGGTCCACAGCGTGCCGGTGTGCAGTCCGTTGTTGTCCGGCCCCTTGAAGAATCGCACCCCGGTCACCGAACCATTGACGTCCGCGGTGAACCGGGCGCCGACCTCGATCGAGTTCGGATCACTCCAGTTCGGATGCTGCGGTGTGTCCGTGTCGCTGAACAGGCTGACCGGCGGGCCCGTCGGGGGAGTCGGGCTGGGGCTGGACGTCGGTGTTGGTGTCGGGCCCGGACCTGGCGCCGAGTCCGGCACGAAGAGCGGGTCGACCCAGTAGTTGCTGGACTGGTACGAGCTCTGCGGGAACGCGTGCCTGCCGTAGTTGTAGACGCCGTTGGCCGTGGTCGGCGGCGCGCCGAGCGGTCCGTTGGTCCAGAGCGTCGAGAAGAAGTTCGACGTCGACGCGTAGTGGCCGTTGGGTGCGAAGTACGACGCGACGTACGTGGTACCGGCGGCCACCGCGATCGGGCTGTCGAACCGCACGCTCTGCCAGCCTGAGCCCGACTCACCGGAGAACGTCGCACGGGCCAGCAGCGTGCCGGAGGCCGTCCACAGGCTGCCGGTGTGCGTACCGTTGTTGCCCGGCCCCTGGTAGAAGCGCACCCCGACGACCCGTCCGTCGGTCGACGGGACGAACTTCACGCCCAGTTCCACGGCGCTGGGGTCGCTGTCCGCCGCCGACTGCGGCGTAGCGTTCGGCGCGAACAGCGTGTAGATGGCGGCGTACGCGTCGGTGGTGAAGGACCAGACGGTGGGCTCGTCACCCGGGTTGCCCTGGTTGTCGGCAACGGTCACGGTGGCGGTGTGGATGGTCGCGGTGGCCAGGGAGGCCGACGGGGTGAAGGTCACCGTCTTGGTCGCGTCGTCGTATCCGACCGTGCCGGCGACGGGCACGCCCGCCTGGTTCCGAAGGGTGAACTGGATGGACGCCGGGTTCAACGGCTTCGAGAAGATCACGGACGGACGTACCGTGATCGGCACTGTGCTGGCGTTCGCCGACGGTGCGGTTGCCACCGGGCTCGGCGCCCCGGCCGCGCTGTCGATGAACGTGACGTCCACCCAGTAGTTGACGTCGTTGTACGTCAACGTCGGGAAGCCACTGCCGTAGGCGAAGACGCCGTTGCCCCGGGACGGGATGGATCGGGGGGCGATCAGCGGCGCCGAGTTCACGTCCCGGCCGCTGAACACCAGTGGGTCGGCGGCGTAGCCGCCGTTGGGCGCGGTGTAGGACGCGACGTACTCCGTGCCGTGGGTGATGGGCACGGGGCTGGCGAAGGCCAGCGTCTGCCAGCCGGCGCTGGTCTCCCCGACGAACGTTCCCGTGGCCAGTCGGGTGCCTGTGCTCGTCCAGAGGCTTCCGGTGTGCGTACCCGTGTTGGCCGCGCCCTTGTAGAAGCGGACGCCGGTGACGTAGCCGTCGTCCTGCGTGGTGAACCGCACGCCCAGCTCGACCGGAGAGCTGTCGTTGACCGCCGGGTTGTCCGGCACCCGGGACCCGAAGAGGGTGCTGGGCCCGGCCAGTTTCAGGGTGAGGGTGGACGGCGTCGCCGGCATGTTGACGCTGTCGTCGATCGCCCGGACCCGGACCACCTGAGTGCCGGCGCCGCCGGAGTGGAAACTGTACGACCAGGACGTGGTGCCGTCGGCGGCGTGCCAGGTGGCGCCGCCGTCGGTCGACACCTCGACTCCGGCCACCCGGCCACCTCCGGCATCGGCGGCGGTGCCCCGTACGGTCACCAGGGAGCCGTTGGTGACCGTCGAGCCGTTCGACAGCGCGGTGATGGTGACTGTCGGAGCCAGGGTGTCGGTGGACGCCGACGTCGCGTGGAGGCCCTCCATCAGCGTTGCCGGCTGAACCCCCATGTCGGCGAAGAGGTTGACGGTGGCCTGCTGCATCCGGGTGTCGGCCGGCGAGGTGGTGCCGTCGTGGACCGGGTCCAGACCCCACGCCCACTGGACCGTCCCGGCGCCGAACACCAGAGCTCCGCTGGCCGCGCGGTACATCGTGAGGTGGTGAGTGGTGGCGCCCGGGGTGACCGTGTTGCCGAAGTCGCGCAGGTATTCAGGTGTCGATCCGGTCGTGGTGGAGAGCCGGATGAGGCCGGCTGGCCGGAATCCGTTGTCCACGTCCTCGTCGGACTCGTAGCCGACCGTGTGCGGGGCGAGCGTCGCCGTCTGGCCCGGCGCGATGGTGGTGAGCCCGGTGTGCCGCCACAGCCGGAGCTTGCCCTGGTATTCGGGCACCTGCAGCGCGAGGTCGGTGTTGTTGCTCATGTAGGCGGTGCCGGTCAGCGCGTTCTCCGGCTGTCCCGCGCCGTTGCCGGGCTTGATGAACCGCGGATCTCGCCAGGTGCCGGTCCACTCGTTGGTCGGGTCAATGTCGGCATTGGCCCAGGTCTCCTTGTAACAGACCAGTGTGCGGTGCGGGGTGTTGGTGCCATCCACGCTGGGCGCGAGCCGGGTCCGCCAGTAGACCTCGTTGCCGCTGAAGAAGGCCAGGTTCACGCCGGCATCGCGGGCCGCCTCGACGTTGGTGCGCTCCGGGCCGGACCAGTACTCGTCGTGTCCGACGGACAGGAACACGTCGTGGTTGCGGATGAGGCTGCCACGTCGGTCGGTGTCGATGTCGGTGGTGTAGCTCACGTCGTACCCGTTGCGCTCCAGGAAGCGGATCATGGGGTACTCGTTGCTGAACAGGAAGTCACGACCGTTGCTGCTGCCCCGGGTGGAGAACGGCCGGTTGTAGCTGACCTCGAATGCCCGGCCGTTCTGCAGCGCCTCGTAGAAGTTCCCGCCGCCGTAGGTGTTGTAGGCGTGCCAGGTGGCATCGGAGGTCTTGAAGAAGAGGCTTGAGGTGCTGCTGTCGTTGCGCACCACGAACGTGATGTGGCTCGCGCTGCCGGTGTCGACGTCGGTGCGCTTCAACCGTGCGACGTACACACCGGAGACGGCGTCCGCCGGGACCTGCCACGACGCGGACACCCGCCAGTTCCCACAGTCGAACATCTGGGTGTCGTGGTTGGTGATGCACTCGTCGGGTTGGTGCTGGGGCAGTGTCGCGGACGGTGTCACCGGTGTGATCCGCCGGGCGCCGGCACCGCCGTACCAACCGAGGCGATAGATCTCGATGGTGTACGCGCTCGACACGGTGTCGATCTTGAAGTCGATCCGTTGGCCACGGTTCACGCTGATGTCGGTGGCGAAACCCTGGATCGTCCAGTCGCCGAAACCGTCGATGTCCCAATCGGTGGCCGGTTGACCCTGCTGGGCGTTCTCGCAGACCACCGGATTCGGACTGCAGCTGGCGGCGGCCGGCGTCGGGTCGGCGATCGTCGCGGTGACCGTCGCGGCGAGGACGACGCTGACGGCGGCGAGGGCCGCCAGGCCGGGCCGGAAACGGCGGTGCACACCCCCCGTGGTGGCCCAACCGCCAGCTCGCGGAAGTGTGCCCGGCAACGCCGTCCGGATCAGTGGCGGGCTCTTCATCGCCATCGGGCACCAACCTCTCGTTACGAGACGGCACGGCGCCTGCCGGGCGGCTCAATACTGAAAAGTAGAGAACCCCTCATCTCTTGCCAACGGCCGTCCACACTGGCTGTAACGCCGGCCGGCCGCCAACTGCCACCCGATCAGGCACGCTCGGTCGGATGGCTGACAACCTGGGCCGATGAGCAGGCCGAGCTAGTCCCGCTTAGGCCGCTGGCTCGCCGGACCCTGCTGCTCCGCGCCCCGCACGCGAGGTAGGACGATGGTGAGATCCGAGGCGTTGGCCCGCGGCGGTACGACGGGCGCCTTCGTCGGCTCGGTCGCCTCTCGATGAGCATCCGGACCGTCGAACGGCACCACCTGCTTCGTACGGCGCGGGCCGACCGCCTCGGCGATGGAGATCATGCCGAAGAGCAGCACCAGGCAGGCGGCCGACACCGCGATCATCGACCGGATGGTCCCGGTGACCTTGCGCGTCGGATCCGTTGGCGGGTTGATCGGCAGTGCCTGGAACAGGTACTTGTCGTCCGCGCCGTCGACCTTCTGCATGTCGTACAGCTCTTTTTCCATGCTCTCGGACACCAGGTCGAGCGTCTTCACGGCCGAATCGGGCGAGTTGCCCGTGCCGACGATGCTGATGACCAGGCCCGAGCCGATCGCGTTGGTCGAGCTGATCATGTAATCCTTGTCGGCCCCCTGGCTGATCAACCCCTGGCGGACCAGGCCGCCCGACACCCGCTGGGCCAGCACGTCGACCACCACGGACGGGTTGGGCAGTCGCAGGTACGGGTTGTTGGCGTTGACCTTGAGAAGCGCCGGATCCCGGGCGATCGCGGCATCGCTCGGCTGCGGAGGCGGGGCGATCAGCACATACTGCGCCTGCGACTCGTACCGCGGCGCTATCCCGAAGGCGACGAAGGCGTTCCCGGCGATCAGCACTGCGAACACTGCCAGCACGATCAGCTTGTGGCGTCGCACGGTCGTGAACAGGGCCAGGAGATCCATCAGGGCTCAATTCTTGCGGCAGGAGACGGGCGGGCGGCCTGCGACGATGCCGGCTCTGCTGGCCGCAGGGCCGCCGCCGTCACCGACACGGGGAAGATCGGGGTCTGCGCGGGCCACCGCTGGCCGGCCAGCCAGCAGGTGGCGCAGAGCCCGAGGACCACGGCGTGGACCGAGGCGAACTGCGCGAACGAGAACGCGTCGAACGTGTACGCCCCGACCGCCGCGGCGAGGCAGGCACCGGCGAGCGCCCCGCACAGCGAGCGCAGCTCGGGATCGGTCGCCCGGGCCCGCGCCTGCAGTGCCGTGAGGGCGGGGACCAGGAAATACAGCAGGAGCGCGGCCAGGCCGAGGACACCCATCTCGATGGAGGTCTTCAGGTACTGGTTGTCCAGAATCCGGGTGGCGTCCTCAGGCAGGAACGTGCCACCGCCCCGGCCCAGCCAGGGGGCCTGCTGGACGAGCGCGACCACTCGGGGATAGTTGTCCAGCCGGTTGGTGATCGAGGCATCCTCGGTCCCCATGGTGATGGAGCCGATGATCGTCCGCAGATAGCCCGGTGTGGTGGCGAAGATGCCGACGACGGCGGCCGGCGCGAAGGCGAACAGCCAGACCCGTTGCTTGGCGGGCAGGCAGACGATGAACGTCGCCATCGCGACACCGACAGCCAGGATCGCCGACCGGGAGACGGACATCGGTATGCACATGCCGATCAGCCCCACCGGCAGCCACCGCCGCACGGTCGAGCGTTCCCGGTCGTGAATGCCCAGCCACATCGCCAACGGCAGGAGCATGCCGGCGACCACACCCAGTTCGATCGGATGAATCGTCGTCCCGGTGACCCGGACGAGCGCGTCGCGGCCCTGGAACGAGCCGTACTCGGCACCGGCCTCGAAGCCCGGCAGCGCCAGGCGCAGCAGCGGTTTGAGGTCCCACAGGAACCAGAACTGCAGGGTGGCCACGACACCGGAGAACGCGCCTCCCCACACCACGGTCCGGATGACGCGCAGCAGGTCGGCCGGGCTGCGCAGGTGCTCGGCGGTCACCAGGATCACCCCGGACATGCCGACGAGCAGCAGCATCCAGCGGTCGGCGCTGAGCCGCTGGGTCTCGTCCGGCGTGAACAGCGGCATGGCGGCGTAGGAGAGCAACGCACAGATCCACAGCACCGCCAACGCCCCGCGGACGGGATAACGAGTGTGGACCGGATCGTGCAGGCCGAGCAGCGCCGTCACCGCCCAGGCCAGGAAGAGGACGAGGGATACGAGGCTTGCCAGATAACCCTGCGCGCCGACGATCCGGATCACCGTGTCCGACGGAAAGATGAAGGCGCTGAGGATGAAGAGCTGCAGCATGAAAGCGGCCTGGCGGGATCCCTGCGGTCGCACCACCCGGCGGGTCTCGGCGGGTCTTTCTCCGGAAGCCCGGCCACCGTTCAGACGCCTGGCGTCACCGGTCATGGTCGTCGTCGATCCGTTGAATCGCCGCACCATGCTCTCGTTCCTGCCCTTGGATCGGGAACCTTCAGTGGAGGGCCGGCCCGAGCGTACCGCTCTGGCGTGACCCGCGGAATCGTCCTGTTTCACCGGTCAGCGCGCCGGACGGCCGGGTTCGACCACCGCGTTGGGCCGTCGGTGTATCCGGGCCGCTCTCGCACATCGCATTGTCGTCCGTGCTCAGCCCAGGGAGAGGTTGGTCAGCGCCCTTCGACGCAGTGGCGTGGGCGTACGGGACTTGGCGGAGATCATTACCGCGATGTCGTGATCCTGGATCGCGCCGAGAAACTCCCGCATCGCGTGTTCGTTCAATGGGGTCTCCTCCCAGTAGGCATGGCAGAGGGTGTCCGCGACGCGGAAGGAGTCGACATTCGTTCCCGCCCCGGCAACCTCGTCGACATAGACGCCGTACAGCGTCCACTCGGAGAAATGCAGCTTCCCCCCGATCGCGTCCGCCCACCGGCGCCCGGTCACCGACTCCACCCGGGCCAGCAGCCGCCGTACGACGGCCGGATCCCACGCCAGCAGCGACGAGACGTAGTCGGGGTAGGGCGGCGCGGCCGGCGGCACACCGAGCAGGGACCGGGCGACCTGATGCCAGATCACGTGCCGGGGGAGCCGCTCGTCGACCTCGTCGGGTTTGCGATAGAAGCGGACCACCTCGTCGCGACGGAAGGTGTCGGCGGAGAACGGCCGAACGAACTGGATGTCCGAGTCGACCAGCACGACGACGTCGGCGTCGGATCGCGCCGCGGCCGCGAGCTTGATGATCTGCTGCAGGATCCAGCCGCGTAACGGCGGGAACGGGCGACGGAGGTTGACCGAGAGGTTCCCGCCCGGCAGGGACCGGAAGGATCGGGGCAGGAAGTCCGCCTCGTCGTGGATCACCGCACGCGGCCCGCTCAACTGACCGAAGAGCGCCAGGTCGGCTCGCGGCACGATGATGTGGTGGCGTATCGAATCCGGCGAGTGCGCCAGCACCGAGCGGTGCAGGTCGGCGCAGCGGTCGAAGTCGGGCGCGAAGCTGGGGGTGATGATGGCCAGTCGTGACATGCCAGGAGTCCTCTTGTCGGCCGGCTGCGGGCCCGGCTGTTCGGCGTTCACCGGACCACCGCCGGCGACCAGGCGTCGGATACCAGTAGCTCGGGAGCGCCCCGGCCGTCCGCCGGGCTTGACCAGATGTCGCTGGTCGCCGTCCCGGCGCCGCCGCGGGGCAGCGCGTAGACGATTCTCGTGTCGTCCAACCACTCGACCTGGTCGTCGACGCTGCGGGTCTCGGCGAGCAGCGTCTCGGTGCCGGTCGCCAGGTCGTACACGGCGAGGCGCCAGCGGCCGGGCGGCAGGTCGCCGTGCTTCTTGAAGGCGATTCGGGTCCGGTCCGGCGAGAGCGACGGGCACTCGGCGTCCTCCCGCAGCGCGGTCATCCGGCGGGCTGCGAGACTCCCCTCGACCAGCCAGGTCTTCCCCCCGGATGCGGCGGTGGCGTAGAACCGGTCGTCGTCGGCGAAGGTCACCCCCCACAGGTTCTTGTCCACGGCGGTGACCACCGCGCCGTCGACGACGAGTGCGAACCGCTCGACGTCCCCGACCACCTCACCGGCGGTCCGGCTGATCACCGTACGGGTCGAGAACTGCCCCGGATTCGCGTACGAGTCCCCGAAGACGAACGTGGTCGTCGCCACCAGCGACCCGTCCGGCGACAACCGGGCCCGGCTCGGTGTGCCGACCAGCGGCAGGTCGCGCCGCGCCGACCAGTCCGCGCCGAGCAGCCGCGCCCGGTACGTGGTCAGCAGGCCCCGGTCAGCGGAGAGGCAGATCGCCTCGTCCCGGGTCGCGTAGACCCGCTCGCAGGCGGCGTCGGTGACCGCGCGCGGCCCGCTCGGCGCCGAGAGCGGGACCATCGCCACCCGGCCGTAGTCGGCGCCGAGAGCCGTGTTCCGGAAGACCAGGTGTGGCACGTCGCGCACCACGGCGAGGTCGTCCCGTGTCGGCGCACCGGTCGCCGTCGTCCGCGCGGCGGTCACGTCCTGCCGGGCCCGCCAGACATAGCCGCCCGCGCTGACGAACGCCACCAGCAGCACCACCGCCAGCGCCGTCAGCCGCGCCCGTGGCCCGAGCCCACCCATCCGCCCGCTCATGCCGGCACTCCGCTGGGTCGGGCTCCGGAAAGCGTCGCCGGGGTCGGACGATCGATGCCCCGCAGCAGCCAGGCGGCGATCGGCACGGCGACCGCCAGCAGGGCGGCGAAGAGCAGCAGCGCCGGGCGGGGACCCTGGATGCTCCAGAGCAGACCGAAGAGCACCGACGCGGCGAACCGGGCCAGCGCCACGGTGGTCTGGGCGGCGGCGATTCCGCTTCCCCGTGCCCTGGCGGTCACGAGGCGGCTCACCAACGCCGCCAGCACGCCGTCGGTGGCGGCATAGAAGGTGCCGAGCAGCAGCAGGACCGCGAGTGTCCCGCCGACGCCGCTGCTGGGCAGTGCCGCGAGCAGGTAGCCGCCCAGCAGCGCCAGGTGGCCGGCGACCAGCACCCGGGCGCGGCCGACGCGGTCGGCCAGCAGCCCCATGGGTACGGCCAGCGCCAGGTAGGCGACGTTGGTTCCCACGTAGAGCAGAGGGAAGTAGCGGGCGGTGAAGTCGTCCCGCTCCTGCAGGAGCAGGTAGAGGAAGCCGTCGCCGATGGTCAGCAGGCCCAGCAGCGCGGCGGCCAGCAGCGGTCGCCGTAGATCTCGTCCGGCGACCTCCGAGAACACCTCTCGCAGAGTGGCTCGGGCCGCGCCGGCCGCGGTCGGCAGGTCCGGCACGAGCAGCACCAGCACCGCCACCCCGGCGACCGCGAAGGCGAACGAGACGACGAAGATCGAGTCGTAGCTGCCGGGGACGGCCGCGAGGAGCGCGAAGGCGACCAGCGGGCCGATGGCGGCGCCAAGGGTGTCCAGCGCCCGGTGCACGCCGAAGGCCCGCCCCAGCACGTCCGGTTGCGACGCCGCGGCGATCAGGGCGTCCCTGGGCGCGGTGCGCAGGCCCTTGCCCAACCGGTCGGCGGTGACCACCGCGGTTATCGCCGCGAAGCCGGCCGCCGGCAGCATCGCCAGGCGGCTCAGCGCCGATGTGGCGTACCCGGTCACCGCCACCCACTTCGGTCGCTGCCCGCGGTCGCCGACATAGCCCCCGGCGATCCGTACCAGCGCGCTGACGCCCTGGTACATGCCGTCCAGGAAGCCGTACGCGACAGGGCTCAGGCCGACCACGGCGGTCAGGTAGAGCGGCAGGATCGATGCCACCATCTCCGAGGACACGTCGGTGAGAAGACTGACCGTGCCGAGCAGCACGACCGTTCCGGATACGCGGCGCACGGCGATGCGGGCCCGGCTCGTACCGGCATCGTCCGGCCGGTCCCGCAGCGTCACGTACACGACATCTCCATCCCCTGCCCGGCCCCGTCCGCACCGCCTGCCGTCACCGGTGGCGACGCCTGCCCGTCCGCCGCCCGGGTCGCCTGCGACCTGGGCGAGCAGAGCCGGTCAGCCGGCCAGCGCGGCGGTCAGCGCGGCGACGACGGTCCGCTGCTGGTCGACGGTGATCTGCGGGTAGATCGGCAGCGAGAGCAGCTCGGTCGCGATCCGCTCCGCGTGCGGAAAGGCCCCCTGCGGGTAGCCGAGGCCGGCGAAGGCCTTCGTCCGGTGCACCGGCACGGGGTAGTGGATCCCCGCCCCGACGCCGCTCGCGTTGAGCCGCGCCAGCACGCGGTCCCGCCGGGCCGGGGTGCCGTCGCCGGGGACCCGGAGACAGTAGATGTGCCAGACGTGCTCGTTGCCCGGCAGGGTCACCGGGCGGATCACGTCGACCGACTCCAGTAGCGCGTCGTACCGGGCGGCGGCGGCCCGGCGCAGCGCGTTCCAGTTGGGGAGCCGGGCCAGCTTGGCGCGGAGCACGACCGCCTGGAGGCCGTCCAGTCGGCTGTTCACACCGATGACGTCGTGCACGTACTTCTGCAGGCCGCCGTGGCTGCCGAGGGTGCGGACCATGGTGGCGAGGCCGGCGTCGGCGGTCACCACGGCGCCCGCGTCGCCGTACGCCCCCAGGTTCTTGCCGGGGTAGAAGCTCGTCGCGGCGATGCCGTCGACGCCGGCGCCGCGTCCGTGCCGGGTGGCGCCCTGGCACTGCGCGGCGTCCTCGACGATGGCGATGTCGCGCCCGGCCAGGCCGCCCCGTAGGCGCTCCACCGGGGCCAGTTGGCCATAGAGGTGTACCGGAATGATCGCCCGGGTGGCCGGTGTGATCGCGGCCAGCGCCGCGTCGACGTCGATCAGGTATGAGTCGGGATCGCAGTCGACAAGCACCGGTCGCGCGCCGGCTCGGGCGACGGCCTCGGCGGTGGCGATGAAGGTGTTCGTCGGCAGGATCACCTCGGCGCCTCCTCCGACGCCGACGGCGCGTAGCGCCAGTTCGAGCGCGTCGGTGCCGTTGGCGACCCCCACGCAGTGGTCCACCCCGGCGAACGCCGCGTACTCGCGTTCGAAGGCGGCCACCTCGGGGCCGCCGATGAAGGCGGTGTCCGCCAGGACCCGCTTGAAGCCGACCGCGACCTCCTCCGCCACCTCGGCGTGCGCGGCCTGCAGGTCCACCAACGGAATCGCGGTCATCGTGGGAGCACTCCCTGCAGAGTTGGCTGACGGACGGGACGGAGGAATCGGGCCGGATTGCCGGCCCACACCTCGTCGGGGGGTACGTCGTTGAGCACGACCGCACCCATGCCGATGATCGACTTCGCGCCGACGGTGAGCGATTCGCGGATCAGCGCGCCTGCTCCGAGGTAGGCGCCGCGCCCGACCCGCACGGAACCGGAGATCCGCACGCCCGAGGCGATCGTGACGTGGTCGGAGACGATGTCGTCGTGGGTGAGCACGGTCTGCGGCATGATGGCCACGTGCGCGCCCAGCGTGACGTCGGCGGTCAGGACGACCTGGGCCAGCAGCACCGAGCCCGGCCCGACCGTGCAGCCGGCGGGCACCTCGGCCGACGGGTGGACGACTGTCGCGTAGCGTCCCGCCGGCAGGCCCAGCCGCCGCACCACCTGCTCGCGGACGCCCGGGTCGCGTGCGGTGGCGACGCAGACCACCACGGCGGCATCGGGCAGGTCGGCGATCGCGTCCAGCGGGCCCAGCACCGGCAACCCGGCATGGGTCACGCCGTGCAGGGCGGGGTCGTCGTCGAGAAAGCCCCGTAGCCGCCAGGTCGGCGCTGCCGCGTTGATCGCCGCAACGGTGGCCGCCGTCTCCCGAGCCATTCCTCCGGCGCCGACGATCACGAGATCGTTGGTCATCGGCGGGCCAGGCCACGAAGTGTGCCGACGATGTGGTCCTGGTCGTCCTCGGTGAGCGCATGGTGCAGGGGCAGGACCAGCGAGTCACGCGTGATCCGCTCGGTCACCGGCAGCGGGGCCGGGTTGACGTCCGCGTACGCCGGCTCCAGGTGCGACGCCATGATGCCGCGCCGGGCGGACACCCCGGCGGCGGCGAGCGCGGCGAGGGTCTCGTCGCGCCCGACGCCGAACTCGTCGGTGAGCAGCACCCAGAACGTCTGGAAGTTGGTGCGGCCGTGCGCCGGGTCGCGGACCGCGAGCGCGCCGGGCACGTCGGCCAGCAACTCGTGGTACCGCGCGGCGAGGCGGCGACGCTGCGCCACGATGTCCCGGAGCTTGCCGAGTTGGACCAGGCCGATGGCGGCCTGGATGTCGGTCATCCGGTAGTTGTAGCCCGTCTCCAGGTACGCCTCGAGGATCGGTTGGGCGCTCGCGTGCCGGTCCGCGGCCGACACGTTCATCCCGTGCTCGCGCAGCCGGCGCAGCCGCACCGCCCAGTCCGCGTCGTCGGTGGTGATCATCCCGCCTTCGCCGGTGGTGAGGAGCTTTCGCGGGTGAAACGACCACGCCGCGAGCAGCGCCCCGGCACCGACCGGACCACCGTTCACCATCGAGCCGGCCGCGCACGCCGCGTCTTCGATCAGCGAAACGCCCCAGCGGTCGGCGGCGGTCCGCAGCGCGGACACCTCGGCCGGCACACCGCCCTGGTGCACGACGATGACCGCCCTGGTGCGCGGGGTGCGCACCGCGTCGAGCGTCGCCACCGTGACGTTGCCGGTGGCGACGTCCACATCGGCGAAGACGGGCCGCGCCCCGACGTAGCGGACCGCGTTGGCGGTGGCGATGAACGACAGCGACGGGACGATCACCTCGTCACCGGGCGCCACCCCGACCGCGACGAGCGCGAGGTGCAGCGCCGTGGTGCAGGAGCTGACGGCGACGCCGTGGGCCGCACCGACACTGGCGGCGAACGCGGCCTCGAACGCCGCGACCCGAGGGCCCTGGGCGACCCACCCCGAGCGGACGGCGTCCGCCGCGGCCAGTGCCTCCTCCTCGCCGAGCGCGGGGAGCATCACCGGGATGCGGCGTGCCGCCTCGATGGTCACCGCGCCTCCTGGGACCCGCCGTGGGCGGGCTGCTCTGCGCGCCACCACTCGACCAGCCCCTGGAGGCCCTCCCGAAGACCGATCTCCGCCCGGAAGCCGAGTGCCCGCGCGGCGGCGGAGGTGTCGGCGAGTCGCCGGGTGACCCCGTTGACCTTCCGCGCCGGGCCGTACTCCGGGGACAGGTCGCTCTTCATCACCGACAGCAGCGTGCGGGCGAGCTCTTCCAGGCTGGTCTCGACCCCACTGGCGATGTTGAACACCTCGTCGGTGTGCGCCGACTCGGCGGCCAGGATGTTGGCCCGGGCGATGTCGACCACGTCCACGAAGTCCATCGTCTGGGTGCCGTCGCCGAGGATCAGCGGGGGGAGGCCCGCGTCGATGCGTTCCATCCAGCGGATCAGCACCTCGGTGTACAGCCCGTGGACGTCCATCCGCTGGCCGTACACGTTGAAGTACCGCAGGGCCACGTAGTCCAGCCCGTACATCCCGTGGAAGCTGCGCAGCATGCCCTCGTTGAACGCCTTGGCGGCCCCGTAGAACGTGTCGTTGTGGTACGGGTGGTGCCGTTCGCTGGTGGGGAACTCCTCGGCCAGGCCGTAGACCGACGCCGACGACGAGGCGATCACCTTGCGGACGCCCTCGGCGGCGGCTGCCTCCAGCACGTTGAACGTGCCGTCGACGAGCACCTCGTTGGCCAGCCGGGGCTCCTCGGCGCACTGCGTGATCCGGATGGCGGCGAGGTGGAAGACGAGGTCCTTGCCCCGGGTGACGTCGCGGACGAGGTCGACATCGCGGATGTCGCCCTCCACCACGCGTACCCGATCGTCCCGCAGCGCCCACTTCAGGTTCTCGCGCCGACCGCGCACGAGGTTGTCGAGGACGACGACCTCGCTGGCACCGCCCTCCACGAGCAGGTCGACCACGTGCGAGCCGATCGTGCCGGCTCCGCCTGTCACCAGGGCACGCGCATTCTTGACCGAAACCGCAGCACTCATCGTTCGGACTCTCCTTCCAGATCGACCATCACGCCGCCTTTGGTGAGACTGTGCGAGGCTGCCTGCAGGATCTGCAGAACCCGGAGGCCGGATCGGCCGTCGGTGAGCGCGGGCGACCCGGTGCGGATGGCGCGCGCGTACTCCTCGACCATGGTTCGCAACGCTTCGCGCTCGGTCAGTGCCGGCGCCACCATGTCGCCCGAGCGGTAGGACACGAGCATGTCGTGGCGTTCTTCGGCGCCGAGTTCGTCGGGCGTCGCCACGTCGACGCCCCGATCGAAGATCGCCAGCCGTTGGCTGGGGTTGAGGTCGTCCCAGACCAGGGTGCGCTTGGACCCGCCGATGATGGCGGTGCGGATCTTGACCGGGGAGAGCCAGTTGACGTGGATGTGCGCGATCGCGCCGGTGTTGAGCTGGAGCGTGAGGTAGGCGACGCAACTGCGGCCGGCGCCGATGCCGTCGACACCGTGGGCGGCGACGGCCACCGGCACCACGTCCGGTGGCAGCACGAAGTCCAGGATGGACAGATCGTGCGGCGCCAGGTCCCAGATCACGTCGATGTCCCGCTGGACCAGGCCGAGATTGATGCGAACCGAGTCGAGGTAGTGCAGCTCGCCCAGCTCGCCGGCATGCAGCAGCTCGCGGATGCGAAGAACCGCCGGGGTGTAGCAGTAGGTGTGGTCGCACATGAGCGTGAGCCCGCGCCGGTCGGCTTCCTCGACGAGTTGGCGGCCCTCGTCGTAGGTGGCGGCGAGCGGCTTCTCCACCAGCACGTGCTTGCCGGCGCGCAGCGCGGCCAACGCCACCGGCAGGTGGGTGCCGGCCGGGGTGGCGATCGCGACGGCCTGCACCGCGTCGTCGGCCAGTACGGTGTCGAGGTCGTCGGTGACCTGCACGGTCGAGTAGTCCCCGAGCACACGACGGGCCCGTTCGACGTCGAGGTCGCACAGCCAGCGAAGGCGGAACGCGGTGGATCCCTGGAAGTTGCGAACCAGGTTGGGGCCCCAGTAGCCGGCGCCGATGACGGCGATCCCGATGGGTTTGTCGGACACGGCAGGTGAAGAAGTCACGGTGATCCGTTTCGTCTACGGCGGTTCGTGGTGGGCGACCAAGAGCCGACGTCCGACACAGCGCGGTGTCGGACCAGGATTGGCGCCCGTTGACCTGGCCCGCCCCGGGAAGCTACCGGCCGGCGATCGGCGTGGACAGCGCTGTGTCGGATTTCGGCGGGCCGCCGCTGGGGAACCCGTACCTTCGGCCCAGGCGTACCGGCTGTCGGTCGCGTCAATTCCAGCCGACGGGTGCGTGACACCGGCCGCCTCAACGGCAGCCGGCAGTCCGCGCTGGTTCCTACAGTGATGGGCACCGAACCCGCGACGAGGAACGAGATGACCGATTCTGTGGAGCCACACCGCAACGACGTGTTCGTCGCACCCGGCGCCGATGTCGACGGACGCGCGACGATCCAGCCCGGCACGAAGATCTGGCATCTCGCCCAGGTGCGGGAGGACGCCCGCCTCGGGCGTGACTGCGTGATCGGCCGGGGCGCCTATGTCGGACCGGGCGTACGCCTCGGCGACAACGTGAAGGTCCAGAACTACGGTCTCGTCTACGAGCCCGCCGTGCTGGGCGACGGTGTCTTCGTGGGGCCCGCGGCAGTGCTCACCAACGACGAGTACCCGCGGGCGGTGACGCCGGAGGGCCGGCTCAAGAGCGGTGACGACTGGACAGCGGTCGGGGTCACCGTGGGGGAGGGCGCGGCGATCGGAGCTCGGGCCGTCTGTGTGGCGCCCGTGACGGTTGGGCGTTGGGCGTTGGTCGCCGCGGGCGCCGTCGTCACCAAGGACGTGCCCGACTTCGCACTCGTGGTTGGCGTCCCGGCCCGCAGGGTGGGCTGGGTGGGTCGTGCGGGCGAGCCGCTGGCCGCCAAGGGCGAGGGCCGGTTCGTCTGTCCGCGTACGGGCAGTGAGTACCGGGAGTTGGCCGGCGTGCTGACGGAGGTGTGCTTGCGGGGAGACCTCTGAGCTGGGTCGACGGGGTCACTGCCGACCGGGCTGCCCGGCGCACCGACCCGAACCGTGGCTTCCCGTCGAGCCGGCGGCGTCCACCGGGCGGGACGCGGCGGGCAGCGTGTCCGGGCGGTGGCCGGCCGTGACAGACTGATCGCTGTGTTGCGCTGGTTGACTGCAGGTGAATCGCACGGTCCCGCCCTCGTCGCGATGTTGGAGGGGGTGCCGGCCGGTATCGAGGTGACCACCACCGAGATCGCCGACGAGCTGGCCCGCCGGCGGCTGGGCTACGGCCGTGGTGCCCGGATGTCGTTCGAGCGGGACGAGGTCGAGGTGCTCGGCGGCCTGCGGCACGGTGTCACCCTGGGCAGCCCGGTGGCGATCCGGGTCGGCAACTCCGAGTGGCCGAAGTGGCAGACGGTGATGGCCGCCGACCCGGTCGACCCCGACGAGCTGGCCCGACAGGCCCGCAACGCCCCGCTGACGCGTCCCCGACCGGGCCACGCCGACCTGGCCGGCATGCAGAAGTACGGTCACACCGACGCCCGGCCGATCCTCGAACGCGCCAGCGCACGGGAGACCGCCGCCCGGGTTGCCGTCGGCACGGTCGCCAAGGCGCTGATCCGGCAGGCGCTCGGCATCGAGATCGTCTCGCACGTCATCGAGTTGGGTCCGGTGGCCGCGAAGCCCGGGCTGCGGCCCACCCCGGCCGACGCCGCCCGGATCGACGCCGACCCGCTGCGCTGCCTCGACCCGGAGGCCAGCGCCCTGATGGTCGCCGAGGTCGATGCCGCGAAGAAGGCCGCCGACACCCTCGGCGGCGTCGTCGAGGTGCTGGCCTACGGGGTGCCGCCGGGGCTGGGCAGCCACGTGCAGTGGGACCGCAAACTCGACGCCCGACTGGCCACCGCGCTGATGTCCATCCAGGCGATCAAGGGCGTGGAGATCGGCGACGGCTGGCAGCAGGCCCGGTCCCGCGGCTCGGAGGCGCACGACGAGATCATCGCCTCGGCCACCGGCGTCCGTCGGGTCACCGACCGGGCCGGCGGGCTGGAGGGTGGCATCACCACCGGCGAGCCGCTGCGGGTTCGCGCCGCGATGAAGCCGATCTCCTCGCTGAACCGGGCGCTGGCCACCGTGGATGTCGCCACCGGTGAGCCGGCCACCGCGATCAACCAGCGGTCCGACGTCTGTGCGGTGCCCGCCGCGGCGGTGGTCGCCGAGGCGATGGTGGCGCTGGTGCTCGCCGAGGCGGCCACCGAGAAGTTCGGCGGTGACTCGATCCCCGAGATCCGCCGCAACCTCGCCGGTTACCTCGATGCCCTGGTCATCCGCTGATGGCACCTGTCGTCGTGCTGGTCGGCGTGCCCGGCTGCGGCAAGACCACCGTCGGGCGGGCACTCGCCGCCACCCTCGGGGTGGAGTTCCGCGACACCGACCTCGACATCGAGCAGATGGCCGGCAAGCCGATCCCGGAGATCTTCATTGACGAGGGTGAGGAGCACTTCCGTACCTTGGAGCGGGCCGCGGTGGCCGCGGCGCTGGCTGCCGGCACGGGCGTGCTCGCCCTCGGTGGCGGCGCGGTGCTGGCCGAGGAGACCCGGGCGGCCCTGATCGGTCACCGGGTGGTGCACCTCTCGGTCGAGCTGCCCGACGCGGTGAAACGCGTCGGGCTCGGCGCCGGTCGACCGCTGCTGGCGATCAATCCGCGGGCCACCCTGAAGCACCTGATGGACCAGCGTCGGCCGCTCTACGCCGAGGTGGCCACCGAGACGGTGGTCACCGACGGCCGGGCCCCGGCCGAGGTCGTCGTCGAGATCGCCGCTCTGCTGCCCCGTTGACCCCGGCCGGGCCGGTGAGCTACCGGCCCGGCCGGGGGTCGTGCCGGTAACCGACGTCGTCGTGGACGGTCGTCGGCGGCCGGCCCAGGGGCCCCTCAGCCTCGGGCGGCGGCGTCGAGCACGTCGGCCAGGGCTTTCGGCTCGCTGAGCATCGGCCAGTGCCCGGTGGGCAGCTCGAACAGTTGGCCACCGGCCAACCCGGTGAAGAACGGGTGCTCCTCGCCGATCATCTGCCGCACCACCGTCAGCGGGAAGGTGCTGGCGACCAGCGCGGTCGGCACCGGGCGTCCGCCCGTGCGCCGCACCGGGTCGGTGGCCGCCCCCAGCGGGTGCGGGGTGGCCCGGGCACGCAGCAGGGCCAGCGTCGGCTCGTCCAGACCGGCCAGGTTGGTCGGGTCGGCGGCCGGGTCCCAGGCCGGCGGCGGCAGCAGGTGCCCGGTGCCGATCGCGGCGCGAAGCCGCTGCTGCTCCTCCGGTGGCACCGTGTCGAACTGCGCGACGCCGTCCGGCAACGGCCCACTCTCCACATAGATCACCCGGGCGATCCGGTCCGGAATGCGGTCCGCCGCCTGGGCGGCCGGCATTCCGCCGCCGGAGTGACCCACCAGCAGCACGTCGTGCAGGGCCTCGACCTCGATCAGCCGGACGATGTCGGCGGTGTGCGTGTCCAGGCCGACCTCCGGCCCGGCGAGGTGGTCGCGCTCGGCCACCCCGGTCAGCGTCATCGGGTACACCTCGTGCCCCTGCGCGCGCAGCGCCGTGGTCACCTCCCGCCACGCCCAGGCGCCCAACCAGAACCCTGGAACCAGCACGAACGTCGCCATCTGTCGCTCCTTCTCTCGGTTACCGGATGACCGTACGATCGAAACCGGACAGAATCCGCCCGGTTTCGAGGAGTGGTCCGTGTCTCATCCCGCCGGCCGGGTGCTGGCCCTGCTCGAACTGCTGCAGACCCGGCACCGGTCGACGGCCGTCGAGCTCGCGGCGCGGCTCGGCGTGGACGAGCGGACCGTGCGCCGGTACGCGGCCACCCTGGTCGAGCTGGGCATCCCCGTCATCGCCGACCGGGGCCGCTACGGTGGCTATCGGCTGCACCACGGGTACAAGCTGCCGCCGCTGATGCTCACCGACGACGAGGCGGTGGCCGTGCTGCTGGGCCTGGTCGTCGCCGAACGGGTCGGGCTGGCCACCGAGCTGCCGGCCACCGCCACCGCGCTGGCCAAGATCCGCCGGGTGTTGCCGGTGGCGCTCGCCGACCGGCTGACCGCCGTGCAGGAGCACCTCGGCTTCACCCTGCGCCGCCGGGAGCCGGAGCGGGGACCGGCCTCCGGCACGCTGCTCACCCTGGCCGCGGCCGCCCGACACCGGCAGCGGGTGGCGCTGGACTACCGCTCCTGGCGAGGAAAGCAGTCGAACCGTGAGCTCGACCCGTACGGGCTGGTGTTCCACTCCGGCCGCTGGTACGTCATCGGCCACGACCACCGGCGCGGGGAGGTCCGCACCTTCCGGCTCGACCGGATCGGCACCGTGACGCCCGGATCGGCGACGTTCACCGTGCCGGACGGCTTCGACCCGGTGGCCCGGGTGGCCCGGTCGCTGGCCGGCGTGCCCTACACGCACGAGGTCGAGGTGCTGTTGGAGACCGATCTGGTCGCCGCCCAGCGCCGCGTTCCGCCCAGCGTGGCCGAGTTGACCGCCACCACCGCCGGAGTGGTGCTGCGGGCCCGGGCGGAGAGCCTGCCCGGGATGGCCGCGCTGCTCGCGGGGCTGGGCTGCGCGTTCACCGTGCGGCACCCGGACGCGCTGCGTGTCGCCGTGGCCGAGCACGCGCGCCTGCTGGCGGAGTGGGCCGCCCGGCCAGCAGGTGGGCAGACCCCGTCACCGCGCCGCCCGCTGGACTAGGCTGCCGGCGATGGACGACGTGACCCGGATTCCGGTCGGCGGCGAGCGGCCGTACGACGTGTTGGTTGGCCGTGACCTGCTGGGCGCGCTGCCCGGCCTGCTGCCCGGTGCGAGCCGGGCGGCGGTGCTGCACGCGCCCCCGCTCAAGGCCCTCGCGGACGCGGTGGGCGAGCGACTGCGCGCCGCCGGCGTCGAACCGCTGCCGATCGAGGTGCCCGACGCCGAGTCGGGCAAGCAGATCGACGTGGCCGCCGCCTGTTGGGATCGCCTCGGAGCGGTCGGGTTCACCCGCTCCGACGCGGTGGTCGGGGTGGGCGGCGGCGCGGTGACCGACCTGGCCGGCTTCGTCGCGGCCTCTTGGCTGCGGGGGGTGCGCTGGGTGCCGGTGGCAACCTCGCTGCTGGGCATGGTGGATGCCGCCGTGGGCGGCAAGACGGGCATCAACACGGCTGCCGGCAAGAACCTGGTGGGCGCGTTCCACCCACCGGTCGGTGTGCTGGCCGATCTGGCGACCCTGGACAGCCTGCCCGCGGTCGACCTGGCGGCCGGGCTCGCCGAGGTGGTCAAGTGCGGGTTCATCGCCGACCCGGCGATCCTGGACCTCGTCGAGCGTGACCCGGTGGCGGCCACCGACGTGCGCGGGCCGGCGACGCGGGAGCTGATCGAACGGGCGATCCGGGTCAAGGCCGACGTGGTCACCGGTGACCTGCGCGAGTCGGGCGTACGGGAGGTGCTCAACTACGGTCACACCCTCGCCCACGCGATCGAGCAGAACGAGGGCTACCGCTGGCGACACGGCCATGCCGTCGCCGTCGGCCTGGTCTACGCGGCCGCGCTGGCCCGGCTCGCCGGCCGGCTGGACGACTCGACCGCCGACCGGCACCGGGCCACCCTGACCGCGCTCGGCCTGCCGGTGAGCTACCCGGCTGAGGCCTGGCCGCGACTGCTGGCCGCGATGCGCGTGGACAAGAAGGCCCGCGGCAGTCAGCTTCGCTTCGTGGTGCTCGACGGGCTGGCCCGGCCAGCGATGCTGGAGGGCCCGGACGACGCGCTGCTGGAGGCCGCCTACCAGGAGGTCTGTGCCCCATGAGGGTGTACGTGTTGAACGGGCCGAACCTGGGCCGGTTGGGCACCCGCGAGCCCGACGTGTACGGCGCGACCACCTATGCCGACCTGGTCGCGCTCTGCGAGTCCACGGGTGCGCAGTTGGGGTTGGACGTGACGGTCCGGCAGACCGATGCCGAGCACGAACTGCTGGGCTGGCTGCACACTGCCGCTGACGAGGGTGCCGCGGTGGTGCTCAACCCGGCGGCCTGGTCGCACTACTCGTACGCCGTGCGGGACGCCTGCGCCATGCTGCGGGGTCCGCTGGTGGAGGTGCACCTCTCCAACATCCACGCCCGCGAGGAGTTCCGGCACCATTCGGTGGTGTCGGCGGTGGCGACCGGGGTGATCTGTGGTCTCGGCATCGACGGCTATCGCCTCGCGCTGCACCACCTGGCCGCCCGCTGAGGGGTCGCCCCGAGCGGGGGCCGTCCGATTCGACGCAGCTTGTAGACTTGCCAGGTCTGTCCGCCAATTGATGATCAAGGCAGGAAATGGCCTCCACCAACGACCTCAAAAACGGCCTGGTTCTCAACCTTGACGGCGAGCTCTGGGCCGTCGTCGAGTTCCAGCACGTCAAGCCCGGTAAGGGTGGTGCCTTCGTGCGCACCACGCTGAAGAACGTGCTGTCCGGGAAGGTGGTCGACAAGACCTTCAACGCGGGCACCAAGGTCGAAACCGCGACCGTGGACAAGCGCACGATGCAGTACCTGTACGCCGACGGCGAGGACTTCGTCTTCATGGATCTGGAGACCTTCGACCAGATCACCGTGCCCGGTGGCACTGTCGGCGAGGCAGCCAACTACCTGCTGCCCGAGGCGGAGGCGACCGTCGCCCAGCACGAGGGTGTGCCGCTCTACATCGAGCTGCCCACCAGCGTCGTGCTGGAGGTCACCTACACCGAGCCGGGCCTGCAGGGCGACCGCTCGACCGGCGGCACCAAGCCGGCGACCGTGGAGACCGGTGCCACCGTGCCGGTGCCGCTGTTCATCACCACCGGCGAGAAGATCAAGGTCGACACCCGCGACGGCCGTTACCTCGGCCGCGCCTGATGGCTGAGGGTGCCAAGCAGCAGATGCCGGCGCGCCGCAAGGCGCGCAAGCGGGCGCTGGATGTCCTCTACGAGGCCGACCTACGGGACAAGCCTCCGGTGGAGGTGCTGGCCGGCTACGTGCAGCGGATCGAGCAGCCCCGACCGGAGCACCTGGGCTACGCGGTGGGGCTGGTCGAGGGTGTTGCCGAGCACCTCAACCGGATCGACGAGCTGATCGCCAGCTACGCCGAGGGTTGGACGTTGGAGCGGATGCCGGTCGTCGACCGGAATCTGGCCCGGATCGCCGTCTACGAGCTGCTCTACGTCGACGAGATCGACGACGCGGTGGCGATCAGCGAGGCCGTGGAGTTGGCCCGGCAGATGTCGACCGACGATTCGCCGCGCTTCCTCAACGGGGTGCTCGGCCGGATCGCGGAGTACGCCACCCGCTGAGTCAGCGCGCGCCAGCACAGCACCACGCAGTGCCAGCGCCACGAACGAAAAGGGCCCGTGCCGGATGGCACGGGCCCTTTCGGTCGAGCGACAACTCAGGAGGCGAAGAACGCCCGGGGGTCGGCCACCAGCACACCGTGCTCGGTGAGCCGCTCGATCAGGCCCGACGGCGAGGCGTCGTAGACGATGGCGAGCGCCCGCAGGTCGTCGGCGCGGATCGAGAGCACCCGGCCGTTGTAGTCGCCGCGCTGCTGCTGGATGGCGCGGGCGTAGCGGGCGACGTAGGCCAGGTCCTCGGAGGCCTCGTCGTAGAGCCGCTCCAGGTCCAGGACGATCTTGCTGGTGGGCTCGTGACGGACTCCACTGCCGTCGGGCAGCAGTTCCGAGACGGGGACACGGTAGAACTCGGCCAACTCGGCCAGACGGGACACCGTCACGGCCCGGTCGCCGCGCTCGTACGAGCCGACCACCACGGCCTTCCACCGCCCGTTCGACTTCTCCTCCACACCCTGCAGGGAAAGACCCTGCTGCTGGCGGATGGAGCGCAGGCGGGCGCCCAGAGACTTGGCGTATTCAGAGGGCATTCGGACACTCCCAGTGCTGCTCGGGGTTCTCCCGTCGATCGCTACGGAGCGTGACGGTACGGGGAATGCGACAACTGGTCAAGTGGTCGTGACCCGACCGTTGGGGAGCGTCCGGCAAGTTTTCCCCTTTTCCTGGGGCTGATCCGGTGGTCAGTGGCCGCCGTCCATCGGCACGGTGACCACTGGTAACGTGGCGTGAAGCCCCGGTCAGGTCCGCTGTGCGGTCCGGCCGGAGGTGCCCGACATCCTTTAACGACCCGTCCCGTGAGGCGGGGAAGGAGGTCCGCCGTGGCATACCCACCGGCTGCCCGCTCGTCACCACCGCGACAACCCTCGGTGAAGGTGATCCTCGCCAGCGCCGACGTGCAACGCGTGGTCGACCGCATCGCTCACCAGATCCTGGAGAAGACCCAGGGCGCCGCTGACACGGTGCTTCTTGGGATTCCCACCCGGGGAACCCCTCTCGCCCGGCGGCTCGCTGCCCGGATCAGCACCTTCGAGGACGTCGCCGTCGGAGTCGGTGTGCTCGACATCACGCTGTACCGCGACGACCTGCGTCGGCAGGGCACTCGCGCCGTGGGTCCGACCGAGCTGCCGCCCGGCGGGATCGACGGCAAGCGGGTCATCCTCGTCGACGACGTGCTCTTCTCCGGCCGCACCGTCCGGGCCGCGCTCGACGCGCTCAACGATGTGGGCCGCCCGGCGTCCGTGCAGCTCGCCGTCCTGGTCGACCGCGGCCACCGGGAGCTGCCGATCCGCGCCGACTACGTCGGCAAGAACATTCCGACCTCGCTCGCCGAGAGCGTGAAGGTGACGCTCGCCGAGACCGACGGCGTCGACGAGGTCAAGCTGTACGGGGGTAGCCCTTCATGATCAAGCATCTGCTCTCCGGCGCGGACCTCGACGCCGACACCGCCACCGAGATCCTGGACACCGCCGCCGAGATGGCCACCGTCGCCGGCCGGGAGATCAAGAAGCTGCCCGCGCTGCGCGGCCGGACCGTGGTGAACCTCTTCTACGAGGACTCCACCCGCACCCGGATCTCCTTCGAGGCGGCGGCGAAACGGCTCAGCGCCGACGTGATCAACTTTTCCGCGAAGGGTTCCAGCGTCACCAAGGGCGAGAGCCTCAAGGACACCGCGCTGACCCTGCAGGCCATGGGCGCCGACGCGGTCGTCGTACGGCACCCCGCCTCGGGCGCGCCGCACCGGCTGGCCAACTGGGTCGACGGCTCGGTCGTCAACGCCGGCGACGGCACCCACGAGCACCCCACCCAGGCGCTGTTGGACGCGTACACCATGCGGGCCCGGCTGGGTCGCCTCGCCGGCCTGTCGGTCGCGGTGGTCGGGGACGTGCTGCACTCCCGCGTCGCCCGCTCCAACGTGCTGCTGCTCTCCACCCTCGGCGCCAAGGTCACCCTGGTCGGCCCCCCGACCCTCATCCCGGTGGACATCGCGGGCGCGTTGGCGCCGGCCACCGACGTCTCCTACGACCTCGACTCCGTGCTGCCCAACGTCGACGTGGTGATGATGCTGCGGGTGCAGCGGGAACGGATGAACGACTCCTACTTCCCCTCCGCCCGCGAGTACGCCCGCCGCTACGGGCTGGACGGCCCGCGGATGCGCCGGCTGCCCGAGCACGCGATCGTCATGCACCCCGGCCCGATGAACCGGGGGATGGAGATCACGCCCGAGGTCGCCGACTCACCCCGCTCCACCATCGTCGAACAGGTCACCAACGGGGTCTCCGTGCGGATGGCCGTCCTGTACCTGCTGCTCGGAGGGAACAACCGGTGACCGCGTACCTGATCACCAGCGTGAGTGTCGTCGGCGGCCCGCCGACCGACCTGCTGATCCGCGACGGACTGGTCGCCGAGGTCGGCCCCGGCCTGTCCGCGCCGGACGCGGCAGTCGTCGACGGCACCGGGCTGGTCGCCCTGCCCGGCCTCGTCGACCTGCACACCCACCTGCGTGAGCCCGGTCGGGAGGACGCCGAGACCGTCGAGTCCGGTTCCCGGGCGGCGGCGCTGGGCGGCTACACGGCGGTCTGCGCGATGGCCAACACCTCCCCGGTCGCGGACACCGCCGGTGTGGTCGAGCAGGTCTGGCGGCTCGGCCGTGAGGCCGGCCTGGTCGACGTGCAACCGATCGGCGCGGTCACCGTCGGGCTGGCCGGCGAGCGTCTGGCCGAGCTGGGCGCGATGGCCGACTCCGCGGCCCGGGTGCGGATCTTCTCCGACGACGGGCACTGCGTCGCCGACCCGAAGCTGATGCGTCGGGCCCTGGAGTACGTGAAGGCGTTCGACGGGATCATCGCTCAGCACGCCGAGGAGCCCCGGCTCACCGAGGGCGCCCAGATGCACGAGGGCGAGGTCTCCACCCGGCTCGGGCTGATCGGCTGGCCGGCGGTCGCCGAGGAGGCGATCATCGCCCGGGACGTGCTGCTCGCCGAGCACGTGGGCAGCCGACTGCACGTCTGCCACGTCTCCACCGCCGGCAGCGTCGAGGTGCTGCGGCAGGCGAAGGCGCGCGGCGTACGGGTCACCGCCGAGGTCACCCCGCACCACCTGCTGCTCACCGACGAGCGTGCGGAGACCTACGACCCGGTCTTCAAGGTCAACCCGCCGCTGCGTACGGCCGCCGACATCGCCGCGCTGCGTGCCGCGCTCGCCGATGGTGTCCTCGACGTGATCGCCACCGACCACGCCCCGCACGCCGTGGAGGACAAGGAGTGCGAGTGGGCGTACGCCCGGCCGGGGATGCTCGGCCTGGAGACGGCCCTCTCCATCGCGCTGGACGTGCTCGGCCCGCAGTGGGATCTGATCGCCGAGCGGATGTCGCGCACCCCGGCCCGGATCGCCGGCCTGACCGGACACGGCGTCGACCCGGCGCCCGGTGTGCCGGCCAACCTGACCCTGATCGACCCGGCCGCCCGCCGCACCATCGAGCCGGCGGAGTTGGCCAGTCGCAGTCGCAACACCCCGTACGCCCGCATGACGCTGCCGGGTCGCATCGTGGCGACCTTCCTGCGTGGCGAGCCGACGGTCCTGGACGGAAAGGCTGTCAAGTGAGCGCGAGGAATGCAGCGAGGCGGAGTCCCGCAGTCGCGAACGAAAGGCGGGCCCGGTAATGGCCAAGCGCAGACCCGCGATCCTCGTGCTCGAGGACGGGCGCACGTTCCCCGGTGAGGCGTACGGCAGTGTCGGCGAGACCTTCGGCGAGGCGGTCTTCAACACCGGTATGACGGGCTACCAGGAGACCCTGACCGACCCGTCCTACCACCGGCAGGTGGTGGTGCAGACCGCGCCGCACATCGGCAACACCGGCGTCAACGGTGAGGACGACGAGTCCAGCCGGATCTGGGTGGCCGGCTATGTCGTGCGCGACCCGGCCCGGATCGGCTCGAACTGGCGGGCCACCGGCGGTCTGGAGGACCGTCTCGCCACCGAGGGTGTGGTGGGCATCAGCGGGGTGGACACCCGGGCGCTGACCCGGCACCTGCGCGAGCGGGGCGCCATGCGGGTGGGCATCTCCAGCATCGACAACGACCCGCAGAGCCTGTTGGCCCGGGTCCGCCAGGCACCGCAGATGGTGGGCGCGGACCTGTCCGCCGAGGTGACCACCGCCGAGCCGTACGTCGTCGAGGCCCTCGGCGAGCACCGCTTCACCGTGGCGGCACTGGACCTGGGCATCAAGCGCAACGTTCCGCGCCGGCTCGCCACCCGCGGGGTGACCACCCACGTGCTGCCGGCCTCGTCGAGCATCGAGCAGTTGCTCGCCACCGGCGCCGACGCGATCTTCCTGTCGCCCGGGCCCGGTGACCCGGGCACCGCCGACGCTCCGGTGGCGCTGGCCCGGGAGGCGCTGCGGCGGGAGGTGCCGCTGTTCGGCATCTGCTTCGGCAGCCAGATCCTCGGCCGGGCGCTCGGCTTCGGCACCTACAAGCTGGGCTACGGCCACCGGGGGATCAACCAGCCGGTGCTCGACCGGGCCACCGGCAAGGTGGAGGTGACCAGTCACAACCACGGCTTCGCGGTCCAGGTGCCCGGTGCGGGTGGCGGCGCGGTGGTCCCCGACCAGGTGATCGACACCGACTTCGGCGGCGTGCGGGTGTCGCACGTGTGCCTCAATGACAACGTGGTCGAGGGGCTGCGGGCCGTGGACGTGCCCGCTTTCACCGTGCAGTACCACCCGGAGGCGGCAGCCGGCCCGCACGATGCGGACTATCTTTTCGACCGGTTCGCCGAGCTGATCGAGGGCACTGGCGCCCTCGACCGGCAGCGCAGCGAGGGCCGGACCCACAGCAAGGGGCGCAGCAATGCCTAAGCGGACCGATCTCAAGCACATCCTGGTGATCGGCTCCGGGCCGATCGTCATCGGGCAGGCCTGCGAGTTCGACTACTCCGGCACCCAGGCGTGCCGGGTGCTGCGTAGTGAGGGCATCCGGGTCAGCCTGGTCAACTCCAACCCGGCGACGATCATGACCGACCCGGAGTTCGCCGACGCGACCTACGTCGAGCCGATCACCCCGGAGTTCGTCGAGCTGGTCATCGCCAAGGAGCGCCCGGACGCGATCCTGGCGACCCTCGGCGGGCAGACCGCGCTGAACACCGCGGTCGCCCTGCACTCCGCTGGTGTCCTGGAGAAGTACGGCGTGGAGTTGATCGGCGCGAACATCGACGCGATCAACCGGGGTGAGGACCGCCAGCTGTTCAAGGAGATCGTGGCGAAGGCCGGTGTCCGGCTGGGTGTCGACGACCCGACCGCGCTGGTGCCCCGCTCCCGGGTCTGCCACTCGATGGACGAGGTCGAGGCGACCGTCGCCGAGCTGGGCCTGCCGGTGGTGATCCGGCCGTCGTTCACCATGGGTGGCCTGGGCTCCGGCATGGCGCACACCCCGGAGGACCTCGCCCGCATCGCCGGTGACGGCCTGTCCGCCAGCCCGGTGCACGAGGTGCTCATCGAGGAGAGCGTGCTCGGCTGGAAGGAGTACGAGCTTGAGCTGATGCGCGACCGGCACGACAACGTGGTGGTGGTCTGTTCGATCGAGAACATCGACCCGATGGGTGTGCACACCGGCGACAGCGTCACCGTGGCCCCGGCCATGACGCTCACCGACCGGGAGTACCAGCGCCTGCGTGACCTGGGCATCGCCGTGCTGCGCGAGGTCGGGGTGGACACCGGCGGCTGCAACATCCAGTTCGCGGTCAACCCGGCCGACGGCCGGATCGTCGTCATCGAGATGAACCCCCGGGTGTCGCGTTCCTCGGCGCTGGCCTCCAAGGCCACCGGGTTCCCGATCGCGAAGATCGCCGCGAAGCTGGCCATCGGCTACACCCTCGACGAGATCCCCAACGACATCACGTTGAAGACCCCGGCGGCCTTCGAGCCGAGCCTGGACTACGTGGTGGTGAAGATCCCCCGGTTCGCGTTCGAGAAGTTCCCCGGCGCGGACCCGGAGCTGACCACCACGATGAAGTCGGTGGGTGAGGCGATGAGCCTCGGGCGCAACTTCACCGAGGCGCTGAACAAGGCGATGCGCTCGATGGAGACCAAGGAAGCCGGCTTCTGGACCCTGCCCGACCCGGCCGGCGTGACCCTCGCCGACACCCTCGCCGCGCTGCGGATCCCGCACGACGGCCGGCTCTACACCGTCGAGCGGGCGCTGCGCCTCGGCGCGTCGATCGCCGAGGTCGCCGAGGCCTCCGGCGGGATCGACCCGTGGTTCCTGGACCAGATCGCCGCGCTGATCGAGCTGCGTACCGAGATCGTGGACGCGCCGGTGCTCGACGCCGAGCTGCTGAGCCGCGCCAAGCGGGCCGGCCTGTCCGACCGGCAGCTCGCCGCGCTGCGTCCGGAGTTGGCTGGCGAGGACGGTGTTCGCACCCTGCGGCACCGCCTCGGGGTGCGCCCGGTCTACAAGACCGTGGACACCTGCGCGGCCGAGTTCGAGGCGACGACGCCGTACCACTACTCGACCTACGACCTGGAGACCGAGGTCGTGCCGTCGGACCGGCCGAAGGTGCTGATCCTGGGCTCCGGCCCGAACCGGATCGGGCAGGGCATCGAGTTCGACTACTCCTGTGTGCACGCGGTACAGGCGCTGCGAAGCGCGCCGATCGGCAGGGCCGCTGCGTCTGGTTCCGGTGCCGCGGGCACCGGTTACGAGACGGTCATGGTCAACTGCAACCCGGAGACGGTCTCCACCGACTACGACACCGCCGACCGGCTCTACTTCGAGCCGTTGACCTTCGAGGACGTCCTGGAGGTCTGGCACGCCGAGGACTCGTCCGGCCGGGCGGCCGGCGGGCCGGGTGTGGTCGGGGTGATCGTGCAGCTCGGTGGGCAGACCCCGCTGGGGTTGGCGCAGCGGCTCAAGAACGCCGGTGTGCCGGTGGTCGGCACCTCCCCGGAGTCGATCCACCTGGCCGAGGAGCGGGGCGCGTTCGGCGCGGTGCTGGCTCGGGCCGGGCTGCGTGCGCCGGCGCACGGCATGGCCACCTCGTACGACGAGGCCAAGACGATCGCCGACGAGATCGGCTACCCGGTGCTGGTGCGACCGTCGTACGTGCTGGGTGGGCGGGGCATGGAGATCGTCTACGACGATCCGACGCTGCGTGACTACATCGGTCGGGCCACCGACATCTCCCCGGATCATCCGGTGCTGGTGGACCGGTTCCTCGACGACGCCATCGAGATCGACGTGGACGCTCTCTGCGACGCCGACGGTGAGGTCTACATCGGCGGGGTGATGGAGCACATCGAGGAGGCCGGCATCCACTCCGGCGACTCGTCCTGCGCGCTGCCGCCGATCACCCTCGCGGGCTCGCACCTGGCCGAGGTCCGCCGCTACACCGAGGCCATCGCCCGCGGTGTCGGTGTCCGTGGCCTGCTCAACGTGCAGTACGCGCTCAAGGACGACGTGCTCTACGTCCTGGAGGCCAACCCGCGGGCGTCGCGGACCGTCCCGTTCGTCTCGAAGGCGACGGCGGTGCCGCTGGCCAAGGCGGCGGCCCGGATCGCGCTCGGTGCGCGCATCGCCGAGCTGCGCGCCGAGGGCCTGTTGCCGGCGACGGGGGACGGGGGCACGATGCCCGCCGACGCGCCGGTCGCGGTCAAGGAGGCGGTGCTGCCGTTCAAGCGTTTCCGGACCCGCGCCGGCAAGGGGATCGACTCGCTGCTCGGGCCGGAGATGAAGTCGACCGGTGAGGTGATGGGGATCGACACCAACTTCGGTCACGCCTTCGCCAAGAGCCAGTCGGCCGCGTACGGCTCGCTGCCGACCGCCGGAAAGATCTTCGTTTCGGTGGCCAACCGCGACAAGCGCGGCATGATCTTCCCGATCAAGCGGCTGGCCGATCTGGGCTTCGAGATCGTGGCGACCACCGGCACGGCCGAGGTGTTGCGCCGGCACGGCATCGCCTGCGAGCAGATCCGCAAGCACTACCAGGCTGGTGAGGGGGACGACGCGGTGTCGCTGATCGGTGGCGGCCACGTGGCGCTGGTGATCAACACGCCGCAGGGTTCGGGTGCCAGCGCCCGCTCCGACGGCTACGAGATCCGCAGCGCGGCGGTCACCGCGGACATCCCCTGCATCACCACCGTCCCCGGCGCCGCCGCGGCCGTGATGGGCATCGAGGCGCGGATCCGCGGCGACATGCAGGTACGCCCCCTGCAGGACCTGCACGCCATCCTTCGGGCCGCCCACTGACCACCCACCCTCCTCGTTGATCATGACGTTGTTGCCCGCGGAGACGGCGTGTCGGGGCAACAACGTCATGATCGACGGCGGGGGCCGGACGAGGGCCGGGGACGGGGTGGAGTTGCGGGTCGCGGTGGGAGAGGGACGGTGGGGTTGATGTTCGAGCGGGTTGTTCGGCCTTGGTTGTTTCGGCTCGGCGGCGGGGACGCCGAGGCGGCCCACGAGTGGACGCTGCGGCGGTTGACCGCTCTGTCGCGGCGCCCGGTGGCCCTCGCCGCGCTGCGGGCCCGGTACGCGGTCAGCGCCCCGCGCACGGTGTTCGGTGTGCGGTTCCCCAACCCGGTCGGGCTGGCCGCGGGCATGGACAAGGACGGCGCGGCGCTGCCGGCGTGGCCCGCGCTCGGCTTCGGTTTCGTCGAGGTCGGCACGGTCACCGCGCACGCCCAGCCGGGCAACCCCCGGCCGCGGCTGTTCCGCCTGCCGGCCAGCGAGGCCGTGGTCAACCGGATGGGCTTCAACAACGCCGGGGCCGCCGCGCTGGCCGCCCGGCTGGCGGCGCTGCCGCGCCCGCTCGGGGTGCCGCTGGGCATCTCGCTCGGCAAGTCCAAGGTGACCCCGCTCGACGAGGCGGTCGAGGACTACCTCGCCTCGTACCGGGCGCTTCGCGGGCACGGCGACTACTTCGCGGTGAACGTGTCCTCACCGAACACTCCGGGGCTGCGCTCGTTGCAGGACCGCTCCCACCTGGACGCGCTGCTCGGCGCACTGGTGGGGGAGAAGCCGGTGCTGGTCAAGATCGCGCCAGATCTGACCGAGGCGGCGATCGCCGAACTGCTGGAGGTCTGCCTGGCCCGGGGTGCCGCCGGGGTGATCGCCACCAACACCACGCTGGCCCGTACCGGGCTGGCCACGGTGGACGCCGAGCGCGGCGCCCAGGCCGGTGGTCTCTCCGGTCGACCGCTGACCGGGCGGGCTCGGGAGGTGGTCGACTTCGTACACCGGGAGACCGGCGGCCAGCTACCGATCATCGGCGTCGGCGGAGTGCTCGACCCGGACGACGCGGCGCGGATGTTCGATGCCGGCGCCGCCCTGGTGCAGCTCTACACCGGTTTCATCTACCGGGGTCCGGCCCTGGTGCGCGCCGCCGCCCGTGCGACGGCCACAGCGGTGGCACCGGATCCGGTCGTCGGCCGGTGACCGGCCGGCGAGCCGGACGCACCGGCCGGCCAGTCGACGCCTGGAAGGAACGCGTGTGACACCCGAGGAGATCCTGGCCGCCGACCGGGCCCACGTCTGGCATCCGTACGCGGCGTTGCCGCCGACGAACCCGCCGTACGTGGTGCAGAGCGCCGAGGGGGTGCGGTTGCGGCTGGCCGACGGGCGGGAGTTGGTGGACGGGATGTCGTCCTGGTGGGCGGCGATCCACGGGTACCGACACCCGGTGCTGGACGCGGCGGTGACCGACCAGCTCGGACGGATGAGCCACGTGATGTTCGGTGGGCTCACCCACGAGCCCGCCGTGCAGCTCGCCCGGACCCTGGTCGAGCTGACCCCGGATGGTCTGGAGCACGTGTTCCTGGCCGACTCGGGGTCGGTCAGCGTCGAGGTGGCGGTGAAGATGTGCCTGCAGTACCAGCGGGCCGTCGGTCGGCCGCAGCGGCGGCGGTTGGCGACCTGGCGGGGCGGCTACCACGGCGACACGTTCCACCCGATGAGCGTCTGCGACCCGGAGGGTGGGATGCACCACCTCTGGGGCGACGTGCTGCCCCGGCAGGTGTTCGCCCCGGTCCCACCGGGTGGCTTCACCGACCCGCCCGACGACGCGTACGTGGCGGCGTTGGTGGACACCGTCGAGCGGTACGCCGACGAGCTGGCCGCGGTGATCGTCGAGCCCGTCGTCCAGGGCGCTGGCGGAATGCGTTTCCACCACCCGGGTTACCTGCGGGTGCTGCGCGAGGTGACCCGCGCGCACGGGGTGCTGCTGATCTTCGACGAGATCGCCACCGGGTTCGGCCGTACCGGTGCGATGTTCGCCGCCGAGCACGCCGCAGTGACGCCGGATGTGCTGTGTGTGGGCAAGGCCCTCACCGGGGGCTACCTGACGCTCGCGGCGACGCTCTGCACCCCGGAGGTCGCCCGGGGCATCTCCGCCACCGGTGTGCTGGCGCACGGGCCCACGTTCATGGGCAACCCGTTGGCCTGCGCGGTGGCCAACGCCTCCATCGGGCTGTTGCGGGCCAGGGACTGGTCGGCCCAGGTGGCCAGGGTCGGCGCCGGCCTACGCGCCGGCCTGGAGCCCCTGCGCGCCATGCCGGGGGTGGCCGACGTGCGGGTGCTCGGCGCGATCGGGGTGGTCCAGCTCGATCACGAGGTCGACCTCGGTGCGGCCACCGTTGCCGCGGTCGACCGGGGGGTGTGGCTGCGCCCGTTCCGGGACCTGATCTACACGATGCCGCCGTACGTCACCGACGACGCCGATCTGGAACGGATCGCGGCCGGGGTGGCGGCGGCGGTGGCGGTCGGCTGAGTCGTCCCGGTCGCCGGGGCGACGGTTACCCGGGCGGGGCTGCCGTCCGGACGAGGAGAGGGGAACACTCCGATGGAAAGCTTCGGCACCCGGCTGCACCGGGCGATCACCGAGCGGGGGCCGCTCTGTGTGGGCATCGACCCGCATCCCGGTCTACTGGCCCGCTGGGGCCTTCCGGACGACGTTCAGGGGCTCGACCGGTTCACCCAAACCGTCGTGGAAGCCCTCGGTGACCGGGTTGCGGTAGTCAAGCCTCAGTCGGCCTTTTTCGAGCGTTTCGGATCCCGAGGCGTGGCGATTCTTGAGTCAACTATCCGACAGTTACGGGATGCCGGCTCGCTCGTTCTCCTCGACGTCAAGCGCGGCGACATCGGCTCGACGGTGAGCGCGTACGCCTCCGCGTACCTTGATCCATCCAGCCCGCTGTATGTCGACGCGGTCACCGCGAGCCCCTACCTCGGGGTCGGTTCGCTGGCGCCGATGTTCGAGCTGGCCGCCGAGCACGGCGGCGGGGTCTTCGTGCTGGCCCTCACCTCCAACCCCGAGGGCGCGGCCGTGCAGCAGGCCCGCACCGCCGACGGCCGCACCGTGGCGCAAACCGTGATCGACGAGATTTCCCAGCTCAACAGGGGTGCGACTCCGCTTGGGAGCTTTGGTCTGGTGGTCGGCGCGACCATCGGTGACACCGGTCACGACCTCTCCGGCGTGGGGGGCCCACTGCTCGCCCCGGGGCTCGGCGCACAGGGTGCCGGTGCCGCCGATCTGCGTACCGTCTTCGGTTCGAGCCTCGCCTCGGTGCTCCCGTCGTACTCCCGGGAGGTGCTCTCGGCCGGCCCCGATGTCGCCGCCCTGCGGGCCGCCGCGGACCGGGTGTTGGTCGACTGTCGGGCCGTCCTGCCTGCCCGGTGACTGACTGATGGGTCGGTCACTCTACGGTGATCATGCGGCCCCCACGTTGCCGAAAGCTCCGTTGGCCGCTAGTTTTCCCCGCGCTGGGAACCACGGACCCCTTGGTTCACAGCGACACCACGTTTCACAGATGCGGCGGTGCGCCCCGCCCGCCGCGATAGGGACCTGAGGAGAACTGGTGCCGCTCCCGTCACTGACCCCCGAACAACGCGCTGCCGCGCTCGAGAAGGCCGCGGAGATCCGCAAGGCCCGTGCTCAGCTGAAGGAGCAGCTCAAGCAGGGCAAGACCACCCTTGGCGCCGTCCTCGAGCGCGCCGAGAGCGACGATGTCGTCGGCAAGCTCAAGGTTTTGGCCGTCCTGCAGGCCATGCCGGGTATCGGCAAGATCCGGGCTACCCAGATCATGGAGAAGCTCAAGATCGCCGACAGCCGTCGCCTGCGTGGCCTCGGCGAGCAGCAGCGCAAGGCACTGCTTGGAGAGTTCGCCGCCAACTGAACCTGGCAGCGTGTAGAAACAAGCAGTGAGCACGGATGACGAGGCGCGCCCGGCGGCTCGGCTCACTGTCCTGGCTGGACCTTCGGGTTCCGGCAGGGAGAGTGTCGTCGAGCTAGTCCGGGCGCGTTCTCCGTCCGTGTGGATCCCGGTGCCGGCAACCACCCGGCCGCGCCGGGAGACGGAGATCGACGGGGATGACCGTGTCTTCCTCGCCCCCGCCGAGTTCGATCGCCGGCTCGCCGTCGGCGAGCTGCTGGAGTGGTCCCGGATCGGCAGGTACCACCGGGGCACCCTGTACCCACCGCTGCGCGCCCGGCTCGACGCCGGGCAGCCGGTGCTGCTCGCGCTGGACCTGCCCGGCGCCCCACTGGTCCGTGCGCGGCTGCCCGATTCGCGGCTGGTGCTGCTGAGCCCACCCGGGTACGAACCCGACGTGACCGTGGCGGCTGCCTTCGAGCACACGCTGACCCATGACCTCACCGAACGGGTGGTCAACGAGCTGGTAGGCTTACTCGGTTCTTCTTATCCGGATCCGGCCTGGTCGCGCGTGCGTGGCTGACGGCCGGCCGCCGTTGAGACTCAGCACCGCGTCCGCGCGGCTCGAAAGACGCAGAGGTTATTTCGTGGGATCCATCGCCAACCCCGAAGGCATCACCAACCCGCCGATCGACGAGCTCCTCGAGAAGACGACGTCGAAGTACGCGCTGGTCATCTTCGCCGCCAAGCGCGCGCGCCAGGTCAACGCCTACTACAGCCAGCTCGGTGAGGGTCTGCTGGAGTACGTCGGCCCGCTCGTCGAGACCACCCCGCAGGAGAAGCCCCTCTCCATCGCCATGCGCGAGATCAACGGCGGCCTGCTCACCGCCGAGCCGACCGACCAGCCGTAAGCCCTCGCCGGCCGATGTCCGCCTCGATCGTCCTCGGGGTCGGCGGCGGCATCGCCGCCTACAAGGCGTGTGAGCTGCTGCGACTCTTCACTGAATCGGGTCACCAGGTTCGGGTCGTGCCGACCGCGTCGGCGCTTCGGTTCGTCGGAGCGCCGACCTGGGCGGCGCTCTCCGGCCAGCCGGTCGCCGACGACGTCTGGACCGACGTCCACGAGGTGCCGCACGTCCGGCTCGGTCAGCAGGCAGACCTGGTGGTGGTCGCGCCGACCACCACCGACCTGCTCGCCAAGGCCGCCCACGGGCTCGCCGACGACCTGCTGACCAACACCCTGCTGACCGCCCGGTGCCCGGTGCTGCTGGCCCCGGCCATGCACACCGAGATGTGGGAGCACCCGGCCACCGTGGCCAACGTCGCCACGCTGCGCGCCCGGGGCGTCCGGGTCATCGAGCCGGCCGTCGGTCGGCTCACCGGTGTCGACACCGGCAAGGGCCGCCTACCCGACCCGGCGGAGATCTTCGCCGTTGCCCGTCGGGTCCTGGCCCGGGGCGACTCCACCGCCGCCGACCTGGCCGGCCGCCGGGTGGTCGTCACCGCCGGTGGCACCCGCGAACCGCTGGACCCGGTCCGCTTCCTGGGCAACCGCTCCTCGGGCAAGCAGGGTTACGCGTTCGCCCGCGCGGCGGTCGCCCGGGGCGCCCGGGTCACCCTGATCGCGGCCAACGTCTCCCTCGCCGACCCCGCCGGTGTCGACCTGATCCGCGTCGGCACCACCGCCGAGTTGCGGGATGCGACGCTGAAGGCCGCCGTCGAGGCCGACGCGGTGGTGATGGCGGCGGCTCCGGCCGATTTCCGCCCCGCGACGTACGCGCCTGGCAAAATCAAGAAGTCGGACGATGGCGTCGCGCCCACCATCGAGCTCGTCACGAACCCGGACATCGCGGCGGAGCTCGGCCAGCGCAAACGACCGGAGCAACTGCTGGTGGTGTTCGCCGCCGAGACCGGTGATGCCGAGGCCAACGGCCGAGCGAAACTCGCCCGGAAGCGGGCCGACCTGATCGTGGTCAATGAGGTCGGTCCGAACCTGGTCTTCGGCGCCGACACCAACACGGTGACGGTCATCGGCGCGGACGGCTCGGTCAGCCGGCTGCCCGAGCAGGCCAAGGAAGCCGTGGCCGACACCGTCTGGGATCTCGTCGTGGCGCGGCTGCCCGGTCGCTCCTGACGGGTGGAACAGGGCGCGACCGCTCCCGACAACGGCCGCAGTGGTGACTAGACTGCCGCGGAACGACCTCACACGCTTAGGAGTGCCGTGACACGCCGCCTCTTCACGTCCGAATCGGTCACGGAAGGCCACCCGGACAAGATCGCCGACCAGATCAGCGATGGCATCCTCGACGCGTTGCTGGCCGAGGATCCGCACAGCCGGGTGGCGGTGGAAACCATGATCACCACTGGCCAGGTGCACATCGCCGGTGAGGTGACCACCAAGGCGTACGCCGACATCCCGACGATCGTCCGCCGGACCATCCTCGACATCGGCTACGACTCGTCGAAGAAGGGCTTCGACGGCGCCTCCTGCGGGGTCAGCGTCTCCATCGGGGCGCAGTCCGAGGACATCGCCCAGGGTGTGGACAACGCCTTCGAGCTGCGCACGGGGGCGTCGGAGAGCGCGCTGGACGCGCAGGGCGCCGGCGACCAGGGCATGATGTTCGGCTTCGCCTGCTCGGAGACGCCCGAGCTGATGCCGCTGCCGATCGCCCTCGCCCACCGGCTGGCCCGCCGCCTCGCCGCTGTGCGCAAGGACGGCACGATTCCCTACCTGCGGCCGGACGGCAAGACCCAGGTGACCATCGAGTACGAAGGGCTGCGCCCGGTCCGGCTGAACACCGTGGTCGTGTCCAGCCAGCACGCCGCGGACATCTCGCTCGACTCGCTGCTCACCCCGGACGTGCGCGACCACGTGATCGCGCCGGAGTTGGAGAGCCTCGGTCTGGACACCGACGGCTACCGGCTGCTGGTCAACCCGACCGGCCGGTTCGAGATCGGCGGCCCGATGGGTGACGCCGGGCTGACCGGCCGCAAGATCATTGTCGACACGTACGGCGGGTACGCCCGCCACGGCGGCGGCGCGTTCTCCGGCAAGGATCCGTCCAAGGTGGACCGTTCGGCCGCGTACGCGATGCGCTGGGTCGCCAAGAACGTGGTCGCCGCCGGTCTGGCCGAGCGGTGCGAGGCGCAGGTCGCCTACGCCATCGGCAAGGCGCACCCGGTGAGCCTGTTCATCGAGACGTTCGGCACCGAGACCGTGCCCGTCTCCTCGATCGAGAAGGCCGTCACCGAGGTGTTCGACCTGCGTCCGGCCGCGATCATCCGGGACCTCAACCTGCTCCGCCCGATCTACCAGCAGACCGCCGCGTACGGCCACTTCGGCCGGGAGCTGCCGGACCTGACCTGGGAGAGCACCGACCGGGCCGCCGACCTCAAGTCGGCCGCGGGAGCCTGACCGCCACCAGGCGTAGCGACCGGCGACCCGCGGAAGGGTCGCCGGTCGCACGCGTCTGCGTGGACGTCGGACTGGCACATCTGGACCGGCCGTTCGACTACCTGGTGCCGGCGGAACTGGACGACGTCGCGGTGCCCGGCACCCGGGTGAAGGTGCGCTTCGCCGGGCAGCTCGTCGACGGATGGCTGTTGTCCCGCGCCGACGACTCCGGGCACACCGGCCGCCTCGCGTACCTGGAAAAGGTCGTCTCGCCGGAGCCGGTGCTGTCGCCCGAGGTCGCCCGGCTGGCCCGCGCGGTCGCCGACCGGTACGCGGGGAGTCTCGCCGACGTGCTCCGGCTCGCCGTGCCGCCGCGGCACGCGCGGGTGGAGAAGGAGCCCCACGACGAGCAGCCCACCCCGGTGGTGGCCGCCGCGCCCGACGCGGTCGACCCACGCGGGTGGCGGAACTACCCGACGGGCCCCGCGCTGCTGCGCGCGCTCACCGACGGCCGGGCGCCCCGCGCGGTCTGGTCGGCGCTGCCCGGCGAGGACTGGGCAGCCCGCTACGCCGACGCGGTGGCCGCCACCGTCGCCGGCGGGCGCGGCGCGGTGGTCGTGGTGCCCGACGCCCGCGACCTCGACCGGCTGGACGCCGCGCTCACCAGCGTGCTCGGCCCGGGGAAGCACGTCAGCCTCTCCGCCGCGCTCGGGCCGGCCCGGCGCTACCGGGCGTTCCTCGCCGCCCGCCGCGGGCAGGTGCCGGTGGTGATCGGCACCCGGGCGGCGATGTTCGCCCCGGTGGACCGGCTCGGCCTCGTCGCCATCTGGGACGACGGTGACGACCTGCACTCCGAGCCCCGATCTCCCTACCCGCACGCCCGCGACGTGCTGCTCACCCGCGTCCAGCTCGCCGAGGCCGGCGCGCTGGTCGGTGGGTACGCCCGCACCGCCGAGGCGCAGCTGCTGCTGGAGACCGGCTGGGCCCGGGAGGTCGTCGCCGACCGGGCCACCGTGCGGGCCCGTATCCCGGCCATCGCGCCGACCGGCGACGACCCACAACTGGCGCGCGACCCCGGGGCCGCCACCGCCCGGCTGCCCAGCCTGGCCTGGACGGCCGCCCGCGACGCCCTCCGAGCGGACCTGCCGGTGCTGGTGCAGGTGCCCCGCCGCGGCTACCTGCCGTCGATCTCCTGCGCCGAGTGCCGCACCCCGGCCCGCTGCGCGCACTGCGCCGGCCCGCTCGCGCTGCCCTCGGCCGGCGGCACTCCGGCCTGCCGGTGGTGCGCTCGGGTGGCCGCCGCGTACGCCTGCCCGGAGTGTGGGGGGCGGCGGCTGCGGGCCGCGGTGACCGGCGCCCGGCGGACCGCCGAGGAGTTGGGCCGGGCGTTCCCCGGCGTGCCGGTACGCACCTCGGGCCGCGAGGAGGTGCTGACCGAGGTGCCCGGCGGCGCCGCCCTGGTGGTGACCACGCCCGGCGCCGAGCCGGTCGCCGAGGGCGGCTACGGCGCGGTGCTGCTGCTCGACTCGTGGGCCCTGCTGACCCGGGCCGACCTGCGTGCCGGCGAGGAGGCGCTGCGCCGCTGGCTGGCGGCTGCGGCGCTGGCCCGCCCGGCGCCGGCCGGACGGGTGGTGGTCGTCGCCGACGGCGCGCTCGCCCCAGTGCAGGCGCTGCTGCGCTGGGACGCCGCCTGGTTCGCCGGCCGGGAGTTGGCCGAGCGCCGGGAGCTGGGCTTCCCGCCGGCCGTACGCATGGCGAGCGTCACCGGCCCGGCCGAGGCGGTGGCGGACCTGCTCGCCGCGGCCCGGCTGCCGGCCGACGCCGAGGTGCTCGGGCCGGTGCCGGCGGAGGAGGGGCGGGAGCGGATGCTGGTCCGGGTTCCCCGGGCTCGGGCCGCCGCGCTCGCCGAGGCGCTGCACTCGGCCGCCGGCGCTCGCGCCGCCCGCAAGGCCGCCGACCCGGTTCGTCTCCAGGTCGACCCGCTGAGCCTGTTCTGACGCTCCCCGCCGGTGCCGACGCCGGTGGTCCCGGTCTCGGCCGGCGCCGAAGACGGTGGCCCTGTTTTTGCAGCTGTCGACGCCGGCGGGCCTGGCCGGTGGGGCGTCTCTCGCACACCGCGTCCGGCAGGGTGGTGGCGCCGGAGTGGTAGCATCGCCCGTCATGCCGAGGCGTACGACGGCTCCAGGTCGCGACGGAGCGTCTGCCGCGCCGAACTGGGGTCGCCGCAGGATGGCGCGGCGATGGCGGGAACGCGTCGCTGGGGACGCGATGTCGATGATGTCTGTGAGCCGGTGATCAGGGGTGGACCAGTCGTGACCGTTGGACAATCGATCGTCTTCAACGGCGACCTCGGCAGCGGCAAGAGCACCGTGTCGGTCGAGATCGCCAAGCGGCTCGGGATGCGCCGGGTCAGCGTGGGGGACCTCTACCGCGAGATGGCGCAGCAGCGGCAGATGACCGCACTGCAGCTCAACCTGCACGCCGAGCTCGACCAGGCCGTCGACGGTTACGTCGACCAGCTCCAGCGGGACATTGCCGCCTCCGGTGAGCCTCTGATCATGGACTCCCGGCTGGCCTGGCACTTCTTCACCGACGCGCTCAAGGTCCACATGATCACCGAGCCGGGTGAGGCGGCGCGGCGGGTGCTCGCCCGCCCCTCCGGGCCGGCGGAGAGCTACGCCACCCTGGAGGAGGCCAAGGCCAAGCTCCGTGAGCGCAGCGCGAGCGAGCGCGGCCGGTTCATCATCCGTTACGGGGTGGACAAGGCCCGGCTGCGCAACTACGACCTGATCTGCGACACCACCCGGGCGTCCGCGGCCGAGGTGATCGAGCACATCGTCGGCGCGTACGAGGGCACGCTCGGCGCCGAGGTGCTGCGCGACGGACCGCCGTTGCTGCTGCTCGACCCGTCCCGCGTCTACCCGACCGAGGACATCGCCACCCTGCGGGGTCTGTGGGACACCGACTTCGTCGGCGACGTGGCCGAGGCCGGCGACGAGGCCCTCGAACCGCTGAAGATCGGGTTCACCGGCGAGTACTTCTTCGTCGTCGACGGGCACCGTCGGCTCAGCGCCGCCCTGCAGAACGGCTTCTCCCTGGTCCCCGCCCAACTGGTCGCCGAGGTCGACGAGCCGGTGGTGGGTGGGATGAGCGCGATCGACTACTTCGCCGCCCAGGTGCGTCCCGGCCTGGTCTACGACTGGGAGGCGGCCCACAAGATCCAGCTGCCGCTGCCCGAGCCCGCGCTGCTGCGCGGCGACGCGGTGCTCGCCGGGGACCCGGGCGCCAACGCCTGACGGGTCGTTCCCCGCGCCGGTGTGCAACCGGCGCAGGACCCGTCCGCCTCGACGGGGCTGCCGGGAGTGGCTGGTACCTCCGATGATGGAGCCTCCAACGCTCCGACGAGGGAGGCCGGCCATGGACGCTGCCGAGGCGCTCACACTGCTTATGTCGCCGCAGGGGCGCATCGACCCGTACCCGACGTACGAGCAGCTGCGGGCGCACGGGCCGGTCGTGCAGGCCATGCCGGGCCTGTACGTGGTGACCGGTTACCCGGAGGTGGACGAGCTGCTGCGCGATCCCCGCCTCGGGGTGCTCGACGACGAGCGGCGCGATCAGGTGTGGCCGAACTGGCGGGCGAGCCCCGCCGTGTCGTCGATCGCCCGCTCCATGCTGCGCACCAACCCGCCCGATCACAGCCGGATGCGCCGGCTCGCCTCCGGCGCGTTCAGCCCGCGGCGGGTCGCCGGGATGCGTGACGTGGTGCACGCCCAGGCCGTGGAGCTGCTCGACGCGATGGTGGCCCGGGCCTCCGACGGTGAGCCGGTCGACGTGCTGGCCGACTTCGCGTACCCGCTGCCGGTGGGTGTGATCTGCGCGCTGCTCGGCGTGCCGGCGGCGGACCGGCCGATGTTCCGCCGCTGGGCCGGTGACATGACCGGGGTGCTGGAGCCGGAGATCACCCCCGAGGAGTTGGCCGTCGCCGACGCCGGCGCCGCCGAGCTGCGCGACTACTTCGTTCAGCTGGTCGTCGACCGGCGGCGGGCCCCGGCCGACGACCTGACCACCGCGCTCGTCCAGGTGCACGACGCCGACGGCGATCGGCTCACCGGCGTGGAACTGCTGGCCAACCTGGTGCTGCTGCTGGTGGCCGGCTTCGAGACCACCACCAACCTGCTCGGCAACGGCCTGGTCGTGCTGCTGGGTCACCCCGAGGCCGCCGCCGCGCTGCGCGCCGACCCCGACCTCGCTCCGGCGTACGTCGAGGAGCTGCTGCGCTTCGACTCCCCGGTGCAGCTGACCACCCGGGTCAGCACCGCGCCGGTGCGCTGCGGTGGGGTCGACCTGCCGACCGGCAGCACGGCGTTGCTGCTGCTCGGCGCGGCCAACCGGGACCCGCGACGCTTCGCCGACCCGCAGCGCTTCGACCCGACCCGTGACCAGGTGCACCCGCTCTCCTTCGGCGCCGGCCCGCACTACTGCCTCGGGGCCGGCCTGGCCCGGCTGGAGGCGCAGCTGGCCTTCCCGATGCTGCTGCGCCGCCTGCCCGAGCTGGCGCTGGCCGGGACGCCCCGGCACCGCACCCGGCTGACCCTGCGCGGCTACGAGAGCCTGCCCGTGACGCTGGGCACACCGGCGGTGGTCGATCAAGGTACGCCGGCCGGCGTGCGTCCGAGCACTCCGTAGACTGGTACGGCACCGCCCGTCCACCTGTCGAAGGAGCCACCCCGCGTGACCGTCCAGCCCATCCGTCTTTTTGGGGATCCGGTGCTGCGCACGCCGGCCGATCCGGTGGTCGACTTCGACGCCGAGCTGCGTCGGCTCGTCGCCGACCTCACCGACACGATGCGTGAGCAGAACGGCGCCGGCCTGGCCGCGCCGCAGCTCGGCGTGAGCCTGCGGGTGTTCACCTTCGACGTCGACGACGTGCTCGGGCACCTGATCAACCCGGTGCTCGAGTTTCCCGACGAGGAGGAGCAGGACGGCCCGGAGGGTTGCCTGTCGATCCCCGGGCTCTACTTCGACACCAAGCGTCGGCAGAACGTCATCGCCAAGGGCTTCAGCTCGTTCGGTGACCCGATGCAGATCGTCGGCACCGGGCTGATGGCGCGTTGCCTCCAGCACGAGACCGACCACCTCGACGGGGTGCTCTTCCTCGACCGGTTGGATTCCCAGGGCCGCAAGGAGGCCATGAAGGCGATCCGCCAGGCCGAGTGGTACGACGCGGCGGCCCCGCCGACGGTCAAGCTGAGCCCGCACATCAGCGACCCCTTTGGTCTGGGGCGGTGACCCCGATGCGCGTGATCTTCGCTGGTACGCCGGCCGTCGCTGTCCCCGCTCTGGCCGCCGTCGCCGCCTCCGGGCATGACCTGGTCGCCGTGGTCACCCGGCCCGACGCGCCCGCCGGACGCGGGCGTGGCCTGTCCCGCTCCCCGGTCGGCGAGTGGGCCGACGCGCAGGGCGTCGAGGTGCTCACGCCGGCCCGCCCCCGCGACCCCGAGTTCCTCGACCGACTGCGCGAGCTCGCACCGGACTGCGTGCCGGTCGTCGCCTACGGCGCGCTGGTCCCACCGGCTGCCCTGGAGATCCCCCGGCACGGTTGGATCAACCTGCACTTCTCGCTGCTGCCCGCGTGGCGTGGCGCCGCGCCCGTGCAGCACGCCGTGCTGCACGGTGACGAGTTGACCGGGGCCAGCGTCTTCCAACTGGAGCAGGGCCTGGACACCGGCCCGGTCTACGGCACCCTCACCGACGAGATCCGCGCCACCGACACCTCCGGGGACCTGCTGGAGCGGCTCGCCGAATCCGGTGCCGGTCTGCTGGTGGCGGTGCTCGACGCGATCGCCGCCGGCACCGCCAGGGCGGAGCCACAGCCCGCCGACGGGGTGTCACTGGCACCGAAGCTGACCGTGGACGACGCCAGGGTGCGGTGGAGTGACCCGGCCTTCGCCGTCGACCGCCGGCTGCGGGCCTGCACTCCGGCCCCGGGCGGCTGGACCACGTTCCGGGGCGAGCGGGTGAAGCTCGGCCCGGTCGTGCCGGTGCCCGACGGCCCCGAATTGAAGCCTGGAGAGTTGCTGGTGGAGAAGTCGCGGGTACTGGCCGGCACGGCGACCGTGCCGGTGCGTCTCGGTGAGGTCCGCGCCGCGGGCAAGCGGGCCATGGGCGCGACCGACTGGGCGCGCGGCGTCCGGGTCGGCACCGGCGAGGACTTCGCGTGACGGCCCCGGAGGGAACGCGCCCGACGCGCTCCGGCCCGTCGGCCGGTCGTGGCGGGGACCGCCGTCCGGTCCGGCCACCCGTGGACCGGCCGCGTCGCGCGGCGTACGAGGCGGTGGCCGCGGTGCACCGCGACGACGCGTTCGCCAACCTGGTGCTGCCCATCATCCTGCGCGAGGAGGGGCTGTTCGGCCGGGACGCGGCCTTCGTCACCGAGCTGACCTACGGCACCCTGCGCCACCTGGGCACGTTGGACGCGATCCTGACCGACGCCGCCGGCCGGGACGTGGCCCGGATCGACCCGCCGGTACGCGACGCGCTGCGGCTCGGGGCGTACCAACTGCTGCACACCCGGGTGCCGCCGCACGCGGCGGTCTCGTCGACGGTGGACCTGGTCCGGTCGGTCGCGCCGGGCGCCACCGGCTTCGCCAACGCGGTGCTGCGCGAGGTGTCCACCCGTGACGCGGACGCCTGGGTGGCGAAGCTCGCCCCACCGATGGAGACCGACCCGGTCGGGCACCTGGCGTTGGCGTACAGCCACCCGCAGTGGATCGTGCGGGCCTTCTCCGAGGCGCTCGGCGGCGATCTCGGTGAGACGGCCCGTCTCCTGATCGAGGACAACGAACGCCCGCCGGTGCACCTGTGCGCGCGGCCCGGCCTGATCGACCCGATCGAGCTGGCCGACCAGGTCGGCGGGGCGCCGGGCGCCTTCTCGCCGTACACCGTCTATCTGCCCGGCGGTGCGCCGGGCGACGTGCCGGCGGTGGTCGACGGCCGTGCCCACGTGCAGGACGAGGGCTCCCAACTGGTGGCAGCCGCGCTGGCCGACGCGCCGTTGGACGGCCCGGACGGGCGTTGGCTGGACCTGTGCGCAGGCCCGGGCGGCAAGGCCGGTCTGCTCGGCGCGCTGGCCGCGCAGCGTGGTGCGCGGGTGACCGCGGTGGAGGTGGCCGAGCACCGGGCCCGCCTGGTCTCCCAGGCGACCCGGGGCCTGCCGGTGACCGTGCTGGCCATGGACGGCCGTGACGTCGGCGCCGACCCGAAGCTCCCGGAGCAGCACTTCGACCGGGTGCTGGTGGACGCCCCGTGCACGGGGCTCGGCTCGCTGCGTCGCCGGCCGGAGTCGCGCTGGCGTCGGCAACCGTCCGACCTGCCGCCGCTCACCCGGCTGCAACGGGAGCTGCTCGGTGCGGCGCTGCGGGCGGTCCGTCCGGGTGGCCTGGTCGCCTATGTCACCTGCTCGCCGCACACGGTCGAGACGCACGTGACGGTGACCGAGGCGGCCCGCCGTAGTGGCGTTCCGGTGGACTTCGTGGACGCCCGGCCGCTGCTGCCGGCCGGTATGCCCGGTCTGGGCGACGGGCCGACCGTGCAGCTCTGGCCGCATCGCCACGGCACCGACGCGATGTTCCTCGCCGTGCTGCGTCGAGGCTGAGTCGCACCGGGTCCGATGAACGGAGGGGCCCCCGGTCAACGCCAGGCGTTGACCGGGGGCCCCTCCGTTCACCTCGGTCAGGTGATCGGGAGCCCCTTGGTGCCGGCGTTCTTCATCGAGCGGGTCAGGTCCCGGTCGGAGATCCAGAGGAAGCACTGCACGCCACGGTTGCCGTTCTTCCACTCCTCCTCATACGGCTGGTAGTAGATCGTGCCGGCGCGGAAGTCGAGCTGCGAGTTGTCCGGAACCTTGGCGTACTTGGCGATCGTCGTCTGGCAGGCCCGGTGGGTCCGCTTGACGGTGCGCGAGAACTCGGCGTAGCTGACCTCCGGGGCCTGCCAGACCCCGACGAACTCGGCGTGGTGCTTGGCGGTGCAGGAGACCGGCACCATCTCGTCGATCTCGTCCTTGACCAGCTTCGGGTTGAAGCAGCGGTACGCCAGCGGCGCCGCGCCGGACAGCGCACCCCGGAGGCTGCCGGTGCGCACGCCGACGGTGGTGTCGTCGATGCTGGCGATCTCGGTGACGTCGCAGCGGTACCAGCGGGCCCCGCCCGCCCAGGCCTGCGGCGACGGCAGTACGACGGTCAGGCCGAGCCGCCCGGAACGCCAGTCGGCGCCCACCGCCTTGTTGACTTCCTTGTCGCACGCGCTCTGTGCGGCCCGCAGGCCCACCGAGCCGGGCCGCGGGGGCGTGGTGGGTTCGGCGCTCGGCCCGGTGAGCGTGCCGACATGCATGGTCTCGACCAGGTGCGGCCCGGTGCACGCCGTCGGGTTGTAACCGGTCAGGAAGCCGACCTGCTGGGGGGTTTGGTGGCAGACGTCGGCGGCGGGGACGAACTGCTGCGCCGCGACGGGCGCCGGCCAGTCGTCGATGAGGTCACGGTCGACTCCAACCGGTGCGCTGCACCCGGTCAGCACCAGGGCCAGAGCCGCACCCCCGGCGAACGCCGCCAACCACCGTCGCATTCCTGACCTCCCGCTGCGGTGGCCTCCTGCCGGACCCCGCCGGTAGGTAGCGCCACGGCGCAGCAGCATACGGCACCGATGCTCAGATCGCGGGCAGTCCCTTGGGGCCGACGCCGCGCATCGAACGGGTGAGTTTGCGGTCATCGCTCCACAGGAAACAGCGCACCCCACGGTCTCCGTCCTCCCACTCCCGTTGTGACGGTGGGTAGTAGATGGACCCCGCCCGGTACGGCAGGTCGCCGTCGTTCGGCACCGCCGCGTACGTGGCGATCAACTCCATGCAGCGTTTGTGCGCGTGCTCGGCGGAGCGGGTGAACTCCGTCCAGGTCACGTCCCGCTCGTCGTAGACGCCCACGAACTCGGCGCGGTGCGGCTCGGTGCAGAGCACCGGCGCCATGTAGTTGAGGTTGTCACCGATGAGCTTGGGGTCGAAGCAACGGTGGGTCAGCGGGGCGTCGCCGATCAACGCGCCGCGCAGGCTGCCGGTGCGGTTCACCGGACGGGTGTTGTCGATGCTGCCGGTTTCGCTGAGGTCGCAACGGAACCAGCGTGCCCCGCCGGACCAGGCGGGTCCCGAGGGCAACGCGAGGGACAGGGCGAGGCGGGCGGTGTGCCAGTCGCCACCGAGCATCTCCCGAGCCCGCTGGTCGCACTCGGCGCGGGCTCTGCGCAGCGCCGACGATCCGGGTTCGGGCCGGGTCTCGGCCAGCGCGTCGGGCCCGTCGAAGGTGCCGACGTGGATGGCCTCGGCCACGTGGTTACGCGCGCAGTCCACCGTCTCGTACGTGCTGGCCTGCACGACCGCGGTGATCCGGGGCAGGCAGGTGTCGGTGGCGGGGGTGAACGGCGTCGGGTCCCGCAGTGCCGGCCAGTCGTCGGTGAGATCACCGTCCGCGCCGCGGGCCGGTGCGCAACCGACCAGCAGTATCGTCGTGACGCCGGCCAGCACCAGCGCTGGAAGCCACCGTCGCATCGTCCGCCCTTCCGGGAGCTGGCGGCCGGTCACCGCGCCCCGCGGCGAAACCCCGGCGGGCGTGCAGCCTACGGCACCGTCCCGCTTGGAGTGTCGTCGTGTTTCCGTCGATCGGCCAGCTACTCGTGTCTGTTCGTCCGGATTCGGCGGTCCGGACCGACCAATTCTGCACCACTGGTCACTGCCGGGTCACAGCGCGTCGGAGTTGGTGCCGCCATGCGGGAGGTAGGTGACCGCGTTCGTACACTGGCCCCGTGACCGTACCGCCGCCGATCGTCGCGCCGAGCATCCTGGCCGCCGATTTCGCCCGCCTCGCCGAAGAGGTCCGTGCCGTCGAGGACGCCGCGGACTGGTTGCACGTCGACGTGATGGACAACCATTTCGTGCCGAACCTGACCATTGGGCTGCCCGTGGTGCAGAGCCTGCGGGCTGTCACCGCGATGCCGTTCGACGTGCACCTGATGATCGAGGACCCGCGCCGGTGGGCCCCCGGTTACGCCGACGCCGGGGCGTACAACGTCACCTTCCACGCGGAGGCGTCCGACGACCCGGTGGCGCTGGCCAAGGACCTGCGTTCGGCCGGCGCCAAGGCCGGCCTGGCCATCGACCGGGACACCCCGATCGAGCCGTACCTGGACCTGCTGCCCAGCTTCGACACCCTGCTGATCATGACGATCAAGGCGGGCTTCGGCGGGCAGCGGTTCATCCCGCAACTGCTGGACAAGGTGCGTACCGCCCGCCGGCACGTCTCGGCCGGGCACCTGGAGCTACGTATCGAGGTGGACGGGGGGATCGCCGCCGACACCATCGAGCAGGCGTCCGCCGCCGGCGCCGACGCGTTCGTGGCCGGCACCGCCGTGTACGGCGCCGCCGACCCGGCGGAGGCGGTACGGCACCTGCGGGCACTGGCGGAACGCGCGGCTCCCGAGGCCTGAGGTGGACCCCGACGGCGACCGTAAGGACATCATTCTCGTCGTCGACGACGACGACGACATCGCTCGTTTCGTCGAGTTCAACCTGCGGCTGCACGGCTTCGAGGTGATCCACGCCAGCGACGGCCAGGAGGCCCTTGAGGTCATCGAGCGTCAGCGGCCCGACCTGGCGGTCGTCGACCTCATGATGCCCCGCATCGACGGGCTGGAGCTGACCCGGCGGCTGCGCGCCGACCCGATGACCTCCGCCCTGCCGGTGATCATGCTGACGGCGAAGGGGATGACCGTCGACAAGGTGCACGGGCTCAGCGCCGGCGCCGACGACTACCTGGTCAAGCCGTTCGACACCGCCGAGTTGGTGGCCCGGGTCTCGTCGACCCTGCGTCGCAACAAGGAGTTCCGGGAGGTGTCCCCGCTGACCGGGCTGCCCGGCAACAGCCGGATCCGTCGGGAGATCAGCGACCGGGTCCGGCAGGGTGTGGACTACGCGGTCGGCTACATCGACATCGACCGGTTCAAGAGCGTCAACGACCGGTACGGCTTCGTCCGCGGCGACGACTTCATCTCCGCGCTGGCCCGCAGCCTGCACCGGGCGGTGGTGGCGGTGGGCCTGCCGCCGGCCTTCCTCGGCCACGTCGGCGGCGACGACTTCGTCATCGTCTGCGCCCCCGACCAGGTCCGCCCCCTGACGTCCCGCGCGGTGGTCGACTTCGAGAAGTCCGCCGACACGCTCTACGACGCGACCGACCGTGAGCGTGGCTTCGTCGAGCTGAAGGACCGGCGTGGCAACATCCGCCGCGCCGCCCTGGTCACGCTCTCCATCGGGGTGTCCCTCTCCGACGCCGGCAAGCGGTTCACCGACCCTCTCGAGGCGATCGCGGTGGCCTCGGAGATGAAGACGGTGGCCAAGAGCCAACCGGGTTCGTACGTGGCGGTGGACCGGCGTCGCGGTGTCACCTGAGCGTGATCCTGCTGTGAAGTAGCTCGCCTAGGTGGCGACGCGGCCGGATCGGCGTGTAAGACTTCGGGGTACCCACCACGCGCTGGCGGGACTCGGTGAAATTCCGAACCGGCGGTGATCCACGGTCCAACCGTGGTCAGCCCGCGACCCGGACGGCTCTGCCGTCCGGTGGACCTGGTGAAAATCCGGGGCCGACGGTTGGGAGCGGTTCGTCCGCCCCCAGACAGTCCGGATGGGAGACAGCGCGCGGGACGGACGGGTCCGCCCGGTCGCTGGCTTCAGCGTGCCGTGCCGACCTCCCGGGGCGGCTGTGCCGTTCCCGGAATCCGCCACCGCCTGCCCGTGGCCCCATGGCCGCAGCCTCCCTGACCGCCCGCGCGCGGACCGGCGAGTGAGAGGGCAGGGCAGGGCGATGGTCAGCGTCTCCGTCGATGAGGCGATGCGGCGTGCGATCGAATTGGCGGCACGCGGTCTCGGCACCACCAGTCCCAATCCGGTCGTCGGTTGCGTGCTGCTCGACGAGGACGGCCAGGTCGTGGGTGAGGGTTTCCACGCGTACGCCGGTGGACCGCACGCCGAGATCGTCGCTCTGGCGCAGGCCGGGCGACGCGCCAAGGGCGGCACCGCGGTCGTCACTCTGGAGCCCTGTGACCACACCGGTCGCACCGGCCCCTGCAGTTCCGCGCTCGTCCAGGCCGGGGTGAGCCGGGTGGTCATCGCCGTGCCCGACCCCAACCCGGTCGCGTCCGGTGGCGCCGCCACCCTGCGCGCCGCCGGGGTCCGGGTCGACCTTGGGGTACGCGGCGAGGAGGCCGAATCCGGCAACGTCGCGTGGCTGACCTCGATGCGCCGCGGCTGGCCGTACGTGATCTGGAAGTACGCCGCCACGCTCGACGGGCGCTCCGCCGCGGCCGACGGCACCAGCATGTGGATCACCTCGGAGGCGGCCCGGATGGACGTGCACGCACTGCGCGGCACGGTCGACGCGGTGCTCGCCGGGGTGGGCACCGTGCTCGCCGACGATCCCCGGCTGACCGCCCGCAACCTGCGCGACGGCAGCCTGGCGATCCGGCAGCCGCTGCGGGTGGTGGTGGACAGTTCGGGGCGTACCCCGGCTGACGCCCAGGTCCGCGACGGCGCCGCGCGCACGTGGATCGCGACCGCCGACGAGGTCGGCACCGGCCCGGACGGCCGGGTCGACCTGCCGGCGCTGCTCGCGGCGCTGCACCAGCGCGGGGTCCGCGCGGTGCTGCTGGAGGGCGGCCCGCGGCTGGCCGGCGCGTTCCTGGCCGCCGGCCTGGTCGACAAGATCGTCGGGTACGTCGCGCCCCGGTTGCTCGGCGCCGGCCCGACCGCTCTGGTCGACGCGGGAGTGAGCACCATCGCTGAGGCCATCGATCTGGAGTTCGTCGACGTTACGCAGGTCGGTCCGGATCTCCGGATCACCGCTTTGCCCCGCAAACGGGAGGGCTGAGATGTTCACTGGCATCATCGAGGAATTGGGCGAGATTGTCCGGGTGACGCCGACGGCAGGCGATTCGGCGCTGGTCGCCGTACGCGGTCCGCTGGTCACGTCCGACGCCCGGCACGGTGACTCCATCGCGGTCAACGGCGTCTGCCTGACCGTCGTGGAGGTGGCCGACGGGACGTTCACCGCCGACGTGATGGGGGAGACGCTGCGCCGCTCCGCCCTGGGCGCGCTGCGCCCCGGCGACCCGGTCAACCTGGAGCGGGCCGCCGCCCTCGGCAGCCGACTCGGCGGGCACCTGGTGCAGGGCCACGTCGACGGCGTCGGTGAACTGATCTCGCGGGAGCCGGCCGAGCACTGGGAGACCGTCCGGTTCCGGCTGCCCACCGCCCTGTCCCGGTACGTGGTGGAGAAGGGCTCCATCACCATCGACGGCGTCTCGCTGACCGTGGCCGAGGTGGGCGCGGACCAGTTTGCCGTCGGGCTGATCCCGACCACGCTCAAGCTGACCACGCTCGGTGCGAAGGGTGCCGGTGACCCGGTCAACCTGGAGGTCGACGTGTTGGCCAAGTACGTCGAGCGGCTGCTCGGCAGCCGGGCCACCGACACTCACCCGGTGGCCTCGAGCACGGGCGAGGTGGCCTGATGGGTCCGCTCAGCTGGCTGCTGGACGGCCAGGTGCAGGTGGCCGGTTCGCCGGTGCTGGCCCGGGAGATCGTCGGCAACGCGTTCGGGCTGGTCTCCGCGCTGTTCGGGCTGCGCCGGCTGCTCTGGGCGTGGCCGGTCGGGATGATCGGTAACGCGCTGCTGCTCACCGTGTTCCTCGGCGGGGTGTTCGCCACCCCGCAGGAGCACGACCTGTACGGCCAGGCCGGCCGGCAGGTGTTCTTCTTCGCCGTCAGCGTCTACGGCTGGTGGCGCTGGCAGCGAAACCGCCGCGCCGACGCCGCTCAGGCGGCGGTCGTGCCACGCTGGGCCACCGGGCGGGAACGTCTGGCGCTGCTGCTGGCCGCCGTGGTCGGCACCGCCGCCGCGTACCCCGTGCTCGCGGCACTGGGCTCGTGGGGTCCGCTGCCCGATGCCTGGATCCTCACCGGCAGCCTGCTGGCCACGTACGGCATGGCCCGCGGCTGGGTGGAGTTCTGGCTGCTCTGGATCGCGGTCGACGCGGTCGGCGTGCCGCTGCTGCTGCGCGGCGGGTTCTACCCGTCGGCGGTCATGTACCTGATCTACGGCGCCATCTGCGCCTGGGGCTTCGCCGCCTGGTGGCGCACCTCGCGTGCGACCCGGCCGGCACCCGTCCGTCCCATCTACACGGAGGCCGTCGCATGAGCGAGCGTAGCGAGCGAATCATCAGGTTCAGCGCCATGGTGCCTCATGACGCCACGGAGCGAAGCGGAGTGGCGGCATGAGCAGCTTTGGGAGCATCGAGCAGGCGGTCGCGGACATCGCGGCCGGTCGGCCGGTCGTCGTGGTCGATGACGCGGACCGGGAGAACGAGGGCGACCTGATCTTCGCGGCCGAGTTGGCCACGCCGGAGCTGATGGCGTTCATGGTGCGCCACACCTCCGGGTACGTCTGCGTGGCGGTGACCGAGAGCGAAGCCGACCGGCTCGACCTGCCGCCGATGCATCACACCAACCAGGACCGGCGCGGCACCGCGTACACGGTGACCGTGGACGCCCGGGAGGGGATCAGCACCGGCATCTCGGCGGCCGACCGCGCGCACACCAGCCGGCTGCTCGCCGCCGCCACCACCGATCCGACCGATCTGGCCCGGCCCGGGCACGTGGTGCCGCTGCGCGCCCGCGAGGGCGGGGTGCTGCGCCGGCCGGGGCACACCGAGGCGTCGATCGACCTGACCCGGCTCGCCGGGTTGCGCCCGGCGGGCGTGCTCTGCGAGCTGATCAACGACGACGGCACCATGATGCGGGTTCCGGACCTGGAGAAGTTCAGCGCCGAGCACGGCCTCACGCTGATCACCATCGCCGACCTGATCGCCTACCGGCGGCGTACCGAGAAGCAGGTCGAGCTGGTCGCGGACGCCCGGATGCCCACGCGGCACGGGGTGTTCCGGGCGCTCGGCTACCGCGCCGAGCACGATCCCGCCGAGCACATCGCAATGGTGCTGGGCGACATCGGCGACGGTCAGGACGTGCTGGTCCGGGTCCACTCGGAGTGCCTGACCGGGGACGTGTTCGGCTCCCTGCGTTGCGATTGCGGACCGCAGTTGGACGCTGCGCTGGCCCGGGTCGCGCGGGAGGGCCGGGGCGTCGTGCTCTACGTACGCGGACACGAGGGGCGCGGCATCGGGCTGCTGCACAAGCTGCAGGCGTACCAGTTGCAGGACCTGGGCCGCGACACCGTCGACGCCAACCTCGACCTTGGTTTGCCGGCCGACGCCCGGGACTACGGCACCGGCGCGCAGATCCTCTACGACCTGGGCGTGCGTTCGATGCGCCTGTTGACCAACAACCCGGCCAAGCGGGCCGGGCTGGAGGGGTACGGGTTGACCATCACCGGCCGGGAGGGGTTGCCGGCCGGCGCACACCCGGAGAACCTGCGCTACCTGCGCACCAAGCGGGACCGGATGGGTCACCTGCTGGACGAGTTGGACGAGGTGTCCGAGGCGCCACTGGGGCGTCCGGTCGCCAACGACGAGATCGGAGCATGACGATGGCGGGTTTCGGTGAGCCGGGAGTCGACGCGGTGGACGCCGCAGGGCTGACCGTTGGGGTCGTCGCCGCCCGGTGGCACGGCGACCTGACCGACCACATGCTGGAGCGTGCGGTGGCTGCCGCCGAGGCGTGCGGGGCTCGTGCCGTTGTCGCCCGGGTCGCCGGCTCGGTCGAGCTGCCGGTGGTCGCCCAGGCCCTCGCGCGCCGCTGCGACGTGGTCGTCGCTCTCGGCGTGGTGGTCCGTGGCACCACCGCCCACTTCGACTACGTCTGTCGCTCGGTCACCGACGGGTTGACCCGGGTGGCGCTGGACGAGGGCAAGCCGGTGGCGCACGGGGTGCTCACCGTGGAGAACATCGAGCAGGCCCGGGACCGGGCCGGACTGCCCGGCTCGGCGGAGGACAAGGGTTGGGCGGCCACCGTGGCGGCGCTCGACGCGGCGCTGGCCGTTCGGACCGTGGCGGCGGGCAACGCGCAGCGGGTCGGCTTCGGCGGCTGACACGGCCTTTGAAGGCGGCCGGCTTCGAATGCGGCCGGCGGCGGGCGGGCCGCCTTCAGAGGCGGCCGGCCTCGATGATGCGGTGCAGGAACTGTTGGGTGCGGGGCTGGGTGGGCTCGCCGAGCACCTGCTCCGGCGGGCCACTCTCGATGATCCGTCCCGCGTCGAGGAAGCAGACCTCGTCGGCGACCTCGCGGGCGAAGCCCATCTCGTGGGTGGCCAGCACCATGGTCATGCCGTCGGCCTTCAGGTCCCGGATCATCGCCAGCACCTCACCGACGAGTTCCGGGTCCAGTGCGGAGGTGACCTCGTCGAGCAGCATCAGTCGAGGTGAGTTCGCCAGCGCCCGGACGATCGCCACCCGCTGCTGTTGACCGCCGGAGAGTCGGTCCGGGTAGGCGTCCGCCTTGGCGCCGAGACCCACCCGGTCGAGCAGCTCCCGCGCCTGCGCCTCGGCCTCCGCCCGTGCCCGCCGGTGTACGCGGCGCGGCGCGAGGGTGATGTTCTCCAACACGCTCAGGTGCGGGAAGAGGTTGTACGCCTGGAACACCATGCCGATGCGCCGGCGGACCCGGTCCGGGTCCACGCGGGGATCGGAGATGTCCTCCCCGTCCAGCTCGATGGTGCCGTCGTCGAGTTCCTCCAGCAGGTTCACACACCGCAGCAGGGTCGACTTGCCGGACCCGGACGCACCGATCAGGGCCACCACCCGGTGCTCGGCGACGGTCAGATCGAGCCGGTCGAGCACGACGTGCCCGGCGAACTCCTTGCGCAGGCCCCGACAACGCAGCAGTGCCATGGTCAGCCTCCCGACTGTCGGCGGGCCGCGCGCAGCGTCACCCAGTCGGTGACCGCGATCAGCGGGATCGCGAGCAGCACGAAGAGCACCCCCGCCACGATGTACGGCGTGTAGTTGAACGACTGGGCGGTGGCGATCTGGGCGGCCCGGACCGCGTCGATCGGCCCGGCGAGTGAGACCAGCCCGACGTCCTTCTGCAACGCCACCACATCGTTGAGCAGAGGCGGTGCCACCCGGCGGACGGCCTGTGGCAGGACCACGTGCCGCATCGTCTGCCGGTAGGTCAGGCCCAACGACCGGGCCGCGGCGAGCTGGCTGGGATGCACCGACTCGATGCCGGCCCGGAACACCTCGGCGAGGTAACCGCCGTAGGTCAGGACCAGCGCGAGCCCACCGAGCACCAGCACCGGTGGCATGCCCTGCAGACGCAGCCCCGGCACGCCGAGGGTGAGCAGGTAGAGCACGATGATCAGCGGCAGGCCACGGAAGGTGTAGGTGTAGCCGGCGGCCAGTGCCCGGACCGGGAAGAAGATCGGGCCGCGCAGCGTCCGCAGTACGGAGATCACCAGCCCGAGCACCAGCGCGCCGGCCGCGCAGCAGACCAGCAGCCGTACGTTCAGCCAGAGCCCACTCAGCACCGCCGGCAGCGCGTCCCGGGCGATCGCCGGATCCAGGAACGACTGCCGGACCCGGTCCCAGCCGGGCGCACCGGTCACCGCGATGACCAACAGCATGCCGAGAGCCGCCGTCGAGGAGGCCGCGACCAGCACGCTGTAGACGGTCTGCCGACGCCGGTACGCCGTACGCCGCACCTGCGCCTCGGAGGGGACGTGCTCCCGAAGCGTCACCGCAGCTCGGCCGCCCCTGCCACCTGGGCGAGCCACTTCTGCTCCAACTGCTTCAGCGTGCCCGCCTCAGTGAGCTGACCGACCGCGCCGGTCACACAGGACGTCAGCGGCGAGTTCTTGTCCAGCAGCAAACCGAACGCCTCGGGCGTGCCGACCTGCGGCACCTGCCCGACGATGGTCGCATCGGTGATCTCCGCGCCGGTGATGTAGAACGCCGTCGGCAGGTCCACCACCAGACCGTCGATCTGCCCGTTCTGCAGCGCCTTCTTGGCGTCGTCATTGCTGTTGTAGACCTGTGGCTTCGCGGCCGGCTTGAGCACTTCGGTGATCGCCTGATAGCTGGTCGTGCCGACCTGGGCGCCGAGCCGGGCGTCACGGAAATCGGCCAACGACTTCCTGCCGGCGATCTTCGAGGACTTCAAGGCGATGACGGTCTGCCGGACCAGGTAGTACGGCGCGGAGAAGTCGACCGCCTGCTTGCGTTCCTCGGTGATGGAGAACTGGTTGATGTCGAAGTCGAAGTTCTTCGGCCCCGGGGCGATCGCGGTGTCGAACTTGACCCGGGTCCAGGTGACGTCGGCGCGGGCGTAGCCGAGCTTCTCGGCGACCGCGTACGCGACGGCGGACTCGAAGCCCTCGCCGTTGTCCGGCTTGTCCTTGGAAAACCACGGCTCGTACGCGGGCTGGTCGGTGGCGATGGTGAGCTTGCCCGGCGTACGGGTGGGCAGGCTGTCCTTGGCGCAGGACGGCGAGTCGATGACGGTGGGCATAGGTTTCTCGACCTGTGGCGCGCACCCGGCGGTGGCTACGACGACGGCACCGGCGAGGGTGAGCGCGAAGAGACGTGAGCTGCTGGCCATGGCGGACAGCGTAGAGCTCCATGAGCATCGATCGAAGATCATCCCACCATGTTGGTAGGGAATTGTCCGCTGGCTGGGTTTCGGTGGACCCGGACGCGGGGCGTCGGTCGGCCGGCTGGAAGAATCGTTCCCCGTGAAGACGTTCGAGGAGTTGTTCGCCGAGCTGCAGGCCAAGGCCGCCGCCGGCACCCCGGGCTCGGGCACCGTCGCCGCCCTGGACAAGGGCGTGCACTTCATCGGCAAGAAGGTCGTCGAGGAGGCGGCCGAGTCGTGGATGGCCGCCGAGTACGAGGGGCCGGAGCGCACCGCCGAGGAAATCTCCCAGCTGCTCTACCAGGTTCAGGTGCTGATGCTCGCCAGCGGTCTCGACCTCAAGGACGTCTACCGACATCTGTGAGTGCCCCCAACCCCGTTGATCGCCATCCGGATCGAAGGAGCACTCCCGTCATGCTGCGTGTCGCCATTCCCAACAAGGGCACCCTGGCCGAGCCGGCCGCCCAGATGCTGCGCGAGGCGGGCTACCGCCAGCGCACCGACTCCAAGGACCTCGTCTGCCGCGACGAGGCCAACGACGTCGAATTCTTCTACCTGCGCCCCAAGGACATCGCCACCTACGTCGGATCCGGCGACCTCGACCTCGGGATCACCGGTCGGGACCTGCTGATCGACTCGGCCGCGCCGGCCGAAGAGGTCGTCGACCTCACCTTCGGTCAGGCCACGTTCCGCTTCGCCGCCCGCCCCGACGACATCACCTCCGTGCAGGACCTGGGCGGCCACCGCATCGCCACCGCGTACCCCGGTCTGGTCGAGCGGCACCTCGCCCAAGCGGGCGTCAAGGCCGATGTGATCCGCCTCGACGGTGCGGTGGAGAACGCCGTACGCCTCGGCGTCGCCGACGTGATCGCGGACGTCGTGGAGACCGGCGCGACCCTGCGCCAGGCGGGCCTGGTGGTCTTCGGTGAGCCGTTGCTGCGCTCGTCGGCGGTGCTGGTCCGGCGCGTCGACGCTCCGGTTCAACCGCAGGCCGAGCAGTTGCTGCGCCGCCTGCACGGTGTGCTGGTGGCCCGCCGCTACGTGATGCTCGCCTACGACGTGCCGGCCGGTCTGCTGGACCGGGCCAGCGGGCTCACCCCGGGCATCGAGTCGCCCACCGTGTCGCCGCTGCACCGTGAGGGCTGGGTGGCGGTGCAGGCGATGGTGCTCCGCGACGACGTCCACCGGATCATGGACGAGCTGTACGAGCTGGGCGCCCGCGCCATCCTGGTCACCAACATCCACGCCTGTCGGCTCTGACCGCCAGTCAACCGACACACCCCGGCCGTTCAGGGTGGTCGTTCCTTTCCTTGATCGACTCAGGGTCGCCGATGTGGGGGTATCCGTCCGCAAGGACACCGCCACATCGCCGACCTTGAGTTGATCTACCAACCAGCGCGGCCCTGCTGCGGGGGTGACGCGCCTTGACGATCGCGCCCGCACCGACAAGATCGTGCTCGAACATTGATGTAGTGGCCTCACGCGCAGCCGACACCACTACATCCACGATCGAGCACGATCTTGGCGGGCTGGGACCCGGTCCGGCGCGGCCCGGCCTGGCGCGGTCCGGCGCGGTCCAGCCCGGTCCGGTCCGGCCCGGCCAGGCCCGGCCGGTGCCGCCGCCATGTGGGCCTTGGGTGCGCTGGCGGGCTGGGGCAGGTCGTGTCGTATGGGGGTGGCTCGGCGGGTGGTGCGTTCGTCGGGCGGGTGCGGGTGGCAGACTGGTGGGGTGAGTGAAACCGAGCTGATCCGCCTGAAGCCCCGCCGCATCCGGCTGGTCTGCTGGTCCGCGGCCATCGCGCTGGTAGTGGTGTTCGGCTTGGTTGCCACCTCGTTGAGTGGGCCGACCGGCGATGGTTACGGCAGCTTCCAGCGCGGTGATCAGGTCGCCATGATCGGCTTGGGCATCTTCGGTGCCCTGGGCTTCCTGTTGTTCACCCGCCCGCGGGTCGAGGCTGACGCGCGCGGTGTCCGGGTGCGCAACGTCATCAGCTCGTACGAGCTGCCGTGGGAGGTCGTGCGGGGTGTCCGTTTCGACCGGAGCGCCCCCTGGGCAAGCCTGGAGTTGCACGATGACGACCTGCTGCCGATGATCGCCCTGCAGGCCGCCGACAAGGAGTTGGCCGTCGAGGGAGTCCGCGCGCTGCGCCGACTGCACGAGGCGCACCAGGCCCGCCTCGCCGAGCGCGCCAGCGGCCGCTGACTCAAGCATCTCCACCTTGCCCCGGCCGAGCGGTCCGGCGCGATCACCGCACATCTCAGCGGCCAGGATTCGGGCAACGTCGCCGAAACTGCCCGGCGGCCGGTGGTGGCCCTCGCAGCCGTGAGCTGGTCGCAGGCCGCGCATCCGCGAGCCGGTGGCGGCCTCCGCAGCGACCGGCCGATGGCAGGCCCGCAGCACCGAGCCGCGGCGGGGGTGTGGACCCAGCGTGACGTGGGTGTTCTGGTGTGCCCGGTTTGGGGGCGGCCGGGGCGCGGGTGTAGTGTTGTCGAGTCGACCAGGCTGTCTCCGCGTGCGAGCAGACAGCCTTTGAAAGCGGAGCGCCTGCTCCCACCCGAGTCGCCTCTTCGGTGGCCGGGTCCGGTCACCGGTTTCGGGCATGTCCCGGCGCCGGATGCGCGATCCTGTGATCGTGCCGACCGGTCGAGCGGGCCCTGGCATACGCCGGGGCCTTCTGCTTTCCAGGTTGGTTCCCACCTGGGAGCCGCAGGGGTCGGCACCTGAGCAGAAACGACTCGAGGAGGCCCCATCAGCGTCGAACCACGCGTGAACGAGCAGATCCGGGCACGTGAGGTCCGACTGGTCGGCCCCGAGGGTGAGCAGGTGGGCATCGTCCCGCTGGAGCGCGCCCTTCAGCTGGCCGCGGACGTCGATCTGGACCTGGTCGAGGTTGCGCCGATGGCGCGCCCGCCGGTGTGCAAGCTCATGGACTTCGGCAAGTTCAAGTATGAGAGCGCACTGAAGGCGCGCGAAGCGCGGCGTAACCAGCAGCAGACCGTCATCAAGGAAATGAAGCTTCGGCCGAAGATCGACCCGCACGACTACGAGACCAAGAAGGGTCACGTGGTGCGGTTCCTCAAGGCGGGCGACAAGGTCAAGGTGACGATCATGTTCCGCGGTCGCGAGCAGAGCCGCCCGGAGCTGGGTTACCGGCTCCTGCGTCGGCTCGAATCCGAGATCACGGACCTGGGCTACGTCGAGGCCGCTCCGAAGCAGGACGGCCGAAACATGATCATGGTTCTCGCTCCGCTTCGGGCCGTCAAGGCCTCCGCGGTCGCCGCTACGGCGTCCCGCGGTGCACCTCGGGACCGGGCAGCGGACGAGTCCGCCGTGTCGGCAGCCGATGAGACCGCGGCAGCCGATGAGACCGCGGCGGTCGGCGAGACCGCAGCAGCCGGCGAGACCGCAGCAGCCGGTGACACCGGCACCGCCGCTGACACCAGCGGCAAGTAACAGGGGAGAAGACGTTCCACATGCCGAAGATGAAGAGCCACACGGGTATGGGCAAGCGGGTCAAGGTGACCGGCCGTGGCAAGATCGTGGCCGAGCAGGCTGGCAAGCGCCACCTGTTGGAGGGCAAGTCTTCCACCCGTACCCGCCGGTTGACCGGCACGGTCGAGGTGGCCAAGGCTGACGTCAAGCGCATCAAGAAGCTGCTCGGCCGCTGACGCGCGCCACCTTTACCTAATAAGGAGTTGAGATGGCACGCGTCAAGCGGGCTGTAAACGCCCAGAAGAAGCGTCGTACCCTGCTGGAGACCGCGAGTGGTTACCGCGGTCAGCGCTCCCGCCTGTACCGCAAGGCCAAGGAGCAGGTGCTGCACTCGATGCAGTACGCCTACCGGGACCGTCGCGACCGCAAGGGCGACTTCCGGCAGCTGTGGATCCAGCGGATCAACGCGGGCGCCCGGGCGAACGGGATGACCTACAACCGTCTGATCCAGGGCCTGCGTCTGGCCGGCATCGAGGTCGACCGCAAGATCCTGGCCGACATGGCTGTCAACGACGCCGCCTCTTTCGCGGCGATCGTCGAGCTGGCCCGGGCCGCGGTCACGGCCGAGGGCACCGGCGGCGCGGCGGCTCAGGCCGCCTGATCCCCACGCACCAGAGCGAGGCGTCTCCCGGGTCGGCACCGCCGTCCGGGGGGCGCCTCAATCGTGCCGGAGGAGCGCACATCATGGCCTTCACCCCGCGTACCCCCAGGGTTGTCGCCGCCCGCCGTCTGCAACGCCGCCGGGACCGCGACGCCACAGGCAGTTTCCTGGCCGAGGGCCCACAGGCGGTCCGCGAGGCCCTCGCGCGGCCGGGAGTGGTCACCGAACTGTTCGGTACGCCCACAGCCCTCGACCGGTATCCGGAGTTGGCCGCCACGGCGGCCCGCGCCGACGTGCCGGTCTCCGAGGTGACCGACGACGCGGTGGCCGCGTTGGCCGAGACCGTGGCCCCGCAAGGGCTGGTCGCGGTCTGCCGGCACCTCGATGTGTCGCTGGAGCAGGCCCTCGCGGGCGCGCCCCGGCTGGTGGCGGTGCTCGCCGAGATCCGCGACCCCGGTAACGCCGGAACGGTGCTGCGCACCGCCGACGCGGCCGGGGCGGGTGCGGTGATCTTCGCGGGCGACGCCGTCGACCCGTACAACGGCAAGTGTGTGCGGGCCTCGGCCGGCAGCCTCTTCCATGTCGATGTGGTCCGCGCCCCCGACCCGGCCCAGGTGGTCGACGCGCTGCGCGCCGCCGGGCTGTCGATCTTCGCCACCACGGGGTACGGCGACGACGACCTGGACGACCTGACCGACTACGGTCGGCTCGTCGGGCCCACCGCCTGGCTGTTTGGCTCCGAGGCGCATGGGCTGCCCGAGGAGTTGACCGCCGCCGCCGACGCCCGGGTGCGGGTGCCGTTGTACGGGCGCGCGGAGAGCCTCAACCTGGCTGCCGCAGCCGCGGTCTGCCTGTACGCTTCAGCGAGAGCACAGCGCTGAGGGCGACCGAGCCCCGGCGCGACTGACAGCAGGGGAGAGCGGTCGTCCATGAACGCGCCACGGCGTTCGTTTAGCCAGCCCGCCGGTGTCGGCGGGCGGCGGGCCTGACCTGCTCCCTGCGCAACTCCTACCGGCGGGCTGCGGCGAAGCCGCGCGTCCGTAGACTCGCCTAGCCGCCCGTGGAGGGCTGGCGCCGCCGTGAGGGAGTGCCCGTACGCCATGAGCTACCGCAACGATCCGTACGACCCGAAGCAGGTCGCCCTGCTCGACCCCGCCGCCCTGGACGAGGCTGTCGCGGACGCCACGAAGGCGTTCACGGCCGCCACCGACCCGGACGCGCTGACCGCGCTGCGCTCGGTGCACCTCGGTGACCGGTCACCGGTCTCGCTGGCCCGCCGGGAGATCGGCGCGTTGCCGCCGGCTGCCAAGTCCGACGCCGGCAAGCGGGTCAACGAGGCCCGCCGGGCGATCGAAACCGCGTACGCCGACCGCGCCGAGGTGCTGGAGCGCGAGCAGGCCGAGCGGGTGCTGGTCGAGGAACGGGTGGACGTCACCCTGCCCTACGACCGGCGTCCGCGTGGCGCCCGGCACCCGCTGAGCACCCTGATGGAGTCGATCAGTGACCTCTTCGTCGGGATGGGCTACGAGGTGGCCGAGGGGCCCGAGGTCGACCTGGAGTGGGTCAACTTCGACGCGCTGAACATTCCCGCCGATCATCCGGCGCGCGGGTTGATGGACACCTTCCACATCGCACCGGAGGGTTCCGGCCTGGTTCTGCGGACGCACACCTCCACGGTGCAGACCCGCACGATGCTCAGTCGCAAGCCGCCGATCTACGTGATCGTGCCCGGCCGCGTCTACCGCACCGACGAGATCGACGCCACCCACAGCCCGGTGTTCCACCAGGCCGAGGGTCTGGTGGTCGACAAGGGCATCACGATGGCGCACCTGCGGGGCACTCTCGATCACTTCGCCCGGGCGATGTTCGGCCCGGAGGCGAAGACCCGGTGGCGGCCGCACTACTTCCCGTTCACCGAGCCATCGGCGGAGTTCGACGTGTGGTTCCCGGAGCATCGCGACGGCCCGCAGTGGGTGGAGTGGGGCGGCTGCGGGATGGTCAACCCGCGGGTGCTGCGCGCCTGTGGAGTCGACCCGGAGGTCTACTCCGGCTTCGCGTTCGGCATGGGCATCGACCGGACCCTGATGGTCCGGCACGGGGTCAGCGACATCCGTCATCTCTTCGAGGGCGACGTGCGGTTCAGCCGCGCGCTCGGGACCGGGGCGTAGGCGATGCGGGTACGAGACACGGGAACGGTGGTCTGAAGTCATGCGAGTTTCTGTCAGTTGGCTGCGGGAGTACGTCGACCTCCCCGCCGACCTGCCCACCGGTGACCTGGAGCAGGCGCTGGTCGACCTCGGTATCGAGGTCGAGTCCGTCGTGGACCTCGCCGAGACCGTCACCGGCCGACTCGTCGTCGGTGAGGTGCGCGAGATCGAGGAGCTCACCGGCTTCAAGAAGCCGATCCGGTTCTGCCGGGTCGACGTGGGTGACGCGAACGGCACCGGCGAGCCGCAGGAGATCGTCTGCGGGGCCCGGAACTTCGCCCCGGGTGACCGGGTGGTGGTGATCCTGCCCGGCGGTGTGCTGCCCGGCGGGTTCGCCATCGGCGCCCGCAAGACGTACGGGCACAACTCCGCGGGCATGATCTGCTCGGCGAAGGAGTTGGGTCTGGGCGATGACCACTCCGGCATCATCGTGCTGGGGCCGGACGTGACGGCCAAGCCGGGCGACGACGCGCGGCCGGTGGTCGGCCTCGACGATGTCGTGCTCGATCTGGAGGTCACCCCCGACCGGGGGTACGCGCTGAGCCTGCGCGGCCTGGCCCGGGAGTTGTCGCACGCGTTCGACGTGCCGCTGCGCGACCCGGCCCTGGCGCCGGCTCCGGGCGGCACCGAGGCGCCGGCGTACCCGGTGGAGGTCCGCGACACGGTCGGCTGCGACCGGTTCACCGCCCGCCTGGTCCGGGGCGTCGACCCGAACGCGCCCACGCCCGCGTGGATGCAGCAGCGGCTCGTCACCGCCGGCATCCGCAGCATCTCGCTGCCGGTCGACATCACCAACTACGTGATGGTGGAGTTGGGCCAGCCGATGCACGCCTTCGACGCCGACCGGATCGCCGGACCGCTGGTGGTCCGTCGCGCCGAGGCGGGGGAGAAGCTGACCACCCTCGACGGGGTCAACCGGGTGCTCACCGCCGACGACATGGTCATCTGCGACGACACTGGCCCGATCTCCCTCGCGGCGGTGATGGGTGGTGAGACCAGTGAGGTCGTCGCCGGCACCACCGACGTGCTCTTCGAGGCGGCGCACTGGGATCCGGCGATGGTCGGGCGCACCGCCCGGCGGCACAAGCTGTTCAGCGAGGCCGCGAAGCGCTGGGAGCGGGGTGTCGACCCGGCCGTGGCGTTGGTCGCGTTGGAGCGTGCCGTGCGGCTGCTCACCGAGCACGGCGGTGGCACCCCGGGTGCGGAGATCCTGGACATCGACCACGTCCGACCGCGTAGCCCGATCATCCTGCCGGCGGACCTGCCGACCCGGCGGATCGGCGTCGAGTACCCGCCGGCGCGGGTGGTCGCCCTGCTGGAGCGGGTCGGCTGCACGGTCGCGCAGGGCGCGGACCGGTTGCCCGAGGACACGGGCACCGTCGGTGCCGGGGCGACGCTGAGCGTCACCCCGCCGACCTGGCGGCCCGACCTGACCGACCCGGCCGACCTGGTCGAGGAGGTGGTCCGCCTCGACGGGTACGACCGGGTGCCGTCGGTGTTGCCGACCGCGCCTCCGGGCCGCGGTCTGACCCCGCGGCAGCGTCGGCGTCGGGCGGTCGCCGGGTCGTTGGCGGAGCGGGGGTACGTGGAGGTGCTCGCGCACCCGTTCGTGTCGCCGGGGTTGGCCGACCTGCTCGGTCTGCCGGCCGACGACAGGCGCCGACCGGCGGTGCGGCTGGCCAACCCGTTGTCCGAGGAGGAGCCGCTGCTGCGCACCACGCTGCTCGGCCCGCTGCTCGGCATCCTCAAGCGCAACCTCGGCCGGGGTCACCGCGACCTCGCCCTCTACGAGATCGGTGCGGTGTTCCACCCGCGTGTCGGTGCCGGCAGCCCGCCGGCGATGGGCGTGGACCGGCGCCCCACCGATGCGGAGTTCGCGGCCGCTGACGCGGTGGTGCCGGCGCAGCCGGTGCACGTCGCTGCGGTGCTCGCTGGCGACCTCGACCCGGCCGGCTGGTGGGGTGCGGGCCGACCGGCCGGCTGGGCGGACGCCATCGAGGCGGCCCGTGACGTGCTGGACGCCGCCGGTGTCTCCGGCGAGCGGGTCGAGGTGCGGGCGGCCGAGTACGCGCCGTGGCACCCGGGCCGCTGTGCCGAGCTGCGGGTCGACGGCTCGGTCGTCGGCCACGCCGGTGAGCTGCACCCGCTGGTGGTCGCGGCGTTGGAGTTGCCCCGCCGTACCTGCGCGATGGAGCTGGACCTGGACGCGCTGCCCGCGGTCGGGGTGACACCTGCCCCGGCGGTCTCCGGCTTCCCGCCGGCGCTGATCGACGTGGCCCTGGTGGTGGACGACTCGGTGCCGGCGGAGCAGGTGCGCCGGGCGCTGGAGGCGGGCGCCGGTGAGCTGCTGGAGGACGTGCGGCTGTTCGACGTGTATTCGGGCGCGCAGCTCGGTGCCGGACGCCGGTCGCTGGCGTACAAGCTCACGTTCCGTGCGTCGGACCGGACGCTCACCGTCGAGGAGGCGGTCGCGGCACGGGACGCGGCGGTCGCGGTCGCGGCCGAGCGTCTAGGCGCCACCCTGCGCGGCGCCTGACCGATCCCGGGGATCGAACCCCCGCCGCCCACCCCCGCGATCTTGCAGTTTGTGTTGTCGATCTGCAGCTTTTGTCGGCTACGCAAGGACAGTAGGTGCAAGATCGCGGGGGCTGGGGCGGCCCACTCATCACCATGCAGTCAACCGCATGAACTTGCAGTGATCCGTTCACCACTGCTAACCTTCGCTGCATAGTCATGCGGAGGTGAGTATGGGGATCCGAGTCGCGGTCGCCGGTGCGAGCGGCTACGCCGGGGGCGAGTTGCTGCGCCTGATCGCCGGGCACCCGGAGTTCGACCTGGTCGCTGCCACCGCGCACAGTCAGGCCGGGCACCGCGTCGACGTGGTGCACCCGCAGCTCACCGGGCTCGACCTGGTGTTCGGCGCGACCGACCCGGCGACCCTGGCCGACGCGGACCTGGTCTTCCTGGCCCTGCCGCACGGTGAGTCGGCGGCCCTCGCGGCCCAACTCCCGGCCGAGGTGCGGATCGTCGACCTGGGCGCCGACCACCGGCTGGCCGACCCGTACGCGTGGGCGCAGTACTACGGCGGCACACACGCCGGGCAGTGGACCTACGGCCTGCCCGAGCTGCCCGGCCAGCGGGAGCTGATCGCCGGCTCCACCCGGGTGGCGAACACCGGCTGCTACGCCGCCGCGATCACGCTGGCCCTCGCGCCGCTGATCGCCGACGGCGCGGCCAGCCCCGCCGATGTGGTGGTCGTCGCCGCCTCCGGCACCTCCGGCGCCGGGCGGGCGGCGAAGCCGCACCTGCTGGCGAGTGAGGTGCTGGGGGACCTGTCGCCGTACCGGGTGGGCACCCACCAGCACGTACCGGAGATCAAGCAGGCCAGCGGTGCGACCGGGCTGTCGTTGACCCCGGTCCTGGCACCGATGCCGCGGGGCATCCTGGCCACGGTCACGGCGGTGCCGGCGCGCGGCGTCGACCCGCAGCAGGTGCTGGCGCAGGCGTACGCGGACGCGCCGTTCGTGCACGTGCTGCCGGAGGGCCGCTGGCCGCACACGGCGGCGACCCTGGGCTCGAACTCCTGTCACCTGCAGGCCACCGTCGACATCGACTCGGGGCGTCTGATCGTGCTCAGCGCCTTGGACAACCTGGGCAAGGGCGCAGCCGGTCAGGCCGTCCAGAACGCCAACCTGATGCTCGGCCTGCCGGAGACGACGGGCCTGTCGATCTGGGGAGTTGCTCCGTGAGCGCGAGGAGTGCAGCGCAGCGGAGCCCCGCAGTCGCGAACGAAAGGCAGGCACCCGTGAGCGCAAGGAGTGCAGCGCAGCGGAGCCCCGCAGTCGCGAACGAAAGGCAGGCACCGTGAGTGTCACCACCCCACGGGGTTTCCGGGCGGCCGGGGTGGCCGCCGGTCTCAAGGCCAGCGGTGGCGCGGACGTCGCCCTGGTGGTCAACGACGGTCCGGACGCCGGTGTCGCCGGTGTCTTCACCACCAACCGGGTCAAGGCCGCGCCGGTGCGCTGGAGCCAGCAGGTCGTGCAGGGTGGTGTGGTCCGCGCCGTGGTGCTCAACTCCGGTGGCGCCAACGCCTGCACCGGGCCGGGCGGTTTCCAGGACACGCACGCGACCGCCGAGCACACCGCCGCCGCGCTGACCTCGGTCAGTCCACGGTTGATCCTCGGCGCCGGTGAGGTCGCGGTTTGCTCCACCGGGCTGATCGGTGAGCGGTTGCCGATGCCGAAGCTGCTGCCGGGCGTCCGCTCGGCGATCAAGGGGTTGTCCCGGGACGGCGGTCCCGCCGCCGCCGAGGCGATCATGACCACGGACACCCGGCCGAAGACCACCGTGGCCCGGGGCAGCGGCTGGACGGTCGGCGGCATGGCCAAGGGCTCCGGGATGCTCGCGCCGGGTATGGCCACCATGCTCTGCGTCCTGACCACCGACGCGGTGGCCGGGCCGGCGACGCTGGACGAGGCGCTGCGCGCGGCCACCCGGGTCACCTTCGACCGGGTCGACTCCGACGGTTGCATGTCCACGAACGACACCGTGTTGCTGCTGGCCAGCGGTGCGAGCGGCATCGAGCCGACTCCGACCGAGCTGGCCGCCGCCGTCACCGCGGCCTGCCACGACCTGGCCCAGCAGTTGGTGGCCGACGCCGAGGGTGCCACCAAGCAGGTCGCCATCGACGTGGTCGGCGCCGCCGACGAGGACGACGCGGTCGAGGTGGGTCGCACGGTGGCCCGCAACAACCTGGTCAAGACCGCGCTGTTCGGCAACGACCCGAACTGGGGTCGGATCCTCGCCGCCGTCGGCACCACCGCCGCCGCGTTCGAGCCGGACGAGGTCGACGTGGCGGTCAACGGGGTGTGGGTGTGCCGGGGCGGTGCCGCCGCGGAGGACCGCTCGAAGGTCGACCTGACCGGGCGGGACGTGACCATCCGGATCGACCTGCACGCTGGCACGTCCGAGGCGACGATCTGGACCAACGACCTGTCCCACGCGTACGTGCACGAGAACTCGGCCTATTCATCATGAGTCTCAGCCAGGACCTCGCCCGCGCTCAGGTCAAGGCGGAGACGCTGATCGAGGCGCTGCCGTGGTTGGCGCGTTTCTCCGGCTCCACGGTCGTGGTCAAGTACGGCGGCAACGCCATGATCGATCCCGAGTTGCAGCGGACGTTCGCCGCGGACATGGTCTTCCTGCGCTACGCCGGCCTCAAGCCCGTGGTGGTGCATGGCGGTGGTCCGCAGATCTCCGCCATGCTGAGCCGACTCGGGATCGCCAGCGAGTTCCGGGGTGGTCTGCGGGTGACCACCGCCGAGGCGATGGACGTGGTCCGGATGGTGCTGGTCGGGCAGGTCGGCCGCGAACTGGTCGGGCTGATCAACTCGCACGGTCCGTACGCCGTGGGCCTCTCCGGCGAGGACGCCCGGCTGTTCACCGCGGTGCGCCGCCCGGCGTACGTGGACGGGCTGCCGGTCGACGTCGGCCAGGTCGGCGACGTCGAGTCGGTCGACGTGTCCGCGGTGACCGACCTGATCGACGCCGGTCGGATCCCGGTGATCTCCACGGTCGCGCCGGACGTGGACGGGGTGCTGCACAACCTCAACGCGGACACGGCCGCCGCCGCGCTGGCCATCGCGTTGCGGGCCCGCAAGCTCGTCGTGCTCACCGATGTGGCCGGCCTGTACGCGGACTGGCCGGACACCTCAAGCCTGGTCTCCGAGATCGTCGCGGACGACCTGGCCAAGCTGCTGCCGAGGCTGGAGTCGGGCATGGTGCCGAAGATGGAGGCCTGCCTGCGGGCGGTGCGTGGGGGAGTGCCCGCCGCGCACGTCGTCGACGGTCGGGTGGCCCACTCCACGTTGTTAGAGGTGTTCACCTCGGAAGGGTTCGGGACGATGGTGGTGCCAGGAGACGGGACGGTCGTGTCATGAGCACGTTGGTGCAGCGCTGGACGCAATCCATGATGGGCAACTACTCCACGCCGCAGTTGGCACTGGTCTCCGGTGCCGGTGCCGTCGTGGTCGACGACGCCGGCCGGGAATACCTCGACCTGCTCGGTGGCATCGCGGTGAACGCCCTCGGCCACGCCCACCCGGCCGTGGTGGCGGCGGTGTCGAAGCAGGTCGCGACCCTCGGGCACGTCTCCAACTTCTACGCCGCGGAGCCGCCGATCGCCCTGGCCGAGCTGCTGCTGGCGCTCGCCGGCCGGCCCGGCCGGGTCTTCCTGTCCAACTCGGGTGCGGAGGCGAACGAGGCGGCGTTCAAGCTGTCGCGGCAAACCGGACGCACCCACGTGGTCTCCACCCGGGGCGGCTTCCATGGCCGCACCATGGGTGCGCTCGCCCTGACCGGCCAGCCGGCCAAGGCCGATCCGTTCCGGCCGCTGCCCGGCGAGGTGACCCACATCGACTTCGGCGACGTGGCCGCTCTCGAGGCGGCCGTCAGTGACGCCACCGCCATGGTGATCCTGGAGCCGATCCAGGGCGAGAACGGCGTCGTCGTCCCGCCGGCCGGCTACCTCGCCGCGGCGCGGCAGATCACCGCCCGGCACGGGGCGCTGCTGGTGCTCGACGAGGTGCAGACCGGCATCGGACGCACCGGGCACTGGTTCGCGCACCAGGCCGACGGTGTGGAGCCGGACGTGGTCACGCTCGCCAAGGGGCTGGGTGGCGGGCTGCCGATCGGGGCCACGCTGGCCTTCGGCCGGGCCGCCGACCTGCTCACCCCCGGCTCGCACGGCACCACCTTCGGCGGCAACCCGGTCAGCTGCGCGGCTGCGCTCGCCGTGGTGGCGACCATCGCCAACGAGGGCCTGCTCGACAACGTCAAGCGGGTCGGGGAGCGGCTGCGTCGCGGCATCGAGGCACTGGGTCACCCGCTGATCGACGGCGTACGCGGCGCCGGGTTGCTGCTCGGCGTGACGCTCACCGCGCCGGTGGCGCCGGTGCTCGCCGAGGCGCTGCGGGAGGCCGGCTTCCTGGTCAACCCGGTGCAGCCGGGCGTGCTCCGGCTGGCCCCGCCACTGATCCTCACCGCCGCGCAGGCGGACGCCTTCGTCGCCGCGCTGCCTGCCGCCCTGGACGCGACCTCCCCGGCAGCAGCCGGTGCGGAGTTCACGCAGGCCACGACCACCACCATCACCACGGGGACGACCGCATGACCCGGCACTTCCTGCGCGACGACGACCTCTCGCCCGCCGAGCAGTCCACGGTCCTCGACCTGGCGGCGCGGATGAAGGCCGACCGGTTCGGTCACCGGCCGCTGACCGGGCCTCGTTCGGTGGCGGTGCTCTTCGACAAGCAGAGCCTGCGGACCAGGATCTCGTTCGACGCCGGGATCGCCGAACTGGGCGGGCACCCCCTGGTCGTGGACACGCAGGTCACCCACTTCGGCCGGGGTGAGTCCCTCGCGGACGCGGGGCGTGTGCTGTCCCGCTACGTCGCGGCCATCGTGCTGCGGACCCACGGCGACGACCGGATCGCCGAGGTGGCGAGCGGCGCCAACGTGCCCGTGATCAACGCGCTCACCGACGGTTTCCACCCGTGCCAGTTGCTGGCCGACCTGCTCACCGTGCGCGAGCGGTGCGGCGGCACGGCCGGCCGCACCCTGACGTACGTGGGGGACGGGGCGAACAACATGGCGCAGTCGTACCTGCTGGCCGGGGCGATGGCCGGGATGCACGTGCGGATCGCCGGGCCGGTCGGGTTCGCGCCCGACCCGGCCGTGGTCGAGCGGGCGGCCCAGATCGCCGCCGGCACCGACGGGTCGGTGCGGGTGCTGACCGACCCGGTCCAGGCGGCACGCGACGCGGACGTGTTGGCCACCGACACCTGGACGTCGATGGGCCAGGAGGCCGACGGCCTGGACCGGATCACCCCGTTCCTGCCGTACCAGGTCAACAAGGAACTGCTCGGCCAGGCCGCGCCGGACGCGATCGTGCTGCACTGCCTGCCCGCACATCGCGGCGAGGAGATCACCGACGAAGTGCTCGACGGCCCGCAGAGCGCCGTCTTCGACCAGGCGGAGAACCGGCTGCACGCCCAGAAGGCGCTGCTGACCTTCCTACTCGCAGCCGCGACCGAGGGCACCGCGACCGAGGGCACCGCGACCGAGGGCACCGCGACCGAGGGCACCGCGACCGAGGGCACCGCGACCGGGGGCACCGCGACCGGGGAGCTCCGATGACGGCGCCACTGACCCGCGCGGCCCGGCACGCCCGGATCGTGGAGCTGATCCGCGACGGGGCGATCCGGTCGCAGACCGAGCTGGCCGACCGGCTCGCCGCCGACGGTGTCGGCGTCACCCAGGCCACCCTCTCGCGGGACCTGGAGGAGTTGGGTGCGGTCAAGGTGCGCGGCGGCGACGGCCCGGCCGTCTACCTGATCCCCGAGGACGGTCAACGGCCGCTGCGCGACGCCGAGGCCGCACCGGCCCGGCTGGTGCGGCTGCTGCGCGAGCTGCTCAACGGTGTCGACTCCAGCGGCAACATCGCCGTGCTGCGTACCCCGCCGGGCGCAGCCCAGTACCTCGCCAGCGCGTTGGACCGAGCGGGCCTCCCCGAGATCGTCGGCACCATCGCCGGCGACGACACCATCCTCGTCGTGGCCCGCGAGGCCATCGGCGGGGCCGCGCTCGGCGAGAAACTTGCCGGCTGGGCCCGCCGGGAAGACACCGTTGAAGGGAACACCACGCCATGACCGAGCGGGTCGTGCTTGCGTACTCCGGAGGGTTGGACACCTCCGTCGCCATCCCTTATCTGGCCGAGCAGACCGGCGCCGAGGTGATCGCGGTCGCGGTCGACGTCGGACAGGGCGGCGAGGACCTCGACGCCATCCGGCAGCGTGCCCTGGACTGCGGCGCCGCGGAGTCCGAGGTCATCGACGCGCGTGACGAGTTCGCCGCCGACTACTGCCTGCCGGCCATCCGGGCCAACGCCCTCTACATGGACCGCTACCCGCTGGTGTCGGCGCTGTCCCGGCCGCTGATCGTGAAGCACCTGGTGGCGGCGGCGCGCAGGCACGGCGGCACGATCGTGTCGCACGGCTGCACCGGCAAGGGCAACGACCAGGTCCGGTTCGAGGTGGGCCTGAACGCGCTCGCCCCCGACCTGAAGATCATCGCGCCGGCCCGGGACTTTGCCTGGACGCGGGACAAGGCGATCGCCTTCGCCGAGGAGAAGGGCCTGCCGATCGACGTGTCGGCCAAGTCCCCGTACTCGATCGACCAGAACCTGTGGGGTCGCGCGGTGGAGACCGGCTTCCTGGAGGACATCTGGAACGCCCCCGTCGAGGACCTCTACTCGTACACTGCCGATCCGGCGCAGGACCGCGACGCCGACGAGATCGTGATCACCTTCGACGGCGGCGTGCCGGTGGCGATCGACGGTGAGACGGTCACCCCGTACCAGGCGATCCTGGAGCTGAACCGGCGCGCCGGCGCGCAGGGCGTGGGCCGGCTCGACATGGTCGAGGACCGCCTCGTCGGCATCAAGAGCCGAGAGGTGTACGAGGCTCCCGGCGCGATCGCACTGATCACCGCCCATCAGGAACTGGAGGCGGTGACCGTGGAACGGGACCTGGCCCGGTTCAAGAAGGGCGTCGACCAGCGCTGGGGCGAGCTCGTCTACGACGGCCTGTGGTTCTCGCCGTTGAAGGACTCGCTGGACGCGTTCATCGACGACGCGCAGCGGCACGTGAGCGGCGAGGTGCGGATGACCCTGCACGGCGGTCGGGCCACCGTCACCGGTCGGCGCTCCGAGGCGAGCCTCTACGACTTCGGGATGGCGACCTACGACACCGGTGACACCTTCGACCAGTCCCTCGCAAAGGGTTTCGTGCAGTTGTGGGGCCTGCCGAGTCGGATGGCGTCCGCTCGGGACGCCCGGCTGGGCGGTGGCGGACAGTGACACGTGCGAGCGCGAGGAGTGAGCGAGCGCAGCCAGTGAGCCCCGCAGTCGCGAGCGAAAGGCAAGCAGAGCAATGATGGGCGACGTGGACGACAAGAGCCTGACCGAGAACAGTGCCGCCACCAACCGGACCAGCCTGTGGGGTGGCCGGTTCGCCGGCGGCCCCGCCGAGGCGCTCGCCCGACTGTCGGTGAGCGTGCAGTTCGACTGGCGCCTGGCCCCGTACGACATCGCTGGTTCCCGGGCGCACGCCCGGGTCCTCGCCGGTGCCGGGCTGCTCGACCCTGAGGAGCTGGGTCGGATCCTGGCGGCCCTCGACGACCTGGAGGCGGCCTGTGCCTCCGGCGCGTTCCGCCCGACCGTCGACGACGAGGACGTGCACACCGCGTTGGAGCGCGGTCTGCTGGAGCGCCTCGGCAGCCTCGGTGGCAAGCTGCGCGCCGGCCGGTCCCGCAACGACCAGGTCGCGACGGACCTGCGGCTCTATCTGCGGGACCACGCCCGGGGCGTGGCCAGCCGCCTCGTGGAGCTGGCCGAGGCGTTGGTCGAGCAGGCCGAGCGGCACGTCGACACGGCCGCGCCCGGTATGACGCATCTCCAGCACGCCCAGCCGGTCACGTTCGGGCACTGGTTGCTCGCCCACGTGCAGCCGCTGCTGCGGGACCTGGAGCGGCTGCGCGACTGGGACCACCGGGCGGCGATCAGCCCACTAGGCGCGGGGGCGCTGGCCGGTTCCGGGCTTCCCCTGGACCCGGTGGCCGTGGCCAAGGAGCTGGGCTTCCGGACGTCCTTCGCCAACTCGATGGACGCCGTCGCCGACCGGGACTTCGTCGCCGAGTTCCTCTTCACCACTGCCATGATCGGGGTGCACCTCTCCCGGCTCGGCGAGGAGGTCGTGCTCTGGACCTCGCACGAGTTCGGCTGGGTGGAGCTGGACGACTCGTTCGCCACCGGATCGTCGATCATGCCGCAGAAGAAGAACGCGGACATCGCCGAACTCGCCCGCGGTAAGTCCGGCCGACTGATCGGCGGCCTGGTCACCGTGCTCACCATGCTCAAGGGCCTGCCGATGACCTACGACCGGGACATGCAGGAGGACAAGGAGCCCGCCTTCGACGCGGTCGACACCTTGGAGCTGCTGCTCCCGGCCCTGGCCGGAATGATCTCCACGATGACGGTCCGGGTGGACCGGCTCGTCGCCGCCGCGCCGGTCGGCTTCTCCCTCGCCACCGAGGTCGCCGACTGGTTGGTCCGGCGCAACGTGCCGTTCCGGGACGCGCACGAGATCACTGGCCGGCTGGTGGCGCTCTGCGCCGCTCGGGAATGCGAACTGGAGGACGTCTCCGACGACGACCTGGCTGCGGTCAGCGAGCATCTCGACCCGTCGGTTCGCGACGTGCTCTCGGTCCGTTCGGCCCTCGCGGCCCGGACCACCCCCGGCTCGACCGGCCCCGGCCCGGTCGCCGACCAACTCGCCGACGCGGCGGACCGGCTGGCCAACTGGCGGGACTGGGCCACCGAACGGGTCGTCCCGCGCTGACGGCACCGTGGCGTCGGCGCATGTCGCCGGCGCCACGGCCGGTTCAGGCCGTCGGGCGCTCCCGCTTCGGGAGCTTGGCCACCACCATGTCGTACGACGAGTCGACCGCCTCGGTCAACTCCTCGTCGTCGATCCCACCGTCGAGGCGCAGCGTGTTCCACCCGGACCGGCCGATGTAGGCCATCACCCGGGCGTCGTCGGGGTGCCGGTGCAGCCACTCGTCGGCCACCTCGCGAGTCGGGCCGCACTTGATGCCGACCGTCGGGTTACCCGCGCCGCTGCCGAGGAACGCGAAGATCCGGCTGCCCACCTTCACGACCTCGTCGCCCTCCCACGGCCGGTCCAACCACGCTCCCGGCTTGGCCAGGCAGTACGCCAGCATCTCCGCGCGCTCCATGGGTGCCTCCTCGTCGTGGGCACAGTCTGCCCGCCCCGCGACCGTGAGGCACGCGGCGTGCCGATCCACCCCGCGCTCCGCGCGCTGCCCGCGCTGCCCGCGTTCCGTGCGCTTCGCTGCCCGCGCTCCCAAGATCGTGCTCGATCCAGGATCTAGTGGCTTTGGTCGCGTCGGAAGCCACTACTTCCATGTTCGAGCACGACCTTGCAGGTTCGAGCACGATCTTGCGGGTGTGAGAGTGGGTGTGCGCGCGGGCGTCAGTCGGTCAGGGGGTCTGCTCGGCCGAGCGGGCGGCGACTCGCTCGTAGCGCTGCCGGGCCGCCTGCGCGCTGCCCAGGCCCAGCCCGTACGCGATGGCCTGCCAGGTCAGCCCGCGGTCCCGGGCCAGCGTCAACAGCCCGGCCTCCAGGGCGTCCAGCTCGGCGCGGACGTGTGGCAGCAGGGTCAGCGCGGCGGTGAGGTCGGCGGCGTCGATCGGCTCCTCCGCAGGCTCCCGCTCGGCTCCGCCGGCGGCCAGTGCGGTGACCAGGGCGACGGCTTCCCACGGGTCGAGCACGTACGGGTGGGCCCAGCGCCCACGCTGGGTGTCGGTGCCGGCGTGCCGCTCGCTGATGCGTTGCAGTGCCTCGTGGGTGCGGTGGGCGCGGGCACGGGCCGGGTGGGGTGCGGTGAACGGATCGTCCGTCGTCATGCCCCGAGCACACATCATCAATGCTTCCTTGTCAACATTCCGTTGAAGTGTGGCGCATCAAGCTTGCCGATCCTCGTTCCCCGACGTTTGCTGGACCGGTGGACTACTCGTGGCTGCACGCCCCCGCCGCTCAGGTGCCCGAGACGGCTCAGACGCTTCTCGGGTGGGAGATCACTGCCGGAGGCGTCCGGGTCAGGCTGACCGAGGTCGAGGCGTACGCGGGCACGGGGGAGGACCCCGCGTCGCACGCTCATCGCGGTTCCACTCCCCGCACGGCTGTCATGTTCGGCCCGGCCGGGTACGCCTACACCTACTTCGTGTTCGGCATGCACTGGTGTCTGAACATCATTTCTGGTGCCGAGGGGGAGGCGGCGGCCGTCCTGCTGCGAGCGGGTGAGGTTGTCGACGGTGTGGACATCGCTCGCGAGCGCCGAGGGGACGTGTCCGGTAGAGACCTCGCTCGCGGGCCTGCTCGGCTGGTGGTCGCCCTCGGGATCACCGCCGCGGCCAACGGCACATCCATGATCGACGGCAACGGTCCGATCCTGTTGACGCCGCCAACGCGCCCGGTCAACCGGTCGGCCATCTCTGCCGGCCCCCGGGTCGGGGTGGCCGCGGCGCATGACGTTCCGTGGCGCTTCTGGATCACCGACGATCCCACCGTCAGTAGTTACCGTCGGCACGTGCCCCGTCGGCGACCCGCGAGGAAGCCGGGAGGGTAGTCCGGCTCATGGACGGGGCGGCCGACGTCAACCCGCGCCTCTGGCGCTAGGACCGAAGCCTTGGTCATGGCAGTGCTTGGGCGGTGAGGTCGACGTGCACGGTGCGTCCGGCCACGACGACGTCGTGACCGTTGGATCGCAGTGCGGGCACCAGGCGTCGTCCGATGGTGCTGGCGCCGCCGACGACGATGATCCTCATCGTGGTTCTCCTCCTGACGTCGGATCGACTGAGCAGAGTCCCGGTTCCGCCACCATGGCTGACCGGCTCACGCCAGCCGGTCGGGCAGTGCGGCGAGCGCGTAGTTGTTCCAGACGTAGCTGTCCATCTGATGCTGGTCGGCGGAGAGGTTGACCACCCGGTCGATCTTGCCGTCGGCGGTGAAGTGCCACACCAGTGCCCACAGGGTGTCGACGGTGCCGATGCCCTCGGTGGTCCACCCGCGGTGGATGTCGACCACGTATCCCTCGTTGGCTTCCAGGAACAACGGTTCGGCCTGGAATCCGGCCCTGCCCAACTCGGTGAAGAAGGCGGCGACTTCCTCCACGCCCCGTTTGGTGCCGGACAGCGGGTGGTGGCCGGGGATGGTCCACTCGTCCTCATCGGTCAGCACGGCCCGCATGGCCGGGATGTCGTAGGCCGCGTAGGCGTTCGCGACCGGAACGGGGCGAGGGTGGCACGGATCTGGTCCGCCGCGCCCCAGTCGTCGTCGAACTGCGCCAGCACGGCGAGGTGTTGCCGCAGCTGGACGATCGGCATGCGGGCCCGCCAGTCGCTGTCGAGCGAGGTCAGCTCCGCGTAGACCTCGAAGAACCGTTGCGCCTCGGGTGGGGGCGCGGTGGACCACACGTGGGCGAGGTCGACCTCGGCCCACAGGTAGGACACGGCCGGGTCGATCAGCGCGGGCTGCCCATCCGGGGTGGACAGGAGGTTCTGTGCCCACAGGTCGCCGTGCGTCAGGCACGCCGGCCGGACCGGCAGCAGGTCGGGCAGGCGGTGACACAGCCGCTCCAGCGCCGCCCGGTCCGCGGCATCGAGTGCCGCCTCGACGCGGGGCTGCCCGAGCCACCGCAGCAGCCGGTGCTGTGCGAAGAATGCGAAGCCGTCGTCCTCCCACGTATTGATCTGGCGGCGACGACCCAGCCAGTTGTCGCGGTGCCACCCGAAGCGGGGATGTGTCGTGCTCAGGTGCATCCGGGCGAGCGCGTGCGCGAACTGTTCCCAGAAGGCCTCGCTGTGCGGCCTCGGGCGTAGCACCGACAGGACAAGCAGCTCTCGGCCGGCGAGGATCACCTCGGGTGTCGCCACGCCGCCGAGCTCGCGCAGGGCGGTCAGCCCTTCGGCTTCCGCCACGAAGACGTCGTCGGCAGGCGCGTCGTCGAAGGCCTTGACGAACACCGGCGGCGCGTTCCGGCGGGTGGCGATGCCCGCGAGCGCCGCGACCCCACCCGTCGTCGGCTCCACTGTGACGACATCGCGCATCCCGGCCCGGAGCAGGCACTCCCGCAGGAACGTCGCCGATTGCATCCGGCGATCTTAGGAGTTCGATGGTTCGAGGGGGAGGTGTAGCGGCTGCCGAGGTGTGACCGCGCGTTTGTGTCGGTCGGTGTGTCCATAATCACTGGACCTGCTCACGGACGGTTCGGAGGACGTTATGGCAACGCTGCTCGCGATCGGCACGGCCAAAGGATTGTTTCTCGCCACCAGCGGCGACGACCGGCGCAGCTGGGAGATCACCGGCCCACACTTCCCGATGACCGGCGTCTACGCGGTCGCGGTCGACACCCGTCACTCCACCCCACGGTTGCTCGCCGGGATGACCAGCTCACACTTCGGGCCCAGCGTCGCCACCAGCGACGACCTCGGCGCTTCCTGGGACGAGCCCGACCAGGCGCCGGTCGCGTTCCCGGCCGACACCGGCGTCTCCCTCGGGCGGGTCTGGCAGTTGATGCCGGCCGGCCCCGACCAGCCCGACGTGGTCTGGGCCGGCACCGAGCCGTCCGCGCTGTTCAAGTCCACCGATGGTGGCCGCAGCTTCGAGCTGGTCCGCTCCCTCTGGGACCACCCGCACCGCCCGCAGTGGGAGGCCGGCTTCGGCGGCCAGGCCGTGCACACCGTGCTGCCCCACCCGCGTGACCCGGCCCGGCTGCTGGTCGCCATGTCCACCGGCGGCGTCTACCGCTCGGAGGACGCCGGCGCGAGCTGGGCGCCGGGCAACACCGGCATCCGCGCCTACTTCATGCCCAACGAGTGGCCGGAGTTCGGCCAGTGCGTGCACAAGGTCGCCCGGGACGCCGGCAACCCCGAGCGGCTATATGCGCAGAACCACCACGGCGTCTACCGCTCCGACGACGACGGCCGCACCTGGTCCTCGATCGCCGACGGGCTGCCCAGCGACTTCGGCTTCCCGATGGTGGCCCACCCGGGGCGGGGCGGCACGGTGTGGACCTTCCCGTTGGTGGCCGACGGCGAGCGGTTCCCGACCGACCACCGCTGCCGGGTGTTCCGTTCCGCCGACGCTGGCGGCAAGTGGGAGCCGCTGTCGGTGGGGCTGCCCGAGGGACCGTTCTATCCGGCGGTGTTGCGCGACGCGATGTGCGCCGACGAGGCCACCCCCGGTGGGGTCTACTTCGGCACCCGCTCCGGCTCGGTCTTCGCCAGCCGCGACGAGGGCGACTCCTGGTCCTTGGTGGCCGCGCACCTGCCCGACGTGCTCTGCGTTCGTGCCGCGGCGGTCTGAGCGTGGTCACCGTGTTGCTGCCCGGCCCGCTGCGTGGCGAGGCCGGCGGGGCGAGTCGGTTGAGCATCACCGCCGCCGGGACTCTGCGGGCGGTCCTCGACGAGTTGGCCAGTGAGCATCCGCGGCTGGCCCGACGGATCCGCGACGAGCGAGGTGAGCTGCGCCGTTACGTCAACGTCTTCGTCGACGGTGAGGATTGCCGGCACTCGGGCGGTCTGGCCACCCCGGTCGGCGATGGCGCCGAGGTGCAGGTGCTCCCCTCAGTGGCCGGAGGCTGAGCCGATACCGCCATGGCCGGAGGCTGAGCCGATACGCCGCGTCGACGACGCCGGCGGCCCAACCGGGTTCGGCAGGGTTGCGGCCGACGGTCGGGTGACGGCCGCACCAGGCGGTGGTCGTCCTACGATCTGCCGGCGGTGGGCGTCTCGGGTGGGAGGATCCGTTCGACCAGGTCGGCGATCATTTCGTCGCGCGGAAACGGCGCCAGCACCTCGGGCAGGGTGAGGTCGTCGACCAGCAGGCCGCTCATGGCGAGATAGAGCAGCAGCACGGTGGTCTGGTCGCCGGGCAGCGCGGCGTCGAGGTGGAACCGGATGCTGTCCTGGAGGTTCGCGCTGAACACCTCGGTGAGGGCCGTCTGGAGTTCTGGGCGTCGAGTGGCCTCCAGGCGCAGCTCCAGCATGGCCAGGTAGCTGCTCCGATCACGCTGAAGCCGGCCGTACAGCTCCCGCATCAACTGGGTGACCAGGGCGCGGGTCGGGGGCGCCTGCATGGTCACGGTCACCTCCGCGTCCACCGGGGCCAGGCGTTCCCGGGTCCGCTGTGTCACCTGGCCCAGCAGATCGTCCCGGTTGGTGAAGTAGTTCGACGTCGTGCCGGTGGGCACCGACGCCGCCGCGTCGACGGCTCGGAAGGTCAGACCCCGTGATCCGTCGCGGGCGAGTACCTCGATGGCGGCGTCGAGCAGCGCCGTACGCCGGGCCGGGTTCTGACGCATGAGACCTCCAGGCATTCTCAGGTTGACAGCACTCCAAGTGTAGTACTACATTCAGACCACTTCATGCGGAGTGCTTTAAGCGTAGTGGTTCGAGGGAGCACAGTGCGAAAACTGGTCTACTACATCGGCACCACCATCGACGGCTTCATCGCCGGGCCCAACGGAGAGTTCGACTTCCTCCCGATCGAGCCCGACGTCCTGGCGGCGATCAACGCCGAAATGCCGGAGACCGTGCCCACGCAGTTTCGGGCGGCAGTCGGGCTGGCCGACGCGCCGAACCTGCGGTTCGACACGGTCGTGATGGGACGCGGCACCTACGAGCCGGCCCTGAAAGAGGGCATCACCAGCCCGTACGCCCACCTCCGGCAGTACGTCTTCTCCCGCACCCTGACGAGCTCCGACCCGGAGGTGGAGATCGTCTCCGGCGATCCGGTGGATGTCGTCCGGAAGCTCAAGCAGGAGGACGGGCAGGACATCTGGCTCTGCGGTGGTGGGCACCTGGCCCGGCAGTTGCTGCCGGAGATCGACGAGATGGTGGTCAAGCGGTACCCGCTGGCTATCGGTGCCGGCATCTCGATGTTTGACGGGCCCTTCAACCCGGTCCAATTCGCCGTCGCCAGCACTCGGACCTTCGAGTCGGGCGCTGCCGTCATCACGTACATCCGGACGTGAGGCGGGGATCGGTGGAGGTGCACGGCTGCCGCCAGCTGGGACCTCCTCGGCGGCTCCGGCGCGAGTGACCGGGGCCACCGAGGGGCAGTCCGCTCGCGGAATAGTTGCGTCGTCAAGTAAGTTGTGAGCTGCGTCCGGGTACCACGACCCGGTTCGACAAGCGAGGAGCTGGTCATGCAGTTCGGAGTCTTCACCGTCGGCGACGTCACGGTTGACCCGACCACCGGGCGGGAGCCGACCGAGCATGAGCGGATCAAGGCGATGGTCGCCATCGCGCTCAAGGCTGAAGAAGTCGGTCTGGACGTCTTCGCGGCCGGCGAGCACCACAACCCGCCGTTCGTGCCCTCGTCACCGACCACCATGCTCGGCTACATCGCGGCGCGTACCGAGCGGCTGCTGCTGTCCACCGCGACCACGCTGATCACCACCAACGACCCGGTGAAGATCGCCGAGGACTACGCGATGCTTCAGCACCTGTCCAACGGCCGGGTGGACCTGATGATGGGCCGCGGCAACACCGGCCCGGTCTACCCGTGGTTCGGCAAGGACATCCGGGCCGGCATCCCGCTCGCGATCGAGAACTACGAGCTGCTGCACCGGCTGTGGCGCGAGGACGTGGTCGACTGGAAGGGCAAGTACCGCACGCCGTTGCAGTCCTTCACCTCGACACCGCGCCCGCTCGACGGGGTGCCCCCGTTCGTCTGGCACGGCTCGATCCGCAGCCCGGAGATCGCCGAGCAGGCCGCCTACTACGGTGACGGCTTCTTCGCCAACCACATCTTCTGGCCCAAGGAGCACACCCAGCGGATGATCGAGCTCTACCGCCAGCGGTACGCGCACTACGGCCACGGCACCGCCGACCAGGCCATCGTCGGCCTCGGCGGTCAGGTGTTCATGCGGCGCAACTCGCAGGACGCGGTCCGGGAGTTCCGGCCGTACTTCGACAACGCCCCGGTCTACGGGCACGGGCCGTCGCTGGAGGAGTTCACCCGGGAGACGCCGCTGACCGTGGGCAGCCCGCAGCAGGTCATCGACCGCACGCTGGGCTTCCGCGAGTACGTGGGCGACTACCAGCGCCAGCTGTTCCTGATGGACCACGCGGGCCTGCCCCTGAAGACCGTGCTGGAGCAGCTCGACCTGCTCGGCGAAGAGGTCGTGCCGGTGCTGCGCAAGGAGTTCGCCGCGCGTCGTCCCGCGCACGTGCCGGACGCGCCGACCCACGCCTCGATGGTCGCCGCAGCCGGCGGCGCCAAGGACAGCACCGTCCACGCCGTCGACGACGTGACGGGCAAGGCACCGGAGGTGGCCCGATGACGCACCGCACTCTGGCTGTGGTCTCGGCGGGGCTGAGTCAGCCCTCGTCGACCCGGCTGCTCGCCGACCAACTCGCCGCGGCTACCCGCGACGAGCTGGTCCGGCGCGGCTCCGAGGTGGAGTTGCACGTCGTCGACCTGCGGGAGTACGCCCACGACGTGGTGAACAACATGCTCACCGGGTTTCCGCCGACGGCGCTGCGCGAGGCCATCGACGCGGTGACCGGAGCGGACGGTGTCATTGCCGTCACTCCGATCTTCAGCGCCTCCTACAACGGCCTGTTCAAGTCCTTCTTCGACGTGTTGGATTCCGAGTCCCTGATCGACCGACCGGTGCTGATCGGGGCCACCGGCGGCACCGCACGACACTCCCTCGCCCTGGAGCACGCGGTCCGACCGATGTTCGCCTACCTGCGTTCGGTGGTGGTCCCGACCGCGGTCTTCGCCGCCCCGGAAGACTGGGCGGACGGCACCGCCGACGGCGCGTTGCGTGCTCGGATCCTGCGCGGCGCCGGCGAGCTGGCCGACCAGATCGAGCGTCGGCCACCGGCCAAAGGCCCGGCCGACCCGTTCGCCCTCACCACCGACTTCCTCCAGATGCTCGGCGGAGGGCCAGACGCCCCGGTCAGCTGACCGGGTACGGGTGGGCGACCAGCACCGGACAGTGCGCGTGCCCGATCGCCGCCTGGCTGACCGAGCCGAGCAGCAGACCAGTGAAGCCGGCCCGGCCCCGGGTGCCCACGACCAGCAGCGACGCCATGCCGCTGGCTTCGATGAGCCCCTGGGCCGCGCCGGGCGCCCGGACCGGATGCTCCCGCACCACCAGGTCGGGGTGCGCGGCGCGGACCGCGGCGGAGGCGTCGGCCAGCAGCCGCACCGTCTCCGCCTGGTACGCGGCCTGCGACTCCTCGACCTCCTCCGGCACCGCACGGTCCCCGTCCGACGGGCCCACGTGCACCAGCACCAGCGGCACATCCCGGAGCGCCGCCTCGTCGGCGCCGTAGTCGACGGCGAGCCGGGACGACTCGGACCCGTCAACGCCGACCAGCACCGGAGCGTCCATCGGGATCGGCTGCACATCCGGGCGTACCACCAGCACCGGGCAGTGCGCGTACGCGGCCACCTGCGCGCCGACCGAGCCGAGCAGCAGCCCGGCGAACCCGCCCAGCCCTCGACTGCCCACCACGACCAACTCCGCCCGGCGGGACTCCTCGACCATCGTGATGCCGGGACCGCCGGCGACCTGGCGCACCTCGACGACCAGGCCGGGCCACCGCTCAGCCAGGTCGGCCGCAGCGCGTTCCAACATCTTCTGCGCCTCGTCCGAGGGCACCGGCACCCCGATGTCGTACGGGTTGAGCGGCACGCCGTAGCCGAGTGGGTGCAGGTAACCGTGCACCAGGAGCAGTGGGCGGGACCGGAGCCTGGCGGCGCTGGCCGCGTGCTCCGCGGCGACGAGGCTGGACGGTGATCCGTCCACGCCCACCACGACGGGTCGATTCATCGGCACTCCCTGGGTCGGTCAGGTCATTGTCGACCGCGCACCCCCGGCCGTAACGCCGGACGCGCCGCCAAGCCAGCGCCCGACGCGCCGCTCGCACGCACGTACCGAGCCCAATCGGCCCGCCGGGGTCGGTGCTGTCGGCAGGACCTGACGGTACGGCCGGCCGGAGGTCCCGGACTGTCACCGCCAGTGCGTACCCTCATCGGATGACCTTCGATGTGCTGCTGCGTCCGGTCCGTGAGGACGACCTCGTCGAGTTCTTCCTGCACCAGCAGGACCCGGAGGCCAACCGGATGGCAGCGTTCGGCCCCAAGGACCCGTCCGACCGTCGCGAGTTCGCCCGGCACTGGGCCCGGGTGCTCACCGACCCGGCGAACACGGTCCGCACCATCGAGGTCGACGGCGAGGTGGTCGGGCACGTCACCGCCTTCCCGGTCGGCGAGCAGACCGAGGTCAGCTACTGGATCGACCCGGCCCGCTGGGGCCGGGGTCACGCCACCGCAGCGCTGGATGCCCTGCTGCGCGAGCTGCCCCGACCGGTGCACGCCCGCGCCGCCAAGGACAACGCCGCCTCCCTGGCGGTGCTGCGCAAGTGCGGCTTCGTGGTGGTCGGTGAAGACTCGGGGTACGCCAACGGCCGCGGAGAGGACGTCGAAGAGTGGCTGCTGGAGCTGCCCGCCGATGGGCCTGAGCTGGGCGGGCACTAGTCTCGCGGAGTGAACTGGTTGGATCTCGTCGGCTGGGCCGGCTCTGCGGTGCTGGTCTGGTCGCTGCTGCAGTCGCGCGTCCTGCGGCTGCGTGCGCTCAACCTCGTCGGCAGCGTCGTGCTGATTGGCTACAACGCCGCGATCGAGGTCTGGCCCATGGTCGGGCTCAACGTCGTGCTCGCGGGGATCAACATCTGGTACCTGCGCGGGATGCTCGCCACCCGCCACGACGAGAAGACCTACCAGGTGGTGGAGGTCGGCGTCGGCGACCAGTTCCTCGCGCACACGCTGCGGGTGCACGCCGCCGACATCACCCGGTTCAACCCTGACTTCCACTGGGACCCGGAGGCCGCGGGACGCTCAGCGTTCCTGGTGGTCACGGCCGACGAGGTGGTGGGGGTGGTGCTGTCACACGCCGAGGCGCGCGGAGTCGCCCAGATCGACCTGGACTACGTGACCCCGAAGTTCCGTGACTTCACCCCGGGCGAGTTCGTCTACCGGCGCAGTCACCTGTTCACCGAACGAGGCTTCCACCGGGTGGTCAGCCCACCCCGGATGGTCGCCCCGTACTACCACCGGCTCGGCTTCCGCCCCGAGGGCGACTCGTACGTCCTCGATCTGCCCGGAGCACCGGCCGCCGATCCGGCGTAGCGGTACGGCCGCTGATCCAGCGTAGCGTCGCCCGGCAGGGTTCGGCCGGCGCCGGACGGGGCAAAGACACGCCTACGCCGGGCGGGCTCGCCGACCGGCGGGGCGCCGCGCGTACCGGCCGGTGCCACCACCGCAGAGGGAGCGAACCGGGCGTGCAGAGCTACGGGAGCCAACTGGCCCTGGTCGGGATCCTGGTCGTGATCAACGCGCTCTTCGCCGGCAGCGAGATGGCGCTGGTGTCACTGCGGGACAGTCAGATCCAGCGCTTGGAGCGCACCAGCCGGGCCGGGCGGGTGCTGGCTCGCCTCGCCAAGGACCCGAACCGCTTCCTGGCAACCATCCAGATCGGCATCACCCTGGCCGGTTTCCTGGCCTCCGCCGCCGCGGCGGTCTCGCTGGCCAAGCCCCTCGTGCCGCTGCTCGCAGTGTTCGGCGGCGCCGCCGAGACCGTGGCGATCGTGGTGGTGACCCTCGCGCTGACCTTCGTCACCCTGGTCTTCGGCGAGTTGGCACCCAAGCGGATCGCCATGCAGTCCGCCGAGCGGTGGGCGCTGCTGGTGGCTCGCCCACTCGACCTGCTCGCCAGTTTCACCCGCCCGGCCGTCTGGGCGCTCGGCGCCACCAGCGACCTGGTGGTCCGCCTGGTCGGGCTCAACCCGAAGCACCAGCCGGAGGAGATCGGCCCGGACGAGTTGCGCGACATCGTCGCCGGGAACCACGGCTTCACCAAGGAGCAGCGCACCATCATCGCCGGCGCCGTGGAGATCGCCGACCGGCGGTTGCGGGCTGTCCTCGTACCCCGGTTGCAGGTCTTCACGCTCGACAGCGGGACCACCGCGGAGGCCGCGCGGCTCGTGCTGGCCGCGACCGGGCACTCCCGGGCGCCGGTGGTGCGCCACGGCGGCCTGGACGACACGGCCGGCGTGATCCACCTGCGCGACCTGGTAGGGGTGCCCGACGACCGTCCGGTCGACGAGATCGCCCGGCCCCCGATGCTGTTGCCCGACTCGCTGCCGGTGGTGGACGCGCTGCGTCAGTTCAAGGCCGAGCGCCAGCACATCGCGCTCGTCGTGGACGAACGCGGCGCCGTCGACGGCATCGTGACGCTGGAGGACATCCTGGAGGAGATCGTCGGCGAGATCTACGACGAGACCGACCGGGACGTGAACTCGGTTCGCCGCGATCCCGACGGTGCGCTGCTGCTCCCCGGCACCTTCCCGGTGCACGACCTTCCTGACATCGGGGTCGAGTTGCCGTCGCGCCCGGCCGGTGACTACACCACCGTCGCCGGGCTGGTGCTGGCCCGACTCGGGCACATCCCCACCGTCGTCGGAGAGGACGTCACGCTGGACGGCTGGGTGCTGGTGGTGGCCGGCATCGACCACCGGGCGATCACCGAGGTACGACTGAGCCGCGTACCCGATGACGCCGACGCCGACGCCGATCTGACCTCGGAGCCGGTGCTGGACGAGGCCCGTAGCTGAACCGTCCGGGTGCCGCCGCTCAGTCGCGCGAGAGGTTCTGGAGTCGGACCTGACCGCGGGCGACCAGCCGCTCGTCGGCATCGGTGATCTCCACCTGCCACAGCTGCTGGCTGCGGCCCCGGTGCACGGGCGTGCCGACCGCGGTCAGCTCCCCGTCCCGGACGGCCCGCAGGAAGTCGGTCTGGTTCGACACGCCGACCACCGTGCCCCGGTCGGCCAGCCACAGGGAGCCACCCACGCTGGCCGCGGTCTCCACGACCGAGCAGTACACCCCACCGTGCTGGATGCCGAACGGCTGGTGCAGCTCCGGTCGGACCCGCCAGCTGATGACCACCCGGTCGGCGGACGCCTCTTCGAACTTCAGGCCGAGCAGGGCGACGAAACCACCCGTCAGATCCGGCATCTCCACGGCAGAACCCCTCCTCGATCAACGGGGCGCAAGCCTAACCGGGGCGGGTTACGGCAAACCCGGTACGGGTCGGCGCCGGTCATGGGGGAGAATCGGTGACCGTGACCGACAGCAGCCCCCCGCCGTCCCGGCGGGACTCCCTGACCGACGACCTGCTCTGGCGTGGCCTCATCCAGGACTCGACCGGCCTCGACGAGCTGCGCGAGCTGCTCGACGGGGGGACGGCCACCACCTATTACGTGGGCTTCGACCCCACCGCGCAGAGCCTGCACGTCGGCTCGCTCATGCAGGTCACCACGGCCCGCAGACTGCAACTCGCGGGGCACCGACCGTTGCTGCTGGTGGGTGGGGCGACCGGGCAGATCGGTGACCCGAAGGAGAGCGCCGAGCGGACGCTCAACCCGCCCGAGGTGATCGCCGGCTGGGTCGAGAGGATCCGTGAGCAGCTGGCGCCCTTCGTGTCGTACACGGGGGACAACGCGGCGCACCTGGTCAACAACCTGGACTGGACCGGCGAGATGTCGGTGGTCGAGTTCCTGCGCGACGTGGGAAAGCACTTCCCGGTCAACAAGATGCTCGCGCGGGAGGTGGTGCGGGCGCGGTTGGAGACGGGGATCAGCTTCACCGAGTTCAGCTACCAGCTGCTGCAGGCCAACGACTTCTACGAGCTGCATCGGCGGCACGGCTGCCAGCTTCAGTTCGGCGGGTCCGACCAGTGGGGCAACATCACCGCTGGCGTCGACTACGTCCGTCGACGTGGCGCGGGGCCGGTGCAGGCGTTCACCACGCCCCTGGTCACCAAGGCCGACGGCACGAAGTTCGGCAAGACCGAGGGCGGCGCCGTCTGGCTCGACCCGATGTTGACCAGCCCGTACGCCTTCTACCAGTTCTGGCTCAACGTCGACGACCGAGAGGTCGACCGCTACCTGCGCTACTTCAGCTTCCGTACGCGTGACGAGCTGGAGGAGTTGGCGAAGGCGACGGCCGAGCGGCCGGCGGCCCGCCTGGCGCAGCGGGCGCTCGCCGAGGAGCTGACCACTCTGGTGCACGGCGCCGAGGAGACCCGGCAGGCGGTCGCCGCCAGTCAGGCGCTCTTCGGGCGCGGATCGCTGGACGACCTCGCCCCGGAGACACTGCGGGCGGCGCTGACTGAAGCCGGGCTGGTGCGTCTCTCTGGCGAACCGCCGGATGTGGCGGGCCTGCTGCGGGATTCCGGGCTCGTGGGTGGTCTCAAGGAGGCCCGTCGGGTGATCGCCGAGGGCGGCGCCTACGTCAACAACAACAGGGTGACCGAGGTGGACGCCGAGGTTTCGTCGTCCGATCTGCTGCATGGGCGATACCTGGTGCTGCGCCGTGGCAAGCGCTCGTTCGCGGGCGTTGAGCTGGTCGAATAGTCGCCCGTCGACGATGTGACCGGGGACGCGTCCGGCGGATTTGACGATCATCCCGCCGGACGCGTAACTTTCTCTCTGCCAGCGCGGAACGGACGAAACAGGCGAAAGCCTGAGACGGCCGGAGCGCCGGCCAACGGCCTCGGGGTCGGCGGGCTCGCCCACCGGATCCCGGACCGGGAGGTGCCCCCAACGCCGCGAGGCGGATTTGGTGCGGCGAAACCGACCGGGTATGGTTACCAACCGGCAGGGCACCGGGCGGTCGCGGGAAATCGCGACGGCTGGCCTGCCAACTCCGTGACGAGAGCGGCGCAAGCCGGTCGAGACATGGTGCCCGCATTATCGGGTGAAGCACGACGAACCGGGAAACACCGGTTTGACGCGGCGGAAACGAGCGGGTAACGTAGTAAAAGTGCCTGGCGCTGGAAAGCGCTGGGGACGCTGAACGAAAAGCCCCGGTTGGGGTTCCGCTGAGGTGGGGCTTCTGGTCGGTGTGTGGTTGTTCTTTGAGAACTCAACAGGGTGCTTGTAAAGCCAGTGCCAATTATGATTTATACCCCGGACTGGTCAGTTTTTCTGGCTGGTTGGGATTCCTTTGGCAACATTTGTTTGTTGTCAGGATGCTGTTCAACTAATTTTTTGTTGGAGAGTTTGATCCTGGCTCAGGACGAACGCTGGCGGCGTGCTTAACACATGCAAGTCGAGCGGAAAGGCCCTTCGGGGTACTCGAGCGGCGAACGGGTGAGTAACACGTGAGCAACCTGCCCCAAGCTTTGGGATAACCCCGGGAAACCGGGGCTAATACCGAATAGGACCTTTGGCCGCATGGCCGGGGGTGGAAAGTTTTTCGGCTTGGGATGGGCTCGCGGCCTATCAGCTTGTTGGTGGGGTGATGGCCTACCAAGGCGACGACGGGTAGCCGGCCTGAGAGGGCGACCGGCCACACTGGGACTGAGACACGGCCCAGACTCCTACGGGAGGCAGCAGTGGGGAATATTGCACAATGGGCGGAAGCCTGATGCAGCGACGCCGCGTGAGGGATGACGGCCTTCGGGTTGTAAACCTCTTTCAGCAGGGACGAAGCGAGAGTGACGGTACCTGCAGAAGAAGCACCGGCCAACTACGTGCCAGCAGCCGCGGTAAGACGTAGGGTGCGAGCGTTGTCCGGATTTATTGGGCGTAAAGAGCTCGTAGGCGGCTTGTCGCGTCGACCGTGAAAACTTGGGGCTCAACCCCAAGCCTGCGGTCGATACGGGCAGGCTAGAGTTCGGTAGGGGAGACTGGAATTCCTGGTGTAGCGGTGAAATGCGCAGATATCAGGAGGAACACCGGTGGCGAAGGCGGGTCTCTGGGCCGATACTGACGCTGAGGAGCGAAAGCGTGGGGAGCGAACAGGATTAGATACCCTGGTAGTCCACGCTGTAAACGTTGGGCGCTAGGTGTGGGGGGCCTCTCCGGTTTCCTGTGCCGCAGCTAACGCATTAAGCGCCCCGCCTGGGGAGTACGGCCGCAAGGCTAAAACTCAAAGGAATTGACGGGGGCCCGCACAAGCGGCGGAGCATGCGGATTAATTCGATGCAACGCGAAGAACCTTACCTGGGTTTGACATGGCCGCAAAACTCGCAGAGATGTGAGGTCCTTCGGGGGCGGTCACAGGTGGTGCATGGCTGTCGTCAGCTCGTGTCGTGAGATGTTGGGTTAAGTCCCGCAACGAGCGCAACCCTCGTTCGATGTTGCCAGCGCGTTATGGCGGGGACTCATCGAAGACTGCCGGGGTCAACTCGGAGGAAGGTGGGGATGACGTCAAGTCATCATGCCCCTTATGTCCAGGGCTTCACGCATGCTACAATGGCCGGTACAATGGGCTGCGATACCGCGAGGTGGAGCGAATCCCAAAAAGCCGGTCTCAGTTCGGATCGGGGTCTGCAACTCGACCCCGTGAAGTCGGAGTCGCTAGTAATCGCAGATCAGCAACGCTGCGGTGAATACGTTCCCGGGCCTTGTACACACCGCCCGTCACGTCACGAAAGTCGGCAACACCCGAAGCCGGTGGCCCAACCCCTTGTGGGAGGGAGCCGTCGAAGGTGGGGCTGGCGATTGGGACGAAGTCGTAACAAGGTAGCCGTACCGGAAGGTGCGGCTGGATCACCTCCTTTCTAAGGAGCACCTTCCGACGAAAGTCGGTAAGGAGCCCGCACTACCCGAATGTGGTGGTGGGGTGCTCAGATGGCGGAGACACTGGCAAGTTTTACCCTGGCAACGGCCGGCGGCGCTTAGTACAGCCACTCTCTTCGGGGTGTGGTGGGAACGGATGACGTTGGTGCGGCTGGGGGAGAATGTGAGCACCCTGTTGGGTCCTGAAGGAACAACCATTGGTTGTTGTTTCAGAGACTTGGCCAGCCTCCTTGTGGGGGCTGGAAGTCTGCCAGGCATGGCCTGGCTCCACATACCGCCGGCGGTTGTCGGGTTTGGTGTGGGGCGGATCGGGTTGTGGGTTGGTCGTTTGTTGAGAATTGCACAGTGGACGCGAGCATCTTTGTGGTCAAGTTGTCAAGGGCGAACGGTGAATGCCTTGGCACCAGGAGCCGATGAAGGACGTGGGAGGCCGCGATAGGCCTGGGGGAGCTGTCAACCAAGCTGTGATCCCAGGGTGTCCGAATGGGGAAACCTGGCACCAGTCATGTGGTGTCACCCACACCTGAACACATAGGGTGTGTGGAGGGAACGCGGGGAAGTGAAACATCTCAGTACCCGCAGGAAGAGAAAACAATTTAGTGATTCCGTGAGTAGTGGCGAGCGAAAGCGGATCGAGGCTAAACCGGCTGCGTGTGATACCTGTCAGGGGTTGCGTGGTCGGGGTTGTGGGACCCTGCTGAACAAGCTGACACTTGTTCGAGAAGTTACAAAGTTAGTGGCTAGTCGAACAGTCTGGAATGGCTGACCGTAGACGGTGAAAGTCCGGTAGGTGAAAGTTGCTGACCTTCTGTGGGTGTTCCCGAGTAGCGGCGGACCCCTGAAATCTGCCGTGAATCTGCCAGGACCACCTGGTAAGCCTAAATACTTCCTGGTGACCGATAGCGGACAAGTACCGTGAGGGAATGGTGAAAAGTACCCCGGGAGGGGAGTGAAATAGTACCTGAAACCGTTCGCCTACAATCCGTCGGAGCCTTGCGGGGTGACGGCGTGCCTTTTGAAGAATGAGCCTGCGAGTTAGTGGCATGTGGCGAGGTTAACCCGTGTGGGGGAGCCGTAGCGAAAGCGAGTCTGAATAGGGCGATTCAGTCGCGTGTCCTAGACCCGAAGCGGAGTGATCTAGCCATGGGCAGGCTGAAGCGCGGGTAAGACCGCGTGGAGGGCCGAACCCACCAATGTTGAAAAATTGGGGGATGACCTGTGGTTAGGGGTGAAAGGCCAATCAAACTCCGTGATAGCTGGTTCTCCCCGAAATGCATTTAGGTGCAGCGTCGCGTGTTTCTTGCCGGAGGTAGAGCACTGGATGGTCTAGGGGGCCCACAAGCTTACCGAAATCAGCCAAACTCCGAATGCCGGTAAGTGAGAGCGCGGCAGTGAGACTGCGGGGGATAAGCTTCGTAGTCGAGAGGGAAACAGCCCAGATCACCAGCTAAGGCCCCTAAGCGTGTGCTAAGTGGAAAAGGATGTGGGGTCGCATAGACAACCAGGAGGTTGGCTTAGAAGCAGCCACCCTTTAAAGAGTGCGTAATAGCTCACTGGTCAAGTGGTTCCGCGCCGACAATGTAGCGGGGCTCAAGCACACCGCCGAAGCTGTGGCATTCACATTTTATCCTCGCTTGGACTTGATTCCTTGTGCAGGTGTGTGGATGGGTAGGGGAGCGTCGTGCCGCGAGTGAAGCAGCGGGGTGACCCAGTTGTGGACGCGGCACGAGTGAGAATGCAGGCATGAGTAGCGAAAGAAGGGTGAGAAACCCTTCCGCCGGATGACCAAGGGTTCCAGGGCCAGGCTAATCCGCCCTGGGTGAGTCGGGACCTAAGGCGAGGCCGAGAGGCGTAGTCGATGGACAACGGGTTGATATTCCCGTACCCGCGAAAGAGCGTCCCTGATGAACCTCGTTGTGCTAACCGCCCGAACTTGGTGAGGTCTTCGGACTGAGCTGAGGGAGCGTGGGAACCTGATGGGTAGTAGTCAAGCGATGGGGTGACGCAGGAAGGTAGCTGAGCCCGGCCGGTGGTTGTGCCGGGGTAAGCGTGTAGGCCGTGTTGTAGGCAAATCCGCAACACATATAGGCTGAGACGTGATGCCGAGCCGATTCAGGTGAAGTCAGTGATCCTATGCTGCCGAGAAAAGCCTCTAGCGAGTTCTTAGCGGCCCGTACCCCAAACCGACACAGGTGGTCAGGTAGAGAATACCGAGGCGATCGGGCGAACTGTGGTTAAGGAACTCGGCAAATTGCCCCCGTAACTTAGGGAGAAGGGGGGCCGGAGACGTGAAGCCCCGCGCGGGTGGAGCGTTGTATGGCCGCAGAGAGCAGGGGGAAGCGACTGTTTACTAAAAACACAGGTCCATGCGAAGAAGTAATTCGATGTATATGGACTGACGCCTGCCCGGTGCTGGAACGTTAAGGGGACCTGTTAGCTCTTCGGGGCGAAGCGGAGAACTTAAGCGCCAGTAAACGGCGGTGGTAACTATAACCATCCTAAGGTAGCGAAATTCCTTGTCGGGTAAGTTCCGACCTGCACGAATGGCGTAACGACTTCCCCACTGTCTCAACCACAGGCCCGGCGAAATTGCAGTACGAGTAAAGATGCTCGTTACGCGCGGCAGGACGGAAAGACCCCGGGACCTTTACTATAGCTTGACATTGGTACTCGAATTAGCTTGTGTAGGATAGGTGGGAGCCGGTGAAGTCCATACGCCAGTATGGGTGGAGGCAATCTTGAAATACCACTCTGGTTGATTTGGGTATCTAACTTCGGACCGTTATCCGGTTCAGGGACAGTGTCTGGTGGGTAGTTTAACTGGGGCGGTTGCCTCCTAAAAGGTAACGGAGGCGCCCAAAGGTTCCCTCAGCCTGGTTGGCAATCAGGTGTTGAGTGCAAGTACACAAGGGAGCTTGACTGTGAGACTGACAGGTCGAGCAGGGACGAAAGTCGGGACTAGTGATCCGGCACTTGCGAGTGGAAGCGGTGTCGCTCAACGGATAAAAGGTACCCCGGGGATAACAGGCTGATCTTCCCCAAGAGTCCATATCGACGGGATGGTTTGGCACCTCGATGTCGGCTCGTCGCATCCTGGGGCTGTAGCAGGTCCCAAGGGTTGGGCTGTTCGCCCATTAAAGCGGTACGCGAGCTGGGTTTAGAACGTCGTGAGACAGTTCGGTCCCTATCCGCCGTGCGCGTAGGATACTTGAGAAGGGCTGTCCCTAGTACGAGAGGACCGGGACGGACGAACCTCTGGTGTGCCAGTTGTCCTGCCAAGGGCACGGCTGGTTAGCTACGTTCGGAAGGGATAACCGCTGAAAGCATCTAAGCGGGAAGCCTGCTTCAAGATGAGGTATCCCACCCACTTTGTGGGGTAAGGCCCCCAGCTAGACGACTGGGTTGATAGGCCGGAAATGTAAGCCCGGTAACGGGTTCAGTTGACCGGTACTAATAGGCCGAGGACTTGACTACTAAGCTGCTACGCGTCCACTGTGCAACTCTGAACAAGCGAACACCCGTGATTTTTGTGCCGGGGTTGTTTGATATGTTCATAGAGTTACGGCGGTCATGGCGGAGGGGAAACGCCCGGTCACATTCCGAACCCGGAAGCTAAGCCCTCCAGCGCCGATGGTACTGCACTCGTGAGGGTGTGGGAGAGTAGGACGCCGCCGGACAATCTTCCAGTCGAGGGCCGCCCCATCCGGGTCGGCCCTCGACTGCGTAGCGCCATTGGTGGCGCAATCAGGAAGGATGTACCTGTGAGTTCAGGACCGCAGGGCGGAGACCGTCCCCGTCGCGAAGACCGTACTGACGGTGCGGGCGGACGCGACCGCGGCCCGCGCCGCGATGATCGAGACCGGCCCCCGTACCGGGGAGACCGCGACAGCGGCGGCGGCGCCCGAGGTGGCTACGCAGGCGGCCGCGACTCTGCTTCCCGTGGTGGTGACCGGGACAGCTCGCGGTCCAGCGCTCCGCGTGAGGGTGGTTTCCGCGGTGGCGATCGCGATGGTTCGCGGTCCAGCGCTCCGCGCGAGGGCGGCTTCCGTGGCGGCGATCGCGATGGTTCGCGTTCGGGCGCGCCCCGTGAGGGTGGCTTCCGTGGTGGCGACCGGGATGGTTCGCGGTCCAGCGCTCCGCGTGAGGGTGGCTTCCGCGGTGGTGACCGTCGTGAGGGCGGTTTCCGTGGCGGCGATCGCGATGGTTCGCGGTCCAGCGCTCCGCGTGAAGGCGGTTTCCGTGGTGGCGACCGGGACGGTTCGCGTTCGGGCGCTCCGCGCGAGGGTGGCTTCCGTGGTGGCGACCGGGATGGTTCGCGTTCGGGCGCTCCGCGTGAGGGTGGCTTCCGCGGTGGTGACCGTCGTGAGGGCGGTTTCCGTGGCGGCGATCGCGATGGTTCGCGGTCCAGCGCTCCGCGTGAAGGCGGTTTCCGTGGTGGCGACCGGGACGGTTCGCGTTCGGGCGCTCCGCGTGAAGGCGGTTTCCGCGGCGGTGACCGGGACGGTTCGCGTTCGGGCGCGCCCCGTGAGGGTGGCTTCCGCGGTGGTGACCGTCGTGAGGGCGGTTTCCGTGGCGGCGACCGCGATGGTTCGCGGTCCAGCGCTCCGCGTGAAGGCGGTTTCCGTGGCGGCGATCGCGACGGTTCGCGTTCGGGCGCGCCCCGTGAGGGTGGCTTCCGTGGGGGCGACCGCGACGGTGGCTTCCGTGGTGGTGATCGTCGTGAGGGCGGCTATCAGGGTGGCGACCGTCCCCGTTCCGGCCCGTCCCGCGAGGGCGGTTTCCGGGGCGACCGCGAGGGCGGCTTCCGCAGCGGCGAACGTCGCGAGGGTGGCTTCCGCGACGGGTCCCGGACTGGTGCACCCCGCGAGGGTGGCTTCCGTGGCGGTGACCGCGACGGCTCGCGCTCGGATGCTCCTCGTGAGGGTGGCTTCCGCGGTGGTGACCGTCGTGAAGGCGGGTTCCGTGGCGGTGACCGCGAGGGCGGGTTCCGTGGCGGTGATCGTCGCGAGGGCGGTTTCCGTGGTGGCGACCGTGAGGGTGGCTTCCGGGGTGGCGACCGTCGTGAGGGCGGCGCGCCTCGCGAGGGTGGCTTCCGGGGTGGCGACCGTGAGGGTGGCTTCCGAGGTGGCGACCGTCGTGAGGGCGGCGCGCCCCGTGAAGGTGGCTTCCGTGGCGGTGACCGTCGTGAGGGCGGCTTCCGTGGCGGCGACCGTGACGGCTCCCGGCCGAGCGGACCGCGCGAAGGCGGCGCGCCCCGCGAGGGTGGCTTCCGTGGCGGTGACCGTCGTGAGGGCGGTTTCCGTGGTGGCGACCGCGAGGGTGGCTTCCGGGGTGGTGACCGTCGTGAGGGCGGCGCGCCCCGTGAGGGCGGTTTCCGCGGCGGTGACCGTCGTGAAGGCGGCTTCCGCGGTGGCGACCGTGACGGCTCCCGGCCGAGCGGACCGCGCGAAGGCGGCGCGCCCCGCGAGGGTGGCTTCCGCGGCGGTGACCGTCGCGAGGGTGGCTACCGGGGCGGCGAGCGTACGGGTGGTTTCCGGGCCGACGAGCGGCCGCGTCGCGAGGGTGAGTTCCGCCGCGACGACCGCGCCGGCGGCTCCGAGTCGTTCGAGGGCGGGCGTAGCTCGGCCCCGGCGCTGCCGGACGACATCGTCGCGACCGATCTCGACAAGGATGTTCGCGCTGAGTTGCTCTCGCTGAACAAGCCCGTCGCCGAGACGGTGGCCCGGCACCTCGTCGCGACCGGTCAGCTGATCGACGAGGACCCGGCCGAGGCTTTGGCGCACGCGCTGGCCGCCCGGCGGCTCGCGTCGCGCATCTCCGCCGTCCGTGAGGCGGTCGGTCTGGCCGCGTACCACGCGGGGGAGTGGCAGACGGCGATCGCCGAGCTGCGTACGTACCACCGGATGAGCGGCCTGCAGAGTCACCTGGCAGTCCTCGCGGACTGTGAGCGGGCTCTCGGTCGGCCGGAGCGGGCCATCGACCTGTTCCGCGGCGCCGACCGTGACAAGTTGGATCAGGCCGTCGCGATCGAGCTGCTGATCGTCGCCGCCGGTGCCCGGGGTGACCTTGGGCAGAAGGACGCCGCAGTGGCGATGCTCCAGGTCCCGGACCTCACCAGCGAGGCCACGGTGCCGTGGACGGCCCGGCTGCGTTACGCCTACGCCGACGCACTCCTGGCGGTGGGCCGGCGCGAGGAGGCCCGCGAGTGGTTCTCCCGCGCTGCCGACGTGGACACCGAGGGTGAGACCGACGCCGCCGAGCGGCTGCTGGAGCTCGACGGCGTGGTCATCGAGGGCGACGACGAGGACGAGGCCGCCGAGGAGATCGCCGCAGGTCCGGGCGCTCCCGGTGCGGTGCCGGCCCGACCGGACGCCGACCTGACCGCCGACGACGTCGACGAAGACGACGTCGACGACGACGACGAAGACGACGACGAAGACGACGAAGACGACGACGACGAAGACGACGACGACGACGAAGACGACGACGACGAAGACGAAGACGACGACCGCGAGAACGAGGACTTCGACGACGACGAGGAGGACGGCGCGGCCGGCCGTCCGGCCGACGACGAGGGCTTCGACGACGAGGACGAGGATCGTCACTCGGACCAGGACGGCAACGCCGACGCGGACACCACCGCTGAGAGCAGCGCGACGTCCGGCGACGCGGTGAGCGCCGACGGAACCGTCCCGGCCCGGGACGACGAGTCGGGGTCGACGCAGCGGTGAACGCGGGTGCGGGGGATCGGCTGGTCGACGGGTACACCCTGGTCGTTTTCGACCTGGACGGGGTGATCTACCTGATCGACCGGCCGATCCCCGGCGCCGTTGAGGCGGTGGCCCGGCTGCACGCCGAGGGGCGGGCGGTGGCGTACGCCACGAACAACGCGTCCCGCCGGTCCAGCGAGGTCGCCGACCTGCTGACGGGGATGGGTGTGCCGGCCCGACCGGAGGAGGTGCTCACCTCCGCCGCCGCCTCGGCCGAACTGCTCCGTGATCGACTGCCCGCTGGCGCGCCGGTGCTGGTGGTCGGCGCGGAGGCGCTGCGCGCGGAACTGCGCGCGGTCGGCCTGACCCCGGTCAGCCAGGCCGACGAGAACCCGGCCGCGGTGGTGCAGGGGTACGGCCCGCAGGTCGGCTGGGCCGAGTTGGCCGAAGCGTCGGTGGCGGTACGGGCCGGTGCGCTCTGGATCGCCACCAACACCGACCGGACCCTGCCCAGCGGGCGAGGACCATTGCCGGGTAACGGTTCGCTGGTCGCGGTGCTGCGTACGGCGCTGGAGCGGGATCCGGACGTTGTGGTCGGCAAGCCGGAGTCGGCGCTGTTCGAGACTGCCGCTCGGCGCAGTGGTGGTGGCGGGAGCCTGGTGGTGGGCGACCGGTTGGACACCGACATCGAGGGTGCCCGCCGAGCTGGGCTGGACAGTCTGCTCGTGCTCACCGGCGTCAGCGGCGTACCGGATCTGCTGGCGGCCGAGCCGCAGCGGCGTCCCACGTACGTCGCGAGGGACCTGGCGGGGCTCTTCGACCCGGCTGCCGCCGTGCGTGTCCCCGGCCCGGCGAACGCCGGCGGCTGGTCCGTGACCGACCGCGACGGCACGCTGGAGCTGGCGGGGTCAGGTCGGCCGCTGGACGCGCTGGCCGCGCTCTGCGCGGCGGCCTGGTCGGCACCGGAGCCGGCGCTGCCGAAGATCCGCCCGATGGGCCCGGACGCGGCCCACGCTCTGGAAAGCTTCGGTCTGGCTGCTGCTGCGTGAGCCGGGGCACCTGACCCGGCGCTCGTCAGAGCAGCTTGCGCAACTTCAGCAGGTCGAACGGGTTGGCCTTGATCGACACCCGGCCGGAGGCCACCGCTCCGGTGACATCCAGGTCGCCACGGACCAGGGCGAGCAGGTCATCGCTGGACGTGCTCAGCGCGATCTTGGCCTTGGGGTCGTCGCCGTCGGTCAACTCGACCAGCCGACCGCCGGTGATCCGGCCGTGAAAGGCAGTGTCCAGGTCGGTGATCCGGCAGGCCAGCGTCCGGTCCAGGTCGATCCGTTCGCGCACCGTCTCGGCGTTGCGATCCAGCCGGGCGGCCAGGTCCTGCAACGCCTGCCGGCACTCGTCCACGCTGGCCACGTCTCCCCCTCGATGATCGCCACACCGTCCTCGGCACCGTACCGCACAGGACAGTGCGGGGTGCCCGGTAGCGTGACACCTGCACACCTCGCCCCGTGGAAGGACTCAGGCATGCAGGACGCGTGGCGCGCCTACCTCGAGCTGGCCATGGGCCTTGCGGAGGCGCCCCGGAAGAAGGCCCAGGACGTGGCCCGTCGTCTCGTCGGCTCCGGCGGCGCGACCGCCGCCCAACTTCAGGCCCTCGGCGAGGAGCTGGTCACCACCGGCGCCGCCAACCGGGAGGCGCTGACCAAGCTGGTCCGCTTCGAGGTCGACCGGGCCCTCGGCGCGGTCGGTCTGGCCACCGCCGACGAGGTGGCCGAACTGACCCGGCGGGTGCACGACCTGGAGCGGCAGCTCCGCGAGGCACGCGCCGCCGAGCCGACCGGCGCGCCGACGACGGCTGAGCCGGCCCACGCGCCGGCCGTCGGCCCCACGGAGCAAGCCGACCCGACCGCCGCCGCGCAGCCGGGGGAAAGCCTCGTGCCGTCCGACGGCTCGGCGGGTGCCCCGGTGGCCAGGAAGGCCGTCGCGAAGAAAGCCGTGGCGAAGAAGGCGGTCGCCAAGAAGGCCATCGTGAAGAAGCCGCCGGCGACGATCAGCCGGACCGGCGAGGACGCCCCGACTCCGGCGGCAATGCCCGCCAAGAAGGCGGTCCGCAAGCAGCCGCCGGACGACGCCGAATGAGCCGCCCCGGTCCGCCGGCCGGAGGACCGTTCGCCGCCCGGCCCGGCCCTCCGGTGAGTGCCCGGCCCGGCCCTTTGGGTGCCCGACCTGGACCGTTGCCCGACGTCGGGGACGACGAAGCGCGGCACCCGGCCGTGGACGCCGCCGTGCAGGCCATGGCCAACGCGGCGACGCTGGCCCCGGCCGACCAGATCGCGCAGTACGAGGCGGCCTACGAGACGCTGCGGGAAACCCTCGCCACCATCGACCAGACCTGAGCGGGACGACCAGGCCTGAGCAGACCGGAGAACCACCCATGGCACGTCGCAACCGGTTGGACGCCGAACTCGTCCGCCGCGGTCTGGCCCGCTCCCGGGAGCAGGCCGCCGCGTTGGTGGAGGCCGGCCGGGTCAAGCTGCGCGGGGTTACCGCCCGCAAGGCCGCCGCGATGGTCGACCCCGCCGATCCGCTCCTGGTGACCGGCGCGGACCCGACCGAGGAGTACGTCTCCCGGGGCGGGCACAAGCTCGCTGGCGCGTTGGCCGCGTTCGGGCCCGGTGGGCTGCGCGTCGCCGGGCGGCGTTGCCTGGACGCCGGCGCGTCGACCGGTGGCTTCACCGACGTGCTGTTGCGCGCCGACGCCGCCGAGGTGGTGGCCGTCGACGTCGGCTACGGGCAGCTCGCCTGGTCGCTGCGCACGGACGAGCGGGTCCGGGTCCTGGAACGCACCAATGTGCGTACCCTCGATGTCGACACGATCGGTGGGCCGGTCGACCTGACGGTGGCCGATCTGTCGTTCATCTCGTTGCGGCTGGTGCTGCCGGCGCTGGCGGCCTGCACGCGCGTCGACGGTGACCTGGCGTTGATGGTGAAGCCGCAGTTCGAGGTCGGCAAGGACCGGGTCGGCTCCGGTGGTGTGGTCCGTGATCCGGAGCTGCGTGCCGAAGCGGTGCTGGATGTGGCGGCGGCGGCCGCGCAGCTCGGCCTCGGGCTGGCCGACGTGGCGGCCAGCCCGCTGCCCGGGCCGAGCGGCAACGTGGAGTTCTTCGTATGGTTGCGCCGGGGCGCACCACCGGCTGACCCGCAGCGGGTGCGGGCGGTGGTGGCGGCCGGGCCGGATGGCCCGACCACGGCCGGTGACGTGCCGGACGTGGCGGCGGAGGAGGTCGCAGGGTGAACGCGCGCAGCGAGGGCACCGCAACGGCCCGCGGAGGGACACGCGGGCAGGCGGGGGCGAGGGTGGCCCGACGCCGCCCGGTTCCGGACGGGTGGTCGGCCCGATGAGCCGGACCGCGCTGCTGGTGACCCACACCGGCCGTCGGCGCAGCACCGAGCACGCCCGGTCGGTCGCCGCCGACCTGATCGCCGCCGGTTTCGAGGTGCGGGTGGTCGCCGACGAGGCCGACGACCTTGACCTGCCCGGCGTGGTGCCGGTCGCCGGCCCGCAGGCCGCCGAGGGCGCCGAGATCGTCTTCGCGCTCGGGGGGGACGGCACCTTCCTGCGCGCCGCCGAGTTGGCCCGGCCGGCGAAGGCGCCGCTGCTCGGCATCAACCTCGGCAAGGTGGGCTTCCTGGCCGAGGCGGAGATCGACGACCTGGACATCGCGGTTCGTGACGTCGTCAACCGTAACTACACCGTCCACGAGCGGCTCACCCTGGACGTGACCGCCGAGTTCGACGGTGGGCCCACCATCGAGTCCTGGGCGCTGAACGAGATCAGCATCGAGAAGGGCGAGCGGGCGCAGATGCTCGAGCTGCTCGTCGACGTGGACGGGCGGCCCCTGTCCCGGTACGGCTGCGACGGTGTCGTCTGCGCGACCCCCACCGGCTCCACCGCGTACGCGTTCTCCGGTGGGGGGCCGGTGGTGTGGCCGGAGGTGGAGGCGCTGCTGCTGGTGCCGATCAGCGCGCACGCGTTGTTCAGCCGCCCGTTGGTCACCGCTCCGACGTCCACCTTCGTGATCACCGTCGACCCGTTCACCACCCTCGCCGTGCTCTCCTGCGACGGGCGGCGGGTCTACGACCTGCCACCGGGGGCCCGGGTGACGGTGCGTCGGGGTGCTCTGCCGGTGCGCATCGTGCGGTTGCGGGCCCGCCCGTTCACCGACCGGCTGGTCGCCAAGTTCGACCTTCCCGTGCACGGGTGGCGCGGCAGCCGCCGGTGACCGGGTGGCGCACCGTCGGTGGACGTTCGTTGTCCACCTGACGACATGTCGCCGCTGCGGCGGCTGGCGACTAGTGACCCGGTGACAGGCTCCGTCGCAGACTCCGATCGGCCCTCATCCACGGATGGTGGGCCTGGAGGAGTAGAGGAGCACATCGCATGCACTGGTCCCCACGCTGGCTCGCCGTCGGCGCGGTCGGCGCGTTGGTGGTCGGCCTCGCCGCACCGGCGTCCGCCGACCCGCCCGCCCGGCCCACCGACCCGCACTCGGGCACGCCTGCCTCGGGCGTCGCGCCCGTCCGCATCACCCTGATCACCGGCGACCAGGTCGACCTGGTCCAGGCCGCGCCCGGCCGGGTCACCGCCAGCGTCCGGCGCGGCCCGGGTCGGGACCGGATCATCTTCCAGACCGTGGAGGTCGACGGCGGGTTGCGGGTGCTGCCCAGCGACGTCATGCCGTACCTCTCCGCGGGGGTGCTCGACCCCAACCTGTTCGACGTGCAGGAGTTGGTCGCCGACGGGTACGGCGACGCCGCGCAGGGCGCGTTGCCGCTGATCGTCCGCTATCAGGAGCCGGCCGCCGGTCGGGTTCGGCCGCTCACCGGCGCCACTGATGCCCGGCCGTTGGAGAGCATCAACGGCGCGGCGGTGCGGGTCGGCAAGAGTGACCTGGGTGGACTGTGGACGTCGTTGCGTGGTGCGCCGGGGCAGCGTGTCGCCGCCGGTGCGCCGGCCACGCTCGGCGCCGGTGTCGCCCGGATCTGGCTGGACGGGAAGGTCCGCCCGACGCTGGAGCACAGCGTGCCGCAGATCGGCGCCCCGGCGGCCTGGGCGGCCGGCCGGGACGGTACCGGCGTGAAGGTGGCCGTGCTCGACACCGGCGTCGACGCGACCCACCCCGACCTGGCCGGCCGGATCGCCGAGGCGCGGGACTTCTCCGAGAGCGGCAGCGCCCGCGACGGGCACGGACACGGCACCCACGTGGCGTCCACCATCGCCGGCAGTGGCGCCGCGTCCGGTGGTCTGCGCAAGGGCGTAGCGCCCGGCGCGCAGCTGCTGATCGGCAAGGTGCTCGACGACAGTGGCTCGGGCTACGACTCGTCCATCATCGCGGGGATGGAGTGGGCCGCCCACTCCGGTGCGAAGGTGGTCAGCATGAGCCTCGGCGGCTCCCCGACCGACGGCACCGACCCGATGAGCCAGGCCGTCAACGACCTGACCGCCGAGACCGGGACGCTGTTCGTCGTCGCCGCCGGCAACGAGGGTGCGGCGCGTACCGTCGGGTCGCCGGGCGCGGCCGCGGCGGCGCTGACCGTCGGCGCGGTGGATCGCGACGACAACCTGGCGTCGTTTTCCAGTCGGGGCCCGCGGCTCGGTGACAACGGTCTGAAGCCGGAGATCACCGCGCCGGGCGTCGGCATCATCGCGGCGCGGGCCGCCGGCACCGCCATGGGTACGCCGGTGGGCGACGCGTACACGACCGCGAACGGCACCTCGATGGCCACCCCCCACGTGTCCGGTGCGGCGGCGATCCTCGCGCAGGAGCACCCCGACTGGACCGCCGGCACGCTCAAGGACGCGTTGGTCAGCACCACGAAGGCGAACCCGGCGCTGACCGTGTTCGAGCAGGGCGGCGGCCGAGTCGATGTGGCCCGGGCGCTCGGCCAGCGGGTGTACTCCTCCGGGACCGCCGACTTCGGCCGGCTCAGCACCGGTGGCGCGACGGCCGAGCGGACCGTGACGTACACCAACGGCACCGCGGCCCCGCAGACCCTGCGGCTGGCCCTGGAGCTGCGCAACCTGGACACCCGCGCGGCCGAGACCGACGGTGTCTCGGTCGGTGGCGCCGAGGTGACCGTGCCGGCCGGTGGCAGCGTCGCCGTGCCGCTGCGGGCGGACCCGGCGAAGTTGGACCGGGGTCTGTACAGCGGGTGGCTGGTAGCGACCGGCGCGGACGGTGTGGCGGTGCGTACCGCGGTGGCCCTGACCCTCAGCGGTCCGCTGCACACCGTGACCGTGCGGGCGGTGGACCTGCAGGGGCAGCCGGGTTCCGCGCCGGTGTTCACCCTCTTCGGCGAGAATCCCGAATCCGACTGGCTCGGCTGGGTCGGCGGTGAGGTGCAACTGCAGGTTGAGGAGGGCCCGTACCTGCTCGAGGCGTTGATCGAGCACGGTGCTCCGCTGGATGAGCAGGTCACCCTGGTCACCGACCCGGAGTTGCTGGTCGACCGGGATGTCACGGTGGTGCTCGACCCGCGTAAGGGCACTCCGGTGCGGATCGAGACGCCGAAGCCCTCCGAGCAGCAGGCGACGATCAGCTTCTACGAGCACCGGGTCTTCGGCAACGGCCGGCAGATCGACCACGGGGTGATGACCTTCAGCACCGTCCAGCAGGTCAACGTCACGCCGACCCGCCCGGTGAGCAAGGGTGAGTTCGAGTTTTCGTCGCGTTGGCAGTTGGTCGCACCGATGGTGGACGCGACGATCAGCGGGGTGTCCGGTCCGCTGGACATCAACCTGATGGGCTACTCGCCGGCGCCGTCGGAGCGGCGGAAGCTGCCGCTGGTCTGGGCCGGCACCGGCACCCCCGGGGAGCTTGCCCGGGTGCGCGGCGCCGCGGCGCTGCTCACCACCAGCCCGGACGCCTCGGAGGAGGAGCAGATCGCGGCGGCAGCCGCCGCCGGTGCGACGGTGGCGCTGATCGTCCGGCCGGCCGACCAGAGCGCGTGGACGTCCTGGACGCCGTTGGGCGACCGGTTGCCCATCCCGGCGCTGGCAGTGGCGTACGACGACGGGCAGAAGGTGATCGCGGCTGCCAAGCGTGGCCGCACGACGCTGGACCTGACGTTGACCGTGCAGAGCCCGTACCTGTACGACGTGTGGCAGGTCTCGAAGGGTCGGATCCCGGAGCGGATCACGCACAAGGTCACCGCGCAGAACACCGCCGAGGTGACCGCCAGCTACGGGGGCGTCGGTGGTGAGTGGGCCAGCGAGCAGCGCTTCGGTTGGCGTCCGTGGCAGGATGCGTCCTGGAACGACAACGCGCGGCTGGTGCGTGCCGGCAGCACCCGGCAGGAGTTCGTCAGCGCTGACGACTCCTGGTGGCAGCACCGGGTTCTGCACAAGATCACGTTCATGGCGGACATGCCGTTGACCGGTGGCCTGGCCGAGCAGCCCCGGCGGTACTCCGGTGCCGACCGGGTGAGCGAGACCTGGCACGCCCCGGTGATCCGGCCGGGCGCGGGGCACCGGTGCCCACGCGTACCGCGGACACGCTGAACCTGCGGGTGGCCGAGTTCGTCGACGCCGAGGGCCACTACAGCGTGGCCGGCGGCAGCGAGGAGTCGGACACCGTCGAGGCTCGGCTCAGCCGCAACGGGCAGCAGATCGCGGACCTGTCCGGTGGGTGGGCCCCGGTGCCCACCACCGCGGGGCCGGCCCGCTACCGACTGGACCTGACCACGCGGCGGGACTCGCCGGAGTGGCGCTACGCCACCCGGACCGACACGGCCTGGGAGTTCACCTCGGCCCGACCGGCGGGCGACGCCGCGACGCCGTTGTCGCTGCTGCAGGTCGACTACCGGGTGCCGGCCGACCTGCTCGGCACGGTACGCGGCAACCGGCCGCACGAGTTGGGAGTGACGCTGCGTCAGCCGGCCGGGGTGCCCGCGCCGACCGGTACCAGTGTCCGGGTGCAGGTCTCCTTCGACGGGGGCGTCACCTGGCGCAACGCGCCGACGAAGGGGTCGGGCACCCGCTACACCGCGACCGTGCCGGCGGGGCGTGGAACGGTGTCGCTGCGGGTGCACGCCGCCGACCGGGCCGGAAACGTCGTCGACCAGACGGTGCTTCAGGCGTACGGGCTGCGCTGACCTGGGCAGGGCGGGGCGGCTGAGCCGTCCCGCCCGCCCGCCGCAGGGCCCGCCGTCGACCGACGGCGGGCCCTGCGGTGTCAGAGCCAGCCGCGTCGCGCGACCTGGAACGCCAGCCCCGGCCGGGTGTCCACCCCGGCGGCGGCCATCAGGTCGGCCATGCGCCGTTGGACGGTCCGGCGGCTCACCCCGAGCTGGGAGGCGATGGACTTGTCCGGTACGCCGGCCACGAACAGCGACAGCAGCCGCGCCTCGTCGGCGTCCGGCTGGTAACCGTCGCTCGGGTGGTCCTCCGGGTCCGGCCGTCGGCCCTCGGCCGGCGCGACGGCGAGTGGGTCGTCGAGCCGTAACCGGGTGGCCACCCGCCAGTGACTGTCGAAGAGGGCGAGCAGCGCGTCGAGCAGTTGGCTGCGGCCGATCACGGCGGCGCTCGGTTCACCGCCGTCGCGGTCGGGCACCAACGGGCAGACGGCGACGCGGGCGTCCACGATGGCCAGTCGGACCGGTAGCCGGTCCAGGACCCGGGCCTGCTCGCCGGCGGCGACCCCCTTGGCCAGGTCGGCCAACGCGCCCGGTTCCAGCAGCAGATCACGCTCGTAGATAGCCCGGTAGCTCACGCCGCGGGCCAGCGCGTCGAACTCCTCGACGTTCTCCGGGCCGGCCATGGCGAGGGGGTTGGCCCGGCAGAACCACAGCACCTCGGTACGCGCCGCATTCTGCAGATCGCGCAGACGGTCCCGGAGAACCCGCGCGCCGGTGATCACCTCCACGAGGTGGTCGACGTCGTGGCGCCGAAGCCCGGACCGGTACTCCTCGGCCAGTTGGGTGACCCGCCGGCGGGCCACCTCCAGGTCCTCCTGGCGGCGCAGCAGCGCCCCGCCGAGGGCGACGTCCGGGGCGGTCGGGCGTAGCGGTGCGTTCGGATCGTTGTCGGTGGGCTGCACCAGGCCCTTGGCGCGCAGCGCCTCGACCTGCGCGACGACCTGCTCGCGGGGCCGGTCCAGGCGACGGACCAACTCGTCGATGCGGGCCGTGGTGAGCTGGAGCAGGCAGCGGTAGAGCTCCTCCTCAGCCGTGGTCAGGCCGATCACGTCCAACACGGGGCAGAACTGTACGTCGGTGGGGTGTCGGGCGCACCCGGGCCCGTCGGCTGGTCAACTGTCGGGCCTCGCGTCTACTGTCGGTGGCTGTGCTGGAAGAGCTGCGCATCACCGGACTCGGCGTCATCGACGACACCACGCTGCCGTTGACCGGCGGCATGAACGTGATCACCGGCGAGACCGGTGCGGGTAAGACGATGGTGGTGACCGGCCTGGGCCTGCTCTTCGGTGGTCGGGCCGACGCCGGGCGGGTCCGGGCCCAGCCCGGCCGGGCGGTGGTGGAGGGGCGGTTGCGCCTGCAGGGGCGGGTCGCCGACGCCGTGCACGCCCGGATCACCGAGGCCGGTGGCGAGCCGGACGAGGACGGCTCGGTGCTGCTGAGCCGCACGGTGACGGTGGAGGGGCGTTCGCGCGCCCATGTTGGCGGCCGGAGCATGCCGGTGTCGATGCTCGGTGAGGTCGGCGAGCAGGCGGTGGCCGTGCACGGTCAGTCCGACCAGCTGCGGTTGCTGCGCCCGGCCGAGCAGCGGGCCGCCCTGGACCGGTTCGCCGGCCCCGGGCACGAGAAGCTGCTCGACGCGTTGCGTGAGGCGTACACCGGGTGGCGGCGGGTGGTCGACGACCTGGCCGACCGGCGGCGCAATGCCCGCGAGCGCAGCCAGGAGGCCGACCTGCTGCGGCTGGGCCTGGACGAGATCACCCGGGTCGATCCGCAGCCCGGTGAGGATGACGAGCTGAAGACCGAGGCGCAGCGGCTGGAGCACGCCGAAGGGCTGCGGACGGCCGCGCAGATCGCGCAGCAGTGTGTGGCGGGCGGTGCGGAGGTCGCCGACGAGACACCGGACGCGGCGGCGCTGCTCGGCACCGCCCGACGGACGCTGGAGGCGCAGTCTGGCACCGACCCGGCGCTGGGTGAGCTGGCGGCTCGCCTGGAGGAGGCGGCGACGCTGGTCACCGACGTGTCGGCGGAGCTGTCGGCGTACCTGGCGACGCTCGACGCGGACCCGGCCCGGTTGCAGCACGTCTACGAGCGGCGGGCGGCGCTGCGCGGGCTGACCCGCAAGTACGCCGACGACGTCGACGGGGTGATCGCCTGGGCCGATCGGGCGCGCACCCGACTGTCCGATCTGGACACCTCCGACGATCTGCTCGACGAGTTGGAGCGCGACGGTCAGCGGCTCGCCGTCGAGGTGGCCGACCTGGCGGGGCGGGTGTCGGTCTCCCGGCAGGAGGCGGCGATCCGGTTCGCCGATCAGGTCACCGTCGAGCTGGCCGGTCTGGCGATGCCCCACGCGCGGATCGAGGTGGCGGTGCTGCCGCGCCCGGCCGGGCGGGCCGAGCCGACGTTGTCGGTCAACGGCGTCGAGGTGGGTGTCACGCCCGACGGTGGTGACGAGGTGGAGCTGCGGTTGCTGGCTCACCCGGGAGCGCCGTCGTTGCCGTTGCAGCGGGGTGCCTCCGGTGGTGAGTTGTCCCGGGTGATGCTTGCCATCGAGGTGGTCTTCGCCGGTTCGGGTGGCCCGCCCACGTTGGTTTTCGACGAGGTCGACGCGGGGGTCGGCGGTCAGGCGGCGGTGGAGATCGGCCGGCGGCTGGCCCGGCTGGCGCGCAGTCACCAGGTGCTGGTCGTCACACATCTGCCGCAGGTGGCCGCGTTCGCCGACCGGCACCTGGTGGTGGCGAAGGACACTGGCGGCGCGGTGACGACCAGCGGGGTGCGGGTGGTGGAGGACACCGAGCGGGCCCGGGAGTTGGCGCGCATGCTGGCAGGTTTGCCCGATTCGGATCTGGGTATCGCCCACGCTGAGGAGCTTCTGGCGGTGGCCGCCAAGGAGAGGCGGCTGTGACGCCGCGTATTGTGAGCGCAAGCACAACGGCTTGTGCCGACGTGTGCTTCCCTGGGTAGGCGGCCCTGCTCAGGCATGTCGCGACAGAAAAGCCTGCCTCACATGCCAGGATGGTCACGATGCGTCTACCCACGTTGCGCCGGAACCGGAGCTCCGACCCGGGCACAGTCCTCGGCACCGCGCGCCTTGATCGCCGGACGAAACGCCTGGTCGGCCGGCTGCGCCCCGGTGACATCGCGGTGATCGACCACGTCGATCTGGACCGGGTGGCGGCCGATTCGTTGGTTGCTGTCGGTGTCGCGGCGGTGCTCAACGCCAAGCCCTCGGTCTCCGGCCGTTACCCGAACCTCGGTCCGGAGGTGTTGATCGCCGCTGGCATTCCGCTCCTCGACGACCTGGGGGAGGGCGTCTTCGAGCAGGTCCGCGAGGGCGATCAGGTGCGCATCGAGGGCAACACGGTTTTCGCCGGGGACGAGCCGGTGGCCCACGGGAGCCTGCAGGACGCCGAGTCGGTGGCGAAGGCCATGGCTGACGCCCGGGAGGGTCTGTCGGTGCAGTTGGAGGCGTTCGCCGCCAACACGATGGACTACCTGCGCCAGGAGCGCGACCTGCTGCTCGACGGTGTGGGCGTGCCGGACATCGAGACCCAGATGCAGGGTCGGCACTGTCTGATCGTGGTGCGCGGCTATGACTACAAGGCCGACCTGGACGTGCTGCGCCCGTACATCCGGGAGTTCAAGCCGGTGCTCATCGGTGTCGATGGCGGCGCGGACGCGCTGGTCGAGGCCGGGTACACCCCCGACATGATCATCGGGGACATGGATTCGGTCACCGACGACGTGCTGCGCTGCGGCGCCGAGGTGATCGTGCACGCCTACCCGGACGGGCGGGCGCCCGGCCTGCCCCGGGTCAACGGCCTCGGCGTCCCGGCGGTGACCTTCCCGGCCGCGGCGACCAGCGAGGATCTGGCCATGCTGCTCGCCGACGAGAAGGGCGCCTCGCTGCTGGTCGCGGTCGGCACCCACGCCACGCTTGTCGAATTCCTCGACAAGGGTCGCGGCGGTATGGCCTCGACGTTCCTGACCCGGCTGAAGGTCGGCGGCAAGCTGGTCGACGCCAAGGGTGTGAGCCGGCTCTACCGGCAGAGCATCTCCGGTTCGTCGTTGCTGCTGCTGGTGCTGTCGGCGATCGCGGCGATGGCGTCCGCGGTGGCTGTCTCGACCGTCGGGAAGGCGTACCTGGGCGTGGTCGCCGAGTGGTGGGACAATTTCGTGTTCCAGCTGTACCGGCTCTTCTAGTTCCCGACCGATCAAGAGGCTGCAAGCGTGATCAACTTCCGCTACCACGTGGTGTCCCTCACCGCGGTCTTCCTAGCTCTGGCGATCGGCCTGGTGGTCGGCACGGCCGCCCTCAACGGCCCGGTCGCCGATTCGCTCGAGGGACAGGTCACCGGGCTGCGAAAGGACAACCAGTACTGGCGCCAGCAGGTCAACAACATGGAGAAGCAGCTCGGGCTGGAAGAGGAGTTCGCCGAGGAGATGTCAGAGGTCGTCCTCCCGGGCACCCTGACCGGGCGGCGTGTGCTGGTGCTCACCCTGCCGAACGGGCGCGACCACACCGAGGGTGTGCTCAAGAAGCTCCAGCAGGCCGGCGCCACCGTCACGGGCCGCGTCGACCTGCAGGACAAACTCATCAACCCGGACAACAACTCCAACCTGCTGGAGTTGGCCGTCACCGCCGCCCGCCCGACGGCGCAGACCACCGGCCTGCCGGGTAACGGGCACGGGGTGGAGACCTCCAGCGCGCTGCTGGCCAGTGTCCTGCTCGACCGGGCCCAGGGCACCACACCGGTCAGCGACGCCGACCGGCGGGCGGTGCTCGCCGCGTACAACAACGCCGGGTACCTGACCACCGACAACAACAAGGTCACCGGCTCGGCGGAGGCGGTCGTCGTGGTCAGCGGTCAGCCGTACGTCGACAAGGACTCCGAGAAGCGGGACGAGTCGGTCGTCAAGATCGCCGAGCAGTTCGACCGTACCGGGTCGATCGTGGTGGCCGGGAACGGCTCCGCCGGCGGCAACCTGGTGTCCGTGGTCCGCGGTGACCCGGTGCTCGCCCAGACCATCTCCACGGTCGACAACGCCAACACCGTCCAGGGTCAGCTGGTCACCAGCCTCGCTCTGGTGCAGCAACTCACCGAGAAGAAGGCCGGCCAGTACGGCGTCGGCGACAACGCCGCGTCCCTGCTGCCTAGACTGCCCCAGTGAGCGAACGACGTACCCCCGTGTCCGTAACCGACGAGGCGGCGCGTGCGCGGCACGCGACGCTGAGGCACCGCAGGGCGGCGGCGTGAGGACGCTGGGCCGGCTGCTGCTCGCCGGTGCCGGCGCCGCGGCGGCCCGGTACGCGCTGCGCGAGGTGCGTACCTCCCCGGCCGGGCCCACGCTGGAACGCACGAACTTCCGCGGCCGCACGGTGACCCTGGCCGCCGGGCCGGCGCTCGCCGCCGGTGCGGCCGCCGCTGGCGCTTTCGGTGCCACCAGCGGGGCCGCCGGTGGGGCCGCCCTGGTCGCCGGCCTGGGTGCCGGTGGCGTCGGGCTGTACGACGACGTGGTCGGCGCCCGGCCGGAGCAGAAGACCGCCAAGGGCTTCGCCGGCCACCTCGCCGCGCTGCGCGAGGGGCGGGTCACCGCGGGCCTGGTCAAGGTCGTCGGGGTGGGTGCCGCCGGGCTGGGTGCCGCCGCGCTGCTCGCCGCCGACCCGCGGGTCGCCGCGCACCCGCGCCGGCAGCGCCACGGTGCCATTGGCCGGGGCGTCGACGTGCTGCTCGGCGCCGGCGTGATCGCCGGCACCGCCAACCTGCTCAACCTGCTCGACCTGCGGCCCGGCCGGGCCATCAAGTCCGGGCTGCTGCTCGCCGCGCCGCTGACCGGCGGCCCGCACGGCGGGATCGCCGCCGGCGCGGCCGGAGCCGCCGCCGGCCTGCTCCGCGACGACCTGGCCGAGGACGTGATGCTCGGCGACAGCGGCGCGAACGCCCTCGGGGCGCTGCTCGGCGTCGCGCTCGCCGCCCGCACCGGCCCGCTCGGTCGGGCCGGTCTGCTCGCCGTGCTCGCCGGCCTGACCGCCGCCAGCGAGAAGGTCAGCTTCACCGCGGTGATCCAGCGGACGCCGGGGTTGCGCGAGCTCGACGCACTGGGCCGACGCGCCGACTGACGTGACCAGACCGGCACCCCTCGCCGGCGCCGGCCGGCTGGCCGGAGCAGCCGCGCTCATCGCCGTCCTCACCGTGGCCAGCCGACTCGCCGGCTTCGGCCGCACCGCCGTGTTCACCTGGGTCGTGCAGCAGAGTGACCTCGGCGGCATGTACGTCATCGCGAACACCGTTCCGAACATCGTCTTCGAGATCGTCGCCGGCGGGGCACTGGCCAGCTTGGTCGTACCGCTGTTGGCCGGCGCGGTCGCGGCGGGGGATCGGCGAGCAGTGGCGGCCACCACAGGGGCCCTGCTGACCTGGACGGTGAGCCTGCTGGTTCCCCTCGCCGTGCTCGTCGTTCTGTTCGCCGATCCGATCATCTCGTTGATCAGCGATGGGCGCTCCGCGTCGGAACTCGCTGCCGGTGCCCGGATGCTGCGGGTGTTCGCCCCCCAGCTGCCGCTCTACGGGATCGGCATCGTGCTCACCGGCGTCCTCCAGGCGCACCGGCGCTTCGCCTGGCCCGTCATCGCGCCGCTGCTGTCCAGCCTCACCGTGGTCGTCGTCTATGTGGCATTCGGTGCCGCGCAGGGGCGGGGCGTGTCGGTGGCCCAGGTTGGCCGCGACGGCGAGTTGCTCCTCTCCGGCGGCACGACCCTGGGCGTGGTCGTGCTGTCCCTGTCGCTGATCATCCCGCTGCGCCGGCTGCGGCTGCGACCCCGGTTTGGCTACGCCTTCACCGGGGACGTGCGGGCGCGCATCGGTGGGCTCGCCACGGCCGGCGCGGTGACGGTGGCGGCACAGCAGGTCGCGCTGCTGGTGGTCCTCAACCGTGTCTCCGGCGGTCCCACCGGATCCCCGCAGGTGTTCAACCTGGCTCAGGCCATCTTCCTGCTGCCGTGGGCGGTCCTCGCCGTACCGCTGGCGGTGGCGGCCTATCCCACGCTGGCCGCCGCCAGCGCCGCCGGTGACGAGGACGATTACCGACGGACCCTCTCCGGCACGGTGCGTGGCGTGCTGCTCTTCAGCTGCCTGGGCGTCGCGGCACTGATCGGTACCGCGCAGCCGATCGCCGCCCTGTTCTACCCGGGTAATCCGGCGTCCACCGCGGCGGCCATCACCGGGTTCGCGCCGGGCCTGCTCGGCTACGGACTGTTCGCGGTCCTGTCCCGCGCGCTGTACGCGCGGGGCGACACCCGGCCGGCGACCGTGGCGATCACCCTGGGCTGGCTGGTCGTTCCGGCCGTGGCGGTGCCGTTGACGGTGCTGCTACCCACCGCCGACCGGGTGCTCGCGGTGACGTCCGCGAACTCGGTGGGGATGCTGGTGCTCGGCGCCCTGCTGCTCCTGGCGGTGCTGCGCAGCGCCGGCCGTCGCGCCCTCGCGGGCGCGGCACGGGCCGGGGCGGCCGGCGGTCTCGCTGGTGTGCTCGCCGCGCTCGCCGGATTGGGCCTCACCCGCTGGCTCGACACGCCGGGCGGCGGCACCCCGACGATGGTGGTGGCGTTCGGTCAGGGCATGCTGTCCGGGGTTCTGGTGGGGGTTGTGTTCCTCGCCGTGGTCTGGTTCGTCGACCGGCGCGACGTACAGCCACTGCTCGCCGGGGTGTTGCGGCGTCTGCGCCGGCGAGGGCCACGGGGTGGCGCGCCGACGCCCGCTGCGGGCTCCCCGGAGCGGGGCGACGGGAAGGAGACGGCGACTCGATGAGCGAGGCAAGTCTGCCTGCCGGCTGGTCGGGCACTGTCGCGTTGGTGCTCGCGTCCAGCACCGGCGGGGTCGGCCAGCACGTCCGTTCGGTGGCTCGTGGCCTCGTCGCGGGCGGCGCCACCGTCCTGGTCTGCGGGCCCGCCGCCACTCAGGAGCAGTTCGACTTCGTCGGTGTCGGTGCGCGGTTCGAGCCGGTGGAGATCCCGGCCAGCCCGACGCCGGCCGACGCCCGGGCGGTGCTCGCCCTGCGTCGGGTGCTCTCCGCCGCCCACGTCGACGTGGTGCACGCGCACGGTCTGCGGGCCGGGTTGGTCGCCGTGCTGGCCCGTCCCGTCGCCCCGCTGATCGTCACCTGGCACAACGCGGTGCTCGCGGGCGGACTGCGAGGCGGGGTGTCCCGATTCGTGGAGCGGGTGGTGGCCCGGGGTGCGCGGGTGGCCCTCGGTGCCTCCGCGGACCTGGTGCGACGCGCTGCCGCGCTGGGCGCCGCCGACGCCCGGCTCGCCCCGGTCGCCGCGCCGACGCTGCCCCCGCCCCGTCGACGCCCGGCGGCGGTACGCGCCGAGTTCGGCGTACGCCCGGACCAGCCGTTGATCCTCTCGGTCGGCCGGCTGCACCCGCAGAAGCGCTACGACGTGCTGATCGACGCGGCGGCCCGCTGGCGTACGCGTACCCCGCCGCCGGTCGTGGTGATCGCCGGCAGTGGGCCGGCCTATCTGCCGCTGGCCGCCCGGACGTCCGCGGCCCGCGCTCCGGTGACCCTGCTGGGGCACCGCACCGACGTGGCGGACCTGCTCGCCGGCGCCGACCTCGCGGTGGTGACCAGCGACTGGGAGGCTCGGCAACTCTTCGCCCAGGAGGCGCTGCGCGCCGGCGTACCGCTGGTGGCCACCGAGGTTGGTGGGCTGCCGGAGTTGGTCGGCGACGCTGCCACGTTGGTTCCCGCCGGCGACGTGGACGCGGTCGATGCCGCGGTGCGCGCGCTGCTGGACGATCCGGCGGCCCGCGCCGAATTGGGCCGCCGCGGCGCCGAACGGGCGGCGACGTGGCCGACCGAGACGGACACGGTGGCCACGCTGGCCGCCCTCTATGCCGAGGTGGCTGCGGACCGCACCGGTCCGGCGGACGCGCCGGACTCCGACGCCCCGAGAACGGGACACCGGTGATGCTGCGCCGAATCGCCCCCGCCCTGTTGACCGTGCTCGTGGTGGCGCTGGGTGTCACCGCGCTGGCCGCCCGCCCACCCCGGGGCGTCCCGCAACGCACCGCCGACTTCGTGGTGCTCGCCGGGGTCGCCGGGTTGCGCTGGGAGGACGTGGATCCGCAGAGCACCCCGACGTTGTGGCGGATGGCCCAGGACGGGTCGATCGGCTCGCTGTCGGTGCGGTCCGCGCACCGACCCACCTGCCCGGTGGACGGCTGGCTGACTCTGGGTGCGGGCAGCTTCGCCGCGTGGAACGGCAGCCGGGTCGCCGATGGGTGCCCGCCGGCCGGCGTGGCGGTGGAACAACCCGACGGCATCGGCGCGAACCTGCCCGACCAGGAGAGCGTGGTGCAGTACAACCAGCAGCGCCTATCCTGGGGTGCCGTGCCCGGATCGCTGTCGGAGTCGGTCCGCTGCTCCGTCGCGGTGGGCCCGGGTGCGGCCGTGGCGGCAGCCCGACCGTTCGGCCGGGTCGACCGGTACGCGTCTGCCCTGCCGGCCGACCCGCGGACGCTGCTCGGCTCATGCGTCCTGAGCATCGTCGACCTCGGCACGGTCGAGGGGACCGACCCGGCGTCGCGCGCCGAGGAGGCCCGGGCGGCGGACGCCCAACTGGCCCGGGTGTTGGCCGCGCGGCCACCACGGTCGTTGGTGCTGGTCGCGGGGATCTCCGATACCGCCCAGCCGTCGCGGCTGCACGTGGCGGTCGCCGACGGGCCGGGCTGGGAGCGGGGGTGGCTCACCTCGGCCAGCACCGGCCGGGACGGGTATCTGCAACTTGTCGACCTCGCGCCGACGGCGCTGGCGGCGCTGGGCCGGCCGATGCCGGAGCGACTCTTCCTCGGCCGTCCGGCGCTCAGCACCGGCGGTCGCCCCAGCGACCTGGCCGACGCGATCGACGCCCCGGGGGACGCCGACCGGGAGGCGTCCGCCCAGCGGCGCATCTCCGGCAGGTTCTTCACGCTGCTCGCCGTCGTGCAGGTGTTGCTGGCGTTGGCGATCCTGCCGCTGTTGCGCCGGGCCCGCCCGCACGCCGGGCCGGCCGGTCCGACGCCTGTCTCCGGGCGGATCGTGGCAGTGGTGGAGGTGCTGCTGGTCGCCGCGGCGTTGACGATCCCGGCGGCGCTGCTGGCCGACGCGGTGCCCTGGTGGCGGGGCGGGCACCCTGGATGGATCTTCGCCGGGGTGACCGCGCTGCTGGTGGCCGCCGGCACCGCGGCGGTGCGGTTCGCCCCCGGGTACGCGGGCACCCTCGGCCCGGTGGGTGCGGTGGCCGGTCTCACCACACTCGTCGTCGGGCTGGACGTGCTCACCGGGGCCAGCCTGCAACTCAACGGCGTGGTGGGCTACTCCGCGTTGCAGGGTGGCCGCTACGCCGGGCTGAGCACGGTAGGGCTGGGCGTGTTCCTCGCGGGCGCGTTGCTCACCGGGGGTTGGCTCGCGCAACGGGTGCACCGCAGCTGGCGGCCGGCGGTGATGGTGGCCGTGGGTGGCCTCGCCGTGGTGGTGGTCGGCAGCCCGTACCTGGGTGCCGACCCGGTCGGGGCGATCGCGCTCACCGCCGGGGTGAGCGTCGCCGCCGTGATCAGCGCCGGCGGCTGGTTGACGATCAGCCGGCTGGCCTGGGCCAGCATGGCCGCCCTGGCGGTCGGCATCGGCTTCGCCGTGGTGGATCTGCGCCGCCCGGCGGCGGAGCGGGGCAGCCTGGGTCGGTTCCTGTCCGCGCTCAGCGACGGCACCGGCGGGTTCACCGTGCACCGATCCAGCACGGAGAATTTCGAGACGTTGGTCAACAGCCCGCTGACCGTGCTGGCGTTGGCCGGTGGGTTGTTGGTGTGGTTCGCCCTGTTGCAGCCGTGGGGTGGGCTGATGCGGTTGTTCGGCATCTACCCGGCGGTCCGGGCCGCGTTGGCCGGCACCGTGGTCGCCGCGGTGCTCGGTGGTGTGCTCGACGGTGCGGCGCTGGACGTGATGGGCGCTGCCGCCGCGCTGGTGGTGCCGATGGCCGCCCTGGCGTCGCTGCGGGTCCTCGGGCACGCCGCCGACCGGACCCGCCCCGTGGCGGGCCGCTCCCGGGCGGATGACGCCGACGACGACTCGGGCACGGGCGGGGTTGGCCCGGCCGCCGGGGGTGGCGGTCCGACCGGTGGTGGGGGGCCGCTGGGCGCGGTCCACCCCCGTCCGATCAGCGGCCCGCCCGCGGGCGCACCAGAGACGGTCGCGCCGCCGCAGGCTCCGGTCGACACCGACACCGACACCGACACCGACACCGACGACGGCCCGGCGGAGCCGACCGCGAGCGGGTCGACCGACCCGGCGGGGCCGACCGGGAGCGGGTCGACGCCGGACGCCGCGCCGACGGTGCCGGTGCCGCCCCGGCAGGTCACCCGATCATCGAACGAGGTTGCCGCTTCCTGAGCGTCGGGCCTCCTCCGGGTGGCCCAGCGGTGTCGCAGCCGGGTGCGGCCTGCGGGTACCCGCCCGGGAGGTGTTACCGTCAAATCCCGTGGATCGCGTGATCACTTTGTTGATCAAGCACGGCGGTCTGCATGACCGCGACAGACGACACGGGAGCAGGCCTTGGCCCCATCAGCACGGACGACCAGGCACATTTTCGTCACCGGGGGCGTTGCCTCCTCGCTGGGTAAGGGCCTCACCGCCTCCAGCCTCGGCAACCTGCTGACCGCGCGCGGGTTGCGCGTGGTGATGCAGAAGCTCGACCCCTACCTGAACGTCGACCCGGGGACGATGAACCCGTTCCAGCACGGTGAGGTCTTCGTCACCGAGGACGGCGCCGAGACCGACCTCGACGTCGGGCACTACGAGCGTTTCCTGGACCGGGCGCTGTCCGGTAAGGCGAACGTCACCACCGGCCAGATCTACTCCGATGTGATCGCCAAGGAGCGCCGGGGTGAGTACCTGGGCGACACCGTCCAGGTCATCCCGCACATCACCAACGAGATCAAGTCGCGGATCCTGGCGATGGCCGACCCGGACGAGGACGGCCAGCTCCCCGACGTGGTGATCACCGAGGTCGGCGGCACGGTCGGCGACATCGAGTCGCTGCCGTTCCTGGAGGCGATCCGCCAGGTCCGCCACGACCTGGGCCGGGACAACTGCTTCTACCTGCACGTCTCGCTGGTGCCGTACCTGGCGCCGTCGGGGGAGCTGAAGACCAAGCCGACCCAGCACTCGGTGGCGCAGCTGCGCAACATCGGCATCCAGCCGGACGCGATCGTGCTGCGGTGCGACCGGGAGATCCCGGTGAAGCTCAAGGAGAAGCTGTCGCTCTACTGCGACGTGGACACCGAAGCGGTCGTCGCCGCCCCGGACGCCCCGAGCATCTACGACATCCCGAAGGTCCTGCACCGTGAGGGGCTCGACGCGTACGTGGTGCGTCGGCTCGGCCTGTCCTTCCGGGACGTGGACTGGGCCAACTGGGACGACCTGCTGGAGCGGGTGCACCGGCCCCGGCACACGGTCACCGTCGCGGTGGTCGGCAAGTACGTCGACCTGCCCGACGCGTACCTGTCGGTCAGTGAGGCGATCCGGGCGGCCGGGTTCGGCCACCGGGCCCGGGTGCAGCTGCGCTGGGTGCCCAGCGACGAGTGCATCACCCCGGCCGGCGCCGCGGCGGCCCTGGCCGGCGTGGACGGCATCCTCATCCCCGGCGGCTTCGGCGTCCGCGGCATCGAGGGCAAGATCGGCACCGCCCGGTACGCCCGGGAGAACGGCATCCCGCTGCTCGGCCTGTGCCTCGGTCTGCAGTGCATGACCATCGACGTGGCCCGGCACCTGGCCGGCCTGGACGGCGCCAACTCGTTGGAGTTCGACGAGCAGGCCGCGCACCCGGTCATCGCCACCATGGCCGACCAGGAGGACATCGTCGCCGGCAAGGGCGACCTGGGCGGCACCATGCGGCTCGGGGCGTACCCGGCGACGCTGACCGAGGGTTCGATCGTCGCCGAGGCGTACGGCAGCACCGAGATCAGTGAGCGGCACCGGCACCGGTACGAGGTGAACAACGCCTACCGGGACGCGTTGACCAAGGCGGGTCTGCACATCTCCGGCACCTCACCGGACGGCCGGCTGGTGGAGTTCATCGAGCTGGACCGGGGCCTGCACCCGTTCTTCGTGGCCACCCAGGCACACCCGGAGCTGAAGAGCCGCCCCACCCGTCCGCACCCGCTGTTCGCGTCGTTCGTCAAGGCCGCGGTGGCGTACTCGCAGGCCGACCAGTTGCCGGTCGACCTGGACGTGGCGGCGGAGGCCCCGACGACGCGCAAGGCCGCCCGCAACGGCGCCGCGACGAAGGCCGCGTCCACCTCGTGAGCAACCTTGAGCACCGCTACGAGGTGCGCTCCCGCGAGGAGCGTTACCGGGGGCGGATCTTCGACGTGGTCACCGAGGAGGTGACCATGCCGGGCGGCGGGACCGCACTGCGGGACCTCGTCCGGCACGTCGGGGCGGTGGCCGTGGTGGCGCTCGACGACGCCGGCCAGGTGGTGCTGATCCGGCAGTACCGGCACCCGGTCGGGCGGCACCTGTGGGAGCTGCCCGCCGGGCTGATGGACGTCTCCGGCGAGGACCTGCCGGCGGCGGCCCTACGGGAGCTGGCCGAGGAGGCCGACCTCACCGCCGGGCGGGTCGACGTGCTTGTGGACCTGCACAGCTCGCCGGGGTTCACCAACGAGATCGTCCGGGTGTTCCTGGCCCGCGACCTCGGCGACGTGCCGGCCGACGAGCGCCACGAGCGCCGCGACGAGGAGGCCGACCTCCAGGTCGTCCGGATCGACCTGGACGAGGCAGTCGCCATGGTCCTGGCCGGTGAGATCACCAACGCGTCCGCGGTGGCCGGGCTGCTGGCCGCGGCCCGCGCCCGGGACACCGGTTGGTCGGCGCTGCGTCGGGCGGACGCGCCGCTGCCACGCTGAGCAACGTCGCCGGTCCGCACCGGCGAGGGTGTACGCACAGAGGGGCCCCGCGGTCGATCGCGGGGCCCCTCTGTCGTCGGTGTGGTCGGTCAGTCGCGCAGCGGGCGGCCCTGTGCGTCCGTGCCGCCGTTGACCAGGACGAGGATGCCGTCGATCAGGCCCCAGAGGGCGCCGAAGCCGCAGGTCACCAGGCTCACCACGAGCTGGAGGATCGCGATCTTGGTGTGTCCGGTGTAGAACCGACCGGCGCCGAAGGTGCCGAGCAGGATGCCCAGGATGCCCGCGACGACCTTGCTCTTGTCGGAAAGGCCCTGGGGGTATCCGGGCGGGGGGTACCCGGGCTGGTATGGAGGAGTGGTCATGCGCGGACACATTAGTGATCGAGTCTTGCGCTGTCCGCACCGCCACCCAGTAGATGGGACGATAGTGGTGCAACAGTGTGCGGACGGCTGAGGCGGTGATCCACCGGCGAATCCGGGTGCTGCCCTGACACTCCGTCAGGACACCCGGGCACCGGATGCCACTGTGCTGGCTCGCGGCGGCACCGGACGCGCCTAGACTGCCGCCGGCGGGACCGGTGGACCGCGGTGGCAAAGGGGCCATTGCGGCACCGAGCAGTCGGGGGTGAGCAGCCCCGAAGAGAGGTGTCTGCATCGTGAAGGTCGGAATCCCACGCGAGGTCAAGAACCACGAGTACCGCGTGGCGATCACGCCAGCGGGCGTCAACGAGTTCACCCGCGGCGGTCACGAGGTCTTCGTCGAGGCCGGTGCCGGGGTCGGCTCCAGCATCACCGACGAGGAGTTCGCCGCCGCCGGCGCGAAGATCCTCGCCACCGCCGACGAGGTGTGGGAGACCGCCGAGTTGGTGCTCAAGGTCAAGGAGCCGATCGCCGAGGAGTACCACCGGATGCGTGCCGGGCAGGTGCTCTTCACCTACCTGCACCTGGCCGCCTCCAAGGAGTGCACCGACGCGCTGATCGACCGCAAGGTCACCGGCATCGCGTACGAGACGGTCGAGTTGCCCGACCGGTCGTTGCCGCTGCTCGCCCCGATGTCCGAGGTGGCCGGCCGGCTCGCCCCGCAGGTAGGCGCCTTCTACATGATGCGTACCGGCGGCGGGCGCGGTGTGCTGCCCGGTGGTGTCTCCGGGGTCTACGCGGCCAAGACCGTGGTCATCGGCGCCGGCGTCTCCGGTCTGAACGCCGCCGCGATCGCGCTGGGCCTGCAGTCCGAGGTGCTGCTGCTGGACAAGAACGTCGCCCGGCTGCGGTCGGCCGACGCCATCTACCGTGGCCACCTGCAGACCGTCGCGTCCAACGCGTACGAGGTCGAGCGGGCGGTGCTCGACGCCGACCTGGTCATCGGCGCGGTGCTGGTGCCCGGTGCGAAGGCCCCGAAGCTGATCTCCAACGAGCTGGTCTCCCGGATGAAGCCGGGCAGTGTGCTCGTCGACATCGCCATCGACCAGGGCGGCTGCTTCGAGGACTCGCACCCCACGACCCACGCCGACCCGGTCTACAAGGTGCACGAGTCGATCTTCTACTGCGTCGCGAACATGCCCGGCGCAGTGCCGAACACCAGCACGTACGCCCTGACCAACGTCACCCTGCCGTACGCGCTGGAGTTGGCCAACCACGGTTGGCGTGAGGCGCTGCGCCGCGACCCGGCGCTGGGCCTGGGCCTGAACACCCACGACGGCCACGTCACCTACGGCCCGGTCGCCGAGGCGCACGGCATGGACGTGCTCCCGCTGGCCGACGCGCTGGCCTGAGCGGCGGCGGGCTGACCGGCAGCACGGACGGCGCCGGCGTGGGCGAACAGCCCACGCCGGCCCTGCGCCGTGCCGTGCGCGGCTACCTCGACCACCTCACCGTCGAGCGTGGTCTGTCGGCGAACACGCTCGCCTCGTACCGCCGGGATCTGGACCGTTATCTCGCGACCCTGGCCGATGCCGGCGTCGCCGACCTCGCGTCGGTCGGCGCCGGCCTCGTCGAGTCGCACCTGGCGCGGCTGCGCACCGGCGACGACACGCACCCGCCGCTGGCGGTCTCCTCTGCCGCCCGCGCGGCCAGCGCGGTACGCGGTCTGCACCGTTTCGCCATGCGTGAAGGGCTGGCCGGCGCCGACCCCAGCCGCGACGTCCGCCCACCCACCCCACCGCGCCGGCTGCCCCGGGCGTTGCCGGTCGACGACGTGGTCCGGCTGCTGGACACCGCCGGCCCGATCGCCGCGACCGGCGAGGACGCGCCCCTCACGTTGCGCGACCGGGCGCTGCTGGAGTTCCTGTATGGCACCGGCGCGCGGATCTCCGAAGCGGTCGGCGCCGCCGTGGACGACCTGGACACCGACGAGGGCACCGTGCTGCTGCGCGGCAAGGGCGGCCGGGCGCGGCTGGTGCCGATCGGTGGGTACGCCGTCGACGCGGTGCGCGCCTACCTGGTCCGGGCCCGTCCCGGCCTGGCCGCCGCCGGTCGGGGCACCCCGGCGGTCTTCCTCAACGCCCGCGGCGGCGCGTTGACCCGCCAGGGCGCCTGGGGCATCCTGCGCGGCGCCGCCGGCCGGGCCGGGCTGCCCGTCGACGGGCCCGCCGCCGTCTCCCCGCACACCCTGCGCCACTCGTACGCGACCCACCTGCTCGACGGCGGCGCCGACGTCCGGGTGGTCCAGGAGTTGCTCGGCCACGCATCGGTGACCACGACGCAGGTCTACACGTTGGTCACCGTCGAGCGGCTGCGCGAGGTGTACGCCACCGCCCACCCGCGCGCCCGCGGCTGACCCCGGTCGCGGTCGGCTCCGACACGCCGGGCCGGTGCCGAACCCCCTGCTGGTCGGTGGCGTACAGTCGGCATCGGCGCGGACCTCCTGGAGCGAGACGACCGGGGTGCGCAGCGGCGCCGCGAAGGACGTCGGACGGCTCCGGCGCCGGGTGGGTCGTCGGGAGGGGGCAACGAGCACATGGCTGGCAACGGTGACCGTGCCGAGACCTGGACGTCGGAGCTCCGCGAGCAGCAGGCCACGCTCGGCGCGGACCTGGGTCCTGCGGACCCGGCTGCCTACACGATGCGCAAGCCCATCCCTGAGCCGATGCCGACCGACCGGCACGGCCCGGCGCGCATCATCGCGATGGCCAACCAGAAGGGCGGCGTCGGCAAGACCACCACCACCATCAACCTGGGCGCGGCTCTGGCGGAATACGGCCGCAAGGTGCTGCTGGTCGACTTCGACCCGCAGGGCGCCCTCTCGGTGGGGTTGGGGGTCAACCCGCACAACCTCGACCTGTCCATCTACAACCTGCTCATGCAGGACGACATCATCGCCGAGGACGTCGTCATCAAGACCGACGTCGCGGGGCTGCACCTGCTGCCGGCCAACATCGACCTCTCCGCCGCCGAGATCCAGCTCGTCAACGAGGTGGCCCGGGAGATGGCCCTGGCCCGGGTGCTGCGCACGGTCCGCAAGGAGTACGACTACATCCTGATCGACTGCCAGCCCTCGCTCGGCCTGCTGGCGATCAACGCGCTGACCGTCGCGCACGGCGTGCTCATCCCGCTCGAGTGCGAGTTCTTCAGCCTGCGCGGTGTGGCGCTGCTGCTGGACACCATCGACAAGGTGCGCGAGCGGCTCAACTTCGACCTGGAGCTCGAGGGCATCCTCGCCACCATGTACGACAGCCGCACCACGCACTGCCGGCAGGTCCTGCAGCGGGTGGTGGAGGCGTTCGGTGACAAGGTCTACCAGACGGTCATCACCAAGACGGTGAAGTTCCCGGAGTCCACGGTGGCCGGTGCCCCCATCACGACGATGGACCCGGCGTCCTCCGGGGCGCGTAACTACCGTCAGCTGGCCCGCGAGGTGATCGCCGCCCAGTCGGAGCGGTAGCCGGAACGCCCGGTGCCCGCCTCGTGGACTACGGTCGTCCGGTGACCGCGCCACCCCTCGACCCGCCCGAGACCGCCGCTGCGGCCGTGGTCGACGGTGTGCCGCCCGCCGACCCGGTTGCCACCGGTTTCACGGTGCGGCTGGCCAACTTCACCGGCCCGTTCGACCTGCTGCTGCAACTGATCGGCAAGCACAAACTCGACGTCACCGAGGTGGCCCTGCACACGGTCACCGACGAGTTCATCGCCTACATCCGGGCCATGGGCGACGACTGGGACCTGGACGAGGCCAGCGAGTTCCTGCTCATCGCCGCGACCCTGCTCGACCTGAAGGCGGCCCGGCTGCTGCCCTCCGCCGAGGTGGAGGACGAGGCCGACCTCGCCCTGCTGGAGGCCCGGGACCTGCTCTTCGCCCGGTTGCTGCAGTACAAGGCGTACAAGGAGGCGGCGGCGCACATCGCCGAGTTGGAGGCGGTCGGCGGTCGTCGGTACCCGCGGGCGGTCAGCCTGGAGGCCCGCTACGCCGAGGCGCTGCCCGACCTGGTGCTCGGCATCGGCCCTCAGCGCCTGCTGAAGCTGGCCGTGAAGGCGATGACCCCGAAACCGGTGCCGGAGGTCTCCATCGCCCACGTGCACATGGTCCGGGTCAGTGTCCGCGAACACGCGGCGATCATCAGCGCCCGGCTGCGCCGGGCCGGCACGGCCACGTTCTCGCTGCTCTGCGCCGACTGCGAGGCGACCCTGGAGGTGGTGGCGCGGTTCCTCGCGCTGCTGGAGTTGTATCGGGAGGGCCTGGTGTCGTTCGTGCAGGAGCAGGCCTTGGAGGAGTTGACCGTGCGCTGGACCGGCCCGGCCGACGGCGACACCGACCTGCACGTCGACGAGTACGCCGGCACCCCGGCCGAGTCGGCGGTGGCCGCTGGGTCGATGGGGGCCGAGTCTCTGGAGGCTGAACCTTTGGCTGTTGAGTCTCTGGCTGTCGAGCCGGACGAGGGCAGCGTGTCGTCGGGGGAGGCCGGGGGATCGGACGGGACGGGAACGACGGAGGGTGCTGGGGATGAGTGACGAGGAACGCCGGGACACCGGGGATTCCCTGGCCGATCAGGCCGCCGCCTGGATCCCCCCGTGGGAGCGCCCCCGCCCGCCCGCTCCCACCACCGCCGACGACAGTGCCGCTGACGACTTCACCGCTGACGACAGCGGTGCCGACGACGTGCCGCCGGAGACGTCCGTCACCGCTGCGGCTGGTGGTGTCTCACCCGTTGTTGGGGCAGATCGTGGAGCGGATCCTCAGCCGCAAGAGCCGCAAGAGCCGCAAGAGCCGCAAGAGCCGCAGGAGCCGGAATCGTCGGACGAGCCGGGTGAGCCGACGGAAACCGTCGAGTCGCCAGAGCCTGCTGTTGTCGGCGAGCTGGGCGGTGCCGGTGGGGACGGGGCCGGCAGCGTAGGGGAGGCGGCGGAGGCGCAGGCCGTACCCCGACGGCAGCCGACGGGCCGGCGGCGGGTGCCCGTCGCGCCGGAGCCTGCGCCCGAATTGTCCGACGCCGAGTTGCGTGGTGCCCTGGAGGCGATCCTGCTGGTGGTCGACGAACCGGTCAGCGAGTTGGTCCTGGCGCAGGTGCTGGAGCAGCCCGCCGAACGGGTCGGGCCGATGCTCGACGAGATCGCCGCCAGCTACACCGCGGCGGGGCACGGGTTCGAGCTGCGCCGGGCGGCCGGCGGGTGGCGGCTCTACACCCGGCCGGAATACGCTACCTACGTCGAACGGTTCGTGTTGGACGGGCAATCGGTGCGGCTGACCCAGGCAGCGTTGGAGACGCTCGCCGTGGTCGCCTACAAGCAACCGGTGACCCGTTCGCGAATCTCAGCCATCCGGGGTGTGAACTGCGACGGGGTCATCCGTACGCTGGTCACCCGCGGCCTCGTCGAGGAGTGCGGCACCGAACAGGACAGCGGGGCGTTCCTCTACCGGACCACCACGCTGTTCCTGGAGAAGCTCGGGCTGAACACCGTTGACGAGCTGCCGCCCCTCGCACCCTTCCTGCCCGACGACGTAGAAGAGCTTGCTGATGCGACCCGATAACCGTTCCCCCAAACCCGACGCCCCTGTCTTCGAGGGGGCTGAGCGCCTGCAGAAGGTGCTCGCCGCCGCCGGCGTGGGGTCCCGGCGTGCCTGCGAGGACCTGATCTTCCGCCGCCGGGTCACCGTGGACGGGCGGGTCGCCAAGCTCGGCGACAAGGTCGACCCGGCCACCGCCGTGATCCACGTGGACGGCGAGCGCCTCCAGGTCGACGTCCGCCTGGTCTATGTGGCGATGAACAAGCCGCGCGGCGTGGTCACCACCATGGCGGACGAAAAGGGACGCAACGAGCTGTCCGACTTCATCGGCGCCCGGCTGGAGCAGCGGGTCTACCACGTCGGGCGGCTCGACGCGGACAGCGAGGGCCTGCTGCTGCTCACCAACGACGGCACCCTCGCGCACAAGCTCATGCACCCCTCGTACCAGGTGCTGAAGACCTACCTCGCCGAGGTGGTCGGGCCGATCCCGCGCAACCTGAGCAAGCGGCTGCTGGCCGGGGTCGAGCTGGAGGACGGGCCGGTCAAGGTCGACTCGTTCAAGGTGGTGGACACGCTCGGCAAAAGCGCCCAGGTGGAGCTGAGCCTGCACGAGGGACGCAAGCACATCGTCCGGCGGCTGATGGAGGAGGTCGGCCACCCGGTCACCCGGCTGGTGCGTACCTCGATCGGGCCCATCCGGCTGGGTGACCTGCGCACCGGGCGGATCCGGCGGTTGACCAACGCGGAGGTCGCCGCCCTGTTCAACGCGGTGGGTGACTGACCCCGGCATCCGGGGTACGGCAGCCGGTAGGCTCCGCAACGGCCGAGACGCGGCCGCGGGGGTGGCGTGGGTCGCCTCCGGCGGTGTCGCGCGCGGGTCCGCCAGGGACCCGGGCATGATTGATGACGATGGACAACCGCTTGCGGCGCCAGATCACCGGGCGATCCGTGAGGTACGGGCTGAGGAGGACACGGTGGAGGAAAACGTACGGGCCGGGCGATGTGTGGTCGCTGTGGACGGGCCGTCCGGTTCGGGTAAGTCCACCGTGTCGCGGCGGCTCGCCGTCGCGATCGGTGCACGCTACCTGGACACCGGGGCGATGTACCGGGCGATCACGTGGGCCGTGCTGCGCTCCGGCGTGGATCTCACCGACGCCGCGTCGGTGGCCAAGGTCGCCGGCGAGGTCAAGCTGCACATCGGCACCCACCCGCAGGGGTACGCCGTGACCGTCGACGGCGTGGGCGTGGACGCGGACATCCGGGGCCCGGAGGTGACCGGCGCCGTTTCGGCCGTCGCCGCCGTGCCGGCTGTTCGTGAGCTGCTCGTCACCCGGCAGCGGGAGATGATCGCCAACGTTGGCCGGATCGTGGTCGAGGGTCGTGACATCGGCTCGGTCGTCGCTCCGGACGCTGACCTGAAGGTCTTCCTGACCGCCTCCGAGGCGGCCCGTGCCGCCCGTCGGAGCGCCGAGGACGCCGCCGACGTGGCGGCCACCGCCGCCGACCTGGCCCGACGGGACCGGCTCGACTCGACCCGCAAGGTCAACCCGCTGGCGCAGGCACCCGACGCGGTGGTGCTGGACACCACCGAACTGGGCATCGACGAGGTCGTGGCGCGGCTGCGCGACCTGCTTACCGAGCGGGGCGTGGCATGAGCGAGCGTAGCGAGGGCAGTGGGTGGGTCGAGCTGCGTGAGCCCGACGTTGCCGTCGAGGAACCGAGCGGCCCGCAGCCGGTGGTGGCCGTGGTCGGCCGCCCCAACGTGGGTAAGTCCACACTGGTCAACCGGATCATCGGCCGCCGGCAGGCGGTCGTCGAAGACGTCCCCGGCGTGACCCGTGACCGGGTGCCGTACGACGCGCAGTGGAACGGCCGGGCGTTCACCGTGGTGGACACCGGCGGCTGGGAACCGGACGCGAAGGACCGGGCCGCGGCCATCGCGGCGCAGGCCGAGACGGCCGTCGTCACCGCGGACGTGGTTCTCTTCGTGGTGGACGCGATGGTCGGGTCCACCGACGTGGACGAAGCCGCGGTGAAGATGCTGCGGCGCAGCGCCAAGCCGGTGATCCTGGTGGCGAACAAGGCCGACAACACCTCCATCGAGATGGAGGCGACCTCGCTCTGGTCGCTGGGTCTCGGTGAACCGTTCACGGTCTCCGCGCTGCACGGGCGGGGTTCCGGTGACCTGCTGGACGCCATCCTCGACGCGCTGCCGGAAGCGCCGGCGATCGTGGAGAACCGGCCGCGCGGGCCACGCCGGGTGGCGTTGGTCGGGCGGCCGAACGTGGGCAAGTCCAGCCTGCTCAACCGGTTCTCCGGTGAGGATCGGGCGGTCGTTGACTCGGTGGCGGGCACCACTGTGGACCCGGTGGACAGCCTGGTCGAGATCGGTGGTCAGACCTGGCAGCTGGTGGACACGGCCGGGTTGCGTAAGCGGGTCGGTAAGGCCAGCGGCACCGAGTACTACGCGAGCCTGCGCACCGCCGGTGCGATCGAGGCCGCCGAGGTGGCCGTGGTGCTGCTGGATTCCAGCGAGCCGATCAGTGAGCAGGACCAGCGGATCCTGTCGATGGTGACCGAGGCCGGCCGGGCAATGGTCATCGCGTTCAACAAGTGGGACCTGGTCGACGCCGACCGCCGGTACTACCTGGACAAGGAGATCGACCGGGAACTGCGACGCATCCCCTGGGCGATCCGCCTGAACCTGTCGGCGATGACCGGCCGCGCGGTGGACAAGCTGGCTCCGGCCCTGAACAAGGCCCTGGCCAGCTGGGAAACCCGGGTGCCGACCGCGCAGCTCAACCAGTGGTTGACCGCGCTGGTGCAGGCCACCCCCCACCCGGTGCGTGGTGGTCGTGCTCCGCGGATCCTGTTCGCGACGCAGGCCGGGGTGGCGCCGCCACGGTTCGTGCTCTTCACCACCGGCCCGCTGGACGCCGGTTACCAGCGCTTCGTCGAGCGCAAGCTCCGCGAGGAATTCGGGTACGAGGGCAGTCCCATCGAGATCTCGGTTCGCCCGCGCAAGAAGCTCGGCCCCGGCGGCCGAGGCAAGGCGCACGGCTGACCTGCCCTGTTCTCTCGAAATGCCGGATGGGTCCACGAGGCCCATCCGGCATTTTGCATCCCCACCCTCCTAGGACGCTTTAGGGGGTGTGCGGTGGTTCGGTTGGCTCGCGACGCGGGTGGGGCCTGTGCGAACACGCCGAGACAGCTGCGCTAAGCTTTAGCGGCTGTCGCGGGGGAAACCACGCGGGGGCGGGACGTGGCGCAGCTTGGTAGCGCACTTGACTGGGGGTCAAGGGGTCGTCGGTTCGAATCCGGCCGTCCCGACAGCGAGAGGGTTTCCACAGGTCAGAGCCTGTGGAAACCCTCTTTTTCGTGTTCACGGTGGTTCGTCGAGGTCGAGCACGCCGCTTATCGACCCCTTGACTCGACGGGTGACCGACATGGCTCTACTGGACCTCACCAAGCTCACCACCGACCTGTCCGCGACCTGGGCGGGGTACCTGCGCGACTGGGACCGGACGCTGCGGGCGGGCAACTACCCGGAGACGACCCGGTACAACTACCTCCTCGCTGCGGCGCAGTTGGCCCGATACCTGGCCGAGCACTCGCCCGACCCCGATGCCGCCGACGCCGCGGAGGACCCCACCGAGGTGACCCGGGGGCATGCGGAGGCGTTTCAGGCGTGGATGATCGAGACCCGGTCGGCGTCGACCGCGCTGAACAAGCACAAAGGTCTGCAGCAGTTCTTCAAGTGGTTGCTGACTGAGGAGGACATCGACCGCTCTCCAATGGATCGGGTCCGACAGCCCAAGACACCACAGAAGCTGATCCCGATCATCCGCGACGAAGACACGAAGAAGCTCCTCGACGCATGCAAGGGCAAGACCTTCCCGCACCTCCGTGACGAGGCGATCATCCGCCTGTACTACAACACCGGAGCGCCTCTGTCGGAGATCGGCAACCTGCTGCTCGATGACGTCGACCTAAACACGGAGTCGGTCCACTACCACGGAAAGGGCACCAAGGACCGCCGGGTGCGATTCGGACCGAAGACAGCCCGGGCCATCAGCCGTTACCTACGGGCGCGAGGCAAGCACAAGGGTTCGGAACTGCCGGATCTGTGGCTCGCCGACCGTGGTGGGCGGAGGTTGGCGGCCAACGGCATCAAGATTCGGGATTCGTCTGAAGCGGTTGGGTCTCGCTGCGGGCGTTGCGAACGTGCACGCCCACCGCTGGCGGCACAACTTCGCCCACGAGTGGAAGCGTGCCGGGGGGAACACCGGCGATCTGATGCTGCTGTTGGGCTGGACCTCGGAGGACATGCCCCGGCACTACGGCGCCAGCGCGGCGGCCGAACGCGCCCAGGAAATCCAGGTGCAGCTGGGCATCGGGGAGGGGGTGTAGACGTCGGCATCGCGGTCGGCCGACCCGGGTACCGGCTTGGCCGACCGCGTTGTCCTCGTCGTTGATCGGCGGACCTGAGTCGAGTCGGGCTGGGCTCGGCCTACTCACTCCGGTGCAGATTCCGGTAAGACTTGTCGTACAGCGTTGCATCGGATTAGCCGATCTACCGCTGATCGGCAGTTCGTGACGCCGGTAGGACCGGTCGTAGTACCCACTGGTGACGTCGCGTAACCGGTGGCCAGGCAGCGACGCGCCGCTCGGCGTTCGGAGCCGAGATGACTGCCTCGACCATCTCGGTGAAAGTTCGCCTACAGGACTCACCATCGCCATGACTCAACCCATCCCTGTCACCGACTCGGCGACAGACTGCGCAGCCGGCCGGCGTGCCTTCGCAGCAGTGGTCGTGGTGGTCGCTTACGCTGTCCGGCAAGTGCCAGCCCTCGGGGCGGCGTCTGACCCTCTGGTCAATGCTTTGCGGCGAACTTCGGTGCCGACTACCGAACGGGCCTTCTGTAAAAGAGACCAGACGGAACACGAGCGAATATTTGCGATGCCTACACAGCGCGTGGTCAGAGCACAAGGATTTCGCCCAGTCGGAGCGGAACCTCTGTCATTGGTCCATGGATGGCCGAGCTGGGTCTTTTTGTCTCCAGCTCGGTCACCGAAGCATGTAGGAGATCGTCGTGGAGATCGAAACCTTTCAGGCGAGCCTGTCGCCGCGGACTCGCATTGCCGTCGCCGGCGTACTTGTGGCCGGAGCTGTCATCGTCCTTCTATTTTCCAACTCGGAGCATCGGGCGGACATGATTAAGGCGATGGTCGAGCCGATCCACACCGGCCGGTAGACAGCCGGCACACCCGCTCGATCCGGACTTCAGACATCGAGCGGGTGTGCCGTCCACCCAGAACGATCCTCCCGCTGTTCTAGGGGAATGGTCGGAGATGGCTGTCTCGTCAGATGGCAGGCGGGTTCGCTCTATCCTCTTTCGCCACGTTCAGCTCGCTAGGCGGCGTGACGTAGTGGCTGAGTGGCTTAGCGGGACATTCGCCCTGAGGCGCCGATCAGAGCTCCACGGACCCACGCTGCGGACACGTCGTGGGCTTGTCCCGCCAGTGTTTCTTAACGTGTCGCCTCCACAGGACGATATCCAGGACCCGCAGGATGCTCACTCTGTCGCCTGCGCCCGAGGTCGTGCGAACTTCGCCGAGGGCAGCGCGCAGGTCACCGCCGTTCTCGGTGAGCCGGTCGTGCAGCCTCAGCCAAACGTGCGTCGGCGCTGCGAACTGGCAGCTGACAATCGAGTCGTAGACGGGGATGAGCTTGGGCCCCTTGCGAGCCAGCAGGTTGCCGGCAATCACCCAGCCGATACCCGTCTTCTTGTTCCGATCATTCAGCAACTGCCATGCCTGATCGGCGTGCCCGCCGTCGACGATGAGCTCGTCGGCGCCGGGGGTGCCCAGCTCGGCATCATGGGGAATCTTCCGCAAGCGTGCGCTGATATCCCTTCATAGCTGGCCGTCAATCAGCTCCCTGCCGACGGCGAACGGAACTTGGACGTTGAGCGCCTCCACCGCATAGAGATCACCTACGGTGATCCTGTCGCGGGTCTCGACACGATCACCGCCACCCGCGAAGGTCTCGAACCACTGCCCGGTGTACGACCCGGGCGTGAAGTAGGCACCAAGATGGCCCACGCCTTCACGACGAACAATGTCGATCAACTTATCCGGCACCGGCAGATAATACTGAGCACCGGTGCTCAATCACACCCGCCGCCGAGCGAGTTCGCGAGGTGAACTCGTACGCGCGCGGGTGTACCGTCACGTCGTGCAAACGGCCACCGATTCTGATCTTCGATCGATGAGTGTCCGGCAGCTGCTCGAGCTCTACTCTCGGATCCTCACGGAGCTGATCCGGCGTGGCGTTGTTAGGTCGCGCAATGCCCCTGCCGGTGACCTGGCGGAGTCCATCGTTGCGAAGGCTTATCGCGGCGAGCTTGCGCCGCAGTCGGAGAAGAGCTGGGACGTTCGCGCGGCGGACGGCACCTTGTTGCAGATCAAGTGCCGCGTCATCGAGCCCGGCAGCCGGCGTACCCACGTCTTCTCGCCGTTTCGGAGCTGGAGCTTCGATGCTTGTGTGTTTGTCATCCTGAGTAGCGTCACCTATGACATCGAGCAGGCTGTCGAGGCTCCGGTCGACCAGGTCAGGGCAGCTGCCCGAGCGAGCTCATGGGTCGCCGGTCACCGGGTATCCCTGAGTCAGGTCCGCGTTGGCCTTGATAACGCAGTCGATGTGACTGACCGTCTTCGAGAGGCCTATGGTGCAATGGAACGATTGGAGCAGAAACAGGCGATTTGACGTCTCCGAGCGCCGCATTGATCTGCTGCGGGTCGCCTACCAGGCAATGTCCCGGTCTTAAAGGGCTGGACGGCATGAGCCTGCTGTTCTTCAGCTTGATCACGGGATGGCCGGTCCTGCCACGGCCCGCGTCGAAGCACCGAAACGTGTCCGCGCAGCGCTTCCCAGCTGCGTGAAGCAGAAAACCCAATAGGGTGCAGGAAGCCTGGTGAGGCGCGCTAGTCGCGGTGCGTCAGGATTACCCGGGATATCGTGGCCTTGTCCGACTCCGTCAACTGCGCGGCTAGCGCCATCATCATTGACATGGCGAACGCATGTCCTTGGCGGCCGACCAGGTTGCGGTAGATGCTGGCGGCGACCGCCTCGAATGGGTCGGTCACCAGTTGGCGTTCAGCGACTCCCGCCCGCACGCCGCGCAGGACACCAAGCAGATGGTCGGCGTTCATCCACGGCTCTGCCATGCACCGGCCCATCAGCACACGCAGGTTGGCGCTCGCACCGTGGTCATCGGTGTTGATGCGGACCAATCCGATGGCGGTTGCGGACACCCACCCTTCTACCTGGTCGGGTCCGTTGATCACCGCGAGCCGCAGCATCGCGAGCATGAAGTCGAGTGCGGCTTCCGGGTCGTTCCAGGTTGCGGGCCGAGTCAGCGCGAATGCCGCCCCGCGTGGAATGTGGCCCTCGATCGCCGCGGCAAGGTCGAACGTCGTTCGATCGAATCCGAGGTCGGTGAAGTAGTTGGCGATCAGGACTGCCTCAGCAGCCACGCGGAGCTGACGCGAGATGTGTCCTTTGCTCTGCAGGTATCTGATGAGATCGACGGTGCCGAAGGTGGGCACGCCCATGCTGGCGGCGACCGATCGCAGGCGGTGGTCGTCGCACCAGAACGGGATCTGTTCTGCGGCCGCCAGATCGAACGACGAAAGCCACTCGAATTTCTGGTCCACGTCGGGGAACATCGTGAGCCTGGGCCACGGGCGCCGGGCAGCCTGGTGCAAGATCGAGTAGACCACGGAGGACTGTTCCGCAAGCGCGTCAGCGGCAGACTGCTCGATCTTCGTGACGGTCGGCCGCTCGGCGTCAGGATCCCATCCCGTCGACAGGGTCGAGCGCATGCCGAGTGACTCCTGTCCTCGGACCGCGTCGCGGTAGGCCTCATCGGTCGCACGGACCTGGGCGAAGCACGAGATGAGCTGCGAACGCAGCTGCGGGTCGAGCAAGGCGAGAGTGTGTGCTGCGGTGATGTCGATGACGATGGTCTTGTTCAGGGCCGCCGATGCCGAGGCGCTGCCGTACGGTTCGCCTTCAGGAGCGTGGGCGTTGACGAAGCCAGCGCCGCGCTTCAGCGACGCTTCTGTGTACGACGAGTCGAACGTGGTGGCCAGGAATCCCAACGGTAGGTTTGCCTTGTCGAGTGCCTCGATCGCTTCGCTAAGTGAGTCGTGGCGTGCGCGAAGGTCAGGCGTGAGGGATCCAAGCGGGTCGTCTTCCGAGATCGGAATCCTGCGGAACACCGTGCTGTCGGGGAAGCGTTCGGTGTAGTCGAACATGGCCGTGTGCAGCGCGGCGAGGTCTTGGTCGGTTGCGGATAGGTTCTGCCGGTGCAGACCGAAGAAGATCTGTGCGATGAACACGCCAATCAGCTGCTCATCTTCGGGCCAGCGAGCCATGGTGGACAGTGCGCGCGGCACAAACTGGGTGCTGGTGTCGTGCCGGGCCACCAAACCGATCCAGGTGAGAGCGTCGTGCCGATCACGGGGTGCGACCGGATCACCGTCGGGAGTGAGTGCGTTCCATGCACCTTCCCTGTCGCCGCGCCGGATCAATGAGTGTATGAGCGCCCAGCGGGCGTCCACGGCGTCGGGGTCGAGCGCCACCAGGTTGCGGGCCTGCTCGATCGCTAGATCCCACGAGCCCTCATCAACGTGGATCTCGAAAATGAGGACTCGCGCAGCGAACTGTCCCGCCCATTCGGGTCCGCCCATGGTCAGCCCGCGCTCGGCAGCCCGGATTGCGGCTTCCGGTTTCTCGGCGGTCCGGAGATGACGCGCCGAGCTGAGCATCATGCCCGGGTCGTTCCACCGGTGGGCGGCTTCCTTGAGAACCTCGGCAGCCAGCAGGTGTTCCCCGTCTTTCCCGTACCGCTCTGCGAGTAGTACGGCGAGAACGGCGTGGTTGGCGGCGCCAGCTCGCAGGGCCTCGATCGTTCCGCCCTGGACACCCATGGTGCGGTGGATGTCCCGAATCTCACGGACCAGCGCCGGATGCTGCTTCTCGACCTCGGCGAGGTCGGGGAGTTCGCCCCCGACGTGGGCCAGCCCGCGAACCGCTACCAGGAAATCGCGTTCGGACTCCACGGCGGCCAAGGCGGACTGCCATGCCGCAGCGGCGGCCGTGTCGTCGGCGGTGTCGGTCAGTCTCACGGCTTCGATCATCGCGACAACAAAGGCGGTGCCCAGCTCGGCTGCCAACGCTCTTGCCTCGTCGTATTCGCCGGCGACGGCGAGCAGCTCTGCTTTCTCTCGTCGCAGCCGTGGGTCCGCGGCCTCGTGAGGCCAAGCTTCACCGCTCGGCTTCGGTTCGATCAGCGCCCGCGCCTGCGCCACCTTGCCGCTGAGGATGTAGGCGTTGACCGCGACCAGGATCGCCGCAACGCTGTCGCCATGCCACGATTGCCTGACGTTGCGGGCTTTGATCGCAAGCGCAGCGGCCTGTTCGGTGTCGGCCAGCCGGTTGACCGTCGTCCCGTGCTGCGCCCGGTACAGCAGCAGCTCAGCTGCATGGAGCGCAGCTCCACTCGCGCCCTCAATGGCGGCAGCCTCGAGCGCGATCGTGATTCCCCGGTTGGTGTCGCCAGCTCGAGCGTGCAGCCGCGACAGCAGTTGCAGGCGCATCGCCGCTTCGAGGTTCGACGTCGTCTGCCACGCATCCAAGACGTTGACGGACTGATCCCAGCTCTCGCGGTGGACCAGCAGCAGCGCCTGAGCGAGCGGGTGTTCCCCTGCAGCGCCGGCAAGCAGTTCGTCGACCTCAGCGTGGGCGTCCTCCGGCAGGCACATCGCTTGCCGGGCCTTCCAGAAGCCAGCCGGAAACGCTCCACGCTCGACGGCAATCCTGAACAGGCGCGCCGCTGTCGAATTCTGGCCGTAATCGCAGGCGAGGTCAGCCAGCCAGCAGACCACCTGCTCAGGTGCTTGGGAGAACCAGTCCGGTGGCTGCTCGCACCACTGCCGAAGGAGAGCCGCGCGGTCGCCGGTCGTGACGATGGCCTGGACCAGCCTTTCAACGTCGGGCCAGGAGCCGCGGATCCCGATGGCTTGGTCGCGGCGCCACGGCTGGAGCTTGTTGACCTGGTCCCCGAACACGTTGCTGGCCGACATCCGGTCGAGGATGGAGCGATTGCCTTCCGCTACGACTGCCTGGGTGGATGCTGCGGCGACACGCGTATGTTCCGTCAGCCAATCCCCGGAGATGGCGGCTGCGGTGGCTGGGTCGTGAGCACGCACGAAGGCGGCGAGAACAAGGATGAGAACCTGCTCGGCGTCGGATCGCCGCTGGTCTGCCCTGCCACCCAGCAGCCCGGCCAGACCATCGATAACCGCCTCGGCCACCTCAGCACCGCCGCGGGATAGCTGACTCTGCACCTCCGGCAACGCCAGCCACTTGCGCAGTTGTCCAGCTTTCAGACGAATGCCCTTCTTGCGGGCCTGCCGTCCGACCGTCCATGCGACCCGCCAGCGAACCGTGCGCTTGCCGATCAACCGGGCAATAGGCGCAACAGCCGAGCCGAGGGCCTTCGCGAGCCCGGCGGAGACGGTTGGTTCCACGATCTACCTGCCTTAAATCTTCCTTCTCTGACGCCACTTGGACGGTGCGCCGTGATGCCCTGCTGCCGCCCAGCGTCCATCGGCCGTCTCCGGGGGTCGCAACAGTACGACCTGGCTACGACAGAACGCCTGCGGGAGCACCTGCTCATCATCCCTAGGAGGGACTTGACATGGCGCACCTGCCTATCCAGCCGGATCTGTACGCCGACGGCGGGACTTCCGGGACAGTTCCGTCAGCTGCAACATGTACGCCTTCCTGGCGTGTCGTGCCATTTCCGCGCGTACATCTGGATCGAGCAGGCCGCCGGGATCGACCTGTCGCTCAAAGCGATCGAGGAAGCCCTGCGTCCCCGCTGCCGTGCGGGCGCGACGGTGTCGACGCCGCGTGAAAACTAATGGGATCCGGCCGGGCTAACCTTCGTACGCTCGGCTCCGCAGCCGCCAGCGGGTGAGCACTCCTGAAAACTGAGCGTGGAGCTCTAGGGTCAGACCGTGCCCCTGCTGGTCGGCGAGGAGGATTGACCGCTGATGGGATGACGTGCCGGCTGAGCACTTGACCATTAGTTCGCTCAGGTTCTCCTCGAAGCTGTACCGCCGGAGCTGGAGGAGATCAGGTGTTGTTCGTCGGAAACGATTGGGCCGAAGACCACCACGACATCGAGGTGCAGGACGCTGCTGGGAAGCGACTCAAGCGGGCGCGGCTTCCTGAGGGCGTAGCCGGGATCGCAAAGCTGCATACCTTGATCGGTGACCTGCTTGGCGATGATGCGGATCCGTCCGCAGTGACCGTGGGCATCGAGACCGACCGCGGCCCGTGGGTGCGGGCGCTGGTCGCCGCCGGCTACCGCGTGATCGCAATCAACCCGATGCAGGCGGCCCGCTACCGGGAGCGGTACTCCACGTCGGGTGCCAAGTCCGATGCCGGCGATGCTCGAGTGTTGGCGGACATCGTGCGGCTGGAGGCCGACCGGCATCGGCCGGTCGCCGGAGACAGCCGCCTGGTCGAGGCGGTCCAGGTGCTGGCTCGCGCCCATCAGTCGCTGGTCTGGGCACGACAGCGACACGTACTGCAGCTACGAGCGGTGCTGCGCCAAGCGTTCCCGGCCGCGTCGGTGGCCTTCGGCGAGGACCTGCATGACCGGGACGCACTGGCCGTACTGGCCAAGGCGCCATCGGCCGCCCAGGCCCGCAAACTCCGCGTCAGCCAGGTCGAGGCCGCGCTACGCCGCGCCGGGCGACAGCGCAACGTCCCCGCCGTTGCCGATCGCATTCTGTCCGCACTTCGCACCCCGCAGTTGAACCAGCCCGCCGTGGTCAGCGACGCCTACGCCGCGCACACAGCTGGCCTCGTCGGCATCATCGGCGCGTTCAACACCCAGATCGTCGCGCTGGAAGCACAACTGACCGACTACCTCGGCCGTCACCCCGACGCAAAGATCCTGATGTCCCAGCCCGGCCTGGGCACCGTGTTGGCTGCCCGGGTGCTCGGCGAGTTCGGGGACGACCCGCACCGTTACCCCGACGCCCGCAGTCGAAAGAACTACGCCGGCACCAGCCCGATCACCCGAGCCTCCGGCACGCGGAGTGTGGTCCTCGCCCGCTACGCCCGCAACCGCCGACTCGGCGATGCTCTCTACCGGCAGGCGTTCTGCGCGCTGCTGGCCTCACCCGGCGTCCGCGCCTACTACGACCAACTCCGCGCCCGAAACATCAGCCACAACGCCGCCCTGCGCCAAGTCGCCAACCGCCTCGTCGGCATTCTGCACGGCTGCCTACGTCACCGACGCGAATACGACGAATCCACCGCCTGGGCGCACCGGCAGCTGGCTACGACTTGACAGACGGTCGGTCGTTCTGGCCCAGGATGCGTGGGCGGCTATGCGTGCCCGGCGTCGACGCTGCCCCGGCGTCAGCCCCGTCGACCCGGCTGTCGGTTCGTCGGGTTCAGACACGCTCACCGATCCCGACGCGAGATTGGCTTTCCTGGGCGCGTTCGGCGGCTGCGCTGGCGCCGTAGTGCCGGGGCATGTCGTCTGAGGTCCAACCGAGCAGCAGCATCAGGTCGCCTGTGTCGCCGCCGGCGCGTTTCCACTCGTGGGCGAAGTTGTGCCGCCAGCGGTGGGCGTGGACGTTCGCGACGCCGGCGCGCTGGCCGCGACGTTTTAGCATGAGCTTGATGCCGTTGGCGGCAAGTGCCCGTATGCCTCGATCCGCGAGCCAGAGTTCGCGCGCATGGAGTGCGCAATCATCTACCGCTTCGGACTGCGTCGCCTGATGTGGCGCCGGTGGGTACTGCGCAGACTCCGCCACCGGGCTTGCCTGCCCAAGACATCCCCGACCACGGCCGAGTAGGTCGGTACTCCCGGGTCTTCTCGTCCGCCCTGCTCATCGCCTTCTCGATCATTGTGATGAGTCAGACGGTGCCTCGAATCCAAAGGACCGGACGCGACGGCGATCTTTGGCGCGCGTTGACCGCAGCGTCTAACCGGGCCTCTACGCCTCTTGTAACTCTGGGGAGGGACGACGTCGGTTACTAACAGTCACCAGCACGGCACGCATGGCCAGATGCGACCCGGCTCACGCGCTTTGTGGACGAATGTCTCACCTCACCAGGGCTGCCGCGCCGAGACGCTGGCACCAGAATCGGACTCGCCCCGCTCTGCGACCGACGCCCTCAAATCGCCCATAGAACCGCCACTCGAATTCCGAGCACCCAGCTCCGCAGCCGAACAGGCTATACGTCTTTCGGGGAGCGGCTGGGGCCGGCCAGCACGGCCGTCAACACCCCATCCGTCTGAAAGCCTCTAGCTAATCAGCCAACACGATTCCCGCGGATGTACATCTCCCTCGTAGGGCAACAACTTGCGGAGCGGAGACGATGGCCACCCGCTACTGACCGGGTATGCTCCTGCGGCCCGGGGCAGTAGGTTCAGGGACGGACCAGGCGCGGTGCGGAGGGTGAACGGTGGCAGAGGCTGGGCAGGACCGCTGGATCGAGGTCTCGCCCTCGCAGTTTCCGCACGAAGCCGAAGGGTTGGCACTGGTCCGCGCGATCATGCCCGGCGAGACGCCGTTTCGCGCGTGGTCGAACTTCGAGTTCCGCGATTCGCGGGGTCGATGGCACGAGGTAGACCTACTTCTGCTCGGTCGCAAACAACTCCACCTCATCGAGCTCAAGTACTACTCTGGCACCCTCCGCGGCGATGATCAGCGTTGGGCCCGCGACGGTCGGCGCCCCGAAGATTCTCCGCTCAAGCTGACCCGGCGCAAAGCGCAGTTTTTCGCGAGCAAGCTAAAGGACGAGCTGCGTCTGTGGGCGCAGGAGCAGAACGTTCAGATTCCCGACGAGCGAGACGTCATCCCGTTCGTGCAGGAGGCGGTGTTCCTGCACCACCCCGACCTGCGCTGCGTCCTCAGTTCATCCAGCGCTATCAACCTTTATGGCCTGGATGACCACAGCGACCGAAGCAACCTGGCCGGCATATCTGAACTGGTGCTCGAACCCGCGGGGCGGCGGGCGATCGGCCCGAACCAGGAACACATCCTGGTTAAGCTGCTTGAACGCATCGGCCTCGTACAACGCCGTGAGCGTGAGGCGGGGTCCTGGGTCATTGAGGACCAGGCCATCGATTCTGACGAGGGCTGGCAGGACTGGCTCGCCTACCACCGGGTGGTCCAGCAGGACCGCGCCCGGATCCGGTTCCGAGTCCTACCACCGGCCGCCGGCCAGCAGGAGCGGGCGTCGGCCCGGCAGATCGCGGAGCATGAGTTCCGCATCATGTCCCGGTTGCAGCACGACGGGCTGCTGCGCCCGCGTGACTTGGTCGAATCCGAACTCGGCATCGGGCTCGTCTACCCCTATGACCAGCAGTGGCAGCGTCTCGACCTATGGCTGGCCGGCCAGGATCAGGGTGTGCCGCTGGCAACGCAGTTGTCGATGATTCGCCAGATCGGCGAGGCGCTGCAGTACGCCCACAACAACAGGGTCGTACACCGCGGGCTGATTCCGCCTGCGGTGTGGGTGCGCCCGGTTCCCGGAACCCAGAGCGACGTCAAGGTGCGGGTCGGCGACTGGCAGGGCGCCGGCAGCGTCCAGAACGGCTCGGCCGCCAACTCTTCCCTCCACGGGGTGACCTCGCTGGTCGACGCGGCCCTCGCGAATCACGGACCGGGAGCGGCCGAGGTGTTCAGCGCCCCTGAAGGGGCGTGGAGCGCAGACGCCGACCGTATCCGGCTCGATGTTTTCGGCCTGGGGACACTCGCCTTCTACCTGATCACCGGGAGAGCGCCAGCACCCACCCGGAGCGCTCTCAAGCAACGACTGCGCGACCAGCACGGCCTCGACCTGGCGATCGAGCTGCCTCAGGTCCCGTCGGCGTTGCGATCGCTCGTCCTCAAAGCAACTGATCCGGCGCCTAGTCGGCGGACGGCCGACGTAGCGACTTTCCTGTCGCAGCTCGCCGCGGCCGAGCGCGACTCCGCGACCTCAAGCGAGGAGACCGATCCGCTCGAGGCGACACCCGGTACGGTCCTTGATGGACGCTTCCGGCTGATCCGGCGCCTCGGGCAGGGCTCGACTGCTGTGGGTCTGCTCGTGCAGGATCTGCACATCGACGGAAACGGCGAGTGCGTCCTGAAAGTGGCCCTTGACGACACCGCCGCGACCCGGCTCGACGATGAGGCGGAGGTGCTGCGTCGTCTCGACGCCCCCCGCATCGTGAAAGTTCTCGAAGGACCGATCGTCGTCGGCGGCCGGCGTGCTCTTTTACTCGAAAGTGCCGGGCCGGAGACTCTCACGACCGCGCTGCGGGCGCGTACTCGCCTGTCAATCGACCTACTTGAACGATACGGAACGGACCTGCTTGACAGCCTGGTCACGCTGGACAAGGCCGGGATCGACCACCGAGACATCAAGCCTTCCAACCTGGGTGTACGGGAAAGCCGCAGCGACCGCACCAAGCATTTGATCCTTTTCGACTTCTCACTGACCCGGGCCGCGGCCTCCGCTCTCCAGGCCGGCACCCCGCCGTACCTCGACCCTTTCCTGACCGGCACACGGGACCGGTACGACTCGGCAGCGGAACGATATGCCGCCGGCGTGGTTCTCTTCGAGATGGCGACCGGCAGCACGCCCGTGTACGGGGACGGCGAAGGCGACCCAGGGAGCATCCAGGACGAGGCCACCATTCGGCCGGAGATGTTCGACACCACGCTGGCTGGCGACCTGGTCGACTTCTTCCGCAAGGCGCTGGCCAGCGATGCCAAAGCCCGGCACCACACCGCGGAAGGAATGCGGGCCGCATGGCTGACGATTTTCGCGCAGGACGCCACGACCGAGCCGGACGAGTCCTACGACGAGCTCGCAGCTCAAGCCACACCGACCACGCCGCTGCGTGACTCCGGGTTGACGGCTCGCGCCTTGTCGGCGCTGGAACCCTACGGCGTCCAGACGGTTGGCGAGCTACTGACCGTCGACCCGGTGCAGCTGTCCCGCCTACAGGGCGTCGCGAACGCAACTCGTTTGCAGATCACCTCGCGTATCAAGGAGTGGCGCGCCCGGCTCGGGACTGAGATCCGCACGACCGAACGTGGTGGCCCGGAGCTGACTCCCACCGACGCCGCCAATCTGTTGCTCCGCGTTGTCGCCACACCTCGCTCCCCGTCACGCGGCGGAGTCGCTCGCTTGATCTTGGGATTCGACACGGCGCTCGATGCCTTTGCGACGCATGCTCAGCTTGGAGCGAATCTCGACGAGCCGGTGCAACAGTCGCGCATCACGACGCTGCTCGGAACCCTGCAAGAGCGGTGGGCCGGAGACCGTGATGCGCGGGCGCTGCTCGACCGCTTGGCCGAGGCCGTCTCGATCCGACTCACCGAACTCGGCTCGGTCGCGACGGTCGCCGAGTTGACTCGTACGGTGGTCGAAACGCTGCGGCCCGGTGCGCATCCGGACGAGCGGCTCGCTCGTGGCCTGCTTCGCTTCGCGTTGGAACGTCGTAAGGCGATGAACAAGGCCGACGGCTCGCAGCCGCCCGTCTGGGTACGTCGGCGCGGGCGAGTGGTCACGCTGCTGGCTGAGGATCAGGCGCTGTGCGATGTCGCTGAGTCACTCGCAACGGAAGCGGATCAACTGGTCAACGCAACCGGCGACGCCGCGAACGCGGTCATTCCGGCCCAACGCGCGCAGGCACGCCTCGAAGCGGCTGTCCCCACCGAAAGCGGCTGGCCGCCGGCTCTCGCCGACCCGTTGCGTCGGGTGACTCTGGCCGCCGCCGCATCGACCCACGCGGCTGCCTCAGGCGCTGGCGACCTACACCACCGCGATCTCACCGCCGTCGCGGCCTTGGCCCAGACATTCGCGGACTTCGGCGGACAGCAGCTCACCCCGGACGAGATCCGCGAACGAGTACGGGTCCGGTTCCCCGCAGCGCCGGAACTGCCGCGGAGGCCAGCGCTCGACAGTCTGATCGCAGACGCCGGGCTCGGCTTGACGTTCGACGATCGGCTCCGGGTCTACCGGGCCCTGCACACCGGCGCCGCGACAACCGGGCTGGATTCCCGGTCGGCGACCAGTCTCGCGACGACCACCTCCCCGGTAGGCACCACGGGCGCGCTGGGCGCCAGGCTGGAAACCTCGATTGGCAGCCGGTCGTTCCTCGCGCTCGGCACCCGCGCCGATCGTCTTGGTCGGCTGATCGGCGCCGCCCAGGCCCGGTACGGGGCGACGACGGTCGACCTGACCGGCGTGTTGCTGGATGCGCTGCGTTCGGTGTCCGCGGCCGCCAACATGCCGTGGGATCTGGTGCGTGCCGCCGACGCCGAACGTGAGTCGAGTCGTCCCCGACGCGGTTTGGAAGAGCTGGTCCGCAGAGCCTGGCCCGAGGTCGAGGCCGCCGTCGAGCGGGCGCTCACCGCGGGACGTGCGGACTCGCCGGTGCTGCTCACGGATGCCTCGCCGCTCGCCCGCTACGACAACATGGCGCTGCTCACCCGCTGGACCGACCTGGCCGCCCCGCGCCGTCGGGCGGTCTGGCTGCTCGTGCCGCAGCTCAATGGCAACCACGGTCCTGTGATTGACGGCCGGCCGGTTCCGCTTGCCGCACCCAACCAGTTCGTCAACCTCGACAACGAGTGGATCGACAGCACAGCTGCTCTGAGCGCAGCCACCCAGAAGGAGCAGTAGCAATGGCGGTCTCAACGGGGTTGACGGCAGCGCTCAAGAAGGTAGTCCTCGATCTGGAGGACGACCTTCGCGACCGTGTTGCCTCGCAGCCCGACGTCCTGGCAACGTGGAAGCAGGAGCACAAGGCCGCAGAAAGCCGCGAGCGGACGGCCATGTCGTGGCAGGAGTGGCGCGACGACCGGGTAACGCAGGCCGCGGTCGCATGGGTGCTGACCACGGTCTTCGTACGATTCTGCGAGGACAACCGCCTACTCAAGCCGGTCTGGATCGCCGGCCCCGCCGACCGTCGGCAGGAGGCCCTGGACGCGGAACTCGCCTACTTCCGCGCTCATCCCGAAGACACCGACCGCGAGTGGGTGCTCCAGGCTGTCGAATACCTGCGGAACACGAAGGCGACCCGGGATCTGGTCGAGTCGCATTCGCCGCTGTGGACGGTCTGTCCGTCAGGTCAGGCCGCAAAGCGGCTCATCGCCTTCTGGCGCGAACGCACCGCCGACGGCGACCTCGTCTGGGACCTCGCCGATCCCGATCTGTCGACTCGATTCCTCGGTGACCTCTACCAAGACCTCTCCGACTACGCCAAGAAGACGTTCGCGCTGCTCCAGACGCCGGATTTCGTCGAGGAGTTCATCCTCGACCAGACGATGGAGCCAGCGCTCGCTGAGCGACCGCTCGAGGGCTTCAAGCTCATCGACCCCACCTGCGGCTCCGGCCACTTCCTACTAGGTGCGTTTGCCCGGTTGAATGACCGATGGTCTGCTCGCGCCCCAGGCATGGAAGCGCAGACCCGCGTGCAGAACGTACTCGATGCACTCCATGGCGTAGACGTCAATCCATTTGCCGTCGCAATAGCACGCTTTCGGCTTCTGGTTGCATCGTTGCTAGCGAGCGGGCTAAGGTCGCTCGAATCCGCCCCAGCGTTCCAGCTGCACCTGGCGTCCGGTGACTCCTTGCTGCACGGCCGCGCTCAGACGGAGCTCGAACTTCCTGGCGTAGCCGATACCGATTCATCGCTAAGCGGATTTACTTACAAGACCGAAGATCTTGCCCTTCTTAACTCAATCCTTGAAGCGCGTCAGTACGATGTAGTCGTCGGCAATCCGCCTTACATTACGGTCCGGGACAGCAAGCTGAAGTCCGCTATCAAGAGCCGTTACGCGACATGCACCGGATTGTGGGTTCTGTCGATACCCTTCATGGAGAGATTCTTTCAGCTTGCTCGGCTGGATCGCAATGGACGCCCTGCTGGATGGGTTGGTCAGATCACATCCAACTCCTTCATGCAGCGCGGTTTTGGGCGTTACCTGGTGGAAAAGTTCCTTCCGACCCAAGACGTGAAAATGATTTTGAACAGCGAAGGTGCGTGGATTCCGGGCCATAATTCAGACGGTACGCCCACGGTGATTCTGATCGGCAAGCCAGGGCCGCCCTCCTCGAGCGTGGTTCGCCTAGTTCTAAGTAAGGGTAGGCGGGAGTCACGTTCTGTAGGAGATAATGGTGCAGGGCCCTACTGGACTGCTTTATCGAGATGCTGCGGGATTGTTGGGTACGAGGACCCATTCATCAAGGTAATTGACGCCCCTAGATTATCCCTCGCGCAACACCCTTGGGTACTCGCTGGAGATGGGTCCGAGGAACTGCTGGGCTTGATGGACAAATTCCGGAAGCTCAAGCAGATGACATATAGGATCGGCTTCTACGGCGATTCTCATGCGGATGAAGCGTTTTTTATGCCGAAGCACGCCGCTGTCCGGTGGAAAATGCCGCCTGAGCTGATCGAGGATGCGGCTCGTGGAGACGGAGTGCGCGACTGGAACGTTTCGTTTGCAGAGTCGGCAATGCTACCGAGGATTCTCCCCGGCCGACCCAGCATCGAGGGCAGCCTCGGCGCTGCGCTCCGCTATTATTGGCCGTTGCGTACCGAGCTGTGGGCGCGAGCCTTCGGTGCGGGAGACTACCGCTCCGAGGGGCGAGAGTGGCTTGCGTGGCACCAGCTTCCGCTGGATCATAATGCGCATCCGTGGAAGATCGCCTTCGCTGAAGTTGCATCTCAAAATAGCTTTTGCCTGGACAAGCTCCAGAGGGTATTCAACAGGACAGCGCCAATAGTGAAGCTTCCGGCTTCAGCGACAGAAGACGACTTTGTTTCGTTGGTTGGCCTACTCAATTCTTCCGCCGCGTCATTCTGGCTCAAGCGTAAATGTAAACCAAAGGGAGGTGCGGCCGATATTCCATGGCTGCGCACCTATCAGATGACCTCCACCATGCTCACGCAGTTTCCTGTTCCAGATAGTCTGCCGAGAATTCGAGCGCAGAAGTTGGATTTCTTGGCCGCGCGTCTAAACGAGCTGCTCCCCGAGGCCGCACTCGTTTCTGGTGGTGATCCTCCAACGCGGGAGCGAATTGATGAATTACGCGAAGCGTATTTAGGCACACTTGGTGAACTTATCGCTAATCAGGAGGAGCTCGACTGGGAGGTGTACAGGTCCTTCAAGTTGACAGTTGACGCTGACCTGATTTACCTAAATGAACCGCCTGCAATAAAGCTGGGTGACCGTGCATTTGAGATAGCGCTTGCTCGGCGGGGCGACAATGTTTCTGGTCCCGAAAAGGCATGGTTCACCCGGAAGGGCATTGCAATTCAATCGGACCTTCCGGAAAGGCTGCCGGCAGACTATCAACAACTTTTGAATGCTCGCCTGTCCGAAATCAACAATAATCCTCTTATACGACTTCTCGAGCGGCCGGAGTTCAAGAGGCAATGGGTGCTTGCTTCCTGGGATGAGCGCCTAACGTCAGCGCTTCGAGCATGGCTTCTCGACAAGTTTGAGGAGCCAAAATACTGGTTCGACAAATCCGGACGGCCCACCGCGCGGTCGGTTGCTCAGCTGGCCGACATCGTGACCCGTGACCCTAATCTCGTCTCCGTTCTGCAGTTGTGGGACGGCCGCAAGGACCGCTCGGTCACACAGCAGCTCGCCAAGCTGCTGGACACCGAGAGCGTGCCCTTCCTGGCCGCCTACCGGCTCAAGGATTCCGGCCTGCGGAAGCGCGAGGCCTGGGAATGCACCTGGAATTTGCAACGCCGCGAAGACACGGGCGAGAAGCTCGACGAGATTCCGGTGCCGCCTAAATACGCGTCAGCGGATTTTCGGAAGCAGTCGTGGTGGCAGCATCGGGGCAAGCTCGATGTGCCCAAGGAGCGGTTCATCCTCTACCCGGACGCCGGCCGTGAGACCGACCCCACTCAGCTGCTCGGTTGGGCCGGCTGGGACCACGCGCAGCAGGCCCTGGCCCTGAATGCGGTGATCGCCGAGCGAGAGGCCGAAGGCTGGGCTGACGATAAGCTGGTCCCCCTGGTGGCTGGACTCGCGGAACTCCAGCCCTGGGTGCGGCAATGGCACGACGAGACCGACCCCACCTACCAGCTCAACCTGGCGGACTACCTGGAGGAGCAGCTGCGCGGTCGCGCTCACCAGGTGGGCATGACCGTCGGGCAGCTTGGCGCTTGGAAGCCGCCGGCCGCTGGTCGCGGACGTTGACCGAGATCGTGACAGCCACGACGATGCAGCTTGAGGAGAAGGCGTGAACACCCCGCTCCGCGACGTCATCACCATTCCTGAGCGCGCCGGTGCGGAGGACTACGTCCTGCGCCTGACCGACTCGGTAGGGCACAGCGCGGTTCAGCGCACTCTCGACGAATACGTCGTCACTGATGCCCTAGTCGAGGCCTTCGATGCGGCGATGGGACTGGTGGCCGAGGGCATCACCTCCGGTACGAGCCGTGGTTCGTTCCTTACCGGCTCGTTCGGTTCGGGTAAGTCGCACTTCATGGCCGTACTGCATGCCCTGTTACAGCATGAGCCTGCCGCCCGCTCCAAGGCTGAGCTTCAGCCCGTAGTGGCGCGCCACGATCCTGTCCTGGCAGACCGGAAGATCCTGCCGCTCGCCTTCCACCTGCTCGGCGCGCGGACGATGGAGGAAGCCCTCTTTCAGGGGTACATCCGCCAGATCGCCGAACGCCATCCCGGTGCGCCGCTGCCCGCCGTACACAAGTCCGACGCTCTTCTCGAAGACGCGGAGCGTTACCGAGCCCAACTCGGTGACCAGCAGTTCTTCGCCGGCCTCAACGGTGATGCAAACGGCGAGAGCGGCGGCGCGGCCGACCCCTGGGCTGCCGTCCTGGGTAAGGGGCAGTGGGATGCGGTTCGTTACGCCGAGGCGCGTGCGGCCTCGGCGGCGAGTCCCAGCCGACAGAAGCTGGTGTCGGCCCTGGTCGACACGTACTTCCGCTCGTATACGCAGCAAGCGGAGTACGTCGACCTGGACACCGGGCTCGCGGCAATCTCGGTGCACGCCAAGAGCCTCAACTACGACGCCGTGGTGCTGTTCCTCGACGAGCTGGTCCTGTGGTTGGCGTTCTCGGTTCAGGACCGGGAGTTCTTCCGCCGGGAGTCACAGAAACTCACCAAGCTGGTCGAGTCGTCCATCGGCGGGCGGCCTATCCCGCTGATCTCTTTCGTGGCTCGGCAGATGGACCTGCGGCGCTGGTTCGCCGACTCCGGCGCCAGCGGTGCGGAGCAGGACGCGCTGGATCGCGCCTTCCGCCATCAGGAGGGCCGGTTCGGAGTCATCCCGCTGGGCGACGACAACCTTCCGTACGTCGCTAATCGGCGTCTCCTGCAGCCCCAGAACGCTGAGGCTGCCGCGGTCCTCGAGGGCGCTTTCGGGACAATCGACCGCCGCCCTGCCGTCTGGGATGTGCTTCTCGATGGCGTGAACACCGACGAGCGGCATCGCGGCTCCGACGAAAAAGCGTTCCGCCTCACCTACCCGTTCTCGCCGGCCCTGGTGTCCACGCTGCGTAGCCTGGCCAGCGTCATGCAGCGCGAGCGGACCGCGCTCAAGGTGATGCAGCAGATGCTCGTCGACCGGCGCGAGACCCTGACCATCGACCAGATCATTCCGGTCGGAGACTCCTTCGACCTCGTCGTTCAGGGCCAGACCGGGCAGGCGTTGGACGCTGAGGCGGCCGCGCTGTTTCGGTCAGCCAACAAGCTGTACACGGACAAACTGCGACCGCTGCTGCTCGGTATCCACGGCATCGACGAGCGGACGCTGCGGGAGGAGCCGGAGAAGGTTCCGCCCGGCTTCCGCACCGATGACCGTCTGGCCAAGACTCTCCTGCTGTCGGCCGTCGCCCCGAGGGTGCCGGCCCTGATGGCGCTGACCGCGGCCCGGCTCGCGTCGCTCAACCACGGGTCGATCGTGTCGCCCTTGCCGGGCGGTGAGGCAGCGGTGGTGTTGTCCAAGGTGCGTACCTGGGCCCGGGACATCCCGGAGATTCACCTCGACGGCGACGACCGCAACCCGACGATCCGGGTGCAGCTGTCCGACGTCGACTACGAGTCGATCGTGGAGCGGGCCAAGGCCGAGGACAACGAGGGCCGACGCCGTGAGTTGTTGAAGGACCTTGTCAGCGACAGTCTCGGCGTCACTCTGGCGTCCCAGGACCTGCAGGGCGCATACCCGTACGACTTCGTCTGGCGTGGTTCGAAGCGCAAGGTCGATGTGCTCTTCGGTAACGTCCGCGACCGTAGCTGGCTGTCCGACGACCACTTCCGCGCTGCGCCGGACACCTGGCGGATCGTCATCGACCATCCGTTCGACGACCCGGGCCACTCCACGGTCGAGGATCTGCAGCGGCTGGACGAGATGGTGGCGCGGGGCGTGCAGGAGCGCACCGTTGTGTGGCTGCCGCGGTTCCTGTCTGATGACAAAATCCGCGAGCTGCGGCGCCTGGTCATCCTCAACTGGCTGCTCGACGGCAGCACCGAACGCTGGCAAGGTCACGCCGACCACCTCAACGAGGCTGACCGTGCCTTGGCCCGGTCGATCCTGGAGTCCCAGCGCAACACGCTGCGACGCAGCCTTGAGGACGCGGTTCAGCAGGCATACGGCGCCGCGTCACCGCGCCCTGGCGTCCTTCTCGAGGACGCGTCGCACGAGCGGACGTTGTTCTCCTTCGAGCGGCGCTTCGCCCCGGCAAATCCGGTCGGCGCCACGCTCGGTCAGGCATTCAACAACCTGCTCGATCAGGCATTCAAGGCCATCTACCCTGCGCATCCGCTGTTCGAGCCCGGTGATGTGGAGGTCAAAGTCCGCGACCTCAAAGCCGTTGCTCGGTACGTCGCACAGACCGCGGCGGACAGCGAGAAGCGCGTCGAGCTTCAGGCCGACGCCGCCGTGGTACGACGGATCGCGGAGCCTCTCGGCGTCGGCAAGGCCACGGAGATGCACTACCTCTTCGGCGACGATCGGTTCACTCCGTGGGGTCAGGAGATCGAGCGGGCACTCGGCCGACGAGCGCAGGAGCAGGGTAAGCCCGCCGACGGTCCGGTGACCGTGGCGGAGCTGCGACGCTGGATTCGGGACGTCTCGCCCGCCCATGGCCTGAGGGACGAGGTCGCCGACCTGGTTGTCATCGCATGGGCGGCGCTGCGGCAGCGGGCCTGGTTCCAACAGGAGACGGCGCTACCGATCGTACCGGAGCCTGGCTCGCTCAACCCGGTAATGGAGTTGCGCACCCAGGAACTGCCGGCCGCCGGTGATTGGGAGACGGCGCGAACCGTGGCCGGCGCGATGCTCGGCATCACGGCCGGGGCGTATCTCACCGCGCCCACTGTGGCTGATTTCGTCGGGCAGGTCGCCACCAAGGCAGCGGAACTATCGAAGACAGCGCCCGGGTTGGTGGGAGCGATCGAGACGGCGTACCGACGTTTGGCGATTGCCGAAGGTAGTCGGTTGAGGACCGCCAAAGCCTGTTCCGCGCTGATGCAGCAACTGCGTCATCTGGACGGCGTCAAGCTCGTCCAGGTGTTGGCGAAGGCGGATCTCGGCGGTGCGACTCCAGTCGCCGCGGGTAAATCGCTGGCTTCTGCGGACGCTGTCGAGAAGGCGCTCATTGCGTTTTCTTGGCACCGGCTCGACCCGCTTCGCGAAGCTATGGACCGCGAGGGAAGCCGCGCCGCGGATGCTGCTGCCGTCGTCAACGGACTGCGTGCCGCTCTGGAGCAGGACGAGTTGCCAGTCCCGATCGGACGGGCGCTTGCCACCTGCGAGGACGGGATCTTCAGGTGGTTGGCGGGGAGCACCGCGCCCCCGCCGGGTCCTGAGCCCAAGCCGAAGCCGCCGGTGGTGCCGGGCCTCAAGGCCGGGAGTTCCAGCCGGGCAGGCGGAGCGGGGAACACAGAGATCATGGACCGGCTGCAAACCTTCTTGAACGACAACTCCGACGTCACCGTCGAGGTGACGTGGCGAGTGCTGCCGTGACCGTCGCCGTGGCCACAACGCGGGTGAGCGCATCGATGGTGCTCGCCATCGTTGACGAGGCCCGCGCCAAGAACTACGGCAGCGGCATCATCGGCATCCGTGGCGTCCCCGACCGAGCCATCACCGCCGACCTCCAACATCAAGGCCAGACCGTACGGGTTCGAGCGGCCGAGTCGGCGCTGGCCGCCCGCGAGCTGCTCGGTGACCACCGAGGCGGCGACTGGCTCGTCGTCGTCACCGACCGTGACGATGGCGACCTCGGTGCCGGTATTTTGGCCCACTTCATCTGGCAACGCTTGCGCAGCCCTGACCCGTGGGAGGCAGTGCGGACTCGATTCGCTGCCACCGGGATCGACCCCGCCCTGACCAGCCGACCGGACAACCGAGAGCTGGCCACCGCGTTGGTCGCTGCAACCCCGCAAGCGGGCTGGCCTGCAGCCCCGGCCGGGGTGCTCACCCGCACCCACGCGCTCGGTGCCGTGGCCGCAACCCACCTCGGCTTCGATACGGACACCGCCGACGTCCTTGGCGTCCTCCGCTGGTCGATCGCTGCGCAGAGCGTCGCCTCCCTCGGCGCCTTACGGCGAAGCGTCGGAGACCTGCTCGCCGACACGACGCTTGACTGGATCGCCCAGCGGGCGGGCTCGGCAGCAGGCCCGATCCGTGCACTGCTGTCTCGCGGCGAACTCGCCGACGTCGTGCCGCTCGGCCTAGTCCTTCGGTTGCTGACCGCTGACCGATATGACGCGCCGACAGCGCATCAGGCCCAACTTGCTCTGGTGCGGCTCGAACCACGGTGGGGCGATCCCCGCCCTTCGCCGGTAGCGTTGGCCGCGCTCGGACAAGCAGCGGACACACTCTTGTCCGACCTGATTCACGATCGGCGCGCCGACGACGATGTCGCGCGCTCCCTCGACCGGGCCGACGTAATTCTCACGCAGCTCCATGCCGAGCCGCTGGCCCGCTACTCAGAACTTCTCGCCGGCGGATTACGAGCGCGATTTGTCGCGCTTGCCGACGCCCTACGCCGCGCAATCGCTTCACCTGGCCATGTCGACAACACAAACACCGTCGAAACCGCCTGGGCAGCAGTTCAGGCGCACCGGCTCGGAGCGACAACGCCGCTGCGCGTTCCCTTCAAGGCCGCCGTACGACTTGTCCGGTGGCTCGCGGAGGTTGACCCATCGCCCGGCGTTGCCTCGGATGCCGCTGCGCTCGGCTCTCTCGTGCGCCAGTACCTCGACAGCGCGGCGTGGGCTGACGCGGCGATCAACGACGCGTTCGGCGGCGTTGACGATCCGAGCTTGTCAAGCGCACTCCATGCCGTCGTCACGGTCGCGCAGAAGCGACGCCGCGCACAGGAACGTCGCTTCGCCCGGGCGCTCGCCTCAGCGCCGCTCTCTACCGGCCGCGGCGTGGCCGCTGACTCGGGAACCATCTGGTACCTGGAGCATTTGCTGCCAGGCTGCGTTATCCCGCTCGCGCGCAAGGCCCCCGTGCTGCTGCTTGTCCTCGACGGCATGAGCGCCGCCGTCGCGACGGAGATCCTGTCCGACGCGACTACACGCCTCGGCTGGCTAGAGGCTGCCTTGCCAGGAGCCGGCAACCGCCGAAGGTCCGCAGCGCTTGCGGCGCTGCCCTCGGTCACCGAGGTAAGCCGAGCAGCTTTGCTCACCGGCCGCCTTACCCGCGGGCAGCAGTCCGAAGAACTGCACGGGTACGCGGAACTCACCGCCAAAGGTGGAAAGATCACTGCACGGCTCTTTCACAAAAAGGCAGTTGATACGACGGCAGCGGGCTGGTCGGTCAGTCCGGGCGTCGGCGGCGCCATTGACGACATTGAGCTGGCGCTGGTGACCGTCGTCTTGAACACGATCGACGACGCACTCGACCGCAGCGACCCTGCAGGAACGGTTTGGACCGCTGACGCTGTCAAACATCTTGAGCCGTTGCTAGCGCGGGCCGCCGCCGCGGGGCGGACGGTCATCGTGACCTCGGACCACGGTCACATCGTCGAACGTCGCCAAGGCACCCAACGGTCGTACCCGAATATTTCCAGCGCTCGTTCTCGCCCGGCGACCGCTCCCGTCCAGGACGACGAGATTGAAGTCAGCGGCCCTCGCGTCCTCACTGACAGCCAGCGAGCCGTCCTGGCCGTTGACGAGACCCTCAGGTACGGACCCCTGAAGGCTGGCTACCACGGGGGAGCGAGCGCAGCGGAGGTCGTCGTCCCGGTCGCTGTGCTCGTACCTGATGAGACCCGCAACCGGGCCGGCCTGGAGTTGCTGCTGCCGCAGGAACCTGCCTGGTGGCTAACCTCCGCCCCCGCTCCGCGGCGGCCTGCCGAGCCGCCTGCCCAGAAGGCCGCGACCACCAAGAGTCGCGGAGTCCGACAGGACAGCCCGACCCTGTTCGACCTGGGCCCACAGGCCACCGAGCAGCCGGCGGTGACACTCGGCCACGCCATCGTGACTAGTTCCGTCTACAAGGCACAGCGGAGGATCACCGGCCGGCTCATCGTCACCGACGATCAGATCGCGAGCATCATCGACGCCCTGGTGGGGGCGGCTGCCAACCGGCTGGCACCCACCCTCGCAGCCCAAGCCCTAGGAGTGGCACAGACCCGGCTTCGGGGTGCGCTGACGCAGGTTCAGCAACTGCTCAACATCGAGGGGTACGCCGTTCTGGCCGCCGAGCCAGCCACCGGCACGGTCATGCTCGACGTCACACTCCTCACCGAGCAGTTCGAGGTGCCCGCGTGACGCCGGACGTCTCCCAGCGCCGCCGACGCGAGGTGATCGATGCGCTTCGCCGTGGGACCGTCCCGGAGAGCGGACTCGACCTGCTCGCTGTCGGCCTCGACCGATTTTCCGCCGCTCTTGACGGTGAACTCGACACGGTCAGGTCCGGTGGCGCCGTGTTCAAGGCGGTGCGGGGCGAATACGGCGCCGGCAAGACCTTCTTCACGCGACATTTGGCCGAGCGGGCTCTTCGCCGCGGCTTCGCCGCGGCCGAGGTGCAGATCTCCGAGACCCAGACGCCGTTGCACCGGCTGGAGACCGTGTACCGGCGCATCACCGAGTCCATGCGGACGGCGTCGATACCACCCAGCGCGTTCCGCGCTGTTCTTGACTCCTGGCTGTTCACGCTGGAAGCCGATGCGCTCGAAGCTGATCCCGCCGCGGAGGCAGACGTGGGCGCGGCGGTGGATCGGCTCCTCGAACAGCGGCTCGCCCAGGTCAGCAAGCACTCCCCGCTCTTCGCGCTGGGCTTGCGCGGCTACCGGGTGGCGTTGAGCTCGGGCGACACCGTCGTCGCCGATGGTCTGGCCGCATGGATGGCCGGACAGCCACAGGTCTCGGCGTCGGCGAAACGAGCCGCCGGAATTCGCGGCGAGCTCGACCATTTCGGCGCCATGGCCTTCCTTCAGGGGCTACTCACCGTCCTGCGAGACGCCGGTCATCCGGGATTGGTCCTAGTTCTCGATGAGGTCGAGACGCTGCAACGGATCCGTGGCGACGTCCGGGACAAGGCACTCAACGCCCTGCGACAGCTGATCGACGAGGTTCACTCCGGCCGCTTCCCCGGGCTGCATCTCGTCATCACCGGCACACCGGCTTTCTACGACGGGCAGCAGGGTGTGCAGCGGCTCGCCCCGCTGGCGCAACGGCTTGCCGTCGACTTCTCCACGGACCCGAGATTCGACAACCCCAGGGCCGTGCAGATTCGCCTGCCGGGCTTCACTATCGAGTCCCTGGTCGAGCTGGGCGCCCGCGTTCGGGACCTTTACGCCGACGCATCAACTGCTCCCGACCGGATACGAACTCTGGTCGATGACGCGTATCTTGACCAGCTGGCTCGTGCCGTTGCCGGCGGCCTGGGTGGAAAGGTCGGCATCGTGCCGCGTCTGTATCTGAAGAAGCTGGTGGGCGATGTCCTCGACCGGGTCGACCAGTTCCCGGACTTCGACCCCAGACAGCACTACGCGCCGACCATCTCGGCAGCGGAGATGACCGACGTGGAACGCAACGCCGCAAGCGCCGACGACATCGCACTAGACGTGTGACCACCGCCGACCTGCTCCATCCTGTGCTGCTGCACCACATCGTCAACTCCCTGCAATGGCAGGGTCTGCGACCCCTGCAGGAAGCTGCTGTGGAGCCGCTTCTGGCGGGCGAGGACACGCTCCTCCTCGCCCCGACCGCTGGGGGAAAAACCGAAGCGGCGGCATTTCCGCTGTTGTCCCGGATGGCGGCCGAGGGCTGGTCCGGGACCTCAGTGCTTTACCTCTGCCCGCTCAAAGCCCTACTCAACAATCTGCTGCCGCGCTGGGAACGCTACGCCGACTGGCTGGGACGGCGGGCCGCACTCTGGCATGGCGACGTCACCGCGTCGCGACGGCGGGCCATCCTGGCTGCCCGCCCGGACGTACTTCTGACCACGCCGGAGTCCCTGGAATCGATGCTGGTCAGCCGAAACGTCGACCATCGGGCGTTCTTCGCAGGCCTGCGGACCGTGGTCGTCGACGAGGTGCACGCCTTTGCCGGCGACGACCGTGGCTGGCATCTCCTCGCTGTCCTGGAACGCCTGACCCACCTGATCGGCCGGCCCGTTCAGCGGATCGGGCTCTCGGCAACCGTGGGTAATCCGGATCGCCTGCTGACCTGGCTGCAGGGCTCCGGCGCGGGTGTTCGGGCCGGACGCGTCATCGCTCCGGACCTGCCGGTCGCCGCGACAGCGACCGCGGCAACACCTCCGCCGGGCGAAATCGAACTCGACTTCGTCGGCTCCCTGCAAAATGCTGCCACCGTGCTCGCCGCGCTGCACTCCGGTGAAAAACGGCTGGTCTTCTGCGAATCCCGCCAGGCCGTAGAACAGCTCGGCAGTCTCCTGCGGGAGCGCGGCATCACCACCTTCCTGTCACATGCCTCGCTGTCCGCCGACGAACGAAGACGCTCGGAGGAGGCGTTCGCCGAGGCGCGTGACTGCGTCATCGTTTCGACCAGCACACTCGAACTGGGAATCGACGTCGGTGACCTCGACCGCGTCATTCAGATCGACGCCCCCTCGACCGTGGCGTCATTCCTGCAACGACTCGGGCGTACAGGTCGACGGCCCGGCAGCATCCGCAACTGCCTCTTTCTCACCCGCAGCGGAGACGCCCTGCTGGAGGCAGCGGCCCTGCTGGTGCTCTGGGGTCGCGGATGGGTCGAGCCAGTCATCGCCCCGCCCGAGCCACGGCACATCGTCGCCCAGCAGATGCTCGCGCTCTGCCTCCAAGAACACCAAGTGGGAAATCAGAACTGGCCGCAGTGGTGGAACGGTCTCGACCCCTTCGGCCGCAGCGCCACGCCGATCATTCGCCACCTGATCGATCAGGGCTACCTCGACAGCGACAGCGACATGCTTTACATCGGTCCCGAAGCTGAGCGGCGCTTCGGGCACCGACACTTCATGGGCATGACAGCAGTATTCGTCGGAGCACCCGAGTTCACCGTCCTCCTAGGGCGCGATGAGCTGGGCCGCGTCGACCCCGCGCTGCTCACAGAGGAGGTGCAGGGCGACCGTCGACTGCTACTCAACGGACGAAGTTGGCGGGTCACCTACATCGATTGGCGGCGCCGCCGCTGCTTCGTCGAACCCGCCGAGAACGGCGGAAAGGCTCGCTGGACGACCGGGGGCTGGGCAGGCCTCGGATTCGAGCTGAGCCGCGCCATGCGCGAGGTGCTTCTTGGCGCCGACCCCCCGGTAAAGCTCACTCACCGAGCAGCCATGCGCCTCGCCCAAGAGCGGGAAGAGCGATCCGCGCTGGTGCATCCGGGTGGCAACGTCATCCTTCGTGATCGGCACGGCGATGACCTGCGGTGGTGGACCTGGGCCGGTTTCCGCGCGAACGCCACCTTGGCGGCCACGTTGACCGAGGTGGTCGACCCTGTCCAACGCTTCGATGACTGCCAGATCCGCCTGCGGGCGAATCTCACTCGGGACGAATGGCGGAAACTCATCGCCGACGCAGACCAGCGTCTGTGCTTACCCGAGGTCAACAAGAAAGCTCTTGACGGACTCAAGTTCAGCGAAGCGCTGCCGGAGCGGCTCGCGCTGGCGACGCTGGCGTCTCGCCTCGCCGACCTCGATGGCGCAACCGCTGTCCTGCAAGGGCCGACGAGGTTCGTTCAGACATAGCGTCAGTCTGGCTGCGTGACGCGCTCTCCAGTCTCACGCTTGATGGGGACCTCCGACGCGACGCTCTGGCCCTCCAGCGTGCTGACCCAAAGCCGCTCGGAGGTAGCGCTTGGTAGGTTCAGGCGATCGGAGCTTTTGATCTTGCTGGTTCGGTGGGACAGGTTGTTTCGCCGTGCGTGCAATGTTGGCCCTGGCTCATCGTGAAGAGATAACCCGTGGCTTGGCCGAAGGCCTGGGGTTCAAGCAGATCGGTGAGCTGATCGAGCGGATCCGTTGGTGGAGTCGCGGGAGGCTGGCCGGCATGGTGGTCGGCCCGCCGCAGCAAGCGCGCCTACACCTCGACGGCGCGCTCATGCCGCCATCGCCGGCGCGTCGGGCTGTTTTGGGTACGGGTCGACCGGCAGCGGAGTGTTCTTGTCGAGCTTGGCCCAGTCCGGGCGCAACCGTCGATTGATCTTGATCTGCTTTCGGTCGCGCTTCGCACGGCCGAGCGGCTTGACGTCATCCCCGAAATGTCTACGAGTGCCCCAGGAGGAGATCCTTCCACTGGTCATGCAGCTAGGAAGTAGAGGCAGGCCCACACGGATCGTTTGCGCCAGCGAGTTGCGACGGCTAAAGGGCAGGATCGACGAGCCGGCGCGTTGCCATTGCTTTAGGGCTGATCGGGGCCGAGGGCGGCTCTGCTGATGGACAGGGCCCGCTGCCGTAGGGCGATCGCTTCCGCAGGCCGGCCTAGAGCGTGCAGCGTGGCCGCGAGGTTGCCGAGCATCATGGCGATGGCGGGGTGATTGGGGCCGAGGGCGGCTTCGCTGATGGTCAGGGCCCGCTGCCGTAGGGGGACTGCTCTCGCGGGCCGGTCCAGGATAGTCAGCGTGTTCGCGAGGTTGTCTAGACGGACGGCGAGGTTGGGGTGGGCAGGGCCGAGGGCGGCTTCGCTGAGGGCCAAGGCTCGCTCTTGCATCGGGAGTGCTTGTTCGGCACGGCCCAGGGCGTTGAGGGTGCCCGCGAGATGGTCCAGCACGACGGCGACGAAGGGGTGGTCCGGGCCGAAGGCAGCTTCAAGGATGGCCAAGGCCCGCTGCCGTAGCGGAAGCGCATCCGCAGGTCGGCCCAAGGCGTCCAGCGTGGCCGCGAGGTTATCCAGCACCATTGCGACGTTAGGGTGGTCGGGACCGAAGGCAGCTTCGAGGATGGCCAAAGCCCGCTGCCGTAGCGGAAGCGATTCCGTAGCCCGGTCCAGGTGAGTGAGCGTGGTAGCGAGGTTGTCGAGCACAGTCGCGACGGTAGGGTGGCCCGGTCCGTGGATGGCTTCGCTGACGTTTAGAGCCCGCTGTTGCAGGGGGAGTGCTTCCGCAGGCCGGCCCAATGCGTAAAGGGTGGCCGCGAGGTTGTCCAGCAGGATGGCGACGTCGGGGTGATCGTGGCCGAAGGTGGCTTCGATGATGGCTAGAGCCCGCTGCCGTAGGGGGAGTGTCTCCACAGAACGGCCCAAGGCATCGAGTGTGTACGTGAGGTTGTTCAGTCGCTTCGCGACCTCAGGGTGGTCGGGGCCGAGGCTAGCTTCGCTGATGGCGAGGGCCCGCTGCCGTAGGGGGAGTGCTTCCGCAGGCTTGCCCAAAGCGTTGAGGGTGGCCGCGAGATTGTCCAGCCGAAACGCGACGGTGTGGTGGTTGGGACCGAGGTCAACTTCGCCAAGGGCCAAGGCCCGCTTCCGTAGGGAGAGCGCTTCCGCAGGCCTACCCAGAGCGTTGAGGGTGCCTGCGAGGTTATCCAGCACCATGGCGACGTCCGGGTGATCGTGGCCGAAGGCAGCTTCGATGATGGCCAGGGCCCGCTTTTGTAGGGAGAAGGCCTCAGTGGCCCGACCCAGGTCGGTGAGTGTGCTCGCGAGATTGTTCAGATTGGCAGCGACGATGGGGTGTTCGGGGCCGAAGATCGTTTCGCTGATGGCCAGGGCTCGCTGCTCTTGGGGAAGGGCAATGTTGTGCTGGCCCTGCGTCGAAGAGAAAGTCGCTGATGAGGCCAAAAGCGTAACAATCTCGTCGGTAGCCTCGTCGTCTTTGATCGTGCGGGTGAGGGAATCAATGTGCGGAACGAGTGCCCGCCATGCAGGCCAGGCCGCAACATCCTGTTTGATGCGGGCACCAGGCAGGGCCTCAATGAGTAGGGCTGTAGCGGCAGCTGCGGGGTGCGGCAGGGAACCGGCGGCCGACCGTGAAGCCCGTTCCCGCAGGACCGCCTGCACGAGCCGGTGGACAGACGCGGTCTCATCCGTGAGAGTGATCATGTTGTAGGAGGCCAGCACACCCAATGCCTTGTTGACCTGATCGGACATCGCCGGGTCGGAGACGAGATAGCGACGCGGGACGGTCGGCGCGAGATACGACATGGTCGCCAGCAAGAAAGCCGCCTACCGATCACGCTGATTGATCGCATCCAGGGTCATATCCCATATCCGGGCGATTGTCCGGGCCGCGTCACCCCCCTCGTCAACACCTTCGAAAGCCTCAGCCGGCTTTTCCCGCCACAACCTCAGGTACTCCCGGACGCTACGGTGCTCTTGAGCGATGAAGGCGCCCGCCTGCTCCAACGCCAGCGGCAGATACCCCAGCTCGCCAGCTAGCTCACACAGCGCCTCCAGCTCAGTGAGGTGTCCAGTGTGGCTTGTAAGCTCGGTCAGCAACGCCACTGCGGCATCCGCACTGAGCACGGCTATCTGTAGCGGGCGAGCCGTTCCCCGCCAGTTGATGTTCCGGCGCGTGGTGATGACGATTTTGCCGTAGCGACCCACCTTGCCCATCACGGCAGCGACAGTGGCACGCTCCTCGACATTGTCGAAGATGAGTAGCCAGCCGGAGTGGCACTGCAACCACTGGATTGCCCACCCAGCAGCATCCGACGTAGTTATGCCCAACAACCCGTGTGCGGGTTCTAGGCGCCGGGCCAACTCTGCCAGTGACGCGTCTAGCCGTTCGCCGTCCTCCGCCTGCACCCACCAGACCAGCTGGTACCGATCGGCGTACCGGTCGGCGTACTGCAACGCCAACTCGCTCTTGCCCACCCCACCCAGTCCATGCAGAACCTGAGCCACCACACCCGCGCCCCGCTCAAGCTCCCCGGCCAGACCATCGAGCGCGGCCTCCCGTCCCACGAACGGATCAACCGGCACACGAGGGAGGAAGACCAGTCGCGTCGGTGCTGGCACCTGATCGGGCGTCCGCACTGCGCCGGGCGACACCTGGACGATCCGATTGTTGTCCCCGGTGAGGACTGATCCGCTGTTGGAGCCGATCGCCGCAGCACGGGTTCCGCTCGCGACCGGAACCGGCTGCACAGAGCTGGTCACCGTTGAATCATGGCGTGATCGCCCGTGCTCGCGACCCCGGAGTTGTGCCCGATCGCGATCGACCGGTCACCGGACGCCTCGATGTGGGTTGCCCCGCCGGGGAGCATCCCCACCACCTCTTCGGCCAACTGCGGATCAGCTGTCAGAGCCTTCCTGATCTGCAGCCGCAGCGCTGCCTCGGCGTCCTGCTCACCGTCAGCCACGTCCACCAGCGCCCCCTCGATAAGAGGCCGCGACTCCTCACGACGCAGAATTCGGTCCAGCAGTCGGCGCCCTAAACCCACCGTCGCATCCGACGCCTGATCGATCACCGAGTCGTGAATCTTGGCCACCGTCTCCTTGCCGTAGGCCGCCACCACCGCGGTCACGTATGGCATCACCGTCTCAGCGGTCTGCGCCACATCCACACTCATACCTCAATATCTACACCCGAAGGGCAAACCAGGAGCGTAAGCGCCTCGCCGTGTCAACTTGAGGTTGTCACGGCGCTGCCGTGTAGGGGCTTCATGATCACGCCTGGAAAAAGTCGTGCCAGCTTGGGGGTCAGCCTGAACATTCGACCGCGAATCGGTAGAGGCCAGCCGCCCGGCGAGATGAGCAACATCGCAGATGGGCAGCCGAAGCCGAACAGGCTCGACGCGACGCGAAGCCGAGGAGGAGCAGCGGCAGGCACAGCAACGCGCCGCCGGCTGACGGGAAGGCATCCTGGCAGGTTCGTCTATCGCGGGGTGGGCCCGGACTCCCTCGACAGGCTGACCGGCAAGCTGATCGAGCTGACCACGTCTGGGTCGAAGCAGAGGAACGGTGACAAGAGTGGCGACTATGAGACGTGCGACTACGCCTTGTACAAACTGGAAGAAGTTGTCAGCTCGATCTGAGGAGCCGGTTGGCATGACCTCGGACGTCGTGTCGGAGGGAAGCCGCGAGTCGTCGGTGCATGCGAGGCGGACGCGGAGCTTGTTGTAGTGGTTGCAGAGACTGATCTTCGCCCTGCAAGGTCCGACCGACGACGATGCCCGGTTCGACCTCCCCCGGATTTAGTTGTGGAGCTCGCGGCCGGCCGCCCAGAGAGCCGCGACGAGGCGCTGGCGCCACGGCCGGCGGGGGCCACACACAGGCGCGGCGACGGCGGCTCGGATAGTCTCGGCATCCCGGGTTACTGCGCGGTTGGTGGTGAGCAGGATCAGCACCGCAGCGGCCCGAAGTGCCAGGGCGGCCTCGATGGCGCTGATGTTGCGGGCGAACCCGTGAGCGATGAGGTTGCGGATGTTCGCGCCGTCGCTGAGCAGAAAGGTCCGTAGGAAGCGTTCCCAGTCGGGGTCGAAGGTGTTGTCGACAAGGAACGGCAGGAGGACGCCGAGCCCCGGAAACTGCCCGGCCTTGTCGCCGATGGCGGTGCGGTACATCGGCTCGTTCAGTTCTAGCAGCAGTGCACGCGCGGCGGCCTCCACCTTGGGCACCACGAGGTGGCTGCTGGCGTCGTACTCGTCGATCCAGTACAACTGCAGCGCCGTAGCCAGGTCGTGCACCATCGCCGGATCGGCGTTGGACAGGCGGAGAAACTCGGTCAGGTCGTCGTGGGACGGAACCCCGAACCGCTCCCGGATCTGCCACAGGGCTCTGGCGAGGAACCGTCCGTTCATGTTGAGGCTGTGCTGCTCGGCACGAACGAGTTCGCGGTCGAACGCGGCGGCGTCGCCGGTGACGGTGCGGCTGGGCAGGTCGCCGTCCCGGAACAGAACCGTGGTGGCCAGGAAGCGGATAATCGACTCGCCCATGGCCTGCCGGGCGGTGGCCTCGTTTGTCTCCTTGTTCCCGCTCGGCGGGCCGGAATGCAGCCAGATCGACAGCGCGCGACGCCAGTCGGTTGCAGTGCTGAAACCGGGCAAGTACAGGTCGAAGAACGCCTTCGGGGTGACGAACGACCACTCGGTGCGTTCCCAGGTCACCGGCGGGGCCGCCTGAAGTCGAGCGACGGCGACCCGCTCCAGGTCGGCCACGCCGTAACGCCGCGCCGCTGAGGCCGCATCGCTGAACCGGGTCCGGATGATCATCGGGTCGGTGGCGGCTTCGGCCTCGGCGATCATCGCCTCGACCTCGTGACGGTTGGCATGTTCGACACGCACAGAGCCGCTCCCGGCGCTCTTGCGCACCAGAGCCGCGAAGCCCTGAATGATGTGCACCTGGGGATACGTGGTGAGCGCTCGATCGAGAAGGTCGTCCACTGCCGGATTGGCGACACGAGCCGCTCTGCCCGGCGGCGGGGCGGTCAGGGCGCCGAGGACCGTTATCGCGGCGTAGGGATGCTCCCGCTGATCCACAGCGGCTTCGACGACGGCCGTCATCGCGGTAGCGATCTCCTGCTCGATGTCGGTGAGGCGGACGAGTCGAGCCATGGTCCAAGCCCGCAGCAGGCCGTTGGCCTTCTCCTGGAGCGACAGCGGTGTGCTCGTTGAGTCAAGGTAGGCCCTGACGGCGCGCTCGGCGGCATCCCGCCGGTTGGGCATAAGCTGCAGTGTGAAAACGATGTCCCAGCATCGGGCCCGAGCCACCGGGTGCCGGACCTCGCCAGCCAGGCCGAGCCACAGTTGTCGGAGATCGCCGTCGGCCTCGCGGAGGGCCAGCGGGAAGAGGGATGGCCCATCGAGAGGGTCGAGCCGGGCGTCAGGCGGCTCGTCGGGCGAAGCGACCTGGATTAGGTACATGAAGGTCGTGAAGAGCGCTTTCGCGGCGGCGGCCTCGATCTGCGGGTTGGCTTGCTTCGCGAGACGCTCGGTCCGCAGGCCGGCATTATGAGGATCATCGACGCCGTCGCATGCCAAGTCGGCGAGCCGCGCCAACGCGGGAACCGTCGTCGGGTCATATCGGTACGGCGCTGGCCGGCCTGTGTCGTCGGGCTCGTCGCTGCTGTCACCTGTAGCTGGTGCGGGGTTCCCGTGCCCGCTCATGTGAATTCCTATCCTCCAGGTCGGTGGCCGTCGCCAAGTCAATCAACCGCGAGCTCGAGCGCCAACCGACTTTCGAGACTCCACCTGGCGCCGCGCCGGCCGTCGACTTCGTCAGGGAGAAACTCCGTCTCGTGGCAACGCGAGTGCCACCGTTGAGCCTGTCCTGCGCTGCTGTCAGCCGGGGTGGGGCTCGGGCTCGGAAAGATGACGACTGAGCCCGGGATGGCCTTCGCTTCGTTATGAGGTGCCGGAATGCGTCCGCGACCGAGGGGCGCGGCGTCGCGCATGGCTTTGGCTGGCACCGCTGGTGCGTCGAGCGCGGCCGCCTAGCTTGACGCAGCGACGGCGCGTACCCGCGTGTCGGCCGAAAGACGTTGAGGGCCTCCACCGAGAGACCTTTTGTTAACAGATTCGGGTGCACCGGCGAGTGCACAATCGACGCAGCGGGAGGGCGTCCGTAGCTTCGTTCCCGTGAGTGATTCTAACGCTACGGTCTCCCAGGCCCGGCTCGCACAACTCGCTGGCGTCGCACGAGCGGCGGTCACACAGTGGCGTAACAGGTACGCCGATTTCCCGGCGCCTATCGTTGCGGGCGGTGACCTGCGGCTCGCCGACGTCATCACCTGGCTCGACACGCGGCCGGTACCCGCCAATCGCCGGGAATCGGACGAGGCCGTCGGCGCCACCTACGGTGGCCGGGTCAGGCGCCACCTGCGGGCCGCCGAAGAACCCGCTCGGGACCGAGTCAAGGAACTCGGGGCGCTCAGCACCGAGTTCGGCGGCGGAGTGCTCTGGGCCGAGTATCTCTACCTGCTGCTCTGCCTGACGTTTCTTCGCCTGTACGACAACGATCGCTGGTCACAGCTGGTGAACAGCGTGCCGCCGAACGGCGACCCGATTATGGCCCAGCGGCTGCTGCGCCGCGTCGTGGCGCTGGCCGACGAGTCCCTGGCCGCTCCGGACGTGCTCAGGGCCTCGGACGCGCCACCGTCGAGGTTGCGGCCCCGTGCGTTCGAGCCGATTCGCAAGGTCATCGCACTCGTTGCGGGCCTTGGTCCCGCCGACTTCGCTCGGCTCCGCGCCGCATATCTGCGGCAGGTGAGCATTAGCGGTGAGGTCATCTCGACGCCCGAAGGCGTCGCTCGGACTATGGTCGCGCTGCTGGCCGGCACCCCGGTCGACGGCGGCGTCTTGATCTACGACCCGTTCGCCCGCTTCGGTGAGCTGCCGGCCGAATTCATCCGTGCCGCTGGCGACCTGGCAGCGATGGCTGGCGACACACCGGGCGCGGTGCTGGTTCGCGCGGAGCATCCCGACACGGGCGAACTCCGGCTGGCCGGGATGTGGCTGATGGCGTCCGGGACGCCGGCCGAGCTTGCCGTGACACCGGCGCCGACGCCCGCCGGAGCGACCTTTGTGCTGACCAACCCGCCGTTCGGCAAGCACGTTGAAGACAAGTGGCTGCGGCACTGCGTCGACTCTCTCACTGAGGAGGGCCGGGCAGTGGTCCTCATGCCGTACAGCGCTGGTTTCGCCGGCAAGGCGACTATGCGCCGAGAGCTGGTGGATCAAGGGGCACTCATCGCCGTTGTGGCCCTGCCGGCACGGATGTTCTCGAACACCCGGGTCGGTGTGTGCATCTGGCTGCTGCGACGGCCCACGAGACGGCCCGCTGCGGTGCGGTTCGTCGATGCGCGCCGCCGCGGCCGGGCGAGGGGCCTTCACGTTGAGTTCGGCGCGACGGACGTCGCGAGCATCGTCGCCGCAGTAACGGCAGAGGACCAGGACGAATTCAGCGTCCTGGCCACCCCCGAAGACATCCAGGCGCGGGGCTACTCACTCCATCCACCCGAGTACCAAGAACGCATGTTCACGCGTTCGCTGGCAGACGTGGCGCGCGCGGAGTTGGAGGCGCTATCGACCGACTTCGAGCTGCCTTCGTACACGACCGGCGGCGGTTGGCCCGGTCGCCCGCTGAACGAACTTTGCCACGTCCGCAACGGGGTGCCGCACCGATCGCTGATCGGAGCGGTCGCCCGCGCCGGGACTGCGGGGGTGATCGTGCCGGTCGTGCACCCGCGGCATCTGCGCAGCGGGCTCATTGAAGCCGCCAACGCCCCAATGGCAGACGCCGCGTCGCTGGAGCAGTACCGGCTGCGCACCGGCGATGTGCTGTGGGTGCGCACCGGTGCCATGGGCCAGGCTGCACTGGTCGGCGAGCCCGAATCCGGCTGGCTGCCGCACACCAACCTGCTCCGGCTATGTGTCATCGACCCGGAAGTGCTGGATCCGGTCTACCTGCTGGCTTTCCTATTGCAGCCCGCCGTCCTGGCCCGAATCCGCGAACGGTCCATCCGATCGGTCACCACCTCGATCAGCAAAGGCGTCCTCGGTGAACTTGTGATGCCGCTGCCGCCCCTCGCCGCGCAGCGGGAAATCCTCGCCGCGGTCACCGTACTCGATGATCACGCGGCCTCGCTGCAGCGCCGCCTCAACGCCGTGCGCGCCGCCCGGCCGGTCCTCGGCCAGCACCTCATCGACGGCACCGTCGTCCTGACAGAAAGGCAAACCCTGTGAACCGCTCCGACACGACCCCCATGTGGATCCTGGTCGTGAGTCTCGCGTCGTTCGTCGCGGCGCTCGTGACGGCGATGCTGAAGAGCAGCGTCGGCGCGCCGGTGGCCGAAGCCGTGCTATCCGCCGGGGTGGCCTTTGGAGGCGCTTTTGGCCTAGGCCTCGGGATTCTCGGCGCACTGAAACCGCCGTCCAGCAGCACCCGCCGAGGGCGGAGGTGACGCAGCGGCAGCGGAGCTTCCGGTTTGGGCGCGGCGTTGCCGGGGAGTTTTGCGACGACTCCTACTCGGCTGAGTACGCTCGACAGCGACTTAGCAAGAGCGATACGGGCCTCACCAAACGCTTATTGTGCCGACTTGGGCAGTATTGATGCAGGATCTGGGCTGCCGATGGCCTGCGACGTGTGTCGGCCACCTCTCGACGTGACGATCGCCTGCCTGGGCGATGCATACCTCAGCTGACGGGAAGCCTGCTGGTAACGGATACGTGCCGTGGTGGGGTGCCAAAACCGCCCTGTACTTCATCCGCATGCCACGAAGCGCACTCCTCAGGACCTGACGACTCGCGTCCCCGAAGACGGCGAGGGATCCGCCCTTGTCGTGAAACACGAGCGACAAGTCGTTGTTGGCGGCGGCGAGGCGCTTCGACGCATCGATGAAGGCTCCCCGGAATCTCTCTGGGATGACCGCAGCGGAAGCAGCCTCCAAGCCGTGAACGCCACTGGCCGACGCCCGCATGCCACGATCCGGCTGCCGGCCTTCGGTAGCTGCTTGTCCTCGAGCAGCCCTTCGCCCCTGCAACGCAAGCTCGGAGGCAACCTCCCTGGTCGGTTGGTCGTCGCCGCCAGGAAACGGTCGCTCATACGCCTCCTCGAGGTTCCTCCGGAGTGTCGGATGCCCTGCTCGATCGAGTTGCTCGGCAAGGTCCTCCGTTAGCCGCACCGCTCGCTCAAGACGTTCCCCGAGAGCTCGGGAAAGCTGTTCGGGAGGCCACATGACCTCCCACACGCGGTCGCAGGCCTCGAACTCCGAGCCGCGTGCCAACGGGTGCCGGTCAACTGTCGCCACTTCCTCGAGGGCGGTCGCGAGTTCCAACGACCGCACGCCAGCGAACCTGCTCGTCACAAGGAGCGCCAGTGTCGCGTCCGCGATCTGTGGCGCCCGATCCGGCAGCCGCGGGTAGTACAGGTTCAGTGTTGGCCGCTTGGCGAAGTGGAGGTTGTCCGCCAGCAGACGAAGTCCATGCCAGTGGTCCGCGTCAAAGTGTGTGACGACCAGGCTGTCCAGCCGTTGCAAGCCATGTACGCCGAGCACTCGAACGAGCCGTTCTGCGGCAAGCAGAGGACTACTCCGCCAGGTACCACAATCCACCACAGCGGTGGGGCACGCGCAGCCGCTGTCGGTGCATCCACATCGGAGTACGGTGCATGCTCCGTCGCCGACATCGACAACAGTGATCCGGGGCATAGCTCAGGGTACTGCCGAGAGGCCGTCCAGTGAGCCACGCACCTGTGTCGACACTGACAAGCTTTGCCCGCCACCCCCGCGAGCCACGACGGCAACGAGCTATCCGGCAGGGAGCGCCTCCCGGCACAAACCGGGGAAGCGTGTCATGGTCCACACAGCCGTCCACGATCGACGTCGGCTTCCCTCGTCTGCACACCACGCTGAGCCGCAACTCAGTTCTGGTCAACGTCTCCGGCTGGAGTACTGATCATCGGCACGCTCGGCGACGAGTGGGTTCTCGCCGTCGGCTCGGTGCCGGCGGCCGCCGCTCCCAACTTGGCTGTGCAGACCTTCGTGCACGGCGGCCGCCGGTAGCGATTACCTCTTCATCCCCCAGCGATTCAGGCTACGCATGCCGATCTTGAGCGGGTCACCGCCGGTGCCAGCCCAGTACTGGCGGAATCTGGCCATCTCGCCCGTAGTCGGTGCGCCAGCATGCCATCGCCCAGACCACGATAGATTCCATCCGCTCCGCCGTACTAGGGAGGGCTTCCGACGTTGGGCCGCGCTACGAGGCCAAGTTGCTGAATTCGGTGACGAGACGTCGCATGTCCTCGCCGGCGTCAAGGGCCACCATGACGTGCCTCTCACGCTCTCGGGTCGTAGCCCCGAGGGCCCCGGATGACGAAGCGGAGACTGACGTGACCTTGGCTGCCCACGACAAGATCCCGTCACCATCGAGCGTCCGGACCCAGGCCAGAGCATTGACGCCGTCATCGGCCCGGGGGAGTGGTGCGATGGCTCCTTTACTCGGCTGGTTTACACTTCACGGGACCTGGGAGAACGTGCTTGAGCACGTCGCTGGGGCCTTCAACTACTGGGGGTCAAGGGGTCGTCGGTTCGAATCCGGCTGTCCCGACCGATTGACCTGGGGAGATGAAGATCTTCTCAGGTAACGGCGGTAACATCCGGTAACGGATGATCTTTGTTGGCGGTAACCGCGTGGATGGTTGGCCGTTGACGTGCCCGCTGCACAACGCTCTGACCTGCCGCTTCATCCGCGTCCCGGATGGAGCGGCAGTTTTGCTCTTGATTGCGCGTCAAGCGCTGCAGATGGTGTCTGCTGTCGCTACGTCGGGCGGTTCGACGAGCCCTCGGCGAGTGTCAGGATCGTCGGTTGGCCCTGTTTCTGGTCGCAGTAGAGTGATGGGTGCGCAGGCGGCCAAGTCCTACAACGGCAGGCCGGTCCCGCGCGGACGACCGGATCGCCTGCCCTGCCTGCTCGGGCGTGGTGCCGGTTGTCCGTCGGCGCCGGCGGACATGGTCTTCGCAAGTACTGGTGGCCGCGGGTGCCGGTGCGTGTCTGTGGGCAGCCCGGCTGCGTGCATTGGCTGCTCGCATCGCACGGCGCAGCATGACAACGGGGTAGATCGCGTACCACGTCTGTTACGGACCCGCCTGGTCGAGCTGGCCCGCATCCCGCGGCCCGGTGGGCGGTCGAGGAGTGTTTCCAACAGGCCAAGAACGAAACTGGCCTCGACGAGTACCAGGTCAGCGACTGGCGAGCCCGGTACGCCGCGTCAGTGGCCGGGGGCGTCCATGGCGCGTGCCGCCGCCGCGACGATGGCGTTCACCCCGATCCCGGCCTGGTCCATCAGCTGGGTCGGGGTACCGGAGGTGGGCAGGCCCCGTACCGCCAGGTGCTTCACCCGCACCGGCTCGGCGAGGTCGGCCAGGGACTCCAAAACCGCCGACCCCACGCCACCCTCCGGGTAGTGATCCTCAACCACCAGCAGCCGACCGCCGGTGGCCCGGACGGCGTCGAGCAACCGGTCCCGGTCCAGCGGCTTTACCGAATACAGGTCGATGACCCGGGCCTTGATCCCCTCGCGCGCCAACTCGTCGGCGGCGGCGAGGCAGTTGTGCACCGTCACCCCGGCGCCGATCAGCGCGACGTCGTCGTCGTCGCCGCCGCGGAGCAGTTTGCTGCCGCCGACCGGGAAGGCCTCTTCGTTGTCGTAGAGCACCGGGTACTTGCCTCGGGTGGTGCGCAGGTAGTTGACGCCCTTGCGGTCGACCATCTGCGCGACGAGGGCCGCGCAGGACACCGCGTCGCTGGGATACAGCACTGTCGACCCCTGCACGGCGCGCATGGCCGCCAGGTCCTCCAGCCCCATCTGCGAGGGACCGTCCGTCCCGACCTCCACCCCGCAGTGCGACCCGGACAGGGCGATGTCGGCCCGGGAGACGGCGGCCATCCGCACGAAGTCGTAGGCGCGGGAGAAGAACGCCGCGAAGGTCGCGGCGAAGGGCCGATAGCCGCGTACCTGCAGCCCGACCGCGGCGGCGACCAGTTGCTGTTCGGAGATGAACATCTCGAAGAACCGGTCGGGATACGCCTCGGCGAACTTGTCGGCGCGGGTGGAGTCGCTGACCTCACCGTCCAGGGCGACCACGTCCGGCCGCGAGCCCAGCGCGCGCAGCGCGTCACCGTACGCGTTCCGGGTGGCCACCTTCGCCCCCTTGTCGTACCGCGGCAGCGTGGGCGGCTCGCTGGCGGAGGCACTAGCGGGCGGGGCGGACTCGGGACGCGGCCCGGTAACGCGGATCTGGCGTACCCCGCCGAGAGCCTTCACGGCCCGCTCGGCCATGTCGGGTTTCAGCGGCTTGCCGTGCCACCCGGGCTGGTTCTCGACCTCCGGCACCCCCTTGCCCTTGACCGTCCGGGCGAGCACCACGGTCGGACCCGTCGCCTGCCGCGCCCGGCCGAACGCCTCGTCGATCGCGGCCAGGTCGTGGCCGTCGATGACGAGCGCCTGGCAGCCGAATGCCTCGACCCGGCGGCGGTAGGTGTCCAGGTCCCATTCCAACTCGGTCGGACCCCGCTGCCCGAACCGGTTGATGTCGACGATCGCGGTGAGGTTGCGCAGCCCGTAGTGGCCGGCCTTGTCCAGCGCCTCCCAGATGGAGCCCTCGGCCATCTCGCTGTCGCCGCACAGCGCCCACACGTGGAATGGCAGGTGGTCGAGGTACCGGCCGGCGAGCGCGATCCCGACCCCGACAGGCAGTCCCTGACCGAGCGACCCAGTGGCCACGTCGACCCAGGGCAGGGCCGGCGTGGGGTGTCCCTGCAGCCGCGACCCGAACTGGCGGTAGGTTTCGACCAACTCCTGATCGGTGATCGCGCCCACCGCCTTGAAGACCGCATACAACAGCGGCGAGGCGTGGCCCTTGGAGAAGATCAGGTGGTCGTTGGTCCGACCGCCCGGGTTCGTCCACTGGTAATGCAGGTGCCGGGAGATCAGCACCGCGAGCAGGTCCGCGGCGGACAGACTCGAGGTCGGATGCCCCGATTCCGCCCTGGTGCTGCACCGGATGGCGTCCACTCGCAGCTGGGCGGCGAGCTCACCCAGTCGGGTGAGCTCCTCCGCGGGCAGTGTGCGCTCTGCTTCCATCGTCACCGGCATCGCCTCCGCAGATACCGTAATCAGGAAAGACTCGCATTACCCGGTAACCGCCGATTTGCCAGGGGCAGAGCGGGCCGGTCGGGAGACGACCAGCCAGCCCGCCACAGCTGGATACGGCACGGCGGCCAACGCGACGGCCACGCGTTGCCGGCCGCGCCTGGACGCCGCCCTCGCTCCGTGATCCTTGCTTGACACGGAAGCGGTCGCCGGCGACGAGGGTGGAGGCGCTGAGCAGGCCAATGACGCCGGTCCGGGCCTGTCCTGAACAGTCATTCTCCCTACATCTCTCGTTCGCCTGGCATGTCTACGTTTCCTTAGCCGAGGGCCCACCCGGGCCAGCGCAGATCAACCGGAAGTTGAGCATCATGAACGCGATTCTCGTCAAGATAGTCGTTGAAATCCTCGCCGCCGCGGCAGCGGCGCTTATCGCGACACTCGCCCAACGCTGGCTGCGCGCGATCTGACGCTCGAGCGTGAGCGCGGGTCATGCGCGGCGGATTGCAGCGGCACGGGGGGTAACCAGCCTCACCAGTGACCGGCTCGACGGCTTCGAGCCGCCGGTCGCCCCGGCGCGGGACTTCCGCTGACCCGTCGAAGGGGTCCGTGGACGACCGGCTCAGCCGGCCATGCTCGCGAGCGCGGCACCGGCGCTGCCGAGCAGCCCGACCAGCACGATCCGTCGGAACACCACCGGGTCGATGCGGTGGAACAGTCGGTTTCCCAGCCACCAGCCCAGCGGCACCGCGGGGAGCGCCACGAGGGAGATCCGCACCACATCGGCGTGTATCTGACCGGCCAGCAGAAACCCTGTCAGCCCTATCAGACTGGTGCCCGAGAAGGTCGCCGCCAGGGTGGCCCGGAAGGTGCGCGGGTCGTAGCCGAGCGACTGGAAAGCGGCGACCAGCGGCGGCCCGTTCGTCCCGGTGGCGGCGGTCAGCACCCCGACGAGGACGCCGATGGCCCCGAGACCGATCCGTCCGGTGCGGATCCGTGCCCTGGACCAGACCAGCGCGGCGCAGCCGAGCACCACGACCGCGATCAGCGCGCTCAGCAGCCGCTCCGGCGCGAGCGCGAGCACCAGCAGGCCGGCCGGCAGGCCGAGCAGGGCGGTGGCGGTGAGTGCGGCTGCGACCCGCCACCGGGCGTGGGCACGTTCCCGGATGGCCGCCGTGACGGTCAGCCCGACGCCGGTCAGCGCCGACACCACCACGGCGGCGCGCGGGTCGACGGCGGCGGTCAGCAACGGCACGGTCACCAGCGCGTACCCGAAGCCGCTGACCGCCTGGGCGAAGGCGCCGAGCAGCACGATGCCGAATGCGCTGAGCAGGATGACCACCCGCTGAGACTGACGCACCGGACGGCGGGCGGACAACCGGCCGGCCCGGAGATCCCCGACACACGACCAGCGGTCAGCAATGCTCATGAATCTGCCGTTCAGGTCGGACGGCGGCATCGCCGGGTCCTACTACGCGGGGGAACAGCCGCAGAACTCGAAGAACCAATCCGTTGCGCAGTACGACGTCGCCTGCTTCCAGGTGACGTCGAACCACTGAACACCCGCCGGCGCGCCGACCCGGTACACCTGGGCGGTCTGGGTAGCCACGCGAGTATCCAAGGCGGTGCACCGGCCGGGAGACCCCCGCATGTGTAGCGGGGGAGCAGGTCGGGCGGCTGTGGTGGTGCCTGGGGTCAAGGATTCACGGGTTGACGTCCGTAGAAGCATCGGGATTGCTGTGGGAGGGGCCAGCCCCATCGTCCGGTACAAGGAGAGCGTCGATCTCCAGCCGACCGACGCGTACCGAACGGAGCTGCAGGTGTCGTACGGCCGCGCGGCGGACCACCAGGCGCCCGATTGCCATCGCACCGACGGCGACGGAACCCAGGGCCAGTGCGCCGACGGTCAGGGCGCCGAGACTGACGGCGCCAACCGCCGATCTATCCTCGGCAGCCGCGCCGGTGGCGGCGGCGCCAGCGCGCCGGTGCCAACGCGGGACCGGCGAACCACAGCGCCCACATGTCGTCATGACCTCATCATGGGCGAAGGCGAGCAGGTCAGTCGGTACTTCTCCGCCGCTGGCGCGGTGGTCGCGCGCACGGTAACCGGCGGGGTAGATGTCAGCGGTAGGCGGTGCCGGTCGGGGTGAAGGTGAACGTGTCCGTAAACGCGCCGTCGTCGTGGCGGATCGCCAGAAGCACCGGCGGGGATTCTGGCTGCGGCTGTGTGGCTTTCCAGTCGTAGGTGCTGGCGAAGCAAGCGGTACGCCGATCGGTGGCTGCGGGTGTGTCGGGCGACGGTCGGCCTGCGGCGTTGACTACAGGGTCGCGCAATAGGGCGCGCGGTGGCTGTCTGCTTTGCGCAGCCGTCGAGAGGGCCGATCCGATTCATGGGGGGCATAAAAAGAGGCCACGCTCTATTTTGATGTCCATGGATGACTGAGGTGACCCCTGAAGAACATCGATGGGGGCGATGAAGGTGACGCCCTTGAAAAGTAACGATATTCGTGCCCGCCGCGCTGGTTGTCCTCCACTTCGGACATGACCGCACCGCACCACCTGGTCACGCAGCGCCACGAGCTGTTACTCGGGAGAGGTTCGTTGACAAGCTGGGAAGCGCCTGAAAGGGTCTCGCGTACAACTAAATTCATCCCACGTTTTTTGGGTCTGACCATTCGGGGAGATCACGGTGATGCGGAAGAAACCTCTTGCAATGACGCTTGGCATGTCATTGCTCCTGTCCATGGGTGTACCGGCGGACGCGTCCGCGACCAGCGTCGGCGAGGAGCGCTTCCAGCCGAGCGCCACCTACGATCTGTCGGTGACCGACGCCGAGCGCGACGCGATCCACGCGGAAGTCGAGGCGTTGGCTGGGCGTGTCAACAGCGCGCGGGCGGGGGACGGCACCTACGACCCGCTCAGTCTGATCGGGGCGATGCTGGACGGGTCGAGCTACGACTCCATCTCCCGAGGCGGCACGGCCGCGACGGCGTACCCCTTCCCGGTCAGCAACACCGAAGCCAACCAGAACGAGTACGACCGCAAGGTCGCCAAGCTCGCCTGGGTGGTCAAGCTGGCCACCGACCTGGGTTTCCCGGTGGTCGTCCAACGCCAGCCCGACAAGTACGTGTACGCAGAGATCGGTGACCCGGACGCCCCGGAGATGGTCATGGCGTTGAGCCACCTCGACTCGCCGACGGCTTCCGTTTCGCCAGCCCAACTGGCGCGCTGGCGGGACGCCGATGGCAACCTGGGCACTCCTGGTGCGTACCACTCGCCCTATGTCCAGGATGGCTGGGTCTACGGGGCGGGCCTGCAGGACGACAGCGGTCCGACGCTGGCGACGCTGCTCGCGGCCAAGGCGCTGCTCGAGGCGGGGTTGCCCCTCGACCGACGCATCCGCATCGTCATGGGAATCTACGAAGACGGCGGTCCCGGCACGCCCTCGACGACGAACACCGCCACCTTCCAGTCCATCCCGTACAACTCGAACCCGAGCTTCTACGACAACTGGGCCTACAAGAACCTCAACCGGGAGGAGACCCCGATCGCGGGCTACACCTCCGACTCGCGGTTCCCGGTCATCGTCGGCAACTCCGGATCGGTGACCCCGTCGGTGTCGATGAGCTTGTCCGCAGACAGCACCAAGGCCTTCCGGCTGACGGATGCCACAGCCGGCGTCACCCAGCGCGAAGGCGACCCGACGCTCAAGGACATCGCCTACGGCAGCACCACGCAGATCGCCTCGCGGGCCATTTTCACCCTCGACGTGGCGGGGGCCGGCTCCGCCGAGCGCGACCGATTCGTGTCGGCGATCACCGCTGCCGCGACCACGAAGGGTTGGCTCCCGGCTGCTCCCCGCACCACGCCCAAGGTGCAGACCACGATCACCGGTGACTCGCTCACGCTGGAGATCAACACCGATGTGGCGATGGAGATGCCGACCCCGCAGTACGGCAAGAATGCCATCGTGTGGGGAATGTTCCTGCTCTCCAAGGGACTCGGCGCGTTGGGAACCACGGCCGCCGACATGCAATTGAAAAAAGCCGCGGACGGCGTCGCCGACCTGTTCTTCCGCGACGGTGTCGAAGGCGAAGCCTATATCGGCAAGTACATGGGCATCCCGGCGAGCCTGTTGCGCAACCCGAGCAACGGCACGCCGAACCTGACCTTTGCCCTCATGGGAGGCATCAATTCAGAGACCCCGACGAGCTTTTACACGGACGCCTCGGGCAGCCTCAGCATGCCGATGTATGTGCGCAGCATGCACGTCACCGCGGCTGACTCCGGCCAGGCAACGGCGGCGGTCACTGACGCCTTCCAGGCGAAGGGGTTCACCATCGGCAACCTCGGCTCGCCCGTCGGCGCCGGGTTGTACGTCACTCACGACAACCCGCTGACGGCCCTTCAGTTCGGGAGCTACCAAGCCTCGATCAACCGCAATCCGGAAGAGTTTGCGGATCCATACTCCCTCAGGGACGTGGTCTATCCGCAGGGCACGACCGGTGGCACCCTGGCCAGCAGCTTCCGCAACAAGATGACCGCCTTCGGCGCCGTCATCCCGGGTAACGAGCGCTGGTGGCACACGGCCAACGAGCGGATGAAGGTCGACTCGGCAGTGCAGATGACCAAGATGATGGCCGATGGCATGCTGGAGATGGCCCGGTACTCCGGGCCCGCCGGTGCCAAGTTCATGTCGGCAAGCATCCCGGGGTTGAACGCCGACCGGGCGGACCTCGACCTGCTCGACGTCACGATCGGAACCTACAAGGACGCGTCGGCCGCTGTCGGCACGAGCCAGTTGGGCAGCCAGGCCCTGCTCGGCGCCACCTCGTTCAACATCCCGATGTGGAACGGACGCGGCAACTCGGCCCCGTCGGCGTCGGCGTTCGCACTGGGGCACGCCCCGGGAGGGGTCTACTTGCCCCTGACCGACACCGAGTACCTGAACAACACGTACGTGGCGCCGATGCGTCTGGAGTTTAAGGTGGAGCGCCCCGACCACATGTCGGACGCGGCTTGGGCGAAGTTCGTCGCCGGCGGCTACGGCGACTTCCAGTTCAACATTCTCGTCGGCGACGAGGTTGTGCCGCTGGCCGTTCCTGCGGGGCAGAGTGCGGACAAGTACTTCTCCTCGCGCATCTCGGCCAACAACCCCGACGCCATCTACCTGTCGGTCAACCTCGCGATCACCGATGCCCCGTACACGGGGGTGCAGGGCATCCTCGCGGATTCCAAGACGGACCTGTACACGGTCAATCCGACGTACCTGGCCTCGAACCCCGATCCGTTCCCCGGGCGTGGGGCCGTCGAACAACGGGGCTTCTTCACCTTCGGCGATGGGCAGAAGAACGCGGAGTTCTCTTCACCCGACGCGGTCTACGTGACAGTCGCCAACGCGGTCATCGATGCGAAGCCGTCGGCGGTGGTGAAAAAGTTGAAGGGCAACAAGAACGAGTTGACCATCACGGTGAAGCAGACCCACGTCGACGGCAGCGAGTCTCCTGTGACGGCCACGTTCACCATCGACAACAACGCTGCTGGCACTTACAGCGTCGGCGACCACAAGGTATACGTCGAAACCAAGGGCAACACCCAGGTGCGGTCGATCTCCATCGTGTGACGGCTGCGAACCGGACGTCCTGCACCGCGCACGCGGGGGCGTGCGCGGTGCAGGGCCCCGGCAAAGTCGTGAGGGTGCCCGGCCTGATGTGGTTGGTGTAGACGCGCCGGTGCTGGTGGTAGCAGGGCGGGCATGACCGGTTCAGATGATCATCGAGGTTCCTACGCCTTATGGATCGTCCGAAGTGGGTCATGCCCGCGCTGGCATCATCGCTGATCTCGTCCTTGGCGACAGCGGCCCAGCGGCGGGCGATCGCCGTGGACGGCAGGACGCTACGCGGCTCCCGCACCACCACGGCACGTCCTCGCCGCCTGCGACCAGACCACCGGAGTGGTCCTGGCCCGCACCGCCGTGGACGGCAAGACCAACGAAATCACCCGCTTCGCACCGCTGCTCGACCAGATCAGCGACCTCCGCGACCACGTTGTGCCGGTCGAGGGCCGTGCCGGTGGCGGAAGTGAAGACGAGGCGGTCAGCCGAAGACTGGCCCTGGCGTTCGTAGTGGATGGTGAGCGCGGTGAGGTACCGGGGACGCCGCAGCGGTCGGCGATCTGTTCAAGGATCATGCCGCGGTCCGACAGCAGCGACACGAAGCTGTGCCGCGATAGCAGACGGGATGGCGATTGGTCCTCGACGTAGTCAAGCCCAGGGCCTCCAGAGCGCGCATCCTTAGCGGGTGTCAACTGCTTGCTCGGCGTAACGCGCCGATGATCCATTTATCTGGAGGCGTCCCATGTAGGCCAGCGTTCGTGACGTAAACACGGCACGTGAGCCCGTAGGCGTCCCGACTTGCAGCATCTGGGTCGACGTCCTTCCCGTTGATCCGGATGGTGGGCGAGCCCAGGAACTGTTCTGCCCGGGTTTCCTCCTCCGACTCGATGCGACGTTGAATGATCGTCTCCTCGATGCCGACAGCCGCCAGCAGTGACCGGAGTCGTGCTTCCAGTCCCTCATGGTTAGGGCAGCCGTCGAAGTACAGGATTTCGATCATTGCCTCACTTTAAGCCTTGTCAGGACGTCTGCCCTACGTCGCTTGTGCATGCGAGCGGGATTCCCGGGTCAGCCGCTGCGTGGGGCGTACATGATGACGGCGACGCCGACGACGCAGATGGCTGCGCCGATGAGGTCGTAGCGGTCGGGGCGGAACTTGCCGACGAGCATGCCCCAGGCGAGCGAGCCGGCGACGAAGATTCCGCCGTAGGCGGCGAGCCGCGCGACCAGGCAATGTACGAGGCGAAGCGATCTGGCGCCTTTCTCCAGACCCCGTTTGTGACCGGCCAGGGCAGCCGTCGTTCGGATGGTTTCTCTACTTGGGCGGGATGAGGCCGGCGATCTCGCAGCGGGTGAGCAGCCAGGGCAGGTGCGGCGTCCCGATCTGTCCGCGGCCGCGGGCGACGACCACCAGCGTGACGTCGCCGACGCGCATCACCGCGCGGTCACCGCTGGCGTACGCCTCGTCGCCGATGCCCGGAAGCAGGGTCGCCGCCCTGCGCCCGTTCGTTTGCCACGCGAGCCTCCCGGCCATGCCGGCGGCCCATTCCGCGCGCAGCAGCAGGCTGTTGTCGGCCTCGGAGCGGAAGTCAACGCGCTGTGGCTGTTGCCGACGGTCCGCGCGTACCGGTTGGCCGACGAGCCGTGCCACGTCGTCGACCGACAGCGGAAGGGGTCCTGCCGTGCGGACTTCGCCGAAGAAATCCCTGAGCGCCGGGCCGGTCTGTTCGTCGGCGAACGCGGCCGCCGGCCGGGCTTGCGCCGCCGATCGCCGGATCACCGCGGTGACCCGTCTGCTCCAGGGCCGGGCGGTGATCGTTACGACGTCGCCGGAGTGGCATCGGTCGCTCCACCTGGCGGGCAGCCCCCAGGCCGTGGTCGTGTCCGTGGTGCCGTCGTCGATTACCAGGTAGTCGAGTCGGGGACGGCCGTTGTGCTGCCGCCAGGGACGGCGTGCGAGGACTTCGCCGGTGACCTCCTCGGACCTCGCCAGGTCGAGCAGGGCACGGACCAGCACGTAGACGCCGACGGTGATCAGCGCGTATCCGGGTAGCGAGTACCGGCTTGGGTGACCGGCGATGGCCGCGGCGATCGAACCTGCCACCACGAACAGCATCGCTTGGAGGATCAGGGTGCGGGTGGTGCTGGCACGCCAGGGGCCTCGCGGGTACCGCACCCGGATCCGGCGCCAGCCGCCCTGGTACGACGACCACAGCCTGCGCCGGGTGCCGACCTCGAGATCGAGCACGTCACTGGCCCGCCGGGTGACGCCCAGAGCGGCGCCGTACGCCAGGTAACGGTCCCAGACCGCCACCGCCGAGGGTGGCAATTCCGCGAACTGCTCGTGGTTTCGCAGCCAGACCTGTACCCCGAGCCAGCGGGAGGCGGCCTCCAGCCCGGTCGGGGTGTCCCGTTCGCCGATGTGCTGCACCAGGCCGACAAGCGCGGCGGCGAACGGCAGGACAAAGCAGAACGCCACGAGGCGGTGGGTGTGGTGCACGGCCATGGAGCCGCACGTCACGGCGATCGCGAGCGTGCCGAAGTGCAGTGCCGTCATCATTGTTCGGCCGAACCGGCGCTCGGACAGCCCGGCCGCCCTCGCGTCGGCGACCACGGCGGCGCGCAGCCGGCTGTTCCAAGCCTTTGACTCGTTCTCGTTGCGGAAGGCCAGCGCGGTCAGCGGTACCACTCCGTCGACGGCGAGCCCGCGGATGCGGTCCAGCACCTGCCGCTCGTACGGCCGCAGACCGCTTGGGTCCGGCTGATTGCGGGCCAGGTGCACGGTGGTGCGGTAGGGGTCGGCATCCGGCTGGCGCAGCTCGTAGTAACCGGCCGCAGCCAGATCCAGCACCGTCGACTCAGCCGTGTCGACGCTCGTGGACCAGCCGTTGACCAGCATGCTGACTACGGCCGGCGACTCCGAGCCGAGGTCCATAGTGGCTGGTCCCACCGGCGGCGCCGCGGGCCGGGTGACGATTCGGCAGCCTGCATACGCGATCAGCCAGAGCCCTACGCTGGCCACGGCGATGATGAGTTCGAGCATCGGTCTAGAAACTGACCTCGACCGGGCCTCGTTCCGAACCGGCCACCGCGAACAACTCCCGCCGGTGGAAGCCGAGCAAACCCGCGATCAGGTTGGCGGGAAAGCTTTCGATCGCAGTGTTGTACTGCTGCACGGCGTACGTCACAAACTGCCGCGAGTATGCGATCTTGTTCTCGGTGGTCGCGAGCTCGGCCTGCAGCGCCGCGAAGTTCTCATTCGCCCGCAGCTGCGGGTACGCCTCGCCGAGCGCGATGAGCCGGCCCAGCGCCCCGCTCAGCGCGCTCTCGGCGTCGGCCTGGCCGGCGTCGCCGCCGGAGTGAGCCATGGCCGCGCCGCGGGCGGTTACCACGGCGTCGAGGGTGCCGCGCTCGTGCGCCGCGTATCCCTTGACGGTCTCGACGATGTTCGGGATGAGGTCGTGCCGCCGCTTGAGCTGTACGTCGATCTGCGACCAGGACGCATCGACCTGGTTACGCATGCGGACCAGCTTGTTGTACAAACTGACCAGCCACACCGCGAGCAGCGTAACGGCAGCCAGCCCGACCAGACCGACGACCACAACCGATATCATGGCGGGCAAGATAGCTTACTGGGCTAAGCGTGCCGGCGGTGGCCCGCACTGGTTGACTGAGCCATTGCGCGCAACGGTCCGCTTGCCGACTGTAGTGGGCTCAGTGTCCGGAAGGTCCGAGACGCGCCTGATCGGCCATGCCACGTAGAAAAGGCGCAGAACCCCGGTACGAAGTGGTCCTCTCGCAGATCAACTTCACAGGGGTCCTGCGCCGACGATGAGTGTCACATACACCGCCGTGTTACCCGTAGGCGAGCACACCGTGGACTTCCTGACCGGGTTGTTCGCCGCCGAGCGCGTCCGCCGTGGCACCCGGGCCGGCACCCGCGCCCTGTGCTGCCGCGACCAGGCCGTCATGGTGTTGCGCTGGTTCCTCGACGGCACCCGGATGCGGCAACTCGCCACCGACAACCAGATCAGCATCTCGACCGGCTACGACTATCTGAACGAGGGCATCGATGTCCTCGCCGCCCGCACGCCCAGCCTGCACGCCGCGCTACTCGCGGCCAAGGCGGCCGGGCACGACTACGTGAACATCGACGGCACCCTGATCGAGACCGACCGGTGCCGCACTCCCGGCCCGACCGAGGGCGTGGACTTGTGGTGGTCCGGCAAACACGACCAGCACGGCGGTAACGTCCAGGTCGTCACCGTGCCGGACGGCTGGCCGATCTGGACCTCCGAGGTACGGCCCGGCCGGGAACACGACACCACCGCCGCACGCGCCCACGCCGAGATCCTGCCCGCTCTCACCGAGGCCGGCGCCGACCTGCGCACCTTGGGCGATCTGGGCTACGAGGGTCTCGCCGACACGGTCACCGTCGCGTTCAAAAACCGAAAACCGGCGGACTGCTCCTCGCCCAGCAGCAGTTCAACAAGGCACACAACAGCCTGCGCGCGATCGGTGAACGCGGCAACTCGCTGCTCAAGACGACCTTCAGAGCGCTACGCAATATCAGCCTCAACCCGTGGCGGATCGGGAAGATCGTCGCCGCCGCGCTGGTCATCCTCCACATCGACCACGATCGCACAACATGACGACCGTCCGTAGTCACTACCTTGCCCGGAAAGGCTGATTGGCCTGGGGAGATGAAGATCTTCTCGGGTAACGGCGGTAACATCCGGTAACGGATGATCTTTGTTGGCAGTAACCCTGTGGGCGTTTGGGTATCGGCCTGATCGCTGTTGATAGCTCTGACCTGCCTTTTCACCTGCGTTCTGAGTGGTGCGGCATTTTGGTCTCTTGATTCCGCGTCAAGCGCTGCAGGTGCCGGCAGCTGTCATCATGTTGAGCGGCCTCGACCGAATCCTTAGGTGCCCGCGGCCGTCCTCAGCTCGATTGGAGCCGGGTCCAAAATGTCGTGCGCTGCCTGGACGCCGGCCGTTGCTGCTGTCGCTGTGCGGCCGTCACGCCTGATGCCTGGCGTCTGGCGTCTGGCGTCTGGCGCGGAGAGTAAGGGCCGTCGCACAACGATGGCCGTTGACCGGTGGCGTGGTGGGCCGGCAGCCGGGGCTGGGCCGCGCGGCCAGCGACCCGCGTAGGCGTAGGGGAGGGGCGCGCCGGCCCGTCGGCGAGATGGCGGCGGCCGCGGGCTGCGGCTACGGCGCCTCCGGCAGGGGCGCAACGACCTCCTCTCCAGCGAGTGGGGCAACCGTCCCGGGCAGCTGTTGAGCGCGGCCGTTCTGCGCCTCGAGCCGGCCCGGCTGCCGGCCACACTGCCGCTGAACGTCAAGACTGCCGACGGCGCCAGCAACGATCCGTACGCCACCGGCGCGCCGCTGATCCTGCACGCCACCGGCATCCGGAACGCGTTCGACCTGGTATCGGACAGCAACGGGCACCTCTACGTGCCGACCAATGGCTCGGCCGCCGGTTGCAACACACCGGGCATGCCCGACCCCGCTGCCGGCATCATGCGCCCGGCGCGACTACACCGGACCGTCTGTGCCCGCGCTGACCAGCGTGCTCACCTCGGAGACCGACTACGTCTTCGACGCCCGACCCGGCAGGTACTACGGCCACCCGACCGCCCTGCGGTGCGAGTGGGTGCTGGCCCGCGGCGACCTGACCGCAGGCGTCGACCCGTTCGAACTCCCCGTGTACCCCAAGGGCGCCGCACCCGACCCCGCCTTCGACCTGGCCGAAACCTACGACGCCGGCCAACACGCCAGCGCCAACGGCGTAATCGAGTACCGAGGCGGCGCGTTCGGCGGCAGACTGCGCGGCAGGCTGCTCATCGTGCGGCACTCCGCAGGCCAGGACATCCAAACCTTCGACGTCTCGGCCGGCGGAACGCTGTCCAACCGCCGCACCGGCATCCCCCGCATTCACCGGGTTCCGCCAACCGCTCGACGTCACCGAGGACACCGCCGCCGGATATCTCTACATCACCGAACTCGGCGCGAGCCGGATCACTCTGCTCAAACCCCGCCCGTGACAATGTCGCTGCCGCGACGGGGGACAACGGAAACGGGGCGACCGGGCACGCGTACGCGAAGACCGATCGTCGCCGTCCGCGACGTCAACATTCTCAACGTCACAGGGGGAGGGCTTCCAGCGCCGGCCTCGAACCGCCAGGCCCGGGTTCCGGGAGGTCTCCCGTCCACTGAACCTCGACCATGGCCCGTACGACTTTGTGAGACGATCGGCCGGGGTCCATCGACATAGGAGTTCGCAAGTGCGGGTCGTCTTGGGCGAGGATCTCGCCCTGCTTCGCCACGGTCTCATCCGGATGCTGGAGTCCTCCGGCTTCGAGGTCATCGCCTGGGCTGACAACGGGCCCGGCCTCAAGGCGGCTCTCATCGAGCACCGGCCCGACGTGGCCGTCGTCGACGTGCGGATGCCGCCTGACCACACCGACGACGGGCTGCGCGCGGCCATCGAGGCCCGGGCCGTGGTACCGCGGCTACCGGTGCTGGTGCTGTCCCAGTTCGTTGAGCCGCTCTATGCCAAGGAACTGCTCTCGGACGGCCAGGGCGCGGTCGGCTACCTGCTGAAGGACCGGGTCATGGACGTCGAGCAGTTCATCGAGGCGGTCCAGCGGGTGGCGAGCGGCGGTACCGCGATGGACCCCGAGGTGATCGCGCAGCTGCTGACGGGGCGATCGCGGGAGCGGTCCCTGGAGCCGTTGAGCCCGCGGGAGCGGGAAGTGCTCGCCCTGATGGCGGAGGGCCGGTCGAACGTCGCCGTCGCCCGGCGCCTGTTCATCACGGAGAAGGCGATTGCGAAGCACATCAACAACATTTTCATGAAGCTGGGGTTGCACCTGGCCGAGGGTGACAACCGGCGGGTGCTGGCGGTCCTCGCGTACCTCGGCGGCTGAGCGGACGCCGTGGGAGGTGTGCGCGCCTATGCCCGGGCAGCGACCCGCTGAGCGCCTACACGACGCCGGGCACCCTTCGGCCGTGGCTGAAGGGGGCCCGGCGTGTCCGCTCAGGGCCGGCGCTGCCCGTCGCGCTGGTCGGCGCCGGCCAGCGGGAACTCGGGGGACAGCACGGCCGGCAGCTCGATGGTCAGGGTGGTGCCGCTGACCGGCGCCGGGGCCAGGGCCAGGGCCAGCGTGCCGTCGAACGCGGCGAGCCGCTGCCGTACGCCCGCCAGGCCGCCGCCGTGCCGGATCGCCGCGCCGCCCCGGCCGTTGTCGCCGATCTCCAGACGCAGCAGGTCGTTCTTCCACCTGCCGTGCACCCAGGCCCGCGTGGCACCGCTGTGTTTCACCGTGTTGGCCAGCGCTTCGGAGATGGTGAAGTAGGCCGCCGACTCCACCGGCTCGGGCAGCCGGCCCGGCACGTCGAGGTCGACGTCGATCTCCAGCGGGATGCGGATGGCCAGCGACTCGACGGCGCCGACCAGGCCACGGTCGTTGAGCACCTGCGGCCGGAGGCCGGTGATCAGCGCGCGCAGCTCGGTGATCGCCTGCGCGTTGTGGTCCCGCGCCTCGCTGAGCAGCAGCTGTGCGGCCGGGTCGTTGCGGACCAGGTTCTCCACCATGCCGAGGCTCATGCCGAGCGCCACCAGGTGCGCCTGCGCGCCGTCGTGCAGGTCCCGTTCGATCCGGCGCAGCTCGCCGGCCTGCGCGTCGACGGTCTGAGCCCGAGTGGTGGAGAGGTGCTCGACGCGCTCGGTGAGCAGCCACCGGTCGTCCGGGCGCAGCATGGCCGCCGTGAGCCGGCCGTACGCCCGCAGCACCACCGGCGTGAGCAGCCAGAACACCCCCAGGCACACCAGGCCCCAGGGTACGCCGACGGTGAGCGCGCCGAGCGTGTCCTCGACGGTCACGCCGAAGGGGAAGTCGAGCGCGGCGCTGTCCGGCAGCAGCGACCAAAACACGGGCAGCGTGACGCTGAGCACCCCGGCGGCGAAGGTCGCCACCGGCACGGCCAGCAGCACCAGCCCGGCGGTCATGTCGACCAGCAGCCAGCGCATGTCGCGCCAGGTGGCGGGGTCGCGCAGCACGGTGGTGAACCGTGCCCACCAGCCGGTCGCGGGCAGCTGCCGATAGCCGCTGCCGACGACCGTACCCAGCTCGCGGGCCAGCCAGGCGCGCCGGCTGCCGGCCAGTGCCCGGTTGGCGAGGACCGCACCGGTGAACAGCGGCGCCGTGATCCACAAAAGAGCGGACACCAGCGTGGACAATGCCCAGGTCAGCATCAGCAGCTCGCCCACGATCACGAGGATCAGGACGGCTGCCCCGCCGAGGAAGCGCCAGCGGCCGACGGACAGGCGCTCCACTTGATTCGTCATGCCGCTAATTATCCGGATGCGGCGGCGCCGGCGAACGGGACTCAAGTCCACCTTCACGGCAGGGTTCCTGCACCCCTGACTGCTCGCTCGTAACACGCCAGACTTTGCTCCGTCCCCGTAGAACGTGTTCGTGAGAGCCTGCTCAGAAAGGCTGCGGCCTTGAGAAAGCGACCCGTCACCGTCCGAATCGCCCGATGGAGCGCCAACCGTCCGTGGACAGCCATCGGGCTGTGGACCCTGTTCGTCATCGTTTGCATCGGCGCCATGTCAATGGGCTTCAAGATGGCAAGCCCCACGGATATCGGCCAGGGAGAGTCCGGCCGCGCCACGCAGATCCTCGACGACAAGTCGATGGTCCCGGCGACGGTCGAGAACATCCTGATCAGCGCCGAGTCCGGAGCTTTCGACCGAGCCGCGGCGACCCGAGCCGCCACCGCCGTAGGCGACAGGATGCGTGGGCTCGCCGAAGTCGAGTCGGTCGGCGAGGCGGTTCCCGCGCCGGACGGGGCGTCGCTGCTCGTGCCGGTCACGATGGCCGGTGAGGCACGCACCGCCGACCAGCGGGTCCAGCCGCTGCGGGACGTGGTCGACGAGCTCCGCGACGACTTCCCGGCGCTGCGCATCGACCAGGCCGGCGCGGCCTCCATCCAGGCCGGCATCAACGACCAGCTGGGCGCCGACTTCGTCAAGGCCGAGATGCTCAGCATCCCGGTCACCCTGATCATCATGATGGTGGCCTTCGGCGCGATCATCGCCGCTGGTGTGCCGGTGCTGCTCGCGCTCACCTCAGTCGGCGCGGCGCTTGGCCTGTGGGCGCTCTGCTCCCAGGTGCTGCCGGACCCGGGCCAGGTGCCGAACATGATCCTGCTGATGGGCATGGCCGTCGGTGTCGACTACTCGCTGTTCTATCTAAAGCGGGCGCGGCAGGAGCAGGCCCGTGGCGCCAGCAAGCTCGACGCCATCGAGATCGCCGCCGCCACCTCCGGGCACTCCGTCGTCGTCTCCGGCATCGCGGTGATCGTGTCGATGGCGGCGCTCTACCTCTCCAACGACCTCATCTTCAGCTCCCTGGCCACCGGATCCATCCTGGTCGTCGCGGTGGCGGTGGCCGGCTCGCTGACCGTGCTGCCCGCCCTGCTCGCCAAGCTGGGACGCTGGATCGACAAGCCGCGCGTGCCGGTCCTGTGGCGCATCAACGGCCGCAACAGCGAACCGCGGCTGTGGCCGGCGCTGCTGCGCCCGGTGCTGCGGCACCCGGCAATCACCCTGATCCTGAGTGTCGCGGCGCTGCTGGCGATGGCGTACCCCGCGATTGACATGCGGCTCAAGTCCGCCGACATCGACGACTACCCACGCTCGATCCCGGCGCTGGCCGCCTACGACCGGGTCACCGACGCCTTCCCGGCGAAGGGCACCAGCCACGAGGTCGTTGTGACCGCCGGCGCCGGTGACGCCTCCGGTGTCGAGGCGGCGCTGTCCCGGCTGACCGAGCGGGCGCAGGCCTCCGACCTGCTCGCACCGGAGCAGGACCCACAGCCGCGTATGTCGGCGGACGGCACCGTCCACGTGATCAACCTGGCGACGCCGTATCCGGCGAACACCGACGAGGCGGAGCGCTCGGTGCGCCTGCTGCGCGACGAGCTGATCCCGGCCACGGTCGGGCAGGTCCCGGGCGCCCGCACCGATGTCGGCGGTGAGGTGGCCGGCAGCATCGACTATTCGGCCAACGTCGCGCAAAAGCTACCGTGGGTGGTCGGGCTGGTGCTGCTGCTCACCTTCCTCGTGATGGTCGTGTCGTTCCGGTCGGTGGTGGTCGGCCTGGTCGCCCTGCTGGTCAACCTGCTCTCCGCCGCCGCGGCCTTTGGGCTGCTCGTGGCGATCTTCCAGAACGAGTGGGCCGAGGGTCTCCTGGGCTTCCAGTCGAACGGGGCGATCGTCTCTTGGATTCCGCTGTTCCTGTTCGTCGTCCTGTTCGGCCTGTCGATGGACTACCACGTCTTCGTGGTCAGCTCCATCAAGGAGGCCGCACAGACCGGTGTCAGCATCCGCCAGGCGGTCTCCGAGGGAATCAGCCGCTCGGCCGGCATCGTGACCAGCGCGGCGATCGTCATGGTCTCGGTGTTCTCCATCTTCGCCACCCTAAGCCTGATCGAGTTCAAGCAGCTCGGACTCGGTCTGGCCCTGGCCGTCCTGCTGGACGCCCTGGTGATCCGGGGGGTCGTCCTGCCGGCCCTGATGACGCTGCTCGGGCGGGGCAACTGGTGGCCCGCCAAGATGCCGGCCGGCCCGTCCGCACCGGCCGTCGTGCCGGTCGGCGAGGAGAAGCCGGCGTCGGCTCCGGCCTGACGACCGCACCCCTCGGCGGACGGATCGGGCCGGCATCTCGCGTGCCGGCCCGATCCGTCCGCCGACGTTGGTTCGCCGTTTACTGAATAGACGTTCAGCACCCGCAGTGGAATGACGATTACCAGCTTAGTTGAAATTCGTCCGCGTCAGTGTCTTGTGCATGTTGTGCCGCCTGCCCCCGTTTACCGCCCGAAATCCCCGTCTGCGGTCGTAAATCAGTGACAAGGTGACCGGCCTCTGGCCATGTCTGTGCCCGCTGGAGCTGCTTGTCGATGACGAGGCTGATGTCGTGGCGGTCTCGGCAGCGCGCGCAGAACTCCTCGCCGTGTGTGGTGCAGGGCTTGTCCCAGCCGATCCACTCGATGTGGTCCCAGGTAAGGCCGAGGACTTCGCCCTTGCGTAGGCCGAGCACGAGGGCCAGGACGTAGGCGGCGTAGAGGCAGTCGTCGCCGTCTCGGGAGGATTCGAGGAAGGCGCCGGCTTCCTCGCTGCTCCATGAATTGCCCTTGCGGGCGCGGATCGGCGGCAGCTTCGCGAGAGCCCCGACGTTCTTCACGACAAGTTCCTCCACTACGGCCTGAGAGAGCGCCGAGCGGAGAACAGCGCGGATTCCCTTGACGGTGCGTGCCGATGGGAGGTCCTGGCAGCACCTCCCAACCGCGCAGCATTTCCGGTTTCTTCGCTGGCCGGCGCTCGTCCTTCCCCTGGGCGCAGCACTGGCACGTTTCGCGACCTTGTTCAGCCAGGTCCGTACCTCCCGTACGGACAACCGGCCGTCGAGTCGCTTGGCGCCAAGGCCGGGAACGATGTACAGGCGGCTCAGAGTTTCGTAGGTGGCATAGGTGAGCGGGGCGAGGTTCGGCTCAAGAATCTCGGCGAGCCAGTACGTCCTCCGGCATGACCAACCGGCACCGGCTCAACCGTGGCGGACACCGCTAAGCCAACGCCGCGCTCTATCGAGCCGTCATCGTCCGTATGCAACACCACGAACCTACCCGCGCCTACGTCGCTCGACGCACCACCGAAGGCAAGACGAAAGCCGAGATCATCCGCTGCCTGAAACGACTCCTCGCCCGCGAGATCTGGGCCCTACTCAAGCCTCTACGCAGCCTCGCAACGACGACCGCTCCAGCAAGTTGACAAATATAGGAGCGTCAACGCGATGGCCGAGGCGTTCAACTCGCTATACAAGGCCGAGCTCGTCCGCAACCGAGGTCCGTGGCGCGGGCTCGACGACCTGGCGATGGCCACCGTCGAGTACATCGACTGGTACAACAACCGCCGCTTGCACAGCGAACTTGGGCACATCCCGCCCGCCAAACACGAGGTCCTACACGCGATGACCCACCCGGTCACCGCACCCCTGAAAACCAGCTAACCAACTCTCCATCAAACCCGGGGCTTGACAAAGAGCCGCGCACAGCGAAGGCCGCATCAGGCAGATGCCCGATGCGGCCCTCGGTACTCAGGCTCGACGCGCCTGGCTACTTGCCTGGGCTGCCGGCTACGCGGCGCGTGACGATTGGGCTCGACACGAGTCTTCGCCGTCAGCGTCGAGGGTGGTCAGCCAGGCAGCAGGAGCTCGGTCATCCCTTTTTTGAAACCCTGAGCGGGAAGGTGGGGGCGCCCACGTTGTCGAGCGTCATGGTGTTCGCCGCTACATACCGGTCCAGGTACGGCGATCGGTCACCCTGGGTGGCCGAATCGAACCGCGGGTCCTGCACCTCCAAGGCGAGCCGTGCGTCGGTGACCGTGATCATCTGACCCGAGGGAACGGCCCGCCAGCCCCTTGAGGTGATGGTTCCGATCTGGACTCCCAGCTGGTGCCCTCGCTCGAAGGTCCAATCCGTCGCCTTCAAGGCGAAGGAGGTCGATCTGCCGTCCAGCACTGCGACGTTCTCGTTGAACATCGTCGCTTTACCGTCCGGAGCGACGTCCCACAGTCGTACCCAAACGTTGCCCTGTTCCCTGGTCTTCAGCGTGATCTCCGGCGTGCCCGTAATCCGCACCTGCCCCGACGCGGGCGTGGAGAAGGTCCAGAAGCTGTTGCTGGGCCCGTCGGCGCTGAGCGCACTCGTCTGGTCAGCCGTCTGCGACCCGGCCTCCGGCGCGTACTCGATATCCCAGCCCGCGGCCGGCGGCGTCGTCTTCGGCAGGGCAGCTGTCTGGGCGTTGCCGCCGTTGTCGACGTACTGCCCAGGCGACAGCCGCACGTTGTACGAATTGTCGATCACCGGCCAGGTCGGCTGCGCGCGCCAATGGCCAAGGCTGTCCTCGATGGAGAACGCCGGGTCGGTCACCGACGGTGCGATGCCGCGCAGGTTTTGGTCATAGAACCGCATCACCTCGTCGAACCAGCCCGCCCGCCCCATCTTGAGCTGGCCGTCGCCGTTGGTCTCGTTGCCGCGCACGTGTTCCCACGGGCCGAGCCAGCCGCGTTCCGGACCATGGTGGTTGGCCAGGTACTTCTGCATGTCCTCGGGCTTGGTGTTGTCCTCGATGAAGCCCGACGTGACGAACAGCGGCGTTGAAGAGCCGGCGGCACGGGAAGCGAAGTCACGGGCACGCCAGAACGACGACTTCGGGTCGGGGTTCTGGGTGTTGGTGCGGTTGTCGCTCTCGCACTCGGGGTGAGTCTTCTCGTACTCCGCGTTCGCCTTGTAGCGGTCGCTGTCGTCGGCCAGCGGCGGCATCGTCGCGATTGAGTAGTAGCTCCGCGGGCTGCTCGTCGCGTTCGAACGCGGCACTCCGTTGCTGAACAGGTAGTTGTACCTATTCCACGTCGGCTCCTGGGCAACGATCGCCCGTAGCGGCTTGAGCTTGAGGACGTTGGCCGCCAGCCCGGTGTTGGCGTCGTACGACTTGCCGTACATGCCGACCTTGCCGGTCGACCACGGCCGGCTCGCTGCCCACTCGACGGCCGCCTTGATATCGGCCTGCTCCCCTGGGCCGAGGAAGTCCAGGCACCCCGTGCTGCCGCCGAAGCCGCGCAGGTCGACCATCACGACGGTGTATCCACGCTCCATGAGCCCCGCGCCGTCGATGAAGTCCTGAAAGCGCGCCGATGGCCCAACCCGATCCCACCCCGCGGGAGAAGTCTCCCCCGCATGCGAGAAATACGGACCCACCGAGAGGATCACTGGCGTCTTTGCATCCGCCGGCAGGTGTGCCGGCCGCAGCACGTCGGCGTGCAGCTCGACCCCACTGCCGTCTGAGGACGGGAAGTACGTCTGCGTCCACGCGGCCCCCTCGGGAACCCGTGGGTTCTCCTCATGGGTGATCGGGGCGTCAGCTGACGCAGACGCCGGAGCGGCATGTGCCACCGCGGGTAAGCCCCCCGTCGTGAGGCTCGTGATGATGGCCAGTGCGCCGGCCGCCGCGATGGGCGGAACCACCCTTCTCCGAAGGTTCATCCATCCTCCACCTAACTCCAGACGGGGTCGCCTGGTCAGCCACCGACGTTAACGGTCTTCACTGGCTTTGCATCCCTAGTTATCTCCCCGTGACCTTTGCTCGGGTCAGGCCGTAGCGGCGAGCATGCCGTCGACCAGGCGTACGCGACACCGTCCTCGGGGCGACCGGGGCCGTCGGGGTCGTCTCCACCGTCGCCGCGGCCGCCGCCTTGCTCCTGCGGACAGCACTGACCGCACGCAAGAGTTAGGCGAGCCCGCACACGGTCTAGACGGTATGAGCAGCCCGGTTGACCGGGCCGGAGCCTCACTCGCAAGTTGACGTGGTTTGCCGGCGAGGGTGGTCTTCGTCGGTAGTGCCGACATTTGCGGGAGGCCCCGGTGTTCATTGAGCGTACGAGTGTCGGGTTGGACGTGCATGCGCGTTCGATCGTGGGGTGCGGGCTGGACAGCGTGACCGGCCAGGTGTCACAGCGGCGGCTGGTGCCCACGTCCGAGGCGGTAATGGACTGGCTGCGGCAGTTGCCGGCGCCGGTGGCGGTGGCGTATGAGGCCGGCCCGACCGGGTTCGGCCTGGCTCGGCAGCTGAGCACGGCTGGGGTGCGCTGTGTGGTGGTGGCGCCGTCGAAGCTGCAGCGGCCGGCCGGGGATCGGGTCAAGACCGACGCCCGGGACGCGCTGCACCTGGCGCGGCTGTTGCGGATGGATCAGATCGTTGAGGTGCGGGTGCCCAGTGAAAGCCAGGAGGCGGCCCGGGACCTGGTGCGGGCCCGTGAGGACACGCGGGGCGATCTGATGCGCTGCCGGCACCGGCTGTCGAAGCTGCTGCTGCGCCACGGCATCGTCTACTCGGGCGGACAGGCCTGGACCGGGGTCCACGAGACCTGGCTGCGCAGCCAGCGCTTCGTCCACCGGGGTGTCAGGCTGACGTTCGAGGCCGAGTTGGAGGCCATGCTGCTCACCCGCGATCGGCGTGATCGGCTCGACAAGGCGATCACCGAGATGGCCACCGAGGACGAGTACGCGCCCGTCGTGCGCCGGCTGGGCTGTCTGCGTGGGGTGTCGGTGCTGACCGCGTTCGGGTTGGCTGTGGAGATCGGCGACTGGCACCGCTTCACCGGCGCCACGATCGGCGCCTATCTCGGCTTGGTGCCCGGGCCGGCGACGTGACCCTGCTCAGCACCATCAAACTCCCCGCTGATGCCGTGACCAGAGTCCTCACCGACGCCGGCATGTTCGTCGACGACCGCGTACCCGCCCTCGAGGCATGGGCCACCGAGCAGATCAGCCGTCTCCCGGACCCGATGGCGGCAGAACTGACCCTGTGGTTCGAGGTCATGAAGCACGGCAGCTCCACCCCGCCGCGGCGACGGCCACGCGGCGAGACCACCATCCAATTGCACCTACGCTGGGCGATCCCCCCGCTGCTGCGATGGGCGGCAGCGGGGCACGACAGCCTGCGCGAGATCACCCGCGACGACGTAGTCCGCGCTCTGCCGCCATCGGGAAACCCCCGTTCGCAGACCGGCCAGGGACTCAAGTCGATCTTTCGACTGCTCAAAGCCCAAAAGATGGTCTTCACCGACCCGACCGCGCGGGTCGCCACCGGCCGGCACGAGAACCGGCAACCGCTCCCGGTCGACCTCACCGCGCTACGGCAGGTCCTGAACTCGAGCAACCCCGCGCACGCCGCCGTCGCCGCGCTCATCGCCTTCCACGGACTGCGAACCACGCAGGTTCAACTGCTGCGGCTCACCGACATCCGCGATCGAATTCTCCACGTCGACGACCGGGTGATACCCCTGGCCGAGCCCGTCCAGAAAGCGCTGGCCGCCTGGCTCGACTACCGTCGCAGCCGGTGGCCACGCACCAACAACGCCTACCTGTTCGTGACCACGCGGACCGCGAGCAGCGGCATGCCGGCCAGCCGCCGCTGGATCTGGGACGCCACCGGACCCGGGCTGTCGGCCACCAGCATCCGGCAGGACCGCATCCTCGACGAAGCGCAGGCAACCAGCGGCGACGTCCGCCGGCTGGCCGACTTGTTTGGCCTGAGTATCGCCGCCGGCAACCGCTACGCCGCCACCGTCGAACACCCTGACCTCACCGCGCTCACCTAGCCTTGTCGTTAACCCCCACCGTGATCCAGCATGGCGGTAGCTGACCGTTACGTCACCACGGGTGACTACAGCGGGTGTCGGCGGGAGGTCTCGTGCTGGTAGAGCTGGGGCACCACGCGCGTTCTCTGCGGCAGATCAGTGCGCCTGAATGCTGGCTCCTGTTCTTGGCTGAAAGTAGGCGTGCCGTGGCGTGGCGGTGGATTAGCTGCCACTGCCCGGCCGCGATGGAAACTGTTCCCGGTGCGCGTGTGTAACCCGCACCAGGAACAGCCGGACTAGCGCGTGAATCGGTAGTACAGATGAGTCACACCATCGCCGGGTGTGATTCGAGGCGGTTCGAGTTCCTTCCAGTCCGTACCGATGTGGTCCCAGAGCCGGACCCCCGTTCCGAGCAGCATCGGCACCTGATGCAGATGCAGTTCGTCCAGCAGACCGGCGGCAATCGTCTGTTGAACTATGCCCGCACCGCCCGACAGGAACACGTCACGTTCGCCGGCCGCGTCGGCGGCCTGCTTGACCGCGGACTCCAGTCCCTCGGTGACGAACGTAAATGTGGTGCCCGCCCGGCGCAGCGGCTCACGTTCACGGTGGGTGACCACGAAAACCGGGGCGCGGAACGGTGGCTCCTCGCCCCAGGGTTCTTCGCCGAAGTCGAACATGGTGCGGCCCATCACGTAGGCGCCCGTGCTGGTGAACTCCTCGGCGACCAGGTCCGAGGAGACCGAGGCGTGGCCGCCGGTCATGCCCTGCCGTTCACGCCAGGCGGCGAGATCGAACACCCAACTGTGCAGCCGGTTGTGTACGGGGAACCACTGCTCGGGATCGCTAGCGCCGACGTAGCCGTCGACTGAGATGGACATGGCGGCAACGACCTTGCTCATCGAACTCCTCCGATCAGGTAGTGCAGGTGGACGACGCCGGAGTCGAACGTCCGGGAGCCGGCTAGAGACATGTCGACGTGCTTGCCCTCATCGGGGAACAGCCGCGTTCCGTTGCCGAGAACGACGGGGAACACCATCAGGTGCAAGTCGTTCAGCAGCCCGGCGGTCAGCAGCGTACGGACGACGGAGATGCTGCCGGAAATGTTGATGTTGCGGCCCGGCGTATTCTTCAGCTCGGTCAGGTATGCCACGAGGTCGCCGTCGAGGATCTCGCTGTTGTTCCATTCGGTTGCGCCGAGAGTGCGGGACGCCACGAGTTTGCGCATCCCGTTCAGCGTGTCGGCCATCGGCCCGGTCTTGGTCACCCAGTATCCGGCGAACTCCTCGTACGTCTTACGGCCAAGCAACATCACGTCGGCATCGGTGATCAGCTTCTCGATCGTCGCGCCCGCCTCATCGGTCATGTGCTCGAACGTCCACTGCTCCGGGGCGCCGACCATGCCGTCCGCGGAGATGAACAGACCGGCCACGATCTTCCGTTTCGTCATGTCGTTCCTCGTGCTTGTGATCAGTGATACCGACAATGTTCGGTCAGGGCGCGATCCGCATCAAGATCGTTTGCGGGTACGGTCGTTGCGCCGGGCACAACGATGGGAGGCCCCGGATGCTGGACCGCACCGAGGCCGAGGTGTTGCTCACCCTGGCCAAGGAACTGCACTTCGGTCGTACCGCCGAACAGTTGCGGTTGACCCCCGGCCAGGTCAGCCGCATCGTGCAACGTCTCGAACGACGCATCGGGACGACCCTGTTCACCCGGACCAGCCGTGTCGTCACCCTCACCCCGATCGGCGCCGACCTCGTCCAGGAACTCGCACCCCACCTCACGGGCATAGAGGCCGCAGTGCGGCGCGCCGTCGAAGCCGGGCGAGGCGTGACAGGAACCCTGCGGACCGCATTCCTTGGCGCCGCGGCCGGGCAACTACTGCTCAAGGCTGTGGCGCTCTTCGGGATCCGGCACCCCGACTGCGAGGTGCACATCCACGAGGCTCAAGTACACGACTCCTACGAACGCGTCTTCACCGCGGCGGTGGACGTCCTGATCACCGTCCTGCCGGCCCGCGGAGTGCAGGTAGGGCCGGTGCTATTGGCCGAACCGCAACTGCTGGCCGTTCCCCGCCACCACCGCCTCGCCACCCGGGCCGAGGTGACACAGGACGTGCTGGCCGATCATCCGGTCATTCAAATGCCGGACACGATGCCCGAGACGACCCGGCACTACCGCATCCCGAAGATGACCCCCAGCGGCCGTCCGGTGTTGCAGGGCCCGGCCGCCAACACGTTTCCCGAGATCCTCGCCCTGGTCGCGGCCGGCAAGGGTGTGTTCCCGGTCGGCGCGCACGCGGCCCGCTTCTACCCCCGGCCCGACATCGCCTACATCCCGATGCCTGACGCGCCGCTCGTGCAATGGGCGCCGGTATGGCTCAAGACCAACGAAACCGGCATTGTCCGCGCCTTCATCACCTGCGCGGTCGAGGCAGCAGAACAATAGCCAACGGAGCCAGGGGCGAATGGCCGAGCCGTACGCCTGCAGGTCCACGTCGGCCCGCGGCAAGCCCACAAACTGCTCACTATTGCAACGAATCGCAATCTCTGGCACGTCACGCGTCACCCCGAAGGTAGCGAGTTTATCTCCGCTGGCGGCCTTCCCAGCCTTCACCGATTCCGCCGAGCTGCCGATTCGGCTCCTATCGGACTGCCATCCGTAGCTAATCGGCTATCTGCACATTGCCATGATCAGGTGCGCTCATCTCGGCTACTTGTTTCATTGACCTGCGACCGTGGCCCGGCCAGGCTTCGGTCGAGGCGCCCGGCCCGATGGCGGGCAGCTGCGCACCTGCGTCAGGCCCGGCATGGTCAGAGAACCACCGTCATCGTCTCCGCAAAAAGGCGTAGACGACCTTGTTGGAGGCGAATTCCGAGACGTTGACGAGGTCCCAGCCGAACTGGCCGAGGACTTCGGCGGCAGCAACCGCCTCGCTGACCTTGTCGCCGCCGAGGCCGTAATGAGACACCACGGCCAGCAGGCGATAGGGGTACGTACGAAGATCGGCTTGGCCCTGCAGGACCGCCCGGGCGGTGACCATGCGGGTCCGGGTGATTTGCTCCGGGGTCTCTGCGGCGGGCATACCCGGCACCATAGTGGCTGGTCGCTCGGGCAGTCCGCCAACTTCGCAGCCGGTATGTTCGAGAGGTGTCTGCGTCGGCCGGTGTTTCTCGTCTTGTCATGGCGCTCGTTGCGGTACTCGCCACTGCCGCCTGTGACGGTGCCTCGGCTCCGGTGGGTACGCCGACCGCCGGGCCGGCCACGAGCAGCGTTGCCTCCACCGCACCTGCCGCCTCGGTCGGCCCCATCTATCGCGCTCAAGACCTGGACCTGTGTAAGCGCACTGATCTTCAACCGTTGGCGGAGTTGTCCCTGACGGTGGCCCGCACCGATCCGAAGCCACCGCTGGGGCAGTCGGGTGCGGCGTGTCTGTTCGAGATGCGGACGAAGGACGGCCATCAGGCGAACCTGCGGGTGGAGGCGTCCACGCCAGCCAGCGAGCAGGAGGCTCGGCTGCTCTACCGGGCCACGGCGCAGGTGACGGTGATGACTCCAGCCGGCGTCATCACCGGTGTGGGCGACGAGGCCGAAGCCTTCACCAGGCGCTCCGAGCCCGGCTTCAAGTACGCCGAGTACATGGTCCGCGCGCGCACGGGCAACCTGGTGGTGAAGGTCTGGTTTGCCGTCGGCGGTGCTTCGTATGCCGCCACCGAAACACTCGCATCGAAGGCGCTGACGTTCCTCAAGGCGACCCAGGCGGCCGTACCCACGGTGTGATGCGCCCGTCGGTCATCCTCGGACGGCCTCGGGCCACCGCCCGCCGGGTAGCTTCGAGTGGTCGCCGACCTGCGTGGCGATGTCCCGGATGTTGCCCAGCGCGTCGACGAAGCGCTGGCCGATGGTGAGCAGAACGTCCAGGCCTGCGGTAACGAGATCTCCGACCGACTCGGCGAGGGTGGAGATGGCCCATGGTAGGTCGATGACGGTTCCCCCTTCACCGGCTGCCTGTACCAGTTTGCCGACCAGCCCCGTGACGATCTTCGCGAGTTCGACGGCGTAGTCGACGTTCGCCTTGGCGATCGTGAACAGCCACTGGCTGATGAACTCCGACTTGACGACGGACTTGTCGACCGCGGCTTTCTGTTTGAGTGCCTTGGCGTTGTAGGCACTCGCCGCGTCGCCGGTCCACCTGGGCAGGTTCTCGTTCGCAGGGTCGGTGGTGGCGGAAGACAGCTCGGAGACCGGTGTCTTCACGTCGTTGACCCAGCGGAAGCTGACCTCGATCAGCGAGAGCACCGGCAGTTGATGCTCCAAGGCCTGCTCGACGCGGTCGAGGACGGCGTTCAGTGCCGTTTTGGTGCTATCCAGGCTGTGCTTGATCCACAAGAGTGCTGCGGGTCCGAGGAGCCACTTCCACTGCTGTACCTGCTCGACGATCTCGTTGAACGTGGCGATCGCCGTGTCGATGCCAGCGCGGATATGGTCGAACGCCTTGTTGAACGGTTCCCCGTACTCGAGATCAGTGGTGCCTGGCTGCATGGGGTGCTCCGTGCCCTCTCCAAACGTCGCGCGGTGGGTCGCCAGGCCTTGTAGATCTTGTTGAGGCCGAGTGAGACGATCTCGTCGGCCCGGTCGTACTCGTCGGCGATGTGCCGCAGGGCCTTGCCCACCTGTTCGAATTCGGTCACGCTCCATTCAGAACGGCGACCATGAAGTTGTGGAAGTCGTTGTATGCCAGCGAGTGGATGAGGACGTTCGCGTCACCAATGAAGAAGGCCGAGGGGTCGAGGTGCAGCTGCTCCGCGGCGACCTTGATGGCGGCGACCCGGTCCGACAGCGTCAGCCATTTACGTCCCTCGTCGCGTAGCGAATCGGCGATGACGTTCAGTTCAGCCATCTCACTACCTCACGATCCAGTCCGTCTGGCGCTGGCCAGCGCGAACGCGCGGAAGAGGGAACGGGCTTCGAATTGCAGCTGACCCGCGTCTGCCCGTGCGATCCGCCTGACGTCGCCGACGATGCCGGTGATACCGCCTCCGCGGATGTGCAACGTCAGGCAGCCGTTGGGGCTCGTCATGCTCGACTCATCCGTCCGCCTGTGCAAGCGAGTCGCAGCGTCGAGCTCTGCGTCAAGGTCGGAAAGCGTTCGCCGGGTGTCGCGCAGCCACGTGTATTCGTTGACGTCCCGATCGGGGCTCCTGTCGAGCGGCTCCTGGTCCTGCGCTGCAGGAGCGCTCTCCTCCGTCTGCAGATGAAGGAGCGCCGCCAGTTCGAGGGCAGCCTGCACGGCGGCGGCGTACGCCCCGAAGAGCGCATCGGCGAATCCGCTGGGGCCGAGCCGGCTGCACCAGTCGCGAGCGATCGTGACAGCTGAGACCTCTCGCTGGGTGTCGACCACCAGGCGGACGGAGCGGTCGGCGGACATGGCATCGGTACGGGTACAGGGCGCACCGCCGTGCAACGAGAACTCGGCTAACTGCCGCAGGATCTCGGCGTCTACCCGGACCTGACGGCGCGCCAGTTCCTTGACTATGTGGCGCTGCTCAAAGGCATGGATGACCGGTCGGCGCGGCGCCGGCGTGTCGGGGAACTGCGGGAGGTGGTCGCGCTGACCGAACACGCCGACCGCCGGCTGCGTGGTTTCTCCGGCGTGGTGTGGCAGCGGGTCGGCATCGCTCAGGCGTTGCTCGCCGATCCGCAACTGCTGATCGTGGATGAGCCGACCGCGGGACTCGACCCGGAGGAGCGGATCCGCCTCCGTACGCTGCTGTCCCAGTTCGCCGGCCGGCGGACCGTGCTGCTGAGCACGCACATCGTCGACGACATCGCGCAGACGTGCCGGGAGGTGGCGTTGCTCGCCAAAGGCCGGCTGATCTTCCGCGGCACCGTCGACGAACTCACCCGCCGGGCCGAGGGTCGTGTCTGGTCGGTGGTCACGGACGGCCCGCCGCCCGCCGAGGGCACGGTGGTGTCCGCGTTGCCGCACGAGGACGGCATGCGGTACCGGATCGTGGCGTCGGCGGCGCCGAGCGCGCAGGCCCGCCCGATGGATCCGGGCCTGGAGGACAGCTACCTCGCGTCACCGCGCGATGAGCCGGGCGAGTGACGCCTGCCGGTTCCCCAACGTCTGCCTGCTGCTTAAGTTTCCGCAGGCCACCAGCCCACTCATATTGCTAAATATATTTGAGGCTCTATACGATTCCCCCCACGTTGAACCTCTTCGACGCGGTGGGGCCGGCAGTGGCCGGCGCTGTTCTGCGGTCCGGTGCCGCCGAGCTCGATGCCAGGTCGAAAAAGGGTTCATTGGGCGACTCGCCACACACTGGGGGAAAATTGTGAGACGTGGTACACAACTACGCCGGAGAATGGCGGCCGCGCTGTCCGCGGCCGTCGTTGCTCCGATAGCCCTCCTCGGCACCCCGGCGGCCGCCGCCGAGACGCCGCTCTGGCAGGTCGAGATCGCCAAGATCCCGACCACCAGGTACCAAGTCGACGCAAAGGCGTCCGTCATCGAGGGCACTGAAGCGCTGCGCCCGTATGTCGGTGACGATCTCGGTGAAAGCCGGCTCGAGCCGGTGCAGGCCGACGTCAAGAGCCGGTACTTCGACGGCGCGCGGCTCAACGGGCCGGCCGACGCCGCCGCGGCGTTCGACAACCTGAAGCACCTCGAGGCCTTCCTCAAGAGCCGGATGACCGGCGCCAGCCCGCCCAGCGGCGAGGCCGAGCAGGGTCACGTCACGGCGCTGGTCAAGGCGCTCACCGGGGTCCGGCTGCTGGCCGACGCGGCGATCCAGGACGCCGAGGCGACGATCGGCCCGTTCCGCCGGGTCAGCCCGCCTCCGCCGCCCGCTCCGGCCGGCGTCGACGAGGCGTTCGCCGACCTCGAAGCGGCCAAGGGTGACCTGGCCAAGGCCGACGAGATGCTTGTCAAGGCCAACGTTGTGCCCGCCACCATCCAGGCCGAGGACGCCTGGGAGAGCGGCTTCCGGGTGCTCACCCGGTTCGGCATCACGTACGAGGGTGACCACGACAACGACGGTGTGGTCGACGTGGTGGAGCTGCGCTTCGGCTCCAGCCCGCTGCTCGCCGACTCCGACGGTGACGAGCTCACCGACAAGTTCGAGATCACGGCGCTGGCCGGCTGGACCCGGCCGAACGCGTACGACACCGACAACGACACGGTGAACGACGGTGCCGAGGATCTTGACGGGGACGGGCTGACCAACCTCGAGGAGCAGCGGCTCGGCACCTCCCCGACCGAGGCGGACACCGACGGCGACGGCCTGAACGACGGCGCCGAGGTGGCGAAGGGCACCAACCCGCTGGTTCCCGACCAGCCGCGTGCCCCGCCGGTCCCCGGCGACGGCCAGCCGATCAACCCGAACCCCACGCCGATCGACACGGACGGCGACGGCGTGCGGGACCTCGCGGAAGAGGACCTCGGCTCCGACCCGACCAAGGTGGACACCGACGGCGACGGCCTCTCCGACAGTGTCGAGCTCGATTACCTGATCAGCGCGCTGAACCAGGACACCGACAACGACGGCCTGCGTGACGACTACGAAATCTCCAACGCCGAGTCGAAGGGTCTGCACCCGGGCCGCTTCGACGAGCAGATCAGCAGGTGGACGTACGTCACCGACTTCCTGCTCGGAATGTTCGCCGGCGACTTCGCCGAGAAGGACTCGATGGCCTGGCTCGCCGGCAACCTGTGTGCCAGCGCGTCCAGCGTCATCCCGGTGGTCGGCTGGATCACCGGCACGCTGGCGGACATCCGCGACACCGTCGCGGCGATCATCCACGGCGACTGGGTGAGCGTCGGTTTCAACGTTCTCGGGCTCGTCCCGTACGTCGGCGACGCGATTGCCATCCCGGCCAAGGTCGCGAAGTTCGTCACGAAGTACGCGCACCGCCTGATGGACGCGGCGCGTTACGTCGCCCGGTACGACAAGATCCCGGACACCGTCAAGGAGCTCACCTACGAGCTCATCATGCCGGAGGTCTACAACGCTATCGTCGCGGAGGACGCGGCAGCGGCGTTCGCCGTGACCGCCTCCGCCGTCCCCGACGGATGGATCAGCAAGAAGACCTTCGACCGGCTGCTCAACGGCAAGCGGACCGACCTCAAGCGGACCCACGAGATGATGACCGACCCGGACGCGCCGCACGTCGACGGGCCCAACCTGCGCTGGGCGTACGGCTGGCAGGACGGCGAGACGATCCTCAACGAGCTGATGGCCAGCCAGGGCAAGGTGGGCCGGCCGCAGCTGCCGCTGGCCAGGCCGGACGACGACAGGTTCAAGGGCGGCCGGGACGCCGACTTCGGCGAGGAACTCGCCGACGGCTGGATCCTGCACGAGGTGAAGTCGGGCTTCGCCCAGGGCGACGGCCGGATCCTGGAGCAGGTCACCCAGTGCGAGAAGGATGCCTGGTACATGAACCCCGACAACCAGGAGAAGATCAAGGCGGCCAACGCCGGCAAACCGGATATGAAGGGCAAGGGTGTCAAGGGCGTCCACTGGCACTTCGTCGGCAGCGGTAGCGGTCAGCCCAACGTGAACGACCTCGGTATGACCGAGATGCTGTTCAACTGCCTGAAGAACAACAAGATCCCGTTCACCATCCACTTCCCGGTGGAATGATCCCAGGTGTCGCGGGGCGGGCTCCGGCCCGTCCCGCGACACGGCCTCCGATACGAAGGACTGAGAAATGAGTGCTTTCCCGCCGTTCGCGGTGCCCGGCGTCGAGCCGGAAAGCGGCACCCCGGGCCAGGGCAGCGTGGCTTACCGCGGTGACCAGCTCGCTGATCTTCCCACGGCGGCTGCTGTCCTCGACCGGTTCCCGGCCGAGCTGATCGGCCTGGCCGGCCCCGACGAGACCCGGGACGAGCACTCGATCGCCCGCGCGGACCTGGTGGCGCAGATTTACGTCTCGACCGGTGACGGCCTGCGGTGGGGCCTCGGTTTCGATGACGAGGTCGGCCATCTGGTCCAGCCGAACCTCGGGTCCATCGTCGAGGACTACCTGGAGAACGCACTCGCCGCGCAGCCCGACGTCGAGTCCGCCTACCACTACGACCGCGAGTCCTTCCAGGCCGAGACGACCCGGGTGCTCCGGGCCGACGAGATGCTGGTCCGGTGGCTCGACGCGATCCTCATCGCACACCGCGGCTACGCCCAGCAACTTGGCCGGGCTCTGCCGTACTGAACGGCGCTCACCGGCTGAAGGGCCGGGCCAGGCGCCGGGCCGAGTCCCTCATGCCGAGGTCGTTCTTGTGTAACCGAGAGTGCTGGCGTGGCGCCGTAGAACGAGGAGAGCGGAACAATCTTGCCGCTGCATGTGGGGATCTTACGGATGAGTCCTCCGCAGCGCGCCGCCACCTGCGCCGCCTGCGTCCTCTGCCGCGTTGAGGCGTGCTGTTCTCGGCCATGCGTGTTCACCCACCGTACTCGAAGGCCTGGTGGATGCGCTCCGCGCGACGAAGTGCCGCCGGGGTCGAACGGCAGCTCGTCGTCGCGCCGGTCGCCGAGCACTACCGAACGGGAGCAGGGCAGTCACCGCAGCCCGGTCCGGGGTGTTCGGGTCGTCGGCGAGCGCCACCAGGAACGGCACCACGTGACAGCTCGCCCCCCAGCGTGTGCCCTGGTGGAAGACGTTGCCGAACAGCTCGGACAACGCACAGCCCGGACCGGCACTTCCGCCGAGCGTAACGCCCGCAACTGGTCCGGTACGTCGACGGCAGGGCCACAAGCGTGGTGCAGCGAGGTTCTACCAGCAGCGGGCAGGGAGCCGACAGGAGCGGCTGACACCACTCGTTGACATCAACGATGGCGGCCGAAGCTCGCCCGGGTCGTTCCCCGTCGCCGACGATGCTCTCGATCCGGCGAGCGCCGCCCTCATACGTAACGCCGGCCAGACCGACGACGCCGGATGAGTGGAGCCAGTTGATCTCCAGCGCGGCCCTCGCCGTTCGCGAGGGTCGCACCTGCGACACCTCAGACCAACTACGCGGCAAGAGTCCCCCGAGTCGCGGTCGCATTCCGGGTAGACGACTGGCGGACATCAAGAACCATTGGAGGAGTAGGAATGCGAACGCCGTTCAGGCAGGCTGTGTTCGGTGCCATCGCGGTGGCGCTGCTGGGCGGGCTCGGACTCACGTCCTGCGCAACCCCGGGCCGGAACGGCACGGTGGACGCCGGGTTGGCTCCGGTCGATACCTCGGTGACCGGCGCTCCCGGCCCGACTGACGCCGAAAGTCCCTCCTCGTCGCCCTCGGCCAGCGGGTCCCCGTCAGCTTCGGCGAGCCGGTCCCCGTCGCCCTCGGCGAGCCGGTCCACGAAGCCGTCGCCCAACCGGTCGCCGTCGCAGGTCACGACCAGCAAGGCCGCGACGCCCGCCGCAGAGAGCAACATCGCCTCCCGACTGCGCACCATTCCGGCCGGCACCCGCCAGCTCATCGTCGTCTACAGCAGCGGCTACGGCACGAGCGTGGCGTCCCTCGAGACGTTCGAGAAGGTGAACGGCGTGTGGCGGCCGAAGTTCGGGGTGATGAGCGCGCGGATCGGCACCAAGGGATTCAGCGACAGCCATGTGGAGGGTGTCGCCACGACGCCCACAGGTGTCTATGGCATCGGCTCCACCATGTACGGCGTGCACGGCAATCCTGGTGTCAAGTACAGCTACCACCAGCTTGTGGCGAACGACTACTGGGATGAGAATCCCAGCTCGTCGACGTACAACAGCTTCGTGCATGGCACGGACCCGGGCGGGTACAGCGAGGCGCTGTGGCAGACCGTGCCGCAGTACAACTACTTCGCGGTCATCAACTACAACATCCCGGTGCGGGCAGCCACCCCGGCCCGCGGCAGTGGCATCTTCCTGCACGTCATGGGGAGCGGCGGTACCGCCGGCTGTGTGTCGTTGACGCAGTCCGACCTGCTCCGGGTACTGGAGTGGCTGGATCCGGCCACCTCTCCACGCATCGTGATGGCGCCCAGCCAGAACCTCGGCCGTTACTGACCGCCCCGAGGGCCGCGCGGTCGGCTCAGCGAGCCGATTTGTCTAGTCCTACACATGCTTGACGAATCCGTCCCACCAGATGCTTGACCGGTGACCTAGGTCGTTGGCTCGCGTCACCGCCACCACGGTCGCCATCATGAAGGTGCTGCCGTACATCACCAGCCGCTACGGCAAGCGGCTGTTCGCGGTGGCGGTGCTGGTCGTGACTTACTCGTCTCCGGATACCCCGCTCGCCCTGCTGTACCGGCGTCTGACAATCAGCTGAAGTCCACCTCGCCCGTCCCAGCGACTGGACGGGAGCTGCGCTTTCACGGTCTGCGGGGTCAAGTTGGGCTGCCGTCCGACTCGCCTGTGTAACACGATGCCCATGTCGTACGCCGGTGGAGAAGGAAGGCTGAGTGCGCCGCCTCCTGGACAGGACGGGACCGCCCGACCCCCGTGGTCCCGCCCGTCAGAGCTTCAAGAGAAGGCCAAGGTACGACAAGACGGAGCATCAACGCTAGGGAAGATCGTGACAACGAGCGTGCCAGATACCTCGACCCACATGCCAAATCCGGTACCGCAGGAACGAGGTGCCGAGTGCCGGCACTGTGGTGAGCCCCTGTGGCAGGACTGGTTATGGGGATGGATGCACGAAGACAGCCGCTATCTGTGCCAGGATCCGGCCACGGGTGAACTGCTGTGCCAACCCGCTACACCCGCCTGACTCGTCGCCTTTGAAACTGCGGGTTAAGGTCATGACATTGCCGACCTCGGGCATCCTGATCAGTCCCGGGAGGACGAGGTAGACCGCCTGCTCGGCGGAGTACCCGACTTCTGTCTTCCAGCAGTCAGGATGAATCTGTCTTCGGTCCGCTCGCCTTCGCGGCTGAAGGCAGCTGCGGCGGGCGTACGCACGGATGGGTGGCCTGGTGACCGCCGGCCGCCGTACCCCCAACGCTGTCTCCCCGCTGGCTAATGCGGCCGCGGCGGGGCGGTTGACGGATGGTGACACCGGCCGGGCAGACTGGATGACCATGTCGCCGTTCATGCCCACCCTCCGGTTGCACGATCGGTACGTCCTGCGCGAGCGCATCGGGCTCGGCGGGATGTCCGAGGTGTGGCGCGCCGACGACGAGGTGCTCGGCCGGCCCGTCGCCATCAAGGCACTCGCCGGCGAGTTCGCCGTCGACCCGCAGCTGCGGGCCACCATCCAGCGCGAGGCCCGCGCAGCCGCCCGGCTCACCCACCCGCACATCACCCAGGTGTACGACTACGCCGAGGCGACCCTGCCCGGCGGCACAGTCGTGCCGTACCTGGTCATGGAACTGGTCGACGGGCACAACCTGGCCGACCGGCTCACCAGCGGCGGGCCGCTGGCCTGGCCCGAGGCGATCCGGGTGGCCGGGCAGATCGCGGCGGCGCTGGCCGCCGCGCACCGCATCGGCGTGGTGCACCGTGACATCAAGCCGGGCAACATCATGCTCACCGACACCGGCGCCAAGGTGCTCGACTTCGGCATCGCCGCGCTCGCCGGCCCGCACCACCCGCTGGCGGGGCAGACCGGCGAACTGCTGATGGGCACGCCCGCCTACTTCGCGCCGGAGCGGCTGGCCGCCGGCCCGCCCAACCCGGCCAGCGACATCTACGCCCTCGGCGCGCTGCTCTACCGCACCCTCACCGGACGGGCACCGCTGCCCGTGCGGACCTGGGAGGACGCGCTGGAGGTGCACGGCCGGCACAACCCCGTGCCACCGCTGCGGATCCCCGGCCTGCCCACCGACATCGCCGAGCTCACGCTCGCCTGCCTCGCCGCCGATCCGGCCCGCCGGCCCACGGCGGCGCAGCTCGCCACCCGGTTCGGCGCCGGCCAGCCGGCCGACCCACCCACCGCGATCCTGCCCACGCTGCCGGCCGGCCCGGCAGCCGTCGCTCCGGCGCACCCGCCCACGCTGATCGACCGGTCGCTGCCCACGGCGCGACCGGTGCGCGCCGCATCGCCGGCAGGCCCGTCGCGCCAGTCGAATCGGCTGCTCGCGGTGCTCGTCGCGGCCGGCCTCACCCTCGTTGTCGGGGTAGTCGGAATGCTTACCCTCGGCGGCGAACCGGACAGTCCGCCCGCCGCGCCACCGGTCGCCGTCACACCCGCCGAGCAGCCGGCGTCGGAGGCGCCGGGCGGGTCGTCCGATCCGGGTAGCGCTCCGCCAACGACCGACGGGCTCACGCCGGTCACCCTGCGTCAGCTGGCCGCCCAGCTGGCGGCGGTGATCGACAACGCGGAGAGCCGGAGCGAGATCGACCCAAAGACGGCCGAGGAGTTGCGGGACAAGCTCCCCGGTCTGGACCGGGGCAAGCCCAAGGACCGCGCCAAGCGGATACGGGAACTGAGCGAGCGGGTCGCCGACGCGGCCGACGCGGGCCGGATCAGCGCCGACACCGCCACCCGCCTTCAGGACCTGCTCGCCGGGTACTCGCAGGCGCGGGGCGAGGAAGACGACGACTGACAGCTCAGACGTAGGCTGATGCGGTCGGTTGTCCGAGGCAGGCGAGGGCTGCTAACCGACCGGGCGTCGCCGGCGAGAACGGCGACCTGGACGGCACCGTGCACGGCATTGGCAGCGCCGCTGGCGACGTCGGTGTTCACGGCGACGCGTACGCCAGCGTGGTAGTTGGTGCCGGTAGACGGTTTCGGTGACGGTCGTACCGGAGTGGCCGCAGAGGTCCGCGGTCTGTTCAAGGCTCATGCCGCTGTCTGACAGTAGGGACACGAAGCTGTGCCGCAGTTCGCGGGGAGTCCAGTCGCGCCGGCACTGTGTCAGCACGGCATGCACCGTCGATGAGGCCATGCCAAGACCGCGATTGGCCCCAGGCGGTGTTTCCACCGCAGGTGCACGATCTTGCAGACAAGGGGTTGCGGTGTCTTCCTTGGCTGCGACGTGGGCCGCGACGAACGGTCGTGCATGCCAGCCTCGCCGGCCAACCGATAGCGGTCCGCCCACCGCTTCGCGGTCGGCCATGACACGTCGTAGCGCTCAGCCGCCCGCTCGACGGGCGAGCCTGGTCCACGACGAGTTTGGCCAGACGCAGCCGAGCCCGTGGAGTCAGCGCTGCGTTAGCGTGAGACACGAGGACCTCCTGGTCTGTGGTGTGGTCGCCTTCAGCAGCTCCACTCACGACAGGAGGTTCTCGCTAATCAAGATCCATTAGGTCGTGTCGTCACACGACCTCAACCAACCTGCCCGGGCAGTACACCTAGGTCAGGAGCTGGATGCGAGGCGTGTTGTGGCTGTGAGCGACGGCCTCTGCGCAGTGCTCGCAGGTGTGGGTCTGCGGGCGGACGAGGTTGGTTTGCGTTGAGAAGGTGCCCGTCTGGACCGGTTCCGGGCAGAGGTAGCCAAGGTGCAGTCGGACCCAGGGGGCGCGGGTCAGGGCGAGCGATGGTTGGTCCCGTTTGGCGTCATGGAAAGGCGCCCACCAGTAGTCCACCACTGCGCGCAGGATCGTCCGTTCCCGTTCGGAGGTGTGGTCGAAAGCGGAGATTCGTGCGGCCATGGGGTGCTGGCCGGTCTTGCTGTCACCGGAGCAGGTGCCGTGTTCTGCGCCGTGTTTCAATTCTGTAGTACGGCCGGTTCGTTGGCAGATGAAGCAGTCCAGGCTGAGTTCAAGGTCGCTCTTCCAGTGCAGGTTGTGGAAGGGCGAGTCGCTGAGGGCCAGGACCGCCGTTACTTGGACGGATCGCAGCATGGCTCGATCTTGGCAGGCGTGGCGCTTAGCCGTGGACGGCGGATGCCTCGGTGAGGCAGGCAAAAGTCTCGCGGGAGATGTAGCGCTTGAGGCATCGCATGATCTCGGTCTTGGTCTTGCCTTCGGAGGTGCGTCGGGCGACGTAGTCGCGGGTGGGTTGGTGGCAGCGTATGCGGACGAGGGCGACGCGCCAGAGGGCGCTGCTGGCGTCGCGATCGCCGAGGCGGTCAACATCGCAGCGAGGACGTCGTCCGCGTCTAAGGGGGGTCCGCGTCACTCATGATCGGCAACAACAGAAGGAACTAAAACGGGCGCCCGTGTTGCCGCACTGCGGCTGGAAGTCTTCGCGTCGGCCTGCAGGCACCATGGTGCCGCTCCACCGCCACGTCCGGTCAAACGACGTCGTGGTCAACCCAGCCACCGCAGACGGGGCCCAGCCGTTGACCCGACACCGCCCCTCGCCCGCGTCAAGCAAGTACGCGCTGACAACGCCGAGCTGACTTGCCGGCTCGAACCTGCTCACGCCGAGATTCGCCGGCTTCGGATCCACGCTTCGGCGCGTCGGCGTTTGGCCTGGGTTTCGGCGATCCAGCCGGCGACCACGGCCGGGTCGGCGGCCGGCGTAGGTGGCCGGCTCCCGGCGGTCCGGGTGACGCCCTCGGCCCAGGCCAGCGCGGAGCAGGTCACCGGGGCGGTCTGCGTGGCGGCGAGCAGCGCGACGCCGCCGAGCTCGGCGGTCACCCACGTCTAAGTCGCATGACATACCTCCTGATCAATGCGCCGGAGGCTGGCAGTTAACTTTGTTAAATGTTAATGCACAGTAATCTGTCAGCACTTGGTTCACGGCGTGCAGCAGGCCGCCGGGGCGGCCGGGAGAGGATGGCGACGGACGTGGACGCCAGACGCACCACCGTGCGCGACATGCGTCGTGCCAACCGGTCGATCCTGCTCACCCGGATCTGGCTGGACGGCCCGCTGAGCCGCCTCGAGCTGGGGCAGTCCACCGCGCTGAGCCTGGCCAGCGTGAGCAACCTGGTCGGCGAAATGATCGCCGAGGGCTTGGTCGAGGAGGCCGGCTTGGTCGAGTCCGACGGCGGCCGCCCCCGGGTGCTGCTGCGGGTCGCCCCCGGCTTCGGCTACCTGGTCGGAGCCGACGTCGGCGAGACCCGGGTGCAGGTCGAACTCTTCGACCTGGCGATGACCGCCCTCGCCAAGGCGGAGTACCCGATCGCCGCCGCCGAGCCCGACCCCCGGCAGGTCACCGACCACCTGCTGCACGGTCTCACCGCGGTGATCGAGCAGGCCGGCATCGACCCGGCGGCGGTGCTCGGCTTCGGCGTCGCCGTTTCCGGCACCGTCGAGCGCGCCGCCGATGCCGTGGTGCACGCGCAGACCCTCGGCTGGGACGGTGTGCCACTCGGCGCCATGCTGCGCGCCGGCACCGACATCCCGGTGCACATCGACAACGGCGCGAAGACCCTCGGCCAGGCCGAGATGTGGTTCGGCGCAGGCCGCGACGTCCGGCACGCGGTCGTTGCCCTGGTCGGCTCCGGCGTCGGGGCTTGCGTGATGGCCAACGGCGTGGGCTACCGCGGTGCGCACAGCAGCGCCGGCGAGTGGGGGCACACCACCATCGTGTATGGGGGCCGCCGCTGCCGCTGCGGCAACCTCGGCTGCCTTGAGGCGTACGTCGGGGCGGAAGGGGTGCTCGACCGGTTCCGCCAGGCCAACCGCGGTCGCCCGGCGACCGGCGGCGACGAGGAGACCGCCTTCGGTGAACTGCTGCGCGCCACCAGCCGCACCGCCGCCAAGGTGCTCGACGAGACGGTCGGTTACCTCGGCGCCGGGGTGGCGAACCTGGTGAACCTGTTCAACCCCGAGCGGGTGGTCCTGGGCGGCTGGGCCGGCCTGGCCCTGGGCGAGCGCTACCTGCCGCAGATCCGCGAGGTCACCGCGCGGCACGCGCTGCGCCAGCCGTACGCCCAGACCTCGATCGAGCTGTGCCGGCTCGGACCGGACGCGGTCGCGATGGGCGCGGCCACCCTGCCAATGGCCCGGCTGCTGCGCGACGGCGGCGTGCCGCGCGAGCCGGCCGTCCGGGTGACCTTGGCGCCGGCGCTGACGGCGCGACGGCCCCGGTCGCGGACCCTCTGAGCCACCGGGCCGGCGGCGCGAGTGCCGCCGACCCGGCCCCAGCTCAGGACGGGAGGGTCCACTTCTGCTTGGCTCCGCGATGAAGCACGGTGGACGCCAGTGCGGCCGCCCGGAGATCCCGAGCGGCCGCCCCGAGCGGCCGGGTCAGCGCTCCCCGCGCACCCGCCGGACGGTGTCGCGGTACCACTGCGCGCTGCGCTTCGGCGTACGCCGCTGGGTGTCGTAGTCCACCCGGACAATGCCGAACCGCTTGTCGTAGCCGTACGCCCACTCGAAGTTGTCCAGCAGCGACCAGGCGAAGTAGCCGCGCACGTCCGCGCCGGCCTGGCGGGCCCGGGCCACCGCCCGCAGGTGCTCGGTCAGGTACGCCACCCGGTCGTCATCGGCCACGAACCCGTCGGCGTCCGGCTTGTCATCGAAGGCCGCCCCGTTCTCGGTGATCACCAGCGGCACGCCCGGGTAGTCCCGGTGCAGCCGGACCAGCAGCTCGGTGAAGGACTCCGGCACGATCTCCCAGTCCATCGCGGTGCGCGGCAGGTCCCGGCGGATCACCCGGCGCACCGGCTTGCCGTGCTCGTCCCGGTCCCGGCCCTGCTCGTCCACCCCGGAGTGGACCTGCCCGAAGTAGAAGTTCACGCCGAGCACGTCGATCGGGGCCGAGATGACCTCCAGGTCGCCCTCCTGCACCGGGACGCGGACTCCCTCGGCGGCCAAGTCGGCCACCACGTCCTGGGGGTAGGAGCCACGGAAGACCGGATCGAGGTAGAGCCGGTTGCCCAGCCCGTCGGCGGCTCGGGCGGCGTCCCGGTCGGCCGCGCTGTCGGTGGCCGGGTCGGCGGTGGCCAGGTTGACGGTCAGGCCAAGCTCGATCGGGGTGGCCGCCGCCGCACGCAGCCGCTGCACCGCCAGCCCGTGCCCGAGCAGCAGGTGGTGCGCCGCGGCGATCCCGTCGCCCAGGTTCCGCCGGCCCGGGGCGTGGTTGCCGTACGCGTACCCGAGCATCGCCGAGCACCACGGCTCGTTCAGCGTGGTCCAGGTCTTCACCCGGTCGCCGAGGGCGCCGAAGACCAGCTCCGCGTAGTCGGCGAACCGGTAGGCGGTGTCCCGGTTCGGCCAGCCGCCCGCGTCCTCCAACTCCTGCGGCAGGTCCCAGTGGTAGAGCGTCACCCACGGGTCGACCCCGCGGCCCAGCAGCTCGTCCACCAGGCGGTCGTAGAAGGCCAGCCCGGCCGGGTTGGCCGGCCCGCGCCCGCCCGGCTGCACCCGCGGCCACGCCACCGAGAACCGGTAGGTGTCCAGGCCCAGGTCCGCGATGAGCGCCACGTCCTGCGGCATCCGGTGGTAGTGGTCGCACGCCACGTCGCCGTGGTCGCCGTTGGCCACCGCCCCTGGCACACGGCAGAAGGTGTCCCAGATCGACGGCGTCCGGCCGTCCTCGGCCACCGCGCCCTCGATCTGGTACGACGAGGTCGCCACCCCCCACCGGAAGGTCGGCGGCAGGGTGTCGATCGGGTCGGCCTGCCCGGTGGTGGTGGAGCGGGTGAGGTCGGTGTCCATGGTTCTCCTTGCGGTAGCGGGTCGTTCGGTCGGACGGGAGCGGGGGTCAGCGGGGGACCGGGGCGGCGACCGGATGCAGCCAGCAGGCGACGTCCCGGCCCGGTTCGGCGGCGCCCAGCGCCGGCACCTTCTTGTCGCACGGGTCGAACGCTTTCGGACAGCGCGGGTGGAACGCGCAGCCCTCGGGCATGGCCCGCAGGTCCGGCGGCGAGCCGGGAATGCCGGTCAGCTCGCGGCGCGGGCCGCGCAGCGCCGGGAAGGAGTGCAGCAACCCTTCCGTGTACGGGTGCAGGGCCCGCCGGTACAGCTGGGCGGCGGGCGCCTCCTCGACGATCCGGCCGCCGTACATGATGGCGATCCGGTCGGAGAACTCGACCAGCAGCGACAGGTCGTGGGTGATGAACAGCACCGCGAAGCCCAGCCGCTCCCGCAGCTCGGCGAGCTGGCCGAGGATCTGCCGCTGCATCACCACGTCCAGCGCGGTGGTCGGCTCGTCCATGATGACCACCTGTGGCTCCAGCGCCAGCGCCATGGCGATCATCACGCGCTGCCGCATGCCGCCGGAGAGTTGGTGCGGGTAGCTGTCCAGCCGGTCGGCGGCGATGCCCACCATCCGGAGCAGGTCGCGGGCCCGGGCCAGCCGGCCAGCCGCCGTGCTCTTCGGCTCGTGCGCCTTGATCACGTCGAGCAGCTGGGTGGAGACCTTGTGCACCGGGTTCAGCGAGTTCATCGCGCCCTGGAACACGATCGAGGTCTCCGCCCAGCGGAACTGCCGCAGCTGCGCCGGGGTGAGGGTGAGCACGTCGACCGGCGGGCCGTCGACCGGGTGGTAGATGACCTGGCCGCCGCTGACCACCCCGGGCGGCGGCAGCAGCCGGGTCAGCCCGTACGCCAGGGTGGACTTGCCGCTACCGCTCTCGCCGGCGAGCCCCAGCACCTCGCCTCGGTGCAGGGCCAGGTCGACGTCGCGGACGGCGTGCACCGCCGCGTCACCGAGCCCGTAGTCGACCCGCAGCCCGCGGATCTCCAGCACCGGATCGCTCACTTGAGCCTCCCTTCGTTCGCGACTGCGGGGCTCCGCTTCGCTGCACTCCTCGCGCTCACGGTGCGAGCTCCTCTCGGGGGGCCGGCACCGCACGGGTCGGGGCCAGCACTGGGGTGAAGCCGACCCGCATCCGCACGGTGTGGCCGTCGGCGGTGCGGATCCGGGTCTTGCCGGCGCTGCGCAGCCGGGGGCTGACGAACTCGTCGATGCCGAAGTTGATCAGGGCGAGGGCGGTGCCGAGCACCGCGATGGCCAGCCCGGCGGGGACGAACCACCACCAGGCGCCCTGCGCGAGGGCCTGCTGGCCCTGCGCCCAGAACAGGATGGTGCCCCAGTTCCAGGACGAGATCGACGAGATGCCGATGAAGGCCAGGGTGATCTCCGACATCACGGCGAAGATGACCGTGCCGACGAAGCCGGACGCGATGATCGCGGTGAGGTTGGGCAGGACCTCGAACAGAATGATGCGCCAGGTCCGCTCGCCGGTCGCCCGGGCCGCCTCGACGTAGTCCCTGCGCCGCAGCGACAACGTCTGGGCGCGCAGCACCCGGGCGCCCCACGCCCAGGAGGTGAAGCCGATGATGAGCGCCACCAGGGTGTCGCTGGCCTGCTCGACGATCGACGTCACGATGATGATCAGCGGCAGCGCGGGAATGACCAGGAACACGTTGGACAGCGCCGACAGGCCCTCGTCGGCCGCGCCGCCGATGTAGCCGGCCGTCACGCCGATGAGGATCGACAGGATCGTCGCCAGCACGCCGGCGACCAGACCCACCACCATGACGCTGCGCGCGCCGACCAGGATCTGGCTGAAGATGTCCTGACCGAGGTGGGTGGTGCCGAACCAGTGCGTGCCCGACGGCGGCTGGAGCACGTCGCCGCTGCGCGCGTCCGGGTCGTACGGCGCCACCCACGGCCCGATCACCGCGAAGAGGCAGTAGATGCCGAGGATGGCCAGGCCGGTGGCGGCCTTGGCGTTGGCGACGAACCGGAAGCGGCGCCGCTTCACCCGGCCCGGCGCGGCCGACGGCTGGGCCATCGCCCCCTGACCGGGGATAACCTGCTCGATGCTCGACGGAGAGATTGTCATTGCTCAGCTCTTTCGGGTCCGCGGGTCGAGAAGCAGGTACGCGACGTCGGCGAGCAGGTTCGCCACCAGCACCGAGATCGTGATGATCAGGAAGATCCCCTGCATGAGCGGGTAGTCCTTGGCGCCGACGGCCTGGAAAAGCTGGTAGCCGAGCCCCGGGTAGGAGAAGACGATCTCCACCAGCAGTGTGCCGCCGACGATGAACCCGAGCGACAGGGCGAAGCCCGAGACGTTGGGCAGCAACGCGTTGCGGGCGGCGTAGCTGAGGGCCACCCGGCGCTCCGACAGCCCCTTCGCGTGCGCGACCGTGATGTAGTCCTCCGAGGAGACCGTGACCATCATGTTGCGCATGCTGAGGATCCACCCGCTCATCGAGGAAACCAGGATGGTGGCGGCGGGCAGGATGCTGTGCTGGATCGCGCTCGGGATGAAGTACTGGTCGAACGCCGGCACGAGGCCGGGCTCGTAGCCGCCGGAGGACGGGAAGAAGCTCCCCGGGCCGGCGAACAGGGCGATGGCGACCAAGCCCAACCAGAAATACGGGATCGAGGACAGGAACGTCGTGGCCGGCAGCAGCCCGTCGACCCAGGAGCCGCGCCGCCAGCCGGCGCCGACGCCGAGCGCGGTGCCGAGCAGGAAACTGATGATCGTGGTGACGCCGACCAGGCCGACCGTCCACGGCAGGCTGTCGCCGATCACCGTCGACACCGGCGCCGGGAAGAAGGTGAACGACAGCCCCAGGTCGCCGTGGAGAAGTTGCCCCCAGTAGTCGAGGTACTGCTCCCAGACGTTGTCGTTCGCGTCCAGGCCGAACAGCACGCGCAGCGACTCGATGGCGTCGGCGCTGATCCGGCCCTGGTTGCGCGAGATGAGGGACTGCACGGGGTCGCCCGGGACCAGCCGCGGGATGAAGAAGTTGAGCGTGATGGCCGCCCATGCGGTGAACAGGTAGAAGGCCGTGCGCTGCAGGAGGAATCTCATCGGGTCTCCTCCAGGGTGGCGGTGCCGTCCCGCTCGACGGCCGCCGGGGGCGGGGGCACGGCCGGGTCGGCGTCGGGCGCGGCGGAGCCGGGGGCGTCGGCGGCGACGGTGTCCGGGTCGTAGAGCCAGCAGGCCGCCCAGTGGCCCGGCCGGTCGCCGATGGTCAGCGTCGGCGGCAGGTCAGTCGTGCAGCGGCGCATGGCGTGCGGGCAGCGGGGGTGGAACCGGCAGCCGGCGGGCGGGGCGATCAGGCTCGGCGGCTCGCCCTGGCCGCGGTCCTCGCCGGCGGCCGCGTCGACGCCGGCGCCGTCGCCGGTGATCCGCTCGGGGTCCGGCGCCGAATCGGTGAGCAGCCGGGTGTACGGGTGGGCCGGGTTTTGGGTGACGGTCTCGCTGTCGCCACCCTCGACCATGCGGCCCGCGTACATCACGATCGTCTCGTCGGCGAAGTAGCGGGCCGAGGCGATGTCGTGCGTGATGTAGAGGATGGCGATGTTGAGCCGGTCCTTGAGGTCCTGCAGCAGGTTGAGCACGCCGAGGCGGATCGACACGTCGAGCATCGAGACCGGCTCGTCGGCGAGGAGCACCTCCGGGTCGGCGCCGAGCGCCCGGGCGATGGCGACGCGCTGCCGCTGGCCGCCGGAGAGCTCGTGCGGGAAGGCGTCCAGGTAGCGCTCGGGCGGGGTCAGGCTGACCCGGGTGAGCAGCTTGGCGAGGGCCGCCTCCAGCTCCGCGGCGCCGCGCCCGGCGTTGCCGTGGATCCGCAGCGACCGGGTGAGGTGGTAGCGGACGGTGTGCACCGGGTTCAGCGACGCGAACGGGTCCTGGAGGATCAGTTGGACCCGCCGCACGTACGACCGGAAGGGCCGGCCGCCGCGCACCCGGGTCGACGTGCCGTGCAATTGGAGGTCGCCGGCGGTGCGGGGATAGATCTGGGCCAGCAGCCGGGCCACGGTGGACTTGCCGGAGCCGGACTCCCCGACCAGCGCGGTCACCCGGCCGCGACGCAGCGCGAACGATACGTCGTCGACCGCGTGCACGACTGCCGGCGTCCGGGAGAAGAGGTCACGCAGCCGCCTGCGGACGGGGAAGTGCTTGGTCAGGCCGACGGCCTCCAGCACCACCTCGTCGACCGGCGCCGCCGCGCTCTCGCTCAACGTCATGCCGAGTTCCTGTCTGAGCGTGGGGTGCGCCTCCCCGGCCGGCCGGGAGGCCGGCCGGGGAGGCGGTTAACGAGGTCAGCCGTTGGCGGGCTTGAGGTGCAGGACCACGTCCAGCGCGTTGGGCTGGGTGGGCTGCATGGCGCCGTACGGGTTCGAGTCGTCGGGCCAGCCGGTCCAGTTCTTCGTGCTGTACGCGCCGCCGATGTTGTCCGCGCCGACCGGGATCATCGGCATCTGGTCGACGAAGATCTTCTGCAGCGTGGTCATCGCGGTGGTGCGCGCGGCGTCGTCGGTGGCGTTCGCGTAGGCGACTAGGGCGTCGGTCGCCTCCTTGTTGTTGAAGCGGCCGAAGTTGCCCGCGGGGGAGGCGGTGCCGACCGGCTTGAGCTGCCGGCCGTCCATGATCGTCCGGTAGATGTCGTACGGCGTGGCGCCGCCTTCGGTCCACCGGAAGGTCGCCTCGAAGTTGCCCTGCTCGACGTTGCGGAACCAGGCGTCCTGGTTGGCCTTGTCGACCGTCGCGGCGATGCCGATCTTGGACAGGTTGTCCTTCACGATCTCGAGGCTGGTCTGGTAGTCGGACCAGCCGGCCGGGTCGGTCAGCTTGATCGTGACGGCCTTGCCGGTCTTGTCCTTGAGGGTGTTGCCCTCGAGCTTGTAGCCGGCGCCGGTGAGCAGCGCCTTGGCGCCCTCGACGTCGACCTTGTGCTCCTGGCCCTTGAACTCCGAGGCGATGAACGCGTCACCGGCCGGGCTGGGCAGACCGGTCACGCTTTTCACCAGCGGGTGGAAGTAGCCGGCCTCGGCCGTGGTGAAGATGTCCTGGCGGTCGATGACCATGTTCATGGCCCGGCGCAGCGTCGGGTCGTCGAACGGCTTCTTCGTGGTGTTGAGGTAGAGGCCGTGGATGCCCAGGATCGCGGGCGCCCACATCTTGTGGTGCTCCTGGTCCTTGGCCACGAAGACGGTCTGGTAGTTGGGGATGAAGACGAAGCTCCACTCCGACTCGCCGTTGGCCAGCGCGGTGGTCTGCGCGCTGTTGTCCGTGTAGGAGGTGTAGCGCAGTTCCTTGACCTTCGGCAGGTCCTGCCAGTAGCCCTTGTCGCGCACCGACAGCGTCATGCTGGCCGGGGTGAACGACTTCAGGGTGTACGGGCCGCTGCCGACGGGCTCCTTGACGGTGTCGGTGGTCGGGTCGCTGATCTTCTCCCAGATGTGCTTGGGGACGATCGGCACCCGCCACAGCACCTTCTGCTGGTTCACGAACTGCGGGCTGGCCATCTTGATGGTGACTTCGTTGCCGCTGGCGGTCGCGTCCGTGTAGGGCACGCCCTGGTCGTTGAGCGCCGGGTACTTCTTGACCAGGTTGTAGGTGAAGGCGACGTCCTCGGCGGTGACCTTCTGCCCGTCCGACCAGGTGGCGTTGTCTCGGATGGTGACCTTGACCGAGGTGTAGTCCGACGACCACTCGGCCTTGGTCGCCAGCCACGGCTTGAACGGGTCGGCCGGCTTCACCGGGTTCCACATCATCAGCGGCTCGAAGATCTGCCAGCGGTAGCCCAGCGAGGCCGCGGCGGACGTGGTGAGGAACGGGTTGTTGTTTTCGGCCTGCGGGCCGTTCGGCATGCCGACGTTCAGCACCGTGGCCGCCTGACCGTTGTTCTTGTTCGCGTTCGGGCTGTCGCCGCACGCGGCGACGCCGGTGGCCATCGCGCCGGCTAGCGCGACGGCGAGGAACTGCCTTCTTCTCATGGAGGTCTCCCTCGGTGCTCCCGCAATCCTCGAGCGGGATGTGGTGGATGGAGGGTGTGCGGTGTTACCACCGGTGGGCGCCGTGCCCGCCGGTGTGGGTGGTGGATACAGCGGTGGAGAGGTCAGGTGGTGCCGGTCGAGGCGCGGACGGTGAAGCTGGTGGGGATGACGGTCGGGGTGTCGGGCAGCGGCGTGCCGGCCAGGTGGGCGATGAGGGTACGGGCGGCGGCCGCCCCCATCTCCCGCAACGGCTGGCGGACCGAGCTCAGCGGTGGATGGGTGTGCCCGGCGAGGGGCAGGTCGTCGAAGCCGACCACCGCCACGTCGTGCGGGACCCGCCGGCCGGCGTCGCGCAGCGCCTGGAGCGCCCCGGCCGCGGAGAGGTCGTTGTGCGCGAAGACGGCGTCGAACGGCACGCCGTCGGCGAGCAGGCGCTCCACCGCGGCCCGCCCGCACTCGAAGGTGAAGTCGCCCTCCACGACGAGGGCGGGATCGATGGGCAGGCCGGCGTCGGCGTAGCCGTTCGCGAAGCCGGCCAGCCGCTCCCGGGTGCACCCGAAGCGGCGCAGGCCGGTGACGACCAGCGGCCGCTTCCGCCCGTGCGACAGCAGGTGCGCCGCCGCGGCTCGCGCGCCGGACTCGTTGGTGGTGCGCACCGACGGGAAGCCGGGCTGGTGGCCGCGGTCGTCGATGAGGATGACCGGCAGGCCGCGCTCGTGCAGCTCGGTGATGTAGTCGAGGGTGCCCTCCGGCTCGACCACGAGCAGGCCGTCGAAGGACTTCGCGGAGGCCTGGGAGGCGAACCGCCGCATCGACTCGTCGCCGTTGGTGCAGGTGAACAGCAGCATGCCGTACCCCTCGGCCTCGACCACGTCGGCCGCGCCCTGGAGCACCTCGCCCATCCAGGGCCAGGTCAGGGCGGGCACCAACATGCCGACCACCCGGGTACGCCCGCGGGCCAGGCCGACCGCGCGGGCGCTCGGCACGTACCCGAGGGCGTTGATGACCGCGCGGACCCGGTCGGCGGTGCGGACGTCCACCTCGCCCTTGCCGTTGAGCACCCGGGAGACCGTCGTCTTGCTCACCCCTGCGCGGGCGGCGACATCGGCGATGGTGATCGGCACGTCACGCTCCCGGGTCGAAGGGGTGTGGGGTTGTTTCGGAACCGGTTGCGGAAGCGGTTCCGTCGCAGTCAACCGAAGTGGCGGCGGTCACGTCAATAACGGCCGTGTAACAAAACATGTCTAAGTTCGACACCTGAAAAAAGTGCCCCACGGACAGCGCGGCCGATCCAGGGTGTGGCCAGCGTCGATGCGAGAAAGCCGGGCCGCCCGCGAGGCGTGCCGGCGCCTACAGCTCCGTAGCATTGAGCGTTGGCAAGATCGAGACAGGCGTGAGCAGTGACGTCATCGACCAACGTCGGCGTTCGTCGGGTTCCGGTTCCCGCCGGACGTGATCGTGGTCGCGGTTGACGAGACGTACGTCAAGGTCAACGGAGTTTGGCGGTATGTGTACCGGGCGGTCGACCAGTACGGGTAGGAGTAACCCCTGCCGGCCGGAGGTGCAGCGGGTCGACACCACCGAGCACCGGCGCTGGGGCGGCTACGCCGGCGCCGCCGGTCAGGGCTGGTACTCGCTGCGGGTGCGGGGCAGCCACTGGGGATGGTGGTCGCGCAGGTAGCCGACCAGTCCTTCGCGCAGGTCGCAGCGCAGGTTCCAGGCGCTGGCGCCGTCCGCGGCCGAGGCCTGCACCTCGATGACCACGGTCTGCGGGGTGGCGTCGACCATCTGGAGCACCCACTGGTCTCGATCCCACAGCGGTGACGACTCGACCAGTCGGCGTGCCTCCCGGCGCAGGTCGTCCAGGTCGGCGGTGTGGTCGACATGGATCTGGACCTTGCCGATTACCCGGAACTCGTTCCGGGTCCAGTTCTGGAACGGCCGCTCAGTGAAGTACGTGGTCGGCAGGATGAGTACCCGGTTGTCCCAGAGCCGGATCACCACGTTGGTCAGCTTCACCTCCTCGACCCGGCCCCATTCGCCGTCCACTACCAGCACGTCGCCGACGTGCATCCCGTCGGCGAAGGCGATCTGGATGCCGGCGAACGCGTTGCCGAGCGCGGTTCGGGCGGAGAGGCCGATCACCGCGCCGATCACGCCGGCCGACGTCAGAATGGAGATGCCGGCGAGGCGTACCGGCCGGAAGGTGATCAGGATCAGGCCGATCGCGACGACCGTGACCACGGCGACGGTGAGCCGCCGCACGGGGCGGATCTGGGTCCGGGCCCGCCGGATCCGCCGGCTTTTGACCAGATCGCTCGGCAGCTTGCTGAACGAGACCGCTTCGGCGACGTGCAATGTCCTGATCACCAGCCACGAGCTGAGGGCGATCAGGACCAGCAGGACGGAATGCCGCAGATAACGCTGCCACTCGGCCGGTCCGGGCGGCAGCGCGTAGTACAGCGCCCCGACCAGTAGGACCGCGGCCGCCGGGCGGCGGCAGGCGTGCCGCAGCGGTTCCAGCAGCCACTTGTAGCGGCCACGGGCAGCCCGGCGGATCAGCACGCCGGAGACCACGTCCACGACCACGGCCGCCGTCAGCGCCGCCAACACAATCAACGCGGTACGCATCAGAGGACGTCCACCGTGATCCCGATCCCGCCTCTCCTGAGCTCGCGACCGCACTACCCGCGTTCAGGATGTCATCGGATCCGCGTGGCAAGCGGCGGATACCGGGAATGCCAGACGGCTGTGACGCACGTCCGGCGACACGCCACTGCTTGAGCCGGTTGAAGCAGCAATCCACCACGTTGCGCTGCTTGTAGATCACCTTGCCGAAGGCCGGTGGCCGCCCGTCGGGGCGCCGGCAGTGTGGGCCGCCGTGGACGAGGCCTACGGCAACATCGGCGTCCTGCGCGCCCACCTACGCCAACTGCGGTTGGACCATGTCCTAGGTCCCCACAAAGCAGTCTTAAGGGCGGAACGGTCTGCGAGGATGTGAACGCCAGAAAGGCGTATGGGGCTCACGCAGTGAGCGAATTCTTAACGGGGCAACGCAGGTGAAGGCTGTCGTGTACGACGGACCGAGGACGATCAGCGTCAAGGAGGTTCAACCGGCAGTTGATGCACCTCATCGATTTACACAAGGCCGAGCCGTCGTTCCTGGTGTCCCACGAACTCGCGCTAGACGAGGCGCCGGCGGGGTACCAGAACTCGTGAACCTCCGTGGGTTTGTGGGCACAACTTTAGATCCGGCGTGACCGCGCGCCACAGCGTAAAGCTTGCTCGGTGACCCGGACGCGTCCTGGTCGTTGACGAGACCGGCGATCTGAAGGGCGTGGACACCGTTGGAGTGCAACGCCAGCACGGTGCTCGTGCTCGCCTGCGCACCCCGGAGGTACCGCCGGGTGGCTGGCACGCGCTGCTCACCCGACTGGCCGGTCCAGCTGGCCTACGTCACGTCGTACCTCTACGTCCGGTGAACCGGCTGAACCACCCCTTGATGACGATGGACGGCGACGAGCCCGGCTACCTGTGAGGAGCATCGATGACCCACAGTGAACAGCACGGCCCGGAGATCGTCGTCGGACTGGTGGCGACCCCGCCGGACCACCCGGCCCGGGTGGCTGCGGGGCTCACCGCCGAGCTGGCCGGCCGGCTCTCAGAGCAGGTCGACGCCGGCGTCCGGTGGACCGTCCGGGAAGGCTGGGGTGAGGTGGCGCCGCGCCGCGACGGCGGCGCTGAGGCGCTGCTCGACGATGTTGCCCAACGGCGTACCGACGCTCGGTGGGACGTCGCGGTCTGCCTGACCGACCTGCCGCTGCACACCGAGCGGGCGCCGCTGGTCGCGCAGACCTCAGCCCGGCGTCGAGTCGCGGTGGTGTCCCTACCCGCGCTGGGACTGAGCCAGCTGCGAGCGGCTCGCGCGGTCGTTCCGGATCTGGTGAACCGACTGCTCACCGATGCTTCCGATCAGCGGGTGCCGCCGGCTGGCTGGGCACCGGCTGAGACGGCAAGCCGGGTCGCCGCCATCCACCGTGTGGTCGGCGAGGCCGACGGCGGGGAACTGCGCTACGTCGACTCGCGGCTGACCGGCCGGGTGCGGCTGTTGACCGGAATGGTCAAGGCCAACCGCCCGGGACGCGCCCTGCTGGGCCTGTCCAAGCTGCTGGTCGGCGCGTTCGGCACGGCCGCGTTCGCGCTCACCACGGACACCATCTGGCAGATGGGCGATGCGCTCGGCGGACTCCGGCTCGCCGTGATCATGCTACTCGGGCTGACCGCGTTGGTGGCCTGGCTGATCGTCGCGCACGACCTATGGGAGAAACCAGACCGGGAGACACCGGCTGAGCTGGCCCGGCAGTTCAACCTGGGTACGATTCTCACCCTCGCCCTGGCCACGGCGGTGTCCTACCTGGTGCTGTTCGCCGGAACGGTGCTCGCCGCAGCGCTGCTGATCGACACATCCGTGCTGGAACAGACCCTGCAGCGGCCGGTGGATTTCACCGACTACCTGACGCTCGCCTGGATCACCAGCTCACTGGCCACCGTCGGCGGCGCGATCGGCTCCGGGCTGGAGAACGAGGACACGGTGCGGGCCGCCGCTTACGGCTACCATCCCGAACCCGGCGGCTGGCGGGACGAGAGGGACGGGTAGCCCCCACCGCGGGCGGGATGGCGGGCGCATGCCCCCGAGTCGCGAACGAACCGCCGAGGACTGGGCTGCGCGACGCACATCGGTTCAGGTGGCTACCCGGGTCAGTTGCCGAATTGCTCGTTCTCGGATCAAGACGGCCTGCAAGCGGGCCGCGCCGGCTCGGCCCCGGCCTGCTGGCGACCTCCGCCCGGCCACGTTTGGGGACAACAAGACCTCGAAGACCTCGGGGCGCTGCCCCGGACCCCGGCCCTCCTCAGAGATGCCGCCGCAGACCACCTCGCCGGGGCACCACAAGGGCTACCAGCCTCCCGGGACGGGGCCGAGGTCGTTCGCCCGGTAAGGCGCTCCACCTTGTTCCCGTCCGGGGAAGGCTGGACGGTCTACGACTGACCGACGAGGAGATCCGCTCTCCGAAGCCCTGGCAGCCGGTGAGGGAGCCGCACTTATGGGTGGTCCAGGGGAGGGAGGTTCACGCAGGGCTCCGGCAAAGTCGGGCCACTAGACTCCGCGCATGCAGCATTGCCGACTTTCCTCCGCCAAACGCACAGCGATCGGGGCGTTACTGCTGGTCTTGGCCGTAGCCGGCTGCAACTCCAAGGCGGAATCGTCCTCTGGTGCCACGTGGTCGAGCCCTGACACCGCCGCTACCGCGACCGCCTCCCGCGCTGCTTCCCCCGCAAGTCCCCGTGACGCCGAACCTTCCGCATCTTCCTCCCCCACCGCGGACGAGTCACGGGAGGCCGAAGCGGCACAGGAGCCCAAAGCGGCACAGAGGACGGAGGCGCCGAGCGGGGGCGGCACCAAGTACGCGGCGTGTGCCGACGGCGACTGCAAAGTGTCCTTCTCCGGTTCGGTCAAATTCCCACTCGGCAGATGGACGGTGTCGTCCTCCGTGGAGGATGGCGGTGTCAGGGTGCGACTGACCGACGCCAATGGCAGGGGCGGCGGTGGCGGCTTCATGGCAGACCCTGGGTGCACTGTGGAAATACACGCCGACGGCGGCGGGCGAGTCGGATGCGACCAACCCGGAGCCGAGCCCAAACCGGGAGGGTGGGTCGTACACCTGCTGGAACTGGACGGGGACACCGCGGTCATCCGAGCGATCCTGGGCTGACTGTGAGGATCGCTGTCACAGCCTGATTGTGCTGGGCTGTGGTCTGGTGGCCGTGCGTGTCACCGCAGCCGTGTGTGCCGTGGTCGCCGGCTACCGCCGCTCGTACGCCGCGATCGCCGAATGGGTCGCCGACGTGCCGGCGGCAACGGCGCTCGCCCCGGGGCATGACTGCCGACCGGCGCCCGTCGGAGGCGATGATCCGTCGGCTGTTGCAGGCCATGGACCCGCAGCTACTGACCGCGGCGATCAGTGTCTGGCTCGCCGGTCGGGCCACCGCCACCACCTCGACGGCCGGCCGGGCGATCGCCATCGACGGCAAGACCCTGCGCGGCTCCCGCAACACCGAGACCGCCGCCCGGCACACGATGACCGCCTGCGACCAGGCCACCGGTGTGGTCCAGGCCAGCATCGACGTCGACGGCAAGACCAACGAGATTACCCCATTTGCGCCGCTGCTCGACCAGATCAGCGACCTGCGCGACACCGTGATCACCGCCGACGCCCTGCACTGCCAACGCGAGCACGTCACCTACCTCGCGCAACGCGGCGCGCACTGGATCCTGACCGTCAAAGGCAACCAGCCCCACCTACACGCCCAGCTCACCACGCTGCTCTGGCGGGCAGTCCCAGAAGCCACCCGCGACACCGACCGCGGACACGGCCGCCGCGAGATCCGCAGCCTGAAAATCCTGACGATCTCCACCGGCATCGACTTCCCGCGCGCCGCCCAAGCCATCCAGATCCGCCGCCGCAGACGCCGCCTCGACCAGCCGAAACGCTTCACCACCGAGACCGTCTACGCCATCACCGATCTCCGCGTCCATCAGGCAAAACCGGCACAACTGGCCAGCTGGATCCGCGGGCATTGGTCAATCGAGAACAAAATCCACTGGGTACGCGACGTCACCTACGACGAAGACCGCAGCCAGATCCGCACCGGCACCGGACCCGAGGTCATGGCCGCGTTACGCAACGCCGCGATCGGCGCCCTGCGCCTGACCGGAGTCACCAACATCGCCGCCGCCAACCGACATCACGCCCGCGACAGCACCCGCCCGCTGGCACTGCTCGGCATCACCTGACGACTTCGCCGGGGCCCTGGAGGTTCACGTGCTCGCCAAACGGCTCGATGGATCCATCCCAACCGTTCCAACCCTGTTGGGTCATCTGCCCGTCAGCGTAGGTGTATGACCAGCGGGCCCCGTCCTCGCCCTCGATGTGGACGATTCCCGAGCGAACGAACGGCGCAATCGCGACGTAGAAGGCCGTCGCCTGGTCCGACCACTTGGGGTCGCCCTCGTCGTCGTAACCGAACTCGATCCAGTCTCCGTCGCGGATGATTGCGGCTCCGGCCGCCTCCGCCATGTCGGCCAGTGTGTCATTCGACGGAAACGCATCCGGCTTGTACCAACCACCTCGTCCAGCCATGGCGGCTTGGACAGTGGCGACCGCAGCGACGTCGTCCGACTCCGGGAGGTTCAGACGGACTGAAGGCATCACCAGGTATCCCACGGCGCGCACCCTACAACGGTCGATGCCCACCACGCCACAGGCGTTGGCTCGCTACCTCGGGAGTAGGCGGAGAGGACGCATATGCCAGCTCCCACAGAAATGTGGGATGGTGGCGTGCCAACCACGTGCCAGTAGCCAGTGCCCCGAGTGGACACGAACGGACATGAGCTGTGACTCACTCCGATGCAACGAGTAGGCGTTCCAGGCCTGCCCAGGCGGTGATCTTCGTCCTTCCGAAATGGCGGTGTGGCGCTGCGATGGTGGGGCCGTGCCGGATCCCGTGACCGATGCCGCTCTGCTTCGCCCGCTCCTGGGGCGACGACTGCTTGCGGTGACCGAGGCGCGGTACTGGTTCGACGACAAGCCGGTGATGGGAACTGACGGCCTGCTGCATTTCTGGCTGCACTTCGAGGGGGCGCCAGCCATCATGGCCCACGGCTGCGGTGAGCTGCTGAAGCTCACCGAGGAAAAGCTCTACTCGTCGTACGACATGCAGGAGTACGGGCGGACTGTGGTCGGACCGGCCCAACCCACTGACCTGCTCGGTGAGGTGGTTGGGCAACGCCTCGTCGACGTAGGGCTCATCCAGGGATACAGCACGGTTCCGGCCCTCGGCGGGCTCCTGTTGCGCTTCGATCGGACCGAGCTGCTGGTCGCGAGCCTGGCGGACGAATGGGTCTGCCAGCCCGGGCCGATCCCGGACGAACTCCGCCAGTACCTGTCGCTTATCAGTTGGCTGAACAGCCCTGCGCCCATTGCCGAAGGGCCGTGACGTCGGACGCCGGGGCCTTCCAAGGTCGCGGACTAGTCATGGACTGATCTGGCCAGGGCGGCATACGTGACCCATTGCAGCAGGTCAGAGCGCCATACCGGCTGAGCCGTACTCCATTCCTAAACCGTGGACTGCAGCGCCCCGTACTCCTTGATCGCGCTGGTGGGCGTTCTACTGCCGCTTGGACGAGCACCGCTTCCCGACGACCAGGGCGGCGGTGGTATTCCCGCCCTCACGCTCGTGGCGACCAGGAGCAGGTCGTCCCACATGCTCACAATGAGTTCAGTGTTGTCGCCGGGTGAGCAGCGCAACGGCACGTGGGTAGCGGCCTCGAAGCCGGCTTTCGGCCCGGTTCGGTACAAGGTGATCCCTCCGAGGTTGCGGATACGTGGGGCGATCTGCTTGCCGACCAGGTCGAACAGGGCGATATTGCCGCCGGTTGTTATGGTCAGGCGAGCTGAGATCGACAGGGACGACATTGCCCGGCGACCGCCGGAGTTCTCGGAGGTGTCCGGATGCAGATTCTGTTGACGACCGCCGCGCCGACTGACGGCGAGGAGTTGGGTTCGCTGTACCGGGTGCTACTCCAGGCGCCGACCGTTCGAGGGGGCGCCCAACTCCGTCTACGGGAGGCACCGCCACGCCCCGGGGAGATGGGCGGCGCGTTCGAGGCCATCCAACTGGTCGTGGAGAGCGCCTTCCAGGTCGCCAATCTCGTCATCGCCATCGCGGCATGGAGGAGCACCAGAAAGCCGCCCCCGACGATCACCATCAGGATCGATTCCCGTTCTGCCGAGATCACGTCCGACCAGCCCGAACAGATCGACCGTGTGATCGAGTCGCTGCGTGACCCGGAATTCTGACAACGGGATTCCGGATCCGGAGCGCTCGGCGGCGGTGCTCATCGGCGGGAACTCGTACCCGAATCTGCCTCCCCTGCCCAGCGCGCGGACCTCGGTCACCGAACTGAAGGATGTGCTGACCGACCCGGACATCTGGGGTCTGCCTCCGAGTCGATGCCTGGTGGTTCCCGACCCGGAGAGCGCAGCCGAGATCATCGACCCGGTCGCCGAGGCCGGTGCTCTCGCCTCCGACATGCTTTTCGTCTACTTTTCCGGGCACGGGCTGCTCGACAGCGATCACGAGCTGCATCTCGCGGTGAGCGGCACCGAGAGGGAGCGGCCGTTCACCGCACTGGCGTACCGGTACCTTCGCGCGACGATCCTCGCCGCTGCGGCACGTCGTACAGTCGTGGTGCTGGACTGCTGCTACAGCGGCAACGTGCTGGGCACCATGGGCGATCACGATGCCGTCTTCGCCGAGAGTGCCCGTGCCGACGAGATCAGAGGCGTCTGTGTCATTACCGCCAGCGCCGAGTTCCAGCAGGCGCTGGCGCCCGAGGACGACCGGTTCACCGCATTCAGCGGCGAGTTCATTCGAGTGCTGCGCCACGGCGATCCAGGGCCCCGCCCGGTCCTCGACCTCAATTCGGTCTACGGCCTGGTGCGTCGAGGGCTGACCGAGCGCGGCATCCGGGTGGTGCCCCAGATCCGCGACCGCAACGCGATAGGCCAACTGCCGTTCGTACCGAACCTGGGCTACACCGGCGGGCCGGTGACGATGCCACGCACCACCGGCGGCAAGCTCACGTCGAGCCCGTCCCGGGCGCGCCGGCCCGGCCGCAAGATCGCGGCGCGGCCGTTCGAATTCGAACAGGTCCGCTACATCGACCCGCACCTCCTGGTGCAGGCGATGGGGAGCAACTGGAACGCGGCGCTGCGTCTGGTGTGGGGCGCAGACGCCGCCGGATTCGACCGGTGGCTCCGCGACGACGTGCGTGATCTGGACCTGCCCGCCAACTTCATGCAGACTGGCACCCCCGACGAGCGGATCGCCCGGCTGCTGGCCCACTTCGCGGCGGACGTCAGGCCGGTGTTTCGTGGGCATTCCGCGGACGCGACAGGTTTGGCGAAACAGTGCCGGAGCGCGCTGGACGGTGATCGGGGCAGCGCCGAGCGGTTGCGGGAACTGACCAGCGGTCTCGTCACCTGGTTCGGTGAGCATGCCTGCCAGTCGGACCACCCGGCCTGCGCATCCGATACGGGCTGCCTGCGGTTGGCGCAGCTACCGGCGGCCACAGCGCGGGCCATCACCGCGGTCGCAGCCCGTCTCCTCACCCGGCAACCGTCGGCGCACACGCCGGACCACCAGACGTACTCCTTCGCCGGGACGGACCTGGGCCGGTGCCCGCCTTTGCTACGCGAATGCCTGACCGCCGCCGCGCTCACCGGCCGGCCCACCGGTAGTACGTACCACTTCGCGCGGGGCGCCGTCGTCAACTGGTACGAAGGCGACGCCTCACTTGAGAAGGTCACGGCTACTCCCGACGCGCGGATCGTCTACGACACGGCGGGGATGGCAATACGGCTACGCGCGCGAATTTTTCTCGGCGTGCTGCTCGACAAAGCCGACTTGTGGGAGGACGCACTGCGGGCGCTCCCGCACCAACGGCACAGCCCCTGGTGGCGGTCACTTGCCAGCGCGCCGCGCTCGGCCAAACCACTGCGCCGGCTGGTGCTGGACTCTTTCCTGCTGGAGAGCGCCGCTGTCGCCAAGGCCGAAGCCGAGGGACCTCCACCCGAACTGCGCGCCGGCACGCCACAGTGGCGGGAGGTCCAGCGTGAGCGGCGCGCGGAACAGGAACGCCGAACGCGGGAACGGTTGGAGCGGGCGGCCAGAGGAAATTCGTGGCTGTACGCGCCACCCGCGCCGCGCCCATCCTGGGGCTGGATCGTGGTGGTGGTCGTCATACTGATCTGTCTCGGCTCCTCCTGCGAGGAGAACGGCGGCTACCCCACCTCCGCCGGCACGACGGCACCCCAGTCCAGGCCGGTCCCTTACACAGTCCGCGACCTGGCGGAGTGGGCGCCGGATTCGTCGCCCGAGGCCGACCGTTCGTCGGTCACGGTGATCATGCGCTGACTATCTGTGCGGTTCCTGCTGCGCTTCGGATTGGTCCGGCAACTGTAGGCTCTCGCCGTCTCGAGGGGAGAGGCGTTCGTTGATGCAACTTCATCTCGTGTCGCAGCAGCGCTTTGCGGATGACGTCGGTGACGAGGCAGCGCGGAGACGCTTACAGCGAGCACCTGAGCGGCATCGGCAGGAGCATCGAGGACCTGATCACCACCGCGAGCAACGTCAGCGGCGCGCTGTCGCGGATCGCGGGTGACATCCGCAAGGCTGTCGCGAGCATTCCAATTCGGCTGATGGACGACTTCGGCGGCATTGAGTGGAGCCTGCCCAACGGCGGTGAACTCGACGATGCCCAGCCCGGCGAGAACGCGTCGGGCTTCTTGGCCGCGCTGCGTGCGGACTATCGGAGGGCATCTGAACACTCCCAGGGTTGATGCTGCCCCAACGGCGCTGCCCTTATGAAGGCTGAAGTCCGACGGCTGATTCCGGATCATCGGCAAGGTCGAACCCGATCCCACCCGTAGGCCCGGCATCCACGTCGGCGGCTGACTCTGGCGTACGGGACCAGCACGTGGCACTACCGCAGCGGCGACGACGCCCGTCGGTATCAGGGCACCGCCGCCCGTGGCAGGATCTGCCGAGTGAAGATCAAGATGCTCGGGCCGTTCGAGGTTTGCGCGGACGGTGGCGCTCTCGCGGACGTGCCGGGCGCGCGGCTGCGCGGGCTGTTGATCGCCCTCGCGCTGGAACCTGGTCGCGTGGTCGCCAAAGCGACGCTGGTCGACTGGATCTGGGGTGAGCACCCGCCCGCCGACGCGACGAATGCCCTGCACCGCTTGGTTTCCCGGCTGCGCAAGGTGCTGCCGGAGGGGTCGGTCGAGGGACAGACGGACGGCTACCGTTTGGCCGTGGTGCCGGACGCCGTCGACGCGGTGCGGTTCGAACGCCTTCTCACCGCTAGCCGGGTCCGGAACGACGACGATCCACAGCGGCTGCGGCTGCTGCGCGAGGCCCTCACGTTGTGGAGCGGTGCCGCAATGCAGGATGTCGATATGCCGAACAGCGCGGCGTTCGACGCGGCGGCCACCCGGCTTGAGAGGCTACGCCTGACGGCCATGGAGGATCGGTACGAGGCAGAGACGAGCCTCCGCCATGGCGCGGAGTTGGTCACGGAACTCACCGACCTGGTGGCCGCTCACCCGCTGCGGGAACGGCTTGTCGCGGCGCTGATGCGGGCCCTTGCCGCAACCGGTCGCGACACCGAGGCGCTGCTCGTGTACGAGCGCACGAGGCAAGCTCTGGCCGACACGCTCGGTGTCGACCCCGCACCGGAGCTGTCTGACCTGCACGTCGCACTGCTCCGGGGTGAGCTGGGGCGGCGGGAGGAGAAACGCACGACAAATTTGCGTGTCGAGCTGACGAGCTTCGTCGGCCGGGACGCCGACGTTGCCGCAGTCTGCGAGCTCATCGCCGACCATCGGCTCACCACCCTGATCGGGCCGGGCGGCTCGGGGAAGACCAGGTTGGCCACCGAGACCGCGCGTACGCTGCTCGGCGACCTGTCCGACGGCGTCTGGCTGGTGGAGCTCGCGGCCGTCGGCGCCGACGGTGACGTGGCGCAGGCCACGCTCGCCGGACTCGGCCTCAGGGATGCCCTGCTCGGCGAGACACCGGGCGCGGAGCCGACGGATCGGGTCATCGCCGCGGTCCGCGACCGGGCGATGCTGCTGGTACTGGACAACTGCGAGCACGTGATCGAGTCGGCGGCGACGTTCGCCCATCGGGTGCTTGGAGAGTGCCGGAGGTTGCGGATCCTCGCGACGAGCAGGGAACCACTCGGTATCACCGGTGAGTCGCTGTGGCCGGTTGCGCCACTGGTCCTGCCTGCGCAGGACGCGAACCCCGGCGAGATCGAGTCCGCGCCGGCCGTCCGGCTGCTGCGGGACCGAGCCAGCGCGGTGCGCAAGGATCTGGCGGCCGACGCGCACACTTTGGCGACGATGGCGCGCGTCTGCCGTGCGCTGGACGGCATGCCACTGGCGATCGAACTCGCCGCGGCCAGGCTGCGCACCATGTCCCTCGAACAGCTCGCCGACCGGCTTGACGACCGGTTCCGCCTGCTGACCGGCGGTAGCCGCACCGCACTGCCGCGGCATCGGACGCTGCGTGCCGTAATCGACTGGAGCTGGGAGCTGCTCACCGACGCCGAACGGGTGGTGCTGCACAGGCTTTCGGTGTTCTCCGGTGGTGCGAGCCTGGAGGCGGCCGAGCGGGTCTGTGTCGGCGACAGGGTCGAGACCGATCAGGTGTTCGATCTGCTGACCGCGCTGACCGAGAAATCACTGGTGCTCACCGAGGGGGAGAGGGCGCCGCGCTACCGCATGCTCGGCACGATCAAGGAGTACGCCCAGCAGCGTCTCGCGGAGGCGGGGGAGTCGGATCAGGCCCGTCGCGCGCACCTCGCGTACTTCACCGAACTCGTCGAAACCGCGGAGCCGCATCTCTACCGCGCTGAGCAACTGCAATGGCTTGCCACGCTCGAGGCCGAGCACGGCAACATTGGTGCCGCGATGCGTGGTGCGATCGCGGCCGGCGAGGCGGACGAGGCGATGCGGCTGGCTGCTGCCGCCGGGTGGTACTGGTGGCTCGGCGGGCACAAGGCCGAGGGCAACGAGCTGATCATGGCGGCCGCTGCCCTGCCCGGCGAGGTGGCCGACGAGAGCCGGGCCGTGGTGTACGCGCGTGCCGTCCACGCCGGTGTACACGCTGGTCGGTCCGTTCGTGACCTGGCGACCTGGGGGCCGGGTGATCAGCACCAGGCGAAGGAGTGGATCCGCAAGGCGTATGAGATTAGCCAGCGCGTTCCCAGGCATCACCGGGCGCTTAGGTTCGTCGCCGCGCTGGAACGCCTGTTGCACGCCCCGGACGCGGCCATGCCCGCGCTCGAGCAGCTGCTCACCGACGAGGATCCCTGGCTGCGCGCCCTTGCCCGGCTGCACCTCGGCAGATTGCGGATCGTGCTCGGCCACGACGGCCGGGACGCCGACGTGGACCTGGAGACGGCGCTTGCCGAGTTCCGCGCCCTCGGCGACCGGTGGGGTACATCGTTCGCCCTGACCGAGCTGGCGAACCGGATCGCGATGCGCGGCGAGTTCGCCGGTGCCTGCGAGTACTACGAACAGGCGATCGCGGTCGTGACCGAGGTCGGTGCCAACGAGGATGTCGTGTCGATGCGGTCGCGGCAGGCCCAGTTGTACTGGCTGTCGGGCGATGCGGAGTCGAGCGCGGCCGCTCTCGCAAAGGCGCAGCGGTACGCCGAACGGGTCTCCTGGCCGAACGCGCTGGCGGAGTTGGCCCTGGCAGAGGCGGATCTCGCCCGCTGGCGCGGCGACGCCGAGCAGGCACATCGGCGGCTCGGCGTCGCGACAGCGATGCTGGGGGATGACGCCGAGCGCGCGTACGTGCGTGCCGTGGCACATGACCTGCTCGGCTACCTTGCCGAGGATCTCGGCGAGGCTCGCGAACACCGCATCGCGTCGCTCCGTACGGCAACCGAGACGGGGCACGGACCCCTGATCGCCCAGGTGCTCGTCGGGGTCGCGGACCTGGCACTGCGCCACGAGCAGTACGAGCAGGCTGCGCGGCTGATCGGGGCGAGCGCCGCGGTGCGCGGACTGCGGGATCTTTCCCACCCGGATGTGGCCCGGATCGAGCAGACAGTGCGGCGCCGCCTCGGCGAAGCGATCTTCGCAGAGGCGGCGCTGGAGGGCACTCGAACGACCTGGAGTCAGCTGGTCACGCTCACGCTCGCTTCTTGAACGTCGAACGCGCCCACAGGTACCCGACGAGAGCGATGCCGACACACCAGGCGAGGGCGGGGACCACGTCACCGGTGGACGGTGCGCCGTTGAGGAACCCGCGCAGGGTCTCGATGATCGGCGTGAAGGGCTGGTACTCCGCAAACTCGCGCAGGCCGGGCCCCATTTTGTCCGCCGGCACGATGGCGCTGCTGAAGAACGGCAGCATGACCAGCGGTACGGAGGCCATACCTGCCGTTTCCGGAGACTTCGCCGACAGTCCCAGGGCGACGGTGAGCCAGGCGGCGGCGACACCGAGCAGCACGATGACGCCAATCGCGCCGAGCCAGTCGAGGAGACTCGCCGACGGGTTGAAGCCCAGCAGGAAGGCCACCCCGATGAGCGCCGCGATGGCGACCAGGTTGGTCAGCACACTGGCGATGACGTGGCCTGTCAACACCGCACCACGTGATACGTGCATGACCTTGAACCGGTTGATGATGCCCTTCGTCATGTCCGCGTTGACCGCCGTCGCGGTGGCCCCCAGCCCGTAACAGACGGCCAACAGCATCAGCCCCGGCGTCGCGTAGTCGATGTAGTCGACACCGACGTTGAAGGCGTCTCCGAACATGTACACGAACATCAGCATGATCACGATCGGCATCAGGATCGCGTTGAACACCGAGGTCGGGTTCCGGGCGATGTGCTTGAAGTTGCGACGCAACATGACGATCGGGTGGGATTTGGTGCTCATTTCGCGGCCATCTCCTTGGTGTGGCCCGTCAGGGCGAGGAAAACGTCATCGAGGTCCGGTGTCTGCACGGAGAACCCTTCGGCACTGATCGCGTACTCATCGAGCCTGTCCAGCAGAGCCCGCAGCGAGGTCGTTCCGCCGTCGCTGGGCACCCGCAGGGCCAGGGCCTCGTCGTCCCGGGTGCCGTCGATGAGGACCCGCGCGGCCGCGTCGAGTTCGGCGACGGTGGTGAACCGGAGCCGGACGTGAGTCCCGGGCATCTGACGCTTGAGCTCCTCGGGAGTGCCCTGAGCGACCAGTCGGCCCTGGTCCAGTACCGCAATCCGGTCGGCGAGCTGATCGGCTTCCTCGAGGTACTGGGTAGTGAGGAAGATGGTCACACCGTCGGCCACCAGATCACGGATGATCGACCACATCGTGCGACGGCTGCGCGGGTCCAGTCCCGTCGTCGGCTCGTCGAGGAAGATGATCCGCGGGTTGCCGACGAGCGTCATCGCCAGGTCCAGCTTCCGGCGCATGCCCCCGGAATACGTCGACGCCGGCTTCTGCGCCGACTCCACCAGGTCGAACCGCTCCAGCAGCTCCGTGACGACCCGCCTGCCGTCCTTGACCGACACCCGGCTCAGATCGACCATCAGTTGCAGGTTCTCCCGGCCGGTCAGCAGATCGTCCACCGCCGCGAACTGACCGGTGACCCCGATCGCCGCGCGTACCGCCTTGGCCTGGGTCGCGACATCGTGCCCAGCGACGCGTACGGTCCCGCCGTCAGCTTCCACCAACGTGGTCAGCACGTTCACCGTCGTCGTCTTACCCGCCCCGTTCGGACCGAGCAGGGAGAACACCGTGCCCGCCCGGACATCGAGGTTGATGCCGTCGAGCACGACCTTGTCCTTGTAGGCCTTTCGCAGCCCGGAGACCGCAATCGCTGAAGTTGTCATGCGGACAACGATCGGGATCGGGCCTGTCACCCCCCTGACACGGCCCTGTCATGACCACTGACACGGCACTCCACCACAGGCGGTTCCGAGTGACCTCCCTGGGGGCGTGCCGTTATCTGGGTCGCCTATCCCACAGGCAACGCCCTGACCAGGCACTTCTAGGAGCCGGCGCCGGTCGGGTTGAGGAAGACGAATCGGATCGCCGGGTTGCGCGCGGTGAGCCGTCGTCTGGCTTCGTCGGCCACGTCCTCAATGTCAGCGGCCCTGACGTGGTCGGCAAAGTCGATCTTCGCGACAACGAGAATGTCGTCGGGACCGAGCTGCAGGGTCAGTAGCTCCACGATGCCTCGCACGTATGGCAGGGCGGACAATTCCCGGCGAATCTCGTCCTGAACTGGCTCCCTTGCTGACCGGCCGACGAGCAGAGCGAGGTTGTTGCGGGCCAGAATGGTGGCCACCACGAGGAGCAGTACACCGATGGCGACCGATGCGATGCCATCCCAAACCGGGTCACCGGTCAGCTGGGCGAGCCCCAGGCCTGCACCGGCCATCCCCAGGCCGATCAGGGCGGCGCTGTCCTCCAGGAACACCGCCTTGATGGCGGTGTTGGGCGTGCGCCGCAGGACCCTGGCTGGACTGATGCCCCAGCGCTTGGCCCGGTGCCGTACCTGCCGCACCGTCCGCAGCAGGGATACCGACTCGAGGGCGAATGAGACGACCAGCACCGCGTACGAGACGAAGTAATTTCCAGTCTCTTTGGCCGATGCGATGACGTGCACGCCGTGGGTGATGGAGAAGCCGGCGCCGCTGACGAAGGTGAAGACCGCGGCGAGGAGGGCCCAGATGTAGCTCTCCCGACCGTAGCCGAAAGGGCGTCCGGGGTCGGCGCGGCGGCCGCCCCGACGCAGCGCCACGAACAGCAGTACCTCGGTCGTGGTGTCGGCGAACGAATGCGCGGCTTCCGCCAGGACGGCCGCCGAACCCGAGAGCAGACCCGCAACCACCTTGGCCGCAGCGACAGCGACGTTGACGAAACCAGCCACGATCACCGTGCGGACGCTCTGCGACTGCCCGTCCGATTCGGTCATGAAGCCAGGCTATGGGCCGGGTGTCGGTCGGGCGGACAAACCGACAGGCACACGCGGTGCCACGGGCCACCAGCCGCCGGCTGAGCTTCGCCAACGAGTTCACCCTTCGCAGCGTCCGGGCCGACCAGCCGCTTGGCGACACCACCGACCAGGTCGCTCTTGCCTTGCGTGACGACCGTCCCCGAGCCGATCCAGACACCCACGCTGTCCGCTGGCGCCCGAGGGCAAGGTTCCCGGAATCGCGTGCGCAACGACCTGTCAACGGCTAACCGGGCGGGCGTGGGTCTCCCGTGTTCGGAGTCGTCATGGTCAAAGATCGTCGCCGGAAGCAGAACGTGCGTGACCACACCGCACTGACCGGCAAGTACACCAAGTCGGCGGCGCAGTTCGCCCCGGCACCACAGCTCTACCTCCCCCGGCCGCCGGCCACCTTCCGGGGGCAACGGTGCGGTCTCTGCCGCGGCAGCGGCGTCGAGTTCGGCGCCCTGTACCCGGTGCGCACCGACACCGGCATCGAGATCCTTTGCGAGATGCTGTGCGTCGAGTGCGGTGGGTGCGGACTCGAGAATCACACCGGATGCCGGCCCAGCGAGCATGATGACCCGGAGGGCCGAGGGTGCGACCCGTCCGAGCTGGTGGCGGAGATCGCCGACCGCGTCGAGCCGGCCGGTCAGCCGCTGTGTTCGATCTGCTGGGGCCGGACGTGGAACCCGGTGCCGGCATATTCCCCCGGCTACGAACCGCAGACGTGCCTGCGGATGCCGTGCGGGTGCGCCGAATCGCTGCTCGTGCCGCTGACGGGATGGCAGCCGGAGTGGTGACGGTCGGCGCGTTCGGTGCTCCGGGCTCGGAGTGGTCTGCTGCTCGGCCTCGACGAGGTTGGCCTGCGCGGCGAGCTGGAAGGTGGCGAACGTCAGTCTAAGGCTGACAATCCGCTAAGCCGATCCGGCGGACCTGCTGCAGGCTGTCCGGCAACTGCGGGCCGGCTGGGCGGAGACGATCGAGCGACTGCGAGCGATGCCCAGGGGTTCGAAGCAGCAGCGCGTCGGTGGCGAATGGTCGGCGGTAGAGACCCAGCGCCATCTGGTGATCGGGCACGACTCGTGGTTCCGCCGCTGCTGTCTGGGATCGACCGAGCCGTTCACCGCGATCGGGCTGGCGTCCGAGTTCGTACCTGACCAGGAGGAGCAGGACCTGGACCGAGCGGCGGCCCCCAGTCTCGACGAGGTGCTGGCCGCGCGAGACGTGCAAGGCGCTGAGCTAGAGCGGGAGGCGGATCGCGACCCTCCAGCGTGCCCGGCGCGCCAGCGTGGTGTAAGCGTGGGTGAGCAGGGTCGTGATCAGCAACAGCCACAGCGCCACTGCCGCAGCGCCGATGAGGGCGGTGACGAGTTGAGCGCTCATGGGAGAGGCGATCATTTTCCGGATGTCGTCCGACGTTGGTAGCGACGGTTGCCAGGTGTCCGTCGCGGCGAGAACGGGCGGCGCTGCGGCGGTGGCTAGCACGCTTGTGGCAATCGCGAGGGTGCGGGTGCGTGTCGCTGTCACCTGCCCTCCGTTCATCGTCTGGTCGCCAACCGAAACTGGTGGCGGCGGGGTGGCATCACCCGGTGCCGCGACGCTACGACCGGCGACCCGCCGGGGGAGTGGCTCGTTGACTAACAGAACCTCACGCCGCCTGACACGACCTCACACCTGCAGGTCGGCGAGGCGGCGGTCCCGACGGTGAGAGGCGGACGGATCACCGCGCGATGACAGCGGCTAGAAGCGGATGCGTTGCGCAACGACGTCGTGGGTCTTGGTGGGGTTGCTCTTTGGCGCGCGTCATGGGTCGCCGCAACAGCCTGTCGTCGACGTGGCCGGTGTTCCACTTCCTGACCGAGCTGCGCAACCGGAAACCGGTACCGATACAAGCGCGGAGATCAAACGTCGTCGAACTGGCCATCCACCGCCGGCCCGGAATCGGCGTGCCTCCCCCGTGCTGGTGTGCTGCGTGCCGGTCTCGGCCGGAGGTTCGCCCACTCAGAGTCCGTGCTTCGCGGCTACCGCAGCGGACTGCGGTAGCCTCCGGGACCCCCCGTGCTTCAACAGGTCCCGGGCATGCTTGCGGAAGCCCCAGCGTGCCGCGATATCAGCAGCTTCCCAGTGCAGTCTGTCGGGCAGGGACCACGGCAGGCCACCGACCCACCGGTTGACGATGGCCGCCCGCGACGTGATGGACTCGCACAACGGCAAGGCTCTGCTCACGAGGACGCGTTCGATGTCGTTGACGACGGCAGGCGTCCAGTCGTAAGACGTGAACGGGATACGCTCGCCAGCGATGACTTCGCACCCATGCTGGAGTTCAATGGACTCGACCACGTCGGTCGTCGTGATCTCGACGACCTCGACGGTGAGCCTGACGCGGGAGTTGAGGATCGTGCCATCGTCGTTGTGGTAGCCGAGGCCGTTCCGTAGCCCCAATACCTGGACGAGGCGTTCATCCGCGACCCGGTAGAAGCCGGGGCCGTGCAGGGCGTTCGGGTCGATGTGGGACGCGTCATGTTCGAGGCTCATCCGCAGTCGACCGACGAACCCATGGTCGGCCAGGATGGGGGCCACACCGTCTGCCACCGCGCTCATCAGGGCCGGTTGCAACGACCGGAGTCGAGGCACCCGCCGGGGATTTCGGTTGATCGCAAGCAGTGCACGGATGGCGGCCGCGTGTACGTCCGGCAGCGAGAGCACGCTCCGCACAAAGACGACCTCGCGATCCGCATGCTCCACTGCGTCGATGCCAGGCTGGTCGGCCAAGGCATCCTCAAGTCCGTCGGCGGCAACGTCAGCGTATGACGACACCGTGTCGTCCAGACCGACGACCGTGTTGTACCCGTCCTCGTCGCCCAACTCCATCTCCCCGACGCCGACGATCCAGCGCAAGTCAGTTACATCGAGCGCTTCGTCGGCGAACCGGGGCACGGGCTGGGCATCGGCGAGCGCGTCTGCGACTGGATCGTCACTCGTCGGCGACAGGCGGAGCGGCTGAGGTCGCCGTCGTGTCAGCAGAACGTTGAGCAGCGCCCAGATGATGACACCAGCAACGAGGACTAGCCTCGGCACTAGGAGGAGCCTCCACGACAGCCGGGCGCGCACCCCCGCACGATGACGCAGCTGGTCACTCTGCGCAAGTCACATCTCGGCCAGGTCGTCCGAAACCTCCATAGCGCGGAGCATGACAACCTACCGCCGGCTGCGGGACAACTAACGGGTCCCCGATGAATGGGCGCCGGAGCGTTGGCGAGTACACGCTCATCGGCTACTTGTTTTATTGACCTGCGACCGTGGCCCGGCCAGGCTTCGGTCGAGGCGCCCGGGCTGTCGCTCTCATTTCGGCTGCCCACGCTGGTCGTGTGGCTCTCATCTGGCCTGCGCGGCCCGGGCGTCGCCCCAGGGCGGGGAGAGGCTCAAGAGGGGTTTGCTCGGCTCGAAGTAGCGTTGCCCTCCCGGCTCGACAACTGCTGATCGAGCATCGGAGGACGCGTTGAGTGACACGTCAGAACATGTGGTCATCGGGATGGACCCGCACAAGCGCTCCGCCACGATCGAGGTCATGACCAGCGACGAGAGCATCGTCGGCGGCGGCCGGTTCGACACCGGCCAGATCCTCGCACACTCAGCGGCTACTTGTGCGCACCCGATCATGCCAAGGCAACGGCGTCGCCCGCTGGCCGCGAACGCGGCCTCTTGACACAGAGGGGTGCCAGATGTGCGCACCTGATCTTGCAGGTTGGGCCTGACTCTCCCTCCGGTTCATGGCATGAGCACGGAAGGGTTCAGGTTGCCCGCATTGCCGAGGAGCCCGGCAGCTTGGCGGTCTGCGCTCGCACACCATCACCGTCGCGTTGGATGATCGAACATGCCGAGGGTCCCTAGTGGACGTGGCGTGACAATTCGTGCGGATGCCGGTGCGGCTCGCGCTGGATCGCTATGCCAGGGACCGGGCCAGCTCTTCGATGATGTCCATTTGTCCCTGCATGCCCTCTTCCATCCCGGAACTCATGATCATGTCGCGCAGTTCCTTGCTGGTGCACTGCACCAGGAGCGTGAGCAGCGTTCCATCGCCGTCGGGCTCCAGCGTGACCGTGTTCACCGGGGCCCCACTGTCGTCGCCGGGTGTGCTTCCGGGCGCCTCGTAGACCTCCGTGTAGACAATCTTGCGGTCCGGAACGATGTCGAGGTACTCGCCGTGGAAGGCGAGCTCCGGACCGGTGGTGGAGGCGATGACATACCGCCAATGGCCGCCGACCCTGAAGTCCATTTCCACGGAGGTCGTCGTGCCGTGGTGACCGCTCCACCACTGCTGAACCAGATCGGGGGTGCTCCACACCCGGAAGACGCGAGCTGGTGGGGCCTGGAAATGCCGCGCAATGCAAATCTGCTCGTCGGTGGGCAAAGTGACCGTCGCGGTACCGCTGCCGCTGGTGCTCATGCCGTCTTCTCCTGAATTGTGGCGAGTAGATTGCTTTCCTCGGCGAATGGGCCGGCGGAGCCCGGCTCGTTGGCGTGGCGTCGCGTGCTGGCGGCGATGGCCGCTGTGTAGGCGAGCTGAACAGCGGTGCCTGCCACGAGCCGTGGGCCGAGGGTATCCAGGTTCGGCCACAAGGAGATTGCCAACACAATGACTGGTACGAGCACTCCGGCGAATGCCCAGATCTTGGCCCGTCCAGCCCGCCATCTGTGCACGAGCACCGCGCAGAACGCCAGCCAGGCCACGGTGGACACGGCAAACCCGACCTCGTGCAGAACGCCGTGCCAGCTGATCCGGGGCGGCGCGCCGATCGGCGCGCCCGGTGGGTAGCCGGCGCCAGCGTCGGTGACAAAGACGCCAGCCACGATCAGGCCGAGTCCGCAGATCGCGAGCAGCCGCGGAGCCCACCGGCTTCCGTGGGACTGGCGCCAACTCCGGCGCAGCCCCACGGCGAAGACGATGTGCAGCAGGCCGCAGATCACGAAGTTGAGAATCTGGATCCATCCCAACTCGCCCAGGCTCAGCAGGCTCATCGGGTGATACCCGGGCCGGAAACCCTCCCGGGTGAACGCCTGCACCGCCCAGATCAGCAGGAACAGCGGCCCGAGGGCCATTCCGGCCAGCAACAGCCGGCGCGTCTCGACGGCTCGCTCGACCACGATTCAGCTCTCCTCGTCCTGCAGCTCGGCAAGCACCCGGTCCATCCGGTCGAAACGCTGGTTCCACAAGTGCTCGAACTGTGAAGTCCACTGGTGCACCGGTCGGAGCGCCGCCCCGTTGATCCGGTACAACCGCCGTCGACCCTCGTCCCGGGCGGTCACGATTCCCACGTCCTTCAGAACACGCAGATGCTTGGACACCTGCGGCTGACTCTGGCCTACCGCAGTGCCCAACTCACCCACGGCGAGCTCGCCGTGGGTGAGGCACTCGATGATGTCTCGCCGTCGAGGTTCGGCAATCGCATTGAACGCGTCCGTGGTCGTCGCTGCTCGCGCCATACCCAAATCGTATGCCCATATAGGCATGCGAGTCAACGCCCATCGAGTCATCCTCCGAACCCTCCAGACCACGACCTCGACCAGGCGCTCGGCACCCATGGCCACCCGCGCCCGGCGAGCCACCGCCTGATCCAGCAACAGCGAATCCACAACACTCAATTCGGCACGGGCGCGCACTGGGGGTGGGTCGATACCCGTGGCGGATGCCTACAGAAGGTGACGAGCTTTCCTGCCTCGCGGCGCGCCCGCTCGGCGGCAGATCCGTCCGTCAGCGCCAGGACGCCGATCGATATGGCGAGATCCGGCCATGGATAGCTTCGCTCAACCACTCGACGGCATGATCGCACTGGTTGTCGGAGGTGGGGGCGAAGGAGACGTGCAGAGACGGATATCGATCAGCTCCCTCCAGCAATGTTCCGTTCCGACGGCCGTCACTAACCGGCGAGGCGGTCGGATCCATAGGGCCTGCAGCTTGACCACTTCGGTCTTCTCTGGGAGGTCACGCCAGACCGCCGGACCGCATCACCGCAGGTCAAAGCCCCTCCCCTGTCCGGTGTCCGTGAGCACTTCGGACGCGGTGACCACTTCGCCAACCTGCACCCAATCTGCTCCCACTTGCAAGGCCAGGCCATCCAGCGGCTCCTTACCGCCATGACCTGCGCATACTTCCCTGCCAGGCAACATAGATTGCTGTCGACTGCTGCGCAAAACCGCTGAGCACTCCGTGTGAAACAGGACGCCGCACCGACTCTGACCTGCGGAAACGTGGAGCCGCAGGCAGGGGCGGGTGCAGTTGAGCGCCGTTCGATGCCGTTCGAAGCAGTTCAAGGCCGTTCAGGGCACCCCGCTGCTCCCAACCTGCTCCCTCAAACCGGGCTCGCACCGGACCGCCGACCGATCGTGAGCTGCCGGCCCAGCGCCTTGGCTGGCACCAGCGCTGGCTCCCGCAGCCGCATCGGTCAATCGGGAAGTACGCTCACGAACGCCGCGCCTTGTCAGCGGCTAGATGAGGGCGTCTTCAGGCGCATTCGCTGGGGCCGCCGGAGCACCGCTCTGCGGTGCGGAGGTCGCAAGCAGTGGCGGGCCCACGGCAGGGTGCAGCGGGTCGACTGCCGTGCGTTGCGGGCGGCCAGGGCGGTCACTCCCAAACTCGATGTAAAGAATTCTGGACACCACGTCAAACATCCGTTACGTTCATGGTGTCGAAAATGTTGTACACCGAGGAGCAGGCATGGCGCACAGAGAGAAGCGCGCGTGGATCATGTTGGTCGTCGCCGTGGTGGCGTACGCCGTCTACGTGGTCACTGTGGTGGGCCGCGCGGGTGGGCGGCCGTTGACGGAGGTTCCTTACGCGGCGGCGTTGCTGTGGACCGTCGGTGCGTCGATCGTTGCCAACATCGTGGCCGAGACCGCGATCGGTGTCGTGAGCCCCAAAGCGTCGCGCGCCGCGGACGTGCGTGACCGACAGATTGGCCAACTCGGCGACTACGTCGGTCAGTCGTTCCTGGTCATCGGGGCGGTCACGGCGATGCTCATGGCGATTGCTGGGTGGGACCGGTTCTGGATCGCCAACGTGATCTACCTGGGCTTCACGCTGTCGGCGGTCCTGGGCTCGGTCGCGAAGATTGCCATGTACCGCGGGAGGCTCCCGCAATGGTGAAGCCGACCCGCGTGACGAACTGCATCCGCGCACTGCGCTTCGCGCACGGCGAGATGACCCAGGCCGAACTGGCCGAACGCGTCGGCGTGACCCGGCAGACCGTCATCGCCATCGAGCAGGGCCGGTACTCGCCCTCCCTCGAAGTGGCCTTCCTCATCGCCAACGTCTTCGGCGTACGGCTCGACGAGGTATTCCAGTACCCCAACTCTGGCGAGGAGACATCATGAAGGCGATCGTTCAGGACGTGTACGGCCCGGCGGACGTGCTGGCACTGCGTGACATCGACCGGCCCTCGATCGGTGACGACGAGGTGCTCGTACGGGTGCGTGCCGCAGGCGTGGACCCGGGCGTCTGGCACCTCATGACCGGCCGGCCGTACCTGGTGCGAGCCTTCGGGTTCGGACTGCGCAGGCCCAAGGTGCCGGTACGCGGCCGGGACCTGGCCGGGGTTGTGGAGGCCGTCGGTGCGCGGGTTACCCGGCTGCGACCGGGGGATGAGGTGTACGGGACCTGCGAGAGCGGCTCCTTCGCCGAGTACGCGACCGCCCGGCAGGATCGGCTGGCGATCAAGCCGGCGAACCTCTCCTTCGAGCAGGCCGCGGTCACGCCCATCTCCGGGATGACCGCGCTGCAGGGCCTGCGCGACTGCGCGGGCCTGCGGCCAGGGCAACGAGTCATGGTCATCGGCGCGGCGGGCGGCGTGGGCAGCTTTGCCGTGCAGATCGCCAAGGCATTCGGCGCTACGGTCACCGGCGTGTGCAGCACCGCGAAGGTCGACCTCGTCGGTTCCCTCGGCGCCGCCGACGTCATCGACTACACCCACAGCCAGATCGACGGCAACGGGGCACGGTACGACGTCATCATCGACACGGCGGGCAACCGTCCGGTATCCCTGCTGCGGCGCGCCCTGACGCCACGCGGAACCCTGGTCCTGGTCGGCGGCGAGCATGGTGGCGGCCGGCTACTCGGCGGCTTCGACCGACAGATGCTGCGCGCACCGCTCATGTCCATCTTCGTCAGCCAGCGCCTGCGCAGCCTGATGGCCAAGGAACACGCCGCCGACCTTGAGGAACTACGACGGCTCATCGACTCCGGCGCCGTCACCCCCGTCATCGACCGCGCCTACCCCCTCGCCGACGCCGCCGACGCGATCCGCCACCTCGCTCAAGGCCACGCCGCCGGAAAGACCGTCGTCACCGTATAGGTACTCGACCCCGTACCTCAGCACCCGGTCGACAACCCGCCCGCAGCGACGCGATATCCGCGGGGACACTGCGACACCCGACCACATAGTCATCCAACGACACCCGCACCACCGACGTCCCAACGTCCGCTCATCGGCAAATCCGTGCCTTGAGGGCGACGTGGCCGTGTTTGCGGTGGCCGATCAGGTCGCAGGCTGTTCAACTTACCGCTTGTCGGCGTACTCGTTGATGTGGCTGGCTGAATGGAACGGTGATCCGGAACTGTCGAGCGTTGCGGGTGAGCTCGGTGGAGCGGCGGCGGTTCCGTCATTCGAGACACCTATCCCACGGGCGGCGCCCTGACCAGGCACTTCAAGCTGGTGAACTCTTCGGCGGACCCGAAGGTCTCAACAGCGGTAGCTTGCGCTTCGCGGGCGGGCCGGCCCCCGCTTGTAGCCGATGTCAGTGCGTCTGACCTTCGCGTGCAAGACGCGGCCAAGATCAACGCCAGGACCGGCGGCCCGTCATCCGGAGCGAACTACCACAAGGCCATCAAGAGGACGACCGGCGGCAGGCCGGCAGGAAACCGTGAACGTGCTCCCCGCCGGCCTTCCTCCGGAAGCTACTCGTCGTTCACGGTGAACGCTCGAAGCCCAAGGCTTGGTGCCAGCGCTTTGGCAAGCCAGGTAACACGGTGATCGCCAGCGGCCAGCCCAGCGCGAGCGACTGTGCACCAGTCGTCGCGATCGAGCAGGGAAAGATAGCCGCTCAGAACGCGCTCTCGTCCGCCCTCGGGCCAAGCTATTCGTTCCGCCGCTGGGTGATGTAAATGCTCAGCCAGTTGCGCGGCGATGACGAAACGCTCCACCGACGGCTCTAGGCGGCCGGCGTTTTCGCAGTGGGCCTCGAGGACGGTGGAGGCGGGCGGGTAGTGCTCGAGCGTGATGCCCGTGCCGCCGCTGTCAGCCATGATGGTCAGCAGTAGGCCGGTGTGATCGACCAACTCGCTGTCCGGATTCGCCGCGGTGATCGCCTCTTGCAGGTGCGCCGCAGTGCCGACCTTTCCGGCGAAGTAGCGGTTGAGGTAGTCGCCATCACAGGCGCGTCGCAGCATCCACGGCCGCGCTGCGGTGCTGCCGATCGTGCACAGGGACTCCACGACATAGACCCGTCCCCAGCCTGTGACCCGCTCGGCTAGCCACAGCAATGCGTCCGAGCCGCCGCACCACGACCGCCGTTCGAGCGCACGGGCGGCCAGTGGGCCGAAGCGGTCCGACAGCAACCCGATCGTTTTGATCAGCTCGATGTCGTCCTCATCCCATACGGTGGTCAGCAACGCCAGACCAACAGTTGCAGCGCACCGATCGGTCGCGTGCTGGACAAGCCAGCGACCGGTCGCTCGGACACGTTCGGCGTCCACCCTGCAGGCCGCAGCCGTGATGTGTTCATTGGGATGGATCGGAACATAGAGGTCATGGAACGCCCCGGCAAGATCGCCTGGAACGGCGGACCGATCGGCGAAATGCGTGTCCAAAACGGCGGCGACATCAGCACCGTTGCGGCGCCGATCCTCCGGCTCTCGAGGACGGGACTTCCGACCTCGGTGCTGTCCCTCATCCGGGTACGGCTTACCGTCACGGAGAAGAGGCGCGTCGGGATCCTCGCGATGCATCCGCAACGCATGATCAAATATCGACAAGTGGGGTCCGAGCAGTCCAGGCTCGGGTGTCACGCTCACCGGCGGACGGAGGACTCGATTCTTTCGATCATGCCCGGATCATGCCAGGCGCTTCACCCGACCAGCAACCCCGCGCCGGATTGGTTGACCTCCCGGCCACGTGCTGGACGCTCCTGCAGAGCGACTGGCCCGGCCGCGGTGCTGTACGTGTCGAAACCGGAAACAGGAGTCGATGCGGGGATCACGCTTGTGTGTGCTCAGACAGTCGGTGATCCGGTTGGCTCGGGTCGCCCGTCGGGCGGTAGCCGAACTTGACGATCCGGCGTGCGGAGTCGGTGTAGGCCTCCTGCCCGTCGGGCGCGAAGGCGCCGAGGCCATCGACGTAACGGTTGTACATGCAGAACGCGGCGGCGATCAGGACGCTGTCGTGAATCTCCAGGTCGGTGGCGCCTTCCGCGCGAGCGTTCGCGACCATCTCGGCGGTGACGCTGCGGCCGTCGACCTGTACCGCGCCCGCGATGCGCAGCAGCGCGCGCAGCTTGGCCGGGATTGGGGCGGTATCGAGGTCGGCGCGCACCTGGTCGACGAGGGTCATACCCTGCTCGAGCTGCACCGCGGCGGAGGCCGAATGCGACGCGCAGCAGAAGGTGCACTCGTTGAGCCCGGAGACGTATGCGGCGATCAGTTCGCGCTCGCCGGCCGGGAGCGAATGCGGGGTGCGCAGCAGTACCTCGGCCAGCTCGCTGAGCGGCTTGGACGTTTCCGGGCGGTACCGCATGAGGCCGGTGATGCCGGGGAACCGGGTCTCGTCGACGCCGAGATCGATGTGTGCCATGGTCTTCTCGCCTTTCAGGCATGGGCCGCGGCCCAGTCGGACGTTGCCTCTGCCGATCACGCTGGCCAGCACGGGGGCGCGTGACCGATGCTGCGCAGCGTCGCCCGAGCCCCGTTAACACCGGTCCGGGACACCGTCGTCACGCCGATCACGCTCTCGCCAGGTCCACCGGACGGATCTTTCCTTCGTGCTCTCCGTAGCTCGTGACGGGTCGATCCGGGCCGTCGATCGATGATCGTAGTGGTCAGGTTGGCCGCCGTCGACCGGGCGCTGATCAGCGCAGTGCGGTCGCTGGTCAGGGCCCGTGGGCCCTGCGCCGGGCTGGAACTGGTGGTCACCCCGGACACCGACGAGCCGGGCCGCACGACTGGACCCACGCGGCGACCCGGCGCTCCGGGTCGCGCGCGCCCCTGCCACATCGACGGGAGTTCAGCTGTCGAGTACGTTACCGGCGAGTCGATCCGGCGATCGTGGACGGCGGGGAGGCCGCGTGGCCGAAAAGCACCGTTCGTGGTGGGGCTGGGGGGACGTCGAGGACGCGGTGACTGGCGCGGAGGCCATGGCGTTAGTCAACCGGGTGCGTACCCTGCTGCCCGATGCTGACCTGACCGAGCACGTCGCGCCGTCGGTAGCCGAGCTCGGCCTGCGCCTGCCGCGGGTCGATCCGCCGGCGTCACTCGTGCGGTTGTGCTCGACGGACCCGGCCGACCGGGCGGCGCACACACACGGTAAGGCGTTCCGGGACGTCGTTCGCAACCTGCACGGGGACGTTCACGATCCGCCGGACCTGGTGATCCGGCCGGCGACCGAGCAGGATGTCGTTGACGTGCTGGACTGGTGCGCGGGCCGGGGCGTCGCAGTGATTCCCTACGGCGGTGGCTCGTCGGTGGTTGGCGGCGTGGAGCCCCGGTTGGACGGCCGGTATCCCGCGGTGGTCAGTCTCGACTTGGGGTGCCTCGACCGGGTGCTGGAGGTGGACGGGACCAGCCGGGCGGCCCGCATCCAGGCCGGCGTGTTCGGCCCGGCGCTGGAGGGCCAGCTCCAGCGGCACGACCTCGCGCTGCGGCACTTCCCGCAGTCGTTCGAGTTCTCCACCCTGGGTGGCTGGTTGGCCACTCGCGCCGGCGGTCACTACGCCACAGTGCTGACTCACATCGACGACCTGGTGGAGTCGTTGCGGGTGATCACCCCGGCGGGCATCAGCCAGTCGCGGCGGCTGCCCGGCTCCGGCGCCGGACCCGCGCCGGACCGGCTGTTCCTCGGCTCGGAAGGCACGCTCGGCGTCATCAGCGAGGCGTGGATGCGGCTGCAGCAGCGGCCGCGCTGGCGGGCGGACGCCGCGGTGCACTTCACCGACTACGACACTGCGGTCGCCGCCACCCGGGCCATCGCCCAGGCCGGGCTGTACCCGAGCAACTGCCGGCTGCTCGACCCGGCGGAGGCGCTGCTCAACGCCGGCGCCGCCACCACTGGCGGCGTTCTCGTCCTGGGGTTCGAGTCCGCCGACCATCCGGTCACACCATGGCTGGACCGCGCCGTCGAGCTGTGCCGCGACCACGGGGGAGCCCTGCCGGAGCCACCCAGAGGCGACGACTCGTCTGGTCCACGGCAACGGACCGCCGCCGCCGAGGCCTGGCGGTCGGCGTTCCTACGGATGCCGTACCAACGCGACGCGCTCGCCGCCCGGTCGATGATCGTGGAGACGTTCGAGACCGCGTGCACCTGGGACCGCTTCTCCGCCCTGCGGGCGGCCGTGCTCGCCGCGGCCGGCGACGCGCTCCGAACGGTCGGCGCGACAGGCGTGGTCACCTGCCGCTTCACCCACGTCTACCCGGACGGCCCCGCACCCTACTTCGGCGTATACGCCACCGGCCGCTGGGGCGCCACGGTGGACCAGTGGGACCAGATCAAGCACGCCGTGTCCGACGCGCTGCTCGCCGCAGGCGGCACCATCACCCACCATCACGCCGTCGGCCGCGACCACCGGCCGTGGTACGACCGGCAGCGTCCCGACCCCGTCGCGCTCGCGCTGCGCGCCGCCAAGAGCGCGCTCGATCCGTCTTGGATCCTCAACCCTGGCGTCCTCGTCGATCCGGCCAGCTGATGGGGTACCGAGCATTCGTAGCGCGGGCCGGCTTGTGCGACCATCGCCTCGTCGATGGGGGTGGACCGCACCGACGAGGCGATGGTCAAGGGAAGAGCGCTACTTCTTGGCGATCGTGATCGTCGCCGTGCGGTAGTTGCCGCGCTTGTCGCTCTTCGTCGGGTCGTAGTTCTTCTCGATGTTGCCGGCGCTGTCGACGGAGAACCAACGGAACGTGGTGGTTTCGGTCACGTGGAACACCTGCCCCGGCTCCCGGAACTCGGTCGGGGCGACTCTAGGGTGGGCCGGCTGCCGTCCGTCGTGCCCGCCGCGGTGTGCAGAGGGAAGTCGCCCAGCCACTCCGAGTCGTTGTAGATGGCGCTGGTGATCAACGCCTTGACGAAGGCCCGTGACAACCCACGCCAGCAAGCTGCAATGTTTGGTTGGACGTTGGCGGCCGAGCATGTTGGCGGGTTTTGCGAGGTCTCGCGGCGGGGCACCCTGGATTCGCGGTGCTGCCCGTTCGGGCCACGTCAGGACCACACCCCCGGGAGACGAGATGGGCTGGCTACAGAGGCTGACCGGTCGGGCGGAGTCGGCGCAGCAGGACGTCGCGGAGCTGTTGAGCACCCCCCGCCTGTTCCGGGTCACCTCCGAGACGGTGTCGCTCGACGATCGGGAGACGGTCCGACGGTGGCTGCGCGAGCTCGACCCGGATCTTCAGCAGCAGGTGCACATCCGCCGTCCGTGGGGTGCCATCGCAGCGGTCAGCGATCGCCGCGAGCCGGTGGGTGTGGTGATGACCGACAACGAGGGGCGCTCGTGGGGCGCCTACGTGCCGGGCGCGGACGACAGCGAGCAGTTGACGCCGCAGCAGGTTGAGGACGTCATGCTCGCCGCGCTGACGTCGACGGAACGGCCCGCCGGCCCCGACTGGCGACGGCTCGCGTGAACCGCCGGTGGCGCTGGCAGCGACGCCCGACGGGCCGGTCCAAGCCGCGATTGCGCGCGGTCAGGCCCGTTCGGGTCTGCCGGTCGCGGGGCGTGGCCCGGACTGCAAGCAGGCGATGTAAGCGCCCCGGCCGGCGCGGCACCAGTGCCGTTGCACCATAGTCAGATAATCTTTATATTGGCGATTATGTCGAAGGCCATGCGAGAACCGACGTTCTGGATCCTGACCGCACTGGTCGATCAACCACGGCACGGGTACGGCGTGATCCAGACGGCCGAGGCGCTCTCCGAAGGCCAGGTCAGGTTGCAGGCCGGCACCCTCTACGCGGCGCTGGACCGGTTAGCCGCCCAAGGACTGGTCGCGATCGACAGAGAGGAGACCGTTGAAGGGCGTCCTCGGCGCTACTACCGCCTCACCGACGGCGGCGCGGCCGCACTCGCTGAGGAGACAGCGCGATTGGCCCACAACGTTCGCACCGCATCGCGGCGGCTGAACGCCACGCGGCCTGGCCCGGCCTTCGCATGAGCCGCCGCCTCGCCACCCCATATCGCCTGCTGCTGCACGTCTACCCGAAGGGCTCACGTCGCGGAGAACTGGCAGACACGCTGCTCATGGCCGCCGAGGCCGGACACGTCCGGCCCGGCCCTATTGAGACGCTCAACCTGCTTCGGCAAGGCATGCGGGCCCGACTCGGTCGCCCACTTAGCAGAGGCGTGGTCGTGCTGGCAATCTTCGCCTCAATTTTCTCCGGCTTTCTGAGCGCGTCGCTGGCGAACCGTATTGGTTGGGAGGCGGCGCCGGCGCTTCCAACCGGCGCAGCGTGGACTCAGCTCGCCCAGATGCTCACCCCAGGCTTATCGGCACAATCGTACGGAAGGTCGGACGACCCCTTCCGCAACAACGGTGGTGAGACCGATGCGGCGTCGGTCAGCTACCTCACCGATCGAACGCCTGCGACCGAGGACGTCGATGCCTATCTAGCCGGCCTGCAGCAACGCCTGGAGGCGGCCGGCTGGCGCGTCACCGACACCTACTCGACCAGCCCGACCGACATCGAAACCGGCGCCCGGCAAAACAACTCGCAGGCGTTGACCGCACGCAACGGCGCACTCGTGCTGTCTTTCGAGGACTACTTCGACGCAGCGTACGCCGAAGGCGGGCTCAGGGTCTCGATCTACCGGGCGGAACCGCGGTGGCTCACCGGTTCGACGCTCGCCGTCGGCCTGCTCGGTATGCTGGCCGGCTGGCTGATAGCCGGCTGGGCCAGCCGCCGTCTCGAGCACCGTCCGTGGGCCGCTCCTCTCGCGGCCACCGCCGCCATTGGCGGTCTCGTCTTGCTGATCCCCGCCTGGCTGCTCGGTAGTCTGCAATTCCTGGGCACACTGTCCGACACGGCCGTGCCTGACTCGCCGTTCTGGCGTGGCCTGGTGCCCACCGACGAGTTTGGCGGCATGGCCTACCCCGCCGGGGCGGCGATAACAGCAGCCATCGCCGTGGCCGTGCTCTGCCCGCCCCGCCCCGCCCCGGCCCGGCCCGGCCCGCACTCGCCACCGACCCGGGCTTAGCCAGTAATCTGACCCACGAGGCCAACCTCGACCAAGATCAGAAGTAGCCGCCGACCGGGCGCGGCGTCGCGCCGATCACCATCTGCAGCGGCCCCCCTGCCGGTGGGCACATCCGGCTTTGCCGCTGATCGAGTGTCTCCTGGTCTGGATGGCCTAACGATCGTCTATTTTGCCGGCATCCTCTTCTAGCCGCCGATGGTGCGTGGGGTAGCTACCGGCGGTCCCCTGAGGCGTCGGCGTTGGCCATGAACGCCTGCCCCAAGGTGGAGGCCAGATGGCGGTAGTCCTCAATGAGCGGCCCCACCAATCGTCCGTCGGGCTCGAAGGCATCACGCAAGCCCTTCGCCAGGTCTTCTAGGGCCTGTATCAAAGTTGGTTAGCGCTGGCCCGGGGCTGCCTCCGGCAAGGTCCCTGCCGATTCCGGGCAGTGGTCATGTTGGCATCAACCGGGCGGAACGGGGGCTCGTCGCTTCCTTCACCGTGTTCTTCGCGGCCCTGGTCGCGGCGGCATCACTTCGTTCCGGCGGTCGGCGCGGGCCAGGGCCGGTGAGGGCCGGCTAGGGTTGGGGCGTGCACCTGCAGCAGTTGACCGCCGCGCATCTGGATGCTGTCCTCGAATTCGAAACAGTCAACCGCGAGTACTTCGCGGCGGTGATCCCCGACCGGGGCGACGGCTTCTTCGCCGACTACCCCGCCCGTCACGCTGCGCTGCTGCGGATGCAGGCCGAGGGCACCGATCTGTTCCACCTCCTGCTGACCGACGATAGGACAGTCGCCGGCCGGGTCAACCTTGTCTGCATCAGCGATGGCGAGGCGGAGATCGGCTACCGCGTCGGCCGCGACTTCGCCGGGCGTGGCCTGGCCACCGAAGCCGTCGGGCGCGTCTGTGTGCTGGCAGGCGCCGTCTACGGCCTCAAGCGCCTACGAGCCGGCACCGCCGTGGATAACCACGCCTCCCGCAAGGTGCTGCTGCGCAACGGTTTCGGACTCCTCGGCGAGACCACGTCGGGCGAGCGCCCCAGCCTGCGGTTCCTGCTCGAGCTGACCGGCTAGGATCTCTATCAGAGTCGGTTACAGCCATTCGTTGATGGCGGCGATGTGGACGGTGGCTTCGTAGCGCACGGCGAGTTTGTCGAACCGAGTTGCGACGGAGCGGTTACGTTTGAGCCGGTTGATCCCGCACTCCACGGCGTGACGTTGCTTGTACAGCTCGGGGTCGAAGGCCGGTGGTCGGCCGCCTTTGGAGCCCAGTTTGCGCCGGTTGGCGTCCTGGTCGGCCTTGGACGGGACGCACGCCTTGATCCCGCGTCGGCGTAGGTAGCGGCGGTTGGCTTTCGACGTGTACGCCTTGTCGGCCAAGACCCGGTCGGGGCGGGTGCGGGGCCGGTCACCACCGGGCCGGGGCACCCGGATACCGTCCAGCACGGCCGTGAACTGCGGACTGTCCCCACGATGCCCGGCGGTCAGTACAACGGACAGCGGTTTCTGGGCCTGTTCACACCCCAGGTGCAGCTTGGTGGTCAGCCCGCCACGAGAGCGGCCCAGGGCGTGATCGGCCGGTTCGGTGCGTATCCCGCCGGGCGGCTCCTTCTGCAGGTCCCCCTTTTACGCGCCCCGGCAGCGTGCTGGTGCACCCGGGCGATCGTAGAGCCCACCGACACATCCCAGGCGATCCGCCCAGCCGCGGCGGCCAGGCCCTGCAACGTGGTCAGGATCCGCGCCCAGGTCCCATCCCGCTGCCAGCGGCGAAACAACGCCTACGCCGCCGCCCACGAGCCATAACAGTCCGGGATGTCCCGCCACGGTGCGCCGGCCCGCACCCGCCACCGGATCCCATCAATGAGCTGCCGCTTCGTCCACGACGGCGGCCGACCCGGCCTGCGCACGGTGGGCAGCAGCGGCTCCAGCACCGCCCACTGTGCGTCGGTCAGGTCGTGCCGCCTCGTCACCGCTACAGTGGCCACGAGGTCTCCGTGCTGATGATTCGTCTTGGTCGACAAACCATCTACCGGAGACCTCGCCGTCTATCGATCAACAACGCGCCGAGACTTCATCACTGAGCCGACTTTGATACACGCCCTAACCGCTGATCCCAGCTCCCGGCGGCCTTCCAGTGCCTACGCTTGAACGACTGCCAGCGGCGCCAGCCGACCTCGATGACATCGTCGGCGGTATCCGGCATGACAACAGGGGATGGGCTTGACCCGTTTCGACGGACAGGGTCGATGTGTTGGTCTTAGTCAGGCTGCCTGGACCGTTGGTTGTAGGTGTGAACCGGTGGCTTCGAAGGCGGCGGGGCTGAGGTAGCCCAGGGTCGAGTGTCGGCGGCGGGTGTTGTACCACCCTTCGATGTACTCGAATATGGCTTGGCGGGCGGCTTGGTGGGTGGGCCATGGCTGGCGGTGTAGCAGTTCTGTCTTGATGGTGGAGAAGAACGATTCGGCGACCGCGTTGTCCCAGCACTGCCCGCGCCGTCCGACGGACAGGCGGATGCCGTGACGTTGTGCGAGGCGGGCGTGTTGGGCGCTGGTGTATTGGCAGCCGCGGTCCGAGTGGAAGACCAGCCCGGACGTGGGTCGGCGTCGCGCGAGGGCGTCGGTGAGAGCGGCGTCGATCAGGTCGGTTTTGAGGTGGTCGGCGATGGTCCAGCCGACGATGCGGCGTGAGGCCAGGTCGATGACGGTGGCCAGGTAGAGCCAGCCCTGCCAGGTGTTGATGTAGGTGATGTCCCCGCACCAGCGGGAATCGAGGGCGGCCGGGTTGGTGGTGAAGTCACGCCCGACCAGGTCGGGGCGTCTGCTGGCGTTCGGGTCCGGGATCGTCGTGGTCCGCCACCGGCGGGGGCTTTTGCGGTGGTGAGCTTGACGCCGGTCGCCACCGGGCAGACAGGCAGTTCTCGCGGTGTCGGGTCTGCAGCAGCTGCCGGGGTCGGCCGGCTCCTCGACGAGCAGGGCCCGGTGGCGACAGCGCAGGACATCGCCGGCTGGCTGGGTCGCTGCGAGGTCCGCTGGCAGGAGACCGACAACCCGGAGGGTACGAAGGAGGCCCTGGTCCTGGCCCTCAATCCCCGCTTCAACCGGCAGGTGCCGAAGCCGCGCTGATGAAATCCGCGGAGCTGGCAGGCGGCCGAGGCGGTGCGCTGGCTCGTGCGCCCATCGTCCACCGCGGGTGGACGGGACCTAGATCAAGAGCGGGGCGGGCGGTGGGGTTCAGCGCCAGTCGCGAGCCCGGTACTAGGATCTCGCCCGGCCGTCGGTACCGCGGCTGGCCGAGACGGGGAGGTGTCATGCGACGTCGTCAACTGCTGGCGTCCGGGGTAACCGCGGCCATCGGGCTCAGTGCCGGGGAGCTACTGAGAGCAGCGCCGGCCGCCGCCGCGGCGGCCCCGCTGAGGAGCGTCGGCGTCCAGCTGCCGGTGGACGACCTGCGCGCGATCGAGCTCGACGAGGCGCGCGGCCGCCTCTACCTCGCACAGGGGGTCGGTGGCGGACTGCCGCTGGTGGTGACCGACCTCGACGGCCGGCTGCTGTCCCGGATCACCGCCGTCGCTGACATCTCCGACCTCGTCCTCAGCGACGACGGACGCATCCTGTACGCGGCCCAGGGCTTCAACCGGATCATCGCGTTGGACGCCGCCACGCTCACCATCATCGCCAGCTATCCCGCACCCGTCGGCGCCCACCTGTACACGGTCGAACCGACCGGCGAGAAGGTCATCGGCGGGTTCATCGACGCCGGCATCGGCTCCGGCGGTCTGCTGATCTGGTCCGCGCCCGGAATCCCGCCAGTGGTCTACACCGAAGGCCCCAACTACCACCCGATCATCGACGCCAGCCCCGGCGCGCCCGGTCTCCTCGTCGCCGGCGACACCGGGTATTCGCCCGTCACCACGTACGTCATCGACGTCTCCGGCGACAGCCCGACGATCGTCGCCCGGCGCGACAACACCGGCAGCAACCTCATCGACTACGCCGTGAGCCCGGACGGCACCGAGGTGGTGGAGACGGTCAGCCACCCGTACGAGCACCACTCGTACCGGCTGCCGGATCTCGCCGACGCCACCGTCTATCCGAGCGGCGTCTATCCGCAGGACGCCGCCTGGTCCGGGGACGGCTCGACCGTCGCCATCGGCCGCGCCTCGACCTCCTCCGGTGACGCCGACGTCTACCTCTACGGCAAGGGCAGCACGGTCCCGACGTACGCCGTCGACTTCCGCAGCGGCGACAGCCTCTGGGAGGGCACGCTGCTGGTCAACCGGGACGGCACCCGGGCCTGGGCGGTCACCTCGACCGACCCCTACCAGGAAACCCAACTGCTGCACTCCTTCGGGCCGGCGCACCCGCCGAAGCCGCCGGTCACCGATCTGGCCGTCACCGCCCAGGTCGGGACCGGCAAGGACAAGCAGACCGCGCAGCTCAGCGTGACCTGGAGCTCCCCCATCGGTGACGACAATTACTGGTGGATCACCGCGTCGACCAACGGCGGGGCGGAGCGGGAGTTCTGGCGCAGCAAGCTGGACGTCAGCGGCAAATACACCCTCACCTACTCGCTGCCTCGCGGCACCACCACCTTCACGGTCCGGTACCGCGACTACTACGAGTTCTATCCTGACGGCTACGCAACCGCGACGCTGCAGCGATGAGCGCACCCGTCCGGCGGCGCCGTCCGCTCCTCCGCTACGGCGTACTGGCGCCGCTGCTGCTTGCCACGGGCGCTGCCGGCTGCGGCGAATCCGGTGCTGCCGGAGCTGCCTGGGCCACCCCGGCGCCCACCGTCGTGGCGACGGCGCCCACCGCGGCGGCGACGACGAGTGCCGCCACGGCGGTGACCCCCACGCCCAGCAACCTGCCCGCGAGCGCCTCCCCGACGCCCAAGCCGCGCACGTCGGCGACAGCGCGGGCCGGCTCGGCCGCCGCCTCGGCCCCCGCCGGTAGGGCCACCCCGGCCCCGGAATTCCCCCGCGGCTACACCCTGCTGTCGCAGACCTGCACCCTTCAGGCCGGCAATCAGGTGTACGTCTCGCTCAGCGGCAAGACGAAGGGAAACTTCCGCTTCTGCACCCAGCGGCTGCGCAAGAACGACACGGGCGCCTACCACCTCAACCCGTACGTCTTCGTCGAGCCCTTCTTCTACGACGACGGCCGATGGACCCCGGACTCGCGTGAGCCGCTGAGCTTGACCATCACCTGCCGGGTCAGCCACGCCGGCGAACAGGACTACTCCCTTACCGCCACCTCACCGAGCGGGAACGGGCCCGGGCACACCGCGTCCTGCGGCCGGCTGGTCCCGCACGCGGTCACCCCGACGACGGGCAGCGACGCTTACACGATCCGATTCAGCGGGTACACCTCGGGCGGTTACTACGGGGTGCTCGCCTTCGACACCGAGGTGCACTTCCCGGGCGCCGGCAAGCCGACCCCGGAGCAGCGGGTGACCGTACCGGACTGACGCGCACGTACCGCCATTACGCCCCTAACTACGCCGACACCGAGTTCTCTACTCGTGCCCGGGAGACCATGGGCCTCGACAACGGGCCCGCGGCGGAAGTCCTCAACGAACCCCATCCGCAGCAGTCGTCAGCGACGGGCTCCTGCCCTATGCGCGTATAGCTTTTCCTTGTCCGGCCAGTCCGCGCGGCTGACTGGCCGCCGGAGTTCCTTACCATCGAGGTCGTTGTAGTGGCGCGACACCAGCTCGGATGAGGTGCGAATGCGATAGTTGTCGTCGATCCACATCAGGCCCTTGTCGAAGAGGTTGTGCACGTCTGCGCGAAGCAGCAAACCGTTGGTCACATCGTTGTTCCTGCCGCTGTACGGCTCGATGTGGGCGGCTTGCAACGCGTCCTCCGCGTCGCAGCCCTCGGCGCGCCCGAGCAGCATTCTGGTCAACGGTCTTCGGCATCGAGGACTCCTCTGACGGTGATGGTCGCAAAGGGGATGGGGCAGCACGGCTGCCCGGCGCACGCGACGAGGTCATCGCAGCCAGCGTCCACCGCGGCGCGCAGGGTGCTGGCGATGACCTGCAGGTCGGCGATTTTCGCCTCGACCTCGGCGAGTTTTGTTTGGGCGCGGACCCGCAGACCGGCGTCGGCGTGGCGGCCGTGACGGTGCTGGCCCGCGTCGAGCAGGTCGGCGACCTCGTCGAGGGTGAACCCGAGCCCCTGCGCCGCCTTGATCACCCTCAGCACGGTGACCGCTTCGGCCGGATAGAGGCGATGCCCGCCCAAACTGCGGTCCGGTTCGGCCAGCAGCCCGCGGCGCTCGTAATAGCGCAGGGTCTGCGGATTCACTCCGGCCGCTGCGGCGACCTGGCTGCTGCGCAGCCCGCTCATGCCGTCATCCCGGCGGCGGCCCGTTGCGCGAGCGCGTCGAGGACATCGACGTGCGCGGCGGGCACCTGCACGTCGAGACGCAGGGTGCCGGTGTCGTCGCCGGTGAAGGCGAAGGTGAAGAACGAGCAGCAGGAGCTTTCCCGGCCGGTCAGGTCCCGGGCGGTGGCCTCGGTGCTCGGGTCGAGACGCCACCGCAGGTGGGTGGGGGACAGCCGTTGCTGCTGTAGCAGGGCAGTGGCGAACAGGTCGTCGAATTCGGCCAGCCGCAGCGGCCGTTGCACGCTCGGCAGGGTGCACGCCTCGGGCACCCATGCCTGGTTATCGCTGCTCATACCCATGACGGTAAGCCTGTACCTAGGTACCGGATGCAAGTCCAAGCGCGGCGATTCAACGGACACGTCCCCGGCGAGGGCGGAGAACGACAGCGCGATGACGCGCAGCGCGGCGCGTTCGGCGTTCGTGGTTCGGTCCGGAGAACTGCAAGGCCACGGCGGCGGCGGTGGCCACCTCGATGCTGGAGTCGAGCCCGAACCCGATCACCGCGGTCGAGGACGCCATCGTCCCGGCGCTGATGGCGATGACCGTCTCGATCACGTTGTAGGTGATGGTCGCCCCGACGAACAGACGTACCCGCCGGATCAGGATCGAGCGGCGGGCCGGTGACGGGCCAACCGACACCACCGGCAGGGGCGCGTCATCTGGTCGTCTTCGCCGCAGCGACGGCCAGGATGACCGCGCCGGGGCCGACCTTTCGGCCGTATGTGTTATCCGCGCCTGCGTCCCTCGACGCCGGCAGACTTGGAGCGGCGACTGGTAGAAACGGCGGCAGTGCCTTAACCGCTAACCCCAGTCGTCGTGTCGCGCCGGTGGCCGGCTTATGCAGTTGGCGATACGGGGTTAGCGTGGGGTCGAGGCGGGTCAGTCGCGCGTCGCGCCGAGGGATCTGGGTGGTCGACATCGTGGACACGTTTGCGTTCAAGACTTCAGCCGGCCTGCTGGAGACACCGGTCGGGGTCGTCGGGTCGTGCCGGGTCGAGGTCCGGTGAGCGCCGTCGAGGTTTTGGTGGTCGGGGCGGGGCCAACCGGACTGGCTATGGCCGGGCAGTTGGCCGCCTTGGGTGTGCGGGTCCGGGTGGTGGATCGATCTCTCGACCGGGTGCAGGAGTCCCGTGCCCTGGCGATTCAGCCCCGCACTCTGGAGGTCCTCGCCAGTCTCGGGGTGACTGACGAGATGGTGGCCGTTGGGAACCGTGCGGTGCGGCTGTGTCTGCACGCGCGGGGGCGGGCGCGTACCGTGCCGTTGTTCGATTTGGGTCTGTCGGGCACTGCGTATCCGTATCTGTTGTTCCTGTCGCAGGCGGAGACCGAGCGCATCCTGGGTGAGCACCTCGCGGCGGTGGGGCTTGACATTGAACGTTGTGTCGAGCTGGTGGGTCTGGACCGTGCCGTCGACGGTGCGGTGGCGACGCTGCGCCACGGAGACGGCCGGGCGGAGCGGGTGGCTGCCCGGTACGTGGTGGGTTGCGACGGCGCGCACAGCGCCGTGCGGCGCCTCGCCGGAATCGGATTCGAGGGCGCTGCGTATCCGCAGACGTTCGTCCTGGCGGACCTGGAGGCCGACGGCCTCGACACCGGGACGGCGCACGTGTTCCTGTCCGAGCGGGGAATGCTGTTCTTCTTCCCACTCGGGCACCCGGCCACCTGGCGGCTGCTGGTCATGCGGCCACCCGCCGAGGTGGCCTCACCAGACGCCCCGGTCACCCTCGACGAGGTGCAGGCACTCGCTGACACCTACACCGATGCGACGGTGCGCCTGCGTGATCCTGTCTGGATGACCAATTTCCGGTTGCACCACCGTGCCGCCACCCGCTACCGGGCCGGGTCCGTGTTCCTGGCCGGCGACGCCGCGCACATCCACAGCCCCGCCGGCGCGCAGGGAATGAACACCGGCATCCAGGACGCCGTCAACCTCGGCTGGAAACTCGCCCAGGCCCTGCGGGGCAACGCCACCTCGGCGCTGCTGGATACCTACGAGACGGAACGGGCGCCTGTCGGCCGGATGGTGCTGCGCTTCAGCGACCGGGCGTTCACTGTCGCGACGTCCACCAATCCGGCCGTCCGGTTCGCTCGGACCCGGATCGCCCCCGCTCTCATCCCAGTCGTGTTCGCGTCGCGGTTGGTGCGAGCCTCCGCCTTCCGGACGGTGTCGCAGCTGGGCGTCAGGTACCGGAACAGTCCGCTGTCGGTGGAAGGGTCGCGCCCACCGCGGACCGGTCCACGACCCGGAGACCGGTTGCCCGACGCCCTGCTGCCCGGTACCGGAGACGCCAGCACGCTGCATCGGCTCGCCTCCACGCCCGGATGGCACCTGCTGCTGTGTGGACCATCCGCTGCCTGGTCTGCCGGCGACACCGTGAGGCTGGCTGGGAAGCAACTCACCGCGCATCGGTTGACCGAGCCCGACGCCGTCGGAGCGGCCCCGACGTCCGCTGCTCAGGCGTTGCGGCGGTTGGGGTTCGGCCCCGGCGCTAATGGCGTGTTGCTGGTCCGTCCCGATGGGCACATCGGCTACCGGGCTGGTGGCACCGACCTGACCGGGCTGTTTGCCTACCTGGACCGCTGGCTCGGCTCCTAACCCCGCCCGCTGCTGTCAACGGGCGTACTGGGCTGGAGCAGCGACGGTGCGGCAGCCGAGGTCAAGGGGCAGCCGGTCGACGAGAGCCGCGCCCCGCCGGCCGATACCCCGTCTGTCAGGGCGGTACTGCCGGAAGCGGTTTCCTGAGGGCGGGGTGCTTTGGCTTCCCAGTGCTGCTACTCGAGGCCAAGGCGCCGACGGCGGGCAGCGATTCGACGGGTCAGGCAGCAGGGATGAGTTCGGCAAGGAGCTTCTCCACGCGGCTGCGGATCTCGTCGCGGATGGGGCGGACGGACTCGACGCCCTTGCCGGCCGGATCGTCGAGCTTCCAGTCCTTGTAGCGCTTCCCGGGGAAGACCGGGCAGGCGTTACCGCAGCCCATGGTCACGATGACGTCCGACGATTCGGCGGTGTCGGCGATAACACGGCCGGACCATACCGCGGCCCGCGCGCACTCGCGGTTTACCGCGTTGCGGCGGCCAGTGCCGCGCGGATGGCGTCCTCGCCGACCGGCTGGCCCTTCTCGTTCGAGTACGGCCCGTACGGGGTCCCCCATACCGGCGTGCCCGTCGCTTGCCGCCAGCTGGCGGCCAGTGGTCCCGCGTCCAGCACGCTGTACCCGATGGATTCGATGAATTCGGTCACCGCCGCCTTCGCCGGCGCGGAGTCCCCGACGATCGGCAGGTACGAGCGGTCGGCCGCGCCCGCCGGGCGGGCGAGTGACAGCAGGTGCTTGAAGGAGATGTTGTTGAACGCTTTCACGACCATGGCGTCCGGGAGGTACCGCAGCAGCAGCTCGCTTGAGGTGAGCGACTTGCTGTCGAGTTCGGGGATGGGCCCGTCACGCTCGGGGCCGTAGTTGCACGTGTCGATGACCGTCTTCCTGGCCAGTGGCGCGGCGGGCACGTGGGGGAAGGCCTTGACCGGCACCGTGATCACGACGATGTCACCGGCTGCCGCGGCGTCCCCGCTGGTCGCCGCGGACGCCCGCGGCCCCAGTTCCGCGACCGTGTCCGCGAGCGTTTCGGGACCGCGTGAGTTGCTGAGCACGACCTGATGCCCGGCCTCGACGGCGAGCCGGGCGATGGTGCTGCCGATGGCGCCGCTGCCGATGAATCCCACAGTCGTTCTATTCTGAGCCGCCCTCCTCGTCATGTACCGGACTCGTTGAGACCCGGGTCCTTGCCGTCAGCTGGCGGGGAAGTAGTGGCCGTTGCCCAGATCGGCGAGCAGGCGGGGCTGAGCGGGTTCCCAGCCGAGGGTCCGGCGGGTGACGAGGTTGGACGCCGGGTAGCTCTGCCGGACCGGGAGGCTCCATGGATCTGGACCTGCGCAAGTTGCGCTACTTCGTCGCCGTCGCCGACCGGCTGCACTTCGGCCGCGCCGCCGATTACCTGCACATCGCACAGCCGGTGCTCAGCCGACAGATCCGCGCGCTGGAACACGATCTCGGCACCCCGCTGCTGATCAGGGACAGCCACGGCGTGGAACTGACCGACGCCGGCAGGCAATTGCTGACCGACGCCGGCCCGCTGCTGGCCTCCGCAGATGCGGTCCGCCGCCGGGTGACCGAAGCCGCGCTTGGCAGCCAGCGGCTGATGGTCGGCTTCCGCGCGGGCATCACGGCCACCGCGGCGGTGCGGGAGTTCGCCATCCGGCACCCGGACGTGATCGTGGACGTGCAGCGGATCGAGTCCGACGACCAGGCCGCGATGCTGCTCGACGGCCGCATCGACGTCGGCTATGTGCGGCTGCCCATCGACGAGACCGGCCTGCGCGTCACCCCGCTGTACACCGAGCCGCGGGTGGCGGTGCTGCCCGCCGGCCACCGATTCGCCGGCAAGGCACAGATCACCGAGGCCGACCTGGCCGGCGAGCCGCTGCTCTGGCATCCCGACACAAGCACACAGCCCACCAAGCGCCCGCACCCCAACGCCGGATACCTGGTGCGCGGGGTGGACGAGACGCTCGAACATGTCGCGGCCGGCCGGGGCATCTCGTTCCTGGCCCGTTCGGCAGCCGTGTTCTACTCGCACCCGGTAGTCAGCTATGTACCCGTCACGGATTTGGCGCCCGACCAGGTGTGTCTCGCGGTGGCGGCATCGCGCACCTCGCCGCTGGTCAACGACTTCCTCGCCGCGGCTCACGCGACGGCCGAGATCACCGCAGAATGCGGGAACGATGAAATGTGGCAGCTGGCAAGCGGTGCCGCTGCACAGCACGGTTGATCAGTTCGACCGACAACAGCGGTAATCGCCCCACCTGCCTCCTCGCGGCGGGTCGGCGGGCAGCAGCGGCTGAATGAGGTTCCACTCGGCGTCAGTGAGTTCGAATCGTGAAGGCATGGCGTCCGAGTAACACTTCGGACATCCACAATCATCCGACGCCCATGACCCACAAGAGACTTCCTAGGTCGTGTCCGTGGTTCGTCGTGGGCTGCGGAAACCGAGTTCGGCATCCTCAGCAGCACCCAAGACGAGTCGCAGAGCAGCGCGGCGCGGCGCTGGGCCAGCGATGTTCACCGCGCACCAGCTTGCCGACCCAACGTTGGTCAACGTCGAGGGTGCCGCGGCTGCGACTCAGGTATAGGTGGTCGAGGGCGGCGTTGACCGCCTCGGCCAGCTCGGACCGAGACATGTGTTGTCCCGGCCACTGCAGCGAAACCTGACGTCGGCGTGCGCCAACGAGCGCGGAGTTTGGACGTGACTACCGTCTCCGGTCGACTGGGCACTTACGTCTCCTGCGGTTCGCGTTGCCGGAAACGAACCGTCACCGAGTCGCGTCCGGCCCAGACATCGGCAATTTCGAAGCCAGCCACGTCCGGCATTGAGCCAGGACGTCTGCTGACGTTCGGGCGGGGCTGCCCGGTGCAGCACAGTCTGTCCCCCGTGCGAGCTACCTGCGAATGTCCACCATGCGGTGACTACTTTGGGCGGGCAAATCCATAGCGTTCGGGGTAACCCGCGACGCTCCCGCCGCGGCTTCTCAAAGGAGTCATCGTGCGTCTGGTATGGCAACTCTTGGCGGTTGCGGCGGTCTGGATCCTCGGCAATCTGGGCACGGCAGCGGTGAAGGACACCCCCTGGCTGGCGCTCGTCGCCGGCCTGCTGACGGCCATCGTCGGGGTCCTGGTCTACGGCTGGGTGGTGCGGCGAACCGAGCACCGCGCCCCCGTCGAGGTCTCGCTGAAGGGAGCAGGTGCCGGAATCGGCTGGGGCACGCTGCTCGGCATCGCGCTGTTCGGGGCAGTGATCGCGAACATCGCCTTCTTCGGTGACTACACGATCAACGGCCTGGGCACGCCGGCGAGCGCCGTCAGCCTGCTCGGGATCATGGCGGGTGCCGCTGTGGCCGAGGAGCTGGTCTTCCGCGGTGTCCTGTTCCGGAACATCGAGCGCTGGACCGGAACCTGGGTCGCGCTCGCGCTGACCGGCTCGCTGTTCGGCCTGATCCACCTGGCCAACGCGAACGCCACCCTGTTGGGTGCCGTCGCTATCGCCATCGAGGCAGGCGGGATGCTGACCGCCGCGTACATCGCCACCCGCAAGCTGTGGGTGCCGATCGGTCTGCACTTCGGCTGGAACATCGCCGCGAGCGCCATCTTCAGCACCGAGGTGTCCGGCAGCAACACCGCCCAGGGCCTGCTGGACGCAACGATCTCGGGTCCCGCGCTGGTCACGGGCGGCGACTTCGGACCGGAGGCCAGTGTCTACGCGGTGGCGCTCGGCGTGCTGGCCACCGGCGCGTTCATGTGGCTGGCCTACCGGCGTGGTCACGTGGTCCCCGTCCGTCGCTCGGCCCGGGCGGACGTGGCCGCTAGGCTCACTCGGTGACCGACCTCCGGCGGATCCTGGACCGGTGGCGTCAGCTCGACGTCACGGTCCGGGACCTGCCGCTCGCGCTGGTGCCGGCGATCGCATCGTTCGTGCCGGCGTTCCACGGGCGTGGGACAGAGATCGGCGCGCTGCCGACCCATCCCTTCGACGCGCTGACCGTCGTCGCGATCGTCCTCCAGTGCTTCCCGCTCGCCGTTCGTCGGCGGTGGCCGGCCGCCTGCCTTGTCCTGGTGTTCCTCGGCTTCGCCCTCGATCAGCTCCGGGGTTACCACACGTTGGCGGGCGCCGGGCTCGCTATCGCGCTGCTGAGCGCGGGTGCCTACCTGGAACGCCGTCGCCGCACGGTCGCGATCCTCCTCTCGGGTGCCTACGTGGTGCTGGCGGTCGCGCTCGACCTGGTCGGCGGGGCCGAGCGGGCGGACGGGTACCTGACGTTCTACGTGGCGCTGGTCCTCGTGTGGGCCGTGGGCTCCTGGCTGCGCGCCATCCGGGCGGCCGAGGCCGAACGGCGCCTCCGGGTCGCCGAGGAGACCCGCACCGCGGAACGCACGCGGATCGCCCGCGAGCTGCACGACGTCGTGACCCACCATGTGACGGCGATGGTCGTGCAGACAGAGGCTGCCAGGTACCTGACGGGCGCGCCCGACCGTCTCGACGAGACCCTGAACGCGGTCACTGACACGGGCCGCCGGGCGATCGGCGACCTACGTCATCTCCTGGACCTGCTCGACCCGGGCCACGACACCACTGCCCGGACACCGTCGCTCCGGGAACTGCGCACGCTCGTCGAGCAGACCCGCCGGGCCGGGCAGCCGGTGGAGCTCACCGAGGAGGGCACGCCGTCGGAATCGGCCGGGAGCGCCGAGCTGGTCGCCCACCGGGTGGTGCAGGAGGCTCTGACGAACGCCCTCAAGCACGCACACGGCAGCCCGACTACGGTGCGCGTGCGCTACGACGACCGGGAGATCACCGTGGAGGTCAGTACGGCGGGCGTGAGCCCTGAACCCGCCGGCGCCCGACAGCGCCCTGCCGGCGGGAGCGGCCGGGGGCTCGTCGGGCTCCGTCAACGGGTGGACGCCCTCGGGGGCGAGTTCAGCGCGGACCGGCGGGCGGACGGCGGGTTCGTCGTCCGTGCGCGCATCTCTACCGGGAGCCGGGCGTGAATGCGCCGCTCCGGGTCCTGGTGTGCGACGACCAGGCGCTGATCCGCACCGGTTTCGCGACAATCATCGACGCCCAGCCCGACCTCGAGGTGGTCGGCGAGTGCGCGGACGGGCAGGCCGCCGTCGACCTTGCGGGCCGACTGAACCCGGACGTCGTGGTGATGGACGTCCGGATGCCGGTGCTCGACGGCATCCAGGCGACCCGCCTGATCGCCGGCGCCGGGGTGGCGCGCCCCGTCAAGGTGCTCGTGGTGACGACGTTCAACCTCGACGAGTACGTCTACGAGGCGCTGCGCGCCGGGGCCAGCGGATTCCTGCTCAAGGACGCCCCGACCGCGCAGCTGCTGAACGGCATCCGCACCGTCGCGACCGGGTCCGCACTGCTGGCACCCGAGGTGACCAGGCAGCTCGTCGGCCGGTACGCGGCCCGGATCCGGCCCCCAGAGAGCGCGGACCCCGAGTCCGCGCTGACGCCGCGCGAGCTTGAGGTGCTGCGCCTCATCGCCAACGGCCTGTCGAACGGCGAGATCGCCGCGACGCTGGTGATCAGCCAGGAGACCGTCAAGACGTACGTGTCACGCATCCTGGCCAAGCTCGGCCTGCGCGACCGCGTGCAGGCAGTCGTCCACGCCTACCGCAGCGGCCTGGTGACCTGAGGACGGCGCACGGCGGCGCCCGTGCATAGGCTGTGCACGGGCGCCGCCGTCAGCGGCGGGTGGTCGTCATTCGACCCCGAGCGCCGCCACGGGTGAGGTGCGGGCCGCGGCCCGCACCGGTAGCACCGAGGCGAGGAGCCCGGCGACGAGCGCGATGGCCACGACAGCCCCGACGTCGGTCCACGGAACGGCGTACCGGACGTCGCCCATGAGGGACAGCGCGGTGGCGGCGCCGGCCCAGCCGAAGATCAGTCCGAGCACGATGCCGAGGGTCGCGCCGACACCGGCGATCAGGACGCCCTCGACGGCAAGCATGCCGCGCAGCTGCTCCTTGCTCAGGCCGATGGCCCGCAGGGTCGCCGACTCCCGGGTCCGCTCGATCACCGACAGCGACAGCGTGTTGGTCACGCCGATCAGGGCGATCTGTGCGGAAGGCGTCGTCAACTCCTGTGAGCGATATTGCCGGCATCCGGCTGATGCCGATCAGTATCGATCAAGACTCGGAGCGAGGCAGAGAGCCACTGTGGACGCCGGACCCAGCTGGCCGGGTGTCGACCCGAGCCGAACGGGCAAGAGCGGGTGCGCGATAGCGACAACTTTTTGGTAATATCGAGCATGAAACTCCATGCTGGGCAGCCGGCGCCAAACCCTGACGAGGAGTCGCGATGACCGAGCGGGAAACGTGATTCTCGCTGTTGTGCCGAACCCGGCGCTCGACGTGACCTATGGGCTGGGGGAACTGCACCGGGGCCGGGTGCAGCGGGTGCGGACCGTCAGCGAACGCCCCGGTGGCAAGGCCGTCAACGTCGGCCGGGTGTTGCACGAGCTGGGGGAGCGGGTCCTCGTCACCGGCATGTGCGGCGGTCCGGGGGGCGTGGCCCTGCAGGCCGCTCTCGACCGGGCCGGCGTGCCGGCCGACCTGCTTGACGTACTGCCGGACGTCCGGCGCACGCTGGTCGTACAGGAGACCAACGGAGTGACGACGTCGTTGTGGGAGCCTGGCTATGCACCGGTGGATCCGCCGGCCGCCGCCGACGCTCTGACGCGGCACGTGAGTGAGCTCCTGGCCGGTGCCGACGCGCTGGTCGTCTCCGGCAGCCTGCCGCCTGGCGTGGACCCGGGGCTTCCGGCCCGCTTGGTCGACGCGGCGATCGCCGCCGGAGTGCCGGCCGTCGTGGACGTCAGCGGCCCGGCTCTGCAGGCGGTGGCGGCTGCTGGCGGGGCGGTGCTGATGCCGAACGCGGACGAGTTGGCCGAGTTGGTCGGCCATCGGCCCTCGACGCCGGCCGAGGCCGTGCGGGCGGCCCGCCGGCTGCTGCCCCCCGCCGGCCAGGTCCCCGCCGTTGTGCTGACCCTGGGCGCCGAGGGGATGGCTGTGGTGCGACCGGATCGGGCCATGTTTGCTGCGCCGCCGGAGCGGATCCAGGGGAACGCGACCGGCGCCGGGGACGCGGCCTGTGCGGCCGTCGCCCGGCAGCTCGCGGCCGCCGGGTCGCTGGACGCCGTCGACTGGCGCGGCTTGCTCGTCGACGCGGTGGCGCTGTCGGCGGCAGCGGTGCTCCGTCCGGTCGCCGGTGAGGTAGATGTCCGTGCCTATCGGCGCTGGCGTGATCGGGTGAAAGTGGAGGAAGCATGACGCTGGCTTCGATGGCGGAACTCGTCATCCCAGCGGCGCGGGACCGCCGGGCTGTCGGGGCGTTCAACGTCATCCAGCTTGAGCATGCCGAGGGCATCGTGGCCGGCGCCGAACGTGCGGTACGCCCTGTTGTGCTGCAGCTATCGGAGAATACGGCCCGCTACCACGGCAGCCTGGCGCCGTTGGCGCTGGCCTGCCTCCGGATCGCGGCGGAAGCGTCCGTGCCAGTCTGCGTACATCTGGATCACGCCACCCGGCGTGAGCTCGTCGAGCAGGCGGTCGAACTCGGCGTGCCCTCGGTGATGGTTGACGCGTCCGGGTACTCGTACGAGAAGAACGTCGCCCTGACCGCGGAACTCGCCGCCTGGTGTCATTCGCGCGGGGTCTGGGTCGAAGCCGAACTCGGTGAGATCGGCGGCAAGGACGGCGCGCACAAGCCCGGCGTACGGACCGATCCGGACGATGCGGCCGCCTTCGTCGCCGCCACCGGCGTCGACGCGCTCGCGGTCGCGGTCGGCTCCTCGCACGCGATGCTGGTCCGTGACGCGGTCCTCGACGACGAACTGATCGCCGCGATCGCGGCGAAGGTGCCGGTGCCGCTGGTCCTGCATGGCTCGTCCGGGGTCTCCGAGGCGGGCCTGCGGTCGGCAGTCGCGCAAGGGATGTCGAAGATCAACATCGCGACCCATCTCAACGCGACCCTTACGGGTGCGGTCCGGCGTGCGCTCGCTGCCGACGAGGACCTGGTCGACCCGCGCAAGTACTTCGGTCCGGGCAGGGATGCGGTGGCCAGGCAGGTCGCCCATCTGGTCACCCTGCTCGCCCCGTGACGGCGCGGGGTCGGCCTCAGGCCAGCAGCACGTTGACCCCGGCGGCGCGCAGGTCGGCGACGACCTTCGCGTCCGCGCCGTCGTCGGTCACCAGGGTGTCCACCGCGTTGACGTCGCAGATCCGGGCAAAGGAGTGCCGGCCCAGCTTCTCCGAGCCGGCCACGACGATGACCCGACGGGACCGCCGGACCATCGTCGCGTTGATGCCGGCCTCGCCTTCGTCGTGACAGGACGTGCCGCCGTCGGGGGAAAACGCGTCGACCCCGAGAATCAGCACGTCGAGCCACAGCTCGTTCAGCACCATCGTGGCCAGCGGCCCGGTCACCTCGTACGACTGGGGCAGTGCCACACCGCCGAGGATGACGGTACGGACGTGGCGGCGCAGCACCATCTCCGTGGCGATGTTGAGTGCGTTCGTCACCACCGTCACGGCCGGCCGCTGATCGGCCTGGGCGAGGTCGACCCGCGCGGCGAGTCGTCGGGCCGTCGCGGACGTGGTGGTGCCACCGTTGAACGCGACCACGTCGCCCAGTTCGACGAGATCGCAGGCGATCGCGGCGATGCGCTCCTTGGCGCCATTGTCGCCCCGGCCCCGGTAGCGGACCGGTAGGTCGTACGAGACGGACGTGGCCACGACGCCGCCGTGCGTCCGAGCCGCCAACTGTTGCTCCGCCAGGGTGGTGAAGTCCCGGCGGACCGTCGCCTCGGAGACCTGCAGAGCGCTGGCCGCCTCGGCGACGGACAGCCGGCCGCGCGCGCCCAGGATGTCGAGCAGCGCCTGCAGGCGCTGGGGGCGGTCGCGGCCGTCGGCCCGGTCGGCGGCGGCCTCGACCGTGCTCACTTGATGGCCCCCGCCGTGAGACCTGCCACCAGGCGCTTTTCAACCAATGCGAAGAGAATGATCACGGGCACGATGCCGACGATAGAGACTCCGAAGACGTATTGCCACGCCGAATCGTACTGACCGACGAATTTTGTGATGGCTACGGTCAGCGGCTGGTTCTCCGCCGTGGTCAAGATGATGAGGCTGGCCGCGAACTCGTTCCAGCACGCGACGAACGTGAAGATGATCGCGGTGACGATGCCCGGCCATACCACCGGCAGGGTTACCCGCCGCAGCGTCTGCAGTTTGCTGGCACCGTCGATCATTGCCGCCTCGTCTATCTCCTTGGGCACCCCGGCGAAGAAGCTGTGCATGATCCACACCGCGAAGCTGAGGTTGAACGCGCCGTTGACGAGGATCATAGCGAGCCAGGTGTCATCGATGCCGATCGCGAGGAACTGCCGGAACAGTCCCGCCGCGAGTACGGTCGGCTGGAGCATCTGGGTCACCAGCACCAGGAGCAGGAACGCCAGTCGTCCGGGAAAGCGGTGCTTGGCCGTGTAATAGGCGGCGGGCATGGCCACCACCAGGACCAGCAGTGTTCCGCACGCCGAGATGATTATGGTGGAGACGAGGTTGTAGGCGAGCGGCGTCTCCGGAGTGGACCACATCGACGCGTAGTTCGACGGCACCCATTCGGTCGGCAGGTATGTGGCCGGAATGCGCAGGATCTCGGAGTGCCGCTTGAACGAGCCGATCAACATCACCAGGTAGGGTGCCAGGAAGAACAACGCCACCACCGCGCCGGCCAATGACATCAACCATCGGCGGCTGCCGTGGCGCTGCCCGCCACGGCTGCGGGTGCGACCGTTGTCTGTGCTGGCGCGCACCGACTTCTCGGCGCGCTCATCGCCCTGAGATTTGGTTGCCGTCGTCGCCAAGACTCACTCGTCCCTCATCGGCCGGACAACCCGGAGGTAGATACCGATGACCGCGAGCACGATGACGAAGTTCACGACACTTAGTGCGCTCGCCGTCTCGACCTGGCGGTCCTGCTGGATGTATTTGAAGATCAACGTTGTGGTGGTGTCCGCGTCGTAGCCGGGAATGCTGCCGGTCAGCGTGCGGAGGATGGGCAGCGAGTTGAAGACGTTGATGATGTTGATCAGCACGGCGACGGCGATCGCCGGCCGCAGGACCGGGAAGATCACGCTCCAGTAGGTCCGCACCGATCCGGCGCCGTCCACCGAGGCGGCTTCCACCACCTCGCGCGGCACCATCTGCAACCCGGCGAGGATCGTGTACGTGGTGAACGGCAGCGAGACGAACACCGCCACTCCCATGGCCACCAGGAAGGCCGGCACCGGCTGTCGAGTGAAGCCGAACCCAGTATTCAAAATTCCGAAATCGACCAGGAACTGGTTCATGACGCCATAGAAGGGATCGAGTCCATAGTAGAAGACGGTGGACGTCATCACGACGCTGGCCGCCCACGGGACGATGACCGCGAGTCGCACCAATCGGCGTCCAGGAAAGGCCTTGTCAAGGAATTGCGCGAGCGCCATAGAGACGAGCAGCGTCACCACGACGACGCCGACCACCCAGATTGCAGTGTTGAGCAGCACCCTGCCCAACGCGGGGGAGTCGAACAGCGTCACATAGTTGTCGAACCCGGCCGAGCCGCGGTCCACGCCCACCGGCGACACGTCCCGAGTCGAGGTCCAGACCAGATAGCCGGCCGGGAACAGGACGATAGTGACAATCAGCGTCAGCGCCGGCAACAGCCATGGGAATGCCGCCACCAGGTCCCGGCGTGCCTGACGACGCGCCGAGATCGCGGGTGCCGGCACTTGCATGAGTTGGTTGGTCATCATGTGTAAACCGCGCAGGCTCTAGCCGTTGGCCTTGGCCTGAATTTCATCCAGCACCGCCCCGGGCTCCTTGCCCTGCCCGATCTGTCCCATCAGGCTCTGCATCGCGCCCTGGGTCGTCGCCCATTGCGGGTTCGTGCTGGGGTAGAACCGGGCGTTCGGCAGGACCTCGAGGAAGCTCGCGATCTCCTTCTTGCCCGCCAGCGCCGCTGCACCGGACTTGGTGGTGGGCAGGAACCCCTCGGTGTCGACGAACTTCGTGTAGACCGGTGCGCTGAACACGTAGTCCAGGAAGGTCTTGACTGCTTCCTGCTTGTCACCCTTGTTCTTGAACGCCATCAGGTGGTCGGCGACCCCGAGGGTCATCGGCTGACCGTCCTTGGTGGGGATCGGCGCGCTCGCGTACGTGAGGCTCGGGTTCTTCTCCGCGATCTGCCCGACGGTGGGCGGGAGCGCCACCACCATGCCAATCTTGCCCTGGATGAACACGTCCAACATGGGGGTCCGGTCGGACGCCCCGGGGTCGGGCTGGGTGGCCTTTTCGTCGATCATACGTTTCATGAACGTGACGGCTTCGAGGTTCGCAGGGGTGTTGACCGCGATGGTCGAGCCGTTGGTCCACGATCCGCCGTTGCCGAAGGTCCAGATTGACGTCTCTCCCTGGGCCTCCTCGCTGCCCAGCGGCATGCCGTAGCCGTAGACGCCGTCGCCAAGACCGGCTACCTTCTTCGCCGCGTCGAGCAACTGGTCCCACGTCTTCGGCGGTGCCGCGACGCCGGCCCGCTCGAACAGTTCGATGTTGTAGAACATGGTGCGGGCCGAGGCGATCAGTGGCAGGCCGTACATGGTGCCGTCGATCGAGGCGTTGTCCGCGAAGGACTGCTGGAAGTCCGCCACGGTGTTCGCCGAGACCATCTCGTCGGCGGAGTACAACAGGTCGTCCGCCGCGAAACCCGAGAAGGCGTCGATGTTGAGGATGTCCGGTGCCGCGTTCGACTGGACCTTGGTACGGACAACATCGTTGATGTTGTCCCAGGATTGGATCTCCAGCTCCACGTTGATGTCCGGGTGGGCCGCCTCAAAGTCAGCGATGATGCCCTCCCAGAGCGCCTTGGTGCCGTCGCTGTAGCTGGGCACCAGGAACGACAGCGTCCTGCCGCCCCCACTCTGACCGTCGTCGCCGCCGAAGCCGCAACCCGTCAGCGTCAGGCCGGCAACTGCTACGGCTGCCCACGAACGCACGAATCTCTTCATATCCGCCTCCACCGGCGCAGGGACATCGCCAAAGTCGTGATCGGAATCCTGGCTCGCTGTGATCGTTCATGACCAGTTCTGGTCGAAACCGTGCACGATCATGCCGTTGCTTGGGGGGATTCTGCGGTGCCGCTGCGAGCAACGTCAAGGCCTTTCGCGGTAACCGCTGCTCAGGCCGTACGCGGCCACTCCCTGCCTCGATGCCTGTTCCTGATCGGTTCTGCGACCTTCTTGACAGATTCGATCAGAGCGCTCCATTCTGGAGGCCCTTCAAACCCGCTCGCATGAACCACGAGGACGAGGCACCCGATGAGTGAAGGAACCTTCCTGGCGGCCGAGATCAAGACCCAGCCGGATGACTGGCTCGGCGTCCTGGACGTGCTGCCCTCCGTGGCGACGGACCTTCCGCAGCCTGGTGAGCGAGTCGCGGTGCTCGGATGTGGAACATCGCTATTTGTCGCCCAGGCCTACGCGGCCCTGCGCGAGAGCGCCGGCGAGGGCATCACCGACGCGTGGCCGGCCAGTGAACACCAACTCGGCCGTGGCTACGACCGGGTGCTCTGCATCACCCGCTCGGGCACCACGACCGAGGTGCTCGACGTCCTCAAGCAGCGCCGCGAGGGCGCGCCGACCACCGTCATCACCGCCGACGCATCGTCCCCGGCGGTGAGCCTGGCCTGTCCGGTCGTGCTGAGCGACGTCGACGAGCGTTCGGTCGTACAGACCCGCTTCGCGACGACCACCCTCGCGCTGTTGCGGGCGTCCCTCGGTCACGACCTCCGTCCGGTCGCCGAACAGGCACGGCAGATTCTCAACCATGGCGCCGACGCGACGGGCCCGGCCGCGACGGCCGACCAGATCACCTTCCTCGGACGCGGCTGGACCGTCGGGCTCGCGCACGAGGCGGCCCTGAAGCTACGCGAGACGACTCAACTGTGGACCGAGTCCTACCCCGCCATGGAGTACCGGCACGGTCCGCTCAGCATCACCGCGCACGGTCGGGTCGTCTGGGCGTTCGGAGAGGTCCCCGTCGGCTTGGCGGACCAGGTCCGGGCCACCGGCGGACACTTCGAGTGGTCCGACGTGGATCCGCTCGCCGATCTGGTTCGCGTCCAACAGTTGTGCCTGCTGAGAGCCGGGGCAGCAGGGCTCAATCCCGACCAGCCGCGCAACCTGTCCCGGTCGGTCATTCTCGCCGGCTGACCGCTCGACACCCGGGCCAAGCTGCCGCAGGCAGCCGGGCCCGGTGGGTCTGGCGCTGACTGACCACCGCGCCAGCCAGCATGGTTAAGCAATTGTGCCAGGATCGTGCGTCAAACGATCACCTTCAAGCAGTAGATCTCCGATCGGCCATTGCGCTCGCAAGTGGAGTGACCAATACTGCTTGAAATTTCGCGTGACGCGTCACATTCCCGCAGAGGAGCTGATCCACGTGAGTCCCAACGAAGCCATCCCGAACGAGCCCACCGCGACGGCCGGGTCCCACCCGTCGCGTCGTAACGTCCTGAAGGGCGTCGGCGCGCTGGGCGCCGCGGCCGGACTGGGCGGCGCCCTCATTCCAGGCGCGTCGGCCAGCGCGGCACCCGCGGCCGAACCTGCCCGGATCAAGGGCAAAGAGAAGTCCATGGTCAACGTGCCCTTCGAGGGCTTCGACGACGTGCGCGTCGGCATCATCGGCCTGGGCAACCGCGGCGGAGACCAGGCCATGCGGTGGGCCGCCGTCTCCACGATCACCGCCGTCTGCGACATCCGGCCCGACCACGTCGCGGAGACCATCAGCCGAGTCATGGCCCAGGGCTTCCAGGACAAGGAGCCGGTCGGCTACTCCAACGGCGAGGAGGACTTCGAGCGGCTCGTCCGCCGTGACGATATTGACCTGATCTATATCGCCACGCCGTGGGAGTGGCACCACCCGATGGCCAAGGCCGCCATGGAGCACGGCAAGCACGTCGCCATCGAGCTGCCGATCGCGCCGCACCTCGACGACATCTGGGACCTGGTCCGTACCTCCGAGCGCACCGGCAAGCACTGCATGCTGCTGGAAAACGTGAACTACTTCCGCCCCGAGATGCAGATGTTCAACATGGCCAAGGCGGGGCTCTTCGGCGAGTTGCAGCACGCCTCCGGTGGCTACGTCCACGACCTGCGCTGGCCGTACACCTTCGGAGGTGCCTACTACCCGGAGCACTGGCGGCGGCGCTGGCAAACCCGGATGAACGCCGCTCACTACCCGATGCACGGACTCGGGCCGGTCTCAGCCTGCCTGGACATCAACCGCGGCGACCGCTTCGACGAACTCGTCGCGGTAGCCTCGCGGCCCAAGGCGCTGGCCCTGTTCCGCGAGGAGGACCCGCGGGTCGACGCGGACCACCCGTCCTGGGACGACGATCCCTACATCTCCGGGGACCGCAAGCAGGTCTTCATCAAGACCGTCAACGACCGGTTCATCCGGGTCGAGCACGACGTGAACTCGCCCCACCCGTACAGCCGAGAGACCACGCTCACCGGAACCCGGGGTTCGTTGGAACTGGACAATGCCCGGATCTACCTGGAGTCGCTCGGTCACACGAACCACGCGTGGCGCACCGGTAGTGCCTTCAGCGCGATCATGGACCAGCACGACCACTGGATCTGGCCGGCCCTGCAGAACCTGGCCAGCCAGTACGGTGGGCACGGCGGCGGCGACTTCATCTCCATCTTCAGGATGGTCCAGTTGATGCGCCTGGGCATGACCCCGGACATCGACGTCTACGACTCGGCGGCGTGGTGCTCGGTGATCCCGCTCAGCCACGAGTCGCTGAAGGGCAAGGGCTTCAAGTCGGTCAAGGTGCCCGACTTCACCCGCGGCCATTGGACGCAGGCACGCCCCACATTCGACCGGCCACGGCCGGAGGACCCGTGGCTGGACGGCAACGGCCGGCCGCGCCGGTAGGCATAGGCGCGGGCTGAGCTGACACTCCCGGGGTCGGGCACGAACGCTATTGTCCGTGCCCGACCCCGGTGCCCCGGGTCGCCCGAAGCGCAGTGGACCGCCGCAAGCGTCGTCAGAGCGCACCAACGACCACCGAGTCGGCGAACCTACGGATCCGCCGGCCGCATGGCCACCACCCAATCGCACCCCCGTTGTCTCACACCAGCGGATGGTGGAGGCGTTCGGCGACAAGGTCCACCAGACGGTGATCACCAAGACGGTCTGTGCGGCCCGTGAACGTGGGTCGGCGCGGATGATGGCCACCATCCGCGCCGACGTTTGTTAGGCGCTCAGTGGCCGTCGACCCGATCGGCCGGCTGCCAACACCCGTCGCGCGAGTGTGATGTGCCGTTGCCCAACCCAGTTTGCTGGATGAGGCGGCGACGACGATGATCCGCTCGCCGCCGATCAGCGGCGCGAGCCCACCGCTCGAATGGCGCAGGATCTGCCGCGGCGCGCAGACGCCGACGAAGAGGGGGAACCGATGACCGAATTCCTTCGCAGCGACGCCCGGACGGCTTGGGCCCACCACAGCTAAATGAAGCAGGCGCCCCCGGGGAATCAGCGGCGCCGAGCGCGGCGACGGGACGACGTGAGCGAGCGCAGTGATCGGACCAGCAGGCTCAGGTGCGAGTGTGGCGAGGGGAAGCGGTGAGCGAAGGCGCGGTGGTCGTCGCGTTGGATCTGGGCGGTACTGGCATCAAGGCCGCACTGGTCCGGGCGGATGGGACCAGCCATTACACCGAACGGCACGCCACCGGCGCTGATCGGGGTCCGGCGGCGGTCTTGGAGACCGTTCTGTCCGTCGCCGGGGGGCTGGCCGGCAAGGCCCGCGCCGATGGCTTGACTCCGGTGGCGGTGGGCATCGCGGTGCCCGGGGTGATCGACGAGGTTGCCGGCGTGGCGGTCTGGTCGGCGAACGTCGGCTTCCGGGACGTACCGTTGCGGGACCTGGCGGTCGCGCGGCTCGGGCTGCCTGTGGCGCTCGGACACGACGTGCGGGTGGGCGGCCTGGCCGAGGCCCGCCTCGGCGCCGGGCGGGGTAGCCGGCACGTGCTCTTCGTCGCGATCGGCACCGGCATCGCCGCCGCTCACGTGGTCGGCGGGTCGGCTTACGCGGGCGCGCACGGCGCCGCTGGCGAACTGGGTCACATCGTGGTACGTCCCGGTGGGCCGCGCTGCGGCTGCGGCCAGCTCGGCTGTCTGGAGGCGGTCGCATCGGCTGCCGCGGTCGGCCGACGTTACGGGGAACTGTCCCGTACGCCCGCTACCGCGGCCGACGTCGCCGCGCGGGCCGCAGCCGGCGAGGAACTCGCTGGGCAGGTGTGGCGCGACACGGTCGACGCGCTCGCCGACGGGCTCCTCACCGGACAGACGATCTACGATGCCGAGGTGATGGTAATCGGCGGCGGGCTCGCCGAGGCTGGAGCCGTTTTGATCGATCCGCTCCGGGCGGCGCTGCGCGCGCGGCTTACGTTTCACCGGGAGCCGCGGCTGGCGCGGGCCGCACTCGGCGACGGGGCCGGCAGCCTCGGCGCCGCCCTACTCGCGCTCGACTACCTGCAGGCGTCGTGACCGGGCGGATCAGCGGCAAGGTGGTCACCCCGACCCGGGTCATCCAGCCTGTGTTGCGACAAGTACTGGAACCCACCCTCCGGCGCCGGTCGCCAGTCGTCATCGCGCCACAGGTCACCGCCGGTGACCTGCCAGGCGCCGGTGCCGTCGAGAATGGCCTGTTGGGACCGGCGACGAGGTAGCCGACGATGAGTGCCCCGGTGGTGTCGTCGATGAAGACAAGGGCGAGGCCGGGTGCGGTGATGACGCCACCCGTGAGCGCGGCCATGTTGACCCAGCCTTCGCCGCTGCTGCGCTCGTGAGCGTCGGTCGTCCAATCTCGTTCAGCCCGCTGCACCGTAAGTGACGGTTTGCCGTGTTCGAGGCGGTGGTCTTCTGGTTGTATCTCGGCTCGCCAGCGCACACCGACTCTCGGTCCACAGTCCAGTCGCTGCTTGACGCCGTGCCGCGCGACGGGCGCAGCTCATCCAGCACCGAGCGGCTCACGCTGGACGGCTCGCGCAACGGCCGATCAACCGCGACACATCCTCGGGCAAGCGGCTGCCGGCCAAAGTGTTGACACCGCCGATGAGCATGCTCCAGAGTTACTGGACTAGTCCGGTATTCCGTTCGGTAATCCACACGAAGGTGGATCAAATGGCCACGAGATCGGCAGGAAGAGCGGGGCTGTCGCTGCTAACGGTGGTGACTCTGGCGGCCAGCTTGCTGGCACAGGTATCCGAGGACGTCCAGGCCGCCGGCGTCCAGGGAGTCGGTGAGCAGACAGCCAGCGAGCAAACGGCTCACGGTCAGCCCGGCTCTCGCGGTGATCTGACCCTGCCCGACGGCTACGTCGATCGAGTGAACGGAGCGCTGGAGCAGGGATCCGACCACTGGGGCGAGAAGTTGCTTGGCCTGCCCGACGGCCCGGCCATGACCAACGTCAAGCCGCTGCTGGTGCCGGCCAACCACGGTGGTACGACGAACGCCGCCTCGCCCTGGTACTACCTGCCCTTCACCTATCCGGCGCCGGACCCCAGCCGGTGGGCCGAGGAGCGGGACTTCTCGCTGCACGTCGCTGACGGCAGCGAATTGATGTCGCAATGGTCGGACTCGCGGGCGACGCAGCACGTCCGCTTCTTCGTCGGCGCGGGCGGGGCAGAGCGCTACGGCCAGGCCGAGGCGAGGTCGGGCGAACCCCGCCTGACCGGCGGGTACCTGCCGATCCTCGCCAACTCCTATCGTGACGCCGCCGGGGTCCGCTACGAACGCGAGTCGTTCGTCACAGAACTCACCCCGGGTGGCCCGGCGGTCAGCATGCTCCGGTTCGTCATCAACGGGCCGGCGAAGGCGCACCCGCGGCTCCGGCTCAATGTGAGCCGCGACAAGGTGGCGGACGTCGTCGCCGAGCCGGGGCGGCTGACATTTGATGGAAAGACCGTGGTCGCGTACAGCGGCGCGGCGACCTGGTCCGCGCCCGACCTGAGCTTCACGCCCGACCTGAGCCGCGGAAGGGCCGAGCTGTACCTGGTCGTGCCGAACGAGCCGGCCGCGCTGACCGCCGTACGTCCGTCGGCCAAGCTGTACGACGCCGCGAAGTCCCGCACCAGCGACTACTGGACGGGGCAAATCAACGCCGGCGCCAAGATCAGGATCCCCGAGAAGTACGCCGCGGACGCCATGCGCAGCACGCTGCTGAACAACCTGGTGATGGGCTTCAATCTGACCGTCGGGAACGGCTACGAGTCGCTGGACAAGTCCTTCGCCTTCGTGCCGGAGATCGCGGCGACGGTCACCTCGCTCGGCGACTTCGGCTACCAGGACAAGGCGCGCGCGAACCTCACCGAGATGCTGCGACGCGGCCAGGGCAGCTTCTTTCTCTCCTGGGAGCGCGGGATCAAGCTGCAGACGGCGGCGACGTACTACCTGCAGAGCAACGACGGGTCGTTGCTGCAGGAAAACCTGCCGACGTTCCGCGACTGGCTCGCCGACTTCAAGCGGCAACGCCTCGCGGACCCGAACGGTCTGCTGGCCAAGACTCGCTACGCCTCCGACATCCCGGAGCCGGTCTACGGCCTGCACCACCAGTCCGAGGTCTGGCGCGGTCTGCGCGACGTCGGTGTCGCGCTGCGGCTCCTGGGCCGTACCGACGAGGCGAAGCCGTTCCTCGACGAGGCTGCCGGCCTGCGTTCGTCGCTGCTGGGCGCGGTGGAGAAGTCGAAGACGGTGTTGCCGGACGGCTCGGTGTTCGTGCCGATCGCACTGCTGGACCCTGCGTCGTCGAAGCCGTACGACAAGGTGACCACCGATTTCCTCGGTAGCTACTGGAACCTGATCATGCCGTACGCGCTCGCGACCGGGTTGTTCGAGCCGGGCAGCGCGACGGCGACCGGACTGCGGGACTACCTCTACAAGCACGGCTCGCTGTTCCTCGGCCTCACCAGGTTCAACCTGTCGACCGCCGATCCCGGTGTCTGCCAAAACATCCCGCACAACCAGTGGCCGGCGGTGCCTGGCTACAAGTCCAGCGGCATCGACCAGCAGTACGGCTACTCGTTGATGCGGTTCCTGGCCGACAACGCCGAGTCCGATCGCCTCGATCTGAGCTTCTACGGGATGCTCGCGCATGACCTCACGCCGCACACCTTCATCGGCGGCGAGGGCGCCACGATCTCACCGTGCCCGCAGTTCGGTGAGTACTACCGGTCGCAGTACTGGCCGCCGTTGTCGCCGAACAACGCCACCTACCTGGAGGCGCTGCGCGGTCTGCTGGTCAGTGAGGACCTGGACGCCGACGGCGTGCCGACCAGGCTGCACCTGGCGCCGGCCACGCCGCGGCCCTGGCTCGCGGATGGGGAGCGGATCGAGGTCGCCGACCTGCCCACCTCCTTCGGCAACGTCGGGTTCGCCTCCTCGTCCGAGCTGGCGGACGGCCGGCTGACCGTGCGGGTGAACCCACCGCGCGCGGCCGCCGGGCGGGCGCCGCTGACGGACGTGGTGCTGCACCTGCGCGCGCCGAGCGGTCACGAGCTGACCGGGGTCACCGTCGACAACCACCCGGTGGCATTCGACGCCACGCGCGAGCTGGTCGACCTTGGCCGGCCGACGACGGCGGTCACGGTCCGGGCGACGTACCGGGCGACAAAGGTGGCCGACGCGCCGAGCGCGGAGGCCACGAAGGTGACGACTCCGCGTTCGCTGCTGGAGCCGGGTGAGACGTTCGCGCTGGACCTGGAGGTCGAGGCGCTCGGGCTGGGCACGGTCAGCGGCACCGCCGAGGTCGGCGTTCCGGCCGGGTGGGCGGTCACCGACTCGAAGCTGCCGTTCAGCGTGCGCAGCAACCAGAGACTGGCCTGGTCCGACCTCGCGACCTCGGTCCGGATTCCCACTGACGCGGCGCCCGGGACCTACCGGATCGACGTGGTCACCCGACCGTCCGGTGGTACGGCGCGGACCGCCTCGCTGTCGGTCCGGGTCGCCCGGCCGGACCCGGCGGACTACGCCGCGCTGGTGAAGCGGGACGAGCCGGTGGGCTACTGGCGGCTCGGTGACGCCCCGGGCCAGCCGGTGGCCGATGCCTCCGGCAACGGAAACACCGGTGCCTACCGTGGCAACGTCGGCCGGTCCCAGCCAGGGGCGATCGCCGACTCTGCCGACACCGCGGTCCGGTTGGACGACGGCCACGCTGAGATTCCGGACAGCGCCTCGCTCAGCATCACCGGCGCCTACACCCTGGAGTCGTGGATCAAGGACGCCGCGGGTGGACCGCAGGGCATTGTCGAAAAGTACGACGGCAGTGACTGTCTGCCGTCGCGCAACGGCTACGCCCTGCGGCTGGTGAACGGCAACAAGCTGCAGGCGCTCACGGTCGCCGACCAGGGGCAGGCCAGCGCGCCCAGCCCCCGCAGTGTCCAGCAGGGGCGATGGCATCACGTCGCGGCAGCGTATGACGGAACGACGCTGCGGACGTACCTCGACGGGCAACTGCAAGCGTCGACTCCGGTGGCCAAGGCACCGACTGACGGCAGGGGCAGCCTCAAGCTGGGTGCCCGTGGAGACGACGCGTTGGACCGCTTCGTCGGCAGCTTGGACGAGGTCGCCATCTACGACAAGGCCCTGACCCCGGGCCAGATCGACTCGCACTACATCAAGGGCGTGCTCGGCAACCCCGGCCAGTCGCCCAGCGCACCGCAGTTCGGTAGGACCACCGCGCGGAGCACCTCATCGCCGGCTCCGGCGGGCTCGGCACCCAGGCCGACGTCGACGAGTCAGCCCCCGGCGGTCACCGGCGAGTCCTCCTACCCGGCGCAGGTGCTGGCCGACAAGCCGATCGGCTACTGGCGGCTGGGTGAGCGATCCGGCACGAGCGCCGAGGACTCCGCCGGCACCGGCAACCGCGGCGCCTACACCGACGCGGTGACCCTGGGCCGCCCAGGCGCGTTGACCGGCGATTCGGACACCGCCGCCGAGCTGACCGGCGGCCACATCGCCGTACCGGACTCGGCCTCGCTGAGCGTCAGCGGTTCGTTCACCGTCGAGGCATGGGTGAATCTCAAGGATGTCTGCGCGCAGTACAGCGTGGTCGAGAAGTACGACGCGCCTGCCTACAACGGTTACGCGTTGCGCGTCCTGCCCGGCGGCAGATTGAGCGCCCTCACGTTGGGCGTAGCCGGACAGTTGGCGTCGGTCGACGGGCGGACGGTGGTCACGCCGGACGAGTGGCACCACGTTGCCGCGGTCTACGACGGCTCGACCGTCTCGGTCTACCTCGACGGGCGACTCGACGGCTCGGCCCCCGCAAAGGTGGACCCGACCGACGGAGCCGGCAGCCTCAAGCTGGGGGCCCGTGGTGACGACGCCGGTGCCAGGCTCGCCGGGTTGCTCGACGAGGTTGCCGTCTACGACCATGCCCTGACCGCCGGCGAAATCGCGCAACACCACTCGGTCGGCACGACGGGCTGACCCTCGACGTCACCTGGCTCCGGCGCCGGGCGGATATCGAGCCACGGTTGGCCCAAACAAAATGACTGGAGGTTTGATGTTTTCGTGGCGCTCGTTTCGTGGATATCGCCGCACCGGCGTATTGGCCGGATCGGTCGCGCTCGCGATTAGCCTGGTGAACGCTTCGCCGGCGCGGGGCGAGGCCCAGGCTCCTGATCAAGCGGGTGTGGCGCGCATTCTCCCAGCGCCGCAGCGGGTAGAGCCGCGCCCGGAATCTGTTGTCCTGTCCGCCACCGTCGACGTCGTCGCGGGTGCGGCCGTGGATTCGGCGGCCCGGGACTCGCTCGTGGACGTGCTCCACGCGCGTGGAGTCACCGCCCGGGTCGTCGGCAGCGCGGAAATGTCGACGACGCGTCCGTTGATCATCCTCGGCGGTCCGAACGAGACGTCGGCAAGCGGCACCGCACTGAGTGCTCTCGACGTACAAGGGCCGGCGGGGTTGCCCGGTGAGGGGTACGTGCTGGCGGCCGGGCACGATCGGCTTGGGCGACCGCGGATCGTCCTCGCGGGTGTGGACGGCGCTGGCACCTTCTACGCCGTTCAGTCATTGCGTCAGTTGCTCGTGTCGAAGGGCTCCCGGGTGGCCGTCAACGGTGTGGCGGTGCGCGACTGGCCGGGTTACCAGGTTCGTGGGGGGATGGAGTCCTTCTACGGACCGGTGTGGTCGCAGGAGGATCGGCGCTCGCAGATCGAGTTCCTGGCCCGGCACAAGATGAACCAGTTCTTCTACGGACCGGCGGACGACCTGCGTACCGGATCGCTCTGGGACTCCCGGTACGACGAGGCGGAGCTGGGCCGGCTGAAGGAGATCGTCGACCTGGCGGCGTCCCGTCATGTCGACTTTGTGTACCGGATCTCGCCGGAGGCGCCCATGGCACCTGGCCAAGGGATCTGCCACGTACGCGACGCCGACCGGGCCAAGCTGCTGGCCCGCCTGACGCAGTTGTGGGAGATCGGGGTCCGCAACTACGTCATCGCCTGGGATGACGTCTCCGGCAACTTCGCGTGCCAGGAGGACCGGGACGCCTACCAGGGCGATCCGTCGCCACTCGCGGCCGCCCAGGCCGGGGTCACCAACCTGGTCCAGCGCGAGTTCATCAAGAAGCGGCCCGGCGCCAGCCGCCTGGTGGTCGTGCCGACGGAGTACTGGGGCATGACGCCCTCGCCGTACAAGAGCCGGTTCGACGAGTTGGTGAGCACCGAGGTCGACCTCTACTGGACGGGCCCGGAGGTGGTCTCGCCGAGCATCACCGAGGACGACCTCCGGGCCGCTCAGAAGGCCTGGCCGCGGCACCGGATCATGATCTGGGACAACTACCCGGTCAACGACTACAGCCCCAACCGGCTGCTGTTGGGTCCACTGGTGAACCGTGACGCCGGCATGGCGGCCAACGTTGTCGGCATCTCGTTCAACGAACTCGTCCAGCATCAGGAAGCCTCGCAGATCCCACTCGGCACCCAGGCCGACTACGCCTGGAACCCCGTGGCCTACGACGCGGAACGCTCGTGGACGCGGACCCTTCAGATCGTCGGCGGCGACGCGTACGAGGAACTGCGGCTCTTCGCGGAGAACAACAAGGCCAGCGCCCTGGACAACATCGCACGGCCGCAGTTCGCCGCTCTCATCGAACGGCTCATCGCCGACTACTCGGCGGGCCGAGCGGTGGAAGCCCAACTTGACCAGCTCGACCGCGAGCTGCGCCGTCTGGAGGCGCTCCCGACCACACTTCGGGCGCGGCTCGACAACCCGCTGCTGCTCCAGCAGATCGGGCCCTGGCTGGACCGGGTGGGCGCCACCGGCCAGGCAGGTCGGGCTGCCCTGGGCATCCTGCGGGAGCAGGACCGGGGGAACGGCGAAGCTGCCTGGCGGGCCCGGCGGGAGCAGGCGCGTAACCGCGACATCCTCGACCGGACGTGGCACCAGATCAGTCCTGGCCCGGTCGACGATCTCCTCAACTTCGCGGCCGCGCAGAGCGACGGCTACCTCGGTGACCGCTGGTACGGTGACCTCGGAACCCCCACGGGCCTACCGGCTGCCGTCGAGGGGGCCGCGCTGGGCAACGTGACCGACCGGCGCGACGACACGGCCTACGTCGCGGCTGGCAAGCCGCAGGATGGCGATGCGATCACGGTACCGATCACCAAACCGCACCGGCTGTCGGCGGTGACCGTGGTGCAGGACGCGACCGCCCCCGCCGACGGAGTGATCCAGGCACTGGTCGACGGCGCCTGGGTGGATCTCGGACCGCTCGCTGAGGGCTTCACGAAGGTGCCGGCGGCGGACCTGGCGGCCAGCGCGGTCCGGATCCGGTGGGCGTCGGGCAGCGTGGTCCCGCGCATCTACGAGATCGTCCCGCGCTACTCCGACGTGTTCAGCGGTACCGTCTCGGTCGATCCGCCGGGGTCGCTCATCGCGCCCGGCAAGACGAAGCGGTTCCAGGTCGCCTTCGAGGTGTTCGCGGATCACCAGATCCGTGGACAGGTGACCGGAACCGGCCCAGACGGCTGGAACATCGACCCGGCGACGCAGGTGTTCCGGGCCCAGCCGGGTGGCCGGACCATCGTCGCGAGCGTGCCGGTGGAGGTGACCGTCCCGGCTGGCGCGAAGCCAGGGCGCTACCAGGTCACGGTGGCCTTCAACGAGGACGGCGCGCCACCGGTGAACGTGTCGCTGCCCATCCTGGTCGGGGAGCAGAGCTACCCGAATCTCGTGACCGGCGCGGACCCGGCCGGCTACTGGAGGCTCGGCGACCCGGCCGGCTCCAGTACCGCCGTGGACAGCTCCGCCAGCGGGCAAGACGGGACCTACCTGGCCGGCGCCCATCCGGGCATCGAGGGTGCGATCACCGGTGACCGGGCAGCAAGCCTCTCCGCCGGCTACATCGAGGCGCCACGAACCCCGCGGACCGACCTCAAGGGTGCTTTCACGCTGGAGGCCTGGGTGAAGCTCGGCACGCTCGCCCCCGCGCCGGGGCAGGCGGTCATCGAGAGTTACGCCGGGCCGGCGGTCAACGGGTACGCCCTGCGGGTGACCGACGGCGTCCTGCAGGCGTGGTCGCTCGGCGCGGCCGGGCAGGGGTACGGCCTCGTGACCGGCCGTACCCGGCTGACGGCGAAGGAGTGGCACCACGTCGCCGCCGTCTTCGACGGCTCGCGACTGACCGTGTACCTCGACGGTGTCGCGGACAACAGCGTCGCGACGTCGGTGTCGCCAGGCACCGGTACGGCGAGCGTCAAGCTCGGTGGCCGCGGGGACGACACCTCCCAGCGGCTGCAGGGTGACCTGGACGAGGCTGCGATCTACGACCGTGCCCTGACCTCGGCCGAACTCGAAACGCACTACCTCGCCGGTCTCGGCTGACCGGCCGCCGGATGCGCGTCAGCCTTCCTGAGACGGGGGGCTGACGTGCATCCGGATGGCGTAGCGGTCGCCGCGGTAGAGCGACCGGCCGTACTCCACGACCTTTCCCATGTTGTCAACCGAGATGCGCTCGATCAGGAACGCCGCGGCGTCCCCGGCGACGTCGAGCCGTTTTGCCTCGGTGTCGGTCAGCCGGGCGATGGTGACGGTCTGCCGCGCCGATTCCAGCCGCACCCCGAAGACGCGGCTCAGAACCTCGTACAGCGAGTCGTCGCGCTCCATCACCTTCAGCAGGCTGGGGAACCGTGCCGCGGAGAGGTTCGTCCGCTCCAGCGCCATTGGGATGCCGTCCGCCGTACGGATCCGCTCGATGTAGTGGGTTGGGTCGCCCGGGGTGATGTCGAGGTTGGCGGCGACCAGGCGGCTGGCCGGGCGGGTGCGGGCGTGGTACGACCTGGCACCCGGTGTCATGCCGCGCATCCGCATGTCCTCGCTGAACGAGCGGAAGATCTCCGAGTGGGTCAGCGTGGGATGCTGCACGAAGGTCCCACGCCCGGGCACCCGCCGCACCATTCCCTTTGACTCCAGCGCGTCGATGGAGCCCCGGACGGTCATCCGGGCGACTCCGAACCGTTCGGCGAGGACCCGTTCCGATGGGAGCAGCGCACCGTCCCGCGAGTTCAGGACCATGGCGGTGAGGACGTCCCTGATGTGCTCGCCCTTGCTGCCGCTGTGCTCCGCCGGCAGAAACTCAAGCGCCCCGTCGCTCGGCTCGTGTCGCGTCCTTGGCACGGACCGTTCCCCTTCCAACGAGGTTTGAAGTCATCGTACGGGCAACTCCCCGGACGACTGGTGAGGTCGGCGTAACCGTTGACCTCCGGTCTATACCAGTATTAACCTCGGCTGGTCTGCCACGTCCAGCGGGTGGCGGCCACGACGATCGGAGATGCGATGCCCAGAAGACGCGGTGTGTTGGGGGCGGCCGCGCTGCTCGCCTTCGCCCTTACTGCGTGCGCGCCAGGCGGCGGGGGCGGCAGCGACGCCGTCAACCTTAAGGTCTGGGGCTGGCGGCAGGAGGATGTCGCGGCGTACAAGAAGATCTTCCAGATCTACGAGAAGGCCCACCCGGGCGTCAAGGTGGAGTACCTCCCCTACAAGAACACCGAGTACGACACCATCCTCAAGACCGGCCTCACCGACTCCAGCGGCCCTGACGTCGCCCAGTTGCGCTCCTACGGGCTGCTCCAGCCGCTGGTCGGCGCCGGTAGCCTGGTGCCCCTCGACGGTCCGGTCGACAAGCTCAGCGGCTTTCCGAAGCAAATCCTCGACGGCGCGAGGGGCGAAAAGGACGGACACGTCTACGGCGTTCCGTTCGCGCTCCAGACGCTGCACGTCATCTACAACAAGAAGATCTTCGCCGACAACGGCATCGCCGCCCCCACCAGCTGGGCGGATATGATCGCGGGTTTCGACAAGCTCAGCAAGGCCGGCGTCACCCCGCTGGCGAACACCGTCACCGACGGGTGGATGCTGCCGATCGAGCAGGAAATCTTCGGCGCCACGACGTACGGCGGTCCCGACTACCTCACCAAGATGCTCAACGGCTCGGCGAAGTTCACCGACGCGCCCTGGACGAAGTCCCTCGAGACCTGGAAGAGCATTCAGAAGTACTGGCCGGCGCAGGCGTCCGGGGTGAGCTACACGGACGCGCAGGCCCTCTTCACCTCCGGCCGGGCCGCCGCGTTCCCCGGTGGGGTGTGGGAGATCGCCGGATTCCAGAAGGCCAACCCGCAGCTGGACCTGGGCATCTTCAACGCGCCTCCCGCGCCCGGCGCGGCGGTCGACAAGACGCTGGTTCCCGGTTACGTCGACGGGTCGTTCGGCGTCTCGGCGAAGTCGCCCCACAAGGACGCGGCCCTGGACCTCGTGCGGTGGATGGCGACCGAGGAGTTCGGCCGGGTCCTGTCCACCGAGCTCCGCCAGATCTCCCCGGTACCGGGCGTCGAGCCGCAGGACGAACTCCTGGCCCAGGCGCTCAAGGACTACCAGGCGAACCCGAGCCCGTATGTCACCTACGCGTACTTCTCCGGCGGCACACCCACCGCCTGGGACCTCGCCTCCGAGGCGTTCTCCGACTACGTCCTCGGTCGACGCAACCCTGCTGACGCGGCCGCACACATCCAACGAGGGGTCGATCAGTGGTTCCGGCCCAAGAACTGACGGTCCGTCCTGCCCGGCGGTCACGCCGCCGGGTAGGACGGGTCTCGGCAGGATGGATCACCGCCTTCTGCGTGCCGGCCTTCGCGCTCTACGGCCTCTTCCTCGTGGTACCGCTCGTCACCGCCTTCTACTACGGGCTGTTCCAGTGGGACGGCACTCGTCAGGCGGGGTTCGTCGGAATCGGCAACTACCAGGAGATTTTCACCCGCTATCCGTTACGCGACGAGATCCCGGCCGCGCTCGGGCACAACGTCCTCTTCTTCGTCGGCACCATGGCGATCCAAAACACCATCGGACTGGGCCTGGCGCTGCTCCTGCACCGCAATCCCCGGGGCAAGCGGCTGTTCCAGACGCTCTTCTCGCTTCCCTACCTGATCAGCCCGCTGATCGTCGGGTACATCTGGTCGCTCCTGCTGAGTCCCACCTTCGGCCCAATCAACTTCGCGCTCCGAGCGGTCGGTCTGGACGCGTGGGCGCGACCCTGGCTCGGTGAGCCCGACCTCGCGCTGCCCGTACTGATCCTGGTCAACGCCTGGCAGTGGATCGGCGGACCGATGCTCATCTTCGGCGCCGCCCTGGGCGGCATCCCGCAGGAGTTGGAGGAGGCGGCCGCAATGGACGGCGCCTCAGCGACCCGGGCGTTCTGGAGCATCCGGTTCCCGCTCCTGATGCCGGCGGTCGGCGTGATCACCGTGCTGACGTTCATCGGCTGCTTCAACATCTTCGACCTCGTCTACGCGCTGGGCGGTTCCGACGGAGGCCCCGGCGGCGCCATGGACGTGCTGGGACTGCTCTACTACCGGACCGCCTTCCAGGGCGGCAGCAACGCGATCGGAGAGTCGTCGGCGTTGGCCATGCTGATCTTCGTGCTCATCTTCGGGGTCTCCCTGGCCCTGGAGCGGGCGCTGCGCCGTCGGGAGGTCCACTAGATGGACACCCTGCGCGCCGCCCCCCGCACGGCATCGAAAGCCAGGGCCGAGTCCCCACCTCCGCGCGGCACCCGGCAGCGTTCGCTGCTCCGCACCGCCGGCGGCCAGCTCATCCTGTGGGCCTACGCCGCGGTCGCCTTCGGCCCGCTGCTGCTGGTGCTGATCGGATCGCTGCGGCCCAACGCGGAGATCCTCCGGGCACCGGTCGGGATGCCCAGCTCGTTCGACCTGAGCAACTACACCCGCGCGTGGCAGACCGCGTCGATCTCGACGTACTTCGTCAACTCGCTGGTCGTCACCTGCGCCTCGGTGGCACTGTGCGTCAGCGTGTCGGCGATGGCCGCCTACGCCCTGTCCAGGTGGAAGTTCCGGGGCCGCGCACTGCTGGCGGCGTTCTTCCTGTCCGGGTTGATGATCCCCGCGAAGCTCGGCCTGCTGCCGGTGTTCTACATGTTTCAGTCGATGGGACTGATCGACAGCCGGATCGGGTTGGTACTGCTCTACGCGGCGAGCGGCATCCCGTTCTCGGTCTTCGTGATCATGGGCTTCATGCGGGGACTGCCCGGCGAACTGGAGGAGGCCGCGCGGATCGACGGGGCACACGAGGGCCGGCTGTTCGTGTCGATCGTCCTGCCCCTGATGCGGCCGGCGCTCGCGGTGGCCACGGTCTTCCAGTTCGCGCCGACCTGGAACGACTTCTTCTATCCGTTGGTGCTGCTCCGCAGCGGGGACAAGTACACCATCCCGGTCGGGCTGACCCGGTTCTTCGGTGAGTTCGCCGCCGACCGCGGCACCCTGTTCGCCGGGCTCGTGATCGCCCTGGTGCCGCTGGCCGTGGTGTTCGCACTCGCGACCAAGCAGATCGTCGCGGGCCTGACGGCAGGGATGTCGCGTTGACGACGATGATCACCATCGACGGTGGCAAGTCCGAGCTTCGGCTTCTGCTCCGTACCCCAACGGGCCGCCACCTCGGTGTCGGCCCAGGCTTCTCCTACCGGCCCGAGGAGGACGGCGTCGGCCGGATCCTGGCCGCAGTTCGTGGCGCCGCGGCGACGATCTCCCTTCCCGCCCGGGTGGCGGGTGTGGTGGCCGGCCTGACCGGCGTACCGGGGGAGCACGCTGAGCGCCGACGTCTCGCCGTCGCCCTCGAGCGGCAGTTCGGCGGCCCGGCCGTGGTGGTGGAGGACAGCATCCTCGCGCACGCCGGCGCTCTCGGCGGTCCCGGCGTGCTGCTGTGTGTCGGGACCGGGACGACCGTGCTCGCGGTGGACGCCGACGGTGACCATGCCCGGCTTGACGGCTGGGGTCCCCACCTCGGTGACCGCGGCAGCGCGTACGCCCTCGGGCTGGCCGGAATGCGCGCCGCGACCGCGTCGTACGACCAGGTCGGGCCGGCGACCGTACTGGTCGAACGCCTCGTCGCGGCGCTCGGCGGCGTCGACCTGGCCTCGCTGCAGCGGTACTACCGGGACCCGGCGATGATCCCGCGTACGGCCGCCTTCGCCCGCGCGGTGATCGACGCGGCCGCCCAGGCCGACCCGGTGGCGGGCCGGATCTGCGTCGAGGCCGCGACCGCTCTCGCCGACGCGGTGCGCGCGGCAACCGATCGGCTCGGTCTCAGCGGCGCAGCCCGCCGGGTGTCCTTCAGCGGACGGCTGCTGACCCCGGGAAACGCCCTCCACCATGCACTGTCGGCCGAACTCGGGGCCAGCGGGCTGCCCCTGGTCACGCCCAGAGCGGAGCCGCTCGATGGCGGTCCGGTGCTGCTCAGCGGCGCCGCCCCCTATGCACGCCTACTGGCGAGCCAGGAATCCGGTGGCGACGCATGAGGGCCGGACACGGGGTGGCACGTCTCGAGGTCGTGCCCGGAGAACCCATGGGTGGGTACGCCGACCGCGCCGACGGCGTCCAGAACGTGCTCGACCCGCTGGAGGTCCATGTCGTGACCTTCGCCGACGAGGACCACCGGTTCGCGCTGGTGGTCGCGGACCTGATCTGCGTCAACGTCGACGTCGTCGACCGGATTCGGACCGCCATGCGCAACGTCGGCGTGCAGTCCTGCTGGGTCGCCGCCACACATACCCACGCGAGCCCCGAGGCGGGCTGCAGCCCCGGCGGCGAGGCCACCCCACGGCACGTCGCCGACCGGCTCGAAGCCGCAACGCTCGTGGCCGTGCGATCCGCCATGGCGTCCGAGCGTGCCGCCCGACTCGACTCCGCCCGCACGCTGGTACCCAAGCTGGCGGGTCACCGCAACATCGCTGACCCGGGTCCCCTGGACATTCCCGTCGACACCATCGTGGTCACCGCAGGTACCAACGTGGTGGGCTTGGTAGTGGTCTCACCGGTCCACCCGACCATCCTTCCCGCCGACAACAACCAGGTGAGCGCCGACCTCAACGGCGGCATCCGCCGGGCACTGTCCACACCTGACAGGTGGGTGGTCGTCGCCACCGGCGCGGCCGGCGACATCAGTACCAGGCACACCCGTCAGGGACGGGGACTCGACGAGGTGGACCGGCTCGGCGCCTGGCTGGCCGACCGGGTCGAACCGGTGTCGCCACGAGTCAGCAGAGGCACCCCGACGCCGGTACGCCCGCCGGTCTCGCGAACAGTGGCGCTTGCGCCGAAACAGCGAGCTGAGCTTCAAGCCGCTGTGCGCCAGGTCCCGCCGCCAAAGAACCAAGACGAACGCATCCACCGGGTTCTGCAACAGGGACTGCGAATCGCGGAGGAACAGGCCGCCCGCCAGCGCACGGAACCGTATGTAATCGACGTAGAGGCGGTGGACCTCGACGGGATCACGATGGTGGCGGTTCCCGGCGAGCTGTTCCTGGAGCTGGGCGAAACGATCCGTTCCGCAGCGGCGGACCAGGCTAGGAAGACTGTGGTACTCGGCTACACGAACGGCTACCTCGGCTACCTGCCCACCCGCGACACGCAACCCTGCTACGAAACCTATGCCAGTCCCGTCACCTCGGGCAGCGGCGAGATCATCGTCGAAGCCGCCGTCGAGACGGCCGTAGAGGCCGTCCGCAACCGTGAACAACCCAGGAGGATCAGTGCCTGAGCCCGCCTACGCCAACATCGCCCGGACCGCACTCGACCAAGTCCTGGCAACACAACTCGACGCCATCGAGGCAGCAGCCGGGCTCGTCGCCGACGCCATCACCGCCGGAGGTGTACTACAGGCGTTCGGGACCGGCCACTCGCGAATCGTCGCCCTCGAGCTCGCGGCGCGCGCCGGCGGGCTCGCCGCCGTCAGCATGCTCGCGGTCAAGGATCTCGTGATGTTCGGTGGCGACGAACCGGGGCCGATCCTTGATCCGACGTACGAGCGCGAGTCCGGCCTGGCCGAGCGGATCTACCACCTCGCCGCGCCCTCCCAGCACGACGCCTTCCTGATCGTTTCCAACTCCGGCATCAACGCCGCCGTCATCGAGATGGCGACGCTGGCCCGCAAGCACGCGCATCCGATCGTGGCGGTCACCTCACTGGCGCACACTCGCTCGGCCGGTGCCCGTTCGACACAGGGACCGCATCTCGCTGACCTGGCGGATGTGGTCATCGACAACCAAGCCCCGGCGGGGGATGCGGCATTGGAGATCAACCCAGGAGTTCGGATAGGGGCGGTTTCGTCGCTCACCGGAGTCCTCATCGCGCAGCTGCTCACGGAACTGATATGCGGTCAGTTGCTGCGCCGCGGCATCGATCCGCCCGTCCACGTGTCCGCGAATCTCGCTCAGGGCGACGCGCACAATCGCGTCCTCTATGAGCGATACCGCGATCAGGTCCGCCCGATTGAACCCTGACCCGCCACGGATGAAGGCCTCCAGGCGTCGGGGGAGAAGGTGAGACCCTCGGTCGAGATGGCCGAGTCGACGTGTGCTGCCAGAGAACACCAAAATAGCCAAGCCGCCAGCGACCCAAAAGGTTGTCTGAGCTGCAACTCCGCTCGCCGGTTCTGTTCGAGGTCGAGTTGGCCTTTCAGCATGTCGTTGACCGACCCGGTCAGCTACCGAATGTTTTGAGTAGGTGCTTGTCCGGGCGTGCGGTGCGTTTGCTACGACCGTCGTAGCAAACGCACCCCACGCCCGGCTGGCTGTCGAGTCCGCCCCGGCTTCGCCAACGACCTCACCCGCCCACAGTTGATCGCGGTGACGGACAACGTCAACCAGTCCAAGGGCGACCAGGACCCCTCCACCTGGCAGCCGTCCCTGTCGTCGTACCGGTGCACCTACAGCAAGATGTGGATCACCGTGAAGTACAGCTGGGGCCTCACCCTGCAGTCCTCGGAAAAGTCGGCCCTGCAGAGCATGCTCAACACCTGTAGCTCCTGACCGCGATCCGGCTTGCGGTCCGCCGGCCCTCGGGTTCGCGGACTTCGAGCCGGGCGCTACGCCTACTGTGGCGGCTGGCGGTCGCCGGACTGCTGGCGCCACTGGCCGCCCGCGTCGGCGGCGAGCAGGCGCTTGACCATGGCGTGGGCCTCGTCCTCGGTGTCGAACTCCCACCGAAGAACCCGGCCGGTTTCGCTGTCGCCGACGCGGGCGGTGACCTTCCACCGGACCTCCTGGGTGAGCCACACATCTCGGCGGCCCATTCGCCCCCAGATCCCGTTCCACCAATGCCCCGCCACGTCCTCCACCAGTCGATCGTACAAATGTTCGATTCATGGTTGGCGCGGGGTGGCGGGTTGACTGGGGCTGTGCCGACCGTGCTGTGGTTCGACAACGGCCGCACGCTTCGGCCTGCCGACCACCCGTTCCGATGTCACTGGGCGTGGGGGAGCGGCCCGTCGTACTGGAAGGTTGGCGGGTCGTCCTCGCCGTCGCAACGCCGATAGCGGTACTGCACGGGTGGGCTGGGCTGATCGCGGACGCCGAGATAGGCGCCGGTCTGCGGCAGGATGAGAACCTGCGGAAGGGACCCGTCCTCGTCGACGTCGATCGGGGTGATGCGGCCGTCGGCGGGTCCGCCGAGCAGCCATGCCTCGACCGCGGGCATCAGCGATTCACCAGCAGCGTGGCGGCGGCCGTGAGCAGCCCCGCGACGGCCGCGATGAGAGCCGCCACCGCGCCGACGAGACCGGTAACACCGGCGAGGTGGTCCGGTGCGGTCTGTGTGTGCGTGCGTCGTGATCGGCCGCGTCCACCCCAAGTCATAGCTGCTCTCCCTCATCAGTCGACGGGACGTCGCGTCGTCCCTGCGGAGGTACTTCAGCAGGCACAGTTCAGCCGCTCAACCCGCAACGGCGCCCATGTTGATAATCCAGCGCCTGTGGATCACAAAATGATCATCACGGGGTGACCGTCGGCCCCTTGGACCGCGGGTCCGTCGTCGCCATGGAGGCGACCCTGCTCGTCAAGCGTGAGCAGGATGGGACGTTCGCTCATCAGGGCGATGTCGGGGAAAGGCCACCAGGGCCCACTGGTAAGCACGACGTCCCGGCATCCCTGCCACGCAGGATCGGCTCCGGCACCAAGGCTGTTGCGGTAGGTATCGATCGCGGCCAGGAGGCTCGGCCATAGATCGCGAAATGCATGTACTCGCGGCGGGCGAGCAGTACCGCCGCAGCGTGCTCGATGCGAGGTAAGCCGGTGGTCGCCGAAATCGCCTTCATCGAGTATGGCAGGCGCCCGTCGCCGCACGGCGTGTCAACAGGCACCGTGAACGTTCGTGGTCATGGCACTAGCTGGCGTTGTACGGCATCGTCGGAAACCAGCCGTGGCCGAACATGGCGGGCAGCCGGACGTCCCAGTAGACGACCATAAACACGCCGAGCGCGATCAGCATGGCGCCGGTTACGGCCGCGGTGTGCTTCGGACGACCGGCGATCCAGTGAACGAACCGGCCCCGAGTGAGGACGATGAGCAAGGCGAACAGCGCAGTCACGAGGACGATGTTGCCCAACGATTGAAGTACGAACGCCCCTGCCCCGTAGAGAGGATTGCCGGTGTCGACTGCCCATTGAAAAAGCTTGTTGAACAGCGGGTACGGCCGTCCGATGAGGAACCCGCCCACCAACGCGCCGAGGGCCACGACCCGGACAGCTGGCCGGCTCGCGAACGGATCCGGCAATATGCCGAGAGAGGCCAGTCCGAGGTAAACGAAGGCCAGCCCGATCAGGCCGAAGACGACACTCGCCTGGATCAGGCGCACGGGCACGCCGCCGACCACGTCGGTGGACAACTGCGGGAGCCGCTCGCCGAGCAGCACGCCGACGAAGCCGTAGGCCGCGGAGACCACCACCATCCCGACGGTGAGCCAGCCGACCGGCCGGAGCAGGGGACGCAGACCCGATGGGGCGTCCTCGCGACCACTGGTCTGGCTCATCGGACCGACAGCGGCCGCCATAGCGATGTTGCAGGCCGTGAAGGTGCCCGCGAGCCCAGAGACGAACGCGAAGGCCAAGCCCGCGAGGGTCCCGCCGATCGAGGTCGCCTTCGCATCGTGACCGAGCAGTGCGTTGGCGACGTTGTCGCCGATCACGTGGTCTACGAATTCGTAGGACCACAGCACCGCTAGCAGGACTCCTGCCGCGACACTACCGAGGGCGATCGATGCGTGAGCCCGGGGCTGAGTGTGTGGACGGATCCGGACGGGAAGCTTCTCCGGGGCGACAGCCATGGCTGATCCTGTGCTGACCGGGTGGGTCGGGAAGGCTCAATAGTGCGCAGCACGGCCTCGCTAGGTCTTCCTACGGTGGCGGCCACGATAGCCACCTACCAGTCGCGAGTGGGGACCCATGACGATGCTCGGAACTCCAGCAGCCACCATCGACGACCCCACGGTCGACACCTCTGCGCACGTCGTCGATGAGATGCTCGCGGCCGTCGTGCCGGTGCTACGCAATTGCACCGCTGACGGCGAGGCTCAGCGGCGTCTGCCCGACTACGCCGCAGCCGCCCTCGTCGAGGCGGGGGCGTTCCAGGTTCAAGTGCCCAAGTCCCTGGGCGGACTTGAGCTCAACCCTCTCCAGGCGACCCGGCTCGTGGAGGAAATCTCGAAGGTCGACCCCAGCGCCGGCTTCCTGGTAGGCAACATGAACAGCCAGGCGTTCGCGATGATGGCCCTGTCGGCTGACGGCGTCGAAGAGGTGTTCGCCGATTCTAAGGCGGTCATCTGCGGCGGCGCTTTCCCGCCGGCGCGGGCGGTCGAGGTGCCCGGCGGCTACCTCGTCTCCGGGCGCGCTCCCTTCGCGTCTGGCGCGCACATCGCTACCTGGGTCACCGCCTACGCGATGCTCTTCGAGGGCGACCAGCCGAAGATGACCCCGCACGGCCCAGTCATGCTGCTCGCCGCAATGGCCCGCGAGGACTGCGAATTGGTCGACAACTGGAACGTGTTGGGTCTGAGGGGAACCGGTAGCCACGACTACGCCTACCACGAGGTCTTCGTCCCGCATACCCGGGTAGCGCCGCTGACTCTGGGGGAGCCCAACCGCTACTTCTCGGGCCCGCTCTACAGATCGCGTCTGTGGTCAGGACACCCGGCGTTCGCGGCCACCGCGCTGGGGGTGGCGCGAGCCAGCCTCGACGAAGCCACGTCGCTGGTGCGAACCAAGAAGGGCAACTTCATGATGGAGGTGCTCGGCGACAGCCCCTCGATCCAGCGCCAGCTCGGCAAGGCCGAGGCGCGCTACCGGGCGTCTCGGGCCTACCTCTACGACACAGTCGACCAGCTCTGGCAGCACCAACTCACCGGGGAGTTCGTCAACACCGAACACGGCATCTCGATGCAGCTCGCTGCCTGCTACGTGATCGAAACCGCCCGCGAGATCAGCGAGATCGTCCACGAGATCGCCGGGTCGACAGGGTTCCAGGAGTCCAGCCCGTTGGAGAAGTACTTCCGCGACGCTCACACGATCAGCCAGCATGCCTTCGCCTCACAGACCCGCTACGAGTCCGCAGCCAAGGCCATGCTCGGCAAGCAGAATGACTGGCTGTTCTTCCAGCTCTGATCACCCGACCGACCGACCAGCCAGCCAGGGCTCCCCTCGACAGCGAGGACGATATGACGATTCCGGCCATTCTTGCCGAGAACCTGGGACGTACCTTCGGCGACAAGGTCGCCATCAATAACGTCAACCTCAAGATCCCCTCCGGAGAGGTGTACGGACTTCTGGGGCCCAACGGTGCCGGAAAGTCGACCATCGTCCGCATCCTGTGCACACTGCTCATGCCTACCCAGGGGCGGGCGCGCGTCGCCGGCTACGACGTCGCCACCGACCCGATGGCCGTGCGCCTGCGCATCGGCGCCGCACTGCAGTCGACCGCCATCGACGGGTTGCAGACTGGCCGGGAGATGTTGGCGCTGCAGGCACAGCTGTACGGCATCTCGTCGGTGGTCGCCCAGAAGCGGATCGCGGAGCTCGAGGCGCTCGTGGATCTGGGCAAGGACTTCGACAAGAGGGTCTCGACCTACTCGGGCGGTATGAAGCGTCGACTCGACATTGCCATCGCCATGCTGCACCGCCCGCCGATGCTGTTCCTCGACGAGCCGACGACAGGCCTGGACCCGCGCAGCCGCCAGCAGATGTGGGACGAAGTGCGACGACTCAACAAGGAGTTGGGCGTCACCATCCTGCTGACGACCCAGTATCTCGAGGAGGCGGACTCTCTGGCCCACCGCATCGGGATCATCAACAACGGTGGTGTGGTCTCCGAAGGCAGCCCGCGGGAGCTGAAACGCCTGGTCCGCGACGACATCGTCGTAGCGAACGTTCAGGGCGACGCCGTCTCCGTGGAATCCCGCTTGGCTGACATCCGAGGTGTCAAGTCTCTGACGGTCACCGGCGATCGCATAGAGGCCCGCGTCTCCGACGGCGCCCAGGCCATCGGCTCGGTAGCGATCGGGATCCAGCAGGCCGGCTTGACCCTCAACGACATCACGCTGCGCACGCCCACCCTGGACGATGTGTTCATGGAGCTCACGGGCGCCCACATGAACAAGGAGGTTGGGCATGAGCCTGTCCGCTGACGCGTCGCCCGGCGTCGCGAGCAACGTGGACGCCGAGCAGTTCGGCGTGGACCCGGAGTTGCGGCCGCGCGACCAGTCGTTCATCCGAGACGTCCTGATCATTGCCCGTCGCTCGATCCGACAGTTGCCCCGCGAACCCGAGGCCGTGTTTCCGGCGCTGCTGATTCCAGTCTTCTTCATGGCGGTGAACATCGGTTCCCTGGAAAAGCTGACCGAGTCGGCTCTCGCCATCGACTACAAAGCGTTCCAGTTGCCCGTCGGCATTGTTTTCGCGGTGACCGGCATCAGTCGCGGCGCTTCGTTGGTCGCTGACCTGAACTCCGGGTACTTCGACCGATTGCTCATGACACCGGTTTCGCGCCTGGCGCTGCTGATCGGCACCATGGCCGCCGACTTCGTCCTCGTCGCCCTAATGACGCTACCCGTTCTCTGCCTCGGCTTCATCGTCGGCGTCGGGTTCCACAACGGTGTGCTCGGCTTCCTGGTCTTCGTCGGCATCTCCGCACTGTGGGGCATGGTGTTCCCCGGATTCACCTACGCCATCGCCTTCAAGACCGCGAGCCCGGCCGCGGTCGCCTCGGCCACCATCCTGTTCTTCCCCTTCGCCTTCCTCACCACCACCTTTCTTCCGAAGGATCAACTCAACGGCACCTTGGACGCAGTGGCCACGGTCAACCCCGTGACCTATATTTTGGAGGCCCTGCGCAGCCTGCTCACCGAGGACTGGAACATGTCCGCAATCGGTCCGGCCTTGCTGGCGATCGGCGTCGTCGGGATACTGAGCATCGGTCTGGCCCTCACCGCTCTCAAGGGCAGAGTCAGCCGCAACTGAGCCCGGGGCGGGGGTTCAGGCAGGCAATGCACGCAGCACCAAAGGAGACGTCGTGAATTATATTCAGACATTCATCGCGGTGGCGGAGGACTGCAAAGTCGATCACGCGAAGGTGCCCGCATCCCGCGGGTCGTCCAAGACGGTGGCCGAGATCCAGTACGAGATGCTGTCGGAGCACCCGTTCACGTACACCCAAGAGGACGTGCTGTTCGAGTCCTGGTTCGCCCGCCAAGGGTTGGACGTCAGTGAGGAGGAGAAGGCTGACCTGCGCGCGCAGTTCTTCTCCAAAGAGCAGCCCTGTCTGCGAACCTCACCGCTGACACGAACGCACGGGTGGGGGATGGTGTTCGACGAGGATGGGCGCGTCGCCCTCTGTGCGATGGACTCGCCTGAGTACACCGACTATCTCAAGGCCGACGACCGCAAGGTGATCAGAGCCCTCCGTACCAAGCGCGCTTGATCTCCGAGCGCATCCTGCTCTCGGCTCCCTTCAACAACCGACCTCAGGAGGTCACCGCTTCATGATCGCCACGTACACCGGCACCACGCTGGACTGCGCCGACCACACTGCTCTGGCGGGCTTTTACGGTCAGGTTCTGGGCTGGGACATTGTTCACAGTGATGAGGGCTCGACCTACCTGGCGAGCAGCACAGGCGCAAGGCTGGGCTTCCAGAAGGTGGAGAACTTCGTCGCGCCCGCGTGGCCGGACGGCAAGGTTCCCCAGCAGAGCCACCTCGATCTGGAGGTAACCGACCTCGACGAGGCGGAGAAGAAGTTGGTCGAGCTGGGCGCCACCAAGGCCGAGCACCAGCCAGGTGGCGACTACTGGCGGGTGTTCCTCGACCCGGCGGGTCACCCGTTCTGCATCGCCCTGCCGATGGGCTGACACGCCCCAACGTCAGCCTTCGCGACGACCCCCCGACCTTGTGGTCGGGGGGTCGTCGCATGTGCTCACGCTCTTGAACCGTGAATAGATGAGCGGCGTCAGCACCATGACGGGGCCTCGTCCAGACCGCCTCTCGACGGCAGGGCCGAGTTCGAGGCCTCGTAGGGAGGCCGACGCGCCGGGCTGGCCCTCTACCAGCAGCGGCACGCTGTCGCGTGCGGCATCAACCAGCTCAAACAGCACCGCGCCATGGCCACCTGGCACGACAAACTCGCCGTCCGCTACGAAACTACCCTCACCAACGCCGCCATCAACCAATGGCTGCGCGCCTTACGAAACACGGCCTAGCTGACGGGCCCGATATGAACTGTCGAGCCTGACCGGCCCTACCTCCGGTTCGTGCGGCTGCCTCTCGCCCGCCAGGGCGGATGTTGGCTCACGGCCACTACGGCAGTCCGCCGCGTCGCGCGCTGACGCCTCATGAAACGCGGGAACCCGCGGTCGGACGCATGCTCGATGAAGGACTCGGCCACCCAAGTCCCGCAGATGTCGGCCGGCGTCGCTTCCCGAGCGGTTCCCGCGCCTCGGCGCGCTCACTGGATCCTGAGCCCACACGCCGGGAACCATGCGGATTCACCCGATCTTTCACGATGCCGGTCGTGTTCGCATCCTATGGCTGGATGTTCCATGCCCACTGCCCGCATCCTCGCCCGGAAAGTCTCCGTTTGATACGTGCGGTCTCGTGTTGCCTGCGGCCGCGCGGCTGGCTCGTGCCCGACCGCGCCCGACTCACCTACAGATACTCAAGGAAAGCCATGGCTCACCGAACGTTCGTCGATCACATCGAGGTTCTAACCACGCCCAGCACCATCTTCCACGTCTACTCTCAGGTGGAAAAATGGCGGGAGTGGGATCACAGCATCCAATACTCGCACGTCGGCACATTTAAGTCCGGTGGTCGCGGCGTCCTCAAATCGAAAAATGGCCCGAAATCCAAAATGGAGCTGCTTGAGGTCACCGACGGCGCGTCCTTCACGACGAAGTTCGGACTGCCGATGTGTGAGATGCGGCTGAAGTACGAGCTCCAGCCCGTCGGCGAGCGCAGGACCGAGGTCACCCACAGCGTCACGTTCGACGGCAAGCTAGCTGCTGTATTCGCGCTGCTGTTCGGCCGTGAAGTCCGCAAAGGGCTGCCGGCAGGGCTGCGTCGGCTGAAGTCGATCTCGGAGGGCGAATTCGACAGACAGTCGTCCCGCGGTGCGTCAACATGACGGGGGAGCGGTGCGGAAGCCCGTTCGTTGACGGAACCGCGCATGTCTTGATCACGGTCCCGGATAGCCGGCGGTAGCGCCAACCATTCCCTTTGACATGCCGACCGGGCTCGATGATCGAGGCCCCGAGCGCCGCGTGACCATCAGGAATGTGTCGTCGAGCGACGCAAGCGGCCCTGGGGCATGCCGCCAGCAGCCCGCGGGACCGGGCTGCACCTGTCGACTCCCTGCCTGTCGCCTACCGCCGGAACGGCCCTCTCGCCCCTCCTCGTCCGCCGCTCACGAGCCGCCGAAAAGCCAGGCGCATCGGCATAACGGTCTCGGCTACCGATGCCAGCGGTGGGTCCTCGTCGTGGCCTCCGATGGATACCGTGAAGCCTCGTCGCGTTGCCGGGGGTGTTCATGAAGCGTCAGCTCGGGGTCCTCGCTTCGATGCGCGCTGCAGGTCTAGGCGTGATCGTCGCGGCCCTAGTGGTCCTTCAGGCCGCGAGCCCAGCGCAGGCGCACAACGAGCTGAAGGAGAGCAGCCCCGCGAAGGGCTCCCGTCTGATATCCGCGCCCCCGCAGGTCGAGTTGGTCTTCGCCGAACGGCTCGATGCTCGATATACGTCGGTGCGGGTAACCGACGCCAAGGCGAAGGCGGTGGTCAGCGGGGCACCGGTCATCACCGGAACGCGTGCCAAGCAGGCCCTCCGGGCCGGGTTGGGTGCGGGCACGTACACGGTGGCCTATCGGGTGGTGTCCGTCGACGGGCATCCGGTGGCAGGTTCCTTCACGTTCGCCGTCATCGGCTCGTCTCCTGCCAAATCCGAATCCGTGACGCCCGGCCCTACTGCCAGCGCCACCGACGCCACGACGGCACCGACCGCTACCCATCAGCCCAAGCCTGCGGGCGCTCTGGACGGTGCCGGTGGGGTCGGGCTGGCGCTGTTGGCACTGATCGCCGCTGGCGGCGGGCTTCTCTGGCGAGCGAAGCGGACGCGCAGGAAGTAGCTCGTCCGGTTTCCACCGGAAACTTCGACATCAGCGGGCGGGTGTTCAGGCAATGCCAGCCGGCACACCTGCGGCGAGCCGCACGGGGCAAACGCGATCATGGCCTGCTCAACGTTGAGCACGGTGTTGAGCCGGACCCGCATACCGTCGACGACGGGCAGACGGCCCGTACCGCGCCGGCAGACGGGAGCTGGAATGGACTCGCCACGCTCGACGTTGGTGCATCACCTGCTCGACGAGCGAGCCTCGCTCACCCCCGATGCCATCGCCGTCGTGCACGGTCCGGAGAGCTGGACGTATGCGCACGTGAGGCAGGCCAGCACCGTCTACGCGCACTGGTTGAAGTCGCGCGGAGTCACGCGCGGCGACCGGGTCGTCATCGCAGCATCACGGGCCTCGAATACGGTGGCGCTCATCTACGCGATCTCGCGACTCGGCGCGCTGTACGTCATCGTCGACGAGAAGCTCGGATCGTTCGTCCTGCGCCAGATAGCCGACGACTGCGAACCCCGACTCGTCGTCGTCAACGGAACACCCCCACCCGGCGTACGGGATGCGTTCGGCGAATGCGTCGAGATACCGGAGTGGCGGACGCTGACGGACAGTGGGCCGCTTCCCGCTGGACCATGCCTGTCCGTCGATCCGGTAAGCCTCATCTACACCTCCGGCAGCACCGCTGCGCCGAAGGCGGTTGTCTGCGCCCATCGCGAGGTCATCTTCTCGGTGCGGGCCATCCAGGGCCGCCTCGGATACCGCAACGACGACACAGTCTTCTGCTGCCTGCCTCTGTCCTTCGACTACGGCCTGTACCAGGCTTATCTCGCATGCGTCTCGGGGTCTGCGCTGGTGCTCGGCGACGCGGGCGCCGCAGGTCCGCCACTGTTGACAGCGCTGCTGCACCACCGGGCGACGATCCTGCCTGCCCTTCCCACCCTGGCCACCATTCTGGTCATGCTGCTGGGTCGCTCGGGCAAGTCCGCTCCGAACCTGCGGATGGTGACCAACACCGGAGCGGCACTGTCGCCGGCTCTGACTCAACAGCTGCGCACCCTTTTACCGCAGGCGACGGTAGTGCCGATGTTCGGCCTCACCGAGTGCAAGCGGGTCACGATCGCACCGGTCGACGACGCCGAGGTGCCGGTGGGGTCCGCCGGAACCGCCCTGCCCGACACAGAGATCTTCGTCGTCGACGAGAATGACCACAGGCTACCGCCAGGGGAAGTCGGGCAGCTCGTGGTTCGCGGGCCCAATGTCATGTCGGGATACTGGCGGGCGCCGGCTGAGACAGCGCGCCGGTTCCGCGTCGACGAGTTCGGTGTGCGATCGCTGTACACCGGCGACCAGTGCCGCATCGACGCCAAGGGCCATCTCTACTTCGTCGGCCGCCAGGACGAGGTGTACAAGCAGCAGGGCATTCGAATAAGCGCCGCGCAGGTGGAGGCGGCCGCTCTGGACATCACGGGAATCAACGGCGCTGCCCTGCTGCCACCCCACGGCGACCGAGGCGCCCTGCTCGTGGTCACCGGCAAGCTCAACGCAGAGACGGTCCTGACCGAACTGCGAGAGCGACTGGGGCGTGCCCGCCTGCCCCAGGATTGCCGGGTGCTTGACACGCTGCCCGTACGTGCCAACGGGAAGATCGACAAGAGGGCCCTGCTCGAGACGTTCGACGCTCTCATCCCTGTTGGCGCCACGACCCATAACGGCCAACGCCATGACTGACGCCACGCTGGCCGCTCGCTTCGGCACACCCCTGTACGTGTACGACCAGGCGGAGATCCGGGCAGCCCACGCCGCCTTGACCGCGGCGCTACCGACGCCAAGCCGCCTCTACTACTCGCTGAAAGCCAATCCTCACCCGCACGTCGCCGCCACGCTCGCGGCACTCGGCTGCCATGCGGAGGTCAGCTCCAGCGGGGAGCTCACCGCCGCACTGGAAGCCCACTTCGAGCCGGAACGAATCATGGTCACCGGGCCCGGCAAGGCAGACGGCACCCTCGACATCGCCATGCGCCACGGCGTCCACCGCTTCTCCGCCGAGTCACCGACCGATCTGCAACGGATCGGCCTCGCGGCCACGCGGGCAGGAGTGGTGGCGCAGTGTCTTCTACGCGTCAACGCCGACCGCGTGGTCACCGGGATGGGTCTGTCGATGACGGGTCGCGCCTCGCAGTTCGGCGTCGACGCGTCGTGGGTCGCGGCGAAACCTGCGGAGTTTCGGGCACCGGGAACCCAGGTGACCGGACTTCACCTCTACATGGGAACGAACATCCCCCACACCGACCGCCTGATCGAACAATTCCGTACGAGCGTCACCCTGGCCGCGGACCTCAAAGGCGCGCTGGACGTGTCGGAGATCGACCTGGGCGGCGGTTTCGCCGCTCCCTACGCGCACCGGGGCGCCCGGCCGGACTATCCCGATCTCGCCGATCGGCTGACTGACCTTCTCGACGATCACCTGTCAGGCTGGCGGTCGTCGGCACCACTGGTGTCGTTCGAAGCCGGCCGCTTTCTGGTCGCCACGAGCGGCACCCTTTTCTGTACCGTCCTCGACGTCAAGCCTTCCAAGGGCCGAACGTTCGTCGTGTTGGACTCCGGCGTTCACCACCTCGGTGGGATGTCCGGGCTACGCCGCCTGCCCCGGGTGATACCCGACCTCCTGACCACTGACATCCGTGGCGTCGAGCGCGACTGCGTACTCGTCGGGCCGCTGTGCACGCCGTTGGATACCTGGAGCGACGGTGTCGCACTCCCAGCGGTGCGCCGAGGCGACCTCGTCGCGGTACCCAACGTCGGCGCCTACGGACTGACAGCCAGCCTGGTTGCCTTTCTCGGTCATCCGGCCGCCACGGAGGTTGTGGTCGATGGCGACCGGCTGATCTCGGCGAGCCGGCTCACCCTGCAGCGCATCGCGGTCGCGTAGACCGGTAGACCGATGCATTCACGGAGAGGGTAGGACACTGAACGAGAGCTTCGTCGCCGTCCTCCGGCGGCACTTGACACTTGTGGGCTCCGGCCAGGAACTGACCCCTGACACCGTCCTCGCGGACATGGGTCTGGACTCCCTGGGGGCTGTCGCGCTGATCTTCGACCTGGAGGATGAGCTGGGGGTCACCTTGCCGGACAGTGCCTTCAGTGCCGGCACCTTCGACACGGTGGCGACACTGTGGGCGGCCGTGGACGGCGAGTCAAACCGGCAGCCCAGCGCTTCCTGACCGATCCGTACGGCGCTACAGACGTTGCGTCCATGCCAGAACACCCCTCCGCAGGGGAGGTCGGATGCGTAGGCCTGCAACCGCACCATGGTCCACCAGTCCCTGGCCGCGATCAGCGTGGGCAACCGGGCGACGGGCTCGCCTAGACTCGCCGGGCGATCGTGCGGAGGGCCAGCGTGGCAGACGTGGCGGTGCTCGCGGAATTGCGCGGCATCGACGAGGAAAGGCTCAAGCCGTGCGCCGACTGGGTGGCCGCCCACGCGGACACACACCTGCCGATCGTCGCCGAGATGGACGGGCACGTGGTCGGCGCCGCCTGGCTCCTCGGCGTACAACGGGTGCCCAGTAACGAGTCGCTGGACCGGTGGTACGGCGACATCCAGTCAGCCCAGGTCCGCTCGGAGTATCGCAACCGCGGTATCGTCGGTGCGCTGATGGCCGCGATTCTGATCGAGGCCCGTACGCGGGGGCTGCTGCACGTAACCGTTCACTCCGGCCGCCGCGCGGTCGACTTCTACCTGTGCAACGGCTTCAGCCACCACCGCCAGATTCTGCTCTTGGAGGCGGCTGCTTCTCCGCGGCCAGCGTGAATCCCTCGACGAGGCCAGCGACCCGCTCAGCTTGGTCCACGAGCGCGAAGTGGCCCACGGCGGGCAGAACGACGTGCGCCGCGCCTGGAAAGGTCCCCGCCGCCGCCCGGGTGGCCTCCGCCGAGACGATCTCATCGCGCTCACCCGAGACGAACAGGACCGGCACCTCCGCCGTCGCCTCCGACGTGAAGTCCTCGGCCCAGAACTCCAGATGCTGCTGAGCGTAGGCGACTAGGGCGTCCGCGGAACCGAACGCCCGTCGTACCGCGTTGTCCTGCACAATCGCGTTGGCGCCAGAGGCGGTGACCGTCCCAGGCTGAAACACCTCCCGCAGTCGGTTGGCGTTCTCCGGCCGGCGGTTCACCGCCCGACACAACACTTCCAGGTTCTGCTCGTAGGCGGTGTCGCGCTCGGGCGCTCGACCAGTGTGCTTGAACGAAGCGTTGAGGAACACCATCGAACGCACCATCCCCGGATACCGCTGGCTGAAACGCAATGCGGTCCTGGGCCCGGTACACCAGGCGACCAGATGGCAGGACGTGACGTCCTCGGCCTGCAGGACCCGCGCGAGATCGTCCACGTGACCTGCGAAGGGACGACGAGCGGCCGGTGGCACAAGACCTCGCAGCTCCCAGGTGATCACCCTGCGGGGCAGCAGCGTGGCGACGAACCGTTGCCACGGCAGCAGGTCCTGACCCAGCGCGTTCACCAGCACCAGCGGACAGCCCTGCTCGCCGCCGCGGTAGTAGGTGAGGCCATCCGAGCCGGTCCCGATCCGCATCGTGTCCAATCCCTGTGCCTGGCCGACAGCCAGCGGCATGCTTTTCTCCTCGCTATCCAACGGCTTTCGGGGCACTACACCGGCGTGCGGGACAGCGCTACCGCGGTGCCCAGCGCCAGGCTCATGATCAGCAGCTCGGTCGATGCGAGGCGGACAAACGGTCGACGCCATCGGTGGGGGTCGGCGTTGTTGAGAGCCAGTTGGGGCAAGGTCACGTGCCGATGGCGCCAGCCGCACAGGACCAGGGTGGTGAACGCCACGGCCTTGGCGCCGAGCAGAAGGCCATAACCGGAGGAGGTGAGCCCGGCCCACCCGGCGTGCAGTAGACCGGCGATCACGCCGCTGGCACCGAGCAGGACGGCGCAGCCTAGAGCCATGCTGCTGAACCGGGTGGCCGCCGACGCGAGCTGGTCTGGGGCTCGTCGGGCAAGCCAGACCAACGCTGCCAGGCCGCCGACCCAGACGGCGGCCCCGAGTACGTGTGCCATCAGCAGCATCGCCGCGGTCGTGTGGTTGCGGGTGGAGGCGGAGTGACCAACGAGCGCCGGAAGGCTCACCAGGACCAGTGATGTGATCAGGGCCGGCCATTCGCCGGCGCCGTCGCGTCGATTCGCCGCCGCCGCCAGGCTCATGGCAAGACCGATGGCGATGACCAGCTGAGCCGCCAGTGCCCACCCTTGGGTGAGAGTCGTCAGGAAGCGCACCACGTCGGCGGAGTTGAGCCCACTGATCGGTCGCCCGGCGACGTCGCTGGCGCACAGGATGATCTGCGCGGCAACCGCGACCGCCGCGACGGCGGCTGTCGTGCTCGCTGTCTTCAGAGCCGCGCTCCATGTGCCTGTGGCACGCGAGCTACGGTCGAGAAACAAAGCTGGCAGCAGCAGCAATCCGGTCGTCGCCACCGCGGCGGCGTCGAAGACCAGTCGCGCGACTGGTAAACCCCATCCGGTCACCGGGCCGGGGTCGGGGAGCCCGGGTGGACTCGGGGTGGGCGCGCCACCACCCAGGAAGAGCGCCATCGCCAGCGACGCCAGCGCCACCAGCGGCAACACGGCACGCAACCTCGGCCGCCAGCCCGGCCGTAGCCGAGAGGCGGTCGTCACGAGGTGGGCCTGCGGTACATACGAATCCAGTAGATGACAAATGTCAGCATGATCGCGCCACCGAGCAGGTGCAGCGCGTGGGCGACCATGAATCCCTTCAGCCCGCCTTCGATCACAGTGAAAACGAACCGGCCCGTCAGGGTCTGGCCGGCCACCGACGTGACCTTCCACTCCACGGCGTTGTCACCGCTTGAGTCGGCAGGCATGGAGACATCGAGCACGGCACTGGCGCCACCGATGTCCCGCAGTGGTGTGCGATCGCCGGTCGGTCCGATCAGGGTGACGCTAGCGCTGTCGGTCCGCACTGCTTCCCGGAATCGCAGCTCGACCCGCCGCGGTGGAGCTGTCAGCACCGCGTCGGCGCTCGGGCTGCTGGACAGCAGACCACCGTCCACGGTCGTCGCTCGCGCCGAGGACGACGCGGGTGCGCCCAGAGTAGCGATCATCAGTACGGCGATGGTCAGCGCAACCCGGACGATCACGCAGTGGCTCCGCCTACCCCGTGGCATCTGCACCTCCTCGGCTCATATACCGGTGTAGTCCTCGAGCTGCCCGATCGGGGGTCAATTTTGAGCAGCAGCAGACGCCAGGGCGGCAGATGCTCCCATCACCAAATGGAGTCTCGTGACCGAAGATGGGAACGAAAAATGGTAGCTTCAAGTTGGCTGAAGCGACTTCTCGCCTGGGTCATCGACATGCACATCAGCATGGTCTTCCTGGTCCTCGCCTACGTCGGCAGCAATGCCGCCTACGACGCGTTCAGCTCGACCGCCGCGCTGTTGACCAGTATCGCTCTCTACGTGATCTGGTACGCGGTCGGCTTTTACAACCGCTGCATCCTGATGGGACGGCGTGGCAACTCATTCGGTCGACGGTTGATCAACGCCAACTTGGTGTTCGAAAAGACCGGCAAGCCGATCGGAGTGTTCAACGCCTTCGTGCGGGAGAACAGCCACTTCATCGACTGGTTCAGCCTGGGGATCGGCTTCCTGATGCCGCTGTGGGACCGTAAGAGGCAGACCGTCGCGGACAAGGTGATGCGCACCATCACCGTGGAAGGTCCAGTGCCGAACGAGCCGGTCGTTCTCGCGGCGACTCCCGAGAGCGCCCGAGAGAGGTTCGGACTTTCCACCGCCTGAGGAGCTGGCGAGCGCTGCCGGTATCTGCGGGCAGCTCCGAGCCGTCGGAGCTGCCCGCAGACACATGTGTGGGTGCCGCGGCGTGGGACGAGGCGATGGCGGCGGACGAGTGGCCCGGACCGCCGGTATGGCTGCACGGTGATCTCCTGGAAGGCAACCTGCTGGTCGACCGGGGCAGGCTCACCGGGTGTCGTCGACCTGCCCGGTGTGCTGGCGCAGAGTGGTCAAGCCCTGCGGGCGGACCATGATGTGCAGGAGTTGCGGGTTCGTCGGGCATCGTGATGTTGCCGCGGCGTTCACCATCGCCACCCGGACCCCGGGCGGCGTCACCACCACCGCACCCGACATGGGTGCGGTCATCACGCACCGTCGAGCAGGCCGACACCTTCCCGGTGCCGGGCTGTCCCGGCGTGACCCACGCCGCCCACCAGCGGTGTCAGGGTCGGTTGGCCGGCTGAGGCCCGCCCCACTACCGGTGGGGAGTCGCTCGCTCCGACAACGTCTGGGCGAGGAACCACAACACCACCGACAACCCGGTGAACGTTAGTGGTCACAGCACTAGTAGGGGAGCAGACGTCTGCTGAGAGCCAGGTAACGGCCGTCCAGCCTTCCAGCACTGCCGTTCGGTCCGCCACTACTGTCGGTGGTTGCCGATCAAGGTATGACCGGTGGAAGGAAACGAGGCCGAATGAGTACGTCCATCGTCGTTGGAGGCAGTAATGGGCTCGGGCGGGTCATCGCTCAGCATCTTGCGGATCGCGGGGACACGGTCGTCATCACCAGCCGGGACAAGGCACGGGCAGAGGACGTAGCCGCGGAAATCGGCGGCGCCACCCGAGGGCTGGCTGTCGACCTGTCCCAGCCGAACACCATCGCCTCCGCGTTCGGCGAGGTCACGGAGGTCGACCACCTCGTCATCACCGCCACGAGCCAGACGCCCAACAGTCTGGGAGACTTCGACGTGGACGCCGCGGTCACCGCGCTGACCATCAAGCTGGTCGGCTATGCCGAGACGGTACGGGTGCTGCGCGACCGCTTCCGCCCTGGCGCGTCGGCGGTGCTCTTCGGCGGGTTGGCAAAGGAGCGTCCTTACCCCGGATCCACCATGGTGACAACGCACAACGCGGGTCTCACCGGCCTGGTGAAGACCCTGGCCATCGAGATCGCTCCGCACCGGGTCAACGTCCTGCATCCCGGCGTCGTCGGCGACAGCCCGAAATGGCGTGCCATGCCCGACCACCCGCACGTCGCCCGGACCCCGATCGGGCGGCTGGTGACGATGGCCGAGGTCGTCGACGCGACCGACTTCCTCCTGCGCAACAGCGGCATCAACGCCCAAGAACTGCTCATCGAGGGCGGGCTCCTGGCCAACTGACGCGGCGTCCCAGACGTCGTCCTCGCGGGATGCGCTCAGAACACGTCGCTGACCTCACGCGACCCATGCCGAATGTTCTGCCCGCATCAACTGCGGCTGCTGCCCCTGCGCGACACGGTCGCCGTGGACCGGATCAGCAGGCTGTGGATGGGTCCAGCAGCCTAATACTCCAGCCGGGGATTGTGATCACGGCTCGGTGAGGGCTTGCCGGGCGTAGTGGCTAGTCATGGCTCGTGCTTGGTGACGGCGTCGACGTACGGACCAGAGCAGTGGGTCGCAGCGGCGGCGGCCGGGTTCGATGATCAGGATGTTGAACAGGTGACGTAGTTCGTTGACGGTCAGCGCGATCAGCCCGGTCGGGTCGGGACGGCTGCGGTGGGTGGTCGCGGCGGCGAGGAAGGCGTGGGCGAGGATCGCCAGGGTGGTCCATCGGTGCCAGGACGTCCAGCGGCGGTTCTGGTGCTGGTCCAGGCCGAGTCCGGTCTTCGCGGCTTGGAACGACTCTTCGATTTTCCAGCGGCGGCCGGCTACCAAGACGAGGTTGCGGAGCGGGACGGGTTCGGGTGACCAGCAGCGGTAGAAGGCCAGCTCACCAGTGCGGCGGTTGCGGCGGATCAGCAGCCAGTGGTGCCCGCCGTGGGCGTCGGCGGCGTGCGGCAGTGCGGTGAAGGACCAGTCGTAGTAGCGGTGTCCCTTCGCGCCTCGACCCGCGGACACCCGCTGCCAGGCGGTGGCAGGAAGACCGGCGGCGAGGGCGTCAACGCGGTAGATGCCAAGGCCGGTGATCACCTGATGGGAACAGGCCACGGCCAAGACGTAGCCCAGTCGCAGCTGACGGAGCCGTGCGCCCAGGCGCGGATCGTTGCCGTAGGCCTCGTCGCCGGCCACCCATCGGCAGGGCAGCGCGGCGGTGACCGCTGCGGCGATCATCCGAGACGCCAGCTGCGGCTTGGTCGCGAACCGAACCTGCTCAGGGACACCGGCCTCGGCGCGGCGTTCGGCGTCGTCGCACCAGGACTTCGGCAGGTAGAGCGCCGTGTCGAGCATCGCGTGACCAGCGTCCGCGGCGTAGACGAGGTGCACGGCGACCTGACAGTTCTCGATCTTCCCGGCGGTGCCCGAATACTGCCGCTGGACGCCGACGGTGTGCCGGCCCTTCTTCAGATCGCCCGTCTCGTCGATGACCAGTACCGCCTCGCCATCACCGAGGTGGTGGCCGACGAACTCGCGGACATCGGCGCGGACATCGGCATCGTCCCACTTCACCCGGGTCAGCAGCTCCTGCATCCCGTCCGGACCCTGTTACCGGCATGCTCCGCGATCGTCCAGCAGTTCTTCCGCGGCAACGGCGCCAGCAAGCCCCGGACGACGTCACGTACCCGACGGCGAGGCTCCGGCCTGCGGAAACGCTGCCCGACCGTCAACATCAGGTCATCGAACAACACCCGCCACCGCTGGGCGTCTACCCTGTAGCCGGCAGCCACCGCCGCGTCATGGTCAGTCCACACAACCGTCCATGCTCGATGGTGGCTGCGCCCGCTCCGGCCCCGGGTGAACCCTCCCCCGGATCAGACCAACTCCTCTGGCTGGAGTACGAGCTGATCGCAGCCGGCGCCACACCAGGCCCGCCGAGATACTCGCCGCAACGCCGATGACGACGCAGTTCAATAGACGGGCGGCCGCTGGGACGGAACTTCGGACGGGACTGAGGCCATCTTCAGGCCCCGCTGCGCGCACTCTCGGTTCGGTCAACAAAGTTCTGGAATGCTCCTCATCAATGATGAGGAGAAAGCGTCGTCCTCGTCTCGTCCCCGCCGTACTCGCCGCCCAGGACCCCCGAGCCATCGGCCAGAAACGCCGAGCGACGTCGCCACGAAACATGCCGCCCAGCATGTCCCGAAGCAGCGGTTCCGAGATGGTGCCAATCTCGTAGCCCATCCAGGCGTACTGCAACAGCAGGTTGGTGTAGACGTGCTGCCGCTTGGCGGTGTCATCGGGCAAGTCCAGCGGACCCCAGCAGGGCAGGTAAACAGGTAGATCATCGAGTTGCATCCGGATCAGATCCGCGTGGAAACCGCGGATGGCCTGGATCCGTTCCGCTCTGGTCTGGCGGGCCTGGAGCAGCAGCGACGCCGCTACGCCTCCGAGCGCAAGTGCCGACAAGACCGCCGACGTGGCTCCGTAGGTCTGGCCGATATCACTCAACCGGCCCCAGTCTTCCGCCTCTCCCAGGCTCACAGCTCGCAGTGCGATGGGCGACAGGATCACCAGCCCCACCACGACAAGGACTACAGCGACTGCGGCCGACGCTTGGCCGACGCGACGGGCCAGGCTCCGCCCTCCTATCGCCGGGCCTGGCACCGAAGCGCCACCGACACTGCGTCCGTCTGCACGGTCCCGGGCCCTGGTGCTTCGATGCATCCCGGCATTCTGCCGTCCCGTGCTGCTCGCCTGCTGACCCATGACGATGGCTGGGATGTGCGCCCCAGTGCTGCTGTCGTGCCACCAGCGGAAACGGCACGAAGGCTCCGATCACGATCTCCGGCTGGGGTACTAACCGCTCGCCTGGCAGAAGATGCCCCTCGTAACTCGAGGCAAGAAATCTCGGTGACAACCAGGACCCCAGTACGTGCCGCCATGATTGGCGGTCGGAATGCGAAGAGCCCTCCCGGTCCAGACGCGTGCGGACCGGGAGGGCTTGTTGCTAACCGGATCGTAGGAGTCAGGAGGAGACGAAGTGTGTGGCGCACGTGCACGGCGGTGTGCCGGCATTTCGCCCATCTTTGCGGAACCAGTGCAGGCTGATCGCGGTCAACAAAGGGATCAGCACGATGATGTTGTAGATCAGGTGCGTCTCGACCCGTGCGATGGCCAGCTGCAGGATGCTCGTCGGCACCGGCCTGCCGGCGAGGTTGGACCCCGTCCACGCCTGCGCCGCCAACAGGGCATGCTCGAAGAAGTGCCAAGCCTGGATGACGAGTGCCGCGGTCCACCAGGTTCGCGCCTCGCCACTGAAGGCCCGACGCAGCAGGGCCAGCCCCACCAGCATGTAGATGGCGTACAGGACGTGCAGCAGTTCCGAGGAGATGAGGAAAGGGAACGGCTCGCCAAGCACCCCGCGCGCCTGCGGACGAGGTACGTCGAACACGTAGATCTGAACGGCTTGGACGAAGTGTTCGATCCAATGGGCCAGCACGACCAGGAGGTAGATGGTGAGGGCGCGGTAGTGGCCGGCTCCGTTGATCCTTGTGAGCCAACCGGAGCGGACCTTGCCGCCGGTTGCTGTCAAGCTCATGCCTCTCCCGTTCCGTTCGTTGCAGGGTCAGCCAGTGCCTGTGGACAGTAAAACTAGTTGGAAGGCGGCGACGGTCAATGTTGCGCGTGAGCCGATAACGTCATGATTTCTGCCAGGGGTAGCGGCCGTCGCGGGTGTAGCCAGTCACCGCAGACCGGAATGCCTCACCGGCGGACAGTTCGGCAAAGGTCGATACGGCAGCCCGTCGGGTTTCAGCACGCGAGGGGGCAAGGGTGCCGCAGTACTGTTTGGCGGCGGCGACCAGGCCGACCGGGACGCGGCTGGTCCTGTCCAGTAGTCGACGGAGAACTCTGTCGGGATCATCGACGAGTTCGTCGACCAGACCAATGTCGGCGGCCTTGGCAGCCTGCACCGTCAGCGTGCCCAGGGTCATCGAGTAGGCGCGCTGAAAACCGACACGGCGTACCAGGAAAGGCAGTACGGCGCAGGGCAGTAGTCCCCACAGCACCTCCGGCAGGGAGAAGTTCGCTCTGGTCGTCGCGAGCACAACGTCGCTCGCGGCGGCCAAACCGACTCCGCCGCCGACCGCCCGTCCGTCGACAACGGACACGACGAGCAGGTCACTGCTGGCGAAGCGCTCCAGCAGATCGAAGTAGCTGCCGACCCCGCGCGCCGCTTCGGCCTCGTCGTCGTCGGCCGCCTGGACGAGGTCCATGCCCGTGCAGAACGAATCGCCCTGTGCGCGGACCACCAGCACCCGAAGGTCGCGGTCCGCCTCAGCGATGTCGAGGACCCGATGCAGGTCCGTCACCCCCTCGGCGGTCAGGGCGTTGCCGGGGCGAGTTCCGTCGAGAACAACGGTCAGTGCCGGTCCGCTCTGCTCTGTCCGCACGCCGCTTGCCCAGTCAGTAGGACGTCGTGATGCAGAACGGATGCCCGGCCGGGTCGAGCATCACCCGCCACGCCGTTTCTCCGGGCTGCTCCTCGGCCGGTGCGGCGCCGAGGTTCACCAGTCGGGTCGTCGCCTCCTCGATGTCGTCCACGGCGATATCGAAATGCATCTGCTGCGGGACGCCCTGGCCCGGCCACGTCGGTGCCGCATACCCCTCCACACGCTGGAAGCCGACGCGGACGTCCCCACCGTCGGACAGGTATGCGGCATGCTCATCGCTGTAGATTAGGTCCCATCCGATGGCAGCCTTATAAAAGTCGGCCAGCATCGCGGGGTCGGGACAATCCATGGTCACCGCGACCAGTTTGTTCAGCGCCGGCATGGAGGATCCTTCCTGTCAGGTACGCAGAACGGGCGACATCACCAATTCGAAGGTCGGGACACCCACACGGCGGTTCGGGCAGGTGATACGCGTCATCGGCAGCAGCGGGCCGCACCCGCAATGAAAGATCCGCAACGGTGTCGACGTCCGCTCAAAGTTGTGCGCTGGCGGCATACCGCCTCCCATACGTTGCTGAGCGACTTCCATGGCACAACGGCACCCAGCGATGTCGCCGATCGAGGTCACCTAACGGATCCTTCCCGGCAGGCGATGGAGGGCGGCACATGCGAGAAGGCCCAGCCGGCCGGCGTATCGATGGTCTCGACCCCAAGCTGATGGGCCTGATCGCGGCGGCACTCGGTACGGACCGCGCCGTTGAGCCGGAGGCGACCCTGAGCGGCATCGGGTTGGACTCGCTGGCTGCCGCTCGACTGTGGTTGGAGATACAGGACGAGTGCGGGATCGACTTCCCGTTCAGCTGGTTGAGTGGCAACTCCACCGTGCGGGAGCTGTTCGCCAAGCTGCGGACCACGGCTGTCGACGATCCAGTGGACACCGCCAAGCCGACCGTGCCCACCACCGTCGTGCCCGACGCGCCCATCCCGCTGACGTCGATCCAACAGTCCTACGTCACCGCGACGGTGCCCGAGCTGACACCGGACCCCGTGGGCTGCCACCAGTACCTCGAGTTCACCGTCGACAACATCGACATCGAGCGGCTGCAGGCGGCATGGTTACGCCTCATTGAGCATCACGAGATGCTGCGCGCGGTGGTGGACTCGGATGGGAACCAGCGCATTCTGGCCGACACGCCGCACTGGACAATGCCCGTACACCACCTGAATGCCGTGCCACCTGGTGCGTTCACCGCGCATCGCGAGCGAATCTCCGCCTGGAACCGCGATCCCCAGCAGTGGCCGCCGTTCACCATCGAGGTGAGCCTGCTCCCGGACGCGAGCGGCGTGGTGCACGTCGACATCGACGGGCTCGTCGCCGACGGCCATTCCACCGCTCTGCTACTTGCGCAGTGGGAGCAGCTCTACCAGCACCCGCAGGCGCCCCTTCCCGATCAGGGCCTCACGGCCCGCGCGGGATTGCTGGCCATGACCTCCGGGGTCAGTGATGAGAGGCGATCGCGTGATCTGCGGTACTGGGTCGAACGCTTGCGTGAGGCGCCGAGCGGCCCCAGCCTTCGGCACCGGGACGGCCCTAAGATGCTGACCGGGGCGCGTGCGACGTTGGACGACACGGTCGCAGCAGAGGACTGGACCGCGGTGCGCGCATACGCCGCCACCCGCGACGTCTCTCCGTCCTCCCTTGCCCTGGCGGTCTTCGCCGACACGCTGGCGCGGGGCGGCGCCAGTGGGGCGTTCTCGATCGTTACGACCACCAGTGCCAGGGCCTGGTTGCCCCGCTCGGCTGAGCACGTCGTGGGACCGTTCACCTCCTCCGCGGTCATCGTTGCCCACCCGGATCCGTCCCGTCCGTTGGGCGAGCTGGCCGCCGATCTGCACCAGCAGGTGTGGGCGGCGCTGGAACACTCCGCGGTCTCCGGCGTCGACGTGCTGCGTGAACTGCGTCGGGGTGGGCAGACCGGGCCGGACGAGTTGGCGGTGGTGTTCACCAGCCTCCTGGGCCTCGGACCCGCAGGCGGCTTCGATGCCGGCTTCAACGCTGACATCGCCCACGCCGTGTCTCGCACTTCCGGCATCGTTCTGGACAACCAGATCTGGGAGGAAGGCGGCGCCCTCCGCATCCGGTGGGACCACCTCCCCGATCGTCTGTCCGCCGACAGTGCCTCAACGCTGATGGCCCAGTTCACCAACGGCATCAGGGCGATCGCGGTGGCCGGCGCCGTCGCGCGCAGGCGGCCGGCCAACGCGCTGCAACTGTCGTACCTCGTTGATCGGGCCGCTCCGCACGACGCGTGGGACGGCTGCCAGATCTACAAGACCGTCGAACTGGACGACGTACCTGACCAGGATCGGCTGGAATCGGCACTGCGCGCCCTCATCGGTGCCAGCGAGGCAGCCCGTTCCTGGCTCGACCACGACGGGCAGCTTCACACCAGCTCCCGCGCGCCGGCGAGCTGGCGAATCCCGGTGATCGACCTCGATTGTGTCGACGACTCCGAAGCCCTGCTAGGACGTATGCGCGCAGCCCTGCTGGGCAGGGCGTTCACGCTGGGCCGCTGGCCGCACTTCGACGTCCGCCTCACCCACCGAGCCGGCCGCTCGACCCTGCACTGCGCGTTCGACATCGCCGTCTTCGACGCGCCGACCGTGCACTTCCTGGTGCGTGATCTCGTGCGCAGATACGCGGGGACAGCAAACCCCGATGAGCGGCCAACGGCCCCGAGCGCCGATCGGATGGACGAGGCCACGGCACGCGAGCACTGGCGCAGCCGCGCGGAAGCCGTGACCGGGGGAGCGGTACTGCCCGCCGGCTCGCCCGGGGTGACCCGCCCGGACCAGCCGCGCTTACGCCTCGCTGCCAACGTCGACGGCTGGCGTGCCTTCGCCGCGGAGGCGGCTCGCCGTCACCTCACCCCGGACGCGCTGCTGATGAGCGTGTTCACCCAGGTCCTGGCGACGGAGCTCGGCGTATCCGACTTCGCCGTTCCTGTCGTGCGGTGGGTGCCCGGCACCCGGGACCCCGGCGACGCGACAGCTCTGAGCTGGCTGCCGGCCTGCCCGCCGCAGCAGCCGCCCGCCGAGGCCGCGGCACTCGTCACCGCCGAGTTGGCCATCGACGCCCGAGCCGACGCCGCATCCGGGCTCGAGGCGCTCAGACGGCGGGTACTACGGGGCCAGGTGGCCGGCTTCCCGGTGGTCTACAGCAGCGTCGTGGACCTCACGGCGTGGAGGACCCCGCCGGGGATGCGGGACGGGGCCTGGTTCAGCTGCACCCCCGGCGTGGCACTGGACAGCGTGTCGACCGTCGACGACGACACCGTCCTCCTGGCGTGGGACGCACGCGCCGAGGCGTTCCCCGCTGGCTGGCTGGAGGCAGCATTCGCCCGCTTCACCAAGGCGGTCCGCGCAGTGATCACCGACGTTGACTGCCCGCCGGTCGCAGGTACCGACCCCGCACCACTGAGCCTGCGCGACTACCGCACCATCGTCTACGGGTGGAACGACACCACCCGCGACTTCCCGACGCGACGGCTCGTCCATGAGCCCTTCGAACGCGCCGCCGCCCGCCACCCGCACGCCGTCGCGATACGCACCGCCGTCGCCACCACCACCTACCGTGACCTGAATGCGCAGGCCAACCGGGTGGCGCGCCACCTCCAGGAGTTGGCCATCACCCCGGGCACGGTGATCGGCGTGCGGATGCCACGCAGCGCATCCATGATCGCGGCGGTGCTCGGCATCGTCAAAGCCGGCGGCACCTACCTGCCGGTCGAGCCGTCACTGCCGGCCGGCCGCGCCGCCGCGATGCTGGGCGCCGCCGGTGCGTGGCTCGTGATGTCCACCGCGGAGGCACCTGACTGGCAGCATCCCGACGGCATCACCGTTCTGGGTATCGACGACGTCATCGCCGCCAAGGGCGATCCCGGCAACCCTCGCGCCGCCGTCACCGCCGACGCCCTCGCCTACATCATCTTCACCTCCGGCAGCACCGGCACGCCCAAGGGCGTCGCCGTCGCCCACCGCGCCGTGTCCAATCTGCTCGCGTGGTGCGAACGGGTGTACCCCCTGCGGATCGGTGACGTCGGCCTCGCGGTGACCTCGCTCGGCTTCGACCTGTCCGTCTACGACATGTTCGGCGTTCTGGGCACCGGTGCCGCTCTCTACGTCGCCGACGAGACCGAGCAACACGATCCCGCACTGCTGCACGCCGTGCTACGCCACGAAAAGGTGACTTTCTGGAACTCCGCACCGACGACGCTGGCCCAGGTGGCCGCGGAGATACCCGCGGAGATACCGCCCGAGGGTTTCGGCGCCCTGCGGCTGGTGTTCCTCAGCGGCGACCACACGCCCCTGCCTCTGCCGGACGCACTACGCGCCGCGTTCCCCGACGTGCGGATCGTGAGTCTGGGAGGTGCCACCGAAGCCACCGTCTGGTCCAACCACTTCGAGGTCGGACCCGTCGATCCGCAGTGGCGCAGCATCCCCTACGGGCATCCGATCGACAACAGTCGCTACTACGTGCTCGACGAGGAGCTACGTCCCTGCCCTCCCGACACCGAAGGCGACCTCTACATCGCCGGGGAATGCCTGGCCCAGGGCTACCACAACGCTCCCGACCTCACCGCCGCCCGCTTCATCCCCGACCCGTACGCCCTCGAACCCGGGCAGCGCATGTACCGCACCGGCGATCGTGCCGCCTACTTCCCCGACGGCACCCTCACCTTCCTCGGCCGCCGCGACAACCAGGTCAAGATCCGGGGATTCCGCGTGGAACTCGGCGAGATCGAGCACCGGTTACGTCAGCACCCCGCCGTGCGCGACGCGGTGGTCCTCGCGCAAGGCGACGGTGGCGACCGCAAGGTGGTCGCCTACGTCATCGCCGAACCGGGCCCGCAACCAGCCATCCGCGAACTCAGGGAACACGCTGCGGCGACCCTTCCCGGTTACATGGTGCCGAACTTCGTCGCCTTCGTTCCCGCCTTCCCGGCCACCGCCAACGGCAAGCTCGACCGTGCCGCGTTGCCCTGGCCCCTGCCCCCCGAAGGCGTTGCACCCCGGGCGGCGACGAACGCCCCGAACGTGTCCAGCCTGTCTGCAGAGGTGGCCGATCTGTTCGCCGGGCTGCTCGGCGTCAACGCCATTGACCCGCACGGCGACATCTGGGACCAGGGCGCCACCTCGTTCACCCTGGTCCAGGTGTCCGGCGCGCTGCACCACAAGTACCAGTACCGGATTCCGATCTCCGTGGTGCTCGCCGAGCCGACGGTCGCCGGCATCGCCCGCCACCTCACTGCCGTGCTGCGAGGAGCACCCCCACGGACACCATCGGAGAACACACCCTCGGCATCGGCGCCGGCCGGGACCATCGCCGCAGCTCGACCGCCGGCCATCCTTGGCCCGACGCCGGTGCCGCCAACCACTGCACCCGTCGCGACGGCCACCACCTCCGACGACACTCCGCCGCAGGCCACAGACGGCCCTCCAGAGGAAGTCGACTTCTTCTCAGCCGAGGATCGCGCACGCTTCAAGTCCGGGCACTGGAACCTGCGCCCGCCGGCGCCGCCGGAACACCTCATCGCCCTACCCTCCGCGGCCCCACCCGACGATCTGTACCGCCGACGCGCCTCGCGCAAGAGTTTCGCCGCCGCCCCGCTACCGCTGGCGACCCTCGGCCGGCTCCTGGGACTGCTGGGGGAGTTCCTTGTCGACGGGACACCACGAAGGCTCTACCCCTCGGCCGGCGACACCTACGCCGTGCAGACCTACCTGCATGTCAAACCGAACGGCCTCGACGGCCTCGACGGCGGGGTGTACCACTACCGACCGGACCTCCATGCGCTCGAGCGTGTCAGTGACGGTGCCGGTCTCGACCGAAGCCTGCACTTCTACTACAACCGGCCCGTCTACGACGACGCCGGCTTCGAGCTGTACCTGATCGGCCAGACCCGAGGGATCGCACCGCTGTACCAGCAGGACGCCGATCGGTACCTCGCCGTGGAGGCCGGGCACATCACTCAGCTGCTGATGATGGCGCAGGGTGAGCTGGGAGTGTCCTTGTGCCCGGTCGGCGCCCTGGCCTTCGAGCGGCTACGCCCCGCGCTCGGCGCCGACGACGGCCACCGTTTCCTGCTCAGTCTTCTCGCGGGCCGCGGACCGGACCCGCTGGCGAGCGCGCTGATCGCCCCGGACCCAGCCACGGCGGACATCGCCATCGTCGGCGTGTCCGGGCGCTATCCCGACGCCGAGGACGTCGACGAGCTGTGGCAGGCGCTGCTGGCCGGCCGCAGGCCGCTCGGACCCCCGCCCGCCCACCACCCGGCAGGCGGCCGGAACGCCGTCACCGGTGGCTACCTCGACGACGTCGACGCCTTCGACAGCCTCCTGTTCCACATCTCACCCAGCGAGGCCGCCACACTCGACCCGCAGCTGCGGCTGCTACTGACCTCCGTGTGGGAATGCCTGGAGAACGCCGGGCACACCGCCTCGTCCCTGCGGCGCACCTCCGAGCGGGTGGGGGTGTTCGTCGCCGCCATGTGGCACGACTACGAACTCGTGGGCGCGGAGGCCTCACGCGGCGGCGCGCCCGCCGTAGCCGCTTCCACCGCCTCGGACATCGCCAACCGCATCTCGCACTACTTCGGTTTCCGCGGGCCCAGCCTCGCCGTGGACACCTCGTGCTCGTCCACACTCACCGCAGTGCACCTGGCGGTGGAGAGCATGCGCCGCGGCGACTGCGACGCTGCCGTGGTCTGCGCGGTGAACCTGATGCTGCATCCGCACCACGCCGACCTGCTGCGCTCCTGGGGGCTCATCTCCGCCAACGGTGTCGCATCCCGCGCCTTCGACCCGGACTCCACCGGCTGGTCGCCGGGCGAAGGCTACGGCGCCCTCCTGCTACGTCCCTGGCCGGCAGGCGCCGCCGACGGCGACAGCGCCCACGCGCTGATCGCCGCCACGTGGATCGCGCACGCTGGCGACACCGCAGGGCGTTTCGGATTGCCATCGGTCCCCGAGCTGACCGACTCCATCCGCGCCGTGCTGCGCCGCGCGGACGCCTCACCGCAAGACATCGGATACGTCGAATGCGCGGCCTCGGGGGCGTCAGTGGCCGACAGCGCCGAACTGGAAGCGCTTGTCGGTGTGTTCCACGACAACCCCGCGCCCGTTCCGATCGGCACCGTCAAACACAACATCGGTCACCTCGAGGCAGCCGCCGGCATGTCACAGCTGACCAAGGTTGTCCTTCAGCTGCGCCACGCTCGGATCGCCCCCACCCCCGTCCCCGAAGGCGGACCGGGCCTGCTGCACTGGCCCGGCGCGCCGATCCGGGTCGTTACCACGCCCGAACCGTGGACCGGGCCTGAGTTGGCCCTGGTCAACGCCGTCGGCGCCGGCGGGTCATCCGCCCACGTCCTGCTCAAGGCGGCACCATCCCGGACCCAGGAGGCGCACACCGGCCCCGCCACGCTGCTCGTGCCGCTGTCCGCTGCCACCGTCGACGCCCTCACCACCGCCGCCCGCCGGTTGCATCGGCACCTCGCCCGGGAGCGACCCGACCTGGCCGATGTGGCGTTCACGCTGCAGACCGGCCGGACGGCGATGACCCACCGGCTGCTGCTGTCCTGCCGCGACACCGCAGACCTCATCTGCGCCCTCGACGCGTTCCTCGCAGGCGGCGCCGACCCGCGGGTACGGACATCCACCGCCGCCCCCGGCCCGCGGACCCCCGTCCAGCCCAACGGAGCGGATGAGGCCTCCGCGAGCTGGCTCGCTGGCACCGACGTGGACTGGCGCCGGCTGTGGCCTGCACCGGCGCGACGGATCACCCTGCCGACGTACCCGTTCCAGGCGCAGCGGCACTGGATCGCCACCACTGACGGCACCGACAACACCACCGTCGCCATCGCGACAATCGGGGGGCCGAGCGCCGCGATTGGGTCCCGTGGCGTCCTGTCCCACCTCGTGGCCCGATTCTCCGAGGTCTCCGGCATCGGGGCCGACCAGGTGGACCCACACACCCCGCTGGAGCATCTCGGACTCAATTCCGCACTGGTCGTGCAACTGGCCGCGAGGCTTGCCGATGACATCGGCGACGTGCCACCGCAACTGTTCTTCGAACACCGCACCCTGGCTGAACTCGCCGACCGCATCGAGTCCGGCCGGTCGGCCCGACGGCCGCCCGCGTCCCTGTCCGGCCCCGGCCCCGGCCCCGGCACGGACGTCGCGATCATCGGCATTGCCGGCCGCTACCCGGGTGCCGACAACCTGGACACCCTGTGGCAGCTTCTGACCAACCGTCACGACGCCATCACCGACATGCCCGCGCACCGCGCCCGGCCCACCTGGCCGCGGGACCTGATGAAGGGCGCTTTCCTCGATCAGGTCGATCGCTTCGATCCGCTGCTGTTCGGCATCGCACCACGCGACGCCGACCTCATGGATCCTCAGGAGCGGCTGTTCCTCGAGGTGGTATGGGAAACCCTCGACGACGCCGGATACCCCGCACACCGCCTCCGCCAGGCCCATCACGGGCAGGTCGGCGTCTTCGCCGCCACCATGTACAGCGAGTACACCTTCTTCGGCGTCGAACAGTCCCTCACCGGCCCGCCCGTGAGTACCGACTCGTCTGTCGCCGGGATCGCCAACCGCGTCTCCTACGCTCTGGACCTACGCGGCCCCAGCCTGACCGTCGACACCATGTGCTCCTCGTCGCTGACCGCACTGCACCTCGCGGTGTCCGCACTGCGGGCCGGCGAGTGCGCCCTCGCCCTGGCCGGCGGCGTGAATCTCTCCCTGCACCCGAACAAGTTCATCGAACAGAAGCGGCTGAACATGCCGTCCCACGACAATCGCTGCCGCGCCTTCGGCGAGGGCGGCGACGGGTTCGCCCCGGGCGAAGGCGTCGGCGCGGTCCTGCTCAAACCCCTCGCCGAAGCGCTGGCCGACGGGGACCGCATCCACGCGGTCATCAAGGGCACCGCCATCAACCACGGAGGACGCACCAACGGGTACACCGTGCCCGACCCCGCCGCGCAGGCCCGTGTGATCGCCACCGCGCTCGCCCGCGCCGAGGTCGACCCGGGAACCATCGATTACGTGGAGGCGCACGGCACCGGCACCAAGCTCGGCGATCCCGTAGAAATCAGCGGACTGGAACTTGTTTTCGCCGACACGGTCGCCCCAGGCGGCTGTGCCATCGGATCCATCAAGTCCAACATCGGGCACCTCGAGGGCGCCGCCGGTATCGCCGGGCTGACCAAGGTGGTGCTGCAACTGCGTCACCGCACCCTCGCACCCACCCTGCACGTCGAGCGACCTCATCCCGGCATCGACTGGGAGCACTCGCCGTTTCGTCTGCAACGCGATCTCACGCCGTGGCCGGCCCCGGCCGGCCACCCCCGCCGCGCCTGCGTCAGCTCGTTCGGCGCCGGCGGCTCAAACGCGCATGTCGTTCTCGAAGAGCCGCCGCCGGCCGCCCCGGCGACTCCCGACCTCGGCCCCCAGTTGATCGTCCTGTCGGCCCGGGACACGCGCCAGCTACGCCAGGCCACCACCAGACTCGCCGACGTGCTCGCCGACGAGGCGGCGGAACACACCTCGGCGTTACTGGCCGAATTGTCCCGGCTGGCCGAGGGCGACCTACCCGATGTGCTGGCCGGCAACGGAACCGCGACAGCCGTGCGCCGCCTCTCCTCCTACCTGCTGGACCGGCACCGCGGAGGCCACGACGGCCCCACCCTCGCCGACATCGCCTACACCCTGCAGGTCGGCCGTGAACCGCTGCCCGAACGTCTCGCCGTGGTCGTGACCGACCGCAACGAGCTCGTCCACCTTCTACGCGGCTTCGCTGCGGGAGACACTGCCCACATCGCGCACGGGCGCGCCGCGCGCCCCTCCGATCCCGCCGCGCCGATGCCCGAGCGTCGGGACAGGCAGTCGCTGGCGGAGCTTGCCCGCCGGTGGGTTCGGGGGGAGTCCGTCGATTGGACCGCCCTTCATCCGAGCGGGTCGGCCAGGACCACCTCGCTGCCCTCCTACCCGTTCGCCCACCACCGGCACTGGCTCACCCCGACCGGCCCGGATCCTCAAACGCCGGTCCTGCCCCTGTACCGCATCAAGTGGCATCCGGCGGATCAGCCGAGCGCTTCCCCCGCGTACGGCACTCTGCTCTGCCTGCACGCCGGTGGTCCGCAACCGCTGCTGCAGGCACTGCCGGGTGCCTTCGGCGCCCACGTCCAGGTGGTCATGGTCGATGTCGCCACTGACACCAGGTTCGCCGATCCGGCCCGCACCGCCGAGTTCACCCGGCAGCTGCTTCGGTCGTACCCGGACCTGCGCGGCACCCTCGACCTCACCGACATCACCGATGTCGAGGCCGTCGGTCCACGAGCGGTTACCACCCGCCTGGCCCACCTGCGGGAGCTGGCGGCAGCCCGCCGTCCGCTGCGGATGCTGCATGCGGTGTCCGGGCTGCACGCTCTGCCCGGTCCGGCCCCGCGGTTGTCCGGCGCGCTGCTGTCCGGATTCGTCTGGGCAGTGTCGGCGGAGTCCCGCACACTGTCGGCCACCGTGGTCGACGTCGAGACACGCTCGACGGCGGCGCTCGCCGCGCTCGTTGCCGAGTGGACGAGCACCGACGGACGTGCCGAGGTGTGCTACCGCTCCGGTCGTCGGTTCGCACCCGCCCTTGAGCTGACCGACCTGCCCGACGGCACACCCGAGCTGGACGGCGAGCGCAGCTATCTCATCAGCGGGGGTACGGGCGGCATCGGTGCCGTCGTCGCCCGGCACCTCGTCACCCGAGGTGCCCGCGCGATCGCCCTCCTGGGACAGCGCCGAATGCCGCCGCGCGAGGACTGGGACGACGCGGACCTCGACGCGCACCAGGCAACCGTCGCCCACCAGGTGCGTGAGCTGGAGCAACTCGGCGCCCGCGTCGCGCTGCATTGCGGACCCCTGGACGACAGGCAGCCGGTCGCGGAGTTTCTCGACCGTGTCCGTGCCGATCTCGGCCCGATCGGCGGCGTCATTCACTGCGCGGGCCGCATGGCCCGCATTGGCTCCTTCACCGGAAAGTCGGCCGACGAGATCGACGCCGTGCTCGTACCGAAGGTCGAGGGTGTCGACGTGCTCACCGCGTTGTGCGCGCCGGACGAGCCTGCGTTCCTGGTGTCGTTCTCCTCGCTGGCGGGCGTGTCACCGACCCTCGCCGCCGGCGTGACCGAGTACGCCGCCGCGAACAGGTATCTCGATCACCACGCCTCGCACCTGACCCGCCAGGGCAGGGCCGGGGTCTGTGCGATCGCATGGCCCAGCTGGGGTGACGTCGGCATGAGTGGTGGAACGGACAACAGCCAGCCGCCACTGTCTGTGCAGGACGGGCTGCGGATCCTCGATGCCGTTCTCGTGGGGCCTGCGCCTGCCAACGTCGTGGTCGTGCCCGGCGCGAACATTCCCGCGATCCTGGCCGCACCGCCTCTCCCCACCGCCGCACCGCAACCAGATGCCAGCCGCCCCACCGCCGCACAGCTCACCGCGCCGGCGCCGCTGGTGCCCGACTGGCTCGTGGACGTCTTCACCACGACCGTGGGCATCAGCCGCGACGATCTGGACGTGCAGACGCCTTTCGGGGACCTGGGCGTCGACTCGCTGCTCATCGCTGACCTCGTCACCGCCGTGGAGGTAAAGCTCGGCGCCCCAGTGGCCCCGTCGGCGTTCCTGGACCACCCGAGCCTGGTCGCACTCGCCGCCCACCTTCGCGACGTCCATACCGCGCCGCCGGTGAACGCCCCACCGCCCACGACCTCCACCGCCCGCGGTGCCTCACCGCGGATCGACGCCCAGCACGCGCCGGGACTCAGCGGTGTGCACAGGCAGCTTGCCGCCGAGGAGACGATCGCGGTCATCGGCATGTCCTGCCGCTTTCCCGGTGCCGCCGACATCCGGGCCTTCTGGGATCTGCTCACCACGGGCACCTGCGCAGTGACCGAGGTGCCCGCCGCGCGGTGGGACACCGATGCGCTGTACCGGCCCAGCACCGAACCCGGCCGGTCGGTCAGCAAGTGGGGCGGCTATCTCGACGGCATTGAGCTGTTCGATCCCGACTACTTCTCGATGACCGACGAGGATGCCATCACCCTCGACCCCGGCATCCGGCTCATGCTCGAGGGCGTGGCGACCTGTCTCGCCGACGCCGGCTACCGCGACGAGCTCAGCGGTGACGACGTCGGCGTGTTCGTCGGCGCCCGGTTGTCGGACTACCGGCGGCGGGTGGGGCGACGGACCGGGACTGCGGCCTTCGGCGGCGACCAGAACTTCCTCGCCGCGCGCATCGCGCATCAGTGGAACCTGACCGGCCCGAACCTTGTCGTGGACAGTGCCTGCTCGTCGGCTCTGGTCGCGGTGCAGTTGGCCATGCGCAGCATCCTCGCGGGGGAGTCCTCCGCCGCGCTGGTCGGCGCCGTGGACGTGCTGCTCGACGCCCAGGTGCACCTGGACTTCAGCGCGGCCGGGGCGTTATCACCGTCGGGCCGCTGTCGCACCTTTGACCGATCCGCCGACGGGTTCGTACCCGGCGAGGGGTGTGGTGTCCTGCTGCTCAAACGCCTGGACAAGGCGATCGCCGACGGCGACCGTATTCGCGCGACCATTGACGCCGCCGCGGTCGGCAACGACGGACGCACCGTCGGGTTGACCACACCCAACCCGGTTGCCCAGGCCGCCGTCATCCGGCGTGCACTGCGCGACGCCCGGCTACGCCCCGACCAGGTCGGCATGATCGAGGCGCACGGCACCGCCACCATGATCGGCGACCCCATAGAACTGCAGGCGCTGACGAACGTTTTCCGGGAGTCGACGCAGCGAGCCGGCTACTGCCAGATCGGCTCGGTCAAGTCCAACCTCGGCCATCTGCTGAGCGCCGCCGGGATCGCAGGGCTGGCTAAGGCCGTGCTCGCCGTCGAGCACGGCGCCATCCCTGCCTCCCTTTTCTGCGATGAACCCAACCCCCGGTTCCACTTCGCCGCTTCCCCGTTCGTCCCCGCGACCCGCCTCACCTCGTGGACATCCGAGCCGGAAGCCCGCATCGCCGGCGTCAGTGCGTTCGGCCTCGGCGGCACCAACGCCCACGTGATCGTCCGCGGCGCGCCGGCAGCCGTACCCTCACGGACACCCCTTGCACCGCCGGTGTTCCGACGTCGGCGTCTGTGGCTGGACCCGCCGGTCGCCGACGGACCGACGGCATTCGACCCGAGCACGGCAATCCTGCCCGCGGCAGGTCTCCCATCCGCGCCGGATCCCGCCGTGGCGCCGGCGAGCGGCCTCGTCGCCTCGCTGCTGAGCCTGGGATACGACGACACCACGCCCACTGAGGAGCAGTCATGAGCCAGCCCGCCACCAGCTCCACCCCTGCTGCGTCGGACCCCCTGCTGGAGGTCATCGGAGAGGCTGTGCACGCCGTGGTTCCCGAGGTGGATCCGGCCGACGTCACCGCCGACAGGACACTGGCCGAACTGGGCTGCAACAGCGTGGACCGCGCCGAGGTGATGGTCGCGGTGATGGGGGATCTCGGCATCACCGTCCACCCGTCCGAGTTCTCCCGCGACCTGAGCATCCGGTCGCTGATCGCACTGCTCCGGAAGTACGAGTGACCCCCGGCGCCGCCATCACCGCGATGGCGGCGATCAGCGCCTTCGGCCCCGACCAGACAGCCTTCGCCGACGGTCTTCGCCGGGGCCGCACAGCGATCGTCGACCAGGGCGGGCAGCCCGGGCCGCGCTACCGCGCCCGCCTTGCGTGGAAGGACCTGCCCACCACTCTCGACGCGATCACCGCCCTGCCCGACGACCTGCGCCGCGTTGCGTCCCGTATCGCACGCCGGACGCCTCGAGCGGTTCAGGCCGGCCTGGCGGTGGCCGTACAAGCGTGGGTCTCCGCTGGACTGCACTTGCGCCCCACGGCGCCCGACCGTATCGGCGTCGTGGTCACCGCAGGCGACCTCGACGGTCAATACGCCCAGCACGTGCACGCCCTGCACACGGCGAACCCGGCGCGGGTGCCACCAACCTTCGCGCTGCACAGCGTGTCGACCAGTCAGATTGGGATCATCAGCCACGCCCTGGGCATCACCGGGCCAGGCTTCACCGTCGGTTTGGCCTCCGCCGCCGGCAACGCCGCCGTGATCGCCGCTGCCAGACTCATCGCCACCGATGAGGTCGACGTCTGTCTGGTCGTCGGCGCCCTGGCCGAGCCGTCGCTGTTGGAGTTGACGGCGCTGGCCAACCTCGGCGCTCTGGCCTGGGAGGGCCGCAGCGTTCCGTTCGACACCGCCCGATGCGGCTTCGTTGTCGGCGAGGCGACCGGCTGCCTCGTGCTGGAGTCGACCCGCAACGCCCAGCGCCGCGAGGCCCCGATGCTGGCGGTCCTCGCCGGGTACGGACACGTCCTCGACGCCAACAGTCTGCCCAATCCGGCAGTGTCCGGCGAGGTGGCGGCGATGCGGGCGGCGCTGCGCCGGGCCGGCCTGCGGCCTGCTCAGATCGACTACGTCAACACCCACGGGACTGGTTCGCTCGTCGGTGACCACACCGAGGTCGAGGCGCTGCGGCAAGTCTTCGGTGACGTGCCCGGACAGCGGCCTTGGCTCAACTCGACCAAGTCGCTCACCGGGCACTGCATTGGCGCAGCCGGTGTGATCGAGGCGATCGCGACGGTCGAGCAGATGGCCCAAGGGTACGTCCACGCCAACGCAGGTCTGACCGACCCGCTGCCGACCGCAGGCCGATTCACCGGCCCGGCACCGGAGCCCGCGTCGATACGCGCGGCGCTGTCCAACGGCTTTGCCTTCGGTGGTGTGAACACCTGCCTGGCGTTTGTCGCGCATCCGTAGGCGTCACGCGCAATCGTGCGCATCGCTCGACCGGCACGCAGCCCTACCGTGGGCACTCCATACCGCAAGCGAGGAGCCGCGTGACCGCACAGCTGACGGGCCCGCCGGATCCACCCGCCGGGGTGCGGCTGTTCTGCTTCGCCCACGCCGGTGGTGGCGGGGCTGCCTACCGGCCCTGGCGCGACAGGCTGTCCCCGGACGTGGAGGTGTGCCCCGTCGTGCTGCCCGGCAGGGAGTCGCGCTGGCAGCAACGTCCCCACCGGGAGATGACCAGCCTGGTCGAACAGGTGCTGCAGGAGATCGTTCCCCGGCTTCACCAGCCGTTCGCCCTGTTCGGGCACAGCCTGGGCGCCGCCGTGGCCTACGAGGTGTGCGCACGGCTGTGTGACCGCGGCCTGCCACCGATGCGCCTGTTCGTCTCCGGGCGCCGTCCGCCGCACCTGCCGGCTCGCCAGGGCGCTACTCGGCACCTCACCGACGACGCGTTCGTCGCCTACCTGAACACCCTCAACGGCATCCCGACCGAGGTCTTGGCGCATCACGGTCTGCTCCGTGCACTGCTGCCGACGATTCGCGCGGACTTCGAGGTCAATGAAACCTACGCGGCGTCGGCGAGGCGACTACCGGTTGCGGTGTCCGCCCTGACCGGCGACAGCGACCCACTGGTCACCCCGGCCGAGATGCTCGCCTGGCGGGACGTGACCGACCGGGGTTTCCGCCTGCGGGTGCTGACCGGGGACCACTTCTACCTGACGGCGGCCGCCGAGCACGTCTGTGCCGCCATCGGCAGGGAACTGTCCGTGCCGAGCCCAACAGTGCCCATCGGATCACGAGCGGAGTGAGCTGTGGCAGCCATCGGTATCGACGCGATCAACGTCTACCCGGGCCGGGCGTCGATGTCGGCGCGAACCCTTTTCGAGGTTCGTGGCCTGGACACCCGGCGCTTCGACAACCTGATGATGGACAGCAAGTCCGTCAACCTGCCCTGCGAGGATCCTGTCACCAACGCGGTCAACGCCGCCAAACCGCTGATCGACGCCCTCGGCGACGACGAACGCGACCGCATCGAAGCGGTCATCGTCGGCACCGAATCGGGGGTCGACTTCGGCAAGGCACTGAGCACCTACGTGCACGACTACCTGGGGCTGTCGCGCCGCTGCCGCTCCTTCGAGGTCAAGCACGCCTGCTACGGCGGAACGGCCGCCGTACAGACCGCGGCCGGTCTCATCGCCAACACTCCGATCACCGGAATGAAGGCACTCGTCATCGCCACCGACGCTGCCGCGAAGATCGACAAGAACACGTACTGGGAACCGTCCCAGGGTGCCGGTGCCGTCGCCATGATCCTCGGGGAGGATCCGCGGGTCCTGACGCTCGACAAGGGGGCGAGCGGGTACCACAGCTACGAGGTGATGGACACCGCCCGGCCACGCCCCGACCTGGAAGCCGGCGACTCCGACCTGTCGCTGATGTCGTACCTGCACTGCCTGAAGGAGAGCTACGCCATGTACGCCGATCGCGTGCGTGGCAGCGACTTTCTGACCACCTTTGACCACCTCGCGTTCCACATGCCGTTCGGGGGGATGGTCAAGGGCGCCCACCGGACCCTTCTGCGCAGCTTGTACGGCATGAGGCCCGACGAGGTAGAGGCCGACTTCCAGCGCCGTCTCGCGCACTCGCTCCGCTATGGCGCGCAGATCGGCAACGTCTACTCGGCCGCGCTCTACGTCGCGTTGTGCTCTCTGATCGACCACGCGCCGCTCAATGGACCGTCCCGGCTGGGGCTGTTTTCCTACGGGTCCGGATGTGCCTCGGAGTTCTACAGCGGAGTCACCGGCGCCGAGGCCAGCCGGATCGTCGGTGCCATGGGCATCGCGGCGGCAATCGAATCCCGCCACCCGCTCAGCACCGAGGAGTACGAGCTCATCAGTGAGCTGAGCCTGCAGCGCATGCCCGGCCACCGCCACGTCCGTTTCGACCCGGATCCCTACGACGACGTGTACCGCAAATGCCTGGATGGTCGGGGACTGCTGGTGCTGGACCACGTCACCGACTTCCACCGGGTCTACCGCTGGTCCTGACCCCTGGGTTAGCCACTGCCCGACATGCTCGCGGCAGACCCTTCGCGGGTGCCCGAGCAGTGCCCGCCATTCGTGGCTCTCCACAGTTGAGGGTGTAGTCGCTGGTGCTGGAAGACCTCGACGTGCCTGACGCTAACTTCGGCTGCCCTGACCTGACCACGTTCTGCCGCCTGGATGAACTCGGCCTGGTCGTGGTCGGTCAGCGTCTGGAGCCCGATCGTGCGGTCCTGGCGTGCCGGGTCCCTGGGGGCGGATGACGGCACCGAGGGCTGGTGCCGACGCTGCCGGGTGTGCAGGGAAAACCTCGGGACGCCGTCACGCGGGAGTTGGCGCACGAGCCGCTGGACTGGCTCGCGACCACCCTGCTGGTGACGATCCGCCGGTACCGGCGCACCGGGTGTGGGCAGGTACTGGCGGCCTCGAAACCGGCGTGCACGCCGCCGATGGGAGCTGGTCTAATCGCGGCAAATGAGGAACGGTGCCCCGAGGTTGACGATGAGCAGCGCCGCCGGACTTGCCGGCAGCGTCAACCGGGCGTACGGCGACGCACCCTCCAGGTAGTAAAAGTTCGTCGATCAGCCCGTCCAGCGGCGGCCGCGGCACTCTGGACACGTACTCCACGCTTACAGCATCGCCGACGCCCCGCCGGCAACGCGCGCCGGGATGGTCCAGCCGCGCTGCCGCCAGCATCGAGCCGGCGCCGATCCCGGACGAGGGCCCGGCCGCGGACATGTGCGTGGGATACGCGTGCTGCGTGAGCCATGGAGGTCCTCGGCCCTCCAGTGTCGCCCGGCATGGGGCAGGCGCTAAACCACCCTCTGCTGCGTTGCCGTGCCCTGCTACGCGGCCGCGGGCTGTTCGCCGCCAAAGTCGACGTCGTCCAGCGCGGGGTCGAACACGTCCGGCGGGATGTGGAGCTCGTCGGTTGCGTAGGCGCCGAACCGGAGGATATGGCAGGTCAGGTAGGGCGAGAGCTGGCCAGATCCTCACCGGTCACCTGCCACCCCTCGGAAACCAGCTGCCGGATGACCTCCATCATGTCTTTCGCGGTGTGGAACACGATCAGGTTGCACAGCAGCGAGCTCCATTTGACCGGCTTTCCTGGTCGGCCGGGTCGTTCTCGGCGATCACGCCCTGGTTACCGAACCGGCCTCTAGGCCGAGAACCCCGTCGTAGGCCTCGGTTTTCTTGGTAGCCGCGGTCACCCGTGCCTGCAGCCCCAAGTCGGCGAGGAACCGCAGCAGTGCCACGGTCCGCATCACGCGCCCGACCTCCCGGAACGCCTTGTAGATTTGGTCGTTGCGCGAGTTCGACGACAATCGGCGCATCAGCGTCACCGAAGACACTCTGCATTGCATTGTGAAGAGCCCCATTCGTCGCGCAGCCCCATCTGGTTTCGTCGTGGAGTGCCAGGCGGAGGCGGTGAACCGGATGAGCGGCACCCACCCGGTCACCACCGCCCGCTCACCAGTCCCAGGTGCCGACCGGCGGCCATGGCGACAACGGCGAGGCCCCGTCTTGCGACAGCACGGTGGAGAACCTCGAACCCTGCTCGATGCGCGCCCGCAGTGCCGATCGGAAACGCTCGTCGGAGGGCAGCCCCGCCTGCACGGCGGCCGCCATCATCAACTCCACGAATCGCGCCCGCTGCTCCTCGGTGATGCGCAGGCCCGCGTGCGCCTGGAACAACCCGGCCACGCCATCGTGATGTGCGGTGTATCCCTGACGTCCGCCCATGATCTCCTCGAAGAACGCCGCCAGATGTGCGGTGTGCGCCGGCTTGCCCCGGTAGAACATCTCGCCGAGAAGATCATCGTCCAGAGCCGCCTGATGGAAGCACTCGACGAACTCCTTGATCCGCTGTCTACCGCCGGCGTGTTCGAGCATCGTCCTGCCGTCGACGCGGGTGACTCCCTCGGCGCGCAGTCCCTCGACGCCATCAAAATCCACTAGGCCTCCTGAAACGCTCGGCGTGGTCTGCCTCTGATGGCATCACCGACCAACCCACCAGCCGTGCACACAATTGAGCGGGCGCGGGCCGTCGCAGTCCGCAGACTCGCGGCATGACCGAGATGATCGACGACCAGCAGCATCTCAGTGAATTCCCCGCCACCAGAACCAGTCCCTTCCACCCGCCGCACGCGTACCTGAAGCTGCAGGCGGAACGTCGGCTGCACCGCGTCCGGCTGCCCAGTGGCCTGCCGGCGGTGTTCGTCACCGGTCATGACGAGGTGCGCCGACTGCTGGACGACGAACGCCTGAGCGCGGACGAGACCGCTCCCGGCTACCCGTTCCTCTACGCCGGAGCGTTCGAGTCTCCCCTGAAGGGCACCTTCATGCGCGCCGACGGGGAGGCTCATTACCGAATCCGTCGAATGCTCAGCAAGGACTTCACCCTTCGACGGGCACGGGAACTGCGACCCGAGGTCGAGTCCGTGGTGGGGCAGTGCCTGGACGACATGGCCAGCGCCGGGTCCGCCGACATCGTGCGCGATCTCGCCTTCCCCGTTCCCTCACGCACGATCTGCGGACTGCTCGGTGTGCCGTACGAGGACCGGGAGGTCTTCGAGACCAACACCCGCGCCATGATCGACACCACCAGCACGCAGGAGCAGATGCTCGGCGCGATGGGCGCCATCATGGCCTACCTCACCGAGCTCGTCGCCAAGCGGGAACAGACGCCGAGCGACGACCTGATCAGCCGGCTCGTCGTCGAAGAGCTGCAGGCCGGCAATCTGACCCGCGACGAACTGGTCACCATCTCCCTCATCCTGCTGGTCGGCGGCCACGAGACCACCGCCACCATGATCGGCCTGGGGACATTCGCGCTCATGGAGCACCGCGACCAGCTCGACCTGCTGCTGGCCGATCCCGAGGGTTGGCCGATCGCCGTGGAGGAGATCCTGCGGCACCAGACGATCGTGCAGAACCCCATCCAACGGGCAGCGGTCGCCGACATCCCGGTCGGCGACGACGTCATCCGCGCCGGTGAGGGCGTCGTCTTCGTGCTCGAGGCCGCCAACCGCGACCCCGAAGCGTTCCCCGAACCCGACCGCTTCGACGTACGCCGCTCCGCCCGCAACCACGTCGCGTTCAGCTTCGGCGCCCACCAGTGCCTCGGTCATGCGATCGCCCGGATGGAACTCGACGTCGTCTTCCGCATGCTGTTCGAACGCTTTCCGACGCTGCGCCTGTCCGTGCCGGTCTCCGACGTTCCCCTGCGCCCCAACACCGTCGGCCTGTTCGGCGTCGACTCGTTGCCGGTGACCTGGTGAGTGCACCCTCGCGGGTGGTCGTCGACCAGGACAGGTGCTGCGGATCCGGCATGTGCGCCTCGGTCGCTCCCGACATCTTCGACCAGTCCCCGAGAGACGGCGTCGTGCAACTGCTCGTGTCGCAGGTGGACGCAGGATCGCTACCACGCGTCGAGGAAGCGCTCCGTCTGTGTCCGGTTGCCGCGATCGAGCTGGCCCGCCCTGTCTCCGTACCGCCACGCTGAACCGAAGGGAAGCAGGCATGCCTGTTCCGGCGGTGTCGTCCCGGTTGACGGTGTCCCACACGGACTTCGTCATGCGTAACCACCGCGTCCACGACGTGAGCGTGCTTCCCGGCGTCGCGCTGCTCGACGTGCTCTACCGCGCGCTCGCCGGGCGCGGGGTAGCGCCCGAGTCGGTGGTGGTCCGCGACGTTCTGTTTACCGAACCGATCGCCACCGACGACGGGTATGACCGGGAGGTGCACGTACACGTCGATCCGAGCGACGCTGACGAGGGTCGGGTCACGATCACCAGCCGCAGGAGCCGGGACGGTCAACCGGTCGGGTCGTGGCGACCGAACATGACCGCACGAGTGCACCTCGAGCACGCCGAGGACGACCGGGTCGACACCACCGCGCTGCTCGCCGGGCAGCAGCACGTCCGTGACGTCGATGACCTGTATGTCCAGGCCCGCAGCGAGGACATCGTGCACGGGGCACCCATGCAGGCCTTCGGCGCGATGTACCTCGACGGTGAACGGCTCGTCGCCGACCTGAGCGTGCACGCCTCCACCCGGGAACACGCGGATCTGTTCCACCTGCACCCCGCGCTGCTCGACGCGTCGACCCTGGTGGCGTTCGCGCGCACGCCGGTGCTTGATGCCCCCTTCATCCCCATCTCCATCGAGATGGTCCGCATTCCCAGGCCGGGTGGACGGCGCTGCCTGGTGCATGTTCCGCAGCGGGAGAGCCACGCCCCGTCGGGCGACGTCATGCACAACAGCTACCGGATCCACGACCCGGACGGCGGCCTGGTAGCCGAGTTCACCAAGCTGACCTGCAAGAGGATCCGGCAGCCGGGGCTGATCACCAACCTCGTCGGTGGCACGCCCTCACCAAGGACGTCCACGCCCGCACCCCGATCCGACGCCGAAGCAACCTCCGCCCTCGACGCCATCGCTGACGCGTATGTCGAGCACCTGCGTGTCCTGGTGGGTCGCCGGCTGGACCGGCCGACCACCGAGGTTTCCGTCACCCACGGCTTCTACGACCAGGGCCTCGACTCCGTCAGCATGCTGGCGGTCAGCGACGAACTGCAGGCCATCGTCAACGGCGGCACCTACCCCACCCTGCTGTTCGAGTTCGGCACCATCACCGAGCTCGCCCAGCATCTCGCCGCAGCCTACGGCCCTCCGGTGCGCCCCGCCCCACCTGCGCCCGTGGCGTCGGCCGTACCGTCGACGCCCACGGTGGCGGCGCCGGCCACCACCCTGGTCGCCCGGCGGGTGTGGCGCGCCGCCCCGATGTCGAGCCCGTCGGCCTCACCACCGCTGCTGATCCTCGCCACCGACAGCGCCCACGCCCATGAGCTGCTCGGCGCCCTGCCGGCAGGGGACCGGGGCGTGGAGGTCGTCCACGCCGGCCCGGACGGTAGGTACCTGTCGGCCGCGGCCCTGGACGAACACCTCACCGCGCTGCGCGGCGATGACACCGGGACGGTCGCGGTATGCGTCCTGGATCATCACACCCGCCCGGAGACCGATGCGGCGCGCGCACACGACCTGCTGCGATCTGTGGCCGCGGCCCTGCTCGGCACCCGCCCGACCCGGCCGATCCCGCTGCACTACCTCGCCTACGGCGGGCCGGGTGCGCAAGCGCGGCAGGCCGTGGCCGCCCTCGCCCGCACCATCGCCGCCGAGACACCCGTCCTGGTCTGCCGGACCGTCCTTCTCGACGCGGAAGAGGACATCGCGACCCTGGCCGGCATCGTGAACGCCGAGACCGGCCACACCGACCACACCGAGGTCCGTCACACCGGCGGCTTCCGTGAGACGCCCGCCCTCGAGCACCTCACCGCCGATCGGCCGTCTCGGCTGCGGCGCGCGCCCGTCTGCCTCGTCACCGGTGGTGGGGGACGACTGGCCCGGCTGCTGACCGCTCACCTGATCGAGCGATACGACGCCCGCGTCGTGCTGGTCGGCCGCAGCGACCCCGACGAGGACCTCACCGCCGCCATCGCGGCCTGGCGGTCGTCCGGCGGGCAGGTGCAGTACACCCGAGCCGACGTCACGGATGCCGAGGAGCTCGCCGCTGCGGTCGAGCTCGCCCGCATCGTCTACGGTCGACTCCACGCGGTCTTCCACCTCGCCGGCGTCATCGACGACGTGGTGCACTTCCGCAAGCAGCCCGCCCAGTGCGCGCCGGTGCTGGCCCCCAAGGTTGACGGCGTTCGCGCGATCGAGCAGGCACTCGCCGACGAGCCGGCCGAACTGCTCGTGTTCTTCTCGTCACTGTCGTCGGTCATCGCCAACCCGGGTCAGAGCGACTACGCCTTCGCCAACGCCTACCTGGATCATCGTGCCGCCGCGGACCCGCTGTCCCGGTTGTCGATCTCCTGGCCGCACTGGGTCGACGGCGGCATGGGAGCGGTGAGGGCCGCCGACCACCACGATGCGGACCTGGTGTCGCTGACCACCGACGCGGGTCTGGCAGCGTTGGACCTCGCGCTGCGCTCGTCCGCGGCGCACGTCGTGGTCGCCCACGGAGCCCCGAGCGCCATCGAACGGGTGCTGCACGGCAACGCGCGCCCGCACGATACGTACGGCGTCGACGCACCTGGCGCCGTCGCGACCGGAGGCACGCCGAGCACACCACCGGAGAGGACGCAGACACCATCCGAGCCGTCCCGCGGCCATGGCGAACCCGTCGCCGTGATCGGCATGTCCGGGCGATACCCAGCCGCCGCCGACCTGCGCGAGTTCTGGCGCAACCTGGCCGAGGAGCGCGACTGCGTGACCGAGGTCCCCACCGCCCGCTGGGACCACACGCCGCTCTTTAACCCGGACCGGGGCGCACCCGGGCGCACCTACAGCCGCTGGGGCGGATTCCTCGACCACATCGACCAGTTCAGTCCTGCCTTCTTCGGCATCTCCCGTCGGGAGGCCGAGTACATGGACCCCCAGGAGCGGTTGTTCCTCACCGAGTCGTGGCGCGCCCTGGAAGACGCGGGCTACCCCCCGGAGACGTTGACCGCAAGCCGCGTGGGGGTGTTCGCCGGTGTCATGTGGAACCACTACCAGCTGCTGCGCGACGAGCACGGGGTCGCACCGACCGCCCTGCACTCCGCGATCGCCAACCGGGTGTCCTACTGCTTCGGACTCACCGGACCCAGCCTCGCCGTCGACACCGCGTGCTCGTCATCCCTCGTGGCGGTGCACCTGGCCGTGGAGAGCATCCGACGCGGTGAATCCGACGTCGCCCTCGCCGGGGGAGTGAACCTCGCCCCACACCCGCAGAAGTACCTGCAACTGGCCGCAGACCGGTTCCTGTCCGACGACGGACGCTGCCGCGCCTTCGGCTCAGGCGGCACCGGCTACGTGCCGGGCGAGGGCGTGGGCGTCGTCGTCCTGAAACCACTGGCGCGGGCCGTGGCCGACGGCGACGCCATCGCCGGGGTCATCATCGGTTCCGCCGTCAATCACAACGGCCGCACCAGCGGTTTCACCGTCCCCGCACCCGGCGCGCAGGCCGCCCTCATTCGCGCCGCACTGGCCGATGCCGGCGTCCCGCCCGCCAGCGTCACCTATCTCGAGGCCCACGGCACCGGCACGTCCGTCGGCGACCCCATCGAGATCGCCGGCCTGCACAAGGCCTTCACGGGCGTCGGTGCCCCGCCGGTGACCCGCGCCGTCGGATCGGTCAAGTCCAACATCGGGCACCTGGAGGCGGCCGCAGGCGTGGCAGGACTGAGCAAAGTCCTGCTGCAGATCCGCCATCGGCAGCTCGTCGCGTCTTTGCACGCCACGCCGGCCAACGAACACATCGACTTCGCCTCGACGGGAATCACCGTGCAGACGCGCACGGCGCCCTGGCAATCACCGGACGGGGTACTGCGAGCAGGTGTCAGCGCCTTCGGCGCCGGAGGCACCAACGCCCACGTCATCGTGCAGAGCCCTCCGCACCGCCCCCGCCACCTCTCCCGCACCGGCCAGCCCGAACTGATCCTGTTGTCCGCCCCGGACGAGGCCACATTGAAGCTTCTCGCCACCCGGCTGCGCACGGCACTGACCGACCAGCAGGCGGCGTGCGTCGCGGATCTCGACGTGGTCCGTGCCGAGATCGCCAGCCTGCTCGGACTCGCGCCCGAGGACGTCGACCCGAACGCCACCCTGGCCGACCTCGGCCTCGACCCTGCGGCACTCACCACCCTCGGTCGCCTCACCGGCACCGACGCTCCCCTCGACGTCGACCTCACCATCGGCGAGTTCCCCGCAACGGCCCCGTCCGGACCCACCCTGGCCGACATCGCACACACCCTGAGCGCTGGGCGGCGCGCCATGCGCGCCAGAGCCGCGGTGGTCGTGACGTCCGTGCCCGAACTGCTCGACCGTCTGCGCGAGCTGGCCGAGCTGTCCGGCACCGACCGGTGGATGCGGGGCCTCGCACCGGAGGAGGCACCGAGTGACCCTGAGATCGCCGAGCTGCTCGCCGCCGGCGACCTGCGCGAGGTGGCCAGCCGATGGGTGCGCGGGGCACGCCTGACCTGGCCTTCCCATCCCCGCGGTGGACGCCGCATCAGCCTGCCCGCCACACCACTGCCAGAGGAGCGCTGCTGGCTCGGCGCCTGGGCGGCGGACCGCCGCGACAAGGACGCGCCACCGAGGACGACACACCCGGAGGGGCCCGTGGACCTGACCGTCACCGAGACGGGTATCGCGCTCGTGACGATGCGCGACGAGGCGAACCGCAACATGTTCAGCGATGCCCTGCTGGCCGGGCTCGAGGAGTCCTTCACCGAACTCGCCCGCCGCGACGACGTCCGCGTCGTCGTGCTCACCGGGGGACCGCCGGTGTTCTGCATGGGAGGTGAACCCGGCGCCTTGGCGGAACTGGCGGCGAAGAACAGCACCTTCACCGACGCGTCCTTCGTCTACGAGGGGTTGATCACCTGCCCGCTGCCGGTCATCGCCGCCGTCGGCGGTCACGCCGCCGGTGGAGGTCTCGCCTTCCCCCTCTACGCCGACCTCGTCGTCCTGTCACGATCCGCCACCTACGCCGCCAACTTCCTCAAGTACGGCTTCACCCCCGGCATGGGAGCCACCCACATCCTCGCCCACCGATTCGGGCGAGCCCTCGCCACGGAGATGCTGCTCACCGGACGTGCCTATGCCGGTGACGAGCTCGAGCGCCGCGGGGCCCAGGTCCGGTTCGCCGACGCCGCGGACGTGCTCCCCAGCGCCCTCAACCTGGCCCATGCCATCGCCGCCATGCCCGGCAGGGCGCTGCGGGAACTCAAGGCCGAGCTGGCCCGACCCACCCTCGACAGCCTCCCCAGCGTCATCGAGGTGGAACTGGCCATGCACGACAGGGTGCTGGGCGAGGACGCGGTGCAGCTGGTCCGCGACCGCCTCGGATCCGCGGTCACGCCGGCGCATCCCGACCATCGGCCAGCGCAGGCGCCTCACGCGGACCTTCTCGGAGCAGACACGTACCGGCCCGCGGTCGCGCAGCCCCTGCCCGCGGCGCCGGTGGTGCCGGCGGCGCCCGCGATGGTCGACCTGGCGCCACTACGGCCGCCCACCGCCACCTCACCCGTACTGACCCCAGCGCCACCCGCTGCCCACCCGTCGGTCAGGCGGGACGAGGTCCTCGACGTCGTCGTGCGAACCCTGGCCGATCAGCTGTACCTGGACCGCTCCGAACTCGACGCGAGCCGCACCTTCAGCGACATGGGCCTCGACTCCATCGGCGCGGTCGACGTGGTGCTGCACATCAACCGCGCCTTCGGCACCGACATCGAGTCCGTCGCCGTCTATGACCACCCGACCATCGAAAGGCTCACCGAGCACGTCCTCACCACCGTCGCCGCCCGACAGTCACTGGTGCAGTCGGTGCGGGCCGAACCCCGACCGTCCGCCCCAGGGGGCGGCGCTCCCGCGGCAGCCGCCCCCACATTGGCGGCACCGCACGCCGCGCAGGGGAGCACCATCGGGCTCGCGCCCGTGACGGTCACCGACGCGCCCGTGAGGACCCCGCCCGAGCACAAGTCCGGCACGGAGACCCGGACCGAGGCCGGCAGGTCCCGCACCGACACCAGCGACGCCCGGCCCGGTCCGACATCATCGGCCCCTGAGCAGCCACCCGCAGGCGGTCAGATGGACATCGCCGTGATCGGCATGTCGGGCCAGTGGCCCGGGGCCGGCAACCTCGACGAGTTCTGGGCCAACCTGTCCAGCGGACACAGCGCCATCGCTGAGGTCGGTCCGGCACGCTGGGATGTCGACGCCGTCTTCGACACCGATCCGACCGCGGAGGGCCGGACCTACAGTCGCTGGGCGGCGATGCTCGACGAGGTCGACTCCTTCGATCACCGCTTCTTCAACATGTCGCCGCTGGAGGCCGCGCAGACCGACCCTCAACAACGGTTGTTCCTCACCGAGGCGTGGCGGGCGCTGGAGGCGGCGGGTTACGCCGGGGACGCCGTGGAACGATCGCGATGCGGGGTGTTCGTCGGATGCGCACCCGGCGACTACGCCGACCAGTTGCGCGCCAGCGGGAAGGCCGACACCGCTTCGGCGTTCCTCGGCGGCTCCAGCTCGATCCTCGCGGCACGCATCGCCTACCAACTCGACCTGCGTGGTCCCGCCGTCGCCGTCGACACCGCCTGCTCCTCGTCGCTCGTGGCGGTGCACCTCGCCGCGCAGAGCCTGCGTACCGGCGAGACGGACGTCGCCGTCGCCGGTGGTGTCGCGCTGATGCTCACCCCGTCGCTGCAGGTTCGGTCCAGCCAGGTCGGCATGTTGTCGCCCACCGGCACCAGCGCACCGTTCGACGCCTCCGCCGACGGCATCGTCCTGGGTGAAGGCGTCGGTGTGGTCGTGCTCAAACGGCTGACCGACGCGGTGCGCGACGGTGACCAGGTCCTGGGCGTCATCAAGGCCAGTGGCGTCAACGGGGACGGCCGCACCAACGGCATCACCGCCCCCAGCGCGGACTCGCAGGCCGCGCTGTTGCGCCGGGTGCACGCCGACGCGGGTGTCAACCCGGAGGACATCACGTACGTCGAAGCGCACGGCACCGGCACCCCGCTGGGCGATCCGATCGAGTTCGCCGCGCTCCGCCGGGTTCTGGGGGCCGGCGGGGCCGGCGACCAGGCCTGGTGCGCCCTGGGCTCGGTGAAGGGCAACATCGGCCACACCACGATGGCCGCCGGGGTAGCCGGACTGATCAAGGTCCTGCTGCAGCTGCGGCACGGCGAGATCGCTCCCACTGCCAACTACGCCGAGGCGAACCCGAAGATCGACTTTTCCGGCAGCCCGCTGTTCCCGGTGCCCGCCGGCCGGCCGTGGCCGGTGGGAAGATCCGGCACCCGCATCGCCACCGTGTCCAGCTTCGGCTTCAGCGGCACCAACTGTCACCTGGTGGTGGGGCAGGCGCCCCCGCCGCGCCCGCGTTCGCCGCAGACCGCACGCGCCGAGGCCGTCGTCCTGTCCGCGCGCACCGACGCCGAAAGATCGGCCCTTGTCCGCGACGTCGCCGCCGCGCTCACACCCGAGTTGGCCCTTGAAGACGTCGCCTTCACCCTGGCCCGCGGCAGGCGCCACCTGCGGGCACGCGCGGCGGTGGTGGCACACGACATCGCCGACCTGAGGGCGAAGCTCACGGCGCTGGCCCGAGGCGACAGGCCGCAGGGCTGCTTCGTCGCCACCAGCCCGGTGGCAGCCCTCGGGGTAGGCACACTGATCGCCGTGACCGACGCCGAGCAGGCCGCCCGCGCCTTTGTCGAGGGCAGGTCCATGGACTGGTCGGGTTGGTTCGCCGCAGCCACGACACGGCGGATACCGCTGCCGACGTACCCGTTCTCGCCCGCGCGCCACCGCCCGCCGACGCCCGCTGCGCCCACAACCGCCGCGCCGCAACCGGCCCCGGACGGGGCCGTGCAGCTCGACCCACGGCACCCCTTGGTCGCCGATCACGTCATCGCGGGCCGTCCGCTGCTGCCCGGCGCCGCGACCGTCGCCCTGGTCGCCGACGCGCTCGCCCGACTGCGGGAACCCCGCTACCCGGTACGCCTGACGGCCCTGCGGTGGCGGCGTCCCTTCCCCGTCGACCGTGAATGCCGGCTGCCGGTCAGCCTGACCCCGTCGGCCGGTGGGTGGACCTTCACGCTGGGAGATCCGGACACACCGCACGCGACCGGAACCGTCGCCCGGCCCACGCAGGCGGCGCCGGTGACGCTCGACATCGCGGCGCTTCGGCGCGACTGTCCCGACCGGGTCGACGTCGATGCCCTCTACCAGGACTTCGACCGCGCGGACATGCGCTACGGTGCCACGTTCCGTCTGCTGCGTGGGCTGTGCGTCGGCCGCGACAGCGCCCTGGTCGACCTCCATCCCCCGGCCGCTGAGGCCGTCACCACCGTTGTGGACGCAGCCTTCCAAGCCACCGCCGTCCTCGTCGGCGACACGGCCGGACCGGTGCTGCCCGTGGCGACCTCCGCCATCCACCTGCACCACGACCCGAGCCTGGCCCGTCACGCGGTGGTCCGACGCCGGGGCCACCTGCGCTTCGACATCGACCTCACCGACGCCAACGGCCTGATCGTTGCCACCGTGGTCGGTCTGACCCTGTTCCCGATCGACCCGCTGGAGGGAAAGGTCTTCGTCCCGGCATGGCGGCCAGCTGGATCCGCGCCCGAGGCCAGCCCCGCCACAGGAGACGTCGTCGTGTTCTGCCGCCCCGCCGGACGCCCGTTGGCCGAGGACCTCCTGACCGCGCAGCCCGCCGCCAACGCCGTCCTTCTGCCCTTCGCCGCCGTGCCGCCACCCGGCTGGGAGGCACTCGTGGCGACCGTCGAACGGATCCACCTGATCGCGGAAGACGACTCCGACCAGCGGCCGGGCCACGACCACGGCGCTGGCTTCCTGCTCGGGATCGTGCGCAGCCTACTGTGCCACGGACGAGGCGAGGACCGTATCCACCTCACCGTCGTCACCGACGCGGCGGTGGGCGCGTCGCCCGACGAACGGGTACGCCCACACGCGGCGGCCCTCATAGGCCTCACCCGCACCATCGCCGCCGAGCAGCCCGCCTGGCGCGTGACCTGCCTTGACGTTGGCGCGGACACCTCGACCGTCGATGCCGCGGCGATCGCGGCCGAGGACGGCAGCCATCGGCTCGTGGCCCTACGCGACGGGCGCAGGTTGGTCCGGTCGTTCGTGCCCACCACACCGGCCAAGGCCCGCCCGCCCTACCGGCCCGGCGTGTACCTGGTGGTCGGTGGGGCCTGCGGGATCGGCCACGTGGTCAGCCGGCATCTTGCCCGCAGCGTCGGGGCGACGCTCGTGTGGCTCGGCCGCCGCGAAGCCGGCGCTGCGATCCGGCGGGCCCAGGCGGACGTCGGTGACCTCGGCGGACACGCGGTGTACGTGCGCGGCGACGTCGCCGATCCCGCGTCGGTGGCCGCCGCGTTGGCCGAGGCTGACCGCCACGGCGAGCTGGTTGGCGTGTTCCACAGCGCCGGGGTGCTGCGCGACCGGCGCCTGGGCAACCTCACCGACGCGGACCTGCAAGCCGCACTGGCTCCCAAGGTCGCCGGCAGTGTGACCCTTGCGGCGGGCCTCGCGGGTCGCCGCTTGCAGCATCTGGTCTTCTTCTCCTCCGCGGCGTCGTTCATCGACGCGGACGGGCAGGCCAACTACGCCGCCGCGAGCACCTTCCAAGACGCCTACGCCACGTCGCTGCGCCGTTCTGGTCTGCCGGCGACCGTCATCAACTGGGGGTATTGGGGGAGTACCGGAGCCGTCAGCGACGACCGACACCGATCGCTGCTCGCCGCCGACGGGATCCGCTCGCTCGATTCCTCCCTCGCGATGGAGGCGCTGGATCGGATTCTGGCCGCCGGAATACCACAGGCCCTGGTCATCGACGCCACCCCCGCCGGTCTGGCCCATTTCGGCATCGGCGGGGCACCGGCCGCGGCGCCGGCCGCCCCTGCCCGCCCGATGCCAACCGCCGTGCCCACCACGGCGGCCGCCGATCCCGTCGACCGTCGCGCCCGCGTGACACCCGCCGACGCCCTGTGCTACGTCCGAGGTGTTTTCGCCGAGGTGCTGGGTCATGACCTCGACGACCTCGACGAGCACAGCACCTTCGAAGAGTTCGGCGTCGACTCGATCATCGGGACCAGGCTGCTCGACCACCTGACCGGCCACCTCGGTCCACTGCCCTCCACCCTGCTGTTCGAGGAAACCACCCTCGCGCGCCTGGCGGCACGGCTGCTCGCCGACCACCCCGAGGCCATGGTCACGCGGCTCGCCCCTTCGATCCCGGACCATCCCGTGTCGACCGGCCGATCCGCCGGCACGTCCGATGGCCCGTCGCACGCCGCCATCCCGAGGGCGGCAGCGCCGGACGAGCCGATCGCGGTGATCGCAGTCGATGGCCGGTACCCGGGCGCGCCGGACCTGACCACGTTCTGGGCCAACCTGGCCGCCGGCCGCCGCGGCATCAGCGAGGTCCCCGCCGAGCGGTGGGACTGGCGGCAGACCACCGACCCGCAGCGTGGCCTGCGCGAATACCAGCGGTGGGGGGGATTCCTCGACGACGTGGCCGGATTCGACGCCGCCCTGTTCGGGGTGCTTCCCAAGGACGCCGTCGACATCGACCCGCAGGAACGGCTCTTCCTGCAGACGTGCTGGACGGTCCTGGAGAACGCCGGCTACCTCGGCGAACGACACGAGCCGTCCACCGGCGTGTTCGCCGGTGCCATGTACGGCGGCTACGGCGAGCTCGGCGCGATGGCGTGGGTCAGAGGCTCCGCCAACGGCGCCCATTCGGCGTACTGGTCCATCGCCAACCGGGTCTCCTACACCCTGGACCTGAGCGGACCCAGCCTCGCCGTGGACACGGCATGCTCCTCGTCGCTGACCGCCGTGCACCTGGCGTGCGAGAGCATCCGACGTGGCGAATGCCGAATGGCGCTCGCCGGCGGCGTCAATTTGATCGCCCACCCGCTGCACCACATCGCGCTCGGCTCGCGCAACATGCTCGCGGCAGACGGCCAGCTGAAGGTCTTCGACGACCGAGCCGACGGCTACGTTCCCGGCGAGGGCGTCGGCGCTGTCCTGCTCAAAGGGCTGGCCGACGCGATCGCCGACGGCGACACCATCTGGGCCGTGGTCCGGGGCTCTGCCGTCAACGCCGGAGGAAAGACCAGCGGCTACACCGTGCCCAATCCTCACGCCCAGGGCGCGGTGGTTGCCGCCGCGCTGCGCCGGGCAGGTGTGCGCCCCCGCGACATCGGCTACATCGAGGCCCACGGGTCCGGCACCGAACTCGGCGACCCGATCGAGATCGCCGGCTTGTCCCGTGCGTTCTCCCTGCTCGGTGACGCACCCGAGGGCTGTGCCGTCGGGTCGGTCAAGGCCAACATCGGTCACCTGGAGGGAGCGGCGGGCATCGCGGGCCTCACCAAGGTCCTGCTGCAACTGCGTCATCGCACGCTGGTGCAGACCGCCTCGCTGCATACCCCCAACCCGAAGATCGACTTCGGGGGGATCGCGCCGGTGCGCGCCACTGGGCCGTGGCCGGCTCGGCCGTCCGGTGCGCCACGTACGGCGTGCGTCAGCTCCTTCGGCGCCGGCGGCGCCAACACCCATCTGGTGGTCGAGGAGTACGTCGCTGCGCCCACCACGTGGAGCCCGAGCCACGACGAGCACCTCGTCGTGTTGTCGGCACCGGATGCGTCCCGCCTCGTGGAGCTCGCCGGGCTGCTCGCCGAGCAGCAACAGTCCGATCCGGCGCCCCTGGCCGCGCTGGCCTGCACCAGCCAGACTCGCCGGCGAGCGTTCCGTGAACGACTCGCCGTCATCTGCGCCGACGTGCCCGCGCTTGTCACCGCACTGCGTGCCTACGTCGCCGGCGAAGCCGCACCCGGGCTCGTCCGAACCGGCGACGCGACCGCCGGCGACCTCGCCGATGCCCTCACCGCACGGGACCTGTCGACGCTGGCCGCACTGTGGGTCGCCGGGACCACCGTGCCGTGGTCGGTGCTCTGGTCGACGCCCACACCCCCGACGCCGTTACCCAACACTCCGCTGCGGCCTGTCGCCTACTGGATCGACGAGCACGACACGGCGCCACGGCCCACCACCCGCGTCGAGTACGAACGGCGTGAGCTGAGCCCTGGCCCACTCGGTGACGCCACCTTCCCCATCGACTCCGTGCTGATCGTGGGCGCCGTCGACTGCGCGGTGCGCGCCCAACTGCGCGACAGAATGCTCGGCTCGGGAGTCCAGGTCACCGTCGCTGAGCCCGAGACGGCCGCGAGGATCGCAGCGGAGCTCGTGGCCGCCGGTCGCGCCCCCGCAGCCGTGACGTACATCGGACGCGATCACGTCGACGGCCTCGCCGACCCGACCTCGACGTTCCATCACGTCCTGGAAACCGTGGTCGTCCTGCTCACCGCCAACCACCGGCCCCGTGTGGTGTGCGCGCGTGTGTCCGATCACCCCGAGCAGCAACCCCACCTGACGGCGATGACAGGGATGCTTCGCACCCTCACCGCTGAGACCGGGTGCGCCGGAATCTGTGTCGCCTCCGACGACCCGGCGGCGGCCGCCGGGCAGATCCTGGGCGAACTGCGCCATGGAACGGACGACGACGTCGAACACCGCGCCGGTCGCCGCCTGGTCGGCGCGATGCGCACCTACCGGCCCGTCCCCGCCCGTCCGGGCTGGGTCCGGCCCGACGGCGCCTACCTCGTCACCGGAGGGGCCGGCGCACTCGGGTTGCACATCGCCGCGCTGCTGGCGGCCCGCGGCGCGACGGAGATCATCCTGCTCGGCCGCTCCGCCCTCACCGCTGATCAGGCCGACCGGATCAGCGCTCTACGCCGGCCGGGAGTGACCGTGCGTCACCTGCGCTGCGACGTCGCTGATCCGGCAGCGCTGGCGCAGGCGCTCGCCGACGCCCGCCGCCACCGGCCGCTGCGGGGAATCGTGCACTGCGCCGGAGTCATCCGCGACGCCCGCCTCGTCGACAAGACGCCCGCGCAGATCGCCGAGGTCCTCGCCCCGAAACTCACCGGCACGCTCGCCCTCGACCAGGCTACAGCGGAGGACCCGCTGGACTTCTTCGTTCTGTTCTCCTCCGTCGCGGCGACCGTGGGCAACCCCGGACAGGTCGACTACAGCTATGCCAACGCCTTCCTCGACGCGTTTGCGTCCACCCGAACGACGTGGGTCGCCGCAGGACGCCGCCGCGGCCACACACTGTCCATCGGCTGGCCGCTGTGGGCCGACGGCGGCATGGGTGTGCCTGCGGCGGTCCTCGATCGGCTCCGCAGCCGTTTCGGAATGGTCCCGATGACCTCCGACACCGCAACCGCCGTGCTGGAAACCCTGCTCGCCGGCCGGGACCCCGCAGTCGTCGTGGTCGAAAAACTCGTCGATCCCGAACCGTCCACGCCCTTGGGAGGGCCGCCAGCCGCTGCGGCGCCGCCCCGAGCCGTACCGTTTGACGCGTCCCGCGACACGCACCAACCAGACGCGCTGGAGCCACTGCGCGATTTGGCGGCGTCGTTCCTGCTCGTCGACGCCAAGGACGTCGACATCGACACCGAGCTCATGGACCTCGGGTTCGACTCGATCTCCATGTCCCAGCTCACCGAGCAGATCAACCGGATCTACGACCTCGAGATACTGCCGACGGTCCTCTTCGAGCACCCGACCCTGGCGGCACTCGCCGGTTACCTCCACACCGAGCGTCGCGCCACACCGGCTGCTGACGCGGCGCCAACGACCTCAACCGCCAGCGAGAGCGTCCGCGACATCGCCGTCGTCGGCATGGCGGGCATCATGCCCAAGTCACCCGACCTGGACACCTTCTGGCGCCACCTCGCCGCCGGCCACGACCTGGTCCGACACGTTCCCGAAGACCGCGAGGCGCTGCTCGCCGACCCCCGCACCCGCCACCTGGTCGGTGGCTTCCTCGACCAGGTCGGCGAGTTCGACGCCACCCTGTTCGGCATCTCGCCCAAGGAAGCCGCGCTGATGGACCCGCAGCAGCGTCTCTTCCTGCACTGCGTCTGGTCGGCGATCGCCAACGCCGGACACGCCACCGCATCCCTGGCGGGCACCCTGACAGGGCTCTTCGTGGGCGTATCGACCCACGACTACGAGGACCTGATGACCCTCGACGGCATCCCGGTCCGGGCGCACATGGCCACCGGCCTGTCGCACGCCGTGCTGGCCAACCGGGTGTCGCACCTGCTGGATCTGCGTGGCCCCAGCGAGGCCGTCGACACCGCGTGCTCCAGTTCGCTGGTGGCCCTGCACCGCGCCGTCCGAGCGTTGCGCAGCGGCGAGTGCGACACCGCCATCGTCGGTGGGGTTTCCGTCCTGCTCACCCCCGGCCTGTTCACCGCTTTCACCGAGGCGGGCATGCTCAGCCCACACGGTCGGTGCGCCACGTTCGACAAGGCCGCGGATGGCTACGTCCGCGGAGAAGGCGCCGGCGCCGTGGTGCTCAAGTCCCTGGCGCGGGCCCTTGCCGACGGCGACCACGTGCACGCGGTCATCCGGGGAAGCGCGGTCAACCATGGTGGAAGGGCCGCCTCGCTGACAGCTCCCAACCCTCGAGCGCAGGCCGAGGTCCTGACCGCCGCCCACCGCGACGCGGGCCTCGACCCAGACGACATCTCCTACCTGGAGGCCCACGGCACGGGCACCAGGCTGGGTGACCCCGTCGAGATCGAGGGCATCAAGAAGGCCTTTCCCGTGCGACGCGCCGGGCAACAGCTCGCCGTCGGCTCGGTCAAGACCAACATCGGCCACCTCGAGGCAGCCGCGGGGATCGCCGGCCTGCTCAAGGCCCTCCTCGCGCTGCGCCACCGGCACCTGCCGCCTCACCTGCACCTGTCCGAACTCAATCCCCACATCCGACTGGCCGGCACCAGCCTCACCATCACCGATCAGCTCACCGCCTGGCAGGCGCCCGTCCTGAGGGCCGGCATCAGCTCCTTCGGCTTCGGTGGCACCAACGCCCACGTCGTGGTGGAACAGCCCCCGACGCTCCCCGCGCCGGCGGCCGACGGCCCGCTGGCCTTTCCGCTGTCCGCACCTGATCCCGCCCGGCTCGCGGACTATGCGAGCCGGTTGGCAGAACACATCAGCACGGAGCCCGTCGACCTCGCCAGCGTCGCCTACACCCTGCAGACCGGCCGCGACGGACACCCCAGCCGCCTGGTCGTGCACACCGCCGACCGCGCCGACCTCGTCGCCGCCTTGCGGGCCGCCGCCCGGCGCGTCGACCACCCCGCCGTGACAACCCTCGACTCACCGCAGAGGCAGGGGCTGGTGGCGCAGCTCGTCCACTCCTTCCTCACCGGGCACGACGTCGCCTGGGACCGGCAGTGGGCGGTACGTCCCCGCCGGGCGCCGCTGCCGACGTTCGCGCTCGCCCGAACGACGTACTGGTACACCGATGCGGCGGCCGGCGTGGTCGCGCCGAGCGCGGTGACGCGGGGCGCCGCCGCCCCACCCGCGAGCCCTCGGCCCTCGCTCGACAACGGCCACCGTGCGGCAGCCATCACCGCCATCGCCCTCGAGCCGGCACCGGCGTCCACCTCGCTGCGCGGTCGTAACGGCACCGGATCCGCCGGTCCTCACCCCAACGGCATCCTGCCCGTCGAGGAGCACGGGACCCGCGGCGGTGGCGGGCAGGACGTCTCGGAGCGCATCCGCCGTACGATCCGATCCGAGCTGGTCGACCTGCTGGGCCTCGACCCGTCCACCCTCACCGACGACGGGTCACTGCGAGCCCTCGGTTTGGACTCGATCTTCACACTCGACCTGACTCACCGCCTCACCGACGCGTTGGGTCCCGTCCTCGACGCGGCTCAGGTGTACGACCACGACAGCGTGGACCTGCTCACCGGGATGCTCACCGAATCGCTGGGCAATGCCCCGGTCGCGCCGGTGACCGAAACCGCCGTTGGCGACAACCACGTCGCGGGGCAGGACGGTGACACGGTGATTGACAAGCGGGACCTGGCGGCGGACCCCGCTCTCGCTGCGACCGTCGCCTCGCTCGATGCCAGCTACGGGGTGGAAAGCGGCCTGGCCGGACGCGACATCGCCCCGGTCCTGTTCGTTCCCGCCGATCACAGCGGGTACGTCGAGTTCGCCTGGTCGGAACGAGCGGCCCTGGTGTGGGGCTACACCGGGCCCGAGGAGGCCCGCATCCCTGTGGTCGACCGCTTCGCGCAGTACATGACGTCGCGGGCCCGGCGGGTCAACGTCCTGTCTCCGGTCCGGCTCACCGAACTGGCCGGCCAGCCCTGCACCGCCACCCCCTTCGGTGTCGTGCAGCACCTGACCGATCTGACCTCGTTCACCATCGAGGGCGGCCGGATGCGACGACTCCGAGGCAACATCAGCAAGTTCACCCGCCAGGGCGCCGTCGACGTCACCGAGTACCGGCCGGGAACCCACCCCGCGACCGACGCGGCCATCGTGGGCCTCGTCGACGAATGGACGGCCGGCAAGAAGCACGTCAACCGCTACGTCTCGCGCGTCCGATCGGACCTCGCCCGGGGGGCGCTGCCCGACGCGCACCGACTGTTCCTCACCCGGCTCAACGGTGACCTGATGGCGGCGGTCGTCGTGACCAGGATGGCCAGTGAGTTCGGCTACCTGCTCGACGTCGAGTTCTACCGCCGGAAGATGCCGCTGGGCGGCCTCGAGTTCACGATCGTGCACATCATCGACACGGTGCGGGCGGAAGGCGCCACCATCTTCAGCTTCGGCGCCACGTTCGGCGTGCAGGTAGGTCAGTCCGACAACGCCTCGCCTGCCGCGGTCAGGGCGCTGAGCAGACTGAGCGAGGCCGGGGTCAGCGGCGCCGGCAATTACCAGTTCAAGAGCAAGTTCCGTCCGATCGAGATGCCGATCTACCTGTGCCAGCCCGTGGCCAGGCCCAGCTCGGTCGAGGAGGTGCTCCTGATGATCGCCTCCCCTGAGCAGCGAGCCGCCGGCCGCCCCGCGAGCACCGACGGCGTCACCGGTGACGACGACAGGAACCCCGATCGCCGGCACGACACCGCTTTGAAGGACCGGCCCTCATCTGCGGCGCAAGCCGACTCGCCCCTGGCCGCCGCCGACTGGAACGTCCTGCGATTGAGCCCGGACGTGATCGGCGTCGACCTGATCACAGACTCCTGGGCCGAGCGGCAGGACCCCTGGATCGCGACCCGGCAGCGGAAGCTGCTTGACAGCCTGGACATCCAGCCGGACCGGATGGAGGTGCCCTGGCTGCCGTTCCCCACCGTCCTTCCCACCGCCAGCGGGCGCGCCGCCGAGCGCCTGCTCTGCCGTGCCTGGGCGGGCCGACGTGGCGTCGTGCTGCACAACGGGGTTTTCCCCACCTGGCTGGTCGCGCTCGCCGAGAGCCGGTTCTCGCCGGTCGCGCTGGTGCATCCACCGGCCCCGGAAGTGGACTTCGCCGGCGACCTTCCCTTGGCCGTGCTGGACGCTGCTCTCGTCGAGCACGCCGAGCAAATCGCGTTCGTCGTGGTCGAACCCGGGGCCAACGCCTGCGGTGGCGAGCCGATGTCGCTGGCGAACCTGCGATCTGTTGCTCAACGGCTGCACGCGCGAGGTGTGCCGCTGGTGCTGGATGCCACTCGTCTGCTCGACAACGTCGCGGCCATCGTCGAGCGGGAGGCGGGCCAGGTCGGCCGTGACCCCTGGGCTGTCCTCCGCGAGATGGCGTCCCTGGCCGATGCGCTCACCCTCAGCCTGTCCAAGGACTTCGGGCTCGCCTCCGGGGGCCTCATCGCCACCCGCGACCCGGCACTGGGGGAGCGGATCCGCGCCGACCAGGCGTTGCACGGTGCTGACATCGGCAGACTCGATCGGGCGCTGGCCCGAACCGCACTTCGTGGTGCAGACGTGGTCTGGGATGGGGTCCTTCGCCGCTGCGAGGCCGTGCGTGCGCTGCGCGGGCCGCTGACCGAGGCCGGGCTGCCGGTCGTCGGCACCGACGGCGCGCACTGCGTCCTGCTCGACGTGGCCGCCATGCCGCGGTTCGCCGAGTTGACCGAGTCGGTCGCCTCGTTCCTGGCATGGCTCTACGACACCACGGGGGTACGGGGCGGACCACACCTGTCCGGCGGCGGCGCCCATCCGAGCAGGGACCGGTGCGTTCGGCTCGCCGTGCCGGTGGGCATGGATGCCGTGACGGCGCGCCGGGTGGGACGGCAGATCGCAACGGCGGCATCGGGCACGGTCTCGGCGCCGAACCTGACCCGCGAGTCACCACCCGGCGTCGTCGCCCAAGACGCGCGCTACCGTCCGGTTGCCGCCTCGCTGCCGACGTGGTTCGGGCGGCAGCTGACCGAGCTGGGTCAATCGCTGCGCCGTCCCGGTTACACGCCCGGCGACGACAACCTCGGGGTGCTGCGCGAGATATGCCCTGCGGTCGCCTGCCACCTGCTGGAGGTCGCCGAGGGAACTGTCGAGGTGTTCGAGGTCGGCTCCGGGCCGACGCTGGTGCTGATGCACCCGTTCAACGTCGGCGCCGGCATGTTCGCCCCGCAGCTGGCGGGGTTGGCCGACCGGTTCCGCGTCATCGTCATCCACCAACCAGGCGTCGGACGCACCCGGGTGCCCTCGGCGTTGACCCTCGACGGTGTCGCCGAGCTGCAGCGTGCCGTGCTGGCCGAGCGGGGCATCACCGAGCCCGTTCACGTGGGTGGCGCCTCGGTGGGCTCCATCTTCGCCGAGTACTACACGTTGCGCTATCCCGAACAGGTGCTGTCCCTGAGCCTGCTAGGCGGCTCCTACAAGTTCGCCAACCGCAAGGGCCGCATAGACAAACTCGCCGAGGTCCTGGCGGAGGACTTTGGGGCCATCAACGACGGCGGCGGCCGGATCGACCCGGCCACCGCCGCGGAGCTGACAGCACTGCTGCTGCGCTGCGAGAGCATGGACCCGAAGACCGGGCTGAAGTACCTGAGCCTGTTCACGGAGCAGGACCTGAGCGGGCGACTGCCGGACATCAGCGTGCCGACTTTGGTGGTGCAGGGCCGGCACGACTCGGTGGTCGGGGTCAAGACCGGGCACTTCATGCACGGGGCGATACCCGATGCCCGATACGTGGAACTGCCGAACTCTGGGCACTTCGTCTGCTTCACCGATGCGGAACGGGTCAACGAGGAACTCACCGGGTTCCTCATCGGTGCGACGACGCCCGTCGGGTCGGCGCAGGGGAGGCCATAGGTTAGGCGGGGCAGTGCTCGCGCGGGCGGCCTCCGGGTCGACGCCGCCGGTCACCTGCCGCCGCGCGGCGTGCCTGTTTGAGCGACCTCAACGCCCGTGCTCGGACCACCTCGTGACCACCCGACACCCGCCGGGCAGCTCGCGGGACAGGCCGGGGCACCCGGGCGCGGGCGCCTGCCGTCAGCGCAGGTCCGCAGCGGTGAAGTAGCGGACCGTCACGTCGTCCGCGCCGCCGGAGGACAGGTAGCGGCTGAAGTCGGCGTCGTGCACCTCGTGGACGAAGTTCCAGGTCAGCGAGACGCTGTCGGTGAGGGCGATGGCGGCGTGCGGCCACCCGGCCGGGATGTAGATGCAGTCGCCCGGCTCGAGCACCACGTCCAGTTCCACCGCGGCGTTCCGCCAGTGCGGAAACGCGGACGCGTCAGGCTGGTCGAGATCGACCAGGTCGTTCCTTTTACCGTCGCGACTGAGCAGTGACAGCGAGTCGGGCCTGAACAGCATGACCCGTTTGCGGCCGGTCGTCTGGCACAGGCAGGCGTCACTCGCCCACGGGTCGACGTGCAGCCGGGTACGTCCCTGCGCGCCGCAGACAAAGATCCCCTTGGCAGGGAACGGATCCCGGGCAGCGTCGGCCGGACCCCGCAACCGCGGGAAGACATAGCCCGAATCGGGCAGCCAGGACGGCATGCTCCAGTCGTCGGCCAGAGCCGTGAAGGCCGTGTCGGCCCAGGGGAGTCGGCTGGCGTTCTGTCGGGCGTACCAGCGCAGATAAGGCGGGGCGGCCGGGGAGGTGACGCCGATATGCCGTGCGACGTACTCGCCGAAGGTCGACACGCCGTAGAGGCTGAACAGGGAGTCGTACAGCGGAACCCTGTGTTCGCCGAAGCGTCTGGTCAACGTTGCGAAATCCCATTCGGGTGCCCAGTTCCACGCTGCGGCGGCACCGCGGACCACCACCGGTTGGCGCCAGGTCAAATACCGGTCGACGAACTGCGACGACGTCAGGGCTTCGACCTGGGTGCTCTCGCTCATGGTCACCTCGTCTGAGGGGTACACCGGCAGCCCCGGTCCCAGGGCCTGGCCGACTGTATGCCGAGGTCCGCGACGTGGGGCGCGCAATAGTGTGCACACCCGTGCCGGCCTGCTGGCAGCTACGCCTGGGCAAGGCTAGGGGACGGTGCCGTCGACCGGGATGCTCGTCCCACCCGTGTGCCGACCCAGCAGATCCGCGGCGCCGGACATCAGTGCCTCCGCGATGGTGTCGGCGTGACGTTTTCGCCACGGACCGAGTCCGGTCTCGTCGGCGAACCTGTTGAAGGCGCCCATCGCTGGGCCGCAGTGCACCTGGAAGTTCACTTTGTCCTCTACCGTGCCGTCCATCGCCGCGATGGTGCTGTCCACGAAGTACTGACGGAACACCATCCCCATCCGCAGCTTGGGAGCTGCCTCGGCGCGTGCGATGTCGGTGGTGTCACCTCTGGCCTGGTGACGTTGCCGAATCCGTTCCCAGACCTCCTCGAGAGGCTGACCGAAACAACTGCTCTCCAAGGTTGCCCGGGTACGCGCGTCGAGGTCCTCGATGCCCCCATGGTTGCGGTACAGCTGGTAGAGCTTGTTGGCCCGAGCCGCGAACAGGGTGCCCTTGCGCATCACCTGCACCCGTGCACCCAGCTCGAACATGTCGCCGGCGGGAGCGTAGGTGGTGTCCTGCACATCAAGATCGGCCAGCATGTCCTTTGCCAGTGCTGACGTGCCCGCCTCGACGGTGCACTGGTTCACCGAGCCGGTGACGACGAAGTCCGCGCCGAGCACGAACGCCGCAGCGACGGCCTCCGGCGCGCCGAGGCCACCGGAGGCGCCGAGCCGGATGTCGACCGGACGGCTGTACCGGCGCACCAGGGCGTCACGCAGCCGCGTGAAGCTCGGTACCAGCGTCAGGGCGACGCCGCCGTCGGTGTGGCCCGCGGAGTCGGCCTCGACACAGACGTCCTCGCTCACCGGCAGTTCGTGACCGACCGCGGCTTCCTGCTCTGTGAGCAGTCCCTGCGTCACCAGCCGATCCACCACTTCTTTCGGTGGCGGGCTCATGAACGCGGTGGCAACCTCCGGCCGCGACACCTTCGCCAGCACTCGTCGCGGCGCCACCGGCCGGCCTCCTGGTCCCCGGTGAGCGCCGTGGAGCCTGAAGCGGACCAGCGCCGGGGTGATCGCGGTGTAGGCGGCTGCCTCGACGAAACGGATGTCGTGACGGAGATAGAGGTCCACCATCGCGCTCTCCGCCGCCGGGCGACGGATGTCGTACAGCAGGTTCATGCCGAACAGCCCGGTGTCGCCCAGCGCCGTCCGAAGCTGGCCGATGGCGGTTTCCACCTCGGTCTTAGGCAGTCCGCCGGTGCCGAAGAATCCCAGCAACCCGGCGTTGGCCATCCGGACGACCAGGTCGACCGAGGAGATGCCCCGGTACATCGATCCTGCGAGATAGGCATGCCGCACGCCGAAGTCGCGCCGGAACGTGGCCGACCCCAAGGACGCGGTGCTCGGCCGTGCCGACCGTTGTGGTGGTGTGGTTGCGGGCGGGCGGGTCGCAGGTGCTGGCGCCGGTAGGTGGGGCTGCCGGCTGAGCGGGCCTAGCGGCGAGGACGCGGTGGGGCAGGGCGTACCGCCTTCGGAGGCGTTCTCCCGATCCGAAGAGCACGCCGCCCACAGCCGGGTCAGCACGTCTCCAGGGCCGAGCTCGACAATGTCCTGCACCCCGAGCGCGGCCAGGGTGCGCATGCTGTCCCGCCATCGCACCGGCGCGGTTATCTGGCGTGTCAGCAGGTCGGCGATGTTTCGGTCGGGGTAGGGCTGCGCAGTCGCATTGGCGATGACCGGGATCCGCGGCGGCGCGCACCGTACCTCGGCGAGGTCAGCGGCGAACTGGCGAGAAGCCAATTCCATGTACCGGGAGTGAAACGCCGCGCTGACGTTGAGCGGCACGTACCGGCCCCCGGCGGCGCGTATCCGCGTGGCGAGCGCGTCGAGTGTCTCGCGCGGACCGGACAACACGGTCTGCTCCGGCGAATTGTAGTTGGCCACATCCACGTCATCGGCCTGCGCATGGGACAGCACTGTGGCAAGACTGTCTGCCGCCAGTCCTACCACCGCAGCCATCGCCCCACCGGCGGCCTGGCCCATCAGTTCCCCGCGTCGTTTCACCAGCCGAAGGCCGCTCTCGAACCCGAAGCACCCGGCAGCGCACAACGCCGTCAACTCTCCGACGCTGTGGCCTGCCAGGAACGCCGGAGCCGGTTCGGAGTCCATCCGGGCCAGAAAGGCCAAATATTCGACGACGAATAGGGCGGGCTGGACGTATTCGGTCCTGCGAAGGCCGCCGCTGATGGTGCCGTCGCACACGTCTCGGATCGAGTAGCCCAACACGCGGTCGGACGCGTTGCGGTGGTCAGGGAACCGAGACAGAAGGTCCAATCCCATTCCGGGTCGCTGGGCTCCCTGGCCCGGAAAGAGCCACGCTTGCGCGGGCCGCCCCGCCCCGGTCATCGGCAAGACGTCAGGTAGTCGGTGAGCTCGTTGGCGTTCACCACGATGTTGTGGCCGTGCTTTCTCGTCATGCCTGCCTGTTGAAAACGCTTGAGGAAATAACCGACACGCGACCGGGTGGTGCCCACCATCTGCGCCAACTCCTCATGGGTCACGCGGCAGTCGATGATCAGGCCATCGCCATCGCCGTCGCCGTTGCCGCTACCGAGCTTCTGGGCCAGCCGCAGCAGGGTCATTGCCAAACGGTGCTCGCTGTCGAGCGTCACGAAGTTCGTCAGAGTCTCCTGCTGCTCGGTGATGTGCGAGGCCAGATGGTGGTCCCAGGCATCGCGCAGCATCCGGTCGTCGGTGATCTGGTGCAGCTGATCGCGCGCAATCACCGTCAACTCCGTGGGGCTCTTGGTCATCGCGGTCTCCGCTCGCCGCCCCCTCAGGATGCTCGACACTCCGACGATGGCGGTTGGCCCACTGATCTCCAACAGGCACGGCTTCCCGTTCAGCGACCAGGTCATCGACTTGACCCAGCCACTGTTAATCAGATAAAGCCAATCTCCTGAGTCGCCCCAACTGTACAGATGAACCTCGGGCGGCAGCCTTCTGACCGGCGCATGAAACGTACCTTCATCGATCTTTGCGAGAATGATCCTCCCCAGGACCGTTCGTCGATGCAAGGTGCTGACTTGACGGTCCGCGTCTCGTAGCGAGACGCGCTCCTTGATCTGCATCTGTTCTCCCCCGAAAACAGTTCCCAGTCGACTCGTTCCCCCTGCTGCCAACGGCGCTCGTCCGGTCCTCGCCGGCCTATCTCCTCCCGACAGCACGCTGAATCTGCTTGCCGTCTTCCCCGTTGGCATTCGCGCTCAATCAAACGTCGCCGAAGCGGTGTGCACCTTGGGCCGCAGCGGCGATCACACTGTGTTATCGCTCAGTCATTTAACAGCGGCTACGGTGCTGTTACAAGGTCGGGGTCGTAAGCCCGACCGATCGGACCGATGTCCAAAAACAGACATCTCCCGCACCGTGGGCTGTCTGATTTTACCGTTCTTCGATGGGTCTGCTCCGGTAAGTGGAGGGCCTTGCGGTGGTCCGAGAGGCGCGTTCTCGTGTCCGGATCGACCCCATGTTGGTAGAGTCGGCAACTGTGGCTATTGATGCGCGCTTCCAGCCACAACACAGTGGCGAACCTGCTTATTGGCCGAGGGGCGGAAATATGATAAGCGGTGCCAGGCTGCGCGTGTCCGAAAGTCAACGGCGAGCCCGTCTTTCCGCCCGGCATGCGTTGATTCCAGAAGGTATCGCCAAGGATGCCCGCGCTGTTGCCGGCTCACTCGTCGCGATCCACGCCACTGACCCGCCGACCGTCTACCTGTCCGTCGCCGCCCGTACGCGACTCGCCGGTCCCGTTGACGTCGCCACCGACCTGCACGCGCCGTCAATGATGCGCATGACCGGCATGCGTCGCACCGTCTTCGTCCTTCAGACGGACCTGGCCCCGACGGTGCTCGAGGCGACCGCCCGGCCGCTGGCGCTGCGAGACCGCGCCACTATTCTGCGTCTGCTCCACGCTCACCTCGGCTGGACCGAGGACCACCTCACCGAGATCGAGGACTCGATCGTCGAGCTCGTCATCGCCAAGGGCACGATCACCGGCCGCGAGCTTGCCGAGGCGCTTCCCGTCCTGCGCACCACGATCCGTCCCAGCAGCTCCCCGTCGTCCAACGCCCCGGGACAGCCGGTCAGCATGCGCATCCTCTACAACCTGGCGATGACCGGACGCATCTGCCGAGGCCGTCCGCTCGGCGGGTGGACCAGCGGACAGTACACGTGGTCGCCTCCCGCACCGATGACCACCATCGAGCCGCGGGCCGCACGAGCCGACCTGCTCAGCCACTATCTCGCCCGCTACGGACCGGTCACCGAGGCAGATGTCCGCTGGTGGACCGGATGGACCGTCACGCAGACGCGTCAGAGCCTGGCGGACAACCACGCCGTGGCGGTGGAGCTGAGCGAGGGCCAGACCGGATACGTCGCCCCCGACGACCTCGACCCGGTCGAGTCACCGGAGCTCTCGGTGGCGCTGCTTCCCGCGCTGGACTCCACCGTGATGGGCTGGCGTGACCGCGCCTGGTACCTGCCCTCCGAGAGCACGCCGGCCTTGTTCGACCGTACCGGCAACGCCGGCCCGACCGTATGGGTCAACGGCCAGGTGGTCGGCGGGTGGGGCCAGGACCGCAAGGGCCGCATCAACTGGCGTCTCCTGAGCGACGTCGGAGCACGAGAGCAGAGCGCGATCGCCGTCGAGGCCGAACGACTGTCCACCTGGCTTGGTGAGTCGCGTGTCAGTCCAAGGTTTCACACCCCGCTGGAGCGAGAACTGTCCGACAGCCCAGGGCGCAAGCGGTGATCGGGCCGCACCGCCTGGACCAGTAACTCACCCCGCCGTAGTCGGTCGGCGCTTCAACGCCGATCTCGGGCAGTTCCTCAAGGCGCCCAGGGTTGGCTGCCCCTCCGGTACGGCACTCTGCGCCAGCGACGCGACGGACCAACTCGAAGCGCTCGGTGTCTCCCGTCGTAAGAGCATGCCGTCACATGGGCGGCCCACCGGGGCCGCCCCACTCACCGCGTCAGCCATGCGCGACCAGGTAGACCTCCTGAGTGCGGTCCCGTTGGGTGCGCTGCGCACGCCGGTCGCTGGTGAGGACGGGCTCGCAGGCGTGGGAGCTCGCCGGGCAGCACATGGCCGTCGGTCGCAGCTTGCAGTGCGAGCAGTGGCAACTAGTGCGGTGTCCACTAACGTTCACCGGGTGTTCCGGTGGGGTGTTGTGGATCCTCGCTTTGGGGGCGAGCGACTCCCCACTGGGTGGTGGGGCGGGCCTCCGCGGGCCATCTGATCCTCTCGCCGCCCGGGTTGGGCGGCGGGGGTCACGCCGGGACCGGCCGGTGCCGGGGAGGTTCCGGCCGACTCGACGGTGCGTGAGCACCCCGGGCAGCACAGGTTCGGCTGTTGTGGGGGTGGTGGGTCCGCCGCCCGGGGTGCGGGTGGCGATGCTGGCCGCCGCGACGAGATCGCGGTGCCCGGAGAATCGGCAGTGGGGGCAGGACAAGGTGCGCCCACGGGGTTTCGGTACCCGCCGCTGGCAGGCGGGGCAGGTCGAGGAGGTGCCGCGTTCGTCGACGAGGTGCACAGTGATCCCGGCGAGGGTGGCCTTGTCGGTGAGGACCTGAATCAACCGGCCGATCTGCCACTGCCGCAGCCGCAGGTTGTGCCGCCGCCCGCGGGGGCAATGTCGAGTACCCCGCGGGGGTCGCCGACGTGCAGCACCCCCACCCGTTGATCCACCGCCCAGGACACGACAGTGCCGGCGGCCTCATGCTGGGCCTGGCGGACCCGCCGCCGATGCCGTCGCTGCACCAGCCGGGCCCGGCGGCGATAGTGACGCCACCGCCGTGACCCCCGCTGGCCCGGTTTCGGTGCCCGCCGCGCCACCGCCCGGCGGCGGTCTTTGGTGTCGGCGTGGGTCGTGTCGCCCCAGCGACATGAACCCCCATTCCCGCTATAGGCGGATCGCGACGGGTAGGAGACTTCGTTCTCTTCCCGACGAGGGTTCCGACGGCGGGCGCGTGGGCGCGGTGGACCGGACAACGTCCTGTTAGTCTCCCCCGTTTACCCCCCCCGAAAACCCCGCCCGACGTTGACAACCAGTGACAAGAAGCGATTGATGCTAGAGCGCCTTTATGCAGCTCAGTGCCTTCTTTTGACAGTCAATGACAAGGTCGGGGTGGCTGCAGTTGGTAACAAGGGGTTTTGACAAGCAATGACAAGCCCTGAACGAGGCTCGACAAGAGGTCTTCGTGGGTTCAATTCCCCTCGTTCCCCACGAGCACCTAGCCCCTGAAACGGAGGTTGCGTCGGTCGAGGAGGTTACTACGAGCGAACGTGACTACTGCTCGCGGTTCCGTTGCGGTGGGTCGGTCTTGCGGCGTAGGAGATCAATCATCGCGCGAGCTGCGTGGTCAGTTTGACCGGAGGACAGTCCACGATGAGGAACGGATGCCCACCGCCAGCCTCGGCACGGTCATCCTACTGGAACGAGGTTAGGCGACCCGATGTCCTGCCGGTGTTCGGCCGGGCTGAGACCGCGTACCCGTTTGAAGGCCGCGCTGAGTGCGAATGAGCTGCCGTAGCCGACCTGGCGGGCCACCGTGCCGATGGTGACGTCCGGTTCGCGCAACAGGTCGGCGGCCAGCGCGAGCCGCCAGTTGGTGAGGTACGCCATCGGAGGCTCGCCGACCAGTTCGGTGAACCGGCGGGCCAGCACGGCCCGTGAGATACCGGTGCCGGCCGCGAGGGTGGCCACCGTCCAGGGCTTTGCTGGGTGGTCGTGCAGGAGCCGCAACGCCCTGCCGACCACCGGGTCGCCGTGCGCTCGATACCAGGCAGGCGCCGCCGCCTCCGGCCGGGAGAGCCAGGCCCGGAGTACGGCGATGAGCAGTAGGTCGAGCAGCCGGTCCAGGACCACCTCCTGCCCAGGCTCGTCCTTGGTCATCTCCTCGCTGAGCAACGGGACGAGCGGGCTGTCCAGTGCTCCGGCCGGCAGCACCAGGAGTTGGGGCAGGACCCGCAGCAGCCGTTGGCTGACCTCGCCCTGCAACTGGTACGTGCCACTGAGCAGCACCGCGGTTCCGTCAGCGCGTTCGCCCCAGGTCCGGACACCCTGGTCCATCACTTCGCACAACTCGTCCCCGGCAGGCGTGGTGGTGCGCTGTCCGGGGTGGATCACTGCCTGCGGCGCCGTGGCCGGGTCGTCGGCGATCGTGTATGGCTCCGGGCCACGGATGATCGCGACGTCGCCGGCGCGCAGCGGCGCCGGAGTACCCCGGGCCGGCACCACCCACGCCGTGCCACGCAGCATGGTGACCAGGGTGAGTGGCGCGCGATCCTGGATCCGTACCGACCAAGGCGGGTCGAACACCGACCGCATCAGGAACGCGCCGCGCGCCCTCGGCCCGTCCAACAGCCCCGCGAGCGCATCCATGCGCTCAGGTTAGCCCTGTGACGTGGACGGTCGAGACGCGGGGACATGGGATCGAGAGCCTCGCCCATTCCCGGTGCGCTCGCCCTCGGGTTGACTGATTGGCATGACGAAGAACGTTGATGAGCAGCCAATCCTCGTACTGGGCGGCACGGGCAAGACCGGCCGACGAGTGGTGGACCGGCTCGCCAAACTCGGCCGGCCGGTGCGGGTCGGCTCCCGCTCCGGCGAGCCTCCGTTCGACTGGACCGACCAGCGCACCTGGGCGCCCGTACTGGACGGGGTTTCGTCGGTCTACCTGGTGTACTACCCGGACCTGGTTGCGCCGGACGCCCTCGCAACGATCCGCTCGTTCACCGAACAGGCGGTGTCCGGCGGGATCGAACGGTTGGTTCTGCTTTCCGGCCGGGGCGAGGAGGAGGCCAAACTCAGCGAGCGGGTGGTCCAGGACTCCGGAGTGGCCTGGACGATCGTGCGGGCGAGCTGGTTCAGCCAGAACTTCAGCGAGGACTTCCTGACCGACTCGATCCGCGGCGGCGAGGTCATCCTCCCGGCCGGGAACGTGCCGGAGCCGTTCGTCGACGCCGACGACATCGCCGACATCGTGGTCGCGGCGCTGACCGAGGACGGGCACGCGGGGCAGCTCTACGAGGTGACCGGCCCGCGGCTTCTCACCTTCGCCGAGGCGACCTCGGAGATCGGCAACGCGCTCGGGCGGGAGATCCGCTACCGATCGGTTTCGCCCGAGGAGTACGCCGCCGTGTTGGCCGGGTACGACGTGCCGGCGGAGCTCGCAGCGGTGCTGAACGAGTTGTTCGGCAAGGTCCTGGACGGCCGCAACGCACAGCTCACCGATGGTGTGCAACGGGCACTGGGCCGCAAGCCGCGCGACTTCGCGGACTATGCCCGGGACGCCGCCGCCGCTGGTGCATGGGACATCTCCCCCGATGGAAACTGGGCATGAACGCCACCCTGGCTGCCTGGTCGGCGGCGGTGACCCTGGCGGTGACGGGTGCGATCACCGGTGTGTACTACGCCTTTTCGGTAGCGGTGATGCCCGGTCTGAACGCCGCCGACGCCGGTACCGCGATCCGGGCCATGACGAGCATCAACCAGAGGATCCAGAATCCGCTGTTCTTCGTCACGTTCTTCGGCCCGCTCGTCGCCGCCACGGTGACCGGTGTGATCCTGTTGATCCTCGGGAGGCGGTCGGCAGGCCTGGTGTTCCTGGTGGCCGCGGGGGTGTACCTGGTGGGCGCGTTCATCCCGACGGTGGTCGTCAACGTGCCGATGAACGATACGCTCGACGCCGCAGGCGTGCCGACCGACCCTGCGGAGGCGGTCCGGGTGTGGGCTTCCTACTCGTCCGCTTGGACGTGGTGGAACTCGGTACGCGCCGGTGCCAGCCTGATCAGCCTGTTGCTGGCTGGTCTCGGGGTCTACCTCTCGGGCACGTCCCGATGACGTCGCCGTCCGGGGCGGGCAGGGTGGCCAGTTCCGGGCGGCCGGGGGGAATGCGGCACGGGGTGTGCCCAGCAGATCGTCACTCGGGCCGGTGGGCCTCGACCGGGGTCCGCTGGGCATGCTCGACGAACGGCCCGTCGGTCTGGATCCGCTGGTTGCAGGCCGACGAGTTGGTCGCGGCCTGTCCGTAGCCGCACCGACGCGGACATCTGCCGTTGGCAAGGCGCGGCGGTCCGTTCCACCCCTGATGTGAGAATGCATGAGCGGCGGTTCAAGTGCGTCCGAGGGCCCTTGTCAGCACACGGACCCCGGTGTCCACAGGAAGCGCCACCACACCCGCCGCGTAGGACGCGTGCCGTGAGGCGGGCGCGGCACGGTGGCAGGGCCAGTGGGGGCGGTCAGAACTGGCGGGGTTCGGTGTGGGAGCCCCGTTCAACCCCCCGAAAACCCCGCCCAATCGTTGACAAAGGGTGACCAGGAGCGATGAGCGCCTGGCGGTTTCTCTCCAGCTCAGCCACCACTTTCGGCAAGCAATGACAAGCATGGTTCGGTTACTTTTGGTAACAAGGGGTCGTCGGTTCGAATCCGGCCCGTCCCGACGCAGGTCAGAGGCCATTCGGATTCTTCCGGATGGCCATTTCTGATCTTGTACAGCAGCGAGGTACAGCAACGGCTCATTGATCGAGGCTTTCGCCGAGCCTCCGCAGAGCCTCACGGGTCGTCTTCGATGAGAACTTGGCTGTAGATCTCCATCGTGATCGAGAAGTCCGGGTGCCGCAGGATCGCCATCGCGACCCGGGTGCACGTCCAGGTCGACCAGCAGCGAACCGCAGGGGCGTCGGGCATCGTGGACGGTGATCTTTCGGATGCCGGCGCGGGCTATACGGCTGTCGTAGGAGCGGTTGACGTTGCGGGGTTCGACCGGCAGCCCGTAGCGGACTGTGATGATCATGCGAGCTCCGAAGGTCTCCCGGTCCGCCTACTACGCCCGCGGCGAGCTTCGCCTCACCGTACGTAATAGAGGTTGTGTCCGTTCGTATCTGGTGGCGCCGGCCCGCGTAGCGGCACGATCGGCGTCTATGGCTACTTTGTCCAGCGGCGATGCTGCGGCGGCCCGCTTCGCCGCATTTCTGGAGGGTGACGGCCCGCTCCCGGCGCTCGAGGATTTGCCGGCTTCGCCGGACGAGGACTTGGTCACCTGCCTGTTGGTGGCGATCTCGTGGTACGGCGACCAGGAACGTCCGCCGTTCCTCGTGCTCGCCACACTCGCCGGCGCCCTCGACCAGGGCGCGGTGCCGGACCGTTGGCGTGCGCTGGTCGAGAGCGTGCTCGCCGACCTGATGCTGGACCTCGACGGGCGCTCGGCGATCGGAACCGTGGCGCAGTTCGAGAACGGCTACGACCGTGACGCGCTAGTGCTGTGTCCACTAACGTTGGCCGGGTTGTGTCAGACCCTCGTGGTTGGCTTCGGGTATGCCCAGACGTAGGGGTTCGGGAGCGCCGCGGGTGGTGCATCGCACCGCCCGGGTCGGTCTGCGTTTGACCCGGGCGCAGCGGCAACGTTGCTTCGGCCTGCTCCGCGCGGCCGGGGACGTTTGGGCGTGTGTATTGGAATACAACAGCTGGCGGCATCGTCGTCAAGATCGGCCGGTCGCGAGCTATCAGGAGTTGTGTCGGCTGCTCGCCGCGTCTGGTCCGGGCACGTTCGGTGAGCTTGACTCGACCGGCGCCCGGTCGGTGTTGCGTCGCTATTCTGATGCGTGGTTCAGCGCTGCCGCCCGCCGCAGGGCGGGGCATGGTGAGGTGCGGTATCCGCGGCGGCGCCGGTCGTTGATGCCGGTCCGCTGGTATCACGGCACGTTCGGTCTGAGTGAACGGCGGCTGCGGTTGCCGACCTCGGCCGGGAGCCCGCCGCTGGTGGTGCGCCTGGACCGGGCGGTTCCGTACCCTCATGATGCGGTGCGGTCAGTGACGCTCGTGTTCGATCAGGGGCGGTTGTGGGTCGAGGTCACCGCGGAGCTTGCGGTCGCGACCTACCCTGCGGGTCTGGAGCCGCAGCGGGGGCGGGTCGCCGGGGTCGACCTGGGCATCATTCACCCGTACGCGGTGGCGGCCGGTGACGGGCAGATGTTGCTGGTGTCCGGGCGGGCGATCCGCGCCGAGCACCGTCAGCACCTGGCCGACACGAAAGGCCGCCGCCGGGCGACCGCCGCCCGGGCGCCGAAGAGGGGCCAGCGGGGTTCGCGGCGGTGGCGCAAGACCCGCCGGCGGGCTCGGCTGATGGAAGGGCGGCATCGGCGTCGGGTACGGCAGGCCGGGCACGAGGCCGCGAAGACCGTGATCGGCTGGGCAGTGCAGCACCGGGTCGGGACGCTGACCGTCGGTGACCCGCGTGGTGTCCTCGATCTGCCGGCGGGTCGGCGGCACAACCTGCGGTTGCGGCAGTGGCAACTCGGCCGGGCGATCGCGGTCCTGAAGGACAAGGCGGAGCTGGCCGGGATCACCGTGTATCTGGTCGATGAGCGGGGTACGTCGTCGACCTGCCCGGTGTGCCGGCGCAGAGTGGTCAAGCCCCGCGGGCGGACCATGATGTGCAGGAGTTGCGGGTTCGTCGGGCATCGTGATGTTGCCGCGGCGTTCACCATCGCCACCCGGACCCCGGGCGGCGTCACCATCACCGCACCCGAGATGGGTGCGGTGATCACGCACCGTCGAGCAGGCCGACACCTTCCCGGTGCCGGGCTGTCCCGGCGTGACCCACGCCGCCCACCAGCGGTGTCAGGGTCGGTTGGCCGGCTGAGGCCCGCCCCACTACCGGTGGGGAGTCGCTCGCTCCGACAACGTCTGGGCGAGGAACCACAACACCACCGACAACCCGGTGAACGTTAGTGGTCACAGCACTAGACAAGGCGATCGCGACCCTCGACGGGTTCCGGGCCGGTGGTCGGCGGCTGGCGAGCCGGTCGGCGGCCCTGTCCCACCTGCTGTTCGGGCTGTGGCTGCGGTGGCAGGACGGCGGCGATGACGGCGACCTGCGGGAGATCACCGGCCTGGGCCCGTTCGAAGGGCCGGCCGCGGAGCTGGTCGCGGCGGCGGAAAAGCAACTGGCGCACGACAAAACTGTCCACTCCGAAGTCCGCCTGGATGTCGCGCTCACTCTGCGGAACGCGCGCGGCGCGGCGTACAAGCGGACGGGCGACGTGTCGCATCTGGACGAGGTCATCCGGCTGGGCTTGGTCGCCGCCGAGTTCGCGACCGGCGACGACCGTGCGGACCTGCTGTCCGCGCAGTCGGCCGCGCTAATCGAGCGGTACGGGCGAACCGGCTCGGTGGAGAGTCGGGACGAGGCGATCACGGCGGTCCGGCGGGAGCGCCTCGAGTATCCGGTGGATCACGACAATTGGTTGTCGGCCTCCACCGACCTGCACCAGCTGATCGCTGAGCGCTGGATGTCGACTCGCGACCCGGCGGACGGGAGCGAGCTGGTCGCGCTGTCCGGCGAGCTGGTGGCGAACGAGCGCCTGTCTCGGGAGAAACGCGCGCAGCTGGCCCGCGACCGCTCGAACCTGCTGTGGGATCGCGCCCGGAACCGCGGCTCGGCCGAGGACCTCGGGCGGGCGGTGGAATCGGCCCGCGACTGGGTACGCCTCGGTGACGACGACCCCGGCCAGCTCTCCTCGATCTGCTACCTCCTCCAGTCGTGGTTCACGGTGACGGAGGTGCCGGACGATCTGCGGGAGGCCGTTGCGCTGGGCCGACGCTCGGTCGAGCGGCCGGCCATGGACCCTCGGGAACAGCGGCGCCGGCTGTCCAATCTTTTCGGCGCCGAGATGGCGCTGGCGGAAACCACCGGCGAGCGGGCCGACCACGACGCCGCGGTGGCGACGGCGCGGACGGCGGTCGAGGTGTACCCACCGGGTGACCCGGCGAGGTCGCCCGATCTGATGAACCTGGCCCTCGCGCTGTGGCAGCGGTGCCGGGTGTCCGGTGACCGCGGGGACCTCGACGAGTCGCTCCGTGTGGGGCGGGAGGCGATGCGCACCGCCGGCGAGCAGGACCGGATCCGGGTCGCGGCCACGCTGCTAGGTGCCCTCGGCCTGCGGCTGGAGATCGAGAACGACCCGGCCGCCCGGGACGAGGGCCTGCGCCTGCTCGGCCGGACGCCGCCCGCGGATCCCGCCCTGCTCAACAGCATCCGCATCTTCGCCGAGGCGGTGCGGCGCCATCCGGTGCCGGCGGTAGTCGAGCGGTTCCTGCACGACTACACGGCCGGCCTGCTGGAGATCGCGATCCAGGCGTCGGAGGAGGGCGCCCGGCAGCGCAAGCTTGCCCACCTCGATCTGGCTCTCGCCCTGCTGGCCACCGCGGAGGCCGTGACGCCGACGCCGAACGCGGCGGTCTTTGAGGGGTTGCGCGGCCAGATGATGCTTCGCCACTGGCAGGTAAGCCGGCGCCGGGTCGAGCTGGACGAGGCGATCGGCCTCCTGATCCGGGCGGGCTCGGAGGAGAGCGACCCGCGGCGGGAAATGGCCGGACAGCACCTGTGGGACGCGGCGGTCGCGCTCTACCGCCGATTCCGCCGCCGGCGCCGCATCGCCGACCTGCACGAGGCCCGGCGTCAGATGGAACGGGCGCTGGCGGCAACAGCCCCGGAAGCTGAGGAGCGACCCAGGATGGTTCAGTTCCTGGCCGGTATCGACGGGCACCTGACCAAACCGTCGATGCTCATCGGTCATGGCGACCTCGGCGAGGCCGACCGGGAGGACCTCAGCTCGCCGGCCGGGATAGCTAACGTGATGCGGTGGAACCAGGGGGAGCGGCGCGAATCCGGGCTGACCTGGGTGGACACGGGTGGTCCGGACGTCGGCGACCCGGGCAGCCCGCGGGTGCTGTTCTTGCGGACGTTCACCGAGGACGACGCGAGCTACGTCGTGCTTAACAGCCTCGGCGCGGCGCTGGACGGTGGGAGCGGGCGAATCGAGATCGTCAGCGACCAGCGGGACCGCGCGACCGTGGAGCAGCACTGGGCGGAGGCCTTCGGTAAACGGCCAGCGCCGATCGACTTCGTCGCCCCCGGGCGGGACGGGTGGCGACGGACGGTCCTGGAGCGGATGGCCGCCGCCGACGTGATTGTCCTGCACGTGTCGCCCAAGGACGTCGACTTCCCCGAGTTCCCGTTCGCGCAGCCGTCCACCGAACTGGGCATGGACTGGGACCGCTTCATGGATGCGCCGATGGCCGGCCCGATCACCGGCGGCGGGCTGCTGCGCGAGGTCTCCTTTCTCAACCGGGTACGCCGCCTGCCGGTCACCGTGGTGGTGTGCGACGGGCGGTACCGGGACACGCTCGATGACCTGATCGCGCTCGGTGGGGTGATGGGCGACTTCACTGACATGGCGGGGAACTGGGTGACCCCCCGGCTCGCCGCCATCGACAAACAGGTCGGGCACCTTCGTAGGGCGTATCGGGGAATCAGCTATCGCCGCGCGGACGGTGAGGTGGTTGTGTCCGACCTGGCCGGAGCCCTCGGCCTGGCGCTGGGGGACCTGCGGGACGCCGATATCACGTTGGAGCCCGCGCCGTGGCGGCCGGCCGACCTGTGCGGCCGTTCGCCGGAGCCACGACGCCTGCCACCGGACGGTGCGGCCAAGATCGTGGCGTACACCGACGTCGAGGCCGTGCTCTTCCTGCCCGAGGGGGAGATCACCGAGATCGACCACCGAGAGGTGCCAGCCATCCTGAGCCGGGCGGCGATCGCGACCGGATGTCCCTACTGCCGCGCCCCGATCGAGCGCATGTTCTTCTTCGTCCGGGAGCTCATGACCCGCGAGCAGCGGGCCTCCGGAACGCCCGACCTGCACGCCAAATGCCAGGTGTGCGGGCGGAAATCCTCTCAATGGGACACCAACCTGATGCCCCAGTGACCCGGCCGCGAGGAGATCCCCGATGCGCCCGTCCATTGTCGTCGTCGGCAGTGCCGACCCGGACCGCGAGTACACACCGGCAATGCAGGAGATCGACCTCGTGCCCGCCGCCTGCGAGGCGGTCGGCCGGGAACTGGCGCGGGCCGGCTGCGATCTTGTGGTGTTCTCCAGCAGTGACGACTACATCGAGAAGGACGTGGTCCGCGGCTATCTGGGCGCGCTTGAAACTCAGGACGGGGGCTCCGTCGTGGTGAAGGCGCCGTTCGATCGGGTGACGCTATTCGACGTGCCGTCGCACCTCAAGTACGTCCTGCGCGTCGAGCCGGACCCGGCCGAGGAATGGGAGGTGTCGTACTACCGCGCCGTCTTCGAGGCCGACGGCCTGATCGTTGTGGGCGGTGGGCGGGCGACCCGGATTGCTGGCGTCCTAGCCGTGGCGCGGCGCATCCCGCTCGTCGCGATGGCCCGTTTCGGCGGCGCGGCGCTCAGTGTCTGGCGGCATCTCGATCGTTACCACAACGACGCGACGCCCGAGGCGATCAGCCGGATGGCGGCGCCGTGGGGCGACGATGCGGCAGCGCAACTCGTGCGCAGCCTGCTGGACCAGCAATCGGTGATGCAGGAGGCCGAGCGGGCCGCGCGGCGCGAGCAGTCCCGTGCCCGGCGCGCGCGTACCCGGCACAGCCTGATCGCCGTGCTGGCGATCATTTCGGCGGTGCTGAGCGTCGTCCTGGCGTACGGAACCGAGACGACCGCCACGGCAGTGGGGTACCTGATCAGCGGATCCCTGCTGATGGCCGCGGCCGGAGCGCTGATCAACGATGCGTCCGCGGAGGAGCCCAACCTCGCTTGGGCTCTGGCCCGCGGCCTGGGTGCCGGGACGCTCGCGAGCATGCTGTACGTGGGCTCGCAGACGCTCACCAACGCCGAACCGCTCGACGCGGAGGCCTCCCGGCGGCTGGCCTGGCTCCTGATCCCGCTGGGGCTCGCCGCGGGCTACACGGTGGACAAGGTGTTCGCCCGGCTGCGTAACGTCGACGCGCTGGCCGAAAAGCCGTTCACCCAACCGTAGGTTTGTCGAAATTCGGTCAACCAACCGCCGGGGTGGCGGATCCGACTATGAGTAGATTCGTCGAACAACCGTGACGCGTACCCGGGAGGGGCCAGCCTCGTTGCGCCAACGGCTTTTCGGATCGGTGTCCGAAGCTGACGGCGCCATCTGGGCGAAGGCCCGGCCAGCCAGGCTCAGGCGAACCTGAGCCTGGCTGGCCAGGCCACGTGCGGCTAGACGCCGCCGGACCGTGCCCCGGGCAGCGTCCGCAGGGCGGTCAGCGTCATTTTGCCGTCCTGGTAGGACACCCTGAACATGTGGTGGCCCGCGTTCAGGACCCGCCGTTCTGGCAGGGAATGGAAATTGCCCCGGATCGAGTCGCCGCTCATGATCGTCAGTACCGTGCCCGGAGTGAGGGGCGCGCGAATGTCCAGGGTGAGTTCGCCGTCCAGCACCAGGTCACCCGCGGCCCGCACGCTCGTGTAGTCGTGGTCGCCGGAGATGGTGATGGCGACGCGACCCGCTCGGCTGACGGTCACGTCGCCGCCGACGTTCAGGACGTTGCCCGGCGCGACGTCGGTGAGAGTGATGGCCGCGGCGGACGCCGCTTCCCCGGACGACAGACCGGGCTGCAACACACCGCGGTCGACGTCGATGCTGCCTGCCACGAAGCCGGTGCCGCCGAGCGTGCCGCCCTTGACGTCGATCGAGCTTGCGTGCGAGCCGGTGATCGAAAGCTTGCCGCCTTCAACCGTCGTGCCGCCCTCGTAGGTATCGTTGCCCGTCATGACCAGCGTCCCGGAGCCTTGCTTGGTCAGAGATGCCGTGTAGAGGTTGTTGTCGATGTTGTTCTGAATGTAGGCCGCGCGCTTGTCCATCCATTCCTTGCGCCACTTGACGGCATCCTCATGGGTGATCTTGTCGTACAACTCGGGATGGCCGTTAGTGATAGCTTGGATGTAAGGATCAGCCAAAATGCCCTGAAGCATGAAGGCCTGTTCGTTAAGCGCGCCGTCCGGGTTCAGTACGTTGGGGCCGAATTCACCGGCGTAGGCAATGCCTTGCTTCTTGTAGCCCGCCAGCCACTCCAGGTCTTCCCTTTCCCTTTCCTTGATCGCGATCTGGCTGATGTCGTTCGACCAGACGTCCAGGGGCGCTTTATCCATGTTGTAGGTCATGGGGCCCAGGAGTTGGCCGGGGCCGTACATGCCTTTGGCCAGGTCGGGAATCCCCCAGCCCCAGCGTTCGTCCGGAAGACCGTCGGGAGCGGTCCAGGCGATGGATGCCCCGGAGGGGGAGGTTTGCCCGGTGCCGAGGAATCTCACACCGTCGGACATCTTGTTGTTCGCCGTGGTGAACATCAGCTCACGGACCTGCTTGGCGTCCATGTTGGGGTATCGGGAGAGCAGAACCCCCATCACCGCTGTCGCAACGGGCGTTGCCGGAGACGTGCCGCTCGAGTTTGAATAGTTAGTGTCACCACCGCTGCTCGTGGTCCGAACACTGTTTGAAGGGGTAGAAACGGTCCACCATTTGGCGAGCCCCGCCTCGTTGTACCCGGACTGCTTTGTGTATTCGGGGTTGGCCGCCGTGGGCGGTTGCACCCCGCCGACGGATACCCACTGCTTCTCCGCCAAGGGATTGAAGAAGGGATACGCCGGGCGAAAATACGGGTTGCTCCAGTCGTTGTTACCGGCCGACCTTACGTTGACGGTGCCGCTGTCCTTGATAGAATCCCAGATGGCATCCATGAAGGAGCGTCCGGGGTAGCTCGGATTGTATTGAATGCCGCCTTCCGAATAGCTCTTCTTGAAGAGGAAATACTGGTACTCCAGATCCTTCAGGTACTCGTTGGGGATGATGGTCGCCATTGCCGTGGCGCTCGCGCTGTCTTTGCCACGCAGTTGGTAAGCGTTGGCGAGGTTGCCATTGACTCCAAGGTCGTTTCCTAGGCCGTCAAAGCGGCTTCTGTCAATAGTCTGCACATAAGAGCCCCAACTGCTGTTGATGACCTTTGCGCCCGCGTCGACCAGGGCCTTGTTGGCGGTACGCCAGTACACGTAATCGTGGAAGGGGCCGTGGGACTGGGTATCGGAGCCGCCGGTCATGGCGACATACATCGTCGATCCAAAGGCGATGCCATGCTGGTCTTTGACATCGCGGATGCCGGAGGTAACCCCAAGCATGCCGGTTCCATGCGAGAAGTCACTTGTTCTCGCCTGATCGCCGGCCACAGTGAACGACTGGCCGGCAGTAAACGGGTTCCCCGGGCTTGCTGCGTTTCGATACCCGAAGCCGGACGTGCCGTAGACACCCTCCGCTCGCACCGGAACGATCAGCCCGGTCTGAAATGCTTCGTGTGTAGACCTGTAGCCCGAATCCATCATGCCCAGCGCAACGCCCTGCCCGCGGTACCCTAGGGCGTAGGCGGTGGACGCGTTTACCGCGACGAGCTGCCATGGCGAATCGACCGCCGTGCCAGGGTTGGAAGGATTATGGCCGGTATAATAACCATATTCCGGCGTTTCCCAACTGGCTTTAGCGGCATCTAGTTCCCCTGGCCTCGTGGCGACAAAGCCGGGATCTCCCGGGTACGCCGGCCCGCCGCCCGCATGGCCAGGGGGCGATGTCGGACCAGTCTTGGGCGACGCCGAGGCGAACCCGGCCGGAAACAACGCGACGCTTCCTCCGGCAGCAAGGACACCTCCCAGCCGACGCAGAAACTGTCGCCGATTCACGAACCTCATGCTCATCTCGGACTCCTCCGATGGGTCGATATCTCTAACGGACCGGGGCGGCCTGTTGCGTCCCAGCGCCATGGTCTCCACGCGCTGGTCGAGACAAAATGATGTGCCGTTCTGCCGCTGCTACCAGGCGGCGGATGTCGACGGCTTTGTTCGGGATCCCGACTGCGGCGCGAACCGAAGCATGAACGTCGGGTGCCAACTGCTGATGAGGCCGGTGCCGAGGGTGACTTCGACGCCGGGAACGCTCCATGCGAGTGGCAATGCAGACGGCGCAAGCCGGTAACCGGCAACGGCCATTGCGAACCGACGCGGTGCGCGCACCTTTGCGGGGGCAGCCGCGATCAGAAGGAACCCCTGCCACGTCAGAACGGCGAACCGGAACGCTCCCACGAGTAGGCCTCCCTGTATGGTCACCAAATTAGACTGCGATAGAAGTCCCTCGTCAAGAGGGCAAAATCTGTCCACCAGAAGCGGTTTGAGCGACCGTCTATATCGATTCACATAACTGTTATGCATCAGGCCGTGGGTTGCGTCCACGGAAGTCGTGTACGACTTGCCCGTGATGGGCTTGTTGCGTAGATGAGGAGACGGCCACCGCGCGATCCTTCGAGACGGCAAAGTCCGAGTGAAGGAGTGTGCTGCACGACGGCCGCATCTGAGAGTGCGAACCCTGTTGACCTGCTGCGCGAGCAGATCGCGGACGCGTCGCCGGCTCTGTTGCAGGCGATGACCGAGTTCGAGGTCGAGCGCCTCTACGGGACTCAACCCTGATGAGCATCGGCGAGGGCACGAACGACATCCTGCGAACCGTTGTCGCGAAGGCGCTCGTACGCGGCGAGGTGACCGTCTGATGCTCCCACGGCAGCTCGACACGCGCCGACTCGAAGCGAGCCAGTGTCGCCGTGAACGTCTTCGCGCCTCGGTGTCCCAGCACGCCCTGCGCCCGCGCGTGCGCGTACGCCTCGACCTGCACGATGTTCTTCCACGGGTCGTCCTTGACGAACCGGTAGAGCAGGTACTCGGCGTGCGCCTGGCTGGGCCCGCGCAGGTCGGGCACACCGAACCCGCTTCCGAAGGAGCGGAGGGGCAACCTCAAGAGTTGCTCAACTTGTTCCCGCAGCGGACTGTCGCGAATGGCGCCCGACCTACGGTCAGTTCTCCCCGACCGGATCACGCGACCCCTGGGAGTGTCATGGCACCTACTCCACCGACGGACGCCGAGCTGAACGTTCTGATCCGCGCCCGGCTCGCCGCGCTCGGCATCGACCTCGACCAACTTCCGCCCGGGACCACCCCCGACCCCGAGACCGGCTCGCCCGGCCGGGACTCCGTGCTCGCCTCCCTGCGCTCCTTCGTGCGGGGCACCGTCGCGACGCTCGCCGCATACCAGCTACCCGCACCCGTTGGCACCGACCCCGAGGTCGCGAACGCGCTGTCGCAGCAGCACGTGCCGGTCCTATACCCCTCCAACAGCACGGAATGGCGGAAGGCATGAGGTCGGAACCGTTCGATCGTACGGTCGACCGCCGGGCGTTTCTGGCCCGCGCTGCCGCGCTGGCCACCGCCTCAGCCGTGGGCGCGACCGTCGGACTGCCCTCGGTGGCGCTGGCGAGTAGCAGCCTGTCCACCAACACCGGGCCGGGAACGAGGAGGCGGCCGCTGGACCAGCCCAACGCCTACACCGAGCCCCGGCCGGCGGCACTGGCCGAGCCGACCGAGCTGACCATCGCCGAGGCGGCCTGGCTCATCCGCGCCGGCAAACTCACCCCGGAGCAGTTGGTCGAGGCGTATCTGGCCCGCATCTCCCGGTACGACGGCAGCTACCAGGCGTTCAACCTGGTGCTCGCCGACGCCGCCATCGCGGCGGCGAGAGTTGCCGCACGCCGGCCCCGAGACGGCGTGCTGCACGGCATCCCGTTGGCCATCAAGGACAACTACTACACCGAAGGAGTCCCCACCACCGCCAACTCCTTCCTGTTCCAGGACTTCGTGCCGCCGTACGACGCGACCGCGGTGGCCCGGCTGAAGGCAAGCGGTGCGATCGTGCTCGGCAAGACCCAGATGGGCCCGCTGGCGACCACCCGCGCCACCACACCAGCCGGCCTGATCACCACGGTGAACGCCTGGGCGCCGACCAACCCCGGCACCGACCCGGGCGGGTCGTCCACCGGCACCGCCACCGCGGTCGCCGGCCGGATGGCCACCTCCGGCATCGGCACGCAGACCGGCGGCTCGATCACCGCCCCGTCCAACGCGCAGAACCTGACCGGCATCAAGCCGACCATGGGCCGGGTCTCGGCGGCCGGCATCATCCCGCTCACCTACACCCGCGACCATCCGGGACCGCTGGCTCGGGACGCCAAGGACGCCGCGATCATGCTGACCGCGATGGCCGGCGAGGACTCCATGGACCCGCGCAGCCAGGGACTGCCCCAGGTGCCCGACCTGATCGACGCGGCCAGCCCGGTCTATCACCGCCGCCGCGTCAAGCTGCGCTGGAACACCAGGATCGGGGTGCTGCCGGGCTTCACCAACGGCACCTCGCCCACCGCACTGGCGCGTGCGGCCTACCTGGCGCAGCTCGCCGCGATCCCTGGCGCCACCCTGGTGGACGTGCCACTGCCGGACGAGTGGAGCCTGTTGACCGGCAACACCTTCAACAACGCCCGGCTACCCGAGCGAACCGAGCCGTTCATGCCCTACCTGCGCACGGACCTGCGCGGCTTCGGGGTGTCGGTGACCAGCTGGCTGCAGGGAGCGCTGCTGGGTGGCAACGAGTTCATCACCACTCAGCGGGCCAAGCTGCTGCTGCTGGACCGGGTGCTCAACGAGCTCTTCGACGGCTGCGACGTGGTGGTGCAGACCGACCCGGTGCCCTTCGACATCCTGGGCCTGCCCGAGATCGCCTTTCCGATCGGGGCCACCGCCGCCGGGCTGCCGATCGGCACCATCCTGGGCGGCCTCCCATACGCCGAGGACCGGCTGTTGTCGGTGGTGGCCGCCTACCAGGCGGTGACGGACTGGCATCTGCGGCGGCCGGCCGACCCGCCGACCGACGCCGGCGCGCGTGGTGCGGCTCCGGCCCAAGCGCACCGCCTGACGGCTGAGGAGGTCGCCGAGCTCAGCCAGTAACGTGCGAACGGCGGGCAGTCGATGCCCGCCGTTCGTTTTTCCTCATCGCGGGTCGCGAAGCTCAAGATTTCCTCAACTGCCATTGTGAGCATTCCGGACCTCGATCGAAACCTGTTGAATCAAGCCATCCGATTGGCGCGGCCGCCCCTACCGGACCCTTTTCCGTCGTGTACGTACTGCGAAGGGGTATCAGGTGAAACGAAGACTGTCTCGGACAACGGTGTCGGTTGCTTGCGCGCTGGCTCTGGTCGGTACGCCGGTGTTGACGTCGGCGACCACCGCTACCGCCTCGAACCGCGTACCAAAGCCGGAGTCGGTGATCGGCTGGGCGCCGTGTGCCGACTACAAGCTCGCCACCTACGAGCAGATCGCCGAGTACTACCGGGCAATCGACAAGGCCAGCGACCGGATGAAGCTGGTCGAGATCGGCAAGACCAGCGAGGGACGGCCGCAGCTGATGGCCATCGTCTCCTCCGAAAAGAATCTCAAGGACGCGAACCTCAAGCGCTACCGGGAAACCTCGGTGCGGCTCTCTCAGGGCGACTCGCTGTCCGAGTCTCAGGCGCATGACCTGGCGAAGAACGGCAAGGCCATCGCCTGGGTCGACTTCGGCATCCACTCCACCGAGGTGGCTGGCCACCAGACCGCCCCGCAGTTCGCGTTCGACCTGGTGACCAGCGAGACGCCCGAGGCGCGAGCGATCCGGGACAACGTCATCACCCTGTTGGTGCCGAACGTGAACCCGGACGGCGGCACGAAGGTCGCCGAGTGGTACAAGAAGAACCTGGGTGGGCCCTACCAGGATGCCGGCTACCCCGAGCTGTACCAGAAGTACGCCGGGCACGACAACAACCGGGACTGGTACATGTTCAACCTGCAGGAGACGCAGAACGTCGGGCGTCAACTGTTCCACGAGTGGATTCCGCAGGTCATGCACAACGTGCACCAGACCGCGGTCTTCCCCGCCCGGATCAGCATCCCGCCGTACGAGGACCCGCTGAACCCGAACATCAACCCCCAGGTGGTCCGGGGCGTCAACCTCGTCGGCGACGCGATGGGGCAGCGGCTGGATCGCGAGGGCAAGGTCGGCGCGCTGGCCCGCCAGTCGTACGACATCTGGTGGAACGGCGGCGCGCGGACCGCACCGTACTACCACAACCAGATCGGCATCCTGACCGAGACCGCGCACGCCTCGGCGACCCCCAGGGTGTACGACCCGGCGACCTTCCCGAAGACCTTCGCGGACGGCACCTCGACGAGCGAACCGTCGGTCTTCTACCCCAGCCCCTGGAAGGGCGGGGAGTGGCACCTGTCGCAGAGCTGCGACTACATCAAGTCGGCCTCCTGGGCGATGCTGCGGGTGGCCAGCGACGACCGCGAGGGCCTGCTCTACGGCATGGCGCAGATGGCCCGGGACGGTGCCCGCAATGGTGCCGGCACCACCTACGTGATCCCCGCGGATCAGGCGGACTTCCCGACCGCCACCAAGCTGGTGGACAAGCTGCGCTGGAACAACATCCAGGTCGAGCGTGCGGTGAACTCCTTCACCGTCGGCAAGCGCACCTACCCCGCCGGGAGCTACCTCGTGCGGGAGGCCCAGCCGTACCGGGCAGCCGTGTTGGACCTGCTGAACCCGCAGGTCTATCCGGACCGGCGGCTCTACCCGGGTGGCCCGCTGGAGCCGCCGTACGACATCACCGGCTACACCCTGTCGTTCCAGATGGGCGTCGCCGTCGACAAGCTCGGCCAGGCGGTGCAGGCCAGCACTGTCCGGGTCGACTCGCCGACGGTGCCCGCGGGTGTGGTGGCCGGCGCGCCGAAGTACGCGTACGCCCTCGACCCCCGGGTCAACGACAGCTCCGCCGCCGTGAACTCCCTGCTGGCGGCGGGGGACAAGGTCTTCCACAGCAGCGCTGAGGTGACCACTCGCAGTGGCAAGCTGCCAGCTGGCACGTTCCTGGTGACGCCCCGTCCGGGCACCGAGGCTCGGGTGACGGCGCTCGCCGCCCAGTACGGGCTCAGCATCGCCGCGGTGGACGCGAAGCCGGCCAAGGTGCGGGAGCTCGTCGCGCCTCGGATCGGACTGTACGACGGCTTCAACAACTACGACGAGGGCTGGACCCGGCTCACCCTGGACCAGTTCGGCTTCGGTTACCAGAAGCTGACGAACGCGTCAGTCCGGGCCGGCGATCTGCGGGCGAAGTTCGACACGATCGTGCTGCCCGACGCCACGTACAACTCGATGCGCAACGGCCGGGCGGCTGGCTCGCTGCCGCCGGAGTACACCGGCGGGATGACCGACGCTGGCGTGGCCAACCTGAAGGCGTTCGTCGAGGCGGGCGGCACGGTGGTCACCCTCAACAAGGCCGCAGAGTTGCCGATCAAGGCGTTCGACGTGCCGGTCAAGGACGTCACCGAGGGGGTGCCGGACACCAGCTACAACATTCCGGGCTCCGTGCTGAACCTCAACGTCGACGCCAGTGACCCGGTCGCCGCCGGGTTCGGATCGACCGCGTCGGCGTTCGTCGCCGACGGGCCGGCGTTCGAGGTCGAGGACGGCGCGCAGGGTGTCACGGTGGCGGCCACCTGGCCGAAGACCAACCTGCTGAAGAGCGGTTTCCTCCTCGGTGAAGACGTTATCGGTGGCAAGGCGGCCGTGGTGACGGCGAAGGTGGGCGACGGGCAGGTGGTGATGATCGGCTTCAAGCCGCAGCACCGGGCCCAGTCACACGGCACCTACCGGCTGCTGTTCAACGCGATGTACCTGGGGGGTCAGCGCTGACCTGACGTGGATCGTGGTGGCCGAGCGCGCTCCTGCGCTCGGCCACCGCACGCGCGTAGGACGAGCGTCCCGCGTCCACGATCAGTCCCTGCCGAGCAGCCCAGTGCACCAAAATCGTCCACCGCGCGGCTGCGCTCCTCATCGACTCGCAGAAGACCGACCGGATCCTTTCGTCGCCGCCTTCGGAGAGCACGTCGGCAACGTCCTCGGCTGCTACCAGCACCACAACCTGCGCCGTAGCCCATCGCTTCGGGTCTGTCGCTCGTCGTCCTCGTCGGGCACACCAGCCATCCAACCAGGTCACCGTATTCCTCGCCGGACACCGGCCGCCGGTGTGGGACGACATGGAGAGGTCCCCGCCCCACACTGCGGGACGGGGACCTCTCCAGCGATCAGTTCAGCCGCGCCGACGCGGAGTCCAGGCCTCCCCGGACGCTGACAGCCTTCACCGTGATGGTGTCGGTGGCGGCCTTGACGACCCGCAGGCGGACCTTCTGCCGGTCACCCCCGTCCAGATAGAACTGGGGTGCGGCTCCGACGGCGCGCGCGCCCTCCACCTTCACGGTGTCCGGAGCGACGATCTTGTTTTCCTTCGCCTGCTCGAGAGCGGTCGGGATACGGCCGGCGTTCCGGACCGAAGCCGTGATCTCATGCGTCGCTCCGTCACCCTGAGCGCCCTTGAGCTTCTTGACCTGCACGTCGCTGAGGTCGACCTGCGGCAGGGACTCGGTCAGATACAGGTTGAACCGGGCCTGGTTGGTGGCCCACTCGCCGATCAGATCGGCCGAAGGGTTCTGCGACCAGAACTTCGGGTTGATGCCGCCGATCTCGACCGCCCCCAGCTTGGGGTGCTCCACCTTCGTCCACGGCAGGAAGCAGTTCGTCCGCCCGTTCTCGGCGCACCACCGCGACCGCTCCCAGTCGGCGTACCTGCCGTCCTTGTCGTAGTCGGTGAAGTCACCACCGTTCCAGATCTCGTCGCCATACCAAATGGCACCATACTGGAAGTAGCCGAAGTCGGGGCCGTGCCCGAACAGCGGCGTCGGCTGGCCACCGTTGCGGGCGGCGTAGTCGATGTAGACGCTCCCGGCATGCCGATAGCCGGTGAACGAGACCCCCGCCTTGTCGAAGTGCTCGTAGAGCTTGCGGTCGGTCGAGTACATGCACTCGACGGGATCGCAGGTCGAGGGCCCCCGCAGATGCATGGGCACCCGGGTGTCCATGCTGTTGACGGCGCCGATGTTGGTGTGCGACATCAGCCAGGTGTAGACGTGGCGGGTCTCCGGCTCGGACAACGGGTACTCGCCGGCGCCGCCCTGGGTCAGATTCCGGTCGGTGGCGTCGTCCTCCGGCATGACGTGCCAGTTGTACGGGTAGTTGCGGTGCAGGTCCAGGCCGCCGACACCGTCCTCGTCGTAGCGACCGTCGCCGTCGTTGTCCGTACCCTCGGAGAACATCAGATAGTCGCCCTTGCCCGCGCCGACGTTGAGCATGGCGTTCCTGGCCGGGTCCCGCTCGTCGACGACGTGCGTCCCCTTGCCGGCGCCGACGTACTGGCGCACCTGGCTCAGGTACCCGTCACCGTTGAGGTCCTCACCCGGATCCTCGTCGCGCTTGCCGTCCCCGTCGGTGTCGTACGGCCGCACCGTCGACCGGTTGGTCTGGGCGGTGTACAGGTACATGTCGTGCCCGTCCGGGTTGTTGACCGGACGGATGTACACGGTCTTCTCGTCGAGCAGCTTGTCGACCTTCTGGTCGCGGCCGGCCTGCGTGATGAGGTGGTGCGCCAGCCACAGCGAGCTCTCGGCCGACGAGACCTCGCCCGAGTGGCGGTTTCCCTCGAAGTAGGCCGCCGGCTTGTCGGTGTCCGCGCCGGTGGACTTGTCCGTGATGGTCACCTGGTAGATCGGCTGGCCGCTGAAGCTCTCCCCGACGATGTGCAGGTCGACGATGTCGGGACGTTCGTGTGCCCACTTCCGCAGCCACCACTGGATCTCGATGCCGGTGTGGTAGTGGCCGAAGTCCATCTGGCCGGGCTTTTTCGGCTGCACCTGGTCGTACTTGACGACCTTGAACGTGCTTTCGCCGTCTCGTTGGCCGGCGATGGTGATGGTGGGGGACGTGGGGGTCACGCTGCCGGGGAACGGCCCCGGATCCTGCGGCGGCTGCAGGCCGACGGTGTAGGTGGGGGTCGAGGAGAGGGCCGCGCTGTCGAGGAGGTCCGCGCGGTCCGACCCCCAGAGGGGCGCGGCGCCGAGGACGAGGGCCCCCGCTGCCAGGGCCGCCACCATGAAGAGCGGGCGCGGGCGTCGGCGGAGGTGCTTGCTCCCCAGCGACCGCTGAACGGCGGCAGAGGGAGTGGAGGCTGGTGACTGACCGGATGAGGGCTGTCGAACGTCGGAACCCAAGGCAAATCTCCCGTGTCACGTGGTGCGTGCCCACGCCTAGGCAGGGGCAGCTACGTTCTGTGAGGGTTGCAACCCACTGGGTACTCGAGTTGAGATCACCGTAATCGGTCGGCACATAGATGTAAATGCCTGCATGCCGTTGGCTCCTTACCTCCGGCGGCATCGAAGCAGCGTGACGGCGGCTGTCCCGTCCACGGTAAGGGCGACGGTAAATCCTGTGGAACGTCGAATTTCCGCCGACTACCGGTAGGACCGTCCACTGAGCTCGGAGGCTGTTTCCGCCCAGCCCGTCAGCGCCAGGGTTCCCGCTGTTCGAGCTTGTTCGGTGGTGACCGAATCAGCTCAGTCTTGTCGATATCTATTGACATCGCTGCCGGAACAACGTTGTCTTGTGGTCAGCCGTGACCTGCGCGCGGTGGGATCTGGCAGCGGACCCGTCCCGCCCCGGGAACATCGACCAGTGACCCGGCCGCCCACCCTCGGAGCGCACCACTGGCAGCCGCCGCCCCCGTCCGCACTCCCGAAGGGCCGACCGCATGACCCGACGCGCCTCCAGCCGACGCTGGCCATTCCTCGCCTTCGCCACCGCGGCCGTCCTGGTCGCGACCACAGCACCGACCGCCGCGACCGCCGCGCCCCAACCCGACGCCGACACCGGTTGGACGAAGGGAACACCGCCGCTGTCCACGCCGTGGACCGATGACGTCTCACCCACCAACGCGCTGCCCGAATATCCGCGGCCGCAGCTGACCCGGTCCAGCTGGCAGAACCTCAACGGCGTGTGGGAGTTCGCCGGTGCGGCCGCCGGCGAGGCCCCGCCGGTCGGCGAGCAGCTGGCCGAGCAGGTGTTGGTGCCCTACCCCATCGAGTCGGCCCTCTCCGGCATCCAACGGCACGAGGACCGGATGTGGTACCGCCGGACCTTCACCGTGCCCGAGCGGTGGCAGGTCGGCCGGGGCCAGCGCCTGGTGCTGCACTTCGGCGCGGTCGACTACGACTCGAAGGTGTGGGTCAACGGCCACCAGGTGGCGACGCACCGGGGCGGCTACGACGGCTTCGACGCCGATGTCACCGACGCACTGCGGCCCGGCGGGCAGCAGGAGCTGATCGTCTGGGCCGAGGACCTGACCGACGCGACGTTCCAGCCGATCGGCAAACAGCGCCGGGTCGGCGACCGGGGCATCTTCTACCAGGGCAGTTCCGGCATCTGGCAGACGGTCTGGATGGAGCCCGTCTCGGCCACGGGCGCCATCGACTCGCTGAACCTGACGCCCGACCTGGGCGACAAGTCCCTGCGCTTGCGCGCGAACCCCACCTCCGGGGCCGAAGGCCTCACCGTCGAGGCCGTGGCGTACGACGGACACAAGGCCGTCGCGCGCGTCTCCGGTCCGGCCGGGACCGACCTGACGATACCCATCGCCAAGCCCAAGCTGTGGTCACCCGACTCGCCTTTCCTCTACGACCTCCGGGTACGCCTGTTCGACGGCCGCAAGCGGGTCGACGAGGTCGGCTCCTACTTCGGGATGCGCGAGATCGGCACGGCGAAGGGCGCCGACGGCAAGCTTCGCATGACGTTGAACGGCAAGATCCTGTTCCACATGTCCACCCTCGACCAGGGCTTCTGGCCCGACGGGCTGAACACCGCACCGACGGACGAGGCGTTGCGCTTCGACCTGGAGCAGCACAAGGTGCTCGGCTTCAACACCGTCCGCAAGCACATCAAGGTCGAGCCCAGCCGCTGGTACTACTGGGCGGACCGGCTGGGACTGATGGTGTGGCAGGACATGCCCGCCACGAAGCCCGGCCGCCCGACGGTCGAGTGGCAGCGGCAGTGGGAATCCGAGCTCGGCGAAATGATCCGCGAACACGCCGCGCATCCGTCGATCGTGGTGTGGGTGCCGTTCAACGAGGGCTGGGGTGAGTGGGACCGGGGCGCCACCGGCCGCATTGCCGACTCGGTTAAGCAGCAGGACCCGACCCGGCTCGTCAACGCGCACAGCGGCGTGAACTGCTGCGACTCCCTCGGTGACTCCGGACGCGGGGACATCATCGACCACCACCAGTACCTCGGTCCGGCGTCGCCACTGCCCACCGCCGGCCGGGTGGCCGTCGACGGAGAGCACGGCGGAATGGGCCTCGAGGTCGACGGTCACATGTGGTTCGGCGAGGGCGGCGCGTACTGGATGGCGCCGGACTCCGAAACGCTGACCCGACGGTACGTGGAGAACCAGCGCGACCTGCTGCGCATAGCGAACACCTGCGGGGTCTCGGCCGGCGTCTACACCCAGATCACCGACGTCGAGCACGAGGTCAACGGCTTCTTCACCTACGACCGGCGCGTCGAGAAGATGGACTTCGACCAGGTGCGCGCGGTGAACGAGGCGGTCATCCGCTCGGCCGACGGTACCGGCGCGAACGTTCCTCCGCCGCCGCCCGGCACGCCCGGTCTCACCGGAGTCGGCTACTGGCCGCTGGACGAGAATGCCGGCGACACGGCCAACGACGAGGCGGGCAACAATGACGGCCGGCTGGTCGCCGGGCCCACCTGGACGGCCGGCAAGACGGGTTCGGGCCTGCTGTTCAATGGCAGCAACCAGTACGTCGACACCGGCAGGACCATCCTCGACACGACCGCCAGCTACTCGACCTCGGCGTGGGTGCGGCTTGACAGCGCGGGTGGCGCCTTCCAGACGGTGGTGAGCCAGGACGGTGCCTCGAACAGCGCCTTCTACCTGCAGTACTCGGGCGCTGACCGACGGTTCGCGATGAGCTTCGCCGGGGTGCGGGCTCTCGCCCCGACCACCCCGGTCGCCGGGCAGTGGTACCACCTCGTCGGTGTCCGGGACGCGGCGACGGGTCAGCTGCGCCTCTACGTCGACGGGCAACTCGCCGGGCAGGCGAGCGCCTGCCTCGGCGACGGTTCCACCGGGCCCCTGGTCATCGGCCGCGGCAAGTTCGGCGGCAACCCCGTCGACTACCTCGACGGCACGATCGACCAGGTGCACGTCTACGACCGCGCGCTGAGCGCCGCCGAAGTGACGGCGCTCTACGAGTCCGGCAAGTAGCACCGCGGGTTTCCCGGGAGGGGGCGACGACGCCCCCTCCCGGCCCGTGCCGGTGAACGGGCGGAAAGGACCATCCCGACGAGGACGCCGCCGCCGACGGCGATCTGTGGACCGGGTACGCCTCGAACCGATCACCCGGTGAGGCGCCCACTCTGAGGACCGCCTTTTTTCGATGACTGGGCGGACGAGGTTTTCGGCATGGGCAGGGTCAGGCGGGCCGGGCGCGGGCGTAGACGTCGCCTGAGTTGGTCTCGTGGGGTAGCGCCCGCAGGTACGCCGCCACCTCGTCCGCCGGCCGCCAGCCATCAAGGGCGAACGCCATGTCGTCGCCGAGCGCCACGGTGAACGTGGTGAAACCCAGCCGGGTGAGCCGGTCCAGGCAGTGCGCGGCCAGGTCCCGTTCGATGGTGGTGAACTCGAAGGACAGCGCCGGCAGAGGGCGGCTCAATCCGGCCAGCACGGCGTCCTCGAACCCCTCCACATCGATCTTTACGAAGCCCGGCACGCCGTGCGCCGCGACCAGGGTGTCGAGTGTGGTTCCGGCCACCTCGATCTCGACGTCCCAGATCTCGTCCTCCCAGCCGCCGGCCCCACCGGCGGCGTGCAGGAAGCCCGCCGACGCCGTGGAGATCGTCGGGTTCGCCGAGTTGACGTGCAGCCGTACCGGCCCGGTAGACGCCCCGCACGCCGCCTCCACCACGGTCACCCGGTCGTCGTCCGCGTAGAGGGCGCGCAGCGCCCGGGTGCAGAGCGGTTGCGGCTCGACGGCCACCACGCGTGCGCCCAGCCGCCGGAAGCTGCCGAGCCGGTCGCCCACATGCGCGCCGACGTCGAAGACCAGATCCCCTGGGCGGACCAGGGGCGCGTAGAACGCGTCCATCGCCGCCTCGCGGGCCGGGTCGCCGTAGTACGCCTCCAGGGAGCGGCGCAACCCGGACAGGGTCGGGTCCGCCTTGAGTGCCTCCACCGCGCTGAGGTGATCGACCACTGTTCTGACCGTAGTCGCGTCCGGAGCAACGCGAGGGTGGTTCGCGTTCATTTGCCGGACACCCCTGGATACCAGCCTCCTGGAATGGCGTAGGCGGGGATCGTGGCCATCGTTTGGCGACGGCGAGTGCGCGACGTTCAGCGACGCTGCGGCCGTAGGCCACCACGGCGACGGCCTCGGCGAGAGCCCGTCGGAGGCGACCACTCACGCTGCTCGTGTCCCGGGCAGCCTCCAGGAACCGCCCCATACTGCTTGCCCATTCTCGGCGGCAACAGCCGCGTCATGTCCGTCGCGTCAGCTGTTTGCAGCGGAATCTCGAGAAACGCCCTGGTGCGATGCACGCCAGCCGCAAGGGTGGCGAACTTCGCATGGTTGACCCGACGCGGACGGCCACCGCCGAGGACCGCGCTGTCGGCCGTTGTGTGCTGGCCCTGATCGTCGCCGTCGGTGAGGGCGTCCAGCGTCCCGGCCAGCGGTGTTGGGCTCCCGCACGCCGGGAGCGGCCCCGTCGGCGGGCCGTTATGATCTGCGAGGTCTGTGGAGCGCCGGGAAGTCTGGTCGGCACCGTGTTGAACCCTGCGCCACGGAGGTTTCCTGTGCTGCTCCTCTGCTTCGCCGCTGTCCTGCTCGCCGCCGTGCTCGTGTCGGCGCTCGCGCACCGGACGATCCTGTCCACGGCGGCGTTGTTCCTGGTCGCCGGGTTCGTCCTTGGTGAGGGCACCACCGGGGTGTTGCACCTGCAGGCGGACTCGCCGATCGTGGCGCAACTGGCCGAATTGGCCCTGTTCGCGGTGCTGTTCAGCGACGGGATGCGCGTGGGCTGGGCGGACCTGCGCAGCGCGTGGCGGCTGCCCGGCCGGGCGTTGGGCTGGGGCCTTCCCCTGACGCTGCTGGTGACCGCAGTGCTGGCGCACTATGTGGCCGGGTTGGGCTGGGCGGAGGCCCTCCTGATCGGGGCGATCCTGGCGCCCACGGATCCGGTGTTCGCGGCCGCGTTGGTCGGGAATGACAAGGTGCCCGCGCGGCTGCGGCACCTCCTCAACGTCGAGTCCGGGGTGAACGACGGACTCGCGCTGCCGTTCGTGGTGGTGCTGCTCGCGGTCGCGGCCGGCTCCGACAACCTGCACCTGGGCGAGTTGACCACCGAACTCGGCGTCGGCCTGGCGATCGGGGTGCTGGTGCCACTGGCGGCGCTCGCGCTGGAGCGAACTCGCTTTTTCGCCGCCTCGGCGGCGTACGCGCCGCTGAACGGCGTCGCGATCGGGCTGCTGGTGCTGGCGCTCGGCAAGGCTACCCACGGCAATCTGTTCCTCGCCGCGTTCGCTGCCGGTATCACCGTGGCGACCTTCGGGCCCCGGGAACGTGCGGCGTTCGAACACTTCGGGGAGAACATCGCCGAATTGCTCAAGCTGGGGGCGCTGCTGGTGTTCGGCGCCCTGATCTCGGTGGAGTTCCTCGGCGACATCTCCTGGACCGGTTGGGTCTTCGCCGTCCTGGCCATCGTGGTCGCCCGCCCGATCGCACTGTGGATCTCGTTCCTGCGCTCTGGGCTGAGCCTGCGGGAGCAGGCGGCTGCCATGTGGTTCGGGCCCAAGGGCTTCGCCTCGGTGGTCTATGGCCTGCTGGTAATCGAGTCCGGCATCGCCGCAGCCGACGAGATCTTCCACCTGGTCGCGCTGACGATCGTCATATCGATCCTGGCGCACTCCTCGACCGACGTCGTGATCGCGCAGGCCTTCGACGACACCCGCGACACGCCCAACTGGCACCACGCGCTGCGCCGGGTGCGTCGACGGATAGCGGTCCCGCGTCGGCCTGCCGGCGACCCTGCGGCGACTGCCGCGCCGGACATCGACGGCGAGGCCGAGGACGGTCAAGCAACCGCGAAGTAACGCAGCCGGTGGCGCTGACGGCGGTGGTGTTCCGCCGAGATTCACGTCAAGCGCGAGCGCCACCATGGATGGCAAGGTCACGACTCGCACGATGATTCGCGTGCTCGGGGAGGCCACCGAGCCGGCGGCCTGCAGCCGGATGATGCGACGTCTGACTGTGCGACACGTCTGACCGTGTTGTGATGGGACTGGTCAGGCACTCAGGTCACGGCGGCGGTAGCCGACCGTGCCGACGACCACTCCTGCTGCGGCGATGCCGGCCATCAGCGACGCCGAGACCCAGGCCGGTGCGGCGGCCGGTACCGCGGCCAGGTGCGCGAACGGGGACAGCGCGCGAATCCAGGAGGGCGCGTCGACGCTGTCGGCAACGACCTGCCACATGAACCCGCCAGCGGCCGGCAGTGCACCGATCGCCGCGACGGCGCGCGGTGCCCATCCGAGCGCCAGGACGGCAGCCGCCAGACACAGCAGCATGACCGGCACGACGTTCCAGGCGCCGGCGAGGGCGTCGCCGGCCCCAAGGCCAGCATGGACAGTGGCCGTACCGGCCCACATGGCGATTCCCGCAACCGTGATCAGGACCAGCGCGGCGCAGCCAGCGACGGCTGCTTCATGGGCCAACAGCTGCGCCCGGGTTACCGGTGCGGCCAGCAGCAGGGTGAGACGCTGGGCGTTCTCGTCCGCGGCGATGGCGGCGAGTCGCACGGCGACGAACACTCCGGCGGGGACGGCCAGCAGCGCGTACAGGCGCGATCACCTATCGCCTCGACCGCGTCCGGGACCTGACCGGCTACCACCACCCCGGCGAGCCGACCCAACGCTTCACGCTGCAGACTGCCGTACTCGGCGCTCGGCTGCTCGGCTGGCCGCCATAGCCCAGCAGCGCCAGATCAGGACGGCGTCACCGGTGATCGCCGGTCACCAGTGGCTACGCCGCGTGCCGCTGAGCCGCACCGTGTTGCAGATGTCGAAGACGCCGGGCACGTCGTAAGCGAGTTCCGCCGCGAGCTGCCGCGCCTTCGCGTCGCTGACCATGCCGGCGAGGATGACGACCCGGTTCTGCACGGAGACGGTGATCTGCTGACGCCGCGTGGTCCAGTCGATGCTCAGCCGCTGCGCGACCAGCGCCTCAATTCGTAGATCCTCGCAGTCCGGCTCGGGCTGGTCGGAGGTGTCGGCGAACCAGTTTTCATCGGGCAGTGGCCATGGCATGTACACGGTCAGCTCCTTGGTTGTGGCGACGCCGCGTGAAGTCGGAGACGGCCAGCCCTGACGTCCTCAGGCCGGTCAGGAACGGTGGGGCAGTCATGAGGGTTCGCTCCGGCTCTCCGTCCACGTCGACCGGCACAGGCCTCGCCATGCTGGCGGACGGTCTATTGGTGCCGGCGCTGCGTCATGTCGGTCCGTGGGGAGTCGGGTGGGTCGGGTCTGGAGGTGGCGACGACGAGGACGACACTGCTGCTGGCGAGACCGACCTGGATGACCAGGGCCATGAGGTTGAGGGTGCTGGTAGCGACGCCTGCCAGATGGGCGACGATGGTGCCCGCCAGCGCGGCGACCACCCCGACGGACACGGTCAACCAGACCGGGGCCTCCCTGCGTCCTGGGACGATGAGCCTGCCCAGCAGGCCGATGGCGACGCCGACGAGGAGCGCGGTGACGAGATCGGCGATGCTCATGGGCTTTCCTTGGGCGTTATTCGAGTACGGGTGCTTCGGCAAGTGGCGGTCGGTCTGGAAATTCGCTGCGGACCGGTGGCCATTCGACCGGTCGCTAGCTCCTTCTCAGGGCGGGACCGATATCGATCAGGAACTCGCAGGGGTCGCGGCGACGGCGGTTGGACGCTTCAACACCGAAGCGTCAGACAGTGCGGCGAGGGCGTCGTCGCGGCTGTCAAAGATGGGAAAGGCTCCGTCCAGGCGCATCGTGTGCAGGACGGTGCGGATGAACCGCGACGGCGCGGCCAGGCAGAGCGTGACCCCGCGGTCGCGGGCCTCGCGGTGGGCACGGACGAGGTGTCCGAGGCCGGTGGAATCGATGAGGTGCACCCGGCTCAGGTCGACCACGACGTTTCCGCCCATGTCGGCCGCGTGACGCAGGGCGGTGCGCAGGGTGTCCCCGGTGTCAAGGTCGACGTCACCGGTCGCGGCGACGACGGTCACATCGTCGAGATGGTCGATGCCGAGGATGCCGCCCGGACCGTGATCGCCGCACGACGTGTGGCCGCCAGCAGGGAGCGGCAGCAGGCTGCAGTGCGGGCAGCGGTGCGGGCCGGTGGCAAACGGGGAACCGCTCCAGCCCTGTTCGGACACCAGGGTCCAGACGACCTCGGCATCGGGGAGCGCGCACGCGGTGGCCGTGACGGTGTCACCGCAGGTGTCGCAGATCAGGGTCATGAGGTGGTCATCCGGGACAACGGTCATTCTGCTGGTCCTTCCTGGGCCATGTCTCGCCATGCGGTGGGACACGGCAATCGTGCAGAGCTGAGGCGGAGGCCGGCTCCCGAGCTTGACGTTTCCGGCGCTAATGGGCTGTTGCGCCCCGATGTTGGGCAACGTGAGCCCTGCGCGATCGTCAGTGAGCGACTTTTACCGACGCGCGACCGTGAGCGACCAGCGTCGGTGTGCGGGTGGGTTCCTGCACGGCCGGCGGGGTGCCGGGCGGCGATGATGGGCCAGTGTCGACGACCGGCAGGATCTGGCCCAGACGGGCGGCCTGCAGGATGCGCCGGATACGCGGGTTCGGATCGCGGACGGTGAGGACCCCGTCGGCGCGGGTCAGCCGCCGGTGCACATCGAGCAGCAGGCCGATCGCAGCGGCATCGATGTGCCGACACCCGGACAGGTCGACCACCACCTGTGCGGGATGCAGGGCCAGCAGGTGGTCGAAGACTGCGCCGGTCGCCGGCAGGCAGGTCAGGTTGAACTCGGTGACGCGCACCTCGACCAGCGGCAGCGTGCACGGCGTGGTTGCCGTTGGCCCTGTCACAGGCACATCCCTCTCCCTCGCGGATCCGGTCGCCTGTCACCCTGCCGGGCGGGTTTGGCGGCCACCACGCGGATCTGTGACAGTTCCGTGACAAATCCGCCAACCGGCCGTCACGGTTGGCCACCGAGCGGGTCGGCTGGGGATGATGCCGGGTATGACGGCCGTACTGGTGATCGAGGACGACGACCGCATCCGCTTGGCGTTGTTGCTCGCACTGGAGGACGAGGGGTACGACGCGGTGGGCGCGGCCACGGCGGAGGAGGGTCTGCGCGCGCAGCGCCGCGACCCCGCCGACTACGTGCTGGTCGACCTGATGCTGCCTGGCCTCGACGGTTTCGAGTGCATTCGGCAGCTGCGTCGTGACGACGACGTCCCGATCGTGGTGGTCAGTGCCCGCGACGACACGCACGACATCGTCGCCGCGCTGGAGGCCGGCGCTGACGACTATGTCGTCAAGCCGGTGGCGATCAAGGAACTGTCCGCGCGGCTGCGCGCCCTACGCCGTCGGACCCGTAGCGGCGTCGCGGGGTACGCGCCGGAGCCCGTGCCAGCGTTCGTGATCGGCGAGCTGGAGATCAGCCCCGACGGGGGAGAGGTTCGCCGAGCCGGCCAACCCGTACCGGTCACCCGCACCGAATTCCGGCTGTTGTGCGAGTTGGCCGAGCACGTAGGCCGGGTGCTGTCCCGCCAGCAACTGCTCGAACGGGTCTGGGGGTACGACAGCGGAGACGAACGGCTCGTCGACGTGCATGTGGGCCGGCTGCGGCAGAAGATCGAGTCGGACCCGGCGAACCCGAGACATCTGGTCACCCTGCGGGGCCTGGGCTACAAGTTGCAGCGATGAGACGCCTCGGACTGCGTACCCGGGTCACCGCCGCATTCGCCGTCGGCGCGCTCGTGCTTGCCGCGTCGATGGCCCTGATCTCCTACGAGCTGACTCGCCGCTCCCTGATCGACGAGCGGGAACGCACCGCCCTGCGCGCCGCGTACTTCGACGCGACCGTCGTCCGTGCCGGAATCGACACCGACACCCCCGACGTCGTACAGGTGCTCCGGTCGCTGGACACGGGCGGGAGTCGGCGGCCGGTGCTGCACCTGGACGGCGAGTGGTATGCCCGCACCGCAGATCCCGGCACCACCGCCGCCATTCCCGTCGAGCTGCGCCGGGTCGTCACCGCCGGCAAGCCCGCCGTGCAGCGGATACGCGTCGACGACCAGCCCGCCCTGGTCGTCGGCGTGCCCCTGTCCGCGACGGCGACCTACTTCGAGGTCAACTCACTCCGGGAGCTGGAACAGACGTTCCAGGTCCTGGCGCTCGCGCTGACCACCGTCGCGATCATGGTCGCCGGATCCGGCGCGGCCCTCGGCTGGTACGCCACCCGGCACGGGCTGCGCCCGCTCACGGCGGTCGCAGACGCGGCGGAGAAGATCGCCGCCGGTGATTTCACCGCCCGGCTGGACCCGGCCACCGACCCTGACCTGACCCGGTTGTCCTCGTCGTTCAACCAGATGGTCGACCAGCTCGCCCGGCGCATCGAGCGGGACCGGCGCTTCGCCGCCGACGTCAGCCACGAGCTGCGCTCCCCGTTGCAGACCCTCGCCGCCGCGGCCAGCGTCCTGGCCCGACGTCGCGAACAGCAGGACGAGCGAACGGCGATCGCGGCGGGGCTGGTCGCCGACGAGATCGACCGTTTCCAGCGTCTCGTCAACGATCTGATCGACCTGGCTCGCAGCGACCAGCCCGCGCACCGTGCCCCGGTGGACGTGGTGGCGCTGGCCCGGGACGCCTGCCACGCCCTGGACCTGCCCGCGTCGATCGTCCGCCTCGCACCGGAGGTGTCCGCGACGTGGTTGGTCGAGCGGCGGCGTGTCGCGCAGGTGCTGGCGAACCTGTTGGACAACGCCGTCACCTACGGGGGTGGGCCGACGTGTGTGCTGCTCGATCGCGATGGCAGCGCGGGTGTCGTCGAGGTCGAGGACGAGGGCCCGGGTGTGCCCCTGGAGGACCGAGAGGTGATCTTCGACCGTTTCGTCCGCGGGCGAGCCGCCCACACCCGGGGTGCCGGCGACGGCACCGGGCTCGGCCTCGCGCTGGTCGCCCAGCACGCCGCCGCACACGGCGGACACGTCACGGTCACCGACCGCCCCGGAGGGGGCGCCCGCTTCCGCATCACGCTGCCGGAGAGCCTGAGGTGAACCCTCGCCAATTCCTCGCCGTGGGGCTCGTCGCGCTGCTGACCGGTTGTGGCATCCCCACCGACAACGCACCCCGCGTCGTGCACCCGCCACGCGGGCCGTTCCCGACCGCCACCCCCGCGGACACCGCGCCGGTCGGCCCGGCCACCGAGACCGTCTGCCTGGTCCGCGACAACCGCATCGTCCCGGTGCTTCGGCGCGTGGACCGCCCACCCACCATCGAGGACCACCTGCGGCACCTGCTCGCCGGACCCACCGAGGCCGAACGCGACACCGACCTGACCAGCGCACTGCCGGGGGCGGTCAACGCCGCCGGTGCCACACTGACCGGCACCCAGGCGCGCGTCACGGTCGACGAACCCGGCGATGACGCCGGGCGCAGCGACGAGGTCCTCGCCTTCGGGCAGATCGTCTGCACCCTCACCAGCCGCGATGACGTCACCAGCGTGACGTTCCTGCGAGACGGCAGACCGTTGGGCGTGCCCCGCGCCGACGGATCACTGTCCGAACAGCCGCTCAGCCGCACCGACTACGCCCCACTGATCAGCGAACGGTGAGCCGGCCACTGCCGGGATGGCGGCCGACGGAGGCGGTACACGCAGCGCTCACTCCTGCGTTCCATCGCCCACCGCCCAGATGCGACCGCAAGGACCTGGCGTTGCTCAGGACGGCCGGGACGCTTGGCCCCCAATGCCTTGGCCGGAAGTGACGATGTCAGCACACGGGCTTCCCTCTTCCCCCGGGCCGGCACGCCCGTTGCCGACCGACCAGGCTGATAGGTTGATCTCAGGTGTGCCGGGAAGTCTGGTCGGCGTTGCGACGACGGCTGACCAGAACAGGAGAAGCGCTGAATGAGCACCCTGGCCTGGATTGCGGTGGCCGTATTCGCCGCCGCCTACGTCCTGATCGCCACCGAGAAGATCAATCGGGTGGCGGTGGCCCTGGGTGGTGCGTCGATCATGCTGGCGATCGGGGCCACCGACGCCGAGCACGCGTTCTTCTCTGAAGAGGCGGGCATCGACTGGAACGTCATCTTCCTGCTGCTGGGGATGATGCTGATCGTCGGCGTGCTGAAACGCAGCGGCCTGTTCGAGTACCTGGCGATCTGGAGTGCCAAGAAGGCCCGAGGCCGCCCGTTCCCGATCATGGTCATCCTGGTCGTGGTGACCGCCTTGGTGTCGGCGGCGCTGGACAACGTCACCACAGTGCTGCTGGTAGCGCCGGTGACGCTGCTGGTCTGCGAGCGGCTCGACGTGCCGCCGATCCCATTCCTGATCGCCGAGGTCATGGCGTCCAACATCGGTGGTGCGGCCACCCTGGTCGGCGACCCACCGAACATCATCATCGCCAGCCGATCGGGATTGAGTTTCACCGACTTCCTGAACGTCATGGCCCCGCTGGTGCTGATCGTGATCGTCGTTTTCATCGGCCTGTGCCGGATCATGTTCCGCAAGGCGTTCCGCTACGACGCCGAGCGCGCCGCCCGGATCATGGCGCTGCGGGAGGCGGACGCGATTCGCGACCGCCGCCTCGTCGTGATCAGCCTGGTGGTCCTCGGCGCGGTCCTGCTCGCGTTCAGCCTGCACACGGTGCTGCACCTGGAGCCATCGGTGGTGGCCATACTCGGCGGCCTGCTGCTGCTGGCGTTGTCCCGACTGAACGCCGAAGACGTGGCCAAGGACGTCGAATGGCCGACCCTGGTGTTCTTCGCCGGCCTGTTCATCATGGTCGGAGCCCTGGTCGCCACCGGGGTGATCGACAGCATCGCCCGGTCGGCGACCGAGGCCGTCGAGGGCAAGCTGTGGCCGGCCACCATGTTGCTGCTGTGGGCGTCGGCCGGGTTGTCGGCGATCGTGGACAACATCCCGTACGTGGCGACGATGAGCCCGATCGTCGGCGAGTTGGTGAACGCGGAAGGCGGGCTCGGTAAGGCTCAAGTGCTGTGGTGGGCGCTTGCCATCGGGGCTGACTTCGGCGGCAACGCCACTGCCGTCGGCGCCTCGGCGAACGTGGTGGTGCTCGGCATCGCCGACCGGGCCGGACACAAGATCACGTTCTGGGGGTTCACCAAGTACGGTCTCATCGTCACCGTGATCTCGGTGGCAATCTCGGTGCCGTATCTGTGGCTGCGATTCTTCTGACGCTCAGGTGCCAAGCATCCGGTCGAGCAGCCCGTCCAGGGTGATCGCGCCGGTCATCACCTGGTCGTGGTCGACGACAGCGACCAGCGGCACATTCGTTCGGGCCATCACCGAGGCGACCTCGAGCAGGGTGGCGTCGGCGCTGACCGCCGGCAGGCCCGGCCGGTTACGGGGCAGCAAATCCGCGACGGTGCGGTTACCGATTCCCTTCAGGATCACATCGGCAGCGGCCTCGTCGATCACCCGGGCAAGCGCGGGATCATCCTGGCAGTAGGACGGCAGCGCCATCCGCAGCACCTGCGTGCCGGCCAGCACTGTCGACGGGCGGCCCATGGTGTCCACCACGATCAGGCCGGGTAAATCCTGCGCCGCCAGGATCCGCGCCGCCTCCCGGGCCGGCATGTCCTCTGTAACGGTTTCCATCGAGATGGCCACGTCGCTCGCGCGCATGCACTGACGATACGCCCGGGCCGCCGCCTCGATTGCGCTGACGCGATGTGTCCGCCCGCGACCGAGCTACTGCTGGTAGACGTCGGGAACGTCGTCACGGTCACGGTCGACCTGCTCGGCCTCGTAGATCTGCCGGTACACGCGATTGCGCACCCGCAAGATGATCATGGCGAGAGCGGTGGCGATCAGGGAGCCCGCCAGGACGGCGATCTTGACCCGGCCGTCGGCGTCGCTGCCGATACCGAAGGCGAGTTCGCCAATCAGCAGCGACACGGTGAACCCGATGCCGGCCAGCACGGCCAGCCCGGCCACGTCGATCCAGGCCAACCCCGCGTCCAGCCGGGCCCGGGTGAACCGGGCGACGAGCCAGGTCGCGAGCAGGATGCCGATCGGCTTGCCGACGACCAGGCCGAGCATGATGCCGACAGCGATTGGGTCGGTGACCGCTTGCGCCAGGCCGTCGAGCCCGCCGACGGCCACTCCAGCGGACATCAGCGCGAACACCGGCACCGCGATGCCGGCGGAGATCGGCCGGAATCGGTGCTCGAAGTGCTCGGCCAGGCCGGGCCCCGGGCCGGCGCCCCTGGAGCGCAGCACCGGGACGGCGAAGGCGAGCAGCACCCCGGCGACGGTGGCGTGCACGCCGGAGGCGTGCACGAGCGCCCAGGTTGCGAACGCCAGCGGCAGGAGCAGCCACCATGAGCGCACCCGACGCTGTACCAGCAGCGCGAACAAGCCCAGCGGCACCGCTGCGGCCAGCAGCGGCAGCACCGACAGGTGGGCGGTGTAGAAGACCGCGATGATGACGATCGCCAACAGGTCGTCCACCACTGCCAGGGTCAGCAGGAAGGTACGCAGCGCGCTCGGCAGATGCCGGCCGATCACCGCCAGAACGGCGAGGGCGAACGCGATGTCGGTGGCGGTCGGAATCGCCCAACCCTTCACCGCGCCACCCCAGTTCACCACCGCGTACAGCAAGGCCGGCACGAGTACGCCACCGACCGCGGCGGCGACCGGGACCACGGCCCGGCGGGGATCACGCAGATCACCGGCGACGAACTCGCGCTTGAGTTCGAGACCAGCGACGAAGAAGAAGATCGCCAGCAACCCGTCGGCCGCCCACATCGCCAGCGACAGGTCAAGGTGCAGCGCGTGGGGCCCGAAGGTGAGCGCCGTCATTGCCTGGTAGCGGTGTGCCCACGGCGAGTTCGCCCAGATCAGCGCCACGACGGCCCCGACCAGCAGCAGCGCGCCGCCGATCGTCTCCTTGCGCAGCACGTCGGCGATGCGACGTGCCTCGGCCCAGGAACCACGGCCGAGGACGCGAGGGGGTGACTGAGGGTTCGACGTCACAAGCGGGCCAACTCTCGGAAGACGGGTCAGAGACATTTGCCGACCAGACTTCCCGGCGCACCACAACCCATCGTACCGGCGCCTACCGCTGTAGAAACCTCGACCACCTACTACCGGCGGTGCCCCTCGTCACTGCGCATCAGTCGCAGGCGCCTGTTCCCCACCCCCAGCACCACCGCTACCACGAAGATTGGCGTGAAGCCCTGCGGAGCGGAAGTCGGTGGCGCGCCGTGGGCGAGGACGCCGACAAACACGCCAGCGGCCATCGCCGCCATGACCAATGTCGCGCGCCAATCGCTCAGCGACGCGGCCAGCAGGCCGCAGGCGACCGCCATCACCATCACGCGCCCCACCGGCTCCTCGGCGGGAAAAACCACCACCGCAGCGAACGCGGCCCACCACGACACCGACCGCGCCCGCGACCAGCTCCCGGATCAGCGCGACCCTGCGGTTCTCTGCTTCTTCGGCAACGCTCACGGTTTCAGTCTCGTCTCGCGTCCGCCCAGTCCCGCACGCTCGTGGGGCCGGGAACCTGACTCCAACGATAAGCGTGCAGGGCCGATGATGGGTACTGCCGTGGATGTCCATACCGGCCGTCAGCGCCGAGGAACTCCGCAGCCGACCGGAGTGATGGCCTGGCGCGTAACCACCACCGGTGATCACCACCATCCGAACGTTCAACGAGATGCATCGATGGCCATGATGGCGACGCCGACACCAGTACCGAGCCACATCCGCCCACTACCAGCGAAGACTGCGACTCCATCAGGTGCGGCTGGAGTACTGGCTGACGTCGATCCACGAGGCCCGAGTCCTCATGGGCGGACGCGGATGACCGTCTTCCCCTTGGTCCGCTCGGTCGGGTTGAGGGCGGCCACGGCGTCGTCGAGGGCCGCGACGGTACCGATGTTCGTCCGCACGCGCCCATCCCGGACCCGCCGGGCGATCTCACCCAGCTGGACGCGGTCGGACACGACAACGAAGTCGATCGCCAAGCCGTCAGCGGGCCGCGCCTCCGGCGGCCCGGTGACGGTCACCAGCGATCCTCCGGCTCGAACCAGACCCGCGGATCGCTTCTGGATGTCGCCGCCGACGACATCGAAGACCAGATCGACTCCGCCGACGTCTTCCAGCGTGTCGTTGTCGAGGTCGACGAACTCGTGCGCGCCGAAGTCGAGTGCGGTCTGCCGGGCGCTGGCACGTCCGGTGCCGATGACGTAGGCGCCGGCCTGAACCGCGAGCTGCGTCGCCATCGAACCGACTGCGCCGGCCGCGCCGTGCACCAGGACGCTCTGCCCCTCCATGAGGTGGCCGTGATCGAACAGACCTTGCCAGGCGGTCAGGCCTGCCATCGCGACGCCTGCTCCCACCGTGAAGTCAACGTCGCCCGGCAGCGGCGCGAGGTTGCGTGCCTCGACGACTGTGTACTCCGCGAGGCTGCCGTCGCGTGTCCAATCCGTGAGGCCGAACACCCGCTGGCCCACCGACAGGCCCGTCGTGCCATAGCCGAGGGCGGTGACCACACCAGCCACCTCGTGGCCGGGGATCGACGGCGTCCGGTCACGGCCGCGGCGATCGATCCAGGTCGAGGGCCACTCCAGCTCATTCCCGGTGAATCCCGACGCATGAACTTGAACGATGACATCGCCGTAGTTCGCGCCGTCAAGACTGGCGAGCCTCGCCGCGTCCGGTTCGGGCCGCTCCACCAGCGTCATCCCCGCCGTTCCCGCAGCCCGGTCCGTCACCACGATCGCTTTCACTTGAACACCTTTCTGTATCAGTCCTCGCCTGCCCCGTTACGACGTAATGGAGGGTCTCCGCCGTCTCAGCGTCGTTATAACGACCGCCGTTAATGTCCTTGTCCGGCCCGGCCGTGTCGACGGCGGCAACGGCGGCAACGGCGTCATTGAGGGTCGCGACGGTGCCGATAGTCATCCGCAGTCGCCCATCCCTGACCTGCTGGACAACTCGAACGACGGACGGCTATGTCATGTCCTTCTCGAATGCGGCGAGCCCGTCGTCGTGGTCGCCTTCCGCGGGTGTGTGCTGGGGGTAGGCGCCAACGCCGGGATGGACCTTGTCGATGAGATCGAGGTATTCGGGGTTGCGGGCAATGAACTCACCCACGACCGGGCAGATGACGGTGATCTTCTTCCCGCTCTCGCGGATCTCGTTCAGCACGCGCGCGATGAGCTCCGTGGCCACCCGATTGTGTCGGTAGGCGGGGTCGACCCAGGTCGTCAGCAGCACGACACGGCCGCCCACGAACCGGTACGAGAGTTCGGCGATCGCTTCGGCGCCGAGGACGGCGATCCAGCGACCGCGCTCCGCGTCGTTGATGACATCGAGCTCCCAGCTGGATTCCACCTCGCTGAGACGTGTCTCGTTCAGAGCAGCGATCAGCGCCGCATTGTTCTCTTCCCGGGTGGCCGCCTCGGCCTCGAGATTGATCGTCATTGTCACGCTTTCTGCAGAGGAAGCTAACAAGTGGGTTTAGGGCAGATGCGTGCGACTCTCGGTTACTCCCGGGTGCTCGGGGTCGATGAGGCCGGCATACTCGGGGTTGCGCTCGATGAAGGTGCGCACGATTGGGCACATGATGGTGACCGTCTTGCCTTGCACGCGTAGGTCGTTCAGGACGTGTCGGATCAGCGCGGTGGCGATGCCTCGTTTGCGGTACTCGGGGATCACCGAGGTGGCCAGCAGCACGAGCCGGTCGTCTCGGGCGACGTTGTAGGTCAGCCCGGCCACCTCTCGGCCCGCGACGATGGCGTTGTAGATAGCGAGTTTCTCGTCGTTGACGACCTGGAAGTCGAACCCGGGGGCGTGGGGATCGTCGATTACCTTGTCGATGAGCACAGCCTGGTCATGGCTGAGCGTGCCTTCCTCGTCGGGGGACTTGAAGGCGTAGCGGGTCGTCTCGGTTGGGTCGGTCATGGGATTACGCCTTCGTTGATGGTCATCAGATCAATCTCGGTATCGCGGCCGTAGTCGTAATCGCCCAGCCGCATGTCGTCGACGGGAGGTGAAGGCCCGGCCGCCGGCGTGCTTCTCGCTCCCGCGGGTGAGGTTCTCGTGCTGGATGCGCCAATCCTCAGGAGCGAACGCGGATGATCGTCTTCCCCGTGGTTCGCTCGGTCGGGTTGAGGGCGGCGACGGCGTCGTCGAGGGTCGCGACGTTGCCCATGATTGTCCGCAGTCGTCCGTCGCGCACCCGCTGGACGACCTCGCCCAGTTGGGCGCGATCGGGCACGACGACGAAATCGACCGCCACGCCATCTGCGGGCCGCGCCTCAGGCGGCCCGGCGATGGTCACCAGCGTTCCTCCGGCTCGAATCAGGCCTGCAGACCGCTTCCCGATGTCACCGCCAATGACGTCGAACACCAGGTCGACCCCGCCGACGTCTTCCAGGGTGTCGTTGCCGAGGTCGACGAACTCCTGTGCGCCGAAGTCGAGCGCGGCCTGACGGTCGGCGGTGCGTCCGGTGCCGATGACGTAGGCGCCGAATTCACGTGCGAGCTGCGTCACCATCGAACCGACTGCGCCGGCCGCGCCGTGCACGAGGACGCTCTGCCCCGGCTGGAGGCGGCCGTGCTCGAACAGTCCCTGCCACGCGGTCAGGCCCGAGATCGGCAGGCTCGCGCCCACCGTGAAGTCGACGTCTCCCGGCAGCGGCGCGAGGTTGCGCGCCTCGACGGCCACGTACTCCGCCAGGGTGCCGTCGCGAGTCCAGTCCGTGAGGCCGAACACCCGCTGTCCCACAGACAGTCCCGTCGTGCCATAGCCGAGAGCGCTGACCACTCCGGCCAGCTCGTGCCCGGGGATCGACGGCGTGCGGTCACGGCCAAGGCGGTCAGTCCAGGTCGAGGGCCACGTCAGCTCACCTGGAGTGAATCCCGAGGCGTGAACCTCAACGACCACGTCGTTCAGCGCCGGTGCCGGCTCGGGCCGCTCCACCAGCGCCATCCCGGCCGTTCCCGCGGCCTCGTCCGTCACCACGACCGCCTTCATCCGGCGCCTCCCTGAATCCAGTCCTCGTTTGCACCGCCGCAGGGTGCGTGTCGCGTTTTGCCGTCACTGCGGCTTTTCACCGAATCACGATCTGGGGTCCGCAGCACTCGGTTCCCGGAGTGGTGCGACGTCCCTGGAGCTCGGCGCCCGTGGGCAAGTCGGACAGTTCGTCGCCAGCGGGCGCACCCAGTCGGACGCTCCGAAGCTAGCCGCAGGTGATCTGGTCGGTCAAGTCCACTTGGGGACGAGGTGACTGATACCGTAGTCGAGGGCATTGCCCAGGCCACCCGCCATAAGTACGGCATCACGTCGACCGCTTGCCAACGTACACCTGGACTCGATAGTCCAAGCGGGGCGAGGGTTGCGGGAATGGAGTCAGCCCGCAGGACGTCTGTACCTGTGCGCGTCCAGGTGCGCGCCGTGTTCCCCGACTTCCGGCCGATAGGCCGGGAAGGGAGAGTTGTGCCGCAGCAGAGCAAGTACCACAAGAACCCGGAAGCCGTTTCGCGGCTCGACCCGCAGCAGTACCGCGTGACCCAGCAGGACGGCACCGAGCGCCCGTTCGCCAACGCCTACTGGGACAACCACGAGCCCGGCATCTACGTCGACGTCGTGTCCGGCGAGCCGCTGTTCGCATCGGTCGACAAGTACGACAGCAACTCCGGCTGGCCGAGCTTCACGAAGCCGATCGCCACGACGAACGTCGTCGAGCGCGAAGACTCCAGCCACGGAATGATCCGGACTGAGGCCCGCTCGCTGCACGGGGACAGCCACCTCGGCCACGTCTTCAACGACGGTCCCCCCGACAAGGGCGGACTGCGCTACTGCATCAACTCCGCGTCGTTGCGGTTCATCCACCTCGACGACCTGGAGAACGCAGGGTACGGCGAATACCGCACCCTGTTCACGAGTGACACCCACCACTAGTAGGGAGACGACGTGACCACCGAGAAGGCGATCCTCGCCGGCGGCTGCTTCTGGGGCATGGAGGAACTGTTCCGCCACCAGCCGGGCGTCGTGTCCACGCGCGTCGGCTACAGCGGCGGCGACGTCCCGAACGCCACCTACCGCAACCACGGCACCCACGCGGAGTCCATCGAAGTCGTCTACGACACCGACAAGACCGACTTCCGCGCGCTGCTCGAGTTCTTCTTCCAGGTTCACGACCCCTCGACGAAGAACCGCCAGGGCAACGACATCGGCGTCAGCTACCGCTCGGCGATCTTCTACACCAGTGACGAGCAGAAGCGGGTCGCCGAGGACACCATCGCCGACGTCGACGCCTCGGGCTTGTGGCCCGGCAAGGTCGTCACCGAGGTCACCCCGGCGGGCGACTTCTGGGAGGCCGAGCCCGAGCACCAGAACTACCTGCAGACCTACCCCAACGGTTACACCTGCCACTTCCCCCGCCCCGGGTGGAAGCTCCCGAAGCGGGCGAAGGCCTGACACTCCCGGCGCGCTGACCCCGGGTCCGCCTATCCGGCACCGGTGCCGAGCGGAGACGGGGCGTTCGATCGGGTGCAGATGCGGGTGTATGGCGTTGTAGGAGGTGCGCCGGGGGCGCGACGCGCCCCGGCGCACCTCCTGGGCAGCGGGTTCCGCCTGTCAGGACCAAACAGTTCAGAAAATGCTCTCCCTGTCGATGATCTCGCGGGCCAGAACTCGTTCGCCAAGCTGGTGGCATAGTTTGTTCGTCCTGCATCATCACGCGAGGCGACAGCATTCCATATGGACCCAAAGGTCCCATTCGCCATGAACAATCTTGCCGCGCCGATACACTTGACCAATGGGCGACGAGCAGGTGACTGCGCCGGCGAAGCCGCGGAGGATCAGTCAACGGGGCATTGCGACACGAGAGCGGATCCTCGAGGCGGCAAACCGGCTGATGCTCGTGCGTGGAGTCAACGCGACCACCCTTGACGACGTCCGCGAGGCAAGCCAGACGAGCAAGTCCCAGCTTTACCACCACTTCGCCGACAAGCAGGAGCTCGTGCGCGCGTTGGTCAAGTACCGAGGCGCGCTTGTGCTTCAACGCGAGCGCGGAGGGCTCGAACGGCTGAGATCGTTTTCAGGCCTGGTTCGATGGCGTAACGCGCTTGTCCAGGCCAATTCCCTGAACAACGGCAAGTACGGGTGTGGCCTCGGGTCCATGGCCCTCGAGCTGTCGGATCAAGACGAGCAGGCTCGATCGATGCTGTCGGAGACGTTCGTGGCATGGGAGAAGCTGATCAGTGATGGTCTGCACCGAATGCGCGACGGCGGTGCACTGCGCCAGGACGCCGACCCGGAGAAGTTGGCCACGGGATTGATGGCAGCTCTGCAAGGCGGCTACTTGCTGGCGAACGCCGCGCACGACGTCGAACCCATGGAGGTTGCCCTGGATATGGCGCTGGAACACATTAAGTCGTTCCTCTCGGAGCCGCCCGGCGAGCCGACCCGTTAATTGGGCCCTGTGACCGTGATCAGACGGTCACGGCGGGTGCGAACAGCCCGTAGGTCGATGAGGGCGAGGTTTCAATGCGACTACGCCGCCTCGCGGCGGGTTCGCCGTCGTCTGGCGCTACGTCCGCGAAGTTGTCGCTCCACTCGTCGTAGCCGTGGTGGGGCAGCCGGCCTCAAATCGTTTCTTGCGTCGTTGGGCCGCCCGGTACCGCGACTGCGGATCACTGGGCATCGACGCTCCTGACAATGAACGGATTGAGTCCGCCCCGCGTCCCGGGGGCGACGATGGTCGTCGGCCCTGATCCGTGAACGGCCGCACGTCAGAACTAATGGACCAACAAGTCCACTCCGGGGCTTCTGCGATGAGCGACTTCGGTGGGGAATGCTCCGGTCCCCGCCGCCCATTTGTGGGGCCCGAAGCACCCGAGATGATGGCTCGTGAGGGTGGGGCGGCTCTTGTGGCGGGCGGCGGTTTGGACTATCCAGTCCGAGGAGGTTAGCCTGCGGAGGCACTCGGTCACGGGGTCATGCGCCTGGCCACAGCCACCGCTCAGACTGCAGCGCGGCTGCTGCCGGATCCGCAAACCTGGACCGTCACCACCAGGATCTACAGGAAGGCGCGGCTGATGGAAATCGAGAAGGATCATGTCGTCGCAAACGCCCGAGCTGTCCTTCCGCTCACTGAGCGCCGGCGCACGGACCTAACCACCCGCGGCTTCACGTTCGTCGCCGATGAACCGCACAACGGCGCAACCGGCGAAGGCCCGACGCCGACGGAGTACCTGTTGATGGCGCTCGCGTCGTGCACTGCTCAGACGCTGCGGCAGTATGTCGACTACAAGTACGACAACGCCGGTGACATCACCGTCGAGATCGACTACCACGAACCTGAGGGGCAAGGCGCAGAGCGTTACCTGAGGCGCACGATCACGCTGAGCGAAGAACCTGACCCCGACGACTTGAAGGTGATGCATGAAATTGCCGAGAAGTCCCCGGTGACCCTCCTGATCCAATTCGCATGGAGCGTGAGGACCGAGTTCGTCGGGCCGCGCTGAAATCAGGCCGCTTGGTGCTCGGCGATCACGCCCGTGCAGCAGGCGGCTGTTGTTTCGCTCCAGGCTACAGCGTTTCCGTCGACCGCGACAGCTCGAACGCGATACGGCACCTCGCACGCGGCGCAGGTCTTGCTCCTGGCGGTTGGCCTGCGACACGTGCCGAGCGCTACGGCCCTGGCGAATCTCCTCGTGGATATCACCGGGTTCATCATGGCGTCGAACATGCGCGGCCGTCCCGACCATGAGCCCATTGATCGTCGACCGCATCCCACCGGGCGTCGGCGCGCCTCGCCGTTCTCCGCAACCAGCCACAGCTGGGGCAACGCGATCAGTATTCAACCGAAGGGTCACATGCCCGCATTGCGGCACGTGATCTAGCTATCCACGCTGGCCCGGCCAGCGCTCCGGAAGGTGACAGGTGACCGGAAGCAAGATGACGGGCCGAACGATTCGGATGGGGAATCTAGCGGCACCGCTGCGAGCCTTCTTGCGAACGGAGTCTGGCAGCGCCCGCGTGCTCGTGGCCGCCATCCTCGCCGCACTGCTTTGGGCCAACATCGACCTCGGCTCCTACGAAGCCGTCTGGCGCACCCAACTGTCCCTGCGCCTCGGGCACCTCGAACTCTCCCGCGACCTGCACACCTGGATCAACAGCGGCTTGATGACGCTGTTCTTCCTGGTCGTCGGCCTTGAAGCGCGGCGCGAGTTCGACCTCGGCGACCTACGCGACCGGCGACGCTTCGTGCTGCCCAGCCTGGCCGGCGTGATCGGCATGCTGATCCCGGTGCTGATCTTCCTGGCAATCAACCACGGCGGCCCGGGCGCGCACGGCTGGGGTGTGGCCATGTCGACCGACACCGCCCTCGCGTTGGGTCTGCTGGCACTGCTCGGCCGGGACGTGCCCGACCGGGTCCGAATCTTCCTGCTCACCGTGTTCGTGGTCGACGACGTGATCGCACTCATCGTCATCGCCCTGGTCTACAGCGACGACATCAAAATGGTGCCCATCGTGGTGGCCGTAGCGGCGTTCGCGATCATGTTGGCCATCCGCGCAGCCGGCGTACGACGTGGCTCGGCATACGTGCCAGTCGCCATCGTGATGTGGGCCGCGCTACTGGTCAGCGGAGTCGACCCGGTGGTGGCAGGACTGGCCATCGGGTTGACCGCCTTCGCCTACTCTCCGGGCCGCGCTGAGCTCGAGCAGGTCAGCGGGCTGTTCCGGTCGTTCCGTGAGCAGCCGACGCCCAAGCTCGCGCGTACGGCTTCGATCGGCCTCGCGAACACGCTGTCGCCCAACGATCGCCTTCAGCGCTTCTACCACCCGTGGTCCAGCTACGTAATCGTGCCGCTGTTCGGCCTGGTCAACGCTGGCATCAGCATCGACGGTCCGTTCCTGGCCCAGGCGTTCGCATCGCCTGTCACCTGGGGCGTGCTGCTCGGGTATGTCGTCGGCAAGCCGCTCGCCGTGATCGGCACCTCGGCCGGGCTCACCTGGATGTCACACGGTCGCATCCGTCCGGCCGTGGGCTGGGCGGGCGTGCTCGGCAGCGGCACGATCGCCGGTGTCAGCTTCACGGTGTCGCTGCTGATCGCCAGCCTGGCCTTCAGCGGCGACCAACTGGCCGAGGCCAAAGTCGGGGTGCTCAGCGCCGCGCTCGTATCCTCAGCGCTGACCTGGACCGTGTTCCGCGTAACCAACATGCTGCCCAAGGACAAGCGCACCCGGGCACTCTTCGGCGACGTGACTGAGCTGATCGACCTCGTTCCAGAGGTCGACGAAAAGTACGACCACGTCCGTGGCCCGGCCGGTGCGTCGGTAACGCTGGTGCAGTACGGCGACTTCGAGTGTCCGTACTGCGGCAAGGCTGAGCCAGTCGTCCGGCAGTTGCTGGGCCACGCCGACCTGCGTTTCGTGTGGCGTCACCTGCCTCTGTCAGACGTGCACCCGCAAGCCCAACTGGCAGCCGAGGCCGCCGAAGCCGCGGCGGCGCAGGGCAAGTTCTGGGAGATGCACGACCTGCTGCTCGACCACCAGGACAAGCTGAACATCACTGATCTGATCAAATACGCCGGCGACCTCGGCCTGGATCAGAACCGCTTCCACGACGATCTGCTGAGCCATGCCCACGCCGGCCGCATCGCAAGCGACATCGACTCGGCTGACAACAGTGGAGTGTCCGGCACCCCCACGTTCTTCATCAACGGCCGCCGCCACTACGGCGCCTACGACATCACAACCTTGACAGCCGCCATCCGTATGGCCCGAGCCCGGTCCCGCGTCGGCCGCGAGGTGCCAGTGACCAGGGGGCCAGGAGCTGCTGAGGTTCACTCGTAGCGGTGCCGGCTCGCCGATTCGGTTACCGCTGGCAACGGTCGTGCCCGCCTCGGCCGCCGGCTACAGGCGGGTCGCGAAAGGTAGGAGCCCGTTGTTCTCAGGGTGACGGGAGTCCCGATGGCCGGGGAGCGGGGCGCGGTGGCAACTGGCGGTGTTCTGTCGGCCAGCCCGTGTGCGGCGGCCAGCATCGAGTCAGGTCAGCACCCGGATCGGGCTGCCGTCGAGGAAGGCGCCGATGTCGTCCACGGCGTCACGGAAGAACGTCGCGTAGTTCAGCTCGCTGACATAGCCGAGGTGCGGCGTGGCCAGCACGTTCGGCAGCGTACGGAACTCATGGCCGGCGGGCAGCGGCTCCTCGTCGAACACGTCCAGCCCGGCTCCCGCGATCCGCCCTTCGCGCAGCGCCGACGCCAGGGCGGACTGGTCGACGATCGCCGCCCGTGAGGTGTTGACCAGGTAGGCGGTGGGCTTCATCAGCGCGAGTTCCGGCGCGCCGACAAGCCCGCGCGTCCGGTCGCCGAGCACGAGGTGAACGGAGACGACGTCGGACCCGGCGAGCACGGCATCCAGGCTGGGGGCCAGCCGCGCGCCGTGCTCCTCGGCCCGCTGGCGCGTCAGGTTCTGGCTCCAGGCCAGCACGTCCATGCCGAACGCCCGCCCGACCGCCGCCACCTGGGACCCGATCCTGCCCAGGCCGAGCAGCCCGAGGGTGCGTCCGTGCAGGTCGGTGCCGAGGGTGTGCTGCCAGGGACCGCCGGTGCGCAGCGCGGTCGCTTCGGGCACCAGGTGGCGGGCCAGGCCGAGGATCAGCGCCCACGTCAGCTCGACCGTCGAGGTCCAGCCGCCGCCTGTGCCGCAGACCGTGACGCCGTGCGCCCGCGCCGCCTCCAGGTCGATGGCGGCGTTGGCCATGCCGGTGGTGACGAGCAGCCGCAGGTGGGGCAGCCGGTCGAACACCTCGGCGGGGAACGGCGTGCGCTCCCTCATGGCGACCACGATGTCGCAGTCCTGGATGGCCGCCACCAGATCGTCGGTGTTCGTGAAGTGCTTCCGGAAGCTGGTGGTCCGGACCCGGGACCAGTCCGCCAGGCCGAGTGCCACGTCCTGGTAGTCGTCCAGCACGGCGCAGCGAAGATCACTTGACATGACGAATAATCCGCCTTTCATCTGAAGAGGTGCTCAATTGCGGAGCTGCCGACGTGTCGGAGGACGTCGAAGACTTCCGACCTCATCTTCGGCGCCCTGACCGACGTCAGCCGGCGTGCCACGCTGGCGCGGCTGAGCCACGGCCGGCCACTGTGGGAATGTTGGCTCAGCCACTGAGATCAGCCAGCCAACCGTCTCCCCGCACCTGAAGGTCCCCCGAGGCCGCCGGGCTCGTGGTGCGCAGCGTGCAGGCGCAAGGGCGCATCTGTACGCTGCGCACCGAACCGCTCGACGAGACCGGCTAGGAAACGTTCTCGGTCTGGGCTCCTGGGGTCGTTGCCGCCCGTGCGCACGGGGCAAGGGCGGTCACAGCCGGGGCTGGGGTCAACGCTCCAACAGGCGCATGGCGGCTTCGTCGTGGGTGTCGCCGACAGCGGGAGGAAGGTTGTCGAGCTTCTCGATCTGTTCGGCGGTCAGTTCCACGGCGTCAGCGGCGGTGTTTTCCTCGACGCGTGCCACGCGCTTGGTGCCGGGAATGGGGGCGATGTCGTCGCCCCGGGTCAGCAGCCAGGCCAGTGCGATCTGCGCCGGGGTGGTACCCGCTTCGGCGGCAATGGCTTGGACCTCGTCTGCGAGGCGCAGATTGCGCTGGAGGTTCTCGCCGGTGAAGCGCGGGTTGTTCTTACGCAGGTCCGTCTCGTCGAAGCCGCTGGTCGAGCGGATCTGGCCGGTGAGGAATCCGCGTCCCAGGGGCGAGTACGGCACGAAGCCGATGTTCAGCTCGCGCAGCAGGGGCAGCACCTGTGCCTCCGGGTGCCGGGTCCACAGGGAGTACTCCGACTGAACGGCGGCGATGGGATGCACGGCGTGGGCGCGGCGGATCGTCTCCGGTCCGGCCTCGGACAGGCCGATGTGGCGGATCTTGCCCTCGGTGATCAGTTCGGCCAGCGTCCCGATGGTGTCCTCGATCGGCGTGTTCGGGTCGACTCGGTGCTGGTAGTACAGGTCGATGTAGTCGGTTCCCAGCCGCTTGAGCGACCCTTCGACGGCGGTACGGATGTTGGCCGGGCTGCTGTCGAGTTGCCCTGCCCCGCCGCCCGCATGCGAGATCATGCCGAACTTTGTCGCCACCACGGCCTGCTCCCGGCGGCCCTTGAGCGCTTTGCCGAGGAGTTCCTCGTTGATGTACGGGCCGTAGACCTCGGCGGTGTCGAGGAGAGTGACGCCCAGTTCCAGGGCCCGGTGGATGGTGCGGATCGACTCGGCGTCGTCCGTGCCGGCTCCCGTGTAGGCGTAAGACATCGATACCAGGCCCAGACCGATGCGGGAGACGTCCAGGTCCCCCAGCTTGATGTGCTTCATGACAGTTCTCCGTTTCTTTAGCGATTCGTACGACTTGCCGGGCACGGCGATGAGCGGCGGAGCCCCTCATCGCCGGCGCTGTTGCCGATCACTCGCGCTGGGCAGGGCGGGTGTGGCGGCGGTGATGGCGGGCCGAGGGCGGCCCAACGGCGAGGGTGGTCGGCGGGACGGTCAGGCGACCGGGACCCAGGTGAACCGGCCGTCGGGGCGACGCTCGGCGCGTCCAAAGACCACATCGGCGAAGTGGTTGCCGTAGCCGATGGTGTCGGGGCGGCTCAGCTCTTCGACCAGGTGGCGGCGGTGCTCGGCGGCTTCGACGGGGTCGTGGTCAATCCCGCAGCCCCATTCGGGGTGGGTGACCTGCACCGGCGCGTGCATTGCGTCGCCGAACGCGATGAGCCGGCGGTCGCCGCCGGTGATGACGTACGTGGCGTGGCCGACGGTGTGTCCGATCGAGAACGAGGCCCGCACGCCGGGGAAGATCTCCTCGCCGTCCTCGACCGTACGGACGCGGGGTGCGAAGGCGGCCAGACGTTCCTCGGTCGCCCCGCCCTCGGCGGCCAGGTCGCGCCGCTCCCACTCGGGTGCCGCGATGAAGTGGGTGGCGTGTGCGAACGGCGGCGCATCCGTGCCAGGCTCGGCGCTCCATGCCCAGCCCAAATGGTCGAGGTGCAGGTGGGTGAGGGCGACGGCCTCGATCTGGTGCGGCTCGCGGCCCAGCCGCCGCAGGCCGTCCAGCAGCTCACCGCCGTGGATGCGTCCCAGCATCGGGTTGGCCGGGTCGTCCGGGTGGGACTCCGGTCCGAACCCGGTGTCGATGAGCAGCGCCCGGTCACCCCGCTCGACCAGCAGCCCGCCAATGGCCGCGGGCAGGAAGCCGCCGTCGTCGAGATGATCGCGGTTGGCCGCCCAGTCCGCGTCGGTGGCGGCGGGCAGCCAGCCGCGCGGCTTACACAGGGCCAGCCCGTCCGGGACGTAGGTGATCTTCAGTTCACCCAGGCTGAGCGAACGAACGCGCGGTGCGCTGGTCAGTCGTATGCGGTCGAAATCTGTTGTCGTGGCCATCTGGTCCTACCTCGTGCTCGGAGAGTTGCCACCCGGCGGCGGCACCCGAAACAAGTTACAGCTAGAACTACTTCAGCTGCAACTATGTCAGCTGTAGTAAGCTTCTGATGTGTCCACCGAGCGCGAGACCCCAGGCCAAAGCGACCGCCGGGTGTGCGGGCTGGTCAAAGACCTGGCCAATCAGATCGACGCCCACCTTCGGGCCCGGACAGCCGCCCTCGGTCTGACCGCCTCACAGGGCAACCTGCTGCGCGAGCTGACCCACCCCCTGACCCTGCGCGAACTCGCCGAACGGATGAGCTGCGAGCCCTCCAACATCACCTTCATCGCCGATCGCCTCGAAGAGCAGGGCTATCTCGAACGCCATCCACACCCCGGCGATCGCCGCGCGAAGCAGCTCGTCCTGACCCCCAAGGGCACCGAACTCCGCGAACGCCTCCTCAAGTTGCTCTCGGAGGACAGCCCCCTGGCCCCGCTGGCCCCCGAGGAGCAGGACGCCCTGCAGCACCTCCTCGCCCGCGCCCTCATCCGCTGACCCGCCGCGGCGTGCAGAGCCCGCAGATTCGCCGGGATCTCCAGCTCGCCGATGAGGCGACGTGCCAGCGAAGCTCGCCGCAGGCGCGTCCGGACGTTCGTGCCGCCGGAGCCCTTCTTGGAGATCATGGTCGCGGCCTCGCTCATCGAGATGCGCATCCCCGCCTTCCTCGTGGCGGTGGACACCCCAGCATCCAGCGGCTGGCACTGTCGGCCGGGCGCCTGGCCCCGCAATGACCGTCGGACGGCCGGCCGGGTCAATGAGGACCCGGCCGGCCCACGGTGAGCATTCGTGGTCAGAGGGTCTTGACCTGGCCGCCATCGAGGATGAACTCGGCGCCGGTTGTGTTGGCGGAGCGGGTGGAGGCAAGGAACAGCACCAGGTCGGCGACCTCGCGGGCCTCGGTGATCCGGCCGGTGCTGATAGCCATGCTTTGCGGCACGACCTCGTCAAGCGCCTGCTGGGTGCTGACACCCGCGCTGGCGGCGACGGCGTGCGCGAAGCCGTCCGGGCCGGTCCAGAAGGGGGTCCGCACCGGGCCGGGCGAGACGGCGTTGACCCGGACGCCACGCGGCGCGAACTCCTCCGACAGGGTCTTGGTCAGGTTGGACATCGCCGCCTTGGCCGCGGAATAGTCGACCACCATCGGGAACGGCAGCCGAGCGTTGATGCTGCTGATGTTGACGATCGCCCCGCCGTTGGCCAGCAGGGCTGGCAGGGCTGCCCTGCTGGTGCGCACGGCGCTGAAGAACGTCACGTCGAACACTCGCGCCCACTCGGCGTCGTCGACGTCGAGGAATCCTGACCGGGCACTGCCGGCGCCAACGTTGTTGACCAGTACATCCAGACGCCCGTACGTCGACAGCGCGGCGTCGACGAGCCGCTGCGGGGTGTCCGCGTCGGTGATGTCGGCCAGCACCACGGTGGCGCCACGCGCGGCCAGGGCGTCGAGCTCTGGCGTGCTCGTACGGCTGCTCGCCACCACGTGCGCACCCTCGTCGAGCAACGCCCCCACGGTGGTCAGACCGATGCCCCTGCCCGCGCCAGTGACGATGGCAGCCTTGCCCTGCAGTTCGAGATCCATTAAGACTCACTCCCAATTGTTGACTGATCAGTTCCTAATTCGGGCAGCAAAAAGTCAGTCGAGGGCGCCCAGGGCGACCTCCACGGCATTGCTGAGGAACGCGCGATCCGCGCGGGCCTTGCCCATCACCCGCAGGCCCTGCAGGAACGTGGTCAGGAACTGGGCCAGCTCCTGCGGGTTCTTGTCCGCCGCGATCTCCCCGCGGACCCGCGCCCGCTCCAACGCCCCGGCCAGGGCCGACTCGACCTGACCCATCGTGCGCGAGACCTGCAGCACCGTGTCCGGATGCGCCGAGCGTTCCGTGGCCGCGTTGACCAGCAGGCAGCCCAGCTCCGGGTCGGCCAGGTCGGCCTCCATCAACTCCAGGAGCACCGCCCGGATCGCCGGGCGCACCTGCTCCGCCCGGTCCAACACGTCGGTCAGCCCTACCGCGTGGCGTTGGCAGTAACGGCGGAGTGCCAGCGCATAGAGCTGCTCCTTGGACCCGAACGCCTTGTACAGACTGCCCCGGGCAATTCCGAGGCTCTCCACGAGATCCTCGGTCGAGGTCGCCTCGAATCCCTGACGCCAGAACAACTCCATCGCACGGTCCACCGCCGTGTCGATGTCGAACGTCCTTGGCCTGCCCATGCGACAACCTTAAGAGTAGGAGACTGATCAGTCAACAACTGTGGGGGGCGTCATAGCTACGGGCTACGCCGTCCGCGCCGACCAGTGGGGGAGCGGCTTCACGCCGGATGCCCGACTGCTGGCGCGGAGAGCGGGGAGCCCGGGGCCCCGCATACGGAATAGTGGGGAGAGTGGTGGATGTTCGTCGCCGGCAACCGGCCGCGTCGCGCCTGAGCAGCGCGGCGCAGGGGAGGGGGGCGCCGGGGTCCACGCGGCAAGCCCCAAGCATGGGGGCGGTGTCCGCGCGAGGCGTGCCGGTCGTCCAGGAGCCAGCTCCACAGCCGATCGCCGTTTACCGCAAAGTCATATTCGGCGCGGTACGGCTTGGTCCTGCCAGCGGTAGAGGTCGCGCAGCAGGGAGATCTCGGCGCCGTGATGGATCAGTTCCCTGTTGACGTGCAGGACGATGCCCTCCATGGGGAACCGCTCGGGACCCACCGTGGGTGGATTCTCCAGGTCGGCGTTCGAGAGCTCGCGGACCCCGGCGTCCCATCTCCCGTACATCTCATCGAGTTGTTTCAGCGCCTCGTCGGCGGTCCCCGCGTAGGCGAATGTTTGGGAGTCGACGTCCTGGCCGCCGAAGTGCCATCCGGCCCGATAGCCCAGGCAGGAGACGATGATGTGCGCCAGCCGCCAGGCAATCGTGTCACCGGCGCCGGCGCCGGCGCCGGCACCGGGTCAGGGGACGCGGAGTCCGGACCACGCCGGTACACATGGTGGACGCGCGCCATCTCGGCCGGCCGTCCGGCACTCAGGCGAAGGGCGTGTACGTCCTTGACCCGGCGGACATCGCGACGATAGCGGCGACGCTCACGGCTGCCGAGCCCCGAGCCGGCTTCAGCGTCGTGGTCGCGCCTCACGAGGTCCAGGCCCACGGGTACTCGCTGAACCCGCCGGAATATCAGGACCGCGCGTTCGCGCGAGCCTCCGCGGATGCCGCGTGCGCGGAACTGAACATGCTGACCGTCGCTCTCGACCTGCCCTCCTACACGACGGGCACCGATGAAGGTTGGCCTGAGCACCGTCTGCGCGACCTCTGCGAGATCCGTAGCGGTGTGCCGCCACGTCCGCTCAAGCGGGCGATGTCCCAGGCGCATACCGCGCGGGAGGCAGTGCCCGTCGTCCACCCGCGGCACCTGCGGGACGGCCTCATCGATGCCGGCGACGCGCCGGACGCAGACCTCGGCACCGTTGAGCAGCAGCACCGGCTGCAGACCGGCGACGTGCTCTACGTCCGGACCGGAGCTATGGGACAGACCGCAATCGTGGGCCCCAGTGAATCCGGCTGGCTGCCACACAGCAACGTGCTCCGGCTCCGCGTTACCAAACCAGCCGAGCTGGATCCCGCCTACCTGCTGGCGTACCTGTCGCAAAAGGCCGTACAGGCCCGCATCCGCGACCGATCAGTCCGGTCGCTCACCACCTCACTGAGCACCACGACACTCGGCGACCTGGCGATTCCGCTACCTCCGGTCGCCGATCAGCGGCGGATCCTCAACGCACTTCAACTGGTCGACGACGAGATCTCCATGATCGACCGAAGTCTCGCCGCTGCCCGTGCCACCCGGACAGCCTTCACCCGGCACCTCGCCGACGGCACCGTCATTCTGAACGGAGAGGAACCCTCTTGAGCAGCTCCAGCAGCACCCACCTGTGGATCCTCGTGGTAGGCCTTTCCTCACTCGTCGTAGCGCTCATCACCGCGATGCTCAAGACAAGCACCGGCTCCTCAGCGGCCGAGGCCACCATGGCCGCCGGAGCCGCTTTCGCGACTGCATTCGGTTTAGGTCTCGGCATCCTCGGGACGCTGTGAGGCACAACCTGGCAGGACGCCAAAGCACCGACGGCCACCAGGCCACCCGTTCCATCACTTCGACAGCACCGAGTCCGCTGCAAAGGCGCAGCGCACGCATCTCGTCTCGGGCCGTGACACCCGGTCGGCGGCATGAGCGTGCATTGTCACCGAAGTCTCGTGGACGACCGAAGGTACGTGACGGCGCTGGTGCTGTCCGGGCGGCGTAGGTTCGCCCGATGACCGTGTACGACATCGCCGCCAAACTGCCCTCCATCGACATGCTGCGGGACCGTTGCAAGGCACTCGCCGTGCTGGAGTGCATCGTCAACGGTGGCGAGCCCTACTACGCCTACACCCGCTCTTGGGGCGACGACGACGCGGCACTGATGAACAACGGCAGCGGCGACGAGTGGGCGGTTGTGTTCACCGCAGACGGCGCGTTCATTCGCGCATTCGACCACGAGTCGGCGATGTCGCCCTATCGCAATCCGGACCACGACCTGTGGCCCGGACTGCTCGACGGCATGCCAGTGGTGTTCCGTCCGCAGATCGAGGAACCAGCGTTCGGCGACGAGGAGGGCCAGTTCGTCGCCACCGTTGTGTTGTGGCGGCTCTTCGGTGACGACCGCTGGCACGCCGGCGAAGCCATCACGTTCCCCCCGCTCCGCGGACCGCACGACGACAATGCCCCGGACGGCTCTGGCCTGCTCGAGATCCTGCTCGACGACATCGTCGACCGGTACGTCACGTTCGCCGAGGACTACTACGGGATCGAGGTGGACCCGACGGTGGTCGCGCACGTCGTCGCGCACCGTCCGCTTACTGACGTCGTTGTGCAGACTTTGAACCCGGAAGTAACCGTTGCCGGGCTGCACGAGGACATCGCCGCAATTGGATATCCGATCGGTGCGGCGTGACCTCAGGCGCACAACTGGACCGCCTCGGCAGCACGCTGGTCGCTCACCGTATCCGGCCGGTCGGCCAGACCACCCGGATCGCGCTAGATCCGGATGCCGGGTCACCGTTCGCCCAGCAAGGGCATAGCGGCGCCCGGTCCAGGGTCTTCCGACGCCCGCGCGTACCGCGCTGCCCCGGGCGCCAGGTCAAGAACCCGGTCGGCGACTTGGTCTCGTAGCGGCCGCACGTCGGAAGCGCGCGAAAGGCGGCAGAAGTGCCAGATTTGGTACGCCCGTACGTCGCGAACAGCAGCCATACGACAGCCCTTAGGGTGACCGGGTGGTCGAACGTGAGCTGGGGAAAGTGGGGGCGACGTCGCCTGTGCACGTGATCGAGGTCGGGACCGAGCTGCTGGACCGGCCGATGCGGAACTCGGTGGGCGGCTGGCCCTTCCTCGACGACGGCCAGGAATGGCCTGAGTGTTTCTGCGGCGAGCGAATGGCTCTGTTCTTCCAACTCGACATACCCCCGGACGTCGAGATTTTCGGCGGAGACCACCTGCTGGTCTTCCACTGCCGTGCGCACAACGACGCATCCGAACCCGAGTCGGCCAATGGTCGGCTTGTACCCCGGTACTGGGACGCTCCGCACCCGCCCTACCCGCGCCCGTTCTGGCGGGTGCTGCTGCAACGCCACGCGGTGCTGCCAGCGGCAGAGGCCGAACCGTCCGTGCGCGCCCTGCCCCTGACGCTGCGACCTTCGATGGACACCCTCAACTCGCGAGGGCTCGGAGCTCAGCATTTCAAAGTCGGTGGTACTCCGTCCTGGGCGCAGGATCCCGAGTACTACAGGTGCGCGTGCGGCGCCGATCTGGTGTACGTCTGCCAGGTGCCGGAGGGCATGGAGTTCGCCGTTCACCCCGGCCAGCCAGAGCAGGCCTACAGCATCCGCGCTGACAGCTACTGGCTGTTTCTTGGCAACGAGGTCTACCTGCTGGCCTGCCCGGCCCACTGCGATCCGGCGGCGGTGTGGCCGGTGAACCAGAACTGACCCCTCCGCATGACCGACCTGCACACCCCCGTCACCCCCGATCTCGCTACAACGAGCAGACCAGCCAACACTCGGGGCGGTGCTCTGCCGACACCCAGGCATCCGCTCATCGGCTACCTGTATCTTGCCCGCTACCGCGTGCTGGCCCGCTGTGTTCGTGAGTTGTGGACGCGCCCTGTGTAGGGCTGGCTCGGCTGAAGGGACGTCTCGGTCAGGGGTTGATCAGTCTCCAGTCTCCTTCGGAGATGACCTCAACGGTGCCATCGACCACCTTGATGGCGGTGTTGTCGTCGATGGCGTAAGTCGGGACCGGGATTCCGGACGCCCACTTCTGGATGTTGGACAGCTCGGTGTCCTCCATGTCCGGGTGATTGAGGTGGGGGTACAGCGTGAAATCCACCAGCCCCAGCGCCCGGTCGGCGCCCTGCGCCATGTCGCTGCCGTCAGGGACGAATTCGAGGTCGAATTCGGCGTCGCAGTTGTACGGGGTGACCGCGATGCTCCCGGCGCTGACCCCCACATAAACCGTGTCACTCAGCGACGGCAGGATGTCGGCCAGGCCCGACTGGCGCAGCCAGTAGGTCAGGTACAGCACGTCGCCGCCCCAGACCAGGAGGGCATCGGCCTCCCGGACCGCCGGGACCCAGTTCTCTTCTCGAATGGTCGGCAGCGCGGTGAGCTCCAACATCCCCAGGGATTTCCAACCGAGCTGGGACAGCGGGATCGGAGCCTGGCCATGGATCGCCTTCCACGCCCTCTCGCCTCCGCCGGGGAAGGGGTAGACACCGGTGGGGATGAACAGGGCCGTGGACTCGGCGACCGGCTTGCCCAGCAGGTCGACGAGCGCGTCGGAGATGCTCGGGTTACAGATGCCCGACGACGTGAGAAGAAACTTCATCAAATCCGCTCTCCTGAAGCCACCGCCTGACGGCGATCATGTTGCTAATTGGAACCAGCGTCCCGGCTCGCTAACCCGAGCCACACATCGATGGATCATCCGCTGGCGGCCGTCCAACCGTCAACTGCCTCCGCCCGGGTGACGACACAGGTCCGATGCCACGCCCTTACCTGCGTTGTGCTCGCCGGTTCGGGTCTCCCTTCCGGTTCGTCCCGATCGGGGGTTTCGATTCCGCGAGTTCCGGACCCGCCTGACGTGGTGGGAGCATCGGCTGGTCCCGACACCCGAGGCTCGGATGCGCCGCGTCAGCCCATGTGCTGCTCGTCAGACGTCACGAACGTCCGCAGATGGTCAACCGCCGCAGAGAGCGCGTCCTGCAGGGGGCCGATGTCCCGGGCGACCTGAGCGAGAAGCGTGCCGCCTTGATACGCCGCGAGGAACATGTCGGCGAGCCGCGCGGGGTCGGCGGACGCGCCGATGCGGCCGAGTTGCCGCATGCGATCGAGCCCGGCGCGGAAGATCTCCCGCCACTGCGCGAACACCTCCGCGAGCCGGTCGTGCACGTCGAGATCGGTCTTGACGATCTCGCTCGCGAGCGAGCCGAGGCTGCAGCCGTCCTCGAACGGACGCCCCGAGAGGACGAAAAAGTCCGCCCAGTCCTGGAACGCCTCGACGGTGTCGAAGCTGGCAAACCGTTCGCTGCGATGGAAGCCGAGGACGCTGTCGGCCTGCCAGTCGATGACCGCCAGGACGAGGCTCTCCTTGGTGGGGAAGTAGTGACTCAGCTGCGATCCACTCACGCCTGCAGAGCGACGGACGAGTTCATTGTTGGTTGCGTGGACCCCTTTGCGGTAGATCAGCCCGGCCGCGTGCTCCAGTATTCGCTCGCGCGTGGCCTGGCCCTTGGGAGTGAGCTTCTGGGCTGCATCCGCCCCGTTGTCCACCTGCATGTCATCAAGGTAACACCACTGGGCTTGCCAACCCATTTTCGATGGTGTTCACTCAAGCGAGTGGACGAAATCGTCCAGTCAAGCCACACGGAGGTTCATCACGATGGCTCGCCTGACCGCTCCCGCGCCCGCCGACATCGACGCGAAGACGCACGGCGCCCTCGACGCCATCGCGAAGCAGTTCGGCTTCGCGCCCAGCATGTTCACCACGCTCGCCGCGAACCCGACCGTGCTCGAGATCGTGATGGGCCTGCAGGGCAGCATCGCGAAGCTCCTGGACGCAAAGACGCGCCACACGATCGCCCTCGCCGTCTCCCAGTCGAACGGCTGCCACTACTGCCAGGCACTCCACGGTTTCATCTCGTCGAACCTCGGCGGTATGTCGGCGGAGGAGATTGAACTCGCCCGCACGGGCACGTCCAGCGACCCGAAGCGCGCCGCCGTCGCGAAGTTCGCGCAGCACGTGATCGAGACGCGTGGCCAGGTCAGCGACGAGGACCTCGCAGCGATCCGCGAGGTCGGATATATCGACCCGGAGATCCAGGCGATCGTCACGATCGTGGTCGTCACCCTGCTCACGAACTACCTCAACAACGTCAACGACACCGTCGTCGACGTCCCCGGCGCCGACCACCAGTCGGCCTGACTTTCCTCTCCACCCGCCGCTCAAACTAAAGAAAGCACGAAATTGAATCTCGACAAGCTGATCACGAAGCACCTCACCCGCTACTTCGACCCGAGCAAGAGGATCCCGGAGGAGACGTTCCAGCAGCTGCTGCGTTACCTACGCAGCTCGCCCACGACGATCAATATCCAGCCGAACCATTTCCACGTGCTGGAGACGCAGGATGGCAAGAACAAGCTCGCGGACGCACTGGTTGGCCGTTTCGCGGACAACGCCGAAAAGGTGCGCAACGCGTCGCACGCCATCGTTTTCACGACGCGCAAGGACATCCCCGACACGCACCTGCAGGAGATCTTCGAGAAGGAGCGCGCCGACGGGCGCTTCGCCGACCCGGAGATCCAGAAGGGATGGGAGGCGGGCGCCTCCAACTTCGTGGAAATCCAGACGGAGAACTATGGCGGGGACGTGCTCCACTGGCTTGAAAAGAACACCTACCTCATCGTCGGCGCCACGATGATGGCCGCCGCATCCCTCGGGGTGGACGCGACGCCGCTCGAGGGCTTCGACCGCACGACCGTGGACGCAGCCTTCGACCTGACCGACACCGACTACACGACCACGCTGCTTATGGTGCTCGGCTACCCCGACGAGGCTCGGGTCTCCCGCCAGCCGGTCTCGCGGTTCGACGCGGAAAAGATCTTCACGCACATGTGACGGACGGGGCGGACATCGGAGCGCGGTGCCGGCCCCGTTCACTTCAAGTCGGTTGCCCGGCTTCCGGACCTCCTCGACGGACGCCCGGCAACCGATCCCTTAAGGAATTCGAGGAGGTCAAGATGCAGATTGATAAGGCAGTGCAGGATCGGGCCGCGGCCCGCGCCGCCGAGCTTCCCGGCTCCGAGCACACACGCCAGATCACCGGCGACTGGGAGGTATGGAAAGTCGGCGGCAAGGTGTTCATGCTGCAGACGTCCATGCCCGGCGAGCCCGTCGTGATCCTGAAAGCGGATCCATCCGACGCGGAGGCGCTCCGCGCAGCTCACGCGAGCATCTCGCCCGGCTACCACATGAACAAGAAGCACTGGATCACGGTGCGGGCGGGTGCGGACGTCGAGCCCGCGCTTGTCGACAATCTCGTGACCGAGTCGTACCTTCTCGTCGTCGCCGGCCTGCCGAAGCAGAGCCGTCCCGTCGATCCCGCTTCCTTCCGCGTCCCGACCTCCGCCGACTGATCACGCTGACGCCGACCGCGCACAGAGCGCCGTTCGCCTTGAGTTCTCCGGCGTCCCCGCAGTACGCGGGATTGCCCCTACCACGAGGTACCCGCCGTGACAGCATGCCGATCAAGGTGTGTCGACGACCTCGCGGCCCAGGGGCCAGAACGCGGCCGGGACGAGCTTGAAGTTCGCGATGCCGAAGGGGATTCCGATGATGGTGACGCACAGTGCGATGCCGGCGATGATGTGCGACAGGGCGAGCCACCAGCCGGCCAGTACCACCCAGAGGATGTTCGCCAGCCCAGAGGCGATCCCCGCGCCGGGCTTCGGCACCACCGTGCGGCCGAAGGGCCACAGGGAGTAGACGGCGAGACGCAGCGACGCCACTCCGAAGGGGATGGTCACCACCAGGAGAAAGCAGATCAGCGCGGCGATGCCGTAACCAAACGCGAGGACGATCCCGCCGCCGAAGATCAGCCACAGCACGTTCAAGACGAATCGAATCACCCTTGTAGCGTGAGCGATGCTCGCCACCTCGCGACGGCGGGCCCCCGGGCAGCGGGGGCGAGTCAGGCTGGTAGTGCGGGGGATTCGCCGAGGCTCGTGCCGTCTGAACGTGCGCACGGGTGAGCAGCCGCCGCGAATCGTCTCGGACGAACTGTGAGCCGAGATCGCATCGCTGCTGCCACCCCGACCACGACGTCGGCAATGCAACCCAGGCCGCAAGCCCCTGGATGACCGCAAAACGTTGTGCGGGAACCTGTTCGTGCTCTGCACCGCGACCATGGGAGTACTTGCCCCAGGAGCGGGGCCTCGGCTCGGGGATGAACGCGCGTTGTCAGCGGCTCCGGATCCGGATGATCGATCATGCCCCATTACTGCGGGCGCGGTGTACGTTGTTGATCATGCGAGCAATGCGGTGCGTCCGGTTCGGCGGCCCCGAGGTTCTGGAACTTGTCGATGTACCGGAGCCGGTGGCGGCCGATGGTCAACTGCTCGTCGACGTGAGCGCGGCAGGGGTCAACTTCGCCGATACCAGCCGCATTGCCGGGTCGTATCGTCCGGTGCCGGAGCTGCCGTTCACCCCGGGTACTGAGGTGGTCGGGCGGGCGGCCGACGGTCGCCGGGTGCTCGCACCGATTTTCGGCGGTGGTGGCTTCGCTGAGCGGGCGGTCGTAGAAGATGCGGACGTCGTTGCAGTGCCCGAAGGGGTCGGCGACGCCGAGGCGCTAGCGCTACTCGTCCAGGGCCTGACCGCCTGGCATGTATTGAGAAGCTGTGCGCGGATGAGTCTTGGTGAGACTGTTGTCGTTAACGCCGGGGCCGGTGGTGTCGGCTCGCTTGCTGTGCAGCTGGCCAAGCACTTCGGTGCCGGGCGCGTCATCGCGACAGCCGCTACGGACGCTCGACGTGATCTGGCCCTCTCCTTGGGTGCGGACGTTGCCGTGTCCAGCGACCCGGACGGTTACGCCGAGCGGGTCCTGGAGGCCAACGATGGCATGCCGGTTGACATTGTTCTCGAGTCGATCGGCGGTCGCGTGTTCAGCGCCGGCCTCGAGATCCTAGGGAACTTCGGACGTCTGGTTACCTTCGGAAATGCCTCCCGCGAAGGCCGTCCACCTGTCGATCCGAGCGCTCTCGCGGAACGTAACACCGCTGTGATGGGCTTCTGGCTACGCCCCGCCCTCACCGTTCCCGGCGCCTATGCCGAGCCGTTAGCCGAGATGTTCGCGCTTACCGCTGCCGGAGTACTGAAGCCGATGGTCCATGCGGCATATCCCCTAGAGGACGCCCGCCGCGCTTTCGAGGACCTCGTCGCCCGCAGAACCACCGGCAAGGTAACCCTGCGTCCCTGAGATTCGAGCCCGGTGCGATGAACCACCGCGAGCCTCGGCCTCCAACCAATGCACTACTTTCGGCACGGCCGAGGACCTGCACGCGCTGAGCCCAGCCGGCTCCTTCGGCCGCACGGAAGTCGAGCACCGCAGCCTTCGACGTCCGCACCTGCCGAACCGATCGCTACGCGTTGTCGCTGCCGGGCTCGTTGGCGTGTGGTTGCGGTGTCGCGCCCCGGCTGAGACTGTCAGAATCGTCTATAAGGAGCCGGTTCGCGGAGGCGAGGAGAAGGCATGAGCGACTGGAACGACAAGATCATCGGTGAGTTTCGCGCCAACGGTGGGCAGGTCGGCGGTCAGTTCGCTGGTGCGCCGCTGCTGCTGTTGCACACGATCGGCGCCAAGAGCGGTCAGCCCCGCGTGAACCCGATGATGTACCAGAAGGTGGACGGCGGCTACGCCGTGTTCGCGTCCAAGGGCGGTGCGCCCACCAATCCCGACTGGTACCACAACCTGCTCGCTCACCCACGGGCCCAAGCGGAGATCGGTACGGACGAGGTCGAGTTGGTTGCCAGAGTTGCCACCGGGGACGAGCGGGAACGGATCTGGAGCGCGCAGAAGGCCGCGTATCCAGGCTTCGCTGACTACGAGCGGAAGACCACCCGCCAGATCCCAGTCGTCGTACTGGAACCTGCGCCGTAGGCAGCGACGGCACAACCCCACTGCCCGCCCTCGAGCGCGTGAGCGATCCTTCATCGCGGCAGAGGCGTAAGTCAGGCAGAGGCCACGCTGGATAGGTTGGACTGGTGCGAATACGCGAAGCGGACGCCGATGACATGCCTTTCCTGGAGCAGATCCTCCTGGGGCCTACAACTGGTCGGAACAACGCTTCACCCTCGACTGGATACGCACCAACGAGATGGCACGCCGTTATCTCGAGGGTTTCACCCCCGACGACGACCCAGGCATGGTGGCCATGGTCGAGGGCACTCCGGTGGGAGCTGTGTGGGGCCGGATGCTGCCCACCGAGCGGCCCGGTTACGGATTCGTGGCGTCGGACATACTCGAGCTGACGCTTGGCGTCCTTCCACAAGCGCGCCGGCATGGCGTTGGATCGCGTTTGCTGGCTGCCGTAATCGGCATCGCTGAGCACCGCCGCATCCCGGGACTGAGCCTCAGCGTCGAGGACGGCAACACCGCTCGCCGCTTGTATGAGAAGGCAGGCTTCAAGGTGGTCGGGCGCAACGGAGGCTCCGACACCATGCTGCTTCGCATCGGTGAAGGCTGACGTCCCCGTTACGCGCGACTCTTGGCGAATCCGCCCACCCGGCACGCCGGTCGTTCCATGATCGCTTGAACGGAGAGTGAACTGGCTCCGGTGGTGCCGCTGGCACCACCGGCGACGGAGATCCACATGTGCCGCCGGTCCACCGAGAGTCCCTGACGGACATTGAGGTGTCCGGCCAGGCCACTTGACATTGATGCTCTTGACACGCTTCAGACGGCAGCGTTAACATAACCGCAACATTGTTAGCGCTAACAGTCGCGCGGTCGCTGATCCACGTTGGACGCGAGCGAGCCGACAGACGTGTGCGCTGGAAGCTCAACCGGTCGAGCGGACAAGCTTTCTCCACCCTTCGTGCACCTTCGAAGGATGCCTCACACCCAGCAATTGGCCACGCTAGGCCGGTTATCCGGAAAGTCGGACACCTCTGCCCGTTGTTAGCGCTAATACGCCTAGACGGAAGGTAGGACCTGATGGTGATCGAGTGGGCTCCCGGCAAGCGACGCCGAGGTTTGGCGGCTATTGGCCTTGCTCTCGCGGTGGGAATGGGGATAGGTCAGCTGACACCGATCGTGCCGGCCTCGGCGGAGAAGCCCGTGCCGCCGGCGCCGCCGGGCGTCGGACCTCAAACCCCGTCCGCCAAGGTGCCACTGGCCGGCGTCGACATGGCCCAGACATATGTGAATCCGATCAATTTGCCTGGGATGGCCGTGCGCAACATCGTAGGGACGATGCCGCCTACGGACGAGAATGTCGCAAACACTTCGCAGATCCCGTCCAGCTTGGACCTGGAGACGTGGACGGCGGCGTCCGGGCGGACTCTCGCGAGCCGATCCACCGTCGGGTTCTCCAGGATTTCGGAGAACTCTGCACGGACCGGGGCGGACTGGTCCGCGCTGAACGTCGACGGGACCATCTATCTCTATGCGTCAGGTGCCATGCAGAATGCACCGAACAACAATCGCACTGTCTGGTCCACTACCGACTACCTTACGTGGACGCCGCACCAGATGAACCTGGGCCTGGTCGCACCAACCGTCGTGCAGCTCGGCGACAAGTTCTACATGGCCGGCAACAACACGCCGGTCTACCAAGCGGACTCGCCTACCGGGCCGTGGACCAGCATGGGAAATTTCCTGCGCCGGACCGGCCAGACCCTGAGCGTTGGCGACGTGCAGTTCTTCCTGGACACGGACGGTCGGCTGTATCTGACGTACAACATCGGCTCGCCGATCATGGGCGTCGAACTCGACCCGAACAATCCTCGGCAGATCATCAGCGACCCGGTCGTGCTCTGGACCTTCGACCCGCGCCAGGAGTGGCAGCACATCGGTGACAACAAGGCGACCTACACGCATGGGTACGTGGAGGGTTCGCAGCTGTTCAAGGTGGGGGACACGTATTACCTCTCGGTCGCCTCCGGTGGCACGGAGTTCACCACGTACGCGACCGGCGTGATGACGTCGGACAAACCGCTGTCCGGGTTCAAGGTCACTCAGCAGAACCCGATCGGCTACGGAAACAACCACCCGAGCGCGGTATATCCGAACGCCGGGCACGGCAGTTTCGTACGCGACAATACCGGCAACCTGGTGTTCTTCTACACCTATGTCATCGCGTACGAGGAGTTCTTCGAGCGGCGACTGGGAATGGACATCTGCAATGTGATTCCCGCCGGTCCGAAGCAGGGAGCAATCGATTGCGAGTTGTCCAACACGCCGCAACTGGCCCCGGGGAAGAAGATCTCGGGCAGGGACGACGTCGGACTCTACAATGTGGCCACGAACAGCCAGGCGTACTGGGCAAGCAGCTATGCGCCCGGGCGCAACCCGTACTACGGAGGGGACCGCTCCCTATCCACATGGTGGGAGCCGGCTGACAGCGATGCCGCGCCCACGTACATCAGGGGCTTCGGGACCGTTTTCCACATCTCCGCTGCGCAGATCCAGTGGAAGGAGCTCGGGCGCACGTTCACCAAGGACAACGCGGTGAAGTACACGCTGGAGTACAAGGATATCCCCACCAACACGTGGCGGCCCCTGGTCGACAGGAGTACGAACACCACCGCGTACACGGCTGACTACGTCACCTTCGACCGGGTGCTGACAAACGCAGTCAGGCTGAAGGTCCTGGGCACGACCGAGACCGTCAAGGTCGGAGTCCACGAACTCAACGTGTTCGGGGAGAACTACAACCTGGCCGTCGAGAAGGGCATGATCACTCCGTAGTCCGTTTGCTGGGCTGTGCAGTAAGGAGCGGACGAGAACCATTGTTCTCGCCCGCTCCTTCTTGTGGCGCAATTCAGCACGCCTCGGGGTGCCTGTGCTGGTTACCGCACCGTCAACTCCTGGTAGTTGGCGGCGTAGGGCTGGTAGGTCGGGTTGCCGGAGTAGGCAACGTGGACCTGGTAGGCCCCGGGCCGCAGACTTTCGGTGTGCAGTTCGACGACGGCCTTACCGGCCGCCAGTGGCACGACTTGCACGGTGCCGCCGAAGGTGACGGTGACCTCGCCGGTCGGGGTCGGCGCGTGGTGCTTCGGCCCGCCCGCCGGCCCAACAGTCACGTTCAACCTGAACGTGCCCCCGCGGACAACCGATGCCGGTGCGGCTTTCGCCTGGACCTTGACGGCGGCCGGGCCGGAGGGCACCCCGAACGATGCCGTGCCCACCGACGCCTTCAGGTAGTCGAAGCCGAGGTACTCGGCCTTGATGGTCCGGGCACCCGCGGGCAGACCCGCCGGCAGCGTGACCGTCGCTGCGCCGTCGTTCAGGTCGGCGAGCTTCGACCACGAGCCGATGCTGAACCGCACTTGACCGCCGGTCTCGAATCCGTCAGCTGCCCTGACTGTCACGGTGGCCGTGGTCGTCTGGGCGCCGCTCGCGTACGGCTCGACAGCCACCTCGGTGGTGGTCGTGACGTCGCTGTTCGGGATTCCGCGGATGTCGTTCCACTCGCGAACGGTCAGCGGGATCACGGTGCCGTGACGCGGACGGACGACACCCGCGTTGGTCATCGTGATCGCCTTGGCGTTCCAGGTCGGAGCCTCGATGTTCTCGTGGCACGCGGCCTGGTATCCGCCACCGTTCGTGTACCGGTCGCCCCAGAGGTAGAACTGGCCGGGGCAGGAGGTGTCACCGGGGTTGGCCTTGAAGATGACCGGTCCCTCGTAGCCCTGGTTGGCGACCCACGTCGTGCGCCCCAGAGCCGGCGCGACCAACGTCCAGTTGTCGATGTTGCTGTCCAGGAAGTCGGTGTGCTTCTCCGAGAAGATGTCCGAGCCCTGGTTGCCGGCCTCGTTCTTGGTCACCCGGTAGTAGTAGTCACCGACCCGGATCGCGGTCGTGTCGATCCGCGACAGCGGGGCCGGGTTCTGCCACACCCGGGGGGCGGAGAACGTCTGGAAGTCTCGCGTCGTGGCATACCACATCTGCGCGTTGCCCTGACCGGTGCGGTTCACGGGGTCGCTCCACAACGACTGGGCCCAGAACACGACGTAGGCGCCGATCTCCTCGACCCACAGCGACTCTGGTGCGAAGGCGTTGCCCGCGTTGTCGGGCGCGACCTTCACGTGCCGCTGAGGGGTCCAGTTCACCAGATCATGCGACTCGAACACCTCGATGTACTGGGTGTCGTTGATGGCGTATCCGCCCTGGTCGTACCAGTTCAGGTCGGTGGCGATCATATAGAACGTGTCGCCGTCGGGGGAGCGGACGATGTGCGGGTCGCGGAGCCCCTGGTCGCCCAGCTGGGAGATGAGTGACGGCCGACCGCCGGTCAGACCGGTCCAGTCCAGAGCGGTGTTTCCGTTGGATGTGGCGAACATGATCTGCTCGCCGTCGGCAATTCCCTCGCCCTTGAAGTACCCCATGAAGTACCGCTCGTACTCCTCGGAGCGCGGCATGGCGGTAATGGTCACCGGGAACGACTTCGTCTTCGAGTCCCTACCCTTGGTGATGGTCGCCGTCAGGGTGGCGGCAACATCCTCATGGCCGAAGGCCGGGCGGCTGACCTCACCCGTCGGGGTGACGAGGCCGGTGGTCGATTTCCAGGTGATCGTGGATCCGAACTCGCCCTTGGCGGCGAGGTCGAGGTTTCCGCGTACGTCATCGGTAGCGTCCATGGTCAGGTCGAAGGCGTCACGGTCGACCGCCTGCGCATCGTCGAACTCGGCCTTCACCACGACGGGGATTTCACGTGTGGTGACCTCCTGGGCGCCCTTGCGGACAGTCGCCGTGAGCGTGGCTGTCGCGTCGGGTTGTCCCTGCGCGGGCCGGGTGATCCTGCCGGTCACCGCAACCTTGCGTGCGCTGGCGAGGGCTGGCGGGGTGTTGACCTCGACGACCGACGGGTCCGAGCTCGCCCAGGTGATGGCCGAGCCCGCCACGGAGCCCACCTTGGGCAGAACGATATCGTGTACGACCGCACTGGTCAGGCCGAGGTCGATGGCCGCGGCGTCGGCGCGAACGCCATCGGAGACAGTCTTCTCCGCTAGGACAAGTGTCTCGTCGAGACTCACCGCCCGGTCGTACACGCGGAAGTCCCGGATCGTTCCGCGGAACGAGTAGTGGCCCGACGTCTGCGAGCGACCAAGGAAGTTGCAGTTGGTCCCCGCAGCGTTCACCGACGGCGCCGTGGTCAGGTTCGTCGACGTCGCGTGCAGCACGCCGTCGAGGTAGACCCTGCCGGTCCAGCTCGTTCCGTTCGAGTTCAGTGACTGGGTGTAGGTGACATGAGTCCACGCTCCCTCCAGCATGCGGACCCGGTTCTGTTGGAGGTTCGCCGGACCCACTGCGACGCGGAACCGCTGGGTGTTCGACGCGAAGATGGAGCCCTCGGCGCCGGTGTCGACGTCGCACGAGCCGGACTTGCGACCGAAACCCCACATCTGGTGCTCGCCGACGTTCGCCGGGTCGACCCGCACCTCATAGTCGACGGTGAGGTTGGACATGCCGGCGGTAATGTCGTTCGGCAGCGCCACGTATGCGCCGTCGAGGGCGCTCTCGTAGGAGTCGGGGTTGAGCCTGACTCCTTCGCCGGTCAAGGCCGCCTTCTCGGGATGCACGAGCGTGGCGTTCGCCGCCGCGCCCGCGCTACCCGAGTTGACCAACGTCGTGCCACTGGTCTCGTCGAGGGCGAAGTGGTGGACCAGACCCTGGTTGAGCTGCTCCTCGGCAGCGTGCGAGGGCGTCGCCGCGAACGAGACCGAAAGAAGCGCTCCCACTGCCAGGACCGCGACACCTCTACCCTTCCGACTCAGCCCGAGACGTGGCCTTCGCTGTCGCAGTCTCAATTGGTCCTCCTTGGGTGGTGGGGTTTTCTCTAAAGTGGACGGGCTTGTTAACGCTAACTACGGCGTGCTGCCAGGTCAACGCAGTGCGTTGCGGCCCGAGGCCACGGAGCCCCGTGGTTGATTTGCCCCACCGGTCGGCCTGTCGGCGTTCAGAGCAACTGTGAGCAGATTGGGTGCAGGTTGGCGAAGTGGTCAGCCCGCCCGATGTGCTCACCGACGCCGGACAGGGGCGCGCGTCTACAGTTTCGGAGACCCTGGTACCGGTGCGCTGGCCAGCTCTGACATTCCGAATCCACAGTGCCCCGCCCGGCCACCGCCAGCGCAGGACACGGCCATCGTGCCCTGTCCGCCGCCGGTGGCCGAGGGGAATAGCACCTACGCGGGTGGCGGTGCGGTCGATTCCCGGATCCGCAGTGACGGGCTGATGACGATCCGGTGGGTGGGGCGATCGGGGTCGACGAGCCGGTCGGCGACGAGACGCACGGCGGCCCGTCCGATCGAGCGTCGCGGCGGTCGGACCGCGGTCAGCGGCGGGCTGAAGAGCCCGGCGACCTCGTCGTCGTACGCCACGATGGAGAGGTCGCCGGGAACGGAGAGGTGCCGCTCCTCGCAGTGCTGCACCAGCGCGATGGCCTCGGCGTCGGCGTGCACCAGCAGCGCCGTCGTCCCGGTCGCCTGGCATTGGTCGAGGACGTCGTTGAGTACGGTGTCCCGCTCCGGTGACCGTGCGTCGGGCACCACGGCCACCACCGTCGCGTCCGAGTCGAGGCCGCACTCGGTCGTGGCGTCGAGCCAACCGCGCCGTACGTGTTGGCTGGTGGGGCTGTTGGCGTCGAGCACCAGGCCGACCTTGCGGTGTCCGAGCGAGGTGAGGTGGCGTACCGCCATGGCCGCACCGAGTGCGTGGTCGGTGACCACCGACTCCATGACCGCGTGGTGGCTGCCTACCGTGGCGGTGCGTTCCAGCAGGACGACCGGGACGCCGACCTGGTCGAGCCACTCGATGGTGCGCTCGGCGCTCGGTGCGTCCATGCTCGGCGCGATGATGAGCGCGTTGACGCCCATCCGCTCCACGAGGCGGGCCAGTTGCGGCTGGTCGTCCTCGGTGTCGTAGGAGGAGCCGCGCAGAACCACGCGCATGTCGAGCTCGCGGGCTGCTCCCTCGACGCCGCGAGCCACGTCCGGCCAGTAGTAGTCCAACGAGGGAACGAGCATGCCGAGGGCGCGCCCGACCAGCGGGTCCAGGCCGGCGACAGGTGCCTCGTCTGCTGCCGGGGCGTCGTCCGGCAGGATCAGGGCGACCCCACCGTGGACGCGGCGGACCAACCCCTCGGCGGCCAGCTCCGCGATGTCGCGCCGGATGGTGACCGGCGCGGCGCCCAGCACGTGGGACAGGTCAGAGATGCGCATCGAGCCGTCCTGTTGCAGGGCGGCCAACAGTTGCTGGCGGCGGGCGACCTGAAGCGGCCCTCGGGAGCCGTCCGCCGTGGCGACGACAGGACTGTCCTTGGTCATGGGGGACCTCCGGGGAACGCATCGTTCGGCGAGAGCTCTTGCAGGGTACGGACGAGTTCGCCGGCCGGGTCGAAGCCATCGCCGAGCCGTGCCTGGCCGGCGACGAGCAGGTGGATGTGGGGTGGCGAGGTCGCCTGGTCCGGGTCGAGGTCCCAGGCGTCGTCCGACGACGCGAGCACCCGTGCCGGCAAGTCCGTCCGGTGACCGCGCCACGCCGCAGCCAGCGGGTCTGCGAGGCGGTCTGCGACGGTCATGACTCCTCGGACGGTAGAGCGGCTATGAACGATTGTGATCGTATCAGAGCACTTGGCGCGTCAGGGCAGCGTTGTGCGCTCTCCTGATCGGTTGTGTCCACATCGGTTTGAGAACGGCATTGACTTGCTCCGTTGTGAGCGTTTTACTTCGGAAACCCGGCGGATGTCTGTACGTCACATTCATGGGCAACGCCCCGCTCGCCACATTCCACGGAGACGGCTCGATGCGACAGGACCTCGGATGACGTTCGGGCCGGCCGGCCGGCTGGGACCGGGGACGAACCCGGATGCCCCCGCCGCCGCGACCTGGCACCGGGATGACTGGTTGGCCCTCGCCGACCGGATGCTCGCCGCCACCCGCCCGTTCGCGTCGCCCAGCTACGCACTCATCACCTTTCCCGGGCCGGAGGGCGGTTACGGACGGGCCATCGACGGGCTGGAGGGGTTCGCTCGCACCTTCCTGCTGGCCGGCTTCCGCATCGCGGGTGCCCAGGGAGTGGGCGTGGATGAGCTCGTGGACCGGTATGCGGCCGGCATCGCCGCCGGCACCGACCCGAACTCTCCGGACCGCTGGGTGCGCTTGGACGAGCACCCCCAGGCGAAGGTGGAGGCCGCCTCCATCGCGCTGGTCCTGGACCTGACCCGCCCGTGGATCTGGGACCGGCTGCCGTCGGCGGTGCGGGAGCGGGTGGTGGACTATCTGCGCCCGGCGGTCGGCGACGACACGTACCCACAGATCAACTGGGTCTGGTTCCGGCTGGTCGTCCAGACGTTCCTGCGGTCGGTTGGGGGGCCGCACTCGCTCGACGAGATGGCCGAGGACCTGCGCACGCACGACGGCTTCGCCCGCGCGGACGGCTGGATGTCCGACGGGCCACACCGCGCCTACGACCACTATGTGGGTTGGGCCCTACACCTCTACCCGACGCTGTGGGCGCGAATGGCCGGCGCCGCGGACCTGGCCGAGCCGCGCCGCGAACGGGACCTGGCCGGCCTCGACCGCTTCCTGAGCGACGCGGTCGCGCTCGTGGGCGCCGACGGATCACCGATGATCCAGGGACGAAGCCTGATCTACCGCTTCGCCGCGGCGGCGCCGTTCTGGGTCGGCGCGATCGCCGGCGTGTCCTCGGTCAGCCTCGGTCGGTTGCGCGGCGCGGCCACCCGCATCGTGCGCCACTTCGTCGCCAATGGCGCCCTGGACGAACGCGGCCTGCTCACCCTCGGCTGGCACGGGCCGTGGCCGCGACTGGCGCAGTCGTACTCCGGGCCGGGCTCGCCGTACTGGGCCAGCAAGGGTCTGCTCGGCATCGCGCTACCCGCCGACCATCCGGTCTGGACGACCCCCGAGGAGCCGCTGCCGGTGCAGGAGCGGGACACGCTGCGGGCGATACACGCGCCAGGCTGGTTGGTCTCCGGCACCCGTGCCGACGGGATCGTCCGCGTCGTCAACCACGGCACCGACCACGCCGTCGAGGGTGCCACCGTCGCAGATTCCCCGCTCTACGCCCGGCTGGGCTACTCCACCGCCACCACCCCGGTCCTCGACGACAGCGGCTGGGTCAGTCCGCTCGACCAGTCCGTCACTCTCGTCGACGACGTGGGTCGGGTCACTCACCGCGCCGGCATGCGCCTGCTGACCGTGCATGTCAACACCGACGGCGTGGGTGTGGCCGGATCACGTGCCCTCGCCCACTGGGTCGACCCGGATCCCGGTCAGCGCGATCACGGCGGCGGCCGCCTGGGCCAGTCCCGACCGGCCGGGCACCTCACGGTGTACTCGCTGGTCCGCGGCCCCTGGGAGCTCCGCCTGACCCGCGTCGACGACCTCGCCGACGGTGTCGAGGCGGCTGCGCTGCGGCTACGGATCGGCGGCTGGGCCGTTGCCGGGGACGCGATGGCGACCGTCGGCGACCGGGTGGCGGCCGTGACCGGGGCCGGCCTGACCAGCAGGCTCGAAAGCGTGCACGGCGGCGGAACGGCCGGTGCCACCGCCGTGCCACACGGCGGGCCGCTGGCTGGCGGGCTGGTCGTGCCCTGGCTGGACCACCCCGTCCGGCCGGGCGCATGGGCGGCCGCCCTCATCGAGTTGTCCACAGTGCCGGCAGCCGCGGCGGGGCAGGCATGCCAGGTCGTGGCCGACGAGGACGCCGACGGCCTTCACCTGGCGGTCGACTGGCCGGACGGGATCAGCACGTCGACCCGTCTGGACACGGAGTATGCCGGGCCCACCGTGTGGCCTGGTAGCAGTGCGGGCCCGTCCGGGCCCCTGACCTAAGGAGAAAGGGATGAAGCGTGCGATACCGGCCGTCATCAGCGCTGCGACGGCCCTGACGCTTGTTCTCGCCGGTTGTGGTGGCGGAGACGAGCCAGTCGACCCCAACGCCCCGGTGACGATCACCCTGGCTGGCTGGAGCCTGTCGTCCACCCCGGAGTTCAAGACGCTCGCCGACGGCTTCAAGGCGACCCACCCGAACGTGACGGTGGAGCTCAAGGAGTACGCCGCAGGCAACGACTACGACACCCAGATGATCACGGACCTGGCCGCCGGCACCGCCCCGGACGTCTACGTCATGAAGACCCTCAAGAACTTCTACACGTACCAGAGCGGTAATCAGCTGCTCGACGTCTCCGACGTCACCTCCGGTCTCGGCTCGGTCCCGGCGCTCGCGTCGTACCAGGTGGACGGCAAGGCGTACGCGGTGCCGTACCGGCAGGACTCGTGGGTGCTGTTCTACAACAAGGACCTGTTCGCGAAGGCGAAGGTGGCGCCGCCGGACGGCAGTTGGACCTGGGACGACTACACCGACGCGGCGAAGCGACTACACACCGGGCTGAAGGGGGCCGGCTCGAACGCTACCGGCGCGTACCAGCACACCTTCCAGTCGACCGTGCAGGGATTCGCGCTCGCCCAGACCCCCAACGCGGACCTGCTCTCCGGGGACTTCGGCTACCTGAAGCCGTACTACGAGCGGTCACTGGACCTGCAGGCGACCGGCGCGCAGCCGACCTTCGGCACCGCGAAGACCAACAAACTCACCTACCAGGCGCAGTTCGGCAAGCAGCAGTCGGCGATGCTGCTGATGGGCACCTGGTACGTGGCCACGCTGCTCAACCAGCGACAGAGCGGTGACGCCGACAAGTTCCAGTGGGGGATCGCCCCGGCGCCGCAGTTCGACAAGTCCACCACCGGCACCTCCGCCACACCTGTCACCTTCGGTGACCCGACCGGCTTGGGGATCAACCCGAAGATCAGCAAGTCGAAGGTCGCCGCGGCCAAGGAATTCCTCAAGTACGTGGCCGGCCCGGATGCCGGCAAGGCGCTGGCCGGGATCGGCATCACCCCGGCCCAGGCCACCGACGCGGTCACCGCGACGCTGTTCGGGCTGGACGGCGTACCGCAGGACGACCTGTCGAAGTTCGCCTACGCCAAGCACACCACCAAGCCGGAGAACCCGGTGTCGAAGCACACCGCCGGCTTGCAGAACCTCCTCAACGAGACGCACTCGGCGATCCTCTCCGACAGCAAGGGCGTCGACGCGGAGTTGAGCAAGGCGCAGTCCCGCGCCAAGAACGAAGTCCTCAACCAGTGAGCTGATGGCGGGCCCGGCGCGCCTGAGCCGCACGCCGGTCCCGCCCCCAGGCCGAACGCTCCCGGAGACTCCCTATGGCAACATTGCCGCGCACGAGACCCAGAAACCGGCGGCTGGTGTCGCGCAACACGGTCGCCGGCTGGTCGTTCATCCTTCCCAACTTCCTCGGCTTCGCCGCGCTCACCCTGCTACCCGTCGTGGTGCTGTTCTACGTGGCCTTCACCAACTGGAACGTCTTCGGGGTGGCCGAGTGGACCGGCACCGCCAACTTCCGGCGGATGTGGGACGACGCGAGCTTCTGGACCGCGTTACGCAACACCGTCTACTACGCCGTCTTCCACATCCCGCTGACCCTCGCGGCAGCACTCGGGCTGGCGCTGCTGCTCAACCGCAAACTGCGCGGCGTACGGTTCTTCCGCACCGTCGCCTTCTTCCCCTACATCACCTCGATCGTGGCGATCGCGGTCGTCTGGAACCAGCTGTTCAGCCCGGAGTACGGCCCGATCAACGCTCTCCTCGGTGCCGTCGGGGTGGACGATCCGCCGGGCTGGACCGCGTCGTCGACGTGGTCGATGCCGGCGGTCATCATCGTCGGCACCTGGCGGTACATGGGTTACTACATGCTGCTGTTCCTGGCCGGTCTGCAGACCATTCCGGCCCAGCTCTACGAGGCGGCCGAGACCGACGGCGCCTCACCATGGCAGCGGTTCGTGCACGTGACCCTCCCCGGGTTACGAACCACGACCTTCTTCGTCACCGTGCTGCTCACCATCGAAAGTTTCAAGGTCTTCGACCTCATCCTCGTGATGACCGGCGGCGGACCGGGACAGTCGACACTGGTGCTCTCGCAGTACATCTACCAGAAGGGCTTCGAGGAGAACCAGTTCGGTTACGCCTCGGCGGTCTCCATCGTCCTGTTCGCCATCTGTTTCGGCATCACGGTCATCCAGTTCTGGGTCAACAAGCGGAGGAACAGCTGATGACCGCGACCGACCTCTCCACCCCCGTCCCGGCCATCGCCGCGCCCGGCAACCACGCAACGTCCGCCCGACGTGTCAGGTCTCGGGGCTGGCGGCTCGTCGGGTACGTCGCTCTCGTGCTCGCGGCGGCCGGGCTGCTGCTGCCGTTCTTCTGGATGGTGGTGACGTCGTTGAAGACCAACAACGACGTCTTCACCATCCCGATCACCTGGCTCCCTGATCCCGTGGTGTGGCGCAACTATCTCGACATCTGGCAACGCTCGGACATGACGACGTGGCTACGGAACACACTGTTGCTGGCGGTGATCGTCACCTTCCTGCAGGTGCTCACCGGCAGCTTTGCCGCCTACGGCTTCGCCCGCGTCCGTTTCCCCGGCCGCAACCTGCTCTTCCTGGCATACGTCGGGACGATAGCGGTGCCCTGGCAGTCGTACATGATCCCGCAGTTCATCCTCATGTCGAAGCTGCAGTTGTCGAACACGCTGTGGTCGATCGTCGCGATCCAGGCGTTCGGCGCGATCGGCGTGTTCCTGATGAAGCAGTTCTACGAGACGATCCCCGAGGAGCTCAGCGAAGCGGCGCGGGTCGACGGACTCAGCGAGTTCGGCATCTGGCGACGGATCATCCTGCCGCTGTCCCGGCCGGCGCTCGCTAGCCTGGCCCTGCTGACGTTCACGACCACCTGGAACGACTACCTCGGCCCACTGATCTACCTGCGCAGTCCGGAGCTGCGCACCATCCAGTTGGGGCTGAACACCTTCATCTCCCAGTACAACGCCGAGTACGCGCTGATCATGACGGGCTCGGTGCTGTCCGTGCTGCCCGTCGCCGTCATCTTCCTGCTCGGCCAGCGCTACTTCGTCGAGGGCGTCGCCTCGACCGGACTGAAGGGCTGAGGCCCATGCGTTCGCGCCACACCATCATCACCGCCGTCTTCGACGGGTTCTACGTCGCGCTCGTCACCAACCTGCTGCTGGTGCTCGGTTGCCTGCCGCTGGTGACGCTCGCGTTCACCACCGATGCGGCGCGCTCCTGGCCGCTCTACGCGCTGACCGCCCCGCTCTGCGCGCCCGGGCTCTGTGCGGTCTTCGCGGTCATGTCCGCCTACTCCGCCGGCGACTCCAGCGGTGTGCTGCGCACCTACGGCCGCGCCTGGCGAGCCACCGCCCGACCGGCGATGCTCTGGACGGCGGCGGCCATGGCTGCCCTGGTGGTGCTCGCCGTCGATGCCCGCGCCGCGTGGGGCCACCGGGTCGGGGCACTCGCCCTGCCGGTGCTGGCGACCCTGATCGTCCTCACCGTCGCGGCCACGCTGCTCGGGTTGGTGACCGTCGCCGAGCGACCCAGCGCACCGCTGCGCGAGGTGGCCCGCGCCTGTGTGTATCTGGCGGTGCGCCGGTGGTATCTCACCGCCGTGTCCCTGCTCGTGCTCGCGCTGCTCGCCCAGCTTCTGGCGGCCCGCCCCGCGATCGCGCTCGGCCTCGCCGCCGCGCCGCTGCTCTACGTCGTCTGGGCCAACAGCCGCTTCACCCTGCGCGCCGCCCTCGACCCACCGACGGCCGCACCCCAGCCCACCTGAGCGCCACGTTCCGGCCACTGAGCCGGGACGCCGATGACACACCTGCCCGGCACCGGACCGGACCCACGAGGGAGAACAGCATCCATGACGGCGACCGACGTCCGTCCCAGCTCCGACGCAGAGGCCACGTCAGCCGCGGTGGCCGCCGCGATACGCACCGTCGACGCGAACATCGTCACCTTCGGCGACCGGTACCCCGCGGATACCACCGACGCCAATCGCTACCCGCTCCGGCCACCGAGCGCTGGCCAACCCGAGGGCGCCAACGTCGGCTGGACCACCAGTTTCTGGCCCGGCATGCTCTGGCTGGCACACGACCTGACGGGTGACGACCGCCACCTGCGGGCCGCGTTGTCCCACGTGGACAGCTTCGCAGATCGGGTGCACCGCGGCATCGACCTGGACACCCACGACCTCGGGTTCCTCTACACCCTCTCCTGCGTCACAGCGGCCCGCCGTACCGATGATCCGCAGGCCCGAGGCGCGGCTCTCGCCGCCGCCGACCACCTGATGACGCGCGTGCTCGAACCCGCCGGCATCATCCAGGCCTGGGGCGACCTCAACGATCCGCGCCAACGCGGCCGCACCATCATCGACAGCCTCATGAACACTCCGCTGCTCTTCTGGGCCAGCCACACCACCGGCGACGACCGATACGCCGCCGCGGCCCGCCGGCACACCGCTCAACTGCGCCAGCACATCCTGCGCCCGGACGGCACCACCTTCCACACCTTCTACTGGGACACAGACAGCGGTGTGCCACTGCGTGGCGAAACCGAACAGGGCCACGCCGACCACTCCTGCTGGGCCCGCGGACAGGCCTGGGGCATCTACGGGTTCAGCCTCAACCACCGGCACATCGGCGACCCCGCGCTGCTCACTGCCGCGAAGACCTGCGCCGACCGCTTCCTCGCCCACCTACCCGACGACCACGTCGCCTACTGGGACCTGGAGTTCGGCGACGGCAGCGGCCAGGAACGGGACAGTTCGGCCGCGGCCATCGCCGTCTGCGGCCTGCTCGAACTCGCCGACAGCCTCACCGACCCGGCCAGCGCCAGCCGGTACCGGACAGCCGCCACCGCGATCCTGCGCTCGCTCATCGACCACTACTCCACCGGTGGCCATCCGGCCTCGAACGCACTGATCCTGCACGGCGTCTACGACAAACCCAAGGACGTCGGCGTCGACGAGGGAACCCTGTGGGGCGACTACTTCTACCTGGAAGCCCTCACCCGCGCGACTATCCCCGGCTGGACCAGCCCCTGGTGACCACCGCGACCGACCCGCACCGCCCCGCATCCTGTGAAAGGTGACCATGGACTACCGCTACCACTGCACCATTCCCGCCGCCGCCGGCCGGAACACGCTACCCGTCAATCCCTGCCGGCTGCTGGACTTCACCCTCCTGCGGCTGTCGGCCGGCGAGTCCTGGACCGGCGAATCCGGTGACCGGGAGATCCTGGCCGTCATCCTCGGCGGCACCGCCAACTTCACCGTCGCCGGCCACCACTTCCCACAGGTCGGCAGTCGTCCGGACGTGTTCTCCGGCAAGCCGCACTCCGTCTACCTCCCGGCCGGCTCCCCGATCACCGTCGAGGCCGTCACCGACGTGGAGATCGCCCTCCCCAGCGCCCCCAGCGACCTGGCCACCGACCCCTACGTCATCGCGCCGGAGCAGGTCGCGACCGGCCGCTGGGGGGCGGCCAACTTCGGCCGCACCTACCACCAGATCCTCACCGAGATCGCCCAACCGGACCTGCCCGCCCGCCGGCTCATCGTCGGGGAGACCTTCACGCCCTCCGGCAACTGGAGCACCTACCCGCCACACCGGCACCGGGTCGATGACCTGCCCGCCGAGGCCGCACACGAGGAGATGTACTACTACCGCGTCAACCCGGCGGACGGGTTCGGTATCAGCCGGGTCTACACCGACGACGGATACGAGGAAAACGTCACCATCCGCGAGCATGTGATGCAGATGATGCCCGAGGGCTACCACACCGTGGTCAGCGCACCCGGCTACACCACCTACTTCCTGTGGTTCCTGGCCGGCACACAACGCACCCAGGGCGCCCGCGAAGACGCCGCCCTCGCCTGGGTGGGCCAGACCGTGCCAACCCTGCGCAGCCTGGGCCTGTAGCGGCGGTCCTGGGCACCTTTTCGCCTCGACGGCCGAGTCGCGATGGTTACCAACGACAGCCGGGGGATCGGCCGCACACCACATACAACGGAGACCTGGCTGCGACACTGAGCGGGTTCGAGGTGCGCGGTCGGTTCAACACGTGGCTGCCCGCCAGCCCGGGCCACATGCGACCGCCGGAGTGCCGGACGCCGCCACCCCTGACGGGATGACGGCGTCCGGAACGATTCGTCACTCAGAAGACGAACTTGAAGGCGTTCCAGCCGGAGCCGATGGTCTCGGGCCTGGTGCCTGGCTGCGGCCGCCACAGCACGAGGAACGTACGTAACGATCCGGAACGCGCCGACCTGCATGGCGGCGCGGCGCCCTGCCTGGAAATTCCGTTAGCCTCAGGTTTTGGAGGCCACCAGGACGATGCTCGCTCCGCTCACGCTTCCGTCCCCCTCCCGTATGGCAAAGATCAGGTTGTAGTAACCCGGGAGCGCATCCTCGGCGATTGGGATGACGCTGGAGGGCCGTTCGTCCGCCGCCCCGGAAGGCCGCACCGGGGGAGCCTGGAATGTCGCCTCTTTCGAAGCGGGGCGGACCTTGCCGGTCGTGGCGTTCTTCAATTCGCTGGGATCCGCATAGGGGCCGGTCAGACGCGCAGTCAGCTCGACCTGGGGTGACTTCGCGGCGGGCGCGGTCCCCGGCATGACGATCCATTGGAGAATGATGTTCTGGCCAGGCTGATAGACCGTATCGACGTCCGTGGCATCGCAACACGTGTACGTCGTTGAGGTGCCTTCCGCGGTGGTGAATTGCCCTAAGCCACAACCCGATGTGACCAGGCAGACCAGGAACGCGGCGACCACCAGCCGGCACGCTTTCATGAGCATGAGCGTACCGGGCACTGCCCTCGATTGGCGGGTGCGTCACTACAGCACGGACGGCGAGTTCAACAACCGAGCGCGGTTGCCGGTACCGCAGCCAAGCGCGCCTGCCTGGGGGCCCGGGACGCGGCTGCGCCCCGGACCCCTCTGGCCTGCTCCGCCGGTGTGGTACGGAGTAGGGGTCTCTCAGGTCACCCGCAGCGTTGACCGTTGAGGTTGAAGGCGGTTGGTGCCGGATTGGTGCCGCTCCACGTGCCGTTGAAGCCAGTGCTGGTGGACGCGCCGGGGGCGAGTTTGCCGTTCCAACTCATGCTGTCTGCGGTGACGCTCCTTCCGTTCTGTTTCCAGGTGGCCGACCAGCCCTGGCCGACCTTCTGGCCGGTGGTGGGGAAGTCGAAGGCGAGTTTCCAGCCGTCGATCGCGGTGGTGCCGGTGTTCTTGATCGTCACGGTCGCGGTGAAGCCGCCCGGCCAACTGTTCGCCGTGTAGCCGACCGTGCAGCCGACAGTCGGGGCGGTGGGCGCGGTCCGCACGGTCAGGCCGGGCGAGGCCGCCGAGACGTTGCCCGCCGCGTCGCGGGCGGTTACCACGAAGGTGTACGGGGTGCCCGGCGTCAGCCCGGTCACGGTGTACGTGGTGCCGGTGGCGCTGCCCACCTTCACGGTGCCGGTGGTATCGACGCGGTGCACGTCGTAGCCGGTGACGGCGGTGTCGTCGGTGGACGGCGTCCAGGCCAGCGCGGCGCTGTCGCCGGTGATCGTGCCAGCGGTCGGCTTGCCCGGGGCGGTCGGCGCCTGGGTGTCGCCGGGAGTGGTGCCGCGCGGCAGCACCAGGTGGGTGATCGAGTTGGCCGGGAAGGTGGCCGTGAGGCCGCTGGCGGTCACCGGCTGGTCAGCCTGCCGGACGACGCCGGCGAGGTCCGCCCCGCTGTAACGGTAGACCTGGGCGGTGCTGGCGGAGGCGCCGGTGAGGGCGACCGGGCTGGTCAGGTCGTCGCTGGTCTTGTTGATGACGACCAGGGTGAGCGCCTTGTCGGCGCTCCGCTCGGCGGCGTACACGGCCAGCCTGCCCTGGTCGGCGCTGGTCGCCTGGACGGAGGTTTCGCCGAACGCGCCGCCCTTGCCGTCGTAGTTGCGGTAGACGCGGAAGGCGTTGGCCACCGGTTGGTCGGCCGTGGGTGCGGTCCAGAGGGTGGCCAGGTCGAGCCCTTCGCGGCCGAAGATGCCGAGTACGTCAGCCTGGGCGAGCGCGCCGTTGAGCGACCCGTGGGCGCCCCAGTTGTACTCGGTCATCGCGATCTTCGTGCCCGGGTAGTGTTGGTCGACCAGCTCGCGCAGTCGCGGGATGTACCGGACCGGACTGTTGATCCAGCTCTCGTCCACGTAGGTCGGGTCCCAGAGCTGGCGGGTCGAGCGCAGTCGCAGCGCCTGGGTGTCGGCGTCGCCGGCCGCGTCGCCCAACACGCCGGCCTGCTGCGGGTAGAGGTGGACGTCGAAGTAGTCGAGGATGCGGGTGCCGTGCTGCTGCTCGTACTCGCGCATCCGGTCCAGGTACCACGGGCCGAGGTCCTGGCCGCCGTGCGCGGCCTTGTCCGGCGGGTTCGACCAGCAGCCGGTGCGCGAGCAGGTGTCCTGGTCGAGGCCCGAATACAAGATCGAGTTCAGGCCCCAGCCGACGGGACCGAGCGTCTTCGCGCCGGGGTCGGCAGCCTTGATCGCGGCGGCGTACTCGTAGGTGCGGTCGCGTAGCTCGTCGTAGCCCAGCCCGGTCGGGCGGACGTCGCGGTGGGTGGAGTGCCACAGGTCCGGCTCGTTGTCCAGGTTGTAGAACTGGACCCCGCCGTCGGCGGCGGCGCCGAACTGCCCCTTGAGGTGGTTGACGAAGTCGGTGGCGTACTCCGGACCGACGGCGACGCTGGTGTCCTCCGGATCGTTGCCGGTGACCGGTGACCCGTCCGGCTTGATGCCGTTGCCGCAGTCCGGCGCCCAGGTGTCGGTGGACTGCTGCGGGCCATACTTGGCGACGCTGAAGCCACACGCCCGCGACCGGTCCTTGGCGATCCAGCCGAGCATCGGCATTGTCATGACCGTGGCGGCGCCGGTGGCCTTGTTCTGCTGCACGAACCGGTCGCTCTCCGAGCCCTTTGGAAGGTCGGCCGGGTTCGGGTTGTCGTTGGGGATGTTCTCGAAATACCAGTCCGCCGCGCGGTTGGTGGTGTCGGCACGAAAGTTGTAGCGGGTGGTGGCGTTGCCGCCGTAGCGGTGCACCGGCAGCCGCAGGTCGCGGGCGAGGGCCTCGTCGGCGAAGTTCATGCCGTAGACGTACGGGCTGATCTGGTGCCGGGCGGCGGTGGTGTCCACGGCCAGCGCCGGGCCGGCCGCGGCCAGGGCGGGTTCCGGCAGGGCCAGACCGCCGAGGGCCGTGGCGAGCACGACCGGGAGTAGAGCTGCAGTGGGACGCACGAGCATTCCTTTCGAATAGAAGCTCGACGATGGGAGCGCTTCCACAGCGTTGCGCTTTCCTGGCTCCGAGTCAACGCCGGAGGGCTCCAATGTGGATCATGCGGGTTCGACGTCATGCCTGGCGCTGACCCATCTCGGGCGCGGGGCTCACTTCGAGCCGCTGCCCGTCGACGAGCGTTACGCGGAACGCGGGGTCGCCGGATCGGCATCGACCGGGCATGATCCTCTACGCACCGTACCCGGCGGATCCTTCGCCCCGTGCGGCGAGATATGCGATACCCAGCTCAACTGGCCTGGCGAAGTCTCGGCCGCCCCGTTCAGGAGAACACGTTGCACTGCACGAAATGCGGAACCGAACTCGAACACCTCGGTCAAGGCCACTCGTGCCGGCCCTCGACACCGCCACCCGCGCTCAGGACAGCAGGTTGGAACGCCGCGACCTGGTTCGTAGTCGGATTCGCCATCCTTTTCGCTCTAGGGCCTGTCCTGTCGATCTTGAATCGACTGGTCAGGTGACGTCACCCCGAGGGATCATGAGGCGTGACCGATGCTGATGCGGTGCTGAGGATCGCGGATTTGCGCCGAGCGTGCTTGATGCTGTTGGACGCGGCGGAGAGCCGGTTCGGTCCTCAAATCCAGCTGTCACAGCTAAGCGTCGACCACTACTGGAACGTCGATCTTCGTGCGGCATTCGCGATGGTCCCGCGGCCGGAGCTGGAGATCGACTGCGGGCAGAGCAGCGACGATCTCGCAGAGCTGTCCAGCCTCCTCCAGCGAGATCCGGAGGACGTCGTATCGCTGTGGCACGACATCGCGCACGTGAGCGGGCTCTTGCGGCTGCTGGCGTACCTCGACCTGCCAGACTCAGGCGAGGTTCGCGGCAACTAGCTGTTGCTGCCGATTACCGGAGCCAGATGATGGCGGCGATGAGGATCAAACTGGACCGGTAGAGCGATGCGCGTTTGGCGTAGCGGGTAGCCAGGTCGCGCCATTGTTTGAACCGGTTGAAGCAGCGTTCCACGACGTTGCGCCTCTTGTAGATCACCTTGTCGAAGGCTGGCGGTCGCCCGCCGACGCTGCCTCTGGCCGCTCGGCGGGCGACTTGGTCGGTGCGCTCCGGGATGACGTGCCGGATTCCTCGCTGCCGCAGGGCTCGACGAGTCGAGTCGTGCGCGTAACCCTTGTCCGCGATCAGCACCTCGGGACGCTTGCGGGGCCGGCCGGGCCCGGGCCCGTTAACGCGGATCGCGTCGAGCAACGCCAGAAGCTGCGGGTTGTCGCCGGCCTGACCTGGAGTGAGCAGGATCGACAACGGCCGGCCGCGTCCATCGACGGCCAGGTGAATCTTTGTGCTCAGCCCTCCACGTGACCGGCCGATGGCCTCACCATCTTGCGCACCAGGCGTCGCCGCACTTGCCGGGGAGCCCCCTTTTTACGGGCACCAGCGGCATGCTGGTGCGCCCGCACGATCGACGAGTCGATACTGATCGTCCACTGCACCGGTGTGCCGTCGTCATGCACCTGCGCCGCAGCCAGGATCCGATCCCACGTGCCGTCCGCCGTCCAGCGGCGCAGCCGCTCATGGCAGGTCTTCCACGGCCCGAAGCGCTCCGGCAGGTCACGCCACGGCGCACCCGTGCGCAGCTTCCACAAAATCCCGTTGATGACCTGACGGTGATCCCGCCACCGCCCCCGCGCACCACCCGGCTCCGGCAGCAGCGGCGCGATCACCACCCACGCCTCATCGGTCAGCTCACCACGACGCACCACCGGAACATCGTCAACGACCAACCACTACAAGATCGACAGGACACGCCCTAGCCGCGATCGCCGCGGCCGTCTTCGGCAGCACCCTGAGCGACCGGGCCCAGCCGCTGCCGCCGTCCGGTACCGGCGCAGCGATCGGCTACGTCCTGGCCAATCTGATCCTGTTCGTCGCCATCATCGGCCTGGTTATCAGCGGGTTGATCTGGGGACGCGCCACCCGCCAGCTCGCCGAGGCGCACGGCTCCTCCGGCCGCTCGTACAGCCGCCACTGGGGCACGCGCGTCCTCCCCTCGTGCATCGTCCTCAGCGCCGCCATCGCCTGGCTGGCCACCGACCGAACCGCCCCGGCCGTCCTGTTCGGCCAGGCGGCCCTGCGCACCCTCGGAGCCGCCGCGCTGGTCGGGGGCATGCTGCACAGCCGGGCGCGGGTCCTGCGGTTGATCGCCCACGTCGACCGAGTCGTCGCCGGACACTACTCGCCGGTCGACGGGCAAGACCCGGGCAGCCTCACCCGACAAGCGCGATAGCGTGCGCCGGTCTCGCAATATCCTCTCTCTCCTCGCGGCAACCCCGAAGGACTTCGAGCGTTGACCACTCAGCCTCGGCGCGTGGATGACGGACTACTTCGCCGGCTTCGGACCGAACAGGCCCGGGTGCTGCTCGACGACGTCGACCCGCACCACGCGGTGATGCTGGCCTGCGACCTGCTGATGGCCGGCGTCAACGGCGAGGCTGTGGCGGCACTCGCCGCCGAGTCAGCTCGGACACTGCCGGCGCACGACGCGAATCGGCGCCTGGCGGCGGTCACCGACGAACTCGGGCTCCCGGAGCCGGACCTGCCAACTGCGGTGGCGCTGATCGCCGCCGACACCTGCGAGCGGATCCTCGAGCGCAGCATCCCCGCCGAGGTGGGAACCCACCGTCTCTACGTGGTGGGACACGAGGGCAGCCCGCTGGACGACCTGCTCCCTGCGGTCGCCGCCCTTGCCACGCATCTCGAAGACGATCTCGGTGGACGGGCCGACGACGACCTGCGAACCCGGCTCGCCGCGCTGGCCCGGACCATCCTGAACCGCCTGACAGCTGGAAATCCGGCTTGAGGCCGCGCTGCCCGGCGGCAGGGGCGACCGGCGACTCGCGCGCCTGATGATCACCGACAGTCCGTACCCATCGGCTTCGGGTTGCTGTCACGGCATGGAGCCGGACGCCACTCACGGCCACGATCGGTTGAGTATGACGACGGCGGCGCTCGTCCGCCGTTGGGCTACTGGCTCCGGCGCAGGATCTCTTCCGCCTCCCGTCGGGCAGCGGTAACGATTCCCTCGGCTTCGCGTCGCGCCTCGGCACGGTGGTCCGCGGCCTGCTCCTCGGCGAGTCGGAGGATCTGTTCCACCCGAGTGCTCAGGCCGCTGAGGGTTGGCCGTTCCCGATCCTGCCGTCGTTCCATAGTTCTTGTGGTCGTACCGGCGCCTGCTAGTTCGGTCTTCTCGTCACGATCGACCAGGCCGTCGCCTATGAGATCGGATTCCGTCGTGCCGAGCAGGGAGAGCGCGACGCCGAGCGTGGCCACCGCGACGCCGGACCAGAGGGCAGCCGGCCCGAGGGACGGGCCGACCGTGGCACCCACACCGAGTCCGAACAGGACGGCGGCGGTCTTGGCCGGCTTGCGCACAGGTCCTCCTCGCGTGATCCGGGCAGGCGGTTTCCGGTTCCAGCATGGCGCACGCGTCAAGCTCGTAAGGTTTGGGCGCGGTGGCCGGACTTCTGCCGATCAGACGATTTTGGGATGCCGTGGTGAGCGCATGAAACGCCGAACGGCGGCCCGCTGAATCAGTCGGGCCGCCGTTCGGCAGAGTGTGGATCAGAGCGGGCGGATGTTCTCCGCCTGCGGGCCCTTCTGGCCTTGGGTGACGTCGAACTCCACCTTCTGATTCTCGTCGAGGCTGCGGAAGCCGCTCGCCGAGATCGCGGAGAAGTGGGCGAAGACGTCGGCGCCGCCGTCGTCCGGGCTGATGAAGCCGAAGCCCTTGTCGGCGTTGAACCACTTCACGGTACCTGTAGTCATGTCTGCTCCTGCGCAGGCTGTTAGAGACCGCACTGTGCGGACCCTTGCGCCGCCGCATTGATCACCCGCGTCGAAACGACACGAAAAACGAAAAGCGCCTGGATGGGTTTCAGATGCCCCATCAGGCGCCGGAAAACGTCTACGGAAATCAAAACTGCAACGCGGTCACCGTAGCACATGATCCTCGCCGACCCCGTGGAGGTGAGTGGACCGCACACCGCCCACCCTGGAGCGTCTGTGCGGAGACCCACAACTCGAAAAAGCCCTCGCCCACGGCGGTGGCCCGGTGCACCTGGCTGCGGTCTTCGGGCTCGACGCCACGACCGCGAGCCGCTACGCCACCACTGCCCGCCAGCTCCTAGAGTCGAATCCGGTTTCCCGCACTCAGGCGGGCCGGCTCTTTTCCGAACGGTGCGAGGATTCCCACCCCCGGTTGCCTACGTTGCGTCCGTCAGCCGCGGGTGCGCCGTGTAATGCGGGTCTGGGCGGCGAGGCTGATGAGCGTGAGCAGGACGGTCAACGCGGTGTAGCAGACGACTGCCGGCACTTCACCGAGAGGGCCGACGAGCTGCCCCTCGATGACGATGGGTAGCCCGAAGGCGACGTAGGAGACGACGTAGATTCCGCCGACGACTCCCGCGCGCTGGTGCGCTGCCGCGAGCGGGAAGATGAGGCGTAGCGCGGCGGTGAAGGACGCGCCGAAGCCGACACCGGCGATGGCCTGCCCGATGATCATGACGGCCAGGCTTTCGGCGAACACTCCACCGATGATGCCGATGGCCCCGGCGAGGGACGCGTAGATTCCGATGGTCATCGCTCGCCGCGGGTTGATGCGGGCGAAGGTCAGTCCGACGATGGCCGATACCGCCGGCGCGATGAACCCGGCCACGCCGTTGAGCAGGCCGCTGTCCAGATGGAAGACGCTGCGAACCATGCTCGGGGCCAGCCCGCCGGACAGACCTGCGAGCATCCAGACGGCGGCGACCACGGGTGCCGCGGCGGCGAACTCCGCTCGGGCGGTGGGCGGGATGGCGACGCGCGGAACCATCGAGCGGAGCCCTCCCGGGGTACGGGGCATGGTCTCCGGAGAGAGAGCGATGACGACGGCGCCGAGAATCGTGAGGACGACGAGGACGGCGAAGACGATCGAGTTCGCCCTGGGCGTGAGCTGGATGGCGAGACCGGCCAGCAGGGAGCCGACACTCAGACCACCGGTCAGGCCGACACTGCCGAGGACCGTACCCAGTCTCTTCTTGTTCGGCGGGGCGAGTTCGACGAGCGCTGCGGTGAAGGCGGCCGTCGCCGCGCCGCTGGCGACACCCTGCACGATGCGCCCGGCGATCACCCAGCTCACTTCGGGGGCGACGAGGAACAGCACATTCGACGCGAGCTGGACCACCAGTGCGCCGATCAGCACCGGGCGCCGGCCGACATGGTCGGACAGCGACCCCAGGGTGAGGACGGCGGCGAGGAAGCCGATCGCGTAGACCGCGAACGCCAGCGTGAGCAGCGACGGTGCAAAGTTCCACTGCTGGCGGTAGAGCACCAGCAGGGGCGTCAGCACACCCGCCGCGAGATACAGGCTGGTGAACGCGAGCGCCGTACCTGTCAACGCCAGTCCGGCGGGGAGAGTGCGCCGCCGGCGGGTCGAGGGCGCGTCGATGGTTCCCAGAATCGAGGACATGACAGCTCCATAGGGCGGCCGCAGCGATTCGCGGGCCAAGAATTGGTGAAGGTGGGAAGGGGAATCCGCCGCCGGGCCACTGCCGTCGGCCCGGAACTGGTCCACAGGGAAGTTCGGCGCGGCACGGCGGCCGGATCGTGATCGCTAGTCGGTGATGACGACGACGCCCGACGCTGCACCCAGCAGTTCCACCGTGCGCTCGGCAGCCCGATCGATCTGGACCCGAGGCTCGGCCGGGATCTGCTGCTCGTTGTAGGTGCCGGGCCCGTAGAACTGTCCGTAGCTCAGTACCACGCCACCCTCGGCGAGGACGGCGCGCTCCAACTCGGCGACAGCCCGGGCGTCGGGCCCGTCCGGAAGCTGCCAGGCGACGGTTTGGGCCAGGATCTTCGGCGATCCACTCTGCCGCGCCGCCTCGATGAGATTCTGGTTGCCCTCGGTCCGGATGCGAGCGTTCAGCTCCGCATGATCACCGATCCTCTCCACCTCATCCGGTAGATCGGTCAGTTCGTTCAGGATGACGTCTGGATTGAAGTCTCGAACCGCCTGGATCAGGGCGTCCCGGTCGAAGACGTCACACAGAATCGGCTCGGCGCCAAGTTGCGCCAGCAGTTCCGTCTTGTCGGACGATCGCGTCATGCCACCGACCACGTGCCCCATCTGAACCAGACGGGGGATCAGCCGCTGTCCGATCACGCCGGACGCACCGGCAAGAAATACCCGCATCATTTCTTCCAATCATTCTTGGTTCGGTAGGTCGAGCTATGTGCGCTGCCGCCGCCGGACGACACCGCTCCGCGCGACGACTGGCCCGCTATGGCAGCGCCGGTAACACCCGGTCGCTCAGCGGGAGCAAGATGTCCTGCCGTCCGCCGACCCTGATCGCCCGCACTGATGGGACGGAGCGAGGAGTGCCGGCCTGTCGCGGCAGCCATGCTCGGTGGGAATCAGCCCAGTTGAGGCGCGTCACGCGCTCTGGGAGTCTTGTCCGTTTGCTGGTGCTTGGTTCGTGGTCACGGCGGTAAAGTTACGCGACTGGTGGCACTGTGCACTGGTCCAGTTTCGCGGCAAAACCATGGGCCAATTAGGCATTGATCCGGAGCATCCACCTCACCAACCGGCGACACGTAACCCGCTGACCGGTCTGGCTAGGGCATGACCCTGCACAATGCGTCCAGCGCTCCCGCCCACGCGCTGTCCGAGGGAGCCGCGTAGTTGACCACCAAGGCGTCCCGCTCGGCCGACTGCCCTCTTGAGTCAGCCAGCTCGTGGCGGAAGTCGGCCATCCGGGCCACCGCCAGGCCCTGGCTCGCGGCCGCCTGGACGACCGAACCCTCGGTGCCGGGCGGGAGCTCGAGGACCGCTTGCAGCCCGGCTGCCAACCCGGTCACGCGGACGCCGGGCGCCCGCTGAGCCAGCGCCGCGACCAGTTCGTCCCGGCGGCGCCGGTAGCGCACACGCATCGAGCGCACCTGCCGGTCGTACGCGCCCGAGGCGATGAACTCCGCGAGCGTCAGCTGCTCCAGCGCGCTCGACATGTAGTCGATGTCCCCCTTGGCCGCCACGACCTCCGCGACCAGTTCCTTCGGCAGCACCATCCACCCGAGCCGCAGCCCGGGCGCCAGCGACTTGCTCGCCGTGCCGAAGTACACCACCCGCTCCGGGTCGAGGCCCTGCAGCGCGCCCACCGGCTGACGGTCGTATCTGAACTCCCCGTCGTAGTCGTCCTCCAAGATGAGCCCGCTGGTGGCGCGGGCCCAGTCCACCGCCGCCGTGCGCCGCTGCGGGGTCAACGCGACCCCCGTCGGATACTGATGCGCCGGCGTCAAGAGCGCCGCGCCCACCCCGTTCAACCCCGCCAGGTCGTCGGTGCGCGCGCCGTGCTCGTCGACGTAGAGGGGCGGGATACGCAGGCCAGCACTGGTCAACAGATCGCGATAGACGTCGAGGCCGTACGACTCGACAGCCAGCGCCGTCACACGCCGCGCCCGCAGGACCTGCGCCATCAGCGTCAGACCGTGGTGGAAACCGGCGCAGATCACGATCCGGTCCGGCTCGGCGTACACCCCGCGAGCCCGCGCCAGATAGTCCGCGAGAGCGGTACGCAGCTCCACACCCGCCCGAGAGCGTCGCCGTAGCCGAAGGCATCGTTTGGGGCCGCCGTCAGAGCCCGACGAGCCGCGGTGAGCCACTGCGTACGGGGGAACTCCGCGAGGGTCGGCGCACCCGGCAGCAGGCCGTACGTGGGACGGCGCTGGGCGGGCCTCGGGCGAGCGGCAGCGGGCGCCGCGCCGCGCGGTTCGGCCCGCTTGGCCACCCGCGTTCCGGAACCCTGTCGGGCGGTGATCCAGCCCTCGGCGACCAGTTCGGCGTAGGTGTCGGCAACGGTGTTGCGGGCGACGCCAAGATCGGCTGCGAGTGAGCGGGACGACGGTAGCCGCGTGTCGGGCACCAGACGTCCGGTCCGGATGGCCTCCCGCAGGGCGTCCGTGAGCCCGGCGCGCAGGCCGGAGCCGGTCAGGTCCAGATGTAGGTCGACGCCGAACACCGACGCTGATCTGGCCCCCGAATTGGCCCGCGAATCTGCCACGAAAACAGACCATATCGCAGTCCAACGGACCACGTAGCGATGCCGGCGCATGAGGTTGCGTCCGGGGAAGTGGTGTGCGAAGCGTCGATCCTTCAGACAGGGCCCATCGATTACCTGGCGTCGGGCCGTTCATACTCGGAGCCATCGGCGTCAATCCCGCCCAGGAAGCCCTTGGCGACCATGCCGCGCAGGCTCCGCTCGGCGGTGTCCGCGTCGAGCCCGACCCGGTACGCGACCGCCCGGGTTGTCCGCACGCCGTCGCAGGCGGCGAGCACTTCCGCCAACCGCGACGGCAGGCGGTACGTCCGCACCGGCCCTGAGCCGGTCGCGGCGTGTAACAGGTAGTGCGTGGTGCCCTCCGGCAGTTCGCCGACCGGCCGGACGGCGAGGACGAGACGCTGGATCTCCGCGATCGGGCGGTCGAACGTCCCGAGCACGACCCCCGGCCGTAGGGCGGGCGGGCCGGCTGGCGGGTCTGGCTCACCCGCGCCGACCCGCGCCTCGTACCAGAGGGTCTCGAACGCGAGCATCTGCCGGAGCAGCCGGACCCGGGCAGTGTTGGGCAACTCGGCGGCCGCCGCGACGAGTGCGCGGCCGACCGCCAGGCTGTCCTCTGGCCGGCTCAACGTTCGGCGTTCCAGGGCGGATCGCAGCAGGGCGTCTTCCTCGGCAGTGTCGCGTAGCAGGGCGGAACTGCCGGGGAAGGACGCCGTGACCAGGGCCTTCCGTTTAGAGGCAGTAATCGAGGCGGTGAGCTGGAGGCCGGGCAGCGGCGCGGCGGCCAGCCGCCGGACCAGCTCGGGGTCAGCTCCGTGCAGCCGGGCGAACCCCTCGGGGTCGGCGCGCAAATCCTCGGCGAGCGACGCGTCGATCAACAGCCTGGCCAGCAGTCCCTGCCCGCCGGCGGGGAGAGTGCCTTCCATGCTCATCGCCCACTCCTGGCGCTGCCGCCCGCCACGAGGGTGGTGCGGACCCGGTCCAACTCGTCGACCAGCTCGATGAAGTCGTCGGGGAAGTGGGCATCCCGCTCGATCATGGTGGCCCGGACAGGCTGGCGGCTCTCCAAGTATTCGAGCAGTGCGAACACGTCCTGCCCCACCGGGGCGTCGTGCCCGTCGATCACCTCCACGCCACCGATGCCCTGAGGGAGGTTGCCCGCCAGGTGCACCTGGACCACGCGGTCGAGCGGCAGCGCGTCGAGGAACTCGTAGGGATCGAACCCGTGGTTGGCCGCGTTGACGACCACGTTGTTGAGGTCGAGCAGCAGACCGCAATCGCAGCGGTCGAGGACGGCGGTGATGAACTCGGCCTCGCTCAGGTGACCAGGCAGGTCGAGGTAGTAGGTGATGTTCTCCAGCAGGAACGGTCGCCCCAGCCGGTCCTGCACCCGCTGCGCGTTGGCCGCTATGGTCCTGACCTTCTGCTCCGTGCGGAGCACCGGCGTCAGGTTGTGCAGCTCGACGCCGTTCTCTCGGGTGAAGCAGAGATGGTCGCTGACCCAGGGTGCGTCGACGGCGTCCGCCACCGCCGCGACGGCGTCCAGGTAGTCGGGATCCACCGAAGCGTCGGAGCCGATGGACATCTCCAGACCGTGGGTGACCACGACGAAGGAATCGCGAAGGCTACGCAGCAGTTCGTTGTTCGCCGGATCGACCAGATAACGATCCGTGACGATCTCCAGCCAGTCGATCGCAGTTCGGTGGGCAAGGATCCCATCGTGGAGTTCCTCGCGGTAGCCGAGCCCCACGCCCAGGTCGGGCAGGGCGGAGATTGCGGAATGGGGCATGGTGTCTCCTCGCGGTTCGTACGCGTGCTTCAGGTCAACGGCAGCGGCAGCGGCAGTTTCGGTTCACGGTGATTTGGTCCGCGGTGGCTCGGCCCCGGTCGGGTCGGCTCGATCTGGTGTTGCGCTGCCAGCAGGCTGGCGTAGGCGCCGCCGGACACGCTGAGCATTGCGTGCGTGCCCCGCTCCGCAACGCATCCCCGGTCCAGCACGACCACCCGGTCCTGCGGTTCCATCCGGGGCAGGCGATGTGCGATGAGAACCAGCGTCTTGTCCCGGCAGTGCTCCCGGAGTGCCGTGTTGACGCGGTCGGCGGTGTGGTGGTCGAGGGCACTGGTCGCCTCATCGACGATCAGCATCCGGTAGTCAGCCAGGAGCGTCCGGGCGACGCCGAGGCGTTGCCGTTCACCACCGGAGAGTTGTAGGCCGTTCTCCCCAATCGACGTGTCCCAGCCGTTGCGCAGCGCGGCAATCAGCGGGCTCAGCTGGACCGTGCCGAGCGCCCGGTCCAGCTCGGCCTGGGTGATGCCGCCACGGGCGAACAGCAGATTGTCCCGCAGAGTGCCGTGCAGCAGCGCGGTGTGCTGCGGGATCAGGGTGGCCTCCGAACGGAGGCGGCCGGACCGGCCGTCGATGCGAACGCTCCCGGCATCCGGGGACAGCAGACCAGCCAGTACGAGCCCCAGAGTGCTCTTTCCCGAACCGGTGTGACCGGTAATGACCGTCACCGATCCGGCGGGGAAGTCCAGGTCGACTCCGGCCAGGGCGGGCTTCGACGCCCCGGGATAGTGGCAGGAGACGTCGCGCAGCCGTACCTCCGCCGGCCCGCCGGTCCGGCGCCGGACCGGCGCAGGATCCTCCTCGTGCGCCTCCATGTCGAGGTATTCCAGGACCCGTTCGAACATGGCGACGGATGCCTGCACGCTGCCGCTGAGCCGCAGCAGGCTCTGGATCGGCTGAGACAGCCTCGTCTGGAGCATGACCAGGACCACCACGGCACCGACCGAAGCCGCGGATGTGAAGGTGCCGTAGGCCCAGAAGATCAGCGGCGGCACGCAGGCAAACGAGACACCGATGACGGTGTACGCCGACATGCCCGCCATCCGCTGGCGGAATGTCACGTCCCGGATGTCCTCGGCGACCTCGACGAAGCGGTCGCGTTGCCTGCCGGTACGGCGCAGCGTGCGGCCGAGTAGCACCCCGGAGAGGGACAGGTCCTCGGCGACGTACCGCAGGACGGTGGTGAGCAGGCGCTGCCGCTGCCGAAACAGCCGGCGGCGCCGCTTGGCGAAGCGGTTGTTGAACAGGCTGAGCAGCGTGGCCAGGGCCATCGAGACGAGGGCCAGTGGCCAGCTCAGGATAACCATGGCGACACCCGCCGCGACCAGGGAGACCAGCGCGGACAGCGCCTGATGGACGGTGCTGGTGAGGAATCGGTCGATGCCATCGATGTCGCTTATCAGGCGGGACTGGATCTGCGACTGCCCCTGCTCGCTGTAGAACCGTAGCGGCTGGGCTCTGGCGCGGTCGTAGACATCGACGCGCAACCGCGCCGAGACTCGCTGCCCGGTCCAGTTGGTCAACGCGGTCTCGGCCACCGCGAGGAGGCTGGCGGACAGGCCCAGGGCCATCATCAGGCCGCAGAGCACGGCGAGCAGGGTGGTGTCGTGGTTGGGCACGGCGTCGTCGATGACGCGCTGGAGCAGCAGCGGCGCCGCGGTGCTCAACCCGACGGTGACCAGGATCAACAGCAGTGAGCCGGCGGTGTGCCAGCGGTAGGGCCGGAAGCGGACGGCCATGCGGCGCAGTACGTGCAAGGTCGTGGCTTCCGCCGGTTCCCGCTCGATCGGCTCGGCTTTCGGGTGGGCCGGGTCAACAGTGGACTGTGCCATGGCGTCAACCGGCCTCGGGGAGCCGGGCCGGGTGTCCGAGCGCGACGGTGAACACGTGTCGCGCTCCCGGTTGTAGGCGGCACGCCTCCTGGCGGACCAGGTAGTGTCCGGCACCGAACACCGAGCACTCCAGACCGTGGGTCCGCGCGGCCAGCCAGATGGCGTAGCCGAGCGATCCCACGCGCACCAGCAGGCCACCGGCTGCGCCCGGCCCCACCCGCGACGGGGATCCGCAGACGAGCACGAACACCGGCGCGGCGGCGTAGTCGTCCGCTAGCTGGTCCAGCCAGTGCGGGACACCCAGCGCGCGCAGGGTGCCGTCGGGGGCCGAGGTGAACAGCCCTCGACCCAGGCCCTCGGCACTGCGCACCGCCAGCAGCAGCCGCAGGCCGGGATCTCCGTACCGGTGTACCGGCCACTGGTCACGCTGAGCCTGGGCCGCACGGTCGAGTACCGCGAGCAGCGTCGCCGCGCTCACCGGCTCGGCGGTGAACTCCCGTACGGACCTGCGGCCTTCGAGGACCGTCTCCAGCGGTGCGCCGTCGGTCACGGGCGCGGCCGCGCCGGTGTGCGGCCGCCGCTCCTCGACGCCGGGCAGCGGTGCTCGGCCGCGCACCAGTGCGGCGAGTGCCGCAGCCGGTTCGTCCAGGGGTATCAGTGGCATGTTCCACCTCGGTGAAGTCCGGCTACCGCGGTCACGTACTGGTCGTCCGGTGTCAGGTCGAGCAGCTCGGCCAGGCCCTCGTCCCAGCGGGTGGCGAACCCCGTGGAGAGTCCGTGCGCGGCGGCGACGGCGGCGAGTTGGGTGGTGGCGCAGCCTGAGTCCAGGTGAGTGAGGCGGTAGGCGAAGTCCTGGTACTTCCGCGCTACCCGCTCGTGTGCCGCGGTGAACACCAGCACAGCGTCCAGTCCTTCGGGGGGCAGGTCGGTACCGGCGAGCGCGTCCGCCAGCGGTAGGGCGTCGGCACGCAGCGAGATCAGCGCGTGGGCCAGGTCGTCATAGCGGAAGACGGTTCCGGGCAGGCCGGGCAGCCCTGTCTCGGTAACGAGGTAGAGCTCCACCGAGCCGAGCTGCCCGCCGCTGGGCACCCAGCGCTGCGACGCGCCGTCGGCGCTGCCCCGCCTGCGGCCGGCCACCCGGGCGAGCACATCGGTGATCAGCGCCTGGTCCAGGACCTCGGGCGCGCTCCGGCGCACCCCGTCGCCGAACGTTCCCCGTACCGGCAACCGCTCCTCCGGCAACGGCCGTCGTGGGTGCGCATGATAGGTCGGACGCTCGTCCGCCAGTTGCCGCCACCACCGTTGCACGGCTCGGGGCGGGGGGCCAGGGCGCAGGGCCGCGGGCACCACGCGCTCGGTCATCCAGAGGCCGACGTCCACGAGGTCCGAATCCGGGCCGTCGCCGCCGATGTCGGCGCAGGGGCAATCGGGGGAGGGCACGAGCACCCGCTGCTCGGTGTCCCCGGTGTCGACAGCGATCCTTGTCATGATTACGGGGGCCTGCCGGGACGCCCCGGAGACGATGTTCAGCGCCTCGGTTGCGGCGAGCCCAGCGAGCGTCTCCCCGGCTGCGGGGCCGGGATCGCTCTCCCTCGGCCACCCGGTCTCCGCTCGCCCGCGGCGCAGGCACGCCGGGCACGCCGTGAGAGCGGGCACGAAGCAGGGCCCGATCTCCAGATGGGTGCGGTCGGCGGCGGCCCGCAGCACGGGCACGGCGTACGGCGCGCACAGCGTGGCCGTCCGCGCCAACCTTTCCGGGTCCCCGCCCTCCTCGACCACCACGACCAGGAACCGCTCCGCTCCGGCGAGGGTCGCGACCCCGGCTTCGGTGAGCGGCCCCATGGTGGCGGCACCGACCCCGCACTCCCGCAGGTCGGCGGCGACGGCCGCCGCTACCCTGGCCGGCCCGACGACGTGCACGGCGACACCCGCCAGGGCATCGAGCAGAGCGCCGGTGCCGAGGTGGCCGCCGGTGCCGTCCAGACTGCGCGAGTAGTAGTCGACGACGTGGTCGAGGGCCGCGCCCCGGCAGGGCGGCGTGGCGAGTTCCAGCAGGCCGCGTTGGTCGAGCAGAGCCAGCGGCCGGTCCAGGCGTGCCGGGGTAAAGCCCAGTTCGGCGGCGACCTCCTCCCGGCTCCGGGAGCCGTCCAGCAGGGGAAACAGCCGGGGCAGTAGCGCGGTGGCGGCCCGGCCCCGGAACACGTGGCGTGGTCCTGAGCCCTGGACGATGAATGACTCGTCGGTCGGCAGCGCCGCGAGCCCTCGGCTCAGCCGGAACCGGGCTTCACCGGACACCGGTGTCCTCCTTCTGAGTCAGGCGCAGCAGGGTGCGCAGATCGCGTTCGGGCAGCGGTCGCCCGCAGCGGGCGCAGCCATGGCAAGCAACCACCGGATCCCGCCGGACGGACACCCCGCGCAGCGGTACGGAGATCACCCGGCCGGCCATCCCGTCGGGGCGCAGCAGTACACCAGCGGCCAGCCCGGCCGCCGTCCTGGCGTGCTGCGGCAGGAAACCGGCCGGCCCGAAGGTGGGGTCGCGGTCGTAAGCGGCGTACAGTGCCTCGGCCCCCGGCCAGTGCGGGTCGTGCTGTGCCCGGCGCTCCTCGAAGCAGCGGTGACAGGGCCCGGCTCCCGGCAACACCAACGGTCCGACCCGCAGGTGCGACGGTTCCAGGACGATCGGCAGCCAGGGGATGCCGGTCGCGTGGGCGCGTTCGTCGATGCGTTCACACAGGGTCGGCGATGGCCGCCACAGGGCCACCACCACCGCGCTGGGCGCACCAGCGAACGCGGTCTCAGCGGCACCATCCGGAGGGAGTTCCGTGCCGCCCGTCGTCTGGGCCAGTAGCCCGGTGACTCGGCGGCCGAACGGGCCGACCCCGAGCAGGGCTGTCCGTTCCGGCACGATGACCGCGGGAGTGGTTAGGCGAACGGCTGTGGCCATGGATTCAGCTCCTCTTCGGGCAGCACGCGGTAGCCCATCCGGGCGGGCGCTTCATACAGCCGTGGGTGTGCGGTGAACTGGGCGAGCGGGTGGAGGCTCAGCGGCTGGAGATCGGGGATGACGACGTTCACCGCGGTCAGCCCCACGTCCGCCAGTTCCCGGGTGGTCCGGTCGATGACGACGGGCCGCGTCCCGGCGCTGGCCAACCGCTCGATCAGCGCCGCGAGCGCAAGGTCCGGGTCCTCCGGTAGCGCCGGGCGTCGAGGCGGGGGTGCCGCAGCGGCGCCCGCCAGCAGGAAGTCGAACGCGGCTGCCCGCTCCGGCGCCCCCATGTAGCGGGCGCCGTCCTGCACCGCCGAGAACTCCGCAGGGTTGCCCGGCACAACGGTGCCCTCGGAGAGCAGTCCCAACAGGCCGACGGCCTCCTCCAGGGCCTTGGCCGCGGCACCCGGTAGATCCCGTGCGGTGCTGGCCGCGGTCCAGTGCCGTAGCCGCAGGTCGTGCTCGGCGGTCAGCAGGCAGTAGACCGTGGGGACACCGAGGTCGGTCGTCGCGTCGAAAAGGCGCACGGTGACGAAGCGGCGCCGGCAGCACTCAATCAGATGTCGCGTCGACGCGACCAACTCAGCGGGCGGGACGGCGGGAAGCGCCAGCCGCTGGAGCCAGAGAACGGCGACGGCGTCCCGCTCGATGACCTCGAAGGTGCCGCGGACGACGGCCTCCACCGGGTCGGTATGCACCGCATGGCCGGTGGAGAGCCGGTGCACGAAGCGTTCCGCGTCGTCCGCCGGTGCCAGGTCTCGACAAGCCATCACCGCCGGCACCCAGACCGGCGCACCGCTGATCAGATCGAGTCCGGTGACCCACCTGATCGCCGCCGCAGGGTCGAATGGGCGGACCGGGCAGCCGGGGTCGGCCAGTTCCCGCGCCGAGCAGCGCGGGTAGCGGAAGGGTTCGAGGCACTCGCCGGCCAGTGCGTGGGCAGTCGACCGGATGATCTCCCGCCGGTCGGGGCCCAACGCCATCGCGTACCGTTCGGCGCCTTCGGCTATGGCGACGAACCGGGCCAGCGCCGGGTCGGCCCAGCCGCGCCCGCCACCGCCGAGCCGGCCCGTTGTGCGGCGGGTGCTCGCCGGCCCCGGCGTGCCCACTTCGACCCCGCACGAGTAGAGCCGGTCGCAGATCCGCGACGGCCGCGGATCGCTGACGGCCGACACCACCCCGTAGGGAGACACCAACTCGTCGAGAGACTCCGGATTCACCATGCCTCCCCGGGCCCGCCCGTCGTGCTCGACGCACGACGGGCGGGCGGTCACATTCCACGAACTACGTGCGCCGGTGGCTCAGGCGCACATCGGGTTGGAGCACTGGACATTGGAGCTCTGCGACACGCCGCACATCTTGATCACACCCGTCGTCCCGAACTCGTCGAAGTCATCGACGTCGAGATCCAGCTCGACATCCGTGCTCGTGTCTTCCTCGGCCATGTTTCTTCTCCGTCCACTGGGGGTTGGTCGTGAGCAAGCTTGTCGGCACCGTCCGTCTCCGCCCGGTCGCCGCCCGGTCGGGCGGCGACCGGGCGCGGACCGGAGGCACTGCCAAGCTGTGGCCTGACAGACGCGAGCTGGCGGGGCTGGAACGGGAGTGATCGTGCGCCATCGGGAGATACCTGAAGATCTGACGTCGCTCGATGGCCTGGTCTCGTCCTACGGGCTGGTCTCGAGTGTCGGGGCGCTGCGCACGACCGGCCTTCCCACCGGCTTTTCCTACTGGAAGTCGGAGGTCGGTGCGCCGGGGCCTGCTCGCCGCCTCGGCCGCCTGGAACACCTCGTCAGCTCCGGACAGGCGTGGGACCGTCCGGACCTCGCGCGGTTCATCGCCATCGCCGAGGCCGCCGAACGGTACGCGGGCCGCGACGTCCTCGGGGAACACCGCATCAGGGCGACCGCCGAGGAGTTGAACGGCGAGTGTCTGGAGCCGGAGCGGTATCCGCGCTGCTCGGAGGCCGAGTACGCCCATCCGGACTGCCCGATCGTCCCCTTCGACGCGCGCGCGTCGATCCGGTGGACCTCCGGGCTCGACCTGATCACCGGGCAGTCGGTGTGGGTACCGGCCGTGATGGCCTGCTACGGACTTACCGAGACCGTGCCGGCGGAGCACTTCAGCTGTCGGATGTCCACCGGGTTCGCGGTCCACACCGACCCGGTGGAGGCCGTCGTCCGGGGCATGTTCGAGGTCATCGAGCGGGACGCCAACGCCGTCGTCTGGCTCCAGCGGCTCGCTCTGCCGGTGATCGATCCGGCCTGCCTCGGCGAACGGGTGAGGCGGCTGATCGAGTGGTGCCGCAGCCGGTTCAAGAAGGTCCGCCTCTTCGATGCCACCTCAGATCTGGGCGTGCCGACGGCCTACTGCGTGATCTCCGCCGAGTACGACCGGCGGGCCCACCGGGTGGTCGGTGCCAGTGCCGGCCGGGATCTGGCGGAAGCCGCGCAGAAGGCGCTGCAAGAGGCGCTGGGCGTCCCGCAGTTCATCCACTTCGTGGATCGGGCGGACGAGCCCGCGATCGAGGCGCAGATGCGAGCCGTGGGAGACACCACCCGCTACATGGGCCGGGCGGAGCAAGCTCACGCGTTCGACTTCCTCCTCAACGGTACGGACCGTCCCCCGTCCACGGGCCAGCCACCGCTGCCCGCCGATCCGTCCGAAGCGTTGTCCGAGGTCGTCGGCCGGCTCGCCAACGCCGGGATGCGGCCAGTGGCCGTCGATCGCACCACCCGGGAACTGGCCGATGTCGGGCTCACCGCGGTCAATGTCGTGATCCCCGACCTCCAACCGATGAGCGTCGAGCACCTGATCCGCTTCACCGCGCACCCCCGGTTGTACGACGCGCCCGCCCGGATGGGCTACCGCGTCCTGCGCCCAACGGAGTTGAACCCATGGCCGCAACCGATGGCATAACCAGGTGCGACGGCAGCGCCACGCCCAGTGGCGGATCACTGCGTGGCCCGGGAAAACTCGCCCGCGTTGCGCTGGAGCAGCCGCTGGTGCGTGTGCCGGAGGGCTGGTCCCGGTTCGTCTCCGAGCTGCTCCACCAGCCGGGCGCGGATGCCGGCATAGCGATCCAGGGCCTCGGCCTGGTGGCCGCACCGGTGCAGCGCCTCCATCAGCAGCCCCGTGATCGCCTCGTCCAGCGGATGCTCCTCGGCCAGGTACACCAGGTCTGGCACCAGCTCCGCATGTCGCCCAGCGCGCAGCCAGGCGTGGGCCACGGCCACCCGGGCCGACAGTTGCTCCCGGCGCAGCACCGTGCGGGCTCCGTCCGCCCACCGAGAGTCGACATCGGCCAGCGGCGTTCCGGCGGGCAACCGCAGGGCACGCTCGTAGAGGCAGGCGGCGGCGGTGTCGTCGCCCGCCTGTCGGGCCTCCCGGACCAGGCGACGGAACCGGTGCACGTCGATCCGCTCGGGGTCGAGGTCCAGCAGATAGCCACCACGCAACCGCACGAGCCCGCGTTCGGCCCCGCCAGCCTCCGCGAGGGCACGCCGCAGCCGCTTGGCACAGGTGTAGAGCGCGTCCCTCGGGTCGGTGGGCACCTCTTCGTCCCAGATCTGATCGATCAGCCGCTCGTCGGGGACGAGCTCGCGCGGCTGCCAGGCCACGCAGGCGAGCAAGCTCCTGACCCGGCCCGAGGCCGGATGGGTCTCCCTGTCCCCACTGACGATCGTCACCGCGCCCAACAGTCGGAACTCCACCTGTGCTCCTCGCGACGAAGTGCGAACATGTCGGGTCACAACGTCCCACCCGCCCGCATGGTCGCCGCTCGGATCGCGCATGGCGGCGGATCGCGCATGGCGGTGGGCAGCCCAGCAGCGGTGGTCAGCCCAGCAGCGCCGCCGTCTCGTCCTGGCGCGGGATGCCGAGTTCGACGAAGTGCCGGTGGGCCCGACCCCACGCTGTGCGGGCGGCCCTTTCGTCACCGACAAGCCGGCGTGCCCGCCCGAGCGGGATCAGCGCGTTGGCGTACCCCAGCCACTGCCCGGACCGGCGGGAGACCCGCAGGGCGCGTCGGCACTCCACGACGGCCCGGGGTGCCTCGCCCAGTTCCACGAGGATGGCCGCCAGCGTGGCGTGCGCCCTACCCAGCGCCAGCGGATTTCCCTGGACCGCAAGCCGCAGTGCCTCGGTCCCGTGCTCGTACGCCCGATCCGGGCGACCTGAGGACAGCGTGGCCCGGCCCAGACCGATGAGCATCTCGACCCGCCCGGCGTGGTAGCCGGTCCGGTCGGTGATGGCGGCGGCGGCGGCCAGACGAGCCAGCGCGTCCTCGATCCGACCCTGTCCCACCGCCGCCTCCGCAAGGCCGACCAGCGCGTCGACCTGGCAGTTCAGATTCTCCGCCCGGCGCGCGCAGAGCAGGGCCGCCTGGTGCGCCTCGGCTGCCAGCGGCCAGCGACCCGCGTGGTTGTGCACCCGGCCAACCGTCTCGTAGGTGATCGCCTCGCTGTACGGCATGCCGGCATTCCGCGCGATGGCCAGGGCGCGATCGAGCCAGTGCAGAGCGGCCGCCAACTGTCCCTGCTCCTGTCGGACAAGCCCGATATTCACCAGAACGATCGCCTGCATGTTCAGGTTTCCCGCCCGCTCGGCCACCGGAATACAAGCGGTGAGACACCGCTCGGCCGGGCCGAGTCGGCCGAGCTCGAGATAGGCGGACGCGAGGTTGTTCAGTCCCGACGACTCACCGCGCGCGTTGTCCAGCGCGTGGTCGAGCCGGATCGACCTGCGGTACCGGTTCAGGGCCTGCTGTGGTCTGCCCAGTTGCTTCAGGATGACGCCGATGCCCCGCAGCGCGTCCGCCTCCCCCCGCCTCCAGTTGGCCCGGCGGGCGAGCACAAGGGCCCGCTTGTACTCCGCCCCACCCGCCACGAGTCGGGTCATCCGCCAATTGGTGTGGCCGAGCGACAGGCGCATCGCGGCTTGGCCGCTGAGGTCGCCGCTTCCTTCCGCTGCCGCCAGCCCGATCGTCGCCATCCGCACCGACTCAGCCAGTGGCCTGAAGTGATGGAGGTAGTCCTGGAGGGCGATCACCAGAAGGCAGGCCATTGGCCTGGAGTCGAGCTCGGCGGAGAGGTGGACCGCCGCGGTGATTTCCTGCCAGGCATCGTCAAGCCACGCCAGCGCCTGTGACCTGTCCCCGAAGGCCTCCGGGGTGACGCCGGGCGGGATCATCGTCGGTGGGGACGAGATCAGGTAGAGTCCGCCGACTCGCGCAGCCTCGACGGCCGAGTAGAGGTAGTACGACATCAGCCGCTGGACGGCCTGCCGCCGCTCGGCCTGGCTGTCCTCCTCGGCGACGCGCTCCGCGGCGTACTCCAGCAGCAGGTCGTGGGCGGCGAACCGGTGGACGCCGACCTCGGTCACCAGGTGCACCCTGGCAACGCTGTCCAACAGTTCCTCCGCCTCGCCGCGGTCCACCCCGGCGAGCGCCGCCGCCGAGGCGGTGGCCAGACCGCCGCTCGGGGCCAGGGACATCAGCCGGAACATCCGCCTCGCCCGCAGGGACAGCGCACGGTAGGAGAGGTCCAGCGCGGCCCGGACCGCCGTGTGTTCGTCACCATCGACGCGGAGCCGGGCCAGCCTGCCCCGGTCGGCCAGCTCCGCGACGTACCCGCCGACGGTGTGGTGCCGCTGCTCGGCCAGCCGCGCCCCCGCGATGGACAGGGCCAACGGCATCTGTCCGCACTGGACCGCCAGCTGCACTGCGGCCTCGGGCTCTGCCCGCAGCCGGTCGGCGCCGACGCCGTGTGCGAGCAGCGCCAGTGCCTCCTCCAGCTCCAACGCGGCCACGCCGAGCCGGCTCGCCCCCTCCCGCGCCACCAGCCCGCCGAGCCGGTCGCGGCTGGTCATCACGACCAGGCAGCCGGGACCACCCGGCAGGATCGGCCGGGCCTGCTCCGCGCTCGCGACATTGTCCAGCACCAACAGGATGCGACGCTCCGCGAGCAGCGAGCGGTACAGCGCCCCCTGCGTCTGCAGATCGGCCGGAATGTCCTTGGGAGGCTGGCCGAGGGCTTGGAGCAGCACCGGCAGTGCCTCAGTGGGGGACATCTGTTGCCCCGGGTCAAACCCCCGCATTCCGAGGAAGATCTGGCCATCGGGGAAGTCGCGGGCCGCCCGGTGTGCCCAGTGCACCGCCAGGGCCGTCTTCCCCGCGCCGGCCGGACCGACCACCAACAGGACCCGGCCTCCGCCAGCCGCCAGCCCGTCAAGCTGCTTCAGCTCCGCCTCCCGGCCGACGAACCGCCCGATGTCGGCCGGCAGTTCCCGCGGAACCCTCGTCGGCGCAGAAGCGTACGGACGCTCCGGTCCGGCCGCGCCCGCCAGCACGCGCTGGTGCAGACTCCGCAGCTCCCCGGTGGGCTCCACGCCGAGCTCCGCGACCAGGCGGGCTCGGAAGTCCCGATACACCTTCAGCGCCTCGGCCGCCCGCCCAGCCGAGTACAACGCCAGCATCAGTAGCCGGTGGGATCTCTCCCGGAACTGGTTCTCCGCGACCAGCAGGGTCAGCTCCGCCACCGCCTCGTGGAATCGGCCCAGTGCCATCATGGCCTCGGCCCGTCCCTCCAACGCGGCCGTCCGGTACTCGGTGAGCCGTGCTGCCTCGGCCTCGACGTGCGGTCCCCGCAGGCCGGCCAGCGGGGCGCCGCGCCACAGCGCCAAGGCCCCGTCGTAGTCGGCGATGGCCTCCTGTGGACGGCCCTCGAACGTCGCCCTTCTGGCCGACTCCACCCGGCCCACGAACAGCGGCGCGTCGAACTCCCCGTCCCCGACCCGCAGCAGGTATCCGGGATTCCTGGTCTCGATCAACTCCGCACCCTCGGGCCCGCAGGCCCGACGCAACTCTGCCACCAGGGCCCGGACCCTGGCTGGGGCGGAGACGGGCGGATCCTCCCCCCAGAGCCGGTCGGTGATCCGCTGGACGGAGACGACGTGGTTGGCGTCCAGCAGCAGTGCGCCGAGTAACGCCCGCTGTTTGCCGGTCAACTCGATGCTGCGTCCTGCCACGGTCAGTCCCACCGGTCCCAGGAGACTGAACCGCGTGCCGCTCACCGCCATGGCACTGCACGGTAGAGCAGGATCCGCCCCGCTGCGAAACGGATCGGTTCAAATCCAACGGCTTCTACTATCGATCGCGTTGGGGGAGCAAGTGACGGTGCGGATCTCTGCGTCGTAGTCGAGGGACGGGATGAACTCGGTCCAGGCGTTGTTTCGCAGGCGGACCACCGCCGGCTACCGGTCGCCCTGGCCCGACTGTGGTCAGGGCCCGCCGTTCGGCGGACCCTGACGCACAACAGAGAAGATCAGCGCAGGGTGTCGATGTCGATGACGAACCGGTACCGCACGTCCGAGGCGAGCACCCGCTCGTACGCGTCGTTGACTGCCTCGGCGCCGATGACTTCGACCTCGGGAGCGATGCCGCGCTCGGCGCAGAAGTCCAGCATCTCCTGCGTCTCGGCGATGCTGCCGATGCTGGAGCCGGCGAACGAACGCCGATTGCCGAACAACGCGAAGACGGGCACCGGCAGCGGCTCCGCCGGGGCACCCACGCTGACAAGCGTGCCATTCAAACGCAGCAGACCGAGGTAGCTGGCCATGTCGATCGGTGCGCTGACCGTGTTGATGATCAGATCGAAGCTGTCCTTGAGCGCCTCGAACGTCGCCGGGTCCTTCGTCGCGTAGTAGTGCTCGGCTCCGAAGCGCAGGCCGTCGTCCTTCTTGCCCAGCGTCTGCGACAGCACGGTCACCTCGGCGCCCATCGCCGCAGCGATCTTGACAGCCATGTGGCCCAGACCACCCAGGCCCACCACGGCGACCTTCTTGCCGGGACCGGCGTTCCAGTGCGCCAACGGAGAGTACGTGGTGATGCCCGCGCACAGCATCGGCGCGGCCGCCTCGTACGGGATGCTCTCCGGCACCCGCAGCACGAAGTCCTCGTCCACGACGATGTGGGTCGAGTACCCGCCCTGGGTCACGGTCCCGTCCCGGTCGACGCCGGCGTACGTCGGGGTGTTGCCCTTGAGGCAGTACTGCTCGTTCCCGGTGCGGCAGTTCTCGCACTCGCGACACGAGTTGACCATGCAGCCAACACCGGCACGGTCGCCGACTGCGTGGCGGGTGACGTCGGCACCGACCTCGGTGATCCGGCCAACGATCTCGTGGCCAACGGTGAGCGGGTAGGGAACGCTGCCCCATTCGCCGCGCACGGTGTGGATGTCGGAGTGGCAGATGCCGGCGTAGCGGATCTCGATGAGAACATCGCGCGGGCCCAGGTCCCGCCGCTCGATCGTGGTACGCACGAGCGGTTCGGTGGCAGAGGGCGCGGCGATGGCGTTGACGGTGAAGATGATGTCCTCCGGTGACGTGATACTGACCTACCTGCACCTCACGAGAGCCGTGGCGGCGCTGCGAGTCTCTGTCAAGGCGTGTACTGCCAGTACCCCCTAGGAGCCCCGTTTGCGGCTCCGGTCGACCAGGCTACTTCGTTGCTGCGCTCAGTTTCCCGACAACACCAGTTGGCAGGCGGTGAGGCCGATGAGAATTGCCCTAGTCTGGGGGTGTGATACCAGAACATCCCCTTTTCTGCGGATTCGCCCTGGCCGTCGGGCTCCTGCCTCGTCGCTGCGTCAGCGCAGAGTGACCGCTTCGCGACGGCGATGTAGCGCGGCCGTGCGGCGCGCGCTCAGAATGGTGCGGGTCCGCGGCCTGCCAACGACATCAACACCTGCGTGGCGAGTAGCTTGCGTATGCCGGTGACGGCGACTGTCCCCATCCGATCGTAGGGCAGTTCCAGTTGCAGCCCTTCGACTGCGCTGCGAAGGTCTGTCGTGATCTCGTCCGGACGGAATGTGCCGCCCCAGCCGTTGAGTCCTCCGCGCTGGTTGGTACTGAGGGAAGCCATGCCGGATATGCATGCGCCGTCGGCCAGGATCAGCCTCGCAGGACCCGAGTAGGTCGTCGTCATAGTCATCAACCCTTCAGGATGTAACGCCGCGCGCCCCTTGTCCCGGCTGTCTGATTTTCATCAGGAGGCGAGGCGTCGAGTCCGACCATGGTGTGCTCCACCTGAGATGCCGTGGTGAGCGCATGAAACGCCGAACGGCGGCCCGCTGAATCAGTCGGGCCGCCGTTCGCAGAGTGTGGATCAGAGCGGGCGGATGTTCTCCGCCTGCGGGCCCTTCTGGCCTTGGGTGACGTCGAACTCCACCTTCTGGTTCTCGTCGAGGCTGCGGAAGCCGCTCGCCGAGATTGCGGAGAAGTGGGCGAAGACGTCGGCGCCGCCGTCGTCCGGGCTGATGAAGCCGAAGCCCTTGTCGGCGTTGAACCACTTCACGGTACCTGTAGTCATGTCTGCTCCTGCGCAGGCTGTTAGAGACCGCACTGTGCGGACCCTTGCGCCGCCGCGTTGATCACCCGCGTCGAAACGACACGAAAAACGAAAAGCGCCTGGATGGGTTTCAGATGCCCCATCAGGCGCTGGATAACGTCTACGGAAATCAAAACTGCAACGCGGCTACCGTAGCACATGATCCTCGCCGACCCCATCGAGGCGGACCAGGTCACTTGTCTGCTTCATCGATGCCGCCCTGGCCACAACCACCCGTAGTGTCCTGCGTTGGTTGCGGCGCCGACGTCGAACGCGGTAGCCGGATCACCAAGACTCTCCGGTGTGGCGACCGTCAGCGTTAGGTTCTCGTTCGCCGTCTCGCGGGGACGCCTCGAAATCCACAGGCAATGCGCGTTACGTGGCTCTTCGGCTTTGGGGCATCTTCGGCGCTCCACTGGGGAGCGTGCCTGCAACAGGGCCGTCCGCCCGCTTTGTGCTCGCCGGGCCGTCGCAGCACGCACGTGGTGAGTCGTCGTCCGAGGCCATCTCCTCAGCGTGGTCGTGCCAGCAGGGACGGCGGCGCTGCGCATCTGGCGGGGACCGGACGTGGTGCGGGATCGGCGGTCACGCCCCGCCGACGAAGAGCTCCCGCGAGGAGGTTGGGCCGGCGTGCCGAAACCGCGTGCGTGCCGTGCCGAAGATTTGCTGCAGATCTCCTGAGAGCCATTGCCGAAACCGTTTTCGGCATTCATTGTCATAGACCAGGCGGCCGGGGCCGATCGATGTGTACGGAAGGAGCACCTGTCGCCGGCGGCGCACGTCGAGACCTCCTGACGAGGGGATGCAGGGTGATCGAAGACGACGGACGTGACGGGCGAACCCTCCCGTCCACCTTGGCACGGCGCGACGAAGCCGAAGGGGCGACCAGGCTCCCCGATCGATCGCTCATGCGCGACGTCGCGGAGTTGGCGAAAGTGTCCTCGCAGACGGTCTCCCGCGTGATCAACGGGCACCCGTATGTCGCTGACGGGACCCGGCAGCGGGTCCTGGACGCGATGAGCAGGTTGAACTACCAACGGAATCCGGCGGCCCGGGCGCTGGTCACCCGCCGATCCGGCACGCTCGGCATCATCGGTTACGAGAGCCCGCTCTACGGGCCGACCTCGATGCTGTACGCGATCGAGGGAGCGGCCCGCGTCGCAGGCTACTTCGTCAGCGTCGCCAGCGTGCGCGACCTGGACCACCGGTCGGTGTTCGACGCGGTCGACTGGCTGCGGCGGCAATCGGTCGAAGGAATCATCGCCATCGCGCCCAAGCCCACGATGGCCGACGCGTTCGCCCAGGCGTCCTCCGGTCTGGCCTCGGTGACCGCGGGCGGCGGCCGCAGTCCGGCGGTTCCGAGCGCTCAGATCGACAACGTCGAAGGTGCGCGGCTCGCCACCCGCCACCTGCTCGAACTGGGGCACACCACCGTTCACCACGTCGCCGGCCCGGACGACTGGCCGGAGGCGGCTGAGCGGGCCGACGGCTGGCGCGACGCGCTTCGAGCCGCCGGTGCGCCGGTGCCTGCGGTGATGCCCGGTGACTGGAGTGCCGCAACAGGATACGAGCAGGGCGCGTGCCTGGCCCGTGATCCGTCCGTCACCGCCATTTTCTGCGCCAGCGATCAACTCGCCCTCGGCGTGCTGCGGGCGCTGCACGAGGCGGGCCGGCAGGTGCCCGACGACGTCAGCGTGGTGGGCTTCGACGGTGCCTTCGACGGCGCCCTTTTCCTGCCGCCACTGACGTCGGTTCGGCAGGACTTCGCCGAGCTGGGCCGGCGCAGCGTACGGCTGTTGTTGGCGCAGCTCGACCGTCCCGCACACGGATCGTTGCGGCGGCGTGACGTGCTCATGCCGGAGTTGGTGATCCGGGGGAGCGCGGCCGCACCCCGCGATCGTTACCGCCCGTCTGCGGAACAGACGCGCTCCGGCCTGACACACAGCGTCTGACCGGTCATATCTCGGCAACGCCCGCCCTGGCGATCCCGACCGTCAGCGGCGGGGCAGTGCCGGCCCCGTGGACTCACGCACCACCAGGCGGCCTTGTTGACGGATGACACCAATGCTGGGGCTGCCGTCCAGCGCCGCGATGAGGTGCTGGACCGCGGTTGCGCCGAGCTGCTCGAGATTGAGATCCACAGTGGTCAGCGTCGGTCGGCAGTCCTCGGCGAAGAACTCCCAGTTGTCGTAGCCGACGATCGCCACGTCGTCCGGGATCAGGCGGCCGAGATCGCGCAGCGTGTCGGCAACCCCGGCGGCCACCTGGTCGTTCCCGCAGAAGATCGCGTCCACGTCCGGCCTGGCCGCCAGTAGCAACCGTGCCGCGTGCCGGCCCCACCGCTGGGACCATTCGCCGAACAGTGGATCGCCAGAGGGGGACAGGCCCGCCTCGGCGAGCACCGTTCGCAGGCCGGCGGCTCGGTCCCGGGCGGCGCGGTAGCTGTCCGGGCCGGTGATGTGTCCGATCCGGCGTCGGCCGTGCGACACCAGGTGTTCCGCGGCGAGTCGGGCACCGCCCTCGTCGTCGGCGACGATCGACAGGTCGCTCGGGTCGGTGGACTCGGCATAGGCATAGACCACCGGGACCGGGATCTGCTGGGTCAGCGAGGGGCTCACCTCGTTGCTGTCGCCAACCACGATGAATCCGTCGACCTGGCGTGCCAGCAGGGTGCGGATGTAGTGCTGGCGGCGGATGGCGTCGCCCCGGGCGTCGCAGAGCAGCACGGACATCTGTCCGTTGCCCAGGGCGTTTTCCGCACCGAGCAGGATGGACATGGCGAACCTGCCGCCGAGTTCGTCGGTCAGCAGTCCGACCGTGCGGGTGCGTCCGGAGATCAGGCCGGCGGCCAGGGCGTTGGGCTGGAAGGAGAGATCGGCGGCGGCGCGCAGCACCCGTTCCCTGGTGGACGGCGCGACTTCGGCTCGACCGTTGAGCGCTTTGGACGCTGTGGCCACGGAGACGCCGGCGTGGCTCGCTACATCACTCAGCGTCACTGACTGCGATCGTCGCCGCCCCACCCGAAAGCCTTTCGCAACGTTTCAGGGCAACGGCAACTGCCCGCACACCCCTGCGGTTTCGGCCAGCGTAGTGCGCAGACAGGTTCAGGCGAAAGAGCGAGGGGCCATCGAAATCGATTCGGGTTTTACCCGCCCGACATCTTGCCGAAACCGTTTTCGTGGGACACCCTGGCGGCGGAACGTGATGCGCACCACCTCGGCCATGACGGTGACGATGTGCCGCACGAGCCGCGGGCCGGGACCGGCGACAGGGCGGAGAGGCGATGACGACACGGCAGGCATCGCCCGTCACGGCGGCGCGAGCAGCACCCACGTCACGGGGCGGATTCGAGCCGGCAGGCGGTCGACGGCGACGTCACCGCCCCAGCCGTCCGCATGCAGCAGCAAACCGGAGATCACATCTCGTCTTGTGGGGGCCGCCCAACGGGTCCCCTCCAAACGATGAACCCCCGTGGGAGGAATCATGAGGAAGACCCTGGGCAGGCGGACTGCCCTACGTTCGTTAGCAGGAGTCCTCGTGGCGGCGCTGACCGTGGGCGCGGCCGCATGCAGCAGCGACGACGGCGGCACCAGCGCGGCCGAGGCCGGCCCCAACGGCGTCGACGACGGCAGCGAACTCACCCTGTGGACCCGCGCGCCGCTGGAGAAGCAGGCGAAACTCCTCGTCGACGCGTACAACGGCGGCCACAAGAACAAGGTCAAGCTGACCGTCGTTCCCAACGACGACTACGTCGCGAAGGTCGGCGCGGCGGCGGGCTCGGACGGCCTTCCGGATCTCTTCGCCGCCGACATCGTCTACGTGCCGAACTGGGTGCAGCAGGGCCTCTTCCAGGACCTCAGCGCCAACATCGACGGCCTCAGCTTCAAGGACTCCATCAACAAGGGACACCTTTCGGCCGGCACGGTCGACGGCAAGAAGCACGTCCTGCCCTTCGTGCTGGACCTGTCGATGCTGTTCTGGAACAAGCAGTTGTTCAAGGATGCCGGTCTGGACCCGGAGAAGGCCCCGGCGACGCTCGAGGAGTACGCCGCTGCCGCCAAGGCGGTCCAGGCGTCGAAGAAGGACGGTGTCTACGGCACGGCGGCCGGCCTGAACTGCGGCGGGTGCCTGGTCTTCACCTGGTTCCCCTCCATCTGGGCCGCCGGCGGCGAGGTGCTGAGCGAGGACGGCAAGGAGTCCAAGCTCGCCGACGACAACGCCCAGAAGGTCTACAGCACCTGGAACGACCTGTGGAAGTCCGGAGCCGTGCTACCGGCTTCCGCCGGTGAGACGGGCCCGACCTGGACCGCCCCGTTCACCGAGGGCAAGGTCGGTTTGATGCTCTATCCGGCGACCCTGCTCTCCTCGACCCCGTTCGACGTCGGCGTGGCCCCGATCCCCGGCCCCAGCGGTGGTGGATCCACCTTCGTGGGCGGGGACGGCCTCGGCGTGTCGAAGGACTCGAAGAAGGCTGCTCAGGCCTGGAACTTCCTGAGCTGGATGATGTCCGAGGACGCCCAGGTCGGGGTGCTGGCGAAGAACAAGGACGTGGTGTCCCGCGCCGACCTCGCCAACAACAAGTACGCCGCCGAGGACCCGCGCCTGGTCACCATCAACGAGGCGGCCGGCAAGGGCGATACCCCCGTCGCGCTGAACTTCCAGCAGGCGTTCAACGCGCCGAACAGCCCGTGGCTGACCCTCGTTCGTAACCGCGTGCTGAACGGCAGCGGCGACCTGTCGAAGGACAACGGCGAGATCACCGCGGTGCTCAAGCAGTAGGCGCCCACCGCGGGTGTGTGCCGACGCACCGCTTCAGGCACACACCCGCGGCGGACCGACCCGCACCAGTCAACGAACACCCGTCGCCGACCGATGAGAGGGTTCCCATGAGAGTCACCGCACCGTCTCGCCCGCCCAGTGCGGCGATGCGGGGCCGTGCCCGGCCACGCGGCCGTCAGGCCCTGCTGGGCTGGCTCTACGCGACACCGACCGCGGTGTTCGTCGTGGCGCTCTTCGCCGTACCGCTGCTGCTCGTCATCAGGATGTCGGTGTCGAGATGGCCGCTGCTCACCGGCAACCAGGGGATCAACGCTCCCGACAACTTCGTGAAGGCGGTCAACCACCGGTTCTTCACCGACTCGGTGGTGTTCACCGTCAAGTACACAGTGCTCGCGACCGTGCTGCTCCTGGCCCTCGGCCTGGGGCTGGCCCTGCTCGTGCAGGAGTCGAGCCGGTGGAACAACCTGCTCCGCGCGTCGTTCCTGATCCCCAGTGCCCTCGGGCTGGCGTCGGCGTCCCTGCTGTTCTACGTGCTCTACTCGCCGTACGCGAGCCCCCTGGCGCCCGTGCTGGATCGGCTCGGCATCACCTTCCTCGGTTCACCGACCGCGGCACTGATCTCGACGACCTTCCTCATCGTGTGGCGCTACGCCGGCTTCTACATGGTGCTCATGCTCGTCGGCCTCCAGGGCATACCGGCGGACGTGTACGAGGCCGCCCGCGCGGACGGCGCCAGCCGGTGGCAGACCTTCCGGAAGATCACCCTGCCGCTGCTGCGGCCGACCCTGGCGCTGACGACCGTGCTCTGCGTGACCGGTTCGCTGCTCGCCTTCGAGCAGTTCTACATCCTGACGAAGGGCGGTCCGGACAACAGCACGATCACCGTCGTCCAGCTCATCTACATGGTGGCGTTCCAGGGTCAGAACGACCTTGGTGTGGCGGCGGCGCTCTCCCTCATCGTGCTGCTGGCCCTGGTCCTCATCAACGCGCTGCAACTGCGCGCCTTCCGGTCCGAGGAGAGCTGACAGCGATGGTCGCCGAATCCCGTTCCCAGATCGCCGCCGGCGGGCCTCTCCCGTCCGTCGCGGGACCCACTCGCCCCAGCAGACCCCGGGGCCTCACCATCGCCGGCATCGCGCTGCGCACACCGTACTGGGTGTTCTCCGGATCGGTCGGGCTGATCTTCCTGGCTCCGCTGCTCTGGACGGCGGTCGCCTCGGTCGGCCCACGGGCCGGCACCAACCAGGTGGACGGCTGGGGCTTCGGCAACTACGAGACGCTGGCGAACTACCAGGCCGGCATCTGGCGCTACCTCGCCAACACGGCGTTCGTCGCCCTGCTCGCGGTCGCGCTGACGCTGCTGATCTCCCTCCTCGGTGGTTACGCGTTCGCCCGGTTCCGTTTCCCCGGCAAGAACGTCCTGTTCCTGGTCACGCTCGCCATCCTGATGGTCCCGTACGCGACGTTGCTGATCCCGCTCTACGTGCTGCTCAATCAGGTGGGGTTGCAGAACTCCCTCGTCGGCGTCGCGCTGGTGCTGACGATGTTCCAGCTCCCGTTCTCCACCTTCCTGATGCGCATCTCCTTCGAGGCGGTGCCGCGCGAGTTGGACGAGGCCGCGATGGTCGACGGCTGCTCGACGTTCAGCGCGCTGTGGCGGGTGCTGTTACCCGCGGTGAAGCCGGGCCTCATCACCGTCGGGCTGTTCGCGTTCCTCACCGCGTGGAACGACTTCATGGCCCCGCTGATCCTCATCAACGACACCGAGCGCATGACCCTTCCGCTCGCTGTGTCCAATCTGCGGGGCCAGGTCCAGGGTGTCGTCGACTACGGGGCGACCGAAGCGGGCGTCGTCGTGCTCGCCCTGCCGTGCATCGTCCTGTTCCTGCTGCTCCAACGACACTACGTGCGCGGCTTCATGTCTGGCGCGATGAAAGGATGACCATGAGCGGCACCGTACCTGCGGCCGCCCCCGTCCTGCCGATCCGTGGCCGGCTCCGGCCGCTCGGGCTGGACCAGGTCCGGATCACGGGGGGATTCTGGGCCGAGCGTCAATCGATCAACAGTGCCGCGACTCTCCCGCACATCGAGCACTGGATCGAGCGGGAAGGCTGGATTCGCAACTTCGACCTCGCCGTGCGGGGCGACCTGGCACACAACCGCCGCGGCCGTGAGTTCTCCGACTCGGAGATCTACAAACTCCTCGAGGCGATGGCGTGGGAGATCGGCCGGACCGGCGATGCGCAGCTCGAGTCGAGGTTCCGCGCCGTCGTGCGGCGGGTGGCCGCGGCGCAGGAGGCCGACGGCTACCTCAACACGAGGTTCGGTCGCCCGGGGCAGGCGCCCCGCTGGTCCGACCTCGAATGGGGTCACGAGCTCTACTGCGTCGGTCATCTCCTCCAGGCCGCGGTCGCCCGCGCCCGAACGCGTCCGGGCGCGGACGACGGCCTGTTCGAGGTCGCCCGCCGTGCCGCCGACAACGTGTGCGAGACATTCGGGCCGGACGGTATCGACGGCCTCTGCGGACACCCGGAGATCGAGACGGCTCTGGTGGAGTTCGCCCGGGTCACCGGCGACGACCGCTACCTGACCCAGGCCGCTCTCTTCGTCGACCGGCGGGGCCACGGCCGGCTCAGCGATGTGGAGTACGGCCGGGAGTACTTCCAGGACGAGCTTCCCGTCCGGGAGGCGACGGCCCTGCGGGGGCACGCGGTACGGGCGAACTACCTCGCTGCCGGCGCCGCCGACGTCGCCGTCGACCTGAAGGACACCAGCCTGCTGGACGCGGTACGCAACCAGTGGAGCAACGGGGTGGCCCGCCGTACGTACGTCACCGGAGGACAGGGCTCCCGGCACCAGGACGAGGCGTTCGGCGAGGACTGGGTGCTCCCGCCCGACCGCGCGTACTCGGAGACCTGCGCCGGGGTCGGCTCGGTGATGCTCGCGTGGCGGCTGCTGCTCGCCGACGGCGACCCCCGCTACGCCGACCTCATCGAGCGGACGCTGTTCAACGTGGTGTCGACCTCGCCGTCGGCCGATGGGCGGAGTTTCTTCTACACGAACACCCTGCACCGCCGCGAGCTGGGCACCCTCCCGGACGCCGACCGGCCCAGCCTGCGCGCGGCGGCCTCCCTGCGGGCGCCCTGGTTCGAGGTCTCCTGCTGCCCGACGAACGTCGCCCGCACCCTGGCCAGCCTGACGGCGTACGTCGCGACGTCCGACGACGAGGGTCTCCAACTGCACCAGTACCTGCCGGGGACCATCGAGCACCGGCTCGCCGACGGGCGTGACCTCCGTGTCAGCGTGGCGACCGACTACCCACACGCCGGGCAGATCCGGGTACGGATCGAGAGCGACGACGACCAGCCCTGGTCGCTGACGGTGCGGGTGCCCGGCTGGGCGGCCGAGGGTGCGACGTTGACCATCGCCGGAGACACGCGGCCGGTCGGGCCGGGTGTCGTCACCGAGCGCCGGACGTGGCGCCGCGGCGACGAGGTCGTCCTGTCCCTGCCGATGGCTCCCCGGTTCACCCACCCGGACGCGCGCATCGACGCGGTCCGTGGCTGCGTCGCGGTGGAGCACGGCCCCCTCGTGCTCGCCCTGGAGTCAGTGGACGTGCCCGACGTCGAGACGGTCGACGAGCTCCGCGTCGACACCAGCCAACCGCCCCGCCTCGTGAACGGCCGGGTCACCGTGCACTGCCGACGCGTCCACCCGCGAGAGCACGACTGGCCCTACCGGACCGACGCGGTCGAGTCGACGCCGACGCTCGGTGAGGGCCTCGACGAGGTGGCGTTGGTGGCGTACCACGACTGGGCCAACAGAGGGCCCTCAACCATGCGCGTCTGGCTCCCGACCGTGCGCTGACCAGCTGTCACGGACCAAGAGGGCCGCTGATGTTAGCGCTAACTTCTACACCCGCCTCACCCGTTCAGCCGCACCGACGACAAGGAGGAACGACATGATCCATAGACGAGTGAGGAGGGTGCCCCTCTGGGCCGCCCTGGCCGCGTTGGTGGTGGGAGGGGCGGTCGGCATTCCGTCCCCGGCCAACGCCGCCAGCCCGATCCTGCCGGGCAACGAGGGTGACGTCGGCGTCTACACCAACGGGCAGAACCATGCCATGGAGATCGGCGACCCGGCCTACAGCAACCTCGGCGACGTCGTCAACCAGCTCAAGCCCGGTGTGCCGTTCACCGCGGGGAACATGCACCAGTCGATCTTCGAGAAGGATCTGGCCGCCGGCGGCACGGACTACTACCTCGACCGGGTGCTGGGCGTCCCCGGAACGCTCGGGTCGGCGGTGCTGATGACCCGGGGCCGCTCCCTCTACATGCGTGGCGCGAGCAACAACAACTTCAGCAGCATGGGCTTCGCCGGCAGCGCGTACGTCGGTGGCCCCAACAACCTCGGCAACCTGTACACCGTCACGGTGACCGGGCAGACCGTCACCGAGGTCAACGCCAACCGCTTCAACGCGCCGAGCCACGCCAGGACCCGGTACACGATCGGGACGACCGGCGTCACCGCCGACCAGACCAAGTTCATCACCGAGGACAACGTCGCCGTCACCGCCATCGACTTCGGCAATCCCGGCGACGCACCGGCCACCTTCACCGTCCGTGCCGCGTCACCGTTGGCCACCCAGGCCGGGCCGGGCACGGCCGCGCTGACCGGCACGCGCACCATCACCAGCGGCTCCAACAACGGCCTCGTCGACACCGCGTGGGACTCGGTCCGGGTCGACCTCACCGGTGCCGACTTCAGTCGTACCGGAGCAAACCTCGACCGAGAGATCACCGTGCCGGCCGGCGGCACGGTGTCGCTGTCGGTGGTCGGCGCCGTCTCCTCGGCCTCGCTGCCCCAGACGGTGCGGAGCTACCAGGAATACGCCGCCATGTCGCCGGCCACGGCCGTGCGTACCGGCATCACCGCGTTCCACCGCCGCTGGGCGCAGGACGTGCCCTACATCGACGTGCCTGACCCCGCGCTGGAGAAGGCCATCGTGTACCGCTGGTGGGGCGAGCGGTACAACACGCTCGACGCCAACGCACCCGGCCACGTCTACCAGTACCCCACGACGATCGAGGGGGTGAACCTCTACCAGAACGCCGTGGCGCTGACCCAGCCGATGCACCTGCAGGACACCAAGTGGCTACGCACGCCCTACCTGCCGTACGGCCAGGTCCTCAACATCGGTGAGCTGTCCGGCTCCTCGGCCTTCCTGGACAGCCCGGGGCACACGAGCTGGAACAACCACTATTCGCAGTACCTTGGCACCGCCGGGCTCGAGGCCTACAACGTGCACGGCGGTGGGAAGGAGATCGCCCGGAAGTTCGCGGGCTACTTCGAGGGCGACGGCGTCGGCCAGCTGGAGCACTACGACGGCAATGACGACAACCTCATCGCCTACGACACCAACTACATGCCGGGCAACGACGCCGACGCGATCACCTTCGGCTACCCGAAGGCCAACGCCGGCGCACCCGGCGCCCGCACCATCGAGCGCCCCGAATCGGCGTACGTGTGGGGCGCGTTCGACGCCGCCCGCCAGCTCTACCAGATGGCCGGCGCCGACCAGGGCAAGGTCGACGAGATGGCCGGCGACGCCAACGACATCCGCGCGGCGATCCTCGATCGGCTGTGGAGCCCCGACATGCGGATGTTCCTCGCCGGCACGTCGCACGGCGCCACCAGCGCGGCCACCGCCAACGGCCGACCCAACCCGCTGCCCGCGTCGGCCCGCGACCTGGTCCCCGCCAGGGAGTCGAACCTCTACGACGTCTACGCCGAGAACCTCATCCCGTTCGACCAGTGGCAGAACTACGTCGACGGGTTCCGGTTCCTGACCTACGGCGACAACTTCCCGATCTTCCCGTTCTACACCGCCAACCAGTACGACCGCACGGCCTACGGGATCGGCGGCTCCAACAACTTCTCCAACATCAACTTCACCGTGCAGTACCGCGGTGTCCGCTCGGCACTACGCCACTACGACCCGGAGCAGAAGTACATCACCCCGGCGTACGCCAAGCGGCTGTTGGACTGGATGGCCTGGAGCATCTACCCGAACGCGGACCTGCGCGCCCCGAACCAGGCGGAGTACTACTCCAACTGGAGCCCGACCGCGAAGACCTACAACCGCAACAACCCGAACCACGTGATGCTCGGCAACATGAACTACATCTTCGTCGAGGACATGGCCGGCCTCCAGCCGCGCTCCGACGACAAGATCGAGCTGTCGCCGATCCAGTTCGGCTACGACCACTTCATGGCCAACAACCTGCGCTACCACGGTCAGGACGTCACCATCGTCTGGGACCCCGATGGCAGCAACTACGGACTGGGCGCCGGCTACAGCCTGTTCCTCAACGGCCAGAAGAAGGTCAGCACCGACAAGCTCGGCAAGCTCACCTACGACCCGCGTACCAACCAGGTCCAGGCCGAGGACGGCCTGACCGTCACGTTCACCGCGACGACCGGGGCCAACTTCCCGAGCGCGGTCGACACCCCGATCGAGGACACCCGCGTCGTCGAGTACCTGAAGACGGCCGGCATCGACCTCACCGAGGACGCGCCGAACCTGGCGGCGGGCGCCAACCTCACCTCGTCGTACACCCAGCAGGGCGTGCGGCCGACGCCGTGGCGGCAGTTCCACACGCCCGGCTGGAGCGCCACCTCGATGAACCACACACCCGGCGCCATCAAGGAGACCGAGCGGCCGGTGTCACTCGCGGCCGTGACCGACGGCGTCACCGCCAACGAGCCGTACTGGGGCAACTACGGCACCACCGACAAGAACGGCTACATCGAGCTCGACCTCGGTTCGGCCAAATCCTTCGACAACGTGAAGGTGTACGCGGTCAGCGACCGCCAGGCCGGTGGCTACCGCGAACCCGCACGCTGGTGGGTGCAGGTCCCCGACGGCAACGGCGGCTGGAAGGAGGTGCCGGGCCAGTTCAAGAACCCGACCGTCCCGACGGCGAAGTTCAACGAAGCGCTGTTCCACACCGTCACCTCGAACAAGCTGCGCATCGCGTTCACGAACAACCCGACCTTCTACACGGCGATCTCCGAAATCCAGGTGTTCGACTCGGGACGCGACGTGCCGGAGGTGTCCAACCAGGCGCCCGTGGCCACCGCCGCGCGCGACGGCTCGGCGGACGGCAACCTGTCCACCCGACTCGTCGGCACGGCGTCCGACGACGGCATCCCCTACGACAGCGAGCTGACCTACGGCTGGGAGACCGTCTCGGCCCCGTCCGGAGCCGGCGTCATCTTCTCCGACCCGAAGGCACTGACCACGCGGGTGACCGGCACCGTCGAGGGTGACTACGTGTTCCGGCTCTTTGTCAACGATGGCGAAAAACGGTCCGAGGCGACCGTGGCCGTGACGCTCGCCAAGCGGGAGATGGTCGCGGAGTTCGGCTCCTCGGCGACGATCAGCACCAACGGCACCGCCTCGTGGGAAAACCACCAGCGGGTCAAGGAGAGCACCACCCCGACCAGCTCGAACCCGGGGGCCGGCAACGGCTGGGGCAACTGGGGCCAGCCGCAGAACGGCACCAGCCCCGAGCGGGAGGCGTGGATCCAGTACCGGTGGACCGCGCCGGTACGGCTGTCCTCGACCGACATCTACTGGTACGACGACAACGGCGGCACCCGCCGACCCACCGGCACGACGTACGCGATCGAGAGCTCCGCGGACGGCACCACCTGGACGCCGGTAACCCTCACCGGGGACTCGACGTACGCGAACGGGCTCGCCACCAACACCTACAACCACTTCGACTTCCAACCGACCACGACCAGCTATCTGCGCATCCGGATCTGGGGCCTCATGGGCAGCGGCGCGGGCACCGGCGTGCTGCGCTGGCGTGCCAACGGCGAGACCGTCGACTCGGTACGCTCGCCCGTACTCATCCGGACCACCGTGGGCGAGGTGCCCACCCTGCCAAGCACGCTCGACGCGGTCTACGCCAGCGGCGCCCGCGGCAGCGTCTCGTTCAACTGGCAGGAGATCACGCCGGCGGCGGTCGCGGAAACCAACGTCGAGCCGTTCGTGGTCTACGGCACGAACGACGCGTACGGCCTCCTCGCCGAGGCGCGCGTCTACGTGCGGCCCGAAACGGCGCCAGGCGGCATCTCGATCCAGGGCGCCGAGACGTTCGAGCGGTCCGTCGACGTGGGGGAGCTTCCCCACCTGCCGGACAAGGTAGAGGTTTCCTACAACGACGGCTCCCGGGACAACCAGGCCATCGGCGTCGACTGGGAGTTCGACGAGGACATCGTCGACACCGCCGGTCGCTACACCATCGTCGGCAACCTGATCCTGCCCGACTACGTCAGCCAGGCCGGTGCCACGCGGACCACGCTGACCCTCACCGTCGGCGACCCGCCGGAGACCCCGACGTGGAACGTCGAGGTGCAGGCGCGCACACAGTGCATCGGCACCCGCGCCTACGTCTCGCTCAACGCGCGCAACGCCGAGGACGTGCCGCTCAACATCGAGCTGATCACGCCCTACGGGTCGCGCACGGTGTCCAGCGTCGCCCCCGGAAAGTCAACGTACCAGGCGTTCACCACCCGCGCCGAGTCGGTGCCAGCCGGGGTCGCGACGGTGAAGGCCGCCGGCAGCGTGGACGGCCAACCGGTGACGGTGGCGTTCGAGGCGCCGTACGGCGCGCTCGCCTGCGGCTGACCCTTCGTGGTGGCGGCGCCGCACCGGCGCCGCCACCACCTCCGGACAACAGTGAGGAGAACGACACCGTGGACACCACCGTGGCGCGCGGCGCCGCCCCACCAACCCGCCGGCCAGCGCACCGGGTCCGCACAGCGCTCGCCGCGACGGCGGTCGCCGGGCTCGTCGCCGCCGGCCTGGTCGGGGTCGCCGCACCTGCCTACGCGGCCGACTCGTACACCTTCACCAACACCGTCAACCCGATCCTCGGCGACGGCAGCTACTACTCGGCCGACCCGGCGCCGGTCGTCGTGCCGGCCGGCGCCTCCGGCAACGACACCGGCCAGGACCAGCTCTACATCTACACCGGCCACGACCAGGCCGGTCCGTCCACCAACGACTTCATCATGAACGAGTGGGGCGCGTTCCGGACCACGGACGTCCAGGCCGGCCAGTGGACCCACTACCCGTCGCTGATGCGCCCGGAACAGGTCTTCTCCTGGGCGACACCGGGGCGCGCGTACGCCGGCCAGGTCGTCCGGGGCGTGGACGGGCGCTACTACTGGTACGTACCGATCAACGAACGGGACAGCCCGGCGTCCGACAAGTTCGCGATCGGCGTGGCCGTCTCGGACAGCCCGACCGGCCCGTGGACCGACCACGCAGGCGGGCCGGTCATCTCCCAACGCGTGCCGACCGCCAACACCATCCACAACATCGACCCGACGATCCTCATCGACGGCACCGCCCCGAACCAGCGGGTGTACCTCTGGTGGGGCTCGTTCAGCCAACTGCGGATGGTCGAGCTTCAGCAGGACATGAAGACCCCGGTCACCACCCAACGCTCGGTCACCGGCCTGACGGGCTTCTTCGAGGCGGCCTGGGCCTTCAAGCGCAACGGCACCTACTACATGGCGTATGCCGGAAACAACGCCGGCCCGACCTCGCCGTGCACCCCGGCGAACTACCACGCCTGCATCGCGTACGCGACGGCGTCGTCGCCGGAGGGACCGTGGACCTACCGGGGCACCATGCTCCGGCCGGTCTCCTCGACGACGAGCCACCCGGGCATCCTGGAGTTCAACGGCAGGTGGTACATCGCGTACCACACCGCCGACGCGGTGGGCGGCGGCCACTTCCGCCGGTCGGTCGCGATCGACCCGGTGGAGTGGGACGACACGCAGAGCCCGCCGAGGCTGAAGCTCGTGACGCCGACGCCGGTCAAGGGGCCCGACCGGACCCCACGGGCCAACATCGCCCAGGCGGCCAGGGTCACCGTGTCCAATGAGCCGGTGCCCACGCAGTACTGGGTGAAGGCGCTCAACGACGAGATCGTCCGGTCGAACCCGCTGCCACCGGACATGTGGGGGACGTGGACGGGCAACAACCCGCCCCAGCAGTCGGTGCAGTACACGTGGGACCAGCCGATGCGGATCTCCGGGTCGCAGATCGACTTCTGGAACGACCAGCCGCAGGGCACTGGCGCGGGAGTCGCCGCCCCCGCCCGCTGGCGCATCCAGTACTGGAATCTCGACAGCGGTCAGTGGGCCGACGTGCCGAACCCGAGCGGCTTCCCCACCAGCACACAGGGCTTCCAGGACACCACGTTCGACCCGGTGACCACGACCCAGGTCCGGGCCGTGTTCGACGCGTCCACCAATGGCAGCACCTATTCCGCGGTGGCGGTGGAGGAGTGGAAGGTCCTCGCCGCACAGCCGGAGTCCGTCACGGCCCCGGGGATGACGGTGGAGGTGGGGGAGACCGAACTGCCCGACAGCCTCCCCGTGGCGTTCGGTGCCGAGACGCTGCGGCTGCCGGTCTTCTGGGACCCGGTCACGCCCGACAACGTCGCGACGCCCGGGACGTTCACGATCGGGGGCAGCGTCCTCGGCTACGCCGCCGGTCGCGTCTCCGCGCAGGTCAGGGTCATCTCGCCGGAGGACACCGAGGGCGACGAGACCCCGCCGACGCTGACGCTCACGCCCAGCGGCAGCGCCGGCGGTGCCGGCTGGTTCCGGTCGGCGGTGCGGGTGCGCGTCGCCGGTGTCGACGACGGAGGCGGTCGGCTGACCATCGAGTCGCGGGTGGACGACGGCCAGCCGGTCATCGCGAGCGCCGTGCGGTCCGTCGACGTGACCGTCTCCGGCGACGGTCAGCACAGCGTCCGGGCGACCGCGACCGACCGTGCGGGCAACGTCTCGTCGCCCGCGACCCTGCCCGTGCACATCGACGCGACACCCCCGTCCAGCACGGCCACCGTGGACAGCGCCACCCGGGCGGTCACGGTGATCGCCAGCGACGCGACCTCCGGGGTCGCCCGCATCGAGTACGCCATCGACGCCGGCACGTGGACCACCTACAGCGGCGCCATCGCGGCGCCCGACTCGAACCGACACACCGTGTCGTTCCGCGCGCTCGACGTGGCGGGGAACCTGGAGACCGCGAAGACGGCCACCATCCCGGCCGACCTGTCCGGGCCACTCGCCGGCAACATCGGGCCCATCGCGACCCCGACCGCCTCCTACACGGCGGGCTGGAACAGCGTCACCGCCCTCAACGACGGCGCCGACCCGGCCAACCCGAGCCAGGCGCAACTCTGGGGCACCTGGTCCGGCACCCGCCCGGCGACCCAGTGGGTCCAGTACGACTGGGCGCGACCGGTGCGCATCACCGGCGCGGAGCTGAAGTTCTGGCGGGACACCAACCGCGGCACCGGCGACGGCGTCGCCGAACCCGACGGGTGGGTGCTGCAGTACTGGGACGAGGCGACCTCGGCCTGGCGCGACGTGACCGGCGCATCCGCGTACGGCACCAGCACCACCGCGTTCAACACCGTCACCTTCGACCCCGTCACCACGCCCAGGGTGCGCGCCACCATCCGGGCCAACGGCAACGGCACCACCTACTCCGCGGTCGCGATCACGGAGTGGCGGGTCGTCGCCGACGACCCGGGAGTCCAACCCGTGTTGCCCGTCACGGTCAGCGTGCAGGCGAGGTGTGTCGGCGGCAGGGCGTACGTCGCCGTGCAGGCGCGCAACGACCACGACGCGCCGGTGGACGTCGTCCTGGAGACGGCGTACGGCCAACGGTCCGTCGCCGGCGTCGCGCCCGGTGCGAACGCCTACCAGTCGTTCGCCACCCGGGCGGTCTCGATCCCGGCCGGCTCGGCGACCGTCCGGGCCACCGGACCCAGCAACGGTACCGACGTGACGAGCGTCCGCACCGCAGACCATGCCGGCGCCGATTGTGCCGGCGATCCCCGTCAGGCCCCGTAACCACTAGCGACGATGGAGCAGCACATGAAAACAGGAAACCGTAGGCGGTTGCTCGCTGCCGGTGCCGCAGGTGCGGTGCTGGTCGGGACGGTGGCGTTGCAGACGCCGGTCCAGGCCGAGCCCGGCGACAACACCGACGTGCGGGTGACGGTCGACATCGAGGAGATCACCGAACCCGGCGTGCTCGCCATGTCGATCGCCGGCAACGCGGTCGCGCTGTCCGAGGACGGCTCGACCCTGCTGGTCCGTCAGTTCGTCGGCAACCTGCCGACGGTGACGGTCACCGACACCCGTACGCCGGAGGAGGTGCCCGATAACGCCGCCTGGGCAGTGCTGGGCAGCGCCACCGACTTCGTCGGCGGCACCGGCCAAGCGCCGATCAGCGCCGGGCATCTCGGCTGGAAGCCGCGCCTGATCGACGGCGGCGACACCGGCGTCGTCACCGAGGGCGAAGAGGTGGTGACCGTCCTCGACGAGCCGACCCAGCCCGGCAACAACGTGGGCCTGGTCGACCAGGAGCTGCTGGTGTCGACGTTCGACTCCGAGGCGGTCACCGGCGACGCGTACTCGGTCGACGCCGACCTGTACCTGCGCACCCCGGCGGATGTCGCCGCCGGCTCGTACACCTCGACGTTGACCCTCTCCCTGTTCGAGTGACACACGGGTGGGGGTCGCGACGACGCGACCCCCACCCGTCACATCCCTCCGTCGAAGGACCCGCGATGATCCGGACCTCGCCGCGGACGCCGCTGCGACTGCTCGCCGTGCTGGCCGCAGTGTTCGTCACCGTGCCGATCGCACCCGCCGCCGCAGCGGCGCAACCGACCACTCCGACGCTGACCTGGTCGGTCCAGCCGGCCGACCAGCAGGGTCCCGACGGCCGCCGGTGGGTCGAGCGCACGCTCGACCCGGGTCAGGTGGTGACCGAGCACCTGGCCGTGCGGAACTTCAGTGACGGCGCGGTCGTCTTCGCGCTGAAGGCGGCCGACGGCTACCTCACCGACAAGGGCCGCTTCAACATGCTTGCGTCGAATCAGCAGTCGGCGGACGGCGGCACCTGGATCAGCGTGCAACAGACGGTCAGCGTCGGGCCCCACCAGACGAAGGTGGTGCCGTTCACCATCACGGCGCCCCGCGACGCCACGCCGGGGGACCACCCGGCCGGCATCGCGGCGGCGGTCACGAGCGTGGGAGGCACGGTCGCCGTCGAGAGCCGGGTCGGGTTCCGGGTCATGCTGCGGGCCAGCGGCACAGTCACCGCGTCCCTGGCGATCAGCGGCCTCACCGCCCGGTACGAGCGCTCGTGGAACCCGTTCTCGGCCGGCACGGTCCACCTCAGGTACACCTCGACGAACGACGGCAACATCGCGGCGGCCGGCACCGGCCGGACGACCGCCGCCGGACCACTCGGCCTGGCCGCCCGGCGCACCACAACGAACGTCGAGGAGACACTTCCCGGCGGCAGCCGCACCGTCGAGGCTCGCCTCGACGGCGTCTGGTCGGTGGGACGACTCGGGGCCCGGGTCAACCTCACCCCGGCCGTCCTCGGCGGTGACCCCACCGGCGCCCAGATCGAGCCCACCACCGCGACCGTGACGATCTGGGTGCTGCCATGGCCGCAACTGGCCCTGGCCGCCGCCCTCGCCGTTCTGGCCCTCGCCGTCCGCACCACCCTGCGTCGACGCCGGCGGCGACTCACGCAGCTGATCGCTGATGCCCGGGACGAGGGCCGGGCGGAAGCCCGGACATCGGCTCTCGCCGGCGGCGCGCCACAAGCTTCCTGATCCCCCGCGTGAAAGGACGGTCCGCAATGGTTCTCTCCGACAAGACGCCCGTCAGTCGACGTCAGGTACTTCAGGCGTCCGCCATCGGTGTCACCGCGGTGGCCACCGTGGCTGCGCTCCCCGCGACCGCCGCCCAGGCCGCCACCGAGGCGTCAGCGGGCCCGACTGCGCTCAACGTGACCCCGGCCGACCCCGGTCCCGGCGGCACCGCCCCCATCCGGCCGTTCCAGCTGCGCGACGTGACGCTGGGCGACGGCCTGCTCCAGGAGAAGCGCGACCGTACGAAGAGCTACCTCCGGCAGCTCGACGAGCGGCGCTTCCTCGTGTTGTTCAACAACCAGGCTGGCCGACCGAACCCGCCGGGCGTCTCCGTCCCTGGGGGCTGGGAGGACGGAGGGCTGCTCAGCGGCCACTGGGCCGGCCACTTCATGACGGCCCTGGCGCAGGGGTACGCCGACCATGGTGAGCCGATCTTCAAGAGCAAGCTCGACTGGATGGTCGACGAGCTCGCGGCGTGCCAGGCGGCGATCACCGCGCGGATGGGCGGGGGCGACCCGGGCGGTGAGGAGCCGCAGGAGCCACAGATCGGCCGGGTGCCGGGCCGATTCGGCAGCGGCCTGCGCCTGAACGGCCCCAGCCGGGCGCAGCACGTGACCCTGCCCCAGGAGGCGATCAGCCAGCTCGCCGACTTCACCATCGCCACCTGGGTGAACCTCGCCGCCACCCAGAACTGGAGCCGGCTGTTCGACTTCGGTCAGAACACCACGGTCAACATGTTCCTGACCCCGCGCGCCGGTGTCACCGGCAACGTGCCGAGGTTCGCGATCACGGTCAGCGGTAGCGGTGGTGAACAGCGGATCGACGGTACCGCCGCCTTGCCGACCAACCAGTGGGTGCACCTCGCCGTCACCCTCACCCAGAACACCGGCACCCTCTACGTCAACGGTCAACAGGCCGGCCAGAACACGGCCATGACCCTCAGCCCGGCCAACCTCGGAAACCCGGGAAACCGGTGGATCGGGCGCTCCCAGTACGGCGACGCGTACCTGGACGCGACCGTCGACGAGTTCCACATCTTCGACCGGGCACTGAGCCAGCAGGAGATCGGGTCGCTGCTGGACTCGGCGGCCGGGAGCACCAGCGGCGGGTCGATCGCCTGGTACCGGTTCGAGGAGGCCGACGGCTCCACGATCAGGGACGCCTCGCCCAACGGCCGCGACGGCGGCATCGTGGCCAGCCAGAGCGGCGGGGGAGCCCTCTGGGTCCCGACCCATCCCGGCTACCTGGGCGCGATCCCCGAGGACGCGGTGCTCCGACTCGGCCCGCCACGGTGGGCCGTCTACGGCGGTGACCTGAGCACCAACACCTGGGCGCCCTGGTACACCCAACACAAGATCATGCGCGGGCTGCTCGACGCGTATTACCACACCGACAACCAGAAGGCCCTCGACGTGGTCGTTCGGATGGCCGAGTGGGCGCACCTCGCACTGACCATCGGGGACAAGAACCACCCCGCCTACACGGGCCCGATCACCCGCGACAACCTGAACTACATGTGGGACCTCTACATCGCCGGCGAGACCGGCGGCGCGAACGAGGTGTTTCCCGAGATCTACGCGCTCACCAGCGACGCGAAACACCTGGACACCGCCAAGCGCTTCGACAACCGGGAGTCGCTCTTCGACGCCTGCGTCGAGAACCGCGACATCCTCGTCACGACACCACAGACCCGGCCCGGTCGTCGCCGTCCGGAACGGCTGCACGCCAACTCGCACGTGCCGCAGTTCATCGGCTACCTGCGCGTCTACGAACACAGCGGCGAGCAGGACTACCTCCAGGCCGCCAAGAACTTCTTCGGCATGGTCGTACCGCACCGTATGTACGCCAACGGGGGAACGGGCGGCAACTACCCGGGCTCCAACAACAACACCGAGCTGTTCCAGAACCGGGACAACATCGCGAACTCGATCGCCCAGGGCGGTGCCGAGACCTGCACCACCTACAACCTGATCAAGCTGGCTCGTAACCTCTTCTTCCACGAGCACGATCCGGCGTACATGGACTACTACGAGCGCGGCCTGATCAACCAGATCGCCGGTTCGCGGGCCGACAGCACCAGTGTCAGCAGCCCACAGGTCACCTACTTCCAGCCGCTGACCCCCGGGGCGACCCGCAGCTACGGCAACACCGGCACCTGCTGCGGTGGGACCGGCATGGAGAACCACACCAAGTACCAGGAGACGATCTACTTCAAGTCCGCCGACGGTGGAACGCTCTGGGTCAACCTGTACGTGTCGTCGACGCTGACCTGGGCCGAGAAGGGCTTCACCATCACCCAGCAGACCACGTACCCGCGCGAGGACCGCACCAGGCTGACCGTGCAGGGCAGTGGCCCGCTCGCCATCAAGCTGCGCGTGCCGGCCTGGGCGCGGAAGGGCTTCTTCGTCACGATCAACGGTGCCGCTCAGGACGTCACCGCCACACCCGGCAGCTACCTGACCCTGAGCCGGGCCTGGAACCCCGGCGACACCATCGAGATCCGGATGCCCTTCAGCATCCGCATCGAGCGGGCGCTGGACCGCCCCGACACACAGTCGATCTTCTGGGGTCCGGTCCTCCTGCAGATCCTGGGAAACCCGGGCGCCGGGAACTACCGGGAACTCTCGCTCTACCGGCACCTCAAGCGCGACGGCGACTACTCCCGCGCAGCGATCACCGACACGAGCACCACAGCGGCAGGCGACCACCTCTTCACCACGCACGGCTTCACCCTGCGGCCGTACTACATCGCCGACACCCAGGCCGCCTCGTCGTACTTCCGGCGGGTCGAGCCGACCATCGTGTTCGGCTCGGTTGACACCGGCGTACCGAACCGCAAGCGCAATGACGGCTTGCCGAACTACGACATCCCGGTGGCCGGGGTTCCCTCACCCGGCACCGACGGCCCCACCTTCCTCGACCTGGTGTGGGACCAGGCGCCCTTCGCCACCCACGGACAGTTCGTCTCGACGGTCACGCAGACCGCCGAGGCATTCGTCGCGGCGGGCACCTTCACCGCGGCGGAAAAGGACCTCGTCGTCTCGTACGCCGCACGCTCGAACAGGGAACTTGAGCCGGCGCCCACATGGAAAGTCGAGGTACAGGCCCGCACGCGTTTCATCGGCCCCAACGCCCACGTCTCCGTCACCGCCCGCAACGCCGACGACGTGCCGCTGACGATCGAGCTGAGCACGCCGTACGGCTCGCGGACCGTGGCCGATGTCGCCCCGGGGAAGACCGTCTACCAGGCGTTCAACGCGCGTGTGACGTCGGTGCCCGCAGGTACCGCGACCGTCAGGGCCACCGGGACGGTGGACGGTGGGTCGGTGACCGCCCAGACCGAGACGCCGTACGAGGCGATCGGCGGCGACTCGGGTAAGCCGTAGCCCTGACGGGGGTGGCGGGGGCCCGTCCGGACCCCGCCACCCCCACCCGGGTCAGCCGCCGCAAAGTTTCGGCCGAGATTTCGGTACGTGACCCGCCGGTGCATCGCTGGCACTGCCGCCGGTGTTCTCGGGTGTAGTGTTCCGCCCAGGTGAGGGCTTCGATGGGGGACCGCAGGGCCGCACCCCCACCGAAACATCGCCGAAAAGGCACTGAGATCCTCGTCCGCCAGGAGTGGTCATCACGGCACTCCCGGGCGGCCTGACGCCGCGTACCACGCCTGTGCCGGTCGCCGGGAGGGAGCACCACATGGCCAACGAACCCGAGATCCCCACCAACCGCACGCCCACGCTCACCGATGTCGCCAAGCTCGCGGGGGTGTCCATCGCGACCGCCTCCAAAGCGATCAACGGGCGTAGCGAAGTGCGGGCGACCACCAGAGTCCGGGTGTTGGAGGCTGCCGAACTGCTGTCCTTCGCACCGAACGCCCTCGCCCGCGGCTTGCTCAGTGGCCGCACCGGGACCGTGGGACTGTTGACGAGCGACCTCGAGGGGCGCTTCTCGATTCCCATCCTGATGGGAGCGGAGGACGCCTTCGGGGCCGGCCAGGTGTCGGTCTTCCTGTGCGACGCGCGCGGTGACGCCATCCGGGAGAAGCATCACGTACGCGCGTTGCTGTCGCGCCGGGTGGACGGTCTGATCGTCGTGGGATCCCGCACCGACGCCCGTCCACCGCTGGCCGGCAACATCCCCGTGCCGGTGGTCTACGTCTACGCACCCTCCTCGGATCCAGCCGACGTCTCAATCACCGTCGACAACGTGGGAGGCGGTCAGCTCGCCATCGAGCACCTGCTGGCCTGTGGTCGGCGCAACATCGCCCACATCACTGGAGAGCCGGGGTTCCAGGCGGCGCGGGATCGTGCCGAGGGTGCGGCGGCGGCACTCGCCTCCGCCGGCCTGAGCATGACCGGTGGGCGGCCTTACTACGGGACATGGGACGAGTCCTGGGGGCGGGCCGCAGCGCACATGGTCGTCGAGCACCATCCCGAGGTCGACGCGATCTTCTGCGGCAGCGATCAGATCGCCCGAGGTGCCCTGGACGTGCTGCGGGACCTCGGACGCAACGTCCCTGGTACGACCTCCGTGATCGGCTTCGACAATTGGGAGGTGATCTCCGCCCACTCTCGGCCCCGCCTGACCAGCATCGACATGAACCTCAAACAACTCGGGGCCATTGCCGGTCAACGGCTCTTCGAAGCCATCGACGGCGGCGTGCCCACCTCGGAGGAGTTCCCGAGTCGAGTCGTGATGCGCGAGTCGACCCTGCCGGTCGGCTGAAGTCCATAAGACTTGACGCGTCGTCCACGAGGTGACCGAAGTTCATGGTCCCCAGGCCGACCCGGCTGACTCTCCGGCCCAAGCATCTCGTCACTCATGCCGCGAGCATGCGTATTTCGGCCCTGACGACCTTCGTCGTCAGCCGCCGGAACTTGACGTCTTCGTCGTCCAGGCCGGTGGCGGCGACTCGCCGTGTGGAGCGTGGCTCTGTCGCGGACCGTGAGTCCTTCAGGACTCGCCTGAGGATCATGTCAAGCGTCTGGTGGGACGCGAGTGTCAAGCGTCTCCCGTGACCCGGCATGAGATTGCGGACCGAGATGGCTGACCTCGTACCCGTCGGGGTAGCTCTTGGCTTTGATCCCGTCGGCGAACAACGCGGTTGTCCGTGGTGCCCCGAACCACCGTAGAAGCCGCGAACGTATCTTCAACGCGGCGTGCAGGCCAGCCCGAACCGGCCACGCCGGCGCGTCGACCCGCATCGCGCGCCGCAGCGGCGCGTCGTACATGGCACTGACCAGAGCGTTTCCCAGCGGTGCGAGCATCCGTGGGATCCGGGTGAGCATCAGCATGCGGGTGGCCCGCTCGATGGCCGCCGCGTCGTCGTTGGGCTGCAGGTGAGCAGCGTCGTGGGCGGCGAACCAGGTTTCGAGCTCGTCGTACGACCCGGGAATGTCCGTGATGCCCATCCGCCGGCCCAACTCCCGGTAGAACAGGTACGTGGCCTGACGCTCGTGGCAGCAGGGCGGGCGCCAGCCGTACTCCTGCAACCACCGCGTCGGGATCACCACCAGGCAGCCGAGGACGTAGAGGAAGTCGTCGTTGCTGATGTCGTACGGGCGGTGGAGTTGGTTGACCCGCCGCAACGCGTCCCGGCCACGAGGCTGCTCGAAGCCGTTGAGCACCATCTCGTACATCAGCAGGCCGGTGTCGTCGATCCGCTTCTGGGTGCGTTCGGTCAGCTCGCCCGTGGCCATGTGCACCGCGGCGATGGCGGGGATGGAGAAGGATCGGTTGAAGGCCAGGTTGAGCCCGAGCTTCATGTCCCACGGGAACTCGTAGCGCAGCATGGTCTGGTAGATGGCCAGGTGGTCGCGCTCCGGGTCCAGCGTGCGGATACGCGTCAGGTTCGTGTAGCGGGCCCTCACCGGCGGGTGTCTCCAGCCGTGGGCTGCGTGACGTGCTGGGCTGCGGCCGGCGTTCGAACCGACCTGCCCGACGTGCTCGCGACGAACGGACCCACTGCCGCCTTCATCGATGACATTGTCTCCACCGGCCCCACCTTCGGACGTTGTGGTGGGCCACTCGGTCTCTTTGGCGTCCAAGGTGGTGCGTCGAGGTCGAGCGGCAGGTTCCGAGAGCCATCGTCACCGTCTCCGCAGGAAGGCGTAGACGATCTTCGGCCGTTGGCAGAGCCGCCCCTGACGGTGGCCCGCGCGAAACGGCGTTCTTACGGCTCTGTTACGGGCAGCGAGCTGGGTGCGCGCAATCCATTGACGAGCGCCACGCTGAAGGTCATCCACCAATCCAGGAGAGGACCACTATGCGATCACTGGCACGGCGCGGGCTGTCGGCGGCGACGCTCGCCACGGTGGCAGCAAGCATGTTGCTCCTGCCGGCAAACTCAGGCGCGGCCGCCATCCCGTCGGTGTGGAAGGCGACGGTGCCTCCGCTGATCCAGGACAGCCGGCTGACCGACGTGGCCGCTACCGGCCCGAACGATGCCTGGTCGGTCGGCTATCAGGCATCGACCTACACGGGGTATTCGATCGACGAGCCCTACGCACTGCTGCGGTGGAACGGGCGGGCGTGGACGGAACGGCGACTGCCGCACGAGGCCTTCCTGCTGTACAAGGTGGCGGCGGCGAGCGCGGGGGACGTCTGGACGGTGGGCCTCGGAGTCCACGGCCAGCCGTACGCCGGACACTTCGACGGCCAGACCTGGACGGGACACGCACCGATGGGCGCCTCGACAGGGCCCTCGACACTGCTGGACGTGGCGGCCACCGGCGGTGGGCGGGCGGTGCTCGTCGGCCACGAGGGCTCCGGGCCGCTCGTCCTCGAAGGCGACACCCGTCAGTTCAGCCGGGTGGCGGTGCCGGGGACGGCGCAGCTCAACGGTGTCCTGCGGGCGGTTTCGAGCACTCAGGATGGCAGCATTTTCGCCGCTGGCGATCGCTACGTCGCCGACGCCCCCTACCCGGAGCCCTTCATCGTGCAGCGCGTCGGTGGCGCGTGGCAGGTGGCGGCACTGCCGTCGACTCCCAGCACCCAACTGACCGGTGTGTGGGCTCGCTCGTCGACCGACGCCTGGGCGGTCGGCACGCAGGACTACGACTCGGCTCCCAAGCCCGTCATCCTGCACTGGGACGGCCAAACGTGGCAGCGGTTGGCTGGACCGGCGCCCGCCGGCCGGGCGTACGCGGTTGCCGGTGATGCGATCGGCAATGTTTGGATCAGTGGCACGAATCCGATTCCGCCGTACATCGAGTACCCGGGCACGCTGTTGCTGCGCTACACCAGCGGCCGGTGGAGTGTCGTGTACGGGCCGAAGGTCGACGGCAATGACCCGCACCTTGACGCCCTGGCCAACATCCCGGGCAGCTCGTCCTTCTGGGGTAGCGGCGCCGCTTCGAGCAACGGCCTCGGCATCGCCGGCGTCATCGAACGGACCAGGTGACGGAAGAGCCATGAGCACCGGTGCCGGCGTGTGCCCCGACCCGCGGGCCGCGCCGCACCGGGGCACGCGGTCCGCATCCCTGGCTCCTCCTGAACGCCCACCGGCACCTGGGGCGGGATCTCCAGGGCCGCTGGCAGTTCGGCCGTGGCGGCGGGGTCGCCGGCCAGCGCGGGAGCGAGAGCGGCGCAGGCGCGTACCGCCGTGTGAGGATCTGCAGGTGGCGGCGAGGCGACGCCGAGGTCACCGATGGTCAGGACCAAGGCGGCCCGCTCGTCCGGCCCGGCCGTCCGGGTCAATTCCTCCGAGCGAGAGGCGTCCCCCCACCGCAGGCGCCGATTGTGTGCGCGGCCGCGGCCTGGACCTGCGGGGACGGATCGGACAACGCCGCGGTGGCTGTGGCCAGCAACGCCGGCACGACCTGCCGGCAACCGCGCACGGCCCGGATGTAGAGGGCGCCCTGCAGCCGTCCGTCCTCCCAGATCCCTTCCTCGTCGCCGCCGCGGAGCGCCTGGGCCAGGGCGACGTCCACGTCGAAGTCCGGCTCGGACAGGTCCCTGTCCGTGATGCTGCCCGCCTCGGCCACCGCGGCCAGGAAGTTGAGCAATTCGGCACGCAGGCCGGGATCGGTCACCCGCGGGTCGGCGAGCAGCGCGGCTACCTCGAGGGCGGCCGGCGGGGTCGCGGTCCACGGCGTCCCCTGGTGGATGATCGCTGACCACAGATGCTCGAGCGCCCTCGCGCGGGCCGCCGGGTCGTCGCCGCCGAGCGCCGCCAGGTGGCCGGGGGTGTCCACGGCGAGGCCGTAGGCGTGCAGCAGAGCGGCGTACTCGGTCACGCCTGGAAAATACCCGGTCGGCATCGAGGATCACCGTATTGGCACTGCACCTGGCAACCGCCCATGGCTCCCCTCCTGTCAAGGAGTGTCACGCAGTCTGTGAAGCCAACCTGTAAGGCATCCAAGCGGAGTACGACACCTGTCTAGTCCCACCTGATGCTGGACGAAGCCGTCCCAGCGCACGCACGACAGTCGGTCTTGGTTCCTCGGTCGTCCTGGTTGCGGTCGGTGGCATCTGAGTGCCTGTGGGCGCACTCGAACTCAGGCAGAGAATGAACCATTGCCGCCAAGACGCCATGCACGAGGGGAAGGCCGTCCAGCTCGTTGATCCCGACCCATGCGATGTCGTCATGCTCGTCGGATGCACGGTTGGTCGGAGAGCCGACCCAGTCTCCAATTTGCCAGACGCCCACGTGCAGGGCGTCCTCACCACTGCCGGCATGCAAGACGCCCAACCGTGAAGCGGACTCCGCCACGATGTGAACACCGAGTTCCTCGTGCATCTCACGCGCGAGGGCCTGTAGTTCCGACTCACCCGCTTCGACCTGCCCCCCGGGCAGGTCCCAAACATCCGGGTACGCCCGTTTGGTCGGCCTGCGGTGTACCAGCAGGACCGCGTCGTTTTCAACGAGTGCGCCTGTGACGACGACATGCATGACGGGAGTAGAGCACAGGGATAGGACAAGCTCGCCAGAGCCAAAAGGGGGACGCGCAGGAGTCTGGATCTGCCGCGACCGCGTGTCCATCGGCCGATCGTGGTCAAGGTCAGCAACGGGCAGGTCGTCGACCGACCCGTCCACGTCGTCGCCGGCGTCACGGTCAACGGCGAGCAGGACATCTGGGGCCTGTGGGGCAGGCGACGACCACCTCGGGCTGAGGACGTGCCAGTAGGTCTCATGCACGGCGCAAAGCACGGACTTCAGTACTGATCGCTCGAACGGCAGGACCGGAGGGGCACCGGTACCGGCGGTCCATCAGGTCGTACCGCTCGTCCATGCAGTCGTAGCGTTGTTCGCCGTAGAGCTGCTTCCGTTCCAAGAAGGTGTGGAATACGCCGAAGGCGCTCAACCGTTCGCTGTCGCCGGCCCGGTCCATGAGCGGAGCGTGGACCACGGACAGGGCCTGGTTCAACACCGCGCGACGGACGGTGGTGACGAGTGGGGTCTGCCCGTTCGCGATGAGGCCCCAAGGTGTTCGAGGGCGACCCACGGGGACGGGCACCAGATGAACTGCGCGGGCTGGGGCAGGTAGGTGGCGCGGGCGAGGGCTTCGGCCCCGATGGTGGCCGGCCGGTTCGGTTGTCAGTGCTGCGCCACTCCAGGTGTGGGCGATGCCGTCGGCGGGGGAGGCAGCGGAGGTGTTCGAAGGGCTGAGGACCGGGCGGTGCGGAACCTCCGGGTGCGGATTTGCGAGCGCGACGCCGACCGGGTAGCTTACTGAAGCCGGCAGGAGCCGGGCGGAGAGCCGCGAAGCGGTGATCGGCCGGTCTGCGGTTTCCCACGACAGAAACGAACACTGGCGACGGTGTGCGTCATCGTGGAATTGAGAAATAAGAGTATCCGCATTATCGGGTGAAGCACGACGAGCCGGGAAACACCGGTTTGACGCGGCGGAAACGAGCGGGTAACGTAGTAAAAGTGCCTGGCGCTGGAAAGCGCTGGGGACGCTGAACGAAAAGCCCCGGTTGGGGTTCCGCTGAGGTGGGGCTTCTGGTCGGTGTGTGGTTGTTCTTTGAGAACTCAACAGGGTGCTTGTAAAGCCAGTGCCAATTATGATTTATACCCCGGACTGGTCAGTTTTTCTGGCTGGTTGGGATTCCTTTGGCAACATTTGTTTGTTGTCAGGATGCTGTTCAACTAATTTTTTGTTGGAGAGTTTGATCCTGGCTCAGGACGAACGCTGGCGGCGTGCTTAACACATGCAAGTCGAGCGGAAAGGCCCTTCGGGGTACTCGAGCGGCGAACGGGTGAGTAACACGTGAGCAACCTGCCCCAAGCTTTGGGATAACCCCGGGAAACCGGGGCTAATACCGAATAGGACCTTTGGCCGCATGGCCGGGGGTGGAAAGTTTTTCGGCTTGGGATGGGCTCGCGGCCTATCAGCTTGTTGGTGGGGTGATGGCCTACCAAGGCGACGACGGGTAGCCGGCCTGAGAGGGCGACCGGCCACACTGGGACTGAGACACGGCCCAGACTCCTACGGGAGGCAGCAGTGGGGAATATTGCACAATGGGCGGAAGCCTGATGCAGCGACGCCGCGTGAGGGATGACGGCCTTCGGGTTGTAAACCTCTTTCAGCAGGGACGAAGCGAGAGTGACGGTACCTGCAGAAGAAGCACCGGCCAACTACGTGCCAGCAGCCGCGGTAAGACGTAGGGTGCGAGCGTTGTCCGGATTTATTGGGCGTAAAGAGCTCGTAGGCGGCTTGTCGCGTCGACCGTGAAAACTTGGGGCTCAACCCCAAGCCTGCGGTCGATACGGGCAGGCTAGAGTTCGGTAGGGGAGACTGGAATTCCTGGTGTAGCGGTGAAATGCGCAGATATCAGGAGGAACACCGGTGGCGAAGGCGGGTCTCTGGGCCGATACTGACGCTGAGGAGCGAAAGCGTGGGGAGCGAACAGGATTAGATACCCTGGTAGTCCACGCTGTAAACGTTGGGCGCTAGGTGTGGGGGGCCTCTCCGGTTTCCTGTGCCGCAGCTAACGCATTAAGCGCCCCGCCTGGGGAGTACGGCCGCAAGGCTAAAACTCAAAGGAATTGACGGGGGCCCGCACAAGCGGCGGAGCATGCGGATTAATTCGATGCAACGCGAAGAACCTTACCTGGGTTTGACATGGCCGCAAAACTCGCAGAGATGTGAGGTCCTTCGGGGGCGGTCACAGGTGGTGCATGGCTGTCGTCAGCTCGTGTCGTGAGATGTTGGGTTAAGTCCCGCAACGAGCGCAACCCTCGTTCGATGTTGCCAGCGCGTTATGGCGGGGACTCATCGAAGACTGCCGGGGTCAACTCGGAGGAAGGTGGGGATGACGTCAAGTCATCATGCCCCTTATGTCCAGGGCTTCACGCATGCTACAATGGCCGGTACAATGGGCTGCGATACCGCGAGGTGGAGCGAATCCCAAAAAGCCGGTCTCAGTTCGGATCGGGGTCTGCAACTCGACCCCGTGAAGTCGGAGTCGCTAGTAATCGCAGATCAGCAACGCTGCGGTGAATACGTTCCCGGGCCTTGTACACACCGCCCGTCACGTCACGAAAGTCGGCAACACCCGAAGCCGGTGGCCCAACCCCTTGTGGGAGGGAGCCGTCGAAGGTGGGGCTGGCGATTGGGACGAAGTCGTAACAAGGTAGCCGTACCGGAAGGTGCGGCTGGATCACCTCCTTTCTAAGGAGCACCTTCCGACGAAAGTCGGTAAGGAGCCCGCACTACCCGAATGTGGTGGTGGGGTGCTCAGATGGCGGAGACACTGGCAAGTTTTACCCTGGCAACGGCCGGCGGCGCTTAGTACAGCCACTCTCTTCGGGGTGTGGTGGGAACGGATGACGTTGGTGCGGCTGGGGGAGAATGTGAGCACCCTGTTGGGTCCTGAAGGAACAACCATCGTGTTGTTGTTTCAGAGACTTGGCCAGCCTCCTTGTGGGGGCTGGAAGTCTGCCAGGCATGGCCTGGCTCCACATACCGCCGGCGGTTGTCGGGTTTGGTGTGGGGCGGATCGGGTTGTGGGTTGGTCGTTTGTTGAGAATTGCACAGTGGACGCGAGCATCTTTGTGGTCAAGTTGTCAAGGGCGAACGGTGAATGCCTTGGCACCAGGAGCCGATGAAGGACGTGGGAGGCCGCGATAGGCCTGGGGGAGCTGTCAACCAAGCTGTGATCCCAGGGTGTCCGAATGGGGAAACCTGGCACCAGTCATGTGGTGTCACCCACACCTGAACACATAGGGTGTGTGGAGGGAACGCGGGGAAGTGAAACATCTCAGTACCCGCAGGAAGAGAAAACAATTTAGTGATTCCGTGAGTAGTGGCGAGCGAAAGCGGATCGAGGCTAAACCGGCTGCGTGTGATACCTGTCAGGGGTTGCGTGGTCGGGGTTGTGGGACCCTGCTGAACAAGCTGACACTTGTTCGAGAAGTTACAAAGTTAGTGGCTAGTCGAACAGTCTGGAATGGCTGACCGTAGACGGTGAAAGTCCGGTAGGTGAAAGTTGCTGACCTTCTGTGGGTGTTCCCGAGTAGCGGCGGACCCCTGAAATCTGCCGTGAATCTGCCAGGACCACCTGGTAAGCCTAAATACTTCCTGGTGACCGATAGCGGACAAGTACCGTGAGGGAATGGTGAAAAGTACCCCGGGAGGGGAGTGAAATAGTACCTGAAACCGTTCGCCTACAATCCGTCGGAGCCTTGCGGGGTGACGGCGTGCCTTTTGAAGAATGAGCCTGCGAGTTAGTGGCATGTGGCGAGGTTAACCCGTGTGGGGGAGCCGTAGCGAAAGCGAGTCTGAATAGGGCGATTCAGTCGCGTGTCCTAGACCCGAAGCGGAGTGATCTAGCCATGGGCAGGCTGAAGCGCGGGTAAGACCGCGTGGAGGGCCGAACCCACCAATGTTGAAAAATTGGGGGATGACCTGTGGTTAGGGGTGAAAGGCCAATCAAACTCCGTGATAGCTGGTTCTCCCCGAAATGCATTTAGGTGCAGCGTCGCGTGTTTCTTGCCGGAGGTAGAGCACTGGATGGTCTAGGGGGCCCACAAGCTTACCGAAATCAGCCAAACTCCGAATGCCGGTAAGTGAGAGCGCGGCAGTGAGACTGCGGGGGATAAGCTTCGTAGTCGAGAGGGAAACAGCCCAGATCACCAGCTAAGGCCCCTAAGCGTGTGCTAAGTGGAAAAGGATGTGGGGTCGCATAGACAACCAGGAGGTTGGCTTAGAAGCAGCCACCCTTTAAAGAGTGCGTAATAGCTCACTGGTCAAGTGGTTCCGCGCCGACAATGTAGCGGGGCTCAAGCACACCGCCGAAGCTGTGGCATTCACATTTTATCCTCGCTTGGACTTGATTCCTTGTGCAGGTGTGTGGATGGGTAGGGGAGCGTCGTGCCGCGAGTGAAGCAGCGGGGTGACCCAGTTGTGGACGCGGCACGAGTGAGAATGCAGGCATGAGTAGCGAAAGAAGGGTGAGAAACCCTTCCGCCGGATGACCAAGGGTTCCAGGGCCAGGCTAATCCGCCCTGGGTGAGTCGGGACCTAAGGCGAGGCCGAGAGGCGTAGTCGATGGACAACGGGTTGATATTCCCGTACCCGCGAAAGAGCGTCCCTGATGAACCTCGTTGTGCTAACCGCCCGAACTTGGTGAGGTCTTCGGACTGAGCTGAGGGAGCGTGGGAACCTGATGGGTAGTAGTCAAGCGATGGGGTGACGCAGGAAGGTAGCTGAGCCCGGCCGGTGGTTGTGCCGGGGTAAGCGTGTAGGCCGTGTTGTAGGCAAATCCGCAACACATATAGGCTGAGACGTGATGCCGAGCCGATTCAGGTGAAGTCAGTGATCCTATGCTGCCGAGAAAAGCCTCTAGCGAGTTCTTAGCGGCCCGTACCCCAAACCGACACAGGTGGTCAGGTAGAGAATACCGAGGCGATCGGGCGAACTGTGGTTAAGGAACTCGGCAAATTGCCCCCGTAACTTAGGGAGAAGGGGGGCCGGAGACGTGAAGCCCCGCGCGGGTGGAGCGTTGTATGGCCGCAGAGAGCAGGGGGAAGCGACTGTTTACTAAAAACACAGGTCCATGCGAAGAAGTAATTCGATGTATATGGACTGACGCCTGCCCGGTGCTGGAACGTTAAGGGGACCTGTTAGCTCTTCGGGGCGAAGCGGAGAACTTAAGCGCCAGTAAACGGCGGTGGTAACTATAACCATCCTAAGGTAGCGAAATTCCTTGTCGGGTAAGTTCCGACCTGCACGAATGGCGTAACGACTTCCCCACTGTCTCAACCACAGGCCCGGCGAAATTGCAGTACGAGTAAAGATGCTCGTTACGCGCGGCAGGACGGAAAGACCCCGGGACCTTTACTATAGCTTGACATTGGTACTCGAATTAGCTTGTGTAGGATAGGTGGGAGCCGGTGAAGTCCATACGCCAGTATGGGTGGAGGCAATCTTGAAATACCACTCTGGTTGATTTGGGTATCTAACTTCGGACCGTTATCCGGTTCAGGGACAGTGTCTGGTGGGTAGTTTAACTGGGGCGGTTGCCTCCTAAAAGGTAACGGAGGCGCCCAAAGGTTCCCTCAGCCTGGTTGGCAATCAGGTGTTGAGTGCAAGTACACAAGGGAGCTTGACTGTGAGACTGACAGGTCGAGCAGGGACGAAAGTCGGGACTAGTGATCCGGCACTTGCGAGTGGAAGCGGTGTCGCTCAACGGATAAAAGGTACCCCGGGGATAACAGGCTGATCTTCCCCAAGAGTCCATATCGACGGGATGGTTTGGCACCTCGATGTCGGCTCGTCGCATCCTGGGGCTGTAGCAGGTCCCAAGGGTTGGGCTGTTCGCCCATTAAAGCGGTACGCGAGCTGGGTTTAGAACGTCGTGAGACAGTTCGGTCCCTATCCGCCGTGCGCGTAGGATACTTGAGAAGGGCTGTCCCTAGTACGAGAGGACCGGGACGGACGAACCTCTGGTGTGCCAGTTGTCCTGCCAAGGGCACGGCTGGTTAGCTACGTTCGGAAGGGATAACCGCTGAAAGCATCTAAGCGGGAAGCCTGCTTCAAGATGAGGTATCCCACCCACTTTGTGGGGTAAGGCCCCCAGCTAGACGACTGGGTTGATAGGCCGGAAATGTAAGCCCGGTAACGGGTTCAGTTGACCGGTACTAATAGGCCGAGGACTTGACTACTAAGCTGCTACGCGTCCACTGTGCAACTCTGAACAAGCGAACACCCGTGATTTTTGTGCCGGGGTTGTTTGATATGTTCATAGAGTTACGGCGGTCATGGCGGAGGGGAAACGCCCGGTCACATTCCGAACCCGGAAGCTAAGCCCTCCAGCGCCGATGGTACTGCACTCGTGAGGGTGTGGGAGAGTAGGACGCCGCCGGACAATCTTTCAGAAAGGGCCACCCCCACGGGGGTGGCCCTTTCTGCATATCCCCGTTTAGGGGTTGATCGACTCGGGTTCCCGGGAAACCGCGGTGTCCGGGATCGTTTGATTACCCCGGTATCAATGACACCGAGTCGATCATGCGCCAACCGGCGTGAGCGGGCCGGGGCGAGCGGCGGTGCAGTATTACCGCAAACGGTGGGTGCGCCGGCATGGTGGTCATCTGATTCCGTCCGCAGTGGGGCGAAAAGGTGAGCTGTGATGCCAGGACGCGGGCCGAGCCATGCACAGCGACGTCTACACCGGTCCGGCAAACATGCCTGACGTTGGTCGGTTCACCTTTCTCGGCAGTACCGCCGCCGTCGGTGCGCCCACAACGTCCGCACCCCCGGCACCGGCACCAAACAGTTCCACCACCAGCCGTCGGCGAGCTCGCCCTGGCGTACGAAAGCTTGGACCTGCGCGCCGAGCCGGACCTCACCCTGACCGTCTACGCCGCGGAGCCGGCCTCACCGACCGCCCAGGCACTGGACCATCTCGCCCCCTGGGCCGCCACCGCCGTCGACAGCGACAAGTCGATGCAACCGCAGTAACGGTGACGGTGGCGTGCGTGCTCTCGTCACCGTCCACTGGACGTCGCCGGGTCGAAAGGCCGATGGCCAGATCCTGCGGCGGCTGGCGTATGGCACGTGCTTTACTGTCCGACGGCGGTGCGGCTCTGCTGGAGCGAATGCCTGACCTCGCTTCGCCGCCGGCGAGGTGACCCCCCCCGAAGCCCCTGGGACGTCGAGTCGGGCAATCAGGTGCCACCCGACCATGGTGGCCGCACCTGTGGCGAGAACTGCGGGCCGACGGCGCACACTCTCCGCCGGGCATCATCCGAACTGGACGGATAGCCTGTATCGCCCCAGATCAGATGGCGGCCCTGACGGGGGATCACTTCTGCGAGTGCTACCGGTGGCGCTCCAGGTCCCTGAAGCGCATCGCTTGAGATCTTCCTCCTCTTGGGACATTGTGGGCCCTGACTGTGGGCCAAACCAGCGATCACAGCACCTTGCCGACGATCGATGGTCGTGTATCATCAATCGGGCCGCAAAGATCACGGGGGTGATAAGTCTTTTGGGTGATACGGCTCGACGTGTGCCGATTAGAGCTCCGCGTTTGGTGGTGCGCTGGCGACGATGCCGCGCAGCGAACGCTGTTTGCAGCGAATGCAACCTGACGCCGACCAATCGTCATTACGCCCACGTCTGAAATTCGGTAACATCACCTGGCTGAACAGGGCGCCCGCGACCTTCCCGCGCGTCTGTCCGGTCTTTCGCGAGGCGCAGCGTTGCCTTCCTCGCCTGCCGCTATCTCGACTGCAATCGGGGGATCGATGTCGCATGCCTGGGAACCATCGAGGTGTTGAAGCCCGTTACTCAACCCGGCTGGTCGGGTTCTGTGAAAGCGGCCTGGAATGCCTTTGAATACACGGAGTCGACGCCGGAGTACGGCACGATCAAAGTCGTCGACTATGGCATACGGCAGGCCGTAGATCTGATCGCATGCTCACTCTTCCCGGATGCGAATGGCAAGTGGCCAATTCCGTCCGCCGGTGGCATATACCCATTCACGGTCCTTGTCGTGACCATCGTCGAATCCTCCTGGCAGGTGTTCCGGCTGCCCGGCAGAGGTCAGGTGATCCGAGCCGACGTGCCACCCGGCCAGGCCGCCGCGCTCGCGACCGCGCTCGATCCCGCCCGATCGGGCCGCTCCTGCCACGTCCTGCTGCTGCTCCGGCCGTGGCTGTCGATGCGCAAGTACGGTCCGCGCGGCTACCTCTACACGCAGCTCGACGCGGCGCACGCCGCGGTGAACCTGACTGGCGCCACTCCGTCGCACTGGCGTCCCGTGCTGCGCGTCGGACCTGACCCGTGCGCCATCGAAGCGGCGGCGGAGGCCGCCGTTCCTCCCTTCCACGAGATTCACTCGGTGCTGTCCTTCGACCCCAGCCACGTCGTCGATCCGGCACCCGTCGCGGTGCGGGTGCCCCACGGGCGTGGCGCATTTCCGGAGCCTGATCCGGTGGAGGCGCTGTGCTGGGCGTTCCTGGTCGGAACGCTCCAACGCGGTGACCCGCCCCCGTCGGCGCCGGTCCGGACCGCGCTTGCGTCCACCCCCGGTGAGTCGTCGAACGACTGGCGGCGGTGGCGGAGATGGGCGGCGGCGCGACGGTCGTGCCGTCGCTTCGACGGTCCTCGTCTGGAGGCCCGGACGCTGTTGCGGACACTGTCGGTGTTGGAAGTCCGGCTGCCGGTGGATTTCGGGGAGACGGACGTCGGCGAGGTGCGCGCGACGGTCGTGTTGGGCCCGGGCTACGACGTGGACGAGAGGGTCCGCGCGCGCCTCGCCCCGTACGGCGATGTCGTGACGTGGCCGGACGACCTGTGCACGGAGGAGTTGGTGCGGGCGTGCGGCAGTCAGGAGCACGCCGGAGATGCCCAGGCCTTCGTCCTGCTGCATCATCCCGCCAGTCGCATCGTCGTCGACGGACGTCCTGATCTGCTGCGGGCGGCGTTGTTCCGGGCGGGGTGCGCTGCCCACCTGATCCAACTCGGCGCAGCCGGCGCCGGGGTGGCCGTGTTGACCATTGGCCGGTTCGATCAGGCCGTCTGGTCGCGCGCCGGCCGGCTCGACGTCGACGACCAGGTCCTCTACCTGATGGCCCTCGGGACGGCAAAGGAGAGCATGTGACCGCCCGACAACTGAGCGACGCACTCGACGCGGTGTTGCGCGAGCATCACGATCGGCTCGCGGTCGGCAGCCTCACGCACCAGATGACGTATCGGGAACTGGATGATGCCTCGGCCGCAACGGCCAGGGAGATCGCGGCCCGCGGGTGGCGTCGTGTCGCCCTCAAGGCGGGCAGTTCTCCCCGTTATGTCGTCTCGTTACTGGCCGTACTGCGTGCGGGGGCTGTCCCGTTCCTGGTCGACCCGGCGTTGAGCTCCGACGAGTCTGGCAGGTTGGCTGAGTCCTGCGGCATCGATGCCGCGATCACCGACGGGGACAATGCCGAGGCGGATCTGACCATCCAGCCGATTACGAGGTCGGAGCCCGCGCCAGACCTGCTGCCGGACACCGAGGTGTGCCGCTTCAGCTCGGGCTCGACACGCACACCGGGTTGCATCGAGTTCAGTGGCTCCGCCGTCCGCAACGCGGCCGCCGCCTGGACCGAGGTGAGCGGCCTGCACGCCGACGACGTGATCCTCTGCTTCGCCGGCCTCTACAACGGCCTCGCCTTCAACACCTCGCTGATTCCCGGCCTCCTGGCCGGTGCTTCTCTGTGGCTGCCTCGCGGGCTGCCTAGCGCCAGCCATGTGCAGCGGTACGTGGCGACCGTCCAGCCGAGCATCTTGGTCGGCTTTCCAGCGCTGTACGACGGGCTTGCCCGCCGCGCTGGTGGCCGACCGCCGATGACGGGCATCCGGATCGCCCTGTCCTCCGCCGCCCAGCTGTCCGAGGACACTGCCCGGACTGTGGCCGAGCATGACGGGGTGCGGATCGCCGACTACTACGGCATCGCGGAGACCGGGCCGCTCACCTTCGACCCCCATCCACGGCCTGGCGGTGGCCAGGGTGCGCTCCTGCCCGGAGTCGAGGTACGGGTCGTATCGCCGGACGGCCCGGGCGCGGAGCACGGCGAACTCGAGGTGCGGAGCCGCTCGATGGGTTCGCGCTACCTCAACTACCCCGGTGAGATGGAGCGCCGGATTACCGCGGACGGCTTCTACCGCACGGGTGACGAGGGATCGATGACCGACGGCCGGCTCAGGCTGACCGGACGCAGCGGCAAGCACCTCAACATCGGCGGTCGCAAGGTCTCGGCCGAAGAGATCATGGACGTCATCCGGACGCATCCCGCAGTGAGGGACTGTGTCGTCTTCGGGGCGACGAATCAGAGCGACACCGCAGTCATCGCAGCAGCGGTGGTTGCCGATGGCGCACTGACCGTCGAGGAGGTACGCCGGTTCTGCCTGTCCCGCATGGCGGCGTTCAAGGTTCCCGAACGCATCGCCTTCACGGACCGTATCCCACGCAGCGGCGCCGGCAAACCGCTCGCCGTGGCGCTCTCCGCACTGCTCACTGAGACCCGACCAGCCGGAGGAGACCGATGAAGGCCCAGGAAATCCTTCACGACCGTGTGGCCGAGCTGATCGCGGCGGCGTCCAACGGCACCGTCACGACGCAACAGGCCTTGGACGCCAGCAGCAATCTCCTGGAGAAGGGCTTCACCTCGCTCTCGTTTCTCCAGTTGATCGACGCGGTCGAGAACGAGTTCGGTCTCTACATCGACCTGGAGGAGGACACCACGTTCCTCGGGTCCGTCGATGGCATCGTCGGGTTCATCCACGCTCAGCAGGCGCAGTGACCGGATCGAGTGCGTCGGTCGCGGGCGTCGTCGGGGCCACGGGGCGGCTCGGCGCTGCGCTCTGCTCCGCGTTGGAGTCGGCCGGTGTTCCCATCGGGCTGCGGGCGAGCCGCGCGGGCTGGGCTGTCCAGGAGCCGCCCACCGTGGTGTTCGACGTGAGCGGGCCCGAGTGCTTCGACCGGACGGTGAGGCTGTGCCGGCAATGGTCTGCGGCGCTGGTCTACGCCGTGTCGGCGGTGCCGGATGCTCACGCCGACCGACTGCGGCAGCTAGGCAGGGAGGTGCCGGTCGTACGGGCGACCAACCTCTCGATCGGACACTGGATCCAGATCCGGCTGCTGGAGGCGGTGGCGAGCCTCGGCCCGTCCCTTCCGGTGCTGCCGGTCGCGGCGGTGTGGGAACGGCACCCGATCACCAAGGCAGACCGTCCTAGCGCCTCAGCGACGGAATTGGCCGAGGTGTGGCGCGAGTCCTCCGGCGCGCCGGCCGCCGACCTGACGAGTGTGCGCGCCGGGCACCCGGTCAGCGATCACGCGGTGCAGCTCGACCTGCCCGACGAGTCCGTCACCATCGCACACGCGGTAACCGGGATCGGTGCGGCGGTACGGGGAGCGCTGCTGCTCCTGCCCTGGGTGTCGACCGCTCCGGCGGGGCTGGTTACCGCACACCACATCTACGACGACCTGATTGCGAAAGGTGTTCCACATGCCGCCTCCCCCCAGCACTGAGTCGCTGTCGGCGGCTGAACGCAACCTCCGCGTTCAGGTCGCCATCGCCGCTCGCTCGCTGTCGATCGGCGGGCACGACGATTTCAACCAGGGGCAGGTTTCCGCCCGGATCCCCGGCTCGAACCGCTTCCTGATCAAGGCAGCCGTGACGGGTTTCGAGGAATGCACTCCGGAGGACCTGGTAGTCGCCAGCACCGATCCGAGTGCACCGCCACATCGCCTCGCACCCCCGGAACTCGTCCTCCACCAGGCCGTCTACCAGGCGCGCCCCGACGTCAACGCCGTCGTGCACAGTCACGCGGCGTACACGCTCGTCTTTGGCGCGACCGATCTGGAGCTGCGGGCCGTGTCGCATGACGGAGCGATGTTCGAGGGACGCCTGCCCCGGTACACGCTGACCAGCAACACCATCCTGGACCTGCCGGTAGCCGAGAGCGTCGCCAAGGCCCTCGGTGATGCGCCAGCCGCCCTGCTGCGTAATCACGGCGGTGTGGTCGTCGGCAAGTCCCTACGGCACGCCACGGTCCTCGCGCACCTCTTGGAGCGAGCATGCCGGCTGCAGCTGTTGGCCGAGCAGGTGCCCGGCGGCTATCACTCATCCAGCGGCGACGACGTCGACGCGAAGCGGGCGTTCAACTTTGCGGATCTGTCGGTCCGGTCGTACTGGGACTTCTGCGCCGGGCAGGTGGCCAGACGTTGGCCTGACACGGCGTTCTGGAAGCCCGTCCGCTCGGTCAAGCAGCCGATATGACCGTGACGGAACTGGCTGGAGCCGCCCTGCTCGACGAGGTGGTGCGGCTGACTCGCGACGAGCTGCGGCCGAGTGCCGACGCCGCGGAGGAGGCGAAGGAGTTTCCCCGTGAGCTCGTCCGCCGGCTGTGCGAGCTCGGCCTCGTCCGGCTCGGCCTGCCGGAGAGTCGCAGCGGACTGGTGTTCTGCCGCGCCATCGAGACGCTGGCGAGCGGTTGGCTGGCCGTCGCCGAGTCCGTGCATCTGCAGGTGCTGGCCGCCGTCGGACCAGCCCGCTTTGGCGGTACGCACGTGCGGGACGACGTGCTGCCGACGATGCTGTCCGGTGCGGTAATCGGCGGGAACTGCTTCTCGGAGCCGAACGCCGGCTCGGACCTGTCACACCTCGAGACGACGGCGGTGCTCGACGGCGACCGGTACCGGCTCAATGGCGAGAAGTCCTGGGTGGGGCACGCGAACGTGGGTGGTGTGTTCAACGTTTATTGCCGTACCGCCGGCGGTGGACTTGGTGGCATCACCTGCCTGCTGGTCGACGCCGACTCACCGGGCTTGAGCGTCCATCGCCCGGTGCGCAAGATGGGAGTACGCGCGCTGCCGACCGCGACCATCACCTTTACCGATGTCCTTGTGCCTCGCGATCGGGTGATCGGGCGACCGAATCGAGGAATGCTGGTCGCCTCCGACGTGTTCGTGCAGGGTCGGATCGGCCTGGCGGCATGTGCGGTGGGTCTGGCTCAGGGCGCGCTGGAGTACGCCGTCGCCTACGCGAAGAAGCGGATCCAGTTCGGTCAGCCGGTGATCCAGTTCCAGGGTGTGAGCTTCCTGCTCGCCGACATGGCAACGCAGATCCAGGCGGCCCGGCAGTTGCTGCACTACGCCGTGACGCGCCGTGATGCCGGGCACGACGTGTCGGTCGAGGCGGCCCAGGCGAAGTTGTTCAGTACGGACGTCGCCATGCGTGTCACGACTGACGCAGTACAGGTACTCGGCGCGTACGGCTACACGCAGGACAGCCCGGCGGAACGCTGGATGCGGGAAGCCAAACTGCTCCAGATCATCGAGGGCACCAACCAGATCCAGCGTGCGGCGATCGCCGCACGCCTTTAGGGAGTGACCGTGAAGACCGACATCGACGGCGCCGGCCCGGCAGCTCGCGGGCTGGGCCGGCTCACCGCCGTGGGACGTACCACGTGGTTACTATCGCTCAGCCAGGCACTCTACTTCGGTACGGTCAGCATTGACCTGACCCTGACCGCGGTCGTCGGTCTCCACCTGGCACCACGCATCGAGCTAGCCACCCTGCCCCTGGCCATGATCACTATCGTGGCCACCGTTGGTTCGGTCCTGGCCGGCTTGCTCACCAGCAGGATCGGCTACCGCGCCGTCATGATCATTGGAGCGGCGGCGGCCGTGGTCGGTGGCGGCCTCTCGGTCTACGCGGTCGTTCAGCACTCGTTCTTCCTGCTGTGCGTGGGCACCGGTCTGGTGGGTCTCTACCGGGCAACCGGGGGCTACATCCGCTTTCTCGCCGCCGACCTGGCACCCGACGGTTACCGCGAGCGCGCCCTGTCATTCGTACTCTTCGGCGGCCTGCTCTCCGCGTTCGGCGGGCCGTTCCTCGCCACGGCGAGTGTCGACTTCATCAGCACCCAGTTCGCCGGGCCGTATCTGATGGTGGCGCTGCTGTCGCTGGCCAGCATCCCACTGGTCCTGCTGGTTACCCGGGGACGGGAGGTGGCCAAGGCGCAGCCCAAGGATGCGTCGGTGAAGCCCGTTGCGATACGCGAGGTCGTCCGCTCCGCCAACTTCACCACAGCGCTGCTGGTGCTGACGGTCGCCGGTGCCACGATGACCATGATCATGGCAGTCGGACCGATCGGCAGCGAGCAGGCCGGCCACTCGATGCACCAGGGTGCCTCGATCATCCAGTGGCACCTCGTCGGCATGTTCGCGCCATCGATCTTCAGCGGCGCGCTGATGCAGCGGATCGGGCGGCGGTCCGTCGCCGTACTCGGCTGCGCTCTTCTGCTCATCGGAGCGGTCATCGGCAGCGCCGGCAGCGGGCACTACCACTTCCTCGCTGATCTGGCGCTCAACGGTCTCGGCTGGAACTTCCTGTTCCTCAGCGGTAGCGCGTACCTTATCGCCTGTTATCCACCCGGCCGCGGCGGGCGCGTCCAGGCCGCGGTGGAGGGCGTCTCCTCGGGTGCCGCAGTTATGGCCTCACTGTCGGCCAGCGCGATCTACAACGCACTCGGCTGGCGGATGACCAACGTCCCTGTGATCATCATCGGCCTCTTCGTGCTCGTCTGGCTTGGCGTGCGATTCGTCGCCGAGAGGTCGGCCTCGTCCACAGCGCCGCTGCCGGAAACGGTGGCCGTGCCCGAGCCAACCCAGGTGGCTGTGCTAGCCGGAACGGACGACGTCGAGCCGGCGGAGACCCGCAGCCCGCGTCGCACCTGAACATCCTCTCTGACAAGGAGAATCCTCGATGCTTCTGCCAACGACGTTCGGATGCTTTGTCTCGCCCATGCATCCCATCGGCGAGGACCCACGCTCGTTGATCGAGTACGAGCTTGAACTTGTCCAACTCGCCGATCGCCTCGGCTTCGACGAGTTCTGGGTGGGCGAGCACCACTCGAGCGGCTGGACGCTGATCGGCAGCCCCGAGGTGTTCCTCGCAGCCGCCGCTCAACTGGCCCGGCGGATCAAGCTGGCGACCGGCGTGGTCAGCCTGCCCTACCACAACCCGTTCATGGTCGCCGAGCGCGCTCGCCTGCTCGAGTACCTCACGGACGGACGCTTCATCCTCGGTGTCGGCGCCGGTTCCTACGTCGGCGACATGTACATGCTCGGCATCGACGCGGGCGAGACCCGCCGCCGAACCGCAGAGTCGACTGAGGTGATCGTCGAGCTCCTGAGCGGTGGACGGATTACCCGCAAGAGCGACTGGTTCGCGCTGCACGAAGCACAACTGCAGCTCGGCCCACTGGACCGGGCTGGTATCGAGGTCGTCGTCTCCAGCGCCGCCAGCCCCTTCGGTATGGAGTTGGCCGGACGCTTGGGCGTCAACGCGCTGTCGCACGCGGCTCCCCCATGGGGCATCGTGCGGCCCGGACGCGACCGCCTTGGTCTCGACCGCCTCGCCGAGCAGTGGAGCCGTCTGGAGGACGCGGCCGAGGGGACTGGAACGGTGCCGGATCGCGAGAATTGGCGCCTGACCATCCCGGTACACGTCTCGGACAGCCGGGAGCAGGCGCTTGAGGAGATCTACGCCGGCTGGGTGCGGCACCGTCAGGAGTTTCGTATCGAGACGCAAGGTCTGCCGATGTCACGGGCAGCGGAGGCGTCACGGAAGGCCTTCGACGCAACGGTCGAAGCCGGCGGCATTGTGGCGGGGACCGCGGACGAGTGCGTCGAGCAGATCTCCCAGCTGGCGAAGACCTGTGGCGGCTTCGGCTGCCTGCTGATCAGCATCCAGAACTGGGCACCACGTGAGGCGCAGCAACGCAGCCTGGAGTTGTTCGCCCGGTTCGTCGTGCCCAGGCTGCGAGGCCGTCTGGACCCGCTGCACGCCTCGCAGGCGTGGACCGTCGGAAAGAAGACAGCCTTTCAGGAGGCACACTTCGCCGCACAGAGCCGGGCCATGCAGGGCGTCGCCGCGGGCGAGTCGGATCATAGATGAGCACCTTCAGGGCGTACGCGGGGGACGGGCCGGACAGGAGCGACCTTTTGGTGCACGACCGGACCGTCGAGACACTGCGCTGGCGCGACATCGCCGTCCCGGTGGGGCGTGGTCCCGTGGTCGAACTGCGGACGGGTGACGCGGAGTTCGCCGGTCCACTGGAGATGCTGCGTGGCATCCTCCTGCGGAACAGTGAGGGCTGGACATCACCATCGGCCGGGGCCATCTACCCCTTCGAGTTGTGGGCGCACGACGACGTGACCGGAGCGCTCGGTCACGTCGACCTGGTCCGCCGCCGGGTGGTCACCACGAGCGTCGAGCCGTTCCGCAGCGCGCCGCGGGTGATGCTCGTGCTGCGGCCCTGGCTCTCCGTCCGGAAGTACGGCTCGCGCGGGCTCGCATACACACTGCTGGACGCGGGTCACGCGCTGGTGAACATGCAGATCGGGGCGAGCATGGTGGCGACCGACGCCACGGCGTTGTCCCTCGGGACCGCAAACACCGCACTTCCGGTGGGCCGCTTTCCGATCGCGGAGTTGTCTGGTGTGCCCGCGCGGCCCGTGGTCGCCGGCGAGCCGCAGTGGTGGCTTGAGCGGTTGGCGTCGGACGCGAAGGTGGCAGAGGTTGGGGAGTACGAGGAATTGTTCGCTCGCCGGCTGCTGGCGCACTGGCAAGTCCCCCCGGTTGACCTTCCGGTGCGCACCGGCTCCGAGGTTGCCGCCCGCCTGGCACGCCAACTGCGGCGGCGGCGGTCGGCGGCGTCCTTCGTCTCCGGCCTACCACCCGAGGACGTCCGTTCGGTGGTAACGGCGGGAGCGGCGGACAGTCGAGCGCTGGGATGGGCCGAGATCCTGCCGCCCGTCGAGAGCGCCCTGTTCTCCCGGGCCACTGACGTCGGGAAATTCACCATGGACAACCTCTTTCATCAACAGCACCTGGTGACCGCCGACCACATCGTTGCGCTCTCGGTACCACTGCCGGGCGGGCAGGCGCCGGTCACCGATCTGGTCGCCTCCTCCATCCTCGCCGCCGGGATGGTTGGCCAGTGCCTCTACCTCGAGGCCACCCAACGAGGTCTGGCCGCAACGGGAGTCGGCGGCTTCGTGCCCACGTCGTTCCGGTCGGCCGCGTCCACCTGGCCCGTCTACTGCATGGCGTACGGGCGGCTGCCCGAGCAACGGCAGATCAAAGAGGACGCGCTGGCCATCAATCGGGCGCACGGGTTCGGCTCGTGACCGGGCCACGCCCGACAGCAGCTTCCTTCGGCGACGGGTCAGCTCGGCGTTTGTGTGACCTCGACGAGGAAGTCGCGGAGCGATTCCGGCGAGGCCAGCGTGAAGTCGGCGCTCTGCGAGACTGCCGTCCCGGTCTCCGGGTTGAAAATGGCGACGCACACGTCACGGAACCCGGGATCAGCCGAGGATCGCGACCGCAGCGCGCGAAAGGCCGTGAGATCGGCCAGGTCGTCGCCGAAGAACCAGGCACCGTCGAGCTTCTCCGTCTCGTCACGCAGCACGGTGCCCTTGTCGCGCTCGACCGGCGGAAAGAATTCGACGGCCATCCGGGCAGTGTGCACACGCAGACCGAACCGCTCACCCGCGGCAACAGCCCAATCGCCGATCATCGCCGCGAGGTGGGGGTGGCGGCGGTAGTGCAACGCCACCGTCAGCCGCTTGTCCTCGATGGTCAGATCCGTGGGAAGCTCACGGCGAGCGAGAGCGACCACCGCGCGCAGCACCGGAATCCATTGCTCGGCCGCCGGGTGGACAACCGCGGTGGCGCCGGCGAGCCGGTGCTCCATGCCGTAGGCGCCGTGCAGGTCGACCGAAGGCAGCTCCGCGAAGATGGGCAGCAGGAAGCCGAGTGGACGGCCCGAGACCACCGCCACTGTCCGCACCTGGCGGGACAGTGCGGCAAGCGCCGCCACGACGCCGGTAACGGGCCGCGCGGCCGGGGGATCCGGCGTGATCGGAGCAAGCACACCATCGAAGTCAAAGAACAGGCCACCTGTGGCCATCCGGGGCGCGAACTCCTCCCAGTGGCGGTGAGGGCTTGGCAGCACGGCTGTGATCGTAGCGTGTCCTTCTCGTCCCCCGGGTCCCCGTCAAGACGAGGTGCTGACCAATGACCGCACGGCCGATCGTCATCTGCTCCAACCGAGGTCCGGTGACGGCGTACCCGCGCGGATCCTCCGGATACGACTTCACCCGGACCCGCCCCAACGGCCTGGTTCCCACGGTCTTCCCCGCGTTCGCCCGACACGGCGGCACCTGGGTGTACGCCGCCCGCTCGGAGGCCGACCGCGCGTTGGCGAAGGCTGCCCCGGTGCCTCTGTCCGGTATCGGTGATGCGGCGCCGATGAGACTGCGACCGCTGGCCGTGCCGTCCGCCCTCGCCCGGAGCCATTACGAGGACTTCTCAGTCGGCGTACTGGCCCGCTTGCTGCACTACCTTCATGACCGGAGCAGCGCGGCGGATCTCGACGGTGCGGCCTATGCCGCGTGGCCGGCCTATCAGGCGGTCAACGAGCAGTTCGCGGCCGCGCTGGCCGAGGAAGCCGCAGGTTGCCCCATTCTGGTGCAGGACTATCACCTGCTGCTTGTGGCAGCCATGTTGCGTCGTGCGGGCAAAGCGCCGCAAGCACCCCTGATCTACTTCCATCACGTGGCGTGGTGCGATCCCGACTACTTCGGCATGCTGCCCGTCGCGGTGCGGGAAGCGCTACTCGCCGCACTGGTGGACTTCGACGTCGTGGGCTTCCACTCACGACGGTGGGCGGACGCGTTCCTGGCGTGCTGCGCACGGTGGCTGCCCGGCGCGCAGGTCCGGCCCGACGCCGTACGCTGGAAAAATCGGACGTGCCGGACGGTCGTCGCACCGGCCGCGATCGACCGCGACGATCTGCTGGTCGAGACGCTGGACCCGCGGTACGAGTGGTGGCGGGCGCACCTGCGCGACGAGGCGGCCGGCCGGTGGATGCTCACCCGTGTAGAGCGGGCGGATCTGTGGAAGAACCCGCTGCGCGGCCTGCAATCGGTCGAGCGTTTCCTGACTGACAACCCCACCGTGGCGGACCACGTCTGGTTTCCCTGGGTGCTCACCCCCACCCGGGACTGGATGCCGGAATATCGCCTCTACCTTGACGACTGTCTGCGCGTTTCGAAGCGCATCAACGCGGAGTTCGGCCGGGCCGGCCGGGAGCCTGTCCAGTTGTTCGTCTCTCCCGATGCGGCGACCCCCGACCGGGCCCTCGCGTTGGCTGCGCTCAGCGTCGCGGATGGTGTGATGGTGACACCCACCTTCGACGGGCTGAACATCACCGCGAAGGAGGCGGCGATTCTGAGCGACGCGGATCCCGTGATGATCGTTTCCGAGAACGCCGGGATCATGAGCGAGTTTCCCGGGTTGATGATCAGCGTGAACCCGTTCGACGTCGCGGACACGGCCGGTGGTATTCGGCGGGCGTACCGGATGGGCCGGTCGGATCGCATTGGCCGATCAGCGGAGCTGAGGCGTCGGGTCCTCGCCAGAACGCCGCAGACCTGGCTCAACGACCTGCTCGGTGCGGTTCCGCTCCTGGAGAGCACCCGATGAGGAGCACTGGACGCTGGACGGTCAGGTGGGACGAGGGTCGATCGGGCATTGCCACAGCCACCTGGGGCCAGGGTTACATGTACCTCGTGCTGCGCACGCTGGAACCCGCGACGGCGCAGCTCAATCAGTCCGGCGGCGTCATCGTGCCGCCTGGCGTCACGCTCGACGGCGTGCTCGCCGCTGTCAGCCGGCTTCTCGTCCACTGTGAATCGCTGCGGACCGTCATTGTCGAGGAGGCGGACGGACGGCTCCTCCAACGTCTCACCACCGGTCCAGGATGGGTGGACGCCTGGGACACCACTGATCGGGACGACGAGGCAGCGATCGAGACCGCGCGGCTCGACGTGGCCGGTGTCTCATTCGACCCGGCCGGACTGCCCTTTCGGAGCGCCATCGTCATTCGCGACGGGATACCTGTCGGCCTGGTATGGGCCGCTTCGCACGTGGCCTGCGACGCGAACAGCATTCCCATCGTCAATCGCTGCCTCGCCGCATTCCTTCTCGGCGCAGCCCCACCCGACCCGGTGGACGAGTGCCAGCAGCCAATGGAGAGGGCCGCTTTCGAACAGTCCGAGGCCGGTCAACGGCTCGGTCGCCGAGCGCTCGACTTCTGGGAGCGGAAGGTTGACCTGTTACCCGTGGCAGCGCGCCGGCCCGAACACGATCCGGACGATCCACGGTTCTGGCGAGGCACCCTGACGTCCGCCGCGATCCAACCCGCCGCCGATGCGATCGCCCGGCGGCTCTCCACCGGCACGTCGGCTGTCCTGCTGGCGGCCGTTGCCCACGTGTTGAGCGACCTGCTGGGCACGGACCGGGTCGCGATGCAGCTCACGGCCGGCAATCGCGGGGCACGGGAGAGGATCCGCTCCGTAGCGAACATGACGCAGACCGGACTGGTCGTCCTGGACGTGGACCGATCCTCCCTCGCGACGACCGTCACTCAGGCGTGGCGGGCCGGGATGCAGGCGTACCGGCATTCGCAGTTCGACTTCGCCGAGTTCGAGGCCCTGTTCGATCGGCTCGGGCAGGCCCGCGGAGAGAGCGTGGACCTGGCGTACTTCTTCAATGACCTACGGACCGACACCCGGCCGGCGGAGGCCGCAGCGGATCCCGCAGAGATCGCGGACCTGCGGTCGGCAACCGTCTTCCGCTGGGAGGAGGGCATTCGGCAGCAAAACATCAAATTCCTGATCATGGTACGCGACGGAGGCGCGCTGACGATCCTCGTGGATACGGCCTTCTGCAGCAGGAAACGAGCGGAGATGGCCACCCTCGCCATCGAGGAGTTGTTGGTGACAACCGCCAACCCTGGTTGAGTCAGGGCTTCCCGGAGCCCGTCACGTCACCCAGTTCGCTGAGGAGCGTCGCGTCAGTGTCCTCCTCAACAGGCTCACCGGGATCGAAATGCGCGAAGGTCGGTGCGGCCGCCAGTCGGCTCAAAATCGCCGAACGACTCGCTAGGAGGTCGGTGGTGAGCGACGCCCGTCGCACCGCCTCGGTCGCCGCCGCGATCACCTCCGAGGCTCGCAGGCTGGCGGTGAGGATTCCCTGACAGTCGGCACCCCGAAACACACTGGTGCGGCCCCCCTGCCATTCCAGCGGGTGACCGACCACCATCAGGTCTATCCGCAGTTTCAGAAGACTGCGGATGCTGGCCCGGTACTGGCGGCCGGAGCCGTAGTAGACCGGGAGTTTCCGGGCGGATCCGGTGCCCTGCACGCTGTCGCCGACGATCAGCAGTCGTCGGACCGGTTCGTAGAAACAGACGCTGCCGGCAGTGTGCCCCGGCGTTTCGATCACGTCGAGGGTGATGTCGCCCCGGATGATCCGGTCACCCCCGGACACCGGCACGTCGGGCGCGAAACCGGCGAGGTCAGTGTCGTGCGGGGAGAAGTAGGAACGCGCACCACTGACCTCGCGGATCGCCGGGCTGCCACCCGTGTGGTCACGATGGCCGTGTGTGCTGCACACCGCGGTCACGTCCCGGACGCCTCTGCCGAGCAGGGTGAGCGCCGGGCTCAGTGCCGTCGGCATGTACTCGGACATCCCGCTGTCCACGAGGAGCACGCCCCCTGCTCCCGCGTCGATTGCCACCATCGTCACCATGCCGGTGTGGCTCTGGGGCTTGGGACAACGGGCCAGCACCACACCGGGCGCGATGGGGGTCGCCGCTTCATACTCAGGCACTGTTGATCCCCCGCCCGATGGCGTCGGCAACACCGTATGCGTCAACGAGCCGATCCGCCGCCACCGCCTGCGTCAACACTGGCGTCAGGCGATCGTGTGCCGCGGTCATCAACGCGGGTATCGGGCAGGACACCAGGAAACCGAGTTGCCGCGCGAACGCCCGGTATCCGGGGTCCTCGCCGGCGGCCCCGGACAGGACCGCGCTGATCCCTCGGCCGGTGCAGTCGTCGGCCAGCCTGCCCAGCAGTGCCAGGACCGCAGGGTGTGCCTCATGACGCGCGTCGACCAGTCGAACCGGCTTACGGCGCGGACGCGCCAGAGTGAACTGTGTGAGATCATTCGTGCCGATCCCACACAGCGCCGGGACGATTCCGTACTCCCGCTTCAGGTGGTCACTCCAGAGCCCCGTACAGAGACACGCGGCCGGGGTCTCGACCTCCCACCCGAAGCCCGGCCGAGTGAGGTCGTCGGGAGACGCCGCGAAGGTGACACCGCCACGACCCGCGAGCGCCACTGTCTCCGTCAACTCCGCGTAGGTGGCCACCATCGGCATCGCGAACACGTACCGGACAGCATGACGAGCCTGCGCCTCGGCAACGATCTTCGCAAGAAAACCCACCGCCTCGGGCAGTTGGTCTAGCAGCAGGGCCGCGCCACGCTGGCCGCCGCCGGTGCCGCTGTAGGCGTCGCCGTAGTCGAAACACCGGACGAACACCGGAGCGGACGGAGGGAAGGCGGAATTCGCCGCGTCCAGGATGAACATGAGCTGTTCAGCCAGCATGCGACGCAGCCGCTGATCAGCCAGCAGCCGGCAGAGAGTCCGCCATTCCCCGTCGCTCGCCAACGCGTCGGCGACCGTGCCACCTCCGGCGAACTGTTGGTTGACGAGCGCCGCAACCGCCACGGCGAAAAGGAACTCGCCGCGGACGAGCCCGAGTCCGATCGTCCCGAGCTCGGCGGCGCGCTTGAAACCGTCGGCCGTACACGCGTTGGCCAGCAGCTCCTCGCCGAGCGGCGGGCCGGCGCCGCCGTCCGCCGACGTGCGCCACGACGCGATCTCATCCCACAGGATCGAGGCGTGAGCGGCGGCCAATTCACCGGTGAACTGGACCTCCGCCACACCGACACGTTCCAGGAAGGCCACCGCCGGTAGGGGGGCGTCGACCGCGCACCGCACCGTCCTGCCCGTCACCAACTCAGGCGATCTATAGAAGGTGCTCGACCAATCAATCAACGTCCCGCTCACCGGCTCCCCGTCCGATTCATGTCCGCCGCTCCCCGCGTCGTCGTTCGGCCGCCGCGCGGAACGGTATGGCCGGCAGCCTCGGGTGTCGCGCTCAACTAGCGTGCGGGCTGCCAGATGCCGAGGACCTTCTCCAGCACCGTCTTGACGCGCGTCTCGTTACCCGTCAGCTCCGCGACCGTCTCGGCGCAAATCTGCCGCTCCTTGATGAGCTTGTCGCCAACCCCACCCGCGGTGAAGCAGTTTGTTCGGTATGCGAGCTGGTCGCCGCGATCGAACACGTAGATGCTGCCGAACTCGACGTCGCGTCCGGCCAGATGCTCGACCAACTGGTCGAGGTCGGGCTGCGGGGCGCTCCGGTCGAGGTTGAAGCCGTGGTGGTACTCGTACGACACCTGCGTGACGATCTGCCGGGCACCCGGCACGTCGAGTTTCACGCTGTCGTGCTCTTTCTGCACCGTCTTCGGCTGACCGTCCCAGGTGATCGCGAAGCTCACCTGCTCCAGCTCCACGATCGCGTGGGGGTACGCGAAGTAGACGTCGTTCAGGATCGCTGGCACCAGGGAGAGCCGCGCCACGTCGCCGAGGTAGACCGAGGCGAAGGAGTCAGCCTGTGGATCCTTGTCGTGCGCGGGGTGGTGTTCCGCGTAGGCGTCCGGTGACTGCTTGCGCTGCGGCCCACTAACCAGGTCCACAACAGGAACCGCCTTGCACGGCACGGGGTGCTTGGCATCGAGCATCTTCGCGATGTCGACGGCAGCGGCGAATCCACCGGCGTCGACGTGCATGTGGCAGGTTCCGATCCGGCTGAACATGCCGTCCTCAATGGTGTCGCCCTGATACCTGTTCACATTCTCTCCTCAGCTGGGGTTGGATCGATGCTGGAGCCACTCACTTACCGCGGAAATCATCTGATCGTGAAATCCGTGTCATGTTCTGCGCCTAGGCGGCCTTCTCAAATCTGTCCGGGAAGGCCGATCGGAGCGTCGCGCGCAGAAGCCCCGCCACGTGCTCTCGTGTGCCATTACCATCAACGACCACGAAATCATCAAATTCGGGAAGCGAACGGTACGCCTCCCGGAACTCCTTGAGAAAGACCACGTCCTCGGTGTCGATGCCACGATCGTTTATTCGCCGCGCCGCGGCTTCCGGATCCACGTCGAGAAAAATGGTCAGATCCGGACGGGGAAGACCAGCGAACATTCGCCGAAGGAAAGTCACGCTGCCGACCCGCTGAGCAACGGCGAGCGCGTACTGGCAGTAGGTGTATCGGTCAAGGATCACCAGGTCGCTGCTGTGACGCAGGGACTCTCGCAGGGCGGCGACCCTGGCCAGTTTGGAGCACGCCGAGATCAGCCGCATGGTCTCGGCTCCAATCATGTCGAGATGATCGGAGAACCCGTCTTCGTGTGCAATTTTCGTGAGCGCTGCACGTACTGGTGCCATCGATACGCTCGTCTGCGCCATGGCCGGCACTCCGCGCGATGCGAGCCAGTCGCCGAGGGCATGGACCTGGGTCGTCTTACCTGCGCCGTCGAGGCCCACCACCGCAACCAGGGTGCCTCTGCGCGGCGGCTCCTCCTCTCTCATGGGTGACGCCCTTCACTGAACGGTCTTTTATCGCGCATCGCGACCGGCCCCTTTCCGCTGTCGTAAACGCTGGCTCAACGGCTAATCAACAACCCCGCAGCCTGGAACGCGTCCTGCACTTCGGGATCTTCCATCGCCCCGACCTGCGAAAAACTCCGCACCGTGGCCTGGGATGCCTCACGGGTGTTGTTCAGAACCGCTTCAGGTTGATAAGACGTCCGAAGAATCTCGTCGATGTCAGGGCGGAGGAAACCGGTAGCGGTCAGAGCTGACGCCACTGCCGCATTGTCTGGATCGAGGAAGGTTCGGATGAACTCCGGCACTCTGGGCGCTATCATCCGGCGCTCCTGCAGCGACAACTGTGGCCACACCCGTTCGAGAACCTTACGAAAATATGCGTGATGTCGACCCTCGTCCGCGGCGTGGTCGGCGACGATCGCGCGCACCGGACCCGGCAGTCGGTGATCCTTCGGAATATCCGAGAGCAGCCCGGAGACCAGCGTTTCGCTCACCACCGCGAACATCAGGTCGACAAGGTAGCGAGAGTTCACGTCGAACGTCTCGCGCACTTCCGACAACCGCCGTACAAACTGAGGCTCGACGACAGTGTCCGCGGGAACCTCGACGGCGCGAGACACGTGCGTGATGAACTCGTGAGCGGACTGGGCGTGCCATGCCTCATCCGTGGTGATCTTGAAGGCGTCCGTTCGCATCGCGGCAGGCAGGTCAATCCCGCTGATCCCCGTGGCGATGCCGCAGGTGACCGGCAGAACGGCAACCTGCTCCAGCACCGTGGTGAAGTGCAGATACTGGTACAGGGAGTGCAGGAGGATCCGCCGAGCCGCCTCAGGACCGCGTGCCGCGACCAGCGGGTGGCTCACCGCCGGAACAAATTCTGGGGGAAAGAACAGCTGGACGTCGCGCGGGTCGTCCAGTGATCGACGCGGCTTGGTGCGCACACTGGCCCGTTCGTTCCAGTTGTCGAACGTGCTCCGATAGGGCTCCATTAGCGGTCCACCGAGGTGGGTGCCGCGTCTGAGGCCTCAAACAGGTCGACGATCCTCCGCTCACCCAGGTCAGCGACGAACTCGGCAACATCATCCATTATCTCGTCGACCGGAATGCCGAACGCCGCGGCCACCAACTCGCCTATCTCTGCCACGGAACGCTTGCCGTCGATGGCCCGGAACATCAACGCGCCGGAGTCGTTGAGCTCTATGTTGTCAGCAGGGTTCGGTGCCGCGATCAAAAGCGATCCCGCGAACTTTCGCATCCTCACCAGCCGGTGGCGTCTAGGAACTGAGCTGAGCCGCAACACTTCACACCTCTATTTCCATGCTCAGTTCCTTACACAGCTCGACGACTGTTTCAACCCACTCGCCGGGGTTGTTCGTCGAATATTCACGCATGGTCTCGATTGACCAGTACTGCTCATAGGAAACCAGACTGGGGGCCGCCGCACGCATCCTGCGCGGTCGCCACTTCATGTCGACGCTGTACTCACCATGACTGATGAGGAGCGCCTCCATCGACCACCCGAACGCCTGCCTGGCTGCCAGGACCGCGCCGTCCGCCTCGCCGCTCGCCATCAGCCCGAAGGCGGCGTCGGCTGCGCGGTCTGAATTGTTCAACGCTTGCATGATCATGAACCGTTGGAAGGCCGACTCCTGCAGATCCTGTTGACGCCGCAGGAGCCAGTCCTCGCCAAGGATCGGTATGCAGGTGCCCAGCCGGCCGAGAAAGAACTCCTCCACCTCGGTGAGTCGGCTGCCGATCCGCTGATCTTCGTCGAATGCCTTCCGGCTCACCTTGCCGAACAACTGGTCGACCTGAGTGTCAAGCCAGTACTTAACCTCGCCGCGGCGACCTTCATGGGTAAAAGCGGCCAGTCCCAACGAATCGGGTTCGAGGACAACGGTGATCTCCGCCAAGCGATCATCCGCGAAGGGCTCGGCCGACACCACGACGAGATCGATGTCGCTCGTCTCGTGGACCCATCCTCGAGCCAACGAACCCGTGACGAAGACGCACCGGGTGGACGACGGCAGCAAGCTGTGCTCCCGCAGGACGTCGACGTACTCAGAGAACTTCTGATTCATGTTCCGACCATCTTCAGAACGCCCGCATCGAGGGCATCGGACAGAGTCTTCTCGACAGCTGCGAACTCCACGCCGCCGCACACGTCGAGGATTTCGGCAACCGGTCGTTTGCCGTCGACCTCCCGGAGGAACGCCCACCAGGCGGCGTCCTCGTCTCGTTCGGCAACAAACTCGAATGTTCCGTTGAGGGCAATGAAGAGCCGGTCCGGATCGTCCGGCGTCTGAACCAGCAGCACCTCGGGCGCGAGGTCGATCACCGATTCAGGCGTCGGTTGCGGGCGATGGCGCAGCTGACGCATCACTGCGGGAGCGTCGCGATCCCAATCGGCGACAGCCAGTGCCGATAGCACCCGGTACGACGGCGCATCCAGTGGAACGGCGGGAAGCTCGCGGACCATCTGGTCCAACAGGCCGACGTTGACCAGCCGGAGCATAAACTCGACGTCCCACGGTTCCGGCTCGGTTTCCAGCCGCCGCAGCATCGTGCGCAACCCCTGTGGCGACAACAGGTCGCGGGCTCCGGGAGCGGCGAGCGCCTCCTCCAGGAGCGCGTCTCCGTCCTGGGCCAGCATCCGAACCATGGTGCGATGGGTGAACCCGGCCCCGTCGCCGTAGTAGAAGGGCACCTTCGGGCGGCCGGTTACGGCCGGCTCCAACAGGTCCCGGAAGCCGTCACGGAGGATCCGCTTGTCCCACAGCAGTTCGGCCCGACGCTGGGCGGGAATCCCGGCGAGGAGTTCGATGATTCGGTGGTCGAGGAAGGGCACTCGCGCCTCGACCCCGTTACCGGCAGCCGTACGGTCCTCGTGCCAGCAGTTGTACTGCTGCATGTGCCGGTGGCGCCACGAGACGTACGCCGAGTAGGCGTCCTCGAGGATGTCCCGAGCGGGCCCCAGCAGAAGGTCGTCGGTGAGCAGCGCCCCCTCCGGGTAGTCCCACCAGCGGGTTAGGCCGGGCTGACGATGCAGAGCCGAAGCCCGTGCCATCTGCTGGATGCCCGCTTCGAAGCCCGGCCAGTCCGGCTCCAGGCACAGCAGGGTGGAGAACCCGCCGTTGTACTCATCGCTGCCCGCGCCGAGCAGCATCCCGCGTAGTTCGGGTCGGACCTGCTTGGCGTACCGGTACAGCTCGTACTTGTAGAACTGCTCCGGACCACACAGGGGTGTCTCGAGGAGCCAGAGGAGCCGTTTCCACTGGTCGACACCAGGCACCGCGTCGGCGTCGAAGAACAGTTGGTGGTTGGGGAGGCCGAGACTCCGCGCTACCCGGTGGCCGAACTCCGCATCACCGTTGGTCAACGTGCTGCCGCTCAGGACGGTGAAGGTGTGCAGATTCTTGCCCTGCGCCGCCGCGAGAGCCGCCACGGCTGCCGAGTCGATACCACCACTGAGGAACATGCCCAGCTCGGCATCCGCGGTGGCGGCATCGCTCACGGCCGAGCCGAGCAGGTCCCGATATCGAGAGATGAACTCCTCGTTCGAGAGGTCGAGATCTCCGTCGAAGGTGGGGAGACGCCAGTAGCTGTGCTGTCGCGTTTCACCCGTGTTGAGGTCGATAACAACCAGCCCGCCAGCGGGCACGGATTCGATGTCCCGGAACCAGGTGTTGATGGGCGCGCTGGTGAGGTACGGCGCCCCATTCACTGATTGATCAGCCAGGGTGCTGTGCCAATCGAGTTCACGGCGACAATCCGGGTGCTGGAACAGGGCCTTGATCTCGGAGGCCACGAGAACCATGCCGTTGGTTCGGGTGTAGTAGAGCGGCTTGATCCCGAACCGGTCGCGGGCCAGTACCAGGCGGTTCGTCCGCTTGTCCCAGAGAATGATGGCGAACATCCCGACCACGTCGCGTAGGAAGTCCACACCGTCCCGGGCGTACAGGTGGGCGAGCACCTCGCAGTCGGAGCTGGTACGCAGCCGCATCCCATTGCGGCGCTCCAACTCCCGGTGGTTGTAGACCTCACCGTTGGCGATCAGGACGATCTGTTTGCCCGAGCTGAACAGCGGCTGATCCCCGCTGTCGGGGCCGACCAACGCGAGCCGCCGGAATCCCAGACCGACCGGTCCGTCCAAGAAGAACTGCTCCGCATCGGGGCCGCGATGTCCCACCGCCTTCGCCATGTTGCCGAGGACAGTCCCGGTACCAACGGGCAGGTCGGCACCCACTCTTGCCACAGCCGCTAGACCGCACATAAGTCGCTCCCGTTCCTCAGACGCCGGTATTGCCGATTTCGGCCGGAGCGTTCCCCGCCATGGGTCATCTCTTGTCGCCGTTTCCACTGACGCTGTGGACGCTTGCCGTTCTTGGTGAGGCAGCACCGCCGGTTGCGGAACCCTCGTCGATGAGCTGCTGCAGTTTTCGCACCGACAGGAGCATGAGCGGCAGCGGCGTGAAAAGTAAGGCGATACAGATGACCCAGATGGCAGAGCGAATCCCCATCAATTGACCCAGCGCGCCACCGCCCACCGCCCCGATCGGGAGGACTCCCCAGGACACGAATCGGACGGTCGCCGTGATCCGAGCCAGCAGATGCCGAGGTGCGGTCATCTGTCGGAAGCTGCGTGCGAGCAGGCTGTACATGGCGATGCCGGCTTCTCGACCGACCAGCCCGATCACGAAGAAGCCCAACCCCCAACCGACCCGACTGGCGGGTACCAGCAATCCAAGCCACGGGCCAACGACGGCGGCGATCATGATGGCGCGGGCACTGCCGACCTTGCGGGTGAGCAGCGGCCCGAAAGCGGCGCCCAGGAGGGCCCCCACCCCAGCGAGTGCCAATAGTGCACCGATTTGCGCCGGCGGCATCTTCATGTCGCGGAGTAGGAAGGGTATGAGTAACGTGTCAAAGGCGGAGCCGAACAGGTTCAGTCCGGTCACGACGATCAGAAGCGGTCGAAAGACAGGGTCATTCCATACGTACCGCAATCCCTCGCGAATCTGCGGCAGCATCCGCTCGGACGGGTTGCGCTGCGGCGCAGCCTCCCGGTGACGCACCCGCAGCAACATCAGCGCCGACAGCACGTACGTTCCCACGTCGATCAACAGGCTGAGCGCGGCTCCGATGAACTGGACGATGACGCCGCTCAGCGCTGGGCCGGCAGTCTGGGCCGCGGACTGACTGGCTTGGAGTTTGCTATTGCTCGACACGAGATCCTGTGCCGGCACGACTGACGGGAGATAGGTCTGGTTCGCGACGTCGTACAGGACTGAGCCGGTACCGATGATCAGTGCGACGATGACGAGGTGCGCAACGGTCAACGCCCCGGCGGCGAGGGTGATGGGGACGGTTGCCAGGGCCAGAGCACGCACGATGTCACAGGCGATCATGAGACGGCGGCGCTCGGTGCGCTCCACCCACACGCCGGCCGACAGGCCGAGCAGAAGCCAGGCGGTGACGCCAGCAGCGGTTACCAGCGAGACCTCGAATGTGGTGGCTTTGAGGTTGACAAGCGCGACGATAGGAAAGGCGACGGTCGTGACAGCGGTCCCGAACGAGCTGATCGTGCTGCCGAACCACAGCAACCCGAAGTCACCTTCGACAAACCTGAGTCTCCGGAAGTGACCTTCTCGTAGGGGCCGCACAGCCGTCCTTTCAAGTTTGCATGCAGGGAACACTTCACCGTGCCGCTCGGCGAGTGGACCACTATTGCCCGGGCAATAGTGGTCCACTCTCAGAGGGCTATCAGCCGTTGCCGCGCAGGACGGCGCTGCTGCCAACCTTCTTGATGGTCGGCTTGATGTACTTGGTCATGATGATCACCCCCATCCGAAGTCCAGGGAGAGCCGGGAATCATCTGGGACATCTACCCCGGCCAATCCGATTGGAATCGAACCACAGCAGACTGCCGCTGGCAAGGATGTGTCCTATTTATTGAGACGCACTTGGTTGCCCTAAAAAGGGCACGAAGAAAGGCGGCCTCGCGGGTGCGCGCGTCTAACAACACCTACCTCGTGTTGGCGCACAACAAAGGCCGCATTAAACAGGATCTGTCGTACCTGGAGAGACGCGAAGGTGCGAACGACCAACTGGCGCGGTGCCGACGAATTCGGCGTCAGCAGGATCAGGCCGTGTGGGTGCCAGGAATTTGCGCCCGGGAGCCCGGCACGCATGGCGGATAACTTGGTGTGGCGCCGACAGGCTCGAGCCAGAGCTGGAACCTCAACACAACCAGTGAATCCCGCACACCCATCGCGGGCCGGACCAGGCAGGGCCGCTCTGCCCGAATGCCTGGTGCCCGGTTGAACAGGCTCCGTGGAGCAGCGTGCGAGACGCATGCATACTAGCCATCAAATAAATCTCCCCCGTGACTAAGCAGATCTACTGTAAGCGACCGACTACACCTTGGCCACCCCGGAACCCTGGTGAAGTTGCCCGGTGATGCCGCATGGTTGCGGAGGGTAATGATCAACTCGACCGACGCCCGCCTCGGTCAGCACGGTGGCTGAGGGTGCGATGACACACATCAGTGGTCGTTCAGCCGGCGTCCACCCATGTCTCGCTGACGGTGTCAAGCACGCAGCCAATATGGCCGGCGGACCTGGCCGGCCGCGTCACGACGTGCGGTAGTGGCCGGTCAGCCGGCCGAGCTTCATAGCCAGGTGCAGGCACAGCCGTTCGTTGCCGTCCTTGAGGTCGGTCCCTGCGAGCTGTTCCACCCGTTGCAGCCGGTAGTAGAGGGTGGTCCGGTGCAGTCGGAGCTTTTCGGCGGTGGCATGCGCGTTGCCCGCCAGGTCGAGGTAGGCCTCCAGGGTCTCCAGCAGCACCTGGTGGGAGTCGTCGCGCAGCAGCCGCTCCACGCCGGGATGGACGCCCGCAACGTCGAGATGCTGGCTGTCCAGTTGAGACAGCACCCGGTAGATGCCCAGGCCGGCCCAGGAGACCACCCGGCCCAGCGCGGGAAGTTGCGTACCGACCCGGGCGGCCTGCGCTGCCTCCTGGTAGGACTCGACCGCGCTGGACAGCCCGGCGCGTGGCTGGCCGATCCCGGTCACGGTCCGGTCCACCGAGGCCAGGCCCCGGGTCGCGGTGCCCAGCGCCTCGTTGAGGTGCCCGGCGGAAGCTTCCGGCGAGGGGCGGCCGGCGACCCGGTTGCCGCAGACCAGCAGCACCCCGTGGTCGTGCCAGACGAGGTGCAGCGTCTCCCGTATTCCGATCCACCGGCGGGTGGTGACCAAGGCCTGTTCCAGGGCGATCCGGGCCACCTCGTCGGGTTGCCGCCCGCCGGCCGGCACGAGCTGGGCGACGAGCGCGACGGTCGACCCGTCGGCGGCCACCACGCCCTCCTCCAGCAGCGCCCGCGCCGCGTGCTCGCGCGCCTGCCGGCTCTCCACCAGTAGGGTGCGGGTGGCCTCGGTCTCCCGCTGCGAGGCGAGCTCACCGAGCAGGTTCTCCCGGTACAGGGCCAGCGACAGGTCGGTGAAGGGGCCGGTCGCGTTGGCGATGTCGGCGTCAGTCATCGAACCGTCCGCGTCGATGAACCAGACGAAGCCGAGCAGCAGGTCGTCGTGCCGGATCGGCACGCAAACCCTCGCCAGCAGGTCCAGCTCGGCGCACGCGGGGGTGCGGACCGGCGCGTGTGCCGTGAGCACGCCCATGCCTCGGAACCAGGCGATCACTTCCGGCGTCGTCTGCCGGCGCAGGATGGACGTCCGGCGGACGTCGTCCATCGGGCCGTCGTGCTCGCTGTAGGCGACCACCCGCTGCCGCCGGTCCTCGATGAGGGCGGGTCGCCCCACCCGGGCGGCGACGGCGTCGGCGATTCGCTGGAGCTCACCGTGCATTAAACTCCCCAGGTTGCGCTGCGTGACAGGGATCGCGCGGCGGCCAGTCCTTACCCTCCGGTGCGGTGGATGATCGCGCAAGTTCCACTGTCGAAAGTCACGACAAAGAGACGGGCGGCAACGCCACTGTTCCGGCACCTGTCCGAAGACCGGGGGCGACAGCGTTCCTAGGGTTCCGGTACGGAGCGCACCAGCGGCAGCGCGCACAGTGCGGGTGAGAGGGTGGGCGTTCCGGCGCGGAAAGGGGATTTCCGAGTGGGAACTGGTAGGCCCTGGCGGGGCGTGCTGGTCGCCATCACCACGCCGTTTCGCGCCGACCTGTCGGTCGACTTCGACCAGCTCCAGGAACACGTCCGTTGGCTCGCCGCCGAGGGGTGCCACGGGATCGCGCCGTGTGCGTCGATGGGGGAGTACCAGGCTCTCTCCGACGACGAGCGGGCCGCCGTGGTGAAGGCGACGGTGGAGGCCGCGCCGCCCGGCTGCGCGGTGGTGCCCGGCGTCGGCGGCTACGGAAGCAGGCAGGCCTGCCGCTGGGCGGAGCAGGCCGCCGAGGCCGGCGCCCACAGCGTGCTCGCGCGGCCACCCGACGGGCCCGCCGCCCGCGCCGCCGACGTGGTCGCCCACTACCGGGAGGTGGCGGCGGTCGGCCTGCCGGTGATCGCCCACAACGAACCGTACGACACCCGGATGGACCTCACACCGGACCTGCTGGCGACCGTCGCCGAGATCGACGGGATCGTCGCGGTCAAGGAGGTCACCGGTGACGTACGCAGGTTGCATCGCCTGCGGGACCTCTGCCCGCACGTCGACGTGCTGGTCGGCGCCGACGACGTGGTGCTCGAATTGGTGCTCTGCGGCGCCACGGGATGGGTCGCCACCCTGCCCAACGCGCTGCCCCGCCACGCCGCGCGGCTGTACGAGCTGTGCGTCGCCCGCGATTTGGGCCGGGCGCTACCGCTCTACGCCGAGCTGCACCCGATCCTCGGTTGGGCCTCCCGGCCGGAAGCCGTGCAGGCCGTCAAGCTCGCCATGGAGTGCGCCGGGCGGTTCGGCGGGCGGTGCCGCCCACCGCGCGGACCCCTGTCCGGGGCTGCTGCCGACCGGGTGCGCCGGGACGTGCTGCGGGCCCTCGCGGCAACAGCCGGACCGGCTTCCGGGGCTGGCCCTGGCTGATCCGCCGGTGGGCGCCGGTCCTTCAGGTGTCGGAAGTCGCCGGCCCACCTGCCGACATCTGCACGGTGACCGGCACCGGCCCGCCCTCCTAGATTCGCTGCGCGGCCTGCTGACAGGTATTCCCCCCGGATACCCCCACCGGGACGCCAGCGCCGCGTTTTCCTCCGACGAGAGGTGGTTCCGTGCACCGTGCTACCCCCCACCGAACCCGGCTGAGGCGGGCCGTGCTGGCCGCAGCCGTGGTGACCACGCTCGTGGCGACCGGGGCGGCGCAGGCCGCCGCCGCCCCGGCCAACCCGGCCGGCGGCACCGCGCCGTTCCAGGTCCTCGACCCGCAGGCCTGGCAGAACCCGGACACGATGACCTGGAACGACTACAAGGCCGTGCCCGGCAAGAACTGGGCCGACCCGAGCGTGTCGGGCTCGGTCCGTAACTTCAAGATCGCCTTGGTGGCGCTCGACTATCCTGACGAGACGTTCGCGGTCTCCCAGCCGGCGCGTTCGACGGTTTTCGGCAACCCCCAGTCCGTCGCGACCAACATTCCCCGGGCGGACGTGCCGAAGTTCTACCAGGACTTCCTGAACACTCCGAACACCCTCAACAAGGGCCACACCCTGCACGAGTACTGGATGCAGGACTCCAACGGCCGCTACGGTGTCGACCTCTCCGGGTTCGGGCCGTACCAGATGCCGGCGAAGTCCTACCAGTACGGGCTGGACAACGGGTTCAACCCGGGCGCCTGTCCGAGCGGCGACGTCTGCGGGAAGAACATCCGCACCGACGGCCTGGGCGCGTGGCGGGCGGCGGTCGGCGAGGAGGTCGCCAATCAGTACGAGCTGGTGTTCATCCTCAGCGCCGGCCAGGACGAGTCGTCGACCTGGCAGGAGTTCGGGCAGATGATCTTCCAGAACAAGGAGGACGTGCCGGACGCCTGGGGCCCCCCGGACCCCAACCTGCCGAACTGGGCGAAGACCCGCTACGTGGACTGGACCTCGTGGAGGGCGGCGGCGACGCTGTGGCCGAACGCCGGTGGCGGCTCCTCGACGCAGGGGGAGAGTTCCGGCATGGGCGTCTACGCCCACGAGCTGACCCATCTGCTGGGTATCGGCGACAACTACAACAATCCATATGGCGAACCGCTGCGCAGGGCGTACACCGGGATCTGGAGCATGATGTCTCGCGGGTCGTTCAACGGCCCGGGCGGTCCGCACACCCGTTGGCAGATCCCGCCGACCAACGGCGGCTCGATGGGCTCTCTGCACACCCTGCGGGACAAGCTCAAGATCGGCCTGCTCGGTGAGGAGCACGTGCTGCGGCTGTCGCGGGAGTCGCTGGCCTCCTCGGGCATGGTGGTCGCGCAGGTCAAGGCCCGGGCGGTTGACGCCGGCCCGAAGGGTCTGAGCGGCGTGAACATCGCGCTGAACAAGGACCTGTCGCCGACGTGTGGTGTCAGCACCGACCCCTTGTGCGACGGTGGCAACTTCAACAACTACACCGTCGAGGTCGTCGACCGGATGGGCGCCGACTCCTTCACCCCGGACAGTGGCGTGCTGCTGAGCAAGACGAAGAACGCCGACAGTGCGCCGTTTCAGTGGGTGGTGGACGCCAACCCGCAGGACATCGACATGATTGACTTCTACCGGCCCGACGGTACCCCGCAGAAGATCACCATGGGTGACTACCGGCAGCTCTCCGACGCGCTGTTCCACGCCGGCGCGGGCACCGGCAGCCAGTACGAGTACGTCGACGAGGCCAACCGGCTGCACTTCTACGTCATCGACCTCAAGCGGGACTCGGCCGGCTCACTTTCCTACACCGTGGCGGTGCGTTCGCTGGACGGCACCGGCGGGCCGAGCAGTCACGGCGTGCTGCTGGGCAAGGGCGAGGTGACCGGCGGCGGCAAGCCGACCAATCGCGGGGTGACCTGCTCGTTCGAGCTGACCAACACCGGTTCGTACTCGGCCGGCGGGCAGCAGCACCCGGAGAACGCCAGTGCGTACCTGAAGTCGGACGTCTACCGCCTGTCAGCGGAGGTGGCCGGAAAGGGCTGGCGGACCTGGTTGCCCAACCAGCTCGCCACCGCGGAGTTCGGCAAGGCCACCACGGTCAAGGTGTCGGTGGGTGCCACCGCCGCCGCCGGGAACACCGGTGTCGTGAAGCTCACCGCGACCTCGGAGAGCGACCCGACGAAGACGGTGACCAAGCAGTGCCGGGTCGAGAAGTCCTGACCGGCGCCCGAGGTTGACCCCGTTCCTGCCGGGTCCGCGGCGGCCTGCCGCCACGGACCCGGCAGGCGGACGGAAGGAGGATGACGTGCGGCGAAGCACCATAACTGTGCTGCCCCTGCTGCTGGCCGTCGCGACCGGCTGCGGCGCCGTCGGTGCCGCCCAGGAGGCGGTCTCCCCGACGACCGTCCGGGTCCTGGTTCGCGACATCAACATCCGAGCCGCGGGCGTGGACTGCGCCGGAACCGGTCCGTACCAGCACTTCCACAACCGGGCACCATTCCGCGTACTCGACCCGGACGGGGCGGCGCTGGCCAGCGGGCAGCTGCCGGCGGGGACTGCGGTGGCCGCCTTCGCCGAGGACCTGGGGGTCGAGCGCCTGCCCACCTACTGCGAGTTCGCCGTCGGAGTGCGCGTGCCGCAGCGGGCCTCCTACCGGCTGGAGGTGGACGGCCGGCAGGCGCTCGACCTGACGCCGGACAGCAGCGAGGGCCGGGCGCTGGCGGCGGTGGTCCCGTCATGAGGCAGGCACTTCTGCCGCTGTTGCTAACGGCAGCGCTGCTGGCCGGATGCAGCACACCCGAGCCACAGCCCGCGCTGGCACCCGCCGGAGGGGCGGCGGCGCTGCCCGGGCCGGTCCCCGCCGATCTGGCGCTGCGCCCGGCGCCCAGCACCGCCCCGGCCGCCCCGGCCTTCACCGGCGCACTGACCGACGGCACACCGTTCGCTGCCGCCGAGCTGTGGGCGCAGCGTCCCGTCGTGCTCACCTTCTTCAGCTCCTGGTGCACCACCTGCGCCAGCCGCCAGGCCGCCCTCAGTGAGCTTGCCCGCAGCTATCGGGACCGGGTGCTCTTCGTCGGCGTGGCCGGCGCGGACCAGGCCGACGAGGTCCAGGACTACCTACGCGCTCACCATGTGGAATATCCGGTCGTCCTGGACGACCAGCAGACGATCTGGCGTTCGTACGCGGTGCGGGAGCCGCCGGCCGTCGTGCTGGTAGCCAAGGGAGGCGCCCTGCTCCGCGGTTGGCCGGGTGGCCTGGACGCCCCGACACTCGACCGGCTGCTGCGGGAGCTGGTGCTGGCCGGCCAGCCGTAGTCCTGTCGCCCAGGCACCTCGGTGCGGCCCGGCCCGGCACCGGTCGGCGTCGCACCGAGGCCATCCCGCGCCCGGAGCATGGCTGCCCGCCTGCCGGCGTGAGGAGCCTCGTGTTCCGCGCAGACGTGCTCTCAATACACCGGCGGACGCAGGTTGGCCAGGTTCGGCGGGAGCGGCACCACCTGGTATTGAATGCCTACGTCGATGAGCGCCTGCCGCAGCCGGTTGCCCTCGCCGGTTGTCGGCAGCGCCTCGGTGCCGTACCACACGGCTTGCTGGATCTTGCCCTCTGCCCGTAGTTGCACGTCCTTGCCGACCTGCGCGACCTTGAAGTCGACCTTCTCTTTCAGCGCGTCCGCCGGCAGTTGGCTCCATGGGGTGGTGTTGAACTCGTAGAGGGTGCCGGTCGACGCGTTGTAGTGGTCGGCGACCCGGGAGTCCAGCTTGGTGTTGGCGGTGACCTCGAACTTCTTGGCCGTCAACGGACCTCCGACGACCGCCTCACCGTAACGGTCGTGAATGTAGGTGGCCCTGGCCTCCTGGGTCATCGGCTTGTTCACGGGCGAGTCGGCGGGGAGGGGCGGCGCCTGCTTCGGCGGTGGTACGGGTGCGGCTTCCTTGACCGCAGGTGTGTGTGGCGCCGCCGTTCGCGTCTTGGTCACCTTCGGCGCCCGCGTGGGGTCGACCACCTTGGCGTGCAGCTTGCCGCCCTCTCCCAGCGTGACCAGGTCACCCGCGACGACCGTCGCGGTCTCCAAACCCGCCAGGCCCGCGTCGACGTAGTGGCCGGCGGCCTCCAGGGACTTGCCCTGCTTCTTGGCCTCCTGCGCGGCGTCGATGTGCTCGGCGACCTCCTTGGTGCCCTCGACGACCGTCTTCACCAGCCCGACGCCCGGGATGTTGGAGGTGATGACGTCGTCGGCGAGCTTCTCGGCCTTCTCAGCGCCCTTGCCGTCGTTCGTGATGTAGCTGACGGCGACGTCGGTCAGGCCGTCGGACAGCCCCTTGATGGCGATGGCCCCGGGCCCCATCATGATCGTCGCGTATCGGTTGACCCGGCTGAGGTTGCGGTTGACGTCGGCCAGGCTGGGCAGGCGCCCGTCGGCGTCGATGAGCACCACCGGGTTGGCGGCTGCGTACTGGAAGACGTTCAGTCCGCCGGCGGGTCCCGCTGGGTCGGCGCTGGCCCATCGACACAACCAGGGGATGTAGTAGCGGGCGCCGATGTAGACGAAGCCTGTCTCATCGTCGCGTTCACGTCCGCAGAACCGGTATCGCTTCGGTACATCCGTTTGATTGGACACGGATTGGAAGGTCGTGCCGCCGTACGGGGAGTACTCCTCGAATGACACGATCCGCGCGGTCTGGTCGAGCTCCAGCGTCGCCGAGCCCAGATAGTTCGCAAACTGGTGACGGATCAGCTGGGTGGGCCCGGCGTCGACCCCGGCGGTGTCGACCGTGCGGGTTTCCACCACCGCGATGCAGTGGATGCCGTCCATGGCGCGGACGATCTCGCGCTCGATGAGGTTGGGGCCGCTGCGCGTGCGGTGGATTTCGAAGCCCGCGAGGTAGATGCGCTCCTCGCTCACGGCGCCCGGTTTCTCCCAGACCTTGCGCACGCGGTTGCCGTCGGCGTCGTAGCCGTAGTAGACGGTGCCTCCGCCGCCGAGGTCGGCGCGGTGCAACTGGTCGTAGAGGTCCCAGTGCAGGTTGGCGTCGCCACCACCGATGCCGGTGATGGTGGTGAGGTAGGCGTGCGTGTCGTAGCCACATGGCTCGTCGGGGTTCGCGCCTCCGAGTACCCGGGTGCGGGCGAGCCGGTTGTTCAGGTTCTCGTAGTCGAACGTCCGCGTCCAGCCTGGATGCACCGGATTGGTGCCGGTGTGCGTCATCCGCAGCATGTTTCCTGCGTCGTCGTACACGTAGCGTTCGGTGTACCCGCCCATCGCGGCGCCGTCGTTGGGGTGCGGCAGCCTGATGCGGAGCGCGTCGTGGCTGCTGTGCGGGAGGGGGCCGTGCTGACCGAGGTGCTCGCGGCCGGTGGCCTCGACCAGTCGGTAGAGCGCGTCGTAGGTGTAGGTGCAGCTCGGGTCGACAACTGTGTTGGCGAAGAACAGCACCTGTTGGGCGGCGTCGCGGATCGCGGTGACGTTGCCGACCGGGTCGTAGGCGTATGAGAAGTCCTGCAGCCGATCGCCGTTGCGCAGCGTACGCAGCGTTGTCAGCCGCGAGCTGGCCGGATCGTAGTCGTAGAAGGTGGTGACGTCGTTGCCGTGCACGAGGCGTATCCGTCGCCCGTGGGCGTCGTACTGCGTGGCCTTGACCAGCGGCGTCCAGACCAGTTCGCCCTGCGCGTCGGCCGCGGCGCGCAGGTTGACGTCCACCGCCTGTAGGCCGTTGCCCTCGTCGTAATGGGATCGGATCAGGGTGGGTGGCCGCGCCGACGTGTGCGGCGCGGTGACGACGACCGGTCGGTTCAGTGCGTCGTACGTGGTGGACGTGGTCCAGGTCTCGTCGTCCAGCATCGAGGCGAGGCGGGCCTCGAGCGCGGCGACGTCGATGAGTGCGTCGGCGGTGGTGGGCAGGGCCGTGTGGTCGGCGTCGACGTCGGTCCAGTCGACGATGGAGCGGTACCGGGTGCCGCCGGTGAGCCGTCTGGTCACCCGCACCAGGTTGTTACCCGCGTCGCGTTGCTCGGTCGAGATCGCTCCGGCCTGGTCGAGGTGCAGGTGCATCGCTCCGCGCAGATTGCGTTGCGCCGCTTCGGGGTGTTGCTCTCCGTAGACCATGCGTGCGACGAGCACCGCACGGGCGGGGTCGGTCGGATCCGCGCCGACGGCGAAGGTGCGTAGGGGACGTCGCATCGGGTCGTACTCGGTGTGCATCGTCACGCCGCGTTCGTCCCACGACCGCAACGGTTGTCCACCGGCGTCCGCGATGGTCCAGCGTGCGCCGGAGTCCGCGCTGCGCTGACGGATCACTCGTCCCGCCAGGTCGTAGTCGTAGCGCATCATGATCCGGCCCAGTGGGTCACCGGGCTGACGGTTCGCGTCGCGGCGCACGAGGTGGTTGCCCTCGATGTCCAGGGCTGCGCGGTTGGTGAGCAGGAGGTGGCGGTCCGGCCGCGACGGGTCAGGTCCGTTGTCGGTGAGCGTTAGAAACGGCCGCCCGAGCGGGTCGAGGTGACCTGTCTTCGGGGTGCGCGCATGCGCCGTGGCCTTGTCGGCGGCGTCGCGTTCTGGTGTGCCCGGGGCGGCCTCGGCGTTGACGTCGTGCCATGTTCGCCATGGCGGGGCGGGTGGAAGGCCGGCGATGTATCCCGCGACGAGGTGAGCGATGTCGGGGTCGGTGCGGGGATCGTCGAGCACGGTGTCGTTGCGGTCCCACGTCACCTGTGTCCACGCGGTGAGGGTGGTCTTGTCGTAGGTGTGGTCCGGGTGCAGCGTCGCCGCGACCCGGCCCAGCGGGTCGTAGAAGAGGACCGGACTGACCCCGATGCTCGCGCCGAACTCGAAGGCGGGGGTGGCGCTGAAGAACGGTTCGTACGTGCGCACGGGCCGACCCTTGTTGTCGTACACGGTCCACCCCGTGCAGCTCCACCGCGGTCCGTCGGGGGCGCCCGCGCTCACGGGCCCGGGTTCGGCCTGAAGCTTTTGCTGGATCGTCCGTCCGAATCCGTCGAGATACGACAGCCCCACCTGCAGTGCGGACGGGACTCCGGGCGCTAGCCCCGCGACGTGGATCTCACGCGAGATCGCCGCGGCGACAATGGGGTGGGGGAACTCCTGATGACGGGTGTCGGCGTACGCAGCGAGGTCGTAGAGCCGCCGCGTCGTCGCCGCCCCCAGCAGGTCCGCGGCGTGAGCTTGCGGGTCGGCGAGGAAGCCCCGGACCTCGTCGGGTGAAAGATCCGGCTTGATGCCAGCAAGGGAGTCACCCGTCAGCTGACCCGGCTTGCCGACGAGTGCGGTGGCGCTCACCGTGGCGAAGACATCGAACGCCGCCTCGCCGACGTTGCCGTTCGGATCGATGATCCGCCAGGGCTGCAGCACCCGGTAGTCGATGTCCGCGGTGAGGCGATTGCCGACGGCGTCACTGGTTTCGACGATCATCAACTCGTGCTCGTCGTAGCGTGCCGTGTGTTCGGTGCTGACCGCAGCGGTGTGGAACGGGTCGCGGATGCGGCGCGGCAGGAAGAAGTGCCTCTTGGCGTACGCCAGCTCGGCGGCGGGTGTGTCGGCACCGTTGGGCGACAAGAACGTACGCGAGCCCGGTATCCACCACTGGGTGCCGCCCGGGCCGTCGGAGACGTAGCCGCCCGCGTCGGACAGCACCGCGGCGGGATCGGGCAGCAGCGGGTCCGCGCCGCGGCGCAGCACCTCGTCGAGCAACCCGCGCGTGAACGCCAACCGGTACGTCTGCCCGGGAAACGCACGGGCGTCGAGCCCGCCGACGGCCAGCAGGCCGGACAGGTCGTCGGCGCGGTACCTGGTGCGGATCCATTCGACAAGTCGGCGCTGCCGCGACCCCGGTGCCGGGGATCGTTCGTAGTCGAGCTCCGAATCGAACACGGGCAGTCCGGAGTCCCGGTCGACGAAATCCGCGGCCTGGTAGCGGGAGTTGCGTCCCGTTGGGAGGTATCCGGTGAGTTCGAACGTCCTCGTCTGGGCGGGCATCGGGGTGCGGTGATCACCGGGGTGCGTATCGATGTCGACGATCGGATTGGTGACCTCCGCCTCGGTGTAGGTCACCAGGTCGGTGCACTGCCGCATCCGGTCGTCGGGCTCCGCCAGGGCAGCCGCCCCCGCCGGTAGCCGGCCGTAGGCGATCGCGACCGACTTGAGTACGGCGCCGAACTCGTCGATGTCCAGGTTGATCGAATGCGTGACCCTGGGGTCGTCGGGATTGCGCTCCAGTGCCCGTTCCACGGTTTCGTACGGATGCACCCTGAACACGGCGTGACGGTTTGCGCCGCGCGCGTGCACACGACGCACGGTGAACGTGTGCTCGACGACGACGTAGGGGAGGTCCTGCGCGGCGCTGCCGTCGCGGCCGTACACCTCCTGACGCAGCATGGCGCCCTTGCGCGCCCGGCGCGCCTCGGCCTCCTCGCGACCGTCCGCCCCGGTCGGCAGCGGGGGAGATTCCAGTGCCCCCGGCGGTAGGTGTTCCGTGGACGTGCCGAGATCGAACCAGGTGCGGGTCAGCACCGGTGCGACGTTCGACGCCGGGTCCTCGTTGTCGAAGGAGTCGTCGAGTGTGCCGGTGGCGTTGAGGGCCACCAGTTCCCCGGTGTCCCACTGGTCGACGACGCCGAAACCGCGGAACTCGCGCTCCTCGCCGTCGAAGTAGCCGTGGTGGTACGCGTAGCGCGTCGTGAAGCGGTTACGGCTCACCCGGTCGACGGTGTCGACGCGCTCGACGACGTGAACGGGGTAGGGAAGCTTCGTCGACCACGGCTGCCCATCGCGTGCGTCCCGGGCGCTGAACGTGTTCGAGGGGGTGTAGCGGATGCGCGTCTCGATGCCCTGGTTGTTGTCCATCCGGACCAACAGGTGCGGCTTTCGGTCACCGGTCAGCTGGAGGTAGCTCAACCGCTGCGGGTCGGCATCGACCGCCGAGGGCATCCGCACCAGACAGGCAGTGCCGTTGCCGAGCAGGTCGGTGACCATGACGGCGGATGGATCGACGACGGTAGGGAAGGCGTCGATGGACGTCGGTTTGCTCCATCCGTTGCCGCAGCGGTTCAGATACAGCTGGATGGCGTCGGGGTGCAGGTAGACGAGGTCGGTCGTACCCGAGCCGTCGACGTCGGCGAGCCTGAGAAGGTTCGGATCGAACCGGTCCGGGTGATCGAAGGTCTCCAACCCGTCCATGACGACCTTGGTGCCGAACCGGCCGTGCCCGAGATTCGGCCAGTACCAGACGACGCCATTACGAAGCTGAACGAGGTCGGCAAGCCCGTCGCCACTGAGGTCCGCGAAGTAGACCGCCTGGGTGGGATCGCGGAAGACCAGCCGCGGGCCTTCCTGATCGATGTCGGGCCGTGGTATCCGGATGCCCGGCCCGAAACCCGCCTCGGCCAGCGAGGGATGCCAGACGAAGGCGGCGTCCTCGACGAACACCACGTCGGCGCACCCGTCGCCGGTCAGGTCCGCCCAGTAGGCGTTCGGGGCTTGGACGCTGGCGCTGAGCCGTGACGCCAGCGGCCGGAAGGGCCGCCAACCCTCACCGTCGTCGTGCTCGTACAGTCCCGGTGTCGGGCCGTCGAAGATGACGACATCGAGTGTGCCGTCGCCGGCCAGGTCGACGAACTGGGCACCGTCGGCGCTGTCGACGTTTGGTCGGAGCGCGACTGATTCGGCCCGGCTGAACGCGGCGGCTCCGGACAGCGGGCTCGTGTTGCGGTGATACGACCAGGACCCGCGTCGGTCGACCAGCAGCCCCGCGATGCCCTCGCCGTGGAGGTCGACCCAGCGCGGGTCGTCACCGGATGAAAGTTCGTCGACGTCGACCGTGTGCACCGTCCGGTCGACGGTGGCGGGGCTGTAGTCGAACCGCACCGAAGGAAGCGCCCGGCTGATGATCGTTCCACCGTCGCTGCGGTATCCGCGGTGGGTGATCGTGCGCAACAGGCTGTAGGTCGCCGACTCGGCCGCGCCGTATCCGAGGTCCACCGACGACACGGGACCGTCGTAGCCGGGGTGGCCGGCCACGGAGTCCGGGACGTGGTGGAAGGTGATGATGCGCGCACACCGGCGCAGCGTGCGTACCTCGAAGCCGCTCCGGTAGCTGGAGAACTGGTCGTGCCGCACGTCCCAGTCCCGGACCGAACCCGGCGTGGGTGCGTCACCGTGGTGCTCGCCGTAGTCGAGCACCACCTCGAACATCCAGCCCGGATCCGGTGCCGCCGCCAGGTCGGCGAGGAAACGGGGCCTGCGCCCGTCGTCGTCGAGCAGCGGGATGCGGTTGCCGTACCGGATCGACTTGAGATAGCGGTTTGTCGCGCGCCCCGACGCGTCTCGCGCACCGCGGCCGATTTCGCACGGCCGGGTGAGGTCGACCCCGTCACCGTTCTCCGCCACGTACGCGTAGACGATGGCGTTTCCGCGGTCGTCACGGGTCTCGGTGAGCAGCCAACTGAACACCCGGCGCGGGCTGGCCGCATCGACCACGCGGGATCCGTTGTCCAGGCCGTAGATGCTCAACACGTTTGTCGAACTGAGCGAGCGCCAGTGGACGTCGCCGTCGGTGGTGCGTGTCCAGCGTTCGATGCGCGCGTACAGCCCGTCGATGCGCGGTCGGTAGCGGCGGATCGCATACCCGGGTGCGCTGTCCAGATCGTCGCGCTGGTCGTGCGGTCCGGGTACCGGAACCAGGTCCTCGGCGCCGGAGAGGATGAAGACGTCGGCGTCGACGTCGTCGCGGTAGGTGGGCACGCCCTTGTCGGTGCGGCGGGTGATCGACGCCACGGGAAGGCTCCAGCCGAGGCCGAAGGGTCCGTTGCCTGAAGCCGAGTCGTAGGTCAGCGCGAGCTGGGGCGCGAAACCGGCCCGCCCCGGCGGAATCCGGACGGGTATCGAGGTGGAACCTGTTCCGGTCACGGGCGCGACGGTGAACTTCTCGCCCATCGCGCGGACCGCGCCGCCGCCCTTCGGCAGCGCCGGCGGCAGGAACGCGGGGGCTTCCGACGAGGTGGAGGGGGCCGGTAGGCCGGCGTCAGCGGTCATGCGAGAGCACCCACATCTGCGTCGGCGGACCGTACGTCGGGTGGGCCTCCCCGATACCGCGCAGGGCCGCACGATATCCGGCGGGGGCGGCGTGCGCCGCGATCCAGCGCCGCATCTCCGACCGCGTCCATTCGAAGTGGTGCCCGGGGTGGCGGACGCGGGCCCGACCCGAGGAGTGGTCCTCGGGGAACAGGACGTTGTACTCGGCGTTGGGGGTCGTCAGCACGACCGTCGGCGGGGACAGTTCGCGAAACACCAGGCGCGCGAACAGCTCCAGGGTGGGCTCGTCGAGGTGTTCGATGACTTCGATGGCCACCACCGCGTCGTGGTCGGCCCACAGGTGCGGCAGGTCGGCGACCTCGGCGACGTCCAGCCGGGCCCGGGGGCGGAGTCGATCGTCCAACTCGCGGTCGAGTTGTTCGAGTCCGGAGCGTACGGCGTCGGTGTCCGGGTCGATGCCGTGGAACTCGGTGGCCTTCTGCGGCCACCGTCTCAGCGCCGCGAGCTCGAATTCACCCTGGGCGCAGCCGACGTCGAGGGCCTTGCGCACCCCGCGCCGGTTCAGCACGTCGGACGCGACGGCGTGGCGTTGCTGGTGCAGACCCTTCGGATAAGCAGGGCCGGTCAACGTGGCGACGGGGTAGGGAGGCGCAGGCCCGTTGCGAGGCTCCACCCCGCCGTCGGCACCCACCGGCAGCATTTCGAGCAGGATCTGGGTGCGGATGAAGCTGGGGGCGTCCTCGAGCGGGATCACGTCGACGTGACGACCCAGCTGACGCCGTAGTCGGGCCACCGCGGCGGAGAACTGGATGCGTGGCAACCCGATCGTGCCGAAGTCGATGTCGGACCGCGCGTCCCAGTGCTGAGCGTGGGCAAGCGACCCGGCGAGCCATACGCGTTGCGCCCCCGCCTCGTAGAGGATGCGTGCCGCGTCGCCCGCCAGGGTCAAGGCGGTGTCGTAGTCGGCGTCGGGCGGTATCGTCACGGCGCCAACCCGGTGTAGACGCTCAGCAGGGGTCCGTCGGCACAGATTCGCACGCTGACCATCGTGGGTCGCACGGGTTGGTCGATCGCGGCGCACCAGTCGCGGAAGGCCTGCTCGCCGTGCGGTCGCTCCACCAGCACCGCGCGGATCGCGGCCAGCGGATCGCCGTCCAGTACGCCGCGGGTCAGTTCGAGTTTGAGCTCGACGGAGTCACTCGTCGTACCCAGTGCGAGCAGCACTCCGGCCTCGGGCAGGATGAGCCTCCCGGTCAGCCGGCGCGTGACGTGTGCCGCGGCCAGCGCCGGCCGGGTGAGCCCATGGCCGGCCGCCCAGTCGACCAGCGTCGACAGCGCGATGCCGTTGCGGCATTCGTAGTACATCCGCGGATGCGCTGCGAAGCGGGCGCCGTCGAGCGCGACGAAGTGTGGCTCCAGGTCCGGGACCGCCTCCAGAAGGCTTTCGTGAACGCGCGAACGTGAACCCAGCGCAGCGAGCACCTCACGACTGCGCCGTACTTCCAGATACGCCTTGGCCGCCTGACCGTCGACGCCGACGACGGCGGAGACGAAGCCGCCGAACCGGTCGTCAGCGAAGTACGGCTCCCATCGACTCGCGGTCGATACGGGGACCTCGGCCAGCCGCAGGGCATCGGTCCGCCTGTCTGCCAGGGCGGTGTCCGGGTGGCCCCGTGTGAGGTCGAAGCGCAGCGCCCGCGGGGTCTGCTCCGAGAAGGACACCTCAACGGGCGTACCGCCGGGGTTGAGGGCGTTGGTGCGGTAGGCGGGGTCGCCGAGCGGGCGCGGGAACGCCGCGGTGGTCAGCCGGCGGATCTGGGCGTGCGCTGCCGCGCTGGGACCACTGCCGCCAAGCCGGGCCAAGATCGAGCACAGCCGCGCGGCCACCTCGACGTCGGTGGTCCCGGCGACGGGCGACTGCGCGATGTCGATGCTCACGGTCAGAACCGGTACTCGAAGAGCAGGCCGACGTCGTCGAGGGCGTCGGGCTTGAGTCGCGTCACCTGCTGCGCACCGACCTGGACCTGCTGCCCCAGAGCACCTGGCAGGGCGGTGAACTCGATGGTCCACGGCGTCGTGTCGTCGATCTTCACGCCCCCGCCGTCGAATTCGAAGACAGCGACGGGGAGGCCGCCGAGGTCGGTGTCGACGATGCGGACGGGCTGCTGGTCGCTTCGGCCGTCGGGTCTGGTGACCGTGATCGTGAAGTCGTCGGCGGTGTCGTAGTCGAGGCCGCGCACGACCACCGCCAGCCGCTCGACCGCCAACGCCGACGCGGCGTACGTGACCGGGAAGCGCTGCGCCCCGACCGTCGCGCGGAACGTGCTCGGCGTCGGTGCGTCGCCCGCCGGGTAGTACATCCGGTACCACTCGTCGGAGTAGTCGTGCCTGCCCGACAACAGTCGGTACAACCCGCTCCGGCCGTCGCTGACCTCCATGGACTGCAGCGCGTCCCTGAGGTCGGCCTGAGCGGCGTCGCGCAGCTGCGGACCCCCGTCAAGCGCTGTGTACCGGATGGTCAGCACGGCATCGGAGATGGTGTGGTAGTCGAACTGCCGGTACTCGGCGGGCAGTTCCAGGCGCCACGTGCCCACCACACCGGCACCCTCGAACGGAAGGAAACGCTCGTCGCGCAGGTCCGGCTGGAACATGCCGGAGTCGTCGCGGCCGGAGCTCGTGACCACCGACTCGACGGGGGAGACGTACGTGAAGCGCGGATCGTCGACTCCGCTGCTCCGGTAGGGCTCGACCGGTGTCGCAGCCGTGCGAACCCTGCTCGACAGCAACGTCACCGCACAGTTGACGCCAGTGTAGGGGCCGGTCGCGCAGGGCAGGCTCAGGCTGACCATCTTGATGCGACGGCAATAGTCACCGGGCCGGTCGAGGTCGAACAGCGCCTCGGGCAGCGTGACGGTGCAGGTTCCCGTCTCACGGAGTTCGATGAGTGCGGCGGGGTTGACGTTGGCGAGTGAGACGTGCTTGGTCAGCTCGTACGTCCGGTGGTTGCGTTGCAGGTAATCGGCCTGCATGCGGGTGACGGCGGCGTGCAGACGCTCGCCCGCCAGCAGCCCCTTGCGGGTGCTGTCCCAGTAGCCGAACTGCACGTACTGCGTTGCCCCGGTGCCCAGTTCGCGCTGCATCGCCCGCTCGGCGCCTTTGGCCGTGTCGTAGGCCACCTGATAGCTCTGGAAGTAGAGCGCGCTGAGCTGCGCCGACATCCAGTCGTACAACTCGGTGTTGGTGTACTTGCCGGCGAGGTACTCCTGCACCTGGTGCGCCTGACCCATGGCGATCCGGTGATTGGTCAGTTCCTTGGTGGCCGCGTCCAACCGGAGCTCCGCGGCCAGCCGCTGCCGGTCCGTCGACATGATCTCCGAGGCCGCCTGATTGTGCTGAAGCACCCAGTCGTGCTCGCGTACCACCGCCTGGGCCAGTCGGCTGGACTTGCTGGCGTCGAAGCCTGAGCTCGCGGCGTTCGCGTTGAACACGGCGCCGATGGCGTTCGCGGCGGCCGCCAGATTGCTTCCGCCCCACGATGATCCGACACCGATGCCCCACGGCTTGGCGGAGAACGAGAACGTCGGAAGGACCGACAGGATGCTGCCGGAGCCCTGTGCCACCGCGCCCGCGGTCTGGCTGTCGCGGCTCTCCTCGAGGCTGCCGAGTTCGGCCTTGTCGTGGCTGAGCAGCTTCACGCCCTCGGAACTGGGAATGTTGGCGCTCGCCGACGCGGCGACCGGTGCGATCGGCGCGTCCTCCGGTGGCACGGTCACCGTGGTGACCCCGAGCAGCCGTTGGTAGTGCTGGTAGCGGCTGACAAGCGTGCTGCGTTGCGCACGCAGCACCTCCACCTGCCGGCGGGCCTCAGCCTCCTGCTTCTCCCTGATTTCCTCGATTGCGTCGGCCAGCTCGGTCTCGTGGGTGGCGCGCAACATCGCCAGCGCTTCGGCGTCGCGCTTCTCCATCGCGGCCAGCAGCGCGGCACCGAGATTGCGGACGTCGTCGGCCAACGCCAGCGCCTGGGTCACCAGGGTGTGGAACCGGTAGGTGGGCGGTGCGGCGGTCACCTCGGAGAGCACCGACGCGATGTCGAGCCCCGCCGCCCGTGCACGCACCAGCAGCGCGGGGTCGATGGGTGGTTCGAACAGCGGCAGTTGGCGAACCACGCCTTCGATGGTCATGGAGTTGCGGATCTTGAACTGCCGGTCGGCGACGGTGTCCCAGTAGCCGAACAGCTTGTCGTTGCGGGGGACGCCGAAGTAGGTGACGCTCGGCCAGGACAACGGCGGTGCGTCCGGGTCGACGACGACGGTGTCCGGCGCTGTCGAACCGATGCGCTGCTCGATCGCCACCATCGTGTTCGACAGCCGTTCCAACTGCGGGTCGAGGCTGACGGCGGTACGAATCTGGGGCCGAACACGTTGCCCGATGGCCTTCGGCCGCTCACCGAGGATGTCACCGGCCAGCGTGTAGAGGTTGGCGGCGTAGTTGATCGACTCGATGGTGTCCTGACGGAAGAGCTGGTCGCCCCACGCGATGAGGTTGTCCAGGTAGGCCATCACGACCATCTTCTGGAACGCCACCACCCGCATCCGGCCGATCGCGTACGGATTGAACGGGTTGGCCCGCCAGGTGGCGACCTGGCGCAACAACCCGGCGTCGGCGGTACCGGCCGCGAGCGCGTTGATGATGTCCGACAACCGTTGGGGTACGACGCCGGCCACCGACGCGTCGAACAACGGCTTGGTGCGCCAGAAGCGCGCCGGGACTTGTTGTTTGGACGTGTCAGTGGGGTCGAACACGAGGTGGAACCAGCGCTGCGCCTCCTCGAAGCGACGGTTCGCCGACAGCCGCGTGGCGATCAGCACCGGCGCGTGGAAGAACAACTCCCAGTTGTACTGCTGAAAGAAGCCAGTGGGAGCGAAATCGACGTCCTCGACCGGATACGGCTCGCTGATGAGGCGTTCGGGTTTGTACGTGGCCGCGAATGTGGCCGCGGACCGCGACTGCCCTGCCCGGGTGACCAGCCGCTCGACGCCCCCGGCGGCGAGGTCGGTCTGGAAGTCGCCGACGTACGGGTGGAACGCGGTGCTGAAGAGGTAGCGGCGCACCTGCTTGGAGACCAGCACGGCGCCCAGTCCGGCGACGATGCGGTCGCGGCTGACGTAGTCGGAGACCTTCAGCATCGACTTGTCGGCCTTGGACACGAATTGACGTTGGTCGCCGACCTGGAAGAGGCTGCGCCGCGCCAGGGCTTGCCTGGGACGAATCGCGACATCGGTGGTGGAGGTCAGCTTCGCCAGCTGAAGCGGATCGGTGGTGCCGTGCAGGGCGGCCACGTCCACGACCGGGTCGGGGTGCACCACGAACTCGGGCAGGTACGGGGTGACGTCGAGGTAGTACTTGGCCTTGAGCTTGCCCACCACGGCAGGGTTGATCTTGTCCTTGGCGAGGTAGTCCCAGTGCCAGTCGGTGCCGGTGGAAGGATCGACGACGAAGCACCGCAGGCCGTCCTGGTAGACGAACGTCCGTGCGCCGCTGACGAACTGATCCTGATGCGCGTACGCCAACGTGAAGGGGCTGGGCGACCTGCCGAGCGCCATGGCCTCGGTGCGCCAGTCGAGCGTCGCGGGCAGGTTGAGTCGATTATTGCCGTTCTGCGCGAACAACATCCCGACCGGGACGGTGCCCGTGGGTTCGAAGATGCCCGCGATGGTCTGCCCGTAGGTCTCCACCTGACGGCTGCGCCCGGTGAAGTGGAATCCCGAGACCGACGCGTACACGGAGTTGTCCCCGGGGTTCGCGGGCGTGTAACCGGGCTTCACGGTGGAGACGTTGACGGCGGGGTTGTCCCACTCGGGCCAGATCCACAGGTCCGGTGACCCGACGACGGCCCGCAGGACCAGCTTCTGTTTGACGGTGTCAGGGTGGTCGTTGACCGGTACGAGCTGCGTCTGCACCGACACCTCGGTGACCTGCTTGGGCTGCCACTTCTTGCGGTGGAAGTAGGTGTAGGCCAACGAGATGTCGTAACGGCGGCCCGCCGGCAGCGTGGGTTTGTCACCGGGCTCCTGCTGCGGTGTGATGTCGGCGAAGATCGGCCAGAACACGTACAGCCGGCCGTTCCACACCACTGGCAGCACCTGACGCTCACTGATGTCGGCGTCGATGGCCTTCCATGGTGTCCACTCGGCGTTGTCGATTCTGGTGCGCCAGAAGTACCTGGGGGTCAGCCCGCGGGTACGCCCCACGGCGTAGAGAGTGACGGGGTTACCGGGGGTGGCGTCGACCTCGTAGAGCCCGAGGATCTCCAGCCGGGCGAGTTCGTCGAGTCGCTCGAGGTAGACGGTGAACGCGTCGTCGACCAGCTCGGCGGTGACGTCGTCGCGCATCAACGCCGACTCCAGCTCGCCGAACAGCGGTGTCTTGTCGTCGCGCAGCGTCGGTTCCATCCAGTTTTCGGGGAAGCAGAACACCTTGCGGTTGGCTTCCCAGACGCGGTAGTTCTTCATCCACGCCCAGTCCCGCCAGCCCGGGTCCACGGCGTCGTCGACCTCGATGCCGGCAACCAGGTTCATCGTGGCGCTCTGCACGAACAGCTGAACCGACGAGATGGCCTGTTTGATGCGTGACGTCGCGACGATCGGCTCGGTGCGGCTGTCCTGCAGAAGGTGGCGGTAGAGCTCCGACTCGGTGCGCAGAGTCGGCCACGCCGACGCCGGGTCGGCCAGCACGTAATCGAGCAGAGCGTCCCGCTGGGCGCGGCGCATCACGTCGCGTAGCGGCGCGGCCACCTCGCGCCAGCGGGCGTCGTCGTAGCGTGCCTTCACCACTTCACGCGCTGATCGGGCGGCCCGCTCGTCGCACTCGACGGCGGCGAACTGAGCCAGCTGCGCGGCCGACGCCCCGGTGCGGCGCACGAGCCCGATGACGCGCAACTGCGCCGCAGGGCCCGTTTCGTCGGCGAAGTCGGCGACGGTGAGGCCGGTGGTCTTGGCCAGCGCCGACAGGTCCGCAGCCGAGATCCGGAGGTTGTCACGGGAGGCCGCGGTCGCGATGGTCGCGGTGAGATCGTCAAGTGTGACGCCGGGTCGCCGTGCCGACGCCAGCAGGGCGGAGACAACCGGCCGGCCGAGCGTGGCCGCGCAACGGCTGAGCCGCAGCACCCGCAGCAACGCGGCCAGCGGCACCGGGTCGCGCGGCGTCGGGGTCACCGGCAGCGTCGCGGGCTGCCACCACGGCGCCTGCGCCGCGGGTTGCCAGGGAATCGGTCGCGGCGCGACGGTGGCACCGTAGTCGGCCAGCCAGGAGAGCTCGGTCGTGGTCCAACCCAGCCGGGTCACCAGGCGTGCGAGCTTGGCCAGCCGCACATAGGTGCGGAACTGCGCCTCGAAGCTCGCCGCGGTCAGCGGTACGTCCTGGTGGCTGGTGGCGAACGACGGCGCGAGGAAGTCCGCGAGCGCCGGTCGCGCCGGGTCGTCAGCCGACACGAGCCGGTGCGTGAGCAGGTCGTCGACAAGTGCGATCGGTACGCCCAACTGCTCCGCGCAGCCGGACACGATCACGCGGTGGCTCAGCTCGGCGCGCAGGTGTGTCGCGACACCGGCGGCGACCGCGGCGATCCGATCGTCGCCCGTGGTGTCGAGCAGCGCGTTCACCGCCGCGACGTCGAACAGGCGGCGCTCGGTGGCAGGCGCGTAGGCGGTGGCGGCGGCGGCCAGCGCGTCGAGCGCGGTGTGCCACGCGGGATCGACGGACAGGCCGGCGAGCCGGGCCTGTTCGTCGGTCGTCAGCGGGCCGTCGCTGACGATCTCTCCGGCGGGACCGTCGTAATGGATGCGGGTGCGCAGCTGCGGGGCGAGCACCAGGTCAGCGGGTAGCGCCGGCAGATCGGCCCTCAGCGGGGGCCACTGCCACGTCTTCAGGGTGCGCGAGAGGGCCCTGCGGGGTGCGTCGTAGGCGGTGTGTACGGCCACCTGGTAGGCGGCGTCGGCGTGCGCGCTCAGCAGCGCGTCACGTTGGGCGGTGGTCAACACTCCCCGCACCAGAAGCCGGCCGCCGGTGGCGGTGACGCGGGACCGCAGCGCCGCCGGGACAACCAGGTCGTTCGGCGGGGCCGGCAACGGCACGTCGAACGTCGCGGTGTCGTCGAGTACGGCCAGCACGTCGTCGACGAGCGTTGTGGGCCAGCGCAGTTGGGCCATCCACCGCCGTAGCGCCTCCGCCGGAACCTGGCCGGCGAGCTCGGTGCCAGCCGCGACGTCGCGCAGGGCGTCGCGTGTCTCACCCAGGCGCACGGCGATCTCCTCCTCCGAGAGGCCCATCGCCTGTCCGGGAGTCGTCGCCTGATGAAAGAGCAGATAGTCCACCTCGGGGACGGTGAGCCCGCTCTCGCGAACGTCGGTGACGAGGTCGACGAACCGTTCGGTGGCGGCCGGGCCGGCCACTCCCGACGGGAACACGTCGGCCGCACAGCCCCGCAGCGCCAACAGCTCGTCGACCGGCATGGTCAGCGCGCGGGCCAGCCGACTGAAGCGGTACAGCGCGGACAGGTTCGCGAGAGTGAGGCGCCCGTCGGTCAGCTTGCGCGTCAACGTGTCGAGTTCACCGGCGGTCAGATTGAGTGCGCTCATGATGGCCGACGCGTGCGCGGCGATCACGGCCTGCGCGGGATCGCGCGCGAGCAGCGCGATCTCCATGGCACCGGCCCCGTCCTCGGCCACGGCGAAGGCCGGGTCGCTGGGCCGCATCACTTCGGGGTTGCCGAACAGCTTGAAGTAGAGCTCGTCGGGCCGGTCCGCGCGCAGCGTCGCCCACAACGCGGGCAGTTCGGCGGGCGTGACGCCGAGCCGCTGGTGCAGGCGGGCCGCGCAGGACAGCGCGATCAGCAGCTGATCGTCGATCCGGTCGTTGACGTCGGCGAGCTCCGGGCGCAGCGCGGTGATGAGGTCGTCGCACTCCCGGCTGGTCCAACCCAGCGCCCGACGCAACCGTACGAACCTGCGTAGCCGATCGGCGGCCGCCGCGTCAAAGTTGACCATGACGAGCTTGGCGACGTCGCACGTCGCCGGGTCCTTCGGGTCGGCGGACTGGATGCGGATGGTGTCGTCGGGATCGACGAATTCGCTGGACAGCAGGCCGAGCAGGTCGGGGTAGTCGACGTCGAACCGGTGCAATACCTGTGCGACCCAGCGCAGCGCCTGGGTCCACGTGAGGTTGGCGGTCGCCATCGCCTGGGCGACCGCGTCGTACACCGCGATGGGATTGCCGTTCTCGGCGAGCCCGAAATCACTCCACGGAGTCGCGGACCGACCGGTTATTGGCGTGCGTTGCCCGACGGTGACGCCCAGCGACTCGCACGCGATGTCGACATCGGTGTACGAGTCGCCGGCGGGGGAGGCCAACGCGACCATCAGGTCACGGCGGTAGGTGGTGGGGGCGTCGGGATCGTCGAGCAGATGCCCGACGTAGGTGCGCACCTCCTCGGTCCACAGGTCCAGCGGCGCCGAGACGGGGTAGACGGCGGTACGCAGCGCGTCGTAGGCCTTGGCGTTGCGGTGCTCAGGTTCGGCGGCGAGTTCGACCGCGGCACCCGCGGTCTGATAGCTGCCGAACCGGGCGGTGAGCTCCGTCGGCGAGGTACGACGCAGCACCCACAGCACCCGATGGTCGGTGAGGAACCAATGGTCGTCGGGCGTGACGACGTAGCACGCATGGTCCTCGGCGAGCGGTACGCCCGCGGCGGTGAACGCGTCCCGTAGGGCGGCCGAGATGGTGCGCGCGTCGAGCTCGGCGGCTTCGGTGGCGTCGAGGGTGAAGTCGGCGATGGGGGCGACGAGGTTTTCGAGCAGCTCCAGGGTGAGGTCGAGGTGGGGCAGCGTCGTGTTGGTGTTCGCGCAGGACAACTCGATCTCGCCGATGTCCGGGCGGCGGCGGTAGAGCACGTCGAGCGCCGTGCCTCCGTCGGGCAGGTGCCGATCGGCCAGCCAGCCGAGCAGTTCGGCCAGGTAGGCGGCGGGGCTGAGGATCGAGTTGCAGTCCCCGCACTCGCAGTAGCCCGCCGAGCCGAACAGCGTCTCCAGATTGGCCCGGCCCTCGTAGTCGTACGCGGGGAGCACGTACATCGGGGTGTCGTTGAGTTCGGGAGCGAACGCCGAATAGAGCGCCGCACTGGTCGCCGAGATGTTGACCGCTCTCGTGACATAGTCCAGCGCCTGCTTCGGGCCGCCGAGCGCCTCGCCGTACCGACCGATGAACGTCGAGGCGCCCAACCGCGCGATCGCCGTTGCCGAATCCAGGCCCGCGTCGCGCAGCACCTTCATGTGCGCGGAATCCTTGGTGACATTGAACAGCCGCTTGACCGTGGCGACCTCATTGACGAGTGCCGCACGATCGGCGACGTCGTCGAACAGCCGCTCGTCGAGTTGGGCGGGGTCGATGCCCGTGCGCAGGTCGAACGTCGTGTCGTCGCGAAGCACGTTGCGCCAGAAGGTCCTCGCGTCGTCCGTCACCGCGTCGTCGGCGAGCAGCGTGTTCGCCAGCACTTCCGTGGGCATGGTCTCGGCCACGACGGCGCGTAATGTCGTGGCGTACGTCCTGATCTTGGCTTTTTCGATCTCCTCCGCCGGGGTGCCGTGGGGCAGCGCGGCGACAACCGCGGCGTCGATCTCCGGTGGCACCCGGTCGTTGTCGGGAAGTTCGCTGATCAAGGACTCGAAGTCGTCAACCGAGTACGCCGACAGCGCCTTGACGCCGTCGAGCCGGCGCGCCAGCGTGTCGACGAGCGGGGCGTGTTCGCCGGTGAGCGCGGCGAGCTGCATGTTGAGTTGCAGCCGGGGCACCTGCTCGGTGAGCAGCGGATCCGCGGCCACCGTCTCCCACAGCTGCGGGAGCTCGCCGTCCCCGCCCGGATCCGTCCACACCGCGTCGTGTTGAACGAGTTTCTCCACGTAGGCCGTTCGTGCGGTGCGGCCGTCGAGCGAATGCAGCAACCCGCCCATCGCGTCCGGGCTCTCGACGAGCACCTTGATCGCGGCGGCGCGGATGTCGGATGCCACGGACGCCACGTCCTCGACGGTGCGGGCTGGTACCAGCCCGCGATCGGAGGCTGATTGCATGGCGGCCTGCAACCGGTCGTCGCTCTGGCTGGCCAGCGACGCGAGGTCGGTGGCCATGCCCCGCCGGACCAGTCCGTACAACGCCTCGGCCGCGACGCCCGTCGTCTCCGAGAGCCGGTGGGCCACGACCAGATCGGCGAGCCGCCGCATCGGCTGGTTGGTCTTACCGGCCAGCAGCGACAGGTCGTGAATCCCTTCCTTTTCGTCGAGGTCGGCGATGCTGAGCCCGTCGAGGTGACCGTCGAGCTCGGTGACGGCTTGCTGGTATTCGGTCCAGCGAGTCTCCGGTCCGCCGTTTACCCGGATACGAACCTTCTCGATCGGTTGCGCCGCGTAGAAGATGCGCGACTGTGCAAGCGACGACTCGGCGGTGCCGCTGCGGGCCTCCTCCTCACTTGCGAACGCGCGTACCTGCAGGTCGACCCGGTCGCGGCCGATGTCGGCGGGGTCGTATTCGATGACGAACTCGCCGCGCTCGTCGGTGACCGCCGAGCCGAGTGGCACGTCGTCGCGCAGGCCGCGGTGCAGGGCCGTGAGGTGGACGTCGGAGATGGCCAACCCGCGCCGATACATCACCTGACCGCGAACCACGCGGCGCGAACGCGCCGGTGGTGGGTCGCGGCCCTCGAGGGCCGCCACGGTGCGATCGTCGACGACACCGCTGGCCTCGATGTCGCGGCGGCGCTGGAACTCCGTGACGACTTCCCGCGTGCCGCGTTCGAATATGTGGCCGCGAACCTCGTCGGGCGGTGCGGGATGGCCCGCGCTGTCGAGCAACTGGTGCAGTTCGACGACGTCGTCACCACGGGCACCGAGGCGAAGGTTCTTGCCGTACAGCGACATCCGAGCTCCCCCCGGTGGACGCTCCGAGTCGGACTGATGCTACTCAGTGATGGAACGCTCGCGCGGAGCAATCGCTGTCGACATGCCGATCGTTCGTTGCCTCCGATCGCGTGTGCCGCGCCGTGTTGGAGATGATCAACCACGCGGTGCAGGGCGCAGCCAGCGGCGTCAGCACGCCGAGCGGTGCCGCACGGGACAGGCGTTCAGCCCGGCTCCGTCGGCTGGATGTCTGCGGCTTTCGCTGTTCGTCTCTTGTGCGCTCGTCGCGTCCGCAGGCTGCTGTTCGCATCTTCAAGATTGGCGGCAGGTGGACATTTCTGAATGTGGGATTCCCGTCATTTTCGACCAGATCTCGATGCGCCTCGGGCGGCCGGTGCGCCGGCCCAGGGTGGTGATGTCGATGGTGCGTGCCTCGCGCGGCGAGCCCGGGCCGATGGCCAGAGCGCGCCTGGCCGTGCCCACGTCGTAGGTCCTGTCCGCGGTGTCGGTCATGGTCGACTGCCTCACTCGTGGCTGACGGAAATGGCTTTTGGGACAAGCCAACTGTCACGCCGGGAGGGCTGCTAGGGACATCCTGGCGGATCCTTGCACGATCCTGCCCACGCGCAGGCACAGCACGGCGACGAGCTGGGCAGTCACGCAGAGGCCAACGCTTCCCTGCAAGGCGGGCAGTGGCGGGGCACGGCTGAAACGGCCCATGTCCCGTCCATCCAAGAGGATTGGGCAAGAGGCGAAGAGGATCATTCTTTTCGCGGGCCCGGCACAGCGGTCTCCTGGAAGGGACAGACTCCCCACGGATTCCGACGAATCCTCAGGCCCAGGAGGCACACCATGAAGGTAGCCGTCGTCACCGGTGCAAGCTCCGGCATCGGCCAGAGCGCCGCCCTGCAGATCGCCCGGCGCGGTGCCGGCGTCATCCTGACCTACAGCTCCAACGAACAGGGCGCCAAGGACACCGTCGCGCGGATCGAGCAGCAGGGCGGCACTGCCGTGGCGCTGCACCTGGATCTCGGCGATACGGCGGGATTCACCATCTTCCGGGAGACCGTTGCCGAGGTGCTGCGCGAGGTCTTCCAGCGGCACTCCTTCGACCACCTGGTCAACAACGCCGGATTCGCCGGCATGGCGATGATCGAGGACACCCGCGAGGAGGAATTCGACCGGCTCACGGACGGCCTGTTCAAGGGGCCCTTCTTCCTCACCCAGGCCCTGCTGCCGCTCCTCGCCGACGGCGGCGCCATCGTCAACCTGACCAGCAACTCCACGCTGCCCCAGGTGACCGCGCCGGGATACTCCGTCTACGCGGCTCTCAAGGGCGCTGTGGCGGTGCTCACCCGCTACATGGCCAAGGAGTTCGGTCCCCGCGGCATCCGCGTGAACTCGGTCGCACCGGGAGCCACCGTCACCCGCTTCGCCGACGACGCGTTCAGCAAGAACCCGCAGATCATCCCGGAACTGGCGAAGACCTTCACTCTCGGGCGCGTCGGCGAGCCTGACGACATCGGCATGGTCATCGCCATGTTGGTCTCCGAGGAAGGCCGGTGGATCACCGCCCAGGACATCGAAGTCTCCGGAGGGCAGAACCTCTGAACTCCTGCTGTGAGCCGTGAGCCCCGTCAAACCCCTTCCGCCCTCTCACGCCGCCCACGGCTCAGTCCGCGACGGCCCAAGACAGCCGCCCAGGCCGCCCTGACCGGTGGGACACCAGCGCAATCATGAATATGTGCCCAATCCTGCCCAGCCAGCGACCCAGCGTGGAGGTTCGTGCAAAAATGGATTCATGTCTGCCCTGGACGAAATGCGTGAGCTTCTTAACCGGCATGCGCGGCCCGACATGAGCACGGCGATCGATGGAATTCAGGTTTGTAGATTCAGCCGTCCCAATGCTTCGGCGGCCGGGATGTCCGGGACCGTGCTCGCAGTCATCGCCCAGGGCGGCAAACGCCTCGCCCTGGGCGAGCGCCTGTACGAATATGGGCCCGGCGAGTACCTGATCGCCTCTGCCGACCTCCCCGTCACCGGCCATGTCCTGGACACCGGGCAGCCCACCCTCGGTTTCGGCATGACTCTCGCTCCCTCAGCCCTTGCTGAACTCCTCCTGGAAGCCGACCCCCGAGACCTGCCGGCCACCCCACGCGCCGCATCACCCGGCATTGCCGTCTCCACGGCCTCGCCTGCACTGCTGGACGCCATCGTGCGCCTGCTGCGGCTGCTGGAGCAGCCTGCAGACCGCAAGATCCTCGCTCCCATGGTTAAGCGGGAAATCCTCTGGCATCTCCTGCGCGGCGAGCAGGGAGTCGCCATCCGCCAGCTCGGTCTCGCCGACAGCGGACTGGCCCACATCAACCGCGCCGTGCGTCAGATCCGGGAGAACTACGCCACCGCCTTCCGCGTGGAGGACCTGGCGGAAATCGCCGGCATGAGCGTTTCCGCTTTCCACCGCAACTTTCAGACCGTCACAGGGATGAGCCCCATCCAGTTCCAAAAACGCATCCGCCTGCAAGAAGCCCGGCTCCTGCTCGCCAGCCGCCCCTCAGACATCACCGGTGTGGGCCTCAGCGTCGGCTACGACAGCCCCTCCCAGTTCAGCCGTGAATACCGCCGCATGTTCGGCACGCCGCCCAGCAAGGACACCCAACTCCGCACTCCGCCAGCAGAACCCGTCACTGCGCTGCCCTGAGCTCGACCCTGTCGGGGATCTTGGTGTTTCCCGGTGCGGCAGCAACGCACAGACGATCACACGGTGGCCGCCTCGCGTCACCCCGGCTCAGCAGCAAGATCTTGAACGGCAGCTGCCGTACCAATCTAGAACCGACGCGGTGACGACCCGGGGCCGCCCGGAGACGAGCCACGCAGTAACACGTGCGGATCCCGGCCGAGGTCCAGGACATTCGGACGTCGTCAAACGGGCGGCGGTGGCGCCGAGCAGCGCCAGCAGGTACGTCGCGCCGCACGATGTGCTGGCCGGCACGGCGAGTTGCACGGCTTCGTTGACCAGGTCCGCCTCACCGAGGCCCTGAATGACGGCGAACAGGTCGCAGGCCAGCAGGATGACCTGCACCACGACGATGTGGAACCATGCGCGCCGGATCGGCTCCCGGTCCACGAGCCCGGTGTAGACGACTGCGCAGACTGCGGCGGCGACACCCCCACGCTGTACCGGTCACGACTCGCGCCGCCGGGGTGTCGGGCAGGTCCATCAGGCCGGCGATGAGCAGCGCCAGCGGCATCCGGATCGACAGGCCGGCCAAGAACGACGCTTCCGGGTCGGCCGAGCGTCGGCTGGCCGACGGCTCCATTGCCCGCTTGAACGCGCCGACGAGCGATAGCCCAACGGTGATTCTCGTGCCGGCCAGCGCACTCAGCAGGCTGGACAGCAGGATGCCGCGAGTGCTCAGGTCGGCGAGACCGAGCGCCAGGACGAGCAGTTTGACCCCGACAACCACGACGTACACGATCGGCAGGCCGAGCACGAAGGCGAGGATCGCCGTGAAGGCGGCCTCGCCCGTGTGCTCTCAAGCAGTGCCCACAGCAGCACATGTATTGACGCAGCACGGTCAAACGCGCCAACCCGCTGCCGCTCAACGGGCCGCCACAACACGTTCCACGCCATGTGAGGATGCTCAAATGCAGCTCGTGCCACACGGCCCGACCGAGGGCGTCTACTCAGCCACCGACGACTACGTCCACGCGATGGAGGTGCGCGGCGCTGAGCGGTTGCTGTTCGTGGCTGGAACGATGGGCCTGGACCCCAGCGGAACACCCGGCACGACGCTCGCCGAGCAACTCGACCTGCTCTGGTCGAACATCCGCGCCATCCTCGCTGCCGCCGGCATGACGGTGGACAACATCGTGCGGCTGACCAGCTACCTACGCGACGCCTCCTACGCCGAAGCGAACGCGGTCGCACGTGTGGCAGCCCTCAACGGCCGGGTCGTCCCGACCACCGCGATCGTCGCCGAAACACTGGTCAGCGACTGGCTGGTCGAGATTGAGGTAATCGCCGCAGGGTGATGTTTCCCCCCGACCCGCTGCAGCGCCGCGCGACGGTCGCCATCGGTTACTGGCGATCCGCGTCGGGCTAGGCTTCCGCCATGCAGATCATCGAAGGCGCGGGTCGGTGGACCGCACCCGCCGGGGCTGCCAACGACTGGGTCGAACACCTGAGAGTGCCGGACCTGTCGGTGGGAACGTACTGCATCCCGACGGGCGGTCTCGACGATCAGAGTCCGCACACCGAGGACGAGATCTACGTGGTCACCGCCGGGCGGGCGCGGATCGTGACGCCGGACGGTGCGGCCGAGGTGGGCCCGGGTTCGGTGATCTTCGTACCGGCCGGCGAGGAGCACCGGTTCGAGGAGGTGACCGAGGACCTGGCGCTGCTGGTGGTGTTCGGCCCGGCGTACGGCTCGCGCGCTCCGAGTCTGCGAGACGAGTAGGGCGGCTGAGTTCGCCAGCCCGGCGGCCGGCGACCGTCGTGAGTGGGCCGACCGGCCGGGCCCACCTCAAGGTCCGCTTGATACGCCGGGCCGGGCCGCTGCCCACTCCTTGGCAGTGCGGATTGAGGGCAGACGGGAAGACATGCAGGTCGACCCAGGATGGACAGGCGTGACGGCTCTGCTCTGAGTCAACGAGTTCATCGCCGCGTCGAAGATCGCCGCCTGCGCCCCCTTTTGATTAAGGCTCCGAACAGGCCGGCACAGACAACCGAACAGGCACCCATGACTACCGCCGCGAACGGATCACTTCTCGGGCCCGACAAAATGCTCACGGATGTAATTCCGAAGAGGATGGCAAGCATGGGCAACGTCACGCGTGCCGCACGGCGGTGATGACGCTGATTGTGCGCGGCGTGAATCCGACGTTGCTCCGGACTGAGTTCCTTCTCCCACGGGGTGTTGAAGGGCCAGTTGGCGACCCAGATAATCGCGGCCAACCCCGCAACAACCACCAGCACCACAATGATGGCTTCGAAGAGCATGTTCCACCTCCAGAAGTCGTCGGTCCAGGACCGAACCGACGGCGTTGGTAAGGGGCATGGTCGGCGGCATCGCGGGTCAGACGGTGCGTGGGGTGATAGTGACTCGTACGGCGACGGTCTGTAAAGCAAGGCCGCCGGTTGATGCGGTCAGGCTGGTTCGATGGAGTGCCCTCAGGCGGGCGACCAACTGGGGGCCGACCGGGACGACCGACACTCGGAACGATGGGTAGCCTGCCGGGATGGCAAAGGTTGTCACCTACCTGGAGATGAATAACGCCAAGGACCTGCGACCTGGGAGGGTGGTGCCCGAACTCCTCCTACGGCGCGTTGACGGTGGCCTGCCGCTCGTGCGTGCCACCAATGCTCAGGTCGGAGCCCCCTACGGGTGGCGGAGTGCGTCTCGCACGAACGAAGAGTGGCAGGACCTGATGCGGTGCCGTCCGCTGCGCCAGTACTGGTGCATCACCCTGAAGGACAAGACCGTGGGGGTTGCAAATTTGGAACCCCAGCCTGACGGAGATGTGGAGATCACCACCTTTGGGCTGTTGCCCGAATATGTCGGGAGGGGTCTCGGTGGCCATGCGCTGACGCTGACCATCCGGCAAGCCTGGGACAGTGAGGCCGTGGACTCTCCGGCTGTACGCAGGGTGTGGCTGCACACCTGCTCGTTGGACCATCCGAATGCACTACGCAACTATCAACGACGCGGCTTGACTGCCTATCGCACCGAGGTCGAAGCCGAGTGATAGCCGGCTCAGCCGAATCTAGGACCGATGCGGTGACGACCCGGGGCCGCCCGGAGACGAGCCACGCAGTAACACGTGCGGATCCCGGCCGAGGTCCAGGAACATCCGGACGTCGTCAAAACGTTCGGCGCCCACCTCGATGACGTTGGGCAGCCGTCCCCACTCCTGGAATCCGAGCTGCTCGTAAAGCTCGATGGCACCGTGGTTGTTGCCGCGAACGCCGAGCGTCAGGGTCTCGATCCCGGCCTTGCGGGCGTCGTCGACCAGGGCGGCGGTGACAAGTCGTCCGATCCCACGACCTCGCGCCGCCGGGTGCGCGGTCACCTTTTCCACATCTGCATAGTGCGCGAAGATTGGTTTCGGGCCGCGTCGCCACAGGCCGGTACCAACCACCCGGCCGTGGAGCACGGCCAGTACCAGCGCCGCATCGCCGGCACCGACCAACATCAGCATGTGGTCCAGCCAAGAATCCGTCTCGCTCCGGCTGGGAGGCACCGCGTATCCGATCGCGCCACCGAGCTCGGCCACCGCATGCAGCACTCGGTGCACGTCAGCGCGGAGCTGCTCGTCCGCGGCGGTCGGCCATTGGAGCTCGACGCTCGATTCCATGACCGGTGATTCTACGGAGCCGAGTCGAGGCATCGTGCGGCGCGTCCCCAACCTCACGGGTCAGTACAACCAGCCATCAGGGGACCGATTACCGCGATGTCACTGTGGTGCCCGGGTGGCTGGAACCTCGTGTGGGCAGTCGACGGTCACGGGGGTGATGTCGCGGGGCCCACTGGTCTGTCGGCGAACATCGAAGCGCACGCAAATGTTGTAGGACACCTCGTCGCCGGCCAGCCAGCCCTCAGACACGCGGCCCACCATCATGATTTCCACTGTGGCCAATAGGCCAACCCCGCGCTCGTCAGGATCGTGGATTGAGGAGGTGAGCCGCTCGCCTCCGGTCTCGGCGACGAGCCGGTTGAGGACGGACTGGTTGCTTTTCCAGCCCTTCAGACTGGTTGAGTCGGTCGCCCATGGTTCGGTCTCGTGGGCGACCTGTTCGGCCCTCTCCAAGGCCCATTCGCGAGCCCTGTCGTGGCCTGAGGGGGCGCATCCAGCGGAAGGCAGCACGACGAGGCAGGCCAACAGCGCGCGGACGCCTGTCCACCCCCAGCGGGCTGGTTCGAGCACTCGTCGACTATCGATGATGTGTCGCGACATGACGCCAGAAAATCCCCGATCTCGTCGTCGCGCATCCGTCCGGGTACTCAGCGCGGGTACTGAGTCACCATGACCAATGACCCCCGCCACCAAAACCGGCTCACACATCGTGCTACAGCCGTGTGTTAAAGTCGGATGGACTTGCTCAGGCGGTCTGCTCGGCGACCAGATGCCCGTCGGCAGAGGCCCTGACCTGCTGTGGCCAGCCGGCACAGCTACTCAGGGTGCGAATCAACGCGCTTTCGAAGCTGATGGTCGTCCGGCAGGATGGCGGCGTGGACGCCTGGCAGTCGATCGACGACCTCATCGTGCAACGGCGGATCATCCTGGCGATGCAGGCGATCCGCCAGGCCGAGGGATGCAGCCTCCAGCGAGCGATTGACGTCTTCGCGGAGCGGTACGAGCTTCTACGGCGGACGAGGCCCGATGACTTCCACGTCTCCCGTGACGAGTACGGGCACGGTGTCTATACCTGACCGGCTGGGTGACGATCCGCTTGGGCGGCCGTATGCCGTGCCCGGGCCGTGCGGTCGACTATGGGTGGCCGTCGGCGCGGAAGAAGCGCGTGACGGCCAGGCGTGTGGCCCTGGACCGGTTCCCGTCTGCGCCGATTTTGAACAGCAGGTCCCGGTCGGCCTGGTTCGCGGCCAGCGTGCGCAACAGCGACAGGCAGGTGCGGCTGGTGTCGCCGACCGGGTCGGCGGCCCAGTGCCCCAGCAACGCCGCCAGTACCTCGGTCCGTAGCCCGGGGTCGTCGGTGCCTCGGACCGCGTCGGTGCTGACCAGCAGATGTCCGACGGCAGCGGCCCAGCTCGGTTCCGCCAGCCGGTCGCGCAGCAGCGCCTCTGGCGCTTCCATCCGCTGAAACACCTGCACCCCCACGAACCGCGTGCTGGTGGTGTTCATCAGAGACGTCCAGGCTTCCGGGCTCCACTGCCGGGTCAGCGGCCCGGCCGCCAGGTGGTCGATCAGGCTGGGCCAGACCGAGACCAGGGCATCCCGGTCGGCGCGGAAGAGGTCGGTGGCGAGCAGCAGGTCCCGGATCTGCTGCGGCCAGTTGTCGAGATGCTGGGCCGGTGGGTAGGGCGCGTGCTCCGCCGACCACTTCGCCACCTCGGCGACCGGGTCCGCGCCGGCCGCCGCCGCCGTGGCGGCGACCTCTACCAGTTCGGTGTGCCGCTCGGCGAGCCAGTCGGCGATCGCCGGGCCGTGCGGCGGGTGGTCGCGCAATGCCCGGCAGGTGGCGTCGAGGCTGCCCCGGCCGCCGTGCAGCAGGGCCTGCACGAAGTCCTCGAACAGCGCCGCCGGGCCGGGCCGGCTGACCGGGGCTGCCCGGCGGTTGCGCCAGACCAGGGCGGCGACGGTGGCGACCAGCGGGTTGCGCACCGGGTCGGTGATCCGCTGGGTATGCGTCCAGGTGAGGAAGCCCTGGGCCTCGCCGTGGTCCGGGAACCACCGGCCGGCCAGCGCGGTGACGTCGGCGCGGGTGAACGGCGCGAGCTGGTACGCGGGATAGTCCTCCCCGAGCGTGGCCAGTTCGTCGGCGTCCAGTGGCCGGGTGGTGACCAGGATCCGGCACGGCGAGGCGTCCCTTGCCGCGGAGCGGCCCGCCTCGGCGAGCCGGTTGAGCACGTTGCCCCGGTCGCCCGGGTCGGCGACGGCGTCCACCCGGTCCACGCAGATCAGCCAGCGCACGCCGGGTGCCGGCGGCCGGCGGAAGTCCAGCGGTGCCTCGCCGTACGCGTCGCGCAGCGCATCGGGCAGCGCGTGGTGGACCAGCGCGGCGGCCGGCAGACGCACCAGGACCGGTCCGACGGGCCGACTCCGCCGGCGGCCCCGGGAGCGGAGCCAACGCTCGGCGGACCGGGCGCTCTCGTACGCGATCAGCGCGGTCTTTCCGCTGCCCGGCTCGCCGACCAGCAGCACGTTCCGGGTGCCGGTGAACAGCTGTGCCGCGTCGACCGCCTCCTCGGCCCGGCCCAGCCGGGGCACCGCCCGTCGGGGCACGTACACCTCGGAGAGCGGGGGTACCTGCGCGTCGAAGTGGTGCGGGTGGACGATCCCCGCGTCGGTCTCCCGCTCCCACAGCCGGGTCAGCGTCGACCACCAGCCCTGTCGGCTCCGGTCGCGCAGATGCTGGCGGACGGCGACTGCGGCGGCGGCCAGCGCCAGGCTGCCGCTCACCACGCTGGCGACCTTGTCCCAGACATCCAGGGTCATCGGCGCTCCGGCACCGCTTCGCCGGTGCCGTGCTCAGCCCCGCACACCTGGCAGTACGCCCCGAGCTGCCGCTCCCCGCAGTGCGACCAGGGGGCGGCCCGGGGCGCCGGTGTGGGCGGGCGGCGCTCGTCGGCGGCCGCGCCCCACCGGGTGGTGGTGTGCACCACGACCCGGGACGACTCGGCCAGCCGCCAGTCGACGCCAACCTTGAGTCGGACCAGACCGGCTGCGGCGTCGTGCACGTCCACGATCCGGGCGATCCGCTGCACGTCGGCGTCCTTGCCGGTGGCGTGGGCGAGCGCCACCGCCCGCCCGAGTTTCTCCTCAGCCTCAGCGATCCGGTCCTCGCGGGCTGCGGCGAGGCCACTGTGGAACGCCGTGGCGTAGTCCTGCTGCACGGTGTAGAAGGCGACGCTGGGGTGGATCTCCGAGTGGCTCAGCACATCGTCGGTCCACTCCACGGTCAGCGGCACCTCTACCGGGGCCTCGCCGGTCTCGGTGTCGACGCTGAGCCAGCCGATGCGCCGCCGGGTGCCGGCGGCGAGTGGGTCCACCTCCAAGCCGACGTGGTAGTCCCGGCGGTCCTGCGGGCTCCAGGCGCCGATCGGGTACCCGGTGGTCAACTCGCCGGCCGGCTCGCCACGCCCGGTGAGGTCGGCGATGGCCGGGTGTACCTGCTTGACGAACCGGACCCGGGCCAGCTCGGTGGTGCGGATCCGCAGCCGCGCGTTCGCCACCCGCCGGGCCATCGCCCGGGCCAGGACCGTCCGGAACTCGTCACCGAGGCCGGCGAGGTCCTCCACCGGGACCACCGGGTTGGCGCCCAGCGCCTCGGCGATGCCGAGCAGTTCGGTCGCGTCCCAGTCGTGCACGCCGTCGGCCGAGCCGATCGCCCGACAGTCGACGGTGAGGTGGCCCTCGCACTCCTGGACCGCGGCCCGCAGGTCGTCGGGGTGCTGGGTCTCGTTGCGGCCGTCGGTGAGCAGGATGGCGTGCCCGATCGCGTCCGGCCGGGTCGCCAGCAGTTGCCGGGCCAGCAGCAGCCAGGTGCCGATGGCGGTGCCGCCGTGCGGTGAGACGGATTTCAGCGCGCGGCGGGCGGCAGCCCGGGTGCGTTCGTCGGCGACCGCCAGCCGCACCTCAGCCGGGAAGACCATGGTGGCGGTGCCGGTGCCGGCGACCACCGCGAAGGCGACCCCGTCGGGTAGGGCGTCGATCGCGGCGATGCTCGCCTGCCGGGCGGCCTGCATCTTGGCCTGCGGCGCGCCCATCGACCCCGACGTGTCCAGCAGGATCACCTCGGCCAGCCCGTCGTGGCGTACGTTGCTGGCCGGTTCCGGGCCGTGCACGGTCGCGATCACGTCGAGCACCGCGCCGTCCGCCGGCAGGAATTCCCGGTGGTGCGCGGTGACCGCGAGCGGCGGGCCGTCGGCGGGTTTCATCGGTGCCTTCCTTCCGTCGGAGCCGTCGGCCGCGGTCACCACCACGTCACCGGACGGTACGAGTTGGCCAGGTCGACCAGTGCGATCCGCTCCCGCTGGTCGGCGGTGCGCCGGGCGCGCGAGCGGCACCGGCGTTCGAAGGCGCGGCGCAGGCTGTCGTCGTCGAGCGGTTGCCCGAACAACCGCCGGCCGGCGTGCTCGGAGCCGGCCAGGTCGCAGCTGAGCGCGATCCGCAGGATGTGCGACTCGACCGTCTCGCGCTCGGCGAACGGCGGCAGCTTGTCCACGATCGCGGCCGCCTCCAGCGCGGTGGCCAGCCGACGCCCGTCGTCTGGCGCGTCGAGCAGGATGCGCACCGCGCAGGCGACCGCCTCGGTGCAGGCGCGGGAGGATTCCGGCACGCTCAGCAGGGCGTTGGCGGCCCCGCGCGGATCGGCCGTGGCCAGCCGGCAGCGGGCCAGCCCGAACGCGGCCGCCAATACCCCCCGGTCGGTGTCCCACACGCCCCGGTAGTGGTCGGCGGCGGCATCCGGGTTGTCGGCGAGTTCGCAGGCGACCGCGTACGCCAGCCGGGTGGAGACCTCGCCGGGCAGCCAGTCGTACACCTGCTGGAACCAGCGTAGGGCGAGGTCGGTTTCCTGCTTGCCCAGGGCCACCAGGCCCCGGTGCCACCACAGTGCCCAGTCCCGTTGGTGGTCGACGGGGATGTCAGCAAGCAGCGCCTCCGCCTCAACCCCCCGGCCGGCGGCGAGGTGAGCGCGCACCGCCCGGTAGACCACCTGCGCGGTCCGTTCGGGCGCGGTGGCCAGCAGTTCGATGAGTTCGTCGGGCTCGGCGGGGCCGAGCGAGGCGAGGAAGCCAGCTGCGGGGTCGGTGCCGTCGACCAGCGGCACCGGCAGACCCAGCAGCACCTCCACCGGGTTCACCGTGTCATCGGTGTGCAGGGCGAACGCGCACGCCGAAGGGCTGAACAGGGTGGAGCGGCTGGGCCGGGCCTCGCCGTCGGCGGCGGAGGCGACCTGCAGGCGTACGCCCTGGACCTGTTCACGCATCTGCGCGGCGGAGCCGAACCGGTCGGCCGGGTCGATGGCGGTGGCCCGGGCGAGCAGACGCAGGAACGGGTCGAGCCGGGCCGGCGTGGGCAACCGCAGCAACTCCTCCCCGGCGGCGACCCGGGACACGTTCGTCGACTGGGTGACCAGGGTCAACGCGGCGAGAGTCCGCCCGACGGTGTAGATGTCAGAGCGAACGCTGGGCCCGGCCGCGCCGAGCCGCTTGACCTCCGGGGCGGTGAATCCCTCGGTACCCCAGGCCGGGCTCACCCGGTTGTCGATCTTCCGGGCGGCGCCGAAGTCGACCAGCTTGATCGCGTCGTCGCCGACTCCGCCGCCGACCCGCATCACGTTCTCGGGTTTGAGGTCGCAGTAGAGCCAACCCTGGTCGTGCAGGTAGTCGAACGCGTCGAGGATCTGCACCCCGTACCCGAGGGCCTGGGTCGGGTCGAGGGCAGCGGCCCGCCCGCCCGGGCCCGCCGCGCTGCGTGCCTCCTCCAGGGTGCCGCCGTTGACGTACTCCATCACCAGGTAGCCGGTGTCGTGGTGCGCCTCGGGGCGCAGCGCGTGGGTGATGGTGACGATGCGCGGGTGGTTCAGCGCGATCAGCGCCTGCCGTTCGGCGACGAACGCCGCGACCGCCTCCCGGTCCTCCGGGTTGCGTTGCCCCTTGAGCACCCGCCAGGCACCGTCCATGTCCTGGTCGCGGGCGAGGAACACCCACCCCACCCCGCCGTTGCCGAGGCACCCGGCGATCTCGTAGCGCGCGGCCCGCACGTCGCCGACGGCCAGCGGCGGGGTGAACGAGTAGCGGGTGCCGCAGTTCGGGCAGTGGCCGCTGATCCGGGGCAGCCGGGTGTGGCAGGTGGTGCTCGCGCAGATCCGGGAGTGTTCCGGCACGACCGGCTCGGCGAGCACGGCGGTCAGCGGGTCCCGGGGGCGGGCCGCTGGGAACTGCACCGGTTCCTCCCAGGGCTGGGACGACGGCAACGCCGGACGGGGCACGAACCGTGTCACCGGGGCCCCGCCACGACCATCGCACTCGTGCCCCCACAACCGGCAGAACCCGTCCGCGTCCACCTCGCCGGAGCAGTGGCGTTCCACGCAGCTTTGGCTGGTCACCGTCATCGGGCTCCTCCGTTCACGGCCTGTTGGTAGGCGCGTACCGCCCGGCTCGCGGCGGCCACCTCGAACGACCCGGGACGCAGCCCGGCCACCGCGTCCCGGTAGGACTCTTCCAGTTCGGGATGTTCGGCTCGGCCCTCGTCGGCGGCCTTCTGCCGGTACGCCTCCAGCCGCCCGCTCAGCTCACGGTGGCACCGGCTGCGCAGGCCGCGCCGGATCGCATCAACCCGTTCCAGGTCCCGGTCGAGGGCCTCGCCCAGAGCCTCGGCGTCGGTGTCGGGCCGGTGGCCCGGATCGGCGGCGGCGAGCCGGCCGAGCAGCCCGTCGGCGGCGAGCGGGGCGATCGGGTCGGTGGCGCCGCCCAGCCCCTCGGAGGCGGCCTCCGCCGCGAGCCGGCGGAGCCGGTCCAGCGACGACCGGACCCGGAACCCACGCTCGGCCAGCCGGTACGGGTCGGGTGCCGGCCGCTCGTCGGCAGAGGCCGCGACGAGCGCGCGGATCTGATCGGCCTGGTCGGCGGCGTTCTGCACGATCCGGGTCACCCTCAGCTCTTCGACCTGGACCTGGTCACCGGTCGCGGCGGTGAACCGGACCGGGCAGGGCCCGGCGAGCAGTTGAATCAGCGCCGCCTCGTCTGCGGGCTGCGTCGGGTCGAGCCGGGCCAAGGCGTCCTTGCGCTGGACGAGGGCCAGCGTCAGGCAGTTCAGCCGCAGCAGATGCTCCCGCGCCGCCCGCGCGGCGGGTTGGCTGTCGGTCGGCGGAAACCGGCCGGCGACCGCGCGTTCCATGTCCTCCATCAGGTCGCAGACGCGGACGTGGGCGGTATTGAAGGCCTCCAGCCGGTCCTGGACGGTCAGCATTCGTCGGCCTCCTCAGTCCGTCGGGGCGGCGGACGGGCGCGGCGGTGGCCAGGAGGTGACCGGTTCGCCGGGCGAGGGCATCATCGGCGTCCGCGCGCCGGTGCCCGGGTCCCGTCCCGCGTCCGGATGCCCGACGAGCCATCTGGCGTGTGCTGTCAGCCACGCCTGCCGGGTACCGGGCAGGGCGAGGGCGTGGTTGACGAAGGCGGCCAACTCCAGGTCCTCCAGACGGAACGCGAAGGCGTGCGGCTCGTCGGTGAACCAGCGGCAGTCGTCGCTGAGGTTGTACGTGCAGAATCGCTGGTCCGGCCGGGGCGGCTCGGTGACCAGCATGGTGTCGGGGGCCATCTGGGCGAAGCCCTGCAGGATGTTCTCGTCGGTGCTGACCCCGTCGACCTGGCCCTGGCGCAGCATCACCAGGCAGTCGATGGAGTGTTCCGCCGCCACCGGCACCAGCCGCTGTCCGCCGGCCGTCTGGTAGCGGCGGATGGCGGCCAGCGAGGTGGTGTTGTTGGCGGCGCAGACCCGATGACCGCCGAGCTGTTCCACACCGGCGAACTCCGGCCGACCCTCGCGTGCCCGGACCAGCACCGTCTGCCCGGAGTCGAGGTAGTCGTTGGAGAAGAGCACCTCCTTGGCGCGTTCGCAGGACGCGGTGAGTGAGGTGGCGATCAGGTCGATCTCGCCGCGGTTGAGCATCTCGAAAGCGCCCTGGCCGGGCGGGACGACCCGGAACTCGATCCGGTCGCGGGGGTTGCCCTCCGGCCAGAGCGCCCGGGCCACCTCCAGCAGCAGGTCGATGTTGAAACCCTCGAACTGCTGCGTCGACGAGTTCCAGTGGCTCATGGTCGCGTCGGACGGGTCGACACCCGCGACCAGCCTCTGCTCGTCCCCACGGGCGAGGATCCGCTGCGGTGGGTTTGCGCTGGCCGGGAGGCTGCGCCGTACCGGACAGATCGGGGTTGCCTCCCCGGACGGGGTGAGGGTCTGCGCCCCGGGCGGGCCGGCGGGCGGCGCGGGCGTGGTCGCCACCGGCGCGGTGCACCCGGCCAGGGTCGCCAGCAGTACGCCGGCAAGCAGCGTCCGGGCCGTCGAGGAAATCGCCATCGGACCTCCGCCGCCGGTGTTCACTGGTACTCCAGGTAGCGCTGGCGTAGGCCGGCGACCACGCCGGCCCCGGCGAGCAGGGTGAGCCAGGCGGCCGCGCCGCCGAACTGTCGAGGGGCCGCGGGTAGTTGCTCCAGCGCGTCGTCCGCGCGGTCGCCGTCGGCGTTCAGGGCCTTCTTGAGGTTGCTCTTCTCCTCTTCGAAGGACTGGCCGATCGACCCGTCCCGGAGCACTGTGTTGACGGCTTTGCTGAACGCGTCCTGGGTTTTGCTCTGTCGGGCGGTCCAGACCTCGTTGATGGCCGGGCAGTCGAGCGACGAGGTCCGGGCCTGCGGGTCGGGGCAGACCCCTCGGGCGTAGAAGTCAGCCTGGTGTCCCGCCGGGTCGACGCTGGCCCCGAGGGCCAGGTAGAGGTCGGCGCGTCCGGCGAGCAGGTCGCCCAGGGTCTGCTGGCTGGTGTTCTGCGCCGCGATCGCCGTTTCCAGGTCGCCGAACTGATCGTCGGCGGCCGGCCAGTGCCACCACGAGGCGACCAGCATGGCCAGCACGGCCACGGCGGCGCCCGAGGCGAGCAGCAGCCCGGCGTTCAACCGCCGCCGGGTGCGGCGACGCAACCAGAGCTGGGTGGCGACGAGGGCGCCGAGCAGCGCCAGGGGCACCAGCACCGAAGCGGCCACCCAGGGCCGGGCGTCGGCCCGGGCGTGCAGCAGCCGCCGAGTGTCGTCGTCCCAGAGTCGCTGGGCCTCGGTGAGCAGTTCGGTGGACATGTAGTGGGACGCCTCGCGGGCGTACGCCGAGGCGAGCACCGCGCGTGCGGTCGACCCGGGGTCCGCCGCCGGTGCTGCCGCCGGTGCTGGTGGGCAGGCCGGTGACGCGCCCGACGGGGCGCCGGCGGTGGCCAGGGCCGCGCAGACCACTCCCCGGTAGACGGTCAGCCGGGAGCCGATCGCGGCCAGCCGGTTCAGCCGGTCGGGGTCGTTGACGGCCCCGCCCATCGCGTCGGTGAGTTGCCGTTCGACGATGTGCACGGCCGTGTCGTAGTCGGTTCGCAGCTTCTCATGCTGGTCAGCGCCCGGGGGTAGCAGGAAGACGGCGCTCGCGGCCACATCGGCGTCGGCCAGCCCCTGGTAGATCTCGCTGGCGGTGCTGCTGGTGGTCACGGCGACATCGGCGGCGCGTTCACCCAGGTTGTCGGCCGGGCCGGAGGATCGCACGGCCACCACGGCGGTGACGAGCAGAGTCAGGATCAGCAGGACCCCGTGCAGCACGATCAGCGCCGGGGTGCTGCGTAACGGGTCCGGGAGCCGGCCGCGGCGGACGGGCCACGCACCCCTCTGGGCGGGCGCGTCAGAGGCCCGCAGCACCGTCTCCTTCGCCATGCACGATCCTCTCTGGCCGGCCGGGGCCGCCCGACGGTGTGGGCGACCGTGGCGGGACGGGGCTGACCTGCCCGTAACGCGCCTCCACTGTAGAACCACCCACCGTAGTCGGACGAGCACGGTGGAGCGACCGATGTTGGGGAGTGGTCAGGGTTGCAGGCCAGCTCAGGTACCCGCACCGACTTGTCCGGTATCCGACGGCTCGGCCGGTTCGGCCGGGTCCGGTGCGAACGACCGGGCCGCAGCCCGTCGTACCCGCACTCCTCCAGCATGGCCAGGGTGCGTTCGCAGGCCGAGGAACGCCTCGAGGTGCGGCGGTGGGGGCTATGCGTGTCGCCAGGTCGGGGTGCGGGTGACGGTCAACCGGCGGACGATGCTGGCTATCGATGCCCAACACTCGCCGTGGACCGCTCTCCGACGGGACGTGGCGGGCCCTCAGGCCTGTGCCGTACGTCCCGTCTTCGCCACCCAGGTTCCGCTGAGTGCGACCACAAACACGAGGGCGGCGAGCATCCAGGCGAGCCAGGATGGGCCGTCGGGACGCACCACGGTCCATGCAACGATCAAGGACCCGATCAGCGCGACCGCCAGGGCTACCAGATAACCGACGCCGACAGCGCTGGCCGGAATGGGCAGGCGAGTTCCCGCGGCTCTCGCCGCGATACGGCTGGTCACTCCCACAAATAGGGCTGCGACGACGAGAAGGGGCCCCGCGATCTGCTGCGGCAAAAGGGCAGTTGCCGCGACTGCAGCGCCTGCGACTATCCCGATTACCGCGTAGTACCACCACGGAGCGACAATCTGGCGTTCAGCAACATTCGACCGGGAAAGCGGCTCTTGTTCTTCTGCTGGGGCCGGTCCCATAGCCGCCAGTCAACACCTGGCCCCATGTTGTGTCAAGCTCTTCACGAATGGGGGTAGCGGTGGGGTGAGGCCGGTTCTCTCGCTGATCGACGACGCCGTCCAGATCAGTCGCGATCGCCTTGCGGGTTCACGCGTACGAGACGGAATCTTCCCGAATGAAGGTGTAGCGGTGGGTGAGTTGGGCCTGCTGCACCGATAGGCGACATCTGAGCTGGCGCGCACCGTAGGCGGGCGGGAGTGACGGCCGAGCAGATCGCCAAGGGCGTCGGGATGCACCCCGATGACGTCGTTCAAATGGCTGCGCCAGGCCAATGTCAACCCAGGTTCCATGCCTGCGTTACCCGCCCGGGGACACCCGCGCACCGAGGAAGCCCTGTCCTCAGCACCTATCACCGAACTGCTTGACGACGTGTTCGCCGCATTGTCGGGACAGCGGGCGCGCGTCGGTCGATGAGAGCATCGGCCGATGCGGGTTCTCTTCGACGGCCAGGTACCGGTCGCGTACGGGCAGGTCTATGTGATGAGCCGTGACCTGCCAGGCATGGAGGCGGCATTCGCTGGGCAGGTGAACGGCCTCTGCGGGGCCAGCCGGCCGGGCGTGTTGTTTCTGATGACTGGCACGGACACGGGGCGGGTCCGGTTCACGATCGAGTTGCATGACATTGAGCCGCCGGCGGCAGCGCAGGAGTGGGAGGAGGTGGTGGAGGTGTCGTTTCTGCCGGGGGCCGCGGTGGTCGACCTGGTCCCGTGGGGGGACGGGTCACTCGCCCGGCTGCCGCTGACTCCGGAAGGGCAGGACACCGGCGGGCTGCCGGTCTACCGGGTGCGGTACTGCGCCGTGGGCATGGACGAGGGGCATGACCCGTTCGGCGGGATCGACCCTGACGACCTTGACGAGGACGACGACACCTACCTGGATCGGCGGCCGGACCGCTACCTGGTGTGCTTGTGGCCGGAGGCAAGAACGGGCGGCGGTCCGAGTGACGGCGTGACGCGCGCCGACGCGATCCTGCGCCAGACCAGCGGCGGCGCGGCCTACTGGCACGCCTGGGCGCGCGCGTTGCCGCCCCCCGCCGAGCCTCTGCGAGCAGATCGAGGCTGACCTGCGCGAGCTGCGGAGGGCCTGGACCACCTGGCCGCCGAGACCGCCGCTCGCTGAGATGTCGAGGGGTGTTCAGCAGTCGAAGTAGAGCGCGAACTCGTGCGGCGTTGGGCGTAGTGCCATGGGTTGGACCTCGTTGGCCCGCTTCCACTCGATCCAGGTGGAGATCAGGTCCGGGGTGAAGACGCCGCCGTCGAGCAGGTAGTCGTGGTCGTGGGCCAGGGAGTCCAACGCGTGCGCGAGGGAGGCGGGGACCTGTTTGACGTCGCCCCATTCCTCCGGCGGGAGGTCGTAGAGGTCCTTGTCGATCGGCGTCGGAGGCTCGATCTTGCTCTTGATGCCGTCGAGGCCGGCCATCATCATGGCGGAGAAGGCCAGGTAGACGTTGGCTGACGGGTCCGGGACGCGGAACTCGACGCGCTTGGCCTTCGGGTTCGCGCCGGTGACTGGGATGCGGGTGCAGGCGGAGCGGTTGCGCTGGGAGTAGACCAGGTTGACCGGTGCTTCGAAGCCGGGCACGAGGCGACGGTAGGAGTTGATCGTCGGGTTGGTGAAGGCCAGCAGCGACGGTGCGTGGTGTAGCAGGCCGCCGATGTACCAGCGGGCCATGTCGGACAGGCCCGCGTAGCCGGTCTCGTCGTAGAAGAGCGGTTCACCGTTGAGCCAGAGGCTTTGGTGGGTGTGCATGCCGGAGCCGTTGTCGCCGAACAGTGGCTTGGGCATGAAGGTGGCGGTCTTGCCGTTGGCCCAGGCTTCGTTCTTCACGATGTACTTGAAGAGTTGCAGTTGGTCGCCGGCGTGCAGCAGGGTGGAGAACCGGTAGTTGATCTCGGACTGGCCGGCGGTGCCCACCTCGTGGTGTGAGCGTTCGACGTTGAAGCCGGTGTCGACGAGGCGCCGGACGATGGAGTCACGTAGGTCGGCGTAGTGGTCGACCGGTGGGACGGGGAAGTAGCCGCCCTTGTAGGCGGTCTTGTAGCCGCGGTTGCCGCCCGGCTCTTCGCGGCCGGTGTTCCACGCGCCCTCGATCGAGTCGATGTAGTAGAACGACTGGTGGGCGGAGGTTTCGTGGCGGATCGAGTCGAAGATGTAGAACTCCGCCTCGGCGCCGAAGTAGGCGGTGTCGGCGATGCCGCTGGCGGCGAGGTACGCCTCGGCCTTCTTCGCGACGTTACGCGGGTCGCGGCTGTAGGCCTCGCGGGTGAACGGGTCGTGGATGAAGAAGTTCAGCGCGAGTGTCTTCTGCGCGCGGAACGGGTCGATGAACGCGGTGGCGACGTCCGGGAGCAGGAGCATGTCCGACTCGTGGATCGCCTGGAAACCGCGGATCGACGAACCGTCGAACGCGAGGCCGTCGGTGAAGAGGTCGTCGTTGACGGACTCGACCGGCAGGTTGAAGTGCTGCATCACGCCGGGCAGGTCACAGAAACGAACGTCGACGAACTTCACGTCCTCGTTCTTGAGGTATCGCAGCAGTTCCTCGGAGTTGGTAAACACAGGTCCCCCCGAAGGCGTGATCCGATCACGGGCCGGACCGCCGGTCCGGTCGGCGCACCCGTGCCTCGACCGTACGACGGCTCACCGGGCGGCGTCGCCCTTCCAGCGGGTTTCGCCGTTCCGGGGCGGCTGCGACCGGATGGGCGCCGACGACGGGTGACCAGACGAGCCGTGAGTGGCCCTGATTCTTAATTTCGATGTCACCTCTCGAACCCTCAGGCGACGTGTCGGTGTCTGCGCGCAGGAGTTTGCTGTGAGCCGTCGCACATACCCTGACCAGGAGCTGATTCGAGTGCCTTCCTCCCGTCGTACCTTCCTCGCGAGCGGCGCCGCCGCCGGCGTGGGCCTTGCCGTCGCCGGTGGGCTGCCGTCCCTCGCTCAGGCCAGCCCCGGCCGGCCGCACTCGCCGGTCAAGGGCGGTCCCGTGCCCTTCCCGCCGCTGGTGGACGACCCCAAGGGCATCCTGGCCCTGCCGGAAGGCTTCAGCTACACGGTGGTGACCCGGACCGGCGTCACCCGACTCGACCGTGGCCAGGGCGTGACGCCGTCGGACCACGACGGCATGGCCGTCTACGACGCCGGCCAGGGCCGTTACACCCTGATCCAGAACCACGAGATCGACCCGGGCGCCGAGTTCGGCGTACCGCACGTCAAGGGCACGGTGTACGACGCGGGCGCCGTTGACGCCGGCGGTTGCACCGTGATCAAAACCGACCGCGCGGGCCGTAACCTGGGCGAGTTCGTCGCCCTCTCCGGCACCATCTCCAACTGCGCTGGCGGGCCGACCCCCTGGGGCACCTGGCTCACCTGTGAGGAGACCGAGGACCGGGCCGGCGACGAGTGGGAAGAGGGCGGCCGGTCCGGCGTCTACCAGAAGGACCACGGGTACGTCTTCGAGGTCTGGGCCGACGGCAGCGCGGACCCGAAGCCCATCAAGTGCTTGGGCCGCTACTCCCACGAGGCCCTGGCGGTCGACAAGGACCGCACCAACATCTACCTCTCCGAAGACGCCGACGAGCCGAACGGCCTCTTCTACCGCTGGTCGGCGCCACGGGGCGTCAAGCTCGGTCCCGGCGTGCTCACCCGCCTCGCACCGAACGCAGGTGTCCTCGCCGCAATGCAGATCATCATGGACGACGGCTCGGTGCTGCCGGACGTCGCCTACCTGACCTCCGCCCAGTTGGGCCGCCCCTTCCCGGTGCGGTGGATCGAGGTGCCGGACCGCGACGCGCGGCACAAGTCCGTGCGCGAGCAGTTCGCCGACGGTCAGGTCACCCGGGGACGCAAGTTCGAAGGTGTGTGGGCCACCGACGAGGGCGTGTACGTGGTCAACTCCTACGCCTGGGACGACGGTGACCTGCCAGCCGACGCCGCGCCGCACGACGGCATGGTCTGGTTCTACAACTTCAGCACCCAGACCATCCAGCTGGTGACGTACTTCCCGCACCAGAGCGCGTCGGAGGAGGGCACGCCGGTCAAGTACAACGACCTCACCTTCGACGGCCCGGACAACGTATCCGTCACCCCGTGGGGCAGCCTGGTGCTCGCCGAGGACGGCACCGGGGCCTCCCACGTGCTCAGTGCGACTCCGGGCGGGCCGACGTACGCGATCGCCCGCAACCAGCTCAACGATTCGGAGTTCTGCGGGCCGACCTTCACCGCCGACGGCAGGGTCCTCTTCGTCAACATGCAGGACCCGGGCCTCACCCTGGCGATCACCGGGCCGTGGGAGAAGTACCTGGGCTGACGGAGTCAGACCGACCGGTGGGGACCAGGTGGTCGGCCTGGTCCCCACCGCGCTGCGGGCCTGACTAATGTCATGAGTGCCCGTGCGCCTCACATCGAACGTCGTGACTGAGTTCACTGGGGCTTGCCACGTCCCGTCCATGAGACTCGACTCAACGCCGGAACACCAGCCGGCCGAGTTCGAGGGGCGGCGGGACGGTGGACGAACGCTACGACAGCTACTGCGCCGCAGATCGACTGTTCTACGACTCGCTCGGCAGCGCCGTCGCGCAGCCCGTCTTCCCGGCCGCCGAACGGCCGATGCCGACCGGCTGGCGCCGCGAGCCGCTCGACGACTGGCTGATCTACGCGCCCGACGGCGGCTCGCTGCCGCAGCAGGGCTGGAAGATCCACGTGTCGGCGGGTCTGGCGAACGCCGAGCGGGTGCTGGACGCGGTCTGGAACTACTGCGTCCCCCGCGGCCTGTCCTTCAAGTTCCTGCGCGGGCCCCGCACGCTGCTGCTGCGCAACTCCAAGTACGCCACCCGCGCCGCCAGCGGCAAGTTCATCACGGTCTATCCCCGCGACGACGCGGAGCTGGAGCTGGCCTGCAAGGAGCTCGACGAACTTCTCACCGGTGAATCCGGGCCGTACATCCTCAGTGATCTCCGCTACGGCACCGGCCCGGTCTACGTGCGCTACGGCGGCTTCGCCGCCCGCTACTGCCACTCGCCTGACGGTCAGGTGGTGCCGGCGATCGAGGACGACTCCGGCACGCTGGTGCCGGACCGCCGTGAGCCCGTCTTTCACGTACCGTCCTGGATCACCCTGCCCGACTTTCTCGGCCCGCACCTGGCCGCCCGGAGTGGAACCAGCACGGACCAGGTGCCCTACCGGATCGAGCGAGTGATCCACTTTTCCAACGGCGGCGGGCTGTACGTGGGCAGGGACCTGCGTACCGACACCGAGGTGGTGCTGAAGGAGGCCCGACCGCACGCCGGCTTGGACGCCGACGGCACCGACGCCGTCGCCCGGCTGGCCCGCGAGGCGGAGGCCCTGCGGCAACTCGCCGACCTGCCGCAGGTGCCGCGGGTGCACGACGAGTTCGCCCTCGGCGATCACCGGTTCCTCGCGCTCGAGTTCATCGAGGGTCGAGCGCTGAACAAGGTGCTGGTCGACCGGTATCCGCTGATCGACGCCGACGCGACCGACGAAGACCGGGCGGCGTACGCCCGATGGGCCCGGCACATCTACGAGCAGGTCGAATCCGTCGTAGCGGCGATCCACGAGCGCGGACTCGTCTACGGGGACCTGCACCTGTTCAACATCATGATCCGGCCGGACGACCGGGTCGTCCTGGTCGACTTCGAGGTGGCCGCCCCGATCGCCGGGCACCGCCGACCCGGGCTGCGCAACCAGGGCTTCGCGGCACCGAGGGACCGGACCGGGCCGGCGGTCGACCGGTACGCCCTGGCGTGCCTGCGGTTGGCGCTGTTCCTGCCACTGACCCAGCTGGTCCGGCTCGCCCCGGCGAAGGTGACCCACCTGGCCGACGTCATCGCCGCGAACTTCCCGGTGCCGAGGTCCTTCCTCGACCCGGCGGTCGAGGAGATCACCGGTGACCCGCGGGCCACCGCGGACCCGCGAGAGGCCCTCGCCGCGGATGACTGGCACACCATGCGGGACCGGTTGACGACAGCGATCATGGCCAGCGCCACTCCCGAGCGAAACGACCGGCTCTTTCCCGGTGACATCGAACAGTTCCGCAGCGGCGGCCTCAACCTCGCCCACGGGGCGGCGGGAGTGCTGTACGCGCTCGACCAGAGCGGAGTCGGGCGGTGGCCCGAGCACGAAGACTGGCTGGTGCGGCGGGCGACAGCGCCCCCGTCCGGCACCCGCTGCGGCTTCTACGACGGGTTGCACGGCGTCGCTTACGCACTCGAGCACCTCGGACGTCGGCAGGACGCGCTCGACGTCGTCGACATCTGCCTGCGCGAATCCTTGGACGGGCTCGACCACAGCCTGGCGAGCGGACTGTCCGGGATCGCGCTCAACCTGGCCGAGTTGGCTGCGCGTACCGGCGAGGTGTCGTTGCACGCCGCCGCGTGGCGGGCCGCCGAGCGGGTGATCGGACAACTGGCCGACGACCCCGGCCCGGACGTCAGCGGCGGACGCAACCCGTACGCCGGGCTGCTACGTGGCCGGACCGGAGCGGCGCTCATGCTGTTGCGGCTCTACGAGCTCGGCGGCGACGACGAACTGTTGGGGCACGCCGCCACCGCCCTGCGTCAGGATCTGCGCCGGTGTGTGCTGCGCCCGGACGGTGCCCTGGAGGTCAACGAGGGTTGGCGCACCATGCCGTACCTGGCACACGGCAGCGTCGGCATCGGGCTGGTCCTCGACCAGTACCTGCGCCATCGCGCCGACGACCGGTTCGCCGAGGCGAGCGCGGGGGTCCGCCGCGCGGCGCGGTCACCGTTCTACGCACAGTCCGGGCTCTTCACCGGCCGGGCCGGCATCATCGCCTACCTCGCCGCCTCGGCCGACGAGGCCGACCGCCGCGAACTCGGTGCGCAGCTGGATCGGCTGACCTGGCACGCGCTGCCGTACCGGGAGGGGATCGCGTTCCCCGGTGAGCAGCTGCTGCGGCTCTCCATGGACTTCGGCACCGGCACCGCCGGCGTGCTCTTCGCGCTGGCCAGCGCGCAGCACGACCAGCCGCCGCCGCTGCCCTTCCTCGCGCCCCTGCCGGGCGCGCAGAGACTCCCTCGCGACAGCGGGGGCGACCTGATCGGCGAACGGATGGAAGGGAGGTGACACGACATGGCGCTTCTGGACCTCCAGGGCCTGGAGATGGCTCCGGCCGACCGCACGGGTGGCGGTAGCCGGGCGAGCCTGCTGCTCTGCGGCGACAGCTCGCTCTCCATCACGACCTGCAACTGATCCACACACACGTGGGGCCCTGGGTGGGTAGACGTACCCACCCAGGGCAACCGCGTACCAACGGGAGGACCGATGCCGACGTTCGCCAGGGGGGACAGGCTGCTCCGGCAGACGGTCTGGGCGGGCGGCGGCTGGACCGGGGGACTCGCGGCGGTCGCGCTGCTCGGCGCGGCCGCCGAACTGTTGCTACCCGCGGCCCTCGGCCGCGCCGTCGACGCCGCCCTCGCCGGCGGCTCCGGCTGGTGGGCGGTGTCCGCCTGCGGCCTGGTCGTCGTCCTCATCTGCGTCGACACCCTCACGGACCTGGCCAGCGGGTTCGGTGCGGCACGCGCCACCGCCGGGCTGCGCCGGCACCTGCTGCGTCACCTGTTCGCCCTGGACGTCCGCGCCACCCGCCGGCACCCGGTGGGTGATCTCGTCGGCCGGTTGGTCGGCCAGGCCGCCGACGCGGGACAGGCCGGCAACGCCGTGGTCCTGGCCATCGTGGCGGTGCTTCCACCGCTCGGCAGCGTCGTCGCGCTCACCATCATGGAACCGGTCCTCGGGGTCACCATGCTCGCCGGTCTCGTCCTGCTCGCCGTCCTCATGCGTGCCTTCGTGGCCGACGCCTCGGCCGCTACCACCGAATACCAGAGGGTGCTCGGCACCATCGCCGGCCGACTGCTGGAGTCGCTCACCGGTGCCCGGACCATCGCCGCCGCCGGCACCACCCGCCGCGAGGAGGACCGGGTGCTGGCGGCCCTGCCGGAGCTGGACCGGCACGGCCGGCGCGCCTGGGAACTGCTGGCCCGGGCGAGTGCGCGAACCTCGGCCGTGGCGCCGCTGCTGAACCTCAGCGTCATCGCGGTCGGCGGGTACGCCCTGACCACAGGCTGGCTCACGCCGGGCCAACTGGTCGCCGCGGTCCGGTACGCGGCCATGGGTGCCGGGCTCGGTGGAGTGCTCGCCACCCTGAACCATCTGGTCCGCAGCCGCGCGGGAGCACACCGGGTCGCCGAGTTGCTGACGCAGCCCGCCGCGCCGGCAGGCGATCGTCCCCTTCCACCCGGCGGCGGCGCCCTGCGGCTGCGCGGGGTGTGCGTGCACGCCGACGACGGCCGGACCATCCTGGACGGCATCGACCTGGACGTGCCGGCCGGCGCCACCGTGGCCGTCGTCGGAGCGTCCGGTGCCGGCAAATCGACCCTGGCTGCCGTGGCGGGACGGCTACACGACCCCGACGGCGGTGAGGTGCGACTGGACGGTGTGCCGCTGCGGGACCTCGACGGGGCGGCACTGCGCCGAGCCGTCGGCTACGCCTTCGACCGGCCGGTGCTGATCGGCGCGACGGTCCACGACGCGATCGGCTTGGCGCTGCCGGTCGACTCGGCGGTGCCGCCAACCGACGGTGGACCGGCCACGTCGGCGGTCCTCGGGGCGGCCCGCATGGCGGCGGTCGCCGACGTGATCGACCGTCTGCCCGACGGTTACCGCACCCCGCTGGTGGACACACCGCTCTCCGGGGGCGAGACCCAACGCCTCGGCCTGGCCCGCGCGTTCGCCGCCGAGCGGCTGCTCATCCTGGACGACGCGACATCCAGCCTCGACACCGCGACCGAACACCGGATCACCGAGGCGGTGGTCGGGCGGGCCGGGGAGCGTACCCGACTGGTGGTCACCCACCGGGCCGCGGCGGCCGCGTCGGCCGACCTCGTGGCCTGGCTGGACGGCGGTCGGCTGCGCGGCCTGGCGCCGCACCGGCGACTCTGGGCCGACCCGGACTACCGTGCCGTCTTCCAGCCGGCCGGCGGTGGGTCGTGAGCCGTCCCGGTGTACGCCGGGTGACCTGGCGGGCGCTCCGGGCCCGCCGGCGGGAGCTCGCCGGACTCGGCGGGTGGTCGCTTGTCGAGTCGCTGCCCGCGCTGCTCGCCGGCTATCTGGTCGCCCGCGCCGTCGACGACGGCTTCCTGGCCGGACGTCTCCTCGACGGCCTGGCCTGGTTGGGGGTCCTCGCCGTGGCCGTGCTGGTCGGGGCGGCGGCCACCGGTCGGACGTACCGGAGCCTCGGCGCCGTGGTCGAGCCGTTCCGCGACGATGTGGCCGCTCAGGTGGTCCGGGGTGCGCTACGTGCTGCCACCCGGGCGGGTGGACGCCCCGACAGCGCCGCCGTGACCCGGCTGACCCACCAGATGGAGATCGTCCGCGACACCTTCGCCGGTCTGCTGATGGTGACCCGCGGTTTCCTCTTCTCGGCTGGCGCGGCCCTGCTCGGCCTGCTCGCCCTGGCACCGGTGGTGGCGGCGCTGGCCGCCGCACCGCTGGTCGCCGGACTGGTCGTGTTTCTCGCCGCGCTGCCGGCGATGGTCACGCACCAGCGCGCCTACGTCCGGGCCGGTGAGCAGCTCGGCCAGTCGGCTGCGGCCGCGCTGGCCGGTCACCGCGACGTGCTGGCCTGCGGCGCCGAGACACGCGTGACGGCCGACGTGGAACGTTGGGTGTCGGCGCAGGCCGCCGCCGAACGCATGCTCGCCCGGATGGCGGCGATCCGCAGCCTCAGCCTCGGCATCGGCGGGTGGCTGCCGCTGCTGGTGCTGATGGTGACCGCCCCGTGGCTGGTCGAGCATGGTCTGACCGCCGGCGCGGTGCTGGGCGCGCTGATCTACGTCTCCACCGGGCTGCAACCCGCCCTGCACACCCTTGTGCAGGGCCTCGGCGGCGGCGGGCTGCGCTACGCGGTCACCCTGGAGAACATCCTGCGCACCTATCCGGTGTCCGACGACCGCCGCCCGTCAGCCCCCACCACCCGGCCGCCCCGTTCCCGGACTCCCACCGGTCTGTCCGGCCGTTCGCCAGCCGTCGAGGTCCGGGGACTGACCTTCGGCTACGGCCCGCGCGCCCGGCCCGTCCTGCAGAACTTCTCGCTGACACTGGCCGACCGGGACCATCTCGCCGTGGTGGGCCCCAGCGGTGCGGGCAAGTCCACGCTGGCCGCTCTGATCGCCGGTCTGCTGCCGCCGCAGGCAGGCACGGTCCAGTTGGCCGGCGCGACGGTCGCCGAGGTCGAGCCGGCCGTTCTCGCCCAGATGCGAGTGCTGGTGCCCCAGGAGGCGTACGTCTTCACCGGCAGTCTCGCCGACAACCTCCGCTACCTGCGGCCGGACGCCGACGACCACACGCTGGAGGTCGCCCTCGACACGCTCGGCGCGCGTCCCCTGGCGACCCGCCTGGGCGGCCTGGACGCGCCGATCGCGCCGGCCCTGCTCTCCGCCGGCGAGCGGCAGCTCATCGCGGCGGTCCGGGCCTGGTTGGCACCCGCCCCGCTGGTCGTCCTCGATGAGGCGACCTGTCACCTGGACCCGGCGCTGGAGGCGACGGTCGAGGCCGCCTTCGCCCGGCGGCCCGGCAGCCTCGTGGTGATCGCACACCGGATCAGTTCCGCGCTGCGGGCCGGCCGGGTGCTGGTCCTCGACGGCGACGAGCCCGTGGTGGGGACGCACGAACAGTTGCTGACCCGCTCGGCCACCTACCGGGTGCTCGTCGGCTGCTGGGACGACTCGGTGGTGCCGTCCGGGGCGGCGTCGGCGCGGCGGGGCTGAACCCCGCGCGCTCGAGCCCGACGGCGTCGGTCAGATCCAGCCTGCCTCGCCTGCCATCCGCACGGCCTCCACCCGGGTACGCGCGCCCACCTTGCGCGCGATCCGACCGAGGTGGTTGCGGACGGTGCCACGGGTGAGGCCGAGCGACACCGCCACCTCCGCGACCGGCGCCCCCGCCGCCGTCAGCCTCAACACCTCCGTCTCGCGGCTGGTCAGTGGGCCGTCCGAGCGCAGCGCCGCGACGACGAGATCCGCGTCGAGCACGGGCTCCCGCCGGGCGAGCCGACGGATCCCGTCGATGACCCGCTGGGGGGCGGCGTCGCTGCGCAGGATGCCGAGCGTCCTGGTCGGGCAGAGCATGCCCCGCAGTCGCCGGGCCCGACGCGGGTGGGCCAGCACCAGGACCGGGCACAGGCCGAGGTGGCCGGGATCGACTGCCTCGACGACATCGAGGTCGGCCACCACCACGTCCGGGCGTTGGGCGTGGACGGCTGCGGAGACCGCGTCGCCGCGATCCACCTCCGCCACGACACGGATGTCCTCCTCGGCGGCGAGGACGAACGACAGCGCGCCCAGAACCAGGGCGCCGTCCAAAGCGAGCAGGGTACGGATCACGATGAACCTTCCCGCACTCCGATAGTGATCACACAACGTCAACATTCAAACACGCCTGCGGGGGGTTCGCACGGCGACGGGGCGGGCCGGGACACATCCTCCGGACCCGCCCCCCAAACGGCTACAACCAGCCATTACGCTGTGCGCGCCACACCGCCTCCAGCCGGTTGCGAGCCCCGGTCTTGCGTAGGATCACCGACAGATGGTTGCGCACCGTCCCATGTGCCAGGTAGAGGCGGACGGCGATTTCCTTCAGGGGCAGACCCTCGGCCGCCATCCGCAACACGTCCATTTCCCGAGGCGTCAACGGGATCTCCGGAGGGCTCAGCACCGCCACCGCGGCGGCCGGGTCGATCGCCCGATCCCCGGCCGCGAGCGCGCGGATCGCCCGCACCAGCTCCGCCAGCGAGCTGTCCTTCCCGACCAGGCCGCGCGCGCCGGCCGCCAGCGCAGCCTCCACCAGGGCCGGGCTCCACCGAGGGCTCATCGCCAGCACAGCGGCGTGCGGCGCCTCGGCGCTGATCCTGGCGACCACCTCCACCGGATCGGGCAGCTCCGGCGTCAACGCCAGCACCACCACCTCAGGTCGGCACCGCCGGACCACCGTCAACAGCTCGCCGACACCCTCGACGTCGGCGACCACCTCCATGTCCTCCTCACGTGACAGCGCGGCGCAGAGCGCCCCGCGGAGCAAACCCATGTCCTCGGCGACGACAACGTGGATCACCACGTTTCTCCGATCTCAGGTACGCGTCACGACGGCCACCCATCCCGGAACATCCACGGGTTGGTTGAAGCGGTCGTGCGCGACAGGCGGATTGGCATCAGCCCGCAGCACCGTCACGGCGGACGGGCACGGGCACCGATCGACCAGGCCAGCGGTGGAACCGGCCACGCGGGCCAGCCACCCGGACTCGGTCGACCCGCCTCAGCCTGGGCGAGCGATCGCGGACGGAGTTCGGCTGTCGAACAGCGGCGGCACGAGATCGCAAAGCTGCCCAGCACCGACGGGCGACTGCCTGTCGACCGGCCAGACCAGCCCCGGCCCGGGCGTCGATCCATCGTCGACACCGGAGGCATCCTGGTCGACGGGGGCGACGGGCCGGCCCGGAAGGTCAGCCCTCGCGACCACCGACCCTGGGCGTGCGGCGAGGTGTTCCGTCGAGGCCGTGGGACGTGCGGGCCCGACGACGGACATCAGCGGCGGTGGCGCGGGCGGGATCGGTAGCGCTGCGGCGCGTACGGGCACCACCGCCGAATCCGCCGACAGCGTCGGCACTGTCGGTACAGGTGCCGAATCGGTCACCGGCACGGCGGCCGGCCCGAGCGCTGGGGGAGCAGGCGGTGGAGGTGCCGCCGCCGGGACGATCACCGCGCCGAGAGCGGGTGGTAGAACGGCGTCGGCGACACAGAGGAGCGCCTTGGCGATGGGCCGGATCGCCACCGCGCTCACGGTGTCGACGACGTACGGCAGCGGGGCGGTGATCAGGGCCGCCAGCCGGTAACTGTCGGTGGCGAGCACCGCAGGCAGATCGGCCAGCGGGTGCACCGCGGGTGGGTCGGGCGCGGCGGTGGCTGACTGTCGCGGTGGATCAGCGGCCGGCCGCGGCGGGTCGGCACGGTGAGCTGGACGATGAGCCGCGCGAGCCACGGAGGCCGGCCCGAGTCTTTCGCGCTTCGCCGCTCCGGGTGGGACGGATGCGCCGACCCGGGGCAGCGGCACGGACACGGGCGACGCACTCGCCGACCGTCGAGGCCCGGTCGCGGGTGTCGCTTCGCGGGGGGTGACGACGCCACCGGTGATCCCTGCCAGCGGTGCGAGGGGCCTGTCGTGGCGGCGGTCGTCGGCGCCCGCGGCTTGCTGGCGCTCATGGCTGGGGTGCTCTACGACCGTGATGAGCCGCGCGACCGGCTCGACCAGCCCGCCGATCCGCCGATGAGGTTCTTCGCCGGACCCGCTGCGCATCCCGTCTGCGGCGGCCGGCCCCTGAAACAGAGCGGCCACGACGAAACCGGCTCCGACGGCGAGCGCGATCAGCACCACCCGCCGCGCGAGTCTGCGCAACCGGTCGGCCACAAGTGGCGCGGATCGGCCCGGCGCAGACATCGGCGCGGTTCCGATGACGGGACTTCGCACGCGGGCACCACCCCTTCCCTCTGGCTTGCTGACCCATAGTAGCGGCGTGCTCACGTAGCCGCATCCGGTGATGTGCACGCTCGTCAATACCCCCGTCACGCGGTCTCCCACCCGGGACGGACCCGACAGGCCGCCCGATCTTGAGGGAGACGTGGCGGTAGGTAGGGTCACCGCCGTGCTGGCGAGACTTGAGGCTGTCTACTGCGACGGCTGGGACGCCGGTGTGGTCAACCCGTTGACCGCGGCCACTGCGAAAGCACGCGACGCGGTGGGCGAGCCGTACACCGTTTTGTTCTTGCTCAACGGTCGGCTGCGTGCGGCGATGGACCTGTCCTGGTGCGATGGGTACTGCCGGATAACTCGATTCGACGCCGCCGACAGGACGTTGTCCATGCATCTGCTGCGCGGCACCGGCGACGGCGATCTGTTTCTGCGCGAAGCCCGCACCTGGGACGGCCCAGCCGACGCGGGCAGGTACGAGTATCCGCACGTTGCGACCAGGACGACCACGACGTACAGCGTCTCCGGAACGCGCACCGACATCGTGGAGCCGCACGGAGACCGGGGTGTCAGGCAGGAGTCGACTTCGGAGCAGAGACCACCTCGGCTGCCCATTCCGGCGTTCGGTCAGTGGCACGAGCTGTTACGCCTCGCCAAGGAGGCCACCAGTGAGGTTGTCGACGCCGTCCACCACGAGTTGCCGGTATCCGTGGAGTCGAGCGCGCCGTGGCGACCACCCCGACCCCTGAAGCCGGACGGTATCGAGGAGCTGTTCGTTCCTGGCACCATCGTCGAGATCCACGACAAGCGGCTTCAACTGTCGGTTCATGAGGCGGGGGAGCTTCGCCTGACCTCGGGCCGTTTAGTGGCGGCTGACCCGTCGTCGCTGGAGTTCGACGCCGAGCCGTTCACCGTCACCGTGCCACCCGGCACGTACCCGGTCTCGATCAGCCTTGCCACCTTCCTCGACGACCCACGCCACAGCCGAGTGTGTGCCGCCCGCCTTGCTGTCGACGACCGGCCCACCGTGCGGTGGGAGTTGGCCTTGCGTGATGGCCAGGAAATCATCGATCTGGGCAATCGGCAGTTCTTCGGGTTCGGCGTGGACGCGGGCATGGCCTGCTTCGTCGATGCGGACGCCAGCGAGCGGATGAAGGACGTCTGGCTGACCCTCGACGGCTTGGTTGATCCCCGGCATCGCACGATTGACTCCGGGGAGATGGTCGCGTGGTCCAGCGGTTGGGGCGACGGCGCCTACCCGACCTGGATCGGCTACGACGCTGGCGGAAGCGTGACCTGCTTTGTCGCGGACATGCTGCTGTTTCCCACCGATCACGACGACGACTGAGCTGGGAGGATTCGTGAGCCGGCCCCACCCAGAACGCCATACCCAGCGCTCAGGTCGGCCGTGACCAGGGCCAGGCCAGGTGCCCTGTGACGGGTCGGCCGGGGTGGATGATGGGCGGATGGAGGGACGAGCGTACCTGGAGAAGTACGTTGCCGATCGACTGGCCGCCGGTCAGGGTCAGCCGCCGGAAGGGCGTCGCCTGACGTTGGACCGTTCGGAGGTCCGCGGAGTGGCGATCGGGTTGGTGGCGGCCGGTGCCCTGGCTCAGGAGGAGATGGAACGCATCCTCGCCGACCTGGATCAGGAGCTGGAGCGACGTGGCTGGTCGACCCGCGTGGAGACGCGCGTGGAGACGCGCGTGTCGGCCGAGGCTGGCCTATCGCCCGTTCAAGGGGCGCCTCTGTCGGTCGAGGCCCGGCAACAGTTGGTGTTACGGCACGCTCGTGAACGCACGCAGTGGCAGGAGCCGGTTGGGGGCCCTGCGCAGTTGCGGGAGGTCATCTCGCTGGCCGGTCGCACGCCGATGCTTGAAGCGGTGCCCGCCACTCTGGTCAGCCTGGAACGCTGGTCGACGATGGTCGTGGTGCGGCTGGCGTATGCCGGCACCGGCACCCGCGATCCGGGTTCGCTGGACAGCATTCAAGTCCGCATGAAGCGGTGGCGCGGGTGGGACGATGCGGGAACTCAGTATCGGTACCGCAGCGGCAGCGTGGAACGGCGCGGAGGGCTATTCATGGAAACCGTGGTCTTCGAACCCGGCGCTCCGGACGAGGCGCGCACGCTGACGCTGGCGTTTGACCATGACGGCGGGCCCGAACGTTTCACAGTTGCCCTCGGCGGCAGGACAACGCCAGCCTGAACGGGATCACCAGCGGTTCCCGACCAGCCGAAAGGGCTGTTCAGGGAAGCCGCTGAGGGTATGAGGGACGGGTTGGACCACCCTCAGCGGGGTGGCAGTGATGCGACTGGGCGTACCGCCGTGAAACTCGCGTGCTCGTACCGGGTGGCCGACAGCAGCAGCAGCCACTCATCGCAGCCCTGCCAGGGATACAGGTCGGCGGCTCCACCACGTACGACCCGAGGTCCGTCACCAATCCGTGGTCGCGCGTCTGCCGGCGCCCCGTCGAAGCCGGAGATCCACACATCCGCGCAGAGTTCGTTCGCCGACCCCATCGCCACCAGGCCGAGGGCGTTCTCCCCGACGGCCGTCCGCGTCTCATCGCCGAAGTCGTCGAGAAGCTGATCCTCCCCGGGTTTCCCATCACCGCGGAAGGTCAGCGTGGTGGTGCCGGCCCGGGCCGCGTATTCCCACTGCGCCTCGCTGGGCAGCTCGAACGGCATCAGCTTGAGGAGGTCGGCCAGGTCGCCTTCGAGCCGGGCCGTGCCGGTGTCCGACTCGGCGTAGTCGTCTTCGTATTCGGGCAGCCAATGCCGGACCTGCGCCACGGTCAGCGGGTGCCGGGCGATCAAAAACGGCTCGACCCGCACCTCGCGTACCGGCTGGGCGTCCCCGGCCCCGTTGAGGAACGGCTCGATGGTGTCCTCGACCCCACCGCTGCGCTCGATGGCGCGCACCGCGTCCAGCTCCGCCTCGGACAGGCCCATCCGAAACGTACCGCCCGGAACCTCCCGGAACACGACCCCCGACGATATGTGCCGCCATGCCGGGCGCCCGGCCACGATCTCCTCGGTCCACATGGCGGCGAACGCTAGCAGCCCGGCCGTTGCTCCCGATCACCCGTCAGTTCCCGCCCAAATCAACTGCTGGTGAAGCTGCGGAGCGGAAGCTGCCGACACCCGAACAGTCCTGGCTGGTTGTGTCCGTGAGTCAGCGGCCCACTTTCCGCCCCATCCGTTGGTGAGATCATCTCGGCGCCACGACGTTGAAGGCTTTCGGCAGGGTGGACCGAAATCGACCGTGGCTGGACCTCACAACAGTCTCCGCGCACGGCCCGGGTCCGCTTCGGGTGAGCGACACGATGCATGTCCGGCCCGGGAAGAGGGAACACCCGAAGCGGAGCAACACCCCAAAGCGCGAAAGCTGATCTTCAGCCCGCCCAGCGTGGCCTGAAGACGACATGATCCTGGCGAAGGAGTGATCGATGGAACGGCGCCCAAGCCCGGTACGACCGCCGGGAGAGTCGACCAGCCTGTGGCACCAGGGGCTGTCCCTCGGCTCCAAGGCCCTCCAGGACGCGACGCCCCTGAAGGGCTTCGATGCGTACGTCGTCGGGTTCCACCCGGCGAAGGACGACCCGTCGATGCAGATGGAGGCGCATCACTACTGCCGTCAGGTCAACGACGACTTCCTGCAGTGCGTGCTGTTCGACGGCAACACGGCCGAGGCCAACCTCATCGGCGTTGAATACATCGTCTCCGAACGGCTGTACGGCACGCTGCCCGAGGCCGAACGCGGGTACTGGCACCCGCACAACTTCGAGGTGCTCGGCGGCTCGCTGATAGCACCGGGGCTGCCGGAGCCCGCCGAGCGGGCGCTGATGGCAATGTTGATGAACAGCTACGGCAAGACCTGGCACACCTGGCACACCGGCCGCCTTGATACGGGCCCAGGGGACACGCTGCCGTTGGGCGAGCCGATGCTGATGTGGTCGTTCAACCGCGATGGCCAGTGTGACCCAGCCCTGGAGCAGCACCGCGACCAGGCCATGGACGTCGACCGCGCCAAGAAGCGAGCCTCGCGGTCGGAACTGGTCGAGCGCGCCCATCCCCAGGACGGGGTGGCGCTGCTCGACGACGCATTCCCGGACAGCACCCCGATCCCCGGTGCGGTGGATCGGAGCACCGGGCGGTAGTCCACTGCTCGATCTGCTCGCATCCGCAACGTCCGACAAGCTGCCGGGGTCAGCGCCGGCTGAGGCCGTTTACACCCCCTACCGGCGGGAAAGCGATCGATGAAGGCGGTGCGGAGCCAGCGCTTTACGGGGAGGGCGAGATGGGTGACCGGGATAAGCTACACGATCTTCGCCAGCAGGCCCACGACGCAGGCATCGAGGGCAACTCAAAGATGACCGAGGAACAGTTGCGCGAGGCACTGCGCAAGGTCGGCAAGGGCGAGCGGCCCGAGATGGCCAAGCACAACGCCAAGCGATGACGAGTGCGGCGGTGCCGGCACCCTCTCGGGTGCCGGCACCGCCCGTGCTCACAGCCAATGCTGGCCAGCAGGGAACCACCATGCGGTACGACCGAGTTCGTTAGAGCCGCGACCGGCACCCCAGCTGTTCGATTGTCGTCGGCATGTGCAATCTGGAATGCCGCCACTGACGCAACTCCTTCCGCCGCCGCCTCGTTGGTGTGACGAGGGAGGGCGGAGGCGGACGATGGCGGCGGGGCGAGGTGCCGGGCTGCTGCGCCCTCCAATGAGTTCGGGCCGTGCCACGTTCCTGGAGCTCTTTTTCGATCTGGCCTTCGTCGTGGCCCTCAGCCGGGTCTCGCAACGATTCGCCGCTCTCGGCGATGACACCGGCTGGGCGCTCGTCACGGGGTTCGGGCGTACCCTGCTGCTCTTCTTGGCGCTCTGGTTGATCTGGTCGCACACCGCCTGGATCACCAGTCGTTACGAACCGGAGCAGCCGGTCATTCAGGCCGTCGTGGTCGCCACCATGTTCGCCGGCCTGGTCATGGCGGTGACGCTGCCACGCGCCATGGAGGAGCGAGCACTGCCGTTCACGGCCGCGTACCTGATGGTGATGGTGGTGCGGCCGCTGGTGGTCGCCGCCGCGCTGCGTGGCCATCCACGACGGCTGGTGCCGTTCCGGCTTGCCGTGTGGGCCTCGGCGAGCGCGCCGCTGTGGTTGGCCGGCGCGTTGGGTCCGGACCACCTCCGCCTGCCGCTGTGGGTTGCCGCCCTGGCTGTCGACTACGTCGCCTGGGCCCTGGGCTGGCCGCTGCCGTGGCTCGGGGTCGCGAAAGTAGGTCGGTGGCGGATCGCTGGGACGCACCTTGCGGACCGTTATCAGCAGATGTTTCTCATCGCACTCGGTGAGTCGATCCTGGTCATCGGGGTGGTCTTCGGCGGCGCGGACTACTCCGCGGAGCGGGCCGCCGCCTTCGCGATCGCGTTCGCCACCAGCGCGCTGCTCTGGCGGATCTACTTCTACCGTGCCGGTCTGCTGCTGACGAAGGCGTTCGACCGGGCGGGCATGCCGGGCCGGCTGGGCGCGGCGTCAGAACGGACCCACCTGTTGATCGTGCTCAGCGTGCTCGTCACCTCGGTCGGCTACGAACTGGTGATCGATGAACCGTTCGGCCAGCCGCGGCCCAGTTGGTTGCTGTTCGTGGTGGGCGGTCCGATGCTCTTTCTCGTCGCCCGGATGCGGCTGGAGTGGGAGATCTTCGGCCAGGTCTCTCGGTCCCAGATCATCGGCTTGGCCGCCCTGCTGCTGTTCACGCCGGCGTTGGCTCGCTGGGCGCCGATGGTCGGGCTGAGCGTGGTGGCCGGAGTGCTGGCCTTGGTCCCACTGATCGACGGGTTGCGAAGGCGGAGACAGCCGCAGGAGGTTTCGGTTTCACCCACCCGACCGGAGACGTCCGGAGATCGCGACTCCGAGGCGTGACGCGGCGGTCCTGCGTAGCTATGTCAGCTTGGCGTGGGCCGCTCGCCGAAGGGCCGGCCGGCACCGCCCGCTTCGCGGGTCTGCCTCGGGTGAAAAACGCTCAACGTCATCCGTGACGAACTCGCCCTGGTCGTCGAACAGTGCTCGGCCGCGATCAACCGTTCCGCCGTGGGATCGGGCGGCGAGACACGGACCGCGCGTTGATGTCGAATCGGCCCTTCTTTCACGCGTGGTGGCGAGCGCCGCCGCGCCTCCCAAGCCATCACCACAAGGGTGGATAGAACGGTCGGTCTTGACGGTGGGGGCCGGCGTCAGTACGGTTCCTGGGGGCAGAACGTTCGTTCTGCTTAGCGCTCCGGAATCACCCAAAGGATGACCATGAACACCGTTGCCGTTCCCGGCGTTTCGACGACGGCCGCTGCCCTGCGGCGGTTGTACTTCGGTCGCTTCGCCTTCGCGATCGTCTGGGCTGCCGTGACGTTTCCCCTCGCCAAGCACCTCAACCCCCTCACCGCAGCGCTGCTCGTGATCTACCCGCTGTTCGACGTGGCCGCCGCCATCGTCGATGTCCGCGCGTCGCGGGCCACCGGATCGCCCACCCTGCTGTACGTGAACGTCGCGATCAGCCTGCTCGCCGCGGTCGGCCTGGGCGTCGCCGGCGCGTCCGGCATCCCAGCTGTTCTGCGCGTCTGGGGCGCCTGGGCGATCGTGGCCGGGCTGATTCAGCTGATCGTGGGCGTCACCCGCCGCAAGATGGGTGGCCAGTGGCCGATGATCATCAGCGGTGGCATCTCCGTAATCGCCGGTGGATCGTTCTTCGCGGCTGCCTCTGCGGACAACCCGGCGCTGACCAACGCGATCGGCTACGCCATCCCCGGTGCCATCTTCTTCCTCGTCGCGGCCATCCGCCTCGGCCGTGCCACCAAGGGAAACTGACGTGGAGAACGCCGACGTACGACGTCATTGTCATCGGCGCGCGGCCGGTGGGGGGAGAACGTCGCCGACCGCGCCGTGCCCGCGTACCCGACCAGCTGGTCGCTGGTGCCGTGGCTGAAGGGCGGTCGCGCAGAGGATTAACGGGCGGACTCGGCCGACTGACGCTCCGAGTTGATCCTGAGGAGGCCTTCGATACCACGCAGGAAGGTCTCGGACACCAGCGTGGGGTCGGCAAGGCATCCGGCCGCCATGGCACCGTCGCGGAGCATGACGAAGTGACGTGCAGCGGGCTCCGCCGTTCCTTCGTGGACCTGCGCCATGAGCATGGTGATGGTGTCCAGGAACCATTGCCGGTGGGCCATGAGTTCTTGGTGCACGGGATGATTCGTGTCGGGATACTCCGCTGCGGCGTTCAGGAACGCGCACCCACGGAACCCGGGGGACTGGATGTTCTGAGCGATGGAACCAGCGATGGCCAGGAGGGGATCGACCGGCGATCGGTTGGCGGCGATGGCCTCGTCGACCATGTCGCGCTCCATCTGATGTACCTCGCGCAGGTAGGCCAGGATGAGGTCGTCCTTGCTGGGAAAGTGCCGGTAGAAGGTAGCCCTGGTCACCTTCGCCTCGGCGATGATCTGGTCGACCCCAACGGAGTGAATGCCCTCGGCGTAAAAGATCCTGGTCGCCGTGCGGAGAAGCCTGAGTCGTGCCTCAGAGGGCCGGGAATCGGGTTCGTCGCGGGTCACCCCACCATCTTAGCGAATAGAACGTTCGGTCCGATCTGTGCGCGGTATTGGCTCCGACCTGGCAGCGGGCATCTACGAGTCGGCACTGACGTTTGGCCTCGCGCCCCCACTCAGCCGCGCGAGCCCTGCACGCTGCTGTCCGCCAGCTTCGCGACAACCTTCACCTGCCCATGGGAGTCTGGACACCATTCACCCACGCTGGCCCCTGACTCCGTCCTCGCAGGAGCGCCGTTGAGCGATCCACCGGCACCGCTGCCCTTTCGCCGGGCTTGCAAGCGCCTCGACGGCGACCACTGCCTCGTCATAAGCCTTGGCCGGGTCGGGGCGCCGTCCGTAGCCGGTGGCCGTCGGTGCGCACAGCGATGCCCGGCCGGTCGTCAACCGGCCGGGCCGCGAGGGTGCTGGTTTACACGAGCCAGCGGTACTTCTGGACGATTGGCAGTTTGGTCCACCAGCGGCCGAGGCCCCAAGTGTGGCCAGCGTAGGTCAGGGCAAGCACGACGGCACCGACCGCGTAGATGAAGTGGTAATCGGTGATCGGGTTGGTCGATCCGCTCGGCTCGCCGATGCTGGTGTGCTGGGCGAGCGGATACTCGGCCAACCACATCATGACCATCATCAGGACGGCGGCCCCGGCGGCGATCCGCAGGCCGACCCCGGCGATCAGGGCGATGCCGATGCCAAGCAGGCCGAGCATGAAGGCCCAGTTGGCGAAGGTGGTGCCGGCGAGGCTGTGGAAGGTGCCTTCGAGCGGGCCGACGTTGATACTTGACAGGAACCCCTTGGTGGGCGAGCCGCCATTGATCCACGCCTTGGCGGACGGGGTCGAATAGCCGAGGCCGAAGGTCTTGTCGGCAAACGCCCACATGAAGACGAATCCGGTGGAGATCCGCAAGGCGGCGAGCGCACGAGCGGCAGCCTTGGTGAGCATGAAGCCGGGTGCCTCGACCTGCTCGAGGTGAGCCACCGTGTTCTGGCCGATCGATGTCATCGCGTCCTCCTCAGTCGATGTCGTCACCTCTGAGGGTTCTCCCTCGGCTGCCGCGGCAACCGGGCCTGACTTCCCGACTGTCCCAGGACCAAAGTCCCGACAACCTGGTGACCACCACCGGCTGCACCGGTTGGCCCGTGGAGAGAGGTCCATCGGCCCTGACCCGGGCGTCCCGGCACGCCTAACGTCGGGGGTGCCGCTGAGCGCCCGGCACGACCGGTCGGCGTCAGGTCGCCCCGGGGGACGAGGGCCCGGCCCGGGAGCCGCTGACCGTTGTCAGCGTCCCGCTGGCGGGAGACGCCGTACCGCAGATTGAGCCGGAGGATGAGGACGATGAACCAGGACACCAGTGCGCGAGAAGCTGCGGCCGCCCTCGCGACCGCCGCCGCAGCCGCCGGGTACGCACCGTCGGTGCACAACACCCAGCCGTGGCGGTGGCGGGTCGTCGCCGACCGGCTCGAGTTGTTCGCCGACCGCAGCAGGCAGCTGACCGCGACCGATGCACCCGGCCAACTCCTGCTGATGAGCTGCGGGGCCGCGTTGGACCATGCCCGGGTCGCACTCGCCGCTGAGGGCTGGACGGTCGAGACCGAGCGCCTACCCGACCGCGCGCAGCCTGACCTCCTCGCCCGGCTGCGGCCGACCGGAAGGACGCCGGTCACGGCCGAGGCGGTTCGCCTGGCGCAGACAATGCGGATCCGGCACACCGACCGCCGCCCGGTCAGCGACCAACCACTACCGGCAGATGTCCTGCGAGTCATCGAGAAGGCCGTAACCGCCGAGGTGCGGGTCCAGATTCTGTCGTCCGACCAAGTCCTCGAACTGGCTGCCGCGGCGTCTAGAGCGGCCGCGGTGGAGGCTGCCGAACCGCAGATCCGGGAGGAACTCGAGTACTGGACCGGGCGGGCCCGACCTTTGGGTAGCGGCCTGCCGGCGGCGGTGCTGCCCGAGCGCGAACAGCAGACGACCGTCCCCGGGCGGGACTTTGGCCGATCAGGAACGCTGCCGATCGGATCCGGACATGATCGAGCGGCTGTCTACGCCGTGCTCTACGGTGACGAGGACGACCCGCGAGGCTGGCTACGCGCAGGCGAGGCGCTCTCGGCGGGCTGGTTGCGGGCCACCGAGCTCGGCGTGTCCGTTGTACCTCTCAGCGGTGTCATCGAGGTGGCGAGCACCCGACAGGCCCTGCGTGCCCTACTGGCCAATCTCGGTCATCCCTACCTGGTGCTCCGACTCGGGATCACCGACCCGGAACACTCCGGCCCGCCACACACCCCACGGCTGCCGGCCGAGCAGGTTGTTGACGCACCTGGCGTCTGAATCCTCTCCAGGGCCGGTTGGCCCACCAGTGGGACCGCATGACACCCGTAGGGCGGGACATTCCTTGTCGTGTCCGACCTCCAGGCGCCCCACACGGTTGGGGCCGGAGGGCTCCGAGGTCCTGCGGGTCAGGCGAGGTCGATTACCTCGTTGATGTCGCGGCGTGGGGGCGGCCAACCTGATTGCCCGTACCCGATTCGCATGACCATCTGCGGCGTGCCGGACTTGCCGAGGGCCAGTCGCAGTTGCTCGCGGGCTCGGGGCACCTCGATGGGTTGAGACAGCATTGAGACGGCGAGACGGCTGTCGGTGGCGGTGAGGAGCACGCGTTGCAGCGCCTGACCGGTGGCGATCTGGTCGGTCGCGGTATCGCCGGGAGAACCGAGGATGGCAACGAGAGGTTCGGGTTCGAAATCCCGGCCAGGCGCGCGGGTGCGCACCGCGAACGCCCGTTGGGGGAGTAGGTCCTGCGGTTCGGGTACCAGACCGCCCGCCTCGACCGGGACACCATCGACCGCCGGGAAGGTGCGTACCCACCGCGCCAGCTCAGCCTGGTAGTTCCGGTCGCGTTCCAGAACCCGGTTGGCGCTGCGGGCGATCTCGGCGACCGCCTGCATGGGGCCGGCTCCGATGATCATCTCCAGCCACGCGCCCTCGGCATGGGCGGCCTGAATGAGACGCCACCGGGCGTCCGCCGGGACCGGGTTGGGCCAGAACGGCGCGCGGTTGCTGTGGCGTTGGCGGATGGCGGCGTGCAGGTCCTGCTCCGCTGGCGTCGCGGGCCGTGGGCGGCCAGGGACCAGCCGGGCCACGGTCTCCAAATCGTGTGGGTACGGGCGGAGCCGGACTTCGGCCGGTGTGCCGGCGACGGCGAGCGCCAAGCGCAGGTTGAACACGGCGGCGCCGCAACTGAGCCGTGCCGCCCAGTGGGTGGGATCGCTGGCTGGCAGTAACCGGTCCGGATCGATTCGCACCTCGATCCCACCGTCGACGAGCCGGAAACGCCAGGGCTGCGTGTTGTGCATTGACGGCGCCCGAATCGCCGCGGCCACTGCGGTACGCAGATCGGTGGGAGTGAACGCCGTGCTGATCATCGCGCTGCCTCCTGCGAGTCGCGGATTTGCCGTCGGCCAGGCCGGGACCTGGTGCGAACCCTGTGCCCCACCATGGCTGTGACCAGGCGAAACCGGCAGGGTCGAACGTCCCGAACGGCCGGGCCCGAGTTCCTGTCCGATCGCGGGTAACGGGACCTTCGGCCCTGTCTGTGCCGGTGCCGCACCCGGTAGAAAGGGGAGATGATCCGTGTCTTCCTCCTCGACGACCACGAGGTCGTCCGTCGTGGCCTGGCCGACCTGCTGCACGCCGCTGGTGACATCGAAGTCGTGGGTGAGTCAGGGTTGGCCCGGGAAGCCACGGCGCGCATACCCGCATTGCGGCCAGATGTGGCGATCCTCGACGCACGGCTGCCCGACGGCAGTGGGATCGACGTGTGTCGGGACGTCCGTGCTGTCGACTCGTCGATCCGGGGTCTGATTCTCACCTCCTACGAAGACGACGAGGCGCTGTTCGCGGCGATCATGGCGGGCGCTGACGGGTACGTGCTCAAGCAGATTCGCGGCACCGACCTCGTCGACGCGGTCCGGCGCGTGGCGGCGGGCCAGTCGCTGCTCGACCCGGCGGTGACCCAGCGGGTGCTGGAACGCATCCGCAACGGTGTCGAGCAGCCGCGCGAGCTGGAGATGTTGACCGAGCAAGAGCGTCGGATCCTGGAGTACGTCGCCGAAGGGTTGACCAACCGCGAGATCGCTGGGCGAATGTTTCTCGCCGAGAAGACCGTGAAGAACTACGTGTCGAGCCTGCTGGCAAAGCTGGGGCTGGAACGGCGTACCCAGGCCGCGGTGTTGGCGACCCGGCTACTCGGCCAGCGTTCCTGAACCTCAGGCGCCGAGCGGAACGCTCCAGCGCAGGCGCGTGCCGCGCGGTTCGGCTGGTTCCACCGCGAACTCACCACCCAGACCCAGGGCGCGCTCGCGCAGGTTCACGAGACCACCACGGGCGGCATCGGGGCTCGTGCCGATCCCGTCGTCATCGACGGTGAGGGTGACCCGTGCCCCGTCGACCTGGACCAGCACCCTGACGTGGGTCGCGTGCGCGTGCCGGACCGCGTTGGACAGGGCTTCCCGGAGCACCGCGAGTAGATCCGGGCGTACGGCGTCCGGCACAGCACTGTCGATCGGTCCGGAGATCTCCAGCGTCGGCCGGAACCCGAGCGACCTGGCGGCGGTGTCCACGGCGTCGCGGATCTCGCTCCGCAGGGCGGCACTCATCGGTGTCCGTAGTTCGAAGATGGCTCGCCGGATGTCCCTGATCGTGGAGTCGAGCTCGTCCACGGCGGCGTTGATCCGCCGTCCGACCTCGGGCCGGGCGATCAGCGGCGCGGTGCTCTGCAACTGCAGCCCTGTGGCGAACAGCCGCTGAATCACCACATCGTGCAGGTCACGGGCGATCCGCTCACGGTCCTCGAGGACGACGAGAAGTTCCCGTTCCTCCTGCGCGCGGGCGCGCTCCATCGCCAGCGCCGCCTGGGCGGCGAAGCTGGCCAGCAGCGGCACGTCGTCGTCGCTCTGCCGCACCTGACCGGCCGGGTACGCCACGACCAGTACGCCGTGCAGAGTGTCGCCCGCCGACAGTGGAGACACGACGGCCGGACCGTCGGTGACCGGTACGGGCCAGGGTGCGGCCTTGGCCAGACTCTCGATGGCCGTGTGCCTTCGGTCCGTCACCGAGGCGGCGAAGGTGGTTTCGACGGCCGGCAGTACCGAACCGACCAGCGGGTAAACCGCGCCGCCGGTCGAATCGACGACCTCGACGGTGAACTGTCCGATCTCCTCGTCGTAGAGCAGGACCAGAACCAGTTCGGCATCTGCGACTTCACGGGCTCGGCGGGCGACGAGGCTCAGCGCGTCGGTGCGACGGACCTCGCCCAGCAGCACGGTCGTGATCTCGGCGGTGGCGGCGAGCCACCGCTCGCGACGGTGGGCGATCGCGTAGAGCCGGGCGTTCTCGATCGCGACGCCGGCAGCGGCGGCCAGCGCGACGGCGATCTCCTCGTCGTCCTCGGTGAACTCGCCCGACCCTCGCTTCTCGGCCAGATAAAGGTTGCCGAAGACCTGGTCCCGGATCCGGACCGGGACACCGAGGAAGCTGTGCATCGGCGGGTGATTCGGTGGAAACCCGTATGACTGGGGATGGTCCGTGATGTTCGGCATGCGCACCGGCCGGGGCTCGGCGATCAGCAGGCCCAGCACGCCCCGCCCACGGGGCAGGTCGCCGATCCGGGCATGCAGCTCGGCATCGATGCCGTGTGTGATGAACTCCGTCAGGAGCCGGTCCGGGCCGATCACACCGAGCGCGCCGTAGCGGGCGTCGAGCAGCTCACACGCGGCTTCGACGATGCGTCGCAAGGTGCTCCGCAAATCGAGATCGGAGCCGATCGCGACCACCGCGTCGAGCAGGGCACGCAATCGCTCTCTGCTGGTGACGACCTCGCCGACTCGGACCAGCATCTCCTGCAGCAACTCATCCAGACGCACCCGGGACAGCGGGCTGAGTCCAAGCAGGGGAGTGTCGCGCTGGTCGTCCTCGGGCTCGCGCCGGTCATCGTCAGGAAGGTGCGGCGCATTCATCCGCCGATGTTATCGGCAGCTGTCAGGCACCTGACACCGTCGAAGAGTCCGAGAAATGCCGAGCAGCGTTCACTGACGGGTTTCCTTGATCTTCGGAAGCGGCGCACCGTCGTCGCAGCGCGCCTTGATCTCGCTCTTGTGAGCTGCGGACAGCAGCACCACCTGGACCTCCTTGGCAGGCCCCGAGCGGTAATCCTTGATGCTGTAGCCCGGGGCGGGATCGAGGCTGACAGCGCGAGCTTGATCGTCGGTGCAGAGCACCCTCAGCACGCCACCGAGTGCCTGAAGGGGTGTGCCTGCCGTTTCGGCGGTCGGCGCAGGTGCGGCACTGGGGGGTGCCGCCGGCTGCCCGGCGGTGGGTGAGATGGTACGGCCGGGGCTGGCCGGCGCCTCGGCTCCGACGGTAGGTCCAGCCGGCCCAGCCGGAGCGGCCGGCGTGCGGCGTGGTTGGCGGACCGGTGCGGGCTCCCCGGAGACCTGCGGGGAAGCGGATGGTTCAGCGGCTGACACATCTGAAGCGGCGCCGGACGGGGTGGCACCGGAACGGGAGGCGGTGCCTCCGCCCGAGCTGCCGTCGATGGGTGGGAACTGGAAGAGCGGGAGCAACGTGATCCCTGCCGTCGCCGTCAGAACTACTGGGATCAACAAGGCACGGGGGGTACGGCGACGCCGACCGGCAGGGGATACGGCGGTAGCCGGGGCCGACAGAGGTGCGACGGGCACCCGCTGCGCCGCTTGTTGCACCCGCCGCTCGACGTCACCGGCCAGACCGTGCAGGGTCGTCGCCACCTCCCCGGCGTCCGGCCGATCGGCGGGATCCCTGGCAAGGCAACGGTCGAGCAGACGGTGAACCTCGGGTGACACTCCCTCAACATCAGGCAGCGGTTCCGGATCGACGTACACGTGAGCAGTCAACATCTGCGTGGGGGTCTCCGCCGACCACGGCAGCTCATTGGTCAGTGCCCGGTAGAGCAACAGCCCGAGCGCATAGACGTCGGAGGCAGGCAGAACGGTGCCACCGGCCAGACGTTCGGGCGCGAGGTAGGCCGCGGTGCCCAACAGTTGTCCGTCCGCCTCCAGTTCCGGTCGACCGGCAGTGGTGGCGATTCCGAAATCGAGCACCTTCACACCGGCGGGTGTCAGCATCACGTTGGACGGCTTGATGTCCCGATGCACCAGATTGCGATCATGCGCGGCGGCGAGCGCCTCGGCGACCTGCGCGCACGTCCGCATCGCGGCGGCCGGCGGCAGTGGACCGGCGGCAAGTCGCTGGGACATGGTCTGGCCGGGCAACAGTTCCATCACCACATACGAGACGTGACGGCCGGCGCGATCGGTGTGCTCGCCGTAGTCGTACACACTCGTTACGTGGGGGTGCCAGAGGCCCGCCGCGGCCCGGGCCTCCGCCTGGATGCGTTGTCGTGCGCCTCGGGCGGCGGCCTGCGCGCCGGCCAGGACCTTGACGGCCACCGCACGTTCGAGGACCCGGTCCCAGGCCCGCCAGACGACCGACATTCCACCAGCGCCGAGACGGCTCTCGACCTGATACCTGTCGTCCAACAGATCACCGACCATCACTGGAACAGCTTGCCAGAGTGGAACCGCAGAGGCATGGCGAGCGAACCTGGTCCCTGATCTTTGGGACGCTGCCCCGCTCCCTAGTTGGTCCGTACCGGGCTGTCGCGCGTCAGCGGTTGCGGGGGATCACCAGGCCGGACTCGTAGGCGAGCACGACCAGTTGGGCACGGTCGCGGGCGTGCAGTTTGGTCATGGCGCGGTTGACGTGGGTCTTGGCGGTCACCGGGCTGATTCCCATCCGTTCGGCGACCTCGTCGTTGGACAAGCCGTGCGCGGCCAGGGTAACGGCCTCGCGTTCGCGGGTGGTCAGGTGTGCCAGCGCGGTGTTCCTGGAGGGTGGCGGCTGGGTGACGTACCGATCGATCAATTTGCGGGTGATCGATGGTGCGAGCAGGGCGTCGCCGCGCGCGGCGACGCGGATGGCGTGCAGGAAGTCTTCCGGCAGGATGTCCTTGACGAGGAAGCCGGCCGCGCCGGCCCGCAGGGCGTTGAAGACATACTCGTCCAAGCCGTAGTTGGTCAGGATGACGACGTGGACCGCGGCCAGGGCCGGGTCCGCCGCGATCCGGCGGGTCGCCTCGATTCCGTCGAGGACGGGCATCTGGACGTCGATGAGCGCGACGTCGGGCAGGTGCTGTCTGGCCAGCGCCACCCCTGCACGGCCGTCGGCTGCCTCGGCCACCACCGTGATGTCGTCCTCGGCGTCGAGCAGGGCGCGGAACCCGCTGCGGATGAGCGGCTGGTCGTCGACCAGCAGGACCCGGATCACGACGCCCGTTCCACGGGTAGTTCAGCCTGCACCCTGAAGCCGCCCTCGCTGCGCGCCCCGGCGCGGAGCAGGCCGCCCAGAGCGGTCACCCGTTCCCGCATCCCGAGCAGCCCGACCCCGGGAACGAGCCCGGACTCCGGCCTGGCCGTGCCGTCGTCATCGACCTGGACGACGACCGCGTCGGGGCGATACTCGACACGGACCGAAGCGGTGACGGCCGCGGCGTGCCGGGTGATGTTGGTCAGTGACTCCTGCACTATCCGGTACGCGGTCCGGTCCACGGCGACCGGCACACCCGTGCGGTGCCCCTCGATCGTCAACGACGTGGCCAGACCGGTCGTCCGCGCCCGCTGCACCAGGTCCGGGATCTGGTCGAGCCCGTGCGGCGCGGTGCTGCCGTCCTCGCGCAGCGCTTCCAGGGTCGCGCGCAGTTCCCGGGACGCCTCACGACCGGCGTCCCGGATCGCCAGCAGCGCGTCCGGCACCGGTTCGCCCCGCTTCTGGGCCAGGTGCACGACGGCTTCGGCCTGCACCTTGATCACCGAGATCTGGTGGGTGAGCGTGTCGTGCAGCTCGCGTGCGATGTGCAGCCGCTCCTCGTCGGCGCGGCGCAGCGCGATCTCCTCGCGGGTGCGTTCGGCCTCGTCCGCCCGTCGCTCGGCTTGGCGCAACGCCTCACCCGCCGCACCTGCGGCGATCAGCCAGGCCAGCTCAAGGACCCCCCTGGCCTGTGCGAACGCCTCGCCCGCGGGCAGGCCCGAGGTCATCGCCGCCACGGGAAGGGCGGCCAGCATGAGCACGCTCGTCACCACGGTCGTGGTCCGGTGCCCGGCCCGCACCGCCGCGTACACCGCGACCAGATATGCGACCGCGAACACGTCAAACCCGGCCGCCTGGTAGCCCGCCGCGCACACCCCGGCCACGACCAGGACAACGACCGGAGCCCGCCGCCGCGCGACCAGCGCCAGACCGCCGGCGCCCAGCAGGACGACGCCGAGCGGATCGAGGCCGGTGGCGGTGCGTTCCCCCGACAGCCCGCTGATCAGCAGGATCGCCGCTACCCCGGCCGCGATCAGCCAGTCCCGGACACCGATCCGTGCACTGCTCATGCGCGCACCCTAGCCGGACACCCGCCCAGGGCGACTCGTGCGAGGGGAGGAGCCAGCCGTACCGCATTCGCAGTACCTTCCCGGCTCGCACCCGCATCCGCAGCAGCCGGGGTCCACGACCGCAGCAGCATGACATGACCACGCCGGCACGACGCCAGACGGCGAACCACCGGACAGGATCAGGTGACAGCCAGTTCCGGCCAGACGAAGGAGCACCTCATGCCCATCAGCGACCTGCTCGCCGCGTCCACCGTCGACGCATCCACCCTGACCAGCGACCGCATCGTGGCCACCGCGGCCGTCGTGGTGGCGTTGGCCGGCGCGATCATCGGCGGACTGGCGCTGGCCCGCCCCACCAGCCACAGCCGGAAGCGGAGATCAGCCGTGGCCCTGGCGGCGGGAGTGACCGGCGTGCTCGTCGGCGGGCTGGTGGTGGTCACCGCCGACGGAGGACCTGGCACCGGCAACGGCATCGTCGGCGGCTACGCAGCCCTGGTCCTCGGCCTGCTCGCCGCACTCCTCGTCGGACTCGCTTCCGCCCGCGGGAAACGAGTTCTCCGGACTGAGGACCGTGCCATAGACTCCGCCGGTGCTTGAGGTATCGGGGGACTTCGAAATCCACATTACGGTTCACGCCTCTCAGGCCGAGAAGCTGCGGGCGTTCGCCAGCGAGCATGGCGTGAAGTTCGTCCATATTGTGCTCGACCGCGGCGCATACGTCTCTAAACCAATGCTCACGCTGAACGGGCGAGGCACGCTGACCGAGCAGCAGGACACGGCACGGCGTTGGCGACACGAACTGCGCGAGGGGGAGATATACCCGTGCCGTTCAAAGATCGAGGCGGCGCCATGGTGTACCGGCGTACCGCAATCGGATGAGCAGGCCGCAGCCGAGCCCGGTGGCCGGTACTTCGAGCATCACGTCAAACTGCTGCTTCCCCGTACGGCGGTGGCGGATCTGGTGGCCCTCACCGATCTGGTCGCGCCGCACGGGGCACGGCTGTCCCGCAACGCCCGCCGGGAGTGTGCCGACGGCGCGCAGGAGCGGTTCGTCAACCAGCGCTGTCACGGTGTCGGGCTCGCCACGGCCAGGCAGCGGCTGGACGACCTCGTCGAGACTCTCCGCGCCGCGGGCCACGAGCCCACAACGGTGGAGCAGGAGTACGTCGTCTCCGATAGCGACCTGCACCACGACCACGGCTGGCTGGAATCGCCCACGCCGGGCGCGAACGGTTATACGCGGGAGCGCGAGAACAGGCTGAGGTACGGGCCGGCCGATTCCCCGGGCTACCCGCCGACCTACCAGCCGCTACCCGCCGGCTCGACCGTGCGCCAGCGGGCGGCGTTCGACCCAGCCCTGAAGCAGTACCCGAACGCCTACCGCGCCGGCGAGCCCGACTTCCTCGTAACGGCCACCGGCCAGCGGTGGACCAACGCCCGACGCGCCGCCATGAAAAACGTCTTGGCGGCCATCGCCGCAACTACCTGGAGTCAGCATCTGGTGCTGCGCGGCAGCGTCACCATGGCCGCCTTTGTCGGCGACGCCGCCCGCGAGCCGGGGGACCTCGATTTCGTCGTCACCCCGCACACCATCACCAGCGACAGCACCGACGCGCGCACGCTGCTCGATGACATCAAGACCGCCATCCGAACCGCAACGGGCGCCGGCGTGCAACCAGACCGGATCACCGAGTCCGCCATCTGGACGTACGAACGCGCTGACGGACGCCGCCTGGTCATCCCGTTCAGCACCCCGGAGGCACCGGACGGCCACGTACAGATCGACATCGTCTTCGGCGAACGACTCCCTCTCCCACCAGAGATGCTGGCCCTGCCGGACCTCGACAAGCCGTTACTGACCGCGCCCGCCGCGCTGGCGCTGGCGTGGAAGCTGCTGTGGCTGGCCACCGATAGGTACCCGCAAGGCAAGGACCTCTACGACGCGGTCCTGCTCGCCGAATACACCGCCGTCGACCAATCCCTCGTCCGCCAGCTCATGCGACCGGAACTCGGCGCTGAAGCCGATACCTTCAGGGCCGAGACGGTTCTGTCCTGGGCGGTCGACTGGTCCAACTTCACCGACGAATACTCCGGAATCACGGGCACTGCCGAGGAGTGGACCAGGCGGCTGGCACTGGCCCTCGACCACGCCTGGACCTGACCGAGCCAGAACAGGTCGGCAGGACCGGCACCCGCTTCCCCGCCGTGACCAGCCTGATCTGGATGAAACGGTTCAATTAATGGGTTGGCTCGCCGGAGGGCTGCACGAGGAACGATTTGATGTGCTCCAGCGCCATGTCCAGAGCAACTTCCATGGGTGCGATGTTGTGCGCGGCGTTCGCCAGCAGGTAGCCGCCTTGCAGAGCTGCCATCAATCCCGTGGCCAACTTCTCCGGGTCGGCGTCCTGGCGCAGTGCACCGCTGTCCCGCATCCGGTGCAGACCGTCACTGATCAGCTTTTCCCATGCCGTAAACGTCTCCGACAGCATCGATCGAGCCTGCTCATCTTGATCGGAGAGCTCAAGGGCCATGGACCCGAGGCCGCACCCGTATTTGCCGTTGTTCAGCGAGTTGGCCTGAACCAGCGCGTTACGCCACCGGACCAGCCCCGAGAACGATCGCAGTCGCTCGAGCCCTCCGCGCTCGCGTTGAAGCACAAGCGCGCCTCGGTATTTGACCAACGCGCGCACGAGCTCCTGCTTGTCGGCGAAGTGGTGGTAAAGCTGAGACTTGCTCGTCTGGCTTGCCTCGCGGACGTCGTCAAGGGTCGTCGCGTTCACTCCGCGCACGAACATCAGTCGGTTTGCCGCCTCGAGGATTCGCTCTCGCGTGGCGATGCCCCGTTGACTGATCCTCCGCTGGTTCGTCGGCGCAGCCACCCGGTCGTCGCTCATCGGTCAAGTGTATCCAGCACGCCAGATAATTCATGGAGAATGGGACCTTGAAGTCCATTCGTCATGATGTCGCATTCGCCTGATGGTGAAGGGCTATGCATGATCTTCCGAGTTGGCCGCGCGGTGCAATGTCGGCGAGATGAGCGACGGCGTGCCTTTATCTGGACTACTTGGTCCTCTGTGCGGCATGCTGCCGCAAGGGATCGCTCGGGGGTGTCCTCCCGCAACGCCGCGCGCACCATCATCTCGTGCAGCCGATCGAATGCCAGGTCTCGCTCGGTGCCGGAGAGGCTGCATCCACCCGGCTGGCTCCTCGTCCAAGCCGGCCGCGGCGGTGTGGGCCGGCGCGCGGACCCGGGGTCAGCGCGCCGGGAGTGTCAGGCCTTCGCCCGCTTCGGGAGCTTCCACCCGGGGCGGGGGAAGTGGCAGGTGTAACCGTTGGGGTAGGTCTGCAGGTAGTTCTGGTGCTCGGGCTCGGCCTCCCAGAAGTCGCCCGCCGGGGTGACCTCGGTGACGACCTTGCCGGGCCACAAGCCCGAGGCGTCGACGTCGGCGATGGTGTCCTCGGCGACCCGCTTCTGCTCGTCACTGGTGTAGAAGATCGCCGAGCGGTAGCTGACGCCGATGTCGTTGCCCTGGCGGTTCTTCGTCGAGGGGTCGTGAACCTGGAAGAAGAACTCGAGCAGCGCGCGGAAGTCGGTCTTGTCGGTGTCGTAGACGACTTCGATGGACTCCGCGTGGGTGCCGTGGTTGCGGTAGGTGGCGTTCGGGACGTCGCCGCCGCTGTAGCCGACGCGCGTGGACACGACGCCCGGCTGGTGGCGAAACAGTTCCTCCATGCCCCAGAAGCAGCCGCCGGCGAGGATCGCCTTCTCGGTGGTCACGTCGTCTCCCTACTAGTCGTCGGTGTCAGTGTTGCGGTCACTCGTGAACAGGGTGCGGTATTCGCCGTACCCTGCGTTCTCCAGGTCGTCGAGGTGGATGAACCGCGAGCGAGCCTCAATCCGGATCATCCCGCGGCTGGACTCTTCGCGCTCAAAGATGCGAACAGCGGCTCGCCGGACACAACGTCGGCGTAGATGCCGGGCTCGGGTGGGGCGCGGCTCTCCCTTCCCGGCCTTGGCGTAAAGCTGGGAACAGGTGGAACGCGCCTGGGTCCCCAAATGTACAGACACCTTGCGGGCCAACGATATTTGCGCAACCCTCACCCTCCGTGGACCACAAGGTCCAAGCAAGATGGTCTCTGCACGTCTGCTTGGCTGCCGACGTATGGCCTATGAGCTGGGATATTTAGCCGACGCGATAGCATCCGCCAGGCCCCACAAGTGGACTTGACCGGCCACTTTTGCCGCGACTGGGTTCGAAACGTCCGGCTGCGTGCCCCCGCTCGCGACGAACGTCCGAATGCCCACCGGCGGCCGAGTTCTAAGGACCTCGCGCCACTGTGAGGCAACCGGGTGCTGCCGGACACGAATCGCGATTCGGTGAGGAAGGAGCAACTGTCATGAGTGACAGCGTGGAGGGCCGTAAGGTCGTGGTCGTCGGCGGAAGGTGCTCAGCGAGCACGACGAAGCCTTCTGCGACTCGTACAACGAGTTGAACCCTGCGCTGTTCTTCATAACGCAGACCGTCGTCGCGGGCATGGACGCCGAGGCCGGGGCGGCGCGCGCCATAGCCGACATCGGCCCGATGTTGGCGCACCAAAGGATTGCCCCGGTGATCAAGCTCGATGAGGCCGTCGGCAGCCGCAACTGACCCTCGAAACGGCGGGCCTCGACGCCGGTGCCGTTTACCGACGACTTCGCCATCGCGCTCGTTCCGCGCCACCCTCGCGCTGCAACCGCTACCGATCAGCGTGGTAAGACCCCGAGGCCTAGTGCCGCTAATGCTGTTAGAACAAAATGAGCTCCTCGTAACCGTGCAAACGAGGACTGGATAAAGTGAGGTACCGGATGAAGGCGATCGTGGTGACGGACGAGGCCGCGGGAACGGCCGGGATGACGCTGGTGGAGCGGCCCGAGCCGGCACCGGCGCTGAACGACGTCGTCGTTCAGGTTCATGCCGCGGGATTCGTCCCCACAGAGACGGCGTGGCCCTCGACCTGGACTGACCGCCTCGGCCGTGACCGCACGCCGTCGATCCCCGGGCACGAACTGGCCGGAGTGGTCAGCGCTCTCGGCTATGGCACGACGGGACTGTCTGTGGGACAGCGGGTGTTCGGCCTCACGGACTGGACTCGCGACGGCACCCTGGCGGAGTACGTGGCCGTCGAGGCGCGCAACCTCGCGCCGCTGCCGGGAGACGTCGACTTCACGGTGGGCGCGAGCCTGCCGATCTCGGGCCTGACCGCGTGGCAGGGACTGTTCGAGCACGGCCGCCTCCAGCCGGGGCGAAGCGTCCTCGTGCACGGCGCGGCCGGCGCAGTCGGTTCGATGGTGACGCAGCTCGCACGTGAATTCGGCGCCTACGTCATCGGCACCGGACGCACCGCCGACCGTCAGGCCGCGCTCGACTTCGGCGCACAGGAGTTCGTCGACCTCGGCAACGACACCCTGGAAGACCTCGGCGGGGTCGACCTGGTGTTCGACGTCATCGGCGGTGACATCGGGAAACGATCCGCAGGCCTGATTCGAGCCGGAGGAACGCTGGTGACCATCGCCGGGCCGCCTGAGGCGCGACCCGCGGACGGCCTGGCGGTCGATTTCGTCGTCGAGTCCGATCGCGCCCAACTGGGCGAGGTCGTCCGGCGGGTGCGCGACGGACGACTGCGGACGAACATCGGCAACGTCGCGACCCTCGACGACGCCGTCGCCGCCCTCAACCCGACCGAGCGAACCAAGGGGAAGACGATCATCCGCGTTCGTCCGTAAGCGGGTGAGGCCGGGCTGCGTACGTGTACGGGTACCTGCTCGGCAGCGCTCAGGCAGTGGGCGTCGGGAGGCGGACGACGAGTGATCCACGCATGTCGATCAGAACCCGGCCGGCCATGCGCACCACGCGCATCACGACGTCCTCGCAGCCGGGGCATCGGGCGACGAGGCCGGGCGCTCGGTCGAACACGCGCATCGCCGCTAGCGGACGGGTCGTCCGGCAGCCGGCGCAGGTGAGGTCGGCAACGGTGAGGTCGGTCCCCATGATCTCGCCGAGCGGTCCGGCGAGGGCGTTACCGTCGACCCAGGGTGCGTCGTCTGCTCCGACATTGGTGGTCAACATGGTCATCCTCCGGTGGGTCCAAAGCGTTCGGTACGGATGTTCATGGGGTCGTGGCCGAGATCAATGAGGAGATCGGCCACGGTCTCGACGAATCCGGTAGGCCCACAGACGAACGCCACAGCGTCGGCCTCACGTGGCCAGGCGACGCCGGCAAGGGCATCCGCGTCCAGCCGTCGGGGTGGGCCCGACCAGCCGGGGGGCGCGGCCCTGGTATAGACCCGTGTGACAGCGACGCGACCATCGCCTGCGGCTTCTGCAGTAGCAAGATCCGCAGAGAACAGCGCATCGGACGGAGAACGGGCCGAGTAGAGCAGCCTGGTGGGATTCGTCGCCGCACGCACCATCGACATCAGGGGCGCCACACCGGACCCGCCGCCGATCAGCAACGCCGGGCGCGGATCGGCGGGTCGGCGTACGAACCATCCGCCGAGCGGCCCACGGATCTCGAATTGGTCACCTGGCTCTGCAACGCCGACGAGATACGGCGAGACCTCACCGTCGGTCACCACCTGGACGGTCACCTCGAGCCGGTCGGGCCCCGGGGCGGACGAGATCGAGTAGCTGCGGTGCGTGGTGTAGCCGTCGGAAGCCGTCAACCGGATGTCGACGTGCTGGCCCGGCACGTGACCTGTCCAGCCGTCAACGGCGAGGACCAGGGTCCGCGCAGTCGCAGTCTCCGCGCGGGTGGCGGCGACGGTCGCCGGCTGCCAGGTCAGTCTGCCAGGTATCGCTGCTCGCGCCATGGGTCCCCGTAGTTGTGGTAGCCGGCCGTCTCCCAGAACCCGGGCTCGTCGTCGAGACGCAGTTCCAGAGCGCGCAACCATTTCGCGCTCTTCCAGAAGTACAGGTGAGGAACGAGGAGACGAGCCGGCCCGCCGTGCACCGGAACCAGCGGCTCTCCGTCAAACTCGTACGCCACCCAGGCCTGACCGTCGAGAAGGTCCTCGAGCGGGATGTTCGTGGTGTAGCCGCCGTAGGAGTGGGCGACGACGTACTCGGCGGCGGTCTCGACGTCGGCCAGCAACGTGTCCACCGAGACGCCTCGCCAGTTTGTGCCGAACTTCGACCAGTGCGTGACGCAATGGATGTCCACGGTCGGCTCGTCGGCAGGAAGGGCGGTGAACTCCGCCCATGACCACGTGCTCCGCTCGCCGGTCTCGGTGACGACGGCGAGCTCCCACTTGTCGAGGCCGATGCGCGGCGTCGGTCCCGCCGACAGTACCGGGAAGTCGTCGGTGCGGTACTGGCCAGGAGGGAGGTCGGCGTCGTCGCGTCTGCGGCCGCCGAAGCCGCGTGTGATCACTGCCATGCGCCCCTCCCCAATTGGCCGAGCAGCTGCCATCCCGCTGCCACCTGTGCTTCCACTCGGCCGGTGGATGTCGATGTGGTACCCGCCCACGACGTCAACGTCAGCGAGTGCCCCGGTGATGAGATTCTCCGCGGTGGGGACGTGGTCGCCCGCAATCCGGGATATATTAACTGGACCATCACGTCCAGAGTAGGCTGGCGCGGCGCCAGCCCGCAAGCCGCTTGTCACAGGCTGGCGGCGCGCCGCTCGATCTGGTAAATGTCTCCACAGCGGGCGGTTAGTGGACCAAGCAGTCCATATGGTGCGGCTGGGAGTGTTCCGCGTTGGTCGTTCGACATGTCGTGCCCCGCTGCGAGATGGCGGCGACCAGTGTCTTACCCGATGTCAGGAGAGTTCGATGGGCCCTGTTCCTTCCCGTGGGAACGTTGTCGATGGCCAGCCGGTCGATGCGGTGGACATGATCGCCGCCCTGACCGCTGCACAGCTCGTGTTCCAAGACGGTGCAACTCAGACATTCACGGCAGATGGTCGAACGACCTACGCCGACAGGGGAACACCGTCGACTGGCGAGTGGTCTGTGACGGGTGACGGGAGCTTCGCTTCATTCTGGCCGCCGACGTACCGGGCGACGTACACGGTTCGGTGGATCGTCGAGGACGGGGTACGGGTGGGCGTCAGCTTCATGGATACCCGGAGCCGAGTCCGCTACGACGGCCGGTACCGATGATTGGACGAGCCTGCTCATCTTGATCGGACAGCTCCACGGCCATCGGCCCGAGACCGCACCCGTATCTGTCGGGGTGCTCGAAGATCGTCCCAGGCCTGGATAGGTAGTCATCTCGCCGCGGCGGTTGGCTGCCAACTGATCCGTTCATAGCAGACCAGCGCGATCACGATGATGGTGACCAGAGCGAGGGCGGCGAGGGCGGGAAGGTGCCGGGCGACGGGCAGCAGCGCGAGGATGGCGCCGGTCGCGAGGATCGGGGCGAGTGGGGTGTGCCGCACGGTGAGTTGAAGAAACAGGGCCCGACCAATGAGGTAGAGGGCCGGGCCGCCGAACAGCACGGCGGTCGAAGTCCAGTGCAGCGGGGTTCCAGCGGGCTGCTGGAGTGGGTGGTGGGTCATGTGGGCGAGGACCACCTCGATGCCGACGGCCAGGTAGATGATCCCGGCGATGAGCACGAAGTGAGCCAAGCTGTAGGCGATGCTGCCGGTCCGAGTCCGGTCCGGAACGGGGATCCGTGCCAGGGCTTGTGCGGCAGGTGCGGCGGCGTTTTCGAAGTACAGCCACCACAGGGCCAGTGCCGTGGTCAGGGCGAGCAGCGCGGCGACCAGGACCGGCCAACGAGTGACCGCCGATCCAGCGCCGACGCCCACCGAGATCAGCGACTCGCCCAGAGCAATGATGACGATCAGGCCGTGCCGCTCGGCGAAATGGCTGGGGCTGGGCAATGGAGCGCGTCCGGCGGCCACCGCGATGATTAGGCCGCCGACGCAGTCGATGAGGAACGCCGCGGCCCACAACAGCGTCTGCGTGGCGCCGCCGAACACCGCGCCGAGCAGTAGCGCAGGAAAGCCCACCGAGAGCGGGATGACCCGGAAGCGCAGCGAAGCGCGTAGCCGCGCGTTAACGACCGATATGTGCCAGACAAGGGCCAGGTATACCGCCCGGATGACGATGTAGACGACGGCCAAAGTCATGGGCGCGGCCAGTGACTGGTTGCCGTGCCGCCATGCCTCGGGAAGGACCAGGGCGGCCACGAACATCGCGGCCATCACAGCGGAGTTTCCGGCGCGGACCAGGCCCACGTCGGCGCGGACCTGGTTGGCCAGCCAAGCGTAGTTGGTGAACGGCCACCACAGCAGTAGCAGGAGCACAAGGCTATGAGCCAGCCTGAGTGGCGTCGGCGCCTGTGCCGTGAACGTCGCCACCCGGATGAAGGCAAACACGAACACGAGGTCGAAGAACACCTCGAACGGCGTGGCCCGATGGGTTTCCTCGGTCTGCACGGGCGGCCCGGCTCGGAAGATGTGCCTCATGGAGCAATCTTGTTCGCCCAACATCCGACAGATACGGATTCAACACTTAAACCCGTCTGCCGTCGCTGGCCACATGGATGACGCGATCAGGAGATAGATGATCGGCACGTCCCCGTTGTGTGTCGCGGGTCCCAGCGGGTAATGGTCCCAGGCACGCCGATATCGGCACAAGGACTAGGAGCGAGCGATGGGCATACGACACGCCTCGGCCGATGACCTCGCTTCCGTAGGCTTCGCGGTCCTGCGCTCCGCACTGGCGACGAACATCTTGTGGATCGGTGCGCTCAAATTCAAGCAGTACGAGGTCGAAAACGACGAGCCCCTGATCACATCGAATCCGCTGTTTTCAGCGTTGCGCAAGAAGCTGGGCGCACAGAAGCTCAACCGCCTCATAGGCGTCACGGAGATCACCGTAGGCTCGCTGATCGCCGCGAAGCCGTTTGCGCCCAAAGCGTCGGCAGTCGGTAGCTTCGGGGCGGCGGGGTTGTTCCTCACCACACTCAGTTTCCTGGCCACGGCGCCCGGGACTCGGCAGGGAGGGCAGGGGATGTACAGCCTTTCTCTGCTGGGGCAATTCCTGTTGAAGGACACAGTGCTCCTCGGTGCCGCGCTCCTGACAACTGCCGACTCGCTGCGCGTCGCCCGGCACCGATAAGGCGGGGCCGTCCGCTCGGAGCGCTTGACGCAATGACAGCGCCTGGGTCAACGCGGCTGTCCACTTTACGTGGACGTCCCCCACCCACTGGTGTTGTCGTTGTGACCTAGAGGAGGCCATCTCTTGGACACCAAGATCCAGAACGTTCGACTGGATGCCACGTCGAACGAGCAACTCATGGCTCTGGCAAACGCCGGGGCCGCAGCTTTCGGCCATACCGCCACACTTCAGGTGGAACGGGCCCTGGCCCAGCTTCTGCGGTTACGCGTGGCACAAATCAACAATTGCAGCTACTGCCTTCTGGTGCACCACGCCGCTGCCCGTACCGCCGACATCCCGCCGTCCAAGGTCGAGACCCTCACGGCGTGGTGGGAGACGCACCTGTTCACCGAGGAGGAGCGAGCTGCGCTGGCCTACGCCGAGGCATTGACCCGAGCCGCCGACGCTACTGTCAACAACCGGGTCCAGGAGGCACACGACAGGATGGCCATGCACTTCACGGAGGAAGAGATCCTGGAGATCGTGGCCGTTGTGATCAATATGAACATCTGGACGCGACTCAAGCTCGCCGAGGGTGCCATGCCCACGACGTCGCATCCCGTGTGAGTTGATACCCGGCCCCGTGCGGTCACCGGCACCCGGGTACCGGCCGAGAAGAGGACACGACAAGCCCGGGAGGCGAGCACCGCTGATGGGAAGTATCCGGACATCGGGAACTCTGGAGCACTCGGCGTACGTTGGAGATTGCGCGCCACGACCGGTGCAGGGGTTGCCGCGCGGAGCGTAGTCGAAGTTTGATTCACCCCGTATCGCCTTTCGGCAAACAATTCCAGGTGTTCGTTCGCCAACTAACGTGGGTGTCATCCATTCGAGTCAGGTCGCCCGACGCGGACAGGTGGGACCTGGATGCACCAAACGGAGGCGTTATGGACAACTGGTTCATCTCGGAGGCAGTGTCGCGCAGTGCAGAATCCGAAACGGATCGGCAAAGGCTCGCGGCCCTGGTGGATCCAGGGGTTTGCAGAGCCGACCCGGCGGGCGGTGGCTCGCCGAGCGACGCGGCTATCCTCAACTTCGCGCTCAATCTCGAATATCTCGAAGCTGAGTTCTATCTCCGTGCGACGACGGGATCCGGCCTTCCTGACGGGATGACTACCGGCACCGGGGTGCGCGGCGAGGTGTCCGGCGGAGGATCAGTCAACTTCAGCAGCAACTTCGTGCAGAGGTTCGCAAAGGAGATCGCCTCCGACGAGATGCAGCACGTGACGTTTTTGCGATCCGCGCTCGGCAATGCCGCTGTTGCTCGTCCCGCAATTTCGCTGGACACGAGCTTCACTGCGGCGGCAACTGCCGCTGGTCTGATCAAGCAGGGCGAGAGCTTCGACCCGTACGCGAACGACCTTAACTTCCTCTTTGCGGCGTTCCTCTTCGAAGACGTCGGAGTGTCGGCGCTCAAAGGCTCCGCGTCACTGCTGTCGAACAAAACCTACCTTGATGCGGCAGCCGGCCTGCTGGCCACCGAGGCCTACCACGCGGGGATTGTCCGATCCGCGCTCTACAGCGCCGGACTCACCGACGACACAGTATTTGACTCGGTACAAAAGATCTCCGACGCGCGCAACAGCCTTGATGGTCCGGCGGATGACGACCAGGGCGTCGGCACCGCGGCGGACCCGAATTTCATCCCCACGGATGAAAACGGGATGTGCTACGGCCGATCGGCCCAGTCCGTTTTGAACATCGCATACCTGAGCCCAAAACCGGCGGCTTCGGGTGGCTTCTACCCGGCCGGCATGAACGGCGAAATCGCGTGAGCGCCGGCACGACCTGAGGGTTCAAGTTGCCCGAGCAGGTCCCTTGAGGGAGCCCGCACGCGTGCGGTGGCGCCCCTCGGGGGAGGGGCCTTCGAAGGACGTTTGCTCGGCGGCCGAAAGTAACCCCTCAACAAATACACCGTTCGTTTTGACAGGCCCCGCGAAAGTATGCACCCGGGTCAGTTGCGGGCGGCGGGTCGTGTCCTTTTAGTAGATCGAATCCGCTACCCGAGTGGCTTCATCGGATGGTGGCTGGCGGCGGATGACGAGTAGGGCGATGTCGTCGTTAGGGTGCTCCTCGGCGGTGGTGGCCATGATGTGGTCGCACAACGCCTCGGCTGGCCCGGACTGTACGGCGTCGGCGAGGCGCTCGATGCCGGTATCGATCAGCTCGCTGCGGCGTTCGACCAGTCCGTCGGTGTAGAAGACGAGCGCCGCGCCCGGCGGTAGGTCCACAACTGTGGTGCGGCGATTGGTTAGTGGTCGGCCCACACCAAGTGGCCGGTCCACCGGCAGGTTGACGGGCTGGGTGGGTTGACCGGGCGTAGCCAGCAGTGGTGGGAGATGGCCCGCGGAGGAGAGGAGCACCCTTGCGCGGTCGGGTGCGATGAGGGCGTAGACGGCGGTGGTGAGGGTGCCCGCTTCGAAATGGTGGATCTTGCGGTCGAGGGAGGCCAGCGCTTGGGCGGGATCGTCGGAATCGAGGGCGTAGGCACGTAGCGCGCTGCGGATACGTCCCATGACGACGGCGGATGGCAGCCCGTGGCCGGAGACGTCGCCGATGACGGCGCCCAGCCAGCCCGAGGGCAACGTGAACACGTCGTACCAGTCGCCGCCGATGCCCAGGTCGTGGCCGGGCACGTACCGGGCTGCCAGGTCCAGGCCCGGGATGTCGGGTAGCCGGCCTGGCAGCAGGCTACGTTGCAGCGCCAGCGCTGCCTGTCGGTCGAGAGCCTGCGCTCGGGCCTGACCCGCGAGGCTGGCACGATCGGCAACGAGCTGCAACAGTTGCACGTCGTCGGGACCGAACCGCCGCAGGGCGAGGGAGCCGACGTGCAGTACGCCGACGAGGTTGCCGTTGACGAGCATGGGCACGCCCAGCAGGGCACGTATGCCCGTGGTGAGCAGGATGGGATTGACCACGTCGTCAGGCGTGACGTCATAGATCGTGACCGGGGCGCGTGTCGCCGCCACTCGGCCGGCGAAGCCGCGTCCGACCCGGACGCGGAAACCGCGGCGCACCTCCTCCTCCAAGCCCTTGGCCGCCGTCGCGACGAGCTCGCCGGTGTGGTCGTCCAGCAGCAGGATGGTGGCGGTATCGACCTTGAGTAGGTCCCGGACCCGTTCAAGCAGCTCGTCGAGTAACTCGGCGACGTCCAGCCCCGACAGGGCACCGTCGGTGATCGCCCCGATACGACGCAGTCGCTCCTCGTTCGTCACCAGCTCGGCATCGGCCACCCAGGAAGCCTAGACGCCGGCCCGCCGCCGATGGCACGTCAGGAGCGAGATCAACAGTGTTGCGCCTTCCACGTGGGGGTACCTCCCATGCCACATCGATGCATCGGTCGTCCGGTGAGCCCGTTCCGGAGAGCTATCCTCCCTCGTGCCACCGATAAGGTCACCGGCTCCACGTCCGACAGGGAGGGGAAGCAGTGGCGAACCCACCGCTGGACCAGCATGCCCCTACCGCCGGCACGCCCCTGTTCTCGACGTCATTCACCCTCGCGGACTTGACCCGCGTCCGACACGAGGTTCAGGCCGTCAGTCGCCGGTGCGGCCTTGACCACGACGAGATTGAGAACTGGCTCATCGCGGTCAACGAGTTGATGATCAACGTGATTCGGCACGGGGGTGGCGCAGGCGGACTACGCCTGCTCCTAGACGATCAGCTCATCTGTGAAGTCACTGACCAGGGACGGGGCTTCAACGCTGCGCATTACGTTTCCTGCGTCGAGCGACCGCCGCTGTCCGACACCGGAGGGATGGGCCTGTGGGTGGTCGGGCAGATGGCCGGCTACGTCCTCGCCGACAGTGGACCCGCCGGCACCACCATCCGCATCGCAGCACGCTCGCGCAGGACTCTCGAGTAGTTGCTGGCTCCGCCAGTCCGCCGGCAGGGTGGAACCCGCCGATCTGGGCCTGCTCACCGCCGCTCTGCGGCGCCATCATCGAGGACGCGCCGGTCATCTTCTCGGCCGAGAACCTGGCCGCCAACTACCTGGTCGCCGAGACCGCGTCGAGTTAGAAGCGGTTTGGTGCGGGCTCCGCGCGGGCACGTCACCGGCAAAGGTCGACGAGAGGAGCGACGATGCCGGCACGCAAGGACATGCCCAGCACACTGAAGCGATCGCCGAAGAAGGCACAGGACACCTACGCCGAGGCGCACGACTCGGCGGTCGACTCGTACGGCGAGGGCGAGCGCGCTCACCGCACCGCGTTCGCCGCCGTCAAGCACTCGTTCGAGAAGGTGGGCGACCACTGGGAGCCGAAGAGCAAGAAAGGGCCGAGCGACAAGAAAGCCGCAGGTGGCCGCGGTTCCTCCGGCAGGACGGCCGGTGGGGTCGACGCGAACGCCAGCAAGGAGCACCTGATGGACCTGGCGAGGAAACTCGACATCCCTGGGCGGTCACGGATGAAGAAGGCCGACCTCGTTGAGGCCATCCGCAAGTCCAACAACGGCAGCACCCGCAAGGCCCGCACCAAGTAGTCGAGAACGAAGCGGTGCCGTGGGTCAGCGCTCGGGTGTTCCAGCTGCCCGGTCCACCAGGGCTTGAGCTACATCGCGGACCTTGCGGTTGGAGTCCTGCGACACCTTCGCCAGGATGTTGAACGCCTCGGTGGGGGTGCACCGGCGCTCACCCATGATGATGCCCTTGGCCTGCTCGATGACGGCGCGGCTGGCCATCGCCTCCTGCATCTGGCGGGCGAGGCTGGCGGTGCTGTCGTAGAGCTGCGCGTTGGCCAGGGCGACGGCGGCGTACGCCGCGAAGGTTTCCAGCACGGTGATCGCGTCGTCGTCGAAGGCGTGCGGGATGCGGGCGTAGACGTTGAGCCCGCCAACGACCGCCTCCTGGATGGGCAGGCCGACCGAGACGGAACTGCCCACTCCCGCCTTGTGGCCGCGCTCGGCCCAGTCGGGCCAGCGGTCGTCGGCGGCGAGATCGGGCACGGAAAGGACGTCGCCACTGGTGGCGGCATCCAGACACGGGCCGGCCCCCTGGGCGTACTGCCGCTCGTCCATCTCCAGGGCCAGGTCGTCGGTGAACGCCGCGGTGTGCCCGATCCCGCCGCGAACCAGCGTGACCGACACCTCCACCGGCACGGGCAGCACCCGTTTGGCCAGCTCCGCGACGCGCTGGAGAACGTCGTCGAGGCCGACCTCGCCGAGCTTGATGCGGCCGAGTTCGGCGAAGGCGTCGGCGGGGTCCGTCGGTGAGTGGGTCATGGCACCAGTCCTCACGACCGGCGCGTCCGTCGTAGAACCACGGATCGGGTGGGGCGTGGACGCGCGGATGGCGGCCCGCACGTCGCGGGCCGCTGCACGGCCCCCCAACCGGGTGGAGCCGGGACCAACGCCGCCTGCTCGACGCCGATTCGCCACATCCGGTACGGCGGATGTGGGCTACAGGCCCACCAGGGTACGCGGGCTGTCAGTCGGCGACGACGAGGGCTTGGGGCGCGGCGGCCTTCATCCGCGTACGCAGCCACTTCAGCTGGATCGCCGTCTCGCCCTCACAGCGCCGCACGACCGCGAGCAGGTCCTTGTCGCGGACACCGTAGGCGGCCTGGCCGACGACGGTCCAGGTGATGTCGCACTCGGCAGCCATCAGGTAGAGGTCCTGGAGGTCACGCAGCAGGCCGATGCCGCCGGTGCGGGTGCCGGTGAACAGTTGCGAGTACAGCCGGTCCGGCTCGTCGGGGGCGTCCTCGGAGTAGCGGACCACGAACGGATGCAGCTGTTCGGCGTACGCGTCGCAGCGCTTGGCCTGCTGCTGGCAGAGGTGCTCGATGTCGGGTTCCTCGGCGTGCGCGTCGGCGACCTGCCGGAACGCGTCGGCCAGGTTGACCTGCGCCCGGTGCAGAAGACCGAGGTAGTGGGCGAGGTGCACGGCTCACTCCTTCCCGCTGGTGGCCTCGGCTGCCGGCCCACCAACGGTGGGCGGCACGTCAGCGTCCGCTGGTGGTGCGCTGCCGCCGACCGTCGGCGCCGGCGAGGGTACGCCCCGACCGTCGGCGAGTTTCGTCACGGCGACGGCGGCGACCTTGAAGAGGGGCTGCTTGGATACCGGGTCCCAGGCGGTGATGGTCAGCTCGTTCGCTGCCCGGGGGGTGCGGTCGGCGGGGTCCTGGTCGAAGTAGCCGTAGTGGAATGGCAGGAAGACGACGCCGGGCCGGATGCCGCAGAGCCGGGCGCGGGCCTGGATGGCGCCGCGCGCCGAGGAGACGCCGACGAGGTCGCCCTCGACGATGCCGAACCGGGCCGCGTCGGCGGCGTTGAACTCCACCCACACGTCCGGTGCCGCCTGGTTGAGCTGTGGGGCGCGGCCGGTCTTGGTGCGCGTGTGGAACTGGTACACGGTGCGTCCGGTCGTGAGGAGCAGCGGATGCTCCTCATCGGGCACCTCGGGTGAGGGCTGGTAGTCGACGGTGTGCAGGAACGCCCGCCCGTTCGGTTCCTTGGCCCGGTATTCCGGCTCGGTGAACTCCGCACCGGTGACCAGGTCCTGGCCGAACGTCTCGCAGTAGTCGGGGTCGGTGTTGAAGGTCCCGTCGGTGTAGAGGCGCTCGGTGCCGTCGGGATGCTCGTCGGTGCAGGGCCACTGGATGCCGGAGCCGCCGCGCAGCTTCTCGTAGGTGATGCCGGTGTAGTCGCACGGCCGACCCCGCGAACACTCCTTCCACGCCTCGAACACCTCCTCCGGCCCGCTCCAGTCGATCAGCGGCTGGCCGTCGCGATCGCGGAAGTTCATCCGGCGGGCGTAGTCGAGGAAGATGTCCAGGTCCGAGCGGGCCTCCCCGGGCGGGTCGACGGCCTTGTCGGAGATGTGCACGGTCCGGTCGACGCTGGTGAACGTACCGGTCTTCTCGCCCCAGGTGGCGGCGGGCAGCACGACATCGGCCAGCTCGGCGGTCTCGGTGCGGAAGAGATCCTGCACCACCACGAACAGCTCCGGCTGCTTGAGGATGCGCCGGATGCGTGACAGGTCCGGCAGGGAGACCGCGGGGTTGGTGGCGCTGATCCAGAGCAGCTTGATCGAGCCCTGCTCGGCGTACCGGAAGATCTGCATGGCGTGCGTCGGCGGCGCCCAGTGCGGGATGGTGTCCATGTCCACGTTCCACAGCCGGGCCAACTCCTCGATGTGCCGCTCGTTGTCCCAGTTACGCAGGCCGGGCAGGTCGCCGTCGGCACCGGTTTCCCGGGTGTTCTGAGCGGTGGGCTGGCCGTTCATCTGGTAGATCCCGGCGCCCGGCCGGCCGATCATGCCCCGGAGCAGGTGCAGGTTGTTGACGGCGCAGGCGGCGGCGGTGGCCTGGTTGGACTGGTAGAAGCCCTGCAACACGGTCGACAGCAACCGCTGCGAGGTGCCGAGCAGTTCGGCGGCGCGCTCCACGTCGGCGGCCGGCACGTCGCAGATGTCGGCGACCCTTTGTGGCGGGTAGCCGTCGGTGATCCGGCACAGCTCGTCGAAACCCAGGGTGTGCGCGTCGACGTAGTCATGGTCGTACCAGCCGCGCCGGATGATCTCCCGAAGCAGGCCGTTCATCAGCGCCACGTTGGTGCCGTTACGCACCGCGAGGTGGACATCGGCCTCCCGGGCGACCGGGGTGGCGCGCGGGTCCACCGCCAGCATCGTCGGCGGGTTCGGTCCGCGCCGACGGTCGAGCATCCGCATCCACAGCACCGTCTGGGTCTCCGCGACGTTGTGGCCCCACAGCGCGATCGCGTCGCAGTGGTCCACGTCCGTGTACGAGCCAGGCTGCCCGTCGGTGCCGAAGCTGGCCTTCAACGCCGCCGCCGCCGTCGCCGTGCACAGCCGGGTGTTGCCGTCCATGTGTGGCGTGCCCAGCCCTGCCTTGCCGATCACCCCGAGGGCGTAGTACTCCTCCAGGAAAAGCTGCCCGGTGGTGTAGAAGCCGAAGTGTCCCCACCCACCCGGCCCGTCGAGAAGTTCCTTCGACCGGCTGACGATGCGGCCCATCGCGGTGTCCCAGTCCGTCTCGACCAGGCGATCACCATCGCGGACCAGCGGTCGGGTCAACCGGTCCGGACTGTGGTTGGCCTGCCAGCCGTACAGGTCCTTCGGGTCGACCCGACCCCGGTTGATCCGGTCCACGGCCCGACCGCGCACCCCGACGATCCGCCCCTCGGCAACGCCGATGTCCAGCGCGTCGCCGTTGGAGTGCAGCACCGACGCCGACTGCACCCACCGGTCCACGTCGGCATCACCCCGGCCGTCGGCCAGGTACCGGTCCACCCGCACCGGCCACTCCTGTCCCGGCCCGTACGGGGTCCGCTCACCCCACGGATCGGCGATCCGGTCCACCATGACGTCCTCCTTCCGACGGCGGCGCGGGCGCCGCCCACAGCGGCATCGGCCGGCCCGACACCCGTCCGTACCACCAGTCGACGACCGTGACCAGCACCACCGCGCCGGCCGCGACGAGCAACTGGGTCGGGGTACGCAGCAGACCGAGGCTCACGATCAGTGTCGTCGCACCCGCCGGGGCGTGCGACGACTTCAGCAGCACCAGCACCGATGCGGTCACCGCCAGCGACCCGGCCACCGCCACGATCCTCGCCCCACTCACCCCCTCCTGGAGCGCCGAAGGTTCGTCGGCAAGCCCGCAGGCCACCAGGAACAGGTACCCGGCCAGCAGGGCCACCCCGTGTCCGATGAACGTGTTGCGCGGCGACGCATCGGGCGATCGTGGCTTCTCCACGTGCAACATCACCGCCGGTCCCAGACTGGGGAACAGCCACGGCTGGTGCGTGACGAGTGCGACCAGCCCGGCGAGCATCACCGCCAGTGCGCCGCCCACGAAGGCGTGCGCCGAGCGCCCCGCTCGGCCCATCACATTCCCCCTGCCAGTCGTGCCGCTCCGCATCTTCTCGGGAACATTTCTCCCGAATCCTGTTCGTCATGCGTGCCGTCCGATGTCACTGCGGATCGTCGAAGCCTTCGGTGGCCCGTTCGCGGCGCAGGTGCGCCAGCGCCCGCCGGCCCAGGTCGGTGGCCTCCCGACCGAGTGCCTCATACATCGTGGCGACCTTCTCGTAGGGCTGCGCGGGCGGGAGCAGCGGGATCGCCGGGTCCACGATCGCCTCGATCAGCGTCGGCCGGTCCGCGGACAGGGCCTCGTCCCAGGCGGTGTCGACCTCGGTCGGGCTGGTCACCCGGACACCGTGCAGGCCCAGCAGCTCCGCCCAGCGGGCGTACGGCGCGTCCGGCAGGCGCTGCGAGTCGACGAAACGGGGGTCGCCCTCCATCTCCCGCTGCTCCCAGCTCACCTCTGCCAGGTCGCGGTTGTGCAGCACCAGCACCACGAACCGGGGGTCCGCCCAGTCCCGCCAGCGGTGCGCGACGGTGAGCAACTCGGCCAGCCCGTTCATCTGCATCGCCCCGTCCCCGGCGAGTGCCACCACCGGTCGGTGCGGGGCGGCGAGTTTCGCGGCCAGCCCGTACGGCAGCGCCGAGCCCATCGAGGCCAGGGTGCTGGACAGGTGCGCGTCGACACCGACGGGCAGCCGCAGGTGTCGGGCGTACCAGTAGGTCACCGACCCGACATCCACCGCTACCTGCGCGTCTCCGGGCAGCCGGTCGCTCAGCGCGTGCAGGACGTACTGCGGATTGAGCGGTTCGGCTTCGGCGGTGGCCCGCTGTCGGGCGATGTCCCGCCAGCGCGTCACCTCGCCCTCGACGCGCTGACGCCAGCTCCGATCCGGTCGGGGCGTGAGCAGCGGCAGCAGCGCCCGGATGGTCTCGGCGGCGTCACCGAGCAGCGGCACCTCCACCGGGTAGCGCCCGCCCAGGCGTCGACCGTCGATGTCGATCTGCACCGCCCGGGCCTGTCCGGGCGCTGGGTAGAACTCCGACCAGGGATCGTTGCTGCCAATGATCAGCAGGGTGTCGCACTCGTTCATCAGCATGCTGCTGGCGGTGCTGCCCAGGTGGCCCATCACCCCGGTGTGGAACGGCAGCGCCTCGTCCAGCACCGGCTTGCCGAGCAGCGACGCGGTCACCCCCGCGCCGAGCGCCTCGGCCAGCTCGATCACCTCGCCGGCGGCAGCTCGGGCACCCTGCCCCACCAGGATCGCCACCCGCTCCCCGGCATCGAGCAGGTCCGCGGCGGCCCGCAGATCACCGGCGCGGGGCCGCAGTTCCGGCACCGGCAGGCCCGGGTTGGTCACCATGATCCCGTGCTGGTGCGCGCCGAGGTCCGGGGCCGGTGCGATCTGCACGTCGTGCGGCAGGATCACACACGTCGGGCTCCGAGTCGCCAGGGCGGTGCGGATCGCCCGGTCGAGCAGCATGGGCAACTGCTCCGGGGTGTACGCGGTCTGCACGAACTGTGCGCACACATCGCCGTAGAGGCGTACCAGGTCGATCTCCTGCTGGTAGCCGCTACCCAGTACGGACGTCACCTGCTGACCGACCAGGGCGAGCACCGGTTGGGAGTCCAGCCGGGCGTCGTAGAGACCGTTGAGCAGATGTACGGCGCCCGGTCCCTGAGTCGACAGGCACACCCCCAGCCCGCCGGTGTACTTGGCGTGCCCGCAGGCCATGAACGCGGCCGTCTCCTCGTGTCGGGCCTGCACAAACTCCGGCCGACCGGCGCGACGCAGAGCCCCCATCACCCCGTCGATACCGTCGCCGGAGTAACCGAAGACCCGGCCCACGCCCCAGTCGGCCAACCGAGCCACCACCAGGTCCGACACCGTCGCGTCCGCCACCGTCGCCTCCTCGCCTCAACCGCCCTTCCAGCATGTGGCCCTACCCGCAGGCCGGCAGACCGAACCGGACGGACGGCACCTCTTCGGGGATCCTCACGATCAATCCCACTGCGGAACTCGTCGATCGCGCGAGTGGTGCCAGCGGCGAACATCGTGGGTAGAGTGGTCCGCGGGTCAAGACATGCGCCCAGGTCCGCCGCCCGCGCCTCGTCGCTGCGGGAGGATCCGACTCACCGATGCACCAGATCGGGAGGGGTCATGTCTGTCTTCGAGCAGCCCACTCGGCACCGCGCTCGGCTCACCAAACCGATCATGACGCTGGACCTGGACACGGACGGGCCGGTGCCACTGATCACCGTTCGCGGCGAGGTCGACATGAGCACCGCACACCTCATCAGCGAGCTGGCCGAACACACGATCGCCCGCCGCCCCGCACGGTTGGTACTCGATCTCTCCCGGGTGACCTTCTTCAGCGCCCACGGCATCAGCGCCCTGCTGCGAACACGGCGCGCCGCCGCAGGTGCCGATGTCGGGCTGATTCTGCGCGATGCCGCCCCGTGCGTCACCTACCTGTTGATGGTTACCGGTACCCGAAGGAACTTCAGGGTGGCGACGACGCGGGTCGATGATCCGGTCCCGGTGGGGAAGCGCCGGACAGGGGAACACAGCCCCGTGTGAGGTTCGCAAGTTTGGTGGTAGCGCAGGCTTTCAGGACTTCGCGGAACGCTGTTCGTCCGGTCCGACACGAGCTCACTGTCGGCGCGTGCCTGGACCGTCACCGCTCGCCGCCGTCACTGACCGCCGCCAATGCCGCTACGCCGCCGAGATAGCCTGTCGGGGTGTCGCTGACCCTGGATGAAGCCCGCGCTCGGACCGCCATGCTCTCCGAGGTCTCCTACGACCTGCTGCTCGACGTCACGTCCCCGGACGCCTTCCGTAGCCGGGTCGCCGTGCGGTTCCGTACCAAAGGTGGCGACACGTTCATCGAGCTGCACCGGGCCGAGTCGGTCGAGGTGACGCTCGACGGCGCGACCGTCGTGCCGGCGTACGACGGATGCCGCATCCCGCTCGACGGCCTGACCCCCGGGGTGCACGAGGTGGTCGTGGACGCGCGGCTGCGATATGTCACCGACGGTGAAGGTCTGCATACGTTCACCGACCCGGTGGACGGGGAACGGTACGTCGGCGGGTATCTCGGCCTGGACATCACCCAGCGCCTGTTCGCCTGCTTCGATCAGCTCGATCTCAAAGGCCCGATCACCCTGAACGTGATCGCCGATCCCACGTGGACGGTCTTGTCGAACGGCCTGTCCACGGTCGCTGATGGGGGTCGGTTCGGGTTCGCCACCACCCGGCCGATCGCTTGTGATCTGTTCGCTGTCGTGGCGGGGCCGTACCACTCGGTGAGGTGGGAGCACCAAGGCCTGTCCATGGGATGGCACGCCCGCCGTTCGTTGGCCGCCGAACTGGAGCGCGACGCCGCGGAGCTGCGTCGGGTGACCGAGGTCTGCTTCGACCACTACGCCAAGACCTTTTCCGAGCCGTTCCCGTTCGACTCCTACGACCAGGTCTTCGTGCCCGAGCTCAACTGGGGCGCGATGGAGTGCCCAGGGTGCGTCACCTTCAACGAGTCCCTGCTGCCGCGAGAGCGCGTCACCGACGACGACCGCCGGCGCCGTGCGATGGTGATCGCGCACGAGATGTCGCACATGTGGTTCGGCGACCTGGTGTCCCCGGTGTGGTGGGAGGACGCGTGGCTCAACGAGTCCTTCGCGGACTACATGGGGTTCGAGGTGGCCGAGACCGTGGCCGGGTACGCCGGCACCCGGGTGTCATTTGAGGCGGCATACAAGCCCGGTGCCTTTCTCGCCGACCGACGCCGTTCCACGCACCCGGTCGCACCGGCCGCCGAGGACGTGCCCGACGTCGACACCGGCACGACGATTTTCGACGCCATCTCCTACGGCAAGGGAAACGCCGTCGTACGCCAGTTGGTGACCTGGCTGGGAGCGGCGGACTTCCTCGCCGGGGTGAACACCCACCTCACCCGGCACCGCTTCGCGAACGCCACGCTCGAGGACCTGCTGTCGGCGCTCGACGCCGTCTCGCCGCGCGACGTGCGCGGTTGGGCCGAGGTGTGGCTGCGGCAGTCGGGACATGACACGATCCGAGTCTCGCGCTCGGACGACGTTCCGGTGCTGACCCGTGACGGCGTACGGCCACACCGGTTCACCGTCGCGGCGTACTCCCCGTCGCTGGAGCCGGTCGGCTCGCGGCTGGTCGACCTCGCGGACGAGCCACTGGAGCTGCCGGAGTGGGCCGGGCTGGTGGTGGTGCCCAACGCGCACGGCGAGACCTTCGCCCGGATCGAGCTGGACCCGTTCTCCTACGACAGCGTCGCGCGCTCGCTGGCGGACCTGCCGGACCCGCTCGTGCGGGCGGTGCTGTGGGCGATGGTGCTCGACCAGGTGCCGCCAGCTGCACACCTGGATCTGCTGGCGCGACAGCTGCCGCGTGAGTCGTCGCCCACCCTGGTGACCGCAGCGCTCGACCGGAGCCTGAACAACCTGGTGCGCCGCGTCCTACCGCCTGCGGACGTACCCGCCGCGCTTGAGGTGGTCGCCGCGGCGTGCGTGCTTGATGGCGAGGCGAACGAGCAGCGCGCGGTCGCGCTGGCACGTGGGCTGGCCCGGAGCACGAGCGACACCGCGCTGTTGCGGCGCTGGCTGGACGCAGACGCGACCGACCAGGGGTTGGCGCTTGACCCGGAGCTTCGCTGGGCCGCCGTACATCGGCTGGCCGAGCTCGGTGGCGTCGAGGCCCCGGAGATCGAGGCCGAGCGGCTGCGGGACGGCACTGCCGCGGGCGATCTCGGTGCTGTCACCGCGCTGGCCGCTCGCCCCACCGTCGAAGCGAAATCGGCGGCCTGGGCGGCGATGACCGAAGACCCCGACGTCTCCGTACGCCGCTTCCGGGCGTTGGCCGCCGGGCTCTGGTCGCTGTCGCAACGGGAGATTGTCGCGCCGTACGTCGCCGCCTATGTCGCGGTTGCCCCGTCGTTGGCCCGGCGTGGTTCGGCGTTCGCTGCCGAGGTTGGTCGGGCCTTTCCTGCCCTCCCGCTGACCGACGAGGAGCTGGAGCTGGTACGTGACGCGTTGCGCGGCGACGTGCCCGCCGTGCTGAGGCGCTATTGGGAGGACGAGCTGGACGACCGCACGGCGCGGGCCGTCAGCTTCTGACTTCGGCCGCAGCCGGACAGCCGTGCTGGAGAACGAGTCTGCGTGGAACGCATCCGATCGCCGCGGAGGCGACGAAACGCGCCGACAATGGTAAGAGTGGCACCCGCTTTCGTCCTGCACCACCACCGCAAACCTCGACCGCATTTTGACCTGCGGCTCGAGGAGGACGGTGTGCTGCGCTCCTGGGCGGTGCCTCGCGGTCTGCCGGACAGTCCCAGTGACAACCGGCTCGCGATTGCGGTGCCCGACCACCACCTTGATCACCTCACCTACGAGGACGTCGACAAGTCGATTGCCGACATCGGTACGTGGGAGGAGCACGACCGCACCGACCGCCGAATGCTGTTCACGTTGCACGGCCGCACCGGTCATCGGCGATACGCGCTCATCCGCACGGGTGCGGGGTGGCTGATCCACTTGACGAAAGAGCAGCCTCCGGACGAGCGCAGGTAGAAGTCTCCCGTGCCGGCCCACGTGCCGTCACCGTGGCACTGCCGGAAGAACGATCCGGCTCAGGGCGCGAACGCCCTGAGCCGGAATGGTTCCGCAGCTGGCGGTCCTGCCGATCAGGTGATGTTGATGTCGCTGCACCACATGTAGGTCTGGTCCATGTGTGATGCCTTCCAGATCACGAACAGGACGTGGCCTCCGGAACGTCCAGAGACCGAGACGTTGAACGAGATGTTCTGCGCTGGCGCGTAGCGCCCGGTCGTTGCGATCAGGTCGAGGTTGCCCCACCCGACCTGTTGGGTGGCCCGATTGAATCCCGGCTTGGTGACGTAGACCCGGAAGTAGTCAGCACCGTGGCTGGCCTGGTCGTACATCTGGACCGTGAAGTTGGGGCTGACGTTGGTCGCCTTCCACGCGCCGGGCTGGTTCACCGTGTTGTTCCTGGAGAGGGCGTTGCTGCACAGTTGTCCGTCCGGGGTGCGGGCTTGGAACTGGCCGCCGAGGCCGTCTCGCAGCTGGCTCATCCAGTTCCACATGGTGTCGGGGTTGGCCTGGAACGCCTGCCAGCACATGGGGTCTTGTTGCTGCATGGCCGGGTTGGTGTGTTGGTTGCCCCAGGTCTTCCAGCACTGGTAGGCGCGGCTCGCCGGGTTGATGACGGTGCCGTGGGCCTGGGCCGCGCCGGTCGAGGGCAGCATGCCGATCACCATGGCGAACAGCAGGACGAGCGCTTGGAGGGACCGGCGGACTGTTGACCGGGATCGTCCGCCGGATTGATCGGACGTTTGTGAACGCACTGTTCATCCTCCGCTCTTCGGTACTAAAGATCAGAATGGGAACGCTCCCAAACCAACTGTTACATCCATGAGCCTAAATATCAATACTGATCTATTTATGGTGGGATGTGGATCGAGCTGACCCGGGAGCGCCGCCGGGCGCAGATCCCGCCACCCACCGGACGGCGTGGCACGGGTTGCCGACTCGACGCCGGATCAACGACGGCCTGAGCGCCGAGCTCAGCAGCCACCCGGCATGGTCAAAGCCCGGCTGCGGCGTCGTACCGGCGGCGCTGGTCGGCCATTTCCGAGTCGGCCAGCGCCTCCTTGAGCGCCAACTCCGCGTACGTGCCCGGGAACATCTGCCGCAGCCGGTCGGTGAACATGACGTCGGCGGTCGCCTCGACCACCTGGATGCCCGGAGGGTCGGTGGACATGTCCATGATCACTGGGCTGGCCAGCTTGACCGCCACGTCCCAGGGGCGCTTCTGCTCGGCGACCCCGCAGAGGTGGAAGCCGTAGACCGTCCGCACGTCGGCGAGTGTGGTGACCTCCGCCGGCTCGTAGCCGTAGACGCGGACCCCACAGATCACCGGCGGCTTCTTCTCCTCGGTGGTCACCTGCTGGGCGCCGTGTCCGGCGTGGTTGTGCTGCCCCGGGTCCGCCTGCTCGAGCGTGGTACGCATCCGGTTCATGATCTGTCCTTGCAGATCCGCCGGCTCAGCCTCCGGGCCGGCCCGGTTGAGCAGTACGACCGCGCCGGCCGACACCGCCAGCACGATCACCGCCACCCACACGAAGCGGTTCCGGTACCAACCCGCGAAACTCTCTCGGGAAATCATGATTGCTTCTCACCTCGTCGCCGGTTCTGCTGCGCTGGCAGGCCGAATCGGACGCCCTCGACGTGTCAGACGTCGAGCGCGTCGACCATCGGGGGACGTGCCGGGGGATAGGTGCGGCGGGCGAGCATGCCTGCCCGGCAAAACGCCCGTCGTTATGGCGATGGCCCGGCGATGCGGCATGCGAGCGTCTGCCCAAAGCGGCGCGCTGCCGGCACTGCGATGCTCCCGTGCTGGCCGTTCTCAGCACGGTTGCCCCCGCGCTGCGGCGATATGAGCCATTCCAGCACGCCTGGGCCCGTCTGGCAACATCGACGAACATAAGCGTGGATTCGGTCGCCATTCTCGGCGCCGACGGGGGATATCTCGCCGAGCGGAACCACGCGCCTTGCTCATCTCGCTGACCAGCATGGTCGGTAGCGAGATGCCCGTGGCTGCCCGGCGACGTCGATGACGGCGGGATAGAGCATTTGCGTAAGTCAATGTATGGTGGGAACGCTCCCAGACCGCGCCCACCACCCCACTCGCTCGAGGAGCTGAAAACATGTCGCGACGGCGTCATCGCCCGGCCACCATGCTGGCCGGGCTGCTCGTTCTAGCCCTGTCTGCGTCTCTGCTGCCACCGGCGCCGGTGGTCGGCACCGCCGAGGCCAGCACATCCCACACCCGCGCTGTGCCACTCGCTGAGCTGACCGTGGTCTCCGAACAGGTGGCTTTCGGTCTGCAGCGTCCAATCGCGATCACCGGTCTGCCGGACGGCAGGATGTTGATCGCGGAGAAGAACGGCACCGTCCGCGCCTACCACCCCGACACCGGCTTGGCGGCCGAGCCGGTGCTCGACCTGACCGCCCGGATCGACACGTCGGACAACGAGCGTGGCCTCCTCGGCATCACGCCTGCGCCGAACTTCGCGCGGACCGGGATCCTCTACGTGGCCTACACGAGCCTCCCGGCCGGCGCGCTGACCCTGGCGCGAGTGCCCATCAGCGCTCCTGAGCGGGTGCAGGTGCTGCTCACCCAGGAGCACGCCGAGTACGGCAACCACAACGGCGGACAGGTGGCGTTCGGCCGCGACGGCTACCTCTACTGGTCTCTCGGCGACGGCGGCCACACGAACGACCCGTTCAAGTCAGGTCAGAACCTCGGCACCCTGCTCGGCAAGATCGTGCGGATCGACGTCAACCGCTCCTGCGGCGGGAAGCCCTACTGCGTGCCCTTCGACAACCCCTTTGTCCGCACGGCGGGCGCGCGACCGGAGATCTGGGTCTACGGGCTGCGCAACCCGTGGCGGTTCTCCATCGACCAGGCTGACGGTTCGCTGTGGATCGGTGATGTCGGCCAGGGCCTGGTGGAGGAAATCAACCACATCCGCCCATCGCAGCGTGGAGCGAACCTCGGCTGGTCCTGCCGAGAGGGCACTCCGATCTTCGACCCGGGGCAGTGCCGGCCGGGCGTGCGGTACACCGATCCGGTCTTCGAATACGAGCATTACATGACGGAGAGCTGCTCGGTGACCGGGGGCGTGGTGTACCGAGGGTCCGCCACCCCGGAAGCGCGGGGGACCTACATTGCGAGCGACTACTGCTCGACCCTCGCGTTCGCCGTGCGTCCCAAGCCGACAGGCGGCTACGAGAACGCGATAATTGGCAACTTCCCCACCCAGCCGACCGCGTTCGGCACCGACGTGCAAGGCGAACTGTACGTGCTCAGTGACCTCCCGGGCTTCCTGAGTCGGGTGCGGTTCGAGCGGGTCCAGTAAGCCCTCAGCGGCGGGGCGGCGATCCTCTGAACCTCGGGGCAACGCCCGCCGCACCCGCAACACCCCTCGGGGACGGCCGCATCCGAGCGGCCGTCCCCGGCTTACTTCGATACGGGCGCCGGGTGCGTTTCTTCATGAGCGACCTGAGCGCGCCGGGCTTGACCTCCTCGACCCAGCGATCAGCGACCGGTTCGCCAAACTAGAGATCTTCGGCGAGGACGTCGACATGCCGCTGTCAGTACGGCCAGTTCATGCAGCGCCGGCCCGTCGTGCCCGGCAGCGAGCCGCTCCGTTGCAAACCAGGGCACCCGCTCACCTCGACGCTGCACAGCGCGTATTCAGCGGCGATGAATTCCGAGCTGTTACCCATCGGTTGGTTCCTGCTCGCGCAGGAGCGTGCGGGTTCGCATGAGTGCGAAGCCGAGCAGGTTCAGCCCTCGCCATCGTGCGGGGTCGGTGGCGTGCGGGTGATCGGCGGCCAGGCCGATGCCCCAGACCCGGTCGGGTGGACTGGCCTCCACGAGCACCCGCTCACCGGTGCCGAGCAGGTAGGAGCGCAGCGCAAGTTGCTGGCCGAACTTCGCCGCGTTGCCGGCCACCACGATGTCGTAGCGGTGCTGCTCCCATGTCTGCTGGTTGAAGCCGGTGACCTGCTGGCCGAGGGCCTTTGCCGCGTGCGGGTGCGCCACCGCCAGAATCTGGGCGGCGATCGCTTGGTCGCCGAACAGGGTGGCCTTGCGCCACATCATGTAGTGCTCGGCCGTGGCGAAGCGCAGCCCGTCGATGGCGAACGGTGCCGGCCACCACTGACTCAAGCAACCGGCCCCGATGCAACGCGGCTATTCATGTGCGGCCACTCGGTGCTTCCGAGGGCTCACCCCGCGGCGACGTTTGAAGGCGGTGCTCAGGGCGAAGGGGCTGCCGTAGCCGACCTTATGGGCGACCGTACTGACGGTGGCGTCCCGCTCGCGGAGCAGGTCGGCGGCAAGGGCCAGCCGCCACTCGGTGAGGTATGACATGGGCGGTTCGCCGACCAGCGCGGTGAACCGGCGGGCCAGCGCGGCCCGGGAGACCCCGGTCTGGGCAGCCAGTGACGCCACGGTCCAAGGTTCGGCGGGGTTGTTGTGGAGTATCCGCAGAGCCCGGCCGACCACGGGGTCGCTGTGTGCCTTGTACCAGGCAGGAGCCTTGGCCCCGGGGCGGGCGAACCATTCGCGCAGCGTGGCGATCAGCAGAAGGTCGAGCAGGCGGTCGAGCACGGCTTCCTGGCCGGGGTCGTCCTTCACGATCTCGGTGGCCAGTAGCGGAACCAGCGGCGAGTCCCAGGACTCGCGCGGGACGAGCACCAGCGGCGGCAGCGCGCCCATCAGGCGTTGACCAACCGCGCCCTGCATCGTGTACGTGCCGGTGAGCAGGATCGTCGGACCGTCCAGCCCGTTGCCCCAGGTGCGGACGCCCAGCTGGGTCATCTCGAACAGTTCCTGGCCGTCCGGCGTGGTGCAGCGCTGGCCCGGATGGATGACCACCTGCGGTGTCGTGGCCGGGTCGTCGGCGACGCGGTACGGGTGGGTGCCCCGGATGATCGCTACGTCCCCGGGGCCGAGCCGCACGGCCACACCCTCATCGGGGACGATCCAGGCGTCGCCTCGGACGATGGTCACCAGGGTGAGCGGCGCCTCGTCCTTGATGGCTATCGACCAGGGCGGGGTCAGGATCGAACGGAGCAGGAACGCGCCCTGCGCCCGGGGGCCGTCGAGAAGACCGGAGACAACATCCACGTAGACGATTGAACATGAAAACGCGCGTCTTGGCTATGTGCAGTCTCACCGGCCCGGTCTTGAATGTACTTATGACGAACGAGCAAGAGCGAAACATGATCCTGGTCCTGGGTGGCACGGGCAAGACCGGCCGCCGCGTCGTAGAGCGGTTGCGGGACGCGGGAGTGCCGGTCCGGGTCGGTTCCCGGTCCGCCGAGCAGCCCTTCGACTGGACGGACCAGACGACCTGGGCCCCGGTGCTCCGGAATGTCAACGCCGTGTACGTGTCCTTCTACCCGGACCTCGCGGTGCCGGGCGCTCCCGAGGCCGTCGGCGCGTTCGCCAATCTAGCGGTGGCCTCCGGGGTCACCCGGCTGGTGCTGCTGTCCGGCCGGGGTGAGGAGGAGGCCCAGGCCGCCGAGAAGCTGATCCAGTCCGCCGGGGCCGAGTGGACGATCCTGCGGTCGAGTTGGTTCAGCCAGAACTTCAGCGAGGACTATCTGCGGGAGCCGGTGGTGGGTGGCGAAGTGTTTCTCCCGGTCGGGACCGTGCCCGAGCCGTTCGTGGACGCCGACGACATTGCCGAGGTGGCCGTGGCGGCGCTGACCGGGGGCGGGCACGCGGGGCAGCTCTACGAGTTGACCGGACCGCGGCTGCTGACCTTCGCCGACGCGATCGGTGAGATCGCCCAGGCAACGGGCCGGCGCATCGACTTCGTTCCGGTCTCCGTCGAGGAATACGCGGGGGCACTGGCCGCCGAGGGTGTGCCGGTGGAGGTCGTCGAGTTGTTGACGTACCTGTTCACGACCGTGCTGGACGGCCGTAACGCCCTGCTCGCGGACGGGGTGCAGCGTGCCCTGGGTCGTCCGCCGCGCGACTTCACCGACTTCGCCAGGGACACCGCCGTCACGGGCGTGTGGGACAGGACGTAGGAGGCGGAGGCTCGCCGGGTGACGGACGGGATCACGGCCGGGATGACAGGACGGCGACCTCGGGGAACTCGTCCGGTGAGCCGTAGCCGTGCTCGGCCAGCCAGCGCACGTTGGTCAGGCATCGCAACGACCACCATGCGCGGATGAGGTCGCGGTCCACGTCGGTGCCGTAGCCGGCGAGGACGTCGCCAAGGTGCTCCTGGTGTCCGAGCGTGAGGATGGCGAGGTCGAAGAGCGCGTCGCCCTGGGATGCCTCGGACCAGTCGACGACGCCGGTGACCTCGTCACCGGCGACGAAGACGTGGTCGACCTGCAGGTCGCCGTGGATGAACACCGGTGTCCACGGCCGGAGCGCGGTCTCGGCGAGCCGGCGGTTGCGTGTGACCACGTCGGCGGGAAGGACGTCGTTCGCGACGAACCACTCGCACTCGTCGGCGAGGAGCGATGCGAGCTCGTCGAGGCTCCGCCCGGGCCATGGCGGCAGCGGCGCGTCGTGCAGCATTCGAGCGGCGGCACCCGCCGCGGCCCACGCGGCCGACGAGGCGGTAGACGGCTCGCCGAGGTGGCCGAGTGCTGTCCCCGGGAGAGCGGCGAGCGCGAGCACGGGCGGCTTCCGCCACAGGATCTCCGGGGTTGGGATCGGCGCCATTGCCATCGCCTCGACCTCGACGTCGGTGCGGGCCTGATCAGCGTCGATCTTCACGAACACGTCGCCGACGCGCAGGGTCGCGCGCTCGCTATGGGCGACGACTACTTCGACCTCGTCCACGTCCATGTCGGCATCATTGCGCAGATGACCCCCAACGTCGCCTTGCGGCATTGTGGGCGTCGATCCGTCGCGTGGGAGCGGGGCGGCTCGACGCTCGGCGGCCGGCGGCCTGGCTCCAGGACGCCGAGCACGCCGACTGCCCAGGTTGCGGCCGGCCGATGGATCGCTACCCCCTGCGGAGCCGTCGTCGCACTACCCTCACCAGCATGACGCGTCACCTTGTCGTGCCGGGTCGAGGAGTTCCCTTCCCCGATCACTGGTCGCGCGGCTGGGTCAGGGATTTCCCGGAGTACCAGTGGGCGCCCGAGCCGCCCGGGCCACCGTACGTCGCCGCCGAACGGGTCGCCGCGTTGCACGCCGCCATCAGCGCCGACAGTGAGCCGGCGGTCCTCGTGGCGCACAGTGCGGGATGCCTGACCGTTGCTGTCTGGGCGAGCCAGCACGTTGGTCCCGTCCGTGCCGCCCTGCTGGTCACGCCGCCGTACGTGGATCCGGACTGGACTCCCGATCCTCACGAGGCCGTCGATGTCTTCATCGGCGACGTGCCACGCGAGCCGCTGCCCTTCCGCTCGATCCTGGTCGCTAGTCGCAACGACCCAAGTGCCACGTTCGAGCAGTTCGAAGCGTACGCGCGAGACTGGGGCTCGGAACTGTTCGACGCGGGCGCAGTCGGGCACCTGGACTCCAAGACCGGGTTCGGCCCATGGCCCGACGGCCAGCGTCTGGTCCGATCGTTGGCCGTGCGCGCCACGGTCGCGTCACTGGTCTGAGTGGCCGCGCCGATCTGAGCCGGAGCTGCAGCACCCAGCCTCCGCCGCGGGCGAATCTGAACGAGCGTCTTCGATGCCTTGACACTCCAGATGCGATCGCTAACACTTGTCCGCAACACGAATTTAATCAATAGACCACATGGCGGCATACCCGTGGTTGGCTCGTGCGGCACGGTGCCCACCGCCCAAAGCCGCACATCCGCAAGGTATGCACAGCGCAGTGATGTTAACGCTAACAGGCGTGATCATCGAGCAATCGGCAGCGACACCTGGCACGCCGCCCACCACCGGCTCCCCGCGCCGCCGGCAACGGCACCAACCGCGAGACCGCCATCGGCCGAATGGAGTTTCACGCCGACGGCAGCATCCGCCCGTCGTACCGACTCTCCAGCCGATTCGTCAGCGCCTCCGCGAAGGAGAAGGACCCATGTCGAGACTCTTCGCCCGGCTCTGCGCGGTGTCGGTCGCCGCCTGCCTGCTGTTCACCACCTGGTCGGCGGCAACGCCGAAGGAGGCGGCCGCGCTCGATCCGACCGTCGGCTACCTGATGGCGCACTTCACCGGCGAGTCGTCGACCGACCAACAGATCTACCTCGCCCACAGCACCGACGGCCTGCGCTGGACGGACCTGAACAACGGCGGGCTCGTACTGCGTTCGACCGTCGGCACCCGAGGCGTTCGCGACCCCGCCCTGGTCCGCTCGCCCGGCGGCGACCGGTACTGGATGATCGCCACCGATCTGTGCATCGGCTGCGGCCAGGACTGGTCGACCGCGATCAACAACGGCAGTCGCAATCTCGTCGTGTGGGAGTCCACCGACCTGGTCAACTGGTCGGCGCCGTGGCTGCTGAACGTCGCCGGCGCGATCCCGGACGGACGCAACGCCTGGGCTCCGGAGGCGATCTGGAACCCGGCCACCGGCGACTACGTCCTCTACTGGGCGACGAACGTCCCGCTCAACGGGGTGACCAAGCACCGCATCTACTACGCGCGCACGGCGAGCTTCCGCAGCATCACGACGCCGCAGGTCTACATCAGCCGGCCGGGCAGCCAGGAGATCATCGACACCCAGATCGTCGAGGTACCGACCGGCGTCGGCGCCTACCGTTACGTCCGGGCCTCCCGGGACGGTCAGATCGCCATCGAAGGCAGCAACTCCATCCTCGGCACCTGGACCAACCTCGGCACCCTGTCCGGCATCGGGCTGACGGGCGCACAGGTCGAAGGCCCGATGTGGATGAAATTCAACTCCCGCGACGAGTGGGTTCTCTACCTTGACCAGTACTCCACCGGGCGCGGCTACCTGCCTGTCCTGACCACCAATCCGTCGAACCCGGGCGGCTACCGGCTGCCGGCGTCCGGCTCGTACGCCATGGGCGGCACCAGGAAGCGGCACGGAACGATCCTCAACCTGACCGCCGCCGAGCAGAACCGCGTGCTCGCCCGCTGGCCCGCCACCGCGGTCACCCGCATCCAGTCGTACAACTTCCAGGACCGGTTCGTGCGGCACGCCGATTACGACGTCCGCATCGACCCGAATGTCAGCCCCGCCCAGGACGGCCAGTGGCGGCTGGTGCCCGGCCTCGTCGGCTCCGGCACGGTCTCCATCCAGTCGGTCAAATACCCGGGCTACTACCTGCGCCACTACGGGTTCGACTTCCGGCTGGAAGCCAACGACGCCACCGCCACCTTCGCCGCCGACGCCACCTTCCGGCAAGTCGCCGGCCTCGCCAACTCCTCGTGGACGTCGTTCCAGTCCTACAGCCACCCGGACCGCTACATCCGGCACTACAGCTACCTGCTCCGGCTCGACCCGGTCGCCGACGCGCAGAGCCGTGCCGACGCCACCTTCCGCGTGACCAGCTGAACTCTCTGCACCTTCGAACCCGGAGAGGCAAGATCTAGTGATTGGACATCGCATGGAACGGATCAGCCGGTCGTTGCGCCGGACGATGGTCGCCCTGGTGACCGCGATGACGGCGATGGTCGGCGGTGTGGTCTTCGTTGCGTCGTCGCCTGCCACTGCCGCCACCAACCAGTTCCGAGGCATGAACTGGGCCATGTTGGGTGACAATTTCAAGACCAGCCCGCTCGTCGTGCAGGGCCTCAGCGCGTCGGACAGCAATGCGACCGTACGGGCCAAGGCCAATGCGCTCTACGACGACATGGCATCCACCATGGGGATCAACACCATCCGGTTGCCCATCAACACCCACACGGTGGGTACTGCCTGGTGGGAGGCGTACCGAGGTGCCATCGACGCCGCCACCGCCCGCGGATTCAAAGTCATCCTCGCCTACTGGGAGGACGGTGCCGCCTCCGGCGGCAGAATCACGAATCTCGCCGCGTGGAACGCGATGTGGTCCACGGTGACCAACGCGTACGGCTCGAACACGAACGTCTACTTCGAGCCGATGAACGAGCCGCACGGTTACAGCTCGGCGGAGTGGCGCAACGTCGCCGCGAACTGGCTCACCTACCACTACTCGGCGGTGCCCAGCCGGGTGTTGATCGGTGGCACCGGCTTCAGCCAGGACCTGCGCGACATCTGCAACGACAGCCGCTTCAACGCGACGCTGCTGTCCTTCCACTACTACGCCTTTTTCTACGGCGCGATGACCTACGACGCCTTCCGCAGCCACATCCAGGCCCGCCTCGGCAACTGCGCCTCCCGCGCGGTCGCGACCGAGTTCGGCGCGCCCATGAACGACGGCCGCAACTACGCCGACGCCGGCAGCACCGACAACTTCGTGCGCTACATCCGGGCCATGGCCCAGGTCATGCGGGACAACCAGATGGGCGGCACCTACTGGCCCGCCCTCGGTGGCAAGACCGGCACCATTGGCTACGACTGGTACTCGATGTTCGCCCTCACCGGCAGCGGCACCGACCTCAACCTGACCGTCCGCAACACCTCCGGCGCGGATCGGATCCGGTACGCGTGGGGCGACGCCATCGGCGGCGACCCGACGACGCCTCCACCGTCGACGGGGACGTTCTACCGGATCACCGTGCGGCACAGCGGCAAGGCCATGGACGTCCAGTCACCGAACACCGACAACGGCGCACGTGTCGGTCAGTACACGTACGGCGGCAATGCCTGGCAGCAGTGGCAGTTCCAGGATGCCGGCAGCGGCTACTGGCGCATCGTCAGCCGAAACAGCGGCAAGTGCCTCGACGTGGTGAGCGCGTCGACCGCCGACGGTGCCGAACTCGTCCAGTACACCTGCGGCACCGGGACCAACCAGCAGTTCCAGATGGTCTCCAACGGCAGCTACTTCCAGCTCCGGGCGCGACACAGCGGCAAATGCGTGGACGTACCGGCCGCATCGACCGCGGACGGCGTGGTCCTCAAGCAGTATTCGTGCAACACCGGCACCAACCAGCAGTGGTCACGCACGGCCGTCTGACGAACGTCTCCGGTCACCGCATGATCATCGATGGTTCGTGAGGACAACCGAAGATCGTGCGGTGGCCGCGGGCCACAGCGCAACCCCCACCGGGTGGCGAGCCATCCTTGCCGAAGCGGCGCGGCGGCCACCAGCGGATACCGCATTCGTGGTATGCCGCCGGCCGCCATCTTCCGTACCGTGAGCGGGTGACGTTCGAGGCGTTGCGGCGCTGGTGGGCGACGGTGCCGCCGTGGGTCGGCGAGTCGGCCCTGGTGGTCGTCGTGGCGGTGGCGACCGTCTTCCGGATCCGGGCCGGCGTGCTGCAGCCCGGGGACCGGCCGCCGGACCAGGCGGCGTACCTGCTCGGGCTGGCCATGTCGACGGTGCTGCCGCTGCGCCGCCGCTGGCCGGCGCTGGTGCTCACGCTGGTCACGGTGGGCTGGCTGGCGTACCACATCCTCGACTACCCGGGTGGGGCGCCGGCCGCGCCGATCTGGGTCGCGCTCTACACCGGTGCCGCCGCGACCGACCGGGCCGCGTCGATGCTCGTCGCCGCGTTCCTGATCGCGTCCGATCTGCAGGGGCGCGTCGCCACTCACCACCTCGACCCCCTCGATCCCACTCTGGACGGCTCGTTCGGTGTCTTCATCGCCGCGCTCCTGCTCGGCGAGGCCGCGCGCAGCCGCCGCCACTGGCAGGCCGAGACCCGGGCCCGGCTCGCGCTGCTCACCGCCGAGCGGGATCGGGCGGCCGAGGACCGGGACCGGGCCGCGGCGGAGCGCCTTGCCCGGGAACGGATCCGCATTGCCCAGGAGCTGCACGACATCACGGCGCACACGATCGCGGTGATCGGGGTACAGGCCGGGGTGGCGGCGGAGACGCTGAAGGACTCGCCCGAGCAGGCCCGGGCGGCGCTCGGCGCCGTACGCCAGGCGAGCCGGGAGGCGATGCGCGACCTGCGCGCGGCGGTGGGAGTACTGCGCGACGGCACCCCGGCCACGGCCGATCCGCCCGGCGACGCCGATCCGGCGGACACCGGTTCACCCGAGGGCGTCCCGCTCGGCGCCGCACCGGTCCAACCGGAGCCGCCGGCGCCGAGCCTCGACCGGCTACCGGTGATGGCCCGAGCCTGCGGGGCCGGAGACGGACCGACGGTGGCGCTCACCTGGCGCGGCGACCGCCGGCCACTGCCCCGGGCGGTCGAAGCGACCGCGTACCGGATCGCCCAGGAGTCGCTGACCAACGTGCTGCGGCATGCCGCAGCCAACCGGGTCGACGTCACCGTGGAGTATCTGCCGGACGGACTGCGACTGGAGATTGTCGACGATGGCACTCAGCCGGCCACACCGGGGACCGGATTCGGCATCCGCGGGATGGCGGAGCGGGCCGGCAGCCTCGGCGGCTGGCTGACCGCCGGCTCGGAGCCGGCCGGCGGCTTCCGGGTGCGGGCCTGGCTGCCGGTACGGGAGGCGACGACGTGATCCGCGTGCTGGTGGCCGACGACCAGATCCTGGTCCGCGGCGGGTTGCGGGCACTGCTGGAACGGGCGGACGACATCGAGGTGGTCGGCGAGGCCGGCGACGGCGCGGAGGCGATCGCGTTGACCCGGGCGCACCGCCCCGACGTGGTGCTGATGGACATCCGGATGCCGGGGACGGACGGGCTCACCGCGGCCCGGCGGATCCTCGCCGACGACCGGCTGCCGGGTGTACGGGTGCTGATGCTGACCACGTTCGAGCTGGACGAGTACGTCTACTCCGCCCTGCACGCCGGGGCGAGTGGATTCCTGCTCAAGGACATCGAGCCGGAGGAGTTGCGGCAGGCGGTGCGGACGGTGGCCCGCGGCGACGCGATGCTCGCGCCCACCGTGACCCGGCGACTGATCGCGGCGTTCGTCGGCCGAGCGGCCGGTCCGGCGGTTCCGGCGGCGTCGTTGGCCGCGCTCACCCAGCGGGAGCGTGAGGTGATCACGCTGGTGGCGGCAGGGCTGTCCAATGCGGAGATTGGGGTACGCCTGACGATGAGCCCAGCGACGGCGAAGACGCACATCAACCGGGCGATGGTGAAGCTGGGCGCCCGGGACCGGGCGCAACTGGTGGTCTTCGCCTACCAGTACGGCCTGACGGATCTGCCGCCGTCGCGGTAGCCGGCGCCTGGACGGCTACCGCGCTTGCGGTAGGGCGACGACCGCGTTCGCCGGACGGATCGATTCGGATCGAACCATAGCGTCATCGGCATGACTACTTACTCGCAAGAAGCGCAGGAACTGCCCAGGTCGTACCGGCGGATCGCGGGGGTCGGACTGCTGCTCGGCCCGGCGTTGAGCGTCGTTGGCACGTTCTACTGGCAGGACGGCGGCGTGCAGGGAGTCGACGCCGCGGTGTTCAACGTGCTCTCCTCCCTGGCCTGGCTGGTCGGCCTCGTCGGGGTGTTCCGGGCGATCGAGCCGCGGGCACCCCGGTACGCCGCCATCGCCCTGCCGCTGGCCTGCTACGGGGTGCTCGGCGGGGTGGCGTTCGGGCTGCAGGGCATGCACGAGGAGTTGTTCGGCGTCTCGCACGGCGATGCGGTACGGCTGCTCGAGCCGTACCCGGTGGCCGGGTCGCTGCTCTTCTGGTTCGCCGGCCCGCTCTTCCCGATCAGCCTCTTCCTCCTCGGCCTGGTGCTGGCCCGGGTCCGGGCCGTGCCGGTGGCGATCGGCGGGCTGATCTGCCTGGGGGCCGTGGTCTTCCCGATCAGCCGCATCCCGCGCGAGGTGCTGATAGCGCACGTCGCGGATCTGCTGCTCCTGCTCCCGTTCCTCTACGTCGGGATACAGATGATCACCGGGCGGCTGCGTCCCCGGGCGGCCACCAGGTAGGACGCCCACCGCAGAGCCAATGCTCTCGCGGCGGGCGCCCACCGACGTTCGACCCGCAGCCCTACCGGCTCCGAACCTGCCTTAGCTGCGTGTGCTCCACTGCTGGTTGGCGCCGCCGTGACAGGCCCAGAGGTGAAGTTGCGTCCCATTGGCCGTGCCGGAACTGATGGCGTCGAGGCAGAGCCCCGATTGGGCTCCGGTGATGGTGCCGTTGGAGTTTAGGTTCCACTGTTGGTTGGGTTGGCCGTTGCAGTCCCAGATGATGACCGCGGTGCCGTTGCTGCTGCCCGCCCCGCTGGCGTCCAGGCACTTGTTGCCGTAGACGGTCACGGTGCGGTTGGTGGTGTGGGTCCAGCGCTGGTTGGTGCCACCGTGACAGTCCCACAGTTGCGGGCGGGCGCCGTTGCTCGTGCTGGAGTTGGGTACGTCGATGCAGCGGCCGGACTGGCTACCGGCGATCAGCACGTTCTGCTGGCCGGGCGGCGGGGTCGATGGCGGGGGAGTGGTGGGTGGCACGGTGGACCCGAACTGTGTGAAGAACCGCCACACCTCCTGCTTGACCCAGCTCCGCGCGCCGCTCTCACAGCCGGCGCACCCGTCCACGGGACCCTGCTGGTGGCCGCCGTCGAAGGCGGCCCAGACCACCGGATATCCGGGCTGGCAGGAGTAGGCGGTGGTGATGTGGGTCAGGCTGCCAGCCCTCGGCTCGGGCGGGTTCTGTGCGGCGCAACCGTTGTTCCGGACGAACCTGTCGCGCAGCGACCGTCCGCTGGGGATGTTGTCGTTGATGCCGTGGATCCCCAGGTATGCCACTGGCTGGGTGCCGCCGCTGCATCCGCTGATCGCCCCCGGGGCCGCGATTGCCGCGACCGCACGGAACACCGTCGGCCGGGAACACGCCAACGAGTAGCTCATCGCGCCGCCGTAGCTGAACCCGACCGAGAAACGTTGCGTCGTGTCGATACAGAGCGCGTTGTCGATAGCCCGGATCATGTCGTCGGTGAAGGTCACGTCTTCACCATTGGAGTTGCCCCAGCCGTTGTTGAGGCCCTGCGGGGCGACGAAGATCGTGGTGTTGTTCGACTGGGAGAGCATGCCGTAGTAGGCCCACGCGGCTCCGTCGGTTCCCCCCGACGCGACCTGACTGGCGGTGCCGCCCAACCAGTGGAACCCGAAGGCCAGCCGGTGGGGATAGTTGTTGTTGTAGCTGTCGGGCAGCCGAAGGATGAAGCTGCGGCTCTTCCCGCTGCTCTGGATGGTGTGGGTGCCGCTGTTCAGTCCGGGCGCCTTGCCGCAGCCGGCAGTGGTGGCCGCGGCCGCCGGTGCGACAGTCGTGACGACGTACGCTCCCACAGCGGCCAGCACCATGACAGCCATGGCTACCCCTATCCAGGGGCTGGAGAATTTGCGAAGTGGCACAGTCGAGCCTCCTTGTTCAGGAATGAAATTCGCCGGGCTCAGCTCCGGCTCCATCGTTGGTTGGCCGCACCGGTGCAGTCCCAGATCTGGACGCGCGTGCCGTTGGCCGTGCCGTTGCCGACCAGGTCCAGGCACCGGCCCGAACCAACTGCGGTGATCGAGCCGTCGGCGTTGAGCCGCCACTTCTGGTTGGACTGACCGTTGCAGTCCCAAATGATCACCGAGCTGCCGTTCGCGGTGCCGGCGCCGCTGACGTCGAGACACTTGCCGCCGAAGACGCGCAGCTCCTGAGCGGCGGTCGAGGTCCAGCTCTGGTTGCTCTGGCCATGGCAGTCCCAGATGATCGCCGCAGTGCCGTTGGCCTGCGAGGCGCCGTTGACGTCCAGGCACCGTCCAGAGGACGTGCTGCGCAGGGCCGACGTGCCGCTCGGCGGCGGGGTGGTCGGCGGCGCGGTGGTCGGAGGCGAGGTGGTCGGACCCGACGTCGGATCGGTGCTACCGAACTGGGTGAAGAATCGCCACACCTCGCCCTTGGTCCAGGTCCTGGCTCCGCTGTCCCCACCGCCGTCCACCGGGCCGGGGGTGTGCCCGCCGTCGAAGGCGGCCCACACCACCGGATAGCCGGACCGGCAGCCGGAGTAGGTGGTGGTGACGTGGGTCAGGCTGCCCGCCCTCGGCTCGGGCGGATTCTGTGCGGTGCACCCGTTGTTCCGCACGAACGTGTCACGCAGGGACCGTCCGGCGGAGACGTTGAGCACCGGGTCCCCGATGCCATGGATCCCCATGTACGCGACCGGCTGGGTGCCGCCGCTGCACCCGCTGAGTTGCCCGCCGGAGTAGACCGCGACAGCGCGGAAGACACCGGCCCGGGAACAGGCCAGCGAATAGCTCATGCCTCCGCCGTAGCTGAAGCCGAGCGCGAAGCGCTGCGTGGTGTCGACGCAGAGGTCCGCCTCGATCACCCGGATCATGTCGTCGACGAAGGTGACGTCCTGGCCGCCGGGGTTGGCCCAGCCGTTGCCGTTGCCCTGGGGGGCGACGAAAATGGTGCTGTTGTTCGCCTGCTGCCGCAGCCCGTAGTAGGACCAGGCCGCCCCGTCGGACCCACCGCCGTCGACGTCGTTGGCGGTGCCGCCGTTCCAGTGAAATCCGAAGATCAACCGGTAGGCGTGGCTCCTGTCGTAGTTGTCGGGAATCCTCAGGATGAAACTACGGTTCTGGCCGCCGCTCTGGATGGACCGTTGGCCGCTGGTCAACGTGGGCGCCTTGCCGCACCCGGCGGTCGCTGCGGCCGCCGCGGGGTTCGCGGCCGACGCGGTGGTGCTCAAGCCACCGGCCAGCGCCGCCGCGCCCACGGTCACGACGGCCGCCGCCGTCGCGAGAGAAGCAAGGATGGGTCTACGTCTTGTCATGAGGGGGCTCCCGCCGCTCGGCACGAACTGATTCAGGGGGTGGGTCTACGGCGACCCGCACGCCGCGGCGACGCGCCACTCCCGGTCCTCCGCCGACCACACGTGACGCGGACGAAACCCCAGAAGGCGCGATGTGCCCACGGTGTCCGGCCGGCTCATCGCCACAGGTTCCTGCCACCGGTCTCGCCGCCCATGCGAGACCAGTGGCTCGTCGAATCGTTGGTGGCCCGCTCCGCATGCGCCCGAACACCACGCGCCCGACCGCCGGACGGCGCCGGAGCATCCGGCTCGGCGTCGAATCGATTCGACTCGACTCGACTCGACGCTAGATCGTGCAGTGATGGATGTCAATGATGCGTTCGGCAGGGCAGCCCTCACCCGGCCCGCACCGCGGTGAAGACGGCCTGGAGCCGAGTGGCCAGGTCAGGCGCTCTTGAGATCGGCCGCGCCGAAGGAGACCGCGAATCGCTTGCACCAGATGGAGACGCTCCGGAAGTCGCGTGGGTCAATCGATTCCGGCAGCTCGTACACCTGGTTGCCCTGATTGCCCTTGAGCCGTGCCAGCTCGACCCATTCGCCATCATCGAACACCCGCCAGCCGGCCGTGCCCTGGGTGACCGGTTGGTCGGTCAGCCACACCCGCAGGTCCGGACCGTTCGACGTCTTCAGGTCCCGAAGGACGAGCTGGTGGCGCCCGTCGGCGAGCCGGTGAATCTCGGCAGTGCCGGTCGTCCGGTGCTCATGGGTGACGAACTCGCCAGCGGTCACGATCCCGATCGCCGCTGGTGCGGCCGCCGAGGTCGCGGGGGCCGGGTTCGCGGACGCCGGGGTAGGGGTGGCCGATGTCGTCCCTACGCGGGGAACTGCTTCGTCGACGTACGTATCGGTGAACAGCTTCCACGGCTGGAACCAGTAGAGGGCCAGAATCGCCACGACCACAGCGGAGGCGAGACCGGCCCGCGCCAGCGGCGACCGGAAGATCCATTTTCCCACCCCCGCAGCGTACGGCCGCGGAAGCCGTCGAACTGGTCGCCGACCCTTTCGGAACGCTTACGAACGCGAGCGTCGAGCCTTGGCATTTGCGCTGGATCTCGGCGGCTGATCGGCTCGGCCTCAGGTGTCGTAGAGCCCGTCCCATGGCTCGTGAAATCCGAGGCGATCTGGGTACAGCTCGACCCAGTCGACGTGGCGGCCGTCGCGGGCCCGGTCGCCGGACTCATCGATCAAGCCGAAGATGACGCCGTCCTGGTGGGTCTGGAACAGTTGAACAGCGATGTCGCCGTACGACTTGCCGGGCAGGCCCGCGAGCAGCCCGTCGAGGGTCTCATCCAGAGCGGAGCGATCCTCGACCCGTCTGATCGTTGAACGCCGGTATGCCCCATCGTGGTCGAAGAGATGCACATATGCGTGGTGGTCCCACGCCGACGCGAGGAACAACCCGTCGTCGTAGCTGCCAATCCTGTCCGTACGGTAGTCAGGCTCGTGCGCAATAGGAATCAGCCGAGGTACGGGCACCCGGTCAACGTAGCGTGCGAGTTTCGCCGCCCGCGAGTCGCGCGCCGAAACAGAACTGGTGAGACTGGTTTCTGGCAGCCTGTCGCGGTTGGGGTCGGGTGGGTGAAACGGACGCGTCACCCTGGCGTGACCGTTCAAACGGTACGGGCCGTGGAAGAGCGCCCACCAGCGCTTCTGTGCAACCGCACACCGCCGGTAACCGTGAAGGGGCTCAACCGGGCAAGGCAGTCGTCGCCGCGGTCGAAGGATCGGCGAGGTCAGTGGCCGCTGGCGGCGAGTCGGATTCCGAAGCCGGCTATCACAGTCCCGGTGATGCGGTCCACCAGTCGGCGGGCCGTGGGACGGTTCAGCACTGTGCGCAGCCGACGTGCCAGTACGACCAGCACGGCGGACCAGGCAGTACCCAGGAGGATATGCACGCAGGCCAGGAGCACACCGAAGGCGAACGGGGAAGCGCCGGAGGGGATGAACTGTGGTAGGAGCGCGACGTAGAACACGCCTACCTTAGGGTTCAGGAGGTTTGTCAGCGCGCCGCGACGCCACCCGGGATAGAAATCGTTGCCGGAGGTCCCCGGTTCGTCGACCGGTTGGGCCGCCTGCTCTGGTCGACGACGGCGCGCGGCCCACAGCATGCTCAGCCCCATCCAGATCAGGTAGCAGGCGCCGGCCCACCGCAGCACGTCGTAGGCCAGGCGCCGCCACGTTGCTAACGGTTACTTCGGCGGCCGGAGCCGCCGTAAAGATGGACACGGTTGTCGACCTCGCGGTCCAGTTCGCCGCTCAGAAACCGGTCGGGTGCAACGTCGCCGTTGCTGACATGGACCACCCAGTCCTCGTAGTACCAGTTGGGGTTGCACGCGCAGTCGGTGAACCGCAACCGGAAGTTGGCCCTGTACCGGCCGACCTGTCCGGGACTGAGGGTGAACAAGCGGGTGGACATCTCCGCCCGAGGGAACGCCGCCCGGCCGGGCAGGCGCTCGACGGTTACCGCCGGGCCGTCGAGGGTGAGCCACAGCGTGAGGCCGCGGGCAATGTTCACGTCGCCGGTCAGTAGGTCGTCGCGGCGCGCGTAGTTGGCGGCCTCATCGGCCAAGACGTCATGGACCAGGACCTCGCCTGTTGGCAGCGGCGCAGGAAGTATCACTGCCTTGTTGAGTCCTCGACGGGCGTTTGCCTCTGGCGCGCCGCGCCCGGCGGCGCTCCACCGCACGCGTACCCGCTGGATGACGATCACGCCCCAACCATGGCCCACGGCCTGCACGCCTCGCCAGCCGATATCCGCTCCTGCCTTTGACCGGGCGGACCCGAAGATGTCAGCCATGACGGTCCCGGTCGTCAGTCGGGCGACGCCCGCTTGTGGGGAGTTGAGTGCAGTCGATCATGCCGGGGAACGGATGCCGGGCCGAGGATTACCGTTGGCGGAGTGAGTACTCACTCCGTATGGTTCAGGTTATGACCGAAGCACCGAGCCGGCGGCGTGCGCCGGGAATGAGCCCCGACCAACGTCGAGACATGGTGGTGCGAGCCGCTCTACCGCTGATCGCCGAGTACGGCGCGGCAGTGACCACCGCCCAGATCGCCCGGGCCGCCGGGATCGGCGAAGCGACCATCTTTCGCGTCTTCGCCGACAAGGATGCGGTCCTGGACGCCTGCGTGGCCGCGGCGCTCGACCCCGGCACCGTGCTGCAGGAACTGAACACCATCGACGTCGAGCAGCCGCTGGCCAACCGGCTCCTAGAGGCAGCCGATGCCCTCGACGCCTACCTGGGCCGCATGGGCGCCGTCCTGGGTGCCCTGCACGCCTCCGGTCTGCCGAACCGGCGCGGCCAACGCGACCGCTCAACACCAGACCGACCTGTCGAGCGCTCCACCGGGCGCGACAGCGCGCAGGCCGCCACCCGGCAAGCCATCGCGGAATTGTTCGAACCCGACCGTGACCTACTGCGCCTGCCCGTGGACGTGCTCACCGACGCCTACCTGCGCCTGCTGTTCGGCCGCACAACCAGACCGGGCGAACAGGTGGCCGAACACGACCAGCGGCAACTCATCGACCTGCTCCTGCACGGTGCCGTACGCCCGCAGGACCGGCAATGACCAACGGACGCCGTGCTACGCGGCGTCACCGCAGCCGCAACAAGCCGGGGGACCCGTCATACCGAGAAGCCGCGCCCCTGTCGCGACCGAGGGGAGGTCCGGTTTCGCTACGCTTTCCCGATGGCCCACCTGCCAGAGACGTGGTGCGTTCCGGTCGTTCGTGCGGACTTCCGCGCTGACGATGTGTGGGAGCAACTCAAGGACGAGATCGTCAGCCCCACAGACGAGGGCTTCGTGGCCCGTGTCGAGTTCGTCGAGGACCGAACGCTGATTGGCCTCAGCGACACGGCAATCACGGCCGGCTATCCTCGCGCCTACCCGCGTCAGTACCGGCACCCGGTGGTGTTCGTCGTCGACGCCGTCACCGTCTCGCTGCCGGAGCGTCCCCTGCTCGTCGTCAACCTGAACGAAGGCGACGACACAGGCCCGTTCAGGACACTGCCACGGCAGGTCCAGGCTATTGAGAACAACCTGTCGCTCGCCAACATGGACTTCTTCGAGTTCGCGCGGTCGGCAGGCACGGACGGCGTCTTTCGAGGCTTCTGAGCGCAATGCCCGCCGGCTCAACGCGGGGCCCGGATGCACTGATCGGCTGGCGCGCAGTCGGGGTCCATCGTGGAGAGAGCGTGCGGTGTACCGTCGCCGCATGACGGTGCTGCAGGAGTTTGTCGCCGCTCTTTCCAGCGGCCGGATCCAGGTTGTCGACCTCACCGCTCCGCTCTCGGACCAGACCCCGATCCTGGGTCTGCCCGAGCAGTTCGGCCAGACCTGGCCGTTCCGGCTCAGTGAGATCAGCCGGTACGACGACCGCGGTCCGGCCTGGTACTGGAACAACTTCTCCACCGGCGAGCACACCGGCACGCACTTCGACGCCCCGGTGCACTGGGTCTCCGGTCAACAGGGCGCGGACGTGTCGCAGGTCCCGGTGAGCCAGTTGATCGCCCCGGCGGTCGTGATCGACCATGCTGCCGACGCCGCCGACGACCCTGATTTCCTGCTCGAGGTCGAGCACATCAAGGCGTGGGAGGCGGATCACGGTGCCCTGCCCGCCGGTGGCTGGCTGCTCTACCGCACCGGCTGGGACGCGTACGGCGACGACCCGGAGCGGTACGCCAACGCCGGGCGTACCCCGGGCATCTCCGTCGAATGCGCCCGCTGGCTGGCCGAGGAGTCGCCGATCCAGGGCGTCGGGGTGGAGACGGTCGGCACCGACGCGGGTGCCGCGCACTCGTTCGACCCGCCGTTCCCGTGCCACTCGTTCCTGCTCGGCCAGGAGAAGTACGGCCTGACCCAGCTCCGTAACCTGGCGCAGTTGCCGGCGACCGGCGCGGTGGTGATCGCCGGACCACTGCCGATCGTCTCTGGGTCCGGCAGCCCGTGCCGGGTCCTCGCGCTGGTCGAACGGTAGGACCGGGCCACAGATGCGGGTAGCCGAGGTGGTCGGGCGGGTTCTGTACGCACACGGCGCACAGTACGTCTTCGGAGTGGTCGGCAGCGGCAACTTCCACGTCACGAACGCGCTCGTGGCGGCCGGCGCCCGATTCGTCGCGGCGGCCCACGAGGGCGGCGCGGCGAGCATGGCGGACGGGTACGCCCGCACCTCCGGGACGGTGAGCCTGCTCTCGGTGCACCAGGGTCCCGGCGTCACCAACGCGCTGACCGGCCTCACCGAAGCCGCGAAGAGCCGTACGCCGATGGTGGTCCTGGCCCCGGAGGCGACCGCGCCGCGTTCGAACTTCTTCATCGACCTGCCGGCGCTCGCCGCTGCGGTCGGGGCCGACTTCCATCGGGTACGCGCGACACACGCGGCCGAGGACGCGGGCGCGGCGTACCGGGCCGCCGCCCGGGGTGCGACGGTGGTGCTGGGCCTGCCGTTGGAGGTGCAGCTCACCGTGACCGAACCGTGGTCCGGCCCGGTCCCGCCGGTCGCGCCGACCCGGACCACCGACCCGGAGGTTGAGCCGTTGCTGGCCGCGCTCCAGGCCGCACGTCGACCGGTCTTCATCGCGGGTCGGGGCGCCCGGGCGGCCCGGGAACCGTTGACCCGGCTCGCCGACGCGTGCGGCGCGCTGCTCGCGGTCTCGGCCGCGGCGAAGGGCCTGTTCGCCGGCAACCCGTGGAACATCGACGTGGCCGGCGGCTTCGCCACCCCGCTCGCCGCCGAGCTGATCGGCGCGGCGGACCTGGTCGTCGCGTGGGGCAGCACGCTGAACATGTGGACCACTCGGCACGGAGAGCTGATCCCGTCCTCCGCCGTCGTCGTCCAGGTCGACCACGATCGGGCCGCGTTCGGGGTGAACCGGCCGGTCGACCTGACGGTGGCCGGCGAGGTGGCGGTGGTCGCCGAGGCGGTGCTCGGTCGGCTGCGCTCCGGCTCCGCGGGGCCCGTGGACGCCGGGAGCGGCGGCTGGCGTACGCCGGAGCTGGCACAACGGATTCGCGACCACGGCCGGTGGCGGACGGTTCCGTACTCAGACGAGGGTGGATCGGCGCGGGATGGCGCCCCGGCGACGATCGACCCGAGGACGCTCTCTGCCGCCCTGGACGACCTGCTGCCGCCCGACCGGACGGTGGCGGTCGACTCCGGCAACTTCATGGGCTACCCGTCGATGTGGCTCGACGTGCCGGACGTGGCCGGATTCTGTTTCACCCAGGCGTTCCAGTCGATCGGGCTCGGCCTGGCCAGTGCGCTCGGCGCGGCGGTCGCCCGGCCCGACCGGCTCACCGTCGCAGCGCTCGGTGACGGAGGCTTCGTCATGTCCGCGACCGAACTGGTCACCGCAGTCCGGTTGGCGCTACCCCTGCTCGTCGTGATCTACGACGACGCGGCGTACGGCGCCGAGGTGCACCATTTCCGCCCGGACGGGCACCCATTGGAGACGGTGACCTTCCCCGAGACCGACCTGGCCGCGATCGCCCGTGGTTACGGCTGCGACGGGTTGACCGTCCGGACCGTCGACGATCTCGAGCCGGTACGCCGCTGGCTCGCTGGTCCCCGTACCCGGCCGCTGGTGGTCGACGCCAAGGTGAGCGCCGCGCGCGGCTCGTGGTGGCTGGAGGAGGCGTTCCGTGGCCACTGAGCCATCGCCGTGGGTGCGGCGACGCGGAGCAGCGTAACGACGGGGCAGCGATCAGCGGTTGAGGTAGGCGGTCAGGCCACCGAGTTCCTCGCTGGCGATGAACACCGACCGCACGTTGAGGATGGCTTCCTCGACGTGGGCCGGGCAGCCCCACGCCGCGTCGCCCCACGAATCGGCGATCTTGATCTCGGCCGGCGCGGTGCAGCCGGCGGCGCCGCCGAGCTGGCAGTGCTCGGGGTGCGGCGTGGCGGCCTGCGCGGCCGCGGCGGCACGCATCTGGGTGGCGAGTTGCGCAGCGGCGGCGGCGCGCTGCTCAGCCTCGGCGCGCAGCTCCCGCTCCACGCGTAGCACCTTGGCGAGCTCGTCATTGGCTGACTGGGCGCGTGCTTCGGCGGCGAGTTTCGCCTGCTCGATATGGTGGCGTTCGATGGCGAGGGCGGCGGTGCCGGCGAAGAGCCGGGTGAGAGCGAGGTCGGTGTCCTGCGGGACGCGCGGGGTGCGGTGGTACATCGCAAAGGTGCCCAAGAGGCCGCCGTCGCGGGCCAGAATCGGCGTGGACCAGCAGGCGGCCAATCCGGCCTGGCCGGCCAGGTCCCGGAAGTCGTCCCAGAACGGATCGGTGGCGATGTCGGTGACGATGACTGGTTCCCGCCGGTGGGCCGCGGTGCCGCACGAGCCGACACCCTCGCCGGTCGCGATGCCGTCGATGGCCTGGTTGTAGAAGTCGGGCAGGCTCGGCGCGGCGCCGTGACGCAGGTGCCGGGCGTCGGGATCGGCGAGCAGGACGGAGACGAGCACCTCCTGCGGTGCGAGGTTTTCGATACAGCGGGCCATACCGTCGAGCACCTCGGTCAGGGGCGCCTGGCGGGCGATCTGCTCCAGCAGGGCACGGTGTTCGGTCATCAGCCGTTGGGCATGTTTGACCTGTGTGGTCTCCACGCCGATCACGCGGATTCCGATCATGTTGCCGTCGGCGTCTCGGCGCGGTTCGTAGGTGAAGTCGAAGAAGGCCTCCCGAGCGTGTGGGCCGTTGCCCAGCACGACCCGGACGTCACGGCCGGTGTGGGGCTCACCCGTGTGGAAGACCTGGTCCAGCAGGGCGATGAAGCCTTGACCGGCCAGTTCAGGCATCAGTTCGGCGAGCGCGACCCCGACGCGGGCCCGTTCTTCGCCGATGGTGGCGAAGAACGCCGGGTTTGCCGTCTCCACCAGGTGTGCCGGCCCCGCCAGCGACGCGAAGACGGCGATGGACTGCCCGAACAACGCCCGCAGGTCTTCCTCCGCTGCTCGCCCGGCAGCCGGCGGACCCGCAGCAGCAGTAGGCCTTTGGCCCGGTACGGCCGTCATGGTGTGGTGTCGCCTCTCGTCTGCGGATGCGGGGATCGACCGGTCGTGCCGCCGGTGACGGAGGCCGCGGTGCGGTGGGAGTTGGCTGAGGCCGCTGGTGCAGCGTACCCACGTGCCCCGCCGATCACGTCTTACCCACCAACCAGGCACCGCAACCCGTCGCCGAGCTAGGAGCGTGTCTCAGTAACCCCGCCTTCGACCGTCCCTGCCATAGTGGGCGCATGCAGTTGATCAAATATGGCCACGCCTGTGTGCGCCTGGAGGCGGACGACCGGGTGCTGGTGATCGACCCGGGGACGTTCTCGGAGGCCGAAGCGCTCGACGGGGTCGACGAGGTGCTGGTGACGCACGAGCACCCCGACCACCTCGACATCGCCAAGCTCGTGGCGGCGAGTCAGCGCAACTCCGCGTTCCGGGTGTACCTGCCGTCGGCAGCGATCGAGTCGGCCCCCGAGCTGGGCGGCGCAGCTGTCGCCGTCGATGCGGGGCAGCGGTTCACGGCGGCCGGGTTCGCCGTCGACGTCGTGGGCGGGGCACACGCCGAGATCTACGACGGTCTGCCCGGCTGCGCGAACGTCGGGTTCGTCGTCGACGGCACGGTCTACCACCCGGGCGACTCGCTGTTCGTCCCGCCGTCGCCGGTGGCGACGCTGCTTGTGCCCGCTGCCGCACCCTGGCTCAAGCTCCGCGAGGCGTTGGACTTCGTGCGGGCGGTGCGGCCGAAGCAAGCGTTCCCGATCCACGACGCCACGCTCAACGAGCTCGGCCAGGAGTACTTCGACGGCTGGTTGGACTTCAAGGGCGGCACCGAGTACGCGCGCATCCCGGTCGGAGAGTCGGTGACAATCCGCTAAGAGCGTTGCTCAGCAACCGACAATCCGCGCATGTCTCGTGATCATTCGAGAGGGATGATCCGGTTTTGCGTGATCGGGAAGGGTTGTTCGAGGCCGAGCCGGTCGAGCCAGAGCAGCCGCGGGCGCGTGCGGCAGCGGTGGGCAGGAAGTTCTGGGCGCTCGACCGTCCTCGATACCGGACGCGACGCCCCGATCGCCCGCCGAATCTTGGGTCCACACAACCACGAGAGTCAGCGGTGGCTACTTGCTGTCCACGGACAAAGCCACACCGTCACTCAATCAGGTTGTCCGGATTGATGAGGGAGGTGTTCCGAGGCCCCGCCGACACCAGGACCCGCTCGTCCGTAGGGATCGGCACGTGGGGCGGCCCGGCCGGGTCGGGGCTGACGGCGAACCTTCCCAGGGGTACCCATGCCGGGAAGGGCTCACCGGAGCGCTGGTCACCCGGTGCAACCCGGTCGGGCAACTCTCCAAACTGCACCTCGTCGAGGTCGCCGCTAAGGGCGTCTCCGCAACCAAGGTCGCTGCGGCGTCAGCCGGCCAGATCGTCGCCCGCTCTGTGCCTGCGACGAACGTTCGCGCCCTGCAGGATGGCCGCGACGACGGCGGCCACCGCCGAGAGAAGTGTGAGCAGCAACGCTGGTGCCACGACACCTGTGATGTCTTCGCCGGTGCCGCGCGCCAGCACCATGACCGTGGCGATCCCCGCCACCATCAGGCCACCGGTGGCCAGCGCGAGGTACTTGACGATCCTGAAGACGTTGGTTGCGTTCCTGGCCATGGTCAACCTCGCAAGGTCGGTCGCGCGCTCCCGGATGATGCCCGCGAACGTTTCGGCGAAGATCCAGAGGATGAAGGCGCGATGCCCACGGCCCTCGGTTCCGGCTCGTTCGCGCCAGAGATCGGTGAACGTCTGCTCCATGCTGTCGGCAAAGCGTTCACGGTACGGCCCCGGATAAAGACCGAGCAGCCTTCGGTACCAGCGCCGATATCGTGTCTGCCCGTCCATGGTCAGACACCCATCGCCTTGGGTATGAGGGATCGCTCCTGGGCGACCGCGACGACCTGGCGGTATCGCTGCAACTCCGCCGCGAGGGTCTGTTGACCGAGCGCGGTGATGCCGTAGTAGACGCGGCGCTCGTCGTCCAAGTTCGGGTCGATCTTCTTGTCGCTCTCGCGGATCAAGCCCGCTTCGGTCATCCGGCGGATCGAGCCATAGAGCGTTCCTGGCCCCATCCTGACTTTTCCCCGGGAGTCGGACTCGACCTGTTTCATGATCCCGTAGCCATGGCGTTCCTGGGTTGAGAGCACGAGCAGGATGTGCAGCACCGCTGGGGTGAGGGGCCCACCGGTTCTGGTGCTCGTCATGAATCGAAACTATATCCGCAACGGATATACGTCAAGCTGTTGCGAGGCATACCTCTGCGGCGGCGTCAATCGTCGAACCCTTCCGCAGCGGCCTTGCCGGTATCTGCCGGTCCCGATGGATCGATATCTCTGGCGCAGAGGCGCCGCGCGCTCTCGCGGAAGGCCGTGCCAGCATCGCCGATGCTCATCAGGTCCGCCTGTACCTGCTGTCCGGCGGTGTGGCCGAGACTGAGGATGGCTGCCACCAACCAATCCGCAGGCGTATCCCGGTGGAACTCGCCTGACCGCTGCCCCCGACGGATGAGCGAGTCGAGTCGCTGGGTGATCGGCAGATGCCGTTCGTGCTCTTCCTGCGGGTTCGCACTGGCCATCACGGGACTGAGCAGGATCGGGTACCGGTGGAGAAGCGTCCAACTGGCATCCGCCCATCGGCTCAGGGTGTCTGCTGCGGGACCGGTTTCGAGCTCCACCGCATCGATCGCCGCCACCACCTCGGCGGTGATTCGATCGACGATGGCGTTGAGCAACGCGTCGCGCGACGCGAAGTGAGCGTAGACGGTCTGACGGGCGACACCTGCCTCAGCTGCGATTTCTTCCATGGTCGCCTCGGGTCGCCTGCCTAGCAGGTTGATGGCGGCGTCGAGGGTTGCAACGATGCTTCGCTCGGCGTCGGCACGCCGACGTCGCGTTCGTGGCTTGGATAACTCAGACACAGTTGTCAAGGCTACTTGGTTGGCTTAGATTGGACATCGTCGTCAGAGTTAATTGACCTGCGATGGGAGCGGTGCGAGATGTCCAGTGAAGAGAGTCTCCCCGGCCGCAATCTCGGCGCGTACCTCATGGGGTATCCCGTGGAGGTCGCCTTCGGGGAGGACGATGCCGCCGCGGTTTTCGATCGCTACCACACGCCCGACTTCGTGCTCTACAACGACGGGATACCACTCGACCGGGAGAAGCTCCTCGCGCATGTGCGGCCTGCTCGCCGGAGGGCCGCCAGCGTGCATACCGAACTTCATGAGACCTTGGTGTCTGGTGACCGCGTGGCGGCCAAATACGTCCTGACCGCGGTTATGGTCAAGGGCGCCGTCATCACCACCGAGATCTACATGTTCGGCCAGCTGGCCCGAGATGGGCGACTACAACGGGTCGACCAGCTGACGCGCCTGGTTCCGGCGCCCGTGGTGGCCGCAGACCCGACCGTGCTGCCGCCGCAATGACCTCGGCCGACCCCCGCGACATCGCGCGTCGGCTCTACACGGCCATGGCCGACGGCGACGCGGGGACCATCGCCGAACTGCTCCATCCCGCAGTAACCCTGTCCGTGCCAGGCACCAATCCGGTTGCCGGCCGGTACGAAGGCACGGCCAGCCTCGCCCGGTTCCTAGCCGCCAGCGCCGCGGTCGTCCCAGGCGGCGTGCGGACCCAGGTCATCGAGGTCCTGGGCGGCGGTCGGCACGCCGCGGTCTACGGCATCTCCCGTGCTACCCGACCCGGACAGCCACCACTTGAGAACCACACCCTTCACCTCATCACCGTCGACAAAGGGTCGATCATCTCTATCGACATTTATAACCGGGACCAGTCATCGGTCGACGCGTTTTGGTCCTGAGACGGCTGGATACCACCAATATCAGGCGTTCGTATCCGAGTTGCCGCCCTCGCCGGTACAACTCGAACGCGGATAGTGCCGGCTTCCCGACATAGGTGTGGAGCCCCACTGTCGTGCCGTCGGCGGGCCTGAAAAAGGGCCTGGCTGCGGTAGCACCAGTAGATCGTCTCGGTCCTGACCGCATCCGCGTCCCGCACGTGACGACAGTCCGTCCGAGGACGAGGGCTCGACTGGGTCCTGGCCGATAAGGCGTACACATCGATGCGAACCCGGCTTACCCGCCACGGCGGCGATTCCGGCCTTCGCCTCGGATGTGCCTGCGGAGACAGGCCGCCATGGCACAAACGCGATCCCTGCCCGCTCGCGAGCCGCAAGAACGGGCTCACCGGCCAGGCGCGATGACCGCAGACGAGCCTGCATCGATCAAGGTGTTGCCCCTGGATCTCCACCTGCGCCCGCACACGCCGATTCCTTTCGAGTACGCCGGCGGTCGGTATTGACATGACTGCGATAAGAGAGATGTACGCCCGCTGGGCCGCGGGGGACATGGGTGAGGCCGACCAGTGGGGAGACGTCACAGCCGAGCCACGCGGCTTGGACTACGCGGAGGTGTCGGCGGGCGGTGTGCCGGCGATGTGGCTCAGCCCGCACGGCGTCGGCCCTGACCGGGTGATCGTCGCGCTGCACGGCGGCGGCTTCGTGAGCGGGTCGCTCTACAGCCACCGCAAGATGTACGGGCACCTCGCGAAGGCGGCCGGTGTGCGGGTGCTGCTCGCCACCTATCGGCGGGCCCCCGAGTTCCGCTTCCCGGCCCAGATCGAGGACGCGGTCACGGTGTACCGGTGGGCCGCGGCGCGTACCCAGACGGTGGCGCTGGCGGGCGACTCGTCCGGCGGCGGTCTTGCCGTGCAGGTCGCCCTCCGCGAGCCCGGCGCGGCGGCGCTGCTGTTGCTGTCGCCATGGATCGACATGGACCCGGCGCAGGCCGCCACCTCGTACGAGGAGAATGCCGCAACCGACCTTTTCTTCACTCGGCCGATGGTGCAGGGTCTCATTGCGCAGTACCTGCCCGAGGGAGAAAGTGGGCTTGCGCCGGAGGTCAACGCCTTCCACGCCGACCTGTCCGCGCTGCCTCCGATCTATGTGCAGTGCGGCAGCGAGGAGAGCGGCCGGGGTGACAGCGAGCGCCTCGCGAAGCTGACCGGCGCCCGGCTTGACGTCTTCGACGGGCAGTTGCACACGTTCCAGATGGCGGCCGGGCGCGCATCGGTGGCCGATGAGGCGATTGGGAGGTTGGCCGCATGGGTGCGCCCGCAGCTGGGGCTCTGACGGAAGCCTTCGAGGGGGAACGTCGGGGGTTGTTCGCCCACGCGTACCGGATGCTTGGCGCCTATCACGAGGCCGAGGACGTCGTGCAGGACACGTACGTGCGGGCCCTGCGCGGGTGGGGGACGTTTGAACGGCGTTCGTCGGTACGGACCTGGCTCTACCGGATCGCCACGAACGTCTGCCTGAACGTGATCGAGGGCCGCGGGCGGCGCGCGCTCTCGTCCGGTCTCGGTCCGGACGACCTGGGTCCATGGCTTGAGCCGCTCCCGACGGATCCGGCCGATCTGGTGACCGCGCGGGAGAGTGTGCGGCTCGCCTTCGTGGTCGGGTTGCAACACCTCGCTCCCCGGCAGCGCGCCGTCCTGCTCTTGCGGGAGGTGCTGGCCTTCTCGGCGGCCGAGACCGGCGAGGCGCTGGGCATGTCCGTGCCGGCCGTGAAGAGCGCCCTGCAGCGGGCCAGGGCCCGGCTCGCCGAGGCGGCTCCCGCCCGCGACGATGTGCTGGACGCCTCCTCGCCCCGGGCCCGGGAGTTGCTTGGCAGGTACATGGCCGCGTGGGAGGCGTCCGACGCGGACGCCTTTCGCGAAATACTGCGCGCGGACGCGTCCATCGATCCGGTCGGCTCGCCGGCCTCGTACGACGGTCGTGAGGCGTGCCTGGCCTTCGCGACGCCTGCGATGCGCACCGCCGGGGATTGGCGGATGGTGGCGACCGAGGCAAACGGCCAGCCCGCCGCAGTGGCGTGGTTCCGCGGCGAGCCCTTCGGCGTGGCGGTGCTGACGGTCGCCGAGGACGGGATCCTCGCGATCACGCTTTTCCAGAACCCGCAGGTGGCGGAATCGTTCGCACCAGCGCCCGCTCCGCCGTGCTGCGAGGGTTCGGTGAGGTCGGCCGTAGGATCTGGGAGTGGCCGACTTGAATGACGCCGATCATCGGAGTCCGGCATCCGTGGCCAGTTGGGCGAGGTTCTCCGTCAGCCACTGTCAGTACGAAGTGTCTGCCGTGCCGGGCGCGTCCGGCATGGGGATCTACACCCTCGGCGACGGTCTGCTGCACGTCGTTGGGCCGCATCAGTTCACCGGCTTCTGCGGCATACACACCGGTTGGATCGAGGCGCGCGTCCGTGTCCTGCCCGGGCCTCCCGCGGGAGTCGACGTCGGCTGGGACGCGATCAGTGAGGCGACCCTCTTCAGTCCCAGCGGCCGGCTGTCGGTCGTCGGCCTGATGGGCGGCATCGCGGAGGCCCTCACCGACGTCGCCGTCCCGCGCGGGTTGATCCGGGTGCGGGTGCACGCGCGCGACCGCCTGCACGAGACCGTACGCACCGACGACGACCCGCCCGAGCGGCACGAGCTGCACATCTGGGCGGTGTCCGAGGAGACGCCATGGCGCACCGTGCTGGCCGACCCGGGGGACCGCGACTGGGAGCAGAAACCGGCGAAGGCCGCCGAGCAGGCGATGCTGTCACTGGTACCGCGTCCGTCCGGCCGTCCGGCCCTGCTGCCTCCTCTGCCACCTGACCCGTACGAGGACGACACCGGCCTGTCCCGGGTGGCGGTGGTCCGCCACCGGCCCGCGCCGGTCGAGGTCCCGGCGGGAGTGCTGCCCGCCGGCGACCTGGAGGTCCGGCTCAGGCGGGTCGACGACGAGACTCTGCTGTGGTCGTGGTCCACCGCCGACGAACCGATCTTCCCTCATCCGCTGACCACGCAGCCGGACAACGAGCCGAGTACCGTACGGCTGACGTCCGGCCCCGACGGCTTCACTTTGCGGCACGAGGGGGTGTTGGGCCGGCACGCCTTCGCCCTCGGCCTGATCTGGGACCATCTGCTCGACGCCGCCGGGTCGTATCCGTGGGTGGAGACGTTGCGTGGGCAGGCCGCCGAAGCGACCGCGCTGGCCGACAGGTACCGCCGCCTGCAGGCCGAGCGCGACGCCGAGCGGTGGGGAGGTGCTCCACCGTCGGATCGTGTCCGCGGACTCGCCGGCCAGGCGCAGTCCCTGGCCCGCATCGACCGCCGGCTGCTCGACCGCGTCGACGCGCTGCCTGCCGCCCGCCAGCGGGAGGCAGCCTGCTGGGCGGCCCGCCGCGCGATGCGGGTGGCCGGGCTGGAGCAGATCGGGTGGATCGCCGACGCGCTCGCCGCCGCCGAGGCCGACCGTCCACTGCCCTCGTCCTTCACCGACCAGAGCGGCACCGCCGCGTTTCACCGGCTCCTGTCCGATCCCGAGGTGCCCCACACCACCGTCACGCTGCACTTCGGCTCGACAGCATTCGGCACACGCCACGTCAGCGAGGCGCTCCAGCAGGCCGCCGCGTTCCCCGCACTGATCGCCCTGGCGAATGACGATCCGTTGGCCGCTGCGATCGACGCCGTCTACAACGCGGCAATTGCCCACGGTGACGAGCGTGACCGCTTCCTCACGGACGCCCACATCGCCTTGCGTTAAGCCTGGTTCGGCATACCGGCGGGCCCTTCGAGATAGCCGACGTCGTTCGAGCCGGACCAGACGTGGACCCGGTAGCCCCAGTGCCGCAAGACCTGGGCGATCTTCGTGGCACCGGCCGGGTTGGCAGAGTGGACGTTGATGACGCCGATGTCGAACGGGCGATCCTCGAAGGCGGCCCGCTCCAAGACCTCCACGATCGGCCAGACCGTGTCGTCCGCACCCAGGTCGTGGTCCAGCCACAACTCGTCCAGCCGCCGACCTCGATAGCTGTCGAGGAGGTGGACCCCGGCCGCACTCGTGCGGGCCACCTCCGCGCTGCGACCATCGACGAAGGAGCGGAGGTCGTCAACCAGAACGACGCTCGTCTCGGTGGTTTCCACCAGAAGATGATGCCTGGAGTCGCCGTGGGCCGGCATCCGTATTGCCGGCGCGCTGGCGTGCCCGGCTGCCGTCACTGTCCGTACTTTGGCTCGGGCACTTCGTCGGTGGTGTCCGGGCTGGCGTTGAGGCCGGCGACGATCTGAGCCGGCAGCGGGTAGGCATGTTCGACAGGCAGGTGAGCTGCTGCCGCCTGTTCGTCGCCGTCGCGCAGAAGGTCCCGCAGCCGGTGAACGGTGGGGGTGATGTCCGTGATGGCCACCATCCAGTCATCGACGTACCGGTCGACAGCCTCGCCGGACAACCCGACCTGCAGCGACCGATGCGGCAGCGCCTTCAGATGCAGTGATCGTTCCGGATCCCACTGCACTCGTACGGGGCTGGTCTTCAGTTGCCGCGACCAGGTCGCCTTGTCACCGTGCAGGTCTCGGTCGTAGTGACTCAGGCAGGCCCGCGCCAGCGCCCACTCAAATCCCTCCCGCGTGATGTCGATGGACAGCACGCGCTCCTGCCCTGGCTTGGTGGCCCAGCCGCAGCGGTACATCATCCACAGGAAAGACGGCTTGATCCACGTCATCCGCTCTCGCTTGAAGGGGGCCACGAAACGGCCGGCCGCCACCGCCGGCAGCGCGATCTCCGGCGGATACGCCTGGTACACGGTGATGGCGTCGGCCGAGTAGCGGGCGCGGATCTGACGGGCGGGAACGGACACGGCCCGATCCTCACAGATCGGGACCAGCCTGCTCCACCGAGATTCCGCAGCCACGGCAGTCGGTGTGGGCCGTGACCGCGATCGCCGGGTTGGGCGAACCGACTGACCAGTGAGTGAGTAGAACCCCGGCCCGCAGAGCGGCCTGCGTACCGCGCTGCTGACCGCCGCGGGCACCCTCCCGCTGACGGTGATCCCGAGTGTCGGTCGCAGATGGCAGAATCCCGCTCACTGCCCCGCGGGAGGAGATCAACATGGGCTGGCTGGCAGCCGGTACCGACTACGAGGTGAGCCTGGAACGCGGAAAGGTGATCGCGCGTAACCGCCGGGGCAAGCTGCTCAAAAGCCTCCCGAAGGCGTTGCGTGACACCGACGTGGTAGTCGGCTTGCGGCAGCTCTCGGAGTGGTTGAAGCGGCACGAGGTTTCCTGCCGGCAGGAGGTCGAGCAGTGGATGGTGCGGTCGCTGCCGGTGCCGACCACGGTGCTCTGCGAGGTGTGGGCAGACGAGGCATGGCGTACGTCGCTGCGTGATCTGGTCGTGGTGCCGATCGACGGCGCGGGGCGATGGGACACCGACCACGCGGGGCTGCTGCGTGACGCGGACCCGGAGAAGGGTCTGGGTGTGGTGGATCTGGACGGCGAGAGTGGCCGGATCACCGCCGTGCAGGTTGTTCTCCCGCACCCGGTTCGCCTGCCTGATCTGGCAGACCTACGGGAGTTCGCGGCGGACCTGGGGGTGCGGCAGGAGACGCTGCAGTTGTTCCGGGAGGTGTGGGCGCTGCCAGAGTCACACGACGAACGGCGGCGCGAACTGCCCCGTTACGCCGGGGGCCGCTACAAGGAGTTGCGCCACGTGCAGGCGCGGGCGACGTCGGCGGGCTACCGCGTGCAGGGTGGCGCCGCGTCGGTGCGGGTGTGGGAGGACGGCGTTCCGATGGTCGCGTCGGTGTGGATCGGCGAGGGCGATCCGCTGTACGAAACCGAGACCGGTCCGCTCTATTTCACCGACCCGGAGGGGGAGGCGGTGGCATTGGCGGCGGTGGGGCCAGTGGCGTGGTCGGAAGGAATGCGGATGGCGGCGAATCTCTACGCCGGACGGGTTGTCGACGAGGACGGTGAGCGGGCGTGAGTGAGGCGCTGTTGGAGGCGGGGGCGATCCTGCCTGGCGGTGAGGCGCAGACCGGACGTGATGTGGTGACTGCGCGTCGTTACACCCATCCGGCGCTCACGGGTCGCACCGTCGTCCGTCTGGCCGGGGCGACCCTGGGCGAGGCCGAGGATCTGTCGATGGAGTTCCTCGGTTTCGGCCGTACCGCCGAACCGACGCCGGTGGGCACCGCCCGGCGGCAGTCGCTCGGGTTCCCAGCCTGGGCGTTGATCAATGATCCGGCGAATGGTCGACACGCACTGGCGATGGTCAAGGACATGGCGCGGCTCGCCCGAACCGCCGCCTCCAAGCCGGGCAACGCGCGCGACGGTTACCAGGAACTTGCCGCCCGGCTGGGTGCGGCGGCACCGCATTTCCTGCCGACGTTCTGGGAGGAGGCCGGACGGGCGTTCCGCGCCGCCGACAACCCACGGATGGCTGGCGGCTGCTTCGCCGACGCCCGGCGCGCCGAGCAGGTGCACGGGCTGCCAGTGGACGAGGAACGGCTGCGGGAGGTGCATCTGGAGTTCGCCTTCGCGGGTGCGCTGACGGCGAAGATGCTGACCGAGTACTCCCGCGCGGTCGCGACGCGGCGCCCGGCGCCCGAGGCGTACGAGCTGGTGCGGACCCTGGCCATTCGTCGCGTCGCCGGCGGGCTGCCGCCGTACGCCGGGATGGCGGAGGATCTCCGACGGCTGGCGAAGGCGGCCGGCGTGGACGTCGACGAGCAGGCCGAGGCGGTGATCCGGCAGTTGCTGGCGTTCCCCGCGATGACCCGATCGAGCGAGGCGGTGTGGAAGGCGTACCGTAAACCCCTGCTGCGGCTGGCCAAGCATGACCCGGCGGTGCGCCTTCGGTTGGTGGAGATCTTCCCCGAGCCGCCCGGTTGGTCCACGGACGTCACCGACTTCTGGTTGGAACTGTTGGACGCGGCCGGCACGCTCGATCTGCTGCGTGACGAGGCGGCGACGGTGTCCGCGGCGCGGTGGCTGGAGCGGCTGATGGCGCTGCGGGAACGGCGCGGCCGGCGTCGTTGTGAGCGGCTCATCCGCGTCGTTGCGGACCTGGCACCGCGGTTGCGGGCGGAGGGCCGGCCGGTGACGTTGTGGAGCGACTTCGCTCACCGGGCCGACCTGGACGTTCTCGACGTGTGCCTGGCTGGCGGGGTACCGGTGGCGATCGACAGCGACAGCGGTTCGTTCAACGTGTCTCCCTGGGTGCACGACGTCGGCCCCGGCCGGCGGGACCTCCGCGCCGTGGCCGCCGAACCCAGATGTCGGGTGCTGCTGGCGCGGGGGGCCGCCGAGGCCCTGTCGCAGCTGCACAACAGGCAGGGGTCGGGGCCACTGCCGGCGCAGATGGTCGCTGAGACGCTGGGAATGGCCGGCCTACGGGAGGTGCTGTCCGAGCTGCTCGTCGAACGGGCTGCCCGGGTGCCGGACGGCACCCTGATCGGCTTGGACGAGGCGCTGTCCCAGCTCGCGGCCGTGTGGTCGCCCGCCGGTGTGGCGTTGGCACCGGGCGCGTTCACCGCCCTGGCGGGGGTCGACGTGCCTGCGGTACTCGCCCGGTCATTGCGGGCCGGCCTGGTCGCGGAGCTGTCCTGGCCCGCGTACGAGCAGGTGGCCGAGGACAAGCTCGGCCGACGCTTCGGCGACGGTTGGCCGCAGCTGGTGGTGCACGACAACCGGACGGCACACGTCGTCGACGTCGACGCCCCGACCACTGAACACATCTTCCGGTATCCGCCCTCGGACAGCCCGCACGCACGCAACTCCTACGGCGACACCACCTGCCGCCTGGTCAATGGGCAACTCCTGGTCACCTGGTACGGCACCAGCGGCCGGCTCGTCGGTTACTGGTCGGCCGACCCGGACGTGCTGATCGAGCCGGACCAGCCGACGGACCACGCCCTGTGGGGCCGCCGGTCGCTGCCGTTGCCGTTGCCCGACGGTGCGATGACCATCGGCAGTCGGCCCTGGCACGCCGGGGACACCCGCAGTCCGGCCGCGACGTATCCGGTCGCTGGGGACGGCGTCTCGTTCTGGCGGTGCGAACAGCCCACCGACCCGACGGCCGTGGAGCGGCGCTGGCGGGAGTACGACCCGGCGACGGGCGAGGGCGGCCGACACAGCCTGCCCGCGTTCTTCGCCGCCGACCTGCCCCCGGGTGCGACCCTCGTCGCTGACCTGTGCGAGCTGCGGCCGGCGCCGGCGCAGTTCGCCTCGTCGCCGCTGGGTTGGCGCGACGGTCTGATCGGGTGGCGGGTGACCCGCCTGCCGGACGGCACGCAGGTGGGGGAGGGGGTTGACGGGCGGCGAGTGTCCTGGCATTCGAGCGCGGTCCAAGCCAGCCGCAACCCGTTCCACGGCGACGCGCTGGTTGCCGGCCTCCGGCTACCGGGCAGCGACGTCGTGTTACCGGTGACCGGGCGGCCCCATCACCGGGCCGAGTTGGAGCTGACCGTCTGGAGTGCCGACGGCCGAGACCCGGTGGACCGGTGCCGACCATCCCGGTACCTTCCGCCGCTGGCCTGGTGGCACGCACTGGCCCCACGCGATGTGCCGGGCTCGGCCCGATTGCGGCGGCTCGACGCCGCCGACGCGGCCCGGTTGATGGCAATCGACGACACCGTCACCAAGTCCACCGAGATCAACGCGGTGGCGCTGGCCATCGTCACCGAGGTCCTGACGGAGGTGACCGATTCGGTGCTCCGTACCGTCGTGGCGGAGAAGGTGGTGCACGCGGTACGGCTGCGCCGGCGGATGGAAGGGGTGCCGCAGCTGTTGACGACCGACCCGGTCGACGAGACCGGGGTCGAAGCCGTCGCCGACGATGTGCTGCGCACCGCCTGGTCCGGGCTGTTGCCGGCGCAACGGTTCACCTACTACAGCGGCAGCGCCCAGACGCGGCAGGAGATCCTTCGGCAGGTCACCGCGGTCGCCGACCTCCTCACGGCCGGGACGGTCGAGGACGTACCGCAGGCCACCCCGACGTGGGTGGACGCACTCGGCGGACTCGGCGCCCTGGCCGTCCGCGCCGCCGCACCGGTCACCAATGACCAGGAGCGCCCAGCGCTGGCCCAGTTACTGTCCACCCTGGCCGGTACCGTTCTGACCGACCCGGCACAGACGGTGCGGGTGCTCACCGCGACCTGGGACGAGGCGCCCCCGGAAAGCCACCGGGTCATTCAGCGCGACGGCGCCCAGGTCACGGTGCTGCTGCCAGAACGCGGCCCCACCTGGTATGCGGGGCGAGACAAGCAGTGGCGGCGCACGGCCGTGCAGGTGTCCCCGAACGGACAGTTCACCCCGCCGCACGGTGCCACGGTCGAGGCGGAGACCGTCGCTGCCGGCTGGCGGGGCGCTGATCGCATCAGGGCATTCTGCCGGTTGCTCACCGAGCAGGGCCCGGCCCCGTGGCGCGCGGAATGCGTCGACGACCTGGTGCGGCGCACCGGCATGACGCGCGCCGAGGCCGCCCTGCTGCTGGCTGGTCTCCCCGGCATCGACGACTGGCAGGCGAACTTCCTCACCGCCGACCAGCGGCGCATCCTCGGAGTGAACAGCACCCAGGCGCGCACCGCCCGCGACGCGTTGAAGTCCCTGTCGTACACGCAACGGATCGCGCTGGTGGACGCGGCGATGCCGCAGGACCCGGCCGAGCTGTGGCGCAAAGGCCCGGACGTCGACCGCCTCGCAGCGGCCTGGCTGGCACTGCGCGGGGCCCGCGTGGTCATCGGCGAGCAACTGCTCGCCGACGCCACCCGCATCCTGCCCTCGACCCGAGCCGCCGACATCCTGCAGACGATCGCCAACCCGGCACCCGGAAGCTGGCTGACCACCGACGGGGAAAGCCAGCCCGGCGACTGGGGCCGACTGGAGACCACCACCACTGAGGGAACCCCGTTCGACGGCAACCACCTGTACGGGTGCACGGTGGCGCTGCTGTGGCTGGCCTACCAGCTGCCGTGGGGCGAACCAATGCGCGACGCTCTGCCTCGGGCGTTGGAGCTGCTGCGGCAGCGGCTGCGCAACCCGCGACTGCTGATCGGCGCCGGGCGACACGAGGTGGACGAGCCACCCCAGGTGGGATCAGCGCTGGTGGCCGGGCACACCTTCCGGGACATGGTCGCGCACCACCTGGCCCCGGCCCGCCTCAGCGGACCGCAGGACCCAGCGATCAGCTTCATCTCCGGCCCGGTCGCGGACACGCTGCGGCTGGTGCTCGCACCGGACATCGCCGCCGCGCTGTCCACCCCGGACGGGGCCTGCGGCGAACACCGCGACCCCCGGGTCAGCGCGCCCGACCTGGTCGACACCGTCGCGGCTCACACTGGCCTCGATCGGGATTCGGCCGGCTACTACCTGCAGCTGCTCGCCCTGCCGAACCCCACCGATGTCAACGTGCGGACCTGGAACGCGTGGAAGCCCGCCGCCCTCAAGCACGCCCAGGCGGCTCTGCTCGACTCCGGACTGGTGGTGGCAGGCAAACGGGAACGGGCCGGCCGGGGCGTCTTCCTGCCCGGCGGCTGGCTTGCGGCGAAGAACCCCACCCCGCCCATGGAGAGCTGGAAGCAGCCGCTGTACCTGTTCCTCAACGGGTTGGCTCTGGTCACCCGCCCGACGCCGGAGCTGTTCCGCGCGGCCTGGGATCGCGTTACCGCCGGTGACAAACCTCGCTACCTCGACCTGCAGGAGAAGGCGTGAACGCCCGACAGATCGACCCGCCGGAGCACCTGTACGCCGACGAACTGGCGTTCCTGGCTGCCGCCGACAGTGGTCCCCGCCCGCCCGGCTGGAAGCTGACCCCCCAGGCGGTGGTCACGTTCATCGCCGGCTCCGCCGGCCGTCCCGTGCCGGGCCCCGACGGCCGTCAGGTCAGCATCGCGCCGAAGTTCGTGGGGGAACGGGCCCTGGTCGAGCGGTGTGTCGTGACCCTGGCCGGAGAACGGGGCCTGCTGCTCGTCGGCGAACCGGGCACCGCCAAGTCGATGCTGTCCGAGCTGCTCGCCGCCGCCGTCTGCGGCACGAGTGCCCTGGCTGTGCAGGGTACGGCCGGTACCACCGAGGAACAGCTGCGCTACGGCTGGAACTACGCCCTCCTGCTGGCCAAGGGGCCGTCCCGGGAGGCGCTGGTGCCCTCGCCGGTGCTCACCGCGATGACCACCGGCGCCGTCGCCCGGGTCGAGGAGATCACCCGCTGCCTGCCCGAGGTGCAGGACGCGCTGGTGTCGATCCTGTCCGACCGTCGGTTGGTCCTGCCCGAACTCCCCGACGACTCCGTCGCCTACGCCGCTCCTGGCTTCTGCGTCATCGCCACGGCCAACCTGCGGGACCGAGGCGTGTCCGAGATGTCGGCGGCGTTGAAACGCCGGTTCAACTTCGAGGTGGTGCCTCCGATCGCCGACTTCGACGCCGAGGTCGCCCTCGTCACCCGGCAGGCCCGGGCCGCCGTGCAACGGGTCGGCGCCGCGTACGCGGTGGACGAGGCGGTGCTGGAGACCCTGGTGACCGCCTTCCGCGATCTGCGCACCGGCAGCACCGTCGAGGGCTGGGAGGTGGAACGCCCGTCCTCGGTCATGAGCACCGCCGAGGCGGTCGCCGTCGCGGCGTCGATCGGCCTGTCCACCGCTTATCTGCCCGGCCCGGACCCGTTGTCGCTGCTCCCCGGGCATCTGGTGGGTGTCGTACGTAAGGACGACCCGGCCGACCACGCGCGGCTGCTGGCGTACTGGGACGGCGCCCTGCGCCGCCGCGCCGAGGCCGGCGGCCGGATGTGGCGGCAGCTGTGGGAACAGCGCGATGTCCTGCGTGACTGACAGCGCACCTGACGACCCGCGCGCCGCCGTCGCACGTCTCAGCGACACCGGCCGCGTCACCCTGATCGGAGTGCGGCATCACTCGCCGGTGCTCGCCGCGGCGATCCCGGCCCTGCTGGACGCGGCCGCCCCGGACGCGGTGCTGGTCGAGTTGCCCGCCGACATGCAGCCGTGGTTGACCTGGTTGGCGCACCCCGACACCCAGGCGCCGGTCGCCCTCGCCGCCGCCAGCGCTGACGAGGGCGGACCGCTCGCCTTCTACCCGTTCGCCGACTTCTCCCCGGAGCTGGCCGCGCTGCGGTGGGCGCAACGGCGAGGCGTGCCGGCCCACTGCTGCGATCTTCCGCTGAGCGACCCGGCGTGGCAGGAACGCCCGGCGTCCGTCGGACCGCGGGTGAGCGGGTACGCCGACAGCGTGCGGGCCGCCCTGACCGGTCGGACCGGTGACGACCTGTGGGACCGCTGGGTCGAGGCGGCGGCTCCCGGCTCACCGCCCGAAGCGGTACGCCGGTCGGCGCTGGCGGTCGGCTGGGCGCTTCGCAACGATGCCGCCGGCCACATCGACGTCCTCGATGAGCGGCGGGAGGCGTGGATGCGACAGCGCATCGCGGAAACCACCGGCCGCCTCGCCGTCGTCGTCGGCGCCTTCCACACTCCCGCTCTGATCCCACCGGGACACCCAGGGCCCACCACGCCGGCGACACCCGATGCCGAGGCGCCACGGCGAGCCCCGGTCATCTCCCTGGTGCCGTACTCGTTCGAGCTGCTCGACGCGCGATCCGGCTATCCCGCCGGGATCCGCGACCCTCGCTGGCAGCAGGCTGTCCACGATGCTCACGCCGATCCGACCGCGCTGGCCGCCCACCTGCGCGGTTTCGCCGTCCAGATCACCCGGCACCTGCGGGACCAGGGACACCCCACCGGACCGGCGGAGGCCGCCGAGATCACCCGGCTCGCCCATGATCTGGCGCGACTGCGGAACCTGCCCGCCGCCGGACGCGGTGAACTCGTCGAAGCGTTGCAGACCGTCCTTGCCCAGGGTGAGCCGGCCGGCCGGGGCCGAGCGGTCGCCGCCGCGATGCAGCACACCCTGATCGGACAGCACCGCGGTCACCCCTGCCCGGACACACCCGTCTGCGGGCTGACTCCCGCGACCACGGCTCTGCTACAGCAGTTGCGCCTGCCCGGCCCTGGTGACCCGCCCCGCACCGTTCGGCTTGATCCACTGCGTAGCCCACTCGACCGGCGACGAGAGGCCACCCTGCAGCGACTGCTCGCCTGCCAGGTGCCCTACGCCGAGCCCGCCGAGGCCACCACAGCCGAAACCCTCACCACCCGCTGGCGGCTGCACTGGCAGCCCGGCACCGACGCCGGGCTCGCCGCCGCCAGCCCACATGGCGTGACCCTCACCCAAGCCGCCGCCGGCATGCTGAATACCCGGCGCCGCCGAGAGGTGACAGGAGGCGGCCCCACCGCGGCACAAGCTGTCGCCGGGCTCGCCCGTGCCGCCGCCTGCGGCCTACCCGACGCCGTCGAGGTCCGCCTCGCCGATCTGCACACCGCCGTGACCGGCACCGCCACCCTCGCCGAACTCGCCACCGCCAGCCAACTGCTCCAGCGGCTGCAACGTGGGCACATCCCCGCGACCCCGTCGCCACCGGCCGGCCTCGACGAGCACCTGACACACCTGCACGCCGCGGCAGTCCGCGCCATCGACGGGCTCGCTGGATCCACCGACCCCGGGGACGCCCGCGCGCTGCTCGACCTTGTCCGGCACGCTGACGACAGCGGTCACCTGCTGCGCCTCAGCCACGCCGTCAGCCGCCTCGCCCGCGACGGATCACCGCTGATGCGGGGAGCGGCCCACGCCGTCCAGGTGCTGCTCGGCAGCACCGCCCCCCACGCGTTCGGCGCGGTCCTGGCGTCCTGGACCGAGATGCCGGCCGCCGAATGCACCGACCGACTCCGCGGAGCGCTCAGCCTCGCTGGCGCCCTGCTCGAGGCCGGTGGGGACACGCTGGCCCCGCTGCTGCAGACCATCGACGGCTGGGACGACGACCACTTCATCCGGCGGCTGCCGGCGCTGCGCGGCGGCTTCGACGTGTTGAGCCCCGCCGATCGGGACCGTCTTCTGGACACCGTCCGTCAGCGCATCGGTGACGTCGATGCGACGGTGAGGGTCGCACCGAGTCTGCTCGCCGACTGGCTCGCCGTCGACCAGTCGGGACAGCAGGCACTGGCCACCCTTGGATTGCCGACGGGCAGAGACAACCACACCGCCGAGAAGTCGGCTCCACCACCGTCCCCGGCAGAACCCGGCCCGGCTCACCGACCGCACACGCTGCCCGCCGCGCAGCGCTGGCGGCTGCTGCTCGGCCGCCGCCCCGACGACCTGCCGCCGCACGCCCGCCGACTCGCCACGGCACTCGACGAGCTGTACGGCAGCGGCAGGGGAGAAGGTTCCCACACCGCCACCGGACCTGGCGGCGGGCGACAGCCCGCATACCCGCAGGTGCGTGATTGGGCCGACGACCTCGAAGCGCTGTTCGGCGCCGCGGTACGCGACGAGGTGCTCGCCCGCGCCGCCGAACGCGGACGTGTCGACGCCCTGCTCACCATCGCACCCGACGACGTCCGACCCTCGGTGGAACTGCTGCACACCGTCCTGGCGCTGGCCGGCGGGCTTCCCGAGGCGCGGCTCAACCGACTGCGCCCACTCGTCGCCAGGCTCGTCACCGAGTTGACCGCGCAGTTGGCCCGACAGATCCGACCGGCACTGGCTGGGCTCGCCACACCACGACGTACCCGCCGACCCGCCGGGCGCCTCGACCTCGGCGCCACCGTGCACGCCAACCTGCACACCGCACACATCGACCACCACGGCGCAGCGCAGATCCGCCCCGAACGGTTCGTCTTCCGCAGCCGCGGTCGACGCAGCGTCGACTGGCAGATCATCCTTCTCGTCGACGTGTCCGGGTCGATGGAACCGTCCACGATCTGGGCGGCGCTGACCGCGTCCGTCCTCGCCGGCGTGACGAGCCTACGAACCCACTTCGTCACCTTCTCCACCGAAGTTGTCGACCTCACCGACCGGGTCGCCGACCCGCTCAGCCTGCTGTTGGAGATCAGCGTCGGCGGCGGCACCCACATTGCCGCTGCCCTGCGCTACGCCCGGCAACTCGTCACCACCCCCAGCCGCAGCCTCGTCGTGCTCGTCAGCGACTTCGAAGAGGGACACCCGATCGGCGGACTACTGGCCGCCGTCCGGGCACTCGCCGACGACGGGGTCACCCTGCTCGGCTGCGCCAGCCTCGACGACCGGGGTCAACCCCGCTACAGCACGGGCGTCGCCGGGCAACTCGTGGCCGCCGGGATGCCCGTCGCCGCGCTGAGCCCCACCGAACTGGCCCGCTGGATCGGAGACCAGGTCCGATGAGCCTGCCCGCCGTCGCACCACACGTCGTCGCCGACGCCGTCGCCGCCCTTCCCAACAGGTTGCTGTCCAAGCTCGACCAGGCCCTCGAGAAGCAGCCGGCCTGGTCCGTCACGACCTCCGCCGGCGGTGCGACGGTCACCATCGACGACCAGGTCACCGTCACCCTCACCACACCTGTCGACGCCGCCGAACGAGCCACCTGCGACTGCCTGCTCGCACCACGCTGCCTGCACCGGGCCGCCGTGCTCAGCGCCGCGCCTGTCCTCGCCACCCACCCGCACCAGGCGGCCGCAGCCGGACCGGACCCGGGCACCGCCCAGACCAGTGTGACGACCCAAGCCGACCTGCCCGACGCCGCCGCCGGCTCGCCCACCACCGCCGAGCAACACGCCACCGCAACACAGGTACGCGATGTCGCCGCGGCGATCCTCGAACACGGGGTGGCGGGCGCTGGCGCGGTGCTCCAGGCGGACCTGCTCCGGGCCATCCACCAGGCCCGCGCCATCGGGCTGCCCCGACTGGCGACAGCCGCGACCAGAGTGGTGGAACTACTCCGCGCGGCCCGCCAGAACGTCCCCGGATTCCGGCTCGCCGACCTCACCGAGGACCTGCGTGAAGTGCTGACCGTCTGTCACCTCCTGACCAACGGCATCGGTGACCAGCAAGCCGCTCGGGGCGCGAGCCGACGCGGCTACAGCCCGGTCGGGGATCTGCTCCTGTACGGGCTGTGTGCCGAGCCGCTGCGCACCACCACAGGCCACGTCGGCGCGGTCAGCTACCTCACCGATGGCAACGCGACCATCTGGAGCCTGGCACAGGCACGTCCCGGCGATGGCGACGCAGCCCGCAACGCCGCACATGGAAGCGTTGACCTCGGTGACACGACGATCAGCCACCGGGAACTGGGCCGGGCCGGGATTCTCGCCGTCAACGCGCATGCCTCAGCTGACCGGCGGCTCAGCCACGGCAGAGCAGTGCAGGCCGTACGTACCTCAGGCCGCTCGTGGCACGAGGAACCGGCCGCGGCCCACTGGCGGCAGCCGATCCCCGAACAGGCCGCCCGCTGGCTGAAGACCCTCGACCTCGTCCCACACGAGCGCCCCGCCGGTCACGACCTCGCCTTCCTCGACGGTGTCCTCACCGCCGACCAGCGAGGTCTGCTCCTGAGAGCGGCGCAACTGCCGGAGCCCGTCATCGTCCTCGCTCCGCACGATGATCCGGTGCTCCCGTACGTCGCGAACCTGCGCCTGCTCGCCGCCCACGCCACCGGCATGCCGGTACGGATGATTGGACGCTTCCACGGACCCCGCCGGGTCCACGGGCTTGCCGTTGCCGCGCCGTGGCTGCCGGACCGCTTCGGCGGACACGTCGACCTTGGCATCGACCACCTGCAGCGCGCCGACCTACCCGACGCCGTGACCGTGGAGCCTTCCGGCACCGACCAACCGCAGCCGCCACTGCATCTCCTCGCCCACCACCTGCAACGAGTTGTCGCCGCTGGCCGCGCCGCCCTGGTGCCGGACGTCGACCGGGACGCGCAGGCGCTCCTGGACGCTCAGCTGCCGACAGCCGCGTCCGTGCTGTGCGAACTACGGCGGGCGGGCCACCGACGCAGCCGCGACGCGTTCGGCCGTTTGAACCAGCAGGACTCCACCGCCCTGGCGGTGGCCTGGCTGACCGCTGCGACTTATCACCACGCTGCGACGACAGCCGCAACCGCAGGATCATGGCAATTCAACGGCGGCCGTGAGGGGATTCGGCAGCAACCGCCCGAACCAAGGCGCTCACCCTCCACGAGCAACTCCATGATGATGGGCGTCCACGGAGCGGAATAGGCTGCGGCGATGAGTGGTGTGGTTATTGGTGCCCGAGACACGGTGAATCCCCTTCGCCAGCTCACGATCGACCAGCTCCGGCAACGGACGAGCCTCAAGTGGCGGGAGTACCCCGACGACGTGCTGCCGCTATGGGTGGCGGAGATGGACGTGCCGCTGGCCGAGCCGGTCGCGAAAGCGATCACCGACGCCGTCTCCCGCGGCGACACCGGGTACACCGCCGGCACGGCGTACCCGCAGGCGCTGGCGGACTTCGCCCGGCGGCGGTGGGGTTGGGACGGGCTGGCCGTGGAGCGCACCGCGCTGGTGCCCGACGTGATGCACGGCGTCGTCGAGGCGCTGCGGCTGGTCACCGAGCCGGGGGACGCGGTGGTCGTCAACTGCCCGGTCTACCCGCCGTTCTACGAGTTCGTGGCGCACGCCGGCCGCCGGATCGTGGAGGCGCCGCTCGGCGAAGACCTGCGGATAGACCTCGGCACGTTGGAGGACGCGTTCCGGCGGGCGCGCTCCGGTGGACGGCCCGCAGCGTATTTGCTGTGCAGCCCGCACAACCCGACCGGCGTCCTGCATACCGCAGACGAGTTGGCCGCCGTCGCCAACGTGGCGGAGCGGCACGGGGTGCGGGTGGTCGCCGACGAGATCCACGCTCCGGTGGTGCTCGGGGGAGCGCGCTTCGTGCCGTACCTCTCGGTGCCTGGCGCCGAGAACGGCCTGTCGCTGATGTCCGCCTCCAAGGGATGGAATCTGGCCGGCCTGCGGGGTGCGCTGCTGATCGCCGGCCCGGCCGCGGCCGCAGACCTCGCCCGCGTTCCGTTCGAGGCCAGCGTCAGCACCAGCCACCTCGGCGTGATCGCCCACACCGCCGCCCTGCGCGATGGCGGCGAGTGGCTCGACGCCTTGTTGACCGGCCTGGATGACAACCGCCGGCTCCTCGCCGCGCTGCTCACCGAGCATCTGCCGGCCATCCGCTACCACCCCGGCCAGGCCACCTATCTCGCCTGGCTCGACTGCCGCGCCCTGGGCCTCGGCGACGACCCCGCCACGGTGTTCCTCGACCGTGGCCGGGTGGCGCTCAACTCCGGTCTGGCCTTCGGCACCGGCGGTGGCGGTCACGTCCGGCTGAATCTGGCCACCGCGCCGGAGCTGATCACCGAGGCGGTACGCCGAATGGCCACCGCCGTCGCCTGAGACGTCATTCAGCTCGGCCGCTCGGTGGCGTCGTCGTCCTCGCCGTATTCACCGCGGACGGGGAGGTAGTAGGCGGGTAGGAAGCCGGCGATGATGGCGACGCCAGCGATCGGTGCGAACGCTCCGACGAGGATGCCGAGGCCGATCCAGATCAGCGCGAACGCGAATCGGCGGCCGATGGCGTGGACGCCGTGGGGACCGAGGCCGGGGTCCAGTAGTTTGGCGCGGCGGAGACGGGCCCAAATGATGTTGAACAGGAATGCCGCCGTCCACAGCGTGGAGCCGTAGACGACGACCGCCGTGCGTAGGCCCCGCTCCGCGCGCAACGCGTCGGCGAGCAGCGACGTGGAGAACGGCAGGAACGCGATGACCATCAGGAGCAACGTGTTGAGGAACAGGACCCCGCGGTCGACGTGCCGGACACGGTCGAACATGACGTGATGATTGACCCAGACCTGCCCGACGAGCAGGAAGCTCAGCGCATACGCCAGGTACGACGGCCACAACGCCCCGAGACCCTGCAGGAGATGGCCGAAGTCGTGCGGCGGTTGGATCTCCAGCACGAGAAGCGTCACGGCGATGGCGAAGACACCGTCGCTGAAAGCCGCCAGGCGGTCCGGGCGACGCGTGAACCGCGAAATGTCGCTTTTGGGATGCACGCCACGATTATGCTGTCCCTCGGCCACGCGACCGCTTCAATGTCGAACAGATAAGAGCCGCACCGTCCGCGCCACAGCGGCACCTTGAACGCCCATACCAGGTGCACCGGGACGAAGCCGATCACCGCGGCGGCGGCGCAAGCTGGAGACCGTCGATCGGGCGGGCTCGGCGTTGCGATACCGTCAAGGTGCCCAGGTTGGCGTCGAGTGGTCCGCGTCCGCCGGCTGCCGATGGTCCGCAGGGCGCCCCACGAATCCAGGGAGACACCGATGACGGAGCCTGAGCCCGTTCAAGACGACCAGGCGGCGGATGCCGACGCCTCGACCACGGCCGAGACCGACCAGCCCGTTCCCGCGAATCGGGCTGCCCGACGCGCGAAGGGCAAGGGCACCTCGCCGCAACCCTTTGGAAAGGGACAGCACCTCGGCGGCCGTGGCTCGGTCCAGAGCCCGCGCCAGTGGGGTAACCGCCGAAGCGGCTGATCCATCCGCGGAGTCCTCGTCGATGGCACAGGGACAGCCCTGTGGTGTCCGCGCCGACGATTGTCAGCGCAGCATCGCCCGAGTCATTCGGCGGACGGCGATATACATCGCGATCGACCCGAAAGCGATGAGGTAGAACACCGGGATCAGCAGATCCCAGCTGAGGCGGCCCAGCGCTGGTTCGCGGACGAGCTCGATGCTGTGGTAGAGCGGCAGCACTCGGATCAGCGGCTGCACTGCCTCCGGGTAGACCGACAGCGGGTAGAACGTCGTTGCGAAAAGGTACATCGGCAACATGAAGAGCTGGATGTACTGGAAGTCGGGGAAGTCGCGCAGGTACGTCGTGACGGCCAGGCCGCCCGCCGCGAACGCGTACGAGATCAGCACCGACGCGGGTAGGGCCAGTAGCACCCAGGCCGAGGTGACCAGCCCGCCCACCGCCATGAGGGTGAGGAATCCGATCGACGTCAGCAACGCGTTGATCATCGCGCTGGTGACCTCGCCGACGGCGATGTCGGTGACGGAGAGCGGTGTCGGCAGGATCGCGTCGTAGGTCTTCTCGACTTTCATTCGGGTGAAGACGCCGAAGCTTGTCTGGTTGAACGCGGTGTTCATCGCGGTCGTGGCCAGGATCGCCGGGGCCACGTAGACGGCGTAGGGGACATCGACCCCGGGTACCGTGCCGACGAGCAGCCCGACGCCGACACCGATCGACAACAGGTACAGGATCGGTTCCACGAGCGCGTTGAGCAGCGGCGTGATCGACCGGCGGTAGACCATGAAGTTGCGTTCGACGAGAGCCAGGGTTCGACGTCTCGTCCAGGCGGGCGTGGCGACGGTGGTCATAAGGTCTCCACGGGGTTCTGGACGTGGGCCGTCATGGGTGCAGTCTCCGTCGGTAGGTGATTCGAGCGACCAGGAAGCCGCCGATCGCGAGCGCCAGCAGGTAGGCGATGTGGACGGCGCTGCCGGTGATCGTCGCCGTTCCGAGGCTGAGCGTTCGGCACAGCTCGACCCCGTGCCAGAGCGGCAACAGGTAGGACACCGGTTGGATCCACTCTGGTAGCTGCGAGACCGCGAAGAACGTGCCGGAGAACATGTAGAGCGGCATGATGACGAAGCGGAACATCGTGTCGATGTGGCGCAGCTTGTGCACGCCTACCGCCCAGGCTGCGGCCGGTGCTGCGAACGCGACGCCGGTAAGCGTCGCACCGAGCAGGGCGCCGAGAGCCCACCATCCGCCGGTCAACCCGAATGCGGCCATCACCGCGATGAAGGCTCCGCTGGCGATGAGCACGCGGAAGGCGATGAAGAGCAGGTGCCCGCCGGCGAGCTGCTCGGGTTCGAGGGGCGTCGGTGTGGCGCCCCGATAGGCCCCGTAGCCCGCAGCCCGGGCGACCCCAGCGGACCCCTCCAGGAACGCGCTCTGCATCGCGGCAGCGGCCAGCATGCCCGGAGCGAAGAACGCCGCGTAGGAGACGCCGGCCATCTGGGCCGGGGCATTGGCGTCGACGAGGGCGCCCAAGCCGGCGCCGATGCCGATGAGGAACAGCATCGGGTTCAGCACGCTGATCACGATCGAGCCACGCCAGTTGCGCCGGTAGAGCGTGATCCAGTATCCGAATGCGCGAAGCATCAGTGGTCTCTTCCGCTACTCGATGAGTGATCGGCCGGTGAGCTTGAGGAACACGTCCTCCAACGTCGCGCGGCGGACCAGCGCGGTGAGTGGGGTGAGCGACATGGCGTGCACAGCGGAGAGGGCCGCCTCGCCGTCGGTGGCGTAGACGAGCACCCGGTCGGGGAGTAGCTCGACCCTGCCGTCGGTGTCGGTGCCGCCGGTGGCCAAAGTCGACGTCTGGAGCTTCTCCGCTGCGGTGTCCCGTTCGTCAAGGTGGAAACGGAGTTCGAGAACCTCTCTGGTGGCGTACCTGTTGATGAGTTCGCGAGGGGAGCCTTGCGCGACGATCCGGCCGTGGTCGACGACGATGAGCCGGTCGCAGAGCTGTTCGGCCTCGTCCATGTAGTGCGTGGTGAGGATGAGCGTGACGCCCTCCTGCTTGAGTCGGAAGAGCCGGTCCCACAGGATGTGCCGAGCCTGCGGGTCGAGGCCGGTGGTCGGCTCGTCGAGCAGCAGGATCTCGGGTTCGTTGATCAGGGAACGGGCAATGGTCAGCCGTCGGCGCATACCACCGGACAGCGTCTCGACCTGGTCGCCGGCCTTTTCCTGAAGCTGGGCGAAGTCCAGCAGTCTGTTCGCGCGTTCACGGATGACCGCCCGCGGCAGGCTGAAGTATCGCCCGTAGATGTGCAGGTTCTCCCGGACGGTGAGCTCGTTGTCAAGACAGTCGTCCTGCGTCACGACGCCCAGCCGGGCACGGATTTCCGGCCCCTGTTTCGTCGGGTCCATTCCGAGCACACGCAAGCTGCCGCCGCTGATCGGCGACGTCGCGGCGATCATGCGCATGGTGGTGGACTTGCCGGCGCCGTTAGGGCCGAGAAGGCCGAAGGCTTCGCCCCGCTGGAGCTCGAAGTCGATGCCGTCGACTGCGTGGAACTCCTTTGTGGACCCGCGTGCGGGATAGATCTTGGTCAGATTTCTCGCCTCGACCAGGGGAAGTTCGCTCACCACGGCAGCCTAGAAAATTAGACAGTGCTTTGCAAGATTTGAGCAGAGCCATGAAATTTTGTGACGACTAGATCAGCTCCTGGTGTGGCCGGTCTGCTCCCCGCAGCGCATCGACACCAGGTCGGCGACATGGCGGCATCGCACCCGCCGGGTTACCCCCACATCGCCGACCTGGAGTGGATCAACCCGCCTGGACACTCGCGACCCGTTTCGGCTGCCGCGGGTCGCCAGGCGCCCTGTGGGGGCCCTCTGGGCCCCCGGTCGGCTACGTCGTCTGGCTCGACGACCCCAAGACGGTCCTGTCCGCCGGTACCGACGAGCTGCTGGTACTGGCCGATCAGGAGTCCTTGACGCGCTGACGCGCGAGACAGGTAGTCAACGGCGGGAGCCGGCCCTCTCGGGCCGGCTCCCTGTCGCATGGGCCACCGCCGTGGCGCTGCTGGCGATCAGCGTGCTCCTGCGGGTGGCGTAACCCTTGTCGCGGGAATTTAGCCTCTAGTCATGCTCAGCTTCGAGGTCACCCCGATAGGTACGGTCCGCAATGACAGGACGGATGTCCAGCACACCGACAACTGGGGTGCCGTCCGCAGCACGATCACGGTTGACGAGCGCTTCGGCGAAGCGTGCCTCCAGGGCCTGGAGGGCTTCTCCCACGTGGAAGTCCTCTTCATCTTCGATCAGTTCCCGGAACACGGCGACTACCGCGAACCCCGCCCCTACCGCGGCCGCTCCGACCTCCCACCCGTTGGCGTATTCGCGGGCCGCGCTCCCCGCAGACCGAACCGCATCGGGGTGACGTGCTGCGCCATCGAATCCGTCCAGGGCCGCGAATTGACGGTGGTGGGCCTCGACGCGGTCTCGGGCACCCCCGTCATCGACCTCAAGCCGACGATGGCGGAGTTCCTCCCGATGGACGTCAAGCAGCCACAATGGGTCAGCCACGTGATGTCGGAGTACTTCCAGCCGTGAGCGCCAAGCCGGGCTGGTCAAGGCGACGCTCCAGGCGTGCCCGCCCACCAACTCGACCAAGCGGCGGCAGCCGGTCGGGACGCACTCTCGCCATGGAAGACTGCCGGGATGCCCTGGGAAGCCGCGATTCCAACTCGACCGCCGTCGAGTCCCGTCGCCCTGATGCCGGTCGACCGTTCGCACCGGGCGGTGCTTGGCAATCTGGGTCAGTTGTACCGTCATGATCTGTCGGAGGCGTACGGTCACCTCCCGAATGACGATGGCACGTTCAACGACCGACCGCTCGACCGGTTTCTCGCCGGTGTCGACCCGCAACGACGCGCTTGGCTGATCACTGCGGCCGGCCGGACGGCGGGCTTTGTGATGACGAACCCGACCGAGGACGGCGGTATGTCCATCGCCAGTTTCTTCGTCGTCCGCGCGCTGCGCCGCACGGGCGTTGGTCGTGCCGCAGCCGGTCAGCTCATCTCTCTGTTCCCAGGCCGATGGAGCATCGCCTTTCAGCGTTACAACTCTGGCGTTGAAGCGTTCTGGTCGCAGGTGGCGACCCAGATCGTCGGGGACTCGTGGGAAACCCACGACGGCCCCACTCACGAAACCCGGCCCCCCGATACCTATCTCACCTTCACCACCTCCGGATGACACCAGTTCTTAGCTGCGCCGGGCGGTAGCGAGGCGATGAACGGCCTCGCACGGCAGGCGGACCCACCGGGTCTGGCCGCCGGGAACGGCGGGTACCCGCCAGTCCGGGAGGTGGTGGGCCAATTCGGCACGCAGGGCTGCGCACGCAGCCAGCCGATCCGGAGAAATCTACTCGCTGTTGGCTCTGCCCCAGCCCGACGTGCAACCCCGATGATGTATGTCATGACCGCCTTCGTGCCGAGCCCCATGACCGCTCTGATCGACCTCCCGGTCCGCTACGACCTAGCCGAGAGCACCTGCCCGCCGCTGAACCTGGGTGACCTTGCCGACGAGGCGACGCTGGCCGCCGTCCCGCTGGCCTACGGCACCTCACGGGGTGCTGCCGACCTGCGAGCGCTGATAGCGGCCGACGTCGGGGTGGACGCCGAGCAGGTGCTGGTGACGGTCGGCGCGATTGAGGCCATGTTCCTCTTGGCCCAGACGACCTGTTCCCCAGGAGATCGGGTTCTGCTGGCGACACCGTGCTTTCCGCCGGCTCGATTGGTCCCGGAACAGCTCGGGGCGCGGGTGGACGTGGTGCCGTTGTCGTTCGACGACGGCTACCGGTTGCCGCTGGACCAGATCTCCGAGCAGCTCGACCCGCGCACACGCCTGGTGTCCCTGGCTTCGCCGCAGAATCCGTCTGGTGTCCGGTTCACCGACCAGGAGTTGCGCACGTTGCTCGCGGCCGTGCAGGAGCGCGCTCCGGACGCGGTCGTCCTGGTTGACGAGACCTATCGGGATTCAACCTACGGTGACGGCACGGCACCGCGCTCGGCGGCGACGCTGTCGCCACAACTCGTCACCTGCTCGTCGGTGTCCAAGGCGCACGGCGCACCCGGCCTACGCCTCGGCTGGTTGACCACGACGAACACCGCGCTCTACGACCAACTGCGCGAGGCCAAGTTCCTGACCACGATCGCCTGCTCCACAGTCGACGAATTCCTCGCCGCACAGGTACTTCGGAAGCGGCCCGAGATCCTCGCGCCCAGGGCCAAGCGACTCCGGGAGGCGCTCGACGAGCTACTGCACTGGACGCGGGACCGGCCGATCGCCATCGTCGTCCCCGACGGCGGCGCCATGTGTTGCCTACGCCTGCCCGCAGACCGGTTCTCCGACGACGCGGTTACGGCCTTCTATGCCCACCTCACCGAGCGCGACACCCGAGTCGCGCCGGGATCCTGGTTCGGCGAGCACGACCGCGTCTTCCGGCTGGGCTTCGGCCACCTCTCAGCAGCCGACTTCAGCGCGGCCCTCGCATGCGTCGCCGACGCCCTCGACGCATGCGGTTGACCATATTCGTTCCACGCTGTTCATCAGCACCGACGGAGGGGCCACCTGAAGGCCTCGGTACCAGGATCCCGTCGGGCATGTCAGAGACGTGCCCGACGGGCCAGTTTCGCGGGAGCCGCCTTGTTTAGCACGACACGGATGGCCTTCGAGACGCTGACTCCAGCGGTTGCCACCGGTGCGCCCGTCATTTCACGACGGGCCGGATGTCAGACCCTGAGCTCGAGCAGGATCGCGTGGTTCTTCGGGTCCTCGGCGCCGACGGGCTCGCCATCATTCGCGGCGACGACAACCGGGTCCTTCTCGACGCCGCCGACCGTGACGGTGGCGGTTACCTTCTCGTCGCCAGCCCAGATGAAGTAGACCTTCGGGATCTCCAGGGTCAGGTATCCGCTGGAGCCGAGCACCTTGAAGCAGTACACAGGCTCCGAGGAGTCGTTGTAGGACTCCACCTGGATGAGGTCGGTGGCGGACCCGCACTCGGCGAGCATGATCTTTCCATCACCCTTGAGCAGCTTGATCTGCTTGTCGGCCTCGATCTGAGCTGCGCCGGGGTAGCTGTAGTCCTCGACCAGGCTGGAGGGCTCCGAGCTGGAGGCCTCGGCCTGGACCGAGGCGCCGTAGGCCAGCGAGCCGCCGAGCACCGCCGCTCCGACGAGGGCTCCGAACACGACGTTCCTGCGGGCAGCACGCACGATTATTGTTCCTCCCGTGATTGTGGCACCCGGTGATTGGTAGGGTGGCACCCCAGCACCTTAATCGGGCACGTCGATAGACATGGCGCCCGATTAAGTGATCTGGACCATAGCAGCCGGCACGGGTGGTGCGTGCCGGCCTTTTGCCCGCCGAGTTCCCGTCTCAGCCCAGAACCAAGCGCCCGCCGTGCCCCGGCGACCAGGCGAGGGTGGCCGCCGCGATCACTATGTGTTGTTACCTTGGTCACAATCCACGACATTGACTAGCGTCGTCGCGGTGCGGTTGACTCGTCCGCGCCGATTCGTTCCTCTGTGGTCGATCGGCGTAACTACGGGGGAGACAATGCGAATACGATCCACACTGGTTGCCGCCCTTGCAGCGGCGGTCACGGCCGGTTTCGCGCCGGCCCCGGCCTACGCGGCCGAGGAACCCATCGAATCCGTACGGGCGGAAGCCGTCACCCTGCTCAGGGAAGGCGGGCCGGTCCTTTCTCGGGCAGCCGCGACGGCTCTGACCGGCTCTGACGACGAAGTGCGCACCTTCGTCGCCGACGGGCAGCACGCGGCCCGCGCGTTGGACCAGCGCGCACGTCTGGACGACCTGGTCTCCTCCAGCGGTCCCGCCATGGCCAGTGCCGCCCAGCCGGTCCTGAGTGGCACCGACGCGGGGGTGGACGCGTTCCTGAACAGCGGCTACCAACAGCCGCTCGAGCAGGACCTGCGGGTCCGGACCTCCGACACGATCGCCGCAGGCGGCGCCGCCACCGGCATCGCGGGCCGCCAGGCCCTTGCCGACGGGCCGGAGGCCGTACGCGCGTTCCTGCTCGGCACCTCCTACGACACGGCCGTCCAGGACGACCGGGTCCGAATCGCGGACATCATCGCCACCGGCGGCCCGCAGGTCCAGGCCGATGGGAAGGCCGCGCTGGCCGGCACCACCGAGGACATCCGCTACTTCCTCCTGCGCGGCCAGGACGTCGCACGGGCACGCGATCAGGAGATCATGACGGTCTCCCAGCTCGCCGAGGTCGCTCGGGCGGCGCGTGAGACCGCCGCCAGAGAGACCCTCGCGGCACGCGAGGCCTCTGACAAGGCAGTCGCCGCCGCTGCCGCGGCGAAGAAGGCTGCGGAGAAGGCCGCGGCCGAGGCCGCGGCGGCCAAGGACGACGCGAAGAAGGCCACCGCGGCGGCCGGTCGTGCCGCCGACGCCGCGGGGCGGGCCGCCGACGCGGCCCAGGACGCGGTCACCGCCGCCTCCGCCGCGCGCCAAGCCGCCCGGATCGCCTCCCACGCCGCCGCCCGGGCCGCCAACGCCGCGACGCTCGCAGGGCAGGCCGCCACCCGCGCCTACAACGCGGCCGCCGCCGCGTTGGGTGACAGGAACAAGGCCGACGCCGCCCGCAGCGCGGCCCAACAGGCCCGTGCGGCGGCCAACCAGGTCAAGAGCATCATCGACTTCATCAACGTGGCCGTGGCCGCCGCCGACGCCGCCGCGAACGCGGCCATCGCCGCGGTGAGCGCGGTGGGCAACGCGGGTGCCGCCGCTGCTGCCGCCGACGAGGCCGCCGGGCACGCCGCAGTCGCCGACTCCGAGGCCGCCCGGGCCCGCGAGCAGGCCGCCCGCGCACGGCGGCTGGCAGCCTCGGCCACCCGTTCCGCGAACGAGGCGCAGTCGCTGGCCCGCACGGCCGCTGCGGCGGCCCGCCAGGCGAAGACGTACGCCGAGCGCTCGGCCGCCCATGCCGACGCCGCGGCCGACGCCGCCGAGGCCGCGGCCGACTTCGCTGGAACCGCCAAGGAAGCCGCCGCCAAGGCCAGCCAGCACGCGACCGCGGCGCTGGCCGCCGCCAAGGACGCGGCCGACGCGGCCCTGCAGGCCGAGACGGTCGAACAGGCCGCGCGCGCCGCCGATGAGCAGAGCCTCACCACGGACACCGCCAACGCCCTGGCCGAGGCGGCTGCCGCCCGTGTCGTCGAGCAGGCCAAACCGGCCGACATCATGGCCGACGTGCCGGAGGCGCAGCGGGTCTCAGCAGAGGCCGCCGGGCTGCTGGCGGCCGCGACCGCGAGCGGTGCGTCCACCGAGACCATGCTGGCCAACGGTCGCCGGGCGGCTGTTCTGCTGCGCGAGGAAGGTGGGCCCTGGACTGCACAGGCCGCCGAGGAGGCCCTGGCCGGCGACACCGAGACCATGCGGACCTTCCTGTTCAACGGCCGCGAGGAGGCCGCCACGCAGGACGACCGTTCCCGGGTGCTCGAGCTGATCTCGCAGGACCCGGAGAACACGGCGCTGGCCGAGGCGGCCAAAGCGGTCCTCGGTAAGAGCCACGCCGAGATCGTTCAGTTCCTTGCCTATCCGAACTACCTCGGTCGAGCCACGAAGGACCGAATCGCGGTCTCGGACCTCATCGCCACCGGCGGGCCGGCCACGGTGACGGCGGGCAAGGCGGCGCTCAGGGGCACGCCGCAGGATGTTTACCAGTTCCTGCGTACCGGCAAGGACACTGCGGCTGCCACCGACGACCGGGTTGCGATCGCAGACATCGCCGCGGCCGGCGGACCCGAGGTGCAGGCCGCCGCGAAGGTGGCGCTGGCCGGCCCGACCGCCATGGGTAAGAAGTTCTTGGCCGTCGAGCAGTACCGCGCCAAGCTTCGCGACGAGCAGACTGCGGCGCACGTGGCGACCGTACAGTCCATCGTCGCTGCTGCCGCGCAGTCGGCGAACCTCGCCGCCCAGGACGCGGCGCTCGCCGCAGAGTTGGCGGCCCGCGCCAACGACGCCGCCGCAGACGCGGAGAAGTACAAGACGCAGGCCGCCAACTCGGCGAAGGCGGCCGCGCTCTACGCCAGCCAGGCGGCCACCGCCGCGGCTGCGGCGAAGAGGTCCGCCGACGCCGCGGCGGCCTCGGCGCAGACCGCCAAGAACGCTGCGGCCGACGCCAAGGCCGCCGCGGCCGACGCGCAGCGCTCGGCCGATCAGGCCACCTCGTCGGCCGCGTCCGCGCACTCGTCCGCCAACGCGGCGTACGAGTCAGCGGCACAGGCCCACGCGTCGGCGATCGCGGCCGGCAAGAGCGCAGCCGAGGCGGCCAGCATCGCGCTGGACGCGATGAAGATCGCCACGGGCAAGCTTCTCGAGGCCTGGGCCGCCTCCGACCCGAACCCGACTCCGCCGCCCGTACCCGATGAGACGGGCATGGAGGACTCCGGCGACCCGGTTGAGACCCGCGCGATGCCCGAATCGGTGGGGATTAGCAACTCGGAGATCGCTCAGCTCCTGCTCGACCTGATCGGCATCTTTGACCCGACCGGTGCCGCCGATGGTGCCTCCGGGCTGATGTCGCTGTGGAACGGCGACTGGTCGGGCGCCGGTCTCTCGGCCATCTCTCTGTTCCCGTACGCGGGCGACGCCGCCGCCAAGGGCCCCAAGATCATAAAGGATCTCAAGGGATTCGCCTGGCTCGCCAAGCGGGCGCACAGCGCGGAGTTCGTGAACAACCTGGCGTTCAACGTGCGGTACGCCGGCGCAGCCCGCGCCAACCGGGCACTGGGTGCCATGGACAATTTGCTGAAGGAGGCGGCGGAGTTCTACGCGAAAAACCCTGGTGCCGTCGAGGCGGCGCGAAAGCTCCGCCTGCCCACCAAGGGCCCGATTGTCTTCGTGCCGCCCAAGGGGTGGAATCCCGCCAAGCCCCGCATCAAAAACGGCGGCTACGAGGATGCCTACGGTTATCAGTGGCGCTGGCACCCTGCCCAGCAGGAGTGGGACGTTCAGCTCAAACCCGGTAAGGGCAGCCTCGACCTGTTCGGCAAGGATGCGGGGCACGCGAACATCTCGCCGACCGGCCGGGTCACCCACTGACGGTTCTCGGATAATGGGGCCTGGTTCGCCAGGCCCCATTATCGGTAAGGAGCACTTGTGTCGAAAAAGAGCAAGCCGCCGTTCGCGATGAAGGCGATGCTCAGGCTGGACCGAGGCCCCGCGAACGCCGCCGAAACTTTGCGCCAGTACGCTCCGCTCGCCGACGAGATCGGCGCCGACGGGATGGACGTCGACGTCGAACGCGCGGACCTGCTGCTCTCGGGCGCCCTCGTCGCCCTGAACGAGGAACGCGCCATGCACGCCATGGCCTACCGGCTGCTGGACCGCTTTGGCTGGCGCGAGCAGGACTTCCTCTACTCACCGAACGTCCGCTACGCCGAGACCCTCGTACCCCCGTCCGGCCCGCCGGCCATCCGCCTGGTGATCAACCGGGCCGACCAGGACTTGGGCTGGGAGGGCGCGACCCACGGCACCGGCCTCACCCCCGACCGCACGTTGGAGATCGGGCCGGCCGAGGCCGATGTGGTCGCCCGGCTCTTCGTCAGCGTCCCGGCGACCACGATCGCCGGGACCGTGGAGGCGCTGGAGCCGTGGCTGGCCCGCGTCGAGCCCGCTGCGGTCGGCGTCGACCCGGGCCGCGCCGCCCTGTCGTTTCTCGCCCGCGCCGACCTGCGGACCGAGGCGGAGAGGCTCGGCCTCGGCCCGATCGAAACCGGCCGCATCGAGGCGGACGCCGACCACGTCATCGAGACCGCGACGGCCGCCGACGGCACGACCCTCTGGCTGCGCCGCGGCACCGACCCGGTCTCTCGGCGCTGGCCCGGCATCGACGAGATCCGGGAGATGGTGATCGACCCCTCCTACCCGGACTAGCCAGATCGACATCGACCCCGCGCTGCAGGCCGTCGATCACTCGGCACAGCGGTGAGGTCGGGTACGAGTCGCAGTACACCGGCACAACCGTGCTGGACAACTCCGGCACCATCGTGGACTCCCCGTACGGCACGTTCAACATGCGCCTGCACGACGCCAACGGCGGGTGGATCGCCTCGGCCGTGGACCTGGTGCGCTGGGCGTCGGCCTTCGACACCGGCAGTCCGATCTTGAACAGCACCTCGCTGGGTCGGGCCTGGGCGGTGCCGAACCCGACCGGTGTGAACTCCAATGGCTGGTATTACGGCCTGGGTTGGCAGGTGCGCCCGGTGACGACCGGCGGCACCGGGCGTAACACCTGGCACACCGGCAGCCTGCCGGGCACGTACAGCATCGTGGTCCGCACCTGTCACGGCCTGAGCTGGGCGGCCGTGTTCAACCGCCGCGACGACGAGTCCGGGCTGACCTACGGCGACATCGACCCCGCGCTGTGGGGTGCCTTTCGCGCGGTGACCAGTTGGCCCACCCACAACCTCTGGTCGACGTACTTCGGGTGACGCCCGCCGTGCGGCGGGCCTGCCGCACGGCGGGGCGGCGTCGTGGACCGGCAGTTGCCCCGGTGCGGGCGTTACTGAAGTGGGCGGCAGGAGGAACGGATCACCAGCTCGGTGGGGAGCCGGATGTGGGTGTCCCGTTCGACACCGGCGATCAGGTCGACCAGCAGGCGCAACGCCTCGGCGCCCATCCGCTGCAGCGGTTGCATGATGGTCGTCAGCGGCGGGTTCACCAGCGCCGACTCCGGGACGTTGTCGAAGCCGATCACCGACAGGTCGTCGGGCACCGAGAGGCCCATGCCGCGCGCCACGTCCATCGTGGATATCGCGGAGAGGTCGTTACCCGCGAAGATCGCGCTCGGCCGGTCGGGGAGGGCGAGAAGTTCCGCGGCCGTGCCGGCGGCGCTCTCGATCCGGAACCCGCCGACGCGGACGAGCCTCTCGTCCACCGGTACGCCCGCGTCGGCCATCGCCCTGCGGAAGCCGGCCTCGCGCAGCCGCGCCGACTTCAGGTCGGCGCGTCCACTGATGTGCCCGATCCGTCGGTGGCCGAGGGACAGTAGGTAGTTGGTCGCCAGCACGGCGCCGGCGAAGTTGTCCGAATCGACGGTGGGCAGGTCGGACGGCCCGGTGTGCGGGTCGACGGCCACGACGTGGAAGCCATGCTTGGTCTCGACCACGGTCGGCGTGACGATCACGGCCCCGTCGATGAGAGTGCCGGAGAGACGGGCGAGCGAACGCCGCTCCCACCCCACGGCGGCGCCCTCGCCGTCACCGCTGGAGTAGGCCAGCAGCTGGTATCCGCTGCCCGCGACCTCCTGGGACGCCCCCTTGAGCAACTCGGTCGAGAACGGCTCGAACTCGGCGACCAGGATGCCGAGCACGTTGGTGCGGTGGCTGCGCAGGCTTTGCGCCCCCAGGCTCGCCTCGTAGCCGAGCTCGTGGATGACCTGCTGGACGCGCAGCACGGTGGCTTGGGCCACGCCGTATCGGCCGTTTACGACCTTCGATACGGTCGCGACCGAGACGCCGGCTGTGCGTGCGACATCCGACATCTTGACGCGCTCCTGAAAGACCACGCCGATGATGATAGGCCGCCCGCTGGGCCGCGTCACGAGCGACTCGAAAACGTTATCGATACCGATTGACATCAAGTTACATGACTGTAAAACTTCGCCGGAAAGCCGAGTACCGCGACTGAGTAGTCGAGGAGACATCGATGGCAACGAAGCGACGTGCGGGTGCCGTTCTGGCACTGCTAATGACAAGTGTTCTCGTTGTCACCGGGTGTAGTGGCGGTGGCGACGAGGCAGCCCCTCAGAGCGAGCTGTACAAGAACCCGGTGACCCTGACCTGGTGGCACAACGCCTCACAGGACGGGCCTGGCAAAACCTACTGGGAGAAGGTCGCCAAGGACTTCTCCGCACTCCACTCCACGGTCAAGATCGAGATCGAGGCGATCGAGACGAACCAGCTCCAGCGCACCCGGATCCCCGCCGCGCTGCTGAGCAGCGACCCGCCGGACCTCTTCATGACCTGGGGCGGTGGCGAGATGAGCGAGCAGGTGGAGGCCGACTACCTCAAGGAGATCACCGACCAGACCAAGACCGAGGTCGCCAGCATCGGAAGTCCTGCGGAAATCTGGCAGGTGAACGGCAAGCAGTACGGTCTGCCGTTCCGGATGGGCATCGAGGGCATCTGGTACAACAAGGAGATGTTCGCCAGTGCGGGCATCGCGGCACCGCCGACCACCTTCGAAGAGCTCAACGCCGCGGTCACCAAGCTCAAGGCGATCAACGTCGTCCCGATCGCCGTGGGCGCCGGTGACAAGTGGCCGGCCGCGCACTGGTGGTACAACATGGCGCTACGCGCCTGCTCTGTCGACACCCTGAAGAAGGCGGCGAAGGACAAGACCTTCGACGACCCGTGCTTCCTGAAGGCCGGCCAGGACCTGAAGACCTTCATCGACACCAAGCCGTTCCAGCCCAACTTCATCGCCACGCCCGGCCAGAACGACCCGACCAGCGCCAACGGCATGCTCGCCAACGGCAAGGCCGCGATGGAGCTCATGGGTGACTGGAACCGCGGCACGCTGGACACCGTCGCCACGGACCCGGCGAAGGTCGCGAAGTTCCTCGGCTGGTTCCCGGTGCCGGCGATCGCCGGATCCCCGGGTGACCCGAAGGCGGCCCTCGGCGGTGGCGACGGGTTCGCCTGTTCCAAGAACGCCCCGGCCGAGTGCGTCGAGTTCCTCAAGTACATCGTGAGCCCCGAGGTGCAGAAGGGCTATGCCGAGACGGGCACGGGCCTGCCTGTCGTCAAGGGCGCCGAGGTCGGCGTGAAGGACCCCGCGCTGAAGTCCATCTCGGACGCCACCGCCGCAGCGAGCTACGTCCAGCTCTGGCTGGACACGGCGTACGGCAGCACCATCGGCACCGCGATGAACGACGCGGTCGTCGCTATCTTCGCCGGCAACGGGACGCCTGAGAAGGTCGTCTCAGGGATGAAGGCGGCCGCAAGCAAGTGACCTCCGCCAACCAGATCCGTATGCCCGCCGGCGGCGCTTCCGCGTCGCCGGCGGGCCCCGACGGGGCCGGGCGCGCGTCCGCCCGCCGAGCCGAGACCCGCCGCAAGTGGTACGAGATCATCGGGCTCACCACGCCGGCCGTCGTCATCTACGTGATGTTCGTGCTGGTGCCGATGGGCTTCGCGGTCTACTACAGCCTGTTTCGGTGGCGCGGGGTCGGCCCTCCCACCGAGTTCGTCGGCCTGAGGAACTACACCCTCGCCTTCCAGGATCCGATCTTCCTCGACGCGTTGCGCAACAACGCCATCATCGTGTTCGGGTCGCTGCTGATTCAGGGTCCGATCGCCCTGGGCATCGCCCTGCTGCTCAACCGTCGCTTCCGTGGGCGCGCCGTGTTCCGCCTGCTGGTGTTCGTGCCGTACGTGCTCGCCGAGGTCACCGTCGGCATCATGTGGAAGCTGCTCCTGACCGGCGACGGCACGGTCGACGCGCTGCTGCGGTCACTGGGCATGGGCGGTCTGGTGCACGCCTGGCTCGCCGACCTGGACCTGGTCATCTGGACCCTGCTGGCCGTGCTCACCTGGAAGTACGTCGGCTTCGCCATCATCCTGCTCCTCGCCGGGCTGTCCAACGTGCCCGACGAGCTGACCGAGGCGGCGGCCATCGACGGCGCGAGCTGGTGGCAGATCCAACGGCACGTCACGATCCCGCTGCTCGGCCCGACGATCCGGATCTGGATGTTCCTGTCCATGATCGGCTCACTGCAGATCTTCGACATGATCTGGGTGACCTCGGTGCCCGCGGTGCGGTCGCTCGGCGCATCCGCCACCATGGCCACGTACATGGTCGACAACGGGTTCTTCGCCCGGCTGTGGGGCTACGGCAACGCCGTGGCGGTAATCCTGTTCGTCATCTCCTTCGTGGCGGCGCTGCTGTTCCAGCGGTTCCTGCTTCGCCGCGACATCCAGGGCGCCATCACCGGAAGGGCGAAGTGACGATGGCTGTGAACTCCGTTCGCTCCCCGTCCCCCGGGCGCCGTCAGGTGTCCTGGGGCACGCCGCTGACCTACGCGCTCGCGCTCGCGGTCGCGGCGGTGTCGATCGGCCCTGTCATCTACGTGGTCATCGGCGGTTTCCGCACCACTCCGCAGATCGTCGCGAACCCGGCCGGCCTGCCCGACCCGTTCGTCTTCGACAACTACATAAGGGTGCTGACCCAGAGCAACTTCTGGCAGCAGGCGTTCAACAGCGCGGTCATCTCCCTCGGCACCACGCTCGCCGTCGTCGTGCTCGGGCTGGCCGCGGCGTTCGTGCTCGCCCGCTACTCCTTCCGCGGGCGGGAGGGGCTCTACACCTTCTTCACGCTCGGCCTGCTGTTCCCGGCCGGGGCGGCGATCCTGCCGCTCTACCTCATGCTGCGTGACCTGAACCTGATCAACTCCTACTACGCGGTGATCCTCCCGCAGGTCGCCTTCTCGCTGCCACTGACGATCGTGATCCTGCGACCGTTCCTGTCGGCGATCCCGAGAGAGTTGGAGGACGCGGCCGCCATCGACGGTGCGAGTCGGCTCGGTTTCCTCTGGCGGGTCGCGATGCCGCTGTCGCGGCCCGCGCTCGTCACTGTTGGCGTCCTGGCGTTCGTGGCGAGTTGGAACTCGTTCCTGCTGCCGCTGCTCGTCCTCAGCGACGTCAACCTGCACACCCTGCCGCTGGGGGTGCAGAACTTCTCCAGCCAGTACTCCACCGACACAGCAGGCGTCCTCGCCTTCACCTCGCTGGCGATGCTGCCGGCACTGCTCTTCTTCACGCTCGCGGAGAAGCAGATCGTCGGTGGCCTGCAGGGTGCGGTCAAGGGCTGAGCGGCAGCGGTACGGGGCACGACCAGAGAAAGGCACAGCATGACTGAGGTCCACACGCTGGTGGACGGGCCGGCGCCGGCCCAGACAGGTCGGGACCACGGCCGACCGGACGGGCACGGCGGCGAAGCACGCCTGCGCGATCTGCTTGGCCGGATGACGATCGAGGAGAAGATCGCCCAGCTCGTCGGCTTCTGGGAGAAGGAGGACGGCGAGGCGGTCGCACCGCTGCAGGGAGAGTTCGGCGACGTCTTCAAGCTCGAAGACTTCTCCCGGCACGGGCTCGGTCACCTCACCCGCGCCTACGGCACCCGCCCCGTGGACGCGGCGGCACGCGCGTCCTGGCTGTGGAAGTTCCAGCGGGACCTCGTCACGGGGACCCGGCTGGGCATCCCGGCGATCGTTCACGAGGAGTGCCTCACCGGGCTGTCGGCGTGGAAGGCGGCAACCTTCCCCACCCCGCTGGCCTGGGGGGCCGCGTTCGACCCCGAACTGGTCACCGAGATGGCCACGGCGATCGGCGCCTCGATGCGGGCCCTGGGCATCCACCAGGGGCTCTCACCGGTGCTCGACGTGATCCGTGACCCCCGCTGGGGCCGGGTGGACGAGTGCATCTCCGAAGACCCGTACCTGGTCGGCACCATCGGCACGTCGTACGTGCGCGGCCTGCAGTCGCAGGGGGTGCACGCCACCCTCAAGCACTTCGCCGGCTACTCCGCCTCGCGCGCCGGGCGCAACTTCGCCCCGGTGCACGTCGGCCGCCGGGAACTGGCCGACGTACTGCTCCTGCCGTTCGAGATGGCGATCATCGACGGCGACGCCCGCAGTGTCATGCACTCGTACACGGAGATCGACGGGGTGCCCGTCGCCGCCGACCCGACGATGCTGACCGGTGTCCTGCGGGACCGGTGGGGCTTCGACGGCACGGTGGTGGCCGACTACTACGGGGTCGCGTTCCTGAACCTGCTGCACCACGTGGCGAGCGACCACGCGGAGGCGGCCGGCCAGGCGCTGAGCGCCGGCGTCGACGTCGAACTGCCGACCGGCGACGCCTATCTGACCCTGCGGGAGTCGGTGCGGGCGGGCAAGGTCGACGAGGCGCTCATCGACCGCGCGGTGCTGCGGGTGCTGCGCCAGAAGCAGGACCTGGGTCTGCTCGACGCGACCTTCGCCGACGAGCCGCCCCAGGCGATCGACCTCGACTCGCCCGAACACCGGTCGATCGCCCGCCGGCTCGCCGAGGAATCGATCGTGCTGGTCGCCAACCAGGGCGCGTTGCCGTTGCCGGCGGGGCGACGGGTGGCCCTCATCGGCCCGAACGCCGACCGGCAGGGTGCGCTCTTCGGGTGCTACTCGTTCCTCAACCACGTCCTCGTCCAGCATCCCGGCGTGGAGACCGGTATCGAGGTGCCGACCGTGCTCGACGCCATGCGGGTCGAGTTCGGCGGCGACCTCGTCGCCTGGGCGCGCGGCTGCGACGTGGACACCGACGACCGATCCGGGTTCGACGAGGCTGTCGCCACGGCCGCCGCGGCGGATGTCGCCGTCCTGGTCGTTGGTGACCACGCCGGCCTCTTCGGACGCGGCACGGTCGGTGAAGGCTGCGACCGGGACGACCTGGAGCTGCCCGGCGTCCAGCGCGAACTGGTCGAGGCGGTGCTGGCAACCGGCACACCCGTTGTCCTCGTGCTGGTCACCGGCCGGCCGTACACGGTCGGTTGGGCGCTTTCGCGCTGCGCGGCGGTGGTGCAGGCGTTCTTCCCGGGCGAGGAGGGCGGCGGTGCGATCGCGGGGGTGCTCTCCGGGCGGGTCAACCCGTCGGGCCGGCTGCCGGTCACCCTGCCGGGGTCGGCCGGCGCGCAGCCGTACTCGTACCTGCACCCCACCCTCGGTGCGGGCAACGAGGTGACCAACCTGCCGGCGACGCCTGTGGCGCCATTCGGCCACGGCCTGTCCTACACGACATTCGCGTACACCGATTTCACCGTGCCCACCACGGTGCCCACCGATGGGGCGGTAGGCGTGACGGTGCGGGTGACGAACACCGGCACGGTCGCTGGCGACGACGTGGTCCAGCTCTACGGTCGCGACCTGGTGGCCTCGGTGACCCGGCCGGTGGCGCAGCTGCTCGGCTACCGGCGCGTCCACCTGGAGCCGGGCCAGTCCGTCACGGTCGAGCTGACGGTGCCCACCACCCGCCTGGCCTTCTCCGACCGCACGTTCACCCGGGTCGTGGAGCCCGGCGACGTCGAACTCTGGGTCGGTACCAGCGCGCAGCGGGACACACAGGCGATGACCACGCTGGTCGGTGACACCGTCCCGGTTTCCAACGCGTCCCCGCGCTGGACCACCGCGGATATTCGCTGAACCCGGTCCGCCGGCGTCCGCTGGGGACGCCGGCGGGCCGGCATCGTCCGCGTGCCGGTTCCCCTGGTGCTGCTGTACGCGAGGTTGATCCACCGGGTACGTGCGGTCGAGACTACGACGAGATCGCCCGCGCCCACGGGGCGACGAGCCGTTCGAGGCCGGCCATCAGGTAGAAGAGCAGCGCGCCCATGATTGCGAGCAGGGTCAGCGCCGCGAACGCGAGTGGAGTGTCGGCGGACTGGCCGGAGCTGGCGATCACCGCACCGAGCCCGGCCTCGGGGTTGATCACCTCGCCGATGGTCGCGCCGATGATGGCCAGTGAGGTCGCGACCTTCAGTCCGACGAAGACCTGCGGCAGGGCCCACGGGAGTCGAACCTTCACGAAGGTCTGCCACCACGAGGCGGAGAGGGACCGGGCGAGTTCGCCGAGTTCGTTCGGGGTCGAGGTCAGCCCGGCCATGGTCGAGACCAGGATCGGAAAGAAGCAGAGCAGCACGACCATCACGACTTTGGTTTCGTAGCCGAACCCGATCCAGACCAGGAGCAGCGGCGCGAGGGCCACCTTCGGCACCGCGTTGACTCCGGCGATCATGGGGAGGGCCATCCGCTCGACTGTCCGGGACGCCGCGAGCAGGACGGCGAGCAGGAGCCCACCCACGCTCGCGATCCCGAACCCGATGACCGTCTCCAAGAAGGTGACCAGGGTCTGCTCGGCGAGGTAGCCGGGGAGCCGGACGAACGCGTCGACCACGTCCGGAGGTGCGGGCAGGAAGAACGGCTCGATGTCGAAGGCCCAGGTGCCCAGCCACCAGAGCGCGATCGTCAGCACCGCACCGAGGGTGGGTAGCCCGACGTGCGGCCAGCGTTGTGACGGCGGGGAACTGTCAGTCACGATGATCTTCCTGAGGTTCGAGAGTGGGCCGCACGGGCCACGGCCGACGTGCGGTGGCTCCGTGGGGTGATGCCTTCCGTCAGGACTTCTTCACGAACCTCAGGTCCACGACCTTCTCCGGAGTCAAGCCGGGCGGAATCAGGTTGGCGCCCTGCAGAATGGTGATGGTCTGAGCCACCTGCTTCTCATCCATGAAGCCGATCGGGGCGCCACTCGCGGGGCGAACGTGGGGGGACATCGCATCGATCTCGCCCTTGCCCGCTGCCACGGAATAGGTGGGCTTCACCTTGTTGAGGATCGCCGCGGCCTCGTCCGGGTGCTCGATGCTGTACTGCAGCCCCTTGAGCACCGCGTCGGTGAATCGTTGCACCAGGTCGGGGTCCTTCTCGATGAGTGAGGGAGTGGTGATGATCGCGTTGCCGAAGAGGTCCCGCAGATAGTCGCTGTAGGGCAGCACCACAACCTCCTTCTTGGAGGCGACCTGCAGTGCGCCGCGGCTGAGCAAAAACGTGCCCAGCGCGTCGACCTTCCGGCTTGCCATGAGTCCGTTGAGCGCCGTGGCCTGGACGCCCTCGATCTTCACCGTCTTCGGGTCGAAGCCGGCCAGCCGGGCGTACGCCGGGAAGAGCAGCTCGGTCACCGATCCGGCGCCGGTCGCCATCGTCTTGCCCTGCAGGTCCTTGGGGGTGGTGATGTTGGTGTCCGTGGTGGTCATCACCGAGATCAGCGTCTGCTGGTGCACGGCGGCGATGGCCCGCCAGTCAGTGAACTCACCCTTACCTGCTTGAATCACGGCACCGGTGAAGTCGAGCGCGGCGAACTGGACCTGACCGGACTTGAGGGCCGTCAGGTTCTGCTGGTTGCCAGCGCCCTCCTTGATGTCGACCTCGATGCCGACCTCGGCGAAGTAACCCTTTTCCTTCGCCACCCAGGCGAACGCATCCCGACCCACCGCGCCGAAGGCGGTTATGTAGGCGACATTGTCGGTGGGTTTGCCGGTCGGGTCGCCGCCCTTGTCATCGGTACCGCTGCAACCGGTCACGGCGAGGGCCGCGGCGAGCAGCGTCATCACCAGCATGCGAGAGCGCTTGACCATGTGATGCCTCCAGCTTGAAAGTCTCGGGGAAGGCGTGCGCCATGCCGACACGGTTCGCATGAGGCAGTTCCGTCCACATTGCTCTCGTCGATCAATGATCGTAGATGAAAGTTGCCATGGCTGTCACCGGAACGATTTGCAGACACCTGTCCATGAACCCTGCGAGGGAGACGTTCCCGCAGCTGGCGATTGGTTGACAATGGACGGTCAGACCGCAAAGGCGCAGATCCCCACGAAGGAGCACGATGTCTGATCACCCTGTCCCGTCCGCCCGGGCCCGCGCCCTGGTCCGCGGCGCCTACGACACGCACGTACACGTGGCCCCCGACGTGATGGCGCGGCGCATCGACGATGTCGATCTGGCGTACCGGTGCGTCGACGTCGGGCTCGCCGGCTTCGTCCTCAAGTCCCATTACGTGGCCACCGCCGAACGGGCGGCGGTCGTCCGCAAGGTGGTCCCCGGCGTCGAGGCGCTCGGCGCGATCACTCTCAACGGCGCCATGGGTGGCATCAACCCGGTCGCCGTCGAAGTCGCCGCACGGCAGGGCGCGCGGATCGTCTGGATGCCCACGGTGGATTCCGGAAACCAGCGGCGCAGCACCGCCACCGATCTGCCCGGTGCCACACCCGCGATGTGGGGGGCGTTCCAAGCCGACCTGCACAGCCAGGGCATCGTGCCGGAGCCCGTCGACGTCGTCGATGACGAGGGACGTGTCCTCGACCGGGTACGCCAGGTGCTGCGGGTGATCGCCCGACACGACATCGCGCTCGCCACCGGCCACCTCAGCGGCGCCGAGATCGTCAGCGTGGTCCAAGCCGCCCACGAAGAAGGGGTACGCCGAATCGTGGTCACCCATCCCGAGTTCACCTCCCAGCGGCTGCCGGCCGAGCAGCAGCGGGAGTTGGCCGAGGCGGGCGCCCTGTTGGAACGCTGCTTCACCACCCCGCACTCGGGCAAGGTCGCCTGGGTGGAGCTCTTCGCCACCATTCGTGCGGTCGGGGTGGCCCACTCCGTCCTCTCCAGTGACCTCGGGCAACCCTTCAACCCGCCGGTCGAGGACGGTCTGGCGCTCTTCGCCGACCGCTTGCTCGACGCCGGCTTCACCGATGAGGAGATCCACGTCATGGCGGTGGTCAACTCGCGTCGCCTGGCGACGCCCACGGCGACGGTGCCAGCATGAGCGCGCGGCGAATGCTCGTGGTGGGTGCCCACTCGGCCGACTTCGTCTGGCGTGCCGCAGGGGCGATCGCCAAGCACACCGCGGCGGGTGGTGAGGCCGTCGTGCTCGCCCTCTCCTACGGTGAGCGGGGCGAGTCCGGCGAGCTGTGGAAGGACCCGAACCAGACGGTCGAGAACGTCAAGCGACTGCGGCACGCGGAGGCGGAGCGCGCGGCCGCCGCGGTCGGCGCCCGCTTGGAGACGTTCGATCGGGGCGACTACCCCCTGCGGATCAGAGACGAGGACATCGACCGGCTGGCCGCACTGATGCGGGAGTACGCCCCGCACGTGGTGCTCACCCACCCGGACCGTGACCCGTTCAACCCGGATCACCCGGTGGCGCACAGCGCGGTGGCGACCGCCCGGCAGCTCACCGCGGGAGCCGGGGTGTCCAGCGGCTTCCGGACCGCCCCGCCCTCGGAGTTCCTGGTCTTCGAACCGCACCAGCCCGAGCTGTGCGGGTTCGTTCCCACCGTCTTCGTCGACATCACCGATGTGATGCCGGCCAAGCAGGAGGCGATGGCGTCGATGGGTGCCCAGGGCTACCTACGTGAGTACTACACGCAGCGGGCCGATCAGCGTGGCAACCACGCCCGCCGGGTGACCGGTGACGCCACCATTCGGCAGGCCGAGGCGTTCCAGCGATTGATCCCGACGGTGGTGGGTGCACTGTGAGCGAGAATCGTGACGCGGCGGTCGTCGGGCCGGGCGTGATCGAGACGTTGACTGCCGGCGGGGTGGCGACCGTCTTCGAGGCCGCTGGCCGGTGTGGCCTCATCGACGTCGATCTTGTCCAGATCGTGCCGGGCACCCGGGTCGCCGGCGTGGCCCGGACCGTCCGCTGCGGTCAGGACGACAACCGCGCCGTGCACGAGGCGATGACGGTGGTACGCCCCGGGGAGGTCCTCGTGCTGACCATGCCCGAGCCCACCCCGGTCGCCCTGATCGGCGAGTTGCTGGCCACCCAGGCCAAGGTCGCCGGCGCGGCGGGCCTACTCGTGGACGCCGCGGTGCGCGACGTGGACGAGCTCCGAGAACTCGGGCTGCCGATCTGGGCCCGGTGGCAACGGGTACGAGGCGCGACCAAGCGCGAGCGGGGCTCGCTCGACGTCGCGGTCCGGGTGGGTGGGGCGACCGTCAACCCGGGGGACGTGGTGGTCCTCGACGCAGACGGTGCCGTGGTCGTGGCGCGGGGGAGTGCGGTCGAGGTGGCCGCCGCGACGCGGAGTCGGATCGAGAAGGAGACCCGGTTGCGGGCCCGGCTGGAGGCCGGTGAGTTCAGCTACGACCTGCACGGCTTGCGGGCGCAGGACGAGGCCGCCGGCTGAGCGGGAGCCGCCGACCGTCGAGGCCGCCGACCAGCAGCATGTGGTGGATCCACCACAGGTCGCCGGTCGGGTCGCGGAAGCGGCTGACGTAGAGACGCGGGAAGGCGGGCGTGGTCGTCGGCAGCCCACTCAGCCGGCTGATCGGTTAACGATTTCTCACCCAGGTCGGGCGGGCGCACCGCCAGTACGCCGAGGAAGGTGCGGTCGGGCGTCGGCGACCGGTGAGAAAAACGTGAGCCTCGGCCTTGATTCGGAAATCGATTGCTGAAACAGTGGGCGCCATGAAAGTCGCGGCTGTCCTCGGCGTGGACATCGGCACATCGAGCAGCAAGGGCGTGCTCGTCAACGTCGACGGCCGCGTCCTGCGGTCGTCCACCCGGACGCACGAGGTGAGCCGACCACGACCTGGCTGGGTCGAGATGGACGCCGACGTCTGGTGGCAGGAGTTCGTCTCCCTCACCAGCGACCTGCTGGCACCCGGCGACGCCGAGGTCGTCGCAGTCGGGGTGAGCGGCATGGGACCGTGCGTCCTGCTCACCGACGCCGCCAACGTCCCACTCCGCCCGGCCATCCTCTACGGCGTCGACACCCGCTCGACCGATCAGATCGACCGGCTCAACGAGCGGTTCGGCGCGGACGAGATCCTGCGTCGGTGCGGCTCGGCCCTGTCCAGCCAGGCGGCGGGCGCGAAGGTGGCCTGGGTCGTCGAGAACGAGCCAGACCTCTACCGCCGGGCCCGTCGGCTCTTCATGCCCAGTTCGTGGCTCGCCGCCAAGCTCACCGACGAGTACGTGCTGGACCACCACTCGGCGAGCCAGTGCACGCCGCTGTACGACACCGACGGCCACGACTGGTACCGCCCATGGGCCGCCGAGATCGCCCCCGGGTTGGCCCTGCCTCCGCTGCGTTGGCCCGGCGACGTGGCAGGCCGGGTGACGGCGGAGGCGGCGGCGCTCACCGGGCTGCCGGCGGGCGTCCCCGTGATCACCGGAACCATCGACGCCTGGTCGGAGGCGATCAGCGTCGGCGCTCAGGGCGTCGGCGACCTCATGCTGATGTACGGCACGACGATGTTCCTGGTCCACACGGTCGCGGCCCGGGTCACCGACCCGTCGCTGTGGGGGACCGTCGGCGCCCTGCCCGGGACGCGCAATCTCGCAGGTGGCCTGGCGACGTCCGGCGCGATCACGGCGTGGCTGCGCGAGCTGTTCGGCTCGCCGGACTACCCCGATCTGCTCCGCCTCGCCGAGGCCTCGGGTCCGGGCGCCCGAGGGCTGCTCATGCTGCCCTACTTCGCCGGCGAACGGACGCCGATCCTGGATCCGCAGGCCCGCGGCATCCTCGCCGGCCTCACCATCTCGCACGACCGCGGTGACCTCTACCGCGCCGCGCTCGAAGCGACTGGCCTCGGCGTACGCCACAACATCGAGACCATCGAGGCGAGCGGCGGTGACATCCGGCGCGTCGTCGCGGTCGGCGGGGGCACCCGGGGCGGGCTCTGGACACAGATCGTCTCCGACGTCACCGGGCGCGCCCAGGTGATCCCCGCGCAGACCATCGGCGCCAGTTACGGCGCGGCGTTCCTGGCCGCGCAGACGGGGTGGACCGTCTCGATCGAGGCGTGGAACCCCGCCACGGAGGTCTGCGAGCCACAGGCCGAGTTCGCCGCCGACTACGACGAGCTGTACGGCCTGTATCGCGAGCTGTACACGAGTTCCAAGCGGGTCGCTCACGCGCTCGCCGCACGTCAGGTCCGTTTCCTGGGCGCTGCCCGGACGGACGCCAGCAAAGAGCAACGCAACGAAGGAGTCGCCCCATGACCAGTTACACGCTGCCCGTGCCTGTCGATCCGCCGGCGATGGCACCCGGTACCGTCTACACGGTTGCCAGCGGCGATCTCCGCCTCAGCGCGAACGTCACCTGCTGGCCCACCCAGCAGCAACTGGAGGCCGACCTCAGCGCGGCGGTCAACGCGCTCGGCTGGAAGGTCGAGCGCGGGCACGGCGTCGACCCGGTCAAGGGGCACGGCTTCATCGACAGTCAGCGCGCGGGCATCGAGGTCTTCAAGCAGATCCCCGTCGACGCGCCGCTGATCGTGGTCGAGGCCGTCTGGCAGTACAGCCACCACGTCCTGGCCGGGCTGCGCAGCCACCGGGGGCCGATCCTCATCGTGGCGAACTGGAGCGGTGAGTTCCCCGGTCTGGTCGGCCTGCTCAACCTCACCGCGAGCCTTACCAAGGCCGGCATTCCGCACTCCGCGCTGTGGAGCCGGGACTTCACCGACGAGTGGGCCATCAACGGGCTGCGGACCTGGCTCGAAACCGGCCAGCTGCGCCACGACACCAGCCACGTACGTGACCTGCCCGCCCTGCCCGACGACCCGGAGGTCGCGCTGGGCCGGTCGCTGGCCAGCCAGCTCGTGACGGAGAAGGCCATCATCGGCGTCTTCGACGAGGGATGCATGGGGATGTACAACGCGATCTTCGACGACGAGTTGATCAATCCGCTTGGCATCTACAAGGAGCGGCTGTCGCAGAGCGCCCTGGTCGCTGAGATGGCGCGCGTCTCCGACGAGGAGGCCCGAGCGGTCCGCCGGTGGTTGGACGACGCCGGGATGACCTTCCACGTGGGCACCGACGAGGCCAGCGAGCTGACCGAGGCGCAGTTGCTCAGCCAGTTCAAGATGTACGTCGCCGCCCTGCGCATCTCCGACGACTACGGCTTGGACGCGGTGGGCATCCAGTACCAGCAGGGCCTGAAGGACACCGTTCCGGCCAGCGACCTCGCCGAGGGTCTGCTGAACAACGTCCAGCGGCCGCCGGTGCTCAGCCGCGACGGGAGCCGCGAGCTGTACCCGGGGGCGCCGCTGCCGCACTTCAACGAGGTCGACGAGGGGGTGGCGGTCGACTCGCTCGTCACCAACCGGATCTGGACGGCCATGGGCCTCGACCCGGCGACGACCCTGCACGACATCCGGTGGGGCGAGCAGTACGGCGACGACTTCGTCTGGGTGTTCGAGATCTCCGGCTCGGTGCCGGCGTCACACAACGGTGGTTACGACAAGTCGTACAGCATGCGCCAGCCCCCGATGTTCTTCCCGCTGGGTGGCGGCACCCTGAGCGGGGTGTCGAAGCCAGGGGAGATCGTCTGGTCCCGGGTGTTCATCATGGACGGTGTGCTGCACGTGGACCTGGGTCGCGGCACCGTCGTCGAGCTGCCGGCCGAGGAGACCCAGCGCCGGTTGGACGCCACCAACCCGCAGTGGCCGATCATGCACGCCGTCCTGCACGGGGTCGGCCGGGACCAGTTGATGGCGCGGCACAAGGCCAACCACGCCAACGTCGTCTACGCGCCGGACGCGGAGACCGCCGACAAGGCGCTGCGGGCCAAGGCGGCCCTGTTCGCCGAACTCGGCGTCCAGGTGCACCTGTGCGGTGAGGTCAACCTCTGACGGCTCGGGCCGGTCGAGCCCGCACGGTTGCGGGTGATCCACCGGAGTGACGGCGAGACCGCTGGCGCCGCGGAGCGGAGCCGGCGGAACACGGACGGGGAGCCTGACGGTGTACCGGGGGCAGGTTCCCCGTCCTCCAATCCAATCGCGGGCGGCTCGGCCACCGGCTCCGACAGCGGTGGCCGTGGGCTCGCCGGCTGCGGGGTTCAGCTTGGGCGGCTGGAGCTCTCGCGTACCTGCAGGCCCGTGCTGAGGGTGACGGTCGACGGCGGTCGCGCCGGGTTCGCGATCCGTTCGCTGAGCAGGACCGCGGCCGCCCGCCCCAGGTCGTACGTCGGCTGGGAGACGGTGCTCAGCGATGGCCTGACGAGGTGGGCCCAGGGTATGTCGTCGAATCCGACCACCCCGAACTCGGCCGGCACCTTGACCCCGCGGTCGACGAGGCACTCGACGGCGCCGACGGTCATCAGGTTGTTCGTCGCGAAGACGCTGTCCGGCGGGTTGTCGCTGTCGAGCAGCGAGGCCATGGCCCGGTAGCCACCCTCCTCGCGGAAGTCGGCGTACCGCACCAGATTGTCGGTTGCCTCGCGGGCGTGCGACCGCAACGCGCGCTGGTAGCCGCGGAGTCGTTGGGCGGCGGTGGAGATCCGGCGCGGACCGGTGATGCAGGCGACCCGCTGGTAGCCGTTGCCGAGCAGGTGGGTGGTGGCCAGCTCGGCCCCCTGCACGTTGTCGACGAGTACGGTGTCGATGTTGACGCCGCGCAGTTGGCGGTCGATCGCCACGACTGGGATGCGTGCCTCGACGAGCCGGTTGATGACGGTCGGTCGGCCCGACGTGGAGATGATGACGCCCGCCATCCGTTCGGCCAGGGCCGCTGCGATGTACCGGGACTCCTTTTCCGGGTCCTCGTCGCTGTTGCACAGGACCACCGAGTAGCCGGCGCCTTGCGCGACGTCTTCCACCCCTCGGACCATCGAGGTGAAGAAGGGGTTTCCGATGTCGGAGATGATGACCGCCCAGAGGCTGGTCTGACTCAGGCGCAGGTTGCGGGCGACGGCGTTGGGGCGGTAATCGAGTTCCCGCATCGCCTGCTGCACCCGCGCAGCCATGACTGGATCGACTGTGGTCCGTCCGTTCAGTACCCGCGACACTGTCGCCGGTGAAACCTGAGCCTGCCGCGCCACGTCATAGATCGTCGCCATTCGCCTCCGTTCGCTCGACGCTTCTGATGGTGTGCTTCGGCGCGGCTGCCCAGCGCGCTCCGGTGCCGGAACCCGGCATCCTACGGGTGGGTAGTAACGAAATCGTGACCGGTGTTTCGAGCCGGTGTCCGGCGCGGACGGGGTCGCCGACCGGGCCTGTCACGCTCCACCCCTGACGGTGAGCCGCAGGGCAGCATGCCGACCGACCGCCACCATTGCGGCGTTCGTCGTCACGAGGATACGCCCGTCCCGGCACGTTCAGTCACGGGCCGGCAGCAGGCGGTTGCGCTGCGTGCCGTGCGTGGGGTCGCTGCTCATCGCCGGCGCCGCGCCGGCGATCCGGAGCCGGCCATGCCGGATCTCGATCGCGCCCGCGCGGTTTCGGTGTCACGGCGGGTGCCGGTCAGCAGGGGGAGCGGTGGTGGTGGTCTTGCCCGCGCCGAGAGATCCGGTGAGGGCGACGAGTAAGGGCACGGAGGGGCCTCCCAGTCGCAGCAGTGGCCGCGACGCGCTTTCTGGAGCGGAGAAATCGGTTGCTCGGCTCTGATCGAGGACCATAAAAGCGCGCCGGGTCGCTGTCAACAGCGTCACCGGTCGGTGGCGATCAAGGATTGACCGCCGCGCGGCGGCGTGCATACCCTGTCGCTGACGCAGCGGGAAATCGATTCCTCGACTGGCTCGCAACCCGCCCCACCCACCGACGTGGAAGGCGCTCATGACATCCACCACCCACGCACCACGTACCTCCGCTCGCCGGCTGGTACGCGCCGCGTTCACCGCGGCCCTGCTCGCCGGAACCGCCCTGGTCGGCCCGGCCGGGCCAGCGTTGGCCGCGCCCCCCACCCCCCCCGACAACGGCCCCACCGGATGGGACGTCTACCGCAGGCTCGACCGGCTCGCCGAGCTTCCCGACGGACCCCGGGCCTACCAGTTCTCCAGCTTCGACCGCGCCGGCGGCAACGACGACGGCTTCTCCGGCCAGTACTCGTGCCTGCGTACCGGCGCCGATGGCTGCGTCCTCGCCGAAGCCGCCGGTGCCGGTGAGATCGACTCGATCTGGTTCACCCGCGACGAGGGCGACGTCTCCGCCACGGGAACCATCAAGGTCGTCCTCGACGGCGTGACCGTGCTCGACGCCAAGCTCCAGGACGTCGTGGACGGCAAGCTCGGGGCACCCTTCGTCTACCCGGTGGTCGCCAACGGGGCGCAGAGCTCCGGGGGTGTCTACATCAAGGCGCCCATGACCTACCGCAGCTCGATGCGGGTGACGACCGAGAAGAACCCGATCTTCTACCACGTCACCTACCGCAAGTTCACCACCGCCGACGGGGTGCGCACCTTCGACCCGTCGGACCGCGCGTTGGACGTCATCGACCAGCTCAAGGCCGCCGGGACGAGCGACCCCAAGCGCCCGGAGGCCGGCGCGACGACCGCCAACCGGCAGTTCAGCGTCCCCGCCAAGGGCGCGGTCACCCTCGCCAGCGGCGTCGGCCCTGGCGCGATCAGTGCCCTGCAACTGCGGATCCCGCAACTCGTCGGGCCGCCGACGCCGGTCACCGATGACGGGCGTGCCTACGGCTCCGGCGGCGGCAGCGAATTCCAGGTGGCCGTCGACCCGGCAAATGCCGGGGTACGCCTCACCCGCCGACTGGACCCGCACATCGGGCACCAGCGGGCGCAGGTCCTGGTGGACGGCGTGCCGGTCGCCGAGTGGCCGGCCAACGAGATGGTGCCCTTCGGCACCTGGCTCGACCAGAGCGTCGATCTTCCGGCGAGTGCCACGGCCGGCAAGTCCACGATCACCATCCGGAACCAGTTCGCGTCCTCCGACCTGGACATCAACGAGTTCACCTACTGGGTCGACAGCCTCGTCGGCGGCACCGCCAAGCGGACCGACACCCTCGACCTGGGCCCGTCCCACACCGACGCCGAGGCTGCCCACAGCTACCGGATCACCAAGCAGAGCTGGCAGGGCAGCAACACCATGAGCTACCCGGCCGACGCCGACCGCAAGGCGGCCGTCGCGGCCTCCGACGCGGTGCTGCGGGACAGCCGGCTACGCATCACCTTCGACGGTGAGACCACCGTGGACGCTCCACTCGGCGAGTTCTTCGGCACCGGCCTCGGGCTGCACCCGGTGCGGTCGCTGATGTTCGGCGTCGACCCCGAGACCGCGACGCTGTCGGCCTGGTGGCCGATGCCCTACCGGTCACGGTTCAGTATCGAGTTGCGCAACGGTTCGGGCGTGCCGATCACGACGTCGACGGCCTCGGTGACCACCGCACGCTCCACCCGCTGGGCGTCGGCACTGCGTTCAACCGGCACGGCGGGTTACTTCCGGGCCACCGCGACGAGCGCCGACACCACCCCCGGCGCCGACCACCCGTTCATCGACGTGGCCGGCCGTGGAAAGTTCGTTGGTGTCACGCACACCATGGAGGGGCACATCCCCGCGGGCAACCAGCGCAACTACCTTGAGGGCGACGAGCGGGTCTACGTGGACGGCGCGCAGAGCCCGAGCATCCACGGCACCGGGACCGAGGACTTCTACGAGAGCGGCTGGTACTTCAACCACGGCACGTTCTCGGCGCCCACCAACGGCAACCCGGCCCACGAGGTCAGCGACTACGGCTGCCAGTACGACTGCACCGGCGCGTACCGGCTGATGCTCGCCGAGTCGGTGTCATTCGCCACCGACCTGCGCTTCGGCATCGAGCACGGCCCGGGCGACCAGGATCCGGCCCGGTACGGCTCGACCGCCTACTGGTACGGGCAGGACACCGTCGGCCAGCGCTGGACCGACACCGTCGACGTCGGCGACGCCGGCAGCGAGTCGGCGCACGCGTACTCCTCCGACGGCAAGCGCGAGGTACTCACCGCGACCTTCGAGGGCGACGACGGCGCACCCCGACCGGTCACCGACGACACCCGGGCGTCCACGACGCCGATCCGGTTCAAGGTGGCCCTGGACCCGCACAACACGGGCGCGGTGCTGCGCCGGGTGGGCGACCAGTCCGCCGGGTACCAGTCGGTGGCCGTGCAGGTCGACGGGCGGGACGCCGGCACCTGGTCGCAGCCACTGGCCAACGGTTCGCACCGCTGGTTGGAGGACGAGTTCCGGCTGCCGCCCGCGCTCACCCACGACAAGTCGACGGTGACCGTCACGTTGCGGCCGACCGCCGGGGCTCCGGCCTGGTCCGCGGCCCGGTACGCGGTGCTGAGCGAGGTCACCCCCTTCGTCGACCAGACCAGGCCCACCCAGGTCACCGGGCTCACCGCCACCAGCGGCACCACCAACGCGGTGGCGCTGACCTGGCGGCCGGCCACCGACGACGTGTACGCGCCGACCTACGAGGTGTTCGCCTCCCGGAAGGCCGGGTTCACGCCCGGGCCGGAGAACCGGGTGGGCGTCACGACCCGGCCGAGCTTCGAGCACAGTGGGCTGAGCCTGCGGGAGACCTGGCACTACCGGGTGCGCGCGGTGGACGCCGCGGGCAACCTCGGCCCGTACTCGGCGCCGGCATCGGCCACCACGGGCGACACGCTGCGGATCGAAGCGGAATCGCTGCTGCCCGCGGTCTCCACCGACGCACCGGCGGAGGTCCAGGGCGACTGCTGCGGCATCCACTGGTCGCGGAGCGCACAGCTGTGGTTCCGGCCGGACGCGCCGAACCGGAGTGTGACGGTGGCGTTCGAGGTGCCCACGACCGGCACCTACCAGCTGCATCTGGTGCAGACGCTGGCGGGGGACTACGGCACCAACACGGTGGCGATCGACGGTAGCCAGATCGGCGAGGCGTTCGACGCGTACCACTCGCCGGGGGTGATCGTCAGCGACGCGCTGGACTACGGCCAGCGGGAGCTGTCGGCGGGCCGGCACACGCTCACCCTCACGGTGACCGGCAAGGCCGCCGCGGCGAGCGGGTACCTGGCCGGTCTCGACTACGTCGAGGCGCGCCTCACCTCGTGACGGCCCGGGGTCGGAGGCCCGCCCACTCGGGCCTCCGACCCCGCCCTCACCCGCAGATCCCGCAGACAAGCTACGAGGTGCCGTATGACAGATCGGCCGCTGGTCCGGATGACCGGCATCGGCAAGCGGTTCGGCGGCGTGCACGCCTGCCGCGACATCGACCTCACCGTGACCGCCGGTGAGGTGCACGCGCTGCTCGGCGAGAACGGGGCCGGCAAGTCCACGCTGATCAACGTGCTCTCCGGGGTGATCAGCGAGCACGACGGCACGATCGAGGTGGACGGGGAACCGGTCAGCTTCACCAGCCCGGCCGATGCCCAACGCGCTGGCATCGCGACCATCCACCAGGAGCTGGACCTGGTGGCCGGGCTGTCCATCGCGGAGAACATGTTCCTCGGGCGCGAGCCGCGCACCCGCCTGGGCACCGTCGACCTGCGGAAGATGCGCCGGCAGGCCGAGGCGCACCTGCGGACGCTCGGCGCAGACCTGGACCCGCGCCGGCTCGTGGGGTCGCTGCGCGTCGGCGAGCAACAGCTGGTCGAGATCGGCCGAGCCCTGTCGCTGCGCGCACGGGTCCTGATCATGGACGAACCGACAGCGGCACTGGCCGACGCCGAGGTCGAACGGCTCTTCGCGACGATCGCCGAGCTACGCCGGGCCGGCGTCGGCATCGTCTACATCTCGCACCGGATGGCGGAGATCGAGCTCATCGCCGACCGGGTGACCGTGCTGCGCAACGGCACTGTCGCCGGCACCGTCGACCCGCGGGTCGCCTCCCGCGACGACATCATCCAGCTCATGGTCGGCCGGTCGGTCGACGCGCTCTTCGGCGAGGGCCGCAACGAGCCCGGGGACGTGCTACTCGACGTACGCGGGCTCGCCGTGACGCCCCGCCGGCCGGTGCCCGGCCGTACCGAGCCAGCCGGCGTGGATCTCGCCGTGCGCTCCGGCGAGATCGTCGGCCTCGCCGGGTTGATGGGCGCCGGGCGTACCGAACTGCTGGAGACGTTGTTCGGCGCGGGCGGCTCCGGCCGGCGCGCCGGCCAGGTGACGATCGGCGACCGGCCGTACCGCCCGAGCGGCCCCCGGGCAGCCCTGGCGCGCGGGGTGGCCTTCGTCCCCGAGGACCGGCGCGGCGCGGGGCTGATGCTGGAGCACTCCGTGGCGGACAACGTGGTGCTCTCCGCGCTGTCGTCGCTGACCACGCTCGGGCTGGTACGCCGCCCGCTGCTGCGCCGGACCGTGGCCGAACAACTCACCGCCCTGGCGGTGAAGGCGGCATCACCGTCGATCCCCGTGGCGACGCTCTCCGGTGGCAACCAGCAGAAGATCGTGTTCGCCAAGCAGCTGCTGATGCGACCGCAACTACTCCTGCTCGACGAGCCGACCCGGGGCGTGGACATCGGCGCCAAGGCCGAGATCTACCACCTGCTGCACCGGCTCGCCGACTCCGGCATGGCGATCCTGCTCGCCTCGTCGGAGCTGCCGGAGCTGCTGAGCCTCTGTGACCGGGTGGTCGTCCTGCACCGTGGTCGCACCGTGGCCGTGCTGCCCCGTGCCTCCGCCACCCAACAAGCCATCCTCGCCGCGGCCAACGGGGACGACGTCAAGGAGTCTGGATGAATTCGCCCAATCCCACCACCGTCGCCGCTTCGCCGCCGGAGACACCGCCCCGCCGCGGGGCGATCCGACTGCCGAAGGACCGGCACGCGATCGTCGACAACTTCTTCCGGTTCCAGAGCCTGTTCGGGCTCGTCGCCGTCTTTGTGATCGCGATCGCCGTCTCGCCGTCACGCAACGGCGAGAACGTGTTCCTCAGCTCCGGAAACCTCGCCAACATCGTCCGGGCGGTCTCGGAGATCGGCATCATCGCGGTCGGGATGACGTTCGTGATCCTGATCGGCGGCATCGACCTCTCCGTCGGGGCGGTGCTCGGGCTCGCCGCGGTCGGATCGGCCACGTTGATGGTCGACAGTGGCCTGGGCATCGTGCCGACGGTCCTGATCGTGCTCTTCATCGGCACCGCGTTCGGGGCCACCCAGGGCGCGATCGTCGCCCGGCTCGGGATCCAGTCCTTCATCGTCACCCTGGCCGGCCTGCAAGCGGCGCGGGGCATCGCCCGGATGTGGTCCGGAGGGCTGGGCATTCCAATCGCCTACGGCGACGGACCGCAGGAGGCTCCCGAGGCGTTCTCGCTGCTGAGCGGTTCCATCAACGGAGTGCTGCCGGTACCGGCCCTGATCTTCCTCGCCATCGGCGTCGGCGCGCTCCTGGTGCTGCGCAGCACCGCCTTCGCACGGCACGTCTACGCGATCGGCGGCAACGAGAAGGCCGCCCGACTCTCCGGCGTGCCCGTACGGCGCGTCCGGGTCACCGTCTTCGCGATCTCCGGCCTGCTCGCCGCGCTGGCCGGGATCATCCACGCCGGTCAGCTCAACCAGGGCAGCCCGAACGACGGTGCCGGCTACGAACTGGACGCGATCGCGGCCGTGGTCATCGGCGGGACGAGTCTCGCCGGTGGCAGTGGATCCATGGGCGGCACGATCGCCGGCGCCCTGCTGCTCGGGATCCTGAACAACATCCTCGCCCTCAACAACATCGACGCGAACGTGCAGCTGGTCGTCAAGGGACTGGTCATCGTCGCTGCCGCCGCGTTGCAGAGGCTCCGTCCCCGCATCGCCTGACCCACCACCACCCTGGAGGAAACATGCGTTACACCCGAAGAGCCATCACGATCCTCACACTGACCACGCTCGCGCTCACCGGATGCAGCGTCGAGAAGGACGGCGGCGACGGCGGCACCGACGCCTCGGCCCAGTGCGGCAGCGGCAAGGAGTTCCTGATCGGCATGTCGCAGGCCAACAACGCCGAGCCGTACCGGCAGGTCATGAATGACGACGTGAGCACCGCCGCGAAGGCCGTGTCCGGGTTCAAGGTCGTCGTCTCGGACGCGGCCCAGGACAACAGCAAGCAGGTCGCCGACGTGGAGAACTTCCTCTCCCAGGGGATCAACCTGCTGATCATCTCTCCGAACGAGGCGAAGCCGCTCACCGCCGTGGTGAAGAAGGCATACGACAAGGGCATCCCGGTCATCGTGCTCGACCGCAAGGTCGAGGGTGACGCGTACACCGCCTTCATCGGCGGCGACAACGTGGCGATCGGCAAGGCGGCGGGGGAGTACTACGCCAAGACGCTGCTGCCGCAGGGCGGCAAGGTCGTCGAGATCTCCGGCCTGCCCGGCTCCACCCCGGCCGCCGAGCGCGCCCAGGGCTTCCGCGAGGGCATCGCGAGCAACCCGAAGATCGAGATCGTGGCCACCCAGACCGCTGAGTGGCTGCGGGAGAAGGGGCAGAGCGTGATGGACGCGATGCTCAAGGCCCAGCCGGACATCGACGCCGTGTACGCGCACAACGACCCGATGGCGGAGGGCGCCTACCTGGCGGCGAAGGCCGCGGGTAAGGAGTCGGCGATCAAGTTCACCGGGATCGACGCGCTGCCCGTCCCCTCCGGCGGCATCAAGGCGGTCGAGCAGGGTCGCCTGCAGGCGACGTTCCAGTACGCGACCGGCGGACGCGAGGCGATCGACCTGGCCAAGAAGATCCTGGTCGACTGCTCGAAGGACGTGCCGAAGTCGACCACCCTCGGCACGACGCAGATCACCAAGGACAACGCTGCCCAGGTCTACACCGAGCTCGGCGGGAAGCAGTAACAGCTTCGGTGCTGCGGGTCCGCCGCTGAGGCTGGCGGGCCCGCAGCACCGATCGGCCGGCGAATCAGCCACCGGGAAGCCACCACCGCAAACCCGCATCGAGCCCTGGAGGAAAGCGATGTCCCGCCTACCGTCCCGTGTTGGTTGGCTGTCCGCGCTGGTCGCGGTCGCCCTGAGCCTGATCGTGACACCGGTCGCGGCTCGGGCGGCCGACCCGCCCGCGATCGACAACCAGCCGTACGAGAACCGGTCGACCGTGGTCGGCGCCGGTGACTTCGTGCCCGTCTACGACCCGAGCGTCGGCGAGAACGAGCGCTGGTACTACAACGACCACACGATGGTGCGTGACCGCCGTACCGGCGAGTGGCACATCTTCGCGATCACCCACGCCGAACCCGCCAACCCGCTCGACGAGCGGTTCTTCGGTCACGCCACGGCGCCGTCGCCCCGCGGACCCTGGACGAAGCAGCCGTTCGCGTTGGAGGCCGACCCCGCCGCCGGCGAAAGCCACATCTGGGCGCCGTACGTCCTGTTCCACGGTGGCACCTACTACATGTACTACGCGGGCGGCACCGCGGACCACACGGCCTACCGGATGCAGTTGGCCACGTCGAAGGATCTCAAGACCTGGACCCGGCACAAGGCGAACCCCCTGTTCACCGACGGCTTCGACGGCCGGGACCCGATGGTCACCCGCGTCGGCGACCAGTGGGTCATGTACTACACCGCCAACAGCACACCGGCGGGGGGTAACCACATCGTCGCCTACCGCACCAGTAGGGACCTGGTGCACTGGGGCGCCCGGCAGACGGCCTTCGAACACCCGGCCACCGGCACCTTCGGCGGGCCGACCGAATCGCCGTTCGTGGTGCATCACGACGGATCGTGGTACCTCTTCGTCTGTTGCGAGAGCGGATACCAGGACACCCGCGTGTACCGCAGCGCCGACCCCTTCCATTTCAGCGTCGACCAGTTGGCGGGGCAGATCAACGCGCATGCCGCCGAGGTGGTCAAGGACGACTCCGGCACCGGCGACTGGTACGTCACAGGTGCCGGGTGGGGCCAGGGTGGACTTTCGCTGGCACCACTGCACTGGCGCACGCCGCTGGTGACGAAGGGCCGCATCGTCACCACTCCCTACTACCGTGCCGTCGTGCAGACCGCACCCCAGGCCCGGCTGGTCTCCTACGACGCCGATCCCGCTGGACGTGGCGAGTACCGACCCGTCACGGACTCGTCGTCCCGCTCCACGACGCCCTACCTCGCGGTCGGAGCGTTCGGACCAACAGACGTGGCGGGCGCCGCGAGGGACGTGACCGTCTCCGCCGACGGCACCGACCTGAGCCTCAACGGCATCCCCCTCGGTGACGAGCCGGTGACCACCGACTGGCGGTTCCGGTTCGATACGGCCACCACGGACCTCAGCTTCGTCTGGCACGTGGCCGGCCCGACCACCGCTCCGGTCTGGGAAGCCGCCTGGAGTCTGGACTCGTCCCTGCCGCGGCTCGGTGACCCCGACCAGCAGGACAGGGACGGCGACGCCGCGGGCTTCAGCAGTTGGACACTTGCCACCGACGACACGACCACGTTGGTGGCCGCCTACCGCGCCGGCTCAGCCTGGAATGAGGACAACCGGTGGTTCAACCGCCCCAGCGGATCGGTCGCATGGCAACCGCTGTGGCAGCCCGGCGGACGGTCGTTGCCCCTCGGTGACCTCCCTGGCGGCACCTGGCGGCTCGGAGTGAGCGGGACCGCCGCGGACACGTCATTTGCCGAGGCACTGGCGGCAGGTCTCAACGGATCGAGGTAGCGACCCGCTTCTCCCGCCGGTGTCGACGGGGGACCAGCGGACCAGGCAGGGGCGCGAGGACGAACATCCTCGCGCCCCTTCCCTTCGGCTTGGCGGTGGACGTCGCGGAACAGGTCGCCGTCCGCGTATTCCGCTGATGCTTGCCCATCCCCTTTGCGCGGCGAGAAGGGAAGCGCCGGCCGCCGTTTTACGACAAACCCACCCGGGCCGGCCACCTGTGCGGGCAGGATGAGATGGATTCGCCCAGCGATACGGTGAGCGGGGGTCGGCCATGAACGACGGATTGGTGACCAGGCGGAGTGCCCACGATGTCGGAGAGACAGTCTCTGCGCTGCGGGCTGAGGCGGAACGCGTGGGTGCCGCGGTGGCGGCGGTGGTCGACCATGCGGCGGCCGCTCGCAAGGCCGGGCTGAGTATGCCCGACACCCAGGTCATCATCTTTGGCAATCCACAGGCGGGCACGCCACTCATGCAGGCCCATCCCGAGATTGCCATCGACCTGCCAATGCGACTCATGGTGCGGGACGACGGCCAGCCCGGCTCGCTGGTCACCTGGCAGGACCCCGCCTACCTCGCCCAGCGGTACGGACTGGGCGAGGACCAGCTGGCACCCCTGAACGCCCCGGCCAAGATCGCCTCCGCCCTCGACGGCCGTTGAGCACGACCCGAATCGGGCGTTGGCATAAGGACGATCGCCACTCTATGGTGGGGGCATGCCGCCGGTGACTTTCCGTTCGCCTGCCGTCACCGAGGTGGCGGCACCCGGCGCTGTCCGGGTGGCGACGGAGGCACGCCTGAGGTCCGGGATGCGGGTGCCGGTTGTCCGCGTGCCGCGGACCGCGCCCACGCACAGGCTGTCGAGCCCGGCGCGGACCGGCCGAGGCCCTCCGGCGGAATCGTTGCAATTCAGAACGACCGCTAGGGCGAAGCTATTCGAGCTTCGGCCCTTTTTCTTTTTCACACCCCTTTTGAGAGGTAGGCCATGAGCCTCGATCATCACGTTGTCGACCAGGGTTGGTTGGCTGATCTGCGAGCGTCCCTGGCGGACGATTTCGCCACACAGACGGCTCGGTTGCGGGAACTGACCGAGCTCAACGCGGACACCGGCGACCCCGGCGAGGCCCACAACCAGGCCGCGCTGCTGGTGGTCACCCGCCGCAACATCGAGCAGATCACCGGTGCGCTGAGCCGGATCAGCGACGGCACCTACGGTGCCTGCGAGAAGTGCCGCAAGAGCATCCCGGCGGAGCGGCTCGAGGTTCTCCCACATGCTCGCTTCTGCGTGCCCTGCCAGGAGAAGCACAACAGGTGACGTCCCGGGTGGCTGCCGTGTCAGCGGCTCGGCAGCCACCCGCCGTCTCGTCACGTCCAGGATGTCCAGCGCGCCCGGTGAGGGCCACGCCCTTCGGATGGGGCCGAGGTCGGTGGAGACGACCCCGCGGTTTTCACTCGGTGAAAGCTCCAGTCCCCTGCGTGGACCTCGCCCGGGCTGTCACGGTGACCCTCAGGGACGGACGCCGCAGGTACCACTCGGCCACGGCAAGGTTGATCAACCAGCCGGCGAGGACCAGCCCGGCCCGGACGTTGCCGTCGGGCTGTTCGCCGGTCGCGAGGAGGTACGGCGCGTGCGTGAACGCCTGAGTGCCGGCACCCAGGCCGATCGCGTAGCCGCGCACCATCCACCTGCGGTGCTGGTCAAAGTGCCGGCGCAGCGCGTTGGCGAAACCGAGCAGGATCGCGCCGGCCATGGCCGAGCCGAAGACGAGCCGCATGACGGCGAGCGCGTCGTTGTCGTGGGCCGGAAGGTCGTACGCGAAGGCCATCCACACGCCGGTGAGCGCGACCGTCAGTCCGCAGGGGACAAGCACCCGACCGGCGAGGCGGTGCCAGCGGTGGCGGCGCAGGCCGGGCACGAACTGGAAGGCGCCGAGAACCGTGTAGACCACCGCGCCGACGATGTGCAGTACCACCGGCAGCGGGTCGGCGACGAAGCGAGCGTTCGCTGAGGTGACCTCCGGTCCGGTGCCCAGCTCGGTAAGGCGTGCCGCACCAGCGACCATCGGTATCAGGCCCAGCAGGATCAACGCGGCCGGTAGCCGCCACTCGCGCATCGTCATGCCATCGATGGTGGACGCCGCGCCGCCCCTGCTCATCGGCACATGGGCCGCAATCGGGCCGGCCCATGGTCCTACCCCGTCGTCGTACTTACGTCGATGGTCGGCCGGTCGACATCGGCTCCGTCACCAGCGCGCCCGTCCGCGGTTGGTCTCGTACGCCCACATCGCCACCTCGACCCGGTTACGCACCCCGAGCTTCATCATCAGGCTGGTGACGTGCGACTTGACCGTGCTCAACGTGATGTAGAGCTCGTCGGCGATCTCCTTGTTGGTGCGGCCCCGCGCGACGGCGACCAGGACCTGCTCCTCCCGGTCGGTGAGCGCCTCGACGGGCTGCTTCCGCGGCGCGGCGGGACCCGCGTCAGCGAACGCCTTCAGCAGCCGCGTGGTGACGCTCGGCGCGATCAGAGCATCCCCGTTGGCGGCCGCGTGCACGGCCTGGCTGAGCAGGGCCGGACCAGCCTCCTTGAGCAGGAAGCCACGGGCGCCGGCACGCAGCGCCGCGTACACGTACTCGTCGAGGTCGAAGGTCGTGATGACGACAACCGCGAGCGGCTCCGCGACCGATGGCCCAGCGAGCGCCCGGGTGGCCTCGATGCCGTCCATGCCCGGCATCCGAATGTCGAAGAGACACACGTCGGGGCGGAGCCGCCGGGCGAGCTCGACCGCCTGACGGCCGTCGCCAGCCCCACCGACGACCTCGATGCCGGGCTGCGTGTTCAAGATGATGGTGAGGCCGGTGCGGACGATCTCCTGGTCGTCGGCCACGAGCACGCGTACCGTCACGCGCCGACCCCCTCGCGTGGGAGCACCGCCGTGACGGTCCACCCACGGTCGGGATTCGGGCCGGCCTCGCAGGTGCCGCCGAGCAGGTCGGCGCGCTCCATCATGCCCACCAGGCCGAAACCGGGGGAGCCGGTTTGGCGGCTGGCGCCGGCCTCGCCATCGTCGCTGACCCGCAGGCGCACGGAGGTGTCGTCGGCCGCGACGCTGACCTCGATGCGGGTGGCGTGGCGGGCGTGGCGACGGGCATTGGTGACCGACTCCTGGGCCAGCCGGTAGAGCGCGGAGCCCACCGTGGGCGGGATGTCGCCGAGGTCACCGCGGAGATCCACGTCGACGGCCGGCCCAGTGCGGAAGCGGCCGGCGAGCCGCTCGATGTCGGCGACCTGCGGGCTGGGCCCCAGGTCGGCGGGCTGGTCGCGGCGCAGGACGCGGACCATCGCGCGCATCTCGGCGAGGGCACGGGACGCCTCGGCCTCGATGGCGTGCAGCGCCTCGACGGCGGAGCCCGGCTGGCTCGCCGACGCCGCGATGCCGGCCTGCGCGCGGATCGCCATCGCCGACACGTGGTGGGCCACCGTGTCGTGCAGGTCACGGGCGAGACGCTCGCGCTCCAGCAGCTTCACCTGATCGAGTTCGCGCAGGCGGGCGGCGGCGCGGAAGCGGATCGCGGCACCCAGTGTGGCGGCGGCGAACATCACCGCGAAGCCGGCGACCAGTTCGCCACCGTCGATCGAGCCGACCAGGCCGGCGGCGGTCACCTTGGCCACCACGAAGAACGAACCGATCACGGCATCCCGGCCGGAGCCCCAGCGGAACAGCGCGTAGACCAGGAGCACCAGGAAGCTCGCCGTGAACATCTGGCAGGGGTCGCCGGGCAGCACGAACGGGGCGACCGTTGTGCAGCCGAACGCGATGGCCACCGTCGCGAGTGGGTGGGTACGCCGCCACAGGAACGTGGGCAGCAGCGCGAGCGCGACGACGACGCAGCCCACCCGCCACGGCAGATCGGGCCGCATGATCCCTTCCACCACGACCGCTGGCGCGACGACCGCGACCACCGCCCAGTCGCGCCACACGCGGGATGGTGCAGGCGAGACGCGCGGCTCGGCCAACACAGCGTGCAGGCGAGGGTGCATAGGACCATCGTACGAACGGCGGTGCTGCCGCAGATCGTCCCAAAGTACGACCGCCGGCTACCCGGCAGCCGACTTGAGGTTTCCCTAGCGCAACTCCACCAGACTGCGATGAAGCTGCAGCGCCGACTGTTGCAGGGACTCGGCCGTCGATTCGAGTGAACGCCACGCGGCGTGCGGCGCCAGCGCCCGAATGGAGAGTATCTTCGCGTCGACCTCGCCCGGACCGGACGCCCAGTGCTGAATGTAGGGAGCCACCCCGTCCAGACTGACCAGGAGCGCGATCGCGATCACGCCGGTCAGGGCGACATCCGTCCGCGCGGCCGAGCACGCATCGGGGACGGTCGACGCGGCGGCGTTGGCCACGGCGGTGCCCGCCGACTCGGCGCACACTCTGCTCGCCGCCTTCCGCGCCGCCGTCGCGGCCGCTTCGTCGAAGATGTTGCCCCGGTACTCGGCGATCGTCTTCTCAGCCTGGGCGGGAGTGCTTGCCAGCACTCCGACGAAGTTGCCCGCGGCCTCAGCCGTGGCGAGGTCGGTGATCGCCGGCAACCCTTCGAGTCTGGCCGCCAGTTCCTCGCCGACGCCGGGGACGAACCTCGTCCATCGCGGAGTCCAGGTGCGGACCAGCCAATCGAGCGCCAGATACGCGCGCCGACTCTCGTAGTCCGCCGAGGAATCGACCGGGCCGCCGAGGGCCGCCGAGATGCCCGCACGGCGACCGTCCGGCAGCACGCTCTCCAGTCCGGCCGACAAAACGTTGAGGAGCGCCGATGCCGACTCGGGGTGCCGGGGTGCCGGCGGTGCAGCGACCTGGTGGGTTGTCGCCGGTTGAGCGCTTCGCTTCTTGAAGAACGACACGTCTACCTCCCATATCCAGCGCGGGCGATCGTACGCAGGCGATCCTCGGCGGGACTGTCGGGCAGCTGACGTGCGGCTCGCTCTTGGCCGGGACGTCAACCAGTCGCCCGCACCGGCCATGGAGAGCGCACGTGGCGGCACGTCGAGAGCAGCCGTTGGGGGATAGCCAGCGCCCGACCGATGGCGTATAGACGGGCGTCGCCACCGGTCGGACCCGCCGTGCCGAACCGGCCCGCGCGCCGCTACCGACCTGTCGCGCGTCGTGCGTCGGCAGCGACCCGGACGTCACGGAAGTCGATGACTGCCTCGCGAGCCACCACGATCAGGGCGGCGAGGTCACCTTCCGCCAGCAGCAGGACATCGTCCAGCACGGCCGGCGGAACCTCCAACTCTCGTGGGCCGTAGCAGTCGTGCCAGGCCATATCCATCAGGTGCAGTAGGTCGAGCGCGGCTTCGACCTGCCGCCCGGCGAACAGCCCCTCGATGCGCGGCTTGCGTTCTGCACGGCGTTGCTCGCTGCCAAGTGCCACGGATACCCCGTTCGGACCACGTCTGCTGCCCGCTCCAGGCAACCGAATCATTGCCGTCGAGGTGGCGCGGTCGAGGAAACAAGGCCCGACATGGGTACGCCGCCGTTTGCGAGATTACACACGACAGTGTGCGGGCGTGTTCGAGCAAGCCCGTACCTGGCGGTAGAGTCGCCGGCGTGCTGCGGCGATGGACTTTTGCGATCCTGATGGCGGTGTGCGGCGTGCTGGTGGCGGTTTCGCAACTGGCCGACGGTCTACCTGTCGTCGGCGGCGTCGAGTTGCTGATCTTCTTGGCGCTGGCACTGCTGCTGTCGCCGTGGGCCTTCCCCCGCTCGGTGGAGGCTGCCGAAGCGCAGCGGGCCAGCGCGGCGGACGGCCGGCCGATCGTGTACTGGCGTCCTGGTTGTCGCTACTGCCTCCAGCTCCGGTTCTCCCTGGGTCGGCTCGCCCGGCGGGCGCACTGGGTAGACATCTGGCACGATCCGGCGGGTGCTGCCGCCGTCCGGGCGGTAGCCGACGGCAACGAGACGGTGCCCACCATCGTGCTCGCCGGTCAGGCCGTCGTGAACCCCGATCGGGCCTGGTTCCGCGAGCAGCTCCGCTCGTCCTGAGCACCGCCGCTGAACGCATCAGGTGGAAAGCGCGCCGGTCAGCCGCTCCCTCGTGCACGCGGATGTCATCCGCGCCCTGCCACATCGGTACCAGTACGTCGAGGTCCCGGTTCCACATGTCGACAATCTTCTCAGCGGACGGGCCCCGGAGCACCTTCACCACGAGCAGCGGTGCGGTCAGCTATGGGTGCGGGGGATGACGTCGCGTGGTGGTTGCGGCGGTGGCGGGCGCGTAGGAGGTGGTGCAGCACCATCAGGGGGACCACGCCGACCGGGTACCAGGCCAAGTCGACGGGGTCGAACTGCACACCCAGCGCCAGTCTCGCGGCCAGGCTCCGCGCCGACAACTCGGCCGGCACCCCGGTCAGCTGCGCGAGCTCCACTGTCCAGCAGAAGGCGGTGGCGACGGCCCCGGCCGACAGCGGCGCCATGCGCGGCCACAGGAACAGCACCGCGGTCCAGACCATCGACGCGTACAGCGCGGTGCCGGAGTACTGCCGCAGCGCACCGTCGTCGACGGCGCGGATCAGCAGCGCGAGGCCGAGGACCAGCAGCGCGGCCACCGGCATGAGCAGCCGCACCGTACGGGCCGTGAGCGGCACTCTCGCGATGGTGGTCACCGCAACAAGGTACGCGGGGAGGGGCTCAGGAGGGTTCGCCGGCGCGGTACACGGCGAGCGGCCGGCGCAGTACCGTGATGTCTCTCGTCGGGTCGCCGGCCACGACCAGCAGGTCGGCCTCGAATCCGGGACGGACACGGCCCTTGCGCTGCCCCAGGCCGCACACCTGCGCGCCGACCGAGGTGGCTGCGGTGAGAGCGGCGGTGGCGGGGATGCCGCACGCGACGTACTCGATGAGCGTCTCCGGCAGGATGCCGTGCGGCTTCGCGGGGCCGAGCCCCGCGTCCGAACCGGCCACCAGGCGGACCCCGGCCCGATGCAGGGTGGCGGCGCCGTCGCCTAGCGCAGCCTCGCTGAGCCCGGCCCGCGCCGCCATCGCCACCACCTCCGGCGGCGCGACCACGGCCGGGTCGGTGCCGAGGGTGGCACAGACCGCCACCCCGGCTGCGGCCAGGCGGTCCGCGAGCTCGTCGGGTACGTGGGCGCCGGCCGCCGTCACGCACGTGCAGTGCTCGATGCCGTCGACGCCGACGCGCAGTGCCTGCTCGACCGCGCTGAGCGCGTGGGCGTGCGCGGTCACCGGCAGGTCGAGATTGTGCGCCTGGGTCAGCGCGGCGATCAGCTCCTGGTCGGTGAACTGTGGCCGGGTGGTGTCGGTGCCGGGGGTGAACACGCCGCCGCTGGCCATGACCTTCACCAGGTCGGTGCCGGCCGCCGCCCGTCGGCGCACGGCCTCGCGGATCCCGTCGACACCGCTCGCCTCGCCACCCAACGACCAGCAGTGTCCGCCGACACTGGTGACCGGCGCGCCCGACCCCACCACCGTTGGTAGGCCGTCGGGCACCTCCCGGCCCCGCCAGCGGAGCACGGCGTCGCGGCGGTCGCCCAGGTCCCGGACGGTCGTGACGCCGGCCGCCAGGTGCGCGCGCAGTGACGCTTCGATGACCGTGTCGAGGTCCGTCTCGGGACGCTCAGCGAGCCGGCCGAGCGCGTCCGGCCCGGCATCGGCGCACAGGTGTACGTGCGCGTCGACCAAGCCGGGCAGCAGGGTGCCGTCCGGCTCTTCGCGTACCGGCCAGCCTTCCGGTGCCTCGGCCCGACCCTGGTGCACGTCGGCGATCCATCCGTCGTCCAGCAGGACCAGCACCCCGCCGTCCACGAGCCGCTCACCGTCGAACATCCGCGCCGCCCGGACAGCATGTTTCGTCATCGGCCCTCCCCGTCGAGTTGAACGGTATCGGCCGTACGCTCAGCGGCCAGGGGTTGCCGGGGCAACCGAAATGAATCTATGGTCGACGATGCTGGGTGAGAGGCGCTGCGACGGACCGGGTCCGCCACGCTCGCCCGGAGCATCCGACCCAAGGGCGCCTTCCTGCGATCAGGGAGGCCTGGTGCGTACATTCGCAACCACCTGGGGTGTCGGCGACTACCCCGCGATGGCCCGGCTGTTGATGCCGGCCGCCGAAGCCGTGGTGGCGGCGGCCGGGGTTCGGCCGGATGACCGGGTGCTCGATGTGGCCACCGGCACGGGCAACGCCGCGGTGCTGGCCGCCCGGTGCGGAGCGCGTACGACCGGGGTGGACCTTGAGCCCGCTTTGCTGGCGCTTGCCGGGCGCCGCGCCACGGATGCCGGCCTGACGGTCGATTGGCGACTCGGTGACGCGATCCGGTTGCCCCTGCCGGACGACTCGGCCGATGTGGTGTTGTCGGTGTTCGGCGTCATGTACGCGAGCGACCATGACGTGGCCGCGCGGGAGTTGAGCCGGGTGTGCGCTCCCGCCGGCCGGGTGGCGTTGGCCGCCTGGACGCCGGGCGACCTTCTGCCGGCCATGGGACAGGTTTTCGGCGGTTTTCTGCCACCTCCACCGCCCGGAAGCGTCCCGCCGAGCCGATGGGGCGACCGGAAGTCGGCCGGCCGGCTCCTGGAGGCGGCCGGACTGCACGTCGTTTCGACGGATGCCCACCGGTTGCACCTGACGTTTCCCGACGGCGACGCGGCGACCAGCCTGCTCATCGAGACCGCCGGGCACGTCGTCGCGGAACGGGACCGGCTCGTGGCGCAGGGCCGATGGGAGGTCATGTGCGCAGCCCTGCGCTCGTTCGTCGGCGAACGTGGGGTGACCGACGGCGACCTCTTCCGGCTGGAACTCGAGTATCTGGTCATGACAGCCAGGCCGGCGCTGGCGACGACGGCCTGACCGCCTTGTCGAGGTTCCTGATCAGTACGGGTATCCGGGAATGTTGAGTCGCACGCTGTACAGGCCGGAGTCGTTCCTCGGGCCCGAGGTGATGTAGAGGGTCTGCCGGTCGGGGCCGCCGAACGCCACGTTGGTCGTACCGGAGGTGCCGGCCCGGATGGTGCCGAGCTGGGTGCCCGCGGGGGAGTAGACGTGGACCAGGGCGTCTGAGCCCGACGCCCAGTACACGTTGCCGGCGCAGTCGATCGTGACGCCGTCTGGACCGCCGAGGTAGCTCACGAAGACGCTGCGGGCGCCGGTGCTGCCGTCGGGCTGGACGGCGTACTTGTAAATCCTGTTCTCGGAGTATGCGCCCACGTACAGCGCCGTTCCGTCCGGTGAGAGCGCGATGCCGTTGGGCTGGCGCAGCCGGTCGTCTACCAGCGACACCTGGCCGTTGGAAACGCGGAAGACACTGGTACGCCCGTTCATCTGGTCCGAGCGGTTGCCTCGCTGGAAGTTGGGGTCGGTGAAATAGGTAACGCCATCCGAGCGGACCGCGACGTCGTTGGGCGAGTTGAACGCCCGGCCCTGATAGTTCGCCGCGACGGTGCTGCGGGTCCGGTCGCTCAGCCGGTATGCGGAGAGGTTCCGCTGGTCGTGGGTGGCCGCGATGAGCTGCTGGGCGTCGGCGCTGAGCGCCAGACCGTTGCTGCCGGCGTTGGCGATGAACGTGTCGAAGGTCGCCGGTGGGGTGAACCGGCGGATCGTCGACGGTTGGACGTTGTACGGCCCGGAACCGGCGGCCATGTCTGACATCAGCAGATAGCCGCCGTCGGCGACCCAGACCGGCCCCTCCAGGAATGAGAATCCACTGTGGATCTTTGGGGCCACGACGGAACTGCTCGGCAGCGGTGGGCCGTATCCGGCCCCTGCCGGGCAGACGCCGGGCGGCGTGCCGGGCGGACCGGCGAGCGTCCCACCGGCCGTGGTCACTGCGGCGTGAGCGCTAACATGGACAGCGCGTGGGGTTTCTGGGGGCGTGGCGGCGGCACCGGTGGGGAATGTTGCGGTGCTGAACGCGAGGCACAGACCGGCCAGCGCGGCAGTTGTCGGACGCCAGGTCATCGGATGCTCCAATCGGCGTCGGCGGTGGTGAAGACCGGCGGTCGACGCGTTGTGCGTGATCGCGACGGCCGGCACGACGTGGGTGTGGGCCGCCGATGCGGTTATGCGGCAGCATAATGTCGAAAACTAGCGGGCCGCACCGGTTTCACCCCGATTATTTCGTCCAAGGATCGGGTCAGCATACAAAGACGCTGGTCAATGTGTTGGCGTCCGGAAAAATTGATTGAGGTTGGGGGGAAGCGCCTTGAGCCCGCCAGCCACCTGAAGGACGAGCTTGCCGGTGGTCGTACCGGACTCGATGCGGCGGTGGGCGTCGGCGGCCCGGTCGAGGGGGAGCGTCTCGACTCGTACTCGTAGGTCGCCCTTCGCCGCGGCGGCGACCGCGCGGCGCAGCGCCCGTCCCGCCTCGTGGGGGTACGCGGCGGCGAAGGCGGCGAGATTGAAACCGGAGACGGTCTTGTTGGTGAACCACAGTTCGTTCGCGGGGATCCCGACGTCGTCGCTGCCGGAGGCGTTGCCCATGACGACCAGGCGTCCCATCGGCGCCAGTAGGTCCAGGCTGGCCCGGCGGGTCACGCCGCCGACCATGTCGACCACGATGTCGAACTCACCGACATCGGCGAGCTGGTCGCGGGGGACCACCTCGTCGTAGCCGAAGCCCATCGCGGTTTCGATCTTGGCGGTGCTACCGACGGTGCCCACCACCCGGCCGGCGCCCAGCAGCCGCGCGACCTGGCCGAGTTGGCTGCCGACGCCCCCGGCGGCGGCGTGCACCAGCACCCGTTCGCCGGGCGCGATGCGGGCGACGCGGTCGAGCACCAGGAACGCGGTGGTGCTGTTGGACGGCAGGGCCGCCGCGAGGTCAAGCCCGAGATCCAGGCCGTCCAGTGGGGCGACCAGGTCGGCGGCGGTCACGGCCACCTCGGCGTAGCCGCCGCTGTTGACAATGGTGAGCGCCGCCACCGGCTGGCCCACCGCCACGCTGTCCACGCCCGCGCCGACGGCCCGAATCCGACCGGCGACCTCGATGCCGGGCACGAACGGCAGTCGTACGTCGACGACGCCGCGCCGGTAGAGGACCTCGGCGAAGTTGGCGCCCGCGTACGCCACGTCGATGCTCACCTCGCCCGGCCCAGGCTCGGGAACTGTCATCTCGTCGCGGCGAAGCACGTCGGCCGCACCGAAGCCGGGGATCGTCACTGCCGTCATCCGCATGGTGTCGCTGTTCATGACGACCATCCTGGGTTGCCGGTGCGGCACCAGACAGTGTCGGCTTATCCGGGGTGTGCCACCACCAGGCTGCGCTCGCGCATGAGCCGTTCCAACCGCTCCTCCGTGCCGCTGCCTGGACGCGGATTGTGCAGGATCAGGTGACTTCCGGGGTGGTCAGGCAACGGCAGCAGTGTGGCGTCGAACAGGAGCATGCCTGCCTCGGGGTGGTCGACCGCCTTGACCGCACTGGTGTGCTCGGCGACGTCGTGGCGCGCCCACAACTCGGCGAACTCCGGACTGACCGTGGCCAGGTCGGCGGCGATGCGCGCGAACTCCGGATCGTCCGGGTAACGCGCGGCGTCGGCGCGGAAGCCGGCGGCCACCTCGGGTGCCGTCTGCGTCCAGTGCCGGTGCACCACTCGGTAGCGGTTGTTGGTGAAGAAGGAGACCAGGCAGTTGTGGTCGGTCTCGCCGTAGCCGAACACCGCCCGGGCCGCGTCGTTCACCGCCGTGAAGTTCCAGTGTCGGTCGCGGACGTAGGCCGGGCGAGGCGACCAGGCGCAGAGCAGCCGTCGCAGCTCGGGCGACGCGGGCACCGCCGGCGTGGGCGGTGCCTCGGGCGGATTGAGTCCAGCCAGACGGTAGAGGTGCGCGCGCTCGATTGCCTCCAGCCGCAGCGTGCGCCCGATCGCGTCGAGGACGTCCTCGGACACGTTGATGTCACGGCCCTGTTCCAGCCAGGTGTACCAGGACACCCCGACGCCGGCCAGCACCGCGACCTCCTCCCGGCGCAACCCCGGCGTGCGCCGCCGGCCGCCACTGGGCATACCGACGTCGGCGGGCGAGACCCGCTCTCGGCGACTACGCAGGAAGTCGCGCAGTTCGGCCCGGCGGTGGTCGGCGGACGCGGAGGCACTGGCCATGGCCGCAATCCTACGGACCGCTGGTTGCCTGGCCAGGAGTGGTGCGTGCCACGGCGGACGGCGCTTTCGAAGACGTCAGATCAGGGCGGCGGCGAGAGTGCGGAAGGCGTCGGCGGGGAATGTCGTGGCGTCGCCGCCGTTGAGTACCTGGATCGCCACCTCGTCCGCGCCGGCCTGGTAGTGCTGCTCCAGCCCGGCCGCGACCTGCTCGACCGTGCCCCAGGGGATCAGAGCGTCGACGAGGCGGTCGCTGCCGCCCGCGACCAAGTCCTCGTCGGTCCAACCGAACCGCCGCAGGTTGTTGGTGTAGTTCGGCAGTGCCAGGTATCCGCTCGCGTACTGCCGCGCGGTGGCGCGCGCGGTGGTGGCGTTCGCGTCGAGGACCACCGCGACCTCGGTAGCGAGCAACCGGTCCGGCCCGATTGCCGCCCGGGCCTCGGCGGTGTGCTCGGCAGGGACGAAGTACGGGTGCGCTCCGGCTGAACGGTCGCGGGCGAGTTCGAGCATCCGCGGGCCGAGTGCGGCCAGGATCCGCCGCTCGGGAGGAAGGCCGGCCGCGTCGAGACCGTCCAGATACTCCACCATCTTCGAGTACGGCTTGCGGTAGTCGGTGCCGCTGCCTTCCAGCAGCACCGCGTGGCTGGCACCGAGGCCGAGCAGGAATCGGCCGGGATGAGCCCGCTCCGCGTCCTGTGCGAACGCGGCCACCTGAGGGGGCGACGAGTGCCAGATGCTCACGATCCCCGACGCGACCCCGATGTGCCTGGTCCCGTCCAGGATCTCCCGGAAGCGTGGGGCGACGTTGTCGCCGAAACCGCCCGAGAACCAGAGCCGGGAGTAGCCAAGTTCCTCCAACTCGGTCGCGGCATCGATGGCCGCGCCCTGACTCTCGCTACTGAGGAAGAACGGTTGCCATACGCTGACGAGTCGTTGTGCCATACCGGAACACTACGACCAACGGCTCCGGTACGAGCGCAACCCGGGTGACTACCAGTGCCCCCGGTCGGACCGGTCCGCCATGTCCTCCGCGACTGCCTTAGAGCAGCCGTTTCAGGGCGAGAGACAGGCCAACGCCCCTGGCGTGGACGAGGAGTCTTCTGCCGGGCTCGCGATCACCCCACGTCTTCGTGCCGCGGCCGTGCGTGCCGTGCTCGGCGTACGTCTTCTCAAAGTCGAACGACCTCAACTGCGAGTCACCGACGTCAACGACGGAATGGGAGTGTTTGACGAAGGCACTCGTCACGCCCCGCTCAACGTGCATGACCTCCTCCTCCCAGAGGACGACATGCTTCAGGGCGCCGTCCGGCAGGAGGAGGAAGGTGTGTTGTTCGTAGGTGATCTCCTGGTGCGTGCCGCCGCGCAGCCGGGTGTTCCGTTCGATGTGGTAGTTACGGCGGTCGAGTGCCCAGTGGCCGCCGACGACGCCGATCCGCCTCGTGACCGGCTGCTGCTGGGAGGTCAGCTCCCTACGCGTGAACAGCCCGAACGGGCCGGACTTGCGCACACGCTCCTTCTCGACGGTCTGATACTCCGTCGTCGTGTAGCTGATGGAGCCCTCCTGCGGCTTGCGTGTATCCCGCGCCACCCGCTTGGCATAGGCGCGCAGTCGGGGCCAGTCCGCCACGCTCGCCTCGTACGCCTGCCGATCCGGCATGATGCCTCCCCCAACGCTCCAGCCGCATCGAGAACGTGGTGCCACCGATCCCACCCATGTCTCAGAAGGTCAGGACGTTGCACCGGACCGCCTCACCGAGAGTGACCACGCTGTCGACGACGCGCTGAAGCAGCTAATCAAGCGAGCCCGGCGAGCGGAGCCCTTCCATCAGCTCCAACTTCTGACCACAGCGACCGGGCAGAACGGCGTTATATTCACATCCGTCGACGATCGGTCAGCTCAGGGCAGCCAAAGTCATCCTCTCGGCTTGATCAACGACCTCGTCCAACCGCCCGCCCGTTGCGGGATCGCGCATGCCTCGACCTGGTCGCACGCCTAGAGGTGACGTCCGTCCGGGGCAGGTCCAACGCCGACGCGGTCGTGTTCCGCTGTCGTCGGGATGGCCGGGTGGTTCACCAGGAGGCGCAGGGCCTGCTCAGAGCGGGATCCGCCTTCGGCGGTGTACAGCCCGAGGACTTGCTCTGAATCGGCGGCGTGGGCGAACGCCTCGTAGTTGAGAATCAACTCGCCGACGACCGGGTGGTGGAAGCGTTGGGCACCGTAGGTGTGTCGATGCACGTCGTGGTCGGCCCACCAGCGGCGGAAATCCGGGTCACGTTCCGACAACTCGTGGACCAGTTCGGCGAGTTGGGCGTCGTCCGGATTGCGCCCCGCGTAGAGATGCAGGCTGGCGACGGCACTGCGGGCGACTTCCGGCCAGTCGAGGTAGAGCTGCCGCGCCGCGTCGTCCAGGAAGAGGAACCTGGCGAGATTGCGACGTCGGGGCGGTAGCGCGTCGAAATCGGTGAAGAGGGCACGGGCCAGCGCGTTGGTGGCCAATACGTCGCAGCGGCGCCCGATCACGAGCGCAGGCACCTCGAGTGCGTCGAGGGTGTGCCGCAGGCTGGGTCGCACGCGCTGCGCCGGCATCAGTTGGTGCCCGGATGGCGACCGTCGAAATCTCGCCAGCGCGAGGAGGTGGCTGCGTTCGGTCTCGTCCAGTTGTAGAGCGCGGGCCACGGCCTTGAGCACCGACTCGGAGACGTTCAGGTTATGACCGCGCTCCAGCTGGATGTAGTAATCGGTGCTCACCCCGGCAAGGCGGGCCACCTCCTCACGGCGTAGCCCTGGCACTCGGCGGGTGCCCGGCCGCGCGGACAGTCCCGCCTGCTCGGGCGCGAGCCGTGCCCGCCGTGCCCACAGAAACGCCCGAAGGTCCGCATTGCCACCGCTCATGACCTCCAGACTATTCCGCCTGGGCCTTTGCAACCCGTCGTGAGGGGGTCCACTGGTACCTCCCGCATTGCGGGAAATGAGCCCGCTGCGGTGCTTGACTGGGCTGAGGCCTTCAAAGCAGTGGAGAGCACACCATGAAACGCAGAATCCTCGGTGGCACGGGCATGTCGGTGAGCGGATTCGCGCTCGGCGCCATGATGCTCGGCGCGATGGGTAACACCGATCACGACGAATCAGTGGGTTTGATTCATACCGCGCTGGACGCGGGCATCAACTTCATCGACACCGCGGACGTCTATTCCGCGGGCGAGAGCGAGGAGATCGTCGGCAAGGCGCTGAAGGGGCGGCGTGACGAGGTCGTCCTCGCTACCAAATTCGCGCTGCCGATGGGATCGGACACCAACCACCGAGGTGGCTCCCGCCGGTGGATCATGCAGGCGGTGGAAGGGAGTCTGCGCCGCCTCGGTACCGACTACATCGATCTCTACCAGATGCACCGGTGGGATCCGGACACCGACCCCGACGAGACGCTTTCGGCGCTGTCGGACCTGATCCGGGCCGGCAAGGTGCGCACGATCGGCTCGTCACTGTTCCACCCGGAGCAGATCGTCGAGGCGCAGTGGGTCGCCGAGCGGCGTAACCACCAGCGCTTCCGGTCCGAGCAGCCGCCGTACAACATCCTGTTGCGCGGCATCGAGGCCACGACACTGCCCACCGCCCAGCGGTACGGGATGGGTGTGCTGACCTTCGGCCCGCTCGGCTCCGGCTGGCTCTCCGGCCGGGCCGACCCGACAGCGGGTCACCGTAACGCGGGAGCCGCGACGCGGCTGTTCGACCAGACCGAACCGGGAAACCAGGCGAAGGCGGAGGCCGTCGGGAAGCTCACCGAGTTGGCGGCCGAAGCGGGCCTGAAGATGTCCCATCTGGCCGTCGCCTTTGTGCTGACCCACCCGGCGATCACCTCGGTCCTCATCGGTCCTCGCACCCCGGCGCAGCTCACCGATCTGCTCGCCGGCGCCGACATCGAACTCAGCGACGACGTGCTGGACCGGATCGACGAGATCGTTCCGCCCGGGGTGAACCTCAACCAGCAGGACATCCTCTTCCTGCCCACCACTCTCGGGGACAAGCACGCCCGCCGTCGTCCTCGCTGACGCCACCGACCTAGCGTCAGGCTCTGCGAGAGAGCCGTCGTGAGGTCCGCCGGTACAGGTCCTGCAGGAGAACCAGAACCTGTACCGGCGGACCGATCTGAGCCAATCGGGTCACATGACTGACCCGCGATTCCGCCCGGACCAGGTGGGCGCCTACTTCGTGCGGATCGTGATCGTCGCCTTGCGGTAGTTGTTGCGCCTGTCGTTCTTCGTCGGGTCGTAGTTCTGCTCGATGTTGCCCGCCGCGTCGACCGAGAACCAGTGGAACGTCGTCGTCTCGGTCAGGTGGAACACCTCGCCCGGCTCCCGGAACTCGGTCGCTTCGTAACGCGGCGACTGGAGGGTCGGCCGGCTGCCGTCCGTCGTGTAGTAGATGGTGGCCGGCTCGTTCGTCTCGAAGCGCACGTCGACGGGCTTGGAGTATTTCCCGCCGCCGGGAACGAGCTTGGACGTCGGGTCCTTCTTGTCCTTGCCCCAGTCCGCCGCGACCCGGAACATCTCCATGATTCCGTTGGCGTACTCCATCGTCTCGGCGTGGCCGCTGACGAGGTTCGGATCGCCCTCCCACACCGGCTGGAACGATCCGCCCTGCCAGTTGCCGGTGGCCGGGTTGTAGACCGAGCCGCCGACCTCCCAACCGAAGGCGTAGACCCCATAGGTGTGGTACAGGTCCTCGCGCACGTTACCCGCGGAGGAGTAGAGGACATCCGATGAGCCGCCGACGTTCTCCGGCGTGACGACGGTTTCCCGGTGCGCCTTGACCTGCGACAGGATCCTGCCGGCCGACTGCCAGTAGAACGCCTCGTCTCCCAGCGGCGGGCGCGGCGTGGTGATCCGCCCGTCCGCGATGTAGGCACCGGGCTGCCAGAACAGTTGGCCGCCGTTGGAGTGCACCGACATCATGAACTTGATGTTCGAGTACTTCTCGACCAGCCAGATGATGTTCTTCGACTCGGGCTCGGACAGCTCTTCCGGGCCCTGGTAGGTGTCGCTGACACAGCTGGTCGACGCACCCGAGTAGCCGTCGTGACCCGACCCGACCCGGTAGTTCCGGTTCAGGTCGACGCCCCAGGAGTTACGCCGGGCCGGATCGGCGTTCGCATCCGGGCAGTGGTTCGTCATGTTCCGGCGCTGCGAGGCGAAGTTGTAGAAGCTGTAGTTCGCCCCATCGGGGTTGTTGGACAGGATGAAGAAGACGTCGGTGCTCTCGACGATCTTCTTGGTTTCCTTGTCCGTCTTGTAGTTGTGCACCAGACGCTCGGCCGACTCCAGTGAGGTCGTCGCGGGCACCCACTCGCGGGCGTGGTCCTGTGCCTGGATCAGTACGCCGGGGTTCCTGCCGTCGCGGTACTTACCGATCCGCAGGACGGGGATCGTGACCGGCCCACGCGGCACCTCACCCTCCGGTGCGCCGACGCGCTTCTGGTCGAGGAAGTCGGTCAGCGCGACCGGGCCGGACGTCGGCGCGACGATGCCGGTGCCCGCGTTGGTCCGGTACGGGTGCGCCCGGTCGATGAGGCCCTGGGACTGGGCCTCCAACGCCGCCGCCACCTCGGTAGCCGTACTCGCGACACCTGCGGAGGCGTCCTTCGCGAGGAGGACGCGGATCGCCTTGCCCGCCACCTCGACGCTGAGCGGGAGGTTCGCCTCTGGCCGCTCCACGAACTCGACGGTGATGTCGTTGCCACCCTCATGGCCCCACGCCGCCGAGCTGACGACAACCGCGGACGGCCCGGTGCCACCGATCGTGGCCTGTGCCTTGCGCTGGTAGCCGTTCGTCTGGTTCGGCAGGTAGACGATCTCAGCGATGTCCGGGTACTGCTGGGCGATCTCCTTGGCGCGGCTGTAGAGCTGCTGCGGGTTGCGGTAACCGTCGACGAAGTCGGACTGGTAACCCAGATTCTCCGTCAGCGGCGGCGGAGCATCCTCCAGCCAGTCGGAGACGTCGCCGGTGGTGACGCCGCCGGTCGAGCTCGTGACCCGGATCTGGTTCGGGCGCGCGTCGAGCTTGAACAGGTTCCGGTGGAACATGTACTGCCCGGAGTCGACGAACCGGCTCATCGTCCGGGCGAAGCCGAACGAGGTGCGCGGGCCCGAGTTGTTCTCGAGCTGCATCGTGACGATCGGGTCCGCCTGCTGCCCTTCGGTGGTGCGCGCCTCGACGTAGAGGAAACCCTGACCCTTCGTGGTGAACCAGTCGGCGCGGACGATCCGTACCGTCGCCTCGTGGCCGTGCGGCTGGTCAGCCTGCGTACGGAGGGCCTGGATGCCGCCGTCGGCCTCTGCACTCCAGGCGAAGCCCTCGTTGTCGCCGAGGATGTCGACGCCCATCGCCTCAAGTTCGGCGGTCTGCGCGGCGGTCACCACCGCCTCGCCCTCGATGCCGTTGGGCACGCGCCGGAGGCCGTGCTCGAGGTCGAAGCCGGCGGCGACGACCTTGTCCAGCATGTCGGCACCGGTCAGTTGGATGCGTACGAGACGTACCGATTCCTGGACCTCGAGTGGAGATCGCCCCGAATCCGCCATGGCTGTGGACGCCGCGGGATCCGCGCCTACGGGCGCGGGCACGGTGAGGACGCTCGCTACCAGGGCGGGCAGCGTGAGAAGCGCGATGCGCAGTCGTGTGCGTTGCATGCTTCCCTCCTTCTGTTTGCGGCCTGTGGTTGATGCCGTGGCCGGCCCACGAGCGGACCGGACCGATCCATTCGGACGGACATGCTGAGGTCGCCCACGGTGAGCCTGGTAACGACGGCGGTCGTCGTCGTAGGAGGCGCGTGCGGGCTGCGGGCGAGCTCGGAGCGGTGAGTGTATGTGAATTCGTCGCTCCGACGGGACCGGGTGAGCCCGATCTTGAGCATTCCTTGAGGTAGTCGCTTGAGAGCGTTCCTGGGCGGGGTCAGTGCGTGAGGACCAGCTGTCCGAGTTCCTGGGTGCATCGGGTGAGCGCGACGTAGAGGCCGTTCCAGCCGCGCGGTTCGGCCGCGATGCCCTGCGGGTCGATGAGGAGCGTGGCGTCCCACTCCAGTCCCTTGGACTGGGTCGCGGTGAGCACCGGCACGTCACTCAGCACGGGTAGGACTCCGGCGATGCGCTCGGCGGGGGCGATGACGCCGACCATGCCACCATGCCACCGTTGCTGCAGCAGTCGCAGAGCTCGGGCGGCGGCGTCGGCAAGCTCGGCGGGCGTGACCGTGAGCTCCCAGGGAGCGATGCCGGCGGAACGTACCGCCCGTGGCGGTGCGTTGTGGCTGCCAGCCTTCTTCAGCACCGGTTCGGTGAGGTCCATGACCTCACGCGGGGTCCGGTAGCAGATGGTCAGTTCCGCGGCGGTCCAGCGATCTCCGAAAACGGCCCGCACCGCCTGTGCCCAGCTGGTGTGCCGGTGCGCCGCCTCCGCCTGGTCGATGTCGCCCACGGCCGTGATGGAGCGGCTGGGACAGCGCCGTAGGACCATCTGCCACTGCATCTCGGACAGCTCCTGCGCCTCATCGATGACGACGTGGCCGTACACCCAGCTGCGTTGCCGGCGAGCGTGGTCGGCGACGAACCCGCCCTGTGGTTGCGGGGCTTCGCCGTCGCCCAGCAGGTCGGCGAGAGCGTCGAGCAGGGGGATGTCGCTCGATGCCCACGGGGCAGGCTCGGCCGAGACGGCGGTGATCTCCTCCGGGGAGAGCCGCGGGGCGAACTGGGCCAGCAGGGTGCGGTCGGTCAGGAAACCAGACAGCAGGGCTTCGGCGTCGAGGGTGGGCCACCATGCCTCGATGAACCGGGCGATGGTGGCGTTCTCGGCGATGCGAGAACGAAGATCCGCGATCTCGTCCTCGGAGAGCAGCCCGTCGACATCACTGCCGGAGGATGCGCTGCCGACGTGGTGGTCGTGTTGCATGCCCTTGTCGACGCGGGCGAGGATGTCCTCGAAGCCCTCCTCCATCTCGTCCATCAGCGCTTTGCGCTGCTCGACGACGGCTTCGGCGAGGAGGTGGTGCAGTTGTTCGGCGAACGCCGTACGGGCGCGATGGTACGGGCGTCCCTGCACCGCCGAGGTGAGTGCCTGGGCCACTGTTGCCGCCGGAATGACGTGGAATTCGCCCTCCCAGCGCAGCTTCAGCTCGCGGGGCCGGGGCAGCAGCGACGTGACGTAGTTTTCGAGCGCGTGTTGCCAGAGGGCGCGGCCCTTGATCTCGGCGACGAACCGGCTCTCGTCGCGGCCCACCCGAACATTGGTCAGCAGGGTGTCGCAGGTCGCCGAGACGACGGCGGTCTCACCGAGCGCGGGCAGCACCTGGGCGATGTACTGCAGGAACCGCGGCGACGGGCCGAGGACCAGGACCGCCTGGTCGGCCATCTTCCGGTGGGTGAACAGCAGGTAGGCGACGCGGTGCAGAGCGACCACGGTCTTGCCGGTGCCGGGACCGCCCTGAACGATCAGCGGGCCGGTCGCCTCGGCCCGGATGATGTCGTCCTGTTCGCGTTGCAGGGTGGAGATCGCCGTCGACATGTGGCCGGTGCGCCGCTGGTCGAGGGCGGCCAGCAGAGCGCCCTCACCGACGAGTTCCGCCGTCATGGTTCCGTCCAGTGGCTCGTCGTCCACGCCGACGACGGCCGCTCCCGTCGTGCGGATGTGGCGGCGCCGTGCCTGGCCCTGTGGGTCGACAGCCGTCGCGGTGTAGAACGGCCGAGCCGCGGGAGCGCGCCAGTCCAACAGCAGTGGTTCACTGTCCTCGCTGTCGTCGCGGAGACCGACCCGGCCCACGTGTCGCACGGTGCCGTCGAGGCCGTCGAGGCGGCCGAAGACCAGCCCTTCCCGTGCTCGCCGCAGTTCCTCGTACTGCTGGCGGAGCATGCGCTGCCGGGCCTGTTCCACCGCGTCCAGGGCCTCTGTGGAAAGCTCGGCCTGTAGATGGTCGACCAGCCTGTCGCGTCGGGCCGTGGCGGCGTCGAGAAACTCCTGTTCCTCGGCGACCGCGGATCGCCGCGCGACGCCCTCCACGGTGGAGGTCGTCGGCCCGCCGTGTGTCGCTACGTCGCCGACGTGCGCGGTGCCGTTGTCCAGAGCAGAATTCCGGCGCATTCGCAAATCCTTGTATTCGTGCTTTCCCTTGGCCCGGACGAGCCGCAGTGCAATCCGGCGGCAAGCCTAGAGTTGGTTCTCCTCGGCGGCCAGGAAATCTGTCGGCAGAGATGCGACTCTCAATGCCTTGCGGCTTTGGGCGGTGTGTGGCCTCACCCAATCGTGATTCCCGTGTCGACTCGGTGTTCAAGCCGCGCGATTGTCCGTCGACGATCGATCGGGTGCGGCGCCTGGCGGTTCAGCGAGGTAGCGGAGGCAGCGCCGGGTTGTCGAGCCAGGCGGCGAACAGGTCGTCCAGGGGCTCGCGGGCGAAGCGCTGGGCGTGCGACCGGAACTGCTCGGTCGTCACGGTCGCGTGCCGGTGCTCGGCAACCCAGGCCCGCAGGAGCGCGAAGAACGCCTCGTCGCCGATCCTCTTCCGCACGGCGTGCACCGTGAGGGCACCACGCTTGTAGACCAGCGGGTCGAACATCCGGTCGACACCGGGATTCGCGACGATGACGTCCCTGGGGCGAGCCGCGATCCACGAGTACCAGTGCGCGGCCAGAGCATCTGCCGGCAGATCGCCGCAGATGCCGGACCACAGCCATTCGGCGTACGTGCCGAAGCCCTCGTTGAGCCAGATGTGCCGCCAGTCCGCCACGGTGAGGCTGTTGCCGAACCACTGGTGGGCCAGTTCGTGCACGACAAGCCGCTCGTGCGTGCGCCGCCCGTCGACGTGGTTCCTGCCGAAGACGGCCATGCCCTGCGCCTCGACCGGATCGTCAAGGTCGTCGTCGGCGACCACGACGACGTACTCCCGGAACGGGTACGGCCCGAAGAGCCGCTGCAGCGCCGACATGATCTCACCGTGCCGACCGAAGTCGTGGGCGACGTCCCCGCGCAGTGCGGGCGGGAGCGCGATGCGCTGCACCACCGGGCCGACGGCCAGGTCCACCAACTCGTAGCGTCCGACCTGGACGCTCATCAGGTACGGCGAGGTGGGCTCGCGCCGCTCGTACACCCAGGTCGTGCTGCCCGCGCCCCGCCGCCGGAGAACGGGGTCACCGGTCACCAGGACGGTGTACGGGGAGGAGGTCGTGACCGCCACCCGGAAGGTGGCCTTGGCGCTGGGCTGGTCGTCGCAGGGGAACCACGACGGTGACCCGTTCGGCTGGCTGGCCACGAGCACCCCGTCGGTGAGCTCCTCCCACCCGAGGTTGCCCCAACGGCCGGAGATGGGGACCGGCTTGCCCGCGTACCGGATGGCCACCCGAAAGGTGTCCCCGACGCCGATCGGTCGCTCGGGTTTGATCTGCAGCTTGTCCGGCCGGTGGCTGTATTTTGCCGGGCGCCCGTCCACCCGGACGTCCTGTACGCGGAACTGACCGAGGTCGAGGGTGAACCGCGACAACGGCTGTCCGGCCACCGCGGTGATGTCCGCCCGGCCGGCCAGCCGGTTCGACACGACCCGGTAGTCGAGGTCGAGGTCGTAGTGCAGCACCCGGTAGCCGCCGTTGCCGTGCTCCGGCAGGTACGAGTCGCCCGAGCGGTCGGCACCGGGTGTGGCATCGCGCGACACCGATTCCTTCGGAGTCACGCCGGGACGCCCTCGCCTGCGACGCCGCGAGAACGTTCCGGCGTGTGCCGGCCGGTGTGGCCGGTCATGCTGGCCGCGCGGCCGGCGCCGGCCAGGTCGCGATCGGGTTGCCCCGCCACCGGCTGTCGGACGGGACGGCGTCGCCCCGGGTCACCAGCGAACCGGGCCCGACGGTGGTCCGCGCACCGATGCTCGCGCCGGGCAGAACGATGCCGTGCGGGCCCAGCGCGGCTCCCGCGCCGAGCGTCACCTCATCCATGCTCATGACACGATCATGGAACAGGTGGGTCTGCACCACACAACCGCGGTTCACCGTGGCACCGTCGCCGAGCCGCACCAGGTCGTACTCCGGCAGCCAGTACGTCTCCAGCCAGACGCCCCGGCCGATCTTCGCGCCGAGCGTGCGCAGCCATGCCGTGAGCAGCGGGGTGCCGGTCGCGAAGCGGACCAACCACGGCGCGGCGAGCACCTCGACGAACGTGTCGGCGAGCTCGTTGCGCCACACGAAGGAGGTCCACAGCGCGCGTTCGGTGACCCGGAACCGCCCCACCAGCAGCCACTTGGCAGCCGTCGCGATGGCGGCCGCGACGAGCGCCGCACCCAGCAGCACCGGCCCGGAGGCGAGCACGGCCGCGCCCCACCCGGCGGTCCGCCACAGGGCCGCGAGTACAGCCAGGACGCCGACCGCCAAGGCGGCGGCGAACATCACCGGGACGATCCGGCACAGCTCAATCGCCGCCCGGGCCAGCTTCAGCCGGACCGGCGGGTCGAAGGTTCGGCTGGTGTCCGCGGCTTCCACGGTACGGCGCAGGGGCATCGGCGGTGCGCCGAGCCACGACGAGTCCTTCTTCGCCTTACGCGGCGCCGACGACAGCACGCCGACAAGCCCACGCTTGGGCACCGACCTGCCGGGTGCCGCCATCCCGGAGTTGCCGAGGAACGCCTGTTTGCCGATGCGGGCCGGAGCGACGCGCAACCACCCGTGGCTCAGCTCGTACGTGGCGACCAGGGTGTCGTCGGCGAGGAAGGCCCCGTCGTCGACCGTGGTCATCGTGGGCAGCGCGAGCACCGTCGACGCCTCCACCCCGCGCCCCACCCTGGCACCCAGCAGCCGCAACCACACCGGTGTGAAGAGGCTGGCGTAGAGCGGGAACAACCCGACCCGGGCCATCCCCATCAGCCGCTCGGTCGTCCAGACCTGCCACGCCACCCGCCCCTGCACCGGGTGGTACCCGGCGCGCAGACCGATGCTGAGCGCCCGGACCGCCCCGAGCACCAGCAGCGCGTAACCCACGACATAGGCGACGGTCGCCACCGCGACAGCGGCCAGCACCGCGCCGACCGTCGGTCGGACGACGAGCGTCCAGCCCAGCAGGGCCAGCGCCGGCAGTGCCGCGACGACCGGCACCAGCCCCAGCAACTGGGCGGTCATCCCATAGGCGACGGGCCAGAGGCGTGCCCGCATCCGCGATCGCGGCGGACGCTGCCCGGGCCAGCCGGCCGAATCCTTGGCCGCGGCGGGTGCGGCCGGCGACCCGGCCCAACGTTGGCTCGCCGGTACGGCGCCGGCCACCGTCGAGCCAGCGGCGATGCGCGCGCCCTTGCCGATCCGGGCGCCCGGCATCAGGGTGCTGCGGGATCCGACCCGGGCGCCGGCGCCGACGCGTACCTTGCCGATGCGGACGACATCGCCGTCGACCCAGTGGCCGGACAGATCGACCTCCGGCTCGATCGCCGCGCCACGGCCGATCTTGAGCAGGCCGGTGACCGGCGGCGCGGAGTGCAGGTCGACGTCGTCGCCGATCTGCGCGCCCAGCGCCCTGGCGTAGGTGATCATCCAGGATGCTCCGGCGACACTGGTGGCGCCGGTCAGCTCGGCGAGCCGTTCGGCGGCCCACAGCCGCAGGTGCACGCTGCCCCCACGCGGGTAGCTGCCGGGGCGTACCCCGCGGAGCAGCAGTCGCGCTCCACCGGCGGCCAGGGCGATCCGGCCGAGCGGGCTGAACAGCAGAAGCCAGCCCAGCGCCACCCACCACCAGGACACGGCCGGCGCCCAGGGTGCCGGAGCGACCAGGGCGAGGAGGTTGCCGAGGGCCGCCAGGACGGTCAACCAGCGGAGCCCGACCAGCGCGAGCATCGGCACCATCAACAGGGCCTGGATGAGCCCGGCACGTCGCGGCGTCGGCCGGACCTCCCGGCGAACCTCCGCCGTGCTGTCCAGCGCGTCGAGCACGACCGCGAGCTGCCACAGTCTCGGGTGCAGGTAGATGTCGGCCACCGAGACCCGCGGGTGCCGGCGTCGGATCCACGCCACCAGTTGCGCCGCGTTCAGGCTGCCGCCGCCATTGTTGAAGAAGTCCGCGTCCGCCTCGGTGGGACGTACCCCCAGCACATCGGCCCAGCCGCCGGCGAGCCAATCCTCGGTCGCGGTCAGCTCACCCGTCGCGTCCTCGTCGGTGGCCAGCGGCCAGGGCAGCGCGGCCCGGTCCACCTTGCCGGACGTCCGGGTGGGCAGCGCGTCCACCACGGCCAGCATCGGTACGAGCGCCGCCGGCAGTTGCGCACGGATCCGCAGCGCCGCCGCAGCGGTGTCGAACGCGACGCCGTCGTGCGGGACCACGTACCCCACGAGCAGCTGGTTACCCGCAGCGGTCCGTTGCACCGCGGCGGCAGCACCGGCGACTCCCGGCAGAGCCTGCAGCGCGGCGTCGATCTCACCCAGCTCGATCCGGCGTCCACCGAGCTTGACCTGTTCGTCGCCGCGACCGACGAACACGAGCCCCTCGGGCTCCGCCCGGACGATGTCCCCGCTGCGGTAGGCCCGCTGCCAGCCGAGCGCCGGCAGCGTGGCGAACTTTTCGGCGTCCTTGTCCGGGTCCAGGTAGCGGGCGAGTCCCACCCCACCGATCACCAGCTCGCCGGTCTCGCCCATCCCGACCGGAACGCCGGAGCCGTCGACCACCGCGAGCTCCCAGCCGGCCAGCGGCAACCCGATGCGTACCGGCCCAACGCCGGTCATCCGCGCCGCGCAGGCGACCACGGTCGCCTCCGTCGGCCCGTAGGTGTTCCACACCTCGCGACCCTCGACGGCCAGGCGCTGCGCGAGCTCCGGCGGGCAGGCCTCCCCGCCGAAGATCAGCAGCCGGACCTCCTCCAGTGCCTCGACCGGCCACAGCGCGGCGAGCGTCGGCACGGTCGACACCACGGAGATGCGCTGCTCGGCCAACCACGGACCGAGGTCGACGCCGCTGCGGACGAGCGACCGCGCGGCCGGCACCAGACAGGCGCCGTGCCGCCATGCCAACCACATCTCCTCGCACGACGCGTCGAACGCCACCGACAGCCCGGCCAGGACCCGGTCCTGCGGGCCGATCGCCTCACTGGCCTCGCTGGCGAGGAACAACCGCGCCTCGGCGTCCACGAACGCCGCCGCCGCGCCGTGGCTGACCGCGACGCCCTTCGGGGTGCCCGTCGAGCCGGAGGTGAAGATGATCCAGGCGTCGTCGTCCGGGCCGGGCCGGCCGGTCCGGGCCGCAGGGGTACCCCGGAGCGACACCGTCAGCCCGTCACCGAGCACCGCGGCGACGCCCGCCTCGGCGAAGACGAGTTCGGCGCGTTCCTCAGGATCGTCCGCGTCGACCGGCACGTAGGCCGCGCCCGCCGCCAGTACACCGAGGATCGCCAGGTACAGCTCGGCCGTACCCGAGGAAATCCGTACGCCCACCCGGTCGCCGCGGCCGATCCCGTGCCGGGCGAGCGACAGCCGTACGGCCTCGACCTCGTCGGCCAGTTCGCGGTACGTCAGGGCCGTGGCACCGTCGTCGAGAGCATCGGCCGCAGGGTGTGCGCGCACGGTCTCGTCGAGAATGTCGACAAGTGTGCGGCGGACCGGGGCCGAGGAGGAACGGTAGACGGCGGCGGACGCCAGTGCGGTGACGAGCGGCGGAAGCGCGCGGGGCTGAGGAACACTCGTCACGGTCACCGGGCGTGCACCATCTTCACCTCACGGGTCAGCGTCAACCAGGCGTGCGGCATGCGGACCCGCCCTGGGCAGCCCTCAACGCTACGTCGCACCATCGACAAAAAGACGGCACAGCAGCGGATTCGTGGCCACCACCACAACGAATCGCTGGGGAATACCGGTCGGCTGTGGCCTAACGCCGACTGGCCGACACCGACGCCGCCGCCCGTCCACCCGAACGTCCAGGCTCATCTCCTCAGTGAGCCGAGGCCCCGACACCGAGGGCGGCGAGGTCTCGTCGGCCCTCGGCGGCACGATCGGGTAACAGCAGGAGCGTGCAGGCTCGCTCGAAGCGGGCGCCGATGCGTTCCCAACCCGCCACGGAGGCGGTGAGGGCGGCGGCGTCGCCGTACAGGCGGCCTCGGGCGCGGGCAGTGCAGGCGGCGGCCCACGCGCTCTCGTGCCGCTCGGCGGCCGACAGCAGGTCCGCTGCGTCGGGGAGTTCGGCGACGACGGCCAGTTCGGCGCCCACCGCCCGCGAGTAGGGCGGAGACCAACTGCGGATGCCGTTGAACGTCAGGCGGACAAGCGCCGCGGCGTCCTCGACCCGCCCGGTGTGCACGGCGAGCCGCGCGTCGACCATCGACACGAACGTGGAGTGCGGGGGTAGCTCCCCGATGACCTCGATCGCCCGGGAACGCCACAGCGCGTACCCCTCGTCGTCGCCGCGCAGCCCAAGGACGAGGGCGACCGCGGCCATCGGCGGCGACATCGTGCCGGTACGCGGCCGGCCGGCCCGCCGCCAACCCTCCCACGCGGTACCCGCCATCCGCAGCGCCTCGTCGAAGCGTCCGCTGAGCACCAGCGGCGTGATCAGGAGGGCGGCCGAGTAGTAGGAGCTGCCGGCGAGATCGTCGTCCATGGTCCGCCGGCCGATCGACAGGGCGGCCGGCAGGTCACCGACGCCGAGGGCAGCCAGGTGGGCCATCAGGTACGTGTCGACGATCTCCGGGGCGGCGTTCGGGTCGTGCCGGGACATCGCGGGCAGCAGGGCCAACCGTTCGTCCATGATCCGGCGAAGGTCCGCGCCCCGCCCGGCCACGATGTCGGCCGTGGCCACCGTGTCCAGAGCCGCGCTGATCAGCACCGGATCACCCGTGGCCCGGGCGGCTGCCACGGCCGCCGCGGCGAGCGCCGGGTCGGCCTCGTACCTGTCGGAGGTCGCGGCCCAGGCCACCGCCTCGGCGAGGCGGGCCGCCACCACGGCGTCACTCGACCCGTCCGCTGCCGACACCGCCTCGTCGAGGAGGTCACGCAGGCGTTCGTGCGGAACCTCGGCGGCGAACCCGGCCGGGTGCCGCCGCGCGGTGGTGACCGCCTGTGCCAGCGCGATGGCCGTGACTCCACGATTCCCGGCCACCCGCGCCGATTGCGCGGCGGAGAGCAGCAGGTCGAAGGGCCGCTGACCGTCGTCGCCGATCGCATGGGAAACGGCGGAGGCCGCGCGCAGGTCCGCCGCGGCCTCGCCCGGAGCGGGAGCCCGAACGGCCGCGGTCCGGTAGTGACCGAGCGATTCCATCAGGAACCGCCGTGTGTAGGCGAGGTGTGCCAGTGCCCGGGCCAGCCGGTGCGGCAGCTCACCCGGGCCGTCGGGCGTGACCGCGAGGGCGGCTCGCAGATCGTCGGCGACGCCGTCGAACTCGTCGTACCACTCGTCGCCGTCCAGCCTCGTCTCCAGCTCCGAGGCGACCTCCGCCGCCCAGCGCAGGTGCCGGTCCTGGATCTCCGGCCGCTCGCCCGACACGTCGAGCTGTTCGATGGCGAACGCGCGCACCGTCTGCAGCAGCCGCCACCGGGCCGCTCCGCCCCAACGGTGCACGCTGACCAGGCTCTTGTCCGCCAGTCTGCCGAGCACGTCCGCAACCGCACCGCGGGTGCTCCCGGCAGGGTTCACCCCGGCGACGGCGGTGAGGTCGAACGCCCCGGCGAAGACGGCGAGCCGCCGGAACAGTGCCTTCTCCTCGTCATCGAGCAGGTCGTGGCTCCAGCCGATGACCGCGCGCAGCGAGCGGTGCCGCTCGTCCACACCCCGACCGCCGGCCACCAGCCTTAGCTGGTCGTCGAGCGCGGCTATCAACCCGTCCTCGCCCAGGGTGGCACTGCGGGCGGCGGCCAACTCGATCGCCAGCGGCATACCGTCCAGTCGCGCGCACAGCTCGGCGACCACCACGGGGTCCGCCCCGAAACCGGGGTTCGCGGCGGTAGCGCGATCGATGAAGAGTCGCTCGGCGTCGGACTCCAGCGGCAGCGGGCCCAGCGGTACGGCACGCTCACCGCGTACGCCGAGGCGTTCCCTGCTGGTGGCGAGGATGTGGGTGCCCGGGCAGGCGGCCAGCACCCGCTCCGCGAACGGTGCCACCACGTCGATCACATGCTCGCAGTTGTCCAGCACCAGCAGCGATCGACTCTCGCCGAGCCGCTCCACCACTGCGTCCTCCAGCGACTGCTGGGGGCGCTCGCTGACGCCGAGCGCGCTGGCCACGGCCTGTGCGACGTACCCGCCACGCGCCGGGACGAGGTCGACGAACGCCCCGCCGGCGGGGAAGGAGGGCCCCGCCGCCCCGGCGATCTGGCCCGCCAGCCGAGTCTTCCCCATCCCGCCTGGTCCCACCACGGTCACGAGTCGGGCGGAGCGCAGCGTCTCCATCAGGTGCTCGCGCTCGGCGCTCCTGCCGACGAACGTGGTGAGCGCCGATGGAAGGCCGGCCAGCCGTCCAGGTAGCGGCGCCCCCGCCTGCACCTGTACGGCGAGCTCGCCGAGCGCCCTCCGGTCGGCGACGCCGTACTTGCGCAGCAGCGAGGAGACGTGGTTCTCCACGGTCCGCACGGAGATGTGCAGCCTGCCGGCGATGTCGGCGTTGGACAGGCGCGCGCCGAGCATGACGAGCACCTCGATCTCCCGCTTCGACGCTCCGGCGGGATGGGGGACGTCCATCGCGCCATCATGCCTGACAGTCGATCATTGGTGGGTAGTCCAATGAGTGGTGGACTGCGTGGTCGTCACCGATGCCCCTCGTACCCCTCGTGCCGCAGGATCCATCTGAGCCACCGAGACCATTGGGAGACACCATGGGGCGCGTCGTTCTGTCCATCTTCACCAGTGCTGACGGGGTCGTCGGCGACCCACAGCGGTTCACTTTCCAGTTCGTCAGCGAGGACTCCATGCGGACCGGGCTGGCGCAACTGCGGGCCGCCGACGCGCTGCTGCTGGGCCGGGTCACCTATGAGGGGTTCGCCGCGTCCTGGCCGACCATGACCGACGAGGCCGGCTTCGCCGACAAGATGAACACCATGCCCAAGTACGTCGTCTCGACGACGCTGGACCGGGGCGAGTGGAACAACACCACAGTCATCAGCGAGAACGTCGCCGAGGCGATCACCAAGCTGAAGGCCGAGGTGGACGGTGACATCCTGGTCTACGGCAGCGTCGCTCTGGTCAGGTGGCTGCTACGCAACGAACTCGTCGACGAGCTGCGTCTGGTCACCTATCCCGTCGTGATGGGCGGTGGCGTGCGCCTCTTCGCGGAGTCGAACGAGCCGGCGGTCCTCCGATTGGTCGACGCGCAGGCGTTCGACTCGGGCGTGGTCGTGCTGACCTACGCCCCCACCAGGGACAAGCTCGTCGGTTGGGGGCAGGAGTCCGGGGCCCCGGGCGATGAAGGGTAAGGGCGGGCCCCCACTCGACCTCGCGTACGACACGATCTACAGGCCCGTGCTCTTCAGCGAACAGCAATGAAGGAGAAGACCGTGAACGACGATGTCACCCAGTACATCAACAAGACGCAGCCGTGGCAGATCGACGTCTGCGAAAAGCTACGGGCGATGATCGGCCAAACCATCCCGGATGTCGAGGAACAGCTTCAGTACGGCAAGCCGCACTACGTCAAGAACGGTCACTACGCCGCGGTCATCGCGGTAGCCAAGTCCAAGATCTCGTTCATGGTCTTCAACGCAACGGACGTCCCTGCGGTCAAGGGATTCCTGCGGGCAATGGGCAACGGCGAACGCAAGACCGTCGACATCACAGAGGGGCAGGACGTCGACTACGACGCACTCGCCAGCATCCTGGCGAAGACCTCTGCCGCGCTGTAGCCGCCAGCAGGTCTGTCGTGGCAGGGCCTGCTCGATCTGGCCCGCCGCGAGCCGGGGTCGGTGAGCACGAAGCCTGACCCGTCTGCGCTCGTGGTAGCCGCTCCACAGAACGACGTTCAGTTTGTGGGCGTCAGCCGGCCGGTCTCGTCGCCCTGGGCGTCAAGGAGCACCAGAACCTCACCGTCGAGGCCGGCCCGTCTGGCCGTCGCGAGCCAGCGGCCGTTCGTGGGAACGCGATTCCGTCACCTACCCAACGCGGCGGGAAGGCTGCACGGGCTCACGCACTCTTCCCGCCGTGCCGGACGAACCGAAGCCGATGCGCTTCCGCTGGGCGATTAGGTATTCGAGCCGCTGCCCTCGGTGGGAGCCAGCCGTTCACGCTCAGGTCTCGCTGGTGATCGGCTGCCGGAGGATGGTGCGCCGCTTGTCGGGTGCGACCTTCCGAAAGTCGCTGAGATAGATCTCGTGGTGGGTGCCGGCCAGGCGAAGGCGGTGTCCGGGAATGAACTCCTGGTGCAGTCTCGCGAGCACGTCGGCCTCGTCGTCGAAGGAGCCGACGTGCAACGTCTGCACGCACCGCCCCTCGGTCAGCGTCTGGAGGCGGACGTCGTCCAGGCGCGCTGGTCGGTGCTTCGCCCCGGTCTGCTCGACGGCTGCGGCGAACATGGTCTGGTCGATCCAGACCGGAACCATGAGCATCAGCGTCCAGTCCCTCCTGAAGTCAATCTTCTCGTCGCCGGTCACGAGGTCTCCGGCCGCCGGGCGCCGGGGGGACGCCGGGGTGGATCCTCCCGGGTTGGTACCCCCTGCTGGCCCCGCTCGGTCGACCGTGCCGCGGGCCGGGTCGGCATCCGTGGCGCCTCGCCGGTCTCCGTGACCAGGTGCTCAGTTTCCTGCACCAGATAGTGCGGTCGGCGCTTGGTCTCGTAGTAGATCCGGCCGATGTATTCCCCGATCACCCCCAGGATCGTCATCTGGATGCCGCCGAGCCCGATCACGCTGACGATGATGGTGGTGTAGCCGGGGACGTCGATGCCCTTCTCGACGGCGTCCGCGACCACCCAGGTCATGTAGGCCAGTGCGATAAGGGTGAGGAACAGGCCGCCGTAGATCGCCAGGCGCAGCGGTCGGTTGTTGAACGACAGCAGGCCGTCGAACGCGTAGTTGAAGAGCTTGCTGAAACTCCACCGGCTCTGCCCCGTCTGCCGGGTCTCGTTGTGATGGGCCACCACCACCGTCCGGAAGCCGATCCAGGAGAACAGGCCCTTGGAGAACCGGTTGTATTCCGGCATCGCCAGGATCGCGTCCACCGCGAGCCGGGACAGCAGCCGGAAGTCACCTGCCCCGTCCAGCAGGCGCACGTCGATCCACCAGTTGATCATGCGGTAGAAGGACCGCGAAGCGACCATTCGCACGAACCGGTCACCGCGCCGGTCCCGGCGGGCGATCACCTGGTCGAAGCCCTGCCGGTACAGCGCCACCATCTCGGGCAGCAACCGCGGAGGGTGCTGCAGGTCGGCGTCCATGATGACGACCGCGTCGCCGGTGGCCCGCTGCAGACCGGCGAGCATCGCCGCCTCCTTGCCGAAATTGCGGCTCAGCGACGTGTAGCAGACAGCGGGGTCGGCGGCGGCGAGCCGGCGCAGCGCCGCGAGGGTGCCGTCCTCGCTGCCGTCGTCGACGTACACCACCTCGACGTCCACGTCGGGCAGCTCGGCGAGCGCCATGCTCACGGTCTCGTGCAACCGCTCCACCGACGCTTCCTCGTTGAAGCACGGCACCACGACGGACAATCGCACCCTCGTCACCCCGCCCGGCCCGTGCCTGGGCATCTGCCGCCGGCACGCCCGGCGCACCCCTGGTCAGAGGTGGTAGAGCAGCGTGCCATCGAGATCCTCTCGGGTGATGCCCAGTCCGTCGATGGGCCGGGCCTCGATACCCTCCCACGGCGTCCCCGCGGCGCGGCTCGGCACAAACACCACCGACCGCACGCCGATGCCACGCAGGTATGCCACGCTGCCCGGGTCGGGGAACGATGCCACTGCCGTCCGCGTCTGCGCCTGGCTGACCGGCTCGAAACCGGCCAGCCCGTTGGTCACCCGTGGGAACCCGTCGGTCGACCACAACATGTACGTCAGGTCGCCCACGCCACCGGCGGGCAGCACCAGCATCGGCTCCTGTGCCGCCCGCATCGCGGCCGGCTGCTGCGGCACGGTCGGGTGGGGCGTCCGGTTGACGCCCTCCAGAGTCACCATGGCCAGCGGCACCAGCAGGACCAGCGGCATGACGAACCGCGTCCAGCGGCGGGCCGAGGACTGGCCCGACGACTCGGCCAGCGCCGTCACCGCTCCCGCGGCGAGCACCGCCAGCAGCAGGCTGGTCCAGTGCATCATCCGGCCCGGTGTGCGCAACGCGTCCCAGCCCGGCAGGTGCAGTGACAGAGTCAGATAGCCGGGATCCCCATCGCCGCCGAGGGTGGCGCCCAGGCCCAGCAGCACCGTGCCGAGCACGCCCAGCCCCAGCGCGACCTGGTGCCGGAGCCGGAACACCGAGAAGAACAGCCCTGCGGCAGCCAACCCGATCAGCGTCATCCCCGGCAGCAGCGCCATCTCCGGGGGCCAGGACAGCTGTTCGCGTGCGGCCGAGTGGGCCTCGCCCCACAACCACGAGTCCGCCGGTGCGGTGACGAACCCGATCAGCGGAGGCGAGAACATTTTCGTCCAGTCCAGCGTCCGCTCGGCCTGCGGGTTGAAATCGACAACGCGCAGGTAGACCAGGCCGAGCAGCAGCGTCACCGCGCCGAACACGGCCCCACCAGCCAGATCCGCGAGCAGCAGCCGCCGGCCGAACGGCGGGCGTTCCCGCTTCCGCCACCAGGACCAGCCGTAGCAGCCGGCCGCCACCAGCACCGAGGCCAGCAGGAAATACACCAGCGGCAGGCCGATGCCGAAGCCGAGGGTGATCTGCCAGGCGGCGACAAGCCACCCGGCCAACGCCCAACCGGGCCGTCGTCGCTCCGGCCGGTACCCGTGGCGCAGCGACCAACCATGACCACGGGCCAGCATCGCCAGGGACAGCGCGATTCCGGCGCTGGACAGGATGTTCAGGTGACCGGAGTGCGCCAACCGCCAGGGCGCGAACGCCCACGCGATCCCGGCGACGGCCCCGCCCCACCGGTTCGCCCCGAGCTGCCGGGCCAGCGCGTACGCCCCGAAGGCCGCCAGCGCGTGCAGCAACACGTACAGCACGTTGTATCGGATCACGGCGGCCTCGACGCCGGAACCGAGCATCCCGATCGGGGCGTATCCGAGCAGGGTGTCGCTGTAGGCGTACGTGTACTTCTCGGGGTAGAACGTGTTCGAGTGCCAGAGGTCGAGCGGATTGCTGAGAAGAGCGTGCCCAGACCAGGCGACCTGCCACGCCTGCAATGTCGGATCGCCGAGGTCGCCGGGGATCGTGCTCGCCGGATGCCGAAGCGTCGGCCAGGTCAGCGCCACCGCCAACAGCAGACTCGCCAGTGCTGCCAAGGTCCATTCGTGGCGGGCCCAACGCCACCGGCCCCGCCCGCCCGGAGTCGGGTCGTCGGAGGTCTGGTCGGGGCTCGCGTTTTCGGCGTCCTGCCGGGCGACGGTGGAGCGGGTATTCACGGAATAGATCCTCTCCGATGACCTGCACCTTGTCCACCAGTTGTCCGAACGGTGGATCCCCGCGCCGACCTTTTCGATGATGTCGAAGCGCCCTTTGCGGAACGCGGGAACTCCTGTTTCAGCAACGGCCGAGTGACTGTCTGGGTGACGACGGGCCCGAGCAGTGGTGGACACCCACCGATGCTTGAGGCGGTCACTGCTGGAACACCAGGACCCAGTCGGCGACGCAGGCGGGTTTGCTCTCGCCCTCGATCTCCACCCGCATCTGCACGACCACTCGGCACCCGGCCGCCATTCGGCGGGCCTCCAGGAGGGTCGCGGCGCCGCGTACCCGCGAGCCGGCCGGAACCGGAGCGCGTAGGCGTACGTTGTTCAGCCCGGCGTTGATGACCAGGCCGACGCCGTCGACCTCGACCAGTTCGGACAGGAAGGTGGCGCAGAGCGAGAGCGTGAGCATGCCGTGCGCGATTGTCGTCTGGAAGGGACTTTCCGCCGCCGCCCGCTCCTCGTCGACGTGTATCCACTGGTGGTCGCCGGTCGCCTCGGCGAACGTGTTGATCCGGGCCTGGTCGACGAGGTGCCATCCGGTTGTGCCGAGTGGTTGGCCGGTCCGCTCGAGCAGAGCGTCGATGGTGTCGTATCGAGTCACGCTGTTCACCTTTCCGGCAGAGACGGCCCGCCATAACCCCGCCGCGGTCATCGGCAGTGAAGTCGCGTCCATGGTGGTGCCCGGCGGACGGAGTGCCCCGGCAGCGGTGTCGCGACGACGATCGGGGACGCCGCGGTCAGCTGACCGGCCCCGGTGCCTTGTCTTCCCGGGAGAGGCCGCCGCCCCTCCAGGTCACCGTGGTCAGCCGGGCACCGAGCAGTCGCCGTGCTCTGGCGACCTGGCGCGCGTTCGCGTTGACCAACACTGCCTGCTCGGCGGCGGCAAGCACGGGTAGATCCGAAAGCGAGTCGCTGTAGGCCACCCGCCAGGGTGGCGTCACGCCCTGGGCGGCGAGCTGCACCATTTTGGTCGCCCCGTAGTTGTGCACGAGCAGCTTCGGCCCGTGGATGTGCGAGGCCACGAGTTCGACCTCGGCGAGGCCGATCGCGTCGAGCACCGCGCGGGCCAGGGTGTGCTCGCAACCGGTGACCACGACGACCCGATCGCCGGCGTCAAGGTGGGTGCGGATCATCTGCAGGCCGGGCGCGATGATCCGCTCGGGCTCCGCACCGAGGTCCGCTCCGAAACGCCCCAGTTCCGCCCGTAACTGGTCCGCGCTGCGGCCCCGCAGGCCTATGCGGCTCATCCACCACGCTGCCCGGGGGCGGTAGGCGGGAATGGCGACCATGGGTGCGAGGAGGACAGCCAGGATGACGGCGACCGGCAATCGGGCACCCGCGAAAGCAATGCGTCGCATGAAGAGCCCGAATGCATCCCCGCGCAGCAGCACGCCGTCGAAATCGAAGATGACGGTGGCGGCGGAAGGTGCCCTCATCGGTCTATCGGCTCCCGGGCCGCAGGTGATTCGGCATGCGCCGATTGTATGGGGCCGGTCCTGCACCGGTGCCCGGGCAAACAGGTGACCGAGAGTGTGTACGGCCCGGCGCGCTGGGCTCAGGCATCGCCGAGTGGGCACAATGTGCTGGTGTCAGATTCTCCTGAACCCCTCCGCTACCGGCTTATCACCGGACCCGATGATGCGGACTTCTGCGCCCGTATCAGCGGCCTTCTCGATCAGGGCTATCGGCTGTACGGCTCTCCGGCGCTGACCTTCAACGGAGAACGGGTCATCGCCGCTCAGGCGGTGGTGCTGCCGAACCCGGCCGACGAGCAGTGAGCAGTTCTCATCCCGGGTAGGCGGCGGTGTCGACGCGGTGCAGGACGAGGACGACCCACACGCTTGTGGTCATCTGGCGCGCAGCACCAGGCCGGCGAGGCTGTGGCTGCGGTACGGGCGGTTGTCCCCATGATCGCGCTCGAACATGGATGTGGTGGCCTCCCGAGAAGGCGAGGCCACTACGTCCTGGATCGAGCGTGACCTTGCCCGGCATCGGGACGGACGGGCGGACGGGTTGGTGCGGGGTGGGGGTTGATCTTGACGGGCTGGTCGCCGCGCAGCGCCGCCGGCAGTTGGCCGGTTGATCCCGCTGCACGGCACACCGCCTGCGCCGCGGCACCCGTGCGTAGGTCGGGACGGACGTCAGCCATACGCTGGCACCCAGCACAAGGACGTGGAGCTCCGCACTCATCGGGCGGCGCGACCCGCTCCGTTCCGACTCCCAGGGCTGGGCAGAGCATGCGCGACATTCCGGGTAGAACTCCGAAGTACATGGTCATCCGCGACGACCTGATCAGGCGAATCAGGAGTGGGGAGTTCGCTCCCGGCGACGCGCTGCCCGGCCAGCGTCACCTGAGCGATGAGTACGGCGTCAGCCTCATGACGCTGCGCCAGGCGCTGGACGAGCTCTGCGGTCGGGGAGTGGTCGAGCAGCTTCCCGGCAAGGGCACCTACGTCCGGGCGGTGCCGGTCCCGTACTCGATGGGCAATCTGCGCAGCCTGGCCGACGACTTGCGCGCGCACGGCATCGAGGTGCTGACCCGGGTGCTCGGACGAGACATCATTCCCGTGCCCGAGGATCTCGTCACGCGGTTGGGGATCCCCTCGGACGGTGAGGTGCTCAAGCTGGAGCGGATCCGGGTCGTCCGGGGCGCACCGCTGATCCACCAGCTGTCCTACCTTCCGCAGCCCTTCGCCGGCCTGCTCAAGGACGTCGATTTCGAGGAGCAGGAGCTGTACGCCGTGCTCGCCGAGCGGGCGGACGCGGTGGCCGTACAGGCCGAGGAGACGATCTCGCCGGTGCTCATGCCCGAGCACATCGGCGAGCTGCTCGGACTGCCCGCCGGTGAGCCGGCCATGCGTAGCGAGCGGATCACCCGGGACGCCAGTCGGCGCATCCTGGTCGTCGACCTTGCCATCCTCGCCGGAAACAGCGTCGTGATCATGAATACCCGCGAGGTCAGCGGCGACCAGGTCAGCTATGCGATGGGCGACGGCACCAGGCTGTCGTGACCACCGGCGCTGCGGACTCTGCCTGCGGCGCGTCGTCCTGGCCGACGGCGGGGGACCGTTCTAGAACTATTTCTCCAGAGATCTAGAACTGGATCAGGTTGCCCTGCTATAAACAGGCGACTGTTATAGAACTGTGGGAGGACTGCCGTGGATCAGCTACTGCGCACCGGCCACCAACCCGACCCGGTCGACTCTCGTCGACCCTCGGGGCTCGGCAGATTCGGCGAGTACGGCGGGCGCTTCGTTCCCGAATCGCTGGTCCCGGCCTGTGAGGAGGTCGAGCGCGCCTTCGCCGAGGCGTGGGGCGACCCGCTGTTCCGGGCCGAACTGAACCACCTGCTCGCCGTCTACGTCGGCCGCCCGACGCCGCTGACCCCCACCGCGCGACTCTCCGCAGAGTTGGGCGTCAACCTGTGGCTCAAGCGCGAGGACCTCACCCACACCGGCTCGCACAAGATCAACAATGTGCTGGGTCAGGCACTGCTGGCGCGGCGGATGGGCAAGCGGCGGCTGATCGCCGAGACCGGTGCGGGCCAGCACGGCGTGGCCACCGCCACCGCCGGGGCACTGCTCGGCATGCCGACCACCGTCCTGATGGGCGAGAAGGACACCGAACGGCAGCAGCTCAACGTCTTCCGGATGAAGATGCTCGGTGCCGAGGTGATACCGGTAACCTCCGGCAGCCGCACCCTCAAGGACGCGTGCAGCGAGGCTCTGCGCCACTGGGTCACCTCCGTCGATGACGCCTACTACTGCCTCGGCTCGGCGATGGGCCCGCACCCGTACCCCTGGATGGTCCGCCAGTTCCAGCGGGTGATCGGTGAGGAGGCCCGCGCGCAGTGCGCGGCCGACCTCGTCAGCGGCACGCCCGACTACGTCGTGGCCTGCGTCGGCGGCGGGTCCAACGCGGCCGGCACGTTCGCCGGCTTCGTCGACACACCGGCCCGGTTGATCGGCGTCGAGGCGGCCGGTGGCGCCGCGATCAGTGCCGGCACGACCGGCGTGCTGCACGGCTTCCGTTCCAAGGTGCTGCAGGACGAGCACGGGCAGATCAGCGAGGCCCACTCGATCGCCGCCGGCCTGGACTATCCGGGTGTCGGCCCGGAGCACGCGTACTTGGCCGAGTCGGGCCGGGCCACCTACGTGACGGTGGACGACGTCGAGGTGCTGGCCGCGACCCATCGGCTGGCCCGCACCGAGGGCATCCTCTGCGCGCTAGAATCCGCCCACGCGGTGGCCTGGGTGATCCGCGCCGCCGGTGACGGCACGATCCCCCCGGGCTCGACGGTGATGCTGACGCTCTCCGGCCGGGGCGACAAGGACATGGCGACCCTGATGGAGCTGTCGTGAACGCAGTGGAAACCCGCGCCCGTGCGGCCAAGGCCACCGGCCGCAAGCTGCTCGTGCCGTACGTGACCGGCGGTGTCACCGAGAACTGGACCGACCTGCTGCGGGCCGCCGTGGACGCGGGCGCCGACGCCATCGAGATCGGCCTCCCGTTCTCCGACCCCACCCTGGACGGGCCGGTCGTGCAGCAGTCGTCGCACCAGGCTTTGAGCCGGGGTGCCACCACCCGCCAGATCCTCGACGACGTCTCGCGGCTCGGACTGCCCGTGCCGCTGATCGCGTTCACCTACGCCAACCTGGTCCTGCACGGCGGCGCCGATCAGTTCTGCGCCGCGCTCGCCGATGCCGGGGTGGGCGGCCTGATCGTGCCAGACCTGCCGGTCGACGAGATGGAGCCGGTCGCCACCGCGGCGGCGGACACCAAGCTCGACCTGGTGCTGCTCGCGTCCCCGGCGACCACGCCGCACCGCCGCACCGAGATCGCCAAGCGCAGCCGAGGCTTCATCTACGCCGTCAGTGTCATGGCGACCACGGGCGAGCAGTCGCAGCTGGGGCAGGCCGGCCAGCAACTGGTGACGTCGCTGCGGCAGGCCACCGACCTGCCCGTGGTTCTCGGCTTCGGGATCTCCGGTCCACGGCAGGCGGCCGAGGCCTGTGGTTACGCCGACGGCGTCGCGGTGGGCTCGGCGCTCATGCGTCGCGTGCTCGACGGGGCCGGGGCGGCGGAACTCGGCGACTTCCTGGGAGAGTTCCGGACCGCGCTGGACAGGACCACCCGATGACGCCACCGCTGGGGCGCAGTTGCAGACTCGCTGCGAGGTGTGGTCGTCGGCGCCATGCTGGCCCACGATGGTGGGAAACGGAGATGACGCGAGACGCCGATTGGTGAATCTTGTAGGGATGGCGGCCGCCGATGACATGAGCGACGACGAGAACTGGGCGGGCGGGTTCTACGAAGTCATCCTCGTCCTCGGCGCAACCGACGATGCCAGACTCGACCGGGCCGTGCGGTCTCTGTGGCGGGCCGCCGGCGTCCGCGAGTGCCGCGTAGGGCCTGGACTGGTCGACGTCGAGCCTGGTGCGGCCGCGTTCGAGGTGGGTGGGCACCTGCACGGGACCCTGACCCTGCCGTCCGGCGGCCGGATGGTCTGCGGTGGCTTCTCCTCCCGGTACGAGGGAACCGACAGCCTCGCGTTCTACCTACCGCTCGGTGCGCTGGCCCGGCTCGACGAGCGGATCGGCGGGTACCCCTTCGATGAACGTAGCGGGGTCGAATCACTGACCTGGCGAGCGCCGCTCGATCGGTGGCTCGCCGACGTGGCCGTCGCCGTGTACGCCGACGTGCCCTTCCACCGTGCGCTGATCGGCTTCGAGGTCGATCAGGACGCCGACATCACGGCCGACGAGAGGTATGCCGCCGTCCTGCTGCCCCGACCCGACGGCATGGACTACCGGCCAGCAACCGCATGACCGTCTGACGAGGCCGTGCAGCGGCGACCGACGCCCACACCAGTGCGCGTGGGCGTCACCGATCGTCATGCCGTGAGCCGCCGTTTTCTCCTGCGGGGACCAGCCGTGAGGAAGACTGGAACCATCAGCGGCGGTTCGCGTTCGATCTCGGTGCTACGACGATCGGATCGCGCGCCTCTCGGGCCATGGCTGACGACGGAGCCAGCGCGCTGACGGGCGGGCTGACAAGGAGTGGCGAGCGTGAGCAATACGGATCTTGGCGCCCGCAGTGACCGGGGCAGTGAGTACGCCGACCTGTCGCGCCTGGTCCGCGGCGCGGGCCTCCTCGACCGACGACCTCGCTACTACGCGGCGCGAGTGACGCTGGTGCTGGTTTGCCTCGGTGCCGTGGGCGTGATCTTCGTTCGACTCGGGCCGTCGTGGTGGCAGACGGCCACCGCCGCAGCGCTCGCGGTGCTCTTCGCGCAACTGGCGTTCCTTGGTCATGACGCGGGCCATCGGCAGATCTTCCGCACCCGCCGAGCGAACGACGTGGTCGGCCTGGTCTGTGGAAACCTGCTGACCGGGATCAGTTACGGCTGGTGGGTCGACAAGCACAACCGCCACCACGCACACCCGAACACCGAAGGCCGAGACCCCGACATCCTGGTGGTTCCGCTGTCCTTCACTCCGGCCCAGGCCGCGACCCAGCGTGGCCTGCGGGCGCTGTTCGTCCGGCACCAGGCGGCGCTGTTCTTCCCCGTGCTGCTGGTGGAGGGTCTGCATCTGCACGGCGCCAGCGTCCGGGCGGTCGTCCGCGGCGGGCTCCGGCACCGGGCAACGGAGGCGGGCCTGCTCGTCCTGCACCTCGCTGGCTACCTCGCGGCCGTCTTTCTGGTCCTGAGCGTCCCGCAGGCGATCGTGTTCATCCTGGTCAATCAGGCCGTCTTCGGCCTATACCTGGGCAGCTCCTTCGCGCCGAACCACAAGGGGATGCCCATCCTGACCGAGGCCGACGACCTCGACTATCTACGCCGACAGGTCCTCACCTCCCGCAACGTGCGTGGCGGGCGGCTCGTCGACGCGCTGCTCGGTGGGCTCAACTACCAGATCGAGCACCACCTCTTTCCCAGCATGCCCCGACCGAACCTGCGCGACGCCCAACCGTTGATCCGCCAGTTCTGCGCCGATCACGGCATCGCCTACCACGAAACCACCCTGACCCAATCGTGGGCGCAGGGCCTGGCGCACCTGCGGGCGGTCGGGACCGGATCGACCCGACCGGGTGACGACTGATCGTCTAACTGCCGACCGGTCGGACGTCGCGGGGCGTGGCCGGTCCGGGAGAGCCAGTACTCGCCCACTCAACGCTATGGTCGAACCGGCCGTTGAGACTTTCGAGCGGTATTGGCAGGGCTGTGGGGCGCAACCTTCAAGACCGTGGACGGCTCAGGCCGGTTGATCTGGCGCGAGCGCACGGTCTGTCGACACAGGCGGTCAGGAACTACGAGGAGGTCGGCATCCTTCCGGCCGCTGAACGCACCTCGCACGGGTACCGCACCTACACGACGCTGCACGCGCAGGCGTTGCACGCGTTCCTCGCGCTCGTGCCCGGCCATGGGCACCGGACGGCCACGGCGATCATGCAGGCGGTCAACCGGGACGCGACCGAGGATGCGCTCCGGCTCATCGACGAGAGTCACACTCAGCTCGTCGATGACCGCCGCACGCTCGAATCTGTCGAAGCCGCTCTTGGCGATCTGGAGCCCTCGCCACCGCAACGCGCCGACATGTTCGTCGGTCCCCTGTCGAAGAGGCTCGGCGTTCGCCCGGCCACCCTGCGCAAATGGGAGCGAGCTGGCGTGGTCCAGCCACACCGTGACCCGCAGACGGGCTACCGGGTCTACAGCGCGGCCGATGTACGCGACGCCCTGCTGGCGCACCAGCTCAGGCGAGGCGGCTACCTGCTTGAGCAGATCGCCCCGCTGATCGCCCAGGTCCGGTCGGCCGGCGGCATCGCGCCGCTCGAATCCATGCTGCGTGACTGGCGTGCCCGCCTCTCCGCGAGGAGTCGCGCGATGCTCAGCGGTGCTGGCGCACTGGACGCCTACCTGCGCCGTGGATCGTGACGGCCGAGTTGTCGACGGCTTAGATCAGGCCCACATCGTGCTGCCCCGCGTCAACGATCGACCGCGCCGGCGAGGTCGCGCAGCAGGTCGGCCAGGCGGCGGGCGTCGGTGGGGTCGATCGTTGCGAGCGCCTCGCGTTGCACCGCTAGCCCCGCGGTGACCGCCTCGTCGACCAGGTCACGGCCGGCCGGGGTGAGCTGCGCGCGAAGCGAGCGGCGGTCGCTGGGATCGGAGGTGCGCGTGATGAACCCCGCTCTCTCCAGCTTGTCGAGTCGCCCGGTCATGCCGCCCGTGGTGAGCATGAGGGTGTCGGAGAGTTGCTTGGGGGAGAGGTTGAACGGCTCACCGCTGCGGCGCAGCGTGGCCAGCACGTCGAACTCGCCGCGTCCGATGCCGAGGCGCTGGTACGCCCGCTCCATCCGGTCGCCGATGGCGGCGGCGACGCGGTAGACGCGGCCGAAGACCTCCATGGGCAGCAGATCGTCGAGATCCGGGCGCTCGTCGCGCCACTGGGTGATGATCGCGTCGACGGCATCGTGGGTCATGGGAGGCATGATAGCTTGACGGCAAGTAGCTTAGTGGTAAGTTAATTGCAAGCTAAATGGGGGAGGATCGTCATGACGTACACGGCGGAGTTCGGCGCGGTCAACGCCGTCCACCATCCGGAAGCCGCGCAGGAGCGGACGGCGATGAGGTCCGGCACGGTCGGTCGGTTCGTCGCCCCGGGCAGCGCCACCCAGGGCCGCTTCGGCCTCTTCGAATGGCGGATGCCGGCCAGGGCCGGTGGGGCCGACGCGCACTTCCACCGAACCTTCTCCGAGTCCTTCTACGTGGTGTCCGGGACGGTGCGGCTCTACGGCGGGTCGGGCTGGATCGACGGGCGGCCCGGTGACTTCCTGCACGTACCCGAGGGTGGTGTGCACGGCTTCCGCAACGACAGCGACGCCGAGGCCGTGATGCTGATCCTGTTCGCGCCGGGCATCCCGCGCGAGGCCTACTTCCGCGAGCTCGCCGAGATCGCCGCGACTGGCCGGACGCTGTCCGAAGAGGAGTGGACCGACCTGTTCGCCCGCCACGACCAGTACCGCGCCTAAGAAGTTGGTGCCGTACATCGGATGTATGAGTGTCTGGAGCGGCGAACGCTGGCCCATCTGCGATGCTCCGCCGTGGCGGGCCGCAGGGTCGCACCGCTGACTTGCTGTCGATTCCCCCTGTCACCGGGGCCGAGGATGAGGGCTCCCACGCATCGATCGATCATTGCCTATTCTGTGGCTCCGGAGTAACCTTCCCGAAACACATCAGATGTCTGACTGTCTCAGGGCCCAGCGCCGGCCTGCGCAGCAAGGCCCCCCGGTTGGCCATCGAGCGGATCCCCAGGTCGGGTTTCGTTGTTGTCACGCTTCGGGGTGGCCGGATCGGTCACCGTTTGGAGGATCGATGTCAGACCTGACCCGACGGCAAGCCCTCAAGATCGGTGCGGCCGGCGCGGGCGGTGCTCTCCTGCCCCTACCCTGGACCGCCGTGGCCCGAGCAGACTCGGTGGCGCCGCCGCAGGTGCTGGCCGCCGGGGACCTCGCGCTGTGGTACGACGAGGCCGCCGGCACCGACTGGCTACGGGCGTTGCCGATCGGCAACGGCCGGCTCGGCGCCATGGTCTTCGGCAACGTCGACACGGAACGACTCCAGCTCAATGAGGACACCGTGTGGGCCGGTGGGCCGCACGACCCCAGCAACACCAGAGGCGCGGGAGCGCTGGCGGAGATCCGGCGGCTGGTCAACGCGAACCAGTGGACCCAGGCCCAGGATCTGATCAACCAGACCATGATGGGCAACCCCGGCGGCCAGCTGGCCTACCAGACCGTCGGCAACCTCCGGCTCGCCTTCGGTTCCGCCAGCGGAGCGTCTCAGTACAACCGGACGCTCGACCTCACCACCGCCACCGCCACGACGACGTACGTGCTGAACGGCGTTCGACACCAGCGGGAGGTGTTCGCCAGCGCACCGGACCAGGTCATCGCGATCCGGCTGACCGCCGACCGGACCGGCTCGATCAGCTTCACCGCCACCTTCGACAGCCCGCAGCGCACCACGGTGTCCAGCCCGGACGGCACCACGATCGGCCTCGACGGCGTCTCCGGAAACATGGAGGGCGTCACCGGCGCGGTCCGCTTCCTCGCCCTGGCCAACGCGACAGTCAGCGGCGGCAGCGTGTCCAGCTCCGGCGGCACCCTGCGGGTCACAAACGCCACCAGCGTGACCCTGCTGATCTCCATCGGCTCCAGCTACGTCAACTATCGCAACGTCGGCGGCGACTACCAGGGCATCGCCCGGCAGCGCCTCACCGCCGCGCGGGCCAGCAGCTACGACCAGCTGCGCAGCCGGCACGTGGCCGACTACCAGGCGTTGTTCGGCCGGGTCAGCCTCGATTTGGGCCGCACCTCCGCGGCCGACCAGACGACCGACGTCCGGATCGCCCAGCACAACAGCGTCAACGACCCACAGTTCTCGGCGCTGCTGTTCCAGTTCGGGCGGTACCTGCTGATCTCGTCCTCGCGGCCCGGCACGCAGCCGGCCAACCTTCAGGGCATCTGGAACGACTCGCTGACCCCATCCTGGGACTCGAAGTACACGATCAACGCCAACCTGCCGATGAACTACTGGCCGGCCAACACCACAAACCTGGCCGAGTGCCACAACCCCGTCTTCGACCTGGTCAGAGACCTTGCCGTCACCGGAACGCGGACCGCCCAGGTGCAGTACGGCGCCGCCAGTGGCTGGGTCACCCACCACAACACCGACGCGTGGCGGGCCACCGCCGTGGTGGACGGCGCGTTCTGGGGCATGTGGCAGACCGGCGGCGCCTGGCTGTCCACGTTGATCTGGGACCACTACCTGTTCAACGGTGACATCGAGTTCCTGCGGACGAACTACCCGGCCATGAAGGGCGCCGCGCAGTTCTTCCTCAACACCCTGGTGACCGAACCGACCCTCGGTTACCTGGTGACCAACCCCTCGAACTCGCCGGAGCTCAGCCACCACTCGAACGCCAGCGTGTGCGCCGGCCCCACCATGGACAACCAGATCCTGCGGGACCTGTTCGACGCCTGCGCCCGCGCGAGCGAGATCCTCGACGTGGACAGCACCTTCCGGGCCCAGGTTCGCGCCACCCGGGACCGCCTCCCACCCATGAAGATCGGCTCGCGCGGCAACATCATGGAGTGGCTCTACGACTGGGTGGAGACCGAGCCCAACCACCGGCACATCTCGCACCTGTACGGCCTGGCCCCCAGCAACCAGATCACCAAGCGCGGCACCCCACAGCTGTTCGAGGCGGCCCGGCGGACCCTGGCACTGCGCGGCGACGACGGCACGGGCTGGTCGCTGGCCTGGAAAATCAACTTCTGGGCTCGGATGGAGGAGGGCAAGCGGGCCCACGACCTGATCCGCTACCTCGCCACCACCGCCCGGCTCGCGCCCAACATGTTCGACCTGCACCCGCCCTTCCAGATCGACGGCAACTTCGGCGCCACCGCCGGCATCGCCGAGATGCTGCTGCAGAGCCACGCCGGCGAGCTGCACATCCTTCCCGCGCTGCCGCCGGCCTGGCCGAGCGGGCGGGTGACCGGCCTGCGGGGTCGGGGTGGGCACACGGTCGGCATCACGTGGGCGAGCGGTCAGGCCACCGAGGTGCTCATCCGACCGGACCGCGCCGGCACTGTCCGCCTGCGCTCCCGGATCCTCACCGGCACCGTCACGGTGGTCGACACCGCCGACGGTACGGCGGCCCGGGTCACCCGGATCGAGTCCGACCTGATCGAGGTCACCGTGCAGGCCGGGCGCACCTACCGGGTCACCAGCACGGGCGTCACCCTACCGACGCTGGAGCAGAGCTTCAGCAACGTCGGCATCACCAGCGACAGCAACACCAACGTCGGCAACTTCGACGGCGGCGGGGCGTCGCTCTCGGCGCAGGCCCTGGCCGCCGCCGGTGCCAGCCCAGGCGGCACGGTGAGCCGCAACGGAGTCAACTTCCGGTGGCCCAACGTCAGCTCGGGCGCCGCCGACAACGCCACCGCCTCCGGGCAGTCGATCAGCGTGACCGGCACGGGCAGGACCCTCGGCTTCCTCCTGACCGGCACCTACGGCGCCCCATCGGGCACCGGCACGGTGGTCTACGCCGACGGCACCCGCCAGACGTTCACGCTGAGCACGCCCGACTGGTACGGCGGGCCGAGCTCCGCGGGGACAGCCGCCATCGTGTCCGCGTACCAGAACCGGCCCAACAACCAGCGGCAGAACACCGCCGCCTGCGTCTACTACGTGGGTGTCGCGTTGCAGAGCAAGGCGGTCGCCTCGGTCGTGCTGCCCAACATCAGCGCACGGCCCGCGACGAACGTGCCGACCATGCACATCTTCGCCATCGCCATCGGGGGCTGACGGCAACGGATCCCGCTCGGGGGAGCGTGACCGGGCCCGTCCCAACCGGGGACGGGCCAGGTCGCGTGCCGGCTCAGGCTCGTGGCGGGTCGGCAATGATGCGCGCGAGAGTGCACCGGCCCATCAGACTCATGGCGGCGTTGGTCTGGTGGTAATACCAAACCACCCCCATTGCCTGCTGGAAGGCCCACGCTCTGCCGCGCTCCCATTCGAGATCGTCGCAGCCGAGTTGCTGCCGAAATGCCTGACGTGGTTCGCGTTCCAGCAGGTGCCAGGCACTGACGAGGTCAAGGGCAGGGTCGGCAGGCCCCAGTCCGCCCACGTCGAGTACCCCGGCCAGCCGCCCGCCGGAGACGAGGACGTTTCCCGGAATGAGATCACCATGGTTCATCCTGTCCGGGGCTTCGCCCCGCGGCAGTTCCCTCATGACCTCCCAGACCCGGCGGAGCAGCGGGACGTCCAGCAGCGTCTCGCTGCGCCCGAAGCAGGTCTCCATCCACCCGTCGTGCGCTGGTAGCTCGCCACCGCGACCCTGGCCTGTGAACGTGCGTCCCCGTGTGTTGATGGCTCGCACGCCACTGACGAACTCGGCCAGATCGTGCGCGAACGCGACGGAGTCGCCCGGGTCGTCATCGGTGGCTACGACACCGGGTACCCACGTCTGTACCGACCACGGAAGCGGATAGCCGGCGCCGGGTTCACCGATGGCGGCCGGCTCGGGGGTGGGAAATCGCGTACGACCCATCAGTTCTCGGGCCGCTTCCGCTTCGCGTTCCAGCCAGCCCCGCACCGCGTCGACCTCACCCGGCTGAAGGGGGAACCGGGCCGTGAACCGTTCCCCGATACGGAAGATGGCGTTGACCGTTCCCCGCGAAGCGACGCGCCTGAGAGGCAGGCTTCGCCACTCGGGGAACTGCGCGGCCACCAGCTCACGCACCGCGTTGAGTGAGACTGTGAGCTGGCCATCGTGCATCGGCACATCCGGCGATGGAGATGGGCGGTGGGCAGAGGCTGGCACGACAATCATCCTTGATCAGGTGTTCTGGGCGGCGACTGTGGTTCGAGGGTGGCCGGTGGTAGGGCTTGACGCCAGGTGGCGGGCAAGAGCGATCGCGGCGAGGAGCGCCAGGACCGCGCATACGCCCAGCCACCCGAAGTGGGCGTAGGCGCGGGCTCCGAGCCAGGAGCCGAGGCTGCCGCCGAGGTAGGCACAGGTCATGTAGGCGGTGTTGAGCCGGCTCCGGGCTTCGGGCCGCAGGGCGTAGATGCGTACCTGGTTGGCGACCATGCCGGACTGCATCCCGACGTCGAGCAGCAACGTGCCGAGCGTCAGTGCCGCGAGGCCTCCCGCCCCGCCGAGACTGGCGAACGCGAGAACGACGGCCGAGGCGATGACCCCGAGCAGGCAGGCCAGATTCACCGCGTCGCTGCCCCTACGGTCCACCTGCCGTCCGGCGACCGGGGTGCACAGCATTGTCGCCGCGTTGACAAGTGCGAGCGTTCCGACCGCCGGTGCGCCCAAGTCGTATGTGGGGCCGGTGAGCAGCAGCGCGACGGCGGTCCAGACCGCGGAGAAACCGGCGAAAACCGTCGCCTGGTAGAAGCAGGAGCGGCGCAGGTCGGCCTCCGTGCGCAGCAGTCGCAGCGACTCGGCCAGCAGCGCAGGGTATCGGTGTCCGGACGGCGGTCGTGTTGTCGGCAGTACGCGGGCCATAACCACGGCGATGAACAGCACGGACGCCGCCGCCGTCAGGTAGGGGGCCCGCCATCCGAACCAGTCGCCGATGGTGCCCGCGACGGTGCGGGACAGCAGCATGCCAGCGATGGAGCCGCTTAGCAGGGTGCCGCTGACCACGCCGCGCTGGTCGTCGGCAACGAGTCCGGCTGCCATGGGGCCGATGATCGGCGCGACAACCGTCGTGACCCCGACGAGGGCGCTCGCGCCGACGAACGGCGGCAACGCGGGTGCGGCGCTCGCGGCGAGCAGCCCCAGCCCGCTGAGGCCGAGCAGGGTGACGATCAGCGGGCGGTGCGGGAGCCGGTCGCCGAGCGGCACCAACAAAAAGATCCCGGCGGCATAGCCGAACTGCACCGCGGTCACCACCAGGGCGGCCGAGTCAGCGCTGACGTGCAGGCTGGCGGCGACCAGCGGGCTGATCGTCTGGGGGAAGTAGATGTTTCCGACGGCGACCCCGCAGGTGAGGGCGAGGAGCACCAGCAGCCTGCGACTCATGTGCGAACCGCCTGTGCGAAAGCGCCGATCACGTCAGTCCACCGGCCCGCCGGCGACATAGATGACCTGGCCGGAGACGAACCCGGCTTCGGGGCTGACCAGGTACGACGCGGTGTGCGCGATGTCCTCGGGCTGGCCGACCCGGCGCACCGGGATGGTCTGCGCCACGATCCGCTGGTGCTCCTCGAAGCTGCGGCCCCGCCGCTGGGCCCCGACCCTGGTCATGTCACTGACCACGAAGCCTGGCCCGATGGCGTTCGCCGTCACGCCGTGCTGCCCGAGCCGCAGCGCGAGCGATTTGGTGAAGCCGATCAGACCGGCCTTCGCGGCGGCGTAGTCAACGCGGCCGGAATCGCCGAGCGCGGAAATACTCGACATGTTGACGATCCGTCCCCAGCCGGCCGCCAGCATGTAGGGGGTCACGGCCCGGGTGAGGAAGAACGCTCCGCGCAGGCTGACCCCGGTGACCGCGTCCCACTGCTGGGTGCTCGTCTCCTCGACGCCGGCGTTGGGGCCGCCGATGCCGGCGTTGTTGATCAGCACCGTCGGTGCTCCCAACTCGGCCGCGATCCGAGCGACAGCGGCGGTCACGGCCGACTCGTCGTTGACGTCGGCGGCGAACGCCGCCGCTGTTCCGCCGTCGCGGGTGATGGCATCCACGGTGCCGGCGCAGTCTTCCTCGACCAGGTCGACCACGGCGACCGCGAGGCCATCGCGTGCCAAACGCCTGGCCACCCCGGCGCCGATGCCGCGTGCCGCGCCCGTGACGATCGCCGTGCGCCGAATGGCGTGGTTTGTCATGTTGATCTGTGTCATGCCGGATAGTCCACGGCACGTTGGCGGCGATCGCCAAGCGATGTAGCGTCCAGCTTAATGATCAGCTTCGTGCTCAGCGTCGAGGACCTCGCGGACACCCGCTTCGCGATCTCACCGATCTACCAGACCGTGCTCAGCCTGCGGGTGTTGCGCGAGCCCGGCTTGTACGCGCTGCACCTGCCGTGGCGCAGGTCGGTTCTCGGCAGACTCGACGCGCCCGGTGCCGACCTGCTGATGTCCCTGGTCGGGCCAGACCGCGCCGTTGCGGATTTCCTGACGCCCCGGCCGACGGAGTTCGTCGTGACCTTCGAAGAAGAGTTGGCCGCCGTACGCCGGACGCCTCCGGATGTCGTTCGCCGCGACGTGTTGGCCGTGTACGTACGTGGCCGGCTTCCGGACAACTTGCAGGAGATCACCGCGGACGACGATGCTCCTGTCCTCGCACTCCGCGATGCCGTCTGCGACCACCTGCAGCGTTACTGGGAGATCGCGATCAAGCCGACCTGGCCGCAGATGCGACTCGTCCTGGAAGCAGACATGACCTACCGCGCCCGACAACTGGCCGTTGGAGGCGCGCGCCTGCTCTTCGCCGACATGCACCCGAATCTGCGCTGGCAGGACGGCGTCCTGCACATCGACAAGATGATCGGCAGGCACCATGTCGCGGCAGCCGGCCGAGGACTTCTGCTGGTGCCGTCCGTGTTCTCCTACAAGCCCGCCCCGCCAGTCAGCCCGCAGGAACCGCCAGTGCTGGCATACCCCTGCCGTGGAGTAGCAACGCTCTGGGCGCCGACACCGACCGCCGACGCGACCGCCGTCACATCGCTTCTCGGCGCGCCCAGAGCGCGACTGCTCCACCTCCTTGCCGAACCGCTGCCGACCGTGGAGATCGCCCGCCGGCTCACCGTCACACCCAGCGCCGTGTCACAACACCTCAAGGTCCTCCACGCGACGGGACTGATCACTCGCGCCCGCGACGGACGGCACGTGCTGTACCGACGCAGCCCTCTTGGTGACCAGGTGGTCGGCCAGTCGGCGGAGCAGTGATCCCAGGTGCGCGCAGCCAGCGGCCGGCGGTGACTGTCGGTCACCTCCGTGGGCGAGGATGCGGTAGTGAGCGGTATACCTCAGAGTCATATTCATACCTCTGAGGTATACCGCTCAACAGCACATCGACATGGCGGGCAGCCGAAGCGGATGGCGAGCGCTTTTCGCTGCGACCCCAGCCCCGTCTTGAGTTAGGACTTATTCGTCTAGCGGATGCGCTCCCCTCGGCTCTCGATCCGGTAGTAGTCGAAGGTGACGTCGAGGTCGGTGGAGGTGCCGGCCCGGTTGAAGGCCATCAGCCCGGCCTTCGTCGGTTCGGCGTTCAGCGTCGTGGAGCCGATGTAGCGGTAGACGCTTCCGTCACGGGAGTAGTAGGCGCGGTAGCTGTCACCGATCTTGGTCAGCCGGAGCCAGATGGCGCCGTCGGCCCCGACGATCCGCTGGGCGTCGGCACCGGTGATCTCCAGCGTCGATGTCGCACCGTTCTGCTCGCGGAGGAGGACGAGCCGGACCTTGTTGGCGGCGGTCGCGTTGCCCATCTCCCAGGCGAGCTTCACGTAGTTGTTGTCGTCGGCGTAGGCGAGGACACCGCCCTGTTCGTTGTTGTTGGCGAGTGGGCGGGAGAAGACGATCCTGGATTCGGCCGTCCAGTCGCCGTCGACGTTCTGAAGGGCCAGGTTCTTCGCGGTGTTGGTGTTGCCCTGCAGGTCACCCTGCTGGGCGGTGATGACCAACGATCCGTCGGCCAGCCGCCATTTACTCTCGTCCGGCCGTACCCACTGCCACTGGGATCCGAGTTGGGTGGAGTCGAACTCGTCGCTGCCGGTGATGGTGGTGTTCAGGTCCACCGTGTAGACCGACGATGCCTCGCCGTTCGTGACGGTGACCCGCGCCTGCCCGGTGGCGCTGGTCGCCTGCTCGATGGTGACCGAGGCCGCGGGGTCGGCGGCGCTGGCGGTGACCGCCGGCACGGTCGTGGTGCCGGCCGGCGCGAGTGCGTTGTAGCGCAGCACCGTCGGCGAGAAGGATGCCAGGCGCTTGCCGTCGACGCGCAAGGCCGTCAGTGTCGTGTCGGGAACCAGGTTGAAGACGTAGTTCTTCACGAGAGGGCCGAAGAAGCTCTCCGTCGTCACCTTGACGACCGCCTGTCCGGGTACGTCGGCGGCCTGGGAGATGATCTCGTAGCGAGCCTTCCGGTCGGCCGTCCGCACCTTCGTGATGGTGGGCGACGCCCCGGCCGGAACCGGGATGGTGTACGAGTTGTCGGACAGGTTGAAGCCGCCGAACTCCTTGCCGTTCACGACGATCTTGGCCGAGAGCGGCGCGTCGTCGACCGGGATGTCCCGCCCGCTGAACTCCTTCCAGTAGTTCACCGAGGTGTCCCGCCAGTCGGCGGCATCTGTCTCGTGAACGGCCAGCTTGGCGCGGACCTCTGCGAACCGTCGCGCGTCGATGTCGGGCTGGAGCGCCTCCCAGGTCTCCCGCATCCAGGTCACGTACTGGACGCCCATCTGGTAGCGGTAGACCAACTCGTCCCAGAAGGTCCGGCCACTGTCCATCCGATGGCCCCATGGCACATGGTGGAACCACATCAGCAGGTTCTCCGGCACCGAGTCGATGTCCCCGTAGCGTTGCTGGAGCCGGGGGAAGTACTGGGCGGCCAGGTTGCTGCCGGTGGGGGAGCGGTCGAAGCCCAGGCCGACGGTGTCGGCCTGGTTGTAGTAGACCGGGCTCCAGTCGTCGCGGCCCGCCCAGTCGGCGGGGTCGGGACGGTAGTGGGCGCCCTCGGCGAACTGGTGGCCGATGCCCAGCGGCGTCTGATAGCTGACCAGCGCCTCCCACGAGCCCATCATCATCTTCCGGATGGTGTCGACGACACGCTTGTCGTTGCCCCAGGTCATCCGGACCCAGTCGGTCGCGATGTCCGCCGAGTTGAGCTTCCAGTCCCAGGCCTGGCGGCCGAAGGCGAAGAGGTTCGCCTGGGAGAAGTGGTGCCCGGTCAGGTTGTCGGCGTTGCCGAGGTTGGCGACACCGACGATGGCGGTGTCCGGATGGTGCTGGGCGCTCCCGTCGACGATGTCGCCGACCAGGCGCTTCTTCAGCAGCTTGCCACCTGCGTCGGTGGCGTACGTGTCGGTTTTGAGGATCTCCTCGTACATCGGGCCGAGGTAGCTCAGCATCCAGTTCTGACCGGTGTACTCCTGGGTGATCTGGAGTTCCAGGGCCTGGTTGGTGTTCTCCATCCGGCCGAACATCGGGTGGATGGGCTCCCGGGCCTGGAAGTCCAGTGGCCCGTTCTTGGTCTGGAGGAACACGTTGTCGGCGAAGCGTCCCCTGGTGCCGTCGGGCTGGGCTTCGTCGTCGATCGGCCCGAACTCCAGGTAGGCCCGCTTGAGTCGGTCGTTGTCGACCTCGGCGTTGTAGACGAACGTCCGCCAGTGCACGGTCATCCCGAGCGGGGCGACCGCGGCGCCGATGCCGTTGGCGCCGTCGCCGTGGTCGTACCCGAAGTCCTGTGGCCCGGGCTGACCCTCCGAGTTGGCCTTCACGGTGAAGCCCATGAAGTCCGGGATGGCGGTCTTGATCATCTGGGCCCTGCGGTTCCACCAGCCCCGGAAGTCGGCGCCGTAGGGGTCGAGTTGGCTGTTGGTCAGCGTGTCCGGCGCGAATCGGCTGTCTGTCGGCGCGGTGTAGCGGATCGAGAGGCCCAGCTTGATGCCGTACGGGCGCAGGGCGTCGGCGAGGGCCGCCTCCTGTGCGATGCGGGTGCTCGTCAGGTAGGCGTTGTCGGCGTTGACGTTGTTGATGGTGATGCCGTTGATGCCGAGCGAGGCCAACGCGCGTGCCACGACGATGTAGCGGTCGAGGATGACGGGGAGATTCTTTCCGGCGCTTGCTCCGGTGGCGGCGAAGTTGAAGATCGCCCCGTTCTCCCCGTTCAACCCGCCCAGTCCGGAGGCGTTGTTGCCGGCGTAGAGGCGCTCGGTCTCCCAGTTGTTCAACAACCGATGCTTGATCTTCGGTGTCTCCGAGATGCGGAGGTGGTCGATGGGCTTCTGCGTCTGCATCAGCCGCAGGAAGGCGTAGGTCCCGTAGAGCGCGCCGAGGTCGCTGTTGCCGGCGATGACGGTGAACCTGTCCCTGCCATGGGACACGGAGCGCACGAGGTAACCCTCGTCGCCGACCTGGGCCAGCTCGCGGGTCGAGACGGCGTGGCGCACCAGCGGTGAGCTTGCCGGCGTACCCACCACGACCGAACCGTCCGGGATCCTGCCGCCGATCTTCGTCGTTACGGGTGTCGCCTGACCGAGGAGCCCGCTCAGGCCCCGGACCAATTCGTCGCGGGCGGCTCCGAGCGTGGTCTCGGCCAGCTTCTCGGTGGAGCCGGGCGCCATGGCGAGGTCTGCCGTGCGCCGGTGGACCTTGTCGGCGTCGGCGTTCTCGACCACGATCGCCGTGGCCGTTCGACGGTAGTCGCGGAGCAGCTTCGCGTCGCTGACCGGCACGTACCGCAGCCACAGGTCTGAGCCGCTGTAGTCGTCGGGCGACTGGGCTGCGGCGACGGGCGTCGTGGCGACCGTGAGGGTGGCCGCGATCATGGTGAGCGCCGTGCCCAGCACGATGAGACTTCGTCGTAGCCTGGGCACCGAACCTCGGTTCATTGCCTTCTCCTCCTTCGTCCGCTCGAGACGTCGATCGACCATCTCGCGAACGCAGTGACGTGGATGGATGGGCGGATGCGCCGATACTGTCCGGCGCCGCCCAGCATCGGCAACGAGTTGTCGTTTCTTGTCGCGGGCCTTCCGACCTCACGGCAGGTGCGCCGCCGGTTGGGTCGCGGGCCGCTGCCGTACCCAGGGTGGGCGGACCCGACCCGGGTTCAGGTTGCGGGCGGCCGTCGATTGGCGGACCACGAGGCGTACCGGCAGGACCATCGGTCGGCCGGTGTGCCCAGGGGCCCCCTCGATCATCGTGAGCAGATGCCGGGCCGCGGCCGAGCCCGCCGCGTAGAACGGTGCCGCGACAGTGGTCAGCCCGGGTGTGACGATGTCAGCGGCGAGGATGTTGTCGAAGCCCACGATGCTGACGTCGCCCGGAACGTTGACGCCTTTGCGGCTGAGACCACGGATGAGGCCGATCGCCATCTGGTCGTTGAAGGCGAGGACCGCCGTCGCCGGACGAGCGCACAACTCCTCGGCGGCGCGTTCGCCGCCCTCGATGGTCGGGCTGTACGGGCCGATCTGGCGCACCTTGATCTCCAGCTCCATGCCCGCTTCGAGCAGCGACCGCCAGCGGATGCCGTTCGGCCAGGACGCCTCCGGCCCCGCGACGTACGTGATGTGGTCGTGCCCCAGCTCACCGAGGTGCTCGGCGGCCCGCCGGGCCCCACGCGGGTTGTCCGTCACGACGCAGGGCACGTCCGCGATGGCGCGGTTGAGGACCACCACCGGCCGCTGCTTGGCGAACATCCGGATGGCCGAGTCCGACATCCGGCTGCTGGCCAGCACGATGCCGTCGACGGTCGACATCGTGCGTTCGATCGCCGCCCGTTCCAGCCGGTCGGACTCCTGGGCGTCGATCAGCACGGTGGTGTATTCGTCGCCGATCGCGGCCTCCTGCGCGCCGCGGACGATCTCGGCGTACACCGGGTTGGTGATGTCGGCGATGACCAGCGCGATCATGTGCGTGCGTGCCGTGGTCAGGGCGCGTGCGAGTGGGTTGGTCCGGTAGCCCAGCCGCTCGGCGACCTGCCGGATCCGCTCGGCGGTCTCGGAATTGACGCGGCTCGGTCGGGAGAAGGCACGGGACACCGTGGAGGGTGAGACGGCGGCGGCAAGCGCGACGTCGTAGATCGTGACCCTCTTGTCGGGCGGCCTGCTGTGGTCGGGCATCTTCATGCTCCTCCCGGCTACGCGCCGTGATCATGGTAAGACGCCGGTGAGTACTCGGCAATGCCCGCGCAACATTCCGCCGGCTTGGACACATTCGCGCAAGGCAATACATGGCAACCCGTTGCCGTCGGTCCGCGTCGGCTGTCTCAATGCATGACGGATGGCGCGGGTAGGGCAGCCTCGCCGGGGCGACCTCACCTGAGCGCAGCGTGGACCTACCTGGCCGGCCCGGGTAGTCGATGAAGGGAACGACTCATGGGTATGACGCGGCGCGGCGCTCTCATGGTCACGGCATCGTCGCTCTTTGTGGGCGCCGTCGGGTGTGGGGCGCCGGACAGTCCCGGCAAGTCCTCGGGCGACACCACGGGCGAGGTGCCGGAGCGGCCCGGTCGAGCCGTGACGCTCAACGTTCTCGACGTCGCCGGCAACCTGCAGCTGACGCAGGGGATGATCGACGAGTTCGTCTCCAAGAACTCCGGGGTGATCTCCCGGGTGACCTATTCGAAGGCACCGGCACCCGAGCTGGCCGGCAAGATCAAGGCTCAGCAGGGCGCAGACCGGGTGGACATCGGTCTCGTGCTGACCGGCGTCGACGGTCTGGCCGCGGGGATCGAGCAGGGCCTCTGGATCGACGTGTTGCCAAAGTTCCAGGACCGCCTCAGCGGCATGGGAAACTACCTGCAACCGGCCGCCGCGATGCAGCAACTCGCCGGCAACGCCGGCGTCACGGTCACCTACTACCCGTCCGGTCCGCTGCTCGAATACCTGCCGTCCCGGCTGCCGACGCCGCCGACCAGCGCGGACGCCCTGCTCGCCTGGGCCAAGAGCAACCCCAAGAAATTTCAGTACGCACGACCCGCCAACTCCGGCCCCGGTCGGACGTTCCTGATGGGCCTGCCCTACATCCTGGACGACACGAACCCCAAGGATCCGACGGCGGGGTGGGACAAGACGTGGGCCTTCCTCAAGGAGTTGGGCCAGTACGTCGACTACTACCCGTCCGGCACCACCGAGACGATGAAGAACCTCGCCAACGGCACCGCTCACCTGATCGTCAGCACGACCGGCTGGGACATCAATCCCCGGGTGCTGGGCACCGTGCCCAAGGACGCCAGGATCGCCACGATCGACGGTTTCCACTGGGTCACCGACGCGCACTACGCCGTGCTGCCCAAGGGCATCTCGACCGACACGCAGGCCGCGGTGCTCGCCCTGCTCGCGTTCATGCTCACCCCCGAGCAGCAGGCGAAGGCGTACGACGAGGGCTACTTCTACCCGGGGCCGGCGGTGAAGGACGTCGGGCTCTCGTCAGCGCCGCAGAAGAGCCAGGACGCGATCCGGGAGTTCGGCCGCTCCGAGTACGACGCGCTGATCGCCGGAAACCCGACCGAGGTTCCGCTCGACGCGAAGAGCCTCGTGGCGGCGTTCAACCGTTGGGACCGCGAGATCGGCGGCGGGAAGGTCAAGCAGGGATGAGCGCCTTCACCCAGCTGCGGTTGGACGGTGTGTCCCGTCGGTTCGGCGGCCAGGACGCGCTCACCGAGCTGGACCTGACGATCGAAACGGGCGAGTTCATCGCCCTGCTCGGCCCGTCCGGCTGCGGCAAGTCGACCGCATTGAACTGCCTGGCGGGGCTCCTGCCGCTGACCCAGGGGAGCATCTGGCAGGACGAGCGCCGGATCGACACGCTGCCACCGGAGCGCCGCGGCTTCGGCATGGTGTTCCAGAGCTACGCCCTCTTTCCCCACCTGACGGTCCGGGCGAACATCGCCTTCGGGCTGCGCATGCGGCGGCTGCCGAAGGAGGAGACGCGCCGGCGTACGGAGGAGGCGGTGCGGCTGGTGCGCCTTGAGGACCACGTCGACAAGCTGCCCGGCCAGCTCTCGGGTGGTCAGCAGCAACGCGTCGCCATCGCCCGCGCCGTGGTGTTCGAGCCGTCGCTCGTGCTGATGGACGAACCGTTGAGCAACCTCGACGCCAAACTGCGTCTGGAGATGCGTACCGAGATCCGCCGGCTGCACCAGTCGCTGGGGCTCACCACCGTCTACGTCACCCACGACCAGGAGGAGGCGCTCTCCCTGGCCGATCGGCTGGTGGTGCTGCGGGAAGGGCGGGTGCAGCAGATCGGGTCGCCGCGCGAGTTGCACACCCGGCCGGCAAACTGGCACGTCGCCGACTTCATGGGCTACCGCAACCTGTGGCGGGGACGGGTGCAGCAGGTGGACGGCACCCGGGTCACGCTCGAGTCGTCCGGCCACCGGCTGCTCGGCGAGGCCATCGGTGACCTCCCCACCCAGTCGGATGTGATGGTCGCGGTACGCCCCGAGGACGTCCGCGTCGACGGCCCCGGCGAGACCCCCAACGCCATGTCGGCGACCATCGAGGTGGTGGAGTATCAGGGCCGGGAGTTGGCGGCTGAGGCTCGCACCGACACCGGCCAGGCGCTGCACCTGCGTACCGAGCAGCGGGTCGCACCGGGCGACCAGGTCAAGCTCTCCATCGATCCGCAGCGGCTTCTCGTCTATCCCGTCGACGCGACGCGGGAGACCGACCCGCGGCCCGACCGCCTCGCGGACACCTCGGGGGCAACGCGGTGAGCGGCGCCGGACCAGGCAGACCGTTGGCGCACTGGCAGCACCGTCTCGCCGAGCGGGGCGTCGACCGTCAGCTCTGGCTGCTGGTGCCGGCGCTGGTCTTCGTCATCGCCCTGTTCCTCTACCCGTTCTTCTACGGTCTGACGCTCTCGTTCCAGCCGACCGACGGCGGCCCGTTCAGCGACTACGCCCGGTTCTTCTCCGACTCCTACGAGCGGGGCACGATCTGGATCACGCTGCGGATCGCGCTGCCCGCCGCGCTGCTGAACGTCCTCGCCGCCGTGCCGATCGCCTACCGGATGCGCGGCCGGTTCCGGGGCAAGCGGCTGGTCACCACACTGCTGGTCGTGCCGATCACGCTCGGCACGGTCCTCACCGCCCAGGGGTTGCTGAACTTCCTCGGCCCGACCGGTTGGTTCAACCGGATCCTGCTCGCGGCGAACCTCGTCGACGAGCCGGTGCGGCTGACCCACAACTACTGGGGCGTGTTCTTCTCACTGGTGATCACCGGTTTTCCGTTCGCGTTCCTGCTGGTGCTCTCCTACCTCTCCGGGATCGACCCCACCCTGGAACGGGCGGCCGCGACGCTGGGAGCGGACTGGCGTCGCCGGTTCACCCGGATCACCCTCCCGCTGCTGATGCCGGGTTTGGCCACGACCTTCTGCCTGACGTTCGTGCTGGCGTTCAGCGTGTTCCCGTCGGCCGTCCTGGTCGGCAACCCGGCGGGTGAGACGCGGGTCATCTCCCTCGCCGCATACCAGGCGGCCTACGAGCAGTACGACTACCCGTACGCGTCGGCGATCGCGATGATCATGGGCTTCGTCGAGCTGGTCATCATCGCGCTGGTCCTGGCCGCTCGCAGCCGTTTCTACACAGGCTCCACCGGAGGCAAGGGCTGATGGCAACGATCACGCGGACGCGACCATCGCCGCCCCCCGCCACCACCGACCGACGGCGGCGCATCACCGCTCGCCCGGCCGCCTGGATCGTGTGGGGCGTCGTCATCTTCTTCTTCCTCAACCTGCTGGGCGTCGTGGCGTCCGTGCTGGTCAGCTCGTTCGGCCAGCGCTGGTTCGACACCTGGTTGCCCGACGGCTACACCACCAGCTGGTACGGCCGGGCCTGGGACGAGTTCGCCCTCCTGCAGGTCATCGTCGTGACACTGGAAGTCTCCGTACTCGTCGTGGGCCTCTCGCTGCTGATCGGCGTGCCGGCGGCCTACGTCCTCGCACGACGGTCGTTCCCCGGCAAGCGGCTGATCTTCCTCGTGTTCCTGCTGCCCATCCTCATGCCACCGATCACGTACGGCATCCCGTTGGCGACGGTGCTCTACAAGTTCGGCCTGGCCGGGAACATGTCCGGGGTCGTGCTCGCCAATCTCGTACCCTCGGTGCCCTTCGTCATCCTGACCATGACGCCCTTCATCGAGCAGATCGACCCGCGGATCGAGAGCGCCGCGCGCATGTGCGGTGCGGGCCTGCGGACGGTGTTCCTGCGGGTCCTCACGCCGTTGCTCGTGCCGGGCATCCTCGCGTCCGCGATCCTCGTTCTCGTCCGGACCGTCGGCATGTTCGAGCTCACCTTCCTGACCGCGGGACCGGACTCACAGACCCTCGTCGTGGCGCTCTACTACTCGATGTCCGCGTCCGGGATCAGGGCGCAGCAGTCGGTCGACGCGATGGCGGTCATCTACACCTCGATGATGCTCGTCCTGCTCGTCGTCGCACTGCGCTACGTCAACCCGACCCAGCTCGTCGCCCAGGTCAAGGAGGACCCCGAGCACTGAGGCCCGGGCAACACATGGTCGGTCCGGTCAACCGCCCACGGTGTCCCACGGCGCCGCGGTGACCCGCCAGTCAACACCCGGGCCGGCCGCCACCTCGTCGAGGATCTCGCCCACACGGCCCAGGACCGTGACGAGCGCGGGCAGCTTCGCACGCAGACCGCGGTAGGCAGTGGCGAGGCTCGGGTCGACCGTGATCGGCTCGGTGTGGGCACCGTCGGGATCGAGCAGGGCGACAGCGTCCTTGAGGTCGGGTGCGAGGCCGATCGCGAAGAGCCCGAGCGCGGCGGCGCCGAGGGTGGGGTCATCGTCCTCGCCGGCAAGCTGGGCTGGACAATCCAGGACCGCGGCCATCACCTCGCGCCACAACGGCGCACGGAAGGCGCCGCCGGTCAGCCGCACGCTGCTGATCGGCGTCAGCTCGGCCAGGCGGTCACGGACACCGCCGAGTTGCAGGCACACGCCCTCGACGGCGGCCCGCACCAGGTGGCCGCGGGTGTGCTCGCTGCGCAACCCCAGATACGCGCCGGGTGGGCCGGACTGGCCGGCCGGTGCCCGGTCGGCCAGCAGATAGGGCAGCATCACGAGGCCGTCGCTGCCCGGGGGAATCCGCTCGGCGAGGCGTAGGAGCGCGGGCCCGGGACGGCCGTCCCCGGACGCCGTGGCCAGGTCGGGAGCGAGGGTGTGTCCCGCCCACCGCACGACGTTGCCGCCGTTGCCGACCGATCCGCCGACAATCCAGGCGTCCTCGGTCAACGCGGCGCAGAAGAGGGACTCCGCAGGGTCCGCGAGGGGAGCGGCGACGACGGTACGCAAGGCCCCGGTAGCTCCGAGCGTCAGGCTGCCGACGGTGCTGTCGATCGCGGCGGCGCCCAGGTTGCCCAACGGGCTGTCTCCCGCGCCGACGACGACGGGTGTACCGGACGGCAGGCCGACGGCCCGTCCGGCCGCCGCCGACAACCGCAGCAACGCCGTGGTGGGCAGGACCGGCGGCAGTTGGCCCTCCGCCACCCCGACGAGGTTGAGCACCGCCGGGCTCCAGACCCGACGGTGAACGTCGAACAACCCCGTGCCGGACGCCGAGGACAGCTCGGTCACCAGCCTTCCGGTGAGCCGATGGAGCACGTAGTCCTTGAGGCCGACCCACCACCGCGTCGTCGTGCAGAGATGCGGCTCGTGGCGGGCGAACCACATGAGCTTGCAGAGAGGGCTCATCGGGTGCACGGGCGTCCCCGTCAACCGGTGCAGCTCCCGGCTCTGGCCGGACATCCACAGGTCGCGGGCCGCCTCCGACGACCGTGAGTCCAACCAGGTCAGCAGCGGCGTCCTCGGCGTCATGGCCGCGTCCAACCCGATCAGGCCGTACATGGCGGAACTCAGCGCGAGCGCGACCACCTCCGGCCCGGCGGTGTCGGCGACACAGGCGGCGATCGCCTCCAGAGTGGCCGCCACGAGCACATCCGGATCCTGTACCTGCCAGCCGGGCACCGGCTGAAGCAGCGGGTACGTCCGCGTCGCGACGTGCCGCACGGTGCCGTCCAGCGCGAAAGCGGCCGCCCGGACAGCCGTGGTGCCCACGTCGACCCCGAGAATGACACCACGCCCTGGCCCCATGCGCACATGTTCAGGCGACGTTCCCCGCACCGGCAAGCGGTTGCGCGCAGTTGTCGTCGCGGTCGCCCGGCACCGTCAGACCAGGAAATTCTCCCGCATCCTCGCACCCAGATTGATCCCACCCACGACCCGAGGGCCAGCCGGGTCGTACACGTCGAAGGTGTTGTTGCGGCGCATCAACTCACGGACCGGAGGTGGCAGCCGCGGAGGGTCATCGACGGCCGCGAGGACCTGCCCGGCGCTCGTGATCAGGTGACTGGCCAGAGTGGCGGCGTCGGTGTCCACCCGCACCCGGCCGTACTCCCAGCCGGCGGTGGTGAGGTCGAGCACCTCGAACACCCGGGTCAGGAGCGGGTTCGGGTCGGTCACCCGGTCGAGCCGGTGCGCTCGGCTGCCGACCACCGCGACGGCGGCGGCCACCTGCGCATACGGGTGGAAGCCGGACGGCAACGCGAACAGCGGCCACCGCAGGGCAGGACCGGCCTCCCTCCACAGCGGCCGGTAGTTGCGGCGGTGCACCAGCAGCCGCCGGCCCGTCCGTCGGAGAATCTCCTGGGCCTGGGCCTGCAGGTCCAGGTGGGCCTCATCGGCGACCTGACCCACGACTCGTGCCGCCACCACCAGGCCGTCGTCACTGTTCAGCGTCGCGGTCAGCGTCTCGACCTGCTCGGTGAACCGGGTCTGCGCATGGGCGCCGTATCGGTGCTGAACGTCCCGCAGCAGCGCCTGCTGTCGTTCCGGATCGAGCTGGACCCGCCTACCGCCCAGCAACCGCCGGAGCCAGCGCATGTCGCCTCGTTTCAGCAGAGCCGTCGCGGACGGCGGCAATGTTAGTGCGTCAGACCTCCGTCGTGTGCCGACGGGGTGGTCCAACGACCAACGAATCGCGCTGGCGGTCAGCGGCGGCGCGCAGTGACAAGTCCCGACTCGTACGCCCACACGACCAACTGGGCTCGGTCGCGGCAGTGCAGCTTCATCATCGCGCGATTCACGTGCGTTTTGGCGGTCAACGGACTGATCACCATGCGCACGGCGATCTCGTCGTTACTCAGCCCTTTGCCGACCAGCTCGACGATCTCCTGCTCGCGGCTGGTCAGCACGTCGCGGCCGGCCGCCGGCTCGGCCGGTGGTGGGCCGGACACGAACTCGCTGATGAGCGTACGCGTGACGGCCGGCGCGAGCAGTGCGTCGCCGCGGGCCACAACGGCGATGGCCTGCAGCAGGTCGGCGGGGTCGGCGTCCTTGAGGAGGAAACCGCTGGCGCCCGCGCGGAGGGCGGCGAAGACGTAGGAGTCGAGCCCGTAGTTGGTGAGGATGAGGACGTGGGTCGCGGTGAGGTCGGGATCAGCGGCGATCCGCCTCGTGGCTTCGATGCCGTCGAGCCCCGGCATCTGCACGTCCATGAGCACGACGTCCGGGCGCAGACGGCGCGACAGTTGGACCGCTGAGGTGCCGTCGGTGGCCTCGCCGACGACCTCCAGGTCGTCCTCGGCGTCGAGCAGGGCCCGGAATCCGGCTCGCATCAGAGCCTGGTCGTCGGCGAGCAACACCCGGATCATGAAGGGCCGTCCAGCGGGAAGGTCGCGCGCACCGTGAACCCGTGGTCGTCGTCGTGCGCGGCGGCCCGCAGGGTGCCGCCCAGCCCGGTAACCCGCTCCCGCATACCGCGCAGGCCCACACCCGGTGTCATCGGCCGGGCCGGTGACGCCTGGCCGTCGTCGGTGACCGAGACGGTGAGCTGGGCCGGGGCGTACTCGACGTGGATGTGCGCGGTCGCGAGGCCCGCGTGGCGGGCCACATTGGTCAGCGCCTCCTGGACAACGCGATACCCGGCCTCGTCGACCTCGGCGCGCAACTGGCGGGGCGGGCCGCTGACGGTCATGTGTACCGGTACGCCGGCCGCCCGGGTCCTTTCGGCGAGTTCGTCCACCCGGGCCAGCCCGACGCGGTCCTCGTCGGCGGGTGAGCGCAGGACGTCGAGCGTCGTGCGCAGCTCCCGCATCGCGGCAGCGCTGGCCTCCTGGATCGCCAGCAGCGTGGCCGACGGCTCCTCGCCGTGTTTGCGGGCCAGGTGCACGGCGATCCCGGCCTGCACCTTGATCACGGAGATGCTGTGGGTCAGAGAGTCGTGCAGGTCGCGGGCGATGCGCAGGCGCTCCTCCCCGGCGCGACGCAACGCCATCTCCTCGCGGGTGCGTTCGGCCTCGATCGCCCGCTGCTCGACCTGTTCCAGGTATGCCCGGCGCTGCCGCGCGACCAGCCCGGCGACGTTGGCCGCCACGAACCAGCCCAGCAACAGGGCCGTCCGCTCGACGATCACCTGGCCCGGCCGGCCGGCCGGCGCCACCGAGATGTCGCGGGCCAGGAACCCACCGAGGAAGGCGAGGCTGGCCACGGCGGTGGCCGACCGGTGCCCCCGCCAGGCGGCGACGTAGACCACGCCGAGAACGGGGAACGCGGCGGCCACCCCGGGGTGTACCCGAACGTGGAGGGCCAGCATGGTGACTGTCACCACGCTCAGCGCCACCACCGGATACCGCCGGCACACCGCCACGGCCACCGTCATGGCGAGAACCAGGACGACGTCGACCGCCCCGACCGCTGCGGCGTCCGGCGCGATGGCGGCGTTGCCGAGCAGGAGGGCGCCGAGGGCGAGGCCGCTGAGGGCGTACGGCAGGTCGCGACGCATGGTCGAACTGTAGAACGGGCCGTCCTCAGGCAGCATCCACCGGCCGCGGTAGGAGGCGTACCGCGGACGCGGTATCGGCCGTCGGTCAAGTGTCTGCGGCGGCACGACGTTTTCCCGGTTCGTCGAGGCAAGCATCGAACCCATGACATACCGCTTCTTCACTCCCGTGAGAGCGTCGACCGCGACCGGTCTGACCGCGCAGGTCTACCGCCAACTGTCGGACGAATTCCTCGGACCGCTGCCGACCTTCCAGGCGCTCTCGGCCGTACCGGAGGTGCTGGCCGCGACCTGGGCGCTGTTGCGCGAGGCACTGCTCGCCGGCGACGCCTCCCGGGTCGACCGCGAACTCGTCGCATCGGCGGTGTCCCGGGCGAACCGCTGCCAGTTCTGCGTCGACGCCCACGTGCTGCTGCTCCACGCGTTGGGCGAACCGAAGCTGGCCGAGGTCGTCGCCCGGGGCGAGACACCACCCGAACCGAGGCACGCCGAGCTCGTCCGCTGGGCGCAGGCTAGCCGCAGCCCCGAAGCCGCCGACTGGTCCAGCCCGTACCGCCCCGAAATCACCGGCACACTGCTCGCCTTCCACTTCATCAACCGGATCGTGTCGGCGCTGCTCGATTCCGATCTGCTCCCCGGCGGTCTGCAACGGTCTCCGCTGGTGCGGTCGGTCGGAGGCCGCCTCTACGCCAGGACGGCCCGGGAGCCGAAGGAACCAGGCCGAAGCCTCCCGCTGCTCCCGGTCGGCGCGACCGCGTCACCGGGCTGGGCGGGGGACAGCCCGGTCGGTGTCGCGTACGCGGCGTTGAAGGAAGCCGCCACACAGGGCGGGGAACTCCTGGGCGACGTGGCACGCCAGACCGTCACCGCCACCGTGCGCTGGGAGGACGGGCGACTCCCGGCCAGGCCCGCGGACTGGGCCATCGACCTGGTCCGGGACGTGCCCGGCCGGGATCGCGTCGGAACGCGGATCGCGCTGTTGGCGGCGTTCGCACCGAGTGCGGTCAGCGTCGGTGACGTCGCTCTCTGGCGGTTCTCCCATCCGGCCGACGCCGACCTCGTACGGCTGGTCGCCTTCGGGGCGATCACGGCCACCGACCACGTCGCCCGAGCCCTGGCTTCGGCGCACCTCTAGGAGGTCACCATGCGCAAGCTCTTCGTCATCGTCAGCATTCTGTTGCTCGTCGCGTTCGCCGTGCAGTTCGTCCTCGCCGCCGTGGGCGCGTTCACGAAGCCCGCGGACGACGACTCGTTTGCCCTGCACAGTGTCAACGGGGTGGTGATCATCCCGGTCCTCACCGTTCTCACGATTCTGTTCGCCGCGCTGGCGAGGGCACCGGGTCGGCTCATCGGGCTGACGATCCTGCCGCTCGGCCTCGTCGTGGTGCAGGCGGTCACCGCCATGCTCGCCAACGGGTCCACCGACGCCGCGGGCGTCAGCAGTCCGGTCGGCCTGACCATCGCCGGGCTGCACGCGGTCAACGGAATCATCGCGGTGCACGTCGTCGTCGGCATCCTCCGGGGGGCGCGAGAGCTGGCCAACCCGGCGCCGGCCGACGCCATCGGTGGTGTGACCGTCCGCGAAGGGGAGCCGGTATGACGACGGGCTCGCTGCTAGCGGTCGACCTCGTGATCGCGGTGCTCGCGGCCGGCGGCTGGCTGGGCGGCGGTGCCGCGTCGGCCGCCCGGCGTCGCCCGCTCGCACTGGGGTTGGCAGGCTTCGCGCTGCTCGCCACGCTGGCCCGCGCGATCACGATCACCGCGCTCGCTCGCGCCGGCTGGTGGTTCGCGGCGGAGAAGGTCCTCATCGCCGCCCCACTGTCACTCGCGGCGGCGGCCATCGCCGGGCCGCGGTTGCTGCGGGCCGCGGGCGACATCCGGTCCGTCGCGGTCCCGCTTCTGTTCGCCGGGTACGCCACGAGCGGCGCCCTGCTCGTGACGGTCCTGCACGGCTACCCGGCGTCGGCGGGAGTGGGGCTGCTCACGGTCGCCGGGGTCGTCGCGGCGACGGCGGTCTCGTGGCGTGCCCTCGGCGCGCGCCCGTCCCGGACGGTGTCCCGGGCGACCCTCGCGGTGGCGGTCGCGGCGCTGGTCACCGGAACCGGGCTGACCGCCGCCCCGGACGGCGCGCTCGACGTACCCCATGACCATGGGTACCGGGATGCGCGGACCGTCGACGAACCCACCAGGCGGTTCACCCTGACGGCCGGGACCGCCACGGTGCGGGTGAGTGGCCGCGACGTCGCGGCGTGGGCGTTCAACGCGCAGGTACCCGGACCGGAGTTGACCGCCGTGGTCGGTGACGTCGTGGAGGTGACGCTGCGCAACCGGGACATCGAGCGAGGCGTCACGCTGCACTGGCACGGGTACGACGTGCCGAACAGCCAGGACGGAGTGCCCGGCGTGACGCAGGCGGCGGTGCTGCCCGGACAGGAATTCGTCTACCGGTTCCGCGCCGATCAGACCGGTACGTACTGGTACCACACGCACTCGGTCTCCGACGTCGGCGTGCGGATGGGCCTCTACGGTGTGCTGGTGGTCCGCCCGGGACCGATGACCGGCCTCGACGTCACGGTGCCGGTGCACACGCTGGCGGGCCGGCCGCTGCCCGCGCCGAGAACGGAGCCCGTCGAGGCGGGCACCCCCGTGCGGCTACGGCTGATCAACACCGACAGTACGACGCACCGCTACGCCCTGGCCGGGACCGCGTTCCGGGTCGCCGCGATCGACGGCTTCGACCTGCGAGGCCCGACGTCGCTCGTGGACACCGCCGTGCTGATCCCGGCCGGTGGTCGCTACGACCTGGTGTTCAACGCGCCCGCCACGCCGGTGGCCTTGTTCGTCGACGGACGGGCGCTCTACTCGACCGGACCGGTGTCGACCGCGACGGGCGCCTGGCCGGTGCTGGATCCGCTCAGCTACGGCGTCGCCTCGCCGGCGCCGTGGCCCCGGATCGACAGGGAGTTCACCCTCGTTCTCGATCGCGGCCTCGACCTGCACGAACTGCTGCCGCGCTACGCCCACACCGTCAACGGCGCAGCCGACCCGGACATCCCGCCGCAGGTCGTCCGCCTCGGCGACGTCGTCAGGTTCACGATCGTCAACCGATCTCAGATCGTGCACCCGTGGCATCTGCACGGCCATCACGTCCTGGTGCTGTCGCGCGACGGGGAGCCGGCGGCCGGCAGTCCGTTGTGGCTGGACTCGTTCGACGTCCGACCGGGCGAGGTGTGGGAGGTGGCGTTCCGGGCCGACAACCCGGGAGTGTGGGCCAACCATTGCCACAACCTGGCGCACGCCGACGCCGGGATGACAATGCACCTGATGTACTCGTGATCCTCCGATCCGGGCGAACGGAAACAGGATCCGCATCGATCGAGGTTGATGGTCTGGGAGCGCTCCCGTATCATACCTGTCGCGGCCTGTTAACGCTCACAAAGCGACCCGCATCAACCACCACCACCAATGTGCGGGCCGCCGTCCCGTCAGGAGGGTGTTGTATGAACAGATCCAGGGCTTCCAATGTTGGTTTGGTGTCGGCGGGCGTCGCTCTACTGGTGTCGTCGACGGTTGTCGCGGCGTTGCCGGCCGGTGCCGCGGCGGAGGGCTGCTCGGTGAACTATGCCGTGCCGTCGCAGTGGCAGGGCGGCTTCGGCGCCGACGTGTCGATCACGAACCTGGGTGATCCGTTGAGCAGCTGGACGTTGACCTGGTCGTACGGCGCTGGGCAGACGGTCACGCAGGCGTGGAACACGACGCTGACGCAGAGCGGTTCGGCGGTGACGGCGAGGAACGTGAGCTACAACGGTTCAGTCCCGACCAGCGGCACGGTGTCGTTCGGGTTCAACGGGTCGTGGACGGGCAGCAACCCCGCGCCGACGAGCTTCGCCCTGAACGGTGTCACCTGCACCGGTGGAACGACGCCGACGACGCCGCCGCCGACGACCGCACCGCCGACGACACCGCCTCCGACAACCCCGCCGCCGACCACCCCTCCGCCGACCACGCCTCCGCCGAACACGTGCAACCTTCCGTCGACGTACCGCTGGTCGTCGACCGGCCAGCTGGCGACGCCGAGGTCGGGGTGGGTGTCGCTGAAGGACTTCACCGTCGCCCCCTACAACGGCCAGCAGTTGGTCTACGCCACCACCCACGACACCGGGACGAGGTGGGGTTCGATGAACTTCAGCCTCTTCACGAACTACTCGCAGATGGCCTCGGCCAGCCAGAACGCGATGAACTCGGCGACCGTCGCCCCGTCGCTGTTCTACTTCGCGCCGAGGAACATCTGGGTGCTGGCGTACCAGTGGGGTGCCACGGCGTTCTCCTACCGGACGTCGACTGATCCGACCAACCCGAATGGCTGGTCAGCGGCGCAGCCGCTGTTCACGGGGAGCATCACCGGCTCCGGCACCGGGCCGATCGACCAGGCGGTCATCGGTGACGGTACGAACATGTACCTGTTCTTCGCCGGAGACAACGGCAAGATCTACCGGGCCAGCATGCCGATCGGCAACTTCCCCGGCAACTTCGGCTCCAACTACACCACCATCATGAGTGACTCGACGAACAACCTCTTCGAGGCTGTTCAGGTCTACAAGCTCCAGGGCCAGACCCGCTACCTCATGATCGTCGAGGCGATCGGCTCGCAGGGCCGCTACTTCCGCTCCTTCACGGCCACCAGCCTCGGCGGCACGTGGACGCCGCAGGCCGCCAGCGAGAGCAACGCGTTCGCCGGCAAGGCCAACAGTGGCGCCACCTGGACCAACGACATCAGCCACGGTGAGCTGCTGCGCACCAACGCCGACCAGACCATGACCGTCGACCCCTGCAACCTGCAACTGCTCTACCAGGGTCGTTCCCCCAGCTCCGGCGGCGACTACGGCCTCCTGCCGTACCGGCCGGGTCTGCTGACCCTGCAACGCTGAACGCACGGGCGGGCTCGGCATCGTGCCGAGCCCGCCCGAACCCTTGAGTGAGCCCGTGCACCAACCTCCATGGAGCGACATCGGGGCGGCGGGACTGCCCTCAGGCGAGAGAAGATACGCCGAGCCGAGCATGGAGGTCGTCACTGATGGACAGCACCAGCAGGTACGCGGCGGCCCGCCTTCCCGTCGACGTGGTGGCCCACGGTGTCTGGGTCCCGACCGGTGCCGGCCCGGATGGCGGTCGCATCGTGTTCGTCACCGAGCGGTCCCGCCGTCGGGTCGCCGTGCTGATTCTCCCCGTCGTGCTGCTGGGTCTGGTGCTCGTCATCGCCTACGCCCCGGGCGCCTGGCTGGTGACGCTGCTCGTGGCGGCGCTCGCGGTCGCCGGCGCCGTGGCGGATTACCACCGGGGCGGGCGGGCGGGTTTCTACCGTCTGGAGGACGACGGGCGGCTCGGTGAGTTCCTCGGTCGGCAGAATCCCGGTCTGTCCCAGCACCAGCGTGTCCGGGCTTCCTCCGCCGGGAGCTGATTGATCGGTGGGTGGCCTGCCCCGCCTGGCCATGCCTTTCTCTGTGAGCCATATACCTCTGAGGTATAGATATGACTCAGGGGTATATCGCTCGACGGTAAGTGCCCGGTCGGACGGGACACGCCCAGGCTGGCCAACGCCCAGGACGGCAAAGAACCGGCACACTCGACACCAGCGAAACCACCTGACCCGAAGGGATCCCCGCGATGGCAAAGGTCATCTCCACGCTGTTCATCTCCGCCGACGGCGTGGCCGAGATCGACCCGGACTGGCACTTCCCGTACTTCGACGAGAACATGGGTCGCGCCGTCACCGAGGACTACGACGCCGCTGACGTGCTGCTGATCGGCCGTGAGACCTACGACAGCTTCGCCGGCGCCTGGCCGGACCGGGAGGCCGCCGGCGGGGAGGACGCAGGGTTCGCCAAGCAACTCGGGGACGTGCGCAAGGTTGTCGTCTCGCGGCAGTCGCTGGAGTTGCCCTGGCGCAACTCGGAGCTGATCGCGGGCGATCTTCTCGGTGCGGTCACCGCACTCAAGGCCGACGCCGGTGTCAGAGGCATCCTCATCCCCGGGTCGATCTCGGTGGTGCAGCAACTGCTCGCCGCGGGGCTGGTCGACGAGTTGCGCCTGCTGGTGCACCCGGTGGCGGCGCGCAAGGGCCGCAGGCTGTTCGACGAGGGCGACACGGCCTACCACCTGCGCGTGTTGGCGACGGAGGCGTACCCGACGGGCGTGCTTCGGGTGATCTACGCGCCGGGTGAGGCACCCGGAAAGGCCGGTTACGACGACGTCAAGGACCAGGTGCCCGCCGGTAGCTAGTGAGCACCACCGGTCCATCCCACACCTCGGAACAGCATTTAGTGAGGCTCATCGATATTGACGTCTGGCGGCGGCAGCGACAGGATCTCGGCACCACCACCGTGATCCCCTCTGGGAGGCGTCATGACCCGTCCCCGCCTGCCCCGCCTGCGGGCAGCCAGCCGGTTGGCCGCACTCGCTGTGGCCACCGCTGGCGTGCTGCTCACCGTCGCCACGCCCGCCAGCGCCGCTGTGCCCGCCGGCCGATACGTCGCGCTGGGCGACTCGTACGCCGCCGGTCCGCTGATCCCCACCCAGGTCGACCTGAACTGCCTCCGGTCCAACCGCAACTACCCGTCGCTGGTGGCCACGTCCGCCGGCTCGTCCTCCTTCGCCGACGTGAGCTGTTCCGGCGCCACCACGGACGACATCCTCTACGGTGGCAGCGGCCAGTTGGGCATCACGGTGCCACCGCAGCTCAGCGCCGTCACGTCGAACACCGCGCTGGTGACGGTGCAGATCGGCGGCAACGACATCGGCTTCTCCGGCATCATCGGCGACTGTGCGGAGGCGAGCCTCAGCAGCCCGCTCGGTTCGCCGTGCAAGAACCGTTACACCGCCGGCGGCGTCGACCAGTTGCAGGCGAGGATCGTCGCCGCCACGCCGAAGGTGACCGCCGTGCTGCAGGCGGTCCGCCAGGCCGCGCCGAGCGCGCGGGTGGTGGTACTCGGGTACCCGGCGATCCTTCCGGACACCGGTTACGGCTGCTGGCCGGTCGTGCCGATCGCCTACCAGGACGTGCCGTACCTGCGCGGCATCGAGAAGTCGCTCAACGCGATGCTGGCCAGCACGGCGACCGCGAACGGCGCCACCTACGCCGACGTCTACACCCCGTCGATCGGCCGCGACGCCTGCAAGAGCAGCGGCACCCGGTGGGTCGAGGGACTGGTGCCACAGAACTCCGCCGCCCCGTTCCACCCGAACGCCCGCGGTGAGCAGGGCATGGCAACCGCCCTGCTCACCAGACTGAACAGCTGACCGAGCCGCAATCGGTCGAGCCGGCGCCGTCGAGCAGCGGCGGGGCCGGCCATCGGTGGCTCGTCGCCTGTGCGGTGCTTGAGATCGGCGAGTCCGGGGTACCGAAAGCTTTATGCCGAGTGTGGGGCAAGTCATCGGAAACCGTTACCGCCTGGTCGAGAGCATCGCCAGCGGCGGTATGGGTGATGTGTGGCGGGCGGTTGACGAGACCCTGGACCGCTGCGTGGCGGTGAAGATGCTGCAAGCCCGGCTGGTCAGCGACGCCGGCTTCTCCGAGCGGTTCCGCCGCGAGGCGCGCGCGATGGCGGCCCTGCGTCACCCGGGGGTCGCCCAGGTCTACGACTACGGCGAGGTGTCCCGCTCCGGTGAGCCGGTCCTCGCCTACATCGTGATGGAGTGTGCGCAGGGACAACCCTTGTCGGAGCGGATCGCCGAGGTCGGCCGGCTGGACGCGGCCGAGACGATGTCGATCGCCGCGCAGACCGCTCGCGCCCTGCAGGCCGCCCATGACGCCGGCGTCGTCCACCGTGACGTCAAACCCAACAATCTGATCATCGAGCCCGACGGGCACGTCGTACTCGTTGATTTCGGGGTTGCCGTGACGCAGGAGGCGGCGAGCCTGACCGGGACGAACCAGGTCGTCGGCACCGCCCTCTACATGGCACCCGAGCAGGTCTCGAAGAACGAGACCTCACCGGCGATCGACATCTACGCGCTGGGTGCCGTCGTCTACCACTGCCTCGCCGGCGAACCCCCGCACCAGGGCGAGAACGCTGTCGCGGTGGCGCTACGGCACCTCGAAGAGGAGCCGCCGCCGCTGCCCGAGGACGTCCCGGTGGCGGTACGGCGGTTGGTCGCCACCGCGATGGCCAAGGACCCCCTCCACCGCTTCCCGACGGCCGGGGCCATGGCCGCCGCGGCGCAGACACTCGCGGACTCGTCCGACCAGGCCACCGAGGCGACCTCGATCGGGGTAGGAACCGAGCGCATCGCCGTCCGGCGGTCGGCGCTCGGTGGTGCGGCGAGTCGGGCGTCCAGCCCTGGACCCAAGGCGCTCGCGGTGCTTCTCGGATCGTTGGCCGCCGCGGCTGCCGTCCTGGTGTTCGCCGACCCCACCGGGATGATGCCGGGCCAGCCCGTGCGACCCACGGTGCCTCCCGCAGTGCCGCCTGCGGTGCCGCCTGCGGTGTCGACATCGGTGCCGCCGCAGGGAGGCCCTGGCCCGGGCACCGGTGGCGGCGAACCGGCCACGCAGGGTCCTGCGGGCCTGCCGGTTCGAGCGTCCGGATCCCCGACCCCGACGGCAACGCCGCCACCAGGCGAAGGGCCGACAGGGCAGGCCACACCATCGGGGGAGAGCACCGTGGGTGTACCCGGGCCCAGCACCTCCGAGAGCGCCCCTTCGAAACCGACGGAAGCTCCGACGGGCGGATCGACGCCGACCGGGGAGCCGACGGACGAACCAGCGGCCGACCCGACGGAGGAGCCGGCGGAGGATGCGACCGAGGAGCCGGGGGCGGAGGAGTCGGCAGCCGGGGGGACCACGTCAACCGCCCGGGATCCGTCCTGAATGTCGAGGTCGACTGTTCGTAACCACTCGCCATACCCACGTCTGGCGTGGCGGCCGAAGCCGCCACGCCAGACGTGTCGTGCAGGAGTTGGTCGCGCTCAGCCGGTACGGCAGGTGATCGTCGGCCAGTTCCAGTTGCCGTTGGCCATGATCGTCACCCCGAAGTTGTTTCCGTTGCCGTTCGGTCTGGCGGTGACGGTGCCGCTCGTGCCGCTGACGGAGGCGTTCCAGCTGTTCTGGATGCTCTGACCGCCGCCGAGGCCGAGGCTGACCACCCAACTGTTGGTGCCGCTGACCGCGACGTTGAGGTTGAACCGGTCACCCCACTGCTGGCCGGCGGAGATCGTCGCGTTGCAGTTACCGGTCCCTGGGTTGCCGGTGGTGGGTCCGGAGGTCGGGTTGCCGCCACCGCCACCGCCCTCCCGGACGGTGATGTCGGAGCTTCCGGCGCTCTGGTAGCCCTCGGTGGCCATGATCTGGTAGCTGTGGTTGGTGCCGAGGTTCAAGCCGGCGCGGGCCCAGGCGTCGAAGTGGTTGGCGGTGGTGATGGTGCCACTCGAGCGCTTCTGCTGGCGGACGCTCCAGAACTGGTAGAACGTCTGGTTGCCGTCGATCGACGGGGCGTTGACCCGCTGGCTGCGGAGGATGTCGTAGGTGCCGCCGTCAGTGGTGACCGTGCCCATCCGGGTGGCACCGCTGCTCGGGTTGTAGCTGCCGAAGTTCTCCACCACGTAGTACTCGATGAGCGGGTTGCGCGTCCATCCGTACAGGGCGAGGTAGGTGTTGTTGTTACCCGGGTTGTAGGTGCCCGAGTAGCTGACCGTCCGGCGGTTGCCGGTGGCCCAACCCTTGCCGCCGACCCAGTTGTTGGTGCTCCTGTCCCAACTGCTGGAGTAACGGCCGTCGGCACGCAGCGTCATGCTGGCGTTGCCGCTGTCCTTCCAGAACGAGAAGTAGTACCCGTTGTGCGTGCCGGTGGTGCTCGAGCTGACCGTCCGATCGGCCTCGGCGTACGCGTTGGTGGCCGTCATGGTGCCGGCGACGGCCAGGACGGCGGCGCACGCGGCGCCGAGGAACAGCCGCATGCGGCCGCGTCTCCTCGGTCTGGTGGGGGTGTGCTTGTCGATCATGGACGTGTTCCTCCTTGTGGCGGCTGGCGGGGGCCAGCGCGGTGCGGTACGACCCAGCGGGCTGGCGGTGGCCGAATGACGGCCACGGCGTCGTAGCGCGTGGTGGTGGTCGGCCGGTCGTCCTGCACGACGACCGGAGGAGTGGGTCGCGGTGACTGCCATCGACGGTGATAGAGCGCCGTCGATGGCGACCGTATTGACCCGGTGGTCGACTTGTCAACAATTTCCGGAAGCGCTGCGGCATCCACATTCCGGCGGCCGGCCTCGAGCATGGCGGCATCCAACCTGGTCAGTAGTTGATCAGGGTTCAGGGCGGTCACACCGGTGCCTCGCTGGGGGATCGGGGGCCACCAGGCGGGCCGCCGAAACTTCCGAGGACTTTCCGGACCGCCGGAACGCGGTGCGTTCAGGTCGGCGGTAGTACTGGACCAGGCAGAACTCGTGATCCTCCGGGTCGGCCATCACGACAACCACGCCCTCGTCGTAGTCGTGCCGTTCGCCGGTGAACCGGCCACCGAGATCGACGACCAGGGCCATGGCCTCGTGGATCTCCTTCCGCCACGGCGACGCGCGGATCTTCGAAAAACTTGATCCGTTCCAAAATAGTGAGCTAGTGTCCGTCACGTGATGTCCGACTTCGAGGCGCAACTGCGGGCCGCCTCGCTGCGCGTGACACGGCCCCGACTGGCGGTGCTCGCGGCGCTGCGCGACCACCCCCATATCGGCACGGATGCGGTGATCGCGCTGGTACGGGCGGATCATCCCACGGTCTCCCACCAAGCGGTGTACGACGTGCTGCGTGTGCTCACCGACGCTGGTCTGGTGCGGCGCATCCAGCCCGCCGGCGCGACCGCCCGCTACGAGTCCCGGGTCGCCGACAATCACCACCATGTCGTGTGCCGCTCCTGCGGCGTGATCGCCGACGTCGACTGCGCCGTCGGCCACGCTCCCTGTCTCACCGCCTCGATCGACCACGGGTTCGTGATCGACGAGGCGGAGGTCGTCTATTGGGGCACCTGTCCCGACTGTGCGACCGACCGCACGCCCCAGAGATCCGCAAGCTCGGAAGGAAACAAATGAGCGACACCCAGGACAACGGCCCCACCAGTGCGCAGGGCGTGGACGAGAAGGCAGCCGCCGGTTGCCCGGTCGCGCACGACTCGGTGACCGCGCACGGCAGCGAGAGCGAGAACCCGGCGATCGACTCGCCGACCCCGAAGACCGGCGGTCGTCCGCGCACCAACCGGGACTGGTGGCCCAACCAGCTCGACCTCTCGGTGTTGCACGCCCACTCCTCCAAGGGCAACCCCCTGGGGGAGAACTTCAGCTACGCCAAGGAGTTCGCGAAGCTCGACGTCGACGCCCTCAAGCGCGACATCGTCGAGGTGCTCACCACCTCGCAGGACTGGTGGCCGGCGGACTTCGGCCACTACGGCGGTCTGATGATCCGGATGAGTTGGCACGCCTCGGGCACCTATCGCATCCAGGACGGCCGGGGCGGGGCCGGCGACGGCGGTCAGCGGTTCGCGCCGCTCAACAGCTGGCCCGACAACGCGAACCTCGACAAGGCCCGGCGACTGCTGTGGCCCGTCAAGCAGAAGTACGGCCAGCAGATCTCGTGGGCCGACCTGCTCGTGCTCGCCGGCAACGTCGCGTTGGAGTCGATGGGCTTCAAGACCTTCGGCTTCGGCTTCGGCCGCGAGGACGTGTGGGAGCCCGAGGAGATCTTCTGGGGTCCGGAGGACACCTGGCTCGGTGACGAGCGCTACGTCTCCGAGGCGCAGATGGCCGAGGGCGTCGGCTCGACCGAGATGGGGCTCATCTACGTCAACCCCGAGGGGCCTCGCGGCAGCGCGGACTTCCGGGCGGCGGCGCACTTCATCCGCGAGACCTTCGCTCGCATGGCGATGAACGACGAGGAGACCGTCGCCCTCATCGCGGGCGGCCACACCTTCGGCAAGGCCCACGGCGCTGCCGTGGCCGACAACCACGTGGGCGCGGAGCCCGAGGGTGCCCCGCTGGAGTCGCAGGGCCTCGGCTGGCTGAGCACCCACGCCAGCGGCAAGGGCGCTGACACGATCACCAGTGGCCTCGAGGTGACGTGGACCGACCAGCCGACGCAGTGGAGCAACCGCTTCTTCGAGATCCTCTTCGGCTACGAGTGGGAGCTGACCCGGAGCCCCGGCGGCGCCAAGCAGTGGGTCGCCAAGGACGCCGAGGCGATCATCCCGGACGCCTTCGACCCGGAGAAGAAGCACAAGCCGACGATGCTCACGACGGACCTGTCGCTGCGCTTCGACCCGACCTACGAGAAGATCTCGCGCCGCTTCCTGGAGAACCCGGACGAGTTCGCCCTGGCCTTCGCGAAGGCCTGGTACAAGCTGCTGCACCGCGACATGGGCCCGGTCAGCCGTTACCTCGGACCGTGGGTCGCCGAGCCCCAGCTGTGGCAGGACCCGGTGCCGGCCGCCAGCGGCGCACTCGTTGGTGACGCCGACGTTGCCGCCCTCAAGGCGAAGGTCCTCGACTCCGGCCTCACGACCGCTCAGCTGGTCTCCACCGCCTGGGCCTCCGCCGCGAGCTTCCGGTCCACGGACAAGCGCGGTGGCGCCAACGGTGCCCGGATCCGTCTCGAACCCCAGCGCAGCTGGGAGGTCAACCAGCCCGAGCAGCTCGCGACCGTCCTGGACACGCTCGAGGGCATCCAGCGGGAGTTCAACGCCGCGGGCGGCGCGACGATCTCGCTCGCCGACCTGATCGTGCTGGCCGGCTCGGCCGCCGTCGAGAAGGCGGCGCGCGACGCCGGCGTCGAGGTGACCGTGCCGTTCCGGGCGGGCCGCACCGACGCCACCGCGGAGCAGACCGACACGGATTCCTTCCGGGTCCTCGAGCCACGCGCGGACGGGTTCCGCAACTACCTGCGTGCCGGCGAGAAGACCCAGCCGGAGGTGTTGCTCCTCGACCGTGCCTACATGCTCAACCTGACCGCACCCGAGATGACCGTCCTCGTCGGCGGTCTGCGCACGCTCGGCGCCAACACCGGCGGCACCCAGCACGGCGTTCTCACCGACCGGCCCGGCGTGCTCACCAACGACTTCTTCGCCAACCTGCTCTCCCCGGGCACCCGGTGGAGCGCATCGAAGTCCGACGAGCACGTGTACGAGATCCGCGACCTGGCCACCGACGAGGTGAAGTGGACCGCCACCGCGGTCGACCTCATCTTCGGCTCCAACTCGCAGCTGCGAGCCCTCGCGGAGGTCTACGCCAGCCAGGACGCTCGCGACAAGTTCGTGACCGACTTCGTGGCGGCCTGGAGCAAGGTCATGGAGCTCGACCGGTTCGATCTCGCCTGACAGGTTCCGATCGACGAGCCCCGGTCATCCACCGCGATGATCGGGGCTCGTCGCCGTGCGTGGTTGTTCACCAAGTGTCGGGTTTGCCGACGGTGATGCTGCTCGCACTGGCCCAACGGCACGGTGGAATCTGGGTGCCACGCGCTGAATCAGGTACCGTCGCGTGTCACAAAGTCTTTGCACCACTGGCTTCCTGCGTCGGGGAGCCGAACCGGAGGGACACACCCGTGAGGTTCCAAAGCGCCGTCCGCCAGGCCGGTCTCGTCGTGGCGGTCGCCGCCCTCGCGGTGACCGCGGGATGTGCCAAGAAGGACGACAGCGAGGTCCAGGCGAGTGGGGTCAAGCTGGTCGAGGCGGGCAAGCTGACGGTCTGCACCCACCTGCCGTACCCGCCGTTCCAGTCCAAGGACACCAGCGGCAAGGTGACCGGCTTCGACGTCGAGATCATGGACCTGGTGGCCAAGGACCTGGGCGTCCAGCAGACGATCATCGACACCCCCTTCGAGGGGATCAAGTCCGGCCAGGACCTGAACACCGGCAAGTGCGACGCGGCGGCCGCCGGCATGACGATCACCGAGGAACGGCAGAAGGTAATGAACTTCTCCGATCCGTACTTCGACGCCACCCAGGCGATGCTGGTGAAGACCGGTAAGCCGTACAAGTCGCTCGACGACCTCAGGGGCAAGAAGGTGGGCGTGCAGGCGGCCACCACGGGCCGTGACTACGCCAAGAAGTTCGAGAAGGAGAAGGGCCTGCAGATCGTCGAGTTCGAGGATCTCGCCGCCGAGCAGCAGGCCCTTTCCAACGGCCAGGTCGAGGCCGCCATCAACGACCTGCCGGTCTGGACCGAGTACCTCAAGTCGAACCCGGGCGGGTTTCAGGTGTCCGCTGAGTTCGACACCGGCGAGCAGTACGGCTTCTCGGTCAAGAAGGACGGCAACCCGGAACTGCTCAAGAAGATCAACGAGGCGCTGGCCAAGGCCAAGCAGGACGGCACGTACGACACGATCTACGAGAAGTGGATCGGCAAGCGGCCGAGCGCGTGATCGAGGCTCACAGCAGGAGGGCGCGCGTCTCGCGCGCCCTCTTCGTCGGTAATCTCCGGGAAGGCAACGAGCGAACGTGAAGCTGCGACGCCGCCAGCGGGAGCGGCTGTCCCTCGGGCTCCAGTACCTGGTCTTCATCGCCATCATCGCCACGGTGCTGTTCGCCGCGGACTGGGACAGGTTGAAGGACGCGTTCTTCCGCGTCGACATCATCAAGTCGATGTTTCCGACGATCATCACCGTCGCGCTGCGCAACACCGTCCTCTACACGCTTGGCGCGTTCGCCTTCGGCCTCGTGTTCGGCACCATCCTCGCGTTGATGAAGCTGTCCCGGGTGGCGCCGTACCGCTGGGTGGCGACGGGGTACATCGAGTTGTTCCGGGGCCTGCCCGCGCTGCTGGTGCTGTTCCTCGTCGGGTACGGCATCCCCATCGCCTTTCCGGAGCGGGAGATTCCGGGCGGTGTGTTCGGTTCGATCGCGATCGGTCTCGGGTTGACTGCCGCCGCCTACATGGCGGAGACCATCCGGGCTGGCATCCAGGCTGTCCCCAAGGGGCAGATGGAGGCGGCCCGTACCCTCGGCATGTCGCACTTCACCGCGATGCGCACGATTGTGATCCCCCAGGCGTTCCGGATCGTGATCCCGCCGTTGACGAACGAACTGATCCTGCTCACCAAGGACTCGTCGCTGGCCTACGTGCTGGGCGTGACGGCGCAGACCATCGAGATCACCAAGTTCGGTCGGGACATGCTGAACGACCGGGTGAACGCCACGCCGCTGCTGGTGGCCGGCCTCGCCTACCTGATCATCACCCTGCCCCTGTCCCAGGTGGTACGACGCCTCGAACTCCGCTACGCCAAGGCTCGGTGACCCGCATGACGACCGCCCAATCCCGCCCTCCGTCGAGATCCGCGACCTGCACAAGTCCTTCGGGGCGCTCGAGGTGCTCAAGGGCATCGACTTCGAGGTCGGCCAGGGCGAGGTGGTCTGTGTCATCGGCCCGTCCGGGTCCGGTAAGTCGACGCTGCTGCGCTGCGTCGACCTGCTGGAGGAGCCGACGGCCGGCAAGATCTGGGTCAACGGGGTCGAGATGACCGATCCGGACGTCGAGATCGACGCGGCGCGCCGCGGTATCGGCATGGTCTTCCAGTCGTTCAACCTGTTTCCGCACCTGACCGTCCTGAACAACCTCACCATCGCCCAGCGTCGGGTGCTCCGGCGCAGCCGCGCCGAGGCCGAGCGCATCGCACGGGTCAACCTGGAGCGCGTCGGGTTGACCGACAAGGCCGACGCGTTCCCGGCGCAGCTCTCCGGTGGGCAGCAGCAGCGGGCGGCGATCGCCCGGTCGCTGTCGATGGAGCCGAAGCTGATGCTCTTCGACGAGCCGACCTCCGCGCTCGACCCGGAACTGGTCGGTGACGTGCTCACGGTCATGCGCAAGCTGGCCGAGGACGGCATGACGATGATGGTCGTGACCCACGAGATGGCGTTCGCCCGCGACGTCGCCGACCGGGTCGTGTTCATGGATGGTGGCGTGGTGGTCGAGCAGGGGCCGCCGCAGGAGGTGCTCGGCGCGCCGAAGCACGAACGGACCCGCGCGTTCCTGTCGCGGGTCCTCGACCCGACCCATGTCGCGCAGCTCGGTCAGCCCGAGCAGTCGCCCGAGCCGCCGGAGGCCACCGGTCTGCCGGTCGACGACCGCCACAACCTCTGACCAACCCATCCCGTACGTCGGTCCGCCGGGCTGCCTCAGCAATGAGGCAGCCCGGCGTCGTTTCTGCGTCCGCCCGCTGATCGTCGAGGCCGATGAGCGGTCCGCCGGTGGCCGAGTCGGCCCGGATGCCGGGCTCGTGACCTGCGTGTCAGGTTCATGTCAATCGAAGTACGTCGTGATGTCAAGGTAATCTTCTTGCAATCAGACCTGGACTTTCGTCGATGGATTACATAAGTTGCTGATATCCATCGAAAGTTCTGAGTCTTCCGAGCAGAGTCCGCGACGAGCCTCACCTCAGTCGTGCTGCCGCCGCCTGTGCTCGGCGGTCGATGCACCCTGCCCTCGTCGTGTCTTCGCCCGGTTGGGAACGGAGACCCATGGACGATCACGCCGTTGGCTCCCACCGCCACCTGTCCCGCCGATCACTGATCGCCACCGGGGCGCTCGCCGCCGGAGCGCTGGGCGCGTCCGCCCCGACGATCGGCACCGCGTTCGGAGGCAGCCCCGCACAGGCCGCCGCCGGCGTCACGAAGAAGGTCACCATCTACGCCGAGCAGTTGCCCGACGGCCTGTTCGGTTATGGTCTGGCACCCGGCCAGGCGACCGTGCCGGGGCCGATTCTGGAGATCTACGAGGGTGACACCCTGGAGATCACCCTGGTCAACACCACCAACCAGCGGCTGTCCATCCATCCGCACGGGGTGGACTACAGCACCGAGTCGGACGGCAGCCCGTTGAACGCCTCGTTCAACAATCCGGGCGAGACGCGGACGTACGTCTGGCGCTCGCGGGAGATGTTCGCCGCAGCCGGCCGGCGGTTCATGCCGGGCAGCGCCGGCTACTGGCACTACCACGATCACGCCATGGGCACCGACCACGGCACCGCCGGGGTGGCAAAGGGGCTGTACGGCGCGCTGATCGTCCGCCGCCGCGGCGACATCCTGCCGGAGAAGCAGTTCACTGTCGTGTTCCACGACATGACGATCAACAACCGGATGGCACCGGAAACGCCCATGTTCGAGGCGAACCTGGGCCAGCGGGTGGAGTGGATCGCCATCGGGCACGGCAACCTGTTCCACACCTTCCACCTGCACGCGCACCGCTGGGCGGACAACCGCACCGGAATGCTGGAGGGGTTGAGCGACCCGAGCCTGGTGATCGACAACAAGGACCTCAACCCGGGCAGCTCGTTCGGGTTCCAGGTGCTGGCCGGGGAGGGCGTCGGGCCCGGCGCGTGGATGTACCACTGCCACGTGCAGAACCACTCCGATGGCGGTATGGCGGGGATCTTCCTGGTGCGCAACGCCGACGGCAGCATGCCGCCGGGCGCCGAGGAGGCGATCCACCGGTTCCAGGGCCACACCCACACGCACGGAAGCTGACCGAACCGAAAGTAGGGACGGGATGACCAGAAAATCACGACGAGCACTCGCCGCGATAGCGGCCTTCGCGGCGCTGATCCCGGCAACGACGGCAGCAGCCGCGCCGGGAACCGCAGCCGCACCACGAACGGCGGCGGCCGCCGCGCAGCCGCAGAAGACCGCTGTCCTGGTGTTCCACGGCCCGGTGGCCGAGCAACAGGACCCGGTTTCGCGCGCGGTGGACACCATCAAGCAGCTTGGTGCCGCTCATGACATCGATGTCACGGCCACCACCGACCCGGCTGTCTTCACCACGGCCGGGCTGTCGGCGTACCGCAGCGTGGTCTTTCTCTCCGCGACGGGCGCCGCGCTCAACCGCGACCAGGAGTCGGCGCTGCAGAGCTACATGAAGGCCGGCGGCGGCTTCGTCGGCATCGCCGACGCCGCCCGTGCCCAGGTCGATTCGGCCTGGTTCACCGGCCTGATCGGCACCCGCCCGGCGGGCGCCATCCCGGTCGCCGAGCCGGTGGCCCGGGTGACCGCCAGCGGCGAGAACCCGCCGAACGAGACCAAGGAGAAGCTGACCGACGGCGACGCCAACACCAAGTGGCTCGTGCGCACCCCGACGGCCTGGGTGGCGTACGAGCTGAGCGCACCCAAACGAATCACCGGGTACGCGTTGACGTCGGCCAACGACTCCTCCGGCCGTGACCCGAAGGACTGGACCCTGCAGGGCTCCACGGACGGCCAGAACTGGACCGATCTGGACCGACGCACCGGCCAGGTCTTCCCCGACCGGTTCCAGACCCGCCGGTTCGACCTCGCCACCCCGCAGGAGTTTCCGCGCTACCGGCTGAACATCACCGCCAACAGCGGGGAACCGCTGGTCCAACTCGCCGACCTGCGCCTGTTCACCGGCAGCACGACCGCGCCGGAGCCGCCCGCGGTCAACCGCGCGGTGGTGGACATCCTGGACCGGAACCACCCGGCCACGGCGTCGCTGCCGATGACCATCACCCGGTCCGATCGCTGGGAGAACTGGGACCCGAACCCGATCGGCACCGTGCACACGCTCGCCCAGGTCGAGGAACGGCACTACAACCCGGGAGCGGCCGCGAACGGCGCGTTCCACCCGGTGTCCTGGTGCCGGGACTACGACGGCGGCCGGTCGTTCTACACCGGTATGGGCCACACCGAGGGCAGCTACGGCGAGGAGGCGTTCCGCACGCACCTTACCGGCGCCCTCAACTGGACCACCGGCCGCGTACGCGGCGACTGCCAGGCCACGATCGCCTCGAACTACAAGGTGGAGCGGCTCACCGCGGCCAACCAGACCGGGCAGTTGGACCAGATGGGCGAGCCGCACGGCCTCACCATCGCGCCGGACGGCACGGTCTTCTACGTCGGTAAGGCGGCCTGCCCGAGCGGCCCGATCGCCGACTGGAACGACCCGAACGTCGGCCTGGGCTGCGGCACCATCCACTCCTGGGACCCGCGGACCAAGCAGGTCAAACTGCTCACCACCCTTGAGGTGATGGGCAACCGGGGCAGCGGCTCCGAGCTGGTGAAGAACGAGGAGGGCCTGCTCGGCATCGTGCCCGACCCCGCGTTCGCCGAGAACGGCTGGCTCTACGTCTACTGGATGCCGCACGAATCGGTCGACCGGGTGAAGCGGGTCGGGCAGCGCACCGTCTCGCGGTTCACCTACGACCGCCAGGCGCAGACCATCGACCAGGCCACCCGCAAGGACCTGCTGCAGTTCCCGGTGCAGGTGCACAGCTGCTGCCATGCCGGCGGCGGCATGGCGTTCGACGCCAAGGGCAACCTCTACGTCGGCTCCGGCGACAACAACTCCTCGGAAGGGTCGCAGGGCTACTCCGGCAACAACTGGACCCAGGAGTACCAGGGGATCTCGTTCCAGGACGCCCGCCGCACGTCGGGCAACACCAACGACCTCGCCGGAAAGATCATCCGGATCCACCCGGAGGCGGACGGCACGTACACCATCCCGGAGGGCAACCTGTTCCCACCGGGCACCGAGAAGACCCGGCCGGAGATCTACGTGATGGGCGTACGCAACATCGCCCGCCTGCAGATCGACCCGGTGCACCAGTGGCTGACCGCCGGCTGGGTCGGCCCGGACGCCGCATCGCCCAGCCCCACCCTGGGCCCGGCCAAGTACGAGACCGCCACCATCATCACCTCGGCCGGTAACCACGGCTGGCCGTACTGCATGGGCAACCGGCAGCCGTACCGCGATCGCAGCAGTACCGACGCGACAGTGCTCACCGGTTGGTACGACTGCGACAACCTGAAGAACGAGTCTCCCCGCAACACCGGTCTGGTGGACATCCCGGCGGCCCGGGACAACATGATCTGGTACTCGCCGGACGGCGGCGGCCCGGTGTTCCCCAAGCGGACCGACGGCAGCGGCCTCCCGACGTACGTCGCGGCCGACGCCACCTACACGCAGCCGTACCTGCGGGGCGGCGGGCAGGCCATCATGTCCGGCCCGACGTACCACCGCGAGCTCGTCGACACGAACAGTGGTGTGGCCTGGCCGGAGCACTGGGACGGCAAGTGGTTCATCGGCGACCAGTCGAACGCCAACAACCGGGTCGCGGTCACCGTCGATCCGGCCGGTGTGCCGCAGGCCGCCCCGCCGGTGTACGCCGAGTCGCTGCGGGCCATCATCCCGGGCGGCAACGGTGACACCCGGCTGCAGAGCTGGATGGACGCCAAGTTCGGCCCGGACGGCGCGCTCTACCTGCTGGACTACGGCGGCGGGTTCTTCAGCCTGCACCCCAACCAGAAGTTGATCCGGGTCACCTACACCGGCGGTGCGCCCACCCCGGCGCCGGCCGCGACGTCGGTCGCCGTGCAGAACAAGCCGTTGACCATCGCCTTCAACGGCTCCCGTTCCGGCGGCGTCAGCCACCGGTGGGAGTTCGGCGACGGCGCCACGTCGACCGAGGCGAACCCCCGGCACACGTACGCCAAGGTCGGCACCTACACGACGAAGCTGACCGTCACGTACGCCGACGGTGAGACCGTGACGGTGCAGAGCACGGTCACGGTGGGCTGCGCGGTGCCGGACGCCCGACAGAACGTGTGGCTCGGCGACACCGACACCGGGGTGCCCAGTCGTACGGTCGGGCAGGGCTGCACCATCAACGACCTGATCGACGACGAGAGCACCTGGGCCGACCACAACGGATTCGTCCGGCACGTGAGCGCCCTGACCCGCGCGTTGCAGGACGACGGGCTGCTCAATGCCCGCGAATCCGGCACGCTGACCCGCCTGGCCGCCGCATCCGAGATCGGCCGGGACGGACACACCGGGTACGAACCCCTCTTCGACGGCACCCCCGAGTCGCTGCTCGGCTGGCAGCAGGCGCCGTCGGGATCGTTCAGCATCCAGCCGGACGGGGCGCTGCGCTCCAGCGGTGGCCTGGGCATGCTCTGGCACACCAAGGAGTTCGGCGACTTCTCGGTGCGGCTCCAGTTCAAGGACATCGCGCCGGGCACGAATCGGGCCAACACCGGCGTCTTCACCCGATTCCCGGACCCGCGGATCCCGCTGGAGCAGCGGCCCGAGGGCAGCTGCGGCACGATCGGATCGGCCCGGACGTCGCAAGCCTGGGTGGCGATCTTCTGCGGACACGAGATCCAGATCTACGACGGCGAGACCGGTGAGCCGCAGAAGACCGGTTCGGTCTACAACTTCGACTCCGTGCCCCTCGCCCAGGCCGGCGTGACTCCGAAGAACCAGTGGAACGACTACGAGATCCGCGTCGTCGGGCAGCACTACACGATGATCCGCAACGGTGTGGTGATCAACGAGTTCGACAACACGCCGGGCAAACAGTCCTCCCGTGCCGGCGATCCACCGACCGACCTGCGGCAGTTCCTCCGCGGCTTCATCGGCCTACAGAACCACGGTGACAACGACCTGACCGAGTTCCGCAACGTCCGCGTGCGGGAACTCTAGGAGAGACGATGACCCGACGACTCACGGCTGCGCTGGCGGCGCTCCTGCTCACGGTGATCCCGTGGACCGCGACGCCCGCCTCCGCCGCCCCGCGCGTCGCGGAACAGGTGTTGACCTGGACCGCCGACGACAGCATCACCCGCTACAAGTCCGCACCCGCCCAGGCGGTGGCCGGCGCCACCACCATCATCTGGGAGAACAGCGCGGCCACCGGCAACACCACCGGGATGCCGCACACGCTGACCTTCGACACCTCCACCGAGGGATACAACCACGACGTCACGATCAACATCCTGGCCAGCCCGTTCGACGCCAACGACGGCCGCCACCAGGCGACCGTCAACCTGACCCCGGGCCGGTACCGCTACTTCTGCTCGATCCCCGGCCACAGCTCGATGGTCGGTGAGCTGGTGGTCACCGACGGCGGTGGAGGCGGCGACACCACGCCGCCGACGGTCGCCGGCGCAGTGGCCGGTGAGCGCGACCAGGACGGCAACTACCTCGCCGCGGCCACGGTGACCGTCACGGCCACCGACGCCGACTCCGGTATCGAGACCATCGAGTACCAGGTCGACGACACCAGCTTCCAGCCATACACGCAGCCGGTAGAGGTGACCGCGGTCGGCGACCACTCGGTGCAGTTCCGCGCCACCGACCAGGCCGGTAACACCAGTGCCGTCGGCTCGGTGTCGTTCCGGATCGTCGAGCCGGGGGAGGAGGACACCACCGCGCCGGTGGCGACGGCGACCCTGGCCGGCGACCGTGACGGCGACGGCAACTACATCGGTACGGCCACCGCCACGCTGGCCGCCACCGATACCGGCTCCGGCGTCGCCACCATCGAGTACTCGCTGGACGGGGCCGCCTTCACCGCGTACACGAACCCAATCGTCGTGAACGCGGCCGGGATGCACATGCTGCACTACCGGGCGACCGACGTCGCCGGGAACACGTCGGCCGAGCAGATGGAACACTTCACCGTCGTTCCGCCGGCGGCCGAGGACACCACGCCACCCGCGGCGTCCGCGACGGTCACCGGCGAGCGCGACAGCGACGGCGCGTACGTCGGCGGTGCGACAGTCACCGTCACCGCGACCGACGCCGACTCGGGTGTGGCGTCGATCGAGTACGCGCTCGACAGTGGTGGCTGGACCGCGTACGGCGGCCCGGTCTCCGTCCGGACCGTCGGCGCCCACACCCTGCGGTACCGGGCGACCGACACCGCGGGCAACGTCTCCACCGAGCAGTCGACGACGTTCACGGTGGTGGCCGACGGCACCGACGGCTGCGCCGACTCGGACACCCGGGCCACGGTGATCATCGACGGCGACGACACCGGCGTGGCCAACGTCGACACCGGCGACGGCTGCACCATCAACGATCTGATCGACGAACACGCCGACTACCCCGGCCACGCCGATTTCGTCCGGCACGTCGAGGCGGTCACCGCCGTGCTCGTGACCGGCGGCACACTCAACCGGCGGCAGCAGGGCGCCATCGTCCGGGCCGCGGCCCGATCGGACGTCGGCGCATGAGTCCTCGAATCTCATCGACAGGGAGTACAACGATGCCCGGACGTACCGTCGTCAAGCTCGCCACCGTGAGCGCCTTCGTCGCCGCCTCAGTGTTGGCGGTGGCGCCCACCGCGCACGCCGACCTGGTCACCCACTGCATCGGCACCGGTGGTGCCGTGACCGTGCCCAACGACCTGTTGGTGCCGGCCGGCCAGTCGTGCGCGCTGACCGGCACCACGATCACCGGCAACGTCACCGTCGCGGCCGGCGGCAACCTGGTGGTTGCCGGTGGCCGGGTCAGCGGCGAGATCCGCGTTGCCGCGGACGGCTACCTCGACGCCACCGAGACGACCATCGGCGGCCAGGTGGTGCTGGCCGCCGGCGGGTACGGCGTCTTCCTCTCCGACGCCCGCAGCGGCAACGTGACGGTGCGGCCGAAGGGCTCCGCGACCATCGACAGCTTCCTGTTCGTGGAGGAGTCGACGATCGTCGGGACCGTCAACGCGGGCGCCGGTGAGGTCCGGCTCGACCGTGGCACCCAGGTGGAACGCAACGTCAGCAGCACCGGCACCTACTACACCGACGTGCACGACTCATTCGTCGACGGCACGCTGTCGGTGCTGAACAGCGCCACCGGCAGTGTGGTGTGCGGCAGCGCGGTCCGTGGCCAGGCCACCTTCGCCGGCAACCTGGGTGGTGTGCAGCTCGGCCCGAACGGCAGCCTCGACAGTTGCGCCTCCGGCGGCTACTGGGGCCGGGACGTCAGCATCACCAGCACCACCGGTGGCGTCAGCGTCGACGACAACATCATCGACGGCCAGTTGACCGTCACGTCCAACGACCCGGCCGCCCAGGTGGCCGCGAACAACCGGATCCGCGGCGGCGTGACCGGTGACCAGGCCGCCGCGACCACCAACCGGGCCGCCCGGATGGCCGCCCCGGACCGGGAGGACGCCGGCGACCAGCGGGCCGAGACCCGTCGTACCTCGGCGGTGCAGGAGGCCACCGAGGCGGGCGCCGCCCGGCTCTAGCTGATCGACGCAACGGTGGCCGGTCACCCGGATCCGAAGGGTGACCGGCCACCGCCGTCGTACCGCGTCGCGGCCCGTGCTTGCGTGTCGGTGCCGGCGTCGGCAGAATCCCCGGTCGTGACGGAAGATCACGAGCCGGCGCACGGGGAAGACGAGACGGTCGTCGAGAACTACGTCGCCGAGTGCCCCATCGACGCGGAGCTGGCCGATCAGCTGATCGGTTTGGCCGACCTGCCGTGGAACGATCCGGACGCCACCAGCCGGGCGATGCGCGCTCTCGGCTGGACCGCCGACGCGGCGCCGACCGATGAAACTCGCTTCGTCACCGCGGCCGGTCACGCCATCTACGGCGACTACTGCCTCTACATGCCCTTCGTCCACTACTACACGGTGGGTGGAGAGCTGTGGCCGGATGACTTCTGGGGCTCGCAGCCCGGCTGGTCGAGCCAGCGCGACGCCGGTCGCCAGGATTTCGAGGCGTGCGTCGACGCCGCGATCGGCCGGTTCACCGAACGGCTCGGCCTCCCGGAGTGGGACGTCCGGACCGAAGGCAGGAACATCTCCATCGGCGGCTACTCCTGGCGGTACGCCGCCTGGCGGCGGGCCGGCAACATCCTTGTCGTCGGCCCGACCCTGGACGGCTACTCCTACTCCCAGGACGAGGAGGCCGTCGTCTACATCGGTCAGTTCGCCGAGGACAGGCCGTTCCCGGACGCCGTCGACTTCCTCAGTCTCATGCGTACGGCGTGATCGTCAACCCGGGGCCGATACACACCGACCCCGGGTTGACGATCACGCTAGAAGTTGCCTGCCGAGTTGCACTTGACGCCTTGGTCGAGGCAGTTGCGCACCCGTGCGGCGAGCGCCTCGTCCTTCCACGCGTTGAAGAAGTCGGCGTGCATGGAGAACGAGGTGGGTCCTGCTCGGGTCCTTCATTGCACCCGGATCGACGCCGACGCCCTCGTGTCCTAGATGAGCAAGCCCTGACCGGGGGGTGCAGCTTCCCAACCCGATAATCCATCGCGCCCGTGGGTGCCTGAGTGCTACGAAGGGAAAGTGCCTGACCTTGATGCCACGTCCCTGGAGACTCCGCGGTTGTTGTTGCGCCGCTGGCACAGCGATGATCTGGACGGGTTCGCCGCAGTCAACGCGCAGCCCGAGGTGATGCGTTACATCCACGACGGCCGCACCCTGGACCGGGCCGGGACCGCGGAGCGTGTAGCCACCTACCAGCGGCACTGGGACGAACAGGGCTTCGGCCTGTACGCGGTGCAGATCAAGGAGACCGGCGAGCTGGCCGGTTTCACCGGACTGGCGGTGCCGACCTTCCTGCCGGAGATCATGCCGGCGGTGGAGATCGGCTGGCGGCTCGGCCGCGCGTACTGGGGCCGGGGCCTGGCCACCGAGGCTGCCCAGGCCGTTGTCGCCCACACTCGTGCCGAGCTCGCTCTGCGGCGGCTGGTCAGCATCCACGTCGTCGGCAACGAGGCGTCCGCGCGGGTGATGGTCAAGCTGGGCATGTCGCTGGAGCGCGAAACCGTGCAGCCGGACACCGGCCGCCGGGTCCGGGTCTACGCGATGGACCTGTAGACAGATCTTCGCGGCCAGGCCCGAGGCCGCCGACACGAAGGGCGGCAAGAAGGGGACGTTCAGCACGAAGGCCAGCCAGAAGGTGGCCGGCGGTGACCGTCGGTCACCTCGATAGGCGGCGGATGCGGTGGTGAGCGGTATACCTCAGAGTCATATTCATACCTCTGAGGTATACCGCTCAACAGCACATCAACGTGGCGGGCAGCCAAAGCGGATGGCGAGGGCCCTTCGCAGCGACCCCAGCCCCGTCTTGAGTTAGGAGTCTTACTCGTCTAGAGGTGCGGTCGGTGCACCGCTTCGTGTTCCGCACCTGGCAGACCGGTGAGGTCAGTGGGCGTGCGGCAGCCCGCTCAACTCCGGCTTGCCGGGCGGGACCAGGGCCGGAACGAGGATGGCTGCCACAGTGGCGGCGATGGCCGTCGCGGTGTAGGCGTCGGTGAATCCGTCGATGGAGGGCGCACTGGTGAGCCCGGCTGCGGCGAGGGTGGAGGCCGTCGCGACGCCGATGGCGCCGCCCAGTTCGTGGAAGGTGTTGAGCACGCCCGAGGCGAGACCCTCCTCTCCGTGGTTGACGTGTGCCAACGCGGACGTGGCGGCGGTGACGAATACCGGGCCGACTCCGGCCGCGGCGATGACTATCCCGGGCAGCAGCCCGGTGTAGACCGTGCCGTCGGCAGAGAGTTGCGTGAGCAGTCCCGTGCCCACGGCGACCAGCGCGAGGCCGATGGCGGCGACCGGCCGTGTGCCGATGCTGGCAATCAGGCGGCCGGCCAGGTGCGCCCCAACCCCGGTGGCCAGTGCGGCGGGCAGGAACAGCAGTCCGGTCTCCAGCGCGCTGAGGTGGCGAAGGTGCTGCAGGTACAGCGAGCCGAGGAAGAACACGGAGATCAGCAGCCCCGATCCGATGAGCATCAGGAAGGCGCCCGCGACCACGGGTCGGCGGGCCAGCATCCCCACGTGCATCAGCGGGTTACGTACTGTCCGTTCGATGACGACGAACACCGCGTACAGCAGGGCTGCGGCAGCCAGCGGCACCAGGGTTGCGGCGCTGCCCCAGCCGGCGTCGCCGGCCGTGACCAGCCCGTAGATGAGCGAGCCGGTGGCGGCGGTGACGGCCAACGCTCCGAGAATATCGATGCGCTGCTTGCCGCGGTGCGCTCGCAGGGTGGCGGGGACGGTCGCCGGGAGGAACGCCAGCACGGCGGCGCCGACCGGCACGTTGACGAAGAAGGCCCATCGCCAGCCGGGACCGGCGGTGAGGACGCCGCCTGCCAGTACCCCGGCGGCGAAACCGATGCCGCCGAGCCCCGCCCACACGCCGAGCGCCTTGTTGCGCTCGCGGCCATGGAAGGTGGCGGTGACGGTCGACAGCGCCGCGGGGGACAGCAGAGCCGCCGCGATGCCCTGTGCGATGCGTCCGCCGATCAGCAGCGTCTCGTTCTGGGCAAATCCGGTGCCCAGCGAGGCGACGGTGAAGACCGCCAGCCCGATGAGCATCATCCGGCGGGCTCCGAAGAGATCGGCGAGCCGTCCGCCGAGCAGCATCAGCCCGCCGAAGAACAGTGTGTAGCTGGTGATGGCCCAGGTGAGCGCGGTGCGGTCCAGTCGCAGGTCGGCGCCGATCTCGGGGAGGGCGACGTTCACCACGGTCACGTCGAGGATCAACATGAACTGGGCCACGCTGATCAGCGCGAGCGCTGCCCAGCGGCGCGGATGTGCCGAGGCCTCAGGCCTCGGTGGGCTATGCAGCGCAGGTGAGGGATGAGGCATCGGGCGTTCCGTTCCTGGTGATTGGAGGGGCACCGCGGCGATCACGGTGTCCGGCCGGACATAAGTCGTACAGGTGTGTTCGGCTTTGAAGATACCCCATGGGGGGTGGGAAGTTGAACAGTGCTGTTCGACTACTTGTATGATCTGGCCATGGCGCGCACCAGAGACCACGGAGACCGAGTGGCCGGGACGCCCAGAAGGGCCGACGCGGAACGCAACATCGCGACGATCATCACCGCCGCCACCGAGTGTTTCGCCCGTGACCCGGATGCCAGCATGACCGCCATCGCCAAGGCGGCCGGTCTGGGCCGGGTCACCCTGTACGCGCATTTCCCGTCCAGGGAGCAACTACTGAGGACGGTGCTCGCCGAGACGATCGCCGAGAGCGCCGGCATCATCGAGGCCGCTTCACCTGACGAAGGGCCGCCGGCCGAGGTGTTCGCCCAGCTGATCCGATCCTGCTGGCCGCTGCTCAGCAGGTTCGGCAGCCTGCACGCCGCCGTGCAGCGTGCCCTGCCCGCCGACGAAGTGCGCCGCCGCCATGACCAGCCGTTGGCCCATGTCGAGCGGCTCGTCGCCCGTGGCCAGGCGGAGGGTGCCTTCCGTACGGACCTGCCGGTCGAGTGGCTGGTCACGACCGTCTACACACTGCTGCACGCGGCCGCCGACGAGGCCGCCGCCGGGCGACTGGCCACAGATTCCGTCGGCGAGATCCTCGAGAAGACCCTGTTGGCCATGCTCAGGCCCGAGTAAGAGCATCTGGGTCGATCCGGCGCCGCCCTCGCAACCCAGATCGTCCAGGTGCACCACGGCATCCACGTGTCTGTCCGCGTCGTGTCGCGTCCGCTACCTGCGGGTTCGGGTCAGATCGGGGCAAGCTCCGGGATGCCGTAGTGCTGGTCGAGGACCTGCATGGCGGCGCCCGCGGCGATGACGTCGGCACCCAAGCTGGACAGGGTCACCTTCGTGGTGAGCCAGTCCGTGCGTCGCGCGTCCGCCTGAACAGCGTCGGCGACTGCCGCCAGATAGGCGTCCGGGTGCCGTAGGAGATCCGCGCCCGCCAGCACCACGTGGGCGAGGTCGAGTGTCTGGAGCAGGTTGACGACGCCCACTGCCACGACCCGTGCGGCGCGTGCGACGTCTCCGGCCGCAGTGGCGTGGTTGTGCACGATCTCCAGACATCCGTGACGGCCGCAGACGCAGCGGGGCCCGTCCAGGTCGACGACCGTGTGGCCGAATTCTCCCGCGTTGGTGTGCGCGCCCCGGTGGGCTGTGCCGCCCAGCCAGAAGCCGCCGCCGATGCCGGACTCGATCATGATGAGAGCCGCGTCGCCGAACGTCGCGCCGTGTCGCCAGGCCTCGGCCGTGATTCCGGCGGTGACGTCCTTGTCGAGGTGGACGGGCAGGCCCAGGTGTTTCTCGGCGATCTCGCGCAGCGGCACGTCGTGCCAGTGGCGTAGACCGTGGGCGCCGCGGACCAGGCCGTGGGCGTGGTCCAGCGGGCCGATCATGCCGATGCCCACGCCGGTGAGTCGGCCCCCGAGGTCGTTGACGCCGGTCATCGCCTTGATGCCGGATGCCAGGGCGTCGAGAAGTTGCTGCGGGGTGAAGTCGCTGGGCAACGGGCTGACCGCCGAGTACTGCACGGTGCCGGCGAGATCGACCAGGACCAGCCGCAGCGTGCGCCGGGCGACGTGGGCGCCGATCGCGTACCGGCTGTGGGGGACGAGTTCGTAGACGACCGCGGGCTTGCCGACGCCGGCGCGGCGGACGCCGGTCGGACGGATCAGGCCGTCGACGGTCAGGCGAGCGATGACCTTGGAGACGGCCTGCGGCGTCAGGCCGGTGGCCTCGACCACGGTCGACCGCTCGAACGTTCCGACGGTACGCCCCACCGCCATGACCAGTGCCTCGTTGTAGCCGCGTAGGAAGTTGACGTCCGCAGTGACGCGAGTCATCTCACCACCCTATTACGCAACGCTGTTGCTAAATTTTCGCGGTGATCGAGTTGAGCAGAGGTCGACGGACGGCGGCGTTGGTCGCACTGGCACTGGGTGGCGTCGCGATCGGCCTGACCGAGTTCGTGGCGATGGGCCTGCTGCCCGACATCGCGCGCGATCTGCTCTCCCAGGAGTACGCCCAGTCGTCGTCGGGCGCGGTCGCCCGCGCGGGCTGGATGATCACCGCGTACGCGCTCGGCGTGGTCGTGGGCGCGCCCCTGATCGCCGCGCTGAGCGCGCGTCTGCCCCGTAAGAAGCTCGTCCTCGGGCTGCTCGTGTTCTTCGCCGCTGGCACGGTCGCGTCCGCGATCGCCCCCACCTTCGACCTGGTGCTGGTGGCCCGGTTCGCGGCGGCGCTGCCGCACGGCGCGTACTTCGGAGCGGCCGGACTGCTCGCGGCGACGCTGATGGGCCCCGGTAACGAGGCCCGTGGTTTCGCCATCGTGCTCAGCGGCCTGACCGTGAGCAACGTGGTCGGCGTACCCCTCATCACGCGGCTCGGGCAGACGGCCGGCTGGCGTGCCGCCTATCTGGTCATCGCCGGTGTCTTCGTGCTCACCCTGCTGGCGGTGCTGGCGGTCGTCCCGGAGGTGGCCGCCGCGGTCGACGGCTCGCCGGCCGCCGAGTTGCGGGCGCTGCGAACACCGCAGGTCTGGCTGGTCGCCGTGACAGGCGCTGTCGGTTTCGCCGGGTTCTTCGCGGTGAACACCTACATCGCACCGGTCACCACCGACGTCGCCGGTCTCTCGGCCGCGACGGTGCCGTGGGCGCTTGTCGCGGTGGGTCTCGGCATGACCGTCGGCAATGCCCTGGGCGGCTGGTTCGCGGACCGCGACCTGCGGCGGAGCATGGTCATCGGGTTCGTCGCGATGATCGTGAGCATCGCCGTGTTCAGCCTCGTCGCGTCGACCCCTGTCGGCCTGTTCGTGGGCGCGTTCCTGGTCGGCGCGACCAGCCTCTACCTCGGCCCGGTCCTGCAGGCGTGCCTGATCACCGCTGCCCCGGGAGCGCAGCTGATGGGCGCGGCGGTCAACCAGTCGGCCACGAACATCGCGAACAGCCTGGGCGCAGCCCTGGGCAGTGTCGCCATCACCGCGGGGCTCGGATACCTCGCACCGGCCCGGGTGGGCGTTGTCCTGGCGGTCCTCGGGCTGGCCCTGGGAGTGGTCAGCTTCGCCGCCGGGCGACGCGTGCATGAGCGGGTTCCGGCCACCGCCGCGAGGTGAGGCGGCCGGACCGCTCGGGGCAGGCGATCAGAAGTCGTCGACGTTGACCGTCACCCGATGGGCGCTCGATCTCCAGTTGGGCACGGTGATCACGTCGTACCCGCCGCCGCGTTGACCCACGGTGAGCCGCACGAGGCCCAGATGCGCCGGGGTCGCCGGGATGAACACGTCTATTCCGGTGATGAAGGTCTGGCTGAAGAACTCCGGCAGCGGTGCGGTCAGATCGGTCACGCCGTCGCTGCCGTCGTCGAAGGCGAAGATGCCGATCGTCCGCTTGACGCGTGGGGCGTTGGCCGCGTTCAGGACATCCCTGCCGTTGATCCACAAGTTGTCGCCGGCATCGCCCTGGTCGCCCCACCATTCCTTCTGGCGTTGGATCGTCAGCGCCGTGTGCCGGTCGCTGGTGTCGACCAGTGCGCTCAGACCCTCGCCCGGCGTGCTCGTCGCCAGCCGTAGGAACGAATCCGAGCGCAGGAACGGCTGGAAGTAGAAGTGGTGCGTCGCGGCGCCGGCGCGCACGATCGCGAACTCGTAGCGGGCCGTGGCGAGCACCGCGAAGGGGCCGAACGCGCCATCGCCACTCAGGGGCACCCGATGCGCCGGCCGGTGCGACAACCGACCGCCGGTCAGGGGGTTCACCGGGTAGACCTCAAGAGTCGCGTCGGTGACGCCGACGTTGCTCGGGAAGAGCACCGCGCGGCCGGAGACCCGCGCCGTACCGAAGAGTTGCGGCACGATCCGCGTCGTCTGGGGCGCGCGACCCTGAAGGAAACCGAAGATCTCGCTGAACGACTCCGGTGACGACACGGTCTGGGTGTGGGACTGGTCGGGGAGGTACACGTTGGTCGCGCCGACGATGGCGCGGGCCGGGTCGCCCTCACCCCAGATCGCGAGGGTGGGCACACCGCCCGGCGGGGAGGTGGCGGTGCGCCCGTCCAGATTCACGTAGTGCGCGACCCGGGCGGCGCGCGCCGGTGAGCTGGTGAGATAGCCCTGCATGACGAAGGTGCCCAGGGAGTGTGCGAGCAGGTCGACCTTGTCCGTGCCGGCCGTCGCCAGCAGGCGGGAGATCCGCGCGTCGAGGCCCGCGTACACCTGGGGCAGGATCGCCGCGATGTTCGGTGAGTCGTACTCGTGCGCTTCGATGATGTCGATCGGGTAGCCGTTGCTGGCCAGGCGTTTGGCCTGGGACTCGAACTGCGACGCCGATCCGGCACTGCCGTGCACGAAGATCACTGGACGGTACGTCGGTGCGGTGGCGGCTTCGGCGGCGCGGGGGACGGGGGCGACGGACAGGCTGACGGCGAGCGCGACCCCGGCCAGCACGGAGAGCAATCTGCGGCGAGACGTGTGCATCGGTCCTCCACCTTGAGGGACGAAGTATTTGCACTACTAGCGCAAGTATCGTGTCAGGGTGGGGCGCGACGGTCCACACCTTGCTGTGGGCCCTCGGTCAGCCGACCTCTTTGGCGAGCAGGTCCCCGACGGCGGCGCGGACCGGATCGGGGTTCGACCAACTCCAGTTCGGGTGCGCTCGGTTGGTGAGCAGGGCGAGGACGAGTTTGCGGTTGGGGTCGACCAGCAGCGAGGGGCCGGCGAAGCCGGTGTGGCCGAAGGTCCGACTCGAAGCGAGCCTGCCCATGAACCAGGTCTGGTTGAGGACAACCCCGAGGCCGTGCGCGGCGGTCCGGTTGGGCCGCTCGGGGTCGACGGCGGGCTTGCCGGCGTTGTGGTTGGTCAGCATCTGGCGCACGGTCGCCGCGGCGAGGATCCGCTTGCCCTGGTGAATCCCCCCGTTGAGGAGCATCTGCCCGATGGTGGCGAGATCGGTGGCGGTCGCGAAGACTCCGGCGTGACCGGCGATGCCGCCGAGGTGGTTGGCGACGTCGTCGTGGACGGTGCCACGCAGCAGGCCCCGAGACGAGCGGGCGTCGGTGGCGACGAGGCGGCTGGCCTTCGCGTTGCTCGACAGCCAGGTGTTGGGGTTGAAGCCGGTGTCGCTCAGGCCGAGCGGGCCGGTGAGGTTGCTCTTGAGCGCCTGGTCGAGCCGCTGACCGGTGACCTTCTCGACGATCTTGCCGGCGACCATCAGCCCCACGCTGGAATAGCGGAACGTGTCCCCGGGCACGGCGCCGGAGATCAGCCCGGTGGTGAGCACGGCGTTCCAGCGTGCCGCGTTGTCGGCGAGGCCGGTGACCTTGGCGCCGACGGGGAGGCCGCTGGTGTGGGTGAGCAGCATCTCGACGGTGATCCGCTCCTTGCCCGCCCCGGTGAAGGTGGGAAGGTAATCGCGGACCAGGGCACCCAGCTCGACACGCCCTTTGTCGACCTGCTGCAGCAGCAGGACGGCCGTGTAGACCTTCGTGACCGAGGCGAGGTCGAAGATGGAGTCGGGGCGCATCGCAACTCGCTTGCTCGCCGGGAGGAGCTTCGGCCCCGCGCCGTAGCGCAGCGCCTCCCCGACCGCGGTGTGCACCGTCGTCTTCCCGTCAACCAGGACGACAGCGACGGCACCCGGGAAGCCCTTGTGCGTAACGGTCTGGGGTGTGGCGGGCAGTTGCTTGCGGAGCAGCGCGGTCACCCCCGGCGCGTAGCGCGCCTGGCCAGCCGGCGCGACACCGCCGTTCGGGGACGCGGTGGTGCTCGGCGCGCCGGAGGGCGGGCTGGTGTTCCCGGCCGAGCCGAACCCCACCCGGTTCCCGGCGGCGTCGGTCGTGGTCACCGCGTCGCCGGGGCCGGCCGCACCGGGCCCCGGCGCGCCGTCGTCACCGCAGCCGGTGAGGGCGGAGGCCGCGGCGGCCAGGCCGGCCCCGAGCAGAGTACGACGCGCAACGGGCATGCCGGAGATGGTGACAGTTGACATCGACGCGCGCCACCGACCCGCCCGAACGTCGATCGCGCTGCCCCATCAGGCGACACACCGTTACGGGACGGGCACTGTCAGTTGGCGTTCAGTGGTGTGCGACGATCGACGGGCGTCACGTCGAACGACCATTCGTACCCCTTGGAGAGCACGATGTCCCTCTCCCCATCCCGGATCTTCGCCGAGCTGAACGCGGTGCGCCCTCCCGCGCTGCCGTCGCCGATCATGGGCACGGCGATCGTGGTCGGCGGCAGCGTCGCCGGTTTGCTGGCCGCCCGCGTGCTGTCCGACTACGCCGACAGCGTCGTCATCATCGACCGGGACGACCCGCAGGTGACCGGCGCGCGTCGAGGCGTACCCCAGGGGACGCAGCTGCACGCGCTGCTGCCCGGCGGCTTCTTCCAACTGGAGCGCCTGTTCCCGGGTTTCCGCGACCAGGCCGTGGCCCGTGGGGCGGTCGAGGCGCCACCCACGGCCAGGCGGAACTACCTCGACGGTCGGCCGAGGGTCGTCGTCCCCGACGACGCCGACACCCTGGCGGGCAGCCGACCCCTCCTGGAGGGCCTGATCCGCCAGCAGGTGCTCCGCCTGCCGAACGTCAAGACGGTCACCGCCCGTGCCACCGGCCTCGTGTTCGACGGCACCGCGGTCAGCGGCGTCCGTTACGACGTCGGTGGGGTGCCCGGCGTCGAGAGTGGTGACCTGACGGTGGACGCCATGGGGCGTTCGAGCAAACTGTCGGCCTGGCTGGAGCAGGCCGACTGGGACCGGCCCGTCACGCGACGGATGAGCGTGCACCTGAACTACGCGACCGCCCAGTTCCGACGCCCAGCGGCGACGCCGGCCTCGACGGTCGTCCTGGCGCTGCACACCGCGAAGACCGCCTCGGACGTGGCCGGCGCCGCGTTCTTCGCCATCGAGGATGGTCGGTGGATGGCCATGATGGCCGGATACGGCGACAACCGCCCCGGCCACACCGCAGAGGATTTCGTCCGCCGACTACGGGAGCAGTTTCCACCCGAGTTCGGCGATGTCGCCGGCCAGGAGATGCTCGGCGACGTCCAGACCTACCACCATGCCGACAGTCGACGACGGGACTTCCACGCGCTGAAGCGGTTTCCGGCCGGGCTCGTCAGCGTCGGCGACGCCGTCGCGTCCTTCAACCCGGTGTACGGCCAGGGAATGACGGCGGCGGGCCTGCACGCGGCCTGCCTGTCGACGTACCTGCGGTCCGGCCCGGATCTGACCCAGCCCGCGCACCAGTACCTGGCCCTGCAGAAAGTCGTGGTCGACGCCGCATGGTCGACGTCGACCTCCGCCGACCTGGCGCTACCCCACGTCGACGGGCCCTACCCGCGCGGCTACCGGATCACGAGCTGGGCCAGCAGGCAGATCATCGCCGCGACCGTCACGGACCTGCCGACCGCGCGACGGTTCAACGAGGTCGTCTCCATGCGGGCGCACCCACTGTCCCTGGCCAGGCCGGGGGTGCTCCTCGGCGCCGTGCGGGCCAACCGCCGCGCACGCTGACGGTTGGCCCGTCCTGAGCCAATGGCCGACGGCGAGCAGTTGATCCGACTAGCGGGGCAGCTTGCGCAGGATGTCGACGACGAAGCGGTGGTCATCGAGCTGCGGAAGACCGGAGACGCCCACCCAGCCCACCACGCCGGTGCCCCGTACGCGCAGGGGCACCGCGCCCCCGGCCGCCGCGTACCGGGAGGCTGGCAGACTGAATCGCTCTGCCAGCGTCACCTGCTTGTCCTGGCACAACCGGGCCATGTACAGCGACGAGTGCTCGAAGCGCATCACCACCCGCCCCTTGCGACGCAGCCACCCGTCGTTGTCCGCCGTCGACCCCGGCAGGCCACAGTGGAACAGCTGACGCCCGGCCCGCCACACGCCGACCGAGACCGGCAGCCGCTGTTCACTCGCGGCGGCGACGGCGAGCATTCCCAGCTGGTACGCGTCCGTCTCGGACAGGCCGGCGAGCTCCAGCTCGGCCTCCTCGCGCAGCAACTCGTCAAGCGTCGGCCACGGTTCACGGTCAACTGACATGGGTTTCTCCTCGTTCAACGGTGGCAAAGTCGGTCACCAGGCGCAGGGCGCGTAGTCCTTCAGGAAACAGCCGTACAGGTCCTCGCCCAGCTCGCCGCGGACGATCGGGTCGTACACCCGGGCCGCACCGTCGACCAGGTCCAGCGGGGCGTGGAAGCCCTCGTCGGCCAGCCGCATCTTTGTCGGGTGCGGCCGTTCGTCGGTGATCCAGCCCGTGTCGACGCTGGTCATCAGGATGCCGTCGGTCAGCATCTCCTGCGCGCTGGTGCGGGTCAACATGTTCAGCGCGGCCTTGGCCATGTTGGTGTGCGGGTGCCCCGGACCCTTGTAGCCGCGGCCGAACTGGCCCTCCATCGCCGACACGTTCACCACGTATTTGCGGCGGGCCGACGCTGCGGCCATGGCCGGGCGGAGTCGGCTGACCAGCACGAACGGCGCGGTGACGTTGCACAGCTGCACTTCGAGCAGCTCGACGGGGTCCACCTCCTGCACCCGCTGGACCCAGCTGTTGACCGAGTCGAGGTCGGGCACGAGACCTCCGGCGTCGATGGCCGTGGACGCGGCGATCCGTTCCGGCGAGGCCGAGCCGCTGGTCAGGGCGAGCGCGGTGAGCGCGTGTGGGGTGAGCGCGGTCGACTGCGGCCCGGCGGTCAGGCTGCCGACCGGGCCGCCCTGGCTGTCCGGCTTGGCGAACGTGATCAGCTCCGGCAGCGGGCCGTCCGGCAGGGCCGCGGCCTCCGCGGCGATGAGCTGCGCGTACGCCCCGGGGGAGCGGCGGACGGTCTGCGCCGCGTTGTTGATCAGGATGTCGAGGGGGCCCTGGCTGCTGACCGAGTCGGCGAGGGCGATCACCTGGGCGGGGTCACGCAGGTCGATTCCGACGATGCGCAGGCGGTGCAGCCAGTCCCCGCTGTCGGGCATGGCCGCGAACCGGCGGACCGCGTCGTGCGGGAAGCGCGTGGTCACCGTCGTGTGCGCGCCGTCGCGCAGCAACCGCAGCGCGATGTACATGCCGATCTTCGCCCGGCCGCCGGTGAGCAGCGCGCGCCGGCCGGTCAGGTCGGTACGGGCGTCGCGGCGCTCCCGGTTGAGCGCTGCGCAGGACGGGCAGAGCTGGTGGTAGAAGGCGTCCACCTCGCGGTAGCGCTGCTTACAGACGTAGCAGCCGCGCGGATTGTGCAGGAACCCGGCCGTCTCGCCCGCCGCGGAGGACGCGAGGGGGATGCCCTGGGTCTCGTCGTCGATCCGGCCCGGGGCACCGGTGGCGGTGGCTTCCGTCACTGCCCGGTCGGCCGCGAGGATGGCGTCTCGCCGTTCCTCGCGTCGTCGCTGCTTGATCACCTTGTAGAGGCGTGCGGTTGCCCGCTGCACCCGCACCACGTCGGGGTGGTCGGAGGGCAGCTCCTCCAACGCCTCGAAGACGCTGAGGCAGGCCTCCAGCCGGTCTCGGTCAATGCCGTTTTGACCGTTTTCGGTAATGTTGTCCACCGTCATGCGTCTGTGTCTCGTCCCGTTTCCCGTGCCGGATCCAGCCGGCCCGCCCCAAGTCCGACCCGAAACTGTACGCACCGCGCGGTCCTCACCGCACCCCGCGCTCGCCGTGCGGCCTGAGCAGGGTCCGCGTTCAGTCGGTGTCGGCGCGGCCAAGACGCCAGTAGCCCATGAAGGCCACCGCCCGCCGGTCCAGGCCCCGCTCGGCGACCAGGTGCCGGCGCAGGTGACGGATGACGCCGGCCTCTCCGGCCAGCCACGCGTACAGCGGTGCTGCGGCCACCTCGTCGGGCACCTCCCACAGGATCTCGGTGTCGACGTCCACGTCGGGGACCGGCTGGGCGGCAGGCGTCGTGCCCGGGGCCAGCAGTTCGCCCGCCGCGTCGGCGACGGCGGGCACCAGCCGGCTGCCGTATCCGCTGACGCCCCGGGAGAGCCAGCGCACGTCGACGCCGGGGGGAGCCACCAGGGGCAGCACGTCGTCGGCGTCGGGCACCTCCAGGACCACCGTGCCCCGGGCGGCGAGGGGAAGCCGCTCGCAGATGGCGCTGATCGCCGGCACGGCCGTTTCGTCCCCGGCCAGCAGCAGGGTGGCCCCCGTCGGCGGTCGGAACTCGACCCCGCCGTGGTCGCCGTCGTAACCGGCGTCCGGCCCGACCATGGCGATGTGGTCCCCGGCGTCCACCCGCCGAGCCCAACGCGTCGCCGGGCCGCTGTCACCGTGCAGCACCAGGTCGACGTCGACCTCGGCCAGGTGCGGTCGGACCGCCCGCACGGTGTATGTGCGTATCGGGTTGCGCAGGTGCTCCGGCAGGGCTCGCCACTGCGCGTACCAGTCCGCTCCCTCTGGCAGGGTCACCCCGTGCTGACCGGGCAGCGGCAGCGCCAGCTTGATCCGCTGGTCGTAACCGTTGTCGGCGAAGCGGTCGAGGTCTGCCCCGGTGAAGGTCACCCGGGCGAAGGACGGGCTGAGCCGGCGTACCGCGCGCACGGTGACGGCGAACACGCGCCACGGCGCGATGGGCAGGGTCGTGGTCATGGTGCCTCTCTGGGTTCGGGCCGGCGTCTACCGGGTGTTGTGCGCCACGGCGCGGGACCGCCACAGCAGCCAGACGAAGTACGGGGTGCCGATCATGGCGGTGACCAGGCCGGCGGGGATCTGGGCCGGAGCGATGACCGTCCGGCCGAGGGTGTCGGCGATGCTGACCAGCGCCGCGCCGAGCAGGGCGGCCACCGGGAGCACCCGGGAGTGCCGCCCGCCGACGAGGGCCCGGGCGGCGTGCGGGGCGACCAGGCCGACGAAGCCGATGACCCCGACGGCCGAGACCGCGGTGGAGGTGAGCAGCGCCGCCGCGCCGAGCGCGACCAGCCGGGTGCGTTCCAGCCGGACGCCCAGCACCCGGGGGGTGTCGTCGTCCAGCGTCACCAGGTCGAGTTCGCGGCGGGCGGCGACCACGGCCGGAGTGAGCACCAGTAGGGCGATCAGCACCGGGAGCACCTGGGTGGACGTGCGGCCGTAGGTGGAGCCGGACAGCCAGGTCAACGCCTTTCCGGTGTTCCACGGGTCGAAGGCGACGATCAGGTACGTGATCAGGGCGATGCCGCCCTGCCAGGCGCCGAAGCCGATCAGCACCAGTCGGTCCGAGCTCAGGCCGCCGCGCCAGGCCAGGCCGTAGACCAGGGCGAAGGCCAGCATCGCGCCGAGTCCGGCGACGCCGGAGACGGCCCACACACCGGCCAGCGGCACGAAGGTGAGCAGTGCGACGGCGCCGAGCCCGGCACCGGCGGTGATGCCGAGGATGCCGGGTTCGGCCAGCGGGTTGCGGCAGACGGCCTGCACGGTGGTGCCGGCGATCGCGAGCGCCGCGCCGGCCAGGACCGCTGCGGCGACGCGTGGCCACCGCTGGTCCAGCACGAACGTGTACGCGGGCCCGGTGGTGCCGTTGACCCAGTTGACCAGGTCACCGAGCAGCACGAAGGTGTCACCGGCGAGCATGCCGACCGCCACGGCGCAGACGGTCAGCACGGCGGTGACGGCGACGACGCCGCGGTGGAAGGCGGCGGAGCGGACGGCCGCGTGACCGCCGGGCGGGCGGCGGGTGGGCCCCGCGTCGCGGTGCCGGCGGGCCAGCCAGATGAGGATCGTCGCGCCGAACAGGGTGGTGACCACGCCGGTGGGAATGTCGACCCCGGCCTGTCCACCCAGGACAGCGCGCAGCAGCACGTCGGAGCCGAGCACGATGATGACCCCGGCGATGCCGGACAACGGCAGCAGGATGCGGTGCCGGTGCACCCCGGGCACCACAGGGGCGAGTAGCCGGACGATCACCGGGGCGCACAGCCCGACGAAGCCGACCGGGCCGGTGAGGGTGACGGCCGCGGCGGACAGCAGCACGGCCAGCACGGTGACGACGAGTCGGGTGCGCCGCACGTCGAGACCGAGGACGGTGGCGGTGTCGTCGCCGAGGGCGAGGATGTCGAGGCGGTGCCCGAGTAGGACCAGGACGATGGCGGAGCCGACGATGATCGGGGCGAGCTGGGTCAGCGCGGTCAGGTCGCTCTGCACCAGCGAGCCGTTTCCCCAGGCGAACAGCCCGATGGTGGCCTGCTCGAACAGGAGCAGCAGCAGGGTGGTCACCGACCCGAGCGCCAGCGCGGTCGCCGAGCCGGCGAGGATGAGCCGGGTGGTGCCGGCCTGTCCTCCGGCGGACATCGCCATCACCAGGCCGGCGGCGGCCAGTCCTCCGCAGAAGGCGAGGCCGCCGGCCGGCAGCGCGGGCAGCGAGACCCCGAACGCGGCGATCGAGACGATCGCCAGGTGGGCACCGGCGTTGACCGCGAGGGTGTCGGGGGAGGCGAGCGGGTTGCGGGCGATCGACTGCAACGCGGCTCCGGCGAATCCGAGCGCGACGCCGATGGTCAGCCCGGCGAGCAGGCGGGGCAGCCGGGAGGCGATCAGGACGCGGGCCGCCTCGTCGTCGGTGCCGGTGACGAGCCGCAGTAGGTCGAGGGGTCCGACGGTGGAGGTGCCCTGGGTGAGGTGCACCGCGCCCACCACGAGCAGCAGGAGGATCACGGCGACGAAGACACCGACGACGCGGGGCGCGGTCGGGTGCCCGCCCGGAGCCGGCTGGGTGGCCTGCTCCGGGCGTGCGGGTGCGGTCAGCAGGGTCATGCCGTGTAGGTCTTGAGGAACTCGTCGATGTACTGCTTGCCGGAGAGCGGACCACCGAAGGTCCAGATGCCGTCGGGCATCTTGTGCAGGTTGCCCTGCCGGACGAAGGGCAGCGACTTCCAGATCGCGTTGGCGGCGAGGCCGTCGGCGAACACGTCGGTGCCGTCGGAGGCGTTGTAGAACAGGTGCAGGTTCGGATCCTTGAGGACGGTCATACCTTCGACATCGGTCTGGCCGAGGCCCCACGCCTCATCGGTCCTGCCCGTCCAGGCGTTGGTGAGACCGAGCTGGATGCCGATCTGCGAGACGAGCGCACCCGCGCCGAACATCCGGATGCTGACGGTGCTGCCCTCCTTCCAACCGTCGGCGATGGCGAACGGCCGGCCGGCGGCCCCGGCGTCGGCGATCTTTTTCCTGCCGTCGGCGATGGCCGCGTCGAAGTCGACGAGCAGCTTCTCCGCCGCAGCGGTCCTGCCGACGGCCTTCGCGATCATGTTGAGGTCCGCGCGCATCCGGCCGAGGTTGTCGGTGGCGTCGCTGCCCTTGGCGACCACGACGGGCACGTACTTCTCCAGTTGGTCGATCAGGTTGGCGGTCCCGTCGCCCTCCATCACCACCAGATCGGGCTGGAGAGCGACGATCGAGTCGACGCTCGGCTCGCCGCGGGTGCCGACGTCCTTGACGCTCGGGTCGAGCTTGGCGGCGGTGACCCACGTGCCGTAGCCCTTGGGGTCGGCGACGCCGACGGGCATGACACCCAGGCTGACCAGCATCTCGACCTCACCCCACTCCAGGCCGACGACCTTGGTTGCCGGGGCCTTGAGGGTGACGGCCTTGCCGCGGCTGTCGGTGACGGTGACCGGGCCGCCGGCCGGCGACGGGGAGGATGCGGGGGCCGCGGCGTTCTCGGTGGTGCCGCAGGCGCCGAGCGTCAGCGCGGCCACCACGGCGATGAGGGCGGTGAAACGGGTACGGGTCATCACGAACTTCCTCTGGCTGTGGATCGGGGTGTCGTTCAGACCGGGACGCGGGTCGAGTGCCGCCCCAGGGGGCGGGTGGTGACCAGTCCGCTCTCCGGATCGCTGGTCACCTCGATGCGAATTCCGTAGGTCTCGGTCAGGGCGTCCTCGGTGAGGACGGTGGTCGGGGTGCCGGTGGCGCGGACGCGGCCCTGGTGCAGCAGAACCACTTCGTCGGCCACGGCGGCTGCCTGGTTGAGGTCGTGCAGCACGACGCCGACGGCGACGCCGTGGTCGTCGGCGAGGTCACGCACCAGGTCGAGGATCTCCACCTGGTAGCGCAGGTCGAGGAATGTGGTGGGCTCGTCGAGGAGCAGCACCGGGGTGTCCTGGGCCAGGCAGGTGGCCAGCCACACCCGCTGCAGCTCGCCTCCGGAGAGTTCGTCGACGGGACGCTCGGCCATGGTGGCGACGCCGGTGACATCCATGGCGCGGGCGATGGCGGCGGGACCGCTCGGATCCTCGGCGCGCCAGCGCCCCCGGTAGGGGTGGCGGCCATAACCCACGACGTCACGGACGGTGACCCCGCTGGGCACCGGTCGGCTCTGGGCGAGCAGGGTGACCCGACGAGCGAACTCCCTCGACGGGAGGCTGGCGGATGCGACGCCGTCGGCGAGGTGAACCAGGCCGGCGTCGATCGGATGCAGCCGGGCCAGGGCCCGCAGCAGGGTGGACTTGCCGCTGCCATTGGGACCCACCAGCGCGGTCACGGCACCCGCGCGAAGGCCGATCACGGCGTCGTGCACCACCGGCACACCGTGATAGCCCAGACGGAGATCGACGCCGGACAGGCTGTACTCCCCGTTGGCCGACGCCAACTCGCTCTGCATGAAGTTAGGCTAACCTAACTAAATGGCGACGTGTCAAGCCGGCCGAGCGTCCGAGGCCAGCCTGGCGGACCGGTGGTCGTCGGGTCCGTGCACGCGTGGGGGATGCTGGTTGCGTGCAGATCACGACCCTCGGCCCACTCGCCGTCGACGGCCAGCCCGTTCGGGGTGAACGGCTCGCGGCGGTGATCCGCGCGCTCGCCGACGCGCGTGGCCGGGCAGTCTCCACGAGCCTGCTCGTGGACGCCGTGTGGGACGGCGCGCCGCCCGACGACGCGACCGGCGCCGTCCAGGCGCTCGTGTCCCGGGTGCGCCGTCTCGGGCTGCCCGTGGTCGCGGTGCCAGGCGGATACCGTCTGACCACCGAGGACGTCACCGTCGACGCGGTCGAGGCGCGGGCGCTCGTCGATCAGGCGCGGACCGTGCTCGGCAGCGGCGACGTCCGCGCCGCCCGCAACCTGGCCGATCAGGCGCGTGCCCTGTTCCCCGAGGTCCCGGAGCTCAGCACCGCAGAGGACACGCGACTGTTCGCGGACGTCGCCGCGCTGCGCGCGCAGGCGGCACTCGCCGGTGCGGGGGCGTTCGACGAGGTCGACCTGAGCCGCCTCGTCGCGCGTACGCCCCCGGACGAGCCGTCCGCCGCCCTGCTCGTCCAGGTGCTCGCCGCCCAGGGGCGCGAGGCGGAAGCACTGGAGATGGTGGAGCGACTCCGGGCCGAACTGGCCGACCGGTACGGCATCGACCCGTCACCCGTGATCGCACAGGTGCATCTGTCGTTGCTGCGCGGCGAACTCGCCGCACCGGCGGTCGTGACGCCACCCCGGCAGCCGGCGCGGATCGCCCTGCCCCCCGCGTGGCGGCGACGGCTGACCGCCCTCGTCGGTCGCGAGCGCGACGTCGAGACCGTGGGCGAGGCGCTGGCCGAGGTGGCCCTGGTGACGATCGTGGCGACCGGCGGTGCCGGCAAGACCCGCCTGGCCGCCGAGGTGGCCCGGCGCGCGGCGGCGGCCGGGCGGGCGGTACGGGTGGTCGAACTCGCCGGCCTGCGCTCGTCCGACGAGGTGCTGCCCACGGTGCTCGCGGCACTCGGTGGCGCGGACACCGCGGTGGCCGGGGGCAACCTGGGCCTTGAACGGCGGGTTCTCAATCCCGAGGAACGGCTGCGCGCCGTGGCGCCGGATCTCGACGGACTGGTCGTGTTGGACAACTGCGAGCACGTCCTCGACGCGGTGGCCACCGTCGTTGCGGACCTCCTCGCGGTGACCTCGCCGGAGGTCGCGGTGCTCGCGACGAGTCGGGCCCCACTGGGCCTGGCCGGTGAGCAGGTCCACCGACTGACCGCGCTACCCGACGCCGATGCGCTCTCGCTGATCGAGTCCCGGGCACGGGCCGGTGGCGCGGTGCCGACCTGGGACACGGCACGGACGCTCGCGCTGTGCCACCGACTCGACAACCTGCCACTGGCGCTCGAACTGGCCGCCGCGCGACTGCGGCACATGCCGATCGACGATGTGCTCGCCGGGCTGACCGACCGGTTCGCGCTGCTCGACGACGCGCTGCGCGGCCTGCCCGACCGCCACGCGAGCCTGTGGGCGATGGTCGACTGGAGTCGGGAGCTTCTCGCCCCCGACGACCGTGCGCTGCTGCAGCGGATCGCGGTCATTCCCGCGCCGTTCACTGCGGACCTCGCCGCCGCGGTCGCGCAGAGGACGGACGTACGGCGAGGGCTCGCGACGCTCGTCGAACAGTCCCTGCTGACCCTGGTCGAGGGCGACGGGCCACCCCGCTACCGGATGCTCGAAACCGTCCGTGAGTACGGCGAAGCTCGCCTGGACGCCGCAGGTGACCGTGCTCCGGCGATGGCGGGCCTCGTCGGTTGGGCCCGGGCGGAGGCCGCCGCGCTCGCCGGCCGCTTCGTCGGCCCCGGCCAGGTCGAGGCGCTCGACCGCTGCGCCGCCGAGCAGGACAACCTGCTCGCGGGCCTGCGGTGGGCACTGGGGCAGGACGACGAGCCCGCCGCCGTCGACGTCGCCACCGCGTTGTTCCACCTCTGGACCGTGCGTGGCCTGCACCTCGAAGTCCTCGCGTGGGCGCGGGGGCTGCTGAACGTCGATCACCCGGAGCGGCGACAGCGGTCGGCCATCCTGCGGGGCCGGGCCAGCGGCCGGCCACTGCCCGACGCCGATCGACTCGCCTGGACGTGCGTGGTGATCAGCGTGAACTCCGGCATCAGTGGCGAGCTGCGGCTCGCCGCGCTCGCCCGGCGGGCCCTGCGGACGCTCCTGGCCGAGCGACCCGCCGAAGTGTCGCCCCGGCTGACCGCGCTCGCGTCGGCGTTGCCCGACTTCGACAGGTCCGATCTGGAGCGGAGCCTGAAGAGCGCGGGCGAGATGATCGGGCATCCGGACCCGTACGTGCAGGGACTCGGCCTGTTCGCGCGCGCGGCGGTACGGGAGAACGGCGGCATGTCGGAGGATTCGATAGTCGACGCCGAGCAGGCGTACCACCGCTTCGAGGTCGTCGGTGACCACTGGGGAATGGCGGTGGCGGCGCAGGCCGCCGGGCACTTCTTCGCCCCGCGCGGTGACGCCCGCTCCACCGACTGGTTGGCGCGCAGCGTCCGCCACATGGATCTCCTCGGAGCGACACAGGACGCCCGGTCGATCCGGGTGATGCTGGACGTTCAGCTCGCCCTCGCCGGCGACCCGGAGGCAGAGCGGCGCCTGGGTGAGACCGCCACACCGAGCCACGCTGAGCTGACGGACGTCGCGCAGGCGCGTCTCGGCCTGGCCCAACTGGCGTGGCAGCGAGGACGGTACGACGACGCACTCGCCCACGCCGACGAGGTGACCCGCACCCTCGCCGGGTGGACCGGGCGGCCGGTTCAGCCGCGCGTCATACTCCGGGTCGCGGTGGCGGTCCTCTACCTACGCGTGGCCGAGACGCGGCGGGTGCCCGGGACCGAGGCCGCCGTCCAGGCCGCCGCGTTGCTGTCGCTCGCTCGCGACGAAGCGCTGGCCTCGAAGGACCTTCCGGTGATCGGGGCGTGGGCCTCCGGCGGCGCGGAACTCGCCGCGTGCCGCGACGACGTCGGCGCCGCCCGCGCGCTGTCCGCACTCGCGACGCGCATCGGCACCCACATCGAGATGTTCTTCCCCGCCGGGAAGGGCGAACGGCTCAACGCCGCCCTCGGAGACGAGGAGCAGCGTGAGCCGTTGCTGGCCGCGTGGCGTGAGGAGCCGGTCGCCGCGGCCGTCACCCGCATCCGCGAGCTGATGGACGACCTGCTCGCCTGACTAGACCTTCTTGCGGTACGCGCGCAGCGCCAGCGGCATGAACAGCGCCACGAAGCCGGCGCACCAGGCGAGCGTCCACCACACGTGGTTGCCGAGCGGGGTGCCGAGGAACAGTCCGCGTACCGACGCCACCAGGTGGGTCATCGGGTTGACGTCCACGAAGGCCTGCATCCAGCCCGGCAGGGTGTCGGCGCCGACGAACACGTTGGACGCGAAGCTCAGTGGCATGATCAGCGCGAACATCACGCCCTGCACGGCACCGGCGGTCCGCACCTTCATCGACACGAGCACCGGCAGCCAGCTCAGGCAGAGCGCGAACAGCACCGCGAGCAGACAACCGGCGATCGCCCGGAACGGGTCGGTGTCGATCCGGAAACCCATCACGTAGCCGATCGCGAGGGTCGACACGGTGACGATGACGTACCGGACGACGTCGCCGAGGACCGCGCCGACCAGTGGTGCCGAGCGGGGGATCGGCAACGACCGGAACCGGTCGAAGATGCCCTTGGCGATGTCGGTGTTGAGGTTGACGCCGATCGCGATGGCACCGGTGGCGATCGTCTGCGCCAGGATGCCGGGCAGCAGGAACTGCAGGTAGTCGTGGGTGGATCCGGCGACGGCGCCGCCGAAGACGTACACGAAGATGATGAGGAACAGCACCGGTTGCAGGGTGACGTCGATGAGCGCCTCTGGCGTACGCCAGGTCTTGATGAGGCTGCGCTTGGCGAGCGCCAACGAGTGCCTGAGCAGCCGGAACGGCCGTGGGTTCGGTACGGAGTTCGAGAGCCGACGGCTTCTCGCGGGTGGGGCGTCGATCAGAGTGCTCATGCCGCGACCTCCGTGGGGCGGGTGGTGTCGTCTTCAGATGCCGTACGCCCGGTGAGGGTGAAGAACACCTCGTCGAGGCTCGGCAGGTGCAGGGAGAGTTCGGTGACCGCGATGCCGGCCGTGGCGAACCGCGCGACGCTCTCGGTCAGGGCCGCGTCGTCGGTGACCGGCACCGCGAGCACGCCCTTGCGGATCTCGTCGGCCGGCGCGCCGGAGCCGACCTGGGTGAGGATCTCCGCGGTTCGGGGCAGGTGCGCCGGGTCGGACGGCCGGACCTCCAGGGTCTGCCCGCCGACCACCCGCTTGAGCCCCTCGGGGGTGTCGTGCGCGATGACCCGGCCATGGTCGATCACCGTGATCGCGTCGGCGAGCGCGTCGGCCTCCTCCAGGTACTGCGTGGTGAGCAGCACAGTCGAACCGTTGTCGACAAGTGAGCGGACCACGTCCCACATGTCCTCGCGCTTGGCCGGGTCGAGCCCGGTCGTCGGCTCGTCCAGGAAGATCACATCGGGGGAACCGACGAGGCTGGCGGCCAGGTCCAGTCGCCGCCGCATGCCGCCGGAGTAGGTCTTGGCCGGCCGGTTCGCGGCGGCGGTCAGGTCGAACCAGTCGAGCAGGTCGGCGGCCCGTCGCCGGGCGCCGGTGCGGCCCAGCTCCAGCAGGGTGCCGAACAGCTCCAGGTTCTGCCGTCCGGTCAGGTCCTCGTCGACCGAGGCGTACTGGCCGGTGAGGCCGATGGTCTGCCGAACGCGTTCGGCGTCCCGGACCACGTCGAAACCGCTGATTCGGGCGGTCCCGCCGTCGGGGGTCAGCAGGGTGGAGAGGATGCGTACGGCGGTGGTCTTGCCGGCGCCGTTGGGGCCGAGCACCCCGAGCACCGTCCCCCGGGGCACGGCGAGGTCCACGCCCTGTAGCGCCCTCGTCTTTCCGAAGGTCTTGACGAGGCCCTCGGCCTCGATCACCAGGTCAGCTGTCATGTCCCAGAGTGTGCTCGGCTCGCCTGACACCGCCCCGACATGTCGCCGACACCGCCCCTGACATGCCGCCGACACCGACACCGACCCGCGGCCGAGCCCGTGTGGCCTCGCGGCGAACCGCCGCTGGCCGCAGTGGTCGGCGGTGAGGGGTGTACGGGGAGACCCGAGAGCGACGAGAATGCCGACCAACGTGAATGTCTCTCGGGCAGCGGCGCCCGGGGGCGACGGGGGGAGGACGCGGTGACAGCATCAACACGTCTCGGCGCGGCGGCGGTCGTCCTGGGCTTGATCCTGGTGGGCCTGAACGGCCCCCCGGCCGGCGCGCACCAGCGCGACCGGGGCTACTCCGCCGAGATCCGCCGTGCGTCGTACGGCGTCCCGCACATCACCGCCACGAGCTACGCCAACCTCGGCTTCGGAGTCGGGTACGTACAGGCGGAGGACAACCTGTGCGTCATCGCCGAGAAGGTGGTGACGGTCAACGGCGAGCGCTCCCGCTACTTCGGTGCGACCGGCCCGACCGACGCGAACGTGCGCAGCGACCTGTTCTTCCGCAAGGCCATCGACGACCGGTCGGTGGAGCGGCTGCTCGACGGCCGCCGCGACGGCGTGCACTCGCCGTCCGACGACGTCCGCGACCAGATCCGTGGCTTCGTCGTCGGCTATAACTCCTACCTGCGCCGCACCGGCGCGTCGCGGCTCACCGACCCGGCGTGCCGGGCCAAGCCGTGGGTGCGCCCGCTGACCGAGCTGGACATCTGGCGCACCACCTGGGCCAGCATGGTCCGGGCCAGCTCGCGTGCCGTGCTCGACGGGATCGTCGCCGCCGCGCCGCCCACCGCCACCGGCCCGGCCGCCGTCCAGGACGCGCCCGGCGCGGCCGCCGTGCTCGCCGCCAGCGACGGCGCCCCCGCCGGAGTGGGCAGCAACGCGTACGGGATCGGCGAGGCGGCGACCGCCAACCGGGGCGGCATGGTCCTGGCCAACCCGCACTTCCCGTGGGACGGCGCGGAACGCTTCTACCGGATGCACCTCAAGGTGCCCGGCCGATACGACGTCGAGGGCGCTGCCCTGATCGGCGACCCGATCATCGAGATCGGGCACAACGGCACCCTCGCCTGGAGCCACACCGTCTCCACCGCTCGCCGGTTCGTCTGGCACCGCCTCGCACTGGTCGCCGGCGACCCCACCTCCTACTACGTGGACGGTCGACCACGAAAGATGACCACCCGCACGGTCACCGTCCAGGTGCCCGACCGGAACGGCGGCACGGTGCCGGTCAGTCGGACCTTCCATGACACCCATTTCGGGCCGGTCGTGGTGGTGCCCGGCACGTTCGACTGGAGCGCCGACACGGCGTACGCCATCACCGACGTCAACGCCACCAACAACCGGGCGTTCGACGGTTGGCTGCAGATGGGCCGTGCCGAGACGGTCCGCGACCTGAAGCGGGTGCTCGACCGATACCAGTTCCTGCCCTGGGTCAACGTGATCGCCGCCGATGCCCGCGGCGAGGCGCTCTACGCCGACCACTCCGTGGTGCCCCGGGTGACCGACGCCCTCGCCGCCGCCTGCATCCCGGCGCCGTTCCAGCCGCTCTATGCCAGCAGCGGTCAGGCCGTCCTGGATGGCTCCCGCTCGGCCTGCGCGCTCGGCGCCGACGCGGACGCCGCCGTGCCCGGCATCCTCGGCCCGGCGAACCTGCCGGTGCGCTTCCGCGCCGACTACGTCACCAACTCCAACGACAGTTACTGGCTGGCCAACCCCCAGGCTCCGCTGGAGGGCTACGCGCGGATTCTCGGCGACGAACGCACCCCTCGCAGCTTGCGTACCCGCCTCGGCCTCGACCAGGTGCAGCAGCGCCTCGCCGGCACCGACGGGCTGCCCGGCCGCGGGTTCACCGCCGACCGGCTGTGGCGGACCGTCTTCGGTAACCGGGTGTACGGCGGTGAACTGGTCCGCGACGACCTGGTGGCGCTCTGCACCGCCCAACCGACCGGCACCGCCTCGAACGGCGCCACGGTGGATCTGCGCGCTGCCTGCGCGGCACTGGCAAGCTGGGACCTGCACGTCGACCTGGACAGTCGCGGCGCACACCTGTTCACCGAGTTCACCCTGGCCAACGGGCTGCGTTTCGCGGAGCCCTTCGCCGCCAGCGATCCGGTGCACACGCCGCGCCGGCTCGACACCGCCAACCCTGGTGTGCGTACCGCGCTCGCCGACGCCGTGCAGCGCCTCGCCGGCATCCCGCTGGACGCACGTCTCGGCGACGTTCAGACCGAGCCGCGCGGTGACCGGCGCATCCCGATCCACGGCGGGCGCGCCGAGGCCGGAATCTTCAACATGATCGTCAACAACCGGGTGCCCGGCGTCGGCTATCCGAAGGTGGTCCACGGTTCGTCGTTCGTGATGGCCGTCGAGTTGGGCCCGCGTGGGCCCGCAGGGCGCCAGATCCTCACCTACTCCCAGTCGACCAACCCGAACTCACCCTGGTACGGCGACCAGACCGCGCTCTTCTCCGGCAAGGGCTGGGACACGATCAAGTACACCGAGGCGCAGATCAAGGCGGACCCGAACCTGCGCACCTACCGGGTGGTGGAGGGCCGCCACCACTGACCCAAGCACGGATCGGCCGGGCTCCCTGGCGGGGAGCCCGGCCGGTGCGGTCGACGCCGTCGCAGAGCTGTCCGGCTCAGCGGGGGGCGTGCTGCGTCGGAGGAGGTACGGGCGGCGCGACCGCTCTCCACACGGCGGTCTACCTGCTCTCAGCTCGGTAGGCGGCCCCGCGTGGAGACGAGGTGGTACGACATGACGGCGAAGCCGGGGTCACGGACCAGCCGCCGGAAGGCGTGCAGTTGGTCGGGCGACAGCCCCGCGGCGAGCAGGTCCGGCTCCAACTGCCGGGAGTTCGTCTCGTAGAGCGACGCCCCGGTCGAACCACCGGCCCAACTCTGCGAATGGGTGATGGTGTCCACCTCGGTCAGACCGGCGAGGGTCATCTCGGTGTGCACGTCCTGCGCCCATCCCAGGTCGGCTCCGTGTTCCTGCAGGACACCCATCATGGCGTCCATCACCTGCGCGAAGAGCTTCGCGGCGTCGTCGTTCGGTGCGGTCAGCACCCGCTGCGGCGCGGTGCAGTCGAACTCCTCGACCACCAGCCACCCGCCGGGGGCCAGCGCGCCGGTGAGCGTGCGGAGCACCCGCCGTCGTTCGGGGAGGTGCAGCAGCACCAGCCGGGCGTGGATCAGGTCGAACGCGTCTCCGGGTGGCGGTTCGGTGCGCACGTCGTGCCGGCGTACGTGCAGGTTGCCCTTCGCCACCAGGTGCGCGGGGTCGATGTCCGTGGCCAGCACGTGACCAGCGTCGCCGATCGCGCGGGCGATCTGCCGGGCGATCGAGCCGCCGCCCGCCCCGACCTCCCAGCAGGTGGCCCCTGGCCGCAGCACCGGGTGGGCCAGGCGACGCGTCGTGATGGGATCCAGGAAGGACTCCAGCGCGTGCATCTGTGCAACGGCGTCGGGTGCGCCGTTGTCGAACGTGTACGTGCCGTCGCTCGTAGCGGTTGCCATCGGTGTCCACCTCTCCGAGGGGGTTCGGGTGACTACGGGGTGTCGGCCCAGAGCCGAGGGGTTGGTCGGCTGGCCGGGGGCGGCGGGACGGCGGCGACGCTCAACATCGCCGCCAGTGGGGCCGGATCGACGCGGGCCTCGCCGGTCGGTCGGTCGTAGACGAGCCGGCCGTACTCCAGCACCGCCACCCGGTCCGCGATCTCGATCGCGTGCTGGAGTTGCTGCTCCACGAGCAGCACGGTCAAGCCGTCGGCGGCGAGGGCGCTGATGAGCCCCCGGACCCGCGCCGCCAGGTCGGGCGCGAGGCCCTCACACGGTTCGTCGAGCAGCAGCACCCGCGGCTGGCCGAGGAGAGCACGGGCGATCGCCAGCATCTGCTGCTCGCCGCCGGAGAGCTCGCAGCCACGGTGGCGCAGCCGCTCGGCCAGCCTCGGCAGCAGTTCGAGGATCCGGGTCACCGTCCAGCCCTCGCCACCGGCGGTCGCGGCCCGCCAGGGTGCGGCTGCCAGGACCAGGTGTTCGGCCACGGTCAGGCGGGAGAAGACCCTCCGGCCCTGCGGAACGAGACCGACCCCGGACTGGGCGATCCGGTGCGGTTGCCGGCCAGCCACGTGCACGCCGCCGATCTCGATGCGACCACTGCTGGCACGTACCAGCCCGGCGATGGTGTGTACGAGGGTGCTCTTGCCGGCCCCGTTGCGGCCCACCACGGCCTGGATGTTGCCGGGCTGCACCCGGAAGCTGACCTCGTGCAGCACGATCCCCCCGCCGTAGCCGGCGCACAGGCGTTCCACACACAGCATCAGGCCACCCCGTCGGCGTAGGCCTGCCGCACCAGCGGCGAGGTACGGATCTCGTCTGGCGTACCGGCGGCCAATGTCTGGCCGTCACGGAGCACGGTGACCGTGTCGGAGAGGGCGTACACCAGGTCCAGTCGATGTTCGACCAGCAGCATGGCGATCGCCCTGGGCAGCGCCCGGAGCAGGTTGACCAGCCGGCCGACCTCGGCGGCGGACAGTCCCGCCGCAGGTTCGTCGAGTAGCAGCAGCCGGGGGCTGCCGGCAAGGGCCATCGCGATCTCCAACTGGCGTCGTTGCCCGTGTGCGAGGTGCCCGGCGGGCACCGCCGCGACGTCGGCGAGGCCCATCCGCTCCAGCAGCGGGCCCGCCCGGTGTTGCGCGGTGCGGCGACGGCCACCCGGCCACCACCGACGTTGCGGAACGACCCGTGGCAGCGCGGCCACCACGACGTTCTCGGTCGCGGTGAGCGTCGCAAAGACCGCTGGTCGTTGGTGTATCCGGTTGATGCCTCGGCGAGCCCGTGCCGCCGGGCCGAGCCGGTTGATGTCCCGTCCGTCGAAGCGCACCGTGCCGCGCTGCGGCTTCGTGGCGCCACCGATCACGTTGAGAAGGGTCGTCTTTCCGGCTCCGTTGGGACCGATCAGGGCGTGCCGCTGACCGTCGTGGATGGACAGGTCGACGCCGGCGAGTGCGGTGAGCGAGCCGTAGCGCACGCGGACCTCCTCGGCGCTGAGCAGGGGGTTCATGCGCGTAGCTCCGGTACCGCCGCGTGGTCACGGGCGGGCGGCGACTGCGGGTGGCCCGGCGCGGCGCTCGACGGGCGCAGCCGCACCCGTGCCTGGTTGACGCCGGTGGGCAGCAGGTAGACCGTCGCCACGAACAGCGCGCCCAGCACCAGCGGCGCGTGCCCGGGCAGCACCCCGAACAACCAGTCCCGAACAGCGATGACGAGTGCAGCGCCCACCAGGGCGCCGCCGATCGAGGCGGTGCCACCGATGACGACACCGAGCAACAGCAGCGCGGACGTGTCGAAGCCGAAGTCGGCGGGGGAGATGTACTGCTGGGCGACGACCAGCAGCGAGCCGGCACCGCCGGCTATCGCCCCGGCGGCGATGTGCGCGCCGGACACGTGCAGCGCCACGCGGTGCCCGCTGGCCCGCAGCCGTGCCTCGTCGTCCCGGCCGGCACGCAGCAGCAGCCCGGCACGGGTACGCAGCAGTAACAGCACCGCGCCGACCAGCGTGGCCACGACGGCCAGGGTGTACATGTAACGCGCCTGATCGCTGGCCAGGGCCGGGAGGCCCCAGAATGGGCGGACCGCGGGCATGCCGGCCAACCCGTCCGTGCCACCGGTCACCGACCGCCAACGACCGAGGATGGTCACGACGAGTTCACCGATGGCCAGGGTGATCATCAGGACGATCACTCCTCGGGCGTGAACGACGAGCGGCACGGTGAGCGCGGCCAGCACCGCCCCGGCGCCCGCCGCGACGGCGAGCTGCACGACGCCGACGTCGGAGATCCGGCCGCCGACCACGACACAGGCGTAGGCGCCCGCCGCGTACGGTGCGGTCTGGCCGAGGGTGGGCATGCCGGCGACGCCGGTGAGCAGAGCCACGCTCACCCCGACCAGGGCCAGCGCCAGCGTCCGGGCGAGGATCGCCGTCGTGTAGTCGTCGACCACCCAGGGCGCCACGACCAGACCGGCCAGGACGAGCGCCGCGACAGCGCCTCGTGCCCGCCGGATCACCTCGTCTCTCATGTCGCCCTCCATCTGCTGGCGAGACCACGCGCCCGCACGGCCAGCACGGCGGCCATGGCGGCGAACAGCAGGAAAGGCGCGGCGGACGGCAGCAGCGCTACTCCCAGCGTCTGGATCTCGCCGATCGCGAGCGCGGCCAGCAGAGTGCCCGCCATGGATCCGAGACCTCCGAGGACCACGACCACCAGGGACAACAACAGCACGGTGTCGGCGGTGTCCGTGCCGGGGCCGATGATGGGCGCGCCCAGGACCCCGGCCGCGCCGGCCAGCGCGCCGGCGGCGGCGAGCACACCGGCTCGGATCCGCGCGGGACTCACGCCCAGGCAGGCGACCATCTCCGCGTCGTCGACAGCCGCCCGCACCAGCATCCCGGCCCTGGTCCGCCGCATCACGAGGTAGAGCGCTGCGGCGATCACCGCGGCGACGACGATGAAGACCAACCGGTACGCGGCGTAGCGGTGGCCGGCGACCACCACCGACCCCTCCAGGGCGGCGGGCACCTGGACCCGCGGATCGTCTGGCCCGAAGCCGGCAACGAGGAGGCTGCCGCCGGCCAGCGCCACCCCGAACGTCAGCAGCGCCTGGGTCAGGTGGTTACCGGTGGCGACCGGGGCGAGCAGGCCGGCCAGCAGCACGCCCGCCGCGGCGGCCGCCAGCACACCGACCGCCAGCGCCAACGCCAGGCTCGCCCAGCCGCCGTCGAGCAGCGCCGCGGCAGTGTACCCACCGATCGCGTAGAGCGTGCCGTGCGCCAGGTTGAGGATGTTGGCGACGCCGAAACAGAAGACCAGGCCCGACGCGGCGACGAACACGAGCAGCCCGTAGGCGACCCCGTCCAGCGCCGGGATCAGGTACGGGTCGATCCGGTTCGTGCCGGCCGCCACCGCCATCATCGGCCGACGGTCGCGAGGTCACCCACGACGGTGTTGGACAGCGCCCGGCCGTCCTGGCGGACCTGCCGCAGGTACCACTTCTGCACGGGTGAGTGCGTGGTGGTGGAGAACTGCCAGGTGCCGCGCGGGCTGGCAATCTGGCCGAGCTGGCCGATGGCCGTGTTGATGGCCTCCGGAGTCGGGTCGTTCCCGGCGGCGCCGATCGCCCGGTCCAGCACCGCGGCCGCGTCGTACGAGGCGAGTGCGTACGTCGTCGGTGAACCGTCGTGCTTGGCCTTCCAGGCCGCGACGAAGGCGCGGTTCTCCGCGTTGTCCAGGTCGGGCGAGTAGTTGAGCACCGAGTAGATGTCCCGGGCGGCCTCGCCCTGCGCGTTGAGCACTCCGCCCTCGGTGAGGAAACCGGCCGCGTACAGCGGAACGTCCTTGATCTCGGACTGCGCGTACTGCTTCACGAAGTCGACGGCGGCGCTGCCGGCGTAGAAGGTGTAGACGGCCGCCGCGCCCGAGGCCTTGATGCGGGCGAAGTACGGGGTGAAATTCGTGGTGGCCGGGAACGGGGTGAAGGTCGTCTTGCCGTCGGCGTTCGCGAGCTTCCCGCCGATCTTCCCGAACGTGTCGGTGAAACCACGCAGCTCGTCCCAGCCGCCCTGGTAGTCCGGGCCGATCGCGTACACGGAGCCCTGCACGTTGTCGCGGACGTGCTGGGCGATCGCCTCCCCCGGCTCGTCGGAGAGGTACGAGGTGTGCCAGACCCGGGAGACGTCCTTCAGCTCGGGTCGGCCGTTGGAACCGACGAGCGGCACCTTGGTCTCGTTGAGCAGGGGAGTGACTCCGGCGACCGAGCCACCACCGACGATGCCGGTCAGCGCGGCCACCCGGTCCTGCTTGAGCAGTTTGGTCGCCGCCGGGACCGCGGTCTGGGCACCGTTGCCCTCGTCCGCGATGACGAGGTCGACCTTTCGACCGCCGAGCTTGCCGTCGTGGGTGTCCAGGTAGAGCTGGAAGCCGTCGCGGATCTCCGTGCCGACGGCCTGGTACGTCCCGGACAGCGACGCGAGCAGGCCGATCTTTATCGAACCGCTGGCGCTCGGGCCCGACCCGTCATCGCCGCAGGCGGTGCCGACGGTCAGCACGACCGCGAGCAGTGTGGCGCCGAGGGCACGGCTGCGCCAAGGGGTGGTGTGAGGCATCTCGTCTTCTCCAGGGGAAGGAAGGGTCTCCGGCGTGGGGGCGCCGGGGTTGTCAACGGCTGCGGGCGAGTGCCGCTCGGGCTGCGGGGGTCAGGGCGTCCCCGATGCGGTTGGCCAACTCGGTCATCTCGTAGGAGACCTTGCCGACGTCACACTCGGGTGCGGCGAGCACCAGCAGCGAGGCGCCGTCGTTGAAGGCCATCGAGAACATGAACCCGCCCTCGAGTTGCGTGACGTTGGAGATCACCGCGCCGGCGTCGAAGAAGGCCGCCGCCCCGCGCAGCAGGCTGACCAGCCCGCTGCCCGTCGCGGCCAGTTGGTCGGCCCGGTCCGGCGGCAGGTCGCGGGTGGCGGCCACCATCAGGCCGTCGCTGGAGATGGCGATCGCATGGCTGACCTCGCTCGCGCGCGCGGCGAAGCTGTCCAGCAGCCAGCCAAGATCCTGTTGGTCGCTCACGTGCTCTCCTGTCGCGTCATTTGTTGGCGAGGTTGATCGGGGTGCGCCGTCGGTTCGCCACACCCCGCGCGTACGCGGCCATCGCCGTCGCCACCTGGGCCGGGTCGCGGTACTCGGAGCGTTGCCGCTGCTCGGGCACGGTCACGCCGCCGGGCACGAGATGCCGCTGCGGTTGCCGTTTGGGCAGGCCGGCCGTGGTGGTCGTGGCGACCTCGGGGGCGGTCGCCTGGGCGGCCGTGCGCCAGGCATCGTCCGCGGGGCTGGACCACTCCGGGGCGTCGTGGCCGTCGACGGCATCCGTCTGGAACCAGTGGTTGACCTGTTCGAAGATGAGTAACTCCTCGGTGGGCGCGTCACCCTGGTCCTGGGGTGGGGGAGCGGGAGCTGGTCGGAACACCGGCGCCGCCGGCAGGAGCCGCCCGGCCGGGGGCCGCCCGGCGGTGGGCTCGGGGCGTGGCTGGTACGGCGGCGGAGGGCTGGCCCTGCGCGCCGCCCGCCGTGACAGTCGGCCGGGTGCGAGCAGGAACTCCTCCGGTGGCATCGACCGGATGATCGCCGCGGGCAGCGTCGCCTCGGCGAGGGTGCCGCGGCGGGGACCGCGTCGCAGTTGGACGGTGGCGCCCAGCCGTGCCGCGAGCTGACCCACGACGACCAGCCCCATCGCCCGCACGGCGGCCACGTCGATGGCGGGTGGTCGGGCCAGCAGTTCGTTGAGCTGCTGCATTCGCTGCGGGGACAACCCCACGCCCTCGTCGCTGATCTGCACGATGACGCGGTCACCGAGGCTCCGGCCGCTCACCCACGTCTCGCTGTCCGGTGACGAGTACGTCGTCGCGTTGTCCATGAGTTCGGCGAGCAGGTGCACGACCTCGTCGACGGTTTTGGCCGCCACGGCGACGTCCCCGTCGATCATGCCGAGTCGGACCCGCGCGTAGTGCTCGATCTGGGACAGCGCCGCCTGGAGCACCTGTTGCAGCGGCACGTCGCGTTGGCGTACGCGACCGACGCCGACGCCGCCGAGCACCAGCAGACTGGCGTTGATCCGGCCCATCCGGGTCGCCAGGTTGTCCAGCGTGTAGAGCTGGTGCAGCCGGTCGGGGTCGGTCTCGTCCCGCTCGACCAGATCGACCTGGGCCAGGACGGCGTCGACGAGTCGCTGTTCGCGGCGGCTGAGGTGGATGAAGATGTCGGCGGTGTTGGCGCGCATGACGGCCTGCTCGGCGGCGGTCCGCACGGCGGCCTGGTGCACGGCGCTGAACGCTTGGCCCAGCTCGCCGATCTCGTCGTCGCTGGACGGTTCGAGGGCGTCGGTGGACTGTTGGCGGGCCAGCTGGTGCGGGTCGACCGCGGCGCTGCCCGGCTGCTGGAGTTGGGCCACCACGGCGGGGAGTTGTTCGAACGCCACGGCGTTGGCGGCATCCCGCAGGCGGCGTAGCCGCCGGGTGATCTGCCTGGCGACGGCCCAGGTCACCAGCGCGGTCAGGAGCAGTGCCAGGAGGACGCCGGCCGCCTCGGCCACTGCCCGGCGGCGCTGGTCGGCATGCGCGGCCCGGACGTCGTCGAGAACCGCGACGTCGACCCGCCCTCGCAGGTCGGCCAGGCGTGCGGCGCGCGTCTGTGTGGTGGACACCCAGGCTGGGGTCTCCAGTTGCAGCTGTGACCCCGGTTGGGCCCGGGACACCTCGTCCTGCATTCGTTGCAGGGTGAGCGCTTCCTTGCCGGTGCCCGCCTGCTCCCACCAGATGCTCCAGTCGGGCGGAGCCAGTGCCAGGAACGAGAGGCTCGACTCGGTGTAGCTGGTCCGGGCGGCGTTGATGTCCTGCTGCATGGCGGGGGTGAGTTCGCCCGCCGCGACCGCGCGCAACACGGCGACCTGCTGCTGGCCGATCGCCTCCGCCGTCTTCGACAGCGCCGCCGAGGCGCGGATCCCGTCGGCGAGCTGGGCGTTGACCACGCCGTGCGAGACGTTCTCCCGGAAGTTGATCAGGTCGGCGATCGCGATGCGGTAACTGAAGGTCATCGCCGAGACCGAGGCGTGCGCTGCCGTACGTACCTGGGTGCGTAGCGGAGCCAGGCCGTCGAGGGCCTCGTCGATGCGGCGCAGCAGGGGCTGGTTGGCCCCGGTGTCGGCGGCCAGCAGATCCCGTTGCCGGCGGTAGCGGGCGGCGGCCTCGTCGGTGGCGGCCATTTCCGTGCCGAAGGCGTCCTGCTGCTGCGCTGCGGGATAGGTGAGCAGGTCGGCCGCCGCGATGCGCTCGCGTTGCAGGCGATAGGCCAGGTCACCGGCCTCGGCGCCGACCCGGGCCAGGACCTCCAGGTCGTTGGCGCGGGTTGTCTGGCGTGCGCTCTCGGTCAGCGCGAGGCCGGCGAAGCCGATCACGGCGACGAGCGGCGCCGCGACGATGAGGCGCATCCGACCGGCAATCTTCCAACCGCGTCGGCGGGTCGGGTAGGGTCGGGCCGCGTGGGACCTCGTGCTCGACGCCAAGATTGACTCCCACGACTCGTCGATGACGGTCTATCCGCACATTGCCAAATGCAAGTCCCATTCGGCCGGAAGCCGCGCTCATAGGCCAGACCTGAGCGTGGTACAAACTGCCCGTACCAGCATCTGTACCCAGCGTCAGCGAACGGTGACAGCGCGCGGCGTCACCCGATCGCGAGGTCAGTGTTGGTCGCTGCGGTGCCCGGCCGGTGTGTCGCGCTCGGGGTCGTCCGTCTCGGATTGGCCGTTGAGGACCTGACCGATCAGCTCGCGCAACTCGTCGATGGCGTCCACCACGGCACCCGGGTCGCTGGCGTCCCGGCGACCGCGTTGACGTGGGACCGGCCGGTCCGACCGTGCCGGTTCGAAGGAACGTGGACCGCGGCGGCCGTCGGCCGCCAACTGCTCGGCGGCGACCTGCGGCCACAGCGCTGCCAGCAGGCCGTCGGTGTCGAGTACGTCGTCGCAGCGCACCGCGAACTCGTGACTGCCGAACCGGCGACCCGACTCCACCGCCGCGACCGTCTCCCGGCTGAACCGCACCAGATCCGCCAGCGCCCGCTGGGTCAGGCCCCGTCGAAGGCGGCAGTTGCGCAGTTCCCACCGGAACCGCTCGCTGGCCGCGGGTTGAGCGGAGCTCGACGGCGATGTGTGCTCCATGCGCTCACCTTCGTGGCAACGGGGAATCGGCAGCGGACAGATCAAACGTGTCGCTGCGCCGGGGCATTCGTAGAGGGCAATTCTTAACCCTGGACGTGATGGGTGTGAAGACGTTGACCGACATGGATTGCTCGGCAAAGCGCAAAAGGTGTGTGCCGGACCCGGTGCGGGCGTCGCGTCGTGGCGGGTGGGAGCAGGGGTACGCCGTCCGCCCGCACCCCGCGTTCGGATGCGTGATGGGGCCGCCCGGTGCGCGCTCACTGTCCGCCGATGTACGCCTCGGCGCTGGCCGCCTCTCGTGTCGCCGGGACGGAAGTGGGTGCCACGACGTCGATTATCGCGTTCAACCCGTGATGCGCGCGAAACGCGACATTGGGTTTGTATGAGCGACGGTGACCGGGCGTCAGTCGTAGGCCGGGAATGGCCTCGGCCAGTCGGGTGAGAGCAGTGCCGGCCTCAAGTCGCGCCAGTCCCGCCCCAATACAGAAATGTGGACCGTGGCCGAACGACAGGTGATCCCCGGCGTCCGACCGGTGCGGATCGAACCGGTCCGGATGGGCGAAGACCGCCGGATCCCGGTTGGCCGCCCCGATCAACAGCAGGCACCGCGCTCCCGCCGGAATGGTGACCTTTCCCAGCGTGACCTCTCGGCACGTCACCCGGAGCCAGCCGTCGATGGCGGGCGCGAACCGGAGCGTCTCGGTGACGAAAGCGGGGACGAGCCCCGGATCCGCCGCCATCGCCGACCATCGCTGCGGGGTGGACAGTGCCTGGTCGAGGGCGTGGGCGAGCAGCCCGGCGGTCGTTTCGTGACCGGCGACCAGGAGATTGAAGGCCAGGCTCGCCACCTCGGGCACCGTCAGCACCGCGTCGTCGTCGTCGCGGTAGATCAGGGCGCGGCTGATGAAGTCGTCGCCCTGCGGGCCGCTCTCCACCCGCTGGCGGACAATCTCCTCGCAGTAGTGCCAGAACTCCAGCAGACCCTGCGCCAGACGCACCTGCTCGGCCGGGTCCGGCTGCCCCCAGATGAGGGCGATCTGCCCGTCCGCCCAGCTCCGGATCCGCCCGATGTCGGTGTCCGGCACCCCGAGGATGTCGAGGACCACCAGCAGGGGAAGCTCGGTGGCGAACTCCGGGATCAGGTCGACCTCGTCGCCCTGACGGACGACGAGCCGGGACACCAGCTGGTCGACCCGGCGCCGAACGATCGCGCCGTACTCGGCCTCGACCCGGTCGGCGGTGTTCGCGAAGATTGCCCGTACCGCCCGACGCGTGCGGGGGTGCACCGGGGGGTCCGCGGCGGCCGTCGTCGGCGGCGCGTCGATCTGCGTGATCACGCTCATCGCCTCCGGGCAGACCTCGTAGACCGGCGCGAGGGTGAGGGCGTTGGCGAACGTCGCGGTATCGCCGAGAGCGCGCCGGACGTCCGCGTGTCCGCTGATCAACCACACGCCCAGATCTTCTGCGTAGTGCACCCCGTCAGGTTCGCCGAGAATGCGTCGCCACAACGTCGCCGGATCGTTGAGATAAGCCCCGGTGAACGGATTCAACCGCATGGAACGCCTCCTGATGCACGCGGCGCGAAACCGGCAGGGCGACTATTTGGCGAACCACGTCGGCCAAGCCGACGATGTCGCGCATCTGCCTTTGTCTCTTTACGTTCCGCTGAATGACCGTGCAAGTCAAGATTGACCGGCATCTAATTGATGGGCGGCTATTTGCGCGTTGCATGGATGGGCAATTCCAGGCCGGATGCAAGTTGCGAGCCGGTGCTTGCTCTGGCTCGGTCCAGTTGGGGCACTTCCCTCATGACCGGGAAACGACACCCGCTACGGCAGGTGACGGTCGGTCGGTCACACCGAGCCGACGAACTGGCTGACGTGGTAGGCCGTGCTGCGGCCGTCGGGGGTGCGGGTCCACTTCGAGACCATCAGGTGCAGGTCGTTGGCGTCGCGGCTCGACCAGGGATGGATGAACCCACCGTAGAGGGCGGGCTCCTGCCAGCTCGTGACCTGGATCTTCTCTGCCGTCCACACCTGGTCCGGTCCAGCAGCGGTCCGGGTGACCAGGCAACCGGTCTGGCAGTTCAGGTAGGACATCACCCAGGTGCCGTCAGCCAGGCGGCGTACGGACGGCTCGCCGAAGCGGCCGGTGAGGATGGGTGTGCAGGGCCGTCCCCAGCCCCAGTTCGTGCCGTCCCAGCCCCAGCCCTCGTAGGATTCCGGGTAGAAGAGGCGGTCCCATCGGACGCGACGCAGCATCATCGGGCCGCTCTGGCGTCCTGCTCGTACGGAGAAGACGTAGACGTGGTCACCGGCGCGCTGCATGGTCCACATCTGGAACGGGTCTCTGTTGTCCGTGCTGTTCCACCACTTCAGGGGCGTGCGCACAAAGTCGTTGCCGTTGTCGGAGTAGGCCAGCCCCGCGTAGCGGGACTTCCAGTGGGGTCCCGCCGGGCCGGCCGAGTTCCAGTTCTCGATGCTCATGTACGAGATGACCTGCCGGCCGGTCTCGGGGAAGCTGATGCCGTCGTTGGGGATGACGGTCACCTCGGGAAGACCGTCGATGCCGATGCCGTAATGGCCGTTGTGCAGCACTTCCGGAGCGCGACCGTTGCCCGCGACCCGTGCCGCGCTGTCGAAGACCACTCCGCCCGGCGCCCCCGGGTGGATGGCGGAGCGCAACATGACCGGTGACCGCCAGTCGTTCGGCAGGGGTGGGCCCTCCGGCCAGGGTGTGTCGAAGGTGTCACCGAAGAGGTAGCCGATCGACCCGTTCTCCAGCACGTAGGGGATGCCCAGGTCGGTGCCGGCGACCCGCCAGCGGGCGTTGGTGTCGAGGTCCGCGCCGGTCAGCCGCTTCTTCCACGTCGCCGCCTGGGCGGGGCCGGCCGTGGTCAGGGCGCCGGCGGCACCGAGGGCGCTGGCCGCACCTACCGCGGCGACACGCTTGATGAACGAGCGGCGAGGCATGGCCATGATCGTCCTCCCGGACGGCTGGACGTCGGTTACCGGCGAGTAAAGCTGCGTCGGTGGTCAATGTCAATACCTTCCCTCTTCTGCCCGCATGGCGAAGGAAATCTTCACCATCCATTGACATTGGTCATCGTCGTGATGGCACACTCGGCACTCGACATCGGCGCCGGAGGACAGGTACGCGACGTCACCCAGCTGATTCCCCGACCTCGCGAGGAGCACCGTGAGACGTACTCTGCCAGCCCTGCTGGTCGCCCTCGGCGTGGTCGTGGCGACGGCCGCCGCGGCGCCGGCCCACGCCGAGCCGATCGGCACCCTGGCCTGCCCCTCGATCCCCGCCAACCGGGACCCCGCCGTGACCCTGGTGGTCTATCGGGTCGCGCGCGCCTACAACGCCAACGACAAGGTGGCTCTGTCCGCCTTCGAGGCGGGCTGGGTCGAGTCGCACATGAACAACCTGCCGTGCGGTGACAAGTCGTCGCTCGGGGTGTTCCAACAGCGATGGGACTACGGCTGGGGCACCCCGGAGCAGATCATGGACGCGGTCTACGCCAGCACCCAGTACGTGACCAGGGCGATCGTCTGCGACCGCAACAACCCCGGGTACAGCGCGGGTCAGGTCGCGCAGTGTGTCCAGAGATCCGGCTTTCCCGACCGGTACGACCAGGCGGCCGCCGTCGCCCGAAGCCAGCTCAACGAGGCGGCCCGTACCCACGCCATCGCCGGCGGTTCCCGCACCGACGTCACCGGTGACGGCCGCGACGACATCGTCGCCTTCACCCAGAACACTCTCGCCGACGTCTACGTGGGCGCCTCCACCGGTAGTTCCTTCGCCGGCACCTCCGTGAAGTGGAATGACTTCTTCTCCATCGGCGGCGAGACCGCCTCGACCGGTGACGTCAACGGCGATGGCAGGGACGACATCGTCACCTTCGCCCACAGCAACACCGGCGACGTGTACGTCGCCCTCTCCGCCGGTACCTCCTTCGCTGGCGGCGGGAAGTGGCACGACTGGTTCGCGCCGGGCGCGGAGATAGGCGCGGTCGGCGACGTCGACGGCGACGGCCGCGACGACATCGTGGCGTTCACCCACGACGGAGCCGGGGACGTGTACGTCGCGCTCTCCACCGGCACCTCGTTCGGGCCCGGCCTCAAGTGGCACGAGTACTTCAGCCCGTTCGGCGAGTTTCCCGCTCTCGGTGACATCAACGGGGACGGTCGTGACGACCTGATCACGTTCACTCAGGGCCCGGCGAGTGCCGCGGATGTGATCGTCGCGTTGTCCAGTGGCAGTGGGTTCGGTGCGCCGCAGAAGTGGCACGACCTGTTCGCCGTCGGTGCCGAGTTGCCGCGCGTCGGGGATGTCAACGGTGACGGTCGCGACGACATCGTGACGTTCACCTGTAACGCCGACGCCGACGTCTACGCGGCTGTCTCCACCGGGACGGGCTTCGCCGGGACCACGGTGAAGTGGAACGACTTCTTCTGCCTGGCCGGCGAGTTCCCCTACCTCGGTGACTACAACGGCGACGGCAGGGACGACATCATCGCCTTCACCAAGGGCAGCCTCAACGACGTCCACGTCGGTCTCTCCACCGGCACCGGCTTCCTCGGCGGCGCCAAGTGGCACGACTTCTTCGGCCTCAACGGAGAGACGACGCTGTGACCGACGAACTGGAGACCTCCATGCGACTGACCAGGCTCTCGCGGTACGCCTGCGCCGTCCTCCTGGCGGCGGCACTCGCCGGTCAGGTGGCGTCCGCGCCGGCGACCGCCTCCCAACCCGCTGCCCTCGGTCCACTCGCGTCCGCCTTCGACCGGGCCGCCGACGAGTTCGACGTACCACGGGACCTGCTGGTCGCGGTCGCCTACGGTGAGTCGCGGCTGGAGGCGCACGGCGGCCTGCCCAGCCAGGCCAACGGTTACGGGGTCATGCATCTCGTCAGCAACCCCACGCAGCACAGCCTCGAACGAGCGGCGACGCTCACCGGCGAGCCGGTCCACCGGCTGCGTTCGGTCACCTCCGTCAACGTCCGGGGCGGTGCCGCGGTGCTCCGCGAGCTGGCCGACGGCGAAGGACTGACGGCCGGTGCGCGGGACCGGCTCTCCGCCTGGTACCCGGCCGTGGCGCGGTACAGCGCCGCCGTCAACGACGCGACGGCCCGCCTCTACGCAGACCACGTCTACGACCTTCTACGGGCCGGCATCAAGGCTGGCCCGGTGCAGGTCGCGCCGCAAGCGGTCCGACCCGAACTCGGCCGCTACGCGGGGATCGCCCCTGCGGGCGCCGCCGATCCGCACCTCGCCGCCGCGGCGGTGCCGGAGTACGGCCCGGCGCGTTGGGTTCCCGCCAACGGCGGTAACTATCAGGCGGGCCGATCGTCGCGGATCACCACAGTGGTGGTGCACGTGACCCAGGGGTCGTACGCGGGCACGGTGAGCTGGTTCCAGAACCCGTCGTCGGGGGTGAGCGCGCACTATGTCGTGAAGTCGAGCAACGGTGAGATCACCCAGATGGTGCGCGAGGGCGACACGGCCTACCATGCGCGCTCGGCCAATCCGTACGCCCTCGGTATCGAGCACGAGGGGTTCGTGGACAACCCGGCCTGGTTCACCGACGCCATGTACCGGTCGTCAGCCGCGCTGACCCGCTACCTCTGCGACAAGTACGGGCTGCCGAAGAACCGCACGGCGATCAAGGGGCACAACGAGATGCCCGGCAACGACCACACCGATCCCGGCCCGAACTGGAACTGGAACTACTACCTCTCCCTGGTCGACGCCGGTGGTTCGGGAGGCCGGTACCTGGCGGGTTCACCGACGGACTTCACCGGTGACGGTCGGGATGACGTGGTCACGTTCACGCAGGGCAGTCTCAACGACGTGTACGTGTCGGCGTCCACCGGATCCTCGTTCGCTGGGACGTCCGTGAAGTGGAATGACTTCTTCGGTCTGACCGGGGAGACGTTGCTGTCCGGGGACTTCAATGGTGACGGGCGTGACGATGTCGTGGCGTTCACTCACGGTTCGCTCGCTGACGTGTACGTGGCGCTGTCGACCGGGTCGTCGTTCGGGGGCGCCACGAAGTGGCATGACTGGTTCGCGCCGAACGCCGAGGTGGCCGCGGTGGGGGATGTCAATGGTGATGGCCGCGACGACGTCGTCGCTTTCACTCACGACGGCGCGGGGGATGTGTACGTGGCGTTGTCCACCGGGTCGTCGTTCGCCGGTACGGCGCTGAAGTGGCACGAGTACTTCTCGATCGCCGGGGAGTATCCGGCGCTCGGGGACGTCGACGGGGACGGTCGTGACGACCTGATCACTTTCACTCAGGGCCCGGCGAGTGCCGCGGATGTGATCGTCGCGTTGTCCAGTGGCAGTGGGTTCGGTGCGCCGCAGAAGTGGCACGACCTGTTCGCCGTCGGCGCCGAGTTGCCGCGCGTCGGGGACGTCAACGGCGACGGCCGCGACGACATCGTGACGTTCACCTGCAACGCCGACGCCGACGTCTACGCGGTTGTCTCCACCGGGACGGGCTTCGCCGGGACCACGGTGAAGTGGAACGACTTCTTCTGCCTGGCCGGAGAGTTCCCCTACCTCGGTGACGTCAACGGCGACGGCAGGGACGACATCATCGCCTTCACCAAGGGCAGCCTCAACGACGTCTACGTCGGTCTCTCCACCGGCACCGGCTTCCTCGGCGGCGCCAAGTGGCACGACTTCTTCGGCCTGCCCAACGAGACGACCCTCTGAGCGGCCCGTACGCGGCCGTCCGGATCGCAGCTCCCCATGCGCGGACGCCTGCGTCGCGCCCGCTGACCGCGGGGGTACCGGCCTGGCCGGAACCCCCGCGGTCGTCAGATGGCGGCGACGACCCTGTCGCGGGGCCTCTTTTCGATCAGGGCGCCCACGGTGCGGCGATGGTCCAGGTGCTGTCGGCGGCCCACAACGCCGGCGTGTTGTACGCGTCGCCACCCGTGCCGTTGCTGAGCCAGACCTCCGAGTTGTAGTGCCGCAGGTACTTACCCCGGAAGTTGTACGACTCCAGCGACACACCTGAGCCGGTCAGTCCGACACGTGCGCACCAGGTGGCGTCGGCGCGCGTCAGCGCCGAGCCGTCGTCCGGCGAGTTGCGCACCCGGGAGTTCTGGTGGCGCAGGTACTGCCCGGGGAAGTTGACCGACTCGAACGAGTAGCAGCCGGTACCGGCCAGGCCGGCCCGGACGGTGTACGTGGCGTCGGCCTTCAACAGGCTGGGACTCGCCGCGGCGATCACCTCGGTGTAGGCCAGGCCGTCCTGATGGCGCAGGTAGCGGTTCGTGTAGCCGGGCGTGGTCACCTGCAACGATCGTCGGGTGTTGACCGGCAGGGCGACGGGCGCGGCGCTGCCGATGGCCTTCGAGGCGTTGATGAGGGCGGTGTTGGCGGCGCGTACCCGCGCCTGATCCATCTTGATCACCTGCCGGTCGTAGGTGAGGAAGCCGTTCAGCTCACCCTCCAGGTCGGTGATCTCGGTGTAGACCGAGGCGCTGAGCCCCTTGCCGAGCATCAGGTTCTGGCTGCCCTGCACCAGTCCCACGTACCGGTCGGTGAGCGCGGTCGAGCTGGCCTGCCACTCGTAGGCGAAGAACTGGCCGTTCGGGCTGTGCTCATGGCCCGGGGTGTGCAGGCCCAGACCGCCGAATTCACCGAGCACCGCGATCCGGCTGCCCGACGGTGCGGGGGAGTCCGGCCCGAGGTAGACGTGCCAGTCGTCGATGTCACCGTTGCCGGGGTTGCCGAGGGACTGGCAGCAGTTGTGGCCGCTGTGGGGGTTGACCAAACGGGTCGTGTCCTGGTTCTTGATGTTCTGTGCGACCCGTCGCGTGTCGGCGAGGGACCGCTCGCCCCAACCCTCGTTGTACGGTGTGTAGGCGACCACGGCGGGGGAGCTGCGGTGTTCGTCGACGATCTCGCGTGCCTCAGCCTCGAACTGCGCCTGCTGGGCGTCGGTCGGGTTGATGTCCTGCGCGGTCAGCGACGGGATGTCCTGCCAGACCAGCAGGCCGAGCCGGTCCGCGTGGTAGAACCAGCGCTGCGGTTCGACCTTGATGTGCTTGCGCACCATGTTGAAGCCCAGGTCCTTGTGCTTCTGCAGGTCGAAGGCGAGGGCGGCGTCGGTCGGCGCGGTGTAGAGCCCGTCCGGCCAGAAGCCCTGGTCGAGGGTGCCGACCTGGAACACGAACTGGCCGTTGAGCTTCGGACGCAGCACGCCGTTCACCAGGCCGGTGGTGATCTCCCGCATGCCGAAGTAGTGCAGGGTCCGGTCCACAGTGGCGTTTCCGGCGTTACGCAGGCTGACCCGCAGGTTGTAGAGGAACGGGTCGTCGGGTGACCAGCGGCGCGCGTTGGGCACCGGCACACTGAAGTCGGTGAAGCCGCCGGTGGACGTACCGACCACGGTGCTTCCGTTCAGCGCCTCGGCGAGCACGCTGTGGCCGCTCACGTCGCCCCGGGTGAAGACGCGGACCCGCAGGGTGTTGGTGGCGAGGTTCGGGTAGACGTCCACGCTGCTGATGGAGGCGGTGGGCACCGGCTCCAACCACACCGTCTGCCAGATGCCCGAGCTGGGGGTGTAGAAGATCCCGCCAGGTGTCTTGGTCTGCTTGCCGATGGCGGGCAGGCTGCCGTTCTGCCGTGTGTCGGTGGGGTCCCAGACCTTGACGACGATCTCGTTGGTCCCGGCGGTGAGCTGGGGTGTCACATCGAAGGTGAACGCGTCGTAGCCACCGGTGTGCGCACCGACCCGGACGCCGTTGACCCAGACGGTGCTCTGCCAGTCGACGGCGCCGAAGTGCAGTAGGGTCCGCCGACCCGACCAGTTCGTGGGGATGGTGACGGTGCGCCGGTAGAACAGGTAGTTGCGGTTGTCGTTGGCGGCCCGCTGGATGCCGGACAGGGCGCTCTCCACCGGGAAGGGCACGTTGACCCGCTCGGGCAGGTCGGTGCCGAACTGCGGGGCGTCGTCGGTGGCCGACTGGCGGAGCTGCCACTCGCCGTTGAGATTGAGCCAGTCCGGCCTGGTCATCTGCGGTCGCGGGTACTCCGGTAGTGGGGTGCCGACCAACGCCTGACTGGTCCACGGGGTGGTCAGTGGCGGTGTCTTGGGCGGGGCGGCCTGTGCCGGTCCGCTGGGTGCGGCGAACAGGGTGGCGACCAGGGTGAGGATGAGCAGCAGGGGCAGGGCGGGGCGGATGCGGACCTGTCGTGTCATGCCGTCTCCGGGGGGCGAGTCGCCGCGGGCGGTGCAGCCGGGCCCGAAGCGCGTTGGCGGTGGGCATCGGGGGTCAGGTGACGGGGGTGGGCGTCATCGACGGATGTCGGTGGATTTCACGCGCCAGCAGCGGCAAACGTATAGACATCCGTCACCAGATGTACAACGTTATAGAGCCGCGCCGGACGTCCTGTCAACCGTTCGAGATCCATAGTGCCGGTGGTACGACCCAGAGAGGATGACCCGCAACATCCATGCTTCTCAATATGATGATCGCTATCTCGAATGAGGTGCGCTCACGAGGCGTGCCATCCTGATGCGGAGGAATGCATGGTTCGCTGGCGTACCCTCACTGGCCTCCTGGCCACCGCGTTGGCCGCGGTGACCGCAGCCAGCCTCACTCTCGCCGCGCCGGCCGCCGCGGCCGACAACCCCGTGACGCCGAACGTCGTCGGCGGCACCCGCGCCGCCCAGGGCGAGTTCCCGTTCATGGTGCGGCTCTCGATGGGCTGCGGCGGCGCCCTGTACAGCTCGCGGCTGGTGCTCACCGCCGCGCACTGCGTGGGCGCCACCGGCACCAACACCAGCATCACCGCGACGCTCGGGACCGTCGACCTCCAGTCGTCCAGCCGAATCACCGTCCGGTCGAACTACGTCTACCGGGCCCCCGGCTACAACGGCAGCGGCCGGGACTGGGCGCTGATCCGGCTGGCCACCCCCGTCACCGGGCTGAGCACGCTGAAGATCGCCACCACCACCGCGTACGACAGCGGCACCTTCACCGTCGCCGGCTGGGGTGCCGCGCGCGAGGGCGGCGGCCAGCAGCGGTACCTGCTCAAGGCGACCGTCCCGTTCGTCAGCGACTCCACCTGCAACTCCTACTACGGCGGCGACATCATCGCCGCCCAGGAGATCTGCGCCGGTTACGCCAGCGGCGGCACGGACACCTGCCAGGGTGACTCGGGTGGCCCGATGTTCCGCCGCGACGCCGCCAACGCCTGGATCCAGGTCGGCATCGTCAGCTGGGGCAACGGCTGCGCCCGACCCAACTACCCGGGCGTCTACACCCAGGTGAGCTACTTCGCCTCGTCGATCGCTTCGGCCGCGGCGAGCCTCGGCGGCTGACCGTACGACCACTCGGGCGGCCCGGACGACGATGTCCGGGCCGCCTGCTCGTGCCCCACCGACGGGTGAGCGCCGAGTGGGCCACCCGACAGATTCGGCGGGCCGCGTGTGCGGTGCCTGCCGCAACGGCCATGATGAGCCGGTGAAGATCCTGTCCATCCAGTCGTCGGTCGCCTACGGTCACGTTGGCAACTCGGCGGCAGCCTTTCCCCTGCAGCGGCTCGGTCACGAGGTCTGGCCGGTCCTGACGGTGCACTTTTCCAACCACACCGGGTACGGCGCGTGGCGCGGGCCGATGCTGGCGGCGGCCGACGTGGCTGAGGTGATCGAAGGTATCGCCGACCGTGGGGTCCTCGGCAGCGCCGACGCGGTGCTGTCCGGCTACCAGGGCGACCCGGCCATGGGCGCCGTGATCCTCGATGCGGTGGAGAAGGTCAAGGCGACCAACCCGGCCGCGGTGTACTGCTGCGACCCGGTGATGGGCGACGCAGGTCGCGGGATGTTCGTCCGGCCGGGCATCCCGGAGTACCTGCGGGACACCGTCGTGCCGCGCGCGGACATCATCACGCCGAACCACTTCGAGCTCGACTTCCTCGCCGGCCGTACGACGAACTCGCTGGCCGAGGTGCTCGACGCGGTCGACGACGTGCGCGCGACCGGGCCCCGGCACGTCCTCGTGACCAGCGTGCTGCACGGCGACCTGCCACCGGAGTCGCTGGAGGTGGTGGCCGTCTCGGACGAGGGCGCGTGGGCGGTGACCACACCGCTGCTGCCGATCAACCCGAACGGCGGGGGCGACGTCACCGCGGCGTTGTACCTCGCGCATCTGTGCACGACCGGCTCGCCCGCGACCGCGCTGGAACGCACCATCGCCTCGGTCTTCGCCGTCCTGGAGGCGACCCTCGCGGCCGGCACCCGGGAGATCCAGCTGATCGCGGCCCAGGACGTGATCGCCGACCCGCCAGCCCGGTTCACCGCCCGCCGGCTTCGCTGACGACGGGTCGGGAACCACCCGCTGGCGGGTCGAAAGACACCGCCAGCGGGATCGGTGTCACGCCTCGGCAGCGGTCAGCGGCCCTCGGGAACGGCCATCTCGCCCAGCAGCGACCAGTCCTCCTGCGCGACGGTGGCATTCACGATGCGCGGCGTCTCGGCCAGGTGCGGCGGCAGGGTCTCCTGCGCCGCGCGGAAGTGGGCGGACTGCACGTGAGCCCCGCCGGCCTGGTCGTCGCGGAAGGCCTCGACGAGGACGTACTCGGTCGGGTCGTCCACGCTGCGGGACCAGTCGAACCACAGGCAGCCCGGCTCGGCCCGGGTCGCCTCGGTGAACTCGGCGGCGATCTGTGGCCACCGGTCGGCGTGCTCGGGCAGGATCCGGAACTTGGCGGTAATAAAGATCATGGCTCCAGGCTACGTCCTGACGGAGCCCGGGAGCCGGCTACCCAGACCGGCCGCCGTTCGAGTGCGCGCGGGCGATGACCTCCTCGGGGCTCAACGGCGCCTTCGGATGGTGCGTGAGGCACAGCGGGGTACGCACCTTGACGAACGAGAACCCCTCCCCGGCGGCGTAGAACTCACCGCTGTTCAGCAGGCCGATGTCCGGAAGTCGCCCACCCTTGGCCTCGGCGAGCTGGCGGGCCGCGTCAATCTGCGCGGGCGCGTTGAGGAGCCCGAAGAATTGCGTCGTCGCGTTGCCGGAGATCTGGTTGTGCAGACCCTTGGGCGCCTGGGTGGCGAAGACCAGCCCGAGCCCGTACTTACGGGCCTGTGCGGCGAGCGCGATCGAGCTGGCCGTGCAGGCCGTGGTGCCGGTCGACGGCGCGAGCGTCTGCGCCTCATCCATCACGAACAGCCCACCCAGCGGTCGATCACCGGCGGGGTGCCGCTTGATCCAGGCGAAGAGCGCCATCTGCAACTGGTTGACGAAGCTCTGCCGCTCCTGATCGGACGTGAGGCCGACGAAGCTGATCACCGACACCCGAGCCCGCCGGCCCGGCGACGGCGTCAGCAGCAGCCCGGGGTCAGCCGGCGCACCGACCCCGCCGAAGAGTGGATCGGTGACCATCGCCGCCTTGAGAGCCTCCGCCAACTCCTCGGCGAGCTTGCCGGCACGGGCCAGCCGACTGACCCCCTCGGGCAGGTCGGCAAGGAACTCGGTGAAGCCGGGCAGACCCACCATCCCGCTTCGTGCGTATGCCTGGAGGGCCTCGGTGAGGACGGCCTTGCCCTGCTGGGCGAGCCTGCTCGACCGGTCGACGCCGGCCCGTGGCGCGAGCGCCTCCACGGCGGAGCGGACAGCCTGGTCGAACTCGTCGGGCCACTCCCGCAGCGAGGTGAAGTCGGGCAGCGGCTGGAAGCTCAACGGCCTGCCGGCGGTGACCCGGGGTGTCCACACCACCACCTCGGTGTGTGCGAGGTAGTCCGTGGCCCGTTCGGCGTCGCCGGGACCCCAGCCGCTCGGCGGCTCGGGCCACGCGTCCCCGAGCCGGGCGAGGTCGTTGTTGGGGTCGAGCACGATCGCGGAGACACCCTCCCGGGCGCACTCCTCGACCAACCGGCGGATGAGCACCGTCTTGCCCGAGCCGGACCCGGCGAACACGACGGCGTGCCGGCGCAGCGACTCCAGGGGCACCGTGAACGGGTGACCACCGTCGACGGTCTGCCCCAGCCCGACCGCCTGACCGCCGGCGCGGACCGCGACGTCGGCCGGGTCAGCGGGTACGGGCGCGGCCGACGAACCGGTCGACGGACCACCTGCCACGTCGGCGACCGGCACGTTGGTGGGGTCGGAACCGGGGCCGCCGGACGATGGCTCGCCGTCATCGGGCGTCGTCGGCGGGGCACCGCCGCGCGTCCCGTCGGGCCCGGGCAGGACCGTGCGGAACAGCTCGGTGCCGCTGGCCGGGCGACGGGCCACCAGCCACTCCTGCAGGGCCGTGGACGGCTCGGTTGCCATGGCCCGCAACGCGGCGAAGACCCGCAGGTCCGCCTCCGGCACCGCGCACCGCAGGCCGCCGGCCGCGTCGAAACCGGTCAACACCTCGGTCGTACGCTTCCCGGTCGGCCATGGACCGTTGCGCAGCAGGATCAGTCGCCGTTGTGGCAGGTCCCGGTCCAACCCTGCGAGGGTGCACGCGGCCTTGACCCGCGCGGTCACGGCGATGGCATTGGGGTGCGCGATGGCCCGGAAGCACCAGTGCGCCTCGTTCTCGGTGGCCTCGTCGAGCACCTCGATCAGCCGCCCGTGCAGCGCGGGCTTGCGCCCGGGCGGCGGATCGTACTTGTAGGTGGCGCCGGTCGGCGCCTGCTCGGCGATCCAGGCGGCCAGGCCGGCGGCGAGCAGCGGCGGCATGTGCTCGTCCTCGCCCGCCGGGTCGACGGCGGCCGACACGTCCGCGGCCTCGACCAGCTCGGCGAACCGTGCGTCCAACTCATGCAGGCGACGCTCGTCCGTCGCGGGGTCGGCGGAAGCGCCACGGACGGTGCTGACCGTCGGTGTCGACTCGGCGCCGTCGATGAGCCGGTCCAACTCGACCACCTCGTCGCTGTCCCGGCACCAGGCGAGGTGGCGGTCCACCCGGCGGAGCAGGGCGCGTGGCGTCAGGGTGGGTGCGTCGGCGAAGGCGGCGGGGGCGATCGGCCATGTGGGGTGCGGTGGCACGAAACGCGGACCCGCGAACGCGCCGGCGAGACGCTTGGCCACGATCGCCTGCCCGATCTCCGGGGTGGGGATCCGGTCCGGCAGGGTCGCCGTGCGAAAGCGGTCGGCGACCGGGGTGGGCGCGGTGCGGGTCATCAGCACCCAGGTGTCCGGCAGGCACGAGACCACGACCAGCGTGCGGCGGGTGATGTCGCGGAGCTTGAGCAGGCCGTCGGCGATCGGGCCGAGCACCTTGGCCTGGCCGTCCTCCAGCCCCTGATGGTGGTTGAGCAGCGAGGTGCTGGTCTGGGCGAAGAGCGTGTCGAGCTGGTCCACGGCGATGACCGTGGGATCCAGGGTCAGGGCCATCAGTCGCGAGATGTCCTGCACGACCTGCTGCGGGGTGCGGATCGCGGCGCTCAACCCCCAGGCCGCCCGCGCGGCCGGCTCACCCGGTTCGGAGATCAGGTGGCCGTAACCGACGTCCTGTGCCTCGAAGTCGGTGGCACCGTGCAGGACGAGCGCCCGGGCGGTGTCCTGGGCGTCGCGCCCGACCTCCCGATCGCGCTCGCGCAGTGCCCAGATGAAGGTGTCGAGCTGGGCACGGGTCACCGGTCGGGCACCGGCGACCGCGTCGCGGACCTCCATCGGCAGGCCGAGCTGGGGGGTGAGTCGACGCAGAAAGGTCTTCAGTTGGGTGCCCCAGCCGACGTGGGTGCGGCCCATCCCCTCCACCAGGGCCAGGGCCACGCTCTCCCAGAACGTCTTGCCACTGACCATGTCGACCAGGAAGAAGTAGCCGCCGTCGCGTTGGATCCGTTCGCGGACCGCCCCGAGCAGGTGCGTCTTGCCGGCGCCCGCGCGGCCCTGCATGGCCACGCCGAGCGGCATGCTCGTGTCGTCGGTGCGGGCCCGCGCCACCCCGCGCAGGATCTCCGCGGCCACCTTCTCGTGCAGCTCCGGCACGTTGTGCGGGCTCGGTCGCCAGACGTCGTCCGGGGTGACCGCCGGGTTGAGACTCACCGCTTCCAGCGCGGTTCGCTGCTCGTCAGAGATCATGCCGGGCCGATCGACAGGGCGTGGTTGTCCTCGTTCCCGATGCGGACGGCCGCGGCCCGGTCCCGTGCGGTCAGTGACTTGGTGTTCGCCACCGGGATGATGCGGACGTCATCCCGGCCGATCATCGCCCGCAACGCCGCGTCCAGGGCGGCCCGGTCGGTGTCGGCGAGCCGGTCCCGGACGTCGGCGAGGCCGACCCAGGCGCCCGGCGCGGTGGCCAGATCGCGGTACGCCGACCGAACCAGCGCCTCCACCTCCGCCGCCGCCGTGGGTGCCGCCGCCGTGGGTGCCGCCGCCGTTGGTGCCACCGCGGCGGGTGCCGGTGCTTCGTGCGGAGGCTTGCTGGCCGCCAGCGCCGTTGCTCCGGTCTGCTTGAAGAAGTCGCCGTGGCTGACCCGGAGCCGGTCCAGCGAGCGGTGCAGGTTGGACAGGACGACGAACAGCGACCGGGTCGTCGAGCCGCCCTGCTTCGGCGGCGTGGAGGTGTGCAGCTGACGGACCACCCGCCAGCCCTCGTCGGTCAGCTCGTGGGCGAACGGCCGGTGCGTCCGATCGGTGTCCACCAGGCCCAGGTCGACGAGCTTCGTGTTGTCCTTGCCGGTCAGCGTGAAGCCGGCCAGCTCGCGCAGCTCGACGTTGGTGAGTCGGCGTGCCTCGACCATCAGCACCACGAGGGCGTTGATCTGGTTCGGCGTCAGGTGCGGGACGTCCGCCGGGCTCGTCATGATGTCTCATCTCCGTGGGGGTGCGTGCCGCCCGCGCGTCGCCGGGCCAGCAGCCGACGGATCCCGTCGACCACCGCCGGCGCGTCGGTCAGCACCTGCTCGTTGGTGAAGCGAAGCACGTCCAGCCCGAGGAGTTGCAACTGCACGTCTCTCCGCCGATCGTTGGCGAAAGCGATTCGCCCACGATGCTCCGGGCCGTCCACCTCGACCGCAAGACCCTCCACGGGCCAAAACAGATCCAGTCGGTACGCCGCACCCAGGACATGCCACTCGTAGGTCTGGTTCCACCGCCGGCCCCGCGCCCAGTCGTGCGGCGCGAGCGCGCGTTCCAACGCCTGCTCGGCGGTGCTGTCACCGCGTGGCACGCCCGCGATCGGCGGCCAGGCCAGCACCGTCGACTCCGGCTCGACGGCGGTGGCCGGAATCCGTTCGTTCGTGCTGGCCAGCTCGGCGAATCGTGCCGGCACCGGCACCGGGACCGAGCGCACCCGGTCGGCGTGGCGCAGCGGGCCACCGGCCAACCACACCGTGAAGCCGCCGTGCCGCACGAGCCACTCGGCGGCGGCCACCAGCGTCCGCTCGGCGTCCGCATCCAGGTCAGGCAGGGCCACGACGAGTACGCAGCTCTCCCGGTCGTACGCCTCGGCGATCACCCGGGCGAGCCCGGCGGCGCGTACCCCCGGGGCGAAGCGGGACCGGCCGGCGGGGCGGCGCCGACCGCGCAGCCCACGCTCGGCGAGGTCGGCGAGGAACGGGCCGAAGTGCCGGGAGCGGGCGGCGGTACGGGCCGCGAGGGCGCGCACCGCCGCCACGCCGAGCGTGCCCTCGCTGTCGAAACGGTCGGCCCCTGCCAGCCAGCGGGGAAACATCGCGAGGGCTGCGGTGTCCAGTTGGTCGAGCAGGGTGTCCACGAGGTCACCGAGCGGACCCGCCACCGTGGGCCGGTAGTGCACGATCGCGGGCGCTGCCGGTGGCAACGGGTCCAGTGCCACCCGCAGCAGCTCCGGGTCGACGTCCGGCAGGTGACTCACTCGCCGCGTCGGCGGGGTAGCCCACCAGGCCCCGTTGGCGTCTACGTCGACCCAAACGGGCTGCGCCATGCCGGCACCCTACGACACGGGCGTGCGCGACCGGGACCCCCTCGGCAGCGGTTGCGATCGGTTGCTCAGCGCAGACGGCGGATGTCGCCGAACGCCCGGTAGAACCCGCCACGGCTGGACTCGCGGACCTCGGTCACCAGATAGCGGGCGCCCGGCTCGCGGATCCCCTTGGGGAACTGCACCGACCAGTCACGCCGGTAGCCGTCGGACAGCACCTGAACCCGCATCCGCCCCCGATCGTCGAGGCACTGCACGATCACGCCGCCGCCCGCGTCGCTGGTCACCTCGACGATCGTCGGCTCGACCGGCCGAGGCGCCTGGCGGGGAGCCTTGATGTCGCGCACCGCGGGCACATCCCCGGCCTGGGCCGCCCGGATCGCCGGCTCGCTCGCGTCGATGCAGGCGAGATGGCCGCCGGTGGTGACAACATAGAGCCGGTCGTCGTGATACTGCATCGAGTACGCCGAGCCGCAGCCGGTGCCGAGTTTCCACAACCGGGTGCCCGCCGCGTCGAAGCAGTAGATCGAGGACTGGCTGTCACCAGCGAAGACGTACCGGCCGCCCTCCGCCGTGGCGCAGGAGAACACCGGGGCGTCGCACAGGTAGCTGCGTTCGAACCGACCGGCCTTGGACAGGCGCACCACCTCACGGGTGCCAGTTCCGGCGAAGACGCTGCCGTGCTCCTGCCAGCCGAAGAGCACCGAACCGGTCCTGGTGTGCCACAGTTCGCGGCCGGTACGCCACTCGTAGCCGGTCACCCCCTGCGAATGGCCGTGGTAGATCGCGTCGGTGTCGCACCGCACCATCCAGGCCGAGCGGCCCCGCCCGGGCCTGCGCCACAGGAACTCGTCCTCGTGGTCGACCGCGGTGATCCCGCCGTCGGCGTCCGAGACGCCCAGGACACCGTCGTGGATGTCCAGCCAGTAGATGTCGATCTCCGGAGCGATCGCGTACGCCACCCGGGGGACCTTCCCGGAGAGGTCGTAGACGTTGCCGTCATCGCATCCGGCGTAAATCCAGGCGTCGTCGGCGACGATGCACTTCACGCCGTCGGGGAGGCGGACCTGGCTGCGCACCTGGGCGTCGTGGTCGAGCGTGGTGATCACACCGTGCTCGTTGCCGACCATGCAGTGCCGCCCGTCGACGAAGATGCCGAAGGCGGGGGCGCCGGAGTCGTAACGCCAGAGCACCGGTGCGGTGTGGGCGGTGGAGCGGGTGCTGACGATCTGCCGTCGGGAGACGGTGCGCTTCTGTCGGACGCCGGGGACCGCCGGTGCATAGCCCTTGCGGACCTTCTCCCCGATCTTCTTCGCCGCGGCTGCCCGGGCCCGCGCATTGTCCGGATAGGCGCTCGCCTTGACCTGCCCCTGGTCGCCGATCCGACCGAAGCGCACGGTCAGTGTGGCATCGTCGACGCTGACCTCGTAAAACTTGTGCGCACCGTCCACTTCGGACAGTTCGAGGTAGGTCGTCTCCTGGGACATGGGAACCTCCGAGGGGTCAGCGATCGGCTCGACGTGGCCGGCGCGGCGACAGTGCCCACACGCTAACGGCGACCCCCGACACGATCGGCTCGTCCGAGCCTCGACACGTCAGTGCCCCGGCCGGCGCAGCGCGTCGTCACGGAGCACCGCGTGCGCACCGACGGTCTGGTTGACGATCTGCGTCACCCGTACGTCGACAGTGACGCTGGCCAGCGCCACGGCGTCCGGGCGGCTGAGGCCGTGCAACCGCTGCATCAGGGTCAGCATCGAGTCCAGGGCCATGAACGTGGCGTCGTCGAGGGACGCGCCGATCCCCTGGGTCAGCCAGGCGTCGGCGATGCGGGCCACCGGCCCGGTGACCGGGAAGTCGTCGCGGACGTCGAAGGTCAGCGTCACCTCGTCCATCGGACATTCGATGGCGGTGCCGCCCACCTCGCCGTCGCCCTGTGCGGCGTGCCCGTCCCCGACGGAGAACAGCGCCTCGTCGACCGGGATCGGCAGCAGCAGGGTGCTGCCGGCGGTGAGGTCCTTGCAGTCCAGGTTGCCCCCCCAGGCGCGCGGCGGGATCGTCGAATGACGCCCCGGCTCGGCGGGTGGCATCCCGAGCACACCCATGAAGGGCCGGAGCGTGACGGTGTGGCCATGCTGGTTGCGACCGGTCATCGTCACGGGGTCCAGCTCCCAGGAATGCACGACGCCTTCCTGGTCGACGCCGTACCGCTGGTTGAAGCCGCTGGGCCAACCGCCGGCCACGGTGGTGCCCCAGGTGGCCGGGACGACCGCGTCGATGCGTACCGCGAGGGTCTGGCCGGCGCGAGCGCCACGGACCGCGACCGGACCGATCAGCGCGTGCCCGTGGTCGGGTTGGTACTGCGGCGCCCGGGGTCGGTCCCGGTGCGAGCCGCCGGGATACGCGCCGGCCGACCACCAGCAGTCCAGGGTGCGGTAGGTGACGGTGTCGCCGGGGTCGATGGTGAGCACGGGGGCGAAATCGGGGGAGAAGTGGCCGTGCAGGGTGTCGTCCCCGGGCGTGAGGGTGTGTCGCATCAATGCAGGCTAGTGGCCTCTGATCCGCGCCGGAGTGCCGCTGTGCGGCGGGTGCCGGAGCACCCGCCGCACACCTAGTCGGTCCGGGTGGGTCAGCCTGCGGTGCAGGAGCGGATCTGCGGGCGGGCGCTGCTGTTGCCGTTGGTCATCGTGGTGAAGCCGAAGGTGTTGCCGCTGCCGTTGGACCGCATGGTCATGACGGTGCCGCTGCTGTCCCAGGTGGCGTTGCCGTTCCAGATGGTGGAGACCCGCTGCGGTGCGGTGATGGCCACCACCACGGTCCACGTGCTGGCGCCGCTGACCGTCACCGACGTGTTGTACCGGTCGCCCCAGACGTTGGGGGTCGTCGCCGTCGCGGTGCAGCTGCCGTTGCCGGGCGGCGGAGTCCCCGTGCTGGGCGGCGGGGTGCCGGTGCTGGGCGGCGGGGTCGAGCCGTCGGGCGCGACCGCACGGCCGGTGGACGGCGAGATCATGCCGGGGCACAGGTTGCGGCTGGTCAGGTTGGCGACGATCTGGGGGATCGCGTCGCGGGTGTTCTGGATCCCGTCGTGCATGAGGATGACCTGACCCGCCTGGAGGCGGCTCGCGTTGGACACGATCTGGCCGACGCTCGCGCCGTTCCAGTCCTGTGAGTCCACGTCCCAGATCACCTGGCGCATGCCGAGCGAGGACGCGACCGACTGGAGGGTGGAGTTGGTTTCCCCGTACGGCGGCCGGAACAACTGCGGTCGGACGCCGGTGGCCGACTGGATCGCCGAGCTGGTCTGGGACAGGTCGGACTGCATCTGAGACTGGCTCATCGAGGTCATGTGGGCGTGGTTCCAGCTGTGGTTGGCGACCCACATGCCGGCGGCCACCTGTGCCTGCGCCGCCGACCGGTTGTTCTGGACGTTCTGCCCGACGTTGAACATCGTGGCCCGTACGCCGTTGTTGCGCAGCACGTTCAGCAACGCGCTGGTGTTGCCGGTCGGGCCGTCATCGAAGGTGAGGCCGACGTAGCCGTTGCAGGTGGCGGCGCTCGACGGGGTCGAGGTGGCCGCGAGGACGACGCCGCACATCGCCACGGCGGTGGTGAGGACGGCCAGTGCCGCGCGCAACCGCCTCGACCGCGGGGCCGTGCCGGGGGAGAGCCTGCTCATCTGGTGCCCCTTCTCGCAGGCCGGATGCGCCCAGTGTGCGGGCAGCACAGTCCGGACAGGTGTGGGTGGGTGGGGAGGTCGAACCGAAACCGTCACGACGTCGATCGCATTGACCTCAATGGATCGGAGTATTGCAGTGAGAATTCCAACACGTCAACAAGTTCCGGTAACACTCCGAAACGAGTCGGGGTGACGCGCGGCGGGTCACGTCGGGTCTGGCCAGGGTGGGCTGGCCGTAGGTGTGCACCCTTTGGCCGTCGGCGGACAAGGTCCCGCTCGAAGTGATCCGACATTTGCCGAAACTATCGGCGTCGATCCGGTGGCATGAGCGGGTCGGCTCAGGAGGCGGGACTCGGCACCGGTCGGTGTGCGCGATCGGCGGGCTCTTCGCCCCCGCATGCACCGCGGCGCCGACGGTCCGACACGCTGACCCGGGCCCTGACCGGCACCCGGTGGACGTTTCGCTTCGATCAACCCGTTGACACCGTCGTGCTGTGCCCGGAACTATCAGCGGCAGTCCACTGCTCCCGCCCTCATCGGTCGAGTCTCATGACAACGATGTCAGGCCTACTCCGAAGGAGAGCGTATTGGCCGAGACCGGCGGGCCCAGCGGTCCACTCTGCCCAGACGTTCGACGTACTCGACCCCGATCGAGTCGAAAGGCACCGTCCCTCATGTCGCACAGCCCCCATGCGCGTTCCCTGCCACCCCGCCTGATCGCCGTGACAACAGCCGCCCTGCTACCGCTGGGACTGCTCGTCGCCGCGCCCCTGGCCCACGCCGCTCCCGCCGCGGCAACGCCCGGCAACTTCAGCTCCTCGTTCGAGCCGGCCGACCCGCAACCCGTCACCAGCACTGTCGAGCTTGGCGCGAACGGAAAGCCGGTCCAGGCGAACGCGAGCGGCCAGGTCAACACGCTGCCCGGCAGCCTGCTCGGCCAGGTCAGCACCGTGACCGCGAGCGCCGAGCACCCGCCGGACGAGGTCGCCGCGAACCTCAAGGACGCCGACCCGTCGACCAAGTGGCTCATGTTCCAGCCGAGCGGCTGGGTGACCTACCAGCTCGCCAAGCCCGCGACGGTGGTGCGCTACTCGCTGACCGCGGCCAACGACGAACCGACCCGGGACCCCAAGGACTTCGTCGTGCAGGGGTCCAACGACGGCAGCACGTGGACCGACCTGGACAAGCGCGCCGGCGAGACGTTCAGCGGCCGCTTTGCCACCAAGACGTACAGCTTGACCAACACGAGCGCCTACGGCTTCTACCGGCTGAACATCACCGCGAACTCCGGTGACTCGCTCGTGCAGCTCGCCGACTGGAACATCAGCGACGGCTCGGACGTCCTCCCGCCGATGGTCAGCGAAGCAACCGCCGGCCCGAGCGGTGGCTACACCACGAAGCCGGACGTCGGGTTCACCGGACTGGCGGCGCTGCGCTACGCGGGCGGTGCCGAGGGCAACGGCCGCTCGTACGCGACCAACAAGCTGTTCGACGTCCACATCCCGGTCGGACCCAAGACCCGGCTGTCGTACAAGCTCTTCCCCGAGTTCACCGGTAAGGACGCCGGATACCCGTCCACCTACGCCGCCGTCGACCTGCACTTCACCGACGGCAGCTACCTGAGCGGACGCTCACCCGTCGACCAGCACGGCTACCCGTTGACGGGCGCCGGACAGGGCGCATCGAAGGTGCTCTACGCCGACCAGTGGAACCTGGTGCAGGCCGACCTCGGCACCGTCGCACCCGGCAAGACGATCGACCGCATCCTGCTCGCGTACGACAACCCGCAGGCCACCGGGGAGACCCGGTTCCAGGGCTGGATCGACGACATCGAGCTGACCGCCGCACCGGCGTCGATCGACGGCTCGAAGCTGACCAACTACGTCGACACCCGGCGCGGCACCAACTCGACGTCCGGCTTCTCGCGCGGCAACAACCTGCCGATCACCTCGGTGCCGAACGGCTTCAACTTCTTCACGCCGGTGACCGACGCGACCTCCGACACGTGGGAGTACCAGTACCACCGGATCAACAACGAGGCCAACCTGCCCATGCTGCAGGGTCTCGCGATCTCCCACGAGCCCAGCCCGTGGATGGGTGACCGCAACCAGATGTCAGTCATGCCGGTCGCCGGCGACGGACCCCTCACCGGCGCGCCCGCCAGCCGTGCGCTTGCCTTCCGCCACGACGACGAGACGGCACAGCCGGACCTCTACCGGGTCACGCTGCAGAACGGCCTGATCGCGGAGATGTCGCCCACCGACCACGCCGGGATCATGCGGTTCACCTTCCCGGCCGGGCAGGCGACCGGAAGCCTCGTCTTCCACAACGGCACGTTCACCATCGGCGCGGACGGCACCTTCACCGGCTGGGTCGACAACGGCAGCCCCCTGTCGGCCGGTCGGAGCCGCATGTTCGTGTCCGGTGCCTTCGACCGGGCACCGACCGCTTCCGCGGCGACGTCCGCCACCTTCGACCTCTCTGCGAGCCGGGAGGTGACGATGCGCCTCGCGACGTCGTTCCTCTCCGTCGACCAGGCGCGCCGGAACCTCGACCTGGAGGTCACTGGTAAGAGCTTCGACCAGATCCACGCCGCCGCGACGGCCGCGTGGAAGGACCGGCTCGGCCGGGTCGAGGTGCGCGGCGCCACCGAAGCGCAGTTGGTCACGATGTACTCGAATCTGTACCGGCTGAACCTCTACCCGAACTCGCAGTCGGAGAACACCGGCACCGCCGCCGCACCACGCTGGCAGTACGCCAGCCCGGTCTCGACGCCGACCGGTGCATCGACCCCCACCCACACCGGCGCGAAGATCGTCGACGGGCAGATCTACGTCAACAACGGCTTCTGGGACACCTACCGCACCGTGTGGCCCGCCTACGCTCTGCTGTACCCGGACATCGCCGCCAAGATCTCCGATGGGTTCGTGCAGCACTACCGCGACGGCGGCTGGATCGCCCGCTGGTCGTCCCCCGGCTACGCCGACCTGATGACCGGCACCAGCGCCAACGTGGCCCTGGCTCAGGCGTACCTCACCGGGGTCAAGCTGCCCGACCCGCTCGCGGCGTACAACGCGGCCGTCAAGGACGCGACCGTCGCGTCCGGGCGCGGCGAGGTCGGCCGCAAGGGCATCGAGACCTCCCTGTTCCTCGGCTACACGCCGACCTCCACCGGGGAGTCGGTGTCGTGGGCGCTGGAGGGTTACATCAACGACTACGGCATCGGCAACATGGGTGCGGCCCTCGCCGAGGACCCGGCCACGCCGAAGTCGGAGCGTGCCCGACTCAAGGAGGAGTCGCGGTACTTCCTGGAGCGGGCCCAGAACTACGTCCACCTCTTCGACCCGAAGACGAAGCTCTTCCAGGGTCGCGACGCGGCCGGCAACTTCCTCGCCGGTGACCCGCTGGACTGGGGTGGCGTCTACACCGAGACCAACGGGTGGAACTTCACCTTCACCGCCCAGCAGGACGGTCAGGGCCTCGCCAACCTGTACGGCGGGCAGAAGGCGCTGCAGGACAAGCTCGACACGTTCTTCTCCACCCCCGAGAACGCCGACCGCCCCGGCGGGTACGGCGGCATCATCCACGAGATGATCGAGGCGCGCGCGGTGCGGATGGGGCAGCTCGGCATGAGCAACCAGCCGTCGCACCACATCCCGTACATGTACAACTTCGCTGGCGCGCCGGCCAAGACCCAGGCGGCGGTACGGGAAATCCTGCGCCGCCTCTACGTCGGTAGCGAGATCGGCCAGGGCTACCTGGGCGACGAGGACAACGGCGAGATGTCGTCGTGGTACATCCTCAGCTCGCTGGGCATCTACCCCCTGCAGGCCGGGTCGTCCGAGTGGGCCATCGGCTCGCCGCAGTTCACCAGGATGACCGTGCGTCGCCCCAGCGGCGACATCGTCGTCAACGCGCCGAACAACAGCACGCGCAACGTCTACGTGCAGGGCGTGTTGGTCAACGGCAAGAAACAGCGCAGCCTGTCCCTGGACGTGGCCACGCTCGCCAAGGGCGGCACCATCGACTTCCAGATGGGCCCCAACCCGTCGTCGTGGGGCAGCGGCAAGAAGGACGCGCCGCCGTCGCTGACCAAGGGCGACAAGACGCCGGAGCCGTTGCAGGACACCACCGGCCCCGGTCTCGGCACCGCGACCGCGAGTGGCGGTCAGGACGCGTCGAAGCTGTTCGACGACTCGTCGACCACGCAGGTCACCTTCACCTCGGCGACCCCGCAGATCAACTGGGCCTTCCGTAACGGCAAGCAGAAGCCGACCTACTACACCGTCACGTCCGGGGCGAGTGCCGGCGATCCGGCCGACTGGCGGCTGCAGGGTTCCAACGACGGCCTCACCTGGACCACCGTGGACACCCGCAAGGACCAGGTCTTCCCGTGGCGTAACCAGACCCGGCCCTACACCGTCGACAAGCCGGGCCGGTTCACACAGTTCCGTCTCGCCGTGACGAAGACCCTCGGCGCCGCGCAGACCAACCTCGCCGAGATCGAGCTGCTCGCCGGGGGCGACCTCGACCTAGACGGAGGCGACATCACGGTGACCGCCGCGGACAGCGTGCACCCGACCGCCGGCGTGCCGGTCTCGGGACCGCTGGCCCTCGTCACCGGCGGCACCGCCAGCAGTTACCAGGCCACGATCGACTGGGGTGACGGCACGCCGGTCACCGAGGGCACCGTGACGCTGAGCTCGCGGGCCGTCTACCGCATCGGTGGGTCACACACCTACGCCACGCCGGGCTACCACCAGGCGAACGTCACGGTGACCGACGGCGAGAGCCAGAGCTCCGCGACGGTCGGCGTCGAGGTGGGGTACGCCCCGAGCACCGGTCTCACCGCCGCGTTCGACACCGTCTGCGTCGGCGACGAAGGAGTTCTCGCGGCGGACTGCGACGCCAAGACGTGGGCGTACTCGCGGGCGGCCCTGACGGCGGGCGGCGCAACCCAGGGGCAGCGGCAGCAGGTCCCCGGAACGGCACTGCAGTTCACGCTGCCGGTGATCCCGGCCGGGCTGCCGGACAACGCCACCGGTAACGGTGCGACGATCGGGCTCGACCTTCCGGACGACGCGAGGAGCATCTCCTTCATCGGCGCCGGAACGCAGGGCAACCAGAGCACCACCGCCACGGCGACGTTCAGCGACGGCAGCACGGCCAGCGTCCCGATCCAGCTGAGTGACTGGACGTTGGGCGGCAACCCCGACGGCACCCCGTCGTACGGCAACACCATCGTCGCGAAGACGGCGTACCGCCTGTACGGCACGAGCCGGGACGGCGCCCAGCCGTTCCTGTTCGCCACCGCGCCGTACCAGATCCCGGCGGGCAAGACGCTGGTGTCGGTGACCCTGCCGACGCAGACCGGTGACCCTCGCTCGGCGGGCCGGATCCACGTGTTCGCCGTCGCCAACGACGGCACGCCGGCCCCCGCACTCACCACCGTCGCCCCGAAGGACCAGACGGCGAACGCCGGTCAGGATCTCGCGGCGAACCTCGGTTCGGTGACCGGCGGCGTTCCCGGCACGACGGGCTACCGCGCCCGCGTCCAATGGGGAGACGGCACGGCTCCGAACGACGCGACGATCGGTGCGTCCGGTGCGATGAGCGGGCAGCACACCTACGCGCGGGAGGGCACCTACACCGTGCGCGTCACCGCGTGGGACACGCTGTCGAGCAGCACCGGGTCCTTCACCGTGACCGTGGCACCTGGCAGGTCCCAGCCGACGATCGCGCTGTCGGCCGCCAGCACCACCGTCACCACCGGTGCGGCGATCACCGTCGACGGCAGCGGGTTCGCCGCCGGCGAGCAGGTGACCGTCACCGTCGGCACCAACCCGGCACGGACCACGAAGGTCGCGGCCTCCAAGGCGGGAACGGTCCTAGCCTCGGTCGCGATGTCCGGTGACGAGCAGCCCGGCCGGTACGCCGTCACCGCGACGGGAACGTCCTCCCGTACGCCGGCCACGGCCACCGTCCGGGTGACCGAGCGGCAGCCCGCGTTGACGTACCAGCCGAGGGTGGCGCTGACGACCACCTCGGGGCCGCGCGCCACGTCGATCACGGTTGACGGTTCCGGGTTCGCACCGAACGAGGCGGTCACGATCGCCTTCGGCAACGGTCTCGCGGTGAGCACCGTGCGCGCGAATGGCGACGGTGTCATCTCCGGCGCGACGGTCAGCGTCCCGGGTGTGGCGAAGGCGGGCGCGACAAGCGTCACGCTGACCGGTGCCACGTCCGCGACGGCGGTGGCCCGACCGTTCACCGTCACCGGCTAGCGCTACTGCCGCCGTGTCGGGCGGGCCGTGTTCACGGCCCGCCCGACACGGGGTGGGACTGATCGCCTGTTAGCGTCGGTGGCCGTGGCCGATCTCGCACTGCTCGCGTCCGGGCGCGACGCCGATGTCTTCGCGCTCGACGAGTCGAGGGTGCTGCGTCACTACCGCCAGGGCGGGGACACCGCGCCGGAGGCCGACGTGATGGCGTACGTCGCCGCCGCCGGCTACCCGGTGCCGGCCGTGTACACCGTGGATGGCCCCGACCTGGTGCTCGAACGACTCGACGGCGAGACCCTCCTCGACGCGCTCCTCGCCGGGCGCGTCGCCGTTGACACCGCCGCCGACCTGCTTGCGGACCTGCACGATCGCCTCCACCGCCTGCCGGCTCGGTTCAGCGCCGAGCCGACGGACCGAGTCCTGCACCTCGACCTGCACCCACAGAACGTCATGATGACCTCGCGGGGGCCTGTGGTGATCGATTGGCGCAACGCCGCCGAGGGGCCGCCCGACCTGGACGTGGCCATGACCGCCCTGATCTTCGCCGAGGTGGCGGTCGGTCCGGACGCGCAGCTCGCCGACTTTGCCCGGGCGGGACTCGGCGCCTTCCAACAGCGGGCGGAACCACCCCGTGCCACCCACCTGCGGACCGCGCTGGGCATGCGCAGGGTCAACCCCACACTCTCTGTCGCCGAGAAAGCTGCCCTGGACGACGCCGCCGCCCTGGTCCACACCCGCGCGGGCTGACCCGCCCTACCCGATCGTGGTTGCCGGGGCGGCCCGGGCTTCCGGTCCCGGTCAGCGGGGTGGCAGCAGTGCGTCCACCAGGTCACGCAGGGGGCCGACCAGGTCCTGTTCGGTGGCGGAACTCAGCGGGTCCAGCCGGATCGACGAGCGCAGCACCGCCACCCCGATGCCGGCGGCGAGCGCCATCTGGGCGCGGAGGAGGACCTGGTCGCTGCCCGGCTCGTCGGGGCGCCACCCGCGGGCCGCCGCCAGCTGTTCGCTGGAACGGGCCAGGACGGCGCGTCGGATCTCGTCGGCCCCCGCGTCCCCGGACGACCGCAACAGCAGCGCGAGCTGGCTCGACAGCCCTGCCGCGCCGAGGTCGGCGATGTGCCGGGCGATGGCCTCGGGCACCCGGTCGGCGGGCGTCTGGTCGGTCGTTCGGCGCAGTTCGTCGCCCGCAGCCCGCAGGCACTCCTCGAACAGGCCCTCCTTGGAGACGAAGTAGCGGCTGATGAGCGCGACGTTGACGCCCGCCTCGTCGGCGATGTCTCGGACCGTGGTGGCTGCGTAGCCATCCTGGGCGAAGCGGCGGCGGGCGGCGTCGAGCAGGAGCTGCCGGGTTTCGCTCGCGTCCCGGCGCCGGCGGCGGGCCGGTTGCCCCGATGGTGGGGCAGTGTCACTGGTCACGGCGTGTCCTCTCTCGCTCTGGCCGGGGCGGTGGCGCGGTCGGCGCCCACACCGCCCGGCACCGCTGGTGCGGCCCGCGAGGGCGCAGCGGTGTCGCTGTCGGTCGGGATACCGCAGAGTCATATCCCTACCGGCGAGGTAGATCGCACTCTGGACCATGCCCCGGCCGTTCGCTGCTCGTCCGAAAGTAAACATATGTTGACTTGCGGACGAAATGCAAGGCGCACTGCGGCGGCGTGACGTAAACAACTGTTGACATGACTCCAGCGCTGCGGATACTGGTAAGTCAGCAAACGTTTACATCTAGTTTCGGGGATCTCATGACCCACACCATCCAGGAGTCGACCCCGGTCGGCGCCACGGCCGATGGCGCCCCACGCGCCCGCAGCACCCTCCTGGTGCTGTACCTGTCACTGGGCGGCCTGGCGTTCGCGGTGTTGCAGTCGCTGGTCGCGCCCGCTCTGTCGACCATCGCGAGGGACCTGAGCGTCTCGACCGGAGACATCAGCTGGGTGCTCACCGCCTACCTGTTGGCAGCCTCGGTGCTGACGCCCATCCTCGGCCGTCTCGGTGACATGGTCGGCAAGCGCAGGGTCCTCATCGGCGTCCTCGCCGCCCTCGCCGCAGGCACCCTGCTCGCCGCGCTGGCCCCCAACCTGGCCGTGCTGATCGTCGCGCGGGCGCTGCAGGGAGCCGCCGGAGCGATCCTGCCCCTGTCGATCGGCATCGTTCGCGACGAACTGCCCCGGGAGAAGGTCGGCGTCACCGTCGGCCTGCTGTCGGCGATCTTCGGTGTCGGTGCCGGCGTCGGCATCGTGGCCGCGGGTCCGATCGTGGAGCACCTGTCGTGGCACTGGCTGTTCTGGTTGCCGCTGGTCCTCGTCGTCGTCGCGCTGCTCGGGGCCGTCTTCGGGATGCCCGAGTCACGGGTCCGCACGCCCGGACGGCTCGACATGCTCGGCGCCGGCATCCTGTCGGTCTCGCTGGTCGCACTGCTGCTGGCGGTGAGCAAGGGGCAGGCCTGGGGTTGGGGTGAGACGAAGACCGTCGGCCTGTTCGTGCTCGGTGTGGTCGCGCTGATCGTGTTCGTCCTGGTCGAGCTGCGGGTACGCGAGCCGCTCATCGACATGCGACTGATGAGGATTCGCGGTGTCTGGGCCACCGACCTCGTCGCCCTGATCCTCGGCTTCGCGATGTTCGGGACGTTCGTGCTCGTGCCGACCCTGCTCCAACTCCCCGCGGCCACCGGGTACGGGTTCGGCAAGACGGTGTCCCAAGCGGGTCTGTTCCTGCTGCCCACCGTCCTGATGATGGTGGTCTTCGGGCCCCTCGCGGGTCTGCTGGACCGTCGCTTCGGTCCCAAGGTTCCGATGTTCCTCGGCGCGGTCGCGGTCGTCGTCGCGTTCGTGCTGCCGGCCCTCGCCCACGGCGCGTCCTGGCAGGTGCTGCTCTCCGGAGTGCTCACCGGCGCCGGCATCGGACTTGCGTTCGCGGCGATGTCCAACGCCATCATCGAGAGCGTCCCGGCCGGGCAGACCGGTGAGGCGAGCGGTGTCAACACCATCGCGCGGACCATCGGCAGCAGCATCGGCGCGGCGGTCGTCGCGGCCGTCATCACCTCGCACAGCACGCCGCAGGGCCTGCCCACCGACGGGGCCTTCACCGCGGGCTTCTGGGTCTGCGCCGGCGTTGCCGTCCTGGCCGTCTTCGCCTCGCTCGCCCTGCCCTCGGCACACCGCCGCCACCAGCAGGCCGTCGCCGCCGGTGTCGACGACCTCCCGCCCGAGCCCGTCGAGCTGCACCTGCCCCACCGGCACCACTGAGGGGCGTTCCTCACCCTGCTCGCGGTGCGGGTAGTCGTAACTGCCACCGCCCACCCTGGCTGGTGAGCCGGATGATCGCCAATGGCTCCACGTCCAACTGCCGGTACGTCGCGATCGGCAGGTCGAGGGCGTGGACCACCGCGATCCGGATCACCAGCGGGTGGGCGACGGCGACGATCCGCTGGCCGCGTGTGCGTTGCCCGTCCAGCCAACGACCGACCCGGTCCCGCACCGTCGCGACGGATTCGCCTCCGTGCGGGGCCGAGTCCGGTATGGACATCCACTCATGCAGCGCCTGCGGCTGCTCGACGGCGATCTCCTCGAACGACCGTCCGGTCCAGTCGCCGTAGTCACAGTCGGCCAATGCCGCTTCGATGGTGGGCAGCAGACCGAAGGCGTCGGCGGTCTGTGTGGCGGCCGCCTCCGGACCGGACAGGCAGGCATCGTCGACACGCAGGTGCCCGCGCCGGCCCGATTCGGTGCGGGCCTGGGCGAGGGCGGCACGCAGGCCGCCCTCGTCCAAGCCGTCGTCCGCCCCACCGAACCGAGCCCGGCGCAGGGCGGTGGTGTGACCGTGGGCGACCAGCCGGAGGCTGGTGGGGATCACGTGCCCGGCAGCGCGGCGGCGGCCCGGCGACGCCGGTCGTGGTGCATCAGCGCCGCGAACAGCAGGCCGATCCCGGTCCAGAGCACCACCTGGGTGCCGAGCGAGGCCAGCCGGAAGTCCCACAGCAGAGTCGCGGGGAAGTCGTCCGGGACCTCCTGGAAGGAGGGCATCACCACGTAGGCCACCACGGTGACCAGCAGGAACCCGGCAGCGGCCGCAGCGGCGCGTTGCCACGTCGGCGCCGCGTCGCCGACCGCCCGATAGCCCAGCGACCCGCTCCACACCGCCACCAGACCGAGCACCACCATCAGCAGATAGGTGACGGTGCGCTGGTTGAAGGTGGCCGGGTCGCCGACGGCCGGAGGGTTCGCCGGATATTTCAGGAACGGCACGATCACTGCGCCGAGCAGTGCCGCGCCGGCCAGCAGCAGACCCGCCCGGCCGTCGTCGTCGTAGATCCGTCGCCGACGGGACAGCAGGGCGTACGCCGTGGCCAGCAGGCCACCCATCGCGGCGCCGAACAGGCCGGTGGCCAGGAACAGGCCGCCGCGCTGACCCGTCCGGCTGACCAGGGCGTCCTCATGATCGTGCCCACCGGCCGCGGGCTCGGCGTGCGCCGCCGCCTCCTCGATGGCGATGGCCGCCTCGACGTGCGGCTCACCGGCGACGTAGGCGAACGCCCCGGCGAGCAGGCCGGCGATCAGACCGGCGAGCAGCCCACGGACGAGGACGGTGACGAACGGGGGAGCGGTGGTGGCTGTCAGTGGCACGGAACGCCCAGCAGATGCCGGCCGTCGTGCATCAGCTCGTGCAGGTACATGCCGCTGCGCGAGACGGCTCCCTGATCGAAGGCGACGAGGTAGGCCAGCAGGCTGAGCACCGCAACGGTCGCCAGGACCGTCCACAACAGACGCGCACTGGCAGCGGGGTGCACCAACGGCTGGCTGGACGTGGAAGTAGACATGGAACACGAACCTCCCCGGGGATGACGCGTCCCCATCGCAAGGCTGCGGACGACCGAGCGTCCTGGCTCGCGGTCCCCGTGGTGAGACTGAGGAACCGCTTACAGTGGCGCGACCGCGCCGGATTCACACCGGCTTCCCTCGCGTCGCCGCAGATAGTGGGTCGACGGTATCGGTGCCGCCGCAGTCGGTCAACCCGGCCCCGCCAGCCGAACGGGCCGACGAGAGGGTAGCCATGGGGGTGGATGTCAAAGATATGATGCTTGATTGGTCGTGGCGCGCCGCCTGCGACCCGCGAGCGCCCTGTTACCGCTAACATGGTCAAACTGCCGGATGGGTCCGAAGCACCGGGCCGACCCGGACGTCTGACCAATGACTGGGCGGGGTGTGGGTGTACGTGAGCGCGCTGGGACGTGTCCGATGACGACCAACGAAACCCCGTCGGGACCGGGCATCGTGGACGCGCACCACCACCTCTGGGTCCGGGCACGGCACCCGCAGCCCTGGATCGATCCGCACACCATGGCCGTGATCGACGACGACTTCACTCCGGTCGACCTGGCCCCGGCAGCCCGGGCCGTCGGGGTCACCCAGACCGTCGTCGTGCAGTCCGTCGCCGCCCGGACGGAGACGCCCGAACTGCTGGGCATCGCGGCCGACGACCCCCTCATCGCCGGAGTCGTCGGCTGGGTCGACCTCACCGCGGACGACGTCGACCATCGCCTCGACCGGCTCCGGGCCGCACGGGGTGGAGACCGGCTGGTCGGGATCCGGCACCTCGTCCAATCCGAACCTGACCCGGCGTACCTCGACCGCCCGGAGGTCCGGCGGGGCATCGCCGCGGTCGGCGCCGCTGGCCTCGCCTTCGACCTGCTGGTGCGCGACCACCAACTGCCGGCGGCCACCCGGCTCGTCCGCGATCTGCCCCAGATGCGGTTCGTCCTGGACCACCTCGGCAAACCGTCGCTCGGGCGTGCCGGCCTCGGCGACTGGCCCCGTGACCTGCGTACGCTCGCCGCCGAGCCCAACACGACGGCGAAGCTCTCCGGCCTGGTGACCGAAGTGGACGGCCCGTCCTGGACGACGGCGGATGTGCGGCCCGCCGTCGAGCACGCGCTCGACGTGTTTGGCCCGGACCGGTTGATGTTCGGCTCGGACTGGCCGGTGTGTCTGCTCGCCACCTCGTACACCCGCTGGGTCGAGGCCCTCACCGACCTGCTGGACCCGCTCCGCGACGACGAGCGTGCGGCGATCTGGCGACAGACGGCCCGTCGGGCCTACCGGCTGGAGACGTCGTGAGGCCGCAGCGGCTCGCGGCCTGACGGGCCGAAAGCCCCTCCCCGCCTGGGCATGGTGATCGATCGGTCGCAGGTTGTGCCAGTTTGATCAGACGTATGCCCGTGGTGGCCTGGGCATCGCTGACAAAACATGTCGGCAAGACCTTGGCAACATATGTAGATGCGTGGCAAGGTAACGCCTGATCGAGGGAAACATCCGACCTATCTCTACGGGCGGTGCCCGGGCATGCGAGGTCCGACGATGAGTACGGTCGAGGCAGCCGCCGGCTCGCAGCGCGGCGAACTCAGCGATTGGTTCCGGGAACGGATCTCCCACGCCGTCTCCGAGCTGACCGCCGCGACCGCGCTCGTGGTCCTGTTCATCGCGTTGACCCTCGCCAGTCCCTACTTCCTGACCGCGGACAACCTCTTCAACATCGGGGCGCAGACCGCGGTGATCGCCATCATCGCCACGGCGCAGACGATGGTCATCATCACGAAGGGCATCGACCTGTCCGTGGGGTCGATCGCCGCGCTGGCCGGCGTCGCGGGCGCGATGGTCGTCCGCGACCTCGGCTTCTCGCTCTGGGCGGCGACGATCGTGGCGATCGGCGTCGGCGCGCTGGCCGGGCTGCTGAACGGGCTGCTGGTGACCGTGGCCCGGATTCCGCCGTTCATTGCGACGCTGGGAACGATGTCCGTGGGCCGCGGTCTCGTCTTCATCGTCAGCGGAGCGGTCGGCGTCTACGGTTTGCCCCGATCCTTCCAGCTGCTCGGCAACGGGGAGATCCTCGGCATCCCGTTCGCCGTGGTGATCACCGTCCTGGTCGCCGTCGGGGTTGCCTTCCTGCTCTCCCAGACGCGCTTTGGCCAGTACACCTACGCGATGGGCTCCAACCTGGAGGCGGCCCGCCGCTCCGGCATCGGGGTGCGGCGCCACCTGACCGGGGTGTACGTGCTGGCGGGTGTGCTGGTCGGGTTGGGCGGCATGATCGCCGCGTCCCGGGTCAACTCCGGCCAGCCGAACTATGGGATCTCGCTGGAGCTCGATGTGATCGCCGCCGCGGTCATCGGTGGAGCCAGCCTCTTCGGGGGCCAGGGCCGGATCGTCGGGACCATCATCGGCGCGTTCCTCATCGCCCTGGTGCGCAACGGCGCCGTCCTGCTCGACATCAGCATCCACTACCAGCAGGTGATCGTCGGCCTGATCATCTGGGCCGCCGTCTACTTCGACCAGTACCGCCGACGGCGGCTGGAAGCACGGGGTTGACATGCCATTCCGAGAGTCCGAACGAGGAAGGACACGCATCATGGCGCACACCACCACCAGCCGACGGACGCGACGGCCCATCCTGCGCGCACAGGCCATGTTGGCCGTAGCCGCGGCGACCGCTCTTCTCAGCGCCTGCGGCGGAGTCGACGTCCGCGACGGAGGCGATGGCGCGACCAAGGACGCGAGTGGCCCGTTGAAGCTCGCCGTCGTCCCGAAGGCCGTCGGGGCCGACTACTGGAACACGGTGAAGGCCGGGGCGGAGTGTGCCGCGCAGCGCGCCGGCGACGTCACCGTCCAGTGGGACGGGGTGACCACCGAAACCGATGTCGAGGGCCAGGTCAACCTGATCCAGAACTTCGTCACCAAGAAGGTCGACGGCATCGTCTACGCGGCGACCGACTCCCGCGCGTTGGCACCGGCGACCGACCAGGCGATCGGCGCCAACATCCCGGTCGCGATGATCGACTCCGGCACCAGCCCGCAGCCGTCGAGCGTGCCCCTCTTCGCCACCGACAACCGTGCGTCGGCCACCGAGGCGGCGAAGATGCTCGCCACCGAACTCGGCCCCGGCAACCACGAGGTGGCACTTGTCGAGTTCCAGCCCGGATCGCAGACCAACACCGAGCGGGTCGACGGCTTCAAGGCCGGCCTCGCCCAGTTCCCCAACCTGAAGCTGGTCGGCCAGCAGCCCAGCCGCAGTGACGTCAACGAGGCACGACGCGTCACCGAGAACATCCTCACGGCCAACCCCAACCTCGCCGGCATCTTCGCGGCCAACGAGCCGAGTGTGCTCGGCGCCGCGCAGGCCATCCAGGCGGCGAACAAGTCGGGCAAGGTGGTCATCATCGGCTGGGACGCCGCCCCGGACGAGATCGCCGGCGTGCGTAGCGGCCAGATCTCGGCGCTGGTCGTGCAGAACCCGTTCAAGATGGGCTACTTCGGCGTCGACAAGATGGTCAAGCACCTGCGGGACAAGGCGCCGCTGGCGTCGGCGGACACCGGCGTCACGTTCGTCACCAAGGAGAACATCGACTCCGCGGAGATCAAGGCGGTGCTCGAACCGAGTTGCGCCAACCCCCCGGTGCAGTGATGGGCACGACCCCGACGGCCACCGCCGACAGCGAACGGCAGCCGACCGCCGACGAACCGCCGGTCCTCGAAGCTCGTGGCATCGTCAAGCGGTTCGGGCACGTCGAGGCGCTGCGCGGTGCCGACTTCACGGTCCACCGGGGTGAGGTCGTCGCGCTGATCGGCGACAACGGCGCCGGAAAGAGCACCCTGATCAAGACGCTGTCCGGCGTGCACCCGCCCGACGAGGGCGAGATCCGGGTGGGCGGTCGTCCCGTCCAGTTCTCCACCCCACTGGACGCACGGCGCGCAGGGGTGGAGACCGTCTACCAGGATCTCGCCGTCGCCGACGACCTCAGCGTGGCCGCCAACCTGTACCTCGGGCGGGAGATCCTGCGCTCCGGGCCGCTCGGCCGGCTGGGGCTGCTCGACAAGCGCGCCATGCGGCAGGGTGCCGCCGCGGCCCTCGACGAACTGGGTGTCCGGATCCCCCGGGTCACCACCCCGATCGCGATGTTGTCCGGTGGGCAGCGGCAGTGCGTCGCGGTGGCCCGCGCCATCATCTGGGCCACCAGCGTGGTCATCCTGGACGAGCCCACCGCGGCGCTCGGCGTGGTCCAGACCCAGCGGGTGCTCGACGTCGTCCGGCGTGCCCGCGACGCCGGCATGTCGGTGGTGCTGGTGAGCCACAACATGCCTCAGGTGCTCGAGATCGCCGACCGGGTCGAGGTGCTGCGTCTCGGCCGGCGGGCCGCCCGGCTGAGCGCGGACGAGGTCACCACCGACGATCTGGTCGCGGCGATGACCGGGAGCATCAGCGCGGAACGCGACGAGCGCTGACGGCGGCTCAGAACCGAGCGGGCTCGGCGTTCGTGTCACCGTCGTCGGGCAGCCCGTGCAACGACTCCTCCACCCCGATCAGGTGGTTGGCCATCCGGATGCGGGCCCGCTCCGGGTCGCGTGCCAGGAGAGCCTGCAGGATTGCGACATGTTCGTCATGAGTACGCCGGTCCGCGCCCTCCTCGTGCAGGCTCCGCCAGAGCCGCCCGCGTAGAGTGCGCCCGGCGAAGGCCTCGATCAGACCGACGAGCACCGGATTCTCGGCGTGCACGGCGATGATCCGGTGGAACGCGATGTCGATCTCCATGATCCGCTCGTGGTCCTGCGGTGACCGACCGGCGATCCGGGCCGCCTCGTCGAGCAGTTCTCCCGCCTGGGCGAGAGCCTCGTCGGTGATCCTGGTCGCCGCCAACCGGGCGGCCTCGCACTCCAGCAGCCGCCGGACGGTGTGGATGTGCCGTGGGTCGCCCTGGCCCTGGAAGTCCACCACGAAGCCCATCGGGGCCAGCAGTTGCGGCGCGTCGAGGTTGGTGATGTAGGTGCCGTCACCCTGGCGGATGTTGACGATGCCGAGGATCGACAGGGCGGACATCCCCTCACGCAGCGATCCCCGGGAGACGCCGAGCGACTCGGCGAGGTCCTTCTCGATGGGCAGCCGGTCCCCGGGCTTGAACCTTCCTTCGAGGATCATCCGCTTGATGCCGTTCACCACCTCGTCGGTGCGCGACATGACACCTCCTAGCGGCCGGCGGGGGTGGCCGTTCCACCCGCGATCACGTACGGCTCCGGAGATGACACGGTAGTCGGCTGTGCCGCAGCCCAGTAGGGGCCGTCGGGAAAGCGGTAGAGCGCGACCGACTGGGGACGCATCCGCGTGGAGTAGCCGGGCTGGCTGGGCAGGACGTAACCGCTGCCCGAACCGGCGTCGCGGACGATGCACGGGTCGGTGAAGTGCTCGTGCAGGTGGTCGACGAACTCGGTGACACGGTCGGTGAGATCTCCCGAGATCGAGACGTAGTCGAGCACCGAGACGTGTTGCACCATCTCGCACAGCCCGACACCGCCGGCGTGTGGGCAGACGGGGACGTCGAACTTCGCGGCGAGGAGCAGCACGGCGACGATCTCGTTGATGCTGGCCAGCCTGCCGGTGTCCAGTTGGCAGAAGTCGATGGCCCCGGCCTGGAACAGCTGCTTGAACATCACCCGGTTGTGGCAGTGTTCGCCGGTGGCGACTCCGATGGGAGCGACGGCGCGGCGGACGGCCGCATGGCCCAGGATGTCGTCGGGGCTGGTCGGCTCCTCGATCCACAGTGGCTCGAACTGGGCGAGGGCCTTCACCCACTCGATGGCCTGTCCGACGTCCCACACCTGGTTGGCGTCGATCATCAGGTTGCGGTGTGGGCCGAGGATCTCGCGGGCGATCCCGCACCGGCGGATGTCGTCGTCGAGGTTGGCGCCCACCTTGAGCTTGACGTAGCCGTAGCCGCTGTCCACCGCCTCCTGACACAGCCGGCGCAGCTTGTCGTCGCCGTAGCCGAGCCAGCCGGCGGAGGTGGTGTAGGCGGGGTAGCCGGTCCGGTCGAGCTCGGCGAGACGATCGGCCTTCGTGCTCTCCTTGGCGCGCAGGATGGCCAGTGCCTCGTCCCGGGTCAGCGCGTCGGACAGGTAGCGCAGGTCCGCGATGTCGACGAGTTCTTCGGGGGACATGTCGACGAGCAGCCGCCACAGCGGCTTGTCGGCGAGCCGGGCGACCAGGTCCCACGACGCGTTCAGCACGGCGGCCAGCGACAGGTGGACGACGCCCTTCTCCGGCCCGAGCCAGCGCAGCTGCGAGTCGGAGGTGAGGAGGCGGTAGACCGCACCCATGTCCGCTGCCATCGTCGCGACGTCCAGGCCCACGAGGCTCTGTGCCTGATGGACCGCCGCCGCGACGACGATGTCGTTGCCCCGGCCGATGGTGAAGGTCAGACCGTGGCCCGCGAGCGGCGCACCCACGCTGTCGACGCCGTCGGTGTGCAGAACGACGTAGGCCGCCGAGTAGTCGCCGTCCTTGTTCATGGCGTCGGAGCCGTCAGCGGTCAGGGAGGTGGGGAAGCGGACGTCCTCGACGGTGACGGCAGTGATCTGCGGCATGCGCTCCTCGCCCGGCTAGGCCAAAGATCAGATGATCACTGGGAGTATACGGAGGGCGGATCCGGCCCGTCAACGATGTCGATCACCCCCCGGCCACAGACATCCAATGTTTCGAATGGTCTGCTTTTGACGACGCTACCGGTTGGCGGGTGCCCGCCGTGGGCTGCGGTGGCAGGCCTCGTGCTGGTGGACGCCGCCCCCGTAGTCGATTTTTCTGGGCATTCCCGGGCTGCGGGCGTCGGCTCGTCCCGGTCGAGGCATTGACAAGAGGATCCGGATAGGACCCGTGAAGATAAGATGTTCATTCAGGACGGAAACATTGACGGCGAAGTATGAGCAGGATTCTTTACATCTGTTGACTCGATACATCGCACCTTTCTGGCTCCACCACGCCTTCGTCCGGGCCTCGGCGGCGCCGGCGTTCACCGCCTCGCATCGGCCGGGCCGAGCGTGTCCCTCGGGGCCGGTGACGGTCGTCACCAGCCCGGCCGCCGACACGCCCCGGGACCGACATGTGGGGTGTGACAACGGCAGCGTCCCTATATATGGTGTCGAGCGCAGCTGGTTCGGCCGCTCATCCGGGGCGGTCGAGGCAACAGGGAACCCGGTGGAAATCCGGGACTGTCCCGCAGCGGTGAGTGGGAACGACCGCCGTCAGAAGCACTGGGCCACCAATCGGTCTGGGAAGCGACGGCCAGTAGGAGACCGGCGAACCCGGTCCTGCCCGCGAGTCCGAAGACCTGCCAGCGCGCCACGTACCCGAACCCGGGTTGCGCGGCGGTCCGAGGCCGCGTGGGACGGCTGACGCCACCCGACCCACGTCCGCATGGCGTGGCGTCCGCCGGTGTCTGTCTCCACGCGTCCGAGGGCCATCAGGTCTCGAACTCGCGAGGAGTGAGTGGTGACAGTCACCGAGGTAGTCCCGGCCAGCGGCGACGCGGCCCTGCGACGGACGCCGATGCAGGTCCGCAAGCGCAACGGCAGCACCGAGTCCGTGGAGTTGAACAAGATCGTCCGGGCGGTCGAACGGTGGGCCGACGACCTGACCGACGTCGACCCGATGCGCGTCGCCACCCGCACGATCAGCGGCCTGTACGACGGCGCGACGACGGCCGAGTTGGACCGGCTGTCCATCCAGACCGCCGCCGAGATGATCGGTGAGGAACCGCAGTACTCGCGCCTCGCCGCCCGGCTCCTGTCCGGCTACGTCGACAAGGAGGTGCGCCGGCAGGGCGTCACCTCGTTCAGCGCGGCGATCCGGATCGGCCATGCCGAGGGGCTCATCGGTGACGACACCGCGGCGTTCGTCGCCGCTCACGACGCGATGCTCGACGACGCCATCGATCCGGACGGCGACCGGAGGTTCGAGTACTTCGGCCTGCGCACGGTGTACGACCGGTACCTGCTGCGCCACCCCACCAGCCGGCTGGTGCTGGAGACCCCGCAGTACTGGCTGCTGCGGGTTGCCTGCGGGTTGTCCCAAACGCCGGACGAGGCGATCGGCTTCTACCGACTGATGTCCAGCCTGGCTTATCTGCCCAGCTCACCGACGTTGTTCAACTCCGGGACCCGACACACCCAGATGTCCTCCTGCTACCTGGTCGACTCGCCGCTGGACGAGTTGGACTCGATCTACCAGCGGTACGCCCAGGTCGCCAACCTGTCCAAGTTCGCCGGCGGCATCGGCATCGCGTACTCCCGGGTCCGGTCCCGGGGCGCACTGATCCGCGGCACCAACGGGCAGTCCAACGGGATCGTGCCGTGGCTGCGCACGCTGGACGCGAGTGTCGCCGCGGTCAACCAGGGCGGCCGGCGCAAGGGCGCGGCGTGCGTCTACCTGGAGCCGTGGCATCCGGACATCGAGGAGTTCCTGCAACTGCGGGACAACACCGGCGAGGACGCCCGGCGCACCCACAACCTGAACCTGGCCAACTGGATCCCGGACGAGTTCATGCGCCGGGTCGAGGCCGACGAGATGTGGTCGCTGTTCGACCCGCACGAGGTGCCCGAACTGCCCGACCTGTGGGGGGAGCGCTTCGACGCCGCGTACCGGGAGGCCGAGGCGCAGGGTCGCTACGTACGGCAGGTCCCGGCCCGCGAGCTGTACGGGAAGATGATGCGGACCCTCGCCCAGACCGGCAACGGGTGGATGACCTTCAAGGACGCCGCCAACCGACTGTGCAACCAGACCGCCGAAGACGGCAACGTGGTGCACCTGTCCAACCTCTGCACCGAGATCGTCGAGGTGTCCAGCGACGCCGAGACCGCCGTGTGCAACCTCGGTTCGGTGAACCTCGCCGCCCACCTCACCGACGACGGCATCGACTGGGAGCGCCTGCGCGCCACCGTCCGTACCGCGGTGACCTTCCTCGACCGGGTCATCGACATCAACTACTACCCGACCCCGCAGGCAGCGGCGAGCAACCCCCGCTGGCGGCCGGTCGGGCTCGGCCTGATGGGTCTGCAGGACGTGTTCTTCGCACTGCGGCTGCCGTTCGACTCCCCGGTCGCGCGGGAGCTGTCCACCCGGATCAGCGAGGAGCTGTACCTGACCGCGCTGGAGACCTCCGCCGACCTGGCCCGCCGCTTCGGCGCACATCCGGCGTACGGGCAGACCCGGGCCGCGCGGGGCCAGTTGCAACCGGACCTGTGGGGTGTCGAGGGCACGCAGACCGCACGCTGGGCCGCGCTGCGGGAGCGGGTCGAGGCGTACGGGCTGCGTAACTCGCTGCTGGTGGCGGTCGCCCCGACCGCGACCATCGCCTCGATCGCCGGGTGCTACGAGTGCATCGAGCCGCAGGTGTCCAACCTGTTCAAGCGCGAGACCCTGTCGGGGGAGTTCCTCCAGGTCAACACCGCTCTGGTACGCGAGCTGAAGGCCCGCGGTCTGTGGACCGACCGGATCCGGTCGGCGATCAAGCGCGCCGAGGGGTCGGTGCAGGAGATCGCGGAGTTGCCAGCCGGCGTCCGGGAGCTGTTCCGCACGTCATGGGAACTGCCGCAGCGGGCGCTGATCGACCTGGCCGCCGCCCGCGCCCCGTTCATCGACCAGTCGCAGTCGCTGAACCTGTTCCTGGCCGCACCGACCATCGGCAAGCTCTCCTCGATGTACCTGTACGCCTGGAAGGCCGGGCTGAAATCCACCTACTACCTGCGCTCGCGCCCCGCCACCCGGATCCAGCAGGCCACCGTCAGCGCCGTCGCACCCGTCACGGTCGACGCGGAGGCGCTGGCCTGCTCGCTGGAGAACCCCGAGTCGTGCGAGGCCTGCCAGTGAGCACCGCCGACATGATCGCCGACACCACCGCCGACCCGAGGACCACGCACATGCTGCTCGACCCCGGGATGGACCTCACCCTCCGTCCCATGCGCTACCCGCACTTCTTCGACCGGTTCCGCGACGCCATCCGCAACACCTGGACGGTCGAGGAGGTCGACCTGCACGCCGACCTCGCCGACCTGGACAAGCTGTCGCCGGCTGAGCGGCACCTGGTCAGCCGGCTGGTCGCGTTCTTCGCCACCGGCGACACGATCGTCGCGAACAACCTGGTGCTCAACCTCTACCAGCACGTCAACAGCCCCGAGGGTCGCCTCTACCTGTCCCGGCAGTTGTTCGAGGAGGCCGTGCACGTCCAGTTCTACCTCAACCTGCTCGACACGTACGTGCCCGACGAGAATGAGCGGTTCGCCGCCTTCGCCGCGATCGAGAACATCCCCTCGATCCGCCGCAAGGCTGAGTTCTGCTTCCGCTGGATCGACTCGTTGAACGACCTGCGGGAGTTGCGGTCCCGGGAGGACCGGCGCACGTTCCTGCTCAACCTGATCTGCTTCGCCGCCTGCATCGAGGGGCTGTTCTTCTACGGAGCGTTCGCCTACGTCTACTTCCTGCGTTCCCGTGGCCTGCTGCACGGCCTGGCCTCCGGCACCAACTGGGTGTTCCGTGACGAGTCCATGCACATGGCGTTCGCGTTCGACGTCGTCGACACCGTCCGCGGCGAGGAGCCGGACCTGTTCGACGACGACCTCGCCGACCAGGTTCGGCAGATGCTGACCGAGGCTGTCGAGTGTGAGGTGCAGTTCGCCGAGGACCTGTTGGGCCACGGTGTGCCCGGTCTGACGTTGACCGACATGCGGGAGTACCTCCAGCACGTCGCCGACCGCCGCCTCGCCCAACTCGGCATCGCCCCGCACTACGGGTCGAGCAACCCGTTCGCCTTCATGGAGTTGCAGGACGTGCAGGAGCTGTCCAACTTCTTCGAGCGGCGGGTGTCGGCGTACCAGGTCGGGGTGACCGGCACGGTCGCCTTCGACGACGACTTCTAGGCGGCAACCGATCCGGGAGCCTGGCGTCGCTTGGTGAGCCACCGCATTACGTGCAGGGGGTGCGACGCCGGGTCCGGAATCGGATGGAAGACATGTTCCACCTCGCCGTCGGCGATGATCAGGGTCAGCCGCTCGTAGAGCGTCATGTCACCTGCGGTGCGGGTGGGCAGACGCAGTGCGTCGGCCAGGGTCAGCCTCGGGTCGGGGATCAGCGGGTAGGGCAGCCGCAGCCGGTGCGCGAGTTCACGCTGATAGCCGGTCGACTGCGCCGACAGGCCGTACACCCGGGCAGCGCCGGCCGCCCGGAGTTCCGCGTGGTGGTCGCGGAACCAGGCGGCCTGCTCGGTGCTGCCGCGGGCGCCGTGGATCTCCAGCAGCCCGTTGGGCAGGTCAACGCCCGGCCGCCCGGTAAGGGGGTAGACGAAGATGACGCTCCGCCCGGCGCCGAGCGCGCCGAGATCGACCGGGCGGCCGTCGGTGCCGTAGAACGACAGCTGGGGCAATCTGGTGCCGACCAGCGCGGTGGGGTCGGCGTCGACCGGGTGAACGCCGGGTACGACCTGAGTCGCGGCCGCGTCGAGGCGAGCGTCCAGCGCGTCCCGCTGGGCGGTCAGCTTGCCGATCCGTTCCTGCAGGTTGGTGATCGTGCTGCGGTAGGTGGCCACCGCCGCCGCGCACACGTCGGAGTCGTCGGAACCACCGGCGATCGACTCCACGAACGGGCGGGTCTCCTCGACGGTGAGACCGAGCGCCATCAGCTCGCGTATCTGCGCCACCAGCCGTACGGCGATCGCGTCGTACTCGCGGTAGCCGTTGCCCAGCCGCCGCGGGACGACCAGCCCGGCCGATTCGTAGTACCGCAGCGCCCGGACCGTGGTCCCGGTCCGGCGTGCCAGCTCACCCACCCGCATCCTGCGACCCTAAACCCGCACCCCAGGGTACGGGTCAACGTGTTCATCGTCGCGGTGTCACGGCCGCCGTTTCCTGCCAGTCTGGCTGCGAAAAGGCATCCTGAACAGGGAGTGTGTGATGACGGCAATCAGTCGGGTGCGTGGTCGGCAGATCCTCGACAGCAGGGGTAACCCGACGGTGGAGGCGGATGTGGTCCTCGCCGACGGGTCGGTCGGCCGGGCCGCCGTTCCGTCCGGCGCGTCGACGGGGGCGAACGAGGCGGTCGAGCTGCGCGACGGAGATCGGACGCGCTTTCACGGCAAGGGCGTCAGTACGGCCGTCGCCGCGGTCAACGGCGAGATCGCCGACGCCGTGGTCGGCCTCGACGCGGAGGACCAGGCGCTGATCGACGAGACGATGATCGCTCTCGACGGTTCGAAGGACAAGGGTCGGCTGGGCGCCAACGCGATCCTGGCGGTGTCCCTGGCGACCGCGAAGGCGGCGGCGCTGGCTCACCGGCAGCCGCTCTACCGCTACGTCGGTGGCGTCGGTGCCCGCCTGCTGCCGGTGCCGATGATGAACATCATCAATGGTGGCGCGCACGCCGACAACCCGATCGACTTCCAGGAATTCATGATCGCCCCGGTCGGAGCGCCGACCTTCGCCGAGGCGGTCCGGATGGGTTCGGAGGTCTTCCACACCCTCAAGGCGTCCCTGGCCGCGGCCGGCCACAGCACCAGCGTCGGTGACGAGGGCGGCTTCGCGCCGAACTTCACGAACGCCGACGAGGCGCTGCGGTTCGTGCTGCGGGCGATCGAGGACACCGGCTACGAGCCCGGGACCGACATGCTGATCTGCCTCGACCCGGCCAGCTCGGAGTTCTTCCGCGCGGGTGTCTACGACTACGTCGGGGAGGGACGCAAGCGCACCGTCGAGGAGCACATCGACTACCTGCTCGACCTGGTTGCCCGCTACCCGATCAGCTCGATCGAGGACCCGATGGCGGAGGACGACTTCGATGGCTGGAAGCGGCTGACCGCGATGGCGGGGGAGCGCGTGCAGTTGGTCGGCGACGACGTCTTCTGCACCGACGTCGACCGGTTGCGCGACGGGATCGCCGGCGGTTACGCCAACGCCATCCTGGTCAAGGTCAACCAGATCGGCACGCTCACCGAGACCCTCGCGACGGTGGACGCCGCCCACAAGGCGGGCTACCGGGTGGTGATGTCGCACCGGTCCGGGGAGACCGAGGACACCACCATCGCTGACCTGGCCGTGGGCGTCGGCTGCGGTCAGATCAAGACCGGCTCGCTGTCGCGCTCCGACCGCACCGCCAAGTACAACCAGCTCATCCGCATTGAGGAGGAGCTCGGTGACCGTGCCATCTACGCCGGGAGCCGTTGAGGACACCCGGGCGTGGCGGGTGCACCCCGCACGTCAGGCGACGGGGTTCAGCTCGGTGAGGAGCTGCTCCACCCGGGTGCGGATCTCGTCGCGGATCGGGCGGACGGACTCGACGCCCTTGCCGGCCGGGTCGTCGAGCTTCCAGTCCTCGTAGCGCTTGCCGGGAAAGACCGGGCAGGTGTCGCCGCAGCCCATCGTCACGATGACGTCAGAGGACTGCGCGGTCGCGTACTCCAGGATCTTGGGGGTCTGGTCGGTGATGTCGATGCCGACCTCCCTCATGGCCTGCACGGCGGCGGGGTTGACCGTCTCGGCCGGCGCGGAGCCGGCCGAGCGGACCTCGACGGTGTCGCCGGCGAGGTGGCGCAGCCAGCCGGCGGCCATCTGGGAACGGCCGGCGTTGTGCACGCAGACGAACAGGACGCTGGGCTTGTCGCTCATCAGGGGTTTCCTTCCGGGTTACGCGGTTGCGGAGTGCGCGGTGGTGAAGAACCGGCGGCGTGCCCAGAGGGAGACGTAGACGAGCCCGACCAGGACGGGCACCTCGATCAGTGGGCCGACGACCCCGGCGAGGGCCTGCCCGGAGGCGATGCCGAAGGTGCCGACCGCGACGGCGATGGCGAGTTCGAAGTTGTTGCCGGCAGCGGTGAAGGCCAGGGTGGTGGTGCGCTCGTAGCCGAGACCGATGGCCCGGCCGAGGGCGTAGGAGCCGGCCCACATGAGCGCGAAGTACACCAGCAGGGGCAGCGCGATGCGGACCACGTCCAGGGGTCGGCTGGTGATGGCGTCTCCCTGCAGAGCGAACAGGATCACGATCGTGAACAGCAGTCCGTAGAGGGCGGCCGGGCCGATCCGCGGCAGGAAACGGGCCTCGTACCAGTCGCGGCCCTTGGCACGCTCGCCGAGACGGCGGGTCAGGTAACCGGCGAGCAGCGGGATGCCCAGGAAAATGAGCACGTTGCGGGCGATGTCCCAGGCCGAGATGGTCAACTCGGCGCCGGACAACCCCAGCCAGCCGGGGAGCACCGAGAGATAGAACCAGCCGAGCAGGCCGAAGGCGACGACCTGGAAGACGGAGTTGAGGGCGACCAGGACGGCGGCGGCCTCCCGGTCGCCGCAGGCCAGGTCGTTCCAGATGATCACCATGGCAATGCAGCGGGCCAGGCCGACGATGATCAAACCGGTCCGGTACGCGGGCTGGTCGGCCAGGAAGATCCAGGCCAGGGCGAACATCACGGCGGGTCCGATGAGCCAGTTGAGGACCAGCGAGGAGATCAGCAGTCGGCGGTCGCCGGTGACGGTGTCGAGTCGGTCGTAGCGGACCTTCGCGAGCACCGGGTACATCATGATCAGAAGGCCGATCGCGATCGGCAGCGAGATCCCGCCGATCGTCACCGAGTCGAGCGCGCTGTTCAGGCCGGGGATCAGTCGGCCGAGGAGCAGCCCGGCAACCATCGCCAGCCCGATCCAGACCGGTAGGAACTGGTCGAGTCGGGAGAGGCGGCCGACCACGGCGATCTCCGGCGAATCGCTCCGGATTGTGGTGCTCATGCGGCCGGTGCGACGGTGAGCAGGGTGGCGAGTTGGCGCAGGAGGGCCGGTCGGGCGCGGTAGTAGACCCAGGTGCCCCGACGCTCGGCGTCGACGAGCCCCGCTTCACGCAGGGTCTTCAGGTGGTGCGAGATGGTCGGGCCGGTCAGGTCGAACGCGGGGGTCAGATCGCAGACGCAGATCTCCCCGCTCTCCGCGGAAGCGATCATCGACATCAGTTGCAGACGCACCGGGTCGCCCAGGGCCTTGAACGCGGACGCGAGCACCGCGGCGGCCTCGGCCGGTACGCGTCGCTCGGTCAGGGGAGGGCAGCAGGGCACGTCCACGGCCGGCGCCGCTTGATTCGACATTCCTCTAGGTTGACATTGATCTAATCAGCGTGCAACTGTCTGTTTCGACGGACGTCGAGTCAGGCGTCCGACGTCTTCCGGGAGGGAACCCGCTGATGGTCGACATCACCGTGCGTCCCATGGTCGCCGCCGACGCCGACCGGGTCCTGGCGATCTACCAGGCCGGCCTCGACGCCGGCAACGCCAGCTTCGAGATCACCGCCCCGACCTGGGCGGCGTTCGACACCGCGCGGCTGAGCGCGCATCGCTTCGTGGCCATCGACGGCGACCGCACCGCCCTCGGCTGGATCGCCGTCACACCCACCTCGACCCGCCCGGTGTACGCCGGTGTCGTCGAACACTCCGTCTACGTGGACCCGGCTGCCCAGGGCCGTGGCATCGCCCGACTGCTGCTGGACGAGTTGATCACCTCCACCGAGGCCGCCGGCATCTGGACGATCCAGTCCGGCGTCTTCCCGGAGAACACCGCGAGCCTGACACTGCACCAGCGGGCCGGGTTCAGGGTCGTCGGCGTACGCGAACGGGTCGGTCGCCACCACGGCCGCTGGCGCGACGTCGTCCTGCTCGAGCGACGCAGTCGCGTCATCACCTGACCGATCCTGGCCCCGGAAGCCGGGCCGCCGCCCGCCTCTTTGCTTCGACAGTCTTCTAGATAGAGGAGTTGTGTGATGAGTGCCCCGGACGACCTTCCTGTCGTGGTGATCGGCGCCGGTCCGACCGGTCTCGCCGCAGCCGCACACCTGCACGAGCGCGGCCTGACCTTCACCGTCCTCGAAGCCGGCGACACCCCGGGCGCCGCCGTACGGCAGTGGGGGCATGTGCGCGTCTTCTCACCGTGGCGTTTCAACATCGACCCGGCCGCCCGCCGGCTCCTCGACGAGGCCGGCTGGGTCGCCCCCGACCCGGAGGCACTGCCGACGGGCGCGGAACTGGTTGGCGACTACCTCCAGCCCCTCGCGGAGTTGCCGCAGCTCAAGCCGCACCTGCGGTACGGGGCACGCGTCGAGGCGATCAGCCGCCTCGGCCTCGACCGGCTGCGCACCGCCGGACGCGACACCGCACCGTTCCTGCTCTGCCTCGCCAACGGCGACGAACTGTTCGCCCGTGCCGTCATCGACGCCACCGGCACCTGGCGTACGCCGAACGTCCTCGGTGCCTCCGGCCTGCCCGCGCGGGGTGAGGCGGACGCGACGGCGTACCTGGAGCACGCGCTGCCGGACGTGCTCGGTGTCGACCGGGACCGGTTCGTCGGCCGGCACACCCTGGTCGTGGGCTCCGGCCACTCGGCCGCCAACACGCTGCTGTCCCTGGCGGAACTGGCCGAATCCGCACCGGGCACCGAGGTGACCTGGGCGATCCGGACCGCCTCGCCGGCGCGTACCTACGGCGGCGCGGCGGCCGACGCGTTGCCCGCCCGCGGCGCCCTGGGCTTACGGCTGCGTACGCACGTCGACGCCGGGCGGATCCGGCTGCTCACCGGATTCGCCGTCCATACGCTCACCCCGGCAGACGGTCGCGTGCGCGTCGTCGTGCGGCACGCCGGCGGGAACGACGAGTCGGTCACCGTCGACCGGATCGTCGCTGCCACCGGCTTCCGCCCCGACCACTCCATCGCCGCTGAGCTGCGTCTGGACCTGGACCCGGTCCTGGGCGCCACCCGCGCTCTGGCCCCGCTGATCGACCCCAACGAGCACTCCTGTGGCACCGTTGCGCCGCACGGCGTGGACGAACTCGCCCACCCGGAGAGCGGCTACTACGCCGTCGGCATGAAGGCCTATGGTCGGGCGCCGACGTTCCTCATGGCCACCGGCTACGAGCAGGTTCGCTCCGTCGTCGCCGCCCTCGCCGGGGACTGGGTGGCCGCTCGTGACGTCCAGCTCGACCTGCCCGAAACCGGCGTGTGCAACAGCAACCCCGCCGACGGTCAGCTGGGCGGCTGTTGCGCCAGCTGATCACCGACTACGACGAAAGCTCTCCTCAGCTGTCCCATCGACGGTCCCCGTCACCTGCCCGGTCGACGGGGGCCGTCACCGCCGGTTGGCGCAGGCGACGCACGTACGCGCCGACGGGCGGGCGACGAGCCGCTCGGCGGGAATCAGACGGGAGCACCGTTCGCACACGCCGTAGCTGCCGTCGTCGACCCGTTGCAGCGCGACGTCCAGCTCGGCCAGGCGTTGGCGCGTCGCGTCCAGGACGGCGGTGAGCTGTGCGCGTTCGAGGGCGATCGTGCTGCCCTCGGGGTCGTGTTCGTCATCGGCGTTGGACGACCGGGACGCCTCGAAGAGGCCCCGTAGGTCGCGGTCCAGGGCGGTGGCCTGAGTTTCGGTCTGCGCGCGCAGCCGCAGCAGTTCCTGGCGGATCGCGCTGGACTCCGGGTTCATGGCCGTTCCACCGTACTTCCCGATGACGGTGATCACAGCACTGGCATTCCGAGACGACCGGTCATATTGTGGTGTCTGTCAGCCAGCCGGAACCCCGGGGGAGAGGAGTGCCAGGAGATGCCACGACCGAAGTCACCAGCCTCCGCCGGGACCAGGCAGCGGCTGTCCGACGCCGCGTTGGACCTGTTCCACCTGCGCGGCTACAACGGAACGAGCGTCCAGGACATCGTGGCCGCCGCCGGGGCGCCCAAGGGCACCTTCTACAACCACTTCGCCAGCAAGGAGGACCTCGCCCTCAACTCGGTGGCGAGGTACTCCGCGGCCATGGGGTTGGAAATGCTCGACGAGAAGCAGGGCGCCACGCCGCTCGAGCGGATCACCAACCACCTCCGCTTCATCACCGGTCTCAGCGACACCATGGGTGACCGTGGTTGCCTGCTCGGCAATTTCGCCACCGAGATCCCGGCCCACAGCGGCGTTCTGCGGGACGCGGTCGACGCCGGCTTCGGCCGCTGGGTCGCCGCCCTCGCCGTGGCCATCGAGCAGGCCCGTGCTGCCGGTGAGCTGCACGGAGAGGAGCCCGCGCGGGAGCTCGCCGGATTCGTCGTCTCCAGCTACGAGGGTGCGGCGGCGCGGGCGAAGGCATCCGGTGACCCGGCAGCCGTCCACGAGTTCTTCGCGATCACCACGGCGCGGATCCTCACGTGATCCTCGCCGGATCCAACCCGTAACAGCCGCGGTGTCTCCTAGGTCGCGGCGTCTACCAGTTATAAGACGACCGGTCGTACGCATTCGACCGGTCAACCACCTCTGAGGAGTGAGACATGAGCACGTACCTGATCAACCACCTGCGTATCCCCGGCGGAGTGCCGACCGAGGAGTCCCTGCGTTACCTGGAGCAGGTAGAGGCCACCACCAAGGCGTACGGCGGCAAGTGGCTCGTCCTGGACGCCGAGGTGCAGATCATCGAGGGCTCCTGGGAGGGCTCGGCCGTCCTGATCGAGTTCCCGGACGCGGAGACCGCGAAGGCCTGGTACAACTCCGCCGAATACCAGGCGATCCTGCCGCTGCGCGTCAACCACACCATCAACGACCTGATCCTGGTGGACTCCGTCAGCCCCGACTTCACGGTGGCCGGCTACGCGCAGAAGATCCGGACCCTGCTCGGTCAGTGACCAGAGGTCGCTGAACTGCCGTACCTCGACCCCCGCGCATGCCACGGCCGGCGCGGGGGTCGCTCACATGAAGTTGCGGGTGTGCAGGGCGGAGAGCGCGGCGGCCTCGTCGGGACGGAAACCCAGCCGGACCAGTCGGCGCTGGCGGCCCTGATCCATCGCGTGTTGCAGAGCCTGCACCCGATCGAAGCCGGCGGACACGTCGTCGGGGTGCCAGCCACCCGCCGCGAGCACCACCAGCGCGTCGAAGACGTCCGCGTTCAGGCCCGCGGTGTCGACGAGCGCGTCGTGGCGGCGGTGGATCGCCGCCCGCAGCCGATCCCGCAGCAGCGGATCTAGCTGCGCCTGATGCTCCAGGTGCGCCATGCCGAACACCACGTGCCGGCGCTCGTCCTGCATAGCGAGCCAACAGACCCGGCGCGTCACCGGGTCCGGGGCATTCTGGTGCAGGAACGACAACAGGTCGACGAAGCTGCCCTCACCGAGTACGGAGAGCAGGAACGAGGCCAGCGCGAAGTCAGACTCCGCGACGAGCGTGAAGAGCGAGTGCCGGCCGCCGGCTGACGACGTGCCCAGCTCGGTGCCCCGCAGCAGCGCCCGTCGGCTGAACACCTCCATGTGCCGCGCCTCGTCGGCCATCTGCACCGCGAGAAGCTGCACCACCTCACGGAAGTGCGGGTGGATGCGCCCCACGAACCGGGCCGGCACGACGAGCGCGGCCTGCTCGTTCTCGACCAGGTACGTCATCACCTGCACCACCGCGGCCTCGACATCGGCCGGCAGCGCGAACGGATCGGCCCACGGCACCGCGGTCTGCGGATCCCACTGTCGCGCGGCCGCCTGGGCGTACAGGTGCGGAGCGACATCGGCCCACACCAGGTCACGGTCGTCCAGGTCGAACCGGGCCTCGGGACCACCGGCTTCGAGCAGCGCGCCCCGGGCGCCGAGCCCCCACCGCGCCGGCGGGCGGCTGCTCAGTGCCGACGGAAGGGCGGGCCCGGCCCGCTCCGCGCCGAACCAGCGGTCGTCATCCGCCGTACCCCGGACGACCACAGCCACCAGCTCGCTCCGGTCGCCCAGGGCCGGCCATTCGACCCGATGACCCCGACCACGACACCAGGCGGGCAGGTGCACGGGCAACGCCGGGTCGCGCCCGGAGACCGCCAACCGGCCGCCGGGCGGCAGCCCCGCCAGAGCACGTTGGACGAGTAGGTGCGCTCCCCGGCCGAAGCCCAGGTCGCCGAGGTGGACCTCGACGTCGGCAGCCGGGGCCGCGCTCACGGCCGGTAGTCCGTGGCCGTCACCCGCCCGTCGGGCGAGAAGAACCCGGTGGCGTCGACCGCCCTGGCGAGGAGGTCATACCCCGTGGTGCGGCCGTCCTTCCAGGCCGTCAGCCCCTCCAGGTCGAGCAGCGGGCGCACCTGCGGATCGGCGTACGACATGCCGAGCAGAAGCGTCCCGAAGAGCCGGACCCCGGCGGACTCCGGCTGCCGGACCGTCATGTTGCAGTGGTCGTACCGGGCGGTCTGCGCGATGATCCGGGTGCCCTCGGGTGGCAGCGTGCCCTCCTGGACGAACGCCAGGTGGTTGGCGTCGATCATGCAGGCGGCGTCGACCTCGCCGGCCACCAGGGCGCGGGCCGCGTCACGCTCGCCGCCGATGTGATCGCCGTGCAGGCCGACGCCGACGTCGAAACGGCGCACGTCGACCTCGACCCCGGCGGCCGCGAGGTGACCCAGCGGAATCAGCGTCGCCTGTGGACTGTCGACCGCGCCGACGGCGACCAGCATCCCCGCGAGGTCCGCGACCTGCCGCACCGGCGAGTCGGCGCGGACCACCACGATCGAGGTGAGGTCCTGGTCGGTGTCACGCATCGTGAGCGCGCGGACAGCCGTGCCGTTGGCGGCCGCCAGTCGCTCGGCCCGCAGCCAGGCCAGGGGAGAGTTCCACGCCGCGTCGATCCGCCCGGCGACGAGATCCTCGACCTGTCGCTCGTAGTGCGAGTAGAGGACGAAGTCGAAGTCCAGGCCTCGCCCGCGCAGCCAGGCGCGGAAGCCCTCCCAGATGGTCACCACCTTGGGGTCGTACGCGACCGCGCCCATCAGGACGGTTGGCGTCGACATCAGCGATTGGCCTCGTCGAGCAGCGGCAGCCCGGTGGCGACGCGACCGACGAAGTCGTGCAGGGCGTCGGTGGTCGGGGCCATCACCCGGGCTGCGCGCGAGTCACGGAAACGGCGCTCAAGGCCCAACTCCTTGCGGAACGCGCTGCCACCGCAGAGTTGCATCGCGCCGTCGGTGACATCTGCGGCGGTCTCGCCGGCGAGCGCCTTGACCTGCAGCACCCGCAGCATCGCGTCGTCGCGGCCGGTCTCCAGCGCGGTGAGGGTGTCGCCCAGGAAGGCGCGCAGCGCCTCGGTGCGGATGATCAGGCGGGCGAGGTCACGTCGGGTGACGGGCGCGTCGCAGAGGGCGGCCCCGGTGTGCGTGAGCGTCGTCCCGGTGAGGTGCCGGCCGGCCTCGGCGACCGCGCTGTCGGCGAGACCGAGACAGAACGCGCCGTTGAGCACCAGGAACCAGGGGAGGACCGCGCCGAGCGCGGTGTCGAGCCCGGCGCCGTCGGCGGCGAGCATTGCCGCCGACGGGATCCGGAGCCCCTCGGCGGTCATCGGCCGGGAGCCGTTGCCACGCAGGCCGAGCCCGTCGAAGTCGCCGGTCACGCTCAGGCCGGCGCTGCCGGCCGGCACGAGCCACAGCGTCATCGGACCGGCGTCGGCGGACAGCGGGAGGCTCGACCAGACGTAACTGTCGGCCTCGCCGGCCGAGGTGACCCAGCTCTTGCGGGCGTCGAGGCGGACGCTGCCGTCGTCGTCGGCGCTGGCGGCGCCGGTCGGCGACCAGAAGTGGCTGCGCGAGCCGTACTCGGAGAAGGCCAGGGTGGTGAGATGACCGCCGGTGGCGATGGCCGTGCGGACCTCGCGCGGGCCGTGCGCCTCGATGACGGCGGTCGCCGCGTAGTGCATGAGCAGCACCATCGCCGTGGACCCACACTCGGCGGCGAGCCGTTCGATGACGTCGGCGGCCGCCCGCATGCCCTGGCCGCTGCCGCCGACCTCGGTCGAGGAGGCCAGGCCCAGCAGGCCGGCCGCGGCGAGGGCGTCGACCCCCGGCCGGGGGAAGGCGCCCTCCCGGTCGACGGTCGCGGCCTGCGGGCGGATCACCTCGTCGATGACCGTGTCGAGCCGGTCTGCGAGATCGGTGTCGGATTGAATGTTGTCGACACTGGTCGTCATGTCGGTGTCCCTTCAGCCAGACCGGGTGGGACCGCCGTCGAGACTATCCGAACTGGAGGACGCAGCGCGAGCGTCGGATTACCGTCTGGTACGGGCGCCGTCCCGGTGGGGCCGTCCGTGCCCGTCGTCCCGGTCGATCCGCAGCTCCCGCTCCAACTCGGCGATGACCGCCCGCAGGTCGTCCAACCGTTGGGTGATCGCGATGCGGTCCACCTCGTCCGGTACGCCGTCGCCGTCCTCGTCGTAGTCGGGAGCCAGTCGCTCGGTCATCTCCAACCGGCGTGCCTCCTCCATCGAGTTGACGATGACCGCGATGAGGATGTTGAGCAGCAGGTTGACGGTGACGATCACGTAGCTGACGTAGTAGAGCAGCGTCCACGGCGAGATTGCCATGCCCTGCTCGATGAGGTCCGGCAGCGTCTCCAGCGACAGCAGCACGAACAACGTCAGCAGGGAGCGGCCGATGTCGCCGTACTGTTCCGGATACCTGCTGCCGAAGATCAGCCAGCCGGCCATGCCGTACACGTAGAGCGTCACCACGGCCAGGGCGAGGAAGCCGGTGACGCCCGGCAGGCTGCGCCACAGCGCGGAGACGATGGTCCGCAGGCCCGGCGAGAACCGCACCAACCGGACCATGCGGGCGACCCGTACGACGCGGAGCAGTGCTGGGTCGCCGTGCAGGCCCGGTATGAAGATCGCCGCGATCACCACGAAGTCGAAGACGTTCCAACCGTGCCGGAAGAAGTCCTGCGGACGCTTGCCGTAGGCCGCCAGCCGGACGCCGATCTCGACGACGAAGACGGCGCGGAAGAACAACTCCAGCCAGTGCAGTGCCGCGCCCGCCCGGATCAGGCCGTCGTACGTCTCCAGACCGAGGACGACCCCGTTGGCGAGGATGAGCACGACGATGACGACCTCGAACGGGCGCGCCCCGGCGAGCCGGGCGCAGCGGTCAGCCCAACCGGATCGGTGGTGCGCGGACGGAGCCGGCTCACCTCGCTGGGCGGGCACGGGGGCGGCGGGCATGCCCGCCAGCCTAGCCAAGATCAATGACCGTGGGTGATCGCGCGACCCGCTCAGGCGTGGCTCGTCCGCTCCGGCGTCACGGGGGCCGCGAAGAAGTCGGCGAGCGGGTCGACCATCCTGGGGTACGCCCGGTTGATGGCGTCATGACCGCTGCGCGGAATCGTCAGTGTCCGGGCCCGCGGCAGCGCGCGGGCCAGCGCAGCGTTCAGACCCGGGTAGTAGGGCGGGCCGTCGGCACCACAGGCCAGCAGCACCTCGGCGGTCACCCCGGCCCACTGGCTGGCCGGACCGTCGTGTGCCCGGATCAGCGCCGATTCCTCCAGCGTCATCGGCAGCAGTTCGGCCATGGTCCGGCCGATCTGCGTACGCATGAACGCGCGAATGATCGCGATTCGTACACCGAGCGGAAGCTTTCCCGCCGCCATCTGTGGATTGACCCCGGCGGCGGTGATGGCGAGGCCCCGGGCGATGTCACCGGCCCGCAGTGCCGCCTGGGCGGATGCGAGCCACGCCGACGGGAACCTGCCGTCGATGCAGATCGCGGCGTCGTAGAGGGCGAGCCGGTCGATCGGCAGCCGAAGCGCGGCCTCCAGTGCGATGAAACCGCCGGAGCTGTGGCCGATGACGTTTCCGGACCCGGTGTGCTCCAGCACCACGGCGAGGTCGTCGATGTCCTGTTCGAAGGTGTAGGGCATCGACCGGGGTGGCGCGTCGGCCCGTCCCCGTCGGTTGTAGAGGTGCACGGTGAACCGGTCGGCGAGCGTCGTCGCCAGCCGGCGGTAGACGTCGATGGTGACCCCACCGCCGTGCACCACGACGATCCCGGGCCCGTCTCCGGTGGAGTGCAGCACGATGCTCGCGCCGTCCCGTGCGTTGATCCGCTCCATGATCGTCCACCCTTCCGCGAGGACAACAACTGCGAACGACGTTTGCAGTTTACAGTAGATCAGTGAGCGACGCATCCACGAAGGCCGACGACGACGACTCCACCCGGCAGCCGATCTGGAGCAGGCCCGAACGCGGCAGCCGTGGGCCCGCTCCGGCGCACAGCCGGGACGCCATCGTCGTGGCCGCCATCGCCCTGGCGGACACCGAAGGGCTTGCCGCGGTGTCGATGCGGGCTGTCGCCGGCGCGCTCGGCACCGGAGCCGGGTCCCTCTACCGCTACCTGTCGTCGCGCGACGATCTCCTGGACCTGATGACCGACCGGGTCGTGGGGGAGTTGCGGCCGTATCCCGAGGCCGAGGGGGGCTGGCTGGACTCGATGCTGCTGTTGGGCCGCCGGCAGTTGGCGCTGCACCGTGCGCACCCGTGGCTGATCGAGGTGAGTCACCGGCCGTCGGGTGTCGGCCCAGAGAGCCTGGCCTGGTTCGACAACTGCATTCGAGTCCTGGAGCCTGTGCGCGCCCCTGTCACCGCCAAGTTCGAGGCGATCGCGATGATGAGCGGCGTGGTGACCCTCTTCGCCCGCAGCGAGGCCGCCTCCGAAGCGTTCAGCCTCGCCGGTGCCGACCTCGGGGCGTACCCGCACCTGGTCGCGGCGTTCAGCCAGCCCTCCGCGCCCGCGCCCCGAGCGGACCTCTTCGAGCGGACCCTGCGCGGTCTGCTGACCGGTCTGCTGCTCGCCGAGCCGTCCGACCCGGACTGACGGGACCGGCACCCAGGTGGTGTCGGCCGTACCGTCCTCCGGCGCGGCCCCGGCTGGTCTACGTTTTCGATGGTGGACGGGACCGGCCGGTGCGCGTCGTTGGACGACGAGAAGGTCGCGCGTGAGCTGGTGAGAGGTGCGCGATGTCAGATTCTGATCTTGCCGGCCTGCGGGAGCGGGCCGCGAACGGTGACCGGGACGCGGTCGACCAGCTCGTCGAGCTTGCTGGCGAACGGGGTGACCTGGCGGAGCTGCGCCAGCTCGCGGAGAGCGGCAACGCCGACGCGGCGGCGCAGTTGGTCGAGCTCGCCACCGAGCTTGGCGACATGAAAGAGCTGCGGCGTCTCGCCGACCGGGGCGACCGGGACGCGGCCGATCAGCTCGTCGAATTGGCGGCAGAGCGGGCGGACGTGGGCGAGCTTCGACGGCTTGCCGACGGGGGCAACCGCGACGCGGCCGACGTGTTGGCCGAGCTCACCGAAGAGGAGGACGAGGAAGAATAGTCGGCGCGCCACGGCCGACTGCCGGGCGGGCGACGAGACGTGGATCCCGCGGCCCACCCGGTGTCGACGTGGTCGACGGCGGGTCAGGCCTGCGCGGCCCGGATGGCATCGCGCAGCGGGGTGCTCGGCCGGCCGATCAGCCGGCTGAGGTCGTCACTGTCGGTCACCAGCTCACCGATGGCGATCGAGTGGTCGAGCGCGGCGACGAATCCGGCGGTGCCCGCGTCGAGCCCGACGCCCTGCAGGGCCGAGGCCAGCTCGGCGGCCGACAGGTCCTGGTGCACGACCGTGGTGCCGGTGACCTCCGTGACCGCATCGGCCAACTCGTCGAAGGTGAACGCGGTGCCGCCCAGCTCGTAGACGGCGTTGCCGTCCTCCTCGCGGGTCAGCGCCGCCACGGCGGCCTGCGCGTAGTCGGCCCGGGTCGCCGCGGAGACCTTGCTGCCACCGGTGGCACCGAGGATCGTGCCGGACTTCAGGTACTGCGGCAGCTGGTCGGTGTAGTTCTCGGTGTACCAGCTGTTGCGCAGCACGGTGTGGGCCAACCCCGACATGGCAAGGACCTCCTCGGTGGCCTTGTGCTCCGGGGCGAGCGGGTTCGTGGTGGTGTCGGCCTTCAGGATGCTGGTGTAGATCAGGCGCTCGACCCCGGCGAGCTTGGCCGCGTCGATGACCGCGGTGTGCTGCGCGACGCGCTGGCCGGGAGTGTTACCGGAGATGAGCAGCAGGCGGCGTACGCCGGCCACGGCGCCGGGCAGCGTCGACGGGTCGTCGTAGGTGGCCTTGCGGATCTCGACCCCGCGCGCGGCCAGGTCGGCGGCCTTCTCCGGGCTGCGGACGATGGCGGCGATCTCGGCGGCGGGTAGGCCGGTGTCGAGCAACTGCTCGATCACCAGGCGGCCGAGCCGACCGGTGGCGCCGGTGACGGCATAGGTGGGCATGGGGAACCTCCGTTAGTGCGGTGGCAGATCTGCAGGCACTTACGAATCTACAGCACCGGCTCGTAGGTAAGCTTGGGGTAGGCTGGTGAGGTGAGCGACAATCCGTCCCAGCACCCGGCGGGGCCTACCCAGGAACTCGTCAGCGATGTCTTCGCGCGGGGCTGCACCTCCCGTGCCGCCTTCGAGGACGTCACCTCGAAATGGGCCTCGCTCGCCCTGCTGGCGCTCGGTGAGAGCCGCTACCGGTTCAACGCGCTGCGTCGTCGCATCGACGGCATCAGCGAGCGAATGCTCTCCCAGACCCTGCAGACCCTCGAACGCGACGGCATGCTCACCCGCGAGGTGCTCACCGCGATCCCACCGCGCGTCGAATACTCGCTGACCCCTCTCGGCGCCCGGGTCGCCGAGCAGTTGCGCGGCCTCGCCGACCTGCTGGAAGCCTCGGTGCCCGAGTTGCAGACCGCCCGCGACACCCATGAGCGCGACCGCGCCTAGCCCGCTGGGTGGGGTGCGGCGTCAGAGCGGGGCGAGCGCTTTGGCGATGTTCCGTTCGGCGAGGTCCAGCATCCACTGCCGGTTGGGGAAGTCCGTGGCAGCGATACGCAGTGGGCCCTCGATCAGGGACAACACCTGCGCGTACCGGTAGAGCTCGAGCCGGTGAGGGTCGAGGTCGACGGGGCGCAGTGCCGGGTACGCGTCGCCGAAGCGCATCTGGAGCCAGGCGTGCTCCCACTCGACGTCGAAGTACGTCAGACCCTCGATGTCGATCATGGCGGGTTCGTTGGCGCGCGTGACGAGTACGTGGTCTGGCCCCAGTTCGCCGTGTATCAGCCCGTACGTCTGTCGTGCGGTCACCGCGCTTCGGAGGTGACGCACGTGGGCGGCGATCCGGTCGTGTGCGTCCGCGAGCCGAACGTCGCCGGTCGCCACCGCGTCGAGATGACCGAGCGCCCGGTCCGCGATGATGTCCTCCGCGCATCGAGTCGGGGATGCGTCTCCGCGGATGATGGTCGCGAGCTTGCCGTAGTGCGGGCCGAGTGTGGTGTGCATGCTGCGCAGGGCGTCACCGAGCGCGGACAGAACAGTGGCGGCTGCGGCCGGGTCGCGGCCCAGCAGCACTTCGAGCGTCAGTTCACCGACGTCCTCGACCAACGCGATGTCGAAGTGGAGATAGCGGCCGTCGCGGTCGAGCATGAGCAGCCGCGGGATCCGCACGCCCGCGGCGGTGAGGGCCTCATGGTTGATGGCGAACAGTTCCGCGCCCGACGCGTCGGTGAACGGGTCGTCCGGGACGGTCGGCGACGGTGGCCAGTAGTTCTCGCCGGCTGCCCACACGTAGAGGACCACGCTCGTCTGGTCGTCGAGCCGAAGTCGGTAGACACCCTTCTTGCTGCCGCCGGTCAGCCGGTCCAGAGCAGTAAGTCTCCGGGCGCTGCCCAGCTGCTCCGCCACCAGGTCACGCACATCGTCCGGCCGCAGGAACGCCCGTGTCACGTCCGTCTCCTCCCGTCACAGGGCGTGCACTACGCGCCACGCCTCAGGCGTGCAGTGTTTCGCGCGGCGGCACCCGTAGCTGGCGTGGTAGCGGGCGGTGAACCTGCTGTGGCTGGCAAACCCCCATCGACTGGCGATCGCCGAGACAGTCTCCTGACGGGGATCGGCCCGCACCAGGTCGTGGTTCGGGTCCGCCGGCTGGCGCCGGGATCGGCACTAGGCAAGAGGGCCATCGATGCGATGGAATGTGATCCACGCGTCGCGCCCTGGGAGGACACCCATGACGTCTGCTCCGTCGTCCGTCGGCACCCGCGCGCGGGTCGCCAGCGTCCTGGTCGGCCTGCTGGTGGCGGCGCTACCCGCCGCCCCGGTGGCTGCCTCTCCCGGGACCGGGTCCGCGGCAGCCCAGGCCGAGTCGGCGGCACGCCACCGCCCGGTTCCGCCGCACGTCGTGGGTGACCACACCGTCCCGGCCTACTCCTACGCCGACGCGATAAGGGAGAGCGTCTGGGTCCAGACCCGCGCCGACAGCGACGGCGACGGCGTACGAGACCGGGTGGCCGTGGACCTGGTCCGGCCTCGGGAGGCCGCCGCCGCAGGGGTCCGGGTGCCGGTCATCATGGACGCCTCGCCCTACTACCTCTGCTGTGGCCGGGGCAACGAGAGCGAGCTCAAGACGTACGACGCGGCCGGCGTGATCGCCAAGGCGCCGCTCTTCTACGACAACTACTTCGTCCCGCGCGGGTACGCCTTCCTCGCCGTGGACCTCGCGGGCACCGCCCGCTCGACCGGCTGCGAGGACGTCGGCGGCCCGGCCGAAGTGGGCAGCGCCACGGCGGTGATCGACTGGCTCAACGGGCGGGCTCGCGCCTTCACCGCCGACGGACGGCCGGTGAGCGCTGCCTGGAGCACCGGACAGGTCGGCATGATCGGCAAGTCGTGGGATGGCTCGGTCGCCAACGGGGTCGCCGCCACCGGGGTGCCGGGGTTGGCCACGATCGTGCCGATCTCGGCGATCTCCAGCTGGTACGACTACATGCGTTACCAAGGTGTCCTTCGGTCCACCGACTATCCCGGCTTCCTGCACTCGTACGTCAATGGCCGCGACGACGACGCCTGCGCGGACACGCTGGCCCGGCTCCGCGCGGACAGCGCCGAGGAGACCGGCGACCACAACAGGTTCTGGGCGCAGCGCGACTACCGGCCCTCGGCCGACCGGGTCCGGGCCAGCGTGTTCGTGGCGCACGGCCTCAACGACCTGAACGTCACGACCAACCAGTTCGCCGGCTGGTGGCAGGAGTTGGCCGACGAGGGCGTGCCCCGCAAGCTCTGGCTCTACCAGGCCGGCCACGAGGACCCGTTCGACGTGCGGCGCGCCGAATGGGTGGCCGCGCTGCACCGTTGGTTCGACTACTGGTTGCAGGGTCTGCGCAACGGGGTGATGGACGAGCCGCGGGTCGACCTGGAGACCGCTGCGGGTGTCTGGACGACACAGCGGGACTGGCCGGCCCCCGGCACCCGGGACGTCCGGATCGCCCTCGGCGGCGGCGACGGCGTGACCGGCACCCTCGGTGGTCGCGGCGCGCGGCCGGGCCAGGAACGGGCGTACGTCGACGAGTCACTGACCGAGGCCGAGTTGGTTGCCGAGCCGAGCACGGCGACCGCCGGCCGGTTGGTCTTCCTCTCCGGCGCGCTGACCACCGCGTTGCGGATATCCGGCAGCCCTTCAGTGCGGCTGCGGATCCGGGTGGATCGGCCCACCACCGAGCTGACCGCCCGGCTGGTCGACTACGGCACCGCCGAGCGAGTCCAGTACGGCAGCTCGGAAGGGGTGCGAACGCTGGACACCGAGTCCTGCTGGGGAGCCTCCACGGACGCCGACGATGCCTGCTACCGGGACACCGAGGAGATCACCGAGGTCTCCGACCACGCGGTGCTGACCCGGGGTTGGCTCGACGCCGCACACCACCGCTCGCTGCGCTTGCGCACCCCGCTGCTGCCGGACCGGTGGTACACCGTGACCGTGCCGCTGAACGCCTACGACGCGGTGCTGCCTGCCGGGCACGTGCTCGGCCTGATGCTCGGTCAGAGCGACCCGGAGTTCACCGAGACCAACGACCGGGACGCCACGGTCCGGGTCGACCTGGGCCGCAGTGAGCTGATCCTTCCGATCGCCGGCCGTGCCGGCCTGCCCGTGATCGACGACGCCCCGCCGGTACGCACCGCGCCCGCCGATCCGTCGGCCGCCCGGACGGCCCGCGACACCCGGCAGGTGCCCTGACCCGGCCGGGCGCGGTCCCGATCGGGCACCGCGCGCGGTGGGGTTGTCACGCGCTGCTGCCCCGGCTAGGTCTTTCGGCCGGCCGGGGCAGGGTGTTCATCGTGGGCACGAACCTCGTACGACCGGTGTTCACCACCTTCTTCAAGGCTCCTTGATCGAAAGAGCATTCGCTTGATCGAGGAGAGGCTCTCACGTGAGAGACATGCAACCCGAAGAGACCGAGCGCGCGCAGCTGTCGCGGCGCAAGCTGGTCAAGTACGCGGGCATCGGCGCGACGCTGGCCGCAGCCAGCCCGCTGGTTGGGGCCAGCGCGGCGTGGGCCGACGAGGACCGCCGGCCGGGTGACGACACGGGTGACCGGGGCAACTCCAAGAACCGCGTGTGGCGCGCTGGTGACCACCACGTCCACTCCGAGTACAGCGGCGAGTTCGACACCACGAAGTCGCCGATTGTCTTCCACAAGGGCGCGGACGCGGTCTACCCGATCGTCACCAACGCCATCATGGCGAAGAACTTCGGTCTGACCTGGGCGATGTGCACCGACCACGGTGGACCGACCCACTCGAAGGTGAACATCGAGCAGGCCTACCCCGATCTGCTGCGGTCGCGCAAGCTGGTCCCCGAGGTGCTGCAGTTCTGGGGCATGGAGTTCGACGCGCCCTCGCTGGACCACCACACGCTGATGATCCCGCGGCACGACGACGAGGCGAAGCAGCTCTTCGAGTTGGAGAGCCGGTTCGCCAAGTACGACGCGTTCCCCACCGATCCGGCCCGGGACACCGAGGCCAAGATGGTGGAGTTCCTCAAGGTCGCCCGTGGCATGCCGCACAAGCCGCTGGTGATCGCCCACCACGCGTCCCGCTCGGCGCCCGGCCTCGGCGTCTACGGCCAGGACACTCCGCGCGAGTTCCGCAACGGCAACAACGCGGCGCCGGACGTCTACATCGGCTTCGAGGGTGCCCCCGGCCACCAGGCCGGTCCGCTCAACGGTGGCGCGCGGGGTGGGTACGGCAACCACCCCACCTACGGCGGGTTCGACCAGATGACCGCTCGGGTCGGCGGGTTGTGGGATTCGCTGCTCGGCGAGGGCCGGCGCTGGTGGATCACCGCGACCTCGGACTCGCACGTGCACTGGACCCGCGGTGGCTCCGACTTCTGGCCGGGCGAGTACAGCAAGACGTACGTGCACGCCCGCCAGGACTACGGCGACATCATGGACGGCCTGCGCAACGGTCGGATCTTCGTCACCACCGGTGACCTGATCCGCAACCTCGACGTGACCGCCAAGTCCCAGGGCAAGACCGCCGAGGTGGGCGAGACCATCACCGTCAGCCGGCGTAGCCGCACCGATGTCGAGATCGAGATCAAGTTCCGTCCCCTGGGCGGCGTGAACGGCAACGGTGACCGGCCCGAGGTCCGCCGGGTCGACCTGATCGTCGGCCAGATCACCGGCCCGAGCGCCAACCTGGACGCCGACACCAACCCCACCACCAAGGTGGTTGCCCGGTTCGGCCCGCGTGACTGGCGTCGGCAGGGCGAGGACTACGTCATCCGGCACACCCTGCGCAATGTCGAGGCCGACACCTACGCGCGGGTGCGGGGCACCAGCACCGACGAGGCCGAGCCGCTCGCCGACGGGCTGGAGAGCCCGTGGGACGACCTGTGGTTCTACTCGAACCCGGTGTTCGTACACGTGGGCTGACCACCGCGGTAGCGGTACAGCGGGTCCGTCCGGCATCACTCGACGCGCGGCGTCGGGCGGAGCCGGGCGGGCCCGCGTCGCGTTTGCCCCGTGGTTGCGGCCGTCCCCGGGGTCAGTCGGTGCTGCTGCGCCGGCTGCGGCCTCGCGGGGTGGCGGTGCGCCCGCCCCGGACGGCCGCGGCGCTGGTCCGGCTCGCAGCGGGCGCCGTCGGTGCCGTTGCCGGCTGCACCTGTGCCACCACCTCGCAGAGGTCACGCAGTGGGTCCGCGGCCTGGGCCGAGCAGGCGACCCGCTGGAGCAGTGCCCGCAGCGTCGCCGACTCGGCTGGCGCGAGCGCCCCCAACAGGTGTGACTCGACCCGCCGCAGCGCCAGGCGCCGTTGCTCCCAGGAGGCGCGGCCGACGTCGGTGACGTCGACCAACCGGTTGCGTCGGTCGGCCGGGTCCGCCCGGCGGGCGACGAACCCGGGCCGTTCCAGGTCGTCGATCAGGTACGTGAGGACGGTGCGGTCGATGCCGAGCTCCTCGGCGATCGCGCCCTGGTTTCGGGCCGGCCCGTTGATCGCCGCGGTGAGCACCTGGTAGCCGCGAGGGCCACCGGGGAAGTCGGTGAGCGCGTGCTCGGCCGCCCGGACGTAGCCACGAAAGACGATCCCGAGCATCCAGCCCAGGTCGTCGTCGAGCGGATCGGGCCGGTCCGGCCGTCGGGTGGCATCCGTCATCCCCCAACAATAGCGCAGTGACGCAGACCTTGTTGGCAGAAGATGTTCTGTATGGCATAAGGTTTAGGTCATGACGCATCGCCCGACGCGTCGCGTGAAACGGGAGGCTCGCAGATGAGCGACTACGGCCATGACCTGGTCTTCGGATCGTTCGTCACCCCCAGCGGTGGCGATCCGGGCCGCACCGTCGGCGTCGCCGTCCTCGCCGAGCAGGTCGGGCTGGACCTGGTCACCTTCCAGGACCACCCCTACCAGCCAGCCTTCCTCGACACCTGGACGCTGCTGAGCTTCGTCGCGGCCCGGACCAGCCGCGTGCACGTGGCGGCGAACGTGACGAACCTGCCCCTACGCCCGCCGGCGGTGCTCGCCCGCAGCGTCGCCAGCCTGGACCTGCTCAGCGGCGGCCGGGTCAGCCTCGGCCTCGGCGCGGGAGCGTTCTGGGAGGCCATCGAGGCGATGGGCGGCCGACGGTTGACTCCCGGGCAGGGCGTACGAGCACTGGAGGAGGCCATCGAGGTCATCCGGCAGCTCTGGGACGCCGAGGCGCGCGGCGGAGTACGTGTCGACGGCGAGTTCTATCGGGTGCTGGGTGCCAAGCGTGGGCCGGCTCCGGCACACGCGGTGCCGATCTGGCTGGGCGCGTACAAGCCCCGGATGCTCCAGCTCACCGGTCGCCGGGCCGATGGCTGGCTGCCCTCGCTGGGCTACCTTCAGCCCGGTGACCTGGCCAAGGGCAACGCGATCATCGACGACGCCGCGCAGCAGGCCGGCCGAGCCCCGCAGGACGTGCGTCGGCTCCTCAACATCGCCGGCACGTTCTCGGCCAGAGGGCGGGGCGAGCTCAACGGGCCGGCCGAGCAGTGGGTGCAGGAGCTGGCCGAGCTGGCGCTGGGCGAGGGCGTCAGCACCTTCATCCTCGCCAGCGACGACCCTGACGACCTGCGCCGGTTCGCCGGCGAGGTGGCCCCCGCGGTGCGCGAGCTGGTCACGGCCGAGCGCGACCGCAGCGCGGAGCCGGAGCGTACGCCGGAGCCGGAGCGTACGCCGGAGCCGGAGCTGGCACCGCAGCCGACGGCCGCGCCCCCGGTGCGGCCGAGCCGCGCAACCGTCACCGGCGGTGCCTTCGCTGTGGTGCCCACCCCCGACGATGGCGTGCGGCGCAGCGACCAGCAGGTCTGGGACGAGTCGACCCGACCCACCGGTCCCGCGCCCGATCCGAACCGCACCTACACCCCACACGAGCAGGCCACCGGTGCGCACCTGGTGCAGATCCACGACGGCCTGCGCGGCGAGCTGGCCCAGATTCACGATCTGATCGAGCAGGTGGCGGCCGGCGAGATCGACGCGGGTGCGGCACGGTCCCACATCAACACGATGACGATGCGGCAGAACCGGTGGACGCTGGGCGTCTACTGCGAGTCGTACTGCCGCATCGTCACCACCCACCACACGATCGAGGACCAGTCGTTCTTCCCCCGGCTGCGGGCGCGTGACCCCCGGCTCGGTCCGGTCGTCGACCGGCTCGAGCAGGAACACCACGTCATCCACGACGTACTGGAGGGTGTCGACCGGGCCCTGGTCGCATACGTCGGATCCCCGGACGGCCTCGCCGAGTTGCGGGCGGCGGTGGACCTGCTGACCGACGCCCTGCTGTCGCACCTCAGCTACGAGGAGCGTGAGCTGGTCGAGCCGTTGGCCCGGCTGGGCATCGCCTGATCGTCGCGGTGCCCGGCGCGGTTCGGGGTTGCCCATACCAACGTGAGAGACTACTTTCGAAACATGTCTCTCAAGAATCCGTACGGGGATTTCGAGATCACCGAGCCGCAGGCGCTGCGGGCGCTGGCCCACCCGGTGCGGCTGGCCATCCTCGACCGCCTCCAGCGGCACGGCCCGGCCACCGCCACCGGGCTCTCGCCGCACGTCGGCGCCACGCCCTCGGTGGTCAGTTGGCACCTGCGGCACCTCGCGACGTTCGGCCTGGTCGCCGACGCGGAGGGCACCACCAGCAAGCGCGAACGCTGGTGGCAGGCAGCCGCCCGGGGCTTTCGCTTCACGCTGCCCGACGACGCCGAGGGGCAGGCCGCGGCGCGTCAGCTGCGCGGCGAGATGTTCGCCCGGACCGCCGAGGCGCCACAGCAGTGGCTCCTGCACGACGAGCCCCGGCTGGACGACGAGTGGCGCGGGCTGGCCGGGGTGGCCGACACCCGATTCGTGGCCACCCCGGAGGAACTGCGGCAGCTGGAGGCCGCGATCGAGGAGTTGCTCGCCCCCTACGTGCGGCGCAAGGAGGACGACGCCTCGCCGGCCGGCGCCCAACTCGTCCGGATGCTGCGCTACCTCCTGCCCGAGCCCGGCGACGACGATCCGGCCGCGTCGTGACCGCCACCGGCACCATCGCGCCCCCGCCGGCCCTGCACCGCGACCGGCGGTTCCGCACCTTCTGGCTCAGCGAGACGATCTCCCAGTTCGGTGATCGGATCAGCGAACTGGCCCTGCCGCTGATCGCCGTCACCCTGCTCGCCGCGACGCCCGTGCAGGTCAGCGTCCTCACCGCGTTGATCTGGCTGCCCAACCTGCTGGGCCTGTTCCTGGGTGCCTGGGTGGACCAACGCACCCACAAGCGACGACTCCTGATCATCGCGGACCTGGTCCGCGCCGCAGTGCTGCTCAGCGTGCCGGTGGCCTACCTGTTCGACGCGATCACCCTCAGCCAGCTCTACCTGGTGGCACTGCTCACCGGCGTCGGAGCGGTGCTGTTCGCCATGGCGCGTCAGGCGTTCTTCGTCGCCCTGGTGCCGCGATCGGCGTACGTGGACGCGACCAGCAAGCTCAGCATGAGCCGGTCACTGTCCTTCATCGCCGGTCCAGCCGTCGGCGGTGGGCTGGTCCAGGCGCTCAGCGCGCCGGTCGCGATGGTCGTCGACGCGGTGTCCTTCCTCGGCTCCGCGCTGCTCCTCAGCCGCATCCCGGTAACCGAGCCGCCGCCACCGCCGCGTCGGACGTCCACTCTCGGCCTCGTTCGCGAAGGGCTCGCGCTGGTGCTGCGGCACCCGGTGCTGCGGGCCGCGCTCGGCTGCACCAGCACGGTCAACTTCTTCACCTTCATCATCAGTGCGCTGCTGGTGCTCTACGCCAGCCGCGAGCTCGACCTGTCGGCCGGCGCGATCGGCGTCGCCTTCGGCTTCGGAGCACTCGGCGGGCTCGCCGGCGCGGCGCTCGCCCCACGGATCTCGCGCGCCATCGGGCTGGGCCGTACCGCCATGATCGGCGTGGTGCTCTTTCCCGCGCCGCTGGCGCTGACCGCGCTGGTGTCCGGACCCACATGGACGAAGGTGGCCATGCTGGCGGCCATCGAGCTGGTCTCCAGCGTGGGGGTGATGCTGATGGACGTGAACCTGAACGCCCTCCTCACCGCCGTGACACCTGACGACGCGCGAGGACGCCGGGCAGGCGCCTACAGCGCCGTCAACTACGGCATCCGACCGCTTGGCGCGCTGGTCGGTGGTGCGTTGGGCACCACCATCGGGCTGCGGCCCACCCTGGTCGTCGCCGGCCTGGGCGGCGTGCTCGCCGTGTTCTGGTTGCTCATGTCGCCGGTGCGCCACATCAGGACCCTCGACGAACCGGTCTCCTGACCCGCGCGGGCGCTCACCTGAATGAGCGACATACCTCAAAGTCATGAATATGCCACCGAGGTATGTCGCTCAGGACCGATCCAGTCGGCAACCGAGCGGAGCAGGCAGTCACCGAGCCGAACCGACTGCCACGCTCGGCCCGGATGGCATCCGATGCCCCGTCGAACCGGGCGCGCTGTCGAACCGGGGGCACCGACGCCCACCCGGCAACGCTCAGGCGGCTTCGGCCAAGAGCAACCGGGCCAGCTCGGTGGGCTGAGAGAACATCGGCCAGTGGCCGGTCGCCATCGTGACCAGCCGCCAGCGGTCGCTGGTCAGCAGCTTGGCCACGGTGTCGTTGGGCTCAGGCCCGTCGAGCAGGCACTTGATGTACGTCGCCGGGAGGTCACCCAGTGCGCCGGTCAACACGGCCGGCTCGGTCAGCGTGGCAGCCGGATGCCCAGTGGAGCCCTCGACGAGCCGTGTCACCTGCTCCTCGGTGAGCCCCTGACCGTCGAACTCGGCCGCACCGAGCGGCGGCCAGTAACCGTCGTCGGTAATCAGCGCCTCGAACGCCGCCTGACCCTGCCACCAACCCGACGCGAACGACTCGCCGTCGACCGGCACCTCCGAGTCGACGAATACCACCCTGGTCAAGCGGTCGCCGATCCGCTCGGCGGCCTGACCCACCGGGATGCCCGAATAGCTGTGCCCGACCAGCACCACGTCGCGCAGGTCCCGGCGCTCGATCTCGTCGACAATGTCCTGCACGTGGGTCTGCTGCCCAGCCGGCACGCCCCGTTTGTCGGCGAGGCCGGAGAGGGTCAGTGGGTGAGTGCCGTGGCCGGCAGCCCGAAGTGGCGACACCACGTCGGCCCATGCCCACGACCCGAGCCATGCCCCCGCCACCAACACGTAATCAGCCATGGCCGGAGCCTAACGCCGACCTGCGACAGGTCGGCGGGTCACGACCAGGTGCGGGCCTCGGCGGCGAACACCTCCGGTGGACTCTCCACCGGTAGCACGCAGAGCAGGTGACCACCGGGTGCCCGCAGGATCCGGCATTCGAGCCACTGCGACACCTCGGTGGCGCCCAGGGCCAGCAGACGCGCGGTCTCGGCTGGCACGTCGTCGGTTTCGATGTCCAGGTGGAAGCGCGGTGCGTCGTCGACCGCCTGAACCGCGGTGACCAGCCCCGGCAGCGCCTCATGCAGGCCGATGAACTGCGGTTCAGCCGGAACGGGCCGGGTGCTGACGCCGAGCGCCGCCGACCAGAACTCCGCCGCCCGGGCGGCCTCCGCCTCGGGAGTGTCGATCAGCAACGCGTACACGCGGCTTCTGTGCATGCACGGCAGAATATCGAGGATGCGGGGCCAGCGCTCAACCGATGGGCGGGGGTGGAGGGCCGACCAGGGCGGCGAGCCGCTTCGGGGCAAGCACGCAGTAGCTCTCGGTGAGCAGCTCGCCAGCCTCCTCCCAGTCGGTGTCCCCGTCCAGGATCATGCCCATCACGTTCGGGCCCCAATCCGGTTTGTAGAAGGGGTGCCCCGTGGCGAGGATGCCGGCGATCTCGTCGAGTGGCGACCGGAAGGTCAGCAGGCAGGCGGGCTGGTCGAGTGCGGCGGCCCGTGCGTGCACCGGCTGGCGATCGGGGTCGACGGTGTAAACGTGGGCGATGGTCCGCTTGCGGATCCGCCAGCGGGTGCCCACCCAGGCGGCCTCCTCGTAGGTCTCCGGCAGCCCGAGGCAGATCGGCCGCAACCGGTCGAGGATCTCGGGTGGAACGTCTCCGGGTGCGCTCACGGGCAGCGACGTTAGCCGGCGGGTGTGACAAGTTCCGCTCGTCCAAAGCGCCCCACGCCGGTGGTGCCCGCCGTGTCGATCCGCCAGGATGGGCCGTGGCGACCCTGGGCCGTCGTCCTGGCCCGACCACCCCCGTGCCCGCTGAGGAGTGCCGTGCCGTCCACCCTGCTCTCCCGCCGCGACCTCGACTTCCTGCTGCACGACTGGCTGCGGGTGTCTGAACTCGTCGAGCGTCCCCGCTACGCCGAGCACTCCCGGGAGACCTTCGACGACGCCCTGGACCTCGCCGAACGGGTGGCCACCGAGCAGTTCGCCCCACACAACCGCGCCGCCGACCTCGCCGAGCCCACCTTCGACGGGCAGCGGGTGCGGCTGATCCCGCAGGTCCGCGCCGCGCTGGACAGCTTCGCCGAGACGGGCCTGCTCACCGCTGGGCTGGACGCCTCAGTCGGCGGCCTGCAACTGCCGCACGCCGTCGCGGCGGCCTGCTTCACCTGGTTCCAGGCGGCCAACGTGGCCACCTCTGCGTACCCGTTCCTCACCCTGGGCAACGCCAACCTGCTGCTGGCGCACGGCAGCGCCGAGCAGGTGGACACCTATGTCCGGCCCATGCTGGACGGCCGGTTCTTCGGCACCATGTGCCTGTCCGAGCCGCACGCCGGCAGCTCGCTGGCCGACATCACCACCCGCGCTGAGCCCCAGGCGGACGGCACGTACCGGCTCTTCGGCACCAAGATGTGGATCTCCGGTGGCGACCACGAACTGGCCGAGAACATCGTCCACCTCGTACTGGCACGGATCCCCGGTGCGCCGCTCGGGGTGAAGGGCATCTCGTTGTTCATCGTGCCCAAGGTGCTGGTCGGCGCGGACGGGTCGCTCGGCGACCGCAACGACGTGGTGTTGGCCGGGCTCAACCACAAGATGGGTTTCCGGGGCACCACCAACACCCTGCTCAGCTTCGGCGACGGCGGGCACACCCCGGACGGCCGCGCCGGTGCGGTCGGCCACCTGGTCGGTGAGCCGCATCAGGGTCTGGCGCAGATGTTCCACATGATGAACGAGGCCCGGATCGGGGTCGGGGCGGGCGCCACCGCACTCGGTTACACCGGCTACCTCAAGAGCCTGGCGTACGCCAGGGAACGGCCGCAGGGCCGGCCGGTCGGTGCGAAGGACCCGGCGGCCGCGCAGGTGCCGATCATCGACCACCCCGACGTACGACGGATGCTGCTGGCACAGAAGAGCTACGTGGAGGGGGCGCTGGCGCTGGTGCTCTACTGCGCGCGGCTGCTCGACGAGCAGAGGACCGCCCCGGCCGAGGCGGACCGCGAGCGCGCGCACCTGCTGCTGGACGTGCTCACCCCGATCACCAAGAGCTGGCCGTCGCAGTGGTGCCTCACCGCCAACGACCTGGCGATCCAGGTGCTCGGGGGTGCCGGCTACACCCGCGATCACGACGTGGAGCAGCACTACCGGGACAACCGGCTCAACCCGATCCACGAGGGCACCCACGGAATCCAGGCTCTGGATCTGCTGGGGCGCAAGATGACCATGCAGGGCGGCGCTGGCCTTGCCCTGCTGACCGCGACGATCGGGGACACCGTCGAGCGGGCCCGGCAGGCCGGGGGAGAGGCGGCCGGTCTGGCGGACCGGCTGGCCGACGCGGTGGCCCGGGTAACGGAGGTCACCCGTCGACTGTGGGCCGGCGGTGACCCGGTGCTCGCGCTGGCCAACGCCAGCGCATACCTGGAGGCCGTCGGGCACGTGGTGATCGCGTGGATGTGGCTGGAGCAGGTGTTGGCCCTGCTGCCGGAGGGGGTCGGCGACGCGTTCCACGCCGGCAAGCGCCAGGCCGCCCGTTACTTCTTCCTGGTCGAGTTGCCACGTACCGGTCCGCAGTTCGACCTGCTGGAGAGCCGGGACCGGACGAGCCTCGACATGCGCCCGGACTGGTTCTGACCGGGCCGGCGGTCATCGTCGGCGGCTCTGGTGCTGCATCGCCTGCCGCCCCTTGACCACACCCAGGATGATCACGATCACCAGCGCGATCAGACCGATGATGATCAGCCAGCGGACCGCCTCGAGAATCAACCCGAGCAGGATCAGCACGCCGGCGACCACGCCGACGACCCAGAGCAGCGCACGCATGTCGACCTCCCGTAACCGGCCGCGCCTGGTGCGGCCGGCCCGGGTACACCTTCCCCGTCCGGCCGACACCATGCCGATTGATCGACTCGGGTTCCCTGCTGCCGGGCTGTCCGGGCGCGGGGATGCCCCGACGTCCTGACTCCCGAGTCGATCAAGGGCGAGGTCAGCCGCCGGCGCGCGCCACGTAGACGGTGTTGGCGGACTCGCCGCCGGTCAGCGGGTTGGCGAACGGCACGACGTGCGCCCGCACGCTCGCGAACACCTCGGTGAGCGCCGCGGTGAACTCGGCGTCCGGCGGGTCGTCCGACCAGAGCGCGAAGACCCCCTCCGGGCGGAGCAGGGCGGCCAGCCGGCGCAGCCCGGCCGGCGGGTAGAACGCCGCATGGCTGGGGTGCAGGACGTTGCGTGGGGAATGGTCGACGTCGAGCAGCACCGCGTCGAACCGCCGCCCGGGCACCTCGACGTCGAAGCCGACGTCACCGGCCACCGCCGCGAAGAAGTCGGCCTGCACGAACCGGGTCCGCGGGTCCTCCGCGAGGCCCGCCGCGAACGGCAGCAGTCCCTGCCGGTGCCAGTCGATCACGTCCTCGATGGCCTCCACCACCAGCAGTGAACGCACCCGGGGGTCGCCCAGTGCCGCGCAGGCGGTGTATCCCAGCCCGAGACCGCCGACCACCACGTCGAGCGAGTCACCGGGCACCTCGGCGAGACCGAGCCGGGCCAGCTCGATCTCCGCGACCGGGAAGAGGCTGGACATCAGGTACTCGTCGTCGAGCTTGACCTCGTACACCTCGACCTGGAGTGCCGGGTCCCGGCGTCGGCGCAGGCTGATCGCGCCGATCGGGGTCTCCCGCCAGGCCAGTTCCTCGAAACGCGCGCCCACGGGTGGCCCTCTCGCAGTCGGATTCGTCCCCGGATGGTACCGGTTGCCCCGTGCCGGCCACGCAGGGTCTACGGGACATCGACGCAACGCATATCCTGTGGCCGGCCGATCCGTCGGGAGGGACCTCATGCCGTCGCGGCAGGACCAGCTGCACTCCTACCAGTTCAGCGTCCAGCGGGCGGTCGCCGCCCTGGTCATGCGGGAGACCGACCCCGCACAGTCGCCGTTTCGGCGGCTGGCCGGCGCGGGTCTGGCCAGCGTCCTCGTCGCGGCCATCGGGCTCGGTGGCTCGGCGCTCTACGGCCTGTTCGCCGGTGGTGGCAAAGGGTGGCGCGATCAGGGCGCGGTGATCGTGGAGAAGGAGTCCGGCGCCCGGTTCGTCTATCGCGAGCAGAAGCTGCACCCGGTGCTCAACTACGCCTCGGCGCTGCTCATCGTCGGCGCGGACCGGTCGAAGACCGTGCTGGTGTCCCGGCGCACGATCGACGGCGTGCCGCGCGGGCTACCGCTGGGCATCGCCGACGCGCCTGACTCGCTTCCCGCCGCCGGCCGGCTGGCCACCGCGGCCTGGACCGTCTGCTCAACGGTCCCCGCAGGCGAGGCACCCCGCTCCGCGCTGCTGATCGGCACCGAGCCCGACGGTGGTCGACTGCTGGGCGACGAGGCGTTGCTGCTGCGGCACCCCGACGGCGGGCTGCATCTGGTCTGGCACCAGCGGCGCTATCTCGTCCGCGATCCGAGCAGGGTGTTGGCGGCGCTCGCCACCACCCGGGCACAGGCGGTGCCGGTGGCGCCCGCCCTGCTCAACTCGCTGCCCACCGGGACCGACCTCGCCCCGCTCGACCTACCCCGACTGGGTCAGCCCGCCACCCAGGTGCCGGGTGCCATGATCGGCACGGTCTATCTGGTCAGCAACTCCGGCGGCGGCCGGCAGTACGCGGTGGCCCTCGACGCCGGGTTGGCCGGCATCACCGAGCTGCAGGCGGGGTTGTTGCTGGCCCGCACCGGGCAGGGTGAGCCGCTGCCGATGACCTTGGGTCAGTTCGCCGCCCTGCCCACGGTGCCCGACCTCGCTCCGACCGGCCCGAACGCCCCACCGACCACCCCACCCCGGCTCGCGGCCGGCGGCGAGGGCGCGCTCTGCACCCGGGTCGCCGACGACGGTGGGGTGGGGGAGGTGCGCTGGGGCGTACCGCTGCGGGACCTGGCGGCCGCGCCACGGACCGTGCCGACCGGCGGCGCGGTGCTGGCCGATCATGTGGTGGTCGAGCCGGGTCGCGGCGCGGTGGTCGAGGCCGCCGCGGCGCCCGGCGCGACCGGCGGCGCGGTCTCCGTGGTCACCGACCTGGGCCGGCGGTACGTGCTGGCCGACCGGGAGGTCCTCGCGATGCTCGGCTACCGCGACGTGCGCCCGTTGCGACTGCCGGCCGGCCTGGTCAGCCTGGTGCCGGCCGGCGCCACCCTGGACCCGGCCGCAGCCCGGGCCGTTGCCGCCCCCAGCTGAGCGTGACGCCTGCCCGACCGGCGTCAGTCGGCCGGGCGGCGCAGGATGCTGACCGCGAACGGGGCGTCGTCGCGCCACGGGCGCAGGTCCCAGGTGGCGAAGCGCTGCTCCACTCGCAACCCGGCGGCCACCGCGTCGGCGTCGAACGCGGTCAGCGGGTAACCACGTTCGGTGCCGAAGCCCACGGCCAGCACGCCGTCGGGCCGCAGGTGCGCGGCGACCCGGCGCAGCACCTCCGGTTCGGTGCCGACGGCGACGAAGGCGAGGACGTTGCCGGCCAGCACCGCCGCGTCGAACGGCTCCGCCTCACCCAGCGCCGGTAGGTCCAGTTCGGCGAGGTCGGCGACCAGCCACGTCGGACCGGGATAGTCGGCGCGGGCGGCAGCCACCAGCGCGGGATCGGCGTCCACCCCGACCACGGTGTGCCCACGCTGGGCCAGCGCGGCACCAACGCGGCCGGTGCCGCTGCCGGCGTCGAGAATTCGGGAGCCGGGCGCGACCAGAGCGTCCACCAGTCGGGCCTCGCCGCCCAGGTCCGCGCCCTCGGCCGCGAGCTTCCGAAACCGGTCGATATACCACTGCGAGTGCTCGGGACCGGTGTCGGTCACCCAGCGGGTCGGGTTGGCCATGTGGCCACCGTAACCGGACCGCCGAGGGCGCGGCCGCAGACCTGGGGGAGACGCTCATCCCTTCTCCGCGCCGCTGGTCAGACCCTCGGTGAGCAGGCGCTCACTCGCGAAGAAGAGGATCACGATGGGCAGGGTGAGGACGACCGATCCGGCCATCAGCACCGTCTTGGGCACCTCCACCCCGTCGGCGAGCAGGGACAGCCCCAACGACACCGTCCACCGGTCGGGTTTGTCGACCAGGAACAGCAGGGCGAAGAGGAACTCGTTCCAGGCGATCATGAAGTCGTAGAGCGCGACCGCCATGATCGACGGCATGGCGAGGGGCAGGCTGACCCGCCGGATGATGCCGAGCCGCCCGGCGCCGTCGATGGCGGCGGACTCTTCCAGACTCACCGGGATGGTCTCGAAGTAGTTCCTCAGCATGTAGACCGACACCGGCAGGGTCTGCGAGATGTAGACCAGCACCAGGCCGAACAACGAACCGCGCAACTCGGCGAGGCTGAACACCACGAACAGCGGGATCGCGATGACGATCGACGGGAACAGGTAGACCGCCAGGAAGAGGAAGTCGACCTGCCGCCGCCCGAAGAACCGCAGGCGGGCCACCGCGTACGCGCCGGGGATCGCCACCGCCAGAGTGAGCACGGTCGCCGCGACCGCGACCACCCCACTGTTACGGATGAAGGTGAGGAACCCCTGGCCACCGTCGTCGGTGGCCTTGAGGACCTCGGCGTACGTGGCCACGGTCAGCTCACCGAAGCCGACCACCAGCGAGCCGGGGTCGAGCAGCAGCCGCTCGATGGGGCGTACCGAGAGCACCAGCATGTAGTAGAAGGGGAAGACGGTGACCACCAGGAAGGCGGCGATCACCAGGCGGCGCAGCCAACGCAGGCTCACCGTCTCGACGAGGTCCCGGTCCATCAACCCACCCTCCGTCCGAAGAAGCGCAGGTAGATCAACACGAACACGATGAGCACCACGGCCAGTACGACGGCCTGCGCGGAGGCCGCGCCGATGTCGGTACGGGCGGTGAGGAACTCGTACACCCGCACGCTCACCACCTCGGTGCCGGCCGCACCACCGGTGAGCAGGTAGACGTCGTCGAACTTGTTGAACGTCATGATGAAGCGCAGCACGCCCAGCAACGCGATCACCGGCAGCAGTTGCGGCAGCAGGATGTGCCGGAAGCGTTGGGTGGGGGTGGCGCCGTCGACCCGGGCGGCCTCCTCCAACTCCCCGGGCACGGCCTGGAGCCGGGCCAGCAGAAACAGGAACGCGAACGGGAAGTACCGCCATGCCTCGAACACGATCACCGTGGTCAGGGCGGTCGACTCCTGGGACAGGAACGGCACCGGGGCGTCCCAGCCGAGCAGCCGTTGACCCCACGCGTTGACGATGCCGAGCTGGGGGTCGAGCATCACCTGCCAGACGAACGTCACCGCGACCACCGGCGCCACGTACGGCAGCAGCATGGACGCCCGGACGAGGGTGCGGCCCCGGAACGGCCGGCGCACCACCAGGGCGGCCACCAGACCGAGCAGGATCGACCCGACGGTGCCGCCGACGCTGTAGACCAGTGTGACCCACAGCGTGTCGGCGAAGCCGGGGGTGTGCAGCACCCGGTCGATGTTGTCCATGGTGAAATCGCCGAACAGGCCGGTCTTTCGCAGCGTGGCGAGCCGGACCCGTTGGAAGGCCAGCACCACGGTCCACACGATCGGAATGCCGATGACGGCGATGGTGACGAGCAGGGTTGGTGCGACCAGCGCGAGCCCGGCGCGGGACTCACGGCGGCGCAGGGTCAGCGGGCCGCGTCGGCGGGCCCGCGCCGGCCGCTCCCCGGTGGGGGAGCGGCCGGTCTCGGGCGCGGTGGTGGTCAATTGACGCCCGCCTTGATGGCCTCGACGTCCTTCTTGGCCCGTCCGGCGGCTGCCGCGGCGTCGGACTTGCCGGAGTAGACGTCGGTCAACGCCTTGGGCACCGGTAGTTCGCCGAGCATGGCGCCAACCAGATTGCCCTGCCCCTGGGTGAGCCCCCAGCGCCCGAAGGTGTCCGGGCTGCGGCGCAGGGTAGCGAGCACCTCGTCGCCGTACACCTCGGCCAGTGGCTTCTTCACGTCCACCCCGGCCTGGCTGGTGTTCCACGCGGTGAGGAACTTCTCCGGCTCGCCGGCGGTGCCCTTGCGCACCGGGAAGCGGCCCTCCGGGGACATTCCGAACCAGCGGGGGTAGCCGTCGCCGAGCATGTACTCCACGAACGACTTCGCCGGGTCGGCCGCCGCGCCGTCCAGCACGGCCCACGAGCTGATCTCGCCGTACTGCGCCGGTTCGGTGCCGTTCGGGCCCTTGATGGCGGTGACGAACCCGCTGTTCTTCGCGAGGAACGTGGGATCGGCCTGGCACTGCGGGCAGGTCGGCTTGGCGTCGTTACGCAGCCCGGCCAGCTCGTCGAGGATGAATGGCGACCAGATCACCATGGCCGCCTTGCCGGCGAAGTAGGTGGCCCGGGTGGTGTCCACGTCCTGAGCGCCCTTCACCGAGCTGGTGCGGATCAGGTCACCGTAGAAGCGGAACGCCTCGACGCACTGGGGTGAATCCAGTGTCACCTTTCCGGAGTCGTCGGTGAGTTGGCAGCCGTTGGCCAGTGCCAGGTGCTCGAAGGTCTGCTGGGTGAACACGTCGCTGGGGGCGGTCGCCGCGGTGATCCCGGCGACGCCGCCGGTGTTCAGTTTCGCCGCCGCGGCAGTGATCCGCTCGTACGTGTCGGGGGCGGCCAGTCCGGCGGCGGCGAACAGATCCTTGCGGTAGACCAGCAGCTGCCCCCACCCGTCGCTGGGCACGGAGAGTTGCTTGCCGTCGTCGGAGGTGAGCTCCAGCGCCCGGGGAGAGAACGTCTGCTTGCCCAGCTTGTCGACGACCTCCGCGTTCGCCGAGGCGTGCAGCAGCTCGTTGCCGGCGAGCGTACGGATGCCGGCCAGCGAGACCGACCCGACCACGTCGGGCAGGTCGCCGGCGGCGGCGTTGGCGGCGATCAGGGAGGGGAACTGGTCCTCGTTGACGGTGACGAGGTCGACCTGGATCCCGGTCTGGGCGGTGAAGTCGGCGATGATCGCCTTGGTGGCGGTGACCCGGTCGGCGACGTCCTCCAGGCTCCAGACGGTGATCTTCTTGCTGTTGCTGTCCGGTTCGTCGTCTCCGCAGGCGAGCAGGGTGGACGCTGTCAGTGCCAGGATCAGGGTGGTGGCGAGTATCCGCCTCGGAGGTGCTGACATCGGTGGCACTCCTCTCGAAGGGTACATGCCGGATTCAACACCTTCGATTGATCAATAACAAGACATATTGCGATTTTGTGTCTATCCTGGAGCCCAGTGCTACCGGGATGTGACACATGGGCAACTGGGTTGTCTCCCTCGCCGGGCCTCGACGGATCAGCCTCGAGCCCTGCCCGCCGGATCCGCTCGGCCCCGGCCAGGTCCGGGTCCGCACCTGCTACTCGGGAATCTCCGCCGGCACCGAGCTGACCCTCTACCGGGGCAGCAATCCCCGGCTCAGCAAAGACTGGGACGACACCGCCCGGATGTTCGTCCCCCGGCAGACCCCGGTGCCCTACCCGCTGATCGGCTTCGGCTATGAGGAGGTCGGCGAGATCGTCGAGGTGGCGCCGGAGGTCACCGACCGGCAGCCGGGGCAGCTCGTCTGGGGCATCTGGGGGCACCGGGCCGAGGCCGTGCTCGCCGCCGACGCGGTCCGTCCACTCCCCACCGGGCTGGACCCCCTCGCCGCGGTCTTCGCCCGACCCGGCGCCATCGCCCTGACCGCCGTGCTCGCCGGAGACCTGCACCTCGGCGACTGGGTCGGTATCTTCGGGCAGGGCGTCATCGGGTTGCTCGCCACCCGACTCGCCGTGCTCTCCGGGGCCCGGGTGGTGGCCGTCGACCGGATGCCCGACCGGTTGGCGCACGCCGCCCGCTACGGCGCCCGTACCACTGTGGACGCCGGTGTCGAGTCCGCCGCCGTCGTGCTGCGCCGGGCCACCGGTGGTCGGGGCGCAGACGTCTGCCTGGAGTTGTCCGGCGCGTACCCGGCACTGCACGAGGCGATCCGATCCACCGCACACGCCGGCAGGGTCGTGGCCGCCGGTTTCTACCAGGGCCAGGCCGACGCGCTCGGCCTCGGCGAGGAGTTCCACCACAACCGCATCCAGATGGTGGCCGCGCAGGTCTCCGGGCCCACCCCCGCGCCGAGCATGGCCGGCCGGTGGACCGGAGACCGGGTGGCGCAGACCTTCATGGATCTGGTGGCTGAGCACAGCCTCGACCCGTTGCCTTTGGTCAGCCACATCGTCGACGCCAGCGCGGTCGCCGACGCCCTCGCGCTGCTCGACAGCGGCGCCGGTGACGTCCTCCAAGTGGTGTTGAGGTTCTAGATGACCACCATCGCGCTGGCCTGCCAGGAACAACTCCTGCCGGGCACCGACCTGATCCAGAAGTACGCCCTCGCGGCCGCCCTCGGCTACCAGGGCATCGAACTGCGCGGCCGAGGCGACCTGGCCTTCGCCCGCCGCCTGCCCGAGCTGCGCCGGGCCCGCGCCGCCGGGGTGGTGATGCCCACCGTCTGCGTCGAAATGGACCACTTCATCGGCGACTTCGACCCCGCCCGGTCCGCCGATGCCGTCCGCAACCTTCGCTCGCAGCTCTCGGTGATCGCCGAGCTGGGCGGCGTCGGGGTGATGACCCCTGCCGCCTGGGGAATGTTCTCCCGACGGCTACCGCCGTTCGAGCCGCCGCGCCCGCCGGCCGGCGACCGGCAGGTCCTCCTCGACGCCCTCGGCGACCTAGCCGAACACGCCAGGGCCGAGGGGGTCACCATCTTCCTGGAACCCCTCAACCGGTACGAGGACCACATGGTCAACCGCCTCGACGAGGCGGTGGCGCTCTGCGCCGCGCTCGGACTGCCCTCGGTCCGGGTGGTCGCTGACACCTTCCACATGAACATCGAGGAGGACGACATGCACCGCGCGCTGCACGCCGCCGCGCCGTACCTCGGGCACGTGCAGGTCAGCGACTCCAACCGGTTCCAACCCGGCGCCGGGCACCTGGACTGGCCCGCGCTGGTGCGTACCCTGCTGGACCTGCACTACCAGGGCTGGCTGGCCCTGGAGTGCCGGCTGCGCGGCGACCCGGTGCGTGCGCTGCAGCAGGCCGCCACGGTGTTGCGACACGCGCTGCCCCGCAAGGCCGCCGCGTGACCGCCGGTGGGGTGACCGCCGACGCCGACCCGGCTCGCACCGGTGGGCCGAGCGACGTGGCCGGGCTGCGCCGGCTCGCGGTCGACACGCTGGATGCCAACTGGGAGCACGACCACACCGTGCCGTCGCGCACGCTCTACCCGCACCAGTGGAGCTGGGACTCGGCGTTCATCGCGATCGGGCTGGCCCAGATCCGCCCCGAACGAGCGTGGCGGGAGCTGGCGAGCCTCTTCCGGGCGCAGTGGGCTGACGGACGGGTGCCGCACATCGTGTTCAACCCGGCGCTGCGCGTCGGCGCGTACTTCCCGGGGCCGGAGATGTGGCGCTCGGCGGACGCCGAGGGCGCTCCGACGGTCGCCACCTCCGGGCTGGTCCAGCCCCCGGTGCACGCGCTCGCCGCGTGGTTGGCGTACCGGCGGTCACCCGGCCAGGCCGGCCTGGCCGCGTTGCGTCGGCTCTATCCCGCCCTGGTTGCCCAGCAGCGCTACCTGGCCGACCGGCGGGACGTCGCGGCCGACGGGTTGGTCTGCATCGTGCATCCGTGGGAGTCCGGGTTGGACAACAGCCCCGCCTGGGACGAGCCGATGGCCGCGGTCGGAGCCGAGGCGGCCGTGATGCGCGCGTACCGTCGGCATGACACCACGCACGCCGATGCCGCGCACCGCCCCACGGACCTGGACTACGCGCGCTACCTGGCGATCGTCGCCGCCTACTCCGACCACGGCTACTCCGACCGCGACCTCGTCAACAGTCATCCGTTCCTGGTCGAGTGCCCGCTGTTCAACGCGGCGTTCGGGGCCGCCGAGCACGCCCTCGCCGAGATCGCCGCGCTCGTCGGCACCGACCCCGGGCCGCACCGGGTCCGCGCGGCCCGGGTCACCGAGGCACTCCTACGACGGCTGTACGACCCGAGCACCGGCACGTTCCAGCCCCGCGACCTGCGCACCGACCGGCTGGTCGGCGCCCGTACCGTGCTGGGGTTGACGCCGTTGATCCTGCCCGACCTGCCGGCGCGGCACGCCGCCGCGCTGGTCGTCGAGGCCCGGTCCGCGCGGTTCGGGGTGGCTCGGGGTATGGACCGGCCGTTGCCCACCTACGACCGCACCGCGCCCGACTTCGAGCCATTGCGCTACTGGCGCGGGCCGAGTTGGCTGAACATCGGCTGGCTGGTCCGGCGCGGGCTGCTCGCGCACGGGCACCCGGAGCTGGCCGCCGGGCTGCGCCGCTCGATGATCGGCTTGGTCGCCGGGGCAGGCTGCCACGAGTACTTCCACCCGGACACCGGCGCCGGGCTGGGCTCGCCGGCGTTCAGCTGGACCGCGGCGCTGCTGCTCGACCTGCTGGCGGAGTGAGCCTGCGCTCCGCGGGCATCGGGTGGTAGCGTGCCGCTCCCGGAGGCCAGAAGGAGCATCGTGCGCGAGATCGACAAGGTGGCCTGGATCCTCATCGAGGACGGGCGGGTGCTCAGCACCCGATCCTCGGGCAAGGACGTCTGGTACCTGCCGGGAGGCAAGCGCGAGCCGGGTGAGACCGACCTGGAGACCCTGCACCGGGAGATCGACGAGGAGTTGAGCGTCGAGGTGGACGTGCGCGGCGCGGAGCACCTGGGCACGTTCACCGCGCAGGCGCACGGGCACGCGTCCAGCGTCACCGTCCGCATGACCTGCTACCGGGCCGGATATCAGGGGCAGTTGCGCCCGGCCAGCGAGATCGCCGAGATGGCCTGGCTCGGGTACGCCGACCGGCACCGCACCTCCCCGGTCGACCAGCTCATCTTCGACCACCTGCGGTCGGTGGACCTGCTGCGCTGACCGCTCAACCGGTGGCGGCCGTGGTGCCGACGGTGGATCCCTGCGCTGGTGGGGCAGTTTGTCGGCGCCGGCCGCGGGTAACCGGCCGGGCGTGACCGACAGCGCGGGCGGCGACGGATTCCCGCACTTCATCGACGCGGTGTCCCGGCGGTCCGGCCTCCCGACCGAGCAGGCCGCCGCCCTTGCCCGCGCCGTCCTGCAGACGATGGCCGAACGCGTGACCGGCGGCCCACCAGATGCGCTGACCGGGCACCTTCCGAACAACGTGGGCGGCTACCTGACCGGCCCGACCTCGGATCCGGCCGGGGCGCCGTATGTGAGCGGTGGCCCGGAGCCCGGCGTGGGCGGGCTGGACAGTGGCGTGGGTCTGGAGGTCGGTGGCGCTGCTGAGCCCGGACCGCCGGCGGATGCCGGTCCGGCGGAGTTCCTACACCGGGTGGGACAGCGCGCCGGGGTGGATCCGGCGACCGCCCGGGCCGGTACCGGCGCCGTCTTCGCCACCTTGCGGGAGGCGATGACCGTCCGAGAGTTCCGGGAGATGGTGGCGCGACTACCGCGCGACGACGACGGCGGCGGCGGGGCTGCGTTCTGACTCGGCGCCGCACCGGCCTGATCAGCGGTCGGAAGCGTCGGCCTCGGGCAGGTCCTCGGGCTCGGCGACCCAGGCGGAGAAGACCGGCACCCCGTGCCACGGCCCGGTGGTGCGGTCGGCCCGGGTGTCGGTGGCGACGGCCACCACGGCGTACGGGTGGCCGAAGCGCAGCTCCGCGGTGCGGGCCACACCCTCTGGCGGCAGGCTGACCACCCCGAACATTCCGGTCACCGCCGCCGCCTCGAAGCCGTAACGGCCGTACCGGGCCATCGCCGCCTGCCGCGCCTCGAAGCCCAGCACCGGCTGGGACAGCGCCTTCGCCACCGCCACCGTGGCCGCCGGAAAGCCGAGCGCCGGAGCGGTCAGGTCGTGCTCGCTGCGGGCCGACCAGCAGGGGAGTATCGCGTGGTGCCGCTCCTCGCGGCCGTCGCGGGCCCGGGTCCGGACCCGCTCCTCGCTCAGTGTCCACAGCGGAGTTTCGCCGAGCGGCAGGTCGAACAGGGAGCGGCTGCCGGCCGGTTGCGCGCCGTCGGCCGCGCCGACACTGAGGTCGTACGCGACGTCCAGCACTTCGGCCGGCGGCACCTGCGGCGCGGCGGCCACCGAGAGGACCACCAGGCCCGCGCCGTCGTCGGCCTGGGCTGGCGCCGCATGCACGATCACGTCACCGACCCGCGTGTCGGACACGATGGCGCATCGGTGGCCGTGGCTCGGGCTGCGCAGCGCCCGGCGTAGGCCGTGCGCCCAGACGCTGCCGGCGCCGAACGCGCGGGCGTCGGCGACGTCGAACGGGGTCGCCCAGGAGATCTGGGTGGCCAGCGCGCTGGCCAGGGCGAAGACCACCTCCGGGCTGACCTTCAGGGGAAACGTGTCGATCAGGCCGCGGGTGTGCTCACGCGCCCAGGCGTCCAACCCGGCCTGATCGGGAAGCACACCGACGTCGGTCGTCGTCGGCAGCGCGGCTCGCCACCCGGTCGAACCGTCGCCGCCCTGGCCCGGCCGCCGGTGCCAGAGCGCGGTGGCAGACGCGACCAGCGGATGCGGCGCGTCCAGTAGCGTTCGGGCAACCTCGGCCGCGGTGGCCAGGTCGGTGCCCAGCGCGTGAGCCAGATCCTCGGCGGCCGGATCGGAGTCGGCCGCGGCGGCGCAGACGGCGAGCAGCAGCCAGGCGCCGAGCGGGGAGGCGACGTGGTGCCGGTCGCCGATCGTGGCGTGCAGCCGTGCGGCGTACGCGGAGAGCGGCCCGTGCAGATCGGTCGTCATGCCCCTACTCTGCCCGCCGGCCCGGCTCACGACCACAGCTCGAAGGGCTCGTCGATCTCCTCGCCGGCGAGGAAGGCGGTGATCAGCTGGGGGAGCTGCCCGGGGTAGAACCGTTCCGGGCTCGCGATCACCTCCGGCAGCGGCCACCAGCGGAAGGCGAAGTAGTCCTCCAACTCGTAGTCGAGCCGGTGCGCCTCGTCCACGTCGGGTCCCTCCCCGGCGAGCCGCACGCTGACGACGACCTCGTCCTGGACGTGCCGCACCTGGCGGTGCGGGAAGCTGGCCCGCCTGCGCCAGGTCGGTGCGCCCACCTGGTCGGCGGTGACCAGGATGCCGGTCTCCTCGTGTAGCTCCCGCACCGCCGTGTCGCAATAGGTCTCCCCGGCATCCATGCCACCGCCGGGCAGCTCCCACCAGGTGCCCAGCCGGGGATGGTCGGGGTCGCGGGTGTGGAACAGCAACACCCGATCCAAACTGTCGGTGACCACCACCCGCACCGCGCGTCGTTCCAGGATCGGCAGGTCGCGGGGCAGCTCGGTCATCGGCCCAGTCTGCCGCACTGCCCGCTCGGGCGGCGGGTAGGCTGCCCGCCGTGGCTGGTCTGTTGAGGAATGTCGCGGCTCGCATCTCCCGGGTAGGCGCGGTGATCCCGTCGCCCCGACGGACCGGGCCGGCCCCCGCGCAGGTGGCTCGCCGCCGTCAGGTGAGCGCCTTGCAGCGTCGGGAGCTGACCTACGCTCCGGAGCGGGACGGTCAGGCCGACCCGGGCGAGATCGTCTGGACGTGGGTGCCGTACGAGGACGACCCCCGCCAGGGCAAGGACCGGCCGGTGCTGGTCGTCGGGCGGCACAGCCGGACGCTGTTCGGGCTGATGCTGTCCAGCCAGAGCGAGCGGGACGGGCAGCGGCACTGGTTCGCGCTCGGGCCGGGCGAGTGGGATCGGGACAACCGGCCGAGCTGGGTCCGGTTGGACCGGGTGCTCACCATGCGTGAGGACAGCATCCGCCGCGAGGGCGCCGTGCTGGACCGGCCTCGGTTCGACCGGGTCGGGCAGGCGCTGCGCGCCGGCTACGGCTGGCGCTGACCCCGCACGCCGCTGCGGCTGCCCTGTTCGAGGTCTCCCAGGCTGCCCGGTCGAGGTGCTCGGTGCGTACCTGTAGAGCTGCCCCACAGATGGGGCATCCCGGTGGTGCGTGCGGTCCGGTGGTGCGTGCGGTCCGGTGGTGCGTGCGGTCCGGTGGTGCGTGCGGTCCGGTGGTGCGTGCGGTCCGGTGGTGCGTGCGGTCCGGTGGTGCGTGCGGCCCGTTGGTGCGCGCGGTCCGGTGGTGCGTGCGGTCCGGTGGTGCGTTGGCCGTCGTAGCTGCCCACGAGATGGGGCGTCCGGGGTGGCGCCGCGCGGCCCGATGGTCGCTGGGCCGCGTGCTGCCCCATTACCGGGGCAGCTCTACAGCGAGGCAGGCAGACGTCCTGGGGCCAGGAGCCGGCGCGGACCCGACCGACGTGGTCAGGCCGACTCGCGGCTCGGGCCGACCGCGGCACCCTTGGCGCCCGGCGGCGGGTACGGCCGGTCGGCGAGCAGCCGCGCCAGGTGTGCGGTGTTGAGCGCCAGGGCCTTCGTGGTGCGGCCGGTGGTGTCGGGCTTGGGGCCGGCGTCGCGGTAGTCCACAGTCTGCAGTGCCTCCCCGACCCAGTAGGTTGCCGCGGCGGCGGGGAGGGTGAACCCGACCTCGTTGAGTGCCTGCTGCACCTGGCCGATGGTGTGGTGCGCGCCGTCCTCGTTGCCGACGACGGCCACCCCGGCGACCTTGCCGTAGGTGAGGAGTCGGCCCTCGTCGTCGGTCTCGGAGAGTTCGGCGTCGAGACGTTCGAGGACCATCTTGCAGACGCTGGACGGCTGACCGAGCCAGATCGGTGTGGCGATGATGAGCACCTGCGCCGCCAGCAGCTTGGCGCGGATCGCCGGCCAGCCGTCACCGTTGCCCTCGTCGGTGGAGACGCCGAAGCGCACATCGTGGTCCACCACCCGGACCAGTTCGCCCTCCACGTCCTGAGCGGCCAACTCGTCGAGCACCTCCCGACCGAGCTGCTCAGAGCTGGAGGGGCCCGGTGACTGCTTGAGGGTGCAGTTGAGAACGAGGGCGCGGATGTTCGCCACGTCGAGTTCCTTTCGCCCGTCAGATGGATTTCTTGCCCATACCCGGAGGGTGTACGTATATGCCGAGTGGGTCGACCAGTACCGCCGGCTCTGGGACGACCGTTAGGACACCTTGGAGGACCACCTACGCGACCTGAAGGAGACCCGCCATGAACGAGCTCCCTGACCTCACGATCGACCTGCCGTCCGATCGGGAGGTCACCCTCACCCGGTCCTTCGACGCCCCACGTGAGCTGGTCTACGCCGCGCACACCCAGGCCGAGCACCTCAAGCACTGGTGGGGGCGGGGCAACCCGCTGGACGTCGAGATCGATTTCCGGGTGGGTGGGCACTACCGGTGCGTCGAGCACGCCCAGGACGGCAACGACTACGTCTTCCGCGGTGAATACCGGGAGATCGTCGTGCCGGAGCGGATCGTGCAGACCTTCGAGTTCGAGGGCATGCCCGGCCAGGTTGCGGTGGAGACGCTGGTTTTCACCGAGCAGGACGGGCGCACCACCATCGCGAGCAGCACCCGCTTCGACACCACCGCGCAACGCGACGGCATGATCGACTCCGGGATGGCCCAGGGTGCAGCCGAGTCGTACGCCGCGCTGGACCGGTACCTCACCACACTGCGCTGACTCCGCCACGCCACGGTTGAACGGTGGGCTGGTGGCCCGCCCGGTGGCTGAACGGTCAGTGCTCCGCGAGGAACGCGCTGTCGACCAGTTGCCGGGGAGATCGTGCGCCGCCGAGGCTCTTCGCCTGGTACATGGCCGCGTCGGCACGGCTGAGCGCGTCGGTGAGCTGGGCCGGGCCGGTCACCGGGGCGAGCCCGACGGAGGCGGTGACCCGGACGCTGCACCCGTTGAGCCGAATCGGCGCGGCGACGGTCTCACTGAGGCGGCGGGTGGCGTGCTCGATCCAGCGCCGGTCGACGGTGGGGCTGGAGAGCAGCCCGGCGAACTCGTCGCCGCCGAGGCGGGCGACGAGGTTGTCCCCGGCGAAACCGGCGAGGCGATCGGCCACACTGATCAGCACCTGGTCGCCGGCGGCGTGCCCGTACCGGTCGTTGATCTGCTTGAAGTCGTCCAGGTCGAGCACGACGGCGATCAGAGGCTCGCCGGCCGCGTCGGTGAGCAGGGTGGCCGCCAGGCGGTAGAAGGCGCGTCGATTGGGCAGACCGGTGAGCGGGTCGTGACTCGCAGCGTGCCGCTCGGCGGCCAGCTCGGCTTGGAGGTGCCCGATCTCGGCCTCGGCCTGCAGCGCTCGCCTGCGCAGTTGCCAGGAGGAGAGCAGCGCGCCGGCGGCACAGATGCCGGAGGCGACACTCATCGGATCCGGCACGAACCCTCCCATCGCCTCGACGGCCTCCAGCCTCCGATCGACGCGGCACGCCGCGTCGGGGCCACGTTTTGCCTGATGGTCGCCCCTGTGGGGGTAACTCAACGTGAACGGATGGCCACCGATCACGTGCGTTATCATGCTCGCCGTCCGATGCAGATGCAATAGCAGATGCACGTGCACGACGGTCCAATGTCGATACCGCACCCCTCGCCGTCACCGCTCCTCCCACGGCCACCGGCGGGCTCGTGAGCAGAAAGACGCCCTCATGCAACAGCCACCCAATGGCGTACCGATCCACCAGTTGCCTCCGCTGAGCTGGCAGAAGAGCCGCCGAAGCAACCCCAGCGGCAACTGCGTCGAACTCGCGGAACTGCCCGGGGGAACGGGCATCGCGGTCCGCAACTCACGACACCCGGAGGGGCCGGCGCTGATCTACACAGTGGACGAGATCGCCGCGTTCGTGCTCGGTGCACGGGACGGCGACTTCGACCATCTGATCAACTAGGCGTTCGGCGGCGGGGATCGTCCCACCGACGAGACCGAATCGCCGGACCGGAGGAGTTCATCTCACTGTCGGTCCATGGCATGCTTACACGTCGGCCGGGCCGGGTGTCCGGCCACCGTGGGTCGGTGTCCGGAGGTCCGCACGTGACGATGGTTCCCGCCGAGGGTGGCCCGACAACGGGGCCGACCGTGCTGCGCATTCTGCTCGGCGCCCAACTGCGCCGCCTGCGGGAGTCCAGCGGGGTGACCCGGGAGGGCGCCGGCTGGGAGATCCGCTCCTCCGAATCCAAGATCAGTCGGATGGAACTGGGCCGGGTCGGCTTCAAGGAACGCGACGTGTCCGACCTGCTGACCCTCTACGGCGTCACCGAGGACCACGAGCGCGAGGCGCTGCTCAAGCTCGCCCGCGACGCCAACAGTCCCGGCTGGTGGCACCGCTACGGCGACGTGTTGCCGACCTGGTTCCAGTCGTACCTGGGTCTGGAAGCCGCAGCCGCGCTGATCCGCAGCTACGAGGTGCAGTTCGTGCCGGGCCTGTTGCAGACCCGGGAGTACGCCCGGGCGGTCGTGCTGCTCGGGCACGGCGCGGCTGGCCCGGCCGAGATCGACCGACGCGTCGCCCTGCGGATGCAGCGTCAGCAGTTGCTCCGCCGGGAGAGCCCGCCGCAACTCTGGGCCGTGGTGGACGAGGCGGCGTTGCGCCGCCCGATCGGCGGCCCCATGGTCATGCGCGGCCAGCTCACCGCACTCATCGAGGCGACCAAGTCGCCCAACATCCGGCTCCAGGTCATCCCGTTCGCCGCCGGTGGCCACGCCGCCGCCGGGGGCGCCTTCACCATCCTGCGCTTCGGTGACCAGGAGTTGCCCGACATCGTCTACATTGAACAGCTCACCAGCGCCATCTACCTCGACAAGCGTGACGATCTCGATTACTACGCGGTGGCCATGGAACGGCTCTGTGTCGAGGCCGAGCCGCCGGAGCGTACGCCGGAGATCCTCGGCCGACTGCTGGACGAGCTCTACCCGGCGTGACCGGCGAGCGGGGGCCACGGCTGCAGCTCCGCCGCGTCAGTGCCCGAACCGTGCCGATCAACTTCTGACCAGGGGTTCACCTGCCCTGGACGTCCGTGTCGGGCCTGGCACGTTCATCCCGCCGGCGTGGGCCGGTCCTTTGTATTGACCGACGCCGACTAATCGAGCTAGTCTCTGTATCGATACAGACTGGATCGATACAGAGAGGCGCCGGTGAAGCCAACACTGCAAGCCGTAGCTGACGCCGTCGGCGTCTCCCGCAGCACCGTGTCCAACGCCTACAGCCGCCCCGACCAGCTCTCCGCCACCCTGCGCGAGCGGATCCTGGACGCCGCCCGCCAACTCGGTTACCCCGGCCCCAACCCCACGGCACGCTCCCTGCGCCGCGGCTTCGTCGGATCTATCGGGGTGCTCTTCACCTCGCAACTGTCGTACGCGTTCACCGACCCGTTCGCGGTCCGCTTCCTGGCCGGGGTCGGCGGGGCCGCCGAGCGGCACGCCACCAGCATGCTGCTGGTGCCGCTGCCCCCGGGGCAGACCGACGCCCGGCGGGCGGTGGAGAACGCCGCGGTCGACGGGTTCTGCGTCTACTGCGTGGCCGACGAGGAATGGGCGTTGGACGTGATTCGCGACCGCGGGCTGCCGTACGTGAGCACGGCGGCCCGCGACGACGCCGGCCCGGACGAGCGGTTCGTCGGCATCGACGAGCGGGCCGCCGCGCACAGCGCCGCCGCGCACGTCGCCGGACTCGGACACCGCCGGGTGGCCCTGCTCGCCGACTCCGTGCTGCCCGGTGCCCCAGCCGGCCCACTCAGCCTGTCCGGCGTGCACGAGGCGGGGCACCCGACGACTCGGGGCCGGCTCGCCGGATTCGCCGACGCGTTCGCCGAGGTCGGGGTCGGCTGGGGCGAGCTGACCCTGCTCAACGCGCCGGGCAACAGTCGCCAGGCGGCCATCGCCGCTGTGGCCGGGCTGTTCGACGGGCCGACAGCGCCGACCGCCGTGCTGGCCGGCTCCGACGTGCTTGCCCTCGGCGTACTGGATGCCCTGGCCGCGCGGCCAGACCGTGATCGCCCGCCGGTCTCGGTGACCGGTTTCGACGACGTCCCCGAGGCCGCCGCGGCCGGCCTCACCACCGTCCGGCAGCCGGCCGAAGAAAAGGGCCGGATCGCCGCCGAACTGCTGCTCGACCCGCCCGCGGACGCCGCGGCCGGTCATGTGTTGCTGCCCACCGCACTCGTCGTCCGGGGCTCCACCGGACCTGTCCCGAGGAGTTGACCATGGAACTTCCCACCGGATACCTCACCGCGCTCGACGCGATGAACCGCCACGTCAACTCGGCCCGACCGGACGCCCCGGTCCAGGTCGAACGGGCCCGCCCGGCCCTGCTCACCCCGAGCCGGCAGGCCGTGGCCGTCGCCCTGCGTCGGCTCGCCGACCGCATCCAGCCGCGACCGCTGCCCGCCGCGCCCCACTGCTCCTGACCCGGTCACAACCCATTCTGGTACGTACGGGACAAACAGTGTGGGCCCAGGCACGGAGGGTGGTCGAGTAGGGCACGGCCAGGCAGACTGGTGAAGCCATGTCGCCCTTCATGCCTACCCTCCGTCTCCACGACCGCTACGTACTGCACGAGCGGATCGGTCTCGGCGGCATGTCCGAGGTGTGGCGGGCCGACGACGACGTGCTCGGCCGGCCCGTCGCGATCAAGGTCCTCGCCGGGCAGCTCGCCACCGACCCGCAACTGCGGGCCACCATCCAACGCGAGGCCCGCGCGGCCGCCCGGCTGACCCACCCACACGTGACCCAGGTGTACGACTACGCCGAGGCGACCCTGGCCAGCGGCGTCGTCGTCCCCTACCTGGTGATGGAGCTCGTCGAGGGCCACAACCTGGCCGACCGGCTGCGGACCGGGCCGCTGCCCTGGCCGGAGGCGGTCCGAGTGGCCGGGCAGATCGCCGCCGCGCTTGCCGCCGCGCACCGTATCGGCGTCGTGCACCGCGACGTCAAGCCGGGCAACGTCATGCTCACCGACACCGGCGCCAAAGTGCTCGACTTCGGCATCGCCGCACTTGGCGGGCTCGACGGTCAGTCCGGCGAGCCGCTGATGGGCACACCCGCCTACTTCGCCCCGGAGCGGCTCACCGCCGGCCCACCCGACCCGGCCAGCGACGTGTACGCCCTCGGCGTGCTGCTCTATCGCACCCTCACCGGGCGGGCACCGCTGCCCGTGCAGAGCTGGGAGGACGCGCTGGAGGTGCACCGGCGCGGCACTCCGGTGCCGCCGCTGCGGGTGCCCGGCCTGCCCGCCGACATCGCCGAGCTGACCATCGCCTGCCTGGCCGCCGACCCGGCCGACCGGCCGAGCGCCGCGCAGTTGGCTCGCCGCTTCGGCGCCGGACAACCGGTCGAGCCGCCCACCGAGTTGCTGCGCATCCTGCCGGCGGCCCACCCTCCCACCTTGATCGACCGCTCGGCGGCGCGCCCCGTCCCGGTTGCCGCCGTGCCGGCCCGCCGCCGATCGCGCCGGCCCCTCGCCGTGCTGGTCGCGGCCGGTGTCGCCGTGCTGGTCGGCCTGGGCGCCCTACTGGAGGAGGGTCCGCTCGGCAACCCGGCCGCACCCAACCGGGCCGAGGTCGCCGGTCCGCCGTCGGCCTCCGCTCCGGCGCCCACGACGCAATCGCCGACGCCGGCAGCACCGTCGTCGCCACCGGCCACCAACACCGCACCTCCGACCGTGGGGCAGCAGATGCCCGTCAGCCTCCGGGAGGTGACCAGCGAGTTCGGGGCCGTCCTCGCGACGGCGGTCGCCCGCGGCGACGTCGAGCGAGAGACCGCCGAAGACCTGCGCGACGATCTCGCCGACCTGAGCCGCCGCACCAGGGACCGGGCAAAGCGCGTCGCCGACCTGCGTGAACACATCGCCGAACTGGTGGAACGCGACCGACTACCAGCGCAGACGGGCGCCCAGCTCGACGCGTTGCTGACCCAGGCCGGCAGCTTCTCCACCGGCCGTACGGACGACTGATAACTCTCTCTATGCCGCTGGCATGATGTCCCGATGCGGACACGTCTGATCTTCGTGCGACATGGCGAGTCGCTCCACCAGCTCGAAGGAATCGTGGGCGGGCCACGTGGTTGTCGGGGCCTCACCGCCGTTGGCCACGAGCAGGCACACGACCTGGCCAACCGGCTCACCGGTGACGTTGCTGCCGACGGACCGGTAGCGGTCTACTCGTCGGTCCTGCGCAGGGCTGTCGAGACGGCGCAACCGATCGGCGCGGCGTTCGGCGTCCGACCGGTTGCCGACTGTGGTCTGTGCACCTGGCACACACCCCCGTACGCCGACGGCCTGCCGACTGCCCGCTTCCGCGCGGAACACGCGGTGGCTGGTGGGGGAGTGTTCCGGCCGTTCGAGGAGGGCAACGAGAGCTGGGCCGAGTTGGTGGTCCGCGTCAGCCGCGCGATCATGGAGATCGCCCACCGGCACCGGGGCGCCACCGTCGTCCTGGTGGGCCACAGCGAGACTGTCGAGGGCGCTTTCCACGCGCTCGCCGCGCAGCCGATCTTTCGGGCGTTCGACCTGGACGTGCCCCCGGCCTCGATCACCGAGTGGACCACCGACCACGACCCCGGCGGTTGGCCGCCGGCCCGTTGGACGCTACGTCGATTCGGCGACACCGGCGGGTGGCCTAGAGCGTGATCCAGTACCGCCGCGCCGGACCGAGTTCGGTGTCCCGAATCTCCTCCAGGGCTCCGCAGTGGTGCTCGATCGTCTTCGCCGACCCGATGTTGTCCACCTCGCAGACGATCAGCACCCGATCCAGCCCGATCGCCCGCGCCTCATTGAGCATCCGGCCGAGTGCCCAGGTCGCCAGCCCGCGGCGGCGGGCCGTCGGGCGGATGCCATAGCCGATGTGGCCGGCGACCCGTAACAGATGGTCGTTGAGTTCGTGTCGCAGCGCGATCCCGCCGAGCACCCGGTCGTCCTCGACGATCCACCGGTACGTGCACGGCACCTGACCAGCATCCAACGGTTTCTCCGAATTCGGCCGGTCGACCAGCCGGGCCACCCAGGCTGCGAAGCCGTCGGGAGAGCGCACCTCATCGGTCGACCGCAGCCCGAAACCGTCCTCGTGGAGGCCGGGACCCCACTCGTCGTGCGCCTCCAGCCAGGCAGCGTGCAGTCCGACGGTGGGCGCGAGCAACTCGGGCATGTTGCGACGGTAGCGGCCCGGAGCCCGGGCAGCACCTCATGGATGTCGCCGGCACGGCGTGGGCATCCACCGGCGCTTGCCGGCCGTAGTCTCACCGGCATGACGACAACGCAGACACACACCCTCGCCATACCCGGCGTCGACCTGGTCTACGACGTCCGCGGCCCGCTACCCCCGTCCGACGGGCGCCCCGCGCTGCTCATGATCGGCCAACCGATGACGGCGGAAGGCTTCAACGCCCTTGCCCCGCACTTCACGGACCGCACGGTCGTCACCTACGACCCGCGCGGCCTGGGCCGTAGCGTCCGCAAGGACGGCCGTACCGACCACACACCGCAGCAGCAGGCAGCCGACCTGCACCTGCTGGTCGAGGCGCTCGGCGCCGGCCCGGTCGAGGTGTTGGGCAGCAGCGGCGGTGCGGTGACGGGACTCGAACTCGTCGCGACCTACCCGGGCGACGTCGTCACGTTGGTGGCGCACGAGCCACCGATCAACGCGGTGCTCCCCGACGCCAGCGCCGCCGAGCGCGCACGGGCCGACTTCTACGAGGCGTACCAGGCCAAGGGCACCGGTGCCGGCATGGCCGCGTTCATCGCGATGACGTCGTGGCAGGGCGAGTTCACCGATGCCTACTTCGGTCAGCCCGTTCCCGACCCGGCGACGTTCGGGCTGTCCACTAAGGACGATGGCACCCGCGACGACCCGCTGCTGTCGGACCTTTCATGGGCGATCAGCGACTACCGCCCCGACGCGAGCCGGCTCACCGCGGCGCCGACTCGAATCGTGATCGCGGTGGGCGAGGAGTCGGCGGGGACGTACACCGCGCGTACGGCCCTCGGCCTGGCGGCTCTGCTCCGCCAGGAGGCCGTGGTGTTCCCGAGTCACCACGGCGGTTTCATGGGTGGTGAGTTCGGTTATGCGGGCAAGCCGGAGGAGTTCGCGGCCCGGTTGCGGGAGGTGCTGGACGCCGGCTGACCGCGCGGGTGGGCGCCCGCGCTAGTCGTTCACGAGTTGCTCACGCAGGATCTCGGCGTGCCCGCAGTGCTGGGCGAATTCGCGCAGCACGTGCAGGTACACCCAGCGCAGGGGCAGTGGGCCGCGCCGGTTGCCACGAAGCACGTCGTCCAGGCTCAACGAGGACGTCGCGCGGCGGGAGGCTTCGCAGGCCTCCCGGTGCGCTTGCTGGATGGTGGCGATCGTGTCGGCGTCGTCGAGGATGAACGACTCGTCCGGCGTCGCGGGAATGCCGATTTCGGCACGGGACCGGCACGTGACGGCCTCGTCGAACCAGACCTTCTCCACGAACGCGGCATGCTTCACCAGACCCAGCAGCGTGGTCCGCGACGGCACCAACGACCGGCGCGCCTGCTCCTCGGTCAGCCCGTCCAGGCAACTGTTGAGGTCTCTGCGGTGCTCGTCGATGAACGCCTCGAACTGGGCCTTGGCCGGTTGGCCGATGACGTCGTCGGCGAAGGTCGGCGGAAAGGTGGTCATCCGCGAAGCATCCCAAGGTCGCCGCCGAGGAGCAAACAGCACACCTCAGCCGAAAGCGATGAGGGCGCCGCGCTCGTCGAAGCGGGCCGTGCCCGCCCACGCGACCTCCCAGCGGTTGCCCTCGGGGTCGGCAAAGTAGCCGGAGCGCCCACCCCAGGGTCGGTCGGTCGGCTCCGCCACCACCACCGCGCCCGCCGCGACAGCCGCGGCGAAGGCCGTGTCGACCTCCTCGCGGCTGTCGACGTTGCAGGCCAGGGTGACGCCGGACCACCCGCCGGCTGGATCGGGCACACCCGGCGCCGCCTCGGCGGCCAGCTCCGGCAGCGGGAAGAGCGCGAACAGGACGCCACCGAGCAGGAAGGCCGACCAGCTGTCGTCACTGGCCGGCAGCTCGGACCAACCCAGTGACCGATAGAACGACCGCAGCGCGCCGATGTCGCGTGCTCCCAGCGTGACCACGGACAGTCGAGAGGGGAGTGAACCCATGAGGATCATCCTGCCCTAGGCCTAGGACACTGTGCGACGCAACGCCGATGCTGCCTTCAGATGATCTCGACGCTGAGCAGCTCGTTCGGCTCCGTGCCCGCCCGCGCGTACACCTCGCCGGCCGGCGTCCACACCCCTGACCGCCCCGCCGCCTCGGTGTAGCCGCCGCCGGTCGAACCGGCGAAGCTCGCCATCGCCACCCAGACCCGGTGCGCGGCAACGATCCGCTGCGCCCGCTCGTCCACCACGGCGGCATCACCTGCCGATTCCAGAACGCCCGCCGCGTACACGTCGATCCCGAGCGCGGCGGTGAGTTCCGCGTGCGCGGCGACGCCGGTGTCCTTGCAGATCGCCAGCCCCACCCGCCATCCGTCCACATCGAGCACGGCGGGCGTGTCGCCCGGCCGGAACCGGCGGGACTCCGCGTCACCCAGCCACATCTTCCGGTACGCCACCGACACCCCGTCACCGGTCACCGCCAGCATCGCGATGTGGTCACCGGCGACGGGTGCACCGACCAGCGCCAGCGCTCCCGTCTCGGCGCAGGCGTCGACCAGCGGCGCCAACCGCAGGTCGTCGACCGACACGACCGCCGCGTCCAACTCGTACCCCGTCAGTGACAGCTCCGGAAAGAGCACCACCCGGGCACGCGCCGCGCGGACCGCGGCCGCGTGCGCGAGCGCGTTCGCCGCGACATCCAGGGGTACGCACAGCGGCTGCACCGCCGCGAGCCGCAGCGGGGTGCGGCTTTCCGCACCCCTGTCGGTGTGGTCATGCCGTGCGGTCGGGTGGTCAACTGCATGGTCGATTCCCAGGATCACTTCGTACGGTGAAGGCATGATTCGAACGTCCCACGTCGTGCTCGCCACCGGAACCCCCACCGCCGCAGCGGAACCACCACAGGGTGGGATCGTCGGATACGTCAGTGACCTGGTGGAACGGCTCGGCGGGCCGGGCGCCGGCCTGGCGGTGGCATTGGAGAACCTGTTCCCGCCGATCCCCAGCGAGGTGATCCTGCCGCTGGCCGGGTTCGTTGCGGCGCAAGGCCGAATCAGTCTGATCGGTGCGATCTTCTGGACCACGCTGGGTTCGGTGTTGGGCGCGCTGGCGCTCTACCTGATCGGCGCGTCGCTTGGTCGCGACCGGATGCGCGCCATCGTGGCCCGGCTGCCACTGGTCAAGCTCAGCGACGTCGACCGGACCGAGGCGTGGTTCCTCCGGCACGGAGTGAAGGCCGTCTTCTTCGGCCGGATGATTCCGATCTTCCGGAGCCTGATCTCCATTCCGGCCGGGGTGGAGCGCATGCCGGTGGCCACGTTTTTGCTCTACACCACGCTGGGCAGCCTGATCTGGAACACCACCTTCGTGCTCGCCGGCTACCTGCTCGGCGACAACTGGCACCTCGTCGAGGGGTACGTCGGCACGCTCCAGAAGGTGGTGATCGTGGTCTGCGTGGCGGCGGTCGCCTGGTTCGTCGGGTCCCGCGTGCTGCGAGCCCGCCGTGCCGCCCGCAACCCCGAGATGGCCGAATCGGGTGTCCACGGCTCCGGCGACCCCGCGCCCGGGGTGCCCGATCCCGGTGGGCGCGGCACGCTCTATCGGAGCGGCGCGTGGGCCTCTGACGACCGCTAGCCCCCGACTCGGACAGATGACCGCTTACTGCCGCCGAATCCTGGCCGTGTCGCGCTAGCTGGAAGCCTGACGCGCACAGGATCGGAGGCGGTGCGGTCGCGTGGCTCGCGGTGCGGGCGTGCCGTGGCGTGGCGTGGCGCGGGGCGGTCGAGGGGCGGTCGCGGGGTGGCACTGGGCGGTCGCGGGGCGGTCGCGGGGTGGCGCTGGGCGGTCGCGGGGTGGCGCGGGCAATCGCGGGGTGGCGCTGGGCGGTCGTGGGGGGCGCTGGGCGGCCGCGGTGGCATGATCGACACAACTTCGCCGAGGTTGGGGTGTTATCCGCCCCGGATACCGCAATGTCGGCGATCTGGAGTGGATCATGCGGGTGGCAGGCCATGCGAGGCCTACGCATGTCGCACGCTGGGTGGTTTGTCCGGTCTGGGATGTCGGGCCTGGCTGAGCCCGTCGCAAACGTGGGCGCTTTGTCCGGTCTGGGGCTCTCTGGCCTGTGACCGGTGGCATCCGGGGCCTGGAATCATGGCCGGGCCGGGGTCGTTACATACCCTGACGATCGCAGCACCACCGGCCGGCCCCGAGGGTTGGGGTGCTGGCCGCGGGGTTGGAATGCCGGCCCCGGCCCGGTCGTTACAGTCCCCACGAACGACCGCCCGGCCACGACCTCCAGTGGGTGCCGATGGACGGGCCACCCCGGAATGACCCCGGACCCCCGGTCGTTACACAGACCCGGTGCCGCAAGCCCCCGGCTCGTGGCCCACCCCGGGAATGACCCCGGACTCCGGGTCGTTACACACAGACCCGGCGCCCAAGCTCCCCGCTCGTGGGCCGCCCCCGGGAATGACCCCGCACCGCGGGTCGTTACACCCGGACCCGGCGCGACAAGCCCCCGCTTGTAGGCCGCCGACCCTTAAGACTTTCCCCCGCGTTTGTTGCAGCGCCGGACGAGGTGCTCGCACCCGGCACACCTTTCCCTTATGGGTGTGCGGGTGTTCCTACCCCCGAAGGAGCTACCCCCATGAACACGATCATGCGTAAGAGCGTCCTGTCCGTTGCCGGTCTCGCGTTCGCCGGTGGTGTCTTCGCCGGTCCGATCGCCGCCCACGCCAACCCGGCTGTGGATGCCAAGCCCGTCGCCGTGGCCGTGCAGGCCGACAAGCCCGACACCGCCAAGCTGATCCCGCACGGCACCCAGGGCGACCAGTCGCGCATCACCCTCAACGACGAGCAGACCGCCAACGCCAAGGCGATCATCGCCGCCACGAAGAAGGCCGGTCTCCCGGAGCGCGCCGCGGTCATCTCCATCGCCACCAGCCTGCAGGAGTCGAAGCTGGAGAACCTGGGCCACCTCGGCGACATGAACGACCACGACTCGCTGGGCCTGTTCCAGCAGCGCCCCAGCTCGGGTTGGGGCACCCCGGAACAGATCACCGACCCCGCCTACTCCACGACGGCGTTCCTGAAGGGTCTGCGGCAGATCGACGGGTGGCAGGACATGCCCCTGACCCAGGCCGCGCAGACCGTGCAGGTCTCCGCCTACCCGGACGCCTACGCCCAGTGGGAGCAGCAGGCCGCCGACCTGGTGGGCCAGTACTGGAACAGCTGACCCCCACACCACCCGAACGACACTGCTGATGGCCGGCACCCCGAACCCTGGGGTGCCGGCCATCGGCATACCCACACCCGGCACAGGCGTGGCGCTCCGGGGCGGCACCCGCAGTCCGCAGCCGACCCGGCCCCGCGCCAGCGCCGCCCTGCGCCAGCGCCGCCCTGCGCCAGCGCCGCCCTGCGCCAGCGCCGCCCTGCGCCAGCGCCGCCCTGCGCCAGCGCCGCCCTGCGCCAGCGCCGCCCTGCGCCAGCGCCGCCCTGCGCCAGCGCCGCCCTGCGCCAGCGCCGCCCTGCGCCAGCGCCGCCCTGCGCCAGCGCCGCCCTGCGCCAGCGCCGCCCTGCGCCAGCGCCGCCCTGCGCCAGCGCCGCCCTGCGCCAGCGCCGCCCTGCGCCAGCGCCGCCCTGCGCCAGCGCCGCCCTGCGCCAGCGCCGCCCTGCGCCAGCGCCGCCCTGCGCCAGCGCCGCCCTGCGCCAGCGCCGCCCTGCGCCAGCGCCGCCCTGCGCCAGCGCCGCCCTGCGCCAGCGCCGCCCTGCGCCAGCGCCGCCCTGCGCCAGCGCCGCCCCGCGCCAGCGCCGCCCCGCGCCCGTGTCCGGGCAGCCTCGGGCCTGCGTTGGTCATGGACTTGTGGTGTCCGGTCGGGAACATCGTGGGGGTCGGGCTGGTTGTGGACAGTGTCGGTGTGACTCAGTGTCCCCGGGCCTCACCTAATATTGCCTTCGCGGAATACCGTTCGGCTGGAGCCGCGTCGCGCCACTCGCCGAGAGGCGACCTGCACACCGACACCAGCGCCGCCCCCGACCGATGGCCGGGGGCGGCGCTGTCTGTGCCCACCGTCAGGCCAGCGGCGGCACAATGCTCGGGTGACTGATGCTCAGCCCTGGTCCGAGCAGCCGGGCGTACTCGTGCTCCCCGGTGGGGCGACGGTGCGCGGTCGCCGTATCGGCGCGGCTGCCTCGCCTGCCGACTTCGCCCTGCTGTTGGCGCCCGGTCCGGAGCCGGCCTGGCCGTATCGGCGGATCCGGTGGCCCGACTTCTGGGTGCCGGTCGATCGTGCCGATGCCCTCGATGCCCTGCGGTCGGCGCTGCGGCGGGCGCAGGACGGTGAGCGCGTCGAGGTTGCCTGTCGGGGTGGGGTTGGGCGTACCGGAACGGCGTTGGCCGCGTTGGCGATTCTTGACGGCCTGCCGGCCGAGCGGGCAGTGCCGTGGGTCCGGGCGGGCTACCACCCGAAGGCGGTGGAGACTCCGTGGCAGCGACGCTGGCTGCGCCGCGTCTCCTGAGAGCCGCCGTTCCGCACCGCTAGGCCTGGGAGGTCTGCGCCGGTTCGTTGACGTACTCGCGCAGGTGGTGGGCGGTGAGCGTGTCGCCGCGGGTGACCAGTTCGGCGGGGGTGCCGGTGAAGACGACCTGGCCGCCGTCGTGCCCGGCGCCCGGGCCGAGGTCGATGAGCCAGTCCGCGTGGGCCATGACCGCCTGGTGGTGCTCGATGACGATCACCGTGTTTCCGGTGTCGACCATCCGGTCGAGCAGGGCCAACAGTTGGTCCACGTCGGCCAGGTGCAGGCCGGTGGTCGGCTCGTCCAGCACGTACGTGGTGGTCTTCTCCGCAAGGTGGATGGCGAGCTTGAGTCGTTGCCGTTCACCGCCCGACAGGGTGGTCAGCGGCTGGCCGAGGCTGAGGTAGCCCAGCCCGACGTCGACCAGCCGACCGAGGATGAGGTGCGGAAAGAAGGCGTACGCCTCGGTGACCGACATGGCCAGAACTTCGCTGATGTTCTTGCCGCGCAGCGTGTACGTGAGCACCTCGTCGGTGAACCGCCGCCCCTCGCACCGCTCGCAGACGCTGGCGACGCCGGCCATCATCGCCAGGTCCGTGTAGATCAGCCCGATGCCCTTGCAGGCGGGGCAGGCGCCCTCGGAGTTGGCGCTGAACAGCGCCGCCTTGACGCCGTTGGCCTTGGCGAAGGCGGTACGGATCGGGTCGAGCAGCCCGCTGTAGGTTGCCGGGTTGCTCCGTCGTGACCCGCGGATCGGGGACTGGTCGACGATCACGACCCCGGAGCGGCCGCGCAGCGACCCGTGGATCAGTGAGCTCTTGCCGGAGCCGGCCACGCCGGTGACCACGGTGAGCACCCCGAGTGGGATGTCGACGTCCACGTCCCGCAGGTTGTGCAGGTCGGCCTGGCGGATGGCGAGCTGCCCGGTGGGTGGGCGTACCGCCTCGCGCAGGGTCACCCGGTGGTCGAGGTGCCGCCCGGTGAGCGTGTCGGAGCGGCGCAGGCTGGGCACGTCGCCGGTGAAGCAGATGCGGCCGCCGTCGGAGCCGGCCCCGGGTCCGAGGTCGACCACGTGGTCGGCGATCGCGATGGTTTCCGGTTTGTGCTCGACCACCAGCACGGTGTTGCCCTTGTCGCGCAGCCGCAGCAGCAGGTCGTTCATCCGGGCGATGTCGTGCGGGTGCAGGCCGACGGTGGGTTCGTCGAAGACGTACGTGACGTCGGAGAGGCTGGAGCCGAGGTGCCGGACCATCTTCACGCGTTGCGCCTCACCGCCGGACAGGGTCGCCGACTCACGGTCCAGGCTGAGGTAGCCCAGCCCGATCTCGACAAGCGACTCCAGCAGTTCGCGCAGGTTGGCGATCAGCGGTGCCACCGCCGGGTCGTCGACGCCCCGGACGAACGCGGCCAGGTCGCTGATCTGCATGGCCGAGCACTCGGCGATGTTTCGCCCGGCGATCCGTGCCGACAGGGCCGCCGCGTTGAGTCGGGTGCCGTGGCAGTCGCCGCAGGTGGTGAAGGTGACCGCCCGGTCGACGAAGGCGCGGATGTGCGGTTGCATCGACTCGCGGTCCTTGGCCAGGAGGAGCCGCTTGACCTTGACGGCCAGACCCTCGTACGTCCAGCTGTTGCCGCCCACCTTGATCTTGGTGGCCGGCTTGTGGAGGAAGTCCTCCCACTGTTGCGGGGTGAAGTCCTGGAGTTTGACGTCCGGGTCGAACAGGCCGGAGCCGACGATGGTCTGCCAGTACCAGGAGTCGACAGCGAAGTTGGGCACGGTGATCGCGCCGTCGTTGAGGGAGCGCTCGACGTCGACCAGCTCGTTGACGTCGAGGTCGGAGACCCGACCCAGCCCTTCGCAGGTGGGGCACATGCCCTCGGGCAGGTTGAAGCTGAACGCCCCGGCGCCGCCGATGGACGGCTGGCCGAGCCGGCTGAAGAGGATCCGCAGCATGGCGTACGCGTCGGTGGCGGTGCCGACGGTGGAGCGGGAGTTGGCTCCCATCCGCTCCTGGTCGACGACGATGGCCGCGCTGAGGTTGCGCAGCGAGTCGACGTCGGGCCGGTTGAGGTTCGGCATGAACGACTGGAGGAACGCGCTGTAGGTCTCGTTGATCATGCGTTGGGACTCTGCGGCGATGGTGCCGAAGACCAGTGACGACTTGCCCGACCCGGAGACACCGGTGAAGACGGTCAACCGGCGCTTGGGGATGTCGACCGAGACGTTGGCGAGATTGTTCTCCCGCGCCCCGCGTACCTCGATCATGTCGTGGCTGTCGGCGGCGGACCATGCTGGCTGCGACATGCGAACCCTTCACGGAGTCATGGCGGGAGTTTCTCCCGCCGGGCACTGGCGGGTTCCATTGTCTCATTCATGCCCATGTAGAGAGTTTTGACGAAATCCGAGCGCGGCCCTCAGCAGGACGCCCCGGAAAGTCTCAAATCACGTCGTAAGCGGTACGGTGGCTCGCGTGGACGTTGCCCCGGAGGATCGGCTGCGCGCCGTGGACCTGGCGGCCACCGTCGGGATCTCGGTGCAGCAGGTGCGCAACTACGTCGAGCTGGGTGTGCTGCCGCCGGTGCGGCGCACCGCGAGCGGGTACCGGATCTTCACGACCGAGCACGCACGGGCGCTGACCGTGGCGCGGCGGCTGGCCGAGGGGCACGGCTGGAGCCGTACCCGGGAGATCATGGCGGCGGTGCACCGGGGCGACCTGCCGGTGGCCCTCGCGGCGCTCGACGGCGGCCACGCGGAGCTGGACCGGGAACGCGCCGAGATCCGTCGGGTGCTCGGCGCCTTCGAGACCGTGTTGGCCAGCTCGCCGCAGGCCCGGCCGGCACCGCGCCGGGGCGCCCGCATCGGCGAGGTCGCCGCCCTGGTCGGGGTCCGCACCTCGCAGCTGCGGCTGTGGGAGGACCGCCAACTGCTGCGGCCGAGCCGCACCCCGGGCACCAACTACCGGGTGTACGACGAGGCGGAGCTACGCGCCGCGCAGGTCATCGCGCTGCTACGCCGAGGCGCGTACCCGTTCGAAATCATCGAGGCGGTGCTGGGCGAACTGCGGAGCACCGGCAGCGCGCAGCGGGTCCGAGCCGAGCTTGCCCGCCGCGAGCAGGAGCTGCACGTCCGCAGCCTGCGTCGGCTGCGGGGGAGCGCCGCGCTGCACGACTACCTGCGCGGTCGCGGCGACGTGGTGGACCGACCGGGGTATCCCGTCCCGCCGGCCGATCTTGTTGACTAGGGTCGGGCACATGAGAGCTGCGCTGCTGGCCGCCACGGCGTCCGTCATCCTGCTCGCTCCCGCGCCGGTCGCCGCCGCGAGAGCGCCTGCCGGGCCGACCGTGCGGTGCCCCCGGGTGCCGGCGCCGGCGATGTCCCGTCCGCCCCGGCCCTCGCCACCGCCCGCCGTGCCCGAGCAACGGGTGGTCGGCGGCGCGGCGCTGGACACGGCGGGCCTGGTCGTACCGGCCGACGCCGCCGCACCACCGGGGGTCACGGCCACGTCGTGGCTGGTCGCGGACCTGGACAGCGGCCAGGTGCTCGGCGGCTGCGGCCCACACGAGTACGGCACCCCCGCCAGCGTGCAGAAGCTGCTGCTGGCGGCCACGATGCTGCCCCGACTGGACCCGAAGCAGACGGTCACCGTCACCGCGGAGGACATGAACATCGAGCCCGGCTCCTCCGCCGTCGGCCTGGTCGAGGGCGGCCGCTACACCATCGAGACCATCTGGCTCGGGCTGCTGCTCAACTCCGGCAACGAGGCGGCCAACGCGCTGGCCCGGCTCGGCGGTGGCGGAAACGACGCGTCCAGCGGCGTACGGGCCATGAACGAGCAGGCGCACCGGCTCGGCGCGCTCCAGACGCACGCGGTCACCCCGTCGGGGCTGGACGGCAAGGGACAGTTCACCAGCGCCTACGACCTGGCGCTGATCGCCCGGGCCTGCTTCGCCGAGCCGGCCTTCCGCCGGTACGCGCTGACGAAGCAGACGGCGATTCCCGCCCAGCCGGCGCAGCGCACCAAGGGTTTCCAGATCCAGAACGAGAACCAGCTCATCTACAAGTACCCGGGTGCGCTCGGCGGCAAGACCGGCTTCACCGACCTGGCCCGGCACACCTACGTGGGGGCTGCCGAACGCAACGGGCGACGGCTGGTGGTGACCCTGTTGGGTGCCGAACCGGCTCCTCAGCGCGGCTGGGAACAGGGTGCGGCCCTGCTGGACTGGGGCTTCACGCTGCCCCGGGACGCGTCCGTCGGTCGGCTGGTCGAGCCCGGCGAGTTGACCGCCACGCCGTCGGCGGCGCCGTCCGCGCTGGCGGTGCCCGCAGGACCTCGGCCGGCGGCGGCCAGCGGACCAGCGCGTACCGGCTCGGGATGGTTGTGGTCGGTGGTCTCGGTCAGCGGCGCGGGGGTGCTGGTGCTGTTGGGCGGGCTGCTGTGGCGGCGTCGCGGTCGGCTGCCCTGACGGATCGACATCGGGCGCTGACGTCCATAGACTCCGGTCTTTCTGGCACCACGAGTCCAGGAGGATCCCAGTGTCGAGTGAACTCGAACCGCGCCCCGGTGTGGCGGCACCCCGCCGGCCGGTGCGCGCCCTGACCCGCCTCGCGGGGGTGAGCGTGCTCGCCGGTGCGCTGGTCGTGGGCGCGTCCGCCACCGCGCTCGCCGCGCCCGGCCCGTCGGCCGACGCGGTGACGGCGTCCGCCACCCCGGCCGCCGCCGTCGACACCGCCACCCGACCGCCGCGCACCACGCACGGCCCCTGCGCGTACACGCAGACGCCCGAGGAACCCGCGGCCCGGCCGGTGCCGCTGCCGCCCGACCCGCGACGCACCCCGGCCCGGGGCAGCGTCCGGGTGACCTTGGCGACCAACCACGGGCCGATCGGGCTGACCCTCGACCGGGCCGCCGCGCCGTGCACCGTGCAGAGCTTCCTGCACCTGGTCGGCAAGCGCTTCTACGACCGCACCTCGTGCCATCGGCTCACCGCGTACCCCACGCTGAGCGTGCTGCAGTGCGGTGACCCGTCGGGCACCGGCGAGGGCGGCCCGGGGTACCGGTACCGCGACGAACTGCCGACCGACCTGCCGCCGGCGCCGACCGACCCCACCGGGGAGCGTCGGGTGTACGCGCGAGGCGTGCTGGCCATGGCCAACGCCGGGCCGGACACCAACGGCAGCCAGTTCTTCCTGGTCTACGCGAACTCCGCGTTGCGCCCCAACTACACGATCTTCGGCGAGATCGACGGGGCCGGTCTGGCCACGCTGGACCGGATCGCCGCCGGGGGAGTGGCTCCGACCGCCGAGGACCCGGCACCGGTCGACGGCGCGCCCGCGCTGCCGGTCGACATCCGCAAGGCCGTCCGCTCGCACCACCACCACTGAGAACGCGGCGCGGTGGGCGGCCCTCGGTCGCTCACCGCGCCAACGGGTCCAGGAACACCCGCCGGACACGCCGGGCGCCCGGAACTTTCGGAAGCGGATCGGAACTGGTCCAACCGGTTACCGACCCAGTTCCGGCCGTCACGACGGGCCAGTCGACCCGGTCGGCGGGGCGGTGCTGTCGCGGACGACCATCTCCGTGGCGAGTTCCACCCGCGGCGAGTCGATGCCCTCACCCTGGGCCAGGCGCAGCACGGTCCGTGCCGCCAACCGTCCCATCTCGACCAACGGCTGACGCACCGTGGTCAGCGGTGGTGAAGCCCAGCGGGCCTCCGGCAGGTCGTCGAAGCCGACGACGCTCACGTCGTCCGGCACGCGTAGCCCTCGGCGTCGGATGGCCTCGTAGACGCCGAAGGCCATCTGGTCACTGGCGGCGAAGATGCCGGTCGGCGGATCGGCGAGGTCGAGCAGCGCCGTCCCGCCGGCGAACCCGGAGGCGTGGTAGAAGTCGCCCGTGTAGATCAGCACGTCGTCCACCGGCACCCCGGCGCTCTCCAGCCCGGCCCGGTAACCGTCGAGTCGCGCGCGGCTGCACAGCAGACTCGTCGGCCCGGCCACGAAGCCGATGCGCCGGTGCCCGATCGCGAGTAGATGCTCGGTCGCGGCGAGACCGCCAGCCCAGTTGGTGGCGCCGATCGTCGGCACGTCCATGGCCGGCACACCGGCCGGGTCGACGACCACCACCGGCACGTTGAGGCGGCGCAACTGCGCGTGCAGCGGCGGGCTCAGGTGCGAGGTCACGAAGATGACGCCATCGGTGGCCCGCGTGCGCAGGTTCTGCAACCACTGCCGGGCCGCGGTGGGCTGGCGGTGGATCGCGGAGACCACCGTGCCGACGCCCGCGCCGTGCCCGACGTCCTCCACGCCCCGGATGATTTCCACGGCCCAGGGGCTGTCCAGGTCGTTGAAGACCAGGTCGACGAGGCCGGCGCGACGGACGCTGCGGCTGGTGCGACGCCGGTAGCCGTGGTGACGCAGCAGCTCCTCGACTCGCTCCCGGGTGTCCGGGGCCACATCGGAGCGACCGTTGAGCACCCGTGACACGGTCGGCACCGACACCCCGGCCTCCCGTGCGATCGCGGTGATGGTCACCCTGCGTCCGTCGTCCGCGCCCACCCGCGTCTCCTTCACCGAGCCGGAAGAACGACCACAACACGTCGTCAACCGTGTGTCCCGAAACGGCGTGCCCGTCCCACGCGCCATCTTGCCCCACCGATGCGGGTTGACGACATGCCAGGTGAGTTCTAGCGTTCGCCGAAGTTACGGAAACCTTCCGGAAGTTCATCGGACTGAGGACGGCATGTACACCGATCTACCTGAGGAACAGCTGCGCGGCTACCGCGGGGTGGTCCGGGAGCCAGCGGACTTCGACGACTTCTGGGCCGGCACCCTGGCAGAGGCCCGGGATGCCGGCTGGCCGGTACGGGCCGAGCCGGTCGAGACCGGGCTGGCAAGCATCGACGTGTTCGATGTGACCTTCGCGGGTTTCGCAGGCCAGCCCGTGCGAGCCTGGCTGCGGGTGCCTCGCGGTGCCGACACGGCGCTGCCGACCGTGGTCCAGTTCGCCGGCTACGGCGGCGGGCGCGGGCACCCGTTGGAGAACCTGCTCTGGGTGTCGGCCGGGTTCGCGCACCTGCAGATGGACACCCGGGGGCAGGGCTCGGGATGGAGCCGGGGTGACACCCCGGACCTCGGCGCGGCGGGCCCGGAGGCGCCCGGGGTGACCACCCGGGGCATCGCCGACCCGAAGACCTACTACTACCGGCGACTGATCACCGACGCGGTCCGGGCGGTGGACGCCGTTCGGACCCTGCCGGTGGTCGACCCGACCAGGGTGGCGGTGCTCGGGCACAGCCAGGGCGGCGGGTTGGCGCTCGCGGCCGGCACGTTGGCACCCGGGGTGCGGGCGGTGGTCGCGTTCGTGCCGTTCCTCTGCGACATCCCGCGCGCGGTGGTGACCACCGACGCCCGGCCCTACCGGGAGATCCGCGACTACCTGGCGATCCACCGGAATGTCGAGGAGCAGGTGCTGACCACTCTGGCGTACATCGACGGGGTCAATTTCGCCCGACGCTGCCGTCGCCCGGCGCGGTACTCGGTGGCGTTGATGGACGACATCGTGCCGCCGTCGACGGTCTACGCGGCGGTCAACGCCCACGCCGGGCCGACCGAGTTGGCGGTGTGGCGGTACAACGGCCACGAGGCCGGCGGGATCGACGACGACGAGGCGGCGCTGGTCTTTCTGCGCGAACACCTGACCGACGCCTGATCGGGCACGCCGTGCCGGGCGCTCTGATCCGGCACGGGTGGCCGGGCGGGGCTGATAGACAGGACCGGTGCGCTACCGCCTCGCCGTCGTGCTCGCGCTCGCCGCGCTGCTCGGTGGCTGCTCGCGGCCGGAGCCCCGCCCCGCGCCGCAACCGACGCCGGTGAGCCCCACTCCCCGGCCGACCCCCGTCCCCAGTCCGACCTCCGCCTCGCCCGTCCCCGCCGCGGACCGGCTGCCGGGGTTCGTGGTGCTGACCGACGTCGACCCGCGCATCCACGCCGACATCCGGTACGCCACCGCGCACAACTTCGTCGGCCGCCCGATCACCGCGTATCGAGAACCGCTGTGCCTGCTCACCCGACAGGCCGCCGAGGCGCTGCGCCGGGTGCAGGACGCCGCGCTGGCCGGTGGGCACAGCCTCAAGGTGTACGACTGCTACCGCCCGCAGCCGGCGGTGGACGACTTCGTCGCCTGGTCCAAGCGTCCCGGCGAGCAGCAGACGAAGGCCGAGTTCTATCCGGACGTGGCCAAGAACCGGCTCTTCGCCGAGGGTTACATCGGGGCGCCCACCGCGCACAGTCGGGGCAGCACCATGGACCTGACCCTGGTCGACGAGCCCGCCGCCAGCCAATCCCCGTACCGGGTCGGGCAACCGCTGGTCGCCTGCACCGCGCCACGGGGGCAGCGCTTTGCCGACAACAGCATCGACATGGGGACGGGCTTCGACTGTTTCGACGCCCGCGCGCACACCGCCGACCCTCGCATCACTGGTACGGTCCGAGACAACCGTCGGTTGTTGCAGCGGCTGATGACCGACGCCGGATTCGTCAACTACGCGCGTGAATGGTGGCACTACAGCCTCCGCGACGAGCCGTACCCGGACACGTTCTTCACCGCGCCGGTCGCCCGCTCCTCGGTCGGCTGACGCGCGCCCCGGAACCGCCGCCGCCGGTGCTATCCGGCATGATCACTTCCATGACCACCGAACGGATCGGCCCCCCGGTCACCGGCGACGAGCGGGAGACGCTGCGCGCCTTCCTCGACTTCCATCGCGCGACGCTGGCCCTCAAGTGCGAGGGTCTCTCCGACGAGGAGCTGCGCCGGCAGTCCATGCCGCCCTCCACGCTGTCCCTGCTCGGCCTGGTGCGGCACATGGCGGAGGTGGAACGCGCCTGGTTCCGGCGGGTCATCGCCGGCGAGGACATCCCGTTGGTCTGGTCGGAGACCGGCGACTTCCAGCAGGCGTACGACGCCAGGTCGGCCACCCGCGCCGAGGCCTTCGACGCCTGGGAGCGCGAGGTCGAGCACGCCCGCCGAATCGAGCGGGCGGCGGCGTCGCTGGACGTGACGGGCCACAACGTCCGCTCCGGCGAGACCGTGTCGCTGCGTCTGGTGATGCTGCACCTGATCCATGAATACGCCCGGCACAACGGCCACGCCGACTTCCTGCGCGAGGGTGTCGACGGCACCGTCGGCGTCTGAGTCACCAACCGCTGGCCGCCGGTCAGGCGCCCGCTGTGGATCAGGTCCAGTAGAGGATCCGGCAGGCCGGCACGCGCGCCGCGAGCTCGCCGTGGAACCACTCGCGCAGCTCGGCCATGGTGTCGCGCGGGTAGACGTACTTCACCGCGCCGAACTTGCCGTGTTTGCGACTGCGGGACTCCTCGTCCATCTCCAGGCGGGTCCGTGGGTACCAGCCGAGCAGCACCTCCTTGCTGCCCGGGGTGAACCGGTGGGTGATGAGCTCGGCGGTCAGGTCCAGCGCCGGCACCCCGTCGACCGCCGCGCGGACCTGGTCGAGCAACTCGCCGTAGCGCTCCCGCCAGTCCGGCAGCGCGATGATCGGGGCGATGGTCAGCCCGACCGGGTAGCCGTCGAGCGCGAGCCGGCGCAGCGCGGCCAGTCGGTCCGGCACCCGGGCGGTGCCGCCCTCGAACCGAACGCTTACGGGGGCGCAGTTGACGCTGAACCGCACCCGGGTCCGACCGGCGTGCGGCAGCCCGACGAAGGTCTCCACGTCGGCGTACTTGGTGGTCCAGCGCAGTTGCACGGGCGCGTCCCAGTCGGCGAAGTGTTGCACCGCCCGCCGCCAGCTCCCGGTCAGATGCTCCAGCGCCAGCGGGTCCGTGTAGCAGGACGCCTCGAAGGTGGTGCCCTCGTCGGCGCGCCGCGCGTTGCGGCTCGTCACCGTTCCGCGCCCGGCGTACGCGGCCAGCCCGTCCAGGATGTCGTCGAGGTCCGCGTACACCCGGGTCACCGGCGGGCCGGACAGTGATCCGGCGAGGTAGCAGTACTGGCAGTGTGCCGGGCAGCCTTCGGCCAGGTCGACTCGCCAGTCGGCGCTCGGCGCGATGGGTTGCAGGACGCGTCGCGAGGGTGGGCTCACCACGATCGCCATGGTCGCCTTGGCCCGGGCGTACGTCTCCCGGTCGGTCTGCCCGCGTACCCCGGTCAGTCGGTTGGCGCGCAGGTGTTCCACCTCGATGCCCTGTGCCTGCACCCGCTCGACGATTCGCTGGCCGTGCGGGTGCTCGAGCGCGGCCGGGGTGGCCACCACCCGGCTCGGGGTCCACCGGCGCGCCGATCTGGCCGGCGGCGCGAGGCTGGCCAGGTCGCGGGTCGGCACGCATTCGCCGCTGGCGTCGTGCGGCGCGGCGGGCATGTCCACCGCGAGCGGCTGGTCGACGTTCACGACGTCCGGGCTGGTCACCGGCGCGGAGTACCCGTTGTCGCAGGAATCCCACCGGATCGACCGGCCGACGATTGACGTCAACCGGCCCGAGGCATAACCTTTCGTCTATCTGTAAACATTGTGAACAGATGATTCAGGTCGACGCGGCGGCGCGCGCCCCACCGAAGGGACGATCAGGTGATCGCACAACTCTCCTCCCGGACCAGACAAATCCTGTCGTTGTTCGTCGCCCTGATCGTCGCGCTGAGCGCCGGCCTCGCGGTCAACGCCTCGCGGCAGGCGCAGGCCGCGCCGACGTTCAAGGTCCTGGCCTTCTACAACGGCACCTGGGACGCCGCGCACATCGACTTCGTCAAGGACGCCCGCGCCTGGTTCCCGCAGGCCGCCGCCCAGTACGGCTTCTCCTGGGAGGCCACCACCAACTGGGGTCTGCTGAACAGCGCCAACCTGGCCCAGTACAAGGTCGTCATGTTCCTGGACGACGCGCCGCCCACCGCGCAGCGGGCCGCGTTCCAGCAGTACATGCAGAACGGCGGGGCGTGGCTGGGCTTCCACGTCAGCGCGTGGACCGACAACCCGTCGAGCTGGAGCTGGTACTACAACACCTTCCTCGGCACCGGCGCGTTCCAGACGAACACCTGGGGACCCACCCGGGTCACGATGCGCGCCGACAACCGGACCCACGCGGTCACCCGGAACCTCCCCGCGACGTTCCCCTCGTCGATCAGCGAGTGGTACTCCTGGAGCAACGACCTTCGGCAGAACCCGAACATCGACATCCTCGCCTCGGTCGACCCGTCCAGTTTCCCGGTCGGCACCGACCCCAACCAGTCCTGGTACGGCGGCTACTACCCGCTGGTGTGGAGCAACCGGCAGTACAAGATGCTCTACGCCAACTTCGGCCACAACGCCATGAACTACAGCACCAACACCGGGCTGTCGTCGACGTTCGACAGCGCGCAGCAGAACCAGCTGCTGATCGACGGACTGCACTGGCTCGCCGGCGCCGGCGCCGGCCCCACCCCGACGCCCACGCCGACCCCCACGGCCGGCCCGATCTCGCCGACCGCCTGGCACACCGTGGTCAACCGGGGCAGCGGCAAGTGCGTGGACGCGCGGGCCGCCGCCAGTGCGAACGGCACCGTCATCCAGCAGTACGCGTGCAACAGCAGCGCCGCCCAGCAGTACCAGTTCGCGCCGACCAGCGGCGGCTACCTGCGGGTCAACAACCGCAACAACAGCGCCCAGGTGCTCGACGTGACCAACGTGTCGACCGCCGACTCGGCGCCGATCCAGCTCTGGTCCTACAGCGGCGGCAACAACCAGCAGTGGCGGGCGGAGTCGGAGGGCGGCGGCTACTACCGCCTGGTCAACCGCCTCAGCGGCAAGTGTCTCGACGTGCCGGGGGCGTCCACCGCGGACAGCGTCCAGCTCGTCCAATACACCTGCAACGGCACTGCGGCGCAGTCCTTCCGGCTGGTGCCGCAACCCTAGAAGGGCAGTATCGCCTCGCCACCTCCCGACCGCGGGTCGTTCGTTCCCTCGCGGGAGGGAGGTGGCCCGGCCCGCTCGTTCCTAGCGTGAGTGGCATGAGAACACGTGATCGGGGCGGCGGCGCCACGCCGTCGCTCCCGGTGGTCGCCGGCAGAGAATCGCGGCTCCGTACGGCGTGGCGCACCGCCCACGCCCCAGTGGCCGGAGTTCCCCGGTGGGCGCGAATCGCCGCCTGTGTCATCCCGTTCACCGTGCTGCCGTCGGGTCTCTGGCGGCTTCCGGTCGCGTTCCGCGACGGCGTCGGGCTCGACGGTCGGATATACATCGTCTCCCTCTCGATCCTGGCGGAGGTGGTGGCGTTCACCGCCGTCGGACTCATCGCCGCCTGGGGAGAGCGGTTCCCGCGTTGGGTTCCCGGGCTGGGTGGACGCCGAGTGCCGACGCGAGTCGCCCTCGTCCCGGCGACGCTCGGCGCGGCGGTCCTGACCGTCGTGTGGACCGGCGCGTTCGCCCGAATATTCGCCGGGGTCACCATGGGAGGCGAGCCGCTCCCCGCGGACTTCCCCACCCAGGGCGGCCGGTGGGAGGCCGCGATCTTCTATGCCTGCTATCTCCCGCTGCTGCTGTGGGGGCCATTGCTCGCCGCGGTCGCCTACGCCTACCACCGACGCCGCCGAAGCCCGGGTGGAGGTGACGGCACCGACGACAGGAAGGGCGACCACCCTAGGGTGCCGAGGAAGGCGGCCGCTCCAGGAGGCTGATGCTCAGCAGCGGGTACTGCCAGCGTTGCACGACCCGGTAACTGTCGCTGATCCGCCGTCGTTTGCCGGGCGCCATGTCCCGCAGCGGATCGGCCACGGGGTCGGCCCCGACGACCCAGACGCGCGGTGGTGTGCCGAGACAGTTGGCGTCCGGGCACTCGGTGGCCAGGAACCTGCCGTCGGAGCGCTGCGGGGCGACGCGCAGCACGTCCGGTGGTCGCGGGGCGGGCAGATAGCGCTCGTAGATGTCCCGCGGTGACCAGGGAATGCTCGGGTGGCTGTCCGGAAACACCACGACGTCGCCGGGTTGGTAGCGAGGGCCGATGACCGACGCGATGCGGTAGGAATCCTGGCTGTGACCGGCGTGGGCCCGAATGGTGACGTGTGCGGGAACAGCCAGGACGACCGCCAGGCAGAACGCGACGACGGCCGATGATCGCCCCACGTGGGCCAGGGCGGACGCGGCGAGGACGGCCAGCGCCGGCAGCACGACCAGCACGTAGCGGGCCACCCAGACGTGCAGGTGGGTGCCGGCGAGCAACAGCAGCGCCATCGGAACGAACGCCGCACCGGCCAGGCAGACGTACGCCGGGGCGCGGCGCACGCCGAGAACCGCGAGAACGAGGACGAGCCCGCCGACGGCCGCGGAGTGGAAGAGCCGCTCGGGGAACGCCTGCAGGGCACTGAGGTTGACCAGCGCGATCCAGGACACCTGGGCGGTCTGACCGGCACCCCAGACGGCCAGCGCCAACGCCGGCAGCACTCCCACGCCGGCCGCCGCCACCCACCGTCGGGCGGTCCGCCAGCCCTCGGCACGTCGGGGAAGCTGCCACCAGCCGACCGCGACGGCGTGACCCGTGAGCATGAGCAGACCGTTGAGCGGATGCAGCAGCCCAACGAACCCGACGGCCGCGGCGTACCCGGTCAGTAAACGGCGGGAGGGCTCCTCCAGCAGTCGGACCAGGCACAGCACGGCGACAGCGGCTCCGAGGATCACCAGGGCGTAGGACCGGGCTTCCTGCGCGTACCGCGAGGTCACCGGCAGGATCGCGAAGAGCAGCCCGGCCAGCAGACCCATCCGGGTGCCGCCGAGCCGACGCCCGAGCGCGGTCACCACCACCGTGGCGACGGTGCTGGCGGCGACCGAGGGCAGCCGCAACGCGGCCGTGGACGTGCCGGCCACCGTCGCGTACGCCTTCATCAGGACGTAGTAGGGCGTCAGGACCGCGTCCACCGAACCGGCGAGGTGCCACAGCTGCGACCAGCTCAACCGGACCGCGCCCCAGGTGGCCAGCTCATCGGCCCAGAGCGCCGGACCCGTGAGCCGCCACAGGCCCAGCGCCAGCGCGACCAGCGCGGGGACCACCCAGCTCGCCACCGCCCACCCGGGCCGGGTGTCGCTCGCCTCCCGATCCGCATCCGCTGGATGGAGGTCCGGTGGGGTGGCGATGGTGCCGGCGCGGCGCAACGGCCAGGTGGCGGTGATGGTGGTTCTCCCTGAGCAGGGGCGGAAAGTGCCCGCGCGAATCTAGCCGCGTCAGGTGAGCGAACGACGTCGCGGAGTCGGCCAGACGGTGAACGTGAACGCGGGTTATTCGGTTGCCAGGCCTGCGGCGACCTGCTGAGCTACCCGAAACCACCACCCAACCTCCAGGGAGTACCAATGCGCGCTGCGTCGATGTCCGGCCAGAAGGGATCTGTCGCCTACCTGAAGGACCTGACGCTGCGTGAAAACCCTGAATCTCGGCATCCTGGCTCACGTCGATGCCGGTAAGACCAGCCTGACCGAGCGGCTGTTGCACGATGTCGGTGTGACCGACCAGCTCGGCAGTGTCGACGCGGGCAGCACCCGCACGGACACCCTGGCATTGGAACGGCAACGCGGGATCACCATCCGCTCGGCCGTCGTCTCCTTCGTGCTGGACGACGTGACCGTCAACCTGATCGACACGCCCGGCCATCCGGACTTCATCGCCGAGGTCGAGCGGGTGCTCGGCGTGCTCGACGGCGCGGTGCTGGTGATCTCCGCGGTGGAGGGGGTGCAGCCGCAGACCCGGGTGCTGATGCGGACACTGCGCCGGCTGCGCATCCCGACGCTGATCTTCATCAACAAGGTCGACCGGGCCGGCGCAGACCCCGAACGGGTCGTACGGGCCGTCGCGGAGAAGCTCACCGAGACCGTCGTGGCGATGGGCTCGGTGGCGGCGGCGGGGACCCGCGGTGTCCACTGCACGCCGTACGGCCCGGCCGACGTCGCCTTCACCGAACGCCTGCTCGACCTGCTCGCCGGGCAGGACGACGTGCTGCTCGCCGACTGGGTGGCGGACACGTCGTCGCTGTCGTACCCGCGGCTGCGCCGTGCGTTGGCGACGCGGACCGGCCGCGCGGTGGTCCAGCCGGTGTTCGCCGGTTCGGCGATCACCGGGGCCGGCGTGGACGCGCTGATCGCCGGGATCACCGAACTGTTGCCCACCGTCCAGGGTGACGCCGACGCCCCGGTCTCCGGGACCGTGTTCGCCATCGAACGGGGCCCGGCGGGGGAGAAGATCGCCCTGGTCCGGCTCTTCGCCGGCACGATCCGGGTCCGTGACCGGGTGCGTGTCGGCGCTGCCGACCCTGTGCTGGTCACCGCGGTACGCGTCGTCGCCCACGGGACCGACGTCGTGGCGTCGGCAGTCGAAGCCGGCCACATCGTCCGGTTGTGGGGTCTCACGGACGCGCGGATCGGCGACCCGGTGGGCGTACCCCCGGAACGTGCCGGCGCGGACCGCCACTTCGCGCCACCCACGCTGGAGACCGTGGTGGAGCCGGCGCGTTCCGCCGACCGGGTCGCGCTGCACGCCGCGTTGATCCAACTCGCCGAGCAGGACCCGCTGATCAACCTGCGGCAGGACGACCGGCAGCACGAGATCAGCGTGTCGCTCTACGGCGAGGTGCAGAAGGAGGTCATCCAGGCCACCCTGGCCGACGACTTCGGCGTGCGGGTGACGTTCCGGGAGACCAGCACGGTGCACGTGGAGCGGGTGTGCGGCGTCGGCGCGGCGGTCGAGGTGATCGCGGTGGCGCCCAACCCCTTCCTGGCCACTGTCGGGCTGCGGGTCGCGCCGGCGTCGGCCGGCGCCGGCGTGAGTTTCCGGCTCGGCGTCGAGCTGGGCTCGATGCCACCGGCCTTCTTCGCCGCCGTGGAGGACACCGTGCGCCGAACCCTGCGCCAGGGCCTGCACGGATGGGAGATCCCCGACTGCGAGGTGACGATGACCCACGCCGGCTACTGGGCGCGGCAGAGCCATTCCCACGGCACCTTCGACAAGAGCATGTCCAGCACGGCGGGGGACTTTCGCAATCTCACCCCGCTCGTGCTGATGACCGCGCTCGCCCGGGCCGGCACGCGGGTCCACGAGCCGGTGCACCGCTTCCGGTTGGAGGTGCCGGGTGACGTCCTCGGCACCCTGCTGCCCGCGCTCACCCGACTGGACGCGGTGCCGACCGACACCACCGGGCAGGGAACCTCGTACCTGGTGTCGGGCGAGATCCCGGCGGGTCTGGTGCACGCGTTGGAGCGTCGCCTGCCCGCGCTGACCCGGGGCGAGGGCGTGTTGGAGACCCAGTTCGACAGCTACCGGCCGGTGCGTGGTCCCGCCCCGGTCCGGGCCCGCTGGGACAACAATCCGCTGGATCGCAAGGAATATCTGCTGGCGGTCGCCCGCCGGGTCGGCGGCCGGTAACGGCGATATCCATTGCGGACGCGTCCCGGCACTCCTACTCTCGTCCTTGCAAGGTCGACCGATCAACACCCCGAGGGAGTACGCCGTGCCGCGACGCGTCCGCACCGACGCCGCCTTGCGCCTGCTCCCTGTCGGCGCACCTGTGCCCACCAGTGCCAAAACCCGTGCCTGCCGCCCGGAGCGGAGCCTCGAGCCGGGGTGGCGCGACTGACGCCGACGCTGACGCGTCCGCCGGCCGCCCATCCCCACGGGGATCGGGCGGCCGTTTCGTATCCGCCTACCGCCGCCGGATCCCGGACGGCCGGCACCTGATCATTAACGGTCACCGTTCAGCGGTGACCACGGCACTTCACGAGGAGACCACGATGGGATTCACCCCTCTCGCCGGTACCCGGGCGCCGGTCCGGGTCTGGACCGACCCGTACGCCATCGAGCCGCAGGCCGCCCGGCAGCTGCGCAACATCGGTGCGCTGCCCTGGGTGCAGGGCGTCGCCGTCATGCCCGACGTGCACTTCGGCAAGGGCGCCACGGTCGGTTCGGTAATCGCCATGCGGCAGGCCGTTTCGCCGGCCGCGGTCGGTGTCGACATCGGCTGCGGAATGTCGGCGGTACGCACGTCGCTGACCGCCGCCGACCTGCCGGACGACCTGGCCCGGCTGCGCTCGGCGATCGAGTCCACCATCCCGGTCGGCTTCGCCCAGCGGCAGGACTCGGTCGACACGCGTCGGATCCGTGGCCTGGAGCAGGCCGGCTGGGACGACTTCTGGGGACGGTTCGCCGGTCTGGACCGGCGGGTGGCGCAGCTGGAGACGCGGGCGCGGCGGCAGCTCGGGACCCTCGGCGGGGGCAACCACTTCATCGAGGTCTGCCTGGAGCAGGGTGGCGCCGAATCGGGCCGGGTCTGGCTGATGCTGCACTCCGGGTCCCGCAACATCGGCAAGGAGTTGGCCGAGCGGCACATCGGCATAGCTCGGAAGCTGCCGCACAACACCGATCTGCCCGACCGGGATCTGGCGGTGTTCCTCACCGGCACGCCGGAGATGGACGCGTACCGGCGGGACCTCTGGTGGGCGCAGGAGTACGCGCGGCGCAACCGGGCCGTCATGCTGGCCCTGCTCTGCGGTGTGGTGCGCGAACACTTCCCGCAGGTCGGCTACGACGAGCCGATCTCCTGCCACCACAACTACGTCTCCGAGGAGAGCTACGACGGGGTGGACGTGCTGGTCACCCGCAAGGGCGCGATCCGGGCCGGCCGGGGCGACCTGGGCATCATTCCCGGGTCGATGGGCACCGGTTCGTACATCGTGCGGGGTCGGGGTAATCCGGACGCCTACTGCTCGGCCTCGCACGGGGCCGGGCGGCGGATGTCGCGGGCACAGGCCAAGCGGACCTTCAGCACGGAGGACCTGGCCACGCAGACCGCCGGGGTGGAGTGCCGCAAGGACGCCGGGGTGGTCGACGAGATTCCCGGCGCGTACAAGGACATCACCGAGGTGATGGCCCAGCAGGAGGACCTGGTCGAGGTGGTGGCGCACCTCAAGCAGGTGGTCTGCGTGAAGGGCTGACGTGCCGCGCGGGCCGGGCTGACCGGCCCGCGCGGTACGGCTCAGAAGCCGACGAAGACCCGGCGCAGGTCGTCCAGCGTCAGCGGGCCGGTCACGCGCACCCCGTCGGGGGTGTGCTGAGGGCCCAACCGTCCGGTGGCCAGCCGCAGCCACGCCTCGGCCGGAGCCACCAGCTCACCGTCGGCCTGCTCCGGCACGTCGACCAGCTCGACCTTCTCGCCCAGCCGCAGCCCGAACGTCCGCTCGGGCGCGTGCAGCCGAACCAGCAGCGTGGCCTTCTGACCGGCCAGCTCCTGCGGCCGGCTGGTCCAGCCCAACATGCCGCCGACCTGGTCGAGCAGCAGCGACACCGCCCCCGGCGTCACCGCCGCGAACGGGTTGAACGCCACCTCGGCATCCCACTGGTGCAGGGCGAACTCGCTGAGCCGGAACCGGCCAGCGGTGGCCACGTCGACCGGTTCCGGCAGGAACCCGAGGTCGATCCGCAGCGAGGCTCGGGTCTCGGCGTCCAACGCCTCGTACGCCTCGACCAGCCGCTCGTTGGCGGCGAGGAACCCGGCGGCGTGCTCGGCCGGGGACATCGCGTCCCAACGCGCCCAGACGCCGCGGTTGAAGTCCCCGTCGGGGCCGGGCGCGCCGGTGCGGGCAGCGTCCAGCGACGCCAGGTTGATCTCGGCGCCGCTGCCCAGGTGGCTCAACACCTGGGACACCTGCCACTCGCTGGCTCCCGACGGCCGGAGCAGGTCGTCTTCCTTGAGGTCCCGGACGAGCGCGGCGAGCTCTTCGTGGCCCGCACGCAGAGCTGTGATGATCTGGTCAGCAGGGGTCGACATGGATCTCCTCAAACGGACTTTCGACGATGGTCGGGACGTTACCGGAAAGCGGCCGCCGGCCGGCCCACCCCAGGGTCGGGGCGGGGCCGGCCGGCGAACGCGTCAATCAGGTCAGCCCATGTGCACGGTGTTGCCGGTCGGGATGTCCTCCTTGCGCACCTTGACCAGGATCAGGGTGGCCAGTCCGGCGAGCACGATCAGTGCCGCGCCCCAGGCGAACGCCACGCGGTAGCCGTGCACCAGCGCCTCGACCTGGTTGACCGGGTTCGGCGCGCGGCCGACCAGGTACGCGGCGACCGCGCTGGTGTACAGGGTGTTCAACAGCGCCGTGCCCAGGGAGCCACCGATCTGCTGGGTGGCGTTGAGCGTGGCGCTGGCCGCGCCCGCGTCGTGCTCGGGCACTCCCACCAGGGCGAGGCTGGACAGCGGCACGAAGGTGAAACCGAGACCCATACCGAGGATGACCTGGGCGGGCAGCAGGAGGGTCAGGAACGAGGTGTCCACGTCGATCTGGGTCAGCACCAGCATGCCCACGGCGGCGAGGACGGCGCCGCCGACCATCAGCGGCTTGGCACCCACCCGTGGCATCAGCTGGCTGGCGCCACCGGCGGCGATCAGCACACCCGCGGTGACCGGCAGCGACGCGAGCCCGGCTTCGAGGGGCTTGTACTGCAACACCACCTGGAAGTAGAAGGTCAGGAAGAGGAACGCGCCGAAGAGGCCGGCACCGATCAACGTCGACGTGAGGTACGCCCCACCCCGGTTGCGGTCCAGGATGATCCGCAGCGGGAGCAGCGGGTGGTTGGAGCGCAGCTCGATCACCACGAAGGCGGCGAGCAGAATCACGCCCGCGGCGATGAAACCGAGCGTCGCGGTGGCGTCCCAGCCGTCCTCGGCGGCCTTGGTGAAGCCGTACACCAGGGAGACCAGGCCGGCGGTCACCACGATCGCGCCGGGCACGTCGTAGCGGGTGTTGCCGTGTGCCCGGCTCTCGGGCACCAGCGGGAGCGCGAACGCGATGGCGATGGCGGCGACCGGGATGTTGACCAGCAGGCACCAGCGCCAGTCGGCGTACTCGGTGAGCACACCGCCGAGCAGCAGACCGACCGCCGACCCACCGCCGGCGATCGCGCCGTACACCGCGAAGGCCTTGGCCCGCTCGGTGGCCTCGGTGAACAGGACGGTGAGCAGCGCCAGCGCGGCCGGGGCGAGCAGCGCGCCGAAGGCACCCTGCAGTGCGCGGGCGGCGAAGAGCATCTCACCGGTGGTGGCGAGGCCACCCAGCGCGGAGGCGAGCGCGAAACCGGTCATGCCGACCAGGAAGGTGCGCTTGCGCCCCCAGTAGTCGGCGATGCGGCCGCCGAGCAGCAGCAACCCGCCGAACGCCAGCGTGTAGGCGGTGATGACCCACTGCCGGTTCGCGTCGGTGATGCCCAGGTCGACCTGGGCCTGCGGCAGCGCGATGTTCACGATGGTGGCGTCCAGGACGACCATCAGCTGCGAGACCGCGATGACCGCCAGCGCGATCCAACGCCGCGGGTGCGGCGCGCGTGTCGTCGACGTCCCGGCGCCGGGTGCGCCGGGTGCGGTCGAGGTGGTTCCGGGCATGGTGAAGCCTTCCGTGTTGCGAATGTCGGTGAATCAGGCCTGAGACGGGCGGTCGGGCTGGTAGCGGAGCACCGGGATCAGCACCTGGTCGACGACCTGGGTGAGGAACGCGTCGTCGGCGGGTAGGCCGTGCGCGACGATGCGGGACATGGTGAGCGCGGGCGCCAGATCGTGGAACAGCTCCCGTTCACCTGCCTCCGGCGGGATCTCCCCGCGGGCGGCGGCACGGACCAGGATGGCGGTGCTGGCCACCCGTCCGGCCGGCAGCACCTGGTGGCGCACCAGGCGTTCCAGCTCGGGGTTGGTCCGCATGGCGAAGGTCAGCGCTTGCATCAGGTCGCAGTCGGCCACACAGATCGCGACCGTGGCGCGCAGCAACTCGATCAGGTCGCCGCGCAGGGAGCCGGTGTCGGGCGGGTTGTGCACGCCCACGTGCCGGTCACGCAGGGCGGCGACGACCAGCTCGGCCTTGCCGTCCCAGCGCCGGTAGATGGTGGCCTTGCTGACGTGGGCGCGGGCGGCGACGGCGTCGATGGTCATCCGGTCGAAGCCGACCTCGCGCAGCAGGTCGATTACCACTGCGAACAGGTCGCTGTCGGTGCACCGTGGCACCCGGGCTGCCGGAACCCCGGCACCCGCGCCCACCTGCTGACCACCCAGCATTTCCGAACCCCCCCGCGAAACGATGTCGTACTGACACTAGTTCGCGGCCGCCCGAACGTGCAGGTTTTCGTGAGTTGCGTCGCACTGAGTTAACGAAACGATTGCGTTTCCATCGGGGGTCCGGCAGGTAAACCTGGTGGTCAACCACCGGGCGCGAGGAGCACCGGCACCGCCATCGTGTTGATCCGCGTGCCGTCGCGGGCGGACACCTCGTACACCTCGACCGTGCCCTTCTGCTCCCGGACGGTGCGCCAGCCGACCGCCACCCGGTAGCCGCCCCGGCAGCCGCTGCCGCAACTGGCGGTGCCGAAACCGGTGGCCACCTCCCGGCCGGCGGCGTCCAACACCCGGACGCTCACCGTGGCCTCGAACACGTCGGCGGTGCCGGTGACGACGAGAGGGGTGGACACCCGCTCACCGGGAATCGGGCCGGTGACCACGATCGGCGGCAGCAGGTCCGCGTAGTCCGTCCGGTCGACCGGGGCGGCTCCGTCGACCCGGACCTGACGCACGGTGGGGAACTGGGTGAGCGTCCACACCACCTGCGCCTCGCGCAGCCGCCGCTGCGCCGGGTCGTCGGCGGACGGGACCCGCAGCGTCGCCAGGCCGTCGGTGATCCGGGTGACCTCGACGCCGGCCGGGACGAGGGTGGTCAGCCCGGTGGCGGCCTCCGCCGCTGTTGGCCCGGCGGCCAGCTCGGTCAGCGCCAGCCGGGACGTCGCCACGGTCGCCGGCCGCGCCCGCCTGGTCGGTACGAGCTGCCCGGCACGCACGAACCACAGCTCGACGGTGACCGTCTCAGGGGTGGTGGTGCCGGCCGGTGCCGGCGGGGTTGTCGTGGGTGCCCGGGGTAGGTCCGATGGTGGTGTGGAAGTCGGATCCGGACGTCCGGACGGCGGGGCGCTCGACGGTGTGGCGTTCGACGGTGCGACGCTCGGCGGCGCGGCGGTGGGTGCGGGGCCGAGCGCACCGGAGCGAGGGCCGCCACACGCGGTGCCGAGCAGCGCGGCGACGAGCACCGGCGCGATCGCACTGGCAACACCTCGCCGGCTCACCGCACACCGCCCGCCGCCGGGCCGACGCTGGTGTCCCGTTGCTCGCCGTCGTCGCTCGGTGGTTCGGCGGGACCACGGGCCGGCAGCTCCAGGCGGAAACGGGTGCCGGTGCCGGGCCCGCTGCGTACGCTCAGCGCCCCGCCCAGCAGGGCGGTGTGTTCCCACGCGATGGCCAACCCGAGGCCACTGCCCGGTGCGGAGCGCGACGGGTCGACCTTGTGGAACCGGTCGAACACGCGGGGCAGGTGCTCGGCTGGGATGCCCGGCCCCTGGTCGCTGACCTCGAAGACGACCAGCGGGTCCGCATCGGTCACGGTGGCCCGGATCTCCCCGCCGCCATGCTCGATCGCGTTGGTGACCAGGTTCGCCAGCACCCGCTCCAGGCGACGCGGGTCGGTGCGGAGCGTGACCTGATCTCCGCCGACCCGCACCCGCTGCGACCAGCCCCGCGTGCTGACGATCCCGTGCAGCAGCGCCGCCGCGTCGACGGGCCCGACGGCCGGCTGCTCGCGCCCGGCGTCCAGCCGGGAGATCTCCATCAGGTCCTCGACCAGCCGGCGCAGCCGGACCACGTCGCCGACCAACAGTTGGGCGGCCGGTCGGGCGTCGTCGGGCAACTGGTCGAGGTGCTCGCGCAGCAGCGACGCCGCGGCCACCAGCGCGGTCACCGGGGTACGCAGCTCGTGCGCGACGTCGGCGGTGAACCGCCGCTCGCGGGCCTGCGCGGCCGACAGTGCGGCAATCTTCGACTCCAGTGCCTCGGCCATCTCGTTGAACGACGCCGCCCAGACGCTGAACTCGTCGTGCCCGCGTACCGGCAGGCGGGTGGCGAGCAGGCCCTCGGTTAGTGCGCGGGCCGCCCGGCTGGCTCGACCCACCGGCTCCAACGTGCGGCGGGCCAGCGCATGACCCACTCCGGCGGCGAGCAGCACCACGAGCACCCAGCCGGCCACCAGCGCGGTGCGCAGCTGGCCCAGGTCGGTGGCGACGTCGTCCTCCACGGTGAGCACGTACAGCTCGGCCGTCGAACCGGGAATGCGCCCACCGACGACCAGCAGCCGAGGACGTTGCGCCGGCGCGGAGCGCTGGAAGCCGAGTTGCCCGTCCGCGACCGTGGCCCGCAACCGGGTGCCCAGCACCGGGGCGTACGCAGGGTGCGAGGGACGGCTCGGGCCGTCGACGAGCACCACGTGCCGGCCGCTGGCCTCGAAGCTGCTGAGCAGTTCCGTGCTGCGTTTCTCGGTCAGCGGCAGGAACTGCCCGGCGAGGACGAGTTGGTAGCGGGCGTCGGCGGCGGCCTCGTGCAGCGACGCGTCCCACCAGGACTGTCGCAACAGCAGCCCGGTCCCGCCGGCGAGCAGCCCGGCCGAGACCCCGGCGACCAGAACGAACGCGATCGTCAGCCGGCGCCGCAGACGGCCCGGGGTCACCGCGCGTCCGGCCATCGCCGACCCTCCCGTCAGCCCGTGGACAACTTGTAGCCGGCGCCGCGCACCGTATGGATCAGCCGTGGCCGCGCCGGGTCGTCCTCGATCTTGGCGCGCAGCCGCTGCACCGCCACGTCGACCAGTCGGGAGTCGCCGAGGAAGCTGTGGTTCCAGACCAGGTCCAGTAGCAGCTCCCGGGTGAAGACCTGGCCGGGTCGGCGGGCCAGTTCCAGTAACAGGCGGAACTCGGTGGAGGTCAGTGCCACCTCCCGGCCGTGCCGGTGGACCACGAAGCTGCCCGGGTCGATCGTCAGGCTGCCGACCTCGATGATCGTCGACGCGACCGGCGCGTTCACCCTGCGCAGAACCGAGCGGACCCGGGCCACCAACTCCGGCAGGTCGAAGGGCTTACGCAGGTAGTCGTCCGCGCCGCACTCCAGCCCCACCACCACGTCGATCGTGTCGGTGCGCGCGGTCAGCATCAGGATCGGCACCTGGCTGGTGCGCCGGATCTCCCGGCAGACCTCCAGGCCGTCCAGACCGGGCAGCATGACGTCGAGGACGATCAGATCGACCGGGTGGGATCTCCATGCCGCGAGGGCCTGCCGCCCGTCGGCGGCGGTGTCGACCCGGAAGCCGGCGCGGCGCAGACCGAGGGCGGTGACCTCCCGGATGGAGGTGTCGTCCTCGACCACCAGCACACGGCCCTCCATCACCCGAGGGTAGACCCGTCGCCACGCTGCGCAGTCCTGGCGAAACGGTCGGTGTCGACGGCCCGGCCGGCCCCTCTGCCGGGCACCGTCCACCCGGTACCGACGAGTGAGCTTCGGCAACCCTGAAGGCGAAAACCAGCGACGGCGGAACTAACCTCACTCGGTCCGCACCAGCTCAGTTCACACGAGAGGGCCCGACGTGCAACGTCATGGCTGCGTGATCCGACTCCGCCCGGAACAGCGGGAAACCTACCTGCGGTTACACGCCGCCGTCTGGCCGAGCGTCGAGCAGACGCTACGCGAGGCGAACTTCCGCAACTACACCATCTTTCTGCACGGCGACCTGCTCTTCGGCTACTACGAGTACGTGGGCGACGACTACGACGCCGACCTGCGGTTCATCGCCGCGGACCCGCAGACGCAGGAGTGGTGGAAGCTGACCGACCCGTGCCAGGAGTCGATCGCCGAGCCCGGATCGGGGGACTGGTGGGCCCCGATGCGGGAGATCTGGCACCTGACCGACGAGACGGTCGCAGAGGCACCTGACCAGGCCCGACAGGCCGCCAACAGCTGAGGCTCGCCCGGCCGGACGGCAGTCACCGTCCGGCCAGGCCCGCCCGGGACGTGGCATCGCTGTCGTCACTCCTGCCACTGGTGGGCGACGTCGAGCACGATCCGACTGTGTGTCCCGGGTCCGGCGAGCACGAAGGTGCGGAACGGCAACCGCGCACGTACGCCGACCGCGAAGGTGCTGTAGCCCTCGAAGCTGCCGCCGAAGACGACGTCGCGCAGCGTCGGATAGCGCAGCAGGTTCGCGACGTGCGCACCGACCGCGTACGGCACGGTGCCCTGGTGGGCGTCGTCGTACGCGGGGGCCCGCAGGGAGACCCGCAGCAGCGCGCCCCCGGCGGTGTACGGCGACAGCGCCAGTCCTTCGCCCTCGGTCCAGGTCTCGCCGTAGGCGACCGCGTAACCGTCGACCGGGCCGGCGAACTCGAACACCACCCGGTCGTAGCAGTCGTGCCGACCGGTCCGCACGTCGATCAGCGGGGCGCTGCTCAGCGCACCGGCCGACTTCTCCGCGCTGCCCCAGGTGATCCCGCAGTAGGCCGACCCGGTCGTGGTGCCCGCGGCGCTGCTGCTGCCCGCGCCGGCGATCAGCCCGGCGAGTACGACCGCCAACGCTGTCAGTGCGCTCCTGATCCTCATCGTGGTTCCTCCGTTGCGTCTCGGGGCCACGTCACGGCAGCGCTGCCGGTGACCCTCTGCTGTCACCGTGGTCCTGCGTCGGCACGGGCACTTCGCTGCGGTGTAACCGCTGGGTAACAGCCGTCGACCTCGCCGGTATGACGCTTCCGCTATGCCGAACATCGATCGCCGTCACATTAGCATTCACGTACATCGATGACCGGTGGCCGCCACTGGCCGCCGGACGACCTCAGGGGAGTGCGTGATGTTCCGACCACAACTGAGACGCGCGGCGCAGGCCGTGCTGGTGGCGGTGCTGGTGGCAGCCGGTGTCCAGCTCGCCACCGGCGCCCCGGCCGCCGCGGTGCGGACCGTCTACTACGACGCGAGCCGGACCGGCGAGTTCCGCACCAACTTCGACCAGGCTGCGCAGATCTGGAACAGCCGGGTCAGCACCGTCCGGCTCCAGCCCGGCACGCCGGCCAGCATCACCATCTACGTCGACGACGGCTGGCCCCGGGCACAGCCGACCGGCCTCGGCTCGGGACGGATCTGGATGGGCCGCACCGCCGTCAACCAGGGGTACGACCGCAACCGCATCGCCGCCCACGAGATCGGCCACATCCTGGGCCTGCCGGACCGACGCACCGGCCTCTGCTCCGACCTGATGTCCGGCAGCAGCGCGCCGGTCTCCTGCCGCAACGCGAACCCCAGCTCCGCCGAGGCGAGTCGGGTGAACGCGCTGTTCGCCGGCACCCTGGCCGCGCCGGCCAGCACGACGTACACCTGGAACGGCGCCGCCGACGTCGGCCCGACGGTGGTCGGCGGCCGGCCGGCGACGGAGAACTACCCGTTCATGGTGTACGTCTCCGGCTGCACCGGCACGCTGATCACGGGCAACTGGGCGGTCACCGCCAAGCACTGCTCGACGCCGTCGTCGGTGCGGGTGGGCAGCGTCAACCGCAGCAGCGGCGGGACGGTGGTGCGGGTGACCCGCGCGGTCAACCACCCGAGCGTCGACGTCAAACTGCTGCAACTCGCCAGCTCGGTCGCGTACGCCCCGGCACCGATCCCGAGCACCTCCGGCGCGGTCGGCGCCGCCACCCGGATCATCGGCTGGGGTCAGACCTGCGCCCGCCCGGGCTGCGGATCGGCCCCTGCGGTCGCCAACGAATTGGACACGTCCATCGTGGCCGACAGCCGGTGCTCCGGCATCAACGGCCCGTACGAGATCTGCACCAACAACACCAACGGCAACTCGGGCGCCTGCTACGGCGACTCGGGCGGCCCGCAGGTGCGCCGCGTGAACGGAGTGTGGAACCTGATCGGCGCGACCAGTCGGGCCGGCAACAACAACTCCACCTGCGCCACCGGCCCGTCCATCTACGTCGACCTGCCCTCGATTCGATCCTGGATTTCCACCCAGGTCGGCGGCCTGCCCGTCTGATCCACCAGGGACACCGGGGCGGAACGCTCCAGCAGGGACACCGGAGCGGGGACGCTCCACCAGGGACACCGGGGCGGGGACGCGAGCACGGGGCGTCCCCGCCCCGGCCCGGCGGGGTTACCCACGCGATCCCACGATGCGATACGGTGCGTGGCATATCGCCGCATCGGAGGTGACCCCCGTGCCTGCCGTCGTCGCCCTCGTGCTGACCCTCGCCCTCGCGCCCGCACCGTCCCCGGCGGCCACCCCTGGCCCGGTCGGTGGCCTCCTCGGTGGTGTTGGCCAGATCGTCGACGATCTGCTGACGGGCGGCAGCAGGCCGACCGCCACCCCCACCCTCGCGCCCACCCCCACTCCCGCGTCCACGCCGAGCCCGCCAGTGGGCACCGAGCAGCCCAGCCCGGTGGCACCCGTGGCACCCCCCGCTCCCGCTGGGTCGGCGGCCGGTGTCCCCGCCCCGGCGGCACCCGCCGCACCCGGTCGCCCCGCCGCTGGCGAAGACACGGGCACCCGTGAGGCCGCCGTGCCCCTGCGCAACGGCGACGCCCCCGCCCCGGCCGCCCCGGCCGCGCCGCCGACGCTCGCCAGCCCCGCCCGCGACAGTTGGCCGCCCGTGTCGTACCTCCTGGTCCTGGCTCTCCTGGCGCTGCTGGCCCTGGCACTGGTACGCCGCCGGGCCCCGGGCCCCTCCGCCGCGTCGGTGCCGGCCCCCGCACCGGCACCGACACCCGCCCCCGCGCCACCTCCCGGCCCTGCGCCGGACAATGTCAGCCGGCTGCCGACCAGCCTCAACGCCGTCTACGAGCTGGGCCGGCTCGACGAGCGGCTGACCCAGGAGCGCGACCGCCGCACCTGAGGCGACGGCCGGCGGCCGTCGGGGCTCAGTGCGCCGGGTAGGAACCCTCGCGCCGCGGGATCTCGTCGTCGTAAGCCCCGACCGGCCCGCTGTAGCGGCGCTTGCCCTCGGGATACGGCCAGGCGTTCGCGGTGCAGCCGTGCAGGCCCAGCGTCTGCTGCTGCATCACCGGCGCCGGCTGACCCCGCCCCGGGCACCGCTCATGACCGAACCCGAGCCGGTGCCCCACCTCGTGGTTGACCATGTACTGCCGATAGGTGGCCAGGCTCGCGCCGTAGCCCGGCACTCCGCTGACCCAGCGTGCGACGTTGAGCACCACTCGGTCACCGTTGCGACACGAGGTGTAGCCGTCCGGCTGGTCCTGGCACAGCGTGTCGCGGGTGCCGGGGGTCGCCAGGTAGATGGTGAAGTCTGTCGTCTCATCGGCACCCACCCGGCGCAACCGCCACGTCCCACCGGCCGTCCACCCGTGTGGGTCGTTCAACGTCGCGGACACCGCCGTGGCGATGTCACCCACCGCCATGCCCCGGATGTCGCGCTCCACGGCCACCCGGTAGCGCAGTAACCGGCCGCCGGTCGCGCGTCCGGGTGCCGTCTCGGCGGACGCCACCGACCAGCGGTTGCCACCGGTGGCGGGGTAGCTGACCGGGGTGACAGGCGCGGAACTGGACGCGACACCAGCGTTCCCGGCGCTTGCGGGTGGCCGGCCGGAAGCGGTGTCCGAGGGCGGCCCGCCAAGCAGCGGTCCGGCGCCGACGGGAACGGTCGGGGACTGCCCGGCGGCCGGCAGCCCACAGCCGGTGAGCAGCGCCACCACCAGCAGCAACGCCGCTGAGGCGGTACTCCACCGGCGGGTAACCTTCGTCGACATGTCTCTCCCCTCGCGCGCCGATCGGCGGCGGCGCGGAGAAGAAGACGGGCGACCGCGGCGAAAAGTTGTTGTGACTTGGCTCAACCTTCTGCCGGTCTCGCCCGTCCTTGACGGTGTGGCACGGGGGAGGGTTCAGGGTGGCGCGCGGTGACGCGGAGTTCGTCGAGTTCGCGCGGGCGGCGACCGCGCGATTGGTGCACGCCGCGTTCCTGATGACCGGCGACCACCACCAGGCTGAGGACGCCGCACAGACCGCCCTGGTCCGCACCTACGCCTCGTGGTCGCGGATCCACGACGACGACGCCTACGGGTACGCCCGCCGCACCCTGGTCAACCACCTGGTCGACGGGTGGCGGCGGCCGATGCGGGAGTATCCGACCGACGAGGTGCCCCAGCAGCGGCGCGGCGACGTGGCCGACGAGGTGGCCACCCGGCGCTGGTTGGTCACCATCCTCGGCGCGCTCAGCCCCCGCGAGCGGGCCATCGTCGTGCTGCGCTACTACTTCGACCTTCCGGAGGCGCAGGTGGCCCGCGAGCTCGCCGTTTCCGTCGGCACGGTCAAGAGCACCAGCTCGCGAGCCTTGGAGAAGCTGCGCGCCGCCGCGCCGCAGACGGCTGATCAGGAGGCGCGCCGGTGAGCGAGGACCAGCTCCGCCACGCCATGCGGGCGACCGAACGACCCGACGCCATGCTCGACCTGGCGACCGTGATGCGTGAGGGGCGGCGTCTGCGTACCCGTCGTCGGGTTGCCGGAGCCGGGGCGGCGACGCTCGCGGCCGGCCTGACCGCCGTCGTCGTGGTGGCGGTCAGCGCCCGGCCGGACGATCCCTCGCCGGCCGAGCGTCCGCCGGCGGTCGCCGTCGCCACACCCCCGACCGGTGTGTCCCCGACGGTGGGGCCGAAGTCGCTGGAGCCCACGCCAACACCGGGGACGACCGGTGACGAACCGCCCCCGAAGCCTCTGGGCCAGGTGATCGACAGCGGGGTGCGGCACGGCACCGACGAGCGGGTGTACTTCGTCGTCGGGGTGTCCGTGCCCGGCCAGCCCAGAGTGTCCGTCGGGCTCGCCGCAGGTCGCCGCGCCCTGGACGGCACGTTGACCACGGACATCCTGGTCAATGACGTCGGCGGAGTTGACCGCAGCCCGGGGTTCCACCAGATTGGCTACGACGAGCGGTCATCGTCCGCCCCGGTGCCCACCTTCGGCTACTTCGTCGGCCCCGCCCAGCGGATCATCGGCAACGTCGACGGTCGGCAGGTCGACGCCCGACTGGCCCGGTGGAGCGTCGACAAGCAGGTGGTGATCTTCTGGTTCGACCCGACCGAGCTGACCCCGGGGGAGCGGCTCGACGGCATAATCGCCCGCGACGGCGACGGCCGCCGACTCTGACGCGCGGCTGGCCGCTCAGGCCGGGTCGGGCAGTGCCAGCTCAGGCCGGGTCGGCCACGTGTCGATCGATGGTCACCGTCGTCCCCTCGGCGCTGGAGACCAGGCGGACGTCGCCGTAGGCGTTCATCAGCAGTGCGCCCCGGCCCCGGTCCATCGCCGGCCGGCGGTCCCGCCACGTGCCGAAGTCCCGCACCGAGATCCGGATCAGCCCTCCGCCCACCTGGACCCGCACCCGCACCTCCGGACGGCTGGGCCGCTGCGCATGTTCGACAGCGTTGTTCATCGCCTCGGACGCGGCGAGCAGAAGATCCTCCAGCACGTCCGGGTCGACGTCGAGGTCGCCCAGCGTCAGCCGGACATCCCGGCGCATCGCCGAGGCCGAGGTGGGTGCGGACGGGTACGTCCATCCGACGTCCAGAATGTCGCCCAACCCGTCCCGGTCGGTCCGGGTCTCCGCGGCCACGGGCACATCCGTGACGGCTGAGTGCGAGGGGTGAGCCGGGTTTGCGAGCGCCGCAGTCGCGATCAGAGCTGGCTTGACCGCCGGGTCCGGCGCGACGGTGGTGACCGCGTCGGGGAGCGCGGGCGACGCCGCGGCGTCGACTGCCGGTGGGGTCGCGTCGCCGGCCGGGTGGATGCGGGCCCGCCGGATGGCTGCACGGATCCGGGCGATCAGCTCGGCCGCCGCGAACGGCTTCACCAGGTAGTCGTCGGCACCCAGGCTCAGGCCCTCCACGCTGGCCTGCCCGCCGGCACGGGCGGAGAGCACCAGCACCGGCAGCGCCCGGGTCGCCGGGTCCGCGCGTAGCCGGCGTACCAGGTCGAAGCCGTCCAGCACCGGCATCATCACGTCGGTGAGGACGAGGTCCGGTAGTTCGCGGCGCACCTCGTCGAGGGCCTGCTGGCCGTCGGTGACGGCCCGCACCCGCCAGCCCTGCCCGGTGAGCAGCCGGCTGAGGTACGCCCGCATGTCGGTGTTGTCGTCGGCGACCAGGATCCGCGCCCCGGCCAGCTCGTCCATGGCCGGTCCGGACGCGCGGTCGGGCTCGGACAGACTGCCGCCCGGCTCGGTGAGCCAGCCCATCGCCTCCTCCACGGCGGCGCGGGCGGCGTCGCCCCGCCCGTCCACCGCTGGCCCGTCCACCGCCGCGCGGTGCGCCGCCGACCAGGGCAGCGCCACGGTGAAGGTGCTGCCGACGCCCACTCGGCTCGCCACCCGGACCTCACCGCCCTCCAACCGGGCCAGCTCATGCACCAGCGCCAGGCCGATGCCCGTGCCCTCGTGGCTGCGTGAGCGGGCGCCCCGCACCCGGTGGAAGCGTTCGAAGAGCTTCGGCAGCTCCGTTTCGGCGATGCCGATGCCGGTGTCCGCGACGGTGAGGCGTACCTCCTCGTCGTCGGCGGCCAGGGCGACCCGGATTCGGCCGATGAACGTGTACTTCAGGGCGTTGGACAACAGGTTCGTGACGATGCGTTCCCAGTTGACCGGATCGAGGGCGACCGGCCGGGGCAGCGGCGGGCAGCTCACCTCGAGAGTCAGCCCGGCCCGCTCGACGGCGGCCCGGAACACGCCGGCGAGTTCGGCCGTGAGCGCGGCCAGGTCCACCACCCGGGCGTCGCTGCGGGCTCGTCCGGCCTCCAGGCTGGAGAAGGTGAGCAGGCTGTTGACCAGAGTCAACAGCCGGGTGGCATTACGCCAGGAGGTTTCCAACCGCTCCCGCTGCGCCGATGCCAGCGGCGCGGTGGCGTCGGTGAGGGCGTCGGCCAGCGGGCCGAGGATGAGGGTCAGGGGGGTACGGAACTCGTGACTGACGTTGGCGAAGAACTCGGTCTTCACCCGGTCCAGCTCGGCAAGCGCCTCGACCCGGCGCCTCTCCTGCTCGTACTCCTGGGCGTTGCGCAGGGCCACGGAGATCTGCTGGGCCACGAGTTGGTCGAAGGACCGGTACGCCTCGTCGAGCCCTCGGCTGGGACTGACCCCGACCAGCAGGACACCGAGCGGCTGAGACCCGTCGCCCGAGGGCAGCGGTAGCGCCAGCGCGGTGCGGACCGGGTCATTCCACGGGCCGCCGGGCAGTGGCAGCCGGTCGGCGACGTCGGACACCTGGGCCGGTCGGCCCTGGGCGGCATCGGGCAGCCCCCAGCCGTACGCGACGGGGCCGGGGTCGGCCAGCTCGACGATGCCCGGCAGTGCTCCCGCGTACCCCTGGTCGCCGCCGGTGCAGGCGATGCGGCGCAGGAGGGCGCCGTCGCGCAGGTAGATGGCGGCGAACGGCACGTCCAGCGGATGGCCGGCGATCGCGTCGATGAGCCGAGCGCCGGTGGCGTGCACGTCGACGGTGCGACCGTCGCCGAGAACGGACAGGTCACGCAGAAGGCGCAGGCGGCGTTCGCCGACGACCTGCTCGGTGACCTCGCTGCAGACGGTCAGCACGCCGACGATGCGGCCGTCGTCGTCGCGGGCCGGGGCGTGCGAGACGCTGAAGTACGCCTCCTCGCGGTAGCCGGCCCGCTCCAGCAGCAGCCGCAGAGCGGGGACCCAGCTCGCGACTCCGGTCGTGGTGGCCTGCTGGATCAGCGGGGCGAGCACGTCCCAGCCCTCGGCCAGGGTCACCCGCACGTCGTCGCCGAGCGCGGCCGGGTGCTTGTCGCCGATGAGCTGCGAGTACGCGTCGTTGTAGAGCTGGGAGTAGCTGTCTCCCCAGAGCAGCAGCATGGGGTACCGGGAGGAGAGCACCATCCGGACCGCGACGCGCAGGCTCTGCGGCCAGCCGGTCACCGGGCCGAGAGGGGTGCGGGCCCAGTCCAGTTCCGCCATCAACCGGCCGGTGTCACCGCCGCCGCTGAACAGGTCGACGCTGGGTGCTGTCACGCTCGATCCGGCCCCATCGCAGCCCCCGTTCCGGGCCTGACGACCCCTGCTGGCGTTACCTACCCATCCTGGCACCTCTACTCACCTGTGCTGCCGCCGGTACCTACCGTCGAAGCGGTGGCGCTTCGGGACGAACGACCGATGCCCTATACATCGAAGTCTGTAAGTGTCTCGGTTATCTCTCCAACCACCCCGAGGAGCCCCCATGAGAGGCAGAACGCTGAGCGCGGGAGTCGCGCTCGCCGTGTTCGCCGGGATGACGGTGACGCTGGCCGCCCAGCCGGTGACCGCGTCGCCAACGACCGCGACGACGGTGGCCCGGCCGATCGCCGGGACCGCCGCCGCCTTGGCAGCACCGGACATCTCCGTCACCAACGTCCAGGCGCACCTGACCCAGTTCAACTCCATCGCCACCGGTAACGGCGGCAACCGACGGGCTGGCTCAGCCGGCTACACGGTCGCGGGCCAGTGCTCCGCCCTTCAGGGCGGGGGTGAGGGCCCGCGCTGGGAGGGCCGTCAAGGCCCGAGCAGTGCCTTAAACCGGGCGGTTCTGCTGCTCGATGTACTGACGCACGACGCTCAGCGGTGCCGCGCTCACGGAGCCCACAGAGTACGAGATTGACCAGAGCGTGTTGGCCCGGTGGGTGGTGACGGACGAGGTCGGGGAACTCGTGGCGCATCCGCCGACACGCCCGTGAGGGTGTTGACCAGCTTCGCCAGGGCCAGCTTGGGCGGGAAGTCGAGCAAAAGACACAGTGTCTACCAGTGCGGATGCCTTCACGGTCTGCCATGGATCGACATGGGACACTCGGTGTCGTGCAGCTTCGTTACAACTTCCGGGTCTATCCGGACGCCGTTCAGCGCGCCGCGTTGGCGAGAGCGTTCGGGTGTGCCCGGGTGGTGTTCAACGACGGGCTGCGCCTGCGTCAGCAGGCACGCGAGGCGGGCGAGGAGTACGTCTCGGACGCCGACTTGTCCAAGCGGGTCATCACCCAGGCCAAGACCACGCCGGAACGGGTGTGGCTGGGCGAGGTGTCCGCCGCGGTCCTACAGCAGGCACTCGCGGATCTGAACATGGCGTACCGCAACTTCTTCTCCTCGATCACCGGCAAGCGCAAGGGCCGCAAGGTGGCACCGCCCCGGTTCCGGTCGAGCAAGGACAACCGGCAAGCAATCCGATTCACCAAGAACAGCCGGTTCAAGGTCCTCGACAACGGCCGACTTCGGCTGCCAAAGATCGGCGACGTGCCGATTCGGTGGTCACGTAGCCTGCCGTCCGAGGCCAGCTCGGTCACGGTGATCCGGGACGCGGCCGGGCGGTACTTCGCCTCGTTCGTCGTGCACACCACCGACGCGCCGCTGCCGGAGACGGACTCCGAGATCGGTATCGACCTGGGCCTGACCCACTTCGCGGTCATGTCCGACGGCACAAAGGTGACCGCACCGAAGTTCCTGCGCCGCGCGGCCCGAAAGCTCAAGCGGTTGCAGCAAGACCTGTCCCGCAAGACCAAGGGCAGCAACCGCCGTAAAAAGGCCGTGGTCAAGGTGGCCCGCGCTCATGCACGGGTGGCCGACACCCGACGGGATTGGCAGCACAAGCTCTCGACATCGATCATCCGCGACAACCAAGCGGTGTACGTCGAGGACCTGTGCGTGGTCGGTCTCGGCAGGACCCGGCTCGCGAAGTCCGTGCACGACGCTGGATGGTCGTCGTTCACGGGCATGCTGGAGTACAAGGCTGCCCGGTACGGGCGCACCTTCGCCCGAGTGGACAGGTTCTTCCCGTCGACCCGGATGTGCTCCAACTGCGGTCGGGTCAACGACAAAATAGCGTTGAACGTCCGAGCGTGGGCCTGCCCGTGCGGCGCAGCCCACGACCGGGACGTCAACGCCGCGAAGAACGTCAAGGCCGCCGGGCAGGCGGACTTCAACGACCGTGGAGCGCAGATAAGACCAGCATCCGTGCTGGCACCGCGCCGCGAAGCGGTAACCCACCCAGACGCCGCGTGTTCCACACGCAGCGTGGAGGGAATCTCCGTCCTTTAGGGCGGAGAGGATGTCAATACAACTTCGACATGGTTCGGCTCGACCAACGGCGGCTACTTCATCAACCGGGTCACCTCGACCACGGCGGCGCCGCTGAAGGCGTACTGGGACTCGTTGGGTCTGCAACCGGAGGAGAACGTCGAGGGCCAGGGCCGCTCCGACGACTACTACTTCCAGCAGGCGGGCATCCCCACCTCGGGCTACGCGGCGGGAGCCAGCGCCCGCAAGAGCAGCGCCCAGGCGGCCAAGTGGGGCGGTACCGCCAACTCCGCATACGACCCGTGTTACCACCGGGCCTGCGACACCACCGCCAACGTCAGCGCCACCGTGCTGAACCGGGCGGCCGACGGTGTCGCGTACGCCCTGTGGCAGCTCGCCGTGGGCGGCACCGGCGGCTGTGCCGGTGGCCAGGTGATCGGGAACGGCGGCTTCGAGAGCGGCAGCACGCCGTGGACCGCGTCGTCCGGCGTGATCACCACTGCCAGCGGTCAGCCGGCCCGGACCGGGTCGTACAAGGCGTGGCTCAACGGGTCCGGCCGCACCCGGACCCACACCCTGTCGCAGTCGGTGACCGTCCCGGCCGGCTGCGCCACCTACACGCTGTCGTTCTGGCTGCACATCGACACCGCCGAGACCACCGGCTCCACGGCGTACGACCGGCTGACCGTGCGGGTGGGTTCGACCACGCTGGCGACGTACTCGAATCTCAACGCCGCCGCCGGTTACGCCCAGCGCAGCTTCAACGTGGCCGGCTTCGCCGGGCAGACGGTGACGCTGACGTTCACCGGCACCGAGGACTCGTCGTTGCAGACCAGCTTCGTGATCGACGACGTGACGTTGCAGGCGAGCTGACGCCCCGCGTACCCGAAGACGGGCCGCCACCGGTCTTCCCGGTGGCGGCCCGTCGCGTCGTGGGTCAGGGGAGCTGAGGGTAGAGCGCGGCGACGCCGCCGGCCAGCCCGGCCTGCACCTGGCGGCTGAGGTCGTCGGCGAGGATCTCGTACGCGTCGGCCTCGATGCCGTCCACGCCGATCTTGGCGATCGTCGCCGGGTCGGACTTCGGGCCGGTGATATCGGCGGCCATGTCGGTGTCCAAATAGCCGACGTGCAGGCCGGCGACCCGGACACCCCGGTCGGCGAGCTGGACGCGCAGCACGTTGGTCATCGCCCACTCGGCGGATTTGGCGGCGCTGTAGGCCGCGTGGGTCGGGGAGCCGAACCAGGACAGCACGGAGAGCACGTTGAGGATCGTTCCGCCGCCGTTGCTGGCGATGACCGGCGCGAACGCCCGGATGGTCGACAGGGTGCCGATGTAGTGGGTCTCCAGCTCCAGCCGGACGAGGTCCAGGTCGCCGTCGAGGAGGTCGGTCCGGGTGTCGATGCCCGCGTTGTTGATCAGCAGGTTCACGCCGCCGGCCAGCTCGGCGGCGGCGGCCACCGAGGCGGGGTCGGTGATGTCGAGGCGGACCGGAGTCACGCCGGGTAGGTCGACGCTGTCGGGGTTGCGGGCGCCTGCGTAGACGGTGGCGCCGCGGGCGAGGAGTTCGGCGGCCAGGTGCCGGCCGAGGCCACGGTTGGCTCCGGTGACGAGGGCGGTGCTTCCAGCGATCTTCATGGCGGTGACGCTATCCGGCCTGACTTCTGTATGCCAAAGTCAGCTATCTCACGGGGGCGGCTCGCCCGGATCGGGAATACCACCGGGACGCGGTCACCAGCCGGCCGGTGACGACTCGTATCCTTTCCGCGAACCTCCGCACGAGCCGAGATGGGAGACGGTGTGAGCAACCAGGCCGAAACGTTGGAATTCCAGGCCGAGGCGCGTCAGCTCCTCCAGTTGGTGGTCCACTCGATCTATTCGAACAAGGACGTCTTCCTGCGCGAACTCATCTCGAACGCGTCCGACGCACTGGACAAGCTGCGACTGGCCACGCTTGTCGACAAGGACCTCGTCGCCGACACCGACGACCTGCACGTCGCCCTGGAGGTCGACCGGGACGCCCGCACCCTCACCGTGCGCGACAACGGCATCGGGATGACCCGCGACGAGGTGGTCCAGCTGATCGGCACCATCGCCAAGTCGGGCACCGCCGAGCTGCTGCGCCAACTGCGCGAATCCGCTGACGCCCACGCCTCGCAGGACCTGATCGGCCAGTTCGGCGTCGGCTTCTACGCCGCGTTCATGGTCGCCGACCGGGTCACCCTGCTGACCCGCAAGGCCGGCGAGACCGGCGGCACCCGGTGGGAGTCCACCGGCGAGGGCACGTACTCGATCGAGGGGGTCGACGAGGCGCCACAGGGCACCACGGTGACCCTGCACCTGAAGCCGGCCGACACCGAGGACAACCTGCACGACTACACCGCCGAATGGACGATCCGAGAGATCGTCAAGCGATACTCCGACTTCATCGCCTGGCCGATCCGGATGACCGTCGAGCGCCCCGGCGCCGACGACGCCCCCGCCACCAGCGAGGTGCAGACCCTCAACTCGATGAAGGCACTCTGGGCGCGGCCCCGCGACGAGGTCGACGCCGCCGAGTACAACGAGTTCTACAAGCACGTAAGCCACGACTGGGCCGACCCGCTCGAGGTCGTGCACATGAAGGGCGAGGGCACCTTCGAGTACGAGGCGCTGCTGTTCCTGCCCAGCCACGCCCCACTGGACCTGTTCTCCCCGCAGGGCCGTCGCGGCGTCCAGCTCTACGTCAAGCGCGTGTTCATCATGGACGACTGCGAGGCGCTGGTCCCGACCTACCTGCGCTTCGTCAAGGGTGTGGTCGACGCGCACGACCTGTCGCTGAACATCTCCCGGGAGATCCTCCAGCAGGACCGGCAGATCCAGATCGTCCGCCGTCGCCTGGTGAAGAAGATCCTCGCCACGGTCAAGGACCTGAAGGCCAACCACGCCGAGCGGTACCGCACCTTCTGGACCGAGTTCGGCGCGGTGGTCAAGGAAGGGTTGATCGACGACACCGACAACCGTGACACACTGCTGGACATCCTGTCGGTGGCCTCCACCCACGACCCGGTCGAGCCCACCGACCTGGCCGGTTACGTCGCCAGGATGAAGGACGGCCAGACCGACATCTGGTATGCCACCGGCGAGACGCGGGCCGCCATCGAGAACTCCCCGCACCTGGAGGCGTTCCGGGCCAAGGGTCACGAGGTGCTGCTGCTCACCGACCAGGTCGACGAGGTGTGGGTCGAGCGGGTCGGCACGTACGACGGCCGGCCGCTGCGCTCGATCGCCAAGGGCGAGATCGACCTGGACACCGACGAGGAGAAGCAGCAGGCCGAGGCCGAGCGCGAGCAGCAGCGGCAGGAGTTCGCGGCGCTGCTCGACTGGCTGGGCACCACCCTGACCGACAGTGTCCGGGAGGTTCGCCTGTCGTCCCGGCTGACCACCTCACCGGCCTGCGTCGTCGGCGACGCCCACGACCTCACCCCGACCCTGGAGAAGATGTACCGGGCGATGGGCCACGAGATCCCCACGACCAAGCGGATCCTGGAGATCAACCCCGGTCACCCGCTGGTCTCCGGGCTGCGCAAGGCCCACGAGCAGGGCAGCGACTCGGCGGCCCTGACCGAGACCGCCGAGCTGCTCTACGGCTTGGCGGTGCTCGCCGAGGGCGGTGAGCTGACCGATCCGGCCCGCTTCACCCGGACGCTCGCCGATCGGCTGGCGCGCACCCTCTAGCAGGCGTTCCCTGTGTCGGCCGGCGGGCCGCCCGATCTTCTCGGGCCCCGCCGGCCGGTCACTGTCCGGGAATCACCAGGCCGGATTCGTAGGCGATCATCACTGCCTGGGCGCGGTCGCGCAGGTGCAGTTTGGCGAGCAGGTTGCCGACGTGCGTCTTCACCGTGTGCTCGCTGAGGTGGTGGTGGGCGGCGATCTCGGCGTTGGACAGGCCGGCCGCGATCAGGCGCAGTACGTCCGTCTCGCGGGCGGTCAGCGCGGTCACCGCGGCGGCCCGGGCGGGGTCCGGGTGGCCGCGCCGGTGCAGTTCACCGATCACGCGGGCGGTGACGCCGGGGGCGAGCAGCGCGTCACCGGCGGCGACCACGCGGACCGCGTTCACCAGGTCGGCTCGTGGGGCGTCCTTGAGCAGGAAGCCGCTGGCACCGGCACGCAGGGCCGCGTACAGGTAGTCGTCGGTGTCGAACATGGTCAGGGCGAGGACCCGGCTCGGTGTGCGTGCGCAGACGTGGCGGGTCGCGGCGACACCGTCGAGGACGGGCATGCGCATGTCCATCAGGACGACGTCGGGACGGTGTTCGAGGGCGGCCTGCACGGCGGCCGCGCCGTCGCAGGCCTCGGCGACCACCTCGATGTCCGGCTCGGCGCCGAGGATCGTGGCGAACCCGGCCCGGAACAGGTCCTGGTCGTCGGCGAGCACGACGCGCAGCATCAGAGCACCGCCGGTGCCGGGAGTGGGAGAGTGGCGGTGACGGTGAAACCGCCGCCGTCGGAGGCGGGGCCGGTGTGCAGGGTTCCGCCGCACGCCTGGGCGCGCTCGCGCATCCCGACGATCCCGTATCCGGGCAGCACGGCGGAAGCCCGGTCGCCACGGCCGTCATCGGTGATCGAGAGGGTCAGGGACTCCGCCGTGTAGTCGAGCAGGACGCGGACCGATCCCGCCTCGGCATGCCGGACCACATTGGTCAGCGACTCCTGCACGATCCGGTAGACGGCCACCCCGACGTCTGCGGGCGGTTCGAACGGCGGCCCAGCGGCACCGCCGAGCGGCCCAGCGGCACCGCCGAGCGGCCCGGAGACGAGTTCGGACGGCGGGGACGAGACGGTGAGTACGGCGTCGAGGCCGGTGGCGCGGACGCGTTCGACGAGGACGGGGAGGTGGGCCAGCCCCGGCTGGTCGAGTGGCTGGTCGGCGGCTTCGTGCAGGCTCCCGACCGCGCGGCGGAGCTGGACGACCGCGTCCCGCCCGGTGGCGGCGATCGTCGCGAAAGTGGCGTCGGCGCGGTCCGGGTGCGGGCGTACCAGGAGTGGGCCCGCCTCTGCTTGGACGATCATGACACCGACCGCGTGGGTGAGGATGTCGTGCAGGTCACGGGCGATACGGGTGCGCTCGCGCAGCACGGCCGCCTCCCGTTCGCCGACGACGCGACGATCGCGTTCGGCCAGGGCCATGGCCTGGCTACGGCGGGCGCGGGCGCTGGTGCCCAGGGCGTACGCGAAGACGTAGGCGACCGACAGGTAACGCAGCACCTCCACGTCCGGGTGTGGATAGAGCAGCGACAGCATCAGGCCGGCGGCGGTGACCACGATGCCGAGCAGACGGATCGGCAGGGAGGCACGCGCCGCGAACGTGTACAGGCAGACCAGCGGGCCGACCGGCAGCAGCGGCGGCGCTCCGAGCGAGGCGGAGGCGGTCGTGGCGACACCCACGACGAGGGCGACCCGGAGCAGCGCGCGGTCTCGCCACAGCACCGGAACCGACGACAGGACCGCGAGCGGCAGCACCCACCAGGCACGGGGGCCGTCGGCCAGGGCGGGCAGCACGGTCGCCGCGACGGCGGCCACGGCGACGGCGAGATTGACGTACCGCTTCACGTCGGCAGTATCGTCCGGCCCGGCGCTTGCGCGCCTCCCTCCACAGGACCAGATCAACCCCAGTTGGTACGGCGATCCGCACCGGCCGCCCCCACCGCACGATCGACGCATGATGATGATCGTCGCCACACTCCTGAGTGGCCTGCTCTGGCTCGGTGGCTCCGGGCTGCACCCCGTGGCCGCGCTGACCTGGCTCGCCCCGATCCCGCTGATCCTCGCCTCGTTGCGGGTACGTCCGAGAACCGCGCTGGGCGCGACGGCTCTCGCCTGGCTGATCGGTCAGCTCGGCCTGCTGGGGTACTACCTCGGCACCCTGCGACTACCGGTCCCCGCGGTCGCCGGCGTGGTCCTGCTCGGCCTCGGCCTGGCCGGTGGCACGGTCCTGCTCGCCCGGGCGCTGCTGCTACGCGGACGGATCGTGACCGCGGTCCTCACCGTGCCGGCCCTCTGGGTGCTGGGGGAGTACGGCGCGTCCCGGCTGCTTCCGAACGGTGCCTGGTGGAGTCTCGCCTACACCCAGGCCGACGTCCGCCCGGTCATCCAGCTGACCGCGCTCACCGGCGTCTGGGGCGTCACCTACCTGCTGCTCGCCGTCCCCATCGCCCTCGCCGCTCTGCTCGGCGGTCTGCGGCCCACCCTGACGACCCAACTCGGACACCCGCGGCGCGCTCTCACCTGCCTGCTCGCTCTCCTGCTCAGCACCGGCGGATGGTCGGCCTGGTCGCTGAGCCGTTCTCCCGACCCGGCCGGGCTGCTGACCGTCGGCCTTGTCGCCCTGCGCCAGCCCGAGGACGGGCTCCCGCTCGACGAACCGTCCGGCCGTGACCTGCTCACCCGTTACGTGCCGCGGGTCGCGGGCCTGGTCGCCCGCGGGGCACGGGTCGTCGTGCTGCCGGAGAAGGTGTTCGCCGTGACCGACTCGACGCTGCCCCTGCTCGTGGACGCACTGCGGCAGACCGAGGCCCGGGTCGTCGTCGGTGCGGTGCTGCGGCGGGCCGGCACGGCGAGCAACGTCGCGCTGGTGCTGGACCCGGACGGGACCATCACGACGTACGAGAAACAGCATCTGGTCCCGGGCCTGGAGGAATGGCTGACGCCGGGTGACGACGACGTGATCGTGGACGGGCGGTTCGGCGTCGCGATCTGCAAGGACCTCGACTATCCCGGCCTGGTCCGGCGGTATCGGGCGCGGGGTGCGACGGTGCTGCTGGTCCCCGCGCTGGACTTCACCTCCGACGGCTGGCTGCACGGCCGGATGGCCCTGGTCCGTGGCGTGGAGAACGGGCTCACCGTGGTCCGCGCCGCCGCGCTCGGCCGGCCGACGGTGACCGATCCCGGCGGCAGGATGCTGGGTGAGGCCACCGCTGGTGACGCGGAGTTGCTGGTCACGTCCGTTCCGACCACGGGGTGGGGCACGGTCTACTCGCGTACGGGAGACTGGTTTGCGCTTCTGTCCCTGGTCTTGTTGGTCGTCTCCCTGGGTGGGGCGCGGCGGCGGCGCTTGACGTCGGCGCCCAGGGTGTCAGCCTTCAATTCGTGATTTCGAAAATCGTCCAAATGATGAGTGGAGCACGGTCATGCCTGTCGACACTGTGATCTTCAGCGGGGATGGCCCGCACGCCGACCCCTGGCACCCGTTGGCGGAAACCAGCGCCACGCTCGCCACGCTGATCGGTGACCCGGGTTCCGTGACGATCGTGACGTCCGTCGACCAGCTTGACGCCGCCCTCGACGGTGCACGTCTGCTGGTGGTGAACGCCAGCGCCAACCGGTCGACCCCGATCCCCGAGGATGAGGACTTCGCCCGCATCCTCGACGGCTTCCTGGCCCGTGGTGGCAGCCTGCTCGCCACACACAGCGCCACGCTCGCGTTCCCCCAGGTGCCGAGCTGGCGATCCGCGGTCGGCGCCGCCTGGGAACACGGTCGGAGCTTCCACCCGCCGATCGGCCCGAGCCTCGTTCGCCGCAGCGGTGTCGAGCATCCGATCAGCACCGGGCTCGGGGACTTCGAGGTCTTCGACGAGCGCTACACCGACCTGGAGTTGATCGACGGCGTCGACGTCGAGCCGCTCTACGTCCACGACGAGGGCGGCGCCACCCACCCGCTCGTCTGGGCGCGCACCGTGGGGAGCAGCCGGATCGTCTACAGCGCGCTCGGCCACGACGCCCGGTCGTACGAGTCGCCGGAGCACGTGGAGCTGCTGCGACGCGTCGTCTCCTGGCTCCGCCACGACAGCTGAACGCCCGGCCGGGTCACCGGCCGGGCGTTACCGGGTGTGGCGCGGATGCGCCCGCGTGTCCGTGCCCCGAGGGGCCGCCGTCACGCTGCGGAGGCGGAGGCGGACGCCTTCGGCCCCCGGTGCGACGCCACCGGGCCGGCGTTCCAGCCCCAGCGCGGCGCTGGCACCGCACTGTCGCCGGGTCGGCCCGCGCCAGTCTCGTCGTGGGCGTCCTCGACCGGCGCGGGGGTGCTGCGCGACATCCGCAGCGACTGTTCGGCTCCCTTGCGGGCCGCGCACGGCCAGGACTGCCCGGCGCACTGGAGGTTGCGGCAGAGACCCTCGTCGTCCGGCTCGTGGGCAGCCAGCACGTCGATCGCCAGCTGCCAGAGCAGCGGGTCGGTCACGTCGTGCGGGCGCTCGGCGTGACGGCTCGGTCGGTTGCTGGTGTCGTCGGACATCTGGGTCCCCCCTTGTCGGCTTGTGCACCCCAAGGGTCACCCGTCAGCGGCCGGCTAAACCGCCGACCTGCTGTGATGTGTCTCCGGTCGCAGTTCGGCGTCCGGACGTGGCGCACGGACCGGTCAATCGGGCAGCAGCGGCATCTCAACGCCCGGATCTCGGCCGAGCAGCACTGCCCGGGTGAGCGCCGTCGATCCGAATCGGTCGCGGACCGCGTCCACTGCGGCGTCCAACTCCGCGCCCGGATTGCGAAGGAATGGCAGCTCCGGCTGCACCGGGTTGTCGTCCAGGTTGCCCACCGAGACACCGATCAGGGTCACACCACGGCGATCGATCTCGGGCAGCGCGGCCCGCAGCAGCGCTCGCGCGGCGGCGAGGAGCGACGTCGTGTCGGCCGTCGCCTTCCCGATGGTGTGTGAGCGGGTCGCCCGGGTGTAGTCGCCGAAGCGCAGGCGCAGCAGCACCGTGCGACCGGCCCGCCCGGCTGCCCGCATCCGCCGGCTGACCCGATCGACCAGGCCCGCGAGGATGGCATCCAACTCCACCAGAGCATGCGGGGTACGGCTCAGCGCGTGCTGCGCGCCCATCGAACCGCGGCGGCGGCCGACCTGCACCGCCCGGGGGTCGCGATTGTGGGCCAGAGCGTGCAGGTGCCGGCCGGCGCCCGACCCGAGCAGTGACACCAGCGCGGCCTCGCCGAGCCGGGCCACCTCCCCGACGGTACGGATCCGGTGTTCCCGCAACTTGGCGGAGGTGACCGGGCCGACGCCCCACAGCCGCTCGACCGGCAGTGGGTGCAGGAAGGCCATCTCGCCGTCCGGTGGGACCACCAGCAGCCCGTCCGGCTTCGCCACCCCGCTGGCCACCTTCGCCAGGAACTTCGTTCGGGCCACGCCCACCGTGATCGGCAGGTGGACCCGTTCGCGGACCTCCCGGCGCAGCCGCTCGGCGATGTCGGCCGGTGGCCCGACCAGCCGCCGCAGGCCACCCACGTCCAGGAACGCCTCGTCGATGGAGAGCCCCTCGACCAGCGGCGTGGTCTGCCGGAAGATCTCGAAGACCGCGCGGCTCGCCGCCGTGTACGCCGACATCCGGGGCGGCACCACGATCGCGTCGGGACACAGCCGGCGTGCCTGCTGGCCGCCCATCGCGCTGCGGACGCCGCGCGCCTTCGCCTCATAGCTCGCCGCGAGGACCACGCCGCCACCGACGATCACCGGCCGCCCGCGTAGGCGCGGGTCGTCGCGTTGCTCGACCGACGCGTAGAACGCGTCCAGGTCGGCGTGCAGGATGTGGGCGTCGGGCGACACGTACATATGTTCGCATGGCACTCGGCCGCAGAGGCAGTGAGCTGGGTCGGGACCGATGTGACTGCGGACGTTAGCTGGCGAGTCGGCTGGCCCGCCATCTGCGTATGGATCAGTGGCCGGCGGCGATGTCCTCGAACGGATCGCGCGGGCTAATGATCTCAGCCGACGCTGGGCGAGCCGGCGCCGTTAGCCCTGACGTCTCGACCCGCGAACGGTAACCCGCCAACCGCATCGATCGTCATCACGACATCTGGTGTTGAAACCGCCCGGGGCGGGCGCCGGCTGGAAAGCGCGGCGCGGAGCAAAGCAGGTTGCCGCAGCTGATGGCCCCAGATCCGGATTTGCCGTGTTGGGTGCGTACACAGCAGCGATGCCTTTACTCTTTCGAGTGGCGATGCCGGTGGAACAGCCGGGCGATCAACGCACTGACCCGAGCCAAGGTCCGACGTTGATCCTCAACCAATTGTATGCGTAGGGGCAGGCGGATAGTGCTCGGTCGTCACTCGCAGAGCCGCATCTGGTGACGAACACCCGGCCGCGGGCAGGTGTTGACGAAGCACCTGCCCGCGGCCGGGGCGGCGCCTTCCCCCTACAGCCGGATCGCGGTGGTGCACGGCCGGCGGCATACTCTCTTACGGCCCGGCCCCCGGCAGGTTGACGAATGTCTTGGCGAGCCTGATCGGCGGCAACGGCTGCGTCCGATCGAGGGATTGAGTCGGGGCCTTGCCCGCGGACACGCCGGCCTGGGCGTTCATTGCGGCCGGAGACTCAGGAACCAACCACGTTCGTGGGCGCGGTCCAACCGATGGCCCGGATCCACTCGGCCAGGTCCAGGGTGGCCGGCTCGATCGCCCGCACCACCGCGAGGTCCGAAGGGTGTTCCGCCGCTTCCGCGAACTGGCGGAACATCGCCCTGTCGAGCTCGTTGGGAAGAACGCTCAGCGGCAGGGCCTCGTACCGTGCCGGGAGTCCGGCGCGCGCGCCGAACGCTGCGGCGATCTGGGGGCCTGTCAGCTCGTCGGCGACGAGCTCGATGGCTCCGCCGGGCACATCCGCGGTGTCGAGCAGGGTCGCGGCGGCGATCCGGCCGATGTCGCTGACCGAGATCATCTTCACGGCGACGTCCTCCGCCAGCGGCAGCCTCAGCACGATCTCTCCGTGCTCCAGGCTCGGCGCCATCACGCTCGCGAAGCCCTCCATGAAAGCGGCCGGGCGAACCATCGTGGCCCTCAGGCCAGACTTCCCCAGGTGCTCCTCGATCCAGTGCTTCGAGTCGTGGTGTGGCACACCCGTCTCCCGATCCGCCCCGAGCACCGAGTTGAACACGACGTGCGGGACGCGTGCCGCGACCGCCGCGTCGACGAGCGCGGTGCCGACGCGGATCTCCGCCTCGACCTCTTCGAGGCTGTTCGCCTCCGGGGTCATGAAGTAGAACGCCTCGACCGTCGCCAGCGCGTCGACCAACGACGCCGGGTCGTCGATCCGGATGGCCGCCAGCTCGACGCCGCGGGCGGCCAGCGCCTGAGCCCGCCCGGACTCGGGGTTACGCACCAAAGCCCGCACCCGCGCCCTGCGGTCCAGTAGCGCGTCGACTACCGCCCCACCCTGTTGCCCCGTCGCACCGAAGACTGCGATCGTGCCGTTCACCTGCGTGTTCATCGCTATCACCCTTCACTGGTTCATGCCATGAACGAAACTAGTTCATGGCATGAACATCGTCAAGGTGCGGGGTGTAGCGGGACGTCACGGTGTGATGGGTTGCTTCGAGGTGGGCGAAGAGAGGTCCGAGGTGTCCACGAGGGCGGTGGCCACGCGCTCGAAATCGCGCTGGTCGTCGGCGTCAAGGCTCCCCGCGATCTCGGGCAGACGCTTAGCGACCTCGGCGTACACGGCCTCGCCGAGAACCCTCCCCGCGGGCGTCGCACCGAGCATGACGACCCGTCGGTCCTGCGCCGAGCCCGCCCGGCCGACCAACTCGCGCCGCGCGGTGCGATCTACCAGCTGGCTCAATGCGTTCTTAGTCATACCCAACGACGCGGCGAGGTCAGCCATCTGCCGCGGCTCGTTCCTGATCGCGCAGAGCAGCGTGGCCTGCGAAGGGGTCAGGTCGAACTCGGCGCAGATCTGCGCGTACTTGCGTTGGATCAAAACCGAGAGCCAGAAGAGCTTGTCGCCATAGTCCACGCCGATCTCCCTCGTCCGATGACGAACGCCCAGCCTACTCGTCACGGGCCGGCGGACCACGCCACCTACCAGGAGATGCATGCCCCTCCGAGCCGGCCCGGCAGTCCTCCCCAACCGCCTTGATCGACTCACCCTGACCATTCAACCTCGGGACGCGCGGCGAGAGATCGCTGCCTGTTTTGCAGCGGCGCGCATCTGCCGCGATCCGCGCGCCAGCCGGACGCTCGTAGCGACTGAACGTGGACGCCGCTCAGTAGCCGGCGAGTTGCGGGGCCAGCGCGACAGTTACGAAGCGGATCGCTCGGCCCAGCAGGCACGTCGCGGCGAAGGCGACCGGGCGCATGGGTGTGCGGCCCAGGTAGACGCTGGCGGCCAGCAGCGGTGGAAATCCGGTGATGGCGCTGACCAGCAGCATCCCGGTCGCCTGGCGAGGGCGTTCCAGCACCTCGACGAGCCGCGCACCGGCCGCCTTCGGTCGCGCGAGCAGCAGGCCCAGTCGGCCCGGTCGCCCCGGCGCGGCGGATGGGCGTCTGCTGAGCCGGCGTTGCAGCCAGGCCGAGCGGATCGCGCCCCGCGCACCAAGGAAGATCAGGATCTTGCCGACGGTCTGACCGGCAGCGGCGGCCACGCCGAGCGCCAGGGGCGGCGCGCCGGTCGTCGCCACGGCCGCGATCAGATACGGCTCGGCCGGGGTGAACGGCAGGAAAGCCGACAGGAGCCCGACGGCCGCAGCCGCCAGGGCGGCGATCATGGCTGGGTGTGCGACGGGTCCGTTGGCAACCTGGCGGCGCAGACCAACGAGACGACCTTCACCGCGGCGACCCCGAGGGCGAACGCGACGGCCGCGGCCATCGGCGCGAAGATCGCCAGAAGCACCACCGCGGCGGTGTTCAGCGCCTTCGCCGGCGGAGACCAGTTCCACAGGTAGATGCGCCGATCGACGCGGGCGAAGTAGTTCGGGCTCAGCAGCGGCCAGCGCAGGAACATCAGGCTCAGCAACTGGTCGATGACCATGAACTGGACGAGAAACACCGCGATCGGCAGGGCTGTGGCGGGCCGCAGCACGACCAGTGCGGCGGCGCAGGCCGACGTGCAGGCACGGTCGGCGACGATGTCGAAGACCGCACCGGTGCGTGTCTCCTGGCCCAGGGCTCGGGCGGCGACACCGTCGAGGATGTCACCGATCCAGTAGATCAGGTAGGCGGCCACCAGCAGATGGACACTGCGGTGGGTCAGCGCCGCCACGGCGAGCCCGACGGAGACGGCCGTCCGCACGGCGGTGACGGCGTTGGGAACGTTGAGGAGCGTGACCGGCGGACTGAGGCTGAGGGTGGTCACTCGGCGTCCTTGAGGATGCGTTGCATGTCCGTGGTGCGCCGGTTCAGGTCGGCCAGCTGTGCGCTCACGTCGGTGAGCAGACGCTGTGTCTCGGCGGCCTGCTCGGCGTACTGCCGCTGCATCTCGGCGGACACGGCGGTCCGCGTGCGGACGCCCGCATACCAGATGACCGCGATGAGCAGGGCGGCGACGACTACGAGGAAGACCGAGGCGGTGATGTCCATCTAATTGTTTCCTTTCGGTACGGCGTCGCCGTCACCGGCGTTGCTCAGGGTCGTGACGGCGACCGCCACCACGTCGGGCGTGAGGTGCAGCGAGAACGGCGAGGCCTCGTAGTACTTGAGTGCCTTGCCGTCCTCGGACAACTCCAGATGCGCGGTGACCAGCCCGGCCTTCTCCAACTTCTTGAGGTGCACCTGCAGCAGCGCGCGGCTGATGCCCAGATCGCGGGCTAGCTGTGAGACGTAGGCCCGTCCACCGGTCAGTGCGGCGAGCACACGCAGTCTGTGCGGACTGGCCAGAGTGGCAAGGACCTCGATCAGCCGATCGCCGCTCAGCTCTCCCATAGCTCGCCTTGGCTCATGCCAACAATTATTGGCATGCGCCAAGGCGAGTGTCAACTCGGGGTGGATCGGCGTTCACGCCCGATCAGTCGAGGCAGAACTCGTTCCCCTCGGGGTCGGCCATGACGATGTGACCAGCCGCCAGTGGGGGAGCGGGCTCATGGCGATCGAGCCGGGTGGCGCCGTGCGAGCCGAGCCGGACGGCCTCCGCCTCCAGGGCCGCCATCCGCTCGTCGCCCTCCAGCCCCGGAGCGGCTCGCACATCGAGGTGTACGCGATTCTTCGCCTGCTTGTGCTCCGGTACCCGTTGGAAGAACAGCCGGGGCCCCGAGCCCTCGGGGTCCACCACCGCCGACGCGTCGTTCCGGTTCTCCGGCGGCACCCCCATCGCTTCCAGCGCCTGCTCCCAGGACTCGAAGTCTCCGGGCGGGGCCTGCACCTGGTAGCTGAGCGCCTCGGCCCAGAACGCCGCCAACGCGGCAGGGTCGGCGCAGTCGAACGTGATCTGCACGCTGCGGGCCATGTCAGCTCCCTGTTTGCTGCTCTGATCGGTCATGGTCTGCACCCTCTCGGAAATAGCGGACAGGAGCGTTCCGCTATTCGTGCAACGATCGGTTGGTGACTGTCGAGGCGACGACCGAACGGGTGCTGCGGTTGCTGGCGCTGTTGCAGCGGCAGCCGTCCCGCACCGCCGCCGAACTCGCCGCCGAGCTGGGGGTCACCGGCCGCTGCGTACGCCGCGACGTGCAGCGACTGCGCACGCTCGGCTACCCCGTGCACGCCACGGCGGGCGTCGGCGGCGGCTATCGACTCGGCGCGGGCACCCGGCTGCCACCACTGCTCCTCGACGACGAGGAGGCGATCGCGACCGCTGTCTCCCTGCGGCTCGCCTCGGGGGGCACGGTCGCCGGGGCGGGCGAGGCGGCACTGCGGGCTCTCGCGAAGCTCGATCAGGTGATGCCGTCGCGGTTGCGCGCCGAGGTGCGGGCGGTGCACGGCTCGACGGAGACCCTGATCGGTCCGGTGGCCCAGATCGACGCGGAGCTGCTGATGACACTCGCACGGGCCTGTCGAGACGCGGTCCGGGTCCGGTTCCGGTACGCCGGCCGCGACGGCGGGGAACACGAGCGGACGGTCGAGCCGGTCCGGATGGTCACGACGGGCCGCCGCTGGTATCTGATGGCCTGGGACGTCGACCGCGACGACTGGCGAACGTTCCGCCTGGACCGGATGCGCGCGGCGGTGGCGACGACGTGGCGCTTCCGGGCGCGCGTGCACCCGGATCCGGTCGCCTTCGTGCGGCGGTCGGTGACCGAGGCGCCGTACCGGCATCTCGCCCGGGTGCGCGTGCACGCCCCGGCCGACCGGGTGCGCGACGTGGTCCCGCCCCAGGTGGGGCGGGTCGAGGACGATCGCGACGGGTGGTGTGTGCTGGTCGTCGGCGGGGAGAGTCTGGACTGGGTCGCCGCGCACGTCGCCCGGCTGAGTTACGACGTGGAGGTGTTGGAGCCTCCGGAGCTGAGCGAGGCCGCCGCCGAACTCGCCCGCCGCCTCGCGGCGATGGCCGGGCCGCCGTCACCGCGCAGCGTGTAGTGGCGCAGCGACACCGGGCCGCCGTCCGGGGCGGTCCACGGTGCTGTGCTGGTGCCGGTGCACCGCCAACCGGTGCGCTCATAGAGGGCGGCGGCCGCGGTGCTGCCGGACGCCACCTCGAGCACCAGATCGGTCCCACGCGCACTCGCCCACTGCCGGGCCCGGGCCAGCAGAGCGCTGCCCAGCGCCAACCCGCGGGCGGCCGGTATCACGAAGAGGCGAGCCACTTCGGCGGTGGGCCGGGCAAGCGGCCCGTTCGCCGGGCCGGGCACCCGGTGCACCGCGACGTGCCCGACGACTGTCGCGTCGGCGTCGACGGCGACCCAGGCGCGGGCCGGGTGCGGTTCGCGTAGCCACCGGTGCGGGTCGGCGGGCCAGTTCAGGGGGTACCCGTCGACCCGGTGAACCTCCCTGAGCCCCGCGACGCAGCCGTCGAGGTCGGTGACGCGTCGCCGGCGGAGGTGGGGTTCGGTCACAACTCGTCGAACGGGCGGGCGTAACGGAACTCGCCGCGGATCGACTCCCGCCACGCGTGCATCGGTCGGGCCTGGAAATACTCAGGCCCCCACGGCTGCGGCGGGGTGACGCCCAGCTCGACGGCGGGCCGGAACCCGAACCGCGGGTAGTAGTCGGGATGACCCAGCAGCACCACCAGCGGCTCGTCGTGGGCGTCGGCCGCGCCGAGCACCGCGTGCATCAGCGCCTTCCCGACGCCGCGCCGCTGCCAGTCGGGCAGCACACCGAGCGGTCCCAGCCCGAGCGCCACCGGCTCACCGGCCACCAGAGCGCGGGTGGCCACCACGTGCCCCACCACCAGGCCGTCGGGGTCAATCGCCACCAGGGAGTACGCGGGCAGCCAGCCCTCGTCGGCGCGCAGCGCGTCGACCAGGGTCGCCTCGACCGGTACGCCATCGCCGTCGGCCTTGGCGAAGGCGGCGGAGTGCACCGCCCGGATGGCGTCAGCGTCGGCGGGTGTCTCGCGTCTGATCAGCACCGCGCCACCCTAAGGCGTGCCCGGGTGCCGGCTCCACGTGTTTATCGGGCGTCGACTGCCCGCCCGCCAGGCCCGGCGAGGCTCACCCGACGGCGGTTGCCGACGGCGGGGCGCTGCCGCCCCGTGGTGCCTGCGCCGTCATCAGTCGAACGATCTCCGCCTGGTCTGCCGACGAGGGCAGCCCCCATTCCGGCCGGTAGCCGTACACCTCGTGCAGTGGGGTGGAGCCGGTGCGGCCGTCCAGGATCTCCACGGCGTCCGTGCCGATCAGGCCGGGATGCTCCACGCCGCAGGCCTCGGCGACCTTGGTCAGGTCGCGGCGCAACGTCCGCAGGTAGTTGGCCGCCCGGACCGACTTCGACGTCGGGTCCACGCCCCGGGTGAGCCACGTGTTCTGAGTGGCGACACCGGTGGGACAGGTGTCCGTGTGGCACTTCTGCGCCTGGATGCAGCCGATCGACAGCATCGCCTCGCGACCGACGTTGACCATGTCGCAGCCGAGCGCGAAGGCGACGACGGCGTTGTCCGGCAGGCCGAGCTTGCCGCTGCCGACAAAGACCACCTGCTCGTGCAGGTCGTGCTCGGCGAAGACCTTGTACACCCGGGAGAAGCCCTGCTGGAACGGGAGCGAAACGGAGTCGGTGAAGATCAGCGGCGCGGCGCCGGTGCCACCCTCACCGCCGTCGATCGTCACGAAGTCGACGCCCCGGCCGGTGTCGCGCATCAGGGTGGCCAGCTCCTGCCAGAAGCCCAGGTCGCCGACCGCCGACTTGATGCCGACCGGTAGGCCCGTCTCGGCGGCCAGCAGTTCCACCCAGTCGAGCAGGCTGTCACAGTCGGAGAACTCGGCGTGCCGGGACGGGCTGACGCAGTCCCGCCCGGCGGGGATGCCCCGGGTGGCGGCGATCTCGGCGGACACCTTCGCTCCGGGCAGCAGCCCACCGAGGCTCGGCTTGGCCCCCTGGCTCAGCTTGATCTCCAACGCCCGCACCGGTGCGCCGGCGGTCAGGTCCTTCAGCCGATCCAGACTGAACCGGCCCTGCTCGTCCCGGCAGCCGAAGTACGCCGTCCCGAGCTGGAAGACCAGGTCACCACCGTTGCGGTGGTACGGCGACAGGCCTCCTTCGCCGGTGTTCTGCAGGCAGCCGGCGAGCGCGGCCCCCTTGTTCAGTGCGGCGATGGCGTTGCCGGAGAGCGAGCCGAAGCTCATCCCGGAGATGTTGACCACCGACTCCGGTCGGAACGCGCCGGGCCGCCCACGGGCCGCGCCGAGCACCTTCGCGCAGGGCAACCGCACGTCGTGCCCGGCGGTCGGCGTCGACGGCGGCACCGCCCGGCCGAACGTGCGGTGCTTGATGATCGGGTACCCGGGGGTGTGTTCGATGTCGTTGTCCGTGCCGAAGCCGAAGTAGTTGTTCTCCTGCTTGGCCGACGCGTACACCCAGCGGCGCTGGTCGCGGGTGAACGGCCGTTCCTCGTCGTTGCCGGCCACGATGTACTGCCGAAGCTCCGGCCCGATCGCCTCCAACAGATAACGGGCGCGGCCGAGCACCGGAAAGTTACGCAGCAGCGCATGGTCGCGCTGGATCAGATCCCGCGCGGCGAGCGCCGCGACGGCGGCGGCGACAGCGGGTACGGTTCGACGGGCCCATCTCATGCCCGGCACTCTTTCCGCCCACGCCGTGGGCCAAACCGGCGCGCGTCTGTTTGCGCTGGTGATATGCCACGCGGCGGTGCGGGTACGCCCCGCACCGCCGCCGTCGTCCTCGTCGGATCAGCGGTGCTGGTACGACTGGCGGACCGAGCCGCCGACGATCGTGCACCACGTGCTCGTGCTGAGCTTGCCGTTGCGGGGCAGGCCGTGCAGCGCCTGCAGGTCCTGCACCGCCGTCCGGGTGGCGTGGTCGTACGCCCCGGTGACGGTGACCGCGTACCCCTTGGTGGCGAGGATCTCCTGCACGGCCGTGACCGGCGCGCCGGTGGCGTGCTGGTCCAACTCCGGTGCCAGCGTCTCCCAGGTCGGCGGGGTGAGGGTGGCGTCCACGTCGACTGGAATGCCGTTGCGGGCCTGCCAGTCCTGCACGGCGGTCACGGTGGCGGCGTCGAACGTGCCACTGACCGTCACCGCGTAGCCCCGGTAGGCGAGCAGGTGCTGCACCACCCGGACCGAGGGGGAGTTGACGAAACGCCACAGGTCCGGCCAGCGGCGTGCCGGCACGTCACCCAGCTTGGTGCCGAGGGCCGCGTGGACCCGCCGCCGCAGGTCCGGGAACTGCCGGTAGAAGGCGGCGCCCGGGCACTCGGTGGTGCGGAAGTCCCAGTGGCCGAAGATGTCGTGCGCGTGCAGCCCGTACTGGCGGCAGATGGTGACGCAGAGCTTGACCAGCGAGTCGGTCAGCGCCTCCGGCGGCGTCTCGGTGACGTAGGTGCCCTCGTTCTCGATGCCGATGGCCCGGCCGTTCTCGCCCGGGCAGTGCGCAGAGATCATTTGCCGGTCGCCGGCTTCGAGTCGCTCCAGGCTGCCCCGGCGGCCCTCCAGCACGTAGCCGCCCCGACTCACCGTGAAGTGCTGGCCGGTGTCCGACCAGCCGTTGCCGTCGATGTGCAGGTCCTGGCAGTCGTGGGCCAGCTTGACGGCCTGCTCGCGCGAGTAGTCGGTGACGTTCGGGAACGCCATGTGGTGCACGATGATCTTGTTGGTGGCGGTGGCGCTGACCGACAGCGGGTCCTTCGGTGGGCGGGCGGCCCACTCGTCACAGCTGATGATCCAGTCCAGGTCGGTGCCCGGGGCGGCGTGGGCCGCGCCGGGGAAGGCGAGTTCGCTCCCGACGACGGCGACCGTGGCGGCGCCGAGACCGGCCCGCAGCAGCGTGCGGCGATCCACTTCGGAATGATCGACGTGCATTGACATCTCCTCCTGCGGCCGACGGCGGGGATGAAAAGTAGCTCCAGTGGCCGCACGTGCTCCGGAGGATATTGCCAAAACTCACCCGCGCGCTAGAGGGCCCGGTGCGCGAACTGGCCGGTCGGCCCGTGCGGGGTCGGCGTTTCCGCGCACCCGGTCGGGGGTAGGTCCGGGAACGACCATCCCGGCTGCCCCGCGTAAAGGAATGACCACATGAGTGACAACGTCAGCGACGCGGTGGGCGACGCCCTCCGCTCGGTGATGCTCTTCGTGCCCAAGGCCGTCGCCTTCCTGGCGATCCTGGTGGCCGGATGGCTGATCGCCAAGGCCGTGTTGAAGATCGTGGAGAAGGTCCTGGAGCGGGTGGGCTTCGACCGTGCCGTCGAACGCGGGGGCGTTCGCCGGGCCTTGAGTCGCTCCCGGTACGACGCCAGCGACATCGTCGCGAAGCTCGTCTACTACGCCGTACTGCTGTTCACCCTCCAACTCGCCTTCGGCATCTGGGGACCGAACCCGATCTCCGACCTGCTCGGCGCGGTGATCTCGTGGCTGCCCCGCGCCTTCGTCGCGATCGTCATCGTCGTGGTCGCCGCCGCCATCGCCAACGCGCTCAAGGACATCATCAGCGGTGCGCTCGGCGGCCTGTCGTACGGCCGGGTGCTGGCCAACATCGCCTCGGTGTTCATCCTCGGCCTCGGCGTCATCGCGGCGCTGAACCAGATCGGCGTGGCCACCGCGGTCACCACTCCCGTGCTGATCGCCGTGCTGGCCACCGTCGGCGGGATCCTCGTCGTCGGGGTCGGCGGTGGCCTGATCCGTCCAATGCAGAGCCGATGGGAGGGGTGGCTGACCCGTGCCGAGCAGGAGTCGCAGCTGATCGCCTCGCACGCCCGCGCCTACCGGGACGGCCGCCGCGACGCCGAGGCCGAGCAGGCCCGACTCTCGACCGTCACCACCGGACCGGGTGCTGACCCGACCCGGCCGTCGACCGTCGGCTCCGATCCCGAGGCCACCCAGGTGGTGACCCGGCCCGCCGACGCGGACGCAACCCAGGTGGTGACCCGGCCCGCCGACCCCGAGGCCACCCAGGTGGTGACCCGACCCGCCGACGATCACACGGACACGACCCAGGTGGTGGGCCGAGGCGACGACGCTGACACGACCCAGGTGGTCGGCCGAGGCGGTGGCGACGCCGACACGACCCAGGTGGTGAGCCCCGGCGGCGCGGTGCCCGGCCAGCGCGCCAGCGACGACAGCGAGGCCACCACGGTCATCCCGCCGCTCGACCCGAACCGACGCTGACACACGGCGGCACCAGCGGGGTGGGGCCCCTCCGGGGTCCCACCCCGCTCACGCGCTGACCGGCAGGTCGAAAACGCTGGCCGGCGCCAGCGCCGCGCGTCTAGCATCGCGGCATGACCTGGCGACATTGATCCCGCAGCGCAGGCCGATCCCGTGGGCCACCACGGGCACCGCACGACCGGTGTCCGTCTCCACTCCCACGGGAAGGTTTCATGATCCACCTCGCCTCGCGTGTGCCCGACCCGGCGGTCCGCCGGCTGACGGCCACCCTCTACGGGTACGCGTTCCTCAGTGACGTCGTCCTGCTCTACCCGCTGTACGTGGTGTTCTTCGCCGACACCGGGCTGTCGGTGGGGCAGATCTCCTCGCTCTTCGTCGTCTGGTCGGCCGCCGGCATCCTGTTCGAGGTGCCGTCCGGCGCGTGGGCCGACGTGGTGTCCCGCCGCCTGCTGCTGTGCCTCGCTCCGCTGGTGACCGCCGCCGCCTTCGCGCTGTGGGTGCTGGTGCCGTCGTACCCGGCGTTCGCGGTTGGTTTCCTGCTCTGGGGCGCCGCCGGGGCGTTGGTCTCCGGCGCGCTGGAGGCGCTGGTCTGGACCGAGCTGGACCGGCTCGGCGCGGTCGGCCGCTACGCCCGGGTGCTCGGCCGTGCGCGCACGGCGGGTGTGCTGGGCGTGGTGTCCTCCGGAGTGCTCGCCGGCCCGGTGTTCGCCGTCGGCGGGTACCCGGTGGTCGGCGCGGCCAGCGTGCTCGCCTGCCTGCTCGCCACAGTGGTCGCCACCCGGTTTCCGGAGCACCGTCCACCGGCCGCCGACGTGGCCGGGGAACGCGAGCCCGGGACCGCCCCAGCCGCCGGCCCGGACGACGATGGTGACCTGGGTTGGTGGGACACGTTGCGGGCCGGGGTGGCGCAGGTTCGCACACGCCCGCCGGTACGGGCCGCCGTGCTGCTGGTCGCCGTCGTGGCTGCCGACTGGGGTGCTCTGGACGAGTTCACCCCGCTGCTGGCCCTGGACATCGGCGTCGGAGCGCAGGCCGTGCCACTGCTGCTCCTGCTGCTCTGGGCAGGGGTGACCGTCGGCGGGCTGCTCGCCCCGGCGGGGGAGCGGTTGAGTCACCGGGGTTACGCCGCTCTGCTGGGCCTGGTCGGCATCGCGCTGGCCGGCGGCGCCCTTCTTGAGCACCCGGCCGGGTTCGTGCTGCTCGCGGTGGCGTTCGGGGCCGCGCAACTGGCCACCGTGCTGGCCGACGCGCGGCTCCAGGCCCGGATCACCGGCAGCAGCCGCGCCACCGTCACCTCGATGGCGGGGATGGCCACCGACGTGCTGATCATCGGGACGTACGCCTGCTTTGGCCTGCTCGCCACGGCGGCCGGCAACGCGGTGGCGTTCGCGGTGACGGCCGGGCCGTACCTCATCGTGGGGCTGGTGGTGCTGACCCGCCACCGGCGCACCGCGGCGGTGCCCGGCGGTGTCGCCGCGGCCACCGCGAACGTTCCCGACTGACCAGTGCCCGGCGGCGGCCGGTGTGGCCGCCGCCGGGAGCCCGCTCAGGAGGACAGGTGCAGGAACGACCACTGGTGGCCGTCGAGGTCCCGGAAGCCGCGCATGTACATCGGCCCGTTGGCCACTCCCGGCCCGAGCGACTCCCCACCGGCGACCGCCGCCCGGTCGACCAGTTCGTCGACCTGCTCCCGGCTCGGCGCCGACAACCCCACGATGACCTCACGGCTGGTGGCGGTGTCCGGGGTGGCGACCCCGGTGTACGTCTCGAAGGCCGAGCGGACGTGCAACATCAGCCGCGTGCTGTCGGAGATGGTGAGCGCCAGGCTGTCCCCGGCCGGCTCGGACTGGTCGCTGGTGAAGCCGAGCGCCCGGTAGAACTCGGCGGCGGTGCTCAGGTCACGCACCGGCAGGTTGATGAACGTCATGGTCATCGGTGGTCTCCGTTCGACTCGAGCAGTTCCTTACGCGGCGAGCCGTTCCCGCCAGTACGCCTTGAGCTCCGCGGCCTGCTCGGCCCCGGTCAGCTTCTCGTGCAGGACGTTGACCCGGGCCTTCGACTCGCCGACAGCGTCGAAGCCGACGACGATCCGGGTGGGGCCACCGGCCCAGTCCGCTCGGAAGCTGCGGGGCGCGGTGGTGGTGCGGACGCGTACGTCGACGTCGGGAAGCGCCGAGTGGGGCATATGGCGCCACGTCCCGAGGGCTCAGGCCCCGTTGCCTCCGCGTTGCCGGCGGCGTGAGCGCCGGGAGGGAGGTGCGGCGCAGGACTACGCCGAGGTCATCCTACGCCCACTCCGGGTGTCGGCGCAGCCGTCAGGGCTGGTCGCCGTCGAGGTAGACCCATCGGCCGTCCTCGCGAACGAACCGGCTGTGCTCAGTCAACGCGCCGGGCCGGCCCGCGTCCCGGTAGTGGGCGTGGAACGTCACCGTGCCGGCGGTGTCGAGCAGGCCACCCCGCTCGGTCTCGACGATCTCCAGTCGGGTCCACCGCTGCCCGGGGTCCAGTTCGAGGAGGGCGGGGCGCGTCGAGGAATGCCAGCTGCGCAGCAGGTAGCCGGTGTCGCCGAGGGCGAAGGCGCTGAACCGGGAGCGCATCAACGCCTCGGCCGTCGGTGCCTCCGCGTCGCCGTGGTGAAACGGGGCGCAGCAGTCCGCGTACGCCCGGCCGGAGCCGCACGGGCAGACCCGTACCGTCGTCGTGTCCGCCCGCCGTCGTGCCGCACCCTTACCCACCCCGCCATCCTGCCGCACCGCCAGCCGGCCCCGGAGACCGACCGTCGCTACTTCAGTGACACCGGCCGTTTCGCGACCCGGTCGTCGCCGGACGACAGGCCACGTAGGTGCCGAACCAGCCAGGGCAGCAGGTGCCGGCGGGTCCAGGCCAGCTCCGCGCCGAGCACCTCGCCGCGGCGCCGCCGTGCTGCCGGCGGCAACGGCCGCGTCCACGAGCCGTCGAACCCGGGCAGACCCGCGGTGTACGCCAGTGCGGCGGCGATCCGCTCGTGCCCGGCGCTGTTGGCGTGCAGCCGGTCGTCGCTCCACAGCCGGGGATCGGAGGCGATCGGGTGGGCGCCCAGATCGAGCAGGGTGGCGCCGGTCTGCGCGGTGGCGACCCGCAGCTCAGAGCCAGCCGGAGCGGCGGAACAGGCGGTGCAGGGCCAGGGCGGTTACCGCCATCAGGGTGAGGGCAAGGACGTAGCCGTAGCGCCAGCCCAGCCCGGGCAAGTTGTCGAAGTTCATGCCGTAGATGCCAGCGATGCCGGTCTGGGTGGCCGCGATGGCAGCCCACGCGGCGATCTTGCGCATGTCGTTGTTCTGCTCCACGGCCAGCTGGGCGAGTCGCGACTGGACGATCGAGGTGAGCAGGTCGTCGTACGCGGCCACCCGGTCGACCGCTCGGCTCAGCCGGCCGTCCACGTCGACGAACCAGCGGTGCAGGGTGCGTGGCGGGCCGTCCGGGTCGAGCAGCGTACGCAGGGGTGCCTGCAAGGGCAGGACTGCCCGTTTGAACTCCACCACCTCCCGCTTGAGCTGGTAAATGTGCTGGATGTCGGCTTTCCGGTCGCGAGCGAACACGGCCTCCTCGACCCGTTCCAGGTCGCGCTCCACGTGCCCGGCCACCTCCAGGTAGGAGTCGACCATCCGGGCGCAGACCGCGTACGCCACCGCCCACGGTCCGGCGGCCAGCAGTGTGGGGCGACGCTCGATGTCAGCGCGGACGCTGCGCAGCGCCCCGGCGGCGCCGTGCCGCACGGTGATGGCGAACCGGTCACCGATCAGCACCATCACGTCCCCGGTGTCGATCACCTCGGAGGTGTCGGTCAGCTCCTCGTGCTCCACGTACCCGGCGGTGCGCAGCACCAGCAGCGTGAGCGGCCCGTGGCGTTGCACGGTGGGCCGGTGCCCGTCGGCGAGCGCCTGCTCGACGGTCAGTTCGTCGAGGCCGAAGGTCCGGCCCACAGCGGCGAGCACGGCCGGGCCGGGATCGTGCAACCCGAGCCACACGAACGCGTCGCGGACGTGCCGCGCGCGGGCGTACGCGTCGGCGTAGTGCCGCTGGCCGGGCTCGCGCCTGCCGTTGACGTAGACAGCGCAGTCGACGACGGCGTCCGGGTTGGACCGGGGCGGGGTGGGGGAGTTTCCCTCGACCCGGCCGAGCAGTCGACGGGTCAGTGCGCGTACGCCTCGACCGGCCCGGTCCCGTACCGGTCGCTGATTCACCGCGTGCCTCCCCGTCGCTGGCGCACCTCCCCGATCAAGGTGCCCGCAGGGATGGTGTCACCGCATTCTGCCGAGCAGGGTCCGGCTTCCGACAGGCGGGCGGGCCGCTCAGGCGGTGCGGGTGGCGAAGACGACGACGTTGTCGACGTAGTTGCCGGTCGCGGCGTCGAACCGGCCTCCACAGGTGATCAGGCGCAGCCCGGCGGCGTCGGCCGGGCCGTAGACCAGCGCGGTGGGGAAGCGATCCTTGGGGTACGCGCGGACGTCGTCGACGGTGAACGTGGCGACCTGCGCGTCGGCGCGGGTGATCAGGATCTGCTCGCCGGCGCGCAGCCGACCGAGGTCGAAGAAGACCGCCGGACCGGCTGGGGAGTCCACGTGTCCCACCAGGACGGCGTTGCCGGTCTCGCCGGGGCTGACCCCGTGCCGGTACCAGCCGGCGAGGGTGGGCCGATCCAGTGGCGGCACCTCCAGCACCCCGGCGGCGTTCGCGCCGATCGGGATGACCTCCGCGCGTACGCCGATGGTGGGGATCTGCACCCGGACCGGCGCGGCGCGTGACAGCGGTGCCAGGTCCGGTGCGGGGTGGGTGCGCCTCGGCGCGTCGGCCGGCGGTCGTGGAGGCTGTGCCGGGTCGGCGGTGAGGCCGACGGTGATCAGGCCCAGCCCGGTCACGCCGAGCAGGGCGACCACGGCCGGTAGGGTCCGCCGCCACCACACGTGGGCACCTCCGTACGGGATCGTCGGGGTGCCCGCGCCGGTGTCACCGGTGCGGGCACCCGTCCTCAGGGATGGAGCAGTCGCCGATCAGGCGACAGTGGACACCGGACGTCGCCGGCGGATCAGGATCACCGCGCCGGCCAGGGCGGTGCCGAGCAGCGTGCCGCCGGCGGCCAGGGTGCCGGTGTCGCGGCTGTCGCCGCCGGAACCGGCGGGTGCGCCGCCGATCGGGGTGACGGTGAATGATTCGGTGCCGGCCGAGCTGCCGTCGCCGCAGGTCGCCGCCACCGTGTACGTACCCAGGGTGAACCCGGCGGTGAAGAGTTCGGCGCTCAGTCCGCCGCCGGCGGCGGCCGTGGTGGATCGGACGTTCTGGTCGCGGTTGGGCCCGGTGACCCGGAAGATGGCGTCACCCGACTTCGGGTTGCAGGTCGTCGCGGTGAGCACGACGGTCCCACCGACCGGGGTGGTGGCTGGTGACACCGTGGTGTCGGCCAGTGCGGCGCCTGGCAGCAGGAGCGTGCCGAGGCCCACGCCGAGCGCCGCCGAACAGAGTGCTGTTGAGACCTTCATACGCGTCTTCCCTCACTTTTCGTCCGCTGACTGCGTGGGACGTCGTTCGGGTGGCCAACTCCGTGACTAGCACCGGTGTGCCCAACACTAGGTGGGTTGGGTCCTCGATCAGGTGAAAATGAGAATTCCTCGTTGCCGTCACGTGTCCACCCGAAGGCGGGGAGAGCTGCGGAAAGGCCCGGACGACCCGACCGGCACCGGTGCTCCGATCGATGTCTCTGGGGTCGGGCTGTCGCCGCTGGGTCGATGGCGAGGTATTGCCGGCAACGGCGCAAATGCACCTCCCGCCCACGACCGGCTTCTGCCGCTTGGTCCTGTCCCCGACGTTGTGCGGATCTTGAGCGACGTGCGTCGACCGCCGCTGGTAGGTTCGCAGGCCGTGAGACGGGAACGGGACGCGGAGACTGGCCTGGGAACGGGATTCGCCCGGCTGTGGGCGGCCAGCACCCTCTCGGCCCTGGGCAGCGGCCTTGCCACCGTCGCCGCGCCCCTCTTCGTCGCCTCGCGTACCTCCGATCCGCTCGTGGTGGCCGCGGCGTCCGCCGTGGCCTGGCTGCCGTGGTTGTTGTTCGCCCTGCCCGGCGGGGTGCTCGTGGACCGAATGGACCGGCGCCGCCTCATGATCGTCATCGACCTGGTCCGGGTGGTCGCGCTCGCCGTCCTGGCGACGGCGATCATGACGGATCGAGCGGGCGTGGCGCTGCTGTACGCGGTGCTGTTCATGGTCAACACCGGGGAGATCGTGTTCCGCGCGGCCAGCCAGGCCATGCTGCCGACCGTGGTGCCCCGGCACCGCCTGGAACGTGCCAACGGTTGGCTCGGGGGCGGCACGACTCTCATGCACGGCATGCTCGCCGGCCCGCTCGGTGGCTTCCTGTTCACGCTCTCGGCGGGCAGCCCGTTCCTCGTCAACGCCGTCACGTACGCCCTCAGCGCGCTGCTGGTAGCGCTGATCGGCGGCGACTTCCGGGCCGCCGCAATCGACACCGGCGTACGCCGCTCGATGCGCGGCGAGATCGCCGAAGGGCTGCGCTGGCTGGCCCAGCAACGGTTGTTGCGCACGATGGCCGTGCTGATCGGCCTTCTCAACGTGACCCTCACCGCCGCGCTCGCCGTGCTCGTGTTGCTCGCCGGCGAGCGGCTACGACTCGGGTCCGTCGGCTACGGGTTGCTGTTCACCTGCATGGCCTGCGGTGGGGTGCTCGGCGCGCTCCTCGGCGACCGGATCATCGCCTGGATCAAGCCCACCTGGACGATCCGGATCGGTCTGCTGATCGAGGCGGGGTTGCACCTGGCGTTGGCCGCTTCCCGTAGCACCATCATCGTCGGAATCGCGCTCTTCGCCTTCGGCCTGCACAGCGCACTGTGGAACATCGTGGCGAACACCCTGCGCCAACGACTCACCCCGGCGGCCCTGCAGGGGCGGGTGGCCAGCACGACCCTCTTCGTGGCGGCGGGTGGCAACTGCGTGGGTGCCCTGCTCGGCGGGTTGCTCGCCGCCCGGTTCGGCATCACCGCGCCGTACTGGGTCGGGTTGGTGGTGGCGATCGGCGTCTCCGCCGCCACCTGGCGGGTCTTCGACCGCGCGTCGGTGGCGCGCGCCTACGCCGACCCGAGCCCGGACGAGCAGCGGCCAGCTCCGGTGGCCTGAGCGTTGGGCGGTGACTCGGGTGGCGGCGCGCAGCCGGGCGCGACCGTGTGGCAGCGTGGTGCGATGACCGTTGCCGCGCCGCTCGACGTCGACCTCGCGCTGCTCGGCGGCGGCGGCGCGGCGTCGTTGCTGCTCGCCGCACTGGACCGGCACGGCGTCCGCGACCTGCGGATCGCCGTCGTCGACCCGGTGCGCCGGCGCGGTCAGGACCGCACCTGGGCGTTCTGGGGCCACCCGGACGCCGACCTGGACCCGCTGCTCAGCGCGAGCTGGCAGCAGGTCGAGGTGGCCACGGCGGCGCGGCGCCGCCTCCTGGACCTGACCCCGCTGCGGTACGCCATGCTCCGCTCCGGCCCGGTCTACGACCGGGCGGCCGTTGCCGCGCGCCGGTTGGACGTCACCCGGATCGTCGCTCCCGCCGGCACGCTGACCGACGACGGCACGCGGGTGGTGGTGCGCGTCGGCGACGGGCAGACCGTACGGGCCGGCTGGGTGCTCGACTCCCGCCCCCGTCCACCGGCGCGGGCAGGGCGGACGACCTGGTTGCAACACTTCCGCGGCTGGTGGCTGGAGGCCGACCGGCCCACGTTCGATGCGGCGCGTGCCGTGCTGATGGACTTCCGCACGCCGCAGCCGCCCCGGGGCGTCTCCTTCGGGTACGTGCTGCCGGTGAGCGACCGGTACGCGTTGGTCGAGTACACCGAGTTCTCGCCGGTGCTGCTCAGCGACGCCGGGTACGACGCCGCCCTGGCCGGCTACCGGGACCTGCTCGGGCTCGATCCGGCCCGGCTACGGGTGCGCGAGGTGGAGAACGGCGTGATTCCGATGACCGACGCGCCGTTCCCGCCCCGGCCCTCGCCCCGCGTGGTCCGGCTCGGCACGGCTGGTGGTGCGACCCGACCGTCCACCGGCTTCACCTTCTCCGCCATGTACCGCCAGGCCGACCAGGTGGCCCGCGCCCTCGCGGCGGGCCGAGCGCCGGTGCCCGCGGCCGCGTACCCGCGCCGGCACCGTTGGATGGACGCGGTGGCGCTGCGGGCGCTGGACCGGGGCGGGGTGGGCGGTCCCGAGTTCTTCGACCGGCTCTTCGACCGCAACCCGGCCGAGCGGGTGCTGCGCTTCCTCGACGGCGTCACCACCCCGGCCGAGGAGGTCGCGATCATGAACTCGACCCGGTTGCTGCCGATGATCGCCGCCACCGCTGGCGACGCGGCGCACCGCGTCCGCGACCGGCTGCGCCCCAGCCGGCCCGCGCCGGCGATCCCGGCGGCGGTGACAGACGCCGGCAGGTCCGGGTAGCCCTACCACGGCTCGGGGGACAGCGGCAGCGACGCGGGCCCCGTCCGTTCCTAGCCTCGAAGGTATGGAGACATCCACTGTCACGGTGACCGCCACGGCGGTGGCCCTGCGCGGGATCAGCCGGACCTACGGCCGGGGATCAGCCGCCGTGCGAGCAGTCGACGACGTGACGATCGACTTCCCGCGCGGCGGCTGGACGGCTGTCATGGGACCGTCCGGGTCCGGCAAGTCGACGCTGCTGCACTGCGCGGCCGGGCTGGAACGCGTCGACGCGGGACAGGTCCTGCTCGGCGGGACCGACATCACCGCCGCCGGCGACCGGGAGTTGACGGCGCTGCGTCGTACCCGGGTCGGCTTCGTCTTCCAGGGCTTCAATCTCATCGGCTCGCTGACTGCCGAACAGAACGTCGCCCTGCCACTGCGCCTGGCCGGCCAACGTCCGTCGCGGTCGGTGGTCCGCGACACGCTCGCCGCGGTGGGCCTGGCCGACCGGGCCCGGCACCGGCCGCGTGAACTCTCCGGCGGGCAGCAGCAGCGGGTGGCGATCGCCCGCGCGATGGTGACCCGGCCCGAGGTGCTGTTCGCCGACGAGCCGACCGGCGCGCTGGACTCGACCGCAGCCCGCTCCGCGCTGAACCTGCTGCGCGCGATGGCCGACGGCGGTCAGAGCATCGTGATGGTGACCCACGACCCGGGCGCGGCCGCCCGCGCCGACGCGGTGGTGTTCCTCCGTGATGGTCGCGTCGTCGACCGGTTGGTGGGCGCCGGGCCGCGCGCGGTCGCCGACCGGCTCGCGACGTTGGAGCAGTGACATGCTGGGCATGAGCCGGGCCGGTGTGGCCGAACGTTTCCCCGTCCTCGTCGGCGCCGTGCTGTCGGTGTCTCTCGGTGTGGCGTTGGTGCAGTCGTCGCTGCTGCTGCTCATCTCGGCGGCGACGCTCGACCCGCCGGAGGGCCTCGACCCGGCCGAGCGGATGACGTTCGACGACAACGCGACCGCGGCGGTGGCGGTCCTCGGCGTGGTGATGGGTGCCGCCACGTTCCTCGGCGGGTTCATCGTCAGCTCGACGTTCGCGTTCACCGTCACGCAGCGCCGCCGTGACCTCGCCCTGCTGCGCCTGGCCGGCGGGAGCCGTGGGCAGGTACGCCGCCTGTTGCTCGGCGAGGCGTTACTGCTCGGCGGCCTCGGCGCGGCGATCGGGATTTTCGCCGGGCTGGGGGCGATGGCGATTCAGACCCGGCTGCTCGTCTCCGCCGGCTTCGTGCCCCACGGGTTCACCGGCGAGTGGCGGTCCTGGATCCTGGCCGTCTCCGTGGGGACGGGCGTCGTGCTGGCCCTCGGAGGTGCGCTGGTCGCCTCCAGGCGGGCCGGTCAGGTCCGCCCGTTGGAGGCGCTGCGGGACACCGGCGCGTCCGCGCGCGTCATGACGGTGAGCCGGTGGATCGCCGGCCTGCTGTTCACCGGCGGCGCGGTCGCCATGATCATCGTCGCCCCGCACGCCGGGGCGGCCGGTGGGCAGGCCGTCGTGATGAACATCGCCATGCCGGCCGTGGTGGCCCTCGCCGCGTTCTCGCCGTTCCTCGTGCCGCTGCTCGGTCGTCTCGTCCCCACCGGGGCCGGGGTGGCGGCCGGACTCGCCCGGGCGAACCTGCGCGACGACCGCCGGCGCAGCGCGTCGGTGGCCGCGCCGCTGATCGTGCTCGTGGGGCTGGTCTTCGGCAACGCCGGCGCCGGCACGTCCATCCACACCTCGGGCGTCGCCGAGTTGCGGGAGAAGACCCGGGCGGACCTGGTGGTCGAGGGGACCGGGCCGATCGGTGCTGCCGTCGCGGCGGTGCCCGGCGTGGCGGCGGCGTCCACCGAGGCGTCGATCCCCGCGATCGTCCGTACCGGACACGGCGACGACGCCGAGTCGGAGGGCGTGTCGGCGCTCGTCGTGGACCCGGCGTCCTACCTGACCGCCCACCCCGGCAGCGACGCGGTCGCCCGGCTGCACGGGCGGGGAGTGGCCGCTGGCCCCGGCGGCGGGGTGCCGGACCGGGGCACGGTACGGGTCAGCCTCCCCGGCACCGACCTGGGCGCACTGCCGGTGCTCGCGTCGGTTTCGGAGACGCTCAGTGGCGGCGCGGGACTGCTCCTGCCCCCGGACGTCGTACCGCCAGCCCTGCTGGCCGACGCACCGACGAGGTCGTTCGTGTCCCTGGCACCCGACGCTGACCCGGCGGCCGTGGCCGCGGCACTCGCGGCGCTCGGCACGGTGTCCGATCGGGACTCCTGGCTCCGCGCCGACGCGAAGGAGCGCGCCTCCACCAACGACAGGGTGATGCTGATCGTGCTCGGCCTGGGTGGGCTGTACGCGCTCATCGGCGTGGTCAACTCGGTGGTGATCGGGGCGGCCACGCGACGACGGGAGTTCGCCACCGCTCGTGTCACCGGGTTCGGGCGCGGCCAGGTGGTCGGCGCGGCGCTGCTGGAGGCGGTCGCGGTCGCGGCGGCCGGCATCGTTCTCGGCGGGCTCGCCGCCGGATCCACGTTCGTCGGCGTGCTGGGCATCACCGATGCCGTTACCGGGACAGCCACCCTCGACCTGCCGTGGACGCTCGTCGCGGTGGTCGTCGGGGCCGCCCTGACGGCCACGGCGACGGCGAGCCTCGTCACCTCGTGGGTCGCCACCCGCCCGGCACCGATCACGCTGATGGGCGCCGAAGAGTAGCCGTTCGCACCATTTCATCACGGTAGGTCCATGCGGTCCGGCGCGGCGGCCCCCCGAGCACGGGGTGTGACGTCACCGACCGGTAGGTTGCCGGGCATGGTGGAAGCGGCAGCCGGCAGGGGCGTGCAGATCTGGACCGACGGGGCGTGCAGTGGCAACCCCGGACCGGGCGGCTGGGGTGCGCTGCTGCGCTACGGCGACCACGAGCGGGAGTTGTGCGGTGGTGAGGCCACGCCGACCACCAACAACCGGATGGAACTGATGGCGGCCATCCAGGCGCTGGAGAGCCTGAACCGGCCGGTCACCGTGGAGTTGCACACCGACAGCACGTACGTGCGCAACGGCATCACCAGTTGGTTGGCGTCGTGGAAGCGCAACGGCTGGCTGACGGCCGCGAAGCAGCCGGTGAAGAACGCCGACCTGTGGCAGCGGCTGGAGACGGCCTGCGAACGGCACGAGGTCACCTGGCTGTGGGTCAAGGGGCACAACGGCCACCCGGAGAACGAGCGGGCCGACGGGCTCGCCAACAAGGGCATGACCGAGGCTCGGGGCGCGCTGACCAGCCGCTGAGCCCGGATCAGCGGGTGGCGTCGGGATGCCCCGGCATGCTCGACCCGCCGCCGCTGCTGCCCGACGAGCCACCGGCGACGCCCGAGTTGTCGGGCTCGGTCACGATGTCCGGCCGGACGTCGGTGTCCGCCGGTGCGGGGACCTCGGTGTCCGTCTCGACCTGCACCAGTGGCTCCTGGCCGACCTCACCTTCGCTGTCGCCCGGCTGCTTACCTTGGCGATTTCGGTAGCCCACGCCGTGCCCCCCGTCGATACCGATCCGCGTCGGCGCTGGCTACCCGGCGTCGTCCCGGCCGAAACCTCGCGCTCAGCGGCGCCGGCTCCGGCGGGCGGGGGCGCTGGTCCGGGACGGTTGGCGTAGCGGGGTGAGCGGCAACGCCGTCCAGTGCGTCGGCCGGGTGAGCGTCGCCGGCAGTTCGGTACGCGCGTCACCCCGGGCGGCGTCCAGTTGGGCCTGGTGCAGGAAGAGGGTCGTGCGCAGATCCGCGGCCCGCAGGTCGGCCCCGCGCAGGTCCGCGCCGGTGACGTCGGCCAGGCTCAGGTCGGCCCCGCGCAGGTCGGCACCGATCAGCAGCGCCCCGCGCAGGTTGGCCCGGCGCAGGTCGACCCGGCGCAGGTCCGCACCGAACAGGGGGGCACCCCGATGGTCGGCACCCTCGGGGGAGCGGACCGCGTCGCTGGCCCGGGACAGCAGCGGGTTGACCCGGTCCCGATGCGCGACGACGTCCAGCGTGCGGAGCTGCGTCGGGTCACCCTCGGTGAGCGTCGCGGTCTCGGCACGGGCACGCTCCAACTCGACGCTCAGGTCGACCGGCAGCCGCAGCGCCACCGCCTCGGTGAGGTACCAGAGCAGCTCGTGCAGCGGCCGCAACACGGCGAACGCCTCCGCCATCGCCGGCAGTGTCTCCGGCGCGTCGCGCCAGTCCCGTCCGCCGAAGGTGACCTGGGCGACCTGCTGACCGGCACCGAAACAGTCGAACACCGTACAGCCGGGGAACCCGCGTTGCCGCAGGTCGTCATGGATGCCGCAGCGGTGGTCCGGGCCCAGGTTGGGGCAGGGCCGCCCGGCCGGCTTGTCGATGGCGAAGTCCGCCGACGCGGCGAAGGCGGGCACCACGCAGCACAGCCCGAAGCAGCGCCCGCAGTCGGCACGAAGCTGCGGCGGCCTGGAGGACGGTGCGGGGTCGGGCGACACGCGGATGGTCCTCCAGACAGTCAGGGACGAACCCATTGTCTCTCGCGTCGCGTTGACCGGCCAGGTCGGGGTCACCGTCCGTGTGCGTCGCCGGCCGCCGCGGCCCGGGGTGCCGGGGTACGCGGGCCGTCCGGAGCCGAAACCAGGCGGTAGATCTCCCGCTCCCCGTCGCCGTGCCCGTACTTCTGGTCGAAGTGCCGTTTCACGGCGGCGGCCGGCGTGCGGTCCCCGTCGTTCGGCTCGGCCAGCGTGAACACCGCGGGGGCCGCCCCGGGTGCGCGGGGTGGCAACGCGGCCCGCATCGTCAGCGGCGCGGTCACCCGAAACCCACGGCAGTCGACGTAATGCTGCCCGTCCACCGTCGCGTACGGCACCCGCACCTCGACCACGTCCGAGTCGTCGTGACGCAACGTGACCGTGACCGACCAGTACCGCTCCAGAACCAGGGTGGCCTGCTCGTGCTCCCAGAGCTCCTCGAACCGGGCGTGCACGAACCCGCCCCACGGGCTGTCCATGTCCACCTCGAGCTGAGGCACGTTGAACGACAACTTCCCGATCGGGAAGAACGAGATCAGCGCACGCCCGTCCCACTGGTAGAGCTGGATCGACGGGGACGCGTCGTAGAGCCGAACCTGCAAGCGGTGCCGCAGCCGGGAGTCGAGGGCGTCGGCGAAGGCGGCCAGGTGGCGCAGGTTGGTGCGGATCTGGCGCGGGACGTCCACCCGTTGCCGTTCCAGCTCCTCGGAGCGCTGCTGGGCGGCGGTGCAGTCCGGGTCGAGCAGGAGCAACTGCACCTGGGCACCGTTGGCGAGCGCTGCCCGTATCGCGGTCAGGGTCTCCTCGCGGTACCGCTGCTCCAGCAGGATCGTCCAGGTGTCGAGGATGCGCACCCGGCGACCGGAGCGGTGCAGCCGCGTCACGAACGTCTGCTGGTCGAAGCTCAGGTGCTCCTGCACCCGCGCCTTGCGGGCCTCCTCGAACAGCGGGTCGAAGATGACGTACGAGATGGCCGCGAGCACCACGCTGGACCCGAGGTTGAGCAGCAGGTCGCTGAGGAAGCCGGTGCTGAGCCAGGCGGCCACCAGCATGAGGGTGGCGATCGCGAGCAGCGGCCCTCCGACGACGAAGGTGCGTCGTTGCCGCCCGCCCCGACCAGCCCACCCGGGCATCCGCTCTCCCTCCGTCGTCGGCTGGTCTCGCCGCCGCCCACTGATCACCGGAATGCGGAGGATACGTGCCCGCTTTGCCGCTCGCTGTCCCGTTCGGGACCTGCGGGTTCACCGACTGGACCATCTCTGCCGCTCTTAGGGTGACGGTAACGGAGTCGGGCGACTGCGGAGGGTGGGCGCGATGGACGACGGTGAACGTGAAAAGGCGCTCCTCACTGCCCTGACCACCGAGCACTACGCGTTGCAGACGTCCCGGGCCGGCACCATCGCCGAGGCCACCGGCCGCGCCACCATCTTCCTGTCCGTCCTGTCAGCGGCACTGATCGGCCTCGGCTTCGTCGCCAGCAACGACAAGGTGGTCCGGCCCTACCTCGCCGCGGTCCTGCCGACGTTGGTGATCATCGGGGTGCTGACGTTCCTGCGGTTGGTGGAGACCACCGTCGAGAACTCGTTGGACCTGCGGCGGATCCAGCGCATTCGGGCCTACTACCAGCACCGGTTCGCCGGCGAGCAGGACTTCTTCGCCGACGCGGTGATGGCCGACGACAGCATGACCAGGGCGTGGAAGCTGGTCGGTACGACGCCGGGGCGGTGGGAGTTCCTGCTCACCACGGCCGCACTCGTAGGTGCGGTCAACGCGGTACTGAGCGGGCTCGGCATCGCCCTGGTGGCCGCGGCGGCGGGGGTCGGCGGCGCGCTGACGATCCTCGTCGGGGTGCTCGTCGCGTTGGTGGCGTTCGGCGTGCAGTACGTGTACATCGTCCGGGCGTCGGCCGCGCCGATGCGCTGACGGCGCCGGCTGACGGTGCTCAGACCGCCCGCCAGTCATCGTTGGTCAACGCTGCGGCCTGGGGACCCATCAGCAACATGCCCCCGTCGACCGGCCAGGACGCGCCGGTGACGTAGCTGGCGGCGGGGGAGGCGAGCAACGCGACCACGGCGGCCACCTCCCGGGCGTCGCCGGGCCGCCCCAGCGGCACGCCGGGTCGTTCCTGGGTGAACGGGTCGACATCCTCCTGACCGGTCATCGGCGTGGCTATCTCGCCCGGGGCGACGGCGTTGACGGTGATCCCGTCGGCGGCCAGCTCCTGCGCCATCACCCGGGTCAGGAGCCCGAGCCCGCCCTTGGCGGCGCAGTACGCGGCGGAGCCCACCCGGGGCGCGTGCTCGTGCACGCTGGTGATGTTGATGATCCGTCCGCCGGCACCGGTGGCCCGCATCCGTCGCGCGGCCCGCTGGGCGCACAGGAAGGGCGCGTCCAGGTCGAGGGTGAGCACCTCGCGCCACTGCTCCCACCCGGTGTCGACGAACGGCGTCGAGGCACCGGTGCCAGCGTTGTTGACCAGCACCCCGATGCCACCCAGCCGGTCGGCCAGCTCGTCCACCACCGCCGCCGCGTCCGGCAGTCGGGTCAGGTCCACCTCGGCGACCTCGCAGCGCCGCCCCGTCGCGCGGACCTCGGTGGCCGTTCGCTCGGCACCGTCGGGGTCGCCGTACCAGGTGACGCCGATCTCGAAGCCGGCCTCGGCCAGGGCGATCGCGCAGGCCTTGCCGATGCCGGAATCCGCGCCGGTGACGATGGCGATCCTCGGGTAGTTCTCGTATCGCTGCGGCATGCTCCCGCACTACCCGGACCGCACCGGCTCAACCGGGTGTACCGGCGGACGCGGTGGGTAGCCGAAGGCATGGAGCTGGTTCAGGAGTCGCCGTACCGGTTCCGAATCGACCGGGAGGCACCGATGCGGGTGCCCGGGGTGGTCTTCGCCGCGCCGGAGCTGCTGCCCGACGTCGGCGCGGACCGCTCGCTGGACCAGGTGGCGAACGTGGCCACGCTGCCCGGCATCGTCGAGGCGTCGTACGCCATGCCCGACGTGCACTGGGGTTACGGCTTCCCGATCGGTGGCGTCGCCGCCACCGACATCGCCGCCGGTGGCGTGGTCTCGCCCGGCGGCGTGGGCTTCGACATCTCCTGCGGGGTACGACTGCTCACCGCCGAGCTGGACCGGGCGGAGCTTGCCCGGGTGCTCGACGCGCTGATGGACGGCCTGGACCCGGCGGTCCCGCGCGGCATGGGCCGGGGCGCGGTCTGGCAGCTCGCCGACCGGGCCGAGCTGGACGCGGTGCTGCGCGGCGGCTCCCGGTACGCGGTCGAGCGCGGGCACGGAGTGCCCCGGGACCTGGCTCGCTGCGAGGACGGCGGCGTGGTGGCCGACGTCGACCCGGCGCAGGTCAGCGACCGGGCTGTGCAACGCGGACAGGGTCAGGTCGGCAGCCTCGGCTCCGGCAACCACTTCCTGGAGGTGCAGGTCGTCGAGGAGGTGTACGACGAGCCGGTCGCGGCGGCGTTCGGGCTGCGGCTCGGGCAGGTCTGCGTGATGATCCACTCTGGGTCCCGGGGGCTGGGTCACCAGATCTGCACCGACCACGTGCGGATCATGGAACGGGTGATGCCCCGGTACGACATCGAGGTGCCGGACCGGCAGTTGGCCTGCGCACCGGTGGAGTCGCCGGAGGGGCGGGCCTACCTGGGCGCGATGGCCGCTGCGGCAAACTACGCCCGTGCCAACCGGCAGCTCCTCGCCGAGTCGGCCCGCCGGGTCTTCGCCGGGGTCGCCGGTACCGGCCTCGATCTGGTCTACGACGTGTCGCACAACCTCGCGAAGATCGAGGAACACGAGCAGGACGGCGGCGCCCGGCAGCTCTGCGTGCACCGCAAGGGCGCGACCCGGGCGCTGCCGCCGGGGCACCCGGATCTGCCGGACGACCTGCGCGACGTCGGCCAGCCGGTGCTCATCCCTGGCTCGATGGGCACCTCGTCGTACGTGCTCACCGGCGTCGCCGGCAACCCGGCCTTCGCGTCCACCTGTCACGGCGCCGGCCGGGTCCGCAGCCGGGGCGAGGCCACCCGGGCCTCCCGTGGGCAGGACGTGCGGCGTGTCCTGGAGGGACGGGGTGTCGCCGTACGCGGCGCGTCCTGGAAGGGGTTGGCCGAGGAGATGCCGGACGCGTACAAGGACGTCACGGCGGTGGTGGAGGCTTCCCGGGGTGCCGGGCTGTGCCGGCTGGTCGCCCAGCTCACGCCGCTCGGCGTGGTCAAGGGCTGACCGCACGCCACCCGTCCCGACGGAACGAGTAGGGCCGTGGTGACCCGGGCGCTCAGACGTCCAGGGTCACCGCGCACGACCAACCAGAGCCGTCCGGGCCGACCCGCAGCGCGTGCAGGGACACCGCCTTCGGCACCGCGCCGACCAGCTCCACCGCGTCCGTGCTGGTCGACGGCCAGCGCGCCCGCAGGCCGCCGTCCTCGGTCCGCACATCGCAGTCCAGCGGCAGGGTGCCCTCGGTGTCCAGTCGGAAGATCACCTCGTCCAGCAGGCCGACCAGCATCTCCCCGTCGTCGCCGGGCGGCAGCTGGAACTCGGTCTCCCCCTGCGGCCGGGCGCCGCTGGTGTCGGCGAACGTCTCGACCAGCGCGGCGACCGCCTCGGCCAGGCACCCGTCCCGGTCCGGCGCCCACGCCTCGATCCGTACGTCGGCGGTGTGCGGCACGCTGCGGTGCCCCCGTTGCGTCGAGCGCTGCATGCCTCGATCATGCCGGCCCACGGCCCCGCCCACTGCCGGATGCGCCCCCGGTCCGCACGGGACCGCGACCTGCCGGCCGACGACGTACCGTCGCCGGATGCGGATCACCCGATTCACCCACTCCTGCGTCCGCGTCGAGCACGACGGCGGGGTGCTGGTCGTCGACCCGGGCACGTGGAGCGAGCCGAACGCCCTGGTCGGCGCGGACGCCGTGCTGATCACCCACGAGCACACCGACCACGTGGACGTGCTGCGGTTGGCCGGCCTCGGCGTCCCGGTGTACGCCCCCGAGGGTGCCCGGCTGCCCGACCTCGCCCCGCTGGACGTGACCCGGGTCCGGGCCGGGCAGCGCTTCACGGCGGCCGGTGTCCCGGTCACCGCGTACGGCGGCCGGCACGCCACCATCTTCGAGGGTCAGCCCGACTGTCCCAACCTCGGCTACGTGATCGGCGACGGGGTCTACCACCCGGGCGACGCCCTGCACGTGCCGGACGAGCCGGTGCACACCCTGCTCGTTCCCGCTCAGGGGTCCTGGCTGCGCCTCGACGAGGCGATCCGGTTCGCCCGGGAGGTGGGCGCCGCCCGCGCGTACCCGATCCACGACGCACAGATCAACGAGCGTGGGCTGGCCAGCGTCGCCGGCTGGTTCGGCGAGACGATCCCCGGCTACCGCCACCTCGTCCCCGGTGACACCGCCTGACCGTCCGCGCCACCGGCGGCCGTGGCGTCAAAGCGGGGCGTGGCGTCGAAGGGGGGCTCAGGTACTCCTCCTCGCCGTGGGCCGGCCGGACCACCAGGTCGCCGTCGACCCGGTCCAGGTCGGGCGCCGCCACCGGGATCGCGTACGCGGCCGAGGCGGCGTTGCAGAGGTCCACCAGTGGGTGCAGCCGGGGCAACTCGTCGTCCAACCGCAACCGGCGCAGCAGCGCCTCCGCGGCGCATCGGTACCGGGTGGGTCGCAGCCCCATCGCGGCGTACGCCCGCCGCCACGCCTGGATCTCCGGGAACCCGCTCTCGGAGCCGTTGGCCAGCCGGTCGCGGGCGACGGCGGTGTGCGCGGCGATCCGCTGCGCCACGTCGGCCGTGGAGGTGATGCCGGTGGCCAGGACCACGCCGGCCACCAGGTCCGGGTACGCCGCGCGGAGCTGCGCGGAATGCTGGAACCGCACGGGACTCCTATCGTTCGGTGAGGGCGAGCGTCACGCCGAGCGCGACGAACGTGCCGGCGACGGACCGGCGCAGCCAGTCGGTGACCCGCGGCCGGGTCAGCACCCGGTCGCGTACCCGGGCCGCGAAGACGCCGTACCCGCTGAAGATCACGAAGGTGAGCAGCATGAACACCGCCCCGCAGGCGAGCATCGACCGGGTCGAGCCCGGCGCGGAGGTGTCCACGAACTGCGGCAGGAACGCGACGAAGAACAGCGTCGGCTTCGGGTTGAGCAGGTTGACCAGCACCCCGGAGAGGATCACCCGGGCCGCCGAGCGGGGCGGCGTGGTGGTCGTCGCCGCGAAGGCGCCGCGGTCCCGCACGGTCGACCAGGCCAGGTAGAGCAGGTAGCCGACGCCGAGGTACCGGAGCACCTCGAACGCCGCCGCGCTCGTCTGCAACAGCGCGGCCAGACCGGTCATCGCCGCTAGCAGGTGCGGCACCACTCCCAGCGTGCAGGCGAACGCGGCCAGCACGCCGGCCCGGGCGCCCCGGGACAGGCCGGCGGAGAGAGTGAAGAACACCCCGGTGCCCGGGGTGACCACCACGACAAGCGTGGTGATCAGGAACGGGATTGTCACGGTCGACCTCCGGTGGGCTCGGCGGGGATGCCTGATCTCCACTCTGGTGCCAAGATGGTCCGGTGAGCAGGGCCAAACCGAGGGCGCCCGAGAGGTCCATAACGGCCGGGTCGGATTTTCTGCACCTGACCATCGCCGACGCCCCGCCCGGCGGGCGCGCCGACTGGCTCGCCGCCCGCCTGCGCCAGGCCATCGCCGAGGGGCGGGTGCCGGTCGGGGGTCGCCTGCCCGCCACCCGGTTGCTCGCCGCCGACCTCGGCGTCTCCCGGGGCGTGGTTACCGAGGCGTACCAGCGGCTGACCGAGGAGGGGCAGGTGACCGGTCGGGGCCGGGCCGGGACGGTGGTTGTCGCCGCACCGCCCGCGCCGGCCACGCCGGCACCCGCCCCGGCCACCGCGCTGGCGCCGGCCGCGCTCTTCCCGCCGGCTCCGGGCACCGACATCTTCGACGCCGTACGCGCGGCGAGCGCGACCATCGACCTGACGCCCGGCGTACCCGATCTGGCTGCCTTTCCGCGCGCGGACTGGCTGCGCGCCGAACGGACCGTGCTGCGCCACCTCGCCGCGGCCGACTTCGGCTACGGCGACCCGTGTGGCGCCCCCGCGCTGCGCCGGGCCGTCGCCGCCTGGCTGGCCCGCAGCCGGGGCATCGCCGTCGACCCGGTCGACGTGATCGTCGTGGCAGGCGTGTCCCAGGCGCTCGGGTTGCTCGCCCAGGCGCTCGGCCCTGCCGGCATCGACCGGATCGCTGTCGAGGACCCGGGCTCACTCGGCGTCCGGCAGCACCTGAACAACTGGGGGGTGGACACCCCACCGATCGCGGTGGACGACGCCGGGTTGCGTGTCGACGAGCTGGCCGCCAGCGGCGTGCCGGCGGCGATGCTCACCCCCGCGCACCAGTTCCCGACCGGCGTGGTGCTCGACGGCGACCGTCGCCGCCAGCTCCTCGACTGGGCACGGTCCGGCGGTCTGATCATCGAGGACGACTACGACGCCGAGCACCGCTACGACCGGCCGCCGGTGCCCGCGCTGCGTGGGCTCCTGCCCGAGCAGGTCTGCTACGCCGGCAGCGTGTCCAAACTGCTCGCCCCGGCGCTGCGGGTCGGCTGGCTGCTCGTGCCGACCCGCCACCGGGAGGCGGTGGTGGCCGCCAAACGCAACGCCGACCTGGGCAACGCGGTGCTGCCGCAACTGGTGCTGGCGCAGCTGATGACCTCCGGCGGGCTGGAGCGGCACCTGCGGCTGCTGCGCCGCCGGCACATCCACCGCCGCGACGCGATGATCGCCGCGCTGGCCCGGCACCTGCCGACCGCCACGGTGCACGGCGCGGCGGCCGGGCTGCATCTGACGATCAGCCTGGACGACGCCGTGGTGGACACGGAGTTGGCGGCCGCCGTGCTGGCGCGCGCGGTGAAGGTGCAGCCGCTGTCCTGGCACTGCCAGCGGCCGTACCGGCCCGGTCTGGTGCTCGGCTACGCGGCCCGTACGGCGACCGAGATCGAGAACGGCGTCGCCGCGATCGCGGCAGCCGTGCGCTCCGGCTAGGCCGGGGTGGACATTGGTGGCGCCGAATGGGCGGGACGTACACACCGGCGTCGGCCGACGTGTTGGTTCCGCTCATACCCCGTGTGGTCCACGTCACGGTAGCTTCTGCGCACGCCGACGCCCGCCGGCGCTCCCGAGGAGAGCGTCCATGCCCACACCGCTGAAAGCCGCCACCACCCTCGCCGCCATCCTCCTGCTGATCCTGACCACCGCGGCGCCCGCCCACGCCGCCAATCCGTCCACCAAGCCCCCGGTCTCCGGGTCGTTGGGCACCTACAACGTCTCCGGCGTCTACGTCACCGGGGTCTCCTCCGGTGGCTACATGGCCACGCAACTGCACGTCGCCTACTCGTCCCGGATCCGTGGAGCGGCCGTCTTCGCCGCCGGGCCCTACTACTGCTCCCAGAACACCGTCGCCCAGGCGCTCTACGGCTGCGGCGACAACCTGTACCCGACCAACGTGGCCGCCCTGCAGACCTACACCCGGACGTGGGCGTCGTACGGCTGGGTCGACCCGGTCGGCAACCTGTCCGGCGACCCGGTGTACGTGTTCCACGGCAACAACGACACCACCGTCAAGAAGTCCGTCACCGACGACCTGGTCCGGTACTACCAGCACTTCGGGGCCAGCGTGCAGTACGACAGCGGCTCAGCCGCCGGCCACTCCTGGGTCACCCCGTACGGCACGCTCGGCTGTACGGCGACCGCCTCGCCGTACCTGAACAACTGCGGCACCGACCCGCAGAACGCCCTGCTGCGCAAGTTGCTCGGCGGGGTGAGCGCACCGAACACCGGTGCGCTCGGCGGCACGCTCATCCGGTTCAGCCAGAACACGTTCGCGGTCAACGGCTGGGCCAACGGGTTGAGCATGGACGCGAACGGCTTCGCGTACGTCCCGTCGTCCTGCGCGGCCGGCCAGTCGTGCCGGCTGCTGGTCGCCCTGCACGGCTGCGCGCAGTCCTCCGGCGCGGTGGGCACGGCCTTCGTCGACCGGGCCAACCTCAACCAGTACGCCGACACCAACAACCTGATCGTGCTCTACCCGCAGGCGGGCACCGCCCTCAGCAACCCGAACGGCTGCTGGGACTGGTGGGGTTACCTCGGCGCGACCAACTTCCCGATCAAGGGCGGCGCGCAGGTCGAGACCATCATGAACATGGTCCGCCGGTTGGACGGCTGAACGGCGCCGAGGTGCCCTGGGCTGGCCGGTCGGTCGACCGGTCAGCCCAGGAACAGCTGAACGAGGACCAGGACGGCGAGCAGCGCCGGCCCGCGTGAGCCCTGACGCAGCAGGTCGATCGGGATCATCCCGAACGGTGTGTTGACCGTCGCGCCGCCGTAGTTGATCGGCGGGCGGGTGCCGGACCGGAACGCGGCGAGCACCACTCCGAGCGCCAATGTCGGTGCCAGCCAGGCCGGCCCCGGGTCGACGGTCGGCAGGGTCAGCAACCACCACAGGCCCGCGCCGATCGCCGGCACGACCACGTGGATCCCGCGCAGCAGATTGTCGCTGCCGCCGAGCGCCCGACGCAGCCCGGCGGAGCGGCTGATCGACCGCAGGCCGCCGGTCAGCCGGTTGGCGGCGAGGTAGGCGAACACCACCTGCGCGGCGCCGGCCAACCCGGGCAGGGCGAGCGCGGCGGCGTACTGCACTCCGATCAGGGTCGCCCAGATCAGCACGGCGCTCGGGTGGCGGCGCAGCCGGCGTACGTCGGCCTGCAGCAGCGCCCACCAGCCGGGGCCGGGCAGGAACCGGCGGCTGCGAACCCGGCCGATCCGGCGCCAACGCCGGCTCTCCACCAGGCTGGCGAGCATGCTCGGGTCCAGCAGGATCGTGGCCGTGGCGGCAGCGTTGGCGAACTGGGCGCCGGTGGTCAGCGTGGCCCGGTCGACGCGGGGCAGCGCGCGTACCGCGAGGATCGTGCCCAGGCCCGCGAGGGGCACCGCGAGGGCGAACAGCGCGATTGTCGGCGTCGTCGTCGGCCGGGGCAGCCCGTCACCGAGGTGACCGGTGAGCACGACCACGGTGGTGAGGACGGCGGCTGCCACCATCGGCACCGCACCGGCCAGAGTCGGCCACCGTCGGCTCGCCCGGCTGCTCTGGGCGACGACGCTGAGCGCCAGCGCGGCGGCACCCCACCCCGCGCCGGCCGCGGCCGCCCAGCCCAGTGCGGCCGGGTCGCTGACACCGCCGAGCGCCGCCACGGCCACGCCGAGCGCCGCGGTGCCCGCCGCGGCGCCGAGCAGCAGGAGGACGAATCGCGGCGCCAGCCAGGCCCGCCGGTCCACCGGCGCGCTGGTCGCCCAACTCTGCATGGCCGGTGTGACCAGCAGCGGGCCGAGGGCGCGCAGGCCCCGCCAGGCCAGGCCGGCGCCGGCCAGCAACGCGGCGACCGCCAGCCACCACCGCACGCCCGGCTCGGCCTGCCCCACCGTCGGGGAATCCAGCATGTCGCGGCTGGCGCTGATCGCGAACCAGCCGTACATGCCCACGAACAGGACGATGACGTACGCGTCACCCAGCACATCGCTGAGGGAGTGATCATGGTGTCGGCTGCGGGCCCGGCGCAGGTGCGTACGCAGTTGTCGGGCGGTGGGCACCCCGGTCATCGGGTCGGCGATCGTGGCCGGTGGGGCGGTCACCGGCCGATCTCGATGCGCTCGTCGACCACCGCGTCGATCAACTCCGGGTCATGCGAGGCCAGCAGCACGGCGGTGCCAGCGTCCCGTTCCCGGCGCAGCCGGTCGGCGAGCCACTGCCGTCCGCGTACGTCCAGCCGCTGCTCCGGCTCGTCCAGGATCAGCACCCGGCGTGGCCGGACGAAACACGACGCCAGCGCCAGCCGGCGGCGCTGCCCGCTGGACAGGGTGACCGGCAGTTGATCGCGGGCCGGTTCCAGGCCCAGCTCGGCGAGGACCTCCCCGACCGGCTCGGCGTTACCCCCGTGGGCGTACGCGACCAGCTCCAGGTGCTCGACCACGGACAGGTCGGGGAAGAAGTCGATGTCGTCCAGGGCGGCCGCCACCAGCGCCCGCACCTGAGGGTCGGTCTCGTCGGCCCGTCGGCCCTGCACCAGCACCTCGCCGGCGTCCGGCCGGTCGGCGCCGACCACACAGCGCAGCAGGGTGGTCTTGCCGCTGCCGTTGGGGCCCAGCACCACCGCGATCTTGCCCGCCGCGAGCGTGAAACTCACATCGTCGAGCACGACCAGGTTGCCGAAGTTACGGCTCAGTCCCCGTACCGCAAGCGCGTCCACGATCACAGAGTCTCCCAGACCCGTGCCAGGGGCCAACGCGAGCGACCCACGTCACGCCCGATCATGGTGTGGCTGGTGGCTTGTCGACGTGGCCGTCCAGATATCAACCGTAGAGCGCGGCGAGCCCGGTCGCCGTGGCGGCCAGGCGCTCGCGCAGCGCGACCGGGGTCAGCACCTCGATGTCGGCGCCGAGGCGCAGCAGGTCGCCGTGGGCATGGGTGAGCGACTCGATCGGCAGCACCGCGCTCACCCAGCCCCGCGCGTCCGGAGGGCCGGCGCTGGCATCCATCGCGGTGACCACGGGGTCGCTGCCGATCTCGCGCAGTCGCGCCCGCCCGGCGGGGGAGAGCCGGACGGTGGCCTCGTCGCGGTGCAGTCGGGCCCGGAACTGCGCCACGTGCGCCCGCCACCACGCCGACAGGTCGAAGTCGGCGGGTCGGTCGAACTCCTGCGTCAGCGGAGTCAGCGCGAGGATCTGGTTGACCCGGTAGGTCGCCGGCGCACCACGGCCGGGTTGGTCGGCCACCACGTACCAGCGGCCACCCTTGAGCACCAGGCCGTAGGGCTCCAGCACCCGGGTGACCTCCCCACTCCAGCCGCGGTAGCGCACCTCGATGCGGTGCTGGCGCCAGACCGCTTCGGCCGTGCGGGCCAGCTCGGGTGAGGCGTCGCCGTCGGCGTACCAGCCGGGGGTGTCCAGGTGGAAGCGTTGCTGGAGTTGGGTCGCCCGGTCGCGCATCGGCGCGGGGAGCGCGGCGTGCAGCTTGAGTTGCAACGCGGCCACCACGTCGCCGTAGCCCAGCTCGTCGGCGGGGCCGGGCAGACCGGCCAGGAACAGCCGATCGGCCTCCTCGGCGGTCAGCCCGGTCAGTCGGGTCCGCCAGCCGTCGACCAGTTGGTAGCCGCCGGCGTGGCCGGCCTCTCCATAGAGGGGGATGCCGGCGGCGTGCAGTGCCTCGACATCCCGGTAGATCGTGCGGGGGGAGACGGTCAACCGCTCGGCGAGTTGTGTGGCGGTCAGCCGGCCGTGTTGTTGGAGCAGCAGGAGGAGGGAAAGAAGCCGAGAAGCCCGCACTTCACTGACACTAGTTGTCAGGGGACCGGTTCTACCGTCCCGGCATGGCATTTCGCGACAAGGAACTACGAACTCCCGGACCGGTGCTGGTGGACGGTCGGCAGCTCAAGCGCTACCACATAGACCAGTTGGAGCGGCCGCTCGAGGCGGCGGTGGAGAAGGCCGCGTACGACATGTTGCCCGTGCTGCTGGGCGAGTTCGTCGACGACGGCACCCCGGCCGCCGGGTGGGTGGTGCTGCACCGGGGCGGGGACACCGGCGCCTATCTGCTGGCGTACACCTGGGTGTGGGACAACGCGTTGGAGGTCCGTGTCGCGGCGGCCGGGCAACCGGCGCTGAACTGCCCGGACGACGACCCGACCCACTTCGTCGAGGTACGTCGGCCCGCCGTCGGCTGCGTGTGGGAGCTGGCGGTGCTGGAGCACGAGCGGGCCGCCTGGGTCCACCACATGCTTGCGCCGGACAGGCCGAACCTGGCTGGATATCTATTCGACACACGAGCGGAAGGGCCGGTGGGCCGCTGATGGGCGACTTCGACTTCTTTGTGGGCACTTGGAATGTGGTCAACCGTCGGCTGCGTAAGCGGCTGGTGGGCTCCGACGAGTGGGAGGAGTTCCCGGGTGTTTCGGTCGCGCACGGCTTCTTCGGCGGTGGTGGCCACTTCGACGAGATCACCTTCCCGACCAAGGGTTCCGCCGGCGCCACGGTCCGGATCTTCGACCCGGCGCGGGAGGAGTGGTCGATCTACTGGATGAGCAGCGTCGACGGAGTGCTGGGGCAGCCGCCGATGGTGGGCCGCTTCGTCGACGGGGTCGGCCGCTTCTACGCCGACGACCAGCACGAGGGGCAGCCGGTGCGCTGCCGGTTCATCTGGTCGGACATCAGCGCGACCACCGCGCGCTGGGAGCAGGCGTTCTCCATCGACGGTGAGCAGACCTGGGAAACCAACTGGATCATGATTTTCACCCGAGCAGCGGAGGACTAGCCTCCGAGCCATGCGGAGATGGTGGCGGATGGACCCGTGGGGCGCTCGGCAGGTGTTCACCGGGTTCATGCTGCTGGTCGGGTGCGCGATGGCCGCGACGACGGTGGTCTTCGCCGGGCGGGCGCTGATCCGGGGTGAGATCGACGTCCGGGCCGCCCTGGGCGTGATCGGCGCGCTCACCTTCATGGGCGTGTGGTCGACTTTCGTCCTCCGGCTGCACCTGGCCGGGATCTACGTCAATGACCGGGGCGTCCGGCTCCGGCACGTGTTCTCCACACGGACCCTGCCCTGGTCGCAGGTGACCGGGTTCGAGGCGAGTCCAGCGTTGTTCCTCGGCGAGCCCACGTCGCGCCTCGCCTGCTGGGTGCGGACGACCGACGGGGCGTTCGAGTCGGCGGTGCAGCGGCGCTCCCGGCGCGTGGGCTGGCGGAAGGACAACGGGCCGGTGCTCGACGCGGCGGACTTCGACAGGTTGCTCGTCCGGCTCGCCGACGAACGTGCCCGAGCCCGACTCGACGGCGGGGGAGTGGTCTCGCGCTAACTTTCGGCCGTCCGGGGGCGGTGTTAATGTCCGTCCACCGCCCCCGGATGGAGGAACTCGATGGCCTCCGATTACGTCGACGTGCTGATCATCGGCGCCGGCCTGTCCGGCATCGGCGCCGCCTGCCACCTGAGCCGTGACTGCCCCGACAAGACGTACGCGGTGCTGGAGGCGCGCGACGCCGTCGGCGGCACCTGGGACCTGTTCCGCTACCCGGGCATCCGCTCCGACTCGGACATGTTCACCCTCGGTTACTCGTTCAAGCCGTGGACCGCCCCGAAGGCCATCGCCGACGGCACGACCATCCGCGAGTACGTCCGGGAAACCGCCCGGGAGTACGACGTGCAGCGGCACATCCGTTTCGGCCACCGGGCGCTGCGCGCCGAATGGGACAGCGGCACCGCCCGGTGGACGGTGCACATCCAACGCACCAACACCACCGACACTGCCGAAATCGTGGTGCTGACCTGCTCGTTCCTCTTCGCCTGCACTGGCTACTACCGCTACGACGAGGGTTACACCCCACCCCTGCCCGGTGTCGACACGTACACCGGGAGGCTGGTGCACCCGCAGCACTGGCCCGACGACCTCGACCACACCGGCAGGCGGGTGGTGGTGATCGGCAGCGGCGCGACCGCGGTCACCCTGGTGCCGGCGCTGGCCCAGCGGGCCGCCCACGTGACGATGGTGCAGCGCTCACCGACGTACGTCATGGCGTTGCCCTCGCGCGACCGGCTGGCCGACGCTCTGCGGCGCTGGCTGCCCGCGAAGGCCGCGTATCCGGTAGTGCGCTGGAAGAACGTGCTGCTGTCCACCGTCACCTTCCAGCTCAGCCGGCGTGCGCCCGGCCTGGTCAAGCGGACGCTGCGCCGGGCCGCGCGGGACCGGCTCCCGGTGGGGTACGACCTCGACCGGCACTTCTCGCCGCGTTACGACCCGTGGGACCAGCGGCTCTGCGTGGCACCCGACGGTGACCTGTTCACGGCCGTGCGGCAGGGCGACGCGTCGGTGGTCACCGACACCGTCGACACCTTCACCGCGCACGGTGTCCGGTTGACCTCCGGCGCGGAGTTGCCCGCCGACATCGTGGTCACCGCGACCGGGCTCAACCTGCTCGCCCTCGGTGGCCTGACGCTGCGGGTGGACGGCACCGACGTCGACCTCGCGAGCACCGTCGCCTACAAGGGGATGATGGTGTCCGGCGTGCCGAACTTCGCCCTGACCCTCGGCTACACCAACGCGTCGTGGACGCTCAAGGCCGACCTGGTCGCCCGCTACGTCTGCCGGCTGCTGCGCCACCTGGACCGCACCGGCCAGCAGATCGTCACCCCGCTCCCACCGCCCGACGCCGAGCGGGTGCCGCTCATCGACCTGCGCTCCGGCTACGTGCTGCGCGCCGTCGACGCGCTGCCCAAGCAGGGTGCGACCACGCCGTGGCGGCTGCACCAGAACTACCCCCGCGACGTGCTGCTGATGCGGCACGGCCGGCTCACCGACAAGGGTGTGCAGTTCTCCCGAGTCGGAGAGGTGGCCGCGCCCGCTGGCTTGCACCGTCCCGTTCGGACCCGACCGGCCGCTCGTCGGTAACCGCCAGGAGATCGTCGGCAACCGCCAGGAGAGGAGCACCGATCGTGCAGAGGTTCGACTTCACCGGCGCGACGGCCGTGGTCACCGGGGCGGCCAGCGGCATCGGTGCGGCGCTGGCGCACGCGCTGGCCCGCCGGGGCAGCGACCTGGTCCTGCTGGACCGCGACGCCGAGCGGCTGCACACGGTCACCACCGCGATCCGCGCCGACCACCCGGGTCGCCAGGTGTACACGTACCTGGTGGATCTCGCCGACGTGACGGCCACCGCCCAGGTGGCCGCGGAGATCGGCCAGCGGCACCCGCGCGTACGACTGCTGGTGAACAACGCCGGCGTGGGCCTCGGCGGTCGGTTCGACCAGGTGACGTTCGACGAGTTCAGCTGGGTGATCGACGTCAACTTCCGGGCCGTGGTGCAGCTGACCCACGCGCTGCTGCCGATCCTGCGGGCCGAGCCGGGCGCGCACCTGGTCAACATCTCCAGCCTGTTCGGGCTGATCGCGCCGGCCGGGCAGACGGCCTACTCGGCGAGCAAGTTCGCGGTGCGCGGCTTCACCGAGGCGTTGCGCCACGAGTTGGTCGACGACGGCATCGGGGTGACCTCGGTGCACCCCGGCGGGATCCGCACCCGGATCACCGAGAACGCGAGGATCGGCAGCGGCGTCTCACCCGAGGAGTACGAGGCCGGCCGGGCGCAGTTCGAGAAGCTGCTCACCATCGCGCCGGAGCGGGCCGCCGAGGTGATTCTGCGCGGTGTCGAACGGCGTCGGGGCCGGGTGCTGATCGGCTGGTCGGCGAAGCTGCCGGACCTGCTGGCCCGGGTCCTGCCGGCCTCGTACAACCGGCTCCTGGTCGCCGGCCTGAACCGGGGCGTCGTCCGCCCGGCGCCGCCCACCCCCGGCATGCCCGCGCAACGCCCCGCCGACGACGCCGCCGACCCTGCCCGGGAGGTGGCGTGAGCGGCGGCGCGGTCACGGTGGTGTGCTGCCCCGCTTCTCCTCCTGTGCCAGCACCGCCTCGCGGTGCTCCGGGTCGTCGCGGCGGGCCAGTTCGGCGGCGAGCCGCGGATCGGTCACCAGCCGGTCCCGGTTGCGGTGCAGGAAACTCTCGAAACCCCCGGTGTACGGGCAGGCCAGGTCGCCGAGGGCCCGCTCGGGTGTGTAACGGCACCCGGCGCAGTAGTCGCTGATCTCGTCGATGTCGGTGCCGTCGACCGCGTACGGGCGGGTGTCCACCTGGGCCAGGTCGGCGTACTGACTCATGCCGATCACCGTCGCGTTCATCACCCAGTCGGTGCCATCCACGAAGCAGCGCTGGAACCAGTCCACCAGCTCGGTCGGCCGCCAGCCGCGCTGCAACGCGTAGTTGCCCAGCACCAGCAGCCGGGGTGTGTGGTGCGTCCACGCCCGGTCCCGGACGGCGCCGAGGACGTCGGCCAGGCAGCGGGCCTCGACGGCGTCCGCGTCCAACTCGGCGAACCAGCGCGGCAGCGGCTCTGTCGCGGTCAACCAGTTCGCCCCGCCGAACCGCGGCTCGACGTACCAGTACAGCTGCCAGAGGAACTCCCGCCAACCGAGCAGCCCGCGGATGAAAGGCTCCACCGCCGTACGCGGGGCCGTGTCGGCTCGCCACGCCTGCTCGGCGGCGCGCACGGCCGGCTCCGGGTCGAGCAACCCGAGGTTGAACGAGGACGAGAGCACCGAGTGCGCGAACAACGGGTCGTCGCCGCTCATCACGTCGGCGTAGCGGCCGTACCCGGGTAGCCGGTGGGTCAGGAAGTGCGTCAGCCGCGCCTGCGCCTCGGTGTGGGTGGCCGGGTGCTGCCGAGGGCCGTCCCGGCCGACGAACCGCACCCCGTCGGCGGCCCACCGGTCCAGGTCGCGACGGACCTCCGCGTCGATGTCGTCCTCGACGATCGGTGGGGGTGGCGGTGGGGCCACCGGCACGGCCCGGTTGTCGGCGCGGGCTCGGCGTCCCGGCCCCGTCCCGCCGGCTAGGGCGGTCAGCACGTCGTGGCGGCGGCGGGCGTGCCGGTAGAAGTCGGTCATCCGCAGCGGGCCACGCCGCGCGTGGTCCGCCCAGTTGGCGAAGTCGGCCTGACTGGTGATGAAGCCGCGTGGTGGAAGCACCGTCAGCCCGGGCACCGACTGGGCGAAGCGCAGCGCCTCCCGGGAGTGCGGATGGCACACCTCCACCGGCTCGGCGACCCGCGTCAGCGCCTCCCGGAACGTGTCGGTGCGCAGCAGCAGCGCCTGATCGCCCAGCTCAGCGGCCCGGTGGCGCAGCGCGGAGAGGATCAGGTGCGCCTTCTGCCGGTGCATCGGCCGTCGGCGGAACAGGTCCCGGATCTCCACCAGCAGCACCGGCTGGTCGGGGTCGTCGAGGAAATGTGGCCCGAGTTGGTCGGCCAGCAACCATCGGCGGCGATGCATGGCGCAATTCTGCCCACTTCCCGGCCGACGCGCCCAATGGTGGGCCGCACGTTTCGACGCCGAGTCCCCGCCGGGACGCCGAGTCAGGCCGGGTCCGCCCCGGTCACCGCCGTGCTCGCCCCGCCGTCGTGTCGACGCACCAGCACGGTCAGCGTCACGAGAGCGACCAGCAACGCCGCGAGCACGTACACCGGGACCGGGCCGAGCGGAGCGAGCAGCGCCAGCAACGCGACGACCGGGAAGGCGACGACCACCGCGCCGTGTTGCTGCCGGCGTACGTGCAGCACCCAGACCGTGAGCAGGAAAACGGCGATCGGGGTGGCCACCGCGTACCCGGCGGTGATCCCGGAGAGGTGCGTGAGGTGCCGCTCGACGTCGACCCAGACCGCCAGGCCGGCACCGACCGCGGCGATCGCCGCGAAGATCAGGTAGTGGCCGTAGCCCCAGACCAGGGAGTACGGCAGCCGGGTGGGTGCCTCGATCGGCCGGTCGAAGTAGAGCCACCAGAGTGCGAACACGATGACCGCTCCGGCCGCCGCGAGCGACCAGAGACCAGGCTCCCCGGCGTCGAGCCCGGTCTGGATCGCTATCGAGATGGCCAGGACCGCTTCGCCGAGCACGATCAGGGTGAACAGTCCGTATCGTTCGGTGATGTGCTGGGGGTGCCACGGGGTCATTCCGGGGCGTTCGGCCACCGCTGGCACCAGCACATCGGCCAACGCCAGCAGCACGAACGACGCGACACCCCCCTGGTCGGGCAGCATCAGCCGCAGCAGCCAGCCGAGCTGCACCACGGTCACGCCGATCGCGTAGCGGCGCGCCGCCGTCCGGTGCCTGGGGTCACCGGCGGCCGCTCGGCTCCACTGCACGACGGCGGCCAGCCGCATCACCACGTACCCGTAGGTGATGACGCCGAAGTCGCCGTCGGCGAAGGCGCGCGGCACCCCGGCCGCCAGGATCAACGCCCCAGAGATCTGCACCAGCGTGGTGATGCGATAGACGTCGTCGTCGGTGTCGTAGGCCGAGGCGAACCAGGTGAAGTTCACCCACGACCACCAGATCGCGAAGAACACCATGACGTAGCTGGCCGCCGCGTGACCGAGGTGGCCCTCAGCGACGTCGTGGTGCAGACTGCTCGCCGCCTGCGCCACAGCGACCACGAAACACAGGTCGAAGAAGAGTTCCAACGGGGTGGCCGCGCGGTGCGGCTCGTCGCGGCGACGGGGCCGCATCGGCCGGTAGAACGGCCGCACCGAACGCGAAGCGGTCAACGCAGCTCCTCAGGCTGGGCTCACTGACGCCGACGGCCGTGGGTCAGCCCCTCCAACACCAGAGTCAGCCCGGCGCCGACCAGCCAGACGTCCTTGGCGATCGCGGAGCCCTGCTGGGTCGGCCGAATACTGCCGGGCTCCCGCATCCCCGGCGTCTTCAGGTACAGCTGCACGAGGCCCGCGCCGAACGCCGTCAGGCCCAACCCGACCAGGGGCGCCGGGACGAACGGCGCGAGCAGCGCGGCCCCCAGCGCGATCTCCGAGTACGACAGCAGCTTGGCGAAGCGCGGTGGGTCCAGCTGGGCGAGTTGCGGCATGGCGGCGACCGCCATTCCGTGCATGCCCTCCGCGGCGGCGCCCTCCAGGTTGCGCTTGCTCAGACCCGAGTTGAGAAAGTACGCGCCGATGCTGACCCGCAGCGGCAGGTGCGCGAGCTTCATGGTCACTCCCGATGGCCGTGGTCGAATGGGGCCCGCGTACCCCGGACTGCCCGCGATAACCCGCCGGGCCGGCTGGGCTGGCCGTGGTGGTCGCGGTAGGTTCGCCGGGGGCCCACCGCCGAGCCCGTGGCGCACCTGCCCACCCGGCGCCCGGCCCTGCCGCACACCACCAGCAGGAGGCGAAGTGAGCCAGGAAGTCCGGGGAGTCATCTCCCGCAGCAAGGGCGCGCCGGTCGAGGTCACCACCATCGTGGTGCCCGATCCTGGTCCCGGTGAGGCGATCGTCCGGATCCAGTCCTGCGGCGTCTGCCACACCGACCTGCACTACCGCGAGGGCGGCATCAACGACGAGTACCCGTTCCTGCTCGGTCACGAGGCGGCGGGCATCGTCGAGCAGGTGGGCGAGGGGGTCACCGACGTCGCCCCGGGTGACTTCGTGGTCCTCAACTGGCGTGCCGTCTGCGGCGTCTGCCGCGCCTGCCGCCGGGGTCGCCCGTGGTACTGCTTCAACACGCACAACGCCAAGCAGCGGATGACCCTGACCGACGGCACCGAGCTCGCCCCGGCGCTGGGCATCGGCGCGTTCGCCGAGAAGACCCTGGTGCACGCCGGGCAGTGCACCAAGGTTGACCCGGCCGCCCGGCCGGCTGCTGTGGGTCTGCTCGGCTGCGGGGTGATGGCCGGGCTGGGCGCGGCGATGAACACCGGCAACGTCACCCGCGGCGACTCGGTCGCGGTGATCGGCTGCGGGGGAGTGGGTGACGCGGCGGTCGCCGGTGCGGCCCTCGCCGGCGCCACGACGATCGTCGCGGTGGACACCGACAGCCGCAAACTGGACTGGGCCCGCAAGTTCGGCGCCACGCACACCGTCAACGCCTCCGAGACCGACCCCGTCGAGGCGATTCGTGCCGCCACCGGCGGCTTCGGCGCCGATGTCGTGATCGACGCGGTGGGTCGACCGGAGACCTGGAAGCAGGCGTTCTACGCCCGGGACCTGGCCGGAACGGTGGTGCTGGTCGGCGTACCGACCCCGCAGATGCAGATCGAGCTTCCGCTGCTCGACGTCTTCGGACGCGGTGGCGCCCTCAAGTCCAGCTGGTACGGCGACTGCCTGCCCAGCCGGGACTTCCCCATGCTCACCGAGCTGTATCTGCAGGGCCGGCTCGACCTGGACGCGTTCGTCACCGAGGAGATAGCGCTCGACCAGGTCGAGAACGCGTTCGACCGGATGCATCACGGCGACGTGCTCCGCTCGGTGGTGGTGTTCCCGTGACCGCCCGGATCGACCACGCGGTGACCGCGGGCACGTTCTCCCTGGACGGGCAGACGTTCGACGTGGACAACAACGTCTGGGTGATCGGGGACGACAGCGAATGCGTCGTGCTGGACGCGCCGCACGACGTGGCCGCGATCCTCGCCCTGGTGGGCGACCGGCAGGTCCGGGCGATCCTCGCCACCCACGCCCACGACGATCACGTCCGGGTCGCACCCGAGCTGGCCGAGGCCACCGGCGCGCCCGTGCTGCTGCACGCCGCCGACCGGGTCCTCTGGGACATGGTCCACCCGCACCTGCCGCCGCACGGCGAGCTGCACGACGGGCAGAGCATCGAGGTGGCCGGCACCACGCTGCGGGTGCTGCACACCCCCGGGCACAGCCCCGGTGCGTGCAGCTTCCACGCCCCGGACCTGGGTGTGGTGTTCACCGGCGACACGCTCTTCGCCGGCGGTCCCGGTGCGACCGGCCGCTCGTACAGCGACTTCGACACCATCGTCCGGTCGATCCAGACCCGCCTGCTCACCCTGCCGGGGGAAACGGTCGTGCACACCGGGCACGGCGACGACACGACGATCGGCGCGGAGGCTCCACATCTGCCGGAGTGGCTGGCCCGCGGTCACTGACTCCTGCTGGTCGGTGGGCGTGTCGGCGTTTGCCGTGCGGTGCGTGCCGGCGTGTGTCGTGGCGGTCTGTTGGGGCGTGGTCGGCGGGCTCAGCGCTCGTCGGCCGCGCCCAGCACCGGTTTGACGTCCAGGATCGGGGTGCCGTCCAGCGCCTCCAGGTCGGCCACCTCGACGCGGAGCCCGTCCACGGCAAGGACCCGCACCCGGTGCAGCCCGATCGGGTTGGGCCGGTGCGGGGACCGGGTGCTGAACACCCCTGTCTCCGGACGGCTCACGTCGCCGCGGGGGTGCACCGCCAGCACGTCGCGCCGGGCGCGGTCCAACCAGGTCAGCACCAGCAGCTCGGCGCCGATCCGCAGGTCGCGCAGCGCCTGTTCGACCTGAGGGTCGAAGACCAACCACGCCGCCGGCGCACCTTCGTCGCCCTGTCGGGGCGCGCTCCCCGCATCGGTCAGCGGCGAGGTGACCCGCCCCACCGGATGCAGCACGTACGCGCCGTCACTCGCTGTCTCGACCACGGGTTGCTCCCCTCCCGGAGGGTCCCAACCTAGCGCCGCCGCGACGCTGGGGCCCGACGACAATCCCACCCCCGGTCGTCCGTCAGTTGTGCCCCGCTCGTCCAGTTCGGCGGGCTGTCGGCGGATTGTCCGTTTCTGCGACGTTCGGTGGGAGATCGACTTCTCCCCGGCACTGCGGCATCTGGGTACCGGGACACCACCAGATCGCCGATATGGAGTGGATCAGTCCCGTCGGCGGCGAGGACACGACCCGGTCGTCCGATTCCCGGGAGTGGCCGGGACCGCACCTTGCCGAGGCCTCGACATTTCCGGAATGCCCGACAGGTGAACCCGGTTGTGTCCCCCGTACCGTCGGAGCCCAAACCCTTTCCGCGGTCATTCTCCCGAGGAGCGTTCACCCCGGAGCGCTCCGCACGATCGAGAGGGCCACCATCGTGAAGGTCGACTTCACCCGATGGCTCCCCGCCATCGCTAAGGACTCGTACCGCAAGACCGCGCTGAGCGTGGTTGGTGTGGCCGCCCTCGGCGGTCTGGCGCTCGCGCCCACCGCGGCTGCCGCGCCGGTCACCACCGGACCACACCAGGGGGCTGTCGCCGCCATCGACCTCGCCACCGGCAAGACTGCCGGCAAGGCCGCCGCTCCGACGCGCCAGGAGGACCAGCCGGTCGAGTCGGGGCTGACCACCGGCTCCGCCACCGGCAAGCCGCCGGCCGGTAAGCCCAGCCGCGACCAGCTGATTCCGCACGGCATCGAAGGCGCGCAGTCGCGCGTTCCGCTCGACGACGCGCAGCTGGCCAACGCCCGGGCGATCGTCGACGCCGCCAAGAAGACCGGCGTCGGTGACCGGGGTGCGGTGATCGGCGTCGCCACCTCGCTGCAGGAGTCGAAGCTGTACAACCTCGGCCACCTCGGCGCGTACAACGACCACGACTCGCAGGGCCTGTTCCAGCAGCGTCCGTCGTCCGGTTGGGGCACGCCCGACCAGGTCACCGACCCGGAGTACGCGGCCACGGCGTTCTTCACGGCACTCAAGAACATCGGCGGCTGGCAGGACCTGCCGCTGACCGCTGCCGCGCAGACCGTTCAGGTGTCCGCCTTCCCGTACGCGTACGCGCAGTGGGAGGAGCAGGCCGCGGACATCGTCCAGCAGATCTGGTGACACCCGCGACACCCGCCGGCCGGCCCTCGTTCGAGGGCCGGCCGGCTTCGTCGTACCCCCGGTAGGTCAGCAGGCGGGGTAGAGCCGGCGGGTGCCGACGCCAGCGGCGTACGCGTCCCGGTCGCTGAACCGGCAGCCATAGTCGGGGCGGGCCACCACCGCCGGATCGGTGACGTTGTCGCCGGCCGGGCGCTTGCCCGCGCGTACCCAGGACACCAGGTCGTCCCAGGCGGCGCCGGCCTCGGCCGGGCTGAACTCGCAGTGCTGCGTGGTCCGGATGGCCCGCTGCACCACCACCTTGGCGCGACCGTTGCGCGCCACGTCGGTGGCGTACGCGCGCTCCATGCTGAACGGTACGAACAGGTCGCCGAGGCCGTGCAGGCTGAGCACCGGCGCGGTGGGCCGACCGACGATCCGCGGCACCTCGGTCAGCGTCGGGAGGAGCCGCTGCATGACGTTCTCCGGGGCGACCCGCTGCACGGTGGCGTTGACGTCGACCGGGCTGTTCGGGGTGTAACGGGTGAGCAGGTTGGTGGAAAGCTGACCGGGCCGCTGGGCGGGGGAGTTGCCGCTGCTGGTGGGCACGCTGATCGAGAAGAGGAAGTCCTTCCAGACCGCGAACGCCGCGTCCGTACCCGGGCGTGCACCGCCCGAACGGTTCACCGTTATCGCCCGCAACTGCTTTCCCCGGTCGGTGGTGGTGTCCGGCCCCGTGGGGGTCAGCCCGGTCAGACCGAGCGCCACCTGGATGCGGGGCACCGCATTGGTCAGGTAGTCAGTCGGCGTGGGGTAGGCCGGCACACCGGCGAGCGCCTGCGCGACCAGGTTGTAGTCCAGGTAGAAGTCGAGCAACGTCTGATCGCCGAGCACCCCGCACATCGGCAGCGCCCCGTCGTAGTAGCCGGGGTACTGCTCCAGCGAGCGACCGATGACGTACCCACCCATCGACACCCCGGCGAGGTAGGTGTGGTGCGGCCGGCGGACCGTCCGTCCAAAGTGCTCGGAGAGATCCTTGGTGCCGAGCACCCCGGAGCGGATGTCGAAGCCGTTACGGTCGTACGAGGACGACGCCCAGGCGTACCCCTGCTCAAGGAGACGCTGACGCAACCCGAAGGCAGGCGGCTCCGGCGAGAGCACCGTGCCCTGGCCGCGGTAACCATGCGCCCACAGCACCAGGTCGCCGTTCCACCGGGCGGGAACCTCGATGATGTACCCGGCGTGGCGGTGCACGCCCTGGCGTACCGTCGTCGACTTGCCGCCCACGACCAGCGGGGCCAACGGCGGATTCTCGATGGTGTACCCGGGCAGCGGCTGGTCGCCACCCGGGTCGCGACCGGTGGCGTTGGCTGGCGCGGCACCTGCCAGCCCGACCGCGAGGGTCAGCGTCGCGGTGGCGGCGAGTAGGCGACGGAGGGTACGAACGGGTACGGACAGCATCGATGCTCCCCATCGGACGGACGTCGCCCGGGGGCGACCAGGCGGGACGGTTGCCTACCGGCCGGTAGCGACCTGAACCTAGAACCGCCGTCGACCAGTGTCAATGGCTGTTCTGACCGGCCAGTCAAGCGCGACTGTCCGGCAGGTCAGCCCAGGCCGTACGCCTCGACCGGTGGTCAGGTCCCCTCACACCCGTCCACCGACCAGCCGATCGCGCTCCCGTGCTGTCGCTGTCGTGCGCCCGTGCTGTCGTGCCTCTGCGCTGTCGTGCCTCCGCTGCCGTGCGCCCGTGCTGCCGTGCGCCCGTGCTGACATGGGCTCGGGCTGTCGTGCTTTTGCGCTGTTGCGTGACCGTTCCCGTCGGCACGCACCTGCCGTTGGCTGCCAGTGCCCCAGCCGCCCCCGGGTGCGCGGGCCGGCAGGCCGGTCGGGTTGACTGGTCGGCGTGAACGAGTCGATCTGGGAGGCGGCCCGCGCGTCGCGCAGCTGGTTGGACGCGGCGAACGGCACTGGGCAGACCGAACTGACCTGCCGCATCCTCAAACTCACCGAGGAGGCGGGCGAGGCGTCAGCCGCCTGGATCGGTCTGCTCGGGCAGAATCCGCGCAAGGGCGTCACCCACACGCGCGAGGACGTAGCAGCGGAGCTGGCCGACGTAGCCTTCACTGCGTTGGTGGCCATCGAGAGCCTAGGGCTGGACGCGGGGACGGTCTTGGACGCCTGCGCCGCAAAGGTGCGCTCCCGCCTAGCGGGATGACAGTGGTCCAGTCCTGCCACCTGTGACTCACGGGGGCGATCTGTCTCGCGCGTAGTCCGTGTCGCCCCGTGAGTTGTCTCGCGCCGTCAGGCTTCTCGCACCGTCAGGTGTGTAGCGCGGCCAAGTGCGGTCGCGCGGTCAGGCGTCTCGCGCGGTCAGGTGTGTAGCGCGGCCAAGTGTGTCGCGCGGTCATCTGTCTCGCGCCGTCAAGTGTGCGGGGGTTGTCCGTCTCGCGCGGTCATCTGCCTCGTGCGTCAGATTTTCCGCGGTCGGGTGTGTCGCACGGCTATTCGCCTCGCGCAATCAATCAAGCGTCGATTACTTGGCCGCGCCTCGACTGTCTGGCGGCCTTTGCAGCGCGGCGCACCCGCGTGGTCGCCGACACGAGTTGCTGACTCGGGAGTAAATGGGCGCTTTGTCCGGTTGTATGCGTCGCGGGCTGGTCGTCATCTGCATGATCGACTCAATATCGCCGATGTTGGGGTATCCGCCACGCCGGATACCCCAACATCGGCGATACGGAGTGGATCATGCCCGATCGAATGCGCGGAGGCCTCGGTCGCTGGCCATTCTGGGAAGTTTGCCCGCTATGGGGAGTGTCTGGCCTGTGACCGGTCGCATCCGTGGCCCGGAATCATGGCCAGGCCGGGGTCGTTACATACCCTGACGATCGCAGCACCACCCGCGGGTTGGGGTGCTGGCCGCGGGGTTGGAATGCCGGCCCCGGCCCGGTCGTTGCAGTCCCCACGAACGACCGCCCGGCACCACCTCGACGAGGTGCCGATGGGCGGGCCACCCCCCGGAATGACCCCGGCCCCCCGGTCGTTACACCCGGACCCGGCGCCGCAAGCCCCCCGCTTGTAGGCCGCCGATCCCGGCGCCATCGCTAGGCGCCGACCCCCTTTTAAGACTTTCCCCGCGTTTGTGCAGCGCCGGACGAGGTGCTCACACCCGGCACACCTTTCCCCTTATGGGTGTGTGGGTGTTCCTACCCCCGAAGGAGCTACCCCCATGAACACGATCATGCGTAAGAGCGTCCTGTCCGTTGCCGGTCTCGCGTTCGCCGGTGGTGTCTTCGCCGGTCCGATCGCCGCCCACGCCAACCCGGCTGTGGATGCCAAGCCCGTCGCTGTGGCCGTGCAGGCCGACAAGCCCGACATGAGCAAGTTGATCCCGCACGGCACGCAGGGTGATCAGTCGCGCATCACGTTGAACGACGAGCAGACCGCCAACGCGAAGGCGATCATCGCCGCGACGAAGAAGGCTGGTCTGCCGGAGCGGGCCGCGGTCATCTCGATCGCCACCAGCCTGCAGGAGTCGAAGCTGGAGAACCTGGGTCACCTGGGTGACATGAACGACCACGACTCGCTGGGCCTGTTCCAGCAGCGCCCCAGCTCGGGTTGGGGCACCCCGGAACAGATCACCGACCCCGCCTACTCCACCACCGCGTTCCTCAAGGGCCTGCGGCAGATCGACGGGTGGCAGGACATGCCCCTGACCCAGGCCGCGCAGACCGTCCAGGTCTCCGCTTACCCGGACGCCTACGCCCAGTGGGAGCAGCAGGCCGCCGACCTCGTCGGCCAGCACTGGAACAGCTGACCACCGCACCACCCGAACGACACTGCCGATGGCCGGCACCCCCAACCCGGGGTGCCGGCCATCGGCATACCCAGACCCCCGCAACCGCGCCAGCCCCGTCCGCCCTGCTCCAGCACTCGGTGAGCCCTGGTCGATGACCCTGCCGGAAGCGCTGCGGCGACGGGTGGACGTGAGCGTACAGTCGTGCGGTGGAGCGTACTGAATCAATGCTGGCGCAGACCCGACCACCTGGCGTGGCCGACGTCGATCCCGGCAGTGTGCTGTTGCCCGGCCACGATGTGCCGTTGGGGCGGTACACGACTGTGCGGCGGCTGCTGCCGCAACGCCCCCGCCGGATGGTCGGCGCCTGGTGTTTCGTGGACCATTTTGGGCCCGACGATGTGGCGGAGCGGCCGGGCATGGAGGTGCCGCCGCACCCGCACACCGGCCTGCAGACGGTGACCTGGCTGCTGGAGGGTGAGATCCTGCACCGGGACAGCCTCGGCAACGTCCAGCCGATCCGGCCCGGTCAGCTGAACGTGATGACATCGGGGAACGGCATCGCCCACTCCGAGCGGTCACCGGCCACCCGTCCGCCGGTGATGCACGGCGTGCAGCTCTGGGTGGCACTGCCGGACCCGGCGAGAGCGGGGTCCGCCGATTTCGCCCACCACGCCGACCTGCCGCGCTGGCGTGACGGTGACCTGGACGTCACCCTGCTGGTCGGCGAGTTCGCCGGGCGGCGGTCGCCGGCGGTCGTGCACACGCCGCTCGTCGGTGTGCAGCTGGAGCTGGGTGGCGAGGCGCCGACCACGCTGTCGCTGCGGCCCGATTTCGAGTACGCCGTGCTGGCGATGTCCGGTTCCGCTGAGGCCGCCGGGGTGGGGTTCGAGCCAGGGGCGCTGCTCTACCTGGGCTCGGGTCGCCGCGAGGTGACCGTGCGTGGCGGGGCCGGGGCGCGGTTGCTGCTGCTGGGCGGTACGCCGTTCGAGGAGCCGTTGGTGATGTGGTGGAACTTCGTCGGTCGCTCGCACGAGGAGGTCGTTGCCGCCCGGGAGGACTGGATGGCTGGTGACCGACGCTTCGGTGTGGTCGCCGACGATCCGGCGCCGCCGCTGCCAGCGCCCGCCCTGCCCACCACCCGCCTCAAGGCCCGCGACCGCACTGGCGGCCTGCACGGCTGAAGGGGCACGTGTGTGACCGACAGCCGCGCGGGTAGTCGCCGACATGCCGACCACTTTGATCACTCCGGTGGAGGACCGGAAGCGCCTGGCGCGCCGGCTCGCCGGTAGCGGACGGGGCTTCGCCGAGCAGTACGGCTTCCGGGTGACCAACAACCCGGCGAGCCTGTTCCAGGTCCTCTACCTGGCAGTGCTGCTGGCCCGCCGTGGCGACTTCCGGCGGGCGTTGGACGGCGCGCGTGCGTTGCGCGACGAGGGATGGGACAGCGCCGCCCGACTGGCTCGTTCGCTGCATGAGGACCGGGTGCGGGTGCTGCGTGCCAACGGCCAGCGCGGTGACGTGGACGCGTTGGCCGACGTGTTGGGTGACCTGGCCCGGGTGGTGGTCGAGCGGTACCGGGGCGATCTGCGCCGGCTGCGGGCGGTGGCGCATCACGACCCGGCCCGGGAACGGACACTCCTCGCTCAGCTTCCGGGCGTGGACGATCAGGTCGTCGACCTGTTTCTCCGCGAGGCACAGGCGCTGTGGCGGGAGGTGGCCCCGGTCGCGGACCGGCGGGCGTTGGCGGCGGCGCGTCGGCTCGGGCTGGGCAGGTCGGCGGACGATCTGGCCGGTCTGGCCAGCGGCGAGTCGGAGCAGTTGGCCTGGCTGGTGGGGGCGCTGGCGCGGGTCGACCTGGAACACCGGTACGCGGAGGTGACCGGTCGACCATGACGTGCCCTGGCCCACACTTCGCCGAAATCTAACCAAACGGAGGATGTTCTGTCGTATGGTTGGACCCGGCAGTGCTGGCCGCTCGGTTCGAGCGGGCATCCACCGCCTGGTGACCGCGACTGGTTCAGACGCGGTTCACCGCCTGGGCAGGTTTGCGTGGCGCCCTAGGTCGCGGTTCGTGACCAGGGGCGCCCGCCTGTCCCGGCGGTTTTTTCGGCCCCGCCCCGTGTCGCTTTCCAGGGCAGACGCCGCACCTCACACCAAGCACCGCCGCGCAGCGCGTGCCAGCCCGGCCGGTCAGCGCCAGGCCCGCGCCGCCACTCAGCGCGCCAGCCCGGCCAGCAGGTTCACGGTCACGGCGATGATGAAGGCGCCGAACAGGTACGACACCATCGAGTGCCGCAGCACCGTGCGACGCATCTCGTTGCTGGTCAGGTTGGTGTCGGAGACCTGGAACGTTGCCCCGATGGTGAACGCGACGTACGCGAAGTCGGAGTAGCGCGGCGGTTCGGGCTGGTTGAAGTTCACCCCGCCGTCCGGGCCGGTGTAGTAGATCCGGGCGTATCGGGCGGCGAACACGGTGTGCACCACGAACCAGGAGAGCACCACGCTGAGGACACCCAGGCCGCTGTGTACTTCGCGACTGAGGCCGGGTGGCGCGCTCTGCGCGCTGGCCACGACCAGCCCGACGGCGAGCAGGCTGGCCAGGCAGGCGACGAGCAGCAGCGCGTCCCGGACCGCCCGGTTCGGGTCCTCGTGGACGGCCAGCCGGGCGGTCCGTTCGGCGTCCATCGGCCAGATCTTGTGCCAGACCAGCACGAGCCAGCTCAGCGCGCCCACGTCCCAGCCGGCCAGCGCGGCGAGGGGCAGTGGCAGCAGCAGTGCGAAGAGGCAGCCGGCGATGACGCCGACCCCCGCCACCACGGCCAGTTGCATCGCCGCAGCCGGGAATCGCATGCCCGGGGGCCGGGATGGCTGGCCGGCGCGGGTCATCCGCGGGTCCGGGCTGTGGCCGCCACCGCCGGGTCAGATGCCGCGCAGGTGTTGCGAGACGCGGTTGTGCTTCTTGTCCCGGGCCTGCGCGGCACGCTGGGAGGGGCCCACCTCGGGCGCCGCCTCGATGCCGGCGGAGCGGGCCACTTCGTTGCCGTTGGCGTAGTCCACCGGCGGCAGGGCGCGCAACGCCTTCAGCACGTCCGGCGGGGCGCCTTCCCGCTCGGCCTCGCGGACCACGTCGTTCTTCTCGGCCGGGTAGTCCAGGCTCGACAGGTACTGCAGGACGTCGGCGTAGCTCGCCATGGCATGGGCTCCCTCGGGGCATCGATGTGGTCACGACCGGCGGCGGTTACCCGCCCGCCGGCCGGTCACGCCCGCCCCGGCGGAGGAATCCTGGCGCCGTTTCCAGCCGGCCGCCGCGGGTACCCGCAGGCGCCGACGTGAGTCCAAGGGAGTACGCGATGAACTACGACACCTTCATCGACCAGGTTTCCCAGCGCACCGCGACGTCGTCCGAGCGGGCGGTCGAGCTGACCCGGGCCGTGTTGGAGACGTTCGCCGAGCGGCTGACCGGTGGTGAGGTTTTGGACCTGGCCGCCCAACTGCCCCAGCCGCTGCAACTGGTGCTCAAACCGAGCCCGAGCACCGAACAGGCGGACAGGTTCGGGGCGGCCGAGTTCGTCGCCCGCGTCGCGTTGCGCGCACACGTGGAGGAGCCCGCCGCTCGTGACGCCGCACGAGCGGTTTTCACCACTTTGCGCGAGGCGATCACCGGCGGTGAGTTCGATGATGTGGTCACCCAACTGCCGCGTGACTATCGGGGCCTGGTGGAGCAGGCGATGGCCCCGGGCGCGACGTTGCGCCGCGCCTGACCGCGCCTCTTCCCGGGGCGCGCACAGCGGTTGATCAGGGCAACCATCGATGTCCCGCTTGGCATGGCGATTCGGCCTGGCCTAACCTTGTCGTGCGAGGGGAGTACTTCCCACGAATCATTCCGGTCAGTACGGCGCGCCCGGCGCGCCTCGGGTGGTTGCCCATCAGGTGATGGGTGAAGGAGACCTCGAACATGACGGTGTTCGAGGAGACCCCAATGAGCGAAGTGTCGTACCTGTCCGCCGCCAGTGACCTGTCGTCGGTGGGCACGCCCACGCTGTGGGCGGTGACCATCGTCGGCGTCATTCTGCTGCTGGTGCTGGATTTCCTGGTCACGCGCCGCCCGCACGAGGTGTCCATGCGGGAGGCGATCGGCTGGTCGGCGTTCTACATCGCGCTGCCGCTCGCGTTCGGCGGTTGGCTCTGGTCCCGCTACGGCTCCGAGCAGGGCGTGCAGTACCTGACCGGTTACCTGGTGGAGAAGTCCCTCTCGGTCGACAACCTCTTCGTCTTCATGTTGCTGCTGGCCGCGTTCGCGGTGCCGGCCGTGCTCGCCCAGCGGGTGCTGCTCTACGGCATCGCCGGCGCGCTGGTGCTGCGGGCCGTCTTCATCGCGCTCGGCGCGGCGGCGTTGCAGACCCTCGACTTCGCCTTCCTGCTCTTCGCGATCATTCTCATCGCCACGGCGGTGAAGCTGCTGCGTGACGCCATGTCCGGGCATCAGCAGGAAGTCGACATCAACAAGATGCGCTCGGTGAAACTGCTGCGCAAATTCATGCCGGTGGTCGACGACTACCACGGCACCAGGATGACCGTCCGGCAGGGCGCGAAGCGGGCGCTCACGCCGTTCGCCCTGGTGGTGGTCGCGGTGCTGGCCACCGACATCGTCTTCGCGGTCGACTCGGTGCCGGCCGTCTACGGCATCACCGAGGACCCGTACCTGGTCTTCGCCACCAACGCGTTCGCCCTGCTCGGCCTGCGGGCGCTCTACTTCGTCCTGCACGCGGCGCTGAGCCGGCTGGTGCACCTCAGTTACGGCCTGGCCATCATCCTGGCGTTCATCGGCCTCAAGCTTGGTCTGCACTGGGCGCACGGCATCTGGGACAGCGTGCCGCAGATCCCCACCCTGGCCTCGCTCGGCGTGATCATCGGTGTGTTGGCGGTGGTCACCCTGACCAGCCTGCGCGCCACCCGGGGTGGCGACGTGCCCGAGGAGCGTGAGGTCGTCGCGGAGCGGCACTGACCGCGCCCGGACGGCAAGGAGGTACGCCGGAAAGCTCCCGGACCGGCCGACGCGGGTGGTACGACTGTGCAATGGGAATCGTGTCACCGGGCTTTCAGGGTCGGCCCCGAACACAGGAGCCGGCCCTGCCACCCGGTCAATACCTGACCGAGGACTTTCCGGTGCTCTCGGCCGGGCCGACGCCCCGGGTGTCCCTGGACACCTGGGAGTTCGTCATCGCCGCCGAGAACGGCAGCGAGTACCGGTGGTCGTGGCAGGAGCTGATGGCCCTGCCGCAGGAGACGCCACTGGTGGACATCCACTGCGTCACCCGCTGGTCGAAGCTCGGCACGACCTGGCAGGGCGTCTCACTGGACACGCTGCTCGACGGCGTCGACACCGGAGCGCACTTCGCGCTCGCGCACTCCTACGGCGGGTACACCACCAACCTGCCGCTGGACGACCTGCGCGGCGGCCGGGCCTGGGTGGTGCACACCTTCGACGGCGCTCCGCTGCCCGCCGAGCACGGTGGGCCGGCGCGGCTGCTGGTGCCGCACCTCTACTTCTGGAAATCCGCCAAGTGGGTGCGCGGCATCCGGCTCAAGACGATGGACGAGCCGGGGTTCTGGGAGACCGCCGGATACCACGACTACGGCGACCCCTGGCGCGAACAGCGGTACCAGGGTGACTGAGCGCGCCGTGGCGACGAGCACTCCGCGGACGGCCAATCGGTGGCAGGTCGGCCGCCTGGTGGAGCGCCGGGTGGAGACACCGACCGCGCAGACCCTGGTGCTGGAGGTGCCGGACTGGCCGGGGCACCTGCCCGGGCAGCACGTCGACCTGCGGCTGACCGCCCCGGACGGTTACCAGGCGGCACGGTCGTACTCCGTTGCCGGGCCCGTGGTGGACGGCCCGGGTGGCCCGCGCATCGAGGTGACCGTCCAGCGGGTGCACGACGGAGAGGTGTCCCCGTACCTCATCGATGTCTTTGGTGACGGCGACCCGGTGGAGGTCCGCGGACCGCTCGGTGGGTGGTTCATCTGGCGGCCGGAGGAGACCGCGCCGGTGCAGTTGGTCGCCGGTGGCTCCGGCATCGTGCCGCTGATGGCGATGATCCGCGCCCGACGGGCAACCGGCAGCAAGGCGCCGTTCCGGCTGATCTACTCGGTGCGCACCCCGCGCGACGTCATCTACGCCGACGAGCTGCGCCGCCGGATCCGCGACGACTTCGGCCTGGACATCGCGTACGTCTACACGCGCGAGGCACCCGAGGGTTGGCGCGGCGAGCCGCACCGGATCGGCCTTGCCGATGTCAACACGCACGGTTGGCCGCCGGACCTGCAACCGCTCACCTACGTCTGCGGCCCGACCGGGTTCGTGGAGACCGTGGCGGACCTGCTGGTGGGGCTGGGCCACCCGTCGCGGCGGGTCAAGACCGAACGTTTCGGCCCCACCGGCTGACCGCCCGCTCGCTCACGCAAGGTCGAGGAGATCCAATGACCGAGATGTCGTACCTGGACGGCAATATGCTCGACGGCCCGATGCACGAGTTGTTCACCGTCGACCTGAGCACCGCGGTGGGTCGCTGCGAAAACTGTGGGATGACCGGCTCGATGGCCAGCCTGCACGTCTACTCGCACGCACCCGGCCTCGTCGCCCGCTGCCCGTCCTGTGAGGCGGTGATGCTGCGTCTGGTCCGTGGGCCCGACCGGGCCTGGCTGGACATGCGCGGCACGACCTATCTCCAGGTGCCGATGCCGATGGAGCAGACGTTCCCCGGTCCGCTCTGACGGATCGCTCAAGCATGACGTGTCGGTAGGCCGTCGACGGCCTTGTGGCGCTCGGGTGGCGTCACGATACTGCGGTTGTGTGGGCAACCATCTCGACTCTGCTGGCCACCTACCTTGTCCTGCGGCAGTTCGGTGTCGCCGAGGAGCGTGCGGCGGACTGGGCGGGCGCCGCGGCGGTGGTGGTCGCCGTGTTGGTGCTCTGGCGTGCGGTGCGTCACAACGTGCCGTCGACAATGGAGCCCGTGCCGCGTTCGACGCTGGCACGTCGCGTGCTGGCGCTGGTCGCCCTGACCTGGTTCGGCAACGCCATGGTGGGCGGGCTCGTTGCTGGTTTCGTGCCGTTGACTCCGCCCGGCGGTTCTCCTGATGACGCAACCGCCCTTGCCGCTCGCCTGCACACGACCGTGGCGCTGCCCATCATCCTGATCATCATCTTTCAGATCGGACGTCTGTCCGCGATGTGGCTGGCCGTCGGGAAACCCCTCCGGTGGCTCGCAATGATCTCCGTGGCCCCGGCCCTGGTCGCGATAGCGCTGCACCCTGCGTTGGTCGCCTTTTCCGACAACCGCGGCACGATCCCAGTGGGAAGCCTCGCCGAGAGACTTCCCAGCCTGGGCGTCGTAACCGTCTTGATCTACTGCGCCCTGACGCTGGGCAACCTGAGCAGGCGAGAAGAGCTGAGCCAGCAACCCGCCTCCGCGTTGTCTGCCGACGCCAGCCAGGATTGATGTGTTCACCGGTACTGGCCGACGTCCCGTCGCCGAGGAACCACCGTGCACCGGTCGATGGCGGGATACGCCGCCAGCGGTCCGGCTGGTCGTGTCGATCGCCGTGCTGGTCTTCGCCTACGGCAGCCTGGTGCACGTCGTCCAGTTGCTCATGCCCCAGTTCGGGCCGCAGCTCGCCCTGCCCGGGTGGCTCACCGTCTATTTCGCGTCGCTGACGCTCTGGGACCCGTTGGCGGCGCTGCTCTTGGCCGCTCGCCGGGTGGAGGGCCTGGCGCTGGGCTGCGTTGTGTTGACGACGGACGCGGCCGCGAACTGGTACGCCAACTACGTGCTGGACGCGGCGGTCGGCGTCACCCCGGGCCGGATCGGGCAGGCGGTCATCACCGCGCTCGCCGTCGCTCTCGTCGCACTCACCCCGTGCTTGGCCCCGTGGTTCGCCCGGTCCAAGGTCCAGCGCCGCTGAGTCAGCCCGGTGGTGGCGAGACGATGGTGCGGCGGAACGGGGTCCAGCCGACGAACCGCGCGAACATCGCCTGCGGGCCGGGCGCCTCATCGGGGTTGAGTCGGTAGAGGTCGCGGGTGGCCTCGTGCAGTTGCCCGCACAGGTAGATGGCCAGGCCGATCAGGTCATGCTCGTGTTCGGCCTTGAGCACCAGCCGGGCGGTTGCGCAGGGCCACGGGCCACCACAGGCCCGGCAGCACCACATCGGCCGCAGCGGGGTGTGCGGCGGCGATCCAGTCGGCCGGGGCGGTCCGCTCATCGACGTCACCATGAATCAACCTCCGTGAACGTGGGGGAGGGGCCGCCGCGGTACCCAGGTGAAGCGGGCCGGACGCGGCCGGCACGTGCGTGACCGGCCATTGTGGCCGGACCGTCAGGCGGCAGAGGATCCGTCGATGGGGGTACCGGTACGTGCGGCCCGCGCGGCGCCCCAGTCGTACAGCGCCTGCAAAACCGGGGCCAGGCTCAGTCCTTCCTCGGTGAGCCGGTACTCGACATGAGGTGGTGTGGTCTCGTGGTCGTGTCGCAGGACGAGCCCGTCGGCCTCCAACTCGCGCAGACGCTGGGTCAGCATCTTCTCGCTGACGCCTGGCATCCGGCGGCGCAGTTCGCCATAGCGGTGTACGCCCTCCTTGAGATGGGCCATGATCACCGGTCGCCATTTTCCGCCGACAACGTCGACGGCGAGTTCCACCGGGCAGTGGTATCGCTTGGGCATCGTGGTCTCCCTTGGCACGAACCAGATGGTGCGTACTTGATCTGCGCCCCTGCGGGTGTTGGGCTGTAGCCATGGTCATCGAGTACATCAGGTACCGCGTGCCGCAGGACCGGCTGGACGGCTTCGAAGCGGCGTACGAGCGGGCCGCTGGCGCGCTACGTGCCGCGCCGCAGTGTGTGGACTACGAGTTGAGCCGCTGCCTGGACGACCCCGCCAGCTACCTGCTGCGCATCACCTGGACCTCAGTGGACGAGCACCTGTTGGGGTTTCGGGGCAGCCCGGTGTTCGGGCAGTTCTTCGCCGCGATCAAGCCGTACGTCGAGGACATCCAGGAGATGCGGCACTACGCCCGGACGTCGGTTGCCGGCCCTGGTGGCGCCGCGCCCCCGAACTTGTACGAGTGGGCCGGCGGCACCGACGCGTTCATGAAGCTCTGTGATGCCTTCTACCGCCTGGTCCTCTCCGACGACCTGCTCGCGCCGATGTTCGCACACATGCACCCCGACCATGCCCGGCATGTAGCGGTATGGCTTGCCGAGGTCTTCGGCGGACCGGCAACCTACACGTCGGAGCACGGCGGCTACCGCCACATGCTCAGCCAGCACCTGGGCAAGGCGATCAGCGAGGCGCAGCGTCGGCGGTGGGTCAACTTGATGATGGACGCTGCCGACGAGATCGGCCTACCCGATGATCCGGAGTTTCGCGCCGCCTTCGCGAGCTACCTCGAGTGGGGCACCCGGTTGGCGGTAAGCAATTCTCAACCCGACGCAGACCCGATCCGGCAGGCGCCGGTCCCACGCTGGGGCTGGGGGGTGGCCCCGCCCTACCTGGGATGACCCACAGGCAACGGAGATGGCCTACTGCGCGGTGCCGGTGAGCAGCCACCGTCGGACGGGGATCTCCAGGAGAACCCGCTCGCTTCCCGGATCGACAGGCGCGCTGACGTCCCAGCCGCCGTACTTGCTGGCGAACGCCTCGACGACAGTGCTCGGGAACCCGCTCCGGTGCACTCGGGCCGAGCCCTCCGCCACGACGGGTGCGTCCCCGCCCTCCAGGGCCAGGGACACCCGTGGGTCGGCCATCACGTTGCGGACCTTGACGCTGCGGCCGTCGCAGCCGATCCACCAGATTCCGACGAGGTGGACGAACCAGACCGGCGTGAGGTGCGGGGAGCCGTCGCGCCGCAACGTACACAGCCAGACGTTCAACTCTCGCGCCAGTCGCACCTCGACGTCGGCCGGAGGAACCGAGGGGGTTTGGTCCACCCGACCAGTGGATCACACGGGTGATGGTTGGGGCGGTCGGTGGCATGATCGACACCACTTCGCCGAGGTTGGTGTGTCAACCGCCTCGGATACCGCAATGTCGGCGATCTGGAGTGGACCTTGCCGGAGGGGTGGGTCGGTCTGGGCCCACCGCGACCGCCCCCGGTGCCGGCCGACGTCTCATCGCCGGCCGGCACCGCCCTTCCGGTGAACCGGGCGGGTCAGAGCTGGTTGCCGCCACCGTCGACGAAGACCTCGGCGCCGGTCATGAAGCTGCTCTGGTCGGAGGCGAGGAACAGCGCCACGTTGGCGATCTCCTCCGGCTGGCCCATCCGGCCCATCGGCACGCCGGCGGCGAGCATCTCCAGCAGCGCGGGAGCCTCCTCCGGGGTGGCGGCCAGCCCGGCGACGCCCGGCGTTTCGGTCGAGCCCGGAACGAGGGTGTTGACCCGGATCCCGCGGCCGGTCAGCTCGGCGGCCCAGGTGCGACCGAACGAGCGGACGGCGGCCTTGGAGGCGGCGTAGACCCCGAACGCGGGGGTGCCCTTGGTCGCCGCGGTCGAGCCGGTCAGGATGACCGAAGCGCCGTCGTTCAGCACCGGCAGGGCCTTCTGCACGGTGAACATGGTGCCTCGTACGTTGCGGTCGAAGATGTCCGCGTAGTGCTCGACGCTGATCGCACCCAGGGGTGCGAACTCACCTCCGCCGGCGTTGGCGAACAGCACGTCCAGACCAGCGCCGCGGGCGGTGACCGCATCGATGACACGGTCGAGGTCGTCGAGGTTGCTCACGTCGCTGCGGATCCCCGTGGCGTTCGGGCCGATGGCCCTGACGGCCTCGTCCAGCTGCTGCTGGCGGCGGCCGGTGACGAAGACGTGGGCGCCTTCGGCCGCGAAGCGGCGGGCCGCTGCCAAGCCGATACCGGTGGTACCACCGGTGACGAGGGCGGTCTTGCCGTTGAGCTGTGCCATGTGTCGTACTCCTTGAACTTGATGGTTGGGTTGGGGTTGGGTTCGGCGCCCGGGCTAGTCGGTGCCCGGCGTGTGAGGGGTGAAGCGGGGTAGCAGCGTGGCCAGTTCCCGCCACTGCTGCCGCGGCAGGTCGGCGTTGGCGTCGGGCCGCAGGACGTGCAGGGTGACGTGATCGGCGCCGGCGTCCAGGTGCGCCTGGATGCGGTCGGCGACGTCGTCGAGGTCTCCCCAGGCGACGAGGGCGTCGATGAGCCGGTCACTGCCGCCCGGGATCAGGTCTTCCTCGCCGTAGCCGAGGCGGGCCAGGTTGGAGCGGTAGGCGGGGAAGCCGATGAACATCCCGATACCGTCCCGGGCGGCCGCCCGCGCCCGGCTCGGGTCCCGGTCCAGGACGACCGCCAGGTGCGGGGCGACAAGTGGGGCCTCGCCCACGCGTGCCCGTTGCGCCGCCGAGTACTCGGGGGTCACGAGGAACGGGTGCCAACCGGAGGTACGCGCGGTGGCCAGATCGACCATCTTCGGACCCAGCGCGCCGAGAAGGCGCCGGTCGGCCGGGATCGGGTGGGATGCGGCGTCGAGGCCGTCGAGGAAGCGACGCATCGAGGCGGTGGGTTTGCCGTAGTCCTGCCCGGCGTTGGCGGCGGAATGGGCGTTGCTGACACCGAGGCCCAGCACCGCCCTTGGGCCGTACGCCGAATCCAGCGCGGCCCACCGGCTCCCCAACGTGGTCGGGTCCTGACCCCACATCGACAGCACGCCCAGGGCGACGGTGGCGCGTGGTGCGGCGGCGAGCAGGTGCTCGACGTCGTCCAGCGCACCCGGGCCGTCGAGGCCCGGGATCCAGAGGGCGGGAAAGCCGAGCTCATCCAGCTCGGCGGCGGCCTCGCGGACCTCGGGTCGGGCTGCCCCGCGCAGCTCCATGCTCCAGATTCCGACCGGGCCGAGCGTGCGCTTCACGTTGTTCACGGCGACTCCCTTCAGCCTTCTGTACCGCTCGGTATGGAAGTAACCTAGCAGCGTCCACCGCCATTCCCCAAACTTTTGTACCGATCGGTTTGGGTGGCGGTAGGCTTGGCACCGCGAGGGGGTGGACGACATGACACAAACCGGACGACCACGGGGTTTCGACACCCAACAGGCCCTGGACCGGGCAATGGAGGTGTTCTGGCGGCATGGCTACGAGGGCGCGTCACTGACGGAGTTGACCGCCGCCATGGGCATCAACAAGCCCAGCCTCTACGCCGCATTCGGTAACAAGGAGGGCCTGTTCCGCAAGGTGGTGGCCCGATACGCGGACGTCGAGATGGCGTACGCGCGCGACGCGCTGGACCAGCCCACCGCCCAGGAGGTGGCGGCGGTGCTGCTACGGGAAAACGTGGTAGCGCTGACCCGACCGGACCGTCCCGCCGGATGCCTCTCCGTCCAGGGCGGCACGGCCTGCGGCACCGAGAACACGGCCATCTCCGAATTTCTGGCGGCCAGCCGGCTGACCGGTGAGCAGGCCCTGGCGGCCCGCTTCGCCCGCGCCGTCGATGAGGGCGACCTGCCACCGGCGGTCGACCCCACCGCCCTGGCCCGTTTCCTCAGCGTCGTCACCGAAGGCCACGCCGTGCACGCGGCAGCCGGTGTCGGGCGCAGCCAACTGGAACAGTCGGCCGAGATAGCCCTGCGCGCCTTCACCGCCGCGGCGTACCTCACCGCGTGACCCGAAACTCGGGTGCGGTCGACCTGGCACACCCCTAGGCTCCCGCTCCAACGGCTGACACGGCCCCCGGTCGGATGGGAGATGAGCGGAGCGATGACGGCACACCTGTTCGCGATCAGCTTCGACGCGAGCGAGCCTCGGCGGCTCGCGCAGTTCTGGTCCGGGCTCCTGGGGCGGGAGATCGTCGACGATCCACACGACGGCGTCCTGCTCCCGCCCACCAAGGACACCGGGTTCCACATCCGCTTCGCCGCGAACCAGCAGCCGAAGGTCGTCCAGAACCGGATGCACTTCGACCTGACGAGCAGCTCGCTGGAGGACCAGCGGCAGACGGTGGCCAGGGCACTGGAACTCGGCGCGCGGCACACCGACATCGGGCAGGGCCCGGAGATCGATCATGTGGTGCTCGCCGACCCCGAGGGCAACGAGTTCGACGTCATCGCGCCGGGCAACAACTTCCTCGCCGGCTGCGGGTTCATCGGTGCGCTGGCCTGCGACGGATCGCAGCAGGTCGGATACTTCTGGAGCGAGGCGCTGGGGTGGCCGCTGGTCTGGGACCAGGACGAGGAGACCGCGATCCAGTCACCGAACGGCGGCACGAAGATCACGTGGGGCGGTCCGCCGTACATGTCGAACGGAGGCAGGGATCGGGTGCGGTTCGACCTCGCGCCAGACCCCGACGTCGACCCGCAGGTAGAGGTCGACCGTCTGCTCTCGCTCGGAGCGACCCGGGTCGACACCGACGCGGCGGCCGGCCGGTTGGTGCTGGCCGATCCCGACGGCGCCGAGTTCGGCCTGCTGACATCTCGTTAGCCCGCAGCCGCTGCGGATCCTCACGATCGTGCTCGATCAACGATGTAGTGGCCACGGGCGCGGCCGGATGCCACTACAACCTGGTTCGGGTGTGATCCTGCCCGACTCGCCGGCACCAGTTGGACAACGGCGGCACCGGTCGGTCAGAGTGTTCGGCCGTGAGATACCTGCGTACCGGTGGTCCGGCCGCGATCCGGCGACCCCGGCCCACCGACACCGACGAGTTCGTCGCCGCCGTGCGGCGCAGTCGGGACCTGCACCACCCGTGGTTGGCCGCGCCGGCCACCCCCGAGGAGTACGACAGCTACCTGAGGCGGATCCGGCGCCGCGACAGTGCCGGTTACCTGATCTGTGACCGGGCCAGCGGCGAGATCGCCGGCTACGTGAACATCAGCGGGATCGTGCTGGGTGCGCTGCGCGGTGGTTACCTGGGGTATGCGGCGTTCCAGCCGTACAGCGGCACCGGGCACGCCTCGGCGGGTGTCGCCCTGGTGATCGACCACGCGTTCCACTCGGTCGGGCTGCACCGCCTGGAGGCGAACATCCAGCCGGGCAACGAGCCGTCCCGGCGAGTGGCCCGCAAGCTCGGTTTCCGGCTGGAGGGCTTCTCGCCGGACTACCTGTTCATCGACGGCGCCTGGCGTGACCACGAGCGTTGGGCGATCACCGCGCCAGCGGCGACCTGACCGCGACGACGCTCGTCATACCGGCCGACAATTCGGCGCGAAAAGCCGCAATAGCGCATAGACGCAATGACGGCGGTCAACGGATATGATCCGGCTCCATTACCCTTAGCTAAGTGACGTTCAGCCATGGCAACGAGCGATGGCCGGTCCGTGTCCGTAGTGAGCACGGCGAGGTTCTGGGCGCCGGGATGGCGTTGGATGAGCGCCGCGTCCTGACCTGCGCCCACGTCGTCAGCGCCGGCGGCGACACGGAGTCACCCAGCACCGAGCCGACCTGGCCGGTCCATGTCGACCTGGTCGGCCAGTCGGTCAGCCGGACGGTGCCGGCCCGGGTGGTGCCGGGTTGCTGGTGGCCACCCACCCACGACGGGCGGGGCGACATCGCGTTGCTCGAGCTGGAGGAACCCGCGCCGCAGGGCCCCTTCGCGCCGCTGCGCCGGATGCGGCGGACCTGGGACCGCCGCGTCATCATGTACGGCTTCCCGGAAACGCTGGAACACGGCGTATTTGTCGAGGCCCGGCTCACCGGCCGGTCCGGGGCGGGACGGGAACGGATCCAGATGGTCTCGGCGACCACCGGCCCCCAGGTCAGCCGCGGCTTCAGCGGCGCGGCGGTCGTCGACGCCGACACCGGGCACGTCGTCGGAATGGTGGTCAGCACGTACCAGGATGGCGACCACGACCGGGACGTGATCGGCGGCGGCGACCCGGGCAGCGGTCTGTCGTGGATGATCCCGGTCGAGACGATCCTGAGCCGCCTTTCCTGGATCCGCGACCAGGTGCCCGGAGAGTCGTCGGTCGACCTCAGCTTCCGCTCGGCCGAGGAGACTCCGGCGGACCCGAGGGTCGCCCGCCAACTCGTGGACTTTTTCGGTCGCCAGCTGCCCGGCAACGTGCTGGTCATCGTCATCAACCACCGCGATTCCGGCGTCGCTGCGGCGGTGCGTCAGGCCGCCGTGCTGTCCAGTCGGGAGCTTCGACCACCGATCGACCCGCACCAGGACGTCGTCGCCCCGCCGATCGGCAGCATCGACCTTGCGGTGGATGCCGCGGACAAGAGCACGAAGGACGTGTCCCAACGGATCGCCGACTGGGCCGGGGCGGCCGACGCCGCGACCACGGTGCCGGACATCGACCGGGCCATCGAGACGACGCCGCGCTCGATCATCATCAACAACATCGACGAGGCCGCCGAACCCGAGACACTCCTCTCCGAGGTGGTGCTTCCTCTGGTCGACCAGGCTCCCACGCGGGACCTGCGGATGCTGCTGACCTTCCGCGGCGAGTCGATCCCGCTGCGCACCACTCTGCTGGCGAGTCGCGTCGCTGGCCTGCAGACCGCCGAGGAGGCCGCCCGCCGGGCGTACCGGAGGGCAGCCGTCGTGGTCGCCGACGTGCCCCGGCCGCAGCCCGTGGCGACCGAGCTGCGGATCCAGCTGACCAAGCTGCGGGCCGCGGCCGCCACCACCGACGGCGACACCCTGGCCGCCCTCCTTGCCTCGACCGAGCGGGCCACCGACCGGGCGCTGCGCAGGGCCGAGTCGATCCGGCGGGAGATCGTGGCACGGGAGGATCTCTGGTCCGAGCTTCGCGGCCGGCTGGGCGCCTATCTCGCGATGGCCGTGCAACACGGGTTTTCCGAGGATGCCGCGCTCGGCACGTCGTACCGGCACGCGCACGAACTGCTCCTGGCCGCGCCGTGCGACCTGGCGGTCGCCGAGGTGGCGGTACGCCAGTACGCCGAGGCGGTCGCACAGCGAGTTGGCGGTCCGCGCGGAGGGAGCGGTTCTTGACACCATGCAACTGGCTAGGCTGCACCGGCACCGTCGACGAGACCGGTTTCTGTGACCTCTGCGGTCTGGCGCCACTCCCCACCGACAGCGCCAAGCCTGCGGCGGCCACGTCCAGGTCGGCCACCCGGGACGTCTGGACGGTGGCCAGTCTCGTCTCCCTGCCGGTGCTGACCTTCTCGCCCGCCGACGCGGCCACCGAACCGCTCCGGGTGCCCGACGAGTTGCGGGTCTGCGCCAGGAATCACCCGGTCGGTCGCAGCCGGGGTGGTCGACCCGGTCGGGACCGGGGTTTCTGCCCCTACTGCCCGACCCCGACGCCGTTCAACTTCCTTCCCGGCCTGCAACCGGGCGATCTTGTCGCCGGGCGGTACAAGGTGGTCCGCTGTGTGGCCCGCGGCGGTCAGGGCTGGGTCTATCTCGCCCACGACACCCACAAGGATCAGATCGACGTCGCGTTGAAGGGTGTGTTGCACGCCGAGGACGAGGCATCCCTGAAGGCCGCGGTCGAGGAGCGGCAGTTCCTCAACACACTGGACCACCCGAACATCGTCCGGAGCACCGACTTCGCCACCCACGACGACCCGGTCGCGGGTCCGACCGGCTACATCGTGATGGACTACCTCGACGGCATGTCGTTGCACAAGCTGCAGGCCGCCGCCAAGGACCCTCGGCAGCCGGATGTCGCGCTGCCGATCGACCACATCCTCGCCTACGGTCACGAGATCCTCGCCGCGCTCGACTATCTGCACCGGCGCGGGCTGCTCTACACCGACATGAAGCCCGACAACGTGATGCGGACCGCCGACCGGATCAAGGTGATCGACCTGGGCGGGGTCCGCAAGGCCGACAGCGGGTCCGAGCGGATCGTCCACTCCGTCGGCTTCTCGGTGAGCAAGACGGAATACCAGACCCGGGGGGCGAGCGAGCGCTCCGACCTGTTCGCCCTCGGTCGTATGTTGGAGGAGCTGTACCGGCACCGCACGCCCGGGCCGGACACGCCCGGTGCAGACCCGGACGCCCTCGGCATCGAGTCGTTCCGCCGGCTCGTCGCCCGGGCGGTCCGCCCGGACTGGGACCGGCGGTTCGCCTCCGCCGTCGAGATGTCCGAGCAGCTCCTCGGGGTGCTGCGGGAGATCCTGGCGGGCCAGCCGGACCGGCGTCAGCCCGAGCCGATCTCGCTCTTCCAACCCGCCGCCCAACTGCTGGACGCGGGCCTCGGGCTGGTCCCACCACTGCACACCTGGATCGGTGCGGTCGACAGCACCATCCTGGACGACGGCCGTCCCACCTCCGTCGACGTGGCCCTCGGCCTGCCGGTGCCGCGACCCGACCCGGACGACCCGGCCGTCAACGTGCTCCGCACTGTCGACGCGTCGGACGCGCAGGCGCTGCTGGGTGAGCTCGCCATGGTCGAACAGACATCGGTGGAGATCGAGTTGAGTCGGTGCCGGGCACACCTCGCGCTGGCCGATCTCGCCGCGGCCGCCGCGGCGTTGTCCGCCGCAGAGACGTTGCCCAGCACCCAGCCCGACGTCGACTGGCGGATCGCCTGGCACCGTGGGCTGCTCGCGCTCGCCGACGACCGGATCGACGTGGCGGGGCGGCAGTTCGACGTGGTCTACGGCGACATCCCGGGGGAGGTCGCCCCGAAGCTCGCGCTGGGCTATTGCGCCGAGCGGGGCGGCGACGACGCGCGGGCGGCCCGCTACTACGCAGCGGTCTGGTTGCGAGACCCGTTCCAGGCCAGCGCCGCGTTCGGGCTGGCCCGGCTCCGCCTGGCGGCGACCGACCGGGCCGGGGCTGTCGCCGTACTCGACGAGGTTCCGGCGCTCTCCCGGCACCACGACGCCGCCCGGGTCGCCGCGGTGCGTGTTCTGTCGTCCCGGTTGCCCGGCGGCCCACCCACCGCCCGCGAGGTCGACCAGGCCGTGCACCGGCTGACCGGGCTGGATCTCGACGGCGAGTCGCGTGACCGGCTGACCACGGCGATCCGGGAGATGGCGCTCGACCTGGTTCGTGCCGGAGCCGCCGCCGACCTGACCGGCGGCCCGGCGCTGGGTGAGCCGCCGACCGAGCGTGTCATCCGTGAGTTGCTGGAGAACTCGTACCGGGCCCTGGGCCAGCAGGCGCAACACGTCGATGTCCCCGAGCCCGTGGCGGTGCGGTCAGGCCGCTCTCGGCTGGTCGGTCGCACCGGCGACGCCGCCCGTCGCGCCGCGCACGACGTGCTCATCGACCGGGCGAACGCCGTCCGACCCCGCACCCGATGGTGACCGAACCGACCCGGAACGGAGCATGAATCGGTGGACACCGCTATCCAGTTCGGCCTCGAAGTCAACCAGAACAAATACCTGCGTGTGGGTGGCCGGGAGATGCACGCCGTCCTCTCGGTGACCGGGGAGCGGACGACGGGCGAGGACGACACGCCAGCCCGGTCGGATCCGTCCCGGCTGGTCGAGGTGCTGGTGATCGACTGTTCCGGGTCGATGGCGGATCCACCGACCAAGATGGCGGCGGCGCAGCAGGCCGCCGCCGCGGCGATCAACGTGTTGCCGGACGGCGTCCGGTTCGCGGTGATCGAGGGGACCGGGCAGGCCAGAGTGGTCTATCCACCGGCGGAGACGCTCGTGACCGCCTCGCCGGCCACCCGGAAGGAGGCCAAGGCGGCGGTCGCCCGGCTCAGCGCCAGCGGCGGGACGGCGATGGGCAGTTGGCTCGCGGCGGCACGGGACCTGCTTCCGCAGTCCTCGTCGACGATCAATCACGTGCTGCTGCTCACCGACGGCATCAACCAGCACGAGACCGAGGAGGAGTTGGAGCGCACCCTGCGGACCTGCGCCGGTCGGTTCGTCTGCGATCCCCGAGGCATCGGAGAGGGGTGGCACCCGCCGGATCTGCTCCGGATCGCCGCCGCGCTGAACGGCACCGCCGAGGCCGTACGGCGACCGGCCGACCTGGTAGCCAGTTTCCGGGAGTCCATTCGTGTCGCGCTGACCAAGCTCCTGCCGGACGTGCGGATTCGGCTGCGGACCGTGCCGTACGCGAAGGTGATCTTCTTCAAGCAGGCCCGCCCCACCATTCAGGACCTCACCGAGTACGCCACGAAGGTCGACGAGCGCACGTGGGAGGTCGCCACCGGCTCGTGGGGTGCGGAACGCCGGGAGTTTCATGTCTGTCTGGGTGTCGAGCCGCCCGACGACATCCTGGAGCAGGACCGGTTGGCCGCCCGGGTCGACCTGGTGGTCGACGGGGAGCTGCGGGCCGCCACGGCGACCGTCCTCGTGCACTGGACCGTCAACATGGCCAGGTCGGCCCGGATAGATCTCAGCGTCTCCCAGGTGACGGGGCAGGAGGACGTCCGGCAGGCCATCAATGCCGGCTGCGACGCGTACGACCGTGGCGACCGGATCGAGGCACACGCTCAGTGGGCTCGGGCGGTGGCGCTGGCGACGGCGACGCGGGACGAGGTCGCCCTGGACCAGCTGCGGCACCTGGTGGACATCGAGCCCGGTGGCCTCGTCCGGCTCAAGGAGAACCTGAGCCAGACCGACATCAAGGTCAGCATGATCGAGTCGACGCAGAACCCGGTGCACCCACCGGTGCAGCGGGGCACGGCGGTCGCGGACCAGATCTGCGGTGCCTGCGGGGAGACGTCACCGCCCGGCGCGGGCCGTTGCGAGAATTGTGGTCGGCGGTTCGCGGGCGACGACCCACCAGCGGAAGTGTTGGTATGACGGCGGTCGTGGGTACCTCGCCGCTGGTCAGCACCACCCGGCAAACCCTCGTGCGTCTGCGCGGGTGGCTGCTTGGGATCACCGCGGTCACCCTGGGCACCAGTCTGGCGATCTTCCTCGGTGTCGCCGGGAATGCCGACGTCGCCGCGGACCGGTCCGTGCCGGCGATCCTCGCCAGCTACGACGCGCAGGACGCGCTGCGCAACGCGCACCTCGCCGCGGTGCGCAACCTCGCCGAGGGTGGCGAGGTCCTCGGCGGGCCCGGGGTGGATTACCAGCGCCAGATCGCCGGTGCCGGCCAGTACCTCACCCTGTTGGCGGAGAACAACGCGGCCGGCGACAAGGGCACCCAGGCGATCCAGACGATCGAGGCGTTGCTGGTCACCTACACCGGGCTCATCGGCCAGGCCGATGCGCGCTACCGGGACGCCAGTCTGCGGGCGCTCGGGGTGGCCGCGCTCCGGGACGCGGCGAGCCTGTTGGACGACATCCTGGTCCGGCTTGAGCGTCTGCGGGGCATGCAGTTGCGTGCCTTGGACAGCCAGGTGCACAACGTCTGGACCAACAAGCTGACCGCGGCCGTCTGGTTGCTGCCGTTGGTGGGGCTCGGCGTGCTGTTGATCCGGACGCAGGTGTACCTGACCCGCCGCTTCCGCCGGACGATGAATGTTCCCCTGCTGGTGGCCACGGCCGCGACGGTGGGGATGGTGGCCCTCACCTCGTTGAGTCTCGGTTCGGCGAGCCAGTTGGACCGGGCCCGCGCGGGAGTCGAAGCCGTGCACGGCAGCCGGCAGGGGCAGCTCGAGGACGTGCGTTTCCGGGCCGCCGACGGCTTGGCGAGTGCCGTGCGGGAGCAGTGCAGGGCCGCCTGCGCCGACACCATCGCGGAAATCGGCACGCGGTCGCCGTCCCCGTCCTCGACGCCGGGGCTGGCGGTCATCGCGGCCGACGTCGCCATCACCGCCGATGCCGTCGGCGCGGCCGACAGTCGCTCCGTCGAGCTCGCCCTGCCCCTGCTCGCGCTCGGCATCGCGGTGCTGGTCCTCGCGGGCTTCCGACCCCGCCTGGCGGAATATGGAGAGCGGTCGACATGAAGCGGTGCCCACGGAGGTCGCGAACGGTGTTGGCGATGGCCACGGCGTTGCTGGCTGGTGTCGCGTTGAGCGGATGCGCTGCCGAGCCGGCCGCGGAGCTGACGGTCCTCGGTTCCTGGACCGACGAGGAAGAGGCGGAGTTCACGAGGGTTCTGCACGACTTCGAGGCCGCGTCGGGCATTCGGACCCGTTACCAGGGGCACCGGGACGTCAGCCAGGTGCTCCAGGTGGGGATCGAGCGAGGTCGCCCGCCCGACGTCGCGATCCTGCCCCGCCTCAACGACCTGCAACGGTACGTCAACGCCGGCCAACTGGCGCCGCTGAAAGGCGCCTTCACGACCGACCCGGCCGCCGCTCCGCAGCTGATCAAGCTCGCCCGCAAGGTCGGGCCGGACGGCAACCCGGTCGGTGGCGAACTCGCCTACGCGGTCACGATCGCCACCCACCTGAAGAGCGTGGTCTGGTACGACCCGGCAGAGCTGGCCAAGTTCGGCGAGCATCCGCCACGGACGTGGGAGGAGATGGTCAGCCAGACCCAGCGCATCGCCGATGGTCAGCAGGTGCCCTGGTGCCTCGGAATGAGTGCCCCGCCGGTCTCCGGCTGGCCGGGCACCGACTGGATCGAGGACATCCTGTTGCACGACTCCGGCCTCGTCGCCTACGAGCGCTGGACCCACGGCGACCTCCCCTGGACCGCACCGGAGATCAGGGCCGCCTGGGAAACCTGGGGTGCCCTGCTGCGGGTCTCGGCGGGGGAGACGGCCCGAGCCAGCCTCTACACCAAGTTCCAGGTGGCGGGGAAGGGGCTGTTCCCGCGCGAGGAGCCGGCAGCGTCGTCCGCCAAGCGGGGTTGCCATCTGGACCACCAGGGTTCCTTCGTGATCCGCGACTACCGGCGGCACCTGGCAAAACTGGCCAGCTCGACGAGGGCCGCGTCGCCTGCCCCGTCGTTCACCTTCTTCCCGACACCACCGCCGGCCACAAAGACGGACAACTCGTCGCTGCAGGAGGTCTCCGACGATGTCGCGGCCATGTTCCGCGACACCGAGCCAGCCAGGAAACTGATGAGCTACCTCGCCTCCGGGCAGGCGCAGGTGGCCCGGCGTGCGCAGACCCAGGACGTGGCCTTCAGCCGGCGGACGACGGCCGCCGACTACCAGGACCCGGTCACGAAGGCGGTCGCGGCGCGGCTGCACACCGGCACCCTGTGCTGGGACGGGTCGGACCTGCTGCCGGCGGCGATGGCCACGGCCTTCGAGCGGGCGGTCCTGGTCTACCTGGAGGCACCGGAGCGTCTGGACGTTCTGCTGACCGAACTCGAAGCGGTCCGAGGGAAGTTGTCGAAGACCGAGTGGATGGATCTCCAGTGCGTGCCGACCGCGTGAGAGGGCAGTGAACGATGACGGAGTTGCGCAGATTCGACCTCGACGGTGGCGGGTCGGTGGTGGTCGAGGTCGACGGTAGGGCCGGTGTGACGCCGGCTGGCAACGCCGGCAAGGTGGTCCGCGAGGCGCGGGCGACGTTCGACCGGGCGCTCTCCGAGGTCCGCGACGCCGCATCCGCCGCGCTCGGCCAGTTCCAGTCGATGGCTCACCGTCCGGACGAGGTCGAGATCACCTTCGGAGTGCAGTTGACCGCGGAGACCGGCGCAGTGATCGCCCGGACCGGCGTGCAGGGTCAACTGACGGTGACGGTGCGCTGGCACCGGCCGCACGCGGAGACCCCGTAGCCGAACCGGACGGCCCGGTTCGGCGACGTTTGTCCCGGGCTTCGACGGGAAACGGCCCGCAATGACGAAACCTCGTGTGGTGATCGTGGGAGCCGGGTTCGCTGGTTACCACGCGGCGAAGACGTTGAGCCGGATCGCCCGGGACCGGGCCGAGATCGTGGTGCTGAACTCCACCGACTACTTCCTCTATCTGCCGCTGCTGCCCGAGGTGGCGGCCGGCGTGGTCGAACCCAAACGGATCGCGGTGCCGCTGACCGGGACGCTCAAGGGCGTACGGGTGGTGATCGGCGAGGCGGACCACGTCGACCTGCAGAACCGCTGGGTCGGCTTCACCCAGGCGGAGGGGGACAAGAACCGGCTGGCGTACGACCGGCTGATTCTCGCCGTGGGCAGCGTCAACAAGCTGCTGCCCATCCCGGGGGTGACCGAGTACGCGCACGGCTTCCGCGGCCTGCCCGAGGCCGTCTACCTGCACGACCACATCGTCCGTCAGATCGAGCTGGCCGAGCAGGCCGAGGACCCGGCCGAGCAGCAGGCCCGCTCCACGTTCGTGGTGGTCGGGGCGGGCTACACCGGCACCGAGGTCGCCGCGCACGGGCAGTTGTTCACCGATGCGCTGCACGCCCAGCGGCCCCGACTCCCCGTCCGCCCCCGCTGGATGCTGCTCGACGTCGCCCCCCGGGTGCTGCCGGAGCTGGACAAACGGATGTCGGACACCTCGCACAAGGTGCTCAACCGTCGTGGTGTGGACGTCCGGATGGGCACGTCCGTGGCCGAGGCGACCTGCGACGGGGTGAAGCTCACCGACGGCGAGTACGTGCCGACCTGCACGCTGGTGTGGTGTGTGGGGGTACGCCCCGACCCGTTCGTCAACGAGCTGGGTCTGCGTACCGACCGGGGTCGGCTGGTGGTCGACGAGTTCCTCAACGTCCCCGGCTACCCGGAGGTGTACGCCTGCGGCGACGCCGCCGCAGTGCCCGACCTGGTCAATCCGGGTCAGATCTGCGGGATGACGGCCCAGCACGCGCAGCGGCAGGGCAAGCGTGCGGCACAGAACATCGCCGCGTCGTACGGCTTCGGCCGGCGCAAGCCGTACAAGCACCACGACCTGGGCTGGGTCGTCGACCTGGGTGGCAAGGACGCGGCGGCGAACCCGTTGCAGGTGAACCTGGCCGGGTTGCCCGCCAAGGCGGTCACCCGGGCGTACCACCTGATGGCGATGCCCGGAAATCGCACGCGGGTCAGTGCCGACTGGGCGCTGGACGCCGCGCTGACCCGGTCGGCGGTCCAGTTGGGGTTGGTGCCGGCCAACGCGGTGCCGTTGGAGAGCACCACACCCGAGGTCGCGACCCGAGCCCGCTGAACTCGCAGTGCGCCCTTCGGCCGGTCAGCCCGGGTGGGCGGGACCGGCTGGTCGGCGTGACCGCGCGGTCGGACCGGTCGGCGGGGTGGGCCGGAGCCGGCGCGGGCCGTACTCGCGCAGCATGGTCTGGACGATGCCGGCGGCGGGGATGGCCAGCAGCGCGCCGAGCAGCCCGGCCAACTCCGCCGCGAGCAGCACGCTGATCAGGACGGTCAGCGGGTTGAGCCGGACCGCGCGGGACAGGATGAACGGCTGGAGCAGGTGGTTTTCCACCTGCTGGTAGACGACGAAGAAGACCAGCACCACCACCCCGGCGGTGGGGGAGTGCAGGAAGCCGGCCCCGGCCGCGATGATCGCGCCGAGGGTCGCACCGACCAGCGGTATCAGGTCGGCCACCGCCACCAGCAGGGCGATCACGGCGGCGAACGGCACCCCGGTGAGGGCCAGCACCACGAAGGTCAACACCCCGCAGATCACGCTGATCAGCAGGTTGCCGGTGAGGTAGCCGGTGACGGTGCGGGACACCTCCCGGCCTACCCGGTCCAGCCGCTCACCCCGGCCGTCCCCGGCCGCGTCGAGCACGCCGCGGGTGATCCGCGGCGCTTCCAACACCATCAGGTACGCCAGCACGATGACCGTCACCAGCCCGGCCACCGTCTCGACGACGCCGCGCAGCACGCCGACGGCGGGTTGGCGTAGTCGGGAGCCGAGTACGCGCAGCTGGTCGGAGTGCTCGCTGACGTAACGCCGCGCGCCGGTGCGCTCCAGCAACTGGCCCAGGGGGCCTCGGCCGGCGCGGGCGTCGTGCAACAGAGCGGGCGCCCGGTCGGCGAACCGGCCCAGCTCCCCGAACAACGGCACCAGGATGAGCGCGGCCAGGATCGCCAGCAGCACGAACGCGGCGAGGAACACCAGCAGGGTCGCCAACGACCGGCGCCGCACGAAACGGCGTTGCACCCGGTCGACGAGGGGCTTGAGCGCGACGGCGAAGAACGCGGCGACCACGGCCCAGACCAGTACCCGGCGGGTGGCGTAGACGAAGGCGAGCGCGAACGCGGTGGCCAGCACCAGACCGATCACGATCAGGGTCCGGCGGGCGGTCGCCCGATCGTCGGCGTTGCTCATCCGCAGCGCCTTCCCCGCACCCGTCGTCGAAAACCCGGCATTGCGGACGGAACGGCGATCAGTGGCGTCCGGGTTCGTCCGCGTCGGTGACGGGGTGGGCGCCGGCGACGAACGTGTCGAGCGCGGCGGCGTGCAGCAGACCGCCGGGCACCGGGTCGCGCAGGGCGGCCACCGCCAACCGCCCCACCGGCAGCCCAGCGGGCCGCGACGTCGCGGCCAGCACCAGGTTGCCGTACCGCCGGCCGCGCAGCATCCGCCGGTCGCCGAGCACGCACACGTCGGCGAAGACCGCCCGCAACGTGGCCACCTGCACCCGGGTGCCCACCAGGGGCGGCAGGTCCGTCACGTTGACCAGGTACGACCCGTCCGGGCGCAGGGTGCGGGCCACCTCGGCGGCGAACTCGACGGTGCGTACGTGTCGAGGCATCCGGGCCGCCCGGTAGATGTCGGCGATCACCAGGTCGTATCGACCGGCCGGGGTGGCGGTGAGCGCGTCCCGGGCGTCGGCGACCTCCACCCGCACCTCCGGCGGCAGCGCCGGCAACTCCCGGGCGACCAGCTCGACCACCGCCGGGTCCCGCTCGACGACCCGTTGCGGGGAGCCGGGCCGGGTGGCAGCCAGCCAGCGAGGCAACGTCAACGCTCCGCCACCGAGATGCAGAACGCTCAGCGGGGCGCCCGCCGGGGCGACCAGATCCACCGCCGAGGCGATCCGCCGGACGTACTCGAAATGCAGGTGCCGGGGGTCCTCGACATCCACGTACGACTGCTCGACCCCGGCGGACAGCAGTGTCCGCCCGGTCCGGCGGACCGGGTCGGCGACCAACTCCAACCGGTCGGCGGCGCGGTTCATATCCGGCACGCTAGCCGAGCCCACGCCCCACCCGGACCGTGGCCCGGCACGGCGGACGGGCCGGCGGAGCGGGGTCGCCCCCGGCCCGCCGGCCCGCCGATGTCGCGGTGGCCGTCAGCCGCCAGCCATCCCGGCTCCCACCTCGTCGATCGCGTCGTCGATCTGACGGGCGAGGTCCACGTCGAGCGCGGTCACCCCGTTGGCCTGGGTGGTCCGCACGGTCAACACGGCGGCGGTGTCACCCGGACGTCCGATGCTCGGGCCACGGCCGGTGTCCTGACGCATCCGGTCCAGCCGGTCGAGCACCCGGTCCAGGTTGTCCGGAGGCAACGCGATCACCCGGTAGAGGCCCTGGCTGTCGCCGGTCCAGTACGGCAGGTCGTCGAGCACCGCACTGATCTCGTCCGGGTCCAGGGTAGGTGTGGTGGTGGAGGCGCCCACGAGACCGCCACCGGCCTCCGGCGGGTTCAGCAGGTCACGCAACCCGTCGGGTACGTGCAACGACTCGACCAGGTCGCCGTCCTGCTCGGCGAGTGCGGCGAACGTCGCCTCGGCCTGGTACCGGGCCTGCTCCGGGGTGTTGCCGCTGATCCGGCCCACCTCAGCCAGGAAGCCGGCCAGGTCATGGTGCCGCTCGACGCCGTCGACGGGCAGCACGTCGTGCAGTGACGACGGCACCGCCGCGAGCAGTCGTTGCCGCTCGGCCGTCTCCAGGGCGAAGGCGAGGACCAGCACGGTCGCCTCGGTGCCCACCTTGGCCGTCTTGAAGTCGACCCCGGCCCGCCGACGGACCTCGTCGACCAGGTCGTGGTAGCCCATGCTGTTCACGCCGGCCGCGCCGCTCGGCGGGGACGGCTGAGGCCGTGGATTGTCGGCACTGCCGATCTGTGGTGGTGCCGGCCCGCCACGCGTACTGTCCGGTTTGTGAACCCCGGCGGCCGGTGGTCCGGCCCGCTTGCCCCCCTCAAGGCTCTTGAGTTGCTTGGAAGCGCTCAGGCTGGCACCGATCTCGCTGGGCTGGCGACTCTGTTCGCGGGCCTGCCGGGCCAGAGTCCGACGCCTCTGGTTGTCGCCCTCCATCTGCTTGCGCATGGTGGCACCCTTCCGCTGGGGATCGTGACTGCGCCACTCGCCTTCCCGCCCTCCGGGGAGCCGAAACAGACGCCGCCGGCCGGGTCGGCCCGGTGTCCGCGGCGCTTCATCCGGCGGGGGTGAGGGGTGCTCACCCGCTCAGCACGCACGATCGGGGCAGGACCGAGGTTCTTCCGAGGTACGCGGAAGGAAGGTCGTCATGAAGCAGATCGTCGAGATCGTTCCCGCCCGAGCCGGCTGGTACGCCCGCTGGCAGCTCGCACCCGAGATCACCAGGTGTTACCCGGTGAGTCTGTGGGCGCTGCTGGAGGAGGCCGACGGAACTGGCCGTGAGGTCATCGGCATGGACTGCATCGGCCAGTGGCCTGGCGCGGACGACAACGAGGCGGGTGGGCAGTTCGTCCGCTACCTGTACCAGACGCCCGATTCGGGTGAGCCCGAGGACGTCGACCCGACCCCGACCGGCGAGCTGCGTGAGGACGGGCCTCGGCTCCAGCCGATGACGGCCCCCTAGACATTCCTCCGGCCCCCGACCCCAGGTCCCAGGGTCGGGGGCCATCCCCGTCTGTTCGCAGGGTCGGGGGCCATCCCCGTCTGTTCGCAGGGTCGGGGGCCGTCCCCGTCTGCCGGGGGTGGCCTCTCAGCCGATGGCGCGCAGGTCGTCGGCGGCGTGCTCCACGGCCAGCAACTCGGTCAGACCCGTGCGATCCAGCAGCCGCTGCAGGTGTCGGCCGACCCCGGTCAGCCGGATCGTCCCGGCGGCGCGGTGCACCACCAGCAGCGCGCTGAGCCCGGAGGAGTCGCAGAGGGTCACGCCGGTCAGGTCGATCAGCACCTGCTGGTCGCCGCGCAGGTCGGCCGCCGCGGCGATCAGTTCGGGCGCGCTGTCGTAGTCGAGCTCGCCAACCAGCCGTAGTCGGACGTGTCCGGCATCGAGCCGGGTTGCCTCGATGGTCAACAACTGGTCGGACATCCCACCATGTTCCCAGTCGGGCGATCCGCCGCAACTCGGGGGGCGACGGCGCGTACCGGGAGTGGCCGCCCGGTGCCGCCCCGGCGGTGGCGGCGGTGCCCGCCAGCGGCGCTGAGATGCCGCTTTCCAGCTACGCGCGTAGGGTGGGCTGGAGAGTTTTGACCATGGACGCCGGTTCCGGCACGGGTTCGGGTGGATGACAAGGAGTGAGGCTCAGCTGGTGACTGCTTCCGACGTCAGGGACTGGGACCCGGGCGACGGACGGCTCTCGACGCCGAGCACGACACGGTCTCCGGCGTGGTCCGCCGACCTCCCGCCCCACCCCACCGCGGCCATGCCGCCGCTGCCCTCCGACCGGGGTTCCGCCGTACCCGACCTGTTCGAGGTCGTCGAGCACTTCCGTGAGGGCCTGGTGGTCTGTGACGCCACCGGTGTCGTCCGGCACGTCAGCCCGGTGGCCGAGCGGTTACTGCCCGGTGTGACGCCCGGCGAGCTGCTGAGCGCGGCCGGGGTGCCCGGTCTGAGCGAGGGCAACGCCGGCGGCTTCAGCTATCGCGGGCGACGGCTCACCGCCCGCCAGGTGCCCCTCTCCGGTGCCCGCTGCTGCTGGTACGTCGAGGACGTCACCGACAGCGTCGGCCGTGCCGACGCGCTGCTCGCCGAACAGGCACGCTCGGCCTTTCTGGCCGTGGTCGGTGACAAGCTGGGCAACCCGCTGCACCCCGACCGGGCCGCCGCCGCCGTCGTCCGCCTCGCCGTGCCGACCCTGGCCGAGGTGGCCGTGCTGGTCCTCGCCCCGCGCGCAGGTCGGGCCCGTTGGTGGCGGACCGCGCGCGCCGACGACGAAACGCCGATGGTGGACAGCGGCGCGCTGCCCGCCGGCGAGCTGCCAGCCGCCATCGCCGACGGGCTGACCGGGATCGAACCGCACGCGGTGGACTGGTTGGTCGAGCAGGCGGTCGACGCCGGTCTGCTGCCCGGCCTCGCCGGCACCGGCAGCGCCGCCCGGGTCGTCCCACTGCCCGGTCGTGACGCGCCGGTCGGTGTGCTGCTGGTCGCCCGCCGCGCCACCGGTTGGTACGACGACGCCGACGTGGAGCTGATCCGCGCGTTCGCGGCCCGCGCCGGAGCGGCGTTGACCACCGCTCTGCTCTACCGCGACCAGGCGGAGGTCGCCGACACCCTCCAGTCCAGCCTGCTGCCGGTCGAGCCGGCCGAAGCCGCGGGCGTGCAGTGGGGCACCGCGTACCGGCCGGCGCAGGCGGGACTGCGCATCGGGGGCGACTTCTACGGCTCGCACCGACTCGCCGACGGGGGCTCGGTGTTCTTCCTCGGCGACGTGTCCGGCAAGGGCGTCGAGGCCGCCGTCCTCACCGGCCAGTTACGTCAGTGTCTGCAGGCGTTGCACCGGTTGGAGTCGCACCCCGGGCGGTTGCTGCGGCTGCTCAACGACGCGTTGCTGGAGACCACCCGGGCGCACGGGCAGGGCCGCTTCGCCACGATCGTGCTCGGTGTGGCCCGCCCACAGCGCGACGGGGGCCTCACCCTCACCCTGGCCGGCGGCGGGCACCTGCCGCCGCTGGTGCTGCGCGCCTCCGGCGAGGTGGAGTCGGTGCCGCTGCGGGGCATGCTGATCGGGGTGGTGCCCGACCCCCGCGTCGGCGAGGTGACCGTGCGGCTGGCACCGGGTGAAACCTGCCTGCTCTACAGCGACGGGGTGACCGAGGCCCGAGGTGGCCGTCGCGGCGATGAGCAGTTCGGCACGGAACGGCTGGTCACCGCGCTGACCGGCTGTCAACGGATGCCGGCGCCGGCCTTGGCCGAGCGGGTCGAGCAGGTCACCTGCGACTGGTTGGCGCACGGCGACCACGACGACATCGCGGTGCTGGCGCTGCGGGCGGCCGGCCCGAGCGGGCGCGGGTCGCGGCACCTGCACTCGGTGCCCACACCGGCCGGCCCCGACCAGCAGGAGGAGATCGACGCGTGAGCACCGCTACGGCCGCCGCCGACCCGACCGACGCCTACGTCGGCTATCTGGACTGCCTCGCCGACGCCGACGAGTACGCCGCCATCGACATGGCGATCGGCCTGCTCGACGCGGGCGTACCGGCGGAGCGGGTGCTGCTCGATCTGGTCGCGCCCGCCCAGGCCGAGGTGGGCGAGCGGTGGGCGCGCAACGAGTGGAGCGTCGCTCAGGAGCACGCGGCCACCCACATCAGCGAGCAGGTGGTGGCGGCGGTGGCCGCGCACGCCAACCCGCGCCCGACCGGCGGACGGGTCGTGGTCGCCTGCATGGACGGCGAGTGGCACGCGCTGCCGCCCCGGCTGGTCGCCGAGGTGCTGCGGTTGCGCGGCTGGCAGGTGACCTTCCTGGGCGCCAGTGTGCCCGCGGCGCACCTCGTGTCGTACCTGCACCGCTACGACGCGCACGCGGTCGCGTTGGCGTGCGCGCTGCCGATGCGGCTGCCGCACGCCCACCGGATGATCGAGGCTTGCCGCCGCTCGGACGTGCCGGTGGTGGTCGGTGGGCGCGGGTTCGGGGTGGATGGCCGGTGGGCGCGTCGGCTCGGCGTCGCCTGGGCGCCCGACGCGCCCTCGGCGGCTGAGCTGATCGCCGACGAGCGCACGCTGCGCGGGGTGCCGCCGGCGCAGCTCGCCCACCTGGCCGACGACGAGTACGCGAGCCTGGTACGGCGTCGTGGCGAGCTGATCGACAGCGCGTTGGCGGACGTGCTCGACCAGGTGCCGGCCGCGCGGGCCTACACCGCCACACAGCTCGACGCGACCGTGAGCGACCTGGGTCACATCGTGGACTTCCTGGCCGCGGCCGTCTACGTCGACGACCCCTCGTTGTTCACCGAGTTCGTCGAGTGGCTGTCGGTGATCCTGCGGAGTCGCGGCGTACCCGCCACGGCCGTCGCCCGGCCCATGGAGCACTTCACCGTCGCGCTGCGTGACTTCCCCCGGGCGGGGCGTGTGCTGGCCCTGGGGCGCGCCGCGCTGCCCACCGCCGGCCCCTGAAACGCCCACCCGGCGGCCCCGCTGTCGATCACCGCGCCCTGCGGTGGCTCGGGGTGCGCCTGCGTATACTTGTCGCACTGCAAACGTCCCACCCGTGGGTGGAGCGAGGGGGAGAACGGTGACGTTCAGCGTCAGCTACGTCGAACGCGACGACGGCGGCGCCTGCCTGCGGCTCAAGGGCGAGCTGGACCTGAGCACCGCCCCCGAGCTGAGCGCCGCGATCGACGGGCTCACCGCCGCCGGCGAGACCCGGGTGCTGCTCGACCTCACCGACCTCACGTTCTGCGACTCCACCGGGATGGCTGTGTTCGTCCGGGGGGATAATCAGACGGCGGCCGCCGGAGGGTGGCTTCGGCTCACCGGCGCCAACGGCCGCGTCGAGCGGGTGTTGCGGGTGACCGGTCTGGCCGAGGTCCTGCACTACGAACCTGAGTCGGTCGACCCCGCGTCCCGCAGTGCTTCCTGATGGGCTAGATTTCCCCGCCAACGCGGTGACCGTCCGGTCCCGTCCCCGCCGACCCGAGGCAGGTAGTGATGGGCGCAGACAGCCCACAGCCAGTACGCATCCTGGTGGTCGACGACGACCCGGGCGACGTGCTCATGATCGAGGAGGCGTTGGCGGACTCCGACGTCGACAAGATCATTGACGTGGTCAGTGACGGTGAAGAGGCGATGGAGTTCCTCCGCGCCGAGGGCCGGCACGACCAGGCCCGCCGGCCGGACGTGATCCTGCTCGACCTGAACATGCCGCGGATGGACGGTCGGCAGGTGCTCGGCGCGGTGAAGCAGGACGAGGATCTGCGGACCATCCCGATCGTCGTGCTGACCACGTCCAACGCCGACACCGACATCGTCGGCAGCTACACGCTGCAAGCCAACGCATACGTCACCAAGCCGATCGACCTGGACGACTTCAACGACGTGGTCCGCCGCATCGACGAGTTCTTCGGCCGGGTGGTCGTGCTGCCCAAGCGGGTCTGACGCGCACCCTACGCGCGCATGCTGAACATTTTTCCCGAACCTCCTCGGTGGCGGTGGACGCGGCCGAGGATCCAGGTGGGGAAGTAACAGCAGCTGCCTGGGGGGGCGACAGTATGAGGTTCTCCGTCGTTGAGACCGGTTACGACCAGCGGCAGGTGGATTCCTGCCTGGACGAGTTGGGGATCCGGTTGTCCCGGCTCGCGGCGCGGGCCGAGGGCGCTGCGGGAGCGGCCCGGGAGTGGGACGAGATCCGCCAGGAGGCGGCCTGGCTCAGCGGGCTCCTGCGGCGGCTGGACCTCGGCGACGCCGTCGTCGGCCGGTACGGCGGGGACGCGGTGCGGCGCGAGGCCGCCGAGATCCTGGCCCAGGCCCGTGTCGCGCTGGATGAGGCCCGCGAGGAGGCACGGCAGGTGCGGGAGCGGGCGTACGCGGAAGCCGTGCAGGCCCGGCGCGACTTCGAGGTGGCGCTGTACGCCCGTCGGCGGCGCGAGGCGCGGGTGGACGAGATCCTCAACCAGTTGACGGTGGATCAGGTGCCCGCCGACACCCCGACCGCGGCTGCCGGCGTACCGGACAGCCGGGTGGGAGTCGGCGGGCTGGACGCGGGCGCGGAGCCCCCGCCCGGCCGTCGCTGACGCCAGGGGGCGCCTCGCTCAGGTGGTGAGGGCGGCTACGACGGTGGTCGCCCGATCCTCGTGCTGGGCGTACGCGTCGGGGTAGGCGGAGATCTGCACGGCCTGGGCGGCTGCGGTGACGCTCATGTCCTGCCAGCCCGGGATCTCGTTGAGCGCGCTGTAGAAGGCCCGCGCGGCGTACGACGGGCGCATCAACTGGGCCACCGTCCCCCAGCCGCTGCTGGGTCGCTGCTGGAACAGCCCGACCGAGTCGTGGTCCGAGCCGCTGCCCTGGTTCGGGTACTCGGCCGACTCGGGCAGGACCGCGCTTGCCAGGTTGTAGAGGTTGCTCTCCTGCATGGCGGTGGACAGTGCCACCACCAGGGCGCGGCGCGGCATCTTCATCTCCAGGCCGACATCCACGATGGTCTTCGCGTTGTCCATCTGCGCCTGGTCGAGACCGGCAACCGGTCGGGGTCGGCGTGGCTTGACCGGCTTCTTGGGTGCCTTGCGTGTGGCGGTGTGGGCGGGCGTGGGCGTGACCGTCGGGCTGGGGAGGATCCGTGCGGGGACGGCCTCGCGGTCCAGCGACCGGGAGGCGCGCTCCTGCGCGATGGCGGCACGGTCGGCCACCGCCTCGGCGAGCGGCTCCACCGTGCGGGGGGTGGGGGTGTCGTCGCTGCCTCGGGCGGTGGCGACCGCGACGAGGCTTAGGCAGCAGGTCACACCGGTGGCCAAGGCCACCCGGAGCGGGGTCGAGCCCAGCAGGGGGCGTCGCGGCGCTTCCAGGGCGCGGTGACGGCCTATCGTCCGTTCGGTTGATGCGGCATCGCTCGACAGGGTGCTCGGGCGGGCGTTGGTCAGCTTCTGGTCGGCGGGGTCGTCGGGGTGCACCCGCCGAGGTTAAAGAGCTGACCGGTCGATGCCATCGGCCTGTGCGGTGGCATGCGCCACAATTTGCCCCGATCATGCCGACTTCGAGGGGCAAAAGTGGCGCTAGCCTGACCAACCTCGCGGAACGGGCCCGACCGTTATTCCCGATTCGCCGGGTGAATGCGGTCGTCCGGTCGTGCCCTGAACTGACCCGCCGTCGCTTTTCCGGGTTCGGTCATTCGGCTGGGTGTCACCTCCACCGAACGGCCGACTGCACGTCACCCACCCGCTCCACTCGCCCGGGCAGGTGCGTGAGGTCGAGGCAGATCAACTCCATGTCGCCGACATCGCGGCATCCCTGCGCGCGGATACCGCAACATCGGCGATACGGAGTTGATCTAGCGCCAGGCGGGCGGGCGGCGCCAAGAGGGCGGCCAGCGCCGGGCGGGCGGGCGGTGCCGGGCGGGCGGCCAGCGCCGGGCGGGCTGGCGGCGGGGCCTGGGCGGGCCGGACCTCAGTGTCGGCCGTTCTCGGCCGGCGTGACGGTCAGACGGTGTCGGCTGGCGTCGCCGCTGGAGAAGGGCCAGAGCCGGTCGGCGTACTCGACCAGGTCGGCCAGCTGATCTCTGCTCAGGCCGGCCGAGGAGATCTCCGCGTGCACGTCGGCCCGGTACCGGCCGTCGTTGTCGCGCCCCAGCTTCGCCTCCGCCCGTACCTGGACGGTGTGCGCCTCGTCGGTGATCTCCCCGGCCACCTCCACCGCCGCGTGGTGCAGGCAGGAGGCGAAGGCCGCGGCCAGCAACTGTTCCGGGGTCAACCCGGTGCAGTGCGGCGCCAGCGGTGAAGCCAGCGCGGTGGAGAGCCCGCCATCGTCGGTGCGTACGTGACCGCCCTCGGCGGTCGCTGTGGCCTCACGCAGCCAGGAACTCTGATCCGGCATCGCGTTTCTCCCGTCGCTCACCAGGTCGGCTACCCGGCGACCGCCCGACGAAACGCCGTGGACTGGGCTGTCAGCGCTCGGAGGCCCGGTTCGGCTCGTCGAGCACCGCCACCGCCTCGGTCGCCTCCGCGGCGGCCTGTTCGGTCCACGGCGACATCGGGGCCGACCGGCGGGTCGTCGGGATCGTCATCGGCACGTACACCCGCGCGTCCACGGCTTCGGCCAGCAGCAGCGCCGCGATCATGCTGGTCGGGCGCTGCGCGGGATCGTCGGCGAGGCAGGAGTGGCACAACTCGGCCACCTCCGGCGGCAGCCCGTCGATCTCGGGCAGCGGCTCGGGTGGCTGACGGCGGCGTACGCCGAGCAGTTCGCTGGTGGTGGCCGCGCGGTACGGCAGGCGGGCGGTGAGGCAGTAGTAGAGCAGCACGCCGAGGGCGTACATGTCGGCGGCGGGGGTGGCCGGCGCCCTCTGCAGCTGCTCGGGCGCCAGGTATGCCGGGGTCCCCAACACCATCCCGATCGGTGTCGAATCCGCCGCGCCGGCGGGGGTGGCGATACCGAAGTCGAGCACCTTCACCCCCGACGGGGTGAGCATGACGTTTGCGGGTTTGACGTCGCGGTGCACGATGCCCTCCGCGTGCGCGGCGGCCAGCGCCGCGGCGACCTCCGCGCAGACCCGTACGGAGATGCGCCAGTCCAGCGGCCCGGCCCGCAGGTGCGCGGCGAGCGTCTCACCCTCGGCCAGCTCCATCACGATGTAGGGCACCGGGCGGCCCGACCAGGTCGAGGAGGTGCCGAAGTCGTGCACGCTCGCCACGTTCGGGTGCACCAGCCGCGCTGCCGAGCGGGCCTCCGCGCGGATCCGGTCCGCCGGGCCGTCCTGATCGTCCGGGCCGGGGAGGATGAGCTTCACCGCGACCGTCCGGTCCAACACCTGGTCGTGTGCCCGCCACACCTCGGACATCCCGCCCACGCCGATGCGCTGCTCGAGCTGGTACCGCCCGTCCAGTGTGCGCATCGCCCGCTCCTCGCCCTCGCCCCGCCGACAGCGGGTGCTCCGGTCGCGGTACCCGAGCGCCGAGCTGGGCAAACCGACAGCCGGCCGGCCCGGCGCACCTCGCTGCGGCACGACGACGGGTGCGGTAGCTTGCGAGCCAGAGCCGGTGTCACCGATTGTGCCGGCACCGTCACCGCAGGGGGCGCCGCGATGGGTGAGGTCACCGTACGCTTCGTCGGCGGGCCCGCGGACGGCCTGGTCCGGCGGCTGCCGGCCAGCTCCGACGGCACCCCGCCGCAGCGTTGGATCATGCGGCACCCGGACGGCACCGGGTCGGTCCAGCCCGGCCCCGACCACCTCTACGAACGCGACCGGCCCGACGACGCGGGCGGCTGGAGCATGCGGTTCGTGCGGACCGACGCGTACGGGGTGTCCGAGTGACGACGAGGCGGGCCTGACCGGTGGTGACGTCCGCGTCACGTCGGCCCGGTCGCACAGCTGGTACACAGCTCCGTCAGGGGCGCGGCACAGGTGTCGCGGCCACGATGGCGGGCATGATCACGAACGGGCAGGCCGCGCCGAGCCGGATCGAGCTGCTGCGCCCCGACGGCGAACCCGTCCGGGTGCTGGTGGTCGACGACGAGCCGACACTCACCGACCTGCTGTCGATGGCGCTGCGCTACGAGGGCTGGCAGGTGCGCAGCGCCGGCAACGGCATGGCGGCGTTGAGCACCGCACGGCAGTTCCAGCCGGACGCCGTGGTGCTCGACGTGATGCTGCCCGACCTGGACGGCTTCCAGGTGCTGCGCCGGCTGCGCGAGCACGCCCCCACCGTGCCGGTGCTCTTCCTGACCGCCCGCGACGCGGTCGAGGAGCGCATCGCCGGGCTCACCGTCGGTGGCGACGACTACGTCACCAAGCCGTTCAGCCTGGAGGAGGTGATCGCCCGACTGCGCGCGCTGTTGCGGCGCTCCGGCTTCGCGGTCGTCGCCCGGGAGGACGCGGTCCTCACCGTCGGTGACCTCAGCCTCGACGAGGACAGCCACGAGGTACGCCGCGACGGCCAACTGATCACTCTCACCGCGACGGAGTTCGAGCTGCTGCGCTTTCTGATGCGCAACCCCCGCCGGGTGTTGAGCAAGGCACAGATCCTCGATCGGGTGTGGAACTACGACTTCGGCGGTCAGGCCAACGTGGTGGAGCTGTACATCTCGTACCTACGCAAGAAGATCGACGCCGGCCGGGCACCGATGATTCACACGCTGCGCGGTGCGGGCTATGTCCTCAAGCCCGCCGAGTAGCCGCCGCCCGATGCGTGCCGCCCGCCGGTGGCTGGCCGGCCGCTCCCTGCGTACCCGATTGGTGTGTGCCCTGGTCGCGTTGCTGGCGTTGGTCAGCGTCGCCATCGGTGGCATCACCACCGTGGCGCTGCGGCACTTCCTGATCGACCGGCTCGACGCCCAACTGGCTCCCGCGACGGTCATGCGGGGCGAACGTCCGGGGCGGCCCGCCTTTCCCGGCAACGGACCCGCCATCCCACCCGGGTCGCCGGCCGGCACGGTGGTCGCAGTGATCACCAACGGTCAGGTGACGAGCGCGCGGACCCTGACCAGCAGCCCGTCCAGCGACGACCCGTTCCCCGACGAGCACGCCGTCCCGGTCGGGGAGGTCGCCACCCTGGCGGGCCTGCCGGTCGGCGCCGAACCACGCACCGTCGACCTCGGCGCCCGCGGTGACTACCGGGCCGTGGCCCGGCAGTACTGGGACGGCCGGGTACGCGTCGTCGCGATCCCTCTGGCCGGTGTGCAGGAGACCGTCCAGCGGCAACTCGCCGCGCAGGCCGGGGTGGCCGCCGTCGGGCTGCTCATCGCGTGCGCTGCCGGCGCGCTGATCGTGCGGGCCACGCTGCGCCCGCTCAACCGGGTGGCCGCCACCGCCACCCGCGTCACCGAGCTGCCCCTGGACCGTGGCGAGGTGGCGCTCGCCGTGCGGGTTCCGGCCGCCGACACCGACCCGCGAACCGAGGTCGGTCAGGTCGGCGCGGCACTGAACCGGATGCTGGGCCACGTCGCCGACGCGCTGTCCGCCCGGCAGGCCAGCGAGACCCGGGTACGCCAGTTCGTCGCCGACGCCAGCCACGAGTTGCGCACGCCCCTCGCGGCGATCCGCGGCTACGCGGAGGTGGCCCGGCGCGGCCGCGACGAGGTACCCGCCGACGTGGCCCACGCGCTGCGCCGGGTGGAGTCGGAGAGCACCCGGATGACCAGCCTCGTCGACGATCTGCTGCTGCTGGCCCGGTTGGACACCGGTCGGCCGCTCGCGGTGGGACCGGTCGACCTGACCGCCCTGGTGGTGGACGCGGTCAGCGACGCGCACGTCGCCGGCCCCGAACACCGCTGGCAGCTCGGTCTGCCCGAGGTGGCGATCCGGGTGCCCGGCGACGCCGCCCGGCTGCACCAGGTGGTGGCGAACCTTCTGGCCAATGCCCGTGTGCACACCCCGCCCGGCAGCACGGTCACCACCACGCTGGCCGTCGTCGGCGACAACGCCGTGCTCACCGTCGCCGACGACGGGCCCGGGGTGCCGGCCCAGTTGCAGCCGGAGATGTTCGAACGGTTCGCGCGCGGCGACAGCTCCCGGTCCCGGGCACACGGCAGCACCGGCCTCGGCCTGGCGATCGTCGCGGCGGTGGTGGAGGCCCACCACGGCACCGTCGAGGTGGACAGTCACCCCGGCCGGACGGTGTTCACCGTCCGGTTGCCCAATCCCACAGCTGACGTCTAGTCGGCGCACGGCGTCGCGCCGGCCGAGCCGCCGACGCTCAGCGGCCCAGCATCTGGGCGAGGACCTCGACGACGCGTCGGGTCTGGCGCCCGTCGGGGTCCTCGTCGGTGTTCAGGTCGGTCACGCTCATCCCGAGCAGCCGATCGGCGCGGGCCAGGGGGGTGACCAGCGCGATCAGGTCCGCCCAGCGCAGCCCGTCCGGCTCGGGGTAGGTCACCGCCGGCAGGTCGCGTGGGTCCACCACGTCCAGGTCGAGGTGCAGCCAGGCCGGCCCGTCCCCGCCGGCGGCCAGGGTGGCCCCGACGGCTCCGGCGCCCCGGCGCAGCAGCTCGACGGCGGGCATCTGGTGGATCGCCGGGTCGATCCGGGCCGCTTCGACCCGGCTGCTCTCGTCGGTGGGTGGGCGGTGCCCGAGCAGGTGTACGCGGTTCGGGTCGATCAGCGCGTCGTCCGGCCCGACGGCGGCGGCGGGGCCGTGCCCGGTGACCACCGACAGGTCCATGTCGGCGGCCTCACCGGTCGGCGAGGTCGCGCCGTCGAGGAAATCCGGGTGGGCGTCGACGAACCACAGCTCCGTCGTCGGGGGCAGCGCCCGGCAGATGCCGGGCAGGATCGCGCAGTCCCCGCCGAGCACCAGCGGCCGGTGGCCGTCGGAGATCAGCGCGGCGACCCGTGCGCTGATGGCCCCACTCGCCCCGGGCAGATCGGCGGCGCCGATCACCCCGCTCGCCGGATCCCGGGTCGAGTTGCGCAACCGCGCCTCGTCCACCTGCCCGTCGTCCTCGGCGGAGAGGGCGTCCAGCAGGCCGGCCCGGCGCAGCGCAGCCGGCGCCCGCTCCTCGCCGCGCCCGGCTCCGGAGGAGTCCAACGGCGCGTCAACCACCATCCAGCGCACGTCCGTAGCGTACCGACCGGGGCGGTGTCCCGGTCGCATTCTGTGGCGAGGCTGAGAGTCCGGCAATGTGCCCGCGACGCGGATGACGATCAGCGTACGGTGAGGAACAAGTCCGGCTTTCTGGGTCAAAAGCCTCATCGGTGTACGCCCGGGACCGGGGTCAGGACGGGCGAGGGCAAGGAGCGATCGGTGAGACATCTGGCCTACCTGGACGCGGGGTCCGGCAGCCTGATCGTGCAGGCGGTCGTCGGCGGGGTGGCCGGCGCCGCGGTGGCCGCCAAGCTCTACTGGCGACGTCTGGTCGACCGGTTCCGCCGGCAACCCACCGACCAGCGGTGAGCGGGCGGGTCCCGGCGATGGCGATCTCACCCACGGAGGTACGGCCCGAACCGGCCTCCTTCCGCGACCCGGCCAACCGCGTCTTCCACGTCGGCGACGAGGTGCTGCGCGGGCTGAACACGCAGGCCGCCGAGCACTGGCGGGCACTTGCCGACAGCACGTTCTTCCCAGCGTTCGTCGCCGCGCGCAAGGTCTGCGCGACCGAGGACGCCCCGTCGACACTGGTGCCCGCCGCGACCGGGACCCCGTGGGCCGCCGTGCTGCGCCACGAGCGCATCCCGTTCGTCTCCCACCCGTACGAGTGGTCGTTCAGCATGCTGCGCGACGCCGCCCTGCTGCACCTGGAGATCCTGCGCGCCGCGCTCACCGACGGCTTCACCACCAAGGACGGCTCGGCGTACAACCTGCAGTGGCGCGGCGCGGAGCCGGTCTTCATCGACATCGGCTCCTTCGAGCCGGTCCGCGACGGCGAGCCGTGGGCCGGTTACCGGCAGTTCTGCCAGACGGTGCTCTATCCGCTGATGCTGACCGCCCACCTCGGCGTCGACTTCCAGCCGTGGCTGCGCGCCCGGGTCGACGGCATCGAGGCCGACGAGCTTCGGCCGCTCTTCGGCGGGGCCCGCCGGCTGCGCCCCGGCGTGCTGACCCACCTGCACCTGCACGGCGCCATGCAGCACCGCAACGCCACCGCCAGCACCACCGAGGTACGCGACCAACTGCGGGCCGCCGGCTTCTCCCGGGAGTTGCTGTTCGCCACCGTCCGCGGCATGGAGAAACTGGTCCGCCGGCTGGACCATCGCGCGCCGGAGAGCCACTGGTCGGACTACCAGCGCACCTGCGGCTACTCCGCCCGGGACCGGGTGGCGAAGGAGCAGTTCGTGGCCGCCGCGGTGGCCGCCGGCAGCCGCCCCCGCCTCGTGCTCGACCTCGGTGCCAACGACGGACGGTACTCCCGGTTGGCGGTCGGACACGCCGACTACGTCGTCGCCGTCGAGCAGGACCCGGCCGTGGTCGACCAGCTGTACCGCAAGCTGCGCTCGGAGGGGCAGCGCCGCATCCTGCCGCTGGTGCTGGACCTGGCCGACCCGTCACCCGGTGGAGGCTGGCGGGGCGTCGAGCGGGCCGGCTTCGCCGAGCGGGCGTCCGCCGACGTGGTGCTCGCCCTGGCCGTGGTGCACCACCTGGCGATCGGGCGCAACGTGCCGTTGCCGGAGGTCATCGACTGGCTGGCCGGGCTGACCGTGCCCGGCGGCGCGGTGGTGGTGGAGTTCGTCGCGCCGGAAGATTCGATGGCAACTCGGCTGCTGGCCAACAAACCCGCAGGCCTCTTCCCGGACTACCGGCGCGACACCTTCGAGGCGTTGCTCGCCGCCCGCGGGCGGATCACCGACCGGCTGGAGCTGCCCTCGGGCACCCGCACGCTCTACCGGACGGTGATAGGTGGCTGAACCAGCCGCCGCCGGCCCGCCAGCCCCCGACGAGCCGCCGAACCCCGCCCGCGAGCGGTGGGACCGGGGTTGGCGGGGCGAGGTGGCCCGCCTGCTGGAAATGGTCGCGCTCGTCGGCCTGGTGGTCACCCAGCCACTGCTGGACGTGCTCGGCCGCAGCCCCGACTTCTTCCTCTTCCACCGCGCCGACACCGCCCAGATCCTGCTACTGGTCGCCCTGGTGGCAGTGGTGCCCACGACCGGGGTGGCACTGCTCGGCGCGCTCAGCCGACTCGCGGGCAGGACCGCCCGCGCCCTCACCCACACCGGGCTGGTCGGCCTGCTGCTCGCCGCCCTCGCCGTGCAGGTGGGCCGACACGTGACACCACTTCGGGGCGTACCGCTGCTGTGTGTCGCCGGTCTGGCCGGCGCGGCCGGCGCGGCCGCACACCGACGGTGGCGGGCCCCCAGCCGGGTGCTGCGACTGGCCGCCGCCGGACCGGTGGCCTTCGTGGCGCTCTTCCTGCTCGCCTCACCCACCTCGGCGGTGGTGCTCCCGCGCACCGACGGCGGGGCGGCCGGCACCGCACAGGGCACGGGCGTGCACCCGCCGGTGGTCATGCTGATCCTCGACGAACTGCCACTGGTCAGCCTGCTGGGCACCGACGGGCGGATCGACGCGGCAAAGTACCCACACTTCGCCGAACTGGCCGGCGGGTCGACCTGGTACCGCAACGCCACCGGCGTCAGCGGGTGGACACCCAACGCGCTGCCCGCGATGCTCACCGGCCGCTACCCGGCACGGCCGGTCGCCCCGCACTACTCGCAGTACCCGGACAACATCTTCACCGCCTTCGGCGGCCTCTACGACATCCGCGCCGAGGAGAGCATCACCCGGCTGTGCCCACCCAGCCGCTGCGAGCAGCCCGTCACCCCGGAACAGGGGCTCGACGTGCTGGTCCGCAAGACCGGAACACTGCTCCGCCAGATCACCGGGCCGACAGCCACCCAGGTCGACCCGGAGGACTCCTACCGGGAGCAGACCCGGGCCGAGGCCGGCCTGGACGCCGCCGAACCGGTGCCGGCCGACCCGACGTTCCGCTGGGACAGCCTGGACGACAACCAGCCCGCCCGGTTCACCACCTTCCTGGCCGGGCTGAAGCCGACGACCCGACCCACCCTGCACTTCCTGCACCTGCTGATGCCGCACTCACCATGGGCGTACCTGCCGTCCGGGGCGCGCTACGACGCACCGGAGGACCTGCCCAACGACGGTGCCGGCTGGATCGACCTGGCCCGCCAACGGCACCTCGCCCAACTCGGCTACACCGACCGGCTGGTCGGCGAAACCCTGCGGACACTGCGCGCCAGCGGCCTCTACGACCAGGCCCTCGTCGTGGTGACCGCCGACCACGGGGTCAGCTTCCACCCCGGGGCCCAGGGCCGGGGCATGGACGCGATCAAAGCCGCCGCCGGCGAGGTCGCCTGGGTGCCGACGTTCGTCAAGGAACCCCGGCAGCAGACCGGCCGGGTGGACGACCGCAACTGGGAACACGTCGACCTGCTGCCGACCGTGGCCGACGAAGCCAACATCCGGCTGCCCTGGCAGGTCGACGGCCGCTCCGCCCGGCAGGCCCCGCGCACCGACGCCACGAAACACTTCTACGACCGCCCCGGCGAACCGGTCACCTTCCCCGGCGGGGTGCCCACCCCACCGCCCCCGCCGACGCCACACCCCCTGATCGGCACCGAGGTGCGCGCCGGCCCGGCCGATGGCAGCGCCCGGGTCGCCGACCTGGCCGCGTTCAAGGCCATGGACCCGGACACCGGCACCCTCCCGGCGCTCATCTGGGGGGACGTCCCCGACCGGATCCCGGACGGCACACTCCTGGCGGTGGCCGTCAACGGCCGGATCGGGGCCGTCGTCCCGGTGGTGCCGGCTGACCCTGGCGGACGCCGGTTCGCCGCGCTGCTCGCCGACGACAAACTCTTCCACGCCGGCACCAACAAGCTCGACGTCTTCCAGGTCGGCACGGACGGTACGCTGCGACGACTCGCGCTGTCCTGACATGATTCCCGGTTCGTCCTGCCCTGGTCTTGGCCCCGGTCCAGTCTTCGTCCCGTTCCGCGGGACGTGGGGTTTCCCGGTGGCCCGGTCGGGAATCGGGTGACGCATACCTCACCGTCGAACCACGGCGGACGTTGTCCCCTGAGCCGCAATTACGGTAGAAGCGAAGGCAATTCAACGTAGATCTGCCGGCGAAGCGAGGAATTACATGACGGAAGTCAAGCTCGATCACCCCGGTGGGCAGCTGTCGATGCCGGTGCATCCTGCGGTCGAGGGCCCCGCCGGTATCGGGGTGAGCAAGCTGCTGAAAGAAACCGGGATGACAACGTACGACCCCGGTTTCGTCAACACCGCGGCTGCCTCATCCGCGATCACCTACATCGACGGCGATGCGGGGATCCTGCGTTACCGGGGATACCCGATCGAGCAGCTGGCCGAGAAGTCCTCCTTCCTGGAGGTCTCCTACCTGCTCATCTACGGTGAGCTGCCCACCGAGCAGCAGCTGACCGAGTTCACCGAGTGGATTCGGCGGCACTCGCTGCTGCACGAGGAGATGCGCCGCTTCTTCGACGGCTTCCCCCGGGACGCCCACCCGATGGCGGTGCTCTCGTCAGCGGTGAGCGCCCTGTCCACCTTCTACCAGGACAGCCTGGACCCGTTCGACTCCGAGCACGTGGAGATCTCGACGGTCCGGCTGATGGCGAAGGTGCCCACCATCGCCTCGTACGCGTACAAGAAGTCCATCGGGCAGCCGCTGCTGTACCCGGACAACTCGCTGGGGTACGTGGACAACCTCCTGCGGATGACCTTCGGCGTGCCGGCGGAACCGTACGAGGTCGACCCGGTGATGTCGAAGGTGCTGGACATGCTCTTCGTCCTGCACGCCGACCACGAGCAGAACTGCTCCACGTCGACCGTCCGCCTGGTCGGCTCCAGCAACGCCAACCTGTTCGCCTCGGTCTCCGCCGGTGTGAACGCGCTGTTCGGCCCGCTGCACGGCGGCGCCAACCAGGCGGTGCTGGAGATGCTCCAGCAGATCCACGCCGGCGACGGCGACGTCCGTTCCTTCGTCCGCAAGGTCAAGGACAAGCAGGACGGCGTCAAGCTGATGGGCTTCGGCCACCGGGTCTACAAGAACTACGACCCGCGGGCGGCGATCGTCAAGAAGGCCGCCCAGGACGTGCTCGGCCGGATGGCCAAGCCGGACCCGCTGCTGGACATCGCCATGGAGTTGGAGGAGATCGCCCTCGCCGACGACTTCTTCGTCTCCCGTCGGCTCTACCCGAACGTGGACTTCTACACCGGCCTGATCTACAAGGCCATGGGCTTCCCGACCAAGATGTTCACGGTGCTGTTCGCGCTCGGCCGGCTCCCCGGCTGGATCGCCCAGTGGCGCGAGATGATCAGCGACCCGGAGACCAAGATCGGCCGTCCGCGGCAGGTCTACGTCGGTGCTCCCGAGCGGGACTACGTCCCCTTCGCCGACCGCTGACCCGCTCTTCGCAACACCCGCAGGCCGCCGACCCGTTCCGGGTCGGCGGCCTGCCGCGTCCTCTACCGTCCGCACCCCGGTCCCTGTTCTCGACCGTGTAGAGCTGCCCCACGTATGGGGCGGCAGCGGCGGGGCGACGGGGGCCTGCCGCCCCATTTCTGGGGCAGGTCTACAGGGGCGCGAACAGGCCAGGCGTTGTGGCGCGCTCGACGTCACGCCATCCGGGCCGCGTTCGACGTTGGGATGTCTCGGTGCGGGCCGCGTTCGATGTCGAGGCCTCAGAAGGCGGAGATGTCCCGGGCTCGTTCGCTGCGGCTCAACGCGCTGATCAGCGCCGACTGGCCGTGCCGGCGGACGGCCAGTCGGATCAGCAGGTCGCGTACGGGGTCGAAGACGTCCACCGGGAACTCCGGCGTGGGTACGCCGATGCTCACCGCGAGGTCGTCGGAGTGCACGACGACCTCCAGTTGGCGCGTGAGCAGGAAGTCGGCGCGGCGCAGGGACCAGCCCTGCCACGGGATCGGCACGACGTCTAGGGCGGCGCCCCGCGACAGCAGGTCGGTGACCTTGGTGAGCGCGTCGGCCGAGCGGGCGTGCAGGTCCGCCGGTCCGTGTGCCGCGTCGGCCTCGTCGGGGCCGGAGGCCACCGAGTCCTTGTCCGGAGGCCCCTCGGTGACCCAGGCGGCCCGCTCGTAATGGTTGTCGGCCGACTCCAACACCGGCAGGTCGGTAGGCATCGGCAGTAGCTCCGCCGCGCGTACCGCCTGACGTCCCAGGTGGCACGCCAGGGCACCCACCGAGAGGTGTGGCAGCGCGCTCGGGCTCGGCCACTGCTCGGACACCTCGGGGCGTCGGATCAGGTCCAGCGCGATCGCGGCGGCGATCGGAAAGGCGGAATCCAGGGCGTCGACAGAACGAGACATCCGCACATCCTGGCAGGCGCGACCGGTCCGCGCCGAGGAGCGAGGCCCGGCGTGATCGACTCGGCTTCCAGGAAGTCGTGGGGTCCCCGGCACCGGGACACCACGACTTCGAGGAAACCGAGTCGATCAACCGCAAACGGGCCGGATCAGCGCAGCCCGGCGGCGGCGAGCAGGTTGCCCTCGGGGAGCACCGGGAGGGCGCGGCCCTGGGCCATGCGCTGCTCGGTGCGCTGGGCGGTGAACGTGGCGTCGGTGGCGATGGCGGCGGCGTAGCTGGCGGCGGTGCGTTGGGCGATCGCCGCCCAGCCGTACTGGTCGTTGACCATCCGGCGGGCACGGCGGGCCATGACGCGGGCACGGTCGGGATCCGACAGCAGCGCGTCGACGGCGTCGGTGAGGCCGTCGGGGTCGTGCGGGCGGAAGGTCATCCCGGTCACGCCCGGCTCGACGATCTCGGCGAGGCCGCCGGTGGCGGCGACGGCGAGGGGTGCGCCGGCGGCGGCGCCCTCCAGGGCCACCATGCCGAACGGTTCGTAGATGCTCGGCACGGCGAAGCAGTCGGATGCGGCCATCAGCGCCGGCAGGTCGTTGCCGCCGAGGAAGCCCGGCATGGTGACCATGCCGCCCAGGCCGCGGCGGTGCACCTCGGCCTCCAGTTCGGCGCGGTACGGGCCGTCGCCGGCGATCACGGCACGCAGGCCAGGGTGCCGCTCACGCAGCCGGGGCAGCGCGGCGATCAGGTGCTGGACGCCCTTCTCGTACACGAGTCGGCCGGCGAAGGTGACCAGCGGGCCGTCCCCGGCGAACCGGGCGCGGGCGGCGGCCACGGCGCTCGCCGGCACGCGCCAGCGGTGCGGCTCCACGCCGTTGGCGACCACGTCGACCCGTCCGGCCGGTACGCCGAACAGTGCGTTCACCTCGTCGCGCATGTACCCGGAGCAGACGATCACCCGGCCGGATTCGTTGCTGAGCCACTGCTCGACGCCGTGGATGGTGCGGTTCATCTCCTCGGGCAGCCAACCCTGGTGCCGCCCGGCCTCGGTGGCGTGGATCGTGCTGACCAGCGGGATGTCCAGGTGGTCGCGCAACGTCATCGCGGTGTGGGCGACGAGCCAGTCGTGGGCGTGGATGACGTCGTAGGTGCCGGCCTGGGTGGCGCGTAGGGCGGTGCGGGTGAGGGTGTGGTTGAAGGCCATGGTCCAGGCCAGCAGTGAGTCGGTGGCGAGGGGGAAGGTGACCGGGTCCTCGGGGGCGCGCAGGATGCGGACGCCGTCGGCGTACTCCTCCAGGGGTGCGCCCTCGGAGTGGCGGGTGACGACGGTGACTTCGTGGCCGGCGGCGGCGAGGGCGACGGAGAGGGCGTGCACGTGTCGGCCGAGGCCGCCGACGAGCACCGGCGGGTACTCCCAGGACAGCATGAGGATGCGGCGGGTCTGCGGGGGCACCCCGGGGCCCGACTGCGTCGGCGAGGGCGTGCCGGGCTGCACGCCAAGACCGGGGCCGGGCTGCGCGGGGGGCCGGGAGGTCAGGGTGGGCCGGTGGGCCCGGTCCTTGGTGGCAGCGAGCTGCTCATCGACCCGCAGGGTCGTCACATCAATCTCCGTCCATGCATGGTGGTACGCGCCGGCGTCAGTGGCGGCGGAGCGAGAGGTGTAAGGGGTGGCCGAGGGCCTGGTGGGCACGCGCGGACGCTTGCCCCCGGTCAAGGAAAGTGCATCGAGCCCAAGAACGCACCTCGAATAGGGCCATCGTGACGGAGGACACCTGAAGGGTGTAGCGCCCATCAGACAGGTGGTTTTCGGCCGTGGCCTGAAAGGATGGATTGGCGTGCCCGGGGCGGGGGCAATACCCCGCGTGCGCGCGGGCGGTCTCTGCCGGTGCGCTCGTGGCGCGGTGTGCACACGACCATGGTCTGAAGGAGCGACATGCAGGTCTGGCCGGGCGAGCGGTACCCCCTGGGCGCCACCTACGACGGGATGGGCACCAACTTCGCCATCTTCTCCGAGGTGGCCGACCGGATCGAGCTCTGCCTGTTCGACGAGTGGGACACCGGCGCGGAGCGCCGCGTCGAGTTGCGCGAGGTGGACGCCTACGTGTGGCACGCGTACCTGCCGGGCATCGAGCCGGGGCAGCGTTACGGCTACCGGGTGTACGGCCCGTACGACCAGGCGAACGGGCTGCGCTGCAACCCTCACAAGCTGCTGATCGACCCGTATGCGAAGGCCATCGACGGTGACGTCACGTGGGACCCGGCGGTCTACGACTACGACCTGGCGGAGCCGGAGCGGATGTCGGAGGCCGACTCGGCGCCGTTCATGCCGAAGTCGGTGGTCGTCAATCCGTACTTCGACTGGGGCAACGACAAACCGCCGCGCACCCCTTACCACCACTCGGTGATCTACGAGGCGCACGTACGCGGGCTGACCATGCGCCACCCGGACATCCCGGAGGAGTTGCGCGGCACGTACGCGGGCATCGCCTCCCCGCCGATGATCGAATATCTGACCCAGCTCGGGGTGACCGCGATCGAGTTGATGCCGGTGCACCAGTTCATCCACGACAACCGTCTGGTGGATCTGGGGCTGCGCAACTACTGGGGTTACAACACCATCGGTTTCTTCGCCCCGCACCACGGCTACTCCGCGCTGGGTCGCACCGGTCAGCAGGTGCAGGAGTTCCGGGGCATGGTCAAGGCGCTGCACGCGGCCGGCATCGAGGTCATTCTCGACGTGGTCTACAACCACACCGCCGAGGGCAACCACCTCGGGCCGGCGCTGAGCTTCAAGGGCGTGGACGCGCCCAGCTACTACCGGCTCAGCGAGGAGGACCGCCGCTACTTCGTCGACTACACGGGCACCGGCAACAGCCTCAACGTGCGCAGCCCGCACTCGCTGCAACTGATCATGGATTCGCTGCGCTACTGGGTGACCGAGATGCACGTCGACGGTTTCCGCTTCGACCTGGCCGCCACCCTGGCCCGCGAGTTCTACGAGGTGGACCGGCTGTCCACCTTCTTCGAGGTGGTGCAGCAGGACCCGGTGGTCAGCCAGGTCAAGCTGATCGCCGAGCCGTGGGACGTCGGCCCGGGCGGCTACCAGGTGGGCAACTTCCCGCCGCTGTGGACGGAGTGGAACGGCAAGTACCGCGACACGGTGCGCGACTTCTGGCGCGGCGAGCCGGCCACCCTCGCCGAGTTCGCGTCGCGGATCTCCGGCTCGGCCGACCTCTACCAGGACGACGGCCGCCGCCCGTTCCACAGCATCAACTTCGTCACCGTGCACGACGGGTTCACGCTGAACGACCTGGTGTCCTACAACGACAAGCACAACGAGGCCAACGGCGAGGACAACCGGGACGGCGAGAGTCACAACCGCTCCTGGAACTGCGGTGTCGAGGGTGACACCGACGACGAGGCGGTGCTCGCCCTGCGGGCCAAGCAGCGGCGCAACTTCCTCGCCACGTTGATGCTGTCGCAGGGGGTGCCGATGATCGGCCACGGCGACGAGTTGGGCCGCACCCAGCACGGCAACAACAACGTCTACTGCCAGGACAGCGAGCTGGCCTGGGTCGACTGGGACAACGTCGACCAGCAGCTGCTGGAGTTCGTCCAGACGCTCACCGCGTTCCGCAAACGGCACCAGGTGTTCCGCCGCCGCCGGTTCTTCACCGGCCTGCCGGTGAACGGGCGCGGCATCGACGAGCCGCTGCCCGACCTGGCCTGGCACACCCCCGACGGGCGGGAGATGACCGGCGAGGACTGGGGCAACGACTTCGGCCGCTCGGTGGCGCTCTTCGTCAACGGCGAGGGCATCCGCGAACGCGGCCAGTACGGCCAGCGCCACCACGACACCTCGTTCCTGCTCTGCTTCAACGCCCACGACGCACCGCTGGACTTCACCATGCCCGGCAGCGAGTACGGCCAGAAGTGGGAACGGGTGATCAGCACGGCCGAACCCGAGCCGGACGACGCCACGGTGATCAGCGCGGGTGGCACGATCCGGGTGCCGGACCGCTCCCTGGTGGTGCTGGAGAGGATGAACTGACATGGCGGCCACCCCTCCACAAGCCACCTACCGCGTGCAGATCCGCCCCGGCTTCGGCCTGGACGCCACCGCCGAGATCGTCGACTACCTCGCCGACCTGGGTGTCAGCCACCTCTACAGCGCCCCGCTGCTCACCGCCACCCCCGGTTCGGCGCACGGCTACGACGTGGTCGACCACCGGGAGGTCAACCCCGAGCTGGGCGGTGAGGCGGCCCGGCAGCGGCTGCTGCGCGCGCTGCGTGACAAGAAGCTCGGCCTGGTCGTCGACATCGTGCCCAACCACGCCGGGGTCGCCGTCCCACCGGCCAACCCCGCCTGGTGGGACGTGCTGCGCCGGGGGCGCGACTCGACGTACGCCGACTGGTTCGACATCGACTGGGACCGGGGCCGGCTGCTGCTGCCGGTGCTGGCCGACGACCCGGCCGCTCTGGACGACCTCAAGCTGGTCGACTCCGAGCTGCGCTACCACGAGCACCGCTTCCCGGTCGCCGACGGCACCGGCGACGGCAACGCACGGGAGGTGCACGACCGGCAGCACTACGAGCTGGTCTCCTGGCGTCGGGGTGACGCCGAGCTGACGTACCGCCGGTTCTTCGCCGTTTCCGGCCTGGCCGGCCTGCGCGTGGAGGACCCGGCGGTGTTCGCCGCCACCCACGAGCTGATCCTGCGGTGGGCCGCCGCCGGGGAGGTCGACGGCATCCGTGTCGACCACCCGGACGGGCTGCGCGACCCGGCCGGCTATCTCACCCGGTTGCGGGCCGTCGCGCCGCAGGCCTGGCTCGTGGTGGAGAAGATCCTGGAGTACGGCGAGGAGCTGCCGGACTGGCCGGTCGACGGCACCACCGGCTACGACGCCCTGGCTGCCGTCAACGGGCTCTTCGTCGACACCGACGCCGAGGGTGACTTCACGGTGCTGGACACCCAACTGGCCGGGCACCCCACCTCCTGGGAAAACCTGACCCACGCCACCAAGCTGGCCGCCGCCACGAAACTGCTCGCCGCCGAGCTGACCCGGCTCGCCGCGCTCGCCCCCGACGTGCCGGCCGACAAGGCACGGGCCGCGCTCGCCGAGCTGGCCGCCGCGTTCGCGGTCTACCGGGGCTACCCGCCGCACGGCGCCCGGCACCTCGCCGCCGCCCGCTCCGAAGCCGGTCGCCGCCGCCCCGACCTGGCCGGCGCCCTGGACGCGGTTACCCGCCGGCTGCGCAACCCCCACGACGAGCTGGCCCAACGGTTCCCCCAGCTGACGGGCGCGGTGATGGCCAAGGGGGTGGAGGACACCGCGTTCTACCGCTGGACCCGGTTCGTGGCGCTCAACGAGGTCGGCGGCAGCCCCGCCCACTTCGGGGTCCCACCGGCGGAGTTCCACCGCTTCGCCGCCGCCCGGCACGTCCGCTGGCCGGCCAGCATGACCACCGTCTCCACCCACGACACGAAACGCGGCGAGGACGTCCGCGCCCGCCTCGCCGTGCTCAGCGAGCTGCCCGGCCAGTGGGCCGAGCAGGTCAAGAGCTGGATGGAGTACGCCCCGCTGCCCGATGCGTCGTTCGCCCACCTGCTGTGGCAGACCGCCGTGGGGGCGTGGCCGATCGAGCGGGAGCGGCTGCACGCGTACGCCGAGAAGGCCGCCCGGGAGGCCGCGGCCTCGACCAGTTGGTCCGAGCCCGACCAGGCCTTCGAGCAGGCGATGCACGCCGTGATCGACCTGATGTACGACGACCCGAGCCTGCACGACGAGCTGACCGAACTCGCCGCGGCGATCGCCCCGGCCGGCTGGTCCAACTCGCTCGGGCAGAAGCTCGTGCAGCTCACCATGCCCGGGGTGCCGGACACCTATCAGGGCACCGAGCTGTGGGACAACAGCCTCGTCGACCCGGACAACCGCCGCCCGGTCGACTTCGACGTACGCCGAGAGATGCTGGCACGGCTCGACGGCGGCTGGCGTCCCCCGATCGACACCGACGGCGCCGCGAAGCTCCTCGTCGTGTCGCGGACCCTGCGGTTGCGGCGGTCGCACCCGGAGCTGTTCACCGGCTACCGGCCGGTGCCGGCGCACGGTCCGGTGGGCCGGCACGTGGTGGCGTTCGACCGGGGTGGCGCGATCACCGTGGCGACCCGACTGCCACTCGGTCTGGCCCGCGTTGGCGGTTGGTGCGACACGGCCCTGTCGCTTCCCGTTAACGAGGTTAAGGACCTGTTCACTGGCCGGGTCTACAGTGGCGGGGAGACGCCTCTGGACGACCTGTTGGCCGATTATCCCGTCGCACTACTGGCTCCTCCCACCGCTTCCGTGGAGGCTGCTTCATGACCGAATTCTCCGTGTGGGCACCGGACGCCACCCGCGTCCGGCTGCGCCTGACCGGCGACGCCGACCACGAGATGCGCGCCGCCGCCGACGGCTGGTGGCGGGTCGACGTGCCCAACGCCGGCCTCGACTACTCCTTTCTGCTGAACGACGACGAAACCCCACTGCCCGACCCCCGCTCGCCGTGGCAGCCTGCTGGAGTGCACGGGCCGAGCCGCCGCTACGACCACGCCGCCTTCGCGTGGTCCGACAACTCGTGGACCGGCCGGCAACTGCCCGGCAGCATCCTCTACGAGCTGCACATCGGCACCTTCACCCCGGAAGGCACCTTCGACGCGGCCATCGACCGCCTCGACCACCTGGTGTCGCTGGGCGTCGACCTGATCGAACTGCTCCCGGTCAACGCCTTCAACGGCGAACACAACTGGGGGTACGACGGCGTCTGCTGGTACGCACCGCACCAGCCCTACGGCGGCCCCGATGGCCTGAAACGGTTCGTCGACGCCGCCCACGCTCGCGGGTTGGGGGTGATCCTCGACGTCGTCTACAACCATTTCGGGCCCTCCGGGGCCTACGCGCCGCAGTTCGGCCCCTACCTCGCCGAGCAGAGCAACACCTGGGGCCGCTCGATCAACCTCGACGGCCCCCACTCCGACGAGGTCCGCCGCTACATCATCGACAGCGTGCTCATGTGGCTGCGCGACTACCACGTCGACGGCCTACGCCTCGACGCCGTACACGCCCTGCGCGACTCGCGGGCGGTTCCTCTGCTCGAAGAGCTGGCAGTTTCCGTCGAGTCTCTGTCGACGCACCTGGGGCGGCCGTTGTCGCTCATCGCCGAATCCGACCTCAACGACCCGCGGCTCATCACCCCGCGCGAGGCGGGTGGCTTCGGGCTGCACGCGCAGTGGAACGACGACGCGCACCACGCCCTGCACACGTTGCTGACGGGGGAGCGGCAGGGCTACTACGGCGACTTCGGGTCGCTGGAGACGTTGTCGGACGTGCTGACCGGCGGGTTCTTCCATGCGGGGACCTGGTCGAGCTTCCGTAACCGGCACCATGGGCGGCCTCTGGATTCGCGTGTCCCTGGTCATCGCCTGGTGGCGTACCTGCAGAACCACGACCAGATCGGGAACCGGGCTACCGGGGATCGGATCTCGGCTTCCCTGTCGCCTTCTCTCCTGCGCGTCGGGGCTACCTTGCTGTTGACCGCGCCGTTCACTCCCATGCTGTTCATGGGGGAGGAGTGGGCTGCCTCTACGCCTTGGCAGTTCTTCACCTCGCACCCGGAGCCGGAGCTGGCTACCGCCGTTGCTTTGGGGCGGCGGCGGGAGTTCGCCTCGCACGGGTGGACTGAGGGGGACGTGCCTGATCCGCAGGATCCGGAGACGTTCGTGCGGTCGCGGTTGGACTGGGCGGAGCTGGACAAGCCTGAGCATCGGGAGATGTTGGCGTTCTACCAGCGGTTGATCGCGCTGCGTCGGTCGTTGCCGGACCTGTCTGATCCTCGGTTGCACACGGTTTCGGTGCAGCATGGGGACCGGTTCTTGGTGATGCGGCGGGGGGAAACGCTTGTGGTGGCGAACTTGGCTGGGCGGGGTCAGGGGATTTCGCTGCCTGGGGTGGCTCGGCGGGTGCTGCTGGCTACGGGGGAGGGAGTAACCGTCATGCGGGACCGGATCCAACTGCCGGCTGAGACTGCGGCGATCGTGGCGCTCTGAGAAACCGCATTTACGACCGCGCCGCGTAAGATCGAATTCCTGGATACCAGTTGGCCATTGATCTGACAGGTCCTACGGCAGTGCCACGAACATCGGCAGTTAGGATATTGCGATCGCGTTGTAGATTTGCTCGACTGCCGCCGCTACCGCGCCGACAATGGGCACTGCTTCCAGCGCTCCCCTGAGGAGAGCTTTCGCGACCGGCGGCTTTGGTTTGTCCGATTGCATCTCTGCGCTAAAGCTCTCAAACAACTCCTTCGCTTCGGCGCTCCCGGTCTCAACTACGGCCCTCTCAAGGACGAGCAGGGCCTGCAGAGTTGCCTCGTCATACTTCTTCTCAAGCTCATTGAATGAATTGATAATAGTGCTGCGATTGATCACCCGGCCATTGGGTGCGTTGATATAGTCACCGTTCACGCTGATCTCTCCAGTGCTAACTAATCGTTGAAAGTGGGAATGGCCCGCCTGGGTAATCTTGATCTCTTCATGGCGCTCGGGGCGCCGACGTGGGTCGGGTTTGGGTAGATTTGACGAATCATCCTGATTCTTCTCGACTATTTCCGAGAACCCGTGGTCTATCAGCCGGTGCGTAGCTAGGCAGGTATCCTCGTATGGCTGGCCAATTGCTGCGCTTAGCGCAGCAACGGTGACAGCCCGGCCATGATCTCGGTGCAGTCTGCTTAGAATTTGCCGCTCAAGATCGAGTAATTGCTGATCGGTCATATTTTCTGAGCGGCGCTGCGCATCCGCGAATCGCTGCTTACTCTTGGCTGCCGAGGAAATGCCCGCGAAGATGGCGATTGCGACGCTAGCGACTACGAGTGTTAGGCATACCGTGCTAGCTGCTTGATCTGCTGGAGGTCCACCTGGGGAGATGGTGGGTGAGGGCGCCGCGTAGAGCCACATCAGGGTTAGCGCCTCCAAGATTCGCCTCCTCGATCTTGAGGCTGATAGGCTTCCTCCCAATCTTGTCGGAGTCAACTCGTCTGTCGTGGACCCGTCAGCAAGTCAGAACTCTTTGCCGTCGGGTTCGGCCCGCACCACCCACCTGGCCTGGTCTGGCCGGTGTTGGTTCGAGTGGCCCCGAGAGTGAGTAGCAAGTCCGACCCCTGCCTGCTGATCACTTGGCATGGATGGTCAACGATAGTCATTCCTGGCTCTCGTCCGGCGGCTGGGCATCATCTTGGCGGCACGCAGGACCACCGACTGTCAGAGATGTCCCATCCGATTCCGACGCACCGGTGCCACGGTGATGCCCTGTAGCGTCGCCTCGCACCGGCAGCCGCGCTGCTAACTGGGATCGCGGGAAGACGACGGATTCGAAGGCGCGTCGTCGTACTTTGGCCTGGGGCGCTGATCGTTCAAGCTCGAAAGCACTCGTCAGGGCTGCTCCTTCGTGAGCCAGTCCTTTACCTTTTGCGAGATAATGTCCGGATGCTCCTTCTGGACAAATTCCAAGAACTGTCGCATTCCCGCCGATTGGTCGTTGCCGTACGAATCCTTTGTCGGTAGATCCAGCAATCGGTCGAGGTCAGCTTCGGTGAGCTCATCGACCACGAGCTCAAGCAGCATCAGCACGATGTTGCTGTGGTCGTAGCTCTGAGTAAAGTCGGCCTCGTTCAGCCACTTGGTCTTGAGTACCTTACGCACTGCCGAGGACTGAAACTTGGCAGGCACCGTCAGGCTTTGCAGCCACTTGCCATCCTTAAAATCACGGTAAAAGGCACCTGCGGTTCGATAGCTCTGGCGCTTGGCGAGAACCAACTCTTCAAGCTCCTTGATCGTATCTTCGCTGACGTATCGGGTGATCAAGTCGTAGGCAAGGCTCGCCAGCGAGATGTAGTGAACGGCAAGGTTGGGTTCGAGAGGCGTTGCCGGAGTGTGGGCCTTCTCGTTTCTGAGATGCTGGACTCCCAAGTGCAGGTACCCGATACCTCGGAAGAAATCTGATTCTGCGGCGTTCGTAGGTATCGACTTGCCGAACAAGGCTTCGTAGTGCGCGGTGTTCTGGGCGCTGTTGTTGAAGACGTCAGAGGCCTTCTCATTGCCGGTGATCTCGCGGAGCTTCCCGCGCACCAGCTTGTAGGACTCTTCGACTGCGTGAAAGTAATCCCCGGTCGCCAGGTACTGCCCGATGTGGTTGTAAATATCTCCGTGAATCTCGATCTGAATCTTGTTTTCTGAAACCGTCGCTTCGGTAGTGAAAATGGCGAGCGTTGGGTCAGATACCTCGTCGGCCGACGTCGTCTGTCCCATGTGATTAAACGGTGCACCATCAATCTCCGCGGCGATCCTTCGAATCATGGCGATCTGGCTGTCCGTGATTCTGTCGGGGAAGCCTGGAAAACCCGGTGCAGCTTGCTTTGCGTCGATGTAGTCCGCGAGGGTGCCGAGCGTTAATGCGACCTCGGAATCTGAGCCGATCTTCCATAGCGTCCTCAACCTGTTTGCCTTCGACACCCCGTACTCGGCGTACTTGTCCTCGTAGATGTCGATGGCGAGTTCGTCGAAAAGCTGCGCCAATGACGTATTTGTGAGATCGAGGACGTACCCACCGCTCATGCCCAGCACAGCCTCCAAAAAGGTTTTGTCTGGCAACGACAGCTTGCTCACGACTTGTCGCTCCTCTGATCGGCTTGTCGTTCCGTAGTGAGCCAGCATGATGGGGTCTGCCCGTCGCGCGACCGAGCACAGGATCATCGTCAAGATCGGGGTGCCTGTCATCGGCATGGTCAGACATCCGACACAACCTACGTCGCGCTTCTTGGCAAGCGGTTCGAGGCAGATGAGTGTGTTCCGCAGGTGCCTAGCGCTGGCCCAGGCAATGTGCTCCATCCTTCGACGCCACGCCCAAGTGCAGATCACCTCGCACGGATCACCCGCGAGCCAGAACGCGCCGACCGCCGGCCCCCGAAAGCACCTTGACCGAGCCAGCGGAAGTAGGGGCACCAACGGAGCTATTGGGGTGTCACGGTGGACGGCGGAAGTCGGACGATACCGGCAAAACCTTCTGCGCCGTATCGCATGTCAGCTCAGCTTTAAATCATGGTCGTGCAATCCTGATGATGAACGGCGATGAGGATTATGACGACGATTTCGGTGGAGAAGCATCTCTGAATAGCAGTGGCGGCCGCTCGGCCTCCGTGCGGCCGAGCCAACCCCGCAGCTCAGGCTTCGGCGACCCCGCAAAGTCGTAGCAAGCAGGGCCTCCTTCCGGGTCGTCCAACTCACGAGGCGGCCGAGTCAACTCCAATGGCGGGTGTGTCATCCACGCCGCGCTTCTCGGGCACCCAGTGCTTGAACGTTTCGCCGGTGTATCGTTCAACCGTGCAGGGATAGAGAAGTGTGGCCGCTGTTCCGGCCCTCTACCCGGGAGTAGGCGAAGGTATGGTGACAAAGCCGGAAAGCATTGGTGCCAGGATTCGGTATTGGCGGATGCGCCGTGGCGGGATGACCCAAGCCGTCCTCGCGGGACTCGCCGGCGTCACCCAGTCGTACGTGTCGCAGATTGAGTCAGGTCGGAAGACCATCGACCGGCGCTCCACCTTGGTCGCTCTTGCCGCAGCTCTCCAGGTCACGGTGGCCGACTTGCTCGGCCAGGGTACGGAGTCAGGCGATCCGGCTCGTGAGAGCGCCGCCGAGCGTGTGCCGGCGATCTGGTCGGCCTTGATCGAGATCGAGGACGGCGAGCGCCGCCCGTCGACCTACACGGCGGATCAACTGGCGGCCGAGATCGCCCGCGCCGACCAGCTCCGCAACTCATGCCACTACCCGGCCATGGCCCGGATGCTCCCGAGCCTGCTGCTGGAAGCCGCTGCCGTGGGTGGGACCGCGCTCGCTCAGGTTGCTTACCTAGCTTCCACCTGCCTCCGGCACCTCGGCTACCGCCACCTGGCCCTCAATGCGGCCCGGGTATCCGTATCGGCTGCCGAGGACGTCGAAGATCGAGCGTGGATCGGTGCATCTCGCTTCGTGTACGCGCAGAGCCTGCCGATCGAGTCCGCACGCTTGGCGGCCAGATCCGCTGGCCGATCGCTCGTGGAGCTTCAGGGAGATGCGGCCGACGTCCGGGTGCGGCAAATGCTTGGTCAGCTTCACCTTATGGCTGCACTGGCGTCGACCGTGGACGCTCGCCCGGATGTTGCCCGTGACCACCTCGGGGAGGCCACGCGGGAGGCGGCGAGTTTGGGAGACCCGGCCGACGGTGGTGGCTTCAACGGGTGTTGTTTCGGTCCGACCAATGTCGGGCTCTGGAAGATGTCCATCGCGGCTGAGCAGGGCGAGTACGGCAAGATAATCGAGCTGTCCCGGACGATACGACCGCAGGTGCTCAAGGCATCAAATCGCCAACTGTCGTACTGGCTCGACATCGGGCGAGCGCTGGCGGACGGCGGTCGTCGGGACTCCGAGGCGTTGGCCGCATTCATCCGGGCCGAGCAGGCTGCTCCGATCCCGTTCGCGATTAACCCCCTCGCCCGCGATGCCGTGGTGACCCTGGCGCAGCGCGCCCAGCGCCGAGCCATCCCCGACGAGCTGCGCCTGCTTGCCGGCCGCATAGGCATCAACCTGGCCGCATAACTGCCAGTAATCACGCCCTCACCAATGCACCTTACTGTCCGATTTGGGACGTGAGCGCGTCCTGATGGCCTGGGGGCGGCGGTGGTTGAGAGCGAGCCTCCCGGGCGTCTGACGGAGGAGGCGGGGATGAGCGGGCAGGATGACAACGCTCCGGAGAGCACGGGCGAGGCGGCCGAGCGGGAGGCTGCCAAACAGCGTCTCCTGGCCCAGGCCGAGGCGGAGCGCGTACCCGTAGACGACACGACCCGCGCGGTCCCGGACCGGCGGTGGCGGCGTGACCAGCGATGACGTGCCGATCGGTCGGCGGGTGGCGCGGTGGCGGGTGCGGCGGTCGATGACGCAGCAGATGCTGGCCGACCGGTTGCGCAGGTCGAAGAGCTGGGTGGACAAGGTGGAGCGAGGCGTGCGCGCCCTGGACCGGTACTCGGTGATCCAGGAGTTGGCCCACGTTTTGCGGGTCGATCCGGAGGTGCTGCTCGGGCAGCAGCGGCCGACGCCGGCCGGCCCGCCGGATGGGGTGGACGACATCCGGGCCGCTCTCGCCCGTTACGACACCCCGCAGGCCCCGGCGCAATCGCGGGAAGAGGTGAGAAGGCAGGTCGGGTACGCCTGGTTGACCTACCAGCACGCGCACTACGGGCAGTTGGTGCGGCTGCTGCCGGGTCTGCTCGACGCCGCCCAGGGCGCGCAGTCGCCGGAGTTGCTGGTGCAGGCGTACCGGATCACCTCGTCGTTGCTTGTCAAGCTCGGCGAGGCCGATCTCGGGTGGCTGGCCGCCGACCGGGCGATGGCCGCCGCCGGCGACGACCCGGTGCTCGCGGCGACGGCCACCGTGTCGGTCGGGCAGGCGCTGCGCGCGTCGGGCCGGGACCGTCTCGCCCTGGCCGCGACGCTCGCCGCCGCGAACCGCGTCACCCCCGGTTCGCAGCGGTCGGCGGGGGAGTGGGCCGTGGGCGGGACGCTGCTGCTCCAGGCCGCCCTCGCCGCCGCCGGCTGCGGCGAGCACCGCCGCGCCGACGAGCTGACCGAGCGGGCCGCGGGGGTCGCCGCGCAGATCAGGGGGTACGACGATCAGCACCGGACCAGCTTCGGGCCGATCGCTGTCGAGTTGGCGCGGGTGGTGTTGGCGGGGTTGCGGGGTGACGCCGCCGAGGCGCTCCAACGGCATTCGGCCGTAGTGCGGCGGGAGGGGTGGCGGCGGTTGCCGGCCGAGTATCGGGGCGCGTACCTGGTGGATGCCGCTCGGGCGTACCTGCAGGTGGGTGACCTGCGCGGGGCGGCGCGGGCGCTGGTGGACGCGGACAGCGTCGCGCCGGCTGAGGTTCGGTGCCGGCCCTTGGTGCGTACCGTGATCGCCGATGTTGCCCGCGCGCAGCCGGCACCGGCCGGCGTGGCGCGACTGGCGACGCTGGTCGGCCTCACCCGATGACCGGCCGGCGTCCGGCCACCACCACGCTGGCGCCGCAGGCAGGGTTCTGCACGAGATGCGCCGTGTGACCCGCGACCGGCCGACGGCCTGGGCGGGGTTTCCGGGAACGTGAGATTCGGGCATGTACCTCGGCACTGCTGGAGGGGAGACGGCAATGCTGGTAACTGGTTATCTCGGCGCGGTGCTCATCGGTGCCCTCGTTGGCCTGCTCGGCCGACTCATTCTGCCGGGGCGGCAGCGGATCGGTTTCTTCGCCACGTTCGTCATCGGCGTCGGCTCGGCGGTGCTGGGCACCGTGGTCGCCAGGGCGCTTGATATCGACGACGGAGCCGGCGTGGAGGTGTGGGTGCTGCGCTGGGACTGGGTCGTGCTCGCAATCCAGGTCGGCGTCGCGATCGTCGTCGTGGCGTTGGCGAACATGCTCACCTTCACCCGGCTTGCCGGCGGCGACGACAAGCCCCGTCGGCGGGTCCGTCGCAGCCAGGCCAAGGGCTGAACGGGCGGGAACGGGCAACCCCGACTCCCGCCCACGCAAGCGGGTCAGCACATCCGGATGTGCCAGACCGGCGAGAAGTTCACGGCTTCCCAGGCTTCTCCAGAACTGAAGCCGCGGATCGGGTTGCGGTTCTGGTCCATCAGGTCGGTTCAGATCTTCTCCGGGCACCCGCACCTGGGGCTGTTCGCCGGAAACTCGATCGCGGTCCTGCAGTGTCCGCCGCCGCCCAGCTGACTCGCGCGTCGCCCGTCGTGGTTCACGTCGTTGCTGTCCGGTCGAGGAGGAACAGCGCCGTGGCGTCGATGACGCCGTCGAAGTGCCCGCTGGTGCCGGGGTAGTGGAATCCGTGTTCGGCGTTTTCGTACTCCAGTAGCGTGCACTCGTTGCCGGAGCGGGCCATCGCGTCCCGGAACTGCCGCACCGAGCCGATCGGCTCGACCTCGTCGCGGGTGCCGTGGTGGATCTGCGTCGGCGGATTCCCCGGCCGCACGCACTCGATCAGCGAGTAGTCGACCAGTCTGCCCTCGGCGATACCGACCTGCTGTTCGAGGCGGCGCTGCGCGTCCGGCTCGAAGGAGCCCAGGTTCAGTCCCGCAGGGTTGAGGGCCACCAGGGCCGCGATGCCGGGTTCCGGTGCCGCATTGGACGGGGTCATCGCCGCGAGCATCGCGAGATGGGCACCGGCTGAGCTGCCGCCGGCGGCCAGGTGCGGCGTTTCGAGGCCGCGCGACGCCGCCAGCCGGCCGAACTGCTCGACCGCGCGCCGCACATCGGCGAGGCAGTCGTCGATGCTGGCAGCGCCACGATCGAGCAGCCGGTACCCGGCCGACACCGCGAAGATTCCCCGCGACGCCAATGCTCGGCAGTGCGGGACGAGCCCGTCGGGCGATCCGTCGCGGAGGGCGCCGCCATGAAACAGGACGACGCCAGCGCGCGACGGTGTGCCCTCGGCCGGCTCGAAGACCAGCAAGTGCAGCTCGCTGCCATCGGCGGCCCGGTAGGAGATCGCGGACTCGCGACCGGCCCTCATCATCACGGCATCCGAGCCTAGGCACCCAAGATGGCCTTGAGCGCCGTGTCGAGGGCCTGGTCTGCCGAGACGGGTACATCGGGGACCACTCCGACGCCCTCCCAGTTGGTGCCGGTGACGCTGTTGATGGTCCGGGCGGTCGGCACGGTTACGAGGATGTGTTCGGTGACCGGGTGGCGGGCCGTCGGATGCGCGCCGCCACGCGTCGTCTCACCGACGACGACGGCCCGGCCGTGCGCTTGAAGGGTGTATGCCACGTCCTCGCCCCCGGAGAACGTCATCGCGCTGGTGAGCACATAGACCGGGCGGTCCGCGTAGCGCGGCCCGGGCAGGTGCGCGGTCGTCCAGAACTGGCGTGTGGCGCCGGTGGACCGCTCGTAGAAGTCGTTGAGGTGCACCTGGTCGTCGCGGAAGAAGTAGCTGCACCACATCGCAGCTCCCTCCGGTGTTCCGCCGGAGCACGCGCGTAGGTCCAGGATGAGCGCGGAGCTGAGCGCGACCAGTTGCATGGCCGCGCCGATCGCGGCCGCGCCTTCGTCGGCGTACGCAATGCGCCGCACGTCGATGAGCCCGACGTTCCCGTCCAGGTGCTCGACCCGGCGGATCCCCTGGTTTTCCGCCCTGAGCAGCGCGAGGAACGCGGCCCGCCCGCCGTCTTCGTCCGCTGGATCCAGCGATTGCGGCTGGTCCGACCACAGCAGCCGCAGATGCTTGTCCGGGCACACCTGCTGAAGGTGAGCGGTCACCGTCTCGCAGAGCGCCGGCCCGTCCAGGTCGTCGTACTCGCCTGCCGCGAGACGGCGCCGGATCGCGGCGTCGATGTCCGCGACCTTCACCGGAAAGACGTACCCTGCCTCGATCCGATCCAGGGCCTGTCCGATTATCTGTTCGTTTGAGAGCACGGCGGGCCACGGTAGACCACAAACAGTCTCATGGCCACCGGTTGGGCGTGGCGGGCTGGGGTGCGGGCGTGAACGGGGCCAGGAGCAGATCGGTGAGGCGCCGCCTGGCGTCCTCGTCACCGCTCAGTCGCAGTGCGCCCGACTTCACCGCCGCCGCCATGGTGATCTCCTGGCCACAGACGGCCCGAAGGGTGTCGATGTCAGTGGTGAGCGCCGCGTCGGGTTTGGACGCCGTGGTCGGCGGGGGACAGGGCCGTTGCGCGTACCGTGATCGCCGATGTTGCCCCAGCCGGCGCCGGCCGGTGTGGCACGACTGGCGACGCTGGTCGGCCTGACCCGCTGACGGCCGGCGCTCGGCCACCACCAGGCTGGCGCCGGCCTCGTCATCCCGTGCGTGAAGGCGACTACGGCGAGCCAGCGTCCCCTTCGGCCTCGATGTCACCGCTGGCGGCGCCCTGCGGATCGTGCCCCCCTCCTGCTGTCGAACGCGTTGCCCAGGAACAGCCCTGGGACCACTGCTGTGCGTGGGGTCTGTGTGACAGATGCCCCGAACATGTCTGCTTCTCGCGTCTGTGTCCGATGCGAGAAAACCTCTGCTACGTTCCGTTCTGGTAGCTAAGGCCCTATTTGGTCGCTATCAGCACCGTAGTGACGGTGCGGACCTGTTGTGTTTGGAGAAGGGTGAGGTTCCGCTAATGTCCGATCATCTACCGAAACACCGAAATGTCAGCCAAGCAGCAGCTCAACCCGGGCCGCCGGGACGGAGCCGGCGGGCACGCTGGCTTGTGGTCGGGCTGACCGGAGTGACCGGGCTGGCCGCCGTCAGCGGCGCCGTCGGCGTCACCGGAGCGTCCGCCCTTGCTGGCGTCAACGACCGCCTCGAAAAGGCCGCGCAGCAGTTCATCGTCGAACGCGGCCGAGTAACCGGCGACGACAACGGCGGACAGGATCCGGGCGGACGAGCCCCAGGCGCACAGGACCCGGGCGGCAACGACGGCAAGGGTCACAACGGCGGCGAGAGGGCGGTGCCCTGTGACCCCGATGAGCTGATCGCCGCGCTTGTGCACGCCAACGCCGGAAACGGGGCGTCCCTCAAACTTGCTGAGCGATGCACGTACACCCTCACCGCGTTCGCTCCGGTCGTCACACCGCCTGGGACCAGTGGCCCCAACGGCCTACCGATCATCACCAAACCCATCACCATCAAGGGCGAAGGCGCCACCATCGTCCGGGCGGCGAACGCCGAACCGTTCCGGATCCTGGAGGTCGGGGTCGGCGGGAACCTGAGGCTCCGCGATGTCACCATCAAGGGCGGTTCAGCGACCGTCGCCGGTGGTGGCGGGATCCGGGTCAGCGCCGGCGGCGAGGCCACCCTCGAACACATCAACGTGGTCCACAACCGGGCCGCTGGCGCCGGTGGCGGGATCGCCAACTTCGGCATCACCAAGATCAGCGGCAAGACCGACTACGGCAATGACTCGCCCAGCACCGGGGCACCTAGCCCCGAGGCGCCCAGCACCGGGGCACCTAGCCCCGAGGCGCCTAGCCCCGGGGCGCCCAGCCCCGAGGTGCCTAGCCCCGAGGCGCCCAGCCCCGGGGCGCCCAGCACCGGGGTACCTAGCCCCGAGGCGCCCAGCCCCGGGGTACCTAGCCCCGAGGTGCCTAGCACCGGGGCGCCCAGCACCGGGGTACCTAGCCCCGAGGTGCCGAACACCGAGGCGCCCAGCACCGAGGCGCCCAGCACCGAGGCGCCCAGCAACGGGCCGGCGGCGCAGGCCCCGGGTGGCCAGGGCGCCGCGGCGGAACCGCCTGCGGAGAACACCGGCACGGATAAGAACTGGGACGACAAGGACAAGGGCGGGCACGAGGGCAACGGAAACACGATCAGCAACAACTCCGCCGTGCTCAATGGCGGAGGCATTCACAACAACGGCTACCTCACCGTGGAAAACACCCGACTGAGCTACAACGTCGTACGCACATCCGGTGGCATTGCGATAACCGGTAACGGTGGCGGGGTGTCGAACGGCCGTGTTGCCGTGCTCGACGATGTGCGCATCGACCACAACCTCGCGGACTTCCGTGGTGGCGGTGTCCTAGGTGGAATCAACTCCACCACCACGGTCACGAACGCTGATATCAGCGACAACACGGCCAGCAACGAGGGCGGCGGCATCTTCAGCGACGGCGACTTCCACCTGAAGCACAGCAAGGTCGACCGCAACTCGGTCTTCCAACGTGGCGGTGGCATCTTCAACCAGATTGGCCAGTTCGTCATCGAGGACAGCAGAATCAGCGAGAACATCGTCCGCAACGAGCACGGCGGCGGCATCTTCGTGGGCACCGGCACTGTCGTGCTGCTACGGACTCACGTCGAACGGAACAAGGCCGTGGGCCCGAACTCGCAGGCCGGTGGAATCTACAACCGCGGCACGCTCAGCCTCACGGAGTCCAAGGTCGTCCAGAACGATTCCACCCTGCCGCCCGGCGGAATCTTCACCAACAACAACCTGATCACGGTGGATCAGAACTCACTCATCATCAAGAACCGACCCACCAACTGCACCGGCAGCGACCAACCCGTTCCGAACTGCTTCGGCTGACCCTCAGCCACCCAGACATTCGGAGCCTGACGGCAGTCGTCAGAAGCACACGGCACATCCGGCCCCGCCCGGGTTTGATCAACCAGATCAGACCCGCGGCGGGGTCGGCGCGTACCGTCCCAGCCGATGGCCCGAACGGTGGGGCTGGGGCGAAGTCCGGCCGGCTGGTGGACACCGTTGGCCCGGCGATGGTCCGGACCGGCCTGCGCCCCACCTGTGATCGCCGATGTTGCCCGCGCGCAGCCGGCGCCGGCCGGCATGGCGTGACTGGCGACGCTGGTCGGGCCCCCGTCCTGTTATTCGCGGCCGAGCCAGGTGGCGACGCACGCCTCGTTGCCCTCGGCGTCGGCCAGGACCCACCACATGGGGGCGTGCGCGTCGGAGACCAGGTGGCCGCCGGCGGCCAGGGCGGCGGCGATGCGAGCCTCTGCCTGGTCGTGTGGGACAGCTATGTCGAGGTGCATGCGGTTGCGCTGGGGGCGCGCCTCGTCCATCGGTTGCAACCCGAAGCCCGGGCCGCGCCGCGACGGGTCGAACAGGTAGTCGTCGCCAATCTGCCGATAGCCGAGCAGCGCCTGCCAGAACGGCAGCACGTCCGCGCCGGCGAGTGCGTCGAGGGTGACGTTGATGAGTTGGACGGCGGTCGGGTCGGCGGGGATGCCCAGATCCTTGGCGGCGGCCGAGATGCGCCGGGCCAACGAGATGTCGCGCCGATTCAGGCTCACCGTGACGCCGGTGCCGCGCAGGTCGAGGTTGAGGTACTGCTGCTGGGCCTCGTCGGCGAGCCGGCCGATCTCATCGACGAGCGCGATGCCCTTGGACAGCGAGCCGGTCGGGAAGTAGGCCGAGACCAGGTGGTAGAGGGAGCGCCAGTCCTCGACACCGTCGGCCGCGTGGAACTGCGCGGCCGTGATCTGCGCAGTCATGTCAGGGAACCTAACATCGGCCGGCGCGACGGCCTCCTGGGCGGCGGTTGCCAGCTGAGCATCGGGGCGTGTACCTGGTCGATGCCGCGCGGGCGTACCTGCACGTTGGCGACCTGCGGGAGTCACGTCGCCAGAGAGGTGGTCACCGAGGTGACGTTCGGGCCCGACGTCGGGTGAGCGCGTCGTGGAGGTCGAAGACGACGAGCGCGAGCGGCACGAAGCACCACAGCTGAAGCACGGTGTAGCGGCGCAGTTCGCGGCCGATGTCGACGCCAGCCAACTCGGCGTCGAGGGCGCCGGGCCGCATCAGCTTGATCGCGTACACCGACAGCGGAGCGTAGTTGAGACCCGCGCCGATGAACCACAGGCCGATTGCTCGGCCGCCGAGGCCGCTCGATGACGCCAGCAGCCAGATGCCCAACGTCACCATGGCAGCCACGCCGACGAGGAACTCGGCCAGGATGATGAGCCGTCGGCGACGGGTTCCTCGGCTGCCGTACATGTCGACGGCCGCCAATCGACGAACGTTCATGAGGCGATGATGCCACCGGACGGCATCGTTCGCGCCCCGCTGGTCAGAGCCTGGCGACGACGACCTTGGTGGCCTGGGCGATGAGGGCGTCGTCGGCGGTGGCGTCCTTCTTGTCGCGGGTGGACAGCACGGCGAGGACGATCGGGGCGCGGTCGGGCGGCCAGATGACGGCGATGTCGTTGCGGGTGCCGTACCCTCCGGTCCCGGTCTTGTCCCCGACGACCCAGCCGGCGGGCACCCCGGCGCGGACCAGCGTCGCGCCGGTGGTGTTGCCTCGCAGCCAACCGCCCAGAAGGTCGCGGTCCGCGGCCTCCAGGGCGTCCCCGACGGTGTACGCCCGCAGGTCGGTCGCCAGCGCCCGCGCGGTGCTGGTGTCCCGCTTGTCGCCCGGCGCCGCCTCGTTGAGCGCGGTCTCGTAGCGGGCGGGGTCGGTGACCGTGTCACCGACCTCGCGCAGTCTCGTCTCGAACCCCTGCGGCCCGCCGAGGGGACGCAGCAGCAGGTTGCCGGCCGTGTTGTCGCTGTAGCGCACCGCGGCGTCGGCGAGGGCACGAAGGCTCATGCCCCTGGCGACGTGCTTCTCGGTGATCGGTGAGTGCGGCACCAGGTCCTGCGCCGAGTACCGCACCACCCGATCCAGCTCGGCGTCCGTGGTGTCGTCCAGCACCTCGGCGGCGCCCAACGCCTTCCAGGTCGAGGCGTACGCGAACCGTTCGTCGGCTCGGTACTCCACGGTGCGGCCAGTGCCCGTGTCGACGGCGTAGATTCCCAGCCGCGCCTCGAAGGTCTTCTCCAGCCGCTGGAACTCCTGCTGGTCGGCCGGCGACGGGGAGACCGTCACCTCGGCGTTCGGCGTCCGCACCTCGGCGGGGTCTCCGGTGGTGGTGCACAGGCTTCAGTCGTCGCGCCCGGCACCGCGATCGGGTGCGGCCATGTCGCCCGTCGCGGGCGTGCCCCCGGCGAGCCCGTAGCGCAGGTACACGGTGCCCTTCGAGCTGGCTACCGGCGGTTCGAGGAGTGTGAGGTTCGTGGGCACCGCACCGCCGTCGAACACCTTCTTGCCGACGCCGAGCACGATCGGGTGCAGCCACAGGTCGAGCCGGTCGAAGAGCTTCTCGCGCAGGAGGGTCTGCACCAGGTTGAGGCTGCCGACGACCTTGATGTGCTCGTGCCGGTCCCGGATCTCGCGCACCGCGCCGGCCAGATCCGGGCCGAGCTGGGTGGACCCGGCCCACGAGAGGTCGGGGTTGCCGCCGGACGCCACGTACTTCGGGATGCTGTTGAAGAGCGTGGCGATCTCGTTGTCCTCGCCGCCCTCCTGGTGCGGCCAGTAGGCGGCGAAGATGTCGTATGTGCGCCGGCCGAGCAGGAGGGCGTCCGTGCCCTCGTACGCGGCGCGAACCTGCGACCCGGCGACCTCGTCCAGCAGGGGCGCCTGCCAGCCGCCGAACGGGAACCCCGCCGGGTCCTCGTCGGGGCCGCCGGGCGCCTGCCCGACGAGGTCGAGGGTCGCGAACAGTTCGATGTGGATGAGGCCCATGCTCTACTCCCGGTGAGTTGGTCGTCTCGGTCGGGAGAGTAGACCGGTGAGCGCCGGCAGGCTCAGCGCCGCGACGGCTCAGTCGGAAATTCGCGCTGAGCGGATCACCCGGTGCGGTCGGGCACCGCGCAGCCGTCCGGGGCGCACATGCCCTCGGCGGCACCGACAACCGGCAGCGGCTGCGGCGTCGGGTGGCTCTCGTCCCACGCCTTGCTGATGACCGCGAGCAGGTCGTCGAGGCCGATCGCCCCGGGCACGGCGAAGCGGCCGTCGAACACGAGGAACGGCGCGCCACGGGCCCCGAGACGCTGCGCCTCGCGCTGGTCGGCTGCGACGCGAGCCCGGTAGCGGCGGCTTCGCAGGGCCTCGGCGGCCCCGGCGCGGTCCAGGCCCACCTCGGCGGCGAAATCGATGACCTCGTCGGCGGTCCACAGCTTGCGGGCCTGCCCGAAGTGCGCCCGGAACATCGCCGTCCAGATCTCGTTGCCGCGGCCCTGGTCGGTCGCGTAGGCGAGCAGCTCATGGGCGAAATCCGTCGGCCCGAGCGTGCGGTCGACCGCGTGGTAGGGCGTCAGGCCCTCCGCCTCGGCGGCCCGCTCGATCGGCCGTAGCACCTGGTCGACCGTCGTCGCGGGAGCCCCGGCCATCGTGATCAATTCCCGTTGACTGACACCCGCGCGGGGCAGGTCGGGGTGTAGTTGGAACGACCGGTGGATCACCTGCACCTGATCGCCGTACGGGAACCGGTCCAGGGCCTGGTGGAGCCGGTGGTCCATCAGCCCGCAGTACGGGCAGACGATGTCCGACCAGAACTCGATCTTCATGGCACTCCTCCTCGATTCTCACTTCTTGTTCGTAGCGCCATCATGCATCAGAATCGGAGGGCCACAAAAGGTACATTCATGTGCGTGGCAAGGGGCTGGCGAGAGGGGCGGCGAGGATGGGTGCAGGGGATCTTCGACGGCGACGCACCAACGTCCGGGCGAACGTCCGGGCCGCTCCGGGGCCCTGCGCGCACTGGAACGACGAGGACGCCGACTTCATCCGCGAGGTGCTGGACCTCGTCGGCGACAAGTGGAGCGTCCTGATCATCGGCACGCTCGCCGACGGCCCCGTCCGCTACTCGAACCTGGGCGACGCGATCCCCGGCATCTCCCAGCGCATGCTCACGCTGACCCTGAAGCACCTGCAACGCACCGGCCTCGTCACCCGGACGTCCTACCCCGAAGTCCCGCCCCGGGTCGAGTACGCCCTCACCGAACTGGGCACGTCACTGCTCTCCACCGTCCTGGCCCTGGCGGCGTGGTCCGCCGACCATCACGCCGAGATCCGCCGCCACCAGGCGACGTACGACGACCGCGCCGCACCGTAGGAGCCGGACTGCCGCCGCGGCCCGTGCTGGGACCTGATGTGCGCCGAGCCTGCGCCATGCAACACCGCACCCCTCTCCGCCTGATCCACACCATGTCGCCGAGGTTGGGGTTTCGAGGCGGCTCGGATACCGCCAGGTCGGCGAAATGGAGTGGATCACGCCGTGGAAGGGGTGGATTACGCCGGCCGTTGACGCGCCTCAGCCGCTGACCCGGGCGGCCTGTTTGACGCCACGGGGGATCCAGGACGGGGCTCCGCCGTCGAGGTTGCGCTCCTTCTCGATGAACGCCAGGTTGTGGTAAAAGTGCAGCCCACCGATGTCCGGGTCGGTCGAGGCGGGTGCCCGGCCCACGATGTCCTCGTGGTGCAGGCCGTCGATCAGCGTCTTGAGGAACCCCAGGCTCGTGGCCGGGTCGGTGTAGGTGCTGGCCCGTCCGCCGAAGAACGGCCAGTACGACGTCTGAAGGTCCTCCATGACGTACAGGCCGCCGTCGCGCAGGTGCGGGAAGAGGTACGCGAAGGAGGCGAGCAGGTGCGGGCTGACGTGGCTGCCGTCGTCGATCACGATGTCCGGCCTTCCCGTCACCTCCAGCACCCGGGCCAGGTCGGCGGGGGACGACTGGTCGCCCTGCAGGACAGTGACCCGTCCGGTGCTCAGGTGCGACTTGTCGACGATGTCGAGGCCGTAGACGAGGGCGCGGGGAAAGTAGCGCCGCCAGACCTCCAGTGACGCGCCGCCGCGCCCCTGGTCGCCGAACCCGCCCACGCCGATCTCCAGGATGGTGAGGGGCTGGTCGCGCAGGTGGTCGAAGTGCTGCTCGTACCGGCGCGGGTAGGTGTGATGACCCCACTTGTCCGAGCCGTAGCGGACGCAGAGCTCGGCCAGGCCGATGGCGTACGGCCGGTCCAGGGCGTCCACGAGTCGACGGACCACGTCGTAGGTGGGCAGTGGCCGGTCGAACGCGGTCGGGTCTTCGAGGTGCCCCCAGCGGATCACCCGGCTGGCACTGCTCTGCGTGCCGCGGGGCCCGAACAGACTGCGGATCACCTCGGTGAGGTCCTGGGTCACTGTCACGTCGGGCGCGACGCTCGGCTCGTCCCCGTGCCGGTGCGGACGGCTGGTGACCCCCGCGGGTCCGGTTTCGACGCCGTACCGGATGGTGGTGGTGCCGTGGCGGAGGCAGAGGTGGACGGTGGCCTCGGGTCCCGGCGGCAGGTCCGCCCGATGCAGCAGCTCGCCGATCGCCATCGCGGCGACGGCTTCCGCCCCGAGGTCGCCGATCGTGGCGGTGATGCCGTCGGCGGTGCCGCCGGCCGCGGAGATGAGCCTGCCGATTCCGTGACGCTGCACCGTGTCCTCCGTGCGTGAGATGGGGTTGCCGGTCCGGGGTGCCTCGACGTCGCGGTGGCACCGCTGTGGGGGAGGGGTGTCGTGCCCGTCGTTCAGGCGGCGGCCTTCGCGAGGTCCTCGGTCGTCGCCTTGATGCCCCGCAGGAGGGTCAGGACGGCCTGGGCGGACGGCAGCATCAGGGCGCCCGAGCGGGTGATCGTCGCACCGGACGAGGTGCGGATGAAGAGTTTGGTGCCGAGCGTCGTCTCCAGGCACTTGATCTGGTAGCTCACCGCCGGCTGCGAGTAACCGAGCGCCTTCGCGGCGAGGTCCATGCGGCCGTGCTCGGCCACCGCGACAAACGCTTGCAGTTCACGCTCGTTCACTTCGACCCCCGTCTGTTCGACTGTCATCAGTTGACTGTTGTCATCGAAGACCTGTCATCAGAGTAATAACGGGTCTGGTTGTCGTCAAGACCGCCGGGGGGCGTCTGTCAAGCCTCTGACCAGGAGGGTAGTTTCACAGGGGACTTCCAGGATGCGTTCAGCAAGCGGTCACCACCGTGTAGTCATCGTTGATGACTGCGGATCGGTCGACGGGTGCCACGGCGGTCATCAGTTCCTCAACGGCATCCACAAAGATTTCGAAGCAGGCTGCCCTTCGCGGCGAGCGGGCCAGTAGAAAATGAGGCATGACGACGCACTCAGCCTCCCGCCCCGATGTCAACCGACTCGTCCGCCTGGTGCTGCCGATGATCGTCCTGGTCGCACCGGTGGCTGCTCTCGCCATCGGCGCGGTGAGCGCCGACGAACTCCTGGCGGGCCTGCCGCTGGCCGTCGCCGGCCCGGAGGAGACGGCCCCCCAGCCCGCATCCGTTGCCCTCGAAGACTGGCCGTGGTGACCGGTCGACCACACATGACAGCAGGAATCCGGTCGCGGCGGCGAGGGACCGCGACCGGACCACCAAACGAGAAAGTCCTCCGCAGCCATCCGGCGGCGGAGGACTTTCTCGTGCGCGGTGTCTCCGGTCGGTTCAACGACCGCCGGCACCACTAGCTGGCGTCGTTGATCTCGCGCCAGATCTGGCTCGCCCGCTGGTACGCCGCCGCCGCCTCGGCCAGTTGGGCGGCACGACGCAGCGAGCCCACCGCCTCCTCCACCCGGCCACACCGGCGTTGTGCGCGGCCGACGGCCAGGACGAAGCGCACCCGTTCGATCCCGGGCAGGTCGGTCTCGTCGACGGTGGTGGCGATCTCCAGAGCGCGCTCGGGGTCGCCGGTGGCCAGCGCGTAGCGGACCTCGAGGCTCGCGGCGGCCGAGGGGGAGGCCGCGCTCTTGGCGGCGGCCATCGCCGCACGGGCCGCCAGCATGTGTGACGTGATCTCCGGAAGGCCCGCCTCGGCGTCCATCAGGGCCGATGCGGCGGCCGCCGCGAAGCGGGCCCAGTCGCGCAGGGACGTGGCCGGGTTCGCCAACATCTCCCGGGCGGCGCGCAGATGCTCCAGCGACCGTTGGATCTCCCCGTTGCGGGCGAGGGCGATGCTGGCGACCCAGTGCGCCCGCCCACAGATCGAGGGAATGTCCAGCTTGTCGGCCATCGCCAACATGCGGTCCACGATCCGAGGCACCTCGGCGCCCCCACCGGCGTCGCTGAGCACCGAGATGTGCACGGCGTGCAGCCGGATGTGCTCGGCGCCATGGACGAACCCGGTCTGGGCGATCTCCTGATCCGCCAGCTCGATCTGGGTGAACGCCTCGGCCAGCCGGCCCACGTCGCGGGCCGCGCCGCTCAGCGCGATCCTCGTGCGCACCAGCGCCTCCGGTACGCCGGTCGCCGCCGCCGCGTCGACCAGCTCGGTGAGCAGGGTGTAGCGGGCGGCGCGGTCGTTGCGTTGCTCCAGCAGTCGTTCCAGGGCCAGCCCACGACTGACCACCGCCAACGTCCGGTTCTCCCGTCGGGCGGCCTGGTAGGCCTCGGTCAGCTCCCGCTCGGCCCGGTCCAGGTCGCCCTGGTCGAGGGCACTGCTGGTGATCAGCTTCCGGGCCAGCTCGGACTCGGCGGACCGGGACTCCGGGGACGGCTCCTCCGGGGACGGCCCGGCGACCGTCTCGGCGTCGGTGGCGAGAGCCTGCATCGGTACGCCGAGAACCTCGGCCAGGTGCATCACGACATCGAGCGTCGGCACCCGCGCCCCGGATTCGAGCAGCGAGATGTAGGACTGGTTGACCACACCGACGGCCAGGTCCCGTTGGGACATCCCACGGTCGGTTCGTAGTCGGCGTAGCCGTTGCCCGAATTCAGGCTGAACAATCTGAGTGGCCATGCGACTGACTTCAAGACCTTCCGCTTCTGTCTCGGCGCGGCCCGCCCCCCGTCGGGCACGTGCACGGTGTGCCACCGGCCGAGTTCCTGGTTGGTGTGACCGATTATCAACACCCGCGCTGTCGGGGCTCGGACCGACCCGCGGGACGCGCACCCCGACCGGTGCCGTGGGGCCCGCAGGTGCGTGACGACTGGGCATCGGAAACTCAGATCAGCGCCGTCGCGCGGCGGGCGAGCAGACGTACGAGTGTCGCGCGGGCCGCGGCGGTGTCGCAGCGGGACGCCAGGGCGGGTCCCGCCGATCGGGCGAGCCGCTGGGCGAGTGCGTCATCGCGTAGGACCCGCACGAGGTGCGCGGCGACCTCGGCGGCCGTCTCGCCCGCCAGCACGTCCCGGCCGGGCGCCAGGCCCATGCCCTCGAAGGCGATCGGTGTGCCCACCACGGGCACACCGTGCTCGATCGCCTCGCCGACCTTGCCCTTCACCCCGGCGCCGTAGCGCAACGGAGCGACCGCCACCCGCGCGCGGGCATAGAGGGGCGTCAGGTCCGGCACCCAGCCGTGCACCGTCACCCGGTCCCCGGCGAGCGCCATGATCGCCGGGGACGCGCCGTCGCCGACGAGGTCGACAGTCGCCTCCGGCACCTCCCTCCAGACCGCCGGCATCACCTCGGCGCACAGCCACCGCGCGGCGTCGGTGTTCGGCTGATGGAGGTAGTTGCCGACGAAGACGATCCGGGTCGACGGGGCCGCTGATCGGGTCGGCGGCACCGGACGGTGGATGTTCGACAGCACCTCGACGCTCGCGCCCGGTGCCTCGTCCAGCAGCAACCGGCGCTCCTCCTCGGAGACCACGAGCGCGACGTCGCACTCGCGGACCAGCATCAGCTCAAGGGCGCGGATGCTCTCCGCGCGGGCACGTACGACGTACCGGTCCGGTGCGCCCTCGGCCGCGGCCAGCGCCGCCTGTCGCCGTAGTCGATGGAAGTGCACGTCGACCGTGTCGTACACCACCAGGCATCCGGGCGCGTTGTCCCGCACCCGGGCGAGCATCTCCACCGCGGGCTCGGGGCGGCACAGCAGTGCCACGCCGAGGCGGTGACCCTCCGCCGCGAGGAAACGTTCCTGTTGGCGGCGGTCGCCGAGCACTCCGACGCCGAGTTGCCGCAGCCGATCGGCGTACGCCGGACCGGCTGTCGCGTTCAGCGGGAAGTAGAGCACCTGATGGCCCAGGCCGAGCAGCTCCTCGATGATGCGGTGTTGGCGTAGGGACCCGGAGTCCCGGTCGGGCGTCGGCAGTTGGTGATCGACGATCAGGATGGTTTCCGCGGTGGCCATGGCACGGTCAGCCCGCGTACAGCGTGACGAGCCAGGCGGTGTCGAGGCCGTGGAAGGCCTCACGCAGAGGGCCGGACGCCCAGCCGGAGCGGGCGATCTCGGCGGCCCGGGCCCGCGTGGCGTCGTCCGCCGCGCCGGGCACCGCCCCGATGGCGTGCAGGATGGTGATCAACACCGACGTCTCCTCGTCGGGGTGCGCACCGCCGAGTGCCGCGGCGATCGCCTGGCGGATGGTCCGCTCACGGGTGCCGTCCTCGGCCGGCCAGGTCTTCGTCTTGATCAGACCGAGCGTCCGCTGCTCCTCCAGCCGGATGGCGCCGTCCGTGGCCAGCAGCTCCAGCAGCGGCTTCCAGCAGACCTGCCCGAGGTTGTCCGCCGCCCAGCCGACCTTCATCGACTTCGTGCCCATCCGGCGCAGGGCGGCGTCCAGGGCGGGATTTCCGGTCGGGGTGGTGTCCAGGACGTCCACCCGGGGCTCCTTGCCCTCCGGGGTGACCGGGATCCTGATCCGGCCGGCGCGGACGAGGTCGAGCAGGACGGCGGCGCCGACGGCGCGGTGGCGACGGTTCATGTCGACGGTGCTGCGGCCGCTGGAGTCGTCGAGCAGCAGGAGGACGAGGTCTTCGGCCAGACGGGACATTGTGGTCTCCTCGGTGTCGATGTCGGGTGGGCGGGTCAGGTGGGGCGGCGGTCCAGGGCGAGGTCGCGACGCCGGGCCATGGTCGAGCCCGACTCCCGGCGGGCCATCAGGCGCAGGACGACCGGCGCGGCGAGCAGTCCCACGACGGCCCACACACCGAGCGCCGTGAACGTCTCCCAGTGCTGCCAGGAGCCGCCGATCTCGGCGGCCAGGGCGCTGTCGGGCAGCAGCGCGGAGCGTGCGGCGAGGCCGAGCCAGTACAGCGGGAACACCTGCGCCACCACCTGCAGCCAGGTCGGGAACCCGGAGATCGGGTAGAAGATCCCGGAGAGCGCCGCGAGAGTCAGCACCGGCAGCATGACCAGGCCGATGCTGCGCGGGCTCTCGATCACCGAGCCGATGACCGCGCCGAGGGGCAGCATCGCGAGCAGGCCGAGGGGGAACACCCAGAGCAGGGTGAGCCAGCGCCGCGCCTCGCCGAGTTGCAGGCCTTCCACCAGCACCGCGCCGGTGCCGAGCACGACGACCCACGCGACCAGCACCATGCCGGAGATCAGCACGATCTTGCCGATCAGGTACGACACCATGCCCTGCGGCAGGGCCTTGAGTCGCAGCAGGGTGCCGTCCTCCCGTTCGACCACGAGCAGTTGGGCGAGCATGAGCAGGCCGTTGAAACCGACGCACATGCTGAGCAGGCTGGGCAGCACGAACGTGGCGACCGACAGGTCGGAGCCGGCGAGCTGGTCGTCGCGGAGGAAGTAGATCGGGGCGAGCAGACCGACGAGCCAGATCAGGTTGCTGGCCAGATCCTGGGCGTTGCCCAGCACGTGACGCAGCTCGGTCACGCCTCGGCGCACGCCCTGCCCGACCGCGTTCCAGGTGGTGTTCATCGGGTGCCCTCCGCGTCTCGCACCATCGCCAGGTAGATGTCCTCCAGCGCCGGCCGGTTGACTCGCAGGTCCTCGACGTCGCCGTCGCCCTGGAGCAGTTCCCGCACGAAACCGGACACGTCGGCGGTGCGTGCACGGTGGGGCCGGCCCGCGCTGACCCACGTCACCTCGGCGTCACCGCCCAACTGCCGGCCGAGCTCCTCGACCGTCCCCCCGGCGACGATGCCTCCGCCGGCGAGGATCAGCACGCGGTCCGCCAGCTTCTCCGCCTCGTGCAGGTCGTGGGTGGTCAGCAGGACCGTCATCCGTTCCTGCGCCAACCGGCGGATCAGCTCGTGGAAGTCCTGCCGGGCCTCCGGGTCGAAACCGACCGTCGGCTCGTCGAGGAACAGCACCTCGGGACGCCCGACGATGCCGATGGCGATGTCGAGGCGACGACGTTGGCCGCCGGAGAGAGTCCCGATCGGCTTGCGCGCCTGCTCGGTCAGCCCGACCACGGTGAGCAGGTCGTCGACGTCCCACGACCCGTTGGAGCCGAGGCGGTCGTACGGGCGGTAGAACGAGCGGAAGTGCAGCAGCAGCTCCCGGACCTGCCACTTGGCGTGGTCGCGCCAGGACTGCAGGACGATGCCGAGCCGCGCCCGCCAGGCTTCGTCGCCGTGGGCCGGGTCGACCCCGAGCACGCTCACCTCTCCGGCCGAGCGGAGCCGAAAGCCCTCGAGAATCTCGATCGTGGTGCTCTTGCCCGCCCCGTTCGGGCCGAGCAGGGCGACGATCTCCCCCCGTTCGACGGTGAGGTCGATGCCGCGCAGCACCTCCTGCTCGTCGTAGGCCATTCGGAGGCCGCGTACCCGCACGGCGGGTTGCTCCGGCCCGGCGGTCGTCTCGGCGGTGGCCGGGACGGCGGACGCCACCCTGGTCGTCATGCCACAACTCCTTCCTGCCGTCGCGGGGGCGTGCCGGCTCCCCGCAGGTGTGCCTCGATGACGTCGCCGGCCGCGCGGGCGCCGCCCGAGGCGGCGATCTCGTCGCGCATCGCGGCCAACGCGGCGGACACCCGCGCGCTGGTCGTGACGTCCTCGACGGCCGCGCGTACCGCCTGCGCGGTGACGTCCGGGGGCCGGATCATCCGGCCCAGACCGAGGGCGTCGACGCGGGCGGCGGTGACGAACTGTTCGACCCCCTGCGGCACCACCACCAGCGGTACGCCGTGCGTCAGCCCCTCCAGGACGCTGCCGGTGCCACCCGCGGTGACGAAGACGGCGGCCTGTTCGAGGACGCGCACCTGGGGCACCCAGCGGTGCACCTCCACGTCGGACGGCAGGGTGCCCAGCGCCGCCGGGTCCACGGCTGCCCCGGTGGCGACCACCACGTGCCAGCCGCCGCCGACGAACGCCTCGGCGCACGCGGTGAAGACCCCCGGCGCCCGGTTGTAGGTGGTGCCGAGGGAGATCAGGGCCACCGGGCGGCCCGCCGGGCCCGTCCAGTCGCCGTCGGCGACGCGCCGCCAGGGGATCGGGCCGACGAAGTGGTGCTCGCCGCCCACCGCGTCGGCGGCGACCTGAAGCGACCGGGGGAGAGCCACCACGCAGGGGCGGGTCTCGGGGGCGAGGCGCACCGGCGAGCCGATCCGCTCCTCGCTGCCCCGGGGGAACACGTGGGTGGGGGAGAACTGCACCTCGGGCACCCCCCACCGGGCCGCCAGCACCGGGGCGTACGCGGTGACCGTGTCGTACACGACCAGGTCGGGTCGGTCGTCGGCGTACGCCGATGCCAGCTGGGGCAGGGCGGCGGCGCGCTCCCGGTCGAAGGCCAGTGCGGCGCGGCGCCCGTCGTCGTCGGCCGGAAGCCAGCCGCTGCCAGGACGGCCGGCGGAGGGGAAGGTCGAGGTGTACGGCACGGGCGTGGCGCCCGTCTCCGCGATCAGCGGTGCGAAGCCCGCACCGGTGGCGAACGTGACGCGGTGGCCCCGGCCGACCAGCTCGGCGGCCACGCCCAGCATCGGGTTCACGTGACCGTGCAGCGGCACGGACATGAACGCGACGTGCGTTCTCTTCGGCGGGCCGGCTGGCGTCACAGGTCGTTCCTCCGTTCCGGGTGTCTCCGGCCGCGCGAGTCAGTGCGGGCCGGTCGGTGGGTGAGCGGCATGCCCTTCGGCGATCTCCCGAAGCGCGGCCATGTGTGCGGTGTAGACAGTTCTACCGAGCGGGGTCAGGGCCACCCAAGCGTGGATTCGAGAATTGAATGGCTCCTTGCGCAGCGTCACGTACCCCGCTTCCTGGAGGACCTTGAGCTGCTTGCTCAGCACCGAGTCGCTGACCCCGAGCCCGTCGCGGATGGCCGCGAACGACAGCGATTCGACGCCGCTGAGCTGGGCACAGATCTGGAGCCGGTTGATCGGGTGGATGGTCTCGTCGAGCCCTGATCTCATGCCGGCCGGCCAAGCTCCCGGGTGAGTACCGCGTCGAGTCGGCGGCCCAGGACGATCACCAGCACCATGACCAGGACCCCCACGGCGGCCATCGCGCCGCGCAGGTCGAGACCCCACTCGAGGACGAGCCCGACCAGGATCAGCGCGGGCACGAGGATCCCGATGACCAGGCTGATCCGGCGTGCACCGGGCGTGGCCTGGAACCGGTCCAGGGAGACCCCGGTGAAGTGCTTGGCCGCCAGGGTGACCAGGTAGGGGCCGAGGAACAGGCCGCCGACGACGCCGAAGGGGATCCAGTCCCAGCCGATCGACACCGAGGCGAAGGCGAAGAGCAGTGAGGCGCCGATGCCGACGTGGTACCACCAGGGCGCCACGGCCCGGCGGGCCACCTGCTCGCGTCCCTCGTCGACGTCGGCCAGTGCCTGGCGTGCCTCGTCGGGGGTGATCCGATTCATGTCCACATGTTCTCTTTCCATGATGGAAACTCTACCCTTTCTGTAATGGAAAGTCGACGATTTCGCGCTACCCGGTCAGGTCGGCCGGGGTCAGATCGGCCGGCACCGCGCCGAGCACCACGACGTGCCACAGCGCGCCGAACAGGTCGTGCGCCGCCGCGCTGAGATCCTCCGGCCGAGGCGCCCGCAGCAGCTCCGGCCGCCGCACCAGCCAGTGCAGCCCACGTCCCGCCGCGGTGGTGTGCCGCAGCGCGTCCGCCAGCGCCGCCGGCGAGTCGAAGGCCGACAACAGTTGCGCGGAGCAGTACCGGCGGACCGCCTCCACCTCCTCGACCGGCGGCGGCTCGGCGATCAGGGCACCCACCTCGGCCCGTACGTCCGCCACCGCCTGCCCGAGCGCCTCGCGCGGAACGGCCAGCCGCACCGACGCCCGCCGGTGCCCGGCCAGCACGTCGCGCCGCGCGAGCAGCACGTGGTCGGCGCGGCCCAGCCGTCGGCACCGGGCCACCAACCGGGCCTCGGTGTACCCGCCCAGCAACGCCGTCGTCAGGTAGCGGGCCGCCTCCGGCGACCCCTCGTCCGGCTCCCGTCCGCTGAGACTCAGATGCGCGACGTCCCCACCGGGCTCCCGCAGCACGAGCAGCTCCGGCTCGCCGCGCAGGTCGGGGGCCACCGGCGTCGCGGCGTCCCCGACCCAATCCACGAGCGGTGCCGCCACGTTGGCCAGCACGGTCACGGCATCCGCCGGGGCGACCACGACCAGCGTGGCCCCGGCCGGACGGAACACGTGACGATGCAGGACGGTCATCTCGGTCGGTGGGGCCGCCGACGCCTCGGCCCCCGCCCAGCGTCGGCGCAGCGCCTCATCCATCCGCTGCTGCGGCGAGGGCGGCACGCTGCGACGTACCGGCAACGGCCGCCACGCGGGCAGCGGACCGGGGTTCAGGACATCTCTCACCACGGACATCAGCGCGGCCAGGCGCGTGACCGGCACCCAGCCACTCAGGTCCGCCCACTGCCCGTCCTGGGACAGGTGCAGGCCACCACCGAGCGTCGCGGCCCGGCCCGCCGCGTCGGCCTGCGCGCTCAGGGCCCGCAACAGGAAGTCGACCCGGTCGGGAAACCCCCAGCCGTACGGGCCCAGCGGCACCCGCAGCCGGATCTCCGCCAGCTCTCCCCGGTGATCCGGCACCGCGACCACCCGCAGCCCGTTGTCCAGGCACACCTCGCGCGCCCCGCCGAGCGCCGGCGGCACCGGCTCACCCAGCGCCGGCGGCACCAGCGGGCCGGCAGCGGTGACACCCAACTCCGCGGCGCTGCGCAGCGGGCCGCCGCTGGGCGCCGGCGGCACCGCGACCGGCCGGGGCGCCGGTGCGGGCGGCGTCCGCGTGGTGACTGGAGGACCCGCCACGAGCAGGGCGCGGGGTTCCCCGGCCAGGGTGTGCGCGGCCCGCGCCACCTGCCCGGCGGACGTGTCGCTGATCAGTCGGGGCAGCTCATAGACCAGCTCGGCCCGGCCGAACAGCAGCTCGAAACGGCCCAGGGCGCGGCAACGGTCCACGAGCCCCGCATGCTGACGGCGGTGCTCACCGGACAACTCCTGCGCCGCCCGACGCACCCGGCCCCGGTCGAGGGTGGAATCATCCAGCCGCCCCCACTCGGCCAACAGGTCCGCGACGAAATCGTCCGGGGTGAGGTCGCCCGGGAGCACGGAGGTGACCACGAAGGCGTCCGGCGCCAACGTGTCCAGCGGCCCGAAGAACCCGCACCCGGCGCTGGTGCGTACGGCGGCCCGCTCCGATCGCCAACGGCTGGTGAGCCGGGCCAGCACCATGTGCGCGACGTAGTCGGTCAGGGCCAGGTGCGGATCCGGTAGCCGGTAGCCCAACGCCACCGCCGTCCGCGTCGCCCCCTCGACCGACTGCTCGGCCACCCGGTGCTCGCCCGGCGGCGGCTCGGCTACGTCGCGGGACGCGACACCGGCCCGGGCCGGCACCACACCGAAGTGCCGCTCGACGAGCGGCCACACCTGATCCGGGGCGTGCGGCGTGACGATCGTCAGCACCGCGCCCGACGGCACGTAGTGGGCGTCGAAGAACGCGGCGCAGTCGTCCACCGTCAGGTCGGCCAGCCGGCTCACCTCGCCGTACCCGTCGTGGGCGTTGGCGAACGAGCCGAACATGACCGCCGGCAGCCCTGGCCACGGCAGGTTGCCGTACAACCGGCTGTCGCGCATCACCTGGATCTCCCGGCCCACCTCGACGAGCTGGGTCGCCAACTCCCCGTCGGTGAACGCCGGTGCGCGCAGCCGATCCGCCTCACGGAACAACGCCTGCTCCAGGGCCTCGGCCGGGAGCACCTGGTAGTAGTCGGTGTAGTCGGCGTGCGTGGTGCCGTTCGCCGTGCCACCGAGCGGGTGCAGGTCGTCGTAGAAGCTTCCCGAGGGCAGACTCTCACTGCCCCGGAACATCAGGTGCTCCACCAGGTGGGCGAGCCCCTCCTGACCGGGCAGCTCCGACCGGAACCCGGTGGCGTGATGCACGCTCACGGCGCAACGCGGCGTCGGCCAGTGGGGGAGCAGCACCACCCGCAGCCCGTTCGACAGTCTGCGACGGTGCAGTCGACGGAGGTTCGAGGACCCGGGCGGGACGGTCATGATTCTTCCTCAGGAGGACAGCAGGTACCGGGCGAAACCCGTGTACCTGGCGAAGACGTCCGACTCCCAGCCGACATAGGCCGTGTAGTCGTGGATGTGCAGCAACACCCGGAAGGCGACCCACTCCTGCCACCGGTCAACTAGGTCGCGCCCGTACCCGTCGAGCAGCGCGGTGATCAGCCGCTGCCAGGCCGGGCGGTCACCACCGCGATACCACTGGAGCTCGACCAGCTCGCCCAGCACCCAACCGAGGTCGTACTCCCACGGGGCGGCGCAGAGGTCCTCACCGATCAGCGCGTCCGCCTCGGTGGGATCCGCCTCGGCGGGCACCAGCGAGCCGAGACCGGGTGCGCCGTGACACAACACGGCCGGCGCGGTCGCGATCCGCTCGGTGTACGCCCGGATCCGTCGCAGGGCGTCGACGCCGAGCCGGGGGAGCAGGAGAGACTCGGCGTACGCCGTCCTCGGCTGCGGCGACCGCCCGTCCAGCCAGGTGGTGAGCCGGGTGAACCCGCGCGGGCGGCTCGTGCCGACCCCCGCCGGTACGGGTTGGTCATGCAGGTGACGCAGGGCCCTGCCGAGCCCGTGCAGGATCGGCACGAGAGCGTCGTCCGGGCCGTCGCGGAGCAGTCGCCCGGCCACCGCGTGGTCGCCGCGCACGTGGTACGTCCGCGCGTCGCCGTCGGGCACACCGGCCACCCAGCGCACCGGACCCGGTGCGGGCAGCGCCACGACGACGTCGTCGACCGCCGGGACGAACGGTGTCGGCGCCAGCGTGCCGATGCTGCGTCGCCACTGGTAACCGCCGACCGGCAGTGGTCGGACCGTGGTGCGCAGCAGCTCGGTGCCGAAGTCGCGCCCCGCCGGTGCAATCGTCGCCACCGTCATGCCGCTGCCCCACCAGCCAGAACCGCCTCGACACCACCGAGCAGGCCCAGGCGACGCTCCTCGAGCCGGCGCAGGGCCTCCGGCAGCGGGGGGCACACCCAACCGTCGTCGCGGCCCGTGGTGAGGCTGCGCGCGGGCATCGGTGGTACGAGGGCGACGTTGCGCTGCTGCGCCAGCGTCGCCCAGTGTCGTTGGAACGCCGGGCTGTCCAGCCCGCCCGGCGGCAGCGCCGGCGCCAGGCCGATGGCCGCGCTGGTGCAGTGCAGCGTCAACAGGGCCGGGGAATCCGCGAGACCCAGAGCGAACCGGGCCACGAAGTGGAAGGTCGCCGGGTACACCAGGACGGCGTCGGCCCACTCGGCATGCTCGACGTGCCGGGCCCGCGTGCAGTCCTCCCACGCGTCGACGACCACCGGGTGATCGGTCCGCAGGGCGAGCGCGTCGCGGGTGACGAAGCGCAGGGCACTGCGGGTCGCCACCACGGCGACGTCGAGGTCGGCGTACGTGTCGCGGAGCCAGTTCAACCAGTTGGGCACGTTGCTGGCCGAGGCCGAGCCGGTGACCACGAGCAGCAGCCGTCGCAGGTGCAGCTCCGGCGCCTGGAGGAACTCCGGCGGGGGCGGGGCACTCATGGTGCCGTCTCCCCGAGGACGGTCTCCAGCTCGCCGAGGGTCCGCCGCGAACCGTACGTGGCGCACACACCGGACATGTTCAGCACGACCTCGTCGACGCCCGCCGCGACGAACTCCTTGATGCCCAGCGCCAGCTCGGCCGGGTCGCCGTAGAGGAAGGCACCCCCGTCGATCAGGGCCCGGCCGCTGGCTTGCGCGTCCGCGGCCACGTCCACGGAGATCCCCGACCGCTGCAACATGTCGCGGTAGTGCGGCAGACGCATGTGCCCGGAGTTGCTGGCCAGCGCCAAAGCGACGGGGTCACGGTCGGCCTGGCGCAGCGCCATCGGCACGACGGCGACCAGCCGTGGCGTGGGTCGTCCGGCCCGTTCGGCCCCCCGGCGTAGCGCCGGGAGCACGGTGTCGCGCAGGTACGCGGCGGGCGTGAGCCAGGTGATCGCCACGTCGGCGACCTCTCCGGCCAGCTCCGCCATCCGTGGCCGCAGCACGCCCAGGCCGATCTCCACGACCGGACGGGGGTAGCGGGCCAGCTGCATCCCGCAGTGGAAGTACTCCCCTTCGAGGTGCACCTCGCCGCGCTCCAACAGCGACCGCACGATTGTCGCGTACTCGCGTACCGCGCCGAGCTGGCTGCGGTACGGCGCGCCCAGCACCCCTCGTTGCAGGGCCGCCGCGCCGGGTCCGAAACCGGCCACGAACCGGTGACCGGTGGTGGCCGCCAGGGTCTGCGCCCGCAGGGCGGCGTCGTACGGGTGCAGGAACGGCATCAGGTTGACCGAGGTGCCCATCGGCACCCGGAAACCGCTGGCCGCGGCGTGGGCGAAGCTGACGTGGGTGTCGCCGACGTTGCCCTGGCCCTGCCAGAGACAGGACGCCGACCACTGGGTGAGCGCGGCGAACGGCAGGAGCTGTTCGGGACGCTGCGGCGCGAACGGCATCATGATCGAGTACGCGGTCATCAGTTCACTCCCGTCCCGACGAGCAACTGCCCCCGGACCAGGTCGGTGTAGTCAGGGCAGGTCTGCACCAGGTTGTCGTGCGACCCCTGACCGATCACCGCTCCGGCCTGCATGACCACGACGTGGTCGGCGTGGCGGATCGTGGAGATGCGGTGCGCGACCACGACCACCGCCCGGGTCGCGGCGATCTCGTCGATCAGGTCCCGGAGTCGCTGCTCGTTGATGCTGTCCAGATGCGACGACGGTTCGTCGAGGAGCACGAGTGGCGCCTCGCTGAGCAGGGCGCGGGCGATGGCGAGGCGCTGCCGCTGGCCGCCGGAGAGGTCCACACCACCGGCGAGCACCGTGTCCAGCCCGTCGGGCAGACGTCGGATGTCGTCGGCCAGGCCGACCCGGTGCAGCGCCGACATCAGGTCCCCGTCGGAGTACGCGCTGTCGCCGCGGCCCAGGGTCAGGTTGCGACGCACGGTGTCCTGCACCGAGCTGGAACCCTGGTCGACGAAGGCGATCCGGCCGCGCAGCTCGTCGAGCGACCACTGCCGGACGTCGTTGCCGAACACGCGGATGCTGCCGTCGGTGACGTCGGCGAAGCGCTGGATCAGCTCCATCGCGGTCGTCTTGCCGGCGCCGGAGAGACCCACCACGGCGGTGAGGCCCCGCGCCGGCACCTCGAACGACACGTCACGCAGGATCGGCTCCGTGCCGTAGCGGAACCCGACGTTGTCGAACCGCACCGCCGGCGCGGACGCCGCCGGGCTCTGCGGCGCCGGCAGCGCCTCGTCCGGACCGGCCTCCTGCGGCATCGCGAACAGGCCGGTGAAGCGGTCGCGGGCCACGGCGCCCATCTTCAGTGCCGTGACACCAGCCGCGATCATCATGAACGGGCCGGTGAGCTGGAGCAGGTAGAGCAGGAACGCGACGAAGTCGGCGAGGCTGAGCCCGCCCGCCACGACCCGGGCGCCACCGCCACTGACGACCGCGACCAGGGCGATCTGCTGCCCCAGGTTGACCACGGGGGTCATCAACGCCTCCATCCGCGCGGCGTCGATCTCCCGGCGGGCGACCGTGTCGGCCTGCCCCGCGAGATCCGCGGTCACGCTCGCCTCCGCCCGGTACGCCTTGATCACCTTGATCGAGTCGACCGCGGTGACGAAGCGCTGGGCGAGGGACCCGGTGGTCTCCTGCACGGCGGCGTAACTGCGCCGCAGGCGCCGCACCACGCCCACGATCAGAGCGGCGGCGACCAGGAACGCGGCGAGCGTCATCGCCAACAGCACCCAGTCGAGGAAACCCATGATCACCAGCGTGCCGACGGCCGTGAGACCGGCGATGGGCAGCTGGATCGGGCCGACGTCGATCAGCTTCTTGACCCGGGAGGTGTCCGCCGTGATGCGGCTGACGAGGTTGCCGCTGCCCTCCCGGCGTACGTCGGCGAGGGGCAGCCGCAGGACGTGGCCCATCGTGCGTACCCGCAACCGGCAGATCATCTGCTGACCGAGGCGGGACAACAGGAACGTGGCGAGCGCGTTGGACAGCGCCGCGCCGAGCCCGAAGACGATCAGCAGCACCGTCCATCGCTGGGTGCTGCCCTCGCCGAGGGCGGCGATCAGTTGGCCGACGGCCCACGGCAGGGCCAGGGTGCCCGCGGTGGAAACCAGCGCCAGCAGGCCGATCAACACCATGGTCGGCGGATTCGCCGTGACGAGGTCGCGCAGCAGACGCAGTGGGCGGTCCGGCTGGCGCTCGCCGGCGAGGACAGGAGTTCGCGAAGTACGCACGGGATTCTGCCTTTCGACTCGGTCAGTGGCCGACGAACTCGAGCAGGGTCCGGACCGCCGTGTCGGGTCCGCGCCAGGAGAGCCGGAGACCCGCGGCTCCGGCCAGTCGCTCGATGTCCTCGGCGGTACGGGTGGGCGCGGGCATCATCGAACGCAGCCGCAACTCGGAGCCGGCGCCGCCGACGGGCATGGCGATGTCGGCGACCAGTACCTTGCCGGTCGCCCCGGCCGCCTCGGCGCAACGCTTGAGGATCAGGATCGCGTCGTCGTCCGACCAGTCCGCGAGGATGGCGGAGAGCAGATAGACGTCGTGGCCCTCCGGCAGCGGGTCGAGGAAACTGCCTTCGACCGCGGTGCACCGGTCCGCCACCTCGCTGCGCGCGAAGCGCCGACCCGCCTCAGCCGACACGTTCTTCAGATCCAGCAACGTGCCGCGCAGGTGGGCGTGTGCCCGGACCAGGGCGAGGGTCAGGTTGCCCAGGTGACCGCCGACGTCGACGAAGCTCCGCACGCCGCCCCAGTCGTACCCGGACACGACGATGCCCGCGTCCCAGTGCAGGTCCATCCGGTCCGCAGCCTCACCCTGCTCCCGCCACTCGGCGACGAAGGCCGGGTCGTTGTTGACGGCATCCCAGTAGTCGCGGCCGAACTCGGCCACGTAGCCGGGCCGTCCGGTGCGTACGGTGTGGTCGAGCCGCAGCAGGGACAGGCCGCTGCTGCCGAACATCCCGTCGTTGCGCAACATCGCGCGCACGCTCTGCGGGTGGTCGGAACGCAGCGGCTCGGCGAGGGCGGTGAGGGCGTACCCGCCGTTCTCGTCGCGGTCGAGCAACTCGATGTCCACCAGGTAGCGGAGCAGCATGTCGGTCACGTCGGGGGCCGATCCCGCCCGGCGGGCGATCTCGTCGGCGGTGGTCGCCCCCGCCGCGACGTGGTCCGCGATGCCGAGCGTCGCGGCCGCTCGCACGGCTGCCGGGACCAGAAGGTCGGTCATGGTCAACAGTTGCTGGAAGGGCGGGATCTCGGTCATCGTTGGTACCTCGCTGTCAGGTGGGGTGGCCGAGCGGTGGGCCGAACGGGGCCGTACGGCCCACCGCTCGGGGGCCTGCCGTGTTTCAGCAGCCGTCGTCGACGGTCTTCGAGATGATCTGGCTGGCCATGAAGCTGACGGCCGCCGAGGCGGCGCAGGCCGGGGTGGTGGCCGGGGCGTCCGAGACAGCCGAAACCTCGATGTCCTCGGCGGTGCTGTAGGTCTCGTAGCCAGCCAGCAGCTCTTCGATGTTGCTCGCCTTGTCCTGCACTTTCTCTCCTTCGTGAATCGGTTTTCAGGAACGTCCGCCGCGCCGGCGGACGGGATCGGGAGGTGCGCTCAGCAGGTCGCCTCGTAGGTGACCGAGGTCAGGAAGCTGACGGCGGCGCTGGCGCAGTACCAGGTGGTGGCCGGGGCGTCCGCGACGGCCGAGACGTCCAGCTCGTCGGTGTCGCCGAGGTAGGTCTCGTAGCTCGCCACGAGGTCGACGATGTTGTCGCTCTTGGTGAGGTCCGTGGGCATTTCGATCTCCTTCGTGGTGGGAAGCACTGAGCTCCAGACTGGGAACGCCCCGTCGACGCCCCCAGCAAGAGAGCTCAGGTCTTCTGTCATCGGTACGGGTCAGGCCGGCAGGTTGCGGGCCGGGTTCTTGGGGTCGATGTGTGCCGCGATGAAGTGCTCGACGACGGTGGGCTCGACCTGCCTCAGGTCGTCACCGGCCTCGACCAGGGCGGCGGACAGAACGGTGGCGCGGTGCTGCCCGAAGCTGAGCCCCTGGCGACCGGCCTTGGCGTCCTTGGGTTCCCAGGCCGCCCCGACCCCCGGCGCCACCCGGTCGACGAAGGCCGACGTCTCGTGTTCCAGACCGGGCAGGTCCTGCGCCACCCGGGCCAGGTCGTCGGCGACGTGCGCCCAGTCGTCGGTGAGGTAGACGACGATGGCGTCGCGGCGCGGGTACAACTCGCGCGCTGACAACACCTTCGCCCGGTACGGCACCTCCCGGTCCTCAAGGTGGTTCAGGATCGTGGCCCACGCGCCGACGGCGTGCTCGGCGTCGCGGAGGTGGAAGTAGATCCGCAGGAAGTCCCGGTCGTTGGCGCGCTGCCGGGAGCCGTCGACCAGGAAGAATCCTGGTGACAGGGCGGCCCGCCACGGTGGTACGCCCAGCTTCACCGGCTCACCGGGAGCGGACCCGGTCGTGGTGAGTGCCTCCACGGGAACCCAGATCCGCAGGCCCTCGCGCTCGACCAGGATCCGGGCGCGGCCGGCGGGGTCATGTTGGACCGCCGAGCGGGCGACGGCCCGTACCTCGATCTGTCGGTGTGGAACCGCGGCGATGAACCGCTCTTCGAGCGCGTCGTCCCGCAACCGGGTGGGCACCTGCCCGTCCGGCTGCCCGGAGTGCAGCACGTTGTAGATCGACTCCGCGAGCAGCCGACGCAGCTCCCGGGGATAGTCGGCCTTGACCTCCTGGCCGCCGACGACCGCGGTGGTCCGGTCCGCCGACACGCGGATCTGCCTGATCGCGTCGCGCACCGCGGGGGAGAGTTCCCCCGTCACGGGCTGGGCTTGCAGTGTCATCGGTCTCCTCCGAAGCCGAGGGTGGTGGCGAACTTCTCCGGGTTGACCAGGGCGGCACGTCCGACTCCGGCGGCGGCGCGCTGGATGGCGGACAGCCGCGCGGAGGACAACGCGCCGGCGATCAGACGGTCGAGCAGGTGCCAGCCGGCGAAAGCCGTCGCGCGGACCGCCAGGCCGTCGTCGACCTCCGGTCGAACCTCGCGGTACGCGCGCCAGAACTCGTGCACCAGCGGAAGCAGGCGGCGCATCTTGTCGACCCCGCGTCGCAGCACCAGCTCGTGGGTGAACTCGGTGTCCAGGAAGGCGTCGTCACCCCGGTTGGTCACGAGGTCCAGGACCGACCGGTAGATCCACTCGCCGGCGAACGCCCCGACGTCACGGGCCGGATCGGCGAGCCGGAACTCCTCCCAGTCGGTGAGGAACAGCCCAACCGGTCCGATCAGCAACTGGTCGACCCGCAGGTCGCAGTGGGACGGCACCTTCGGCGCCCGCTCCTCGGCGTCCCGCAGGCGCCGGACGGCAGCGATCAGCTCGGGGTCGTTCTGCAGAAGCCGCCAGGCTTCGATCTCACCGGCGCTGGAGCGCAGGAACATCGACAGCGGCAGCCCCTCCAAAAGGCCGACCGGCGGAAATCCTGGGGTCGTGTCGTCGAGCTCGACGGTGGCCGCGGGCGGGGTGGAGTGCAGGTGCCCGATCGCCCGGCCCACCTGGTACGCGTGCTCCAGCGTGAAGGTTTCGTCGACCATGAGCGTCGCGCCGTTGACCGCGTCGTCGATGCGCTCGAATACGACGATGAAGTTTTCCTCGTCACTGCCGATGAATTGCGGCCAGTGCACATTCTCGAAAGAGGCGTCCGCCGCGTACTTCTCGAAGTCGAGCAGGCGGCGCATACGGCCATGGGTGTCGCCAGCCCGGCCGGTGAGCCGTTTGACGAAGACGTCCCGACCATTCTCGGTAACACCGGCCCACGCGTCGTTCCGCCCGATCGGCGAGGTGACAGTCTCGCGGACGAAGGGCCCAACGCCCAGCTCCAGCAGCAGCCGGTCGACCTCGGGAGCCAGATCCAAATTGATCGGCATTACCTGCTTCGTGACCACTCTTATCACCTCCAACAATTCTCACACGGACACGACTAGCTAAGGGGACCGTGTTCGTCTTGAATGGTTCCGGTGGCACCGGAACTGTCTTTCCGTTACCCCTCGGCTCCCTTTCGGGTGGTGCTCCGTGCGGTGTGATGAAAGATAACCATGGCGGGCTGAGGCGAGACAAGACGCGAATCCGCAGCCATATAAAAACTGTTTCTGCGACCGGCTGTCGGTATGTCCGATCTGCACGGACGTCGGCGCGCCGGCCGTCCTGCCGATGCGGCTTTCCGGGCCGGGTACGGACGCGTGTGCCCAGCTCAGGGCGGGAAAATGGTGCACCGCTGCGGTCCCCGGCAGGGACCGGCCGGACTCAAAATTTCTCAAGTGGACATCCGGTCGTAACCGGGAACAGCAGAGCCCCGGTTGGGCTCCGGACGACCGGAGCCCAACCGGGGCTCGAAGGAGTGCTGCGGGGTCAGCCGCAGGTGACGCGGACGAACGTGAAGCCGAAGCGGTTCGGTACGCGGTAGACGTCGACGTTGCCCTCGCTGCCGACGTAGGAGCCGAGCAGCGGCACGTCAGGATGGTCCGGGCAGATCGGGCCGGCCGCCACCACACTCGCCCGGGCGGTGCCACCGTGCGTGGCAGTGGGGACGGGTGCGGCAAGTGCGACCGGTGCGGCAAGTGCGACGGCGGTCGCGGCGAGCGCGGCGACACGGTTCAGAGGGGACATCGGTTCTCCTTTTGCGACAGGGCGGCCGGGGGACGCGGACGCCGGGATGGAAGCCGGACGGCGCAGGCGACGGCAGGCAGGTGCTGTGCCATGGTCAAGGTCTACGACTTCGGGGGTCACCCCCGGCACCCCAGATCGAAGAATTGAACGCCACGATCGGCCGGGGCTGCTCCTACCGCCGGCCCCATCGTGGCGCGGCAACTGTGCCCCGTTCAGTCGGAGGGGAGTGGGTGCGGTTCGAATCTCTGCCCTCGTCGGAGCTGCCAGGAAGCGGTGGGCAACGCCGCGATGAAGCCAGCTATCAGCCCTAGCTGACCCGCGAACCAGAACGCCGGGCTGTCGGGAAGCAAGGGTGGTTCCGGAAAGACCACGCGATGCGCGAGCGTCAGCCAAACGAACAGCGCCAACTCGAAGATGGTGATGGTCAGCAGTTCGACCTTGACGACGGTCGACAGTGCGCGCCAGACCTTCGTCACGCTGCGGCCGGGGCCGCCGAAGTACCGAAAGAGAACAGCTATCGTCACCGCCGTCAGATAGTCGCCGGCGTAGTCGACCCACAGTGTCTCCTGGGCCGGGTCGACTTGGACGACGTACAAGGCGACCTCGGCGACGATGAAACCGAGAGCGCAATGGGCACCGCAACGGGACACGTGGGTGACGAGAATGCCCCGCGGGGGTCTTCGGGGCTGACCCTCCTGCCGCCGTCGAGAGAATGCCTCGGGCCTACCCCAGTTCCAGTAGAGGCGGACGGCTGCCGGACCGATGTAGAGGACGGTCACCAGCCAGACGAGCTCCATGACCCGGACCGGCTGACGGTGTCCGCGAAGATAGGTGTCGGCAACGACGATCGCAAAGCTGACGACTCCGACCGTGAGCGACACCCATGAGAGCGCCACGAGCCAGGTTGGGTGCATTCCCGCCCCTTCCGCACGCCGGGCGCCGGCGCCTCCCGCTATGGAACGTGGAGGGGGCTCGCTGGCCGCTGTCGACGGCCGAGGGCACTTCGCAGTCTTTCATGCCACACTCGGCCACACCGGGAGATTGGGCGTTCCCGCCGGCCGCTGCACTACGGTTCGAGAATGACGAATGCCCCTCGGGAAGCCGAAGCGCGCGTCGGTCCGATCGGCGCGCTGCTCAGCCGACTCATGTTCCTGGCGATCTGCCTGCCCGGACCGGTCCTGCTGGCCACCGCTGTGACGCTGGGCGCATCGCGATCGCCCACGGATTTCTGGGGCCTCCTCGCCGGTGGCGTACTGGCGACGATCGTCGGTGTCGGGTTCGGCGTCTTCGGTTGGCGGCTGGTTGCCCGCTCGCGCCGCGATGCGCGCCGGCTGACCGCCGCTGGCGTCGCCGCGACGGCGGAGATTCTCGCGGTGGCGAACCACCTCGGCGGAGAGGACCCTGGCCTGGAACTCCGCCTGCGCATCAGCGGGCCCGGATTCGCCACGTTCGAGGCAGACACGATCCGCGCGGACGACCCGGCCCTCGTGCCCGGCGCGTTGCTGGCCGTCGTCGTGGACCCCGCCAACCGCCTCTTTGCGATCGTCTAGGCCTGAGTCACCCACGGACCCTCCCGCGTACGGGTAGGGGACTCCCTCGGTGCGGGGATTCGCCGGTCGTGCCGTTCGGGCAGCGTGATCGGGGCAGGGGCCGACGTTCACCACCGATACGGAGAATCCGCCGTGACTCGACCACCACGTCCGCAGACCGAGACCGTCAGCGCAGTTCCGGCACCCTCTACGCCCTCACCACCGCCGTGGGCCCGGCGAGCCGGTCACGTGGCGTGGATCGCCCCCGTGCTGGGGTTCATTCCGCTGCACATTCCATGGATCCTCGGTGTTCCGATGTTCGCCAACGCCGGGCCGTTCGACGAGTGGTACCACGGTCGCGGGCCCGGTGTCGGCGATCATCCGGTCGACGGTGTCCTGGGCATACCGGCCGGCGCGTTCTATCTGGGCCTGCTGTGCGTCCTCGCCGCGCTCGGTGGGGTCTTGGCGCTCGGACTCATCAGTGACTGGGGAGTGGTCTTCCCCCGGTGGGTGCCGTGGCTGCACGGCCGTCGAGTGCCACCGTGGTTGCCGCTGACACCAACGGTGTTGGGATCCGCCCTGATGATCGGCTATTCGGCGACCCTGCCCTGGCAGTTCGCAGCCGACCTGTCGGAGGCCAGCGCGCAGGACATCTTCACCCCGACGGGTGTCCTGATCGGTCTGCCGCTGCTCCTGGCCTGGACGGTCGCGTTGCCCCTGGCAGGCTGGTCCTACTACCGCCGCACCCGTCTGGTCACGCACTAGTTGGCGAAGTCGACGCCGGTGAGCGAGACGGCCCGGTACGCGGCGAGGCGTTCGGCTTGGTCGGTGATGGCCCGGCGCGTGGGGCCCGGCAGCTTGCGCCAGGGCTGGACGGCGACCGTGAACGTGTTGCCGGCCTTGCGGGGGCGCCAGGTGCCGACCAGTTCGCCGTCGACCAGGACGGCGCCGGGGCGACCCAGCACCGGCCACAGCTCCTTGGCGTGGGCGGCGTCGGGCACCAGGGTTGCCCGGTCCTTGGCCTGGAGGAACAGGTCGAACGGGCCGAGGAGGCGGGTCGACCGGCCGTCGGCCGACTCCAGCGCCTCCTCGTCGGCGGCCAGCAGCGAGCGCACTTCCCGGTCGACGGTCACCTCGACCACGTCGTCGGGCCAGAGCGCCTTCACGTCCTTGACCGGGGCGTCGAGATAGTCGGCCACCTGTTTCGGGGTGGCCGGGCCGAGCAGGCGAAGGTACGCGCGGATGAGGTCGAATCTGTCACCCGGGGCGGCCGTCCTCCTGAACCCGGTGATGCGCTGGAGGACCGGAGGCGAGGTGTCGAGCTGCAACTCCAGCCCGGCCCGCGTTGTGGCCAACCGGAACGGCATCTCGTAGACGTGAGTGGCGTTGCACGGCCGGCAGGACCGCAGATATGGCTCGGGCAGCACCGTGGCCAGGCGGCCCGAGGCGTCTCCCTTGACCGTCGGCTTGCTCACGATGGTCCGCAAATGGCCAGCCACCTCGTCGAGGGCGGCGAGGTTGCCGATGCCGGCCGCCTTCAACGGCTTGGAGGCGTCGTAGATGCGTTTGCCCGCGTCGGCGTCGGAGAAGGGCTCGACCGCGGCCACCACTTTCCCGACGTCGGCCCGGCGGTAGAGGTGGGGGGCGCCACGGATGGTCCAGAGCAGGATCAGATCCGTGGCGGACAACGCGGTCACATCGACCCCGCGTACCGCCAGCGCCCACCGGGCACCGTCCGGTCCGGTGTTCTGCACCCCGATGTCCAGGACGGCGGTGTCGGCGAGCGTGCCGTGATCCCGGTCGAGCTGCTGGGCCCGGACGCGGAAGTTCATCACCTGGTGCCGATCAACCATGCCTGCACCCTAGTCAGCGACACCCCGCAGCCATCGGCGGGCGCGAGCGTCGTGTCGGTCTACCACCTCACGCTGGCTTGACCTTGACACCGTGGCAAGGTCTTCAGTGGGGCGATGAGGTGGTTCCGATGACCATGCCGAGAAACGGCACGAACACGATGCGGGCTCTCCAGGGGCTGGAGAACGCCGACTCGTCGGTGCGGCTGCGAGCAGCGCTGGCGGTCGGCACGACCCCTGATCCGCTGTCGATCGACAAGCTCATCGAGCGTTGTGCGATCGAGCCGGATTTCCATGTGCGCGAAATGCTCACCTGGGCACTCATCCGTCACCCATCGGCGTTGACAGTTCCCAAGCTGATCGACGAACTTCGGTCGGAGCGTACGCAGGCGCGAAGCCAGGCGTTGCATACGCTGTCCAAGATCGGGGATCGGCAGGCGTGGCCGACCATTACCCGGGCGCTTCTGACCGACGCCGACGACGAGGTGGCACGGAGCGCCTGGCGAGCAGCGGTCGTCCTCGTTCCGGACGGCGCGGAGCCCACCCTGGCCGGAGTGTTGTCGACACAGTTCGGGCGGGGCGAGCGTGGAATGCAGTTGAGCCTGAGCCGAGCGCTGATCGCACTCGGTGAGGTGATCGTGCCGACCCTGCGCGCGGCGAAGACGGATCTTGACCCCCACGTGCGCGCGCACGCGATCGCCACAGAACGGCTGCTGGTCGACCCGGACGCCGGCTTCGAGTTCGCGATCGAGGAGGCGAAGCGCGTCGTGGCTCTCGGCGGAATCGGTGCGGACGGGTGATGGGCAGTGTTGATCGGTGAGGTGGCACGACGGTCCGGGGTCAGCGCGCGGATGCTCAGGCACTACGAATCGCTCGGCCTGGTGCGGCCAACCGGCCGTACCGGGGCCGGCTATCGGGAGTATTCCGGCGAGGACCTCCGGCTGATCTTCCAGGTCGAGAGCCTGCGGTCACTGGGACTGTCGCTACGTGAGGTCCGGCGCGCGCTCGATGATCCCGCCTTCACACCCTCGGGGCTCGTCGATGACCTGGTCAGCCAGACGCGAAGACGGATCGCGGGTGAGATGGAGTTGCTCACGCGACTCCGTCGGATCGGTGCGGCGCAACCGGCCGACTGGGAGGACGTCCTCCAGATCGTCGCACTCCTGCAGGCGTTGGGGTCGGAGAGCGCGGGGAAGCGCCAGCGCGCGGCCCTGTCCTCGGTCGACGAGGCTCCGGTGCCGGTGGAGGCGCTGGTCGAGGCGGCGCTGAATGAGACGGACCCGAACGTCGCCGGGGCACTTCGGTGGGCTCTGGCGCAATCGGGCGACGACGGGTTGGCGCTGCTGGCGGAGGGCCTCGGCTCACCAGTGGCCGAGGTGCGGCGACGGGCCGTTCAGTCCATCGCCGAGATCCCGACCGCGACCGCGACCGCACTGCTGCAGGACGCCCTCGCGAACCCCGACATCGTGGTTCGCCGGTATGCGGCCCTGACGCTCGGGCCACGTGGAGTGGCCGACGCGGTGCCGACGCTCATCGACGTGGTCGTCGAGGAGACGAATGACGTCGATGCGGCCGACGCGTTGAGCGCGCTGGCGAGTGATCCCGCGTTGGCGGAGCAGATCGCGATCAGGCTCGTCGACCGCCTCGCCCAGGGGTCCGTCGAGTCGTCCGTCCGGCGTCGGCTGGCGCAGGCGTTGGCGGACATTCCGGGACACGCGGCCGCGCGCGCCCTCGTCGACCTGGCACAGGACGACGACCGGGCGGTCGCGCTCACGGCGACCTACATTCTCCAGGTGCGCGCAGACTCTGCATCCTGAACGGCCCCCTCGCCCTAGCCCGGGGGCCGTCCGTTCGGTCAGGGGGCGAGCGTGAACCGGGTCCAGGTGCTCGCGTCCGTGGTGAGGAGAAAGTGGTCCGGCTCGCCGGTCGACCCGTCGTCGCTGCCGAAGAGCCAGGCGTACCCGGGTGCCACGCTGACCGAGCCGACGAGCGGACCGTACTCCCGGGCGAGGGTGAAATGCCTTCCGTCGTCCCGGCTGACCAGGAGCCGCGCGGGGCGGTTGGATCCGGTGCGTTCACCCGCGGTGATCGCGAGGAGCGATCCGTCCGATCCCAGCGTGAGGTCCCAGTGATACTGCTCCGGTAGCTCCGCGCCCGTGTCCGTCCACGTCTTCGCGCCGTCCGTGGTCCTCGACAGCCGCGTCGAGCCGCCCGCCGTCGACGTCAGCACGTACCCCTCCCGGTCGTCGAGCCCCACCACCGCCACCACGTTCGCGTCGCCCCCCATCTCCCAACTGGTCCAGGTCGCGCCCCGGTCGGCACTGCGGGCGGCCGTCGCGCCCGGGCTACTACCGATCTGGTACGCCGCCCAGATGGTGCCGTCCGTGCCCGGATAGAGGCTGAACAGTGCACGCCACGAGGGTCCGCTGGCGGTGAGCCGATACACGGTTCCGTTCGACGGATCCACCGCCAGTGGCTCCGACAGCGCCCCGCAGCCGAACCCACAGAAAACCGGCCGGGCCGTCGCCGGGAACGCGGGTACGGCGACGATCGCGGTCTCCCCGTCCCGCCAGGTGCGGCCGTAGTCGGTGGAGAGGCGCAGCACCCCGGTGTCGCTGACCAGGTAGGACCGGTCACTGAGCACGGAGAACTTGATGCGGCTGTCCACCGTGCCGGTGGAGCTGGCCGCACATCTGGTGCCGTGGAACTGGGCCGCGTCCCAGTCCGACCAGCTTCGGCCGCGATCGCCGGTGTACGAGAACCGCAGGACGCAGCCTTCCTGCCGCACGTCGACTCCGGACTCGGGCCCGGTCAGCGTGAAGTCGCCGGAGTGCGCGGGCGGCGGGTCCGCCAGGGCCGGCGGGTCCGCCCGGTCCGGACCGACGACCAGCGGTACGACCGCCAGCCCGGCCACAGCGACCAGTGCGGTCGCCACCATCGCGACCGAGCGGTGTCGGCGGGACCGGGCGGCGGTTCGCAGCTCGTCCAGGGGCGGCTTCCGGACGGCCTCGGTGATGGTGTCGACGTCGAATCCAGAGAACTCACGACCGGACATCGATGCTCCCGGGTTGCATAGTGTCGGAGGTGTCGGAGGTGTCGGCGAGCAGGGCTGCCAGGGCGTGCCGCCCCCGGGACAGCCGGGACTTCACCGTCCCCGCTGACACGCCCAACGTGGCGGCTATCTCGTCCACCGGCAGGTCGACGAGATAGTGCAGAGCCAGCGCGTGCCGCTGCCCCTCCGGCAGCACGCGCAGCGCGGCGAGCAGGGCGAGGTGCTCGGGTGAGTGATCGGCGACGGCCGGCGGCGGGCCGATGCGGCGCAGCAGCCCGTCGAGCACCCGGCGGCGCCGGAACCGGCTGCGCGCCCAGTTCACGGCGACCCGGCGCAGCCACGCCTCCGGGTTCTTCAGCCCGGCGAAGCGTCCGGGCGACACGAGTGCCCGGGTGAACGCCTCCTGGACCGCCTCCTGCGCCTCGGCCAGGTCACCGGTCACCGCGTACAGCTGGACCACCAGGCGTCGGAAACAGCTGGCGTAGAGCTCGGAGATCAGATCACCGTCGGACACCGTCACCTCCCTTCTCCATGACACCCACCAACGGGCCGGGCAGAAGGTTCCGGTGGCCGGCCACAATAATCCGAACGCGATTCGTTGGGCGCTGTAGGCGCATCGGACGTTCTATCGCGAACCGGGCGCATGGGGCGTGCCTACCGCATAGCGTCACGGTGGTGGCGGCGCCCCGCCGCGGCGGCGCGCTGGCGATCACGCCCACCCGAAAGGACCGGACATGGACCGTGTCGACAGTGTGCTCCTGCCGGAGCTGGACGGGCCGGTGCCGGCGACGCTGCCCAGCACGCTGGGCCTGCTGAGTCTGGCTCTGGGCATCGGTGCGCTGGTCGCGCCTGGTCCCCTCGCGCGACTGACCGGGGTGGACGACTCCGCAGCGGCGCGCATGGTGATCCCGGCCGTCGGCCTGCGCGAGTTGGGCAGCGCCGCCGGCCTGCTCAGCGGCCGACGCCCGGCCGGCTGGGCGTGGAGCCGGGTGGCCGGCGACGCCATGGACCTGACCCTGCTCGGCCGAGCCCTCGCCGACCGCAGCGGTGAACGACGTCACCGGCTGACCCTGACCACCGCCCTGATCGCCGGCGTCACCGCCGTCGACGTCTTCGCCGCCGTACGGATCCGGCGTGCCCAACAGGCCCGGGCGCGAATGATCCGGATGAACATCGGGGTGACCGTGAACCGGTCACCCGCCGAGGCGTACCGGTTCTGGCGGGACATGGAGAACCTGCCCCGGTTCATGGCGCACCTGGAGTCGGTACGCGCCGACGACCTACGCCGCTCGCACTGGATCGCCCGCGGCCCGGCCGGTCACCGCGTCGAGTGGGACGCCGAGATCATCGACGACCAGCCGAACAAGTCGATCACCTGGCGTTCGCTGCCGGGCGCACGGGTGCCCAACGCGGGGCGCGTCCGGTTCGTGCCCGCCCCCGGTGACCGGGGCACCGAGGTCCGGGTGGAGCTGCGCTACGCCCCGCCCGCCGGCGCGCTCGGCCGGGCGGTGGCGAAGCTCTTCGGCGAGGAACCCGAGCAGCAGGTCCGTGACGACCTGCGCCGGTTCAAGCAGGTGCTGGAGACCGGTGAGGTGGTCCGGTCCGAGGGCAGCCCCAACGGCATCTCCGTGCGCCAGCAGGCCATGCAGCGTCCCGCCCAGCCGCTGCCGGCGTCCCGCCGCTGACCGCCCCAGCTTCGAAAGGGACCGAGAATGAAGGCCACTGCCTGGATGGGCACCGACAGCGTCAAGGTGATCGACGTACCCGACCCGAAGATCATGAATGCCCGGGACGCGATCGTCCGGATCAGCACCACCGCGATCTGCGGCTCCGACCTGCACCTCTACCACGGCTACATCCCCGCGATGCGAAAGGGCGACATCCTCGGCCACGAGTTCATGGGTGAGGTGGTGGAGGTGGGCCCGCAGGTGCGCAACCTCAAGCCCGGTGACCGGGTGGTGGTGCCCTTCCCGATCTCCTGCGGGCACTGCTCGTCCTGCCAGCGCGGCCTCTACTCGGTCTGCGAGAACTCCAACCCCAACGCCGGCATCGCCGAGAAGATCATGGGCCACTCGCCGGCCGGCATCTTCGGCTACTCCCACCTGCTCGGCGGGTACGCGGGCGGTCAGGCCGAGTACGCCCGGGTGCCGTTCGCCGACGTCGGCCCGCTCAAGGTTCCCGATGATGTCCGCGACGACCAGGCGGTCATGCTCGCCGACGTGTTCCCGACCGGCTACATGGGCGCCGAGATGTGCGACATCAAACCCGGGCAGGTGATCGCCGTCTGGGGTGCCGGGCCGGTCGGGCTGTTCGCCGCCGCCAGCGCCCGGCTGCTCGGAGCGGAACGGGTGATCGTCATCGACCGGTTCCCGTACCGGCTGCGGCTGGCCGAGGAACACCTCGGCGCCGAGACGATCAACTATGAACAGGCTGACGTACTGGACACGCTCAACGAGATGACCGCCGGCCGGGGGCCCGACGCGTGCATCGACGCGGTCGGCCTGGAAAGCCACCACGGCAACACCGCGATGTACGCGTACGACCGGGCCAAGCAGGTCGCTCGGGTCGAGACGGAACGGCCGTTCGCGCTGCGCCAGGCGATCCTCGCCTGCCGCTCGGGAGGAGTGGTCTCGGTCGTCGGCGCGTACGGCGGTTTCGTCGACAAGTTCCCCATGGGCGCGTTCATGAACCGCTCGCTGATCATGCGGACGGGTCAGTGCCACGTCCAGCGCTACACCCGGCCGCTGCTGGAACGGATCCAGCGCGGCGAGATCGACCCGAGCTTCATCGTCAGCCACCGGATGCCGCTGCGCGACGCCCCGAAGGGGTACAAGATCTTCCAGAAGAAGCAGGACGACTGTACGAAGGTGCTGCTCACCGTCTGAGGGGCCGACCCGCCAGCATTCGGTCCGCGCCTCCCGCCTGCCGGGACAGTGGCGATGATCGACTCCGGATCGGCGACATGGCGGTATCCGCTCGCCGGGTCACCGCCATGTCGCTGATCCTGGTTGATCTCTGCCCGGCACGCGCCGGTGTCGGCGTCGTGCCCGCTAACGTGTCGCCATGCATGGTGGTGGTGGCACATCGGTGCCCGTGACGGCAGATCTCATTGTTCGGCTGCGACCGGTCGCCGAGCCCGACCTGGCGATGTTCCGCCGGCTCTGCGTCGAGCCGGAGCTGATCGGGCTGGACTGGGCCGGCTTCCGCGACGCTGAGGCGCCGGCTCGGCGGTTCGCCGTCGACGGCTATCTCGGCGAGGACGACGGGCGCCTCATCGTCGAGGTGGAACAGGAAGGTGCCGCTGCCGCAGCCGGTCTCGTCAGCTACACGTCCGGGCGCTATGCCGGGCGGGCGTCGTACTGGGAGGTCGGGATCGTCCTGTTGCCGCCGTGGCGCGGGCGTGGCATCGGCTGGCGTGCGCAGGCGCTGCTCTGCGACTACCTGTTCCACCACACCCCGGCGCAGCGCATCCAGGCCGGCACCCACCCGGAGAACGTGGCCGAGCAGCGGGCGCTGGAGAAGGCCGGCTTCCAGCTTGAGGGGATCGTGCGGGCCAGCGAGTTTCGGGCTGGCCAGTGGCGCGACGGCTACCTCTACAGCCGGTTGCGCGACGACCCGTCCCCCTGGGCTGCGGCGACGGGAGGCTAGCGCGGGCGGACTCCCGGCTCCACCGTCAGGGTCCCCGCCGCGGCGTCGATCGCGGCCCGCGCGCCGAGCGGCACGGTGAGCTGCCCGTCGCCATGCCCCAGCCGTAGCCCGCCCAGCACCGGCACGCCGAGGTCGTACAGGCGGTCCTTCAGCACCGCCGCCGCGTCCCACTCACCCGGCTCACCGACGCTGTTGGTGATCTGACCGATGACCACCCCGGCGACCCGGGACAGCACGCCCACCCGGCGTAGCTCGGTCAGCATCATGTCGATGCTGTACGGAGCCTCGTCGACATCCTCGAAGAACAGGATCGCGCCGTCGAACTTCGGGGCGTCCTCCGCACCGAGCGAGGTGGAGATCAAGGTGAGGCAGCCGCCGAGCAAGGGGCCCGATGCGCGGCCCGGCACCAGCACGGGGGCCGCTGTCTCGGCCGGGTCCCTGGCGATCGTCACCGGTGCGGTGGTCATCACCGCCCGACGCAGCGCCTCGGCCGACTCAGGGCCGGTGCGATCGTCGGACCAGTTGACCATGGGGCCGTAGAAGGTGACCAGGCCGGTGTCGCGCCAGAGCTTGCCGTGGATGCTGGTGATGTCGCTGAACCCCACGACCACCCGGGGGTCCCGGCGCAGAACGGAAACGTCGATCTGATCGACGATCCGCTGCGTGCCGTAACCGCCACGGGCGGCGAACACGGCACGGATACCCGGGTCGGTGAGCGCGGCGTTCAGGTCGGCCAGCCGTTCCGCGTCGGTGCCGGCCAGGTAGCCGTACCTGGTGAAGACGTGCCTGCCCAGCTCGACCTCCAGGCCCCAGCTGCGCAGGATCTCGATGCCACGGGCCATGTTCGTGGGGTCGGGCGTGCTGCCGGGCGACACGACCCGGACCCGGTCACCGGGCGCCAGCGCCGGTGCCCGCAGGACGCGCTTCGCGGCACCCGGCGGCGCGGCCTGCGCGGCCTCGGCCTGACCGACCAGCACCGCACCACCGGCGGCCGCCGCTCCCATCCGCAGCATGTGTCGACGGGACAGGGGCACCCGCGCAGAACCCTGAGTCGAGGCTGGGTCTGTTCCAGAAGTGGCCACCGGCGTCCCCTCATCATGATCAGACGATGTCCGAGCTGCCACAGCCTACGACAATCATCAATGTCATGCGGGGTCCACAAGGGACAGCGTTCAGCGCGCTGTCCCCGTGTCAGCGGCGGGCTTCCCGCACGGCCCGACCTGGCTCAGCCGGCAACCTGAGTGACCTGACCGTTTTGTGAGGACCCGCCCGCCGATCGCGGGAAGTCCGGGTCAGCGTGCGACCCGTTTGTGGCCAGGGAGCGTGGGAACTCGCCCCGTTCGTCCGCAGGCAGGCCTGACGGCATGTCGAGGAGACCGAAGGAGCGGAGCATGGAGTACGAGCAGATGATCGCCACGGTACGACAGCGCGCTGGCCTCGGTGAGAACGAGGCCGTGCGGTCCGTACAGGCCGTCCTGTCGGTGCTCGGTGAACGGCTCGCCGGCCAGGAGGCCGACCACCTGGCGGCACAGCTACCGGAGCGGTTGAACGGGTCCGTCACTCGCAATCCGGAGGGCCGCCGGTGGGACGTTGGCGAGTTCCTGAAGAACGTCGGGAACCGCGAGCAGGTCGCGAACGCGGACCAGGTGCGTCAACACGCCCAGGCGGTGTTGCGTACCGTCGCCGAGGCGCTCGATGACGACGAGCGACACGACCTGCTCGCCCAGCTTCCCGGCGGCATCACCGATCTCTTCGGTGTGCCCACGCCGCGAGGCTGAGCCCCGCGAGGATCCCCGGGTCGTCGAGCCCGGCGTTCGGGTCGACCAGGGCGACCCGGGCGCTCACGGGATGGGCCACTCGTGCACGGGCCGGTTGCTGTGCATCAGGTCGACGTAGTGGCGGACCACCTCGCGCAGCGCCTCCGGCCGGTCCAGGTGGTCGGCGGACTCCAGCCGGTGCAGCGTCTCCACCTGCCACGTCGCGCCGTTGCGGCTGGTCAGGCAGCGCTGCTCGATGACGCCGAGCAGCCGGTCGCGCTCGCCCGGGTCGAGCCCCCACCGGTCCAGGCCGTGCTGCGCCAGCGGCAACAGCCGGCGCAGCACCAGCTCGGTGACCGGCAGATAGCCCAGGCCGGGCCAGAACACCTGCGCGTCGATGCCATGCCGGGCGCAGCTGGTGAAGTTCTCCTCGGCGGCGCTGAACGACATCTGCGACCACAGTGGCCGGTCCGACTCGGCGAGGGCGCGGACCAACCCGAAGTAGAAGGCGCCGTTGGCGATGGTGTCCAACACGGTCGGGCCGGCCGGCAGCACCCGGTTCTCCACCCGCAGGTGCGGTCGGCCGCGCGACACGTCGTACACCGGGCGGTTCCACCGGTAGATGGTGCCGTTGTGCAGGCGCAGCTCGGCGAGGTTGGGCACTTCACCGGCCGCGAGGGCCTGCGTCGGGTCCTCCGGGTCGCAGACCGGCAGCAGCGCCGGGAAGTAGCGCACGTTCTCCTCGAACAGGTCGAACACGCTGGTGATCCACCGTTCGCCGAACCAGACTCTGGGGCGTACCCCCTGGGCTTTGATCTCTTCCGACCGGGTGTCGGTGGCCTGCTGGAACAGCGGGATGCGGGTTTCGCGCCACAGCTCCCGCCCGAAGAACAGCGGCGAGTTCGCCCCGACCGCGACCTGGATGCCGGCGACCGCCTGGGCGGCGTTCCAGTAGTCGGCGAACTGGACCGGGCTGACCTGCAGGTGGAACTGCGTGCTGGTGCAGGCCGCCTCCGGGGTGATCGTGTCGGCGGTGACCGCCAACCGTTCCACGCCGCTGATGGCGATCGGCAGATCCTCGCCGCGCGCCGCGAAGATCTGCTCGTTGAGCAGCCTGTAGCGGGGGTTGGCCGAGAGCGTCTCGGCGGTCAGGTGCTCGGGGCGCAGCGTCGGCAGGATGCCGATCATGACCATGTGCGCGCCGATCGCCCGGGCCTTCACCTCGGCGGCGTTGAGGCTGGCCCGCACGTACTCCTCGAAGTCGGCGGTGCCGGTGCCGGTCAGCCGGCGCGGTGGCACATTGATCTCGATGTTGAACTGGCCCAGCTCGGTCTGGAAACTCTCATCGGCGATGGCCGCCAGCACGTCGACGTTGCGCATCGCCGGGTTCGACGCCTCGTCGACCAGATTCAGCTCGATCTCGACGCCGGTCATCGGCCGGTCGACGTCGAAACGCGACTCGCGCAGCATCTCGGCGAAGACGTCCAGGCAGCGGCGGACCTTGTCGCGATAGCGGGCCCGATCCTCCCGGCTGAAGGTGCGTACGCCGACGTCCTCGCCCATGGTCACCACCCTGTCACCGCTGGTCCCCCTAACCTCGCACGTGATCGGCGGGTGGGGAAGACCCGATGACCCATTCCTACCCAGCTGCGGGTCCCGATAGCCCAGCCGGCCGACCCGGATAGCATTGCGACCCGAGAGGTGGTGGCGTGCGGATGCGCGAGAAGGTGACCCGGTTGTTCGTCGCGGCGGCGATCGCCGAGGCCTGCTCCTGGCTGGCCCTGCTGGTCGGCATGCTGGTCAAGTACGGCCCGCCGGACAACGAACTGGGCGTGAAGATCTTCGGGCCGATCCATGGCGGCCTGTTCATCGCGTACGTCCTGCTGACGCTGGCCGTGGCCCGACTGCACCGGTGGAGCCTGCTGGCCACGGCGGTGGCCCTGGCCAGTGCGGTGCCCCCGTTCGCCACCCTGGCCTACGAGCGTTGGGCCCGTCGTCGGGGGATGCTCGGCGTCGACCGCCAACCAGCCCGCGAGCCCGCCCCGGTCGGCTGACCCGCCAACCGGGGCAGACCCGCTAACCGACCCGGTGCGGGTCAGGTCAGGTCAGCGCGGCGCAGGCCGTGATGCCGGCCAGCAGCAGCGCGCCCAGGAACGCCCGCAGCAGCAGCGGCGGCCCGAGATGCGACCAGAGCGTCGCGGTACGCGGGGTCAACAGCTGCCCGGTGGTGAGGTTGACGATCCGCTCGATGCGGGGCGGCAACTCCGGGTCCCCTTGCGGGCGCAGGGTGAGCTGCACCTGGTCCGCCGGGTGCAGGGCGCTCTGCGGCAGGTGACCGTGCAGCTCCACCTCGCAGAGCTGACCGGCGGTGTTGCGCAGCCGCACCGGCGTGACCAGATATTCCGGACCCTGCTTCAGCTGCTTCCAGCGTCGACGCGTGCCGCCACCGCCGAAGGAGAAGAGCGAGCGCAGCAGCAGGGCGGGTAGCCGGGCGATCGCCGCCGCGGCGAGCACCGCCACCAGCACCGGCTGCCCGATGCGTACCTCGCGGGTGTAGCCGTCGAGCAGGCGGACCAGCCGCCCGGTGACGATCCGTTCCGTCGGGTGCACGATCCGTCGGGTATCGAGTCCGCTGTCCATCCCCACCACCGAGAGTCCGCATGTGTTCACAGATCGTATCGACGTCCTGGGTTGAACGACGTGAATGAAACCTGGTCACGGGCTCACGGCTGCGAGGTGACATCCCGCGCGACCCGGGTAAGCGGGGGGTCGAGCTGGAAAGGGGTCGAGCATGCAGCTGTCCTTCCTGCGCCCGCTCTACGACCGTCCCGGGCCGTGGTGCTCGGTGTACCTGGACGCCTCCGCTGACACGGAGGACGCCCACGCCGCACTGGACCTGCGCTGGCGAGCCCTGGAGCGGCGCCTCATCGAACAGAGAGCCGACGAGGCGAGCATCGCCGCGTTGGACCGGGTGATCCGTGGGCACGACCCGATGGCCGGGGACTACGGCCTGGCGGTCTTCGCCAGTCACGGCCGGGTGGTGCTCTCCGAGTACCTGTCCGCGCCACCATTGAGCGACCTCGCCAGTTTCGCGCCGTTGCCGCACGTGATGCCGCTGCTCGCCCAGCGGGGCGAACAGGTGGCGTGGGTTCGGGTGCTGGCCGACCGTACCGGCGCGGACGCCGTGGCCGTCAGCGCGGGCGGGGTGCCCCGGCGGGCGCACATCACCGGCCGGGAGGAGTTCCAGCTGCGCCGGGTCCAGCCCGGCGGCTGGTCCCAGTCGCGCTACCAACGGGCGGCCATGGAGGCGTGGCACCACAACGCCGGCGACGTCACTGCGGCGACCGTGGAGCTGGCCGAGAAGGTCGGCGCGGACGTGGTGGTGGTCGCCGGCGACGTCCGAGCCACCGGAATGATCGCCGCCCAGATGCCCGCGCGCTGGCAGGACGCGGTGGTCCGCACCGACGCGGGCTCGCGAGCCGGCGGCGCGGACCAGACGCTGCTGGACGACCTCACCGTGCAGACCATCGCGGAGGTCGCCGATCAGCGCATCAGCGCCGCCCTGGACCGCTTCGGCGTCCAGGAGGACGTCGGTGCCGGGCTGGAGGCCGTCGTCGGGGCCCTGCAACGCAACCAGGTGGACACCATGATCATCGTGGACGACCCGTCGGCCGACGGCGAGCTGTGGATCGGCTCGGAGCCGACCGAGATCGCCGTCGACCCGGGGCAGTTGGCCGCGATGTCGGTGGACGACCCGCAACGGGTACGCGCCGACGCGGCGCTGGTCCGCGCACTCGTCGGCACCGACGCGGCACTGACCGTGCTGGGCCCGGACGAGGCGCCCGAGCTGACCGACGGCGTCGGCGCGGTGCTGCGCTACGTCGACCCCAGCACGCCGGGGCGCGGCAATGGGTGAGCGCCGCGTCGCGGACCTCGTGGTGGAACGGCTCCTGGCCTGGCGGGTGCCCCGCGCGTTCGGCTACCCGGGCGAGGCGATCGCCCCGCTGATCGACGCGCTGGAGCGTACCGGCGGCGAGCCGGCGTTCATTCCGGCCCGGCACGAGGAGACCGCCTCGTTCATGGCCACCGGGCACGCCAAGTTCACCGGCGGCATCGGGGTCTGCCTCGCCACCCAGGGGCCCAGCGCCGTCCAGCTGCTCAACGGCCTCTACGACGCCAAACTGGACAGCAAACCGGTGGTGGCGATCGTCGGGGAGGACATCTCCGGGCCGCTCGGCGAAGCGCACCAGGAAATCGGGTTGAGCCGGCTCTTCGGCGACGTCTGCAACCAGTTCGTCCGGTACGGTCGCAGTCCCGAACACGTGGCGGCGCTGCTGGACCAGGCGTTCCGCACGGCGGCGGCGACGCGCAGCCCGACCTGTGTCGTGCTGCCCCGGCAGTTGCAGGAGGCCCTGGTGCCCGACCTGCAGCCGTCCGCCGTCGGGGTGATCACGGCGACCCCGGGTGAGCCGTTGGCCCGGGTGCTGCCCCACGAGGTGGACCTCGACGCCGCCGCGCAACTGCTCGGTGGCGGCCAACGCGTCGCGATCCTGGTGGGCCAGGGCGGTCGCGACGCGGCCCCCGAGATCATCGAGATGGCCGATCGGCTCGGCGCCGGGGTGGCCACCTCACTGCTGGGCAAGCCGGTGCTCGACGAGCGACTGCCGTTCCACACCGGGGTGCTCGGCGAGGTCGGCACCCCGGCGGCGGCGGAGCTGATGGGCGGCTGCGACACGCTGCTCATGGTCGGCACCAACGACCCGTGGACCGACTACTTCCCGATGCCGGAGCAGGCCCGTACGGTGCAGATCGACATCGACGGTCGTCGCATCGGCACCCGCTACCCGGCCGACGTGCCGCTGGTCGGTGACGCCGCCGAAACGCTGCGGGCGCTGCTGACCCGCCTGCACGGCCGGCCGGAGCAGCGGTGGCGCGCCACCGTGGAGAGCTCGGTGGACCGGTGGCGTCAGGACGCCGTCGAGCGGGCCGCCGCGCCCGCCGACCCGGTCAACCCGCAGCTCGTACTCCAGGAGCTGTCTGCACGGATGCCGGGCACCGGCTCGGTCGCGGTCGACGTCGGGTCGGTCCTCTACTGGTACGCCCGGCACCTCGCCCTGCCACCCGGGGTGAACGCGCAGCTGTGCGGCACCCTCGGGTCGATGGGCTGCGCACTGCCGTACGCGGTGGCCGCCAAGCTCGCCGCCCCCGACCAGCCGGTGATCGCGTTGCTCGGTGACGGGGCGATGCAGCTCAACGGGCTCGCCGAGCTGATCACCGTGTCACACCACTGGCAGACGTGGCGTGATCCGCGGCTGGTGGTGCTGGTGCTCAACAACCGTGACCAGAGCGGCCTGGGCGGCGGCCGGGAGACGTCATCCGACCCGACCCAGCGTCGTCCCGACGTGCCGTACGCCGGTTGGGCCCGGCTGCTCGGGCTGCACGGTGTGCGGGTGGACCGCCCGGAGCTGGTCGGCGCGGCCTGGGACGAGGCGTTGGCCGCGGACCGTCCCTGCGTACTGGAGGCCGTCGTCGACCCGGCGGTGTCGCTGGCGCCGCCGGAGCCGGCGTTCGCCGACCTGCGGGGCCTGTACGCCGACGGCGCTCCGGCCCGGAAGGTCCGCGAACAGGTGGAGGTCACCGCGAACGCCGTAGACCTCGTTTAGCCGCCCTGGCCCCGGGCATCAGTAGCGGCCCGACGACGCTGGAGGTCCGATGTCCGAGCCCGCCGACCGCCGCTACGGCCCTGCGGAGCTGCCGCGGTCGCGCGGCCCGATCTCCGCGGCGGTGCTCGGCGCTCTGCGGCGCCCGCCGCATGACCTGCCGTCAGATCTCGGCGCGCACCTCGGCCCGGCGGACCCGATCACGGACGAGGACCTTCAGCTGACCCTGTTCCTTTGCTACGAGCTGCACTACCGGGGCTGGCGGGGGGTGGACGAGGCGTGGGAGTGGCAACCCACGCTGCTCGCTCTACGGGCGCACGCCGAACGGTCGTTCGAGGCGGCGGTGCGCCGGCTGGTCGGATCGCCGCCGGTGCCCGCCGCCGGGGTGGCCGCCGGTCTCGCCGAGCTGGTCGCGGCCGACGACGGACCGCCGCTGGCCGCGACGCTGCAACGCCGCGCCGACCTCACCCAGTTCCGCGAGTTCGCCACCCACCGCTCCGTCTACCACCTGCGCGAGGCGGACCCGCACAGTTGGGCCCTGCCCCGCCTCGGCGGCCCGGCCAAGGCCGCCCTCGTGGAGATCCAGACCGACGAGTACGGCAACGGCCGGCTGAACCGGATGCACGCCGAGCTGTTCCGGTGCACCCTGGAGCGGCTGGGCCTGGACATCACCTACGGCGCCCACCTGGACGCGGTGCCCGCGGTGACCCTGGCGACCAACAACCTGATGTCGCTGTTCGGGCTGCACCGACGGCTGCGCGGCGCCCTGCTCGGGCACCTGGCCGCGTTCGAGATGACCTCCTCGCTGCCGAACCGTCGCTACGGCAACGGGTTGCGCCGGCTCGGCTTCGACGAGGTGGCCACCCGTTTCTTCGACGAGCACGTCGAGGCCGACGCCGTGCACGAGCAGATCGCCGCCCACGACATGTGCGGCGGCCTGGTCGACGTCGAACCCGCCCTCGCCCCCGACGTGCTCTTCGGCGCGGCGGCCGGGCTCGCGATCGACCGGCTGTTCGCCGGGCACCTGTTGGACAGTTGGGCCGCCGGGCGCAGCTCGCTGCGGTCGCCCGCCCCATCGCCCCTGTCGTCCACCGTGCTGCCGAGCGTCCCCCTCGCCGCGACAGCGTCGGCCACCCTGGCCCCGCCGGCCGAGCCCGCCGTCGCCTGACCGGCTCAGCCCTGGAGCCGATCAAGGGGCCAGGCGGCCCGGGTGACAGCGGCCAACGGCGGGTCAGCCCTCGCGGGCGGTGCCCGCGCGGAAGTTGACCGCCTTGTGGGTGCCGTCGCAGAACGGCTTCAGCGTCGACTTGCCGCACCGACACAGCGCCACCGTGCCCCGGCGCGCGTCGATGCGTTCGCCATCCGGGGTGACCAGGTCGAAGTCGCCGCGGACCAGCAGCGGTCCGTCCTCGTACGGGGTGATCGTGGCGGCGGCGGGCTCACTGGTGTCGTCGGTGCGCATGGCCCCGGAAGTGCCCGCCCTGACCCCGGCGAAACCCGTGCCGCCGTCCCGGGGTGATCGCCCCCGGCGAACCCGCTGCGGTCATCGGCGGCGGATCGTCGCCGAACGCCGGTGATGACCGGCGCACCCCGCCGACCAGCGGAATGTGCTGCCGGGTGGGTGATGCCCCGTTTGAACCCCATCGGGACGGGAAGCCGGGCCGCGTGGTGAGCGAACGAGGCAAGGTGGGGCCGGTGCACAAGGTGCACAAGGGGCTCACGGCAGATGGCGCCGGTCTGGCCGGCGACCGGGTCGTGGCCGCGGGCAGCGCCGCCCGGGTGCTGGTCGCCGCCACCGCCCGGGCGCTGCGAGGGGCGGATTGCGCCGACCTTTCGCACACCGGGCCGACGTCACGGTTCCCGGGCGCCCCGGAGCCGGTACGCCGTGCCGCGGTCACCCGGGCTGCCGGTCGGGTCGCGCTCACCGTGGCCCAGGCCGACGAGGTGGACGCCGCCCGGGTGGCCCGCTGGTTCGTCGACCAGTACCCCCGACGGCGCTACCCCGGGGTGCTCATCGGCTCACCGCACGGCGCGGCCGCACACCTCGCGGTGGCCCTCGGCGTGCCGTGGTTGCCCGCCGGCTTCGAGATGACCATGCACTGGCCCGACGGCGCGGTGGACCGCCCGGCGGACGCCTTGGAGCACGGGGCGGCCCTCGCCACCCGGCTGCTCACCGGCAACGCCGACCTGCACCTGCGCCAGGTGCACTGCCCGGCCAGCCGCGGCTCGCTGACCGGGGCGACCGTGTCGCTGGCCGCCGCGTGGAGGGCCCTACCGGCCGCGTACGCGCAGTTCCTGGCCGACCGGCTGGTCCCGGGTGCCCCGGTGCTGCTGGTCCGTGACGCGCGCACCTGGCCGGTGCTGGAGCGCGGCCCCGGCCACAGCTTCCAGGTCGGCTGCCCGGCCAGCGGGCTCGACCCGGTCGACTTCCACCCGGACAGCCACGCGCTGCGGCAGGTGCTGCGCTCTGTCGGCGGCGACGCGGCCCGGTGGGAGCCACCGGAGGTGTCCGTACCGTCGGCGTACGCCGAGCACGGCGTCGACCCGGGCTTCGAACTGGCCGCGCGGGACTGGTCCGCCCGGCACGAGCACCCGCTGCACCAGGTGCTGGTGCCCCGGCCGGCGGCGCTGAGCGCCGGCGTGGCCGACCTGTACCGACGGTGGCTGCGCCGGGCCGGCAAGACCGGTGACCGGCTGGTGGTGGAGTGCGGCCGGTTGCTCGACCCGTGGCAGGTGGTGCGGGCGGGGCTGGTGCCGTACTGGTGTGAGAACGCCACCCGGCGCAGTGTCGACGAGGCCGAGTGGTGGCTGGCCGGCAGCGAGGCGTTCAGCTCGGTGGACGTGCTGCCCGAACCGCCCGGGGTGCGCTCACCCGCCCTGGCCGGGCTGCCGCAGTGGCTGGCGGTGGCCGGGTTCGGGTTGCGGCGTCGGGCGTTGGACCGGACCACCGCGCGCGGCTACCCGGTCACCTCGGTGCCCACCCGCCGGGCCACCGAGGTCCTGCGTGCCCAGCCGTACGACCTGCCCGCGCCGCCCCCGCTGGGGGCCGCCGAGGCGTTGGCCGTGCTCCGCGACAGCGGCGGCCACCAGGGGTTGCTGTTCTCCTGAGGCGGAGCACGCCGAAACTTCCTCGCGAACCCGGGGTCCCGTGATTGAGTACCTACGGAGCGGGAACATCGCTGGCTGCGACGGCCTGATTGCGCTGCGCAGAGGCGGTGTCGCCCGCTGGCATCCCAGTCACTGACCCACTTTTCCGGCCCGGTGCGTGGCTCGACCACGCGCACGACCGGTTTCCCGATCCGGGCGGGGGACCTTCCTGAGGGAGGCGCGGATGTTCGGACAGACGAGCACGACCACGACCACACCACCACCCACCGATCGGGGTCTGGAGGACCTCGACGCGGCGGCACTGGCGTACGCGGCCCGGATCGCCGGGCTCCCGCCGGAGCGGCGAGGAGAGGCCCGGGACGACCTGGTGCGCTTCGCGCTGCCGTTCGCCGGTCGGCTGGCCCGCCGGTACCGGGGACGTGGGGAGCCGCTGGAGGACCTGGAGCAGGTGGCCCGGCTGGGGCTGGTCAACGCCGTCGACCGGTACGACCCGGAACGGGGCTCGTTCACCGCCTACGCCGCGATCACCATCGTGGGCGAGATCAAACGGCATTTCCGGGACCGCACCTGGGGCGTACACGTGCCCCGCCGGCTGCGGGACCTGATCCTCGAGGTGGGGCAGGCCACCGCCGCACTGACCAGCGAGTTGTCCCGGGCCCCGTCGGTGGCCGAGCTGTCGGCCCGACTGGAGACGCCGGAGGAGGAGATCCTCGCCGCGTTGGAGTCGGCGGCCGGCTACAGCCCGGCCTCGCTCAACGCCCCGGTGGGCGGGGAAAGCTCCGCGGAGTTCGGTGACCTCGTCGGCGAGTCGGACAACGCGTTGGAATCGGTCGACGACCGGGTCACGGTGAGCGGTCTGCTGCACCGGTTGCCCTGGCGTGAGCGGCGGATCCTGGCAATGCGCTTCTACGGCAACCAGACCCAGGCGGAGATCGCCGCCCGGTTCGGCATCTCGCAGATGCACGTGTCCCGGCTGTTGTCGCGGGCGCTCACCTGGCTGCGTCAGGCGATGCTCGCCGACGCGCCGCCGCCGTGGCAGAACGGCGCCGCCGAGCCCGACCCGGGCAAGACCCGGATCTCGGTGAAGCAGAACGGCGACCGGGTGGTCGTCGAGGTCGGCGGTGAGATCGACCGCGACGGTGCCGACCAGCTGCGCCGGGCCATGCTGGAGGCGGTCACCGGTCAGCCCAGCGAGGTGGTCGTCGACCTGGTCGGCGCGGGTGGTTTCGACGCCGGTGGGATCGCCGCGCTGATGGCCGGGCGGGACGCGGCGGAGCGGACCGGGGTGCCGCTGCGGCTGACCCGGGTCCAGCCCGCGGTACGCCGCTCACTCACCGCCGCCGGCCTGGCTCCCGCCCGGGACTGACCGCACCACACACCGACGGCGAAAGGGCCGACATCCCGCTGGATGTCGGCCCTTTCGGGGCGTACCCCCGGTCAGTGCTCTTCGGGGTTGCCGTCGCTGTGCGGGTGGCGCCAGCGTTCGTGCGGCTTCGGCGCGTCCTCGGCGTCCTTGGGCGCGTCGCTCTGCTCGAAGCTCGGCCGGCGGACGCCCTCGGGCTCCGGCACATCCACCGGCCGGGCGCCGGATCGGGGCGCCGGCTGGTAGTCGACCGCATCCTGGGCGCCGTGCGCGCCCTCGGCGGCCGGCGACTCCGGGGCGTGATGTTCCATCCGAAACTCCTCGGCGAAGTGCTGTGGCGGCTTGGTGGTGCGTTGCGGCAGGTCCCGGCCCAGATCGGCGACGAGCGGGCCGTACTTCAGGTCGAAGGCGGGGCGTTCGGACCGGATCCGCGGCATCCGGTCGAAGTTGCGCAGCGGCGGCGGGCAACTGGTGGCCCACTCCAGGGAGTTGCCGAAGCCCCACGGGTCGTCCACCGTCACCATCGCCCCGTACCGCCAGGACTTCCAGGCGTTGTAGATGAAGATCAGGGTGGACGCGCCGAGGATGAACGAGAAGATCGTGGAGATCGTGTTCAGCGTGGTGAAGCCATCGGTGGGCAGGTAGTCGGCGTACCGGCGCGGCATGCCCTCGTTGCCCAGCCAGTGGTGCACCAGGAAGGTGCCGTGGAAGCCGATGAACATGGTCCAGAAGTGCGCCTTGCCGAGCCGCTCGTCGAGCAGTCGTCCGGTCATCTTGGGCCACCAGAAGTAGTAGCCGCCGAAGAGGGCGAAGACCACGGTGCCGAACACCACGTAGTGGAAGTGCGCCACCACGAAGTAGGTGTCGTGGGTGTGCCAGTCGGCCGGCGGGCTGGCCAGCAGCACCCCGGTGAGGCCGCCGAGAAGGAAGGTGACGAGGAAGCCGATGGCGAACAGCATCGGTGTCTCGAAGGTGAGTTGCCCCTTCCACATGGTGCCGATCCAGTTGAAGAACTTCACGCCGGTGGGCACCGCGATCAGGTAGCTCGTGATGCTGAAGAACGGCAGCAGCACCTGACCGGTGGAGAACATGTGGTGCGCCCAGACCGTCATGGACAGCACGGTGATCGCGACGGTGGCCAGCACGATCCCGGTGTAGCCGAAGAGCGGCTTGCGCGAGAAGACCGGGAGGATCTCGGTGATGATGCCGAAGAACGGCAACGCGATGATGTACACCTCGGGGTGACCGAAGAACCAGAACAGGTGCTGCCAGAGAATCGGGCCTCCGGTGGCGGCGTCGTAGACGTGCGCGTTGAGCAGCCGGTCGGCCGCCAGCGCGAGCAGTGCGGCGGCCAGGAGCGGGAAGACCAGGATCACCAGCACGCTGGTGAAGAGCATGTTCCACGTGAAGATCGGCATCCGGAACATGGTCATGCCGGGTGCGCGCAGGGTCAGGATCGTGGTGATCAGATTGACCGCGCCGAGGATGGTGCCGAGCCCGGAGACCACCAGGCCGAGCACCCACATGTTCGCGCCCACACTTGGGGAGTTCTCGACACTGCTCAGTGGGGGGTAGGCGGTCCAGCCGAAGTCGGCCGACCCCTGCGGGGTGAGGAAGCCGCCGATCACCATCAGCCCGCCGAACAGGAACAGCCAGTAGGCGAGCGCGTTGAGGCGGGGGAACGACACGTCCGGCGCGCCGATCTGGATCGGGACGATGAAGTTGGCGAACCCGAACCCCGCGGGCGTGGCGAACAACAGCAGCATCACCGCGCCGTGCGAGGTGAACAGCTGGTTGTACTGCTCGGAGGACAGGAACTGCATCCCCGGGCGGCCCAGTTCGGCCCGCATCAACATCGCCTCCAGGCCGCCCAAGATGAAGAAGGCGAAGGAGGTCAGCAGATACAGCAGGCCGATCTGCTTGTGGTCGGTCGTCGCAAGGAACTTGATCAAGGAGCTGCCGGGGACCGGCGCTCGTACCGCTCCCGGGAAGCCCCCGAAACGGGCCGGTGCCAGAATCGCTGGGCCCCGATCGCGACCGGGTTCCGTGGTTACCCGCTTGGGCATGGCTGCTCACCCCGTCGTGACGGCAGAAAGGACGGGCGTGCCTACCCGACCCTCTCCCCATGTAACCAGGCCAGAGCGGAAATTTCGGTCAGATCGCCGGTACCGACGCAAGCGGGCGTGACCCCCGTGGCGGTCCCTCGAACGCTCAGGTCGCCGGCAGCATCGCCCAGACGGCCTTACCCTGACCGGCCGGCACGCTGCCCCACCGCTGCGCCAGTTCCCGGACCAGCAGCAATCCGCGCCCACCCTCGGCGTGCAGGTCCGTCCCGCCCGGCCGGGCCTGGGCGCGGCTGCCGTCCACCACCGCCAGGTGCAGGTACGGCCGGCGCAGGGTCACCGTCACCTGCATCGGCGTGCGGGCGTGCCGGACCACGTTGCCGACCAGCTCGCTGAGCACCAGCGCGGCAGGGCCGGACGCGTCGGGCAGGTTCCACCGCGTGCACGCGTCGGTGACCAGCTCCCGGGCACGACGGCAGGCCTCGGCAACCGGCTCCAGCCGGGTCCGCATCCGTAACGTGGCCGTCGCGCCGGCCACCCGGGTCGCCGCCGCGCAGTCCACCGACACCGGGACCACCCGACACGTGGTCGTCTCGGCCAGCCATCGCGCGGCGACCGGCGACGGGGCGCAGAGCATCACCGGCACGGCCGGCCACTCCTCGGCCTGGCGGGCGGTCGCGGCGAAGACGGACAGCGCCAGCCGGTCCTTGACGTTCACCTCGGCCATGTCGACCACCAGTGCCTCCGGCTGGTCGACGAGCGCGTCGTTGAGCGCCTGGTGCACCAACCGCATGGTGCCCAGGTCCAGTGCGCCCCGGAGCCGGACGACCGCCACCGGTGCCGTGGCGCGCAGGTCGCAGGTGATCCGGCTGGACATCGGCGGCCTCAATTCGCTGCTGGGTCGGGATCTGCCAACTACCCGAGGCCAACCGACGCCAAACCGGACCGACGGCGAGGCGAGGCAGGTCACGGCCCGCATCGGCAGGTCACCGACGGGGCCGCCCGGTGAGGACACCCAACACGAGCATGCCGACACCGAGGCCCAGGTGCAGCCAGTCGTCGGCGTCGTTGACCGGTAGAACGTTCGCCCCGGTGTCGTGGTCCACCGCCAGCCCATAGAGCCACAACACCAGGTAGACGGCGCCGCCGCCGATCAGGAACACCCGAGCGCCGGTGACCGTCCGCGCCAGCACCAGACCCGCCACCCCGAACGCGAGGTGCACCAGGTTGTGCAGCACCGACACCTGGAAGACGCCGAACAGGTACGCCCCGGAGCCGTGGCCGGCGAAACTCAGGGCGTCCATTCCGGTGGTGATCCCCGGCACGAAACCGAGCACGCCGACCAGCAGGAACAGCACCCCCACCGAGGCCGCCGCGCGGCGGACCGGCGGCTTGCCGTCGGCCGGGTTGGGACGGGCCCGGGAGTGCGCCATCGGTCCGACCATCACCGGCTCCTCGCTGGGCGGCGGGCATGAGCGCTGCGGGGCTACCCGCTGCCGCCGCCGACAAACCGCCACCGACCGTCCGGCCGCGTCAGGCCGGGGTCGGGTCCTGCCGCGCCCGGGTCGGGCCGGGTCGCGCCGGGTCGACGGTCAGGCCGGGAGCAGCCGTGACACGGTGGCCCCCTGGCGGACCCGCTCGTACAGCTCGACGTAGCGCTGCGCCATCACCTCGGGGGTGAACCGCTGCGCGGCCACCCGCCGGCACTCGTCGGGGTCGAGCAACTCGGCGGAGAGTACGAGGTCGTCCAGCTCCTCCTCGTCGGTGGTGAGCAGCCCGGTGCGCCCGTGCTCGATCAGCTCCGGCAGGCAGCCCCGAGCGGTGGCCACCACCGGGGTTCCCAGGGCGAGGGACTCGACGACCGCCGTGCCACCCGGCTCCTCCCAGCGCAGCGGGAACAGCGAGGCGCGGGCGCTGGCGAGCAGGTCGTCGCGCTCCTGACCGGCCACCGTGCCGACCCAGCGGACCAGGTCACCGTCGACGTGTGGCGCCACCTCGTCCAGGAAGAACCGCACGTCCGGGTTCTGCCGCGCCTCGTCGCCGGCCGCGGCCAGATCGGCCGGGCGGTGATACGGGCCGACCGGCCCCGCCAGCACCAGCGGGATACCGACCCGATGCGCGAGACGGGCACCCACGTCCTGCCCCTTGCCCGGGTTGATCCTGCCCAGAATGAGCAGGTGTTCGCCCTTGTCCGGTCGGGGACGCCGGTCGGCGTCCACGGCGAGCGGGGTGGACAGGTGCACGTGCCCCACCGAGTGCTCCCGCAGCGCCAGCGGGGCCCGGGCGAGCTGCGATGCGGAGACGCCGTTGACGCGAACCCGGTCGCCGCCGTCCAGACCGCCGTAGAGGGCCGGGTGCTTGGCCAGGTCCCAGTGCAGGGTGTGCAGGGTCGGCGGGCCGGCCGGTCCCATCGCGGCGAGAGTGGCCAGCCCGACCGCCTCCACGTGGTCGTGCACCAGGTCGATGTCGTCGCGGGAGTGCAGCTCACGGACCACCCCGGCCAGGTGCGCCTGGGCGATCCCGCAGACCTGGTTGTACGGCCGCTGCAAGGCGGCGAACTGCCCGTCGGCGAAGACCGACACCTGCTCGTCCACCGGCAGCGTGCTGCTGCCCACCGAGGCGAGCACCACCCGGACGCCGAGTCGCCGCAGCTCCGGCACCAGCGTGGCGATCACGTTCTCGATGCCGCCGTAGCCGGGCGGTGGCACCGACAGCCACGGGCCGGCGTTCATGAGTACGGTCAGGCTCATCGGGCCCGCCCCTTCCGGCCGGTTAGTGTGCCTCCGGTTCGCGACTGCGGGGCTCGCAGGACCGGCTCACTCCTCGCGCTCACGGTGCCCCCGGTTCGCGACTGCGGGGCTCGCAGGACCGGCTCACTCCTCGCGCTCACGCGGCGGCCACCCGGCGGCGGGGCACCCGGTGGCGCAGCTCGGCCAGCGGGGGGCGTTCCTCGATGGACACGTCACTGACCACGATCTCGCGGTCGAGGTTCGGCAAGGTGTCCGAGCCACCGCGGCGGAACTGGGTCAGCAACGCCTCCGGTGCCAGCCCGGGGGTCGCCCACCCGCGCCGCTGCAACCGGGACCAGGCGGTCAACATGATCTGCGCGGACATCCGGCCGAGGGCCGCCGTGTCCTGGTGCCGGTGCTTGCGCTCACCGAGGTCGACCTGCGCCATCGCGTCCAGGCCGACGAGGTCGAGCAGATCGATCATCATGGCCGTCTCCACGCCGTACCCGGAGACGAACGGCACCTGGGCCAACACGTCGCGGCGTCCCGCGTACTCGCCGGCGAGGGGTTGCACGAAGCCGGCCAGCTCGGGCCAGAAGAGGTTGAGCAGTGGTCGGGCCATCAGCTCGGTCACCCGGCCCCCGCCGTCCTGCTCCACGGTGGCGGCGCCCACCAGAGGCCGGTGGTAGAAGCCCTTCACGAAGTCGACGGACGGGTCGGTCAGCAGCGGGCCGAGCAGCCCGCTCACGAAATGCGGCCGGAACTCTCGCAGGTCGGCGTCGATGAACGCCACCACGTCACCCTCGGCGGCGGCCAGACCGGCCCAGAGCGCGTCACCCTTGCCGCTCAGCCGGGGCAGCCCCCGGGTCATCGCGTCCTGGCTGACCACCTCCGCGCCGGCGGCGCGGGCCACCTGGGCGGTGCGGTCGGTCGAGCGCGAATCCACCACGATCAGCTCGTCGACCAGAGCGACGCGATCCATCAGGTGTTCCCGGATGGTCGATACGATCGCGCCGACGGTGGCTTCCTCGTTACGTGCCGGCAGCACCACGCTGACCCGGGTCCCTCCCTTGGCACGCAGCAGCCGACGAGCTGGCCAGTCCGCCGCAGACGTCGTCCGGTACGTGGCCCAGGCCTCCACCACCGGTGACACGCTCGGTGTCGTATCCCGCACGGGCACCCCTCCGTTCGAGCGTGGAAAAACCGACATTGGTTGTTCCCATTCCTCAGCACGCGCTAACCGCTTTCTTGGCAACAGCTTGATCACGGGGTGACGCCACCGCGTTCCCGGGGGATGAACGTTTGATTGCGCACACCCCAGGGGACTGCTCCCATCGCAAGAGAAACGTCTTTGAAGGGGTGTCGGATGCGTGCATGCCGGGTGGGCCTGGTCGGAGCCGGCGGAGTGGCACAACGCCACGCGCGGGTGCTGACCGGATTCGACGACGTCGAGCTGGTCGGGGTCACCGACGTCGCGCCGGAGGCGGCATCCGCGCTGGCCGCACCGCACGGCGCGCGGGCCTGTGCCGACGTCGCCGAGCTGCTGGCCACCGGCCCGGACGCGGTGTACGTCTGCGTTCCGCCGTTCGCGCACGGCCCGGCCGAGGAAGCGGTCATCGAGGCGGGGGTGCCGATGTTCGTGGAGAAGCCCGTCGCCGTCGACCTGGGCACCGCCGAGCGGATCGCCGACCTGGTCGCCCGCAGCGGGCTGCGCACCGCCGTCGGCCACCACTGGCGCTACCTGAGCGTGCTCGACGACGCCCGCGAACTGCTCGCCGGCCGCCCGGTGCGGATGGTCAGCGGCGCCTGGCTGGACAAGGTGCCCCCGGTGGCGTGGTGGTCGCGGCGGGACCGTTCCGGCGGCCCGGTGGTCGAGCAGGCCGCGCACGTGCTGGATCTGATCCGCGTGCTGGCCGGGGAGGTCACCGAGGTCACCGCGTACGGCAACGGCACCCCGCCGCCGGTCGACGGCGCCGACATCGACTCGGTGACCACCGCCGCGCTGCGCTTCGCCAACGGCGCGGTGGGCACGCTCAGCGCCGCCTGCGTGCTCGGCTGGAAGCACCGCGCCGGCCTGGAGATCCTCGCCGACGGGCTGGCCCTCGCCCTCACCGAGGATGGCCTGTCGATCCGGGACGCCGACGGTGAACGACACCTCCCCGCCGACCCGGAAGCCGCCCGGGTGGCGGTGGACCGCGCCTTCATCGACGCCGTCCGCGGCATCGGCGACGACGTGCGCGTCCCGTACGCCGAGGCGCTGGCCACCCAGCGGCTGGCCCTCGCGGTGGCCGACTCGGCCCGCACCAACGCGACCGTGCGGCTCGCCACCCCGACCGGCCCGGCGGTGCTGAGCACGGGGGTGACCGTCGATGCGTGACAAGGTCGTGGTGGTCACCGGCCCCGGCCGGGTCGAGGTGATCGAGCAGGACGCCGCGCCGCTGCGCCCCGGCACGTTCCGGGTCGAAACGCTGTTCAGCGGCATCTCCGCCGGCACCGAGCTGAGCTACGTCAAGGGCACCAATCCCTACCTGAACATCACCTGGAACGCCGACCTGGGGCTGTTCCAGCCGGGCGCGGCGAGCACGCCGTACCCGGTGACCCGGCTCGGCTACATGCAGGTCGGCAGGGTGGTGGAGAGCGACACCCCGGCCATCGCGGTGGGCACGGTCGGTGCGATGACGTACGGGCACCGCACCGGCTGGCTGGCCGACCCGGTCGCCGAGCGCTTCGTGGCGCTGCCCGACGACCTGGACCCGCTGCTCGGCGTCTACGTCGCGCACATGGGCCCGATCTGCGCCAACGGTCTGCTGCACGCCGCCGCCGACCTGCACGGGGCCGACGTGCGCGCACTCGGCGACGGGGTACGCGGCCGACGGGTCGCCGTGGTCGGCGCCGGGGTGGTGGCGCTGCTGACGGCCCTGTTCGCCCGGCGCAACGGCGCCGCCTCGGTGGTGGTGCTCGACCCCACCGGGCAACGCCGCGACGTCGCCGAGGCGCTCGGCCTGGAAACCCTCGATCCGGACGCGGCCGACCCCGCCGTCGTCCTCAAGACCCGCTGGGCGCACACCGCCGGTGACCGGGGCGCCGACGTGGTGTTCCAGTGCCGAGGGCAGGCGTGGGCGTTGCAGCTCGCCCTGCGGCTGCTACGACCCCAGGGCACCGTCATCGACCTCGCCTTCTATCAGGGCGGCGCGGAGGCGGTCCGGCTCGGTGAGGAGTTCCACCACAACGGGCTGTCGCTGCGCTGCGCGCAGATCGGCCGGGTGCCGCGCGGGCTCGCCGCCACCTGGGACCGCGAGCGGCTCTCCGCCGAGACCGTCGACCTGCTCCGGGCGTACGGGGACGTGATCCGCAAGCACCTCGTCTCGGCGGTGGTGCCGTTCGACGAGGCGCCCACCCTGCTCACCGACCTGGCCGACCGTCGCCGCCAGGAGCTTCAGGTGGTGCTGTCCGCCTGACCTGAGGCCGGAGTGCGCTCGTCGGCTGACAAGGCGGGTTACCGTTCCCGCCATGAGCACCCCGAACGACCGGTCGGTCGGCCTGGCCGCGTTGCTGCCGTACCTGCGGGCGCACCGCGGCACCCTGGTCGTGGTGGGCGCGCTGTCGCTGGTCGGCGCGGCGGCGTCGCTGGCACAACCGCTGCTCACCCGGTCGGTGCTCGACCGGATCGGCGCCGACCATCCGGTGTCCGACCTGGTGGCGGTGCTGGTGGCCCTCGTGGCGCTCGGCGCGGCGATCGGCGGGCTGCGCGACTACCTCCTGCAACGCACCGCCGAAGGATTGGTGCTGGGCACCCGGCAACGACTGGCCGGGCACCTGCTGCGGCTGCCCATCGCCGAGTACGACCGCCGGCGCACCGGCGACCTGCTCTCCCGGGTCGGCTCGGACACCACGCTGTTGCGCGCGGTCGTCACCTCCGGGCTCTTCGAGACGGTCTCCGGGGCGGTGATGGTGGTCGGCGCCGCAACGGCGATGGTGCTGCTCGACCCGCTGCTGTTCGGTGTCACCCTGCTCGGGGTGGCGTCGGGGCTGGGCTTCGCTCTCACGTTCGCCCGCCGGGTCCGGGCACTGGCCCGCACCGCTCAGGAGCGGATCGGTGAGATGACCTCGGCGGTGGAGCGGGCCATCTCCGCCGCCCGGACCATCCGGGCCAGCCGCGCCGAGGGCCGGGAGACCGAGGCCGTCACCGGCAGCGCCCGCGACGCGTACGACGCGGGAGTGCGGGTGGCCCGGGTGCAGGCGGTGGTCGGCCCGATCGGCTCGGTCACCGTGCAGGGCGCGTTCCTGCTGGTGCTCGGCATCGGTGGAGCGCGGGTCGCCGCCGGGGCGATCACCGTCGGCGACCTGGTCGCCTTCGTCATGTACCTGTTCTTCCTGGCCCTACCGCTGGGCCAGGTGCTGCGGGCGTACACCCAGTTGCAGTCCGGTCTGGGCGCCCTGCAGCGGATCGAGGAGATCCTCGCCGTGCCAGCCGAGGACGCGGCGGACCAGCCGGCACCCGCGGGCGCGACGGCGACGCCGCGCGGCCCCACCCCGATGATCGAGTTCGACCGGGTGGGGTTCGGCTACCCGGGCGGCGAGCCGGTGCTGCACGAGGTCAGCTTCGCGGTGCCCGCCGGCACCCGTACCGCGCTGGTCGGTCCCTCGGGCGCCGGCAAGTCGACGCTGCTCGCCCTGGTCGAGCGCTTCTACGAGGTGAGCGCCGGGGCCGTCCGGATCGACGGCAGCGACGTGCGGGACCTGCCCCGCGACGCGCTGCGGGCCCGGCTCGGCTACGTCGAGCAGGAGGCTCCCGTGCTGGCCGGCACGCTGCGGGAGAACCTGCTGATCACCACCCCGGACGCCAGCGACGACCGGTTGCGCGGTGTCCTCGACGAGGTCAACCTGAGCCACCTGGCCGACCGCACCCCCCAGGGCCTGGACGTCCAGGTGGGGGAGGGTGGCGTGCTGCTCTCCGGGGGCGAGCGGCAGCGGTTGGCCATCGCCCGCGCACTGCTCGCCGGCCCACCGGTGCTGCTGCTCGACGAGCCGACCAGCAACCTCGACTCCCGCAACGAGGTCGCGCTGCGCCGCGCCATCGACGCCGTGGCCGTCCGCCGAACACTGTTGATCGTGGCGCACCGGCTCGCCACCGTGGTCGACGCCGACCAGATCGTCGTCCTCGACGGCGGCCGGGTGGTGGCCGTGGGCACCCACGCCGAGCTGACCGCCACCGACCCGCTCTACCGGGAACTCGCCACCCATCAGCTGCTCGTCGGCTGACTCCGGCGCGTCGGGAGCAACTTGCCGGCGGCCGGGCCGCGCGCGCCGCCCGGAATCGCGTACCGTTGCCGCTCATGGGTGTGTCGCAACGGTTCAAGAGCAAGTTCCGGCGGTTCCTCCAGCGCCCCGGCTCGACCGTGGATCTTGCTCCGCTGGAAAAACTGCTGCCGGCGATCGAGGCGCGCGAGGATGCGCTCGCCGCACTCGACGACGCCGAGTTGACCGAGGCCGCGGGTGCCGCCGCCGACTACGAGGAGATCTGCGCCGTCGGCCGCGAGGCCGCCCGCCGAGGGCTCGACCAGCGGCCGTACGACGTGCAGCTGCTCGGCGCGATGGCGCTGCTCTCGGGCAAGGTCGCCGAGATGGCCACCGGTGAGGGCAAGACACTGACCGCCACGATCGCCGCGTACGGGCACGTCCGGCTCGGCAACGGGCCGGTGCACGTGCTCACCATCAACGACTACCTGGCCCGCCGCGACGCGCAGTGGATGGAACCGGTCTACACCCTGCTCGGCCTCACCGTCGGCTGGGTCAACGAGGCCTCCACCCCGCAGGAGCGGCGCGACGCGTACGCCTGCGACGTCACCTACGTCTCGGTCAGCGAGGCGGGCTTCGACTACCTGCGCGACCAGTTGGTCACCGACGCGGAGGACCGCGTGCAGCCCGCGCTGACCACCGCCATCGTCGACGAGGCCGACTCGATCATGATCGACGAGGCCCGGGTGCCGATGGTCCTGGCCGGCGCGGTGCCGGGCGAGCAGGACCCGGTGCACGCCGCCGCCGCGCTGGTCCGTGGCCTGCGCAAGGGCAAGCACTACACAGTCGCGGAGGACGGGCGGAGCGTGGCGTTCACCTCCGCCGGCCTGGCCGCCATCGAGGCCAAGCTCGGCATCGACCTGTACGACGAGGAGCACGTCGCGCAGCTCTCCGCGGTGCACGTGGCGCTGCACGCGCAGGTACTGCTCAACCGGGACGTGGACTACATCGTCCGGGACGGCTCGGTCGAGCTGGTCGACGAGATGCGCGGCCGGGTGGCCCAGCGCCGCCGCTGGCCGGACGGTCTCCAGGCCGCCGTCGAGGCCAAGGAGGGGCTGGACGCCACCGCCGAGGGCGAGGTGCTCGGCACCATCGCCATGCAGGCGTACATCGCGCTCTACCCGAAGGTCTGCGGGATGACCGCCACCGCGGTGCTGGTCGGCGACCAGCTGCGGGAGTTCTTCGGCCTCGAGGTCGCGGTGATCCCGCCGAACACCCCGTGCATCCGCGAGGACGAGCCGGACCGCATCTACGCCACCCGGGCGGAGAAGGACGAGGCGCTGATCGACGAGATCCAGCGCTGGCACGCCAAGGGGCGGCCGATGCTGATCGGCACCCTGGACGTCAAGGAGTCCGAGGGGTTGGCCGCCGGGCTGAACGCCGCCGGGGTGCCCTGCGTCGTGCTGAACGCCAAGAACGACGACGAGGAAGCGGCGATCATCGCCGAGGCCGGCGCGTACGGCGCGGTGACCGTCTCCACCCAGATGGCCGGCCGGGGCGTCGACATCCGCCTCGGCGGCAGCGACCAGACCGACCAGGAGCGGGTCGCCGAGCTGGGCGGGCTCTACGTCATCGGCAGCGGCCGGCACGACAGCCGCCGCGTGGACGACCAGCTGCGCGGTCGGGCCGGCCGGCAGGGCGACCCGGGCGGCTCGGTCTTCTTCGTCAGCCTGGAGGACGACCTCGTCGTCCGGCACGCCGCTGACTCGGTGCCGGCCTCGCCGCGGATGAACGCCGACGGCCTGGTGACCGACGAGCAGGTCGACTACGCGGTGGAGCACGCCCAGCGGGTCGCCGAGGGCGTCAACCACGAGATCCACCGCAACACCTGGCGCTACAGCGTGGTGATCGAGCAGCAGCGTATTGCTCTCGCCGCGCGCCGGGAGCGGCTGCTGACCAGCGACGTGGCCGCGGTGATGCTGCTGGAGAAGGAGCCCGAGAAGGCCGGCGAGATGGACGAGGACCTGCTCGCCCGTGCCGCCCGGTCGATCGCGCTCTACCACCTGGACCGGCTCTGGGCCGAGCACCTGGCCGAGCTGTCGGAGGTCCGCGAGGGCGTCCACCTGCGCGCGCTGGGCCGCCTCGACCCGCTGGACGAGTTCCACCGGGCCGCGGTGCCGGCGTTCAATGACCTGATCCCCGAGATCGAGGCCCGCACCATCGCCACCTTCAACGAGACCGAATTCGATGAGGACTGGCAGCCCGACGACGGCACCCTGGTCCGGCCCACCGCCACCTGGACGTACCTGGTGCACGACAACCCGTTCGGCTCCGAGCTCGACCGGCTGATCGCGTCGATCGGCCGGCGGCTCAGCGGCGCCTCGCGCTGACGCGGCAGTCAGGCCCCTGTCGCGCGTCCACGTGCGGCAGGGGCCCTGATTTGCGCCGTTTCGACCCAGGATTAGCAGGGTAGTAGGGCTGGTCGGTCAAGTCGGGAGAGAGCAGACGATGACACAGGTGACGAAGCCCGCAGGGCAGGCGCGAGGGTGCACGGAGGCCGCAGACCGGTGAACCTCGACACGCGGGAACCGGTGGTACACAACCTCGGCGTCCTGGAAACCGCCGCGCTGCTGCGCGAGCTGACCGCCGGTCTGATCGCGCTGACCGATTTCGATGAGGCGTTGCTGGCGCTGGTCCGGGTCACCCGGGACGCGGTGGCCGGGGTGCACTGGTGCGGGTTCACCGCCCTTCGCGCCGGCGAACCGGCCGGAGTGGCCGCCTCCGACGAGCGGCTGGCAGGGCTGGACGACCTCCGGCACGGGCCGGACTCGCCAGCGATGAGCGCGATCCGACGCCGCGAGATGATTCTCGCCGGCGACCTGGCCGGTGAGCCTCGCTGGCCGGTCTGGACGGCGCGGGCCCGCGACCTCGGCGTACGCGGGGTGATCTCCGCGCCCGTCGACATCGACGACCAGGTGATCGGGGCGATCAACCTCTACGCCGGTTCGCCGGACCTGCTGACCCCGCAACACCAGTTGACCGCGATGCTGCTCGCCGAACACGCCGGCCTGCTGCTGGCCGCCGTCCGCGACCGCAGCCGGCAACTCGTCCTCGCCGGCGAACGGGACGCCTCGTTGCTGCACGACGGGGTGGTGGGCCAGGCCGTCGGCGTGATCATGACGCAGCGCGGGTGCCCACCGGCCGAGGCACTCGAGGTGCTGCGGACCGCCGCGTCGTCGTTGGACATCCCGCTACGCGAGGTGGCCGAGCGACTGGTCCGTACGGTCTCCCGCCAACGCGACACCTGACCGCCCGCCCGCCCGTCTGCCGCCACGTGCCCGCTTGGCGCGTGCCGGCTTGGGGGCGTGCCCGCTTGGCTGGCGCGTGCCCCGCTTGGCGTCCGCTCGCTTGATCGACTCCAGGTCGCCGATGTGGGGGTATCTGGGCGCTGGGACACCCCCACGTCGCCGACATGGAGTCGATCACCTGCTGTTCTTGGGGTCTGGGGCGGTCGGGTGCCCGTTCTCCCGGTCGGCGGCGAGTCGGGCGGCACCGTTTCGCCGGAACCGGGCTCGGGTACCACTCTGGTCACTGTGAAGTGCGCCGACCCGGGGGAGGACCGATGCAGAGTCGGCTGCGGGTGCAGGGGCACCCGATCCAACCGATGCTGGTGACGTTCCCGCTCGGGCTCTTCGTCAGCGCCACCGTCTTCGATCTCACCGACGTCCTCGGCGGGCCGGCGTTCCTGGGCGAGGTCGGCTACTGGACGGGCGTCGCCGCCCTCGTCGCCGCCGCGCTGACCGCCGTGGCCGGAATGGTCGACCTGTGGGACGTGCCAGGTGACCGCACCCGCCGTACGGCGATCTCCTTCAACCTGGTCAACACGGTGATGGCCGCCATGTTCCTGCTCACCTGCCTGGTCCGGTCACAGTCCCCGCAGCGCGGCGCGTCGGCCGCGGTCCTGATCACCGAGCTGGTCGCGCTGGCCGTCGGTGGAGTCGGCGTGCACCTCGGCGCCCGGCTGATGCGCGAGTTCGACACCGGCCGCGCCGAGGCCGGCACCCTCGACGCGCTCGCCGGCTCCACCATCGAGATCGTCCGCCCCCGCCCCTGATCCGACCGGGCCGGGCGCGCGGGGCGGCCTGCGCGGAGCTGGCCGGTCTACCATCCGCGGATGACCTCGTCTTTGGACACCCTCCCGAAGATCGGTGCGCCCGCGACGCGAGCCCTGCACGGCGCCGGTTACACCACCCTGCGGCAACTCGCCGGCGTCCCCCGCGCGGACCTGGCGAAACTGCACGGCATGGGGCCGAAGGCGCTCGGAATCCTCCAGGCTGCCCTCGAACAGCACAACCTGGGACTCGGCTGAGACCCGCCGCTGCCCGCACACGCCCGCACCGCTCGCCGACGCCGCCGGGCCCACCGGCTCTCCCGAGCCTGGGGAGTTAACCGGTCCGGCCCGTCTCGGCCCGGTGGCAAATGAGTTGCCGGCCGGGCGGCCGGCCGGCGAGGCTGACCGCCATGAACGCTGAGCGTGCTGCCGAGGACTTGATCGCGGACGCGGCCGCCGCACCGGTCGACGGTTGGGACTTCGGCTGGCTGGCCGGCCGGGCCACCGAGGAACGCCCACCCTGGGGGTACGCCCGGCTGGTCGCCGACCGGATGGCGCGCGCCGACGCGGCACTGGACGTGGACACCGGCGGCGGGGAGGTGCTCGCCGAGGTGCCGCGCCCGCCGAAGCTGTTGACGGCCACCGAGAGTTGGCCGCCGAATGTCGAGGTCGCCCGGCGGACCCTGCGCCGGGTGGGGGCGACGGTGGTGGCGGTCGCCCCGGACGGGCCGCTGCCGTTCCGCGACTCGTCCTTCGACCTGGTGGTCAGCCGGCATCCGGTGCGTACCGACTGGAGGCAGACGGCCCGGGTGCTGCGACCCGGCGGAACGTTCCTGTCGCAGCAGATCGGTGCGGGCACCATGCGGGAGCTGAGTGAGGCGATCCTCGGGCCGCTGCCACCGCCGACCCAGCGGCACCCCGAGCACGTGGTCGCCGCCGCCGAAGCCGCTGGCCTGCGGGTGGTCGACCTACGCCACGCCATCCTGCGCGCGGCCTTCCACGACATCGGCGCGGTGGTCTGGTTCCTGCGCAAGGTGATCTGGACGGTGCCCGGCTTCACGGTCGACCGCTATCGCGAACAACTGCGGGACCTGCACCGCCGGATCGCTGACGAGGGCCCCTTCGTGGCGCACGCCCGACGCTTCCTCATCGAGGCCGTCCGCCCCTGACTCCGGAGCGTCGATGATGCAGTGGTGGTGCCACACCGAAGCCATGGATCGGGGCAGGCCGCCCACCACCACTCCATGATCGACCAGGCGGTGGGTGGGTCAGTGGTGGTGGGTGTGGTGGTGGGTTGCCAGGATGTCGGCGCCGAAGTCGCTGGCGGGGCGGCGCAGCACCGTGTGCGCGTGGTTGCCGTCCGCGGTGGTGTTGTCGTACTCGATCAGCAGGTCGTCGCCCTGCACCCGGTAGTAGTGCCGCTGCCCGGGGCTGGTTGGACCGGCCCAGGCGAAGTGCAGTTGGCCGGCGTCCAGCCGAGTCGCCTCCCGGATGGCCAGCTCGGGCGGCAGCCGGTCCAGGTAGAGCGCGACCACCTGGTCGAGCAGGGCGCGGCCGGTCGGCCCCAGCCGATTCGACGGTACGCCGAGGGGTTCCAGCGGTCCGTCGACCCTCCCGCGGGTGGCGCTGATGATGTCTCCCGGCGCCTCGTCGGCGATGATCGCGGCGGCCCGCTCGGCCGGCCCCAGCGCGTCGAGCAGTGCCCGGGCCAGGTCCTCCTCGACGCCGAGTGGGCGGGAGACCGGACGGCCGGCGTACCGGACCGCGGCCGGGTTGGCACCGAAGAAGATCGGCGCGGGGGACACCTGGTCGTCGACCACGGTCATGTTCACCGACAGGTGGTGTCCTTCGACCCGCCACGCCCAGCGGTCGTCGCGCGCCGGATCGCCGAAGACGGCCACCCAGTAGTCGCCGCTGTGCCGCCCACGGTGCCAACCCTCGGCCCGGTCGAGGACCTCCTCCAGCGCGATGATCGCCATCGCCTGCGCGTACGCCGAAGGGCTGAGCGCGGTGGCCAGCAGCCGGTGTGCGGCCTTGCGCCCGGCGACGTCCAACTCGGCGAGGCTGACGCCGGGGCGAGCTCGGGGCCGGTACTCCAGCCAGCGCCGGGACGCTTCGTCGTCGAACGGGTGCATGGCGCTTTCGCGGGCGGCGGGGTCAAGCGCGGCAAGCAGCGTGGTGCTGGCGGCGCGCATCTGCTCGGGCAGGGGATCTTCCACCGACCCTGTATACCGGCAGATCCGTGCCGGTGTCAGCCGGCGTGCAACAGCTCCGTCATTTCCGCCAGGTCGAAGAACTGCGCGGTCTCCACCGCCGACGGGTTGCCGTGGGCCGGATCGGCACCGGCGGCGAGGAGTGCGCGGACCGCCTCGGTGCTGCTGCGGAAAACCGCGGCGGCCAGCGCGGTCTGACCCCGGTCGTTGGCCCGGGAGTGGTCGGCGCCCCGACTGAGCAGGGCGGCCACCGTGTCCGGGTGAGAGTGGTAGGCGGCCAGGATCAGCAGCGTGTCACCCTTGTCGTTGGTGAGGTTGACCGGCAGGCCGGCGTCGAGTTGCGCGGCCAACTCCTCGGTGGAGCCGGCCCGGGCCAGATCGAACATCCGGTGCGCGAACGCCAGCGTCTCGGCGTCGAGGTCGTCGGTCACCGGTCCAGGCTAGTCGCACCATCGGTGATAGGTTGCTCGGCCGGTGCGCTGGGGAGGGTCCGATGGGTGAGACGGTGTACGTGGGCAACGCGGGTGTCGACGGTGCCACCAACGCCGGCTGGCTGCTCGGGCACTTCGCGCCGCCGGGGGAGATCCGGCACAGCACCGACGTCGAGGTGAAGTGGGGCGTGCATCCGCCCGGACAGGCCCGGTCGCGGTGGGCGACCGGGGAACGGCGAACCACTCTGCTCGTACTCGTCGAGGGGTGTTTTCGGGTGGAGCTTCCGGACCGGACGGTACGGCTGGCCGCGCCGGGCGACTACGTGGTGTGGGCCCGCGGGGTGGACCACTCGTGGTTCGCCGAGCGCGCGTCGGTGGTGCTGACCGTGCGGTGGCCCTCCGTGCCCGGCTACCGGGTGGACCCTCCGGTCCTGCCTAACCCTGGCTGGGGCGGTGGCGCAGCCGGCGGCCGACGGTGACTGTCGGTAACCTCCGTGGGGCTGGATGCGGTAGTGACCGGTATACCTCAGAGTCATATTCATACCTCTGAGGTATACCGCTCAACAGCACATCGACATGGCGGGCAGCCAAAGCGGATGACCAGCGCCCTTCGCTGCGACCCCAGCCCCGTCGTGAGTTAGGACTTGCCCGGGCTAGGAGCCGAGGTACTGCAGGATCGCGAGGATGCGGCGGCTGTAGCCGGTGGCGTGGGTGAGGTCGAGCTTGTCGAAGATGGCGTTGACGTGTTTCTCGACGGCGCTCTGTGAGACGTGCAGACGCTCGGCGATGGCGGCGTTGGTGTGCCCCTGAGCCATGTGGTGCAGCACGTCGCGTTCCCGTGGGGTGAGACGGTTGAGCGGGTCGGTGTGGCTGGTCGCGGAGATGAGCTGCCGGACGACCTCGGGGTCGAGGGCGGTGGAGCCGGCGGCGACGCGGTCGAGCGCGTCGAGGAAGTCCTCGACCTGGGCGACCCGGTCCTTCAGGACGTAGCCGACGCCTTCGGACCGGTCGGCGAGGAGCTTCGCGGCGTAGCGCTTCTCGACGTACTGGGAGAGGACCAGCACGGCGATGTCGGGCCACCGGCGGCGGATCTCCAGCGCGACCCGTAGCCCATCGTCGGTGTTGGTGGGTGGCATGCGGACGTCGGTGACGACGACGTCGGGGCGGTGCTGCTCGACGGCGGTGACGAGCTGGTCGGCATCCGCGACGGCGGCGACCACCTGGTGTCCCTCGTCGGCGAGGAGGCGGGCCAGCCCTTCGCGAAGCAGGGTGGAATCTTCGGCGAGGACTATGCGCATGGCAGCACCGCCCGGATCGTCGTCGGGCCGCCGGGTGGGCTGTGCAGGTCAAACTGCCCGTCCAGTGCGGTGACCCGGCGGGCGAGCCCCTGCAGACCGCTGCCGTGCGGGTCGGCGCCGCCGGTACCGTCGTCGCGCACGCGCATCTCGATTCTCGCGTCCCGTTTCTCGATCTCGATGGTGATCAGGGTGGCTCGGGCGTGTTTGGTGGTGTTGGTGATCGCTTCGCAGGCGACGAAGTAGAGCACGGTCTCGACCGGTCGGGCGGGCCGGACCGGCACGTCATAGCTGATCTTGACGGGGGTGGCGGATCGTTGCGCCACCATCGTCAGCACCTCGTCCAGGGTGGTGTGGTCGAGTGCGGAGGGGTAGACCCGCCAGGCCACGTCCCGCAACTCGTCGATGGCGCGTTGAACGTCCTCGTGCGCCTGGACGACAAGTGCGCTCGCCTTGTCCGGGTCGCGGCTGCGCCGCGCCCGCCCCAGCAGCATGCCGAGCGCGACGAGGTGTTGCTGTAGCCCGTCGTGGAGGTCGCGTTCGATGCGCTGGCGTTCGGCGTCGACCGCGGTGAGGACGCGGGCTCGGCTGACGGTCAGTTCGCTGATCCGCTGTTGCAGCGCCGCCCGCGTGTGGGATTCGAGCAGGCCGCGGGCCAGCCACCGGTCCAGCGTGGCGACGCTGGCGATCGCCTGGAGGTTCACCAGCAGCAGGGCCGCCCCGATGAGCCCTTGCAGCAGGAAGTCGGCCGCGGTCATGGTGCCCGCGACGAAGGCGCGCACCACGATGGCGGCGAGTACGGCACCGACCACGAGCAGGCCGGCGGTGAGCAGGCCGAGCGTCGCAGGCAGGAGGCGGGCGGCGAGGTAGCCGAGCACCCGCGGTCCGCTCGCCTGGATCGGTGGCGGGGACGGCTGCGAGGCGCTGACGGCCAGGCGGTGCTGCTCCCAGTCGGCGATGCGTCTGGCGTACCGGACGGTGGTGGCGCCGGTGCGGCGGCGGGCCGCCGGCGCCGGCGAGAGCGCGATCACGGCCAGCCCGGCGAGGAGCAGGAACAGCACCTCGGCCAGACCGGTGAGGACGCCCAGCACCACGCCCGCCGTCGGGCGCGCCACGGCGGCGAGCCACGTTCGCCGACCGTGCGCCGCGCGCTCTGCCATCAGGCATTCCCCCCATAGTTCATGTCGTCCCGGATCCCTGTCGTCCCGGGTCCACCCAACCTGGCTACCGGTCGACGACCGCCATGATGACCTGTGTGTCGGCGTTACCGTCGCGCGGTGTGACAGCGATCCCACGGCGGCGGGTGAGGAATCGCGGGGCCCACCAGTTCGCTTCGCCGAGCAGCCGCATGAGTGACGGCAGGACGACCGCGCGGATGATGGTGGCGTCGATCAGGATCGCGGCGGCGAGCCCCACGCCGAGTTGTTTGAACTCGACGATCGACAGCGTGGCGAAGACGCAGAAGACGGCGACCATGATGATCGCGGCGCTGCTGACCGTGGACGCCGACGAGACGATGCCCTGCTCGATCGCCTGCCGGGTCGGTACACCACGCTGGACAGCCTCGCGGATGCGGCTCACGACGAACACGTGGTAGTCCATCGAGAGCCCGAAGAGGATGACGAACAGCATGAGCGGCAGCCAGGACACGACCGCGCCGTTGGAGGTGAACCCGAGCACGTCTTCCGCCCAGGTGTGCTGGAACACCAGCACCAGCAGCCCGTACGAGGCGGCCACGGAGATCGTGTTGAGCAGGATCGACGTCAGCGCCACCACTACCGACCGGAATGTGAAAAGCATGATCAGGAACGTCGTGGCGAGCACGAACCCGACGACCGGTGCCAGCGCCGCCGCCATGCGGTCACGGAAGTCGGCATCGCTGGCGGTACGTCCGGCCACTGCCCACTGCGTTTCCGGAACGGTGCCGATCGTCTGCGGCAGCAACTCGCCGCGCAGCCGTCGCAGAGACTGCGTCGCCACGTGACTGTCGCTGGTGCCCGCCACGTGGACGGTGGCGAGGAAGACGGTCCCGTCGGCCGACCTGCGGACGGTCGGGGGACGGTCCTGAGCGAACCGACTGTCGCCCTTGAGCCGACTGGAGAGCTCGGCGAGTTCCCGCTCCACCGCCGGGCCGTCGGCGGCGTTGGTACGGACCGCGACGACGTGGCTGGTGCCCAGGTCGTTGCTCGGGAACGCCTGCGCCAGGCGGTCGACGGTGCGCAGGATCGGAATCGAGCGGGGCAGGTCGGTGGAGGTCGGCTTCTTGAGGTTCATGTCCAGCGCCGGGATGGCGACGATGACCAGTGCTCCGACGGAGATCACGAGGGTCACCAGCGGCGCGCGTAGCGCTGGTCGCAGGACTGCTGCCCAGAAGCGGCTTTGCTCAGCCCTGTGGATTCGCCGACCGAGGAAGGGCACCCGTAGCCGGTCCACCCAGCGCCCGAGGGTGACCAGGATCGCGGGTAGCACGGTGAGGGAGCCGACCACCGCAACGCCGACCACCAGGATCGAGCCGGTCGCCATCGAACTGAACGTGTTGTCGCCGACCAGGAACAGGCTGGCCATGGCGACCATGACGGCGACGCCGGAGACCAGCACCGCGTGCCCCGAGGTGGCGGCCGCGATCTCGACCGCGCTGCGATGGTCACGCCCGCGGGCTCGTTCCTCCCGCTCGCGGCGAAGGTAGAACAGCGAGTAGTCGACGCCGACCGCCATGCCGATCAGCAGGATGATGCTGCTGACCATTTCCCCGGCAGGGAAGAGGTGCGAGGCGAACTGTGCCAACCCCATCGCACCGGCCACGGCCGACAACGCCAGCACGACTGGCACTCCGGCGGCGATCAACGCGCCAAAGCTGAACAGCAGGATCACCAGCGCCACCGGCACGCTGATCAGCTCCGCCCGGACGAAATCCGCCGCCAGCGTCTCGGTCAGAGCCTTCCCCAGGGATGCCGACCCCACCTGTTCCACCCACAGGTCGGGATACCGCTGCTGCACCTGCGTCGTGGCCTCCAGCAGCGGTCCGACGCGTGCGTCAGCGTCGTTCGCCGAACCGGTCATCTCTACCTCGACCAGCACCGCACCGCGATCGGGTGAGGTAACCGGGTCGGCGACCTTCGCGACCTCGGGCAGGACGCGCATCCGCGCGGACAGGTCGATCGCCACGGCCTGAGCACGTTGGAGATCGAGATCGCCCGCCCGCGCCGTGATCAGGACGCTCTCCGCTGCCGGGGCGTCGGGAAACGCGCCGGCCTGTTCGATGCGGTCCGCGCGGGCCAGTTCCCCGTGCAGGCTGTCCTGCGTGGTGGCCTTCACCGTGCCGACCAGGCTGCCACCGACCACGCTGGCCACCACGAAACATAGCCAGGCCGTGATCGCCAGCCAGGGATGGTTGGCGCTCCACCGGCCGATCCGCGCGGTGAACGGCGTACGGCCCGGGTTGATGACTTTCTGGATCATGCCGAGGACGCTATGGACTCACCGCGGCCCGGACCATGAGGTCGACCGCCGTCCTCAGCGGGCAGACCACAGCGGCCCGGGTGTGGAAAACCGCACCCCACGCGGTTGCGGAAAGCCGGCTCCGGCGTCCCAAGAGATGGAATTACCTACTAAACCTATAGGGTTTGCCGTCTAGAGTACGAGGGCACCCCGCCGAACGACCCGCGAGGAACCGCCATGATCCCGCACCGCCTGGAGCCCGACCTGCTCACCGTCGCCGCTCGATGGGTCGACCCGACCGGCTGGCCGGTCGCGCTGCGCTTCGACTCCGCCGAGCGCTGGTACGCCCGCCTCGCCACCGGCGACGACCATGAGGTGTGGGCGCTGAGCTGGCTGCCCGGGCAGGGCACCGACCTGCACGACCACGGCGGCTCCGCCGGAGCGTTCCGAGTCGTCGCCGGCGCGCTCACCGAGGAGACGGTCACCGGGGGTCGACTACGCCCACGGCTGCTGCCCGCCGGCACCGGTCGCCGCTTCGGCCCTCGGCACGTGCACCAGGTGACCAACCAGGGCTCGACACCGGCGGTCAGCGTGCACGTCTACCGCCCGGCGCTGCTGCGGATGACCCGCTACCACCTCCTGGACGGGCGGCTGCGGGTCGCCGAGGTCGCCGAAGCCGGCCGGTCCTGGTGAGCACGGCGAGCAACGATCCACCCCCTGTCACCGGAAGGAACCGAGAATGCAGGTAACCGCCGAGCACCGTCCAGCCCCCGTGCCGCCGCCGGGCTCCCGGGGCATCGACGAGATCCTGGCCGCCGCGCGGGCCCAGCTGCACCGGTTGGACCCGGAGCGGGCGCACCTGGCGTGCCGGGCCGGAGCACTGCTGGTCGACATCCGGCCGGCCGCGCAGCGGGCCGCACACGGGGTGGTGCCGCGCTCGCTGGCGGTCGAGCGCAACGTGCTGGAGTGGCGCTTCGACCCGCGCTGTCCGGCCAGACTGCCGCAGGCGGTCGACTACGACGTGCCGGTGATCATCCTCTGTCAGGAGGGCTACACCTCGTCGCTGGCCGCCGCCGCCCTGCAGGACCTCGGCCTGCGCCGGGCCACCGACGTGGTCGGCGGGTTCGCGGCCTGGCGGATCGCCGGCCTGCCGGCCCTCGGCCCAACCCCACTGCACCGCACCGCCCCTCTCGCGCCCCCCCGTCAACACCGGGCGGGCGCGCCACTGACCGCCACGCCCCACCGGGCATACCGCCACTCAGGAGGCACCATGTCCGTCGTCGCCATCCCCACCCGCCGTCACCCGGGGGCGCGCCCACCCCGCCCGCGCACCGGTCCGACGCTGACCATCACCCTCGACCTCGCTCCGGGGCCACTGAGCCCGCGGCTGGCCCGGCTGGTGCAGCTGCTCGGCGAACTGGCCGAGTCGGGGGAGGGGCAGCTGCGTACCGTGGGGGACGTCGCGCCGAAGCCGCGCCCGGCCCCGAGCCTGGCCGTCGGCGAACCGTCCGCCGAGGCGGACCAGATCCACATAATGGCCGGCTCGCGGATCGTCCGCCGGAGTGACCTGGTCGTCGCGCTGACCCGCATCGAGTACGAGTTGCTGCTGTTCCTGGCTGAGCGGCCGCGCCGCGTCTTCACCCGCCTGCAGTTGTTGTCCAGCGTCTGGGGTTACGAGCACGCGGTGGCCCGGACGGTGGACGTGCACGTCCGCCGGCTGCGCGCCAAACTGGCCGGCTCGGAGGTGGTCACCACCGTCTACGGGGTCGGTTACCGGCTGGCCGACGACGCGCGGATCAGCGTGGACCACACCCGCTGACCCCTGGTCCGGGGTCGGGCGGAGGCCGTGGTGAACCGGACGGGGACCCCCGTATCGGGGCATCTCGGGGGTCTGCTGTAATCATCAGGCCTCGTACGCAGAGCGAGCATCCGGCTCCGATGCGTTCGTCAATTGTCACATCCATGCAACGCCGCCGCCTCTTGACCCTCGCCCGAGCGCCGGGAAACATCGATGAAGCGGCGTCCCGGGCCGTGGGGAGATACCCGGACCAGCCCAAGGAGGACCATGTCGGTCAGCCCCGCCTCGTCGCGCGCCGGATGGCATACGTCCCAACCGCCGGTGCCCGGTCGACCTCCCGGCGGTCAGCGTCGCCCGGCGAACACCACCGCGCCCATGCTCACCGTGACGCTGTCCATCCCGCTGGCCTGTGAGGAGTCGCTGACCCCGGCGGCACGTCGGCTGATCGAGGCCGCGCGCGAGATGCTCGAGCGGGGCGAGGGCGTGATCATCGGGGCCGTGCCGGCCGACCGCCGCCCCGACCAGGTGCCCGCCAACCGGACGCCGACCCGGGCCCTCAGCCCGACCATCCCGGCCCTGCACATCCTCGCCTCGTCCCGGTCGGTGCTGCGCGACGACGAGCCGCTGCCGCTGACCCGGCTGGAATTCGACCTGCTGCTGCACCTGGTCGCCCATCCGCGCCGGGTGTTCACCCGACTGCAACTGCTCAACGCCGTCTGGGGCTACGAGCACGCCGGCGTACGCACCGTCGACGTGCACGTGCGTCGCCTGCGCGGCAAGGTCGGCGTGGACGTGCCCCTGGTCACCACCGTCTACGGCGTGGGTTACCGGTTGGCCGACGACGCGCGGGTCACCATCGACCGCTCCGGCTGACCGGCGTCAGCGACCCCACCGGGCGCGGGGCAGGATGGTGCGGTGCGCATCCGCCCCATCTCGCCCGACCTGCTCGTCGACGAGCTGACCGGCCGGCTGGCCGACGCGGCGATCCGCGCCGCCACCGCCGGGCCCGCGCGACTGCGGGTGGCCGTGGACGGCGCTCCGGCGGCAGGCGCCGACAGGTTGGCCGCCGCGCTCGTCGACCCGTTGCGTGCCCGGGGCCGCCCGGTGCTGCACATCCGCGCCACCGACTTCCTCCGCCCCGCGTCGCTGCGCTTCGAGCTGGGCCGCACCAACCCGGACTCCTACTACGAGAACTGGGTCGACGAAGCCGGGCTGCGTCGGGAGGTGCTCGAACGAGCCGGCCCGGGCGGCAGCGGACGGTTGCTCCCGTCGCTCTGGGACGCCGACGCCGACCGGGCCAGCCGGGCCCGCTACGTCGACCTGCCACCCGGGGGCGTCGTGCTGGTCAGCGGCGCGTTGCTGCTCGGCGGTGGCCTGCCCTTCGACGTCACCGTCCACCTGGAGCTGACCCCGGCGGCGCTGCGTCGGCGTACCGAACCGGCCCAGGAATGGGCACTGCCGGCCTTCGACCGGTACGCCAAGGAGGTCGTACCGGCGAGCTTCGCCGACGTGGTGGTGCGGGCCGACGACCCCCGCCGCCCCGCGCTCGTGGAGCCCGACGGCGACGACTGACAACCGCTCAAGATTCGCCGGTTTGCGCGGCTGATCCGGCGGGTACTCGCCCGGCTCACAGAGCGCGGGTGGTCGCCCGCGCACCCACTGCGACCGTGACCGGGGCCTGACGCCGCCGGCATCCGGTTCACCTTGAGCCTCAGGCCCAGGAAAGGCAGGCAGCGATGGTCGCCCACAACACGGTCGATACGGCCCGTCCTCAGGCGGAGATCGACCAGATCAAGCACTCCCTCCAGTCGCACTACGACGAGCTCACCGCCGAGTACGACCAGGCCGTGCTGCAGAGCCAGGTGCTGCGCCTCGTGGAGGTCGGTGACACCGCCGGTGACGACCAGGCCGACAGCGGCACCAAGACGGCCGAGCGGGACACCGCGCAGTCCCTGTTGCGCACCATCCTCGACCGCCGCGCCCAGTACGAGCACGCCCTCGGCCGACTCGAAGAGGGCACCTACGGCTGGTGCGAGGGCTGCGCGGCGGCGATCCCGGTGGAGCGGCTGGAGATCTTCCCGTCGGCCACCACCTGCGTGACGTGCAAGCAGACCCGCGAACGGCGGGCGGCCTGAGCGACGCCAGCGGTTGCCGGTCGGTCCACGACGCGATGGACTTCACCCATGGGTGACATCCTGGTGGGCACCGCGTCCTGGACCGACCGCACACTGCTGGACTCGGGATGGTATCCGCAGACCGCGGACACCCCGGAGAAACGGCTGGCCTACTACGCCCGGCAGTTCCCGCTGGTCGAAGTGGACGCCACGTACTATTCCCCGCCCGCCGAGTCGACCGCGAAGCTGTGGGCCGAGCGCACCCCCGCCGGCTTCACCTTCAACATCAAGGCGTTCAGCCTCCTGACCGGGCATCCCACCCGGGTCAGCGCCCTCTACAAGGACCTTCGTCCGGAGACCGACAAGAAGAACATCTACCCCGACGACCTGCCCGCGCAGGCGTACGAGGAGGTGTGGACGCGTTTCCTGTCCGCACTGGACCCGCTGGTCGAGGCGGACAAGCTGGGTGCGCTGCTGTTCCAGTTCCCGCCCTGGTTCACCATCAAGCGGGCCAACAAGCAGTACCTGCTGGAAGTGGCGAAGCGTTGCGCGCCGCTGCGCGCGGTCTACGAGTTCCGGCACGCCTCCTGGTTCGACGGCGACAACGCCGACGAGACCCTGGCTTTCCTCCGTGAGCACAAACTGCCGTACGTCTGCGTGGACATGCCGCAGGGCCACCGCTCGTCGCTGCCCCCGGTGCTGGCCGCCACCGCCGACCTCGCGGTGATGCGCTTCCACGGCCACAGCGACAAGTGGACCAGCAAGGACATCCACGAGAAGTTCGGCTACCACTACTCCAAGCGGGAGTTGGCCGACTGGGCGCCGAAGCTGCGTGAGCTCGCCGACGAGGCCGGCCAGACCCACGTGCTGATGAACAACTGCTACCGCGACTATGCGCAGACCAACGCCACCACCCTCGCGGGTCTCCTCAACGTCGACTGACCTCACCCGATCCGGGTGGGGCGGGATCACCCGACCCGCGGGAAGGGTGGACGCGGTGGGTACGGCCGCCCAAGGGTGGCCGACGCCGGAGACGACACGGAGGTGACGGGGATGACGGTTCGAGTGGTGACGGATCGACGGCGTGGTGCCGTCCTGCACGTGGTCGGCACAGCCGACAACGCCCGGCGCGCCCCGCAGGGCAGCCCGGTACGGGCCCGCCGTGGCCCGGTGGGGCCGCCACGCCGCGCCGACGACCGACGGTGGGACAGCATGGAACGGGGGTCGACCGATGGCTGACTCGATGATCTCAGCGTTCGAGTCCTCGCTGGACAAGACGAACCTCATTCTCAAGGACATCGAGAACGCCTACGGCTGGCCGAAGGATCGGCGCAACCAGTCGTACGCGGCCCTGCGCACGGTGCTGCACCTGCTGCGCGACCGGCTGCCGGTGAACGAGAGCGTGGAGTTCGCCCAGCAGTTGCCGGTGCTGGTCCGGGGAATCTACTTCGACGGCTGGGTTCCGTCCGACGTACCGATCAAGCTCAACCGGGACGACTTCCTGTACGAGGTCCGTCAGGGCTTCCCGTACGACGCGGAGGGCGGCCCGGAGCGGGTGACGCAGGTGGTGCTGGACACCCTGCGCCGACACGTCACCCAGGGCGAGTGGCAGGACGTGAAGGACACCATGCCCAAGGACCTCGCCATGATGATGCCGTGACGGCCTGACGCCCTGAGCCCGCCCGACGACCCGTCGGGCGGGCTCAGTCGCCGGACGGGTCCGCCTCGGCGGACGTCGGCACCCGCGACACCGGGTGCCCGGCCGCACCGACCAGCGCCGCGAACGCGATGGCATCCACGATCGCGGCGCCGCCCGGATCATTGTTGAAGTAGACGTACGCCGGCTCGTCCGCGCCGAAGGCGTCGGTCAGCCGGCTAACCCATGACGTGAGGGCCGCGCGGCCGTAGCGGGGCAGGGGCCGTGCCCTTCCCTCGTGCAGCCGCAGGTACCCGAAGTCGGTGGTGCGCCAGCGTGGGGCGACCGGGCGTCCCAACCGGTCAGCCCAGACCAGCGCCGCCCGGCGCCGTTCCAGCACCGCCCTGGTGGCGTCGGTCCACCAGGACGGGTGCCGGGGCTCGACCGCGACCCGCACCTCCGCTGGAAACAGCCGCAGGGTCGCGTCGAGCGCCTCGACGTCCACCTGCAGGTTCGGTGGCAGTTGCACCAGCACCGGGCCGAGCCGGTCACCAAGTGCGGTGGCGCGACCGAGGAACCGGGCCACCGGCTCGGCCGGGTCGCGCAGCCGCTTGATGTGGGTGAGATAGCGGCTCATCTTCACCGCGACGCAGAAATCAGCCGGAGTCCGTGCTCGCCAGGCGGCGAAGGTGTCCCGCTCTGGCAGTCGGTAGAAGGCGTTGTTGACCTCGACCGTGGCGAACCTGGCCGCGAAGTGCTCCAACCAGAGGCGCTGCGGCACCTGTTGCGGGTAGAAGCGGCCTCGCCAGTCCCGGTACTGCCAGCCGGACGTGCCCACCAGGATCACCACACCATCCTGGCACTCTGCGCCGCCGCTCGCGAACCGCCCGTGCCGCTCCGGTTCGACGTCTACGGTGAGGGTTAGAGAAGATCGCGCGTGGGGTACCACCCGCACCACGACGGAGCCCGGCGTACGGCGGGGCGGCACACCCGAGGGAGTACCGATGGCACTCAACGACGACGACATGCAGACCACGGGCGGCGGCGGCCTGGAGGGCCCGGCCGACGGTGGTGCGACCCCCGGCCAGCAGGACGGTGGCGCTGACGGTGGTGCGGAGGGCCCGGCCGACGGTGGTGCGACCCCCGGCCAGCAGGACGGTGGCGCTGACGGTGGTGCGGAAGGTCCCGCTGACGGCGGTGCGACCCCCGGCCAGCAGGATGGCGGCGCTGACGGTGGCGCGGAAGGTCCCGCCGACGGCGGTGCGACGCCGGGCCAGCAGGACGGTGGCGCCGACGGCAGCGCACGGTAGCGGCACACCATGACGCACCTCGACCCGCCGGGCGGCCACGGCCGCCCGGCGGTTCCGTCCGCACACGCGACCGCCGCCCTGGCCCGCTGCGTCTCGGTCGAACCGGCCAAGTTCGCCGCCGCGCACTGGGGACACACCCCGCTGCTGTCCCGGGCGGCCGAGCTGCCCGACCCGTCCGGCTTCACCGACCTGCTCAGCCCCGCCGACGCCGACGAGCTGCTGAGCCGGCGCGGCCTGCGTACCCCCTTCCTGCGCGTCGCCCGGGACGGCCAGTTGGTGCCTGCGGCGCGCTGGACCGGCGGCGGCGGCGCCGGCGCCGAGATCGGCGACCAGGTGCTCGACGAGCGGGTCCTGGAGCAGTACGCCGCCGGCGCCACGCTGGTGCTGCAGGGTCTGCACCGGATCTGGCCACCGCTCGTCGACTTCGCCCGCGACCTGGGCCTCGCGCTCAACCAACCGTTGCAGATCAACGCCTACCTCACCCCGGCCGGCAGCCAGGGGTTCGCCACCCACTACGACACGCACGACGTGTTCGTCCTGCAGGTCGACGGCCGTAAGCACTGGCGGATCCACCCGCCGGTGCTGCCCGATCCGTTGGAGAAGCAGCCGTGGGGTGGCCGCGCCGACGAGGTCGGCGCCACGGCACAGGGCTCGGCCGCGCTGGACGTCGTGCTCGCCCCCGGCGACGCCCTCTACCTGCCCCGGGGCTGGCTGCACAGCGCGCAGGCGCAGGACGCCAGCTCGCTGCACCTGACCGTGGGCATCCGCGCTCTCACCCGATACGCCCTGGTCGAGGAACTGCTGACGCTGGCCGCCGAGGACCAGCGGCTACGGGCCAGCCTGCCGTTCGGCACCGACGTGGCCGATCCGGACGCCATCGAGCCGGAGCTGACCGAGACGGTGGAGGCGCTGCGGGACTGGCTGTTGCGCGCCGACCCGAGCGCGGTCGCCGCGCGACTGCGGCAGCGCGCCTGGCCGGCTGCCCGCCCGGCACCCATCCGGCCGCTCGCCCAGGCTGAGGCGCTGGCCGCGGTGGACGCCGATTCCCGGGTCACCCTGCGCCCGGGCCTGCGTTGGCAGCTCGCGCCGCACAGCTCGGACACGGTGGCGCTCCGCCTGTTCGACCGCACCATCACCCTGCCCGCCGACTGCGAGCCGGCGGTCCGCGCCGTACTCAGCGGTACGGTCACCCGGGTGGGTGACCTGCCTGGGCTGTCCGACGACGCCGACCGGGTCACCCTGGCTCGTCGACTGCTCCGCGAGGCCGTCCTGGTCCCCGCCTAAGCTACCCGGCCTGAACTACGCCGCGGTGGCCCCGACCAGCTCGATCCTGAGCGTGTTCGTGATCTCGTCGGTCAGCTCACCCTCCGCGCCGACCGAGATCGTGCCCTGGTCGGTGACACCGAAGACGAGTTCCACAGTGCCGGCCTTCAACACCAGCGGGTCATCACCACCGGTGCCGGCGGCGACCACCGCGCGGATCGTGGTGATCGCGTCCACCAGGGTCGCCGCGACCGCGCTGTGCCGCAGCTCGTGCCGATCCTGGAGATCCTCGGCGACGAGGGTGATGTCGATCGTGTGGGTCTTCTGGTGGGAGCGGCTGCCGCCCACCTTCACCTTCCAGCCGATCACCGGGACCCGGAAGTCCACGCCACCGCCGGCCTTCGTGGTGACGACCGCGCTCAGGATCAGCTGAACCGAGCCGACCCGCAGGTCCCGGCCCTCGTCGGTCGTGGAGATGCCGGCCTGCTTCACCGCGTCCTTCACCGCCGACACCAGTTCCCCGACCGGCACGCTGTAGTCGATCACGTCCATGCCGCACCTCCTCCTCTGCGCGAGTTGAGTTGCCGCCAGCTCAGACGGCGGCGGTGGCGAACGGGTCGCCGTACACGGTGTAGGCCAGCCAGGTCGGGTCGAGCGGATCGTCCTGCTGCTCGATCCGTGCGGCGAGGGCCGCCGCGCCGAGCGTGGCGCCGTCGGCGAGGGACTGGTAGAACGCGGTCGCGAAGCGGGCCGAACTGTCCGAGCGCACCGCCCAGAGCGTGCCGACGAACGCGCCCGCTCCCGACGACATGAACTGCTGCGCCCAGCCGAGCATCTTCGTGTACGTCGGTGCCACGCCCGCACTCCGGCACGCGTTGATGAACACGAGGGGACCGGCCTCCGCCAGCAGTTTCCGGATGCTGGCCTCGGCGAGCAGGGCCGGCTTGAACCGGCCGCCGTCCATGTCGATGAACGAGCCGTCCGAGGAGAACGTGTTGTGGCAGGCGAAGTGGGTCGCCCCCAGCGTTCCCGAGTTGATCAGGGCGAGGAGGTCGTCGGCCCTGGTGATGGGCTCACTGTCGGCAGCGCCGAGGATCGCGCGGATGGTGGCGATCTCCTCATGCGCGCCGGTGGGAGCCTTCGGCGGTACCACGAAGCGCGCGTCGCGCAGGCCAACCTTCGCGTTCCGGTGCTGACCATAGGTACGGCGCACCACGGGGACCTGCTCGACGAGGAAACCGGCATCGCGCTGGGCGCTGAGCGGATAGAGCAGTTCCCACGGGACCACGTCATGGTCGGTGGCGATCGTGAAGGCGCTCATGTCGGCGCCGACCTGCCAGAACTGGTCCCGCACGTCGGCCGGCACCATCTCCGACCACAGTTGGATGCCCGCCGACCGGATGACCTCGCGGGTCATCGTCGCGTTGTAGCGGGAACCACCCCCGGCGATCTGCTGCAACTCCTTGATCGCGTTCTCCACCGCGGCGTTCGGCGTGTTCGTGATCGACTCGACGACCGGCGCGAACAGCGCCGCGTCGGAGCGCAGTTGGAACGTGTAGCGGCTGCCGTCGAACCGCACCTCCAGGGTGACCTCGCCCGGTCGTGCCTGCGGGGCACCCATCGGCGCTGTCTTCGGCGGCCCGTCGCGGAACGGCCCGCCGTCCGCGACGGAGACCTCCACAGAAACCTCGCTGAGGAACGTGCCGCCGGCCCAGGCCGTCACGTCGATGCGATGCAGACCCGGGGTACGCGCCCCGAAACCAAACCGGATCGGATCCGGATCCTCGTCCGGTAGGACCAGCACGGTCTGCTGGAGCGGGCCCTCGGCGTGCAGGCCAGCCGGCGCGTGGACGGTCACCGTCACCGGTGTGCCGTCGTCGCTGACCAGGAGGCTCGCCAACGGTGCGGTCACGGCGTCCGGGTGGACCGGCCGCCCTTCGGTGACGAGCCGGACGTCGACGCTCAGGTCCCGACCCGCCGGAACCTGGGTGGGCGCGCGCGCCACCAGCAGCCGCTCCGGGCGGGCCCGACCGCGGGTAAACGTGTACGGGCGCACCGTTGACGCCGGGGTGTCGTCCGGGAATGACGAGGTCGACGGTCCGGTGATCGTACCCATCGCCAGGCCCCGTCCGAACACCGGCAAGTCGAGGTCATCGGCGGACACCGCAGCGTCAGCCTCATCGGCGATCGGGGCCGGCCGAATCCGTCCCCGCCGGTACGACGCTCGTTCCTCCAGGTCGTCTCGTTGCCGTTTCAGTTCGCGCTCGCGCACGTAGTGACTGGCTCGTTCGTCGAGGGACAGCCGCGCGTCTCTCAGGTGAAGCGTGATGCCGCCGAGAGCGGACGTGTCCTGAGTGAGCCGTCGGTCGATGGCTATCGACGCTTGGACCACCTCGTCGACGGCGTACTGCGAACTGATGAGCCGGCAGGCGTCCAGCAGGAACTCGCGGACCAGGGCTGCGGCGTCCGTGATCCCGCGTCGGACGATCTGCGCCGGGTCGGTCACCCGGAAGCCGACGGCGATCGACGCCTCGAAGGCGTACGCGCCGCCCCTGGTGGGCAGCCGAGTGTCGTAGACGAGCCAGTGGTTGCCGGTGTCCACCTCGTAGCGCGTCGAGTAGCGGGCCACGAACCCCGGGTGCCACCACGCCGTCGGCCTGTGGGCGACCTCCAGAACGCCCTGGCGGGTCGAGTAGACGATCGCCGCCGCTGGCCCGTGCTTGGGGGGCGGCATGAACCAGCGCACCGGCTCCACGCTGAGGATCACCGGGATCGCGGGCCCGGCAGTGTCGGTCTCCGCGCCGAAATTCGCTACCAGGTCGTCGACCAGGTGCCGGATGTCGGCCTGGACGGTGTGCGTGTCGACCCGCCGGTAGTGCTGCTGGGCAAGCGGTTTGAGCGCGGTGGGAAGATCCGCCTCGGGTGGCAGCAAAGCGCCGTCCACCAGCACCGGAATGACCGGGACCTGCTGTTCGAAGGCGGTTTCGATCGTCTGGCGGGCGCTGCTCGGAAGGCGCTCCAGCCAGCCTGCCGGACCGCCGAGTATGCGAGGTTCGATCACGACGATGAGCGCCGCCGAGGCTGACAGGCGGTGCCGAAGGTCGGAGGAGAACATGAACGCCCTCGGATGGTCGCGAACGACGCTGCCGAATCGTCCGGTCAGCGCGTCATCGAGCACGCGCGCGACGACGTTGTCGTCGCCGGCGCGGTAACTGAGCAAGAAGCCGACCATTTGACGTACCGTATCGAAGATCGCGCTCTGATTTTCGCCGCGCCGGCGGTCGGCTATTCGACAGCCTTAGTGGACTGTTCCGACCTGATCGGTCAGCGGCCGAGCGCCAGCAGCAACCCGGTGGCGAGCACCCCCGCACCGAGGACCACGGTGATCGGCCGGGGACCGAGCACCGCGTGCCGGCGGTCGGCCAGCACCCGCGCCGGCACCAGGCCGACCAACGGCCCGAGCAGGGTCACCACCAGCGCCAGCACCGGCATCCCGACCGCCAGGTCACCGCCGTACCCGACGCCGAGCGCACGCGCGCCGGCCCCCAGCGCGTACGCCACCACCGCACCGGCCACCCCGCAGACCGCCAGCAGCGGGTTGACCGAGCCCGGCAGCTCACCCGGCTGCCCGGCCCGGTCGAGCAGGTCCCGAGCTCGTCCGAGCAGCAGCACCGGATCGGTTGCCCCGCCACCGTTCGCCGGAGCGGGCGGGCCGCCGAGGCGGCGGGCGCCCAGTCGGGTACGTACCTGTTGCCACACGTGCGCCACCTCGGCGTCGACCCGTTCCTGCTGTTCGCGGGCGGCGACCAGCTCCTCCTCGGCGTGCTGGAGCTGCTCGGCGGCGTCGGCGACAGCCCGCTCGGCAGCGGCGCACTGCCGCTCGTGCCAGGTGTGCGCCTCGGCGCGCTGCTCGTGCACCCGCGCGGTCAGGTCGGCCAGCCGCCGCAACTGTGCCGCGTACGTCTCACTGGCCACTGGTTCGTTCATCGCGACGGTCCATAGGGGATGATGACCTGTCCGGTGCGGTGGACCGCCCGGTCGAAGAAGAGCCCCCGCCAGGGTCGGGGATACCAGTCCGGGCCACCGGTGCCCGGGTAGAGCGAAGCGCCCAGCTCACCGCCGTGCGCGTCCAGCGCCACCCAGGCGCCGATCTGGTCGGTGCGGGCGGCCGGCCCACCCAGGTCGGCGCGCATCCGGGCCACCCCCCGCCACCAGGCCAGCACGTGCGTCCGGCGTTCCGGCCCGTCGTGCATGATCCGGCGTAGCTGCTCCAGGCCGCTGCGCCGACCCGCGCGAGCGGCCAGCGCGCCGGCCGCCGCGTCGACCGCGAACAGCAGCAGGTAGTGCGGGCTGCCCGGCCCGGTCAGCGCGTCGGCCGTCTCGGCCATCAGCTCGCCCACGGTCTCCTCGTCGTACCAGGCGGCGTCGTCGGCCAGGTCGTCGTAGAGGGCGCGGGCGATCGGGTCGGCGTCCGGGTCGAGGCAGGCGATGGAGAACCGGGCGGTGCCCGGCGGGTGCTGGCGGGCCAGCGACCGGGCCGCCGCGTCCAGGACCGCGCACGCCTCGTCCACCCGGGTGCCCAGGACCGCCAGATTGCGCCCCGGGGCGCGCGGCAGACGCAGCGCCGCCGAACGGGACTGCACGTCGATGATCTCGCCGAGCAGGGCGACCGGGTTGCGCGGCACCGTCCCGTCGGCGGGTACGGCGAGCGCCCGGAAATCCGGGGCGTCCGCCAGCCGGGGGATCGCGTCGCCGTCGAAGAGCCGGGCCGGTGCCGCGTCGGCGGGGCGCATCCGCCACAGCCGGTGCTGCAACGCGCTCCACGTCTCCCAGTCGCTGGCCGACGGGATCCGGGCGACCTCGTTGCCCTCCACCATGCCCGACTCGGCGTTGACCACCGCGTGCCAGCGGGGCAGCGACTGCGCCGCGTCGTTGCGCTCGGCGAGGATCCGCAACGCCTTCGGCAGCGCGATGCGCAGGGTGAACTGGGCGACCAGCGCCGGGCGGCCCCACAGCGCCTCGATGCCCCGCACGTCCTGCGAGGCCAGCACCAGGTGGATGCCCTGCGACCGGCCGCGGCGGGCCAGGTCCTCCAGCAGGTCGGCCGCCTCCCGGGCGACCACGTCCCGGCCGGCCAGCAACATCTGGAACTCGTCGACCACCGCGACGATTCGTGGCCAGTGCCCGGTCGGGTCGACCGCCCGCAACTCGGCCAGCTTGGTCACCTCGTGCTTCTTGGCCGCGTCGGCACGCCGGCGCAGCTCCTCGGCGAGGAACCGCAGCAGCGCCAGCCCGAACTCCCGGTCGGTGTTGACGTTGATGCCGACCAGGCGCATGTGCGGCAACCAGCTCGGATCGCGCCGGCCCTGCGCGAACCGTGCGAAGGACACCCCCTCCTTGAAGTCCAGCAGGTAGAACTCCAGCTCCGCGGGGGAGTAGCGGGCGGCGAGGGCACCGATCCACGCGAAGATCAGGTTGGTCTTGCCGGTGCCGGACGGTCCGCCGATCAGCGCGTGCGGTGGATAGTCGCCAAGCGTCAGCCGGACCGCTCGGCCCTGCGGCCCCTCACCGATCGGCGCGGTCAGCCCGTCGGCGGAGTCCTCCCGCCACATCAGCTCGGGCGGGGGCAGCAGGTCGCCGAACGGGGTCGGTGGTGGGCCCGCGTTCACCCGGGCGGCGATCTCCCGGCAGGTCTCGGTGACCAGCGTCGCCGGTGGCGGCGGGTCCAACCGGACCGGCAGGCCGGACGACCCGCCGATCCGCGCGCCGGACACCCCGGCCACCACCCGGGTCACCGTCGGATCCTCCGGCAACGACACACCGTGGACCACCAGGTGCACCCCGCACGCCGCGCCGGCACGCACGATCCGGTCCAGTTGCCCGCGCTCGTGCCGGTTCAGCTCATCGCCCCCGAGCAGCACCGCCACCCGCCACGGTTCGGGTCGTCGGCCGGTCGCCGCGGCCAGTTCCCGCAACGAGGCGTACTCGCCGGCGAGCACCGTCTCGTTGATCCGGCGGATCTGCTCCACCAGGTCGTCCAGGAGTGGGCTCAGCCCGCCGGGGCCGACGAAGGTGAGCAGCCCTGCCGTGCCCAGCGGGGCGAACCCGGCCAGGCCGCCGCCGAGCTGCTCCGGGTCGTACCCGATCAGTCGTACCGCCCCCGGGTTGCCACGGCCGACGGCCCGCAGCAGCAACGCGGCGACCACCGCGTCGCAGCCGGCGCGGTCGTCCCCGGAGAGGTGCACGTGCCCGGCGTCGAGGAGCGGCACCAGCGCGGGCACCGGGTCGACGCCGTCGATCCGGACCGTGCCGACCCGCAGCGCGCCGGGCGGCTCCGCCCGCCGGGCCGGCGTCGGAGCCCACCCCGCCCAGTCGGCCCCCGCGCAGCCGGGCGCCTCCTGACGGGCGGCGTCGGCGGCACGCCGGGCCAGCTCGGCGATCCGCGTGGAGTAGCGGGCGTCGATCTCGGCGATGCGGCGATCCCGTTGGGCGCCCACCCGCTCCGGTACGGCGGCCGCCGCCCGCTGCACCCGGGCCAGCCGCTCCCGCCCGGCGGTCAGCTCCGACTGGGCGGCGGACAGTCGGGTACGGGTGGCGCCCAACGCCTCGGCGAGGGTGTCCCGGACCCGGCGGGCCAGCTGCCCACGCCGGTCAGCCATCGGAGCCCCAACGAGTCGGCGCGGGGCCGGGCTGGCCCGCGTCACCTGACGGCGGGCGGGCCCCCGAGGGCAGGTCCCGGCCGAGCCGGGCGAGCAGCAGCCCGGTCGCCACCCCGGCGGTCACCGCGGAATCGGCGGCGTGCGGCGGCTCCCCGGACGCGCGGGGCGGCGGCATCCGGCACACCCGGGTCAGCAGCGTCTCCAGCACCGGCGGCGGTAGCCCCGGCAACAGGTCGCGTACGCGCCCGTCCAACTCCCCGCGCAGCCGCCCGAGGTCGGTGGCGCGGGGCGGGTGCCCCAGCAGCTCACCGGCCAGCTCACGCAGCAGCGGTGGGGTCAGCGCCGCCATGCCCAGTCCCACATCGGCCGGGGCTCGACGCAGTTCGGTACGCAGCCGGTCCCGGTCGCCGGCACGCACCCCGCCGACGACGCGGCGCAGCAGCTCCTGCGGGTCGCCCAGTTGCTCGTCGGGTTCGTCGGTGCCGCTGTCACGCCCACCGGTCAGCTCCGCGACCCGCACCGACCACCAGCGACGCAGCCGAACCTGCTCGGCCGGCTCCGGGACCACCTCGGTCGGGCCGGCCGCCGGTGAACTGTCGTGCCGGGGTTCGCGCGGTTGTGGGCGGGGGGCCGGGGCGCCGTCCGCGGTGAGCCCGATCGCGGCCAGGTACGCCGACAGCTGTTCCTGTGCCACCCGCAGCGCGTAGCCGGCGCTCTCGGCGTGCTCGGTGGCGGCGGACAACTCGGGCACGCCCATCGGGTTGGCCGACTCCTGACGAACCCAGCGCAGTCGCTCCGTGGCCAGGCCGAACTTCTCCAGCGCCTGCCCGAGCAGGGCCACCGGAAACTCCTCGCTGGCGGCACGGACCTGCCCACCGACGTCCTCGATGATGGACATGACGGCCTACAGGGTGGCGACGTAGAGCTGCGCCTGCTCGACCGCGACCAGTGTCGCGGCGAGACACTCCTCCAGCTCCTGACTGGCCTGGGTCAGCGACGCCTGAGCCGCCTCCACGGTCTCGTGCCCGCTGCCCTCCAGGGCGCCGGCCAGGGTCTGCTGCGCCTCGGCCAGTTTCTCGCCGGCGGCCTGTACGGCTGTCTGCCCGTCGCCGATCTGTTGGAGCGCGACATCGATGGCAGCCTTCAGCTCAGCGACGCTGGCCACGGCGGAACCTCCTGGGGGCGGGGAGATCTCCATTAGAGCCTATCGGCGGTCCCGAAAGAACATCCGCCCTGTCAGTGTTCCTGCCCGCCTGTCCGGTAGAGGCCCGGAAGTGCCGGGAGTCCGTTCTGTGGGAGTCCCGGTCCGAGACTTTCTCAGTTACTGGTCGGTGTTTCGCGTAGCCAGCGCGGGCCGTACACCTCGGCACCCAACGCGGTCACGCGACCGCGCAACTCCCGGTCGGCGGTGACCACCAGCCGGCGGCGGCGCGGCGCCCCCTCCACCAGCTCGACCACCGTGTCGTCCCCCGAGCCGGCGGCGGAGACCACCCGGACGCCCTCGGTGCCCGGCACGTCCCGCGCGGCCCCCTCGACCACCAGCACCACCTCCACCGGGGCGGTCAGTCGCGCCGGCAGCCCGACGGTCGCCACCGGGGCGAGGGAGTCGCGCAACCGGGCAGCGGCCCCGGCACGGTCACGCCACCATCCGTTCGGGCGGGAGCCCACCACGTTGGCGCCATCCACGATCAGCAGCGGGGTCTCATTCATCCGGTCAGCCTGCCACCAACGGCCGGTCCCGGCCCGACGCCACTCCCGGGATGCCGGTGCTCCGCCTCCTGCGGCGTTTGTCGGGCCGCGCGCCGGGTAGCCCCTGCCGACCGTGCCGCGCCCTACTGCGGAGGACAGACATGATGGGACCCGGTGACACCGGCTCCGACCCGTGGGATGAATTCCTGGCCAGGTACTTCGGTCGGGGCGAGGGAGGGCGCCGACCGCCGCACCGGGTCGACATCACCCGACTCATGACGGCGGACGCCCGGGAGATGTTGGCCGATGCGGCCCGGCGTGCCGCCCAACGCCACAGCAGCGACCTGGACACCGACCACCTGCTCTGGGCGGCGTTGCAACGCGAACCGCTGCGTGACCTGGTACGCCGCGCCGGCGCCGACCCGGACACCCTGCTCAACGCGCTCGGCGGAAAGGGCGACGGGGCGCCACGCGGGGAGGTGCCGCCCAACCTGTCGTTGACCCCGGCCGCCAAGCGGGCGTTGCTCGACGCCCATCAGCTGTCCCGGGCGATGGGCGCCAACTACATCGGGCCCGAGCACATCCTGATGGCGCTGCCGCTCAACCCGGAGTCGCCGGCCGGGCGGATGCTGGCCGCCGGTCGGATCCAACCCGAGTCGTTGCAGGCCGCCAACGCCGAGCGCGGGCCGATGACCGGGCCGAAGCCCGATCGCGGCACGCCCACCCTCGACCAGTACGGGCAGGACCTCACCGACCTGGCCCGCAACGATCAGATCGACCCGGTGATCGGTCGGGCCGACGAGATCGAGCAGGCCGTGGAGATCCTGTCCCGGCGTACCAAGAACAACCCGGTGCTGATCGGCGAGGCCGGCGTCGGCAAGACCGCCATCGTCGAGGGGCTGGCCGAACGGATCTGCGACGGTGACGTTCCGCAGACCCTGCTCGGCAAGCGGGTCGTCCAACTCGATCTCGCCGGCCTGGTCGCCGGTACCCGGTACCGGGGTGACTTCGAGGAGCGGTTGAAGAAGGTGATCGACGAGATCCGGGCACACCGGGACGAGCTGATCATCTTCATGGACGAGATCCACACCCTGGTCGGGGCGGGTGGCGCCGGCAGCGAGGGCGGGATGGACGCGTCCAACATGCTCAAACCGGCGCTGGCCCGCGGCGAACTGCGGGTGATCGGCGCGACGACGCTGGACGAGTACCGCAAGAGCATCGAGAAGGACGCCGCGCTGGCCCGGCGCTTCCAGCCGGTGCTGGTGCCCGAGCCCAGCGTCGACGACACCATCGCCATCCTGCGCGGTCTGCGCGACCGCTACGAGGCACACCACCAGGTGCGCTTCACCGACGAGGCGTTGGTCAGCGCCGCCGAGCTGTCCGACCGGTACGTCACCGACCGGTTCCTGCCGGACAAGGCCATCGACCTCATCGACCAGGCCGGCGCGCGGGTGCGGTTGCGTACCCGTACGCCCGCCTCCGACGTGCGGGAGCTGGAGCAGGAACTCGACGAGGTACGCCGGGACAAGGAACAGGCCGTCACCGACGAGCAGTACGAGCGCGCGTCCGCGTTGCGTGACCGGATCTCCGAGCTGGAGGCGGATATCCGTCGCGCGAACGGCGACGACTCGTCCACCTCGCAGGTGCCCGAAGTGGGTCCGCAGGAGATCGCCGAGGTGGTGTCCCGCGCCACCGGTATCCCGGTCAGCCAGCTCACCGAGGAGGAACGGGACCGGCTGCTGCGCCTGGAGGGGCAACTGCACCAGAAGGTGGTCGGCCAGGATGACGCGGTCACCGCTGTCGCCGAGGCCGTCCGTCGCTCCCGAGCCGGGCTGGCCGACCCGGAGCGGCCGATGGGCAGCTTCCTGTTCCTCGGCCCGACCGGCGTCGGCAAGACCGAGCTGGCCCGTGCCCTGGCCGAGGCGTTGTTCGGCGAGGCGGACCGGATGGTCCGGGTGGACATGAGCGAGTTCCAGGAGCGACACACGGTCAGCCGGCTGGTCGGCGCCCCACCCGGGTACGTCGGCTACGAGGAGGCCGGCCAGCTCACCGAGGCGGTGCGTCGCCGCCCGTACGCGGTGGTGTTGCTCGACGAGATCGAGAAGGCCCACCCGGACGTGTTCAACATCCTGCTCCAGGTCCTCGACGACGGGCGGCTGACCGACAGCCAGGGCCGCACGGTGAACTTCAAGAACACCGTCCTGATCATGACGAGCAACCTCGGTTCCGAGCTGATCACGGGCAGCCAGCGCAGCGTCGGGTTCGGCACCGGGGCGCCAGGCAGCGAGCAGGAGAGCGACGAGCTGCGTGAGCGGCTGATGCGCCGCCTGCAGGAGAACTTCCGCCCGGAGTTCCTCAACCGCATCGACGAGGTCATCATCTTCCGCCGGCTCGAGGCCGAGCAGTTGCGCGACATCACCGCGTTGCTGCTGGAGGACACCCGCCGCCGCATGCACGCCCAGGACCTCCAGGTGGAGTTCACGACCGCTGGCATCGACTGGCTCGCCGAGCACGGCTACCAGCCGGAGTTCGGTGCCCGCCCGCTGCGCCGGGTGATCCAGCGCGAGGTGGACAACCATCTGTCCCGGATGCTGCTGGAGTCGGCGATCTCACCCGGGCAGAAGGTCGTCGTGGACGTCCGCGACGGCGCGCTCACCTTCGACGTGACCGCGGGCGAGCGGGGGTACACCGCTGCCACGACGACGCACCCGCGATGAGCGGGCCGGCGCGACGAGGTGAAGACGAGGACCCGCACGAGCCGGCGGAGTCCGCGAAACCCCGGGACGAGGACGACCATCCCGGCCCGATCCTGGCGCCGCCGACCGCGAACCCCCGCAGGACGCGGGTGCCCGCGGGGGGCCTGCATCCGAAGACCGACCAGGAGGACCCGGAGACGTCCGGGCCGTCGCCTGCGAGAGGAGACCCGATGGTACGCGAAGCGCGGCTCGACCCCGAGGTGGAAGTGCTCTGGGAGGACTTCCACGCCGAGGTCAACGTCCCGTCGGAGCAGCTGCGGACGTGGCTGCTGACCCGAGGCTCCGGGGAGAATTCGTTCGGCCCGAACCCGAACCTCGACCTGCCCCAGCCGGGCCGGGAGATTCTCAAGGTGCTGAACAAACGCAAGGTCGACCTCACCCCGGAGGACATCGAGGTGATGCGGGAAGCGGTCGAGCGGATCCGCGAGCTGATGGACGCCAAGCCGTCGCGCGGCAACGCCGACGACACGTGGCGGCACTCGCTGCTCGACCTCGGGCACGACCCGCTGGTCGAACGCTGAACGGTGTCACGCGCAACGGTGCCGTCCCCGCCGGGGACGGCACCGTCGCCTTCGGCTACTGGCCCCGGTTGGGCTCCAAGCTGGCGATGGTCAGCCCCGCCGCGTCGGCGGCGGCATCGCGTTCGGCGCGGGTCTGGTCCTCCCGGGTGAGCAGATTCGCGTACTCGGTGACGTCGGCCGGGTCGGGCACCGTCGGCAGGCGGCGCAGGAACGCCTCCACCTCACGGGTGGCGGCGGTGTGCGCGGCGGCCGCCTGGCGCAGCAGCTCCCGGTCGTCGGCGGGCGGGTAGAGATCGGTCATGTTCGCCAGATACCCGGACAGCGGCGGTTCGCACCGCCACCGGCCGGGAATACCTCCCGCTCAGCCCGGTCGGACCCCGCTGGGCTGCCGGACGCCGAAACCCGGGTTGCGGGGCAGCCAGGCCAGGTACGCGGGATGCGGGGCCAACGAGTCGACGTACGCCGCCTTGGCCGTCTCCAACACCAGCTCGGCCTCCCGGGCGGCGGGGGAGTCCGGATGCCAGCCGAGCAGGAGCCGCCAGCGCAGCGGTATGCCGGCGAGTCGACGGGTGACCAACCCGGCCACCGGGCGGAACGTCGCCTGGCACAGCGCCACCGCCACGCCGGCGTCCACCAGGTCGACGCAACCACGGATGTCGGTCTCGTACACCTTTCGAGGGGTGAAGCCGGCGCGCGCGCAGGCGGCGGCGAAGCAGTCGCTGAAGCAGCCGTCGCCCGGCGCGGCCACCCACTGCTCGTGGCGCAGGTCCCCCAGGCGCACCTCGTCGTGTGCCGCGAGGGGGTGCGTCTCCGGCAGCAGCACCAGCACCGGGTCGACGGCCACCTCCTGCCAGCTCAACCCGAACCCGGCCGACGGGCTGGCGTCGCCGCACACACCGGTGAGCGCGAAGTCCAGTCGGCCGCCGGCCACCAACTGCGCCAGCTCGTCGACCGACCAGGAGGCCAACGTGGTGATCTGGGCGGGGGGTTGCTCGGCCGCCAACCGGTGCACCATCCGGCCCAGGATCGGGCTGTTCACCCCACCGAGCCGGTAGCAGGGTGGGGCGTCACCGGACCCGGCCAGGCGCGCCGCCTCGTCCTGCAGCCCCTTCATCGCCGGCAGCAGCACCCGGGCCCGAGCCAGCACCAGCTCACCGAGTGCGGTGGGCCGGGCTCCGCGCCGGTCCCGGTCGAACAGCGGGCCGCCCAGCGTCCGCTCGATGCGCTGGAGCTGGGCGGTGAGCGCCGGCTGGGCCAGGCCGAGCGCCGACGCCGCTTTTGTCACACTCCCCGTCTCCGCGATCGCGCAGACCACCCGCAGGTGACGCAGCTCCAGGTTCATAGGGTGACGGTAGGACTACGCGTCAGCCGGCGGAATAGCCCAAGTGGATTGGTGATGATGAATGCACTGGCGGCCGTCGCCGCCCCTCAGTCCCGAGGTGGCTCCGGCAGGTCCGCCAGATACGTCGGCCGGCGGGTCACCGCGTCGAGCACCTTGTCCACCACCCCGACCGCCGGCTCCACGATCCGGTTCCACGGAGGGGTGGCCGGAGTGCCCGGGTGCGGTCGGGTCGGTGCCGCCTCCTCGGCGATCTCCAACCGGTTGCCGAGCCGGATCAGCTCCTCCTCGGTCGCGACCGTCCGCAGCTCGGTGACGAGCGAGCCCACCCCGGCGACGTGCCGACGCACCCGCTCGGCCACTTCGGTGAGCGCCTCGTCGGTCAACCCCTTCAGTGCGTTGAGCAGGCTGGCGTCGGCGTTGATCTCAGCATCCACCCGTTCGGAGGCGTGCGGCAGCGCGGCCCGTACCGCCGGCAGCAGGTACTGCTCCTCGGCCGACAGGTGTCGCGACAGCGCGGCGGTGAGCACCGGCAACCCTTCCTGCCCGGTGGCGTCCGGACCGGCCAACTGCTCCAGCAGCGCCAGCAGTTGGCGGTGCTCCCGGTCGACGATGTCGGCGATGTTGCGGCCACCGGGGCGGAAGCCCTCCTCGGGCGCGGGCGGCAGTGGCGGCAGGGGAACGGCGGACATGATGCCCTCCTCGACTGGCGGGCGTAAGCGCCGGCAGGGATGTGCGGTCACGGGCGGCGGTACCCGAACGCGTTCCCGGCGAAACCGGGCCTGTCGATGCGTCGCCCTGCGGCTGCCGGCGCGCCGGGCCGTCCGCACCGGTGCGCCGGGCGGCCGGCCAGCTCCGGCTGGTATGAAGAGCCGATGACGAGCGATGCGGCCTCCGGACGACCCGACCCCACCGCAGAGGTCGTGGACCTCTGCCGCGACCTGCTACGTATCGACACCACCAACACGGGAGACAACGACACCAGCGTCGGCGAACGCCGCGCCGCCGAGTACGTGGCGGAGAAGCTCGCCGAGGTCGGCGTGGAGTCCGTCCTGCACGAGTCCGCGCCGGGTCGGGCGAACGTGGTGGCCCGCATCCCGGGCACCGACCCGAGCCGTGGCGCTCTGCTCGTGCACGGTCACCTGGACGTGGTGCCCGCCGACGCCGACGAGTGGTCGGTGCACCCGTTCTCCGGCGAGCTGCGCGACGGCTACCTGTGGGGCCGGGGCGCGATCGACATGAAGGACTTCGACGCGATGGTGCTCGCCGTGGTGCGGCACTGGCAGCGCACCGGCGTACGACCCCCACGCGACATCGTGCTCGCGTACACCGCCGACGAGGAGGCGGGCAGCGACTACGGCGCACGGTTCCTCGTGGAGCACCACCGTGACCTCTTCGACGACTGCACCGAGGCGATCGGCGAGGTCGGCGGCTTCTCGTACTCGGTCAACGACAGCCAGCGGCTCTACCTCATCGAGACCGCCGAGAAGGGCATCGACTGGCTGCGGCTGCACGCCAAGGGCCGCCCCGGGCACGGCTCGATGATGCACGACGACAACGCGGTCACCGCACTCGCCGAGGCGGTCGCCCGGATCGGCCAGCACCGCTTCCCGGTGGTGGTCACCGACACCGTCCGGGCCTTCCTGACCGAGGTCTCCGACGTGCTCGGCATCGAGTTGGACCCGGACGACCCGGAGACGGCCATCGCCAAACTCGGCCCGATCGCCAACATCATCGGCGCGACCATCCGCAACACCGCCAACCCGACCCGGTTGAGCGCCGGCTACAAGGACAACGTCATCCCCGGCCGGGCCACCGCCACCATCGACTGCCGCAGCCTGCCCGGCCAATCCGAGCTGCTGGAGCGGCAACTGCGCGAGCTGGTCGGCCCGGACATCGCGATCGAGTACGTCCAGCGGCAGCCGGCGCTGGAGACCACCTTCGACGGTGACCTGGTCGAAGCCATGTCAGCGGCCCTGCGAGCGGAGGACCCGGGGGCGCGGCCGGTGCCGTACATGCTCTCCGGCGGCACCGACGCGAAAGCGTTCTCACAGCTGGGCATCCGTTGCTTCGGGTTCGCCCCGCTTCGGCTGCCCGCCGACCTGAACTTCTCGGCGTTGTTCCACGGCATCGACGAGCGCGTTCCGGTGGACGGACTACAGTTCGGCGTGCGGGTTCTCGACCGGTTCCTCCGCACCTGCTAGCCGGTCCGGCAGAATGCCGCCGGCGCAACCTCCCCAACGTGAAGGGACTGCCCCACATGACCGACCAGCACGGTGAGCTGGACGCCGCTCTCGAGCGGGTGATCGAAGCGGCCCGCCACCACCTGGCCGCCGTACGCGCCGCACAGGGCCGTGTCGACGACGACGACGTCTGGCAGGCGTACGTGGCGTTGAACAACGCCTCCTTCGCCTACGACGAGCGGTTGCTCGACGCCTTCGGTGAGGTGACGCCGTGGGATGTCGACTCGATCGACCCGGACGAAGCCGACGAGCGTTTCGGCGGCGCCGAGGGTGCCGACGCCAGCGACCCGCACCCACGGGTGATCTCGGTGCGGCAGCGCCGTGACTACCGGGTGCCGAGCGTGGCCGCGCTGCTGCGGGTCGCCGAGGTGGCCCGCCGCGAGGGCACCCCGGAGGACGACGAGCCGGCACCGGTGGAGGGAGTCGGCGAGGCGGTGCTGGAGCTGCTGCAGAGCGGCGACGGCTCGCTCGGTGCGCTGGACGTCCCCGAGCTGGAACCGCTCGACGGGGTGGTCATGGTCAGCGAGGTGGGCACCCCGGTCGACCTGGAGTCGTTCGACGACGACGACGCGGTCGGCCCGTTCCAGCCTGCGGCCGACGACCGGCTGGTCGGCCGGCTCGACGAGCACCCGTTCCTGGAGCTCGACGACGACCACGACCACGCCGGGCACCAGCACTAGGCAGTGCGACGCCCGGGGCCCCGCGCGGGCCCCGGGCGAACGGCCCTCAGTACGACAGACCCGGCTGCGGCTGGTTGACCCGCCGACGACGCAGCACCACCTGGCGCGTGCCGTCCCGGTACAACCGCACCCGGGCCAACTCCCACCCGGAGAACTCCGCCTGGATCGCCAACTGCGCCGCGGCGGTCAACCGGTCGACGTTCGGCGGCAGCCGTAGCGGCGCGTATTCGTAGTCCATACACCCATGCTGCCCAGCCCAGCGGCCGTTCGCCACCCCCTCGGGGGTGACCAACACCGCTGCCGTGGGTGGTTCGTGCCGACCTGTGCGCGCCCGCGTGGTCTCTGCCGCCCGGGGCGTCAGCTGGTCGGGACGTTGACCGTGAGCAGGGCTGTCAGCGCCGGCGCGGCCAGGGCGACCGCCCGGACCCCGCCCGGGTCGACCACCAGCCCCCACGACGGGTCCGGCCAGTCCTCGAGCAGTTCGGCGCAGGGCAGCGCGACGAACGGCACGCCGTCCCCGGCGAACGCGGCGAGGGCACCGGGAGAGGTGAAGACCGGCAGCAGCGGCGCGCCGGTGGCATCACCGACCACCGTCCATGGGAAGTCGGCGTCGGCCGCCGGCGCCCCGGCCAGCGGGACGCACACGGTGGCGCCGGCCAGCGCCGCGAGGTAGCCGGGCAGGTCGCGTCGGTCAGCCGCCGCAGCGAGCGGACCCCCCACCGGCGCCTCGGCGGGCCGGGTGCCGGTCGGCTCGGCTGGCCGCCTCGCCGGGGCGGGTTGCTCGGCTGGCTGCCTCGGCGGCGCGGGTCGCTCGGCTGGCCGCCTCGGGGGCGCGGGTCGCTTGGCCGGCGGCACGGCACGGCAGGAGAGCGCACCCGGCCGGTCGGTGAGCACCTCGGCGGCGGTACGGGTCACGAACACGCTGAGGCGCTCCATCTGCTCCGGAGTGCGCGGTGCCTCGTACCACCAGCCCCCGCCGCCGGTCGGACGGTGCCAGCCGAGCGCGGCCAGGCGTGCCTCGTCGTGGCCCGGGCAGACCACCCGCACCGCGTCGCGGCGCACCAGCAGCCAGATCCTGCGCGGACCGGCGGAGAGCTCCAGGTCGGTGTCGCGGTCGCACCGGGCGACCGTGTTCCGCAGACGCGCGGCGATCTCCGGCCAGGTCGGCGACGTCACGCCGGTGAACCCGGCAGACGGTCGTCCAGCCGCCCGAGCCGGGCGACGGTCTCCTCCAGGCGGCCCAGCGCCGAGAAGTCGCCGGGCTTGCCGAACAGGTCGGTGAGGCCCGCGCCGAGCGCGACCTCCAACCCCTCGGTGTGCTCGTCGACGTGCTCGGTGGCTGCCACACGAGCCCGCCGGTACGCGTCGAGCACCAGCTCCGCCAGCCCCTCGGTGCCAGCGCGCAGGGCGACGGGCGTGACGGTGAGGCCGGTCAGCGCTCCGGTGGCGTCGACGGTCGCCGAGACCAGCCCGCTCTCGTCGGTCGCGGTGCCGGACAGCTCGGCCAGGTCGTCGCCCAGGCCCGCGAACCGGCGCTCGATGTCGGCGATCCGCCCGGCGAGCGCGTCGAACGCGGACGACGGGTCAGTCATGAGAATCCTCCCCCGTGGATGGTGCCACCGGGCCGGGTGGTGCCCGGCAGCCGGGGAATCGTATCGTCGGTGCGCTCGACTCATGGGGGAGGAACGGCATGCCACCGGACATCGAAGTCGACGTGCAGGCGGTCCGTCGATTGGAGACAGCCGCCAAGCAGGTCGCCAGCTCGCTCGCTGCGTTGGAGGGGCAGATCGTCTCGGCCGGTGACGTGCCGTCGGACGCCTTCGGCCACCTGCCGTTCGCCAGCGACCTGCTGCGCGAGAAGTACGCCGAGCAGGTCACCGGCGGTAAGGAGTTGTTCGGCGCGGCGAATGCCGCGTTCGGCCGGGTGGCCGGCGCGTTGGCCGACACGGTCGAGGCGTACGAGCGCAACGAGCAGGACCTCGACGACGGGTTCAAGGCCATCCAGTCGGGGCTGCCCGGATGAGCGGGCCGGCCGGTAGCGCCGTCCAACTGTGGAACGGTCTCGACAGCGCGCTCTCCGGGGTGCAGGACGCGGTCGACAGTGTCTGCCGGACCCTGGCCTGGCCGCTCATCCAACTCGTCGACATGGTCGACGGTGAGCCCGCCGCCCTGCGTGCGAAGGCCGCCGAGTGGGACGCGCTCGCCACGCAGGTGCGTGAGCTGGCCGACGGGCACCGCGGCGTCCGCGAGGCCGCGCAGCCCGGGTGGCGCTCACCCGCCGGCGAGGCGTACGGCCAGCGGCTGGCCGAGGTCGAGCAGCAGATGCTCGACGTCGCCGAACAGTTCGCCGCGACCGCCGAGTACCTGCGGAGTGTCGCCGACGGTCTGCAGACCGTGCACGACGTGCTCGTCGACCTCTGCGTCGAGTTCGTGAACTTCCTGCTGGTGACGCTGGTGACGGCGTTGCTGATGGCGCCGATCACCATGGGTGCGTCCTGGGCGGCCGGCCTGGGCGTCGCCGTGACCAGGGGCATGATCGTGCTCACCCGGATGCTGAAGGTCATCCGCCCGCTGGCGACACACCTGCAGAAGGTCATCCGCCTGCTGCAGCGGGTCATGCTGTATCTGCGCAAGCTGCGCAACCACCTCGACAAGCTCGTCGACATGCAGAAGAAGCTGCGCACCGGCCAGAAGTACGCCGACAAGCGGCACGCCGCCGGCAAGGCCGACAAGTGGCACCACAAGTTCCTCGACCCCAGCAAGGGCACGTACAAGCTGGGCAAGTCGGGTTCGCCATTCGACATGGGCGCCCTCGACCGGGCCGCCGCGCTGCGGGCGCACGGCGTCGCCGACGGCGCCCGGGTGATCGCCCGGGACTGGGCGACCAACCTGCCGTGGAACGTGCCGAACTCAGTCGTCCACGGCGTCACCTGGGGCACGGTCGCCCTCACCAGTGGCCTGTCCGTTCCCGGCAGCGATCAGGTCAGCGACCAGGTCGACCAGGCGGTGCAGGGCGGCGCCGACTGGATCGACCAGAATGTCTTCGGGCAACCGCCGGCCGGCCAGCCGGCGGGCCGCTAGGGAGGCGCGTGATGTCAGGGGAGCGGGGCCGGCTCGGTCGGTTCACAGACGCGGTGCTCGGCGGCGCGCGGGCAGCCCGGGACAAGGCCCGTGAGCTGCGCGACGAGTTCCGCACCAGCGACGAACCCGAACGTGCCCTCGTCGCGCCGCTGCTGCCCGGGCAGGAGCTGCGCTACGTGGGGCTCGCTCCGGTCCGTGCCCCCGAAACGCACAGGGCCGGGCGGCAGTTCGCCGACGTGATGGCCAACGAGTTCGCCGAGTCGCTCGACCCGAAGGTGCTGTTCGGGCTGCTCAACATCGTCAACCCGGTGGTCTGGGTGGACGCGGTGCTGACGCCGGTCCGGCTGGCGGCGGGCGTGCTGCTGCTGCCGGGCAAAGCCGCTGCCGTCGCGGTGGGTCTGCCGGCGGCGGCCGAGCCGGAGCCGGGCCCGCCACACCAGCGGGTGCCGATTGCGCTCACCGAGGAGCAGGAGGCGTTCCGCGCGCTGTTCCGGCTCAGCCAGTACCGCCCGCTGGCCGACCAGCTCGCCGAGATCGCCTACCGGCGTCGGTACGTCTTCTCAGGTGACCTCGCCACCCTCGCCGGCAGCCTGCTGCTCTTCCTGGAGCGTTACACGGGCACACCGCTGGCGGTGACCGACACCCATCTTCACCTGCTGCGGATGGGGTCCCGCCCCGACGCCGACCGGCCCGACCGGCGCCAACCGCGGGTGCTGTGGAGCGTCGATCGTGCACGGGTGACCCGCGTCGACTCCGAGGGGGGCGTGGCCGGTCTGATGCACTTCCCGTCCACTGTCTTCTTCGACGACGGCTCGTGGATCCGGATCGTCAACCCCGCGACCCGCGACGACCAGTCCCGGTTCCTGACCGCGATCCGCGAACTCCCCGGCACGCGCCCGGCGCAGTGACCCGGTCGGCGGGTCAGCCGTCGCGTTCCGGGTAGCCCACCGGCACCGCCGAGACGTCGTCCAGTGCGGTGGTGATCTCCTCGGGCAGTGTGATCCGTTCCACCTGGAGCGCGCCGAGCAGTTGCCCCACCGTCCGCGCGCCGAGGATCGGCGCGGTCACCCCCGGCCGGTCCCGGATCCAGGCCAACGCCACCTCCAACGGCGACACCCCCAGGCCACCGGCCGCGGTCGCCACCGCCTCCACGATGCTGGAGCAACGCGGCTCCAGGTACGTCGAGACGAACCGCTCGAAGTGCGGCGACGCGGCTCGGGAATCCGTCGGACGGCCGTGCCGGTACTTGCCGGTGAGCACCCCCCGACCCAGCGGTGACCAGGGCAGCAGGCCGAGGCCGAGCGCGTCGCACGCGGGCAGCACCTCCCGTTCCACCCCCCGCTCCAGCAGCGAATACTCCATCTGGGTCGCGACTACCGGCGCCCGCCCGGGCCAGGCGGTCTGCCAGGCGGCGGCCCGCGCGGTCTGCCAGCCGGAGAAGTTCGACACTCCGACGTAGCGGACCTTGCCGCTGGCCACCGCGTGGTCCAGTGCGGCCAGGGTTTCCTCGAGCGGGGTGTCCGGGTCGTACCCGTGCACCTGGAACAGGTCGACGTGGTCGGTGCCGAGCCGGCGCAGCGACGCGTCCAACGTCCGCAGCAGGTGCCCGCGGGAGCCGTCGCGGCGGCGGCCGCTGCCCGGGCGCAATCCCGCTTTCGTGGCGATCAGCAGCTCGTCGCGGGGCACGAGGGTGCCCAGCAGTGAGCCGATCACCGACTCCGCGTCGCCGTCGCCGTACACATCGGCGGTGTCGATCAGGTTGCCGCCCGCGTCCAGGTAACTCTTCAGCTGGGCGGCCGCATCGTCGGCATCGGTGTCCCGGCCCCAGGTCATGGTGCCGAGCGCGAGCCGGGAAACCGCCAGCCCGCTTCGGCCGAGCGGTCGCTGTTGCATGGGTGAACCTTATTTCGAACCTGCCGCCACGGATATCCTCGCTCCCGTCAACTCTGCCGGTTCTGCCGGTTCCGCCGATCACGGGCACCGCGACGGGCGGGCAACCAACGCGTCGAGCCGGTGATCGAGTCCGTTTTCGTCATTGCGTAACCTGATGCGACCTGTGCCACGGATGGGGGAGGACCAGTGCGACTCGGGCTCAGTCTTGGATACCAGACCGCGTGGAGCACACCGGCCGATCACCTGGCCCTGGCGCAGGAGGCGGACCGTCTGGGCTACTCGGTGGTGTGGGCGGCGGAGGCCTACGGCTCCGACTCGCCCAGCATGCTCGCCTGGATGGCCGGCCAGACCGAACGGATCGACGTCGGCGCCGCGGTGATGCAGATCCCCGCCCGCACGCCGGCCGCCACCGCGATGACCGCCGCCACCATCGACGCCCTCTCCGGCGGCCGCTTCCGGCTCGGCCTGGGCGTCTCCGGCCCGCAGGTCTCCGAGGGCTGGCACGGCGTGCGCTTCGCCAAGCCGCTCGCCCGGACCCGCGAGTTCGTCGACATCGTCAAGCTGGCCATCGCCCGCAAGGAGGTGGCCTACCACGGCGAGCACTACACACTGCCGCTGCCGGACGGCCCCGGCAAGGCCCTGCGACTGGGCTTCCACCCACCACGCGAGCACATACCGATCTACCTGGCCGCGGTCGGCCCGAAGAACCTGGAACTGGCCGGCGAGATCGCCGACGGCTGGCTGGCCGTGTTCTACGCCCCGGAGTTCGCCGAGGAGCAGCTCGCCTCGGTCCGCGCCGGGCGGGCCAAGGTCGGCAAGGAGCTGGCCGGCTTCGACGTGGTGCCGTCGGTGCCCGTGGTGATCGGCGACGACGTGGCCTCCTGCGCCGAACTCGTCCGCTGGTACGCCGCGCTGTACGTGGGCGGCATGGGCAGCCGTGAGCAGAACTTCTACAACCAGCTCGCCACCCGGATGGGTTACGGCGACGCCGCCCGCGACGTGCAGGACCTGTACCTGGCCAAGCGGCAGCGCGACGCCGCCGCCGCCGTACCCATGGAGTTCATCGACCGCACCTCGCTGCTCGGCCCGAAGGAGCGCATCGCCGAGCGGATGCGGGAGTACGCCGCCGCCGGCGTCACCACGCTGTCGGTGACCCTGTTCGTGGCCGACCGGGACAGCGGTGTGCAGACCCTGCGTACCGTCGCCGAGGCACTCGACCTTTCGGGAGTCGGCGAGTGACCTGGGTTGAGGCCATCGTCCTGGGCATCGTCCAGGGACTGACCGAGTTCCTTCCGGTCAGCTCGTCGGGGCATCTGCGGATCACCTCGGCGATCTTCTTCGACCGTGACGCCGGCGCGTCGTTCACCGCGGTCACCCAGCTCGGCACCGAAGCCGCCGTGCTGATCTACTTCGCCAAGGACATCTGGCGGATCACCCGTACCTGGCTGGTCGGCATCAGGGACAAGTCGGTCCGTTCCAGCCTCGACTACCGGATGGGCTGGTACGTGATCGTCGGCTCGATTCCGATCGGGCTGTTCGGTTTCGTGTTCAAGGACCAGATCAAGACCGCCGGGCGCAACCTCTGGGTCGTGGCGACCACGCTGATCGTGTTCGCCTTCGTGTTGGCGTTCGCCGAGTACTGGGGGCGGCAGACCCGCACCCTGGAGAACTTCCGGATGAAGGACGGCGTGGTGATGGGCTTCGCCCAGGCCATGGCGCTGGTCCCCGGGGTGTCCCGCTCCGGTGGCACGCTCACGGCCGGCCTGCTGCTCAACCTGACCCGGGAGGCGGCGGCCCGGTACTCGTTCCTGCTGGCCATCCCGGCGGTGGTGATGTCCGGCGTGTTCAGCCTCGGGGATGTCTTCGAGCCGTCCGCGCCGGGCACGTCGGTGCCCACCGTGGCCCAGACGATCGTGGCCACCGTCATCGCGTTCGGCATCGGCTACGCGGCCATCGCCTGGTTGCTGCGTTACGTGGCCCACCACACCCTGTACGTCTTCGTGCTGTACCGGGTCGCGCTGGGCACCCTGGTCCTGGCCCTGCTGCTGACCGGCACGATCGACGCCACCTGACCGGCCGACCCGTCGACGGCCCCTGTCCCGCCTTCCGGCGGGCCGGGGGCCGCCTTCGTTCCGGCCCCGCCTGTGCACCCGCCCGGCCTCCGACACAGGCCGACGGCGAGGCCCGTGGGTGGCGGCCCGAGCCCATCACGGCCAGGGCCGGGAGCAGGCCATAGGGTGGTCGGTGTGGCAACCCTTCTGCTTCTGCGACACGGCCGGACCACGGCGAACGCCGATGGCGGCCTGGCCGGCCGTCAACCGGTCGAGCTGGACGACACCGGGCGCGCCCAGGCCGCCGCGGTGGGCGAGCGGCTGCGCGGGGTGCCGCTGGCCGCCGTGGTGACGAGCCCGCTGATCCGGTGCCGACAGACCCTGGAGTTGGCGCTTCCGGAGGCCGCCCCGATCGTCGAGGACGGGTTGATCGAGTGTGACTACGGCAGCTGGGAGGGACAGCAGCTGAAGAAGCTCGCGAAGGAGCCGCTCTGGCCGGTGGTCCAGCAGCGCCCCAGCGCCGCGGTCTTCCCGGACGGGGAGGCGATGGCGGCGATGGCCGCGCGGGCGGTCGCGGCGGTTCGATCCTGGGACGCCCGGGTGAGCGCCGAGCACGGGCCCGAGGCGCTGTGGCTGGCGTGCAGCCACGGCGATGTGATCAAGGCCATCGTGGCGGACGCGCTCGGCGTACACCTGGATCTTTTTCAGCGGATCGTGGCCGACCCGGCGTCGGTGACCGCGATCCGGTTCACGCCGCTGCGGCCGTTCCTGGTCCGGCTCAACGACACCGGCGGTGACCTCCAGGCCCTGGTGCCGCCGCCGCGCAAGCGGCGTCGGCGGGCTCCCCGCGCGGCTGATTCGGACGCCACGGTCGGCGGCGGGGCAGGTGCGGCCTCGTGAGGGCGATCCGGACCACCCGCCGTGTCGGCGCGATACCCCCGCCTGATCATCGGCTGAGGTCGACGGTGGCCGGCGGGTGGGCCGCCACGCCCGGTTATAGCTGCTGGTACGCCGGGCGCGCCGCCGCTGAGGCGATTCGGGTCGGTGGGGTGCGCGGTGCCATGGCGGGCCGGATAGGGTCGTGGGTATGACCCACCAGGTGCACGCCTTCGAACCGCCGGAGCGGTTCGTCGCCGGGACTGTCGGGCCTCCGGGGGAACGCGCGTTCTTCCTGCAGGCCCGCGGCGGCGGCAGGCTGGTCAGCGTCGCGCTGGAAAAGGTCCAGGTGTCCCTGCTGGCCGAGAAGCTGGAGGAGCTACTCACCGAGGCGCAGCGCCGCTTCGGGGTGGATCTGCCCGAGCTTGCGCCGGTGATCGGCGACAACGAGCCGCTGGACACGCCGGTCGACGAGGAGTTCAGGGTCGGGACCCTCGGGCTGGCCTTCGACGTGGACACCGCCACCGTGGTGATCGAAGCGATCGCCGCGGGCGAGGTGGAGCCCGAGGTCGAGCTGGACGAAGACGACGACGAGGACGAAGAGCCGGACGAGGACCTGGACCGCCTCCGGGTCCGGCTCACCCCGCAGGCGACCCGCCAGTTCATCGAGCGGGCCCGGCGAGTGGTCAACGCGGGTCGGCCTCCGTGCCCGCTCTGCGGCCAACCGTTGGACCCCGCCGGGCACCTCTGCCCGCGGCACAACGGTTATCACCGGTGACCTCGTCGGGCCTCCAGCCTCGCCAGGACGGCGACGCCGCGCTGCGGCTGCTGCGTGACGGCGTGCTCGACCTGGAGGGTCGGCTGGTCGACGCGTCGAACACGACGCTGCGCGGCATCCTGACCCTGGACGGGATCACCGCCCGCTGCGTCTACAAACCGGTCCGTGGCGAGCGCCCGCTCTGGGACTTCCCGGACGGCACCCTCGCGGGGCGGGAGGTCTCGGCGTACCTGGTGTCCCGGGCCACCGGTTGGGGCCTGGTGCCGCCCACCGTGCTGCGCGACGGTCCGTTCGGCCCCGGCTCCTGCCAGCTGTGGATCGACGAGCCGGAGGACGTCGAGCCGCTCGTCGGTTTCCTGCCCGCCGGTGAGCTGCCGCCCCGCTGGTTCCCGATCGCCGCCGCCAGAGACGACGACGGCGCCGCGTACGCCCTCGCCCACGCCGACGACCCCCGGCTGGCCCGACTCGCGGTGCTCGACGCGGTGATCAACAATGCGGACCGTAAGGGCGGTCACGTGCTGGTCGGTGCCGAGGACCGGATCTACGGGGTGGACCACGGGGTGAGCTTCCACGTGGAGGACAAGCTGCGTACGGTGCTCTGGGGCTGGGCCGGCAAGCAGTTGCCCCCGGACGCCGTGGAGATGCTCGACGGGCTCGCCGGGCAGGTCGCCGGGGCGCTCGGCGCGGAGCTGGCCGACCACCTGACGATCAGTGAGATGACCGAGTTGGCTGCCCGGATCGACCGGCTACGGGAGAGCGGCCGCTTCCCGCAGCCGCCGGAGGACTGGCCCGCGGTGCCCTGGCCGCCCATGTGACCCGCTGTCATCTTGATCACCCGTGGGGCGCTCCGACGTCGTCCTCTGGCTGGCTAGGCTGATCCCATGGAGTCTTGGGCGGGACACGAGGTGCCACGGCTGCCCGGTAAGGGCGAGCCGCTGGCGTTGTACGACTCGGCGCGGCAGGGTGTCCACCCGAGTGAGCCGGCCGACGCGGGGAGCATGTACGTCTGCGGCATCACCCCGTACGACGCCACCCACCTCGGTCACGCCGCCACCATGGTCACGTTCGACCTGGTGCAGCGGATGTGGCGGGATGCCGGCCGTCCGGTGCGGTACGTGCAGAACGTCACCGACATCGACGACCCGCTGCTGGAGCGGGCCGCCCGCGACGGCGAGGACTGGGTGGTCCTGGCGATGCGGGAGACGGCGCTGTTCCGCGAGGACATGGAGGCGCTGCGGATCATCCCGCCGGAGCACTACGTGGGCGCCGTCGAGTCCATCCCGGACATCGCCGACAAGGTCGAGGTGCTGCTCAAGGATGGCGCCGCGTACCGGCTCGACGACGGCACCGGCGACGTCTACTTCGACGTCTCCGCCACCGGCCGGTTCGGCTACGAGTCGAACCTGACCCGCGAGCAGATGCTGGAGATCTTCCCGGAGCGCGGCGGTGACCCCGACCGCGCCGGCAAGCGTGACCCACTGGACCCGCTGCTGTGGCGTGGCGCCCGCGAGGGGGAACCGTCCTGGCCGGGCGGGGAGTTGGGCGCGGGCCGCCCGGGTTGGCACATCGAGTGCGCGGTGATCGCGCTGAACCTGCTCGGTGACCGGATCGACGTCCAGGGCGGCGGCAACGACCTGCTGTTCCCGCACCACGAGGCTTCCGCCGCGCACGCCGAGCGGCTCACCGGTCAGGCGCCGTTCGCCGAGCACTACGTGCACGCCGGGATGATCGGTCTGAACGGCGAGAAGATGTCCAAGTCCCGCGGCAACCTGGTCTTCGTGTCCCGGCTGCGTGCCGACAAGGTCGACCCGATGGCGATCCGGCTCGCGCTGATCTCCGGGCACTACCGCAGCGACCGCACGTGGACCGACGCGCTGCTCTCCACCGCGCAGGAGCGCCTGGACCGTTGGCGGCGGGCCGCCGCCGCGCCCGCCGGGCCGTCCGGGGCCGAACTGCTGGCCGGGGTACGCGAACGCCTGGCCGACGACCTGGACACTCCCGGGGCCCTGGCCGTGGCCGACCGTTGGGCCGAGGCGACCCTCGGCGGTGCCACGGATGACCCGGAAGCGCCCGCCCTCTTCGCGAAGACGGTGGACGCCCTCCTGGGAGTCCGCCTCTAGCCCCGCCGTGACTTCCCGCGATCTTGCAGTTCCCGTGCCCGCATAAGGGGCGAAACGCGGCATATCCGCAGCAGGAAATGCAAGATCGCGGCGGCGTGAAGGCGCGGCGCGGGCCGGGCCAGGGTGGGTCAGCCTAGGACCAGGCCGGGGTTGGGGTCGGGGTCCGGGGTTGGGGCGGGGATCTTGTACTCCTCGGTAAGGGTGGTCATCGGGCCGGGCCAGGTAGCCTGGGACACCTCGATCGGCTTGCGGTGGGCGTCGTAGGCGACGTGCAGCAGGTGCAGCACCGGGGTGTCCGGCCGGATCTGGAGCGTCTCGGCCTCCTCCCGGCTGGGCTGGCGGGCGCTGATCGTGTCGGTGGCCGAGACGTATCGCCGCCCGATGACCTCCTCGGCCTCCTGGTAGAGGGGCCGGCCGAACGCCTCGGTGCGTTCCAGCGAGGTGCCCGCGGTGTCGGTGGGCAGGAACCAGGAGGCGCCCACCTCGACGGGGGAGTCGTCGGTGCGTACGAGGTGTCGGCGGCAGAGCAGGTCGGTGCCGTCGGGCACCCCGAACGCGTCGGCCACCTCGGCGGGGGCGGGGGCGCGGCCGACGGAGACGAGTTGTTGACGGTAACGGGCGGCGAGATCGGTGTGGTAGCCGCGGAAGCCGCCGTACCGGCCCCGGGAGAGGCGGTTGAGTCGGCGGCGGGTGCCTCGGACGTACGTACCGGAGCCGGGTTTGGTGATCAGGATGCCCTCGACCCGTAGCTGGTCGACGGCGCGTTGCACGGTCTGCTTGGCGACGCCGAACATCTCGGCGATGGCCGGGATGGACGGCAGCCGCTCGCCAGGTCCCCAGTCGCCGCGGCGGACCTGGGCCTTGAGCTGCGCGGCGATCTGTCGGTGCGGGAACTCCGCGGCCCCGGGATTGATCTGCACACCGGCCTCCTTGATCACATCTAGGTTCCTAGGATGCCTTAGGGGGTGTGACGGCGCCACCCCTGACACGCGAAAAACGGGACTACGAACACGAAAGCGGGCCCCGGACAGATCCGGGGCCCGCAGCAAATCGGGGGAGGGGTGCTACCAGGAACCGGCCGTGGGGCCGGCCGAACCGCCCCGTCGGCGCAGGTACTTCTCGAACTCCTGAGCGATCTCGTCACCGGTCAACGGGGTGATCCCCTCGTCGCCGACCCGTTCCTCCAACTCGCGGACGTACTCGCCGAGCTCGGCGTCCTGCTCGGCGGCGCTGCGCACTCGCTGCTCCCACTCGGCGGACTCCTCGGCCAGGTCGGCCATCGGCACCGGCAGGTCGACGACCTCCTCGACCCGGTGCAGCAGGGCGAGAGTGGCCTTGGGGCAGGGCGGGTTGTTGGCGTAGTGCGGCACGTGCACCCAGAACGAGACGGCATCCACGTCGGCGCGGGAGCAGGCGTCGTGCAGCACGCCGACGATGCCGGTCGGCCCGTCGTAACGGGTCGGGGTGAGCTGGTAGCGCTCGGCGGCCTGCGCGTCGGAGGCGCTGCCGCTGATCGGCAGCGGCCGCGTGTACGGAACGTCGGCCAGCAACGCGCCGAGCAACACCACCCGTTCCACCTCGAGGCTGTGGCAGATCTCCAGCACCTGCTCGCAGAACGTCCGCCAGCGCATGCTCGGCTCGATACCGCGGATCAGCACCACGTCGCGCTCGGTGCCCTCCGGGCTGGCCACCATGAACCGGGTCGTCGGCCATTCCACCCGACGGGTCTCCCCGTCGGCCATCGTGATGGTGGGCCGGCTGACCTGGAAGTCGTAGAAGTCTTCCGGGTCCAGCTCGGCGACTTGTCGGGCGTTCCAGACCTGCTCGAGGTGCTCGACCGCGGCGGTGGACGCGTCGGCGGCGTCATTCCAGCCCTCGAACGCGGCGATGGCCACCGGGGACCGCAGCACCGGCAGTCCGTCGAACTCGGTCACGCCGTCACCTCACCCTGCTCGTTGCGGCCGGCGCCGGGATGGCGCCCGGTCGTCATACCGTCGGGCACGGCGGCGTCCCTGTTGTCCTTCACGTCCGTCAGCCTACGTGGCGGCCGGGGGTCCGGCCTGTCGGCCGCGCCGGTCGGCCACACCGAGGCCCGGTCATACCCGATCGAACCGGACAGCGTGATCCCGCTGACACAATATGGGATCGGGTGCCGACGGTCGCTGGGTGCGGCAGGTGCCGCACTAATCTGAACGGGTGCGGACTTCGTTGATGGATGTGCTGGCCGACCGAATTCTCATCGCCGACGGCGCGATGGGCACGATGCTGCAGGCCGCGGACCTCACGCTCGACGACTTCGACGGCCTCGAAGGGTGCAACGAGATCCTCAACGTCACCCGGCCGGACGTGGTGCGGGGTGTGCACGACGCCTACCTGGCCGCCGGCGCGGACTGCGTGGAGACCAACACGTTCGGCGCCAACCTCGCCAACCTCGCCGAGTACGACATCCCGCAGCGCATCCGGGAGCTGTCCGAGGCGGGTGCCCGCATCGCCCGGGAGGCCGCCGACGCGGCCAGCACCCCGCAGCGGCCCCGGTTCGTGCTCGGCTCGATCGGGCCGGGCACCAAACTTCCCACCCTCGGGCACGCCGGCTACGCGACCCTGCGCGACGCGTACCAGGAGAACGCCGCCGGCCTGATCGTCGGTGGCTCGGACGCGCTGATCATCGAGACGTGCCAGGACCTGCTCCAGGTCAAGGCGGCCGTGGTCGGATCCAAGCGGGCGATGGCCGAGCTGGGCCAGTCGGTGCCGATCATCTGTCACGTGGCCGTGGAGACCACCGGCACGATGCTGGTGGGCAGCGAGATCGGTGCGGCCCTCGCCGCGATCGAGCCGCTCGGGGTGGACCTGATCGGGCTGAACTGCTCGACCGGCCCGGCCGAGATGAGCGAACACCTGCGGTACCTGTCGCAGCACTCCCGCATCCCGCTGTCGGTGATGCCGAACGCCGGCCTGCCGGTGCTGACCGCCGACGGCGCGTACTTCCCGCTGACTCCCGTGGAACTGGCCGAGGCCCTGGAGCGGTTCATCACCGAGTACGGCGTGGGTCTGGTCGGTGGGTGCTGCGGCACCACCCCGGAGCACATCCGGGTGCTGTCCGAGCGGCTGCACGGCGTCACCGCCCCGGCCCGCGAGCCCCGGCACGAGGCGGGCGTCTCCTCGGTCTACCACCCGGTGCCGTTCGCCCAGGACGCGTCGGTGCTGATGGTGGGGGAGCGGACCAACGCCAACGGCTCGAAGGCGTTCCGGGAGGCGATGCTCGCCGGCGACTGGCGGGCCTGCGTGGAAATCGCCCGCAGCCAGGCGCGCGACGGCTCGCACCTGCTCGACCTGTGCGTGGACTACGTCGGTCGCGACGGCACCCAGGACATGCGGGAGTTGGCCGGCCGCTTCGCGACCGCGTCGACGTTGCCGATCATGTTGGACTCCACCGAGCCGGCCGTCGTCGAGGCCGGGCTGGAGATGCTCGGCGGCCGGTGCGTGGTCAACTCGGTGAACTTCGAGGACGGCGACGGCCCCGACTCCCGGTACGCGCGGGTGATGCCGATCGTCCGTGAGCACGGCGCGGCGGTGGTCGCGCTGCTCATCGACGAGGAGGGGCAGGCACGTACCCAGGAGTGGAAGGTCCGGGTCGCGGCGCGGCTGATCGACGACCTGACCGGCCGGTGGGGCCTGGACCGCTCCGACATCCTGATCGACGCGTTGACGTTCCCGATCGCCACCGGGCAGGAGGAGACCCGCCGCGACGGCCTCGAGACGATCGAGGCGATTCGGGAGATCACCCGCCGCTACCCGGGGGTCAACTTCACCCTCGGCATCTCGAACATCTCGTTCGGGCTCAACCCGGCGGCCCGGCAGGTGCTCAACTCGGTGTTCCTGCACGAGTGCGTGCAGGCCGGTCTGACCTCGGCGATCGTGCACGCCAGCAAGATCCTGCCGATGTCGAAGATTCCGGACGAGCAGCGCGAGGTCGCGCTCGACCTGGTCTACGACCGCCGGCGCGAGGGGTACGACCCGGTGCAGCGCTTCCTGGAGCTCTTCGAGGGCGTCGACGTGACAAGCGCCCGCGCCAGCCGGGCCCAGGAGTTGGCCGCGCTGCCGTTGGACGAGCGCCTCAAGCGGCGAATCATCGACGGTGAGCGCAACGGCCTGGAGGCCGACCTGGACGAGGCGATGGCCGGCGGTCGGTCCCCGCTGTCGATCATCAACGACATCCTGCTGGACGGCATGAAGGTCGTCGGCGAGCTGTTCGGCTCCGGCCAGATGCAGCTGCCGTTCGTGCTCCAGTCCGCCGAGGTGATGAAGACCGCGGTGGCCTACCTGGAGCCGCACATGGAGACCGCGGAGGACGGCGGCAAGGGCCGCATCGTGCTCGCCACCGTGCGTGGCGACGTGCACGACATCGGCAAGAACCTGGTCGACATCATCCTGTCCAACAACGGCTACGAGGTGGTGAACATCGGCATCAAGCAGCCGATCAGCGCCATCCTGGACGCCGCCGAGCAGCACCGCGCCGACGCGATCGGCATGTCCGGGCTGCTGGTCAAGAGCACGGTCATCATGAAGGAAAATCTGGCCGAGATGGCCACGCGCGGGGTCGCGGAGCGTTGGCCCGTCCTGTTGGGTGGGGCGGCACTGACCCGCGCGTACGTCGAGGACGATCTGCGGTCGATGTTCCCCGGGCAGGTGCACTACGCGCGGGACGCGTTCGAGGGGCTGTCCCTGATGGACAAGGTGATGACCGCCAAGCGCGGCGGCGCCCCGGTGATCGACCCGGAGCGCGAGGCGGCTCTCGCGGCGCGGCGGGCCCGCCGCGAGCGGCAGCGCTCGATGGTCACCGAGTCCCTGCCGGAGCTGCACGACTCCTCGATCCGCTCCAACGTGGCCGCGGACGTGCCGGTGCCCACTCCGCCGTTCTTCGGCACGCGGGTGGTCAAGGGCGTGCCGATGGCCGACTACGCGGCGTTGCTCGACGAGCGGGCCACGTTCCGCGGGCAGTGGGGGTTGAACGGCGCCCGCGGCGGCAACGGTCCGTCCTACGAGGAACTGGTGGAGACCGAGGGCCGGCCGCGCCTGCGCTACTGGTTGGACCGGCTGATCGCCGACCAGGTGCTCGAGGCAGCCGTCGTGTACGGCTACTTCCCCGCGTACTCGGAAGGCAATGACCTGGTGGTGCTCGACGAGAACGGGCACGCGGAGCGCGCCCGTTTCTCCTTCCCTCGGCAGCGGCAGGAGCGGCGGCTCTGCCTGGCGGACTTCTTCAAGCCCAGGGGCGAGCAGCTCGACGTGGTCGCGCTGCAACTGGTCACCGTCGGGCAACCCGTGAGCGAGTACGCGGCGAAGCTGTTCGCCCGCAACGAGTACCGCGACTACCTGGAGGTGCACGGGCTGTCCGTGCAGCTCACCGAGGCGCTCGCCGAGTACTGGCACCGGCGCATCCGGGCCGAGATGACGCTGCCCGACGGCCGTCCGCTGGGCCACGACGACCCGACGGACCTGGCCGGGATCCTGCGCAACGACTACCGGGGCTGCCGGTACGCGTTCGGCTACCCCGCCTGTCCGGACCTGGAGGACCGGGCGAAGATCGTGGACCTGCTCGGGTCGGAGCGGATCGGCGTGGAGTTGTCCGAGGAGTTCCAGTTGATGCCGGAGCAGGCCACCGATGCGATCGTGGTCCACCACCCGGAGGCCAGCTACTTCAACGCCAAGTAACGGGTGCAGGTGCCCTGACCTGCGCCTGAGGCCGTCCGGAAGGCCGTTGAACCATGATCATGCCGTCTCCAGGCCGTCAACGGCTTCCGGGCCGTCCTTGGCGGCCTGGTCCTCGCCGAACGCGGTGTCGATGGCGCGGCGCGTCCGGTCCTCGCTGGTCGGTAGGAGATGCGTGTAGGTCCGCAGGGTGAACCCGGGGTCGGAGTGGCCGAGGTAGGTCGACAGGGCCTTGATGCTCTCGCCGGCGTCCAGGAGGACCGAGGCGTAGGTGTGCCGCAGGACGTGCATGCCGTTGCGGCGGTCGTCGGGGATACCGGTGGCCCCGATCGCAGGCTTCCAGACTCCGGGGTTGAACTTCGAGCGACTGAGCGGCAGGCAGTCAGGCGTGGTCAGGTAGAGCGTGACGGTCCTGGGGTCGCCGGTCAGGGTTCCCCAAGGCAGGGTGACCTCTACGGGCGCGTACTGCTTGGCGTGGTCGCCCAAGCGGCGAGCTACCGAGGCGGGGAGGGGAACCTCCCGCGTCTTGCCGCCCTTGGGTGGGCGAAGATGAGCGCGCCGCGCACGAGCTTGATCTGACGGACGACGCGCAGGGTTGGCCGGGTCACGTCCACGTCGTCAGGGCTTACGCCGAAAATCTCTCCCTGCCGCAGTCCACAGCCCGCGCCTAGGTCGACGGCAACTCGGTAGCAGTCGGGCAGCTTTGCGCGAAACACGGTGAGCCGGTCGACTGACCACGGCTGGACCTTGGTGGGGACGTGCCTGGGGCGCTGGATGCTCTTGGCTGCGAATGGATTGCTGACGATCTTCTTGTCGTCTACAGCGGCGTTGAGAATCATCGACACGTCGCTGAACAGCACCCGGCGGTAGCCAGACGGGCGACGTAATCGAACGCCTCAAAGCGTGGGATGAGACAGAGTCCATCGCAGCCGACCTCACCATTGATACGTCGAAGGTCCAGCCCGATGAGGCCGCCACGTTGGTGAACCAGGTGGTTGGCCGGCGCAAAGCTGCGGCGGAGTAGAGGCTGCTGCTGGGAGGCCGGCGCGGACTAGACCCGGCTTGTCCAGCGATAACCGTCCCAGACCCACTGGGGGTCGGGGCGACGACCACTGCCCATCACCAGCATGATCGCGCCACCGCCAACGGCGACGGCGAAGACAGCAAGGCCCAAAATGCATCGCACAACCGATTGCCTCTTGCAGTCCTGCATCACGGATGCGGTGATCGGATCATCACTGACACCCGTGTCCGAGGCCACCAACTGGATCACCGGTGGTGTGCAGCTCATCGAGGTGCCCAACACGCTGACCTTGGCCGGCAGCAGCAACAAGACGATTCCGGCGATGATGCCGAGGACCATCATCAGCGCACCGGTCGCTTTCATGATCGGCACGCTAGCAGCGAACATCGTTGAGGCAGATCGGCCTGTCGGCGGACACCGACCCACGGAAGGGGCAATCCCGAGACCGGACAGCCGGCTGCCGGCGAAGTGGACGCTCCTATTGCGGTCAAGCCCCGGTCGCGGCCAGCCGTGGAGTGAGTGTGACGCTAGGGGCGTGGCAGAGACCGAACGTGGCAAGACGCTCCGTCTGATCGGCTACTGGTGGGGTTCGGACGAGCCGGGTTGGCCGGACGTCAACCAGTTCGTTGACGAGGGCCTGGACCCTGGCGAGAGTGAGCGGGTAGCGCTTTACCTGTCGTCCGGTACGGCGTGGGTCGCGGCGGCGGGGCTGTCACCGTGTCGCCTTTGTGGGGTGGGGAACGGCTCGGCGGAGCTGACGGACGGGAGCCATTTCATCTGGCCCGAAGGGCTTGCGCACTATGTCCGCGATCATCAGGTGAGGTTGCCCGCGCAGATCACCGAGGTCATGTACGGGGAGTCTGCACCCGTAGACGCGTCCAGATTCGAGCAGGACTTGGACGCCGGCGACCTCTCGATTGACGACGAGTGGTGGCGCACCCTGGGTGACACCCGCCCGGCTGCCGCCCGGCTGCCGGCTGTCTAGTCCCACCACATGCTTGATAGTTGACCTAGATAGTTGGTACGACCTTGCGGGGTCGCTGTCGTGGCCGAGACGAGAGAAGACTGCGTGATGGTTGCCGATCCGCGTTGAAGGTTGCCCTGCGCCAGCTCCGCACCGTGCGGTCGCAGCGGCCGGCTGATGCTGCTGGTCCCTGCGTGTTCGCCGGTTGGCGGGATGGCATGGCTGATGTCCTGGATGCGCTGGCCGAGGTCTTGCCCTTCGAGGAGGACAGAGTCCGCGCTCGGATGGAAGCAGAGGCTGCTCGTGTCGAGGCAGCAGAGCTGCGTGCGTCGGCCAGAACGTCGCATGACAGTTGATCTAGACATTGAGGGCGACCTTGCGGGGTCGCCGTGTTGGTTGCCTGGGGGTCAAGGTCGATCGCCATCGCGCCCGCTGGTGCCCGGTAGGCCGGCTGACATCGGCCGGTCGTGGCTTTACCTCCCGGGGAAGGGCCATCCCGCTGTGGGCCAGTCCCGAGGGCTGGAAGGCTGTACCGTCCGACCGTGCAAAGCCCAGCGCCGAGGACCCCTACCGGGCCCTCACTGGCGGCTGCCTTCCCGGCCCACCTTCAGCGGGACGTGCAGACCGTCTTGAAGCTCCTACCGTCGGCACCCTCGGAGCCGGCCCTGCCATTCGGTGTAACCGTCGATGAGCAACCACTGGTCATCCCGTACCGCATCTACCAAGCCGAACCCACAGCCGGTGCGGAGGCCCGTCTGCCGCCGACGCAGTTCGCGATTCTCAACTGCCTCTATACGCGTCACCACGACGGTCGAGTACGGCAGCGACGGCTTGAGCACGTTCTGAGGCTGAACGAGCCGTGGGTGGTCCCATTCGTGGTCCGGCTGGTCGGGGAGTACGTCCTAGAGATCCTGCTCGACATCCGCCGTGAACTCGTCGAGCTCGACGACCCCACGACCCCGCAGCACGCTGTCTATGGACAGGTTCTCGCCGCGAACCCGGCCTTCCTCGCCGTCACGCGTCAGCGAGTGGCGAGCTACTGGGCCTGCTACTACCGGCATTTGTACTCCGACCCGCGTTACTACCCGGGCTTCACGCTCATCGAGTCCATGCGAGCCGCAGCAAGGCACTACAGCGCCCCCACCAGGTCACGACATCCTCGTATCTAGATGATGGGCAACGCGCCGTCGTAGTCCATCCCGACGGCACCCGGGCGAGTCCCAAGATCAGGCCGTATCCAGGCCGTCAGAGGTGAACCGAGAGCAACGAACGTTGACCACCGATGACCAATGAACGAGCAGCTCAGACGGCATCTTGTCCGTGTTGATCGACTACGCCCCGAGCCTTGATCAATACAACGCCAAGTGACGGGCGCGGGTGCCGATCTTCTTGTCGTGCACGGCTGCGGCCGGGCAACGCCGAGAAGGGCAAAGCCCGCTCTAGACAGCCTCACCCGATCGTTCGGCGAACATCAGGGGAGCCTTGGCCTCTGACCGGGCCGGCCGGACTGCCGGCGATGTCGGGCCCAGGTGATCCGTTAGGGATCAGCGTCAGATGAAGCGGGACAGGTCCGACTAGATGATCATGACCGACCAGGGAAAGCGGTCGGGACCGCTGGTCGAACGCATCCATTCAGTGACGCTATGGGCTCCTCACTCAGCGGTTCCGGCCGGGGCTGTTCCGGTTGCCGCGACCTGCCAAGCCGTACGCGACGGCCCCGATCAGCAGCCCGACGACGGCTCCCATCAGGCCGGTGCCCAGCGCCGAGTCTCCTGCCTCGTACCCGTCGCCGCCCAACCAGCCCCAGAGCGCCCCACCGAGCGCTCCCAGGACCAGGCCGACCAGCGGGAAACTTCTCCTCATACCGACCATAATGATGTCCCCACCGGCGGAGGGCTAGCGTCACCCGCCGAGAAACGTGCGTGCGATTGGCATGCCCGATCCGTGCCCGACGCAGCGGTCAACACGGGGCCACACCGATACTCAGCCGGTCCTGCAATCGACGCCCTGTAGCTGTGTCTCGCGTGACGTGACTACCCACCGTACGAATCAAGGCGATTCCCAAGCTGGGACGATGCATCGCCCGACTATCGGTGGGGCGGTGCGTGACGCAGAGCCACGAGGTCACCGGTGAGCGTCGGCTTCTCGACGAAAGAGATCTTGGACGGCACGGCACCGATCATGCCCGGTGCCCGCCACCCACCGTCACCACGTTGTTGACCCAGGCTCCTAGCCGGTCCAACGCCTCAAAATCCTGGCCATGCTGATGTTGACGCGGTCGTAGAGGTTGCAGGCAGGGACCTGTCCGCGTGCGAGGAACGTGGCCATGGGCCTGGCGGATGCTCTTGCTGAGTGGACGGACGTGGACGGCGCTCAGTACGAGCTGGGCCGAACGGTGGGCTTGTTTACGGATCGCACGTTTTGCAGGTCAAGTGGGTGTTCTGGTCGAACAATCCGCTCGGTCAGGCGCTTTGCGACATGCTGCATGCGTTGGTGAAGGCTGGCGTTCTGGAGTACCGGGACGAGCCCGACCACCAGTTCCGCTGGAAGACGGTAGCACCGCTCGATGGCCTCACGGCTGAACGTTAGTGGTGATCTGGTGTTGGGCCTTGTGCGGTTCAGGTCGGTAATGCTGCGCCGGGGCACGGCCTTGATCGGGGTGTCGGCGTCGTAGACGGTGACGGTGTGTTCGTCCAGCCCGGACGGCAGGCGCAGCTTCGGCGCGTGCACCTCGGCTCAGATCGGTCAACGGCGCACCCGATAGCGCAGGTGAATCACCCGGTTGCCCTGAATCACCACGTCAGGATCCTCCAACAGGTGCTGCGCGTCGACCGACCCGAAGTAGCGCTTGCCGGACCCGAACACCACCGGTACGACGTCCATGCGCACCTCGTCGACCAGGCCCGCGGCAAGCACCTGGCCACCGACGTCGCCAGCGGCGACCTCGACCATGCGGTCACCCGCAAGCTCCTGCGCCCTGGCCACGGCTGCCTCGACGCCGTCGACGAAGTGAAACGGCGCCTCGGGGTCCCAGCCCTCGGGCTTCTGCCGGTGCGTCACGACGACCACGTGGTCGATCCCGCCCGGAGGCTTCCCGTCCCAGCCGTCCGTCATGTCGAAGACATGGCGGCCGGCGATCGTCGCCCCGATCTGGTCCCAGTACGGCCGGGTGTAGTCGTAGGACGTCTGGGACACCTTCAACGCGCCGCTCTCGTCCAACGGGACGTCACCGCTGAGCAACCAGTCGAACAGCGGTCCGGGCTGGTCGTTCTCGTCCGCGATGAAGCCGTCCACCGACACCGAGCTGTACATGACCACCTTGCCCACGGGCTCTCCTCTGCTTTGGGGTGCCCCCAAATTAGCGTGTCCTGAGCTGCCGCTCTTGTAAGAAATCAATCGGCCGGCAGCGGCCAGCCGTCCAGCGTGTGGCCGGGATGTTCGCGCAGGAACCGCTGCCGGACTTCGACGTACCGGGTCGGCGTGAGCCCGGTGAACGCCCGGAACTCGTGGCCGAAGTGGGCCTGGTCGAAGTACCCAGCGTCACTGGCGACGCCGCCCCAGTCGATCGGTTCGGCGAAGTCGATCGCGAGCATGGTGGCGGCGAAGCGGTGGGTGCGGGCCAGCCGCTTCGGCGTGACGCCGACGAGCTCCTTGAACCGCTGTGCCAGATGAGTGCTGCTGACACCGGCTGCCACGCTCAGGTCGCCGATCGCCACCGCCCCGTTGGTCGTCGCGATGACGCTGCTCGTGTGGCGGACCAGCCCCAGGCCGGGGGTCTCGCACAGCCGTCGCATCAGCTCCTCCTCGAGCAGCGTCAGCATCTCGTGCGGTCCGTCCGCCGTGGCCAGCCGGTCTCTCAGGTCAGCAGTGGCGGGCCGGCCCCACACCTGCTCTACCGTCACCGGCCGGTCGCACAGCTCGGCTGCGGGCATCGGCAGGAACGGTGCCAGCCCCCACGGCTTGACGTGCACGCCGACGGACCGGGTCCGGAGCGGGTAGCCGAACTCCCACGCGCGGGTGGGCGTGGTGATCACGCAGCCGTCGGCGTACTCGGCCGTCTCGATGTCGGTGCCGGCGCGGATGCGGAACGGCGCGCCGAGGTTGATGATGAGCAACGCCGCCGGACTTGGTGGCAGCGTCAGCCGGGCGTACGGCGACGTGCCTTCCAGGTAGTAGAGGTCGTCGATCAGCCGGTCCAGCGGCGGTCGCGGCACTCTGGACACGTACTCCACGCCCACAGCATCGCCGACGTCGCGCCGGTAGCGCCCGCCGGGATGGTCCAGCCGCCTCGCCGCCAGCATCGAGCCGCAAGTCAACGGTCCGACGCGTGCGGGCGCTGTGCCCAGAAAAGGGTGTGTCCGCTGGTGCCTTCTGGAATGAAGTCCTCGGCGGTGATTGTCAGTCCTGCCTGTTGCAGCCATGAGCGGTAGGTGGAGGCATCGGCGTGACTCCACCACATGGCGGCGCCGCCGCCGAGCCAGTCGTCTTCCGTGCCGGTCCAGGCACTGTGGCCGACGGTGGCCAGCAGCCAGCCGCCGGGGCGTAGCCAACGGGCGATGCTCGTGATGAGTGGCGGTTGGCCGGCCAGGGGCATGTGGATGAAGGCGTAGAGACAGACCACGGCGTCGAACGAGGCCGGCGGCAGGTCGAGTCGGGTGGCGTCGGCCCGGACGAAGGTGGCGGTGGGTACCAGGCGGCGTGCCCGCTCAATCTGCACATCACTGATGTCGACGCCGGTGACATGGTGTCCAGCGTCGGCGAGGAAGCGAGCGGCCGGCACGCCACAGCCGCATCCGAGGTCGAGGACCGCTGCCGGGGCAGGTAGGCGACGGTGCAGGCCGGCCAGCCAGGGAGCGTACTGACCGTCGTCAGCATCGTCCGCCCGGTAGTGGTAGGAGAGTTCGTCGTACCCGCGGCGAACCACGTCACGCTCGTCGTCGCTGCCCATTGTGAGGACGCTACGAGTTCCAGTGCCGTTTGACGATTGATATGGCCGTGCCACCCGGCCTGTGCGGCGGCAGGCATCGTTACGTCGAGTCGACGGCTGCGGCCAATGCACGCACCGCCGGGGTCTCGTTGACTGTCCGCCATACCAATGCCCACCGGCATGGCGGGGCATCGCGGATGGGGGCGTAGACGATCCCCGGCCATGGGTAGAAACTGAGGGCTTCACCGGCCGAGCCCGAGACAACTTCTCCGGCCGCGACCGTCGACAGTATCTCGTGCCAGCTGGTGACGGTCGGCCCGCGAGGGATCGAGCGCCCAGACGGGGTGTGGAGCGGGTGGAAAACCTCCTCCATCGAGCGCGGCAACGCCGGAAGGTCCACCACGGTGCAGTCGCCGAGGTCCTCCAGGCATACCGATTCCCGCGCGGCGAGCGGATGACCGGCGCTCATGGCGAGCAGGATATTCGACGTGTGGACCACCGGCCCGACGGTCAGGTCCGGCTCGTGCAACGGCAGCCAGACCAGCGCGACGTCCACGTCGCCGGAGCGCAGTTCGTCGAGCGGGGCGGTCGGGTGAATCTCGCGCAGCCGCAGATCGGCAGCGGGATGACGCACCCGAAACCGGTCCACCAGCGCTTTGATCGTCCAGGCCTGCGCACCCATGCAGCCCAGCCGTACCACGCCGGTCACCGTGCCTGTTGTCGCGGCGGCGTCCTCGATCGCCTCGGTGATCTGCCGGTACCCGGCACTGAGCTGTTGATGCAGGCGCACACCGAGTGGCGTCAGCCGGACGGTCCTGGTCGTGCGGTCGAACAGCGCGGCCCCGACGCGCCGCTCCTGCTTCTTGATCGACTGGCTGACCCGGGCCGGGGTGATCCGCAGCCGCTCGGCGGTGCGGCCGAAGTGCAGCTCCTCTGCCAGCGCGAGGAAGATCTCGATGTCGCGCAGCTCCATCAGCCCTCCCGATTACCTCCGTTTCGCTTAACAGTACGGTGCCGAGGTTGTCGTTGATCCACTGGCCGACGCGGCGGACCCTGGTGGCGCCACTCGATCAGCCGGCGGTCACCTCGTGAACCGACCGCCGGCGATCCACCCATCAACGGAGACTCCCATGAACCAATACACACCGCGCCGCCGCCGTCTGCTCGGCGCCGCCGCCGCGACGATCGCGACCGGACTGATCGGCGTACGCACCGGTCCGGCGCTTGCCGCCGCGAGCGAAGACCCGGTCGCCATGCTCCGTCGTCACGTCGACCCGCTGGGTGACCTGAGTAACCTCGCACGCGTGGTCGGCGACGCCCGGGTCGTCGGACTCGGCGAGGCCAGTCACAGCGCGCACGAGTTCTTCACCCTCAAGCAGAACGTCTTCCAGCGCCTCGTCGCCGCCAAGGGTTTCACCACGTTCGTGTTGGAAGCCAGCTGGCACACCGGGCTCCGGCTGAACGACTACGTGGTCAACGGCGTGGGTGACCCGGCGCAGATCATGCGTGCGGAGTTCCAGGGCCAGTACATCTTCTGGAACACCCAGGAATACCTGGACCTCATCACCTGGATGCGTCGATACAACACCAGCCGGCGTGGACAGCACGTGCTCCGCTTCGTCGGCAACGACCTCGGTTACCCCGGTCCGAGACCCTTCCAGGAGGTGACCGGCTACCTCCGTCACCAACGGCCCGAACTCGTCGCCCGAATCGAAGCACTGTATTCGTCGCTGAAGCCTGCCGCTGACCTTCAGGCAGGCCCGTGGATGCGCGATCAGCTCACCAAGACGCAAGAGGCCCGCCAAGCCGACGCTGATCACGCCACCGCGGCGCTCAACCTCGTACGGGACCACGGCCGACCCACCCGAGCGGGCCACCGCGACAGTCGAGCCCACGCGTGGGCGGTGCAGAATGCCGTCGCGATCGCGCAGAGCTTCACCGCGTACGCGTTCCCGGACACGCAGTTTTCCGAGCGGATGCGGTTCCGCGACCGCGCGATGGCCGACAACACCGCCTGGTGGCTCAACCACCATGACGGCAAGATTCTGCTCGCCTCCAACAACGGCCACGTCGCGTACACCAGCGATGACCCAGCCGAATTTCCCCAGCCGGTCGGATCCTTCCTTCGCGAAAAGCTCGGTCGGGACTACATCAACATCGGTGTGACCTTCGGCCGGGGCACCGTGAACGCGTTGCCCGACTTCTTCACCGAACAACCCCAGACCTACACCGTCACGCCGCCGCCGCCCGGGCACAACGAGCACATCCTCGAACAGGTACACCGTCGCGACTACGTCCTCGACATGCGCACCGTCCGGTCCGCAGCCCACGAATGGCTCGACATCGCCCGGCCCACCCGCTCCTACGGCCTGTACTGGTCGACCGACAACCCGCTCACCGCACTGGCCCGGTCGTACGACATCCTCATCCACCTGCACGACGTTCGGGCAGGCCACCTGCGCTAACGCGAACACGCGAACGCCCACCACGGCGCCGAGGCGGCACACCCCGTCTCGGCGCCGCACGACGACAGCACCGGCACGCTGTTCTCCGCAGATCCGCCTTGTCGCGCACCGCATGGCCTTCGCCGGACGCGACGCTCGCTCCGCGGCAGATCCGGATACCGACCCGCCTGGAGCGGGACCAGATCGCAGCGCCGACCGTGAGGGCTGCGCATGTCGAGCCCACGCCTGAGAAGTGACCTGGCTCACGCGCTGTCACAACGATCGAAAACGCGGTGTCTTGAGGCCGAACACACAGAAACGAAAGGAAAACCCTTGAACCTCACACTGTGGATCGCCGCCGGACTGCTCGCACTGGTCGCCCTCGGCGGCGGCGTCAGCAAGACGTTCGTCCGCAAGCAAAAACTGGAAAAGCGCGTCGCCTCGGGGTGGGTCAAGGACGTCAGCCCTGGCTTCGTCAGGACCCTCGGGGTTCTCGAACTCCTGGCCGCGGTTGGCCTGGTCCTGCCCGCCGTGGTCGGCATCGCACCGGTCCTGGTACCGGTGACTGGCGTCTGCATGGCCTTGCTGATGGTCGGCGCGGTAATCACCCATGTGCGCTACCACGACGGCGCCAAGATCGTCGTGGTGGTCTCGGTCTATCTCGCTCTCGCAGCATTCATCGCGTGGGGCCGCTTCGGTCCCGAGGCCTTTACCGGCTGAACCAACCCACGCCTGTGGAGCGATCTGTCTTACGCAGATCACAACGATCGGCCGCGCCGTCCTGAGGCCGAAGCTGTCGAAACAAAGGAGACAACATGACCGGGAACACCGATGTCGTCGTGATCGGCGGCGGATACGCCGGCGTCATGGCGGCCAATCGCCTGACGCAGCGCGACGACGTGACAGTGACCCTCATCAACCCGCGCCCGACCTTCGTCGAGCGGATCCGTCTGCAGCAACTGGTGGGCGGGTCCGACGACGCGGTTGTCGACTACCCAGACGTCCTGGGCGAGGCCGTTCGGCTGGTGGTCGATTCCGTGATCGGCATTGACGCTGCCGGGCGCAGCGTGACGTTGGCGACGGGCGCCACGGTCGGCTACGACTACCTGATCTACGCGGTGGGCAGTGGCAGCGCCGACCCGGGCGTGCCCGGAGCGGCCGAGTTCGCCTACCCGATTGCCAGCCTGGAGGAGGCGCAACGGCTGCGCCCGGTCGTCGACGCCGCTCCCACTACGGCCCTGGTAACGGTTGTCGGCGCGGGCCCGACCGGCATCGAGACCGCCGCCGAGCTGGCGGAGAAGGGCCGCACCGTGACCCTGGTCTGCGGCGAGGTACTCGGCCCGTACCTACACCTGAAGGGTCGACGGTCGGTTGCCAAGCGGCTGGCCAAACTCGGCGTGACCGTGCTCGAAGGCCCCGACGCGCAGGTGACGGCCGTGACCCGCGATGCCGTGCAGCTCAGCGGCGGCCGCGAGCTGCGGAGCACGGTGACCATTTGGACCGCCGGATTCGGCGTGCCGGACCTGGCCGCGCGCAGCGGGCTGAGCACCGACGCCTTGGGCCGCCTGCTCACGGACGAGACATTGACGAGCGTGGACGACATGCGTATCACCGCGGCCGGTGATTCGGCGGCACCATCGGACCTGCCGTTTCGGATGAGCTGCCAGGCCGCCACGAGGATCGGCGCACATGCCGCCGACACGGTGCTGGCCCGGATCGCGGTTGAGCAGCCCAGGCCCATCAACCTGGGCTTTTTCGGCCAGTGCATCAGCCTGGGTCGTCGCGCCGGCATCTTCCAGTTCGCCTCCAAGGACGACACCGCGAATAGGTTTTACCTCGGCGGCCGCCCGGGCGCGAAGCTCAAGGAGTTCGTTTGCAAGCACACGCTTAAGCATCTCGCGGACGAGGCGCGCAAGCCCGGCTCGCTCACCTGGGTCAAGGATGACGAGCGCCGAGAGTCGCTGCGGGCCAAGCGCGGCGAGGCACCGGCCACCGCCGAACGGGCAGCCTAGCCACCAGGCATTCGTGGCCGGTCTGGTCGACCGTCAACGGATCTGGACCGCAGGTCGTGAGGCGGCGCCCCTTATTGCGGGCGCCGCAGCACGCATGCGTTCATCGGCGGCCCTTGAGCAACGGCCAGCTACCAACGAAAAGGACCTTGTGTGGATGCACGTTTGAATGCCTTCGGCAATCGGGGGCCGGCCGCGAAGGAGAGGGATCGAGAGATGAGCGACCACGCCGATGACTCGGCGACCGAGACTTTCGTGGCCCACCGCAACCTGCTCTTCACCGTCGCATACGAGATGCTCGGATCCGCGGCCGACGCCGAAGACGTACTCCAGGAAACCTGGCTGCGGTGGGTCAAGGCCGACCTGGGACAGGTGCGCGACCAGCGCGCCTACCTGGTACGGATCACGACCCGGCAGTCGCTCAATCGGCTGCGCACAATGAGGCGCCGCAGGGAGGCATATGTCGGCTCCTGGCTGCCCGAGCCGCTGCTCACCACGCCGGACGTGGCCGAGGACGTCGAGCTCGCCGAGAGCGTGTCGATGGCGCTGATGATCGTTCTCGAGAGGCTTTCGCCGACTGAGCGCGCCGTCTTCGTGCTGCGCGAGGCCTTCGGAATCGGCTACGACGAGATCGCAGCCGCCGTCGGCAAGAGCCCCGCGGCCGTCCGCCAGATCGCGCACCGCGCCCGCCAGCACGTCGACGCCCACCGCCCTCGCGAGGTGGTCTCCCCGAGTGAGACCCGGGCGGCTCTGGGCGCGTTCCAGCGCGCGGTCGAAACCAGGGACCTACAGGGCCTCCTCGACGTGCTCGCCCCTGACGTCGTCCTGGTGGGCGACGGCGGCGGCGTCAAGCAGGCCGCGCTGCGGCCGATCACCGGCGCTGAGAAGGTGGTCCGCATGTTCTTCGGTGGTCTAGGCAAGGTTGAAGGCACGCTCACTGGTGAACCGACCGTGGTCAACGGCAACCCGGCACTCCTCGTACGCCTGGACGGGGAGATCGACGGCGTCATGGCGATCCGCGTCGAGAACGCCCGCATCACCGGCCTGTACTACGTCCGCAACCCGGAGAAGCTGACCCGCGTCGAAGCCGAGACCCCGCTCACCCTGCGATGAACTGCGTGAGGGGTTCGGCTAGGTCGCTGTCCGGAGGATGGCCACGAGATCGTGGATGGTCTGTTGCGCGTCGAGTCGGTCCGCTTCGGTGGTCCACCCCTGATGCCACGCCCCGTCGGGACCGGCGACAAAGAGCAACGCCTCCAGTGCGGGGGCGGCGACGCCCGACGTCGACGCGGGAAGCAGCGCGATCTCTGTCTCGTCCGACAGCTCCACCAGTTCCGTCACGCGGTGTCGTAGGTGCTCCCCGCCGGGAACCGTCGCGGCGACGAGTGCTGCCGCGGCGACGACCTCGTCCGGGAAGAACTCCCGCCAGAGGAGGTCGCGGTTGTCCCGGACGTAGGTGAACATGTGCCGGAGTGCGTCGAGTTGCTGCTCTGGCGGCCGTTCGGCGAGTTCTTCGAGGAAGTCCAGGGCACCGTCGCTGCTGAATGGCCCGGTTCCGAACGTTCCCACGACACCCTCTCCTGGAGGCGGTACGGGCCGGTTACCGCCCACTCGAGGACCAATCCGGACGCCCCAAGCGTACGAGGCGCTCGAATCCGGTCTGGATGTCACCACTGAGCCCTGCGGACGCTGCCGCATGAGCGCGTGTCGGCTCAGCCGGCTGGGGAACTCCACGTTGTGGTCATGGCAACGATCCGCGCGGCAACCGCGTCTGGATCGACGAGTTGGTGCAGATGTCCACCGGGCACCTCGGCTACGCCCCACCCGCGCTTGCGCGACTCCTGCGCCATGCGGTCGTACGGCGGCCCGAACAGCAGATACCCACATGGCCGATGGTCCCAGCCCGCGGGGACAGGAATGTGTTGCTCGTAGTAGCTGATCGGAAGCCTGGGCTGCTCGGCCGAGACGGCCCACCTGGTCTCGGGGTCGGGGAACAGCGATGCGACGTCCTCCTCGTCCCACCACGTCGTCCACTGCGGCAGCCGACCCCGCGTGACCTTCGTCCGCAGGTGGGTCAGCCGCTCGGGTGATGCGGCGGGCGTGGCTCCGGCCCGCGGGGGCAGACGGGCATCAACGAAGAGACATCCGACGACCGGACGCCGCGCCGCCTGCACGGCAACCGGGACCAGCAGACCGGCGTTGCTGTGCGCTACCAACACGATTGGCTGATCCTGCGGTAGGTGGGAGAGGCTTTCGTTGATGGCCGCGCTGATTCGCGGCCAGAACGGGGGGTCGTCTTCGTCGGCCACGTCGATCAGCGATGGCACAACCGTCTCGGCGCCCAGACTTGCGAGCCGGGCCGCCACGGGTGTCCACGTCCGAGGACCCAGCAACAGGCTGTGCATCAGCACGAACCCAGTCTTCACCCGTTCATCATCGACGACGCTGTCTGCCGTCCGCTACCCGAGCCGTCCATGCCGGATGGAACAGGACCGCGCCCGCATCTGCGCCCGGCACGCGGCGCCCGTTCGTCGGCGGAGCCGCGAGCGCCGGCCAGGTCCCGGAGGCCAGCCGCAGCAGGTGGGGATGCATCCTCGGCATCCGGGGCCTGCGGCAACGGCGAGGTGTTTGAGCCGACAGGTGGCGGCGTGCCGGCCCGTCCACCCCGGGGTGAGCCCACTATGGCTGTGAAATACCCAGGCGTTCCTGTGTTCCTCTCGGTAGGGTCGCCAGCGCCGTACTGGTCGGCCAGCGGCATGGCGGCGCGACCTGCCGCCGCCCTTGCGGCCGCGCCAGCCCGCCGACCGATGTCGTGATGCCCAGCCGAAACCGGAGGCCCCCAGGCAATGGCCCGCAAGACATACCAGGTCATCGTGCGCGGCAAGTTCGCGCAACTCGATGACGAGCAGCGGGCCGCGCTGCTCGCCAAGGCTGACGAACACGACGTGTTTCGGGCGAAGTTCACCGAGGAAGGCACCGTGACCTACGAGCGGTCCCTGCTCGCCTTCACCTTCCGCTGTCTGGTTCCGGCCAGCGACGAGGATCGGGAAGCGAACGTGATTGGCAAGGCGGAAGCGCTCGCGGCAGCCGCCGTCTCGGGAATCGGTGCCGGCTACCGCGACCTCAAGTCGGTGTCGACCGACCTCGACGACATCAAGATCCGCCGGCGGGATCACCGACACTCGTACCACCACGTATGAGCGCCAGCCTGCCCGGAGCGGGCTGCGAGTGCATCGACTCAGTCACTGCATGATGGTGACCGGTGGGTGCTCCTGCGAGGCGGTGCACCGGTAGACCTGGAGTGTGTAGCCACGGCCAATCTCCACCTGGGTCGGGGTGTGGTCGACCGACTCGTCCTCGGCAGTGATGGGACGCCAGCTTCGGGTGTCGCCGTCCCATTCGTCGCTGGGGATGGTGAGAAGGGGTTCGAGCGGAGCGCCGCAGCACCGGAGCTCATCAGGGCCCGCCGGGCTCCGGAAGGTGAAGAAAGCGGACCAGCCACCGACCTTCCAACCGGGAGCGATGGACAGATCGCCCCGGTAACCCGGATGCTTCTCGTCCGGTGACTGGAGGAGCTCCCTCTCCCGCGAGATGATGCGGTCCGCCAGCTTGTCATCCAGCTCGTGATAAGCCGGGTACTCGATGACCTGCTCCGGGTGCAAGACGCAAGGTTCCGGCACGTAATAGCCCTGGCCGACGAAGGCCGGCTCGGGCGGGTGCATCAGCAGCTTCCGCACGCTTGTGGACCGCCGCCACCGTAGGTGCACCGCCGACCGCGCATCCATGATTTCGTCGAACGGGCACCACAGCACCTGAAGCATGTCCATGCCATCCGGACAGGGCAGATCAGGGACGTCCCGGGCGTAGAGCTGCGCCAGCGGGATGAGCGGCAGCGGCTCCGCCGGCAGCAGCGCCGGGTCGTAACCGGCAGCTACGCGGTCGATGACCACCTTCTCATCGCCAGTGAGCAGATTCGTTCCCGGCGGCCTGGGCCGTTGCCACGCCGCGGCGAGGATCCGTCGACGCGTGCGGACGTCCTCCAGGGTCGTCAACTCGTACGGCTCGTGCTCGTCGCTGCATGTCGGCCAGGCCTCGCCTACCGGCCACAGCAAGGGCCCACCCACCGAGCTGTCATGCACGGTCGGGTCTCCTGGGCGGGGATGAAGGCGGGTGGCGGTCCTGGCCTTCGCTGCCAGTTCCGGAAACAACGAGACCACATCCAACGGACGCGGTGGGGTGCTGCGCGTCATGGTTCCCTCTCTTGATCACCGGCCTGCATCCAACCACGTGGCGCTGACAGAAGAGGAGCCGTCACAGCCCGCTGAGCATCCGGTCAGGTCTCGGGACGCGGGTGACACGTCCGGCTACACAACTGCTCAGGAGGCAACTAGTCTGCGCGCATGGCAGACCTGGGAGCGGTCGCTGTCGAGCTCTGATCGCCGTCAGAGCCGGGCATAGCATGCGGCCTGTGCAGCTGAGCCAACGTGAGCAGGTGCTGGTACGCCTGGCCAAGTACCTCGGGCGATGCCGAGTGTCACACACGTTGCGAGTGGCCATCGACGGGCCCGACGCTGCGGGGAAAACCCGTCTGGCGGACAACCTCGCCCACCTGTTGGGCCAACAGCGGGAAGTGATCCGGCTCAGCGTGGACCGCTTCCACCGACCGGCAGCTGCGCGTCGACAACGCGGCTCCTTGTCCGCCGAGGGCTACCACCGGGACTCGTTCGACAACGACACCATCATCGACTCCGTCCTGCGCCCGCTTGGACCCGGAGGCGACGGACGCTACCTCCCCGCAACGTACGACTATCGAGCTGACGAGCCTGTGCCGCCGACGTACCAGCGAGCCCCGGCCCGTGGGATCCTGCTGTTCGACGGCGTCTTCCTCCTACGCCCTGAACTGCGCGACTACTGGGACGTGGCGCTATACCTGCACGTCGCACCAGAGGTGACACTGCGGCGTGCCCTGAAACGCGATCTTGACCTGTTCGGCTCGGCGGCTGCCGTGGAACAGCGGTACCACGGCCGGTACCTGCCCGGGCAGGAGTTGTACCGCGCAGAGGCGCAGCCACTTGACCGAGCAGACATCGTGCTCGACATGGGCAACCCACTCAACCCCACCATGCTGTGCTGGGCCGCCGATGCCGAACCGGACAGCCACGGGGAGCGGGGTCAACCGCCGGCCAAGTGAGTACGAACGGCGGTCGGCCCGGTCTACGAGTCGTCTCGGCCCTGCCAGGTTGTCACACAAGCCTCGTTACCCTCGATATCGGCGAGAACCCAGTAGGCGGGAGCATGGGACGCGGACACGAGCCGGCCACCGGCCGTCAGCGCGGCTTCGATCCGCCGTGGTGCCTCGTCGTGCGGGACACAGATGTCGAAGTGGATGCGATTCCGGCCCGGGCGTGGCTGATCCATTTGCTGAAACCACATCGCCGGACCCTGCCCAACCGGGTCGACGATCGGATCCTTGGGACCGTCGGCTCCCGCCTCGGCCGTGTAGCCCAGCACGGCCTTCCAGAACGGCCGGACCGCTGCGATGTCGAGCGCGTCGATGGCGATCTCCACGAGCTGGACCGACCTCGGCGCTCCCGTACCAATCTCAGGCTCCGTCCGTAGCCCGACGTTCCGCATGGCGGCGGAAAGCCGATGCGCAAGGTCGATATCGCAAGCGGTAAGCGCCGCCTGATCCACCGACTGCAGGGTCAACACGACCCGGTCTGGCCGGATGTCGACGCGTAGGTGCCCATCGGCGTCGCTACCGCATGCCGCCACCACGCGCGCCGCCACCTCGGTTGCCTGGACCAATGAGCCGACGCGGACCGACGTGCGCAAAGCGCCCAACAAATACCGCCATCCCTGGTCGCTGATCGCGTCCGAGGCCGCCCGCCGACTCAGTGTCTGTTCCATGTCGGCATCCTCACATGCGCCCCAATGGCCGTAGTGGTGGTGATGGCCTTCGTTTGGGAAGCTATTGCGCCCGACGGGGACCTGCGCGCACCGCTCATCATCGGCGCGGCTTATGGCTTGCTGGGATTCGGGATGTGGCGGCGACACCTCTGCCGACAGGGATCGAAACGGCATCGCCGCACTGGCACACTTGCGGACATGGTCGACTGGTATACGCAGGCCGATGCGGGTGGCGACATCATTCGGATCTCGGAACCGCACGTCAACGAGCTGCTGTCGGCGAACTTCTGGTGGTTGCGCGGCAACGATCGCGACATGGTGATCGATGCCGGGCTCGGTGTCGTCGCCTTGCGGGAGGCAATTCCGGGCCTGTTCGAGCGTGATCCGATGGTCCTGCTCACCCACGCGCACCTCGATCACGTGGGTGGGGCGGCGGAGTTCGCTGACCGGGCCGCCCACCCCGCCGAGGCGGAGCTCTTGGCGACGGGTGTGCCAGCGAGCCTGTACGGCGCGGAGCTCTACGACAAACTCGGGATCGACGCAGCGGGCGAACCAGTCCCGGAGCTCATGATCGACGTCCTGCCGAGTCCCGGCTACGACCCGGCTGCCTACCGCGTCGAGCCCATGACCGTGAGCCGGATGCTCGACGACGGCGACCGGATCGACCTGGGCGGGCGCGAACTGACCGTGCTGCACCTTCCCGGGCACACACCGGGAAGCATCGCGCTGTTGGAGGAGCGTACCGGGACGCTGTACTCCGGCGACATCATCTACGACGGTTACTTGATCGACAACCTGCCGAACTCCGACGTGGCTGCCTACCGGCGAAGCATGGAGTTCCTCGCCGACCTCGACGTGTCCGTCGTCCATCCCGGCCACGGGCACAGCTTCGACAGGACCCGCCTTCGCCAGTTGGCCGAGGCCTACCTGCGCAGGACAGGCTCGGGCTGAGTCGTTCGAGGCGTGGACGGCAGGCTACGGCGCAGCATGTCGGGAATGCCGGGCGGCTCGGTTCCAGGAGAGGATGTGGCGACCGTGGCCGCACCAGCCTGAGGAGATTCAGCATGGCGATCCAGCGGATGGACAACGTCCTCATCGTTGTCGAGGACCTTGACGCGGTCATCTCGTTCTTCGTCGAACTCGGTATGGAGCTGGAGGGCCGAGGGCCCGCCGAGGGGCGTTGGGTCGAGCGTGTCATCGGGATCGACGACGTCCGGCAGGAGGTCGCGATGCTGCGGACCCCGGACGGCCATGGCAAGGTCGAACTGGCGATGTTCCATACCCCTGAGGCGGTCACCGCCGAGCCGAAGGACGCACCGGCGAACACGTTGGGCATTCGCCGCATCATGTTCGCCGTCGACGACATCGAGGACGTCATCGCCCGGCTGCGCAACCACGGGGCCGAACTCGTCGGGGAGCTGGCACAGTACGAGGACATCTATCGGCTCTGCTACGTCCGAGGCCCCGAGGGCATCCTCGTCGGACTGGCCGAACAGCTCAGGTGACAGTCCCGGCGGGGCGTCCGCCGAGGGTCGGGGTCACGCGACCAGGGTGCCGCCGTCGACGGTCACCACCGTGCCGGTGGCGTAGGTCGCCCGCAGGAGGTACACGAACGCCTCGGCGACCTCCTCCGGCTCGCCCACCCGACCGAGCGGAAGCGACTCGCTGAGCTGGGCGTACATCTGCTCTCGGGTTTCCTGCGGCAGCGGGTCCCAGAGCGGCGAGCGGATCACTCCGGCGGAGACGGCGTTGACCCGGAGCGGGGCGAGTTCGACGGCGAGCGCGCGGACCAGCGCGTCGATCGCCCCGGTGATGCTGGCCGCCACCGACCAGCCGGCACTCGGCCGGTGGTTGGCGGTGCCGGTGGTGAGGGTGATCGACCCGCCTGGGCGCAGGTACGGGAGCGCCGCGTTGACCGCCGACAGGGAACCGAAATAGCGCAGGTCGAAGGCGGTACGGGCGGCGGAGAGGTCGAGGGCGTCGACGGACATCAGCGCGAGCGGTTCACCGGCGGTGTAGACGAGGTGGTCGAACGCGCCGAGACGCTGGAACAGTCGGGCCACGTCGCCGGGGTCGGTGAGGTTGGCGGCGTACCCTTGGCTGCCGGCCGGCAGGGTCGCCAGGGCGCGGTCCACGCTGCGCTGGTTGCTGGAGGCGACCGCAACCTGGGCGCCCTCGCGGGCGGCCCGGGTGGCGGTGGCGAGCCCGATTCCCGAGGTTCCGCCGAGTACGACGACGCGCTGCTCGCTGAGGTTCATGATCGTGTCCTTCCGGATTCGTGGTGGAACGGTTCCCACCATGCGTCGGCCACGACGCCCACGTCCAAGACCTCTTTCACCTGCTGTGATGCCCAACGGGCATTAACCTGGTCATACCCGGTGCGTATCCTGGGGCGGCCGGAAGCGTGAACCGTACGGGGGCCGGATGGACGTCGATCTGCGGAAGCTCCGCTACTTCGTGGCGGTCGCCGAGGAGCTGCACTTCGGCCGGGCCGCGGCCCGCCTGCACATCGCCCAGCCGGTCCTGTCGCGCCAGATCCGGGCTTTCGAGCATGAGCTCCGCGCCGAGCTCTTCGTCCGGGACCGTCGCTCCACCGCACTGACCGAGGCCGGCCACCAACTGTTGGCCGACGCTCGTCCGCTGCTCGCCTCGGCCGAGGCACTGCGTCGGCGGGTGCAACAGGCCGCGCACGGTAGGCCGACGTTCACCATCGCGTTCATGCCCGGCATCATCGTCACCGCCGAGGCTCGCGCGATCGCCGACCTCCATCCCGACCTGTCCGTCGGTGTCGTTCGCACCTCGTGGAACGACCAGGCCGAGGTGGTGCGCGAGGGGCGTGCCGACGTCAGTTACGTGCGGCTTCCGATCGACCAGCGTGGCCTGAGCCTGCGTCCACTGTTCACCGAACCCCGTGTCGTAGTCCTGCCCCAGGAGCACCGGCTGGCCGGCAAGGAGGCGGTCGACCTCGCTGAGCTGGTCGAGGAGCGGCTGCTCCAGGACCCGAACGCGGTGCCCGAGTGGCGGGACCTGCCGAACCGCCCGATGGATTCCGACCCCCGCCCCCGACCCGAGCTGAACTCTGTCGAGGAGAAGCTGGAGCACGTGGCCGCGTATGCCGGGATGGTGATCCTGCCGCTGTCGACCGCGACGTTTTACACCAGGCCGGACGTCGTCCATGTGCCCGTCGACGATCTCGGGCACAACCAGGTGTGCCTGGCCTGGGCCGAGGACAATCGGTCGCCGCTGGTGCGGGAATTCGTCGAGATCGCGGCGCGGCAGGCGCAGGCGGCGGACCGCACGCCTCGGGCGACCCGCGATTAGGGACGGTCGGTGCTTAGGCTCCATTCATGTTCCGTACGGCCCGACCCGGTGACTTCGCGCAGATCATCCGCCTCTACCGGCAGCTGAACCCCGACGATCCGGTTCTGGATGATGGGTCTGACGCGGCGGCCTTCCAGGAGATCCTCGCCTCTCCAGCGCTGCGTCTCTTCGTCCTCGAACTGGACGGGGTTGTCGTCGCCACGACGTACCTCAACGTGATCCCCAATCTCAGCCGGTCGGCATCGCCCTACGCCGTCATCGAGAACGTCGTCGTCGAGAAATCGCGGCGAGGCACCGGTCTGGGGCGCCAGATCATGGCCGACACGCTCCAGGCCGCCTGGGATGCGGGCTGCTACAAGGCCATGCTGATGACGGGCTCGCGCAACCCCGCCACCCACGGCTTCTACCGAGCCTGCGGTTTCTCCGCCGACGTCAAGACCGCGTATCTCGCCCGACCACCGGCACCCCAGGGCTAGGTCAGTCGGGGAAGGTCTCACGCAGCGCCGGACCCAGCGACCGGCCGGTCGTCGGCTCGATGAACAGCTCGGCGAGCAGGAGGTCGGCGAGGTGGCTGAGGTTGATGCCCGACTCCTTACGGCCGAGGGCCTGCATCGCACCGCCGAGCCGCAGGGCGACCTTCGCCGCACCGGCCGGCAGGCGGGCGACCCGTCGGCGCCGGCCGACCGCCTCGGAGATGCGCCCGATCATGTCGGCCCAGGTGAGGTTCTCGTCGGCGACCGGGATGTCCGCGCCGCTGGCCTGTTCCAGGGCATCCACCGCGACCTCGGCGACGCTGCGGGCCGAGGCCGCGGCGCTCCCGCCGGTCGGGGCGACCAGAGGGGTACGCGAGCGCGCCCACCGGTCCAGCGGCCCGGCCCAGTTCGGCAGCCGGTCACCGGCCCGGCCGAAGACGAAGGGCAGTTCGAGTACGGCGACCGGCAGGCCCGGGCCTGCGGCGGCGCGCCCCTCCCGGGCCTGCTCCAGACGGCACCGGATGTACGTGTGCTGCTCGGCGAGCCGCCACTGCGGGTGGAGCCGGTCGAAATAGGTGTAGTAGGAGCCCATGACGACCCCGCGGGTGAGACCCTCCTGACGGGCGGCGGCGAACAGGCGCACCAACGGCTCGACGTTGTCGCGGCGAAACGCCGGGTAAATCGGCTTGGGCAGCGGCCGTTGCTCGTCGGTGCGCGTCGCGTACACGACGCCGTCCTGACCGGTGAGCAGCGCGCGCAGTTCGTCGATCGAGGCCGACCCGGCATCGAGCAGGTGATCGACACCCGGATGGGCGGTACGCGCCACGGTGGTCGCCGTATGACCGCGCTCGCGCAGCACGTCCACCACGTGAGCGCCGATCAGACCACTGCCACCTACCACAAGAATTCGCACACCTGATCGTCCACTCCTGAGCCCACTGCCTGTCAAGCCTCGAACCCGTCGGCAGTCGGATAGGTTCGAGGTGCTGGACGCATCGTCGTGAAACGGGGTTGAGGATGCCGGAGCCGCGCGCCTTCTGGCTGGACGAGCAGTTCGACCGCGAGCGCGGCACCGACGGGCGCGGCCGGTACGAGGCCGAGGTGATCGCCCGGATCGACGAGTTCGCCGACAGCTGGAACGATTTCGCGCCGGTCGCGTTCGCGGCGACGGCCTGGCGGGTGGCCAGCGAGCTGTCGCCCGGCTTCGTCCGCTGGCATCGGCGGATTGTCGCGGCGACCTGCGCCCGCAGCCCGTGGGACGGCAGCATGGTCTGCGCGGTGACGGTGGTGTCCCGCTGGCCGGCCGAACTCACCTGGACGAAACAGTGGCAGCGTGACCGTGGTTGGCGGGACTGGCCCCAGGTCTTCGGTCAGTTCACGACACCGACGCAGCAGGATCAGACGCGCAGCCCGCATCTGCGCGCGCTGCTTCAGGTGGAGGCCCCGGTCCCGCTCGACAACCTGCCGCCGGCGCCCGAAGGGCCGGACGACGATGTCGCGTCCGCGGCGCGTCGGGCCGTCGTGGTGCTCGTTCGGGAACTCAACGACCTTCTCGTGCCGATGATCGGCCAGCTCGAAGCCGGGGTGCCGGCGGACTCCTGAGTCCGCACAGGGGGGCTTTCACGTTCCGGGCGCCCACCACGGAGGCCCTCGCCGGTAGGGTCGTCGGCGTGGATCTGGACGCTATCGCCGCTCGGCTCGGGGTGCCCGTCGAGGACGTTGACCGGGTGCATCGCCTGGCCGGCGACCGGCCGTCGGCTCCGCTGCCCGCGAAGGCCGACGCGCCCGCGATCCTCGCCCGGCTCGCGGTGCGACCGGATGACGCCGCCGAGATCATGGCGGGCTGGCCCGACCCCGACTCGCCATTGTGGACTCCGGAGCTGCGCTGGCTGCTCGACCGCTCGATCGCCCTGGTCCGCGCCGATCTCGGCGGTCACGGCTGGCTGTCGCCCGGTCCGGAGCTGCCGCGCGAACAGGGTCCCGCCTGGCAGCATCTCTATGTGTACGCGTACCTGGCTCTGGTCGACGTCGCCCGGGGCTACCACCGCGACCACGGCATCCCCGATGCCGTGTCGTGGTTGAGCCTCGCGGACCTGGGCCGCAACCTCGCCATCGACCGGCGGATGCGCCGCGAGGGCTGGCCGGTGATGCAGAGTTGGCTGACGCTGCACGTGCGCGGCAGCGTCTACGAGCTGGGCCGGCTGCAACACCACCGTGGCGACGCGGCCATCGGCCTGCACGTCCCCGATACGGGACCGCTGAGCCCGGAGGCGGTCGCGGCGTCGCTCGACGACGCCCGTGCGTTCTTCCCGCGCCACTTCCCCGACGAGCCCTACACCGCGTTCTCCTGCGGCTCATGGCTACTTGACCCACAGTTGCTGGAGTACCTACCCGAAGGCTCCAACATCGCCCGGTTCCAGCAGATGTTCGAGCTGGCCCCCTATGAGGAGCAGGACGGTCCGGACGCCGACGTCGAGGTGCGGCGTTTCGTGTTCCGCACCCTGAGCACGCCGCTCGACCAGTTGCCCCGCCGCACCGTGCTCCAGCGCGCGATCATCGACCACCTCAGGGCCGGCCGGCACTGGCACTGGCGGCACGGCCGCTTCCCGATCTAGTCCGCCGGTCGGCGGGCCCGGCCTGGTCACCGACCGGGCCGGGCCCGCCACCGGTCAGCCGGTGGTCAGGGTGAACTTCTCCCAGGAACCGACAGTCGTACGGTTGGCGATCAGTGCGCCCGCCCCGGCGTTCTCGGCGGCCACGATCTGGTTGTTGGCCAGAGCCCGCAGGCCGACCGTCCCGTCCGAGTTGTTGATGATCTGGAACGTCTCCCACGGTCCGATCGTCGTGCGGTTCGCGATCAACGGATTCGCCCCCGCGTTGTCGGCGCAGACGTACAGGCCGTTGGCGCGCGAGCGGAGGGCGATGTTGCCGTTGCCGGCGTCCACCCGGTCGAACTGCTCAGTCGCCCCGACGCTGGCCTTGTTGGCGATCAGCGCGCTGGTGCCGACCGCCGACACGTACTGGTTGTTGACCTGCGCCCGCAACGTGATCCCCCCGCTGGGGGTGGTGGTGCCGGTGGTGAAGGTGAACGCGTCGACGTCGAACAGGTTGCCGGACCCGCCCTTGAACACCAGGTACAGCGTGGTCGTCGAGGCGGGCGGGTTGGTGATGGCAGTGGAGACGTCGACGAAGGTCTCCCAGCTACCAGTCACCGGGACCGTGGCGGTGCCCAGCAGGGTGCCGGTGGCGGAGCCGGCGCGGACCTCGATGGTGCCGCCGGCGCCGGCCGAGGAGACCCGGGCGATGAACCGGGTCGCGTTGGACAGGTTGTACGGCTGGTACGAGATCCAGTCGTTGTTCTCGATGAACCCGGCCGTGCGGCCACCCTCGGCGTTGGTGTGGTCGGTGGCCTGGACACCGGACTGGGCGCTGAAGTGCTCACCCTGGCGGTGTTTCGGTTGCAGCGTCCTGATGCTGTGCGTGGTGAGCCCACCGTTGTCGGTGTAGGCGGCGTCGAAGACACCGTAGATGTTGGCTGCCGCGTCGTGCTCACCGTCGGTCGGGACGGTGATCGTGCCACTGCAGCCGGTCTTCGAGGTGATCTGGTGCGCGTGGCTGTCGTGGCCCAGCGCGTAGGTCAGGCTCACCTTGGAGCAGTCGATCGTGCCGTCCTGCGGGTCGCTCACCGAGATCTGGTACGGGACCGTGTCACCGAAGGTGAACAGCTGCCCGTCTGTTGGGGAGGTGAGCGTCACCGTCGGAGCGGTGTTGCCCACGGTGACGACCAGACTCGCCGTGCCGGACAGCCCCGTCGGGTCGGTGACCTTCAGGGTGGGGGAGTAGGTGCCGTTCGTGGTGTACGTCTTGGTGGGGTTGGCCGCCGTCGACGTGGTGCCGTCACCGAACGTCCACAGGTAGCTCAGCGCCCCGCCCTCCGGGTCGGAGCTGCCGGCCGACGAGAAGTTGACGGTCAGCGGGTTTGAGCCCGAGGTGGGGTTGGCCGAGGCGACCGCGATCGGGTTGCGGTTGCCACCACCGATGTATTCGATCCGGAAGAGCGCCTGGTTGTTCGACCCGGTGCCGTAGTCCAGCACGTACAGGGCGCCGTCCGGGCCGAAGGCCATGTCCATGACCTGGGTGCCGGACCACGGGAAGTTGGAGATCTCCCCGCGCGAGCCGTCGGAGTTGACCGCGATGGCCTTGATCCAACGGCGGCCGTACTCGCCGGCGAAGAACTGGCCGTTCAGCGAGGCCGGGAACTTGATGCTGGAGTTGAGCGAGGCGTTGTACCGGTAGACCGGCCCGCCCATCGGCGACTCCGAGCCGCTGCCGAACTCCGACGGCGACCCGGAGTCCCCGGCGTACTTGATCCAGGCCGGCTTCGCCGCGGGCAGCGTGCCGAGCCCGGTGTTGCGGAACGAGTTGTTGGTCGGCCCGCCCGTGCAGTTGTACTTGGACTGCGACGGCCCGGACGGGAAGGTGTATTCATTGTATGTTTCGGTGCTGGTGTTGCTGCCGGTGCAGTACGGCCAGCCGTAGTTGCCGGGTGCCGCGATGCGGTTGAACTCGACCTGACCCTGGGGGCCCCGGCTGGAGTTCGTGCTGCCTGCATCGGGGCCGTAGTCACCGAGGTAGACCACGCCGGTCGCCTTGTCGACGCTCATCCGGAACGGGTTGCGCATGCCCATGGCGTAGATCTCCGGGCGGGTGCCCGACGTGCCGGGGGCGAACAGGTTGCCCGACGGGATCGTGTACGTGCCGTCCGCCTGCGGCTTGATCCGCAGCACCTTGCCCCGCAGGTCGTTGGTGTTGCCGGCCGAGCGCTGGGCGTCGAACTGCGGGTTGCGGTTGGTCCGTTCGTCGAGTGGCGCGTAGCCGGACGACTCGAACGGGTTGGTGTCGTCGCCGGTGGTCAGGTACAGGTTGCCGGCGGCGTCGAAGTCCAGGTCACCGCCGACGTGGCAGCACTGCCCCCGGTCGTTGGCCACCTGGAGCACGATTTTCTCGCTACCCAGGTTGAGCGTGTCGTCGCTGTTGAGGGTGAACCGGGACAACCGCAGGTGCCCCTTCCACCGGTCCCAGTCGGACTGTGAGCCGGTGGTCGGGGCGTCCCCGGACGGGGTGCTCAACGTGGGCGAGTAGTACAGGTAGACCCACCGGTTGGTGGCGAAGTTGGGGTCCACGGCGACGCCCTGCAACCCCTCCTCGTCGTGCGTGTAGACGGACAGGGTGCCGGAGACCTTGGTGTTGCCCGCCACGTCGGTCACCCGCAGGACGCCGTTGCGGGCGGTGTGCAGCACCGAGCGGTTGGGCAGGACGGCCAGGGACATGGCCTCACCCAGCTCGGCAGAGCCGGTGGCGAGCTTGACCTGCTGATAGTCGGAGGCGGGGATGACCACCGCCTGAGCGGTGGACGGTGCGGCCACGGCCAGGGTCACGCTCGCGACAGTGGTGACCGCCGCGATGAGTGCCCGGGACCAGCGCCGGGGGTACGAGAGCATTGATCGTCCTTCCTCGACGATCGGGGGCCGGGCGTGCGGGGGCGCACCACGGCCGGGAGGGGTGGTGAAGAGCGCGTCGAGGCGCGGTCAGTTGGTGGTGACGAGGTCGAACTTCTCCCACTGACCGATGGAGGTCCGGTTGGCGATCAGCGGGGAGGCGCCCCCGTTGTCGGCCGCGACGTAGCGGTTGTTCACCGTGGCCCGCAGGCTCACCGTGCCGTCGGAGTTACGGACGAGCTGGAACGTCTCCCAGGCGCCGGCAGTGGCCCGGTTGGCGATCAGTGCGGCGGCCCCGGCGTTCTCCGCCGCGACGAACTGCCCGTTGCTCTTGGCGCGCAGCGCCACGTTGCCGTTGGCGAGGTTGACCAGGTCAAACCGCTCGCCGGTCCCGACGGAGGTCTTGTTGGCGATCAGCGCGGTGGTGGCGTTCGGCGCGCTCACGTACTGGTTGTTGGCGCGGGCCTTCAGGGTGGAGCCGGCGGGGGTGGGCGGCGGGGTCGTCGGCGGAGTCGTCGTACGCGGCGAGCAGTCGGCGCTCACGGAACCCGCGGCGACCTGAAGGCCACCGAGCAGCATCCGGGTGAACTTCGGGTCGGTGTACGACGCCTCGGTGTGCCCGAGGCCCGTGTACCAGGCGCGCCCGCCGCCGTACGCCTTGCACCAGGTGATCGGGTGGTCGCCGCTCATGTTGCCGCCGCTGTAGGACGACTCGTCGAGGCTGGCCAGGACCCGTGCGCTGGACCGGGGGTTGGTGCGGTAGTTGTACCACTCGTCGGAGCGGACCCAGGTGGTGCCGAGGTGGGCGGTCGACGGGTTGGTCTGGTCCTCGATCTTCACGGTGGCGGTCTGGATCGCCGGGTGCGAGTCGAACCACGCTCCGACCAGCGAGCCGTACCACGGCCAGCTGTACTCGGTGTCGGCCGCGGCGTGCACGCCGACGTACCCACCACCGGCGGCGATGTACGACTCGAACGCCGTCTGCTGGCTGGCGTTGAGGACGTCGCCGGTCGTCGACAGGAAGACCACCGCCTGGTACTGGGCCAGATTGGAGGTGGTGAACTGGCCGGCGTCCTCGGTCGAGGTCACGGTGAAGCCGTTGGCCGAGCCGAGCTGCTGGATCGCGGCGATGCCGTTGGGGATGGACGAGTGGCGGAAGCCGGCGGTCTTGCTGAACACCAGGACCTTGGTCAGTGGTGCCGCCGAGGCCTGCGTCGGAAGGGCGACCAGGCCGGCCAACAACACGGCCACGCCGGTGACGAGACCTAACAAACGGGAACGGGAACGCATGCTCTTGCTCCTCTGCTGAGCGTCGACCCGGGCGCGCGCGTCGCTGGACGTGCGGCCTCGCCGGGGCCGGGTTGGCGGTGGTACGGAGCCGGGCCGCCGATGCTCGGCTGAGATGCTGCGGGTAGCGCGGTGGTGTCGGGGTGTTGCCATGCCTGTGGAAGGTCGTCCCGCGGGGGAGTGCGCGACGTTGCGCCGTGCGGGGGCCGCTCCCCGCCCGCCGAGGGGGGAGCGTCACAGTCGCGACCGACAGCGCCAGGAGACGGCTGGCGAGACGGCGACGACCATTCGCGATGGCACCGCCGACGACCTCGATCGACCAGTGTGGATGATCGGAGCACATCGACTTGCATCGCTGAGGCAGTAAACCTCCGATGTCTGCGCTCCGTCAAGCCCGCGCCCGCCGGCTCCCACCACGTGCAGCGGGGGTCCGTGCCGGGCACACCGCCGCCACCCCCGTCACGGCAGGTCCGCAGGCCGAGGCGGCACCAGGTGGTGTCGACGACCGTCCGGGTCGCCGGCTACCCCCGGCCGGGCGGTACGGGACCTCGCGCGCCTCTCGTGGCCATCAGGATGAGATCGGCGATCGCCTCCGGGTGGGTGACCATGGCGAGGTGCGAGGAGTCGACCTCGATCGTCGTCGCGTCCATCCGCTCGGCCAGGAACCGTTCCAGCTCCGGCGCGGTGGTGCGGTCCCGTACGCCGGGCTGGTTGGTGGGCCGAACACCGAGGGTCCGAACCGTCACCGAGGGTCCGAACCGTCACCGTGCCGGATCCGCTTCGAGGGCCCGCCAGTCCAGGCGGTCCCGATACAGGTGTCGTAGGACGAGCCAGCTGACCGAGAACGGTAAGGCCCCCATCGCCACGACCCCCAGCACGTCGGACCCGGTCACGTCGAAGACCGCCCCGACGTCACCGAACAGTTGGGCGACCGTCTGGAAGGCGACGTGGAAGCCGATGCCCGCCCAGATGTCGCCGCTGGCGGCACGGAACGCACCCAGCACGAGCGCGAAGACGACGAAGAGGGCGAGCCGGTCGACGGATCTGGCGGCCCCGGTGAGGAACCCGAACAGGGTGAACAACACCGCCTGCCCGACGACCGCCTGCCACGCCGGCAGTCGGGTGGCGAGATTGTGCTGCAGGTAGCCACGGAAGACGAGTTCCTCCGGCAGCGCCTCTTTCAGGAAGACGAGCACGACCAGCAGTGCCGCCACCCGCAGGGCGTCCCCGGCGGAGGTCCGAACGGTGATCTCGACCCAGCCGAGACCGAGGCAGAGGGCGAAGCCGAGGGCGGCGGGGACGAGCCAGCAGGCCATGCCGAGCAGCAGCCGCCGCCAGCCGACCCGCAGGGACGGTAGCCCGAGGCCGGCCCAGGGGCGCCGGTCGAGCAGACGGCGGGCGAGCACGACCAGGGGTACGACGAGCACCGTCGTGATGACCGCCCCGGCGGCATGGGTCGGGCGGTCGTAGTCGCGGTCGAGAAGAGCTCCGAGCAGCATCCACACGAGCACGGTGCCGCTGAACACGACGATGACCCGCCGGGGCAGGGCGAGGCGGCGTCGGGTGCTCACCACGCGCAGCGTAGCCAGCGGCGTCAATGGCGGGCCGTCACCGACCGAGGACGAGGTAGGCGAGGCCGAGGATGCCCCGGTAGCCGCCGACGTACTGCCGCAACCGGTCGTCGAGTTCCGTGCGGACGTCGGCCGCGCGGGGATCCTCCGGGTAGGTCAGCAGCCACTCCTGCCGGCCCGCGAGCCAGGTGGATTCGAAGTCGTCCCATTCCCGTTGGTCGGCGGTGCTCAGGTGCAGCACCCGCCAGCCCCGTTGCCGGGCGGCCTCGATCAGCCCCGGGAGCGGCACGACCTCCGGGCCGAAGATCTGCTCGACCTCCGGCGGCGGGGGACGATCCCAGTAGGCGTCACCGAAGAGCAGCCTTCCCCCTGGTCGGACCAGGGTGGCGAGCGCGTCGAGGGCGGCGCCGGTGCCGCCGAAGGCGTGCGCCGAGCCGATGCAGAGGACCCGGTCGGCCGGCTCCTGCCAGGCCGCCACCTCTCCCATGACGAAGGCGACGTGCCGGTTCAGCGTCCGGTCCGCGGCCAGCCGCCGCCCCCGGTCGAGGGCGGCGCCGTCGGTGTCGACGCCGACGCCCCTCGTCGCGACCGGGCCGGACACGCCCCCGGCGGCGACCGCCCGCAGCAGAAGCTCACCCCAACCGCAACCCAGATCGAGTACGCGCGAGCCGGGCCGGACGTCGAGTCGCTGCAGCAGCACGGCCGCGTGCTCCTGCGACAGCGGAGTGTTCCAGCGCATCCGCGCGTAGCGGCTGGTGGCGAGGTGGTCGGCTGACTGCATCCGTTGAGGGTGTCAAGTGGTGATCGTCGGCGTGCGCCGGGTCCACCACCCGCGAGTACGGCAGGATCGGTGCGGTGGACGCGCAGAGGTCGGGCCCGGTGCGGCGGCCAACCCCGCAGGAGGTGGCGGCAGCCGCCGGTCGGGGCCTGGCGGACGTGATCGGCCCCGGCCTGCGGGTGCTGTTCTGCGGCTTCAACCCGGGTCTCTACTCCGCTGCCGTGGGGCTGCCCTTCGCCCGGAAGGGCAGCCGGTTCTGGCCGGCCCTGCACGGTGGCGGCTTCACCGACCGGGAGCTGCGCCCGTGGGAACACGACGAGTTGCTGCGGCAGGGCCTGGGCATCACCAGCCTGAGCAACCGGGCCACCGCCCGTGCCGACGAGCTGACGTCGGCGGAGCTGGTGGCCGGCGTCACGGCGTTGGCGGTGAAGGTCGAGCGGTACCGGCCGCGGTGGGTGGCCATCCTCGGGGTGACCGCGTACCGGATCGCCTTTGTCCGGCCCAAGGCCGGGCTGGGTCCGCAGCCGGGGCAGCTGGGCCCCGCCCGGGTGTGGGTGCTGCCCAACCCCAGCGGCCTGAACGCGCACTTTCCGCTGCCGGCGTTGACCGCCGAGTTCGCGAAGCTGCGGCGTGAGCTGGGGACCGAGGCGTGAGCTGGGGGCCGAGGCGTGGACTGAGGCCCACGCCTGAGCTGGGCCTAGGCGTGCGGTGTGGCGACCTCCGTGGCCAGGGCCCGGTAGTAGGGCTGCATCGCGGGGTGGTAGTCGTCGAACTCGGGGCGGGCTGCGCCGTCCCGGGCGGCGACCAGCATGTCCAGGTAGTACTCCCAGCCGGCGCCCACCTCGGCGATGCCCTCCAGGTTGGTCAGGTGCTGGACGAAACGCAGCTCGGTGGTGCCGTCGGCCTCGGTCAGCGACAGCTCCAGCAGCCAGGTGCCGTAGCTGTCGACCATCGAGACGGCGAGGCGCCGCTGGGGCTCGCACGCGTCGATGTGGACGTCACACCAGGGCTGCTGCTCCTCGTACGCCATCTGGACCCGGATGGTCCGTCCGGGCGTGCCGTCGCCCTCCCAGGGGCCGAACCAGCGGGCGGTGCGCTCCGACTCGGTCAGGCTGGCCCAGACGTCCGCCGCCGGGGCGCGGAAGGTCCGGGTGAGGACGAGGTCGTGGCCGGTGGCGGTGCGAAACAGGCGTCCGGCGGGCGTACGAGTCATGCCGTGTGCTCCCTTCGGTGCTCCGCCGGGCCGCTGCTGCGGCGCTCTCGGCGGGTTCGATAGACCTCGGTCTCCAGTGCGTCGAGGTGCCGTTCCCACCGGTCGGTGCGAACGAGCCCGGCGAGCCAGTTGATCAGCGGGGCGAGCGGGCCGGGGTCGAGGCGGTAGATCCTCTGCCGGCCGACCAGCTCGTCGCGGACCAGCCCGCTCTCGCGCAGCACCCGCAGGTGGCGGCTGATCGCGGGCCGGCTGATCGCGAACCGCCGGGCGATGTCGCCGGCGGCCAGTGGTTCGTCGCGTAGCAGGGTGAGGATGTGCCGTCGTACCGGGTCCGCGATCGCGGTGGCCACCTCGTCCACTCTGGAAGCGTAACCTATGAGTTACGGGTTTGGGGTCGCCGCTGCGTCGATGGTGGGCACATGATCACCTGGCCTGGCAGTCTGTACGGCATGACCGCCCTGCTTCGCTCCCGCGTGACCGACTGGACCGTCGCCGTACCCGTGCTCGCTGTCCTGGTGCTGATCGTCACCTGGGGGCGAAACCTGCCCGGACCGATCATCGTGGTGGTCGCGGTGCTGCTCGGCGGAGCGGTGCTCGCCGCCGTGCACCATGCGGAGGTGGTCGCCCACCGGGTGGGGGAGCCGTACGGTTCGTTGGTGCTCGCCGTCGCGGTCACCGTGATCGAGGTAGCCCTCATCGTCACGTTGATGATCAGCGGGCCGGAGAAGACCCAGTCGCTCGCCCGCGACACCGTCTTCGCCGCCGTCATGATCACCTGTAACGGAATACTCGGCCTGTCCCTGCTGCTCGGGGCGCTGCGCCGTCGCGTCGCGGTGTTCAACCCGGAGGGCACCGGCGGGGCACTGGCCACCGTGATCACCCTGGCCACCCTCAGTCTGGTCATCCCGACCTTCACCACGGCCCGCCCCGGCCCGGAGTTCAGCCCGGCCCAGCTCACCTTCGCCGCCGTCGCGTCGCTGGCGCTGTACGGGCTGTTCGTGCTCGTGCAGACCGGCCGGCACCGCGACTACTTCCTGCCGGTCGACAGCCAGGGCCGAGTGATCGACGCCGAGGAGCACGCCAAACCGCCGACGACCCGTGCGGCGCTGGTCAGCCTGGGGCTGCTGCTGGTGGCGCTCGTCGCCGTGGTCGGCGACGCCAAGACCGTCTCACCGACCATCGAGGCCGGGGTGGCGGCGGCGAACCTGCCGCACGCGTTCGTCGGCGTGATCATCGCCCTGCTGGTGCTGCTGCCGGAGACCCTGGCCGCCGCCCGCGCCGCTCGCCGCGACCGCGTGCAGATCAGCCTGAACCTGGCCCTCGGCTCCGCGATGGCCAGCATCGGTTTGACCATCCCGGTCATCGCGATCGCCTCGATCTGGCTGGAGGGCCCACTGCTGCTCGGCCTCGGCGGCACCCAACTCGCGCTGCTCGCGCTGACGGCGGTGACCGCGGTGCTGACCGTCGTGCCGGGCCGGGCCAACGTGCTGCAGGGCGGCGTGCACCTGGTGTTGCTGGCCGCCTTCGTCTTCCTGGCCGCCAGCCCCTGACCCCGCTGTCACCGACCGCGGCCACCGGGCGGGTCGTCCGACAGGCGGTCCGCGCGGGCGTTCAGGTAGCGCTGCTGCGCCAGGTTCGTCGAGCGCGCCGCCGCCATCCGGTACGCCTCCCGCGCCGCGACCCGCTCACCGACCTGCTCCCACAGGTGGGCGCGGGCGGCGGGCAGCCGGGGATCGTCGGCGAGCCGGGCGTCGTCGGCCAGGTCGGCGAGGAGCACCAGGCCAGCCGATGCGCCTCTGCTCATCGCCACCGCCACCGCGTGGTTGAGCGCCACGACCGGGTTGTCGGAGATGCCCAGCAGCACCTCGTACAGGGCGGTGATCTGCGCCCAGTCGGTGGCCGCCGCGCTCGGCGCCTCGTCGTGCCCCGCCGCGATGGCCGCCTGCAACTGGTACGCCCCGACAACCCCGCGCGGCAGAGCCCCGGTGATCAGCTCGACTCCCTCGGCGATCTGGTCGGCCCGCCATCGGCCGCGGTCCTGCTCGGCCATCGGCACCAACTCGCCCTGCGGGCCGATCCGCGCCGGAGCACGGGCGTCGGTGAGCAGCATCAAGGCGAGTAGTCCGGTGACCTCGGGATCCTCGGGAAGCAGCCGGTGCACCAGGCGGGCCAGCCGGATCGCCTCGGCGGTCAGATCGGCGCGCAGCAACCCGGGGCCGGCGGTGCGCGCGTACCCCTCGGTGAAGATCAGGTAGAGCACGTGCAGCACGGCGGCGAGCCGGTCGGCGCGTTCCGCGCCGGTGGGTGGCGCGAACCGCAATCCGGTGTCGCGGATGCGCTGCTTTCCCCGGCTGATCCGCCGGGTCATCGTCGCCTCCGGCACCAGGAACGCGCGCGCCACCTCGGCGGTGCTCAACCCGCCCACCGCGCGCAGCGTGAGCGCGATCTGCGACGCCGGTGACAGCGCCGGGTGGCAGCACAGGAACAGCAGGATGAGCGTGTCGTCGGCGTCCGCCGGTGGTCGATCGGCCGCCGGAGCGCGCCACTGCTCCGGCAGCGCCCACCGGGCCACCGTGTCCTCCCGCCGCATCCGGGCCTGCTCGCAGCGCAGCAGGTCGGTCAACCGGCGGGACGCGACGGTGATCAGCCAGCCGCGCGGATTCTCGGGGACGCCGTCGCGCGGCCAGCGACCCGCCGCGGCGATCAGCGCCTCCTGCACCGCGTCCTCGGCGGTGTCGAAGTGCCCGTAGCGGCGGACCAGCGCGCCGAGGACCTGCGGCGCCAGTTCGCGCAGCAGGTCCTCGACAGGGGTCTCCGGCACCGGTCAGCCGGCCAGGTCCTCGACGCCGTCCACCACCGGCCGCACGTCCACGTACCCGCCGGGGGTGTCCGGGTCGACCAGGCCGGCGGCGATCTCGGTGGCCCGGTCGAAACTGGCGCACTCCACGATCGTGTAACCCGCGAGGACCTCCTGCGTCTCCGGGTACGGGCCGTCGGTGACCACGGGTGCGCCCTCGCGCACCTGCACCCGGCGGGCGTGCACCGGCTCGCTCAAGCCCCGGGCGTCGACCAGCTCGCCGGACTCGGCCAGCGCCTGGTGGTAGGTCTCCATGTGCTTGTGCATCGCCGCGATCTGCTCGGCCGACATGTCCGGCCGGTCGGTCGCCCGGCCGGACAACACGTCGTAGTCCTGTTGGGAGCCGTACAGCAGAATCATGTACTTCACGGGCGTCTCCTCGTGTCGCTGGCACCGCCTCCGGCACCGTTCACCGGAAACGTCGAAGCCCAACCCCCCCACCCGGACACCCCACACGATTCGATCCGTTGATCATGAGGTTATTGGCCCGACACGCCGACATCGAAGGCAACAACTTCATGATCGACCGGGTGGGTGGGGTGGATTAGGTTGGCGGGCATGGCGGTGGTGTGGGGCGTGGTCGGAGTTTTCGCGGCGGTGGCTGCTGCCGCGTTCGGGGTTGTAGCCCGGCGGGGGCGAGGGACGGGCGGGGTCGGGAGCGACGAACGCGCGGCCGATCGGGAAGCCCACGGCCGGCAGCAGCGCTACGAGGCCGAGCGACACGGCGACCAGGGCGACACCTGGCAACGCGGCCGCGAGGCCGGCGGCTGACGGTTCACTGACCGGCGCACGTGAATCCGGTGCGGGGGCGTGACGGTCGTATCGTCGGGGTACTGCGCAGCGCAGCAGCCACGCCAGCAGCGCAGCACCGACGCCAGGGGAGGACACAGTGGGGGCACGGTCGGGACGCAACGCCCGAGGCCCGTTGGCCGGACTCCTGATCGCCGCACTGGTGTCACTCGCCTGCGCCGGCGGTGGGCTGGCCGAGCCGGAGGGTGAACGCCCGGCACCGGGCCGGTCCCCGGCATCTCCGGGGGCGAACACCACACGGGCCGACAGCACCACAAGTGTCGCCGAGTTCGAGCAGGACGTCGCCGACGCGCAGGCGATCGCCGAGCGGTACTGGGCGGCCCAGTTCAAGGCGTCCGGGCAGCGGTTCCAACCGATCCGGCGGATCACCCCGTACCAGCGGGCGGGCGAGGTGTCCTGCGGCGGCCAACCGCTGCCCCGCAACAACGCCGTCTACTGCTCGCAGGGCGACTTCATCGCGTACGACGTCGCCTGGTCGGTGGGAGCGTTCCGCCAGGTCGGCGACGCGTTCGTGTTCTACCTGCTCGGCCACGAGTACGCCCACGGCATCCAGGTGCGGCTCGGTATCAACTACAACTTCACCATCCAGCAGGAGTTGCAGGCCGACTGCATGGCCGGGGCGTACCTCGGCGACTCGGTGCGCTCCGGCGCCCTGACCCTGGCCGAAGGCGACCTGGACGAGTTCCGCGAGGGGGTGGCGGCGGTCGGCGACGACCCGGACCAGCCGTGGTTCGCGGAGGGGTCGCACGGCACCGCCGAGCAGCGTACGGACTCGTTCTTCCGCGGCTACGAGCGCTCGCTGGAGGCCTGCGACCTGGGCTGAGCGGGTTGCCCGGATCACGTCGGCGCCCATCGCGGTCACCGGCGGAGTCTGGGCCTGGCAGGATCGCCGGTGTCGACCACGACCCTGGAGGATCCGCTGAGCAGCCATCACCCCGCCGCCGTGCTCTTCGACATGGACGGCACGCTCGTCGACAGCGAGAAGCTGTGGGATGTCGCGCTGCAGGAACTCGCGGAGGAGTACGGCGGGGAGCTCTCCGCCGACGCCCGCCGGTCGATCGTCGGCACCAGCATGGCCGAGTCGATGCGTATCCTGCACGACGACCTGCGGCAGCCCGAACGGGATCCGGAGATCAGCGCGGCGTGGATCAACGCCCGGATCCTGGAGCTGTTCCGCTCCGGTCTGCGCTGGCGGCCGGGCGCGTTCGCCCTGCTGCGCGCGGTCCGCGCGGCGGCGATCCCCACCGCACTTGTCACCTCCAGTCCTCGGGCGCTGGTCGAGATCGCCCTGGACACCCTGGGCCGGGACAACTTCGACACGGTGGTCTGCGGCGACGAGGTCGTCGCCGCCAAACCGCACCCCGAGCCCTACCTGACCGCAGCCCGGCTGCTGGGCGTGCCGATCGAGCGCTGCGTGGCGATCGAGGACTCCCCGACCGGCGTGGCCAGCGCGGTCGCGTCCGGCGCGGCGGTGCTGGCCGTACCGGCGGAGGTGCCACTGGGGCACATTGCCGGCGTACATCAGGTGGAGAGCCTGACCGGCGTGGACCTGGATCTGCTCGCGGGGCTGTTGGCCGACCCGGCTGCCGCCCACCCCCAGCGGTAGGAACACACGGAGAAGGGCCCCCGGTCACGCGCCTCGCGCACGACCGGGGGCCCTTCCCGTCACCTCAGTCGTGGGCGATCGCGCCCAGGACGTTGATTCGCGCCGCACGGATGGCGGGTAGCACCGCGGCCACCACCCCGATGATCGCGGCGAGACCGAGGAAGACACCCATCTGCCCCCAGGGCAGGATGAGGTCGGTGATGCCCTCGTCCTTGAGCGCCTCGACCACCGCGGCGCCGAGGCCGGTGCCGACCGCCACGCCGAGCAGCGCGCCGAACACGGAGATCACCACCGCCTCCACGGTGATCATGCCCATGGTCTGCGACCGGCGCAGGCCGATCGCCCGCAGCAGACCCAACTCGCGGGTCCGCTCCAGCACCGACAGGGCCAGGGTGTTGATGATGCCGAGCACGGCGATCACGATGGCCAGAGCCAACAGGATCTGGATCATCGTGAGCAGCCCGTCGAGCTGACCGGTCTGCTGCTTGATGAACGCGTCCATGTCGGCCACCGACACTTCGGGGCTGTCCGCCAGCAGCGTCTCCACCTGGGGCTGCACGTCGGACACCCGGGTGCCGGGGGCGAGCTGGATGAAGCCCTGGATGGGCTGCGGGATGGCGAAGTCCTTCGCTGCCGTCGCCGGCAACGTCACCGGGTTGGTCAGCTGCGAGGACTCGTAGATCCCGCTGACCGTGTAGGTCCGCGCCTCGCCCCGGTTGAGTTGCACCTTCACCGTGGAGCCCACCGACCAGCCACGGGAGGTGGCGGTGTCGGAGCTGGCCAGCATCTGGGTCGGCCCGAGCCGGTCGATGTCACCGGCGGTGGCCTTCGCGCCGAAGATCTGCCGCAGCGACGCGATGTCGCTGCTCGCCGCGACCCAGGTGCTCTCGCCGTCGAGCTTCGCCATGTCCCCGTACTCGCCGTCGACCAGTTGCACGCCGGGCAGGGCCTTCGCCCGGTCCAGCACACCCGGGTCGAAGCTCGGCGGACGCGGACCACCCTGCTGCCCGGAGATCACCAGCTCGGCCTTGATGGTGTCCTTGGCGAGCGCGCTGATGCTGCCCTTGGCCGAGTCGAGGATCACCGTGACGCCGGTGACCAGCGCGATGCCGACCATCAGCGCGGCGGCCGTGATCGCGGTCCGGCGCGGGTTGCGCCCGGAGTTGAGCCGGCCCAGCTTGCCCGGCACCGACCAGGAGAAGATCGCACCGAGCAGACTCACCACCGGCCTGCTGATCAGCGGGGTCAGCAGCGCCACGCCGATGAAGGCGAAGAGCACCCCGCCGAGGATGGTGGGCAGCGTCTGACCGCGAGCGTTGCCGCTGAGCCCGAGGAACAGCAGCACCGCTCCGATGCCGGTGACCAACGACCCGGCCACGGTGACCTTGGTCAACGGCCGGTCCGGGGTGGCCACGTCCTGCATGGCCGCGATCGGCGGGATCCGGGACGCCCGCAACGCCGGCAGCAGGGCCGCCACCACGGTGATGACCAGACCGACGGCGAACGAGCCGATCACCGCTGCCGCCGGCACGCCGATCCCGGCGAGGGTGAGCCCACCGGCGAGCTTGCCGAACAGGAACGCCAGCAGCGCACCGACCCCGATGCCGGCGGCCAGACCGAGGACCGAGGCGATCAGCCCCACCGCGATCGCCTCCAGCACCACCGAACCGATGATCTGCCGACCGCTGGCCCCGATGGCGCGCATCAGCGCCAGTTCCCGGGTCCGCTGCGCGACGATGATCGAGAAGGTGTTGAGGATCAGGAAGGTGCCCACGAGCAGCGCCACCGCGGCGAAGCCGAGCAGGATCTTGTTGAAGAAGGACAGGCCCTCCTTCAGGCTTGCCGAGGCGTCCGCGGCGACCTGCTCGCCGGTCTTCACCTCGTAATCCGGGCCCAGGGCACGGGCCACGTCGTCGCGCAGCGTCTCGTCGGAGACGCCGCCGGCGGTGCGTACGGTGATGCTGCTGAACGTGTCCGGCTGGCCGAGCATCAGCCGCTGCGCCACCGGTGTGGTAAAGAAGACCTCGTTGACCCCGCCGATCGAGTCCCGGTTACCGCTGTAACCCATGACGCCGACGAGCGTGAAGTCCCGTTTCTTCGACTCGAACGCGGTCAGCACGCCGACCTTCTGGCCGACCTGCACCTTCGCCGCGGTGGCCAACGACTTGTTGACCACGATCTCGTCCTCGGCCTGCGGCCCGCGCCCCTCCCGCAACTGCATCAGGTCGCTCTCGCCGATCCAGTTCTCGCCCAACTGCGGCGGACCGAACGAGGTGAGCACCTTGCCGTTGCTGCCGATCACGCGAGCGCCGTCGGCGTTGACGATGCCGGTCGCCGAGGCCACCCCCGGCACCTGCTTGACCCGGTCCACCACGGCGGCGGGCAGCGGGGCGGAGGTCTGCTCACCCTCCAGCTCGCTCAGCTCCACCTTCGGTTTCGCCGCGACGTTCACGTCGATCTCGGAGAAGCCGTCGGCGAAGACCGAGTCGAAGGAGCGACCCAGCGTGTCGGTGAGCACGAAGGCGCCGGAGACGAACATCACCCCGAGCACCACCGCCAGCCCGGACAGGATCAGCCGGACCTTGCGGGCCAGCAGACTCTTCATCGTCGCCCGGAACATCAGTTGCCCACCTCAGCCGGAGCGTCCAGCTTCTTCATGGTGTCCAGCACCGTCTCGGCGGTCGGCTCGATCAGCTCCGAGACGATCTGCCCGTCGGCGAGGAAGACCACCCGGTCGGCGTACGCGGCGGCGGTCGGGTCGTGGGTGACCATCACGATCGTCTGGCCGTGCTCGCGAACCGAGTCGCGCAGGAAGTTGAGCACCTCCGCGCCGGAGCGTGAATCCAGGTTTCCGGTCGGCTCGTCCGCGAAGATCACCTCGGGGCGGGACACCAGCGCCCGCGCGCACGCCACCCGCTGCTGCTGGCCGCCGGAGAGCTGCGCCGGCCGGTGGTCCAACCGGTCCCGCAGACCGACCGTGTCGATCACGGTGTCGTACCAGGCCGCGTCGGGCTTGCGCCCGGCGATCGACAGCGGCAGCAGGATGTTTTCCTTGGCGGTCAGCGTGGGTAGCAGGTTGAACTGCTGGAAGATGAAGCCCACCTTGTCGCGGCGCAGCTTCGTCAGCCCCGCGTCACCCAGCCCTGTGACGGTCGTCTCACCGATCGCCACCGTCCCGCGGGTCACCGAGTCCAGCCCGGCCAGGCAGTGCATCAGCGTCGACTTGCCGGAACCCGACGGCCCCATGATCGCGGTGAACCGGCCACGTTCGAATTCCGCGCTGACCCCCCGCAGCGCGATGACCTGAGCCTCGCCGCTGCCGTACACCTTCCACACGTCGTTCGCCCGGGCCGCGGCCTGCGCCTGCCGGCCTACCGTCGCGGTCACGTCATCTACCTCTTCCGTCTGTCCGAATTCACGCCGCCCCCCGATGGTCCGGCGCGACTGTTCCATCATCGGCGCTGCTCACGCCCGTTCCGTCCGCCCACGGGCTGACCCGGCGCGGATTTCCCGCTGCGGGTGCACCCCCATGCCGAGTCAGGGTTGCCCCTGACCCGATGACCGGTCGAGCGTGTTTGCGACCGGCGGTACGCCGTCGGCCCGACGCTCCCACCTGACGCCACAGGAGGGTCAACCGCGCCGAGCCACCTCTGGTCACGGTAGGTGACGACGGCAACGCTCGACGTCCCTCCACGGTGGGATCTGCGCGTACGCCGGGTGAGGTAGTCGGGCCGGCGGAGGCTACGCCCGGGGGCGGACCAACCCCGACTCGTACGCCAGGACCACCGCCTGCACCCGGTCGCGCAGCCGCAGCTTGGTCAACAGGTGCCCGACATGGGTCTTGATGGTGGTTTCGCTGACCGACAGCACCGCCGCGATCTCGGCGTTGGACAGGCCTCGGGCGACCTGCACCAGCACTTCGCGTTCCCGGTCGGTGAGCGTGTCGAGCGTCGCCGACGGCGTCGCGCTCGGGTCGGGCAGCAGCGCGGCGAAGCGGTCCAGCAGTCGCCGCAGGATCCGTGGCGCCACCACCGCGTCCCCGCCCGCCACCGTGCGGATCGCCGAGATCAACTCCTCGGCCGGCACGTCCTTGGCCAGGAACCCGCTGGCCCCGGCACGCAACGCACCCACCACGTACTCGTCCAGGTCGAAGGTGGTCAGCACCAGCACCCGTACCGGCAGTCGGGCGTCGACGATCGCCCGGGTCGCGGCCACCCCGTCCATCCGGGGCATCCGGATGTCCATCAGAACCACGTCGGGTAGCAGCCGGCGGGACAGCTCCACCGCCTCCAGCCCGTCACCGGCCTCCGCCACCACGTCCAGGTCACTCTCGGTGCCCAGCACCATCCGGAACCCGGTACGCAGCAGCGGCTGGTCGTCGGCGAGCAGGATCCGCACCGGCCGCGCCGGGGCCGCCCGATCGGTCATGTCGTCTCCTGTCCAGCCGGCGTCGCGCTGCCGCACCGGTCATCCTCGCCCACACCGGCCGGTGCGTCGCGGATCACCGTATTGGCCGGCCCGTCGCCCTGTCCCGACCGGAACGGCACCGCTTCGGTCGGCTATCCGGCAGCAGCGCCGGGCACGACGGCGCACCGGGCGCGAACGTCGCTCGGAGGCGTCACTCGTCGGCGCTCGGCACCACCGGAGCGGACCGGGAATCGCGCAACGGGTCGGCGCTCGCCGCCGCGACCGGGAACGGCGGCGGGGTCCCGCCGAAGCTGGGGCACAGCGCCTGGTGGCTGCACCAGTCGCAGAGGCGGCTCGGTCGAGGCCGGAAATCCTGCCGGGCGGTGGCCTGCTCGATCGCCCGCCACAGGGCCACCACCGTGCGCTCGAAGCGGACCAGCTCGTCGGCGTCCGGCGTGTAGTCCAACACCTCGGCGTCGCGCAGGTAGAGCAGTCGCAGCACCCTGGGCACCACCCCCCGGGTGCGCCACAGCACCAGCGCGTAGAACTTCAGCTGGAACAACGCCCGCGCCTCGAACGCCTCCCGTGGCGCGCCCCCGGTCTTGTAGTCGACCACCCGCAGCGCGCCGTCCGGTGCGACGTCGAGCCGGTCGAGGTAGCCCCGGATCAACAACTCCTCGTCGACCACCGCCGAGATCAGGCTCTCCCGTTCGGCCGGCTCCAGCCGGGTCGGGTCCTCCACCGCGAAATAGCCCTCCAACAGCCCGGCGGCCGAGCGGAGAAACTCCACCGGACCGGCCGGCTCCGCTCCGTCGAAGATCCCGGCCAGCTCCGGCTGCTCGGTGACCAGCCGGTCCCACTGCGGCGCGACCAGGTCGCCGGCCGCCGCTGGCGTGCGACCCTGCGCCGGCAGGTCGAACAGGCGCTCCAGCACCGCGTGCACCAGCGTGCCCCGGGCCTGCTCCACGGTGGTGCGCTCGGGCAGCCGGTCGATGCTGCGGAACCGGTAGAGCAGCGGGCAGGTCTTGAAATCCGCCGCCCGCGATGGGGACAGCGAGGCCCGCACCGTCGGCGGCGCCTGCGCCGGGGAGGGGGGCTGGGAGGTGGTGACCGGTTCCGCCGTCATGTCGGCAAAGGTTAGGGCACCGGTGTGACACCCACCGCCGCCCGCCCCGTACAGCGACGGTCCGTAGCATCGTGCCGATGGAGCAGACACCTCGCCCGCCGCGCCGACCCGACCGGCGCCTCGGCCTGAACGTCGGCCGGGTTTTCGGGGTGCCGCTGCACCTCAACGGCTCGATGGTCCTGCTCGCGGTGCTCATCGCCGTGCTGTACGCCGAGTTCGCCCGCCGACAGTTGGACCTGCCGCAGATCAGCGGCTACCTGATCGGCTTCGGATTCGTGGTGTCGCTGCTCGGCTCGGTGCTGCTGCACGAGCTGGGCCATGCCCTCACCGCCCGGCGCTACGGCATCGGTGTGCGCGGAATCACCCTGGAACTGCTCGGCGGCTACACCGAGATGGACCGGGACGCCCCGTCCCCCCGCGTCGACCTGCTGGTCTCGCTGGCCGGCCCGGCGGTCTCCGCGGTGCTCGGCGTCCTCGCGGTCGCCGCCACGCTCGCGCTGCCCGAGGGGACGGTGACTCACCAACTGGCCTTCCAACTCGCGGTCAGCAACGTCATCGTCGCGGTGTTCAACAGCCTGCCCGGTCTGCCGCTCGACGGCGGCCGGGCACTGCGCGCGGCGGTGTGGGGGATGACCCGCGACCGGCACCTGGGCACCGAGGTCGCCGGGTGGGCCGGGCGCGTCGTCGCCGTCGGCACCGCGGCGCTGGTCCTGCTCCTCACCCTCGCCGACTACCTGGTGCCGCTGGCGTTGCCGCTGATGCTGCTGGTCGCCGTCACCCTCTGGCGCGGCGCCGGGCAGGCGATCCGGGCCGCCCGGGTCGGCCGCCGGTTCCCGCTGATCGACCTCGCCCGGCTCGCCCGTCCGGCCTGGCCGGTGGCCACCGGTACGCCCCTGGCCGAGGCCGAGCGCCGACGCGCCGAAGGTGGGCAGCCCGGCTCGCCCCTGCTGGTCACCGACTCCACCGGCCGGCCGGTGGCGCTGGTCGACCCGGCCGCCGCCGACGCCGTGCCCGTCGAACGCCGACCGTGGCTGGCGGTGGACGCCGTCGCCCGATCACTGGGCACACTTCCCTCGCTGCCGGTCGGCTTGGACGGCGAGCAGGTGATGGACGCCGTACAGACCCACCCGGGCGCGCAGTACGTGGTGACGTCAGGCGAAGATGTCGTCGGCATTCTGCACATCGCGGACCTGGCCCAGCTCCTCGAACCCAACCGGAAGATGACACCGTGACCGCAACTCCCTCCACCGTCGCAGTCGACCCCGCCACCCCGGCGCTGACACCCGTGCACCGTGGGCCGTTCCGGCCCGGCGACCGGGTCCAGCTGACCGACCCCAAGGGGCGGATGCACACCGTGACGCTGGAGCCCGGCAAGGAGTTCCACACCCACCGGGGCATCCTGGCGCACGACGCGCTGATCGGGCTCCCCGACGGCAGCGTGGTGACGACCTCCGGTGGTGGCACCGCGTTCCTCGCCCTGCGGCCACTCCTGTCGGACTACGTGCTCTCCATGCCGCGCGGCGCTCAAGTGATCTACCCGAAGGACTCGGCGCAGATCGTCGCGATGGGCGACATCTTCCCCGGCGCGAAGGTCCTCGAGGCCGGCGCCGGTTCCGGTGCGCTGAGCTGCTCCCTGCTGCGGGCCGTCGGCACCGAGGGCGAGTTGCACTCGTTCGAGCTGCGTGACGACTTCGCCCAGATCGCCAAGCGCAACGTCGAGGCGTTCTTCAACGGGCCGCACCCGTCGTGGCACCTGCACGTCGGTGACGTCGCGCAGTGCCAGGAGACCGGCTTCGACCGGATCATCCTGGACATGCTGACCCCCTGGGAAACTCTCGACATGGTCGAGCGGGCCTTGGTGCCGGGCGGGGTGTTCATCGGCTACGTCGCCACCACGCCGCAGCTGTCCGAGCTGGTGGAGGCTCTGCGCGAGCGCGGCGGTTGGACCGAGCCGCGGGCCTGGGAGTCCCTGGTGCGCGACTGGCACGCCGAGGGCCTCGCCGTCCGGCCGGACCACCGGATGATCGCGCACACCGCGTTCCTGGTGTCCGCGCGCAAGCTTGCCCCCGGGGTCACCGCGCCGCCACGTCGGCGAAAGCCCAGCAAGGGCACCGAGGCGTACGTGCAGCGCCGCCAGGACCTGCGCGCGGCGGAGGCGGCCCGCCAGGCCGCCGCCCAGGTGGCAGATGCGCAGCCCAACGGTACGGGGGAGATGGACAGGCCGTGACCAACGAGCTGGGTGCCGGCACCGCCGAGCAGGGGGAGGCGCTGGCATGAGCCAACCGGGCTACGGCGGCGGTGACCTCCCCGCAGTCTTTCCCGACTGGTCGCCCTACCAGGACCTGGAGTCGGCGGCGCGGGCCTACCTGCGCGACCCGGACGTCGCCCTGGAGGCGCTCGGCGGCGTGCTGCGCGGCGCGTCCGTGCTCGGCTTCACCCTGGAACGCTTCGTCAACGAGGTCAACGGGGTGTGGCAGGAGGTCGTCGTCTGCGACGGCAGTCGGCTGATCCTCTGGCACGGCGAGGACGTACCGCCGGAGGAGGGCCCGCCGGGCTCGATGACCTCGTCGTTGCGGGTGGTCCCGGTCTCCACCGTCACCGAGGTCGGCTGCCGGCGGCGGCTCAACCGCTCCGACAGCGGCGAGATCCGGGTCGACAGCATCGACGTCTACCTGCTGCTCACCTCACTGGACGAGGCGCCGCCGAGCGACGAGATGGTCGGCACACCACGGCACGACGCGCTGCGCTTCGGCAAGACCCTCGACGACGGCGGGGCTGGGCAGATCGCCCGGCTGGAGGAGTTCGCCCGGCTGGTCGCCTCGGTGGTCGGCCGGCCGATGCTCTGAGGCGTACCCCCGTCCTGGCCCGGCCGGGCCCGCGTGGCCCGGCCGGCGGATGGTCAGTCTTCCTCGGCGTCCGGGCCGGCGACCTCGACACCGTCGCCGCGCACCACGTGGATGCAGTCGCCCGGACACTCCTTCGCGGAGTCGATCACCTCGAGCCGCAGGTGCTCGGGCACATCGACGCGGCTACCCGGCGTCATCCGCAGCTCGCCGTCGGCACCCTTGACGTACGCCAGGCCGTCGATGTCGAACTCGAAAACCTCCGGCGCGTACTGCACACAGAGCCCATCGCCCGTGCACAGATCCTGGTCCACCCAGACCTGCAGCTGATCGGTCGCGATCTCGGCCACCGGTGCACCCCCCATGTTCTCGCGTCGTACGGTCCGACGGTACCCGAACGCCGGTACCGGCCCGCCGGGCCACCCTTGGCGATCAAGGTTCGGTGACGAGGGTGTTGCATGGGACCGAATCGGCCTCATAGCGGCTAGTGTTAGGGCAGAACGTTCAAGCCCCCCGGGGAGGTGGGACGTGGCAGCACGCAGCGACGACGCGGACTCGCGCGCCGCACGGTGGGAGAAGGAAGCCCACGATCTCTCCACGCAGGTCGCGTTCCTTCAGGAGGAACTCGCTCTGGTGCGGCGTAAGTTGACCGAGAGCCCCCGACACGTCCGGCAGCTCGAAGAGCGGCTGGCGGCCACCCAGGCACAGTTGGCGCGGCTGACCGAGAACAACGACCGGCTGGTGAGCACCCTCAAGGAGGCTCGCACGCAGATCGTGACGCTCAAGGAGGAGATCGACCGGCTCGCACAGCCGCCGAGTGGTTACGGCGTCTTCCTGGCCAAGCACGACGACGGCACGGTGGACGTCTTCACCGGTGGCCGTAAGTTGCGGGTCTCCGTCTCGCCCTCACTGGACGTGGCCGAGTTGCGCCGCGGCCAGGAGGTCCTGCTCAACGACGCGCTCAACATCGTCGACGCGTTCGGGTACGAGCGGGTCGGCGAGGTGGTGATGCTCAAGGAGATCCTGGAGGGACCAGGTGGCGGGCCGGGTGACCGGGCGCTGGTGGTCTCGCACTCCGACGAGGAGCGCATCGTGCACCTCGCCGAGACGCTGATCGGCTCGACGATCCGCGCCGGCGACTCGCTCATGATCGAGCCCCGCTCGGCGTACGCGTACGAGCGGATCCCGAAGAGCGAGGTCGAGGAGCTGGTCCTGGAGGAGGTGCCCGACGTCGACTACGGCGACATCGGTGGCCTCCAGTCGCAGATCGAGCAGATCCGCGACGCCGTGGAACTACCCTTCCTGCACGCGGACCTGTTCCGTGAGCACCAGCTCCGTCCGCCCAAGGGCATCCTGCTCTACGGCCCGCCGGGCTGTGGCAAGACGCTCATCGCCAAGGCGGTGGCCAACTCGCTGGCCAAGAAGATCGCCGAACGGCAGGGCAAGGAGAAGCACACCAGCTTCTTCCTCAACATCAAGGGCCCCGAGCTGCTCAACAAGTACGTCGGCGAGACCGAGCGGCACATCCGGCTGATCTTCCAACGAGCGCGGGAGAAGGCCGGCGAGGGCACCCCGGTGATCGTGTTCTTCGACGAGATGGACTCGATCTTCCGAACCCGTGGCTCCGGTGTCTCCTCCGACGTGGAGAACACCATCGTCCCGCAGTTGCTCAGCGAGATCGACGGCGTGGAGGGGCTGGAGAACGTCATCGTCATCGGCGCCTCCAACCGGGAAGACATGATCGACCCGGCGATCCTGCGCCCCGGTCGGCTCGACGTGAAAATCAAGATCGAGCGGCCGGACGCCGAAGCGGCCAAGGACATCTTCTCCAAGTACATCCTCTCCGGGCTGCCCCTGCACCCGGACGACCTGGCCGAGCACGGTGCCGACGCCCAGGCCACCGTCGCGGCGATGATCGATGCCGTGGTGCTGCGGATGTACTCGGAAACCGAGGAGAACCGCTTCCTCGAAGTCACCTACGCCAACGGTGACAAGGAAGTCCTCTACTTCAAGGACTTCAACTCCGGCGCGATGATCCAGAACATCGTCGACCGGGCCAAGAAGATGGCCATCAAGGAGTTCCTCACCTCCGGTCGCAAGGGGCTGCGCCTGCAGCACCTGCTCGACTCCTGCGTCGACGAGTTCCGCGAGAACGAGGACCTCCCCAACACCACCAACCCCGACGACTGGGCCCGCATCTCCGGCAAGAAGGGCGAGCGGATCGTCTACATCCGCACGCTTGTCTCCGGTGGCAAGGGCGCTGAGGCCGGCCGGTCCATCGAGACCGCCAGCAACACCGGCCAATACCTCTGATCGTCCAGCGGCGGCACCGGACTCGTCCGGTGCCGCCGCTGCGTGCGGGCCACTACCCACGGGGCTGGCTTCTCCCCACCGCCCTGCTCCGCGGCTTCCCGAAACCGTGGCGATCCTGCTGACCGCCGGGCGCCGCCCTGGCTGACCATGCCGCGTTTGCGAACTTCGCATCCTGTGAGCTGGATCATGCTTGAGGTTGACCTCGGGTCAGGGTGGAAGCTCGTCGCAGCGGCACGACGCCGACCGGGCAACGGATTTTCAGGGGAGCAGAACCACCATGGCTATCACCCTTATCGACCAGGACAAAGGCACCCTGCTGGCCGGGCCGGATCGCCCGGAGCTGCAGAAGGCGATCGAGGAGATCGTCGATTCCGGTTTCGTCGGGGTGTCGCTACGCGTGCACGATGAGCGGGGCGAGTGGGTCGGCAGCGCCGGCGCGACCGAGCTGGGTGGGGTCGCGAAGCCGCCGACCAACGGGCATGTCCGGATCGGAAGCAACACCAAGACCTTCACCGCGACCCTGGTGCTGCAGCTGGTGGCCGAGGGCAAGGTCGGGCTGGACACCCCGGCGGCGGATTACCTGCCCGAGTTCGGGTTGGATGACCGGATCACAGTGCGAATGCTGTTGCAGCACACAAGTGGGCTGTTCAACTTCAGCGGCGAGGTCTACGACGACGGGACGCTCGTGCCGGGCATCCCCATGCCCTACGGCCCCAAGGGCAGAGAGTGGCTGGATAACCGACTCAGGACCTACCGGCCGCAGGAGCTGGTGGAGTTCGCGTTGTCCATGCCGCCGCGGTTCGAACCGGGAACACGCTGGAGCTACTCGAACACCAACTACGTGCTGGCCCGGCTGCTGATCGAAAAGGTCACCGGCCGCTCGCTCGCCGAGGAGATGCAGCGGCGGATCCTGGGGCTGCTCGGCCTGTCGGGCACCATCGTGCCGGACGCCTCGCCGGAGATCCCCGAACCGCACGCCCACGCCTACTACCGGTACGAGGACGCCGGCGAGCAGAAGACGATCGACATCACCCGCCAGAACCCGTCCTGGATCTCGACCGGCGGCGACATGATCTCCACCACCCAGGACCTCCACACGTTCATCTCCGCGCTCACGGGCGGCAAGCTCCTGCCCGCGCCGCTGCTGGCCGAGATGTGCACCCCGCACCTGACGGGCATCCCGAACATGGACTACGGCCTGGGAGTGTTCGTCCTGACCACGGACGACGGCGCCACTGTCATCTCCCACAACGGCGCCGCCGTAGGCCACGCGGCGCTGATGTACAGCACACCCGACGGTAGCAAGACCCTCACCGCCGCGCTGAACGCCGTGGACGACGCGAGCCTGTCCATCGCGGCAGCGTTCCAAGGCGCCCAACAGAAGCTCGTCAACGAGGTGTTCGGCGGCGGGCAGGCCGATCCGGCCAAGCCAGAGGACTGAGCACCCGCGACCCGACCGCATCGAAGAATGACCCCTTCCGGCCGCGCACCAGGGAGAACGCGAACGGAGGCCACGCCGAGCGCAACGGGCTCGGCGTGGCCCGTCCGAACGCTCGGCCGTGGGGTGCGTGGTCGCTGAGCTCGAACACAAGGCAGGCTGAGCAGATGAACGGAGTCACGATCGGGCAGGCGGCGGCATTCGTCGGTGTCACGGTGAAGACGGTGCGGCACTACCACAAGCTCGGCCTGGTCGAGGAGCCGGAACGGGACAGCTCCGGCTACCGGCGGTACGGATCGGCCGACCTGTTGCGACTGGTGCAGATCCGGACGCTGGCCGCCGCCGGGGTGCCGCTGGCCGAGATCGGGCCCCTGCTCGACACCGATGCCGAGCGGTTCGCCGCCGCGCTCGCCGACGTCGGGCGGCGGCTGACCCAGCGGATCGAGGAGTTGACCGAGCGGCGTGACACGCTGCATCGGCTCGCCGATGGTGACCGGGCTCTGCTACCTGACCGCGCTGTGGCACTGCTGGAACGGATGCCCGGCCGCGGCTTCACGGCGGACGAGGTGGCGGCCACCAGAGAGGGCTGGGTGCTGGCCAAGGCACTGGTCCCAGAAGGCTTCGACGACTACCTCACCCATTTCGAGCACGCCCTCGAAGACACCCAGCTCGTCGCCTTGGCCAAACGCGTAGCCGAAGCCGCAGCCTGGGACCCGGACGACCCCCGCATCGCCGAGCTCGCCACCGCCGCGGCCGGCCACTACCTGGCCAACCCGGCACTGCTGAAGACCGTGACCGGCCTGCAAGCCCACACCGAGGCCGCGACCCGGTACACGCTGATCGCCCACCACGGCGAAGAGCCGTCGCCGGCTGCGACGCGGCTGACCGCGCTTTTCGAGGTCAAGCTCCGCGCCGCCGGCATCCGAATCCCCAGACCAGAGTTCCGCTGAGCACGCTGTGCCCTCCGGCCCGCCCGCCGCGGCTGTTGGTTGCCGACCAGGCCGCTCAACAGGCCATCGACGGATTCCGCACGGCGAACCGCCGCTGCGGGCGGGCCGCACCGTGGTGCCACCCGACGGCGCCACGGCACAGTAGCCACGCCGCGCCACCGGCAGGGCCGCGCGGTGGGCCACCGCGCAGACTAGTCTCGATGGTGTGAGCGGCGGGTACGCCGGCTCCAGGGGCGAGCGAAGCGAGTGGTCGCATGACGGTACGTCGGATCATGGGCACCGAAGTCGAGTACGGCATCTCCGTGCCGGGACAGGCCGGAGCCAACCCGATGGTCACCTCATCACAGGTGGTCAACGCCTATGGGGCCCGTCCAGAACTCAACCGGGGCGGACGAGCCCGCTGGGATTACGAGGAAGAGTCGCCCTTGCGCGACGCGCGCGGCTTCACCTACTCCGGAGCGGCCTACGACCCCGCCGAGGCATTGGCCGACGAGGACCTCGGCCTCGCCAACGTGATACTCACCAACGGTGCGCGTCTCTACGTCGACCACGCCCACCCCGAATACTCCACGCCGGAGGTCACCACCCCCCGGGACGTGGTGCGCTGGGACAAAGCCGGAGAGCGGGTGATGGCCGAGGCGTCGCGCCGTGCCGCCACCATCCCGGGCAGCCAGCCGATCCACCTCTACAAGAACAACACCGACAACAAGGGCGCCAGCTACGGCGCCCACGAAAACTACCTGATGCGCCGGCAGACCCCGTTCGCCGACATCGTGGCGTACCTGACGCCGTTCTTCGTCACCCGCCAGATCGTCTGCGGTGCCGGCCGCGTCGGCATCGGCCAGGACGGCGGGCAGAACGGCTTCCAGATCTCCCAGCGCGCCGACTTCTTCGAGGTCGAGGTGGGCCTGGAGACGACCCTCAAGCGGCCGATCATCAACACCCGCGACGAGCCGCACGCCGACGCCGACAAGTACCGCCGGCTGCACGTCATCATCGGCGACGCCAACCTCTCCGAAATCTCCACCTACCTCAAGGTCGGCACCACCGCGCTGATCCTCAACATGATCGAGGAGAAGGCGCTCGGCGCCGACCTGGGCATCGCCGACCCGGTCAGCGAGCTGCGGGCGGTCAGCCACGACCCCAGCCTGTCGCATCGCATGCGACTGCGCGACGGTCGCCGGCTCACCGCACTGGACCTGCAATGGGCGTACCTGGAGCGGGTCCGGTCCTTTGTCGACGACCGGTACGGCACCGACGTCGACGAGCAGACCGTCGACGTGCTCGACCGCTGGGAGAGTGTGCTGGACCGGCTCGGCCGCGACCCGATGCTCTGCGCCGACGAGTTGGACTGGGTGGCGAAACTGCGGCTGCTCGAGGGTTACCGGGAGCGCGAGAAGCTCGGCTGGGGCGCGCACAAGCTCCAACTGGTCGACCTGCAGTATTCCGACGTCCGGCCGGAGAAGGGCCTCTACCATCGCCTGGTCACCCGGGGGGCGATGAAGACGCTGCTCACCGACGAGGAGACCCGGACCGCGATGACGGAGCCGCCGGAGGACACCCGGGCCTACTTCCGTGGCCGCTGCCTCGCCCAGTACGCCTCCGAGGTCGTTGCCGCGAGCTGGGATTCGGTGATTTTCGACGTGGGCCGCGAATCGCTGGTCCGGGTGCCGATGATGGAGCCGGAGCGTGGCACTCGTGCGCACGTCGGAGCACTGTTCGACCGCTGCGCCAGCGCCAAGGACCTGTTGGAGACGTTGACCGGGCGCTGAACACCCGTACGAATGCCCGTCGTGTGCCGCAAGCCGGCGCGCGGCGGGCTTTTCGTCGCCCGCGCGAGGTAAGTTCATCGCAGACGATCGTGGAGGAGGCAGCAATGGCCACTCATGACAGCGGCGGCCAGTCGCAGTCCGGCAAGTCCCGTCAGGGCGAGGAAATCGAGGACGTCACCACCGAGGCCAACCCCGAGGTGGCCGAGCGGCACGCCGAGATCACCGAGGACGTCGACGACCTCCTCGACGAGATCGACTCCGTCCTCGAAGAAAACGCAGAGGAATTCGTGAGAGGTTATGTTCAAAAAGGGGGTCAATAGAGGCATATGTCCGATTCGCCGGACTCCGCGGGCAAGGCGTGCCCGCAGTGTAAGCGGGTTCTAGCCCACACGGAGTTCCACCGCGACCGCCGGCGTGCGGACGGTCTCGCCTTCTACTGCAAGACCTGTGCCACCGGTCGGTCGGAGGCGAGCCGACGCAAGCGGGGAATCGCTCCACAGCGGAAGTCACCTACGCCCGTCGGTGAAGGCCTCAAGTGGTGCCCGGACTGCGAGCAGATCAACCCGCTTGAGGAATTTCCCACCACCACGACCAAGGCCAGCGGCCGGCACAGCTACTGCAAACCCTGCCATAATGCCCGTGGCAAGGAGACCGCTCAGCGGCTCTACGGCGGGACGCGCGAGTATCACCTGCGGCGGCGGTACGGCGTTGGGGAGAAGGAGTTTCAGGAGCTCCTGGCCGAGCAGGGCGGGGTCTGCGCGATCTGTGGTGTCGCGGACCCGCAACATCTGGACCACGATCATCGCACCGGATGGGTGCGCGGGATACTCTGCTTCAACTGCAACGGTGGTCTTGGCCAGTTCCGTGACAGTCCCATGAGGCTGGCCAGGGCGATCACGTACCTGAGAGGAACCACGTGGCAGCGGGCTTTGATCCATCCGGGCGTCTACCAGATGTGTTCACCAACGCGGGGACGTCCTCCTTCACGACGTTCCTGAGTCGGGTGGCTCCCGAGATGCTGCCCGGTCGGCGGCCCCTGCCGCCGGGCATGGCAGCCGACCTGGCGCCGCACGCGACCACCATCGTGGCCATCTCGGCCGCCGGTGGCGTCGTGATGGCCGGCGACCGGCGGGCCACCATGGGCAACCTGATCGCCCAGCGCGACATCGAGAAGGTGCACCCGGCCGATGCGTACTCGCTGGTCGGCATCGCGGGCACCGCGGGCATCGGGATCGAGCTGATGCGACTGTTCCAGGTGGAGCTGGAGCACTACGAGAAGATCGAGGGCGCGATGCTCTCGCTGGACGGCAAGGCCAACCGGTTGGCGTCGATGATCCGGGGCAACCTGGGTGCGGCCATGCAGGGGCTGGCCGTGGTGCCGCTCTTCGCCGGCTTCGACCTGGCCGCCGCCGACACGGAGAGGGCCGGGCGGATCTTCAGCTTCGACGTGACCGGGGGCCCGTACGAGGAGACCGGCTACGACGCGATCGGCTCCGGCTCGCTGTTCGCGAAGTCGGCGTTGAAGAAGCGCTTCCGGGCTGGCCTGTCGGTCGACGACGCCACCCGGCTCGCGGTCGAGGCCCTCTACGACGCGGCCGACGACGACACCGCGACCGGCGGACCGGACCTGACCCGCCGGATCTACCCGGTGGTGATGACCGCTACCGCCGAGGGCACCCGCCGGTTGACCGATGCCGAGACGGCGGCGATCGCCGAGGGCGTGGTCGCCAGTCGGATGGAGAACCCGGGCGGTTGAGCCCCGTCCACCCCCACCAGTCAGCAGTCGTCAGCACCGCGCCGTAAGGAGAACCGCCGCCGTGGCCATGCAGTTCTACGCCTCGCCCGAACAGATCATGCGCGACCGCTCCGAGTTGGCCCGCAAGGGCATCGCTCGGGGTCGCAGCGCGGTGGTCCTCAGTTACTCCGGCGGGGTGCTCTTCGTCGCGGAGAACCTCTCCAGCGCCCTGCACAAGGTCAGCGAGATCTACGACCGGATCGGGTTCGCAGCGGTCGGCCGGTACAACGAGTTCGAGAATCTGCGCCGGGCCGGTGTGCGGATGGCCGACCTGAACGGGCTCAGTTACGACAGGCGTGACGTCACCGGCCGGGCCTTGGCCAACGCGTTCGCGCAGACGCTGGGTGCGATCTTCACCGAGCAGTCGAAGCCGTTCGAGGTGGAGATCTGCGTGGCGGAGGTCGGGGCCACCGCGGACGATGACGAGTTGTACCGGCTGACGTACGACGGCTCGGTCAACGACGAGCCGGGGCGGATGGCCATGGGTGGCCAGGCCGAGGCGATCACCGGCGTGCTGAAGTCGCAGCACCGCGCGGACATGTCCCTCTCCGAGGCGGCCCGGGTGGCGGTGCAGGCGTTGAGCACGGTTGGTGGTGAGGGCGGCGCTGCTCGGACGATCGCCGCCAACCAGTTGGAGGTGGCGGTGTTGGACCGCCACCGCGTTGGGCGTTCGTTCCGCCGGATCACCGGTGCGGCGTTGACCGCGTTGCTGGACGGGGATGTGTCCGCCGCCGAGCAGTCGGCGGAGGCGGGTGGTCCGGACACGCCGGCGCAGCCGACCGAGGAGTCGCACAAGCCGACGACGTCGGCGGCGTCCGCGGACCTGGAGGACAAGCCGGCGGACGGCAAGTAACAACGGGCAGTGCGGCGGGCGGCCGAGTTCCATGGCCGCCCGCCGCTGCGTGTCCAACCGCAGCGGCGGGCTGCCATGCTCACGACACTCCGGTTACTCCAGGCGTGACAGCCTCGAGGGGAGGGGTGTGGGTGGGTGCCGAGCGGGCAGTGCGGGTGCGCAGCAGCACGGCCATGACGGCGGCCACCACGACGGAGCCGATGGCGTAGCCGAGCTCGACTCGCAGCGCGGTGGAGACCGGGGCGAGCGTGGCGACGACGAGCGCGGCCACGCCGATGGCCCAGGCGAGGGCCTGTGCCCGGTGCCGGTTGAGAGCGAGCAGGGCCTGGCCGAGGACCATCGCCCACAGGTAGGCGAGGGTGGCGACGGCGAGCCAGGCGAAGTCGACGTGGCCGAGGCCGGGAGCGTCGAAGAGGGTCTGCACCAGCCACGGGCCGAGCAGCACGGCGGTCACGGCCCCGGTGAGGCCGAGCGCGGTGACGATGCCGAGTGCCCGGCGCAGCAGGGTGTGGAAGCCGGCGAGGTCACCGGTGGCGGCCGTGGTGGCGAGGCCGGGTAGCAGTGATGCCTGCAGCGACGCGAAGACGAACAGCGGGATCCGGACCAGCACCAGCGCGGAGAGCAGTGCGCCGGCGGTCTCCACGTCGTCCGGGTCCAGCACCTTGACGTTGATCACGCCGATGTTGACCACGACCTGCGCGAGCAGGCTGGATGCGGTGAGGAGACCGAGGCCGCGCAGCAGGGTCGCCCAGGCCACGGGTGCCCCGCCCCCGATGGCCCGCAGGACCGGCGGCGCGGTGAGGATGGCGCCGGCGACGGGCGCGACGACCAGCACCGCGCCGTACCAGACGGGGTTGGTGACGCCGTTGAGCCCGAGCACGGCGACGAGCGCGATCCGCAGGCCGCCGTCGATGCCGAGCTGGGTGCCGTACCAGGGGAAGAGTTGCAGGCCGGAGAGGACGCCGCGGGTGGTGTGCGCGATGGCGAGCCCGGCCAGCGCGCCGATCAGGACGGCGACCATGGTGCCGTCGCCGCCGAAGAGCCGGTCGGCGAGCGGCTCCCGGGCGACGATGATCAGCGCGACCACGGCGGCGAGCAGGCCGGCGGCCAGGGCCGCCCCTCGGGCCAGTACCGGCCCGGGGGAGAGGCCCTGGCTGTGCCGGGCGGCGACGAGTCGGGCGACCTCCTGCTCGACCGGCATGAACAGGCCGATGCCGAGGGTGAAGACGATCGACCAGAGCACCGAGAGGGAGTTGTAGTCCGCCCCGGTGAGGCTGTGCCCGGCGACCGCCAGGTGGACGTAGGAGGCGAGCCCCAGCAGGGCCAGGCCGGCGCCGACGGCGACGGTGCCCGGTGGGACGAGACTCAGGAGCCTGCGGATCACCGGCGAATGAGCGCCAACGTGAGGACGGCGAAGGCGCGGCCGAGGTAGATCATGGCCTTGGCGGGGGAGTGGCTGGGGGTGCCCGCCATCCGCTTGCGCATGGCCACCGGTACCTGGCGGATGGTGTAGCCGCGTCGGGCGGTGTGCACCAGCGTCTCCACGGTGTCACCCAGGTACTCCACCGGGTACCAGGTGGCGAACATGTCGATCACCCGGCGGTTGGCGGCTCGGAACCCGGAGGTGGTGTCGGTGAGCTTGGTGTGGGCAACGCGGGACAGCACGCCGGAGAGCATGACCATGGCCCAGCGGCGGGGGCCGCGGACGTTGTAGTCACCCTCGCCGGCGAACCGGGCGCCGATCACCAGGTCGGTCTCGTCGAGCAGGTCGACGAGCTTCGGCACGTACCGGGGGTCGTGCTGGCCGTCCGCGTCGATCTGGATGGCGACGTCGTAGTCGTGGTCGCGGGCGTACCGGTAACCCACCCGCATGGCGCCGCCGACGCCGAGGTTGTACGGCAGTTTGGCGACCCGGGCGCCGGCTGCGGCGGCGACCGCGGCGGTGCGGTCGGCGGAGCCGTCGTCGACGACGATCACGTCGACGCCGGGCAGTTCGCCACGGACCTCGCCGACGACGTCGGCGATCGAGCCGGACTCGTTGAACGCCGGGATGATGATCAGGACCCGCTTGCCGTTAACCATCGGTGCGCACCAGTTCGTCTCGGGCCGCCCGGTCCGCGTCGATCTCCGTGCGGAGCAGGGCGAAGTCTTCTGCCAGGGTGCGGGTCTCTTCTTCCAGGTGGCTGACCTCCCAGCTGAGGTGCACGCAGACCAGCAGCAGGAAGATGATGCCGAGGAAGAGCACGAGGCTCACGCCGGAGGCGACGCCAAGCAGCTCGGCGACGTTGTCCAATAGGCGGGGGAAGAGCGACAGGGGGATGACGATGATCAGGACGCCGAGCCAGAGCATGCCGTACTTCTCGCGGAGCTGACGGCGGCGGAGCAGCTCGACGATTGTGGCCAGCAAGATCAGGCCGGTCAGGCCGGTGACGAGCGTGAGCTTCATGGGACCTTCCACGGAGCGGGCGGAGCGGGGGAGCCGAACGCGTCGACCAGGGTGGCGTGCCACTCGGGGAGCGGCGGCAGGCCTGCGGCCGCCCAGCGGCTGTGCCCTAGCACACTGTACGCCGGGCGGGGGGCAGGAAGAGGATACCGGTCGCTGGTGGTGGGTCGGATCCGGTCCGGGTCCAGACCGGCCAGCGTGAACACGGCGCGGGCCAGTCCGTACCAGGTCGTCTGGCCGGCGCAGGTGCTGTGGTAGACGCCGGGAGCGGCCCGACCCTCCAGGGCGGCGTCGGCGAGTGCGACGAGCTGTTCGGCGAGCCGGTAGGACGAGGTGGGCTGGCCGTGCTGGTCGTCGACCACGTCGATGTACTCCCGCTGACCGGCGAGCCGGAGCATGGTGGCCACGAAGTTCGGCCCGTGCGCGCCGTACAGCCAGGCGGTGCGGACGACGTACCCGTTGTCGGGCAGCAGCCGGGTGACGGCCTGCTCGCCGACCAGCTTGCCCCGGCCGTAGGCGTTGACCGGCGCGGTGGGCGCGTCCTCCGGGTAGGGGGTCTGCGCGTCACCGGAGAAAACGTAGTCGGTGGAGATGTGGATGAGCCGCGCGCCGTTGGCGGCACACGCCGATGCGAGATTCGCCACGCCGGTGCCGTTGACGGCGGTGGCTGCCGCCTCGTTGGTTTCGGCGCCGTCGACGTTGGTCCACGCCGCCGTGTTGATCACGATGTCGTGCTCGGCGACCGCCTCGCGGACGGCGGCGGGATCGGTGACGTCCAGGTCGGCGCGGCCGGCCGCGGTCACCTTGAGGTCGGACCGGGTGTGCAGCACGGTGACCAGGTCCCGGCCGAGCATCCCGCCGGCGCCGGTGACGAGTGGTCGGGTCATGCGGTGGGTGTGGTCTTGAGGGGTTCCCACCAGGTGCGGTTGTCGCGGTACCAGGTGACGGTGTCGGCGAGGCCCTGGTCGAGGGTGATGCTGGGGGTGTAGCCGAGCTCTTCGTGGATCTTGGTGATGTCGAGGGAGTAGCGGCGGTCGTGGCCCTTGCGGTCGGTGACTTTGACGACGCGGTCCCAGCCGGCGTCGCAGGCGTCGAGGAGTAGGCCGGTGAGTTCCTTGTTGGTCAGTTCGGTGCCGCCGCCGATGTTGTAGACCTCGCCGGCGCGGCCCTTCTGCTGGACGAGGGCGATGCCGCGGCAGTGGTCGTGGACGTGCAGCCAGTCGCGGATGTTGCCGCCGTCGCCGTAGAGGGGGACGGTGCCGCCGTCGAGGAGGTTGCTGACGAACAGGGGGATGACCTTTTCGGGGTACTGGTATGGGCCGTAGTTGTTGGAGCAGCGGGTGACGACGACGTCCATGCCGTGGGTGCGGTGGTAGGCCAGGGCGAGGAGGTCGGAGCCGGCCTTCGACGCCGAGTAGGGGGAGTTCGGTGCGAGGGGCCAGGTTTCGGTCCAGGAGCCTTCGTCGATGGAGCCGTAGACCTCGTCGGTGGAGACGTGCACGAAGCGGCCGGTGCGGTGGCGCAGCGCGGCGTCGAGGAGGGTCTGGGTGCCGAGCACGTTCGTGGTGACGAACGGGGCGGCGCCGGCGATGGACCGGTCGACGTGTGATTCGGCGGCGAAGTGCACGATCACGTCGTGGCCGGCGACGACCTCGTCGACGATGGTCGGGTCGCAGATGTCGCCCTGGACGAACCGCAGTCGCGGGTCGTCGCGGACGGGGTCGAGGTTGGCCAGGTTGCCCGAGTAGGTCAGCTTGTCGAGCACGGTCACGACCGCCGGCTCGATCGGCGGCACGCCGTCGGCACTGCCGAGGGGCTTGCCCAGCAGCAGGCGAACGTACTCCGACCCGATGAATCCGGCTCCGCCGGTGACGAGGATCCTCACGGGTCGGGAAGTCTACGCGAAGTTTGGTGCGGCGCGTGGCGTGTGACCCTCCGGCGCACCCGGCGTTTGTGCCGCTACTCTTCCCCGGTGCGTGGAATCCTACTTGCTGGCGGCACCGGCTCCCGGCTCTGGCCGATCACCCGGGCGGTCTCGAAGCAGCTGATGCCGGTCTTCGACAAGCCGATGGTCTACTACCCGCTCTCCACCCTGGTGATGTCCGGGGTGCGGGAGATCCTGGTGATCACGACTCCGGAGGACCAGGACCAGTTCCGTCGGCTGCTCGGCGACGGCAGCCAGTTCGGGCTGAGCCTGGAGTACGTCAGCCAGGAGCGCCCGGAGGGCATCGCGCAGGCGTTCATCCTCGGTGCGGATTTCATCGGCGCCGAGTCGGTGGCGCTGATCCTCGGCGACAACATCTTCCACGGCGTGGGTCTGGGCCGGCAGCTCGCCGCGCACGGTGACCCGGTCGGCGGGCGGGTCTTCGCCTACCAGGTGTCCAACCCGCAGGAGTACGGCGTGGTCGACTTCGACGGCGCCGGTCGGGTGCTCTCGATCGAGGAGAAGCCGGCCCGTCCGAAGTCCCGCTACGCGGTGCCCGGCCTGTACTTCTACGACAACCGGGTGGTGGACATCGCCCGCAAGCTCACCCCGAGCGCCCGCGGCGAGCTGGAGATCACGGCGGTCAACGAGGTGTACCGGGAGACCGGGGAGCTGTCGGTGACGGTGCTGGATCGGGGCACCGCCTGGCTGGACACCGGCACGTTCACCTCCCTGATGCAGGCGGCCGAGTTCGTCCGGGTGGTCGAGGAACGGCAGGGCCTCAAGATCGGCTGTGTCGAGGAGGTGGCCTGGCGGGCTGGCCTCATCGACGACGACCAGCTGCGCGCGCTGGCCGCGCCGTTGACCAAGAGCGGTTACGGCGACTACCTGCTCGGTCTGCTGGCCGAGCCGAACGGCAGTCACGGGGTGGCGTGGTGAAGATCCGGGAGTTGAGCATCGAGGGCGCCTGGGAGATCACCCCCCAGCAGCACGGCGACCCGCGCGGCATGTTCATGGAGTGGTACCGCTTCGACAAGCTCGCCGAGGCGGTGGGGCACCCGATGCGCCTGGCCCAGGCCAACCTGTCGGTCTCCGCGCGCGGCGTGGTGCGTGGCATCCACTTCGCCGACGTTCCGCCCGGGCAGGCCAAGTACGTCACCTGTGTGCGCGGCGCGGTCCTCGACGTGATCGTGGACCTGCGGGTGGGTTCGCCGACCTTCGGTCGTTGGGAGGGCGTCCGGCTGGACGACACCGACCGCCGGGCGGTCTACCTCAGCGAGGGTCTGGGGCACGGTTTCTGCGCGCTGACCGACGATGCGACGTTGAGCTACCTCTGCTCGGCCAGCTACAACCCGACCGGCGAGCACGCGGTGCACCCACTGGACGAGGAGTTGGGCGTCGAGTGGCCGGCCGACGTTCCGCTGCTGTCCGCGCGGGACGACGCGGCACCGACCCTGGCGCAGGCCCGCGAGCGCGGCCTGCTGCCGGAGTACGACAACTGCCGCCGGTTCGTGGCGAGCCTCGGGCCGGACGGAATGTCGCACTCAACCGGTATGTGACCGCCCCCGGGGCACGACCTGTGGTGTGACAGTGACGAACCGGGCCTCCGGGCGGCTAATGTCTCACCATGGAGCGGCGAATCTTCGGCCTCGAGACCGAGTACGGCGTCACCTGCACCTATCGCGGGCAGCGGCGGCTGTCCCCGGACGAGGTCGCGCGGTATCTGTTCCGGCGCGTGGTGTCCTGGGGTCGGTCGAGCAACGTCTTCCTGCGCAATGGGGCCCGGCTCTACCTGGACGTCGGGTCGCATCCGGAGTACGCCACACCGGAGTGCGACTCGGTGACCGATCTTGTCGCCCACGACCGGGCTGGCGAGCGGATCCTGGAGGGCCTGCTCGTCGACGCGGAGAAGCGACTGCACGACGAGGGCATCGCGGGTGAGATCTACCTGTTCAAGAACAACACCGATTCGGCGGGAAACTCGTACGGCTGCCACGAGAACTACCTGGTCTCCCGGCACGGTGAGTTCGGTCGGCTCGCCGACGTGCTCATCCCGTTCCTGGTCACCCGGCAGCTGATCTGTGGGGCCGGCAAGGTCCTGCAGACCCCGCGCGGCGCGGTCTACTGCCTGTCGCAGCGTGCCGAGCACATCTGGGAGGGCGTCTCCTCGGCGACCACCCGCAGCCGCCCGATCATCAACACCCGCGACGAGCCGCACGCCGACGCCGAGCGTTACCGACGGCTGCATGTGATCGTCGGTGACTCGAACATGAACGAGGTCACCACGCTGCTCAAGGTCGGCACCGCCGACATCGTGCTGCGGATGATCGAGGCCGGGGTGGTGATGCGCGACCTGTCGCTGGAGAACCCGATCCGGGCGATCCGGGAGGTGTCGCACGACATCACCGGCCGGCGCAAGGTGCGGCTGGCCAACGGCAAGGAAGTCAGTGCCCTGGACATCCAGCAGGAATACCTGGCCAAGGCCACCGAGTTCGTCGAGCGCCGCGGCGGCGACCAGGCCGCCAAGCGGGTCGTCGAGCTGTGGGGACGGGTGTTGAACGCGGTGGAGACCGGGGACCTGGAGCCGGTCTCCCGGGAGATCGACTGGGTCAGCAAGCTGCGGCTGATCGAGCGCTACCAGCGCAAGCACGACCTGCCGCTGTCGCACCCCCGGGTGGCGCAGATGGATCTGGCCTACCACGACGTGCGTCGCGGTCGGGGCCTCTACGGGCTGCTGGAGCGGCGCGGCGAGGTCGACCGGGTGGCCACCGACCCGGAGATCTTCGAGGCCAAGGAGACTCCGCCGCAGACCACCCGGGCCCGGCTGCGCGGCGAGTTCATCCGGCACGCCCAGGAGAAGCGACGGGACTTCACCGTCGACTGGGTGCACCTGAAGCTCAACGACCAGGCGCAGCGCACCGTGCTCTGCAAGGACCCGTTCCGGGCGTACGACGAGCGGGTGGAGCGGCTGATCGCCAGCATGTGACGGGTGTGCCGGCCCCGGTGGTGGCGTTCACCGGCGGGGCCGGCCAACCCGGTGGGCTCAGCGGTTCGGCTAGCTGCGCGGCCCGGTAAGCTGAGCGCGCCATGACGACTTCCGGACCTCCCGACCGCCCTGAGCGCGGCACTGAGCGGCAGAACTGGGTCGAACGTCGGCGGGACAAGATCCGCGCCGAGGTCGACCGTAACCGCCGCGGCGAATACACCGTGCCGACGTGGGTGCTGGCCCTGGCGCTGGTGCTCATCGTCGGCGGCTGGCTCGCCCTGATCTTCCTGGCCTAACCCCCCTGACCAACCCCAGCTCGCGTTGATCATGAGGTTATTGCCATGACACGCCGAGGCGGCGGGCAATAACCCCATGATCAACGGGGCGGAGGGTGAGGGGTGGGGTCCTTAGGGGAGCAGCGTGGCGGCGTGGCGACCGGCCGCGGCCGCGGCCACGAAGTACGCGTGGTCGGCGTCGAGACCACGGCCCATGGTGGACAGCGGCACCGAGCTGGCGCGCAGCGCGGCGTCGAGACCCTTGGCGGGCACCCGGACGATCCGGTGCCGGGCGGCCAGCGGCGCCAACGACGCGTCCACCTCGGCAGCCAGCCCCGGGTGCAGGTCGTCGGGCACCACCAGCTCCGCCGGGGCGAGCGCCACCCGGCCGTACGCGGTGAGACTGTGGTGCGACACGCCCCGGTGGCGGGGGCGGGCGTCGGCGTCGGAGATGCGCAGCGAGCCGACCGGCCGGCCACCCAGGGTGGCGATCGCGTTGACCGCCTCGCCGACGGCGACGCCGGAGAACCCCCACCGGGTGCCGGTGCCCAGGTTGCCGGGCCCCTGGGCCACGATGGCCACGTCCGCGCCCAGCACGTACCGGGCGGCGAGCAGACCGCCGTGCAGGGTGGTGGCCTCCAGATCGCCGCCGAAGGCCTGCCCGACGGTGATCGTGCCGGCCAGTTCCGCGCGCAGCCCCGCGAGGGTGCGGGAGAACCAGGCCGGCAGTGCCCCACCGTCGGTGAGCAGGTACGCCACCCGCGCCTGCGGGGCGTCGGCCCGGATGCCGGCCAGGATCGCCGGCAGCGCCGAGTGCAGGTCGGCGGTCACCACCGGCAGACCGCCGAGGTCGTCCGCGTCGGCCAGCACGTCGCGGTGCGGGGACGCCTCCTCGTCGACGCCGAGCAGGATCGGCTGCAACGGCGTGTAGCGGGCCTTGACCAGGTGCCCGGCATCGCGGGTGTCGCTGACCTCCGGCGGGTCCGGCGGCAGCCGGTCCGGCAGGGCAACCACCAGGGCGTACCCGCCGGTGCCCAGCCCCATCAGCAGCGCACCGGCGTTGAGCAGCACCCGGTCGCCGGGCTCGGGCGTGCCGACCAGCTCGGGGTAGGCCAGCGCCCGCATGCGCGTGCCGTCGGGCAGGTCCACGTCCAGCTCCACCGCCCCGGTCCACTGCCGTCGCAGCGTCACCACCGTCCCCGTACGCCATCGCACCATGACGGGCACGCTAGCCGCGCGGGCGCGGCGGCCCGCGCCCGGGTGCGGCCGTGGCCGTGGTTCAGCGGCGGTGGGGCTCGTCGCCGGCCGCCGGATCGGCCTGGGTGTACCGGGCCCGGCCGGTGGCGCCCGGCAACGAGCGGGTGGGGTCGAGGAAGACGTAGCGGATCTCCGGGTAGCGCCCGGTCAGCCGTCGTTCGGCCTCCTCGGCGCTGGCCTCGATGGCCGCGCCGGTGGCATCGTCGCGGAAGTCGACCTTCGCGGCGACCAGGATGTCGTCCGGGCCGAGCTGCATGGTCATCAGGGTGTCGATCCGCTCCACCTCGGGCAGCCCGGTCAGTTCCTGCTCGATCTCGTGGCGCAGCCGGTCCGGGACGGCCCGGCCGACCAGCAGCGACAGGTTGTTGGCGGCGAGGATCCCGGCGACCGTCAGCAGCAGCAACCCGATCAGGATCGACGCGATGCCGTCCCAGACCTCGTCGCCCGTGACGTGGGACAGGCCGACGCCGGCCGCGGCCAGCAGCAGACCGATCAGGGCCGCGCTGTCCTCCAGGAAGACCGCCTTGACGGTGGTGTCGGCGGTCAGGCGCAGGAAGCGTCGGGGAGTGGTCCCCCAGCGCTTCGACTCGCTGCGGACCTGTCGCAGGGCCCGGGCCAGCGAGATCGACTCGATGACGAACGACACCGCCAGGACGATGTACGAGACCAGGTAGTCGCCGCTGTGCTCGTGCACCAGGATCGTCGTGACGCCGTGGGTGACGGCGAAACCGGCGCCAGCCACGAAGGTGAACATCGCGGCGAAGAACGCCCAGACGTAGCTCTCCTTGCCATAGCCGAAGGGGTGCCGCTGGTCCGCCGGTCGTGCCCCGCGGCGCAGCGCCTGATAGAGCAGCACCTCGGTGGTCGTGTCGGCGACCGAGTGGGCCGCCTCGGAGAGCATCGCGGCCGAGCCGGAGATCACCCCGGCGATCAGCTTGGCGACCGCGATGGCGAGGTTGGCGGCGCCCGCGACGACGACGGTGCCGACGCTCTCGGTCTTGAGCTCCGGTTGCGACATGAGGGCCACCCTATGACCGGCGACGGCGAACCGCCGCACGAGCCCGCCGACACCACCGATCCGAACAGTTGTGCGGCACGCCCGCGTGGGTGCACGTCGCGGGCGTGTCGGCTGCTAGCGTCTACGGCGTGTCGCGGACCCGCACCGAACGCCTGGTCAACCTGGTGATCTGCCTCCTGTCCACGCGACGGTTCCTGACCGCCGCGCAGATCGCCGCGACCGTGCCCGGCTACGAGCACGACCCCGACGACGCGCGTGACCACGAAGCGTTCCAGCGCAAGTTCGAGCGGGACAAGGCCGAGCTGCGCGAGTTGGGTGTGCCACTGGAGACCGGCACGGCGAGCGCCTTCGATGCCGAGCCCGGCTACCGGATCGCCCACCGCGAATACGCGTTGCCCGACATCCTGCTCGAACCCGACGAGGCCGCGGCGGTGGGCATCGCCGCTCGGCTGTGGCAGCACGCCGGGCTGGCCGCCGCCGCGTCGTCCGGGCTGGCCAAGCTGCGAGCCGCCGGGGTGGATGTGGACCCGCAGGCCACCCTTGGTCTGGAGCCGATGGTCACGGTCGATCCGGCGTTCGCGCCGCTGACCGCCGCCGCCCGGGACCGGCGCGAGGTCGGCTTCGACTACCGGGTGCCCGACCGCGACGCGCCGAGCCGTCGGCGGCTGCAACCGTGGGGCGTGGTCTGCTGGCGCGGCCGGTGGTATGTGGTGGGTCACGACCTGGACCGGGCGGCGACCCGTTGTTTCCGGCTGTCCCGGGTCGTCGGCACGGTCCGGGTGACCGGCGCGTCCGGCGCGTACGAGCCGCCGGCCGACGTCGACCTGATCAGCCACGTGGCCCGCTGGTCGGGTCCCGTGGAGCGCACCGGCCGGGCCACCGTGCTGGCCGCACCGGGCCGCGCCGCCGGGCTGCGCCGCTGGGCGGTGGAGGTGACCAGCGGGCCGGACGGCGACCGGTTGGTCCTGCCGTACGCGGATCCGGACGGGCTGGCCGGCCACCTGGTCGGTTACGGCCCGGACGTGCGGGTGCTCGACCCGCCGGAGGTCCGCGAGGCCGTCATCCAACGACTCAAGGAGATTGCCGTCCGACACGACGAGCTGGCCGCCACCGGTGGTGCCCGGTGACCCGCCCGGCCGCCCGGGGCGGTTCGCGCGCGTCCGCCGACCGGCTGGCTCGACTGCTCAACCTGGTGCCCTACCTGCTGGCCCGGCCGGGCATCGAGATCGCCGAGGCGGCCGGTGACCTGGGTGTCACCGAGCGGCAGCTACGGGAGGACCTGGAGCTGCTGTGGGTGTGCGGGCTGCCCGGTTACGGCCCCGGTGACCTGATCGACATGGCGTTCGACGGTGACCGGGTGACCATCACCTACGACGCCGGCATCGACCGGCCGTTGCGGCTCACCCCGGACGAGGCCCTCGCGCTGGTGGTGGCGCTGCGGATGCTCGCCGAGACGCCCGGTGTGGCCAACCGCGAGGCCGTCGAACGGGCCCTGGCCAAGATCGAGGCCGCGGGGGACCTGGTGGGCGCGCCGGTGGCGGTCCGGCTGCCCGGGGACACCCGGCGGGTCGAGGCGCTGCGTGCCGCCGTGGAGGGCGGAAAGGCGCTGCGGATCACCTACTACACCGCGGCCCGGGACGAGACCACCGAGCGCGTCATCGACCCGTTGCGGATGCTGATGGTCGGCGGCCGGGCGTACGTGGAGGCGTGGTGTCGGCGCGCCGAGGCGGTCCGGCTGTTCCGCGCCGACCGGATCGACGCGATCACCGAGTTGGACGAGCCAGCGACGGTCCCGCCGCAGGCCGTCCCGCACGATCTCACCGAGGGTGTCTTCCGCCCCTCACCCGACCTGCCGTTGATCACGCTGCGCATCGGCCGGGGCGAGCGGTGGATCACCGAGTACTACCCGTGTGAGCGGGTGGAGGCCGGCGACGGCGATCAGTGGCTCGTCTCCCTGCGGGTGACCGACCTGGGGTGGGCTCGCCGGTTCGTGCTGGGCCTCGGCCCGGACGCCACCGTGGTCGCCCCGGTGGAGCTGGCCGAGCAGGTGCGGGCGGCGGCGGCCAGCGCGTTGGACGCGTACGCCGTGCCTGCCCCCACGGCGGCGCCCCGACGGTCCGTGTCTGATTCCGTGACGTCTGAGGCGGGGGCGCCGCTCAGCGTGCCGTCGGGTGACCCGGCAGCGGCCGGCCGCACCCAGTAGGCTGACCGCCGTGCTGATCTGGATCGTGCTCGCGGTGGTGCTGCTTCCGCTCGTGGTGCTTGCGCTGGCCGTGCGTGCGGTGCTGACCCGGCTGCCTCGGCTGCGCCGCGCCGCGGTGGGGTTGCAGCGGCGGGCGGGCGAGGCCGAGGCGCTGCGGGAGACCGCCGAGGCGTTGCAGCAGCGCGCCGAGGGCATCCAACATCAACTCGACACCGCGCAGCGGCGCATGATGTTGATCAAGGCTAAGCGCGGCTGACCGGGCCCTCGCCTCGGCGGCGGTTGACGGATCATCGCGCGTTGGTCAAGACTTCACTCTTTGGGCCAGACCACCACCACCCGGCGGGTGGCAACCAGCCGATCCGCACGTACGATGGGCTGCGAACCACCCCTCGGACACAGAGCGACTGGAGCTTCTCATGGGTGCCCTCAAGCCGTGGCACATCGCTGTTCTCGTGGTTGTGCTGATCCTGCTCTTCGGTGCGAAGCGCCTCCCTGATGCGGCCCGTTCGCTGGGTCGGTCGCTGCGGATCATCAAGGCCGAGACCAAGAGCCTGCAGGACGACGACCGCGACCTCGCCGAGAAGGCCGACGCGCAGGCCGGCTACCAGCCGCTGCCGCCGCACGCCGGGCAGCAGGCGCCGTACGCCCCGCAGCCGCAGCAGGCGCCGTACCAGCAGGCGCCGGTGCAGCAGCCGGTCGTCGACCCGGTGCACCGCGTCCGCGACAACTGACCGAAGGGCCCCACCACCGTGGCCTTCGCACTGCGTAAACGCGGCCCGAGCACCTTCGAGCGGGCCGCCGACGGCTCGATGACGCTCATCGAGCATGTTCGTGAGCTGCGCAACCGACTGTTCCGCGCCTCGCTGGCAATCGTTGGCGGCCTGATCGTCGGGTTCGTGCTCGCCGACCCGGTCTTCCTGCTTCTGAAACAGCCCTACTGCCGGCTGCCCGACACCACGGACGCGTTGGGCAACTGTCAGGACCTCTTGGCGCTGGCACCGACCACCGGTTTCGTGCTGAAGCTGAAGCTGGCGCTCTGGCTCGGCCTGATCATCGGCGGGCCGGTCTGGCTCTACCAGCTCTGGGCGTTCATCGCCCCCGGTCTGCACCGGCACGAGCGCAAGTGGGCCTACGTCTTCGTATCGATCGCCGCGCCGCTGTTCGCCGCCGGTGCGATGCTGGCCTACGTCGTGGTGGACAAGGGGCTCGGGTTCCTGATGGAGTCCGGGGTGGGTGGGCTCTCGAACCAGTTCGAGGTCAGCGCCTACATCGCGTTCATCACGAACATGATCCTGCTGTTCGGGGTGGCGTTCGAGTTCCCGCTGATCCTGCTCATGCTCAACTTCGCCGGGATCGCCAGCGCCCGGCGACTGCTGAGCTGGTGGCGGGCGGTCATCTTCATCTGCTTCGCCTTCGCCGCAATCGCCACACCAGATCCGGGTCCGTTCGGCATGACCCTGCTGGCGGCCTCCCTCTCGCTGCTGTATTTCGTGGCGGTGGGCATCGCGTTCATCAACGACAAGCGGCGTGGGCGGGGCAAGGAGATCTACGCGGGCATCGACGACGACGAGGTGTCGCCGTTGGAGTTCGACGCGGACCCGGTCGTGGCCGGGCAGCGGGTCGACGCCACCGCGCCGATCGGCGTACCCGATCCGATCGCCGCACCGGCGCCGATCGAGAGGCGCTACGACGACATGACCTGACGGCCCCGCGCCGCCCGGTTCACCGACGCCGTCCCCGTTTCCCGGGGGCGGCGTCGGTGCGTTCGCGACCTCACCCCGCGCGCCGACGCGGCGACTGATCGTGATCGCGCCCGCCCCCGGTGAACGGTGGGTGTCCGACCGGTACGGTGCTGCCCGTGACCGCAGACGATCACCTGCCCGGCCCGGTCGCCGTGCTCGCCAACCCGACCGCTGGTCGGGGACGGCACCGCTCTCTGCTGCCCCGGCTTCTGGACGGTTTGGCCGCTGCCGGTCGGGCAGTCCGGTTGCTGCCGGCGTCCAGCCCCGCCGAGGCGGAGGCAGCCTGCCGTGCCGCGGTCGCCGATGGTGCTGGCGCCCTGGTGACGATCGGCGGGGACGGCACCGTGCACCGGGCGTTGCAGGCCGTCGCCGGTACCGACGTGCCGTTCGGTCCGATCCCCGCCGGCACCGGCAACGACTTCGCCCTGGACACCGGGTTTCCGGCCGACCCGCTGGTGGCGGCGGACGTGATCGCGTCAGCGCTGCGCGACGGCCGGAGCCGGCCGGTCGACCTGGCCCGGATGACCGGGGCCGACGGTATGGAGCGCTGGTACGGGGCGGTGCTCGGGGCCGGGTTCGACGCGATCGTCAACGAGCGGGCCAACCGGATGCGCTGGCCGCGCGGCCCCCGCCGCTACGACCTGGCGATCCTGGTCGAGCTGGCCCGGCTGCGGCCCCGGCGCTACACGCTGCGCCTCGACGGGGTGCCGCACGAGTTGGACGCGGTGCTGGTGGCCGTGGGCAACTGCCCGACGTACGGCGGGGGTATGCGGATCTGCCCCGACGCCGACCCGACCGACGGGCTGCTCGACGTGGTGGTGGCTGGCCGGGTCAACCGGCGGACCCTGATCCGGGTGAAGCCGCGCATCTACCAGGGCACCCACGTCAGCCATCCGCTCGTGCGCAGCTTCCGTGCCCGCACGGTGGAGTTGGCCGCCGCGGGCATCACCACGTACGCCGACGGGGAACGCTCCCTGGACCTGCCGGTGACGATCACCGCCGTCTCGGGCGCCCTGCGGTTGCTGCGTTGACCCGTACCGCTCCGATGCTGGCCGCGATGACCAGCACGATGGCGGCGCACTCCAGCAGGGTCAGTGCCTGCCGCAGCACCAGCCACCCGGCGAGCGTGGCGATGGCCGGGCCGAGGCTCATCAGCACCGCGAAGGTGGCGGTGGGCATCCGCCGCAGCGCCAGCAACTCCAGGGTGTAGGGCAGCCCGGAGGCGAGCACCGCGAGGACGGTGCCGAGCGCCAGCACCCGTGGGTCGAGCAGCACCGCACCGCCGTCGACGATGCCCAGTGGCAGGGTCACCAGCGCGGCGAGGGTCAGCGCCAGAGCCAGCCCGTCCGCGCCCGGGAACCGCCCGCCGACCCGGGCGCTCAGCACGATGTACGCGGCCCACATCGCGCCCGCGCCGAACGCGAAGGCAACTCCGGCGGGGTTCAGCCGGTCGAAGCCGCCCTGCCCGAGCAGCGCCACCCCGGTCAACGCCAGCCCCGCCCAGCCCCAGCTGGCCAGTCGTCGGGCGCTGAACACCGACAGTGCCAACGGGCCGAGCACCTCAAGCGTCACCGTCAGGCCCAGCGGGATGCGTTCGATGGCCTGGTAGAACAGCGAGTTCATGCCGGCCAGCGCCAGCCCGAACGCGCCCGCCGCGAGCCAGGCGGACCGGTCGTACCCGCGCAGTCGGGGCCGGCACACGACGAGCAGCAGCAACGCCGAGATCGTCAGCCGCAGGGTCACCGCGCCGGCCACCCCGGTGCGCGGGAAGAGCAATGCGGCCACGGCGGACCCGAACTGCACCGACAGTGCCCCGCCGAGCACCAGGCCCACGGCGGCGACGCCCCCGCGCCGGGCCGATGGCGTGTCGGCCGGCGTTGGTGTGGGCAGCAGTGTCTCGGTCACGGGCACGACGGTAGGCGGTCCGCTCCGGCCGCCCGTCGGCGGTGTCCACCTTGCGAAACGCGACCGCTCGCGCCGACACGGCCGTCAACGGTCGCCAACGCGGTGCTACCGGCGTACGGTCCGTGGTATGACCAGCGCGATGCGGAAACTGTCGATCTCCGTGCCACCCGACGTGGCTGAGCGCCTGGAGCGCGAGTCCAACGCCAGCGCGTACATCACCCAGGCGGTCCGTGACCGGATGCGTCTGGACGCCCTGGACGCGGAGCTGGCCCACCAGGGGATTCAGATCACCGGGCAGGGCGTTGCCGAGGCACGCGCCCGCCGGGCCGCAGTGGAGGCCGACTGGTCGCCGGAGCGCCGCAGGGCTCTTCGCGAACGGGCACGCCAACACGCGGTGGACGCCGCCGCCGGCGCTGTCGACCAACCGGCCGCGTGACCGACGACGACCGGCCCGTCCGGCTCGTGCTGGACCGGTCGGCACTGCTGGCCTACCTGGCGGGGTCCGTGCATGTCGGGGAGCCGCTGCACGAGGTCATCCAGGACCGCAACAGGTTCGGCGTCACCGCGGTGACCGCAGCGGAGGCCATGGCGATCGTCAGCGACCCGAAGGAGCGGGCGAGCCTTCACCGGCTGCTGACTCTCGACGCCTGCGAGGTGCTCTCCACCGAGGGGCACTCCTGGCACGAACTCAGCTTCTGGCGCACGGTGACGGGTCGCGTCGACCTGGCGAGCACGGTGCTGGCCGTCCTCGAACACGACGCATCGATCCTGACCGGGGAGGACCGGTACGGCGACGGCGAACTACCGGTGATTCACATCCCGAACTGACAGCACACTGACAGCTGGCCTCGATCCTCTGTTGCATCAAATCAGATTGATGTAATCTGCGGACGTGATGCCAGAGGCAGTCGGCTCCATCGCGCCGCCCGCGTTCGTGACCGCCGCGGGGCACCCGGTGCGGTGGCGGCTACTGAGCGAGTTGGCCTGCGGTGACCTCGCGGTGCGCGAGTTGACCGCGCTGCTCGGCCAGCCACAGAACCTGGTGTCATATCACCTGGGCAAGCTGCGCAAGGCTGAGCTGGTGACTGTGCGGCGCAGCAGCGCCGACGGTCGCGACACCTACTACTCGCTCGACCTGGCCCACTGCGGGGACCTGCTGTCCGGCACCGGCGCCGCCTTGCATCCCGGGCTGCGGCTCACCCACCCCAGGCCAGCCGGTTCACCAACCGGGCGGGTGTTGTTCCTGTGTACGGGTAACAGCTCGCGTTCGCAGATGGCTGAAGCGTTGCTGCGAGACCGTACCGCCGGCGCCGTGGAGTCCTTCAGCGCGGGTAGCCGCCCCAAGCCGATCCATCCGCACGCGGTGAGTGTCATGGCCGCGCGCGGCGTCGACCTGGCCGAGGCCAGGCCCAAACACTCCGACGAGTTCACTGGTCAGCGGTTCGACCACGTGATCACCCTGTGCGACCGGGTCAAGGAAGTCTGTCCTGAGTTTTCCGGGCATCCGCGACGGGTGCACTGGAGTATCCCGGACCCGGCGGTCGATCCCGCCGGGCTGCCCGCGTTCGAGCGGGTCGCCGACGAACTCGCCCAGCGAATTGGTTTTCTGCTGCACACCCTCGCCGTCCGATCGGAGAAGGACTCATGACCAGTTACACCGATGATGGCATCGTCAGCGTGCGGTATCTCGTCGACGACGTCGCCGCCGCGATCGACTTCTACACCAGCCACCTCGGTTTCACCCCGCTCAGCACGTTCTTGCCCGCGTTCGCCGATGTGCGTCGTGGGAACCTGCGGCTGCTGCTGTCCGGCCCGGACAGCTCCGCCGGCCGGGCCATGCCCGACGGGCGGCGTCCGCATTCCGGCGGTTGGAACCGCATCCATCTGATCGTCGCCGACATCGACGCGGAGGTGGCCCAGTTGCGCACCGCAGGCATCGCACTTCGCAGCGAGGTCATCACCGGTCCGGGCGGCCGGCAGATCGTTCTGGACGACCCGGCCGGCAATCCGGTCGAGCTCTTCGAGCCCGCCCGTGCCTGACCTGCCCGTCGCCGAGCACCCTGCGCGGCAGGCCAGGCCAGGTCAGGCCGGCAGGGCCAGGTCCAGGACGGCGCCCAGGCCGTTCTCCCGGCCCGGGTCGGCGGCGGGGAGCACCAGCACCGCGCAGCCGGCGGTGACGGCGCCCGCGTCCGCCGGTGTGTCACCGACCATCAACGTCTGCTCCGGGTCGACGCCGAGCATCCCGCACGCCCGCCAGAAGATCGCCGGGTCGGGCTTGCAGCGCCCCACCTCGTACGAGAGCACGAACGCGTCGACCAGGTCGGTCAACCCCCACGCGTCGAAATGCGGTCGCAGGTCGAAGCCGATGTTGCTGACCACCGCCACCCGCACCCCGGCGTCGCGCAGTGCGGTCAGCGTGGGCGCGGTGTCCGCGTACGGCTGCCAGCCCTCGGCGATCAGCAGCCGCTCGTAGAGCGCGTCGGCGAAGCCGTCGATGCCCGCGTCGACCGTCTCGGCCAGCCCGGTGTACGCGCCCCGGTGGGCGTGTTGGTAGAGGTCCCGGTCGGCCCACAGCTCGGCCAGCCGGGGCGGCACCCGCGCGGGCAGCGGGCCGCCGGCGCGTCCGGCGGTCAGCAGCCGGTCGGCCAGCGAGGTGGCGCGGACCCGGTCCAGGGTGACCCCGCAGGCCGCCGCGGCCTCCACCACCCACTGCCGGGGCTCCTCCACCTGAGCCAGGGTGCCGTGGAAGTCGAAGAGCACCGCCTTGACGGGCCGTCGGGACGCCCGCGGGGCGGCGACGGCCTCGGCGCTGCCCGGCGGAGGGGTCTGGGGCGGTTCGGCATGGTCCGGCACGCCGTGCACCCTACCGACCGCCGCCGACGGCCCGGCTGGACGGCCTTGTCGAGTGGCGTGTCCCGGCACGCACTAATCTTGGTGGCATGTCGAGTCCCGCCGAGCGGTACGCAGCGGCGCGCCGCCAGGCCGCGCAGGCCGCACAGTTTCCGGCGCTTGACGAGTTCGCCCTTGACCTGGGGTTCGATCTCGACGACTTCCAGCGGGAGGCGTGTCAGTCGCTGGAGCGGGGCAGCGGTGTGCTGGTCTGCGCTCCCACCGGGGCCGGTAAGACCGTGGTCGGGGAGTTCGCGGTCCACCTGGCGTTGCGCGGGCGGCCCGACGACCCGGCACCCGCCGACGGGGCGTCCACCCCACCGGCCCGGCGCAAGTGCTTCTACACCACGCCGATCAAGGCGTTGTCCAACCAGAAGTACCACGACATGGTCGCCCGGTACGGCGCCGAGCAGGTTGGCCTGCTGACCGGCGACAACGCGATCAACGGTGACGCGCCGGTGGTGGTGATGACCACCGAGGTGCTGCGCAACATGCTCTACGCGGGCTCCAGCGCGCTGCAGGGGCTGGCGTACGTGGTGATGGACGAGGTGCATTACCTGGCCGACCGCTTCCGTGGCGGGGTGTGGGAAGAGGTGATCATCCACCTGCCCGCCTCGGTCACCCTGGTCTCGTTGTCGGCGACCGTCTCCAACGCCGAGGAGTTCGCCGACTGGCTGGTCACCGTGCGCGGCGAGACCGCCGTGGTGGTCAGCGAGCACCGGCCGGTGCCGCTGTGGCAGCACATGCTCGTCGGTAAGCGGATGTTCGACCTGTTCCACGACGCCGACGCCGCCCGCAAGCACGATGTGCACCCGGAGTTGCTGCGCTACACCCGGGAGACCGCCCGCCGGCTGGAGTTGGGTGAGGGCCGCAGCGCCGGCCCCGGTGCCGGCCGGCGTGGCCCGCGCTGGCGTGGCCCGCTGCGCCCGGACATCGTCGATCGACTCGATCGGGAGGGTCTGCTTCCGGCGATCCTGTTCATCTTCAGCCGGGCTGGTTGCGCCGCGGCGGTGCAGCAGTGTCTCGCCGCCGGGCTGCGGCTCACCTCGCCCGATGAACGGACCGAGATCCGCCGCGTCGTCGAGTCGCGGGTCACCGCGATTCCCGGCGAGGACCTGTCCGTGCTGGGTTACTGGGAGTGGCTCGACGGCCTGGAGCGTGGCCTGGCCGCCCACCACGCCGGCATGCTGCCGGTGTTCAAGGAGATCGTCGAGGAGTTGTTCGTCCGCGGTCTGGTCAAGGCGGTCTTCGCCACCGAGACCCTGGCGTTGGGCATCAACATGCCGGCCCGCTGCGTGGTCCTGGAACGATTGGTGAAGTACAACGGCGAGGCGCACGTCGACCTGACCCCGGGGGAGTACACCCAGCTCACCGGTCGGGCCGGTCGCCGTGGCATCGACGTGGAGGGACACGCCGTCGTGGTGTGGTCCCCGGAGACCGACCCACGGCACGTGGCCGGGCTCGCCTCCACCCGCACCTACCCGCTGCGCTCCAGCTTCCGGCCCTCGTACAACATGGCGGTGAATCTGGTCGGCACGGTCGGCGCGGAACCGGCCCGTGCTCTGCTGGAGTCCTCGTTCGCCCAGTTCCAGGCGGACCGGTCGGTGGTCGGCCTGGCCCGGCAGGTGCAGCGCAACACCGAGACCATCGAGGCGTACGGCGCGGAGGCCGCCTGCCACCACGGCGACTTCGACGAGTACTTCGCGCTGCGGGTGGCGATCGCGGACCGAGAGAGGGCGATCGCCCGGCAGGGCCAGACCCAGCGCAAGGCCGCGGCGGTGACGTCGTTGGAGCGGCTGCGGGTCGGCGACGTGATCCGGGTGCCGTCGGGCCGGCGGGCCGGATTGGCCGTCGTGCTGGACCCGGCGACCGGTGGGTTCGGTGAGCCCCGACCGTTGGTGCTCACCCAGGATCGTTGGGCCGGGCGGGTCAGCCCCGGCGACTTCACCACTCCCGCCGAGGTGCTGGCCCGGATCCGGGTGCCGAAGCACTTCAACCACCGTTCGCCGGGCGCCCGGCGGGACCTCGCCGCCGAGGTCAGCGGCATCGGCCTGGACCGGCACGGTGGCCGACGGGGTGGCCGTTCCCGGCAGGCGACCGGCGAGGACCACCGGCTCACCCAGCTCCGCTCCGAGCTGCGGCACCACCCCTGCCACGCCTGCCCAGAGCGGGAGGACCACGCCCGCTGGGCGGAGCGGCGTCGGCGGCTGGAGCGCGACACCGAGGAGTTGCGCGAGCGGGTCTCCGGGCGTACGGGGTCCCTCGCGCGGACCTTCGATCGGATCGTGGCGCTGCTGACCGAGCGCGGTTATCTCGCCCGCGACGGCGCGGTCACCGACGCCGGTCGGATGCTCGGTCGGATCTGGACCGAAGCGGACCTGCTGGTCGCCGAGTGCCTGCGCCGGGGTGTGTGGGACGGGCTGTCCCCGTCCGAGTTGGCAGCCGCGGTGTCCGTGGTGGTCTTCGAGGCGCGCCGCGACGTCGACGAACGGGCGTCGTTGCCGCGCGGGCCGGTGGCCGACGCGGTGGACGAGACGCTGAAGCTGTGGGGGGAGATCGAGGCCGACGAGGCGGCGCGCGGCCTGACCGCGACCCGGGAGCCGGATCTCGGCTTCGCCTGGCCTGTCTACCGGTGGGCGCGGGGCGAGGCGCTGGCCAAGGTGCTCGGCAGCGGTCACGAGATGGACGCTGAAATGCCCGCCGGTGACTTCGTCCGGTGGGCGCGACAGGTGGTCGACCTGCTCGGTCAGCTCGCCGACTCCGGGGGTGCCTCGCCGGAGTTGCGTTCGACCGCCCGACAGGCGATCGCGGCCATCAACCGGGGCGTCCTCGCGTACCACACCTCCGCCTGAATCTCACATTCCGTCGTCAGCGCTGACGAATCGACGTGTCGGACGGTCACCGCGACGGCACCCCCCGGATGGCTCGGGGGGCGCTGTCGTGGCTGATCACGTCACCCCTGATCATTGCCCGGGCGCCTTTGTTGACGCGCCGGTAACGAATGGGGAGAGGACCGCCGTGGCGGACATCAATCACTTTGAGTACGGGTGGATCACACCCGCACTGAGTTACGCGTTGTCCGTGCTCGGTTCGATCCTCGGGCTGATCTGCGCCGGGCGTATCCGTACCGCGCGCACCGCCGGCCAGCGGGCCTGGTGGGGTCTGCTATCGGCCTGGGCACTCGGCGGCACCGCCATCTGGGCGATGCACTTCATGGCCATGCTCGGCTTCGCCGTCGACGGCACCCGGATCCGCTACGACGTGCCGCTGACCGTGGCCAGCACGGCCATCGCCGTGGTGGCGGTCGGTATCGGTCTGGCCATCGTGGGCACCGGCCGGTTGAATCCGGTACGACTGGTCGCCGGTGGCGTCTTCACCGGTGCCGGTGTGGCTTCCATGCACTACACCGGGATGGCGGCGATGCGCCTCAACGGCAGTCTCGGCTACGACACCACCCGCGTCGTGCTCTCGGTGGTCATCGCTGTCGTGGCATCCACCGTCGCGCTGTGGCTCGCGATGACCGTCCGACGAGGGCTGGCGATCTTCGGCTCCGCACTTCTCATGGGCATCGCCGTGAACGGCATGCACTTCACCGGGATGAGTGCCCTGTCGGTGCACCGCCATCAACGGACGGGCGAGGTGACCGGTGCCTCGGTGAGCACCCTGCTGGTGCCGATCGTGGTGGCCGTGATCTTCGGCGTGGTGGGTCTGCTCTACGCCCTGCTCGCCGCCCCGAACGACGACGACCGGGCCGCCGCCGCGTACCTGGACGGGCGACGGGTCCCGGAGCCGGCCGCCGCGACGCCGGTTTCTGCTCCGGACCCGGTCGGGTTGCGCGCCCGCTCGACCCTTGGCCAGCCGGGCACCCCGTTCCCGTCCCGCCGGGACACGCCACCCCGCTGACGCCGACCGGCGTCCGCCACGACGGTGCGTCCGCGGTCAGCCGTGCTCGTCGCAGGGTCAGGTCGGCGGGCGGCCGGGCCGGCTGCCGTCGATGCTGAGGGTGGCCAGCAGCCCGGGGTGGTCGGTCGCCCCGCGCATGACCAGGGATTTGCGGCAACAAAGCCGGATGTCGAATGTCGCGATGATGTGTTGCAGCGCGCCGTCGTCGATGCGCTGATGGTCTGGCGGGGTGCAGGACCGCACGTCGGGGTAGCCGCCGTCGCGGAGGTTGAGGTCGCCGCTCAGCACGGTGGGTGCGTACCCGCCGTGCCTGCGGATCGTCGGCAGGATTGTGTTGAGGAGGTGGCCGCACTGGGCGAGCGCGACGCGGTAACTGGTTGCGGCCAGGTGCGTGGTGCAGGCGAGCAGAACGCTGTCGACGTTGACGCAGAGCCAGGGTCGTTCCTCGGGGTCCGCGAGGTCCTGCGTCGGGTGGATCCCGCGGTACACGGCGTGCGGGGTGTCCGGCGTCTGCACGTGCGTCAGCAGCCCGACACCGTACGGTTGGCCGTTGCGGCACCGTGTGTCGCCGCCGCTTGGGCGGTCACGGGCAGCCTGGAACGCGGACACGGCGGTCCGGCCGGAGTGGACGGTGGCGAAGACGCGCTCCAGGGCTGTCACGTCGTCCTGACAGATCTCGTTGAGGGTGACCAGATCCGGAGCCTCTGCGCTGATCACCTCTGCGGCCCTGGCCAACGATTGGCCGGTGTAGCAACTGGCGCGGCCGCTGTTGCAGAGGTTCATCTGGAGCGCCCGCAGGATCGTGGGTTCGACGGTGTCCGCCGAGCTGGTCGGCGACGGGCCGGCGGGTAGGCAGGCCGCGGCGATCAGGTAGCAGACGGCCAGGGCGCGACGCAGGAATCGGTGGGAACGGTCGGCCACACGGGCTCCCGGTGCAGAAGGCGACAGTCTTCGCCGAGGTGCCGGTGATCGTACGACCGGACCGCGCGCGGGCTACCGAGGGGGCACGCGGGGTGCGCGTACCCCCTCGGGTCGCTCAGTGGGTGCGGACCGCGACGGCCGTGTACGGCGTGGTCGGGGTCGGTGGCGTGGTGAAGCGGGCGTTGGGCAGGTAGAGCCGGCCGAGCGCCTTGGCGACGGTCGTGGGGACGTCGAAGTTTCCGTCGGTGATGGTGCCGGTGAGCGTTCCGGCGGTGCCGGCGTGGTTGAGCGTGACCACCGCGATCTGGTTGAGGCGGTTCTGCACGACGTAGAGGGTGCGGCCGAGCAGCAGCAGCCCGTCACCGTTGGTGAAGGTGTGGCCGGGCACGTCCACGACGGTGCTCACGCCGGTCGCCGGGTCGACCCGGTACAGCGTGCCGGTGGTCGACTGGACGACGATCAACGCCTTGCCGTCCGGTGTGGTCGTGATGCCGTTGAGGTTCACGCCGGTGCCGACCTGCTCGTACGCGCCGGTCAGCGCGATGGTGGTGAAGCCGTCGGCGGGCGGCAGCGCGCCACCGCGGCCGAGCGGCAGCCGGTAGAGCACCGGGCGGTTGGAGTCGGTGAAGTACGCGGCGTGGCGGGTCAGGACGACGTCGTTGACGAACGTCGGGGCGGTGGCGAACTGGTAGCGGGCCAGCACGTCGCCGGTGCGGGTGTCGAGCACGCGGGCGTCTCCGCCCGTGCCGCCGGAGACGAACAGCCGCCCGCGCGGGTCGACCTTGAGGCCGAGCGACGGGGTGCCGGTGGGCGCGCCGATCGTCGTGCCCCGGCCGGTGATCAGGTCGACGCGCTGGATGGCGCCCGTCGCGCGGGAGCCGAAGTAGGCGTACCGGCCTGCGGTGGCGATGCCTTCGGGCTGGAATCCGTCGGGTAGGGCGAGGACAGCGGGTGGCCGGACTCCGGGATGCGCCTGCGCGGGCGTGACGGCGACCGAGGTCAGGAGGGCGGCGGTCAGGGCGCCGCCGAGCGCGGCCCTGAGGGGTCGGTTCACTGTGCTCCTTCCGGGCGGCGAGGCGGCACGAGCCGACACATCCGCCACGATCACTGGGGCCAGGACCTTCCCCACTCTACGACCGGCGCGAGCTGCCCGCCCGGTGTCACCGGCGGCGGTCTTCTCCGACCGCCGCCGGTGACTCGTCGAGTATGGACAGTCGATCCGGCCGGGACGTCAGGCGTTGCGCACCAGCCGCCACCGGTTGTCCGCGCTGCCGTTGTCGGAGTCCTGTACGGCCTGCGCACCCCAGGCGGTCGACCCGTTCAGGATCCCCAGCAGCTTGTTGCCGTTGACGTTGCGGATCTTGTAGGTCCCGTCGCCGTTGTCCACGAGGATCCACCGGTGGTCGGCGGTGCCGTTGTCCGACCATTGCAGCACCCGGGCGTTGTCGGCGGTGGACATGTTCTCCACGCCCAGCACCTTGCCGCTGTTGACGTTACGGAACCGGACCGCGTTGCCGTCGGTGACGACCACCCAGTTGTGGTCCGCGGTGCCGCTGTCGCTCCACTGCACGGCCAGACCACCGTCGGCGGTGGACATGTTCTGGATGCCGAGGACCAGCCCGGTGCCGACGTTGACCAGCCGGTGACTGCCGCCGGTGCTGCCGCCGCTGGTGCTCCAGTACACGGTGTAGTTGTAGCCGTGGGCGTCCTGGAACGGCGCGAGGGGCACCGTGGAGCCGTTCGCGCTGGCGGTGAACGCGAGCGAGGTGGTGCTGGTGCGGGTGATCGAGGAGGCGGTGAGTGCCGGCAGGGTGCTGAGGGCGGTGTTGCCGTAGTTGCCGGCCAGCACCGACGGGCCGTACGTGACCGCGGCGACGTTGGCGTTGTCGTTGGCGGCCCGCATGACGACCTGCATCGGCAGGCGCACGCTGATGGTGTCGCCGGCGGCCCAGGTGCGGGTGACCGTGGCGTAGCTGCCCGGTGTGGTGGCGACGTTCTGCACCGTGCCGTTGACGGCGATCGTGGCGCCGTTGGTCCAGGACGGGATTCGTACCCGGATGCTCCACGAGCCGCTCATCGACCCGGACAGGGTCAGGGTGCTGGTGTCACTGACCGGGTAGCTGGTGCTCTGGGTGACCGTGATGCCGCGTTGCGACCAGGTCAGCACCGACGGCGTGAACAGGTTCACGGTCAGCGTCGTGCCGTTGTAGAAGTAGATGGAGTCCATCAACCTCGTGTTGATCTCCAGGCCGGTGCCCTGGCAGCACCAGAACGAGTTGTAGTCGGTGCTCCAGGTGCCGCCGCCCCACGCCGGGCCCACGCCTCGACGCCCGCCCGGCCTGAGTGGCGTGAAGTACGTGATGTGGCCGTGGCTGTCCGCCGGGTTCTGGCCGCCGATCAGGTGGTTGATCGTCGCGCGCTCGTAGAAGTCGAAGTAGTCCGCCCGGTTCGGGTCGAGCAGCCACAGCTCCCGGGTCAGCTTGAGCATGTTGTACGTGTTGCACTGCTCGCAGGTGTCGTTGCTGAGGTACCCGGCGATCGCGTTGGGCGCCCGGAAGTGCTCCGCCTGACTGTTGCCGCCGATGACGTAGGAGTGCGCGCCGACGGTGATGTTCCACGCGTTGCTGGCGATGTCCCGGTAACGGGTGGTGCCGGTCGCCTTGAACTCCCGGGCGGCGCCCACCCACTTGGGCACCTGCGTGTTGGCGTGCAGACCGGAGAGTTGGTCCTGGTTGCCCGCCAGGGGGTTGAACACGGCGGCGTGGTCGAACCGCTGGGCGGTGGCGAGCCACCGGGCGTCGCCGGTCTGCTGGTAGATGTCGGTCAACACGTCGTTCATGCCACCGAACTCGGTGCCCAGCATGGACTGCATCTGGCTGGAGCTCAACCGGGCCGTCCGGGTGTCGACCCAACCCGCCAACGCCAGTAGCACGGTGCGGGCCTGGGTGTTGCCGGTGTAGCGCCAGACGTCGAGCAGCCCGGCGAGGGTCTTGTGGATGCAGTAGTAGGGCACGTTGCCGTTGGACAACGTCCGTGCCTCGAGAGCGGTGAAGTCGGACTCCGGGAAACCGGAGAGGTAACCCGCGCCGAACCCGGCGGCCCCGTTGTTCGCCTGGCACTTCGCCAGCTCGGCCACCATGTAGTTCGCCTTGTCCCGGCAGGTGTTGTCGCCCAGCACCGCGTACGCGTACGCCCACGCGGTCAGGAAGTGGCCCTGCATGTGGGTCCGGAACGGGAAGTTCGGCGCGTCCCAGCCGCCGTTGGTGGCAGCACCGTTGGTGGACAGCCGGTGGTTGGCGCGGAAGTTGTAGAGCATGCGGTCGACGTCGACGAACCGCAGGTAGTTGAGCGTCCGCGTCTGGTTGTCCATCCAACGACCGGAGGTCAGCCGCACCTGGCCGAGGTCGAACGCGTACGCCGAGACGCCGATGTCCGACCGGGCCGGCGGGACCACGGCCGCGGCCGCGCTTCCGGCGGCGATGGTGGTGCCGGTCGCGGAGAGCACCACCGTGGCTCCGGCGGCCTGAAGGAGGTGGCGACGGCTGAGGGGCGGGGGTGGCATGGGAACCTCCGGGGACGGTCGAGGGCTACGGGGTGATCTTGAAGATGGCGTCCGGGCGGTCCGCCGCGACATTGGTGGCGGGCCCCTGGGTCGGCAGGTGGAGCCAGGCACGTCGGAGCGGACATCGAGGGTGGCGTACCGGCTGCGGCGGACTCCACGTACTCACTCAAGGTCATAGCGGTGTGTCGATGTGATCGCTAACATAGTTGTTCCTTAACATGCCCGCAACCCCCCGCGTCTTGTTGTTGGGCGCACCGACGGCGTCGGTCGGCGGGATCCGGCGCCGGCGCTCCCACCCCGACCCGGACGTGGTGGGGCGGGGATTCGGACGTGCTGCGGCCTCCGGGTCGCTGGGCGATGGTCACGAAGGTCGAGCGCTCGCCTCTCCGTTGACGCCCGCCACGTCGCTCAGTACGGTGCATCGTAAATCTTGGATGTCAACGTCGAGGCATTGTTGCTGCGCTGCGGTTACGACGTTCATCCCGTGCCCCGCAAAATCCCAGGTCAGGCGAGCCGGGGAGGTGTTGTTGATCTTCTGTTAGCGCTAACAGCGTGCACGTCGTGCAGCTTGGCCTGCCCGCAGTGCGGCCCACTTGAGCGCCGGCCCTGGGCAGCGGCAGCTCGTCGCGTCAGACATCGCGCACCGCACTCTCTGGGAGTAATCGTGAAGGTGGCAAGACGAACCACAACCCGGACCAACCGCGGATCCAGGCGCGCGGTCGCCTGGCTGGCGAGCCTGCTCTGCGTCGTCGCGCTGGTCCCGGGCACGGCCAGGGCCGACAACCCCATCGTTCAGCACATCTACACCGCTGATCCGGCTCCGTTGGTGCACAACGGTCGGGTGTATCTCTACACCGGGCATGACGAGGACGGTTCGACGTACTTCACCATGCGGGAGTGGCGGGTGTGGTCGTCCGCGGACATGGTGAACTGGACCGATCACGGGTCACCGATGAGTTTGGCGACGTTTGCCTGGGCGGACGCGAACGCGTGGGCCGGTCAGGTCATCGCGCGTAACGGCAAGTTCTACTGGTACGTGCCGGTGCGTCAGCGTTCGAATGGGCAGATGGTCATCGGTGTCGGGGTGGCGGACAGTCCGACCGGCCCGTTCCGGGATGCGATCGGTCGGCCGTTGGTGGGCAATGGTGAGATCGATCCGACGGTCTTCGTCGATGACGATGGGCAGGCGTACCTGTACTGGGGTAATCCCGGCCTGTGGTACGTGAGGTTGAACGCGGACATGATCTCGTTCTCGGGGAGTGCGGCGCGGATTCCGTTAACCACGGCGGGTTTTGGTACTCGCACCGGGAACGCGAGCCGGCCGACCCTGTATGAGGAGGGGCCGTGGGTGTTCAAGCGCAACGGGTTGTATTACAACGTGTTCGCGGCGGAGTGTTGTTCGGAGTTCATCGCGTACTCGACGGCTCCTGGCCCGACGGGTCCGTGGACGTACCGGGGGACGATCATGCCGCGGCAGGGCAGTAGTTTCACCAACCACGCGGGCGTGATCGACTTCAACGGTGGGTCGTATTTCTTCTACCACAACGGAGCGTTGCCCGGTGGCGGTGGTTACACCCGGTCGGTCGCGGTGGAGAAGTTCACCTACAACGCCAACGGCACGCTCCCGACGATCAGCATGAGCACCACGGGAGCGCCGCAGGTCGGCACGTTGAATCCGTACGTGCGGCAGGAGGCCGAGACGATCGCGTGGGGCTCCGGTATCGAGACGGAGGTGTCCAGCGAGGGCGGTATGAACGTCGGGTGGATCGAGAACGGCGACTACCTCAAGGTCAAGGGCGTCGCGTTCGGCGCGGGGGCGACCTCGTTCACCGCCCGGGTCGCCTCGGCGACCAGCGGCGGCCGCATCGAGGTACGCCTCGACAGCGCCAGCGGCCCGGTGGTGGGCACCTGCACCGTGGGCGGCACCGGCGGCTGGCAAACCTGGACCACCACCACCTGCGCGGTCAGCGCGGCCACCGGCACCCACGACCTGTACCTCCGCTTCGCCGGCGGCAGCGGCACCCTACTCAACATCAACTGGTGGCAGTTCAACGGCAGCACCGGCGGTGGCGGCACCGTGCTCACCAACGGCGACGTGGAGAACGGCACGACGGGCTGGGGTGTGCACGGCAGCGGGACGCTCGCCAGGAACACCGCCACCGCGCACGGGGGCAGCGGGTCGCTGTCGATCACCGGCCGGACCGCGGCGTGGAACGGCCCCAGCCAGGACGTGACCTCGAAGCTCACCAACGGCAGGAGCTACACGACCAGCGTCTGGGTACGGGCGCAGAGCGGCACACCGTCGGCGAAGGCGACCCTCGCACTGACCGCCAACGGCACGACGAACTACCTGCAGTTGACCCCCGCGGCAGGAGTGAGCGCTAACGGCTGGACCCTGCTGACCGGCACGGCGACCGTGTCGTGGAGCGGCACGCTGTCCAGTGCCAGCTTCTACGTCGAGACGGCGGCAGGCACCGACGGCCTCCTCGTCGACGACGCCTCGTTCCAGTGATGCGCGGTGCCGGAGCCGTGCTCCCACGGCTCCGGCACCCGGCGCTCTGAACTGTCGGCACGACAAGAGCGACTCGCCGTCGACGCAGCTCGTTACGTCTTGACGAACGGCATGTTATCGCTCACAGTCGATGGGTGAGGGCGGCCGCACCTGTGGCTCACCGGGCGAGCCTGCTGGTCGCACCTCGGAGCACGACGTCCGCCCAGGGCATGCCGGACGTCGTGGAACGCCTTCCATTGCTGACGCCGTGACGGCTACCGGGCTCTCGCTCGTCATGGTCTCGCCAGTTTGGGACGAATCCGAACCGCCACAGAGAAGGAATCCGCATGAATCACAAGAGAGCCCTGCGAGCGGCGGTGACCATCGCAGTCACCGGCGCACTCGCCGCCGGCATGACGATGACGCTGACCACCGGAGCCAGCGCCGGCACGACCCTCAGAGCGTCGGCGGCCGAGAAGGGCCGCTATTTCGGGGCTGCCGTCGCGACGGGCAAGTTGTCCACCAGCGCCTACACGACGATTTTGAACCGCGAGTTCAACAGTGTCGTGCCTGAGAACGAGATGAAGTGGGACGCCACCGAGCCGCAGCAGGGTCGGTTCAGCTATACCGGTGGTGATCGTCTGGTCAGTCATGCGCAGGCCAATGGCATGAGTGTGCGGGGTCATGCGTTGTTGTGGCACGCGCAGCAGCCGGGTTGGGCGCAGGGGATGTCGGGTACTGCGTTGCGTAACGCGGCGATCAACCATGTCACGCAGGTGGCTACCCATTTTCGGGGCAAGATCTATGCCTGGGATGTGGTGAACGAGGCGTTCGCTGACGGTGGTAGTGGTGGGCGTCGTGACTCGAATCTGCAGCGCACCGGTAATGACTGGATCGAGGCGGCGTTCCGGGCGGCGCGGGCGGCGGATCCGGGTGCGAAGTTGTGTTACAACGACTACAACACCGACGGGATCAACGCGAAGTCGACGGGCATTTACAACATGGTGCGGGACTTCCGGTCTCGTGGGGTGCCGATCGACTGTGTGGGTTTCCAGTCGCATCTGGGCACGTCGTTGGCCGGTGACTACCAGGCCAATCTGCAGCGTTTCGCCGATCTCGGTGTGGATGTGCAGATCACCGAGCTGGACGTGATGAGCGGCGGTAACCAGGCCAACATCTTCGGCTCGGTCACCCGCGCGTGCATGAACGTCTCGCGGTGCACCGGCATCACCACGTGGGGTGTACGGGACTGCGACTCCTGGCGTGGGTCGGACAATGCCCTGCTGTTCGACTGCAACGGCAACAAGAAGGCGGCGTACACGAGCGTCCTGAACGCCCTCAACGCCGGCCCCGGCATCACCCCGTCGCCGACGACCCCCGGGCCGACGACGCCTGGCCCCACCACCCCGCCGCCCACCACCCCGCCGCCCACGACGCCGCCGCCCACGACGCCTCCGCCGGGCCCGGACGGTTGCACGGCGTCGGTGTCACTGAACTCGTGGACCGGTGGTTTCGTGGCCAGCGTGAAGGTCACCGCCGGCTCGGCCGGCACGAACGGGTGGAACGTCAGCGTCACGCTTCCCGGTGGCGCGAGTGTCACCAACACCTGGAGTGCGACGGCGAGTGGCTCCACCGGCACGGTGCGGTTCACCAACGTGGACTACAACGGCCGACTGGGTGCCGGCCAGGTCACCGAGTTCGGCTTCCAGGGCAACGGCAGTGCTTCCGGCCTGACGCCCACCTGCACCGCCTCCTGACCGCGCGATGACCGACTGATCCGCCCCTGTCCGCCGGCGCCCAGGACCGCTCGTGGTCCTGGGCGTCGGCCGACCCGGTGTCGCGACCGGGTGTTTCGATCAGGAGTACGGAAGCCGTAGCACCGACTGGTTGCCGATGCCCACGGTGCTGGGGTTGTTGCCGATCGCCGACCAGATCTCGACCCGGACCGTGCCGTTGCTCAGCGAGCCCAACGTGCCGGTGGCCGAGGCAAGGCCGGCGCTCTGGGTGTAGTGCTCATAACCGGGGACCGGGTCGGTGGCGAAGTAGCGCAGCGTCTCCACCCGTTCCCAACTGCCGTTTCCGGTGAGGTCGTAGGAGATCCGCACCTGCACACCGTTGCCGACCGCTGTCCCCGCGTCCACGAACAGGTCGAACGTGGTCTGCCCGCCGGAGTAGGCGAGGTTGAGGCCGGTCGCCGTGAAGACCTGCGCGTTGGTGGGCGTACCGTCGTGGTTTCCGTTGGCCGCCGCGACCGTCGTCGTGGCCGCGCTACCGGCGCCGCCCAACCCACCCCCGGGCAGCAGGTACCGCGTCGGACCGCCCGAGGTCGGCGGCGGGGTCGTCGGCGGCGGGGTTGTCGGCGGGGCGGTCGTGGGTGGGGTGGTCGTCGGTGGGGGAGTCGTGGGCGTCGGCCCCGGGGTCACACCGCCGGCCGCGTTGCCACCGCTCCAGGTGTACGCCCCGGTGGTGGCCGTCCTGCCGGCCCCCACGCTGAGGTTGGTGCCGTTGGAGAACGTCACCGTGATCGGCGACGCGGTCGGATTCGACGCCACGTAGGTGCGCGCCCCGTTGCGCGAGAACACGGCCGACAGCGGGTGGTTGCCGGTCACCGTCGTGTCGACGGTGCCCAGGGCCGCGAGGTTGCGGATCCAGTGGAAGGTGTGCGCCCGGCTCTCTCCCTCTTCCGGGGTGTAGCCGGGGTTGGCGCGGAGGTTCGCCAGCGCCGCGTCGGGGTCGCCGAGGGCCTGGAACTGCCAGAGGATGTCCTGCCACACCGTCGGTGGCCCGCCGTTGTTGCGAACCAGTTCGGCGTAGTTGGTCCGCACGTACGCCGGGTTGTTGCCCAGGTAGAGGTGGCCGCCGGTGACCGGCAGCAGGTTGATGCCCTGGATCATCTCCGGCTCGCCGCTGAACCAGGTGGCGTACGCGCCGCCGTCACCCCAGACCATGCCGACCGTCGAGTGCCCGAACGCTGCGGGGAAGTTCTGGTCGCTGACGTCGAACCAGTACTCCTGGATGGCTGCGGCCTGGGTGGTGTAGAGGAAGACGCCCGCGTCGCGGACGGCGGTGTTACCCGTCGCCTGCCCCCACTGGATCAGGGCGCTCGCGAAGTTCATGCCCTCCGACGAGGACTCCTGGTTGTTGCCGGAGCCGAAGGAGCCGTGCCCGGAGGCCCAGTCGTGGCCCGCGTAGATGTCGAAGTCGCGCAGGTACGGGAAGCGGGTGTCGTCGCGGCGGTAGTTGTTGGCGTCCCGGATCAGCAGGTCGACCATGCCGCCGTAACGGCTGCTGGTCGCCCAGGTCGGGTCGAACTTCGCCAGGGTCGCGGCGGCGGCGATGTAGTAGCCGTAGTGGAAATGGTGGTCGTTGAGTTCCTGGTCGGAGCCGTACGACGCCGGGTAGCCGATCAGCGTGCCCCAGTTGTTGTCGTAGTAGAAGACCCTGCTGGTCTTGCCACTGGACGCGGTGAACCAGTCGGTGAGCGTGGTGCGGATCGCGCTCAGCGCGCTGTCGCGCGTCGCGGTGTCGTTGACCAGGTCGGCGATCTCGGCGATGCGGGCGGCCCGACCGAGCCCCTTGCCGGTCCAGTAGGTGTCGTTGCCGCGCTGGTCCATCGGGTTCGCGCGGACGGCGGCCAGTTGGCCGGTGAGCGTGGCCAGGTCGCTGCCGCTGCCGTCGCCGACGGCCGGCAACTCCGGCAGGACGCCCTGGAACTTCATGGCGGTGCGGAACTGGTTGACCCCGGTGAGCACCTTCATCCGGCCCCGTGCCGACGGGTAGGTCGGGGTGATCGCGGTGGACCCGCTCAGCGACTTCCACTGGTGCGGGTAGAGGCTGACCACGGTCTGCGTGGCGGTGCCCTCCCGGGCGGTCGTGGTGAACGCGTACGTGGTGGTCAGGCCGCTGGTCGCCGGGTTGTAGGCGTACGACACCTGGGTGCCGGTCACGTGGGCGTGCGCGTACCGGCCGTAGGTGGCGGCCAGGTCGGCGCGCTCCGCCGTGCTGGACGTCGGCGGCAGGAGGGCGACGGAGAAGTAGCCGCGGCCGGCCAGGGTGGACGAGATCCGGCCGGAGGCCACGGTCCAGCTGGCACCGCTGGGCGCGAACCCGACGTAGTCGTGGCCGTTGACCCGGAAACCGATGGTGGCGCCGCTGTTGGACCAGACGTCGGGGGTGCCGGCGGTGCTGATCTGCGCGTTCCCGCCGGTGGCCTGGAAGTACGCGAAGGGCAGGCCGTGGCCGATGGTGGCGCGTAGCGTGCGCGTGCCGTCGCTCCAGTGCGGGCTGACCGTCCAGTCCGTCCAGCCGTCGACCTTGACCAGGGGTGCGCCGAGCCCGGCCACGCCGACCCGGATGTCCTGCACGTACGGGTAGTGGAACTCCCCGACGCCGGTCGCGGTGCCGCTGATGGCGGGCGTGGAGTTGGCGGAGAAGCCGAGGCCGTCGGTGAACGTGTCGTACGAGATCGGGTGGGCGTGCAGGGGCTCGCTGAAGGCGCAGTCGGTGCGCTTCCACAGCAGCGAGGACCACCAGTCGTTGGTGGGTATCGGCCCGGCCGGCGCGTTGGCGGTGGCGAACTGCCGGGGGTTGCTGGACATCGCGCCGCATCCGCTCGGGAGCGGCCCGACGGGGGTGGTGGTGTAGCTGCCGGCGCCGACGGGCGCGGCCTCGGCGGCGCGGGTGACGGGGATCGCGAGGCCGCCGACGACCAGGGCCAGAGCGGTGGCGGCGGCCAGGGCCCAGCGGCGGTGGGGGACGGGAGGTTTCATGGTGCCTCCATCGCGCGCCGGGGTGCGGCCCTAGCCGGGTCCGACGCGTTGCGTCTGAATTGGGGGCGAAGGTCAGGCGAGAGAGCGCTCTCACAGTCACGGTAATGGAGTACTGAGATCCCCGTCAATGTGTCCTACCCGTTGCGTGCTGATGTCGCTATGTGCCGGCGCCCGCGCTCGTCGCGATGACCGACCCGTCGGAGCCGTCGAGGTCGCTCAGGAGCGCCTCGGGCGCGCGCATCCGCCACGCGTCGGTCACCAGTTCGCTCAGGCGCTCGACGTCGACCGCCGCCAGGCGTAGCAGCACCAGGGGCAGGCCGTCGTAGCCGGGCGCGGTGAAGAACAGATCGGGCTCGCCGAGCAGGAGAGCCTGCTTCTCGGCCTCGTCGCCGACGAACAGCACCGCGACGTCGAGTCGGATCACCCGAGGCTTGCCCGGGACGCGTTCCGGATAGGACCAGACGAAGCCCTTGTCGGCCACCCGGAAGTCGAAGCCGTCACTGGCGATCTCCGCCGTGTGCGGCAGGGCCAGCGCCACACGGCGTACGTCGTCCGCGTCAGCCACTGAGCCCCCTCGCACCGCACACCACCCGCATGCGTCGAGATTACGCGGTGGACAGGTCGACGGCCGTGGCGCCGACGATGGACTCCTCGCCGTTCTCCTGCACATAGCCGACGACCGTGGCACTGCCCGGATCGAGATCCGGCGGCACCGCCAGCTCCACCCGTCCCCGCCCGGTGTTCAGGCTCATCGACGTGAAGGCGCGTACGACGTTGTCCTGCCGCAGCGTCCGCCCGGCGTTCTCGCCTCGGGCGACCTCGCTGACCAGCCCGCGTTCCACCACCGCCACGTTCAACACCGTGCGCCCCGGCGGCTGCCCGGCCTGGTAGTCCACCACCACCCGGTGCCCGCCGTCGGCATCGGAGACGGAGAGCGCGAGAGGCGTGGTCGTGGCCGACGTCAGGGCCGACTCGATCGCACCCGCTGCCCGTCGGCGATCGGATCCGACGAACTCGACGGTGCCGTTGACGACCATCTGCGGTGTGTACAGGCGTCCGGTGCCGAAGGCGCGGGCGTACGCCTCCTGCCGTGCGGTGTACGCCGCGTCCGCGAACCGGTCGGGCCAGCCCAGGTCGTCCCAGTAGTCGACGTGGAAGCCGAGGGCGAAGACGGGCCGCCCCCGCTCCCGGGCGTCGTGCTCGATCTCGGCCAGCACCTCCTCGGCGGGCGGGCAGCTCGAACAGCCCTGGGAGGTGAACATCTCCACGACGGCGATGCCGCCGTCCGTCGACCGGTCTGTCATGTGGCGCGTCTCCTCCCACGAACCGGCCGGGCGGTGCTGCTACCGGCCGGGCGCCGCTGCGTTTCCCGCTATGGCCGAGACAATGCGCGTGCTGTCGCCCTCCGGGCCGGCCTCGACGTGGGCGGTGGCGGGGTTGGTGGTTGGATGGCCTGGTGGAGTTCACCGTGACAGACGTGCCAGAGCGGGAGCGATTCGAGGCGCGCGACGAGGCGGGTGTGGTCGCCGGGGTCGTCACCTACCAGCTGACCGGCACCATCATCGCCTACACCCACACCGAGGTCGATCCGGCGTTCGAGGGCAGAGGCGTCGGGTCGACGCTGGCCCGCGCGGTGATGGACGACGCCCGGGCCAGGAAGCGGACCGTGGTGCCCATCTGCCCATTCCTCGCCAAGTGGCTGGTCAAGCACCCGGAGTACGAGGGAATCGTGATCCGCTCGACTCGCAAGGTCAAGTAGGGCCCGAACGGGCGGGAGCTACCGTGCCGAGGTGATCCACCCCAGATCGCCGACGTTGGGGTATCCGGGCCGGTTGACGCCCCAACATCGCCGATGTGGTGTCGATCATGTCGGTGTCCGGCCTACCGAGCAGCGCGTTTCGATGAGGAGACACGAACGATGACAGCCGCCACCTTCCGCGCCCTGCACCACGGCCGCGCCGCCGGCGACCCGCTGGTCCTGCCGGGGCCCTGGGACGCCGCCAGCGCCCGGGCGCTCGCCGACGCCGGGTTCCCGGCACTCGCGACGCCGAGTGCCGGGATCGCCGCCTCACTCGGTTACGAGGACGGCTCGACCCCGCCCGACGAGATGTTCGCCGCGGTGACGCGGATCGTGCGAGCTGTCTCCGTCCCCGTGTCCGCTGACGTCGAGAGCGGTTACGGCCTCGCCCCCAGCGAGCTGGTCGGGCGGCTGCTGGAGGCGGGCGTCGTCGGCTGCAACCTGGAGGACTCGGAGGGTCACGGGACGCTCAAGGACCCGCAGCGGCACGCGGACTGGCTGGCCGAGGTGCGGGCGGAGGCGGGCGACGCTCTCTTCATCAACGCGCGCGTCGACACGTTCCTTCTCGGCACGGGTGACCCGGCCGATGCCGTGCATCGAGCCCGCCTGTACGTGGCTGCCGGCGCCGACTGCGTCTACCCCCTGCTGGCGCCGATCGAGGTGCTCCCGGCGCTGCGGGAGGGCATCGTCGGCCCACTCAACATGGCCGCCGGGCCGAGCAGGGAATCGGTGGCCGAGCTGGGACGGCAGGGCGCGACCCGCATCACCTTCGGCCCGGGGATGCAGCGGTACGCGACGAAGGCGATCGGCGATCTCGCGGCGGCGCTCCGGGCCTGACGCGGGCCCCGCGAGGCCGGTGGTCAGGCGTCGGCGCGGGCGGCGAGGGCGTCCACCAGTCGGCGGGTCGAGCCGGCCAGGTTCCACCGACCGGCAAGCTCCAGCAGCCGGTCCGGGTCGACCGGGGCGGTGGGCAGGGCGGTGGGCAGCTGCGGCAGCGGCACGTCCAGGGCGACCCGGACCACCGTCGGCGCGACGCCCAGGTAGTCGCGGGCTGCGGCGAGCTTGGTGCGCAGCCCCGGTGCGAAGGACGAGTCGGAGTCGTCGAGTGCGGCCAGGATGCCGGCGACGCTGCCGTACCGGTCGATGAGCCGGGCGGCGGTCTTCTCGCCGACGCCCGCCACCCCGGGCAGCCCGTCGCTGGGGTCACCGCGCAGGGCGGCGAAGTCGGCGTACCGGTCGGCCGGCACGCCGTAGCGGGCCCGCACCGCGGCGTCGTCGCAGTCGTCGAGCTTGGCGACGCCGCGCCCGACGTAGAGCAGCCGGACCGGCCGGGCGTCGTCGATGAGCTGGAACAGGTCCCGGTCACCGGAGACCACCTCGACCGGGCCCGGCTGGGTCACCGAGAGCGTGCCGAGCACGTCGTCGGCTTCGTAACCGGTCGCGCCGACAGTGGTGATGCCGACCGCGGCAAGCACCTCCAGGATCATCGGCACCTGCGGGGAGAGCGTGTCCGGAACGACTTCGCCACCCTGCGGGGCAACCCGGTGCGCCTTGTACGACGGCAGCAGGTCGACCCGCCACGCGGGACGCCAGTCGTAGTCCAGGGCGCAGACCATCCGGTCGGCGCCGCGTCCGCGAATGAGGGTGGCCAGCATGTCGAGGAAGCCGCGTACCGCGTTGACCGGGGTGCCGTCCTCGGCTCGGGCGGCGGACTCCGGAATGCCGAAGTAGGCCCGGAAGTAGAGGCTGGCGGAATCGATCAGCAGGATCGGGGGTCGGTGTGCCACGCCGGACAGCCTGGCACAAGCCTCCGACGATCAGGGGTATGCCCGGCCGTCGGCGGTGTCAGCGCTGCTCGTCGCGCCGGTAGACCGTGTCCCGCCGAACCAGGTGCTGCACGACGTAACTGGTCACCAGCAGCAGGATCGCGACCAGCACCTCGACCCAGGCCGCGACTCCGTCGGCCACGGTGACGCCGATGATCAGCAGGACCAGACCGACGAGTGCGAGGACCCCGGCCCACAGTTGGCGGCGACGGCGTGTCGCCCCCCGATCGTTCGCTGCCACGTCGGACCTCCCGGTCGGGGAGCCCGCGCGGGCCCCCGATCCAGGCTATGACCCCCGGTGCCGCCCGACCAGGAAACCGCCGTGCGGGCGGTGCCCCGCACGGCGCAGACCGCCGGGGTGGCGTTCCTTCCCGGCCGAGGGCGGCCGGTCCGGGGGGCGGGGGTCACCGACTTCCCACGGTGACCGGTGGCGCGACGGGGCGCGTCGGGTCGTCCCGGTCGTGGTCGGTGAGGTCGCGCAGGCGCCGGACGGGGGAGAGCAGCAGCACCAGCGGCGCGCACACCAGGGTCGCCGCGAAGACGAACAGCGTGGCTCGGGCGCCGAGCGGGCCGGCCAGCGCGCCGGCGACCAGCCCGCCGACGGGAATCGCGCCCCAGGAGACGAACCGCACGGTGGCCATCACCCGGGAGAGCAGGTCGGGTGGGCTGGCGATCTGTCGGTAGGTCCGGGTCGTCACGCTGAGCACCACCGTCCCGAGGGAGAAGATGATGCTGCCGGCGGCGAAGGCGGCGTACGCCAGCCAACCGGTGCCCCAGGGGATCAGGAACGCGCCGACGACCGTGGTGAAGCCGGCGGCGATCAGTGCGCGGGCGGTGCCGATCCGGGTGGTGATCCACGTGGTGAGCGCCGCCCCGACCAACGCGCCGACCCCCTCGACGGCGACGAGCAGCCCGACCAGACCGGCCGGGGCGTGCAGCTCGCGGACCAGGTAGAGCGGGAAGAGCGCGTACTGGGCGCCGCAGACGAAGTTCATCGCCGTCGCGGCCCACATGCTCGGTCTCATCACCGGGTGGTGCACGACGAAGCGCCAGCCTTCGCGAATCAGCTCGCCGACCGGTGGCCAGCGCTCCGGCACGTCGACTCGGCTGGCGGGCAGTGTGCGCAGCAGTGCCGCCGAGACGAGGTAGCTGGCCGAGTCGATGAGCAGGGTGGGCACCGCGCCGAGGGCCTGCACGGCGAGCCCGCCGAGGGAGGGGCCGCTGAGCTGGGCGGCGGCGTGGGTGGCCGAGGTGAGGCTGTTGCGCGACTGCAGCTGCTCGCGGTCCACGATCCTGGGCAGGAAGGTCGAGTTGGCCACGTCGAAGAGCACGTTGGCGAAGCTGACCACGAGTGCGGTGAGCACCAGGTGGGCGACGGTGAGGTGGCCCCACCACCAGGCCAGCGGAATGGACGCGACGGCGACCGCGCGGGCCAGGTCGGCACCCACCTGGGCGCCGCGCAGCGGCAGGCGCTGCACGATGACACCGGCGGGCAGCCCGATCACGATCCAGGCGACGTAGCTGGCCGCGGCGATCAGGCCCATCTGGAACGCGGACGCGTCGAGGACGGTGAGCGCGGTCAGCGGCAGGGCCACCGAGCCGACCGCCGACCCGACCAGGCTGGCCGTGCCGGCGGTCCACCAGCGCCAGAACACTCCGGCTCGGTCTTCGACGCGCATGTCGTCGGCCCCCGTTCGTCGAACTAGTGAGTTCCAATCTGGAACGGACTATAGTCGTGGCGAGGACGAACGGAGGTGGCGGGTGCGGCGAGAGGATCTTGCCGATGCGGACTGCGGCATCGCGCAGGCGCTCGGCGTGCTGGGGGACTGGTGGACGTTCCTCATCGTGCGCGACGTCGCCGGTGGGACGACCCGCTTCGACGCGCTGCAGCGTGAGCTGGGTGTCAGCCGTCGAGCGCTGACCGAACGCCTCGCCGCCCTGGTCGAGCACGGCGTGCTGGAACGCCGCCCGTACTCCCGACACCCGCCGCGCTTCGACTATCTCCTGACCCCCAAGGGTGAGGGGCTACTGCCGGTGCTGATCGCGTTGCAGGACTGGGGAACGAGACATCTGATGGGCGATGGTGAGCTGACCGCGACCGCCGACGCCGACTCTGCCGAGGCCCGCCGGGTGCACGACCTGATCGGGCGGCCGCTGCCCGAGGTCGCCCTGCCCGGGCCGGACGGGCAACCGGTCGCGCTGACCGGCGGCGGCGCGTGGAGCGTCCTCTACCTCTTCCCGGGGGCCTACGCGCCCGGGACGCAGGGTTACCCGCCGGGCTGGGCCGACATTCCCGGTGCCCGTGGCTGCACCCTGGAGTCGACCACCTACGCCGACCGGTACGCCGACTTCCAGACCTCTGGGGCGCGGGTGTGGGGAGTCAGCACGCAGCGGCCGGACCAGCTCGGCGACTTCGCCGCGCACGCCGGGCTGCCGTTCCCTCTTCTGTCCGATCAGGACGGTCGGCTCGCCGCCGGGCTGCTGCTGCCCACCTTCCGGGCCGGCGGGATCACCCGGTTCAAGCGGCTGACGTTGCTGGTCGACCCCTCGTCGGTGGTGCGAGCCGTGCAGTTCCCGGTCACCGACCCGGCCGGCTCGGTACAGGAGATGCTCACCCTGGTCCGCGAGCACACAAGGATCCCCGGCTGACGCGGGGCGTCGACCGGGGACCTTGTGGGCCGTACCGTCAGGCCGGGAGCGTCCAGCGCTGGTTGGCGCCGGCGAAGCAGTCCCAGATCTGCAGCCGGGTGCCGTCGGCGGAGCTGTTGTCGGTGGCGTCCAGGCACTTGTTCGACTGCGGGTTGCGCAGCGTGCCGTTGGACTGCGCCTGCCAGACCTGGGCGCCGCTGCCGTTGCACTCCCAGAGCTGGATCTTCGCGCCGTTGGCGGTGGAGCCGTTGGCGATGTCGGCGCACTTGCCCAGGGCGCGCAGCGTGCTGTCGCTGGCCACGGTCCAGGTCTGCGCGGTGGTGCCGTTGCAGCCATAGAGCTGGATGGCGGCGCCGTTGGCCGTGCTCGCCGCGGCCACGTCGACGCACTTGCCGCCGATGCCGGTGATCCGGCCGGTACGACCGGTCGGCGGCGGGGTGGTGCCGCCCATGATGGTGTCGTACATGGCGCTGACCAGGGAGGCCGAGTTGTTCTTGTCCTGGGACAGCTCCCAGTTCATCACGCCGCCGGCGTTGGCCAGGGCCCACTGCGTCTTGCGCTTGACCGTCGGGATGCCGTTGTAGCACTGCTGTGCGCCACCGGCGGTGGTGCAGTCCCGGTTGGCGTTGGCCGGGTCCAGGTCGACCAGCGCCGAGTAGGTGAAGTAGCCGGGGCGGCTGTAGAACGGGATGCCGAGCACGGCCTTGCTGGCCGGCAGGCCGCGGCTCTTCCACAGGTTGATGCTGGCGATCGACCAGTCGTAGTTGGCGTGCGGGTTGCCGCCGTCGTACGCCATGATGTTGAGCCAGTCGACCTGGCCGAACACGGCCGTCTGTACGCCCTGGACGCTGCCGCCCTCGGAGACGACGGCGGCGGTGAGCAACTTGCCGCGACTGTGCATCGCACTGCTGAGCTGCGTCATGAGCTGGGTGTAGTTGTTGGCCGAGGCGCCCGGGTCGGGGTATTCCCAGTCCATGTCGACGCCGTCGAGGTTGTACTGGTTGACGAAGTTGACCAGGTTGTTGACGAAGTTGGTCCGGCTGCCGGAGTTGGCCGCCAGGGCCTCGAAGGCCGAGTCGTTGCCGTCGTTCCAGCCGCCGACGGCGATGGACACCTTGACGTTGCTGGCGTGCGCGAGGGAGACCAGCGAGGAGAGTTTGCTCGGGTTCTCCACCGCGCGCAGGCTGCCGTCGTTGTTGGGCAGCACGAACGCGTAGTTGATGTGGGTGAGCTTGTTGTACTGGACGGTGTTGATGTTGCCGGCCCAGGAGGGCATGTAGCCGACGCTCTTGAAGTTGTTCGGCAGCACCACGGCCTGCGCGGCGGTGGACGTGACGGTGAGGGTGGCACCGGCTGTGGCCAGCGCGAGCAGGCCGGCGGCGAGGGCGCGGCGCAGTGGTGAGGACATCGGGGGCCTTCCCGTGGGCTGGGGACGACACCCGCCCGCGCAGGGTTGTCGCGGGCGGGAGGTGCGGGACGCAGGGACGGGTGGGCCTCGAGGCAGCTAAATCTTAAAGAGTGTTAACTGTCCGAGTCAATCAACGTCTATGGATTTCTGTGCCGCCGGCGCGGTATGGGGGTTTAACCGAACGACCGTTAAGCTGCTGGTGTGGGAATCGACGAGCTGTATCCGCCGGACCGGCTGATCGCCGCGCAGCGCGCCACCGCCGCTGCGGGTCTGGACGCCCTGCTGCTCACACCCGGCTCCGACCTGCGTTACCTCACCGGGTACGACGCCCACGCGGGGGAGCGGCTGACCTGCCTGGTGCTGCCCGCCGTCGGCGCACCGACCCTCATCGTGCCCCGACTGGAACGCCCGGCGGCGGAGGCGGCACCGGCGACCGGCGTACGCATCGTCGACCACGTCGACGGCACCGACCCGTACCCCCTGGTCGTCGCCGCCCTCGACGGCCCGGTCACGGCGGTCGGACTGTCCAACCGGATGTGGGCCGAGCAGGTCCTCGCGCTACGCGCGGCCCTTCCCGACGCCACCCAGCGGCTCGCCGCGGAGGTGCTGCGCGAGCTGCGCATCCGCAAGTCCCACGCGGAGATCGCGGCGCTCGCCGAGGCCGGCGCGGCGATCGACCAGGTGCACCAGGAGATGGCGCGGTGGCTGCGCCCCGGACGCACCGAGGCCGAGGTCGCCACCGACATCGCCGCGGCGATCCGGGCCGCCGGGCACGTCACCGTCGACTTCGTCATCGTGGCGGCCGGGCCGAACGGAGCCAGCCCGCACCACGGCACCTCGGACCGACCGATCGGCGCCGGAGAGCCGGTGGTCGTCGACATCGGCGGGACGATGGCCTCGGGCTACCGCTCGGACTGCACCCGCACCTACGTGGCGGGTGGGCCGGCGCCGGCCGACTTCCTGGAGTACTACGCGGTGCTGCACGACGCACAGCGCGCCGCGGTCGCCGCGGTGCGGCCCGGGGTCACCGGCGCGGCGGCCGACACCGCCGCCCGGGAGCCGATCGCCGCCGCCGGCTACGGCCCCGCGTTCCTGCACCGCACCGGCCACGGCATCGGGCTCGACGGTCACGAGGAGCCGTACCTGGTGGCCGGGAACGACCGCCCACTCCAGGCCGGCATGGCGTTCTCCATCGAACCGGGCATCTACCTGGCGGGCCGGCACGGCGCCCGCATCGAGGACATCGTCGTCTGCACCACGGACGGCGTGCAACGGCTCAACACCACCCCCACGGAGCTCATCGCACTATGACTGTCGACCGGATCCTGCCCACCGACGAGGCCCACGACCTGCTGGGTCTCGCCACCGAGCTCGCCGACCGCGAGCTCGCGCCGAAGGCCGCCGCCTTCGAGGAGCGCGCCGAATTCCCCCGCGGAGTGCTCCGTACCCTCGGCCGGGCGGGCCTGCTCGGCCTGCCCTACCCCGAGGAGTACGGCGGCGCGGCCCAGCCGTACGAGGTCTACCTGCAGGTGCTGGAGATCCTGGCCAGCCGTTGGCTCGCGGTCGCCGAGGCGGTCAGCGTGCACACCCTGTCCTGCTACCCGGTGTTCGCGTTCGGCACTGACGAGCAGCGCAAGCTCCTGCCGAACATGCTCGGCGGTGAGCTGCTGGGCGCGTACTGCCTCTCCGAGCCGCAGGGCGGCTCGGACGCGGCGGCGCTGAGCACGCGGGCGGTCCGTGACGACGACGTGTACCTGGTGTCCGGCACCAAGGCGTGGATCACCCACGCGGCGACGGCCGACTTCTACAACATCTTCTGCCGCACCGGAGGACCCGGCCCGAAGGGCATCTCCTGCCTGCTCGCCGACGCGGGCACGGCCGGCATCACCCCGCAGACGGCCGAGCGGACGATGGGACTGCGCGCCTCCCCGGTGGCGCAGATCGCCTTCGAGGAGGCGCGGGTGCCGGCCGACCGGCTGATCGGCGGCGAGGGTGTCGGCTTCACCATCGCGATGTCCGCACTGGACTCCGGCCGCCTGGGCATCGCGGCCTGCGCGGTCGGGTTGGCCCAGGCGGCCCTGGACTACGCGGTGGCCTACGCCCGGGAGCGGCAGCAGTTCGGCCGGTCCATCATCGACTTCCAGGGGCTCGGCTTCATGCTCGCCGACGCGGCCACCCAGATCTCCGCCGCCCGTGCGCTGACCCTCGCCGCGGCCCGGCTGCGTGACGCCGGTCGGCCGTACGGGATCGAGGCGGCCAAGGCGAAGCTCTTCGCCACCGACATGGCGATGCGGGTGACCACCGACGCGGTGCAGGTGCTCGGTGGCGCCGGCTACGTGGCCGACCACCCGGTGGAGCGGTACATGCGCGAGGCCAAGGTGCTGCAGATCGTGGAGGGCACCAACCAGATCCAGCGGATGGTGATTTCCCGAGCGCTGGCGAAGGGCTGAGCAGGCCAACGAGGCGGCGCGGCGCGGCTGCGGTGATCCACCGCGCCGCGCCGCCGGCCCGGCCCGGCGGGTACCTCGTCGCCGTCGAGCCGTTTTCCCGGTAGGTTGCACGCCGTGGAGGAGATCGACCGCGCTATCGTCGCCGCGCTGACCGCCGACGGCCGACTGTCGTACACCGACCTGGCCGAGAAGGTGGGGTTGTCGGTGTCCGCGGTGCACCAGCGGGTGCGCCGGCTGGAGCAGCGCGGGGTGATCAAGGGGTACGCCGCCCGGGTCTCGTTCGAGACGCTGGACCTCCCGTTGACCGCGTTCGTGGCGATCCGCCCGTTCGACCCGTCGCAGCCGGACGACGCGCCGGAGCGGCTGGCTCACCTGCCCGAGATCGACTCGTGCTACTCGGTGGCGGGGGAGGACTTCTACCTGCTGCTGGTGCGGGTGGCGAGCCCGACCGACCTGGAGCGGGTGCTGCAGGAGATCCGTACGTCGGCGAACGTCACGACCCGGACCACGGTGGTGCTGTCCACCCCGTACGAGAACCGGCCGCCGAAGATCAGCGCTGCGGCACCGAGTCGGTCGCGGTCCCGGGTGCCGGAGGAGCCGGCTGGTTCCACCGCAGGATGACCTGCCGGCCGTGCTCGTGACCGAGCGCGCTGACCGTGGCGGTTTCCAGGCGCAGCCGTCCGCCGGCGGACGGGGGTAGGCCGATCCAGCGGGCTCCGAGGACCCGCAGGCTGTGCGCGTGGCCGACCAGGGCGACGGTGCCCCGGTCGAGCAGCGGGGTGACGCGCGCCAGCACCCGGTCGAGTCGTTCGCCCACCTGCGCGGGTGACTCCCCGCCGGGGCAGCCGTCGGTCCAGATGTTCCAGTGCGGCTGGTCCTCGTGGATGTCGACGGTCGTGCGGCCCTCGTACTCGCCGTAGTTCCACTCGCTGAGGTCCTCGTCGACGGCGTCGACGGTGAGCCCGGCCAGCTGGGCGGTGCGCAGCGCCCGGGAGCGAGGGCTGGCCAGCACGGTCACGAAGCGCCGGCCGGCCAGGAACGCGGCGAGGGTGCGGGCCTGCCGCTCGCCGTCGGGGGTCAGCTCCAGGTCGGTGTACGAGGTGTGCCGCAGGCTGGCGCTCCAGGTGGTCTCGCCGTGCCGGATCAGCAGGAGCTCTCCCATGCGGCCAGTTAACCACCGAGGTCAGGTCGGCATGCGGCGGGCTCGAACACCGCCGCCGCTCACCTCTCAACCTATCTTCCTAGGATGCCTTACGCGGTGTGCCGACCGGCACCACCGGTTTCGGCACCGGGAGACCGGGCAAGCGAGCCAGGACAACCGCCAGACCGAGGAGGCGCGATGAGCTTCACCGAGAAGGCCAAGAACAAGGTTGAGCAGATGGCCGGCGCCGCGAGGGAGCGCGTCGGCGACAAGACCGACAACGAGCGGATGCGTGGCGAGGGCGCCAGCCAGCAGGGTGACGCGCGCGCCAAGCAGGCCGGTCAGAACGTCAAGGACGCCGGGCGCAACATGAAGGACGCCTTCAACAAGTGACCTGAGCGGTCCACGGGTCCCCGGGCGCACCGTTGCCCGGGGACCCGTCAGGTGCTGCGGATACTGTCGCCGAGTGACTGTGCTTCGCTCCCTGGTGTTGTTCGCACTGGCCGCGTTGGCCGAGATCGGTGGCGCATGGCTGGTCTGGCAGGGCTGGCGGGAGCAGCGCGGTCTGTGGTGGATCGCCGCCGGCGTGGTCGCGCTGGGCTGCTACGGCTTCGTCGCCACGTTCCAGCCGGACGCGAACTTCGGCCGGATTCTGGCCGCGTACGGCGGGGTGTTCGTGGCCGGCTCGTTGGGGTGGGCGATGGTGGTGGACGGCTTCCGCCCGGACCGGTGGGACCTGGCCGGTGCGGCGCTCTGCCTGCTCGGCGTGGCGGTCATCATGTACGCCCCGCGCGGCGGCTCCGCGGCGTAACCCTGTCCCTGCTTCCCACTCATGTCGACATCCGAAACTGCAAGATCGGCGGGGCGGGGGCTGGCGCACGGGGGCAGTGAGGTGTTTTCGCGTCTGCGATGATCTGCGGCGTGATCCGAGCTTGGCTTCGCCCGTTGTGGTGTGGCGTACTGGTGGCGGTGGCCGTTGTCGGAAGTGCCGGGTGTGCGGCAACCCGAGTGCCACCGGACAGGCCGGTCAGGCCGGTCTTCGTTGGTTCGTCTGCCTCTCCGGCCGTACCGTCGGCCAGCGCTACCCCACCGTCGGCCAGCGCCACCGCATCGCCGGCGGTTCCGACGCTTTCCCGCACACCGCAGGTTGTCCAGACGCCGACGGTTCCCACCGTGCCGGGGGCGACGGCGCCCGGGGCGACGCGGGTGGGGAGCCGGGCGCTGGTGGTGGATCACGGGCCGCGCACCGGCGACAAGGTCGCGTTGACCTTCGACGCGGACATGACCGACGGGATGCTGGCCAGCCTGCGGGCCGGGCGGGTGAAGTCGTACGCGAACCTGCGCATCCTCGACCTGCTGGAACGGGAGCGGGTGCCGGCGACCTTCTTCCTGACCGGCAAGTGGGTGCAGCGGTATCCGGACGTGACCCGGCGGATCGCCGGTAACCCGCGCTTCGAGTTGGCCAACCACACCTACGGGCACGCGGCGTTCACCGATGACTGTTACGACCTGCCCCGACTGCCGGTCGACAAGCTGGCCGACGACGTGGCGAGGACGTTCGCGGTGATCGAGCCGTACGGGGGTCGGCAGACCCGGTACTTCCGTTTTCCGGGGCTGTGCCATGACGCGGCGGCGCTGGACGCGCTGGCGCCGCTGGGTGTGACGGTGGTCGACGGGGACGTGGTCAGCGGCGATCCGTTCGCGACGGCGTGGAAGCCGTTGGTGCGGGCGGTGTTGGACCACGTCCGCCCCGGGTCGGTGGTGATCATGCATGTGACCGAGGCGAACGCGGCGATGACCGACGAGGCGTTGCCGCACATCCTGGCTGGTCTGCGGGAGCGGGACCTGGTGCCGGCGCCGCTGTCGGAGGTGTTGGCCGGCGACTGACCGGCGCGCGCGTTCGGGCCGAGGTCCGCGGCGTCCCCGGGTTGTTGGTTCCCCGGGGTGCCGGGTCGTGGCGGGTCAGATGTCTTGCGCGTCGTTGACGGTCATGACGATCTTGCCTCGCCGGGATCCGTGTTCGACCGTCTCGTGTGCGTCGGTCGCCTTCTGGATGGGGAATTCAGCCTCGATCGGCACCGTGAACCGGCCCTCGGTGAACAGTTCGGCGGCGGCGCTCAGGCCGTGCCGGCCGTCGGGTTCACCGGCCAGTTGGCCGATGGACAGGCGAATGCCGTGGGTGGGTGCGGTGAAGTCGGCCAGGGTCAGCACGGCTGCCGGGTCGCCGGTCAGTTGGAGCAGTTCGGTGAGGGAGCCGGCGCCGGCGACGTCGAGTGCGCGGTCCACCCGAGGCGCGTCCAGGGCGTTGAGTCGGTTCGCGAGGCCGGGCCCGTAGGTGACGGGTGTCGCCCCGAGTTGGCGGAGGAAGTCGTGGTTGTCGGTGCGGGCGGTGCCGATGACCCGGATCCCGCGGGCTGCGGCGAGTTGGACGGCGATGCTCCCGACGCCGCCCGCGGCGCCGTCGACGAGGAGGGTCATGCCGGGTCGCAGGTCCAGGAGGTCGAGGGCCCGGGTGGCCGTCTCGGTGCTGGAGCCCGCCGCGCCCGCTTGCGCCCATGGCATGGTTGCGGGCTTGTGTGCCCAGAGCGGCAGTACCGCGAACTGCGCACTTGCGCCGCCGAGCTTTGCCAGTTCGACGACACCGAAGACGTGGTCGCCGACCGTCACGCCGTCGACGTCGTCGCCGATCTCGTCGACGATTCCGGCCGCGTCGACGCCGGGGATGTGCGGCAGTGGCAACTGGGCGCTCATCGGGGTGCGGCCCGCCCGGAGTCCGACGTCGACCGGGGAGACTCCGGCGGCCCGGACGCGGATCCGGATCTGGCCGGCTCCTGGTCGTGGCGCGTCGGCCGTGGCGAGGTGAAGTACCTCCGGGCCGCCGAACCGGTCGAACTGCACTGCGAACATCAGCGGCTCCTCAGCCTCGATAACGTGGTCGTAGCCGTACCGTAGCCCGGAACCGGAGCAGCTGTTCCGCTATGGGTTCAAGTGAGAAGGGGGAGGGTTGAAGATGCCTCAGAAGCAGCGCGCCGACGCCCGATCCAACCGTGAGCGGGTCGTGGCGGCAGCGCGGGAGACGTTCGCGGCGGCAGGGCTGGAAGCGCCCATGCGCGAGGTGGCCCGGCGGGCGGGGATCGGGGTGGCGACTCTCTATCGGCATTTCCCGACCCGCACCGACCTGGTCACGACGGTCCTCGCCGAGCGTGTCGAGGCCTGTGCTGTGCAGATGCGTCGTGCCCTCGACGATCCTGACCCGTGGCGGGCGCTGTCCGGCATGGTCCTGGAGTTCGCCGATCGGCAGATCCGTGACCAGGCGCTCAACGAGGCGCTGTTGGGGTCCGGCGAGATGGGTGCCGTCTTCGGTGCCGAACGGCGGGAGCACGCGCAGGCGTTGAACGTGCTGGTCGCCCGTGCACGGGCCGCGGGCGTGCTACGTGACGGCGTGGACGTGGACGATGTTCGGGCCGGTCTCCTGGCCATCGCGTCGCTGCGGCGGTTGCCGGCGAGGACGAGCGCCCAGGTGATCGGCAGGCTCGCCGATCTCGTCCTCGCCGGAATCCGCGTCTGATTGGTGGTCAGTCGTCGCGGTGGTCGGTCCACCACTGCTGGCCGTCGGCGGGCAGGGTGTCGATCGGGTCGTAGTAGGCGTAGCGCTTGTTGAGTGCCTCCAGGTCGGCGGACTCGATGGAGGTGCGGTAGTTCTTGGTCCAGTAGGAGATGCCGCGTTCGCGGTCGTAGTCGGTGAGCATGTGCACCCAGCGCTTACCGACGAAGGGGACGTCGCAGACGATGCGGGGGGTGGCGTAGCCGGGGAGGTAGCCCATGATGTCGTGCTGGAGCTGCTGGGCGTGCCAGACCGGGACCCGCCAGTGTTCGGCGTTGGGGATCATGTCGCACATGTAGAAGTAGTAGGGCAGGATCCCGGCTTCGCCCTGTAGCGCGAAGCAGAGGTCGAGCAGCTCGGGGGTGGTGGCGTTGACGCCGCGCATGAGCACGCCCTGGTTGCGCACGTCGCGGACGCCGACGTCGAGGGCGGTCTGGGCGGCCTTGGCGACCAGTGGGGTGAGCGACTGGGCGTGGTTGACGTGCGTGTGGATGGCGAGGTTCACGCCGCGGCGGGCGGCGGTGCGGGCGACGCGCTCCAGGCCTTCGACGACGTCGGGTTGCAGCCAGTGCTGGGGGAGGCCCATGAGGGCCTTGGTGGCGAGCCGGATGTCGCGGACCGTTTCCAGTTCCAGCAGCCGCATCAGGTACGACTCGAGGTTGCGCCAGGGGACGTTGGCCACGTCGCCGCCGGAGACGACGACGTCGCGTACGCCGGGGTGGCCCTTGAGGTAGGCGATGTGGGCGTCGTAGCGGTCGACGGGCTTGAGGGTGAGTTTGAGCTTGTCGACGGCGGGGGTGGAGTTGCCGACGAGGTCCATGCGGGTGCAGTGGCCGCAGTACTGGGGGCAGGTGGAGAGCAGTTCGGCGAGGACCTTGGTGGGGTAGCGGTGGGTGAGGCCTTCGGCGACCCACATGTCGTGTTCGTGCAGGCTGTCGCGGCTGGCGTAGGGGTGTGACGGCCAGTCGGTGCGTCGGTCGGAGGCGACCGGGATCATGTATCGGCGGATGGGGTCGGCGAGCAGCGCCTCGGTGGTGAGGGGCGCGAACGGCACCATCGTGTTGATCATTTGGGGTGGTACGAGCATCGACATGGTGGCGAGGGCCTGTTGGTCGGCCTCGAGGTCGGTGTAGAAGCTGTCGTCGATGAGGTCGCCGAAGACGGCGCGGAGCTGCTTGATGTTCTTGACGCAGTTGACGCGTTGCCACTGGGCGGATTCCCACTGGTCGCGGGTGATGTGTCGCCAGCCGGGGAAGCGGGTCCAGTCGGGTTCGACCAGGGGGCGGCGGTGGTATTCGTATGGCTGCCCGGCGGTCGGTACGGCGACCGGGGCGTGACGGGGTTGAGGGATGGTCTCAACCGGTTGGGTCTGGGTCACGGCCCCTCCTCGGTGTTGCGGCTGATCATCGAAGCCCGAAGGCTACTGGAAAATATCCGGCGAAGAAATTAGTCTGCCGTAAGTTTTCCCGTTACGCGAGCCTTGACCGGGGCTTCGAGCGGCTGGGCAGGGGAGGTTGGCGTGACGTCACCGGTGGGACTGCACCGCGTCGTGCAACCGACGGGGGTGCTGCCGCAGGCGGCTTGGCGCCTGGACACGTCGGCGGCGATCGCACCGAACGAGGTGCGGATCCGGGTGCAGCGGCTCAACCTGGACGCGGCGAGCTTCCGGCAGTTGTCGGAGAAGCACGGTGGGGACGGCGACGCGGTCCGGGCCGAGGTGCTGGAGATCATCGCGACGCGGGGGAAGATGCAGAACCCGGTGACCGGTTCCGGCGGGATGCTGATCGGCACGGTCGAGGAGTCCGGCCGGCGTTCCCCGCTCGGGCTCAAGCCGGGGCAGCGGGTCGCCAGCCTGGTGTCGTTGACGCTGACCCCGCTGGTCGTGACCGACGGGCTGGCCCGCTGGGACGGGCGCAGCGAGCAGGTGCCGTGTGACGGGTGGGCGATCCTGTTCGCCCGTTCCATCGCGGCGGTGCTGCCCGACGACGAGGACCCGCAGTTGTCCCTGGCCGTGCTGGACGTGTGCGGGGCGCCCGCGTTGACCGCGCGGGTGGTGTCGCGTCATGTCGAGGACCGGCGTCGTGTCGGTGACCCGACGCCGGTGCGGGTCGCGGTGATCGGCGGGGCGGGCAAGAGTGGGTCGCTGTCTCTGGCGGCGGCGCGGCGGGCAGGCGCCGCGCGTACCGTCGGGGTGGTGCCGGTCGCGGCGGAGCGCGACGCGCTGACGGCCGCCGGCCTGGCGTCGGTGGTGGCGTTGGCCGACGCGCGGGACCCGGTGGGGTTGTCCACCGCGGTGACCACCGCCCTGGGTGCCCCGGCGGACGTCACGGTCGTCTGTGTCGACGTGCCGGGGTGTGAGCACGGGGCGGTGTTGGCCACAGCCGACGGCGGCACAGTGATCTTCTTCTCGATGGCGACGAGTTTCTCCGCGGCCGCGTTGGGCGCCGAAGGGTTGGCCGCCGACGTGACGATGCTGGTGGGCAACGGGTACGTGCCGGGGCACGCGGAGTTGGCGCTGGGGCTGTTGCGCGCCGAGCCGGGGGTGCGTCAGCTGTTCGCGGCGCGGATCGCGGCAGACTGAGGACATGACGAACCCCTCGACGTTGTACCGCGGCGGCGTGCTGCACTGCCCCGCCGACCCGAGCGCCACCGCGCTGCTGGTGTCCGGTGGGCGGATTACCTGGTTGGGCACCGACGGTGACGCGCCGCCGGCCGACCGGGTGGTGGACCTGGGTGGGGCGTTGGTGACGCCGGCGTTCGTCGACGCGCACGTGCACGCCACCGACACCGGGTTGGCGTTGGCCGGGCTGGATCTGGCCGGGGTGCGCTCGGCGGGGCAGTTGCTGGACGCGGTGGCCGCGTTCGCGGCGGGTCTGCCGGGCGACGCGGTGGTGCTGGGGCACGGCTGGGACGAGTCGACCTGGTCGGATCCGGCGGTGCCGGACGCGGCGGCGTTGGGTCGGGCGGCCGGTGGGCGGCGGGTGTATGTGTCGCAGGCGTCGCTGCACTCGGCGTTGGTGTCGTCGGCGCTGCTGGCGGCGTGCCCGCAGGTGGTGCAGGCGGCCGGTTACGACGCGTCCGGGTGGTTGCGTCGCGACGCGCACCATGTGGTGCGGGCGGCGGCGCAGGGGTCGGTGAGTCGGGCGCAGCGGGTCGCCGCGCAGCGGGTGGCCCTTGCCCACGCGGCGTCGCTGGGTATCGCGGCGGTGCACGAGTGCGGTGGCCCGGAGATCTCCGACGAGGAGGACTTCACGGGCCTGCTGGGCATCTCCGGTGCGGGGTTGCCGGAGGTGTACGGGTACTGGGGTGAGCTGGGTGGTGCGGCGCGGGCCCGGGAGTTGGGCGCGGTGGGTGCCGGTGGTGACCTGTTCGCCGACGGGGCGTTGGGGTCGCGGACAGCGCACGTGTCGCAGGCGTACGGCGATGGTGACGGCTGCGGGCACGGATACCTGACGGCCGAGCAGGTGCGTGATCATCTGTTGGACTGCGTGGCGCACGGCCTGCAGGGTGGGTTCCACGCGATCGGTGACGCGGCGATCGGCACGGTCCTCGACGGTTTCGCCGGTGCCGCGCGAACGGTGGGTGTGGAGCGGTTGCGGGCCGCCCGGCACCGTATCGAGCACGCCGAGGTCATGAACAAGCGGTTGATCGCGGGGTTCGTGGAGTACGGGATCGTGGCGAGCATGCAGCCGGCGTTCGACCGGTTGTGGGGCGGCGCGGGTCGGATGTACGAGTCGCGGCTGGGTCTGGACCGGTCGTTGGAGTCGAACCCGATGGGCGCGATGCACGGTGTGGGTGTGGCGTTGGCGTTCGGGTCGGATTCGCCGGTGACGCCGCTGGACCCGTGGGGGTCGGTGCGGGCCGCGGCGGCGCACCACAACCCGGCGCAGCGGATGAGTGTGCGGGCGGCGTTCGCCGCGCACACCCGTGGCGGGTGGCGGGCGGTGCACCTGGACGTCGAGGGGGTCCTCGCGTTGGGTGCGCCGGCGACGTTCGCGGTGTGGGCGACGCCGGCCGGGGTGGAGCGGGGCCTGCCGGTGCTGCTGGCCGAGGACCCGGAGTTGCGGGGTCCGGACGATCCGACGCCGTTGCCGACGTGCCGGAGCCTGGTGCTGCGCGGTGAGGTCATCTACGAGGAAGGGTCATCGTGAGCGAGCGAACCCTCAGACACATGAGTGAGCGGATCATCGATGAGCAAGCTTGATCTTGATCCGGTGCTGGTGGCGCGGGCGCGGGAGTTGGCGCGTCGGGCCGGGCAGCCGGTGGTGGACCTGGCGCGCAGCCACACCACGGTGTCGGTGGAGCGGGCGGTGCTGCGGCTGGCCGGCGTGACCGGCGCCGACCCGGACGGCATCCCGTGGGTCAACCGTCTCGTCGACGCGGTCGCCGCGGACGTGGGGCTGGGCCACGGGGTGGCGGTGCCGGTGTTCGACGCCCTGGTCCGGGAGGGCAGCACCGACGTGACGTTGCTGGCGCAGAAGGCCGCCGCCGGGTCGGTGCGTTTCACCCAGCCCACCGGTCGGGCCGCCACGGCGGCCCGGTCGGCGGCGCGCAGGGCGGTCGGCGCGGGCATCCGGCGTATTGACCGGCGGCGCGCCGAGCGGGACCGTCTCGTGAAGCGCCACGGTGATCCGGCGCAGCGGCCGTGGATCTACCTGATCGTGGCGACCGGTGACATCTACGAGGACATCCCGCAGGCGCAGGCCGCCGCGCGGGCGGGCGCGGACGTGATCGCGGTGATCCGCTCCACCGGGCAGTCGCTGCTGGACTACGTGCCGGAGGGCGCGACCCGGGAGGGGTTCGCCGGCACGTACGCCACGCAGGAGAACTTCCGGCTGATGCGTGCCGCCCTCGACGAGTCGTCGAAGGAGGTCGGCCGCTACGTGCGGTTGACCAACTACGCGTCCGGGTTGTGCATGCCGGAGATGGCGGCCCTGGCGGGCCTTGAACGACTCGACATGATGTTGAACGACTCGATGTACGGGATCCTGTTCCGCGACATCAACCCGGTTCGCACGTTCGTCGACCAGCGGTTCTCCCGGCAGGTGCACGCCCGCGCCGGGATCATCATCAACACCGGTGAGGACAACTACCTGACCACCGCCGACGCGGTCGACGAGGCGCACACGGTGACGGTGTCGCAGCTGCTCAACGAGTACTTCGCGCACGAGGCGGGGTTGGCGGACTGGCAGTTGGGGTTGGGGCACGCGTTCGAGATCAACCCGGAGGTGCCGGAGTCGTTCCGGTTGGAGTTGGCGCACGCGTTGCTGGCCCGGGAGTTGTTCCCCGACGCGCCGCTGAAGTGGATGCCGCCGACGAAGCACATGACCGGCGACGTGTTCCGGGGCAACCTGCTCGACGGGTTCTTCAACCTGGCGGGCGCGCTGACCGGTCAGGGCATCCTGCTGGTGGGGATGATGACCGAGGCGGTGGTGACGCCATGGTTGTCCGACCGGGACATCGCCCTGCAGAACGTGCGGTACGTGCTGGGCGCGGCCGGTGGCCTGCACGAGGACTTCGTGCCGGCGCCCGGCGGGTTCATCCGACGCCGCGCCAACCAGGTCCTCGGTGAGGCGCTGGACCTGCTGGAACGCATCGGGGAGCAGACGTTGCTCACGGCGATCGCCGAGGGCACGTTCGGGATCATGAAGCGGCCCGCGGACCGCGGTAAGGGCCTGTCCGGGGTCGCCGCGCACGAGGCGGACTACTGCAACCCGGCCACCGACATTCTGGAGGCTGGCGCGTGAGCGGGGAGCAGAAGCAGATCGTGCGGCCGTACGGGGACACCACCGGCGACGGGATGGTGCAGGTGTCGTTCACCCTGCCGGTGGCCCACGACAAGCGGGCCGAGGGCGCGGCGGTGCAGTTGGCCAACCGGATGGGCATCGACCCGGCGATGGTGGTGCACGCCAAGCCGATGGGCGACGGGTTCACCTTCTTCGTCGTCTACGGGCGGGTCAACCACCTGGTCGACCTCAACGCCGTGCAGGTGGTGGAACGGGACTTCGCGTTGCTGTCGGCGAAGGACGTCAACACGGTGATCAAGCAGCGGTTGCGGCGCAAGCTGTCCGTGGTCGGGGCGTGCATCGGCACCGACGCGCACACCGTGGGCATCGACGCGATCCTCAACGTCAAGGGCATCGCGGGGGAGAAGGGCCTGGAGTACTACCGGGAGTTGAAGGTCACCAACATGGGTGCGCAGGTCAGCGTGCCGGAGTTGGTGGAGACCGCCCGGGCGGAGAAGGCCGACGCGGTGCTCGTGTCGCAGGTGGTCACCCAACGCGACGCGCACCTGCACAACACCCGGGAGATGTCCGCCGCGTTCCGGGAGGCGTTGCCGGCGGGCCGGCGGCCGCTGCTGATCGTCGGCGGCCCCCGTTTCGACGAGACGATGACCGACGAGTTGGGCGTGGACCGCATCTTCGGTCGCGGCACCACCCCCGGCGAGGTGGCCAGCTACCTCGTGCACGCCCTGATCACGCAGCGGAAGGCGACACCATGACCGACTCCAGGCTCGGGTTGACGGTGACACACCGGCGGTATGTGCCGTACTCGCACGCCCACTACGCCGGGAACCTCGTCGACGGGGCGTACGCCCTCGGACTGTTCGGCGACGTCGCCACCGAGGTGTGCATCCGCACCGACTCCGACGAGGGTCTGTTCGCCGGGTACTCCGACGTGCGGTTCCACGCGCCCATCCGCGCCGGTGACGTGGTGCAGGTGACCGCGCAGGTGTCGCGTGTCGGCACCCGCAGCCGCACCCTGGAGCTGAGCTGCGCGGTGGTGTGCCGGGGCCGCCCGGACCGCTCCGAGTCCGCCGCCGAGGTCCTCGACCCGCCGATCGTGGCGGTCACCGCGACCGGGACCGTGGTCGTTCCCGCCGCAGGTGTGAGTCGCGAGGAGTGAGCCGGGGTCGCGAGCCCCGCAGTCGCGAACAGGGGAGGCCTGTGAGCCTGGCGGTCTGCGCGGACGTCGGGTCCACGTACACCAAGGTCGCGGTGGTGGACCTTGCCGCCGGTGTGCTGGTGGGCGCGGCGGCCGCGCCCACCACGGTGGGCACCGACGTGCTGCGCGGCCTGGACACCGCGGTCGCGGCGGCCACCGTCGGGCTCGATGTGCGTGACGTGCCGTGGTACGTGTGCTCGTCGGCCGGTGGTGGGCTGCGGCTGGCCGTGATCGGCTACGAGCCGCTGGTCACCGCGCAGGCGGGCCGGCGGGTCGGGTTGTCCGCCGGCGCGCACGTGGTGCACGTGGCGGCAGGCCGGCTCGGCGCGGCGGACCTGACGGCGCTGCGGTCGGCCCGACCGGACGTGGTGCTGCTGGTCGGCGGCACCGACGGCGGCGACGCCGAGACGATCACCCACAACGCGACCCGCCTGGCCCGTGCCCGCTGGCGGGTACCTGTGGTGTTCGCCGGCAACGGTGACGTGCGCGCGCAGGTGACCGGGCTGCTGGAGGCCGCCGGGGTGCCGGTGACGGGCGCGGAGAACGTCCTACCACGGATCGGGGTGCTCGCCCCCGCGTCGGCGCGGGCGGCGATCCGCGCGGTGTTCCTGCGGCACGTCATCGGCGGTAAACGGCTGTCGAAGGGCACCCGGTTCGCGCGGCTGGTGCGGGCCGCCACCCCCGACGTGGTGCTCACCGGTGTGGAGGTGCTCGCCGACACCATCGGCGGTGATCTCGCCGTGGTCGACGTGGGTGGCGCCACCACCGACGTGTACTCGGTGCTCACCCCCGACGAGCGGGCCACCGGGCCGGCCCGGGAGGTCACCGGCAGCCTGTGGCGGGCCCGCACCGTGGAAGGTGACCTGGGCATGCGGTGGAGCGCCCCCGGGGTCGTGCGTGCCGCCGTCGAGGAGCGGCTGCTCGCCGCCGGTGACGCTGACGACCTGGCCGCCGCCGCGGCACGCCGGGCCGCCGACCCGGCGTTCCTGGCCGTCGACGACGCCGAACGGGCCGTGGACGCCCGCATCGCCACCCTCGCGGCGACGGTGGCGTTGCGCCGGCACGCCCGGGGTGCTGCCACGGGTGAGCGGGCCGGGCGGGACCTGCGCGACGTGCGGCTGCTGGTGGGTTCCGGTGGGGTGCTGCGGCACGCGCCGACGGACACGTCCCGGCAGGTGTTGACGGCGGTCCTCGCCGACCACGCCGGCGGGTGGGCGTTGCCGCGCGCCGCCGCCACGGTCGTCGACGCCGACTATGTGCTGGCCGCCGGGGGGTTGCTCGCCGAGGAGCACCGGGCGGCGGCGGGAGCGTTGCTGCGCCACCATCTCCGCACGCATTGAGACTCGCCGACCCGACACGCCGTGTCGCAACACACGACAGGCCGGGGGTGGGTTGACAACCGACGGGGGTCGGCACGTACCGTCTTTGAGTCCTACCACGGGAAGCGGCTGTTGTTCGCTTCGTCCCTTCGTCCGCTGGCCGAGCGACATTTTTCAGCGTCACAGTCGCGGCGGCCAGGTCCAGCGGGCGGGGGTCGGCGGGGCGGCGCGAACCGGCCGCGGTTACCGGTGTACGGGCAGGGTGAGGTGCACGGCCAGTAGACAACGGCCCGGCGGGGGCAGCCAGTCCACGTCCGGTCGGTCCGAAGGTCGTCGTGCCCCATCCTCGCCACACCGGCCGGGAAGGGCCTGGGAGCATCGGGGCGCGGCGAGAGCCGCGCCCCGATTTCATGTCCGCTGGGCGGTCCGTGCCCGGTGGCCCGATGCGGTCGCCACGCCCCCCAGCCAGGTAGCCTTCGCCCCGTGATCGAGGTAGAGCGGTGACGACCCTGGACCGGGATGAGGCCCTTACCCCGGCGGCGCTGCCCCGGCCGGTCGGTACCGGCGGGCCACTGCCGCTGAGCGTCGCCGCGCCCCTGGCCGTGCTCGCCGGGCTGGCCCTGCTGGTGGCGTTCCCCCCGTACGGGGTGTGGCCGCTCGCGCCGGTCGGTGTGGCGATGCTGGCCGCCGCCGCACACCGGCGCCGGTTGCGCGCCGGCGCCGGCCTGGGCTTCCTCACCGGGGTGGCGTTCTTCGCCCCGCTGCTGGCCTGGACGAACCTGCACACCGGTTACCTGCCGTGGGTGCTGCTGTCTCTGCTGCAGGCCGGTTACCTGGCGCTGCTGGGCGTGGCCACCGCCTGGGTGTCGCCGCTGGCCGACCGCAGCCGCTGGGCGTGGCCGGCGCTGACCGGGCTGCTGTGGGTGGGGCAGGAGGCGCTGCGCGACCGCACCCCGTTCGGGGGGTTCCCGTGGGGGCGGCTGGCGTTCAGCCAGGACACCTCGCCGCTGCTGCGCCTGGCCTCGCTGGGCGGTGTGCCGCTGGTGACCTTCGCGGTGGCGCTCGTCGGCGGGTCGCTGGCCACCGCCGCCTGGCGGGGCTGGGCCGCCGCCCGACGTACCCCCCAGGACGACACGTCGCACGCTGGCGGCCCGCAGGGTGACACACCTGCGCGGCGGTGGGCGCCGGTGGCCGTACCGGCCGTCGTGGCGGTCGCGTTGACCGCCGGGGCTCTGCTGGTGCCGGTCGCCACCGCCGGGTCGGGCGCCACCGTCACCGTGGCGATCGTGCAGGGCAACGTTCCGCGGCTGGGCCTGGACTTCAACGCCCAACGGCAGGCGGTGCTGAACAACCACGTCGACGCCACCATTGAGTTGGCCGCGCGGGTCGCCGCCGGTCAGGAACGCCAACCCGACCTGGTGGTGTGGCCGGAGAACTCCAGCGACATCGACCCGCTGCGCAACCCCAGCGCCGGGACGCGGATCTCCCAGGCCGCCGACGCCATTCACGCGCCGATCCTCGTCGGCGCGGTGCTGCTCGGCCCCGGCCCCGGGCAGGTCCGCAACGCGGGCATCCTGTGGCGGCCCGGCACCGGCGCGGACATGAGTCAGCTGTACACGAAGCGCCACCCGGTGCCGTTCGCCGAGTACGTGCCGCTGCGCGACGTCGCCCGGATGGTCAGCAAGCAGGTCGACCTGATCCGCAGCGACTTCGTGGGCGGAAGCACCCCGGGCGTGGTACGCGCCGGCCCGGCCGTGCTCGGTGACGTGATCTGCTTCGAGGTCGCCTACGACGACGTGGTCCGCGACACCGTCATCGGCGGCGCCCAACTGCTGGTGGTGCAGACCAACAACGCCACCTTCGACGTGGCGGAGGCCCGCCAGCAGTTGGCCATGGTGCGGCTGCGGGCCGTGGAGCACGGGCGGCCGGCGTTGATGGCGTCCACGGTCGGCGTGTCCGGGTTCGTCGCACCCGACGGGCGGGTAAGCGATGCCACCGGGTTCAACACCCGGGAGGTCGTGGTGCGGCAGTTGCGGCTCGACGACGGACGTACCCTCGCCACCCGCCTAGGTTGGTGGCCGGAGGTGGCGCTCGCCGCGCTGACCGTGGCGGCCCTGCTCGGCGCGGCAGTGCTGCGCCGGCGGCAGCGGGTCATGCCCGGATAGCAACAGCCGGTACGCCGGCGGGAGCGGAGGAACCATGATCCAGGCGACCGATACGATCCGACGCCCGGACGAGGTGCCCGGGGTGGGCCGGGTGCTGGTGGTGGTCCCCACCTACAACGAGGCCGACAACATCGCCGCGATCGTGGGCCGGGTCCGGCGCGCCGCCCCGGCGGTGCAGATCCTCATCGCCGACGACAACAGCCCCGACGGCACCGGTGCGATCGCCGACGCCCTGGCCGACGGCGACGCGCACGTGCAGGTGATGCACCGCCAGGGCAAACAGGGCCTCGGTGCCGCGTACCTGGCCGGGTTCGGTTGGGCGCGGGAGCGGGGCTATCAGGCGGTCGTGGAGATGGACGCCGACGGCTCGCACGCCCCGGAGGACCTGCCGGCGCTGCTGGACGCCGCCCGCGACGCCGACGTGGTGATCGGGTCGCGGTGGACCAGGGGTGCGCAGGTGGTCAACTGGCCGCTGCGGCGGCTGCTGCTGTCGCGCGGCGGCAACCTGTACGCGCGTCTCGCCCTGGGCATGCCCGTCTCGGACGCCACCGGCGGTTACCGGGTGTACCGGATCAGCGCGTTGGACGCCATCGACCTGGAGTCGGTGACGTCGCAGGGCTACTCGTTCCAGGTGGAGTTGTCCCGGCTGGCGCACCGGGCCGGGGTACGCATCGTGGAGGTGCCGATCACCTTCGCCGAACGGGAACGCGGGGACAGCAAGATGAGCCCGCGGATCGTGGCCGAAGCGCTCTGGCGGATCACCGCCTGGGGGCTGCAGGACCGGCGGCAGGCGGTACGCCGTGGCCTGCACGGCACCTCCACCGGTCAGGCGCGGTGGCCGTGAGCGCGGCCGTGTCATGCTGGATGAGCGGGACACGCCCATGGTGTCGCGGGAATGGCGATGAGGTGAAATGCGCCGAGGACTGAGGTTCGTGCCGTTGGCCCTGCTGCTGGCGGTGGTGCTGGAGTTGGCGGTGTTCGTCGGTGTCGGGCGGGCGCTGGGTTTCGGGGCAGCCGTGCTGCTGGTGTTCGCCGCGTCCCTGCTGGGGCTGGTGCTGCTGCGCCGCGAGGGGATGCGCGCCTGGCGCGGTTTCCGCTCCGCCGCGGCCGCCGGCCAACCACCGGGCGGGCAGGTGACCGACGGGCTGGTGGGTTTGGCCGGCGCCCTGTTGCTGGCGGTGCCCGGCCTGGTCAGCGGCCTGATCGGGTTGCTGCTGCTGGTGCCGCCGGTGCGTCGACTGGCCCGCGCCGGGGTGCGACGCACCACCGAGCGGCGGGTGTCGTCGATGGTCGCCGGTGACCTGTTCGGGCCCCGCACGGTGCGGGTGCGCCAGGGAGCGCCGCAACCGCAACCGACCCCGCAGCCGGAGCAGCCGGTGGTGGTCGACGGCGGCCGGGCCATCGAGGGCGAGATCATCGAGCCGGGCCGGCACTGAGCACATCGGCCCAGCAGGCCAGCGGAGTCACCGACAACACGACGGCGCCCCCGGGGGAAACCCCGGGGGCGCCGTCGTCACGCGTCGTGCGGCTCAGGCGCGGCCGCGACGAGTCCGAACCTCCTGGAGACGCTCCTCGAGGATGTCCTCAAGCTCGGCGATCGAGCGCCGCTCCAGCAGCATGTCCCAGTGGGTACGCGGCGGCTTGGCCTTCTTCTGCTCCGGCTCGTTGCCGTCGACGAGTCGGGCGACGCTGCCGTCGAACTTGCATTCCCAGGTCATCGGAACCTCGGCGTCGACGGCAAACGGCACCTCGAACTGGTGGCCCTTGGCGCAGAGGTACTCGCGGGTCTGACGCGGCGCGAGCTCCGTGTTGCGGTCGGATTCATAGCTCACCGCGCCAAGGCGGCTTCCGCGCAGCATACGCTCGCCCATGATCGACTTCCCCTCGTTCGTGGTGCTGGTCTTCTGGGTGTAACGGTGCGTTCCCGTCGAGCCATTCCCGCCCGAGGGCGTGAGGCGTCCACGGGTGGGCCGGGACCAAGGGTAGCCGGCCGGGACGGTCACCCGGTCAGGTGATCCCCAGGCGGGTCGCAACGGGATGTTTGTCCGCTGCCACCGGGGATGTTAACCGCCAGAGCGTAGCGAAGGTTGCGCGGCGATCACCGGGTGCCGTCCTCGGGCGTGGCGGCGCCGAGACGGGCCAGCGCCAACGCCAGGTCGCTGACCTGGTCACCGAGCTGCGCCACGCGCCGCTGCGCGAGGTCCCGGTCGGTTTCGGCGGCGTCGAGTCGTACCGTCAGGGCGGTGACGTGGCCCTCGGCGGTGGCCGCGGCCTGCCGGGTGGCGGTCAGCTCGGTGCTGAGCGTGTCACGGTGGGCGGTCGTGGCGGCCAGCTCCGCGCGCAGCCGCGCCGCCAGCTCCGCGGCCTCCTGCCGGGCGTCGTCGGCCTGCAGGGCCGCGACCTGGGCGCGGTCGCGGGCCCGGTCGGCCTGCTCCCGCGCGCGGGCGGCGTCGGCGGCCTCGGCGCGGGTCCGCGCCGCGTCGGCGCGGGCCTGCTCGATCTGCTGCCGCACGTCCTGCACCTCGGCCTGCCACCGCCCGGCCCGCTCGGTCGCCTCGGCGGCGGCCCGGGTGGCCCGCTCGGCGTCGGCGCGCGCCGCGTCGCGTTCGACGGTCAGGTCGGTCACCCGCTGCCGTTCGGTGTCCCGTTGCGCCCGCAGGTCGCGCACCTCGGCGCGCGCCTGGTCGCGGTCGCGTTCGGCCTGGGCACGCAGCGCCTCGGCGGCGCTGACGTCGTGGCGTGCCTGATCGCGGGCGACCTCGGCGCGCTGGGCCCGCTCGTCGGCCGCGGTGGCCTGCCGCACGGCCTGCTCGGCGCGCTGCCGGGCGTCGTCGGCATCGGCGAGAGCAGCGCGGGCCTGCTCCCGGGCACGCGCCGCGTCGGCGGCCGCGGTCTCGGCGTCGTCGCGGGCCTCGTCGCGTTCGGTCTGCGCCGCCGCGACCTCGGTGGCGGCCTCCGCGCGAGCCTGGGCGAGTTGCCGCTGCACACCCACCGGGGACAACTCGGCGTGCAGCGACTCGGTCAACGTCTCGACGATCTGATCGAGGCGGTCCACCGCCTCCCAGGTGCGGGCCACCTGCCCGGGCAGGCCGGGGGCGTTGCGGTGCCGCATCCGACTGTTGCGGGAGGCACGCTGGCAGGCGCCGTCGTTGTCCCGACAGTAGCGAAACGGTCGACCCGCGCCGACACGCTGCGGCACCGGCGCTCCACAGTGGGCACACGGGCGGGTCTCGGTGGTGGTGGGCTGGGCGTCCATCGAGGTCGCAGTCTAGTGCCGGGCCACCGGTGGGTCAGCTCGCGGCCCGGGCGGTCACGTCCAGGGTGTAGCGGCGTTGCAGCAGCAACGCCGCGAGCATCGCCACCGCCGGCAGCAACCCGAAGCCGTAGCGGACCGCGGCCAGCGCCGCGTCCGGCTGCACCGGCGAATCACCGGCCGTCGAGGCCACGAAACCACCGACGGTCAGGCACAGGGCGTACGCGTACGGGCCGAGGGCCGCACCGGTGGCCTCGGTGGCCGTCCACACCCCGGTGTAGGTGCCGGCACCGGTTGGGTCGGCGGCGGTTGACTCGGCGGCGCGGATCACGTCGGGCAGCATCGAGAACGGCAGCAGTTGCATGCCGGCGAACGCCACGCCGAGCACCGCCACCGCGCCGATCAGCACCGGCAGCCCGGCCGGGCGGCCCACCGCCAGCACCAGCGAGCCGAGCGCGAAGGCGCCCTGCGCGCCGAGCAGCGCCCGCTGCTTGCCGACGCGGCGGGCCACCACCAGCCAGGCCGGGGTGACCAGCAGGGCCGGCGCCACGAACGCGGCCACCAGCACCGTGGTCAGGCCGGGCGCCCGCAGCTCGTACTCGGCGTAGTAGGGCACCCCGGCGAGCACCAGGTGGGTGGTGGTGGACATCGCCAGGTACGCCGCGACCAGCCAGCGGAACTGCGCGTCGCGCAACGCCGTGCGCAGTGCCCGCCATCCGCTGTGACCCGCGGGTGTGGTGGCCGTGGCGGATCCGCGCAACCGGGCGATGCCGGCGACACCGACCAGCATGGCCACCAGCATTCCGACCGCGAGGACCACGCCCATCCGTTGGTAACCGCCGCGGGTCGCGGCGTCGCCGCCGGTGAGCAGCGGGGCCAGCAGCCCGGCGACCAGGATGCCCAGGGTCAGCACGACCATCCGGAACGCCATCAGCCGGGTGCGTTCGTGGTAGCCGATCCGCAGGTCCGCCGGGGTGGCCAGGTAGGGCACCTGGTAGGTGGCGAAGAGCAGATTGCCGGCGACGAAGAACACCGCCACCCACGCGGCCGCCGGAGCGCCGGTGAGTCCACCGGGCACGGCGAAGAGCGCGGCGAACGCGATCGGCAGGGCGCAGCCGAGCAGCAGCAGTCGACGCCGGTCGCCGCGTCGGGTCTGCTCGACGTCGGCGCGGTGGCCCACCCAGGGGTGCAGCAGCACGTCGGCGATCTTCGGCAGCAGCAGCGCGAGGCCGGCCAGCCACGGCCCGACGGCCAGCACGTCGGTGAGGAAGTAGAGCAGCAGCAGGCCGGGCACGGTCACCCAGACACCCATGCCGAGCGAGCCGGCCGCGAAGCCCGCCAGAGGGCCTCGGGGAAGCGTCGTGTCGGTGGCGGCCGCGGGCCGCCGGTCGAGCCCGATCATCGCCGCGTCCTCTCCGCAATCCAACGGTTGCTGGATTCTAGGGGCAGAATGGCGGCCATGACCATGCCCCGACGCCGTCCGGGCCGGCCCCGCCGCGACGAGACCCGGCCCACCCGCGAGGTGGTGCTCACCGCGGCGACCGCGCTCTTCGCCGAACGTGGCTTCGACGCCGTCGGGCTGCGGGAGGTCGCCGCCGCCGCCGGGGTCGACGTCGCCACGGTCGCGCACCACACGGGTACGAAGGCGGCGCTCTACGACGCCTGCTTCGCCCGGGTCTTCGCCGCCGAACGGGAGGTGCTCACCGAGGCTGCCGAGCAGGCCCGCTCGGCCCTCGACGCGGGGCCGGACGCGGCGCGGCGAGCCCTGCACGAGCTGGTCGACGTCTTCGTCGACTTCCTGGAGGACCGCCCGGAAACCACCGCGTTGTGGCTGCGACGCTGGCTGGAACCGCAGCGGCACGCCGACCTCGACCAGCGCTACGCCGAGCCGTTGTACCGGTTGGTCACGGAGCTGCTCACCGCCGCGGCGGCGACCGGCGCGCTGACGGAACCGACCCCGCACATCACCGTCCGCAGCCTGGTGTGGGCGACTCACGGGCACGTGGTGGCACTGGCCGCGGGTGCCCCGGGCGCGCGGGAACGGCGTGAGTTCCGGGCGTTCGTGCATCGCCTGCTCGACGGGTTGTACGGCTCGTCGACCCCTTGACGGGCCGCCGCCGCACGGCGATTATCCATCAGACGTTGGATTAATTGGGGGCGGCGATGGGCGTACCACCTCAGGTGGCGGTGATCGGCGCCGGCGCGGCCGGTCTCGCCGCCGTCAAGGCACTGCGCGACGCTGACGTGCCCACTGTCGGCTTCGAGGCCAGCGACCAGGTCGGCGGCCTCTGGGTGTACGGGGCAGCCGACTCGCCCGCGTACCGCACGCTGCACCTGAACACCAGCCGGGGCCGCACCCAGTTCGCCGACCACCCGATGCCCACCGACTGGCCCGACTACCCCGACCACCGCCGCATCGCCGGCTACCTCGCCGACTACGCCGACCGCTTCGGGCTGGGCGACACCATCCGGCTGCGCCACACCGTCGAGCGGGTCACCCAGGACCCTGCCGGCACCTGGACGGTGACCGCGAGCGGGCCGGGCGGGTCGGTCGAGGTCACCGTCGACGCCGTGGTCGTCGCCAACGGGCACAACCGGGTGCCCCGGTTGCCCAGCCCGCCGTACCCGGGCACCTGCACAGCGGAACAGATGCACAGCCACGACTACCGGGGCCCGGAGCAGTTGGCCGGCAAGCGGGTCCTGGTCGTCGGCGGCGGAAACTCCGCGATGGACATCGCCGTCGACGCCTCGTACGCCGCCACCCGCACCCTGCTCTCGCTGCGCCGTGGTGTCTGGGTTGTGCCGAAGCACCTGCTGGGCCGCCCCTCGGACACCCTCAACGGGGCGCTGGCCCGCCGGCTGCCGTGGCGACTGCGCCAGCGCATCAGCCAGGTGATGCTGAGCACCACCGTCGGCAACCCCACCCGCTACGGACTGCCCGCACCGGCGCACGGCTTCCTGCAGGACCACCCGACGCTCTCCGACGGGTTGCTGTCGCGGCTGACCCACGGGGACGTCGAGGCCCGACCCGGCGTCGCCGCCCTCGACGGCGACCGGGTCGAGTTCACCGACGGCCGACGCGACGACGTGGACCTGATCATCTGGTGCACCGGCTACCGGGTGGAGATCCCCTTCCTCGACCCGGCGCTGCTCGCCGGGGGCGCCGACACCCTGCCGTTGTACCGGCACGTGTTCCACCCTGACGCCCCCGGCCTGACCTTCGTGGGGCTGATGCAGTCCACCGGTTCCGCGTTCCCCCTGGTGGAGGCGCAGGCGAAGCTGATCGCCGCGCACCTCGCCGGCCGGTACGCGCTGCCGGACCCGGCCCGGCAGCGGGCCGCGTGCCGGGCCGAGTTGCGGGCGGCGACCGCCCGGTGGGGTCAGCGCCGCCCGGCGATGCGTGTCGACTTCGACGCCTACCTGGCCGAGTTGACCCGGGAGTTGGCCGCCGGGACCCGCCGGGCCCGCGCCGGCACCCTCGGCCCGGCCTCGCCGGTCGGAGCAGGTCAGTGAGCGGCCGCCCGACGCGCGGGCTCACCGGGCGGCGGGTGCTGGTGACCGGGGCGAGCGGGACCTTCGGCCGGCATCTCGGCGCCGCGCTGAGCGCAGCCGGCGCCCGGGTGGTGGGGCTCGACCTGCACGCGCGCCCCGACGACGCCGTGCCGGTGCTCGGTTGTGACCTGACCGACCCGGCGGCCGTGCCGGCGGCGGTGCGGGCTGCCGTCGACCGGCTCGGCGGGCTCGACCTACTGATCAACAACGCCGGGGTCGGTGGTCCCGCCCCGGCCGAGTTGCCACCCGACGAGGTGGTCCGCCAGCAGTTGGAGGTCAACCTGCTCGGCGCGTGGCGGACCACCGCTGCCGCGCTGCCGCCGCTGCTCACCGCCCACGGGCGGGTGATCTTCGTGGCGAGCCGGATGGCGGTGCTGCCACTGCCACTCGCCGCCGCGTACGGGGTCAGCAAACGGGCCCTGGTCGCCTACGCAGACGCGCTGCGCCACGAGGTCGGCACCCACGTCGGGGTGAGCGTGGTCTACCCGAGCATGGTTGCCTCACCCATCCACGACAGCACCGCCGAGGCCGGTCTGTCCCTGCGGGGCGTGTCCCGTCCCGAGCCCGTCGACGGGGTGGTCGCGGCGATCCTGCGCGCCGCCACCGCCCGGCGGGCGCCCAGGGACGTGGCGACCACCAGGCGCGGACGACTGGAGATGGCCGTCGGCCGGCACGCGCCCGCGCTGGCCGACCGGCTGGTACGCCGTACCCTCGCCGCCCGGCTCGCCGCCGGTGACCTGGACGCCGCGCCGCTGGCCGCCGGGATGCTCCGCCGCCACCGCCACCGCGACCCCGGCAGCTGAAACTGGCCGAGCTGCGGATCCGTGCCCGCTAGTGGTCCACGTCCATGCGCTGTGTACCGATGACCGACAGCAGCCTCAGCGCCTCCTCCGACGCTGAACCGGGCGCGGCGGTGTAGATCACGACCTGCTGGTCCCGGTCGGTGATGTCGAGAACGTCGCAGTTGACGGTGACCGGACCGACCAGCGGGTGCTGGAAGGTCTTGCGCAGGGAGCGCTCGGCACCCACGTCGTGCGAGGCCCACAGCCGGGCGAAATCCTCGCTTCCGGCGAGGAGCTCATCCACCAGCCCGGTCACCCCCGGATCGTTGGGGTAGCGGGCCGCGGTGGCGCGCAGGCGGCGGGCCGAGACGCGGGCGAAAGCGTCCGCGTCCGACACCCCGTACAGCCGCCGCCCCTGCCGGTGTGGCCCCAGAAAGACCTGGCGCACCAGGTTGCGCTCTCGACGCGGCAGGGCGGAGAAGTCCTCCATCAGGGCAGCGGCAAGATCGTTCCAGGCGAGCACCTCGTACGCCGCGGACGTCACGATCGCGGCCGCCTGCGGCAGCCGTCGCAGGAGGTCGAGGACGCTCTGGCGTACCTCGCGGTTGGGTCCCGGCGGCGGCCCGGGTGGTGCGCCGGCGAGGTGGTGCAGGTGGGTGCGCTCGGCGTTCGACAGCCGCAGGGCGCGGGCCAGACCGGCCAGCACCTCCCGCGACGGGCGCGGGCCGCGGGCCTGCTCCAGGCGGGTGTAGTACTCGGTCGAGATGAACGCCAACTGCGCCGCCTCCTCGCGGCGCAACCCCGGGGTGCGGCGGCGTGGTCCGGCGGGCAGACCAACGTCGGCAGGGGCGATTTGTTCGCGCCTGCTGCGCAGGAAGACAGCCAGCTCTCGTCGGTCCACGCCGCAAGTGTGCACGGCATTCGCGGAGCCGATCCAGGTACGGCCAGTGCCTGGATCGGCTCCGCGCACGGATGCAGGCTCGCTGCCATGGACAACACACCGAACACTGACAAATCCGCCCCCGCCGCGGCGGGCCTGCTGTCCGGCAAGGTCGCCTTCATCACCGGAGCCGGGCGCGGTATCGGGGCCGCGGCGGCACGGCTGTTCGCTGCCGAGGGCGCCCGGGTGCTGCTCGCGGCCCGCACTGAGGAGCAGTTGAAGGCGGTGACCGAGGAGGTCCGGGCAGCGGGCGGCACCGCGGACCACGTGGTGTGTGACCTGGCCGACGCGGCCAGCGTTCGCGCCGCCGTCGACCGGGCGGTGGAGCTGTACGGCCGCCTCGACGTCGCCTTCAACAACGGCGCGACGTTCGTGCCACCCGGCCCGATGGACCAGGTGCGCGAGACCGACTTCGACCACGTCTACACCGTGAACCTCAAGGGCCCGTGGCTGGCCATGGTTGCCGAGATCGGCGCGATCCGGGCCACCGCCGGCACGGGAGCCATCGTCAACAACTCCAGCATCGGCAGCTTGCGGGGCAACCCTGTACTGCCCGCATACGGCGCGATGAAGCGGGCCGTCAACAGCCTCACCGAGTCGGCGGCCATCACCTACGGCCCGGAGGGCATCCGGGTCAACGCCATCGCTCCCGGCAACACACGGACCGAGATGATCCGTACCTGGGAGGCGTACTCGCCCGGTCTCGTCGAGCGGCTCAAGGCATCCACGCCGCTGCGCCGTGCCGCCGAGCCCGACGAAATCGCCCAGGCCGCCGCCTGGCTGCTCAGTGATCGCGCCTCGTTCGTCACCGGCGCGGTCCTGCGGGTCGACGGCGGGGCGCGGGCCTGAGCGACGACTCAGGGTGTCGCGACCGCCGCGCGGGACCGGTCCGCGGCGATCCGGACGGCCAGCGCCGCGAGGGCCGTCCCGGTCACCCACCGCTGCACCCGCAGCCACACCGGTCGGCGGGCGAAGAACCCGGCCAGCGCGCCGGCGCTGAGCACGATCAGCGCGTTGACGCTCAGCGCCACGGCGATCTGGGTCAGGCCCAGCAACAGGCTCTGCATCGCCAGCTGCCCCCGCGCCGGGTCGACGAACTGCGGCAGCAGCGACACGTAGAGGATGGCGATCTTCGGGTTCAGCAGGTTGGTGACCAGGCCCATGGTGAACAGGCGCCGAGGCGGGTCCGGCGGCAGCGGCGCGGGCGTGAACGGTGAGCGCCCACCGGGACGCAGCGTCCGCCAGGCCAGCCAGAGCAGGTAGCCGGCCCCGGCGAGCTTCACCACCGCGTACAGCGTCGGCACCAGGACGAAGACGGCGGCGAGGCCGGCGACCGCCGCCGCGAGGTAGACGCCGAACCCGGCCGCCACCCCGAGCAGCGAGATCAGCCCGGCCCGGCGGCCCTGCGCCACCGACCGGGAGACCAGATAGACCATGTTCGGGCCGGGCGTGAGCACCAGCCCCAACGCCACCAGCGCGATACCCAGCAGTGCACCCGTGCCCACCATGACGGCCCCCGTTTCCCGAACACTCACACCGACCGTAGGCGAGTCGACCGACCCGGAGCAGGGCCAACGGGCAGGTGGTGGCCTGCCTCGCGCAACCGGTCACCCGGGCGCAAACCTCCCGGGCGGCGCCCACCGGGAATGGTCGCCAGGCCAGGTGCGCTGATCCGTTGCAGTGCGCGTAGCCGTCCGGAGGCCGCGCGTTACGGTGGCCAGGGGAGGTGCCGCAGGGTGACCGATGCGTGGGAAGCGGCCGTGGAGGCGCAGATCAGGGGAGCCGTACAACGCGGCGAGTTCGACGACCTGCCCGGCATGGGCAAGCCGATCCCCGGCCGAGGAGCACCGTACGACGAGTCGTGGTGGATCAAGAGTTTCCTGGAGCGCGAGGCGCTGCCCAGCGACCTGCTCCTGCCCACCCCACTGCAACTGCGTCGGCGTGTCGAGCAGGTCCCCGACGAGGTCCGTGACCTGCCCACCGAACAGTCCGTACGGGACTTCGTGGCCCAACTCAACGCCCAGATCGTGGCCTGGCTGCGAAACCCCGACGGCCCCCGCGTAGCGGTGCGGCCGGTGAACGCCGACGAGGTGGTCCGCCACTGGCGCGCCGGACGTGCCCGACGCGAGCAGCTTGCGCCCGCCACCGAGCCGGTGACCGCCGCGCCGGCCCGCCGGCCCCGCCGCGGCTGGTGGCTGCGCTGGCGTCGCCGGGGCTGACCGCCGCACCGCGAACGACGGGCGACACCTTCCCGCCGGCCGTCGGAACTCGTCCCGAACGGATCCGAACAGATCCGAACGCCTGGTCCCCGCCCGGCCCCCGCCAGCGCGGCTACGGTCTGGGCCGAGCGCCCTGACGACAGCGGGCGCGGGGACCTGACGGGGGCGAAGTGTCCGAGCGCGCCGCGACGTACGCCGAGGTGTTCGCGGTGCGCGAATACCGCCACCTGTTCGGGGCGTACCTGCTGTCCCTGGCCGGTGACCAGCTCACGGCCGTGACCGTGGCGTACCTGATCTTCACCGAGACCGGCTCCGCCGCCCTGGCCGCGGCCGGCTACGCCAGTTCCTACCTCGCCTGGCTCACCGGCGGACCGCTGCTGACCGGCCTCGCCGACCGGTTCCCCCGGCGCACCGTCATGATCGCGTGCGACCTTGGCCGCGCGGCGCTCATTCCGCTGGCGGCGCTGCCGGTCCTCCCCGCGCCGGCCCTGGTGGCGCTCCTCTTCGTGGTCAACCTGATGCGGCCACCGTTCGTGGCGGCGCGGGCGGCGCTGATGCCGGAAGTGCTCGACGGTGACCGCTACGCCGTGGCCAACGGCGTGGACAACATTTGCGCCCAGGTCGTGCAGGTGGTCGGTTTCGCCGTCGGGGGGAGCCTGGTGGCGTTGCTGTCGCTGCGCGGTGCCCTGCTGGTGGATGCTGGCACGTTCCTGGTCTCCGCCCTGCTGATCACGATCGGCGTGCGTTCCCGGCCCGCGTCCCGACCGCCATCGAGCCCGACCCGTCGTGGCCGTGCGATCGGTCTGCGGGTGATCTTCACCGATACCCGGCTGCGGTCCTACGTGCTCGTCCTCTGGACGGCCAGCGCCTTCACCTACGCCGCCGAAGGGCTGATGGCACCGTTGGCCCGACAGTACGGCGGTGGCGCCGGCACCGTCGGACTGTTGCTCGCGGCGGCGCCGTTGGGGATGGCCGTCGGCGGAGTCGCCCTCACCCGGTTCTGCCCACCGGCGGCCCGACCACGGCTCATCCTGCCCCTGGCCACCCTGTCGACCGGGGTGCTGACGGTGGCCTGGCTGGTGCCTCCGCTGTGGGTGATGCTGCTGCTGTTGGTGCTGGCCGGCGCGGCGAGCGCCTTCGCCATCCCGCTCAACGCCCTGTTCGGCCGGGCGGTGCCGACGGAGTACCGGGGACGAGCGTTCGGGGTGGCCATCACCGGTCTCAGCGGGCTCCAGGGAGCGGCGATGGTCATGGCGGGTCTGGCCGCCGACCGGTGGTCGGCCACCACGGTGATCGGGTTCAGCGGATTGTCGGGCGCGGTGGCGGTCCTCGCCTTCGTGCCGCTGTGGCCGCGCCGGCCCGCCCCCACACCGGTGACGTTCGACTCTCCGGTCGAACAAGGCCGAACGACTTCGAACACCGACAGCCCTACCGCCGAAGCGAGCGGCGGCCGACGCTGAGATCACCTGGCGGGCACGGGGCCGCCACGTACGGGAGAGGAGAAGCGCATGCGCAACGTCCGCAACCGTGGCATCAGCTGGACCTGACCATGACGCTCCATTTCGTTGGGAGCGCCTCCAGAGCCACCTGATGGCCGGAGGAGACCGACCACTGTGCCGAGAGGAGGTGTGGGAGATGCGGAAGGACGACTGCGTGAAGTGAGAGCCGTGTGAAGCGCGGTGGGTGGTCGCCGGCGAGGCGACCACCCACCCACCCCTCGACGCTGGAGAAGCCATGCACAATCCGGGTGACCACCCGCTCACCATGGGTCAGCTCTCGATGTGGCGCGCCCTCTCGGTACGCCCCCCGGAGCAGCTGTGGGAGTCCAACCTGGACCTCACCTGGTCGACTCCGGCCGGGACCACCGAGGAACAGGTTCGGCAGGCGCTCACCGCCCTGGCCGTGCGGCACGAGTCACTGCGCACCGTGTACCGCGCGGCCGATGATCCCGGCGGCGTGCGGCAGGTGGTCCTGCGCGACCCGATCGTGCGGTTCACCGAGGCGTCCGTACGCGACCCGTTCGACCTGACCGCTCAACCGGCATGGCGAGCCTGGGTGCGTACCCCCGACGACGGCGGAACACCGCAGGTCCGTGTCCTGATCCACCACATTGCGGCCGATGGCGCCGCGGTGCGGATCCTGGAGTCCGACTTTCACGCACTGCTGCGCGGTGACCGTCCCGCCGATGCCCCCACTCCGCGCGAGATGGCCGAACGCCAACGCTCCGACGCCTTCCGGGCCAAGCTGGTCGCAGCCGGCGAATACCGTCGACGGATCGTCGCTGCCGCACCAACGGTGCCGGTGTCCCGGGGTCCGATGGTGCGGGCTTGCGCACACACCGGCATTCCGCACGGCGCGGTTCGTGACGCGGCACGGCAGCTGGGGGTCACCCTGCCCACCCTGCTGCTCACGGTGTACGCGCAGACGCTGGCCACGACCACGGACCGGCCAGATCACCTGCTCTGGCAGTTGTCCGCGAACCGGATGGACCCCACGGTGCGGCGTCTGGTGTCCTCCATGACCCAGCTGGTGCCCATGCTGGTCGAGTGCGACCCCGACGGACCGCTGCGCCCGCTGGCCCGTGACATCAACGTCGCGGCGGTGCGAGCCCTGCAGCACGGCGTGTACGACCCGTTCGACGTCGAGCTCACGGACTTCGACCACGGCACCTTCTTCACCTTCATCCCGGCGCCGGCCGACGCCGCTTCCGACCCCGCGCCGTCGACGCCGGAGCCCGGGCGGATCGAGTTCCTCGCTCCCCGCGCGTACAGCGGAGCAAGCTTCTACGTGCTGGCGGAGGTGCACCCGTACGTGCAGCTCACCATGCGGGTGATGCGCAGCGGGTACGGGCGCCCCGAGGTGGAACGCTTCCTGAGCACCATGACCGACCTGCTGCTGCGCGCGGTCAAGGACGCGGCATGACCAGCAGTCTGTGGCGACACCGTGACTTCATGGTGTTGTGGTCGGGCAAGACCCTCAGCGAGGTCGGCGACGCGGTGTCGATGCTGGCCATTCCGCTGCTGGCCGTCACCGTGCTGGACGCCTCCGCCGTGGAGGTCGGTGTCCTCAGCGCCACCCGGATGGTGGCCTACCTGTTTCTCTCCCTGCCCGCCGGGGTGTGGGTGGACCGGATGCGCAAACGCCGGGTGATGGTGGTGTGTCACTTCGTGCGGGCCGGGCTGGTGGCCACCGTCGCCGTCAGCGCGTGGGCCGGCTGGGTCACGATGACGCAACTGTGGATCGTGGCGCTGCTGTCCAGCGTCTGCACCGTGCTGTACGAGACCGCGCACCAGAGTTTCCTGCCGTCGATCGTCAGCAGAGACCAGTTGATCGACGCCAACGGCAAGCTGACGACCACGTACTCGGTCTCGCGGATCGCCGGGTACGGCGTGGGCGGCGCGCTGGTGTCGGCGCTGGGCGCGGCGCGTACCGTGGGCGTCGACGCGCTCGCCTACGTGCTGAACGCCGTGTCCCTCCTGCTGATCCGTGATGCCGAGCAGCGGCCGGCCGTGGCGCGGCGTCGGGACTTCCGCCGCGAGCTGGGCGACGGCCTGTCCTTCGTGTTCCGCCACCCGGTCATGCCCCGACTGGTGGCGGCCGCGGCCTCGTTCAACCTGTTCAGTCAGATGCTCTTCGCGTTGGCGGTCCTGTACCTCGTACGCGACCTGCGCCTGAGCGAAGGCATGGTCGGTGTGGTGATGGGGCTGACCACGCTGGGCGGGATCGTCGGTGGCCTGGCGTCCGCACGGCTGGCGCGCATGGTGGGCACGGCCCGGATCATCTGGATCGCCCCGCTGGCGATCGGCTGGACGGTGCTCCTCGTACCGGCCGCCCAGTCCAGCTGGGGTCCTGCCGCCTACACGGTCGGCATGGCGGGAATGGGAGTGGTGTTCGCCATCTTCAACTCGGCGTCAGTCAGCTACCGACAGATGGTCTGCCCTCCGGAGCTGCTGGGCAGGATGACGGCGTCCGTCCGATTCGTGCTCTTCGGGGTGATGCCGGTGGGCGCCCTGGCGGGCGGGCTGCTCGGCAGTTGGCTGGGGGTGCGACCGACGCTGTGGATCGCGGCCGTCGGCGTGTGGGCGTCCGGCCTGTTGCTCTACTTCTCGCCGCTGCGGCGGTGGCGTGACCTGCCGGACGAGGCCGACGCGCCAGCCGACGGGCAGCCGACGACGAGCTTCCCGGCGCCGCACGGGCGGTCGCCGGTCGACCCGGCCGGCAAGGCCATCGGAGGTGTACGAGGTGCATGAGCAGCCGTTCGGCCAGCGCATTCTCTCCTGGACGGGTGGGCCGGCGAACCCCGACCGGTTCGTCGCACTGGGCGGGCTCCGGCTGCCCGCGGAACCCGACCCGGCCGCCCTGCGGCACACCCTGGACACGATCCTGGCCCGGCACCCCGTGCTGGGTGCGGGGCCGGTCCCGCTGCGCACGGTCGACGACGTGTGGGCGGCGGCCGCCGCGGGCCGCTACCCGCCAGATGCGAAATGCCTGCTCTGGGCGTACCTGGCCGGTCGCGAGCTGCTGCTCGTGGCGCACCACAACGTGTCCGACCCCTGGTCGATGCGACTGCTGCTGCGCGAGGTGCTGAAGCCGGGGACCGGGCCAGCCCCCTCCTACCACGGCAGCACGTCGACCCCGGCGCCCAAGCGGGTCAACCGGTCCGTGCCGTTCTGGCGCGAGATGCTCGCCGACGTACCGGCCCTGGCCGCCGCCCCGGGCTCCGGCGACGACGAGGGCACGGCCGAGATCAGAACGCCGAGCGGCATCACCCAACAGCAGGCGGCCGAGGTCGCCCGGGCCGTGCGCAGCACACCGTTTGTCGTCCTGCTCACCGCGTTCGCGCAGGCCCTCACCCCGCTCAGCCCGGGCGAGGCCGTCATCCCCGTGCTGACGCACGGCCGGCAGCGCTCCGACTGGGACACCGTGGGGCTGTACATGAACGCGCTGCCGGTGCGGCTCCGCACGCTGACGGTGGGCGCGGTGCACCGCGCGTTCGCCGAGGCGTACGCGCACGAGATCCCATTTCCGGTGCTGCTGGACACGGTGCCGCAGGCCGACGCGCTGTTCGCCGACGGTGGGCCGGGCCTGGCCCAGTTCGAGGTGATCCAGGTGCCCGAGGGCGCCGGGATCGAGCCGCTGACGATCCCGCCGGGGCTCGGGCTGGGCGGGCCGTTGCTGCCCGTCAACGGAATGACGTTCTGGCTCGAGCCGGGCGCGGGCGGCGCCTACACCGTCTGCGTGCGCTACCGCCGCTCGTACTCCGAGGCCGACATGCAAGCCCTGGTCCGCCGATTCATCGACAGTTGGGAGGAGATCCGTGCAGACGCGCAGCGAGCTTGAGACGATGTTGACCCGGCTCTGGAGCGAAAAGTTGAACGTCACACCGGTGGGTGTCGACGACGACTTCTTCGCCCTCGGCGGCGATTCGCTGCTCGCCGCCGACCTGCTGATGGATCTCTACGATCAGCTCGGCGTCGAGGTTGACGCTGCGGTTCTGTTCCTCAAGCCGACCATCGCCGAGCTGGTCGACGAGGTGCTGGCCGCATGAGGACCCCGCCGTGTGGGCACGCCCGCCCCCCGGGCAGGGTCGACCTCGCCGACCCCGACCTGCATGGCAGCGGCGACCCACACGCCGCGTGGCGAAGGCTGCGCCGGTGGGATCCCGTCAGCTGGCAACCGGTGCAGGACAGGTCGGGCTTCTGGGCGGTCACCCGCCACACCGACGTCAGAACCGTCCTGGCCGACCATGGCAGGTTCACCTCCACCGGTGGGGTGGTGCTCACCATGCTCGGCCGGCCCGAACCGGCGCAGAACCAGCAGTTCGCGGCGACCGACCCGCCACGGCACGGCCTCATCCGGGGGCCGCTGCAGCAGCACATGACCGCACGTGCGGTGGCACGACACGAGCCGGCCATCCGTTCCTTCGTACGGGAGATGCTCCGGCCCGCCGACGGGCTCCTGGACTTCGCCTCGCTCACCTCCGCCCTGCCGATGGCCTTCCTGGGACCACTGATGGGGATCCCGGCGGCGGACTGGCCCACCCTGGCGCGGTGGGTGTCCATGTCGGTGGCCGAACAGGACCCGGACGTCATGCTGCCGGGCGGGCCGTCCGCGACCCTCGACCGCGGACACCGGGAACTGTTCGCGTACCTGCTCGACCTGGTGATCTCACACCGGAAGCGTCCGCGCGGCGACCTGGTCGACCTGTTGGGGGCCATGCCGCTGCGCGCAGGGGCGATCGTGGCCAACTGCTACAGCCTGCTGCTCGGCGGCAGCGCGGCCTTCCCGCACGTGCCCCGCGCGGTCCTGGCCGAGCTGATTCGCACCGGGCGTTACGAGGACTGGGCCCGGCGGCCCGAGCGGATCGGCCGGGCGGTGGAGGAGGCGCTACGGTTCACCTCACCGGCCGGGCACTTCATGCGACTGGCGACGAGCGACACCACCCTCGGCGGCGTACGCGTCGCGGCCGGCGACGCCGTCGTGGTGTGGCTCGGGTCGGCGAACCGTGACGAGTCCGTTTTCCGCGACCCCGACACCCTCGACCCGGACCGGCACCCGAACCGGCACCTGGCCTTCGGGGAGGGGCGGCACTACTGCCTTGGGGCGGCGGTCGCCAGGCTGACGTTGCGCGTCTTCTTCGAGGAACTCTTCGCCACCTTCACGTCCTTCGAACCGGCTGGCGAGGTCGAGCGGGTACGGTCGATCTGGTTGGGCGGGATCAAGCGGATGCCGGTCCGGGCCGGTCGGCGGTGATCCCCGAGGCGCTGGCCGCCCAGCTGCGCTCGCGCCGGGAGGCGCTGGCTGTGGTGGATCCCGAGCAGTCCCTGACGTACGCCGACCTGGACGGCTTGAGCGGCGCGGTCGCCGCCCACCTCGAGCAGCAGGGGGTGGCCGTCGGAGAACCGGTCATCGTGCACACCCGGCTGTCGCGCTGGGCCATCGTGGCGATGCTCGGCGTACTGAGAGTGGGCGCGCGCTACGTCCCCATCGACGCGGCCTTCCCCGCGACCCGCCGCGAGTTGATGGCCGCCGGCAGCGGCGCGCGCGTCACACTCACCGAGGAGCTGCTGGCGACGTTGCGTCCGGCCCGCTTCGACTGGCGGGACGGGCCGGACGCGTACACGCTGTTCACCAGCGGCTCGACCGGCGTGCCGAAGGCGGTCACGGTGTCTCGGGCGGCCCTGAGCTACTCGACCAGAGCCCGGCTGGAGTACTACGGTCGCCCACCCGAGCGGTTCATGCTGTGCTCGTCCATCTCCTTCGACAGCTCCGTGGCGGGCGTCTACTGGACGCTGTGCACGGGAGGCACCCTGGTCATCCCGAGCGACCGACCGTTCGACGTGCGGGCGATCGTCCGGGCCAGCGCCGCGCACCGGCCCACCCACACGCTGATGGTGCCGTCCCTGTACCGCCTGGTGCTGCGTTCGCCGGTGCCCAGCCTGACAACCGTGATCGTGGCCGGGGAGAGCTGCCCGCCCGGCCTGGTCGACCTGCACCACGAGCGGATGCCCGAGGCGACGCTCTACAACGAGTACGGCCCCACCGAGTGCACCGTCTGGAGCACCGTGCACAAATGCGCGGTGGGCGAGGACCCGGTGCCCATCGGCCGCCCGATCCCCGGCACGGCGGTCTCGATCGACGACGGCGAGCTGTGCATCTCCTCGCCCGGCGTGGTGTCCGGTGCGCCGATGTACCGCACCGGCGACCGGGTCAGCATGGGCGCCGACGGTCTGCTGCGGTACCACGGACGCGTCGACGAGCAGCTTAAAATTGGCGGGATGCGTATCGAGCCGGCCGAGATCGAGCACGCGCTGATGGCCCACCCGGCGGTGCTCCTTGCCGGCGTGGCCGTCCCCTACCGGGGTGTCGCGTACGTCGTCTGTGGCGAGCCGGTGGAGCAGAAGGCTCTGCGCGCACACCTGCTCGACCGGCTGCCCGCCGTGGCCGTGCCCACCGTGTTCGAGCGGGTGGAGTCCCTGTCCACTCTGCCCAACGGCAAACTCGACCGGCGTGCCCTGAGCCGGTCCGACCACACTCGACATGACGGTTGAGCCGCGCGCGTGCACGGCGCGTTTCCCCGTGACCGCCGCCTACGCGGGCACCGCCCGGATCGACGAGCTGCGTGCCACCGAGTACCGGCACCTCGACCGCGATGGCCGCGTCTACCTCGACTACACCGGTGCCGGGGTGGCCGCACAGGCACAGGTCATCGCCCATCACGACCGGTTGCTCGCGGGCCTGTACAGCAACCCGCACTCGGAGAACCCCACCTCGGAGGCGAGCGGCGGGCTGGTCGAGTCGGCCCGGCGGGCGGTGCTCGACTTCTTCCGCGCCGACCCAGGCGAGTACGCGGTCATCTTCACGCCCAACGCCAGTGGCGCATGCCGGCTGGTGGGCGAGGCGTACGGCTTCGGGCGGGGCCGCCCGCTCGTGCTGACGTGGGACAACCACAACTCCGTCAACGGCATCCGGGAGTACGCCCGCGCGGCCCGCTCGCCGGTCCGCTACGTGCCGCCAGCCGGGCCCGACCTGCGGGTGGCCGAAGCCGATGTGCTCGCCGCGCTGGCCGGGGGTAGAGGCGGGCTTGTCGGCCGTCCCTGGTCGCGCGGGTCGGGCCCCGCGGGGCTCTTCGCGTACCCGGCGCAGAGCAACTTCACCGGCGTGCAGCATCCGCTCGGATGGGTGGACCTGGCCCAGCAGCACGGGTACGACGTGCTGCTCGACGCCGCGGCCTTCGCCCCGACGAACCGGCTGGACCTGAGCGTCGTACGGCCGGATTTCGTCTGCCTGAGCTGGTACAAGCTCTTTGGCTACCCCACCGGTGTCGGGGCGCTGCTCGCCCGACGTGACGCGCTGACCCGGCTGCGCCGCCCCTGGTTCGCGGGTGGCACCATCCGGGCGGTCAGTGTGCAGGGTGACTGGCATCAGCCGATGGGGGACGAGACGGGGTTCGAGGACGGCACGCTCAACTTCCTCAGCATCCCCGACGTGGAGTTCGGGCTGCGCTGGCTCGACTCGATCGGCGTGGACCTCGTGCACACCCGGGTCGGCCTGCTCACCGGCTGGCTGCTGCAGCGGCTGACCGCGTTGCGGCACCGCAACGGCCAGCCGCTGGTCCGGGTCTATGGGCCGTCGACGGGCGACGCCCGGGGTGGCACCCTGGCCTTCAACTTCCGCTACCCCGACGGCACGCTCGTCGACGAGCGGCTCGTCGCGTTCGAATCCTCGGCTGCCGGGTTCGCCCTGCGGACGGGTTGCTTCTGCAATCCGGGCTCGGCCGAGGCCGCCTTCGGGATCAACCGCGGGCTGCTGCGCCGTACGAACCTCGCGCACGTCGAGACGATCGACCAGCATCTCGCCGCGCTGGGGCTGCCCACCGGCGGCGCGGTACGCGTCTCCTTCGGTCTGGCCTCCACCGCGGCGGACGCGGAACGCTTCCTGGCCTTCAGCGAGTCGACCTACCTGGACCGTGCCGGTCCCGCCGACGTCCGGCTGGCACCACGGATCCGTTGCTGAAATGCGCCCCGGCCGCTGCCGCCCACGACCGAGGTGCGAGTCAGTCGACTGCGGCCCGCCACACCCAGGATGTGCGCCTCGCCCGGCCGGGCAGCTCGACCCGGCCGGTCATCCAGAGCAGCACGTCGGGTGCGGGGCCGTCCGGGGCGTCCGGAAAGAGCCGGCGCAGCACCACCGTGCTCAACCGCTGCGGCGGCTGCCACGGCACGCCGAGGCCGACGGTGATGTCGTACGTGTGCAGCAGGGTCTCCGCCACGCCCATCGCGGCGAAGCCCTCCGGGTCGCAGGGGCCGAAGTGCCAGGCCCGCGCGTCCGACCCGGTGCCATCGACTGCCACGGCGAGCAGCCCGGCGCAGGCGCGCACCACGGCGAGCACCTGCGTCGGGCTCGCGGTGGGGGAGACCCGCAGGTCGTACGGCAGGTAACCGTCCTGCGGGAGGCCGGTGACCTGGCCGGCGTACCCGAGCAGGTCGTGCGCGACGTGCGCCGCGGTGGTCCAGCAGCTCCAGGTCAGAGTGCCGGCCGGCACCGACCAGTCGCGCTCCTGGTGCAGGAGCAGGACCTGGGTCATCTCGTCGGCCGCCTGGAGCAGGTCGGCGCCGGTCACCGCTGACATCCGTCGACCCTCGCAGTGCGGACCCGGGTGGCGCAATCGGAATCGTCAGCCGGCCGCCGAGGGATGCGAGTCGAGGCGGGCCGTCGAACCCGCCGCCAGAGCCTGGTCGACGTGCTCGACGCCCGCGCGGACAAGGTCGCCGTACTGGTCGGCCGGCAACTGCTCGACGAGGCTCCGAGCCGTCGCCAGATGTGCCCGGGCCATGGCCGTGTTGCTGAGCCGGCGGTGCACGTCGGCCAGGTTCAGGTGCAGCGACGGCAGGAAGCCCTGCACCTGGAGGGCGTGATGGTATTGCCGGGCGCGGTCGTCGGTGAGGTCGGTGACGGCGGCCAGGGCGCGTTCGTCCCACCTCAGTTCGGCCTCGGCGGTGTCCTGCAGGTCGGCGAGGTAGTGGGCGAGGGTGCAGCGGTGCAGCGCGTCACCGGTGGGGCCGATCTCGTCCCACAGTGCGGTGAGCAGCTCGCGGGCCTGGCCCGGCGTACCGGAGTGGCCGAGCTGCACCGCTTCGATGATGCGCGTCATGGTCGGGTCGGGTGTCGGCTGGTCGTCCATGTCGCCGATGCTCGGGCCTCGACCGGGTCGAGGGTCAAATCACCGGCGGGGCCGACCTCACCGGGGACGAGGCAGAGCTGCGCCGACTCCTCGACGCCGTCAACCCCGATCCGCGGTGAGGTCGGGCCCTTACGCTGCCGCCCAGCCGTCAGGCCTGGGCGACGATGACCTCGAGCACCGAGCGGACGGACGTCGGACGGTGCCCGATGAGGGTCTCCAGCGTCGGGTCGGTGACGGCGAACTCTCCCCGGCGGGCCGCGCGGTACATGCCGAGGGTGAAGTCGGCTGCTGCCGCGGGCATGCCACCCGCGATGGCGGTTGCCCTCCACTGGTCGTCATCCGCGACGACGCGCCTGATGGTGCGGCCCGTGATGTCGGTGAGGACGCCGGCGACCGCTTCGAGGTCGAGCATCTCCGGCGCGGTCAGGGCAGGCGTGATCCCGTCGAGTGCGCCATCCTCGGCGAGGGCGATGGCCGCGGCCTCGGCAAGGTCGGCGTGCGCGGTCCAGGAGACCGGACCGTCCGCCGGCGCCACGAGCTGTCCGGTTTCGAGTGCCGCGCTGATGGCGAAGCTGAGCGTGCTCGCGTAGAAGCCGTTGCGCAGGGCGGTGAAGGGGACATCCAGCCTCGCCAGGTACTCCTCGGTCGCGGCGTGAGTGAGCTGAGGGCTGAACAGTGATTCCCTGGAGGCGGCTTGGTGGCTGGTGTACAGGATGCGTTTGGCTCCAGCGGCGTGAGCGGCGTCGATGGCGGCGCGGTTCGCCACGACCGCCTCCCCGCCGCGGATGGCGGCGGACACGATGAGGACCTGGTGGGCGCCCTCGAAGGCGTGTTCCAGGGTGGCCGGGTCGGTGAAGTCTCCGGCGCGGACCCGTACGCCGCGCTCGGCGAAGCTCGCGGCCTTGGCCACGTCGCGCACGCTGACGCCCACGGTGTCGGCGGGAACCCGTTCGAGCAGCCGATCGACGATCTGAGATCCGAGCTGACCGGTGGCACCGGTGATGACGAGCATGGTGAACACTCCTGTGCTATCGGCGTTATCGGCTCGACGTTAGCACTGATAATCCGAAGGTAACAAGGTGCTGTTAGCATTGATTCATGGCTGCGGCGCAGGACACGACATCCCGAGACGACGTCCGATCCGGCATCGTCGCGGCAGCGAGCCAGCTGCTGCGGGACGAGGGCGCGACCGCGGTGACGACGCGAGCGGTCGCCCAGGCGGCAGGCGTGCAGGCGCCCACCATCTACCGCTTGTTCGGCGACAAGGACGGCCTGATCGACGCCGTCGCGGAACACGTCATGGCCACCTACGTCTCCGCCAAAGCGGCTGCGGTCGCCGAGGGTGATCCCGTAGCGGACCTGCGCTCCGGATGGCGCGTGCACGTCGAGTTCGGATTGGCCAACCCTGAGCTGTACGCACTCCTGGGCGCTCGGGGGCGCGGCGGGCCGTCGCCGGCGACGGCCGCGGGCATCGAGGTGCTGCGCACCCGCGTACGGCGACTGGCCGCCGCCGGCCTGCTCCGTGTCGATGAGCAGCGCGCACTCATGATGATCCACGCCGCGGGCAACGGCACCATTCTTGCCCTGCTGGCGACGTCCGAGGAGAAGCGCGACGCTGGTCTGAGTGACGCCATGCTCGATGCCGTCCTCAGCAGCATCCTCGTGACCGCGCCGGCGACACCCGACACGACCATGAGCGCGGTCGCGGTCACCTTCGCCACGGTGGTGCCCGACCTTCCGGGGCTCAGCGATGCCGAACGCGCGCTCATGACGGAGTGGCTCAACCGATCGCTGACCGCACCGCACACTCCCTGACCGCGACAGGGCACTTCGACCCTGCCGGTGGTGTGGTCAGGGGTTGTTCAGGTAGGCCAGGACGGCAAGCACGCGGCGATTGTTGTTGTCGTCGTCGGTGATGCCGAGTTTGCCGAACAGGGAGGTGGTGTACTTGCTGATGGCGCTGTCGCTGAGGAAGAGCCGTTGGCCGATGGCATGGTTGGACAGCCCTTCGGCCATGAGGCCGAGCACGGAGCGTTCGCGCTCGGTGAGCCGTTCGAGACGTCGGTTCGAGGACCCGCTGGACAGCAGTTTGGCGATGACGGCCGGGTCCATGGCGGTGCCGCCGGCCGCGACGCGTTCCAGGGCGTCGATGAACTGGTCGGCGTCGAACACGCTGTCTTTCAGGAAATAGCCGATGCCGCCGGAGCCGTCGGCCAGAAGTTCACGGGCGTACAGCTGCTCGACGTACTGGGACAGGATCAGGACGGGCAGTCCGGGCAGTTCGCGGCGGGCCGCGAGAGCCGCCCGCAGGCCCTCGTCCGACTGGGTCGGTGGCATGCGGACGTCGACGACCGCGACATCCGGCCGATGCCTCAGCAGCGCCTGGAGTGTCTCGGCTCCGGTGGTTGCCGTCGCCACCACCTCGTGCCCGTACGCCTCGAGGAGGCGGACCATGCCGTCGCGCAGGAGGTAGAGGTCCTCGGCTACAACGATTCGCATGGCACCATCATCCTCACGCGGGTCGGGCCACCTGCCGGGCTGGTGATCTCCACGGTGCCGTCGAAGGCCGTGAGGCGACGGCGTAGCCCCGCAAGACCACCGTCGGCACGCTCACCGGCGCCGCCGCGACCGTCGTCTTCGACGTCGACGACGATGGTGGTGGTGGTGGTGGTGTCCCGGGCGATGGAGATCCGTGCCCGGGTCGCCTGGGCGTGCTTGACCGCGTTGGTCAGCAGTTCGGCGACTCCGAAGTAGAGTGCGGACTCGATCGGCGGGTCCAGGCGCAGCCGAAGGTCGGCGCTGACATCCGTTTCGAGCGGGCTGTCCAGGGCGAGAGCGCGAACCGCGTCAACGAGCCCCCGGTCGTTCAGCACCGGCGGGTTGATGCCCCGGACCAGGTCGCGGAGCTCGGTCAGCGACGCGGTGGCACCGGCCCGCGCCTCCCTCATCAGTGCCTTGGCCTGGGCAGGGTTGGTTTCCATCAGCTTCTCGGCGGTCGCCAGGGAGAGCCCGAGGGAGACCAGACGGGCCTGCGCCCCGTCGTGCAGGTCCCGCTCGATCCGGCGGATCTCGGCGGCCTGGGCGACCGTGGCGTCGGCACGCTGGGCGGTCAGCTCGTCCACCCGATCCGCCAGCGCCATCGCGGGCGTCGGGCGCAGGAAGCGGACGGCCACCGGTTCGACGAACCGCCAGGCGTACGGGGCGGTGGTGAAGGCCACGACCAGGCCGACCGCCCCGACCAGGCGCGCGAAGGGCGCCGGTTGGCTGAGCCCGAGCACCGCCGCTGCTGCCCCCACCGGTGGCAGGGACGCGACCACGCCCGCGGTGAGTGGCGCGACCGCCGTGAACCGCAGGTCACGCCAGTTGGCGGGGTCTATCCACCGAACCCGCCACCTCTGATCCAGGAGGGCGTCGCGGCTGGTGCGCTCGTAGCTGAAGCCGTTCCACCAGTAACCGGTGGACAATTGCGTCACCGGCGGTGCCTGCCGGTATCCGGCGGGGATGACGCTGGTCGTCCACCTGGCGACGAGGAAGCGGACCATCCGGCAGACCGGGCGGGACAGGGCGAGCGTGCCCACGCACACCAGCACGAACGGCGCGACCCACGACCACGGGTTGCCCGCCCCCCACCAGATCCCCAGCGCCACGGCGGCGGCCCATACGGCCGGCACCAGAAGACTGACGACCGTCACGACGCACGCCCGTACGAACCCCACGCCGACGCGCGCCAGCCACGAACCCAGCTGCCTCATGTTTCTACCTTCGCTCTCCGTTCGGTGCTCTCACTGTGCACCGCGCGGAGCCCGTTTCCGCCCTGGCCGGCCGGGGAGTGGGTCTGTCCCCACCCAGCTGTGGGTCCAGACGGATACCGGGTCGGCCGAGCGCTTCGTAGCGTCGGTGACCATGCAGACCAACACGAATACCGTGCCCGCAGTCGCCTACCTCGACCGGCCCGAAACCCGAAGAGCAATTCGCACGGTGACGAGCAGCATCACGGTCTACGCCACGCTGAGCACCGCCGCCCTTCTGGCCGTCATCGCGGTGTCGAGCAGCGGTCATCTGGTGAACACCTTCATGTGGGTCCGAGCGGTTCTCCTGCCGGTAGCCGCTCCGCTGATCTACCAGATTGCCGTCTCCGCTTCCCGCGGGTCCCGGCGGGCCTTCGAGCGAGTGGCCGCCCTCACCGTCATCATGCCGATCGCGATCATCGGCGTCGACGGGATCCCGGGCATCTGCCCGCCGTGGTACGCCGTTCTGCAGGTTGTCTGCATGCTGCCCATCATCCGAATCGCGTTCATCACCCGCGGCCCCGCACTGCGCGCCGCGTTCCCCAAGCAGGGCCGGGCAGAGCTGCGCTGACACGAGATCCGGCCCCCAGGGTGCGGTCGAGTTCCGCCCGCTGGCATGGCCGTGTTCGCCATACCAGCGGGCGGTGGATGTCCGACGAGAATGCCGGTCACGCTCAAATCCTGGCCGACAGCGCCGCAGATCAGCTGGCGGGCTTGCCGAACCAGCGGGAGAGGTGGTCGTTCAGGTCCTGCTGATCGTCGCCGATCCAGGCGACGTGGCCGTCGGGGCGTAGCAGGACGCACGGAACATCGAGTGCCGCTGTGGGATCGGCGAGGTGATCGACCCGGTCTGACCAGCCGCCGACGGTCAGGCGTTCGGTGCGGTCCAGCAGCAGGCCGCGGCCGCGATGCAGCAGATCGTAGAGGCGGCCCTGTTTGACGTCGATGTCACGCAGGCGGCGACCGAGCAGGTCGGGGCCCGCGCCGAAGTCGTAGCGGATGCCGATCGCGGTGATCTTCTCGATCAGATAGCGGTTCACCTCGTCGAAGTCCATCAGTTCGGTGAGCAGCCTACGCACGGCCTCCGGGCCTGGCCCGGTGGACAGCAACTCCGTCTGGGCGCGGGTGTTGTCCAGCACGTCCTCGGCGACCGGGCGACGTTCGGCCTGGTAGGTGTCCAGGAGTGGTTCCGGCGCCCAACCGCGGATCTGTGCGGCCAGTTTCCAGCCGAGGTTGAACGCGTCCTGAACGCCCAGGTTGAGGCCCTGTCCGCCGATGGGTGGATGGATGTGTGCCGCATCTCCGGCCAGTAGCACCCGTCCGACCCGATACCGTTCGGCCAGCCGGGTGGCATCCCCGAAGCGGGACATCCAGCGAGGGGAGTGCACGCCGAAATCGGTTCCGGCGACGGTGCGCAACTGTTGTTTGAAATCGTCGAGGGTGGGCGGTTGGGCGCGGTCGCTGACTCCCGCGGCGGGGACCACGACGCTGTAGACCCCAACGCCTGCGGGTCGGAGCCAGAATCGGTGGTGGGTCTCGCGGATTTCGGTCACCTTGGCGGCGACCTCCTCCTGGGGCACGCCCACTTCCATCTCGCCCATCAGCGTCTCGGCCCGCGTGGGCTCGCCGGGGAAGCCGACGCCGAGCAGTTTGCGCACCGTGCTGCGCCCGCCGTCACAGCCGACGAGATAACGCGAACGCAGCTGTTCCCCGTCGGCCAGCTCGACGGTCACACCGTCGTCGTCCTGCGCGAGCCCGGCCACCGCACACCCGCGCCGAACCTGCGCACCCAGTTCGATCGCACGTTCTTCGAGGAGGTGAACGATGACCGGCTGCGGGATGCCCAGCAGATAGGCGTGCCCGGAATCCAGGCTCTTGGGCACGGGTTTGTTGATGGCGGCGAAGAAGCCGCCGGCCGGACGCTGCCGTCCGCGTTCGAGGATGCGCTCCAGGAGCCCGCGCATTGCCATCAGCTCGAGACTGCGAATGTGCAGGCCGACTATGCGGACGAACGACGTGGGCTCGGTTTCCTTCTCCAGGACGAGTACCCGCACGTCGTGCAGCCGCAGTTCGGCGGCCAGCATCGCGCCGGTCGGCCCGCAGCCGGCGATGATGACGTCGAACATGAGGGGCGGGCGATCGGTGCCGGAGGCCGGCGACGGCTCGGCGGTGAACTGCTCAGAGTGCATCGGTGCTGCCTTTCGGGAGTGCCTTGTTGGCGAGGCGCTCCCGGCGACACCTACGTCGATCGCCCGACCGTGACAGCGAGGGGGAGCACCCACATCGATACGTTCATGGGTCTCACCTCCTCGGGCGGTGTCAGGGCCAACTGGAAGCTACAAGCCCGCGCATCATCTCGTCCAACCCTTTTCTGTACGTCGGCGAGCCGCCCCCGCCCGGCCAACCGCAGAGCTCGCTCGTCGCCTCCCGAGCCTGAGTGCGGTTTGCTTTCAAGCGCACTCGAAGCTTTAGCGTCGGGGCCATGACCACGACGAACGGGACGAAGACATGGATCGTCACGGGCGCGAGTTCGGGCCTCGGCCTGGCGCTCGCCGAGGCGGCACTCGCGGCCGGCGAGCATGTGATCGGGACGGCGCGACGGGCCGACCGGTTCAACGGGCTCAAGGCACGGTACGGGGATCAGCTCCTCGCCATCGAGCACGATGTGCGCGACACGGCGGGAGCGGCCGTGGTCGTGCAGCGGGCGCTGGAGGTCTTCGGGCGCGTCGACGTGCTCGTCAACAATGCCGGCGCCGGACAGGTCGGCGCCGCCGAAGAGATCACCGATGCCGCGCTACGGGCCATGCTCGAGCAGCACCTGTTCGGCCCGGCCGCCTATGTGCGTGCCGTGCTGCCCCACCTGCGGGGGCGTCGCTCGGGTGCGATCGTGCAGATGAGCAGTCAGGGCGGGCGGATGTCGTTTCCCGCCGTCGGCAGCTACTCAGCCGGCAAGTTCGCGCTTGAGGGCTGGTCGGAGGCACTCGCGGGCGAGGTCGCACCGTTCGGCATCTGCGTCCTCATCGTCGAGCCCAGTCGCTTCCGCACCGCGTTCAACGCCGCCGACGTGCTCAACACAGCGCAGCAGAGTTCGATCTACGACGAGGCCACCAGTGCCGTGCGCGCGAACATGGCCGAGGCCGACGGCATCCAGGAGGGCGACCCGGCACGCGCCGCCCGGGTGATCCGCGACATGCTCGACACCCCCGACGCGCCGCTGCGGCTCCCGCTCGGTGCCGAGGCCGTTCGCAATCTCACCCGCGTCTACCGTGGTGCGCTCGACGACGTCGAGAAATGGGCGTCTGTGAGCGAGTCGGCAGACTTCCCAGGCATGCCGCCCGCCGTGCGCGCGTTCTGACCGCCGTACGCTGTGGGCCATGGCCACTGAAGCGCTGATCGAACGCATCCTCGCGGCCAGCGACGGGCCATCCTCGTCGGCGATCGATGCGCTGCACGAGCTGCTCGACGACGCCACGATCGACGCCTCGGCAACGCCCAAGAGTGTTGCCGAGGCAGCCCGGCTTGTCGGCCTGTCGACGCACACCCTCCGGTACTACGAGCAGGAGGGACTCGTTCGGCCCGCTCGCAACGCCTCCGGGTACCGCGAGTACTCCGCGTTCGACCTGCGCCGCCTCGTCTTCCTCACCCGGATGCGCCTGTCCGGCATGACCATGACCGACCTCAAGCGCTACATCCTGCTCGTCGAGCAGGGCCCGAACACCATCCCGGAACGCCGCCGCATCATGCTCGACCAGCAAGACCGAATCACGCGGCAGATACGTGAGCTCGGCCTGGCGTTGGAGACCACCGAGTACAAAATCCGCGTCTACGACGGACACCCGGAAGGCTGACGCCCGCCCGCCGTCCAAGAGGTTGATGTGCGCGTTTGTTCAGCAGCTCGATCTCGGGCCGTTCCGCGTCCCCGCCCCTGACCTCAAGATCAAAGATTTGGCGGGCTGGGACAGCTATCCAAGCGTCGGGCCTAGCCCTGGACATCCCGGCTCAGGTGCTCGGCGTGCGCGGTGATCCACGCCGCGTCGCGTTGGTAAAGCCCGACGTGACTGCGAATGTTCTCTTGTCCTTGATCAGCCCGGGCTTTGGTGAAGGCGGCGAGGTCGTGTAGTCGATGGATTGCGACCTGGAGGATGTGAGCCGGTTCCAGCCCCGAGCCATAGGCATCGCAGAGCATGCGCAGGCGACGTGCCCGCTCGTCCAGGTCACCGTTGACAGCGTCACGGTTGTCTGGATCCGCCAGCGGCACCAGCCGATAGGCAAGATAGGCCAGGTCCCATGACCGGGGACCGGGCGACGCGGTGTCCCAGTCGATGACCCCCGTGAGCCGTCGGTCGGTGAACACCATGTTGTACGGCGCGAAGTCGTTGTGGCAGATGACCTCAGCCGGCTGCCGCGCCGGAAACTGCCAAACAGCGTCGGTGGTGTCGAAGCTCGCGCTGGCCTCGTGAAGTTGCGCGAGGTGGACACCGGCATCGGTGAGAACGCTCTGGCTCCAGATCCAGTCTGGTAGCGGGTACTGAGGCACGACACCCGGCAGGTAGGAGACGGTGTCGCGTCCGTGTTCATCGGTTCCCAACGGCTGCGGCGACCAGGTGAGGCCACGCTCGCGAAGGTGTCCCAGCAGGCGCTGAACCGTCGGGCTCCAGGCACCGCCACCTCGCCGGACAGTGGCGCCGACGCGCGTCGCACCCCCCATGTTGCCCCCGTCCAGCACTTCCTCCTGCTCGCTAACCGCGTCCGCGCTGTGGTCGCTCATGCCCTAGATCCTGGGGGAGTGGGGACGGCAAAGCCACGTGCTCGGGGGTTGGTAAGACGGGGCTGAGGAACATCGGTGCAGCCGTTGACGCTGAGATTGATCATGGAGCGCGGGGTCCGTCTGCTCGTTGCGGTGGTACGTGGATGCGCCATCGCGGCGTACCCGGGACAGCCGTCTCCAGCCGCCGCTCCCACCCGGTCCCGTTGACGAGATCGGGCTCCCTCCGGGCGTCGATGTGAGCGAAGCGACCCCGGGGTTGCGTACGCACGTGGTCTAAAATTTGAATCTTGCCGGTCGGCCAGCTTGTGGAGGAAGCCTTGCGCATCGCCGTCGCTCAGCCTGCGGTCGTGGCGTACGACGTCGCCGCGAACGTGGCCACTCATGCGAAGATCGTGCGTACGGCAGGGGCGAGGCTGGTGGTGTTCCCGGAGTTGTCGCTGACGGGGTACAACCTCGACGCGCCAGCGTTGACTTGCGACGATCCGCGGCTGGTACAGATCGTGGCGGCGTGCGCTGATGCCGACGCGGTCGCGTTGGTCGGCGCGCCGCTCGCTGATGCTGATGGCCACGCCTACATCGCGACGTTGCTGGTCGACGGCGAGAGCGTGACGGTTGCCTATCGGAAGATCCATCTGCACCCCCCGGAGGACGAGCGGTTTACTCCGGGCGACAAGCACGTCGTGCTCGACCTCGACGGGCGACGGCTCGGGCTGGCGATCTGCCGGGACGCCTCGCTTGCCGAGCATGCGGCCGCGACGGTCACGGCAGGCGCCGATGTATACGTTGCGAGCACCCTCAACTCGCCTACGGACCCGCGCGATGCGCGGATGCACGCGCGTGCGACTACGCACCGGATGCATGTGGTGCTGTCCTGCGGCGCGGGGCCGGACGGGCCGCTGTTGACTGCGGGTGGCTCCGGGTTTTGGGCGCCGGACGGTACAGTCATCGCACAGGCCGGCGCCACGCCGGGTGAGGTGGTCGTGACCGACTTGCCCTGACATGCCACTTGGCTTACAGGCCTGGTGACCAACGATCTTGCCGAAACTAGTGCTGAAGGACTCTGCTGGCAGGCTGACGGCCACCGTCGAGGATGCCGCACGTCAGCTCGGACGACGCATGCTCATGTAGCTGGCAGCGACGCGTGGGCGCGGTCCCCTGTGCGACGGTGCGACGAGAGGCTCGTGTTCTCGGAGTCTGATGCCGGCGACGCGTCGGCGTCAGGCAAGCTTTGCGCTATACGGGTGGTTTTCGATGGGCATCACTCGTGGACTGGGCCCGTGCCACCCGTTGGAAAGCAAGGCCAGCGTGGGCAGTAACTGGGAGTGCGCCGGTTCGGGTAGGGCGTCGGCGGTGAACCAGCCGAGTTCGTCGAACTTGTGCGGTTCGCCGATAGTGACCGTGGTCGGGTCGACTCGTACGGCGAAGGTCACGGCGACCCAGTGCGAGGGTGGGTCGTCGCGCAGCACATTGCGTACACCGAGGATGGTGATGTCGAGCGGCTGTGTGGAGTACTCCTCCCGGACCTCCCGGCTGACGGCGGCTTCAAAGGTCTCACCGAACTCCAGTGCTCCCGCGCCGGTGTCCCAGGTCCCTGGCTCGTCGCGGGCGCCGGAGCTGCGCCGGGCGAGCAGCACTCGTCCTGCGCCGTCGTGGCAGACAAATACGCAGGAGACCGCCGGGGCGCGATCCTTCGCGTTCTGTTCGGTCATCAGAAGTGCTCCAGCAAGTCGTTGAATGTACGTAGCTGCAGGACCTTGTCGTTGGGGTCGAGTTCGTCGTGCTCGAGTGCCCAGGTGTGCTCGTTGGGGATGAACACGGCATTCCAGCCGGCCTGACGGGCCGGGATGATGTCGGACTTCGGCGAGTTACCGATCATCCATGTCGTTTCGGGGTTCAACCCCAGCTGCGCAGTCAACTGGCGGTAGGTGTCGACATCCTTCTCGGCCACGATGTGGATGCTGCCGAAGTGGCCGGCCAGTCCGGACGCGTCGAGCTTGCCCTGCTGCTCCTCGGGCACGCCCTTGGTCAACAGTGCCAGCTCATGCCGGCGGCCGAGTTCCTGCAAGGTCTCAGCAACTTCGGGAACCAACTCGACGCGATGCTGCACCAGCGCTGCTGCGAGCTCGTCGATCTGCCGGCGCTCCTTGTCCGTGACCGGCCTCGCGTGCAACCGTTCGAAGCAGTCCCGCAGGGTACGCAGGAACACCCGGCTGCCGTAGCCGTGCGTCACCGTGTTCGCCGCCTCCACGTCGCGCAGGACCGCCCGGATCGAGGCATCATCCAGCGTGGGATGAGCCAGCCAGGCGATGAAGTCATCGACTACCCGATCGAAGCGGACGTTGTTCTCCCACAAGGTGTCGTCGGCGTCGAACAGCAGCACCAGACCCATCCACCCACCCTCTCGTTCTGCGTCACCGCCAACCTGCGGCGAGAACTCATTTGATCACGGAGCCCTACCGGACGTCGCATGAGTCATCGCCAGCGATGAGACAGGCCCTTGACTGGAACGAAAAGTCACGCTAAGGACGGGAGAGTTAGGTCACGACAGCCGCACTGAGACATTCCCCCGGTAGGAACCCTGTAGCAGGGAGAGGAACGCCTGCGGCACGTCCTCGATCCCACCTTCGATCACGGTCTGGGGGTAGACGAAGCGGCCCTGGTCGAGCCAGCTGCTGAAGTGCTCGCGCCAGGCCGTGATCTGATCGGCCGTGTGGTAGCAGGAGAACGGCAGCAGCTCGACGCCCCTGGCCTCGGCCGCCGAGCGATCGGGCTGCGGAAAGCGCTGCGCTGCGTCACCGAGCTGGCTGGACAGTGAGCCGCAGAGGGCGAAGCGCGCTCCGGGCCGGGCCGCCTGCATCGCGCCCTGGTACTGCTCGCCGCCCACGACGTCGAAGAAGACCGAGATGCCCTCGGGCGCGAGCTCCCGCAGCCGGTCGGCCGTCGAGCCGTCGTGGTAGTCGAAGGCGGCGTCGTAGCCGAGCTCGTTCACCAGGTAGTCGACCTTCGCCGGGCTGCCGGCGCTGCCGATCACCCGCGCGGCGCCACGGCACTTCGCGATCTGTCCAGCCAGCGAGCCAACTCCGCCCGCCGCGCCGGAGACGAACACCACGTCGCCTTCGCCGACGGCCGCTACCTTGGCCATCCCGTAGTAGGCGGTCGGTCCCTGGCCGAGGTAGTAGCCGGGGTCGGCGAAGAGCTCACGATTGAGCTTGACGTACGAGCCGGCCGGGCCGGCCGAGTACTCGCTCCAGCCGGTCATCGACTGGACCAGGTCGCCGACCTCGAGTTCGGGGCTGTCGGATCGAACGACGGTGCCGATGGCGGCCACCCCTACCCGCTGCCCCGGCTGCCAGGCCGGAACCGGGATGGTGCAATCGGCCCGCATCAACTCCAGGTAGGTCGCGGCGAGCCCGATCTGGTCGATGCGTACCAGGACCTCGCCGTCCACCTCGGTCTTGGCGGCGGTGAAATGGTCGAGCGTGGGGGTGCCGGTGATCTGGGCAGTCAGCTGAATCTCACGGGTGATCAATTTCTGTCCTTACCTCGGGTGCGGCCGTCGAGATCGACTTTAAGGAGGCTTCCGGCCAGTTCCTGACCGGAAGTCGAGGCAGGATGTCAGCATGGCGAACACCAGCTCACGGACCCTCAGGCTGCTCTCGCTGCTGCAGACCCACCGGCACTGGTCGGGTCTGGCACTGGCCGACCGGCTCGGGGTTTCCGAGCGGACGCTGCGCCGCGATGTCGAGCGGCTGCGCGAGCTCGGCTACCCGGTTGGCGCGGCCCGAGGCACCGACGGCGGCTACCAGCTCGCGCCCGGCGCCGTCCTGCCGCCGCTGCTGCTGGACGACGAGGAGGCGGTGGCCCTCGCGGTGGGCGTTGGCGACGCGGCGCAGAGTGGGATCGCGGGTATGGAGGAGGCGTCACTGCGAGCACTCACCAAGGTGGTGCGGGTCCTGCCGCCCCGGCTGCGGGCCAGGGTGGACGCCCTGCGGGCGGTGACCCTCTCCGCTGTCGTGTCCGGGCCAGTCGTCGCGGCGGGGCTGCTCACCGCGGTCGCCCAGGCTTGCCGGGACGAGGAGCGGCTGCGGTTCGGCTACACGGCCAGGAGCTCCGCACCCAGCGAGCGCGACGTCGAGCCGCACCGCGTCGTCGCACTCGGCGGACGCTGGTACCTGGTGGCCTACGACCTGGGTCGGCACGACTGGCGTAGTTTCCGGCTCGACCGGATGACCGAGCCGACGGCGACCGGCACGCGTTTCCGGCCGCGCCTGCTCCCGGCCGAGGACGCCGTGGCCTTCGTTCAGGCAGCGAGCGGGGCCCCGGCTCCGTACACGGTCGAGGTCCTTGTGCACGCGGCCTCCGCGCGGGTGCGGCAGGTGGTTGGCCGCTGGGGCACGATCGAAGCGGTCGATCAGGACAGCTGCCGTCTCACCATGACCTCGACCTCTCTCGACTGGCCGACCCAGGCCCTGGGCAACGTGGGTGCCGAGTTCGAGGTGCTGGGGCCGCCGGAGTTCGCCGCGCACGTCCAGGAGTGGGGCGCCCGCTTCATCCGGGCCATCCGCGCACCCGCATGACCTTCCTCGCTGTGGGCGTCGGTGGCGTCGGCCTTGCGGCCCTGCCCGGTGGCGAACACCCGCGCCCTGGCCGACAGCTTCGGTGGGACGTCAACGACTTACTGGGGCCAATTTCGCCAGTGGTTGCCGGTCGGTGATTGACGTGTTGGCCGCAGCGCAGATGCGTGAGTTCGCCGAGCGCCGCTGTGGCAGGCACCTGAAGGTCAGTGGTCGACGACGCGGCCGAGGAAGCGCTCACCAACCTCGGCGATGTCCTCGGCTGTCCACTCGAGGGCGGGTGCGGCGACGGTGACCTCGGTCATCGCCATACCCGGCACGCCTGTTTCCTGCCATCCGGCGACGAACCACACCTTTTCCTCCTCGGCGAGTGCCAGCGTAGCGTCGTTGAGCGCCTGCGCCGGGTGGGGCAGCCAGAGGCGGAATCGATGGGTGTGCGGAGGTTCTGGATACACCCGCGCGCCGGGAAGCGCGGTGAGTGCCGCGGCGACTGTTCGCGCGTGCCGCACATACTCGGGGATGCGTGGCAGCTCCCTGTCGAGGCCGGCGAGTGCGGTCAGAGCGGCTGGCCACTGCTGAAACACCTCGCCGCCGTAGCGGTGCCTCCAGATGCGGGCGTAGGAGGCGAGCTGCGTGGTGCCCGCGAGCGCCGCCCCGCTGATACCGCCGATCGTCTTATAGAACGAGACGTAGGTGCTGTCGGCGAGGTCGGCGATCTCGCTGAGGGTGTGTGCCAGGTGTGGGGTGGATTCCCAGATTCGGGCGCCGTCGAAATGTACGCGGGCGCCGATGGCGCGCGCTGCTGCGGATGCGGCGGCGAGCTCGTCCCAGGAGGGGAGGACGAAGCCGGCGTCGCGCAGGGGGAGTTCGATGACGACGGTGCTCACGGGTTCGGCGAGGGCGGTGATCTCCTCGGCGGTGGGGTTGCGGGGCGCGGTGGTCAGCCAGGTACTGCGCAGGCCGCTCAGGTGGGCGTAGGCATGCCGTTCGTTCACCTCCTGGTGGCCGAGCGGGTGGAGAGCCACCGTCGGGTGCCCGGTGCGGTCAGCGCCATAGCGCAGCGCGACCTGCTGGGCCATCGTGCCGGTGGGGAAGAAGACGGCGGCCTCGGTTCCCAGTAGTTCTGCCACGCGTTCTTCCAGCGTGTTCACCGGACCGTCGCCGTAGAAGTCGGGCTGACCGTCCAGATCACCGCCTGCGTCCAGGTCCGCGAGCCGCTCCCTCATGGTCGCGGGCCGGATGCCGGAAAGGATCTGATCGCAGGCGCGCAGCGCGGCAAGCCGACGCTGCCTGGTGTTGTGGGACATCGGCGGATCGTCGCATCGCAGCGCAACAGGGGCCAATCGGTTTTCCGGCGGCAGGCGATCAGCGGCGCGCAGTCACGTTGCCACTGAGCGGTCGCTACGACGACCGCATCTGTGTAATAGAGGACATCGGCGACCAGTTACGGGTCTTCAGCGAACGAGCTGCCCCAGTCGGAGTCGGCCTGGCTGGACGACATCGGCGTAGGTCCCGAAGCAGGCTGCCCGCCCGAGCCCGGCCACAGGGATGCGGTAGTACCGGGCCAGGGCGCTCAGCACCGAGAGGTCGGCCGGCAGTTCGGCCTGGGAGAGTCCGGGGATAACGCACCTCGGAGTGGGCAGGAGCACCCGGAGCACGACATCGCCCAGGCGTAGTTCCTGCCCCGGTTCGGGGTCACGCGGTGCGTCGATGACCAGGTTCGGGCGAAACCGCGCCGCGGCCACACTGACACCTCCCATGCGCTCACCCAGCAGAGACAGCGCACCGGTGGTCACGATATGAACGGCGCCGAAGTCGACGAACCGGCCAACCCGCCCCGCGCCCGCGATCGCCGTGATGGTTTCCTGACCGGGCCGGGCACCGCCCATCCAATCCGGCACCATGCCGACGTCATCAGGCAACGTCCGGTGCAGTCTCGCGTCGGGCGGCAACTCGCGGCTCAGCCGCACCGGGCGGCCCAGGTGGTTGCTGAGTGCGGCATCTGCCGCGGCGCTTCCGGCTGGCAGCGATGTGCCGTCGACATGCAGCGTCAGCATCGTCTCCGGGCCGTCATCCCGCATGCTCGTACCGACATCGAGCAGGCGCCCCCATCGTCCTGGGTGTTTGGCGCTGCCGACCGTCCCGTCGAGGCGGTCGATACAGGCCCACATCCTGTCGCCCCGCAGACCGGTCTGCTCGACGTCAGCCGCGTTGAGAACCTCACCCCGGGCGCTCTTGAGCGGGTAACGCCGGAGTGCGACAACCGTCTGCATGACGATCATGCTGCCCCACTGCCGTAACACCTCGGAGACGGGTGGCACGAGGAACGTCCACTCTATGTCGCCGAGCGGGTGGTGTGGTTCGACCTCCTGAGCGGAGAGCCGAGACCTGGCCGTTCGAGCGTCGCTCGCAACGCCTCACATCAGCTGGCAGCAGACAGCGTTTGACGCCTGCGCTCGGATTATCGGATTGCCGGTAACGATAATTCGGTAATTCACCTCTACAAAAGGGGCAAATGATCACTACATCATAATGACAGTTAATGTGCGTAACGCATCAGGCTGGTGTACGGGCCGGTTTGGAGACGCCGCCAGTAGGCCGTTGTTGAGCGTCAGCCGCACTCCAGCGGCCAGCGACCCGGCCGTTCAGTAGGGACGACACCGTCCTTCAGTACGCGCGTCACCGATCTTCAGTGGCTCGGTCTTCGCGGGTTGAGGAAGATCAGTTCGGCGATTCCTCCCCAACGGCCTGACCAGAAGGGCTCTCCGACACCGCACCGCCTCCCGCGAGATCGCCGTCGGGGCGGGCGGCCCGAGGTGGACCGCGGCGACCCGTGCAGCGGCGACGACCGACGCGTCCGTGCTCTTCCGGCGCCGCCCCGGCTTGTCGCCGTGCCCTGGCGCGGAGGCCGGATCGGGCAACTGCCGGGGCGGTGCGGGGCGCGGGGCGCGGGCGGGCAGGATGGCGGGATGCGCCTGGTCTCCCTGCTGCCGTCCGCCACCGAGATCGTCTACGCCCTGGGTCTCGCCGAGGACCTGGTCGGGGTGACCTTCGAGTGCGAGGTGCCGGCGGCCGACCGGGCCGGCAAGACCGTCGTCGTGGGCGGCCGGGACACCCGGGGCATGAGCCCCGGCGAGATCGACGCGTACGTCAAGGGGCAGCTCGCCGCGGGTGCCGACCTCTACACCCTGCACGCGGGCGCGCTCGCCGGGCTCGACCCCGACCTGATCCTCACCCAGGACCTGTGCCGGGTCTGCGCCCTGCCCGCCGGGCGGGTCGCCGACGCCGTGGACCACCTCGGCTGCCGGGCTGACGTGCTGTCGCTGGACCCGTACACCCTGGAGGAGGTGCTCGGCACCATCCTCGCGGTCGGGGCGGCGGCCCACGTACCGGATCGGGCGGAGGCCCTGGTGGACGGCCTGCGGGCGCGGCTGGCCGGGGTCAGCGCCGCGGTGGCCGGCCGGGCCCGGCGCCGGGTCGCGGTGGTGGAGTGGGTGGACCCGCCGTTCGGCGCCGGTCACTGGATCCCAGACCAGGTCCGGGCCGCCGGCGGCAAGCCGGTGGCCACCCACCCCGGCGCCCGCTCGACACCCACCACCTGGGCGGCGCTGCGGGCGGCGGCGCCGGAGGTCGTGCTGGTCACCCCGTGCGGCTTCCACCTCGACGGGGCGGCCGAGCAGGCCGCGGCGGTGGTCCCGCACTTCCCGGACGCGGAGGTCTGGGCCGTCGACGCGGACGGGCTGATCGTGCGGGCCGGACCCCGGCTGGTCGACGGGGTCGAGGCGATCGCGGGGATCCTGCACCCGGACGCCGTGCCGGCCCCGCCGGCGGGCAGCATCCGCCGGGTGGCCTGACGCCGCCCGGCCCGGTCCGCCGACGCGCGGTCGGGTCGCCGCCCGTCGGTGGGCCCGCTGGCACAGCTCCCGCTCGGCCCGGCCGGCGAGGTAGTCGCCGGCCGCAGGCGGGTTAGGCAGGTCGGTGCGAGGGCCGGCCCTCCGGGCCGAGCGGGGCGAGCCGACGCCAGCGCGGCAGCTCGGTGACCACGGTGGACAGCGCCGCGGCGGTCACGACCAGGGCGGCCGGCCACGGCCACGCGAACCAGGCCGAGACCGCCGCAGCGACCAGTTGCAACCCCACCAGCGCGATGGTGACCGCCCCGGGCACGGGGACCAGGACGTGGTTCTTGTCGCCGGGGGTGGCGAAAACGGTCGGCAGCCCCACGAGGACGACCACCGAGGCGACCGCCAGCGGCACCGAGTGCGGGGCGAGCGCCCACGGCGTGGCCACCCAGGCGATCAGCTCGCTGAGGAACCGCAGCGCGGAGGAGAGGTCCGGTCGGCCCGGCGATCCGTTGTCGATCACCGGGCCAGTATGCCGGGACTGAGCACCGTCGTTCCGGTGCACCCGAGCCTAGTCAGGCGGCTGCTGGAAGAGGCGCTCCCGGTCGTCGAATCCGCGCAGCCGGTGCAGGCCGAGGTCGAGCAGGGAGGCGCCGGCGGGCAGCGGGTCGGCCCGGCGGGCGGTGGACGCCGAGCAGAGCACCTCCCGGCCGGGCTCGGACTCAAGGTGCCACTCGGCCACGCCCAGGGCAAGGTCGGCCCTCCGCTCGGTGGTTGTCCAGCGCTCCCGGGGCTCGGGCCGGCAGGCCTCGGCCCACGATCGTGCCCGCTCACGGGGCGGGCCAGCCCCGCCGGGGACCGGCTGACCGGTTCCGGCGGGACTGGCCCTAGGAGTGGTGCCGGCCTCAGCCGGTACGCAGGGCGATGTTCACGGTGTTCTTCGCCCCCCGGATCGTGGTCACCGTCGACGCCGGCTGGAATCCGGGCGCGGCTGCGGTGACCTGGACCTTCTGGTTCTTCGCCAGCCGCAGCTGGTAGCGGCCGTGGGCGTCGGTCACCACGGTGTAGCTGACCGGCCCGCAGCCCTGTTGACCGTGCCCGTCGGCCTGGTAGTCGCCGCAGACGGTCACGGTCGCGCCCGCGACCGCGCCATCGGTGGCGGCGTCGGTCACCGTCCCGCTCAGCGTCGCCCAGTTCGGCGGCGCCTCGAAGTGACCGGTCACCGCCACGTTGCTCCCCGGGTACGGGGTGTCGCTGAGCACGACCAGCCGCGCGGCCAGATCACCCGGCTGGGTGACCGCGTCGCCGTCGACCCGGACGGTCACCTCGACCGACCGGCCCGGCGCCACGTCGAACTCCGGCTTGTCCACCGACAGCCACGGCACGTCCGCCGTACCGCCGCAGTAGTCGTACCCCGGCAGCATCTCGGCGCTGAGCTGCGGGTTCCACAGGCCCACCGAACCACCGACCCGGTACACGCCGCAGGCGGTGGCGGCGTCGGAGGTCGGGAGGTTCACGTTGGGCAGGCGGCCCCAACTGTCCGAGACTCGGTCGTACTCGATTGCCTCGTTGGTCAACATGGAGCCGTTCTGCAGGCCGCTGAAGAGCTGCAACTTGTCGTAGGCGCCGCTGGCGCCCATGGCGAAGACGCCGTACGGCGCGTCCGCGCCCCGGGTCCATTCGCCGCTGGCCGGGTCGAACACGAAGGTCGACGCGACCATGTTGTCACCGTCGTACCCGCCGGCGCAGACGACCCGCTCGGCGACCCCGGCGCAGCCGGGAGCGTTCACCCCGACCGGGTAGTCGGTGAGACGGGTCCACGAGTCCTGGATCGGGTCGTACCGGTAGACCGTCGCGGCGTGCGGCGGGCAGGACTCGAAGCAGCCTCCGACGACGTAGAGCCGCCCATCGAGCGCCGCGATCGCGGCGTCGCTGACGGGCTGCGGCAGGTCTGCCGCCCGTCCCCAGGAGTCCTGGGCGGGATCGTAGACGTACACCGTCTTGAGCACGGTGCCCTGCATGCTCGTGCCACCGACGACGTACATCTTGTCGTCGAGGAAGATGCCGGACCCGTTCGCGACCGCCTCCGGGGAGTCGGCGATCGGGCTCCACGTGAGAGTCACCGGGTCGTAGACGTACCCGCCGCGGGTCATTCCCTCCAGGAAGCCGTTGGTGGTCCCACCCACGGAGTAGAGCTTGCCCGCGTGGTAGCCCGCGGCGTTGTACAGGATCCGGGTCGGGTAGTTGGCGATCCGGACCCACGGCTCGACGGCCGGGGTCGCGTCCTCCGGACTGGCCAGCTCCGCCGGCTGGACCGGCTGGCCCGCCGGCGCCTTCGGCAACGGTCCCGTCCTCGGCGGATCCACCTTGACGCGCCGCAGCGGCGCGCCGGGCCGCTCGGCGACCCGTTGACCGGCCGGGCCGGTGGGGGTGACGACCTGCTCGCCCAGCTTGACGTGCACCGGACTAGTGCCGTCGTTGGTGAGGGTGAGGGTACGGGTGGCCGACTTCCCGAGCCGCGTGGTGAGGTCGAGGCTCTCTGCGTTGACCTTCAGGTGCCCGGCGCGCAGGCGCCAGTCCTTGGTGGTGACGCGGTCCGGCGACACGGTGGTGCGTGCCTCGCCGGTGGCGTACCGGGGGTACCTGACCGTGAACGTCGGCTTGGCCTGCGAGCTGAACAGCCAGTAGAAGCCGTCCGGCAGGTTCGGGTCGAGCGGCGTCGCGGCGCTCACCGCGAGCTCGCTCCGGCTCGCCTTGTCGACCAGCTTCGCGCCGTCGACGGGGTCACCGGTGTTGTCGTCGCGCACCACGCCGGTGACCAAGCCACCGGGGGTCGGACCGCAGGCGCCGACGGTGACCTCGTCCACCTGCCACAGGGCGATACCGCTGCCGGCGTAGTGGAAACGCAGCCGGGTCCGCGCCTGACCGGCGGCCTGCGGCAGCGGAACGCTCACCGGCCCGAGCGCGTTCTCGGTGTTCTTCTGCCAGACGGTAGTCCAGGTCGAGCCGCCGTCGACGCTCAGGTCGATGCCCACCCGCGCGGTCCCGCCCTCACCCAGGTAGAGCGTCTTGAACGCGAGTTGCGGTGCGCTCTGACCCGACAGGTCGACCACCGGCGAGACGAGGTTGGTGTCCTCCTCCGTCAGGTCGTTGTGCCAGGAGTCGGCGGTGGCGAACCCGGCAGTGCCCCCGGTGACGTTGTCCAGACCACCAGGCTCGTCGAACTGCCAGGCGTGCCCGCCACCGAGGTTGTCCTCGACCGTCCAGCCCGCCCGCTCGGCCGGGTCCGTCCAACCCTCGAAGTTCGCCCGCAGCGGGTACGCGTAGCCGGGCGCCAGGCACGACGTCTCGTCGATCCCCGTCCGGACGTCCCGGACCACGGCCCCCTCACCGACCGGTACGTCGACCGCGCTGGTCCGGTAGCCCGGGTAGAGCGGGGTGACGATCAGGTGGTAGGTCGAGTCGGCCGGCAGGGTCAGCTCGTAACGGCCAGTCTTCGGGTCCGTGAACCACGGTCCGACCGGCAGGCCGGGCGCGTTGATCCGCGCGTACAGCGGCCAGCCGTGTCCGGAGTCGTCGGTGACCGTTCCGCTGACCTCGACCTCGGCGCTGCGCTGGAGGCGGATGTCCCGGGTGGCGTTGGCGCCGGCGGTGACGGTCGCCGACGCGGTGCCGTCGCCGTAACCGTAGGCGGAGGCGATGACGCCGTACTCGCCGGCCGAGAGCGTGGCGGCGTAGCTGCCGTCGGCGCCGGTGGTGACCGTACGGTGGATCGGGCCGCTGATCCGGACCTCGGCACCGCTGATCGGCTCGCCGGTCTTCGCGTCGGTGACCTTGCCGGCCAACTGGCCCGTCTCGCCACCCGGGGCCTCCGCGATCGCGGTGTAGGCGTCCAGCTTGCCCTGGCCCCAGACGTTGTTGTTGGTCGGCGTACCGCCGCAACTGGTGTCGCTGACGTCGACGGCGACCTGGTCGAGCACGGCCGTGGTGCCGGCGATGTCCCCGATGAGTCCGGGCGCGGCCGACCACAGCAGGGCGATCGCGCCGGCCACGTGTGGGCTCGCCATCGACGTACCACTCAATACGCCGTAGCCGCCGCCCGGAACGCTGGAGCGGACGTCCACTCCGGGGGCGGCGATGTTCGGCTTGGTGATGCCGCCCGCGCCGGGGCCCCGGCTGGAGAAGTACCCGATCTTGCCGTTCACGTCGAAGGCGCCGGCGCTGTAGGTGGACGCGTAGTCCCCCGGGGTGCCGGAGGTGTCGCAGCCTCCCTCGCCCGCGTTGCCGTTGGAGAACATCGGGAAGATGCCGGCGGCCCGCCAGTCCTCGACGATGTCGGCGAACCACGGGTCACTGGCGGCGCCGTTGTCGGTGCCCCACGAGTTGTTCACGATGTGCGGGCGCAGATCCGGCCGCGGGTCCTGGCCGGCCAGGTTCGTCGGCGCGAGCATCCACTCCGCCGAGGCGAGCAGCGCGAAGTCGGAGCAGCCCCGCTCCTCGCAGCCCTTGGCGGCGATCCAGCGGGCACCGGGCGCGACACCGATGTGGTTGCCGGGACCGCCGTCGCCGACCATCGTGCCCATCGTGTGCGTGCCGTGCTGGTTGTTGTCGCAGGGCGCGAGCGACGGCGAGCCGCAGACCTGGGACGGATCGAACCAGTTGTAGTCGTGCGAGAAGCCGGCCTCGCCCGTGTTGCCCCGGTACGACTTCACCAGGGCGGGGTGGTCGAACTGCACGCCACTGTCGATGCTGCCCACGACGATGCCCTCGCCGCGCGTGCCGTCCGCCCACACCCGGTCGGCACCGATCGCGTGGACGCCCCACTCCACCTCGTCGACGTCGGCGACCTGCTGCGCCTTCAGCGGCTCCGGCAGCTCGTACATGCGGTGCACCTGAATGGCGCTGACCTCGGTCTCCTTGGCGAGGGTCTCGGCCAGGCCGAGGGTGCCGCGGGGGACGTAGACGGTGTTGGAGGCGTAGAAGGTGTGGTACTCCACGCCCTCCGCCTTCAGCCGGCGGACGACGTCGGCCTGGCTCTGCTCGGCCGTCTTTCGCAGCGCCTCGACGACCGCCGCGCCGCGCGCGTTCCAGTCCTTGACGGCCGACGCCGCGGACAGGTCGGCGCGGTCTTCCAGGCGTACCCAGAACGGCTGCACCGGAAGGGTCCGCATGCTCGCCCGCAGCTCCGGCTGGAGCTTCTCCGGGGCTGCTGCGGCGGGCTGGCCGGGCCCACCGGTCACGGCCGTCACGCCGGCCACCAGGCCGAGCGCAGCGACTAGGCTGACGAGCTGGGACCAACGTGCACGCCGGGCGGTTCGGACGGTGCTCATCGGGCACCTCCCGCCCGTGGCGCGACGGTGACAGGGCCGGCGCACGGGAGCGCCGGTTCGGGCGGTGTCGCGCTCGGCCAGGTCGGATCCAGGGGTACTGCTTCGGTTGGCACGCTGCGCACTCTCCTTCGGCGAGTCGACTCACGACTGCGCCCGTCGGCTGAGCCGATCGGCCATGGTCGCGAGCGCACCCGGCACCGGCACAGGTTTCCTGGCGAGCGCGCCTGCCGACGATGCCACCACTGCCGATTCGGCAGAAGGCGGTTGTGACGTCCGGTTCACGCCACCGGCGGGAACCGGATGGACATCAACCCGGGGTTGCCGCACGATGAACGGGTGCTGCGGATCTTGGGGGTCACGGCGGCCGAGCAGGCGCTCTACGAGTGGTTGCTCGAACGCCCGGTGGTTCCCCTTGAGACGCTCGACCGGTCGGCCGCCGACCAGCCGTGGCGAGGGCAGGCCCGTGCGCTGCTCGCCCGGCTCGAGGAGTTGGGGCTGGCGCTGCGACTGCCAGGGGCGCCGGCGCGATTCCAGGCGGTGGCACCGGACGAGGTCTCCGATGTACTGACCCTCGCCGGTGAACGCGCTCTGTCCCGCGCCCGGGCCCGGCGCGCCCGGCTGGCGGCGGTCTTCCACGCCGGTCAGCACCCGCACGACGCGGGAGGCCTCGTCGAGATCCTGCACGGAAAGCAGGCGATCAAGCAAGCGTTCATCGACGTCCAGCTCAGCGCCCGTCATGAGGTACGGGTCTTCGACGCTCCGCCCTACGTGGACGTCCCGCCCCTGAACGAGCCGGTGGAGTTGGAGCTGCTGCGCCAGGGCATCCACTATCGGGTGATCTACGACCGGCGGGGGCTCGACGATCCCGGCCGGCTCGCCGACTTCGCACAGGGGCTCTCCGTCGGCGAGGAGATCCGCGTCTCCACCGTGCCGATCAAGCTGGTGCTCAGTGACCACCCGCTGGCGCTGCTCCCGGTCCACCCCGAGAACGTCGAGTCCGCCATGCTCGTCCGCGACCCGACCCTGATCGAGATGCTCGGCGCGCTGTTCGAGATCACCTGGGAGCAGGGCGTCCCGTTGCAGGTACGCGACGGCCACCCGCAGCTCGTGGAGGTCGGCGACGCACCGTCGCCGGTCGAGGGCGAACTGCTACCCCTGCTCGCGGCCGGGCTGACCGACGCGGCGATCGCCGCCCAGCAGGGCTGCACCGAACGCACGGTGCGTCGCCGGATCAGCGCGATGCTGCGGCGGTTGGGGGCGGCCAGCCGGTTCCAGGCCGGCTACCAGGCCATCCGCCGCGGCTGGATCACCACGTCCGGAGGCGTGATCTGACAGTGCCGACGCATCCGGAGGGCGACCTCGACGCGGCCGGCCTGACCGCGGTCGAGTCCGCGGCGTACGAACTGGTCGTCGCGCAGCCGGGTGCCACGGCGGCCGACCTCGACCGGTCCTGGATCCGTTCCGAGCCGCTGCGTGACGCGCTCGGCGCGCTCGCCGCCGCCGGGCTCGTCGTGGCGGGCGACGACGACCCGACCACCTACACGGCCGTCGACCCCGAGGTCGCCCTCGACGCACCGATCCGGGCGTACGAGCGGCGGTTGCAGGCCGCCCGCGAGCACCTCCACCGCCTGGCCGCGGTCCACCGCACGGACCCCAGCCTCACCGACTCGACCGCCGTGCTGGAGGTGGTCAGCGGGCGCGAGGCGGTGCTGGAACGGCTCCACCGCCTCCGGCGTACGGCCGAGACGGAGATCCTCTGCCTGGACAAGCCCCCGTACCTCGACGGGGCCGGCACGACGAGCGGTGGGGTCGAGCTGCTCGGGCGAGGCGTGCGCTCCCGCACCATCTACGAGCGCTCGTCCCTCGAACAGCCGGGCGCCCTGCACGGGCTCGAACAGCTCGTTGCCGCCGGCCAGCAGGCCCGGGTACTGCCGACCCTGCCACTCAAGCTCTACCTCGCCGACGGCCGGTACGGCCTGCTCATCCGCCGGCCCGACGACGAGGGTGGGAGCGCCGTGCTGCTCCGGCCCTGCGCGCTCCTCGACGCCCTGGGGCACCTCTTCGAAGGGCTGTGGCGGTCCGCCCTGCCACTGCAACCCTCTCCGGCCGCGCCACCGAACCACCGCCCTCCGGTCGAGCACCGACGCCTCATCGCGCTCCTGCTCTCCGGGCTCACCGACGAGGCGATCGCGCGCCAGCTCGGCGTCGGCTACCGCACCGCGCAGCGACACATCGCGGCGCTGATGGCCTCACTCGGCGCCCGTACCCGGTTTCAGGCCGGTGTGCAGGCCGCCCGCCGGGAAGAGCGGGAAGAGCACGAACCGTAGGAGCCGCTGTCGCCCGGCTCAGCAGCCGCAGAGTTCGGCTTTGCCGACTCGGGTGGCGGACACGCTATCCTCATCCGCCGCCTTGCTCCGACCTCGCCCGGGCGAAGTGTGGCCCAGAACCCAACTCTCCACCAGCGGGCGAGCTCAGCGAGAGTTCAGCAGCGCCGTTCCCGCTGAGCTTGCGCGGTCTGGATCAGCCAGCGGCCGTCGTCGTAAAGGACCGCCTTGGCCACGACCGGGTAGCGGGTGCTCTGGCCGGGCGCGGAAACCGCCTCACCGGTGCTCTTGCGGACCACACGCCAGTTGCCGTGGTCGAAGCAGTCCTCGATCTGCACCGTGAAGGGCCGAGAGCTGACATTCACCTGCGTCGCCTGCGGCGACCAGGACGACGTGCCCGCGTTGATCAGTCCCTGCTGCTGGTGCTGCTGCAGAGTCAGCCGGATCTGCGTCAGCAGCGGGTCCGCCGTGTACCGCCGCAAATCCCCGCCCGAGACGTCACTGGTCGCCATCGCGGCCAGCTGCGCCTCCCGATAGCTGTTGTAGGCGGCCAGGGCGTCGGCCCGGGCCTCGGCGGCCTCCGCATCCTCGGTCGAGGACGGGGCGGCGGCGGCGCTGCACGTCGGGCGCTCTCGGACCCGCCCGGACTGGGCCGGCCGACAAGGTTTAGTGGTGCGCGTTCGTCGTCGGCCGCGACATCGTCTCGGCGCACAATCCCGGCCGCGCCGCGACGCGGTCTCCGGACCTGAGCCGAGCCTCCGCCCACTACGTCCGGGCGTACGCGGCGCGTGCCTGCGCCACTTCCGCCGCTTGGCGCTCTCGCCAACGGCGCTGACTGTCGCGATTGCACGCGCGGCACGTCCGGCGGTACCGGCCCGTTGCTTCATCAACCTCGCGGTCGTGTCCGTTGCGGCAGGTCGGGGCCTGCGTTCTCGTGCGGCAGTTGTCCGCGTGACTGACCTGTCGCAGATGCGTGGGTTCGACGCAGTCCTTGACGTTGCAGAGGTGGTCGACTTCCAAGTCGGGGTCATAGCCCCCGACGAAGACGGCGTACGCCGCGATGTGTGCCCACGCCCGGCCCGCGACCTTCTGGTAAACGCCGCGTTGTGTGCCGTAGCCACGGATGATCAGGCAGCCGTCATCCCGTCTGATCGATCGCTCGGTGAGATGCTGCCGGAGACTGTCCTCGGTGAAGTGTCGTGACAAACCGTTGATCTCGCTCAGCACACCGTGACCCTATGTCACGCCCTGCGACCCATGGGCGTGCCCCGGAGGGCCCGACGCACAATGGCGATCATGGCTTCGTCCCACACCTTTGAGCCGATTCTGCGCCGCATCGCCGCCGAGATCGAGAGCCTGGCTGGACGTGGTCGGCCTGCCGACTACATCCCGGCGCTCGCGGTACACGACCCGCGCCGGTTCGGCATGGCAGTCGCGGAGCTGGACGGCACGGTGTACGGAGTCGGAGACTGGCGGCAGCCCTTCTCCACGCAGTCCATCTCCAAGGTCTTCACCCTCGCCCTCGACCTGGCCCGCGAGGGCGACACCCTGTGGAAGCACGTCAGCCGCGAGCCCTCCGGCAACCCCTTCAACTCCCTGGTGCAACTGGAGTACGAGAACGGCATCCCGCGCAACCCGTTCATCAACGCCGGCGCACTCGTCGTCACCGATCGTCTGCACACCCAGACCGGCGACGCGGCGGGCACCCTGCTGGAGTTCCTGCGCGCGGAGAGCGGCAACGCGGCGCTCGCCATCAACGATGGCGTCGCCGCCTCCGAGTCCGCCCATGGCGACCGCAACGCCGCGCTCGCGCACTTCATGGCGTCGTACGGGAACATCGGAAACCCGGTCGCGGTCCTCCTCGACCAGTACTTCCGCCAGTGCTCCATCGAGGCATCCTGCGCCGACCTCGCCCTGGCCACCGGCTTCCTCGCTCGGCACGGCATCCGCGCGGACGGCACCCGCCTGTTGACCCAGAGTCAGGCCAAACAGGTCAATGCCATCATGCTCACCTGCGGAACGTACGACGCCGCAGGCGACTTCGCCTACCGCGTGGGTCTGCCCGGCAAGAGCGGCGTCGGCGGCGGCATCATCGCCGTCGTCCCCGGCTGCTGCACGCTCTGCGTGTGGGGGCCCGGCCTGGACGAGCGGGGCAACTCGGTCACGGGAGTTGCGGCGCTGGACCGCTTCACGACGCTCACGGGACTATCGGTGTTCTGACCGCGGGCCGTCTTCAACAGGCTGTCCTGCTGGACTGTGTCCTTCCGGGTCCCGGGCATTCAGCGAGGAGGTCACTGTGACCACGCAACGGCTCAGGGTTGCCGCGTACGCGGTGTGTCTGCGGGACGAGCATCTGCTGCTCGCCCGCTGGGTTTCGCCGGACCGGGCTCGGCAGCACTGGACGCTGCCCGGCGGTGGGGTCGAGCACGCCGAGGATCCGTTCGACGCCGTCGTGCGGGAGGTGGCTGAGGAGACGGGGTACGAGGCTCAGGTCGAGCAGTTGCTCGGCGTGAACTCGCGAACGAGGAACGTGGAAAGCTACGACGGCGGAGTTGTCGACCTGCACATGCTGGCCGTCTTCTACCGGGCCCGGATCGTTGCCGGTGAGCTTCGATTCGAGACGGACGGCACCACCGACCTGGCGCAGTGGATACCACTGGCAGAGGTCGCCGGCCTGGAGCGTTCGGTGGTTGTCGACATCGGGCTTGACCTGCACGGCAGCGCGCCGCTCACGGGGCACGCGGAGCCGATTCGCAGGACGGGGCTGATGCGGCACTGATCAGCTGCCGAAGCCGGCAATGGCGTACGCGGCGAAGCCGAGCAGCGCGAAGACCGTTGCTGCGGCGAGCGCTTGCAGACGTACCCGGTTGGTCCGCGCGACGAGCAGGGTCATCGTCTACAAGGAGATGCAGAGGTACCTGTTCAAGGTCGGTCCGATCGACCTGGCCGGGCCCTTGCTCCCCGGGATCGTCGACTTCTTCGAAGAGGGCGCCGCGGCCGGCAAGGGAGTCCTGGAACTTATCGGCAACGACGTCGCCGCCTTCTGCGACGACCTGGTCAAGGACACCCCCACCTACGCGGACGCCGTTCAGGAGTCCATCAGCGGGAGGCCCGGCACGGACGAGAGGTGACGCCCCTCGTCATCCTGCCGGCGGGGCGCCAGCCGCACGACGCGCTGGCAAGCTACTCAGCTCGCCAGCGCGTACCCGCGCGTCGCTGTGGTGGTCGATCAGCACAGCGACGCGCGGGCCGACCGGGGCCTCAGGCCTGGCGGTCGAGCCATTCCCGGTAGGCGGTGGGTGCGATGACGGCGTCGTCGGAGGCGATGAGGACGTCGCCGGGGGCGGCGGCGAACATGCCGGCGCCGTTGTCGGTGGTGACGGTGCGCTGGTCACCGCGGGCGGCGAGAGTGATGCGCCCCAGCTCGTCGAGGGTGAACACGTCCGGGCCGGCGACGTTGCGGATGCCCCGCAGGGGCTTGCCCATGCTGACGTCGGCGACGGCCTGCGCCACGTCGGTGGCGGCCATCGGCTGCACCGGCGTGCTGGGCAGTCGGACGGTGGTGTCGTCTGCGGTCCAGGACAGGATCGCGTCGACGAACTCGAAGAACTGAGTGGCGCGGACGATCGAGTACGGGACGGGACCGGCCGTGAGGATGTCCTCCTGGAGGGCCTTGGCGCGGTAGTAGGCCAGGTCCGGCACCTGGTCGACGCCGACGATGGAGAGCACCACCGCGTGGCCGACACCCGCGCCTGCGGCAGCGGCCAGCAGGTTGTCCATGGTCGTCTGGAAGAAGGCGGGCGAGGCGTCGTCGAAGGTCGGCGAGTTGGTCAGGTTGACGACGACCTCGGCTCCGGTGAGTGCCTCGGACAGGCCCTGCCCGGTGAGGAGATCCACCCCGGTGGACAGCGAGTGTGGCACCGCTTCGTGCCCGGCCGCCTGCAGGATCTTCACGACCTGCGACCCGATGAGCCCAGTCCCACCCAGTACGGCGATCTTCATGCCAATGCACCTTCCCGTGACTATGCGGCCGTTTGTCCGGCCTGAGGCAGCCGATACTCGGACCTCTTCTGTCCGAGTATGTTACTCGGATATTTGGAGTCCGGGTAACGGGGGTTGGCTAGGGTGAAGCCATGAAGATGTCCGGCGGGGTCGAGTGGGCTCTGCACTGCTGCGTGGTCCTCACGGCCAGCAGCACGCCCGTCCCGGCGGCCAAGCTGGCGGAGCTGCACGACGTCTCCAGCAGCTACCTCGCCAAGCAGCTCCAGTCCCTCGCCCGCGCCGGCCTGATCCATTCCGTGCAGGGCAAGTCGGGCGGTTACGTGCTGACCCGCGTGCCGGAGAGCATCACTCTGCTCGACGTGGTCCGGGCCGTCGACGGTGCCGGCCCGACCTTCGTCTGCACGGAGATCCGCCAGCGGGGACCCTTCGCGACGCCAGCCGACGCCTGCACCACGCCGTGTCCGGTCGCCCGCGCGATGTGGGCGGCCGAGGAGGCGTGGCGCCAGGCGCTCGCCGCCGTCACGATCGCCGACCTTGCCCGCGACGTCGACGCCACCTCCGGGCCTGAGGCCATGGTCGGCATCCAGACCTGGCTCACCAGCGGAGCCGGCTGAACACGGTCAGCCGGTGTGGCGTACCTCGCTGTCCCAGATCTGCGCCCACGGACGCCGCAGCCCTCGGCACACCTGGATCGGGCCGCCGTTCTCGTCGTTGTCCACCTCGACCCGCTGGTCCACCCGCCCGGCGGGCGTGCACTGCTCGAACCAGGTGTTCAGCTGGTCGGGGCGCTCCCAGCCGACGGCGATGACCACGTCCGCGTCGGCGGGCGGCCGACCGAAGTCGGCCATGCTGTTGTGCCCGGAGTACGCCCGGGGCAGACCACGGGCTGGCCCGTACCGGGCCACCGCACCGGCCTCGCCGTAGTTGCCGGTGAGCACGACCGCCCGTGAACGCTCCTGCGGTGGCAAGCCACGATGGACGGCGGCGAGAGAGTCGGCGAACGCCGGCCAGCCGATCGTCTCGCCGGCGTCGTAGTTGACGTCGACCACGAAACCGGGCAACCGCTCGGCCGGCAGCACCGGCAGCAGCAGCACGATGTTGGGCAGCAGGAACGGCACCGTGCCCAGCGCGAGCAGCCCCCGCCGCAACCGGACCGACCCGCGCGACGCCCACGCGACGGTGACCACCGCGCCGGCCGCGGTGAGGACCAGCAGCAGCGGCGCGTCGTAGTAGCCCTTGCCGCCGGCGATCAGCACGATGCCGACCACGACCAACCAGGCCCAGCCCACCGCCCGGTAGGCCCGCCACGCCGGTCGCCGCAGCAGCGCGACGAGGCCGGCGATCCAGATCGGTACGGCGAACGGGCTGATGATGACGAACTGGAGAGTGAGGGCGTCGAGGCGGCCACTGTAGGAGCTGTCGCCGTCGGAGATGGACGCCGCCACGCCAAGCTGCGGAAAGCCGTTGGCCGCCTGCCAGATCAGGTTCGGCGCGGCCAGCAGCACGGCGATCCCGGCGGCGGCGAGCACCCACCGGTCCCGCAGCAGCCGGCGTGGCCCAGCGATGAGCACCCCGGCGATCAGGCCCACGGCCAGCAGTGCGGGCAGCACCTTGCTGAGCATGCCCACACCGAGCGCCAGCCCGATGCCCAGGGCCCAGCGGCTGTCACCGGTACGCGGCAACCGCACCGCGCACCACGCCGCGACCAGCCAGACCAGCAGGTCGATGGTGGTGGTGCTGAGCAGGTGCCCGCCGGCGAGCACGATGCCGGACAGCGCGGCGAGCCCCGCGGCGACGGTTTGCGCGCCCCGGCCGGCGCCCAACTCGCGGGCGATGGCGGCGGCCAGCAGCACCGCGCCGCCGGCCAGCAACGCCGACGGGGTACGCAGCACCACCAGGTTGCCCGGCGCGATCGTGTCCAGCAGTCGGGCCAGCGCTGGGACCAGCGGGCCCTGATCGACGTAGCCCCAGTCGAGGTGTCGGCCGGCGAGCAGGAAGTACAGCTCGTCGCGGTGATAACCGTAACGGCCGGCGAGCAGCAGCAACGTCACGCTGGTCGCCGCGGCCACCAGCCACGGGCCGAGTGTGCGCGGACCCGGCGTCGGTGGCTGCCCCACCGGCGGGGATGGTGCGGCCGGCTGGTGGGGGCGGTCGGTGGCGGTGCCGAGATCGCTCACGCACCCATCATCACCGATGCGCCGCGCCAGTTCATACCCGCTGACCGGATGCTTCGGGCGTCAGTGCCCGGTCCGGCAGTGGGAGACCGGACTGGCGAGATTTCCACCATGCCGCTTGGCGTTGGCCAACGCGACGTCGAGGAATGCTCCGACGCCGACCTGCGCGGCGTCCGCCAACTGGGCGATGAGCAGTAGTAGCAAGCCCACGGAGTAGTCCAGCTGTGTGGCCAGACGTGGCCGCTGGTCCCACTCGTCCGGGTCCTGCTCCTCGGCGAGCAGCCCTGCGGTGTCCCGGAGTACCTGGTGCGCCCACGCGTGGGGCAACCGCACGAGGCGGTCGACGCAGGTCTGGAACTGCCCATGGTCCTTCTGGTTGGCCGCTCGTACCCCGGCCACCACGGCGTTCCACAACTCCTGCTCTGCCGGTGTAGGCAGCTGCCACATCACCATCTCCTCTTCGTCGCGGTCGCGGCACTGTGTCTTTTTGGGGTGGCCGGCACGGGCCCGTAGGAGGTGAGGCCCGTGCCGGCCGACGGTGATCTCCTCTTATCACCGTCTTGCGCCAACGGCGGCTCAGCCGGGCCGTATCGATGTCCGGCCGTGCCGTCGCGGCGTGCTGTGGCGTCGAACAACGCTCACGTGAGAAGCGATCGAGCGTGTTCGTGGCGCACTTCTGGACCGTCCTGTTCATCGGCCACGGCGGTCCCCGAAGCGGGCTGGACCGCCCGATCCCGCGCTGTTGTTCGCGGCGGTCGGGGCCAGGGCAGCAGGCGAGGCGACCGTCGGGCGCTGAGGTCCTCGATCCAACCGAGGGCCAGAACCAGGCCGGTGAGAAGCACCAGGGCCACCACCAGGTAACCCAGCATGCCGAGCCGCCGGACCCCGAGCTGGTCACCGACGACGAAGCAGACCGCGATGGCGGCGTTGTGCCAGAGGTAGATGGTCAGCGCCCGGCTGTTCAACGCGGTGACCAGCCGGTCGAGTGGCCCGATCCGGGCCAGCCAGGTCATCGATGGGGACACCCGCATCAGCAGCAGCACGACTCCGAGCGACCAGAACGCCTGCGCCACCGGGATGTCGTTGAGGTCGAGCCCGGCGGCCGGGTGGGTGACGAGCCAGCCGACGGCGAGTCCCAGACACAGCGCCGCCAGGGCCAGCAGGGACCGAAGTGGGAGCCGTTGCAGCTGACCGTCGCGGTGTGCGAAGCCCAGGAGCCAGCAGGCGCCGAACGTGGCCAGGTCGGTCAGCACCGAATCCGCCGGTCCGCCCAGTGCCGGCGCCGCGGTCTGCAGCAGGACCACGCCGGCCAGCGGCGTGAGCACGGACCACACCGGCCAGCGTCGGTACAGCGTCAACACCGCGGGGGAGAGCAACACGAACCACAGGTACGCGACGAGGTACCACAGCACGCCGGTGACGTCCGCCGCCCACGCACTGCCTGGCGGCTGCAGCACCGGGACCAGCCAGCTCAGCAGCGCCGGCCAGGCCGGACGGTCGGACCAGCCGTGCCAGAGCATCAGGGGCAGCAGCACGATGCCCAGGGCCCACAGCGCCGGTAGCAGGCGCCGGATCCGACCGCTGACCGCCCGCTGCGGCGAACGGTTGAGCGAACTGGCCATCAGGGAGCCACCGAGCGCGAACATCACGCCCATGGCGGGGAAGGCGAAGCTCAACCAGGCGGCCCCGAACATGTGGTACGTGATGACCCGAGCCAGCGCCAGCGCCCGCAGCGCGTCGAACCAGCGGTCGCGCCCCTCGCGTCCGTTCACCGCCGGGGAAGCGGCACGGCCGTTGTCGTTGACGACGTCACCAGCCCGCTTGAGCTTGCGCCAGCCCAGCCGGGCACCGGTCAGCGCGGTCACCACGGACCGGGCCAGGACCACGTACATCAGTTGGCGGTAGACGAACTGCTGGATCGGCAGGGTCAGCAGCGGGCGCATCCGTTCCCGGTCGAGCCGGAAGGCCACCGCGGCGGTCGCGGCCTGGACGAGCAGCATCGCCACCCAGGCCACTGCGGTCTTCGTCGTGTCCAGGAAGAAGAGACCATAGAGGGCGAGCAGGTCCAGCACCGGGCCGAGCAATGGCAGCACCACGCCGAAGAGGGCGAGCATCGGTAGGCCGAACCGGCCGAATCGGCCCGAGGCGCCCCGGTCGAACACCGCGCGCCGGTGCTTCCACATCGCCTGCATGGTGCCGTAGCTCCACCGGTAGCGCTGTCGCCACAACTCGCGCACGGTGGCGGGTGCCTCCGTCCAGGCGCGGGCGCGGTCCTGGTACACCACCCGCCACCCGGCCCGGAGGATCGCCATGGTGATGTCGGTGTCCTCGGCCAGGGTGTCACCGCTCATTCCCCCGACGCCGAGCAGAGCGCGGCGGCGGAAGGCCCCGATCGCTCCGGGGACGGTGGGGATGAAGCCCAACCTCTCGTAGAACCGACGATCCAGATTGAAGCCGATGACGTACTCGATGTGCTGCCACTGGCCGAGCAGCCGCCGCCGGTTGGCGACCTTGACGTTGCCGGCCACCGCTCCGATCCATGGGTCGTTGAACGGCTCGATCAGCCGTCGGATCGCGTTCGGCTCGAAGATGGTGTCGGCGTCGACGGTCACGATGATGTCGTGCGAGGCGTACAGGAGCCCGGTGTTGAGGGCGCTGGCCTTGCCGCCGTTGGGTTTGCGGATCACCCGGACGCCGTCCAGTCCGAGTGCGTCGACGAGGTCTGCCGTGCCGTCGGTCGAACCGTCGTCGACCACGATCACCTCGATGTCCCGGTGGTCGTTGGCCACCAGCGAACGGACCGTGGCGACGATTCCGGCTCGTTCGTTGTACGCGGGCACGATCACCGACACCGGTGCGTCGAACGTTCCCCAGGGCCAGCGGTGCGCCCGTCTGCGCCGGGCGAGCCTGCCGGCGATCAGGAGCAGCAGCAGCGTCCGGGCCAGCACGAGGGCGCCGACGACCACGAAGAGCAGGGCGAGCGCGCGCAGGATCGAGTCAGCCAGCCGGATCGCCCACACCACGGGGGCGGCCCGCCAGCGGTCCGCGGTCGACGTGGGGGCGTTGCCGACGAAGGGAGCCGCTCCCGGCCGCGCCCGGTTCATCCCGTCGCTGACCGTGGTGAAGGTGTAGCCGCGCGCCTGCATCATCGGGATGAACCGGTCCAGTGCCGCGATGGTCTGCGACCGGTCTCCGCCGGCGTCGTGCAGCAGCACCACGGCTCCCGCTCCGTCGGCCGGCGTCATCTTCCGCACGATCGCGTCCACACCGGGTCGGGACCAGTCCTCGCCGTCCACGTCGTTCACCACTGTCAGATAGCCGAGCCGGCCTGCCTCGCGGATCACCGGCCAGTTCGCGTCGTCGACGGCGCTGGGCAGGGAGGAGTAGGGGAAGCGCAGCAGGCTGGTCCGGACGCCGGCCGCGTCCGCGATCGCCATCTGGGTCTGCGCGTACTCCATCCGTTGCCGCCATCCCGGCAGCAGGCTCACGTCGGGGTGGGTGAAGGTGTGCACGCCGAGCTCGTGACCCTCCTGGACGGACCTCCGGACCAGGTCCCGGTGCCTGGCCACCTGCGAGCCGATCACGAAGAAGGTGGCCGGGGCTCGGTGTCGGTGCAGGACGTCCAGCACCCGGGGGGTCCAGACGGGGTCCGGCCCGTCGTCGAAGGTGAGGGCGATGGTCCGCGCGGGCAGGCGGTAGGAGCGGGGCTGGTCGTACCGGGCATCGATGACCGGCCCGCCGTCGAGGACGTCGGTCGGGACGGTGCCCTGATTCTCGGGCTCCCGCACATGATCGGGTCTGAAGCTGGAGTTGGCGTACGCCTCCACCAGCAGCAGGCACATCACCACCGTCACCAGGGAGGCGCAGACGAACCGGCCGGTCCCCGGGCCGATACCGCCGGGCCGACGGACACCGGCGCGGCGGTATCGGCGGCTGTTCATCAGGATCATCCCGTCACCCATGGCACGAGCCCAAGCGTGATCGGCCGGGTCGCGACGGGTCCGGGGCTGGGCTCGGCCGGAGCGGACATGGTCGGCGAATCGGTGACGGGCGGTGGCGGGACCTCGGGCGGCGGGGCCGGCGGCGAGGTCGGGGGCATCGGGCTCGTGGGCGGGCGCCCGATCGGGGGTATCGGGCTCGTGGGCGGGCGCCCGATCGGGGGTATCGGGGTGGCGGATGGGCGACTGACCGGAGGCACGTCGGTCGCTGGGCGGGGCTCGGTCGGGTCGATCGACGGCACGGCGGTCGGCGACACATCGTCCGGTGCCGGATCGGCCGGGAATTGTGAACCGTCCACGGTGTCCTCCGGCTCCGGCGTGAGGTTCGGGTCCGGATCGCCGAGCGGCGGCGGCACCGCGCGATGGGGTCCGCCGGTCCCGGCGGCTGGGTCGCCGACGGACAGTGGGGCGGGCTGCGCCGGCGCTGGCGGACCGGGGAGCAGGGCAGTCGCGGCCATCGGTAGGTAGCTCAGCGCTGCGATCGCGACCAGCACGCCCGTGCGTCGTATCCGGCGGTGGCGGATGCCAGTGGCGTCCACGAACACCGGTTCGACGGGTCGGGACAGGACAGCGGGCGGGACGTGCTGAGGGCGACCTGGCAAGCCATCGAAAGAAATGTGAACAGCCACCGGTCGAGGTTATGGGGAGCTTGCGTGCGTATGCCCTGATTGGTGGACTCAGGATTCGGCGGAATGTTTCGCGATTTGCACATCCCGAAACAGGGGCGGTAAGCGGTCGAACATCACGAACGTTCGCCCGATGGCGAAACAGGATTAGTGGCACGAAAAGCCTTGCTCACCCCCATAGTTCCCTGAGTGGCGAGACAAGATGAACGGCTCCCGATGATCCGTTGCGACGGCTGCCCGACTCCCTCTCGCTCGGCGCCGGGGCAGGGTGGCAAGATCGGCTGGTTCGCTCGACCGGAAGGAAAACATGCGCTATCGCACTCTGGGCAGCACTGGAACCGTGGTGTCGACCCTGTGTCTGGGCACGATGACCTTCGGCGCGGAGACCGACGAGGCCGGCAGCTTCGCCCAACTGGACCGTTTCGTCGAGGCCGGCGGCACCTTCATCGACACCGCCGACGTCTACTCCCGCGGTGTCTCGGAGGACATCATCGGCCGCTGGCTGCGGACGCGGCCCGACCTGCGTGACCGGCTGGTGATCGCCACCAAGGGACGGTTCCCGATGGGCCCGGGGGCGAACGACGCCGGCCTGTCCCGGGTGCACCTCACCCGCGCCCTGGACGCCAGCCTGCGGCGACTCGGTGTCGAAGCCGTCGACCTGTACCAGGCGCACGCCTGGGACCCGCTGACCCCACTGCCGGAGACGCTGCGGTTCTTCGACGACGCGGTGAGCGCCGGCAAGATCCGCTACGCGGGGGTCAGCAACTTCACCGGTTGGCAGTTGCAGAAGGCCGCCCTGCTCACCCAGCACCTCAACCTCACCCCGATCGTGACCCTGCAACCGCAGTACAACCTGCTGGCTCGGGAGATCGAGTTCGAGCTGGTGCCGGTCTGCGAGAACGAGGGCATCGGCATCCTGCCGTGGTCGCCGCTCGGCGGAGGCTGGCTGACCGGCAAGTACCAGCGTGACAGCATGCCCACCGGAGCGACCCGACTGGGGGAGAACCCGCAGCGTGGCGTCGAGGCGTACGCCGGTCGCAACGCCGAGGAGCGCACCTGGCGGGTGCTCGACGCGGTCCGTCAGGTCGCCGAAGAACGCGGTGTGTCCATGTCGGCGGTGTCGCTGGCCTGGTTGGCGGCCCGATCGGCGGTCACCTCGGTGATCCTCGGTGCGCGCACCACCGAGCAGCTCGACGACAACCTGACCGCCGCCGACCTGGTCCTCGACGCCGAGCAGATGCGGCTGCTGGACGAGGCGAGCGCCCCACTCGTGGGTGACTACCCGTACGGCGTGGCGGGTGTGCAACAGCGGGCCCGCGACCTGCCGACCACGCCGTGATTCCCTTCCCTGAGCCCACGTCCCCGGCCGGCAGCCGCACCGAGGTCTTTCTGCGTTACCTGGACTACTTCCGCGAGTCCACGGTGGCCAGGGTGTCGGCGTTGGCCGAGGAGGAGCTGCGGCGCAGTCGGCTGCCGTCGGGGTGGACCCCGCTGGAGCTGCTCAAGCATCTACGCCACGTCGAGCTGCGTTGGATCGAGTGGGGTTTCCAGGGTCGGGACGTCGCCGAGCCGTGGGGCGACCGCCACGAGGACCGCTGGTACGTCGCCCCCGACGAGACCCGCGCGGACCTGGTGGCGGCGCTGCGGGCTCAGGGCGCGCACACCACCGAGGTGGTGACGGCACACGACCTGGCGGAGATCGGCGCACCGGGCCCGCGCTGGAACGGCGCGGACCCGGCGTCGCTGGAGCGGGTGCTGTTCCACCTGGTCCAGGAGTACGCCCGCCACCTCGGCCATCTCGACGTGGTCGCCGAACTCGCCGGGGGCCCGGCCGGAGAGTGAGGGCCGGCGCGACAATGGACGCATGCCGCTGCTCGTCGCGCCCGCCCTGCCCGCCGGGAGCCTCGGCACTCAGGAGCAACCCCACCTCCCGGTACGCCCCGGGCTGACGCTGCGGCCGTGGCGCGACGACGACGCCTCGGCCGTCCGGGTCGCCTTCGACTGCCCGGCGATCCAACGCTGGCACGTCCGTCGCCTCGACGACGATGACGAGGCGCGGGCGTGGACGGCGCAGTGGGCGGGCCGTTGGCGCGACGAGACGGCGGCCAGTTGGGCGATCGTCGACACCGCTGACCGACCGGTCGGTCAGGTGGGGCTGCGGGACGTGCTGCTGAGCGAGGCGTCGGCGCAGGTGTCGTACTGGCTGGTGCCCGCCGCACGCGGTCAGGGAATCGCCACCGACGCGTTGGGGGCACTGACCCGGTGGAGCTTCACCCGGGCCGGGTTGCACCGGCTGGCCCTGGAGCACTCGACCGCCAACACGGCGTCCTGCCGGGTGGCCGCGCGGGCCGGCTTCCGGGAGGAGGGCGTGGCCCGCGGGTCGGTGCGCCATGCCGACGGCTGGCACGACATGCACGTGCACGCACGGTTGGCGACGGGCAGTTTTGACCGCACCTCCATCCCGAGGTCACCTCACGAACGGCGGCTGCCGTGCTATCCCAGGCCGTAGGCCACAAGGGCGGCGTCGAGCATGCGTTCCTGCTGATCCGCCGGGTAGGCAGCGGGATCCCCGGCGGCGAGAGCCGCGACACCCTCGGTCATTGCGATCAGCCCCAGGGCGACCGTGCCGACCTGATCGACCGGCCAGTCCGTGGCAGCCGCGGCGACCAGCCGCTCTACGCGTTGCCGCCAGGCTCGGTTGTTGCGGCGGTGCATGCCGATCAGTTCGGCGTCCGCCACCGCCGCAGCCAGGAAGCCCAACCAGACGATGCTCCAGTTGGTCGTCTCCGGATCGGTCGCCATGCCCTGGCGGAGGACCGCGCGCAGCGCCGTCCGCGGCGAGGTGGCCGCGGCCTCGAGTGCCTCGACCCGCTGCCGGGTGGTGTCGTGCAGCAGTTGCCGGGCGTGTAGCAGCAGCGCTCGACGGTTCGGGAAGCGGTGCATAACCAGGCCCGTCGTGCAGCCGGCCGCCGCGGCGACCGCGCGCATTGTCAGCTTTTCCAGGCCCTGTTGCGCGAGCACGTCCCAGACCGCGCGCGACAGCGCCTCGCCCTGGGCCGCTCGGTCCGCGGGCAGTGACACGGCTCTCACCTCTTCGTGGTCGTAACGAATGTTACCGTAACGCTTGTTACGAGGGTGGGTGAGGAGCGGCATGACCTGGATCATCGCGCAGCGGCCGTGGACCGACCCGGTGGGCGAGGCGTTACGTGTGGCGCAGAAAGCCGAACTCGACCTCCGCTACGGTACCGATGACCACGAGCCCGGCACGCCGCCGACGGCCGACAACATCGACCTGTTCCTGGTCGCGGTCGACGAAGCCACCGGCCAACCGCTCGGCTGCGCCGCGCTGCGCCTCCTCGACCCGGTCACCGTCGAGGTGAAGCGGATGTACGTGGTACCGGAGAGCCGCGGCTCGGGGGTGGCGACCGACTTGCTCCGAGGGCTGGAGGAGGCCGCACGGGAGCGCGGTTGGACGACCATCCGGCTGGAGACCGGCCCGGGCCAGCCGGACGCGATGCGCTTCTATGAGCGCGAGGGCTACCGCGAGATCCCGCTGTTCGGCGCGTACGTGGGCTCCGACCACTCGGTCTGCTACGAACGCGTCCTGCCTGACGAATCACTCCGCCGCAGCCCACAGCGCGGCTCCGATCACGCGGTGGCCGCCCCCTGCGTCCACCGGCCCTGACCTGGATCCCAAACGGCGGTGAAAGCGAGAACCCGTGTCAGCGTCCAACCCACTGTCGCCGGTGATCACGCATTTCGCGGCCCGCGCCGGCGACCACAACGACCGGGCCATGCAGGCGTCGGGAATGGTCGCAGCGGAACTCGCCGCTCGGCTGGGTTCAGCACCGGTTGTCATCGGGTCTCCCGAACCCGCGCTGTGCACCAACTGGGACGAAGAGTTGGCTGCGGCTCGGCCGGCACTGCGCGCCATGGCAGAGCATTTCGACGAGTTGTTGCGCGACGGCGCCTTTCCGGTCACAGCGCTGAGCCGCTGCGCGGTCGCTCTGGCAACGCTTCCGGTCGTCGCCAGGTATCGCCCAGACGCGGTGGTCGTCTGGTTCGACGCGCACGCAGATCTCAACACCCCCCAGAACAGCACCACCGGCTACCTCGGAGGCCTCGCCTTCAGCGGCCCGCTCGGTATGTGGGACTCCGGTCTGGGACAGGGGCTGAAGCCGGAGAACGCGATCCTTTGCGGGGCACGTGACATCGACCCGGTCGAGCAGTCCCTGATCGATGATGGCGTGATCACGCTGGTCGGGCCAGGACCGAACCTGGCGAAAAGGTTGCGGGCCGCGATCGCCGGCCGTCCGGTCTATGTGCACATCGACTGTGACGTCCTTGAACCCGGCATCGTGCCCACCGACTACCTCGTTCCCGGCGGCCTCACACTCAGCGAACTCAGATCCGCTGTGCTCGCCATGGGCGAGTCCGACCTCGTCGGCTTGGAGATCGGCGAGTTCGAGGCCGGGGAAGACGCCAATGGCCTCCCAATCCACCCCGGTCCGCTCCTGGACGCCCTTCAGCCGCTACTCCACACGGCGGTGGGCCTCGACACTCTCGATCATGATGTTCCGTAAGGGGTTTCGTCCATCGGAACACCGCCGGCGACGACGTCGGCCAAGGTCACGGCTGTTCCGGAAGAGCGTTCCGCGATGCCCGGGTCAGCCATATCCGTTGATTTTCCGCCAGGACTACGGGAACCCCTCGTCGATCGACATAGATCACCTAGCGGGCTTCAGCCCAGCCGACGAAACGCGGGGTGAGATCGGGAAGCGTAACGCCCGGGTTGAGCTTGGTGAGATCGGCTGCGGCCACCTCCTGAACCTCCGCCAGGTGGATCAACAGGCCCGGCCGATCCCCGCGGTACTCACCAAGGAGGCGCAGCTTCGCGGCCGAGCACGGCCACAGGATGCCGCAGGCCGGGCAGCGCCACGACGGCCGCAATGGGGAGTGCTTTGGACGCTCGGGCATCACCGGACCCCCACGGTGTCGAGCCGCCGGATCGGTGTGGATTTCCTTCGCTTCTCTTCCTTGCCTGGCACAGTTTTCCCCTTGTTGTGGTCTGCGGAAGGGGCCGCTCCCGTGAGTGCTCGCCCGCCGGGAGCGGCCCCGCTGCGAACGCGTCCGCCGGGTTCGTTCCCCTGCCGGCCGCGCCGTCAATACCGCACTTTGCCCGGGGTCGCTGGACAAACACACAGCGTTATCTAATCTCTTCAGGGCAGCTGGTTTGTTCCTGGAGAGGGACGGCATGAATCACGCCTTTGTCGCAGCACTCGCCGCAGCGGGTCACACCGCCGAGAGCCTCGCCGGTCGGATCGGCGTGCACCCGAAGACCGTCGCCCGGTGGGCGAACCCGGGGCACATTCCACAGAGCCGCCACCGGTCGACCGTCGCAGAACTGCTGGCGAAGGACGCCGACGCGCTCTGGCCGGACGTCGTGCGTCGCCGCGAACCCGTGTGGTTCCGGCCCTGGGTCGACCTCGAACGCGAGGCGGTGACGCTGCGGTCGTTCGAGCTGACGTGGGTACCCGGGCTGCTGCAAACGGAGGCGTACGCGCGGGCGACCCTGGCCGGCGGGGTGCTGACCCCGGAGGCGGTCGTCGAGTTCGCCGAGGCGCGGATCAATCGGCAGGCGATTCTCGGCCGTGGAGGCGGACCGCTGCTGATCGCCGTGCTCGACGAGGGGGTGTTGAGGCGGCGCGTCGGCGACGACCGCGCGTTGATGGCGGTGCAACTCGCGCGCCTGGTGGAGTACGCCGAACTGGGCAGCGTTCAGCTCCACATCGTTCCGGCCGATGCGCCCAGCTATCCCGGGCTCGACGGACCGTTCACCATCGCCGACATGCCGGACGGGTCGCGCGTCGCGCACGTCGACAGCCCGGCACAGGCGCAGATCCTCGATCAACCGTCGGATCTTGTTAGCCTGGAACGACGGTGGGAGCGTATTCGCGGAGAGGCCCTGCCCCGAGGGCGTTCCTTGGCACTTCTCAGAGAAGCGGCAGCATCATGGACATGACCGGTGCGCGGTGGCGGAAGAGCACGAAGAGCGGCGGCAACGGTGGCAACTGTGTCGAGGTTGCCGACAATTTCCCCGGCGTGGTCCTCGTCCGCGACACGAAGGACCGCGACGGCGGCACGCTCACCTTCAGCCGGGAGTCGTGGCGTGGCTTCGTCGCGATGGCACGAAACGCCGACTGACCGACCACGTCCCAGCAAGGCCCCCGGCGCTGGCCGGGGGCCTTTCACGTGGACCGGGCAGCTATCCGGCGACGAGCTGGGTTGACGCCTCGGGCACCGGGGTCGTGCCGGTCGGCCGGCGCAGTCGTAGCAGGGCGACGGTGCGGGCACCGAGCACGCCGAGGTTCATCGCCGCCGCGACCACTGTCCAGGTCACCAACGCCACCGAGTAGTAGCCGAGTTGGACATAGCTGACGTCCCGCCCACCTGCGTAGAGGAGGCCGAGCAGATTGGGCAGCGTCACCAACAGGGCGAGAGGAACAAGCCGCGGCAGCAACCGCAGTGCCAGCCGCCATGCGGGCCGGGTGGCCAGTCGCGTCGCCCACGTCTGCGTACGCCGCAGGTTGCGGACGCCGAGGAACAGGCTCAGCAGGGTCAACCCGGCCAGGGTCAGGTCGATGACCAGTCGTATCGGGGCGCCACTCGACGGTTTGTCGCCCTCCACGAGGCTGGCCAGCCCGTCGGCCAGTTGATCGGTTCCCTCGTTGCCCAGGCCGATGCCGCTGTTGCCGATGACCGCGATGCCGTAGCCGGAGGAAAGCAGGAGTTGGCTGGCGGTGTAGGTGAACCACACCCCGTTGTGGCGGACCCGACCCTCCTGGTCGGTGTCCCAGCCCATCCCGTAGGTCCAGCGTGGGTCCGACGAGGTGTGCATGGCCGCGATGCTCGCGGCCGAGACCAGGCGCGTGCCGTTGGCGGCCTTGCCCGCGTTGTTCTGCACGATCAGCCACTGCGCCAGGTCCTGGGCCGTGGTGATGATGCCGTCGGAGCCGTTGACGAACCGCTTCGGCTCGCTGACGGAAATCGCCGCGCCGTACGCGTAGATGTGCCCTGCACGCACGTTCTCGGGCAGGTCACGAGGGGTCAGGTCGATCGTGGTGCTCGCCCGCATACCGAGCGGCTCCAACACCTGACGCCGCAGGTACTGCGCGAACGGCTCGCCCGCGACGACCTCGACCAGCCGCGCGGCGAGGTGATAGTTCGTGTTCGTGTAGACGTGCTTCGTGCCGGGTTCGACGGCGAGCGTCGCGTCACGTGCCCGCACGACAGCACCCGCCAGCGAGTCCGGCTGCGGCAGGCTCTTCTCGGGAAGCGTCCGGTCGGTGATCCCGGAGGTCTGGTTCAACAACTGTCGGACGGTGATGCGCGCCCCCTGTGGGGTGGCGATCCGAAAGTCGGGGAGGTAGTCGCGCACCGGCGCGTCCAACGTCACCTTCCCCGCCTCCACCAACTGCATCACGGCCAGCGCGGTGAACGATTTGCTGAGCGACGCCGCCGGCATCGGTGTCGTCGCGGTCACCGCCGCACCGGACGAATCGCGGCCGTAGCCGCCGACGTGAACCACCTGATCGCCCTTGATGATCGCGACCGCGATTCCTGGATAACCGCCCTGGTCGGCGAAGTCCGTCACCAACCGCTCGACCGCCGTCAGATCCAGCCCGTCCTTCGCGAACGCCGGGCCCGGCGCGACGAGGGCGACCAGCCCCACCGTCGCCGCAACCACCACACCGCGCCACCACACCCTGACCTGCCGCACCCCACACCCCGATCATCTGGTTGACGCCCGCCAGGCTAGGAGTCCCGCGACCTCACACACAGGACCCGAACGGCAGGCACCACCCCTGACCTTCGTCAGGTCCCACCGGACGCGCGGTGGCCTCCAGCACCGGCGTGCGCGTGAGGATCAATGGACGGCGACGGGCTCGGCCGGTTGCGGTTGCGGGGTCGCCGGCCAGGTGAGGCGGCGTACGCCGGGCACGAGCGCGGTGCCCGCGCAGGAGGCGAGGACCAGCAGGCCGGCGACGGCCAGCGGAACGGGCGCGCCGAACGCGTCGGCGGCCAGCGGTGCCAGCGCGTACCCCAACGGCACGGCGCCCAGCGACACCAGCCAGTCGTAGGAGGTGACGCGGGCCAGAACCTCCGGCGGGAAGTGGTGCTGCACGACGGTCTCCCAGACCGGGTTGAGGTAACCGAGGGCGGTCAGCGCCACGGCGTAGGCGGCGATCACCGCCGGGGCGGGCGCGGCGACGGCGAGCAGGACCAGCGGCGCGGCGTAGCTGGCCAGCCCGAGGTTGGCCAGCAGCACCGGCCGGTGTAGCCGGACCCGCCCGGCCAGCAGCGAACCGGCGAGCATCCCGATCGCGCCGGCCTGCAACAACAGCACCCAGGTCGCCTCGCCGCCGAGACGGTCGATGGCGATGGCTGGCCCCAGGGTCATCAGCACGGCGGCGGCGCCGTTCCAGACGCCGTGCCCGAGCAGGCTGGTCCAGAACCAGTCGCGGGTGCGTACCTCGCCGAAGCCGTGCCGCAGGTCGGCAAGGACGGAACGGCGGGGGACCGGCACGTGGCGGACTCGCACCAGCGCCAGCAGGGTGGCGCTGAGCGCGAACGACGCGCTGTCGAGAATGAACGCCCAGCCGGGCCCCGCGGCCCAGATCAGCGCGCCGGCCAGCGCCGGGCCGGCGAGCCGGCTGGTGTTGGCGGTGATCCCCATCAGGGCGTTGGCCCGCTGCCGGCCGGCCGGTTCGACGGTGCCGGCGACCAGCGGAGACGCGGTCGGCATGGCGAATGCCGACGCGGTGCCACCGAGCGCGGACGCCACGGCGACGGTGGTCAGTGACGGCGCGTCGCCGAGCAACTGGATGCCGACCGCGAGCTGGGTGGCGCAGCGGACCAGGTCGGCCACCAGGGCGACCCGCCGGGCGTCGAACCGGTCGGCGACGACACCACCGAGTGGCAGCAGCAGCAACCGGGGGACCATCGCCGCGGCGAGCACGACGGCCAGCGCGCCGGTGGAGCCGGTGGCTCGCAGAACGGCCAGGGCCAGCGCGGCGGGCACCACCGCGTCGCCGAGAGCGGAGACGGTACGGCCCAGGAACAGCAGCCGGAAGGAGCGGGTGTGCAGTGGGTGAGGCATACGCCGCAACATACTTCGGCATCGAACTTTTCGTCAACGAATATTTCGGCGCTGAGATAAGCTGGGGCCATGACCGCCACTCAAGATGCCGTTGACCGACACATCGAGCGCTGGCTGCCTGTGGTGCCCGCTCTCGACGCGGACGTCGAGGGCGCGGTGACCAGGATGATCAAGCTGACCCGGCACCTGCGGGCGGTCAAGGAACGGGTCCTGGTCGATCTCGACCTGCCGGCCCATGAGTACGACACCCTGCACGCCCTGGCCGGCCGCCGCGGACGGGCGGCCCCCTCGGACCTCGCCGCGGATCTCGCGATGGCCCCCGCCTCGATCACGGCGCGCGTGGACGCCCTGCTACGGCGAGGTTTCGTGCGGCGGATTCCGTCGACAGTCGACCGTCGTCGGGTGGACATCGAGCTGACCGACGCGGGTCAGGCCGCATGGCACGGGGCGATGGAAATCCAGGGCGCCGAGGAGCACCGGCTGCTCGGCGCGCTCACCCCGACCGAGCGGCGACAGCTGTCCGACCTGCTGCGCCGGGTGCTGCTCGTCGCCGAAGAGCCGACGGACGCACCGGAATCGGCGTGAGCGCAGGCCCCGGAAATCGCCTGGCGCCTCGCGTACGGCTGATGGGAGGGTGACCGGCGTGACTGTGCACACTCTGGCCGGGGCCCTGGCGGACAGCGGACGGCGACAGATCTTCGCGGCGATCGTGCTGGGGGCGGCCAGCGCGGCGGCCGTCGCCGAACGGACCGGCCTACCGGCACGGGTGGTCCTCACCGGGGTCCGCCGGCTCACCGACGCGGGCCTCGTCACCGGCGCGGACGGCGCGCTCGCCGCCGACGAGTCGTCGCTACGGGCGGCGGCGCGCGACAGCCGCCCGGCCGACGACACCGACCTGGCCACCGATCCGGTGCTGCGGACCTTCCTACGCGGAGACGTCCTGGTGGGCCTGCCGGCGCAGCCGAAACGGCGGCGCGTCCTGCTCGCGCACATCGCGGAGCGGTCGTTCGAACCGGAAACGCGCTACCCGGAGCGGGCCGTCGACGACGCGCTCAAGCCGTGGTGCGCTGCGGGCGGGTCGGATCACGCCACGCTGCGCCGGTACCTGATCGACGAGCAGCTGCTCACCCGCGAGCACGGCATCTACCAGCGGCCCTGATCGTCCTGCTGTCGGCCCGTCGCCGCTTCCGAGTGGATTAACCCGTTGACGGGACGGTGATGATCAACAGGTGACCATCACCGTCCGACCAACCTGGTCGACCAGCGCCACCCGACCCGACCACCCCGACGCGGTGCAACTGCTGCGCGAGTACATGACCGAGATGGTGGTTCGCTACCACCGCCGCCCGGCCCTGCCCGGCGAGGTCGACGAAGCGCTGGCCGAGTTGCCCAGCAACGACCTGACCGACCCGGACGGGCTGTTGCTGCTCGCCCACCACGGAGCTGACCTGGCCGGCTGTGCCGGGCTGCGCTGGCAGCCAGGCTGGGCCGAACTGACCCGGGTGTTCGTCCGCCCTGCGCATCGCGGCACCGGTGGGGGCGCCGCGCTGCTGGCCGCCGTCGAGGAACGGGCCCGGGCGGCCGGGGCGGACTGGATCCGGCTCGACACCCGCAACGACCTGGTCGAGGCCCGCGCCCTGTACGCACGGCACGGCTACGTCGAGATCCCGGCGTACTCGCAGGGCCCGTACGCCGAGCACTGGTTCGAGAAGCGGCTGCGCTGAGCGGTTGACGCCGGCCGGAAGACGCGCTAAATAAGTAGAGGAAGTTGAGTCGCCCCGACTCAACCCATCACCTTCGGCCAGGAGAACCGAGGAGGCATGATCATGTTGATGCGTACCGACCCGTTCCGCGAGATCGACCGGCTCACCGAGCAGTTCTTCGGTACGGCAGCACGTCCCGCGGTAATGCACCTGGACGCCTACCGCGACGGCGACCACTTCTACGCCGCGTTCGACCTGCCCGGCGTCGACCCCGACAGCATCGACTGCACCGTTGAGCGCAACGTGCTCACCGTCCGCGCCGAGCGCCGCCGGCCCGTCGGCGACGGGGTCGAGCTGGTGGCCGCCGAACGCCCGATGGGGACCTTCACCCGGCGGCTGTTCCTGGGCGACACACTGGACACCGACAAGCTGGAGGCGGGCTACGAGCACGGGGTGCTGACGTTGCGCATTCCGGTTGCCGAGCGCGCCAAGCCCCGCCGCGTGACCATCACCGCGAACGGCGACGGGCGCAAGCAGATCAACGCATGATCACGGTGACGGGTGGGATCGGCGCGCCTACGCGCTGATCCCACCCGAGGCTGAGAGTCTTTTTCACATGGTGATCTCCGACGCTCCGGTGCTGGCCCGCCCGACCGCGCCACCCGCGCTGCCGAGCGGGCCGGTCGAGGTCACCGAGGCGTGGCTGCGTAACCGGCGGTTGTCCGAGCACACCCGCGACGCGTACCGGCGCGACGTCACCGGCTGGCTCAGCTGGTGCGCCAGCCGGGACCTGGATCCGCTGCGGGCCACGTTCCTGCACGTCAACGAGTACGCCCGCGCACTGGAGTCGACGATCGGTGCCCGCAGCGGCCGACCGCTGACCCCGGCGACCGTGGCACGGCGGCTCTCCGCGCTGTCCAGCTGGTACGACTTCCTCGTCAAACTTGGCGGGGTGCCGGCCAACCCGGTCGCCGGCGCGGACCGACCCCGCGTCGACCGGGACCACTCCGCCACCGTCGGGCTCACCGCCGAGGAGGTGGACGCTCTGCTCAGCGCCGCCGACGCGGACACCGGCGCGACCGCCGCACGCAATCGGGCCGCGATCGCACTCCTGGCCGACCTGGGCCTCCGGGTCGGGGAGCTGATCTCGCTGGACCTGACCGACCTCGGCACCGAACGCGGGCACCGCAGCGTGCGTTTCATCGGTAAGGGCGGCAAGCAGCGCCGCCGCGCCCTGACCCCCGGCACCGGCTACGCCGTGGACGCCTACCTGGCTCAACGAGCCGCCGCCACCGGCGTGCCGGTGCCGCAGCTGACCGGGCCGCTGCTGGTCACCGCCAGCGGCGCCCGGCTGGACCGGCACTCGGTGTTCCGGATGGTCCGTCGGCTCGCCCGCGCGGCCGGCATCCCGGCCTGGGCGAAGCTGTCGCCGCACTCGCTGCGGCACGCCTTCGCCACCACCGCTCGCTCCGAGGGTGTGCCGCTGGAGGACGTGCAGGACGCGATGGGCCACGCCGACCCGCGCACCACCCGCCGTTACGACCGGGACCGACACAACCTCGACCGCGATCCGGCGTACGTGGTGTGGGCGGCCCGGTCCCGCCGCCGCGGCTGAGCGCTACGCGCCAAACGCAGGCCCTCCGTCGAGCCTTCGCTTGCTCAGTCGAGAACCGCGGTGGCTTCGACCTCGACGAGGAGATCAGGCTCGCCCAGAGCACTGACACCCAGCAACGTGATGGGCTTGACCGGGTCAACTCCCAGCTTCTCGGCCGCCCGAGCCACGCCTTCGCCCAACAGGGGCATCTTGTCGGCAGACCAGTCGACGACGTAGATGGTCAGTTTCGCCACGTCGTCGAAGGACCCGCCGATCTCAGTCAGGGCGGTGCCAACGTTGAGATAGCACTGCTCGACCTGGGCGGCGAAGTCTCCCTCACCGACTTTGCGCCCGTCGGCGTCGCGGGCCACCTGACCAGCGAGGAACACCAGCCTGGACCCGGTGGCGATCGACAACTGACGGTAGACGTCCGGTTTCGGCAACCCATCCGGGTTGACGAGAGTGATGGCCATGCTGACTCCTTCTGTCGTGCGCCGAGCCGGCTCAGCCCTGCGGGCGGGGGCAGATGCAGAACGGCTGACCGATCGGGTCGAGGAGCACCACCCACTTGTCACCGCCGGGCTGGAAGTCCGGCTTGGACGCGCCCGCCGCGACGAACTTCTCCTCCGCCGCCGCGAGGTCGTCGACGTACAGGTCCAGGTGGTAGCGCTTGCCGCCAGCGGGGTCGGGCCAGGACGGCGGTTGGTAGCCGTCGACCAGACCGAAACCGATGGAGACGCCACCGGAGCTGATCATCGCGTACTCAGGTTGGCTGTGGGTGATCTCCCAGCCGAGCGCCTCGTGGTAGAACGCGGCGTGGCCGGCGGGGTCGGAACTGTCGAGGTTGACCATTGCGAGGTCGGCAGAAACTGTCACGCCGGCAGTATGCCGCCGGGCTCCGACAGAATCGGTCGCGACACCCGCTGCGGATCGCGGTCGGGTCAGGGGGCGCCGAGCGGCCAGAGCGTCACGCGGGTGTCGTCGTGGCAGATGAGCCGGGGGCCGATCCGTCGGCAGCCGGTCACCCCGGCCGGGAGCACCCCGATCACGCGGTGGCCGTCCGAGCCCACCTTGGCGACCAGGACGCGTCGGCCGTCCGACGCCATGCCCAGCAACACCAACGACTCGCTGGCGACCCCGGCACCCGCGACGGTGTCCCAGTGCGCCCCGCCCGGCCACGTCCAACGCCGTACCCCGGTGCCCGCGTCGATGGCCCAGCGGCCCTGCTGGTCGTGCCCGCAGATCAGACCCTGGCAGGGTCGCAGGGTCAGCTCGCCCGGCTCGACCGGCATCTGCCAGCGCGGCGACAGGCCGGGCAGGTCGTAACCGGTCAGTGCCGCCCCGCTGCTGCCGCTCGGGTGCCGCAACACCAGGTGCGCGCCAACGACCTGGGGATTGTCCGGCCCGTAGTCGGCCGGCGGAAGCCACCCCCGCCCGCGGTCGGTGCCGTCGCGGGTGTCGAGCAGCCGGGCCAGGCCGTCGTCCTGCACCAGCAGTAACCGCCCGGGCGTGTCGGGCAGGACCCGCAACACGGCCGTGGAGGGCACCGGCACCGACCAACGAGTGACGCCGGTGGCCGGATCGACCCCGTGCACGCTGCCCTCGACCCGACGACCCGGCTCGGAGGCACTGCGGACCTCGCTCACCGCGACCGCCGCGTCGCCGGCCGCGTACACCCGCTCGGGTCGTCGCCACACCGCCTGGCCCGTGCGAATCGACCGCGCGGTGGTCACTCGCGTCCCACGTACCTGGTCGCGTTCGACGACCAGCAGCAGGTCACCGACGGTTTCGGCGGACCACCCGGAGGCTGGCGGCACCGCGACCCGCCACCGCGCCGGGCGACGTGGCGCGGCCGCGTCGTAGGCACTCAACGTCGGCGGGTTCGAGTCGGGGTCGACGACCAGCAGCAGCGGCCCTGCGCCGAGCACGGTCGCCCCGGCGGGTGCCGCCGGCCCCAACTCAGGCGTCAGGTTCGCGGGCTCGGCGGACCCGCCGAGCAGGGCGCACGCCACCACCAGCAGCGCCACCCGCCAACCCCGGGACACCTGCCGCGGTGGCCTGTCGTCGTCCCGGGGCGCGCCCCGGTCGTCGCCCAGCTCGATCAGCACCGACCTGGGCCCCCGTCCCGTGCGCTCGCGCCGGCCGGTCAGCAGAGCAGCTCCAGGTGGTGGTGGGCGTCCTCGGCGATCTCCTCGTGTCGCAGCCAGCGCCGCGCCCACAGCCGGGCCACCAGTTCCGCCTGCTCGTCGCCCCACGCGGCGTGCTCGACGAGCAACGCGGTGGTCAGCGCGTACGCCAGGCGCAGCGCCAGGCCACGGGCACCGGCTTGCACCACGGCGGCGCCCGGGTCGGCGGTCACCGAGGTGATGGTGTCGCCCAGCTGCGCGGCGGCGGCGGCCAGGGTGTCGGCCAGCGTCGGTGACAGCGGTCGGGCCAAATCGACGGCGGCGGCGAGCCGACTCAGCAGCGGCGTGCCGGCGTCCTCCCGGGTCAACGCGCGCAGCACGTCCAGGGCCAGCACGTTGGTGGTGCCCTCCCAGATCGGCAGCACCTGCGCGTCACGCAGCAGCCGGGGAACGCCGGTGTCCTCCACGTAACCGGCCCCGCCGAAGCTCTCCACGTACTCGCTGGCGGAGCTGACGGCCAGCCGTCCGGTGGCCAGCTTCGCCAGCGGCGCCACGATGCGCAACTCCGCGGCGGCCTCCGGGTCGGCACCGACCTCGACCCTCCCGAGCAGGGCGAACGCGTGCCCAGCCAGGGCGAACGCGCCCGCCGCGTCGACCGCGAGGGTGCCCAGGGTGGCCCGGTGCAGCGGCGAGGACGCCAGCGCGCCGCCGGCGACGTGCCGCACGTCGGCGTACGCCCGGGCGTAGTCGAGGCCCCGTCGCATTCCGCCGGCCGCCGCGGCGGCGTTGTGCACCCGGGTCACCACGACCAGGGTCATCGCCCGGACCAGGCCGGGCACCGTCGGGTCGCCCAGTGGCACGGCGTAGGCGTCGTGCAGACCGATCTCGGCGGTGGGTAGCGCCCGGGTGCCGAGCTTGTCCTTCAGGCGGTGCACGGTGACGCCCGGTGCGGGTGCGCCCGGCGTCACGGCGTCGGTCAACGGTGAGTCGACCGCGTACCGGGGGACCAGGAACGGTGCGAGCACCCGGCTGCCACGCCCGGCGCCCTCCGGTCGGGCCAGCGCCACCGCCATCGCCGCGTCGGCGGCGGAACAGAACCACTTCTCCCCGGTCAGCCGCCAGGAACCATCCGCTGCGGGTCGACCGATCGTGCTCGAACGGCCCAGGTCGGAGCCGCCCTGCGACTCGGTCATCCACTGCCCGCTGGTGATCGCGGTGGCCGGATCCGTGGAGATCAGCCGGGGCAGCCACGCATCGCGCACCTCGGCGTCCACGTCGGGCATGCTGAGCAGCGCCGCAGCCCCGTCGGCCATCGCCACCGGGCAGGAGAACGTCGCCGACTCCGGCCCGTACAGGTGCAGCAGGGCGTGCTGGACGACCCGCGCGGCGGCACCCCAGGTGCCGCGTGCGTCCTGCAGGTAGGGCAGCGCGACCACGGCGTGGCGGGCGGCGGCGGCGCGCTGCGCCTGCCAGCCGGCGGAGGTGTCGATCCGGTCGATCCGGGCACCCCACGGGTCGTAGCGGACCAGCGTCGGCGGGTGGGCCTCCGCATCGGCGTGCGCCGCGCGCAGCGGCCCGCTGACGTCCGCGGCCAGGTCGGCCAGGCGGCCCTTCGCGGCGGCGTGCCCACTCGGGCCCAGGTGACGCTCCAGCCAGGACCGCAGGAGGGCATCACCGGCGTACGGGTCGACGGGGAGTGGTACCGGCTGCACGAAGCGGCTCATCGATCGACTCCTGGCACTGCTCGGGGGCGTGCGCCGACGGTAGACGATCCGTGGCCGCCGCGAACAGGGGCAGTCCCACCCAGCACCTACGGCCGATTTCCGGCTTGTCGCACTTTGGTGCGATTGTCTTCTCTACGGTCGGTAGTCGTGGGTGCCGGCCAGCCGTGGAGCCGACCGGCCCGGCGAAACCGCCCGATGCGCACCGGGCTGGCCTTCGCCGGGTTCGGCGTGGCGCTGTGCTGCGTCGGCGCGGCCGGGCTGGGCGCCTGGAACCTGCAGACCGTCCGCCAGGCCGCCGGCCCGATCCGGGAGACCGCCGACGGGTTCCTCAGCGAGGTGGCCCTGGGCGACAGCGAGGGTGCCTACGACCGGCTCTGCGCGGACGCGCGCAGCCGGTGGAGCGCGATCGGTTTCACCAGCTGGGTGCGTACGCCGCCGATGGTCACCGACTACGAGATCACCGACGTGTCGGTGGCGACCCGCAGTGGGCGGCCACACGGCACGGTGACGGTGAAGGTGACCCGCGACGGTGGGCTCACCGAGGAACGCCGCCTGCCAGTGGTCCGCGAGGGCGGGGACTGGCGGGTGTGCGGTGACCCCTTCTGAGCCGCCGGCCGCCGCCCCGGCGCGACCCTGGTTGCTGCGACCGCGTCAGGGGGTGCAGCCGACCACCTCGACGGAGCTCTTCTTCGACCTGGTCTTCATCTTCACCATCACGCAGTTGTCGCACTACCTGATCGAGCACCCGCACTGGCGTGGCGCCGGGCGTACCGCGTTGTTGCTGGCGCTCGTCTGGTTCGTCTGGGTCTACACCACCTGGGTGACCAACTGGCTGCAACCCGATCAGGGGCCGGTGCGGGCGATGCTGATCGGGGTGACGCTGGGCAGCCTGTGGTTGTCGGCGGCGATCCCGCAGGCGTTCAGCCGGACCGGTCTGCTCTTCGCGGTGGTCTACGTGAGCGTGCAGGTGGGCCGCACCATCTTCGGGTTGTGGGCGGTGCGGGGCAACCCGTGGCTGGTCGACGGGTTTCAGAAATCACTGCCCTGGATCGCCGGGACGTCGGTGCTGGTGGTGCTCGGCGGCCTGGCCGAGGGGGCTGCCCGGGAGGCGTTGTGGGCGGCGGTGATCGTGATCGAGGTGGTCGGCCTGTCGATCGGCTACCCACTGCCCGGGCGGGGTCGCAGCCGCCCCGAGCGGTGGATGGTGGAGGGCGGGCACCTGGCCGAGCGGTGCGCGGCGTTCGTCCTGATCGCGTTGGGCGAGTCGATCCTGGTCACCGGGAGCACCCTCACCTCGCACGTGGACCTGGTGACATCCGGGGCGTTCCTGCTGGCGTTCGCCGGTTCGGTGGCGCTGTGGTGGGTGTACTTCGCCCGCTCGGCGTCGGCCGCGACGGAGGTCATCGCCGGCGCCGGCGAGCGCACCGGCGCGTTGAGCCGGGTGGCGTTCAACTACCTGCACCCGGTGATCGTCGCTGGCGTGATCGTCACGTCGGCGGCCGACGAGCGGTTGCTGCGCGAGCCCGGCGTGCCCACCACCACGATCGCCGCGCTGCTCACCCTCGGTGGCCCGGCGCTGTTCCTGGCCGGGCACGCCGCGTACAAGGCGCTGTTGTGGCGGATCCTGCCGACCAGCCGGATCGTGGCGGCGATGGTACTGCTGGCACTGATACCGGTCTGTGTGGCGCTGGAGGTGCCGGTCGCGGCGTGCGCCACCATGGCGTTGGCGGTGACCGTCGCCGTGATCGTGGCCGACCGGTTGCGGGTACGAGCGGCCGCGGCGACCCCTCAGTCGTGGGGGCCGAGGTCGCCGCTGCGGTAGTGCCGGCGGCAGAGCACCTGGTAGCGCACCTCGGCGGTGTCCACGGTGTCGCCGATGACGACCTGCTCGCCCTCGCGGACGACCCGATCATCGACGACGCGGGCGTTGAGCAGCCCTTCCCGGCCACACCAGCAGAGGACCTCGACCTGAATGCGGGCCACCTCGTCGGCCAACTCGAACAGGCGCTGCGCGGCGGGGAACAGGCAGGACCGGAAGTCGGTCGCCAGGCCGAACGCGAACACGTCGACGTCGTAGCTGTCGACCAGCTCCGCCATCTGCTCGACGTGCTCGACGGTGTAGAAGCACGCCTCGTCGCAGATCAGGTAGTCGACGCGTACCCCGTCGGCCCACCGGCCGCGGACCAGGGCCCGCAGGTCCAGGTCGTCGGTGACCTCGATGGCCTCGTGGGCCAGGCCGATGCGGGTGGTGACCTGCGGGCCCAGCGACCGGTCGATGCGGGTGGTGACCAGCCCACGGCGGCCCTGCCGGGCGTGGTTGTAGTTCATCTGCAGCGCCATCGTCGACTTGCCGCAGTCCATCGGCCCCCAGAAGAACTTCAACGCCGCGGCGTGCACCGGACGCCCGTCGAGCCCGCGCGCAGCCGCGCACCCGGCCGGAGCGTGCGGCTGGCCGGGGAACGGGTGGGCCAGGCAGGTCGGGGCGGTGGCGGCGTCGTCAGTCACGGTCGGGCAGCCTAGCCGATCGACCGACCCTGATCTGCCGGGCGCGGGATGCGTGCTCAGAGCACCCGGGGTGGTGTGTTGCCTGCGGCGACGATGGCACGGCGGATCGGCACGGCGGCGAGGAGCAGGAACCCGACCACGAAGAAGATCAGGAGTGAGACCAGGCCCACCCGGTAGGAGGAGGTGAGTTGGAACACCAGGCCGAAGGCGAGCGGGCCGAGCCAGCTGGTGCCCTTGTCGCTGATCTCGTAGAAGCCGTAGTACTCGCCCTCCTTGCCGGCCGGGATAAGCTGGCTGAACAGTGAACGGCTCAACGCCTGGCTGCCGCCGAGGACCACGCCGATGGCCGCACCGAGGACCATGAACGGCACCGGCGCCTCGGCGGGCAACCGGAACGCGGCGATGATCACACCGGTCCAGAGCACCAGGCTGAGCAGCACGGTCTTCCAGGCGCCGATGCGCTTGGCCAGCGCACCGAGGCTCAGCGCGCCGCCGAAGGCGAGGAACTGCACCAGCAGGATCGTGACGATCAGGGTGCTCTGCTCCAGGCGCAGCTCCTCGGTGCCGTACTGGCTGGCGAGGGTGATGACGGTCTGGATGCCGTCGTTGTAGACGAGGAAGGCGAGCAGGAAGAACAGCGTCAACGGGTACGCCTTGATCTCCCGCATGGTGCGGCCGAGTTGGCGGAACCCGTCGGTGACCACGTTGCCGCCGGCGGTCAGGGCCGCGATGGTCGGGCGCTCACGCAGCCAGCGCAGCGGCACCAGGGTGAACAGCGCCCACCACACACCGGCGGACACGATCGACCAGCGGGCCAGGTCCAGAGTGCGTTGCGGGTTGTCCCCATCGTCGAACAGGGTGATCGCGACGAGGTTGAGAGCCAGCAGCAGACCGCCACCCAGGTAGCCCAGCGCCCAACCGCGGCTGGAGATGCCGTCGCGTTCGTCGGGGCCACCGAGTTGGGGCAGGAACGAGTTGTAAACCACGATCGCGGCACCGAAGGAGATGTTGGCGATCAGGAACAGCGCCCCACCGAGCAGGTAGCGGTCGCCGGTGACGAAGGCCATCGCGATGGTCGCGCCGGCGCCGGTGAACGCGGCCCCACCGAGCAGTCGCTTCTTGTGCGCGGACCGGTCGGCGATCGCCCCGATCACCGGCAGCACGAACACCGTGAGGAACACCGACAGTGAGATCAGATACGGGTAGTAGGACCCGGCGGCGACCTTGATGCCCAGCGGGTACACGAAGCCGTCGCAGGTGTCCGCGCCCAGCTCGCAGCCGGCGGCCAGCTCGGCGACGGTGGTCAGGAACGGGCCGAGGAACACGGTGATCACCGTGGTCTGGAACGCGGAGTTGGCCCAGTCGTAGATGTACCAGCCGCTGCGCTCGCGGCGGGTGCTCGCCGGGGGCGGGGTGTCGTCCACCGTGGGGGTCACGGTCTCGGCCATCGGGGGTCCTTCGATGGTCAGGCGGCCCAGTGGCCGCGGCTGCGGTAGACGTCGCGCAGCACGCCGACGTGATCGGTCATGATGCCATCCACACCACGATCCAGTAAGTCGTGCATCTGGGCGGGTTCGTCGATCGTCCAGACGTGCACCTGCAGACCCAGTCGGTGGCAGTAGTCGAGGAACCGGCGGTCCACCACCGGCACCCGCCCGTAGTACGGCGGGACCTGCGCGGCGACCACCGACGGGGGCAGCCGCAGCGGCCGCCCGTGCAGGGAGGCGAGCCGCAGCCGGGCCACCCCGCGGATGCCGAGGCCGGTGGCGACCCGTCCTTCGGTGAGCGCGCGCAGCCGGGTCAGGCGGGCGTCACTGAACGACGCGAGCAGCACCCGGTCGGCGGCGCCGGCCCGGGTCACGGTCGCGACCGTCGGCTCGACGCCGCCGTCGGCCTTCACGTCGATGTTGAAGCGGACCTGCGGCCAGGCACCCAGCACCTCGTCGAGCCGGGGTACGACGGCAGCGCCGCCGACGCGTACCGATGCGAGGTCGGCCCAGCTCAGGTCGGCGATGCGCCCCGCCTCGCCGGTGACTCGTTGCAACGTCGGGTCGTGGAACATCACCGCCACCCCGTCCGCGGTGGCGTGCACGTCGGTCTCCACGTACCGGTAGCCGAGCCCGATGGCGCGGGCGAACGCCTCGGTGGTGTTCTCGTCGCCCTCGGCGGCGCCGCCGCGGTGGGCGAACGCCAGCGGCGCGGGCGCGTCGAGGTAGCCGAATCGGGTCAACACGCGACGCAGTATGCCCGCGGTTGGTGGCCTGCGGGTGACCGGCCGGCGTCTGTCGCCCGCTCGCGCCGCCGCCCCGCCCGGTGATCGCGACGCGACACGTGATCATTGTCCCCGGTCAGCGCCGCAGGAGCCGGAGCGTCTCGTCCCAGAGGGCGTCGGCGTTCTTGTCATCGAGGGCGTACGGGAGCACGCCGCTTCTGCCGTCGGCGGGCTCGGCGAGGACGATGGCTTCGTTGGCGTCCTCGAAGTAGCGGCCGGTCACACCCTCGACCTCGGGGCTGGCGGCCAGCAGGACCGAGGTGGCCGCCCCCTGCTGGGGGGTCTTCCAGCCCGGCGGCACCTCCAGGCGGTTGCCCTGCTCGTCGAGCGCGCCGACCCACCGCAACTGCGTGTCGTCGAGGTGCCGTTGCAGGTTGGTCATGATGCCGCCGGGGTGCAGGGCATTGGCGGTGATGCCGTCGGCGGCCCACTTCCTGGCCAGGGCGACGGTGAACAGGATGGTGGCGGTCTTCGACTGGCCGTACGCCGACCACGCCTCATAGGGGCGGGCGGTGAAGTGGATGTCATCGAAGACGACCGGGGACTGCTGGTGGGCCGACGAGCTGACGACGACGATGCGGGCGCCCCGCGCGGCGGCCAGCGCGTCGCGCAGGCCCAGGGTCAGTGCGGCGTGACCGAGGTGGTTGATGGCGAACTGCGCCTCCCAGCCGTCGGCTGTCCTGGTCAGCTCGGGCACGGCCATGATGCCGGCGTTGTTCACCAGGATGTGCAGCGGGCCTGTCCAGCCAGCCACGAAGGCGTCGATGGAGGCGCGGGTGGCCAGGTCGAGGTGGTCGACCCGGACCTTGCCGGGTGCCCCGCCAGCCGTGATGTCGGCGGCGGCGCGCTCACCGGCGGCGGTGTCGCGTACGGCCAACGTCACCTCGGCGCCGGCGTCGGCCAGTGCCCGGGCGGTCTCCAGGCCGATCCCGGACGCGCCGCCGGTGACGATGGCCCGCCGGCCGGTGAGGTCGACGCCGTCGATCACCTCAGCGGCGGTCGACTGGGCCGAGTACGGGGTGATGATTCGTGACATTTCGGGCCTCCAGGGGTGCAAGATCATGGCGTTTCAGGGCGGGGCGTGTCAGCGGTGGAGCAGCCGCAGAGCCCGGCGCAGCCGGTCGCGGAACTCGTCCCTGGAGGTCGAGGTCGACTTCCAGGTGAGCGCCGCGGAGAAGAGCACGTCCATGACGTCGTCCGCGGTCCGCCCCTCGTCGAGCAGACCGGCCGGGGCGACGGCCTCGATGTGGGCTCGCAGTGCCGCCTGAGCCCGCACCTGGTAGTCGTGGAACATCGAACCCAGCTGTGGCTCGCTGTTCTCCAGCAGGTCGTTGAGGTCGCGAGCCATCTGGGTGTCGATGTACGAGCCCATCAGGGCGTCCAGCCCCGCCACGACCCGCTCGTCGAAGCTCGTCGACTGATCGGCGAGGCTGCCTTCCATGGCGTGCTGGGCGCGTTCCATGACGCCCTGCATGGTGGCGCGGTACAGCTGCTCCTTGTTGGGGAACATCAGGTACAGGCCCGGCCGGGAGATGCCCGCCGCCTTGGCGACCGCCTCCATCGACGTCTTCTGGAAGCCGTAGCGCCCGAACACCGCAACCGCCGCTGCCAGGACGGCGGCGCGCTTCGGGTCCTCGACATCCATCTCCACGGTGCTCACGCTAGACAGATTAGACGACTTTTCAAAAGTTGTCTAATACGTTCACCGGCTGGGCGTCAGGCCGAGCGGCGGCGGTGCACCCGGCTGAGGTCGATCGGGCGGCCGGGGTCGACGTGCCGGGGCAGGTCGGGTTCGTCGGGGCGCAGCGGGGCGAGGGTGTCGGTGAGCGCGTCGATGATCTGGTCGGTGGCCCGGCGGGCGGCGCCGGGGGCGTCGGCGGTCGTCTCGCCCAGGTCGACGGGCGCGCCGAAGTGCACCCGGATCACCGGGCGGCGCCACAGCGAGCGCGCGATGCCCCGCAGCATGCCCCGGGGCGCGTCGTAGGGCAGCACCTCGTGGGAGCCCCACTGGGCGATCGGGACGATCGGAGCGCCGCAGGCCAGGGCGAGTCGGGCGGCGCCGGTCTTACCGCGTTCGGGCCACATGCCGGGGTCCAGGCCGATGCGTCCCTCGGGGTAGATGAGGATCACCGATCCCCGGGCGACGGCGGCGGCGGCATCGTCGAGTGCCCGGTGGACGGCGCTGGTGCCCCGGTCGACCCGGATGTGCCCGGCGTGGCGCATGGCGGCGCCGAACACCGGTACGCGGAACAGCCCGGCGGTCGCCATGATCCGGGGGGCGATGCCGCGGGCCTGGCAGGCGGCGGCCATCACCAGCGGGTCGAACGGGCTGATGTGGTTGGCGGCCAGCACCAACGGGCCGCGCCGCAGGTGCGCGGGGACGTCGCCAGTGACCTCGAGGCGGGCCAGCAGGCCGACCAGGCCCCGCGTCAGCAGGAGGGCGGCGCGCCAGATCAGCGGCGGTTGCCAGTGCGTGGTGTTCATCAGCGCGCCATCGTCGCACGTGGTGGCAGGGTCACGAGGGCGGGTCGGAGAAGCAGGGTGATCAGGGTCATTCGTCCCCGGCCGGTCCGGGCCGCCCCGGCCTCTACGACGAGCAGTAGTATTTACTACGTCTCGTAGTAAGAATGGCTGGGGGTTCGAGTGGACGCGTTGGACGTTGCCCGCTGGCAGTTCGGTGTCACCACCGTTTACCACTTTCTCTTCGTACCGCTGACCATCGGCCTGTCCGTGCTGGTGGCGATCCTGCAGACGATGTGGCACCGCACCGGCAACGAGCGCTACCTCAAGCTGACCAAGTTCTACGGCAAGCTCTTCCTGATCAACTTTGCCATGGGCGTGGTCACCGGGATCGTGCAGGAATTCCAGTTCGGCATGAACTGGAGCGACTACTCCCGCTTCGTCGGCGACATCTTCGGCGCCCCGCTCGCCATCGAGGCGCTTGTCGCGTTCTTCCTCGAATCCACCTTCATCGGCCTGTGGATCTTCGGCTGGGACCGGCTGCCCAAGCGGGCACACCTGGCCAGCATCTGGGCCGCCGCGATCGGCACCAACCTCAGCGCGTACTTCATCCTCGCCGCCAACTCGTTCATGCAGAACCCGGTCGGCTTCCGGATCAACCCGGACAGCGGACGTGCCGAGCTGACCGACTTCCCGGCCGTGCTGACCAACAAGGTCGCCCTGATCACCTTCCCGCACACCCTGGCCGGCTCCTTCCTGGTCGCCGGGTCGCTGATCGTCGCCGTCGGGCTCTGGCACGTCATCCGCAACCGCGACTCCGCCGACACCGGCGCCTACCGCTTCGCCACGAAGTTCGGCTCCTGGGTGGTCCTGGTCGCCTCCGCCGCCGTGCTGTTCACCGGCGACATCCAGGGCAAGATCATGACGGACGTGCAGCCGATGAAGATGGCCGCCGCCGAGGGTCTCTACACCACCGAGAGCCCCGCCTCGTTCTCCGTGCTCACCGTCGGCAGCCTCGACGGCAGCCGCGAGGTGTTCGCGCTCAAGATCCCGTACCTGCTGTCGTACCTGGGCACCGGCGACCCACACGGCACCGTGCGTGGCATCGACGACCTGCAGGCCCAGTACGCCACCCAGTACGGGGCGGGCAGCTACACCCCGATCATCCCGGTCACCTACTGGAGCTTCCGCTTCATGATCACCTTCGGGTTGGCCGCCGGCGCGATCGCCCTGCTCGTGCTCTGGAGCCAGCGCAAGGGCCGCACCCCGCGCAGCAAGTGGCTGCTGCGCGCCGGGCTGGCCATGCCGGTGCTGCCGTTGCTGGCCAACTCCTTCGGCTGGATCTTCACCGAGATGGGCCGCCAGCCGTGGATCGTCTTCGGCGAGATGCTCACCCGCAACGGCGTGTCCCGCAGCGTCTCGCTGGCCGAGGTGCTCACCTCGTTCACCGCCTTCACGTTGATCTACGCCACCCTCGCCGTGATCGAGGTCAAGCTGCTGCTGCGCTACGCCAAGGCCGGCGTGCCGGACGTCAACGACCAGCCCCCCGCCGACGACACCGACGACGCCGAGCGCCCGCTCGCCTTCGCCTACTGATCCCGGGAGCCCATCGTGGAACTGACCACCATCTGGTTTCTCCTCGTCGCCGTGCTGTTCACCGGGTACTTCATCCTGGAGGGCTTCGACTTCGGCGTCGGCATGCTGCTGCCCGTACTCGGCCGCGACGACCGGGAACGCCGCGTCCTGATCAACACCATCGGCCCGGTCTGGGACGGCAACGAGGTCTGGCTGATCACCGCCGGTGGCGCCATGTTCGCCTCGTTCCCCGAGTGGTACGCCACCCTGTTCTCCGGCTTCTACCTGCCGCTGGTGCTGATCCTGTTGTCGCTGATCGTCCGGGGCGTGGCCTTCGAATACCGGCACAAGCGCCCCGAGGTGTCCTGGAAGCGTCGTTGGGACGCGGCGATCGTGGTGGGCTCGCTGCTGCCGTCGATCCTGTGGGGCGTCGCCTTCGCGAACATCCTGCGCGGCGTGCCGCTCAACGCCGAGCACGAGTACGTCGGCGGACTGTTCAACCTGCTCAACCCGTACGCCCTGCTGGGCGGGGCGACCACCCTCGCCCTGTTCCTCACCCACGGCGCCGTGTTCATCGCCCTCAAGACCACCGGTGACATCCGCGAGCGCGCGGGCGCCCTCGCGGTGCGCGTCGGCGTCGGCGCCGCCGTGCTCGCCGTCGGGTTCCTGACCTGGACGCTGACCATCCGTTCCAGCGCGGCCGCCGTCGTGCTCGCCGTCGGCGCGGCCCTCGCCCTGCTCGGTGGGCTCGCCGCCGCCCGGGTACGCCGAGAGGGCTGGGCGTTCACCGGCACCGCCGTGGCGATCGGCCTGGCCGTGGCCACCCTGTTCGCGGCGCTGTTCCCGAACGTGCTGCCCTCCACCCTGGACGCGGCCGGCACACTGACGGCCACCAACGCCGCAGCCACCCCGTACAGCCTGAAGATCATGACCTGGGTAGCGGTGATCTTCACTCCGGTGGTGCTGGGCTACCAGGCCTGGACGTACTGGGTGTTCCGCAAGCGCATCGGCGTGGGCAACATCCCGCAGCACTGAGCGTCGGGTGCGGGGTCGGTCCCCCCGGCCCCGCACCCGGCGCCCGACCATTAGCGCCCGGCCCACCCCGCACCAGACCGCCGCCCTGCCCGCGGCAACAGATCGACTCCATATCGCCGACGTTGCGGTATCCGCGCCTCGGGAAGCCGCAACGTCGCCGAAATGGAGTCGATCATGTCCTGCGCTCCCGCTAGCCTGTGCCGATGCCCGTTGCCGTGCACGTTCGTGAACTCACCGCCGATGACCTCGACGCCGCCTGGGAGCTGGGCCGGTTCGCGTTCGGTTCCGACGCGCAGCGCCCCGCGCACGCCTTGACCGCGGTGCCCGGCCTGACCCGCTACGGCGCGTTCGACGACGCCGGTCGGCTCGTCGGCAAGGCCGTCGACCTGCACCATGACCAGTGGTGGACCGGGCGCGCGGTGCCCGCCGCCGACGTCGGCGGGGTGGCGGTTGCCCCCGAGGCCCGTGGCCGGGGCGTGGCCCGGGCCATGCTCACCGCCCTGTTGCGGGGTGCCCACGAGCGTGGCGCGGCGGTCAGCGCGCTCTACCCGACCGTCGCCGCTCCCTACCGCGCCTGGGGGTGGGAAGCCGCCGGTGTGCTGCGCACCGTCGACCTGCCCACCGCCTTGCTGCCCCGGTACCGACCCACCCCGCATCTCACCGTCCGGGCTGGCACTCCCGCCGACCTGCCCGCCGTCGCGGCTCTGTACGAGCGGGTCAGCCGGCACCGCAACGGCATGCTGACCCGCCGGGGCGAGCTGTTCGACTTCTTCGCCGCCGACGGTGCCCTGCCCGGCGACGGGGTCACCCTCGTCGAGGCCGCTGGCGACCTGGTCGGCTACGCCACCTGGCAGCGGGGCCGTGGCTACGGCGCCGACTCCGTGCTGACCGTCGACGAGGCCCTGGCCACCACCGCCGACGCCGCCCGGGAACTCGTCGGGGTGCTCGGCAGCTGGGCCAGCGTCGCACCGACCCTGCGGTTGTGCCCGCTCGACGGAGACGCCGTCAGCACCCACCTACCGCTGGAATCTGCCCGCGAGCACGAACGGAAGCTGTGGATGCACCGACCGGTCGACGTCGCCCGGGCGGTCAGCGCCCGCGGTTGGCCCGCCCACGCCAGCGGAACCGTCGACTTCACCCTCGCCGACCCGCTCGCCGAGTGGAACACCGGCACCTGGCGGTTGACCGTCGCCGACGGCGCCGCCGAGCTGAGCCGGATCAGCGGCGAGGCGGACCTTCGGTTGGACGTTCGCGGTTTCGCCCTGCTCTACGCCGGAGCGGCCCGCGCCCGGTCGGTCGCGCAGGCCGGGTTGCTGCACCAGAGCGCCGGTGTCGACCCGGGCGCCCTCGACCTTCTGGGTGCCGGCGGCCCGGCGCAGCTGCTCGACTACTTCTGAGCGACAGCACTCCGGCACGCTCGATCGCGCGCCGGTAGCCTTGCGCCCGGCCGCTCGCATGCCGGCAACAGCCGCACCCGGCCACTCGCGTGCGGGGGGAAAAACTGCGGTCACCCGGTCGGGCGCGACGCCGACCGGCCGGTGGCGGTGGCCCGGTCAGGCTGGGAGCGCCGCCAGCTCGGCGTTTGCCCGCTGGGTGACCAGGGTGAGCACCTGGGCGGCCACGCTCGCCTCGTCGGTCGGGATGTCCCCGTACAGCCGGGTGGTGATGTCGGCGACGGCGGCCCCGACGCGGCGCCGGGTGGCGTGACCGGCGTCGGTGAGCCGCACCTGCGGTTCGGCGGTGCCGTCGTCGACCCGCACGAGGGTGGCGTCGACGAGGTGGGCGATCACCTCGTGCACTGCCTGTTCGTCGGTCTTGAGGGTGCTGGTGATCCGGTGGACGAGCCGGGCCTGCTCGACGGCGCCGTCGGCGAGGACGTTGAGCGCGATCGCCTGCCCGAAGCTGAGCCCGAGCGGTGCGACGGCGCGGTCGAGCAGGGCCCGCGTGGCGTAGTGGGCCTGGCCGATGACCTGGCCGTTGAGGGTGGGAGTGGTGGACATGACGCCTCCTTCGAAATGTTGGCTGCGCCAACGTTGGTACGCCCAACGTAACACAGGTCGTGGGTAGCGCCAACAATTCCTGTTAGGCTGCCGCCATGGAGTTCACCGCCCCGCAGTCACCCGCCGGGCTACGCACCACCCCGAGCTGGCTGCTCAACCAGTCCGCCAGTTACGCCGGTCGCCTCATCAGCGAGGGCTTCGCCACTCACGACCTGCGCGGCTACCACTACCGACTGCTCGCCTCGCTCGCCGAGGACGGGCCCGCCAGCCAGGCCGACCTCGGCCGCCGCTGCGGCATCGACCGCAGCGACGTGGTGGCGGCCATCAACGACCTGGCCGGCCGAGGGCTGGTGGTGCGCGCCCCCGACCCGGCCGACCGCCGCCGCAACATCATCAGCAGCACCGACGCCGGCGCCGACGTGGCCCGCCGGATGGGCGAGACGGTCGACCGCGTCCAGGACGACCTGCTCGCCCCCCTGTCCACCACCGAGCGTGCGCAGCTCACACGGCTACTCACCCGGCTGCTGGAGCACCACAGCCGGCACTGATGCGCCTCAGCGGGCCTCGCGTAGCTCCGCCAACCGGGCCTCGATCTCGGCCAGCTCGGCCCGCAACTTCTCGGCCTGCTGCTCCGCCTCAGCCCGCTCGGTGCCGAGGATCTGCTCCACCGCCTCCTGCACACCGGGCACGTCGACCAGCGCGACCATCTTCAACGCCTCGGCCGGCTTCACCACGTACGGCTTCGCGAGGGCCTTGCTGCCCTGCTGCGCGGCGACGGTCCACTCACCGTCGGCGTACGCCAACGTGACAGTGAGCCCCGCCGGGCCCTTCGGCTTGACGGCCTTGACCGCCCGCCGCGCCGGCGGCTTCTCCGTCTGCTGCTCCACCTTTGGCTCCTCCTGTCGCTGCGCGGGCACCCGCGGCGTGTCCAACACGAACTCCGGCGCGGGCACCGCGGGTGACTCCTGCGGCTCCGGCTCCGGTTTCGGCTCCACCACCCGACGACCGGCGCCCTTGGGCGCCACGGCCAGGTCGGCGGGGGAGAACGGCAACTCGTCGCGGCCGAAGCGCACCACCACGAACTCGTCGGACGCCTCGGGGTCGGTCAGCTCGATCACCTGGCCGACCTGACCGGCGATCTGCCCCGCCGATGCGGTGAACACCACCCGCGGCTTACGCCCCGCTGCCAACGCCTCCCGGATGCTCTGCACGTCGCTAGTGGACAAACCCTGGCCGGCATCCATCACAACCCTCTTCCGTACACCTGTTTGATTGCTGTCTTGATATCAGCCGGCTGCGACACCCGTCGCAGAGGGCTCGTGCCCCCTCAGCCGCCCAGCGCCCGCAGCGCCCGGTCCGCGTGGTCGTTCATGCTGACCTCACTGTGGATCACCTCGATGACCCGCCGGTCCGTGCCGATCACGAAGGTCATCCGCTTCATGCTCAACGGCCCCAACGGCACCCGCCGCTTGACCCCGAGCTGCTGCGCCACCACGCCGTCGGCATCCGACAGCAGCGGATAGTCGAAACCGTGCAGCTTGGAGAACTCCGCCTGCTTCGCCACCGGGTCGCGGCTGATGCCCACCCGCGACGCGCCCAGCGCCGTGAACTCCGCGGCGAGGTCCCGGAAGTGGCAGCTCTCGGCCGTGCACCCCCGGGTCATCGCCGCCGGGTAGAAGAACAGCACCACCGGCCCCGCCGCCAGGAACTCGGACAGTCGCCGCGGCGTGCCCGTCTCATCCGGCAGCTCGAAATCCTCGACCACGTCGCCGACACCCACACCCGCCACCGCGCACCTCCGTTGTCCGATCGAACGCGCGGTGAGCGTAAGCGATCACACCCAGAGAGCGGCCACCTCGTCCACCACCGCCGTGGCCTGGGCCCGCCCGGCCCGAGCCGCGCCCGCGCGCCGGGCCGGATCCAGCACGTTGCGGCCGATCGCCGTACGCGCCGCCGCGTCGGGCGTCACCACCGCCACCCGCGATCCGGCGGCCCGCAACCCCGCCACCTGCGCCGACAACCGGGGCATCGGCCCGAACGCCGCCGACGTCGGCGCGATCACCAGCACTCGTTGCGCGCCCGCCGCCAGGTCCGCGTTCACCGACGAGCGCATCCCCCCGTCGACGTAGCGGCGCGCCCCGACCGTCACCGGCGGCCACACGCCCGGCACCGCGCAACTGGCCCCCACCGCGTCCACCAGGGACACCTCGCCGTCACGGTCGAACACCACGAACTCGCCGGTGGCAGCGTCCACCGCCGTGACCAGCAGCCGCCGCTCCGGCCAGTCCCGGGCCGGCAGCCGGGCCTCGATCACCGTGCGTCGCGATGCCTCCGACTGGGTACGCGCCGCGAGCGCCATCGCCCCGATCCGGGCCCGTGAACGCGCCGCGTCCCGGGTACGCCCACCGGCCCACACCAGCCGCGCCAGCGTCAGGAAGCCCAGCCGTGCCGCCAACTCGCTCGACGGTGGCACAAGTTCCTCCTCGTAGAACCGCTCGACGGGCAACCCGGAACACACCTGCGCGCCGACGACCGAACCCGCCGACGTGCCCACCACCAGGTCCGCCTCGGTGACCGGCACGCCCCGCTCGATGAGCCCCGCCAGCAGCCCCAGCTCCCAGGCCACACCGGTCACCCCGCCACCACCGAGCACCAACGCCCTGTGCATGTGACTCTGCTTCCTTGTTATCGCTCATTTCTGAGCGCTTCGGATGATTCGCTCTCCGCCCGGCGGGCCGGGCTGGAGTCCGGGAGCGGCAGTCTGCTCCGGTGGCGATCGGCCCGCGCCTGCACGATCTGCTTCACCACGAGGTACGGGGTGTGCAGGGTGATGTCGGGATCACCATGTCGTCGCAGGACGTTGATCGCGGCGTTCACGTCGGCCTGCCACACCACCCCGCACGAGGTGCAGTGAAGCCGGTCCCCGGCGCGGCGGCCGAGGCAGCCGCAGCGGTGACAGACTTGTGAGGTGTAGGCGGCGTTGACGTGCACGAGCACAGAACCTCTGCGCTCCGACACATTCTTCAGCGCCCGCGCGGTGACTCCCTTGGTCCACGCGGCGAGACGGCGATTAGTGTTCCTGCCGAGCGATTTGCGCCCGGTGAACGTCTTGGTCAGGTCTTCGGCCACCACGACGCCAGCCTTGTCCACCACCTGGTGCACGGCGGTGAAGATCTCCGTGCGCACCCGCGCCTGGTGACAACCGGCCTGCCGGTCACGCTTAATCGCGCCCAGGTTGTTGCGGGCAATACGGTCAGCTTTGGCGTGGTTGCCACGCTGAGCGGCGGTGTTGGCGACTGACCGCAATTTCGCACGGTGGCGGTTTCGTTCCTTGAGGCGGTCGGACTCTGTGGTCAACAGGTGACCGAGACCTTCGCCGTGGTAGTCGCCGTCGGAGTCGGTCAGCGTCTCCGTGTAGCCCTTGTCCACGCCGATCGTCGCCTCACCACACGGCCGCTGCGAGGTCTTCATCGTGGCGGCGTCGATCTGATAGTGGATCTCCACCCGGTCGCCGCGCAGGATCAGCCGCAAGGTGCCTGTCGGGGCGACGATGGTGTTCAGCGGGATGCGGACCAGTTGCCGTCGCACGAGGCCGGGTACGGCCAGCCACAACCGCCCACGTGAGTCGACACGCGTGTTGTGCTGGTCAGCGCGCACCACGATCTGATTGCGGGTGCGGTTGTGCCCCCGCCGCCAGCGCGAGCGCATCAACCGCGACAGATACGGGTCCTCCGCCCACCGATCAGCTTTGAGTAGACCGAACAGCCGCCTACGCTCGGCAGGGTCGCTGGTATGGCGTCGGATGGCTTTGCGCGCCGGCACCTTCGCGGCTTCGAAGGTCGCCGTGATGTCGGCCATCGCGTCGCGGACGGTCTCCTTCCACGCGTTGGCCAGCACCCCGAACTGGCGGTGGGTGCCTTCGGCCAGCCAGCGGTCGCGGACCTGCCGGTCGGTGAGCCAAGCACCGCCAACCGAGGCGTAGCGCTGCCACACCTCGGAGCGCACCCGCCCCAGCCGCCGAGCCTGCTCAACGAGCGCGGCGTACTTGCCAGCGTTGAGCCGGTGTGAGTAGGCGATCCGGGTCGTCTTCACGCCGGATCCTCGGTCAGGTCCATTGAGGTGAGCTGCTTCTCGTGGCGGCATACTTCATACGGGCGGCGGGAGGAGGTCTGCACGATCGCCAGTAGGTCCTGCACCAACCTTTACTGGAACGGATGACGATCGTGACTCCCGCCTTCCACCGCCGGATGGTCGACGTCAACCGCCTCACCCGGTTGGTGAGCTCCCCGATCCGGTAAACGCTAATCATTAGGCCCACATGTAGCCACTTCCGGTCAAGAAATCAACCCCTAGAGTCGCTGCTCCTCTCGACGACCGACCCGCGCCGGTCACGGTAGCGTCGGCGCGACCCGTACGCAGCAGTGGACGACTCCAGGGAGGGCGCTATGGCACCCGTCACCGTCATCACCGGCGGCGGTCGCGGCATCGGTGCGGCCACCGCCCGCCGCCTCGCCGGGGCCGGGCATCACGTCGCCCTGTGCTACCGCCGTGACGATGCCGCCGCCGCTGCCGTCCTGGCCGACCTGCGTGCCGCGGGCGCACAGGCCATCGCGGTACGCGCCGACACCACCGACCCCCACCAGGTCGCCGAGTTGTTCGACGCTGCCACGCAGCTCGGCCCGCTCACCGGCCTGGTCAACAACGCCGGTGTCACCAGCCTCATCGGGCCCTTCACCGAGCTGCGCGTCGAGGACCTGCGCCGGGTCGTCGACGTCAACTTCGTCGGTTACGTCCTCTGCGCCCAGCAGGCCGCCCGTCGGCTGAGCGACGGCGGCGCGATCGTCAACGTCTCGTCGGCCGCCGCGACTCTCGGCAGCCCCGGGGAGTACGTGCACTATGCGGCGGTGAAGGCCGCCACCGACACCCTGACCGTGGGTCTGGCCAAGGAGCTCGCCCCAAGGGGCATCCGGGTCAACGCCGTCGCACCGGGCCTCGTGCGCACCGACATCCACGCCGACTCCGGCGTACCCGATCGCGCCGACACCGCTGTCGGTCGCATCCCGCTGGGCCGTGCCGGCGAACCCGACGAGATCGCCGCCGCCATCGCCTGGCTGCTCGGCCCGGATGCCTCGTACGCCACCGGGACGGTGCTGCGTGTCTCCGGCGGTTTGTGAGCGGGGTGCCGCGCCGGGCGCGGCACCCCGTCCGCGCCTCAGTTGGTGAACAGTTTCGCTGCCGTGACCAGCGTCTGCGCCACCCCGTAGCCGAGCAGCGCCGCCACCACCAACCAGGAGATCCACAACCGGGCCTGCTGCCCGTGTCGGCTGTCGTCGCTCATCGCGTGCCGCTCCTCTCCGCCGTCGCGTCCTCGTCCACGCTCTGCTCCGCCGGTGGCTCGTGGTAGCGCTGCGGCACCGGCCGCACCAGCAGGTTCGCCACGAAGCCCACGGCCAGCACACCCACCATCGTGAACAGCGCCGGCCGGTAGGCCGCGGCCGTCAACGTGCCCGGTTTGCCCTGCGCGTCGAGGAACCCGTTGACGATCAGCGGGCCCGCGATCCCCGCCGCCGACCAGGCGGTCAGCAGCCGGCCGTGGATCGCGCCGACCTGGAATGTGCCGAACAGGTCCCGCAGGTACGCCGGCACCGTGGCGAACCCGCCGCCGTAGAACGACAGGATCACACAGGCCAGCAGCACGAACAGCGCCGTCGCGGTCTGTCCGACTAGGGCCAGTAGCGCGTACAGGACCATGCCGACGCCCAGGTACACCATGTAGATCGGCTTGCGGCCGATGACGTCCGAGGTGGACGACCACGCGAACCGGCCGGCCATGTTGAACAGTGACAGCAGACCCACGAAGCCGCCGGCCGCCGCGACGGTCACCGCCGAGGTGCCGTTGTCCCGGAAGAAGTCCTGGATCATCGGGCTGGCCTGTTCCAGGATGCCGATGCCGGCCGTGACGTTGCAGAACAGCACGACCCACAGCAGCCAGAAGGAACGGGTCTTCACCGCGTTCGCCGCCGACACGTTCGCCGTGGTGACCAGCGGTTTCGACGCGACACTGGCGGGGTCGAAGCCGGCCGGCCGCCAGCCCTGCGCCGGCACCCGCACGTTGGCCACCCCGAACATCATGATCACGAAGTAGCCCAGGCCGAGCGTCACGAACAGCCACACCAGGGCGCTGCCCGACGCCGTCGAACCCGCGTTGGACGGGTCATAGCCGGGGTCGTAGAACGACAGCAGTTGCCGGGACAGGGGAGAGGCGACCATCGCCCCGCCGCCGAACCCCATGATCGCCAACCCGGTGGCCAGGCCCGGCCGGTCCGGGAACCACTTGATCAGGGTGGAGACGGGGGAGATGTAACCGATTCCCAGACCGATGCCGCCGAGCAGCCCGTAGCCCAGATACAGCAGCCACAGTTGCGTCGTGGCGATGCCGAGCGAGCCCACCAGGAAGCCCGCCGCCCAGAAGCAGGCGGAGACGAACATCGCCTTGCGCGGTCCGTTCGCCTCCACCCAGGTCCCGGCGATCGCGGCGGATAATCCCAGCATCACGATCGCGATGCTGAAGATCACCCCGATCGCGGTCTGGCTGGTGTCGAAGTGGGCGATCAGCGAGTTCTTGTAGACGCTGGTCGCGTAGACCTGGCCGATGCAGAGGTGGATGGCCAATGCCGCCGGGGGTATGAGCCACCGGCTGTAGCCGGGTGGCGCGACGGTGTGCCGACGATCGAGTGCGGAAAGCATGCGCTGCTTCCTCTCCAATGCGGACGAGAAACGTCCCGCACAACGTGCCCACACAAGATGCGGTCGGCAAACCTCACCATCGCCGGACGGTAGCTGCGCTGAGCTGAGCGGTCAGTCAGCCCAAAAAAGATCGACTCCCGGTCGGCGACATGGGGGGTGTCCCCAGGCGCGGGACACCCCCCCATGTCGGCGATCCGGAATCGATCAGCAGCTATCGCAGGTCCGGGGTGTGCCAGTCGCTGGCGAGCGTGTCCGCGTCCGCCGGACCCCAGGTGCCCTTCTCGTACGACTGCACCGCGGCCGGGAGATCCAGGATCGGCTCGACGATGCGCCATTCCTGCTCGATCGTCTCCTCGCGCGCGAAGCGCAGGTGCTGACCATCCATCGCGTCGTCGAGCAGCCGCTCGTAGGCCTCCTGCCGGCGGCCGAGAGCCGCGCCGAAGTCGACGGACAGGTCCACCGGACGGCTGGTCACCTCGGCACCCGGGCTCTTCGCCTGGATCGACATCGTGATGCCGTCACCGCGGCCGAGCCGGAACCGCAGCAGGTTCGCGGGTGCCTCGGCCCCACCCTCGGCGGGGATGAGGGAACGCTGTGGCTGCTTGAACTCGACCACGACCTCGGTCGCCGTGCCCGGGAGGGACTTGCCGGTCCGCAGGTAGAAGGGCACGCCCGCCCAGCGGGGGGAGTCGACCGTCAACCGGGTGGCGACGAACGTCTCCGTGTTCGAGTCCGGCGTGACGCCGGGCTCGTCGCGGTAGCCGGCGTACTGCCCCCGGACGGTGGTCTGCGGCGAGAGTGGCTCGATCTGCCGCAGCACCGCGACCTCCGCGGCGTTGAACGCGTCGGTGTCGTCGGCGACGGGCGCCTCCATCGCGATGAGCGCGACGACCTGCAGGATGTGGTTCTGCAGCACGTCCCGGGTGGCGCCCACCGTGTCGTAGAAGCCGGCGCGGCCCTGGGTGCCGAAACCCTCGGCGAGGGTGACCTGGATGTTGTCGATGTGCTCGTTGTTCCACAGCGGCTCGAACAGCCGGTTGGCGAACCGGAAGGCGTAGAGGCCCTCGACGGCTTCCTTGCCGAGGTAGTGGTCGATGCGGAACACCCGCTCCGCGTCGAAGGCCGCGCGCAGCGTGCGGTCCAGCTCGCGGGAGGACTCCAGGTCACGCCCGAACGGCTTCTCCACGATCACCCGGCCGCGGTCGGCGAGGCCGGCCGACGCGAGGCCCTCGACGACGGCACCGAACACCGCCGGAGGGATCGCCAGGTAGAAGACGGGCCGCTCGGCGTCCCGCAGGCGCTCAGCCAGCCGCTGGTAGGTGACCGGGTCCGCGTAGTCGCCGGAGATCATCGAAAGGTTGTCCGCCAGCCGGTCGAAGGTCTCGTCGTCGACCTCGTTGTTGGCTTCGGTGACCGACTTGCGGGCCGTGGTGACGAGCTGCTGATCATCCCAGGGGGAGCGGGCCACGCCGATCACCGGGACGTCGAGGCGCCCGCGCCGGGTCAGCTCGTACAGCGCCGGGAACAGCTTCTTCGAGACGAGGTCCCCCGTGACGCCGAACAGCACTACCGCGTCTGAGCGCTTGTCCATGGCACTTCCATTCGATCATCTGATCCTGATCTTCCGAACGGACAACGGTCCGGCCCGCTGCGAGAATTCCCCGTGAGCGGCGCGCGTGAGGTCGGCGACAGCGGCGACCTCCACGTTAAGGAAGGTTTACAGTTCGCGGGTGGCGCGATTAACGTATGGGCCTGATCGAAACACGTCAATCACGACGAGGCCTGGAGGCGCCCATGCGTCGCACCGTCACGCGACTACTGGCCATGACCGCGCTCGCACTACCACTCATCCTGCCCGCGACCCCCGCCACCGCCGCACCCACCACACCGGCCCGACAACTGGCCGACGTCATCCCCGCGCCGGTCGAAACCCGACCCGACGCCCGCGGCACCTTCCAGATCAGCCCTCTGACCGTCATCCGCACCGCACCCGGCTCGGTCGACGCCTGGCAGGTGGGCCGCCAACTCGCCGACACCCTGCGCCCCGCCACCGGCTACCCCCTGCCCGTCCTGCCCGTCCGCGCCACCCCACTGCCGGAGATCGCCCTGCTCATCGGGGGTGCGGACAGCCGCGTCGGCCAGCAGGGCTACCAACTCGACGTCACCCGCCGCGGCGTGACGATCCGGGCCAACACCCCCGCCGGCCTGTTCGCCGGCACACAGACACTGCGCCAACTGCTCCCCGCCGACATCGAGTCACCCCAACGGCAGCGCACCACCTGGACGGTCCCCGGCGGACGGATCGTCGACTACCCACGCTTCTCGTACCGGGGCGCGATGCTCGACCTCGCACGGCACTTCCACACCGTTGACGAGATCACCGCCTACGTGGACCTGCTCAGCCAGTACAAAATCAACTACCTGCACCTGCACCTGACCGACGACCAGGGCTGGCGCATCCAGATCGACTCCTGGCCCCGCCTGACCAGCGTCGGCGGCGGACCAGGCACCGGAGTCGACGGCGTCGGCCCCGGATACCTCACCAAGGCCGACTACAAGGCCGTCGTGGCCTACGCCGCCGCACGACACATCACCATCATCCCCGAGATCGACATGCCCGGGCACACCAACGCCGCCCAGTCGACGTACCCCGAACTCAACTGCGACGGCGTCGCACCACCACCGCGCACCGACACCGCCGTCGGCTACAGCTCGCTGTGCATCAACGACGAACTCACCTACCGGTTCGTCGAGGACGTCATCCGTGAACTCGCCGCCATCACACCCGGACCGTTCCTGCACATCGGCGGCGACGAGGCCCACGCCACCACCGACGAGGACTACCGCACCTTCATGCAGCGCGTCCTGCCCCTGGTCAGCAAGTACGGCAAACGCGCATACGGGTGGAACGAGATCATGCAGGCCGACCCGCCCACCGACGCCGTCGCCCAGTTCTGGGGCACCGGCACCACCAACACCGACCTCGCCGAAGCCGCCGCCCGCGGCAACAAGGTCATCATGTCGCCGGCCAACAAGGCGTACCTGGACATGAAGTACGACCGCAACACCCGCCTCGGACTGAGCTGGGCCGCCTACATCGAGGTCTCCGACGCGTACGGCTGGGACCCCGCCACCCGCGTCGCCGGCGTCGGCGAGAACGCCGTCCTCGGCGTCGAAGCCCCCCTGTGGTCCGAAACGCTGCGCAGCCTCGACGACATCGAGTACATGGCCTTCCCACGCCTGCCCGCCATCGCCGAACTCGGCTGGTCCACAACCGCCAGCCACAACTGGGAATCGTTCCGGACCCGACTGGGGCAGCAGGCACCCCGCTGGCGTCTGCAACAGGTCGACTTCTACCCGTCACCCCAGGTGCCGTGGCGCTGAGTCGCACACCCCGTCCCACACCTTCGCGGGCACCGGCCGGTGCCCGCGAAGGCCGGGAAACCCCTCACCGAGCGGCAATCATGGCGGTGGCCCCGACCAGGATCCGCGCACCGGCCGGACCCGGCCGGGCAGAGGCGGTGATCGTCGCCGGTTCGCCGAGGACGTCACCCATGTCGACGGACAACCGGCTGAAGCCACTGCCGGACATGCGAGCGGCCAGACACGCCGTGCTGTTCACATTGGCGACGTCCTCGGCAACCCCGATCGACGGCGCGAACATCCGAGCCGACACCCCACCCGAGCGGGTGGGCGCCGAATAGACGTAGCAGCCGAGCAGCCCCAACCGATCACACACCGCGCGGAGCCGATCGGGGCGCGGACCGAGGGCGGCGACCGCATCGGGCGTACGGACCGGCACCAGGATCCGAGCCCGGCCCAGCGTGGCCACACACGCCCCGGCGAGCAGCTGACCGGGGGCGACACCGAGGGCGTCCACGACAGGCCCGATCTCGGCCGAGGTGGCGTCGCGTACGACCACCGGACCCGGGTCGAACTCGGCGTGGAACAGAGCGCCGGCCCGGACCGCCCGGCCGACGAAGGTACGACCCGACACCCGCAACCTGAACTCCTGCTCCGCACCAGGACGTTGCGCGGCGAGGAACGCCACGGCGGCAACCGTCCCGTGCCCGCACGCGGGCAGTTCCCCCTCGGCGGCGAAGAACCGCAGGCCCACGGGCTCGTCGGCCGCCGCCCGCCGCACGAACACGGCATGCGAGGCCCCCACGCGGCCCGGCACCTGGCTCCGATCGGCGTCGGTCAACACGTCGGCCATGGTGGGGGAGCCGGACTCCTCGACGACGGCCGTGGGGCTGCCGCCGCGCCCATCCCGAAGACAGGCGCGGACGGTGGTGATCACCGGCGAGTTCGCGCCAGCGGCCTGCGCCAGCCCGTCGTCATCGCGCCAGCCCGCCCGTGAGAGGTTGTCGCTCGGTGCCATCGCCATCATCTCCCGTGAGGACTCGACCATGAACCTGGCGTTCGACCAATCAGCGGGGACCGGACCGGAGGTGGTGTGCCTGCCCCTGTTCAGCATGACCCGCACCGCCACGGCTGCCGCCTTCGGCCCGGCCTTCGCCGGTGCCGGTCTGCGAGAGACGTACCTGGACCTGCCCGGCCACGGAGACACCCCCGCCACCTGCCCACCCACGTCCCAGGCGGTGCTGGACACCGTGTGCGAGTGGCTCGACCAGCACCTCGACGAACCCGTCCTGCTCGCCGGTGGCTCCTACGGCGCCTACCTCGCCGCCGGCATCGCACGCCAACGACCCGAACTCGTCCGCGGCCTGCTGCTCGTCTGCCCGGGCATCACCATCGCGCGGGAAAGTCGGAACCTGCCCCAAGAGCCGCCGCTCGCCGCCCCCATGGGTTGGCTCGACGCCGCCCCCGCCGCACTGCACGACCACCTCGACGCCGCCCTGGGCCATCGCAGCGCAGCCGTCGTCACGACGGTGCTCGCGGCACTGAACTCCGGTGGCCCCGGCGACGCGACGTTCCAGGAGAGCCTGCAGACGGGCCCCGACTACGCGCTGCCCGACGAGAGTGCCGACTTCGTCTTCGACGGCCCGGTCACTGTCGTCACCGGCCGCCAGGACGGGATCGTCGGCTACGCCGACCAGTTCCGCGCCATGCGCCACTATCCCCGGGGCACCTTCACCGTGCTCGACGCCGCCGGCCACTACCTGCCGTTCGAACAACCCACGATGCTGCGTTCCCTCACCCAGGACTGGCTGCACCGTACGCGCGGCTAGGAGCTTCTCCGGGACACATCCGCGATGGTGAGGATCACCCGCTCGGTGCTGCCGACCGTGGGTCGATTGGCCTTACGTGGTCGGAGTTCGCCTGCGCTGCCGGTACGCGGCCGCCTTGGCCCGGTCTCCACAGCCGCGCATGCCGCACCAGCGCCGCCGCGCGCCCCGCGACCGGTCGACGAACGCTCGGGTGCAGTGCTCGTCGGCGCACCAGCGCAGGGCGAGACGATCGTCACTGGCGTGCAGTTCCAGACAGTCACGCGCGAGGACCGCGAGGACGGCGTCCAGGTCGCCGGTGCGGTGCACCCCGTCGACCTCCAGACGCAACGCGGGTAGTGGCCCTGCCGCCGCCTCATTGACCAGCTCGCGGTCTGCCGCGACCGCGTCAGCACCGCCGATCAGGGCTTTGACCAGGCGGAACATCGCTTCTCGGAGCGCCTTCGTGTGTCGTAGACCCGCATCGTCCACAGGAGGCGGCCGGTCGACGATGCCGGCCTGGACGGCCCAGTTCGCGAAATCTCTCGGGGCGGTCAGCTGCTCGACGTCAGCGTGCCCGCGCTCGGCGAGCGTGGGAAGGAAGTCCAGTACCGGCCGATCGGCGATGAACTCGAACCTCACGTCACCATATTGACCGGTGACGTGAGGCGATGCAAGAGTGGTTCGATGGCATCACCGGCTGAACAGGTGACGAGAGTGGATCCCGGTACCCGCCGCAACGGCGGTCGGCTGGCCCACTATCTGGCCGCGGCACTACTGGCACGTACCGCTGACGAAGGCGCACGTGTCGCGCTGCTGATCTTCGCCCTGGATCGGACGGGCAGCGCCGCCATCGGCGGAACGTTGGTCGCGACCCTGCTCATCCCACATGTCGTTGCCGCGCCCCTGGTCGGCGCGCTGGTCGACCGGTCGCGACGCCCGGCAGTGGTGCTCGCCGGCGCGACTGCCGTCTTCGGTGGCGCCCTCGCGGCCCCGGTCGCCCTGCTCGGTCACGCGCCGCTGTGGCAGACCTGTCTCGTCCTCGCGTTGGCGGGGTGCGGCGGGCCGGCGGTGACCGGCGGGCTGACCAGCCGGTTGGCCCCGCTGGCCGGACCCGGGCAGGAGGCTCGCGCCTTCGCACTGGACTCGTTGACCTACAGCGTCGCCGGCATGGTCGGGCCGGCGGCGGTCGGCCTGCTGGCGGCGATTGCCAGCCCGAGCACCGCCCTTCTCGCGCTAGCGGTCGCCGCCGGGCTCGGCGCACTCGGCGTCGCATCCCTGCGCCTGGTCGCCTCCGGCACCGCGGCGGAGCCGACACGAGCGACCGACCTGTTCCACGGCGTCCGCGCGATCGTCCGGGTTCCGGCCCTGCGAACGATCACCCTCGCCACCAGCTTCGGCCAACTGGGCCTCGGCGGTCTCGCTGTCGTCGCCACCACCCTGGCTGCCGCCGCGCACGAACCCACACGGGCCGGACTGCTCCTCAGCGTGACCGCCGCAGGCGCGTTCGTGGGCTCACTGCTCTGGGCCTGGCGGCCGCTGCCGGCGTCCCGTGCGCCGGGCGTGACGGTCTGGGCCATGGTCGCGACGGGCGCACCTCTCGCGCTGGCCGCCGCGGCGCACTCCCTGCCGCTGACCGCGGCGTTGTTCGCGCTGTCGGGGCTCTGCACCGGACCGCTCGCCGCAGCGCTGTTCCTGGCCCGCAACCAACTGGCTGCCGAGGCGATCCGTACGCAGGTGTTCACCATCGGCGCCGGGCTGAAGGTAGCGGCCTCCGCGATCGGCGCCGGCCTCCTCGGCCTCGCCGCCCACCTGCCGGCGAGCGCCCAACTGCTGCTGGTCGCCGGCTTTCCGATCCTCGCGGGGATGGCGGGCGGCGTGCTGCTGCGCCGTCAGCGGCCGGGGGAGAGGGGACGTATCGATGCTTGCTGAGTTTCTTTCACAAGCGTAGGAAGAACACCACCACCACTCATCGTCGGCCCCTGCATCGATCCGCCGTCCAGCGTCGAAGGAGATGCGTGTGACCACATCCAGAGGCCTCCGTCTCGCCGTGTCCGTGCTGGTGACTGCGAGCACGGTCCTGCTCGGCCCGGCAGCCGCCGCGGCACCGCCAGCGACTCCCGAACCGACCGGGCACCGGTCCTGCGACCCGATCGACCCGACCGCCTGCCTGCTGCCGTTCCCGAACGACTACTTCACCGTGCCGGACCGGACCAGCCCCACCGGCAAGCGGGTGCGGTTCGCGGCCACCGCGATGCCCGCGAACGTGCAGGGAGCCCCGATCGACCCGACAGAATGGAACCGGCAGGACGGCTTCAGCCCCGGCTCACCGATCCTGGTACGCGTACCCGGCCTCGACGCCGCGGCGACCGGGATCGCGCCGGTCACCGACATCGGCCGCTCGCTGGCGCCGGACGCGCCGATCGTCCTGCTCAACGCCAAGACCGGCAAGCGCACGCCGTACTGGGCCGAGCTGGACGCGCACGCCGCAGGCCAGCCCGACCGGCAACTGCTGATCATCCGGCCGGCGGTGGCACTGGCCGAGGGCACCCGATACGTCGTCGGCCTGCGCGGCCTGCGCGACGGCACCGGAGCGTCGATACCCGCGCCAAAGGCGTTCACGGCGTACGTGACCGGTGCCGGCCTCGGGCATCGGGACGAGCGCGTGCCGCAGATGAGGCGGATCCTCGCCGATCTGACCCGGACCGGCGTCCAGCGGCACAGCCTCTACCTGGCCTGGGACTTCACCGTGGCCAGCCGGCAAAGTCTGACCGGGCGGATGCTGGCGGTCCGGGACGACGCGTTCGCCGACCTCGGCCGGGCCGCGCCGCCGATCACCGTCACCCAGGTGACCGACTATCCACCGGAGCAGGATCCGCTGATCGCCCGGCAGGTGACCGGCACCATCGGCGTACCGTCCTATCTGACCGGCAACGGCGGGCCCGGCTCCCGACTGCACTACGGGCCGGCCGGCGGCGCCGGGACGCCGCCAACACCGAACGCCCTGCCCACCCCGTCCGGCGCGACCGGGGCGGCGGACTTCGTCTGCAACATCCCGCGCAGTGCCTCCGCCGGTAGACCGGCGCACCTCTCGCTCTACGGCCACGGGCTGCTCGGCAGGCCGACCGAGATCAACGCCGGCAACGTCAGGACGATGTCGAACACCCACAACTTCACCTTCTGCGCGACGAGTTGGATCGGCATGGCCGCCGCCGACGTCCCCTATGTGGCGGGCGCCTTCACCGACCTCAGTGCCTTCCCCGCGGTGGCGGACCGGTTGCAGCAGAGCTTCCTGAACTTCCTCTTCCTGGGCCGCGCGATGATCCACCCGGACGGGTTCGCCGCCCACCCGGCATTCCGGGACGCCACGGCACGGCCGCTGATCAACCGCGCCGGCGGGCTGTACTACGACGGCAACAGCCAGGGCGGCATCAACGGGGGAGCGCTCACCGCCATCGCCCAGGACTGGACCCGCTCGGTGCTCGGCGTACCGGCGATGAACTACTCCACGCTGCTGCAACGCAGCGTGGACTTCGCCCCGTTCCAGTCCGTGCTGGACGGCTACTACCCGGACAAGGTCGACCAACAGCTGATCCTCGCGCTGCTGCAGATGTTGTGGGACCGCTCCGAGGCCAACGGTTACGCCCAGCACATGACCGACCGGCCGCTACCGCGCACCCCGGCGCACCAGGTGCTGATGCACGTGGCCTTCGCCGACCAGCAGGTCTCACCCGCCGCGGCGGAGGTCCAGGCGCGCACCATCGGCGCCCGCCTGCACACCCCGGCGCTCGCCGACGGCTGGTCACTGGATGTGCGGCCGTACTGGGGCATCGCGCCGATCCGCAGCTACCCGTACACCGGCTCGGCGATCGTGATCTGGAACAGCGGCGCGGCCCACGCGCCACCGCCGACCAACCTCGCTCCGGCCGGCCCGGAGTACGGGGAGGATCCGCACGAGTTCCCGCGCGCCCAGGCCGGGGCCCAGAAACAGAAGGCGGTCTTCCTACTCACCGGCAGGGTCATCGACGTCTGCGCGCGGACGCCGTGCCCCATGACGCCGTAGGCGAACGCGCCGGCAGGGCCCGCCGGGAGCACCGTCCCGGCGGGTCCTACGGTCGTGGTGTCATCCCGATGAGAAGGGCGTCGAGTACGCGCTCGACGTACTCGTGGGTCAGTGGCTCCTGCGTGATGAGGAACCTGAAATACAGCGGGCCGGACAGGATCGCCATGGCCACGTCCAGGTCGAAGTCGGGGGAGAGTTGTCCCTGCTGCTGGGCTTTCCGCAGCCGGGCGACGGTCCGTTCCGCCTGGGGGCGGATGAAGCGTTCGTTGAGCGCGGCGGCCACCATGGGATCGTGCTGGGCTTCGCCCAACAGGGCCCGGAAGAGGGGGCCCTGTGGCGGCTGGCCCAACAGATCGACGGCCGCGCGGATCTGTTGGCGCAGGTCGGCCACGATGTCGCCGGTGTCGGGGTAGTCGAGTCCGGGTTCGCCGGAGGTGAGCACCGCGTCGAGGAACAGAGCGCCCTTGGAGGGCCAGCGACGGTAGATCGTGTGCTTGCCGACGCCGGAGCGGGCCGCGACCCCCTCGATGCTGAGTTTGGCGTAACCGACTTCCTGCGCCAGTTCCAGCGTGGTGCGCATGATCGCGCGGGTCCGGTCGGCGGCCCTGGTGAGTTGGTCGTCGGTCATGCGGCCACTCTATCGGCACGGCACGTGCCGTTGACAATTACCGAGCGCGTGGCCAGACTGAGCGCACTCAGGAGCGGCACGGCACGTGCCGTTCCACACCCCGAGCGCCTGCTCGAGAAGGGAACCACCATGACCGAGACACTGAGCTGGAGCGCCGACAGTGACGTGCGCAGCCCGGGGGACCAGGGCGTACGGGACCCGGCTGGCCGGCGCTTCGACGAGCCGCTCGGCCTGGAACGCTCGATGACGCTGCCGGAGGAGGCCCTGCGTCTCCGCGTCGCCATGAGCCACCTGGGGGAGTCCGGCAGCTATCCCGATCCGGCCCCGGCCTGGGACCTGATGCCCCGCTCTGTCGGCCCGGCGGGCAGGGTGATCGTCTCGGCCGGCGACATGGCCCGCTTCGCCCGGATGCACCTCGATGGTGGCCTCGCGCCCGACGGCACCCGTGTTCTCTCCGCCGATGCCGTCGCCGCCATGCGGCACCGCGAGGTCGACGTGCCGGACAAGTGGACGGTGAGCGCCGACGGGTGGGGTCTGGGCTGGACGCTCTACGACTGGGACGGCATCACCGGCTACGGTCACGACGGTGCGGCCATCGGCCAGTACGCGTACCTGCGTGTCGTCCCGCACGCGAACCTCGCCCTGGTCCTGATGACCAACGGCGGCGCCGCCCGCCTGCTCTACGCCGACCTGTTCCGCGACCTGCTCGCCGAACTCGCCGACGTCACGATGCCCGCGCCGTTCGCCCCGGCCACCACGCCACCCCCGATCGACCTGGCACCGCTGCTCGGCACGTACCGGCGTGAGGGTGTCGTCGTCACCGTCTCCCGCGACGACGACGGCGCGCCGCACATGCGCTACGAGTTCGTCGACGACATGGCGGACATGTCACCGCCGCTGGAGATGAACCTGGAACCGGTCACCGAGACGGTCTTCGCCGCCTCCGGGGCGGGCCCGTCGTTCAGCGAGGACTACATGCCGGTGGTCTTCTCCACCCTCACCAACGGCACCCAGGTCTGCTACCTGGGTATGCGCGCCACCCCCAAGGTCGCCTGACAAGCAGTCACAACCATGAGTTTGGAGAGGATCTCCAGTTGACACCTGATCCTATGGCCGTTCACCCATTGCCGGCGCATGAGCGCATGGTCTTCCTCAAGCCGCTGGTCACCTCGCCCAAGATCGTGGTGGGCGAGTACACCTACTACGACGACCCCGACGGCGCCACCGGCTTCGAGCACCGCAACGTGCTCTACGGCTACGGCCCGGAACGGCTGATCATCGGCAAGTACTGCGCAATCGCCACAGGCGCCCGGTTCCTGATGGCCGGTGCCGACCACCCGACGATGGGCGTGTCGACGTTCCCGTTCACCATCTTTGGTGGTGAGTGGACCGAGCGGACCCTCGATATCGTCACCGCCATGCCCAGCCGGGGCGACACTGTCGTCGGCAATGACGTCTGGTTCGGCTACCAGGCCACCGTCATGCCGGGCGTACGGATCGGCGACGGGGCCATCATCGCGGCCGGTGCGGTGGTCACCGCCGACGTGCCGCCGTACACGATCGTCGGCGGTAATCCAGCCAAAGCGATCCGGCGCCGCTTCGAGGAGGCGGACATCGACCGGCTGCGTCGCGCCGCCTGGTGGGACTGGCCCGTTGACCTGGTCACCGAACACACGCACACGATCATGGCCGGCATGCCCGCCGACATCGAGCGCATCGCCAAAGAGAACGGACTGGAGCAAACCCCGTGACACCCGGATCCATCCACGAGTACGTCGTGGCCGACACCGCTAGCGGTCCGTACGCGATCACCACCGGCCCCGATGATGCGCTGTGGTTCACCATGGTCCACAGCGGGCGGATCGGCCGGCTGGTCCCCGGTGACGAGCCCACCAGCCACCAACTCGATCCGGCGTCCGGGCCTACCATCATCGTCACCGGGCCTGATGGGGCGCTCTGGTTCACCGAGTACCAGGCGCACCGCATCGGCCGGATCACCACCGAGGGCGAGGTCACCGAGTTCTCGCTGCCCACCCCGGGCTGCGGACCGTTCGGCATCGCGGCTGGCCCCGACGGCGCCCTGTGGTTCACCGAGACCACCGCCGACCGCATCGGCCGGATCACCACCGACGGCCAGGTCACCGAGTTCCCGCTCCCGGACACCGGAGCATTCCCGTCCGGGATCACCGCCGGAGCCGACGGCGGGATGTGGTTCACCCTGAACCAGGCCAATGCGATCGGGCGGATCGGCATGGACGGCGCGGTCACCGTCCACCCGCTGCCGACCGCGGCCGCCGCGCCGGTGGGCATCGTCGCGGGCCAGGACGGCGCCCTCTGGTTCGTCGAGATCGCCGCCGGTCAGATCGGGCGGATTACCCCCAACGGCTCGATCCTGGAGTTTCCGCTGCCCGACCGCGCCGGCCGACCGCACGCCATCACCAGCGGCGGCAACGGCAACCTGTGGTTCACCGAGTGGGGCGGCAACCGCGTCGGTTCGATCACTCTCGAAGGCGCTGCCGAGCTGCACGACCTACCGACACCACGCTCCGAGCCGCACGGCATCACCCTCGGTCCCGACGGCGCGCTTTGGGCGGCATTGGAAATCGGTGCCCTCGCCCGGATCACCGTCACTCCGGATGCCCTACCCCAGGGCGAGAGAAGACCATGACCGTCAGGTTCAACACCCTGATCACGGCAAAAAGGCTTTCCAAGCCGCTCTTCACGACGAGATCGAGCGTCTGCGCAGGCAAGTCACCGGCGACGGCGTCGTGCGACGGCTGCCAGAAGCCACGAACCACATCGCGCCCTTCGGCTCGTGTAGTTAGGGCCGGTCGCGGTTCGTGACACGGGTCCGTCGGCGGTCGCGGTGAAGGACCGGGCGAGGTCGTGGCGGTTCCGCTCGAACCCAGGTGGTTTCCCGTTCGCGCCGTCCGTCGACGGCGCGAACGGGACCCGGCTCAGCTAAGCGGGCCGAAGATCTCGGTACGGTCGAAGTCGGCATCCATGGTGTCCAGCACCGCTCCCAGTTGCTTCTCCTCGTACTTGAAGTGCGTCTCCATGACCGCCTCGATCCCGTCCAGGTGACGGTGTGCCACCTCCGGGTCGGTCGAGTCGGCCACCGCCGCCTGTAATCCACCGATGAGGTGCTCAATCATGTTGTGGTCCTGAGTCAGCTTCGCGACCACCGGCGCCAGGTCGGGTCGCGCCCGTACCAGTTCCGGGAACAGCGAACCGTCCTCGGCGCGATGATGGCCGGACAGGGCAGCGCAGAACCCGTGGCAGAACAACAGCAGGTCGTTGGCGGCGTCGGCGGGGTCGCCGCCGTCCAGTCCCGCCCGCGCCAGCGCCAACGCATTGCGCAGCTTGCCGTGCACCCGCTGTAGTTCTCCGCTCCAGGCGGTGACGCGGTCAGTCGACAAGAACGCCCTCCCGTCGCAGCCAGGCAGCGCACGCGGTCGTCCAGGACGCGGTGTGCGGCTCGCGCGCAATGAACTTATGCGGCTCGCCGCCGTATTCCACGCCGTCGGCCAAACCGATGCCGTGGCTGCCGCCCGGGTAGACGTGCAACTCCACCGGTACCGCGGCGGCCGCCAGCGCCCGGGTCCACTCCAGGGCGTTGGGCAGGCCCGGCGGGTCCTGAGCGGTGGCCCATACAAAGGTCGGGCACACCGACGCGTCCACATGCTTGGCCGGGGATAGCTCGTCCTTGATCGGCAGCAGGTCGCCGAGCAGCTTCTCGACCACCGGCGGCGGCAGCAGGTCGAGGTCGGCCAGCGCGTAGGCCAGGATCGCGAAGTCCGGTCGGGGCGGGTCGGCGACGCCCTCCTCGATGGACAGGACCCGGCCGGTCATGAGCAGGCCGGCGAGTTGGCCGCCCGCGCTTGATCCGACGACGCCGATTCGGCCGACGTTGAGGCCGTGGTCGCCGTTGCGGATGTGGTCCAATCCGGCCCGGGCGTCTTCGAGCGGGGCCGGGAACCGGTCCGGCAGCAGCCGGTAGGACAGGACGAAGGCGTGGATGCCGAGGCCGGACAGCCAGCGCGCGTAGCCTTCGCCCTCGTGCGGTGGAAGTTCCCGGAAGCCGCCGCCGGGCAGGACGAGGACGGCGGGTCGGGGGCCGAAGAACCGGTCCTCGGCGGGGTAAAGCGTGATCTTCTGTGAAATTGGGGTGGGAATGGCCGTAGCCACCTTCCGGTACGACGCCTCCATGCCTGACGATCATCCGCCACCGGCACGCGACGCTGCTGGCACTATAACCGCGACCCCAGATGGGCCGGCACCTGGTCGTGACCGTGCGGCCCACGAGCCGGCCGCCGGACTGGCTGATCATCGGAAGCCCGTGACATGACCGCCGATGAGGCGGCCGAGTGCGCCCGATGGGAGGCTGATCATGACTGACGAGAGGGACGAACCCTCGCTGGCCTGCAGGACGGTTAGGCCCTGCTGAAGGCCCTCGGGGGGATGAGGGGCCGACGGCCGGCCGCCGTTGCGCCGCAGGCTTGTGGCGCGGCCAGGAAGTGCTGACTCATTACGATGCGTAGTAGCGACACGATCGCCAGCGACCAACCGCCAGTCCACAGTGCCTCAACCCACACCAGAACACTGAGGCGATGGCTCAACTTATTGAGAGTGGCTCGGGCTAGATGAGAAGGGACAACAGGGGCGGCGCCGGCCGCTGTCGTCAGCCTGGACGCGGCCACCGATCCTGATTCGATAATGCACATTATGTAAAGTCGCGTTATCTGGCGGTCCCCTCACCGTGGACGAGCAGCCACTATTCGCGCGCCAGTCCTGGCGGCAGCGCGTCGTCATCGGGCCCCACGCGGCGGGCGTTCACCAGCGGGTTGCGGTGCAGAGCCGCGACGAGGGCGACGCTGGCGCCGATGTCGGTCCAGGTGTCGTCCCAGAGGGCGGAGACCAGCCAGGAGCGATCCGCGGGAAACAACAGGTCTGGCAGCGGCCCGTCACCACGCGAGTGACCGGTCCGCCAGCCCAGGGCCTGCTCGGGTCCGGCTTCGACCAGCACGTAGGGCCAGTCCCCGTACAGGAACACCCGCGGAGCACGCGGGAAGACGACGTCGTGGGCGCCGGTCTCGAGAAAGCCCAGCCACCAGGGCTGGTCCGGGGTGTACGCGGCGAGTTCGTCGACCACGGCGCGCTCGTGGTCGACGAAGCTGACGCCGTCGGGCGGATAGAAGGTGGCGTACGCGTCGAACACCGGCGGAATCGCCGCGGTGATCGAGACTCCCTGTGTGGTGCGGTCGGCGAGCCAGGCGACGTCGCTGGCCGTCCCGATCCGCCACACCCGACCGTCCCTGACGAAGTCCCTGGGGTCCGTCGACACCGGTGCGTCACCCGCATCGCTACCCCCGGCGACAACGGTCGGCGTTGCCCAGGGAGCCCACCCGGGACGGTCGGCCGCCCGCCACGCGTGCCCCTCGGGGCAGACCCAGCCAATGGGTTCGTCGGGCTCCCGGTACACCGTCGGCCTGCCGGACCGGCCACAGTCGGGACAGGTGGCGGCTGGTGACGTCATACCGGGCACGGTACGTGTTTCTCGATCAGCGCGACTCGGTCCCGCACCGATCCGGGCGGCACGTCGACCAGCCGGTGCCCGTACGCCTCGTACACCTCCTGATGCACCTGGGCGAAGGCGAGCGACTCGGCGTAGCTGATCCGGCGCGCGGCGGTGCGTCGGATGAAGCCCAGCGGAGCGGTCAGGAACACCAGCGGCTGGTAGGTCCCCGTACTGGTGATCCAGTCGATCTCGGCGGCGAGGTCGGGGCCGACGCCACGGCCCAGGTGTCGTGCCAGCGCGAGGGTGCACAACGGTGAGCGGTCGTGGATCTGCACGCCGCCGTGCGCGTCGGCCGCGAGTCGGCGGTGTCGCTGCAGGCGCGCGACGGCGTCGAGGAAGTCGGGTTCCTGCCAGGGTTCGGCGCAGCCCTTCGCCTGCCGGGCCGCGATGATGTCGGTTGCCGCCTCCCGGATGACCAGGTGTCCGCGGCGGCTCAGTGCCTCGATCAGTGTGGTCTTGCCGGCTCCCGGGGCTCCGGTCAGGACGTAGCGCCGCGGTTCGGTCATCGCACTCCCCCTGTTCCCCGCTTCCGGGAAACCCGAAAATGCTGCATAATATCCGTTATGCATGACAAACAGGACGAATCGCTCATGGCGTTGATCGAGGAGTTCCTGACCGCCCGGGCCACCCGCAAGCCCTCCCCGCACACCTTGGCGGCGTACCGCCGGGACCTGCACGCGGTGGCCACCCTGGTCGCCGAGGCCACTCCCCTCCCCCTGGACGCACTGTTGATCACCGGCCTCTCCCCCCGGGTGATGCGGGCCGCCTTCGCCCGGTTCGCCGGGCCCCGGGCGCCCGCGTCGGTGCACCGCGCCTGGTCCACCTGGAACAGCTTCTTCACGTTCCTGGTGGCCGACGGGATCGTGGCGGGCAACCCGATGCCGGCGGTCGGCCGACCCCGGGCGCTACTCCCCCAGCCGAAGCCGTTGCGTGGCGCGGACACCCCCGAGGTGCTGCTCGCCTCGGCCGCCCGTGACGACGGTCGGCAGCGCGACCCGTGGCCGGAGCGGGACGTTGCGGTGTTGGCGGTGGCGCTCTGCGCCGGGCTGCGGCTGTCGGAGCTCCTCGCGCTGCGGGTCGGCTCGCTGGTTGGCCGGCCCGGTGAGCGGCGGGTCGAGGTGGCCGGGAAGGGCGGTCGGCCCCGGGTGGTGCCGATCGAGGCGGATCTGGACCGGGTGCTGATGGACTACCTGGCCAGTCGGGCGCGGCGCTTCGGTTCGCGGTCGGTACGCCCCGACTCGGCGTTACTAGTGGATCGGCACGGTGAGCCGCTGCGCCGTGGTGGACTCCAGTATCTCGTGGAGTCCTGTTATCGGCGCGCTGGTATCGGTGACCGGGTGCCGCGCGGCGCGCGGTTGCACGCGTTGCGGCACACCTTCGCGACCCGGCTGGCGGAGGACGGGGCGAGCGCTGCGGAGATCATGCGGTTGTTGGGGCACGCGTCGTTGGCGTCGTCGCAGACGTACATCGAGGTGACGGCCGGGCAGCAGCGCGACGCGGTACGGGCCAACCGGACCAACCGCGCGTTGGCGGGTCTGGTGCCCACGGACCTGGGTTGAGGGCTTGTTTCATAAGGGCGGTCGAGCCGAGGCGGAGGTCCGGCAAGGCCCTTATGAAACAAGCCCTGGGGCGGTCAGTGGGCGCGGTGGTCGGTGCCGTCCGCGGTGACGGGCAGTGGACCGAGCACGGCGTTGATGAGGTGGATGCGGGCGTTGGTGGCCTGGTAGTCGGCGCAGACGGTGTCGGCGCGGTCGCCGAGGCGGGTGGTCGGCCCGGTGCGGGTGACGGTGATGGTGACACCGTCGAGGGTGGTGGCGGTGCCGGCGCCGGCGAGGTCGTCGATCGGGTGGGTGCCGGTGATGAGGTGTGCCTTCAGCAGGGTGCGTAGCTGCTCGGGGTGGTGGGTCATGAGGTCGTCCCAGTTGTCCTCGGAGAACGTGGCGGCGAAGGCGTCGTCGGTGGGCGCCAGGATGGTGACGCCGGTGCCGTCGGGCAGGTCGGTGAGGACGCCGCTGGTGCGCACGGCCGCTTCGAACGTGGTGAGGGTGGGGATCCACCGCAGGGCCTGGTCGGCGGGTTGGCCGGCGAGGAAGGTCGGGTTGCCGGGGTCGGTGCCGGTGGGCAGGGCGGCGCAGAGCGGCCCGGTGACGTGCGGGGCCGTGCTGTTGGTGGTCGCTGCGCGGGGCGCGGCGGTGCTGCTGGTGCAGGCGGTGAGCAGCAGGGTGGGCAGGAGGAGGGTGAGGGCCCGCAGTCGGGGGCGCCGCGCTGCGGTGGCGGTGTGCGGCACGGCGGCCTCCACGGGTTCGGGGTTGGCCGGCGGCGCGGGTGCCAGACCCGCGCCGCCGGCACGTTGGGGCGGCTAGGTGGTGGTCACAGTGCGGCGCATTGGCCGGTGCGTGGGCCGTGCACGGTGTTGGCGATGCCCAGGTTGCTCGGTGCGGGGTTGTTGCCGGTGCAGGTGAGTGGGCCACGGATGGTGGTGCCCACCAGCAGCGGGGTGTCGGTGCCGGTGGTGTTGGCGGACAGGTCCGCGGGGCCGGCGATGGTGACGTCGATGATGGAGACGGCGTCGGTGGTGTTCGTGATGCGGACTGGTCCGTTGACGGTGCTGTCGGCGAGGAGGATGCCGGCGGCGCCGGTGGCGGTGACGGGGCCGCTGATGGTCGTCGCGGTCGTGACGAGTGCCGCGCCGGCCCGGACGGTGACCGGGCCGTTGATGGTGGCGTCGGCGGCACAGGTGAAGCCGGAGACGACAAGCGGTCCGTTGCGTCGGCCGGTGAGGGTTGGGTAGACGCGTTCGCCGTCGGTCAGCTTCTCCACGCCCAGCGTGTCGAGGAGCAGCGGGATGAGGCCACGTTCGGGTTGGTTGAGCGGGACGTAGTAGCCGTCGCCGATCTTGATGACCTTCCAACCGTGTGCGGCGATGCGTTGCGCGACGGTGGTGCCGACGCCGCCGGGTCCGTCGGTGCGGGCGCCGTTGTACTGGGCCTCGGTGAGTTTGTAGGCGCAGGGGGCGTTGTCGAGGATGAGGTTGGCCGGGGGCGCGTCGAGCGGCGGCGGGCTGTCGCCGGGGTGCGGTGCCGGGTGGGCGGGGATGGGGCGGGATCCGCGGAAGACCAGTCGGCCGGTGTTGGCGGCCTGGAATTCGATGGCCTCGGTGCGGGCGTCCAGGATGTCGCCGAGGTCGGTGCGGTGGTAGTCGAGGAACTGCTGGAACGTCCACAGGGCGGAGTAGGTCTTACGGCGCCGGTTGTTGGCGGTGTTGCCCTCGTCGGGTCGGGTCTGGCCGCCGGAGCTGCGCAGTTCCAGGAGGGAGTTGGTGACGTTCTTGAGGCCCAGGGTGTTGCGCAGGATGGTTTCCTCGCTGAGGCCGACGTTGCCGCCGCCTTCGCAGCCGTAGGGGCAGGCCCACCAGCCGGCTTCGGCGCCCTTGGTGTACATGTGGCCTTCGATCATGTCCTGGGACTGGTCGAAGATGGGTTGGGCGACGTTCTGGTGGCGCGGTGGCAGCATCGGAAGGTCACCCGCGCGGGAGTTGCCGAACTCGTGGCCGTCGTAGCCGGCGACGGGTCGGTAGTCGCGGACCATCTTGATGTACGCGGCGGTCTCCGGCTGACGGATCAGGGAGTAGTCGCGGTTGAGGTCCTGCCCGGTGGAGTTGCCGCGGGTGTTGTTGGCCCGGCCGTCGCCGTTGATCGTGGGGACGATCAGGACGGTGGTGTGGCTGAGCAGGTCGGTGGTGCGGGGGTCGGTGCTGAAGGCGAGTTCGCGGGCCATGATGAGGCAGGCTTCGCGGTCGCCGGGTTCGTTGCCGTGCACGTTGCAGTTGACGGCCACCGGGGAGGTGGCGGCGACGGCTGCGGGGGTGGCCGGTGGGGTGGGGTGACCGATGACCAGCATGTTGATGGGTCGGTTCTGGACGGTGCGGCCGAGTTCCACGACGCGGACCCGGTCGCTGAGGGCGTCGAGGGCGGCGGTGTAGGCGTACTCGTCGGTGTCGCTGGTGTACTGCGCGGCGTGGGTGGTTTCCCACTGGGTGCGCAGCTGCTGGCCGGGGTTGGCGGGGTTGCCCCAGGGGGCGGTGGTGGTGGCGGTGACCGGGTCCGAGTAGGGCTGCTCGGTGGTGCCGGTGCGGGCGCGGACCCGCCACTGGAAGGTGTCGCCGGGGTTGAAGCCGGCGTCGGCGAAGGTGGGTGCCTCCTGGTTGATCTGGCGGTTGGGTCGCCAGATGCCCACGATGGTGGGTGCTCCGGTGGGGGTGTTGTCGGCGTCGACGGGGGTGCGTTCGATCTGGTAGTCGGTGGCGCCGTCGACGGGTTGCCAGGCAAGGGTGGCGAACCCGTCGGCCTGGCGGACGGTGAGAGCGTTGACCTGGTTCGGCTCCGCGGCGCGTTGGGCGTTGGCGGGGCTGGGCGCGGTGGTGAGGGTGATGGCGATGAGTGTTGATACGGCGATGAGGGTGGGTCGCTTGCGTCTCATGTGGCCTCCGACGAGATGATCGTGGCGTGTATCGGCCAGCATGATCGTCGGCGTCCGTCGATGCAATGATCTTGAGGAAATCTTGCGATTCGGGCGTCGCGTTATCGGGTGACGGCTCTCAGCCGAGGTCGACGAGCAGGGGGCGGTGGTCGGAGATGGCGGATGGCGGTGCGGTGACGGCCCGCACGGGTGGGAGCTGTGCGAGGGCGTGCCGGTCGGCGAGGATGTGGTCGAGTTGGACGCGGGGCTGCCCGGAGGGGTAGGTGGGGCGTCGGCCCAGCGGGTGCCAGCCGGAGATGAGCCGGGCCGCGCCTGCGGGCATGTTGAGGTCGCCGAGCAGGACGCGGGGGGCGGGCAACACGCGCAGGGCGCGGACGGTCTGGCGGAGTTGGCGGGCGTTCCAGCCGGGCACGAAGGACAGGTGCGTCGCGGCGACGGTGAGCGGGCCGTGTGGGGTGTCCAGGATGGCGGCGAGGACGACGCGAGGTTCGTCGTGCAGCAGGATGAGCCCGCCGCGGGGGCCGGGGACGTAGACCGGTGAGCGGACGGGGGCGGGCTTGAGTCGGGTGACGTGCCAGCTGCGGACCGGGTGTCGGCTGATCAGGCCGATGCCGTAGCAGGGTTCGCCGTGCCCGTCGTCGTCGTGGCGCAGCGGCCGGAACCGTTCGCCGGGGGTGCCGACGACGGCGGCGGCGAAGCGGTGGTGTGGGGCGTCGAGAGCGCGGGCGGCGATGGCGGTGAGGTCGAGGTTGCCGCTGCGGTGTTGGTCGCGGTCGACCTCCTGCAGGGCGAGCACGTCGGCGTCGAGGGCGCGCACGGCGGCGGCCAGTCGGTCGGAGTTGACGAGCCCGTCGGTGAGGGACCGTCCGTGCAGCAGGTTGAAGGTGGCCAGGCGCACTCCTGCACCTTACGTCCCCGTGTCATGGTTGCCCGGTGGTGAAGGTGTTGCTGTGTTCCGTGCTGGTGTTCGTGGCGGTTGGCGCGTTGGGGGTGTGGTTGCGGCGTATGCGGGGTCGCTGAGCGGGTGAGGCTGGCCACTCCGGTGCCGGTCGCGGGCACCCCGGTGGGGAGAATTGCCGTCCGTGGACGCCGTATCGCTGAGTACTCTGCTGGCCGCTGCCGCGATGGCCGGGTGGGTCGACGCCGTGGTCGGCGGTGGTGGGTTGTTGCTGTTGCCGGTGTTGCTGGTGGCTGCCCCGGGGTTGCCGGTGGCGACCGCGTTGGGCACGAACAAGTTGGCCGCGATCTTCGGTACGACCACGGCGGCGGCGACGTACGCCCGGCGAACCAAGGTCGACTGGCGGGTGGTGGCGCCGGCGGCGGGGTTGGCGGTGGTCAGCGCGGGTGTGGGTGCCGCGCTCGCCGGGTCGGTGCCGGCGTCGGCGTACCGGCCGGTGGTGCTGGTCGTGCTGGTGTCGGTGGCGGTGTTCGTGTTGCTGCGCCCCCGGCTGGGGGTGGTGGCCCAACCGCAGCGGCGTACTCCGGTGCGGGTGGTGGCGGTGATCGCGGTGGCTGGGGTGGGCATCGCCCTGTACGACGGGTTGATCGGTCCGGGCACCGGCACGTTCCTGGTGTTGGCGTTCACGGCGCTGGTGGGCGCGGACTTCGTGCACGGCTCGGCGATGGCGAAGGTCGTCAACGCGGGTACGAATCTGGGTGCGTTGGTGGTGTTCGGGGTGACCGGGCACGTGTGGTGGTTGCTGGGTGCGGGGATGGCGGTGTGCAACATCGCCGGCGCGGTGCTGGGGGCGCGGATGGCGTTGAGCCGCGGGTCGGGTTTCGTGCGGGTGGTGCTGCTGGTGGTGGTGTTGGCGTTGGTCGCGAAGCTGGGCCATGACCAGTGGGTGGCCCGCTGATGCCGGTTCGTGCCGAGCACGACCGTGGGGTGCTGGCGCGGTTGCTGGGGCGTGACCCGGTGCTGCACGCCTACCAGTTGGGCGACCTGGACGACTTCTTCTGGCCGTACACGTCGTGGTTTCGCCGGGGTGAGCAGGTCGCGTTGCTGTACCACGGCGTCGACCTGCCGACGCTGCTGGCGTTCGCCGCGCCGGCGGACACGGGGGCGTTGGCGGTGTTGCTGGCGGAGGTGGCGCCGGTGCTGCCCGCCCGCCTGTACGCGCACCTGTCCCCCGGGCTGGCCGATGCCCTGTCGGGGTCGTTCCGGTTGGCGTCCGGTGGCCGCCACCACCGGATGGCGTTGACCGATCCGGTGCGGCTGGGCGGGGTGGCCCCGGCGGGTGTGGTGCTCGGCGCGGCGGACCTGCCGCAGGTGCGGGAGTTGTACGCGCGGGCGTATCCCGGCAACTGGTTCGACGAGCGGATGCTGCAGACCGGGCAGTACCTGGGGGTACGCGACGGTGGCGCGTTGGTCGCGGTGGCCGGGGTGCACGTGTTCTCGCCGGTGTACCGGGTGGCGGCCCTGGGCAACGTCACGACGCATCCGGCCTGGCGGGGGCGGGGGCTGGGCGCGTCGGTGGTGGCGGCGTTGTGCGCCCGGCTGCGGGAGACCGTCGAGCACGTCACGCTCAATGTGAAGGCGGACAACGTGGCCGCGGTGCGCCTGTACGAGCGGGTGGGTTTCACCCGGGTCGCCGATTACGACGAGTGGACGTTGACCGCGCTAGCGGCGGCGGCTGGGTGAGTCGAAGCGGCCGGCGCGGATCTCGCGTAGGGCACGGCGGCGGGTGTCGCCGCGCAGGGTGTCGACGTAGAGGGTGCCGCGCAGGTGATCGGTCTCGTGTTGCAGCGCTCGGGCGAGGAACCCGCTACCGGTGATGCTGAGCGGCTCACCGTGCTGGTCGACGCCGTGGGCGGTGGCGTGCAGGGCCCGTACGGTCGGGAAGTACAGCCCGGGGATGGACAGGCAGCCCTCTTCGTCGTCCTGGACGTCGTCGGACAGCTCCAGGGTCGGGTTGATCAGGTGGCCGCGGTGCCCGTCGGCGTCGTAGACGAACACCTGGGCGCTGACGCCGATCTGCGGTGCGGCGACGCCGGCGCGGCCGGGTGCGCCGAGCAGGGTGTCCATCAGGTCGGTGACGAGGGCACGCAGCTCGGCGTCGAAGGTGGTGACCGGCTCGCACTCGGTACGCAGGACGGGGTCGCCGATGATCCGGATGGGCCGCATGGTCATGCGGGTCAGCGTATCGCCGGTGGTGGTGGGGTCAGCGTCCGGCCAGGGTGGCGCGGATCGGTGCGGTCTTCGCGGCGGCTTCGGCGACCTCGGCGTGCGGGTCGCTGTCCCAGGTGATGCCGCCGCCGGCCCAGGTGTGCAGCAACTCGCCGTCGGCGGCGGCGGTGCGGATGGTCAGGCCGAGGTCGACGCGGCCGGGGGCGACCCAGCCCAACGCGCCCATGCTGGCGCCCCGACCGACGGGTTCGAGGGCGCTGATCTGGGTCAGGGCGGCGTGTTTCGGGGCGCCGGTGACGGAGCCGCCGGGGCAGGTGGCGCGCAGCAGGTCGGCGAGGCCGAGGCCGTCGGCGGCGGCGGCGCGGACGGTCGATTCGGCCTGCCACAGGTCGCACCAGCGGCGCACGGCGAACAGGTCGTCGACGCGAACGGTGCCGGTGCGGGCGATGCGGGCGAGGTCGTTGCGTTCCAGGTCGACGATCATGATGTGTTCGGCGCGTTCCTTGGCGCTGGCGAGCAGTTCGCTGCGGCCGGCGGCGGTGGCCGGGCGGGTGCCCTTGATGGGGCGGGTGATCAGGTGCCCGTCGGTGACTTCGACGAGGGTTTCCGGGGAGGCGCAGCCGATCGCCCAGCCGTCGCCGGTGAGGACGCCGCCGTAGCGGGCGCCGGGGAGCGTGCCGAGGCGGCTCAGGGCGGGCAGTGGGTCACCGCTGTAGCGGGCGGCGGCGTGCCCGACGAGGTTGGTCTGGTAGACGTCGCCGCGGCCGATGGCGGCGCGGACCGCGTCGACGGCGTCGGCGTGCTGGCGGGGGGTCCAGCTTTCGGTCCACGTGCCGAGCCACCACGGCGGTGGTGGGCCCGCCGGGGTGGCCCGGGTGCGGCCGTGGTCGTAGACGACCACGGCGAGGTCGGGCAGCGCCGGTGCCGGTTCGGGTGCCGTGGTGGTTGCGCCGGCCAGGTGGGCCCCGGCCGCGGCGGACAGGTAGAGCGCGGCGCCGCAGGCCCCGGTGTCGTGGTGGGCGGGAGCGGGTCGGGTCAGGTCGTGCAGTGCCAAGCCGTGCGCGGCGAGGAACTCCTCGGCGAGGGCGGCGGGGTCGCCGCCGTCGCCGAGGCGCCACTGCAGGCGGGCGCGTTCGGTGAGGGCGCTTCGGCACGCGGCGGGTGCCGCGGGTACGTCGACTGCCGTAGCCGGGCCGCAGTACGCGGCGCACACCTTTGGGAGCGTTTCCACGCCGTACGGTCCGACCTTCCTCATCCGTTCAGTGGATTTCCCGTGCGCCAGGCCGACACCTGCTCGATGCTGGACACTTTCGCTTGGTACTGTGCGTCACTGGTCATGTGAACCATGACACAGTGCCCCCACAGTCCGGAGACCCTGATGTGCCAGCACCAACCGACCTGCCCCTCCGCTGAAGCCACCGACCGGGAAGCCGCACGGGTCCTCGCCTGCTTCCGTGAGCAGGGCTGGAGCCTGCTCTGCAACGGTGTGATCGTCTTCGAGGACACCGGCGAGCTGCTCCCCGACGGCAGCAGCATCGCACCGCACCGCGGGCCCGCCCGCCACGCCCTCGTGGCCTGATCGACCACCCAGCGTCACCACATAGCCGCCGTCGACCCAGGCTAGTCCCCCGGTAAGGGACGTCCCCGCCCAGGTCGCGGCGCCCGCCGGGGCGGCCACACCGCCCGCCCCGGCTCGCCCGTTGTCAGTCCTCGAAGGCCTCCGGCGACGGGCACGAGCAGACCAGGTTCCGGTCGCCGTACGCGCCGTCGATCCGCCGCACCGGCGGCCAGTACTTCCCGGCCCGGTCCACCCCGCCCGGGTACGCGCCCACCGACCGCGGGTACGGGCGCGGCCACTCGTCACCGCTGACCATCGCCGCGGTGTGCGGCGCGTTGGCGAGAGGGTTGTCCCCCGCCGGCCACTCCCCGGAGCCCACCTGCTCGATCTCGGCCCGGATCGCGATCATCGCCTCGCAGAACCGGTCCAGCTCGGCCAGGTCCTCACTCTCGGTCGGCTCCACCATCAGCGTCCCCGCCACCGGGAACGACATCGTCGGCGCGTGGAAGCCGTAGTCGATCAGCCGCTTCGCCACGTCGTCGACGCTCACCCCGGTCGCCTTCGTCAACGGCCGCAGGTCGAGGATGCACTCGTGCGCCACCAGGCCCTTGTTGCCGGTGTACAGCACCGGGAAGTGCCCCCGCAGCCGCGCCGCCACGTAGTTCGCCGCGAGGACCGCCACGCCCGTCGCCCGGGTCAGCCCCTCGGCGCCCATCATCCGCAGGTACGCCCACGGGATCGGCAGAATCCCCGCCGACCCGTACTTCGCCGCCGAGATCGCCGGCGTCGAGTCCACGTGCGCGCCCAGCGGGTCACCCGGCAGGAACGGCGCCAGGTGCGCGCGCACCGCCACCGGACCCACACCGGGGCCGCCACCACCGTGCGGGATGCAGAACGTCTTGTGCAGGTTCAGGTGCGACACGTCCGCCCCGAACTTGCCCGGCTTCGCGAAACCGACCAGGGCGTTGAGGTTCGCCCCGTCGACGTACACCTGACCACCGGCGTCGTGGACCTTCGCGCACAGCGACGCGATGCCCGTCTCGTACACCCCGTGCGTCGACGGGTACGTCACCATGATCCCGGCGAGCGCGTCCCGATGCTTCTCGATCTTCGCGTCGAGGTCGACCAGGTCGACGTTGCCGTCGTCGTCGCAGGCCACCACGACGACCCGCATACCGGCCATCACCGCCGACGCCGCGTTCGTGCCGTGCGCCGACGACGGGATCAGGCACACGTCGCGGTGCGACTCACCCCGCGACGCGTGGTACGAGCGGATCGCGAGCAACCCGGCCAGCTCACCCTGCGACCCGGCGTTGGGCTGCACGCTGACCGCGTCGTAACCGGTCACCTCCGCCAGCCACGACTCCAGCTGACCGATCATCTCCCGGTACCCGACGGTCTGGTCGTCCGGCGCGAACGGGTGGATGTGCGCGAACTCCGCCCAGCTGACCGGCTCCATCTCCGTGGTGGCGTTCAGCTTCATCGTGCACGACCCGAGGGGGATCATGCCCCGGTCCAGGGCGTAGTCGAAGTCCGACAACCGCCGCAGGTAGCGCAGCATCGCCGTCTCCGAGTGGTGGCTGCGGAACACCGGGTGGGTGAGGAAGTCACTGGCGCGGGCCAGGTCGACAGGCAGGGCCGCGTCCACGGCCCCGTCGAACGCGGGCACCCCGAACGCCGCCCACACCCGCGCCAGATGCGCGAGCGTGGTGGTCTCGTCGCAGGACACGCCCACCCGGTCGGCGTCGACCAGTCGCAGGTTCACGCCCCGCTCGGCGGCCGCCGCGACGACCTGCGCCGCCCGGCCCGGCACACTCGCGGTCACGGTGTCGAAGAACGCGACGTCCGCGACGTCCACGCCACCGGCGCGCAGCCCGGCCGCGAGCCGCGCCGCCATGTCATGGGTACGCGTCGCGATGTCGCGCAGCCCGTCCGGGCCGTGGTAGACCGCGTACATGCCGGCCATCACCGCGAGCAGCACCTGTGCGGTGCAGATGTTGCTGGTCGCCTTCTCCCGCCGGATGTGCTGCTCACGGGTCTGCAACGCCAGCCGGTAGGCCGGGTTGCCGTCCGCGTCGCGCGACACCCCGACCAGACGCCCGGGCAGCATCCGCTCCAGGCCGGAGCGCACCGCCAGGTAACCGGCGTGCGGCCCACCGAAGCCCATGGGTACGCCGAACCGCTGCGTGGTGCCGGCGGCGATGTCCGCGCCGATCTCCCCCGGTGCGCGCAGCAGCGTCAACGCCAGCAGATCCGCGGCGACGGTCACCAGGGCGCCGACGGCGTGCGCCGCCTCGACGAGCGTCGCGTGGTCGCGCACCGCACCCGAGGCGCCGGGGTACTGCAGGTGCAGGCCGAAGAACTCCGCCGGCAACTCGTCGCGCTCGACGTCGAGGACCCGCACGTCGATGCCGAGCGGCTCCGCCCGGCTGGTGATCACCGCGATGGTCTGCGGCAACGCGTCGGCGTCGACGACGTACACCGGGCTCTTGCTCTTGGACGCCCGGCGGGCGAGGGTCATCGCCTCCGCGGCGGCGGTGCCCTCGTCGAGCATGGAGGCGTTCGCGGTCGCCAACCCGGTCAGGTCGGTGACCATCGTCTGGAAGTTCAGCAACGCCTCGAGGCGACCCTGGCTGATCTCCGGCTGGTACGGGGTGTACGCCGTGTACCAGGCCGGGTCCTCCAGCACGTTACGGCGGATCACCGCCGGGGTGTGCGTGCCGTGGTAACCCAACCCGATCATGGAGACGGCGACGGTGTTGCGCGCCGCCAGGGCCCGCAGCTCGGCGATCGTCTCCGCCTCGGTCGCCGGGTCCGGCAGGTCGAGGGTGCCGTGCCAGCGGATCACTTCGGGGATCGCGGCGTCCATCAGCTCGTCGATCGAGTCGTGCCCGACGACCTCCAACATCCGACGCTCATCGTCGGGGCCGGGACCGATGTGACGGGTGGCGAACTGCTCTACGGTCATGGGGGCACTCCCGGGGCGAGGTCGACGTGTCGGCCTCCCCCTCTGTCACACCCCGCAGGAGTGCTCCACAGTGCCTGCCCACGAGGTCCTTTTGCCTGAGAGGTTCCGGGGAGGATTTGCCCCTTCGGCGCCGCCCTGCGTGCTGTCGGGCGGTCTCTCCCACGTGGGTGTTACCGGCATGGTCAACGCTACCAGCGCCGGTGTTTCCGGCAGATGTCCCACCCAGGGGCCGAGCCCACCGCGCTGCGCGCCTGCGCCGTCACACCCCGACCGCCGTCGCCGCCTCACCGGCGACCCGCGCGGCCAACTCCGGCAACAACGCACCCAGCGGCGCGTCGACACATACCGTGGCGTAGCCGTCGCCACGGGTCGGCCCCTGGTTGACGATCGCGACGGGAATGCCCAGTTTCGCCGCCCGAATCACGAAACGGCGCCCGGACATCACCGTCAACGACGACCCGAGCACCAGCAACGACCGGGCCTGCTCCACGGCCGCGAAGCAGCGCTGCACCCGCTGCGGCGGCACCGTCTCCCCGAAGAACACCACGTCCGGCTTCAACATCCCGGTGCCGCAGATCCCGCAGTCCACCGGCCGGAACGCCGCCACCTGCTCGTCGGGGAGATCAACATCACCGTCCGGGTTCACCGCGGCGACCTGCGCCACGAAGTCCGGGTTGGCCTCGCGTAGTCGCCGGTCCAACTCCTCCCGGGAAGTCAGGTTGCCGCAGTCCAGGCAGGTCACCTCATCCAGACGGCCATGCAACTCGATCACCGACGTGCTGCCCGCCGCACCGTGCAGACCGTCGACGTTCTGGGTGATCACCGTGTCGACCAGACCGGCGTGCTGCAGCCCCGCCACCGCCCGGTGCCCGGCGTTCGGTGCCGCACCCGCGATCAACCGCCACCCCAGGTGGCTACGCGCCCAGTAGCGCCGCCGTGCGAGGGGATCGCGGGTGAACGCCTGGAAGGTCATCGGGGTGTGCCGCCGGGCCACGCCGCTGGGCCCCCGATAATCCGGGATGCCCGACTCGGTGGACAGGCCGGCACCGCTGAGCACCACCACCCCACCCCCGGCCAGCAGCGAGGTCAACGCGTCGAGGCTCTCCGTCACCCCTCAATGCTGCCTCAACCCACCCGCCGACGCCGAACCCCCGGCCACCCGCCGTTCGCCGGACGGTCGCAGGTCGGGGATTCGGCCTCGCGTGGGCGTCGCGCTTTGCGCGGCGTGGGCGGCTCAGCGTCGTGCTTTGCGCGGCGTGGGCGGCTCAGCGTCGCGGTCAGCGCGGCGCGGGCGCCTCGAAGTCGCGGTCAGCGCGGCGTGGGCGGCTCGGCGTCGCGCTGACCGCGCCGACGGCCGGTGGCTGTCGCGCTCTACGCGGCGACGGTGTCGGCGACGACGCAGGCGATGTTGTCCGGCGCCCCTGCGGTCTCGGCCAGACCGATCAGTGTCCGCACCGCCTGCTCGGGATCGGTTGCCGTGTTCAGCGTCGACCGCAGGTCGGCACGATCGACGACGGCGGACAGCCCGTCGGAGCACAGCAGGTACCGATCACCGGGCAGGGCGGTGCGGAGCGCAAGATCCGCCTCGGCCTGCTGGCCGCCGCCGAGGGCGCGCACCAGCACGGCGCGCTGCGGATGCGCGGCGGCCTGGTCCCGGTCGAGCCTGCCCTGCTCCACCTGGGCCTGCACCCAGGTGTGATCCTGGGTGAGCAGGGACAACTCACCGCCGCGCAGGAGGTAAGCCCGGGTGTCACCGACGTGCACCAGGGCCAGTTGGGAGCCACTGAACAGCAGAGCCGTCAGCGTGGTGACCGGCTGGTACTCGTCGGTCTCCAACGCGCGCACGGTGCGCTCGGCGTCGGTGACCGCACCAGCGAGCATCGTCAGCAGGTCGGCGGCCGGAACGTCGGCCAGTTCCAACGGTCGCAGGGCGTCGATGGCGGCAGCGCTGGCGGCAGCGCCACCGGGTCCTCGCATACCGTCGGCGACGGCCAGCAACCGTCCGCTGGCGTACGCGGCGTCCTCGTTGCTGTCGCGCACGGCCCCGGTCTCACAACCAGCGGCGTAGCGGACGGCAAGGGCGGGTTTCGCCTCAGACATGGTGGTGCCCCCTTCACACAGGTGGTCCACGAGGACGGTGGCGAGCCGCGCCCGAGCCGCGGTATCGGCGGTGACCTGCTGCCAGTACGCGGTGATCGCCTCCGCCGCCGCCGCCGGCTCCAAGGCACACACGGCGCGGATCTTCGCCAACGGCATACCGATGCGGCGCAACTGGGCGACCAACCGCGCCAACGGCAACTGGTCCGGGTCGTAGAGCCGGTACCCGGACTCGGGATCGACCGCGGCCGGCGGCAGGAGCCCCACCTGGTCGTACAGGCGCAGCGCCTTCGGCGTCAGCCTCGCCGCCTGCGCGAACGCCCCGATGGTCAACAACTCCACGTCGACATCCTCCTCGTGCCGGTCACCGTGACCGGTACGCACCAGGCTGGGGGTTACCCAAAGGTCAAGGTCAAGGTCGCCGGCCAGGAAACCACCCCCGGCGCCCTCCAGCGTCGCCACTGCCACCGACACCGCCGGTAGGTTGGGCGTATGCGTGTCGTCATCGCCGGAGGCCACGGCAAGATCGCCCTACTGCTGCAACGCCACCTCGCCGGACGCGGCGACACCGCCGTCGGGCTGATCCGCAACCCCGCGCAGGCCGCCACGCTGCGCGCCGCCGGTGCCACCCCCGTCGTGTGCGACCTGGAACACGCCGACGCCGCGGAGGTCGCCGCGCACCTCACCGACGCCGACGCCGTGGTCTTCGCCGCGGGTGCCGGCCCCGGCAGCGGCGCCGCGCGCAAGGACACCGTCGACCGGGGCGCCGCCGCGCTGCTCGCTGACGCCGCCACCCGCGCCGGTGTCCACCGCTACCTGCTGGTCTCCTCGATGGGCGTGGACGCCCCACCCTCCGCCGGCACCGACGACGTGTGGGCGGCGTACCTGCGGGCGAAGAAGGCCGCCGAGGACGACCTGCGCGGCCGCGACCTGGCCTGGACGGTGCTACGCCCCGGGCGGCTCACCGACGATGAGCCCACCGGCCGGGTCACCCTCACCCGACACGCGGGCCGGGGCGCGATCAGCCGCGCCGACGTCGCCGACGTCCTCGTCGCCCTGCTCGACGAACCAGGCACCACCGCAGCGACCCTGGAACTCGTCGGCGGGTCCACACCGATCGTCGACGCCATCCACGCCGTCACGACCTGACCGGCCCCACGGAGGAGAGCAATGGACCCGCAACCACTCGACCACCGCTTCACCGCGCCCATCGAGAAGGACGGCGCGTTCGCCACCTACGTGACCGTGCCCGACTCCGCGGAGCTGCTCGGCACCCGCCGCGCCGTCAAGGTCACCGGGACGATCGACGGCCACCCGTTCAACGCCACCCTCATGCCCTCCGGCGTCGGCCCGCACTGGCTGCCCATCCGGGCCGCACTGTGCAAGGCCATCGGCAAGAGCGAAGCCGGCGCCGAGGTCACCTTCCACCTCGAGCAACGCCTCAGCTGACCACCACGGGTGGGGTCCCCTCAGGTGACCCCACCCGTGCGGTGATCACCGATGCTGGTGGCGCGGCAACTCCGACTGCCCCACCACACCGCCGACGAACGGCGCGCCCGGCGTCTCCGCCGCGATCCGGTCCATCGTGCGGGCCAACTGCTCACTGCCGTCGTCGAGATGCCGCGCCGCCGCCTGCATGTGCGACACCATCATCTCGCCGAAAATCCGCAACGCCTCGCGCGTCGCCACCGTGTCGTCGAAGCTCGACCCCGCCGCGCTGCGGTACTCCGTCACCGCCCGCTCCGCCTCCCGCTTCGCCTCCGCCTCCGCCGCGTGCATGTAACTCTCGTACTGCACCCGGGCGTACTCGGCGACCCGCCGCGCGTAGTCATGCGCCTGCGCGATGATCTGCTCCGCCTCCCGCTGCGCCGCGGACAGCAGATTCACCTCCCGCGCCGCCGGGACCTTCGCCGCCGCCCCCGTGCTCGGGATGACCCCGTGCCGGTGCAACTCCACCCGGTCGGTCAGCCGCTCATTCTCCGCCCGCAACGTCGCGATCTGCGTCGCCAGGAGATCCAACTCGTCGGCGACCTGCACCCGGAAGCGGTCCACGTCGGCGTTGTCATAGCCACGCCGCGCGAACGACGCGGCACCGAACTCCCACCTCCGGACCCGGTCGGAGGTCATCCGCACCTGCACACCGCCGGATACCTGTATCCCGTCGTACCGGCTGATCGGGGTCGCGCTCACCTGTGCTCGCCTCCGTTCGCGACTGCGGGGCTCGCAAGCTCACTCCTCGCGCTCACCGCGCCCGCCTTTCGTTCGCGACTGCGGGGCTCGCAAGCTCACTCCTCGCGCTCACCTGTGCCCACCTCCCGAAGTGTCACCGACGGGCGCCTGCTGCACCGCCGTACGCCAGGCCGGGCCGTACCACTGATCACCCAGGCCTTCGTGGTGCACCTGACCCGCGTGGAAACCCGCCTGGCCCAACGTCTGGACCGCGTGCGAAACCATCTGGTCCGATCCGCACACGAACACGTGCCGGGAACGCCAGTCGCCGTCGGCCAACGCCCGGTCCACCGCTTGCACGAACTCCCCCGGCCGGTTCACATCGGCACCCACCACGTAGGTCACCGTCAACCACGGGTACGACGACGCCATCTTGTCGATCGCGTCGCTGTCGTAGAGCTCGCTGCGGGAACGGGCCCCCACGTACAGGTCCACCCGGCGGCGGGAACCCTCCGCCGCGACCTGCTCCACCAACGCCTTCATCGGCGCCCAGCCGGTCCCCGCGACCAGCAACAACAGATCACTGGAACCCGCCGACCACAAGCCCAGTCGGTCTCCGACCGGTGCGGCCAGGTGGATCCGATCACCCACCGCCGACCCATACACCAGCCGCGACGACACCGCGCCGCCCGGCGCGGCCCGCACATGCAACTCCAGGGTGCCGTCCGCGCGGGGGGCGTTCGCCGGCGAGTAGTACCGCCACGAACGCACCGACGGGTGCGACACCCCGATCGACTGACCCGGGGTGAACGGCAACAGGTACTGCGGACGCACCGTCAACACCGCCACGTCGAACGCCCGCCGCTCGTGCGCCACGATCTCGGAAACCCACCACGGCGGGTTCACCGCCTCGGCGGCCTGCGCCGCCTCCGTCATCACCTGCGCGATCAACCCGTACGCGGCTGTCCACTCCTGAGCCAACTCGTCGGTCCACTGCTCCCCGAGGAAATGCTGCAGCGTCGCCAGCAGCGCCTCACCGACCGCCGGGTAGTGCTCCGCGCGTACCGCGAACTTGCGGTGGTCCGCGCCGAGGTCCTGCAGGAAACCCACCAGCTGATCCAACTGGTCCACGTTGGACACGATGTGCCCCAACGCGGTCACGAGGCGGTCCCGCTGCCCGGCCATGTTCGTCGGGAACATCTGCCGCGTCTCAGGATGAGCGAGGAACAACGTCGAGTAGAAATAGAGCGGCACCTGGTCGCCGTGGCCGGCGACCAGGGACCAGCTCTGCTTGAGTCGGGCCGCGTCCACGCTCAGACGCCCGACCGGTTTCCGGAGGCCACCACCTGGTCCTGCACCTGCCCCAGCACGGTCTGCACGTCAGCGAGGATGTCCGCCGGCACACCCAGCTCGGTCAGCGTCGCCGTCAGGTGCACGCCCACCTTCGCGTAGTGCTCCACCGGGATGTTCAACGGCTGGTGCGCCTCGGCCAACCCACGGCCGGTGTACTCGTTCGGCCCACCCAGCACCACGGTCAACATCAACGCCAGGTGCCGCCGCTGACCAGCCATGTCCACACTGGTGAAGTAACCCGCCAAGTCCGGGTCCGCCAGCACCTTGTCGTAGAACAGCTCAACAGCCGCCTTGACCGAACTGGCACCGCCAATGCGCGCGTAGTGCGAAGCGGGAGCCGTTTCTTCCGTAACCGTCACGGTAGTTCCTCCGGGGGGTGAAGGGTCCAGAACCGTGAGGGACCATAGCGTGTCAACCGCCTCCGGTCAGCGCCCCGGTATCGGATTCCCGACAGGCGGACGAACACGCTCCGTCACCACTACCGGCTGGTATTTCCACAACCGGCCACCACAGCGACACCCACCGTATCCACAAGGGAGCGCACCGGCCTGTCAGGCCCTGCCACCGTCACCGACGGTCGCGAGAAAACCAATCGGAAAAAAACCGGAAAACGCGCCGCTCAGCCGGCCCGGCGCCGCGCCCGCCGCGCCGCCAACTCATCGCCCACCGGATCCGACTCCGGCGCCACCGCCGGCTCCACCGGGCCGCTCGTCGCCGGCTCCGCCGGCAGATGCGACAACGACCCCTGGATCTCCTTGAAAGCCCCACCGATCGCGATCCCGAAGACACCCTGGCCACCCTGCAACAGGTCGACCACCTCCTCGGGGGACCGGCACTCATAGACCGTCGTCCCATCAGAGATGAGCGTGATCCCGGCCAGATCCTCCACACCACGCGACCGCAGCGCCTCAATCGCCTTACGGATGTTCTGCAGGGACACCCCCGCGTCCAACAACCGCTTCACGACCTTCAACACCACCAGGTCCCGGAACGAATACAACCGCTGCGTCCCCGAACCAGAGGCGTCACGCACGCTCGGCACCACCAGCGTCGTCCGCGCCCAGTAATCCAACTGCCGGTAACTGATGCCCACCGCATGGCAGGCCGTCACACCCCGGTAGCCGACCGAACCGTCACCCTCAGCCGCCACAGCTGGCGACGAGGCACCCGGCTCGTTCAACTCTCTACCCGGATCGGAATCCTGCGGCTCGTGCATCCGGACAACCTCCCCGTCAGTGTGGCGACGCGTCGTTTCCGGGACGCGCACCCCTCGACAAGGAAACCCTATAGGCACCGTCAGGGGTTACCACGGAGGAACCGACGCGACACGCCGCGCAGCCACCGAGAAAGATCACCAACCGCACCGGAATCACCCACAGTGACCGCCGGGAGCAGCAGCCTCAGCCCGCGAAATCCTCCGGACGCACCTGGTCCAGGAACTCACGGAACTTCTCCACCTCGTCCTCCTGCTCATCAGGGATGACGATCCCCGCCTCGCTGAGGACCTGCTCCGCACAACGAATCGGCGCACCGACACGCAACGCCAACGCGATCGAATCGCTCGGCCGCGCCGACACCCGCACCCCGTCGCCGATCAACAGGTCCGCGTAGAACACGTTCTCCTTGAGTTCGGTGATCTCCACCGCCTGCAAGGGCGCCTTCAACGCCGCCAACACGTCCCGCAGAAGATCATGCGTCAACGGCCGGGCCGGCTTGACCCCCTGCTGCTCATAAGCGATAGCCGTGGCCTCGACCGCGCCGATCCAGATCGGCAGATAGCGGTCCCCCTCGACCTCCCTGAGCAGGACGATCGGTTGGTTGCTGGGCAGCTCCACCCGAACTCCGACCACGCTCAGCTCGCGCACCGCCGCCTCCGTGTCGTTGTCACCTACGCCGCACCGCACCCTTCCCTGCACGGTACACGGACCGCGACACGGCCGTCCCATGCGCTACAGCACCACGTCCGCGCCAGAAAGGGGTTACCCCGGCAAGCCTACGGCACGCTTCCCGGAAGAGATCTTTCCGCTCAGCCACCGCCCGCCGGGCACCCTCACCGACCCAACGTCGAACGCAAACCCACCCGCACCAACGCCGCGTGCAACTGCTCCGACAACGCCACCAACTCACGCGCCGTCTCCGCCGCCCGCGCCCGCGCCGCCGGATCACTCTGCCGCGCCAACGGCGCCACCAACTGCGCGAACAAACCGACCTCACGGTCCGCCGCCGTCCGATAACCCCGCAGGTGCCGCGGCTCCAACCCGTACGACGCCAAACCCGCCACCGCCGACGCGATGATCAACGCGTCCGCGTCATACCACCCCGGCGGATCCGACACCAGCACACCGAGCCGCTCCAACTCCACAAGCGTCGACTCGTCGATCCCACTACGCGCCACCAGGTCCGCCCGGCCGAGTCGCACCTGCGACGACTCGGCCGGCTCCACCGACTCACGACCCGGCACCGCACCATCGGGACCAACCGCCACCAACGCCGGACGCGACCGCCCCGGCTGCTCACCGGACGAGTCCCACTCCGCCAACTGCTCACGGATCACCCGCAACGGCAGGTACTTGTCCCGCTGCGCGGTCAACACGAACCGCAACCGCGCCACATCGTCCCAGCTGTACTTCCGGTAACCCGCCGCCGTCCGCTGCGGCTCGACCAGACCCTCGGCCTCAAGGAACCGCAGCTTCGAAATCGTGGTGTCCGGAAAATCCACCCGCAACTGCCCAAGCACCTCACCGATGCTCATCAGCGGCTGAGACCGAGCCGCCCCGGGTGACGTGGAGGCCGCAGGCTCGTTCACCCCCGGCCGGCCTCCTCCTCCGGGCGCGGACCGGCGATGAACACCACCCGGAACTTACCGATCTGAACCTCGTCACCATTGCTCAGCGTGGCCGCCTCGACCCGCTCACGATTCACGTACGTGCCATTCAGGCTGCCCACGTCGCGCACCGTGAACGTCCCACCGTCACGGTGGAACTCCGCGTGCCGACGCGACACCGTCACGTCATCGAGGAAGATGTCACTGTCCGGGTGCCGGCCACTGGTCGTCACATCGTGGTCCAACAGGAACCGGGCACCCGCATTCGGGCCTCGACGAACCACCAGCAGCGCCATACCCGGCGGCAACGAACCGGACATCCGGCTCGGCACCACATCGGTGTCCGGCCCCTCCAGCACTTCGTCGAGCGAACCGAGATTGAGCGTCGAAGTGACGTCGAGTGGGGGGAACTCGTCGTCTGGCCGCGTCATGGGACCACCTCACGGATCTGTTCGGTCGGCGTCGGGTAATGGCGGGTCTGGCCGCCGGGCGCTCGTTCACCCGGCGGCTGGCTCCCCGTGCCCGGGAAGGCAATTCCGCAACGCTCAACTATTGGGTTCTCGGTCGACTGGGCGAGCCTAGCCAGCGCCGAAATGCAGGGCAACCGGACGCGCGCAGACAGCCCACGCACCGGAACAAGCACACTCAGCCTTCGGTGATCTTCTGATAAGCGCCCGCCGTCAGCAACCCGTCCGTCGCCGTCGGATCATTCGGCGTGATCTCCACCAACCAACCCTCACCGTACGGATCAGTGTTGATCAGCTCAGGCGTGTCACCCAACGCCTCGTTGCGCGCCGAAACCGTACCGGCCACCGGCGCGTAGATCTCCGACACACTCTTGGTCGACTCGATCTCACCCAGCGAATCACCGGCCGCGACCACCGCACCCGCCTCGGGCAACTGCACGTACACGATGTCACCCAGCGCGTCCTGCGCGAAGTGCGTGATGCCGACCCGGATCGAACCCGTGCCGTCACCCGCCACCCACTCGTGCTCGGCGGTGTATCGCAGATCCTCAGGAATCACCAGACGCGTCCTTCATCCATCGGTGCCCCGGACCACCCGGGCCCGGCGCGGCCGCGCCGGTCAGGAGACCGGACGGGCGTGTTCCAACTTGATCGGAGCGTGCAGCGCCGAAACCTCGGCAACCTCACGCTCCCCAAACGTCACGTTACCGCCGACGCCCCGGACCGACGCCACCACCCCACCAGGAATGTTCAACGCCGTACGCATCGTCGCCGGATCACCGATCACCGTGATCGTGTACGGCCCCGTCAACCGACGCCCCTCCACCACCAACGACCCGTTGTCATCGAGGAAGTACGTCGACGCGATGACCCGCACCGTCGCCCGGTCACCACCGGAGATCTGCATCGCCTCCGCACCCGCACCCCGCAGCTCCTGCACCGCGTCCAACACCCGGTTCGCCGTGATCGGCTGGACACCCGCATCGAACTGCACCGTCAGCCCCGGCCCGACCGCCGGCAACGTACCCGCCAGGATGCCCAGCTCGTCCGCCCGCCGCGTCGCCTCGTCCAACGCCGCCTGACGGCCCTGCTCACCCGAGTGCAACTGCCGCTGACTGTCCTCCAACGCACGAATGTCCTGCTGGAGACGACTCTCCCGCGCATCCAGATCCGACAGGATCCGGACCAGGTCCTCCTGGCGCGTCGCCCCCAACGTCGGATCCGTCGACGTCGTCTTCAACTGCACCACCAACGTGAAGCCCAACAACGCCAACAACGCCACGATCATCACCCCGGCGCCACTCCACCGGGACCGACCCGCCGCCACCGGCGCCACCGACTCCCCGGCCGGCTCCGGCTCCCCGGCCGGCTCCGGCTCCCCGGCCGGCTCCGGCTCCCCGGTCGGCTCCGGCTCCCCCGCAGGCTCCGCCAACCCGTCGGAACCCGCCACCGGCTCCCCCGACCGCGACATGGCGCTCAGGTCCACCGTCGCACCGTCATCGACCGGCTCCGCACCCGGCTCCACAGCGGGATCCGCGTCCGGCCGCTCCGGCTCCACGGGCTCCTGCGGGACCAACGGGCTCAACTCGTCCGGATCCGGCGAATCCGGCCGCGGATCCGGCTCACCCGCCGGCCCACCCGGCCGCGCCGGACCCGCCGGCTGCGGCCACCCGGTCCCCGTGTCGGTCTGCTCGTCACTCATCGCCGTCAAACCTACGCCCGGAACAGGTGCCGACGGATCGCCGCCACGTTGCCGAAGATGCGGACGCCCAACACGACGACCACACCGGTGGACAACTGCCCGCCCACCCCCAACTGGTCACCCAGATACACGATCAGACCGGCAACCAGCACGTTCGAGATGAACGACACGACGAACTGCTTGTCGTCGAAGATGCGGTCCAACCGGGCCCGCACACCACCGAACACCGCGTCCAACGCGGCAACCACCGCGATCGGCAGGTACGGCTGCAACGCCGCCGGTACTGTGGGATCAAGCCACACACCGAGCACCACACCGGCGAGCAACGCCAGCACCGCGATCATCGGCCACCTCCGGAGGGGCTAGTGGTCGTCTTCGGGCCGGACGACCCGGGACTGCCGGACCGGACACCCGACGCGGAAGGGCTCGGACTGACCGACGGCTTCGCGTAGCGTAGCTGCGGCTCCGGAGCCGCCGGCAGGGTGAGGTCGTCCGACTCCCGCACACCGAACGACAACCCGGTCGTCTGCGCGACCTCCCGCATCAACGCCGCGTTACGGCTGTCCGCGAACTTGCGCCGCAGCGAACCCGGACCGATCGCCGACACCTCGTACGGCCCGGTCACCGGCCGGAAATCCACAAGCATCGCCTCACCCGCCGAACGGATCGTCGACGTCGCCGTCAACCGCTGCCCGTTGATGGCGATCGCCTCCGCGCCGGCACTCCACAACGCGTTCGCCACCCCCTGCAGGTCGCTGTAGAGCACCCGCGACGGCCCAGCGCCGGCACCGGTCACCGCGTCCGCGTTGTCCGGTGCGTCCGCCAACCGCACCACCACACCATCGCCGCGCACCCGACCCAGCCCCGTGCTCGCCTCCAGGTCCCGCAGCCGGGCGGCGGCCGACCCGCTCAACGCCGCGTCCCGCTGCCGACTGACCTCTTCACGCAGCTGGTCCGCTCGCGTGGACAACCGATCGGTCTGGCTCTCCCGCTCCTTGATCTGCGCCACCAGACCGGAACGGGCCTGGCTGCGCCCCGGCTCGTCCGCGATCGTCTGCCGGTACGCGACCGCGAACAGGAAACCGAGCATCACCACCACGACCAGGCTGACCGACCGGGTCGGCCAGGCACGCCACCCCCGGGCCGGCGTGGCGGACGCGGAACGACGGCGGGCGGCCGCCGCGTCCGCGTACCCCGGATCCAGCGGGTTGCGAAACAGTTCGGTGAGGAAGTCCGGCGCGTACACCCGGTCCTGGCGGGGCTTCTCGGGCCGCGGGGCGCTCACTGCGCCGCTCCCCGGCCACGCGCGGCGCGCACCAGCCGAGCCGCCTGCACCACGTACATCCCGCCGGCCACCCAGTAGAGCACCAGCCCCCACCAGGCCAACGCCCAACCGATCGCGGCCGTCGCCGTCGCCGCCGCGCTCCACTCGGTGGCCAGCAGCAGCACCGGGAACGCCGCGAGCAGCAGGAAGGTGGCGGTCTTGCCCACGTAGTGCACCGGCGGCGGCCCGTAGCCGAAGCGGCGCAGCACCGCCAGCGAGCCGAGCAGCAGCAGTTCACGGGCCAGCAGCGCCGCGGTGAACTGCCACGGCACCACCTCCCGCGCGGTGAAGGCGACCAGGGTGGCAAGGATGTAGAGCCGGTCGGCGAACGGGTCGAGCAGCTCCCCGAGTCGACTCACCTGGTGCAGGCGGCGGGCGATCCAACCGTCGACCCAGTCCGTGGTGCCGCCGATGGCCAGGACGATGATCGCCGCCACGTCGGCCCGCTCGACGAGGAACAGGTAGAGGAACAGGGGTACGCCCAGCAGCCGCACGAAGCTGATCAGGTTGGCCAGGGTGAGCACCTGGTTGCCGAGGGCCTCGTCACCGGTGTCCCTCGGTTGCTCTGCCCGAGCCGGCCGACGCGACACCGATCCTCCTCCACGGCACGCAGGCCCCCCGGCCGACGTCGGGCGCGGCGGAGGGTCGTACGCGCTGTCGGGCCGGCCATCGCCGGCTCCCCCTGCGGCCCCGGGCGGGGCCTCTTCCCTGATGCGGCCCGTGATCTTCGAAGATCACGGGCCGGCTAAGTGCGTTGTCACTATATCGGGCTTCCCCCAGCGCCTCGGGCGCCGCCGGTGCGGCTTGGTGCGGCTTTGCGCACTGTGGTGTGGATCACCACGCGTAGAGCGTCCTAGGATACTAGAGGACAGGGTGGACCGCTCAGGCCGTCTGCACCACCACGTCGGGCTGTTGCTCGGGCACCGCCTGGGTCGCCGCCCGACCGAACGCAACCAACGCCACCAACAGATCGTGCTGCATCCGCGCCGGCATCCGATCCAGCACCGACTGCACCGCTCGCTGCCGCTGCTCGGCCAACTGCCGCAGCAGGGTCAGCGCCGCCGCGGTCGCCACCAACCGCACCTCACGCCGGTCGCGCGGATCGGGCACCCGGCGCAGCAGGCCGGTCGCCTCCAGCCGGTCGCAGAGGCGGCTCGCCGACGACGGCACCACATCCAGCAGCTCCGCCAACCCGTTGACATTGGTCTCCGGTCGACTGCTGATCAGGGTCAGCACCCGCAACTGCGTGGGCGGCACCTGGTGCCGCGCCGCGGCCGAGTCGAGCACGGCGATCAACGTCCCGGCGGCCGCGTCGATCGCCGCGGCGAGATCCGCAGGTCGCTCCACCCGATGTCCCCTGCCGTCGTCGCGCTGGTGCCCACCGGACGGAACGGTGGCGACCCTCACTCGTTGCCCCGCTCACGCGGACCGTGCCAGTCCAGACAGACCACGACGGCGTCGTCGCGCAGATCGGAGTCCGCGTGGTAGGCGTGCAGTTCGCGCATCACCGTACCAACCGCCTCAGCCGCCGGCTGCAACCGTGTGGCGCGCAGGGAGCGGGCCATCACCCGTTGCCCGTACGGCTCCTGGCCCGGTGGTTCGGCGGCCCACACCCCGTCGCTGACCACGAAGAGGCGGTCACCCGGCGTGAGTTGCAGCTCCTGCAGCTCGTAGCGGGTCTCCGCGAACATGCCCAGCGGCAACTGCTGATCCAGCTTGATCGGCTCCACCACCGCCCCGCGCATCCGCAGCAGGTGCGGGGAGCCCGCGTCGACCGCCCGCACCCGGCCGGTGCGAGTGTCCACTTCGAGCAGCAGGGTGGACACGTACCGGCGGCCCCGGTGCTGGTAGAAGACCGTGTCCGAGGCAAGCTCGGCCTGCTCCACCAGGCCGCCACCGGAGCGACGCGCGTTGCGCATCGCGTTCACCGTGACGGCCGTCAGCATCGACGCGGCCAGACCACTGCCCTCGCCGTTGAGCACGGTCACGGTGAGCCGATCGCCGTCCAGCGACCAGTCGAAGTGGTCCCCACCCACGGTGTACGCCGGCTCGAGTTGCCCGGCCAGGTGGAACGCGTCGTGCGCCACGCCGCGCCCGGGCAGCAGATCCCACTGCATCTCGGCGGCCATCGTCAGCCGCTCACGGCGACGGGCCCGCCGGTAACGGTCGGTCTCCCGGTCCGCCGCACGCATCGCCACCGCGAGAGCACCGGCGATGTCGGCCGCGTGGCCGGTGACGGTCGGACCCGGGACGGCGGGAAGCTCGATCATCAGCACCCCCAGCCGCTCCCCCCACACCGTCAACGGCAGGTAAAGCCGGCAGGGGCCCTCGGCGGCGCTGTCGCGCACCGGTTGCTGGCTGCTGAAGCACCGCTGGGCCACGGTGTGGCAGGCCAGGAACCCGGCCGCCGGCAGGTCCGGATCCAGCACCGGCCAGAGCCCGCTGATCCGGTAGTCGGCGACGAACACGTCGGTGCGCAGCGCGCCCAGCGTCGACCGGATCGCCCGGTCCGCCGCCTCCGCCAACTGGTCGGGCGGGGCCTCGCGCAGCGCGCGCGACACCACGTCCGGCGGGTCCACCATGGTCGTCCTCTCCAGAAGCTTGCTACAGGGCAAGCATCATACGGACGACCCCGGACGGCGAACCCGCGCGGTCAGTCGCCACCACGGGTCGCGAGCACACCGTGAAACGCGTCGGGCACCTGCACCGGTGCGCCCTCCGGCCTCCACTGGGCGACCGGGACGATCCCGTCCGCCGTCGGCGCCCACCGACCCAGCAGCGGCGCGAACGCCGCCGGTGGACGCATCCGGAACTGCGGCCCCATCATCGCCAGCGCCTGTGGATGACCCGCCAGTTCCTCGGTATCGAAGTCCACGGCCAGCAGGCTGCCCGGCGCCGCGCCGGCGTACAACTCGTCGAGCGTGCGGGTCAGCGTAGCGTCGTCGAGGAACGCGGCGAGCCCGAGAAAGACCACGCCGACCGGCCTGCGGCCCCAACCCGGAACGAACCGGTGCAGCTGCGCCGGGTCGATCGTGCCGATGTCGGTCGCGTCACCGAAGCCGTAACCGGCCCGGTCGCTGCCGGCGAGGATGCTCTGCCCCAGCCGGATGGTCACCGGGTCGACGTCGGTGTAGAGCACGGTCGCGTCGGTGGCGACCTCGTGCACGTTGCCCATCGTGGGCACCCCGGCGCCGAACACCAGAAAACCGTCCACGCCGTGGGCGACCATGGCCCGCACCGTCCGGCCCAGGAACTCCCGCAACTCCCGGAACACCGGCGCGCACGGCCCGTACGCCTGCTCGAACGCGCTCGCGGCGGCCACGTCGACCGGGAAGTGGTGCTCCCCACCGAGCCAAAAGTCGATCATGCGTGCGGTGCTCGGCTGCTCCGGTTCACCCATCGACAACGCTCCCTTCCCGGCCGGTCGTCGCCAGCGTACCGACCCCGGCGCACTCGGCGGTATCGCGGCGCGAAGGCGATCGCGCCCGCGATACTGGCCCCGGGCGGGAGGTGGGCGGTGAACTCGGCGAACAGCGCAGCGGTCGTGGTGGGCGTGGACGGCTCGGAGCCGGCGCTGCGCGCCGTACGCCTCGCCGCCACGGAGGCGGCGCGCCGGCAGCGGCCACTACGGGTCGTACACGGGTTCATCTGGCCGCTGCTGCACGTGCCGGCCTCCCCCGCCCCGGACGCGCCGCCCGGCGGTGGGCTGCGCCAGCGGGCCGAGGAACTGGTCCGAGCCGCGGTGGCCGAGGCCGAGGCGACCGTACCCGGGCTGTCGATCTCCGGAGAGATCATCGACGGTGAGGCCGCCGCCGTCCTGGTGGGTGAGTCGCCCACCGCCGCGCTCATCGTGCTCGGCGACCGCGGGTTGGGTGGCTTCTCCGCGCTGGTCGTCGGCTCGGTCGCGGTGCAGGTCGCCGCGTACGCCGACTGCCCGGTGCTGGTGGCCCGCGGCGCGCAACGACCCGACGAGCCGGTGCTGGTCGCGGTGGACGGTTCGCCGGCCTCCGGGCTGGCCGCCGACTTCGCCGCCGACACCGCCGTGTCGCGCGGCGTGCCGCTGGTGGCGGTGCACGCCTACCGGCACCCGGGCAGCAGCGGCCCAGGCGACATGCAACCCCTGGTGTACGACGAGGCGAAGCTGCACGCCGAGCAGGAGCGGATGCTCGCCGAGTGGGTGACCGGGCTGACCGAGGACCACCGGGAGCTGCGGCTGACCTGCCGGGCGGTACGTGGCCGGCCCGGAGCCGTGCTCGCCGAGGCGTCCCGCTCGGCCCAACTGGCGGTGGTGGGTGGGCAGGGGCGCGGCGAGGTGACCGGGTTGCTGCTGGGGTCGGTGAGCCAGTCGATGCTGCACCACGCGCAGTGCCCCGTCGCTGTCGTCCACGCACCCCGGTAGGACCCGAGGTTGGCGCGCCACCAGACGGGTAGACGGCCGCGGTACGCCCATGGCGACGAGGGAGGCTCCAGATGCCAGGACCACGGCCCGGCAGCAACGCCTACGACAAGCAGCGGGCGCGGATGCGCAACGCGATCGACGACTCCGGCCGTCGGGTACCCGACGGCAAGGCCAACCAGGTCGCCAACAGGATCCTCCAGGAGGATCGCGGCCAGCGGGGTGTGGTGCGCGGCGAGCGCACGTACGGCCCGAAGAGCGAGCGCGAACCAGGCGACCCGAAGTGAGGAGGGTCGACGTGGCCGACGGCGCCATCGCAGGCGCCGTCGGCAGCACCGCGCTGAACGTGCTCGGCTACCTCGACATCGCGTTGCGGGGACGGCCGGAGAGCAACGTTCCGCAGGAGACCGTCGACCGGCTGGCCGGGATCGCGCACGTGGACCTGGGGTCCGGGGACCAGGCGGCGAACCGCCGCTCGGGCCTCGGGCCCCTGATCGGCTACGGGCTGGGCATCACCGCGGGCATCGCGTTCGCGCTCTACGCGGGTGGTCGGCGCCAGCCGTTGCCGATGGCCACCGGCCTGCTCGGCGCCGGCGTGATGGCCATGACCGACGGGTCGATCACCGCCCTGGGGATCAGTGACCCGCGCACGTGGCGGCGCTCCGACTGGATCTCCGACATCATTCCGCACCTGGCGTACGGGCTGACGGCCGCCGCAACCTGGAACAGGTTGCGGCGGCCGTCACGTCGGGGTCGCTAGTTACCGGGTGTCGCTGTCGTCGTCGGCCACCGGTTCACCGGCCGGCCCGTACGGCGACACCTGCCCCTTGGGCACCGGCCGACCGGCATCGCCGCGCGACGTGCCACTGTTGAGCGGGTGCCCGGTCGGCTTGGGCCCCTTGCTGTCCTGGCTGGTGGCTCCCTTGGCGTTGCGCCGGAACTCCTCCTGCTGCGGGTTGACCACGGTGTCTCCCTTCCGGGTACGGCAGACGGCATCGACCGCCTCCACACCCCGGCATACCCGCCCGCTCGGGCGGCATTCCGGCCCCGCTCACCGGCGAAACGGCTAGCGGGGCGCGGATCGGGTACCCCGTCGGTGTGGGCAACGATCGAACGGTGGTGCGAGTCCTGCTGGACCGGCGTGGCCGCACGTACGCGGAGGAGGCCGGCATCCGGCTCTCCGACCGCCCCGGGCCGCTCTACCAGTTGTTGGTGCTGGCCACCCTGCTGAGCACCCGGATCCGGGCGTGCCTGGCGGTGGACGCCGCGCGGGAGCTGTTCGCCGCGGGCTACCGCACACCACAGGCGATGGAGGCGGCCACCTGGCAGGAACGCGTCGACGCGTTGGGCCGGGCCCACTACCGCCGCTACGACGAGCGGACCGCCACCATGCTCGGCACCGGCGCCCGGCTGTGCCTGGACCGCTGGCACGGTGACCTGCGCCGGCTGCACCGGGAGGCGCGGGGTGACCCGGCGGGGCTGCGTCGGCGGCTCACCGAGTTTCCCGGCATCGGCCCCACCGGGGCGGACATCTACCTGCGCGAGGCCCAGGCGGTCTGGTCGGACCTGCGCCCGTACGTCGACCGTCGGGCGCTGGCCGGGGCGAAGCGGCTGGGTCTGCCGGGCTCTCCGGACAGGTTGGCCGGCCTCGTCGAGGAACCGGACTTCGGCCGGCTCGCCTCCGCGCTGGTTCGGGTGGCGCTCGGCGAGGAGTCCGCCGGCGAGGTCACCCGCGTCGCCGCCCGTTGAGGTGTCTACTTCACCGTCTTGTCCCCCGGCCGGGTCAGGTGCCACACCAGCAACGCGGCGAGCAACGCCAGGATCACCACCCCGCCGGAGATGCCTCGGCCCTCCTCGGGGCTGCGGCCGGTGCTGCCGAAGTAGATGACCGCGAGGCCGGCCAGCACCGTGACGAACGTACGCAACCCTCGGTCCTTCACGTCTCGCACCGTAAACGGGACGCTTCCACCCGAGGCGGCATTTGGGCTTGTTGTCCCTCTTCTGGGGGAGGTCAGCGGTCGGGGGTGAACCCGCGCAGCCGCACCCGACGTACCGCCCGGTCGCCGACCTCCACCACCTCCAGGGTCAACCCGGGCAGCCGCACCGTCTCCCCCGGTTCGTCCGGCAGGTGCCGCAGCCGGGCCAGGACCAGCCCCGCCACGGTGGTGTAGTCCCGTGCCAACGGGAAGCTCAGTCGCACCCCCAGGTCGGGCAGGTCGTGCAGCGGGAAGTCACCGGGCACCAGCAGGGATCCGTCCGACTCCCGGGTCACCCCGCGCACGTCGCGGTCGGTCTCGTCGTACAACTCGCCGACCACCTCGGCCAACAGGTCTTCCATGGTGACCATGCCGTCGATGCCGCCGTGCTCGTCGACCACCAGGGCCAGTTGCTGATGCTCCTGGCGGAGCTGACGCAACGCGTCGGCGACCGGCAGGGTGACCGGCAGCAGCAACGGCGACCGGACCCGCTCGCCCACCGAGGCGGAGCCGGCCTGCACCAGGTCGCGGATGTGCACCACCCCGAGCACCTCGTCGAGGCCGCCGGGGCCGGTGACGGGGGCGCGGGACCGCCCGGCGGCGGCGAGCTGCCGCACCCCCTCGTCGGCGGTCAGGTCGGCCGGCAGTGTCGTCACCTCCCGCCGGGCCACCAGAATCTCCCGCAACGTCCGGCCGGCGATGTCGAACGCGCCGGTCAGGATCTCCCGCTGCTGGGCCGACAGGCCGCGCTGGCTGGCCAGCATCTCCCGCAGCTCCTCCTCGGTCATCTCCTGACGGTTGGCCCGCGGGTCACCGCCGGCCAACCGGACGACCGCGTCGGTGGCCCGGCTGAGCAGCCACACCGCCGGGCGGGACACGCGGGCGAGCAGGTCCAGTGGGCCGGCGCTCAGCAGCGCCCAGCGTTCTGCCCGTTGCATGGCCAACCGCTTCGGGGCCAACTCGCCGAACACCAGCGTCACGAACGTCAGCAGCACGGTCACCAACAGCACCGCGGCCGAGCGGGCCAACCCGCCGAGGAAGCTCAACGGCCCGACCAGTGGCTCGGCCAACGACACCGCGGCCGCCGCCGAGGCGAGGAACCCGGCCAGGGTGATGCCGAGCTGAATCGTGGCCAGGTACCGGTTCGGGTCGCGGGACAGCTGCACCAACCGGTCACCGGCGCGGGTCCGTCGGCCCAGCCGCCGCAGTTGCCCCTCGCGCAACGTCACCAACGCCATCTCACTGCCGGACAGCGCGGCGTTGACCAGCACCAGCACGGCCACCAGCGCCAGCTGCCCGAGCTGACCGCCCATCGCGCACCCCCGTCCGCCGCCTCAGGTCACTCAACCGCAGCGCGGCCGGCTCCGGGCCCGTTTCCGCCCTCGCTCAGTCGACCTCCAGGTCGTCCAGCGAGATGGCGTGGGTCATCAACCAGCGGGCCAGCGCCGACATACCGAACAACCAGAGCGGCACGGATTCGGTGGGGCCGTTGGTGGCGTAGATGGCGAAGCGCAGGTCAGGGGCGCGGTACGCCTCGATCCGCCATCGGTGCTGCCGGTCCCGCCAGACCGCCGAAGGGTCCATGGCGTCACCGTAGGTGACCGTCGACGACCCGGGGGCCGGTTAGCCCGGCACCACCGTCGTCCCGAACACGATGCGGGCAACGGACACCAGAAGGCTGATCCCGACTGCGGCAAGGATCAGCCAGCCGAACCCACGCCACCCCGAGCCACGGCCGGGCACCGGCACCGGCGGTGGTCTCCACAGCTCCCGGTACGTCCAGGCCAGCACACCCACCCCGAACGGCAGAAGGCCGACCCAGAACCAGAACCACCGGGTGCCGACCAGCGGCGGCGCGCCACCGATCAACCGGCCCAGCCAGAGCACGGTCAGCACACCAGCGAGCAGCGCCGCGGCGTTCCCGATCCGGTGCGCGCGGCCGCTGTCCGCGGGCCCGGTGTCAGAAATGGCGGCGAGCTGGGTGTCCCGCCAGCTCGGCCCGGCACCCGCCGACGGGTCTGGCTCGGCGAGGTACGAGTCCGAGGCGGGCGGTGCACCGAAGGTGTACCGGCTCTGGCCGTTCGGCACGGTCCAGACAAGCATCCCGCCGTTCGTCGCATGCTGCGGCCGAGGCCGGCTACCCCAGTACGAGCCGTTGTCGGCCCAGCCGGACGCCCGCTGGAAGTCCACCACCTGGCCAGTCGCGAGATCGCGGTCGAGCTGGGCCTCGGTGGACTCGCGCGGCTCGGCCCACCACGCCAGAGACGCCCACAGCACCCAGAGCAGCGGCAGCGCCCAGCGCAGCACCACCGGGACGACCTCACGCCACCGGCGGCGGGAGGCTCGTGACCGGGTGGGGATCGCCTCGACCATCAGCCCACCGTCGCACCTCGGCGCACTGTTGTCAGCCCCGGATCGGCCGCGACTGACGGCCGTGCGGTGGTCAACGGTCCGGTTGATCCTGGTCCCTCGGCACAGTGGCTCGCCGAACGCAGTCGCGCAGCAGGGCGCGGCGTTGATCATGAACGTCGTCGGGTTCCTGGTTGCTGGCCGCGTAGACGTTGCTGACCGGCGACCAGGCCATGGACATGGCGATGACCAGAGCCATGAGGTCGAACGGGTCGCCCGCACGTACCCGCCCGGCGGCCTGCGCCTCGGCGATGGCCGTCAGCTTGCGATCGTCGTAGTGCTGGTGGGTCTCGACTAGGTGCCCGGCGGGCCGGCGCTCCAGTCGCGTCCAGGTCGCGAGGCGGATGAGGTCGGGGCGGCGCAGGTATTCGTCGTAGAGGCGAACGGCCCAGTCGGCAAGATCGTCAGCGTCGATCGGCACCACGTTCGTGATGCGCTCCAGTGAGCTGAGGAAGATCGCGTCGAAGAGCCGTTCCTTGTCGCCGAAGTAGCCGTAGAGCTGCGCCTTGTTGGTGCGCGCCGCCGTCACGATGCGTTCGATGCGCGCTCCGGCGATGCCGTGCTGGGCGAACTCCTCGGTGGCGGCGTCCAGGATGCGCTGGTAGGTCGCGGTGCCGCGCGAGGTCAGGGGCTGCTCCGGCATGCCGCCACTCTAGCAACAGAACAGTTGGTTTGCTTCTCTCCGCGACCAGCGCTACGGTCGACAGACCGAACAGTCTGTTTAAGGAATGTGTGTATGCGAACGACCATCGGATGGCGGGCGAGCGGCCCGACGGCGCTGCGGCGTACGTCGCTGGAACGCCGTGACCTGCGTTCAGACGATCTGGCGGTGCGAGTCGACTACTGCGGCGTGTGCCACACCGACCTGCACTCCCTGCGCGACCATGACCAGCATGCGAAGGCGCCTCTGGTGCCCGGTCACGAATTCACCGGTGTGGTGACCGGGACCGGGGCCGAGGTGACTGCCTTCTCGGTCGGCGACCGCGTCGCGGTGGGCAATATCGTCGATTCCTGCGGCACCTGTGCCATGTGTCGAGCAGGACAGGAGAACTTCTGCCACTCCTTCCCGACTCTCACCTACGGCGGCACCGACCGGCGGGACGGGTCGACCACCTTGGGCGCCTTCTCCCGCGAGTACGTCGTGCGGGACCGCTTCGCCTACCCGCTCCCCTCCGGCCTCGACCCGGCCGCAGCCGCCCCGCTGATGTGCGCCGGCGTCACCGTCTGGGAACCGCTGCGTTCCCTCGGTGTGGGCTCCGGCAGTCGCGTCGCCGTGGCCGGGCTCGGCGGCCTGGGTCACCTCGCGGTCAAGATGGCCGTGGCACTCGGCGCCACCACGACCGTCATCAGCCGCACCCAGGAGAAGCGCGACGATGCCCTCCGGCTCGGCGCACACGATCTCCTGGACTCCACCGACACCCGCCAGATGGCAGCGACACGCGACACCTTCGACGTCGTCATCGACACCATCTCCGCTTCGCACGACCTTGCCCCGTACCTGAAGGTGGTGGCGATGGACGGCACCCTCAGCCTGCTCGGATACCTGGGCCCGGTCACCGTCGAGGCGATGGACCTGCTTGTCGGCCGCAAGAAGCTCAGCTCCGCCGGCAGCGGAGGCCGCCGTTCAACAGCCGAGATGCTCCAGTTCTGCGCCGACAACGGCATCGCCGCCGACGTCGAGGTGCTCCCGTCGGCGCAGGTGGAGACGGCACTCGACCGCCTCCGGCGAAACGACGTCCGCTACCGCTTCGTGCTCGACATGTCCGACCTGGACTGACAGCGGTTGACCCGGCGCGCGCTACGCCCTCAGGTGACGACGATGCGGGCGTCGTCGGGCAGCCGGCGGGTCGCGCCCCGCCGGTCCAGCAGCTCCAGCAGGGGCACCGCCACCCGGCGCGTGGTGTCCAACGCCTGCCGGGCCGCCGACAAGGTGAACGGCTGCGGCAGCCCGGCCAACACCCGGACCGCGTCGTCGAGCGCGTCGGGCAGCAGCACCACGTTGTCGGCCAGCCGCAGCAGGGCGCCGGCCCGCACCGCCGCGCCGATCTCCCGGGGCCCCAGACCGAGGTCGACGAGGTGGTCCGCCTCGGGGGCGCGGAACGGCCGGTCACCGTACTCGGCGCGGACCCGCCGCACGGCCCGGGCCACCGGCTCGGGCAGCGCGTCGGCGCCCGCCGCCCCGACCCGCCCGGCGTGCATTCGCAGCGGCGGCCGGACCAGCGCCTCGACCAGCACCCGGTCGGGCAGGGCCAGGCGCTGGCGCAACGCGTCCACCGGCATCCCAGGCTCCAACGGGTGGTCCCGGGCGTAGCGGGCGACCTCCTCGGTCACCTGGTCGCCGAGTCGCCGCCAGTGCGCGGGGTCGGCCAACCAGTCGCCGGCGACCGGTGCGACGTGCACCGGCACGCCCATCCGGATCAACGTGCCGGCCTGGATCAGCCGGCGGCGGCGCAGCTCACCGGCCAGATCGGGGTGACCGTCCAGTTCGGCGAGGACCTGTGCGCGGGCGACGGCGGCCCCTCGGCGGGCCAGCGGTGGCGGTGCCACGTCCAGCACCCGCACCCCGCCGGCCACGTGGTGGCGGCCCGGGTCCCGCAGCAGAGCCCGGTCGCCGACCAGCAGCGGCAGGGGGCGGGCCAGTCGCAGCCGTACGGTGTCCGGGCCGAGCGGGCGGACCCGTACCGGCACCGCCGCCGACCCGAGGTGCAGGGTGAGGGTGGCCGGCAGGTCGGCGGCCGGGTCGCCGGTGAGCCGGACGTCGACGAGATCGGTGTGGTGGAACCGGCCGGGGGTGAGCAGCGCGTCGCCGCGGCCGAGTCGGTCACGGGACGTACCGCGCAGGTTGACCGCCACCCGGGCCACCGCCGTCGCCTCCGATCGCGCCTCGCCGAGGGAGTGCAGGCCACGGACCCGGACCGGTTCGTCGGCGCCGGCCAACTCCAGCTCGTCACCCACCCGCAGACGACCGGCGCCGAGGGTGCCGGTGACGACGGTGCCACTGCCCCGCACGGTGAAACTACGGTCGACCCAGAGCCGGACCGGGTCGTGCACCGTGGGGGCCGGCAGTCGGGCGGCGAGCCGGTCCAGGGCGGTACGCAGCTCCGGCAGACCCGCGCCGGTCAGGCCGCTGACCGCGACCGCCTCCACCGTGCCGAGGCTGGTCGCGGCGATCTGGGCCTGGGCGTGGGCCGTCGCCGGTCCCGGGTCGGCCAGGTCCGAGCGGGTCACCACCAGCAGTCCGTACGCGACACCGAGCGCGTCGAGCGCGGCCAGGTGCTCGGCGGACTGCGGCATCCACCCCTCGTCGGCGGCCACCACGATCAGCGCCGCCGGCACCGGGCCGACCCCGGCGAGCATGTTCGGCACGAACCGCTCATGCCCGGGCACGTCGACGAACGCGACCGTGCCACCGGACGGCAGCGTCGTCCAGGCGAAGCCCAGGTCGATGGTCATGCCCCGGCGGCGTTCCTCGGCCCACCGGTCGGGTTCCATCCCGGTCAACGCCCGGACCAGTGTCGACTTGCCGTGGTCGACGTGCCCGGCGGTGGCGACGACGAACACGGCTCAGTCGTCCCCGGGCACGCGCAGCACGGCCTGTCGGACGGCCTCGTCGGCGTCGGCGGGCACACAGCGCAGGTCGAGCAGAAGCCGGCCCCGCACCACCCGACCGAGGACCGGTTGGTCGCCGGTGCGCAGCGGCGCGGCGTAGCGCTCGGGCAGGCTCAGCGCCCACGAGTCCAACTCCACCCCGGGGGCGCCGCCGCCGCCGACCACCGCGACGGCCGGCACCACCTCCGCCTTGCGGCCGTCCGCGCCGAGCCGGTCACGCAGCCGCTCCACCCGCTCGCGCAGGGCGGCCGGATCGGCGTGCAGGGCTGTCCGGGTGGGGGTGTCCGGTCGGTGCAGGGTGGCGGCCAGCGCGGCCAGGGTGATCTTGTCCACGCGCAGCGCTCGGGCCAGCGGGTGTCGGCGCAGCCGGTCGATCAGGTCCGCGGCACCGAGCAGCAGCCCCGCCTGTGGGCCGCCGAGTAGCTTGTCGCCGCTGGCGGTCACCAGTGCGGCGCCGGCGCGAAGGGTGCTGGCGGCGTCCGGCTCGTCGGGCAGCAGCGGGTCGGCGGCGAGCAGGCCGGAGCCGATGTCGGCGACCACCGGCACGCCGAGGGTGGCCAGTTGCCGGACGGGTGTGGCGGAGGTGAAGCCGGTGACCTGGAAGTTCGACGGGTGCACCTTGAGCACGAAACCGGTCTGCGGGCCGAGGGCGGCGGCGTAGTCCGCGAGCGCGGTGCGGTTGGTGGTGCCCACCTCCCGCAGTCGGGCGCCGGTGCTCTCCAACAGGTCGGGTAGGCGGAAGCCGTCGCCGATCTCGACGAGTTCGCCTCGGCTGACCACGATCTCCCGGCCGGCGGCCAACGCGGTCGCGGCCAGCACCAGCGCGGCAGCGCCGTTGTTGACCACGTGCACGGCGTCCGCGTCGGGCACGGCGGCGGCCAGCGCGTCGAGTGCGTCGCGGCCCCGCCGGGCCCGCCGGCCGGTGGTCAGGTCCAGCTCGACGTCGGTGTGCCCGGCGGCGGCCACCACCGCGGCGACCGCGGCGGGCGACAAGGGTGCCCGGCCCAGGTTCGTGTGCAGCACCACGCCGGTGGCGTTGAGCACCGCGCGAGGACCGGGCGCGGGCAACGCCGCGACCGCGGCGTCGCGTACCTCGTCGGGGTTGATCTCGCCGCGACGGGCCCGGTCCTGCGCCTGCGCGACGACCGCCTTGACCTGGTCTCGGCCCAGCGTCGCGGTGGCCGCGGCCAGCAGCGGGTCGGCGAGCAGCGTGTCGGTGCGGGGCACCCGGCGTCGCGGGTCCACCGGGCCGTCGCCCATCGCGTCATCTCCTGCAACCGTTTGGCGGAGACGGACGGGAATCGAACCCGCCTGGCCCGGGTCCCGGACCACTCCGGTTTTGAAGACCGGGAGGGGCACCAGCCTCCTGAACGCCTCCGTCCGACATTCGATCACAACACCGGTGTGGCCGCTCAGTCAGCCGCCAGATCCGCCTCCGGTCCGCCGAGCGTTCACCCGCTCGCGTTGCGGCACCACCGTGTACCGAGGGTCGCGGGCGGAGGCGACGCCGCCGTAGAAGATGCCGAACCGGGTCACCACCGACGCGGCCAGCAGCGCAGCGCCGGACAGCGCGCCGACCAGTCGGCTGCGCCGGCCGAGCAGAGCACCGGCGACCCCGCTGACGGTGAGCAGCCGACCGGCGCGCAGCAGCCGACCGGGCTGGCCCAGCCGGTAGGGCTCGCTGAGCAGGCCGAGGCGGGTCTCCACCCGATGCGCGCCGTACAGCTCCAGCGCCGCGCCGGCCACCGCCATCCGCCGGGCCGGCCCGGCCTGGGCCGGCGGCGCGGCGAGCAGACCGACGCCGGCGCCGCTGGCCAGCGCGCTGCCCGCGAAGATGACCGGCAGCTCGGGGTACGCCTCATGCCAGGACGGCACCGCCGTGTCGGCGAGCAGCACCCCGGTGTACGTGGCCAGCGCGGGCGCGGTGCCGGCGGCGAGCAGCCCAGCGGCGTGCCCGACCGACGGCAACGCCCGACCGACCAGCCCGAACCGGCCGTGGCGGGGCAGCCGACCGGCGGCCTCGGCGATCGCGGCGACACCGGCGGCCGGCCCGTACGCCGTGAGGATCCACGTGCCCATCGACATCGGTGACGTCGGCTTGGCCACGCGGAGCATGTGGTGGAACCGCGCCGGTCTGCCCAGGTCCCTGACCAGGAACACGGCACTGGCGCTGACGGCGGCCAACGCCGTGACCCGACCGGCACGGCGCAGCGCCGGACGCCCGGTGAGCTGCCCACCCGCGGCGAGCAGCGACGAACCGGCGGCCAGCCCGCCGGTGAACAGGTACGCGGCGATGTCCCACTTCCAGACCGGCGCCTTCAGGATGGGCCGACCGTAGTACGACGTGAACTCCGCCTCCGGCACCCGCAGTTCCTCGCCGCCGCCGCGACGCCCGCCCCGGCGGCCAGCCCGCCGGCCGGGGAGTTCGGCGGTCCGCTGCGGCGCGATCAGGCCGGCCCGATCGTCGGTGCCCGCCGGTCCGCCGTGGACGGCGGCCTCCGGACGGTCGGAGCCCTCGGCGGCCAACCGGTCGCGGAAGCGGCGGAAAAGGTCACCGACCGGGGGACGGTCTGGACTCACGAGGAACCTCCGACGAACGCGGCGACGGTCGCCGCCGCCATGGCCAGCGCGGCGAGGCCAGCGCGTTTCCACATCTTCGGCAGGTCGCGGGTGGTCACGACCGGGTCGGGTGGCAGCCCGTACACCTCGGGCTCGTCGAGGAGCAGGAAGAACGCGCCGTCCCCGCCCACCCCGTCGGCCGGGTCATGACCGTACAGGCGCGCCTCGGGGACCCCCCGCTCGTGCAGCGTCCCGACCCGCGCGGCGGCCCGCTCCCGCAACTCGTCCAGCGGCCCGTACTGGATCGACTCGGTGGGACACGCCTGGGCACAGGCCGGGGTCATGCCCGCACCCAACCGGTCATAGCAGAGGGTGCACTTCCACGCCCTGCCGTCGTCCTTGCGTTGATCGATCACGCCGTAGGGGCAGGCGGAGATGCAGTAGCCGCAGCCGTTGCAGATGTCCTCCTGGACCACCACCGTGCCGAACTCGGTGCGGAACAGCGAACCCGTCGGGCAGACGTCCAGGCAGGCCGCATGGGTGCAGTGCTTGCACACGTCGGACATCATCAGCCAGCGGAAGTCCGTACGACCCTGCGCACCGGACCCCCGCCCCGGCGGCTGCGACCCCGGCATCCCGAGGAACTGCGGACCCGCGCCGGTGGCGACCGGCTCACCCAGCACGTCGGCCGGGCGGGGTTGCTCGACGAACGCGACGTGCCGCCACGAGTTCGCGGTCAACGCCCCGGTGTTGTCGTACGACATCCCGAGCAGGTCGAGCCCGTTCTCCGGGACGCCGTTCCACTCCTTGCAGGCGACCTCACAGGCTTTGCAGCCGATGCAGACGCTGGTGTCGGTGAAGAACCCCATCCTCGGTGGCGCGTCCTCGTAGCCCGCTTCCGGCGCCGGATCGAGCGGCCCGTACAGGCTGTTCGGGTCAGGAAGCACCGCGCTCCTTTCCCGCGCTGTCGGTGGTGACCGCCGGAGCGTTCTGACCCGGGACGATCCCGGCACGCCGCTGATAACCGGCGACCAGATCGAGCAGGTCGGTTCCCCTCGGCCGCCGGCCCGCTCGGATGTCACAGGTGCCGACCTTGCTCTCCTGGATCAGCACGTTCGGGTCGAGGCTGATCCCGAACAGGTCGTTGGCCGAGTCACCGGTCACCAAACCCTCGAAACCAAAGTGGTACGGCAACCACACCTGGTGGATAACCCGGCCGTCGACCCGCAGCGGAGTGAGCCGATCCGTCACCAACACCTTCGCCTCGATCGCCGCCCGGGCGGTGACCAGATGAGCCCAGCCCAGGTGGTCGAGGCCGCGTTCGACCGCCAACTCCGGCGACACCTCGACGAACATCTCCGGTTGCAACTCCGCCAACGGGCTCACCGTTCGGCTCATCCCACCGGCCGTGTGATGCTCGGTGAGCCGGCTGACCGTGAACACGTACGGGAACACCTGGCTGTGCTCCTCCGGCGGGCTCGGGTTCACCGAGTTCACCGGATGCGCGTACATCTTGCGAGTCGGGTTGGCCTGCTGGCCGTAGAACGGGTTACGCACCGGCGACTCGACCGGCTCGTAGTGGGTGGGCAACGGGCCGTCCAGGACACCGCTGGGCGCGTACAGCCAGCCCTTGCCGTCGCCCTGCATGACGAACGGATCATCGCCGGCGATGCCCTCCGTCCCCGAGACGCCAGGTGGCGGTCGGTACGACGGCGGCTTGGTCTTCTCGAAGTCCGGCACGTCGTAGCCGGTCCACTCGGCCTTCTCCGCGTCCCACCAGACGTAGCGCTTGCGCTCACTCCACGGATTGCCGTCCGGGTCCGCGGAGGCACGGTTGTAGAGGATCCGCCGGTTCGCCGGCCAGGCCCAACCCCACTCGGCGGCCACCCAGTCCTGCTCGTGTCGGGACTTGCGCCGAGCGGCCTGGTTCACACCGTCCGCGTACACCCCGGTGTAGATCCAGCAGCCGATCGCGGTGGAGCCGTCCGCGCGGGCCTCGGCGAAGCTGGACAGCGGGCGGCCGCTCGCCACGTCGTACCCGTTGATCTCACGCAGCACCGACTCGGCGCTCGGCTCCGCGTTCGGACCGTGCGTGGGGTAGTCCCAGGTCAGGTCGAGCAGCGCCCGGTCGCGCGGCAGCTTCGAGTCGGCCAGCTTCTCCCGCAGTTTGCGGCCCAGGTGGTAGAAGAACCACAGCTCGGAACGGGCGTCGCCCGGTGGCTCGACGGCCTTCTCCCGCCACTGCAACAGACGCTGCGTCTGGGTGAACGTGCCCTCCTTCTCCACATGGGAGGCGGCGGGCAGGAAGAACACCTCGGTGCGGCACTCCTCCGGCACGATCTCACCGGTGGTCACCTCCGGGCCGTTCTGCCAGAAGGTCGCACTCTCGATCATGAAGAGGTCCCGGACCACCAACCAGTCGAGGTTGGCCATGCCGAGCCGCTGCGCCCGACCATGCGCCGACCCGACCGCCGGGTTCTGGCCCAGCAGGAAGTACCCCTTGATCTTCCCGTCGATCATGTTCAGCACCTGCTGATAGGTGCCGTGATCACCGGTCAGCCGGGGTAGGTAGCCGTAGCAGTAGTCGTTCTCCGGGGTCGCCGCGTCACCCCAGTACGCCTTGAGCAGGCTGGCGGCGAACGACCGCGCGTTGCCCCAGAACCCCTTCTGCCCCGGGTGCCGGATGCTGTCCACCCACTCGTCGAAGCTCGGGTGATCGGCGTGGTGCGGCATCGGCAGATAGCCGGGCAGCAGGTTGAACAGCGTCGGAATGTCCGTCGAGCCCTGGATGCTGGCGTGCCCGCGCAACGCCATGATGCCGCCACCCGGCCGACCCATGTTGCCCAGCAACAGCTGAATGATCGCCCCGGTTCGGATGTACTGCACACCCACACTGTGCTGCGTCCAACCGACCGAGTAGATCAGCATTCCGGTGCGTTCCCGGCCCGAGTTCTCCGTCCACGCCCGCGCCAACTCCAGGAACTTCTCCTGCGGGATACCGCAGACCCGTTCCACCATCTCCGGGGTGTAGCGGGAAAAGTGTCGCTTGAGGATCTGGTAGACGCACCGCGGATGCTGCAACGTCTCGTCACGCTGGGTCTGCCCGCCCACCGGAGCGCCGTGCGACTCGTGCGTCAACCCTGCGGCGCTGTCCCGCTCCTGGGCGGTGTGCCCGCTGCCCGACGAGCCCTCGTGCCCCTCGTACTGCCAGCTGTCCTGCACGTAGGTGCCGGTCTCCGGGTCGAACCCGGAGAAGAAGCCGTCGCCGTCCTCGGTGTCGCTGAACTCCGCACTGACGATCGTCGCCGCGTTGGTGTACGACAACACGTACTCCCGGAAGTCCAACTCGTTGTCCAGGATGTAGCGCACCACCCCACCGAGCAGCGCGATGTCCGTGCCCGCCCGGATCGACAGGAACGAGTCGGCCAGGGCGCTGGTCCGGGTGAACCGTGGGTCGACGTGGAAGACCTTCGCCCCGCGGCGCTTGGCCTCCATGACCCACTGGAAGCCCACCGGATGGGCCTCAGCCATGTTCGAACCCTGAATGACGATGACGTCAGCGTTGGCGATGTCCTGCTGGAAATCCGTCGCACCGCCACGACCGAAGCTGGCCCCCAGACCGGGGACGGTGGCGGAGTGTCAAATACGGGCCTGGTTCTCGATCTGAAGCGCCCCCATCGCGGTGAACAACTTCTTGATGAGGTAGTTCTCCTCGTTGTCCAGCGTCGCCCCACCCAGGCTGGAGAAACCCAGCGTCCGGTTGAGCGGCCGACCCCGCGTGTCGACGTCCTCCCAGGTCTGCTCACGAGCCGCGAGCATCCGGTCGGCGATCATGTCGAGCGCGGTGTCGAGCTCCAGATCCTCCCACTGCGTCGAGTACGGACGGCGGTAACGGACCTTCGTCTGCCGCAGCGGACTCGTCACCAGACTCTTGCTCGCCGCGCCCTTCGGACACAGCCGACCCCGCGAGATCGGGCTGTCCGGATCGCCCTCGATCTGACTGACCTGCCCGTCCTTGACGAACACCCGCTGACCACAACCCACCGCGCAGTACGGGCACACCGAACGGGCCACACTGTCAGCGTCCTCGGTACGGGCCGTCAGCCCCGCCGAACGGGCCGACTTGGCCGCGACTCCCCGACCGAGCGGGTCAGTGCCGGTGAGCTGCCGGTAGACCGGCCAACCCTCAATGAAGGTACGCACACCCATGCCCCGACACCCCCTCCCACGCGAGCGACCCCATGAACATAGGTCAACTGAGGCATGTTCGCGAGTGGGGGGCGGTCAGACAGCGCCGCCCCCGGCCATCGGTCGGGGGCGGCGCTGGTGTCGGTGTGCAGGTCGCCTCTCGGCGAGTGGCGCGACGCGGCTCCAGCCGAACGGTATTCCGCGAAGGCAATATTAGGTGAGGCCCGGGGACACTGAGTCACACCGACACTGTCCACAACCAGCCCGACCCCCACGATGTTCCCGACCGGGGCTGCCCGGACACGTGCGCGGCCTGGGCACGGGCACAGCCCGGGGCGGCGCAGGCGCCGTGCGGGTGTGGGTATGCCGGTGGCCGGCACCCCGGGTTGGGGGTGCCGGCCACCGGTCGGGTGTTCGTGTGGGGGTCAGCTGTTCCAGTGCTGGCCGACGAGGTCGGCGGCCTGCTGCTCCCACTGGGCGTACGCGTCCGGGTAAGCGGAGACCTGCACGGTCTGCGCGGCCTGGGTCAGGGGCATGTCCTGCCACCCGTCAACCTGCCGCAGACCCTTCAGGAACGCCGTCGTCGAGTAAGCCGGATCAGTGATCTGCTCCGGAGTACCCCAACCCGAACTCGGGCGCTGCTGGAACAGGCCCAGCGAGTCGTGGTCGTTCATGTCACCCAGGTGACCCAGGTTCTCCAACTTCGACTCCTGCAAGCTCGTCGCGATGGAGATGACCGCGGCCCGCTCCGGCAGACCGGCCTTCTTCGTGGCGGCGATGATCGCCTTCGCGTTGCCGACCTGCTCATCGTTCAGGGTGATGCGCGACTGATCACCCTGCGTGCCGTGCGGGATCAACTTGCTCATGTCGGGCTTGTCGGCCTGCACGGCCACGGCGACGGGCTTGGCATCCACAGCCGGGTTGGCGTGAGCGGCGATCGGACCGGCGAACACACCACCGGCGAACGCGAGACCAGCAACAGACAGCACGCTCTTACGCATGATCGTGTTCATGGGGGTAGCTCCTTCGGGGGTAGGAACACCCACACACCCATAAGGGGAAAGGCGTGCCGGGTGCGAGCACCTCGTCCGGCGCTGCAACAAACAAGGGGAAAAGTCTTCAAAGGGGGTCGGCGCTGATGGCGCCGGGGGCGGCGGCCTACAAGCGGGGGGCTTGTCGCGCCGGGTCCATGTGTAACGACCGGGGGTCCGGGGTCATTCCCGGGCGGGTGGGCCACGAGCCGGGGGCTTGTGGCACCGGGTCTCTGTGTAACGACCCGAGGTCCGGGGTCATTCCGGGGGCGGCCCGTCCATCGGCACCGACTGGAGGTCGTGGCCGGGCGGTCGTTCGTGGGGACTGTAACGACCGGGCCGGGGCCGGCATTCCAACCCCGCGGCCAGCACCCCAACCCGCGGGTGGTGCTGCGATCGTCAGGGTATGTAACGACCCCGACCCGGCCATGATTCCGGGCCAGAGATGCCACCGGTCACAGGCCAGAGAGCCCCAGACCGGGCAAATCACCCAGGAGTCAGGCCGGCTGGCACGAGACCACCGGACCCCACGGACATCGCAGACATGGCAGACATGGCAGCGTCCGCAGCGCTGAGACGACCCGATCTCTCCGGGGCCAGGTCGACCGTGGGGCGCGAGGGCTCGAGGGCGTAGGGCGCGGAGACGGGAGCGCGATCGCGGTTGGGCCGTGCGGAACGCGGGTCAAACCCGGCAAACCAAACCCGGCAAACCACGCTACAGAACCCACCACGCCGGGCGTTCTCGTCCTGACCGTAGGAGATCGACTCCATATCGCCGACATGGGGGTATCCGGGCGCAAGGACACCCCCATGTCGGCGATATGGAGTCGATCATGAACACGTCGGCTCTGACACCCCATTTCGGGCCACACGAGACCGGGGACAAAGCCGGGTGCATGCGCGGCAGCCAAGATCTACTATCCCCGGTCATGCGTGGGTTCTTCGTGGTTGAGGGTCGGCGGCTTTCGTATCTGGACTTTGGTGGTCCGGGTATCCCACTGCTGGCTTTGCACGGGCACTACAACGAAGCGTCGGCCTGGGCGCCGCTGGCTGAGTCGTTGGCACCGCAGTGGCGGGTGATCGCGCTCGATCAGCGTGGGCATGGAGCGTCAGACCGCGCCGAAAGTTACGAGCGGGACGACTATGTTGCCGACGTCGCCGCCTTTCACCAACATCTGGGCGTCGGCCCCGTGGCGGTGCTGGGCCACTCACTCGGCGGAGTGAACGCCTACCAGTACGCCGCCCGGCACGCGGATCAGGTCACCGCATTGATCGTCGAGGACATCGGCGCGGTTGTGGAGTGCGACTGGGTCTTCACCACCAAGCTCCCCCGCCACGCGCCATCGCGCGAGGCGCTGGCCTCGGCCCTGGGCACGGCGGCCCCCTACCTGGAGTCTTCCTTCCGGCCGACGGAGGACGGCTGGGGCTTGTCGTTCGACATGGATGACACGGTGGCATCCCAGCAGGCACTCAACGGTGACCACTGGAAGGACTGGGTATCGGTAAGCAGCCCAACCCTCCTGATCCGTGGAACGCGCAGCGACGAACTGACCGCTGCCCACGCTCGCGAGATGATCGCCCGTCATAGCGGCCAGGCCCATCTTGTCGAGCTGCCCGCCGGTCACGTGGTGCACCACGACGCTCAAATGCGGTTCGCCACTGCTGTCCGCGCCTTTCTGGGATCGTCCTGAGCGACACCGCCTCCGGCGGGCGTTACCCTGACACCATGCAGGCCGTCTCCCCCACCCCGACCGGCGTGACCTTCCTGGCACGTCCAGGTCGCCCTGCCGTGGTGGCGAGGACGCTCGCCGAGCTGGGTGGGCCTACCCGGGGCGTGGTGGAGCTGCCGGTGCGGTTGATGTGGAACGCCGAGCGCACCTTCGACCTCGGCGACCCCGACCAGCTGCTCTGGATGTACGAGAACGTGCTCCGCGAGACCACCCGCGCCGAGGACCTGCGTGCCCTGATCAACGGGCGGACGCTGCGCCGGGTGTGGCGACTGCTCAACCTGCCCCGGGGCGTACGCCAGGCGTGGGAGAGCCGACACCGCGGCCTGCGCGCGGCGTGATCGGCCCTCATCTGCACGAGTTCTACCGGGAGGTGGCCCGCGTGGCGCTGACCGCCGCCGGGCCGTACCGGTTCGTGTTGGGTGGCGGGGTGGCCTGGGCTGCGCACGGGTTGGTCGCCCGCCCGACGGAGGACGTCGACCTGTTCGCAGACGTGGAGGGCGCCGCCGCGGCAGCGTCCGCCGGGGTGCGGGGTGCCCTGGAGCGGGCTGGGTTCGTCGTCAGCGACGCTGACCCGGACAGTGAGCTGCACGAGCTGTTCGACGGGTACGAGCAGGACATGAAGGACTTCGTGGTGAGCCGTGACGGACGGCAGATCCGGCTCAGCCTCGCCCGACTGGACCGCCAGCAGAGTCCAGTGGTGATGGACCTGGGCCCGGTGATGGACGTCCGTGACCTGGTCGCCAACAAGATCGCGGCGTTGGTCAACCGGCGGGAGGTCCGCGACTTCATCGACGTGGCCGCGGCGCTGGAGCATTACGACGTGACCGAGCTGTTGATGCTGGCGCGGCAGGTCGACCCCGTGCTGGATCCGGCGGACGTGCGGGCCGCCGGCCGCTACCTGGATCGACTCTCCGACCAACGCTTCGGCCGCTACGGCTTGGGCACCGCCGACGTCGCCCAGATCCGCCGCCGCTTCGCCGCCTGGCCGCGCTGAGCCGACACCAAACCGCCGACCGCCAACCGGCGACGGCGAAAACCCGGGACACGCCGCGCCGCCCAATACGAGCCGCACCGCCGGGACAAGCCGTGCCGCCGGGTGGGCGACGCGAAGAGCAGCCACGCGGCGACGGTTCACTTGGTCGGTCGACCGCCCGTGACCCCCAGGATTTCGCCTGTGACATAGCTGGACTCCTGCGAGGCGAAGAAGACGTACGCCGGAGCCAGCTCCGCCGGTTGGCCGGCGCGGCCCTCCGGGGTGTCGGTACCGAACTGCTTCACCTTCGCCTCCGGCATGGTGGACGGGATCAGCGGCGTCCAGACCGGGCCCGGTGCGACCGCGTTGACCCGGATGCCCTGCTCGGCCAGGTTGGCGGCGAGTGCCTTGGTGAAGTTGGCAATCCCCGCCTTGGTGGTGGCGTAGTCGAGCAGCTGCGGCGATGGGTCGAACGCCTGGATGGACGAGGTGTTGATGATCACTGACCCCTCGGCCAGGTGGGGGATGGCGGCCTTGCAGAGCCAGAACATCGCGTACAGGTTGGTCTTGAGCACCCGGTCGAACTGCTCGGTGCTGATGCCGAGGATCCCCTTGTCCTGCGACATCTGGTAGGCCGCGTTGTTGACCAGGATGTCGAGGCCGCCCAGGTCACGCACCGCCCGATCGACCAACTCCTGGCAGTGTGCCTCGTCGGTGACGTCACCGCGTACCGCGACGCCCCGCCGGCCGGCGTCCTCGACCAGCCGCACGGTTTCCTGGGCGTCGGCGTCCTCCTCCTCGCTCAGGTACGAGATGAGCACGTCCGCGCCCTCGCGGGCGAAGGCGATCGCCACCGCCCTGCCGATCCCCGAGTCACCACCGGTGATCAGCGCCCGCTTGCCGTCGAGCTTGCCGCTGCCCCGGTACGACTTCTCGCCGTGGTCGGGCTTCGGAGTCATCTTCCCGGTCGAGCCGGGCGCTGACTGCTGCTGAGCGGGCTGGCCGGACTGCTGCCCGTACTGATTGGTCGGGTCCTGCTGGGTGTGCTGGTCTTCGCTCACCGACATCTCCTCGCGCCGCGCGGAAGCGGGGCCGCTCCCACGATTCTCGTCCCTGAGCCCCCTACCCTGCGGCGGCATGCGGAAACCGCGTGACGATCAGGGCTGGCGTGGCGGGAGTGTCGACCGCTGGTTATGGTGCGCGAGGCGCCCACAAGGCGCGTCTACCCCCATGGAAAGGCACGTCATGACCTCTCCCTCCGGCCCGTCGCGCCGTCAGGTGCTCGTCGCCGCCGCGGCGGCGGCCTCCGCCCCGCTGATCGCCGCCGCACCCGCGCAGGCAGCCGGCCCGGCCCGTCCCCGCACCTGGGACCTCACCCTTCTGGGCACCTCGGACACCCACGGCAACGTCTACAACTGGGACTACTACCGCGACGCCGAGTACGACGACAGCAAGCAGAACGACATCGGCGTCGCGAAACTGGCGACCCTGATCAACCAGATCCGTCGGGAGCGGCGCGGCAAGGCGACGCTGGTGCTCGACGCCGGCGACACCATCCAGGGCACGCCGTTGGCCACGTACTACGCCAAGCAGGAGCCGATCACCGCCACCGGGGAGAAGCACCCGATGGCGCGGGCGATGAACGTCATCGACTACGACGCGGTGACGCTGGGCAACCACGAGTTCAACTACGGTCTGCCGCTGCTGGACCTGTGGATCCGTCAGCTCGGCTTTCCGGCGCTCGCCGCGAACGCGGTCAACGCGAAGACCGGCAAGCCGGCCTTCCTGCCGTACGTCATCAAGAAGGTCTCCCTCGGTTTCGCCGCGCCGACCCTGCGGGTCGGCATCCTGGGGCTGACCAACCCCGGTGTGGCCATCTGGGACAAGGGCAACGTCGAGGGCAAGCTGCGTTTCGACGACATGGTGGCGACCGCCGCGAAGTGGGTGCCGATCATGCGGGCGCGCGGCGCGGACCTCGTCCTGATCTCGGCGCACGGCGGTGACAGCGGCACCTCCAGCTACGGCCCGGAGTTGCCGAACGAGAACCCGGTAGCGCTGATCGCCCAGCAGGTGCCGGGGATCGACGCGATCCTCTTCGGTCACGCGCACAACGAGGTGGTCGAGCGGTTCGTCACCAACGAGCAGACCGGCGCGCAGGTGCTGCTCTCCGAGCCGTCGAAGTGGGGCCAGCGGCTGACCCGGATGGACTTCACCCTCGCCCGTGAGCGTGGCCGGTGGACGATCACCAAGAAGGCCGCCACCATGCTGAACACCAACACGGTGGTCGAGGACCCGAAGGTGCTCGCCGCCGTGCGGGCCCAGCACCAGAAGACCGTGGCGTACGTCAACCAGGTCGTGGCACAGGCCACGGTCGAGATGTCCACCGTCGAGTCGCGGTACAAGGACACCCCGATCCTGGACTTCATCAACCACGTTCAGGCCGAGGCGGTCACCACTGCGCTGGCCGGCACGCCGTACGCCAGCCTGCCGGTGCTGTCGCAGGCCTCGCCGTTCAGCCGCACGGCGGTCTTCCCGGCGGGTGACGTGAAGATCCGCGACGTCGCCGGGCTGTACGTCTTCGACAACACCCTCGAGGCGGTCGTGCTCAGCGGCGCTGAGGTGCGCGCGTACCTGGAGTACTCGGCGAAGTACTTCCGGACGTTCGCGCCGGGCGCCCCCGTCGACCCCGAGCAGATTAGCGACTCGCCGACGGTGCCGGACTACAACTACGACGTGATTTCCGGCCTGGACTACGACATCGACATCTCGAAGCCGGTCGGCCAGCGGATCACCCGCCTGGTGCTGGCCGGGACCGACACCCCGGTGGCCGACAACGCGCAGTTCGTGGTGGCGGTGAACAACTACCGGCGCAGCGGCGGTGGCAACTTCCCCGGCATCGTGAAGACGCAGGTCTACAACGCGCAGCAGGAGATCCGTCAGCTGCTCATCGACTGGGCGCAGGCCAAGGGGACGATCAACCCGGACGACTTCTTCCAGCCCAACTGGCGGCTGGTCCGCGAGGGCGTGCCGGTCTTCTGATCGCAGACCGTCGACGGGCCGTGGGTGACGACACCCGCGGCCCGTTGCGCGTTCTCAGCCCTGCACGTTCCAGCGGACCGGGTCCTCGGCCTCCTCCGGCCGGTCACGTCCGGGATCGGTCTCGGTCAGGGCGACGCGGTCCTCCGGACGCACGGCGGGCGGTAGTTCTCCGAACCGGATCTGGCGCAGGAACGCGTACTCGTCGTCGGTAAACGGCTGCTCGGCCATCAGCACCTCCCGCTGCTCCCTCGTCATTGTCCAGCGGCCGGAGTGCTCAGCACCAGTGCTCGGTCACACCGTGTAGAGCGTCCTAGGATCCTGGGCGAACGACGGTGGGCCGGAGCGGAGCGGGTAGCCGGTCGAGCACCGCCAGGGCAGCCCGGATCGGCCGGCGTCGCAGCATCTCGTCGAAGCTCGCCCGCCCCTGACAGAACTGGACGAACATCCGCCAGCCCGGCGGGGTCGCCAACAGGGCGTGGAAAACATCCGGGCGGCGGGTGAACACGTCGAGCAGCCGGAACCCCGCTCGCATCTCCGGCACCAGGCGCTCGGCGACCGCCCGCTCGTACCCGGTCAGATCTCCACCGGCGACCGCCGTGCCGGCCAGCTCACCGGAGCGCAACGCGAAGCTGATGCCCTCCCGGCTCCACGGCTCCAGCAACCCCGCCGCATCCCCCACCACCAGCACCCGGCCGTTGCGTAACGGCGAATCCTCCTCGCGGCAACGGGTCAGGTGACCAGAGTCGTGCTCGGCCGGCAACCCGGTCAGCCCCAGCCGGTCGACGAACTGCCGCAGGTAGTCCCGGGTCCCCTCCCCCGCACCCCGAGCCGCGATCACACCCACGGTCAATTTGTCGTTCTTGGGAAAGACCCAGGCGTACGAGCCCGGCATCGCGCCCCAGTCAAGCAGCAGCCGCCCCCGCCACCGCTCCTGCTCCGCGGGCGGCACCGGAATCTCCAGTTCCAGACCCAGGTCCACCTGCCGGTACCGCACCCCGACATGCCGGGCGGTCACCCCTGAGGAACCGTCCGCCCCGATCACCGTGCGGGCCGCGATCGTCGTACCGTCGGCCAGCCGCAGGCGTACCCCCTCGGGGTCCTGCTCGATCGCGCGGACGGCGACCCGCTCCCGCATCTGCGCGCCGGCGGCGACCGCTGCCGCGCGCAGCCGGTCGTCGAACTCCTCGCGGCGCACCATCGTCACCACTGGACTGTCGTTGCGGCGGGTGAACTCCCGGCGGCCGTCGCGGGTGAACGTGACACGGTCCACCCGGTCGTGCGCCGGCACCTCGATCCGATCCTGAACCGCCGCCAGGGAGGTGCCGATCAGGCCACCGCCGCAGGTCTTGTAACGCGGGTGCACCGCTCGCTCGACAACCAGGGTGGAGACACCCGCGCGGGCAGCGGCGTGTGCCGCGGAGAGCCCGGCAGGGCCGGCACCGACGACGACGAGATCCCAAATGATCACGAAAGCAGCCTAGGGCACCACCTGAAGCGACGGCCGGTCAGCACGCCGCGCCGACCGCCCGATCGGGTGTGCATCTTCAGCCACCGAGGGGGTAACCGGCGCGGGGCAACCGCCGCGATGGCGGGCGAGCAAAAGGAGGAACCATGCAGCAGGTGCAATTGTCGGAGGCCGAGCAACGGGTGTACCAGGCGGTCACCACCCTTGAGGCACGCGGGCAGGTGCCGTACCCGGATCTGATCGCCGAAGAGTCCGGGCTGACCGCGGAGCAGGTGGGCGGCCCCCTGCACCTGCTCACCGAGAAGGGCCTGCTGCACCGCGAGGACTCGCCGATGGCGGGTCTCGACTTCGGTCCCCGATTCTGCGCGCGCCAAATGGCGTGACCTGCGGAGCCAACCGCGACTATTCGCCCCCCGACGATCCGGGTAGGGTTCAACACATCGTGATCAACGGTCAACGGGGGGCACGATGAGTGCGGCGCCAACGCCGCAGCCCGTAGACGCGGCCGAGAACCGGCGACGCTGGCAGGCCGTCGGCGTCGGACTGGTCGCCGCGTTCATGACGCTGCTCGACGTGAGCATCGTCAACGTCGCGGTGCCGTCCATCGACCGGGCGCTGCACGCCTCGTCGAGCGACCTGCAGTGGATCCTCTCCGGGTACGCGCTCACCTTCGGCCTGGCGCTCGTGCCCGCCGGCCGTTTCGGCGACGCCCGCGGCCGGCGCAACGCGTTCGTCTTCGGCATCGCACTGTTCACCCTGACCAGCGCGCTCGCCGGCCTCGCCACCTCCCCGACGTGGCTGGTCATCGCCCGACTGCTTCAGGGCGCCGCAGCGGGCATCGTCAACCCGCAGGTCATCGGGCTGATCCAACAACTCTTCCGAGGACCCGAACGGGCCCGCCCGTTCGGGCTGCTCGGCGCCACCATCGGCATCTCCACCGCCGTCGGGCCACTGCTCGGCGGACTGCTCATCGCCATCGGCGGCGAGGAACACGGGTGGCGCTGGGTCTTCTTCGTCAACGTGCCGGTCGGCATCCTCGCCGTGATCCTCGGCTGGCGTCTGCTGCCCGGCCGCCCCACCGGTCAACGCGGCTGGCACCGACTCGACCCCGTAGGCGTCCTGCTGCTCGGCGTTGGCGTGTTCCTGGTCCTGCTGCCGCTGGTGCAGGAGCAGCAGTGGCGTACCCCGTGGAAATGGGCGCTCATCCCGGTCGGCCTGGCAGTGCTGACCGCCTTCGGGCTCTGGGAGCGGAGGTACGCACGCCACTACCAACCCCTGTTCGACCTTCGGTTGTTCAACCTCCAGTCGTACACACTGGGCTCGATCATGGCGCTGGTCTACTTCGCCGGCTTCACCGCGATCTTCTTCATCTTCACCCTGTTCCTGCAGATGGGTCTCGGCTACAGCGCGCTCATCGCCGGCCTGGCCATCACCCCGTTCGCCCTGGGTTCAGCGGCCGCGGCGGTGCTGGGTGGCCGCATCGTCAACCGCATCGGCCGACCACTTGTCGCCATCGGCCTGGTCACCGTCGTGATCGGGCTGGCCGCAACGGTGGTCGCGCTACGCCTCGCGCCGGACGCCCCGGCGCCCTGGGTCACCGCCGGCCCCCTGCTCATCGCCGGCATCGGCAGTGGGCTGGTGATCGCCCCCAACCAGACGATCACCCTCTCCGAGGTGCCGGTAGAGCTCGCGGGCAGTGGCGCGGGCATGCTCCAGACCGGTCAGCGCATCGGATCCGCCGCCGGCATCGCCGCCGTCGGCTCGCTGTTCTTCTCGTCCGTGGCCGACAGCCACGGCAACTGGACCACCGCCTTCGAACGCTCCCTCATGCTGGCCACCGGCATCATCCTGCTCGCACTGGTCTCCGCCATGGTCGACATCGTCCGCACCCACAGACGCCAGGAGAACTGACGGGGGTACGCCGATGGCCGGCACCCCGGGTTGGGGGTGCCGGCCATCAGCAGTGTCGTTCGGGTGGTGCGGTGGTCAGCTGTTCCAGTGCTGGCCGACGAGGTCGGCGGCCTGCTGCTCCCACTGGGCGTAGGCGTCCGGGTAAGCGGAAACCTGCACGGTCTGCGCGGCCTGGGTCAGGGGCATGTCCTGCCACCCGTCGATCTGCCGCAGACCCTTGAGGAACGCGGTGGTGGAGTAGGCCGGGTCGGTGATCTGTTCCGGGGTGCCCCAACCCGAGCTGGGGCGCTGCTGGAACAGACCCAGCGAGTCGTGGTCGTTCATGTCGCCGAGGTGGCCCAGGTTCTCCAGCTTCGACTCCTGCAGGCTGGTGGCGATGGAGATCACCGCGGCGCGCTCCGGGAGACCGGCCTTCTTCGTGGCGGCGATGATCGCCTTCGCGTTGGCGGTCTGCTCGTCGTTGAGGGTGATGCGCGACTGATCGCCCTGGGTGCCGTGCGGGATCAGCTTGGCGGTGTCGGGCTTGTCGGCCTGCACGGCGACGGCGACGGGCTTGGCATCGACCGGGTTGGCGTGAGCGGCGATCGGACCGGCGAACACACCACCGGCGAACGCGAGACCAGCAACGGACAGCACACTCTTACGCATGATCGTGTTCATGGGGGTAGCTCCTTCGGGGGTAGGAACACCCGCACACCCATAAGGGGAAAGGCGTGCCGGGTGCGAGCACCTCGTCCGGCGCTGCAACAAACGCGGGGGAAAGTCTTCAAGGGGGTCGGCGCCTAGCTGATGGCGCCGGGATCGGCGACCTGCAAGCGGCGGGCTTGTGGCGCCGGGTCTGTGTGTAACGACCGGGGGTTCGGGGTCATTCCCGGGGGTGGGCCACGAGCCGGGGGCTTGTGGCGCCGGGTCTGTGTGTAACGACCCGAGGTCCGGGGTCATTCCGAGGGTTGCCCGCCCATCGGCACCCACTTGGAGGCGGCGGATGGGCGGTCGTTCGTGGGGACTGCAACGACCGCACGGGGGCCGGCATTCCAACCCCGCGGCCAGCACCCCAAACCACGGGGCCAGCCGGCGGTGCTGCGATCGTCAGGGTATGTAACGACCCCGACCCGGCCATGATTCCGGGCCAGAGATGCCACCGGTCACAGGCCAGAGAGCCCCAGACCGGACAAAGCGCCCACGTCCGCGACGGGCTCGGCCAGGCCCGACATCCCTAGACCGGACAGACCACCCAGTGTGCGACATACGTAGGCCTCGCATGGCCTGCCACCCGCATGATCCACTCCAGATCGCCGACATTGCGGTATCCGGGCCGGATAACACCCCAACTTCGGCGAAGTTGTGTCGATCATGATCACGACACCCCGGATGATGCAAGCAAATGCGGACATAACTCCCCGCCGGGCTTGAGTGCCCAACGCATTGCGGTATCCGCGGCACGGGAAACCGCAACATCGCCGACCTGGAGTCGATCACGCGCCGCAGTCGCTGGTCAGGGCCCTGCCAGACTTGGCTGCAGCTCTCTCCGGCCTGGACCGCCACATCGAGCACCTCGACGCCGTCCACGCCGGCCGGGTGGATCCATGCTCCCGTGCTGAGCCGACGTGTGAGTCAATCGGCTCGTTCTCACTCATTCAGCATCAGATCGGCCCGGATCTCCATAGCAAGGTGATCCGGCGCGACCTGGATGATCGGGCTTGTGGTCGGCGCCGGGAGGTCCCGCCGGGCGACGGGGGCGGAAGCCAGGACAAGATGGCGCGGAAGCCAGACAAGACGGCGGCGGAAGCCGGAAGGACGGGGCGGAAGCCAAGGCAAGGCAGCGCGGAAGCCAAGGCAAGGCGGCGCGGAAGCCAAGGCAGGACGGGCTGGCGCCCGTCGGAGTGTTCCGACGGGCGCCAGCTTCGTGTGCAATCCGGGCACTGCCCGGTGGTGTTGATCAGTGCGCAGCACCACCGAGGCGCTGGCGGCGACGCCAGGCCAGGGTCAGCAGCAGCATGACCGCTCCGGCGCCGACCAGGCCACCGCCGAGCTTCATGGGTGTACCGACGCTGTCACCGGTGACGGGCAGCGGCTGCTTCTTGTGCAGCACCCGCAGCTCCGTGCTGGCGGTACGGTCGGACTCCCGGCCGTGGGCGGTGAAGGTCAGCAGACCCGTCACCGACGGCTTGTAGCTCTTGGTGAAGCGGCCCTGGCCATCGGTGTACGCCGTGAAGTTCAGCGGCGCGCTTGCCTGGTAGGCCACCGGGGCCATCGCCACGGTGCTGCCGTCGCTACGGCGAGCCGGTGCCTGACCGCCCGCCGGAGCGGCCAGCGGGGTCACCGTCACCGAGATGTCAACGGTCTCGTTCGGACCGAAGTTGGTACCGGTCAGCACGACGGTCTCGCCGATGAAGATCGTCGGCCGGTTGACGGTGAGCGACGGGCCGGCCGGCGTGTACACCGGCGGCTGGGGCGGGTCAGTGGTGGCACTGGGCGCCGGCTGCGGCTGTGCCGCCCCCGCTGCCGTCGGCACGGCCACCACGGCCAGGCCGACCGTGAGCGCCATGATGATGCGGGATAGCCGCATGATTGGTTCCCTCCTACTGGTCACAGCTTGGTGCGGAATGAACTTGGGTGATCCAGGGGTTGGCGGTGGGGGTCAGCCACAGCTCGGCCTGCCCGACGCCGGTCTTGGCTGTCAGCACGGTGGCCTCCAGCACCTTCTCGGCGCCGGGGGCGACGTCGATGCTGGTGGTTGCCGCGTGACGGCGGCGTTCGGTGCCGCTGCCAAGTGCCGTCTCGACCCCGTCGAGCCGGGCCTCGACCACCGCGCCACCAGCCGGACTGAAGATCGACACCAAGGTGCGAGCGGTGTACGGGTCGCCAGCCAGACCGAGGCCGAGGACGGATTCGCTAAGTCCGGACTTCGGCGCCGTCGAGCGCAGGGTCACCCGCAGCCGGAGCTCGCGGCGACCGTCGGGTCGGCATTCGCCGACTGTCAGGTTCGCCGTCGGCCGCAGGTAGTAGCCGAGCTTCGCGCCGCTGCCGTCGTTGAGGAACACGCCGACAGTTGGCACGGTGTCCTGTTCCGGAAGCGTCCCGGCCATCCGGCTCTCGCCGAACGTCCGCTGTTCCTCAGGTCGGGCACTCCAGAACAATATGCGACGTTCGGTGATAGCACGGTCAAATGCGGACAACAACGCCCGTGGGTTGACATTCTTCTTGAAGAAGGCGTCGAACACCGAAGCCGCCGACGCCGCGAAGAAGTCGTCCTGCTGTTTGACGTTCAGCCGCTGGTAGCTGTCGTTGAGCAGGGTCTGCACGACCTTTTCGCTGGCAAGCGGGACACCACCGGGCACCAGCACCGGACCGGTCGCCTTGAGCAGGTAGGACAGCACCACCGGGTCGACGGCGAGCACGCCGTCGACGGTGGTGCCCGTGGAGCGGCGGAACATCTCGCGGTACAGCGCGGCAGCGGTCGGGAAGTGCGGGGACAGATTCACGTCGGCGGGATAGATGCCGGGTAGATCGGTCCAGAGTGCCCGGATCTCGCTGGGCAGCTTCAGCGCCGGGGTGAACCGGCCGAGCGAGGCACTGCTGCCCTGCTTGCCCATCTTCACCGCGCCGTTCTCCGCCTCCAACATCGCGTACGCGCCGAACATGCCTCCGGTGGCGCGCAGCTCGGCCAGGTTCTGCGAGACCAGCAGGTATCGCCGCGGTCCGTTCGCACCGAGCAGCGGCGGCAGCAGGCGGGCCCCCTGGTCGGCGGCCGCGGTCAGGCTGGCCAGTCGGTCGATCTCGGCGCGTAGGTCGGTCAACGCCTGCCGAATCTGGCTGACGAGACTGTCGGTCGGCACCGCCGCCAGGTCCTTACGCGTGCGCTGCACCGACTCCTCCACCTGGGCCAGCTCGGCGGAGACCGCGGTGAGCCGAGCGAGATTCACCCGGCCACCGACCGGCACCAGGCTGGTCAGATCCGTCCGAAGCAGAGTCGGGAACGCCTGCCGGGCCAGCTGGTCGATGGCAACGGCGATTCGGCGGACGGCGTCGAGATCGTCACCGGCGATCGGCGTATGCCGACCGAGCCGCCAACTTGGATCGGTGGTCGCCGCCCGGGCCGCGCCGGACTGCTCCTGCAGCGCGGCGAGCGTCCGCAGGGCGCGGTCGGTGTCCCCGCCGACCACCTGGGCGCTCAACTCCCGGGCCAGGCCGGCGGCGTTGAGCAGGTGAGCACGCGCCTGCCAGCCGCGGAAGCCGATCCACCCGCCGGTCGTCAGCAGCAGCGAGCCGACCACCAGGGCGCCGAGAAGGGCCCGTCGCAGTCGGGCCCGCCGACGACGCCGGGACCGGCTCCGTCGCCGGGTCGGCCGTTCGCTCTCCGTCACACCACACTCCCGTTCACGGAATCGGACAGAAGGTCGATTCCCTGACGTTCTTAGCATGTGTCAGGGAACTTCGTACCGTTATTGCGCTTTGCGTCCTTTAAGCGAGTTTCCCTCGCGGTTCGGCGGGCTCTGCGACTCGCCCCGCCGCCTCGTGCAGCAACCGCTCGATCCGGTCCACCCCAGCGGGCAGCGACATCTCCCGCAGGTACGCCGCCCGCCCCCGACGGCCCATCTCGGTGCGGGAAGGCGGAGGAATAGTGGCGGCCAACCAGAACCGGTCGGCCAGCGCTGCCCAGTCCTCCGGGGGGCAGGAAAGCCCTGCCCTGGCGCGTTCGACCAGCTCGGTCGTGTCCCCGCCGGCCGAAGCGACCACCGGTGCGGCACAGGAGAGCGCGGCCTGGAGTTTGCCGGGCACCATGCCCCGCAGCTCCGGAAGGTCGCGCAGCATGATCAGCTGATAGTCGGCGGCGGCGTACAGCTCGGGCATGTCGACCGGCGACCGCCGCTGCACGAAGCGGACGTTGTCCGCGCCCAACTCGGCGGCGAGCCCTCGGACCTGCCGCTCGGCCGCGCCCGAACCGACCAGGACCAGATCCATCGTCCGATCCAGCGCCGCCGCCGCTCGGACCGCGGTTTCCAGCCCCTGCCGTGGGCCGATGGTGCCGGCGTGCATCACCACGCACCGACCGTCCCGGCGGATCAACTGGCGGGCCGCCGCGCCGGGCGTCGCCGGGTAGAAGATCCGCTCGTCGGTCCAGTTCAGCACGAGCCGGACCCGGGACGGTTCGGCGCCGGCGGCGACAACCAGATCCCGCATCGACGGCGCGGCGACGGCGATCCGCGCGGCAGCCCGGTAGATCCGGGTCGTCGCGCTGCCCATCCGCGTCACCCAGCGACCCTCGGCCGGCTCGTCGGTGCCGTCACGGGTCCAGACATCCTGGACGTGCAGCACCGCGGGCACCTGCCCGAGCAGCCGGAGCACCCCGGCGGCGGCGAACGTCGTGGCCGGAAACTGGAAGACGTACAGCGCGTCCACGCCGCTGAAATACCGGCGCGCGGCCAGGGTCGCGCTACCAGCGAACGAGAGGTAGCTGGCCATCCGGGCCCCGGTGGACGTGGCGCCTCCGGGGTAGCGGGGCACTCGTCGGACGGTCAGCCGTTCGCTGTGCGTCTCGTGGTGCCAGCGCTGCCGCCAGCCGGGATAGACGTGCCCGCCGGGGTAGTCCGGAAACCCGGTGAGCACCCGAACCTCGTGCCCCCGCGCGGCCAGCTCCTCGGCAAGGCTGCCGGGGATGAACGCGGGCTCGGGCGGAAAGTGGTAGGACAGGATGCCGATCTTCACTGGTACGCCCCCGTCCACTGCGGATCGACATCCTTCGGCGCGGCACCCTGACCCAGGGGTGGACCGCCCGCGTACGATGCCGACAACCCCTCCCTGCGCGGCCGCCCGCACCGACGCACCGCCCTCGCGGTGCGGCCACCCGCGTCCACACCGATGAGAGGGGCACCGATGGCTGATCGCGTGTTGTTCGTCTGCCACGCCAACCTGTGCCGGTCACCGATGGCCGAGCATCTGGCCCGCCGGCTGCTGGCCGACCGGCCCGTCACGGTGGCCAGCGCCGGCACCGACGCGATGGACGGGCTCGGCATGCATCCGTACGCCATGGAGGTCGTGGCCGAGAGCGGCGCGGAGGCGGCGGCGTTCCGGACCCGAGGATTGCGGCCCGAATACCTCGCCGACGCGACGCTGGTGCTGACCGCGACGCGGCGCCAGCGCTCGGTCTGCACCGCGCTGGCACCGAGTGCACTGCACCGGACGTTCACTCTGCACCAGTTCGGCCGGCTGGCGGCGGCGGCGGAGCCGCCCGTCGACTCAGCCGACGACCCGTTGCGGGCGGCGGTCGCCGCGGCCGCCCAGGCCCGGGGACGGCTGCAACCCGCCGCCCCGGACGAGGACGACCTTCGGGACCCGATCGGCGGCACCGCCGCCGACTTCCGACGCTGCGCCGAGGAGATCGAACGTTCGCTGCGACCCCTCGCCGCGCTCATCGGGGCAGCCGGGTGAGTTCCTGGGTGTGGTCGGCGACGCCGTTGACCCCGGTGGTGGTTCCGCTGTGCCGGCCGGACGTCGACCGTTCGGTCGGCACCGACCCCGCGGCTATCGAGGTGACCACCCGGTAGGCCTCGTACTGGTACGCCTCGGCCTTTGCCACCTTGGCCATGTTCAGCACGCAGCCGAGGAGCCGGACCGAGACCGAGTGCAGGGAGCGGGCGGCCGCGGCCACCTGGCTGCGCGAGGTACGGCCCTGCTGGGTCACCAGCAGCGCACCGTCGGCCTGTACGGCCACGACCACGCCGTCGGTCACCGCGAGCAGCGGTGCGGTGTCGATGATCACGATGTCCGCCGACTCCCGCAGCGCCAGCAGCAGGTCCGACATCGCCTTGGAGCCGAGCAGCTCGCTCGGGTTCGGCGGGGCGGAACCGCTCGGTAGCACCAGCATCGACTTGTCGCCCCAGCGCTGCACGACGTCGCCGACCTGCACGTCCCCGACGAGCACGTCGGTGAGGCCGACACCGGCGTCCAGGCCCAGGTACTCGTCGACCTTCGGGCGGCGCAGGTCCGCGTCGACGAGCAGCACGCGCCAGCCCGCCTCGGCCAGCGCGATGGCCAGGTTGCAGGAGAGCGTGGTCTTGCCCTCGCCCTGCAGGGCGCTGGTCACGGCGATGACCCGGGCCGGCTCGTGGACATCCACGAAACGCAGGTTCGTCCGCAACTTTCGGACCGCCTCGGCGCGCGCCGAGTTCGCGGCGTCGCCGATGATCAGCGGTTTGGCGCGGGCGCCGGTCTCGAAGGGGATCTCGCCGAGGAGCGGACTGCCGGTGGCCCGTTGCAGGCCGGCGGAGTCACGCAGTCGAACGTCGGCGACGCCGCGCAGGACCGCCAGGCCGACGCCGAGCACCAGGCCGATCAAGCCACCGAGGGTGAGGTTGCGCGCCGGCTGCGGCGAGACCGGGCTGGCGCTGACCCGTGGGCCGCTGACCACCTCGATCTTGAGAGGGGCCTTACCCTCCGGGGTCGTCTCGACCTTCTCCACCAGCTCGACGAACTTCGCGGCGAGACTTTCCGTCACCCGCAACGCACGCGTCTGGTCAGTGTCATTGACCGATGCGCGCAGCAGGACCGTGCCGGTTTCGGTGGAGGTGGTGACCCGGTTGCGCACCTCGTCAGCGGTGAGGCCCACCGGCGTCTCGGCCACCACACTCTGCGCCAGCCGGTCGCTGGTGAGCAGGTCGGCGTACGACTTGACGCGCTGTTGAAGAAAGAGACCACCCTGGTAGGCGTCACTGACGCCCGAGTTGGGGGTGGTGACGAAGAAGGTCACCGAGGCGACGTACCGGGGTTTGGCCCGTACGGTCAGGAACGCCGAGACGCCCAGGAGCACCATGACCGTGACCAGCACGACCCACCAGTGCCGGCGCACATGGCGCAAGTGGCGGAGCAGTTCCATCAGGAGCGCCTCCGTATCGGTCCGGTTACGCCAAAAAACTTCACGAAAACCCCCAAGGTCGTCTGTCAACTCGTGAAACCATTAAAGCGGCTCATACGGCTTATGTCCGGAGTTAGGTGTTTTCTGTCTCCGACATATGCGCTCGCATAACCAACCGGACTAGCGGGCATTCGGCTGCGGCGATGCCCGGGAAAAGTCGGCGACCGCACATCCCCGCGGTCGCCGCCGCCGGTGGACCCGGATAGGGTCGGTGACGGTGTGCCGGGAAGTCTGGTCGGCGAGTGGATTCCTGCCGTCCTGATTCCCGAGGTGAGCACCGCAGATGACCTCCCCGTCGCCCGAGGGGCGACCGCAGGCTCGACTGTTCTCGCGATCGACCTGGCCCGAGGCCCGACACCTGGCCGACGTGTTGCGCACCGAGACAGTCGGTGGCGCGTTGCTGCTGCTCGGTGCCGTGTTCGCGCTGATCTGGGCCAACTCGCCCTGGTCCGACTCGTACACCCGGCTCGGCCACTGGGTGCCCTGGCCCGGCGGCGCCCCCTGGCACCTCGACCTGGACGTGGCCACCTGGGCGGCGGACGGCCTGCTGGCCATCTTCTTCTTCGTGGTGGGCCTGGAGCTCAAGCGGGAGTTCGTCGCCGGTGAACTCCGCGACCCGCGCAGGGCGGCGCTGCCCGTGGTGGCCGCCCTCGGCGGCATGCTGCTGCCGGCGCTGATCTACGTGGCGGTCGTCCTCGGTGCCGGCGGGGAAGGGTTGCGCGGCTGGGCCATTCCGACCGCCACCGACATCGCCTTCGCGCTCGCCGTGCTTGCCCTGGTCAGCTCCCACCTACCCCAGGGCCTACGCGCGTTCCTGCTCACCCTCGCCGTGGTCGACGACCTGTTCGCCATCACCATCATCGCGGTCTTCTACACCGCCGACTTCCATCCCGCCCCGCTGCTCGCGGCGCTGGCGCCGATCGGGCTCTTCGCGTTGCTGGTGCGGCGCGGCCGTACCCGGTGGTGGGCGCTGATCCCACTCGCGATCGCCGCCTGGGCGCTGGTGCACGCCTCGGGCGTGCACGCCACGGTGGCCGGCGTGCTGCTCGGCTTCACCGTCCCGGTGCTGGCCCGCCGCCAGGTGGGTGCCGGCCAGCCGACCGCCAGCGGTCACCAGGCGGTGGGTGGCGGCGAGCCGACAGCCGGCGGTACGAGGACGGACGAGGGCGGGCTCGCCGCACACCTGGAGCACCGTTGGCGGCCGGTGTCGGCCGGCATCGCGGTGCCGATCTTCGCCCTGTTCGCCGCCGGGGTCACCCTGCGCGGCGCCGACCTGGGCGCCCTGCTGACCGACCCGGTGGTGCTCGCCATCGTCGCCGGACTGGTGCTCGGCAAGAGCATCGGCATCTTCGGCTCGACGTACCTGCTGGCCCGGTTCACCCGCGGCGAACTCGACGAGGACATCACCTGGTCGGACCTGTGCGGGATCGCCCTGCTGGCCGGCGTCGGGTTCACCGTGTCGCTGCTCATCGGCGACCTGGCCTTCGGCACCGGCAGCACGGCCGACGACCGGGTCAAGGTGGCCGTGCTGCTCGGGTCGGTCATCTCCGCCGGGTTGGCCGCCACGGTGCTCGTCCGCCGCAACACCGCGTACCGCCAGGTGGCGGAGCGGGAACGGCTGGACGCCGACGGCGACGGCGTGCCCGACGTCTACCAACGGCCTTCCGACCGCTGAAGGCGGCGGCGCGGGCCGCAAGACGGCTCAGTGGCGGCGCTCGGCGGGCGGCAGGTCTTCGGTCTCCTCGACCAACGCCTCGGCCGCCGGTGCGGTGAGGTCGTCGCCCGGGACCGCCACCGCCTCGGCACGGTCCTGCTCGTCGGGCTTTCCGCGGGGCGGCGGTTCGGGAGCGGTGGGGTCACCGGAAAAGCCGTACTCGTTCGGTTCGTCGTGCCGGCTCATGTGGTCATCCTCCCGCTTTCCCCGGTTTCGCCTCTTAGCGCCAACGGTAGGTGCTGATCGTCCACGGCGCAGCGCGCCGGGGATTGTCGCCCGGACCACGGCGGCCGGGTGTTCAATGCCGCCCCGAGCAGTTGGCGTAGGGCGATGATCGCCGCCGCGCCGGCCAGGCCGTTCCAGCTCGGCTCGCCGACGAGCCGGAGCAGCCCGGCGGCGGTCAGCAGGTCCAGCAGCACCCGAACGGCGGCCCGCAGCGCCACGGTGGTGAGCGCGATGACCACACCGACGACCAGGGCCAGCGCGGTGACCACCGTGGTCAGGGTGCCGGTCACGTCCCGCGCTCCCGCTCGGCCACCTGCCGCTGCTCCTGGCCGATCTCCCGGCCCAGGAAGTAGTTCAGCGCCGTCCGGATCGTGGCGATCGCCGCGAGTTGGCCGATCTGATTGAACGACGGGGACACCGCCGTCCGCAGCACATCGGCCGCCAACTGGAATTCGAGGCCGAGAGTCAGGAACCGGCCCAACGAGAGCCGGATCGGGGTGAAGACCGCGGCGGTGCGGTGTCGTAGCCCTTCGACCACGAACCGCACCGCCGCCCAGACCGCGCCGACGAAGATCACCAGAGCGCCGGCCACCTCCACCACGGCAACCAGCACCTGGTCGCCGTGTCGCAACAGCTCGGCCGGCTCCACCCCGGGCCGTTACCCGCCCTCAGGGCAGCTAGTCGGCACTCAGGTCAGCTCGTTCACCGCCTCGAGGATCAGCCAGAGACCGGAGATGGCGAACAGGATCGCGGCGCCGTACTTGATGGCCTTCTCCGGCAGCCGGCGACCCAGCATCCGGCCGACCAGGATGGCCAGCGCGTCCGCCGCCACCATGCCGATGGTCGAACCGAGCCAGGTGCCGAACCAGCCGTACTTGGTGGCGAGCGTGATCGTGGCGAGCATCGTCTTGTCGCCCAACTCGGCCAGGAAGAACGCCACCGACACCGCCACGATGGCGGTCTTGCTGGTCTTCTCCGCCTTGCGTCTCTCCTCCTCGGTGAGCTTGTCCCCGCGCAGGGTCCACGCACCGAAACCGAGGAACGCCACGCCGGCCACCAGGGAGATCCAGTCGGTGGGCAGCACCGCACCGAGACCCACACCGATGGCGACCGACGCCAGGTGCACCACCGCCGTGGCGACGGTGATGCCGATCAGCACCGGGATCGGCTTGAACCGCGTGGCGAAGGTCAACGCCATCAACTGGGACTTGTCCCCCAGCTCGGCAACGAAAATGACGCCGAAGCTGACGACCAGCGCGACGAAAAATCCCTCCATGACATCCTTCCCGCTCATGCCGGGAGGAGGTACAGGGGCGCCCTCGACCCGGCTGCAACAGCCTGAGTCGAAGGTCTCGCCCGCCCCGGAAACCGGGGCCGCGTGGCCGGATGCGGAACGCACCAGTATGTCGACCACGACATTGGGGGCTACTCCCCTTCGCGCGACCAGCCTATCCGATCACCACCGACCCGGTCCGGCCTGGGTGGGCACCCTCACCGTGCCCGCGCCAGCGTGACCCCGAAGAGCCCGTCCACGTCGGTCCAGAACTCCGTCGTGACGAAGCCGGCCGTGGTCAGCTCCGCGGCGATCCCTTCCGGGTGGAACTTCGCCGAGACCTCGGTGCGGAGCTCCTCCCCCGCGGCGAAGTCGACGGTCACGCCCAGCATCCGCACCCGCACACGCATCGGGCGGGTCGCCCGTAACCGCATCTCGATCCACTCCTGGGTCGGATCCCAGCGAGCGACGTGCTCGAACGCCCCCGGGTCGAAGTCGGCGCCCAACTCCCGGTTGATCACGTACAGCACGTTGCGGTTGAACTCGGCGGTGATCCCGGCGGCGTCGTCGTACGCCGGCACGATCACCGACGGGTCCTTCACCAGGTCGGTGCCGAGCAACAGCCAGTCGCCAACCTCCAGCGCGGCGCGCATCGCCGCCAGGAACTCGGCCCGCTCAGCGGGCAGCAGGTTGCCGATGGTGCCACCGAGGAACACCACCAGCCGACGGCCGCCGGTGGGCAGCCGGTCCAGTTGCCTGGTGAAGTCACCCACGATGCCCCGCACCCGCAAACCCGGATAGTCGGCGGCGATCTGGGCGGTGGACCCCCGCAGCGCGCTCACCGACACGTCGAGCGGGACGAACGTGCCCAGCCCGCCCCGACGGGCGAACGCGTCCAGCAGCAGCCGAGTCTTGTCCGACGAACCGGAGCCCAACTCGATCAAGGTCTTGGCCCCGGTCAGCGCCGCGATGTCGGGGGCGTGCTCGGCCAGCACAGCCCGCTCTGCCCGAGTCGGGTAGTACTCGGGCAGCCGGGTGATCTCCTCGAACAGCTCGCTGCCCCGGGCGTCGTAGAACCACTTCGGGGGCAGCCACTTCTGCCCGGCGCTCAGACCGGCCCGGACATCGTCGCGCAGGCCGCGCTCCAGGTCACGCTCTTCGAGATAGATCTCCAGCGGTTCCGCGGTCATCGGTTCGCCTCTCTGCTCGATCAACCGTTGCGTGCCCGACCGGTGCGCTCACCGCATCGGCAGTGGACGTACCAGCACCTCGCCCGCGGTGGCGGTGACCACATGCCCCTCGGGCACCGCCCGCCACCCGGGGTCGTCGTCGTGCGGCTCGGAGGCGAGCAACACCGAACCCGGCGCCTCGCGTACCGACAAGGCGTGCCCGGCCACGCTGGCCACCGCCCGGCGCCCATCGGTGAGCAGCAGATTGAGCCGTGACCCAGGGGCGGCGGCGGCGACGTCGGCCACCGTCCGACCGACCGCCTCGGCCGGATCCTCACCAGCGCGCAGCCGGTGCCGCACCAGTGCCCAGAGCAACGCCGAGTCGGTGGCGGCGTCCAGGGTGAGCAGGTCACGCACCGGCAGGTCGGCGGCGAGCGGCACCACCGCGTCCGGCCAACCGCGGACCACACCGTTGTGGCTGAACAGCCACCGCCCCTCGGCGAAGGGCGCGGCGGCGCCGTCGAGCACTGCCATCCCGACGGTGGCCGAACGCACTGCCGCGAGCAGCGCGCCGGTACGGGTCACCGCGGCGAGCTGAGCGATGGTCGGGTCACTCCAGATCGGCTGCGCCCGCCGGTAGCGCACCGGCTCACCGTCGCCCGGATACCAGCCGACGCCGAACCCGTCGGCATTGATGGTGCCGCCGCCACGCATGTCGCGGGGCGCCCACGACTGCCGCACCAGCGAGTACGCGGGGTCGAACAGAACCTCGGCCAGAGTGACCGGCGGCCCCAGGTAGGCCAGGTGGCGACACATCAGCGCACCTCGCCCGCCGGGCCACCGGACGTGCGGCACCTCACCGGTACGACTCCTCCGGTCGGGCGTCACGGGCGCAGCGGAAACCGCTGAAGATCTGCCGGCGGATCGGATAGTCCCAGTTGCGGAAGGTGCCCCGACAGGCCGAACGGTCGGTGCCGAACGAGCCACCGCGCAACACCCGGTAGTCATCACCGAAGAAGACCTCCGAGTACTCGCGGTAGGGAAACGCGGTGAAGCCCGGATGCCCCGTAAACGTGGTCGACGTCCACTCCCACACGTCACCGATGAGCTGGTGCACGCCCAACGGCGAGGCACCGGCCGGGTACGCGCCCACCGGCGCCGGCCGCAGATGGCGTTGGTCGAGGTTGGCGTGGGCCTCGGTCGGGTCGTCATCGCCCCAGGGGTACCGGCGGGACCGCCCGGTCGTCGGGTCCCAACGGGCCGCCTTCTCCCACTCCGCCTCGGTCGGCAACCGCTTACCGGCCCACGCCGCGTACGCCTGCGCCTCGTACCAGCACACGTGCACCACCGGCTCGTCGGCGCGGACCCGACTCCACTGGCCGAAACGCCGGTACGACCATTCGTCGCCGTCCCGACGCCAGTGCATCGGCGCGCTGAGCTGCTCCCGAAGCCGATGCGCCCAGCCGGCCGGGCTCCACCAGCGCTGATCGGTGTAACCACCGTCGGCCAGGAAGGCCGCGTACTGACCATTGGTGACCGGGGCGGCGTCGATGACGTACGCCGGCAGGTCGACGCGGTGCGCGGGGCGTTCGTTGTCCAGAGCCCACGGGTCGGTGTCGGTGCCCATCATGAAGTCGCCGGCCGGCACCAGCACCTCACCGCCGACCCGAGCGGACGGCTCGGGCGGCGGCGGAGCGTGCAGCACCGTCGACCCCGAGCGCAGTTGGTGGGTGGCGAGCATGGTCTCGTCGTGCTGCTGCTCGTGCTGCACGATCATGCCGAAGGCGAACCCGTCGGCGACCAGCGGCCGCTCGGTGAAAGCCACCGTGTCGAGCAGATCGTGCACCTTGTCCCGGACGGTGCCCAGGTAGGCGCGCGCCTCGGCGGGCGGCAGCAGCGGCAGCGCGGGGCGATCCCGTCGCGGCTGCTTGAACGCGTCGTAGAGCTCGTCGATGTCGCACCGGACCGGCTCGCGGCCCCCGAGGTCGCGGACCAGCCAGAGCTCCTCCTGGTTGCCCACGTGGGCGAGGTCCCAGACGAGCGGCGACATCAACGGTGAGTGTTGGCGCATCAGGTCGGCGTCGTCGACCACCTCGGTCAGCAGCATGGTGCGGGACCGGGCCCGAGCCAACTCCACCGCGATCCGCTCACGCAACTGTTCCCCGTCGACGTGCCCCGTCGTACTCGCGGTCACTGATTCACTCCTCGCACTCACCACAGCCCCATCCGTTCGCGACTGCGGGGCTCGCAACCCCGGCTCACTCCTCGCACTCACCACAGCCCCATCCGTTCGCGACTGCGGGGCTCGCAACCCCGGCTCACTCCTCGCACTCACCACAGCCGCCTTTCCGCGGCGGCCAACCGCCGTCGTACGCCTCGGTGGATCTCGTCGTGGATGCTGGCCGGCAGGTCCAGCCGGGGCAGCGTGGTCAGGGCCAGTTCGAGCAGCGCCGCCGCGGCGGCAGCCAGCGCCGGGTCGGCGAGGCCGTGGCGGGCGGCTGCCGACCAGCGGTGCGCCACCGGTGCGGCGATCGCGTACGCCCCGCGCACCGTGCCCGCGTCGGTGAACAGGGCGCTCAGCACCGCCAGCGGAAGCCGCCAGTCCCGGTCGGGTTGGGCGTCCAGGTAGCGCAGTTCCAGGTAGCCGCGCGGCCGCACGGGCGGAAAGAGGGTGCTGACGTGGTAGTCGAGGTCGTCGGTGGTCGGCGGGCGGGGCAGGGCGCCATCGAGCCAGTCGGCGAACGTCACGTTCGGGGGCGGCGCCCAGTCGGGGCCCTGCCGGCGCAGGCAGAGCAGCGGCGCGGCGAGCACGTACCGGATCCAGCTGACGGTCGGGTCCTCGTCGACTCGGCCGGGCGTCCAGACCGGTCGGGTGCGGGCCGGATCGATGGCCAGCCAGGCGGCCATCCGCGCGGAGGCCCACCCGGTGCGCCGCCCGGCGTGCCGGCCGGCCGAGGCGAACACCGCGAGCAGCGGTGGTCCGACCGCGTGGGCGGCCCCCCAGCGTGCCGCGACCTGGTCCGGCTCGCCGGCGTCGAGACAGACCTGCAGGCCGGCGGTGCTGTACATCATTGTGCGGCCGGCTGGACCGTGCCGGTCGAAGGCGACGCGCATCGCGCGGTAGCGGGGAGTTTCCAGCACCGGGCGGGGCCGTCGGTGTGGGTCGATGCCGCTGCGGCCGAGGACCAGCCCGGCGGCGGCCAGCAGGTCGGTGACCTGGGCAATGTCGGCCTCGGTGGCCTGCATCAACGCGGTGACCGAGGGACGGGGCGGGGTCGAGATCTCCAACTGGCCACCGGGCTCCAGGGTCACCGTGCCGCCGTGTCGCAGCGGCTCGGCCGGGCTGGTGGCATCAAGCGTGGCGGGGCTGTGCCTCCCCAGCGCCGCCCGCAGCCGCGTCGGGTCGACGGGGCGGGCGGGATCGGCGGCGTCGTGCACAGTCCATTCCAATTCGACGCCGGTGAGTGTCGGTGGGCCGGTCTTGAAGCAGATCCGGGCGAGGTGCCGGCCTGCGGCTGCGGACTCGCGCAGGATGCCGCTGCGGTCCAGCTCGGGTGACGTCACCAACGGTCGGGGCCCCCTCTCCGTCTGCCGGCTCCGGGACACTGTGCCACCGTAAACCCGCCCACCGACACCGCCGGGGGCGTGTACGACGCCACCAATCTCTGTCTAACAGACGAATTTCCTGTGCAGGGCGGAACGGAGACCCGCCTGCCGCCGGCCATTCACCTGCGGGTGGGTTGGCCCGTCGGCGGGGGTGGCGACTTGGGCTTCACCGGTTCGGACGGCGTGGGCTCGGGCACCAGCCGTCGGCAGTACGCCTCGACCTGCTCGACGCTGCCGGCGGCGGTCACCAGCCTCTCGAAGGCCGGCGTCCCCAACGCCTTCTCCCGCTGGTCGGGCTTCTTGGCCTGCCAGGAGCGGCAGAGGCCGTGCAACTGGCCCTCGGGCGAGGTGCGAGCCGGCGGTGTGCCCGGAGACGGCATGCCAGGAGACGGCGGGCCGTGGGACGGTGTGCCGGCCGACGGAGTACCCGGGGACACCGACCGTCCGGGCTCGCCGGACGTGGACGCCCCCTCGTCGGGGGTGGGTGACGTGCTGGACGGCGCCGGTGGGACCGGGTCCGGCGCCCGGTCCCGGGTGGTGACCGCGGCGAAGGCTGCGCCCGCCGTGGCGGTGGCCGCCACCGCGCCGATCCAGGCCAGCGCGCCGGTGGTCAGCCGACGACGGCGCGGCCGGTGTGGCACGGACGGCGCCGGGTTCGCCCGCGCGGCCCGGAACGCGGCCAGCGCGGCCGCCTCACCGGCCAACTCTCCGGGACGAACCGGGCCGGCGGCTGCGGCGAGCAACCCGGCCACCGGCTCGGCTGGGGCAGGCCCGCGGACCTGAGGTGACGTTGTTTCCTCGTCGGGCGTCGCGGCGCGGCGGGACTGATCTGACGCGGTGTGCACGCTGGCACGGGCCGAGTCGAGCAGCCGTTCGGTTTCGGCATGGTCGGCCCGCCGGAACGGGTTCATCCGGAATCCCCTCACGTCAGCCGTCCGCCGGCTCGGCGTGCGGTGCTGGCCGCCCGTTCGGCGAAGCCGTCGACGCCCGCAGGGATGAGCCGCTGCCCGGGCGGGGCGGCGGTACGCCCTCGACCCCCGCGGACGGCTCGGCCGTGGTCTGCCGCTCAAGCAGGGCTGCGAGTCGTCGCAAACCTCGGTGGGCGGCGGTCCGGACGGCACCGGCCCGGCGGCCCAGCACCCGACCGGCGGATCCCGCGTCCAGCCCGATCACGGCCCTCAGCAGGACCGCTTCGGCCTCGCGAGGAGGCAGGGTGGCGATCAGCGCCAGGGCGGTCTCGGTGCTGATCGTCTCGCTGGCATCCTCGGCCGTGTCCGCATCGCTGGCCAGGTCGACGAGCGCCTGCACCGGGACCGGCAGGGACGGTCGGCGGCGCATCCGGCGCAGGTGGTCCATCGCCCGGTTGCGGGCGATCGTGACGATCCAGGCGCGGAATTCGCCACCGGTGAAGTTGGGCAGGTCGCGGGAGATCTGCAACCAGGTCTCGGAAGCGACGTCCTCGGCGTCCGCGCCGACGAGGGCGGTCAGATATCGCAGCAGACCCGGCTGGAGGCTGCGGTACAGAAGGCGGAACGCGTCCTCGTCCCCAGCCTGCGCCGCGCTGACCGTCTCCGACAGCTCGCCGGTCATCCGCGGCCCGCAGAGTGTCCGGCGCGTGCCAGCCCGACCGGCCGCGGTGCGGCGGACCACGCGGTACGACTCGTCCGCCCGCTCAGCACCCGCACCGCCCTCCGCCGATCTCTTCCCGCCCGCGACCGGGGTCGACGGTCGAGGTGCCTGGTGGGCCAACGCCGGGTGGTCGGCTCGGCGCGCTGCCCGCCGAGGTCACCGGGCGGACCCGAGCCGGGCTAACGCTAGGGCGGGCCCAGCGGCGCGACAAGTCGGCGCCTTGTCACGGAAGAGTGACAATTATCAACCCTGCGGCACGGCGTGTCGTCGTCACGGCCAGTAACCCAGGGGCGCGAATCACGCCTGGAGGCGTCCTGTCGCCACCGCCGGGCACCCGTACGTCGAAATATGTCGGGTTTCGTCACGGCATGTCGTCACGCCGTCACAGAGACGCGGCGTCCACACAGGTCACGCGGGATGAGCCGATCCGTTTCACTCGTTCGGCCGACCGGCCGTGGCGCACCGCCGCGCGCCGCTCTGGGTACGGTATTGCCGTGTTGTCATCGGAGGTCGTGCTCAGCGGTCGGTACCGCTTGGACGAACGTGTCGCCACCGGCGGTATGGGCGACGTCTGGCGTGCCTCGGACCTGATCCTCGGCCGGCAGGTCGCGGTCAAGGTTCTGCTGCCAGCACTGGTCTCCGACCCCGACTTCATCGCCCGATTCCGGGCCGAGGCGCGGATCATGGCGGCGCTGCGGCACCCCGGCATCGTGCAGGTCTTTGACTGCGGAGCCGACGATCTGCCCGAAGGCGGCCGGGCGGACTACCTGGTCATGGAGTTCGTCGACGGCGAGCCGTTGTCCAAGCGGATCGAGACGGCCGGCCGACTCGACGTGGCCGAGACGATGTCGATCGTGGCCCAGGCGGCCGCGGCACTGAACGCGGCGCACCGCGGCGGCATCGTGCACCGCGACGTCAAGCCCAGCAACCTGCTGGTGCACGAGGACGGCACGGTCGTCCTGGTCGACTTCGGCGTGGCCCGCTCCACCGACATCACCAGCATCACCAGCACCAACGCGGTGCCCGGCACCGCCCTCTACATGGCCCCCGAGCAGGCCGCCGGCCGGCCGGTCAGCGGTGCCACCGACATCTACGCGCTGGGCGCGGTCACCTACTGCTGCCTCACCGGCAGTCCACCGTTCACCGGCGACAACCCGCTCCAGGTTGCCGTTCGACACCTGGACGACGAGCCGCCGGAGCTGCCGAACGAGATCCCGGAGGCGGTCCGCGCCCTGGTGTCCCGGGCCCTGGCCAAGGATCCGCTGGATCGGTTCACCACCGGCGCGGCGATGGCCGAGGCCGCTCGGACCGCGGTGACCGGCGGGGAGCCGCCGACAGCGATGGCGACCGCCGTTCCGCTGCGGGACGCCGGGCCGGGAGCCGGCACGGACGTGCTGGCCGGCGCGGCGGTGGCGAGTGGGACCCGGGGTCAGCGCCGGCGTGGGCCACTGGTCGGCGCTGGGGTGGCCATGCTGGTCGCGCTGGTCGGGCTCGGCGCGGCACTGGGCGCGATGCGCAACATCGGCGACGTTCCGGCGGTCGAACTGCCGACCACCTCGCCGACCACGACACCGGCCGGCCCGCTGGATCTGCCGGCGGCGAACGAGCAGGTCACCAGCACCGAGACGAGTCGGCCCGATCGGCCACCCGCTCCCGGCGTCTCCCCGTCGGCCTCGGTCCCCACCAGGGCGAGCACGACGCCCAGCCAGACATCCAGCCCGCCGACGCCGACAACGACGCCGACGGTGACCGCCGCGCCGACCACTTCCCCGTCAGATGAGCCTACGACGACCCCGCCAGCCCCGCCCACGTCGAACCCGCCAGAGAGCCCGCCGCCGCCCGGTCCCGAGGGACCGCAGGCCGGCTGAGGGGCGACGGTTCTGCCCGCCGCGACAGCCCCACCAGCACCGATATCCCCAAAACGGACTTGAGGAGTCGAAAGCGCCCCTAGGCTCACAGCAGGCTATTTCCACCATCTGCTGCGGGAGCCTGTGTGAGCGCTGAGAAGCTGGTCGTGATCGGTCAGGGGTACGTCGGACTGCCGTTGGCAATGCGCGCCGTCGAGGCGGGGCTGGACGTCGTCGGCCTCGACGTCGACGCCGACCGGGTGAAGCGTCTCGCCGCCGGCGAGTCGTTCGTCGAGGACATCCCGACCGACCGGCTGGGCCGGGCGTTGGGAAGTGGCCGGTACAACCCCAGCACGGAGTACACCGATGCCGAAGGCTTCGACATCTGCGTCATCACCGTGCCGACGCCGCTGCGCGACGGCACTCCCGACCTGAGCTTCGTCGAGCAGGCGGGCGTCGGCATCGGCCCGTACGTGCGCCCGGGCTGCACGGTGATCCTGGAATCGACCACGTACCCCGGCACCACTGAGGAGCTGCTGCGCCCGCTGCTGGAATCGGCGAGCGGGCTGCACAGCCCCGGCGACTTCCATCTCGGCTACAGCCCGGAGCGGATCGACCCGGGCAATCCGACCTGGCGGCTGGAGAACACCCCGAAGGTGGTCTCCGGTGTGGACCCGACGTCACTGGCGCGGGTGGACGAGTTCTACCAGCGCCTCGTGGAACACACCGTGCCGGTGGGCTCCACCCGCGTCGCCGAGCTGACCAAGCTGATCGAGAACACCTTCCGCCAGGTCAACATCGCGCTGATCAACGAGCTGACCATGCTCTCGCACCACCTCGACATCGACGTCTGGCAGGCGATCGACGCCGCGGAGACCAAGCCGTTCGGTTTCCTGCCGTTCCGGCCCGGGCCCGGCGTCGGCGGGCACTGTCTGCCGATCGACCCGTGCTATCTCTCGTGGCAGGTCAAGCGCCGCCTCGGCCGGCAGTTCCGCTTCATCGAACTGGCCAACGACATCAACCACGAGATGCCCGAGCACGTCGCGCAGCGAATCATGGCGGGGCTGAACCGGAACGGTCGTGCGGTCAGCGGCGCCCGGTTGCTGCTGCTCGGACTGGCGTACAAGAAGAACACCGGTGACATGCGGGACTCCCCCGCGGTCGACGTGGCCCGCCGACTGCAGGCCCTCGGGGCGCAGGTCCACGCGGTCGAGCCGTACGCCGAGGCGCACCAGATCCCGGCGGGGGTCACCGTGGTCGGACTCACCGAGCACGAGGTGCGTGCCGCGGACGCGGTGGTGGTGGTCACCGACCACGACACCTTCGACTACGACCTGGTGGTCCAGCACGCCGACTACGTCTTCGACACCCGCAACCGGTGCGTCGGCCCCATGGTCGAGCGCCTGTAGACCCGGCACCGCTGGCCGGTCCCGCCGCCGGGGAAGACGGCGGGGCCGGCCGGCGGATGTCCGCCGGTTCACCCCGGACGGCGGCTCCGGCCGGTCACTGGTCGGCGAGCGCCTCGACGACCGGGCGGGACAGCGCCCGGCGGGCCGGCAGGACCGAGGCGAGCAGGGCGGCCAGCACCGCGACGCCGAGGATCAACCCGAGTTGGCCGAGCGGCAGCACCACGTGGAAGTCCCCGCCGAGGCGGGCCAGCAGGGCCATCGCGGAGGCGCTGACGCCGGTGCCCAGCCCGACCCCGAGCACGGCACCGACCAGCGCCATCAGCCCCGCCTCGACGGCGAGCACTGCCCGCATCCGCCCTCGGGTGAGCCCGACCGCCCGCAGTACGGCGTTCTCCCTGGTGCGCTCGACCACCGACAGGCTCAGCGTGTTCGCCACGCCGACCAGGGCGATCACCACGGCGAGGCCGAGCAGGGCGGTGACGAGGGCGAGCATCATGTCCACCGTGCCGGTGAGCATCTTCTTGTACGCGCCCTGGTCCATCAGGTTCACCGTCGGGTAGCTGCCCAGGACCGCCTCGATCGCGTCCCGGGCCCGCTCGGCGCTCACCCCGGCGGCGGGGTCGATCTCGGCCAGAACGCCCCGCTGAGCGGGGAAGAGCGCGGTGAAGTCCGCGTCGGCCATGTCGATGACGTGACCGGCGGGCGCACCATTGCCGGGTGTGTCGTCGGTGACCACGGCGGCCACCCGGAACGACCGGCCCCCGACGGTCACCGGTGAGCCGACCTGCCAGCCGCGTGCCTGGGCCAACTCCCGGTGCACCAGCACCTGCCCCGGCCCGACCCGATGGGCGTCGCCGGCCAGCACCCCGCGCAGCGTCCGGGCGACCAGAGCCGGGTCGGCCGCGCGAATCTCGACGTCGGCGACGACCGTGCTGCGCTGCTCGTGCACCACACCCAACTCGGGGCGGGCGGCAAGCTCACCGGCGAGCGCGGCGGGCAGGTCCTGACCGATTCCGACGACCACGAAGTCCGTCCCGATCTGGGCGTCCACGCTGCGTTCGATGCCGTCCTTGGTGCTGCGTCCGCCAACCACGAATGCCGACACGAGCCCGATCCCGATCACCAGGGCGGTGGCGGTGGCGGCGACCCGCCGCGGATTGCGGACCGTGTTGGCCACCGCCAGCTCACCAATCGTGCCGAGCACATGACGTGCCGGCCAGCCGAACACCCGGGCCAGCGCCGGGACGAGCACCGGCCCGAACAGCACGATCCCGAAGAAGGTCAGCACCCCGCCGACGGCCACCAGCAGCACCTGACCGGCGCTGGCGGCGCCGACCAGCGCGGCGACACCGACGGCCAGCACCAGCGCGCCGAAGGTCAGCCGCACTCGACCGGCACTCCGGCTCGGCTGCACGGCGGCGTCGGTGAGCGCGGCCACCGGAGCGACCCGGGTCCCCCGCCAGGCCGGAAGCAGGGCGGCGCACACGGTGAGCGCGGTGCCCAGCAGCAGACCGGTCAGCACGGTCGAACCGGTCACGGTCAGGCCGCCGCTGACCGGTACGTCCAGTCGGGACATCAGCAGCCGGATCCCGCCGGCGAGGGCCACCCCGAGCAGCACACCGAGCGCCGAGGCGACCAGCCCCAGCACCGCCGACTCCAGCAGGGCGGCCCAGAAGACCTGCCCTCGGGTGGCACCGATCAGGCGCAGCAGCGCGGTTCGCCGGGTGCGCTGTGCCAGCACGATCGCGAAGGTGTTGGCGATCACGAAGCCGGCCACCACCATGGCGACTCCCACGAAGATCAACAGCAGCATCTGGAACATGCCCAGGTTGCGGACCGCGTTCTCGACGGCCTCGTCGAGGATCTGCTGGCGACTCTTCACGGTGAATTCCCCGCCGGCCACGGCGCGCAGCTCATCGGCCAGCGCCGCGACGGAGGCACCCGGTCGCGCCGCCACCATGATGCGGCCATAGCCCCGCTCGCCGGTGAGTGCCAGCGCATCCGGCCCGACCAGGCCGACGAACGGACCACCAACGTCGCGGGCGGTGCCAGCGACATCGACGGTGCCAACCAGGGTGTACGAGCGAGCCGCGCCGCCGGTACCGCCGACGCGGATCGCGGTGCCGAGCGTGAAGCCCTCCTCGGCCACCGTCGGCGCGTCGAGCACCACCTCCCCGGCACGGTCGGGCAACCGGCCGGCGACCACGTCGTACGAGCGCAGAGCGTCCTCGGTGGGGATGGCGACGAGCGTGGTGAAGCCCAGCACCGGGCGACCGTCGGCACCGAGGAGCCCGGCGGTGTTGGTCAGCTCACCGGCCGCGGCGGCCACCCCGTCGACCGCGCGTACCCGGTTGACGAGGGTCGGGGGCAACAACTCACGGCCGGACGAGTAGACCCCCAGGTCGGTGTGCCGGTCGAAGGTGCCGGCCCGCGCGTACGCCCCGGCGCGCATCCCGTCGACGAACATCATGGTGCCGGCGACGAATGCGACACCGAGCACGACGGCCAGGGCGGAGAGCAGCATGCGCAGTGCCTCGGCGCGTAACGAGCGCAGGGTCAGGCGGATCATGCGGGGCTCCCGGTGCAGGTGGTGGATCGGACCCCTCCGACGCTATGGCCGGAGCTGGTCGGTCGTTCTCCACCTGCGCGCTCGACCTGCGTGCGACCCGGGTCGCGGTGCGCCCGCCAACCCCTACGCCCCAGGTCGTACGCGGAGTCATCCGCCGGGTGTCACCAGCCCGCTCTCGTACGCCAGCACCACCACCTGGACCCGGTCGCGCAGCTGGAGCTTCGCCAGGATCCGCCCGACGTGGGTCTTCACCGTCGCCTCGGCCACGTGCATCTGGGCGGCGATCTCCGCGTTGGACAGCCCCTCTGCGACCAACAGCAGCACCTCCCGTTCCCGTTCGGTGAGCTGGGTGAGGCGAGGGTCTGCGCTCGGGGCGCTGCCGAGCTGCCCGGCGAACCGGTCCAGCAGCCGCCGGGTGATCGACGGGGCGACCACCGAGTCGCCCTGGGCCACCACCCGGATCGCGGCCAGCAGCTCCTCCGGCGGAACGTTCTTGAGCAGGAACCCGCTCGCCCCGGCCTGCAGGGCGGCGAACGCGTCGGCCTCGGTGTCGAAGGTGGTCAGCACCAGCACCCGGGGCAGGCCGGTGGGCCGCTCGGCGCAGAGCCGGCGGGTCGCCTCCACCCCGTCCATGGTCGGCATCCGAATGTCCATCACGACCACGTCGGCCTCGGTGCGAGCGAGCACCCGCAGGGCGTCCGCACCGTCGATCGCCTCCCCGACCACCTCCAGGTCGGGCTGGGAGTCCAGCACCATCCGAAACCCGGCGCGCACCAGCGCCTGGTCGTCCACGATCACCACCCGGACCGTCATGCCGCGATCACCTCCGTTGCCGGATCCGACGGTAGCGGTAGCCGGACCTGGACCTGCCAGCCCCCGGCCGGCCGGGGGCCGGCGGTGAGGCTGCCGTCGTACACCGTCACCCGCTCCCGCATGCCGAGCAGACCGTGACCGCCGGACGGCGCCGGGCTGACCAGCGGGCGACCGCGACCGTCGTCGCGGACCCGGACCTCGACGGCCTCGGTGGTGTACGCCAGGGTGACCTCGACGGCGGCGTCGACGCCGGCGTGCTTGAGCGCGTTGGTCAGCGCCTCCTGCACCACCCGGTAGACGGTCAGCTCCAGCCCCGGGGGCAGGGCCGGCGGTTCGCCGGTGACGGTGCTGCGGATGTACAGCCCGGCGTCGCCGAACCGGGCCAGCAGGTCGGGCAACTCGGCCAGGACCAGGCGCCGGTGCTCCGGGTCGGCGGCCACCGCGAGCGCGTCCCCGCCGGACGGCCCGGCGTCACGCAGGACGCCGACCAACCGGCGCATCTCCTCCAGTGCGGCCCGGCCGGTGTCCGCGACCACCTTCACGGCGGTACGGGCCTGGGCGGGGTCACGGTCGAGCATGAACCGGGCACCGTCGGCCTGGACGATCATCACCGCCATGCTGTGGGCAACCACGTCGTGCAGCTCACGGGCGATCCGGGTGCGTTCCTCGGCGACCGCCGCCCGGGACTCGGCCTCGCGCTCACGTTCCAGGGTCGTGGCCCGTTCCTCCAGGCTGAGCACGTAGAGGCGGTGGGTCCGCACGTTCAGCGCGACCAGCCACACCGCGCCGGTGACCAGCGCGTACCACAACGCGGTCACCCACCAAATGAGGACGCCCGGGGTCTGCACGGCGGCGAGCACCGCGCCCACGGCGGCGACCGCGCCGGCGAGCACCCCGTCGCGCAGCCGCTCGCCGTACTTCACCACGCTGTAGAGCGCGATCAGAATGGCGATGTCGAAGGGCAGCGGACCCCACTGGGCAATCACCTGCACCAGGCCGAGCGCCGCGACCACCACGGTCACCGCGCCCGGATGCCCGCGGCGGAACAGCAGCGCCACGGCCATCCCCACACAGACCAGCGCGCCCGCCCAGCCGCCCGGCAGATTGACCGCGCCGGCCAGGCCGATGAGGGCCACCACGGCGGAGACGGCCACGTCGAAGGCGACTCCGGGCAGCGGGCGACCGAACATCGTGCGTGTCACGGTCACCCAGCGTACGTGCTGCGGGGCCCGCTCAGCGGGTGAGGACCTCGCGCATTCGCTCGATCTCGACGGTCTGCTCGGTGGCGACCGAGTTGGCGAACTCGTTGAGCGTCAGGTCGGAACCGACGGTGAGCAGGTTGGTGGCCAACTCGATGGCGCCCTCGTGGTGCGCGGTCATCATCTGCACGAAGAGCCGGTCGAAGTCCGCGCCACGGACCGCGGCGAGCTGCCGCATCGCCTCGGCTGACTGCATGCCGCGCATGGTGCCGTGGTCGTGCCCCTGGATCTCCGCCGGGAGGCCCCGGGTCTGCAACCAGCCACGCATCACGCCCATCTCCGGGCCCTGGCTGGCGCGGATCCGATCGGCGAGGGCCCGGATGTCGGGGTCGGCGGCGCGGTCTGGAGCGAGCTCCGCCATGGCCAGGGCCTGTGCGTGGTGCGGGATCATCATCCGGACGAACCAGACGTCCATCGAGTTGTGCGGTGCGGGGCCGGCGTCGCGGACCTCGTGGGCGGCCCGGGTGGTCGCCGACTCACCCGGGCGGCCGGGCGCGATGACGGTCAGGTCGGTGGGTACGGGGCTGGCGGTCGGCGTCGCGGCGGGGGCGGGGGTGGCGGTCGCGGAGGCCGACCGCGCGGCGCCGGTTGGGGCGTCGCCCCCGGCGCGGATCACGATGAAGGCCACCAGCGGAAGCACGAGCGCCAGTGTGACGATCGTCAGGGTTCGTGCGCGCCGGTCGGTCATGGGCCACTCCCTGGTGTCGAGGTCATCGCGATGCTATCCATTGAAGAACCCGCTTTGGTGTGAGCCAGATCACATCGACGTTCATCGTCGGACGGTAAGGTGTCGACCATCATCTCCCCCTTGCGAAGGGCCTCGCCGATGATCAGACTCCACATGCCTCGGTTACGACAACTCCGCCTCGTGGCGCTCGCCACGGCCGGCCTGCTCGTCGCCAGCGCGCTCGTCGCCCCCGCGAGCAACGCCCAGGTCGTGCCGCAGTCGGCCCCCGCCAACACGATCCCCGGTGTCGACGAGATCGTGAGCAGCCCCAACCTGCGCCAGATCGCCAACGTGCCAAAGGTCGCACCACTGGACTCGACCAACAGCGACATCGCCTTCCAGGGCAGGTACGCGTTCGCCGGCAACTACAACGGCTTCGTCATCTACGACATCTCGCGGCCCAGCGCGCCGACGGTCAAGGCCCGGGTGCTCTGCCCGGGGTCGCAGAACGACATCTCCGTCCACGGCGATCTGCTCTTCCTCTCCACCGACTCGCCGCGCAGCGACGACTCCTGCGCCAGCACCTCGGTGCCGTCGTCGGAGACGAAGTGGGAGGGCATCAAGGTCTTCGACATCAAGGACAAGGCCAACCCGCGCTACCTCAAGTCGGTGCAGACGGCCTGCGGCTCGCACACCCACACGCTGGTGCCGGCGAAGGACAAGAAGTCGGTCTACCTGTACGTCTCGTCGTACGGGCCGTCGGAGACCTACGTCGGGTGCCCGCCGCCGCACGACTCCATCTCCATCGTCAAGGTGCCGCTGAAGAAGCCCACCGAGGCGGCGGTGGTCGCCATGCCGAACCTCTTCCCGGACGGCGGCTACCCCGGCATTCCACGGGAGAAGTCGGCGACCAGCGGCTGCCACGACATCACCGTCTACCCGTCGAAGGACCTGGCCGCCGGCGCCTGCATGGGTGACGGCGTGCTGTTCGACATCAAGAACCGGGAGGCGCCCCGGGTCATCAACCGGATCCGGGACGAGGCCAACTTCTCGTTCTGGCACTCGGCCACCTTCAACAACTCCGGCACCAAGGTGATCTTCACCGACGAGCTGGGTGGTGGCGGGGCGGCGACCTGCAACGAGGCCACCGGACCCAACCGGGGCGCGGACGCCATCTACGACATCACCGGCCGCGGTGACGCCCGGAAGATGACCTTCCGCAGCTACTACAAGATCCCCCGGATGAACGCCGACACCGAGAACTGCGTGGCGCACAACGGCTCGCTGGTCCCGGTGCTCGGTCGGGACATCATGGTCCAGGCGTGGTACCAGGGCGGCATCTCGGTCTGGGACTTCACCGACTCGGCCAAGCCGAAGGAGATCGCCTTCTGGGAGCGCGGCCCGCTCTCGGCCGACACCCTCGTCGGCGGCGGCACCTGGTCCGCGTACTACTACAACGGCCACATCTACTCCAACGACATGGTGAAGGGCCTGGACGTCCTGGAGCTGAACGACTGGCGGACCTGGACGGCCAAGCTGACCCGTTACAACGAGCTGAACGTGCAGACCCAACCCAGTTACCTGGGCTGGTAGGCACCACGCACCACGCCAGGCCCGGTCCCCGGTCTCGGGGGCCGGGCCTGGCCACGTTCGACTGGTGGGGCCGGTCAGCCGCGGGCCGGGCGCGGGCCGACCAGGCGGCGGACCACCGGGGCGGCGTTCCACTTCGCCGCACCGACGAGGTCGCGGGCGTGCTCCAGAACGGTGTAGTCGGGCCGGTCCATCCCGTCGGCGATGGCCCGGTCGAGGTCGTTGCCACACCGGCTCAGCACGGTGTCGAAGTCCCGGCGCACCGGCTCCTGCAGGTCGTAGCCGAACGAGCGGTGCAGCCGGGCGAACAGCGGCTTGTACAGCCGGACCCGCTCGTGCAACCCCGAGGAGTACGACATCGGGTTCTTTCCTCGGCGCAGGATGTAGTCGGGTAGCACGTCGGCGAACGCCCGCCGGACGATCCACTTCTCCTGACCGTGGCGCAGCTTCAGATCCAGCGGCAGCCGCATGGCCAGCTCCACCACGCTCAGGTCGAGGAAGGGCACCCGGGCCTCCACCCCGTGCGCCATGGCGGCCCGGTCGACCCGCTGCAACTCCGTCCGACACAGGTTGCGGATCCGGTGCAGGAACAGTCGCCGGGCCGCGGCCGGGGCGACCTGGTGGTACATCGGGTACCCGCCGAACAGTTCGTCGGAGCCGTCGCCGGTGAGCACCACCTTGATCCCCAGCTCGCCCAGCCGCCGGAAGATCGGCACCGAGACGACCGCGTTGATGATGTCGCCGTACTCGGTCAGCTCGGAGATCCGGATGGCCTCGCGCACGTCGGCGAGCCGGATGTCGCGCGGACGCAGCTCGACCACGACGTGCGGCACGTCCAGGTCGGCGGCGAGCCGCCGGGCGTACGCGACGTCGGGGCTGTCCGCGGCACCGACCGTCACCGCGACGCAGTCCGGGTGGATGTCGCGGACCTGCCGCAGGGTCACCGAGCTGTCCAGCCCACCGGAGAGCACCACCCCGACGGTCAGGTCGGTCTCCACCCGCATCCGGATGGCGTCGCTCAGCGCGGCACGGACGAGCAGGGCGGCCTCGTCCGGGTCGTCGACGACCGGCAGGCCCTCGCCGATGGTGAGCAGGTCGACGTACGGGCGCAGTCGCACGTGCCCGTCCGCCTCCGCCCAGCCGTGGTGCCCGGGTGGCACCTCGGCGATCGGGGCCCCGTGCCCGACGAGCGCCTTGACCTCGGAGGCGAGGTGCAGGCAACCGGGCCGACGGGACCAGTACAGCGGCTTGACCCCGAGTGGGTCGCGAGCCAGGTACGCCCGGCCGGTGGCCCGCTCGACGACGGCGAACGCGTACTCACCGCGGAGCCGGGTCACCGCGGCCTCGCCCCACTGCTGGAACGCGGCGAGCAGCACCTCGGTGTCGCTCTCGGTGCGAAACGCCTGACCCAGGCGGGTCAGTTGCGCCCGCAGCTCCCGGTAGTTGAAGATCTCGCCGTTGAAGCAGAGCAGCCAGCGTTCGTCGGTCGAGGTCCACGGTTGCACCGCCCGATCCCGGTCGACGACCCGGAGCCGGCGGGTGCCGGCGAGCAGCCCGCTCTCGGACCGGGTTTCGGTGACCTCACCGCGAGGGGCCAGGACGGCGAGCATCCGCCGGAAGGTCGCCGGGTCGGCCTCGGGGCCGATGCTCAACGCGATGCCGCACACCGGCTCAGACCCCCATCTCGGCCTCGTACGCCCGGCGGAGGCGACGCCGGGCGGAGGGCGCTAGGCACAGGTGCCAGGCCTGCCCCTCGTCGATCACGTTGATCTCGCCGGTCTCCTGCCGGGCCAGCAGCAGCTCCGCCAGCGCCTCCCGGGCACCGAAACGCTCGAACCAGCTCAGCTCGACGTCGACGGAGTAGCCGAGGCAGTGCCCGCTGGGCAGCATGGCGGCGTAGCCCAGGCGGCGCAGTCGGTACTGGTGTTCGGCACTGCGGACCAGGCTGGTCACCCACAGCGGCGGGGTGTTCGGTGGCGCGGCGGCGGCGAACTCCCGCGCGAGGTCGTTGAGCAGCGCCACCACCTCCCGGCGGGCACGACGGAACAGCAGCCCGGCGGTCCGCGGTGTGGCGTCCGGGCGCAGTCGACGTCGCAGCCCGCGGGCGGCGCGGCCCAGCATGGTGGCGGGCTGCTCCTGGTAGCGGAACCGCAGCAGGTCGCGGCGGCGCAACCACTCCAGGTCGACGAGGTCGGCGCTGCCGTTGACCTGGTCGTCGGTGACGAACGTCGGAGCGTCCTGCCACCACAGCACGTCGATGCGGGAGAGCAGGTAGATCCGCACCAGCGCGGTGAGGTCACGGGCCGAGGTGCGCTCGTTCGGCTGGTAGCGGGCCATCTCCAGCAGCAGCGTCTCGCGCGCCCCGATCAGCCCCTGCGGGGTGGCGTCGAGGACGCCGGCGAGCGCTGGCTCCCGCAGCCGCTCGTCGATCAGCACCTGGCGGGCCCGGGTGCTGGCTGCGTCGGCCAGAGCGCCGACCTCGACCAGCAGCTCGGCGACGGCGGCCCGGTAGGCGGCCAGGTCGGGCTCGGTGGCGGGGCGGCGGCGGGGCGGCGTGCCGGAGGGCCGGCGGCGGGCCGGCGCGGTGGGCGAGACGGGCGGACCGGGTTGCTGTCCCGGGCTACGACTGGGCACTCGCATGACGGGGTCCCTTCTCCGATCACGGCACTGGGTGATCGCCCTAAAACACACCGTAATCAGCCGGACCGGAATGGACCGAACAATCCTCCGATTCACCCCGAAGGGAGCCCGACGTCAGGTTTGTGCGGGGCCGGACCGGTGGGTCCGGCCCCGCACCCGGCCAGGTGGGAGCCGTCAGTCGCCGTCCGCCGGCACCAGGCCCTGCACCTCGGCGTACGACGGCAGCCCGTCCAGCACGGCAAGCCCTCCGGCGGGGACCCCGTCGGCGCGAATCCCGTCGGCGGTGGCGAGGGCGGCGGCCAGCGCAACCCGGAAGAGCAGGGAGCCGGTGCTGACCCGGGCCACCCCGGCGCGGCCCAGGTCGTCCAACCCCGGCCCACCCGGCTGGTACAGCGCGTTCAGCGGAGCGTCGATCCGTTGGGTGAGCGCACGCAGCGTCGCCAGGTCGACGGTGCCGGGCACGAAGATCCCGTCGGCGCCGGCGGCCCGGTAGGCACGGGCGCGGGCGATGGTCTGCGGCAACGGGTCGTCCACCCCGAGCCACCAGGTGTCGGTACGGGCGTTGACGAACAGGTCCGGCACCGCCGCCTTCACCGCGGCGACCTTGTCGGCGGTGCAGGCCGGATCGGCCAGGGTGCCGTCGGCGCGGCCGTCCTCCAGGTTGATCCCGACCACGCCGTGCCCGGCCAACTCCGCCACGTACTCGGCGACCGCCGCCGGATCGTCGCTGAACCCGGCCTCGACGTCGACGCTGAGCAGCACCGGGAGGCGGGCGAGCCGACGGGCCAGGGCCAGGGTTTCCACGGCGGTGGCCCCGGTGCCGTCGGGTCGCCCGGCGGTCGCGGCGACCCCGAGGCTGGTGGTGCCGACCGCCCGGTGACCGCGCGCGGCGAGCGCCGCCGCCGAGGCATGGTCCCAGGCGTTCGGCAGCAGCAGCGGTCGGCCGTTGTGGTGCAGGGCGCGAAACTCCACACGACGGTTGGTCATCGGACGCTCACCTCCAGGGTCTTCGGAACCGTCAGGGTCGGGTGCGGCTCGTGGCACAGCGGGGCACGGGTGCGCCGGCAACGTTCGCGCAGCACGTCGAACACCCCGGTGGCGAGGGCCAGGGCCTGCCGGTCGCCGGGGCAGCCACGCTCCCCGGCCCCGAAGGTCAGCAGGCCAGCACCGGGTCGACCCGGCCGGAACGCCGCCGGCTCGGCGAACACCTGCGGGTCACGGTTGGCCGCGTCGAAACGCAGGAGCATCTGGCTGCCCGCCGGCAGATCCCGCCCACCCAGTCGCACCTCCGTCGTGGTGATCCGCCGGGTCGCCCGTACCGGCGGATCGAGCCGCAACACCTCCGCCAACAACTGCGCCGTCCCCGCCGCGTCTGGCGAGTCGCCGCCGGCCAGGCTGCCGGGCGGAGGCAGCAGGTGGTGGGCGGCGGCGCCGATCAGGCCGGCGGTCGCGTCGCACGCCTGCACCAGCAGACCGATCAGGTTCGCGCGTACCTCCGGTGCGGCCGGCGGCACCACCGCCAGCAGCGTCGCCACCGCCCGGTCGGCCCGCCGGACCAGAGCCACGTCAACCCCCGGGTGGTACGCCGCCGCGACGACCGCGACCGCCGTCCCGGCGGCTGTCGGATCGGCGAAACCGAGGCGCTCGGCCAGCACCCGCAGTGGCACCGGTCGGGCCAGTTCACGCATCACGTCGAGGCGGCCACCGGCACGGTCCAGGACGGCGACGGTCAACCGGGCCGCCTCGTCGCGCAGCTCGTCCGGGTCCAGCGCGCCCAGCGCGTCAACCACGATCGCCCGGCGCTCGGCGTGCCGTTGCGAGGTGCTGAACCGGCTGACCGAGGCACGCAGCCAGGCGAGCGTGCCGTACGGGCCGCTGTCGACGGCCGGCACCTCGAACGCCGGGTGGGTCAGCGCCGTCCGTACGTCCGCGTGCCGCGTCACCCACCAACCGCGCTCGGGTTCGAACGAGGGCGGGCCGCACGCTGGCAGCGACGCAGCGGGCGCAAGGTGGGGCCAGATGTCAGGCACCGGCCGACCGTAGAACCGGAACCGTTCGCCCCCCACCGAACGATCCCGCCCCGCGCTCTTCGGCCAAGATCATGCTCGATCCTGGATCCAGTGATGTCCTGGCCCGCGGAGGCCACTGAATCCATGATGTAGCGCCCTGCGCCGCGCGTGCGGTCCTGCGTGGCGCGCGGGTCACGCTCGGCCGCTGGCGGGTGCCGGGGACGGGGTGGGAGCGAGGGTCTGTTCGGGGACGTCCAGGGTTTCGGCGAGGGCGGTGCGGCCGGTCGGGGTGAGGCGGACCGCGCGGCCGGCGCCCGGCGTGATCCAGCCCCGGTCGACGAAGCAGCGGCAGAGCGCGGCACCGAGCGCTCCAGCCAGGTGCGGACGGCGCTCGGTCCAGTCCAGGCAGTCGCGGACCACCGGGCGTCGAGCGGTGCGCACGACGTGCACCGGTACGCCCAGTTCGGCCGCCCACGCCCACCCATCGGGGGTCAGCGCCAAGCCGCCGGAGCGGTCCAGCCGTCCGTCGGCCAGCAGCGCGTCGTACATCAGCACGCCCAACCGCCCGGCCAGGTGGTCGTAGCAGGTCCGGGCGTACGCCAAGGCGCCGTTGGCGTTGGCCGCGCGCAGCGACCCAGCCGGCGCGGGTGGGGCCGGGGCGTGCCCGGCCAGGTCCTCGATCAGTTGGGCCACCGACGGCCCGGCCAGCCGCAGGTAGCGGTGGCGGCCCTGCCGCTCCTCGACCAGCAGGCCACCACGGACCAGGCGGGTGAGGTGGTCGCTGGCCGTCGACGGCGCGACACCGGCCCGCCGGGCCAGTTCGCCGGCCGTCCAGGCCCGGCCGTCGAGCAGCGCGACGCAGATGCCGGCCCGGGTGTCGTCGGCCAGCAGGGCCGCCAACTCGGCCATCCCGCGGCCCTCGGTGCCACCACTCATGGCTCCATCATCGCCCCAACGGGCGGCGTACCGACCATCCGGGCCCGGTGCGAGGCAGACGAGCGGGACGTACCACGTCGAACGCGTCTGCGTCCGATGACGCGCTTGCCCACTGCCTTACGCTGAAGGGGCCACGGCGCCACCACGGCAAGTCGTGGCCTTAGCGCTCGCACCCTGGGCGGATAGAAGTAGCCGCATGAACTGGACGAAGTTCAGAAGCGACCGCACCCCTCGCCGACTCCGCGCCGTTGCCGACCTGCAGTTCCCTGCCAGCGCGCGTGAGCATCTACGGAATCAGCATCCCCAGCTCAGCGACGACGACATCGTCCTCGTCGAAACCGCGACCCGGCAGTGGTTCCGGCTCGTCACCCGTCACACCAGTGCGAAGCTGTCGATGCCGTCGGTGGTGGTGGACGATCTGTGGCAGGCGCTGGCCCTGCACACGCAGGACTACGCCGCTTTCTGCGACGCCGCGTTCGGGCGCCTTGTGCAGCATGAGCCGAGGTCCGCGACAGGCGGTGCCACGACCACCGCCGTTCGCAGCTCCGAACTGCTCGCCACGCTGAATTACGGCCGCCTGGACGAGGGTTGTGGGCCGACCGACCTTCCCCTGCTGTTCCGGGTGGACCAGGAGCTCCGCGTCCGCGATGGCAACCGCTACCTGGCCGACTGCGGAGGCCGGGGCGAATGCTTCCCGGTCTCCGGCCGGGTCTGTCTGCAACACCTCGCAGGGCCGGGTAAGCGAACCAGGCCACGCGGCATTCGCGGCGATCTGCCCTTCCTCGACGGCCGACACGGCTACGCCGGTGGTGCGGGCGGCACTGACGGCGGCGAGTTCGGTGGCGGGGGCGGAGGCGGGGGCGGCGGCGACGGTAGTGGGGGCAACAACTGAGACCCCGACGACGCCGCGATGGCGCTAGCGGAGCCGGCCCAGCCGGCTCACCGTCCGGTCCGCGCCATCGTAGCTGCGGGCGGCCTCGAACTCGCCCGTCGGGCGCTGCCCGCCCGCAACAGCCCGAGCCAGCCGCAGATCCGCGTTGCGGAACCGCAGCGCCAGGCTCAGGTGTGGCATCCACGCGCCCGGCGCGTGCCAGGGTCGAAGCCCGTCAGCCTCGGCGAGGATGTCCCAGACGGCGGCGTGCAGCGAAGCCAGTGCCGGCGTTGGCCGGACGAGCCAGACCAACGGGGCGCTGCCGTCGAGGACGACGACGCGATCGAGTGTGACCGGTAGTGGCAGCGCGGCGTCGAACAGCTCGGCCAGTCGGTGCTGGACGCCGGGCGGGAAATCGTCCACCGCGGCGAGGGTGAGGTGCGGTCGGTTGGTCGGATGGATGTTGCGGGCCAGGCTGGGCAGTCCTGCCGCCGCCAACCGCTCCCAGGTCGACCGGACCGCAGCGTCCAACCCGGCCGAGCAGACCAGTTCCACCGTACGCACGCGCCCACGCTAGTCGGGCGGTCGGCGCCACCCCTACCGATCAGGACCGGGCACGCTCCTTCTAACGCGTCTGACGGAGGGGGACGTCCTCGCCCGACACCGGGTTGATTCCGCCCGCGATCCGGGCCCGGTGGGTCAGGTCGAAGATGGCGACGGTGGTGATGGTCGCCGCGCCGAGCAGGCCCACCGCCAGCGGCGGGAGTTGCGCCGCCACCGGGCTCAGGGCCAGACATGCCACCACGGCCGCGAGGCAGTGCTTCGTCAGACGGTCGAACACCCAGATCTCGAAGATCATCCGTCCGACGAGGAAGGTCAGTGGCCCGATCAGAATCGCCACGACGTTACCGGCCGACCGCTCTGCGTCGGGCTCCTTGAGCATCAACTCCCCGCCGATGCCGGTGAGCAGGATGCCCGCCACCATCACCAGGTGGGTGTAGCTCGCCCGCAGGTTGAGCCGGTACGGGTCCACAGCGGTGTTGATCTTCGCGGCGAGGCTGGTCGTGGTGCGATAGAAGTAGGTCCACCAGAGGAAGACCACAGTCCAGAAGGTGAGCAGAAACGCGGTGGTGTCCTGCAGATCCCGCGGCGACAGCCGGTAGAAGTTGCCGGTGGCGAGGATCGTCTCGCCGAGGGCCAGGATGATGAACTGCCGGTACCGCTCGTTCAGGTGTTCGCCCGCGAGACGCCACTCGTTCGCGCGTGCCCGACCGAGCCATGGGACAGGCCATCCGAAGACCGGCGCCAAGTAGTCGATCGCCAGGGCGCACGCCCACCACAGGGCCCGCGCTTCGCCGCCGCTGGACGCGGCCCCGGCGAACCAGATCGTCGCGGACATCAGATACCAGACGATTCCCCGGACCGGCCGACGCCAGGCCGGGGTACCGCGCAGATAGAGGGCCATGACCAGGGTACGGCCGAGGTGGATCCCGAGGTACGCGCTCACGAAGACGAAGCCCTGATCACCGAACGCGTCCGGAACGTTGATGGACATCAACAGACTGCCGAGCATCACGCAGATGATCAGGACCTGCACGGTGGGTCGTTCGCAGTCGAGGCTGTCGGTGGCCAGGTTGGTGTTGTACCAGATCCACCAGAAGGCGAGCAGGAAGATCACGGCTTGCGCGTCGGCGAGCAAGCTGGGCTCCTCGACCAGGGTCGCCGACAGACGGCCGAGGGTGAAGATGAAGACGAGGTCGAAGAACAGCTCGACGGCACTGGAACGCACCGGGTCGACCGGACCCGCCGCGACCTTCCTGGGCATTTGCCTATCTTCGCAGCCGACTCGGAGACGAGGACTCGACTGCCTTTATTGATCAGCGCCGTAGAGCGTTCGTCCGTCCACCCACGCTTCGGTCGTCCGCCGAGGCGCGCCGAAGGTGTCGACGGTCAGAGCCAGCCGTTGTCCCGGGCGGTGCGTACGGCCTCGGCCCGGTCGGCGGCGCCGAGCTTCTGGACGGCGGCGGAGAGGTGGTTGCGCACGGTGCCGGTGGACAGGTGCACCCGACGGGCGATCACCGCGACCGGGGCACCGACCTCGGCCAGCCGTAGCGTCTCCAGTTCCCGAGGGGTCAGCGGGCACGGGGGCAGGGTCAACGCGTCGGCGGCCAGCGACGGGTCGACGTATCGACCCCCGGCGTGCACCCGGCGGATCACGTCGGCGAGCGCCCCACCCGGCGAGCCCTTGGGCAGGAACCCTCGGGCGCCGGCGGTCAGCGCCTGGCGCAGGTGCCCGGGGCGACCGTGCCCGGTCAGCACAACCACCGCGCAGTCAGGTCGGACCCGGGTCAGCTCGGCGGCTACCGCGATGCCGTCCAGGCCGGGCATCTCCAGGTCCACCACGGCCACGTCCGGGCGGTGCGCGAGTGCCGCGGTGACGGCTGTCTTCCCGTCGGCGGCGTGTGCCACCACCTCGATGTCCGGTTCGAGGCCGAGCAGGGCGGCGACAGCGACCCGGATCAGGTCCTCGTCGTCGGCGAGCAGGACGCGGATCACGACGACACCGGCACGGTGGCTTCGAGGGTGAAGATGGCGTCCTCCCGGCGTACCCGCAACTCGCCCCCGACAGCGGCGAGCCGGTCGGCCAGCCCACGCAGGCCGTGGCTGTGCGCGTCCGGGCCACGGTCGTCGGCGCCGTCGTTGGCCACCGTCATCCTGGCCACGTCATCCTCCCGCTCGATGCGGATCCGACACCAGTCGGCCCGGCTGTGCCGCAGCACGTTGGTGCTCGCCTCGCGCAGCACCGCCGCCAGTTCGATGGCGGCGGGCTGCGGCAGGTCCGCTGGTAGTGGCAGAACCGTGCACCGCACCCCGCAGGAGCGCAGCACCCCCACCACCGCGGTGAGTTGTTCGTCGAGGTCGACGGTCCGATAGCCGTGCACGGTCGCCCGTACCTCGCTCAGCGCGGAGGCGGCCAACCGTTGCACCTCGGCGGCTTCCCGCCCGGCCCGTTCCGGGTCGACCGGGGCGAGCCGGGCGGCGAGTTCGGCCTTCAACGCGATCACCGTGAGATGGTGCCCCAGCACGTCGTGCACGTCGCGGCCGAAGCGCAGCCGCTCCTCGGCGGCGGCCAGCCGAGCCTGGGCCGCCTGGCCCTGCCGGGCCTCCACGAGCAGGTCCCAGAACCAGACCTGGAACCCGTTGACGGCGGCGACGCCCACGCCGATCCCGCCGGTCACGGCGAGGTGGCGCGGAACGGAACCGCCGGTCCACCAGGCCACCGCCACCGCCACCGTCAGGACGCCGACCGCCACCGCCAGCGCGGCCCGCCACCGCACCAGCAGCGGCGTCATGCCGATCAGCGCCGCGCCGAGCCAGGCCCACGTCGGCCACCTGCCGGCCGCCACCGGACCCACCAGCGGAACGGTCAGCACCGCCACCGCGACCAGGCTCAGCTCGGCCCGACGCCGCCAGCGCGGGTCGAGCCACGGCGTCACCGCCGCGTACAGGACGACAGTCTGGGCGATCACGAAGGCGAGGATGCCGACCGCGCCGAGCGCCACCCGGCCCGGATCGGGCTCGCGGGTCAGGCCGACCGCCGGTAGCAGGACGCTCGCCCACACACCGGTGGCCAGCGACACCAGCGTCGCGGCCCGGGCGCGGCGCAGCCGTCGGTCCGCCCGGGGAGTCACCGCCTCGCTCGCCACGCACCGATCCTAGGACCGTCCCCGGCACGGTCCACCCCGGCGAACTGTCACGGTCGGGCCGTGCGGTCCGCACGGTTTTCCCGTGACGATCGGGTCTGCCCGCCGCACCTGGAGCATCGGCATGGTCGAGGCATGGAAAACACCCGGATGTACGCGGACAGCGTCACCGCCGTACCGTCACGCGCGCCCCTGCCCACCTCCGACCCGGCGTCCTCGGCCCCGACACCGACCACCGCCGTCCCGACCACCGCGGCCCCGGCCAGCAGCAGGCGGCGGCTGCTGTGGCACCTGGGCGAGATGGCCCTGGCGATGGTCGCCGGGATGCTGCTGCTCGGGCCGTTGTGGGAGCTGGCCGGCGCGGCGCTGGGCGTCGGTGACACCCTGGCCCGGCCGGAGGTCGCCGCACTGGTGATGGCCACGAACATGACCGTCGGGATGACCGTGGGGATGCGCTACCGGGCGCACCGCTGGCACGTGGTCGGCGAGATGGGCGCCGCGATGTACGTCCCGTTCCTGCTACTGCTCGTGCCGTTTCGGGCCGGCCTGATCGACGCGGACGCGCTGCTGCTCGGCGGTCACCTGCTGATGATTCCCGCGATGGTGCTGGTGGCGGTCCGACACCGACACGAGGCGTCGGCGCCGGTACGCCGACACCGGGTCGTGGTGGCGCTCGCCCACCGCTGGCCGGCCGGGTTGGCGCTGCTGATGACCGTGGACATGTGGGTCGACCCGAGCGTGCTCAGCCCGTGGACGATGCTGGTGCTGCCCGGCGGCTACCTGGTGATCGGCATGGCCCGCCGCACGCTGGGCGGGCGGGGCGTGCTCGCCACCCAACTCGCCGGTCTGGCCGTCTGGGTCGCCCTGACGCTGGTCGCGGTGCTGGCCGGCGGGCGGACTGCCGACTGGCTGGTGGCGTTCGGGTGGTTGGCGCACGCGGGCTGGGACCTGGCGCACCACCGCGGCCGGGTGGTGCCGCGCGGCTACGCCGAGTTCTGCGTGGTGCTCGACGTGGCCCTCGCCGCGGTGATGGTACTGGCCATCCTGACCACCGACGCCTGATCGAGGCCGCCACCGGGATCGCGGAACAGCCGCAGCACGGGCTCGGGGACAGCTCTTGTGCCGGTCGGCGCAGCGGCTTGGGCGGCGTAATGAAAGGCTTGGCACATGAGTTCCGCACCTGCACAGCACGACGCACCGATTGACGCACCGATCGACGCCACCCCCGCCGGCACCGACGAGGTGAACGCCTTCACCGAGCTCGGGCTCCGCTCCGAACTGCTCGGCGCGCTGTCCGCCCTCGGTTACGAGGAGCCGACCCCGATCCAGCGGGAGGCGATTCCGCCGCTGCTGGAGGGTCGGGACCTGCTGGGCCAGGCGGCCACCGGCACCGGCAAGACGGCGGCGTTCGCGCTGCCGCTGCTGAACCTCATGACGGCACACCGTCGCGGCGGCGACCCGGTGGCACTGGTGCTGGTGCCGACGCGGGAGCTGGCGGTGCAGGTCTCCGAGGCGTTCCACCGCTACGGCAAGGACCTGGGCGCGCGGGTGCTGCCGATCTACGGCGGCCAGCCGATCGGGCGGCAGCTGCGGGCACTCGACAGCGGCGTGGACGTGGTGGTGGCCACCCCGGGTCGGGCGCTGGACCACATCGCCCGGGGCACGCTGCGTCTGGGCGGGCTGAGCACGGTGGTGCTCGACGAGGCCGACGAGATGCTCGACATGGGCTTCGCCGAGGACATCGAGGCGATCCTGGAGCACGCCCCCGCGCAGCGTCAGACGGTGCTCTTCTCGGCCACCATGCCGTCGCGCATCGACGGGATGGCCCGGCAGCACCTGCGCGAACCGGTCCGGATCGAGATCGGCCGGGAGCCGACGGTCGCGGGCGAGGCGCCGCGGGTGCGGCAGAGCGCGTACATCGTGACCCGGGCGCACAAGCCGGCCGCGCTGGGCCGGGTGCTGGACGTGGAGTCGCCCACCGCGGCGATCGTGTTCTGCCGCAGCCGGGAAGAGGTCGACCGGCTGACCGAGACGATGAACGGCCGGGGCTACCGCTCCGAGGCGCTGCACGGCGGCATGAGCCAGGAGCAGCGTGACCGGGTCATGGGCCGGCTGCGGGCGGGCACCGCCGACCTGCTGGTCGCCACCGACGTGGCGGCGCGTGGGCTGGACGTCGAGCAGCTCACCCACGTGGTCAACTACGACGTGCCGTCAGCCCCCGAGTCGTACGTGCACCGGATCGGTCGGGTGGGCCGGGCCGGGCGCGAGGGCGTGGCGATCACCCTCGCCGAGCCGCGCGAGCACCGGATGCTCAAGACCATCGAACGGGTGACCGGCCAGCGGATCACCATCGACAAGATTCCCACCGTGGCCGACATGCGGACCCGCCGGCTGGAGCTGACCCAGGCGGCGCTGCGGGAGAGCCTGCTGGAGGACGACCTCGACCCGTTCCGGGTGATCGTGGAGACGCTGACCGACGAGTTCGACCTGATGGAGGTCGCCCTCGCCGCGGTGAAGCTGGCCCACGAGGTGACGTCGCCGGGCTCCGACGACGAGGAGGAGATCCCGCAGGTGCCGGTGCGCGGGCCTCGCGAGGGTCGACCGGAGACCGGCGGCCGGGGTGGCGATCGGCGTGGCGGGGGCCGGCCGCGCTCGGGTGGCGGCAACACCGTCCAGGTCTTCGTCGGTTTGGGCCGGCGCGCGGGGGTGCGCCCGCAGGATTTGGTCGGCGCGATCACCGGGGAGACCGGGATCCGTGGCCGGGACATCGGCTCGATCGAGATCGCCGACCGGTTCTCGCTGGTCGAGGTGCCGCAGGGCGTCGCCGACGAGGTGATCTCCGGGTTGCGCCAGAGCACGATCAAGGGCCGCAAGGCCACGGTGCGCCGCGACCGCGGGGGCGACGAGCGCTGAGCACGCCGCCGGCGACCGCCGGGGTACGACGGTCGCCGGCGGATCGGCTCAGAAGGAGTACGGGCCGAAGCGGCCCCACGCCACCACGGCGGCGAGGACGAGCAGCACCGTGCAGAAGATGGCGCCCTGGATCTCCAACCGACGCTCGCTCTCCGTGTCCCGCTTCTTCAGGTCGCGCAGGTGCACCAGGATGGCACCGATCATGACGATGACCAGCCCGACCGCGGCGAGGGGGGTGAGCACGGTGGCGATGCCGGTGAGCGGGGGCAGTACCAGCCCGATGGCGGCCAGCACCTCGACGAAACCGAGCGCCTTCACCTGCGACGGCGGGACCGGATCCACCCACCGCATCTTGTCGCGCAGCTTGTCCTTGGGCTGGGTCAGCTTGGCCAGTCCTGCGCCGGCGAAGGCGGCAGCGAGCAGGATCTGGATGATCCAGAGCACCAGGTTCACGGGGGTTCCTCCAGGGGGACGCCTCGCGGCGAAGAGGTAGTTGAGGGTTCAAGCGAGACAGTAGACCTGTGTCCGCGTACCGAAGGACCCCCGCCGTCTCTGCAGACGGCGGGGGTCCTTGTGGTGGGAGCGTCAGACCGTGAAGAGCGCGGGGCCCTCCAGCGCCTCGACGTCGGCCGGGCGCAGCGCCAGGGCGAGCACGTCCGCCACGTCGGCCAGGGTGTGCACGGTCAGCGCCTCGCGCACCTCGGTCGGCAGGTCGTCCAGGTCGGGCTCGTTACGCGCCGGGATGATGACCTCGGTGAGGCCGGCCCGGTGCGCGGCGAGCAGCTTCTGCTTGACTCCCCCGATCGGTAGCACCCGACCGGAGAGCGTCACCTCGCCGGTCATCCCGAACTCGGGGCGGACCGGTCGGCCGGTGACCAGCGACGCCAGGGCCGTCACCATGGTGATGCCGGCGCTCGGGCCGTCCTTGGGCACCGCGCCCGCCGGGACGTGCAGGTGGATCCGCCGTCCCGCCAGGGCGTTCGGGTCGATGCCGAGCCGGCGCCCGTTGGAGCGCAGGTAGGAGAGCGCGATGTGCGCCGACTCCTTCATCACGTCACCGAGCTGGCCGGTCAGGGTCAGCCCCGGTTCACCCTCCATGCTGGTCGCCTCGATGAAGAGCACGTCCCCACCGGCGCCGGTGACGGCGAGGCCGGTTGCCACGCCAGGCACCGCGGTGCGCTCGGCCGATTCCGGGGTGAACTTCGGCCGCCCCAGGTAGCCGGTGAGGTTGTCGGTGTCGACGCGTACCGGGGTCGGGTCGGTCGCCAGCGTCACCGCCACCTTGCGCAGGATCTTGGCCAGGGCACGCTCGAGCTGCCGTACGCCGGCCTCCCGGGTGTACTCCCCCGCGATCAGCGCGAGAGCCTCGTCGGCGACGCCGACCTCGTCGGCGGTCAGCCCGGCCCGGTCCCGCTGCCGGGGCAGCAGGTGGTCGCGGGCGATGGCGACCTTCTCGTCCTCGGTGTAGCCGTCCAGGGTGACCAGCTCCATCCGGTCCAACAGCGGGCCGGGGATGGACTCCACCACGTTGGCGGTGGCCAGGAACAGCACGTCGGACAGGTCCAGGTCGACCTCCAGGTAGTGATCCCGGAAGGTGTGGTTCTGAGCCGGGTCGAGCACCTCCAGCAGGGCGGCGGCCGGGTCGCCGGCGTAACCGGCGGAGACCTTGTCCACCTCGTCGAGGAGCACGACCGGGTTCATCGAGCCGGCCTCGCGCAGCGCGCGGACGATCCGGCCGGGCAGCGCGCCCACGTAGGTGCGCCGGTGACCGCGGATCTCCGCCTCGTCGCGCACACCGCCGAGTGAGACCCGGACGAAGTTACGCCCGAGCGCCCGCGCCACGGACTCGCCGAGGCTGGTCTTACCCACTCCGGGAGGGCCGGCGAGGGCGAGGACGGCGCCGGAGCCGCGACCGCCGACCACGCCGAGATTGCGCTCGGCCCGCCGGTTGCGCACGGCCAGGTACTCCAGGATGCGGTCCTTCACGTCGGCCAGACCGGCGTGGTCGGCGTCGAGCACCGCCCGGGCCTCGGCCAGGTCGGTGTTGTCCTGGGTACGCGTGCCCCACGGCATCTCGAGCACGGTGTCCAGCCAGGTGCGGATCCAGCCCGCCTCCGGGGAGGCGTCACTGGCCCGCTCCAGCTTGCCGACCTCGCGCATGGCTGCCTCGCGGACCTTCTCCGGCAGCTCGGCGGCCTCGACGCGGGACCGGTAGTCGGCCGAGCCGTCCGGCTCGTCCTCGCCCAGTTCCTTGCGGATCGCGGCGAGCTGCTGGCGCAGCAGGAACTCCCGCTGTGACTTCTCCAGCCCTTCGCGGACGTCACTGTTGATCTGCTCGGTGACCTCCTGCTCGGCCAGGTAGTCCTTCACCCAGCCGACCAGCAGCTCCAACCGGGCGGTGACGTCCGGCGCGGCGAGCAGTTCGGTCTTCTGGTCCAGGGTCAGCCAGGGCGCGTAGCCGGCCGAGTCGGCCAGCTCGGACAGGTCGGTCATCCGCTCCACCGCGTCGATGACCTGCCAGGCACCCCGCTGCTGGAGCACGGAGGTCACCAGGGCGCGGTACTCGCGGGCGAGTTCGCGCGCACGGCCGGCGGGAGCGGGTTCGTCGAGTTCGGTCGCCTCGACCCAGAGTGCGGCGCCGGGGCCGGGCACGCCGGAGCCGATCCGGGCCCGGGACAGGCCACGGATGACGGCGGCAGGCTCACCCTCGGGCAGCCGGCCAACCTTCTCGATGGTGGCGACGACGCCGACCGGGCCGTACTCGCCGTCGATACGCGGCACGGCCAGCAGCTTGCGGTCGCCGGTCGCCCGTGCCGCGTCGATCGCGGCCTGGGTGGTCGGGTCGAGGGTCACCGGGATGACCATGCCGGGCAGCAGCACGGCGTCGGTCAGGGGAAGTACCGGAAGAGTTGCCATCGAACACCTGCTATCGCGTTGAGTTGAGCGTGTCTGACTCAAGTAACAAAGCGTTCCCCTTGTTCCGAGCTGTGACCCAGGACACTCTCCGCCCCGTCCGTCGGGTCACCCACGACCGGTGGGCGACCCGACGGGACGACATCAGGTGAGCTTGCTCTTCACCGTGTTCACGACCGAGCCGGCCACTCCCGGGTTCGTGCCGTACAACCGTGGATCTCCCGGGGGCAGCACCGGCTCCGGGGCGTTCGCGCGCGGGGCATCGTCGAATCGGAACTCGCCCTTGCCGTCCGGCGCGGGTCCGGACGCCCAGCGTCCCTGGGCGGCGTCGGTGCCCGAGGAGAAGCCCAGGTAGGTGTAGCCGTACTCCTCGGTGAGGTCGCCGGAGTCCGGGAAGGCCTCCGGCACCGGCATGTCCTCCAGGCCGTCCTCCTTGAGCTGCTCGATCGCCGCCAGCCACATGTTCTGGTGCATCGTGTCGCGGGCCAGCAGGAAGCGCAGCATCTGCTTGACGCCCGGGTCGTCGGTCATGTTGAACAGCCGGGCGACCTGGAGGCGGCCCTGCGCCTCCGCCGTGACATTGAGCTGGAAGTCGGCCAGCATATTGCCGCTCGCGGTGATGTACGAGCCGTTCCAGGGCACCCCGCTGGAGTCGACCGGCAGCGCCCCGCCGCCACCGTGGATGAAGTGCGCCGGGTTCGAACCGGCGTAGGTCGCCGCGCCCCCGGGATCCTCCGCGATCCCCTCGGTCAGCGACAGCGGTGCGCTGTCCAGCAGCCGGGTGATCATCGTGACGATCATCTCGACGTGGCCCATCTCCTCGGTGCCGACGTCGAGCAGCAGGTCCTTGTACTTGCCGGGCAACCGGCAGTTCCAGCCCTGGTAGAGGTACTGGTTGGCGACGGTCATCTCGCCCCACTTGCCGCCCAGCACCTCCTGCAGGCGGCGGGCGAACGCGGCGTCCGGACCGTCCGGTTTGGCCTCGAACTGCAGGTCCTTGACATGGCTGAACATCCGGCCTCCTCCTTGTACCCGACAATCGGTAGCGAGGCCGTTCCCGCCTCAGTGGCCCGAACGAGCCAACCCGTGTCCCCGTCGGGTCAGCGCACCGGACCGGCGATCGGCAGCAGCACCTCCAGCGCCACACCGCGCGGCTGCAGCCGGTGCACCCGCAGCGCTCCCCCATCCGCCGCGACGAGTTGCCGCACGATCCACAACCCCAGCCCGGACATCCCGCCGGCCGGCGCCGGCCGGCGCAGCGCGGCCAGCAGCGCATCGTCGACCCCACCCTCGTCGGTGACCAGGATGCTCAGGCCGGAACCGCGCAGGGTGGCGTAGAGCCCGATCTGCCCCGCAGGCGGCCCGTGCCGCAGCGCGTTCTCCACCAGGTTGATGAGCACCTGCCGGGTCCGCCCGGCCGGCACGGGGCAGGAGCCCGCCCGCCGGGTGGCCCGCGCACGCCGCCGACCGATCGGCACCAGCGTGGCGACCTCGCGCAGGATGCCCGCCAGCGCGACGGCCGGCTCCGGCTGCGGGGCCAGCGCCAGCGCTCCGATGCCGGCCGCCGCGTCGCGCAGCAGGCTCTGCAGGTGGACGGCCTGGTCACGGGCCAGCTCGGTGATCGCCCGCCGGTCGGGCCCGGTCAACTCGCGACGCTCGTCGGCCAGCGCGCGGGTCAGCGAGGTCAGGGTGCTGATCGGCGTACGGAACTCGTGGCACAACACCCGCAGGAGCAACTCGGAATCGACCTCGGGTGCTCGGATGTCACCGGGTGCCGGCTCGATTCGGCGCAACCCTCGCAGCAGGCCCTGCAAACCGTGCCGTGCGCGCATCCACCCGACTCCCCTCGTTCGGTGCGTACCCGCATGATCGGTACCCGCTGGGGAACGGCGCAGACATGCCGGGAGCCTCCACCATCCGACTCGTCGTCGTGGACGATCACCCCCTCTTCGTTCGCGGCCTGGAGTTGCTGCTCCCGATCACCTCCGAGGGCCGGGCCGAGGTCGTCGCCTCGACCGGCGACGCCGCCGCCGCCGCGGCGCTGGTCAGCCGCTGCCACCCCGACCTGGCTCTGGTCGATCTGCACATGCCGGCACCCGGTGGCATCCGGGCGGTGGCCGCGATCCGGCGGACCACCCCGGGGGTACGGGTGGTCGCGATGTCCGGTTCCGCCGACCCCGCACCGGCGCTGGAGGCGCTGCGAGCCGGTGCCGAGGGATTCCTGCCGAAGACCAGCGAACCGGAGGAACTACTCCCCCCGCTGCTGGCCATCCTCGACGGCTGGGCGGTGCTGCCGGCCGGACTGCTGCGCGCCATGCTGCGGCCCACGCACGCCACATCGGTCGACCTCGACGGCGAGGAACGTCGACTGCTGCGGGCGATCGCCGGCGGCCGCACCACCGTCGACATCGCCGAAGAACTGCACGTCTCGGAGCGGACGGTGAAACGGATGACCGCCGCGTTGCTGCGCAGACTACGGGTGTCCACCCGGGCGGAGGCGGCGGCCGTCGCCGGTCACACCGGTCTCCTCGGCGATTGAAGCCCCTTCATCGCACCGATTCGCGGTTTTGCTCGGTAACGGAATCACGACGCGCCGAATGAATAGGAGGCATATTGTTGCGGATTACCGGGGTGATAGGTCAGACTTTGGACACATCCCGCCGCACACAGGGAGTAATCGGCAATGGCGAGAAAAGTAATCACGGTCCTGACCGACGACCTCGACGGCGGCAAGGCCGACCGGACGGTCGAGTTCAGTCTCGATGGCGTGGCCTACACGATCGACGTCTCGGATGAAAATGCCGGCGTCCTGCGCAAGACACTGGATCCGTACATCAATGCGGGTCGGCGGATCGGGCGCGGTCCGGTGGACAGCACGCGTTCAGTCCGACGGCCGGGGCGACCCACCGGCGCCGGAATGGATCGGGAGCAGAACCGGGCCATCCGGGAATGGGCCGTCAAGAACGGCTACAAGATTTCCGAACGGGGCCGGATCCCGGTTGAGGTCGTCGAGGCGTACAAGGCGCGCTGACACACGAGTTGACGACGGGGTCTCGCCGGAAACGGCGGGACCCCGTCGGATTGTCCGGGCACCGAAACGACGCGGCTGCCGGTCACCCAGGGTTCTCGCCCCGGGTGACCGGCCGCCGTTCGTCCAGCCGGATCAGTTGACGTCGATACGCACCGAGTCGAAGGCGGGGGTCTGGTTGGCCCGCTCCATCATCGGCAGGCGGTGCGAGCCGTCACCGGCCCAGACCGAGCACTGCGCGGTACCCGACTCCGGCAGGCCCGGAATCTGAATCGTCACCTCGTCGGGCTGGGCGCCACCGCGGCCGTCCTCGGTGGCGACGAAGAACGCGGGCACCTCCTGCGGCTCCGGCGGGGTGGTCAGGCTGTCCAACATCCGGCACGCGGTGTGGAAGTGGCCCCGGACCAGGCCCTGGGCGTTGAGCAGCGAGCTCTCCACGTAGTAGCCACCCTGACCGGCGGCCAGGAAGCGGTCCCGGACCAGGTTGCGGGTGCTGACCCGCAGCGTGAACGCCTGGTTGCGGCCGACCTGGTCGGGGAACTGGGTGATCAGCAGGGACGGGTTGTTGGCGGCGGCGCCGACCTCACCGAACTCGGTGCTCACGCAGCGGTTGCCGATCTGGAAACCGTCGTGCGGCTGGAGCCGGCTCTCGTCGCAGTCGTTGGCCAGTACGCCGAGTCCGGCGCCGGGGGCGTTCCCACCACCGTTGTTGCCACCACCGTTGTTGCCGCCACCGGGGGTGGTGGTGGGCGTGCTGCCGCCACCGTTGTTGCCGCCCGTGTTGCCGGTGGGCTGCACCTGGCAGTCGGCGAGCTGCGCGAGACCCTGCGGCCGAGGTCCGACCCGGTCGATCGCGGTCGTGATCCGGTCCAGCACCGCGCGCCGCTTGCCGGCCAGCGGCTGGAGGATCGCGCTGCGGATGAACGCCTCACCCTTGTTGCCCTCGGCTGCCAGCCGACGGTCCGCCTCGGCGATCTGGGACTGCAACTGGGCGAGACCCCGGTCCACCTCGGCCCGCGCCTGGGCCGGCACCTGCGGCAGTTTGGCCGTCACATCGGGGCAGGCAATGGCCGTGCCGGTGCCCACCGTGCCGTCCTTGCCGTCCTCGCACTCGGGGACCGACTGCTGTCCGTCACCCCAGTGATTACGCACCCACCGACCGTTCTGCCAGGTTCGGCTGGTCGAAGCGCCAGTCGGCGCGGTCGAGCCCGGGCTCGGCTCCACGCATTGCCCAGCCGCCGGACGTGGCTTATTTGTCCGCCGGTCCTGGGCCGACGAAATCTGGGTCACGGCGACGACTCCGCCGAAGACCACGAGCGTGCCGACAACGGCCAGCAGACGCTTGCTCCGCGCGTTGCCGGATGACCGGCGCGCCCGTGTGGACCTGCGCATCGAATTGCTCTCCTTCTCGATCCGGTAGTGGATTCCTGCCCTCGGCGGACCGACGGATGTGAGATGGCACGCCACGGCGGCGACCACCGTGGCCTGACCGGTAATGCGTCGATGGCCGACGATGCCCTTTCCGCACCGTCTCCCGCGTCAGGTCGACGCGGATGGGGAGATCCTGTTCATTCGCGCAGGAGTACGGGACGGCGACCGGGAAGGTTCAACCGGCGCACAGGAAATTGCCGCGATCCGGCACGGAGCCGGTGCGCAGCAGGAGTCAGCAGGTAGAACGGGCGCCCGTCAGTCGGCGCAGAGGTGATCGAAGGCGAACCCGCCCACCAGTTCGTGGCGGCGCCGACTCAACGCGACGATCTGCGCGGTCAACTCGGTGCGCGGCAGCAGATCCGTGAGCGCATCCGTACGCAGCCGCTCGCCCACGGCGACCGTGGCGAGATCCTCGGCCAGTCGGGCCGGGTCGATGCCGCACGAAAAACGGTGCTCGGTCACCGAGACCCGCTCGACGAGGCACGCGTCGGGGCGGACCTGCACCCAACTCCACCCCTGCGCCGGCCCGTCCGCCCAGCGCACGTGCAGGCCTCGCACGATCGGGTCGGCGACCCGCCCGGCAACGTACGCCTCGACCACCGCCGCGCGGGTCAGCGCGCCGAGGTCGTTGACCGGCCCGGTCCGGCCGTCCGGCAGCCGACCGAGGATGTCCCGGAAGCCCACCGGTGCCGGTTCGTCCCCGGTGGCGGTCACCCCGGCACCGCCCGCCGCGTAGGCGCGAGCGTCGATCACGTACTCCACGAGGCGTCGGCCGTGCTCGGCCGCCCGCAACGTCGACGATCCGATCCGCAGCACCGGCAGCCCGGCGGCCGCGCTCACCGCGTCCTTGAGGCGCTCGACGCGCTGCTCCGCCGAGCCGGCGGCCGGGACCGGGCCGATCTCCACGGCGACGATCGCCCGGCCGGTGTCGGCGGCGCAGACCACGAAGTCGAAGCTGGCGCGGCTGGCAGAGCTCCACTGGCTGCCGGTGACGCCGGGCGGGCGACCCTGCACCAGGTCACTGAGCCGGCGCGCCGGATAGGCCCGGTGGTCGGCGCGGCTGAGCAGCGTGTCGCGTCCACCGTCGGCGGGCACCGCCCGCAGGAAGCCGCGGTCGTCGCTGCCGATGCTCGTCATCTGCCTGATCCATCCGCCGGTCGGTCGAGCCGGGCCGAGTCTAGGTGGTCGATCATGGTCCACCGACTTCGGGTGTGATCGGGATCACAGTCACGTGACGTTCCAGGGATGGCCCCCGGGTGTATCCAGCGACCGTCGGTAACGGGCCGGCCGGAGGTGACCATGTCGCGACAGCAGTTCGGCTTCCTCGCCGGGTTTCTCGCCGTAGCAGTCTGGGCGCTCGCCGGCGCCGGCGTGGCCGCCCTCGCCGTGCTCGCCGGCCTGCTCGGCTGGCTGGTGGTCCGGGTTCTCGACGGCGACCTCGCGGTGACCGGCCTCGGCGACCGCCACGGCGACCCGCGGCGACACCGATGACCACCCGTCCGGTCGCGGGGACGAGCCCCGGCACCAACCTGGCCACCGGGTCGGACCGTCACCCGGCCGACGCGGCGGACGTCGCACGGATCGCGGTCCAGGCAGCCGGCCTGGTGCCGGGCGTGTCCGTCGTCCGTCCGGCAGCGGTCCGCCTGGACGACCGGTCCGTCGGGCTCGACCTGCACCTGATCACCTGGTACGGGCACAGCGTGCCAACCATCGCCGAGACGGTCCGGACGGTGGTCGCCGACCGGGTGGCCGCGACCACCGGGCTCAGCGTGGCGGTGGTGACCGTCACCGTGGACGACCTGCTCGTCCCCGGCGTGGACGTCTCCGCAGCCCCCGCGACCGTCCGGCCGGCGGACGGCTGAGATGCGGAGCGCCAACCGGGTCGCCTCGCTCCTGCTGGCCGCCGCACTGCTCGTCGGCGGGTCACTGGCGGCCGTCCAGGCACTGCTGCTCGCCCTGGACCGCCCGACGCCGCTCGACACCACCGGGTGGTTCGCCACCCTGAGCAGCACCCGGTGGCGTGAACCGACGGTCCGGGCCGTGGCCGGCGCGGCCCTCCTGCTGGGCCTAGCCATCCTGATCGCCCAACTGCGCCCATGGACGCCGGTGCGGTTGCGCACCGACGAACGCGACGGCTGGTACCTGCACCGGCGCTGCGTGGAGCGGCGGCTGGCCGACGCCGCCAGCGCCGTCCCGGGCGTCCGCCGCGCCCGGGTCCGGGTCCGCCGGCGCGGCGGCCAGTGGCGCCCCCGGGTGCGCGCGACCGGCGACCCGGCGGCCCGGGCGGAGATCGAGTACGCGGTGCACCAGGAGTTGCACCGGCTCACCGCGCCACGCCCCGGCCGGATCGACGTCCGGCTCCAGCCTCGGCGGCGGCCGGCATGACCAACGCCGGGCACCGCCTGCTGTGGACCATCATCGCGCTGCTGCTGGTGGCGGGCGGCGCAGCGGCGCTGGCTGCCGGCTTCGGCACCCTGCGCGGCGCCGATCCTCAGGCGGTGCTGCTCAGCGCCGGTCTGGTGGATCGGTGGCGGACGGCCGCGCCGTGGAGCACCCTGGCCGTGGCGGTCGCCGGGGCGCTCATCGCCCTGGCCGGGCAGCGCCTGCTGGCCCGGGAGTTGCAGCGACCCGCTGGCCGGCTGCGCGGCACCCTGAGCCACCCTGGGCGCCGCCCGGGCCGGACCCGGATGGCCGCCGACGTCCTCGCCGACGCGCTGGCTCGGGACCTGACCGGCAACCCCGGTGTACGTCGGGCCCGCGTGGTGCTCACCGGTGAACCACCGCACCCCGACGTGTGGATCCGGGTGGACCTGACGGCCGACGCGCCGGCCGCCGGCGTACGCGAGCACGTGCGCGCGGCGGTCCGCCGATTCGCGGCGACGGCCGACTGCCAGCCGGCGCACCTCGACGTGACCGCCCGCGTCGAGCCCGGCCAACCCTGAGCCAGGGCCGCGCCCACCCGGCGGGCATGATCGGTGCCGGGACGGGTGGCGGACGGAGGTACTCGGGGTGCGGGTGGTGTCGCTGGTGCCGTCGCTGACCGAGGCGGTGGCGATGACCCTGCCGGGAGTGTTGGTCGGGGCGACGGACTGGTGCAGCCACCCAGTCGGGCTGGACGTCGCCCGGGTTGGCGGTAGCAAGTACCCCGACCTGGACCGGGTCCACGCGCTGCGGCCGGACCTGGTGCTGCTGAACGTGGAGGAGAACCGCCGGGCCGACGCGGACGCGCTGCGGGCGGCCGGCGTGCCGGTTCGGGTCACCTATCCGCGTACCGTTCCGGGTGCGTTGACCGAGCTGGGCGAGCTGCTGGCCGAGCTGGGTGCGTCGGCGGAGCCGGCCTGGCTGCGGGACGCCCGCCGGGCGTGGGCCGAGCCGCCCCGGCTGGCACCGCCCCGCCGCGCGGTGGTGCCGGTCTGGCGGCGTCCCTGGGTGGTGCTCGGCGGTGACACGTTCGCCGGTGACGTGCTGCGCCGCCTCGGCGTGGTCAACGCCTACGACGAGCACCCCGAGCGCTATCCCCGCCCGAGCATCACCGAGCTGCGCGAGCGGGAGCCGGAGCTGGTGGTGCTGCCCGACGAGCCGTACGACTTCACCGCCGACGACGGGCCGGAGGCGTTCCCTGGCGTACCGTGCGCTCTGCTCTCCGGTCGGCATCTCACCTGGTACGGCCCCTCGCTGGCCGAAGCACCCGCGGTGCTGGCCGACCAACTGTCCCGACCGGTTCTGGCCCGCTGACCCCGGCGTCTCAGTGGACAGTCCGGCTGCTCAGCCGTGGGCCCCGGGACGACGCGCGACCACCACGCTCGCGCCGATGGAGACCGCCAGGGTCAGCACCACCACCGCGAGGGTCAACCAGACCGGCAGCTTGCCCACCGGCGTCTCGGCGAGGATCAGCTTCAGCCCCGCGAAGGCCAGCAGCAACGCCAGCCCGTAGCGCAGGTAGCCGAAGTGTCGCAGCAGGCCCGCGAGGCAGAAGTAGAGGCTGCGCAGCCCCAGTACGGCGAACGCGGTGGCCGACCAGACCAGGAAGGTGTTGGTGGTGATGGCGAGGATCGCCGCCACCGAGTCGATGGCGAAGACCACGTCGGTGGCCTCGATGGCGACGAGCGCCACCAGCAACAGCGTCGCCACCCGCCGGTCTGCCACCCGGGCGGTGAACCGGTCGCGGTGGTACCGGGCGTCGGTGGGCACCAGCCGGCGGAACAGCCGGACCACGACATTGCGTTCGGGGTCGACGTCCGGCTTCCCGCGTACCGCCAGCCGCCAGCCGGTCCAGATCAGGAAGGCGCCCAGCACGAACCCGGCCCAGGTGAGCCGGTCCAGCAACTCGGCGCCGGCGAAGATGAACAGCAGGCGGAAGACGAGCGCCCCCACGACGCCCCAGAACAGCACCTTGTGCTGATAGCCCGGCGGCACCTGGAAGTAGCCGAAGAGCAGGGCGAAGACGAACACGTTGTCCACCGAGAGCGCCTTTTCCAGCAGGTAGCCGGAGAAGTACGCGATGGCCGGGTCGCCGCCGAGGCCCCACCACACGACCAACCCGAACAGCAGGCCCGCGCCGATCCAGACGGCGCTCCAGAGCAGCGCCTCGCCCAGCTCGATGACGTGGTTGTCCCGGTGCAGGAGCACGTCCACGGCGAGCATCACCGCGATCACCCCGCCGACCGCCGCCCAGGCCCACAGCGGGACCGCGACCGTCGCCTCAGCCACCGACGCCCTCCGCATCGACCACGGTGCACCCGCACCGCCCGCTACCCCGCCGGCCGGCCGTTCCCGAGCCTAGGCGAACGCGCGCCCACCCGTCCGCGCTCCGCGAGCAGCTCACCCGCTCGTGCACCGCCGCACCCCACCCCCCGTCCCGCCGATCTTGCACCTGCTGCCCCGACGAAGGGCGCGATCCGCCGCACATCGGCAACAGAAAGTGCAAGATCGGCGGGGCCGTGTGGGGGCGAGGGCGGGGTGGGGGCGGGTCTGCCGCACATTGGTGAGGGGTGATCCGGCAGGATCGACGGTGACCGGACACATCACCCAACACGGCAGGAGACCCCGCATGAACCAGGCAGCAGGCGCCCGATCGGGCAAGCCCGAGGTGGGTCCGATCGAGGGTGCACCGCCGGCCGAGCTCGTGGTCGAGGACCTCACCGTGGGCGAGGGCCCGCAGGCCGAGCCGGGCCAGCTGGCCAGCGTGCACTACGTCGGCGTGTCGCACTCCACCGGCGCCGAGTTCGACTCGTCCTGGAACCGAGGCGAGGCGTTCGAGTTCCCGCTCGGCGGCGGTCAGGTCATCGCCGGCTGGGACCAGGGTGTCGTCGGCATGCGTGTCGGCGGCCGTCGCCGCCTCACCATCCCGCCGCACCTGGGCTATGGCGACCGCGGCGCGGCCGGCGTCATCAAGCCGGGCGAGACGCTGGTCTTCGTCGTCGACCTGCTCGGCGTGCGCTGACCGACTCTCGGGGGGTCGTCGGCCCACGCCGGCGACCCCACCGCAGGCTCGGGCCGGATCAGGCGGCCAACTGCGGGTGTGCGGGCCGGTCAGGCGGCCAACTGCAGGTGTGCGGTCGAGGCCACCGGGCGACGCGCGGCCTCGACCACCCGGGCCAGCTCCAGAATCGACATCACCCGGTGCAGACCGGTGGCACGCAGCACCCGCGCCACCACCGGGCTCGGGTCGACCAGGACGAGCTCGCCGCCGCGGGCCCGGACGCGCAGATGCGCGGCGAGCAACGTGCGGACGCCGGCGGCGGAGAGCAGTCGCAGCTCGGACAGCTCCAGCTGGAGCACCCGGCGGGCCGGCGCGGACCACAACGCGGACCGGAACGCGGCCACCGTGGCGATGTCGACCTCGCCGGCCACCCGCATGAGGACCACCTGGTCCCCCACGCTGACCTGCACATCGAGCCGGTCGCTCTGCTCTCCCATGCCCAGAAATCTAGCCGCCACCACCGACAGTTTCGCCCCTCGACGGAGTGATTCCGGGTACGCCCAGGGTCATACCCCGAGGCACCCCTCATCCCCCTCGGGGTGGAGACCAGGGGCGGCGGCCTCGGCGACCACCGAACGCCTGCCCGGGCGGTGAACCACTCCAGGTCAGCGGAACATCCCGACCGCACCGACACGGTCTTGTTCACGCGCTCGGCACGCCGCCGGAGCGACGATTCGGGAGTGGCCGGCACCGGCGGTGGAGAATAGGCCGATGCTGATCCCTCGGCCCCGACCACCCCGGCTGATCCGCCCCGTCCGCGAGCCGGCGACCGTTCCGCCCGCGCTGGCCGGGGCGTGGGCTCCCGACGACTGCCGGCTCGACCACGCCGAGTTGCTGCCGCTCCCCGACGGTGCTGTCGGCCCGGAGGACGTGCTGGTCGACGGCGCCGGCCGGGTCATCAGCGGCGACGAGGACGGGCGGCTCTGGTGGTGGCCGGTGGACGCGCCGGCCGGCACCCGACCACGGCTGCTGGGCGAGACCGGGGGCCGGCCGCTCGGCATCGAGTTGGACCCGTCCGGTGCTCTCATCGTGTGCGACGCGTACCGCGGGTTGCTGCGGGTCACACCCGACGGCGCGGTACGCGAACTGACCGGGACGGCGCCACCGGTGCACCTGGCCAACAACGCGACGGTGGGCCGTGACGGCACCATCTACTTCACCGACAGCTCCGACCGGTTTCCGGTCTCGCACTGGAAGCGGGACCTGCTGGAGCACCGCCCCAATGGGCGCGTCCTGGCCCACCATCCGGGCAGCGGCCGCACCGAGGTGGTCGCCGACGGGCTCTACTTCCCCAACGGGATCGCGCTGACCCCGGACGAGTCGGCGCTGATGCTGGTGGAGACCAGCACCCACCGCCTGCTCCGCGTCGAGCTGAGTGGCGGTGTCCGGGTTCTCGCGGACCTGCCCGCGTACCCGGACAATCTCGCCGCGGTGGGTGACGGGACGTACTGGATCGCGCTGCCCAGCCCACGGGTGCCGATCGCCGAGCGGCTGCTGCCGCACCCGCGGCTGCGCCAGGTCGCCGCGTTGCTGCCGGACGCGATGCAGCCGCAGCCACGCCGCTACGGGCTGGTCGCGCTGGTCGACGGCACAGGCGCGGTCCGCCGTACGCTACACGGCCCGACCGGGCACTACTGCATGATCACCGGGGTACGCCAGCACGGCGATCAGCTCTGGCTGGGCAGCCTGATCGGGCCCGGGGTGGCCCGCGTACCCCTGGACTGAACTGCCCGGTGCCACGGGCGGCCGAACCGGTCGCTGGCAGCTCAGCAGGGCGGCGCTCGGCGTGTCGGGTCGCCCAGCTGCCAGCGATCGGTTCGGTGGCAGCCAGGAGCCGGCCCGCCGCGGTGGCGGGCCGGCTCCGAGGGCCAGACTCAGCGGCCGCTGACCGAGGGTGCCGGGGCGGGTGACCCCCCGGCGACCGCGCCCGGGTGCGCCGGGCTGACCGGCGCGGGTTTGAGCCCGGGCGGCACCGGCAGGGCGCTACCCCGGACGAACTCGTCCCAGCTCACGTTCCACGCGGTCCAGCCGTTGCCCGGCTGCAGCTCCACCTCGGTGCCCTTGACGGTGATCAGGTCACCGACCTGGGTCACCCCCATCAACCAGTTGGCCGCGGTGGCGGAGACGTTCGCGCAGCCGTGCGAGACGTTGGTGTTGCCCTGGTCGCCCTCGGACCATGGGGCGGAGTGGATGAACTCGCCACCCCAGGTGTAGCGCTGCGCGTCGTCGACGTCGACCACGTAACCACCGTCCGGCTCACCCCGGGTGTCGAAGGTGACCCGCTCATGCTTCTCCATGATCACCATCTTGCCGCTGGAACTCGGCGTGCTCGCCTTGCCCAGGCTGACCGGGATCCGGCGGATCTGCTTGCCGTCCCGCAGCACCGTCATCTGCTTGGTGGCGTTGTCGATTTCCAGCGAGACCTGACGTCCGATCTTGGAGGTCGCGGTCCGCTCGGCGTCGCCGATCCGATCCTTACCGATCGGCAGACCCTCCAGGCCGGCCCGGACGCTGATCGTGGTCCCCGGCTTCCAGAAGTCGGGCGCCCGGTAATAGACCTGACTGCCGTCCTCAAGCCACGACCAGGCGCCCGGCTGCGGCGGATTCGTCTTTACGAACAACCGTCGCTGGACATCCGCTCTGGCCTCTTTCGGAATTCCCGGGTCGAACGCGACGGTTACCGGCATCGCCGTGCCGTACGTCCGATTGCCGACGAAATACAGGGTGCTGGTGATCTGTGGTTTGGTCGATTTCGCCATCGTGGTGAACGTGGTGGTGCGAGTGGTGGTGGCGCCCGAATCACCGGTCGCGGTCACCTCCGCGGTGTACGTCCGGCGCGGTTGCAGCGGCGCGCTCGGCACCCAACCCGAGCCGTCCTCGCGCGGCTCGGCGTTGACCTGCTTGCCCTTGTCGTCGGTGAGGCGTACTCCGGTAACCCGTCCGCCCTTGACCACGGTGCCCACCTCGGCGCTGACCGGGACGTCCCGGGCCTTGTCCCCCGGCGTCACGGCGAGCTCCGGGGCGGCGACGTGTTTCTTGGCCGACCCGGTCGCCGACTCCCGGTCGGCGGTGCACCCACCCAGGACGAGTGGTGCGGCTGCGATGGTTACCGCCAACAGCGTCAATCGCCGCCTAGACGTCATGTTCAGTCCCCCCGTTTTCGGCTTCCCTCTGCCACATCCTCGCCTCTTCACCGGGGGCGTCCACGGCATTCGGAAATAATTGGCGGCGCATTTACCCACGCAATTTCCCACAATGTTCCAGTTGGCAGAACAGGCGTTCAAGCGGCCCCTCTCACGTCCTCTGCTCCACTTCGGCGGGCCCGACACCGGCTGTCCGGATATCGGGCGGTGCCGCCTGCCGCCTGCCGCCGAAGCCGAGCAACGGGGGCACGCGTCCGGGTCGCCACCGACGGAGATCGGGCCCGGCCAAGCGGCCTGGCGAGTGGCACCTGCGCCGTGCCACCGGGCCGGGCGGCAACGGGCGGCGGCCGAGGTGACGCACGCCGGGGACGGAAGTAGTAGGCAACGACCGGTGGCGCACGCCGGAGGCGGACTTTCGTCGGCTGGAGCAAAACTTCTGCTACACGCAACGAAGCTTTGCCTTCGTCCGGGGGCAAGGGTAGGGTCACGATCCAGATAGAGGGTTGCCCATTCGTCGATCAGTTGCCGCCACCCTGCCGGGTCGCCGCGTTCCGCTCCCGATGGGGCCGGGCCGCACCCGCACGCCGTCCCCTCACCGTCCAGCCGAAGCCCGTCTCCGGCCGGCTCGGCGTGCCCGGGCGGCGGCAGCCAGATCGACTGCCGCCGACGGCGTGCCTGCCGTCAGGAAGGGACCACCACCATGGATCAACAGATCAACCCACCGGAGCTGGCACTGACGTCCGAGCCGGTCAGCCGGCGTGGCGTGCTGCGTGCCGCTACCGTTTCGGCCGCCGCCGTCGGCGCCGCCGGCCTGCTCGCCAGCCCGGCCACCGCAGCGCCCGTCGCGCAGTCCCAGGGCCGGCGCCGGGTGCCGGTCGACCGGATCAGCATCCAGCTCTACACGCTGCGCGATCAGCTCGCCGCCGACCTGCCCGGCACCCTGGACGCGCTGCGCCGGATCGGCTACCGGCGAGTGGAGCACGCCGGTTTCGTCGGACGTACCGCCGCCCAGTTCCGGGCCGCGCTCGACGAGGCCGGCCTGCGCTCCACCTCCGGGCACACCGGCATCCCACAGCCCTTCGACGACGCCACCTGGGAGCGCGCCCTCGCCGACGCGAACATCCTGGGCAGCAAGAAGATCGTCCACCCGTACTTCGGTCGAGACGCGAACGGCCAGGCGATCCGGGACCCCGCTGTCTACCGCGCCCTGGCCCGGGACCTGAACCGCGCCGGTCGGCTCGCCGAACGCGCAGGGCTCGACTTCGGTTACCACAACCACCAGCTCGAGTTCGTGCCGCTGACCGGCGGCTCGACCGGGTTCGACATCCTCACCACGCAGACCGACCCCCGGCTCGTCCACTTCGAGCTCGACCTCTACTGGACCTGGCGGGGCGCGCACGACCCGATCGACGTGATCCGGGCCAACCGCGGCCGGATCCGCCAGGTGCACGTCAAGGACCTCGACGTCGAGGGTGGTTTCGCCGACCTCGGCGACGGCGTCATCGACTTCGGCCGGATCTTCGCCCACGAGCGGGAAGCCGGCATCGAGGAGTACATCGTGGAGCGCGACGACGCGGGCACCTCGCCACGCTCCCCCGCCGACGCCCTGGACACCGCCCGGGTCGGCTTCGACTTTCTCGCTTCACTCCGGTACTGAAAACCACCTCGGGGGACGACCTGATGAACAGGACCGCATTCGTGTCCGCCCTGCTGCTGGTGACGGCCGGCCTGGCCGTACCACCGTCGGCGGCGGCTGCGGCGCCGGCCGCGCCGCCGGACAGCAGCTTCCAGAAAGTCACACTGAACGACTTCCCGGGCGAGCCGATGAGCCTCGCCGTCCTGCCCGACCTGCGGGTGCTGCACACCTCCCGCACCGGCGAGGTCCGCATCCACGACCCGCGCACCGGGCTGAACACCCTCGCCGCCGACATCCCGGTGTACGAGCACGACGAGGAAGGGCTCCAGGGGGTCGCCATCGACCCGAACTTCGCCCAGAACAAGTGGGTCTACCTCTACTACTCGCCGCCCATGGACACGCCGGTGGACGACCCGGCGACCCCCGGCGTCAACGAGGGGGACGCGCCGGAGACCGGCACCGAGGCGGACTGGCAGCGGTTCAAGGGCGCGCTGCGGCTGTCCCGGTTCAAGCTGGACGGGATGAAGCTCAACCTCGCCAGCGAGCAGCAGATCATCGACGTGCCGACCGACCGGGGCATCTGCTGCCACGTCGGCGGCCAGATCGACTTCGACAGCTTGGGCAACCTGTACCTGTCGACCGGTGACGACACCAACCCGTTCGCCTCCGACGGCTACATCCCGATCGACGAGCGGGCCGACCGCCACCCGGCGTTCGACGCCCAGCGCTCGGCGGCCAACACCAACGACCTGCGCGGCAAGCTGCTGCGCATCAAGGTGAAAGCCGGTGGCGGTTACACGGTGCCGGCCGGCAACCTGTTCAAGCCGGGCACGGCGCAGACCCGTCCGGAGATCTACGCGATGGGGCTGCGCAACGCGTTCCGGTTCGCCGTCGACAGGCGTACCGACAACGTGTACGTGGGCGACTACTCCCCGGACGCCTCCAACCCGAACCCGGAGCGCGGGCCGGCCGGGCACGGCCGGTGGATGCTCGTCGACAAGCCGGCGAACTACGGCTGGCCGTACTGCGTGACGCCGACGATCGCCTACCGCGACTACGACTTCGCCACCGGCGAGTCCGGCGCCAAGTTCAACTGCAAGCGCCCGGTCAACGACTCACCGCACAACACCGGCAAGCGCGTGCTGCCGCCGGTCGAGCAGCCGCAGGTCTGGTACGCGGCCGCCCCTTCGGCCGAGTTCCCGCAGCTGGGCACCGGCGGCATCTCTCCGATGGGCGGCCCGGCGTACGACTACGACGGGACCAGCACGTCGCGTACCCGCTGGCCGGCCTACTACGACGGGGTGCCGCTGTTCTACGAGTGGTCCCGCGACTACATCAAGGAGTTCCGCCTCGACGAAGACGGCGACGTGACGGACATCCGTCCGGTGGCGCCGTCGCTGGTGGTGGACAACCCCATGGACATGGAGTTCGGCCCGGACGGCGCGCTCTACGTGCTGGAGTACGGCGACGGCTACTTCGCCGAGAACCCGGACGCCCAGCTGTCCCGGATCGACTTCGTCCGGGGCAACCGGACGCCGATCCCGAAGATCAGCGGCACGCCGACCGTTGGGCAGGCCCCGCTGACCGTCGCGTTCTCCAGCGCCGGCACCACCGACCCGGACGGTGACAAGCTCAGCTACGCGTGGGACTTCAACGCGGACGGTTCGGTGGACAGCACCGCTCCGAACGCGACCTGGACGTTCCCGGAGAACGGCTCGTACACGCCGACGCTGAAGGTGACCGACCGCACCGGACGGTCCGCCTCGGCATCCCTGCCGCTGGTGGTCGGGCCGACCGCGCCGGTCGTCGAGTTCGTCGCCCCGGTGGCTGGGCAGCCGTTCCAGTTCGGGCAGACCGTCGCGTACGAGGTGAAGGTCACCGACGACCTGCCGGTGGACTGCTCCCGGGTGAAGGTCACCTACGTGCTCGGGCACGACGAGCACGGGCACCCGCTCTCCACCTCGACGGGTTGCTCCGGGACCATTCCCACCTTCCTGGACGGTGGGCACAGCGGCGCGGACAACCTGACCGCGGTCTTCGTCGCTGAGTACACCGACGCCCCGACCGAGCCGGGCGTGCCGCCGCAGTCCGCCTCGGCCACGGTCGTGCTGGACCCGACCCCGGTGGCCGGCCTGGCCGGCTGACCAACTCACGATGACAGCGGCGGCGGCCGGATCACTCCGGTCGCCGCCGCTCGTCGTCGCGCCCGCCGCGGGTGGCGCCGCCGCTCAGCTCCAGTCGCTGTCGACGTGGTTGTCACGCCAGCGTCCGCCCACCGGCGGGGTGTCCAGCCGCATCCCGTCGTCGGCGTTGCCGGCGAGGTCGTTGTCCTCGACCCGGCAGTCCACGCAACTGCCACGCTCGGTGATCCACAGCCCGTGTGTCTGGCTCTGTTCGTCGTGGCTGTCCCAGATCCGGTTACCGCGGATGGTGGCCGAGTCGAACGGCGCGTCGATGGTGATACCGGCCCGCCGCTGTGGTGCGTCGGACAGTTGGTATCCGCATCCCGGTGGCGGGACGTCCCCACTCCACGCGCTGAACGCGTCCGGGCGGACCGGGGCGAGGGTGAGTTCGTCGCCGGTGTTCGAGGCCACCACGGCGACGGCTCGCCCGACCCGTAGGACCTTGCCCCGGTGCCCGTCGTGCGGCCAGTTGGCCGACCGGTCCACCAGGCACCGCTCCCCGTAGCGGACGGCATCGCCGGTGCCACCGGCGCCCTCGGCGCACTGCCGCCCGTTGTTACGGATCCGGTTGTTGAGCAGCACCGCGTCGGTCATCTGGTGGTCGATCCGGACCGCGTCGAGCCCGTTGCCCCAGAAATCGTTGCTCTCGATCACGATGTCGCGGATCGAGCCCTGGTAGCCGCGCCCGAGGTCGAGCGCGTGATAGCCGTGCCGACCGTTGCCGCTGATCCGGTTGCCCCGGACCGTGTACGGGCCGGGGCTGTTGCCGATTCTGACGCCGTCGCGCATGTTGCCGTCGATGACGCAGTCGGTGAGCAGCCCACCCCGGCCGGCCACGGACGAGGTGCCCTGCGCCGACACGTCGAAGCCGGTCTCGAGGTTGCTGGTCATCGTGCAGGCGGAGACGATCAGCCCGTCGGCGCCCCAGTCGGAGATGCCGAACCGGTTGCCCTGGCTGTGGCAACCGACGATGCGGTAGCCGCGCGGGGGTTGCCAGTAGTCCTTCTGCAGCTCCAGGAAGATCCCGTTGGTGCCGTTGGCCAGCGCGGTGCAGTTGGCGATGGTCAGCCGCTCCTCGGAGCCCCAGCCGCCGATGCCGACCCCGATGCCGGCTCCGCCCATCTGCTCGCCGTTGTCGAGTCGGCCACAGCCGACCACCACCACCCCGTCGATCAGCGAGTCCTGCAGGAAGTCGCAGCCCAGCCCGGTGGCCGCGGTGTGGTGGATGTAGAGATTGCGGAACACGCCCCGCACCACGTATTGGAGGCCGAGCCCCTTGGCCAGGTAGTTGTACTCGGCCATCGCCACACCGGAGCCGTCGATCTGGAAGTCGGAGAAGGTGCAGTCGGCGATGTGCCGGTCCCGGTCGGCACCGTGCTGCACGGTCGTCCAGAAGGCCAACGGGGTCGGGTCGGCCCGGTTGCCCTCGTTGCTGAGCATGAACCGGGTCGCCGCCGGGCCGGCTCCGACCAGTGACACGCCGCTGCGCCACACCGTGCCGGCGTCGCGGATCGAGTAGATGCCCGGCGGGCAGTAGATGACCCGAGCCCGCCCGTCCGAGGCGTAGCCGGTGCCGAGCCGGTCCACGAGGGCGGCCAGCGCCGGCTGATCGTTGGTCGCGCCGTCGCCGGTCAGCCCGTACTCCAGGGCGTCGCAGTAGAGCGGCGCGCCGGCCGAGGCGGGCCGTCGCACCCGGACCGAGTTGAGCAGCATCTCGTTCGCCACAGCCACAGGCCGGCTCCCTTCGACGCGTTCGGTGCGCTTCGGCGGGGCCGACTTCCCGATGACGCCGCCGGGAAACCCCCGGCCCGATGACGCCGCCGGGAAACCCCCGGCCTGATGACGCCGCCGGGAAACCCCGGCCCGACGGCGGTGGCCGCCGGGTCGGGGCAGCGCGGCGTGCGCCGGCCCCGGCGCCGCACGGGCGACGCCGGGGCCGGGGGTACGCCGTCAGACGGCGGCGATCAGCAGCGCTGGGCGCTCCACGCAGTCGGCGACGTGCCGCAGGAAGCCACCGGCCACCCCACCGTCGCAGACCCGATGGTCGAAGGTGAGGCTGAGCTGGGTCACCTTGCGAACGGCGAGCTGCCCGTCGACCACCCACGGCTTGTCCACGATCCGTCCGACCCCGAGCAGAGCCGCCTCGGGGTGGTTGATGATCGGCGTGGAGCCGTCCACGCCGAACACCCCGTAGTTGTTGAGCGTGAACGTGCCGCCGGTCAGCCGGGCCGGCGGCAGGCTGCCCGCCCGCGCGGCGGCGGTGGTCGCCGCCAGTTCGGCGGCCAACTCGGCGGTGGTGAGCCGTTGGGCGTCGCGCAGCACCGGCACGAGCAGACCCCGGTCGGTCTGCGCGGCAATACCGAGGTGCACCCCGGCGGACTGGACGATCTGCTGCGCCTCGGTGTCGACCCGGGCGTTGAGCTGCGGGAACCGGCGCAGCCCGCTGAGGCAGATCCGGGCCAGCAGGGCCAGGATGCTCACGGGTGCGTCGGGCGTCGCCGCGTTGATCGCGGCCCGGGTCTCCAACAGGCCGGTGGCGTCCACGTCGACCCAGATGGTTACCTCCGGGATCTCCCGCCGGCTGCGGGAGAGCTTGTCGGCGATCGCCTTGCGGACACCGGTGAGCGGGATGATCACATCGCCGTCCGTGGACGGGGCCGGTCCGGCCTGCGGGTCCGGCACGGCGGCGAGCCGCGCGGCGGGCACAGTCAGCACCGCTTCCACATCGGCGCGGCGGATCACCCCACCCGGCCCGGTGCCCCGCACCGTGCCCAGGTCGACGCCGCGCTCCCGGGCCAGCCGCCGCACGATCGGCGAGATGACCAGGGCGGTCGGCGGCCGCGCCGGGTCGCTGGTCGCGGCGCCCCCGCCGGGTGCGCCGCCGGCAACCGCGCCGCCGCCAGCACTCGGGCCTGACGCACCAGTCGGGCCGGCGTCGGTCGGACCGGACGCACCGGTCGGACCGGCGTCGGTCGGTTCGGGGGCCAGCACAAGACGGGGGCGGCGGCGACGCCGGCTGGTGTTGCCGTGCCCGGTGCCGTACCCGATCAGGACGTTGCCGGAGCCGGCCCGCTCCTCCTCGCGGTAGGTGGCGTGCCCGGCGGGCTCGTCACCACCGTCCAGCGGCGCGATGGTGATCAACGGCTGGCCGACCGGGCGTACCTCACCGGCCGCGCCGTGCAGGGTCACAACCCGGCCGGCGTACGGGCAGGGCACGTCGACGACCGCCTTGGCGGTCTCCACCTCGACCACGCTCTGGTCGACCGTGACCACGTCGCCCACCGCGACCCGCCACTCGACGATCTCGGCCTCGCTCAGCCCCTCACCCAGGTCGGGCAGGAGGAAGACCTGCTTCCGTTCGACGGTGGTCATGCCGCGCTGCCCTGCGCCGCCCAGCGCGGGTCCGGCTGGTCGTCCCACTGCAACCGGGCCACCGCGTCGAGGACCCGGTCCACGCCGGGCAGGTGGGTGTGCTCCAGCATCGGCGCCGGGTACGGGATGTCCAGCCCGGCGACCCGCAGCACCGGCGCGTGCAGCGCGTGGAAGCACCGCTCCTGCACCCGGGCCGCGATCTCCGCGCCGACCCCCGCGAAGCCCTGCGCCTCCTGGATCACCACACACCGGCCGGTACGCCGGACCGAGGCGACGATGGTCTCGTCGTCGAACGGCACGATGGTGCGGACGTCGACGACCTCCAGGTCCCAGCCCTCCTCGCGGGCGGCCTCGGCGGCCTCCAGCGCGACCGGCACCGCCGGCCCGTACGCCACCAGGGTGGCGTCACGTCCCGGGCGGCGCACGACGGCCCGTCCGAACGGCTCGGTCCGCGTCGGCAGGGCCGCCTCGGCGCTGCCGAAGTAGAGCTTCTTGGGCTCCATGAAGACCACCGGGTCGGGGTCGTCGATCGCCTCGCGCAGCAGTGAGTACGCGTCCTCGACGGTCGCCGGGGTGACCACCTTCAACCCGGGGGTGTGCGCGTAGTACGCCTCGGACGAGTCGCAGTGGTGCTCGACCCCGCCGATCCCACCGGCGTACGGCACCCGGATGACGATGGGCACGCTGAGCTTGCCCCGGGTGCGGTTGCGCAGCTTCGCCACGTGCGAGGCGATCTGCTCGAACGCCGGGTACGCGAACGCGTCGAACTGCATCTCGACCACCGGTCGCAGGCCGGACATGGCCAGACCGACGGCGAAGCCGACGATGCCGGCCTCGGCGAGGGGGGTGTCGAAGCAGCGGTCTTCGCCGAACCGGGCCTGCAGGCCGTCGGTGATCCGGAAGACGCCGCCGAGCGCGCCGACGTCCTCTCCGAAGACGACGACCCGGTCGTCGGCGGCGAGGGCATCGGCCAGCGCGGCGTTGAGCGCCTTGGCCATGGTGGTGGCCATCAGGCGTCACCCTCCTCGTCGCGGGCGGCGGCCAGCTCGGCGCGGACCTGCTCGCGTTGTTCGATCAGTTGCGGGGTGGGCTGGGCGTAGACGTGGTCGAAGAGGCTCAGCGGGTCGACGGTGGGCTGGTCGTTCATCCGCGTCCGCAGGTCCGCCGCGTACGCCTCGGCCTGCTCGGCGACCTCGGCGACGGCCGCGTCGTCGAGTGCCCCGCGGGCCCGCAGGTAGGTCTCCAACCGGGCGATCGGGTCCCGGTCACGCCAGGCGTCGACCTCGGCGCCGTCGCGATAGCGAGTGGCGTCGTCGGCGTTGGTGTGCGGCTCCATCCGGTAGGTGTGTGCCTCGACCAGGAACGGCCCCTTGCCGGCCCGGGCGTGCTCGACCGCGCGGGTGAGCACGGCGAGCACCGCCACCGGGTCGTTGCCGTCGACCTGCTCGCTGGGCACGCCGTAGCCGACGCCCTTGTACGCCAGCGACGGCGCGGCGGTCTGCCGCGACAGCGGGACGCTGATGGCGTAGCGGTTGTTCTGCACGAAGTAGACCACCGGCGCCTTGAACACGGCGGCGAAGTTGATCCCCTCGTGGAAGTCGCCCTCGCTGGTCGCGCCGTCGCCGATGAAGGCCAGGGCCACGGTGTCGCGCCCCTGGTACGCCTCGCCGTGCGCCAGCCCTGCGGCGTGCACGCACTGGGTGGCGAGCGGGGTGCACTGCGGTGCCGTCCGTACCTCGGTCGGGTCGTAGCCGCAGTGCCAGTCGCCGCGCAGCAGGGTGAGCACCTCGACCGGATCGATGCCCCGGGCAACCAGAGCCATCGATTCACGGTAGGTGGGGAAGACCCAGTCGGTGTCACGGACCGCGAGCACCGCGCCGACCTGGCACGCCTCCTGGCCCCGCGAGGACGGGTAGACGGCCAGGCGGCCCTGCTTGGTCAGGGCGGTCGCCTGGGTGTCGAATCGGCGGCCGAGCACCATCCGGCGGTACAGCTCGCGCAGCACCTCGACGGGTGGCTCGGGGTAGTCGGTACGGGCGGGCAGCGGGGTGCCGCTCTTGTCGAGCAGGCGGACCGGCTCGGCGTCCGGCAGCAGCGGGCGCGCCGGGTCGGGCGGGGTGGCCGCCCGACGGGTGCGCGGGGATGCCCTGCGGACCGCCTGGGGAGTGGTCGTCACGGCGGAACCTCCTGGGACGTGTGGTGAGCCTATGCTTCCGCTTGTCGGATGATTGACTCAAGATCCACGCGGAAGGCGGGACGATTGGTATGCGGAGGATTCGTCTGTGAGCCAGGAGACCGCCGACGAAGCGGGCCGGGCAGCGGGATCGGGACGATCGGCCCGAGCTCTCGACGAGGTGGACCGGCGGATCCTCGACGAGCTGGTCCGTGACGGTCGAACGTCGGTACGCACCCTCGCCGAGCGGATCCACATTTCCCGCACCAACGCGTACGCGCGGGTGGAGCGGCTGGTGCGCGACGGGGTGATCACCGGCTTCCATGCCCACGTGGCGCCCGAGGCGGCCGGGCTGGGCACCTCGGCGTACATGGCGTTGACGATCGAACAGAACACCTGGCGGGAGGTGTCGGCCGAGCTGGCCCGAGTCCGTTACGTCGAGCACGTCGCGTTGCTCAGCGGCGAACACGACGTGCTGGCCCTGGTCCGCGCCCCGGACAACGCCGCGCTGCGCGACGTGGTGCTGGACCGGGTGCAGCGCATCGCCGGGGTGCTGTCGACGCGTTCGTGGCTCGTCTTCGAGGAGTTCGGCGGGACGCAGAGCCCCTGGCGGTAGGCCTGGCCGGTCACCGTTCGGGCGGGGCTTCCAGCCCGTCCCGGTCGGCCAACTCCAGCAGCGGCTCCAGCGAGTGCCGGTCACCGTCCAGGCCGGCGTGCGGGTCGCCGCGCTCGGCGAAGCGGGCCGGCACGGACAGCACGTCGAAGTCCTCCGGTCGGGCGTCGTCCAGCTCCGCCCACTCCAGTGGCGTCGACACCAGGGCTCTGGGCGTGGGCCGGATCGAGTACGCCGACGCCATCGTGTGGTCCCGTGACATCTGGTTGTAGTCGACGAAGACCGGCCGGTCCCGCTGGTCGCGCCACCAGGTGGTGGTGACCAGCTCCGGCAGCCGGCGCTGCATCTCCCGGCCCAGTGCGAGCACCGCCCGACGGCAGTCGCCGAAGCTCCACCGCGGCTCGATCGACAGGTAGATGTGCAGGCCCCGCCCGCCGGTGGTCTTCGGGTAGCCGGTCAGGCCCAGCTCGGCGAGGAACGCCCGCACCTCGCGGGCGACCGGCACCACCTGCTCGAAACCGACGCCGGGCATCGGGTCGAGGTCGATGCGCAGCTGGTCGGGTCGTTCCACGTCGGCGGCGGTGACCGGCCACGGGTGGAAACGAAGGGTGCCCAGGTTCGCCGCCCAGATCACCACGGCCAACTCACTCGGTGCGACCTCGTCGGCGGTACGACCGCTGGGGAAGGTGATGTGCGCGGTGCGCACCCACTCGGGCGCGCCCGCCGGCAGTCGCTTCTGATAGAACGCGTCGCCCCGGTTGGTCTGCCGGGTGGCGATCGTCGCACCTTCGAAGACACCCCGCGGCCAGCGTTCCAGCATCGTCGGCCGGTCCCGCAGCGCGCGCAGGATGCCGTCACCCACCGCCAGGAAGTAGCGGACCACGTCCAGCTTGGTCAGCCCACGCTCCGGGAAGTACGGCTTGTCGGGGCTGGAGACGCGGACCAGCCGCTCCCCCACCTGGATCTCCTCTGCCGCCGTCGCCATGCCCCTGAGGGTACGACGCCGGTCAGCTGACCAGCAGGACGCCGAGCAGGATCAGCGGCAGCCCGACGAAGAGAAAGATGCCGACACCGGTGAGCACTCGCCCGCCGCCGGCCGCCTCGAGTTCCGGCCCGCTCCCGAACACGGCACGGGCCTCCATCGTGCCGATCCGGCTCAGCGTGAGGTCACCGGTCACGCCGAGCAGCGCGCCCACCACCATCAGGCCCATTCCCAGACGGACGGTGTACGCGCCGCCGCCGAGCCAGACCCAGACCCCGGCCGCGAGCGCGGCGACCGCCACGGCGATGACCAGCAGCAGCAGCGCTTCCCGCAGACCTCGAACGACTGTCATCGTGGCTGCACCCCTTGTCTAGGGGCCCCTGGCCGCCCTTGACGGACATTGTCGCCCATCGAGGTGTCGCGTCGCTGTCCCGAAACGGACCACGTCCACGCAGTCGCCCTCCGCCAGGAAGTGGCGGAGGGCGACCAGCGTGGTTGACCGCTACCGGCCGGAGACCAGCGTGGCGGGCTGCTGCGGCAACTCCTGCGTCGGGCCACCGACCTGCGCCGGCGGTGTCCCGGGTGGCTCCTCGGCCACCGCGCTCTGCTGCTCGGCCGGCACCCGCTGCGACGACCGGCGGGCCACGAAGCCCGGCGTCCAGTCCTTCAACCGCAGCGCCGGCCGCTCGACCAGCTTCCAGGAGAGGAACGCGGCGGCGAAGGCGACCGCGACCGACATCGCCGCGAACGGCACGTACCCCCAGCGGCTCCAGCCCAGGCTCGTCATCACCTGCTGGAAGACGAAGCCGTAGATGTAGATGCCGTACGAGTAGTCGTTCTTGCGACCCACCCAGTGCAGCTGCCGCGGCATCCGCACCGACAGCCAGACCAGCAGGTACGCGAACGCGGGCAGCCCGATGGCGAAGAAGCCACCGAAGAGCAGCGACAACCCGAGCGCCACCGCCGAGCCGATGCCCAGCGCGTCGTTGATCGGCACCCGCTCCCGGTAGAGGTCCATCGTCGCCCCGGCGGCGAAGAGGAAGCCCAGGTAGACGATGTAGTAGAAGGTCATCCCGCCGACCAGGGGCGAGGTGAAGCTCCAACTAGCCGTCGACGCCGGGCCGCTGAAGTGCCCGGAGGTCACCCAGTCGTGCAGGATGCTCAGGTAGAGCGCGACGGTCAGGAACAGCACGAACCGGCGGGCGTTGCGCAGCACCGCGGTCACCGCCAGCACGCCCACCACGACGTAGCAGAACATCTCGTACTTCAGCGACCACAGCGCGCCGTTGAAGACGCTGTAGTTGACCTTCTCACCCCACGGGGTGGTCTCCGTGAACAGGTCCCGGACGCCGTACTGACGGACGCCGGTCCACCAGTTGGCCTGCAGGTAGGCCAGCGGGCCGCCCTGGTCCCAGGGGTTGTCGAAGAAGCCGGCGATGGTGCCGTGCTCGCGCAGCGCGACCAGCGGGGCGATCACCAGCGCGCTGACCAGCAGACAGACCCAGAGACCGGGGAAGATGCGCAGGGCCCGGTGCCAGGCGTAGCGGATCAGACCGGTACGCCGGGCGCTGCGGGTGATCAGCAGACCGGAGAGCACGAAGAATCCGTAGACGGCCATGGTGCCGACGTTGGTCTGCCGACCGGTCAGGTAATAGCCGAGGTCGTGAGCACCGAAGCCGAGGGGCTTGGAGTGCGAGAGCACGACGCCGACGGCGAGCAGGAGCCGGATGAGCCCGATGCCGTTGCTGCGGCCGGAGAGCAGGTCGGCAAGCGTGCCACGGGAGCGGACGAGGGCGGGGGTAGTCATGCGGTCAGGAACCTCTCGACCATCAGGCGGGCACCTCGGCGCCGGCGTGCTCCCACAGCTGCTTCATCTCGGTGTGCAGATCATCGCTCGGGGACCAGCCGAGCACCTCGGCGGCCAGCCCGACGTCGAGGCGCTGCCACTTGGTCTCGGCGGGGCCGGTGTCCTCGGCCTCGACGAGGTCGGTCGGCACCTCACTCACGTCGATGAGGAGCCGGACCATATCACGCGCACTGGACGCCACCCCTCGACCGATGTTGATCACGCGGCCGGCGGCGTCGGGCCGGGTCGCGGCCAGCAGCACGGCGGCGACCACGTCGCTGATGCCGATGAAATCGCGTCGGGAACCGAGCGGTGCCAGCTCCAGCCGTGCCCGCCCACCGGACCGCTGGGCCTCGCGCAGGCGGCCCGCGACCACCCCGAGCAGGCTGTGCCCGGGCTGGCCGGCGCCGATGACGTTGCCGACCCGCAGCGTGACGCCCTCGATCCGGCCCTGCCGGTGCGCCTCCGTGATCGCCGCGGTGCAGCGCAGCTTGAACTCGCCGTACGGCATCACCGGCGCGGGGGTCATCTGCTCGGTCATCGAGGTGTCGACCGGGACCAGCCCGTACTCGTGCACACTGCCGATCTGGACCACCCGGGCCCGCCGCGGCAGTCGACCCACGGCCTCCGTGAGTCGCTCGACCAGGGTGACGTTGACCGCGAGCATCTGCGCCTCGCTCAGCCCCCACATGCCGCCCGCCGCGTTGATCACCACGTCCGGGTCGAGGTCACGCAGCACCGCGGTGATCTCGTCGACGTCGGCGGCGGCCAGGTCCAGTGCGCGGACCACCACGCCCGAGCCGATGGTCTTCGGGCTGCGCGCGACGGCGACCACGGCGTGGCCCTGGTCGGCCAGCGCGCGGCAGATGGGACGGCCGAGGAAGCCCGTGCCGCCGAGCACCACCACCCGCAGTGCCTGTCCTGCGTCCTCCGTCGGGCGTCGTGGCGTGACCGTCATGGCGTCTCCCTGGCTGTCGTCGTTCATCGGCCCGGCCCGAACGCGTGCCGGGACAGGCTGCGTACGCCGGCCATCTTGCCCGAGAGGACCGCCGTCGGCAGCATGGTGATGGCGTGCAGCCGCGACGAGGTGTAGCGACGGGCCGCCCGGGCCGCCCGGGGCCAGCCCTGCTCGTCCATCCGGCGGGCGACATCGATGAAGAACGCCCGCGCCTCGGTGAACCGGGAGCCGTTGACCGCGTCGGCGGCGGACTTGCTGACCGCGTGCCGCCGGTACTGGAAGCAGAGGGTGTTGTCGACCGCCATCTGCTCCCCGCGCTGGATCAGGTCGATCACCAGAGCCAGGTCCTGGATGACCTGGAACTCTTCGCGGAAGTCGACGGCCTTGAGCGCGTCCGTCCGCCAACAGATCGACGGGAAGTAGAACCAGCAGCCGCGCAGCAGGCTGGCCGCCAGGTCCTCACCTCCCATCAACTCGCGAGAGTCGATCCGGGGGGCGTAGAGCCGCCGCTTGGCCTCGTCGACGATCGTGTTGACCACCGTGCCGTCCGCGTCGATGACCTCGACCCCCGGCTGGACCATCCCGACGCCCGGGTACTGCTCGATCACCGATCGCACTGTGGCGACGTAGTTGGGGTGCATGATGTCGTCCGTGCCCATCATCACCATGTACTCGTGCTCGGCGAGACCGACACACTTGCGGTAGTTGACGGTGATCCCAAGATTGCGCTCGTTGCGCTGGTAGCGGACCCGCTCGTCGTCGATGCCGGCGAACCACTCGGGCACCCCCGGCTCGGTGCCGTCGTCGACCACGGTGAGGCGCCAACCAGGGTCACTCTGCGCCATCACGCTGCGTACTGCCGCCTGCATGAGGGGCACGCTTCCGTAGTACGGCAGCATTATGTCGACAATCATGGGGTCGGCAGGCCCTAACTGTGCGTAGTGGAGAAGTTCGACAGGCGCGGGCCACATTATCAGGCTCGCCTCTGCGATCGACCATCGCCGAACCGGTCGGGTGTTCACTCCATCGCGCCGATGACTGTCCGACGCCGCTCTCGGCGGGCGCTATCATCGTCGCGCCCGTACCCCCCGCCCCCGGATCGGACGCCAATGTCAGACCGCGCCGTCGCCACAGACGCGCATCCCGCGCAGATCGACGGGGGGAGTTCGCCCCGGCCCGTCACCGGGCCGAGACGTCAGCTGGTCTCCCTGGCCCACCGGCTGGCGCTCAGCGTCTGGTTCTGGCCGACGGCGTTCGCCGCGCTCGTCGTCGTGTGGCGCCTCGGCAGCCCGGAGATGTGGCACGACGAGCTGGTCACCGTCGACGTGGCGACCCGCTCCACCGGGCAGATCCGGGGCATGCTGGCGAACGTCGACGCCGTGCACGGGGCCTACTACCTGTTCATGCACGGCTGGACGACGCTGTTCGGCACCGGCCCCGCCGCGATGCGACTGCCGTCGGCGCTGGCCATGACCCTGGCCACCGCCTGCGTGGCGCTGGCGGCCCGGCGGCTCTTCGACCACCGGACCGGCGTCGCCGCCGGGTTCGTCTTCGCCCTGGTGCCCACGGTCGCCCGCTTCGGCCAGGAATCCCGCTCGTACGCCTTCGTCGTCCTCGCCGCGGCGGCGGCCACCCTGCTCCTGCTCCGCGCGCTGGAGCGGCCGGTGTGGGGACGCTGGGTGGTGTACGCGCTCGCGGTGGCCGGTATGGGCCTGGTGAACGTGGTGGCGCTGACCCTGCTGCTCGGGCACGGGACGGCCGTTCTGATTCACTGCTGGCGGGAGCGTCGCTGGGGGTCGGTGGCCTGGTTCGCGCTCGCCGCCGCCGGTGGGGTGGCGATCGCCGCTCCGGTGATCCTGCGGGGCATGAGGCAGGCCGGGCGGCAGGTCAGCTGGATCCCGGACAGCGCGCCCTGGAGGGTCTGGGAGCAGGCGTACGGCTCGACGCTGCTCGCCTTCGCGGTGACCGCGCTGGCCGCGGTGGGTGTGCTGACCCACCTGCGCCGCGACGTCGCCGCCCGGTCGGTGAGCGCGGCGCTGGTCGCCGTGCTGCCGTTGCCGGTGATCCTGGTGGCCTCGACCGGCGACATCAACTACTTCTTCTCCAAGTACCTGCTGTTCCTGCTGCCGGCCTGGGCCGTGCTTGCCGGCGCGGGGATCGCCGTGCTGCGCCGCCCCCCGCTGGTGGCGGTGGCACTCGTGGTCGTCGCCGCCCTGTCCGTGCCCGGTCAGCTCGCACTGCGCGGGGAGTACTCGCACGGCTGGTACACCTATCCGCAGGCACGGGCGTTCAAGCCGCTGTCCTACTCCGGGGCGGCACGGATCATCGAGGCCGGCTACCAGCCTGGTGACGGCCTCGCCGTGGGCGGCCCGTGGTGGTGGATGGCCGAGCCGGGGGTGCGGTACTACCTCCCGGCGAACATCTCTCCGCGCAACGTCTTCCAGAAGCGGTCGGCGGCCCAGCGCGACGAGCTGTACGGCGTGAGCTGCGCCGACCCGGCGGCCTGCCTGCGGGACGAGCCACGGATCTGGCTCCTGCAGGCGGCGATCGTCGACACGCCGATGACCGGGCTGTCGAAGAAGGAAGCCGCCGCGCTCACGGCGCGCTACCAGGTGGTTCGGGTGACCCACACCACCGGGATGACCGTCGCCCTGCTGCAACGGCGCGGCTGAGCGGGTGCGGTTACCGCCGCCGGTGCCCGGGTAGGGGATCGGCATGGCGGAACTGGCGACGCTCTGGATCATTCGGCACGGTGAGAGCACCGCGAACGTGGCGGCGACGCAGGCCGAGGCGTCCGGCGAGGAGCTGATCGGGCTCAGTCACCGCGACGCCGACGTCCCGCTCTCCCCCACCGGTGAGGAGCAGGCCCGGGCCACCGGTCGATGGCTGACCGGGCTGCCCCCCGGCCACCGGCCGGACGTGGCGGTGGTGTCGCCGTACCTGCGGGCGGTCTCCACCGCCGAGTTGGCGCTGCACGGCACCGGGGTGCCGGTGAGCCGGGACGAGCGGCTACGCGACCGGGAGCTGGGCATCCTCGACGGCTTGACCGGGCACGGGGTGCGCCGCCGTTATCCCGACGAGGCCGAACGCCGGGCCCGGCTCGGCAAGTTCTACTACCGGCCGCCGGGTGGGGAGTCCTGGACCGATGTGGCGCTGCGGTTGCGCACGCTCCTCGGCGACCTGCGCCGCGACCACGAGGGCCGGCGGGTTCTGCTCTTCGGCCACGACGCGCTGGTCTTTCTGCTGCGCTACCTGGTGGAGGGCTTGACCGAGGCGGACCTGATGGCGTTGACCCGCGAGCACGTCATCGCCAACTGCTCCATCACCGACTGGTCGGCCGACGAGCAGGGCCGACTGACGCTTGGCGGATTCAACGAGGTCGGCCACCTGCACCGGCAGGGCGCCCAACCGACCAGGGAGGATGAGATCCATGCCGAGCCGGTCTGAGGTGAAGGTGATCACGCCGGGGCTGCTGCGGGACTGGGCGCTGCCGGTGCCGGCCGGCGGCAAGGAGAGCCGCGGCACCGTGCTGGTCGTTGGCGGCTCCCGCTTCACCCCCGGCGCGGTGCTCCTCGCCGGGGTAGCCGCGCTGCGCGCCGGGGCCGGCGTGCTCCAGCTCGCCGCCGCCGAGTCCACCGCCGCCACGCTGAGCATCGAGGTGCCCGAGGCGCTTGTGGTCGGTTTGCCGGAGACCCCCGACGGCGCGGTCGCCGCCGACCGGAACGGCCAGCTCGGCGAGCTGGTCGCGCAGGCCGACGTGGTGGCCCTCGGCCCCGGGCTGAAGGCGATCGACGAGACCAGCCAGCTGCTGAGCCTGGTCCTGGACGCGGCCCGGCCGCAGACGTCACTGGTGCTCGACGCGTACGCCCTCGGTGCGCTCAGCCACGCACCGGACCTGCTGGTCGGCTCGGGTCGGCCCGTGGTGCTCACCCCGAACGTCACCGAGGCCGAACACCTGCTCGGGCGGGACCCGGGCGAGGACCTGGACGCCGAGGCGGCCGAGCTGGCCACCCGGTACGAGGCCGTCGTCTCGCTCTACGGACACGTGGCCGCTCCGGACGGGCGTGGTTGGCGCGAGGAGAGCGGCGACGCCGGGCTGGGCACGTCCGGCAGCGGGGACGTGCTCGCCGGGTTGCTGGCGGGGCTGCTGTCCCGGGGCGCGGACCCGGCGCAGGCCGCCTGCTGGGGCTCGTTCGCGCACGCGGTGAGCGGTCAGCGGCTGATCCCCCGGTACGGGCGGATCGGCTTCCTCGCCCGGGAGCTGCTCGACGAGATCCCCGGAACGCTGTCGATGGTCTGATCACCCGATATCCGCTGTTTCCCCATTTGACCCGCTGGGTACCGGAATTCACACCAGACGAGATCCAGGGAGGTCATACCCGTGTCGACCGATGCCATCGTCCTGCTCAAAGAGGACCACAAGGAGATGCGCCGCCTGTTCAAGGCCTTCCAGGATGCCGAGGAGGGGCCGGCGAGCCAGCGGCAGAAGCTGGTGAACCAGATCCTCGAGGCCCTCACCGTGCACACCTACCTCGAGAACGAGGTGATGTATCCGGAGGTCCGCCGCCTGCTGCCCGACCTGGAGGACGACATCCTCGAGTCGTACGAGGAGCACCACGTCGCCGACGTGCTCTGCGCCGAGCTGGCCAGCATGGACGCCACCGACGAGCGCTTCAACGCCAAGACGACGGTGCTGATCGAGAACGTGACCCACCACGTCGAGGAGGAAGAGGAGGAGTGGTTCCCCAAGGTCCGCGACGCCCTGGGTCGCAAGCAGTTGCAGGAGATCGGCGAGAGGATGATCGCGCTGCGGGCGGACGCCCCGCGCACCCCCACCGCGCCGAAGGCGATCAAGAAGGCGATGGACGCGGTGACCGCCTGATTCGTACATCGAAGGGCCCGGCACGATGCCGGGCCCTTCGTCGTGCACCGGGGGGTCAGTCGCCCGAACCCGGCTCGGCCATGTGCCGGTGCTGCTCGGCCTTGAGCTTGTCCGGGATGATCTTGCCGGCAGCGGTCTGCACCTTGTTCATCAGCGAACCCGCGGTGACCGTCTGATCACCCTTCATCAGCGCCTCGAAGCCCTGCGCGGCGACCTTCGCCGGGTCGTCCTTGGAGCCCGAGCCGACCCGGGTGTCCTCCATGTCGGCCCGATCGAAGAACTCCGTGTCGGTCGGCCCGGGCATCAGCGAGGTCACCGTGACACCGGTGTCCTTCAATTCGTTGCGCAGCGCCTCCGCGAAGGACTGCACGAACGACTTCGAGGCGTTGTACACCGCCTGGAACGGCCCCGGCATGGTCGAGGCGATCGACGAGGTGAACAGCACCCGGCCCGCGCCCCGCTCGACCATGCCGGGCAGCAACCGCTTCGCCAGGTGCACCGTCGAACGGACGTTGAGGTCGACGATCTCCAACTCGTCGCGCAGGTCGGTGCCACCGACGAAGGCGCCGCCAGCGCCCCGGCCGGCGTTGAGCGCCAGGGCGTCCACCGGGCGCCCGGTGGCGGCGATCGTGGACGCCAACTCCTCCACGCCCTGCTCACGGGCCAGGTCGACACGGACGGGCTGGATCTCCGGGCCTCCGTCGCGGCGCAGCTTCTCGGCCGCCAACGAAATGCCGTCGTCTTCGGCGACCACGATGAGGTCGAAACCGTGCTCGGCGAACTGCACGGCCAACTCGTACCCGATTCCGCTGGACGCTCCGGTCACCACGGCGAGCGGCCGGTCGGTGGACGGTGTGGTCATGATGGGTGACTCCTCTCGTGCGGGGTGGCGGTCGTACCGGCAGCGGTAACCGCTCTCTACCGTGTGCCCCGACGTCGGCCGCCCAACCCTTCCGACGCGCGGCGTGCGGAGGTCGCCCGGGGCTGCCCCGGTCGGCCCGGTAGGATCGCACCGGGCCGTTACTGGCGCGTGGGGATGGACAACCATCGGGGAGCGGCCCCGTCACGAGGACGTTTGCCGAGCGCCTGGGCCTTCCCGCACGTCTGTTGGAGGTCGTATGTCGCGCAATGCCGAGTCCACCGCGTTCCGGAGTGCCCTTGAGGTGATCCGCGCTGTCGAGCCGCGGGTGGCCGATGCCATCGGCGCGGAGCTGACCGACCAGCGGGAGTCGCTCAAGCTCATCGCCAGTGAGAACTACGCCTCCCCGGCGACCCTGCTGGCCATGGGCAACTGGTTCAGTGACAAGTACGCCGAGGGCACCGTCGGCCGCCGCTTCTACGCCGGCTGCCAGAACGTCGACACGGTCGAGGCGCTCGCCGCCGAGCACGCCCGGGAGCTGTTCGGCGCCGCGCACGCGTACGTGCAGCCGCACTCGGGCATCGACGCCAACCTGGTCGCGTTCTGGGCCGTGCTGGCCGACCGGGTGGAGTCCCCCGCGCTGAAGAAGGCGCAGGTCCGGCAGGTCAACGATCTCACCGAGGCCGACTGGTTCGCCCTGCGCCGGGAGCTGGGCAACCAGCGGATGCTCGGCATGTCGCTGGACGCCGGCGGCCACCTCACCCACGGTTTCCGGCCGAACATCTCCGGCAAGATGTTCGACCAGCGCAGCTACGGCACCGACCCGGTGACCGGCCTGATCGACTACGACCGGGTGGCCGAGGCGGCCCGCGAGTTCAAGCCGCTGATCCTGGTCGGCGGTTACTCGGCGTACCCGCGGAAGGTGAACTTCCGGATCCTGCGGGAGATCGCCGACTCCGTCGGCGCCACCTTCATGGTCGACATGGCGCACTTCGCCGGCCTGGTGGCGGGCAAGGTGTTCACCGGCGACTTCGACCCGGTGCCGCACGCGCACATCGTCACCACGACCACCCACAAGTCGTTGCGCGGCCCGCGCGGCGGCATGGTGCTCTGCCAGCCGGAGCTGGCCGACCAGGTGGACCGGGGCTGCCCGATGGTGCTCGGTGGTCCGCTGCCGCACGTGATGGCCGCCAAGGCGGTCGCCCTCGCGGAGGCCCGCCGCCCCGACTTCGCCGACTACGCCCAGCGGATCGTGGACAACTCGCAGGCCCTCGCCGAGGGGCTGCTGCGCCGGGGCGCGAAGCTGGTCACCGGCGGCACCGACAACCACCTGGTGCTGATCGACGTGTCCGGTTACGGGCTCACCGGCCGGCAGGCCGAGCAGGCGCTGCTCGACTCGGGCATCGTCACCAACCGCAACTCGGTCCCGCAGGACCCGAACGGGGCCTGGTACACGTCCGGGATCCGGATCGGCACGCCGGCACTGACCACCCGCGGCCTGGGCACCGCCGAGATGGACCAGACCGCGGAGCTGATCCACACCGTGCTGACCCAGACGACCGCTGGCGCGAACGCCGACGGCACCGCCTCGAAGGCCAAGTACAACCTCGACCCCGACCTGGCCGACAAGATCGCCCGGCAGGCCACCGATCTGTTGGCCCCTCACCCGCTCTACCCGGCCATCGATCTGGCCTGACAGCTCGTACGGACGGATCGCGGACGCCGGAATCACTGGGCGTGGCGCCGTCGGTTGCGCTCGCTTGAATGAGCGATATACCGCTGAATCATATCTATGACTCAGCGGTATATCGCTCTTCGAAGTAACTGCGAGGCCACGCCGAACCTCAGGCCAGGGGACGCTTGAGGTGGTAACGGTGGACTTCGGTGCTGCCCTGGACGTTGTTCACGTCTTCGGCGGCGGAGACCAGCTCCCACCCCTCCCGGCCGGCCCGGTTGAGGTGCGCGATGGCGGTGTCGCCGAAGGCGGTGATGTCCTTGCGCGACCCGTCCGGGGCGTACCAGACGAACGAGACATGGAAATTGCGGCCCTGTCCCTGATAGCGGCGGACGAGCAGGGCGTACTCCCAGGCAACCATGCGGCCCATTATGACCGTCCACCCAGGACGGCGGTGCGCGGGTCGTCGCGCTTTGCCATCCGGTGAACGCGGTGTGTCAATCCGCCGGTGGTACCGACCGGCGGCGGTCGCCGCTCAGCGCAACTCGACCGTGCGCAGGCCCGCAGCCGCCGCCGGGTCGGGACAACCGGCCAGGGTCAACGCGTCGGTCAGCTCCGCCGCGAGCAGGGCCAGCGCCTCCCGGGCGGCCGGCTGACCACCGGCGGCCAGCGCCCAGAGCAGCGGCCTGCCGACCAGGACTCCGGCTGCCCCCAGCGCGAGCGCCCGCAGCACGTCGGTGCCGCCGCGGATGCCGCTGTCCAGCAGCACCTGGCACCGGTCGCCGACCGCGTCGAGCACCTCCGGCAGCATGGTGATGCTGGCCGGCGCCCCGTCGAGCTGCCGGCCGCCGTGGTTGGAGACGACCACCGCGTCCGCCCCGACCCGCACCGCCTCGACCGCGTCACGGGGGTCCAGCACGCCCTTGACCACGAGCGGCAGGTCGACCTGCTCCCGGATCCAGGCAAGATCCGCCCAGCGCAGCGCCGGCGCGAACGACGCGGCGACCGCGGCCACCCCCGGTGCGCCGGTGTGCGCCAGGGCGCCGCGGCCGTCCGGCAGATTCGCGGCGACCACGTCGGCCGGCAGCCGGAACGCGTTGCGAAGGTCGCGGGGGTGCCGGCCGAGCACCGGGACGTCCACGGTGAGCATCAGTGCCCGGCAACCCGCCGCGACGACCCGGTCCAGCAGGTCACGGACCATGGCGCGTTCCCGCAGCCAGTAGAGCTGGAACCAGACCTCCGCGCCCGCACCGGTGATCTGCTCGATCGGTGTGCTGGCCAGAGTGCTGGCCACGTACGGCACCCCGGCCGCGCCGGCCGCCGCCGCCAGCGCCAGCTCCCCGTCCGGGTGCATCAGCCGCTGGTACGCCATGGGCGCCACCCCGACCGGCATCGCGTACGGGCGGCCGAGCAGCCGCGTGCGGAGGTCGACGGTGCCGATCCCGCGCAGCACGCGGGGCAGCACGGCGACCCGGTCCAGCCCGCGACGGTTGCCGGCCAGGGTCACCTCGGCCGCGCTGCCACCGGCGACGTAGTCCCACACGTCCGGCGGCAGCACCGCCCGGGCCCGCTCGGTGTAGTCGTCGAGCGACACCGCCGGTCGGTCGATCAGCATCGGCTCACCCACCTCGCATTCCCGGGCCCCACCTCGGGCCGTCTGCTGGCGGTTTCCACGCCGACGATGGTTTAGAAACCTAGCTGCGCCGACGATGAGCGTCAATCAAGGTGATCATGGGCGGGACGGGGGTCTGCCAGCCCAAGGCCGCGGCGCTGGCGTTCGAACCGGATCGGGCGCTGGTGAGCGCGATCAGCCCGCCGCGAAGGCCGGCGTCTGTGCGTGGATGTGGAAACGCAACGAACGGGCGTCGGTGAAGCACTCCCGCATCGGGCGCACCAGGTCCCGGTGCTCGGGGGTGCGTTCCCAGGCTTCGAAGTCGGCCAGGCTCGCCCACTCGCTGGTGATCAACCACTGCTCCGGGTCGGTCGACGAGCGGCACACCTGGTCGACCAGGTGCCCCGGCACCCCGTCGGCGACCAGGTGCCGCACCTCCTCGTACGCGGCGAGGAACTGTTCGGTGCGAGGCACCGGCACCCGTACCAGGAACACCACCCGGGCTCGCTGATCGCTCATGGCGTCTCTCCCCTCATCGGCACCGCCCCGCGCAGGACCAGCGCACTGTTGAACCCGTCGAAGCCCCGCGCGCAGACCAGCGCGAGCCGGTTTCGCGGCTGCCGGTGCTCGCGCAGGAAGTCCAGCTCGCACCCCTCGGCAACCTCGTCCGGTCCGGCGGACGCGGGCAGCGTGTCGTGCGCGAAGGCGAGCAGCGCGGTGGCCACGTCCAACGCCGACCCACCCTGGTACGCCCGCCCCGTCAGCGGCTTCTGCGTGGTCACCGGAGGTGGCCGGTCGGCGAAGACGGCGCGCAGCGCATCGGCCTCGCTGCGGTCGTAGCGGCGCACCCCGAGGGCATCGGGCAGCACCACGTCGATCCCGGCCGCCGCGACACCGGCCCGGTCCAGGGCCAGCCGCATCGCCCGCGCGTACTGGGCCGGGTCGCCGGCACTGTCCGCCGTGGTGTGCGCGGCGTCGTGGGTGGAGCCCCAACCGCTCACCTCACCGTAGACGCGGGCACCCCGGGCCAACGCGTGCCCCAACTCCTCCACCACGAACACCGCTCCCCCCTCGGCCGGCAGGTAGCCGCTGGCCGTGGCATCGAACGGCCGGTACGCCCGCTCCGGATCGGAGACGTCGCTGAGCAGCCCGGAGCGCAGCTGGCAGGCCAGCGCGTACGGGCTGAGCGGGCACTCGGTGGCCCCGGCGATCACCACCGGTGTGCCCCGGCGTACCGCGCGAGCGGCGTGGGCGAGGCTGTCCAGCCCGCCGGCCGCCTCCGCCACCAGCACCCCGCTCGGCCCCTTGAACTGATGGTGAATGGAGAGCTGCCCGACGCTGGCCGCGTAGAACCAGGCGATCGACTGGTACGCCCCGACCGTCCGCGACGACCCACCCCAGAGCCGTTGCAGCTCCCGCTGGCCGAACAGGTTGCCCCCGGACGAGCTGGCCAGGGTCACCGCGTAGCCGTACGGGTCGGGGGCCCGTTCGGGCAGGCCGGCGTCGGCCAACGCCAGCCGGGTGGCGGCGAACCCGAGGTGCGTCCACCTGTCGGTCTGCACCAACTGCCGACTGTCGGCGTAGGAGTCGGCGGTGAAGCCGGGCACCTCCCCGCCGTACCGGGTCGGGTAGCCGGACGGGTCGAACAACGTGATCGGCCCGGTCCGGCGGGTTCCGGCCAGCACCGTACGCCAGTGCGCGTCCGCGCCGATACCGCTCGGTGCCACCACCCCGATGCCGGTCACCACCGCCCGGGCGGTGGTGCCGCCGCCACCGCCCCGGGCGGCGCTCACGCCGCCACCGCCCCGGGCAGCCGGCGGAGCACCATCGCCGACTGGAAGCCGCCGAACCCACTGCCCACCGAGAGCGCAACGTCGACCGGGACCTCCCGTGCCTCGTTCGGTACGTAGTCCAGGTCGCACTCCGGGTCCCGGGTGCTCCAGTTCGCCGTCGGTGGCACCACACCGAACTCGATGGCCAGCGCGCAGGCGGCCATCTCGATCGACCCGATCGCGCCCAGCGAGTGCCCGACCATTGACTTGATCGAGCTGATCGGCACCCGGTAGGCGGCCTGGCCCAGCGCCCGTTTGAACGCGGCAGTCTCGTGCCGGTCGTTCTGCCGGGTGCCCGAGCCGTGCGCGCTGATGTAGGAGACCTGCTCGGGAAGGATCCGCCCCTGCTTGAGCGCGTCGGTGACGGCGAGACTCATCTCCAGGCCGTCCGGGCGCAACCCGGTCATGTGGTAACCGTTGCTGCGGCTGGCGTAACCGGCCACCTCGCAGTAGATGTGCGCGCCCCGCCGGCGGGCATGCCCGGCCTCCTCCAACACCAGCACCGCCCCGCCCTCGGCCAGCACGAACCCGTGCCGGTCGGCGTCGAACGGGCGGGAGGCGTGCGCCGGGTCGTCGTTGTCCGGGCTGGTCGCCTTGATCGCGTCGAACGAGGCGACAGTGACCGGCGAGATCGGTGAGTCGGCCGCGCCGGCCAGCATCACGTCCGCCTCACCGTCCACGATCATCTGATGGGCGTAGCCGATGGCGTCGATGCCGGAGGTGCAGCCGGTGGACACCACCTGCGCCGGGCCGTGCAACCCGTGCCGGCACGCCACGTCGGCGGCGAGGCTGCTGGGCACCAGCGCCTGATAGAGGTACGGCCCACCGCGCGCACTGTCGACCAGCCAACGCCGGCCGTGCTCGCTGACGGTGACGTACTCCTGCTCCAGCGCCATCGTGCCGCCCACGGCGGTGCCGAGCACCACCCCGGCCCGGTCCCGCTCGGCGTCGGTCAGCACCAACCCCGCGTCGGCAACGGCCTCGGCGGAACAGGCCAGCGCGAACTGCACGTACCGGTCGGCCCGGCGTCGTTCGGCCTCGGTGAGCCCCGCGGCGATCGGGTCGAAGTCGCACTCCGCGGCGATCTGCGAACGGAACGCCGACGGGTCGAAGAAGCTGATCCGCCGCGTGGCGGTTCGCCCCTCGGTGATGGTCTTCCAGAACCGGTCCCGGCTGGCGCCGCCGGGGGCGACCACCCCGACCCCGGTCACGACCGTGCGGCGCCCAGTCATGACGCCACCTCTGTTCGCGACTGCGGGGCTCGCAAACCCGGCTCACTCCTCGCGCTCACGATCCGCCCCGCTGCTCGACGAGTTCCGTGTCGACGTGCCCCAACTCGGGGCGGGGGGCGAGCGGGCCGAGGTGGAAGACCACCTCGGCCGGTTCGACGCCGGTGTTGCGCAGGCGGTGCCGCACGTTCACCGGCACGAACAGCGCCTCACCGGCGGCCAGGAGCGTCGGCTGGTCGTCCAGGTCGACGGTGATGGCCCCGCGCACCACGTACAGGAACTCCTCGCTGTAGGGGTGGTAGTGCTCGGCGATCCGCTCCCCCGGCGCGAGGGCGGCCACCCCGAGGAAGCCCGAGGTGCTGCCGACGGTGCGGGGGCCGAGCAGCACCCGCAGCTCACCGCCGCGTCGCCGGTCGGCGGGTACGTCTGCGGCGGCGATCGGCCGGATGCCCAGGTCACTCATCGCCGGCCTCCGTCGCCTCGTCGCTGCCCGCCGGAGCGTCCCCGTTGGCGCGCTGCCGGGCGATCCGCTCCACCCGGTCCTTGATCACCGCGAGTTGGATGGCGCTGTTGGTGTTGATCCGCTCGGTCATCGCGGCGTTGTCGACCGGCGCGGTCGGCTTCATCGCGAAGTCCTGCGTCCAGGTCATCCGGGTGCCGCCGGCCTCCTCGGCGTAACGCCAGTGGATTCGCATGTACTCGAACGGACCGGTCTCCACCCGGTGCGCCCGGACCTGCCTGCTCACCGGGTCGGCGGTGCGCTCGCTGACCCAGCTCCAGACCGTCCCGTTCTCGTCCGGGTGCATGGTGAGCCGGAACCGTACGGTGTGCCCCTCGCGGTGCAGGATGTCCACCACGGCGTACTCGGTGAACAGCTCGGTCCAGTTCGCCACGTCGTTGGTGACATCCCAGACCAGCGCCAGCGGCGCGTCGATGACCACGTCGTTCTCGGTGTGTCCGGGCGGGTCGACGCGGCGGGTGACCAGGTCGGCCACCGCCGGAATGCTCAGCTGTCCGGCCTGCTCGGGGATGCTCACCTGCCACCGGTCGGCGACGACCGCGGAGAGTTCCAGCAGGGCGAGTGAGTCCATGCCCAACTCTTCCAGCGACGCGGCGGGCGCCTGGGCCGCCGCGTCGGCGTCCAGCCCGCAGTGCGCCACCAGGATGTCGGTGATCTCGGCGGTCATCGGGCGACCATGGGTGACGGTCATCGGGTCCTCCTGTGGGTTACGTCGGGCTCCGCGGCGGGCGCGGGGCGCGGTGCGGGGGCGGCCGTCGGCTGCTGCGCGGGTGCGGCGAGCAGACGGTCGACCAGGCCGGTGGTGTAGCGGCCCTTGCGGAATGCGGCGTCGTCGAGCACCCGCCGGACGAACGGGATGGTGGTGTGCACGCCCGGCCCGGCGATGTCGAACTCGTCCAGGGCACGCTCGAGGCGGTTGAGGGCCAACTCCCGGTCCGGCGCCCAGACGATCACCTTGGCCAGTAACGAGTCGTACCAGGGGCCGATCAGGTAGCCGGTGCTGGCATGGGTGTCCACCCTGGTGAACGGGCCACCGGGTGGGGTGAAACGCTCCAGCCGGCCGGGGGCCGGGGCGAAGCCGCGCTCCGGATCCTCGGTGTTGACCCGGCACTCCACCGCGACGCCGTGCAGGTGGATCTCCTCCTGCCGCCAGCGCAGTGGTACTCCTGCGGCGATGTGCAGTTGCTCGTGCACCAGGTCGATCCCGGTGACCATCTCGGTGACCGGATGCTCCACCTGGATCCGGCAGTTGATCTCCAGGAAGTGGAACTGTTCCTCGGCGTCGACCAGGAACTCCAGCGTGCCGGCACCGACGAAGCCGACCTGGAGCGCACCCCGCAGCGCGGTCTCGGCGATGGTGTCGAGGACGGCCGCGGGCAGCGCCGGGGCGGGCGCCTCCTCGACCAGCTTCTGGTGTCGGCGTTGCACCGAGCAGTCCCGGGTGCCCAGGTGGACCCCGTTTCCGTGGGAGTCGCAGAGCACCTGCACCTCGACGTGCCGCGCCTCGGTGAGGTAGCGCTCGACGTACACCCGGTCGTCGCCGAAGGCCGCCTGGGCGGCGGCCCGGGTGCGGTCGTACGCCCGGCGCAGCTCGCCCGGGGTGTGCACCACGGTCATCCCCCGGCCGCCGCCCCCGGCGGTGGCCTTCACGATCACCGGGTAGCCGACGGCCTCGGCCACCTCCGCCGCCGCGGCGGCGTTCGGCACCGGCGCGATGCTGCCCGGCGACACTGGTAGGCCGGCACGGCTCATCAGTGCGCGTGCCGAGGACTTGTCGGCCAGCGCGGCCATCACCGCTGGCGGCGGGCCGATGAAGGTCAGCCCGTTGTCCGCACAGATCTCAGCGAAGTCGGCGTCCTCGGAGAGGAAGCCGTAGCCGGGGTGCACGGCCTGCGCGCCCACCTGCCGGGCCGCCTCGATGATCGCCGCGGCATTGAGGTAGCTGCGCCGACTCGACGCGGGCCCGATCCGGACGGCCTGGTCGGCGAGGCGGACCACCGGCGAGTCGACGTCCGCGGCGGAGTAGACCACCGCCGTTCGCACGCCGAGCTCCTTACAAGCGCGCAGCACCCGCAGCGCGATCTCGCCCCGATTGGCGATCAGCACGGTCTCGAACATGGTCAACCACCCTGCGCGGTCATGCCGGGTCCAGCTCGACCAGCGGCTGGTCGTACTCGACCGGTTGGCCGTCCTCGACGAGGATCGCGACCACCCGGCCGGCGCGATCGGCGGTCACTTCGTTCATCAGCTTCATCGCCTCGACGATGGCGACCGGCTGGCCCGGGCGGACCAGGTCACCCACCGCGACGAAGGGCTTCACGCCGGGCTCCGCCGCCCGGTAGAAGGTGCCGACGATGGGTGCCCGCACCGCGGCACGCCCCGGCGGCCGTTCCAGCGCGGCTGGTGGGCCGGCTGCCGACGCGCCCGGCGGTGCCGCCGCCTCGGCAGGCGCGGGAGGTACGTCCACTCGGGCCGAGTCTTCGGGATGCCACTCGACCTCGAGCACCGCCGGCCCGCTACGCAGCCGGATCCGACGCACCGGTCCGGCCAGCTCGGCGATCAGGTGCTGCGCCTGCCGACGCAACCCGGCCAGCGCCTCCTCGCCGCTCACCCCGACGTCGTGGTTCGCCTCGACGGTCGTCGTCGCCCCGTCGCCGGTGGTCACCGGGCACCTGCCCGGACACCGACGCGGGCCGAGCCGAACCGCCGGAAGCGTTGCCGGCGCAGGCGGACCAGCATGGCGGGCGGCACGTCCAGCAGCGGCAGCAGATTGGTCAGCAGGGCGGCGCGCAACCGGTGGGCGGTCTCTGCCGGGTCGTCGTGCGCGGCGGTCGGCGGCTCCGGCACGATCTCGTCGACCACACCGAGCCGGCACAGGTCGGGTGCGGTCAGTCGCAGCGCCCGGGCGGCCTGTGGGGCCGCGGACCGGTCCGGCCAGAGGATGGCCGCACAGCCCTCGGGGCTGATCACCGAGTAGACGGCGTTCTCCAGCATCAGCACCCGGTCGGCGACCGCCAACGCCAGTGCGCCGCCGCTGCCGCCCTCTCCGGTGATCACCGCGAGCACGGGGGTCGGCAACACGGTGAGGGTGAGGATGTTCTCCGCGATGGCCGCCGCCTGACCCTGCTCCTCGGCGCTCACCCCGGGGTCGGCGCCGGGGGTGTCCACGAGGGTGACCACGGGCAGGCCGAGGCGGGCGGCGAGGCGCATCAGTCGCAGCGCCTTACGATGTCCGGCCGGGCTGGCCATACCGAAGTTGCGGGCCACCAGCTCGGCGGTGGTGTGCCCCTTCTGATGGCCGATGACCATCACGTGCCGGTCCGCCAGCCGCGCCACACCACCCACGATGGCCGGGCAGTCCCCGCCGAGCCGATCGCCGTGCAGCTCCACGAACCCGTCGAAGACCGAGTCGAGGTAGTCCAGTGTGGTGGGTCGACCGGGGTGGCGAGCCATCCGGACGGTGTCCCACGCGTCGCGTACCGCCGGCGCTCCTGGGCCGGTCGGCGGCGTCACGCCGGCCGCCGGCGCCGCGTCGGCGAGGCGTTCGCGAAGCGGTGCCGGCTCCTGCCGGGGTACGGGCGGGCGGGCCGGACGGCCGGCGCGGGCCGGGCCGGTGGCAGCGAGCAGCGCTCCCAGCCGTCCGCGCAGCGACCGGCGCTGCACCACCATGTCGACCTGCCCGTGCCGGAGCAAAACGTCGGCGCTCTGGAAGCCCTCCGGCAGTGCCCGGCCGGTGACCTGGCGGATCACCCGGGGGCCGGCGAAGCCCATTCGCGCGCCGCTTTCGGCGAGCACCAGATCGGTGTTGGTGGCGAACGACGCGGCCACCCCGCCGTAGGTCGGGTCGGTGAGGACGCTCACGGTCAGCAGACCCGCCTCGCGCAGCGCGGCGATGGCCTGGCTGATGGTGGCCATCTGCATCAACGACAACGCGCCCTCCTGCATCCGCGCCCCGCCGGAGGCGGTGATCAGAATGAGCGGGATACGGTCGTCCAGCGCCCGCTCGGCGGCGCGGGTGATCAGCTCACCCACCGCGCAGCCGAGGCTGCCGCCGAGGAAGCGGAAGTCCATCACCGCCAACACGGCCGGGTGCCCACCGATGGTGGCCGTGGCGCAGACGACCGCCTCGGCCAGGCCGGTGCTGGCCCGCGCGGCGCTGAGCCGGTGCGGGTACGGCAGCACGTCGACGAAGTCGATCGGGTCCGCCTCGGGCAGTTGGGCGGGCAGTGGGCGCAGCGATCCCGGGTCGACGAGTTGGCGCAGGCGTTCCGGGGCGGCGAGTCGGGCATGTTCCCCACACTCCGGGCAGACGTCCAGATTGCGGCGTAACCGTTTGCGGTAGAGCAGGCTCGCGCAGCCGGCGCAGCGGGACCAGAGCCGCTCCTCGCGTGGCGCGGTGGCCGTCACGGCCGCCGCCGGGTGTCCGGGGCGTCGAACCGGTAGAAGCACTGCGCCATCGCGTCGCGCGGTGAGCGCCACGTCGACAGGTACGGCGACACGTACGGGCGCAGGCGGTCGCTGACCCGGATGAACTCGGGATGGCCGCGGGCGCCCTCCACGGCGCTCTGCGCCGACTGCTCGGTTTCGAGCAGATGCACATACAGGTCATGCAGCCGGTACAGCGAGCGGTGCCGGACGCCGACCAGGCGTGGCAGCTCCGTCGCGTCCGACTCGGCGAAGATCTCGGCGACCCGCTCCTCGGCGTTCGGATCCACCTTCGCGACGATCAGCGATCGGTCCATACTGGGCCTCCCCCCACGGCGTCCGGCCGGCGACCGGTGGTCCCCGGACGCGCTGGACGACTGCCGACACGATGCGGCAATCCTCGTCACGGCGGCGTCACCGTCGAGGCCCGACCGGCGATGTTCGGCGGTGACGCTGCGTTGACGCAACCTGTGTATCAGCTATGCGTTCACGCGCCGTGACGCGGCAGGCCAGTCGGACGTTTCAGCAGTTCAGAACGGATCTCAGGTTGACTGTCGCCAATAGAAGGTGCACGCCGACGTTGACTCACTGTGACCGCTATTGATAATCTTCACCGTGGTCAGCCCGGCCGCCTCGACGGGGCGGGACCGCGCCCGGCAGCCGTGGGCCGCGCTCCACCGGTGGGGCCGACAGTGGCGTCACGGGCGACCTATCCGGGACACAGCAGACAGTCGGGACGAGCGTTCCGCAGGGGGTGCCGCCGTGACCGCTGATCCGTCCGTGCCGACCGCCGGCGACGCGCCTGAGGAAGGCGTCTCGTTGCACCTGCTCGGCGGCTTCCGCCTCCTACGCGAGGCGGTGCCGGTCGTGGTGCCGCGCGGGCTGCAACGGGTGATCGCGCTGATCGGGCTGCGCCCCGGCGCCACCCGCAGCCAACTCGCGGGGCTGCTCTGGCCCGACGCCTCGGAGGAACGGGCGCTGTCCTCACTGCGCACCGCACTGTGGCGACTTCGGCAGGACCCGTGCTGCCCGATGACCATCGCCAGCGACACCGTACGGCTCGGCCCGGCGGTCCGGCTCGACGTGGACGACCTGGTCGGCACCGCGGCCCGGGTCCGCGACGGCGACGACCCACGCATCGCGGCCGGAGCGCTCGCCGCCGGCCGGCACGACCTCCTGCCCGGCTGGTACGACGACTGGGTGTTGCTGGACCGGGAGAGACTGCGCCAACTACGCCTGCACATGCTGGAACAGGTGGCCGGGCAACACCTGACCGCGGGGCGGCACGGCGAGGCACTCGAAGCCGCGCTGGAGGCGATGGCCGCCGAGCCGCTACGGGAGACGCCCCACCGGCTGGTGGTCCGCATCCACCTGGCCGAGGGCAACGCCTTCGAAGCCGTGCACGCCTTCTACGTCTACCGGGACCTGCTGCGCAGGGAGTTACGCCTGGAGCCGAGCCCCGCGATGAGCGCCCTGCTCGACGACACGCTAGCCCCGATCCGCCAGGCCACCCGGGAGTCCGTCACCGATCGCCCGTCACCAGCCGGTCGGCGCACGTGACGGTGATGTGACAGGCGCTGCGGCACGGTGGGCACCCAGGAGCAAGCACGTGGCCACCGGCGAAGGGTCGGGGACGCGACCGGCGAAAGGGTTCCCATGAGTCGTCTACTGATCGTCAGCCGGATCATCCCGGGCGCGGAGGGGCGGGTCGCGCAGATCTTCGCCGAATCCGACGCCACCGAACTGCCTGGTCTGACCGGCGTCACGCACCGGTCCCTGTACTGCCTGCACGACCTGTACATACACGTGCTGGAGAGCTCGGACGTCGACCCGGACGCGCTCGCGGCCGCCCGCAACCACCCGCTCTTCCAGCAGGTCAACGAGCGGCTCTCCGCGCACACGTCGCCGTACCTGCCGACCTGGCGCTCCCCCCGCGACGCGATCGCCGGCTGCTTCTACCGGTGGGACGCCACCCCCGCGCCCGCGGCGCGCCCGGCCAGCACCTCCGCGCCGGCAGCGCGCCCAGTAAGCACCGACGCGGCCGCAGCGCGCCCGGCCGGCTGACATGTCCGCCGCGCCGCCGCACGTCCTCATCATCGGCGCCGGCACGGGCGGACTGTGCCTGGCGCACGGCCTGCGCCGCGCCGGGATCAGCGTCGCCGTCTACGAACGGCACCGCAACCGCGCGGAGGGGCTGCTCGGCTACCGGGTGGGCATCGGCCCGACCGGCAGCCGGGCACTGCGGGAGTGCCTCCCCCCGGAACTGTTCGCGACCTTCCTGGCCACCTGCGCCCGGCCGCCGCACTACTTCAACGTGGTCACCCAGGGGCTACGCCAGACCGCATCGTTCGCCCTGCGGCCGACCGCCGACCCGGTGCACACCGAACATTCGGTGGCCCGAATGGTGCTGCGCCAGGTGCTGCTGACCGGCCTGGACGACGTGGTGCACTTCGACAAGACCTTCACCCGCTACGAGCAGCGCGACGACGGCACGGTCACCGCGTACTTCGCCGACGGCACCAGCACCACCGGGGATCTGCTGGTGGCGGCGGATGGCACCCACTCGGCGGTGCGCCGCCAGTACCTGCCGCACGCCGTCACCCGCGACGCCGGCACCATCAACATCGCCACCCGGATCCCACTGACCGCGCACACCCGCGGCCTCGTCCCGGAGCGGGTCCGTCAGGGCATCTCGCTGATCTTCGGCGTCGGCGGGGTGATGGGCGTGCTGCACGTCATGGAGTTCAAGTGGGACGCCCAGCGGGCGATCAAGCGCGGCGTCGCCGACGCCGACGCCGCGCTGCTGCGGGAATGGCCCGGCCTGTCCCACGACACCACCACCGACAACATCAACCTGATCGTCTGGAGTACGGCCCGCCGCTTCCCGGCCGACGTGATGGAGCGCCGCGGTGCGGACGTGCTGCAGGTCGCCCTGGACCTCACCCCGAACTGGCACCCGAACCTGCGGGAGCTGCTGACCCGCGCGGAGCCCTCCAGTGCCCTACCGATCAAGGTGTCCACGTCCGAGCCGGTGCCGCCCTGGAAGAGCAGCACCGTCACCATGCTCGGCGACGCCATCCACACCATGACCCCTGGTCGCGGGGTCGGCGCGAACACCGCGCTGCGCGACGCCCGTCTGCTCTGCGAGCAACTCAGCCGCGCCGTCGCGGGCGACAAGACGCTGCTGCAGGCGGTGGCGGACTACGAGGCCGCGATGGTGCCGTACGGCTTCGCGCGGGTCGCCGAATCGCTCAACCGCAGCGGCACCAACGGTGACGACCGGATGTACCGGCCGGTGGTGGGTCGCCTCGCGCTGGCCGGCGCCCGTGGCTACTTCGGAGTGACCAGCCGGGTGCCACGACTGCGCCGCCGGTTCGTCGACGACTTCCACACCTACGAGGGCGACCAGGACTAAAATCCGTTCGCGTCGGCCAGACGGTGCTGCGGCCGTCGACCCCGGCTCCGAAACGGCGCGATCGGATGCACGCTCATCGTTCGGGCAACGCTGCGTTACTCGAACGACACCCCCTGACGTGGGTGTCCCATCCGAAACGTCATCGACCGATCCTCTCTGTCATCGGAATTGCGCGTGTGCAAAGCTGCGGCGAGTTTTTCTCGCGACTTATCCGACGACATGAGAGGGAGGTTCGCCGTGGCGTGGTCTATCGGACACTCGCTGATAGTGGTACTGGCACTGGTGCTGGGCCTGGCCGCCGGGTGGCTGCTGCGCGGCCGGCGGGGCGTACCGGGCAGTGGGCAAGGTCGGTCGATCGTCGACGGTGATCCGGTCGCCAGCCTGGCCGTGATCTCCACGCCGACGCCTGCGGCCACCACCGACGAGGCCCGGCCCGTAGCCGCCGTCGACCCGGCCCCGGCCGCGGTCGCCGACGAGCCGGTGCCGGTGGACACGGTCAGCGCGCCAGCCGCGCTGACCGGGCAGGGCGATCCCACCCTGGCGGATGCCCCGGCCGACGGTCCGAGCACTGTCGACCCGGCCGAGATGGCGCTGACCGAGGCCCCGCCGCCGGCCCCCGCCGCCGAGCCGGTTGGCCCAGCTGAACTGCATGAACCCGCCGTGGAACCGACCCCCGAGCCGGTCGCGGTCGAGGAGCAGCCCGCCCCGGCGACCGTGGTCTCCCCCCGCCTGCCCGCGGACGACCTCCCGCAGGCCGACACCACCGCGGCCGACGACGTGAAGCTCGACAGCACCCCGGCCGACGTCGCGCCGCTCGACACCACCCCGGCCGATGCCACGCCGCTCGACACTACCCCGGCCGAGGACGCGCCGGCCGAGGTCACGGCCGTTGACCCGCTGCCGACGGAGACGCCGGTGAGCGCCGAGTCGGCGGACGCCGACGCGGAGCCGACGCGGACGGCGGTGGCCACGCCTCCGGTCCGGCCGACCGCCAGCGCCACCCCGCCGGTGCGTACGCCAGCCGACACCACCGGCGGCGTGGACGCCGACCCGACGGGCCCGGCCGACGACTTCCGCCGGATCCAGGGAATCGGGCCGAAGATGGCGGCCGCGTTGCAGGACGCCGGTGTGCGCACGTACGGCCAGCTCGGTGAGCTGGACGAGCCGGCGCTGCGCGACCTGATCCGGGCCGCCGGCCTGCGCGCCGCACCCGGGCTGGCCAGCTGGCCGCAGCAGGCTCGCGTGCTCGCCGGTGCCGGCGACGAGTTGGCCGCGGTGCTGCCGGGCGGCAACCAGGCCTGACGCCTGACATCGGGCCCCCGGCGGCCGTCCAACCGGACGGTCGGCCGGGGGCTCGGCCGTTGGGGCGAAAGATCCTCCGGCGCTGAGGCAAGGGTGATCGACTCGGCCGGGGGAAGACGCGACGAATCCTCCGCCCCGCAATCGGTCGATCGTTACCGTCGGTTGAGGTGGGCCGGTCGGGTTCGCCGTGTCGATGCATACCGCAGGAGTAGCCCGTGCACCTCGCCGCGCCGGGGCCCGGGTCCCCGCGGGCCCGCCGCCCTCCGGTGCGTGACCCGGAGGCCCCGCGCAGGGTGACCCTCCTCGAACTCTTCTTCGACCTGGTGTACGTGGTCGCCCTGGCGCTCATCTCGCGGGGAATGGTGGACCAGCTCGACTGGCACCGGGCCGCGCAGGCACTGATCCTGCTGGCGGCCGTCTGGTGGACGTGGGTGATCACCACCCTGGTCACCGACCTGTACGACCCGGAACGAACCGAGATCAAGCTGCTGATCAGCGCCGTGATGTTCGGCGCGCTGCTGATGGCCACGGCGATCCCGGCGGCGTTCGGCGACCGCGGGATCATCTTCGCCGCCACCTACGTGGCGATCCATCTCGGGCGTGGGCTGTTCCTGATGCCAGCCGTCCGCCGAGAACCGCAGACCCAGCGCCGCGCGGCACGCATCTTCCTCTGGTTCGCCGTGTCGGCGATCCCGTGGATCATCGGCGCGTTCGTCAGCGACGACGCCCGCCTGGTGTGCTGGGCCATCGCGCTCGCCATCGACTACATCGGTTTCCGGCTCGCGTACCCGGTGCCCGGGCTCGGTGTGGTGCCCGAACAGCAGCGCAACGTCACGGCGGAGCACCTCTCCGAGCGCTACCAGCAGTTCTTCATCATCGCTCTCGGCGACGCCATCCTGACCATCGGCAGCATGTTCAGCATGGCGCACAGCGAGTTGGAGAATCTCGCCGTGTTCGCGGTGGCATTCCTGACCACCCTGCTGCTCTGGCGGATCTACGTGCACAAGTCCGGCCAGTTGTTGCCGCTGGCCATCAAGGTGTCGGGGTCGCCGAACAAGTTCCTGTTCACCGCGCCGTACACCCACCTGCTGATGGTCGCCGGGGTGGTGACCACGGCCTCCGGGTTCGACCTCGTGCTGCACGAACCGACCGGACGGACGCCGCCGGCCTGGGCGGCGGTGATCCTCGGCGGCCCGGCACTCTTCCTGGCCGGTCGGGCCTCCTTCGAGTACGAGGTGTTCAGCCGGGTGTCGCCGTCGCGCCCCGGCGGTGTGCTGGCGCTGCTGACCATCGCGCCGGCCGTGCTGTTCCTGCCGCCGGTGTTCGCCTCCCTCGGCGCACTCCTGGTGCTGGCCGGTGTGGCCTACGCGGACTTCCGGCGCAGCTACGGCAAGCCACCGGAGGCCCCGGCCCCACCGCACTGAACAGGTGGCGCCGGCCGGCTCAGCGAGGCGCCGACCCGGCCAGCAGCCGGCCGGCGTCCGGAACGTACGGCTCGACGCCCAGATTGGTGAGTAGTTGGTGCACGGTGGCGGTGGCCGCGGTGAGCACCGGACGGCCGAGCCGGGCCTCCACCTGCGGCACCGCCGCCAACGACGGCAGTTGCACGCAGGCGGAGAGGACCACCGCGTCCACGTCGGTCACGTCCAGCCGATCGGCCAACTCCACGAGGCGGGACGTGGGGATGCGCCCGACCGCCACGTTGTCCGGCTCGCTCAGGCTCACCGCCTCGGTCACCTGCACAGCGTGCGCGGCGAGGTAGGCGGCGACGGTCGCGGTCAACGGCGGCAGGTACGGCGCGATCAGCGCCACCCGGCGGGCACCCAACGCACGCAGCCCAGCGACCAACGCGCCCGCACTGGTCACCACCGGCATGTCGTGCCCGGCACGAACGGCCGCACGGCCCAACCGCCGCTCGGCCCGTTCGTGCGCGCCAGCGCCCTCGCACATCACCGCCACCAGGCAGGCGTACGCGAGCACGTCGCAGCGGGCGTCGGCCAACTCGGCGGCACAGCGCACAGCCGAGCGGTTCATGCGGGCCAACTCGTCGGGGGTCACCTGACGCAGTCGTACCCGGCTGGCGTGCGTGGTGAAGCGAACCGTCGGGTCGACGGTCTCGCGTCGGCGCAGCATCGCCGGGATCTCCGTCTCCATGGTGGTGTTCGAACTGGGCACCACCAGACCGATGCGGTGGCTGCTCACACCAGCGCCCCGGCGTACCCCCGGACCTGCAACCGCTGCCCGGCGGTTGCGCCGAGGCGCACCTGCAGGCCGAGCGGCGCGGCGGCACGGCGTACGTCGTCCAGGTGCAGTGACCCGTGCCGGTCCACACTGAGCACCGGCGGCTCCTCGAGCTCACCCTCCGGTGCGTGGAACGAGAGCAGGGTGACCGAGGTGGTGAGGTAGCCCGGGTATGCGGCGCGGGCCGCCGCCTCGTCCCGGTGGGCGAGCACCACCAGGTCGTCGACGTGGGCGAAGTCGGCGGCGAGGGCTCCGACCTTCCAGTGCGCCGGTTCCTCGGCGGCGCCGGTCTGATGCCGGGACCGGTTCGCCGAGGTGATGTAGAGGTGGTCCGACCCGGTCTCGGCGAGTGCCCGCTCGAAGAAGGCGTTGGACGGGCAGGTCAGGCCGGGCGCGATCACCTGGGTGGTCCGCACCCCTCGGTCGACCTGGGTGAGGTGCTCGGGCAACCGCTCCGCCGCCGGCCCGCGGAAACCGAACGGCCCGGCCCCGTAGAGGGCGTCCATCAGCGCCCGCACCCGGCCCACCGGCAACCGTGGCGAGATCCGCGTCCAGTCGAACATCCCCGGGATCCGGCCGATCACGGTGGTGATGCTGCCGACCTGATGGACCGGGCGACCCTTGGCCAGGTTGACCTGCCGGACGGTGTCCGCGTCGGGACGCGTGACGATGACGTAGAAGTTGGCGAACGCCGCCGCGACGACCGCGCCGCCGGCCAACGCGCGGGCGGCGACCGCGACGTCCTCGGGGCGGTCGATGTACAGGGGCGGTGTCGGGGCGTCCATGGGTCCTCCTCGGCGGGCCGTGAGGCAGTTCTACGTCCGACGGCCCGTACGACGGCGGGGTCGGTCGTCGATCCGATAGCAGCCCGGCGCTACCCGGTGCTGGCGGCCGATGCGCGGCGGTACTCATCGGCGGACGACATCGGCCGGACGGAGGATCCAGCGCGGTCGCGGCGCGCAGCCGTTAGCCGCGCGACCGGATTGGGTACAACTGCCTGCACCTCACATCCACCACATATTCAGGAGGCAGCGATGCGCGGCACCTCGATACTCGGAGTCATCGTCGTGATCTGGCTGTTGATCGGCGCGATCGCTGCCGGCCAGCGCGGCTACTACAGCGGCGACGACACCAACTGCGCCGAGGCCGGCACCATTCTGGTCACCATCGTGGCCGGGCCGTTGAACTACATCGGCGCCAACCCCAAGGTCGACTGCAAGCTGCCCGAACCGTCCAAGTAGGACCCTGACGCGCGCCGGCCCGTGCCCCTCGATTCGGGGGGCGCGGGCCGGCGTCCGTCGGTAGGGCGCCTCAGCTGTTCGCGACGTGGTCGGTGTCTGTGTGGCCGTCCGCCACCGCACATCCCGTACGGCATCCTAGGAGGCTGGTTTGCAGGTCTCGACGGCGTTTGTCGGTGCCGAGGCCGGGAACCGACCCGGCGTCAGTCGGCGGACGGAATCGGGAGCGTGGCATGCAGATCGGCTACAAGCTGGCCTCGGAGGGCTACGGCCCACAGGAGATCATCCGGCAGGCCGTCCAGGCCGAGCAGGCTGGTTTCGACTTCGTCGAGATGAGCGACCACTTCCACCCCTGGCTGGACGCGCAGGGACACTCGTCCTTCACCTGGAGCGTGCTCGGCGCCATCGCCGCCAGGACCAGCACCCTGCGCCTGGCCACCGGCGTCACCTGCCCGACCGTCCGCTACCACCCGGCGATCATCGCGCAGGCCGCGGCGACCATGGCGCTGATCTCCGACGGGCGGTTCACCCTCGGGGTGGGGGCCGGCGAGCGACTCAACGAGCACGTGGTCGGGCAGGGCTTCCCGAGCGTGCGGGGCCGGCACGAGCGACTCCGCGAGGCGTTGGAGATCATTCGACTGCTCTGGCAGGGCGGCTACCAGTCGTACGAGGGTCGGCACCTGCAACTGGAGGACGCCCAGGTCTTCGACCTGCCGGACACCCCGCCGGTGATCGCGGTCGCGGCCAGTGGTGAGGCATCGGCCCGTCTCGCCGCCGAGTTGGGCGACGGGCTGTTCGCCACCGAGCCGGAGGCGTCGATCGTCGAGCACTACCGACGCGCCGGTGGGTCGGGCCCGCGCTACGCCGAGGTGCCGTTGGCCTGGGCCAGCGACGAGCACCAGGCGGTGCAGGCGGTGTTGCAGACCAGCCGGTGGATGGTCACCGGCTGGAAGGTGATGAGCGAACTGCCGAACCCGGTCAATTTCGACGCGGCCAGCGCGTACGTCGAGGAGAAGCACATCCGCCAACTCTTCGCCGTCGGGCCCGACCCGGAGCCGCACGTCGACAAGGTCCGGTCGTACGTCGACGCGGGCTTCGACCACATCGTCCTGCAGAACGCCGGCCCCGACCCGGACGGCTTCCTCAACTTCTTCGCCGCGAACCTCTCCGGCCGCCTACGCGCAATGAGCTGATCCGACCTCATCGGCGTCGGCCGCCCCGACTGATCGTCGGGGCGGCCGGCTGCGCGCTGGGTGCGCGGGTCCTGCTCAGCGGAAGCAGTGCGCGATCGGAGCCGTGCTGCCCTCGCAGTTGGTCGGCTCGTTCTCCACGACAACGCTCTCGTCGTCGAGCTTGACCTGGGCGTGCACCGCGAAGATGCCGCCGGGCTTCGCCGTCGACGCGTTGTGGGTGACCTTGCTGGTGTAGATCGCCACCGAGCCCGCGTTCGCGTAGATGCCGCCGCCGCTGGACGCGGCGCCCACCCCCTCGTTGCGGGTCACGTCGCTGCCGCGGACCAGCAGGTTCGCCTTCTCCGCGTAGATGCCGGCGCCGAAACCGTGGGTGGTGTTGCCGTCGACCACGCTGTCGTCGAGCGGCGTCAGGCCCTTCACGGTCGAGATGCCGCCACCGTTGACGGTGGACGTGTTGCCGCGGATGGTCATCTTGCGCATCACCAGCACCGCGTCGGAGTTCGCGGCGCCGCCGCCGATATGCGCGGTGTTGTTCAGCAGCTCGGTGTCGACGACCTTCGTCCGGGCCGAGAAGCTGGCCAGCCCGCCGCCCTGGCCGGCGCTGTTCTGGGTGAAGGAGACGCTCTCCACGTCGGCCGCACCACGGTAGTTGCCGAGCCCGCCGCCGTACGCGTTGGCGCTGTTGCGGTGGAACTCGGAGCGCTTCAGCGTCAGCACACCACCGTTGAGCAGGCCCCCGCCCTTGCCCGCGGCGCCGGCGGCGCTGTTGCCGATGAACGTGGAATCGGTGACCACCATGTTGCCGTCGTTGAAGATGCCCCCGCCGCCCCCCTCGGGCGACAGCGACGTGCTCTGGGTGACGGTGACCCGTTCCACCACGGCGGTGGCGCCGTGCACCACGTGCACGCTGCCGCCCTCGATGGCCGAGCGGCCGTTGTGCAGTTCCACGTCGCGCAACGTCAACTCGCCGCCGTCGCGGACGGTGAAGAAGCGGAACGCGGCGGCCTGGGCCTCCCGGGCGATGGTGGCGCCCGCGCCGTCGATCGTGATGGGCTGGTAGATCACCGGCAGGCCGGCGGTGTCGTCGGCCGGGTTGTGCGGCGGGGCGTCGGCGTCACCCGGGGTCTCCGCGGCGTCGGCCGCTTCCCGTGCGTCGCGGATCCCCCCGTCGTACTGGTCGGTCTCGTGGAACGCCTCGGTGAGGACGTAGCGGCACTTGGGGGCGAGCCGCAGCTCCGCGCCGCCCTCGGCGTTGGCCGTCACCAGTGCCGCCACCAGCTTTGCCGCGTCGCAGGGCACCGACACCACGCCGCGCTTGCCGGTGCCCGGGGTGGTCGGGCGGGCCCGCTCGGCGCCGCCCTGGTCGCGCTCCGCCGCGTCCTGATCGCCGGCGCGGCGGGCGTCGTCACTTCCGGCCGTCGGGGACAGCCGGTTCAGACCGGGGAGCGAGAGGGCCCGGTCCGCGGCAGCGGCCACGCCGGCCGCCCCGGCCGCTCCCACGACGAGGCTTCCCGCCAGGAAGCCGCTGGCTAAGAACCACCGGGACCGCCGCCTGGGTCGGATCTCGCGGTCTCCTTTTCGGTACGAGGACATCAAAGGTGCCTGCCTTCCTGCCTGCCTGACGTGACCGCGCGCCAATCCGGGCGCGGGGGGCTCGACGTACCGCCGGCCACCAAACGTCACGATAGGTCCGCAATACGGACAAGAAGGCGTGAACGTGAATAGTGCCCCCATTCATCTTCGAACCCGCCAAACCGGCCCCTCGTCACCCGCCGACGTGGATGCCGGGACGACGCAACGGGTCCGGCTCGGTCCGGCGGATGATCTCCCGTACCACCGGCGGGGTGTCGCCGCGACCGAGGATGAGATAGCGCGCCAGGTGCGCGATCGGGCTCCCCTCCGACCACTCGAAGTGCGCGTGCGGCCGAACCCCGGTGGCGTCACGCAGGGCCAGCAGGATCGCGGCGATCGCGTTGGGCGCGGCCGCACTGCTGGCCCGCAACACCCGGAAGCCACCCACCTCGATCCCGTGCACCCGCAGCACCTGACTGAACTCCGACGGATCGACCACGTCGATCTCCAGGAACAGCACGTCCGCGGCACCGGGCACCGGATTCATCCCGCGCTGCCCCCGTTCCTTGACCGTGTACTCCTTCACCGACCCGCTCTGCCTCTTGTTGGCGATCAGGTGCAGTTGCCCGTCGTGGGCCAGCGACTCGGTGATGAATCGACGGGCCGGCTCGTCGAACTCGATCCGCTCGGCGCGCAGCTCGGTGGTCCGGGTGACCCGGGAGACCAACGAGACCACGATGATGCCGAGGATGAACAGCGCGGAGATGGTGATCCCGTCCGGCTGCTCGATCACGTTCTCCAGCAGCGCGTACAGCAGCACCAGGGTGAGCACGGTGAACCCGATCGCGAAGGTGCGCTGGTGGTGACGCGCCGCGGAGATCGTCACCGCCACCGCCGCGGAGACCATCATCGCCAGGATGCCGGTCGCGTACGCCCCGGCCTGAGCGTTGACGTCGGCTGAGAAGGCGATCGTGATGGCGATGCTGACCACGGTGTAGACGATCACCACCGGGCGCACCGCCCGCGCCCACTCGGGTGCCATGCCGTACGAGGGCAGGTAGCGCGGCACGATGTTGATCAGCCCGGCCATCGCCGAGGCGCCGGCGAACCAGAGGATGAGCACGCTGCTCACGTCGTAGACACTGCCGAACACCTCACCCAGGTAGGTGTGCGCCAGGAACGCCAGCGCCCGCCCGCTGGCGGCGCCGCCGGGTCGGAACTCCTCCTGCGGGATGAGCGCCGTGGTCACGAAGGTCGTCGAGATCAGGTACACCGACATGATCAGCGCGGCGGTGGTGAGCAGTCGGCGGGTGTTGCGGATCCGGGCGGCGAGCCGCGCCGCCCGGTCCGGCCCCTCGGCCGAGACCAGGGGCATCATGCTGACCCCCGTCTCGAAACCGGACAGCCCCAGCACCAGCAGCGGGAAAGCCAGCACCGCGGTGAGCAGCACGTGCCCCGGCCCGCCGCCGGTCGACGTCAACGCGGCGGTCCAGTTCGACACGATGTCCGGGTCGGCGACGATTCGGCTCACCGCGACCACGACGATCACCGCGTTCAGAACCAGGAAGATCGCGACCAGCGGGATGGCCACCACCACCGCCTCGCGGAAGCCGAGCAGGAACACCCCGCCGAGGATGAGCAGCAGCACCACGGTCACCACGACCGGGGCCTGCGGGCCGTGCAGGGCGTCCGGCAGGTACGGGTTCTCCATCAGGTGCACGGTGGCGTCGGCCGAGGAGAGCGTGATCGTGATGATCCAGGAGGTGGCCACGAAGCCGAGCAGCACCAGTACGAAGACCTTGCCCCGCCAGAACGGCAGCAGCCGCTCCAGCATCGCCACCGACCCCTGCCCGTGCGGGCTCTCGTGAGCCACCCGCCGGTACATCGGCAGCATGCCGAACAGGGTGAGCGCGACGATCAACAGGGTTGCCAGCGGGGAGAGCGCACCGGCCGCCAACGCCGCGATGCCCGGCAGGTACGACAGCGTGGAGAAGTAGTCGACACCGGTCAGGCACATCACCTGCCACCAGGCGTGCCGACGGTTCTGCCCCTCGGTCGTCTCCGGGCCGGGCGGCTGCACCCGGTGCTGGAAGAGCCACCGGCGCAGTGGGCTGGTCGGCGGCGCCGACCGGGCCGGGGAGGCCACACGCTCGGGCACCACGACACCCTGCCGGCCGCCCCGGTGCGGGCGGGCCGGGTCGCGAGCCGCCCGCAGTGCCGGGTCCGGCCCGGTCGGCGCGTGGCGACGTCCGTTCCAGCGTCGTGGTTTCGCCCGGTGCTCGTCACCCATCGCCAGTCCCACCCTCACAGGTCCTGCTCCGACGGTAGGCGGTAGCGCGGGGCCCGGCCGGCGGAACCGGGCAGGTGGGTGGCCTGGTCAGGACAGCTCCCTAGACCGCGAGCAGCCGGGCCAGCGCGGGCGGATCGGCGACGGTCACCGTCGCCGCCGGGTGTCGTGGCCGCCCGCCAGGCAGCAGGGCCGGCACCGGTACGCCGAAGCGCAGGCAGATCCCGCCGGCCGTGCTGCTGCCGAAGCTCGCACCCCCGTCGACCATCGACAGGTGCGGCCCGATCACCCGCCACCAGCGGTACGGGCCGCTCAGCTCGACGGCAATCACGTTCGCCCGGTCGGTCCGCAGCCGCCACGGCCCGTACCGGATCAACAGCTCCCGGTCGGTGACGGCGACCCAGGCCGTCGCCGGGCGGACCCCCAGCAGCGCCAACACGGGGCGGAACGCCGGATCGAAACGGAACGGGAACCGCGTCGCGGCGCCGGTCACCGCGCACCGGGCCGGGTGGTGGGTCGCGGCACCGGGCCACCCGGCCGCAGGGGGCCGGGCCGAGCGGGTCGGGGGCGGGCGGCGGGCCGACGCCGGGCCAGGACGGTCATGGCGCGGGCGTACCCGGTACGAGCCCGCCGACACCCCGGAAATGCCACCGTCGGCACGAGCGCGACGCCCCTCCCCCACCGCCGGCCGGCACCCCCCGGGTCGGCCGACGGTGGCAGACGGTCGACACCCCCCGGAGCCGACCGGCTGTACCCCCTGGGGCCGACCGAACCTTCGGCGGCCACCCGGGGTGGGCGGAGCTGGTGGGACGCGCCCCCGCGCTCCGCCGCCCCCCACGGGGCGGAGCGCGGGGACCCCCCGTCCCGGCTACTGCAGGAACGCCCCCAGGGGCGAAAGCAGCAGCCGGCCGAGCGCCGCGGCGTTGTCGTCCAACCGCGTGCGCTCACACTCGCGGGCGTCCGGATCGTGCCGGCACCGCCAGATCTTCTGCGCGTTACGCCAGGCGACATCGCGGGTGTACTCGACCAGTTCCCCCTGGTACCAGTCGTCGATGTCACCGTTGAGCATGTCGATGAGCAGCTGCCACCGCTCCAGATAGCCCCGGCGCAGGCCAGGGATCTTGTCCGCGAAGATCTTGTTGATCTCGAGGTAGTCGTGGTGCTGGTCGCTGCCGTCGACCGGCTCCGACTCCAGGTGGTCGAACGTGGTCACCAACGCGAACGGCAGGTCGAAGTTGATGTGCGCGTTGACGCCGGCCGCCGCCGAGGGCAACGGGCGGGCGTCCGGCCCACGCATCCGCTCGAAGAGGCACGACCACGCCTTCGGGGTGCCCGGGCTGGAGTCGGTCCACATCCGCATCGCATCGAAATACCGCGCGGCGAACTCGACGTCGAGCCGGGAGAGAAAGGCCGGGTCGACGAAGCGGTCGTCGTACAGCCCGTCGAGCACGCTGCTGGTGATGGTCAGGTAGAGCCGGTTGAAGTCGGCCAGCGGGCAACTCTCCTCCAGGGGAGGCAGCCGCACCAGCATGTCCTGAAGCTTCGTGAGGTGATCGACCACGGCCGGCACGTCCGCGGGATGGTCGGCGAGCAGGTCGACGATGTCCCGGTGCACGGGCCCCCAGACCGGTTCGGTCATCTCTCCTCCATGGTGGTCGGCGGCATCCCCCGTGCCGTCGTCGACGCGGCTCAGCCTTTCAGTCGACACCCGGTCGCCGAATCAGTAGAACGACGTATCCCGGCGCACACACACGTCGGAAAACGGAGCGGTCGGTCAGCCCCGGACGTTGCGCAACTGGATCGCGCTGGCCTGAACTCGGGTACGGACCTGGAGCTTGTCGAAGATGTGCGACACGTGCACGCCGATGGTCCGCTCGCTGATGAACAGCCGCTGCCCGATCTCCTTGTTGGTCAACCCTTCCGCGACAAGGGCGAGGACTTCCCGCTCCCGTGCGGTGAGCACCGCCAACTCGTCGCCGGAGGACTCAACGGGTGCGCCCCGCGTACCGCCGGTGGTCTCGCGCTCCTCCAGTGACACCCGGGCCCGCCCGGCCAGCTCGCGGATCTCCGAGGTCAACGGCACCGCGCCCAACCCCTGCGCCACCCGGTACGCCTCACGCAGCAGCTTGCCGGCGGTCGCCACCCGACTGCGGCGAGCCAGCAGCGCCTCGGCCTGCCGCAGCCGCGAGTACGCCGCCGGGTAGGGGTGATGACGGCGATCCCACTCGGTGACCGACGTGGCCCACAGCTCCGGGTCGCTGCCGTCGAGGCGGCTCACCTCGGCGGCGCAGAGGGCCAAAAACGCCTCCACCACCGACCGGACCGGACGAGCGGCGCCGACACTCTTGCGGGCCATTCGCTCCGCCACGTCCCGCAGCCGGCGTACCGCTGTCGGGTCCACGGCCACGGTGCGGCTGGCGTGCGCCTCGGCCTCGGCGCGCAGGCCGTGCCAGACCAGCGCGGACAGGATCATCACGTCGTCGGAACGGCTCTCGGTGAGGCCGCGTTGCACCGCCAACCGCGCCACATCGTGCCGGCCCTCCCACATCGCCAGCCCGGAGCGCAGGGTGAGCAGCGGAATGACGTGCCGCGCTCCGCCGCCGGCGAGCAGGGTCGCCACCGCGTCGAGGTCCCGACCGGCGGCCTCGATGTCGCCGTAGCCCACCGAGAGCCGGCACCGGGCGAGCAGCAGCTCGACGGCGTCCGCGCCGGACGGCCGGTGCCGCAGGGCGGCGGCGACCACCTTCTCCGCCTCGGCCCACTGGCCCACCCGGAACAGCCCGTTGATGGCCACGGCCAGCAGCCGCGTCCCCCAGGTGCGGCCCAGCCCCAGCTCGGCCACCCGCTCGGCGCCACGCCGGGCCACCACGACGCCCTCTTCGAGGACGTTCAGGGGACCGGTCAGCAGCTCCGCCAGGTGCAGGTACGCGCAGGCCACGTCCTCGGGCTGGCCGGCGCGCTCGGCGGTGTCGAGGGCGTCACGCATGACCGCCAGGCCGGCGTCGGGGTCCTCCAGGTAGGCGTCGCTGAAGCCGAGCGCGGAGCTGGCCAGCACCACCTCGGTGGCGGTGCCCTCCACATTGGCCGCCAACGCCAGCGCTTCCCGGGCCCGCTCGCCGGCATCGGCGTACCGACCCAGGTGCAGCAGCAGCTCGGCCAGGCGCGCGGCGGCGGTGGCCCGGTCCCGCGGGGAGCAGTCCGCCGCCTTCAACGCCCGCTGGTACTCCTCCTCGGCCAGCGCCGAACGACCGGCGGCGGCGAGGTAGCGGGCCCGGCGGATGTGCAGCGCACAGCTCGGCTCGCCGCCGCGCAGCGTGGCCACCTCCTCCAGCAGGGCCAGCGCGCGAGCGTGCTCCCCACAGTGGTGGGCCGCCTCGGCAGCGTTCTCGAGAAGTTCGACACGGTCCATCGCCAGCGGGCCCGGGTCGGCGGCCAGTTGCAACGCCGCCGACCAGTGCCGGTGCGCCTCGGCGTAACCGTGCAGCCGCTCGGCCTCCTGCGCGGCGGCCACCGCCGCCGGCAACGCACGCGCCGGCTCACCGGCCAACCGCCAGTGGTGCGCGAGCCGGGCCTGGTGCAGCTCACCCGGCGCCGCGGTCAGCGCCTCCGCGTAGCGACGGTGCAGCCCGGAACGCTCGGCCGGCAGCAACTCGTGCGCCAGCACCTCGGCCACCAGCCGGTGCCGCAGCCGGTAGCCGTCGTCGGCGCCGACCAGCAGCCGGTGCGCCACGGCGGCACGGGCCGCGTCGATCAGCTCGTCCTCCGGCATCCGCAGCACCTGGGCCAGCAGCCAGTGCTGCACCGGCTCGACGCCGGCGGCCACCGCGTGCACCACCGCGTGCGCGTGCTGGGGCAGCGCGTCGACCCGGTCGAGGAAGATCTCCCGCAGCGTCTCGGACAGACCGACGCGGCCGTCACGCAGATCGCGGGCCAGCTCCTCGATGACGAACGGGTTACCACCGCTGCGCTGCCACACCTGCTCGGCCGCGTCGGCGGACAGCGTCCGGCCGACCACGGCGGCGGCCAGCTTCTCGGTGTCGGCCCGACCCAGCGGCGCCAGGTCGAGCACCCGCACCGTCCGCAACCGACGCAACTCGGTGAGCACCCGGCGCAGCGGGTGGGCACCCTGCAACGACTCGGCGCGCACCGCCGCCAGCACGGAGAGCTGGAGGTCGCCGAGCCCCGCCAACAGGTAGAGCAGAAGTTGCCGGGTGCTCCGGTCGACCCACTGCAGGTCGTCGAGGATCAACACCAGTGGTCTGCCCTCGGCGATCAGGTGCAGCCCGCGGCTGACCCGCTCCAGCAACGCGCCCGCGCCGTCCGGGCCGGCGGTCTCGTCGGCGAACATCTGCAGCAACCCACGCACGGCCGAGGAGGTGCGTGCGTGTGAGGTGGACACGTCGGCGTCGAAGCGGCGCAGTGCCTGCAGCAGCGGGTGCAGCGGGGAGGCGTCGCCAATGTCCAGGCAGCTGCCAGTGAGCACCACGGCACCCTGCTCACGCAACTGGTCGCCGATCTCGCCCAACAGCCGGGTCTTGCCCACACCGCTCTCACCGGTCAGGAAGACCGCGGCGGTCTGCCCGTGCGCGGCGTCACCGAGCATCGCGGACCGAACCGTCTGCACCAGCTCGGCCCGGCCCACGAGCGGTGCGGTGTCCACATCGCTGGCCATGGCACGCAGCCTAATCACAGGTCCCCAAACCGTTCTACGGCCAACCGCCGCTTGTGGTACTCCTCGCGTCGACTTTGCGACTAAAGGTTGCAGGTGGCCGACATACGTCGTTCGGCAGATCCCCCGTCGGCCCAAGAATGTCAATCTCCGGAGGTCATCAGGCATCAACGGGGAGAAGGGTCGGTGCGACACCTATGACCACCACCATCATCGTCGGCGACGCGCGGCGGACCACGACCCCAGACTGGCCGGTGCCGGAGGAGAGACGCACCGTCACCGTGCTCTTCGCCGACATCGTCGGTTCCACGGCGCTTGTGGACCGGCTCGACCCGGAGGACGTCCGCGCCTTGCAGCGGGTGTACTTCGACACCGTCTCCGGCGTCCTGCACCGCTGGCAGGGGGTGGTCGAGAAGTACGTCGGCGACGCGGTGATGGCGCTCTTCGGCGCCCGGCACTCCGACGGCTTCGACGCGTACCGGGCGGTGCGCGCCGGACTGGAGATCCAGGCCGCGCTGGACCGCCGGCCGATGGTCGGGGGCATCAAACTGCGGGTTCGCGTCGGTGTCGCCACCGGCGAGGTCGTCGTCGACCTGGGTGGCGCGGTCAGCGGCGGGCACGGCGTGGCCAGCGGCGCGGTGATCACCACCGCGGCCCGCCTGCAGGAGTACGCGCCACCTGGCGCCGTCGCACTCTGCGCGGCCACCGCCCGAGCCACCGCAGGCCTCATCACCCAGCGTCAACTCACGCCGGTGCCGGTCGCCGGTCGGGTACCACCGGTGCCGGTCTGGCACGCCGTCGGTCCGGTACGCCCCGGCGCCGACCAGCACGACGGCCCGCTGATCGGTCGCCGCCGCGAGCTGGCGACCATTCGGGACCAGGTGAGCTGGGCGATCCGCACGAAGAACCCGCGCTGGGTCTCCCTGGTCGGCCCCACCGGCAGTGGCCGCAGCCGGCTGCTGCACGAGTTGGCCCGTGGGCTGACCACCGTGGACGGATTGTCGGTGCGCTGGTGTGTGACGACCTGCCAGCCGTACCCCGATCAGGTCCTGGCGCCGGTCGCCGAACTGCTCCGCGGCCTCGCCGGGGTCCGGCACGGCGACGGCGCGGCGGTGGTCCACGACCGGTTGGTCGCCGCCCTGACGCCGTTGTTCCCGCCGACGCAGGTCGCGACGGCGGTCCCGGTGCTACAGCGTCTGTTGAGCATCCCGGACGGCTCGCCGACGGCGTCGGCGGGCGCGGCGATCTGCCGGGAGATCCTGCTGCGCCTGGCCGCGCAGCGGCCGCTGATCGTCGCCGTGGACGACGTGGACCGTGCGGGGCCGGCGGTGAGCCGGTTCCTGCGTGGGCTGTTCAACGCGGCGACGGCGCGCGGGCTGCCGCTGGCCATGCTCACCCTGCACCAACCGCAGTGGACCGACACCCGGCCCGGCCCGGCTCGACGGGTGACGATCCGCCCGCTGGCCACGGTGCAGTCCGGGCGGCTGTTGCGCCACCTGCTGACCCGGGCCGGCCAGCCGGTGGCCCTGGTCGACCGGCTGCTGCCGCTGGTGGGCGGCCGCCCCGGGCACGCGGCGGCGTACGTGGCATCGCTCGTGGACGGCGCCGACCTGGTGGCGCTCTCGCTGCCCGAGGCGGTACGCCGGGCCGTCGCCGCCGAGCTGGACCACCTCGACGGTGAGCGGCGAGCGGTCCTGATGGCCGCCGGCATCCTCGGCGGTGTGATCTCGTCGGCGACGATCGACCGGGCGCTCGGTTGGAAGCCCGGTCGCTCCGCACCGGCACTACGCGCCCTGGTCACCGCCGGGCTGCTGCTCGCCCACCACGCGGACGGGTACGCGTTCGCGGCTCCCGCGCTGCGCCAGGTCGCCGCCGAACGGTTGCCCCGCGCGCTGCGGGCCGTCTTCGCCCGCCGGGCCGCGAACGCCCCGCGCCTCGACACCGTCCGCCTGGACGCCCTCGACCCCGTCGACCGTCCGGCCGTGGTCCGGGCTGGTGCCGTCGGTGCTGTCGTCGGCGGCGCGGCCGCCCGGCCCGCCAAGGTCGTGCGTCTGGACGCCGTCCGTTCCCGGGCCAGCCTCGACACCGTCCTCGCGGCCCTGGCCCCGGCGCCACGAGCCACCGCCACCGACCCGGCGGAGCGCCGACGCGTCCCCGCCCCGACGATGGCCACCCCACCGGCCGCGCCGACCCGGCAGACCAACCGCCCACCCGGCTCCGGCCGGCTCCGAGCCGTCGCGCCGACCGGTGCGGTCCCACCGACCCCGGCCACAGTGGCGACCCAGGCCGCAGTGGTGTCCGCGGCGCGGGCCAATGCAGGCGGTCACTGGCCCTCGGACGTCGACCGGTCCCCGGTGGCGATCCGTGCAGTGCCTGCCGTGCCAGGGGCAGCCGGACGGGGCGGCCGTGCCGGTGTCGGCGCTCCGCCCGGACCGGTGCGCGCCGCACCTCGCCCGCCGTCGATCGGTCGGCCGCAGAACCTGGCCGCCTCCGCCTGAGGGCTTGCCCCTTGATCGTTGGCAGCTGAGCAGTGCGACACGCCGAGCGCCGCCCTGCCGAGCTGCCACCGATCGCGGCGACCTCTACCGCACGGACGCCGAGGCCAGCAGCGCCGCGGTCGGCAGTGCGAGCAGGCCGTCCGCGTCACGGTAGGCGGCGGTCAGCTCGTCGTACGCGGCGCGGATGCGGACGATCACGTCCGGCGGTTGGGCCTCCATCAGCAGACCCGGCTTGCTGATCCCGTTGGCAGGGCCACTCCACCACGCCTCGGGGTCGGTGCGATGCACCCAGGTGATCGTGTCGCAGCGCACGTCGGTGAGCCCGGCCATGTCGAGCAGGCCCGCCAACCCATCGGCGGTACGTGGGAAGTCCCTGTCCGCGTCCACGTTCGGCACCGCGATCGGCGGGTCGAACCCTGCGGCGTCGAAGACCTCACCCCAGAGCCGCTGGGCCTCCGGCGGGGGGTAGGGCCAGATGGTCACCGCGATCCGGCCCGCCGGCCGAACGACCCGCCGGAGTTCGCCGATCGCAGCCAGCGGATCCCCCACGTGATTGATCACGAAGTTCGCGACGGCCGCGTCGAAACACCCGGAGGGGAACGGCAGGTGGGGCAGAGCCGCGAGGCGGACCTCTTCGGCGGACGGGAGCCGGCTGCGCGCCAGCTCCACCATGCTGGCCTCGGCGTCGACGGCGACGACGGCGGCACCGCGAGCGCACGCCAACCGGGCGACGGTCCCGGAACCGGTGCCGGCATCGAGCACTCGACTGCCCGCACCGACGCTGGCGGCGTCCAACAACGCGGAAGCGGGATGGGCGCAGAGCGAGGCGAAGCTGCGGTCGAAGGCCGTCGCGCGCCCGGCCCAGCGCGAACGCTCGTAGTCGTCGAAGTCTGTCGTCGCCACTGGCCACCCCATTTAAGGATCTTGATGGTGGCGCCACCATATCGGACCAGGTGCGATGAGTAGGATTGCCCCAGCCGTGCTGCTACTGCTCGGGCCGAGCATCGGTCCCCGGCTCTTCGCCGCACACGCCAAGCGGGTGCACGGCACCGCCACGCCTCCGCGCATCGGGGCAACCGCCAACTGAACCCCTGGCCGGCGCGGTTGTCCGTCGCGAGGATGCTCGCGCGGGTCAGCGGTCAGCCAGGAAGGCCAGCACCCGTGGCCAGGTCGCCGCGTCGGCGTCCGGGGCGTACTCGGCCAGGTCCGGGTCGGTGAACAGGTGTCCCACACCGGGATAGCGGAACACCGTCAGGTCGGCGCCGGCGTCGGTCAGCGCCTGCTGCCACTCGTCGACCTCGTCCGGCGCGTCGTACGGGTCCGGGTCGGCGAGGTGCAGCTGCACCGGCAAGCCGGTCCGGACCGCGTCCGCTGCGCCACCGGTGCCGTGCAGCAGGAGCAGACCGGCCGAGTCGGGGCGCTCGGCCAGCAGCGCCCCGGCCACACCGGCACCCATCGAGAAGCCGGCGAGCACGGCCTCCGCCGGCAGGTCACGCAGCGCTTCCCGAGCCCGGTCCAGCACCACCTCCTGGCCGATCTTGTCGAGCAGTGCGAAGCCCTCCTCGACGCTGTCGGGAGCCGGGACGCCGTACAGATCGGGTGTGGCGACCTGGTGCCCGGCGACGCGCATCCGGTCGGCGGCGGCGCGCACGGCGGGCCGCAGCCCGTACACGGAGTGGAACAGCACGACGTGTCGCATTCCGTCATCCTGCCGCAGCCGACCCGCCGGCCGGTGCGGCCACGCGGGGCGAACGTCAGGCCAACGCCGCCAGTCGCGCGACGAGGTCGGCCGGCGCCGGCATCGCGGCCATCTCGCGGCTGACCTGCCCGGCGGCGTCACGGAGGTGATCGTCGGTGACCAGTTGGGTCAGCGACTGCGCGGTGATGTCACGGGGGCGCAGCGCCAGGCCGGCGCCCCGGCGGGCCACCAGCTCGGCGTTGTGCCGGCGGTCCCCCGGACCCGTCGTGGCCAGTTGGGGCAGCCCGGCGGCGAGGGCGCCGAGAGCGCTGCCCGCGCCGCCGTGGTGCACCAGCGCCGCGCTCGCCGGCAACGCCTCGTCGAGCGGGATCCAATCGACCACGCGGACGTTGTCGGGCAGTGTGCGGGCTGCCGTACGGCGGTCCGGTCGGACCAGCACGATCTCGGCGTCCACCTCGGCGGCGGCCGCGACCACGGCGGGCATCGGCCCCTGGTCGCCGGGGCCGGTCAGGGTGCTGCGGGTGACCAGGATCCGGGGTCGCCCACCCGGCTCGCGCAGCCAGGCCGGCAGCTCGCCGCCACCGACGTACGAGGCGTGGCGCATCGGCCAGCCCCGCTGTGTAGCGACGCTGGGCGGGGCCACGGCCAGGGCGGCGGCCGGTGCGGGCAGCTCGCTCAGGCCGTGCCGACGCAGGGCGGGACCGAGTCGGGCGGTGGTGGCGGCCACCAGCTTCCGACCGTCGAAGAGGGAGTTCTCCTGGCGGACCGCCGGTACGCCCAGCCGGGCGGCGGCCACCGCGCCGGCCACCGCGAACGGCTCGTGCAGCACCAGATCCGGTCGCCACTCGGTGGCCAGCGCGACGACCGGGTCGGTGAGCTGGTCGTTGAGCGCGCCGAAGAGCAGGCCGGCGCCCCGGGTGTCGGCGGTGCCGGCCATCTCGGCGCGGGCGATGAACGGATGCCGGGGAAAGACCCGCCGCGCGATCCGGCCGAAGTCGAAGCCCGGCGCGATGTCGCGCACCGGCAGGCCCGCCTCGGCGGCGGCCAGGCCACTGTCACCGGCGGCCAGCAGCACGTCGTGGCCGGCGTCGCGCAGCGCGACGGCGAGTGGCACCAACGGGAAGACGTGCCCGACCAGCGGAGCGGAGACCACCAGCACTCGCATGGACCGGATCCTATGCCAGCGGCGACGGAGTCGGGCGCCCCGATGATCGTTGGCAGGTGAGCGATGCGACACGCCGAGCGCAGCCCTGCCGAGCTGCCACCGATCGTCGTCGGCCAGCCGTTCAGCCGGCCCGGCGCTGGTCCACGATGCGGCGCATCTTGCCCACCGACCGCTCCACCGCATCCGGGGCCAGAACGTCGACCGCCACGCTCACGCCGATGGTGTTCTTCACCAGCTCGACGAGTGTCGCGCCGGCCCGTTCGGCGGCGTCCACGGCGGCCCCGGCCCGGCGCTCCACCCGTACCGTCAGGGTGTCCAATCGACCCTGCCGGTCGAGGACGCACTGGAAGTGCGGCGACAGCTGCGGGGTCCGCAGGATCAGCTCCTCGATCTGGGTGGGGAAGATGTTCACCCCACGCACGATCATCATGTCGTCGGTCCGACCGGTGATCTTCTCGATCCGGCGCATCGGGCGGGCGGTGCCGGGCAGCAGCCGGGTCAGGTCGCGGGTGCGGTAGCGCACCACCGGCATCGCCTCCTTGGTCAGGGAGGTCAACACCAGCTCACCCTGCTCGCCGTCGGGCAGCACCGCCCCGCTGACCGGGTCGATGATCTCCGGGTAGAAGTGGTCCTCCCAGAGGTGCAGCCCGTCCTTGGTCTCGACACACTCGGTGGCGACGCCGGGGCCCATCACCTCGGAGAGCCCGTAGATGTCCACCGCGTGGATGTCCAGCTGCTGCTCCATCTCCCGGCGCATGTCCTCGGTCCATGGTTCCGCACCGAAGATGCCCACCCGTAGTGAGGTGGCCCGTGGGTCGACACCCTGCCGGCGCATCTCGTCCACGATGGCCAGCATGTAGCTGGGCGTGACCATGATGACCTCGGGCTCGAAGTCGCGGATCAACATGACCTGACGCTCGGTCATGCCCCCGGAGACGGGGATGACCGTGCACCCCAGCTCCTCGGCACCGTAGTGCGCGCCCAGACCGCCGGTGAAGAGCCCGTAGCCGTACGCCACGTGCACCCGGTCGCCGGGGCGACCGCCCGAGGCCCGGATCGAGCGGGCCATCAGTCGCGCCCAGGTGCGCAGGTCGTCGCGGGTGTAGCCGACCACCGTCGGCCGGCCGGTGGTGCCGGAGGAGGCGTGCAGCCGGGCGACCCGCTCGCGGGGTACGGCGAACATGCCGAACGGGTAGTTCTCCCGCAGCTCCGCCTTGCCGGTGAACGGGAAGCGGGCCAGGTCGGCGAGGTCCCGGCAGTCGTCGGGGTGCACCCCGACCTCGTCGAACGCGCGGCGGTAGTGCGGCACATTGTCGTACGCGTGCCGCAACGACCAGCGCAGCCGTTCGCCTTGCAGGGCACGCAGCTCGTCGATGCTGGCGCGCTCGATCGGCTCCAGCTCCTGCGGACGAGGGGTGCGGTCCTGCATCGGTTGCCTCCTTGGCGCGGCGGTCCCGGTGGGGCTGCGGGTACCGTACGCCCGCCGTCGCGACGGTTGACGCGGCGGTCAGCGGGTGGTCGGCAGCCGGTGCAGGGCGTCGACCAGGGGTGCCAACTCGGGGGTGGCCTCCGCCTCGGCGAGCGCGTCGGTGAGCACCCGGTCATGGGTGGGCCGGGCCTGGGCGAGCAGGTCGGAGCCGGCTGGGGTCAGCTCGGTGTAGATGCCACGCCGGTCGTCGGCGCAGAGGATGCGGGTGAGCAGGCCGCGCTGCTCGAGCCGGGTGACCAGGCGGGTGGTGGCGCTGCTGGAGAGCGCGGCGGCCCGACCGAGCTGGCTCATCCGCATGTGCCAGCCGTCCTGGCGGGAGAGCGCGTCGAGCACCGTGTATTCGACGACGGACAGGTCGTGGGCGGCCTGCAGCGCCCGCTCCAGGGACGTCTCGATCAGCCCGTGCAGGGCGGCGAGGGTGCGCCAACCCTGCGCGCGGATCTCGACCGCGTCGTCGGCGATGCCCATGCCGGCCCTCCTCAGGTGTGATCTGGACGGCCCCAGGCTACCACGCTTGCGCCGATATCAGGCGCGTGCAACTATTTAGTTGTCGGCGCGTGTAGTTGCACACGCCGCATATTTGCCCCCTCCCCGATGGGAAGACGATGTCCGTACGCCACAAGTCCCTGCCGCCCGGCCTGATCGCGCTGGCCATCGGCGCCTTCGGCATCGGGCTCACCGAATTCGTGATCATGGGGCTGCTGCCCGAGGTGGCCGCCGACTTCGCGGTCACCGAGCCGGTCGCCGGCTGGCTGATCTCCGGCTACGCGCTCAGCGTGGCCGTCGGCGGGGTGGCCCTCACCGCGGCGGTCACCCGACTGCCCCGCAAGCCGGTGCTGCTCGGCCTGATGGTGCTCTTCATCATCGGCAACCTGCTCTCCGCCGTCGCCGGCGACTACGCGGTGATGATGGCCGGCCGGATCGTCGCCGCGCTCTGCCACGGCGCGTTCTTCGGCATCGGCGCCGTGGTGGCCGCCGGCCTGGTCGCACCGGCCCGCCGAGCGGGCGCGATCGCCATGATGTTCGCCGGCCTGACCATCGCGAACGTCCTCGGCGTGCCCTTCGGCACCTTCCTCGGCCAGCACTTCGGCTGGCGGTCGACGTTCTGGGCGATCACGGCCATCGGGGTGGTGGCGCTGAACGGGTTGGCCCTGCTCATCCCCGCTCGCGACACCGCCAACGCCGACCGGCCGGCCGGTGGGCTGCACGGCGAGCTGCGTGCCTTCACCCACTCGCAGGTCTGGCTGTCGCTGGTGGTCACGGTCCTGGGCTTCGGTGGCATGTTCGGTGCGTTCACCTACATCGCGTACACCCTCACCGAGGTCAGCGGGTTCGCCACCAGCACCGTGCCGTGGCTGCTCGTCCTCTTCGGAGTGGGGCTGTTCGCCGGCAACCTGCTCGGCGGCCGGGCAGCGGACAGGTCGCTGTCGCGCACCCTGGTCTTCGTCCTGGCGGTGCTCACCATGGTGCTCGTCGGGTTCGCGCTGACCGCGACGAGCCCGGTGCTGACCATCGTCTCGCTGGTGCTGATGGGCGGCTTCGGGTTCGCCACCGTGCCGCCGCTGCAGATGCGGATCATGCACTACGCCAACCAGGCGCCGACCCTGGCGTCCGGAGCGAACATCGCAGCGTTCAACCTCGGCAACGCGCTGGGCGCCTGGATCGGCGGCGTGACCATCGCCGCCGGACTCGGCTACACCTCGCCGATCTGGGCCGGCGCCGCGCTCACCCTGGCCGGTCTGGGTGTCCTGCTCGGAGCGCTGCGGCTGGCCCGCCGCATCGAGCCGGCGAGGGCCGCCGCGGAGTTGACGCACACGGCGGTCTGACCCACTGACGGGAGGACGCCGGGCCGGGCCAGTGCCCGACCCGGCGTCGCCCACGCAGGCCGTGGCTGTGCGCGTCCGGGCCACGGTCGCGGATTCGACGCCGCCGTCGCGGCGGTGCGCTGAAGCCGGCGTCGCCGGCACTACGCTGACGACCCGTGGCAGAGCCGCTGGACCCGCGTACCGACCCTGACGTCGACCTTCGCGTCCCCGTCGACCGGGGCGAGTTGACCGCGCGTCCCGCGACGATCCTCGCCACGATCGCCGCCGGTGGGGTGCTCGGCGCACTGGCCCGGGCCGGCCTGCAACACGCCGCCACGCACCCGCCGACGGGCTTCCCGTGGGCGACGTTCGGCATCAACCTGTCGGGCTGCCTGCTGATCGGCGTGCTGATGGCGGTGCTCGGGCACCTCGGCGGTGGACACCCACTGCTCCGGCCGTTCCTCGGGGTCGGTGTGCTCGGCGGGTTCACCACCTTCTCCACCTACGCGGTGGACGTCCAGCAGGCATTTGTCGCGGGCGCCCCGGGCATCGCGCTGGCGTACCTGGCCGCCACGGTGCTCGGGGCACTCGTCGCCGTGGGGCTGGGCGACGCCGCCACCGCCGGCCTGTTGCGACGGCGGGCAGCCCGATGACCGTTCTGCTCATCGCCCTGGGCGCGGCCGTTGGCGCGCCGCTGCGCTACCTCACCGACCGGGCGGTGCAGTCCCGGCACGACTCGGTGTTTCCCTGGGGCACGCTCACCGTCAACGTGGTCGGGTCGCTGCTGCTCGGCGTACTCGTCGGGTTGCCGGCCGGTCCGACGGTCAGCGCGCTGCTCGGCACCGGGTTCTGTGGGGCGTTGACCACCTACTCCACGTTCAGTTACGAAACGCTGCGGCTGGCCAAGGGCGGCAGTCGGCTTCTTGCGCTGGCCAACGCCCTGGTCAGCGTCGCCGCCGGGCTCGCGGCGGCCACGGTCGGCTACGCCCTGGCCCGCGTCCTGATCGGCTGACCGCGGAGAAGATACTGAAGGTATATACGCGAGGTATACCCTGAGGGTAGTCTCCTGGCATGAGCGTGCCACTGACCCTTCTCGGACTCCTCGAACGGGAGCCCAGCCACGGATACGACCTGAAGCGCGACTACGACGCCTTCTTCGGCCGCGGTAAGCCACTGCCGTTCGGCCAGGTCTACTCCACCCTCAGCCGACTGGCCCGCGACGGCAAGGTGGTGATCAGCGACGTCGCCCCCGGGTCCGGCCCCGACCGCAAGCGCTACATCATCACCGACCTGGGCGCGACCGAGGTCGAGCAGTGGCTGGTCCAGCCGGTCGAGCCGGAGCCACACCTGCAGACCGTGCTCTTCGCCAAGGTCGTGCTCGCGCTGATGCTGGACCGTCCCGCCGCCGAATACCTCGACACCCAGCGCAGCGCGCACCTGCAGCGGATGCGCGACCTCACCGAGATCAAGCGCTCCGGCAGCCTGGTCGACGCGTTGCTCGCCGACCACGGCCTCTACCACCTGGAGGCGGACCTTCGATGGATCGAGATGACCGGCGCCCGGCTGGACGCCCTGCGCAAGGCGGTGCGGCCATGAGCGCCGTGATCGAAGCACGCGACGTGACGTTCTCCTTCGGCCAGACCCCCGCACTGCGCGGTGCCAGCGTCGCCGTGAACGCGGGCGAGATCCTCGCCATCATGGGCCCCAGCGGCTCGGGAAAGTCCACCCTGCTGCACTGTCTGGCCGGCATCCTCGTGCCCGACTCCGGCGAGATCGTCTTCGACGGGGCCCGGGTCGACTCCATGGCCGAGACCGAGCGCAGCAGTCTGCGCCGTGACCGCTTCGGCTTCGTGTTCCAGTTCGGCCAGCTCGTCCCCGAGCTCACCGCGGTGGAGAACGTCGCCCTGCCACTGTTGCTCAGCGGCGTGCGCCGGACGCAGGCGCTGCGCAGGGCGCACGCCTGGTTCGAACGCCTCGGCCTGGGCGGCATGGAGCAGCGCCGGTCGGGTGAGCTGTCCGGCGGGCAGGCGCAACGCGTCGCCCTGGCCCGCGGCCTGGTCGCCGAGCCGCAGGTCCTCTTCGCCGACGAGCCCACCGGCGCGCTCGACTCACTCACCGGCGAGCAGGTCATGGACCTGCTGGTCAGCGCCGCCCAGGAGCAGGGCACCACGGTCATCCTGGTCACCCACGAGCCCAGGATCGCGGCGTACGCCGACCGTGAGGTCATGGTCCGCGACGGGCGCGTGAACGCGCCGGACCGGATCGCCTCATGATCGGCTTTGGGCTTCGCCTCGCCGTGGCCGGCGGCCGTGAGGCGCTCACCCGCCTGGTCATCATCGCCGCCGCCGTCGCGATCGGCGCCGGGCTGCTGCTGACCACCCTCGCCGGAGTCAACGCGGTCAACGCCCAGCTCACCCGGTACGCATCGATGTATCCCCAGGCCTCGGCCGGCGACGCCGACCCGCTGTGGTGGTCGACCCGGTTCGACTACTTCCACGGCAAGCAGATCATCCGAATCGACGTCGCCGCGACCGGCTCGACCGCGCCCACCCCGGTCGGTGTCCCCACCACCCCTGGTCCCGGCGAGTTCTACGCCTCGCCCGCATTGCGCGACCTGCTGGCCGCCCACCCGGCGGACCAACTGGGCGACCGCTACCCGGGGCGGGACCTGGGCACCGTCGGACCCGCCGCGCTGACCTCGCCGGACACCCTGCTCGTCGTCGTAGGCGGCACGCCCGACCAGGTCGCCAAGCTGCCCGCCGCGAAGCAGGTCACCAGCGTCGGCGACACCCCCGCCCTCCCCGAGACCACGGTCAACCTCATCCTGGGCGTCATCGCCGGCGGGCTGCTGTTTCCGGTGCTGATCTTCATCGGCACCGCCACCCGGCTCAGTGCCGCCCGCCGGGAGCAGCGCTTCGCCGCGATGCGCCTGGTCGGCGCGACACCCCGGCAGATCTCGATGGTCGCCGCCGTGGAGGCGACCGCCGCCGCCGTCGCCGGCACCGCCGTCGGCTTCGGCCTGTTCTACGCCTTCCGCGATCCGCTCGCGGGCATCCCGTTCACCGGCATGCCGTTCTTCCCCAGTGACATGTCCCTGGGCGTGCTCGACGTCCTGCTGGTGGCGCTCGGCGTGCCGGCCGGCGCGGCGGTGGCTGCCCAGATCTCGCTGCGCCGCGTACGGATCTCGCCGCTGGGCGTCACCCGGCGGGTCACGCCACGGGCACCGCGCGCGTACCGGCTGATCCCGGCCCTACTCGGTGTCGCCGTGCTGGTGTTCGCCATCGGCTTCAAGCCGGAAACGTCCGACGGTCAGGCCGCCGTGTTCCTGCCCGGACTACTGCTCATCATGGCCGGCCTCGTCCTCGCCGGCCCCTGGCTGACGATGGTCGGCGCCCGCGTCCTGGCCCGGTACGCCAACCGCCCGGCCACGCTCATCGCCGCGCGCCGCCTCGCCGACAACCCGAAGGCCGGCTTCCGGGCGATCAGCGGCATCATGCTCGCGCTCTTCGTCACGAGCGTCGCCGTCGGCGTGATCACCACGATCATCGCCAACCGCGGTCCGGCGCCGGTCGGGTCGACCGAGGCGGGGCAGGTGTCGCTCTACCTTCCTGAGGATGCACCGGCGACGCCGGACACGCTCTTCACCGACCTACGCTCGATCACCGGCGTGCGGTCCGCGACCGCGGTGCGCGAGAACCCGGACAGGATGAACGCCAGCGAGCCCGGCCTGATCGCGTGCACCGAGATCCCGAGCGCGTACGGCCGGTGCGCCGAGGGCGCCACCGTCGCCGAGGTCGCGACGGGTCTCATCCCCTTCCGGGAGTCGGCGTCGTCCGCCCGAGTCTGGCCTGCCGCGTCGGTCCCGCTCGGGAATCTTCAACAGCTCCCGGTGATGTCGATCGTCGTCGACACGGACGGCTCGGCAGCCGCCATCGAACGCTCACGTACCGTCCTCGAGGCCGCCTTCCCGGCCTTCTGGGTGGGGCCGAACGTGCCCGGCGACTTCGAGTCGGACTTCGCCGACACGCTGCGCGGCTGGGAACAACTGGCAAACGTCGTCATCATCGCCAGCCTCGCCCTCGGCGGGTGCAGCCTCGCGGTAAGCGTCATCGGCGGTCTCACCGAGCGCCGACGACCGTTCAGCCTGCTACGCCTCAGCGGCGCTCCGGTGCGCGTCCTGCGCCGGGTGGTGGCGTTGGAGAGCGCGGTGCCGATGCTCGCCGTCGCCGCCGTCGCCATCGGGATGGGCCTGCTCGCCGCGCATCTGTTCCTGCGGGCGCAGATGCACTACACGCTGGTCGCGCCGGAGCCACGCTTCTACGTGATCGTCGTGGTCGGGTTGGCCGCCTGCCTCGCTGTCATCGCCTCCACCCTGCCGCTGCTGGAGCGGATCACCGGTCCGGAGACCGCCCGCAGCGAGTAGTCAGTCCGTGCGCCCGGTGGTCGCGAGAGCGACCACCGGGCCGAGCACGAAGACGGCGGGCGGGCCGATGCCCTCCCGAGCGGCGAGCGCGCCGATCTCGTCCAGTCGGGCCGGCACGGACCGCTGGCCGGGCAACCGGCGTCCTGCACGGCGAGCACCGGGGTCTCCGGGGCCCGGCCGTGCTCGATCAGCACAGCCGCGATCTTGGCGATGGTGTCGACGGCCATCAGCAACACCACTGTGCCCCGGGCGCGCGCCAGCGCCGCCCAGTCGACAAGCGAGTCGGGATG